>NZ_CP114413.1 GCF_027270315.1 Streptomyces cinnabarinus | reverse complement strand
GGTCTGCTCCGCAGACACGACGCGCCGCCGCTACGCGGCGGTTCAACTGCCTTGCTCCGCAAGGCAGTTGATGGACCGTCACTCCGTGACGGTTGTTCAGATCGCTCCGCGATCTGAACGCAGGAATTCGCTCCGCGAATTCCTGAAAAGCGGCTGGCTGGGCCAGCCTGCGCCTCGCGTTTTAGCTTTCGGTTGGCTTGAATTTGTGTTACAGACCTGACTTGTAATCAGTATAGTTAGAAGTGTCTGGAGGGGCGGCAACTCTTCCGGATCAGAAACCATGAACTCGCCCGAGAAACAAGAGGAGAACACGAAAATGGCAAAACTCAAGCCCGTCTCCATCGCCGCTTTCGCTGAAGCCCGCGAGGAAGCCCACGTCGTCCTCGCACACCTGATGGCCCGTCTGGCACCCGGCGAGCACGTCGTCCGGCTCGGAGTCGGCATGGAAGGACAGGACCAGGTCCTGAGCGCCACGCTCCCCATCACGGTGCAAGGCGAGGGCAGCGCGGAGGACTTGGTGGGCGTGGAGCCGAAGTTCTTCGACAACTTCGTTTTCCTGTTGGCCTGCGGACTGGCCCAGACGCTGTCCTACGGCGTGATGTACCTGCGTTCCCCCTCCCCCGTGGCTGCTGGCGGCCCGTCCTACACCGTGCAGGCGTGGGACCTGGACTGGGGGACGCTGACGGAGTGTGATGCCGCCCGAGCGCAGGAGCTGATCGGGGAGCGTGAACCGGCGTTGTTCACCGACGCGTTCGGAGTCCACTGTCTTGCGGATGATGAGGATGGGGACGGGGCTGAGTCCGTCTACCCGCCGGTGGCCTACACCGTTCTGTAACAGGGGCTGCGTGCGGGCGGGGATGGCAACCCCGCCCGCTTCAGGCCCCGTTGGCCCGCCGGGGAGTGCGGGGTGCTGGCCCGCTTGGGCCGGCACCCCGGGGCTTTCAGTGGCGCGGAGCGCCGCAGAGCCAAAGAAGGAGAGGGAGGGGTGTCGTGTCCCGTGGTGCGGGGCGCGGCGCTCCTCCCTCTCCTGTTTTTTGTGCGTCGCGTAGCGATGCCGGGTTGCCTTGTTTTTGGTGATGCGGAGCATCACGGTTCTGCTCGGGGTTTTTCCGCCGCGTAGCGGCGGCGCATCGCGTCTGCGGAGCAGACCGCGCGCCTGGAATTGTGGTGTGGGGTTTGGGGTGTTGGGGTTTGGCTGGCGGGGAATTTGTGGTCCGGTAAGGTCGGCAAACCTTGGTCCGGTATTCCCCGCCAGCTGCTCACTCGCCCGAGTGAGGCTTTCTTTATGGTAGGTGATGCGAAGGGCGTGTGCGGGGGTGCGGCGGCGGTTGTGCTCCTGGTTTGGGTGAGGCGGGGTGTGGTGGGCTGTGGAGGATGGGCGGTTGCGTCGGCTGTGTGAGGGGCGGTGGGTGGTCAGCCGTGCCTGGATCGTGCGGTACACGGGGGCTGCGTCCTCGACGGTGGCGCGGTGGTACGCGCAGCGGGATCGGCAGCCGAAGGAGCTGCGGCATCCGGAGGTGGTGTGCACGGTGGAGCGGATGCACTATTTCGATCAGCAGGCGGTGGAGGCGTTTTGGGCGGCCTGGCAGCAGGACGTGGGGACCGGTTTGCTGGGGGTGTCGGGGCGGCGGGCCGGCGATGGGCAGGGTGCGCGAGGCGGTGGACACAGCAGGGCGGAGCGTGAGCGGGCGGTGGAGATAGCACTCAAGGCACTGCGGAAGGCCGGCGGCCACCGTCGCGGGCTGGCCGCCGAACTCGCCCGTGAGCATGGCGGTGTGGCGCGTAGCTGGCAGCGCGCTGTCGCGGAAGCTCGCGCCCTGTACGAGCAGGGCCAGGAGCCGGGCAGCGATCCCGGAGCCTGACAGTGCCTGCCGGTGCCGGTCGGTGTGGGGGGCGTGCCGCGGGACCTCGGGGCGCGAAGCGCGGCGGGCGCTGGCCGCCGCGCAGCAGGAAGCAGCGCCCCGGTTCCCCCGATGCGCGCCGCCCGCCCCGTCCCGTCCCTTTTCCCTTTCTTCTTTTTCTGGTCTTCGGGGGCAACGAGGGTGTGCAGAGGGGGATGTCGGGCTGTCGACCATGCCCGTGCGGGCGTGGTGAGCTGGTGAAACGCTGTCAAGGCGGGTGCTGTGTAGGTGCAGTTGTGGGCGGGGTTGTGGGTCGGGTTTGGTGGCGGGGATTGCGGCCCGGCTGGGAGCGGGGTTATCGCATCGTGACCGTGGTCGGGGCGTGATGGTCGCCGTGATGGGTGGGGGCGGCTGATGGCCTGTCCGGTAGACGTGGCGCCGGGCAGGCGGTGCCGCGCCCTATCCGGGCGGGGGTTGCTGCTGATGGTGGATACGGATGCTGGGAGTGTGGATCGGCTGGCTTTGGCGGTGCTGGTGCAGTACCGGATGGCCACGACCGAGCAGATGCATCGGGTGATTGCACCTGGGGTGCGGGCCGAGCAGACGCGGCGGCGGCTGGCCAAGCTGTGCGAGGAAGGGCTCATCGATCGGATCACCCTGCCGCGGGCGGGGCGGATGCGGGTGTGGTTTCCCTCCCTTTACGGGGTGCAGGTGGCCTCTGAATGGTCGGAGTTGCGTGATGGCCGGTCACCGAAGCTCCTGTCCGACCCCACAGCAGCGCGCCTGCGCGCAGGCCACACGCTGGCGGTGACGGAGACAGGGCTGGCTTTCCTGCATGACGCGCGCCGCCGCGGGGATGTGTGTCGGCCTTTGGACTGGATCCCCGAGGTCTACCACCCCCTTGGGGGCGGTGAGGCGGTCACCCCCGACGCGCTGTTGTACTACCGGCGTGCCCGTGAGGGCGGAGGGGGCGGGGCGATGCTGAGGGCCTTCGTCGAGGTGGACCGGGCGACGATGGGGCCCGAACGTCTCGCCGCGAAACTCACCGCCTACGCCCGCCTGCACCAGTACATTCCCGCACCCATACCGGGGACACAGCGCCGGGTGGGGTTGGGGGAAGTGGAAGAGGACTGGCGGCGACGCTATCCCATCTTCCCCCGGCTCCTGTTCGTCCTGGACGGCACCGGGCCTGCCGGGATCGACAACCGCATCAGCGCCTTGCACGCCACCATCCAGATACCGGCAGTGGCCGGCTTCCTGCGGCAGGTCCCCGTCCTCGCCACGCCCATGGCCGCCCTCCGCCACCACGGACCCACCGCACCCATATGGCACCCCATCCACGACACCGACCAGAAGACCGGGTGGATGCACAACCACCACCCCTAACCACCTCAGCGGTGCGCGCATACCGCCAAGTCGGCGGTTCCCAGAGGCGGGGGTGATGGAGGTGGGTTGTTCGATGGTGGAGTCGAGGGATCGGACGCTTTGCTGATTCTGCTTGTCGACGATCAGGCGTGGCCACAGCGCGCAGGGTCCGGGGCGCGCCGGGGGCTTCCTGCCGCGGCTGTGATGAGCAGCAGGACTTGCCAATCGCTCAGAGTCAGGCTGGCTGTGGCGGCCGCGAACAGGGCATGCTCCCGGCAGCGCAGTGGGGGAGGGAGCGGCCGATGCTCGGGCCATTGGGGTACGGCGACGCGGTCAGGCTGCTCGGCGGTAGCGGCCCTGTGCTCGCCGCTCTCGACCGGGTCGTTGGCGGGGCGCTGTTTTCCGCGGCGGGGCCGGCGCCCGATCTGGTGCTGGGCCTGTTTGATGCCAAGGCTGAGCTGGCTGAGCTCAGCCGGAACCTGGTGTCGGGTCTTGCCGAACGGCTCCAGGGGCTCAGCCGCTTCGGCCGTACCGAGCGTCTTGCCGCCGCCCACGCGGTCCTCGTCATCGCCGGCTACAGCGAGGCGATGGGACAGGTCGAGCTGCCCTTCGACCACCGGCAGCTAGGGGTGAGCCGGGTTGAGTCGGTGCACCTGAGCACGGGGCGGGCCCCGGATTCGGAGCGGCTCGCGGCCGTCGCTGAGCACCTGCTCCGTGCCGGCCTCCCCGTGCCCTCGCCCCACCTCCCGTATGAGCAGACCCTTGAGGAGCTCCTCGGCTACTACGCGCAGGCGGCTGAGCTGACGGCCCATTATGTGGCGGGCTGCGCGGTGTGGGACGACCTGACAGCAGAGGCCCGCGAGGAGGTCGGGTCCGTCCTTGCCGACCGGGTGCCTGCCCTGGCCGTTGAGCGCTACGAGGAGCTGTTCCGGCAGCTCACGGCGGATTTCCCCGAAGTCGCGGCCTGGATTGACCGCACCGACCACCGGGCGACCCGCGCCGTGCTGGTGAGCCTGGAGGACTCCCTTGCCCGGGTCGTGGACGGCGCTCTGCCGCCCGGCAGGCTGGCCGCGCTCCACCGGGCGGGCGTGATGGGTCTGGATGGGTCGGTGCTCGGCTCCTTTGAGGAGATTGCCGACGGCATGGTCGTGCCCGCTCTGCGCGAGGCGTATGTGAGCCCTGATTTCCGGGTGGCCGAGTACCGGCGGGCGGACGGCGCGATCCACCAGGACTATTGGTGGGAGGCGTACGAACGCCGCTCGGGCTTGGACGCCTTCCTTGCGGAACTGCTCGTTGCGCCGCTTGCCGCCCAGGCGCCGGTGCTCTTGCTGGGTCAGCCGGGTTCCGGCAAGTCGTACCTGACCAAGGTGCTCGCGGCCCGGCTGCCGGTCGATGACTTCCTGGTGGTCCGGGTGGCGTTGCGTAGCGTCCCCGCTGATGCGGGCGTGCAGGAGCAGATCGAGGACGCGGTGCGTCAGGCCACTGGCGAGACGATGGACTGGCCTGCTGTCGTGCGGGCTGCGGACGGCGCGCTGCCCGTCGTGCTGCTCGACGGCTTCGACGAGCTCCTCCAGGCGACCGGCCTCAACCAGTCCGACTACTTGGAGCAGGTCGCCGCCTTCCAGCGTCGCGAGGCGGGTTTCGGCCGCCCTCTCGCGGTCCTGGTCACCAGCCGGACGGCCGTCGCCGACCGTGCCCGGCTCACCTCCCGGGGAATCGCGGTTCGGCTGGAGGATTTCAGCCCCGCCCAGACGCGCCAGTGGCTTCAGCTGTGGAACGGCAAGAACGCCGGGCACTTCGCACAGCGCGGTCTTCAGCCCCTTGAGGCGGACCGCGTGCTGTGCCAGCCGGACCTGGCGGGCCAGCCGCTGCTGCTGCTGATGCTCGCGCTGTACGACGCGCAGGACAACGCCTTCCAGCGGGAGGCGCACGACATCGCCGGATTCGACCTGTACGAGCGGTTACTGGAGCGGTTCGCCCGGCGGGAGGTGCTCAAGCACGCCCCCTCGCTCCCCGAGCGTGAGCTGGCGCACGCCGCCGAGCAGGAGCTGCTGCGGCTGTCCGTCGCCGCGCTCGCCATGTTCAACCGGGGCCGGCAGTGGGTGACCGACAACGAGCTCGACGCCGACCTGGCCGTGCTGCTGCCGCGCCAGTTCCCGCCCGTATCCCCGGCGGGTCTGCGGGCACCGGTCAGCCGGGGGCAGGCGACGGTCGGCCGGTTCTTCTTCGTGCACCGCGCCGAGGCCTTCCGCGACAACGAGCTGCTGCGGTCGTATGAGTTCGCGCACGCGACCTTCGGCGAGTTCCTCGTTGCCAGGCTCGTCGCGAGCGAGCTGCTGGAACTGGCCGACGCGGCCCGGCCTGAGGCCCGGCGTACGCGCAGCGCCGCGCCCGACGACGCGTTCTTGCACGCCCTGCTCTCGTACGCCGCGCTGTGCGCCCGCACCCCCGTGATCCGGTTCCTCATCGACACCCTGGACCCGCTCCCCCACGAGCGCCGAGCCCGGGTGCGGGCGCTGCTCCTGGACCTCTTCCACGAGGTGCAGCGGGAGCGGCGCTCCTCGCTGTACGCCGACTACCGGCCCGCCCAGCGGCCGGTACCGGCCCGGCACGCCCTGCACAGCACCAACCTGCTGCTGCTTGCCCTTGCCACGGGGGAGCCCGTGCACGGCAGGGAGCTCTTCCCCGCAGCCCACGATCCCGTGGAGGGGTGGACCTCGCTGATGTGGTTGGCCAAGTCGCAGCTGCTGGCGGCCGAGTGGCACGGGCTCGTCACACACGTCAGGCTCCAGCGCGTGTGGCACGAGGGCCGGCGCGAGGTCTCGGTAGGGCTGACAGACCCTCAGACGGCCGAACGTGTTCCGGAGCCGGCATCCGCGCCGGACCCGTTCTGGTCCCGTAACTGGGGGCCGGAGCATGACATCCACCCCAGGATGGGCGAGATCTGGGGGTGGGCCATGCGCGACTCCGGCGAGTTGTTCAGAGACAGCGGGCTGCTGTGCGACGGGGACGTGGACATGCTGCTGGGGGCCGTGCAGGGCCTGTATGAGACCGGGTTCGGGGATCTGGTGACCGGCTTCGCGCGCCGGGAGGACGGGCGGGCCGCGTCCTCGGCGCACCTGCTGGTGCGGCTGTGGGCCGAGTCAGGGACAGCAGGTACTCCGGGCGGACTGTCCGAACTCCACCTGGACGCGCTCCGGGCGATCTACGCGTTCGACCCGGCACGGCCGGAATTCACCAAACGCTACCTCGCGGCCATGCTGGAACAGTGGCGGATCGCGGGACACCCGGTGGACCAGCGGTGGGTGCAGGACGCGAACACAGCGATCGACCGCAACGAACAAGGACTCGGCCGCCTCATCACCCAACTCCTCAACCAACACCGGACCGGGGATTGACGCCTCCACCCGCGACCCGGACCCACAAGGGACGCCGGTCACGGCAACCAGCATGGCCGGGACCAGGCAACGAGTTGCCGTGTCCGATCCGGTGCCGCATCCAAACGGCCATATCGCACACCCACAGCACACTGACCGCCTCCGGGGGTGGTGATGGCCCGGGAGCGGACCATGTGGGGCAGCAGGGCGGACAGGCAGCGGTGGGCGTGGTACCCGGCGGTCGCGTAATCACCGAGCGCCAAGTGCGCCGACAGAGCCAGGGAGTCCAGCTCGGACTGGTCGTAGAAGGCAAGCATCCACACCGGCCGATGGTCGGCGGGGTCCGCGCGCAGCATAGCGTCCTGCGCGGCGATCACGCTGGCGGTGATCACCCATGGCGGAGCCGCGGTCAGCGGGCTGGCCGGGTTGATGGCGGCCGGGCAGATGGCCGCGGCCTACCAGCGGCGCCCGCACGCGTCAGCGGTGTTCGCCTGTGCCCAGCCGGGGCAGCGTCCACTGGATCGGAGACTGCAGGGCGTACAGGTGGAACGGGGTCTCGCTCAGGCAGTGGTCGACCGACCAGACGATGGGCGAGTGGCTGCGGATCAACGAGGGCGCGGCGGTGCATCTGGCGGCGGAGCTCCACGACAACCGGCCGCGGCTCGGGCTCGCCCAGGCCTCGGCGGCGACGTGCCGGCAGGCGCAGGCCCCCTCGGAGGTCCGTTGGTGCCGCTTGCACGACGGGGTCTTGGACCAGGTGGCCCCGAAGCTGTTCGCCCGGCAGTGCCACGAGCACGCGGCCGACCCGCAGTTGCTCGCGAAGGCCTTGGTCGCGGCGGCCGCGGACGACGCATGCGGGTACCGATTCGACGACGCCCACCTGCTGACTCTTCGAGCAGCAGGTGCCTATGTCGCACCGGCCGCTTCCTGCACAGCGTCGAGGACCAGGTGCCAGGGGTACTCCTTCGGCTTTCCCTGGCCGGGCTGGTTCGGCACGAAGCCGCCCTCGCCGTACAGCACTCGGACCCCCATGTCCCGCAGCTCGGTGATACTGCGCTCGAACCGGCTGTGCTGCACATACGCGGCGTTCACGCACGGCATCGTCACCATCGGGATGCCCTTGCCGACGCCCTCCGCGACAACCCCCACCACGAAGTCATGGGTGAGACCCAGAGCCCAGGAGTTGACCGTGTTGAACGTCGCCGGCGCGACGGCGATGACGTCCGCCTTCGGCCATACGTCGGGTTCGCCGGGCATCTTGTACTCGCTGCGCACAGGGTGCCCGGTGAGCAGCTCCAGCCCGGCCAGCCGCGGGGCCAGCCAGCGCGCGGCGGTGGGGGTGAGGCCGAGACACACCTCGAAGCCGCGGGCCTGCGCCTGCTGGATCACCGTGTCGACGTCGAAGACGGGCGGGGCTGCGGAACCGAACAGGTAGAGCACGCGATCAGTCGTCATGGTCCCATCCGACCACAGGCAACCGACCCCGCTCTGAAGGCAGTCGGGGGCCGGTACTGTTCCCAGTGGCTGCTCAGAACGGAGACCGGTATGCCCCCACTGGACGACAACCACACGGGCGCCCGGATCGCGGAACAGCGCAAACTGGCCAGGCTCACACAACGCCAACTCGCCGACCTGCTGCCGTACTCGTACAGTCTGCTCACCCAGGTCGAATGCGGCGCCCGCCCGGCCACAGCCGACTTCGTCGCTGCGTGTGCCAAAGCCCTGAACGTCGATGTGACCGTCCTGACCGGGCAGCCGTATGTGACCGAACTGCAACGCGACCGGCTCGCAGAACTCGTACGTCCCATCCGTGAGTCTCTCGACCTGTACGACCTCGGGCCCAACCCGGACCTGACCGCACGGCCGGCCCACCAGCTCATCGCCGGAGCCGACCACTTGTGCCAAGAGGTCCGCGCTACGCATCTGCGGAACGCGGCTCGCAGGCTTCCGGGCCTGATCGCTGAGCTCACGCACACCGCGTGGTCGGATCCGTCCACCGAGCGGTGGCGGGCGCTCGCCTCGCTCTACCGGACGGCGCACGACATCAGCGTGAAGCTCGGCTACTACGACCTTTCGGCCGTCGCCCTGGACCGGATGGCGTGGGCCGCCGACCGCGCCGGTGACCCGTGTCTGGGCGCAGTCCGCCAGTACATGCGGGCACTGGTGTACTTCCGCGAGGGCGAGTACCGCATCGGGCAGCGGCTCATCGCGTCAGGACACACCATCGTCGGTCAGGCGGAAACAACCCGCGAAGCTCTGGCGGTCACGGGGCAGCTCCACCTCGGTGGATCCGTCATCGCGGCCCGCTCTGAGAACGTCGGGGCAGTCGTTGTGCACATCGGCGAAGCCAGGAAGATCGCCAGGCGGATCGGCGACGCCTCCGATGTGCACTGGCTGAGCTTCGGTCCGTCCAACGTGGCCCTGCACAGGATGTCCGCCGCCGTGGAGATGCGCCGGTACGACGACGCGCTGAAGCAGGCCCGGAAGATCAAGCTGCCGCCACAGCTTGCCGCCTCCCGCCGTGCGCACTTCCTCATCGACCAGGCCCGCACAGAAATGGAGACCGGGCACACCGAGTCCGCCCTGAAGTCGCTTCTCGAGGCCCGGCGTGTGGCCCCCGAGCAGACCCGGTACCACCCCGCCGCCCGCGACACCATCACGGGTCTCGTGCACATGTCCCGGCGCACCCCGGACACCCTCACCTACATGGCGGCCTGGGTCGGCCTGTAAACGGGCTCTGGCAACTCTCACAGAACTGTGAGAGTTCCACGCCTCTCGCAGCGTCACGCTGTTCTTACACCTGGTCAACGACGAGGCGCAGGCGGCGCAATGACGCGTGCTCAGACCGCTCCCAGAGCGTCGGCACGCACGTCCGCGCGGCCCGCAGCATGCGTCGCGAAGTGCGCCCCGGCAGCCGCGCGAACGACTCCGGGGCTGGCCAACGCCGCTGAGGAGCGTCGACATGACGAACAGTACGGCCCGGAGTGAGGCGTTAGCTCCATCGAGTCCGCCCACGACGAGTGGCGTTGAGGCGTGGCTCGCTTCCGCGCACCCCTCGCCCGCCACGCCGTATGGGGAGTGGGACGGCGAGGCCCGGCTGGCGCTCATCCCGCTGGGGCGGCGCTTCGACGCGGTCCGCATCCCCGCGGCCGTCGCCCACCACGCGTTCGCCAGCCACGATCTGCCGGTCGTGGCCCGGCGGATGGCGCGGCACCTGTGCGGCGGACCCGTCATCCACGACCCCGCAGGCAGCCGCTACTACGCCCTGGTCCCGCCCGGAACCGCCCCCCACTGGCGCGCACCCGCCGCCCAGTGCCTGGGAGAGGGCACCTACCTCGGGGTCCCCCGCCCCGACCTCACGGAGCCGGACCAAGGCACGCTCTGCTCGTACTGGACGGTTCCCGTGCCCCGGCCGGGCAAGCTGTGCCAGGTACCGGACGTGCTGACCCTGGCCATGGCGGGCGGAGCCCTCGCCGACCAGGACGAAGGCGAGGCCACGCCGTGACCGGCACCGAGCCTCACCAGGCCACGAGCACACGGCCGGCGGACACCGCCCAGGTGGTCGTCGACCCCTTCGAGGCGATGGAGACGCTGAGAACAGCCCTCGACGAAGCCGGGATCACCCTCCCCGGGCTCTGGGTCAACTCGGCCTCGTCGCAACCCAGGCTCATCGAGCTGGGCGAGGTCCGCGCCGACGTCGCCCTGCAACTGGCACACGCACTGAGGCGAAGAAGCCCCCAAGCATGAGCGTGGAGTTGACGCAGCCTCCGCGCCCCGGCGAACCAGTGCCTCAGCAAGGAGCCGTGACCGGCGCCTCCTGCTCCCCTCCATCCTCACGCCCCGACCCGAGAGAAGACCCGTTCCGTGCGCACCGCGACCGGACCCTCCCTGATCCCCTTCATCACCCAGCGGCAGGGCGAGGACGCCGCGCCGGACAACCTCCTCATCTTTCCGCACGCCTCGGGACCACGGCTGTACTACGGCGACGAGGACCCCAGGGACAGGCCCCTGCGCGGGGTGCTGTGGGCGCGCTGCGGCTTCAACCCCCTGGACGGGCGGCAGATGCCCACCGGCGCCCCGCACTGGAAGCTCATGCACCCCTACCGGCAGATGATCACCATGCAGAGCCTTCACTGCCAGGTCTGCGCGAAGCCCGCCCGCACACCGCTCGGCTTCATCTTCCTCGCCGGACCGAAGGACCAGGACCCCACCCGGCCCACGATCTGCACCAACCAGCCTCCCGTGTGCGCCAAGCACGCCCGCGCGGCTGCGGCGCTCTGCCCGCACCTGGAGGAGAACCCGATGGTCTTCCTCGCCCGGAGCGCGCCCCTGTACGGAGTCCACGGGACGATTTACGGCCTCAACGCCCGCAACGAAGTGCACGCCGTGGCGCAGCCCGACGAACCGTTGCCCTTCGGCCACCCCAACCTCCCGACCCTCCTCGGATCACAGCTGATTCGGCGGCTCAGCTCCTTCCGCGTCCTCGACCTGGAGGAACTGCTACAGGAGCTGGAACTGGCCGCATAGACCCCCGCCCGGCGACCGCACGACCTCGGACTCCGCGGCCACCGGACGGCAAGCACACCCAGCACGGAGAGCTGAACCGACTCGTGTTCCCCACGGCGAAGTCACCGCCCCGCGCCGGGGCCAGACGCGCTGGCCGGCCACACGAAGGACAGGCGGCCGACGCCAGGCGGGCCCGAGGAGTCCCCGGCTCCACCCCTGCAACGAGCCCACCCACCCCTATCCCCACAACCCACCACGAGGAGTACAAACGTGACGACAGCACTGGAGCGGGAGGCGTTCCCCCTCACCCCGCCCGGAGGCCGGACCCCCTTCAGCGCGGAGACGCCCTCCAGCCCCCGAACCCGACCGTGGGCCCTGCGGTTCGCCCGCACCCCCGACTCCACCGGCGCCGCCCGGGTTCCCCAGCACACCTACGACCACGGCCGCCAGGTCAACATCTCCGACGACGGCGGCCTGTTGACGTGCATGGCCAACACGCACACGCCGACCGTGCCGGACGGCTCGACCAGCAACCCGCCGCCGCTGGACGAGGGGCCGAAGGACTGATGACCGCGCCCGTCCTGATCGTCGCCGCGGCTGACGACTGGCCCACTGACCGGGTCGTCGTCGAGCTGGAGAACCGCGGAGCCGAGGTGTTCCGCATGGACACCGCCGACTTCCCGCAGCGGCTCACCCTGGCTGGCAGGATCGACCAGGGGCATGGCTGGACGGGCGAACTCACCACCGACCACCGGACGGTGGAGCTGTCCCGGGTCGGCGCGGTCTACTACCGTGCCCCCGGGGCGTTCCGGTTCCCCACGGGAATGTCCGGCCCGGAGGAGAGATTCGCCGCCGCCCAGGCCCGCGCCGGCCTCGGCGGAGTCCTGTCCGCACTGGACTGCCGATGGGTGAACCACCCGACCTGCATGGCGCGCGCGGAGTACAAGCCCGTGCAGCTCGCCGCCGCTCGCGAGTGCGGTCTGCGCATCCCTCCGACGCTCATCACCAACCAGCCCAACGACGTGCGCACCTTCGCGATCCAGCACGGCGGTGCGATCATCTGCAAGCCAGTGGCGTCGCCCGTGCTGATCGAGGACGGGCAGCTCAAATCCGTCTACACGCAGCGTCTGACCAGGTCCGACCTGGCCGACCTGCGCGGCATCGACACGACAGCGCACCTCTTCCAGGCGTGGGTCGACAAGGCGCATGAGGTCCGGCTGACGGTCATCGGCCAGCGGATGCTCGCCGCCGCGATCCACGCCGGCAGCAAGGCAGCCCACGAGGACTGGCGCAGGGACTACGGGGCGCTGACCTACACCACCACCACGGTGCCCGAGGACGTCGTCGTCGGTATGCGGCGCCTGATGGCACGGCTGCAACTGCGCTACGGTGCGGCAGACTTCATCGTGGCCCCTCACGGACGGTGGACGTTCCTGGAGGTCAACCCGTGCGGCCAGTGGGACTGGATACAGGAAGCGACCGGCCTCCCCATCGTCGAAGCCATCGCTGATGAGCTGCAAGGAGTCGCCTGATGGACTGGAAGCCGCACGCGGCAGCCCTCGCGGCCAAGGTCACCCACCCTGAATCGGCTTGGTGGGGGCCGATCCGACAGACGCCGCGGCACGTCCTGGTGGAGCGCTGGTTCACGCCGGACGCTCAGGGGTGGACGGCCTTCCACGGCCCGTCCGATGAGGGCATGTGGGCGGACGCTGCCTACTCGGACACCACGCTGGTCACCCGGGTCGGACCCGTACACGCCGACCTGGCCGCCCTCGGCAAGCCGGTCACCGGGCTCCCCACCTCGTCGTCGACGCTGCCGAGTCTCGTCGTGACCATGCTGGAGCACGGTCGCCTCACCGCGGGGGTACGGCTGCTGGACCTGGCCACCGGGTCCGGGTACAGCGCCGCCCTGGCCTGTCACCGGCTCGGTGACGGCCTGGTGACAACGCTGGACGTGGACCCGTACCTGACTGAGGCCGCCGCCGACCGGCTCGACCGGATCGGCCTGCACCCGACCGTCGTCACCGCCGACGCAGGCAGCGAACTGCCCGGCACGTTCGACCGCATCGTGTCCATGGTGTCCATGCCGCGCATTCCCGCCTCCTGGCTGACGGCCCTCGCGCCCGGCGGGCGGCTGGTCACCACGATCACCGGCACCGGTCTGATCATCACCGCCGACAAGACCGACGACGGCGGCGCCGCCGGGCGCGTCGAGTGGGACCGGGCTTCCTTCATGACCACCCGCACCAGCGACGACTACCCGCCTGGTCTGAGTGGCCTGTTCACCACGGCGAGCACCGAGGAGGGCGACGTCTCCGTCTCGCCGTTCCCCGTGCTCAACGTCATGCAGGCGTGGGAGGTGTGGTCGATGCTCTCCCTGGCCGCGCCGGGCATCGAGCACCGCACCGGCACCGGTGAGGACGGCAGCCGCATGGCGTGGATGCTGCACCCCGACGGCTCCTGGGCTCGCGCACGCACGGCACCGGGCGACCGCACCACCACCGTCCACCAGGGCGGGCCGCGCCGCCTGTACGACGTGCTCGAAGCGATCCGCTGGAGGTGGCTGGAGCACGGCGAGCTGCCCGTGTACGGCGCCAGGGCCACCATCAGCCCTGACGGGACGACCACCTTCTCCCGCGGGGGGTGGACGGCAACCCTGTAGGCCCGGCCAGGCACACAGCAGACTGGATTAACCACACGGCAGGGAGCACCCACATGGACGAGTCCGAACCGCTTAAGGAGTGGGCAGCACGCCGGGAGCAGCGCCGTCCCACACCCGGGGAACGACGGGCCACCCCACTCAGCGACCAACCGCAGCAAGGCGCCCACACCGACCCCGACGCACCACGTGTCATCCAGCAGTGGGACGGATACCAGTGGACACCCGACGGGATCGCCGAGGACCACGCCGCAGCCGCCAGCGAGACAGGCCAAGACGCCGACGACCGAGCCGAACGGGTCCCGCTCCCCACGTTCAGCAAACTGCCCCCAAGGCCCGAACCGTGGCGGCCGACCCAACCATGGCACCAGCCACAAGCCCCGCATCCCTGACCCGCGGACCCTGGCCAGCCCGCCTCGCAACCACCCGACCCGCCCCTCCGCTACACCCCCGCAGACCCCCCTCGCCCGGGGATGATGCGACGGCGGCCGCAGGCATGCCGGGGGGCCGCCTATCTTGGAGCGCCGAGTTCGAATCCCCGGCTGTTCCCCTCCCCGTACCGGGCGGCTGCGGCAGGCCCAGCCCAGCATCGGGCGCGGCAGAAGACGGGTAGCGATTTCGGCTTCGGCCTGCAGTACCTGTTACTCCAGCCGCACCTGGCTCTCGTCGCCGACGGCGCGGCTATCTCGTGTCTGCCCGGCATATACGAGCCCGAGACCGACACGTTCGGCGGTCCGCAGGCCATGGACGCCGCCCACGAGCTGTTCCACAGCGACTGTCGCCACCTGCTCACCTACCAGATGAGTCCCCAGCACCTGGGTCGCCGGGAAACCGCCGTCCTCCTGGCGAGCGCCATGATGCGCGGCGCCGGACTCGACTGGTTCGAACAGGGCGACGTATGGGCGAAGGTCGCCACCCTCCGGCCCGCCACCAACCCTCTGCCACCCCAACGAGCCGCAGAACTGGCCCCGGCAACGCGAAAGCTCATGACCGCCGACACCTACAGCCTCTGCCGACCGAACGGCCCGCTCCAGGGGCACGAGGAATGGGTAACCGCCTTCGAGCGGACCGGCGCCACGCTCGCCGACCTCGCAGCACGCGGCGCCCTCACTCGCGGCCTACGGGCCGTCATCTGCCACCACGTGATCTTCCACGCCAACCGCGCCGGTCTCCTCCAAGACGACCAGAGCGCCCTGTCCCACATCGCACGAGAGGTAGTCATGGGAACGAGTGACCACACCGCGTCGCCCGACACGGCAACGGCCGAGATCGATAGCGTCAGCGCGGTGAACACCGACACGATCACCACCTCCACGGCGGACGCCGAGCGCCTCCGTAACGCCCTGGTCGACCAGCTCCGTGCGGACGGACACGCCCGCACGCCCGCCGTCGAGACCGCGCTGCGGACCGTACCCCGCCACGTGTTCGTGCCCGAAGCGTCCCTCGAAGACGCCTACGCCAACGCACCCGTGCACATCAAATACGACACCGACGGCACATCGATCTCGTGCGCCTCCCAACCGGGCGTCGTCGCCCTCATGCTGGACCAACTCGACGCCCAGCCCGGCGAACGGATCCTCGAACTCGGCGCCGGCACCGGCTACAACGCCGGACTCCTCGCCCACCTGGTCGGCGAGAGCGGACACGTGACCACCCTCGACGTCGACGACGACCTCGTCCAAGACGCCCGCGCCCACCTCGCCGCCGCCGGGATCACCAACGTCCAGGCCGTGACCCGTGATGGGGCCCTGGGCCACGCCGAGGGAGCACCGTACGACCGGATCATCGCCACCGTCGGCGCGCACGGCGTACCGCACGCCTGGTTGCAGCAGCTCGCCCCCGGCGGCAGGCTCCTTGTTCCCCAGCGCCTCAAAGGCACGGTGTCCCGGTCCATCGCCTACGAGCAGCGCGACGGCCGATGGCTGTCCCTCGGCAGCGAGATGAACACCTTCATGCCGCTGCGGCGGGGCATCGCCGACGACGACCGACGCGTCATCCCGCTCAGCGCGGACGGCACCGTCCGGCTCCAGGCCCCCGCCGGGCAGAACATCGACACCGATGCCCTTGCCGGCGTCCTGGACCAACCCCGCACCGAGGAATGGACTGGCATGACGGTCCAAGCCATGGAGTCGCCGGAGTGGATGGAACTGTTCGTCTCCTGCTCCCTTCCCTCCGGCCTGACCCGGATGCTGTTCCCCCAGAGCGCCAAGGGCACTCTGCTCACCGAGGACCCCTACCCCTCGTCGACCGCCGTCGTCGACAAGGGTGCCGTCACCTATCTGGCACGGCGTCTGTCGGAGCAGAAGACCCCCGAGGGCGACAAGCTCTGGGAGTTCGGCGTCATCGGCCATGGCCCGGGCAGCGACGAGCTGACCGCGAAGGTTGCTGACGCCATTCGTACCTGGGACCGCGAATTCCGTGACCGCGAGGCCACGTTCGAGATCCAGCCCCTCGACGCCCCCAGCATCGAGCGCCCCGGCCTCTTCACCCTCGACACTCCGCTGAACCGCATCGCTGTCGACTGGCAGTGACGCCCAACGAGTAGCGGACGGTGGCCGCCGCAGGACGACCGACGGCCACCGCCACCTCAGCAGTTCCCACTCAGTCCCAGGGGGAAGTCCATGGACCCGCACGGACGCACAGCCCAGCGCTTCCCGCTCGTCGCCCGGTTCCGGCCCGCCTGCCTGCCCCTTCCCCAGCGCGTGCACGCGCTCGCCGAACTCGCCGACACCGCGGTGAAGAGGACCGACCAGGGCCTCGCATCGGCCGTCTACAACCAGGCTGCGCTCATCGCCTCTGATCTCGGCCTGCCCGACGTACGCGACGGGTGGCTGCACCCCATGGACACGGCCGAACTCCACCAGGCCGCCGCGGCCTTCTCCACACACGACGCCGCGCCACTCGTGATCTGTCACGCCCCCGCACTGCACCGCCCCCACACCACCGCCGAGGAGCGCCCATGAGCGAGAAGCCCGCCATCACACCGGACGGATACTGCAATCACAAGGGCGCCGCTTCCCGGCGCCACCGAAAAGGTCAACGCCCACGCGCTCAACGGGAAGGTCATCCTGTTCCACGGCCGCCGCTCCGCGGACCGTCCCTGTGACCACCGCCCCAGCCTGACCGACCGGGGCAACCTCCACCGACGCAAACCGCCCAAGGAGTAATCCCCTTCAGACGCCGTCCACGCCCCACCCCGGTACCGGGGGTGTGGACGCCCACCCTCGCCAGCACACCACCGACGGACTGCCGCCCCGACGCCCGCCTCCCTCCCCCTACGCCGAGCATCGGGCGCCAGACCCCCAACCCATCCCACCGAACCCCGGGAGTCGCAGGAGCAGCAGCCCTTGACCCGCCCGACCCTGACCATCGACACACCCACCGGCCCCATCCACGCCACCGCGAGCCCTCGCGGCCGCCAGTGGTCCAAACCGGTCCGTCCCCGGAATCGGCTTCGACCCGTGGCTGCCGTCGAATCTGCGGCGGGCCCTCGCCGTACCGCCCCGCCAAGGCCCCGTCATGTCCGCCCAGGCCCTGGCCGGCCATCCGCGGGGTCCCTGCGTGAGCGGCTCACGAGCTGTGGACGAGTGGCCAAGGATGGCTGCGACGGTGCAGGCGAGCAAGCGCTCGACGGAGGCCGGACGCTCGACCGGGGCGTCGGCGTAGGCGTCAACAGAGCCTTCGAAGACCTTTGGACTCGCCCTGACCGCGGAACAGTTGAAGGCTCTCGCACTCAAGGACAGCGAGGTGCCTCAAGCTCACCCTCAGCCGTAGGCGGTCAAGTACGCGACCCAGATCGCTGCCACCTGCGAGATGTCGAGCGCGGCAGACCGGGTGACGACCTGGCTCGCGGGGACTGTGTGGTGTTCGGCGTAGCTGCCCCTGGCGCTCGCGTCCGGAAGGGCCATGAGGATGACCGGATCGCCGGGCTTCAGCCCGGTGGCCTCGGGGCCCGGCGGGTCAGCCCTGCGAGTCAGTGGACCAGGCCGCGGGGAGGTCGGCCCAGCGTGTGATCCCCTCCGTGTCAACGCGTATGCCGCAGCGGGCAGCCAACGCGGTGACGATGTCGATGCCGCGGCCGTGTTCGTCCGGGTCCTGGGCTCCCAGCCCGTCACCGGCGAGGACGGGTCCCGCGTCGGTGACTTCCACGCGCAGGGCCCCTCGTCCGTCAAAGCGGACCCACGACAAGCGCAGCGTCGCCGGTGGCAGGGCGTGGACCAGCGCGTTGGTCAGGAGCTCCGAGACCACCACGAGTGCGTCCATGATGGCGTCGGGAGACAGGCCCCACTCGGTGAGTATGGTGCGGACCCGCCCGCGGACGACGGGCACCGCCCCCGGGGCGTGTGGCACGGGGCAGACATGATCGACAGCGTCGGGTGCGAGGCGATCGGCTGCCTTGGGGCCGACGATGTTGAGCTGGGCGGCCATCTGCCCTCCTCGACGAACGGTGCCGACGGGTGCCGACGTCACGCACGCTATGAAGTGATGAGAAACCGGTCAATAAACGTCGGTCGGCATTACCGAACGCAAGTCGAGATCGGGGGGAACCGCCGTGCCATGGCCGACACGGGACGGGGAAGGCGGATCTAGAATCGCGGTATGGCCGGTCCCGTCCAGTCCATCGAACGGGCGGCGGCAATTCTCCGCCTGCTCGCCGCGGGCCCCCGTCGGCTCGGGCTCGGGGAGGTGGCCGTCTCGCTGGGGCTGGCGAAGGGGACGACCCACGGCATTCTGCGCACACTCCAGCACGTGGATTTCGTCGAGCAGGACGCGGCGACCGGGAAGTACCAGCTCGGGGCGGCCCTCCTGCATCTCGGCACCAGCTACCTCGATGTGAACGAACTGCGATCGCACTCGATCAACTGGGCCGACGCCCTGGCCGCCCGCAGCGGCGAAGCGGTCCGCCTGGGCACTCCCCTGGAAGGCCGGGTGCTCGTCATCCATCACGTCTTCCGGCCGGACGACACCCTCCAGACCCTGGATGTGGGCGCACTGCTTCCCCTGCACGCCTCCTCGCTCGGAAAGGTGCTGCTGGCGTTCGGCACCGCCAACCTCGATTCGGCGGTCGACGCCGGGATGGAGGCGTACACCCGGCACACCCTGGCCCACGCGGACGAGCTGACCCACGCCCTCGCCGAGATCCGGGAGAACGGCTGGGGCGCCGAAGTACAGGAGATGAGCATGGGGGAAGCCGGCGTCGCCGCGCCCATCAGGGGGCACGGCGGCCTCGCGGTGGGCGCCATCGGCCTGTCCGGCCCGGTCGAGCGGATCTGCGACGTCAGGGGCCGGCCGGAACTCAAGCTGCTCACCCTGCTCCGTGAGGCCGCCCGGGCGATCTCACGAAACCTGGGGGCCGCCCGCTGGTAGGTCCCTCGCAGCGCATCTCAACGCATCGGAAGGCGGTCCGGATCATGGTCGAGCGGTATGTGATGTCCATCGACCAGGGCACCACCTCCACCCGCTGCATCCTGTTCGACCACCGCGGGCGATTGGTGTCCGTGGCCCAGCGCGAGCACCAGCAGTTCTTCCCGAAACCCGGCTGGGTCGAGCACGACGCCCTGGAGATCTGGCGCAATCTGCGACGCATCGTGCCCGAGGCCTTGTCCAGCGCGGGCGACGGCGTCGCTGCCGAGGCCGTCTCGGCCCTGGGCATCGCGAACCAGCGCGAGACGACCGTCCTGTGGGACCGGCGGACCGGCACCCCGCTGAACAGGGCGATCGTCTGGCAGGACACCCGCACCGCCCCGCTCGTCGGAGACCTGCGCAGTGACCCGGGCGACGCGTTCTTCCTGGAACGCTGCGGCCTGGCGCCCTCGACCTACTTCTCCGCACCACGGATCCGCTGGCTCTTCGACCACGTGCCAGGTCTGGGACAGCGGGCCGCGAACGGCGACGTCCTGTTCGGCACGATGGAGTCCTGGCTGATCTGGAACCTCACCGGGGGGACGGCGGGAGGCCGCCACATCACCGACGTGACCAACGCCAGCCGCACGATGCTCATGAACCTGGGCACACTCCAATGGGACGAGGAACTGCTGGGGTTCTTCGGGATTCCGCACGCGATTCTGCCCGAGATCCGGTCCTCGGCGGAGTGGTACGGCGAGGACCGGATCGTACTCCCCGGCAGGCCCATCACGGCCGCGCTCGGCGATCAGCAGGCCGCGCTCTTCGGGCAGACCTGCTTCTCCCCGGGCGAGGCGAAGTGCACCTACGGAACCGGCAGCTTCCTGTTGCTCAACACCGGCACCGATGTCGTCCGCTCCAGCAATGGACTGCTCACCACCGTCGCCTACAAGATCGACGAGCAGCCCGCGGTCTACGCGCTGGAAGGCCCGATCGCCGTCACCGGAGCCCTGGTCCAGTGGTTCCGCGACCGGCTGGAGATCATCAACAGCGCACCGGGCATCGAGACCCTTGCGCGGACCGTCGAGGACAACGGCGGCTGCTACATCGTCCCGGCGTTCTCCGGTCTCTTCGCACCCCACTGGCGCAGCGACGCACGCGGCGTCATCGTCGGCCTGACCTCGTACATCACCAAGGGACACCTGGCCAGGGCGGCGCTGGAATCCACCGGCTGGCAGACCAAGGAGGTCGTCGACGCCATGAACGCCGACTCCTCGCTCACCCTGAGAGAGCTGAAGGTCGACGGCGGCATGACGTCCGACAACCTCCTCATGCAGATCCTGGCCGACGTCCTCGACGTGCCGGTCGTGCGACCCATGGCCGCCGAAACGGTCTCCCTGGGCGCCGCCTACGCCGCCGGACTGGCCGCCGGGTACTGGGCAGACCTGGAAGTCCTACGCAGCAACTGGCACCGAGCAGCCCAATGGCTGCCACACATGGACCCCGCACGACGGACATCGGAATACCAAAACTGGCAACGAGCCGTCGAACGCTCCCTGGGCTGGATCAAACCACCCAACAGCCCGTAATCCACGCACCCGGGATCCGCACCCGCCCGCCGGCGCTCCCCGCACACTCTGACAGGCAGCCCCGCGGGCCAGCGCCCTGCACCAGTGCGGGCGGCAGTCATGCTGGACCCAGTCCTGACCAGGGCCATCAACGTCCCCTGGTAGACCAATCCGCCGAACAACCGGCCCGGAAACCGGCCGCAGCACGGCCGCCTCCGGACCATCCACACAAACGGCCACCCCAGCCGGACGACCTCCAGGACAGACACATGACGTAGGGCGCAACCAGCGAGGCAGACCCCGCCGACAACACGATGCGCACCCCCTCGCCACCTGCGCAGGCTTCAAGCGAGAGCACATGTCGGCGGGTTTCGGCATCACGCCGTGACCGGCAAACGCGTGAAGGTTGGTGAAAAGTACGAGCACCCCAAGTGACGGGGAGCTCGATCGTGCATGCGGAGCCAGCCCCGTCCGCTGCAGAACAGCGGCATGTTGATCAGAAAGGGCGATGCCGCATAGGCACCCGAAGACCGTCCGTGCCGAGCCGTGGCGGCCACACAGACACGTTACAGTCCGGCGAATCCGGAGCGTTTCCGCGAAGACTCGTACAGCTGTCCGCCGCGTCGAGGATGAACGCATGCGGCCTGGCACAGTCGCTGACGCGCTCACCCGCTTCGAGTGGGCATTCAGACAACCCGGCCGCTACCTGAACCCATCCCAGGCCTGGCAGCCCGGACTGGAGATGGAGGATGCCCCCGATGACCTGGAAGAGGTCACGCTTCACCTCCCTCACGGTGCCCAGCACGATCTCGGCCGGCTGATCACTCGCATCGACGACGAGTTCGAGCGCCGCACGCTGCCCAATCCTGCGCCGGTGAACGCCTCCACCGTGGGCGGCTGGTGGTGGTCAAGGATCCGTGAGCACTGAGGATGCTCCCGAAGCAAACACCCAGGCACTCTCAAAACTCGGTTCTGGCACAGATCTTGGATGCTGTTGGCGATCTTCATTGGGTCAAGTTCCGGCAGAGGCGCTGGAATTGGCTGGTGCGACGGGGTGGCCGGGGCGGGATGGTGCCTGGTGGGAAGTGCCCGCTGAGCCGGACGATGTTGGTTCCGGCGGCGATGAGGACGTGCTGGACGTGGGTCTTGGCGATTCCGTGGCAACGGCAATGCCGTAGCCCGTGCCCGTGGACCGTCTCGGAGACGGTGGCCTCGCAGCCGGCGCGGACCGCGTAATGCTGCTGCCACCGAGGAGTGTCCTGCTCGCGCCGGACTCGAGTCTGGATCTCTTGCAGGTGCTCGGGCAGCAGGATGATGTGACGGCCCCGTCCGTCGGCGTTGCCGGTGCACTTCAGCCGGTCGGGGCCAGGCGCGGCAGGCGGGCTTGGGAAACAGGACGGACAACCGCTCGTGCCCGTCGCCAAGGGTCGGCTTCCACGGAGGGCTGGTGACTCCCCGGGGGCAAGTGAGAGTTCGCGCCTCCCAGTCGGGAACGAAGTCCGCCTTGGTGAAGCCGGGATGCTCACGGGCCCGGGGGTCGCGGCGGACCGGACCGGTCAGCACAAAGCCGTGGGCGTGAGCCGCCTGATGGATCGACTCGGGGGTGACGTATCCAGCGTCAACGAAGTGCTCCAGACCGATGAAGCCTTGCCGGACCAGTGCCTGGTGAATCGCGTCGAGCGCGTCGATGTCCTGCTCGGGCGCCGGGTGGGTCATGACCTGCACGATCACGCGCGGGCCGTCGTCACAGGTCTCGGTCTGGTGATCGCGGTAGCCGATCCAGTGCTTCTTCCCGGCCGCGGTGAGCTTCTGGCAGTAACGGGCCTCCGGGTCGTAGGGCGAGACGATCTCCATGCTGGCCCACGGAACACTGGCCTTGTCAGGGTCCGGCCGTCCCTCCGCACCCGGCGGCAGCGCGGCCGTGCGGGCCATGTCACGCCGGCTCAGACGGTCCCTGTGGGACTTCGGGTCCCTCCAGCGCAGCCGACCCGAGCCGTCGTGCCAGTACTGCTGGACCCACACCTGTCGCAACAGCTCCACCTGCGGCAGCGCACGCAGCCTCGGCGGGGCATCGTCAGCGAAGACGGCCGTCAGTAGTCCCAGCCCGTCCGCGCCGACCTGCAGCACGTACTCCTCCAGGGCCGCTTTGCCCTTGGGGAGCCGGTGGTAGAAAGCCGGACGCCCGTACCGGTCCGCCCAGTCCGCAGTGATCAGAGGTGCCAGCCACTGCCCGTCCGCCAGGACGAGTTGCTCCAGGGCAGCCCGCAGGGTCTCGGTGACCAACTCCGTCCGGTTCAGCGTCCGGACCGCAGCCAGCACGTGGGTGGAGTCCGTTCGCACGGCTCCACGCCGTTTGACCAGACCTGCGCAAGCGAGCCGGTCGACCATCACGGCCAGCAGCCGGTCCGCCCGGTCGTCCCGGGCCATCCGGTCCCGGAACTCGCTGAGCACCGAGAAGTCGAAGCCCGGGTCGTCCAGTTCGAGCCCAAGACAGTATTTCCAGTCCAGGCGGCAGCGGACCGCCTCGGCCGCCTGCCGATCGGTCAGGTTCTCCGCGTACTGCAACACCGACACCATCGCCAGCCGGGCCGGAGACAGACCCCGGCGTCCGTCGGACGGGTACCAGTCGGTGAAGTCCTCGTCCGTGAACAGCTCATCCAGCCGGTCCCGCACCCACATCGCCACTGTGCCTCGCGGGTTGCTCGCCCGTGCCATCCGCACCGTCAGCGGCGGGACCATCCGCCCCGAAGCCGAACCCATTGCCACCGCGGCCACCCCCGACCGCTCGCTCCACCCCGCACCCGACCAGCGGACCACGACGCTTTGATCAACAGGGCGAATCTCAAAGGGACTTCACCAGGACGAATGAAGATCGCCAACAGCATCGCTTGTGTGATCGGTGACGCTGGGTAAATGGATTAGAGATCGAACAGCGAGTCTTCCTGTGTCGGCGGTCTCTGAACCGGTTCACGGAACGGCGACAGATCCTTCTGCTCCTGGGCTACCGACGGAATTCAGTGACCTGCGGTTTCGCAGCCCTTTGTGTGTGATGGTCCCGTGATGCCATGGGGAGAATCCCGGCAGCTTCACCACCGGAGCGTGGTGTGACTGAGCATGCTTGTTGGCTATTCTGTCCGTCGCTTGGCCACCTCGAGCACTCCACGCATCAGCTTGGGCTGTGGGAGATGGTGGGACGATTACTGTCCTCTGGCTCGCCGTGCTGAGCCTCGGCCACCGCCAGCATCGTGGGTGACTCGATCAGTCGGGTGGCGACTGAGTCGAGCACGACCGCAGCGGCTTGTGACCGGTGGATGAATCCCTGGTAAAGAAGCGCGGCGCACATCGTTAGCCCGAGCCACCACAGCACGTGAGAGCGCACTGCAAGCGTGGCCACGAGCGCGACCATCGGTGGACATATGTTGATGCGGATAGACGCCTCTGCGAGCAGCCGGTCGTACCGATCAAATATTTCTGGCCGCTCGATAAGCAGCCGGGTCGCGAGGTCGGGTAGTTCGTACCGCAGAGCGCATAGAGTGGCGATCGCCAGGGTGGGCATGTCTTTAAGGGCGTCGTAGGCGACGGGCAGCTCAGAGCTGGGCCATTCCACAGACGCCCCACCCGTTACTGGGGGCCCAGCCCAATGCCGGCATCTCCAGCTGCCCTCGTGTCTTACCCGCAGTGTCAAGCATTGATAGACGATCCTGACTCCATCATCCGTCTCGTCCCCGTACGAGAACCTGATCCCATCAGCTGGCGTGTCGAGGGGGGCATCCCCGAGAAAGGTGACCTGCCGCTGTTCCAGCCAGTCCACACCCCTGGCCATGGCCTTCAGGTCACTCCGCACCGATGTCGCATCGCCGCCAGTCGCCAGCGTGACCCGCTTGACCGTGCGGGAGGGCGCTGCACGTCGCCATGCGTCAGCCGCCGCCATGTACCGCGTCGACGTCATGCCCTCTTGGTCGTCGAGGCGGTTACGGAATCGATCAGCGACCGCCTCCCAAGCTGTCCGTTTGGGTCTTACCACGTCGAGCCACCGCGCCTCGGCGATATCCATCACAAGAATCGAGCCCAGGAAATAGGCGAAGAACGTCAGCACAGCCAAGAGGGCGGCCGCCGGTAGGATTCCCTCGAGGTCGTAGAGGTCGGCGATCGCGCCGTGGGCTGTCTCCCGCCGCGGCAACGTGTCGTGGAACCACAACCAGGCGCATGCCAGCCATAAGTAACCCACCGCCAAGGGGGTACGGAGGTCCCGTAGGCCTGGTAGAAGGCTCGCGAGCATTTCCGTGAAGCTACTGCGGCCGAGCTCACAACGCAATTGCCCGTTAACTCGACTTCTCCCGAGCCAGGGCCGCTCCCCGGCGTGCGACCATCCCCTCGTAGCGTGGACCCCATGAATCCCTACTTCCCCTGCAATCACGATCTCCACGCTACGAGGGGATGGTCAGTCCTGGCCTTGCCCGCCTTGCTTGCAATACGCGCGGTAGACGCCAAGAACAATGCGAATCTGACGACAGTTGTCGTGCTCAGCGGTCCAGAAACCCGCTGGTCAGCGTGCCGGGTTGACGACAACTAGCTCGCTCCGTCTCAGCCCCGCCTCATTCCGTCACCCCACGACCCGCATTCCGTCGGTAACCCCTCCGGGTGGGCGGTGTTGTCGCCGACCGGCTTCCACGCTCCCGGGTCATGGTGTGGTCCAACGTGGGGTGCGCCGTGGCCGAGGGTCTCGCCGCGGTTCTGCTGTGGTCGGGGGCGGCCCGGGTGTGGCACCTGGTGCTCATGGCCGGGATCTGCGGCGCCGCCGCGGCGTTCTTCATCCCGGCGGCGGGCGGCATCGTGAAAGAGGTGGTGCCGCCGCAGGCGCGGCACGCGGCGAACGCGCTGTTGAAGATTGCGCAGAACCTCGTCAAGGTCGGCGGCCCGGCCCTGGGCGGTGTCCTTGTCGCCGCGTTCGGGTCGGCGTGGGCCATCGGCTGGGACGCGGTCACGTTCGCCGCCTCCGCCGCCTTGTTCGCGCGGATCGACCTCAAGCCGGGGCCGGTGCAGGTGAAGAGCGGGTTTGTGGCCGATCTGCGGGACGGCTGGACGGACTTCCGCTCGTGCCGCTGGCTATGGGTGATGGTCGTACAGGGCGCGCTCGTCGTGCCGGTGTGGCTGGTCGGGTACCAGCTCCTCGGCCCGGTCTACGGCGCGCAGTTCCTCGGCGGCGCGGCGTTGTGGGGCCTGGTCGTTTCGGGGTTCACGGGCGGGTTGGTGGCCGGGGCATCGGTGGCGCTGATGTGGCGGCCCCGCATGGTCGGCCGGGTGGTGTGCGCGGGGACCGACTCGCTTGCGCTGCCGCTCGCCGCGATGGCCGCCAACGTCCCGGTGGCGGTGCTCGTCGCCGCGACGGCGGTTGCGGGGGCGGGCCTGGCGGTCAGCATGACCGTCTGGTCCGGCCTGGTGCAGGAACGCATCCCGGCCGACCGGCTCAGCCGCGCCCTGTCGTATGCGACGCTCGGACAGCTCGTTCCCGTGCCCATCGGCTACCTCCTCGCGGGCCCGGTCTCCCGCGCTGTGGGGGTTCGTGCCACCCTCGCGGGCGGCGCCGTGGTGATCGTGTGTGCTGCGGTGGTGCCTCTGCTGGTCCGTCAGGTCCGCACCCTGGCCATGGCCGCGGGGCAGCTCGCGCACGAGTCGGCTTCCATGGGCACGGCCGGAGTGTCCGCGCGAGCGGCGAGGTAGAACGCGCGGGCCACCTCGACCGCCCCGGCGAAGTCGCGGAATGCGCGGTCGCGGGCCGCCGCGTCCAACACGGGCCGCCCGGCGCACGCCTGAAGACCCCACCGGGCCGCGAGGTGCCGGCAGATGCGGTCGGCGGACAGACGGGCGATGGTGTGCCGGGGGTCGGCCGCCTCTACAGCCGCATTGACGGCGTACGCCGCAGGTCAGCTCTCGGATCGGTGCCCCACTCTGGTGCCGAGCGGCCACGGTGTCAGGCTCCCTGCCGTGGACTGTCCCCCAAGGTCAGTGGCTCAGGTACTCATGGCGTCATAACGGCGCTCCAGTTCCAGCCGGGTCCGCCCATCACGTCGTGCCCGCAGCGGTGCGCCCTGCAGCAGGGCGGGTGGTGGCCGGTCCGCGATGTCGGTCAGCGGCGGCTGGGTGAAGCCCGCCGGGTTGGTTGCGAACCGGTGGAGGACCGTACTCTCCCACGCGGAGGGGACGACGCGCGGAAACCGGAGGTAGTGGCGCAGCACGAGCGTCCAGTCAATGCCGGTCAGCAGGTCAGGGTTGCTCGCGAGGCGCTGCAGTAGCGTCGTGGCGATGGAGGCAGAGGCGTGCTTGGCCAGCGCTGCCGCTTCGCCGTACATCGGTGCACTGCCGGGGGTGTCTTTGGCCATCAACGAGTGTGAACCAATGTTCTCCTGGGAGGCGCCGTTGCCGGTGGCCCGGTCCAGCTTAGGCGTCTCCATCTGATTGAGTCTCGCCGCTTGCTGGGCACTTCTGTCGCGCTCCCTCTGCATTTGCGCGAGCAGGTTGATGAGCACGCCGCCTGGTCCGGGCAGGCTGAATGACTTTTCCGAAATCTCTTCCAGAACACTGCTGAAAGACTCGTCCACCTGCCGGTCCAGTGCGAACGCCTCCCTCAGCTCCGCTGCCGCCTGCGGCGGCACCACGTGTATCTCTTCGAGCACGTTGATGAGGTTGAGGTACAGGTCGTCTTGCAGCTGCTGCAGGTGTGTTTTGAGATGCTTCCTGGACTGGTCCTGCTGGTAGGTGTCTCTGCGCGCCTGACTGTTGAAGAGAAGCCGGACGAGGATGAGGTCGCTGTTGGTGAGTATCGTGAGCCCCTCGGCGGTGAACCTCCTTTCGAGGAACTCCAGGAAGCCGCCGAGGGTGTGGTAGATGTCGTCTTTCCCGAATCCGCCGGTGTACGCGAAGGTGTTCCCTGGCTCGGAGGATGTACGCGACCCTAGGGTGCCCCGTTCGTAAACCGGGTAGCGGAGTCTCCGCTTCAGTCTCCGGGCGAGCCGGTGGCGCGACTGAGGGCTTGGTCTTGTTCCCGGGGTGAGGCTGGCCACGAGGCTGTGCAGGATCAGTGCGTCGTAGTCGGGCTGCTGGTCGGGCTGGAGTTCCGGGTGTTGGACCCGCTGCCGCTGCCAGTGCCACAACTCTGGGAAGTTTGAGTGGAAGTAGTAGTCCTCCACGGCGTGCAGCAGGCTTCCCAGCCGTACGAGATGGAAGCGGTGTGGGTCGGGCTTGTTCCGACGGATGTCGCCGGCCCAGGCCGCCTCAAGCTTCGAAAGCTCCTCCGATAGGTAAGCGATGTCTTCCTCGAGGTAGCGCAGGACGCTTCTCGTGCCTGTGCGGTAGATAAGTGAGTTGCGGTGATGGGAAGCGGAGCGGAACGGCGGGAGGTCGAGATGCAAATGCGGGTAGTACTGCGGAGTGTGCAAGGTGAAGGCCCAGTCGAAGGCGAGTTTCACGTCCCGGGGTGGAAGCGGCGGAAGCTCATCCACCAGGAGATAGTCAGAGTTGTCGGCGAACGACACGTAGGTGGCGGCTGCTGCGAAACGGGTGAAGAACTCGCCTAGCCATCCGTAGCTGCCCGGTTTCAGTTCACCGAACATATTGTCGACCCAAAGGTCGAAATCGGCCACCTGCTTCGTTACCCGGCCTACCTCGCGCTCCGCAGTCTGTCGGCCCAAGAGGTAGCCGAAGGGGTCCCGGAACTGCGATAGGTCGGTGAGGAAGTTGCCCACCTCCAGGTAGGTGGAGAAGGCGGACGGTAGCCATCCGCTGGGGAGGGCCGCATCAAGCTGTCCGGCCGTGTACACCGAGCAGTGGGCGTGGGAGTCAAGGTCACCCATGGACTACGCGCCTCTAGATGCCCACGCCAGGCGGAGGGTCCACCTCCGACCAGTCCCCGTTGGTCTTCTGCCACTTCGGCAGGGTACGGTCCGGTCGGAGCAGGACAAGGCTGGTGGGGACCTGGATTCGCCAGGGTGCACCGAAGGGGACTTCGTTGTCCGGCGCACCCAGCTGCTGCTTGTGTTCCTCGACGAACGGTACGTAGAGGTCGTCAGTCATGGTGGGCAGATCACCGTCCAGCCAGGGAATCCTGGTGTGGCTGAAGTGGTCGACGGCATCCTCGAACCCCAGGCGCACCGGCACGGAGACGCGGGCCGCGCCCGAGGTGAGGAAGGTGGCGAAGTCGGGGTCTTGGTCCTCCAGCGTGATGCGCTCGGTCCAGTGCTCTCGGCGTCCCCAGAAGTACGGGTAGTGGAGGTAGGACATGTGCTCCCACTCGAACGCCTGCTCAAGGAACTGGATGAGGGGCCCGCTGGCCCTGGCTGCCGTGATGTCCACGAGCGGCGGCTGAGGCGGCGCGTCATCGATGGCGTCAAAGTCCGGGTTGGCGTTCGCCAGCAAGGTGATGGCGGCCCGCTTCATCTCAGCGGCCTCGATTTTCCGGTTCGCAGCAGGGCTGCGGCTCGCCGCCTGCTGCGCCGCCTGCATCCCCGCCTGGGCCAGGGCCTGATCATAGGCGCTCCGCGACTTCTCGTGCGCTTGGGCGAGGGCCTCATAGGTCTGGATGCGCCAGGCATCCATGGCCCGGATGGTGCGCCTGCACTTCACCTCGACGCTCACCGTGTAACCGGAGCAGTGGGCCGCGAAAATCGCCGCAGGTAGGGATCCGGTGACCGGGGGGTCGATGGGGATGCTGGTGGTCCCGCTGTACTGGCTCGGGGCCACGAATGGCTGGAGCACGTTGCCCACCACGGTGGTGAGCCAGCCGTAAGGAAGCGTCCCCGAGAAATCCCAGGTGATCCAGGCCGACACTGCTTCCCAGCCGTCGGGGATGGGAATCTGCGTCTCTTCCACCAGGCGGGAGCCGTCGACCTTCTCCTCCCGCGCGGCCACCAGGGTGTCCCCTACGGTGCGGAACTCCTCCGGCGGCGGTGCCACGCCGGTGGCGCCATAGGTGGCGACGAGCCCCGCGTATGCGCCCTCGTCGACGTCGGCGGGGCCGATGGTGAACTCCGGCGGCGGCGCGATGGTCGGGGTGGCCGCGTTGCGCTGGAAGGCCGCCAGGTAGAGGGCCGCGGGCTCGGGCACCAGCAGGTCGTAGAAAGTCCGCAACCCGTAGTCGAAGACCTGGGCCTCATAGACCTTGTCCAGCCACTGGTAGACGCCCACGACGTGGTCACCGTCGCCACCGGTGTTGTCCACCGCATGGCGGTTGATCTCCTCGACTTCCTGGACCAGCCGCCGGGTGTGCTGCTCCCGGACCCGCTCCGTCACTCGGGTCACCGCCTTGTCGACGATCTCGCGGGCGAACTCCGAGGCGACCGTGCGCGACCGCTCCCGCGAACTGGACACCGCCGCGCCCGCGGAGGCGTCGACCTCCACACTGGGCCCGTACTTGCTGCTGACCGTGACCTGCCCCTCCCCAGATTTGCGCTCCTCCAGGACGTCGGTGGCCTCGGTGCCGATCTCAAACCGCTCAGTGGCCTGCAGATCCCGCTCCTCAGCCGTTTCCCTCTCCCGTTCGGTGACGAACACCTCCTCGGTGGTCACCCGGCGGGTGTGGTCGCGTCCCTTGGTCTCGCCCTTCAGGACGTTCTCAATGTGCGAGACCTCCCCGCCCTCGTACCCCAGGAGCTGCTGCCGCACGACGAGCAGCTGTCCCACCCCGGAAGGGGTAATGAGGCTGGGGGGTACGGAATCCGGGGCGGGCGGCGCTGCCGTGGCAGGCCGGGCGGTCAGGCCGACGGGATGCACGGTCCCCAGGAGCATCGTCCGGGCGCGAACCATCGTGACGCGGGTGGACAACTCTGCCGAGCGGGCGTGGAGCGTGCCCGTCATCTCCCGGCGTGCGCGCTGCAGCCGTGCAGTTACCGTCTCCAGTGGCGTTCTGGCCGGGTCAATCCCCTGGTCGGCGAGAACGGCGCGGGTGGTGGGAGACAGCTGGCTGACGGCGCTCGGCTTCACCAGCAGGTAGCGTTCCGATCGGGTGCTGATTGGCGTGGGGGTACGAGGCCTCGGCCGGACGCCCCCCAGGAGGCTCCACAAGGCATCCCGCCACCCGTATCCGTACGCCCCGTTCCCCGTGGATGCCGGCTCGCCGCCCGCGCCGATGCCTACGGCGCTGGCCGCGGGGCGCTCGGGGATGACCAGGTCACCCGGGGAGACCGAAAGAAGTTCGTCAACTGCATGGCCCAGGCTGTGCACCTTCTCGCGCAGTTCGTCGACATTCGGCCCTCTGTTCGATGTACCGTCGTCGGCTGACTCGTCTGCGGGTGCAGGGTCGCCGCCCTCGCCACCCGAACCGAGCGCTGCCAGGGAAGGCGGCAGCAGCAGCGGAGCGGTCATGAGGCTCTCGGCCTCGTCCCGGGTGGTGGCGTCGTTGGCGGCCACTGCTTCGACCACGGTCATCGCGCGCCGCAGCCTCGCGAGTTCACCAAGCTGCGGCCCTTGGGGCGGGCGCAGCCACTTGCCGATCAGTAGCCCGTAGTCAACTTGGGCACGGCGGTCGTCCCAGGGGGCGCGGACTACGTCGGAGGCGGGGCTGTCGAACACCGCGGCGACAATGTCCGCAGGCGCCCGGCTGTCCGCCGGGTCGGCGAGGGCGGCGGCCAGACCGGAAAGGTTCGCGGCGTCGGGTACGTCGTCCGGGTCTGTGAAGGCGTTCCCCTGCCGCAGCAGGGATCGAAGCGCCCTGATCGGGTCGCCCCCCGAAGGCCCGGCTGCATCCAAGGGGTCGGCGAGCGGGATGCCCGTTCCGACCGGTGCGGGGTCTGGTGCGCGAATCGCGACGAATCGAAAGAGCTCCATGGCAAGTCCCTCATCTCCATGCTTCCACGCAAGGCGAGCGGATGCCATGCAGGGTTTTACAGAGACAGCTCTGCAAAGGGTGCGCTGCAGAGTGACCTCTGCATCCTTAGGCTGGCGGCATGTCAGAGCAACCTGAGCTCGCGCCGTCTCGCCCCGCCGAGCCCACTCGCCGGATCGATGCGCGCAGTCTGCGGGGACTCGCCCACCCGCTGCGGATGCACATCTTCGAACTGCTCAGCCTCGACGGCCCCGCCACCGCCACTAAGCTCGCCGAACGCCTCGGGGAGAACACTGGCACCGTCAGCTGGCATCTGCGCCACCTCGCCAGGCACGGCTTCATCGAGGAGGAGGCGGAGCGGGGCACCCGGCGCGAGCGCTGGTGGCGGCGAGTCGACGTCAAGAACGAGCTGGACAGCGCCAGCTTCCACAAAGATTCCGCGTCCGACAGTGCGCCCTCGATCCCCATGCCCGAACTGGTGCAGCAGTGCTTCAACCGCGTCCTCACCTTCGTCAACGAGGAGTGGGGCGACGGCTGGCGGAGCGCGGGCACTATCAGCGACTGGGTCGACCTGCGCTTGACGCCCGATCAGCTGAAGGCACTCAGCGCCGAGCTGAGTGCGGTCATCGCCCGCCATACACCGCCCTCGAACGCCGAGCCCGACCCGGATGCGCTCCCCGTCGTCGTCCAACTGCAGTCCTTTCCCCTCAGGGGACGGAAGGACGCTTGACGCACGCGCGTACGCGTGGGTGTCGGCTACGCCTTCAGTCAGTTCCCCCGAACCCTCAGTGGGAGCGGTCGGCACCTCGGCGGACAACGCGCTCGCCGAGTCGTTCAACGCCGCCCTCAAACGCGAGACACTGCGGGGTGCCCGTCGCTTCGACGGCGCCCGCGCCTGCCGCCTGGCGGTCTTCCGCTGGACCACGCGCTACAACACCCGCCGACGGCACTCAGCGAACGGACAGCAGGCACCGATCGTCTACGAGCAGCAGTCAGCTACCCTGACACTCGTCGCATAACGACACGAACAGGGGTCCACCCTTTGGGGACAAGGCCCCTTCCAAGTGGGACACACCAGGCCATACGCCGAGGGTGGGAGGGCATACCGCAACATTTCGAGGTGCCACTGACAGGCGACCCGCAAGGCTTGCTCTATTCCGTTCGATATCGCATTGCGCAGAACGGACACCCGATGAGCACCGCTTCCCCCGAACCCAAGCTGCGGGACTGCCCCACACCCATCTGGCGAGGGCGGCAAGTGCGCGCGCTGCGCGGAGCCGTGCAGGAGGTACGGGTCCAACGCGAATCCACTGTGCCAGGCCTGCCCGGCCCAGGCAGCCCGGATCTGGGGGCCGGGCGTGCGGCAGAAGGGCTACAACGCCTGACGGAGCGGTCGCTCACGCAGCATGCAGTCGTACAGCGGTGCCTCGTCCCACGGGTGGGACACCCCGACCTTCCGGTATCCCCAAGAGGCGTAGGCGGACTGCGCCGGTGCCGCCTCGGGTTCAGGGCGCATCGTGAGCGTGACCCGCTCTGCGTCCACGCCGTCCAGCAGGCGGGCATGCAGTCCGGCAGCGATGCCGCGCCCCCGCCACGGCTTGCGCACCGCGAGCTCGATGATCACGAAAGTCCTCCGGCCGTCCTCCCGCGTGAAGTCCTCCAAAAGCTTCACGTCCTGGAGGTTGTGCCACCAGCGGGTGTCAGCGGCGAGGTAGTAGCCGTACGTGAAGCCGACGACCTCGCCGTCTTCCCGGGCCAGGAGCAGACGCATCCCGGGGCGCTGTGTCTGTGCCTGGTAGTGCTCGATGAACTCGGCGACGTCGCTGGGCCCTTCGCAGTAGGGCGGCTCCTCGTAGACCTCCTCGTAGGCGTGGAGGAACGCGTCGAGCTGACGGGCGGCCTCGGCCCCCTCGTGGCGTTCGTAGGCAACCTCGGCCATCAGGCCGCTCCCGTGCCGATGTAGTCGGCCAGGCGGTCAGCGGCGTCCCGGGCGGTGACGGCATCGACGCCGCGGAGCAGGCCGGTGACCTCCTTGAGCCGTCGGGTGACCCGCCCGGATTCGACCTCCTCCAGATGATCGAGACTCTCGACAGCCTGATGCGCGGCCTCGTCGGCCGTCCGCGCGCAAGGTGGCCGAGCAGATCAAGACCGCCCCGTGAGCCTGTCGCCCCTCCGCCCGGATGAGTTCGAGGAGGAGTGCGAGACCTGCCACGCCGCGCCCAGGCAGTTCTGCCGTGCCTGGTGCGATGCCGGATACACCGCCGACGACTACCGCGCCGACGCTGAACGCCACGCCGACCGCCCCGACATCCGGCCCCCGCACCGCAGGGCGCACCGCCCCCAAGGAGAAGCCCTGATGGACCTGTCCACCCCCGCCGCAGAAACTCAGGCGCAACGGGCATGGGCTGAGAGTGATGGACATACCTCGGAAAAGTAAGGTCCTCGACCTCCTACATGCTGGGGGTACCGCTTGCCGGGCTGCCGGACCGAGGGGGATCAGATCTCCCAGCTGTCTGCGGGGTCGTCCAGCCACGCACGCTGTGCGCCCTCGGTGGTGACCGTCAGCCCGAACCGCCCATGGCTGGGCCGGCCCGCTTCCCGCCACCACTCCAGCGCCGCGTTCACCTCGTCCCACAGCTTGCGGGGTCCGGCCTGCCAGACCTGGGACTCGGGCTGTCCGTCGCGGAACAGGACGCAGGCCCAGGAGTTGTCTGCCAGGCCGTAGAACCAGACGGGCCGTGCGCCGTCGCGCTTCACGGCGGCTCGGTGGTGGCAGTCCCGCACGCGCAGGCCGACGGCGAACGTGCTCACGGCGAACTGGTCGTCGTGACCGAGCAGTTCGTCCGCGGTGACGGGTGTCGTGCTGCGCTCCGCCGCGCCCACGCCGTCGGGCGCGTAGGCGTGATGCCCGGCGAACGGGAGGCGCTGGGAGCGCAGTTTCATGAACTCCGCGGGCCGGGTGAACGACCCGGACGCGCTCGCTCCGCCTCCGCCGACCTCCAAGCGCACGATCGCGTCCTGGTTGCCGTAGTGCGTACCCCAGGGAGCGACGATCAGCCCTCCCAGCCGGGTCTGGTCGATCCAGGCGGGCGGGATCTTCCGCACCCCGGCGGTGGCGATGATCCTGTCGTACGGCGCTCCCTGCCCATCCCCCTCTGCCCCGTCACGGGTCAGTACCACGACCGGCAGCTCCGCCCGCGCAAGCCTCATTCGGGCCTCGGCCGCGACGACCGGGTCGATCTCGATACTGACGACGCTGGCGTGACCGAGGCGGTGGGCGAGCAGGCCGGCGTTCCATCCTGTGCCGGTGCCGATCTCCAGCACGCGGTGCCCTTCGTGCACGTCCAGGTCGGCGAGCATGCGGAAGACCACGGACGGCATGGACGCCGACGAGGTCGGCACCCCGCCGGGCTCGTCGCTCGCACCGTCGTCCCACTGCGTCACGATCGGCACGTCGGCATCGGCATACGCGGACCAGCCGGCAGCATCCTCGCTGCGGTCCACGGTGGCCGTGGTGCCGGTGTCCATGTCGTGCGGCCACATCACCTCGGGCAGGAAAGCGCTCCGCGGCACGGCAGCGAACGAGGGCATCCAGTCGGAGGTGATGGCCTTGCGTCCCAGGAGGGAGCGACCCAGCTCGGACCACCCCTCGTCCAGGTCGGTGAACGTCATCTCAGTCGCAGAACTTCCTGCCGCCGTCGGGCGACGGAGGCTCCTCCGGACCGGACCACGGCTCACCGGGCAGACCGTCGCCACCTTCCCCTCCGCCGCCTCCGGTCATCCGGCAGATCACGCATCCGGTCACGTGTACTCCCTCTGTTGTGGACCTATCGTGCTGGGATGGGGTTCAGCGGTCACTGGTTGCAGCGCGGTGGGTCACCACTCGCATCAGCGGCCCGTGTGGCGCACCGTGTTGGCGCACCTGGGATGGACGTAGCCCGACCTGGCCGCACCGCCCGACGGGCTGCCCACGTCGTACGGCACGCGCTCCTCGTCGGACTCAAACTCCCGGTCGCACGCGAGGCACATGCGGATACCGGTCAGCGCCTCATAGTGATCGCACAGCGCCAGCAGCGACCGGCCAAGCCTGCGCACATACGCCTGGGCGTCCGACGGCATCAGCCCGGGGCACACGTCCAGCTTGCCGCGGGCCTCACCGACGCAGGCGAGCGCAACATACCGGGGCACGTCGTCGGCAGGCAGCGCCGCCGCAGCCTGCTCAACCTCCGGGATGAGCAAATGCATGTGCCCGCGCAGCATCCCGGTCAGCGCCGCCAGCACGACCCGGTCGGTGGGAGTGACCTCAGGCGGGAGGACCTGCGCGACACTCGCGCGCATCGTGACGATGTCCACCAGCTCAGCCGGAGCAGAGCGCCCCGGAGTCTCCGTCAGTTCCGCGCTCATGCGTCGGGTCCACCTCGCCTCAGTGCGTGCGCCAGCTGCAGGGCGACGTCGGCACGGACCTCGCCCAACTCAACGAGCCTGGGTTCCGACGAGGCCCTGTTGACCCAGAGCCCGGGAACGGTGATCCCTGCGTCGTCCAGGGCTGACCTCAGCGTCTCCATCGCCTCGAAGGGGTCCACGCGCCCCGGAGTGATCTCATCCGGCCGCGCACTCGCGGCCTGGCGAGGCTCGGTTCCGGTCACGACGTGGCCTCGCCTTCGTCCTCGTCCTCGTCCTCGTCCTCGTCCTCGTCCTCGTCCTCGTCGGCGAGGACACCGCCCACCATGGCCACGGTCAGCACGTCCGACACCCGGCACAGCTTGCCCGGCCGGCTCACCGGCACCGCCCAGTACGACGCGCGTGTGCCCTGGTCGTACTCCGTGAGATCGGGACGAGGGACGCCCAGGAAGGCGCCCTCCCCCAGGCACTCAGCGGCAGGCGCCCGCCAGTCCTCCGCGGTACCGGGCGGGACCAGCGCGTAGTAACGGCTGCCTGCGGGGTCATGGATGACCGGGCCACCGCGCAGGTGCCGCGCCAGCCGCCAGCCCACAACCGGAACCTCGTGGCCGGCGAACGCACGGTGGGCGACAGCTGCGGGAATGCGGACCGCGTCGAAGAGCCGCCCCAACGAGATCAGAGCAAGCCGGGCGGGACTGTCCCATTCCCTGCACACCACGGCTGGGAAGGGGTGCGCGGAGGCCAGCCATGCCTCAACACCCTCTACCGAGGGCCGATTCGATGGTGCTAACGCCCCACTTGGGGCCGTACCGTTCGTCAAGTCGACGCTCCCTCACAGGTTTGAGCGTTGGCCACGCCCCGGGGCCGTTCGCGCGGTCGCCGGGGTCTCGAATGTCACAACCTTCCAGCTCTGTGGGGCAGCTGACTTCCCGTCCTCGGGTACCCCCATGATGGGTACGCTGCTTGGTGGCACTGAGACATCACGTGTGACGGGGCATCTCAATGAGCGCCTATGAACCGCCAACTGCGCTGCCGCGCTCGCTCCTTGCTCGCGCGGAAATGCAGGCCGCGCTCGCGGCTCACGACTTCGGCACGGTGTTCCGTCTCGCGCGGTCTGAAGCCCGGATCAGCTATTCGAAAATCGCGGCTGAGTGCGAAATGAAGCCAGAGCGTGTTGGGCGCCTCGCGCGCGGCGAGGGCAGCGTGACCACCTTCGAGAAGATCGCGCGCATCGCCGATGCGCTGCGGATCCCGGGGAGCCTGCTCGGTCTAGCCCCGCGAGAGTGGGAGGCGCCGACCTCTCTGCGCCGCATGCTTCCCGCACCTGGCCACTCGCGCGAGGCGGAGGGGAACGACTTGCGGCGCAGAGAGCTCTTCAAGGCCACGGCCGGAGCCGGACTCGTCGTCGGCCTGCCAGAACTCACCCACCCGCGTGCGGGCAGTCGAATCGGCCCTGGCCTTCCTGCACAGCTACGGGCCCGTGCGGCGCGTCTGCGCCGCCTCGATGACGTCCTCGGCGGCGGCGACACATACCGGGTCTACCTCGGCGAGTACGAGGCCACGAAAACCATGCTCCGGGACGCGACGTACACCGATGCCACCGGCAGGGCGCTGTTGTCGGTGCTCGCTGAGCAGGCGCAGCAGGCAGGCTGGGCTGCGTTCGACGGCGGCCGCCAAGAGGACGCAGCCACCCTGTATAAGGCCAGCCACAGGGCAGCGGTCGACTCTGGAGACAGCGAACTGGCGGGGAACGCGCTCGCGTTCCTGGCGTACCAGGCTGTCGGCGGTAACCGGCGGGCCGGCATCGAAACCGCTGCCCGCTCCGTGGCGGAGGCCGGTCCTGGTGCTGCGCCGGGGGTCCGTGCGCTGTTGTACGAACGGCTCGCGTGGGCCTACTCAGTCGCCGGACTCGCCGTCGAGACGGAGCGGGCCCTGGAGTCCGCGGGGGCCGCGCTTGCTGAGGTCGACGACGCTCCGCAACCGGACTGGGTGTCCTGGGTCGACGAGACCGAGCTACGGATCATGACCGGCCGCTGCTGGACCGAGTTGCGTCGCCCGCTCCGGGCGGTGCCCGTCCTCGAATCCGCGCTCGCCCGGTACGACGACGACCACGCTCGGGACAAGAGCCTGTACCTGTCGTGGCTCGCCGACTCCTACCTGACTGCGGGCGAAGTCGAGCAGGCGGCCGCGGTCACCAGCCGCGTGGTCGACCTCGCCTCGGGGGTGGCCTCCGTGCGGCCACGCGAACGTCTCGCCCCGCTCCTGCTCCGGCTCGGCGAGCACCAGGCGGTGCCCGCCGTGGCCGAGGTCCTGGACAAGGCGCGCGTCGTCTAAGGGCTATGCGGTGTGCGCGGCGATCCAATCGAGGCAGCCCTTGGCTCCGGCCACAATCCCCACCGCAGCGACCTCCGGGTTCTGCCACGGGTGGTGCTCCAGCAGGTGCGCCTCCAGTTCCGGGTAGCGAGCCAGGGTGGTCTTCAGCAACAGCTGCCATTCCTCTCCGGTGCCGAACTCGCCGTCATGCCAGAACGCGGACGTCACCGGGCCGATGATCTGCGCGCCTGCGGCCAGCCTGCCCTGAACGACCGAGCGGGCCAACTCGGCAGCCTGTTCCCGGGTTTCCGTTGCCGTGGATACCTGCACGAAGTCAGTCATGCCGCGAGCGTACCGACCGGCAACAGGCCCGTCTGCGCCGCGGTCTTGCTCCTGCGGGACACGACAAAGGGCCCCTTGCACGGCCCGGGGTGAGCTGTGCCAGGGGGCTCTCGTGTTCGTGCCCTCTCGGCGTCGACGGCAGTTCGACCGGCGGCGACCGCGGCGCGAGCGGGCGATCTGTCTATGGACAGCGGGAGAATCCGCAGAGTGTGAGAGGGAAGTCGCGAGAAGTTCCCGGCTCATCGGGCGGGGCCTGTCGGACAGACTCGTTCCCCTAGCTCAGAGCAGCTCCACCCAGCAGAAACGCCCCGCTGGATGGGGAACAGTCCGAACCGGGCCCTGGATACGGGGCGGTTACCCCGCCCAGACGATGTTTGAGGACATACAAACGCCCGGCCGGACGAGAGGGCCGGTGCCGGGGCGAGGTGGGGGAAGGCTTCCTCCCGCAACTGTGCTGAGCGGCAGGACGTGCCCCTCGCTCAGAGTCAGGGTGGCTGTGGCGGCCGCGCACAGGGCATGCTCCTCGCAGCGCACTCGGGGGAGGGAGCCGCCGATGCACGGGCCTTTGGGGTACGGCGACGCGGTCAGGCTCCTCGGCGGCAGCGGCCCCCTGCTCGCCTCCCTCGACCGGGTCGTCGGCGGGGCATTGCTCTCTGCGGCGGGACCGGCGCCCGATCTGGTGCTGGGCCTCTTCGACGCCAAGGCGGAGCTGGCCGAGCTCAGCCGCAACCTGGTGTCGGGTCTTGCCGAACGGCTCCAGGGGCTCAGCCGCTTCGGCCGCACCGAGCGCCTTGCCGCCGCCCACGCAGTCCTCGTCATCGCCGCCTACAGTGAGGCCATGGGGCAGGTCCAGCTGCCGTTCGACCACCGGCAGCTGGGGGTGAGCCGGGTGGAGTCCGTGCACCTGAGCACGGGGCGAGCCCCGGATTCGGGGCGACTCGCGGCCATCGCCGAGCACCTGCTCCGTGCCGGCGTCCCCGTGCCCTCGCCCCACCTCCCCTACGAGCAGACCCTCGAGGAGCTCCTCGGCTACTACGCGCAGGCGACCCAGCTGACGGCCCGCTATGTGGCGGGCTGCGCGGTGTGGGACGACCTGACAGAGGCGTCCCGCGAGGAGGTCGGGTCCGTCCTCGCCGACCGGGTGCCTGCCCTGGCCGTAGAGCGCCACGAGGAGCTGTTCCGGCAGCTCACGGCGGATTTCCCCGAAGTCGCGGCCTGGATCGACCGCACCGACCACCGGGCGACCCGCGCCGTGCTGGTGAACCTGGAGGACTCCCTTGCCCGGGTCGCGGGCGGCGCCCTGCCGCCCGCCAGGCTGGCCGCGCTCCACCGGGCCGGCGTGATGGGCCTGGACGGCTCGGTACTCGGCTCCTTTGAGGAGATTGCCGACGGCATGGTCGTGCCCGCCCTGCGCGAGGCGTATGTGAGCCCTGACTTCCGGGTGGCCGAGTACCGGCGCTCGGACGGCGCGATCCACCAGGACCACTGGTGGCAGGCATGCGAACGCCGCTCGGGCCTCGATGTCTTCCTTGCCGAGCTGCTCGCCGCGCCGCTTGCCGCCCAGGCGCCGGTGCTCCTGCTGGGCCAGCCGGGTTCGGGCAAGTCCTACCTGACCAAGGTCCTCGCGGCCCGGCTGCCCGTCGAGGACTTCCTGGTGGTCCGGGTGGCGTTGCGCAGCGTCCCCGCCGATGCCGGCGTACAGGAGCAGATCGAGGACGCGGTGCGTCAGGCCACCGGCGAGACGATGGACTGGCCCGATGTCGTGCGGGCCGCGGACGGCGCGCTGCCCGTTGTGCTGCTCGACGGCTTCGACGAGCTCCTCCAGGCAACCGGCGTCAACCAGTCCGACTACCTGGAACAGGTCGCCGCCTTCCAGCGACGCGAGGCGGGATTCGGCCGCCCCCTCGCCGTCCTGGTCACCAGCCGGACGGCCGTCGCCGACCGCGCCCGGCTCACCACCCGGGGCATCGCCATCCGGCTGGAAGACTTCAGCCCCGCCCAGACCCGCCAGTGGCTTCAGCTGTGGAACGGCAAGAATGCCGGGTACTTCACACGGCACGGTCTCCATCCCCTCGATGCGGACCGCGTGCTGTGTCAGCCGGACCTGGCGGGCCAGCCGCTGCTGCTCTTGATGCTTGCGCTGTACGACGCACAGGACAACGCCTTCCAGCGCGAGGCCCACGACATCGCCGGATTCGACCTCTACGAGCGGTTACTGGACCGCTTCGCCCGGCGGGAGGTACTCAAACACGCCCCCTCGCTCCCCGACCGCGAACTGGCGCACGCCGCCGAACAGGAGCTGCTGCGGCTGTCCGTCGCCGCGCTCGCCATGTTCCACCGCGGCCGGCAGTGGGTCACCGACCACGAACTCGACACCGACCTGGCCGTCCTGCTGCCACGCCAGTTCCCGCCCGCAGCCGCAGCGGGCCTGCGGGCACCCATCAGCCGAGGGCAAGCAACCGTCGGCCGGTTCTTCTTCGTGCACCGCGCCGAAGCATTCCGCGACAACCAGCTGCTGCGCTCGTACGAGTTCGCGCACGCGACCTTCGGCGAGTTCCTCGTCGCCAGACTCGTCACGAGCGAGCTGCTGGAACTGGCTGACACGGCCCGCCCCGAGACCCGGCGTACGCGCAGCGCCGCACCCGACGACGCCTTCTTGCACGCCCTGCTCTCCCACGCCGCACTGTGCACCCGCACCCCCGTCATCCGCTTCCTCACCGACACCCTCAACCCGCTCCCCCACCAGCGCCGGGCCCGCCTGCGGGCACTGCTCCTGGACCTCTTCCACGACGCGCACCGGGAGCGGCACTCCTCCATGTACGCCGACTACCGGCCCTCCGAACGGCCGGTACCGGCCCGGCACACCCTGCACAGCACCAACCTCCTGCTCCTCGCCCTCGCCACCGGCGAGCCCGTGCACGGCAGGGAACTCTTCCCCGCAGCCCACGACCCAGTGGAAGAGTGGACCTCGCTCATACTGCTGGCCAAGTCACAGCTCCTGGCCGCCGAATGGCACGGACTCGTCACACACATCAGGCTCCAGCGCATGTGGCACGAAGGCCAACGAGAAGTCTCCATCCGGCTGACAGACCCTCAGACGGCCGAACAAGTTGCGGAGCCGGCATCCGCACTGGACCCGTTCTGGACCCGCAACTGGGGGCCGGAACATGACATCCACCCCAGGATGGGCGACATCTGGGGCTGGGCCATGCGCGACCCCGGCGAACTGTTCAGAGACAGCGCACTGCTGTGCGACGAGGACGTCGACATGCTGCTGGGAGCCGTACAGGGCCTGTACGAGACCGGATTCGGGAATCTGGTGACCGGCTTCGCGCGCCGGGGGGGGACGGGCGGGCCGCGTCCTCGGCACACCTGCTGGTGCAGCTATGGGCCCAGACAGGGACAGCACCCGCTCCGGGCGGGCTGTCCGAACTGCACCTGGACGCACTCCGGGCCATCTACGCCTTCGACCCGGCACAGCCGGAATTCACCAAACGCTACCTCGCAGCCGTCCTCGAACAGTGGCGGATCGCAGGACACCCGGTAGACCAGCGATGGGTCCAGGACGCGAACGCGGCGATCGACCGCAACGAACAGGGACTCGGCCACCTCATCATCCAACTCCTCAACCAACACCGGGCCGGGGGCTGACGGCTGCACCCGCGGCCCCGAACCACCAGGACACCGGTCACGGCAACCAGCACGGCCGGGTCCAAGAACGGGCCGCGGTGTCCGATCCGGTACTGCATCCCAACAGCCACCTCCCACACCCACAGCACACTGACCGCCTCGGGAACCCCGAAAAACTGACGCAACGTCACCAGCACTCGGTGCACGGCACAGTCATCGGCGCGCAGAGCGGCACTCAGCCCCCACTTCGCCACCCCGGCCGGGCAGTTGGGCTACCGGCTCGTCCTCGACTACAAGACGACAACCAGCCGCTCACCGCACCTGCTGCCGGTCACACCCGTGAAGTTCTGCGGCGACCAAACTACGAGAACCGCGGCGGCCGCCGCGAGAACGGTGAGGCGCGGGCTGGACCCCCCATCAGAACTTCTGCCATTATTTGCGTTGTGAGCCGGGTCGGCCGGCGCACTGCTGACAGAACGGACGGTTCTGCCATGACCTCGCGCCGTGAGCCCCGCCTGGCCGACGCCGCCGAGATCGCCGCTGAACAGGGACTGACGCCCGCAAGGATCAGCGGCCTCTACACCGAGCACGCGCAGAACACGGCCGGCGAGACGTTCCCCGAGCCCGTCGGCAAGCGCGGCCGCGCACGCCTGTGGGATCACGCCGAAGTCACCGCATGGTTCGCCCACCGCGCGCCGGCGCGGCTGGCGGAACACACGCCGCCCGCCCTCGACCCGCAGACGCTGCTGAACGCTGCGGACGCCTCGAGGTACCTCGGCTACAAGAACACCAACCAGGTCAACACCTATCTGCGCGACCACCCCGGCTACTTCCCCCAGCCGGACGAGATCGAAGAGATGGGCACCGCCAACAACCCCTACCGCCGGCAGCTGTGGAAGGTGCAGACCCTCACCGAGTGGATGGCCACCCGGCCCGGCCGCGGCAGGCGCGCCGGCCGCAAACAAGCGCCGCCCCTGCCCGACGTTCCCGCCGACGGCGACCCCGACGAACTGCTGGGAGCAAGCCAGGCAGCCGCCCTCCTCGGGTTCAAGAGCATCAACTCCTTCTCCAGCAGCCTCTCCCAGGGCAACCTCCCCCTGCTGAAGACCACGGACGGCATCGCCGAAAACGCCGGACGCCAAAACGGACGCCGACGCTGGACACGCCGCCGCATCCTGAAGCAAGCCGCCCAACGCTCCACGACGTAGCACCGGTGAAGGCCCAACCCCACGCGCCACCCAATGAACGCAGCCCCCTGCCAGGAGAGTTGATCCCCTTGCGGACCGGGTGCCCGCAACGACAGCCGACACGGGCTCGGCCCGCCACCACACCCCGCAACAGCACCCTGCTGCCGCGCAGAGGCCATCGCCGAACGTCTCTTGGGCCCGCCCTCTTCCTGGTTGCCCCGCAGCCCCCTTGCCGTAGCGGTGACGAACTCTCCGGCAGCAGCAAGCTGCTTGGGCGTGCGGTGTCAGCGTTCGCCTCGGGACGGGGGCGGCGGTCGCGAGGCGCGGGCCTGGCCAGTTTGACTACCAGTCTTGCAACCTCCCGCCCGCGTCTCGGTTTGGGCATGCTGATGGCGGTGAACCGGGGGGCGGCCATGGGGCGTAGGCAGGGTGCGTGGGCCGGATCGGCGGTGGCGGGGGCGGTTGCAGTCGTGGCGGCGGTGCTGGGGCCGGTGACCAACTACGCCAGTGCCGCTGTTCCGGGATGGGCGGCGCACGCGTGGGTGATCTGGCCGGTGTTCGCCGTGCTGGTGGCGGCCACCATCGCGCTGGTGTTGTGGAGCCGGCACCTGGATGCCGCGGCAAGACCGCCGGCGTGGCTGGGACCGGTGGGCCGGCTGGTCCGAGGTCGGCAGGATTCCTTGCGTCCCCCGCATGTGGAGCGCGTGCGCGGGCGTGAGGCCGAGCTGGCCGAGCTGGCCGGCATCCTGCGGCGGCCGCAGGGTCGGTTCGTGGTGTTGTGTGCGGCTGGCGGGATGGGGAAAACAACGCTAGCCGCGCAACTCGCCGGCCAGGCCGACGCGGCGGGCTGGCGAGTGTTCTGGGTGCGCTGGCGCGATTCCGCCGAGCTGGCGCAGCAGATGGTGCAGGCGGCACTGGCGTGCGGGCTGCCTGAGGCGGAGCTGGAGTCCGCGCGAGCCGGGCGGGCCAGTCTGCCCGATGTGGTGTGGCGGCAGTTGGGCCGGGCGCGGCGGTGGCTGCTGGTGCTGGACAACGCTGACGAGCCGCAAGAGATCGGCCCGGCAGGGGAGCCCGTGGCCGACTACCGCGGTTGGATTCGCCCGCACGGCCGAGGCCTGCTGGTGCTGACAAGCCGAGATGGCAGTGCGCAGACCTGGGGGCCGCGTGCCCGGCTCCTGCCCTTGAAGCCACTGCCCGCACAGCCGGCAGGCCAGGTCCTGGTCGACGCTGCTCCCGCCGCCGGCACCGCCGAGCAGGCTCGGGACCTGGCCGTGCGGCTGGGTGGACTCCCGTTGGCGCTGCACGCGGCCGGCACCTACTTGGCCGGGCCCACCAGTCGCTACCGCACCTTCACCACCTACCGCCAGGCCCTGGAGCAGGAACCGTCTGTCCTGTTGGGAGCCGAACACCCGGACGCCTCTCATCCGCACGTGGCCCGCGCCGTGGTGCGGCACACCTGGGAGGTGTCCCTGGACCAGCTCGCCCGGGAGGGCAACACCTTGGCCCGCCCCTTGTTGCGGCTGCTGGCCCTCCTGGCCGAGGCTCCCATCCCGCTCTCGCTGATCACCCCGGACCTGCTGGGTGCCGTCACCGGAAACGATGTCAACGTCATGGCATTGGAGAGGGCATTTTCCGGTCTGTACCGGTTTGGCCTCCTTGGCCTTCCTCACACGTCCGGCAATGCCGGGCAGGCATCGGGCATCAGCGGCCCCGCACAGGTGGTGCTGCACCCCCTGATCCGAGAGATCAATGCCGTCGCTCTTGCGGCCGAGGCATCACCTCTCGCCACGTGGCACCGAGCCCTTGCCGAGCGGTTGACCGCGGCCGTGCACGAGGCAAGCGAGCAGGGACGCGCCGGCTGGCCTGCCGCCGTGCTCCTCGCCCCACACCTGCCGATGCTGCTCGACCTCCCGGCCCCCCACACCGCCATACACCACCGAGCCACCCTCAACACGCTTGCTCAAGTGCTGCAGCACGCCGGCGCCTTCAGTGCAGCCCGCCTGCTGCACCAACGGGTCCTCGACGTCGAGACCCGCACCCTGGGGCCCCAGCACACCGATACCTTGACCAGCCGCAACCACCTGGCCAACGCCTTGTTCGGGATGGGCGAGCCAGCCGCGGCGATACATCTGCTCCGGCAGACGCTGCAGGACCGTAGCCGTGTCCTGGGCACGGAGCACCCTGACACCCTGACCAGCCGTCACGACCTCGCCTGCGCCCTGGACGGGACGGGACAACATGCAGAGGCGGTGTCTTTGCTGCGCCAGAACCTCACCGCGCGCGCCGACGTGCTCGGCCTCATGCATCCGCACACCCTGGCCAGCCGTCTCAGCCTCGGTCTCGCCGTGGAGGGGACGGGCGAACACGCGGAGGCGGTCCGCCTGCACCGGCAGACGCTGGACGACCACATCCGTGTGCTGGGCCCCGAACACCACATCACCCTGCTCAGCCGCCACAACCTCGCCAGCGCACTCGCCAGGATGGGCGAGCACGCGGAAGCGGAACGCCTGCTGCGACAGGCTCTTGACGACCACGCTCGTGTGCTGGGCCTCATGCATCCGCACACCCTGGCCAGCCGTGACAGCCTCGGTCTCGCCCTGGAGGGGATGGGCGAACACGCGGAGGCGGTCCGCCTGCACCGGCAGACGCTGGACGACCGCATTCGTGTGCTGGGCCTCCAGCACCCCGATACCCTGACCAGCCGCCACAACCTTGCCCATGCACTGGCCAAGATGGGCGAGCAGGAAGAGGCAGTACGCCTGCTGCGGCAGACCCTCGCCGGCCGGATCCGTGTGCTGGGTCCTGAGCACCCGCACACGGTGCGCACCCGCGACGACCTGGAGACAGTCTCGACTGCCCGGCGGGCTGCACCACGGCGACAGACCTGGAGGCGCCGGCTGCGACGCTAGGAGTCGCCCCTGCCGGCTCCGCATGACACGCACGCACGCACTGACAGACACGGGTGAGCCCGACACGGCCACCATGCGCCGACGATTCAGAGGCTGGGCATGTAGCGGTGCACGCGCCTGAACACACTCGGGCGTACGCCGACATGTGGGCGCGGCCCCGTGGTCGGGGCCATGGATGCCGGCCACGGCGCAAGACCGCGGGGCTGTTGCGACTTCGTGACCATGGTCGGGGCTTGGTGGTCGGGGGGCTGGTCGGGGCCCGCGGGTTCCCTCAGCAGTCACCGAAGGTCTCCGTCGGAGACCGCCATGGCCGCGGAAGGACATCTCTCATGAGTCCCCTGAGCCCACCTCTGTGCCGCCATGAGCGTGCCTTGCACTTTGGTGCCCTGCTGTTCGGCGCCGCTGCCACCCTGGCCGCCCTCACGGCGCACGAGCGGCTCAGGCGCACCCCGCACTGCGGCTGGTGCGCGACCGCGTCCGGCCGGCGCACCAGCGACCATGACGCCAGGCAGTGCCGAGGCTACGTCCAGGAGCGCCGCCGCGAGCGGCTGCGCGACATCGCGCACGGCCGCACGGTGCCGGAGACGAACCCCTGGGGCGAGGCGTGGCTGACACCCGAGGAGATCACCCAGCAAGCGGAGGCGGACGCATGAGCAGCGCGGCACGGAGCACGCCGGTGACGGAACTGGCCCCCAGTCCCGCTGAGCCCCTGGCCCACCAGGTGCTGGCAGGCCTCGCCCAGCACCGCATCGCCACCACCAGCCAGTTGCGCCGGATGCTGCGCCCTAACGGCACGCGGCAGTTGATGTCCCGTGTTCTGAACAGGCTGCGCTCCGACGGCCTCGTCGAGCGCACGGTGCTCCCCGACGCGAACCGCACCCGAACCAACGCCTGGTACCTCACACCCGACGGCGCACGGCTGACCCGGGACCTGCCCGTCCTGCGAGGGCGCCCGCCCTACCCCATCACCTCGACCACGGCAGCGTCACTGAAGACCCCGCACACCCTCGCCGTCGTCCGCGCCCACCTTGCCTTCGCCGCAGACGCCCGCCGGCTCGGGCACGAACACGGCCCCTTCGACTGGATCCCCGAGGTGTCCCACTCCATCGGCGACGGCGAACGGATCGTCGCCGACGCACTGATGTACTACACCGTCACCGACAGCAACCGCCGACGAAAGCTCCGCGCCTTCATAGAAGTCGACCGCACCACCATGAGCGGAGAGCGGCTGGCCGTGAAACTCATCGAGTACGCCCGCCTGTTCCACTACGAAGCCCAGCCCGCCGGCCGGCGCAGACAGGCATCCACAGGCCCCGCATGGCAGCGCCGCTATCCCGTCTTCCCCCGCGTCCTCTTCGTCCTCACCGGCGCCCCCCGCGCCAGGCTCGAGAACCGGACGAACGACCTGCAGGCCATGGTGACCCACCATCCACTCGTGGCCGGCCTCGCCCGCCAAGCCCGCCTGGGAGCCGCCGTGCTGGAAGACCTCGAACAGCACGGACCCACCCACGACCTATGGACACCCCTCACCGGCGGCACACCCCGCCCATGGACAGACCTATGAGTAACCGGCTCGGGCGTTAAATGCTGAACAGCCTGAGGCGCCATGGTTCTGTCCACGAGAAGAGGGCTCTGGCACAGATCTTGGGGAGCGGTCGCGGAGCGTCACAAGGCAGGTTGCTTCGCGGCTGTAATCACACCTGCTCTTGGTAGACCCGGATTTCCTGGGGGTGGAAGTTGCGGACGATCGGCCAGAATTCCTGGCGGCCAAGGCTGTCGGCCCAGGCGCCGAGTTCATCGTCCGTGTCGTGGAAGAACCAGGACTCGAAGTGCCCCAGCACCCGAAGTCGGGGGACGGGCTCGTACCGAAGTTCGCAGTGGAGCTGGATGTAATGATCATGCTCGCCGGAAGCGTCGTTGATCTCAAACTGCCGGGCCAGGTCCAGTGTGAAGACGGGCGGTCCTTCGAAGGCGTGAGTCCCGTATTGGATGAGAAGGCCATCAGCGTCCGGCGTGTCCGCGGTGTCGAAGCGTTGGGAGCCGAAGTACACGAACCTGAGCCGTATCTCGTCCAAGTCCAGTTCGGCGAGGGGCTGCTGTCCACGGCTCAGTTCATGTTGTAGTCGCTCCTCGGCCCGGTCCATGGGCAGTCTCCCCGACATCCCTGTCCTTCACGGTCTCGCGCGGATCTGGGCTCTCGCCATCGAACATTGCAGTGACGCTCCGCGACCGCTCCCCAAAATCTGTGCCAGAGCCCGCTTGCAACCTACACAGCCAGGCAGGGCGGCACCGGCACCTGTAGGCGCAGTGCCGCGCCTTCCGGGCCATACCCGACCGCCTCTGGCATCCCGCCCTGGACCAGGACGGGACACTGCGTGACGGCGCCGAGGTCGCCGAGCTGACCGGCATGGTCGACCTGGACGGCTACCCGGCCGACACCCGCATCATCGTGCGCCGCGAGCGCCCGCACCCCGGAGCCCAGCTCTCCCTGTTCGACCAGGACGAGGGCCTGCGGCATCAGGTGTTCCTCACCGACACCCCCTGCTCCGGCGGCGGCTCCGCCCAGTTCCTGGAGGTCCGTCACCGCGGGCACGCATGCGTCGAGGACCACATCCGGTGCGGCAAAAACCACCGGATTCGGCCGCTTCCCCTCCCGCGGCTTCGCCGTCAACGCCGTCTGGCTCGAACTCAGCCTCACCGCGATCGACCTGCTGGCCTGGATGCGCGTCCTGCTGCTGGACGGCGAGCTCGCGGCTGCCGAGCCGAAGAAACTCCGCTACCGGCTGCTGCACGTCGCCGCCCGCCTCACCCGCGGCGGCCGCCGCCTGCGCTTGCGGATATCCGCGACCTGGCCGTGGAGAAACGAACTGGCCACGGCCTTCCACCGCCTCGCCGCACTGCCCCGTCCCGCCGACTGACCGACACACCCTGCCCGCCACGACCCGAAGGACCTTGGAGAACCCGACGAATGCGCCGGGCTCCCGCCATGCCCGAACACCGAAATCACCTCGGCCACCCGACAGTTGGCCCTCAACGACGCCTCATCACCCCAACCGAAACGGCGAGGCTAGTCACCACGGCAGGCCCCCGAACGGCTCGCGTTCGGGGGCGCTGTCGTTGCCGCAGCCTTGATCTCTGCGGCCAGGCGCGCCGGTCCGGTTCAGCCTGGCATGCCGAGGGCCGTGTCCGGTCGGCATTGCGGGCATGGGGCAACGTTCCCGGTGAGAAGGCGGCGCGCGTCATCTCGCGTGATGGGGCGCGTCCGCTTCTTCGCGCTCCAGCACCCTCCGACGTGGACGTACACGTGCCTGCGCCCGTTGAGGCCTTCCTCGAGGAGCCAGTCCGGGGCCGGCGGTCGGCGCTTCTCGCCCTGGATCCGTTCGGCCTCGCGCTGCTCCTCGTCGGCGATCCACTTGCGCGTCCGCGCGAGGTCCCGCTCCTGGACGCGCTCCAGGAACCCTGCCCGGCTGGGCTCACCGACTGTTTGCCGGAGGGCGCGGCGACGTTGGACACAACGCACACCGAGTCGCTGGAGTGCGCGCGGACGATCGCGGCCCGCGTGGCCCGTCCGTCCTTCGAGTAGCAGACCGCAAAGCTCGGCCATACCGTGGGTCGGAGAATCGAACTGATTCTTCATCGATGCCTGATTACGGCATCCGACGAGTGGAGCCGTAACCATGGCCAATCGTGCATGCCCCTCGAAGTCCTTTTCCCATGTGGAATTGGAGTCGCTGCTTGCGGTAAGGCGGTCGCTCCCGCAAAAGGGCGCAGGCGGTTCGACTCCGCAGCGGGAAATCGGAGAGGCGGAATCGCCGGAGGCCTCAGCAACCCCGACTCTTACCACCATCGCGGCCAATGCTTACGCCTGGGGCTACAACTTCGTCCTTCCGGGGCCGGCCGTTTCCGCCCTGCGGGACGGCGGCACCTTCATGAAGCTCCTCGGTGCGATGCCGCCTGACGTCGAGCCCCTCATCCCGATGGTGGAGGCCTATCTGGCCGACAACCTGGCTGCCGTCGCGGAAATGGACGACGGTGCGGGCATGCTCCTCACGGCCACCTGGATGGCCCCCAAGGTGCTGATTCCGACGCCGCTGGAGTGGCAGTCCATCTCCAGCTGGCTGGGACAGGACCTCGTGCTGTCCGTCGATCAAGGCTCGACCAGTTCGGGAGCCCAGGTCGTCTCCTGGACGTACGACCCTTCCGACAACTCGGATCAGCTGTGGAGCTACGTCAACAATCTCTACATCTACAACCTGAAGAGCAACAAGGTCGTGGAAATCGCCGACTCCGATCCGAACAGCAGCGCCAGAATCCAGATCAACGACTACACCGGCGGCCTGAATCAGCAGTGGGCGATCTGCGGCGACGGCTTCATCCGGAGCCTGATGAACGGGAATCTCCTCAACATCTCCGGCAGCTCAACCGACCCCGGAACCCCGGTGATCTCGTATCCCCCCAAATATCCGCCAGCTCTGCAGCCGCCCTCGAACCAGAGCTGGTCGGCGCCGCAAGGGGTGTGGTCCTCGTGCAACAACCTGGTGACGGTCATCAAGAACAACACGCCCGTCATCATGACCGTTCAGGGAACTCCGCAGAGCACCACCGTATTGGCCTACGGAACCTCTGTGCAGATCCTTCAGCCGGGTGCGGTCGGGGTGTACGTGTCGAATTACAACAACACCATCACCGGCGACAACGCGATGGGCTTCGCCGTCTACTCCGAAGTCGCCCCGGGTGTCTCGGTGTCGTTCTACTCTCATCAGCACCAGTGCGCGTACGAGGGCGCGAAGGTCTGGGTCGACAACAGCAGCGGGGCGAACGGCTACTCCCTGAACAGCTCGCCGAGCGACTGGTACCCGGGCGCGTACCACGAATTCATGCCCGGCACGATCGTCTCCTCGCTGGAGTACAGCCAGAACGGCTAGCCTCGCTGTTTCGGTTGGGGCAGAGTCAAGCGGTGGCCGGAAACGCGAAAGTGCCTTCTGAGCTGCAATGCCGGTGAGTTAGTGCGTCGGTGCAGGTCAGGTGGGGTGCTTGGTGACTTTGAGTGTGTAGCGGACGTTACTGGGAGTGCGGGGCTGGTCCCGTTTTCTGACCTCGAAGGTGTTCTTGGACGGCTTCTTGATGCGTTGGCACTGCCGGTTGCGCCGGGGCGGGAGGAGGGCGGCCAACAGCTCTGTGGTGACCTCGCGGCGGGCGGTGTCCAGCGTGGTGACGTCGGCTGCGGCCTGGGCGGCGACGGCCAGCCGGGCGAGCTGCACCGTGACGGTGAAGGAGATCCGGTCAGGGTCGGTCCCGCCCTGTTCTGCCGCGCGTGTCTACAGTGCGCACAGTGCCTGGTAGACGGTGAGGAGGGCGTAGATCTCCTGGCAGACCAGCTCGGGCGCCTTGAAGCGCAGGATGAATCCGGCGCCGCGCAGGCGGTTCTTCAGTTCCGCGAATTCTTCTTGATCCGCCAGGCCAGGTGGGCGCCGGTGGCGCGGGCCAGGCCCCACAGCTGGTATCCGGCGAAGTTGCGGTCGGCCAGCAGCAGCATGTCCGCTCGCAGGGAGGCCGGCAGTTGGCGGGCGAGCTTGTGCTCGCTGAACCTGGCCACGGCGTCGAAGGCAGCATCGACCAGGGCATGGGTGCCGCATTCGGTCAACGCCATCAGGCGGACCTGCGGGTGTCCGCTCTGGTTGACCCCTCCCTTGCCGGTGAAGCCGAACTCAGCAGCGTTCGCCGGGGTGTCGGGGACGTCCAGCGCGGTGCCGTCCCAGGCGACCAGCCGTAGCCCGGAGGCGAACGCGCCCGGAGTGACGGCCGTGGCCAGCGTGCCGCACCGCCGCTCGAACAGCGCCTGCAGCGGCTTGTCGCCCAGCCGCTGCCGGGCCCGTGTCAGGGCCGAACTGGTCGGCAGGCGCTGCACACACAGGCCCGGCAGATGCCGCAGCTTCTCCGTCAACGTGCGCAGGACCGACCGGTATCCCGGCGGCCCGGCACTGTCGGAGCTGCTGAACAGGCACAACGCCAGGACGAAGTAGACCACCGCCCGGGCCGGCAACAACCGGCGGCGACGCTCGCCGCAGCCGGTCAACTCCACGACCTCGTCCACCAGCCCAGGGCTGATCTCTTCGGTCAGCACGCCGAGACGGACGTGCTCCAAAGCGCCTGTCCGAGCGCGCCACCAGCCTGTTCAACGGGGTTTGACTGCCCTCGGTGATGGCAGACGGCATGCGGACAATGGCACACTGAGCACCCAACGGAGTTCCCTCGCGGACAGTCGGATCTTGGTCGATCTTCTGTCCTACCGGGAACTCCGTTGCCGTGGCCCGGCCTCCGCCGACACACCACCGGAAGTGACGGATCACGCAACGTCACCAGGGGATATTCCCACTCAAACGCCGCACCATCAAGTGCCTGACCTGCACCGACGCACTAACTCACCGGCATTGCAGGTCAAGGGCACTTTCCGTGTTTCTGATCAACTCTTGGACAGCCCACCTCGGGAAAGCGCGAGGCTTGCATGCCCATGTCTGGCAGCGCTTTGAGTGGGAGCCACCTGAGTTGGTGGGCAGGCCGGTGTGGCTGTATCCGCGTGAGCGGTGGAGCGACGAGCGGTTCATGCTCGGCCCTCAGCACGATGTGTTGCGGGATGCGATCGGCAGCGAACTGGACCGACTGCGTTCGGTGGCCTGACTCGGCATTCGGCCAGCAGCCGTCGGAGGTCCGCCCGGACTTCGTACGCTTCGTAGCCGAACATCAGCTGGCATCCCCGGAGTTGATCGGGGAAAGCAGGCCGTCGCCGGGCCACAGGGGAGATCCTGCTTCCGCCCAGGCCAGGTGCCGGCCGACCTCTACGAGGACCTCGATCCGGTCGGCGGGCCCGTACGCCAAATGTGCCCCGGACGTGGGGTCGACTACGCGGACCTGGCTGTGGGGGCCAGAGCACACCAGGGCGCGGGCGATGTCCGGCAGGTCCAGGTTGAGGGCGTCGCAGTCGTGGTCGCGGACGAGCTGCAGCAGGTCTTCGGTGGCAGCCTCCCAGTCGCCGACCTCCGGCCAGCGCGCACCTGCGTCGAGTTCGTGGGTGAGCGTGGACAGCGGCACGATCTCGCCGGACCGACGGCCCTGGACGAGGCGGTCGTGGATGCGGGCGCCGTCAGGCTGCCGTACGCGGGGGTGCAGCAGGGAGGCTACGGCCACCACGGTGGTGTTGATCTCCTGGGCGGCGGCCGGGTAGTAGGGCTCGTGCGCGAACAGGAGGTAGACGCCCAAGGCAGGGACAGCCTGGGCGGGTTCGGGCTGAGTCATGGGGAGGGTTCCCTTCTGCAGCGGTGGGTCCGTCGGAGCGTGACGCGCTAACGGCTGGGTCGTCGGCCGGAGGCACGGCAGGTACGGGCCCGGAGGGCGGCCGGGGGCGGAAGCATGGTGCGCATCGGCGGTGCCGTCCTGCGGGGTGCACTTGAGGATCTGGGCGACCTGGTGGGCGAGTTGGAGCATGAGCCGTTCGCGGGCGATGAGGCCGGCCGAGACCGTGCGGGTGTCCCGGGACTGGAGCAGACCGGCGGCGTCGAACAGCAGGTTGTGGCCGATCTCGGCCGAGCGGCGCAGTTGGTCGCGGTCGCTGCCGACGGAGGCCCGGACGAGCGAGGCGTGCAGGACGGCGAGGCGCTGGAGGCAGCGGCAGGCGACGTCACCTTCGACCATACGGACGTGTTCGCGGGTCCAGGCGTCCAGCCGCTCGGGCGGGTGTTCGGCGACCAGCGGGGCGAGAAGCATCGCCGGGAGCGCGAGTTCGAGGGGGACTTTGTGGCGGATGGCGAACAGGCAGGCGATCAGGCGGATGAGGGCGATGGCAGCAGTGGCGAGCCGCAGAGATCCGGGGAGGGTGCCCAGGGCGAGGCGCTCGGCCGGGCGCCGGGTCAGCCAGCGCAGGGCCAGGCGCTGCGTGCGTGTCGCAGCCGGGGTGAGCACCCCGATCTGGTGGGGGATCTCGGGCAGGGTGCCGTCGCCGGGGACGGCCCAGGCGAGCCAGCCCCAGAGCGTGCGTTCATGGACGAGCACGGGCTCGCAGGCAGCTGAGCAGGTGTGGTCGCGGACGTGGCCGGTCCGCAGAGCGCGGGAGCGTTTCTTCTCCCACCGTCGCGGATCACGCGGGAAGGGGCGCTCGTGGTGCGCGGCCGCGGTCGGTGGTGGCGGTGTGTGGAGTCTGTCCGTCACGGGGAGTCCTTCCTTCCACGTGGTGGTCTGTCAGGGCGGAGGCGCACCTGGTGCAGCGGCCGTCGCTGCCGGGGTGGGCGCGTCGGGGTGTGGGGCCGGGGCAGGTGTTGCACAGCGGCCAGCCGAGGCAGGCCGGGCAGAGGTCCTCGCCACGGGCGGTGGCTGGCCCGCCGCAGCCGGCACATTCGGTAAAAGCCCGGTAGGTCAGGGCCTCGCTCACCGTGCGCGCGGCGGCGGAGCCGGTCACCGGCTGCGGCGGCGGGCCTTCCCCGACAAGTTGGCCGTGGTCGCCGGCTGCCCTGGCGGGCGGCGGGTAAGCCTGAGCGGCGCGCAGACGGGCGGCGACGATCGCGCCGACCGTGGTCCGCACCGGGTTCGGCAGGGGCCGGGCAGCGATGACGTACCGGAGTTGCTCAGCACTCCAGCCGGACTCCAACATCACCCTCACGACGCGGCCTTGATCGGTCAACGCCTGCCCAGTCAGCAGCAGCTCGGGGCGGGCCGCCCCGAGGCCGAGCAGCAGCCGGATCCCCGGGTGCACATCATCCGCTGCGGGCACGGACGACAGGAATCTCGGCGTGCGCGGCCGGTCCGTCCGTCCACGTGCCGGCGGCGCCTCGCCGCACGGACGGAGGGGTCTGGTGTTCTGCTTGTTGGTCTTCTTAACGATGGTGTTCTTAGTGCCGGGATCAGCCAACGTAGGGTCATCCACTGGTGGAAAACCCGACTCTGGTTGTGAGCTGGGGTTTTGCAGAGCGGGCAGGTCGGTGATGAGATACGCCGCCGAGCCGAGGGTGCCGTCTGGTCCGCGATCACGTTCCCGTACCAGGAAGCCGTGCTTCTCCAACTCCTTCAGCCCGCTCTTGACCGAAGAGTCACCATCGCAGCCACGGCGGGCGATGTCGGCCACGGTCATCCGCCAGCCATCCCGATGCGTGGAGAGCAGTCCGAACAGACCCTTCGCCTTGAAGGACAACCGCGTGCCGCGGAAGAGTCCGTTGGCAATCTGGGTGAACTGATCGGCCGCCATCACACCCCGGCGGATCCCCGCCGGGAGGCCGCAGGCACGCTCGGCCTCCAGGGCTGTGGCCACCAGGTCCGGTTCGTTCAGCGCGATGCCCAGGAGGGCCGGGCGGTCCGTGATGCAGTAGACGATCTCGCCGAGAGTGCCGTCCGGGCGGCGCAGACGTTCACGGATCAAGTAGCCGCGCGCCTCGAGTTCCTGCAGTCCGGTGCGTACCGCTTCCCGCCCGTCCGGACCCAGGCGGACGAGGTCGTCGACCGTCACCTGCCAGCCGTTCCTGTGCGTGCTGACGTATCCGAAGATCCCTTTCGCCTTGTAGGAGAGCCGGGAGTCCCGGAACAGCCCGTTGGCGATCTGGGTGAACTGATCAGCCGCCATCACACCCCTGCGGACGCCTTCCCCGAAACGGCTCACCGCCGTACCGCCGAAGCGGGCCGCCTACGATGGCCAGGGCAGCACACCGAGCCCGCCGAGGTGAGGCGGCCAGCGGGCCTGAGTGCGCAGGCGTGCGTATGTTCCACGCCGTCAGCTCACCCGCCGACCCCGACCAGGTTGACGGCCACCAGCCCCGACCATCGGTCACGATCCGACAACACAGCCGTATAGCTGCCATGGTCGGGCTCATGGTCGGGCCGAACCATAGGCCTCAGCCCGGTGCGCAGTCGCATCGAGATCCCGATTGCGCAGCCCCGGACGGTAGTTGCGCAATCGGGCTGCGCAACCGGTCGAGGATCGTGCGCAGGCCGCCGTGCGCGCTGCGACTGCGCAGTCCGGCCTGGGGCCTGCGACCTTTCTGGTGCGCAGGTCTGGGCGCCGCACTGCGCGGGTGCCAATCGTGGCCCGGGCGGCTTCTTGTCTGCGCATCGGCTCGCGGGGTCTGGAGGCCGCACGGCGGGGAGTCGCGCAGCGGTCCGTGGCCGCGCCGAGCGTGCCGGCCCCGGTACCGATCGGATGTTCGCGGCGAACCCGTGGCCGGGTCTGCCGGTCGAGCCGACCATCTGGTCGGGCCGACCATGACCCCAACCACGGGCTTCGTATCCCCATCGTGACCATGGTCGGGGTCTCGTGGTCGGTGGTCCGGTCGGGGCCGGCGGGTTTCCTCAAGGTCAGCAACATCCTTTCTGACCTGGGAGTTTGACCATGTCTCCTGGCAAGCGGGCCGCGCAGAGCGAGGCCGCTGCTCCGATGGCGGCCAGCGCCCGACTGGAGGCGATGCGCCGCCGCGTCCGCCTCTCGCGCGTGGCCGTCTGGACGGTCATCGGGGCCGGCCCCGTCGCCCTGGCCGTCGCCCTCGCCTCCACCCCGGCCACGGTCGCGGCAGCCCCCGCGACCGAGCCCACCTCCGTGCGCACCACGGCTTCCGCCGCCGACCCGGCCGGCTATGCACAGGTCTTCGTCGGCGCGTGGCTGCGCAGCAGCACGGACGACGCATCGAGTGCGCAGGCACGGCTTGCCCAGTCGATGGCGCCGGACGTCGAGCTGCCCGACCCAGCCGGCGCTGCGCACTCTGCGCCCGGAACCGTGACGGCGGTGCGCAGTGCGCAACGCGGCACCGGTGCGTGGTCGGTGACGGTGGCTGCGCAGTACGCCGACGGAGCGGTGCGGTACTACACGGTGCCGGTGGCCGCCGGCAGCGCGGGAGCCTCGTTCACGGTGTCCGGGGTGCCCGGCGTGGTGGCGGGCCCGGCGAGGGCCGAGGTGCCGAGGTCGTCGTACGGCGTGAGTGTCCCGGAGGGAGATCTGTCGGCGGCTGTCGGGGAGTTCCTCGCCGCCTACCTGACCGGTGCCGGAGAAGTGGACCGCTATCTCGCTCCCGGCGTGAACCTCACCGCGGTCTCCCCCGCCCCGTATGCGTCTGTCGAGGTACAGCAGGTGTGGGCCGTGGAGGAGGCCGCGGCCGACCAGGCGGTGCCGGCCGACGGCACGAACGTGCGTGTCCGCGCGGCGGTTGAGGCCCGGGACGCTGCCGGCCGGTGGCCGCTGGCGTACGAGCTCACGCTCACGGCCCGCTCGGGCCGGTGGGAAGTCTCCGCGCTGCAGTCCGGGGCGGCCCGGGGCGGGGGTGCCAGGTGAACACGGTGCACAGCCTGGTGCTGGCCGGTCAGCTGGACGACCTGGGCGATTCCTGGATCGGCATGTTCGAGGACTGGGGGACCAAGGGACTGCAGGCCGGTCTGATCATCCTCGTGGTCATCGGCATGATCCAGAAGTTCAGCGTCAAGGCCGGGATCGGCGCCCTGCTGCTGATGATCGTCGCGTTGGGGCTGTACGACTCCCGCGAGGACCTCTCCGACATGTTCAAGGACGAGGTCAACAACCCCTCCCAGGGCGCCCCCGCCACCCCGCGCATCATCCAGCAGTCCCAACTCCCGGCCTCTCGCGACCACTCGCCGAGCCGCGGAGGCCGGCTGTGACCGCGGCCGCCGCCCGAACAGGCCGCCCGCCTCACTCACCGAGGCCGCCCGCGACCTGGGCGAACTCGACGCCCGCCTGTCCCGCACCAGCGTGGAAGTGGAGGTGCAGTCTGTGACCGTGCTGAGGTGTGGGGGCCGACCGCCGCCGCGTGCGACGCCCGCGCCCTGACAGCGCCGAGGGTGATCTCGTGTGCGTCCTGCATGGTCTTTCTCCTTTACTTGTTCAGACGGGCGAGGAGCAGGTTGGGGTCTTTGGCGGTGACGTACGCGGCGCTCAGCACGTAGACGGTGTCGCCGCGCAAGGCGATGGACGTGGGGTTCTGCAGGCCGTCGGCCGGGCTCAGCACGATCGTGTGGCTGCCGCCGGGCCGCACCAGCGCGACCTGGTTGGAGCCGTTGAGGGTGGCGAGGAGCTGGTCGCCGCGGCCCGTGAAGGCGAAATCATCGATCCCCGGCAACTCGGTGGCCTCGGTGCGGATCCGGCCGGCCCGCCCGGCCCGCAGGACGGGGATGCGCAGGACGGTGCCCTGGTCGAGGTTGGTGGCCCAGATCTCGCCGTCGCGGATCTTCAGGCCGTTGGCGCCGAGGAAGCCGGTGGAGGCCAGTTCGGGCGCGGTGGACCAGGCGGTGGGGATGCCGCCCCGGGTGGGGACGCGCCAGATGGTGCCGAGGACGGAGTCGGTGATGTAGAGGGTGCGGGTGCGTGCGTCCAGAGCCAGGCCGTTGGGCAGGCCGCCCGCGGGAAGCGCGGCGATCCGCTGCGGGCGGCCGCCCGGGCGCAGGCGCCACAGCCCGGTCAGGTCGGGGGTTCCCGTGGCATACAGGAAGTAGAGGGTGCCGTCATGGGCGCGGACGATGCCGGTGGTCAGGGCGAAGCCCAGGACCGGGGTGTGGATGCCGCCGTCGGCCGGCGCGGGCAGGGTGGCCAGGATACGGGTGCCGCCGTGGGCGGAGATCCTGGCGACCTGGCGGCCGGCCGCGAAGGTGACGTACGCGTCGCCGTCCGGGGCCAGGGCGATGTTCTCCGGTGTCCGGCCCATGGCCAGGTCGAAGTGCGCGGCGATCCGGGCGTCGACCAGCGTCGGGGAGGCGGCCGATGCCTGGGCGGGTCCGAGCACGACCCCTGCCACAGCGGCCAGGGCGGCCACCGTGGCAGCGAGAGCGGAGAGTTTCTTGGTCATGGTTCCTTCAATCGTTTTCGGGCATGCGGCAGCCACACGCCGACGCATGCGGGGAATTGTGTTGTGGGTCCGGCCGACAAGAAGGCGCGTGGCCACTGGCGGCGTCCACCGGCCGCCGTCCGGGCAGGGGTGAGCCGGGTGCGAGCGGAAACAGCGCCTGGTGGCAGTGGTACGTCGATCAGCCGGCGGCAGTACGGGGGCCTGGTCGCGCAGGACCGGCCGGGTTCGGCGGCACGGACGCCAGCGGAGCGGTCCGGGCAGCTGCGGCGGTTTCCTGCCCCGGCCCGGCCTGCGCGGTGGCCTGCCCCAGCAAGGCCAGCGCCGCACGCGAAGGGGAGCCAGCCTCCGTGGTGGCCACGACGACGCTGGGGCCCGCTCCGTGGCTCAGGGTCTGCTGGATGACGTTCACCGCTCCGACCAACGGGTGGCGCATCGAATAGGCGGCGACGGTGCACGCCCTGACCCGGTGGTCCGCCCACATCGTGGCGAACTCCGTGCTCGTCGAACTCAGTTCACCCACCAGCGCGTGCAGTGCCGCGTCCTGCGGATGGCGGCCCGCCACCAGCCGCAGGTTCCCCACCACGGCCCTGGCCTTGCTCGGCCAGTCCGCGTACAGCTCGCGGGTATGACCGTCGAGGAACACCAAGCGGGCCATATTGGGACGCTGCCCCGCGACCTCCGGGGCCCCGAACTCCAGATGTCCCGCGAACAGGGCGTGTCCCAGCCGGTTCCACGCCAGCACGTCACTGCGCAGGCCGAGAACGACCGCCGGTACGTCCGACAGGACGTCCAGCAACTGCCGTTCCGCCTCACTCACGCGCTCCGGCGCGGGCCGCCGGACCCGCGGCCGGTGCCGGTCCGCCCGTGCCAGATCGTGCAGATGCCGCCGCTCGGAGTCATCCAGCCGCAGCGCCCCGGCGATCGCGTCCAGCACTTCCGGAGAGGCGCTCTGCGACTGCCCCTGCTCCAGCCGCGTGTAGTAGGAGGCGCTCACACCCGCCAACAACGCCAGCTCCTCGCGCCGGAGCCCGGACACGCGCCGGCGCTCGTTGTAGGTGGGCACTTCGGCATCCTCGGGACGCAGCTGGGACCGCCGCGTCCGCAGAAACTCCCCGAGCTGCGATTTTCCGTTCATGGCTCCGAGTATCAACGTCCTGCGGATACCCAGCCTGCCCCAGCTGTGAATAGGCACGAGCGGGTCTGGTTCCCGAGCCGCACCGCCGCTGAGGTGGACGCAGCCGATCAGTCCGACCACCGAGGAGCACCCCTGTGAGTACCACCGCCCGACCCGACCCCCTTGCAACCTTCGAGTCCCTGGACCCGGCCGCCTACGCGTTCACCAGGCGCGCCTGGGTCGACGCTCCACCCGCCCGCGTCTACCACCTGGTCGGCGACGTGTCCTCGATCAGCCGCTGGAGCCCCAACGCGACCAACGCCGCCTACGACCACGAGGCCGGACCCCGGGTCGGGGCTTGGTTCAGCGGCCACAACCGCAAGGACGGACGGGAGTGGACCACCCGCTCCCAAGTCGTACGAGCCGACCCCGCGACCGCATTCGGGTTCGTCGTCGGCGGCGCCGAGAACGGCATCGTGCAGTGGGACTGGACCTTCCGCCCCCAAGGCCGCGGCACGATCGTCCGGCAGTCCTGGCAACTCCTGCGCCTCGACCCGGTCCTGGGCACCACCCGCACCGACCTGGACGACTTGCTCCGCTACATGGCGGACAGCGTAGAGGTCACCCTGGCATCCATGGCCCAGTACTTCGCCGGGAACTACGGGGCATACGAGATGGCACCCGGTACACATCCCTGACGGACAGGTGCGGGTGTCGGCGTTCGGACGGGGCCGGTACTGAACGGCCAGCACGCACACGGGGAAGGCTCAGGCGGCCTGGCCGAGGCCGGCGGCGATCAGGTCCTGCTCGCGCAGCGGGGTGACGTCGACGTCGAGCTTGGGGTCGTACGCGTCGGGCTGGATGCCGAGTTCGTGTGTGCTGTACTCGCCGAACCGGTTGATGTGCTCGGTCAGGTACGGCGAGATGTGCGCCAGGTCCTCCGGATCGATCTCCCATCCCTCTTCCAGGAGCTGACGGACGATCTCCGCGATGTCCAGGGCGCTGTGGAAGATCACCGCGTTCGTGAGCAAGGCATTGAACTTCATCGCTTTCTCCTGCTCGATCGGGTCGTTGTCCGCGCTGATGCCGCGGTTGCCGAAGCCGATCCACTGGGAGAACCGGTTGAACGACTCCACCTTGTTGGTCGCCGCGGTCACCCGTCGGCGAAGCGGCCCGTCAGAGAGGTAGCGCAGGAGCTGGACGGTGCGGATCACGCGGCCGACGTCGCGGAACGCGGCGTACGTGGCGTTCTTCCTCGACCCGGGGCGCAGCCGCTTGAGCAGCGTGGAGGAGGAGATGGCGCCCTCGCGCACGGAGACGGCCACGCGCATCAGGTGGCGGAACTGGGTCTCGATCAGGTCGAAGTCGATGACGTTCTTGCCTGGCTCGCCGAACAGGGCGTCGATGTGCACGTACTCCGTTTGCTTGGAGGGCCGGGGCAAGGTCAGTTCCTTCCAGTACGCCTACGGGCCGCTCAATTCCCGTTCGATCGACGGGAATTGACCGCGGCGGTAGTGATCCCTAGGCGCGGGCGGCCTCAGTTCAAGGGCAGCGTGGAGTACCCGACCTTGGGTGTGAGGTCGGAGGACCGCTCTGATCGCGGAGAGATGCAGTCGTACGCGCCGTACGACCTCTCCTTCGTGCGGTACTGCCTCAAGTGGAAGGGACGCGAGGAGACCCTTCGTCTCTGCGGCGGAAAGCACGTCGAGTTCATCGACCACACGCTCGACCTGGTGCGCGCGGGCGTCGCCTACCCGGGGTGGCGGGCTGGGCGGTTGGTGCGGAAGAGCACCCGTGTCCGCGCACTGGTTGATGAGCCTCGGTAAGCGCACCGCCCCCGACGAGTCCCGGTACGCCGAGTGCTCCGCGCCGGGCGCCGCGCGCGCCCTGGCCCTGGTCGACGACTTCGGCCACCTGTTCACCGTCCTGGGCGAGTGGCGCCAGGTGTACGGCGAGGAGCTCACGGCCTGGGCCGTTCAGGTCCAGGCCGGCGGCATCGAGCACCTGCCGGCTGAACTGGTCGACGGCTGGGAGGAGATCGGCGATCTGGTCCGGCTTGACACCGAGCGCCGCGGCTACGTGACCGTGTCCGACTACCGCGACGTTCCCGTACGCCCGGACATCACCGCCCGCAGGCCCTCCGGACTCCGCGCTGCCCCACCGCCCCGCACCTGAGCAGTGGATGGGCCTGGCGCACAACGCTTCTGGGACAGCCAGTAGGGCGACCATGCCACAGACGCGCCTGAATCGGGGCGCCAAGGCGTGCATTGGAAAACGTAGTCATGCGCCGTCATTGTCATCGCGCAGGGAATGGATCATGCTCCGCAGTATTCGGAGCGCGTCCGACCGCTCGGCCTCGGTCAGGCCAGCCAGCATCCTGACTTCGACGGAGCGGACCGCCTTGCTGGCCTTCTCCAGGCTCTCTCGGCCGCGAGGCGTCAGTCGCGCGGGAAGGACCTTCCCGACTGGTGCCTCCGCGGGCCTGGTCACGTAGCCGTCTCGCTCCAGGGTCCGGAGCAGCACGTTCATCGACTGTCGTGTCACGAAGGCGCCTCGTGCGAGTTCGGAGTTCGACAAGCCCGGCCGTTGCGCGAGCAGCTCGAGGCACGAGTAGTGCGTGATCGTCATTCTGAGCGGCCGCAGCACCTCCTCCATGGCTGCGCGCAGGGCACTCGAAGCCTCCTTCAGTAGGTAGCCGAGGGATTTGTCCAGGTCGATGGCGTCCCCGTTTTGACTCATGTCAGTATTCTGACATACTTGCCTGTGTCAGTAAGCTGACACGAAAGCTAAGGAGTCCGCCATGCCCGTCACCGGCCCCGATTTCATCTCGCTCCAGGTGCGCGACCTCGACGCCTCGCAGGCGTTCTACGAGCAGTACCTCGGCCTCGTCCGCTCACAGGCGGGACCTCCGCACGCGGTCGACTTCGAGACGAAACCGATTGCGTTCGCGCTCCGCGACATCGTCCCCGGCACTGACCTCGATTCCGTGCCCCAGCCCGGCATCGGTGTCGCGCTCTGGCTGCACGCCACCGACGTCCAGGCCATCCACGATGCTCTCGTCGCCGACGGCCAGACCATCGTCTCCGCACCGATCGATGGCCCCTTCGGTCGCACCTTCACGTTTGCCGACCCCGACGGCTACCAGGTGACGCTCCATGACCGTGTCTGAGTCGTCCATCCTGGTCTTCGGGGCCACTGGCTCACTTGGCCGCCACGTCCTGAACGCCATGCTCGACCGGGGAACTGCTCCCGAGTCGGTCACCGCGGTCGGCCGGAACCGGCTGCGCCTCGGTGAGCTCGCGTCCGCAGGTTTCAACACTGTCGCTGTCGACTTGTCCGACGCGGCCGGCGTCGCCGACGTGGTCGCCCGGCACACCGACGTGGTGCTGATCTCCGGCAGCGACCCGAATCGCCTCGCTCAACACCGCTCTGTCATCGAGGCTGCCCGGAGCGCAGATGTCCGGCACGTCCACCAGCCGCGTTCGAGCCGACGATGACCGATTCGAGATCAACGCCGACCACAAGGCAACAGAGGATGCTCTCATTGAGGTCTTTCAGCGTTGCTGCTCCAGGGTGAGGACGGCCTTGGCAATTGACGTCATTCGATTCGGGCTGCACCGGGACCGGCGGAAGATACGCCAGGACTTCAACCGCGCGACGCCGCGTTCGACCGGCGCCCGTGCCGCGGACAGCGCGCGGTTGACGGTTTGCTGGGTCGGTGTCAGCTCGCGGCCGGGCGGGCGTCTGAGAGGTGTCGCCACCCATGAGCCGGCTCCCATGTAGGCGCGGTCGGCGAGGATCGGGATGCCCTGGCGCTCACAGATCAGGATGATCCGGTGGGCGCGGGCCGCCGTCAGGTCGTGGGCGCGACCGGGCAGGGCGGGCGAGACCCACAGCAACTGGCCCGCCGGGTCGGTCACCACCTGCACGTTCATGCCGTGGCGGCGGTGCTTGGCCGAGTAGTCGGCCCGGCTGTCGCCGACCCGGTCGCACTCGGCGAGCGTGCCGTCCAGCAGGACGAAGTCCGCGTCGGTCTCGCGCAGAACCTTCAGCAGACCCAGTGCTCGTTCGGCGAGCAGGTGGATGACCGCACTGGTGTAGGCGTGGGCGGTGGACTCGCTGATCCCGAACCCTGCAGCGATCTTCGCCAGAGTGGTGTGTTCGAGCAGTTACACCAGTGCCACCATCACGCGCTGGGACGGGCGGAGCTTGCAGCGCCGGTCACCCTCGCGGGTGACGACGAGCATGGTCACCCCTTAGTGCCCGTTTTCGAAGTCGCTGAAGTGACCTTCTGGCGGGCCTAGCCTGGTCACATGGCCCATGGCGACGGCCGGGCACCCGTCCGGTACTGCCCGGCCTGCGGTGAGCGGCTCCGACCGGACGCCGGCCCGCGGGTCCGGTTCTGTTCGGCGGTGTGTCGTTCCAGGCAGTGGCATCAGGCCCGCCGAGTGCGGGCGAGAGTGACGGCCCTGCGGGACAACCTGGATACGGCGGAGTGTCCATCGTGCGGGGCACAGTGGACGCCGGGTGTGGAGCATCCGGCGGGGACGGTCTACTGCTCTGCGAAGTGCCGTACGAGGGCCTGGCGCCAGCGACAGCGAGCGTTCAGAACAGCGTCACCGTGACGCTGTTCTGAACGCTTACCTGTCCAACTCCCGTCGTTTCGTCCGAAGTTGAAGCCGGAGCCTTGTTGACGATCTCGTGGCGGGAGGACGCTCCAGAGGAGCAAGGGGCCGTGGGTTCCTTGCGGCCTGCCGTGCCGCACCCGGCCCCGTGAAGGGGTGGTGGCCACCGTGTCCGAGAACGTCGGCCAGGTCACGCGGCAGCGCTACGCGGAGATCGTCGCCGGAGACCGGCAGCTGGTCGCCCAGATGGGACGGGCGATGTTCACGATTGGCGACCACGCCGCGGAGATCGAGCCGATGAGGCCGCAAGGCGGTTCTGCTCCCCACAGCGACGAACTGTTCGGGGTCTACGCATCGCTGCAGATATACGCCGATGACATCGGGCTGTCGCTGAGTACGGTCCTGAACTACCGGTTCACCTCGCACCGTTGGCCGGCCGACCGGCGCCGTGAGGGTGTCTCGCACAAGGTCCACTCGGTCCTTGCGTCGATCCAGGATGATGCCGAGCGGTTCAAGGCGATCGACGATCCGCCGGTCGACGACGTGACCGGGACACGGCGGTGGACGACGAACCTGGCCCAGAAGCGCGTGGGCCGTCGGCCGGACCGGCCCGGGACGGTCCAGGAGAAGGTGGAGCGCGTTCACGACCTGGCCGCCGACGAGGATGTCGCGGTGGAGGTGACGCGGGATGTGCTGCGCCGTCCACAGGTTGCCGCCCGGCTGATGGAGGACACCGCCGCCCGGCGCGCGGTCAACGACGCCCAGAAGCCCGAGCACCGCGCGGAGGCGATGCAGTCCCTGGTCAAGGACGATGCCGCGGCGGCGAGGATGGCCTCCGACGTGCTGCGCCGTCCCGAGGTCGCCGCGAGGGTCGCGGCCGACGACAGAGCACGGCACATGGTCAACCGGGCCCAGGCCGACCGCTCCCGCCAGCAGGCCGAGGCCTTCCGCCGCACCTCGCCGGTCGGCCCGGCCCTCAGGAGGATCGAGCGGACCGAAGAGTTTGTCGACCTGCTGGGTGCGTTCCACCGGTTCGTACATGAGGCGTCGAAGGCGGTGCCAAAGATGCGGGACCGCGAGTGGTCGGGGGACGAGCGCGAGGTGTTGCTGTCGAACATCGCTCGCACCCGCGCGACGCTCGACTGGATGGAGACCGCGGTCTCCACCGGCCTGGTAGACATGGATGAGGAACTCGCCCGCATCCTGCGGGGTGAGTGACCGTGCGCAAGCGCTCCCCGGCAGCGGAGCGCCATGCCGAACTGATCCACATCGCGCTGATGGAAGCAGCGCCTGCGGGTCTGCCCCTCAAACGCCTGATGGGCGCCTGCGAGCTGAGCCAGTACCAGACCCGCAGCGGTCTGGCCGCGCTGCGGGACATGTGCGGTGAGCGTGAGTGGCCTCCGCTGATCTGGACCCGAGAGGCCGGCTATCACTTCGCGGCGAGCGAGCAGGAGCTCGAAGCGTGGGAGCGGGTCTGGATCAGCGAGAAGCTCACCCAGTTCCGCCGGATGATCACCGGCACGCTGGCGCCGCACCTCGCGCTCTACCCCACAAGCCGGTGGGCGAACTACCTGAGCACGCAGATCAGAGCGGTGGAGGCCAGTCTGGAGATGGCAGCCTCGCAGACCAGCTGATCTCTCTGCGGGGCGCCGACACTTCGACAGCACAAAGGACCGGGGTCCTGGCTGGCTCCCTCCCCGCACCAACTGGCCAGGATCCCTTCCTTCCTATGCGCCGACGCCGCTACCCGTCCGACATGACGGACGCTGAATGGGCCTTGATCGAGCCGTTGCTTCCGCCTGCGGCCTGCGAGACCGGCCGGGGCAGGCCGGAAAAGCATCCCCGCCGTGAGATCGTCGACGGTATCCGCTACCTCGTGGATAACGGGATAAAGTGGAGGGCGATGCCCTCGGACTTCCCGCCCTGGCGGACGATCTACGGCTTCGCCCGCCGCTGGGCCGCGGCCGGGATCGTCAACGTCATCCGTGACCAGCTCCGCAGGCGAGTACGGCTCAGTAGCGGCAAGACCCCACAGGCCACCGCGGTGATCGTGGACTCCCAGAGCGTGAAGGCGTCCGAGACCGTCAGCCGGGACAGCCGCGGCTACGACGCCGGGAAGAAAATCAATGGCCGCAAGCGCCACATCGTCGTCGACACTCGCGGCCTGGTCCTGCTCGTCATGGTCACCGCAGCCGACGTTACTGACCGGGACGCCGCGAAGGATGTCCTCTTTCGCCTGCACCTGATGCACCCCGAGATCGCGATCGTCTGGGCCGACTCCGCCTACGCGGGTGCGCTGGTCGACTGGGCGAAGGAGCGTCTCGACATCAAGGTCAAGACGGTTCGACGTCCGCCGGAGGCCAGGGGCTTCGTGGTCCTGCCGCGCCGTTGGGTGGTCGAGAGGTCACTTTCGTGGATCATGCGGGCGCGTCGGCACTGCCGGGACCACGAGAGACTGCCGCAGGTCAGCGAGACCCTCATCACCTGGGCATCCATCACGCTCATGACCCGCCGCCTTACGCGCAAACCGGCCCGCAAGTCGGCACAGCCCCTCCCATCTGTCCCAATGCCAACCGCCACCTGACCACGAACACAGTCGTTACGTCGACGACCGTCCCAAGTGGTCGGAAGCCGTGCGAGACCTGCTCGAGTGGAACCTTCCGTGTCGTGTCATGCGTGTCGGAATCAGGAAGTACCAACGTGCAGCGAGAGAGGTGTCAATGGAGCGATTTGGAACGATTTGGCGTGAAACGCCATCACTCACAAGGAGATTGTGTGCAATTCTCCCCGTTCTTGGCTCCCTAATAATCGCGCTGGGTGTCGTCGGAGATTCTCATGGCTGGTGGGACAACCGAGCGTTTCTCACTAACTTGGTGTCCAGCTTCACGGGCCTGATGTTTGCCATACCTTTCGCCTTAGTTGTACTCGGCCGCCTTGGCAACGAGCACGCAAGGCTGGCACAGCAGAGCGCAGTACGGAGTCTCGCCACACGCAGCTTTGAAAGTCTCCGTGAAGCCGCTGCCTCCCTAGAGGAAATGCAAATCGACTTGGAGCAGTGCGCGCCCGCATCTCAAGTGGACAGGTTCGCGCTCTTGGACCATACGACTGGTGACAGGGCGTTGGCGGCTGTCGAAACGCGCTGGACAGATCTACGAGATAATCTTCGATTCCGGCTGGCAGAGGTTGAGTTGCCGCGACTGTCCCACGACTCATGGAAGCGCATTGACGCGGCAGTACGAGGCGTCAGCGCCAATTACTCATTACTGCGTAGTCACATAGCAGCCGATCTCCAGGCGGAGGCATTGTCGCCGTTCTCTGATTGCTTCCGTGCATGGGCGAGGGATGTCGTGTGCCTCAAGAGCGCTATAGATAGCGTCACCTTCGAGTTCGAGGGGGACTCTGTTTTTGGCGGCATTTGGATTGGTGGCATGAGATGGGAATGGCCACGCTCGTATCGCTGAGCGGTCTGGCCACCGCGCCATCGGCCGTCTCGTCGCCCTTGTCACCGACTTCGCGCTTACTGCGAGCCCGCCTCCTCAGACGGCAGGACCGCTTCAGCCGCGCTTTGCGAACACCACGCGCGACCACGGAAATCGCAAACAGGCACTCAGCAAGCCACGCCGCCGCAGACTCGGTCCCGAGCCGAAACCGAGCTCCTGCGGCAGATACTCCCACTGGATCCCGGTAGGCAGTACAAACAAGATCCCGCACAGCACTTCCCGGCCCGGCAACGGCTGGCGGCCGGGATACCGGAACCTGCGCTCACGCTGCGGCAGCAGCGGCTCCAGGCAATCCCACAGCTCATCCGACACGATCCACGGCAACGCCCCCACACCGGTCTGAACGCCCAACTCCCGCCCGGACACGTCACCCAGGACCGATCCACCTCATTGTGTTAGCCGTTATTAGGGAAGCGGGGGTTCGGATGCTGGACCCCGAGCGGAACAGCAGAAGAGACCACCCCCGCGCCGGGCCAGGATGGTCTCTTCAAGACGTGCTGCGTGACGAGAGGCTGAAATACCAGGTGTTGCGGCCGACTGCCACCGACCCGGTGAACGTCTCTGGTGCAGCACTAGCAGGGCGAGGCCTGTGCTACTTAGGGCAGGGCTCACAGACCCCAGGCGGGTCCCGGTACTGGACGCATCCCAATTCGCTGTCGCCATCAGTGCTGAACGCGATAACACCGGCGTTCGGGTCGATACGGATCTGAGTGATCTCGTTCTCCCCGAGCGTCACGGTTCGGCGCCCCAGCTTCTCGAAAACAAGCTGACCGATGTATTCGAGCTGCGCAAGCGACGCCTTCGCGCTCGCTTGCGCTCTCTTGAGCTCGTCCGGAGAAAGGCGGACCTGTTCGACTTCTTGCTTCATGCTTACCACCAGGATGTTGGCAGAGAGACGGGACTCGTGATCCCTCTGGCAGACGGACATCTGCCAGAACTAGTTCAACACTGCTACACACCGCTGGCATTCTTAGGCGCCCCATTCGTGTGACGTTCCGTGAGCAACAGAGGCCGTTCTCGTCTTGGGAGGTGGCTCAGGACGGCATTCCAGGCGGGACGGCCTGGGAGCAGACCGAGCAGTGGGGCTCGGCGACCGGCTGGAGGGTGCGGCCGACGCAGTCGGAGCACAGGCGGGCGGTGCCAGTGATGCGGTAGGAGCACACCGGGCAGTCGGGGAAGCCTGCGCCGGTTTTGGGAGACCTGCCGTCACAGGCCGGCCAGGGCGAGCTGCCGGCCGACGGCCTGGATGTCCGCGGCCTGGCCGAGGCGGTCGGTGATGTCTCTGGAGGCGGTGACCAGGATCGCCCGGTCCTCGTCCAGCATCTTCTTGGCCCAGGGCTGGGTGTCGGCGAGGGAGCGGATCAGGAAGACGAGCTTGCCGTGCTCGGCGGCCAGGCGGGCCTGCACCTTGGCGCCCGACGTGCTGGCAGCCTCGATGACGACACTGCCCAGGGTGGTGCCGGACGTGACGACGTTGCGGCGAGGGAAGGTGTACTTCGCCGGGGGGGCTGGTGGGCCAGAACTGGCTCAGCAGCGCGCGCCGCCAGCGGCGCGGATCGCGGTCGCGAGCGGCCGGTTCTCGGCCGGGTAGACCGGAGCGGCGATACCGGCCCCCATGACGGCGAAGGTCCGGCCGCCCGCGGTGAGCGTGGGCCTGGGGGCGGCCGCGTCGATGCCCCTGGCGAGACCGCTGGCGATCACGACGTCGTGCTCGACGAGCTCGCGGGCCATCCGGGCCGCCGCAGCCCGTCCTCGGAAGCCTGGCGGGCGCCGACAACGGCAATCGAGCGGGCATCGCGCTGATCGAGCTCGCCGCGGCAGAACAGGAACGGCGACAGGTTGCCGATCACCCGGAGGTTCGCCGGGTAGTCCTTGTCCAGGACAGTGACCAGGCGCGCGCCGGCCTTACCCGGCCGCAGCGAGCTCGTCGTCGTCGAGGCTGGCGGCCAGGGCCTCCTGCTGCAGCAGGGGGCGGTTCTTGGTCGCGGCACGCGAGGCCTCGTGCAACTGCCCGTCCATGAGCGCGGCCAGCCCCTCGGGGCTCTGGGCACCGCGGGCGATCAGGCTCCAGTCAAGGCCGGCGTCACCGGCGCGCAACGCGCACAGAGTCAGCAGACCGTGCTGGCCAGCGGTGACATCGAGGCCCATCGGTGTCCTTCTACTCGTGGCCCCGGAATGTTCGAAGGATGAAACCAGGCGCCCGGGCCACTCCCATCATGGCCTACACCAACCCCCGTACGGGCGAGAAGGGCACGGTCGGCCCGATCACCGGCACCGGCCTCCCCGAACCACGCCAGCCCCGAAGGCCAGACGACGAGCAAGGGACAGCGACCAGGACGAGTGGCACGCCTGTCAGCGCGGTCCCCCCTCGCGTGCGACCGCGCGTTCGGGTCCGGCCAAGAGCGCGTGCCGCACGACACGGGCAGCCCGTCCGGCGGCGCGGCCAGGTCGGGCTACATCCACCCCGGCTGCGCCCACACGGTGCGCCGCAACCGGTGACCGCTCAACCCCAGACCAGCACGACAGGCCCACAGCCAAGGGAGTACACCGTGATCACGAATCTGCCGAACGACCAAAGGCGGCGCAGGAAAAGACGGCGACGGTCTGCCCGGTGAGCCGTGGCCCGGCCCCCAAGAGCCCCCCGGGGCAAGCGGCCGAAGGTGGCGACACGTCGCGGCCACCCTTGGCAGCTCGGCGCGGGTCTGCCGGACGAGTCCGGGTGAACGCAACTTGGCAGGAGCACAGACCTCTCACAGGTGCATCTGTCACGAGCGGCAAGGGGGTGGGGTGGAGTTGGTGGTCGTGCGATTTTGGGGGGAGTGCGGTTCAGGCTCCGGCGTGGAGGTGGGCTGCCCATACATAGGGTGTTCGTGTCCGGTCTTTGCCGGGTGGCAGGTCGTGGCCGTCTCGTACGCTCCGTACGGCCTCATGGAGGGCGCGGGCCGCCTGGTCGGGATCCAGTGCCCCAGTATCGGACCTCAGGCCCTCGTAGAACGTCTTGGCGATACGGACGGCGATCCGATCGTCGATTTCCCACAGAGTGCCGATCACATGAGGGTAGCCGATGAGTTGGAAGGCGGAGGTGAGATGAATGGCCTCGTCCAGCAGGCGGGCCGTGTCGACGGCTGCGGTGCGGCAGGCGGAGAGGTAGGCCAGCCTGGCCCGGTCGAGTGCTACGGGGGCGAGGCTCCCCACGGTGAGAGGGTCGTCCTTGTGGTCGTGGAGCAGCAGCAGGCTCTTCGACGGGTCGGCGGGATGGCTGGCGCCGTGGCAGGCGAAGTGCGCGATCGGGCAACGGGGCAGGTGGGCCAGGACGTTGGCCTTCGTCGGTGTGGACGGCGTCAGATCCGCAGGGCCGTCGGCAGGGTCCGGCTCCCGTAGGACCACGGAGTCGGGAAGACGAGCCTGCAGCATGGCGGTTTCGGCGTCGACGAAGGGCAGCCGGCCTGGCACGTGCGGCGTGGTCGGCATCGCGACGATCAGCGCCCCAGGAGCTGAGGTTTCGCGCGCCTGTCGGGAAGCACGCTGGCGGGCATAGCGCAGTGCGCGCACGGTGGGGGTGTAGGAGGAGACGACCCGGTCCATCACGGTGCGCCTGTGCGGATCGTCAGCCGAGTCGCTGTGATGTCCCGCGGCGTGCAGGGGAAGCAGCCCCAGCAGCCCGCCGGGGGCCCACCACACCCGAGGCCAGTCTTCCTCGTGCGGCCCGCGCGTCGCCGCCGCCGGTTGGCCGTCGTGTCCCAACGCTTCCAGCACAGGGCCTGCGGCGGCGTCCCACAGCCAGCGAAGGACCGCGAGGAGTGTCTCCTGCGCCTCCTCCCGTTCAGATAAGCCTGCTCCCGACCTTGCCAGCTGCAGCGCCTGCCGGAAGGTGTTGACGGCTTCGACCACGTCGCGGGGAATGAGGCGCGGAAGCTCAAGGCTGGTGATGCCGTGAGCGGTAAGCAGTAGGGCGTCGCTACGGCCGCTGTGGACGTTGAACACCACCACGGGGCCGTGGGATGCCTCGGTGATGAGCTCCTCGACGGTGGGTGGAAGGGCGAAGGACGCAAAGCCGTTCAGGCTGCGGATGGCGGCCAGAGTGGCGTTGAACTGCTCCGCCAACCGGTGCCGGGCCCGCGCTGTGTTGCCCTGCCGCAACCTCGGAGATTGGCCGGCACCGCTGTGCTCAGTGGAGACCTTGATGTTCACGGGCTGGTCGAGTTGCTCGCGTTGCTCGACGAACTGACGGGCTAGCTCGGGATGGTGCTCGCTGAGGTCGGTCAGGTCGCTGCGGGCGTTGAGTGCCTGACTGAGCAGCACGGCACGCCCCGCTTCCAGCAGCCCCAGCGCCCGCTCAGCCCGTTCGGACGCACTCCCGCCCGGGGCGGCGAGCGCTCGTGCGGCGGCGGCACCGGCCAGCCCGGCGAAGCTGCCGATGGCGTGTTGCTGATCACGGCGCTCCAACCGACGGGGAACCACCTGAGGCAGCAGCCGAACTGCTGTCTCCGTCACGTCAGCTGCCCGCTCGGCATCACCGGACTTGGTCAGGAGGCCAGCCGCTGAGATACCTGCTTCGACGCGGATCGACGGAGCAGCCGAGTCTGCATCCAACGCCTTCTGCCAGGCGTTGACGGCAGCGTCAAAGTCCTTCACCTTGCGTGTCCGCTCGAACCGGGCCCGCAGCGAGCCGCCGAGGTTGGACAGACGGGGCGCGCGGTCGGGATGGTCGGCCGGGGTGGCCTCCACGGCCTCCTCGAGCCGTTCGATGGCAGTGTCCAGCAGCGCAGCCACACGAGTCCGCTCGAACTGGGTCTGCAGAGCGGTGCCGAGGTTGGACAGGTACCTCGCACGGCTTGGGTCCTCGGCGGGAGTGGCGTCCACGGCCTCTTGGAGGTGGCCGACGGCCCTGTCCAGGTCGGCGCCCGCGCCGAGCCGGTCGAAGCGGGCCTGCAGTGAGATCCCGAGGTTGGACAACCGGGGCGCGCGTTCGGGGTGGCCGCCGGGCGTGGCGTCCACGGCCCGCTGATGGAGCTGGACGGCGGTCTCCAGATCCGCCACCGCGCCAGTGCGCCTGTACCGGATCCGCCGGGCGTCTGCGAGGTTGGACAAATGCCTCGCGTGGCTCGGGTGGTGGGTGGGGGTGACGTCCACGGCCTCTTGGAGGTGGTCGACCGCAGTCCGCAGGTCCGCGACAGCGCCAGTCCGTTCGAACCGGGCCTGCGCTGCGATCCCCAGGTTCGACAGCATGGCTGCGCGGTTGGAGTTGTCGACCGGAGTGGTGTGCACCGCCTCCCGGTGGCAGTCGACGGCGGAGTCCAGATCCGCGATCTCGCCATTCCACTCGAAACGAGTGTGCAGCGCGGTCCCCAGGTTGGTGAGGCGAGCCCCGCGGTCGGGGTGGTCGGCGGGAGTGGTGTCCACGGCCTTCTTGTGGTGCCGAATGGCGTCCTCCAGATCCGCCACCGATCCGGTCCTCTCCGCCAGGGTCTCCAGGGCGGCGCCCAGGTGGGACAGATAAGCCGCACGGCCGGGGTGGTCGGTGGGGGTTGCCTGTAGCGCCTTCTGGAAGCAATCGATGGAAGTCTCCAGGTCGGCATCGGCACCACTTTGTGCGAACCGACCTTGCAGCGCGGTGCCCAGGTTGGACAGGTAGGCCGCACGGCCGGGGTGGTCGGTGGGGGTTGCCTCTAGCGCTTTTTGGAAGCAGTCGATGAGGGCATCGAAGTCCGCCGTCGCCGCGTTTCTCTCGACTCGACGCTGCAGCGCGAGCCCCAGGTTGTGGAGGCCCACCGCACGACCGGGGTGGTCGGGGGGTGTGGTGTTCACGGCCTCCTGGAGGTGGCCGACGGCGGCCTCCAGGTCCGTCGGCGCTCTGGTCCGCTCGAACCGGGCCTGCAACGCGGCCCCGAGGTCGGACAGATACATCGCGCGGTCGGGGTCGTCGGGAGTGCTTGCCTCCACGCCTTTCCGCAGGTGGTCGATGGCAGCTTCGAGGTCATGCATCCCGCCCCGGTGCTCAAACCGACGCATGAGGGCGCCCCCGAGGTTGGTGAGGAGTCCTGCGCGGTCCACGTGACCGACGGGGGTGGTCTTCAGCGCCAGCCGGAAGCAGTCGATAGCGGTCTCGAGGTCTGCACCTGCCTGACCCACCTCGAACCGAGCGAGCAGCGCGGATCCCAAGTTGGACTGGTGACTGACACGGCCCGGCTTGTCCGCGGGTATGGCCAAGAGGATGCGCCGCCAAAGATCCACCGTTGCGGAGAGCTGCTCCGGCTCACGTGACAGCCGTGCGCGCTCGAGAATCTCGTGGGCGTGCCATGCGGCGGCATCGGCGACGTAGGGCAGCAACGGCGTCGGCAGGTCGTCGAGACCGGCAACGAAGCACGGGGTGAATGCCTGGACAGCGGCCTTCAGCTCCTCCTGGCCGGCGCGCAGTGCGCGAGCGCGGTACCAGTGGAACCAGCCCAGCACGAAACGGATTTCCATGTCGTCCTGGGCGGGGAGAAGATCCGCGAGTCTCCGGGCTTGATGAACAGCTTCCGCTTGTAGTACCGGTGAGGGATCGCGAGTCTCGACGACCTGCCGCAGTCGTGCCCGCATCACGGCCAATGCTTCAGTACGCATGACTTCCCCCGAAATCTGACTTCGTGTGACGCTAGTAGGGCCTTGGGTGAAGCTTCCACTGGAGTGACAAAGACCTGTACCTCGGCACGACGGACCAGAGCCAGGACTCGGCCGCCTCCACCCGGCCCCGAACTTGGCCTCTCCACAGCCCGCCCGGACCGGGCAGATGACTCACTCAGAGCCCCGCGCGCACGAACTGGGTCCACATGCCGGGCCGGGACGGATGGGCGTCCCGGAGGGAGCGGACCGTGTGGTGGAGCGCCTCGGCCAAGAGGCCGACCTCGAGACGGCCGTCTCGTACCGTGCGCCGATAGGTGTCCACACCGACAGCCGCCGAGGCCTGGTCCCACACCGACCCCAGCGTGCCGATCACGTGCCACCACCCGGCGTACCGCAGGGCCGTCGACAGGGTGATGGCCTCGGCGAGGCAGCGCTGGCCCGGGGTGGCTGTCTTGCACGCGGACAGGAACGCCAGTTCGCCCGGCTGGCGTTCGGCGTCGTAGAGCCCTGCCACGCTCAGCAGCCCATCGTGAAGGACCAGGCCACCGCGCGTCCGGGTGGAGTGAACCGGCTGTGTCCCGGAGGACTTCGACCGCCTCGCTCAAGGGTGCGGGATCTTCCGTCGCTTCGACCAGTTCGATGAGGAGCAAGGTGAGGTGGAGAGTGCGCCGCAGCTGCGCCGAGTCGTCCTCGGCGGGGAGGGCCACGGCCTCGCGCATGGCCTGCTCGGCGTCTCGGAGGGCGCTTGCCCTCCCCGGACAGGGCATAGAGTCGCAGATGGGCACCGCAGGGGTCACTCCAGCACTTCCCCCGGGCCACCGGGTGAGGCGCCACGTCCAGGGCCAATCTGCCGTAGTGCACCGCGGTGCGCGCGCTGGAGACGTCACCGTCGAGTTCGCTTCTGCGCTGGAAGGCGATGCAGAGGCCGATGACGACATCCCAGCGGGGCTCCGCTCCAGCGCATGGCGCAGTGTCGCGATGCTCTTGTCGAGGACGCGCACATCGCGGCTCCAGAGGGCCGCCTCCAGGATCCTCAGGCCCATGCGGCCCGGTTCCAGGCCCCGGTCGGCGCGCAGGTCCTCCAGCAGCCTGGACAAGACGGCGTCCGTCCATGCGCCGGACTGCTGCAGCCTGGTCGCCAGAAGGATTGCCTGCTCACGGCCCTCCGTTCCCGCGCCCAGCGGCTGTGCCTGGAACCGGGCCAGCCTGAGGCGGAGCCCGAACTCGACGGCCCGGTGCGCCGGCTCGGGGTCGACGAGCGGCGCCAGCTCGTGGATCGCGGTGAAACCGCGGGGACCTCGTCGTCCATCGCCCCCGCAAAGTCACCGTCCCGCGCCGATGCGACGCGCCGGCGGAGTTCCGTCAGTAGGGACATCATGGCCAGATCGGTGGGTGATCGCCTCGTGCTCACGGCTCACCTCCCGACGGAGTGTCCAGGCTCTGCCGGGCGTGGCGGTAACCGGGGAGCAGCCAGGCAGGACCCCGGCCCCGGTGGGCGGTGACGATCCAGGTGATCTCCATGATCAGGGCCACCAGCACGACGGCCACACCGATCCAGCGGCCCGGTTGGGCGCTACGCGGCACGAGCAGAGCGGTAAGGCCGATCAGGTGGGCGGTGAGGGCGAGGTCGTAGGTCCAGCGCGCCCTCCGGAAGTAACGGCCGCTGAGCCAGAGGTCCTTGCGCTGGACATCGAGAGCCGCGCGTGCCACGGGACGGCCTTGGAGCCAGGATGCGCGCTCCGCGGGAGGTGCTGCGTACAGCAGGCCTGTACAGGTCAACTGCACGCAGAACACCATGAGTGTCGAGCCCGCCGCGAAGGCCGCCACCGCCCAGTCGGCCAGGAGAGGGGTGCGCTCCGCGGTGACGAGCAGCCCGATCGTGGCGAGGCCGAAGCCCGCGAGCAGCGGAGCGGCGATGGTACCGAGCGACCGCATGGCGTCGGTCATGCCCAACGGGTAAACGACCTGCCAGCGAGGCTCGTTCAAGTCCGGCCTCACACTTCCGCCGTACTGCCCGCAGCGCACCCGTCTGTGTGCTCACCCACCCCGAGGCACTCGGGACACTCGTCGAGCCTGACCGGCGGGGCTCCCCGGAAGGAACCCATGACGACGGACCTGGTGGCCACCCCGAGCACGACACCGTCGGCGGCGACAGCGAGGCGCTCGGCGCCCGGGTGTTCCAGGAAATACGTCTCGACGACCGCGGCGGCGGCCTCCAGCGAGATGCCCTTCGGCAGCTCGATCCTCTCCGCTTCCTCGGCAGCGGCCGACCTGTCGAACAGAATGTCAAAGTCGCTCACATCAGACTCCACGAAAACGCCGCATCCGGGTGTAACAGCCTGAGCCATCGCAGCCACGTCGGTCAGGGCGCGCACGGGAGCGCACGGGGTGGTGCGCATCGCACGGCACGCTCCTTGTAAACACCACGGCTCGCCGTTCGTGTCGAGCGGCAGGACGCCACCTCGCGCACACCCGGCCCATGGAGACCTCAAGTCACCTCGCTGCTCGCCCGTCGGCGCCTCCAGCTACGGCCTGCCGACTGCCCGGGCGGGGAGCCTGCGGCTCGCTGACAGGGACCGTCGTTCTACCAGCAGGGTCTGCAGGAGCCGCACCGGCACATGGCAGCCCGGGTGGGCGGAGTGGCCACCGCGGATCTGGTGCTCGCCGCGAACGCCGCCAGCCTGCCGTGCGAGGCCTCGCAGGGCCGCGAGGAGGTGATCCTGCTGCTGGCGGTGGCCGAGTGGGGGATGACTGCGGCCGCAATGGCGTACACGGAGCTGGCCGAGCACGCCGCACGCCGCGGTGTGTGCCTGATCCCGGAGGAATGACTTCTTCCTCGCGCCGGCCGGGAAAACCTGGGCAGCGTACTGGACCCCCACCCCAAACTCCTGCCATTATGTAAATTGCGGGGCGGGCGGGCCGGCGCACCTCCGACAGGACGGACGGTTCCGCCATGACCTCGCGCCGCGAGCCCCGCCTGGCCGACGCTGCCGAGATCGCGGCTGAACAGGGCCTCACCCCCGCACGGATCAGCGGCCTCTACAACGACCGCGCCACAAACGGCTTCCCTGAAATCGCCGGCATGCGCGGCCGCGCCCGCCTGTGGGACCACGCGAAGGTCAGTGTGTGGTTCGCGAACCGCCCGCCGGCACGACTGCGCGAGCACACACCACCCGCCCGTGACCCCCAGGACCTGCTCAACGGCGCCGAGGCCTCGAGGTTCCTGGGCTACAAGAACCCCAACCAGGTCACCACCTTCGTCCGCGAGCACCCCGGGTACTTCCCCGACCCGGACGTCGTCGAAGAGCTGGGCACCGCCGAAAACCGCTACCGCCGGCAGTTGTGGCGCGTACAGACGCTCCTGGACTGGATGGCCACCCGGCCCGGCCGCGGCAAGCACGCCGGCGCGCAGCGCACCGCGCCCGCACTGCCCGACGTGCCGGCCGACGGCGACCTGGACGAGCTCCTCGGAGCGACTCAAGCCGCCGCACTGCTGGGGTTCAAGAGCGTCAACTCCTTCGCCAGCAGCCTGTCCCAGGGCAATCTGCCCTTGCTGGACACCCCCGACGCGCTCACAGAGAACGGCGGGCGCCGGCGGTGGACACGCCGACGCATTCTCGAACAGGCCGCCCAACGCCGGGGCAGAAAACGGCGGTGAGCGCCCCGTCGCCCACCGCCCCACAGACGCGGCATCCGGTTACGGGCCGTTGGTCCCTTGCGGGCCGGGTGTCGCACGATGGCCGGCATGGCGTGGCCCGCCACCACGCCCCGCAGCAGCCCCCGGCTGCTGCGGAGAGGCCATCGCCTAACTTCTCTTGGGGCCGCCCTCTTCCTGGTTGACCCGCGGCCCCTTGCCGTAGCGGTGACGAATTCTCTGTGGCTCTGTACGCGAGTAGTGGCTCTGGCTCAACTTCTGTGGTCCCGCGAGCTAGAGACTCTGGAGGTCAGCGCGCATCGCCGAGCGAAGCTGGTCTCGGCAAGCCTCCCATTTCATTTCGGCCGCCTGATGCTCCGGGCTACCGACGAGGGCCCCTGCAGCAATAGAGTCCCGAAGGTCCCTCATCGCATGGAAGCTTTTCCGGGCCGCTTCATGTACCGAGGTCGGACCACCAATCAAGACCCGCTCCAGCGCCGCGTAGACTCCCGCCGAACGAAATATCGCACGAGCAGCGACATCTGGCGCGGCCGAGGATTCGATGTCACAATGCGCCAGAGCCCAGAGTGCCTCACCCGCTTCGTGCAGGGTTGTTAGGTACTGCTCATATAGCTGGCGGTGGTCCAAGCGTGTCTGCCTGGAAGCTTCCCGTTTCCAGCGGAGTCGGTCCGCGGCAAGCGTTGCAACCACTCCCACTGCCACACCTGCGAGCGTCATCAATGAGTTGAGCCACTCCATGCCTCAGCATGACGGACCGCCCAGATCAGCGGAAGACCGTGCCTGCGCCGCCGTTACAGCACTCTCCGTCACGCCAATAGGACGCGTTTGCGTAGGAGTTGGAACCCGGCGCGACCGAACATTTGGCGCTTGAGCATCTTGATCCGGTTGACATGCCCCTCGACCGGGCCCGAGCTCCAGGGCAGGGTGAGTCCGGCGGTGACGGCGTCGAGATCTCGGTCGATGCCGGCGGCGAGCGTGTGGAGACTGGGCAGATCATCCTGCCGGACGGCGTCGAGCCAGTCCGGTAGGCGTTCGCCCTGGCGCTGGGTGAGCATGACCGCGAAGGAGCGGACATGCCGGGTCAGGGCATCGAGCTCGGGGCACTGGGTGCGGACGGCCTTGAGCAGGAGCTGTTTGGGCTCGCCGAGAATCTCCGGGCGGCTGAGGATCCATCCAGCGACCGTCCGGGGCGACGGCGCCGGGGCGGTCACTGGTCGCGGTGAGGTGCGCTTCTTGTGTAGGTAGGCACGGACGCGCTGGTAGCTGCCTTTGTAGCCGAGCGGCACGATCTCCTCCCACAGTTTCCAGGCGTTGGTGCAGCCCTCGTTCCACCGGTCGTCCAGGTAGGGCTTGTAGTCATCGAGGACCGACGGCCGGTTCTGCCACTGGCCAGTGAACAGTTCCTCCGGGGTTGTAGCGTCGGCGAGCTGTTTGACGGTCCGCCAGGTCATGCCGAGCTGACGCTGGATCGAGCGGCGGCTGTCCCCGGCTTCCAGCGCTGCGTGGACGGCGGCGTGCCGAGCCCGGGTGCGGTCGGCGAACCGGTGCCCGGTCGGCCAGGGTGATCCGGGCGGTTCTTCCTCCGGGCCTGGCTCGGGTTCTGGGGCGGCGGGGACAAGGGCGCGAAGGCAGCGGCGGTGCTGAGCGACGGCGCGCTCGGCGGCTTCGCTCAGGTTGTGCCAGAGGTGCCACCGGTCGGCGACCTGGATGGCCTGCGGAGCGCCGGCGGCGGCGCCTTCGGCGAAGAACGGTGCCCGGTCGCGGCAGACGACCTCAACGCCTGGCCGTTCGGCGAGCCAGGCTGCCAGGCTGGATGCCTCCCGGTCGGGCAACAGGTCGATGGGGCGGCGGGTTTCGATGTCGACCAGGATGGTGCCGTAGTGGCGGCCCTTGCGCGTGGCGTACTCGTCGACGCCGACCACGCGCGGGGCGGCCACTTCGGGCTCGGGAAGAGCGTCCACCAGCCGGAGCACCGTGCTGCGGCTGACGGACATCCCGAGAACACGGGCGATGCGGGCCCCAGCCCGGCCAGCAAGGGCCAGACCGACCGCGGCCAGGGTCGAGCGCAGCCGTTCGGTCCGCTGACCATGTCGGCGTGTCAGGCCGGGTATCTGCTCGACGAAGGTACGGCGCGCGCAGCCCGAGTTCCGGCAGGTGAACCGACGAACCCTCAGCTGGAGAACAACGCTGCGGCCACCGCTCGGAACATCAGCGGGAAACCGCAGGTAGGAACCATGCACACGGCCCGACCGGACCCCGCAGACCGGGCACACGGCACCGTCCGCGATGCATTGCGCATCAACGCGCACTATCTCGATGTTCACGTCCACCGACAGCACCGCGACGTCCGCAATCGACGGGAACAACAACTCCTTCAGCCGGAGCGCGACCTCTTCCATGGCCCCGAACTGTCAGCCCAACCACCCTGCCCACGGTCCATTTTCGGGCGACTTCGCGTACGGCTCGACGGGGCCTGGCTGTTACTCAGAATGGTGGCGTCACAGAAGTTGGGCCAGAGCCCGTCCTCGCGTACACAGCCACCTGATCCGCGCTGACAGCTCCCGTAGTGCACGCAGTTGCGGATTGGGTGAGGTGTTCGAGGGAGAGTTCCCGCATGAGAGCCCGTGCGCGCCGCTGCAGGGCCGGTCCCTGATCATCACCAGCAACAGGGCGCCCAGCGACTGGTATCCCCTCTTCCCCAACCCCGTCGTCGCCGAGTCGCTCCTGGACCGGCTGATCAACTCCAGCCACCAGGTCATCATGAACGGCCCCAGCTACCGACCCAACAAGCGCCCCAGGAACCCTACCGAGAAAGCCTCCGACCACCTGACCGCTGCCACGGGGTGCTGAAGCGATCGCTTCCGCGGCCCCGCGGTTCCGTCCCCCGGTCCGCGTGGATGATGGCTCGGTGACGAACATCAGCGACGCCCACGTCAAGGTCCACTTCCGGATGGAGGTGGACGAGGACGGCTGGCCGCCAGCGAGCGTCGAGAGCCTATGGGCACTGGACCTCGGCGACGGAACGGTGCGTCTCGACAACACTCCGTGGTTCGTGCGTGGGGTCGCGAGCGGCGATGTCGTCCGCGTGGACGTCGATGACGACGGCGTGCGCTGGGCCGGGGAGACCGTTCAAGCTTCGGAGAACTGCACCATCCGGTTGATCGTGCTGAAGGACGGAGGCTCCGCTGCGGCCCGGCAGACCGTGCTGGAGACCTTCCACCGGCTCGGCACAACAGGCGTGGGCATCGAGCAGTTCCGGATGGTCGCGCTGGACATCCCGCCGGAAACAGACATCCAGCGGATCCGCAAGCTGTTGGAACACGGTGACGCGAAAGGTTGGTGGCACTGGGAAGAGGGATGTGTCACTGCCGCTTGGAGAGCCAGCGCAGGCACTGAGGACGATTGAGCGCCGCCGGGACGGCTCGGGTCAGCAACCAGACAGGAGAGGGTGGGGAATCGTCTGGCGTTTGACATGGGGAATTGGCTGACCGTCGACAGCGGTCAGGCGGGAGGAAGTGCCGGGTGGAGGTCGTAGGCGAACAGCCCTGCCACCGCGCCGACATACAAAGTGCGCCCTTCGGGGCCCCATACGCATGAGAGCAAGCTGCTGTCAGTGCGCATCATGGTCATCGGCTCGCCGGTGGCGGGGTTCCAGATCCGCACGGTGCGGTCGTCGCTGCCAGTGGCGAGGAGAGAGCCGTCCGGACTGAACGCAACCGCATTCACCGGTCCACTGTGACCGATCATCCTGCCTACCGCCTCATCGGCGCTGGGCTCCCAGAGCCGTATGTTCCCGTCGTCGCTTGCGCTGGCGAGGCGGGTGCCATCGGGGCTAAACGCGACCGCATTCACCCGTGTGATCTGGCCGGTCAGGATGCGCGTTATCTCGCCGGTGGCGGGGTTCCAGATCCGCACGGTGCGGTCGTCGCTGCCAGTGGCGAGGAGAGAGCCGTCCGGGCTGAAGGACACCGTATTCACTGGCAGCGCGTGGCCGATCAGCCGGTGTGTCTGCTGGCCAGTGGCGGGATCCCAGATCCGTACGGTCTCGTCGTTGCTTGCGGTGGCAAGGCGGGTGCCTTCGGAGCTGAAGGCGACTGCATTCACATGACCGCTGTGTCCTGTCAGGGTGCCCATCAATGCGCCCGTGACAGGATTCCAGATGCCCGTTGTGCCGTCGTTGCTCGCGGTGGCGAGGCGGGAGCCGTCCGGATTGAAGGCCACTGCACGTACCCGTTCGCGGTGTCCTGAGAGGACACACAGCGTCTCCCCGGTGGCGGGATCCCAGATCCGTACGGTCTCGTCGTTGCTTGCGGTGGCGAGGCGGGAGCCGTCGGGACTCAACGCCACCGCAGTGAGCGGACCGCGGTGGCCGGGCAGCGTGGCTGAGGGCTCGTTGGCGGCGGGATCCCAGAGTCGTACGGTCTCGTCGTCGCTTGCGCTGGCGAGGAGGGTGCCGTCGGGGCTGAACGCCACTGCACGTACCCACTCGGTGTGGCCAGTCAGGACGCGCAATGTCTCGGCGGCGCTGGGATCCCAGATCCGTACGGTTTCGTCGTTGCTGGCGGTGGCGAGGAGGGTGCCGTCGGGGCTGAACGCGAGTGCATTCACCGGACCGCTGTGACCTGTCAGGGTTGCCACCGCCTCGCCAGTGGTGGGAGCCCAGATCCGCGCCGTGCCGTCGCCGCTTGCTGTGGCGAGGAGGGCGCCGTCCGGGCTGAACGCCACCACGTTCACTCGCATGGTGTGGATGGTCAGTGTGGTCAGCACTGTGTAGGTGGCGGCGTCCCAGATCCGCACCGTGCCGTCGCCGCTGCCCGTGGCGAGGAGGGTGCCGTCGGGGCTGAACGCCACCGAATTCACGGGCCCGCTGTGGCCGGTCAGCCTATGCAACATCCCAGCGGTGGTGGCATCCCAGATCCGCGCTCTGCCATCGTCGCTGCCGGTGGCGAGAACAGAGCCGTCCGGGCTGAACGCCGCGGCCAACACTGGCCCGCGGTGGCCGGTGAGCACGCGCACCGTCTCACCGGTTGTGGGGTCCCAGATCCGTGCCGTGCGGTCGCCGCTTGCTGTAGCCAGGCGGGAGCCGTCCGGGCTGAATGCCACAGCGAACACCCAATCGGCGTGGCCGGTCAGCGCGTGGACCGTCTCTCCAGCTGCAGGATCCCAAATCCGCACGGTGCAGTCGTCGCTGCCCGTGGCCAGGCGGGAGCCATCCGGGCTGAACGCGACCGTACGCACCCAGTCGTTGAGACCCGTCAGGCTGCGTATCAAGGTGCGGTCGAGCAGGTCAGGGGGAAGCCAGCGATCGATGAGGGCGGGTGTGCCTGGGGAGAGCGGGTTGATGGGCCAGTCGGGGGCGCTGGTGATCCGGCTGCGCAGGATGGTGTCGAGGGCGTGGAGCGGGATGGTGGGCGTCAGAAGGTGTGCGGCTCGGCCCAGTTGTCGGGCCAGGGCGCGGGTGGGAGCGCCAATGCGGTCAAGATCGCGCCACGGCGCGGTGGGCCCGCGCTGGTGCAGCCGAGCGCGTATCCACCAGAAGCTCTCCGCGAGGGCTTGCGCCTCGGGGCGACGCCGGGCGTCCAGGAGGTGCTCTACGAGGTGGTCCAGGAGGTAGCCGTGGGTGATCTGCCACCACGCCACCTCACCGTCGTCTGCCCGAGGGAGAGGGGCGGCAATGGCATCGAGGAAGGCTGCATTGGCGGCTATGAGCCCAGAGGTGTCCAGTTCGCGGCGCAGGTAGTCGCGAACCACATCGTGGAGGGTGACAGCCCCGCCGGGCACGCTAGTGTCAATGCCGAGCAGCGACAGATCAGCCATCTGCTTGCACAGCGAGCGTGCTGCGGCCTCGTTGAGGCCGCCCGTCGTGTCCCACAGCGCCACCACCAACTCGATAGGCACACTCTCGTCTGCGGCGAAGATGCCCAGTTCGGCGAAGCGCTGCGCAGCGTGCTCGGGTTGCAGGAGCGTTGTGGCGGTCTGAATGCTGGCGCGTACCGCAGTATTGCGGCTGTCTGGATCGTTGAGATCGAGGGAGATGTCAGGGTCCTGGGCTGCAGGCCCTTCGGCCCTGAACTTCTGCAGGAGCGTACGTGCGACGGCGGTGCAGTCGGCCCCGGTAGCGGTCTGCTCGGCGATGAACTTGTTCGCGAGGCCCAGTAGAAGCGCCCACTGCCCCGTCGCCCGTACCAGGTCATCGATAACCTCCGGCTCGGGTTGCTGCTCCAGGCGCTGGGTGAGCAGTTGCCGGGCCTGCTCCACGCTCATGCGGTCGACTTCGATCCGGGTGGCCAAAGCGGGCAGCACATCCGGCTTACGGGTGGTGACCAGCCGCACACAGGACTTCTCAGCGCCCCGGAGGAACGGAGTGAGCTGCTCGCGCTCCCAGACGTCGTCGATGACCAGCAGGGTGCGCGGCCGCCGGGAGAGAAGCCCGCCGAGGTGGTTTCCGGCACGTTCGGGGTCCGAGCCAGTCTCGGTGGTGTCACCAGTGATCAGGCGCGTCTCTGCTGCGACCTTCGCGGCAATGGCCGTACGGCCGCGGACGTCCCGCCCAACAGTGATCAAGTGAACACCGCCCGGAAACCGTCGTTGCACGTGACGTTGGGCAACTACATACTTCGCCAGAGTGGTCTTGCCGAATCCTCCCGCTCCATGCAGGCCGGCTGTGATGGCCACCGGCGAGCTGCCCCTCAACCGCCAAGTTCGTCTGAGCACGGCCTTGATGACGGTGTCGGCCTCCCGGCGGTCCACCCACCCCTCGGGCTCATCTGGGGCGGCCGGCATCTGGGGCACCGACACCGGTGCAGAGGGCAGCGCCCGCAGCGAGACGATCAGGGCTGCCAGTCCAGCAACTGAGCCGAAGACACTCGCCACCGGGTCCGCTTCGCCCCAGCCGTCACGTACCGCGGTCACCAACAGCCACACCAAGGCTGCCACGCACAGAGTGACAGCGGCCTGTGTTTTCCAACGTCCCCCCGTCCACATGAACGGGCATCATTCCCTTGCAGCCAGGACCTATGCCACCCCTTCGACTGACCGAGTCTCACGTGGCCTCAGAGGTCGCTTTCTCCCGCCGCCGGAGACATAAGCCCTGCCGACGGATGGCGTCCCTTGACGTGGTGTAGCCGATCAAGGTGAGGGGGTGCACCGGGGGCATGTGCCGATGGACTTTCGCTCCCTGCCCGCAAGGTGGGCCATCGTGCAACTCTCCGTAGTGAACGGGCAGTTCAACGCGGGAGGTGAAGGATGGCCCTGTCTCAGTATGACCTGGAACCTGTGCGGAAACTACTGCTCGTACTGCCGGTTCTGGACCGGCGTACGGGTAGGGGCACGGCATGAAGGTTCCACCGGAAGCCGTCGCGGTATTGTGCGGCAAGTTCGAGGCGGTTCTGCCGCATCTGGACGAGCGGCAGCGCCGTTTGTATCTGGGCGCGGAGGCGCAGGCGTTGGGGCACGGCGGGATCACCGCAGTGGCCACGGCGGCCGGTGTGTCCACCGCCACCGTCAGCCGCGGAGCGCACCAGCTACTTGAGAGCCCTGCCGTCCTGGGCCAGCAACGGGCGCCGGGCGGTGGTCGCAAGCCGCTGACCACGATCGATCCCGGACTGCAGGCGGCATTGGACGCGTTGGTCGAGCCGGCTGAACTCGGCGATCCGGCCTCGGTGCTGCGCTGGACCACCGCCTCGCTCCGCGATCTGGCCGAGCAGTTGACCGCCATGGGGCACGCGGTCGGCGCGACCACCGTGGGCAAGCTTCTGCACCAGATGGGCTACTCGCTGCAGGCCGCCGCACAGACCCGCTCCGGGGGCAACCACCCTGACCGGGATGCCCAGTTCCGGCACTTCCACAGCACCGTCGACGCCTTCCTCGCTGACGGGCAGCCGGTGATCAGCGTGGACGCAAAGAAGAAGGAAGCCATTGGCAACTACCAGCGCCCGGGCCGCACCTGGCGTCCCAAGGGCACCCTGATCGAGGTCGACGACCACGCGTTCCCGGCCGACACCGACCTGATCACCCCGTACGGAATCTATGACCTCGGCGAAGACACCGGCTGGGTCAACGTCGGAACCGACCGCGCCACCGCCGCCTTCGCGGTGGAGTCGATCCGACGCTGGTGGCAAGACCGCGGCCACAGCGACCACCCCGCCGCCACCGCCCTGCTGGTCACCGCCGACGCAGGCGGAGCCAACGGTGTCCACTTCCACACCTGGAAATGGCAACTGGCAGCTTTTGCCTGCGAGTTGGGCATCCCGATCACGGTCTGCCACTTCCCGCCGGGCACGAGCAAATGGAACAAGGTCGAACACCGGCTGTTCTCCCGCATCACCTGCGCATGGCGCGGCATCCCGCTGACCAGCTACGAAGTCGCTGTCCAAGCAATCGCGGCGGCTCACACCCGCACCGGATTAAAGGTGCGAGCCGAACTCGACACTCACCGCTCAGAACCCGGCCCCCTGGCAGGTCGCCGCTCTCCCTTTGACACGCGACGACTTCCACGGCGACTGGAACTACACGCTGCACCCAGCACCGGAACCGCAGCCACCGCCGCCGTCCCGCATCATCGATCCCGCTGTCACCACCTGGCTCTCCGATCCAGCCCTGACCGGCATGACCCGCCAGGAGCTCGGTTCCCTGGTCGACCAGGTTGCCGACGACTGGCAGTGGCTTGCCGACCGCGACCTGGCCCGTCGCACCGGCCGTCCCCGCCAGCGTCCCTCGGCCCGCGGGATCGGCCAACTCGAGTACCACCACCGTGTGCTGGCCGCAGTGCTGCGGGCCCGCCGGGTCGCCACGACCGTTCTGATCACCGAGATCCTCGACTGCAACGCATGGAACGCGTCCTGGACGCACCCCGGCTCCACCGGTCCAGGACCCCGCACCCAGCCACCGTCCAGGTCAGGCAAGGCCAACGGGTCAACTGCGACATCGACCCGCTACCGCTGTGACCGGCAACCGGAAAACCGCAGGCCACGGGCCGCGGGCGGCCCTCTGCTGCCCGCGGCATGAGCAGACCGCCCAAGGATCCGCCCGGCAACGAGAGCGCGGGCATCGCCGGTTCGCCTGCCTCGACGTGGCCGACGCCGTACAACGCTGAGTCGGCCGTGGCTGGTTCTTCGCGGAGTTGGAGATCAAGGACGTGCGGCAGAAGGGGGCGTGAGGTTCCGCGCTCGCGCGCCCCTTAGGGAGCGTCGCGACCGGTTTGCTGATGAGTTCCTGGGAGGCCTTGGCGCAAGCAGTGCCCGTACGGTCTTCTGCGATCGGCCGGGTTCTGGTCGTGGGTGGTGGCCTCTATGCGGGGGCGCCACGGCCGGGCAAGGGTTCGATCGCAGCCGGTTACGTTCGGTTACTTTTCGAACGGCGGAGCCCCTTTCGAGTGATGTCCAACGTCCGGAAAGGTCCTGTGCGGGCGTCTGTACGATGGCGCCCTCGACAGCGCGGCGACCTCGCCAACACCTCTGAGGCCAAAGGCTGTTGACGCATCGCCCGAAGGGATCCGGCAAGCAATGACTTGGCCTGCTCGGCTGGGAGACGGCAAAGACCGGCTCTCCCCCCGTCAGCCTCACTCCATGCACGCGCAGCGTGCGGACTGTCATCCAGCGGCGGTGACCTCGACTTCGACGAGCCAGTCGTTGTCCAGCGTGGTCGCGACGATCGCGGTGGTCGGGACGCGCCTGCCCCCGAGTGCAGCCGTGCGGGCGGCGGCGTTGGCCTCGGCGTAGGCAGGTTCCCGCAGGTAGCTGGTCAGGCGCACGATGTTGTCGACGGTCATGTCGGCCGAGGCGAGGATGACGCGGATGTTTGACCAGATCAGTTCGAGCTGCTCCTCCAGGCCAGCCCCTGGCTTTCCGGCCGGATCGAGCCCCATGGTGCCGGCGACGAACAACAGCCGTCCAGCGCCACGCACCTCCATGGCGTGCACGTAGTCGTCGGTGGCCGCGTAGACGCCTTCGGTCGGGTTGTGGGGCACGAACTCCATCGACTGCCTCGCTCTCTGGACAAGTAACACGGCTGCGGACCGATCATCGTCCACCCGTAGGATGCAAGGAAAGCGGATTACAAGAAGCCATCGCGGTACATGAGGTCGGCGGCTGTTCTGCCGTGGCACAGCTCTGGGCGAGGCGGTAACTACGCAGTCCATTGCGTCGAGTTGGCAGCTGGAGACAGGCGGGATGCTCTTCCCCGGCGCGTCCCTGGCCTTCCTCAACCACTGCATCTACCGCGGTTGGCCGGACAGCGGGGGCGTCCACCGGCGCCCCCGCCCTGGCGGTCACACGGTCGCTGCGGTGTCCTGCGACGGAAGGGCACAGCGCCGCCGGCGGTCACTACAGGGCGGCCGTAACGGCCGGAGTATGTCCGCTCGATCGCCAGGACCAGATCTCCGGAGCTGCGCCCGAGCAGGGCGGCCTGCATTTCGGTGGCGCGAGGCGGGCCGGATGTCGTTCGCGATGCGGCCCGAACTTCCGCTACGGGGCAGTCCGGACAGGCTGAAGGCCTCCAGGAAGTGGGCGAATTTACTGAATCGCGGCGGTGCGCAGCGCAGCACGCTGTGCGTGCCGTCGGCTCATGAGGGATGGCTGAGCGGGGGCAGGAGGTCGTCGCCGGGCCATAGGGCGTGCTCGGTGACGAGGGGGTGAGGACTTTGTCGATCTCGGCGAGCACGGTGCCGCGGGCATCTGGCCCGTAGGTGGTCAGCCGGCTGGCATCGTGCACCTGGGCGCGGACGACCTGGCTGTCCGGGCCGGCGCACAGCAGGGCGCGCACAACTAACGGCAGGCCGAGGCTGAATCCGTCGCACTGGCCGCGGCGTACGAGGTGGAGGAGGTCGGCGGTGACGGTTTCCCAGTCGCCGGCCTGCGGCCACAGGGCGCCCCCGCGCAGCTCGCGGGTGAGGGTGGACAGCGGGACAATCCCGCCCGGCCGGCGTCCCTGGATGAGGAGGGCGTGGATGCGGGCGCCGTCGGGGCTGGCGCACCGCGGGATGCAGCAGGGTGGCGGCGGCCACCACGGTGGTGTTGATCTCCCGGGTGTCCGAGGCGGGGTGGTTCGGCTCGTGCACGAACAGATAGACCTCCACAGTGCGGACGGCCGGAGTGGACTCGGGCTGAGGCTGGGGCTGGGGCTGGGGCTGGGGCTGGGGCTGGGGCTGGGGCTGGGGCTGGGGCATGAGGGCGGTTCCCTTCAGTGGTGTGTTGTGTGTGGAGCGAGGTGCCGTTGTGCGGGCGCCCGGCGGGTGTTTGGGCTTGCGGGTGGGGTCCGCTGCGGCGGCGCCTTCCTTGCGGGCGGCGCGTTGGATGATCTGTTCGACCCGGTCGGCGAGTTGGAGCGTGAGCCGGCCACGGCCGAGCGGGTGTCGTGGGTGTGGAGGTCACAGGACGCGTCCCGCAGCACGCTGTGGCCGGTCTCGGCCGAGCGCCGCAGTTCACAACGCTCGCCGCCCGCTGCGGCGGGGACGCGGAAGGTGTGCACGGCGGCGAGGCGATGCAGGTCGCGGACCGCGCCGTCGCCTTCGACGGTGCGGACCCGCTCGCGGGCCCTGGCGTTGAATCGGCGGGACAGGTGCTCTTCCAGGACGGGAGCGAGCAGCATCGCCGGCAGCGCAACGCCGACAGGAAGCCCACGCAAGATCACCTCGTGGATCGTGCGGCCGCGGGAAACGCTCACCGAGAGCCAGGACGAGCGACTGCTTCAAGTTCGGCTCGCCGGCCCGGACACAGCCCGGGCCCGCGACCTCGCCCGCGCCTTCGCTGACATGGTCCGTCACCCGCGCGGATACCGGCTGCTGGAGTGGATCCGGCCAGCCGGGCAGGATGCTCCGAAGCCCAGGAGGGGCTTCGCTGGCTTCCTCCGCCAGGACCTCGGCGCGGTGACCGCCGGGCTGACACTGCCCTGAGCTCCGGGGGCGTCGAAGGGCACGTGAACCGAGTAAAAACACCCAAGGGAGCCATGTACGGCCGAGCCTCGTTCGAACTCCTCCGGACCCGGATCCTCACCCAGCGATGAGCTTCACGCAGCTGCGGACAGAGCCTTGAGAATGGATCTGACGCGACGTCCGTGAAGTCCCGGTTCGCCAAGGCCGCGGCAACAGCTGATGCCCGGTTGGCCCACTGATGCGTCCATCCAGGTCACCTCCGGACATCACCCGAGCGAGAGACGCTCACTGAGGGTATGTCGTTTCGCGCAAGGTGACCTGGAATATGAGGAGATCAGCCATGTATGCAGTGATTCGCCATTACGAAGGAGTGACGGACTCTGCCGAGGCAGGGCGTCGAGTGGACGAGGGATTCGTGCCTCTCCTGCGCAAAGTCCCCGGCTTCGTGGCCTACTACTTCGTGGACGCTGGGGACGGGGTGATGGTCTCTACCAGCGTTTTCGAAGACCAATCCGGAGCCGAAGAGTCGATCAAGCGGGCGGCCGACTTCGTGAGGGACAACCTCGCCTCCCTGCTCCCCAACAGCCCTCAGGTCACAGCCGGCACGGTTGCGGCTGCTGGGTAGCAATCTGCAAAGTGGGGCGCGGCCCCGACCACCCGCACCCCGACGACCCTGCCCTTCCCGGAACCATGAAACGGCCGCTGCCGCTCTTCGCATCACTTTGTTGCGGGTTGAACGATGTGAGGAGGGTGAGGATCGACGAGCATGCGTAGGCCCCGCCGACCGCCAGGTCGACGGGGTGATCGTGGACCTCAGCGCCTGGTCAATTGATCAGCTCGCACTTCGAACTCGACGCTTCCGTCGAGTGATTCGCCTCCCGAAGGGACAAGGGAGATCGTGACCGTGTCCGTGGTGTTGTCGTGTCCTTGCCGCCGAAGACGGGCCACTTGCCAACGAAGGCCCACTGCTGCTGGTGGGCGTCGGTGAAGCGGACTTCGACCAGGCCGGGCCGGGGTTCGTCATCGACCCACCGGATCGCTTCGCAGCGCAAGAAGACCATGGGCAGAGCCTGCCATCACGGCCTGCGGCCGGCAGCAGGATTTCCCGACTGCCGGCCCATCGGTCTGGCTGTCATGGAGCCCTGCGAAGCGGCACGACATCGGGAAGGCCGGTCGGCATCGACGGCCGGGCTGCTTTCGGCGTCATCCTCCGCACAACGAACGGCACAAGCCACTCTTCGGGCGCCGTCGGCACAAACACCCACCCGACACACCGTCACCGACGCCCACCCAGTGACGACAAACCGGCACAGCACGATGGTTGGCACCGATGGCGGCCCGCCGGCTGTTTCCAGCAGCGCGCAACGCAAGATCGGTGTCACCGGCTGCGACGCTCCGCAAATCGCCTGAGCTGCCCAGCAGCCCCGGCGGACCGAGGCTGTGTCAGAACCCATGCACCAGGCCATGACGGACGCTTCAACCGGTCACAGACCGGCGACGTGCCCGGCCTTCTTGAGCACGGAGTCGAGCGCGTCCACCACGGCGTTGCGCTGCCTCGCGCCCGCCACCCGGTCTGCCGGCACCAGCCGCGCGGCGGCCTGCACGGCGCAGGCGTCCGGATCACCGAAGGCAGTCCGCGGGTGCTCCCCCGTATCCGCGCAGTGGACCGTGACATCCTTGACCCCCTGGAGCACGACTGCCCGGTCCACGCCCGGCTGCATGGCCAGCCGCACCTGGAAACGCGCCATCCACTTCTCGCGGTCCTTCTCCCCCGCCACGTCCGTCCTCTGGTCCTTCTTCATCACGTGCTCTCCCAGGTGATCGACAGCCGTCCCTCATGGAATGGGACGCCGGGTCATCGGAGAGGGTTGCGGAAGCAAGAGTCTGATGGGCCTCAAGTGAAAGCCGGGGAGCCGCACTACGGGGCGCGTGCGCTCGCCCCCTTCGGCCTGCAGAGTGCCGCGGGCTGTGCGGGCAACAGGATGCTCGCCGCCATGGCCTGCGCTCTCACCCCACCAGGCCGGCGCACTGTCATCGAAGGCTCCCCCGAGGCAATCACCGCGTTCCTGCGGCCCCGGCCGGTCAGCGAACTGCCCGGCGTGGGCGCGAAGACGGCCGCGACGCCCGCCGAGTACGGCCTGGACACCGTCGGTGACGTCGCCGATGTCCCCCAGTTCACGCTGCAGCGCCTCCTCGGCGCACGCGCTGGCCGCACCCTCCACGAACACGCCCACGGCCGCGACACCACCGGCGTCGACCCCACCCCTGCACCGGCGAGCCTCAGCACGGAGCACCGCTTTGCCCTCGATGACCCCGACCCGGCCGCCCACCGGCGCGTCCTGCTCGCCCTCGCCGACGACCTCGGGGTCCGCCTGGCAACGGCCGAACGAACGAACCTGAAACCCCGTCACCCCCTCCTGACCAGCTGATCAGCACCTCCCGCACGCCGGGGGAACCTCAAACCTCAGCCTGGTTGCGTACGAGAATGGACTGCAGACGGTAGGCAGCAGCCCTGGCCGAGGTTGGGGACATGGCGTGGGCGGCGTCACCGAGCCAGGCGATCCGGCCGGGGTGCAGGGGCCAGCTCGTGGAAGTCGCTCTGCCGGACGCCGGCCGGGTCCAAGCGGCCGACACGTTCCAGCAGGGCCGGGATCGGCTCATGCCAGGACCTGAAACGGCGGTGCACAGTTCGGCACGCGCGTAGCCCACCGGGTACCGGCCGGGACGACCGCGGTCGCATAGAGGTAGAGCCAGCCATCAAACAGCGGAGTGAAACCGAACCGCTCCCCCCTGCCCCTGCTCGGCGTTACAGCCAAGGCAAGGTCCTACCTCTCACGTCAGCGGGACGCGGCCCGGTCAACTCTTACGCGACGACCCATCCAGGCGGGACCACGATGCACCACGGGCGGCCACCCGCACCTACGCAGCCAGAGCTCCTCCCCAGCGCCGCTCGCACCACCACCGCACGAACGACCCAGGCACGTCACCCAGCCCGCGCCCCGGACGCTCCGGCATCACAGCCTTTGTCGTCACCCTCTCCCAGCAGCATGCAAACTGATTCGCAAGAGCTGACCCGCCCCTGCCTCGTGCCCGGGAAGGTCCCAGCAGGTCACCTCGCGGCCGTGCGCCGTCTGCCTAACAGCCGTCGCACTCCCCGGCGGTTGAGTAGGTTCTCACGCCACAACTCGCCCGCAAGGAAGCCTCGTTGGTCGCATGTCCTGCCGCACTCGACGTGCCCCATGCCCTCGTTGAACTCGTCACCATGCGCATCGTCGGCCACGAGCCCATATGCAGCATCGGCGTGGCCGCCGGTCAGGTGTCGGGTGGGGGATGCTGCCGCGCATGCCTGCGGCGACGCGTGGTCGGCCTGTCGTACTCGAAGCCGAAGTGCACGCCCCCCAACATCAGCCGGTACGGCCGCTGGCGTTCACCGGCTCGAACGCGAGGCCGATGAACGGGTCCTGCGCCTCGACGCCCGATTGGGGGGTACGAGGCGGGGCAGGCTGAGGGGGCGTTCACGCACTCCCCCAGGCGGCGTCCGCAGTCACCCGGGCGATCGGCAGCGGCGAGGCGAGCGCGCGCAGCACGATGGTCTTGGCCAGCTCTCCTTTGGTGGCGAAGGTCCGCTCGTCGGGGACCTTCGCAGCGTGGCAGCGCTCGCGGTCGTCCGTCTAGGACTTGGGCAGATACAACTCGCGGTTCACCAGGGCGCCTCCGCGGGGGGTGGCGTAGGCGGCGAAGACGCTTGCAGGGTGTCGCTCTTGTGGAAGCGCCGACCCGGCACCTCAACCGGCTCCATCGGCTGCATCGACATCGACGCCCTACGCATACGACAACGGCGGTCCCCAAGACCACAACCGGGTCTTGGGGACCGCCGTCACGCACGGCCCTCAATGGGCCAACAGCATCCCGCGCAGAGCGCAGCCAGGAGGCGCTCACGCGGTCTGCGGGCCGGCGCCGCTTACCCGGCGTCGGTCACCTGGCGTCGATCAGGCCGTGCGGCGGTACCTTGACCGTCCGCTTGCCCGGCTCGCCGCCGAGGATGACCTTGCGCAGGGCCACGTTGTTCTTCGTGTTGGTTTCCTGCAGGCGCTTTTCCGGGTTGGCGATGACCTGGATGTAGTACGTGCCGTTCGGCAGGTCCGTGATGTCGAAGGACTGGCCGGGGCGGTACTGGGTGTAGGTGTCGCCGGAGCCGACGTCGAGGACCTCGCGGACGGAAATGGAGTTCTGCTCGCCGCAGGCGGTCGACAGATCCGTGTTGTACGGGTGCCAGTTGGCGTTCTTGACCGTGTAGTCGACGGCATCGGTGTTGGCCAGGCAGAACGCCTCCTTGCCGCTGCGGACCTCCTTGGTCTGGTCCTCGCTCAGCAGCCGGTAGCTGGCGAAGTCCGTGAAGTGCCAGTGCTCGTGCCCGATACGTGGGTCCCATTCCATCGTGCCCGTGGGGGTGTAGCCGACCTGCTTGCCGTTCGCGTCGTAGAAGTACTGGTAAGCGTCCATCAGGTCCTTACCCGGGCTGCGGAAGCCGTCCACGACGAGGGGCGCCGGGCCCGCGTTCCAGACGTTGGCGCTGAAGGCGAGGTAGTCCTTGCCGGGTACGTCGCCGTCCTCGCCGTCGGTGATGGCGATGTCCCAGGCGGGCAGCGAGCGCAGATCCGGCTTGGGCGCGTTCGCCGGGACGCCCGCCCGGCCGGTGGGCCGCTTGTCGGCGGCCTTCAGCGCGGGCGCGATGCGCGAGCCGTCGGTGTGGCCGCGTCCGTCGCCCAGGTGGTGGGCCAGGCCGCGGTCTTCGAGCGCGTGCGACAGGGCGCCCGGGGTGGGGGCGTCGGCGCCCCGGGGGCCGTAGTGGTGGCCCGCCGGGCCGCCGGCGTGATGCGCAGCGTGGCCGGAGCGGGCCGTCAGGCCCATGCCCCCGCCCCCGCCGGTCTCCTCACGCACCGTCACCTTGATCGTCGGCTGGTCGTCGGGGATGCCGAACAGGTCCCGGTACTTCTTCGCGACCCGCACCTTCGCCGTGTACTGGCCGACCGGCAGGTCCAGCGGCTTGTCGTAGTCGACGGTGCTGGAGTTGGACGCCCAGCCCTTCTCCACGCCCCACACCGAGCCCAGCGTGAACGGGTTGGTGGGGCAGCTCTCCGGATAGTGGGACGTCGCCGGAGCGTCGGGGCGGATGCGGCCGGAGGCGTTGTTCGGGCAGAAGGAGCCCTTGGTCTTGGCCACTTCCTGGCCGGCCGCATTCTTGAGCGACACCTCAAGGAAGCCGGGCAGGCCGGAGAAGTCCTTCACCAGGCCGGCGGGCAGGGCCCTGGTCGTGGTCTTCGTGCCGTCTCGCAGGACCTGCTGGGCGACGACGGGATCCTTGTACGACTTACGCTTGACCTTGAACTCCAGCGGCGCACCGTCGACGGTGACGTACGTCCCCAAGTCCAAAAAGACGCCCCGCTCCCCCTCTCCCTCCCCTTCCCAGCGGTCCAGCGTCACGGCGCTCGAAGCCGCGATCAGCTTGAGCTTCGGCATGCCGGGCGTGCCCGCCTGCGCCGCCCCGGCACCGGGAGCGGTGGCGGCCACTGCGGCCACGACGGCTAGCGCGGCAAAAACGGCGAGCGCCGAGTGTTTCACACGCTTGCGTTGGTGCTGACTGGTCATCGGTTCCTCGTCTGCGAGTGCCATGGTCAGTGGCATCGGATCGGACAGCGCACGACCCACCGGTCAACCCCCGGACCGAGCGGATCTGTGACCAACCCGTGAGAGGGGTAAATGTGGTGTGTGAGTTGCCTGTTGGACGGGCGAATTTCGGACCATGGCAGGCACGCCCAGCCGTCACACAGCCTTCCGGCGCAGTCGCCGGACCAGTTCAGGCAGCGTGACAAGGGAAGCCGTGAAGGAGGCACCGAAGGCGGATCCCAGGTCGAGCATTCCGCCCACCGGGCACCGCTCGCCCCGTAGGTCACGCTCTGTACGGTCTGGAGCCGGTACAGGTGGTCCCTGCACTCGGTGATGAGAGCGGGCTCGCGCGACCGGGGCATCCAGAAGGCCGCCCGCATCGGCACCACGCCCAAAAGCACCACACTCGCACGCTGGGAGACGTCCCACACGTAGGCCGCCTTGCGCACCCGCTCGTCGGTCATGGCCCAGCACCCCCTCGTCGCCGCCCTCGCCCGCGACGTCCCCCTCGCAGCCGCCGTCCTCGAAGACATCGAAGAACACGGCCCCTCCGCACCCGTATGGACACCACTCACCGGCGGCCCGCCCTGCCCATGGACCGAGCTGTAAACCCGGCGCCCACGCGCGAGCGTTGAAAGTGCATTCCGTCCCCGCGAAGGGTCCGATAAACCGATCGAGGAAGACGGCGGGGTGCTGATCACAGCAGAGGCAGTGCAGCCCGCCCCGTTGAAGCCCACATCTGTCCAAGTCCGCCCGGCAGCGGGAAACACTGTGATGCTCTGGCAGCGCGCTCCTGAGGCAGTGGGCGAGAACAACTCCCCCTGGCCGACAGCACCAGACGGCCGGCCGCACCGGCATACCCACCAGGGCGCTGGAGCGATGAACGGCGGGCCGTGTGCGCGGCCGGGCCGGCTGCGGGCATGCCGGGCAAGGGGCGGGTTCATGATCAAAGTAAGCTGACCCGCTGGCCGTGAAAATTCATAAGGAACGACGGGGGCAAGGAAGTTGAATCGCATACGTACGACGGTGGCACTCGGTCTGGTGCTGTCCGCAGGCATGGTGACCGGGTGCTCCGCGGGGGCGGAATCCGATGCCAAGGCTTCCGGCGGGGAGGCGGGGAAGGGCACGCAGTCCTCTCCCGCGGCGCCGAAGGGCCCGGCCTACAAGGGCAAGCCGGTGCCCGGGCTGGCCGCGCAGCCGGCCTGGAGCCTGGCGGCCGACGAGGCGGGCAACTGCGCGGGCAAGGCTTCTGAGAAGGACTCGACGCAGCTCGACATCTGCACGGTCGGGGACGCCGTCATCGTCACCGGCTACAGCGACGGGCAGTCGGGCACGCGCACCTTCACCGCCCGGCTCCTCGACGCCAAGAGCGGCACACTGCGCAAGAAGTTCGACTTCGCCCTCCCCGCGGACAGCGGCGACTCCTCCTCCCCGACGGTGGCGCTCGCGCAGGTCGGAACGTGGCGGGACGGCTCGCCCGCCCTGCTGATCCGCAACCGCCTCGACACCCCGGCGGACGGCCTGAAGAAAGCCTCGACTAAGACCGTGCTGACCATGTACGCACCCTCCGGCGAGAAACTGGGCAGCTCCACCTTCGACGACGACACCCACATGTCCACCCCGGTCAAAAACGGCTACCTCGTGGAAGCCGGCATGGCCGACGGCGCCGTGTTCACCCCGATCGGCGACGGGCAGCCACTGACCACCGAGGCCTCGCACATCGACCTGGACGGTGCGGTCGGCTCCGGCCTCGGCTACACCTCACAGCAGGACATCTCCTTCCAGCCCCACGCCGAGTGGCTGACCGCCACCGACGTCCGCACCGGCAAGGACGTGTGGAACACCAAGGACCTCACACCGCCGGCCGCCATCGCCCAGCAGGTCACCGAGGACAAAGCGACCAGTGCGCGGCTGATGCCCTTCGAAGGCGACACAGCCCTCCTCGAATGGTCCTCCTACGGCGATACCGAAGCGGTCATGACGCTGATCGACGTCAAGACGGGCAAACGGCTCACCGAAGGCCCCACCATCGACACCAACGGCACCACCGACGACGACGCCCTCGCCATCACCCCGGACGGCAAAACCACCGTCGTGCAGTACGGCGAAGGCGCCGTCGCCTGGAACACCCAGACCGGCAAAGAACTGTGGCGCCAGGCCGCCGACGAAGTGACCATCACGCCCAACGCCCTCCCCGGCAACGGCATCCTCTACGCCTACCTCGACGGCACAGCAGCCGCACTCGACGCACGCGACAAGAAGCTCCTGCTCTCCGGGATCGAGCAGATGCCGCAGTTCACCACCAACGGCTACGCCACCATCCGCACCCCCGACGGCCTCTTCAGCTTCGCCATGCAGCCCATCTGACGGACCCCGTTCTCTTCTTGGCGGTCCTGCAAGAGGGCCGCCGGCCTCCGGGCCCGGCATGACTGTTACCCCCCGTCGAGCGGATGACCTGAGGGTGGTGTCACCGGGCCCGAGGGGTGCCGTCACAGACACTGATCAGAGGTCCGGCCGCCGCCCGGCCCGGCCGAATGCCGGGCCGCTTGCGGGCGGCAGGTCTGCATGACGTGGATACGCGCGAACGGCTCCAACCCCGAGGCCGGCACGGCATCAACGCATGCGGGGGGCACGGTGATCGACATCGACGAGACGGGCGTCTTCCCCCGGCCCGGACGCCAGCAAGAGCAACCATCACGGCCACGGACACACCCCGGCCGGGAAGAAGGTCTTCGACAAGACCCCTGCCCAACGGCGAACCGCAGTTGCGGGCCGTCATCGACAAGCCCAAGACAAAGGCCGGCATCGTCCTGGAGGTCGTGGACCAACTCCCCTCCATCGGCACCCTGCCACTGACCGCCGCCCGCAACGCCCGCCGCAAAGTCGCCTACCCGCCCGGACCGGCGATACGCCGAATCGCCGACCTCCACCCCGCCGAGTCGGGACGGCGTGTTTGTTCGCCGCTTCACAGGGCCGGACGCTGAGCCAGCACAACCCCGAGCGATACCGGCAGATGCGCGACGAACATGGCGCGCGTGAGCCCCGCTTGGGTGCCGTTCAGCGCCCAGCGGGTCGGCTGGTCCCACTCAGGGGGCCGGTGCGGTCAGGACGGCCTCGGCAGCCAGCCGCAGATTCCTGATCATCGGATTCGGGTCGCCCTTGCGGCTGACCAGGACGACCTGGCTGGGGGGAGCGTCCTCGATCGGGACGGTGACGAGGTCGGGACGCAGTGAGCTACGCCGATCGCCGACCGGTAGTACGGCGATCGCCTCGCCACTCGCGACGAGTTCGAGCTTGTCCTCGTAGCTCTCGACCGGCCCCACGCCGGCTCCGAGGATCCGGTAGGAAGTCCAGTCTGCGGTCTCGAACGCGCACGGCGCCGCCTCTTCGCCGGCCAGTTCTTCCGCGGTCACCGACGCGCGGCCGGCCAGGGGATGGCTGCGCGGGACCGCGAGCATCCGGGGCTCCTCGTACAGCGGGGTGGTGAACACGTCGTCGGCGGCGAACGGCAGCGGGGCCCGCGCGATCAGGGCGTCGACGCGCTTGTCGGACAGTGCCCCGACGTCGCGGCAGCTCAGGTACCGGGTGGCGATCTCGGCGTCCGGACAACGACGGCGCAGTTCCCGTACGGCGGCAGTGATCACCAGGTCTTCGACGTAGCCGATGGCGATTCGTTCGGTCTCGGCTTGTTCACGCACGGCCAGCTCAGCCTGGCGGGCGGCCTGCAGCAGGTCTTGGGCCCGGGGGAGGAACGTCTGGCCGGCCGGAGTGAGCCGGGTGCCCTGGGCGGTGCGGTCCAGGAGTCGTGTGCCGAGATACTTCTCGAGCCGTTGGATCTGGCGGCTCAGCGCCGGCTGGGCTACGTGCAGGTCGGCGGCGGCCCGGCCGAAGTGCTGGTGCGCCGCCACCACGGTGAAGTAGCGCACGAGCCGCAGTTCCAGGTCCTGTCCGAGATCGTTCACCCTTGCAGGGTACGCGTCATGCTGTTTCGGAATGATCAGGTTGCCGGACCGGTCTTGGACGGCCATGCCGTCCTGGGCCTTGACTGAAGGAGCAACGTTTCCCCGAGAAAGCGACAGGCGCGATGAAGGCGATCCAGTTCCACGAAGCGGGCGGGCCGGAAGTTCTGCAGTACGACGAGGTGCCGGTTCCCGAGATCGGCCCGGGCGAGGTGCTCGTCCGGGTGCACGCGGCGGGCATCAACCCGCCGGACTGGTACCTGCGTGAGGGGATGAAGGTCATGCCGGCCGAGATGAGGCCGGCGCTGGAGTTCCCCCTGACCCCCGGAACGGACATGTCGGGCGTGGTGAAGGCGGTCGCCCCGGACGTCCGCGGGTTCGCCGTCGGTGACGAGGTCTTCGGCATGCTGCGGTTCCCCGGATTCGACGGCCGGACGTACGCCGAGTACGTGGCCGCGCCGGCATCGGACCTGGCGCACAAGCCGGCCAGTATCGAACACGTGCAGGCGGCCGGGGCGCCGATGGCCGTGCTCACGGCCTGGCAGTACCTGGTTGATCTCGGCCACGACGTGCCATCTCCTTTCACCGGCCAGGTGCACCAGCCGGTGCCGATCACGCCAGGGGATGACCGTGCTCGTCAACGGGGCCGTCGGTGGAGTGGGCCACTTCGCGGTGCAGCTGGCGAAATGGAAAGGGGCACACGTCATCGCGGTGGCCTCGGGCCGGCACGAACAGTTCCTGCGCAGACTCGGCGCCGACGAGGTCATCGACTACACCCGCACGCAGGCCGCGGACGCGGTCAGCGGCGTGGACCTGGTGATCGACACCGTCGGCGGCCCGGACAGCTCACGCTTCCTGTCCGTCCTCAAGCGCGGCGGCACCATGCTCCCGGTGTTCTTCGCCGAGTACGACCCGCAAGACACCGCCCGTCTGGGCATCACCGTCTCCAACATTCAGGTGCGCTCCCACGGTCCCCAACTCGCCGAGATCGGGCGCCTGTTCAACGCGGGCACGCTCCAGACCGGCGTGGACAGCACCTACCCGCTGCCCGAAGCGGCCAACGCACACACCCAAGCCGCACAGGGCCACATCCAAGGAAAATCGTACTGACAATGGCCCCGTGATCGCCGAACTCCAACAGGCGGCGGCGAAATACACCCACACCCTGAACGAGCTCAATGCGCCCGAACTGGAAGCGGACCTGACGGCGCGGCGCGATGGAGGATGTGGGTGGTGGCAGGCGGGGTGGCCCAGCCGTTTACCGGACTGGTCCTGTCCGGGGCACACGGTTAGAACCGGCGGCTCGCGAACGCCCTGGGCCCGTGCCTGCGTGTGCCCGGCGTAGTGAACAATCACACGGAGCAAGGGTCCATCGCCCGCGGTGCAGGCCCCTCCGTGGGCGCCTACCTGGCTCTCCAGTGGCTTCGACTGCACTACGGGGAGGGCCCGGTGGACTTCGGCTCCGCGACCCTGCTCAGGGCTGACCCCCGGCGCACGCTCCATCACGGCCAGCGCCACTGCTGGCCAAGTTCGACGACGGGGAGCGAAACTACACCATAGGCGAGGGCAACTGGCTGGAGCGGACCTACTACACCGACTCCAAAGTGACGGTCTTCGAGACCACTCCCGGCTACCGGCGCTTCGGCCTGCGTCCCGCCGCGGACGGGCGCTTGAACCGGCACGCCGGCCCGCGCGGCCATGACGCTCAGCATGTCGCTGCAAAACAGGTCGGCTCGAGCCCTGTCAGTCCTGCCCGTACCCCGGGCTGTCCGGGGCAGGGGGGAAGGCCAGACCGGTCGGTGTGCTCAGGCCCGTGAAGCCGAGCGTCACCTGACCCCCTCCCGCCTCGCGGACGCGCACCACGCGGTTGTTGAACCCGTCGGCCACGTACAGGTGGCCGTTGCCGTCGAGGGCGAGTCCGAGCGGGGAGTTCAGTCCGGTGACGGCAACGGTGCTCTGCCGGCCACTTCCCAGGGCGACCTTCACCACGCGGTTGTTGCCACTGTCGGCGACGTACAGCTCGCCGCCGGCGCCGAGTGCCAGCCCGGTCGGCTGGGAGAGGCCCCTCGTGGGCACGGTCTGCTGGCCACCGCCGTCCACCGCGACCCTGACGACCCGGTCGTTTACGAAGTCCGAGACGTACAGATGCCCATCGGGTGACCAGGCCAGCCCCCAGGGATGCAGCAGTCCCTCCGTGGCCAGCACCCTCCGCCCCCCGCCATCGGCGGCCACCCTCACGATCCGGTCGTTGAAACTGTCGGCGATGTACAGGTTCCCGGCCGGATCGACCGCGAGCCCCAGCGGACGCGACAGATCGCCCGCCGGAACGACCGACTGCTCCCCACCGTCCGGAGACAGGACCACGACCCGGTTGTTGCCGGTATCAGAGACGTAGAGCCGGCCCGAGGCGTCCCAGGCCATACCGGTCGGACGCACCAGACCGTCGAAGGGGACGGCTACCTGCTCACCGCTGTACGCGGACAGGGTCACCACCCGGTTGCCGCCATAGTCGGACACATACGGAGCCGGGCCGACGGGCGTGCGGGCCTCACCGGCCCGCACGGCGTCCCTCGCCCCAGCGGGCAGCGCGCACAGCAGAACCAGCCCCAGCGCGGCGGCCAGCCGCCAAGACCACCCCCGGGCCGGCCCGCGCCCGCCCATCGCCGACCCGGCCGTCATCCGTTCCATGACTCACCCGCCTGTGTGCTCCGACGGCCGGCCCCGTGCCGTACCCCCACCAACCCTAGAAAACGCCGCGCGCCGGCGCGGTAGCCACGCCACCACACCGTCCGCCCGCCACTCCAACGCCCCCCGAACACCCCGGCCAGGGCAGGCACCACCCCGCAGCCCGGCTACAGCCTGTCTCCTGACGAAAGACCCTCCGCGCCGAACTAAATAGTGCTCTGATTGCGTAGATTCGCCGGGCTGGTGGTCGCGACGGTTGGATGTGCGGTGGCGTCCATTCGACCGCCGGAGGCGCGGTGGCTGAGCCTGTCCGTGTACGCAGACTGACCGACCAGGAGGGGCAGAAGCTGCAGCAGATCGTGCGCCGGGGCACCCTGAGCTCGTCGCGTTCGGCGGTGGTCAGCCGGTCATCGCGCTCGCCGTGGTCGGCTTCGGCCTGGCGGACCCATTGCCGCAGGGCTTCCTTGTGGATGCCGAGGTCCTTCGCGACATGCGCGACGGGCCGGCCGGTGGTGCGGACCTCGCGGATCGCGCTCACGCAGCTCGTCGGGATACTTCCGTGGTGCTGGCACTGATGTGGTTCTCCTTCGCCAGGACCGTAACCCTGGCATCAAGGACTCCACAAATCTCAGTACAGCTCATGTTGATCTGCACAAGTCGCGTTGCCATGCCGCAGGTCCTAAAGGCACCCCCAGCTCAGGCCGCCATGACCAGGCATGTACCCGACCAAGTACTGACTACGACCGCGATTGCCGCGATTGCCGACAAGGGCGAGTCCTTGCCAACGAAGGCGAGCCCCGCTGCCGCCCGCGTCCGACCAGCCAGCGGCACGGGACCCATGCCCCGACGGCTGGCTGACGCCACTGACCAACCGAAAGACTGCTCAAGCCTGCAACGGCTGACTCGGCCCGCACACTCCACGAGCGGGCAACTCCAGCCGACAACACGCGCGACGCTCGCTGCAACCGCCCACTCCGTTGAACGCCGCACCAAGGTGCTTCCTGCCGTGGCGAGCAAGACGGGTCGAGGATGTGCTGTTTCCCGGGATCGATGTGCGGGTGGAACGGGTGAGTGACTCCTCCGACGTCCTGGTGGTGGAGGAGGCGGTGTCGACAGCTCGCCCGGGCCGGTGCCCGGACTCCCGCATGGCATCCGTCGAGCAGGTGCCAACACATACGAAAACCTTGTATGAGTCAAAAGCCACATCCAAAGGGCAATATCCGAAATGATGCGGCTCGAAGGCAGGCCCTTGGGGGACCACCGAGCCAGGGTAGGGGGCGTGGGGTGGTGGCAGTGTTCGGAGTCTTTGGAGCCGGAGGACCCTCGGCAGGTCGGGCGCTACCGGATCGTGGCCCGGCTCGGCGTCGGCGGAATGGGCCAGGTCTACTTGGCGCGCTCGCCTGGCGGGTATGCGTTCGCGGTAAAGGTGGTCCGCCCCGACCTGGCCCGGGACGGCGACTTCCGCCGCCGCTTCGCCCGCGAGGTGAGTGCCGCCCGGCGGGTCAACGGGGCCTTCACCGCTGGCGTGGTCGACGCCGACCCGACCGGCTCCCCGGCCTGGCTGGCCACCGTCTACGTCCCCGGCTTATCGCTGGGCGAAGCAATCGCCTACTACGGCCCCTGGCCCGCCCGGCCGGTGCTGGCGCTCGGCGCCGGACTGGCCGAAGCGTTGGAGGCCATCCATGCCGCCGGGGTCGTCCACCGCGACCTGAAACCCTCCAACATCCTGCTCGCCGCCGACGGTCCGAAGGTGATCGACTTCGGCATCTCCCTCGCTGACGAGGCCAGCGCGCTGACCCAGACCGGCATGACGATCGGCACTCCAGGCTTCATGTCCCCCGAACAGCTCACCGGCCAGCTCGTCGGGCCGGCGAGCGACGTCTTCGCCCTCGGCGCGGTACTGGCCTATACCGCCACCGGCACCGGCCCGTTCGGTATCGGTGCCGCGCATGCCCTGTACTACCGTGCCGTCCACGAACCGCCCAACCTGGCTCCCCTACCGCCCGAACTGCGCCAGGTGGTGGCAGCCTGCCTGGCCAAGCAGCCCGGGCAGCGCCCTACCGTGACCGCCCTGCTTGGTGAGCTGACCACGGCGGGCGGCGCAGGCCGGGAACCAACCGCCGCCCTGGCCCAACTCACCGGGCGCGACTGGATGCCCGGCCACATCGCCCGACTCGTCCGCGAACACGCCTCCATACCTCTGCCCCACACGCCACCCCCGGCGCGACAGACGCCGCCGACAGCAGCCCAGCCCGACACCACTGGCCCGTCTCCCGCACCATCAGGGCCATCCTCTCTGCCGCCCGCCGAGCCGCCTCACCCCGCACAACCCGCGTCCACTGGCACGGCACCAGAATCCGCTGTGCACCAGGCCCACGCCCAAACCGCACAGCGTCCCCCCACCGCCCCGAGCGTCACCCGCCCCGGCGGATCCACCCCAGCCCAACAGCCGGCGCACTCCACGCAGCATCCGCCGCACCGGCACTCCCCCAGCCCTCAGACCGGCCCCCCGCCCTCTGAGGAGGGCCCCTTGGGCGGAGCAGCGAGGACAGCACACTCCCAGCGCTTCAAGCCTGGCGGGCCGGGTGATGACGAGGCCACAGCCCAGCCCTTCACCAGGCCCGTTCACCGATCCGGCATCTCCCGCCGACAGGCCCTGCTCGGCCTTGCCGGCACGACCGCTACAGCACTCGGCCTCGCCACCTGGACGCTGCTCGACGACAGCTCCGGCGGCGATGCCGGCAAGCTGCTCTGGAAGTTCCCCGCCGGTGTTGTCCAGTCTTCCTTTTCACCAGTCGTCGCCAATGGCATGGTCTACATCGGCAACTACGACAACAACCTTTACGCCGTGGACACCAGGACTGGTCAGCAACGCTGGAAGTTCTCCAACGGTGTTACTCGAGACTCTGGCGTCAAGGAAAATGTCACGGAAACGGGCAGCGCCTCTTCACCGTGCCTGGCTGACGGATTGCTCTATTTCGGCAGTTGGGATTACAACCTGTACGCGGTGGACGCCTCCACCGGCAAGCAACGCTGGAAGTTCCTGACCAGTCGGGACATGGATTCGTCGCCCTGCGTGGTCGACGGCGTGGTCTACATCGGCAACTACGACAGCAACCTGTATGCCGTGGACGCCGATACAGGCGAGCTACGCTGGAAGTTCCCGACCGACGGTGGCATATTCTCGTCGCCGGTCGTAGCCGATGGCCTGGTGTACGTCGGCAGCAGGGACAAGAACTTGTACGCCCTGGACGCCGACACAGGCGAGCTGCGCTGGAAGTTCCCGACTGACGGCTGGGTGGAATCATCGCCTTTCAGGGCTTATGGCATGGTGTATGTCGGCAGCACGGAGGACGAATTGCATGCCGTGGACACCGACACAGGACAGGAACGATGGAGGTTCCCAGTCCCCCAGTATCTTTTCCCTTCGTCGCCGGTAGCAGCCGATGGTGCGGTCTATGTCGGCAGCAACGACAAGAACTTGTACGCCCTGGACGCCAGCACGGGCAAGCAACGCTGGAAATTCCGGACCGATGGCATGGTGGGCTCATCGCCGGCCGTGGGTAATGGTGTGGTGTATGTCGGCAGCGACGATAAGCACTTGTACGCCGTCGACGCCAGCACAGGAAAACAACGCTGGAAATTCCGGACCGACGGCACCATAGAATCCTCTCCGGTCGTGGCCGATGGCGTGGTGTACTTCCGCAGTGACGACGGCAATCTGTACGCAGTAAAAACATAAAGCCCTGCGCTCCACGACGAGCAGGAGAGGCCCACATCAGCGCACCGCTGGAGTTACGAGCTCGCCCAGCGCCGCCCGCCTGGCCTCCTGTGATCCATCTGTCGACAACCGACGTGATGGCCGGAACGCCTCAGCGGCACAGCCACCATCTCCTGGTCGTCCGACGTCAGCGGGACCGTGACGGGCGCTGAGGAGGATGGGCCGCGAGCCAGTGTTGGAGCTCGCGGTGCCGGAACTGGTACACGGAGCCCGAGAGTCGTAGCAGGCCCGCGTCGAGTGCCCAGTCCAGGAAGGCTCCCAGGCGCAGTGGGAGCTTCCCGCCGCACCGCGCGATGCTGACGAAGACCACGTAGCGCCGGACGGCGGTGCCGCTGAGCAGTCCGCACATGCCGAGCCCGCACACCAGGCCCACACTGACGCCGGCCTTCACCCCGCTGAACCCCGCCGCGAGGGAGCCGATCATGCCGCCGTTCGCCAACCCCAGCAGCAGGCGGTACCGGATGTCTCCGCGCATCAAGCGGCGCGGTCGTACCGCAGGGGACGGGTCCTTCTGCAACGCGATGCTCACCAATAGCAGGTACAGAGTCGTGAACAAGGCCACGGCAGCACCGGTCAGCAGGCTTTGCGGCAGCGGCCCGTCCATCGCGAAGCAGAACCCGCCGCCGACACCGCCGAGGACGGCGACGGCGACGGCACCGCGCCGTCTGCGCTGCTCGCGCGGACAGTCGATTTGCGCCCAGCCGGCCCAGACGAGGCGGCCCGTGGTCGAGCTGAAGTGCGACCGTCCCAGCCCGAAGTTCAGGAAGAACAGTACGATCGCGGGCCCGCCGAGCACCCAGTCGGACGGGACGCCGGCCAGGGCGACCAGCCCCGACAGACATAACAGGCCGTAGAGACCGACGTAGTACGGGACCCTGCAGTCGATCTCCGCGACCAGTGACCAATTGGCCAGCGGCCACAACCGGTAGGGGTCGATGTCCGTACGGCTGTGCTCGTCCGGGTGCACGACCTGCTCCGGCCTCGGATGCTCCAGATAGGACGCAATCTGATGCAGCCACCGATGCACCCGGTCGGGTGGGTAGCGCCGGTGGCCCCCCGCCGCATTGTGCTGGGCGACGACCCTGGGCAGGTACCTGGCCAGCAGGAACTGGTCCAGCTCGTCCGGCTTCGCGTGGCGCAGCAGTTCGCAAGGGTCACCGGTGTCGCGGAAGACCGTCGCAATCAGGCAGAGCCGCCAGGGAGTGGAGAGGGATCGTGCCAGGGTGCCGTCCGGGGCGTCTTCCAGGGCGCGCAGCAGCAGCTCCCAGCGGGCCGGCTCCGTGGTCCGGCCGCGCAGATAGGAGACCGCGTCGGGGGCGTCGACCGGAACAATCTCGATACGGGCGGCGCGCAGCAGTTGCCGTCGCGGCTGCGCGCCGAGATTTTCTACCAGCGCGTCCAAGTGCCGGGTGCGGCAAGTGAGGATCACAGCCGCGAGGTCGGTGCCGTCAAGGTAGCTGTTGAGCGCGTTGAGGACGGCCGTCGCCCGCGGGGCGCGGGGATCGGCCTCTCCGTTGGGCAGCGTCTCGTCCATCTCGTCCAGGCCGTCCAGTACGGGCAGCACGAGCCGACTGGTCACCAGCCGCTCGGCATCATCCTTGGCCACGCGGTAGGTCACGATCAGATGCTCCGTCAGGTGGGCGTCGAGCGGCACGCTGGTATCCCAGGCCGCCGTCGACAGCCGGACGGGGACCGGCTGCCCCACCGAGTCGGGGCCGGTGAGCGCGACGATCAGGTCCAGCGCCAACACGGTCTTGCCCGCGCCGGGAGCACCGGTAACCACCAGCCGACGGGGGGTGATGGCGCGGTAGTACGCGGCCACGTCATGGATGCCCTCGCCACTGGCCGTGAGCCGACCGTGCAGCGCGGCCCCTTTCGCTTCCCTGTTCGCTTCCGGGCGCAGCGTGTAGGCGAGGTCGATCCGGGCGACGTCCTCGCCGAGCAGACGGAAGCACTCCGCGCTCTCATGGGCACGGACGGTTTGCCGCAGCCGGTTGAGGACCAAGGTCAGCGGGTCCTCAAGCCTCACATGTTGTTCGACGCGGTCGATGTGCAGCGCGGCCACCGCGCCGTTGTACGCGTTGATGCCCAAGGCTTCCGGATGGCCATGGGGCGCTCCCGGGACGGTCAGCGCTGTTCCGTCCCGGGGTGCGGAGGGTTTGCGACCGTCACCCCGCCGGTGATCACGGCGGCCGCCACACTGCTACCACCCGCCCTGACATTCAGGTCACCAGCCACGTGGAGCGCCGGTGCGCCGGCCGCGCACCGCAACTGTTCGACCTCCTCCATCAGCGTGTGCAGCCGCGCCGCGAACTCGGGGTCGTCGTCGGATGCGGCCCCCAGCGCCCGCGCCGCCGCGTCGAGGGTCTCCCCGGCCGGTGCCCCACCGGCCTCGATCTCGGCCCACAGCAGCCGGAACCGCGGCTCTTCCTCCAGGCGGGCAGTGACTAGGTCGTGAACCCGCTGCATGCCCGCGTCCAAGGCCCTGTCGGCCTCGGTGTCGGCCGGTCGGCCGCCTCTGCGCGGTATGTGCGCGGCCCATCCGACGACACACGAGATCACGACTTCCGGGCCGGACATCTCTTCTCCAGGGGGCGCTGCCCTGGGTGTTCCGCCAGGGCGTGGAACTTCGAACGGCCGGATTCAACACGCGTGCCACGGGCCGCGAGGGCGGTATTGCGGTTCTGCCCCAAGGTGAACGAATGTGATCACCAGGGACCGAACAGAGCGCGAGTTGGCGGATTCTGGCAGGGGCCTGACGAGAATCCCCTCCACCGATCTGACGCTACCGTCAGCAGCGGTGAACAACCGGCACGCACAGCGGGCTGGACCAGGCCCGGGTATGGCAAGACGTCGGTCGCATGCCTGATGTCGACGTCCCCGCGGCCATGTCGTACGGCGTCTGCCTCGGGATGGCGACGCACATGGCGGCGGTGGGACAAGGGATCCGGCCGCGGGCCCCTCGGCATCGAGGTACGCACCGTGCACTTCGTAACGGTCCTCCTGTCCCCGGCCCGGGGACTAGCAGATGAGGGATGGACGCGATGTGATCTGCCAGCCCTCGAAGATTGCGTGGCAGGGGTGGGCGGGCGTGGCGGTGGGACGGGGCCCCGGGCGAGCTCGCGCCGTCACTGGTCTGCGGATGCGCGGGAACGGGGGCGACGAATCGGCGCTGCCGATCTTGCCCAACAGTCCCTGATGCGCCCTCAGCGCTACCCGGCGGCTCGTTCGCCCGAGGGTGGCATCGCGGGCGTCGAGCCTGGCAGCGAACTGGCGCACCAGGTCGTACGTTCGGTTCAGATCCGGGCAGTGCTGATTGAGCCGCCGGAATGCCTCGGCTGTATCCAAGCTGCGGCGGGATGACCCGCTGGAAATTCACCGGGACGCCAGACCCAGGCGCTGGCAAGGAGCGCGCTCGACACCCACGAGCCGGGTCCCGGTGGAGAACCAGCGCGGTGCAACCGGCTGCCATCACATCACCCCGCCCCATGCCCACCATCACAAGCCGCCCAGACGGGACAACTCGCTTCTCTGAACTAGCCGCGGTGCTCTTGGAGCCGGTGCACATGGCGAAGGCCCTCACCGGAAGGAATGGCGAGGGCCTTGATAACAGGAGGAAAGCTTCCCGTCCCGCTCTACTTGCGTAGGGAACGGATCGCAGCGGCACCGCCCCACGCGGCGGCCGCCAAGGCGAGGGCGTTGGCGGCCCCCAAACCGCTCACCATCAAGACGATGGCGACGAGGAACGCGATGGCCCCGACAAAGGTGAGCATCACGGGGGAGGCGGTGGCGGTCAGGTGGACGGCCTTCGCGGAGAGGGCCCGGCGCCGCTGGTGTCGCCGGGCCCGGAGTTCCTGCCGGTGTTCCCGTCGCTGCTGACGCCTGAGTTCCCGGGCCTCGCGCTCGGCGTCGGCGAGCTTCTGACGGCAGCAGGCGAGATTACCCTCGGCGAGCTCCAGCCGGAGTGTGACGGAGTCCGTACGAGTCACGGTCGGGAAGTCCTGGCTCTTGCCGCCGTCAGAGGGGATCGTGGTCATGGTGTTCCTTCGGGAGGACCAGCCCGCCGCCCGGGGTTGGAGAGCCTGGGGGCGGCGGGCCCGACGCGTCGATGCGCCAGTACCTAGAAGCAGCGAAGCCGGGCCCTCACTGTGAGAGGGTCCGGCTCCACTACCGATGGTTTACCTTCCAGTCGTCAGCCCTTCGACGCGGCCGTGGACTCGGGTCCGCGGACCGCGCTCCCGGCGAGCCGGTCCGACGACCGGGCTGCGGGGAGGCAGCAGCAACAAAGCCGCCTCGACCCGGCAGCCGATCCACGCCCAAACGGCCATCACCGTGGCGATCACCGCGAAGTACCCGCGGTGGATGTGGTTACCCATGCCAACCTTCCGTTCCGTAAGAAGTGCCTCGCAGGGAGGCGTTCACCATGAGGTCGTCCGGACTTTCGTCCGGTTCTGGTGTGGATCCGCGGCTCGTGCTTGCCGGCCGGCCGCGGATTCACTCGCTTCTAGAGCTCCGCGGCCGCTGTCCCCTGGCCGTGGACCCTCAGTTCCAGCTGGTTCTCCTCCTTTCCTTCTGTCGGGATGGCGGCTGACGATGAGCCCCCACTCGGAGCTACGGGCTGAGCCGTCGTCGTTGCGGACCAGCCCAGGGCTCCTGGAAGCGACTAATCGTCGTCGGACACGACTCCCAGGCGGGCACCGACTCGTCGGGTTCCGAGCTTGCGGCGGGCGTGGCGAAGCGCGTCACGCACGTTGCCGGGCGTGGTGTCGATGAGCTCGGCGATCGACGGTGCCTTCAGGCCATACGCCTCGGCAAGTACGAACGCACGGAGCTGGAGCGTGCTGAACTCCTTCTTCAACACAGCCATCGCCTCGACGAGCTCGACCTGGCTCGTGAAGTGGACGCTGATGTAGTTGGCGGGGTCCTCCAGATTCGAGGTCTCGTCGCCCACGAAGTTCTCAGCGCGGGCAGACAGCTCGCTGAGGTGCTGGCCCGTGTGACGCTTGATCATCGTCCACAGGTACGGGGCGACGCTCTCGTTCAACGGGCCCGACAACAGGCGCCGGTAGAAGGCGATCGCCACCTTCGAGCAGATGTCATCCGCATGGTCGCGCCCAGCGCGGGCGCACGCGGACTTCCAGAGGGTCTTGCGCATCTTCACGTAGGCGTCCCACTGTTTCTGCGCCTCGTGGCACAGGACGCCAGCGGGGACGTGCTGGTGCGGGACCCTCCTCCCGTTCTTGTCGCTCCCGTTCATCGGTTCCTCTCGGCGTCGGCGGCGGTGAGATCGAAGACCGCCTCTCGCGCGGGCGATCTGCCTATAGACAGCGGGAGGAGCCGGAGACTGTGAGAGAGGAATCGCGAGAAATTTTTGCGGCCCGTCGGCGGCCCTGACGGGTGCACTCATTTCCCCAGATCAGGGCACGTTCGGGCGGCAGGAAGGCCTCGGCCGGACTGCAAGGCAGCTTGGCCGAGGCCATGGAAACGGGGTGGTCACCCTGCCGAGACGACGTCGAGCACTTCGCGCGCAGATGGTTCGTCAGGGCGAAGCCTCGGGTGAGCCGACCGAGCGGGCTGTGATCTGCTGGAGGGTCGGAACACCGAGGAAGACGGGCGAGGCTTTGCGGTCGTGTCTGGCGGTGATCTCCGCGATCTTCTCTTCGGCAGCGGCCAGGCTGGTGGATAGCCCTTCGACCTCCCCCAGCCATCCCTCGCGCTCGGCTTCCCTGATCCGGTCGGCAAGGTTGTCGCGGATCTCGACCAAGCGGGACATCTCGCCGAAGTCCACGATGAGCACGGGGCAGCGAACGCATGCGTGCTCGTGGATGCAGTCCGTTCCGTAGGCTCGTCCGCAGCTGCCGAGGGCGAGCTTTCTCTTCTCGAAGTGGCCGAGGAAGTCGTTCCACTCCTAGGGCGTGACAGCGCGATATTCCTCGACGGGCCTGAGTGCCCGCCGGCGCGCGATGAAAGCCCGGTGGGACTCGATCGCGTCGACCGGATAGATCGCCGCATAGCCCATCGTGCTGTTGATGTTGTTGCGACCTGCAACGACTTGGGCAATGTGCGGTGGAAGGCCGCTGAGGATCGCGTCGGTGATGAAGATCCGACGGAAGTCGTGGAGCTGGAACCTCAGCGGCTTGCCCGCGCTGTCAGTGAGCCCAGTGGCTTCGAGGGTCTGGTTGATCGCCTTGCGGATCGTGCTCTCCGCGAGCGGCCGGTTCTGGCCGGAGACGTTCCACTGATAGAGCAGCGGCATGGGAGGGTTCCAGACGCCTTCGTGCTGGTCATAACTGGAGACCAAGGGGACGCTCCCGTCCGAGCCACGGACGCGCGACACGATCGCGCTAAGCACGTCAGCGAGTTCAGGGCTGACGAGCAGGAGCCGTTCTTGATCGGTCTTCGACGGTGCGACCTGCAGCAGCGGAACCACTTGCCCGGTGGTTGGGAGCTTGTAGCTGAGGATGCTGTGGTGGCCGAGTTCCCGGAGCTCTTCGATGCGAATGCCGGTATGCCGGAAGATCTCGATCGTTGCCCAGGCCCAGAACGCGACCTTTTCCTCGGTCGCGAGCAACCGGCGGCGGCCGTACTCGTCGCGGACGCTCGCTGCCCGCCCCTCTGGGCGATTCGTGAAGCGCGGGGCAGTGAAGGCCTCGCCGAGCACTGTGAACGTGGATCCTGGCGCCGCGGCATGGAGAGCTTCGAGGCGAAGACGGGCTTCCTTCAGCCGGCGGTCGGCGACTCGGACGAGCGTGGGCAGCACGGGCAAGCGCTCACGAGTCCGCTGGTCTTTCCTGGACTTTTGCAGCTTTTCGAGCTTCTTTGCTGAGCATTCAGCCTCGCTGATGGGGGCGGGTGCCGCCCATGGCCCCCAGCGTTCTGGCTCGTCAAGAGCCCACTGGGCGATGTCCAGGTAGAAGGCCCGGACTGAGAGCTTGCCGGAAACCGCGCTGGACCGCGGTTCGACGGACTCCGTGACAGTTCCGTCGGCTTGGCGTCGGCGACATGCAGACGCGCCTGCCGTACACCGCATTCAGCCCCACCGGAACAGCAACCAGCACCGGAGGACGCATCCACGACCACTGCGCCAACACCATCCGCTCCAGCAGACCCGGCACCAACAACCCGGCAGAAGTACTGAGGCGCCCATGACTGGTTTGACGCCGCGTCCTGATCGCGGACGCGCGGGTGTCCCGGGGGCTGAGGACGGGGCGCCGTCCCGTACGGAGTTGGAGCGGTGGTTCTTCCTGGACGACGCGGATCGGGCGTTGATCGAGCCGAAGGCGCTGTCTGATCACCGGATGGCTTCGGGGTCCATATGGCGACGGCCCGTTTCCTCCGGGGTGTTCCTGAACGGCCCGGCAGACGTGCCTGTGACAGTGATCAACTGCCTCCGATTTGAGAGGGTCGTGGACCGCCGCGTGTCAGAGTCGTCTCACCGTCGGCGGTGATGGTGACCCGGGCGCCGTACACGGAAAGTCGTCCGGAGGTGTTGGGGCGGTTGCGCATGCGCTCCAGCTCCGACCACTACCGACCGAGGGCCTCCCTGAGTGGGCCGAGATGGACGTCGTCCGGACAGCCATGATCGAGTGGCGAGGGGGTGGGCCCGAGGCGTGGGCCGCCCCCAGGTAGCTCGGAGCCTGGCCCTCTGCACTGCAGCGCGTTCGTGACCCCGCCTCGACCGGACGCGGACCCAGCGCTTGAATCGAACGCATGGACTAGATGTCGCCGGATCCCCCGCGCCTCCGCGCGATCTGGCCCACCTCGACCGCCAGCTCGCCGACACCGAGACGATCGGCACCTGCCTCCGGCTTCAACGCGACGCCGTCCAGGCCGCGCTCGCCCGAACCGAGGCCCACCCCACGGCGCCTGGGCCGACTCCCGGTGGGCGGAAGCTCCTGCGCCGAAGCCCTTGCGTTCATCGCTCTGACCGTATTGATGGCCGCGCTACCGCTGTGCGTTCGCCAGCTCTCCGGCCCTCGCGCGGAAGGGCAATGCCGGGCGTCCGCGATTGGCTGATCAGCAACAGCTGGCTGGTCACCATCATCGTCTGTGCGATCTTCATCCTTCTGATCCTCGCGTAGAGCGCAACGGCCGTGAGCACAGCCAAGGGGCCGGCTCCAGGGCCAGCACAAGGGCCAGTTCAAGGGAGCAGCATGCCCCCTTGAACTGGCCCTTCATCGTGTGCTCCGGGCAGGGAATCAGTTGCGGGTGATCTCGACCGTCGCCTCAGCCGAGGAGGCGGCGTGCCAGTGGTCACCGCCGTACGCCACGACGTAGCGGACCTCGCCGGGCTTGGCCGGGGCGTCGGTCGCCGTGAAGGTGCCGTCGGCCGCCACCGGTACGGCGCCCAGGGAGACGCCTTCAGGGTTGGTGGCGTCGTGGCGTGTGACCGTGACCGTGGTGCCGGGAGCGATTCCGGGGGTCAGCGTGCCGGTGAGGGTCAGCGTCCGGCCCTTCCTGCTGGTCGCCGGCGCGTCGAGGGCGATCGCTGTCTGCACCGTGGTGTTGACCTGGAGAGAGTGGAACCGGAGCCCCATGACCCCGCTCTCCCCCGTCACGGCGAAGAGCCGGCTTCCGTCCGGCGCCCAGGCCAGGCCCCGGACCACCGGGCTCTGCGTGGCGGCGCCCAGCTCGACCGTGGTCAGCGGATCCGGGGCAGCCGGAGCGTAGAAGGACACGTCCGGGACGTCGGCGCTGGTGTTCTGGGCGCCCCCCGCCACCCTGCCGTCGGGTCCGGCGGCGACGGCCAGGGGCGAGGCCGGGGCCGTATGCGTCGCCACGTCCGAGAGATCGTCGAGGCGGAAGGCCCGGTACCCCGGCGATATGAGGGCGGCGGTCAGGATCGTACGGCCGTCCGGTGTCACGTCGATGTCCCGCAGACCGTTCATCTCGGTCCCGGACAGCACCCGCCGCTTGGCCATCACGGGCATGCCGCTGCTCACGTCGTACACCGTGAGGGTGTTGCGGTTGGGGTCACCGGTGCCGACCACCAGCACGTTCGGGTCGGCGGGGGAGGTGACGAGCTCCGCCCCAAAGTCCAGCGAACTGTCCAGCCCCAGTTCGACGACCGGCTCGGGGCCGCGCACGTCGATCGAGCCGAGGTCCCCGCTGACGCCGTAGCCGAACCACAGCTTCCCACCCGCGACCGCCACGCCCAACGGGGCTGTGCCGTCACCGACGTGGTAGCGCGCGGTCTCCGCCAGCGTCGCGGTGTCGTACGCCACGATGGTGTCGATGTCCCGCGCGGCCACGTACAGGGTCTGGTTGTCGGGCGAGAGCGCCAGCCCGCTGGCCCCCGGGAGGCCGCCCAGCCACGTGCTCTTCCCGTTGTAGTCCGTCACCACTACGCGGCCGTCGGCGCCGGCCGGCATGCTGAGGAAGATCTTCTGATGGCTGCCGTCGACCTTCATGTCGGCGAGCTGGTACAGCGGCAACGACACACCGGTCGCCGCGTACGCCGGCATGGCCCCCGGTATCGCCAGCAGTACGGAACCGAGCACCGCAGCGAACGTGGCACCCAGCGTGCGTCTGGATCTGCGCACGGCAGAACCCCCCTCTGTGTCCTGTGAGTTCGCACCGGCAGCCCCCTCGACCGGCCGGCGGAGACGACGCATGACGCCGTCGTCGATCATTCTGCGCCGCGATGAACGAAACCGGCGAACTATTTGGCAAGAAGAGCCAGCAAACCAGCGTCTGTTGGGCAGGTCACGATGTCACCCGATCGTGCAGCACACCCCTGACTCCGGGCCCGGTGTCGGTTCAGCAAGGACGCGCGGCCTCGCCACCGCTCTCACACGGGCACATAAAGGTCCTGCGGCGATGCGCCCAGGATGAGCCCGTTGTCGAAGCGGACCCGCACCGTCACCAGTGCTCCCTGTTCCTGGAACGCCACCCACGCCGGCTGCAGCGCGCCAACCTTCTGCTCCAGCTGCCGCCTGCTCTCCGGGGGCATGCCGTCACCGTAAGAATCGAGCAGCGACTTGAGCCGCTCGTACTCGCGGACGTCGGCATCCTCGCGGACGTGCTCCGTGACTTCTACTACGGTTCCTACGGTGTCGGCGGCGAGGGAAAGGATGCCAATGACCGCCCCGGACACCTCGATCGGGTCACTCAGACGAAGATCAGCGGCCAGCTTGACGCGCTGGCCTTCCTGCAAAGTCATGGGATTCCCTGTTCCACGGTCCGGTCGTACTCGTCCCATGATCGCGCCCGCCCCGCTGAGCCGAAAACCGGCCGGGCCGATGGCGGCGATCTCACGGTGGGAACTGGCAGAGAAGCTGCACGACGGCCTGACAGCGGTCGGCGGATATCTCCTGATCGCCTTAGATCCGAGTGGAATGCCTATGCCGCCAACTTCAACATCGGCGACGCCTGGTGAACGACCCCCACGCAGCACCCGCTGGACAGCTGGCGCCCCCGGGCTGGTCGTCGCAGCCCCCTGCAAGGACGCCGTCGAGCGCCCGCCTGACGGCCCGGGCGAGGGGTTCTCTGGCCCTGCTCGCCACCCTCGTCTCCGGGGGCGCCGAAGCTACCGACAAGGCCTTGTGGCAGCTCTGGACGAGTCTTCACCATCAGGGCGGCACGACCGCGGCAGGAGCACTGGCGGTACCGCTCCTGCTCCGGATCGCGGTGGCCGGGCGCCCCGAACTGCGTGCCGATAGCCTTCGCCTGATCGACGAGATCGGGCGGTGTCAGTACATGGGGGACGGATCGCGGGAAGGCCTGCTCCAGGTCGCCGAGGAGCCGTTGATGGTTGAGGGCAGCACGATGTGCCCAGTGGACTGAACGATCCAGGCCGCCCGTCAGGCCGTGATGGACAACCTGCACATTCTGCTGCCGCTGCTCTGCGACCCCGACCCCGAGGTCCGCTCCGCGACCGCCTACGTTCCGGCGGCGTCGGCCGGCGAGGTCACCCTCCTTTCCACTGCTCTGCGGTCCAGGCTGGCGGAGGAAGACGATGCGGTAGTCCGGGCGTCTCTGATCCCGGCGATCGCCCAACTCGCCCGCGAACACCATCATGAACACGCTCCCCGGTGGGCCCGGGGCCTGTGGTCGGATCCCGGGCGACTGCCCGAGGCCCGTAACGGCGTCGGCCTGGCCTGGCTGTGCCTGGTCCCCAATCCCGTTCCCGACGAGCTCCGCGCCCTCCTCACAGGCCCCGGCACCCGTCCCTACCAAAGCATGCTCGAGCAGGTGCCATGGCTCACCCGGATCGACGCCACCGGCAGCAGCGGGCTGCGCCGTTGCATCGCCTTGGCGCTGCGAGTGGACGTGGTCCGAGAGCGCTGCCGAGGTGGCACGGGTGAAGCCTTCGGGGTTGTCCAGCATGATGTTGTGCCCGCAGTCCGGGACCGAGACCACGGCCACCCCGGCTGCGGTGAGCCGATCGGTGCCTGGGAGCGGGCCGCCGGCCTCGGGCAGCAAGTAGGGTGCGGGGGATCTCCAGGTCCAGCAGAAGCTGGACGTTGCACGAACACCAAAAGGCTCGAGCCCTGATCAAGAAACCCCACCCGCCTTTGTTCACTACGTCGTACACGCCGCAAACCGGCTCACTTTTCAAGCGCCGCTTACGTCGCACCAGGTCCGGCCCTGAGGGTGCCGGCTCCCGGGCTTCGACGAGGCTGCCGACGGTGCAGGGACTCGGAGCCTTCGGGAGATCACGAGCCAGGGCGTCGAGCTCTCAGGGTTCGTGGTCGGAACCGACCATCCGGCCAAGACCGTGCGGGCGGTCCTGCGTACCGGGCCAATGACACTGTGAGCGCCGCGACTCCAGCACTGCCGACCGGCGCGCAGATGATGCGGAACCTGATCGAGGCCACACACGGGACACGGCAGCCGGCCCCCGACATGGCGGACCTTGCTCCTCGTTCTCCTCGACGAATCCGCCGTCGGCCTCGATCCGGTCCCGCCTCTCGATCGGGCAGCGCTGTCGTCGGGGTAGCGGTGTGCTGCCCGTTCGGCGCCATGTTTTGTCATACCGGCCGCCGCATGAACGGCGCTCCAGGGGGACACCCCCACGACGCCGCATATAAACCGGCACGGCCCGCGCGGCCGACAGCCAACAGCATTCAAGTGAAGGAGAAACTCATGTCCTTCGACAACGCCAGGCAGCAGGACCCGTCCGACTCGCCTGCTTGCCCGAGGCAGACCCCGGCCAGCCGCGAGCGGACCGCGGCCCGGCGGTCGAACCATCTGCGGCGACGGATCCGCGACCGGGCCGCCCTAAGTCTTGTCCCGTAACTGCTGGTCACGGGCGAGATGATCTTGACGTGACTGGTGTGATCGCGGCGTCGGAGTCGTCCTGGATAGCCCCGTTCACCGGGCTGAGCCCGCGTCAGTTCAGCAGGTTGATCACCGCGTTGCGGCGCGAGGGCGCGGACCCGGTGCGCAAGGGCCGGCCCTGGAGCCTTCCGCTGGAGGACCGGGTCCTGCTGGTCGCCGCGTACTGGCGGACCAACCTCACGCTGCGTCAACTCGCGCCGCTGTTCGGGGTGTCGAAATCCGCGGCGGACCGCATCGTCGACCATCTCGGGCCCGTGCTGGCACTCCATTCCGGAAGGACACGGTGCTGATCGTGGACGGAACCCTGGTGCCCACCCGCGACCACGCGGTGGCCGAGAAGTCGAAGAACTACCGGTACTCGACCAACCACCAGGTCGTCATCGACGCCGACACGCGGCTCGTGGTCGCGGTCGGCCGGCCGCTGCCCGGCAACCGCAACGACTGCAAGGCCTGGGAACTGTCCGGCGCCAAGGACGCCGTCGGCCGCACCACAGTCATCGCGGACGGCGGCTACCGGGGCACCGGCCTGGTCATCCCGCATCGCCGCGAACGAGGCCAGGCCGAACTCCCGGCCTGGAAAGAGGAACACAACGCCTCGCACCGCAAGGTCCGCGCCCGCGTCGAGCACGCTTTCGCCCGCATGAAGACATGGAAGATCCTTCGCGACTGCCGCCTCAAAGGCGACGGCGTGCACCACGCGATGCTCGGCATCGCCCGCCTGCACAACCTCACCCTCGCCGGGTAACAGACGAACGGGCAGGTCAACCACCGCGCCGTAGATCATTTACGGTACAAGCCTCAGGTGTCGCGCACGGCATGGGTACGGCTGCCGGCAGCATCGTCATTACCGCCACGATCACATGGGTCCAGACCCGCTGACCAACCGTGCTGTTCAATCTCGTGAACACCAACCGCAGTCCGGAGCAGACACCTCCCAAGATGCTGAACACCCGCCGTCGGAAATCGTGGACAGAGCCAGCCGGGCACGGTGCTTCCTGTTCTTCGTCCTGCAGGCCGATCAGCACCCTTCATTTATGCGCTGTTGAGCTGTCCACGGGCTATCGTCCAGCGTCATGTCGATCACGGGTTGGCGGGTGCGCTTCACCCGCAGGGACCCGGCGTGGCCACATGAAGCGACGCCGTTCATACGTGAGTTCAGTGCTCTGTTCTCCGGGCTCGATCAGCGATTGGACGATCTGGGCGTGCCCGAGGGGCAGCCGTTCCTGATCAGTCCGGCGGGTCAATACGACGTGGCGTTGAACCGCTACTTCTCGGTGTGGTTGGCGTCGTCTCCGTGGAACACCCAGGCCGCCCATGCCCGGGACCTGCGCACGTACTTCGATTTTCTGTGGTTCGGGCGAGGCCAACGCGACTGGCGCGATGCGTCCATGGATGATCGAGCGGCGTATGAGTGGTGGCGTCGTCGGGACGAGCACGGACCCCGGGTGGAGGACACCAGCTGGGACCGGGAGGTCTCCACGGTCAACCAGTTCTATCTGTGGGCGATTGAGGAGGATCTCGTCCGGGCCAATCCCATCCGCCAGCGCGCGGCTACGGCGTGGTCGCCCTGGGCACGCGGGACCGGTAGCGGCGTAGCGCGAACGGTGCCGGCCGAGGCGTCACACACCGGTGGGCGACGTGAGGTGAAGTGGCTGCCGCCGATGTCGTACCGACTGTGGCGCAATGTCGGGCTGTGCGGGTTCGACGCGACGGAGATGCCGAGGCGAGCGTTTCGCGGACGGTGGGCGGCGCGGAACGTGGCGTACGCCGACTCGATGATCCGTACGGGACTGCGGCTGTGCGAGCACTCGGCGCTGACGGTGTTCGAACTGCCGGAGCTGCCGCCGCCCGGGGCGGGGATCGTCAACGCGCGGGCGATGCTGCCGCACGCGATCTCCAAGGGGAGTTCGGGGCGGGCGGTGTACTGGCCGGTCTCGGTGCTGCGGGACGTACGCGACTACATGGAGTGGGACCGAACCGAGATGCTCGACTACGGCCGCGCGCGCGGCTTCTACACCCCCACGCCCCGGTCGCTGCTGGTGGAGGACCCAGCGGTGCCCAAAGTGCGGATAGGCGGCCGGTGGGTGCCGGTGGCCCGCCTGGACGCAGCCGAGCGGCGCCGACTGCTGGTGGCCACGGTGGGTGGCGGGTGGGAGCCGGCGATGGTGTGGCTGAACCAGTGGGGGCTGCCGATGACGACGTCCGGGTGGAAGCAGGTCTTCGCCGACGCCAACGAGCGATGCCGTGTGCAGGGCGTCGGCGTGGCGGCAACTCCGCACATGCTGCGGCACTCGTACGCGGTGATCACGCTGGAGTTGCTGTGGCGGGGACATCTGCAGGCGCTGGGAGAGATGAACGAGCAGCAGCGGCTGACGTATCAGCGGGTGTTCGGTGATCCGCTGAACTGGGTGCGGATCAGGCTCGGTCACCGGTCGGCGACGACGACGGCGGTTTACCTGCACACCTTGCAGGAGCTGGAGATGCGCACGCGGCTGGAGTTGGTGCCGGAGGGGGCGTGGGAGCCGGCGGGCTTCAGCGAGGAAGGCTGGCTGGAGCGGTCGGCGGTGGACGCGTGATCGAGGGCGGGGCGCGTGCGGGTCGCGGTCGTACCACAGCCGTGCCGGACGGTTTCTACGAGCCTCCTCCCGCAGTGGAGTTCCCCGAGGACGGCGGGGCGCCGGTGGTGCACTTCACCGGTGAGGACGGCCGCGAGTGCGTGTTCCGGTTCGCGGAGCTGCCGCTGCCGGGGATGCACCGGGACTTCGCCCACGCGCTCGGGGTGCGGATCGGGCCCGGCGGCGGGCGCCGCACGCAGCGGGCCGCGAGCGGCCAGTGGCAGACGGTCAAGCGGTTCCTCCTGCTCTTGGGCCAGCTCCCCATGCCGCCGCAGCGCGTGGAGGAGCTGCGGGTGCGCCACTTGGAGCGGTACCTGATGTCGCGGCGGGAGACGTGCCTGGAGACGTCCGCCCGCCGGTCTCTGCAGGATCTGCTGCGGATCGTGCGCGTGCTGCCGGACCAGGACCGACTGGACGGCGCCGTGGTGGACTACGCCGGACAGCCCGGGCACGGCGTGGATGCCCAGCAGGCGGTACGCCCGGGCTACTCGGATCGCGAGTTCCAGGCCGTTATGACCGCGGCCCGCTCGGATGTGGTGGCCATCCGTGACCGCATCGCGGCGGGCGAGGAGCTGCTGCGCCGTTTCCTCGACACCCCCGAGGCTCTGTCGTATACCGATCGGGAGCAGGGCGCGCGGCTGGAGGCGATGGCGCGTACGGGTCGCGTCCAGGTGGATTACCGAGGGCTGGCGGTGGGCGAGTACCCGGCGGCCTGCTACGCGCAGGCGCGGCAGCTGTTTGTGGTCGACCAGGACCTGGCTCCGCTGTTGGTCTACGCGGCCGGGCTGAGCGGCCGTAACCCGGAGACGCTCAAGGAACTGCCCGCCGAGCACCGGCTGATGGAGGAGCGGGCGGTGGCGGTGACGCTGGTCAAACGCCGCCGGGGCAAGGCCAACTCCCGTACGACCGTGCACTGGAGCGTGGATCCTGAACGGCAGTTGAGGACGATGGGCAGCTTCTACCTGCTGCTGCACCGGATGATGGCCCGCAGCCGGGCGCTGTCCGGCACTTCCTCGGTGTGGTCGATCTGGGCGGGCAACGGCCGGGGTGGTGTCCGCCATGCCTCAACCGGCGGGCACCTTGGTCCGTTCGACGCCGAGCTGGCGCGCAAGCTGAAGCTCGGGCAGTGGGCCGAGGGCCACGGCCTGGTCGGCGACGATGGGGCACCGCTGCAGATGATGCTGACCCGGATGAAGAAGACGGCCGAGGCGCGGACGGCCAAGCAGGTGGGCGGGCACCTGCCGTCCGCGCGGCTGACCAACACGGCTGAGACGTCCTTCACGCACTACCTGCGGGCGGATCCATTCATCACCGAGTGGGCTGCCGATGTGCTGACCGAGGCGATCCACGATGCCGAACGGCATGCCCGCGCCGTCGTCGTGCGACTGGGCGGCGCGGACGCGGACGCCGTCTCGAAGCGGTCGCTCGGCCAGGCGGAGGCGGGCGAGCTGGACACGCTCGCCGCCTCGTGCCTGGACATCGAGGACAGCCCGGCCGGCGGCCGGTGCCGCCAGTCGTTTCTGGCCTGCTTCGCCTGCCCCAACGCCCTGGTCCTGGAGCGGCACTTGCCCGCCCTGCTCGCGCTGGCCGACGCGCTGCGCGAGGACCTTGAGCGGCGGGACGTCGATCAGTGGACGGCCCGGCACGGGGTGACCTGGACGGTTTTGACCCGCGACATCCTGCCTCGGTTCAGCCCGGCGCAGCGCGCCGCCGCGGCCCACACCCGGCCGGTTCTCCCGCTGGACCTGCTCGACGGCCCGAAGGAGCTTGCGTGACCAGTCCTGTCGAGATCGCTCCACGGTCCTGGCCGGTGCCCGACCGGGCGCTCGTGCTGGCCGCGCGACCGCTGCGCGCCGAATTCCGGCTGGAGGAGACGTCCCGGTTCGCCGACGACGCGTGGTGGCTGACGCCGGCGTGGCTGCGGGCCGACCGCAAGTCGCTCAAGTTGGACTTCAGCACGGTTCCGTCGCCGTTCGTGGCCACGGCCAAGAGCCTGTTCTACACCCTGCTCACCCAGGACACCCCGCCCGGCGAATTGCCGCTCACCATCCCCAGCATCCGCACCTACTTCAGCTGCGTACGCCGTTTCCTCACCTGGGTTCACGACCGCGGACGCGTCCTCGCCCAGGTGAGCGGAGAGGACCTTGACACCTTCCATCGCGAGCTTGCCGAGCAGCGGTTGTCCCTCGCCTCCACGTACCGCTACCGCCGCGCGGTGCGCATGCTGTGGGCCTACCGCAGCCGGATCCCCGACGCCCTGGTCACCGACCCGCTGCGGCGCCCGGCCTGGCAGGCGTGGGCGCGCGCGAACCCGCGGCGGTTCGGCGAGAACCTCACCGAACGAATCCCTGAGCAGATCATGGGCCCCCTGCTCACGTGGGCGCTGCGCTGGATCGACGACTTCGCCGAGGACGTCCTCGCCGCCCGTGACGAGCGCGCCGCCCTCGACACCCGGACCCCGGCCGACCCCGACGCGGTGTCGGCCCTGGCCGTGCTGCTGGACGGATACCGCCACCGGCGCCAGCCTCTGCCCGCCCTTCCCATCGGCCGGCTGCGCCGCACGGCGCACCCGGCGCCGTGCCTCAGCCACCTGGCCCGGCTGCTGGGCCATGACCGCGACCGGCTGGAGCGCCTGGATGCCGAACGACTGATCGCCGAGGCCGCGCGCGAGGTCGGCGTGGACTCCGACTGCCCCCTTGCCCACCGAGTCCACGGACAGCTGGATGGCCGTCCGTGGCTGGCGGCGATCTCGTACTACGACGTGCCGCGATACGAGCGGCTGCTGCAGGGGGCCTGCTGGATCGTGATCGCCTACCTCTCCGGGATGCGCGACTCCGAGGCCAAACACCTCCAGCGCGGCTGCCTGAGCGTCCAACGCGATCCCGAAGGCCGCGTCTACCGCCACCGCCTGCACAGCCTCGCCTTCAAGGGCGAGGACGCCCACGGCGCGCAGGCCACCTGGATCGTCACCGCCCCGGTCGCTCGGGCCGTCGCCGTTCTCGAACGCTTCCAACCCGCCAACCAGCCCTACCTGTTCGCCCCGCCGCTAACCTCCCGCAGCTACCGCCAGCGCCGCAGCCCTTTCGGCGTGCTGGACAGCAACGCGACCAACACCGACATCACCGACCTGATCAGGTGGATCAACGACTACTGCACCGCACACCAGCGCCCGGATGGCATCCCGCCGGAGCGCGGGCGGGTGCCGCACCTGACCACGCGGCGGTTTCGCCGGACTCTGGCCTGGTTCATCGCCCGCCGCCCCGGCGGCACCATCGCCGGCGCCCTGCAATACCGCCACCAGGGGATCCAGATGTTCGAGGGCTACGCCGGCACCAGCGACTCAGGGTTCCGCGACGAGGTCGAAGCCGAAGAGGCCCTCGCCCGGGGCCAGTTCCTCGCCGAGATGGGCGCCGACGTCGACCGTCCGACACTGGCCGGACCGGCTGGAGCCGAGGCCGGAGCCCGGCTCGCCGAATTCGCCCGCCACACCCTCTTCGACGGCCAGGTCGTCACCGACGAAGCCCGCCTGCGCCGCATCGTGCCACGCCACGACCCGCACCTGTACCCGGGGACCTTCGTCACCTGCGTCTACAACCCCGACCGCGCCCTGTGCCGCGCCCCCGCCGACACCGGCCACCAACCGATCCTGGCCGACTGCCAGCCCCTGGCCTGCCGCAACACCGCCCTCACCCCCGCCAACCACAACGCCCTGGCCGGTCACCTCACTCAGCTGGAGGACGCCCTGGAAGACGGCGCCCGCCTCGCCCCTTACGTCCGCCACCGTCTCCAGGAACAGCACCGTGCCACGGCCGCGTTCCTGGCCCGCCACGATCCGGAGCCCGCCGAGTGAAACGCGCTCTGCCTGACACCGACACCGTCAAGGCCGCCATCGACACCGTCCTGGATGAGGCGTCCGCCAGCGGACGCAGACCGACCGTCACCGCCATTGAGCGGCACCTCGGCATCCCCCACGCCACCTTCCACCGCCACTACGCCGACCTGATCGACACCCACTTCCGGCCCCGAATCCCCGCGGCCCGCAATGAGACGCGCACGGCCCTGCCGAAAACCAACGAACTCAAGGAGGAGAATCTCCGCCGACTACGGCAGGAGAACACCGACCTGCGCCGAACCCTCGCGCTGTACGAGGAGGCCATCCGGCAACTCTCCCTTGAAAACCACGCCCTGCGCGGCGGCGCCACCGTCGTCCCGCTGCCCATGCGCAGCCGGCCCTCCTCACCATCACAGCCCTGATCTGGGCCCTGTCCGGGTCCGCCCAGCGCGCGAGGACCGGCGTCACCGCGTAGATGTGACGGTGTGGCCCTGACACCCCCGATCACGCCGATGCTTGCCGAAGCGCGGCGGCAGCTGCCCCCGGACGAGGCACTGCCGCGGGACTGGGTCGCGGAACAGAAATTATGAGGGGACGTTAGATCTGTCCGTTTGTCCGCCAGGGTGCCGGGCGTCGTGTAACGGCTGGGGTGAGACAACAACCCCGGGACACCAGCACCCCCGGTAAACCCGTTTCAAGGCAAGGGATCTGCCTTCTATCCTGGAGTCTTCGCCTAGCGGCGGAGTCCCTTGGGAGAGCCCCATGAGTTCGGAGCCCACCGCGATGTTCCCCGTGACTGATCCGGGTCGGCACGCAAAGGGGCGCTTGAAGATGCGCACGCTGGCGCTCGACATCTCGCGCATCTGGGAGGCCAGTGCCACGACCTCAACAACCTTGTGCCGCGACCACGGCATGGAGGTGGACACCGAACCCATCGAGATGGAGATCGGCTCGGCGCTGGCGGCCATTCGCACCCTCGACCTTGAGGTGATCCAGCGCAGCCAAGGCCACGACAATCGCGCTGAGGGTTGGCGGCGGTACGAGGCCACGCGAAACGCAGACGTTCAAGGGCGTGCGGTCCGGGGACTCACCCTCCTGCGGAACGCCGATACCCATGCTGCTGGAGTTGTCGAGGTATCACCCGAGGAGGTGTTCGGGGGAACCGCCGGATACCGCGTCTTCCCTTTCTGGAAGTTGTATGACGAGCTGCCCGAGGCCGTTCGTGCGAGCAGTGGGAACGAGGAGGCGTATCGGGAGGCGGTCGGTGGCCGGCTCGTGATCGAGACGTTGCTCGACGCCTTCGCCTTCCTCAACCGGTGCGACCCGACCCTTGCGAGCAGGGACCCGAAGACTGGCGAGCTGGAGTTCTTCCCCCTGAAGCCGTACCCCGGCCCGGTGGGCTACGAGAGGCGTCACCCGGATCAGCCCGGTCGGGCCGAGATCCACCTTGAGGTGCGACGGAGGGCCGAGGCGAAGTCTCCGGCTGGCATTCGGCGGACGATTCAGTACAGCTTCCCGTCCGGGGACTCCACGGTGTACTGCGGGTACACCGACAACGGCTCCCGCGGTCAATGGGCGTTCACGGAGTCGGCTGTCCAGGTGGCGCGCGACGTCCGCAACGGCTTCCCGTACATCGTCGCCACGGCCGACGGGGCACACCGCCGCGTCTCCGCAGGTCCCGACGGGCGGCTCTTCGCGGGCAGTACCGGCCTCGACGCTCTAGCGTTTCCCGCTTCGTCGGTGGATCCAGCCCCCGAGGTGTGGGAAGGCTGGTGGAAGTGGGCCAGCGAGGATGCGTTCCACTACAGGGACCAGCGCCATCTAGGTTGAGCAGTAGCGGAGTTGGTGCCCCGGGGCGCCGTTCCCGCCGGCCAGGGACTCGCGCATCCGCTGGGTCGGAACCCGGTGCATGCGCCCCGGTACTCCGGCCTAGTGTTCACTCGTGAGCCGAAAGAAGAGCGCAAAATACGCTGCCAACGCCTTCAAGAACGAGATCGACCGCATCCTTGAGTTCACCCGGGAGGCCGAGGACGCGAAGCTCACGGACCAGGCGATGACCTGGACGTACGAGCTTGCGTTGGTCAAGACCGCCGTCGCCTTCGAGCACCTGATGCTTGAGTGCATCGTCTGCGCGGTGAACAACGACACCGGGACGATCTCCGCACAGACCGGGATCAACTTCCCCAAGCACCTCACCGACGAGGTGTGCGAGTACCTCGTGACGGGCGGCGGGTACTTCGACTTCAAGGGGCGCGACGGCCTGATCAAGGTCCTCAAGCAGTTCATGCCGCCCGACCACTACCTGACCGTGGCGGTAAAGGACACGAAGTTCAGGGATGCGCTTGACCAGCTCGTGGCCCTGCGGAACTTCGCGGCTCACGAGAGCCCGGCGAGCAAGAAGAAGGTGCTCGAAGCCCTCAAGATCCAGAAGATCGGCAGCGCTGGAGCCTGGGTGAAGCGACAGGACCGTTTCCCGAAGCTTGCCGGGCGGCTGACTGATCTGGCGGACGCGATCAGCGACGCCGCGCCGTACTAGCCCTTCGGGCGAAGTCGCCGGACCCCGATGCTCACCTGCAACTCCCGTTCGAGCTCTTCGTTCCGAACGGTGAGCTGGCGGACGTTCTCGGCGTAGATCTGCACGAGCTTGCGGAGTTCGGTGTTCTCTTGTCGGACCCGGTGCAGGGCCTGGCGCACTGGCTCCTCCGCGTCGTCGGGGGAGCCGGCGGCGGGCTCGTCCTGCGGCCGTGCGGCGCGGGGCCGGAAGTGGTCCGTGATCAGGGATCGGTAGTGCCGGTAGAACGTTGCGTGTCGGTGCCCAGGCGGCGTTCGACCTCGGTGACTGTGGGCGTGTGGCCGGTGCGGGCCGCGTCGGCAAGCACGGCGTCCATGACCGTCCGAACCTCGGCAGGTCCCGCCGGGTGAAGAACACCCGCCATCCCGAGATCGACATGGCATCGGACTCTATCGATGGACATGTTCACAACCGCATAATTCAAGCTGGACGGCTTCAGAGCCATCCTCTTCGCGCGCCCCGGACTCGTCATGCTCCAGTCCCGCCAGGGCGCGGACCTCACCAGTGCCTTCCCTGACATCGCTGGCGCAGCCACCGGCCTGGGTGAGGCGCTCGTTTTAGACGGCGAGCTCGTGGTGCCGTACGAGGGGCGGCTGCACTTCGGCGAGCTGCAGCGCCGTGCGTGCCACCGGTGCCGCAGCGCCGCCCTGGCGGCGGCCGAACGGCCCGCCTATCTGATTGTTTTCGACGTCCTGGAGGCCGGGGGCACCGAGTTGCTCGCCCGGCCGTACCGTGAGCGGCGCGCGATCCTAAAGGACCTCTTTGCCCGCGACGTGCTCGCCGCTCCGTTCACGCTGTGCCCCGCCACCAGCGACCGGCAGGTCGCGCTGGATTGGCTGGACCCGGCCTGGGGCATGGTCGGCATCGAGGGCGTCGTGATCAAGGGCGGCGGGCAGCCGTACCTGCCAGGCAAGCGTGCCTGGATCAAGGTCCGCTCCCATAGGACTGCCGAAGGGCTGATCGGCGGTGTCACCGGCGCCCTGGCTTCGCCGGCCACGCTGTTGCTGGCCCGCTACGACGCCCTCGGGTACCTGCGGCTGATCGCGCGCAGCACGCCCCTTTCCACTGCTACACGCCGCGACCTCGCACTGCGGCTGCACCGGGCTGACTCTGATCACCCCTGGCAGGGACGCCACTTCAGTGTCGGCTGGGGCACCAGCGGCGAGCTGGAGTATCACCCGGTGCGTCCCGATCTGGTGGCCGAGTTCCAGGCCGATACCGCCGTCGACGCGGGCCGTTACCGTCACCCGGTGCGCTTTTTGCGGCTTCGAGAAGACCTCACACCGGGAGACGTGCCGCCGTTCGGCAACTGAGTCCTCGGCACCAGTGCGCCCCGTCAGGAGGAGCGCACTGGTGCGCGCCGCGTCCGCGCAGGTGGCCCCACGGGTGTGGAGGCAAGCGAGACGCAGAGGTCTTCGAACATCGAGTGCGCCTATTCGGCTGTCGGCTGCGGGCGCCAGGTGCCGTCGAGCGGGATGCCGGCGGCGGCCGCGATCCGGTCACGAGACGCGAGCAGCCGGGTCCTCAGGGCCGCCAGGTCCATGTCCACCAGTACACCGTCGCGTTTGACCACCCGGCCGCCGACGAGGACGGTGTCCACCAGGCCCGGGTGGCCGGCGCTGACGACGGTGGCGGCCCGGTCGGTGACCGGGAAGACGGTCAGGTCGTCGGCGCGCAGCAGAATTATGTCGGCGTCCTTGCCGGGCGTGATGCTGCCCGTTCGGGCGCCGAGTCCGCACGAGGCGGCGGCGTCGATGGTGGTGAAGGCAAGCAGGTCGCGGGAGCGCAGGCCGCCGTCCAGACCGCGCTGGACGGCGAAGGCGGTACGCATGGTGGAGAACATGTCGCCACCGGCGGAGGGGACGTCGTCGACGGACAGGGTCGGGCGCAGTCCGGCGGCCAGCGCCCGGCCGGTCATCGGGTTGCCGAAGCCCATCTTCAGCTCGACGTCCGGGCTGATCGACAGCGAGCTCCCCGCGTCGGCGAGCATCCGCAGTTCCTCGTCGCTGAGCCCGTTGCCGTGCACGAAGGTGGTGGTGTCCCGCAGGAGGCCGTGCTCACGCAGATCGGCGACAGCCCCGCTCACGATGTCCACATGCAGGCTGGTGCGCAGGCCGAGTTCGTCCGCCAGCTTCAGCTCGTGGGCGACGGTGTCCATGCCGGTGGCCTCGGGGCCCCGGAGTCCCAAGGCCATGGAGACCGGGCCGTCGTCGCCGAGTTGGGAGCGGACGCGGCGAATGGCGGCGTCGACGGGGTCGGTGGTGCCCCAGCCGGCGCCGAGGCAGAAGATCGACCGTCCCGGCGCGTCGCGCAGCGCGGCGACGGCGGCGTCCTCGTGCTCGGGGGTCTGCGCGACGTGGTACCAGTCCAGCATGGTGGTCACGCCGGAGTGGAGGGCCTCCAGGCGGCCGAGGAGGGTGCCCGCGTAGACGTCCTCGGGCCGGTAGTGGGGTTTGACCGTGCCGTGCATGGCCACCGCCCACTCGGCGAACGTCCAGTCCGCGCCGACGCCTCGGAACGCGGTCTGCCAGGTGTGGCGGTGGTTGTCGACGAAGCCGGGCATGACGATCCGGTCGGTCGCGTCGATCACCTCGGCGTCCGGCGCGTCGATGCGTTCGGCGACCTCGACGATCACGCCGTCCTCGATGAGCACGTCACCGCGGGCGAGATCGCCGACAGCCGAGTCCATGCTGACCACGGTGCCGCCACTGAGCAGGGTTTTCATCGGATGCACTCCTTCACGGACTTCTTCGGATGGGGCGAGATCGTGGTGTGGCGGCCGTAGCGGTGCCGCGCGGCTGGGCGCCGGTCAGGCACGGGCGGTCTGGGCTTTCTGGCGCAGGTAGCCGATGAGGGAGAGGGCCAGGGCCAGGCCGCCGGTGAAGTACAGCTGCACGCGGGTGTCGCCCTCGCGGGCCATGAGGGCCAGGATCGCCAGCACTCCCGCGAGCGCCGCCCAGGTCAGGGCGGGGAAGGCCCACATCTTCACGACCAGCTTCTCGGGCGCCTCCCGCTCCAGCTTCCGGCGCATCCGCAGCTGGGCGGCGGCGATGAAGCCCCACACCACCAGCACGGCCGCGCCGACCATGTTGAGGAGCCAGGTGAAGACGGTCTCCGGCCACCAGTAGCTGAGCAGGACCGCGATGAAGCCGAAGGCAGAGGAGGCGATCACCGCGCGTCGTGGAACTCCGCTGGTGACTGTGCCGAGGGCTTTCGGGCCCTGTCCGCGGGCGATCAGGGAGTAGGCCATGCGGGAGGAGCCGTAGATGTTGGCGTTCATCGCGGACAGCAGGGCGATGAGCACGATGACGTTCATGAGCTGGCCGGCGGCGGGGATGTCGAGGTGGTCGAGGACCGCCACGTACGGGCCGCTGGTGGTGACGGTGGGGTCGTTCCAGGGGATCAGCGTGACGATGACCAGCATGGACCCGACGTAGAAGACGCCGATCCGCCACATCGCAGTGCGCACGGCTCTGGCGACGCCGCGGACGGGGTTTTCGGACTCGGCGGCGGCGATGGTGACCGTCTCCAGGCCGCCGTAGGCGAAGACCGAGGTGAGCAGGCCGATGACCAGGCCGTTCGTACCGTGGGGCAGGAAGCCGCCGTCCCCGGTGAGGTTTGCTGTGCCCGGGGCGTGCGTGCCGGGCAGGATGCCGAAGATCGCAAGGCCGCCCAGGACCAGGAAGAGGGAGATCGCGCCGACCTTCAGTGCCGCGAACCAGAACTCGAACTCACCGAAGTTGCGGACCGCCGCGAGGTTCGTGCCGCAGAACGTGGTCATGAACAGCAGGACCCACATCCAGGACGGGGTGCCCGGGAACCAGCCGGTCATGATGCCCGCGGCGCCGATCGCCTCGGCGCCGACGCCCACGCACAGCAGCGTCCAGAACATCCAACCGGCCGTGAAGCCCGCCCACGGCCCGATCGCCCGTTCGGCGTGCACCGAGAAGGACCCGGAGGCCGGGTTGGCAGCCGACATCTCGCCGAGCATGCGCATCACCAGCATGACGAGCACGCCGGACAGTGCATAGGCGAGGACGATCGACGGTCCGGCCGCCGCGACGCCGGCGCCGGAGCCGACGAACAGGCCCGCGCCGATGACCCCGCCGAGGGCGATCATCGACAGGTGACGCTGCTTGAGCCCGCGCGCGAGCGGGGCACCGCCGCCGGGTGCGTCACCCTCGGATTCGTGGGCGAACGCAGCGTCGGCGAGGCCGCGGTTTTGCAGGTGGGACATGGACATGCACCTCTTCGTTGAGCTGCTGGACTCTCAAGGGCCGGTTGCGGCCGGACCCGCACCGGTCACGAGTGGAGGCACGGGCAGGTGGCGTCGCCGAGGCACGCGGTCGACGCACTGGTGGTGGTTCAGGCGCTTTCCGTCGTGGTGTGGACGGCGTCGGCGGCGGCGAGCGCGTCGGCCACCAGGTCGGCGGTGTCCTCGGTGCCTGCGGCCAGCCGGACCAGACCGAGCGGAACGGCCTCGGCGATCTGGTCCTCGCTGAGCATGCCGCGCCACATGGACGCCGGGTGCACGGCCAGGGATTCCACGCCGCCGAGGCTGGCCGAGCGCAGGGAGTAGCGCAGTTTGCCGAGGAAGGCGTCGGCAGTCTCGAAGCCGCCGGTGAATTCGATGCCGAGCACGCCGCCGAAGCCGCTCATCTGGTCGGCGGCCAGCTTGTGCTGCGGGTGGGTCGGCAGGCCGGGGTAGTGCACCCGGGCCACGGCCGGATGCTCGCTGAGGGCTTCGGCGAGGGCCAGGCCGTTGGCGTTGTGCCGGGGCACGCGCAGGGGCAGGGTGCGGATGCCGCGCAGGAGCAGCCAGGCGTCGATGGGGCCGAGGGTCGCGCCGGTGAGCAGGCCGACGTCCCAGATGCGGTTCAGGAGTTCGGCGGGTCCGGCGATCACTCCGGCGGAGACGTCGGAGTGGCCGTTGAGGTACTTGGTCGCGCTGTGCCAGACCAGGTCGATGCCGAGGTCCGCGGGCCGCTGATTGAGCGGGGTGGCGAAGGTGTTGTCCGCCATGGTCAGCACGTTGTTCGCCCGGGCCAGGTCCGCGACGGCGCGCAGGTCGGTGATCTGCAGCAGCGGGTTGCTCGGCGTCTCGACCAGGATCAGGCGGGTCTGGGGGGTCAGGGCCTTGGCGAACGCTTCCGGGTCGGTCTGGTCGACCTGGGTGGTGGACACGCCAAGGCGCGGGAGCAGGTTCATCAGGACCGAGCCGGTGCCGCCGTAGGTGGACTTCTGCCCGATGACGTGGTCGCCGGCGGAGACCAGGGCGAGGACGGCGGTGGTGAGCGAGGCCATCCCGGACGCGGTGACCATGGCCGCCTCGGTGCCCTCCAGCTCCGCGACGACGGCCGCCACCTGGGCGTGGTTGGGGTTGCCGAAGCGGGTGTAGAAGTCCTTGCCGCGCGGTTCGACGGCGCCGCGTGCGAACGTCTCGCCGTCCTCGGCCCAGAACGTCGCCGTCTGGTAGATGGGCGGAGCCACCGCGCGAGTGGGATGGATCCCGCGATCGGCGTGGACGGTGATGGTGCTCTTGCCTGGCATGGCCTGCCCCTCAATGGACGTCGGTTGCGACGCCATGAAGCGTGGCCGACCATCAGCCGAATGTGAGCCGATCATGGCAACTTTGGCAGCAAATTGCGCTTACTGAGGGCGCATGATTGTGGTACTCGATTGTGCGGCGCAATAATCTGCCGCCATGGATGAGGTGGACCGGGCGATTCTCGCCGTGCTTGAACAGAACGGCCGGATCAGTAACAACGAGCTGGCCGCCCGGGTCGGGCTGTCGCCGTCACCCTGCCTGCGGCGCGTGCGCCAGCTGGAGGACGCCGGGGTCATCCGCGGCTACCGAGCGCTGATCGACCCCGCGGCGGTGGGCCGCAGTCTGCGGGTGTTCGCCGGGGTGCGTTTGATGCGGCACACCAGGGCGGACGTGGTCGCGTTCGAGCGTGGGATCACCCAGCTGCCCGAGGTGGTCGCCTGCCACCACATCACGGGCAACTTCGACTACCTGCTCCAGGTCGAGGTCGCCGACCTGCCGGCCTACGAGGACTTCCACGCCAACCAGCTGGCCGCCCTGCCCGGCGTGGCCACGGTGACCAGCTACGTCACCATGAAGACGTTGTCCCCTGATCGCCCATGAGGTGTGGCGGTCAGAGGGTGATGGTGCCGCGGATGCAGATGACGGCGGCGCCGCTGACCCAGACCGTGCCGTCCGGATCGGCGGTGACTTCGATCCTCGCGGCCCGTCCCACCCTCGCGCCCTGGGAGACCCGGTAGGCGGAGGGGGCGGCGCCGGTGGAGGTGAGCCACTGGCCGACGGCGGCGTTCATGCTGCCGCACGCGGGGTCCTCGGGCACGCCAGCGCCCGGAGCGAACGTACGCAGCTCGAAGGCGTACCCGGATCCCTCGGCACAGGCGCCGATCGCGCCGACCATCGCGTCCGGGATCAGGGTCAGATCGGGTTCGAGGGCGAGGACCTCCTCGGCGGTGGCCAGCTGGAGCACGGCCCAGCCGGGCCCGTTGTCGACCCACTGATGAGCCACGACCCGCTCCCGCGTGATGCCGAACGCGGCCACGACCTGCTTCAGATAGTCCTCGTCGAGTACGCCGGTACGGATGCGGGGCGGGGCGGCAAAGGACAAGGTGTCTTTGCCGCGGCGCACGGTGACCAGGCCGGCCGCGCACTCCTGCACGATCCGGTCAGCGTGCTGCGGGGTGCCGCCGCCCTCCAGCCAGGCACGCGCGGAGCCGAGGGTGGGGTGCCCGGCGAACGGCAGCTCGCCTCCCGGGGTGAAGATCCGCAGCCGGTAGTCCGCCTCCCGGACGGTGGGCGGCAGGACGAACGTGGTCTCGGACAGATTCGTCCAGCGGGCCAGTTGCTGCATCTCCTCATCGGTCAGGTCCGTCCCGTCCAGGACGACCGCGACCGGATTGCCGGAGTAGGGGCTCGTGGCGAACACGTCGACCTGCACGAACTCTCGGGTACGCGGCATGGTCATCGACACCTTTCGGGAGCGGCCGTCATGAGGTCCATCTCAACGGCCGCTCGCGCCACCGGGACAGAGCCAGTCCCGGCTGAGTGGACTGATTACCGGCTGCCGGTCGGGGTGACCAGGAGGCCGCCGACGAAGGTGTGGCTGGGGCTGAGGTCACGCAGAGCCTCGCCGGCACAGTGGGCGGGGTCCTGGTCCCAGACGGTGAGGTCGGCGAGGCGGCCGGGGGTGAGGGTGCCGCGCAGGTGCGCTTCGCCGGTCAGGCGAGCGGCGCCCGCGGTGTGCAGGGCGAGGGCCTCGTCGTAGGTGATGGCGTGCTCAGGGCCCTTGATGCCGATGACGGTCTGCCGGGTGGTCATGCCCCAGATGGAGCGCATCGCGCCGAACTGGCCGACGGGGAAGTCGGATCCGGCGCTGACCTGGGCGCCCAGGTCGATCCAGCCGCGGGCCGGGAACAGCCGGGCGACCCGTTCCGGGCCCCAGAAGCCCTCCTCGACCTCGGCGGTGTCGTGCAGCAGCGGCTGCTGGATGGTGACGGGGATGCCCAACGCGACGGCGCGGGCCTGCTGTTCGGGACCGGCCAGGCCGCCGTGCTCCATCACCAGCGTGCCGGCGGCCAGCCCGGGATTACGCTCAAGGACGCGCTCGTAGACGTCCAGCAGGGTGCGCACCGCGCGGTCGCCGTAGGCGTGGGTGCCGACCCTCCAGCCGCGCCGGACCACGGCCTCGACGGCCTCGACCAGCGCGTCCGGATCCCAGGTCAGCATGCCGGAGAAGGAGTGGTCGCAGGCGTACGGTTCCTCGGTGGCCCCGGCCTCCAGGCCGCCGTCGAGGCCGAACTTCGCCCCCCACACCGACAGCCACGGGTCGCCGTTGTCCCGCCACTCCTCCATGACGTCGAGCAGGTCCTCCACCTGCGCGGCGCTGGTCAGTCCGAGGGCCGAGATCAGCGCCCGCACCCGGGTGCTGAGCACCCCCGCCTCGCGGGCGGCCAGCAGCACCGCGTAGTCCTCGGGGGTGACCGCGCAGTCGCGTATGGTCCCGATGCCTGTGGCGGCGTAGTCGCGGGTGGCCAGGCGCAGTCCGTCGATGCGCTCGGCCCGGTCCGGGGCCGGGACCAGGTGCTCCACCAGGTGCAGGGCGTTGTCGATCAGCCGGCCGTCGAGCTTGCCGTCGGCGTCGCGGCCGATGGTGCCGCCCGGTGGTACGGGGGTGTCCTCGGTGATGCCCGCCAGCCGCAGCGTGTAAGTGTTGACGACGTCGTTGTGGCCGCCTCGCTTGACGAGGACCGGGTGCCGGTCGGTGGCCGTGTCGAGTTCGGCCGCGGTGGGCATGCGGCGCTCGGCCAGGTTGAGTTCCTGCCAGTTGGTGGTGGTGCGGATCCACTCGCCCTCGGGGGTGACGGCGGCCCGCTGCCGGATCAGCTCCAGGAACTCGGGGATGTTGCGGGCCCGGTGGACGGGCACGTCGTGGGCACCGAGCGCCGCGAAGATCAGATGGGTGTGGGTGTCGTCGAAGGCCGGCAGCACGGTGGCACCGGGCAGGTCATGAACCTGCGTGTCCGCGCTCACCAGGTGATCGAGGCCGTGGCGGTCGGCGGACACGGCGGCGATGCGGTCGCCGCGCACGGCCACTGCCCTCTGCACCGCCTGACCGGACACCAGGGTGTGCACCGCCCTGGCGCGGATCAGCAGGTCGGCTCCGTGATCAGTCATCGTCTTCTCCCTCATCTCGCAGGTGCCGGATCCCGAACCAGCCGTTCGGCGACGAGACCTTTGTAGGAGCGATGCGGGACTTCACCGCCAAGCTGACGGCTCCTGCGCAGAAAGTACGCCAGCACTGGGGCCTATCATGCGGATCATGCGACAGGTGCTCGATGGAACCGACCGGCGGATCGCGGCCGCTCTGGTCGCCTCGCCGCGTGCCTCCTGGCGGGAGGTGGCCCGCTGCCTGGGGCTGTCCGAGCGCACTGTCGTACGCCGGGTCGCCCTGCTGTACGCCGACGGCACCCTGCGCGCCACCGTCGTACGTAACCCGGCACGCTTCCCGCATCTGATCCCCATCGCCCTGCGCATCCGCTGCAGACCCAACAAGATCCGGCAGGTCGCCCAGGCGCTGGCCCGCCGCACCGACACCGTCTGGGTCGACATCCTCGGCGGCGGCGACGAGATCTCCACGATCTTCTTCCTGGAAGGTCCGGAAGCCCGCAACAACCTGCTGCTGCGCGACCTGCCCGCCACCGACGCCGTCGGCACCTGGACCTCTCACACCCTGCTGCGCGTCTTCCCCACCGCGTTCCGCTGGACGGCCGGCCTCCTCTCACCCGCAGAACTGGCCGAACTCGCCCCCGACCCCGCGCCCTCGACGGTCTCGGCACCGTCGTACACGCCTGTCGACGTTGACACCGCGCTGATCGCCGGGCTGACCGAGGACGGCCGGGCCACCTTCACGGACCTGGCCCGCCGCGCCGGCACCACCGCCCTCACCGCCCGCCGACGGCTCGAAGCCCTCATAAAAGGTCAGGTGCTGCGCCTGGCCACCGAGCTCGATCTCGCACTGCTCGGCGCCAAGACCGAGGCACTGCTGTGGATCTCGGTACGGCCGGGTGCGCTGCAGGAGACCGCGCAGACCCTGAGCACCCACCCCCACGTCCGGTTCTGCGCCGCCACCACCGGGCCCGCCAACCTGGTCGTCGCCGTCGCCGCCGAGAACCTCGACGCCCTGTACACCTTCCTCACCGACGCCGTCGGCCCCTTGGAAGCTGTCACCGCCATCGACACCACCCCGTTGCTGGCGACCGTCAAACGCACGGGCCTGATCCGGCACTGACGAAGTGTGAACTCACTGTCCGATCGGCCGCATCCGGTTGGGGACCGCCTACAGAGACCTCCCAGCGGGCCGTGGCACTGGACAACGGACAACAACAAACCCTGTCCATAACGGATACTCCCACCACCCCGTCACCGGAATCAGGACCCACCCGCTGACCGGTCTCACTTCCCACCCATAGAGCGGTGTGGCGGCTCAGAGGCTCAACTGGCTCCGGCATCAAGGAAGTTCGCAGGAAAGCGGAACGAGCGGAGTACCATTCAGTGTCGGGGATGCAGCCATGGAAACGGCCTCAATAGCAACCCTGGCTACGGGTGTCGCTGCCGCGATCGCCGCGCTCATCGGGTATCTGATAACGCATCACAGCCACCGCCGCGACCAGGCTGCAAAAATGTATGCGGATGCGCTCCAAACGATTGCCGAGTACCAAGAGCTTCCCTACCTCATTCGACATCGGCCAGGCACCAGCGCGGAGACGCGAGCCAACCTTATTCAACGACAGGCAGACGTCTTCGCTCGACTCATCCGTCACCAGGCGGTGCTTGACCTGGAGTCACCCCTAGTGGGTGAGGCGTACCGCACCCTTTTTGAACGTACCCACCAAGAGTGCCGCCGCTATCGAATGGCTGCCTGGGCTGCCACTCCCATCGAGGAGGACGGGCAGGTTCCAAACCTAGGCGCCAACTATCCATACGACAACGCACTCGAGCTTGAGCACTGTCTCACGTCGATGCGTCGCGAGCTGGCCCCGTGGTCGTTCTTAACGAATCGTCTCACACGCCGAGATCATCGTGCTCTGCGCTCCCGGCGGCCCCTGCCCCCTCAATCGCCACCATGAGCCTGACGCCTCACTCTTCGGGGGTCGAACGTGATCCAGCCACATGTGTCGACAGGTAGCCCCGATGCCTGAGTGAAGCAACACCAGGTGGAAGCGTCGATGCTTCAGGACCAAGCAGGTCTTCCCGCACGCAGCTGATGAACGTCAGCATGAGGTCGGTCCAGCGAGGCCTATCGAACTGCCTGCCACGCCACGCGACGTCCTCGATCGCCGCAATCAGGTCGTCGGCCGCGGTGACGACCCGGGGAGCCCCAATGTGCAGCAGCGGGATGAAGGCCAGGTGGACCTCGTCACGCGCTTCCCGCACCTTGCCGAGGTAGTCCTCAGCGGCAGAAGTCGAGTCACCCGCCACGACGCCCCGGGCTCTGCCCGCCTCAAGGTGGAAAGCCATGTATGCCTGGCGTTTGTCGGCATGAAGTCGGTAACCATCCTCACGCTCGTACTCCTCACACCTGACCCGGCGCGCTTCACGCGCCTGCCATCGATGTCCGATGAGCGAACCTGCGATGGCGATGAAGCCTCCCAGAGCAGCCAGCGCCAAAGAACTGATCACGTTGTACGACTACCCCGCACTCATGATCAGCACCAGGGATCGCAGACAGACACGACCCCGACCAAGCAACATCAGGACAGACCCCCACACACGGCACGGGAACAACACCCGTGAACACCCTCCCAGAGCCGGGCCACGCAACCCCAACCACCGCCCCGACCACGACCACGGCATACGGGCGTTCCCGGGTCGTGACCCCGGCCGGGGTCACGACGACCGGGCCCTCACGGCCGGACGGCGGGCGGTCAGGGTTTGAGGACTGCCTCCCACCCATGACCCCTCCCACACCAGACGTCCCCCCACCAAGCCGCCCCCAACCCCCGCCGGACGCCTGCGCCTGCGCCTGCGCCTGCGCCTGCGCCTGCGCCTGCGCCTGCAGATCCTCACCGCACTCGCCGGGCACCGCCTCAGCCTCACCCGGCCACGGCCCGAGTGAGGCCGGGATGTGAAGAAGCACCCTGACCACTGCCGCGAGCTTCTCCTGCCGAGCCCCGATCGCGAGTTCTCATGCCCCGCGGTACAGCCGCGTGGTCGGGGGCCGGGTCGGGGACGGCGGGTTGGCTCCCCTCCATGACCCGTCCCCCACCAGATGCTGCAGCAGCCGAGCCGGCCCCCAGCCCCGCCGAACCCCTGCGCCTGCAGATCCTCACCGCACCCGCCCTGCACCGCATGGCCACCACCGGCCAGCTCCGCCAGATGCTGCGCCCCGACAACTCCCGCCAACTCATCTCCCGCGTCCTCAACAGACTGCGCTGCACAGGCCTCGTCGGCCTCACCCCGCTGCCGGAATCCGGCCGGTCCCGAACGCACGCCTGGTACCTCACCCCCGAAGGAGCACGCCTCACCCGCGACCTCCCCCTCCTGCGGGGCGTCCGCCGTACCCCATCACCTCGACCACCGCCGCGTCACTGAAAACCCCGCACACACTCACCGTCGTCCGCACCCACCTATCCTTCGCCGCCGACGCCCGCCGGCTCGGGCACGAACACGGCCCCTTCGACTGGACCCCCGAAGTGGCCCACCCCATCGGCGAGGGCGAGCGGCTCGTCGCCGACGCCGTCATGCACTACACCCTCATCACCAGCGAACACCGGCAGAAACTGCGCGCGTTCATCGAAGTCGACCGCACCACCATGAGCAGCGAACGCCTCGCCGTGAAACTCATCGACTACGCAAGGCTGTTCCACCATGAAGCGCAGCCCGCCGGCCGCCGCCGAGCCGTCTCCAACGGCCCGGCCTGGCTGCGCTGGTACCCCCTCTTCCCCCGCGTCCTCTTCGTCCTCACCGGCGCCTCCCGGACCCGACTCACCAACCGGATCAGCGACCTGAAGGCGATGGCCGCCCACCACCCCCTCGTCGCCGCCCTCGCCCGCGAAGTACCGCTCGCAGCCGCCATCCTCGAAGACACCGAGGAACACGGGCCATCCGGGCCGGTGTGGACACCCCTCATCGGCGGTGAACCCCGTTCATGGACCGACCTGTAGCCACCCCGCCCATGCCGGCCAGGAGACCCAAGGCCAGCAGTCCTTGAAAACCAGCCCCGCCGCAGTGACAACAGGAAAAGGGCGGTCACCTCGCCTTGCGCCGGCGGCGCCGCTGCGCCGGGACGTGCCGCCGCGTTGGGCACGGCCCCGCGGTGCCCGCATACCTCTGATGTGCAGGTGGACCGGACGCGGAAGGCGTAACCAACGAACGCCTGATGCCTGCCTCGGCAAGGCTTACTCTGGGCACCGCTCCCCGCTCCGGTACCAGCGCCTCCAGCGGACTGGTAAGGCTGGGCGCCGGCTTGACCAAGGGCTGCCGCCTGTCTGCCACGCCCAGCACCCACGCGCCCAGCATCCGCGGCTCAAAGATGCATTCCAACGGCCTGAACCTGTGAGCCCCGTCGAGGAGGACGTAGACGGGCTCAGGCTGGCGGGCTGTGCGGTACTTGTGCAGCGCGCCGTAAGAGCCGGGATCGGAACGGCAACGGTAGTTGATGAAGACGAAGGGCAGCCGCTTGCCGGTGCCCAGGGGCGTCGCGGCATAGACAGTGGCGGCCTCAGTCAGACGGCGCAGACGGCGCTGCATGAAGGCGAAGAACCAGCCCTGCTCGCGCCTGGGGGCGGGCAGTTGGGGAACCTGGTCATAGGCGCGCAGCAGGTAGCCTCGCGTCTTCGCGGCGCATGCGGGCTGGTGCTGTGCTGCGGTGAGGGCCGGCGACTTCGCCGCTTTGCAGCGGTGCCGGTAGGCAGCCTGTTTGCCGGGGTCGCTGCACAAGCGCCGGGCACGGCCGGTGGCGCGCTGGACGAGCGGCGGGGATGTACATCCGGCACTCCCGCACCGGTGCACCGGTACTCCCTTGCGGCCTTCCCACCACAGCCAGGAGAACCTCGGCCCGCCCGCTGAGCGGAACTCCTCAAGCAGCGCAGGCCCGTACTGGGAGGTCTTGATTGCTGGTCGGGGGCTGTCAGGACCGCGAAGTGCCCGGAGCATCCGGCGCCTGATGCATCCGGACACCGACTACGTGCGCTCACCGCCCTCCGGTACCTCGTCGAGACGGTCCATGTTGCGCTCGATGAGCCCCCAGTACTCCCCCTCCTTTCCCGGAACCTTGATGCGCACCGCTCCACAGCGCAGGAGCAGCCTGCGCAGCTCCTCGTCCCCGTACCCCGGCACATGAAACTGGATCTTCGAAAATAGGCGCCTGCGGTACTTCCTGTGCTTCAGCAGCAGCACCAGAGCAGCCTCCACCCGGAACTCCGTGCGCAACTTCAGATTCCGCTCGACATACACCGTCACCGCAGCGCTCAGAATTCCAGCACAAACCCCACTGACCAGCGCAATCACAATCTCTTCCGACATGACGGCACGGTAAGCGGCTACGGCACCCCCACCCAGCGGCCCACAACACCGCCGCACCACATCCACCGAAATAGCCCACCAGCCGCCCCCATGACGCCCCGTCAGCCCCCCGGCCGAAGACGGATCACTTTCCGCACCTCACGGCACCCCCATGCACGGAGGCAGACACCCCCTCCAAGCCGTCCGTGACCGGCAGCCGGGCCGCACGAACACGAGCCCGGCACCAGCAGACGTCACAGCCCCGCACAAGACACCACGCCGACCATGCCCCCGACCACCGCCCCCACCACGCCAGCTCAGACAACGTCGCCGCTGCGCAGGTGACGTCCGGCTGCGCAGCCCAGCCCATCTGCGCCGTCCAGCCCGTGCGCGCCTGTGCAGACACAGACCACAGTGCGCAGGCCCCGCCCTGCTGCACGGCACAACAGCCTCACCCAGTCATCACGCCACCCTGTGCGCAGCACCCGCACACGGCATGGGCCGGCACCCTGACGCAGGACCGGCCAGGAGGCACCCACCGCCTCCACCACAAGCCCGACCACAGGACTGCCCACGACCATCAGGGCGTACGCAGCCACCGCGCCTGACGCCTCCTGCACAGGTACGGCTTCTTGTCAGGTCAGCAGGCGCCGAAGGCGATGGCGGCCCGGGCCAGAGCGCTGGCGCAGGTGGCACGGTCCAGGCGGGCGGGCTTGCCCGCGCCGACGGCAGCCGGCCAGCACCCCTCGCGTCATTCCTGCGGGATGTGACGCTCCGCATGTTCGATCTCATGTGCGGATCCTTGAGCCGGAACTTGCCCGGCCGGCGTGGCGTCTGACACGCCGTAGAACGGGGACATTGGTCTTTCACAGCCAGTGAAGTACCCCCCTCCCGCCGACCCCAGGCGGTGGTGCTCTGCCATGAGCGCCAGCTTTGTCTCTCCCAGAGATGGGAGGGGCGAAGACGAGAGGCTGAATACAGTGTCGATCACCGAGCTCATCGAGGCCCTGTCAGCAGCTTCACCCTGGATCCCCGTGATCCGGCTGACGGCACAAGGACTGTCGGCATGGCTGCGGCGCGGCGACGGCAGCACCCAGACCGCACGTGTCCGGGACTCTCTCCATGACGAGGAGGAAGAGAACGGGGGCAACAAATGCCCCCGATGCCGTGAGGGCTGAAACCCCCTCACCGTCAAACAGGCCCATCGATGAGACAACCAGGAACACCTGTGGGCCCCACCCGGGGCCCACAGGCCCCGCCACCGGCCAGCCCCAGCCCCCAAGGCCGCGGGGAACAGGCCTCGACCGGCCCCGACAGCCCCATACCCGGCAACCAACCCCCGCGAGCACGGGAACCAGGACAAGCCCGCACACACGGAGACGCACGCCACGGGACCATCCCCGCAGATGCTGGGAGCAGTTCACGGATGCCCCCGGCCAGCTCCTCACCGCGGGACCATCCCCGCGGGCGCGCGGAGCACATATCCCCTCCCCTTGGCGGCCGCGATGTCCCCAGGGTGGACGGGGATGACCGCATGACGGGTTCTCGGATCAGTCCAAGTCTTCCCACGTCCACGGGGCAGCGGCGCTTCCATAAGGCACCGTGCTCAGCACAAGATGCTCCTCGCCGGCTCGCGGCCGGCAAGAGCGGTGACGGCAGTGAGTGACGGCAACGCAGCCAGACAACGGCAGTCAGCAGCTGACCCTGTGCAGGGTCGTCGCCCGGGACGTCAGGAGACCATCCACGATTCACCCACCAGTACAAAGCCCCCGCCGGTCTTGGCGGGGGCCTTCGACATCCGCATCCGACATCAACGGAGACGATCAGGAGCGGCTATGCCGCCCCCGCAACAGCCGGTCCATGTGCCCGGCCGCCTCGCGGGCCACCGCTTCGGCGAGGGCCGCCGGAGACGAACGGGCGGTCCATGATCCCGGGCGGCTCAGTGAGCTCTGCTCGGCGGCGCGGCCCCGGGTGGTGCATACGGTGAAAGCAGGCGACGCGGCGCCCGGCAGGCGCGGCCGCGCCATGCGCACCAGGTGGGCGAATGCGACGGTCCGGGCCTGCTGGCGCCCTGACGGATTACTCCGGCTTACTGATAATCGCCGCGTGTCGACCAGCCGTGACGATCTATCAGCTGCCCACGGGACAGGCTCGCCGTTGGGTTCGGACGTTACATCCCCAGCCGATCGCGACAAGGAGCACCCACATGAGTCCCGACAACAGGACAGACACCCGACTGGGACCCCTGCCCCGCCGCGTCAGGTGGAGGGGCAGCGGCACGATCGCCTCCCTCACACTGGTCCTGGCCGCGGGAATGGCCAGTCCGGTCACGGCCGTGGCCCAGGCCATGAGCGAACACGTCAGCGCAACGAGCAGTACGGGCGGCGCAGGCGACAAGTGCAAGCACCAGTCCCACCACGGCGGCAAAGACACCTGCCACAAGGGACCCAAGGGCGCCACCGGCGCGACAGGAGCAAAGGGCCCCACAGGCCCGACAGGAGCGGCCGGTGAGGACGGCGCCACAGGCCCGACAGGAGCGGCCGGTGAGGACGGCACGGCCGGGCTCACCGGAGCCACAGGAGCGACCGGCGCCACAGGAGCCACGGGAGCGACCGGCGCCACGGGAGCTACGGGAGTGAACGGGGTCGCCGGGTATCAAGTCGTCATCGAAAGCAACCTTCCCGTCGCCGCAGGAGGAGTCGCCCAGGAAGTCGTGGACTGCCCAGAGGGCAAGAAGGCCATCGGAGGCGGCTTCTTCGGGTTCGTCCCCGAAGTGGTGGCGTTCAGATCGTTCCCCCAAGGAGCGGACTTCGAGGCCTGGATCGTCGTCGTCAAGAACACAGGCAGCGGAGCCAGCGCCTTCGACGCCTACGCCATCTGCGCAGACGTCGACGGATGACCCCACGGCATCGCAACCACACCCGCCATCACCATGACGGCCGCGCGCAGCGATGACCCTTCGGGCCGCATCACTGTTCAAAAGCCTCCGGAATGCCTCATGACCATCGGCCGGGTGCGGTCCGCTGCCGGGGCGACCCAGGACGTGGAGACCGTCGCCTTCGCATCCGCCGAGGCATTCCAGGCCTGGCTCGGCGAGAACCACGCCGTCTCGCCCGGCATCCGGCTCAAGCTACGCAAGAAGGGCCCCGCAACCGCCGCGCTGGACTACGCCCAGGCACTCGACGCGGCACTACTCTGCCACGGCTGGACCGACGGCCAGAAAGCCACCTTCGACGACCAGTGGTGACTCCAGCAGTTCACCCCGCGCACGCCACGCAGCAACTGGTCCAAAACCAACCGGGACAAGGCAGCCGCCCTGAACGAGCAGGGCCGGATGCGTCCGCCGGGACAGGCCGAAGCCGACCAACGCACGGCAGACGGCCGCCGGGCGGCGGCCTACGACGGCGCGAGGACCGCCACGGTGCCGGACGACCTGACGGCAGCCCTGACCGCCGACCCGGCCGCGGTGGCGTTCTTTCAGACACTCGACCGGCACAACCTCCACGCGATCCTGCACCGGATCCAGGACACCAAGAAAACCCACACCCGGGCACGCCGCATCGAAAAATACACAGCCATGCCGGCGAAAGGCGAAAAGCCGCACCCGTAGTCACGCAGAGGGACCGCGGCCGTGTACTGCCCTGGACCCCCGGCGCCTGCGGCCCCGGCAGCCACCAACCGCCTTACTTGCCGTCGCTGAGCGAAACGACACATCAGAAGCCCTCAGCAGCCGCACCGTTCAAGAAGGCCGACAACGACGACCGGATGCGCCTCTGCCTCGCCCATCACCAAGGCGAGATGTCCGCCGCCGCCACGATGCTGACCGCCGGCGAGCACGTCTGGTCTTCCTACGGCGCCTCGACCAGCCGCAAGCGCGGGGTCCAGCCGCACCACGCCATCCAGTGGTGGCCGATGTCCGACGCCCACGAACTCGCAGCGGCCGTCCACGACGTCCGCGGCACCACCCGACACCCCGGAAGAGAACAACCGCCTGCTGGGGCTGCTCCGGTCCAACGCCGGCACCGGCGGCCAGGCCGTCGAATACGTCTGCGCGTGGGACTACCCGCTCAACAAAACCCTGGACACAGCCCTCGACATCTCCATGTCCCGCCGCTGACCTGAGGGTTCACGGTACTGCGGCCAGAGCCCTCAAAAGGGCCAAGGGCGCTCTTCCGTTCTCCAGCCGGCCGGTGTCGGCGAGAAGACGAACGAGATCACCTGCATCCAGCCACTGCCGGACACCGTCGCCGACCCGGCAGGCGCCGTCGTGACCAGCGACGCCATGCACACCCGGCGCGAACACCCAGGCAGGCCCGGCAGGACGCGGCACCCACCTGATCACTGCGGCCGGCGGGCCAGCCGCTCCTGGAGCCGTACATGCCGGAACTCGTACGCGGGCCCGCTCGCCCGCAGCAGACCACGCCGGTGCGCATCGTCCAGGAAGGCCATCAGGCGCAGGGGTGTGCCCTCGCGGACGGAGAGCTGTACACCGGTGAGGGCGGTGGCGATGGCCGCATTGCTGAGAACGCCGGCCATGAGGGCATGGCCGATGCCTACAGCAACGCCGAGGGCGAGACCGAATCCCGCTCCGTTCGAAGTCGCCGCCAGCACCCCCGCGTACAGGCCCACGGCGCCCCCGGCCAGCAGTCCGAGGGGGAACAGCATGCGCGTGTGATGGCGCCAGACGTCCCTGGGACCCAGCACCCTCGTCGCGGTCTCCAGCTCGGGGATCCATTCACGTGCACGGCGTGCCAACGGGAAGGGTGCCACGATGGTCCTGGCCACCAGGTCGGCGGCACGCCCCCGCATCAGCATGCCGCCGAATCCGAACGGCAGCCCCAGCAGGCAGCACCACAGCAGGTTCTGCGGATACCCGGCGAAACGCAGCCCGAACCAGGCCACCCCACTCACCACGATCCAGTCGAACAGACCGCCCAAGACCGCCAGGACGGGCAGGACATCCCGCCAGCCAGCGCTGGTCAGCTGCTGCTCATGGTGGAGCCGGGACATGCGGATGCCAGCATCGACAGTGCCCAGGGTCCACCCCATCAGGGCGGCGCCCGCGGCCCACAACGGTCCGATCCACGCTGTCAGTGCGAGGACGACGACCGTCAGGTAGACCACGGTGACAGCGGTCCCCGTGAACCACGCCCGTGACCGCTGCCCCGGCCAGGACGGAATCCGCCACCAGCACAGGACCGTGGTGTCCTCCTCGGTGAGCCTCGTGGCGAGATACCGCAGCGTCCGTTCGGCCGTCTCGGGGGCGTAGGGGCGGCACCCACGGGGCCGCGGCTTCCTGGTGTAGGCCGCAGCGACCGCGTGATCGAGCAGGTGGTCCCGGATGGCATCGGCGTCGGCCAGGCCGAGCACCTCCTCGACCGGCCCGTGGGGCGCGTAGACCTCCGCCAGCAGGCTCACCGTGAGGGGATCGGCCAGGGCACGGGCCACCGCGCTGTCCGGCTCCTCCAGCAGCTGCCGGACAAGCTTCTGCCAAGCCGCGGGAGCCGGGTCGTCCAGCGAGTCCAGGAGGTACTCGGCGGCGTCGGCGGGCCGCACCGGATCGAGCTCCAGGGCCACGGCGCCTGCCGGCAGCTCCCGCTCGGCCGTGTGCGCGGCCTCCTCGGTGCGGGAGATCAGGACGACACGGAACGGGGCGGACTCCAACGCGGCCACCGCCAGGGCCCGTACCTCCTCACCGACCTCGTCGAAACCGTCGACAAACAACGCGATCCGGCCGGTGTCCAGTAACGGGCGGAGATACCTGTGCCCCTTGTGCATGCTGGACAGCCGCTCGACCGCCCAGTCGACCACGTCCCTCTTGGCGTCGTCCGGCGCCCAGCCGTCCAGCGTCACCAGTACCGGTACCGGGATCCCTGACCTGTACGGCATGCTCGCCGGCTCCGCGCGGTGCTCCAGCGCAGCGCGCAGCAGCACGACCGCGGCCGACGTCTTGCCCGCCGCAGCTGGCCCGACGATCATCACACGCCCCGAGGCCAGGCCCCCGTACACCCGGTGCAGATCGGCCAGGCTGCCGCCCGCGCGCAGACTCTCCTCGGTCACCGGAGCGAGACCGGGCAGCGGCGGGAACCTCGGCGAGCCCCGCTCGGCCGTGGCAGCGGCGACCCGGGTCGTGAGCCGGTGCCGGCTCACCCTCCAGTGCACGGGCACCTGGCTCTTGAGCAGCCGCCGGCTGCCCGCCTCCCGGTTCCAGTGCCCGGCTACCGCATCAGCCAGCTGGTTGGCGGCCTCATCCAGCCCGCTCTCGGTGATCGTGACGCTCGTGTAGTGAATCTCGGCATGACTGCCCTGGCCGTTCAGCACGACCGCGGGCCTGAAGAAGTTGTTGATCACCCGGCCGTCCCGAAGTTGACCACCGCACGGCCGTGCGCGCCGTTCACGACCACAGGGGATCCACCATGGAAATGGTTGGCCACGCCCGCCCCTGCCGACCCGCCGCCGATGGCGAACTCCCGCGCCAGCGCCCGCGCTTCAGCAGCCACCCGGCCCCGCTCGGCGGGTTCCATCCGCTGCAGCATCCCGGCGAACTCCGCCGTCCACCTCCGCGCGTGCTCCGCACGCACCCGCTCGCGCTCATCATCGTCCGATGCTGCGTCCAGTGCGGCCAGCGTCTCCTCCCAGCTCGCCTCCACCTCACTCTCGCGCCCGGTGTCACCCCGGCCCAGACACCGGGTGAACCGGAGCACCCCGGCGTTGTAGCCGTGATTCAGCGCCGCCGCAAGCACCGTCGTCCCGCAGAACGCCGCCAGCCCCGGGACATCGTTCAACCAGTCCACAGCCCTACACCCCCCAACTCACGCGGGAGCTCCGCCCCGCACCCAAACCAGATCCTCGTGCCGCCCCCGACCCCCAAAAAGCCCCGAACTGTCGGCCGCAGCATCGATCACACTAAACTCCCGACAACTCTCCGCCCCGACAAAGGCACACTCTGTTACGAAAACGAGGCGAGCGAAACACCGAACAACCAGACCCGCGGGCGCGGACGCGGTCCATCAACCGCCTACGCGCTCAACTCAACGGGATTTTCCCCGCACGCCATCGCGGAGCTGGCGACTGCCCGCCAGTACGACCTGAACGTCACCTGGCTGATCGTCGACGACGGCGGCTACAGCATCCTGCGCGAGTACATGACGGACACCTTCGGCCAGGCCACGGCCACCGAGCTGACCCGCCCGGACCATGTGGCGCCGGCCGAGTCCTTCGGCGTTCCGGGAGTGCGGACCACGCCTTCGACGCTGGAGGCGGACCTGGCGAAGGCGCTCGCGGCACCGGGCCCCTCGGTGGTCGTACTCCCGGCGGTGCTGCGGATGTTCGCGCCGACACACCCCGGCTGAGTATCACCTTCCGTCCCAGCGCAGCAGCACGAGTTCGGCGACGATGCCGGGCCCGAAGGCCGCCACCACGCCCCAGTCACCCGCCGGGGACGCGGTCTTGATGGCGTCGGCCAGTATGTGCAGGGTGCCGGCGGAGAAGATGTTCCCGTTGCGCGCGAGTACCGACCGGGACAGGGCCATGGTGTCGTCCGCGAGGGACAGCCCTTTGCCGAACCCGTCGATGACCAGGGCGCTTCCGGGATGGCAGACCCATACGCCGACGTCGTCGACCGTCAACTGGTGACGGGACAGCAGGCGTTCCACGGCCGGGGGCGCGAAGGTCTCCACCAGGGCGGGCAGCCCGGGGCCGAGGAAGGTCTCGATGCCGTCTTCGGCGACCCTCCAGCCCGTGAAGCCGGAGGAGTCGGGCAGCAGCATGCTCATGGCGTCGACGACGCGCGGCGAGCGGGCCGCTGGGACGCAGCGATCGGCGCCGGTCATCACGACCGCTGCGCTGCCATCGCCGAAGAGCGCCCATTCGACGAGTCGGCTGAAGGCTTTGGTGCTCTGCCCGGCCATCACGGTCGGCGCCTCGGAGGCGACACCGACGGCGATCTGCCCCAGGTTGCCCTTCAGATGCTGATGCATGCGGGCTACCAGCGCCACGCCTCCGGCGCAGCCCATCTCGAGCAGCGGCAGTCGTTGCACATCGCTGCGGAGCCCGGCCAGTCGAGCCACGTCAAGGTCCCAGGGCGGGGAGCCGATGGCCATGCACGACGTGGTCACCAAGAGATCCACCTCGTTCGGGCGCAGACCGGCGTCCGTGAGCGCGTCTGTCAGCGCGGCGGCACCGTACTCGACGATCTTCTCGCGCTGCAGCCGACTCGCTCGTGCCGCGGAGGTCAGGCGGAAGGAGTCGGTCAAGGGCTGGACCGTATGACGGTGTTGCACGCCGGAGTTGGCGAACATCCGGCGTGCCGCGGCATGACTCACCGTCTTCGGCCCGGCCGGGAAAGGGTCTGGCCGGTGGGCCAGTGCCGCGTCCGCGAACTCGCTCTGGGCGTAGCGGTGCGGAGGCAACAGCCCGCGGATGGAAACGAGAGAAGTCATAGCCGCTCATTCTGTCCGGACCAGAGGGCGGAAGAAATCAATCCCCGTCCTTCATCCGGTCGTTGAGCGGCAACGCACGACATCCCCGCTCTCTTCGAGCCGCGGGGCAGGTGGTGAGGCGGGCCGGGGCCGAGTGGAACCGGGGCGCCCGACCCGCCCTGTGCGTGGATCCACCAGATCGCCCCGACCCATTCCGGGTGGTCGATGAACGGGTTCCGGTTGCCCTGGTAGTTGGTGTGGATGAGCTGGTTGCGGCGCTCCTCGAAGGCGTCCGGCGGGTCCTCGTCGTTCCATGCCTTCAGGACCGAGAGCCGGCCGTGGCATGGCACGCTCCGGTTGGTGACCGCGTCGTTGGGCTCCAGGTTCGGCCAGCTGTCGTCGCCCTCGTAGCGGACGGCCATGCAGAGGATCATGCGGGCCACGTCGCCCTTGACGGCGTCGCGGGGCCCGAAAGGGGTTGGAGTCGGTCAGGCTGCCACCGGAGTTGGTGAAGCTGCTGCCGCCGATGTCGAAGTCCTCGTTACCGCGGACGCTGTCGACCGACACGTCCTCCGGGTGCAGATGGTGCAGGTCAGTGCCCGGACCGGCCCAGGTACCGAAGCCACCATGGGACTGCGCCCAGACGTGCTCACGGTTCCAGCTAGGCCCCCGACAACAGCAGCAGACTCCCCCACCGGAGCACCATGATCGTCGGCCATCCGATCGAGCCCGGCCACTGGACGGACTGCCATCCCCGCTGGCGCCGGGCGTTCATCCCCTTCTGCAACCGGCCCGACGGCGCCATTGACGCGAGCCGGAGCGACCCGCTCGGCGCCGTCTCCTTGCGGGGCGGCTTCCCAGGCCAGGGCCGCGGTGTGACAGCGGATCGGTACCACTGGTACCGTCGGTACCATGTCGAGTTCACCGAAGGCTATGAACCTGCGCTTCCCGGACCCCGAGCAGCGGGCCGCCATCGAGGCCGCCGCCAAGAAGGAAGGGGTCAGCATGCAGGAGTACATCCTCTCCGCGGCCTACGCCCGGGCGACCGCCGTAGAGGAAGCCTTCCTCACGGCCTTCCGGGACTCGATGACCTTCGCCGGCCCGGCGTTCGCGGCCGAGCCGAGCATCGTCGACCCTTCAGCGGCACAGCGGGAGGCCGAGCGGCAGGCGCGGCAGGCACTTGAGTCCGGGGAGCAGGGTCACGCCGCGTGAACCAGCCCCATGCTGAGCAGCCAGTGCCCTTGGATGTGCCGTTCCTGCTGCATGCGGCCGGGCTCCTCGACGGTGATCCCCAATTCGATGACTACGGGCCGCTCTTTGCGGCGGTGGGGCGTGTCAATGCGCACGCGATGGGCCGTGACATCTACGGGTCGGCGTACCTGCGGGCCGCGGCATTGCTTCAGACACTGGTGAAGCTGCCCCCACTGGAACACTCCAACGAGGCCTTTGCCTGGCACTCGTGCGAGGCGTACCTCGCCCTCAACGGTCACCGTCTGACCTATCAGCCCAAAGACGCCGTGGCCCTGGTCCGCGATACCGCAGCCGGCACGGTGGGCGTCGCACAGACGGCACGCCTGCTGCACACCTGGGCCGGCAGCTGAGCCGTCGCCGTGGCCCCTCAGCGGGTGTGCCGCTCGTCGGCCGCAACCGTGCCGCGGGCCTCGCGGACACAGGCGAGCGCAACGCAACGGGGCACGCCGTCCCCGGGCAGCCGCGCGGCGGCCTGCTCGATCTCGGGGATGAGGAGCTGCATGTGGCCCCCCCAGCACACCCGGCAGCGTCTCCAGCGCGGCCCAGCATCTGGCGCTTGAGCATGTTCATCCCGTTGACGTGGCCTTCGACGGCGCCCGAGTTCCAGGCCAGGGTGAGGTCGGCGAAGACGGCGTCACGGTCTCGGTCGATGCCGGCGGTAAGAGTGTGCAGGCTGGGCAGCTCGTTTTGCCCGATGGCACCGAGCCAGTCCGGCAGCCGCACTCCCGGCCGGTAAGCATGGCCGCGAAGGAAAAGGAAAGTGAGCTTCGGTGATCGGCGGTCCCAACGGAACACCGGCAGTCGATCAAGGACGAGATCGGGCGTATCACGGGGACGAGAGTGAGCGAATGAGCAAGGGCGACGGCACGGCAGCAGTCGGCGGACCGGGGGAAGCCAGCAGCACGGTAGAGATCGGCGGACTGGCCCTTCCCAAACCTCTGGCAGACGCGATCGAGGACGGATCGTGGACGCGCCCGAAGGACGCGGAGGTCCTCCGACGCGTCTTCGGCGACGAGCCGGACGGCCCGATGTTCTACGACCTGCCGTCGATGACACGGCAGAACAGGTCATTCCAGCAGTCCGCTCTGCAAGACGTCTTTGGAGACGCGTCTGCGACAAGCCTTGGCGTCAGTCCCCGCCAGGCAGTCCTGATCGGTGATCTCGGCGCCGAGATGCCCATCGCGCTGGACTACCGGGAGCACGCGGAGAGCCCGCGGGTGATCTACCTCGGCCCTGAGGGCTGGATCGAGGTGACCCCGCGGATCGACATGCTGCTTGATCTGCTGCACGGACAAGGCTGACAAAGGGACAGGTCCGAGAGTGCGTGCACGGCGCGCCGTCGTGTCGGGCAGTCGGTTGCCGCTGCCGCGCGCGGCCCTGCCGGCGTGTCACGTGGTGAGCGGTGGCAGCGGCGACCCGGCCCCCAGGGCTTCGGCGTAGTCGGCGGGCGCCCGTTTGGTGATCACGCGAGGCCGAGGAGTGCGAGGGGTCGGCGGGCCTCGCGTGCGTTGCGACGGAGGCCGGAGGCGACGTTCTTGACGCCGCTCGGCCGGAGGGCACCGACGGCGAGGTTGGGCCAAGCCGCCATCGCGCGGGGTGCGTTGCCGGTCCGCAGCTGGGAGGCGTCCTCGGCGAAGGTGATGTCGCGGACGTGGTGCAGGGCCTCGATCTTCCAGTGGTCGCAGATCAGTCTCGCGAGTTGGAGGAGGGTGGCCTGCTCGGCAGTCAGGCTGACGACCGCGTAGACGGTCGTGATGCCGGTCTCGCGGTCGGTGCGGCGGCGCTTGATCTCGACGGCCTGGCGGGCGCCGGGCAAGAGCACGTTGTTCACGGTGGCGACCTTGATCCGGCGGATCTCCGCGCGGCCGTGGCCGGTGCCCCCGCGCGCAGCCCTGGAACGGGATGCCCTTCCAGGGAAGGGACTTCAGCTGCTTGCGCAGCTTGTGCTGGCTGCCCTGGACGATCGCGATGCAGTGGGCCCCGCGGCCCAGGAGGTAGGCGGCGTGCTCGCGTTGCGTAGGAAGGGCGTCGCTGGTGACCACGGTTGCGGCCAGGTCGGCGACGGTGTCGAGCAGCAGTGGAAGCGGGTGACCTCGCCGGTCCTCTTGCCGACGTCGAGCTGGGCCAGGACCAGCCCGGTGGAGTGCTCCACTGCAGCAAGTAGGTGGATCCTCCACCCCTGGGCGTTGGCCGCTCCTCGCAGGGACTTGCCGTCCACGGACAGTCCGCGCAGCCGAGAGCTCTCGGGCCGACGGTCGGCGAGCCATCCGCCCACCGTCTGGTCCAGGGCATCACCGTCGATGCGGGGAGCAGCCGGCGGATCGTCGCGTCCGAGGGCATCAGCCTCCGGGGCAGTACTGGATCGAGGCGCACGCCGAGTCGCTCCGGCACGTGCGGCGGTGCGTCCGTGAGTCGCGAGGCGGCCACGTGGGCGGCTGTCCGAGGTGCTCGGCGGTTCTTGGAGGCTACGGGGTGACGGCTGATCAGGTACTGCCGTGTACCGCTTGGCCGAACCCGTGCAGCGCCACCGGGATCGCGCGGAAAGGCTGTGGTGGTGAGCGTCCTGGGTCGGCATGTGCCGACCTTCTGGGACCTGCCGCGAGCGGGTGCACGAGCCACCCGCGACACAAGCCGTCGCCGGGGCGATCTGAGGGGCGGCACGAAGGCGAAAGGTAGCTTGAATGGCCATCTCCAGGCTTCTTCCGGATCCGCTCTTCAGGTTCGTACGACGCACGAGAGGGGATGTAGGCCGGCGGCGGTCGAGGAACGGCCGGGTCGGGGCGGCGGCCGCGGGCGCGGCGCTCGTGTTGTTCTGCCCCGGGACGGCGCTGGCGGCGCCGGGCGACCTGGATCCCACCTTCGACACCGACGGCAGAGTGACCACCGACTTCGGCGGCTTCGACCAGGCCTCCGGAGTAGTGGTGCAGCCCGCCGACGGCAAGATCGTCGCCGTCGGCCCTGCGGGCGGCAACTTCGCGCTGGCCCGTTACAACCCCGACGGCAGCCTGGACACCACATTCGACACCGACGGCAGAGTGACCACCGACTTCGGCGGCATCGACGAGGCTTTCGGGGTGGCGGTCCAGCCCGACGGCAACATCGTGGCCGCCGGCCGCAGCAACTTGACCGGGAACAACTTCGCGCTGGCCCGCTATGACACCGACGACGGCAGCCTGGACGCCACCTTCGACACCGACGGCAGAGTGTCCACCGACTTCGTCGGCGTGGACACCGCCTCGGCGGTGGCCTTGCAGTCCGACGGCAAGATCGTCGCCGCCGCCGGAGCAACACGGCCGGCACCGTCGACTTCGCGCTCGCCCGCTACAACCCCACCGACGGCAGCCTGGACACCACCTTCCACGCCGACGGCAGGGCGACCACCGACTTCGGTGGCAGCTTCGACTCGGCTGCCGGGGTGGCGGTGCAGGGCGACGGCAAGCTCGTTGCCGCCGGCGGCAGAAGCGTGAGCGGAAACACCGACTTCGCGCTGGCCCGCTACCAGGTCGCCCAGGCGGGGCCGGACCTGTCGGTCACCAAGACCGGGCCGGCCACCGTCAGCCTGGGCGACCAAGCCTCCTACACCGTGACGGTGACCAACACCAGTGCCACCGACGCGGCCACCGGCGTCACGCTGACCGACACCCTCACCGGCCCCGGCACCCTGGCGTCGGCCACGCCCAGCCAGGGCACCTGCACCACCACAGCCGCCAGTGCCAGTTGTGCCCTGGGCTCCCTCGCTGCCGGCGCCGCGGCGACCGTGACCGTCGTGGTCGAACCCACCGCCACCGGCACCCTCACCGACACCGCCACCGCCGACGCCACCGAGACCGACCCCACACCGGGCAACGACACCGACAGCGCCACCACCACCGTGAACAACGCCCACGGCTGCACGATCCTCGGCACCAGCAGCGCCAACAACCTCATGGGCACGGCCGGCAACGACGTGATCTGCGCCTTCGGCGGCAACGACAACATCAACGCTGCCAACGGCAACGACACCGTCTACGGCGGATCCGGAAACGACACGGCCAGCGGCGGCAACGGCAACGACACCCTCAACGGCGGACCCGGCAACGACACCCTCAGCGGCGGCAACGGCGACGACACCCTCAACGGTGAAACCGGCGACGACACCCTCAACGGCGGCAACGGCGCCGACAACATCAACGGCGGACCCGGCACCGACGTGTGCTCCACCGGCCCCGGCGACACTGTCACCACCTGCCCATAACCCGACAACCACGGCGCATGCCTCCAGCCCCGCTGACCCGCGACCTGGGTGACCACGCCGAAGCATGCGGAGCCGTATCCGACGACTGCGGCGAACGCGTACGGGGTGGCGATGTACACCCGGGCCGAGAGCGCGGCCGCGGATGCCACGACGAAGGGGCGCCCCAAGGTCACACCTTCATTTCCTGCGCAACGTCTTCAGCGTGATCGACAAGGATTCCGGTGAAATGGTCGCCGCGACGATCCGCACCATCTTCACCCAGCCCACCGCCGGCCTCGTGCGCACCCAGCTGGACACCGTCACCGACATGCTCGGCACCCAGTTCCCCAAGGTACAAGCGATGCTGCTCGCACCGCACGGTCGGGGCGCACCTGTACCAGATCTACCCAAGCTCGGCATCGCGTCCCGGGTGGCGCTGCGGGACGTGCTGCACCGGCGGGATCCGGTGTGAGGCGCGGGCCTCAACTGCCGTACACCTCCGGGACCATGGCCTTCTTTCGGCCACCGGCGACGCACCGGCCGACACGACGTTTAAGGTCGCCCGGTGACGAGTAGCAACACGACAGGTTTCCCCGTCCTCGACGAGACCCGTCCGACAACGGCGCCCAGAACCTGGCAGGAACGTCTTCGCCGGTTCGGTTACGTGGCACGCCCCGGCGCCGGGGTTCGCGAGCGTCTTGTTCCGCCCTTCCCGAAGCCACCCGCGCGCCTGTGGGAGTTCACACGTGTCGGGCCGGGGCAGGCGTACCGCCTCGCGAAGGTGATGGAGTGGCTGGGGCCGGTACTCGTCGCCGTGCTGGCCGGAGCCATCCGCTTCTGGCACCTCGGCCGGCCGCGGGCCGTCATGTTCGACGAGACGTATTACGCGAAGGACGCCTGGTCCATGTTGCGGCTCGGCTACGAGGGCACCTGGCCGGACCGCAAGATCGCCGACCCGCAGATCCTCGCCGACCCTCAGGTCATCTCGCTCTCCGACCCCGGAGCCTTCGTCGCGCACCCGCCGACGGGCAAGTGGGTGATCGCCCTCGGTGAGTCGATGTTCGGCCTGGACCCGTTCGGCTGGCGCTTCATGACGGCCGCTCTGGGCACCCTCTCGGTGCTCATGCTGTGCCGAATAGGCCGCCGCCTGTTCCGGTCGACGTTTCTGGGCTGCCTGGCCGGTGCGTTGCTGGCCATGGACGGTCTGCACGTGGTGATGAGCCGTACCGCGCTGCTGGACCTCGTCGTGATGTTCTTCGTCCTGGCCGCCTTCGGATGCCTGCTGATCGACCGGGACCATGCCCGGGCCCGACTCGCGGCGGCTCTGCCGGTCGGCGCGGACGGTGGTGTCCGGCCGAACGCACACACCGGTGACCGCGCCAGGATGGGGCTCCGTCCCTGGCGGCTCGCCGCCGGTGTCTGCCTGGGACTTGCGGCCTCCAGCAAATGGAACGGCCTGTACGTCCTCGCCTTCTTCGTCGTCATGACCCTGCTCTGGGACGTCGGTGCCCGCCGCGTCGCCGGGGCTCGCCGGCCGTACCGGGCCGTGCTGCGCAAGGACTTCGGCTGGTCGGTGCTCTCCCTGGTTCCGGTCGCCGCGCTGACCTATCTGGCGACATGGACCGGCTGGTTCCTCTCGGACGACGGCTACGGCCGCCATTGGGCCGACGGCCGCGGCGGCACGTGGTCCTGGATACCCGGGTCGCTGCGCAGCCTGTGGCATTACGAGCACGGGGTCTACGAGTTCAATGTCGGGCTGCACTCCGCGCACACCTACGAGTCGAACCCGTGGAGCTGGCTGGTCCAGGGCCGGCCCGTGCTCTTCCACTACGAGTCTCCGAAACCCGGACAGGACGGCTGTCACACGGCGGCCGACTGCTCGCAGACAGTCCTCGCTCTCGGCACTCCGCTGCTGTGGTGGTCGGCCTGTGCCGCCCTCGTGTACCTGCTCTTCCGCTGGGCGCTGCGCCGCGACTGGCGCGCCGGCGCGGTGCTGTGTGCGGTGGGTGCCGGCTATCTGCCGTGGTTCCTCTACCAGGACCGCACCATCTTCTCCTTCTACGCGGTCGTCTTCGTGCCGTACCTGTGCCTGGCCGTGACGATGGCGCTGGGGGCCTTGGCGAGTCCGGAGGGCGCGTCCGACACTCGCCGTACCGTGGGCGTCGCCGCGGCGGGCGTGCTGGTTCTGCTCATCGCCTGGAACTTCATCTACTTCTTCCCGATCTACACCGGCCAGACGATCCCGTACACCGACTGGAAGTCGAGAATGTGGCTCGACACCTGGGTGTGAGAGCCCCAGTAAGAAATAACCGCCTTGACAGGTGACGCCCATTCCTGCGAACCTCGCGTCACCAGTCAGAGCAGTTATTTCGCGTGAGGAAGACCCATGACAGTCGTACGGTTCGATCTCGTCTCCCGGCTCAGCCAGAAGGACGTGCTGGCGGTGCTGACGGACTTCAGTCCCTCGCGCGCGGCGTCCTGGCCCACGATCGACGCCGAGCACTTCGAGGTGCACGAACTCGGCGACACCTGGGCCGAGGTGACCGAGGGCACCGCCGCCGCCTGGGAGCGGGCCCGCTACGAGTGGGAACCGGCCGGTGACACGGTCACCATCACCACCCTGGACTCCAAGCTCTTCGGGCCCGGCGGCGGCTGGGTGTTCCGGATGACCCCCGAGGGCGACGGCACCCGGGTCGACGTCGAGCTGACGCGGCAGCCGGCCACCCTGAAGGGCAAGATGCTCGCCGCCCTGCTCCCCCTCGCCGCCCCCGCGTCCTTGCGCAAGTCCTTCGCGGGCCCCCTCCAGGGCAAGTGACCTTCCGCCGGGCGACTGGGCACCACCAGCCCCGCCACCCGGCCCCACAGCACATTGACTTACGACGGCTCCCCGGCAGTCCGTACGGCGGATCCCGGCGGCCTCGGACACCGCGCGCGGTCCCACCCTTTGACCGTCAAGTGACCGATGTGCGGGTTCCGTTCCAGGCGAAGAGTGAGAGTCACAGAATTCGCCCTACGGAGGGGAACCCCCTGTCATGCAACGTGACCACTCACCACTGCGGGCACGCTCGTCGTCCGAGCTCGTGCCGTCGCTGCTGCTGGACGTCGATCAGATGCTCGACGAGTTCACGCGGCTTCCGATGCGGGCGAAGTTCCGTTTCGACCCGGACATGGCGTCGGTCATCACGGTCGAGTTCCTGCCCGGACGAGGGCCCGGTCTCATCTGGCACATCGGCCGTGAACTCCTGCACCGCGGGGTGTCGTCGATGAGCGGCTCGGGCGACGTGCGGATGTGGCCGACGCTGCCCGGGGTGCGGCCCTCGTCGTGGCTGCTGCTCGAGTCCGAGGAGGTGGAGGCACTGTTCGAGGTGCCCACCGAGGCGCTGGCGCAGTGGCTCGACGCCACCTACCGGATCGTCTCGGCCGAGGCGGAGATGGACGGTCTGAACTGGGACGGCTTCCTCATGGAGCTGCTCGACGGGCCGGGAGCACCGTCGGAGTGACCGCCCGGCATCCATACGCCTCCCCCGCCGCCACCGGTCTGCCGACCCCATCGACCGGCTCGACCGGCTCGACCGGCCTCGACCCCGGTGACCATGGACGACGTCGTCGTCCGCACCGCGACGACCCTCGGCGCCGTAACCCTGACCGCCGTACTGTCCTGGCTCCTGCTACCCGTCGACGAGGCGAACATCGGCCGGTCCTACGGCATCGCCCTGGGCGCCGGTCTCGCCGCTGCGGTGCTGTCCGTGATCCAGGCGTTCCGGCGGGCGCCGGCTCCGGGCCTGATCCTGGGATACGCGGCGCTCGAGGGCGTCTTCCTGGGAGTGCTGTCCAGCACGGTCTCGACCTACCTATCGCCGGGCGTGGTCGCCCAGGCGGTACTCGGCACCCTGGCGGTCTCCGCGGGGACGCTCGTCGCGTACCGGATGCGCTGGATCCGGGTCACCCGGCGGTTCACCGGCTTCGTCCTCGCGGCCGCGACCGGATTCCTGCTGCTGCTCTTCGCCGACCTGCTCTTCTCCGCGTTCGGCGCGGGCAACGGGCTCGGCTTCCACAGCGGCGGCCTCGGCATCGCCTTCGGTCTTCTCGGCATCGTGCTCGGCGCGGCCTTCCTCGCCCTGGACTTCAAGCAGGTCGAGGATGCCGTCGCCTACGGCGCCCCGCGCGAGGAGGCCTGGCTCGCGGCTTTCGGGCTCACCATGACGCTGGTGTGGATCTACTTGGAGGTGCTGCGCGTGCTGACCCTCTTCAACAGCAACAGCTGAAGCCTGGCGAAAACGCCTCAGGGGCATGCGCACCGCGCATGCCCCTGAGGCGTTTTCCGGACTCGTTTCCGTAGGGCCCGAACTCCTCACCGGGCCGCGCTCGTTGCCATGACGAACAGCCCGGGAGGCCGCCCGGCCGTCCCCGGACACCACGAGAACGCCACAACGGAAGAGAGGTCCCATGAGCCTCCACGAGCAGTGCCTGTACGAGGACGGCAGGGTGAACCTGGGTCCGGCCTTCAAGGCGGACGCCCCCGCTCAATACGCCCGGCTGCGCGAACTCGGCCCCATCCACCCGGCCCACTTCCACCTCGGTCTGCGCGGCTGGGTGGTCGTCGGTTACGACCTGGCCCGGGAGGCTCTCACACACCCGGGCCTCCTCAAGGACTCCACGCCCGCCGCCGAGGCCCTGGCCGCCGCCGGATACGTCCTCAACAAGCCGTCCGTGGGGCTGGGCGCGCAAATGCTCGAGGCCGATCCGCCCGAGCACGGCCGCCTGCGCCGACTGGCCTCGGCCGCCTTCGCCGCGCGCCGCACGGCGGAACTCGCCCCGCGCATCGAACAGATCGCACACGAACTGCTCGACGCCCTGCCGCAAATCGGCGAGACCGACCTCGTCGAGGCGTTCCACGCGCCGCTGCCCGCCACCGTGATCGCCGAACTCCTCGGCATCCCCGAGCAGTGCCACGCGGACTTCCGCCGCTGGTCGAGCCACGCCCTCCAGGTCACCTCTCCCGAGCACCGATCCGCGCTGGCCGGACTGCACGGACTGCTGGCCGACCTGATCGCGGACAAACGGCGTGCCCCCCAGCACGACCTGCTGTCCGCCCTGGTCGGCGTCCGCGACGAGCAGGACGGCCGGCTGTCCGAGGAGGAACTGGTGGGCACCGCCCTGATGCTCGTCGTCGCGGGCCACGAGAGCACGGTGAACCTGCTCGGCAATGCCACACTGGCGCTGCTGCAACGCCCCGACCAACTAGGGCTCTTGCGCGAGCGGCCGGAGCTGATGCCCTCGGCGGTGGAGGAGTTCCTGCGCAACGACACCTCCGTCGAGCGGTCCACGAGCCGTTACGCGGCCCATGACCTGGAACTGGGCGGAGTGCGCATCCCGCGGGGAGGCATCGTCGTCGTGGCGCTCGGCTCGGCCGGACACGACGCCCCGCAGGCCGACGACACCGACCCCGCCGTTCTCGACGTGACCCGGCCCGGCGCCCGCCATCTGGCCTTCGGACACGGCATCCATCACTGCCTGGGCGCCCCGCTGGCCCGGCTGGAGGCCGCCATCGCCCTGCGGACCCTGCTGTCCCGCGTCCCGGAGCTGGAACTCGCCGTGCCGGTGGACTCGTTGGAGTGGATCGGCTCCGGCATCATCCGCGGCGTGCGGTCCCTTCCGGTGCGCTACCGCCGCGTCTGACCGCCGTGGCACCGGCCCCGCACAACAGGAAGTCCCGGCCCTCGCCACGGGGCGCGGGCCGGGACGGCACCAGAAGGGGTACTGCGGTCAGACGGTACGGGTGCGCAGTTGGCGGGTCTTCCAGCCGAGCAGGGCGGCCTGGGCGATGAAGAACACCCCACCGCCCGTGGCGTAGACGGACAGCACGTCGAGCGAGGGCTCGTCGCCCGCGGCCTGGATGTTGTAGAAGACGCCGACGAGGAAGGACAGTCCGCCCGCGATCAGCATCGGCCACTGCTTGCCCAGCTCGGGGCCGCGCCGCTGGAGCCCGACGATCACCTGGGCGGCGCCGGAGACGACGGCCCAGGTGCCGAACACATGGAGCACCGGCACCACGCCGCCGGCCCCGGCGATGCCGACCGCGACGGCCGCGAGCGTGCTCAGCACGCCGTTGAACGCCGTGATCCGGCGCTCCGAGCCGTCGGGGAGGGCGCGGTGGTCGATGAGTGAGGACACCGCGTCGATCAGCGGGTAGACCACCAGCAGGGTGATCGCCACGGCGTCGACGTCCTCGTGGGCTCCGGCGAAAGCCAGGGCCCACGCCACGGCGAGGACGCCACGGCCCAGGTACAGCCTCAGCAGGGAGGAGCGGCTCTCGGCCGGCGCCGGGTCCGTCGGCGTCGTGGTCTGCGTGCTCATGATGGTTCGGCCTTTCTCAGGTCAGGGGGCGTCGACGACCCGGTCAGCGCCAGGACGGGGAGACGCAGCGGAAACTGGCGGCGGCGTCCGGGTCGCCGTAGCCCTGGTAGCGGGACACCTTGGGGTAGCTGCACAGGTTGCGGGCGACCTGCTCGCCGTCGGCGTTGACGAGGGTGGCGGGCAGCGTCTTGGGCGCCTTGCCGTGCTCGACCCAGGCGGTCAGGGCGGCGAGGCCGTCGGCCGAGCCGTCCTGGCCGTTGAGGCCGCAGTGGTTGGTGCCGGGGGCGAGGAAGAGGCGGTAGAAGTCGTCGACCTTCTTGGCGCCGCCCATCTTCCGCTCGACCTGCTCGCGGTAGTCCACGGTGCCTCGGGTCGGGATGAACTCGTCGGCCTGCCCATGCCACGTCAGGAGCTTGCCGCCGGACTTGCGGAAGGCGGACAGGTCCGGGTCGGCCGTACCGATGACCTCGTCGTACTCGGCCCGGGACTGCTGGAACAGCTGGGTGAACTGGCTGTAGGTGACCGTGGAGAGGTCGAAGGACGGGTCCTTCTTCACCCAGTACGACAGCCAGGCCGCGGGCACCGGGAAGGGAGCGCCCTTGATGACACCGTCGGTGCCGGGCGCGCTGGAGGCCAGGCCCTTCAGATCGGCGCCGACCGGGACACCGGGCCAGAGCTTCTTGCCGGTGGTGGTGCGCGGGCCGTCCCAGATCTTGCGCACCACGGCCGGCCGCCGTGATGGTCAGCTCCTCGCCGTTGCACACGACCTTGGTGCCGATCAGCCGCCGCGGGTCGAAGTCGCACCGGGAGGCGTCGTTGACGAGGCCGTCCTTGGCGCCGTCGAGCGGGTCGCAGGCCTTGACGGCGGCGTTGGTGAAGGCGTCGAGCTCACAACCGGTGGGGTAGGTCTTCTCGTTGTTCATGACGACCTGCGGCCACAGGGTGGCGACCTCGTACTCGGCCCAGCTGATGGCGGGCGCGTCGGCGAGGATGCCGTCGTAGTCGTCGGGGAAGCGCTGGGCCTCCATGTAGCCCTGGCGTCCGCCGGTGGAGCAGCCTGTGAAGTAGGAGTAGGCGGCGTTCCTGCCGTAGACCGCGCCGACGACCTGCTTGCCGACCACGGCCGCCTCGTGCTGGGAGCGGGAGGCGAAGTTCTTCAGCAGGGCGGTGTTGACCTGTCCCGCGCTGTTCAGTGCCCAGCTGGTGTCGAGGACGTCACCGACGCCGGCGTCGGTGGTGGTGGCCGCGTAGCCGTTCTTGACCGCGGTGGCCAGATCGACACCGTTGTCACCGGCCCGGTAGGCGGCGCCCCCGAGCCCCTGGAAGCGGCCGTTCCAGCCCTGCTCGGGCAGCCAGGTCCGCACCGTGGCGCGGTCGTCGGCGCCGGGGTGGGAGATGGTGATGGTCACCTCGCAGAAGGCCGGCACACCGGTGACCTCGCCACCCAGCAGGCCGGTGCCCTTGATGGTGCCGCCCGGTCGGCTGACCGCCGTCACGGACTCCACCTCGGTGCCGGCCGGGGCCTTCACCGTCACCGGGCCGCAGTTGAAGGGCTGGGCGGCGTCGGCCGACGCCGTCGGCAGGTACACAGCCGCGGTCAGCGGAACGCCGGCCGCGAGGGCAACCAGAAGTCGTCTCATGGGATTCCGTCCAAGAAGTAGGTGTGCGCCTCGACTGGGCGGCACGTGTGTACAACTCTGATCAGGCAATGGGGGCCGACAACAGTCAGTTGACGGTCCGTGTTCCCGGCTCCCGGCTCCCGGCAGGGATCGGGTACGCACGTGTTAGGTCATTCGGCGGTGAAGGTGTGCCCAGGGGGCACCGCTTGTCCGTGCTTTCGTCGCGCTCCTCGCTCAGCCAGCGGGCGTGGTACCGCCGCGCCCAGGACCGGCTTACGTAACCGGTTCGCATCCCGAGCCGCGCCTCCGGGTCCTCCATGGCCCGGCGCACGTGCTCGAGTACGGCGATAGTGATGGCCCAGGCCAGCACGTCGTGGACGAAGATCGCGCTGGTGCGGGAGAGGGCGGGCAGCAGGCCGATGAACCACATCAGCAGGCCGGTGAACATCATGACCAGCACGGCGCCGGCGATCCAGCCCGCGTAGATCTTCTGCCCCGCGTTGAACTTGCCGGCCGGGCGCGCCTCGGGCGAGGTCCTGCGCGTGCGGACGGCTCGCAGCCACGTCCGGTCGTACGGCGCGAAGCGGTTCAGTCTGCGCAGGTCCGCGCGGAACTCCGCGGAGAGGAGCCCGAGGAAGAAGGGCAGCGGCAGCAGGATGCCCGACCATTCGTGGACTGTGATCATGAGGTGCCGTCGTCCGACCAGCAGGGCGAGCGGACCGATGTACAGGCAGGCGGCGGTGATCAGGCACAGCAGCATCAGGTAGCCCGTGGCGCGGTGGACCAGGCGCTCAGCGGTGCCGAAGCGGCGCACCCGGTCGGGGGTGTCAGGCTCCGTCGCCGTTCCGGTCGGCGTCGTCGAGCCAGCCGTCGATCGCATATCCGCGCTCCTCCCAATAGCCCGGGATCACCTTGTCGGTGACCGATATGCCGGACAGCCACTTGGCCGACTTGTAGAAGTACATGGGCGCCACATACAGGCGGACGGGTCCGCCGTGCGCGTGGGTGACGGGCTTGTCCTGCATCTTCAGAGCCACCAGGACGTCCGAGCGGCGGGCCTGTTCCAGGGTGAGGCTCTCGGTGTAGGCGCCGTCGAAACAGGTGAAGCGGATCGCCGTACCCGGCGAGCGCACTCCGGCGGCGTCGAGGAGGTCCGCCAACTTCACCCCCTCGAAGGGCGTTTGGTTCACCCGCCAGCCGTCCGTGCACAGCACGTCGTGGACGACCCGGGTCTGCGGCAGCGCGCGCAGATCGCCGAGGGTGTAGGTCTTGGGTCGGTCGACCAGCCCGTCGACCCGCAGCGTGTAGTTCGTCTCGTCCTTGTGGGGCACGGAGCCGACGACGCTGTAGTACCGGAATCCGCCCGGGTTGGGCAGCAGGCCGGTGAGCCCGGTCGAGTCGACCTCGGAGGCGGCGGCGAGGAAGTTCTCCCAGCCGCGCTGGAGGTAGGGCGCGGCGGCGAGCCCCGCGGCCCCCGCACCGAGCATGCCGAGCATCGCCCGCCGCGCCACCGGTGCGCCCTCGGCCTCTGGTTTCGGCTGTCCTGCCATGGTCAGTGTGCTCCTTCACGACGGCGAGCCCACACGTGTGAACGCCATCGGCCGAGCACCGCGACGTCACCGGTTAAGCTGGTGACGATGGTGGCACACCGCCACTGCGGCCGTCAACGGGGGTCCTCACACATGTGCAGGAAGCACGCAACGCGGGCTGCTACGCTGGCCCACGACACAGACCTTCGATCGAGGAGTCGCAGACGTGGTGGGTGACGACGACATCTCCGGGTGAGAGCCGGATCTGACGGCCACCGGCCGGCGCTGAGAGCGCTGCCGAGGTGGTCCGCTTCGTCGTACCTCTTTTCCCCACGTCTGCCCAGGGCAGAGATCTGAGTCCTGCCCTCCGTACCTCCGAGGTCACTTCCATGTCCGACGCCGCCGTCGTCTGCTCGAACCTGTCCTTCACCTGGCCCGACGACACCCCGGTCTTCCAGGATCTGTCCTTCACCGTGCCCCCGGGCCGTACGGGCCTGGTCGCCCCCAACGGCTCCGGCAAGAGCACCCTGCTCAAGCTGATCGCGGGTGAACTCAAGCCCGCCACCGGCTCGGTGACGGTCACCGGGACTCTGGGCTACCTCCCGCAGAGCCTGCCCCTGACCGGCGATCTCACGGTCGCGGAGGTCATCGGCGTCGCCGAGGTGATCCGCGCCCTGGACGCCGTCGAGTCCGGAGACGTCAGCGAGGAGCACTTCACCACGATCGGCGACGACTGGGACATCGAGGAGCGCACCCGCGCCCAGCTCGACCGCCTGGGCCTCGCCGACCTCACCCTGGACCGCAGGCTCAGCACCCTCAGCGGCGGCCAGGTCGTCTCGCTCGGGCTCGCCGCCCAACTCCTCAAGCGGCCCGAGGTGTTGCTGCTGGACGAACCCACGAACAACCTCGACCTGGAGGCCCGGCACAAGGTGTACGACGTCCTGTCGGACTTCACCGGCTGCCTGCTCCTGGTCAGCCACGACCGCGCCCTGCTCGACCGCATGGAACGCATCGCCGAACTCGGCGACGAACTGCACCTGTACGGCGGCAACTTCACCGAGTACGAGGAAGCCGTCCGCGCCGAGCAGGAGGTCGCCGAGAAGAACATCCGCAACGCCGAACAGGAACTGAAGCGGGAGAAGCGGGAGATGCAGCAGGCCCGCGAACGCGCCGAGCGCCGCGCGAGCAACGCCGCCCGCAACCTGAGCAACGCCGGGCTGCCCCGCATCTTCGCCGGCAACATGAAGCGGGGCGCGCAGGAGTCCGCGGGCCGGTCCGGCCAGATGCACGCCTCCCGGGTGAGCGAGGCCAAGGCCCGCCTCGACGAGGCCGGGCGCGCCCTGCGCAACGAACAGCGCATCACCCTGGACCTGCCCGACACCCACGTGCCCGCCGGACGCAACCTCTTCTTCGGCGAGGGCATGCAGATCCGGCTCGGGGACCTGCCGGTGTTCGCGGCGGGCGGGGTGGACCTGACCGTCCGGGGGCCCGAACGCATCGCACTCACCGGACCCAACGGCGCGGGCAAGAGCACCCTGCTGCGGCTGATCACCGGCGAACTCGTCCCGGACGGCGGGGAGATCAAACGCAACGACGGCCGCGTGGCCTACCTCTCGCAGCGCCTGGACCTGCTGGACCTGGACCGCACCGTGGCGGAGAACTTCGCCGCGTTCGCCCCCGAGCGACCCGAGGCGGAGCGGATGAACCTCCTCGCCCGCTTCCTCTTCCGCGGCGCGCGGGCGCACCTGCCGGTCGGGGTGCTGTCCGGAGGTGAGCGGCTGCGCGCCACCCTGGCCTGCGTGCTGTGCGCCGAACCGGCCCCCCAGCTCCTCCTGCTCGACGAGCCGACCAACAACCTCGACCTGGTCAGCGCGGCCCAGCTGGAGAGCGCGCTCAACTCCTACCGGGGCGCCTTCATGGTCGTCAGCCACGACGAGCGGTTCCTCGCCGAGATCGGCGTCAACCGCTGGCTGCGACTGTCCGACGGGCAGCTCAAGGAGACGGGCGCCCCCGAGGTGTGAACCGCCGACGTGTGCAGTGGCCCGCGTCCGAGGCTCCGTGCCCGGCGGGCCGTACATCGATCACGTTGGACGGTTGCCCATGCCACAGCCCGCTCTGCTCGCCCACGACATCGTCCGCGACCTTGGCGGCCGACGCGTCCTCGACGGCATCTCCCTGACCGCCTCCCCCGGCCACCGCATCGGCCTGATCGGGGAGAACGGCGTCGGCAAGTCCACCCTGCTGCGGGTGCTCGCCGGTGTGGACGAGCCCGACTCCGGAAACGTCACCCGCCCCGCCGTCCTCGGCTTCCTCCACCAGGAAATGCCCTACGACGCCCACGCGACGATCGCCACGGTGCTGGACGAGGCACTGCGCGAGGCCCGCGAGGACCTCGCGGAGCTAGACCGGCTCGGAGAGGAACTCGCGCGTCTCGCCGAGGACGACCCCGCGCACCAGGAACTCCTCGACGCCTACGGCAGGCGCCTCGAACAGGCCCAGGACCGGGAGTCCTGGGCCGCCGACCGCCGGGCCGCCATCGTGCTGGACGGACTGGGCCTCGGCGCGTTCGGGCACGACCGCACGCTCGGCTCGCTCTCCGGCGGACAGCGCGGCAGACTGGCCCTGGCCGCGCTGCTCGTGCGGCGGCCTTCGGCCCTGCTGCTGGACGAGCCGACCAACCACCTCGACGACGGCGCCGCCGCCTTCCTGGAGGAACAGGTGCGCGGTCTGCCCGGGACCGTGGTGGTCGCCAGCCACGACCGCGCCTTCCTCGACGCCGTGTGCACTGACCTGATCGACCTCGACCCTGCGGTGGACGGCCCCGTCCGCTACGGCGGCAACTACGGCGCCTACCTGTCCGAGAAGCAGGCCGAGCGGGCGCGCTGGGAGCGGCGATACGCGGAGGAGCAGGAGGAGTTGGCGGAGCTGCGCCACTCGGCGGGCGTGACCGCGCACCGGGTCGCCCCGGACCGGGGCCGCACCGACAACGAGAAGATGGGTTACGGGCACCGGGCCGGACGGGTGCAGAACCAGATCTCCCGCCGGGTCCGCAACGCCGCCCGACGGCTGGACGAACTGGAGCGCACTCAGGTCGCCGAGCCGCCGCGTCCCCTGCGGTTCGCGGCCGGAGAACTGACGGCACGTGCCGAGGACGGCTCCCGGCCCTTGGTGTCCTTGGGCGAGGTACGGGTGCCCGGCCGACTCGCGCTGGCCGGCCTGAAGGTGTCGGCGACGGACCGGCTGCTGGTCACGGGCGGCAACGGCGCGGGCAAGTCGACTCTGCTGGCCGTACTCGCCGGGCGCCTGCAGACCGAGGGCGAGGTGCACCGGCGTCAGCGGCTGACGGTGGGGCTGCTCACCCAGGGCACCGTCTTCGAGCGGCCCGAGCGCACGGTCCGGGACACCTACGAGCTGTCGCTGGGCGAGCAGCGCTCCGAGAAGGTGCCGCTGGCCTCCCTCGGTCTGATGCACGAGGCCGACCTGGGCAAGTCGGTCGGCCAGCTGTCCGTCGGCCAGCGCCGCCGGCTCGCGCTGGCCCTCCTGGTGGCCCGCCCGCCCCAGTTGCTCCTGCTCGACGAACCCACCAACCATCTCTCCCCACGGCTGTGCGACGAACTGGAGTCCGCGCTGGGCCCGGCCCCCGGCGCGATCGTCGTGGCCAGCCACGACCGCTGGCTGCGCCGACGGTGGCAGGGCCGCGAGTTTCGCCTGGAGCCGGGACGCCATCACCGGGAGCCCCGCTCCTGACCTGCACCGGCAGCACGAAAGGACGTCCTGCTGCCGGGCGGGGCGTCCTCTGGTGTCCGAGGATAGTGTCCGAGGCTTCTTGCCCTCCACCCGAGTCACCTGTCAAGATGGTGATGTGAATCTTGACCATGTATTCGTGTGCGGACACCCGGCGCTCGACTTCGCGGCCACCCTGCGAGCCAGGCGCTCGACCCGGTTCGAGATGTTCGTGACGCCGGAGCGGCTGAATGCCTGGTACCTGGAGTCCGGTCTGGTGGACACGATCACCCCCGGCGACGAAATCGACCTCCGGGCGGCCACGACTCTGCGCGAGGCCATCTACCGGCTCGTCACCGACCGCCGGCTCGGCGAGGAGTTCGACGCGGCGGCGCTCGACACGGTCAACACCGCCGCGCGCAAGACCCCTGTGACGCCCCAGCTCACCAAGGCGGGACGGCACACCGAGGCCACGCCCGAACAGGCGCTCGCGACCGTCGCCCGGCAGGCCGTCGAACTCCTCAGCGGCCCGGACGTCCCCCTGATGAAGGAGTGCAGCAACCCCGAGTGCACCCGCGTCTACATCGACCGCTCCCGGGGCATGCGGCGCGAGTGGTGCGGCATGGAGTCCTGCGGCAACAAGATCAAGGCCGCCGCGTACCGGGCCCGCAAGAAGGCAGCCACAACCGCGTGAGGGTCCCCTCGCCCTCGCGGAGCCGCTTGGCCGCCAGTTCGATCCGCCACGCCGTGAGGTACTCGTACGAACTTCGCCCGACCGCCTTCTTGAACCGCTCGGCGAGCGCCGGTGCGGGACACGGAACCGCGCGCGCCGGTTCGGCGACCGTCCAAGGGCGGGCCGGGTCCCGGTGCACACAGGCCAGCGCCGCGGCGACCGCCGGGTCGGCCAGACCCGCGAGCCGGCCGGGACGGCGCGCTCCCCGCTGGTCAGGTGAGACCGCAGCACCCGGACGAGCATGACGATCGCGAGGTGCTCCGCGATCAGGTCGGCGCCCAGCCGCCGGTGCCGCAGCTCCTCGTCGATCGCGTCGAGCACCCAACCCACCGTCCCGGCCCGGCGAGAAGCGCCCACCCAGTAGGTGCACGTCCTCGCCCGCCCGGGCCATGCCCGCGTCGGCCTTCGCGAAGAGATGCCCCACCGGTACGGCCGGGACGTCCGGCTCGCTGCGGAGCGTGAAGGCACGTCCCTGGGTCAGCAGAAGCAGTCGCCCGCCGACAGCTCGACCGGCTTTGGCACGCCCTCGACCTCCAGCAGACAGCTTCCGCTCCGGACGGCGTTGAACTTCACACCGAGGCCGGCGGGAAATCAACCGCCCACCGGCCGCGCCCGCCACCAGGCCGGCCGAGAGGTGACCGCGCGTGTCGAGCAGCACGAGGACGTCCTCCAGCGGGTCCACGCCGTCTTCCTCCCCTCAGCTGCGGACGCGTATCGCGGTTTGCCCCGCGCTGCGGGCGGGACCGGCGGGGAGGAGCCCACTGGCGTGGACGAGCGCGCAAGTCTCCCGGACGTCCGGACATGGTGCCCACGGGGCACACTCTCTACGCTGGCGAGCGCGACAAGCGAGACATGTCTCTCCCGCGCGATGCCGGCGGTCACTTGTGCTCCCTCCCGCCTCCTCGTCCCCGATGCCCACTGCCCCGAACCAGCGGGCGTGCGTCCGCATGCCCAGCCGGTTCCCTTCAAGAATGTCGTCCCCCGCATGAACAGCGCACTGCCCAACGACCCCGTGATCCTGCTCGTCCACGGTGCCTGGCACGGCTCCTGGTGCTGGGAGCTGCTGGCTCCCGAACTCGCCGCGCTCGGCTGGCGGGTGGAGAGCGTCGGCCTTCCGAGCGCGTCGGCCGGCCCCGGCAGCACGGCCGGGATGTACGACGACGCCCGCGTCGTCCGCGCCAAGCCGGCCGGGCTCGACGGTCCGGTGACGGTCCTCGCGCACTCCTACGTCGGGCTGCCCGTGACCGAGGCCGGGGCAGCCCCCAACGTGTCCCGGCTGGTCTACCTCTCCGCCTCCCAACTGGACGAAGGCGATTCCCTGTCCGGCCTGAGCGGCGGCACCCTGCCCACCGGCGAGACCGGCACCCTGCCCGCCCACGAGGACGCGAGGCACCACCTGTAGGCGGACGTCCAGGACGACATCGCGCGGCAGGCGGTCGACCGGCTGGTGCTGCTGACCGTCGTGTCTTTCAGCGAGCCCCTGACCACCGCGATCAGTTGGCGGCACGCTCGGATGACACCCCGCTGAAGTTCACACCGTCCTCCGACGCCTGCACGCAGACCGTCCAGCTCGGCGCCCGCCGCGCCCGGCACGTCCACGTCCGCTGTCCGACCCGGGCCACCGGCTGGGGCAGTTCGCTGTGGATGCCGGCCGTGTACGACAGCGCCCGTCCCGGCGGAGGCCTCCAGCGTCGACGAGGACGGCCACTGCGCGGCCAACGCGACCGACAGCGACCCGCGCACACGCTGGTCCTCCACCCACACCGACGACCAGTGGATCCGCGTCGACCTCGGCTCGGTGCACTCCTTCGACCGGGTCGACCTGACCTGGGAACAGGCCTACGCGCTGACCTTCGTCGTGCAGGTCTCCAAGAACGGCGAGAAGCGGACCGACGCGGCCTGCGTGGACAACACGGCTGTCCCGCTGCCCTTCAACACCGCTGACGCCGCGCTGCGGGTGACCGACTTCGAGGCCCGGACCGCCTGCTACGTCCGTCTGTCCTGCGGTGTCCGCAACACCAGTTGGGGCAACTCCCGGTGGTCGCTGGCCGTCGTGGACAGCGCCAGACCGGGCACCGATCCCGCCCTGCGCCGGAAGGTGACGGCCTCCACCGAGGAGGACGGCCATCCGGCCGCGCACGCCACCGGGCAGCCGCGGCACTCGCTGGTCCTCCGCCTACGAGGACCAGCCAAGTCCGTGCACGACGCTGGATGGTCGGCGTTCGTGACCATGCTGCAGTACAAGGCCGCCCGGTACGGGCGGACCTTCGTGAAGATCGGCCGCTTCGAGCCCACCTCCCAGGTGTGCTCAGCGTGCGGCGTCAAGGACGGCCCCAAGCCCCTGCATGTCCGTGTGTGGACGTGCACGGGGTGCGGGGCCGTTCTGGACCGGGACGTCAACGCGGCGGTCAACCTCGCCAAGGCGGCCGGACTGGCCGTGACAGCCCGCGGAGCGCAGGTAGGACCGGGACTCGTCCCGGCACCGCGCGGCGAAACGGGAACCCACCCGACACCGCAGCCTTCAACAGCGCGGTGGGCGGGAATCGCCGTCCTCCAGGGCGGCGAGGATGCCAATCACTCCCCCGGTCACAGCGCGGGGGTGAACCTGTCGGGCCACATGTAGCCGAGCTCGGTCTCGGTCCCGGCGAAGGAGGCTGGCCTCGCGGCCCGCACATACGCCGGACAGTCCACACACATTCTTCATCTGTCGCGAAAGAGCAACTTGCCCGGAACACCTGCCAGAGTTGACACTTATCTACGAGAAGTCCACGTGGTGGGTACCGTGCGCAGCGTTACCCGTGTCGAGGGAGGAACAGTGTGACCAGCCAATCAGCCGCCACGCTCCGGTCGCGTTACCTGGACCAGGCCGCGTCGGACCTGGAGCAGAACCGTCGGCAGCAGCAGGAGTTGACGGAGAAGCTCACCAGGTTGAAGCAGGAGGAAGGACTCCTGGCGGGCATCCTGAACCTCGCCGAGCAGTACGAGGGTTTCTCGGATGCGTCGCGTCTGCCCGAGCAAGCACAGGACGAGCCCGTCGTGGCAAAGTCCAGGCGGACGCAGTCCGCAGGCGGTTCCAAGCGTTCGGCACCGGCGAAAACCTCCGGAACCACAGTGAAGAAGTCCGTTGCGAAGAAGTCACCCCAGCCTCTGCTCGGTGACGTCCTGACGGACCTGCTCTCCCAGTACCAAGAGCCGCGTGCGGCGAAGGAGCTGCGGGACGAACTCCTAAAGAAACACCCCGACCGCAACCCGACACCGCAGGTCGTGCGGAACACCCTCGAATCCCTGGTCGCCAAGGGACGCATCGAGCGCCACAAGCAGGATCGCTCGGTCATGTACACCCTGGTGGAGCCGGGCGCGACCGCCTGACGCCCGCCCTCCACCGGAGCACCGCCCTAGTAACCCCGCCAGATGTTGTCGAAGGCGGCATCCTCGACGTCCCGGCGCAGCCGCACGGCCCGCAGCTCCGTCACCGTGTCCCCGACGGCTCCCACCACTTTGGTGATCGCGTCCCCGTCGGGGTTTTCGTGGTGGTCCGGCGGTGTGTCCCCGATCCTCAGGACCGACGTCAGAGCGGCGAGGACGGGCTCGCCCGATGCCTGGCGCTCCGCGGCGCGGCGGAGCTGCGGTGTGTCGGCCGGCGCGCTGCGCGAGGTCCGCGGCCGAAGGCCGCGCCCCGTTGAGGGGGCGATGAGCCCAGCCCCTTCCAGCTCCTTCGCGTAGACGCCGGCGAGCCCGCTGCCGCGACGCCACAGCCAGTCCTCAACCGTCTCGTACGGCTCCCGCCCGACGAGCGCGGTGGCCGCCTGGTCCAGCAGCCGGTCGCCCGTCGCCGGCTCGGGGCCGGGCACCATGCGGTCGCCGTCCAGGGTCAGCGCACCCGCCTCCAGCAGGTCGATCGCCTCGGCCCCGGCCAGCGCCAGGGAGAGGTCGCCCCGCTCCACGGTCCGGTCGGGCGGCAGGCTCAGGATGACGAGCGCGAGGTCACGTGCGGTGGTCATCGGTCCCTCCTCGTCTCCAGCAGGCGCAGCCATACCTCACTGATGGTAGGAAACGCGGGCACGGCATGCCACAGACGCTCGACGGGCACTTCACCGGTGATGGCGACCGTGGCCGAGTACAGGAGTTCGGCGACCCCCGGTCCGGCGAAGGTGGCACCGACCACGGTCCGGCGGTTCCGGTCGATGACCAGGCGTGCCCGGCCCTTGTAGCCGGAGCGGTACTGATGGGCGCCCGCGAGCTGACCGATGTCGTAGTCGACGACCTCCACGGCCCGGCCCTCGCGTTCCGCGCCGGCCTCGGTCAGCCCCACGGTCGCGATCTCGGGGTCGGTGAAGACGACCCCGGGGACGGCCACGCCGTCGGCGGCCGCGCTGTGCGGGGCCCAGCGTCCGGTGTCGAGAGTCTCGCCCCGGGCGCGGGCACCGATCACGGAACCGGCGATACGGGCCTGGTACTTGCCCTGGTGGGTGTAGAGCGCCCGGCGGTTGACATCGCCCACGGCGTACAGCCAGTTCCCGGGTGCGTCGGTGACGGTCAGAGTGTCGTCGGTGGTGAGCCAGTCCCCCGGTGTCAGCCCCACCGCGTCGAGCCCGATGTCCTCCGATCGCGGGGCGCGGCCGGTGGCGAAGAGCAGCTCGTCGGCGGTGAGTTCGCCGCCGTCCGCCAGGGCGACGCGGACCTCGCCGTCAGGGAGCCGCTCGGCAGCGACGACCGACGTGTTGAAGCGTACGTCCGCACCGGCTTCCTTCAGGCGCTCGGCGACCAGTTCGCCCGCGAAGGGCTCCATGCGCGGCAGCAGCCCGCCGTCCCGGGCGAGCAGCGTCACCCGGGAGCCCAGACCCTGCCAGGCGGTGGCCATCTCGACGCCCACCACTCCGGCGCCGACGATCACGAGGCGGCCCGGTGGCCGCTGGGCGCTGGTCGCCTCGCGGCTGGTCCAGGGACGTACGGTCCCGATCCCCGGCAGATCGGGCAGGGCGGCACGGCTGCCGGTGCACACGGCGACGGCGTGCCGGGCCCGCAACCGGACTGTACGGCCGTCGGGTGTCTCCACGGACACCTCGCGCTCTCCCACCAGGCGGCCGTGTCCGCGCAGCAGGTCGATGCCGGCCGACTTGAGCCATTCGACCTGACCGTCGTCCGTCCAGTCGGCTGACATGCGGTCGCGGTGCGCGAGGACCGTCTCGGTGTCCAGAGGGCTCTTGAGAGCCGGACCGAGACCCGGAACGTGCAGTGCGTCGGCGCGCATCAGGACGGGGCGCAGCAGTGCCTTGCTGGGTTCACAGGCCCAGTACGAGCATTCACCGCCGACGAGCTCGCTCTCCACGACGACGGTGCTCAGACCGGCGGCGGTGGTGCGGTCCGCGACGTTCTCGCCGACCGGTCCCGCGCCGATCACGATGACGTCGTAGGTGGCTTCGGTCTCGGTCGTCATGTGTCCTCCGGTGGTTGGGTGCCGGTCGGATGCGGTCGGTTGGATGGTGTCGGTCGGAGGTGGGTCGGCCCCGGCGCGGCAGGGGGTGGCCGCGCCGGGACCGGGTCTCAGCGGCCGGGAGCGCGTTCCGTGACCTCCTGCAGGAACCACTCGTTGCCGTCTACGTCCTTGAAGGCGGCGAAGCTGCCGTAGCTGGCCCGCTCGGGGTGCGGGCCGGGGACGCGGTGTGCGTCGCCCGCGTGGTGGAAGGCGCCGGTCTCGTCGCGGAATGGCCCGGAGACCTCCACACCACGGGAGGTCAGCTCCTTCTGAGCCTTGACGATGTCGGTGACGGTCAGCTGGAGGCCGTGCAGCGTGCCCGCCTCCTGCTGGGTGAGGCCGGTTCCGAAGATGATGGAGCACTCGGAGCCGGGCGGGGTCACCTGCACGATCCGGTAACCGTCGTTGATCGGGAAGTCGGCGTCGAGACGCCAGCCGAGCCGCCCCACGTAGAAGCCCACGGCACGGTCCACGTCGGAGACGGGGAGGATGACGACTTCGAGCTTCATGTCCATGGCTGTGTTCTCGCTTTCAATGGTTCGAGTCAGGCATACGTGTGAGTCGTCGAGTCCCTGTCTCCGATGGGACATGTCACCCGAGAAGGCTCGAGGCCGCCGGGCCGTATCCCGAGAGCGTCACGCTCTGGGACCACAGCCACGCCTGGGTGTCGGTGGGCCAGTCCCGGTCCTCGCGGTGTCGTTCTTCGCGGGGCGGCGGCTCGGCGTTGCCGGCGGAGGGGCTCTCCATGTCAGGCCGCGGCGGCCTTGATGGTGACCGGGACGTTGTCGCGCGTCGCCTTGGAGTACGGGCAGATCTGGTGGGCGGCGTGCGCGAGTTCCTCCGCGGTGGCCTGATCGACACCGCCGAGGACGGGGCTGAGGACCGCGGACAGCGAGAACTCGCCGTCGTCGCCATGGGTGAGGGTGATCTCGGCGGTGATGGTCGTGCTGGTCAGCCGTATCTTGCGGAGCGTGGCCGCGCGGCGGAGGGCACCGAGGAAGCAGGCGGCCCAGCCGGCGGCCAGGAGCTGCTCGGGGTTGGTGGCCGTGCCCGCGCCGCCGAGCTCCTTGGGGAGGGCGAGGCCCGTCTCCAGCAGGCCGTCGGAGGAACGGACGTGACCGCCGTTCCGGCCTTCTCCGTCCACGTCGACAACGGCGGTGTAGCTGACTGCCATGGCTGCTGCTCCCCATCTGGGTCGAAAGGTGGTGGGACGCCTCCCGACCAGGACTCTTCTGCGTCACTGGTTGAGGCGGTGATGTAATCATGGCAGCACCAACATCACCCGTCAAGCCGGTGACGGAATGATCGGCCGCCTGCCGGAGACGCCGCCGGGAAAGCAACGACGCCGCGGTTCCGGCGGCCCCCTCAGGGCCACCGGAACCGCGGCGTCGCCGGTACCGGAAGGTCTCGAGACGGGCCTACAGGCCCATGTCGAGAGCCAGACACGAGTAGTACTTCCACGAACCTTCAGGGCTGTAGGTGGCGTTCACCCCACCACCCGGCTCGCCCTCGACCTCTTCGGTCATGTCCTCGAAGCGGATCCGCTCGGGAAGCTTGCCGAACCGTTCGTGACGAGCCGCCGCGGCGGCGTCGATCGTGAGTTCCTTGTCCATGACCATTCCCCACTTCGCGGATCGCGTGCCACTCGTCACCTTGGACGACCATCAGGATGACCCACCATGCATCACCTGTCAAACCGGTGACTTTACTGACGGGGTGATCACCACATCCCGCCGACTTCGACGATGGCGTAGACGAACGCCCCGGGCTGCTCCTGCGGCAGGTTGTGGCCCCCTCCCGGGACGAGTCCAGGGGCCAGAGAAGTACGGGGCGTAGGAGCTGCCGTCCGTGGGCGGGATGACGCCGTCGGCCTGGCCGTCCAACGTGACCGCGGGGACGGTGATCTTCGGCTGGCCCAGCAGTCTCCGCTCCAGGCCGGAGTCGCGCGGGTCACCGGGGGCCACGGCCAGGCGGTGGCGGTAGCTGTGAATCACCACGTCGACGTAGTCCGGATTGGCCCACAACTCCGCCGCCTGCACGAATTCGGCCTCGGCGAACTGCCATTGGGGTGAGTTGCGCTGCCAGACGACGCGCGCCAGGTCCTCCCGGTGGCGCTGGAACCCCTTCCGCCCACGCTCGGTGGCGAAGTAGAAGAAGTACCAGTACCCCAACTCCGTCTCGGGGGTCAGGAGTTCCTGGGCGAGGGCCAGGTTCTGGATCAGATAGCCGTTCCACGGAGACCAGTCCGGCGCACCGCTCCGGCCACAGCGCCGCGGCCACGTCAGCGGCCCGCCTATCCCAGTCGTATCCGGCGAACAGGGCCCGGGGAACGCGCAGGGCGTCCATGAACGCGAGCAGGTCCGCGCCGAGCGCCGCCTGCTCGCCGGACCGGAAGGTCTCCGCGTCGAGGAAGCGGGTCTCTCCGTGGCCGCGCAGATAAGGGACGTAGCAGCGGTAGCCGCGCCGGGCGAGCACGGGCGCCACCTCGGCGTAGGAGCCGACCGGACTGAAGAGCCAGCCGTGCAGGAGGATCACCGGCCTGCCGCGCATCGGCCCTACGTCGTGATAGGCGATGTCCAGGACGTCGGTGCGGGCGTACCGAAGGGGCCCCAGGTCGCGCACGGTCCGCCCGGCCGGCATCGCCACGGCGCCGGACAGCGCCGACGCCTGGGAGACACCGGTCGCTCCTGTCACGGTTGCCGCCGTCATGACCTGAGCCAGTCTCCGTCTGCTGATCACGTCACTTCCTCCCGTTCGATCCGAAGCGTGCGAGCAACGTGTGCACACATTTACCTCTCGTCACCGCTCTGACGGGTTACGAGAATTGCGGTGTCGGATGTCGCTGTCAAGGCGGCCCCCCGGAGACCGATGGCCCAAAAACATGTGCCACCACCGGATGATGCGCGAGAAACCCGCAGTCAAACGACGGACGTCCGCCGGTGCTCACGCGAGGGCGTGGTCGGGGCCGTCGTCTCACAGATCCGTGGCGCGGACGGCCGGCAGCCCGGCGACCCGGCCCGGATCGCGCGGATCCTGCTGGACATCGCCGAGACCGGCAACCCGCCGCTGCGCCTGCTGCTGGGCAAGGACGCGGTGGCCGTCGCGCAGCGCATGGCCGACCGACTCGCCACCGAGGACGCCGCATGGCGCCCTGTCAGCGAGTCCGTGTGACCCAGTGAGCCGGACCGCGGCTGCGGCAAGCCGGTGGCAGGGAGACGCGCCGACGGCGGCAGGTGGTTCGCCCCACCTGCCGCCGTCGGCGCGTCTCCCCATGGTGTGTCCCGTACGAGCGCGGGTCATACGGTGATCGTCTTGTACTCGGTGTAGGTGCCGAGGCCGACCGCGCCGTACTCACGGCCGATGCCGCTGGCCTTGAAGCCGCCGAACGGGCCGTCGAAGGCGATGGAGGCGCCGTTGACGGTGACCGTGCTGGTGCGGACCCGACGGGCGACCGCCAGCGCGTGCTCCTCGTCGGCGGACCAGACCCCGCCGGACAGGCCGTACTCGGAGTCGTTGGCGATGCGGACGGCGTCGTCCTCGTCGTCGTAGGCGATGACCACCAGGACCGGTCCGAAGATCTCCTCCTGTGCGATGCGCATGGAGTTGTCGACGTCGGCGAAGACGGTGGGGGTGACGTAGTTGCCCTTTTCCAGGCCCTCGGGGATCTGCGGGCCGCCAGCCACCAGGCGGGCGCCCTCCTCGATGCCGAGCTGGATGTAATTGCGCACCCGCTCCTGCTGGTCAGGGCGGATCATCGGGCCGATGAAGGTGTCGGGGTCGGCCGGGTCGCCGACCTTCAGCGACTCGACCAGTTCCTTGAGGCCGGCCACGACCTCGTCGTACCGGCTGCGCGGGGCCAGGATCCTGGTCTGGGCGATGCAGGACTCGCCGTTGTTGAGCAGCGAGCCGAACCTCAAACCCGCGACGGCCTTCTCGATGTCGGCGTCGGGCAGGATGATCGCGGCGGACTTGCCGCCCAACTCCAGGCTGACCCGCTTGAGCTGCTCACCGGCGATCACGGCAATACGGCGGCCGGCCCGCGTCGAGCCGGTGAAGGCGATCTTGTCGACCTCCTTGTGCGAGACCAGGTACTCGCTGGTCTCCCGGTCGGCGGGCACCACGCTGATCACACCCTCGGGCAGGCCCACTCGCTCCAGCAGTTCGGCCAGGAAGCCCATGCTCAGGGAGTTCTCGGGGGACACCTTCAGGACGACGGAGTTGCCCGCGAGCAGCGCGGGGATGATCTTCGAAGTGGCCGAGGAGAAGGGCGAGTTCCACGGGATGACCGCTGCCACGACGCCGATGGCCTCACGGCGCACCACGCTGCGTACCGGGGAGGCGGGGTCGGAGGGCGCGAGGGTCTCCTCCCAGCCGAATTCCTCCGCCGCCTTCAGGTAGGCGTTCGCCTGCCGGGTCAGGCCGGGCTGTCCGGCGCGGGTGAACCATCCGGCCGAGCCGTTCTCCAGCGAGATCAGGTGTGCGATCTTCTCCGCGTTCTCCTCGCGCAGGCTGTTGAAGCGGCGCAGGAGCGCGATCCGCTCCGCGGGCGGTGTCAGGCGCCACTCCCCCGCCTCGAAGGACGCCCGCGTCGCGGCGACCGCGCGGTCGATGTCCGTCGGCTGCGCCTGCGCGGCGCGGCCGACCACCGACTGGTCGTGCGGCGAGGCGATGTCGAGCAGTTCCGGCTGGCTCGGCTCGACCCAGGAGCCTCCGATGAAGAGCCGGTCGTAGGTGATCATGCGCTCTCTCTCTCTTCCGTACTCGATTCGCTCGGACACGGCGCCCAAGTGCCACATCAATGTAGCACTTAGGAGCGTTAGATGCGCGTGCGCGTGAAGGATGTCCGTCATGGTCGCCCTTCAGTCGAATGACCTCGCACACGTCGGCCGACCCCGCCCGCGACCTACCGTCACATGACTGATGTGTGTGCATGTGTCACCGGCGAGAGTGTGTGGCGTCGGCCCACCTGGGCGACAAGGCGCACCACGGAGGTTTTTCCACATGATCAACAGGCGTACCTTCAGCAAGGCCGTCGGCCTGGGTACCGGCGCGGCCGCGGTCTCACTGTCCGGCCTGCAGAACAGCGCGTTCGCCGCGCAGGACACCAGCGGCACACGTGTTTCCACCGCGCCGACCGTCACCCCGGGCACGCACACCGAATTCGCCACGCTCAAGCAGGTCAAGGCGGGGGTCCTCGACATCGGTTACGCCGAGGCGGGGCCCGCCCACGGCCCGGTCGTCATCTGCCTGCACGGCTGGCCCTACGACATCCACAGCTTCGTCGACGTCGCCCCACTGCTGGCCGACCTGGGCTACCGGGTCATCGTTCCCTACCTGCGCGGTCACGGCAGCACCCGGTTCCTGTCCCGCCGTACGCCCCGCAGCGCCGAGCAGTCCGCCATCGCGCTCGACATCATCGCGCTGATGGACGCGCTGAAGATCGATCAGGCCGTGCTGGCCGGCTTCGACTGGGGTTCGCGGACCGCCGACATCATCGCCGCCCTGTGGCCCGAGCGCGTCAAGGCCCTCGTCTCCACCAGCGGTTACCTCATCACCAATCGCAAGGCGCAGCTGGAGCCCGCGAACCCGGCCGTGGAGCGCAACTGGTGGTACCAGTGGTACTTCGCCACCGAGCGCGGCAAGAAGGCCATGGAGCAGGTCGACGAGCGCATCGCCCTGTGCCGGTATGTGTGGACCCTCGTCTCCCCCAACTGGAAGTTCGACGACGCCACCTTCCAGCGCACCGCCGAGGCGTTCAAGAACCCCGACTACGCCGCCATCGTCCTGTACAACTACCGCTGGCGGATCAGCCTGATCGAGGGTGAACGCCGGTACGACCGCTACGAGAAGCAGCTGGCCGCCCAGCCGCCCATCGGCGTCCCGACCATCACCCTCGACCCCGCCCTGGACCCCTTCACCGCGCCCGGCGACGGATCCTCCTACCGCAGCCGCTTCACGGGGCCCTACGAGCACCGCACGATCGCGAACATCGGCCACAACCTCCCGCAGGAGGCTCCCACGACGTTCGCTCAGGCCGTCGTCGACGCCGACCACCTCTGAGTCCGCGCGACCTTCCGCCTCGGACGGCTGACACACATACGGCCGGGCAGGATCCAACCTGCCCGGCCGCGTGTGCGCTCAGAACTCAGGACTCACGACTCGGCGCGCTTCGGCAGCCGCCAGTTCGGCCGCGGGAAGTGGCAGGTGTAGCCGTTGGGGTAGCGCTGGAGGTAGTCCTGGTGCTCCGGCTCGGCCTCCCAGAACTCACCGGCCGGCACGACCTCGGTCACCACGGACCCCGGCCACAGTCCGGACGCCTCGACGTCGGCGATGGTGTCCTGCGCGACAAGCCGCTGCGTGTCGTCGGCGCAGAAGATCGCCGAACGGTAGCTGAGGCCGATGTCGTTGCCCTGCCGGTTGCGCGTGGTCGGGTCGTGGATCTGGAAGAAGTACTCCAGGATCGCCCGGTAGTCGGTGACCTTGGGATCGAAGACGATCTCGATCGCCTCCGCGTGCTGTCCGTGATCGCGGTAGGTGGGACGAGGCTTGCCGTCGTCACCGCTGTATCCCACACGGGTGCGCACCACCCCGGGAAGGGACCGGATCAGCTCCTGCATACCCCAGAAGCAGCCGCCGGCCAGCAGCGCCCTCTCCTCGACGTCACCCATGGCGCCTCGCCTTTCTCTCCGCGTCTGTCCACGAGGGTCAACCTCGCACACCGGGCTCGAGTTTCCCGCATCTTTCGTCACCACCTTGACAGGTGATGACGGGGATGACACGTTCGTCACCAGTCAGGGCGGTGACGCGATCCGGTGAAGACCGGCGGCCCGCCCGTACTCGTAGCGCCTGAAAGGGGCATTTTCGTGCTGAGCATCAACGGTGGACGCAAGCGGCTGGTGACGGGTGTGGTCTCGCTGGCCACGGCGGGTCTGGCACTCGGAGCGTTCGCACTCAGCGGCACCGCCTCCGGCGCGACCAAGACCACCGGCGCCGACAACAGCACCAAGCCGACCATCGTCCTGGAGCACGGCGCCTTCGCCGACGGCTCCAGCTGGAACGGCGTCATCGCCGACCTGCGCGCCGACGGCTACCCGGTCGTCGCCGCCGCCAACCCGCTGCGCGGCCCCGCCTCCGACGCCGCCGCCCTGCGCACCGTCCTCGACCACATCAAGGGCCCGAAGATCCTCGTCGGCCACTCCTACGGCGGCAACGTCATCAGCCAGGCCGCCACCGACGACCCCCAGGTGAAGGCGCTCGTCTACGTCGCCGCCTTCCTCCCCGCCCCCGGGGAGACCGCCCTGGAGCTCACCAACAAGTACCCCGGCTCCACCCTCCCCGGCACCCTCGACCCCGTCACCTACCAGCAGGCCGACGGCACCACTGCCACCGACCTGTACATCCAGCAGGACAGGTTCCGCCGGCAGTTCGCCGCCGACGTCCCCGCGCGGCAGGCCGCCCTCATGGCCGCCGCGCAGCGCCCCATCGCTCAGGCCGCGCTGGAGGAGAAGGCCACCACGGCCGCGTGGAAGACGAAGCCGACCTGGGACATCGTCACCACCAGCGACCTCAACATCCCCGCCGCGGTCCAGCGCTTCATGGCCAAGCGTGCCCACGCCCACACCACCGAGGTCGCCGCCTCCCACTCGGTCGCCGTGTCCCACCCGCACCTGGTCGCCGACGTCATCGAGCGAGCCGCCCGGGCCACCGTCCGCTGACACCCCACAGAGGTCCGGCGCACCGGACAGACGCCGCCGCTCCGCACTCCGGAGCGGCGGCGTCGCTGTACGCAGGGGAGCGAGTGCGCCGCCCTGGTGCCTTTCACCACAGCGGACGACGGCCGGGCCTGGGCCGGACACGCCCAAGCACTGGAGCCCAGAATCAGGGAGATCGCCCGGAACCTGCTGGACAATCTGGACCACGAAGGACCGGGCGAGCCCGTCGACCCCGAAGGACGCTTCGCCCATCCGCTGGCCCTGCTCGTCATCTGCGAGCCGGGCCATGTTCTCGCCCGCGAAGTAGATGCCACCGCCGTAGAAGCGCGAGAACCGGCTCCCCCCCAGCAGCGGGCTCTGACCGCCACCGAGGAGGTACCCGACCACCCCGTACGTCCGGGGCCGAACCCGCGATCGGGGCCAGGCCGAACTCCGCGGCGCGCGGCAGCACGTCGGACCACCGGGCACCCGGCTCGGCCCGCACGGTGCGCTCCGGCGTGTCGACGACGATCCGCCGCATCCGCCGCGTCGTGATCAGCAGCCCGCCCTCGGCCGACGAGACCACCTGATGGGCGGCGAACTTCACCGCGACGGGCAGCCCGTGCCCACCGCGAAGCGGACCGCCGCACGGACGTCCGACTCGCCGGCCGCGCCGACCACCAGAGCCGGCCGGAGGCCGCAGGTCAGGTTGTAGGTGGCACACTCCGCCACGTACTCCTCGGTACCCGGCTCCAGCACCGGCCCCTCCACGGAGCGCCGCAGCGCCGCGATGTCCTCCGCCCGGAAATTCACCCTGGCCGCAGCAGACTTGTCCGTACTCACCTTGACCTGCCTCATTCGCTCACAACGTCCTTGACGTCACTGAGACGAGCCGGACCCGCCCTGTTGTTCACATCGATGCCGCCGCCGGCCGAGCGCACGGCGGAAGTGGAATCTGGACGCCCTTCACAACTCGGTGATTGCATGGCCGCATGAAAGCGGGGGCGGACAGGCACGGCCGGGTCGGCACGGATCTGGTCGGACGGGACGAGGACCTCGCGTTCGTCCGGTCCTTCCTGGCCGACTCCGAGGTCCAGGGTGCGGCCCTGCTGCTCTCGGGCGAGGCGGGGGTGGGCAAGACCGCGATGCTCGACGAGGTGGCGCGGGACGCCGCACACCAGGGCGTCCGGGTCCTGCGCGCGCGAGGCGTGCAGTTCGAGGCGGACATCGGCTACGCCGGTCTCAACCAGCTCCTCGTGCCCCTCTTCGACGACTTCGACGTCCTGGACCCCGTCCACCGCGACGCCCTGCGGGTCGCGGTCGGCATCGGCACCGGGCCGGCTCCCGACCGCCTCCTGACCTCCACCGCAGTCCTGCTGCTGCTCCGCCAGACGGCCGCCCGCACGCTCCTCCTGCTAGTCGTCGACGACCTGCCGTGGCTGGACCGGGCCACCAACGCCGTGCTCGGCTTCGTGGCCAGGCGGCTGGTCGGCAGCCCGATCGGCTTTCTGACCGCCGCCCGCGAGGGCTCCGACAGCTTCTTCGAATCGAGCGGTCTGACCGAGTACCGGCTCAAGCCGCTGACCGACGCATCGTCGGCGGAGCTGCTGTCCCGCGCCCACCCCGACGTCTCCCCCGCGGTACGGCGCCGCATCACGACCGAGGCAAGGGGCAACCCGCTGGCGCTGGTGGAGCTGCCGACGGCGCTCTCCGCCGAGCAGCGCACGACCCTGGCGGCGGTGCCCTCTGTGCTGCCCCTGAGCGAGCGGCTGCAGGCCCTGTTCGCCTCGCGTGTGGCCGGACTTCCCGTGCCCAGCCGCAAGCTGCTGCTGATCGCCGCTCTCGACGGCACCGGTGACCTGGCCGCGATCGAGGCGGCCGTCGCCGGCCGGGCCGGCGTGGACGATCTCGCTCCCGCCTCCCGCGACCGGCTGGTGACAGTCTCGGCCGACCACCGGCGGCTGTCCTTCCGGCATCCGCTGATCGGCTCCGCGGTGGTGGAGCTGGCGACGCCCGCGGAGCGCAGAGAAGCCCATCAGGCGCTCGCCGACGCCCTCAAGGACCGACCGGAGCGCCGTGCCTGGCACTTGGGCGAGGCCGCCCTGGGCCCGGACGAGACGGTCGCTGCGCTGCTGGAGGAGGCGGCACGCCTGCGCCTGCGCCGCGGGGACGCGCTCGGCGCGGTGGCCGCGTTGACCCGTGCCGCCGCGCTGAGCCCCGCGAGGGCCGACGAGAGCCGTCGGCTGGCCGAGGCGGCCTATGTCGGTGTGGACTCCGGCGGCGAACTGGACGACGCCACACGGCTGCTCGCCGGAGCCCAGGCGCATCCTTCCGGGCAGCAGTCGCTGCACGCGGCGGCCGCGTCCGCGTTCCTGCTGATCAACCAGGACGGCGACATCGACACCGCCTACCGGCTGCTGGTCGGCGCGATCGAGACCGGGCAGCACGGCTGGGACGCCTCGGACGACGCCCTCGTCGAGGCTCTGCACCTTCTGGTGCTGCTGTGCTGGTACGGCGGTGAACCGGAGCTGTGGCAGCCGCTGTTCGCCTTCGTGGACCGGCTGACTCCCGAACCGCCCGAGCTGCTGTGGGTGATCACCCGGACGTTCGCCGACCCGGCACGCACCGGACCGGCCGCGCTGCCCCGGCTGGCGGAGCTGATCGCGACCGTGGGGGACGAACCCAACCGGGTAATCCGGGTGGGCACCGCCTCGGTCTTCGCCGACCGGCTCGGGGAATTCCGGTGGGCCACCCGCCGGTTGGCCGAGCAGGGCCGGGCCGGCACCGCACCGGTCCGCAGGCATCTGGGCGCGCTGATGCACCTCGGCCTGGACTATCTGCACCTGGGCCGGTGGGACGACGCCGACGACCTGGCGGTCGAGGGCCTGGCCCTGTGCGAGGACCACGACTACCGGTTCTTCGCCTGGTACTTCCAGTACATCCGGGCGGTCGTGGCCGCGGTGCGGGGCGACCGGGAGACCAGTGACGCGCTCACCGGGGAGATCGTCCGATGGGCGGCACCGCGCGGAGCACGCGGCGCGGTCTACTTCGCCGACCATGCCCGGGCGCTGGCGGCCCTGGGCGGCGGCGACTTCGGGACCGCCTACCAGCATGCCTGCGCGCTCAGTCCGCCCGGGGCCGTGGCGCCGTACGTCCCGATCGCGATGTGGGGCACGATGAACCTGGTCGAGGCGGCCGTCAGGACCGGCCGGGACGCAGAGGCCACCGCCCACACGGCGGCGATGCGCGCGTCCGGGATGGCGGAGCTGTCACCCCGGCTGGAACTGCTCGTCCTGGCCTGCGAGGCACTGACCACGCACGGCGAGGAGTCCGTGGCCCTCTTCGAGCGGGCGCTGTCCCTGCCCGACCCCGAACGCCGGCCCTTCGACACCGCTCGCGTCCGCCTCTTCCACGGGGAACGCCTGCGGCGGCTGCGCGCCACGACGGAGGCCCGAGAGCAACTAACGCTGGCGTTGCGGTCGTTCCAGCAGCTGGGCGCCCAGCCCTGGACGGCCCGGGCGGCGGCGGAGTTGCGGGCGAGCGGCCGGGCCACCCCGACCGCCGCCACGCCACGACGGCAGGCGCTCACCGCGCAGGAGCTGCAGATCGCCACCCTCGCCGCGACCGGACTGACCAACAAGCAGATCGCCGAGCGGCTGTTCCTGTCCCATCGGACGATCGGCACCCACCTGTACCAGATCTATCCCAAGCTGGGCATGACCTCGCGGGCCGCCCTCAGGGACGCGCTCGCCGAGCTCGACGCCGAGGCGGGCGCCTGAGGGGGCCTGAGAATCGTTCCGACCGCCCAGTCATTCGACGTATGCCGGGCCCCGGACACCCGCGCAGAGTGGACGCCGAGTGGCCGTGCCCGATGCCACCAAGCACCACGAGAGGAAGAACCGGATGCCCGGTGTCTCAGACAGTCATCCCGACATCCACTGGCCGTCGGGGTTCTCGCCCGATCACGCCCACAGCTTCTGCCAGGCGCAGGCCGTCGTGCACGCCCCGCCGGCCACGGCCTTCGGCCTGCTCGCGGAGGTGGGGCGGTGGCCCGACTGCGTTCCGGGCATCACCGAGGCGTGCGCCGGAGTCGCGGAGGACACCTTTCACGTCCGGTTCCACGGCCACCGTTTCGAGGTCTACGTCGGCGAACGGGTGCCGCCGCACAGGCTCGGCTGGTCGGGTGTGGGCGCCGGGGTGCAGCTGTACCAGGCCTGGTTGCTCACCGAGGTCGGCGGCGGCACCCACGTGGCGTCCGAGAACGTCGTACGGGGGCCTGCCGCCGAGCGCCTGCATGCGCTGCGGCCCGTGTGGGCACAGCGCATGCAGGCTCTGTGGCTCGCGCAGCTGAAGAGGCTCTGGGAGAACGCCCCGGCGTAGTCCTCCGAGACCTCGGCGGCGTCTCAGGCCGCGGTGACGGTGTCCTCGGCCGCGCGGACGGGGGCAGGGGCGCCGGTGGTGTTCCCGGTCCTGCGGGACGGCCTGAGGAAGAGGGCGAGGACGACGCCGACGGCCAGGGTCGGGGCGATCCAGAGGTAGCCGGTGGCCGTGGCGTGGGCGAAGGCGTCGAGCGCGGTGTCGCGCAGGGCGGCGGGCAGGTGGCCGATGGTGTCGGGGCGGGCCGCGTCGAAGCCCCCGCCGGTCGGCAGGTCGTCGGTGCCGTCGGCGAAGCCGGTGTTGAGGAGGGTCCCGAACACGGCGACCCCGAAGGCGGCGCCGATGGAGCGGGCGAAGGTGACGACGGCGCTGGCGGCGCCGAGGTCGGCGGCGGGGACGCTGTTCTGAACCGTGGTCAGCACGACCATGGGCACCATGCCGATGCCGATGCCGGTGATCAGGAAGTAGCCGCTGAGCACCAGGGTGCCGGTGGCGGCCCCGATGGTGCCCAGCAGGAGCAGCCCGGCGAGGTTGGCGGCCAGGCCCGCGAGCAGGATCGGGCGCAGCCGGTCGGCGTGTGCGGACCAGCGTCCGGCCAGGGACTGGCTGATGACCAGACCGGCGACGAGGGGCAGCATGTGGATGCCGGAGAGAGTGGCCGAGACCCCCTGCACGATCTGGAGATACGTCGGCAGGTACACCAGGACCGCGAACATGGCGGCGTTCGCGAAGAACCCGATCAGCGAGGAGAAGACCACCGTCCGGGAGGCGAGCATGGCCGGCGGCAGGACCGGGGCGGCGGCGCGGCGCTCGGCGGGCACCAGCAGCACGGCCAGGGCGACGGTGGCGGCGATCAGGCCGACGATGGACGGCGAGCCCCAGCCCCAGCGCTCGCCGAAGAACGTGATCAGGACCAGTCCGGTGGCGATGGCGGCCAACAGGGTCGCGCCGAGGTAGTCGATGGGCGCCTTGGCACCCCGGGTGGCGCTGGGCAGCGCCCGCGCTGCAATGGCCAGGGCGACGAACCCGACGGGCAGGTTGATCAGGAAGGCCCACCGCCAGGACAGCTGGTCGGTGAAGACGCCGCCCAGCAGCGGTCCGACGATGCTGGCCACGCCGTACACCGAACCGAACATGCCCTGGTAGCGGCCGCGTTCGCTCGGCGCGACGATGTCGCCGACCAGGGCGAAGGTCAGCACGATCATGCCGCCGCCGCCCACGCCCTGCAGCACCCGGGCGCCGATCAGCTCGGGAAGGTTCTGTGCGAGGCCGCAGGCGACCGAGGCGACCAGGAAGATCGTGGTCGCGGCCAGGTAGAGCCGCTTGCGGCCGAACATGTCGCCGAGCTTGCCCCACAGCGGTGTCACCGCCGTGGAGGCGAGCAGGTAGGCGGCGCTGACCCAGGCGATGTCGTCGAACCCGTTCAGGTCCCGCGCTATGCGGGGCAGCGCGGTCGACACGATGGTCTGATCCAGGGCCGCGAGCAGGACCGCGAGGATCAGCGCGCTCATCGCCGCGGCGACACCGCCCTCCCGGGGTGAGGGGGACTGTGACTTCGGCATCGGAACTTGCCTTTCGCTTGGCACTACCAGAGTTAACTGTCACTTCAATGTAGCACTTAGCTGGCAGATCTCTACATCCATGAGGTGGTAGGTGCCTCAGAGGTCACATGCCGGGCTAGACTGCCTGCCGTGAGAGCCGACGCCGTACGAAATCTGGAAGCCGTCCTGACCACCGGAGCCCGCATGCTCGCCACCGATCCGGGCGCGAGCATCGCGAGCATCGCCGCCGAGTCAGGGGTGGACCGGCGCACCGTCTACCGACGCTTCGCCTCGCGCGAAGAACTTCTCGCCGCCATCTACGAGTCCCGTCTGACGGCCATCGAAGAGGCCATCGAGGACGCACGGCTGCGCGAGGCCCCCGTCGCCGTCGCCCTGCACCGCTACGTCGAGAACATCATCGCGGTCAACCGCAGGTGGCCCGTCGACCTCGCCCGCATGCTCGCCGACGACACCGTCCGCCGACGCCGGGACGCATCCGCCCACGAGGTCGACGTCTTCCTCGAACGCGCGACCGAAGAGGGATTGCTGCGCCCCGGGCTGCCCGAGGGCTGGGCGAGCGCGCTGCTGCCCCAGCTCATGCATCTGGTGTCCGGGCAGCTGCCCGAGTTGAGCCCCGCGCAGGCCGCGGACGTCGTGGTCGACACCCTGCTGAACGGTCTCGGAGCAGCCTGACACGACGAAGCCCCCGGAAACACATGTGTTCACGTGTTCCCGGGGGGCGGTGTGCGCGATGGTCGGGCGTGTCCCGTCAGCCGCGCCGTACTCCTTCGATGAAGCGGCCTGCCAGGTCGACGCGTTCGGCCAGGGTGGCGGGGGTCTGCCCGAAGTCCATGAACAGTTCGTGCACGCCGGCCTCGGCGGCGGTACGCGCGTAGTCGATGTACTGACCGAGGGTGCCCGCGCGGGGCATCAGTTCCGCATCGGTCCTGATGTCGGTCAGCTCCGGGTTGACGCGCAGTGCCATGTGCAGGCCGGCCGGGTCGCGTTCGGCCTCGACCGCTTCCTTGCAGATCACGACCCACATGCCGAGGAGGTGCGGCAGCGGCATCGCCACCGGCAGCCAGCCGTCGAGCCGCCGGCCGATCCGGCGCAGGCCGCCCGGGGCGAACGCGGCGAGCAGCACGGGCGCTCCGGGCCGCTGGCTCGGCTTGAGCCCGACCACGGTCTCCGGGACCGTGAACAGCGGCCCCTCGTGGGCGAAGACGTCGTCGGCCCAGTACTTCTTGAGCACGTCCAGCGTCTCGTCGAGCTGCGCCCCGCGGCCCTTCCAGGGCACGGAGACCGCGGTCTACTCGTCCGGCATCCAGCCGAGGCCCAGACCCACCAGCAGGTGTCCCCCGCTGAGCAGGTCGAGGCCGGACACGTGTCGTGTGGGATGCGGCGAAGGTGAGCGCCACCAGCGGATCCATGTGGTTCTCGTAGACGCGCGGCATCCGGCCGTCGGGGCTCGGATAGGGGGCGGAGGGCGCGAGCGGGGCAAGGACCCGGTCTCCCGTCCACAGGGAGTCGTACCCCATCTCCTCGGCGGCACGGCAGACTTCAAGGATGCCCTCCGGCTGTGCGTCGGGACCGAAGGTCGGTATGGCCAGGCCCAGTTTCATGTGTGTCTCCTCGTGAAGTGACTGCCCTTGCGGCGCCCGGCCATGGTCACAGCGGGGTGGTCGGGATCCCAAAGCACATGTGTCGAGCCGCGTGTCGGGGCCCGGACACACCCGGGGAAGTGCGAGCAACAAGAACCTTTTCGGCCAAACCGCGTGACGAGGTCACCTGAGACATCTACTCTTCTCGTGTGAGGACCGAGGTGTGAAGTGGGCGGTAGGCGGCGGCACGTCACAACCGATCCCCGCTTCCACCAGGAGACCGCTCCGCACCCGCATGTGACGGGCCGGACACCGGCCGCGCAACCATGATGCGGCGGAGCGACGTAACCTCGCTCTTGCGCCTCAACGGGGAAGACAGTGGGGGAAGTATGGAGTCCGTCGTCGGGACCATGTTCGGCCGCGCAAGCGAACAGGACGTGCTGTACGAGTTCGTGACGGCCCCTGGAGGCAAGGCTCTTGTGCTGCGGGGCGAGACGGGCGTCGGCAAGAGCGCCCTGCTGGACCATGCCGCCGAGCTGGCGGCCCGCGAGAACCACCGGGTGATCCGCGCGGCCGGGGTCGAGGCCGAGTCGGAGCTCCCGTTCGCCGGTCTGCACCAGTTCCTGTACCCGCTGCTGTCCTACGTCGATCGCCTGGACGACGTGCACCGGCGAGTGTTCGACGTCGTCTTCGGCAGGAATGAGAGCACACCCCCCTCGGTCATGACCCTCGGCATCGCCGTGCTCGACCTGCTCTCGCTCGCCGCGTCGCACAAACCCCTGCTCCTCGTGCTCGACGACGGCCAGTGGCTGGACTCCTCCAGCACCGAGGTGTGCGGATTCGTGGGACGCCGGCTCACCGGCAGCTCCGTCCGGCTCATCGTCGGCCTGCGCTCCGACATACCCTCGGGCTTCGACACCGCCGCCCTGTCCGTACTGCCAGTGAACACGCTGGATGAGAAGGCCTCCGAGCAGCTCCTCGACCTGCGCCACCCCGGCCTCGACGCCCGGATCCGCCAGCTGGTCCTGAACGAGGCGCAGGGAAACCCGCTGGCCCTGCTGGAACTTCCACCCTACGTCGAGCGGGCAGGGCTGAACTCAACCGACAGCGTCGGGTACACCGGCGTACCGTTGCCCCTGCGTCTTCAGCAGGTGTACGGCTCCCGCATCGGCGCTCTCGGCGACGCCCTGCGCGCCGAGTTGCTGCGCGGCGCCCTGGACGGTGTCAAGGCGGGTACCGCGGCGGGCGGCACCCGTGGCACGCGCTACCGGATGCGGGACGCCGACGAGGCGGTGGCGGCCGGCCTGCTGGACATCGACCCGCTCAGTGGCGCCTTCGTCTTCCGGCATCCTCTGGTGCGGTCGACCGCGGTCCAGATGGCCACCCCGAACGAGCGGCGGGCGGCACACGCGGCTCTCGCCCAGGTCCACCGGGACGACGTGGAGCGACGGGCCACCCACCTCGCCGCCTCGGTGGTCGATCCCGACGAAGAGGTCGCGCTCGCGCTGGAGGCCGCCGCGGAGTCGGCCACCCGGCGGGGCGGCGCCGTGGCCGCCGTCGCCTGGCTGACCCGGGCTGCGGAGCTGAGCGAGCGGCACGAGGACCGCTCCCGCAGACTCGGTGACGCGGCCTTCGTCGCCGGCCACACCGGCCGCCTCGACCGGGCACAGCAACTGCTGCGCTCCGACACCGCGTCCGGGCCGGGCGACTCCCCGGCCGCGGTGGTCGCCTCGGCCTATGCCGCGCTGTACGAGGACGGGGACGTGCGGTCCTCGCAGCACCTGGTGCGGGCGGCGATCGAGAGCATCCGGGACGGTGGCGCGGGAGAGTCGAGCGAGGTGCTGACCCGGCTGGTCAACCTGCTCCTGGCCATCAACCAGTACGCGAGCGACGAGGGACCCTGGCAGCGGACGCATGAGCTGCTCGACTCGCTGGGTGACCTAGTGCCGCCGTACTCCCGCATCTACCAGGACTCCTGGAGCGATGTGGTGCGGCGCGGCGCCGGCGTCCGCGAGCGGGTCGAGCATGCCTTCGCCGGCCTGCGGGCGCTCGAACCATGGGACATCAGCCGGCTGAGCGTCGCCGCCTACCACGTGGACACCCTCAGCCAGTACCGGCCGCATCTGCAGCGGACCGTGGACCGAGAAGTGGAGACCGGAGCCATGGCGCCGGGCATGACGATGCTGCATCTGATCATGCTCGACCAGATCGCGGCCGGTGAGTGGCAAGAGGCCGAGCGGACCGGGCAGCGCGGTCTGGAGCTGATGACGTCGCACCGCCACGACCTGTTCGCGCACCACAGCCGGGCATACCTGGGCCTGCTCGCCGCCCTGCGCGGCGACACCGACCGAGCACGCGAACTCCAGGCCACGGTCGACGCCTGGGCCCGGCCCCGCGGCGTCGGCTTCCTCACCCAGATCGCCGACGCCATCGGCACCACTGCCGCCCTCAACGACGGCGACTACGAGGCCGCCTACCTCCACGCCATCGGCATCACACCCCCAGGCACCTTCCAGCCGTACACCCACCAGGCCCCCCGCACCCTGCTCGACCTCGTGGAGGCGGCCCTCCACACCGGTCGCACCGAACAGGCCCGCGCGCACGCCCTCGCCGCCCAGCACGCCCGACTCCCGGACATCTCCCCCCGCCTCGCCCTGATCACGTACGGCGCCCTTGCCATGACCGCCACCGACCCCGGGGAGGCGGACACCATGCACCGCCGGGCCGAGACGCACCCCGGCGCCGCCGGCTTCCCCTTCGAACTCGCCCGCATCCGCCTCGCCCACGGCATCCGCCTGAGGCACACCCAGGGCCGTAAAGCCGCACGCCACACACTCATGATCGCCACGGAGACCTTCGAACGGCTCGGCACACCCGCGTGGACCGAGCGAGCCCGGGCCGAACTCCTCGCCGCCGGCTCCTCCGCCCCTGCCACCTCGGCGCACCCCACCGCGCTGACCTGGCAGGAGCGCCGGATCGCGGATCTCGCTGCCGGCGGACTCACCAACAAGGAAATCGGCGACCGAATGCACCTGTCGCCGCGCACGGTCAGCTCCCACCTCTACCGTGTCTTCCCCAAACTGGGCATCACCTCTCGCGCCGCCCTGCGCGACGCGCTGGGCAGGCTGCCGAGCGATCAGGACGTGTGAGGGCGGACGCCGTGCTCGTCGAGCCAGCCGAGCACATAGTCGGCCACGAAGCGCCATCCGCTGTCCATCACCAGTGAGTGGGCACGGTCCGCGAACTGCTTGAGGTCGGTCACGGCCGTGGAGTCGCCGTACTGCTTGTAGACCGCGCGCGTCACGGAGTCGGGCACAAGGCGGTCCTCCTGTCCCGAGATCAACAGGAGCGGTCCGCGACGCACGTTGCCGGTGTCCGCCGCCGCGAGCGGGCTACGCACGGCTCCCCCGCATCCGAGGTCGGCGAGCAGTCGGCGCGGTGCCGGTATCGCATAGCGCTCGAAGAGCCGGCCGGACTCCTCGGGCCCGACGGTGTTCGCGACGACGTGCCGGAACTGCTCCGGGGACAGGGACACCAACGGATCGGTGTCCTCGCCCCGGCCGGGTGCCCACAGCGGAACGGGGGGCGCGGGCTGGGTGAAGTCGTTGATCGGGGCGGGCGCGATCGCCACCGCGGCCCGGCCGACATCGGCGCCGACGAGATGCTGTGCGATGAGCCCGCCGACGGAGTGACCGACGATCACCGGCGAGACCTCGAACGACCGCACGATGCCGGCGTAGTGCTCCGTAAGCGTGTCCAGGCCGAGCCGGCCGAACGGCCCGGGAGACATGCGCGTCTCGCGGACGGCCGCGGCCTCCCCGGGCCAACCGGGGGCAACGGCGAGGAACCCCCGACTCGCGAACCGCTCCGCCCATGCCTCCCAGGACAGCGCGTGCAGCCACGCGCCATGGATGAAGACGACGGGAGTACGGTTCACGGCTGGTTCCTCCGAGCATCACGACCACCCGGCACCGGCACGCGGGCGATTGGTTCAGCATCGTTCAGACGTGCGCCGGGGACGACAGTCGAATGACTGAATGCCGAAGCCCCCGTCCGGCGCGTCCGCGGGCCGCGGCCGGGCCCGGATGCCCCGACTTCACGGACCCCGGAGAGGGGCAACTGCCCGCAAACCGCCCAGCGGACACGGTGATCACTCTGAAGCCAGGTGAGACGGGACAGTCAAGTTACTTATGTACACGGCTGCCGCGGCGACGAAAGTAGATCGGGCCACCCTCCGTCCCAGCGAAGGACCACTCCGACATGAGCGGCAACGAACCCGGTTCCCAGGCCCCTCGAAAGGCACCGCCCGGCCGACTCGACCTGACCCTGGACATCGAGCGCGTGCTCGGCGTCTGCGCGCGGCAGCCCGTCCGGGCGGAGTTCCGGTTCACCCCGGAATCCCCCTTGATCGTGAGCGTGGAGCTCCTCGTCGAAGGAGGCCCGCGGGTCCTTTGGCGGATCGGCCGGGACCTGCTTCAGCAGGGGCTGTACTCGATGAGCGGCCTCGGCGACATCCGGATGTGGCCCTCGCACCTGGAGGAGGGCGCCACCGCGTGGCTTCAGCTGGCCGCGAGCGACATGGCGGCCCTCTTCGAGCTGCCCGTGCCACCTCTGGCGCAGTGGCTGGAGCGCACGTATCACCTCGTCCCCGCGGAACAGGAACTCGCCTGCGTCGACTGGGACGTCGCCACCGCGGACCTGCTCCCCGCCCAGGGAGCGCCGTCCGGCTGAAGGCACGGGAACGTGCCCCACGGGGCGAGCCGCGTCCTTCGCTCACCGGACGATCACGCGTGGCCACCGGCCGCCGACCACCACACGGCCGTCATCGCCGTGGCCTCCGAGACGGCGGCCAGCCGCTCGTAGTCCAGGGTGCCGGGACGGTCCGTCCGTCGACCCGTGGTCGTGCGGACTACGGAAGTTGGCGGTGTCCGTGAGCATGAGCGCGGGAATCTCCCGGTTCCAGAACGGTGCGTGGTCGCTGCGCCCCAGGTGGTTGGCAGGCGGCACGGCCAGTCCGACGAGCAGACCGTCCGGCCGCCGGTCCCGCAGCAGCAGACCAGGGCAGGCCGGGGACTACGGAACCAACAGAGCCCCTTCGGTCGCCGGTGTGCTGAATGGAATCACCACGCCGACGACGAGGGGCCCTGCCTCGTCACCACACCTGCCGACCAGCCCACTTCCCTGCCAGCACAGGATGAAAAAGGTTCACTTAGAAGGTGACGTTCCAGGAGTCGATCCTGCCGGTGTCGCCGCCGGCGTTGTCGTTGACCCGGAGCTTCCAGGTGCCGTTGGCGGCCTCGGCGGAGGCGTTGACGGTGTAGACCTGGCTGATGTTGTCGGTGCTGCCGCCAGATCGGTTGTGGACCGTGTAGACGGTGCCGTCCGGGGCGATCAGGTCGACCTTCAGGTCCCCGATGTAGGTGTGCACGATGTTCACACCCACCTTGAGGGTCGCCGGGGCGTTGCCGGTCACGCCGCTGACGGTGATCGGGCTCTCCACGGTCGTGTTGTCACCGATGGCGAAGTCCGCTGTGTTCTCGAAGTACTTGCCGGGTGGCGGGGTGCTGCCGACGGCCTTGAGGGCGTCGACCTGCCCTTCGCCGAAGAAGCCGTTCTTGGCCGTGGTGCCCTTGCAGCGGCTGTCCGACGGGCAGGCGACGTCGTTGGCCTGGGTGGCCAGCTTGTCGCGCAGCTGTGCCGGGGTGATGCCGGGGTTGGTGCTGGCCAGCAGCGCCGCCACGCCGGCGACGTGCGGCGAGGCCATCGAGGTGCCGCTCTTGGAGCCGTACTTGCCGCCCGGCAGCGTGCTGTAGATGCCGGTGGTGTCTCCGCCCGGGGCCGTGACGTCGACGACGTTCAGACCGTAGTTGGAGTAAGAGGCCTTCGCGGTCGTGCCCATCGCCGAGACAGTGACGACGCCCGGCAACTCGGTCGGGATGTCCAGGCAGGCGTTGGTGATGGTGCGGGTGACCGGCGTCGAGTCGTTCGGGCTCTCGGTGTCGGTCGTCTTGTTGGCCAGGTCGATGTTGGAGTTGCCGGCCGCCGCGACCTGGAGCGAGCCCTTGCCCTCCGCGTACTCCTGGGCGCGCCTGACGCCCTCGATGATCGCGGCCTGGTCGGCGTCGTCCGGGCAGTTGAACTGCCACGGGTCGGTGTAGTAGCTGTTGTTGGTGACCTTGAAGCCGTGGTCGCCGGCCCACATGAAGCCGCAGATGGTGTTCTCGGCGAAGAAGAGCGAGCTTCCGGGCTCGGCGATGCGCACCGAGGAGATCTTCACGCCCGGGGCCACGCCGATGACGCCCTTGCCGTTCTTGGCAGCCGCGACCGTACCGGCCACGTGCGTGCCGTGGGTGCCGACGTCACGCCAGGCGCCCGTACGGGTGTCCGGCTTGCCGTACGCGCAGGACGCCGAGTCCGCGGCGTTGAAGTTCGGCGCCAGGTCCTGGTGCTGGTCGTCCACCCCGGTGTCCAGGATGCCGACCTTGACGGAGGCGGAGCCGGTGGTGACGGCCCATGCCTGGTCGGCCTTGATCTGGGTCATGTCGGCGCGGACCGGCTCGCCCGAAGGGGTCGTGGACTGCGCCGGGTTGGCGGGCAGCGCCGGGTTGTAGGCGTCCGCCGGCACGTCGGAGGTACGGGTGGCGCCGACCTGCTGAACTCCGCCCACACCGCGCATCGTGGCGGCGAAGGAGGCGGACGCCGAGTGGGCGGTGATGACACCGATCGCGTCGTAGTACTGGAAGACCGTTCCGCCGTTGGCGGTCACCGCGTTGCGGACCGCCGTGGTGTCACCCGGGGCGGTGATCACGAGGTACGCGCGGGTGCCAGCAACCCAGGTCGCATTCGGGGAAGCGGGGGCCGCGCCCTGGGACGTCGCTGCGGGGGCGGGGGCGGCAGAGCCGGAGGGGGAGACGGGTGCGGTGTCGGCGAGCGCGGCGGGGGCCCCGAAGGCGAGCGCCGCGCCGAGCGTGGCGGCCGGCACGAGGGTACGTAGAGGGCGGTTGGATCTGTGGGGTATCAATGCGTCCTCCGAGGACCCGGTGGTCAGGCCGGGTCGTACGAAACAAGTGATGGACGCAAGATGTCATGCGCGCGACTAGTTGCGAAAGTGCCTTTACAGCAGAGGAGTTCGTTTATCGGTGGCCGAATACCGACTATAGGTGCAAGCACAGTGAATGCGGCGGGCCGACTGAGGAGGGGGCGCAGACCGTTACGCCGTCCTGCCCTTGGGTGGTGCGTGGAGACCAAGTGGCAGTCGCTTCGGAGGTCGGGCCCGCTTCCGCCGGCTCCGTCCCGACTGGGACGGTCCACGGTCCGCCCGCCCCTTCTCCGGCGCCCTGCGGGAAGCACTGGGAACGAACCGGTGTGCCGCCCTGGTCTACGGCAATGCGATCGACTCGCTCACCTGGGGCTGGGCCCTTCCGCTCCTCCTGGCCAGGCAGCTGCCCAGGCTCGACTCTGCCGTGATGATCGATATCGAGCACCGCACCGGAGCTCGATCCACGTTCTCCTTCCCCATCACGTACCGACGCTCGCTCCTTGTCGGTGCCCAGGTACTAAGCCGCAGCCGTCGGGCTGGTGACTGCCTCGGTCCGACGCGACCGGGGAAGCCTCTCGCCATGACTTCGACCGTCCCGAACGCGGCCGTCACCGCCTCGACATCCACATCGTCGATCCCGGCGAACACCAACGAGTCCCAGAACGGTGCACCGGCCTGCATGACCAGCACCATCACCGTCCCAAGCCAACCGCAGCGGCGGTCTACAGGAACTGAGGGAGCGTCAATTCTGGTCGACGGACGACAAGCCGTACGCGGTCTCACGCGAACAGTTCCCGGGTCTGACTGGGGAGGAACAACAAGAACCGCGATCAGAACCAGTCCACTTGCCGTGAGTGCGGTGGCCGCCCTGACAGACGGTTCTTCAGGCGCACACGCCGCGGCCAAGATGGCAAACGCACCCAGAAGTCCCCGGAACGGTGGCGACTGAAATGACCGTTCGGCCGGTGTGCGAGGAGGGCGGGGCGGGGATCGAAGCCTCTGAGACTGCGCACATCGGTCCACGACCACCAACAACGGAATGGCTTCCGTGCCGGTACGTCGGACGACTACCGCCATCTTGACTGGAACCTGTCAACATCTCGACAATTGCTTGTAGCTCCTCACCCCTTGGAGGACTGTTGACCCACGGCCCGTCTCGCCGCACGACGCTGCTGGCGGCAGCCGCCTGTGCGTTCGCGCTGCCCGCCATATGTTCCGCACCCGCACGTGCGGGCACCCCCCTCCCGCCGGGACGCCGTGAACTCCCCATCGTCACGCACTCCCGCCACCCCGGCGCCGTCCACGGCCCCGCAGCCGCGCGCGGCGCCCACGCCGAACCCCTCAACGCAGCCGTCAACTGCGCCCTGGACCAGGGAGGGCCAAGCTGATGGCCACGTTCGTCACCCGCTCCCAGTGGGGGGCCAGAGCGCCCAACAGCGTCAGCAACAACATCACCCCAGCCCAGGGCGGCGTAGTCGTCCATCACGTCGACGCCGTAAAGGTGGCCAAGGCCAATCACGCCGACTGCGCCGCCCAGGTCCGGGGCATCCAGAACTTCCACATGGACTCCAACGGCTGGTCGGACATCGCCTACAGCCACCTCGCCTGCGTCCACGGCTACCTCTTCCAGGGCCGTGGCGAGTACGTCCGCACCGCCGCCCAGGGCACGACGCAGGGCAATGACGACTGGTACGCGGTCTGTGCACTGACCGGCGGCTCCGCCAGCAACTACGACACCATCACCGCCGGGCTCATCGACGCCGTCCGCCACGGCATCAACCGCCTGCGGGTGTCGGGCGGCGCCGCGCGGGCCATCACCGGCCACCGGGACCACCACGCGACCGCCTGCCCGGGCAACCTGTACGCCAGGGTGCTCAGCGGCGAGCTCAACCCCGGCGGCGGCCCCCTGCCCTACCCCGGCGTCAACTTCCGCCAGCCGCCCACCTTCGTGCACGCCAGCGTGGCCACCTGGCAGTACCGGATGAACAGCACGCACGGATACTCCCTCACCGTCGACGGCCAGTACGGCCCGGGATCCGACTCCGCCTGCCGCAGCTTCCAGTCGAGCAGGGGCCTGAGCGTCGACGGCGTCGTCGGGCCGGCCACCTGGGCAGCCACGTTCGCCTAGAACCGGCCAAAGCCCACCGCCTTCCCACGACGTACGCCCGCAGCCGACGAACTCCACCGAGGGGACACCTCGACATGCGTTTGCCTCGCGTACTCACAACCCTGGCGGCGGGCCTCGGCCTGCTCCTCGGCGCACTCACCGCGCCGCCCGCCCACGCCCGTGCCGACGACGGCGCGGCACCGCCGGCCCAGTGGCGCAGCTACTGGGTGGACGCGTTCAACCCGGGCATCTACACACCCGCACAGGTCACGGCCCTGGTCCAGGACGCGTTGGACGTCAACGCCAACGCCCTGATCGTGCAGACGGCCCGGCGCTACGACTGCTTCTGCAACAACGCCCTGTACCCGCGCACCGACGCCGCGATCGCCCCGGAGCCCTACGACCCACTGGCGGAAGTGGTCCGGCAGGGACACGCCGCCGGACTGCAGGTGCACGCCTGGGTCAACGTCAACACCATGTGGAACAGCAGCACCCCGCCCCGCTCCCCGGACCACGTCTTCAACCAGCACGGCCCGGGCGCCACCGGAGCCGACCGCTGGCTCAACAAGAAGGCCGACGGCCAGGAACTGGTGGGTGCCAACGCCTATGTGGACCCCGGCCATCCGGCGGCCGTCGACTACATCGTCCGCGGCATCCAGAGCATCGTGCGCAACTACGACGTGGACGGCGTCAACCTCGACTACGTCCGCTACCCGGACGGCAGTTCCACCACCACCCACAGCGACTGGGGCTACAACGCCGTGTCCCTCGCCCGCTTCCAGCAGGCGACGGGCCGGACGGACGTACCCCTCCCGTCCGACACCGCCTGGAGCGACTGGCGGCGCAACCAGGTCACCCAGCTGGTGCGCAGGATCTATCTCGGAGTCTGGGAGATCGACCCGCAAGCCCGCCTGTCGATGGACGCCATCACCTACGGACACGGGCCGCAGGCGGTCGGCGGCTGGCGGGCCACACGCACATACACCGAGGTCCTTCAGGACTGGGCGGGATGGCTGGACGAGGGGATCATGGACACCGCCGTGACCATGAACTACAAGCGCAACTGGAATCCGGACCAGGCGCGGATGTTCTCCGAGTGGTCCGAGTTCCTGGCCGACCACCAGGGCGAGCGGCAGGCGGTCAACGGACCCGCCCTGTACCTGAACAGCGTCGCGGACTCGCTCAGCCAGGTCAGGCAGGCGCTCAGACCCAGCACGGCTGGCAACGCCGCGGCCGGCTGGAGCGGCTACTCCTACGCCGCCCCCAGCAAGGACGTGGCAGCCAACGGCCTGCCGGCCGAGCGGGCCAAGCTGGTGCAGGCGCTGACGCGGGGCGAGGACGCGCCGTTCAGCAACGAGGCGACGGTGCCCGGCATGCCATGGAAGACGGCACCCCGGGACGGGCACGTGACCGGCAGGCTCCTGCTCCACAGCGGCGGCCCGCTGGACCAGGTACCGGTGACCCTCACCCCGCTCACCGGCGGCGGCGAGAAGACCACCCGGCTCAGCGACGGCTCGGGCTGGTTCGGCTTCACCCATGTGAAACCAGGTCTGTACCTACTCACCCTCCTTCTGCCGGAGGGTGTGATCGGCGCTCCGAAAACCGTGGTGAGGGTGACGAAAGGCAGCATCGCAAGAACCGCGTTCCCGCCATTCCTCGCCGTACCATGACGCCCGCGGCTGAACGCAGCACAGCACCTACCCAAGGGACCATCCCCGCGGGGATGCGACCGCGGCCGTGCCGACCGCGCGGCGATGTGCTCCCCGCACCCGCGGGGATGGTCCCGAGGACTACCCGGTCCGCGTGATTCAGGTCTTGTGCTCCCCGCACCCGCGGGGATGGTCCCTCCTCATCACCGGGCTGGAGAAGAAGGTCACCGTGCTCCGCCCACCCGCGGGCATGGTCCATTGCTGGGCGGGATGCTCGACACGGGCCTGTTGTCCGCGCGGTCTCCGCCCGTGACCTCGCCCGGACTCTACGGCGAACGAAAGCCCGTCAGCCGGTACTTCACCGGCGCCATGGGGCTGCAGAGTCCTGGCTTGGACAGGCTGACGGTCATGGACCGTATAGGCCTGGCCGCTGTTTTGTTCACCGATGACACGCTCAAGCTGGGGGCACCGCAGCCCACCGGTGTCCGGACAACCAACTCCGTCCGCCGTTGGGTTCCTGAATGCCTGTCAGAATCCCTCCAACAAGGATGTGCGTCCGAGGTCTCTCGTTGCTCCACGGCGCGGCCGATGAGTTTGTGGCTCCCGGCCGGTGCAAACTCGTGACACCCCAGGAAAGGACACTGCCATTCCGGAGCTTCTCGTTGACTTCATCACCTCCCTCGACCGCTACGCATCGGCAGAGGGGTGGCCGGGGTTCTGGGGACTGGAGGGCCCGGAGTACCTCGCATGGCTCGGCGAGCAGCCCGAGGCCACCTACCTGATGGGAGCGAATACCTACCGCCTGATGTCGAGCTTCGCTGCAGGCGAGGTCCCGAAGGGCCAAGACGAGTTCAGGCCCGAAGAAGAGGCGTCCGTCGACGAGCTCACGCAGGCATCCAAGGTGGTGTTCTCCTCCTCACTCAACGAGCCACTGACGTGGGCCAACTCAACGCTCGTCCGCGACAACGCCGTCGAAGCTGTCCGCGCCATGAAGTCCAGTGGCTCGGGGCTCCTCAGCACGATCGGCAGCCTCAGCCTGTGCCGGTCCCTGCTACGAGCCGGACTCGTCGACCGCTTCCGGGTCGTTATGTTCCCGGTGATCACCGGCGCCACGGGCGAAGAGCGCATCTACGACGGCTACCCGGACGTTGCCCTCGAGGTGATCGACCACCGCACCTTTGACGACCGTATCCAGCTGGTTGAGTACAAGCCCCGCGTGCTCGAGCACCCGCCGCTCGGCGTCCCTGCGTGACGTCGCCCCGTCCGCCGGTCTGGACGGCCGCCAGGCCGGCGCCGACGGGTGCGGAGCAAGACCTAATAGGGCGAACGGCCAACATCGTGACGCCGGTCCAGGTCCACGTGGTTAAGGGCGGCAGAGTTCCTCTCGCAGCTGGAGGCGCTCCCGTGCCCGTACACGGCCGGGAGACCAGCGATGCCCCACAAGCCCTCCTTGTTGTTCGGCTGCGTCCACAACCCCGGTTGTTGCTCCCGGATTCGATCTCCGGGAACGAAGCCACCAGGCTCGTGCCCCCCCGTGAGTGCAGGACGACCCGGCCCACGTGGACGGCGACCAGCGCCCGCCACCCCGTGCCACTTCGGCTCACCCGCCAACCCCGGCAGCAGCGCAGGGTCGGGCAGGGGGCAGCGGGCATCGGTTCCGGGGCGTGTCCACGCCACAGCCCATGCCTTCCAGCCAGCCCGCCCGTCGGGTAAACCGAGTGCGCCTTCGCACCCGACTACCGGTCCGACCAGGGCAGGTCAGCGCACTACAACACTTCCCTGGACGCAACCGCACGTCCTGGCAGCGCAGGTGGACACTGCGCTGTCAGGATCCCGTGTCGTATGGTCTGTTGTCGCGGGCACCCACCGTCTGCAACGGATCTGACCGAACCCGGCAGTGCCCGATCGAGAGCGTCAACGCCCGCATCCGCAGAGCCGTTCGTGCCCGCGGACACTTCCCCAACGAGGCCGCCGCCCTCAAGTGCATCTACATGGCGCTGATGAGCCTGAACCCGACCGGGAAGGGCCACAAGAGGTGGGCCATGCGCTGGAAGGCACCCCTGAACGCGTTCCAGATCGCCTTCGAGGGCCGCCTGACCCCGAGCAACAACTGACCACTCAACAACCAAGATCAGCCGCTGAATTGACACACCCACTTCCTGCCGGCGTATGCACCGGACCTCAACCCCGTCGAGGGCATCTGGCCACTGCTGCGCACGGTCTCCGCCAGGTCCAGTACCGGAACATCCTCATCGCCGGATGTCTCGCCGAGTCCGGCCTCACCTTGACGACATCACGCCAGCAAGGTCAGTAGCGGTCAGCAAGAGGACATGCCTGCGGGATCACAGCTCACAGCCGCAGGCACACCGAAGCATCGATGAGACCTCACACCGCGGCAGCCGTCGCCATGAGCGGCCTCACACACAGCGTGCGGCATATGGCACCGCGGGCTCACCGTGTCCGGGGCGCTTGCCGCGTCGGGCCGCGACCCCCATTTCCAGCCATCGAAGGAATGGGGCCTCAAGTGGCTTCCGGGTCACGCGGGTTCTCCGTATGCTCCTGCGCCGGACGGGTGGTTACCTGCGGGTAAGAGGGGGAAACTGATGGCTGGTTCGGGCGCCTCACGACGTACACTCATCGCTGCAACCGCCGCGGCCGGCGGTGCTGCCGCGCTGGGTACGGCCCGTACGGCGACAGCCGCGGCAGCCACCTCCGCAACACGCACGCCGGGGTCGGTCGCCGTGCTCGGCGGTGGGGTGGCCGGGCTGACCGCCGCGCACGAACTCGCCGAACGCGGCTTCCGCGTCACGGTCTACGAGCGCCGGGCGCTGGGCGGCAAGGCCCGCAGCATGGGGGTCCCGGGAAGCGCGCGCGGCGGGCGGCGGGAGTTGCCCGCCGAGCACGGCTTCCGCTTCATCCCCGGCATCTACCACAACCTGCCCGACACGATGCGGCGCATCCCGTTCCCGGGCAACCCCAACGGCGTCTGGAACAACCTCGTCGCCCCTTCCGAGATGTCCTTCGCCCGCACCGGCCGTGAGGACCTGCGGCTCCCTCTCCCCTGGCCCGGCCACCAGCCGCCCGACCTCACACTCGACGACGTGCGCCGCGCGCTGACCGCCGTCATGGAGACCGTGCGCGGGATACCCCCGCACGAGACGGCGTACTTCCTGAACCGCGTCCTGGTCTTCCTCACCAGCTGCGACGAGCGGCGCAATGACGTCTGGGAGGCCACGCCCTGGTGGGACTACATCAGGGCCGAGCGCATGAGCCACGACTACCAGCGCATCCTGGCCGTCGGAGTCACCCGCAACATCGTCGCCACCAAGGCGGAGGAGGCCAGTACGCGCACGGTCGCCAGCCTGCTGGAGGCGTTCGTCTTCAACGCGCTGGGGCGCGGCGCGGACGGCCCGCTCGACCGTATCCTCAACGCGCCCACGAACGAGGCGTGGATCGACCCGTGGGTCGCCCATCTGACGTCGCTCGGTGTCGAGTTCGCGGTAGGCAGGACCGTACGGGAAGTACTGTACGACGGGGGCAGGGTCACCGGAGCTCGGATCACGGACCCGGACGGCGCGGCGCGGACCGTGACCGCCGACCACTACGTGTGCGCCATGCCCGTCGAGCACGCCCGCCGCACCTGGGGCGCGGACCTGCGGGCCGCCGATCCCCAGCTCGCGCGCTGCGACAAGCTGCAGACGGACTGGATGACCGGCATCCAGTTCTATCTGACCGAGTCCGCGCCGCTGCTCGACGGGCACCTCAACTGCGTGGACTCGCCCTGGTCGCTGACGGCCATTCAGCAGGCCGGGCACTGGCCGGACCGCGACTTCCACGCCGACTACGGCGACGGCGCCGCCGTCGACTGCCTCTCCGTCGACATCTCCGAGTGGGACAAGCCCGGCATCCTGTACGGCAGGACGGCCAAGCAGTGCACCCGGGACGAGGTCGCCAAGGAGGTGTGGGCGCAGCTGAAGGCCGCGCTGAACGACACGGGGAAGGTGGTGCTGAGGGACGGCGCGCTGCACTCCTGGTTCCTCGATCCGGGCGTCGACGGCATCGGAACGCCGCATCCGGTCAACGAGGACGAGCTACTGATCCACCCCGCGGGCACCTTCCACAACCGGCCGACGGCGGCGACGAGTGTCCCGAACCTCTTCCTCGCGGGTGACTACGTGTCCGTCGACATCGATCTGGCGACCATGGAGGGCGCCAACGCCTCCGCGCGGGCGGCGGTCAACGCGCTGCTGGACAGGGCGGGTTCGGACGCACCGCGCTGCACGATAACACCGTTGTACCGGGCCCCGGAGTTCGAGGCTCTCAAGCGCCATGACCGGACCCGCTACCGCTGGGGCCTGCCGAACGCGTTGGACCTGGGCTAGCCGGCCGCCGCCGTCGAGCAGAACTTCGCCCAGCTCCACCAGTTCAAGCGCCTCGCCGCCCGTTGGGAACGACGCCTTGACCTCCCCAAGGCCTTCGTCTCACTCGCCTGCGGACTCATCTGCTGGCGGCGTCTCAAGAAGACCCGCCCGTGATCGTGGCACGAGCTTTTACGGGGCAGCTTTGGCCTTCACCCACTGACCTGTCTCCTCATCCCATCTCACCCGGATCGGCGCGGTGTCCGTTCCTCCACGCACGAACTCGTCGAAGTCCCGTATCAAGGCTTGGTGAGCCTCCTCTGCCAAGTTGCCAGGGACTCGCATGTTGAGCTGCTCGTCCTCCGTACACACGATCGTCAGGTACACACCGTTCGGATGTCGATCTCGCAGTTCACTCAACTGCGAGAGCACTCTTCGGAACGACTGCCAAAGAGCATCAGTAACGCGGGAAGCGAGAACCTGGGCGAGAGGTGGGCGGCGGCGACCACACCCCCTCTGTCGCCACCGTCCCCACCACTATCGATCCCTCGCGCTGGCCGATCCTCCTGGAGCGCACGAACATTTTGCGCCAGTTGGAGCCGACGTGAGCGCCGCGGCTCACGGCAGCCGGACCGCGACATCCAATCCCCCCACGGCATCGGCGTTCGCAAATGATCTCCCCGTCGTGGGCGCGTACCACGACCCGAGCGATGAACAGGCCGAGTCCGGAGCCCCGCAAGTCGCGTACAGGTTGGCCGACTGACCGCGGCGGCTGCACGACCTACACCCGTGCTGCGCGTCCCCAGCCCCTGCTCCCGCACCGACAACGTCTCCCCGCGGTCAACCATCGGGTGACGGATCCAGGACCAGACCTCCTCTCGCACGGTCAATCGTCCGGCAAGCGGGCGAAGGACCGGCGCGGGGCTGAGCGGCAGGGTCAGATCGGCGACCGCTCGCGGACTCGGTCCGCTATCGCGCGGGCCAGCTCGACCGTGGTGCCCTTACCGTGCAGGTCGGGGGTGAGGGGCGCCTCGGCGGGGCCGAGGGCCAGCACGTCCTCGATCGCGCCGAGCAGGTGAGCGGCCGCCTCGGGGTGACCGAGGTGCTCGAGCATCATCGACGCGCACCAGATCTGGCCTACCGGGTTGGCGATCCCTTGCCCGGCGATGTCCGGGGCCGAGCCGTGCACCGGCTCGAACAGGCTGGGGTGGTCGCGCTCAGGGTTGATGTTGGCGCTGGGGGCGATGCCGAGGGTTCCGGCACAGGCCGGGCCCAGGTCGGAGAGGATGTCACCGAAGAGGTTGCTGGCCACCACGACGTCGAAGCGCTCGGGGTGCAGTACGAACTGCGCGGCCAGCGCGTCGATGTGGAGCTTGTCGACCCGCACGTCGGGGAACCGCCCGGCCATGTCGGCGACGCGCTCGTCCCAGAACGGCATCGAGATGGAGATGCCGTTGCTCTTGGTGGCCGACGTGATGTGCCTGGCGGGGCGGCGCGCCGCTTGCTCGTACGCGAAGCGGAGGACCCGGTCGACGCCGATGCGGGTCATGACGGTCTCCTGGAGCACGGTCTCGCGCTCGGTGCCCTCGAAGACGCGTCCGCCGACGCTGGAGTACTCGCCCTCGGTGTTCTCGCGCACCACAACGAAGTCGATGTCACCGGGCTCGCGGCCGGCCAACGGGCTGCGCACCCCGGGCATGAGCCTGCAGGGGCGCAGGTTCACGTACTGGTCAAACGTCCGTCGGATCTGCAGGAGACTGCCCCAGAGCGAAACGTGGTCGGGCACGATCTCGGGCCAGCCGACCGCGCCGAAGTAGATGGCGTCGTAGCCGCGCAGGGTCTCTTCCCAGTCGGCCGGCATCATCGTGCCGTGCCGCTGCCAGTACTCCGCGCTGGCGAACCCGAACTCGTCGAGTTCGAGGCTGATGCCGAAGCGGCTCGCGGTGGCGTGCAGTGCCTCGAGTCCGGCGGGCACAACTTCCCTGCCGATGCCGTCGCCGGGGATCACGGCGATGCGGTGCCGGCTCACCGGGCCTCCCGCAGCGCGTTGAGGCCGCCCTGGGCGTCGGACACGGCGAGGCGCTCGGCGGTGGCCTCATCGCGGGCACGCAACGCGCGGACCAGGGCACGGTGGCTCGCGTACCGCTCCAGGCCGAACGTCTCGTCCTCGGCGACGCGGCTCAGCAGCAACTCGCGGCGGCGGGTAGGGGTGAACACGCGGCTCTGCTCAAGCATGCGGACCAGCACCGGATTGTGGGCGCAGGCGCTGACCGTGTCGTTGAACTCCTGCATGGTGTCGAGCAGTTCGGTGAGATGCCGGTCGGTGGGCCGGTCCTGGCGGCTGCGCTCCTTGAGCAGGATGAGCAGGTCGTCGGCGCGGTCGAGGATGGCGTCGAGGGCGTCGAGCTGCTCGGCGGTGGCGTGGCGGGCGGCGAACCGGGCGACCAGGCCGCGCAGTCCGACTTCGACCTCTGCGAGGTCGTCCTTGGCGGCGTCGCGGATCGCGGCTACCAGCACCGTACGGGGGCCGATCCGCTCGATGAGGCCGTCGATCTCCAGGCGTCGCAGCGCCTCACGGACCGGAGTGGGGCTGATGGCGAGCCGGTCGGCCATGCCGCGCTCGGTCACCTTCTCCCCCGCCGCAAGCTCGCCGCTGGCGATCGCGGTGCGGACATATCGGTACGCCTGATCGGCGAGGGTCTCAGCGGAGTTCATACCGGCATCCTAGCTCACGCCATGGCGAAATAGTCTTGCAACTGTTGCTTATTTTGCTACATCAAAATACCGTGACGCCGGACACGTGGAGGTCACATGGCTGAAACCCCCCGGAGAATCACGCTCTTCATCGCTCTCGCCCTGTTCGCCCAGGAGGCGACCTGGAACTTCTACGACAATCAGGTGCCCGTGCTGCTGCGCGAGCACGTCACCAGCGCCGCACTGATCGGCGCGCTCATGGGCATGGACAACCTGCTCGGCATCTTCGTCCAGCCCTGGATCGGCAACCGGTCGGACAACACCCGCACCCGGTGGGGACGGCGGGTGCCGTATCTGGCGGTCGGCATGCCCCTGGCGGCGCTGCTGTTCACCGTCCTGCCGTGGACCACCTCGGCGGCCATGCTGATCGCGGTCATGGTCCCGTACGCGCTGGTCGCCAACACCATGCGCCCGCTCGCCGAGTCGCTGGTGCCGGACTTCATCGCGCCGGAACGGCGTAGTCACGCCAACGCCATCGTCAAGATCGCCACCGCGCTGACCATCATCGTCGCGTCGCTGATCAGCATTTTCGTCGTCGACGAGCACCCCAGGGCGGCGTTCGCGATCCCGTCGGCGATCCTGCTGCTGGTCACCGTCGTGGTTGTCGTCAAGGTGCGCGACAACCGGTCGGCCGCCTATCAGGCCGCGGTGGCCGAGGACGCGACCGTCGGACCGCAGGCCGCACGAGAACCGTTCCGGCAGGTCATCACCGAGATGGTCACCGACCACGACCGGCGACGCCTACTGCTGCTGCTCACCATCATGCTGTTCGGCGGCGCCTGGTTCGCCTCACGGTCGCTCGTCACCCCCTACGGCATGGAGGCCCTTGGCCTTTCCCGCGGCAACGCCGGCGGCCTCACCCTGCCCAGCGGCATCGCCTACGTGATCGCCGCCTACCCGGCCGCGCTCCTGGCCGAACGCTGGGGCCGCGTGAAGACCATGGGCGCCGGGATAGCCCTCTTCGCCGGCGCGATGGTTGCCGGTGCCCTGTTGCGGAACACCACGGCGACCGTCGCCGTGTTCTGCGTCGCCGCGGTCGGCGCCGCCGCCTTCCTGATCAACGCGGCCGTCGCGCTGTGGAACCTGGCCCCGTCCAGCCGGGTGCTCGGCACCTACACCGGCCTGTACGCGGTGTCCTGGTATCTCGGCGGCTTCGGCGGCCCCGCCCTGATCGGCGGCGCCGTCGACCTGACGGGCTGGAACCTGCTGATGCTTCACATCGCGGTACTCGCCGTCCTCTCCCTTCTCGTCCTGCTCCGACTCGGCCGCCTCCAGTGCCTGGCCGTCACCCCGATCCTGAAGTGAAGCCCGATGCCGACCATTTTGATCACCACCGACTATCTGACCCCGGGCGACGAGGTCGACGCCTACCTCACCGGGCTCGGCTTCATCACCCGCCACGATCCGATGCGCGGCATGCGCACCGCCGAGCAACTCGTCACCGCCCTGGACGGCGTGACGGGCGCGTTGGTCGCCAACGAGCCGATGACGGCCGAAGTACTCGGCCGGGCACCCCAGCTGCGCGCCGTCGTGCGTACCGGCGTCGGGTATGACTCCGTCGACGTCGCCGCCGCGTCGCGGCTCGGCATCAGCGTCAGCAACCTGCCGGGTGTCAACGCCAACGCGGTCGCGGAGTACACCATCGGGCTGCTGCTCGTGCAGGCCCGCAACCTGGGCGGCACGGCCGCCGGGGTCGCCGCGGGCCGCTGGCCCCGTCGCGACGGCTTCGAGCTGCGCGGCAAGACGCTCGGCATCATCGGGCGTGGGGCGGTGGCTCAGCGGGTACGGCCACTCGCCGAGGCGTTTGGCCTGAACGTGCCCGAGGGTCTCCCCCTCGAAGAACTGCTGCGCGTCTCGGACTTCGTGTCGATCCACACAGCACTCACCGACCGGACCTGGCACCTGATCGACGCCGCCGCACTGGCCACAATGAAACCGACCGCGCACCTGATCAACACCGCACGCGGCGGCATCGTCGACGAGAACGCCCTGGCCGACGCCGTCCGCACCGGCCGGATCGCCGGCGCGGCGCTGGACGTCACGGAGACCGAGCCCCTGCCGGCCGGAAGCGTGCTGCGCGGTATCGACGGAATCACCGTCTTCTCGCACATGGCCGGGCAGACGGCCGAGGCCCGCCGTGACGCCGGCATGAAGGGCGCCCGCGAACTGGTAGCCGCCCTCGCCGGGCACCCCGCACACGCTCTAGGAGGACCACGGTGATCAGCACGGACGTCAACACCGTCGGTGCCGGACCGGCCGGGCTCGTCGCCATCGCCGAAGTAACCCGGGCCGGCCGCCCGGTGACCCTCCTCGACCAGGCATCCCAGCAGAACCTCGGCAGGCAGGCAGTCTCCGGCCGCCAGCCGGCCCACGCCATCAGCTACGTCACGACACAAGGAGCAACCCGGTGAACGAAGTACGCGTCCTCACGCCGGTCGGCATGCTCGGCGCGGGGTTCCCGCCCGAGACCCTGACCCGCGGCCTGGAACTGGGCGCCGACGTGATCGCCGTGGACGGCGGCTCGACCGACTCCGGCCCCTACTACCTGGGCGTCGGCATCGCGAAGACCGCCGCCGCGGCCGTCGCCCAGGACATGCGGCTGCTCCTGCGCGCCGCCGCCGGCTCGGGAATCCCACTGATCATCGGCTCGTGCGGAACCAGTGGCACCGACTCGGGCGTCGACTGGGTGGCCGACATCACCCGCGGCATCCTCGCCGAGGAGGGCCTCGATCTGAAGGTCGCGACCATCTACAGCGAGCAGCGGGCCGCCGACCTCGGCGCGCGGCTCGACCGGATCCACCCGCTGCCGCCGACCGGTCCGCTCGACGCAGCGACACTCGACAGCTGTAGGCACATCGTCGGCATGATGGGCCACGAGCCGATCGTGGCGGCCCTCGAGGCCGGCGCCGACGTGGTGCTCGCCGGGCGGGCCACCGACACCGCCATCGCAGCCGCGTTCCCGCTGATGAAGGGCATGCCGGCCGGGCCCGTCTGGCATGCCGCGAAGATCGTCGAGTGCGGCGGGCAGTGCACCACGAATCCGCGCGCCGGCGGGGTGCTGGCCACCATTGACGCGGCCGGCTTCACGATCGAGCCGCTCGATCCGGACAACGCGTGCACACCGACATCGGTCGCCGCACACATGCTCTACGAGACGGTCAATCCGTTCACCATGCGTGAGCCGGCCGGCACCATCGACGTGTCCCAGGCCGTCTACGAAGCACTCGACCCGCGTCGGGTACGGGTGGAGAAGTCCCGGTTCATACCCGCCGACCAGCACACGATCAAACTCGAAGGTGCACGGATCACCGGGTACGAGACCATGTCGTTCACCGCGATCCGCGACCCGCACATCCTCGAGCAGATCGACACATGGGCGGCCCTGATGCGCAAGATGATCGACGAATGGGTGAGCCGTACCCTCGGCCTGAGCAGCGACGACTACGCCTTCGACCTGCGACTGTACGGCTACGACGCCATCCTCGACGGCATCGAGCCGGACCGGCGGCCACCCCGCGAGGTCGGTGCCATGCTGCTCGTGCGGGCCACCGACCAGGCGACCGCCACGGCGATCGCCAAGGTCGCGAACCCGCTCATGCTCCACCTGCCGACGCCGGACATGAACTACCTGCCGAGCCTCGCATTCGCGACCTCGCCTGCCGAGACCGAGCGCGGCGCCGTCTACGAGTTCGCCCTGCACCACGTCATCGACGTGAACTCCCCCACCAGCATGTTCCGCATCAACCTGCCGGAGGACAGCGATGTCTGAGAGCCGTACCATCGCCGACCTCGCCCTCGAGGTCCGCTCCAAGAACGCCAGCCCCTTCTGGGTCACGATGGAACTGTTCATGCGCGACACGGCCGGCTACACGATCGTCGCCGACCCCGGCTACCTCAACGCCTCGGTGATCGCCCGGCTGTACGGCGTCGACGCGGACACCGTGCAGATCTTCCGCATCCCGGCGCTGGACGTCGTCAAGATCTCCTTCCCGCGACCGGTCTCGCAGGGCAGCCTCCGCGACCGCGACATCCACGCGGGCCAGCATCACGTGCCGTTGTCGCTGTTCCCACTCCCCAACGAGTGATCAACTCACGCTGAAGATGCGCCGGTGAACACGGCCGACACAACGGGGGGCCATCTTTCCGCCAGCCTTGGATTCGGGCCCCTCTCGGCCGGGAGACACCGGCAGAGGCGCCAGCCCCGCCAGGGCAGGCGACCATAGCGGCCACACCGCCAGGAGGACCCCTGCCCAGGGTGAACGGGGTCCTCCTCCCCCGCGAGGCACGCTTCGCGAAGAACGGCCCCGACCACCAGCACACAGCGGAACGGGACCGGGGGCCGCGCACGTACCCGCGGCACGCGCCGGCTCGATGACGCCGCCCTCGCCAGCAGCACCAACGCAGCCGCCAGTTGCCGACTCGAAGGTCAACCGGCAACAAGCCCCCGGTACCGTCTTCGTGGCTCCCCTCACCTACGCCGATCAGCGCCGCCGTTGCTCTTGTACGGTCGTTCTGCAGGTCCCCCTTTTCCTCGCCCCGGCGGCGTGCTGGTGGGCCCGGCAGACGGTGGAGTCGACATTGAGGTCCCAGGTGATGAAATCCTGAGCATCGGCCCGGGCCTGGACCCGGGTGAAGATGCGCTGCCAGGTCCCGTTGCGCTACCAGTGGCGGAACAGGTCGTACACCCGACCCCACGACCCATGCTCCTCGGGCACGTCCCGCCACGGGATGCCCGTGCGGACCCGGAATCGTATGCCGTCGATCTGCTGCCGCCGGGTCCACACCGGCGGCCGACCGGGCTTCTTGCCCTTCGGCAACATCAGCTCCAGCACGGCCCATTGGTCGTCCGTCAGATCTCCACGAGCCACGATCATCCCACGGCCAAAATCTACTTCCGATACACGCCCCAGCAGCCCCGCTCCCGTGTCATCCACGGCGCAGCGACGCCTGCTCGTACTCAACACCTGTGACAGCGCCTCCGCCAACGCCCAAGGGCCCTATGACGATCACGGGCTGGCCCGGTCGGTCGCCAGCCCCCGGCAGGCTGTCATAGGGCACCTCTGGCCGGTTCCCGGCGGAGCCGCTGTCGTTTTCGGGGTCCTGCTGGCATGTGAGCTCGCCGACGGCTCCGGCTTCGCCGAGGCATTCGAGGCCGCAGTACGGGGCGTGCAGGACACCTGGCCCAACCTTGCACGCCGTCTCGGAGACCGTGGCCTGGGCGGGCAGATCGCCGAGGCCTTGGACGACTTCCGCGAGCTCACTGTGCTCGACTGAGGCAGTCCGGCTTTCCTCGAGTAGACCACCGCAGCGGCGGGCGTTGAGGCCCTCCCAGCAGTCAGAAGACGCGTCGCACCTGCCGGACTGGCAGCTCAAAACGATGCCCTGTTTGAAGAACTTGAGGCCCTGCACACCCGGCGCGAGCAAGCCGACTGCCTCCTCGGCCGGGCGGTCCCCCACTTGGTGGTCGTCAAGGGCAGCCAGAAGGAGCTGCGCCAAGCTTAGTTGTGGACGGTGACGGTCACCTGAGGTGACCAGACAGCCATCTCCGAACCGGTGGCCACGGCCCACAACGTTTGCTTTCCGTTGGAGAACTTCCTGGTGTCCCAGTCCATATCCCAGTTGGGCCCGGTTTCGCTGGTGCCGATGGGTGTGTTCCCGTCGACGTAGTACGACACGCTAACGGCGTTCGTGGCCGAAGCGGTCACGGGTGTGGTTCCGCTGACCGTTCCTGACGTCGGGCTGGTGATCTTTGCTCTGACGTCCGTCGAGCAGGCGTTCACCCAGGAACAGAGATTGTTCACCACGATAAGTGCCGTGGCGCCCACCCCTGCCAGCAGGGCCTGCAGGACGAGGATGGCTCCCGCGGGTGCCAGTGTGATGCCGATCGAGGCCAGGATCGCGATCAGGCCCGTGACAGGAGCGGCCGTCGCCGTGAGCAGCCCGGCACCCACCACGAGCAGCATCGTCAGGGCGATGCCGAGGGTCCACAGTGCGACACGGCAGGTCCAGCAAGCTGCCGCCCCCTCCGGACCTGCCCCCGGCGCTTCGGGGGCGTCGATGTACGGGGTCAGCGTGTCGATGATGGTGGTGTACTGCGCCTCGGTCGGCATCGTGGAGAAGAACACGTAGGAGCTGCTGTCGGCGTTCGTCACCGTGATCGTCCACGTGCCCACCATGGGGTCCTGGATCATGCACGACTGCACCATGGTGGGGTCATTGTTGACGCACACGACGAGGCGGTCATCGGTTTCGCTGTGCCTCACCTGATCGCCATTCGGGTCCGTCAACGTGACGTTGACCCCGGGGGGAAAATTTCCGTCATCCGTGGTCACGCTACCCATGAGAAACGGCACGCCCTGCACGACATCGACCGTCAAGGTCTGAACAGACTCCTCCGTCGGAGTTCCCCGCAGCAACTGCAGCGGATGGACCACCTCGGCCCCCGACGACTGCGCCGGGACCACCCACCCCGCGCAGTAGGAATACGGCCCGTCAACTTCATTCCGCACCAGCATGGCCACTGGCCCGCTCCTTTCTCAGGTATGCGCACTGCGCATGTCTCGCACTGCCGGTGCAGCAGTCACGGGGCCGCCGCGATGACCGAGACCGGCCGTGCCCAGCTCTTATGACCGGTCCCCACTCAAGCGCCGGGGGCGGCCGTATGTTCGTTCATCGACAGTGCGGCCCACATGCCGACACCAAGCAACATCCCCCGGCAACGCGCCAAGCCCAGGCCCCTACAGCAAAACCATCCTTTCGAGGGGCAGAGCCGCCCAAGGCCCTCGCGCAGCCGCATGACATCCGTCCTGCGATCACGCAAGGCCAAGGAGTACGAGCGGGCGCCGCGGCGACGACCAGCCGCGATGTTCACCGCTCCGACTGCCCACGATGCCCCGACGTCAAGGCTGCGCCAGATGGCCACCGCGCGAGGCGCATTGCCGGTCCGCAACCGAGAGACGTCCCCCGGCAAAAGCCGTACCGCAGACGCAGTTATTCAACCGATCGGTTGACTAGCGGGAGCCCCGGCCGTAGAGTATTTAACCAATCGGTTGAACATGGAGGGTGTGAGGTGGTCGACGATCCGCTGTCGCTGGTGTTCTCCGCGCTCGGCGACCCCACGCGGCGCGACATCGTGGCCCGGCTCGCCGCCGGGGATGCCACGGTCAACGAACTGGCCGAGCCCTACGACGTCACGGTGCAGGCCGTGTCCAAGCACATCAAGGTCCTGGAAGACGCCGGCCTGGTCAGTCGCAGCAGAGACGCCCAGCGGCGGCCCTGCCACCTTGAGGCAGAGGTCTTCGACCTGATGACGAAGTGGATCGAGCGTTATCGGGGCGAGGCGGAGGACCGTTTCCGCCGTCTCGATGCGCTCCTGGAACAGATGGGTGAGCAGCCGACGACGGGCACCCCGGCGAGGAAGAAGGCGGCATCATGAGCACCACCAGCACGCCCCACCGCAACGAGACGCGGATTGTGGCCGACCCGGATCTGCCCACCATCCTGATCATCCGGGAGTTCGACGCTCCGCCGGAGCGCGTGTTCCGGGCGTACACCGACCCGGATCTGGTCGTCCAGTGGCTCGGCCCGCGTCGGCTCACGATGCGAATCGACCGGTACGACGCGCGCAGCGGTGGCTCCTATCGCTATGTGCATCGCGACGACGACGGAACCGAGTACGGCTTCCACGGCGTGTTCCACGAGGTGCGTCCCGACGCGCGCATCGTGCAGACCTTTACCTATGAGGGCTCTCCGGACGGTGTCAGCCTGGAGACGGCCGTGTTCGAGAACCTCGGTGGTCGCACCCGGGTCACCAGCAAGTCGCTCATGGACTCCATCGAAGCCCGCGATTCGATGCTCAAGAGCGGTATGGAATACGGCGTCCGCGAAGGCTACGAGCGGCTTGACGAGCTGCTCGGCGGCCAACAGAGCGACAGCGCCGACCGACGCACCGAGACGGGATCTTGATCATGGCGAGAACAGCAGCCGATGAACACCGCGCCGTGGCACGCCTGTTCACCGACCGCGTACGCGGCACGGACCCAGAGGCATGGGACAACCCGGCGCCGTGCGAGGGGTGGGTGGCCCGGGACGTCGTCCGTCACCTCGTCGAGTGGTTTCCCGACTTCCTCAAGGCGGGCGCCGGAGTCGAACTCCCGAAAGGACCCTCGGTGGACGGCGACCCGGTGGCTGCCTGGGCCATCCACAGTGACGGGGTGCAGGCCCTCCTCGATGACCCGGCCACCGCCCACAAGCTGCTGTCGAACCCGCACATCGGAGAGCTCCCACTGGACCAAGCGGTCGACCGGTTCTACACCGCCGATGTCTTCATGCACACCTGGGACCTGGCGCGGGCCACCGGCCAGGACGAACACCTCGATCCCGCCAAGTGCGCCCAGTTGCTCGACGGGATGCTGCCGCTCGACGACGTTCTCCGTGCGAGCGGGCAGTACGGTCCACGGGTCGAGGTGCCGCAGAGCGCCGACGTCCAGACCCGCCTGCTCGCCTTCATCGGCCGCAAGCCCTGACGAGCCGCAAGACACCGCCGGCGAGGCCGGCACAGGACATCGCGGCCACGGTGCAGGTCCCCCCGCTCGGCGGCATTGTCAGAGTGTTCCGGCGCCTTGTCGCACGCCTCCGCCGCCTCCGTCGTGCGGCTGAGGCGCCGGGGCAGGCCGGCGCAGGCGGCAAAAGACGCGTAGCCGTCCATGTCCAGGGCCTCGACCAGGCGCAGCGCAGTCTCCGCCACCGCGACCGCACGGCTGAGGGCGACCACGGGGGTCGGGGCCAGCCGTATCAGCGGCGAACTCCAAGCCCCCGGCCGGGACAAGACACTCGTTCAACTCCGCGATCCCCCGGCGCAGCTCATCCGCCTCCTCGCGGACCGCTGCTTCACTCCAACACAACTCCTCAATCAGCGAACTCAACCGGCGCCTCCTCCCTCCCGCCGAAACGCAGGAGATGACGCGCCGAACGACGTATCACGGTCGACACGCTCGGCCTGCCCATGATGATCACGGTGACACCCGCCGGCCTCCAGGACCGCGACGCCGCCCGCGACGGGGGCAGGACCTGCCCGGCGCTGCGCACCGCGGAGCCCAGCATCCCCATCAGCGCCTCGTACCCCCCGAAGGCGGCCATGGCCCCCGCGCCCACGATGACCACCGGGATGGCCACCCCGGCAGCGGCGGCGACGCTTGCCGCGTACTGGGAGCCGGGTGCGTGCAGCTTCGCCCGCTCCTGCTCAGCGTTCGGTTCTTCTTCCTTGGGCAGGAACTGGTAGAGGATGGCTCCCGGCACGGGGCACCCCCAGATGAGTACGCCGCTGTTGCCCTTGTGGGTGAACGGCTCCACGCCGGTTGCTCCCGGGTTGTACCGGCTGCCCGGCCTGAAGACGGACTGCTTGAGGATGCCTTCCATCAAAGTGATGTAGTCGCGCATCTCGGCGACAGCGAGCGCCAGCGAGGTGAAGGGTTTGATCTCGTAGATCTGCAGCCGTGTCAGGTCGACGAAGTCGGGGCGCATGCCGAGGTTCAGCCAGGCAGACCCAGCCTCTCGCCGTACCCACCGCCTTTCAACGCACCAAGAATGCAGATGGTCCTGGCGACCAGGGCTTCGACCTGCTCGTCCGTGATCCTCCGCGGTGCCCCCGAACGCGGCCGGTCCACCAGGCCCTCCAGCCGGTCCGCGGCGAACCTCGAGCGCCACTTGCGCACCGTCTCCCGCGAGACACCCAGGTCGTCCGCTACCTGAGCGTTCGGCCGGCCCTCCGCGCAGGCCAGCACGATCCTCGACCGCAGCACCAGCGCCTGCGAGGCGGTCTGCTTGCGCAACCAGCCCCGCAGCACCCGGCGTTCGTGATCGGACAGCTCCAGCGGCAACAGCTTCGGACCAGGCACCGCCCCACCCTACAACCGCAAGTGAACTAACGACTCAGGACACTAGAACTCCTGGCCACCCTGCTGGGCGAGGTCGAGGCCTACTACGGAAGCGAGGACCAGAACGGCGAGGACGACTGGGCGGAGCTGTATCCCGATCGCTTGGGCTTCTCGGCTCCGTGGAGCGGCGAGTACGACACCTGACAGACCGGGCGGTCAGCTGAGTCGGGAGGTCCGGCGACTCCTCGTCGCGGACCGTACTCAAATCGCAGTTGGCCACTCTGCTCGGCGCTTGTGGGCCAGTCGCATCTGGAGTTGGCCTGGCTTGGGGCAAGAGCCTCCTGCACATGGCCAACCAACTGTGACTGAGCAGCCCAGTTGTCACCGCTCGCCAACTCGGGCGCTCAGTTCCTTGCTAGGTGGTCCCTTGCGTCCGTTGGTGCGTGTGCTGTGGCAGGCTCTGGGGTACCGGCGTATTGCCGTGCGTGCCGCATGATCGCGCGATGGCTGGGGTCGTCACGGGTGTGGTAGTGCCACGGCTGCGGGGTAGGGGATCTGCACAACAAGGGAGGCTCCGTGGAGCAATGCCGGGCGCATGTCGAGGCCCGGATGCTCCCAGCGCCAGCGGGGTTTGCCTCGGGCAACGTCCAATGCGGTGATACTCGGGAGCCGGGTGGTTCCGCGCAGACGGCGTCGGCTCGGGTATGCCGATTTCGCATACAGCAGGCCGGAACGAGTACCGATCAGTTGGAGCCCGCAGGCAGCCTCAGCCTCGGTCTGTGCACGGCGGGTGATCACTCTTTGCCACGCGACGTCGCCCGAGTGTTCCCTGATGGCGGTCACCACTTCTCCCCCATGGGCCGGGTCGTACGTACCCGTGATGACGAGACCGTCTGTGGCGAGGGGGGTAGTGGCGTACTCGCCGACCCGCCGGGACCACAGGGTGGTCCCGGTCGCTGTGTCGAGCGCGTGCAGGAGTCCGCCGTCGCGGAGGTGGACCACTCCTGGAGGATCGCCCGCAGTGAATCCCATCGGCACCGGGCGGGCCCCCGGGTGCCGGGACCAGCGCACCCGGCCCGTGGGCGGGTGCAGGCCGAGGAAACCGTCGGTGTGGGCGACGACGAGGCAGCCGGGCGCCACCGCGCCGCTGAGGCGCGGACTGTGCGGAATGTACGTACTCCAGCGCTCGGCTCCCGACGCCACGTCGACGGCCGTCACCGAACTGCCGTCTGCGTATATCAGGAGATCGCCGACATGGATCAGCGTCGGCGTATCCGAATCGGGCACGCAATCGCGCACGGCGTGCGACCAACGCACACGTCCGTCCGACGGCCGGCGGGCCACAAGTCGGCCGATGCCACCGGCCGTTGGCTGAATCATGATGTACAGCCCCTGGGTCGTGCCAAGAACCCCGACGCGGTGGGGGTCGGTGACAGGACGGTCGGTGACACCGGCGTCACCGTCGGCGGTCCACAACGCGGCGCCCGTCCCGGCGTCGATCACGCCGACGCGCTCGCCGCAGGACCAGCCCACGCCGTCACCGACCGAGAAGAGTCTGTCGGCGGACTCCGACAGGTCATCTCCCCACAAGGTGGCCCCTGGGGCGACCGCCGCGTGTTGTCCGTAGCCGCTCGGCGCCGGGCTGACAGTCGGTGCGGCGTCCGACGGCCAGGCGGATGTCCCAGGTTGGTCCAGATCGGCCGTCCACCCGGTCCAAGGGCCTAGGCAGTCGCCGGCAAGTTTCCTCAGGGCCTCGGCCCGCTCCTGCGGGGACTTCATGGCACGCGCGGCCCTGGCGCCTTGCTGAATGGCGGTCGTGGTGGGCAGTGGATCGGGGTCCCGTGTTCCGGTGGCCACCTCAAGGTCGGCGCGCACATACGCCAGCGCGCCTGAGGATGTGAACGGCAGGATGAAGTGCCCGCGGAAAGGATCCTCCCGGACCGCTTCGAGGATTGCGTCGGCCTGCCTCCGATGAAACTGGGCGAGTTGGTCGTATCCGGCCGCGTCCGCGACGGTTGCCTGGGCGCGGCACTCGTCCGCCGCTTCCTGTGCATGAAACTTCACATTCGGCTTGGCCCGGCTGAGAGCCTCGTTCGTCCCTGCCACGTCACCAACGCGAAGGCGAGCGTCCGCCACCCCGCTCAGCGCGTCGGCTTGCTCGCGTCCGGGCGGGAGCCGTTCGACGACCTGGAAGGCGGCGGCCAGGTCACGTTCAGCGACGCCTGCCGCCAGCCTCGACAGGGCCGTGAAGCGGGCGCGCTCACCCTGGATCTCGTTCAGCCAGTCTTCCGCCTCCCAAGGTTCGTTCTTCGCCGCGGCCACCGCACTCACAAGAACCTCGTCCGCGACGGAGGCGGGCAGGCCGGGGTTGCGTCGTACCAGCTCGAACGCCCGCTCTCGCAGAAGGGATGCCAGGGCCACCGCGATGGCGCCGAGGGCAGCTGTGGCTCCCTCGCGGGGCTGCACGGAGAAGAGCACCTGCTGGGCTTCGCTGAGAAGCCGTAACGCCCGCTTCGGGGCAACAGGGGCTACCTGTGTGGCAATGCCTGCCAGGCTCTCGGCGAGCCGAGCTCGGTCACCCTGGGCGTCCTTCCAGGACAACTGTTCCGCGAGACTCATCAGTTCTCGAGCCAGCGTCGCGTCGAAACGAGCCGCCAAGAGGCTCGTGTCCCCGAGTATCCCGCCGAGCGACCCCATATAAGCGGCCTCGGCAGCCTCGCGAAGCAGGGCTGCTGCGACGACCGACAGCGATCCAGGATCGGTGAGAGCAGGCACGAGTTGAGGCCTGTCGTCCCCGGCCGGGCGCAGCGCAGTAAGCGCCGCCGCCACCGAGCGCGCCGAATCCGGCCGGTCGGCGGGGTCCTTGGCCAGCAGTCGCCCCAGCAGCACGTCCAGGTCGGGCGCCGCGCCGGCCACTGCGTCGGGGAGTCGCGGCGGGGGATCCTCCAAGTGCTGCCTCGCCAGCGCATAGAGGGCGCCGTCAGCCTCGAACGGCGGCGTCCCGGTCAGCAGCGCGTACACCACACAACCCAGCGAGTAGAGATCAGACCGCGCGTCGACCTGCTCACCCCGCCATTGCTCCGGCGCCATATAGGCCGGCGTGCCGAACACGCGGCCGGTCTGCGTCAGACCGGCCGTCGCGTCCTCCGGTCGCGCGATCCCGAAGTCGCAGATTTTCAGCCTGCCGGTGGACAACACGAAGAGGTTCCCGGGCTTCAGATCCCGGTGCACGACGCCCCCTTCGTGCGCGGCCGCGAGCGCTTCCACGGCCTGTACGGCCAGCCCAAGAACCTCATTCACGGGCAGTCCGCCCGGAGACCGGCCCAGAGTCTGGGCGAGGTCCTCGCCGTCAAGTAATTCCATGACGATGAAGAGGAGACCGTCATGGTGCCCGATGTCGTGCACGATGGTGATCCCCGGATGCTGCAGCCGCGCCCCGATCCACGCCTCTCGGCGGAATCGGGTCACGATCTCCTCATTCACCTCCGCGCCCAGAAGGACCTTGACGGCGACCGGCCGATTCAGCGAGAGGTCGTGACCCCGCCACACCTCGCCCATCCCCCCGCGGCCGATTCGCCCGTCCAGCTGATAGCGCCCCACAAGAAGATCCCCAGCCTGCATACGCACCTCAAATCCCACCGCCAGCGCCACTTCTCAGCAGAACCAGTGTGGCCTGTGGCCTGCCTGCCTCACCGCTCACCGACGCTCTCACGGTCCTGGATCAGTCGGGGCCGCCTTGGGAGAGCGGGCACACAGTGATCCGCTTGAGCGGGCAGGCCCTCTCGCCGCATGTCACCGGACCGCTTCGCCGCAGCCGCCGCAGGGCTGGAATCCGACCCGTCATCGGCCTCGACGTCGTCCCCTCATCCCACCGGACCCGGCCACCGCACGATCCCGTACGCCAGTACGCGGCGGCGCGCACGTGCTGGAGCCGCCGTTGCGGATCATCTTGCTCGCGCAGAACGCGGCGGGGTGGGCGCGGCTGTGCCGCCTGGTGTCGGCCGCGCACGCCGAAGCCGACGGCTCAGCGCCGGTCGTGTCGTGGCCAGCCTTGCGTGCGTACGCCGACGACGACCTGGTGCTGCTGCTCGCAGGATGTTCCAGGCATGGAGGTCCCCATGGATGAGGGTGTCCGGCTGGGAACGGCCCAGCTCCCGAACGGTCGTCAGCGTCTGTTGCGGGCCCGCGAGCTGCTGGAGACCACCGACCTCACCGTCGATCATGTGGCCAGCCACAGCGGACTCGGCACCGGCGGGTCCCTCCGCCAGCACCTGAGCCGCCACATCGACATGACCCCGGCCGCCTACCTCAGCGCCTTCACCCACCACCCGCACCTGAAGACTGATCGATAACCTGCATGACTCGACCCGGACGTGTCTGTCCGGCTTGATCGCCTGCTCCCTGGCCGCCGCAGGTCGACAGCGAGCAGCCGGGCGAGCCGAAGCTGTCTGTGGGCGGCGATCAGGAAGACACTGGGCAAAGTGCGCGTCAGAGGGCACTCTTAGCCGACCTGGCCGGTGCAGGAGGCCCGCTTCAGTACGGACGGCTCGCCCCGCCGGGCACGCTGGGCGGTGGCGGGCGGTGCGAAGGCCGCTGTTGCAGCATCCGGGGGTGAGCAGAGTTGCGGGTAACGGCTCTAGCACACAAGGGACTTGGCCGTCATGGACAGTTAGGCTCTGGAGAGCGGCTCGGCCGGAAGGAGAGGCAGGGGGTGGACGACACGTGGAACCCCCGGCAGACGACGCGGGCACCGTGCGCGGCGACTTGATCGATTTCCGTGAAGGCAGCTTCCACGCCCCGGTGCTGGGCGAAGGCGTTCAGCACAACCACTTTGGCGCACCGCGCAATCCGGTCTCGTGGCCTCATCAGGTCGGCACGATTCCCGCGCAGGCGGCGTGCTTCCAGGACCGTGCCGAGAGCGCCCGGCTGGCCTCGGCACTGACCGGCGGTGGTTCCGCCGTGATCACCCAGACCGCCCCGGTGGGCGTGATGGTGGGCCTGGGCGGGGTGGGCAAGACCCAGCTTGCCGCCCGCTACGCCCGCACCCTGTGGCGGGCCGGGGGCCTGGACGTACTGGTGTGGATCACTGCCAGCAGCAGCGAGAGCATCGTGGACGGCTACGCGGCTGCGGCCACCGACCTCATCGGCACCGTCCCCAGCGATCGGGTGCGGGCCGCCCTCGCGTTCCTGGCGTGGCTTGAGCCCAAGGCCGGGCAGAGTCCGTGCCGGTGGCTGGTGGTGCTGGACGACGTGAGCGATCCGGCGGACCTGGACGGGCGCTGGCCGCCCGCAAGTCCCACAGGGCGGGTCCTGGTCACCACCCGCCGCCAGGAGGCCGCTCTGACCACCGGTCGCCACCACATCCCCGTCGGTCTCTACACCTCCAAGGAGTCCCTCGCCTACCTCACCCACGCTCTCCCCCACGCGGAGTCGGCCGTTGAACTGGCCGCGCTCGCACAGGATCTGGGGCACCTGCCGCTGGCCCTGTCCCAGGCCGCTGCCTACCTCACGGATACCGGGACCCGGGCGGGCGAGTACCGGCGGCTGCTCGCTGACCGCACCACCACCCTGCGCGACGCCGCACCCGACACCCTGCCCGACGGACAACACCTCACCGTGGCCGTCACCTGGTCCCTGTCGATCGACCACGCCGACCGGCTCCGCCCGCCCGGCCTGGCCCGCCCCCTCCTCCAACTCGCCGCGTTCCTGGACCCCAACGGCATCCCCGATACCGTCCTGGAAAGCGTGCCCGCCCGCACCTACCTGGCCCACCACCGCACCAGCCACACCGCCTCACCTGGCCCGGCGGGCGCCACGGCGGAACCGGCACAGGTATCGGAGCGAGACGTAGGGCTGGCGCTGAGCGCCCTGCGTCGGCTCAGCCTCATCCAGCACCACCCCGCCACACCGCAGACCGCAGTGCGCGTTCACCGACTCGTCCAACGGGCCGTGCGCGACGCGCTCAGCGGCGCCCGATGCGATGACGCCGCCCGTGCGGCCGCGGATGCCCTGGCAGCCGCCTGGCCCTATGTGGAACGCGATACCTCACTGGCGGGGCTCCTACGCGACAACACGGCTGCCCTGGCTTCCTGCGCCGAGGACACCCTCTATCGACCACGCGCACATCCAGTCCTCTATCGCGCTGGACGCAGCCTCGGCAAGGGCGGCCAGGTCGCCGCCGCCCGCGACTACCACCGCCGACTCGTCACCGCCACAACCGAGCGCCTTGGCCCCGATCACCCCGACACCCTCACCGCCCGCTACGGCCTCGCCCGCTGGACAGGACAGTGCGGAGACGCCGTCAGGGCGGCGGCACTCTTCTCCGAGTTACTGAAGGACATGGTGCATGTGCTGGGCTCCGATCACCCGGACACTCTCGGCACCCGGCACAATCTCGCCTACTCGTGGGGGCAGGCAGGTGATGTGGCCCGCGCGGCCGCCGCTTTCGCTGAACTCCTCAACGACCGAACCCGAGTTCTCGGCGCCCACCACCCCCACACCCTCGACACCCGGAGCAACGTTGCCCGGTGGCGGGGAGAAGCCGGTGACGCCCCCGGCGCCGCCGCCGCATTCACCGAACTCCTCAAAGACCGAACCCGGATCCTGGACCCGACCACCCGCACACCCTCAGCACCCGAAACAACCTTGCCCGGTGGCGTGAGCGACATGGTCCAGGTACTGGGCCCCGAGCACCCCTCCACCCTCATCACCCGGGAAACCCTCGCCGAGTGGCAAGGCGAAGCCGGAGACCCTGCCCGAGCCGTGGCCGCATTGACCGACGTAGTACAGGACATGACTCGGATACTCGGAGCCGACCACCCCCGCTGCATCGCCAGCCGAAAATCCCTCGCCCACTGGCGCGAACGCCAAAACCCAGGGCAGAAGGACTGCGGACCGCCCCGTCGCGGCTGGAAGAACCTGATGATCTTTATGCTCCCCCTTGTCTGAGACGACATCCGCCGACCCCGACAAACCAATCCCGCGCCACGCACGTCAGGACAAGGACGTCCCAGGACCGCGGGCGCATGGCACGGCAGCCTCCGGCGCCCTGCCGGCCAAGTCCCCGAAGGGGATCGGGTAGGACACGGAGAGCCATACCCAGCCCCCTGGGCCCTCCTGGCCGTAATGCACCTCCGCCACCGAGTCGTACTGATGGCTCGCCTACGGCGCCGCCATGCACACTGAGGCGACTCCAACCAGATACAGCGCGAGGCGAGGGGCTACTCAACCGCTTCATGCACCGTCGGCGTCCAGACGCTCAGATGACTCGAGCAGATACTCGGGCAGCTTGGAACTGGCATCCAGTACCTCGATGCCGATGAGACGTCCTTGTTCGTCGAAGTCAAGGTTGATCATGCCGCCGACCTCCACCGGCTCGCAGGGGTACATACGCGAGGACTTGGTGCGAACCTGCGGATCGGTGAGGTAGACGTACGCTGCGTTCGCAGTCTTGTCGTAAGTGACTCTGAGTTCCGTCACGGCTGGCCCGCTCCCTTGTGAGGCTGGTGTCGGCACAGTCTCTGTCGTGCCGTAGCTCTACCAGGCCATGCTGAGACTGCTGACTAAAGACGATCTTCGGCTACGAAAATCTTGCCAGAGACACATAGGCGCGTACGCCGACAGCCCAGATCGACGAGGCCGCACGGGAAGGCTGACTGGGCGAGGTCGAGGAACTGCAGATCAGCCTCGCCGACGCGAAGGGCAGACTCAGTCAGCTTGACGCCCAGGTGAACCGGCGCACGAAGGTCGTGAGCCTTGGCTTCCCGTCAGTCACTCGTCACGGACCAGACTGCCGATCACCAGGAACGTGATCTCAGGCGGCAGGCGCGGCAAGACGGATCGGCGACGCTGCGTTCCTTCGGTGTTCTACTATCAGCCGTTGATCTGGGGAGGAGTCGCTTCATGTGGTGGGGCAGCATCGGTCGCAGGAAGGCGCTCCGGAGGATGGCCGCGGCGATTCCCGTCCTCGCCGCGTCAACGCTGGTGACCGGTTGCTCCTCATACGACCCAGCACAGGCTTCGGCCTGGCAGCGGGACTACTGCGTCAAGCTAGCGGCCTGGCAGAGCGCCAGAGACACCATGGTGTCGAGCGCGGGCGGTGTCGACGCGAGCGATTGGCAAAAGATCGAATGGCCGGAGTATGACCGGGCCGAAGAAGCTGGATCCGAGGCAATTGATGCGGCCCAGGTCCTCGATCGGGAGAACCTTGACCATGCCTCCAGCCACATCTTCGATGACACCGAAAAGGCGGTCATAGACCGCAACGCGGACGCTGAGGCGCGGGCGGTCATCTACTGCTCGGGCTCGGGATTCGAAGATCTTGTTCAGGGGACGGGCAACTAGGAACGGTCGCGGAACCAGGGGTTTGGGCAGCGGAGCCCGGGTTCCAGCCAACCTGCGGACCGCACCCTTACCGACCTTCAAAGCGTGGTGTCGTAGGCGCTGACGTCTCGTGATCCCTGCGGTGTCCCGACGTGGTCAGTAGGAACGGTGACGGGTGGTCAGCGGCAGGTCGTCCAGCGTGAAGTCCTGGTGTCAGTGGTCTCCTGACGGCATCGGGTCTTCCCCGAAGCCGAGTATGGCGGTGGACTCAGCGCCAGTCGTCGATCACATAGGCGTCCGGGTGGCTGTAGCCAGGTTCGTTGGGCTTGTGCATGGTCACGCCTTGCAGCCAGGTACGGAAACCGCGGTCGACCATGCGCCGGTAGGCATCCTGGCGGGCCAGGCTGATTCCGGCGTCCAGTTGCCCCAGCCCCTTCTCGGTGGCCAGCTGCTCGCACGCATTCAGCAGTCGTTCGAACCGGTCCGCGGCGTCCGGGCCAGGGCGTACGGCGCCGAATTTGACGAAGCACACGTCCTCACCGGCCTCCGACCCCGCTCCGCAGTGGCAGACAGCCAGACCGTCGAGGCCGGAGTCGGAGTCGGCGCCCTCGAGGAGGATGGTGTCACCAATCCGCTGCGCCTGAGTGGCCACGATCTCGCGCTCCAAGCTCAGGCCCGCGTACACGGCCCCCGTCAGTGCGCGACTAAGAGTCAGTGCGTCGGGCCGCTCAGCGGCGGTGAGCTCGCTGTACAGCACTCGGCCGGGGACTGCGACACTGACGGCAACCTGTTTCTTCATAATGGCGGTAAGGAATCGGGGCCAGAAACCGTACCGGCGGTAGAGCTCAAGGTGTTTTGGACTGTGCGAGAAGGTGAACAGGCCGAGGTGGCGGTTCTCCCAGGTGTCGAAGCAGGCCATGACCGGTTCCATGAGGCGCCTGCCGATGCCCTGGTCCCACAGATCCGGACGTACGGTCAGCGGGCCGAAGAACCCGACGCTGCCCCAGTTGCCGGCAAAGTTGGATCCGACGACCTCGCCCTCGACGGTCGCTGCGAAGGCCGCGTGTGGATCTGCCGCCCAGCGGGTGCGGACATAGTCGGCGGTCCCGAAGAATTTCTCCGGCTCAGGGACCCCGAGGAAGGTCCCGAAGGCAACCCTGAAGATCTCGTCGGCCCGATCCAGGTCCGGCTCAACCAGCGGGCGGACCGACACCGAGGCGGTGACACTCGTTCGGGTCGCTGCGGGCATGGTCGCTCTCCTTCCGCCCCCACTTCCATCGCACCACGGACGTGCGCCGCAGTCGAAGCGACAGGTCCGGCGGTACTTCAAGGATCGAGCGGCCGCGTTCCCCGACGACCGGGCGGCCGTCTTCCTGCCGATCGACGACCCGCTGGGCCCTGGCCCGCCGGAGGTCTCCGAGGAGCCGGAGGAGCGCCGACTGTGCCTGCTCTACCGCCTCGCCCCGCCATGGTTATCGCCGCCGTCGACAAGTTCGCCCAGCGAACTATCGGAGCCCGCCCTGGCTGCTCGACCTTGAATGCGTGATGCCGTCATGGTGGCTGGCGTCGGAGGCCGGTGCCGGTGCCGGTGCGGTGGTTGGCGAGGACGTCGTGGCGGTACTGGAGCTGACGGAGGCCGCATCGGACGGCAGTGATCAAGTCATCGGAGTCGGCAAGGCACGACTGGCCACGGTGGTGCGTGCCGCAGGACGGACGAGATGCCGTCGACCGGGTTGAGGTCGGGTGCATAGGGCTGCAGTTGGACGACAGTGAGCCAGTCTCGGTCGGCGTTGTAGCGGCGCATGCCAGCGGTGAGGCGGGTGGTGAAGTCGATCCGGGGCGCGGTTCCGGTCTTGTCGACCGACCCGTTTCCCCAGACCGCTTCCCGCACCCGGCGTGCCCGTTTCCGAGCACCGGGCGCTCCACAAGTCCTGTTCAGAGCACGTGTGTTGTCCTCATTCCAGGCCGGGCCATGGAGTCGGGATGACTGTTCCCCGGTAGCGGTAACGCGTGGTGGTTACCTTCGCGGGGTTGAACAGCGGCCTTTCCTCCGAGGCCGGCCACCATCCGACGTCGCAGTAGCGGCGGCGGAGGTCTTTCCAGGTGGACCGGCGGTGTTTGCGGCGCAGCCAGCTCCCGACCTGGCGCCACGTGTAGTAGCTCAGGTAGGCGAAGGTCGCGCTGGACACGCCGGGCCGGAAGTAGACGCACCAGCCCTTGAGCGCCGGGTTGAGCTGACGCAGCAGGGCGTCGAGCGGCTGGCTCGTGTCCGTTCTCCGGCACATCGTCCTGACCTTGCCGGTCATGGCCTTGACGGCCTTCCCGGATGGATAGGTGTAGATGTACTGCCGGTTGCTGCCTCGCTTTCGGTGGCGCTGGATGCGCCAGCCGAGAAGATCGAGGCCCTTGTCGATGTGGGTGATCAGGGTCTTCTCCGGTGACAGGCGCAGGCCCATCCCGGACAGGACGTCTGCGATCTCTTCCCGGAGGGCTTCGGCGTCGTCGTTCGTGCCCGACACCATCAAGCACCAGTCGTCCGCGTAGCGGACGAGCCGGTAGTTGGGCAGGCGGTGACGACGGCGCTTGGCCCTCTCCGTCTGGCTTGAGGCGGGTCCGCCGGGGCCTTGGGCGATGTGCTCGTCCAGGACCGTCAGGGCCACGTTGCTCAGCAGCGGCGAAAGGATCGAACCCTGCGGGGTTCCGGCACTGTTGTCTCGCAGCATGCGGTCCTCGCCGAGGATGCCTGCTTTGAGGAACGCCTGCACCAGTGCCAGGACGCGCTTGTCTCCGATTCGTTCCCGCACCCGGTCCATCAGGGCCGGATGGGAGATCTCGTCGAAGCATGCCGTGATGTCGCCCTCGACGACCCACTCGTAGGAGCGGGACGCGAAGTAGCGCACTTCAGCCACGGCGTCGTGAGCACGACGATTCGGGCGGAACCCGTAGGAGCACGGGTAGAAATCCGCTTCGAAGATCGGCTCCAGCACCAGCTTCAAGGAAGCCTGCACCACTCGGTCGGCAATGGTGGCGATCCCCAGGCGGCGCAATTTGCCGCCCGCTTTCGGGATCATCCGTTCCCGCACCGGCAGCGGGCAGAAACTGCGGTCCTTGACTTGCGACCGCAGCCCGTCGAGGAAATCCACGACGCCCTGCCCGGCCTCGATGGAACGGGCCGTGCGCCCGTCCACTCCGGCCGTGCGCGCTCCCTTGTTGCCCCGCACCCGGTCCCACGCGATCAGAAGGAACGCGGGATCGGCAACGAGGTTGAACAGATCATCGAACCTGCGATGAGGGTCATCACGGGCCCAACAGTGCAGCTTGGCCTGGATCTTCAGTACCCTGCGCTCCGCTCCGAACAGAACAGAGTCAAGTTCGTCGGTATTCACCGGCGACAGCCTCCTGATTTTCCAGTACGTCCACTGCTGACTTGCTGGTCTCCTTCGCCATGTACGCGCCTCTCGCGCGCTCGGACTACTACGAGACCTCCGCCCCGCCCAACGGCCATCAGTTGGCAACGGACCTGCCCGCCTCCGAACTGGCTGTCCGGCGGGAAGGGCGACCGCAGGCGGTTCCCACGTTCACCACAGAATCGATCAAGGAGGGAGGTGTCCACCTCTACCCCGACAGCCTCGCCATGCCTACGCCGCAGGCTTTCGGCATGGCCTCCCCACCGGACCTAAAAACCGGCTTCGGAGTTGAACTCCACCCAGACGAGCGACAGTTCATGCGCTGCAACCCGGCCCATATCCGTCAGGTTTGAGCCGAGCGGGACACTTACGGGGCGTCAGACGGCGGTTCCTCGCGTACACCTTCTCCTCGCTGCTTGCCGGACCCGGACCGTCTGACAGTGCCGACCCGTCCCGTACGTTGTCGGGGCTGCTTTCCGCCGCCACCTGCGTTCCCACATGGCGACTGCCCCCAGCTTCACCGGGCGGCTGCGACCGCCCGACGGTGGAGTCCTTTCACCTCCACTCGATTCCGTAACGCCTCGTGGCGCACTTCAGGTTGTCCCAGACCAGCACAATCGGACCGCCAAGCTGCTGGTGGGCTGTCTGGATCAGGTCGCGATAGTCCTTCCAGGAGCAGCTTTAGCGCCCATCGGGGCGGGCGTCCGGGCAGGGTCTGTACATCAGCCGCGAGGACTCACCGCCTTGGAGCAAGCAATCCAGGGCGGCCACGAATAAGCGGCGGCGGGAGTGGCCCCGCACGCGGACCACAGGGGTGTGGCCGCCATCGGGACCAGGTGCGGGGGCTCGGCGGTGTCATCGAGAAATTCGGTTTCGTCCTCGACGACGAGCCAGGCGTCGATGGCCGCCTTCCACCTGCGGCCACGTCTCCTTCACCCAGCAGGCCACCACCTTCTCGTCCTGCTCGACCGCCCGCCGGGCGGGGACCTGGCAGCTCCAGCTGTGCCGCTTGAGTAGGGCGGCCGCCCCTTGCGCGGTGTGGCTCCTGTGAAAGCGGCGCCCGAGAAGGTCAGGTCGACGTCGTCATGTCTGCCCTCACCTTGGCCGGGCGTCGATGGCTGACGTCAGGCACAACGCCACGCATGAACGCACCTCGGCAGACAACCGCTCACCGATCACATGGCGAAACCCGCACCTGCTGAGCCCACCGCGCCAGCTGCCCCCAGCCGCCGCCCTTCCAGCACAAGTCGCCGAGGTTCTCCTGCCGGTACGGCGCGGGGTGGCGGGCCAGACCTTGTCGAGCCCACGCTCGGCCCGCCGGATGACGGGCGCCCAGCCCGCGCCGGGATCGGATCGTCGGCTAAAGCCTCTTCCGCATCGCGCGGGCGGCCAGGGCCTGCAGGACGCGCACGTACGGCGACCAGCGGGCCGGGCGGGCGACGGTGCCCGTGCAGGCCCGTTCGGCCCGGTCGAAGGCGTCCTCCAGGCAGGCGTCGTGCAGGGGGCGGAACGCCAGCGGCCAGGTGATCCGGGCCAGGCCCCTGGCGGACATGGTCAAGGTGTGGTTGATCCGGGCATGCCCCGGGCCGGCTGGCAGCACGGCCAGCTCGTGGAAGCCGTGGAAGCCCCGCGGCCGGGTGAACTCGAAGCGGATCCAGCGCCCGGGAACGTACCCGGACACCGTGTACCCCACCGGCCCGTGGCCGCCCACTGCGCCGGGGCCCAGTGGCCGGTCAAATTCCATCGGCGACCAGTCTCGGCCCGGCCACAGCAGGTCGCGGTCCCCGCTCGCCAGGGTGTCGATGAGTGCTCCCAGCTCGCTCTCGTCCGCGGCCAGCAGGCGCTCGTGCACGTTGCAGACGGCCATGGTGCTCCTCCTCCATCGTATTGGAGACTTCCCTCCAATTAAATGGAGAGTACTCTCTGATTCATGGTGAGACCACCCCGCTTCGACGCCGACCAGCTCCTCGACGCGGCCGTCCGCCTCTCCGCCGCCGGCGGACCGGCCGCTGTCACCATGTCGGCGGTCGCCCACGCCGTCGGCGCTCCCAGCGGCTCCGTCTACCACCGCTTCGCCGGACGTACGGCGCTCCTGGCGGAGGTGTGGCTGCGGACCGTGGAACGCTTCCAGGACGGCTACCACGCCGTCCTCGTCCGGCAGAGCGACCCCCACCAGGCGGCGCGCGCGGCCGCCCGGCACGTGGTGGGCTGGAGCCGGGCCAACCCGGACGAGGCCGCACTCCTCCTCTACGGCGCCGCCGACTTCGGCCGTGCGAACTGGTCCGAGGAACACATCCGGCGCGCCGACCTGGGCAACGAGCGGGTATTCGCCTCCCTGGGGGCGCTCGCCGAGGCCCTCGGCGCCACGGACGAGCAAGGCCGTGAGCGCGTGGCCCTCGCCCTGGTCGACCTGCCGTTGTCCGTGGTCCGTCGTCACCTGCGCGCCAGCGAGCCCCTGCCGCCGTATGCCGAGGACCTCACCGAGGAGTGCTCGGCCGCACTGCTGGCGTAAGACCGGGGTGACGGTGCAGGTACCGGGTAGAAGTCCTCCAGGTCCAAGACCGGGAGGTCGGCGGGGAGGCAAGCGCAGCCAGTCCGGCGGCGCCTGGCATGGACAGCCGCGTATGCCGCCGGGCGCCCGGCCGCCGGTGTGGTGGCACCTTTGCCGGATGCGGGGCGTTCACGGGGAGAGATCACACAGTTCGAGCACCGAGGTGACATCGATGGCACTGTTCGACCGGCTCAAGGACCAGGCCAAGAGCTTGCAGCAGCAGGCGCAGGGCGGGCAGGGCGCGCGCGGCGGGCACAGTGGTGCCCCGCACGGCGGCTCGCGCGGTGGCTCCCGCGCGCAGCTCGTGGGTCTGCTCAAGACCCAGCTCGGCTCGATCAAGACCGAGCTGAAGAGCGGTGCCTACCGGGACGCGAGCATGGCGATGTGCGCGCTGGTCGCGGCGGCCGACGGCCAGGTGGACGCGAGCGAGATCCAGCAGATGGAGTCGATGATCCTCGGCAACGAGGTGCTCCAGAACTTCCCCCCGGAGCAGCTGCGCGAGCGCTTCCACAAGCATGTCGGCCAGCTCACCCGGAACTTCGCGCAGGGCAAGGCCGAGGCGCTGCAGGACATCGCCAAGGCCGCCAAGAAGCCGACCGAGGCCCGGGCGGTCGTCCAGACCGGCATGGTCATCGCCGGGGCCGACGGGCACTTCTCGCAGGCCGAGCAGTTGGTCCTGCGGGAAGCATGCGCGGCCCTGGGGCTGTCCCCCACGGAGTTCCAGCTCTGACCTCGGCGGGCCGACGGAGACGCCAACCACCACGCCAGCCCTCACCCGCCGCCACGCCCTCACCCAGCCTTGTGCAACACCCTGCAAAGGCTGTTAAACAAGGCGCTGAGCTGGGCTCCCCCTGGTATGGCTGAGGCGTTTAGTCTCTCGACGTGCGCGTGAGAGGAGTGCGGAGATCTCACGCACGCGGCAGTCCAGTGCGTGGATGCTGCCGTGGTCGACGACCTGCCCGACCAAGGCTTCGGCGCCTGCCAGGCCCCGAACTCCTCTCGGATCTCGGCCAAGCGGCACAGGGCGCCAGTGTCGCCTCGGTCGGCGGTTTGGCGGTGGAGAGCTTCAGCGCCCTGCCGGTCCCCGGCCACTTCCCGAATCTCGGCCAGGCGGATCAGGGGGTGGGTGTGGCCGTGTCCGGCGGCCTGCCGGTAGAGGGTTGCGGCGCTTTCCCGGTCCACGGCTACCCAGCTACGCCGGAACCTGAGCGAGGACAAGCAACGGCTGGCCGTAGGCTCTCGGCGAAGGGCAGGTTGCAGTGGACATCACGGTGCAGTGGAACAAGACGTCCTGGACGAAGCACTCTCGGGGCGGGGAGGCCGCTGCCCGCAGAAAACGCGTTCGAGCCAGGAAGACGTTCGCGAGATCGGTGCCAGCGTGCGCAACGAGGGTGACCGGCTCCGAGTGCTCGCTCGTGTGGAACCGCTCTTCGGGCTGCCACCTCGGCCGCGCAGGCCGCCCCCAGTACGGCTGCTTCCCGGTCAGTGGGTTCGCTGGCAGTTGAACTACCGGTTCAGCAGCGCCCTGGGAATCCGCGGCTGGTCGTACTGGCTCGACCCGTTCAACATCGCTTATGGCCCCGTCACCCGGGATGCCTCCCTCTCGGAACCGACCGTGATCGTCGATGAGTGCGTGCCAGTCCAATAGAGCCGACTGACCGCGCTCAGGCGTTTGGCCACAGGTTCGAGTCCTGCCGTGTCGGTAACGGCTGAATCGTGGACCGGGGGCGCAAGTCTCCGCCCTCCACTTGGGAGGTCCTTTTGTGCTGGTCAGAGCCCGATCAGACACGCACAGAAGCGCGCCGAACCCTCACTCTGCGCCGCGCGCAGCGTCCGGCGCTGTCCGGCTGTCACCGGGTTCCTGCGCGTGGCTGCGTTAAATACACGGGGAAGCGCCCGGCCCTGATCGGGCCCGGATGGGTAGTCCCAGAAGCGTCAGCCTCACGCTTGAGCCAGTGGCCCGGACCGGCGCCGTCACACCACCACAGGGCGCTGCCGATTCAAGTCACGACCGCCTGTTCGCCGCTCGCGAGCCCAGAAGATTCACGACCTGCTTCCTTCGCCGTCGCTGAGGGCGGGCCTTCCACTGCGTCAACCTGCCTCGCAGCACGGTCATGGACCTTCTACGGCAGTGCAGGAGCCGCCTGACGCAACTCATCCAGCTCACTGGCGAACCGACTCAGCACCTCGCCGTTGACCAATGACTGATCCGCCAATTCGACCTCCATGCTTCGGCGGAGGCGCCCGTAGGCCAGGGCCGCTCGCCTGTGCTGCTCAACCACCACGGCATAGTTCTGGAAGGCATGAAGCGCGGCCAACACCGCAGCAAGCACACTGAGCAGCCCGGCCAGGATTTGCAGGCCAAGGGCCGGCGACGTGTCGATTGTCGCGAAGATCGCTGTGCCCACCACAGCCGAAAGGGTCACCGAGGAGGCGCCCAGCACTCGGCCACGGCTCTCGAACGATGCACCGGCCCGCTCATGCGCGACGTGCAGGATCCGCACATGCCTCCTCCACTGGTCTAGCGTCCTGTGAGCCTCCGAACCCTGTCTGGCTTTCTTACTGAAGGCGCGCATGATGTCACGGTATGTTCGCCTTCAGTGCGATGCATTCCGGCATGATCCCGGCATGGGAGAGCACACACGCTTCGGAGGCACAGAGGCCCTTCAAAGGCGCCCGAAGGGCGAGCGCCCCCTCCGTCCGCCATACAGACGGGGGCGATGCTGTCCAACTGCCACTGGATTTCCGGTCGTGGCCGCCGAAACACCCTTCAGCCAAGAGTTGATCGCTCATCTGCACAAGCTACAACCCCTGCAGAACACGGTGCTGCCCCGGCGCGACCACCCTGAGCGCGATCGCCGGTACCGGCTACCTCAGCCGTACTCCGACCACCGCCTGGGTGCTAGGCCTTGCCTTTGGCGCAGGCATGGAATGTGGCTCAAGCCGCGCTGAGCTGGGTCAGAGAATCCGCGTCTCATCACGAGCACACGCCCCCCGGCCTCTCGCTCACGGCCGACCGCCGGATCGCACTCGCCCACGCCGTCATGGGGGTGATGCTCGTGGTCGCTCCCATCACCGAGCTCAACGCGGATCTGGGCGCAGGGATCCCCCAACTGCTGCAACTGCTGACCTCCATTGGGCCCTTGGGCTTCACCGGGCTTGTGCTGGCGTTCTCTGCCTACGCGTGGCCCTACTACGCCGCGACCAGGGTCGTGCTGGCGGCAGGGGGAAGGCTGCCTTGGCGGCTGCAGGCGTTCCTCTCCGATGCGCCCCGCTTGGGCGTGCTGCGTTCAGGTCGGCCCCGTCTACCAGTTCCGTCACCCCCGCCTTCAGCAGCGCCTCGCTGCCCTGACCCGAATTCCGGAGCCTCGCCCTGCAGGGGCCCGATCCGGCTCCCCCTCATACGAGCCCACGTCGTCCTGAACGCTCCCGGTCGTCTGCATAGCCGTTGGTAGTCGGCATTGAGGCTGTGCAAAGCGCCCTGGTGCATGCGACCGCGCTCGCAGTATGCCGCCCATGCCGGAATGGGCGTTTCACCCTCCCTGGGCACGGGGACCGCATGTTGGATCAGGCACTGTGTCAAGCGCGGTTGTCCATGCAGGAAATACGCCGTGGCGTCACGAACTGGATGCTGAGCGCCCGCCCCGGCACCCCCGCGCAGCACACGTGGACGTAGTTCTCCCGTGGGCCGTTGCGCACCAACCGGGCAGCTACGCAATACATGGACATGGAGTCCTCGAACGACTTGAAGCCGCCTGAGCCCAGCGGCTGTTCGCCGTACTCGCCCGATAGTTCCGCGAGCGTGGCGGGGCGCATCGCGCCTTCGAGATGAAGATGGAGATGGGCCTTCGACAGCCCGAGCCAGGCTTCGCATGATGCATCAATCCCTGACGCCCCCTGTGACGATCCGCTGGGAGATCCGCGACGACATACACAAAGCCTTCCTGACGCTCGGATGCGTCCTCATCTGCTGGCGGCGACTTGTCTGCCTAACCTGACAGCATCGGAACCCAGTGATCCATCACCTGGCGCAGCCGCTGGCGGTGGTCAGCAATCCAATCGTCCGGCGGGACGAGCGGGACCCGCACGGTGACCATGGACCCGGACTCGTCCTCCACGACCACCTCCGGGCAGTCACGCTCGCTCGTGAGCTGGATGAAGATGGAGGGCCCTCTGCTCATCTCCATCCAGGCCACGTCTTCGCCGGCGTCAAGCCGGTCCAGCGCGTCGGCCCAGCTCTCCAGCCTCGCCACGTACAGCGCCAGGTCGATACGGCCGGACACGAAGGGCGTCTTGACGACGATCTCCGCGTCGAGCCCTGCGGTCCACCTGGGGCTACGTCCCAGAACGTTGACCGAGACACTGTTGCCCTCGTCATCAGCGAGCGAGATGAGCTCCCTCGGGGGACTGTCGCCCATAGCTGCCCTTTCGTCGGAGAGTACCGTGCGATCCTCGTTCGACCTGAGGCCATCCTTCATCTCATTTTGCTTGGAGTTGCTGGGCGACGACTTGCCCGCTGCTTCAGGGCCTCGGGGGCGAGCGAGCAACGTGGCGATTCAGCAACCAGCGCGCGCCGCCCGGGCTCCTGCCAGGAGACGGCCGCTCAGTGGTGTCCCGAGTACGGGTCGCGTGACCAGTCCCGCAGCTCGGACCCGTGACGCATCGGGATTCTGAGTACGCTGCCCGCTGTCCGCCACAGCGCGTCCTGATCCGCCGCCTCCACGTACGCCGGGAACCCGGACGACAGGTGAAGCCTGCCGGAGGCGTCGAGGACGAGGTAGTGAGCGCGCAGGCATGTCGTGACAGCGCGAGGGCTGCGGCACTTGACCCTGGCGACGACATCCGACCGCCCGGGTTTCGCGTACATGACGTCGAAGGCGGAGTGCGGGAAGGGAATCGCCACGGGGGGTGCCGGCGGTCGTGTTGGGCGACGCCGTTCCGTGGACGTAGGTGTGGTTGTGGAAGTCGTCCGGTATTTGTTCCATGGTGCCGGGAAGATCATCCAATCGTGGGTGCCGTGCGGTGGGGATTGCGCCGGGGCCACGGTCACGGCGGCGGACAGCCTGGACCGCAGCTCAGCCATCGGCCCTTCGAGCAGGTGCAGCGGTTCCGGACGGGCGCAGAGGTTCAGCCAGGGCTGCAGGTCGGCGCCCATCTCCACCTGGTAGAACAACTCCCGTCCTGACGAGATGCCTTCCTGCTCGAGGTCGACGTATCCCCACCGGGATTCGGAGATTCCCGTAAGCACAAGCGACAGCGCGATGATCCGTGTGGCAGGTGCCCAGGCGCTGCGGGCGAACCGGTTGCCTGATTCGTCCGTGAGCGTCAGGGACGTTCCGTAGTCGAAGACGGGCGAGAATCGTGCGTCCGGGCCGAGGACGCCGAACATTCCGGGCACTGACCAGCCGCTGTCCGTGCCTCTCGACGGGGGAACGTTCGCACGACTGGCCGAGCGGGCTGCCCCTCCCAACAGCGACCTCATGAGGGAACACTCAGTAAGTGAGAATCGGGTTGGCGCCGGCCGGCGGCCAATTGTTGTCGTTCTTGTACGCCCAGTACTCGAAGGGATTGTCGTAGTAGGCCGCCGTCTCGATGAGGCTCCCGAGGCCAGAGGCACGGGTGTCCGTGTGCCAGAGCCAGACGACGCTGCCGACGATCACACCGCCGACGGCCCACACGACGTAGGTGGCTTGGAACAGCGGGCCGAAGATCCGCTGCTGCGTGATGTGCAGTTCCTCGTGGTTGGCGATGAACGACGCGTTGACGCCCTTGCCGCCCTGCCCCGCGTTGGAGATGACGTTGCCCTGGGTGAAGGCGAAGTCCTTCTTCAGCGCGAAGCCGCCTTCGTACACGTTGCGGTTCTGGCGTCGGCTGAGGTCCTCGCGGTAGTTCGCGTCCTTGTAGAACAGATTGATCACGTGCACGACGTTGCCCAGCGAGGTGCCGATCAGGCTCCAGGTGGAGTCGGACAGGAAGGCGAGCCACCCGGACGGGCTGGACCAGTCGTAGACCCCGTGCAGGCCGCAGATCAGTCCGTTCATCCCGCCCATCGCGAGTCCGAACGGGCCTGCGACGGTCCAGCCCAGCCAGGCACCGGCGGCCGTGGTCAGCCCGGTCTCGAGGGCGGTCATCAGGCTGCCCCAGCCCTGACCGTTCACCAGGCCGTAGACCAGTCCGGTGACAAAGCCGACGGCGAAGCCGACCGCGGCCACGATCAGGTCGTCGATCCCGAACCAGAGACCGGACGGATCCTTGAAGGAGAGCGGGTTGTTCAGCGCGTAGGCGTACACGGCGAAGCCTTGCGGCAGCCGCACCACCTTGCCCGGATGCTCCAGCACATACCAGTCCGCGGACAGGAAACGCCCGAGTGCCGGGTCGTACCAGCGCGCACCGAGCTGGAGCAGCGCCAGCTCCACATCGGGCTCGCGGCCCAGGTAGCGGCCTGCGCCGCCGGGGCTCGGGCCGGCCGCGAGCGCCGCACCGAACGGCGCGTACCGCTGCCAGGCGAGGACGGCTCCGGCGGCGTCCAGGGTCGCCACCACGGTCCCGTGGTGGTCGCACAGATGGAATCGGGTGGTCGCCGCTCCGCCTGCGGATGTTTCGACTCCGGCCAGCAGTTGGGTGCCGAGGAACACATGCCGGACGGTGCCTTGCGCGGACTGCTCCCACAGCCCAGCCAGGTAACGGGTCCGCGCGGTGAGCGCCCCCGCCCCGTCGCGCACCTCCTTGAGCACACGGCGGCCCTGCGGGTCGTACCGGAAGCCGACGGTCGCCGTCCCCCCGCCGCCGGGCAGCACGGTCTCGGCCTGCTCCAGCCGGTCGAAGGCGTCAAGGCGCAGTCCGCTCAGCGCGCCGTGCGTGGTCACCTCGCCGCGGGAGCCGTACGTGACGGGTGCGGCGAGCGCGCCGGTCCGCCGGACCGAGGTGATCCGCCCGGGGTGGGAGGGGTCCGTGTAGTCGAGCGTGGCCCCGCCCGCGTCGCCGAACGTGCGCAGGTTCCCGGTGAGGTCGAACGTGTACGCGTGCTGCCGTACCGGCGCGCCGCCCGGACCCCCGGCACGCACCATGGCGGCGACGAGCCGGTGCAGTCCGTCGTAGCGGAACTCGCTGAATTCCGTGCCGCCCGGCGCGGTGTCCAGCATCCCGGTGATGCTGCCGTGCGCGTCGTACGTGTACTCCAGCGCGCGCTGTACCGGAGCGCCACCTGCCGGGACGGCGCGGACCGCGGTCAGGCGACCGGAGAGCGGGTCGCGCGGGGTTTCCACGCGGGCCCCGCCGGGCAGCCGGTACGCCAGCAGCGCACCGTCGGCCGCGTACTCCGCGTGGTCGGCGAACCCTTCGACGGCGAGGACGGCACCGCACGCGTGCAGCCGGTAGCCGATCCGCGCGCCGTCCGGATAGGTCAGCGCGACCAGCCGGCCCTGGAGGTCGTACTCGCGGCGCAGGGTCAGCGTCTCGCCGTCGACGGTCTGTTCCTCCGCCACGGGGCGCCCCGCGGTGTCATAGGCGTAGCGGAAGGTGACGGCCGATCCGGCAGGCCCCTCGCGCAGTACCGCGACCCGCCCGTCGAGGAAGCGTCCGGCGGACGGGTGGGCGGGGTCGGGGTCGGCGTCGTACACGACCTCGCGCACCCGCACGGGCGTTCCGCCTTCGGCCGGGGCGTGGTCCACGGCCGTGACCCGGCCCAGCACGTCGAAGGTGTACCGCAGTTCAGCGCCGTCCGCGCCGGTCTGACGCACCAGCCGCCCGGCCGCGTCCCGGAGGTAGCGGCGGGTGCCCGCGTCGCGGTGGCTGATCCGTACCGGCTCGGACGGCCCCGCGTGCACCCAGCCGGCCACCTCCGCCCCGGTGCCGTCGCGCAGCACCGCCACACGGCCGTCGGGGTCGAGTGCGTAGTGGTGCTCGGCCACCGTGCCGTCACCCACCTGCTCCAGCACCGCGGTCAGCCGGCCGCGGGCGTCGTACCGCTCGGTGCGGGTCAGCTGCCCGCCCTCCCGGTGCGCGATGGTGAACGGGGCACGCTCGGCGGTGAACTCCGCCCCGCCGGGGTCCGTCACCGAGGTCACCAGCCCGGCGGAGTCGTACCGCGTGTGTTGCGTGGACGGGTGGGCGAGCTGCTCGGGTGACGGGACGCCGGGCCAGCTCAGGTCCGTGGCGAAGGCGGGGGCGAGCCGGGCCACGATCAGCGAGCGGCCGTCCATGACGACCCGGTCGGTGAGTGCGGCGCGGGACGGGGCGCCGGGCGGGCCGGGCACGGTGCTCGCGGTGACGAGCGGGTTGCCGAAGCCGTCGTGGAAGACCCGGGCCACCGAGACCCCGGCCGTCTCCGGCAGCGTCATCGGGTCGGCTGCCAGCAGCTGGGCGCGCTGCGCCCCCGCCGCGGCCGGTGCGTAGGAAGTGATCGATCCGGGCACGGTCGCGGTGTCCAGCGCCCATGCCTTCGTCAGCTGCTCCGTACCGGCCGGACCGGACGGCGACTCGTACACCGCGATCAGCCGGCCCAGGAGGTCGAACTCCGAACGGCTCGTGCGGCCGCCGGGCAGGACGGTGCGCGAAGGCTCGCAGGAGCGCAGATCGAAGGCGGTCGTCGAGGTGCGTCCGGCCGCGTCCGTGGTGGCCTGCGGAAACACTCCGTCCGCGTCGTACGTCGTACGGGTGGCGGCGCCCGTCGGATCGCGCATCTCCACGGGGTTGCCCCGGGCGTCGCGGCGCACTGCCTCGGCGCGCGCGTACCACCCCGGCGCGGGTCCCTCCATCCGTTCATAGCCCAAGGCGGCTGGATCAGTGGCGCCGAAGTGGTCCGCAGGGGTGCGGGAGTCCAGCAGCCTGGCCTCCCAGGTGGCCGTGAGCAGTCCGGCGTCGGCCTGACCGACGGGCAGTCCCTCGAAGTCGGGCCCGTCGTAGCGGGTGACCCGGCAGGCGAAGGGTCTGCCGTCGCCGGCCACGGCCGTCACCCGGGCCGGGAGGTGCACGAGCCAGCGGCCGATGGTGGGGTCGGCCGGGGCCGCCACCCATTCCGTACGTTCCTCGGTGCGCAGCCACTCGCTCTGGGCGGCGCCGTCGGCGAAGCTCTCCCTCACCTGTGACGTCACATTGCCGTAGGGGTCGGGGGCCCCGTAGGTGGTGCGCTCGACTCGGTCCGGGGTGCCCGTTTCCCGGGTCTCGATCTCGGCCGCGAACGGGAACCAGACGCTTCCGGACGCGCCGCCGTCGTGTTCGAGCCGGGCGTCCCAGCGTTGGGCCGAGCGCTGGAGCGTCCGCCATCCGGCACCGTTGCGTTCGAGGCTCGCGGTGCCGACCGGGCTGCCGGCGAGGGCCCGTTGTCTGGCGCGCTCGACGAGGTCCGGCTCGTCCGGGTCGCCCTGGAAGAAGCTGACCTGCTGGCGTACCGGCAGCGCAGGGTCACCGCCGTCCACGGTGACCGAACGGAAGCCGCGGAACTCCCGGTTCGGCCCGTCCCAGACGCCGTCGTGGTAGCGGAAGGCGGTGGCGGTCACCCGGCCGGTGACGTGGTCCTCGTGCTCCAGTGCGGTCAGGACGTGGATGACGAGGGGCAGCGCCCCGCTCCACGGGTGTCCGTCCGCCTCGTCCCGTCGCCGCATCGCGGTGGTGCTGTCGTACCGCATCCGGGAGCGGCCGCCCATGCCGTTGTCCACGTGCGTCATGAGATACGGTGCCGGGCTCGCGGCGGCGAACCGCAGGACCCGGTAGCCGCTGTCCCCGGTCGCGGTGCCGCCGTCCCAGACGAATCCCGGGCGCCCGTCCCCGTACAGGTCGGCGGCCACGACCCGGCGGCCCGGCGGCGGTCCGATGGGCACGGTCGTCGGGGGCGCGAACCCGTTGCCGCACCGGTTCAGCCAGACCGTGGTCCCCTCGTCGCCGAAGTAGACGACGTCCGCGCAGCCGTCGCCGTCGACGTCGACGAGGTGCAGCTGCTCCTCCCGGTAGCCCGGGGGCAGCACGGGCGCACCGGCCAGGGAGATCTGAGGGCCGTAGCGGCCGTCGCCGAGTGCCGGCCAGTACGACGCCTGGCCGCTGCGCAGCAGCACGATGTCCTGCAGGCCGTCGCCGGTCAGATCCGCCAGCCGTACCCCGCGCTCGCCGAAGCGGACATCGGGGAAGGCGTCGAGGTCGCGCACCCGTGGGATGACCGCCGGTTCCCGCCAGCCCTGGCCCTGCTCGTGCCGAAAGGCGACGAAGGCGTCCGGGCCGGTCCACAGCAGGTCGGTGACTCCGTCGCCGTCGAGGTCGGTGAGCCGGGTCGCGGGGTCGGCCAGCCGTAGGGAGGGGCGCTGCGCGAAGGTCTGTGGCAGGTCCTCGAAGCCGCCGTGTCCGTCGGCCCGGAAGGTCAGCGAAGTGGGCTGGTCGACGGCGAACAGGTCCGCGCGGCCGTCGCCGTCGAGATCGGCCAGTGCCACATTGCTGCGGGTCAGGGAGACGAGGGAGGGCAGCACGGTCAGCCGGTAGGGGCCTTCGAACGCCCCGTCGCCGTTGTTGTGCCAGCGCCGTGCAATCCCGTCGGCGAGCTGGAGCACATCCGGCAGTCCGTCGCCGTCGAGATCGACGAACTGGGTGCCCGGGTCGCCGACCGGAGGCGGCGGCAGTAGGGCCCCGATCCGGTCCACGGATGCGTCGGCGGTGTCGAAGGGTGCGTAGTCGAAGGTGAGCGGGGGGTGCGCGATCCGCTCGGCGCCCTCGCCCGCGGACAGTTCGATGCGGTGGAGCAGGGATGCTCCGTTCGCGGCCTCGGCGTACTCCAGCCGCCAGGTGCGCAGGGGCTGGGCATCGGTGGAGCGGGTGCAGTGCAGGGCGATGGTGCGGGTGCGCAGCCCGGTGGTCCGCAGGAAGCCCGCGCGGGCCGAGCGCAGCACGTCCGGGCGCGGCTCGTAGGCCAGTTCCAGGGTCCACACCGACCAGCGCAGGGCCGCCGGATACAGCCGCTGCCCGTTGCGCAGGTAGTCGTAGTGCACGGCGTTGCCGGCCGGGTCGGACTCCTCGGCCAGCCACCAGCCGAACACCTCGCCGCCCGGGCCGGTCTCCCGTGACGCCTCGGACGTGCCGAGCAACTGGGCGCGGCCCCGGCCGTCCTGGATCCGCCAGCCGCGCGTGGGGTCGGCGCCCGGGAGCCGCTCGATCCGCCAGTGCTGCGTGTCGGTGCGCGGGCGGTACACCCCGCCGCCGACGTGGACCAGGACGTCCGCGCCGCCGAGGGTGAACTCGTCGCTGTCGGTGTAGGCGGGCCGCCCGCGGTCGGTACGGCGCTCGATGCGCAGGGGTTCCAGCCGCCAGCCGAGTCCGAACGGTCCGTTGCCGGAGCCGGTCGAGTACGTCAGTGACGGCGTCGGTCGCAGGTCGTTCGGCCCTTTCGGGCAGGGCAGCGACACCGCGTAGCTCCCGCTGCCGCGGACGAGATCGGGCTGGAAGCGGTCGCCGAGCGGTGCCACTCCGCCTCCCGCGGCGGGGAGCGCCACCTGCCCGAGGCCGGAGTCGCCTCGCACCTCAGGCCTCCGCGGGGTAGGTGAAGGAGTATTCGAGGCCGATCTGCGCGGACACCAGCCGGTCCGGCCGGACGACGCCGTCCTCGGTCACCGACGGGCCTCCGGTCAGCTCCAGCCGCCAGGTGCCGAGCGGGCTGGTCCCGACGAGCGCGGGCAGGGCGGCTGTCAGGTCGACAGCTCCTGCCGTATCGGTGGTCACGTCGACCGGGGGCTGCCCGGGGGCCGTCACCTTCAGCGTCATCGCCGCCGGGTCGACACCGGGGCGCGGCTGTACCCGGAGCTGTACCGACGCGGTGGTGAACTCACGCTGGTTGGCGGGCATCCGGACCGGGTCGAGCGTGAAGTCCACGGCAGCGCCGCGGTAGAAGCCGTACCAGGCATCCGGTGCGTCGTAGCGCAGGTTGACGGTGCGTACGGCCGACAACTCGCCGGGGCGGGCCGGCGCGGCCAGCACCGCGTCCCGCAGCCCGGGGTCGAATTCAGCCGTGTAGTACACCACGAGGTGGACGTCGACGATCCGCGCGAAGTCGAAGTTGTTGCTGCGCCGCGGCAGCCGCAGCTCCCAGGTGGTGCCCAGCCCCAGGCCCTGGAACAGACCGCGTACGCCGGTGTCCGCGCCGTACACGAACAGGTCGTTGCGCAGCTCGAAGTCCGACAGGGCCATGGTGTCGACCGCGTGCACGCGCGCGCCGGTGCCGCCGTCGCGTTGCCGGTAGCGGGTCACCCCGCCCGCGGAGAAGGTGCCGTTGAGTCCCTCTTCCGGTACGAGGCCGACGAACTCCAGCTCCACCGCCTCGATCCGCTGCTGGTGGAAGCCCGGGTGCAGCCGGTCGAACTCGTACAGGTCGGATTCGAAGGAGAGCAGGCCGGTGCGCCGGAACTGCTCGAAGTGCGCCGGGTACTCGGCGGCCAGCGAGATGACGTCCTTGATCCGGCTGCGCTTGCGCCGTGTGGTGGTGATGGCCGTGTAGGTGAAGGAGTCGATGTCGGCGAGCAGCCCGTCGCCGCCGAGGAGGACCGCGTCGGCACCGGCCGCGTTGGCCACGGCGAATCCGTACTGGTCCTTGATGACGAGCAGCGCGGTGTCGTGCTCGAAGTTGTAGGCGCGTTCCATCAGTTTGGCGATCCGGATCGCCCGCCACAGGTAGTCCCGGGAGATGTCACGCATGACGTCCGCCATCGCGGACCAGGCCTCGGGGGTGAATTCATTGGCGTCGAAGGCAGCCAGCGCCGCGTCGGCCAGCTGCGCCCGTTGCAGCGCCGCCTGCCAGGCGATCTCGGCCGCCCTCGCCACATGCCGCGCCGAGTCGACCTGGGCCTGGGCGACCGGGATCGCGGCGTTCAGCTCGGCGATTCCGTCGTCCATCTTGGCCAGCTCGTACTCACGATTGCGGCGGCCGGCCTGGAAGGTGTAGGCCGCCGCGAGTTTGCCGCGCGGGCCGCTGATCGACTCGCCGCGGTCGAGCTTGTCGGCCAGTTCGCTGATCTCGTTGAACCACGAGTCCGAGCCCATGCCCTGGGCGGTGGCGGCGGCCTGCGACCAGATCTGGGTCCAGCTGGCGGCGGCGTAGTCATCGCGCTGTGCGACGGCGTCGTCGCGACGCCGGATCGCCAGATCGAGTGCGCGCTGCGCCGCTGTCCTGTCGGCCTCGGCGGCGCGGTACTGCTCCTGGCGACCCTGCGCCTCGGCGCGCGCCATCGCCCTGGTGGTCTCCAGGTCCCGCCGGCTGGCCGCCTCGATCTGCTCCCGGCTGCGGAAGTTGACGTACTCCCGCTCGGCCTGGACGGCCTCCTGGGCGAAGCCGCGGGCGACGCTCTGGAGGTACTCGAAGGTGTGGATGGGCGAGAGCAGCAGACCGTAGAAATCCAGTCCGCCCGCCAGTTGGCCCAGGTAGGACAGGGCGCCGAGCAGGTATTGCGTGATCTCGGACTGCATCTCGGGCAGCGGCCGGTCGCCCAGGTGTCCGATGATGTCGCGCGCAAGGTCGGCGGGGGCGGTCAGGCCCGCGACGGTGTAGAGCGGTGAGGCGCCGGGCACCGTGGAGTCCTCGGTGACCAGCTTGCCGTACTGCGCCTTGGCGCCGTCGAAGTCCTCGGCCCGGTAACAGGTGTGGCCCCACTCCAGTGCGTTGCGGGCGAGGCGCACCCAGAGGGCGAGCGCCTCGGTGTCGGGGTTGAGGTAGCTGTAGGCGGCGGCCGCCAGATAGCCCTCCTCCGCCTGCCGGTACCGGCCGAGGGCGTGCTCGACGTCCGCGCAACGCATCGGCAGCGCGTAGCAGTAGAGATGGGTGAGGTAGGCGGCGGTGCTGGCCGCGTCGGCGGCCACCAGGCGCAGAGCAAAAAGGTCGGCGGCGCCCGCCCGTGGCTCGTAGACCAGCTCGGTGAGCCGGGTGGCGATCTCGTCGGTGTCGACGCCCACGGAGAACTCGGCCAGCCCCTGTCCCACCGGGACGGCGACCTTCCACGGCTGCGAGGCGACCTCGTGCTCGGCCCGGCTCGCCGCGGGAATGACCTGCCACCCATCGACGCGGCCGGGCAGCCGCAGCGCGAGGGTGTGTACGTCGTGCGAACGGGCGGGGTCGAGCACCTCGGGCGCGCGGCCGTTGCGCCCGATCAGCGCCGTGGGAACCACATCGGCCCGGTCGGAGCCGGGCCGTACGGCGAACGCGGGCCTCGCCGCGTCCGCGCCCAGCCGCAGCTCCGTCAGGTCCCCGGTGACACTGCGCACCGCGGTCCGCGCCTCGACGCCGCCCGCCTCGCCCGTCGGGTGATGTCCGTCGGAACCCGCTTCGCCGTGGACCGCTGCACGCTCACGGTGCTGCTCCTGAAGCACGGCGTCGATCCGCGCGAACAGTTCTCGGGCGGCGCCGGTGTCACCGACTGCGGTCGCGCCTACGGCCTGTGTGTGCAAGGCCTGCACCAGGCCGACCTGGTCGCCCTCGGAGCCGAAACCGTCGGCCGCCTCGGCCGCGATCTGCCGGGCCTTGTCGGGGTCGCCGCCCTGGAGCAGCGCGGCGGCGAGGTTCAGGTACGTGCTCGACAGCGCGTGCGGCGTCGTGCTGTGCCCGGACGCCTCACGCAGCGCCCGCTCGGTCACGGACACCGCCTGCTCGGGCTTGCCGTCGGCGATCAGCGTGACCGCCTGCTGAGCGGCAGCCTCCAGCAGCACGTCCCCGGTGGCCTCGCGGCGATATCCCGACTCCGTGTACCGGCCCAGCGCCTCGCCGAGCTGAGCCGCCACGGCATCCTTGATCAGCGCGGGCGACTCCGCGAATTCCGGCTGGAGGGTCCGCACCATTCGCGCGGCTGTCACGAGCAGCGCCTTCTCCACTTCGACACCGGTCGGCAGCCCGATGGCGTACCGATCCCGGAGCCACTGCGAGACGTCGAACGGAGGGTGCAGCAGCCGATAGACCAACCCGCGTGCCCGTTGGTACCCCGACAGGGCTGCCTCGTACGAGCCTCGCTGGGCATCGGCATCCGCGCCCTGCACGGCCAGCTCGATCTCGGCGAGGGACGCGCGCGCCGCGTCCGACGCGCGCCCCGACCCGAGCCGGCCCACCTCGGCGAGCAGTACCTCCCGGTCACGGAACACAGGCATCGACCGCACGGCCCCGGCGATGACGTTCGGCATCAAATCTCCCTCGTCCAGGTCGGCCTGAAGAGACTTCGCCGCAGCGCGACGAGCGGCAGCTCCGGCAATTCTGCTCGTGCTGGGCAACGACGGGTATCAGCTCGGCGACGTATTCGAGACACCTCATACTGCCCATACATCGTGCGACTTGCGGGGCGCGCCACGGCTGGCTCACCCGACCGGACCGGTCGGTCGCCGGTCGTTCGCGTTGTGGGACAGCCTTCAACCCAGCAAGGCTTCCTGACACAACCTGGACAAGGCCGCTGGGCGGGACGCCTCACCGAGGCCCACCTCACAACCGAGACAGCAGTGGCGTTCTATCGTCAGCCAGCGGCCCACAACCCGATCCGCGGCACATGGCGAACTCCTCGACGCCCAGACACGGGACAAGTTCCGCCGCCGGAACGGGCAGCGCGCGAAGGAGTCCGAGCAGGGTGTCCTTGCCGGTGTTGACGGCCATGCGTCCGCATGGATGGGCTCCGGCACGTCCGCCCAGGAGCAAGGCGATGTCCGTGAGCTGGGCGGTGAGGGGATTCGTGCGGTGTGCGTGTCGATGCGTCAGGTCCGGGATCTGCTCGGCGAACGTCCGACACCCACAGCTGCCGTTGCCGCACACGAGACGACGTGCCCACAGATCGATTCGCACCTGTCGGCCGGCGACGGGACGGTCCGGCAAACACACGGCACGCCCATTGCGGCCAAGACAGCGATGAACCGGTCCGCGTGGCCGAGTGACACCAACCGGCGGCTGGCGTCCGCGCGCCGGGGGCGTGCGCCCTTACCCGGGGCCAGGGCCGGGATGATGCTGCACTTGTCGTGCGCAGCAGGCCTCTCCAGCAGCGATGAGGAAGCCGTGATGCCAGAACCGATGGACCGCCCCGCCCCGGCAGTCAAGACGAACACCCCGAAGAGCGCCACTCGCTCACGGCTGAGCGTGGTGAGTCTGATGCTGATCGGGGGTTCCTCCTCCCGGTTCCCGCGGCACCCGCCTTCGCGGATGGAGCCGGGAACCGGGCGGTTACGCATTCCTCATATGAAGTCGTCGCCGGCAAGCCGCTCTTGACCGCAAAAGCCGCCCGACTGGGGCGTACTCCGAGCGAGGCACTTCGCTCCTACTGGACACCCACCCGGATGGCAAAGGCTGACGCAGGCGCCGGCGCAACAGGTCAAGCCACGAACACGACCATGGATGACCCGACCGTTTCCCAGGCGGTCCCGGTGTTCGGTCCGTACTCGGGAGCGAATCCGAACAGGTTCATCGGGAAGGTCTTCTTCACCCTCCCCAACGGCCAGGACAGCAAATGCAGCGGCTCGGTGGTAAACGCGTCGAACCGGTCCATGGTGTCCACCGCCGCACACTGTCTCTACCCGGACGGGCGGTCCGGCGGGGCGGTCCGCAACTTCGCCTTCGTTCCGGCCGCCTATGCGGGCACCACCCCTCTCGGCGTATGGACGCCCCGTAACCTCTTCGTCCCGCGGCGGTGGGCTGAGGAGCCGCACATCACGCAGTTCGACTTCGGCGCCGCCATCATGACCCGTGATCCCGCAGGCCGCGGAATCCAGGACGTCCTCGGCGCCTTCTACGTCCAACGCAACTTGGGGGACGCCTTCGTGGATGCCATCGGTTACCCGGAAGAAGGCCGCTTCAATGGGCAACCGATCATGCAGTGGTACTGCGCTGGATACTCAAAGATGCTCGACTCTCGCACAGAGCGGTCGCTGAAGTGCGACTTCCTCCCAGGGGCCAGTGGCGGCCCGTGGTACAGGACAGTCCGGCCGTTCCCCACTCTTCCTCCGATCTGGTACCTCAGGGGCCAGACCAGCACCTACGGCGCAGGAACCACCTACAGCCCCTACTTCGGTGACGGAGTCTTCTCCTTCTACCAGCAGGCAGGTTCACGCTAGCCTGCCGTCGATGGCAAGGCAGAACAGGTCACGGATCATCGCCACCAATGCGGGCCAGCGCCTGGACAGCCTCTTCGGGCGGCAACCACCTGCCGTTCAAAGGCGGTGCCATGACCTGGCGCTGTAGCCGCTCTTCGTGGCCAGTTGCCGCGTGCTCAGTTCACTGCGGTCCTTGAGCTTCGTATGCGTACGACCAACTGGCTTACCTGTGGATGCAGTTCGCCAGGCAGCTCCTTCCAACGCGATAGGCCCTCCCCCACTCGCGCTTTGGCATCCCCGCTCCCGGCCGCGTGGCCCGAAGTCCCCCCGTATCCCGGCGCGATTCTGCATCACCCGTCACTTAGATCACGGTTCTCCGGTGCAGCAGCCCTGCTGTGGAACCAGGCGGACACGTTTCAGCAGGTCAGCGGATGGGACATCCCGCGACGATGCCACTTTCGCCTCAGCCGTGGCCTGGCTCCACACCCAGCCCGCAGTCTCGATGAGACACCGGCCGCTGCGGTCGGCTCCGCCAACGCACCTCAATGACACCTTCAACGGAGGAGAACAGCATGCCGGCCCGACAAAGTTGCGGAACTCCGTGCGTTCGACGACTGGCGTAGCCGTGCTCACTGAAGAAGGACGTGCCAAGTGAAGGACAAATGCTCCGTCCTTCTCTCCGTGGCTTTCATCACCTTCCTGGTGGTGGGCTGCGGAGCTGAGAACCGAGGCTCGAATGATGGGGAACAGACGCAGAATCGGGCAGCGGCAGGCGTGACGGGTGCGCCGGTCAGAGATCTGACGACCGTGGAGGAAATCGAGGTCGACCGCGCGGAGGAAGTACTCGTCAAAGCGTGCATGGTCCGCCAGGGCTACCCGTACTGGCCGGGGCCGGTGGCAAGCGCCGCGGAACGCAAGGTCGGAGCCTATGTGGTGGACGACGTCGAGTGGGCTCGCCGCTGCGGCTACGGGCGGCCCTTCGACATCGCGGCCGAAGAGGCGCGTCGCAGCCACCCGAACATCACCTACGCCAACAAGCTCCCCGAAGAGGAGCGCATCCGCTACTCGCGTACGCTCGACGGCGACTTCGACGACACCATCTCCGCCGAGGTGCCGTCCGGCGGCACGGTCCGGACCCCGCGCGGCGGCTGCCACGCCGAAGCGCGGGAGCGGCTGTACGGCGACTATCCGACCTGGTTCCGTGTCAAGAAGACGGTGACGGGGCTGACTCCCCTGTATGTGCCGGAGATTCTCCGGGACGAGCGCCTGGCCGCCGGCGCCACAGCCTGGACCCGATGCATGCGTGAGTCGAAGCGCCCTTTCAGCAGCCCGGACGAGATACGCCAAAAGCGGGAAGCCCTGGTGGAGGGAATGACCGCATCTCAAGCGCAGCAAGCCGAAATCAGCCGGACCTACAAGAGTCGTGCAACCGGCACGGCTGTCGCCGTTCCCACAGAGCGGCTGAGCACTCTCTACACGGCCCCCGCCTCAGTCATCGATGACGGGGGCCGTTCCACGTTCAGGCCGTGCGGCGCAGCACCATCGCGTCGTACAGGGGCGCATCCTGGAAAGGCAGCACTTCGCCGAACCACTCGTACCCCCACCCCTCGTACAGGCCGCGCACCTTCGGATGAGCCCGCTCGACAAGCAGCGTCACCCGCTCCTCCGGCCGACCGTGCAGCAGCGCGTCATGGACCAGCTTCGCCACCCCGGTCCCGCGGACCTTGTCCACCACCATGAGCTCCGACAGGGCGAATGTACGGGCGCCGCTCTCCTCGGTCGCACCGTCTGGCACCGGGGTGCGCAGCCCGCCCCACGACCGGGTGGCCGGCTGCAGGGTGCACCCGTACGCGTAACCGACCGGCACCTCGTCGAGGTAGCCGACGACCGCAGCGAAGCCGGGCACCTCCGTGTTCCAACTGAGCCGCTCGTCAAAGCGGGCCACGCTGTGGAACTCCTCGCCGAGCCGGTCAGCGTAGATCTCCGCGTACACATCGAGCAGTTGGGCCCGGATGTCCCCGAGGTCTGCCGCGTCCCTGCGCTCCAGCCGTAGCCCGTCCACGCCCTCACACTCCCGTCTGCCGTGTTCGTTCCAGGAAGTCCGCCGCTTGGGGCACACTGCCCGCGTAGCGGCGCATCTGCTGCCGCAGGTCGTACAGCCGCCCTCGGACCCGGTCGCTGTGTACCCGCTCCGCCATCGTGGCCGCCTGCCCCACCTCGTCCGCGGCATGCTCGACGTCCCCGCCGTCGAGTAGGGCCTGAGCCCGCTGCAGCATGTAGTAGACGCGGTTGCGTTCGAAGCGGGGCTCCAGCATGCCGAGCGCGTCGGCGGTGAGTTCTCCGCCCGTCCGTACTTCCCGAGCGCCTGGTGCGCGACCCCTGCGAGGCCGGTGAGTTCGGCCGGGGTGAGGAACGACAGCCACGCCGCGGGTTCGCCCTGGGTGCGCCCGTACGACGTCTCCGCGCGGGCCAGGGACCGATCGGCGCGCACCCGGTCCCCGACGCGGGCATGGCCGACGGCCTGCCGGCAGTGCAGCAGTGCCATCAGCCACGGATCGGTCCTGGCTTGCCGGGTCTCGACGGCCGCACGGCCGATCCGCAGCGCCTGCCGGTCACGGTCCAACAGGCGCGCCTGCATCGCCAGGTTCGACCAGACGCGTGCCTGTAGCTGGCCGTCACCGGCGAGCATGCCCGCCTGGAGGGCCTCGTTGTACAGGCCGGTCGCGGCTTCCTGCCGTCCGGCGTCATATGCGAACCAGCCCGCCGACGCGGCGAGATCGCCCGCGGCCGCGTACATGGCGCGCTCGACGCGCTCGCCGTAGGTGCAGTGTGGTTGAGCCCGTGATGGACCTGCCGCACGGCCTGCGCCGCGACCTCGAGGAGGGCTCCGCCGCCGAGGGCGTGGTCGTAGGTGTACAGGGCGAGGACGATCGCGTGGATCCGTTCGACGTCAGCGGTGCCGAAGCGGCCGGCGGAGGGGATCGCGTCGAGGCCGAGGGCGGCGGCGAGGCCGACCGCGATGAACTCCCGTCGTCGCACCGGGTCTTGATTCTTCACGCGCGTCGGCCGCCGTGGCGGGGGCGGGGCCGGGACGCGTGATGACTTGCGCGGGGTGAAGCCCATGGTCTCCGGGCCGCGGCCGAAGATTTCCTGAAGCGGCAGAAGGTAGCGGGACCAGGGCCATTGCACGTCTCCGGCAATCCAGCGGCGCACGTGCCGGTCCGTGCACTGAGTGGGCTTGCCGAAGATGTCCTGTGCGGTCTGGTTGACCTGCTCGGCTAACCCGGTGTGGGTGTAGCCGAATTCGGTCAGCAGCGCTTCCAGCTTGGTGTTCCGCTGTCTGGCCGCGGCCGTCCCCCATCGTGCGCTCGCGTCCCTCGACGGTAGCCCCACCGCCCTTCTCCTCGGGTAAAACTGTCCGGTCCGTGGGCGGTAAGTGCCCTGGTTCTGTCCTGATCAACAACAGGACAGTTCCGGTTTCCTCGGGTAACGACGAAACCCGGCGGCCGCGCGAACGGCCCCGGGCGTGGCCAACGCTCAAACGCAAGGGAGCGTCGACATGACGAGCAGTACGGCCCGCGGTGGGGCGTTAGCACCACCAAGTCCGCCCGCGACGCACGAGGTTGAAGCGTGGCTCGCTTCCGACCACCCCTTTCCTTTGACGGTGAGCCCGGCGTGGGACGGCGAGGCCAGGCTCGCCCTGATCCCGCTGGGGCGGCTCTTCGACGCGGTCCGCATCTCCGTAGCCGTCGCCCACCACGCGTTCGCCAGCAATGACGTGCCGGTCGTCGCCCGGCGCCTGGCGCGGCACGTGCGTGATGGCCCCGTCATCCATGACCCCGCAGGCAGCCGCTACTACGCCCTGGTCCCGCCCGGCACCACGGAGGACTGGCGGGCGCCCGCCGCGGAGTGCCTCGGTGAGGGCACCTACCTGGGCGTTCCCCGCCCTGACCTGACGGAGCTGGATCAGGGCACGGGCTGCTCGTACTGGGCGGTGCCGATGTCCCGGCCGGGCAAGCTCTGCCGGGTGTCGGACGTGCTGACCGTGGCCATGGTGGGCGGTGCCCTCGCCGACGAAGAGCCCGAGGCCGCGTCGTGACCGGCATCAAGCCTCCCCAGGCCACGAGCGCGCGGCCGGTGCGCGTCGACCCCTTCGAGGCGATGGAGACGCTGAGATCAGCCCTGGACGAAGCCGGGATCACCTTCCCCGGGCTCTGGGTCAACTCGGCCTCGTCAGAACCCCAACTCGTCGAGCTGGGCGAGGTCCGCGCCGACGTCGCCCTACAACTGGCGCACGCACTCCAGCTAGGGGCCCTCGAAGCATGAGCGCGAAGGAACTGACGGAGACTCCGGCTGAGCTTGTAGACATCGCCACGATGCGCGCGACCGTCGCCCAGGTCCTCCCGCCCGACGTCACCCCCACTAACCCGGCCAGGCTGGCGACGCTGACCGGGATGATGCGCGGGCACATGCATTTGCTCATCCCGGAGGTTGAGCGGGCTGCAGCGGAACAGCCCGCCGCCGACGTACCCCGGTACGTCGCGCTCGCCTGCGTCCGCGAAGCCCGCGGCAAGCTGGAGGCCAGCCCCGGGCTGATGCCATCCGACGCCGGGGCGTACACGCGCAAGCTCGGCCGGTCACTGCTCGCGCTGTGCGACCACTACGAGACGCTGACCGGCGTCCGCGTGTGCCTGGCCTGCGACCAGCCCATCAGACCCGGTGAGGCAACACAGCCGTACGCCCAGGTCAGCCCCTCCGGCGGGGCAGCATTCTCTGGCCGGATCCATGAACACTGCGCGAACGCCGTCCGCCTGGCTGCCGGCGCCTCCCCCGCGTAGAAGGCACCCAGGCGACCGCATCGAGACAGAGGCACCCCCATGAACCCCCGCCCTGGCCCCCGCCGAACGGGTTTCAGCGGACCATGACGAAGGAGAGACTGTGCTCGACATCGTGCAGAACGGCGGCGACGGGCTTCCCGGCGAACCCGCACCCCCGCCCCCGCCCACCCCGGATGGCGGCCCCGGAGTCCCCAATCCACCCAAGGCCGTCTGAGCCATGACCATCAACGCACACCAGGAGCGCCCCAGCCGTACCGAACTGGGGCGCAAGCTCATGGCGGGGGCGCGCTCTCTTCCGACTGGGTCCGCTCGTTCGCGGCCGTGCCCCGCTCCTTCTTCCTCCCTGACCTCATGTGGCCCTTCGATATGGAGACGGGGCGGAGCGTTCCGGTCTCGCGTTCGAAGGACCCGGCGGCCTGGTTCGGGTACGCGGACGCCGACGTACCCGTCGTCACACAGTGGGACGACGGACAGCACACCGGCACCGAGCCGGGAACGGTGGCCACCTCGTCGGCGTCCATGCCATCCGTCGTGTTCCGGATGCTGCGGGACCTGGACGTGCAGCCCGGAAACCGCACCCTGGAAATCGGCACCGGCACCGGATGGAACGCCGCGCTGCTCGCCCACCGGTTGGGGGCTGAGAACGTCGTCACCGTGGAAGTCGACGAGGCCGTTGCGACGCGGGCCCGTACAGCTCTCCGTCACTTCGAGCTCCCGGTGCGGATCATCCACGGCGATGGGCTGAAGGGGTATCCGGAAGGAGGGCCGTACGACCGGATCATCGCCACGTGTGGCGTCCGGTCCATTCCCGTCGCGTGGATTGAGCAAAGCCGGCCGGGCGAGGCCATCGTGGTCCCGTGGGGGACTCACTACAGCAACGATGACGCCGTAGCCCGCCTGGTCGTCTCGGAAAACGGAGCCGACGCCACGGGAGCGTTCACCGGCCCCGTCGCGTTCATGAAGGCGCGGGCCCAACGGCTCGTGCCCGTCACACACTCCGAGTACGTCACGGACAGCGCAGCCGACCGCGAGAAGTCCTCCACGCCGATCACGGAAACCGAGTTCCTGGGCGAGCGATTCAGCGCCCAGCGGTTCGCCCTCGGGCTCAGTCTCCGGCACTGCGTGCACGTCGTAGCCGAGAAGCGCGACGGCGCACGACCTGTGTGGTTCTTCGGGCTCGGCGATCGGTCGTGGGCGTGCGTCAAGTTCCAGGACGGCCAGGCGCACTCGCAGGTCTGGCAATCCGGGCCGCGCAGACTGTGGGACGAGGTGACCGCCACGCTGGACTGGTGGCGGGAGGCCGGCGAGCCGGGGCACGAGCGGTTCGGCCTCACACTCACCCCCGAGGGCACACACCGGGCCTGGCTGGACGACCCCACGGACAGCTGGGCAGTCTGACCTGCCTCGGCCCGTCGCGACGGCTCGCCGGGGCAGGGCCGAAGTCAGCCCATCTGCCGGGAGTGCCAGGCAAGGGTGTGGCCGCGCACTTGCTTGCCGTTCTGCACCGCCCACTTGTAGACGCGGCCACGGTGCCCTCTGTGTCCTCCACACCGGAAGCGGACGGGTGCGGATGCGAGCCCGGCTGCGCCTGCTGCGCGCAACGCCGGTCCGCATGGCCACTGGCTGTGTTTACGCGGATCAGCACGGCCCGGTGTGACGTGGCGGCGCGCCGCGGCTGGCTGCTGGACGGTGAAGCGGGCATCATCGCAGTCCCCGGCGGAGCCGGAGCGGCGACCGAGAGCAGCAGTCATGACGCAGGCGCACCCGATGGACCGGCAGGCTGTATACGACGGCTACGAGCGTGCCCGGCAGACCTTCCACCGTCTGCTCGACGCCGCCTCCGAATCCGACCTCGCCCGTCCCACTCGCGGCACCCGATGGACCAACGGACAGCTGCTGTGGCACATGCTCTTCGGCTACCTGGCCGTCCGGGCGCTGCTGGTCCTGGCGCGCGTCTTCGGGCGGCTCCCCCGCGGCGTCAGCAAGGTGTTCGCCCGGCTGCTGAACGCGGCCACGGCGCCTTTCGATCTCATCAACTACGCGGGTCCCGTCGGAGCGGTGAAGGTCATTACGCCCCGGCGGATGGGCGCCGCGTTCGACCGGGTCATCTCCTCACTGCGCCGCCAGCTCGAAGCAGAATCCGAGGCCGGCCTCGCACGCGGCATGCACTACCCCGTCCGATGGGATCCCTTCTTCAAGGACTTCATGACCCTCGCGGACATCTACGGCTACCCGACCGAGCACTTCGACTTCCACCACCGCCAGCTCACTCTCGGCGAGGCGGCCTCGCGGGCTCAGACCTGAACGATGCCCGGGCATCAAGGGCGCCGTCGGCGCGTTGTTCGGGGAATGTACGGGTGTCGCCGTGCCCACGGGAGTGCGGACCGGTGCGCGGTGAGCATCGACGGGTTCACCGGCCCGCCCGCACGTGAAAGGCAGCGTTGACAGAGTCCAGGGGCCTCGTGCTGATCGTCGAGGACGAGCGTCACATCTGCGATGTGCAGCGGCTCTACCTCGCCCGCGAGGGCTTCGGTGTCCACGTCGAGGCCGACGGGAGAGCCCCGCTCGCGGCCGCGCGGCGGATGCACCCGGTGGCGATCGGGCCGGACATCGGGCTGCCGGGCATGGACCGTATCGCCGTCTGCCGTGCCCTGCGGGACGCGGGCGACTGGACGCCGGTACTGCTGGTCACCACGCGCGGCGAGGAGGCCGACCGGATCGGGTCCCCAGCGTCGGCTACAGCGCGACGGACACCACCGCGTGAACCGCCCCCGTCGCGCCTCCCTCACCCGCAACACTGTGGGGCTGACCACCGTCGTGGCGGCCCTCGCGGTGGCGCTGACCGGGCTGATCGCATGGCAGACCGCCGCGCGCGGGGCGGAGCAGCGTGAACGCGACCAGCTGGCCCGGCACGCGACGGTACTCAGCCGCCTGCCGGCCCTGTCCGAGGCGCTGTTCACCGGCGCCCAGGTGCTGGCGCGGCCGAACGGGGTGCAGCTCGCTGTCATCGCCCCGGACGGCACGGTGAGCGGAACCGCCACTCCGGCCGTCGACCGGGCGGCACCGGACAGCTGACGCTGCGTCCCGTACTCAAGGAGGGGAAGGTCACCCTCGCCGTCGACGGGCTCACCGTCCTCGGCCGCTCCAGCCCCACCAGCCGGCTGGGGATGGGCTACGGCGGCCCTGGACCGGAGGCGGACGCGCTGAGGGAATACGCCCTCGGGCTGAAGGCCACTTCCGTGCACGTCGAGCCGGACGGCCTGCGCGTCGCTCTGACGGGCGGCCCGAGCGCCCCGACCGGCGCTTGACGCCGACGGGATCAGGCTGGCCAGCTTCTTACCTGACCTTGTATTCGGGGCCCTCAAACGTATGGACATGGCCCGGGCCCAGGACCTTGCCGGCGGCGTCGAGCACGGGTTTCGGAGTGTCGGAGGTGAAGTACGCCTCAGCGCTCACACCGCTGGCCTCGGCGGCCCGCTTCAGGTGCGTCAGTTTGCTGATGGTCTTGTCGAGCTCTATGGCCTTCGCGGGGCCGCCGACCTGGATGAGTTCCTGTTTGGGGCCGAACACGTCGACTCTGGCGACACCACCCTGGCCGTTCGGCAAGGTGTAGCGAACCTCGACATCCTGGAGCACGCCCCCTTCGCCAATCTTGGCGCTTCGAGCGTCCCTGGCCAGTCTTCCACCGGTCAGCCGAGCGACGGCCAGTTCGTTCTGGAATCCCTTGTCGACCCGCATTTCTCCCGGACGCGGGCCCGCGAGGTCCCGCAGTGTCGGTGGGTCCGGCTTGTAGGCGCCCCTTCTCGGCTCGTACGTCGTGGGTGGCCGGGGTTCGTAGCCGCGGACCTCGGGGGCCGGCTTCACGAGGCCTTCGGACGCGGAACCCGGCTTCATACCAGCCGCTCCCTTGGCCGTGCCGGAGACGAAGGCGTCGTTGACGGCCTGTTCGCCCGCCTCCTTCTCCGCGTTGATCCTGGCCTCGGGGCCGATCCTGCCTCTGGAGACGAACCGGTTCTCCTGAGACCGGTGCTTTTCGAGGACGTTGTCAATGACGACGGGCTCCTTGGTGTCCATCTCGCGGTGCCGCAGGGGGCCGTTCCTTTCCAGCTCCTCCTCCAGGTCGCGGGGCGAGATCTTGCTGCTGTCGATGGGGCCCCGGCCAAGCCCCAGGACGAGCTGTGCGAAGCTCTTGCCGGTCCGCTTCTCTAGTTCTCTGCGGACCTCGTCGTCGGTCCGTCCGTCCCGTCCCCGCTTCTCCTGGCGGGCGATGACGGCGCGGCCCGAAGAGTCGTACTGGACGACGTGCGCGAGCTCGTGCGCCAGGAGACGCCGGCCCGAGTCGCCATGTACGGACTCCCCACCGCCGAGGACGATGTTCCGCCCGAAGGTGTAGGCGCGCGCCCCTAAGCCCCGCGCCAGCTCGGCGGCCTCAGGTCCGCTGTGCACGCGTACGCCGCTGAAGTCGTGCCTGAAGGCCCGCTCCAGCTCCGTCCGCGCCGAGGAATCCAGGCGATGCCCACCGCTTGCGGGTACGACGCCCCCGCCCGGGACATTGCGTTCCGCGGGGCGCCCGGCCGATGCCGTCACCCCCGTGGCCATCGCCCTGCCCGGCACCGCCAGAGCACGGTCGGCGAGCACGTCTGCCGCGTGCTCCATGGTGTCGCTGGACTTGGTGACCGCCAGGCCGCGCGCCGTCCATGGGGTCTCGCCTCGGCCTGCCCCGGAAGCCGGGGAGCGGTGGGCGTGAACGTACGAGGGCATCACGTTCCTCCAGGGTCAGTGCTTAAGGCCACCATCGGCTGACGCCGCGGGTTTCGGCCAGGATGGCGGTGGGGACGCCTTCGCCGCCCAGGGCCACGACAACCGGGACCAGCCCGGCGAGGTCGCTGAGCAGGTCCTCGCGGGCTTGGCTTGAGGACTCGCGGAACGGCGAACCGCTCGGCCGTCCGGTCCAGACACCGGCGAGCGTTTCCCTGGGCAACGTCGCGATCCGTGTGGCGACTTCCTCAAGCGCGCGAGCCCGGCACTCCGGTTCCCACAAGGCACTGGCTACGTCCAGCGCACGGGCTGGCTCATCCAGTTCGGCGAGCCGGACGGCCACGGCCGAGAGCATGTGCTGCTCGGTGTACCAGTCGTGAGCGGGCCACACCCACTCGGGCGGCACCGGCTCGGCCGACACGCCCGCGCCGGCGATCCGCTCAAGCAGACGGTCGATCGCGCGCAACGGCAGATCCCGGACGATGCGCGGCAGCGCGGCCGCGAGCTCGTGGCTGGGCGGCCCCTTCGTGAGGATGTCCAGCATGCCGAGCACGGTCTCTGCGATGTCGTCCCCGTCGGGGTGCCGTGAGGCGCCCGGCTCGCGGAGGGCCAGCGCGACAGAGGTTTCCGGGAACGAAAGGCCGGCGCCCTCCGCCGTGCTGGGGAGCAGCCCCGCCACCCGGTCCGCCAGATCCGGCGGCGCGTGACGCGCGACGGCCGCGAACGCCATGTCTTCCATGTCACCGACGTGGACAGCCGAAGCGGGGCCGTCCCAGCCGCTCTCAAGGCATCCGAGGGCTTCTTCCGCCACATCTCCGCGCGTATCGGCCGGTAGGTGCGCCAGCAACTGGCTGAACAGGAATGCCTTGAACAGCATCGCCTGCCGCTCCTCCCACTGCCTCAACCGGCGTTGGTGTTCCAGCCAGTTCTCCCGTTCCTTGACACTCTCTGTGCTGTCGTCCACCCACTGGCCGTCTTCGAGGTAGGGCCGCACGGACGACTCACGCGTTCTCACCGTGCGGACGACGTCCATGGCTTCACCCGGGTAGCCGGCGTCCGCGAGGGAGTTCAGCAGCGTCGCGTACATCTCGCACAGCTGGGGTGTGCTCCACACGGCCCAGAGCCACGTCCCATGGCCGAAGTCACTGGCCAACAGAGCAAGCACGTCAGCCGGGCGGTCAGATACGAGGTGGGCGACGCCGGACATCCGCGCCCCGGGATCCTGCGGCGCCATCGCCGTCTTCCAGGCCTTGTCCAGCAGAAGCCTGCTGGCCGCGGGGTCTGGGAGCCGGGGTGCGATGGCCACCGCGCTCGCGACCCAGTCCACCCCGGTGGCCTCCTCAGCCGCCCGCTCGGCGTCCTCGAGGCGTTCCTCGGCGATCAGATGCGGGACGAGCCGGCTCGTCGCGCGGCCGCGCGCGGCCGCGTCTGCGATGACGCCCGCCAAGGCGAGCGCCTGGGAGACCGCCGCCGCCGGCAAGTGCCGCGCCATGGCTGCGAGCGTCGTGGCGCGCTGGTCCCCGTCGGCCAGCGACGACACGAGGTCAATGGCCTCCTCTGGATGGCCGAGTTCGGCGTGGCGGGCGGCGAGCGCCGCGAGTGCGGGGGTCTGGTGTGCCTTCTGATGCTTGACGCGCGTCAGGGCGGTTCGAACGAGCGGTGCGGGCAGGCGCGCGGCGACAGTCGCCAGGGCCTGTGCCCGCACTGGCGACGCCCCGGCCTCGAGCGCCTGGTCCAGCGCCCGCTCAAGTGTCCTGGTTGCCTTCGGCTCGGGCAGTCGCTCGGCGATCCTCGCGTACGCCGCGGCCTCCTCGGCCTTGTTGCGCAGTACAGGGATGTCCTCCAGCAACCGGTGTACCTCCGCGTCGGCTAGCCAGGGGAGGTAGGGCTGCAGGGCCCGGATGCGTTTGACCGGTCCGCGCGTGTGCTGAGCGCGCTCCATGGCGGCCTCGCGGAGCGGCTGCGGCAGGTCCCGGGGATTCCGTCCGAGGGCGCGCCAGCGCGCCTCGGTATTGCCGATCCGCTGGGCCGCGTCGACCGCGGCCTCCGGCAGCCCGCTGTCGGAGAGCACCTCGGCGACGTGGGACAGCGCGCTCGCTCGCTCCCGGGATGGCGTGACCTCCTGGGCGGCCCGGACGGCCTCTTCGGCCGCCTCCGGCCTGTGGCGGGCCGTCACGGCCAGGGCCGTGGCGCGCAGCGCCGGATCGCGAAGCCGGTCAACCGACGCCCGGCCGTTCTCGACATGGCGCAGTTCGATCAGCCGGTCGGCCAGCTGGCCGACCGCGGCGGCGCGGAGCCCCTCTGGTGAGATCGCCTCCGCGGCCGCCAGTGCCTCTTGGACCAGACCGTCCGGCAGGTGCGGGGCGAGGGCGGCCAGCGCGGCGCTCCGCTGTTCCGGGTCGGGGACGCGGGCGGCGTAGGTGAGCACCTCGCGGGCCGCCCGTACCTGGTGTCTGAGGGCGGCGGCGAGCAGGTGCGGCGGGATGTTGCGCGCCAGACTGTTCAGGGATGCCGTGATCAGCGCGTAGCGCAGCTGGAGCGTGATGCTCGGGCCTGCTCGGCTGGGGTCGGCGGAGTCGTAGGCCGCCTCGGCCAGTTGCCATGCCAGGCTCACGTCGGAGAGGAAGCCCGCGATGTCGCCGAGGCCGCTCTTGGCCGCGTACCAGGCGTGGCGGCCATCTTCGGCGGTGAGACCCAGAAGCCGGTGCAGTTCGCCGGCCTGTCCGGCCTCGGCGAGGTGGCGGCACAGGTATTCGAAGAAGTAGCCGTCGTCCGGCCCGCTCGGCCAATCATCCGGGCACTGGGCGCGGTAGGCGTCGAGCAGCTTCTGCTGGCGATCCCGTGCGTCGCCCGCCTCGGCCCGTACGGCGCGCACGTAGTCGAAGAGAAGGTCGTGCAGGGACAGGCGGTCATCGGCGTCGCGCTGGACCAGTGACCACTGGACGAGCAGTTCGATGTCGTCCTGCGCCTTGCCCGCCGACAGGCCGTCCGCCTGCCACAGCGTCAGGAGCGCGGCCTGTGGAACAGCCGCGTCTTCCGGGAAGAGCGCGAAGTCGAGGTACCGGCCCGCGACTTCCCTGTCGGGGAGCGCGTCCACACTGACCCGCAGCGCTTTGAGGAGGTTGTCGGCGTCCGGGTACCCGGGGAGGTACTGGCGGATGCCGCCCAGGTCAGCGGTGCGGAGCTTGTGCAGTACGTTGTCCCACCGGTAGCTCCGCCCACGGACCATCGCCCCGATCATCGACAGCGCCAACGGGAGCCGCCCGCAGGCGCGCACGACCTCTCGGGCACGCTCCAGGTCGGATTCCTCGCCGGCCCATTTCGTCAGCAACTCCAGAGCGAGGTCCTCGGACAGCACGCTCACCTGGTACTCGGCCGCGAACGGGGCGACTTTGGCGTAGCGGCTCGTGACCAGTATCCGGCCGTGCGGGCCGAGGACGTCGAACGCGCTGAGATCCTGCCCGGACCACACATCGTCCAGTACCAGCAGGCATTTCCGGGCCGCCAGCAGGACCTTCAGCCTCGCTGTGCCCTGATCCGCGTCGGCGAACGCGCGGTCCCCCTCGCCGAGGTCCTCCGCGAGCTTGGCCTGGCTGCGCGTGAGCTCGCGTTCACGGCCGAGGGTCACCCACAGCACCCCGTCCGGGAAGGACGCTCGTACGCGCTCATCCCGCGCCGCCGCTGCGGCGAGAACGGTCTTTCCGATGCCGGGCATGCCGTGCACGACCACCGGCTCGTCGCTCGCCGACAGCAAGTGGGCGACAAGAGCCTCCACCTCCGCGTCCCGGGAGACGAAGATGCGCGGTTTGTCCGGGACGTAGCCGCTCACCCGCCCCGCTGCCGGGGTGAGGTCGGCGATTCCGGCCAGCAGCGGGGCGAGGTCCTCCGTCCTCGTGACCCAGGCGTTGTTCCAAAACCAGGAATCAGAGGGGTTGTAGCGGGCCGAGACGATTCCGATGACCACGCCGTCGGACAGGCGCCGAACGGGGGCGCCGCTCATCCCCAGCGCCACGTCCTTCGAACTGAGCCGACCCAGCGCCCCCCGGTCATCGCGCACCGTACGGCCTTCCCAGGTTCCACTGGCATTCAGGTACCGGTACTCGTAGGGCGGGTCTTCCACCTTCGAAACACCGGTGACGATCACGTGCTCCGAGTGACCCACGCTGTCCGTCGGGGCCAGGACCGGTACGGAGGCCGTGAGTGAGCGGTCCGAGCGGATCACCGCGAGGTCGTGCACCTCGTCGACCCGCTCGACCTCGCCCGTGAAAGCCGGGCCACTGGCGAGCTCATCAAGCGGGTCGAGCGTCACCGTCGAGCCGCGCTCTCCGGCCCTCAGATCGTTGAGCACATGCCAGGCGGTCACGAACACGCCCTGCGCGACCTGGAAGCACGTACCTTTTGGAACTCCGGATGAATCGAGCACCCGGCCGAGGAAGGCGGGCACCCGCCCGGAGGCGGTGTTCACCGGCATCACCCACCGCGACGCGCTGGCGTGCCGGCCCCTGCACCGCTGCGTGCGTCAGGGGTGTACGTGAGCCGGACGTTGAGCGTGGCATCGGCAGACGCTCCCGCCACGATGATGTTTCCGCTGGCCGATACCGCCAGCCCGAACTCCACCTCGATCTGGTCGGGACGTGCGCTGCGTTCCGCGAGACGACGCACTGTGTCGACGGTGGTCGACGCCACCGCCACGATGGTCTCCTGGGCCTGCTGGTACGCGTCGGCGACTCTTTCCCGCGCCGTTTCGAGGGCCGATGTGTTCTCGGAACCCGGCACCGCGGTTGTCTCGACCAGGACCTCGACATCACCGATGCGCATCGGCATCAAACGACCGGACATGGGGCCACTTCCTTGCCAGCCGTGGCTCCGCTCCTCGCGGGCTGTGACGGGACCGGAGGGTTGTGCGGATGAATTCATCGTAATTCGCGGGGCTTCGCGATGCCTGCTGAAAGGCGCGAGGTGGGGTTGCCGCGCACGACCGCCGAGGCCGCCGCCCCGCTGGGGTGCGACGTGGGCGCGATCGCCGGCAGCCTCATGTCGGCCACCCCCAGGCGCAGCCGGCCACGATTGCCGCGCGGGGACCGTTCGTGCCTCCGGGCGAACCCGTACCGGTGAGGTACCGGTCAGGTGTCGAGACACGCGGACCGGCTCCGACATCTCCTGTGCAAGCGCCCCGCGCACGAGGCCGCAGCCCACGGAAGGGAACGTCATGAAGTACCTGGTGGTGGTGCAGGCCGACTATGACGCCATGAACGGCAAGGCCTCCGCGCGTCCTGACGGCCGAAGCCAGCGTGCCCGGAACCTGGTGGGCTGACCTCCGGGCCGCCCTCGCCACCAGCGCGACCATCGCCACGGGCCGCCAGGCCGTACGACAGCAGTGGATCGACCGCAACTTCACCCGCTTCCTCGGCACCCCCACACCCACCATCAGCTCCTGGACCACTGGCCACGGCGACCTCCACTGGGGCCACCTCACCCCCGAATCCCTGGTGATCCTCGACTGGGAAGGATGGGGCCTCCTCCCCACCGGCTAGCACGCAGGCCTTCTTCACGCCTACGCCCTCACCCAGCCGACCACCGCCGCCCGCATCCGCGCCGAGTTCACGCACATCCTGGACACCCCCGAAGGGCGGCTCGGCGAACTCGTCGCGCTGGCCCGACTCCTCCAGGTCGCAGGCTGCGGCAGCCACCCCGAACTCGCCCCGCACCTCGCCCGCCGCGCCCACCACCTCACCGGCACGCCCGTACCCACCGCCTGATCCCGATCGAGGACCTCGTGCGGCACATCCGGCAGTTCCGGCCCGAGATCGTGGTCACCCACGACGCCTACGGCCAGCTCACCGGCAACCGCCACAGACACCGCGCCACCATCCTGGGCTTCGCCGCCGGACTGGAACATCTCTACCCCGACACCGGCCAACCGTGGCAGCCCGCGGCCCTGTACGCCGCCCCCCCACTCCGCCCTCGACGACCTGGGCCCCGTCCTCACCGCCGTGAAAACCACCAGGCCCGATCCCAGAACAGCCCTACCTGCGACAGCCGTCCAGACATGAAGATCGCGATCTGCAGCTGAAGTATTCGCCGCACCACGGAGTGGGCGCGTCACTGGAACTGTGCGAAGAACCTCCAGATCTCTGCTTTGGTCCAGGTGGCGACGCCGCTTTCGCCGGAGGAGCCGTCGACAGGACCGGGGATGTGACCTCCGTCGAACGCGGCCCATTGGACCGGGTATCCGGCACGGCAGCCCGAGTAAGTGGTGGTGACGTGCGCTCGGCTGCCCGGCGCGGGCTCGCGCGGGCTCTGGGAGGCACAGCCGTTGTTGCTGACGAATCTGTCGCGCAGGGACCGTCCTTGCGCGATGTTGAGGACGGAGTCGCTGATGCCGTGGATTCCGAAGTAGGCGATGGGCTGGGTGCCGCCGCTGCACCCACTGATCTGAGCGCCGGAAATGACCGCGACGGCCCTGAAGATGTTCGCCCGGCTGCATGCGAGCGCGTAGCTCATGCCGCCGCCCCAGCTGAATCCCGTGGCGAAACGCTGTGCCGGGTTGACACAGAGGCCGCCCTCGATGCGCCGGATCATGTCGTCGACGAAGGTGACGTCCTCACCGCCTGAATTGGCCCAGCCGTTGCCGAGGCCCTGGGGGGCGACGAGGATCGCCCCGATGTTCGACTGTTCCTGTTGGCCGTAGTAGGACCAGGCGTTCCCGCTCGTGCCGCCCGAGGCGACGTCGCCGGCGGTTCCGCCCCGCCAGTGGAAGGCGAAGATCAGCCGGTAGGGGTGGCTGTTGTCGTAGTTGGCGGGGACCCTGAGGATGAAGCTGCGGCTCTTGCCGCCGCTCTGAATCGTGTGCGAACCGCTCGCCAGAGTCGGGGCACTGCCGCATCCGCCGCCACCGGACGACAGCTTGATCATCTGCCATTGCTGGTTGGCGCCGCCCCAGTCGGTGTACTGGACGACGTTGCCGCCGTCAGCGGTGGCGGCACCCTGGACCTCCACCGCCTTGCTGCTGGTGCGGTTGACCAGCCGGACGTGACCCGCGTCGGAGTCGGCCAGACGGAACTGCTGGTTGACCCCGTTGTGGTCGGCCCACTGCTGGATCGCGGCACCGTCTGCGGTCGAGGCGCCGGCCACGTCGAGAACCTTGCCCGAATGCCGGGCCTTGAGGCGGTAGAAGCCGTCGCCGGAGTCCACGAACTGCCACTGTTGGTTGGCTCCGTCGTTGCGCGTCCACTGGCCGACCCGCGCGCCGTCGGCGGTGGACGCGCCAGAGACGTCCAGCGCCTTGCCGCTGTTGCGATTGACCAGGACGTACCAGGCATTGGTGTCCACCGTCGCCGCCTCGGCGGGCGCCGGATTAGCCGCTGCGAGCATGCCGATCGCGAGGGTCGCCGCCACCACCGCGGCGACCCGCGATAACCAGCGGCGCCTGCGTGGAGGAGCGGAGGCAACCGCACCGTGGGTCTTCATCGATTCACCCTTTCGTCTGAGACAGGTCCCATCAGGTGCGGGTCCAGCGTTGGTTGCTGCCGTTCGAGCAGGCGTAGAGCTGGATCAGGGTGCCATTGGCGGTGCCGCCTGCGACGGCGTCGAGGCAGAGGCCGGACTGAACGCCGACGATGGATCCGTCGGAGTTGAGGCGCCATTTCTGGTTGTCGCCGCCCCAGCAGCTGTAGATCTGGACTTTGGTGCCGTTGCCGGTGCCGGCGGCGTCCAGGCACTTGTTGCCGTAGACCCTGAGCTCGCCGGCGGCGGTGTACGTCCACTGCTGATTGGCGCCGTTGTGGCAGTCCCACAGGTGGAGTTGGGTGCCGTCAGTGGTACTGGTGCCGGGCACGTCCAGACAGCGACCTGAACCCACGCCCTTGATCGTTCCGGAACCCGAAGGGGGCGTAGTGGAGCCGCCGTTGAGTGCGTTGAGGACGGCGGTGTAGGCGGGCTTCTTGCTACCGTCGCCGTTGAACAGCAGCGGCGTGTGCTCCGGCCGCCAGGAGTCGGTGTCGCGCACACCCCAGACGGTGATGCCAAGGCAGCGCGGGACGGCCAGGCAGTCGTTGGTCACGTTGGCGTAGGTCGTGGCCGGGGCGCCCTGGATGTCGAGTTCGGTGATGGCCACGTCGACGCCGAGGGCGGCGAAGTTCTGCAGGGTGGTGCGGAAGTTGCTGTTGTAGGGGCTGCCGCTGTTGAAGTGCGACTGGAAGCCGACGCAGTCGATCGGCACACCGCGCTGCTTGAAGTCTCGGACCATGGCGTACATGGCCTGGGTCTTGGGCCAGGTCCAGTCCTCGACGTTGTAGTCGTTGTAGCAGAGCTTGGCGGCCGGATCGGCGGCGCGCGCGGTGCGGAAGGCGACCTCGATCCAGTCGTTGCCGGTGCGTTGCAGGTTGGAGTCGCGCCGGGCTCCCGAACTGCCGTCGGCGAAGGCCTCGTTCACGACGTCCCACTGGACGATCTTGCCCTTGTAGTGGCCCATCACGCCGTTGATGTGGCCGATCATCGCCTGGCGCAGATCGCTGCCGCTGAGGCTCTGCATCCAGCCGGGCTGCTGGGAGTGCCAGGCCAGGGTGTGGCCGCGCACCTGCTTGCCGTTTTGCACCGCCCAGTTGTAGACGCGGTCAGCGGCGGTGAAGTTGAACTGGCCCCGCTGCGGTTCGGTGGCGTCGATCTTCATCTCGTTCTCGGCCGTCACCGAGTTGAACTCACGGCCCGCGATCGTCGTGTACGCCGAGTCGCCCAGTCTGCCCGAGGCGATGGCGGTGCCGAAGTACCGGCCGCTCTGCGCCGCCGCGGCGCCGAGCGTGTTCTCGGCGGCGCGTGCGGTCGGCGGCGCGACCAGTGCGGCGACCGTACCGAGGACGCTGGCGACCAGCACCAACAGCAGGCAGCGGATCTTCCGGCGGACAAGGGGCCTGGGAAGGGCATACGAGCCCATGACTGTGCCTCCAAGGTGGACACCACGGAAGGACTGAAGCGCAGCGGAATGCTTCGTTCGCTCTGCACGGCCACCGCCCGCCGTACGTCACCCCGGCGGGCGACCGGGTGTCGTCCGTGCCGGTTGAGGTCGGCCCGGTCCCATGACCCCACGGTGACCGGTGATTGCGTACTGTCCGGGTTCCGGCCCGGCCCGTCCGTTTGCCGAAGCCACGCGGCGTCGCACACCTCTCCAACTGCGCGAAGAGCCAGGATGCGCCGGTGCGAACCTCACCGGAACGAAGCGGAGTGGCGCAGGTGCTTTGGTGCGTGGATCTGCCGTGCAGCGCTGGTTGCTCAAGATGATGTCGTTCGATATACCGAACTGCGGTCGGTTTCTCAGACAGGAAGGTTGAGGTATTGACGATGGATCGTCAATACCCCCCGCAAAACAAATTTCGGATCTCATCCGAAACATTTCGCAACCTCGGTGAGCCCGAAGGCGAACCCCCAGCGCCGTCTTCGACAGTTGCCATAGGGTCGAGGCCTGGGACGACTGCGCGGACACCACCCGCTCGGCGAGGCGCCGTTTGCGGACAGATTAGCGACAGGCCTTGACCAGAGCAGCCCACATTCCTAGCTTGTGGCGTCAAAGAATGCGGGAATTTCTCCGAAACATTCGAGACTCTCCCCTGTCCCCCGGCATGCGCGCTCCGCGGTTCATCGGGGCAACCTCACCCCCGCCCCCCAAAGGAGGCCCTCTGATGTGGTTTCGCCACCAGTCCCCGGTCCGTATAAGACGCTTATTCGCTGTCCTTGCGCCCCTGCTGCTCGTGGCCACCTTCCTCGGCGCCCAGCCCGCCGGCGCAGCAACCATAGATCCCAACGCCTCGTATGTGCTGGTCAACCGCAACAGCGGCAAGGCCCTGGATGTCTACAACCTGGCGACCAACGACGGCGCCCGCATCACCCAGTGGACCAGGAACGACCAGAACCAGCAGCAGTGGCAGTTCGTCGATTCCGGGGGCGGCTACTACCGCATCAAGTCCCGACACTCGGGCAAGGTGCTGGACGTCTACAACTGGTCCACCGCGAACGGCGGCTCGATCGTCCAGTGGGCCGACCTGAACAGCACCAACCAGCAGTGGCGGCTGGCTGACAGCTCGGACGGCTACGTCAGGCTCATCTCGCGCCACAGCAACAAGGCCCTCGAAGTACAAGGCGCCTCCACCGCGGACAACGCCAACATCGTCCAGTACGACGACTGAGGCGGCACCAACCAGCAGTGGCAGCTCGTCAAGGTCGGGAGCGACAACCCCGGCTCGTGCGCCCTTCCGTCGGCCTACCGCTGGACATCAACGGGCGCGCTGGCGCAGCCCAAGTCCGGGTGGGTCTCGCTCAAGGACTTCACCGTCGCCCCCTACAACGGCAGGCAACTCGTCTATGCCACGACGCACGACACGGGGACGAGTTGGGGTTCGATGAACTTCGGCCTGTTCACCAACTGGTCGGAGATGGCCTCGGCCAGCCAGAACACGATGTCAGCCGCCACCGTCGCGCCCACACTCTTCTACTTCGCGCCGAAGAACATCTGGGTGCTCGCCTACCAGTGGGGCGGGACCGCCTTCTCCTACCGGACGTCGAGCGACCCCACCAACCCGAATGGCTGGTCACCCCAGCAAGTGCTCTTCTCCGGAAGCATCTCCGACTCCGGAACAGGACCCATCGACCAGACGCTCATCGCCGACGGAACGAACATGTACCTGTTCTTCGCCGGTGACAACGGCAAGATCTACCGGGCCAGTATGCCGATCGGGAACTTCCCGGGCAGCTTCGGCACGACCTCGACAGTGATCATGAGCGATACGGCGAACAACCTGTTCGAAGCCCCGCAGGTCTACAAGCTTCAGGGCCAGAACCGCTACCTCATGATCGTCGAGGCGATCGGCTCGCAGGGCCGCTACTTCCGCTCGTTCACGGCCACCAGCCTGAACGGTGCATGGACACCCCAGGCCGCGACCGAGAGCAACCCCTTTGCCGGCAAGGCCAACAGCGGCGCCACCTGGACCAACGACATCAGCCATGGCGAACTGATCCGCACCAGCGCCGATCAGACCATGACCGTCGATCCCTGCAATCTGCAGTTGCTCTACCAGGGCCGCAGCCCCAACTCCGGCGGCGACTACGGCCTCCTGCCCTACCGTCCGGGTCTGCTGACACTGCAGCGCTGACGGCGTGACACGAGTCCGGCGCCGGTATGCCGCCGGCGTGGCGGGCTCGGCGGAAGGCCGAGCCCGCCCGGGTCACACGACAGCGTCAGCGGTCTTACGGCGACGGAGCCCGGGGGCGGGCACGCTCCCCAGCCCGAGGGCCATCCCGTGACGCGGTGCCGCCGCCGGTGGCGCTCCCCACGAAACAGCTATTGCCTGGGGCCGGGTCAGTTGGAGCGGGAGTCGGCGTTGAAGTAGTGGCCCTTGTCCAGGTCCTCCAGGAGGCTGGGGCCGACCGGGCGCCAGCCGAGCAGTTCGCGGGTCAGCGCACCGGAGGCCGGCTGGTCGACGGAGAGGACCATGCCCAGGAAGCCGAAGTCCTCGGCCGGGTGGGAGGCCGTCGGCAGGTCGAGGTGACGACCGATGACCTCGGCGATGTCGCGGATCGGCACCCCCTCGTCGCCGACCGCATGCAACATCGATCCCGCCGGGGCCTGCTCCACGGCGAGCCGGAACAACCGGCCCGCGTCCGCAACATGCACTGCGGGCCAACGGTTGGAGCCGTCGCCGACATAGCCTGCCGCCCCCTTCTCCCGGGCGTGGGCGATCAGCCAGGAGACGAAGCCCTGGTCTCCTTCGCCGTGCACGGTCCGAGGCAGTCCCACGACGGACGAGCGGATGCCACGCGACGCCAAGTCGAGAGTCGCCTGGGCGTTCGCGGCCCGTCCGGCCGTGGGAGAGCCGGGCGGGAACTCGGGACGGTCGCGCTCGGTCGCCACCTCACCCGGGATCGCGGGCGTACCAGCGGCGATGACCAGCGGCTTGCCAGAGCCCTCCAGTGCCGCGCCGAAGGCCTCGATGGCGCGCGCATCGGTCTGCACCGAGGCGTCGAACCGGGAGAAGTCGTGGCCGAATGCCAGGTGGACGACCCCGTCGCACTGGGCCGCGCCGGTGCGCAGGGTGTCCAGGTCGTCGAGTGCGCCGCGGAGCACCTCCGCTCCCCTGGCGGCGATGGCCTCGGCCGAGGATTCCGACCTGGCGAGCCCGAGGACCTCGTGCCCGGCGCCTATGAGTTCAGGGACGACGGCTGAGCCGACCCAGCCGGACGCGCCCGTGACGAATACCCGCATGGAAACCTCCGTGATGTCAGGAACTGTCATCACCATAGCAGGGTGATGACAGGGACTGTCATCACGTAGAATCACGCCATGGGTAGATGGGAGCCGAACGGGCGGGGACGGCTGGCAGAGGCGGCCCTGAAGCTCTACGCGGAACAGGGTTTCGAGAGGACCACGGTCACCGAGATCGCCGAGGCGGCGGGGCTGACCGAGCGGACCTTCTTCCGGCACTTCGCCGACAAACGCGAGGTGCTGTTCTACGGAACCGAGATGGCGTTGGACATGCTCACCCGCACCATTGCGGAGGCACCGGCCTCGGCGTCCCCGATGGACGCGGTGGGGGCAGCGCTGGAGTCCTTCGGGGCCTTTTTCCAGGAGGATCCGGAGCGCGTCCGGCGGCGGGACGCGATCGTCTCCGCCAGTACCGAACTGCGCGAACGCGAGCTGGTCAAGCTGGATGCCTTCGCCTCGGCGATGGTCGGCGCGCTGCGTGAACGCGGCACGCCGGAGCCGGCCGCCAGCCTGGCGGCCGAGGCAGGTATCGCGGCCTTCAAGGTCGCCTACGCCCGCTGGGTCGCCGCCGAGCCTGGCAAGACGGGCAGGACGGACGAGCAGGAGCTGCCGCGGCTCGTACGCAAGACACTGACGGAGTTGCAGGAGATCCTCGCGGACCGCGCCTCGGTGTAGCAGCGGGTTCTCAGGTATGGGCCCCGGTCATCACCAGGCTCGGATGCTCCCCCCAGGCCCGGCCGTCCAGCACCCGGCCGCCGGTGTTCGGGATGAGCCCACCGCATCGTGCGGCACCGTGAAACCCTCACCGACAGCCAGAAACGAGGGGCTCCTTCAGGTCCGGCTCGCCCGCCTGGTGTTCGTAAGGGGCCGATCAGCCAACGTAGGGTCATCCACTCGTGGGAGACCCGACCCTGGTAGTGGCCTGGGGTTTTGCGCAGCGGGCAGGTCAGTGGTGACGTACGCCGCCGCGCCGGAGGTGCGGTCAGGCTCGGGCGCGCGTTTCCGGACCAAGAAGAGCAGCCCGAACAAGCCCTTCGCCTTGAACGACAACTGGGCTTCGCGGAACGGCCTGTTGGCGACCTGGGAACCGATCGGCCGCCATCCCCCGGCGGATCCCCGCGCCGAAGCGGCTCACCACCGGGACTGCGCCGGGCGCGCACGGCGGCACACCAGGCCCGCCCCAATGGGGCGGGCCGGAGGGCCCGGGCGTAGAGGCGTGCGCGTGTTCCATGGCGTCAACCCACCCGCCGACTCCGACCAAACCGACGGCCACCAGCCCCGACCACCGGTCACAATCCAGCAACGCAGCGGCCTGGCTGGCGTGGTCGGACTCTTGGTCGGGCCTACCAGGCGCCTTCGGCTGTGGTGCGCAGGGCGTCCCGCGCCAGCTCCCGTCTGCGTATCGGACGTCCGGGCCCTGCGGCCGTGCTCCAGGTGATCGCATAGCGGTCGCCGGTCTGGGCAGCACAGCGCCAGACGCGATGGACGGGTGCGGCCGACCTGGGCTTCTCCGCGATCTTCGTCAAGTTCGAAGGGGAGATCGACAACCGCCTCAAGGCACAGATCGAAGTGGCGCTGTACATCTTCACGACTTGGGAAGTGAACTGACGGGATCCGGCACCCCACGCTGCGGATCCGCCAAGCCGGTCCAGCGCTCGCATGTACGCCGACTACCCTCCCTAGCCCGCTTCGGGCACGTAGTTGCTGATGATGTAGCCAATCTCGTCGTGGATCGTGTTCTCGTCCCAGTCGAGGGAGATTCGCTCGGGGTGGCCGTCGGAGGCGTAGTCGGCTTCGGTGATGTGGGCGTTCTCGGCGCGGGCCCGGCCCAGTTCGTCGAGGAGGTCGCCGAGAGTGGGGATATCGTCGGGGAGGTCGCGGTCGACGCGGCGGCCGGTGTCGTCGAGGCCGTGGGCCTCGGTCACCTTGTGGTCCTCGACGGTGATGCGGATGGGGCCGACCGGCGCCTCGCCGCCTCCGGATTCGAGGGTGTACGAGTAGGACGCGGGCTCTGACCACTCCTTCATCGTCAGCCCTTGAACGCTGGGCTTGCCCTCCGGCTGGTCGTCGCCGCATGCCGACAGCAGTCCCGCCAGCAGTACGGCGGAGGCAAGCGCGAGGGCGCGGCGGGTCACGGTGGTCATGGTGATGGTCCCCTTAGATCACGACTGCACCTGTGACGCCGCGGGGCCACGGAACGTTCGGCGCTAGGTCGTGTCCGATGGGTCGTGGAATCGCGCAGGCTCGATGAAGCAGTGCGGCGATGATGTGCGTGTGTTCTACGAAGATCTCAGCGAGTACGACGACCAGGACTGAGTGAAGCAGGGGTGCCAGGCAGGTAGCGCTGCTGGAACCACTCTTCCTACCGGCCCGGTTCCCCGAGGTCTGCGCATCACTTCCCGTCAACCCCGACCTCTGACGTCCGGGTGCGGTCAGACGCAGCACATCCACCTGAACGCGTGCCGGACTTGGAGTGGAGCTGACGTTCCGAGACGGCCGGCCGGAGGCCTCCTTCGGCGCCTCCGGCGGCGTCGGGGCGTGTGGTGTCGTTCGGGGCGGTGCGTGCTCAGGTCGTGGGGAAGGAGTCCGGTGTGCGGATCCGGTCGCGGATCCAGACGCCGGCCGGCTTGAGTGAAGTGGTGCCGGTCCAGGGGCCGTTGTTGTTGCAGGTACCCGTCCTGAACACGGCGCCGGTGCGCTCGTCGTCGGAGAAGTTCCAGTTGACCCAACTGATCTTCTTGACGGCCATCAGGTCGAGGTACTGCTGGGTGCGGGTGAAGTTGTTCGGGCCGTCACCGGAGGCTTCCTGGGTACCGAACTCGGTGACGAAGACCGGGATGCGATCCGATGCCCGGTTGAGCGCGTCCAGGTACTCCTGGTCGTGCGAGGCCGCGTAGAAGTGGAAGGTGTACATGATGTTGGTCGCCTGGACCGGGTTGTTGATGATGTCGGTCTCGTTGCGGCCGTCGGAGATGCCGAGGGAGCCCCAGCCGTGGGTGCCGATGAGAATCGGGGTTGCGGGGTCCTGGGCGCGGATGACGGGGATGAGCTGCTCGGCGTAGGACTTGATCCGCGACCAGCTGACGCCGTTGGGTTCGTTGGCGATGTCGTACAGCAGGTTGGTCTTGCCGCGGTGGCGCTGCGCGATCTCGGTGAAGAACGTCTTGGCGCGGGAGAGGTTGTCGTTAGGGTCGCCGGGCGTGAGCTGGTGCCAGTCGACCAGGGCGTACATGCCGCGGGCCGTGGCCATCTCGATGAGCTGGTGCACCCGGTCGGTGAACATCCTCGGGTTGGTCTCGTAACCGCCCTCCTGGACATAGAGGGAGATACGCAGGACGTCGGAGTTCCAGTCGGTGGCGAGCGCGTCCAGGGAGCCACTGGTCAGGCAGTGGCTGTACCACTGGAGGCCATGGCTGCTCATGCCGCGCAGCTGGATCGGATTGCCGTACTGGTTGCACAACTTCACACCGCACACCTTGAGCCGGCCGTTGATCGCGGCGGGTGTGGTGCCCGGCGGCGTTCCGCCGCTCTGGGTGGTGGCGGTGACGGCGCTGGAGGCCGGAGAGACGTTGCCCGCCGCGTCACGCGCCCTGACGGTGAAGGTGTACGCCGTGCTCGCCGACAGCCCGCCGACGGTGTACGAAGTGTTCGTCGTCGTGGCGACCTGGGCGCCGTCGCGGTACACCACGTATCCGGTCACGCCCACATTGTCGGTGGAGGCGTTCCAGGCCAGGGACACGCTGGAGGAGGTGGTGCCGGTAGTGCGCAGGCTGGTCGGGGTCGAGGGAGCGGTGGTGTCGGTACCACCGCTGCTGTCACCGAGCAGCTTCCACAGCGCGGGGGTGTTGGAGGGCTCCCAGCCGGTCAGAGAGGTGTGGCTCTGCAGGCATTCGTAGTCCTTGCCGCCGTAGGACACGCGTGTGCCCACGTTGTACGAGGTGTTCGGCTGCCACGCCGGGTAGGCGGCGATCTGGCCGCTTGCCGCCGGGGCCTGCTCGGTCACGGTGGCGAGTGCGGGGGAAGGGGCGAGGCCGAAGCCGAGTGCGGCAAGCAGCGTGCCGGCGAGCAGAGTGGACAGAGGTCTGCGCATGACATCCTCTCGATGGGGTCTCAACTAAGGGTGATCTTGCGGACGTTGGGTCCGCCGTTGACGATGAGGTCCATGGGGCGATTGAGGGTCGTGCCGTTGGCGTAGAGCAGGGCAAGGGTGGCGAGGCCCGCAGTGCTCGCCGGGACGGTCCATTCGACGAACGAGCCGGTGACGTTGTCGTGGTTCACGAAGCCGGTCCCGGAGAAGCGGGAGTGGTTGGACTCGACGACGCCCTGCGAGAAGAAGGTGTCCTCCGCCTGGTCATCGACCGCGGCGGGGCCATCGATCAGTTGGCAGCCGTGCATGTGCCGCAGGAGCAGGTAGCAGTCCTGCAGTGAGCCGGACGTGGCGCCGAGCGAGTGGTAGATGCCCCACTTGGGCCGCACCCGGTCGAGCAGGAAGGTGTCGACGCCCGTCTTGGTCCCGACAACGAGGGTGATGCCCTGCTTGCGGAGGATCCACCGCACGGTGCCCGCGGTCCCGTCGCCGGTCTTCATCTGGAAGTCGACGTCGCCCCCAGGAGCCGCGCGGCGGGACGAGTTCGGTGCGGCCGACGAGGATGTCCGGCGCGAACAGTTCAGTTCGATGGCCTGTACGTCGTTCACCCGCCGCAGCGACATCACGGGATGCACATCTGGTACGTCGTGCGCTACGTCTCGCCCGGGAGCCGGCCCAGGTACGAACTGCCGGACGGACGCATGTCGGTCACTTCCTGGTGCTGGCGGTACGTGGAGGCGTCCCGGGCGACCATGTGCCTGTTGAACCTCAAGGCGTCGCCCACTGGGTGGACGTGCGATTGGCCCTCGGTGTGGGAGTCGGCCCGATCGTCCTCGACAGCCTCCAACACCCCGAGACCGACACTCGCCGGAGAGGGCGCCCAGCACAGTGCCCAGGAGCCAACGCGTGTTGCGGCCGTCGCCGTACCGGACGACACCCGCAGGGACGCGGGGTGGGCGGCTGCGGCGAGACCGCCGACGGCCGCGCCGAACAGGCCGCGGCGGGAGGTTCCGGTGCTGTGGCATCAGGGGTCTCCTTGCTGTGTAGCCGGGCTGACATGCCTGATCAGGACGTACGGAGCCGCTCGGCAGGGGGTGCCTTCACTCCTGCACTGCGGCCGAGAGCGACGAAGCGAAACCTGATTGTTAGGAAAGTTTCCTTACTTCCTCGGAGAGTATGGTCCTGTCCGAGTACGGTCAAGAGGATGGCTGGACTGAGCTCGGACGGCTCAGGCATTCACCATGCCGGACAGACGCGGGACGCAACGCGTATGTCCAGTCACTGCCGTCCAACCCACGCCAGCGCCAGTGTGGTTGCCGACACCGCAGCGGCATCACCGCACCGGCCAGGCACCAGGCGTCAGTCTGGGGCAGGTCTCGGCTTCTCCACGGAGATGGGCCGGGCCGGACGGCAGCCCTGCGCGGGCCGCCTGCCTTCCGCGCGCAGTGCCTCGACCGCGCGGTGCAGGGGAACAGCGCTACCCCCGCGCCCGCAAATCAGCAGAACTCCTGCGAACACGTGGGCGGAGTGCGCCAGTTCGGCCACCACCAGCTCCAGCGCGCCGACCGATGGACAGCGTGCCGTGGGAGAACGACCGGTCGAGGGTGAGGATCAGGCCCTTCGCGCCGCCCGTCCGGGCGTGTTCGACGCGTCGCAGGATCGCGTCGCGGTCCCCCGTCCCGTACGGCTGGAAGAACGCGACTGACCGCTCCGTGTCACTCGGCCGACCTCTCGTTGATCAGGGAGCCTTGGCGTAGCCATCTGGCGAACGCGAAAGCCCATGTCGCGAAGAGGAGGAGCAGCAAGGTGAGTGCAAGGAGCCAGGGGGCGGGGCGGGACCATCCGGCGAGGAGGGCGACGACGGCAGCCATGACAAGCACGGCTTGCACCGACTTGTAGGTGGAGGGGTAGCGGTCGTAGTCCGCCAAAGTGGGCAGCAGCACCACCGTAGTGACCAGCATCGCGGCTACGGACCCACCCATCAGCCAGCTCACGGCGACCGGTGTCCGGTGATCGGTGGCGTGCTCCACAAGCCCGACCATGCCCGCCCCGGCAGCCGCCACGGCCATGGTCATCGGCAGGTGAGTGAAGATCCACGTCGCCAGAGAGTGGCCGGTCTCGCGGGGCAGCCTTCGTGACACCAGATCGGCGTAGTTCCACCAGAAGCCGAAGCCGATCGCGAGCCCGAGCAGGCCGGTGGTCGTCACGAGCGTGCTGCGTTCGGTGTCGGTCAGGCCGTTCACGACACCGATGACGACTTCGCCGAGCACGATGATGATGAACAGTCCAAAGCGCTCGACCATGGGCTCGGTCACGACGTCATAACTCGGCCTTCTGCGCCAGAAGATAAGAATGACGCACTCCACGCTGCACCACGCGACGACGAACACCGCCCAGACGACGAGACGGACGTCGGCCGACAGAGGTACCGATGCCGCGATCAGGATGATGCCTGCGACCATGACGATCAGATAGCGTCGGGGCGTCCTGCGCAGCTCCGGTAGGTCCTGCCGGTACACGGAGTACCACTGGTAGCTCAGCAGTGCCAGCAGCAGGGCGTAGAGTGCCGCCAGGGTGCGGCCGTCGTCGCCGTCGGCGTGGCCGACGTAGACCGCCATGAGGGACAGCAGCAGCATCTGCACGAAGATCATCGAGCGGGTGTGACCGTCTTCGCGGCCGTGCAACTCGTAGAAGAGTGTGCCGTTCAGCCAGGCGATCCAGATCAGTCCGAATACCACCGCGAATACTGCCGTGCCTCGCCAGGAGAGGTCCTCAGCCAGGGTGTGCGCCGCCTGGCCGACCAGGACGACATAGACGAGGTCGTAGAAGAGCTCCAGGAAGCTGACGCTGCGACCGGTGTCCACCTCACCGTGACGCCGCGGAGGGCGGAAGAGCCATCGGCGGGTACCGGTGCCCAGGGGGACTGCCTCTGCGGTGACGGGACGGGGGTCGGGGGCACTGTCGGACATATGAGGCTCCTGTATGACGCGGCCGACGTGTGGCGAAGTGATGGTGACGGCTTCGCCTCCGCAGCGGACGCGGGCACGCCGCGGCGTGTCGGACGGCCGTCGGTGATTCGGCAGGGCGGAGCAGCAAGGTCGCGTCCAGCGGTCATGGATAGCGGCGCTCTGCGGGGACGCTCACCGCGTACGTTCTGACCCGGACTCGGGACAGTCCGGAGACTCCACGGAAGCGTGTGAGCGTCGTGAACGCCATATTCCGGTCCCCCTGTTGCAGCACAATCCTCTCCACGGCCACGGCCACGGCCACGGACTGGTCAGGTGCACCCTTGGGCGGGGCACGTGAACAGGCCGAGGCCGCCCGCGCGTCGGCGAATGGTCAGGTGGGCGACCCAGTTCGCGGCACGTTTCGACTGGCAAGCCGCCGGCAGTCGACCTCACCGTCGCAAGATCCCCGACAGGCTCAGGAGCGACTACTCCTGGCCGGGGACCGACATCTCGCCCAGCAGCGACCAGTCGTCCTGGGGAACGGTCAGGTTCACGATGCGCGGCGTCTCGACCAGGTGGGGCGGCAAGGTCTGCTGCGCGGCCTTGAAGTGCGCGGACTGTACGTGCGCGCCTCCGGCCGCGTCATCGCGGAAAGCCTCGACCAGGACGTATTCCAACGGGTCCTCCACGCTGCGCGACCAGTCGAACCACAGGCAGCCGGGCTCGGCGCGGGTGGCCCGGGTGAAATCAGCGGTGATCTCGGGCCAGCGGTCGGCATGTTCGGGGCGGACTCGGAACTTGGCGGTGATGAAGATCATGGGATTCCTCCACTGCTGTCTGATGTCGATCTGCCGGTTGCCGCGTCGGGCGGCGGAAGGGGAACAGTCGCCCCGCGGGCGGGCCCGGCAGTACCTGTGCCTCGGCCGCGCCCACCCGGACTCGTCGTGTCGAAATCGTACGGTCTCGGCTTGCCGTCACCGAGCCGCGGACCGGCTGGACAACGCGCGTCGAGCACCGTCGCTCGGCGTCGTCCGCGCCTCGAAGGGGGTGGCCAGAGGCCTGACGGGCGATCAGGACTGGAGCACCAACTGACCGTCCGCGTACGGAAGGACCTTGGCGCGCGGCAGATGGATCAGGACGTCGTCGCCGTCCGGAACGCCTTCCTCCCGCGGTGTCTTGGCCCTCAGGAGCTGTCCGGCCACCTCGACTTCGAGCACGCGCTGCGCGCCGTGGTCGCTGACGGCTCGCAGTCTGCCGGGGAAGGTGTTGGGGCCGGGTTCCGTGACGGCCTTGATGTACTCGGGCCGGATGCCGACCTCGACCGCGGTCGTGCCGTGCGGGATGTCCCAGGCGACGGACAGCGTCCGGCCGCCCAGTGCGAAGTTCCGGTCGTCCCGGTCCACGGTCAGGAAGTTCATCGCCGGTGAGCCGATGAAGTAGCCGACGTAGGTGGACGACGGCGCCTCGAAGAGCTGTTCCGGGGTTCCTTGCTGCACGGCACGGCCGTCCTTCATCACCAGCACTTCCTGGGCGAAGCTCATCGCCTCGTACTGGTCGTGGGTCACGTAGATCACGGTGGGCCTGAACTGCTCGGTGATCTCGCGGATCTTGCGTCGCAGCATCTGCTTGAGTTGCGGGTCGATGACGGTCAGCGGCTCGTCCATCAGGATGGCCGCGACGTCGTCCCGGACCAGACCACGGCCGAGTGAGATCAGCTGCTTGTCGTCGGCGGTGAGCCCGCGGGCGGGCTGCGCCAGCCGGTCGTGCAGGTCCAGGGCCTCGGCAACCTGGCGAACCTTGGCATCGCTCCTCGCTCTGTCCCAGCGCCGGCATTGAAGGGGGAAAGCGAGGTTGTCGTAGACCGTCATCGACTTGTAGATGACCGGGAACTGGAAGACCTGGGCGATGTTGCGGGCCTTCGTGGGCAGGGCCGTGACATCGGCACCGTCGAACAGCACCTGTCCCTGGGACGGTCTGACCAGGCCGGACAGGATGTTCAGCAGCGTTGTCTTGCCACAGCCCGAGGGCCCGACCAGCGCGTAGGTCTTACCGGACTCGAAGGTCAGATTCAGGGGCTTGAGCGCCCACCGCTCCTCCTCGATGCCCGGCGCATACGCGTGCCCGACATCGACGATGTCCAACTGCGCCATGTCAACGCCCTTCCACTGCAGCGAGATCGTATGAAGGTGTCCGCACGAGCGCCCCGATCTCGTCGAAGGCGAACAGCCGGTCGGGGCGGAGTCGCAGTTTGACCAGGTCACCGAGGGTGACATCGTGAATGCCCTCGACCTGAACGACGAAGGGGCTCTCGCCGACGACCACATGGACGAAGGTCTCAGAACCGGAGATCTCCACGAAGGTGACCTCGCCCTCGACCCCGCTGGAGGCCAGGCCGACATCCGTGGCGCGCAGTCCGAACTGGTAGGTGCCGTCCGGCAGATCGGCAAGGTGCGACGAGACGTGCGTGGCCTGGAAGCCGGCCACCGTGACCAGGCCGCCCTCGATCCGGCCCGCGAAGATGTTCATGGGCGGGTCGTTGATGATGGACGCCACCGTGGTGGTCGCCGGGCGTTCGTAGACCTCCTGCGGGGTGCCCGTCTGCAGGATGCGCCCCTCGTGCATGACCAGCACCACGTCGCCGAGCATCATCGCCTCGGCGGGTTCGGTGGTCGTGTAGATGACGATCGTGTCCCCCTGGTCCGAGAAGAGGGTCTTGAATTCGTCGCGCAGTTGTTCGCGCAACTTGTAGTCCAGGTTGGCCAATGGCTCGTCGAGCAGGAGGACGCCGGCGCCGCGTGCCAAGGCCCGGGCCATCGCGACGCGTTGCTGCTGGCCGCCGGAGAGCTGGGAGGGCTTGCGCTTCTCGAAGTCGGCGAGCCCCACACTCGCCAGGCTCCGCCGGACCCGTCGCTGGATCTCGTCGCGTGACAGCCCGGCCCGCTTCAGCGGAAAGGCCACGTTGTGGAACACGTTGAGATGCGGGTAGTTGATGAACTGCTGGTACACCATGGCGGTGTCGCGCCGCCACACCGGCGTTGCCAGGAAGTCCGTTCCCGCCCGCGTCAGCGAGCCGGAATCCACGTTCTGCAGGCCGGCCAGGACCCGCAGCAGGGTGGTCTTCCCGGCCATCGTCCGGCCGATGACGGTGTGCAGCCGCCCCGGCTGGAAGGTCGCGGTCACATTGCTGAGGTGGTCGACGCCGTCGACGGTCAGGCACAGTTCAGTGGCGTTCAGGTTCATCGGACCGCTCCCGACAGGTTCCCCTTGGACAGATAGCGCTCCACCCAGATCGCGAGCAGGATCAGCGGTGTCACGCCGAAGAGCGCGGCGGCGGACAGCGTCCACCAGGGCGGAATGGAGGAGTTGAGGGCGACGACCGCCTGGGGCAGGGTCTGGACCTCGGTGAAGGTCAGCCGGAAGGCGAAGAAGAAGTCGTTCCAGCCGAACACGGCGCAGAACATCGCCGCCACGGTCAGGCCGGGCAGGGAGTTCGGCAGGATCGCCCGTACGAAGGTCTGCAACGGGCCGCAGCCGTCCAGCATCGCCATCTCGTCGATCTCCCGCGGGATGCCGTTGAAGAAGTCCACCATCACCCAGACCGCGATGGGCAGCAGCAGGGCGATCGTCACGATGACCAGGCCGGGGATGGTGTCCAGGAGGCTGCCCCATTGCAGGAGGTAGAAGAAGGGGATCACCAGCACCACCGGCGGCATGATCCGTTGGGAGACGAAGAAGAAGACGATGTCGCCGTTCTTGATGAAGCCCAGTTTGAACCGGTAGCGGGACAGTGCGTAGGCGGCCAGGGACCCCAGGGCCAGGCTGATGGCGGATGCGGCGATGGTGACGATGGCGCTGTTGACGAAAGGATCGATCACATCGACGCCGCCGGCTCCGCCGAAGATGTTGCGCCAGCCGGTGAGGGTGGGTTCGTACTGCGCCCAGGGGAGGTAGGTGGGGCCGCCCTGGACCGCGTTGGCGTTCTTGAAACTGGTCGTCATCGCCCAGAAGAACGGTCCCGCGACGAAGCAGGCCCACAGTGCGATCACGGTGTACTTGAATGTGGGATAGAGGCGCGACCTCATGCGTCCCCCTTCAGCTTGAACGCCCTGGTGAGCAGGGCGGCAACAACCGTGAGCGTGACGCTCATCAGTACGAGGTAGATGAGGGACATCGCGCCGCTGTACCCGGTCTGCTGGTCCCTGAGCCCCTGGATGTAGAGGTAGTAACCCGGTGTCTCGGTGGAGGAGCCCGGCCCGCCGGAGGTCAGTACGTAGACGCTGTCCGAGAGCTTGGACGCCTCGATCAGCCGGATGACGACCGCCGCCACCGACACCGGCGCCATCAACGGGAAGGTCACCTTCCAGAAGGTGCGCCAGGTGCCGGCGCCGTCGATCGCGGCGGCCATGAACGGCTCCTTCGGCAGGCTCAGCAGGCCCGCCAGAAGCAACAGGAACATGAAGGGCGTCCACTGCCAGACCTCGACGGTCATCAGCGCGACCAGTGCCGGACCGGACTCGGTGAGCCAGGGAATCCTGGCCAGGCCCAGCAGTTGAAGCAGATCGTTCGCCGGGCCCAGCGACTCATGGAAGATCGTCTGCCAGATGGCGGCCATCACCACGGGCGTGGTCATCATGGGGACGAGGAACAGCACCCGCCAGAATCTGCGGCCCCGTACCTCGCGCCAGACCAGCAGGGCCATGCCGAAGCCGATGACGTACTGCAGCAGCACCGTGCCGCCCGCCAGCAGGATCAGCCGGGTGATGGACGACCAGAAGCGGCTGTCGTGCAGCACGGCGGTGTAGTTGGCACCTCCGATGAAGTCCATGTAGGGGTTGCTGACGTTCCATCCGGAGAAGCTGACGCGGATGGTGAACAGCAGCGGAAAAATGATGATCAGCAAGAGGGTGAGCAGTCCCGGCAGCAGGAACATGCTCTTGTACCGGCGCAGGCCGTCCATGGTTCTCCTTGCGGGCGGGGGGCGGGAGCCCCGGGGCGGCCGGCCGGTCCGGTCCGGCCACCCGGGGCGTCCTGCGGTCGGGTCAGGAGTTGTCCTCGAGGGCGACCACATCGCGGTAGGCGCTCTGCACCTTGTCCTTGCCGATCTGGTCGGTGATCTTGGACCATTCCCGGGCCACGCCGTCCAGCGCCTCCTGCGGCGAGTCCTGGCCCGCCACAGCCGACGCGATGCCGTTGGCCAGCGCGGACATGTACTGGTTGACACCGGGAACCCGCAGGTCGAAGACGCGGTTGCCGCTCTTCTCCATCCCGGAGAGCGTCAGTACGTACGACTCGGCGACATCCTTCTCCCAGCCCTGCTGCTGCCAGAACGCCGGGTCGAAGTGGGCGTACCGGTAGGGGTTGACACCGAATCGGCCGATGGTCAGGTCGAGGGCGGTGTTGGCCTCGTTGCTGAAGAAGCACAGGTAGTCGAAGGCCATCTGGTGGTGAGTCGAGGCCTTGGCCACCGCCGATGTCCACCCCCAGGTGAAATAGGGCGCCTGGTTGGCCTTCTTGTCCCACGCCTTCGTGGTGCGGTTGTAGACCTCGGTGGAACCCGGCAGCGGTGCCGCCTGAACGTCGTTGCGGATCCTGCTGTCCGGCTGCTGGGCCTGGATGAAGGCGTCGTCCCACGAGTAGGACATCAGCGTCTGCCCGCCGCCGAAGGAGAAGATCTCGTCTCCCAGCCCGAAGTTGGCGCCGCCGGGCGCCCAGGTGGACTTGGCCTTCACCATGTCCTCCAGAGCGCGGACGAACCCGGGCGTGTTGATCAGCGGCTTCATGGTCTCGACGTCGAAGAAGACACCGCCCTTGACCTCCGGGTTCTTCACATACGGTGCCGCCCGGCTGATGAACGCGGAGAACGTCAGGTCGTCGCGCTTGGTCACCTCGGCGCTGCCGTAGTTGCGCTTGCCGTCGTCGTCGAGGTCCTTGCCGCTGAAGAACTCGGCGATCTGCTGGTACTCGGCCCAGGTCTTGGGGACTTGCAGGTCCTGGCCGGTGGCCTGCTGGTAGGCCGCCTTCCACTGCGGGTCCTTCAGCACATCGGCGCGGACCTTGAGGTAGTGCCGGTCCCCGTCCACCGGGTATTGCACGACCTTCCCGTTCCAGGTCGCCACGTCCATGTAGGTCTTGGTGACGTCCTTCATCCCGCGGGTGTCGAGGTACTCCTGCGGCACCGGTTCCAGATACGGGGCCATGTCGCCGATCCACAGGGACGGGTAGAACATGACGTCGTAAGCGGGCTGGCCCGCCTGAAGCGGTGTGAGGATCTTCTGGTGCAGCTCACCGAAGGGGACGTTGACGATCTCGACCTTCCCTCCGGTGATGTCCTCGAACTGCTTGGCGTGCAACTGGGTCGGCTCGCCGATGACAGGAACGGCATGGCTGATGATCTTGAGTGTCTGGCCGGAGTAGTCCTTGCGGCTGATCGAGTCGTAGCTGCAGCGTCCGGGGACGTCGTTGACCTTCGTGGCCGGGTAGTCCTTGCCGTACTTCTGGTAGCTGATCTGCGAACCGGGCTTGAAGAGTCCGGCCTTCTCCTTGGGCTGGTGCTGTGCCTGGCTCTGGGCGGTGCATGCCGTGCCGGTCAGGGTCGCGACGACGGCGAGAGCGATCAGGGCCGTGGACGGTCTGGTGCGCATGAGGCTTCTCCTGCGGTGTCAGGGGACCAAGATCGCGCGGCCGCGTACGGCCCCCGCGTCCAGGTCGTCGAGGGCCTGCTGGAAGGAGGCGAGGGGGTAGCGCTGGGTGTGCAGGGTGACCTTGTCCTGGGCCGCGAGGACCATCAGCTCGGAGAGGTCGTTGTAGGAGCCCACGAGGTTCCCGATGAAGTTGATCTCCGTGGAGATGACGTCGATCGTCGGCACGTTCAGGTGGCCGCCGTAGCCGATGACGTAGTAGTTGCCACTGCGGCGCAGGCAGGCGATGCCCGTCTCGACGGCACCGCCCTCGCCGACGAAGTCCAGGACGGCCTCCGCCCCGTGCCCCGAGGTGAGGTCCCGTACCCGGTCGGCTTCGCTCCCGTCCGCGACGAGGGTGTGGTCGGCGCCCAGTTCCTTGGCCAGCGCAAGGGCCTCCGGACTGCGGTCGACGACGATCATCTCGGCCGGCGACAGGGCCCGCAGCACCTGAATGCCGATGTGCCCGAGCCCGCCGGCACCGATGACCACGGCACGGTCGCCGGGCCGCAGGACCCGGGCCGCCTTGGCAACCGCGTGGTACGCCGTCAGCCCGGCGTCGGCCAGGGCCGCCACCGAAGCCGGCTCCAGGGACGGGGTGAGCGGCACGACCGAGCGGGCGCTGGTCTTCAGGTATTCGGCGTAGCCCCCGTGGGTGTCGATGCCGGGGAAGGCCGAGTTCATGCAGTGCACGTCGTCTCCGGCCCGGCAGGCTCGGCACAGACCGCACGTCGCCAGCGGGTGCAGGATCACCGGGTCACCGGCCTTGACATGGGTGACGGCCTGGCCGACCTCCGCGACCCACCCGGCATTCTCGTGGCCGATCGTGTACGGAAGGGTGACTCCGCTCTTGGCCTTCCACTGTCCTTCGAGGATGTGCAGATCGGTCCGGCACACTCCGGCGCCCCCGATCTTCACGATCACATCGAGCGGACCGGTGACCTGCGGATCGGGCACGTCCACGAGCGCGGGCGGCTCGTCGTACTCGATGACCTGCACGGCTTTCATGGCGGCTCCCTGCGAGTCGGCGGGTGGATGGTGCGCCGATTACACAGGCCGCCGCGACAAGGCCGATGTCTCAGAAAGCGTCCACGGATGTCTCAATGTGATACACGCCGTAGGCGCCACGCCGTCGAGCTGGTCCAATCACTGCATTGAGGGAAAGTGACGCGCGCAGTACGGGAGTGTTAATGCCCCACCGACAGCCCGGAACGTCGCTGAGAGTCGCCAGAGAGCTGTACCTGGAGGTCACCAAGGACCCGAGCGCCCGGCCGGTTGTGGTGGCCTCGTGGCAGCGCTCGATGGAGCACAAGGTGAAGTCGGGCAGTCTTGACGCTCCGTACCTGGACAACCCCAATCTGGAGAGCCCCCTCGCCAGGGCGGCGCTGCCGATCGTGGACAGGTTGCACGAGCAGCTCGCCGACGACCCGGTCTCCATGATGATCACGGACCGGAACGGCGTGGTGCTCTCCCGGAAGGTGTCCCACGAGGGGCTGACGACCAACCTCAACCGCGTGCGGCTGGCCCCGGGCCATGTGTTCGCCGAGCGCTACGTGGGCACCAACGGCATCGGAACCGCGCTGGCCAGCGGCCGCCCCGTCATGATCGCCGGATTGGAGCACTACGTCGAGGCGTTGCGGGACTTCCACTGCGCGGCCGTCCCCATCCTCCATCCCACCCGGCGCACCCTGCTGGGGGCCTTCAACCTCACCACCATCCGTCAGGGCTCCGACGGCATGCTCATGGCCTTCGCCCGCTCGGTCGCCGCCCAGATCGAGGGTGAGATCGCGGCTATCACCTCACGGCGTGAACGGGCTCTGTTCCATGACTACATGGAAGCGTGCTCCTCGGTGCGTCCAGGACCCGTGCTGGCCATGAGCCGCGATGTCGTCATGATGAACGACCAGCTCAGCGCCGCGGTGACCGGGCCGGATCACGACGCGCTCCTCGACCACGCCCGCGAGCTCGCCGACAACCCCCGCGCGGAGGGGACACGCAGTCTCGCCCTGCCCTCCGGTCGGGTCGCCGAGCTCAGGATCAGCCGCTGCCGACGCGAAGACAGCGACGCGGGCGCCGTCTTCAGGGTCCGGCTGATCGGACGCCCGCAGCCCGGACCTGCCGCCCTTGTGACGACGCCCGTCCGGTCGGACCTGGGACTGGTGGGCTCATCCCCGCACTGGCTGCGCGCCGTCGCAGACAGCCGCGCGGAGTTCGTCGCCGGGACGTGGCTGCACCTGTCGGGCGAAGCCGGCGTCGGCAAGAGGACGCTCGTCGAGACTCTGCACCGAGCGCACGGCGCCGGACGCCGACTGGAGATGATGCAGCCACCACTGTCCGACGCACCTGCCGTCACCGAGGGCTGGCTGCACGACATCGCAGCGCTGCTCGCCGTACCGTCCAACGTGCTCGTCCTGCGCGACTTTCACCTCGTGAGCGATCAGCTGCGACAGCGGCTGAGGAAGCTACTGACGCACCTCGACGGCACCGCAACCGGGCAACTGGTCGTGACCAGCCAGCCATCGATGGCCGGCGCCGATGACCAACTCGACCAGCTCTGCGGTGCTTTGGTGGAGGTGCCGCCCCTGCGCCACCGGCACGGGGACATCGAGCTGCTGGCCCGCTTCTTCCTGCGCAAGTACCGGCCGAGCGGCGAGAGCCGGTTCTCCCCCGATGCCCTGACCATGCTGCAGCGATGCCCGTGGCCGCAGAACGTCCACCAGCTTGAATCGGTGATGCGCAAGCTGGCGCGGCGGCCGTCAGGCCCGACGATCCATGCGGAAGACCTCCCGCCGGAATGCCGGGTGTCCTCGCACAAAGTCCTGACCACCATCGAGGCGCTGGAACGCGACGCCATTCTGCACGGGCTGATGAACCGCAACGCCAACGTCCAGCGCACCGCCCAGGACCTCGGGATTTCCCGCGCAACGATGTACCGCAAGATGCGCCGCTACGGCATCGTCCCGTCGAACCTGACCTGACAAGGCCACTCCGGGGCATCGGGCCGCCATGGGCGTGCGGCACCGCTCGATACAGCCGTCTCGGCGCGTACACCTGACCCCGGTCTGCCTCAGGCCACAGGCCCAACTGGCCGCCCCACAGCCCTGTCAGTTACTGACACGGTCCATCAACTGGCCGGTTCAGGCCCATGCCGTGACCCTGTTGGTGATCTTGGCAGGGTAGTGACAGCAGCCGCTGCTGGCGGTTGGCCGGTCAGCGGCGAGGCGGCGTCGGTCCGGGGCGGTAGACGGTGTCGATGCGTCCGGCAAGTCTCCAGCGGACTCCTTCCATGACGGTCCGCACTGCGTGGGCATGTCCGAGGGGACTCCGGTCATGCTGATGCGGGACCGGCTGGATGTGGTGTTCGCTGACGAGGACTTCACTCATCTGTATCCGGCCGATGGAGATGCGGGAAGTGGCCGGAGACCAGGAAGCCGCCGATTCCCCGGCCCGGCAAGCCGCCGACCACGGCAACACCACCGCCCTGTACCGCCTGACGGAGATACTCGCCAGGTTGTGGCCGTATGGCCTGGACCCGGATGGCACACCCACGCCCCCATGGCAGTAATTCCTGCGGTACAGGCCAGGACGGGCTCCCTGCCATGCCTTACGTACCTGAAGACCCATCGGATACCCGTCAGGCATGCATGAAGACGGCTACATGCCTGACGTGCCTTCTCCGAACTAGGCAGCTTCGGAGGCTCCGACTGCCGACGGCCTGGCAGTTCTGCCGACCAGAACAGACGTGAACAGCTGTGGCCGTTAGAGAGTGATCGTCCCTGGCGTAACTCAGAGGGCTGACGGGCGATGAGGCACATGAGGCATGCAGGTACCGGGGCAGTGAAGGTCGGCTGCAACCGGCCGGGCGCCCTATTCAGTCTTGTCGGTTATGAGCCCACGTCTGCCCCGGCGCCAGGCTGAGCGGCGCGGCCTGAGCCTGTGGCCCGTCGGTATCGTCCTGCTCCTGGCCTTCACTGCTGCGGTCCTGGTTGCCTCTGCCGTTTTCTACGCCGGATGGGGCCTGCTCGACGCACACGAGTTGAAGCCCGAGCGGCGCATCGACTCCAAAACGCTGTTCGACCTGGTCAAGCTCGCCTTCGGTGTCGTGGCCGGCGCGGGCGCCCTGGTCGCCCTGGTCGTGGCCTACCGTCGCCAGCGCGTCGACGAGGACGGCGCCCTACGCGACGCCACCCGCCTACACACCGAACGCTTCACCACCGCCGTCTCCCAACTCGGCGAAGAATCCGCCGCGGTACGCCTCGGCGGCGTACACGCATTGGCCGGCCTCGCAGACGACGCCCCCACCCGCGAACTACGCCAGACCTGCATCGACGTCCTGTGCGCCTACCTCCGACTGCCCTACACCGCCGAAGCCGACCTACCGGAGAACGACGCGGAAGCCCGTCACGACTACTTGGCCCTGCGGGAAGTCCGGCACACCGTCATCAGGCTCATCCGCGACCACCTCCGCCTACCACTCCAGCACCACCACTCCTGGCAAGGCCACGACTTCGACTTCACCAGCGTCACCTTCGACGGCGGGGACCTCTCGCAGACAGTGTTCTCCGGTGGCACGGTCCACTTCATCGGTGCGACGTTTGCCAGCAGCAATGTCGACTTCAGTGGGGCGACATTCTCCGGCGGCACAGTCCACTTCGGCGGAGCGACGTTCACGGGCGGCTGGGTCGACTTCAGAGTGGCGACCTTTTCCGGTGGCACGATCTTCTTCGGCGGGGCGGCGTTCTCCGGCGGGACGGTCGATTTCACCGGCGCGACCTTCTCTGGTGGCACGGTCTACTTCGTCGAAGCGGCGTTCTCCGGCGGCCGGGTCGACTTCGGCGCAGCGGCGTTTTCCGGAAGCATGGTCAGCTTCATAGGAGCAGAGTTCTCCAGCGGCCGAGTCAACTTCAACGCGGCCACGTTCTCCGGCGGTAGGGTCCGCTTCGACGGAGCGACCTTCTCCGGCGGGACAATCGATTTCACCCGCGCGCTTGGCCCAGCGCCGCACGGCCTGATTCCAGCAGCTGGTTCGCCCCTGCCTGGTGGGCTCGCCCTGGCAGCGGCCTGGCGCGCAGGTCACTGACGAGGGCGGGGCCGCCGCCACCAGCTTCGAGCAGTCCACTTTGGTAAGCCCGAACCAAGCTCATGTCACGCGACGGGCGACACATGGCCAATGCGCCTCATGACCCGTGGATACGCCGTGAGGCATGAAAAATGAATTGCGCGGCACCTCACACGCCTTCTCCGAACTGCCGCCAGAGAGGCCGTCCGGCGTCCGACTGCGGCGTGCTTAGTCCGTCTTGTTCAGGTTTTGGGCTTCCCGGACCGCTAGTTGCTTGATCGTCGGCATGCCGACGAATACCGGCGAGCTCTTCCGTCTCTCGTTGGCGTCAATCTGGCTGATCTTGTCGTGGGTGGCGGTGAGGCTGACGGTCAGTTGCTCGACGTCGCCCAGCCATCCTTCTCGTTCGGCTTCGGCGATCCTGGCGTGAAGGTTCTCGCGGATCTCTTCAAGACGGGGCCGTTCGTCCGGCCCCACGATCAGTACCGGGCATCGCACGCATGCGTGCTCGTGGACACAGCTACTTCCGTATGCTCGGCCGCACTGTCCCAGGGCCAGCTTGCGCCGCTCGAAGTGCCCGAGGAACTCCTGCCACTCCTCGTCGGTCACCGCCCGGTATTCCCCGGCAGGTCGTAGGCCACGGCGCCGGGCGATGAAGGCTCGGTGAGCCTCGATGGCATCTTCCGGGTAGATCGCGGCGTACCCCATCGTGGTTCCAATGTGGTCGTGACCAGCAATAACCTGGGCGATGTGCGGCGGCAAGCCGTTGAGGATGGCGTCGGTGATGAAGATCCTGCGGAAGTCGTGCGGCTGGAAGGTCAGTGGCTGTCCGTGGGCGTCGGTGATGCCGGTATCCGCCAGCAGCGTGTTGAGTGACTGGCGGATCGTGGTGATGGAGATCGTCCTGTTCTCGCCGCCTACGGGCCACTGGTAGAGCAGCGGCATGGGCGGGTTCCAGACCTTCTCGTGCAGGTCGTAGGACGGGATGCTCGGCACCCTCCCGTCATGCCTGCGAACGCGGCTGATCACAGCGCTGAGAACGTCGGCGAGCTCGGGGCTGACTAGCAGGAGGCGCTCTTGGTCCGTCTTGGACGGTGCGATCTGCAGGAGCGGGATCACCTCTCCGGTGGTCGGCAGCTTGTAGCTGACGATGCCGTGGTGGCCGAGCTCCCTAAGCTCTTCGATGCGTATCCCGGTGTGCCGGAGGATTTCCACGGTCGCCCAGCCGTAGAAGGCCAGCTTCTCCTCCGTTCGGAAGTCACGCCGCGCTCCTGTGACGTCAACGACCGTTGAAGGTTTGCCGCCGGCTCGCTCGGTAGACCGGGGCAGGGTGAAGCTCTCGCCGAGCACCGTGATGGTGGATCCCAGGGCAGCTGCCTCCAATGCCTCCAGCCGCTCCTGGGCTTCGTTCAGCCGGCGGGCAGCTGCCTGTACCAGCGCGGGCAGGACCGGCAGCCTCTCTCGGGTGCGGGCGTCGGATCTGGTGCGGACCTCCTGCTCGACGTTCTTGGCGGAGCAGTCGGCTGCTGTCACCGGGGTCGGAGCGGCCCACGGTCCCCAGCGCTCGGGCTCGTACAGAGCCCACTCGGCGATGTCCAGGTAGAAGCCCCGCACTGCTGTCCTGATACTCAAGGCTGCGATGCGCGGCTCTGTTGTCGTGGCGACCGTGCCGTTCGGCATGCGGTACTTGACCGTCTTGACCGCGATTCGGGCCTTCCACGCGTCGCGCACCTCCGGGGCCAGGTGGAGGCTGTCGATCCCGGGATGGTGCCGTTCCAGGTCGGCCCAGAAGTAGCCGACCAGATTGCTCGACAGTTGCACCAACGTGACGTAGTCGATGGTGGGCTGTCGCTCGGTCAGGTAGCTGACGAGCAGGTCGCGAATCGGCTTGTACTTCACGCCGAACCGGTCGACGAGCTGGGCCGGGCTCACCTGTCCGGCACGTATCTCGATGCTTCGCAGGGTCTTGGGTGCGTCAGGGGGAAACTGGCCGCGGCTCTGAAGCAGGGCGTAGGCGAGTCGCGTGTGGCTCCTGGAGGTTCCCGTGGCCGCCAACAGCAGTTCGAGGACATCGCCGACCACGATGTCGTCGATGCCGCCGCCCTTCGCCGCGAGGATGCGGGCCACGGCCTTGAGCGCCTTCGATGTGCGCCGCGGGTCCGGCTGTCCGGGCATGCGTGCGTCACGAAGTTCGGCAAATCCCCTGGGATCGCGGGCGGCTTCGATGGCTTCGCGCAGGTGGGGGGAGAGGCTGCTGGCGAGCCACGGCATGCTGGGACGGATGGCATCAGCGCAGACCAGGGCCAGCAGCCCGGACCCGAGCCCTGCCTTCTGCGGCCTCCTGCCGTGAGCGATCCCCCAGGCAAGCGGGGCCTCAGTCCAGCCGACCGAGGTTGCGGAGGCCGGGCTGGCGTTCCAGCGTTGCTGCCAGGTCTTCCCCTTGAAGGTCTCCAGCCATCGCAGCAGCAGGCGCGCGCCGACCATCCGCATCTGGTGGGTGGAGTTCTTGCCGTTCTTGAACGGCGGCCGCTCCAGCCTGTGGAGGACCTCCTCGCGGGAGATCCGGGTAGTGGGCCAGTCGGTTCCCGGGCTACGTGGCGGAAACCTCTGCAGCTGGGCATCGATCTCGCTGCCGGCCAGGCTCTTCGCGGCCAGGGGCGGCGGGGTGACGAGCGGGACGGTGGTAGTTGTCACCCGGGGCTCCCGCCGAAGAGGACGTCGAGGGAGTCGCGGTTGTAGGCCGGCGCGGGCGGGGCCGGAGGCGGGTTGTTGCGCTTGTGCTCCTGGCGGGCGTGGTGTGCGAGCCCTGCTGAGATCACGTCGTCCCTGGTGGGCCGGTTGTAGATGTCCAGGGTGGACAGATGCTTATGGCCGAGGATGTGCTGGACGTAGACCGGCGGCATGTTCGGATCGTCGAGCATCAAGAACGTCGCGGTGTGCCGCAGGTCGTGAAGAGTCCAGTTGGCGCCCAGGAGCTCGTTGGCGCGGTTGAACATCATGCGGGCCGCGTCGTACTCCAATGGCCGCCAGGGGCGGCGCAGGGTCCACCACAGCGGCTGCGCGTGGCGGCGGGGGACGCCCTTGTTCCAGGATTCTTCCTGGTAGAGCCGCAGCCAGACGAACGCGTCGGGGGTGGCGGGCAGTTCCTGGTAGGCGCGTGTGCCCTTGCGGATCACGCCGATGGTCTGCTGGCCGACGACTGCATCGCCCTGCTTGGCGGTGAGCAGTTCCTCGGCTCGGGCGCCGGTGGCGACCCAGAAGGCCAGGAGGGCGCGGTCACGGTGCGAGCGGAGGCCCGCGAAGACCTCGGTGTACTTCTCGTCGGGGATGCGGCGCGGGATTCGCTTGGGGACCTTGGGCCGGTAGAGGCTGGTGCGCTGTTTGTTGTGTTCCTTCTCTGGGTTGTGGTGGGCGTTGGCTCGCGCCGAGCGCTGGTTGCGGACCAGAGGGAAGGGATTGACCAGCAGCGACCCGGTGTTGCGTTCCAGGTGGAAGTCGTAGAAGGTCCGGAGCACCGTCTCGCAGTGCGCCCGGGTAGTGGGCGCGTACTTCTTTGCCGAGGGTGGGCTTGCCTGTCACCGGGTTCGGGGATCCCGGCACGGGACTGTCACGCCGGACCGGAGGTATCTCGGCCGGGTCCTTGCCGCGGTGGCGCCAGTGGACGCGTACCGGCTTGTCCGCCAGCTTCATCCACAGCATGAAGTCCCGGGCATCTTCACGAACCGCGCGGTCCCACTCGATTCCGAATGCCCACAGGTAGCGCCACCAGCGCAGCAGATCCATCCCGTACGAGCGTGGCGTCAACGGCGAACTGTCCGCTGCCATCAGGTCTCTGAGGTACGTGGCGACAGGCTCGATGGGCCGTCCGAACTGGTCCAGGACCTGGTACGGCTCCCAGGGGTCTCCCGTCTCCAGTAGCTGGCCTAACTCAGGCAGCACGAAACTCTTCAGATCCCTGTCGGGACGCTGTTTGCCGGGCATGCCGGGAAGCTAGCAGAAACCCCAACTGGCCTGCGAGAACGCGAGAGTTAGTTCGGTCAACGTGCCTGCTGCTTGCCTGCAACCCGGGATAACGGTTCCCTTCAGTCGTTCGAGCCGGAGATCAGCTCGGGGCGAGGAAGCGGGAGAACCGCTGATACGCGGCCTGGCGGGGCGTGCCCAGGGCCTTACCGATGGCCGTCCAGGTCTGTCCGTCCTTGCGGGCCGCCGCGCCGGCAGGCGGCGCCACGTCGCCAAGGAGCTTCTCCAGCCGGCCGATCGCGGCGAGCGCGACCGCCGGCCAGTCGGCTGCGTGCTCCCGCACTGCCTTCGCCACCGTGGCCAGCGCCATGCGGTCGAATCCGCGATCAACCGTCTCAAGAGGAACCGCGTGTCACGCGCTACGACAAGCTCGCGGTCCGCTACGAGGCGACCGTGCTGGTCGCAGCGATCAACGAAGGGCTATGCCCCTGTCTCACGCGTCATCACGTATGTGTTCCCGATGTCGGGGTCGCCGTAGAAGAAGAACAGCTTCAACTCGTCGTGCTGATCGCGGTCCACGTAGAAGGACCACACGTATGTCGATGGGGCTTCAGGGGCCGAAGCGTCAGTAGCGGTCGCGGAGGAACGGCTCTCCTGTCGGGTCCGGGCTGCCAGCGCGAGTCGCACGACCTGTCCGCCGTCGCCGTCGGCCAGTTGCCAGGTTCCCGTACCGGACACGCGCCAGCCGTCGTCGAAGTCGAAGTCCTGCCCGTCGAGCTTCTCGACAAGAGCCGTTCCGTCCTCGCGCAGCACCACACGGGTTCCCTCGACGTTTTCCCAGCCCCCAGCGACCTCGGCCGCCGTGGTGTCGTGGACCCCTGTCCCCTCGCCGTACTGATAGGGGCCAGCGCACGCCGTCAGAGCAGCCACAACCACGATCAAGCTACCGAGGGCAGTCCCCCACACACGCAGCCTGCTTCCGCCCGCCACCAGACACCCCCACCCTCAGCCCGCATCGGCCAACCGAGGAGCGGGCCTTGAAGAGATACCCTGCCAGACGTGTTGAACGTGTTCAACTCCACGGCTGGGGAAGTGACGCGTACTGCTCCCGACCCGTGTATCCAGCACCGCCCGCAACCACCGACGAACACCGCGAACAGCGCTTTCGATACACGGCCCAGTAGCTCTGCCAAGGGATCTCCGGTACGGCCGCGGTCTGCCGAAGGTCTACTGAAGAGCGTCAGCCCAATGAGGTGGGCGGATCGCCGACCGGGCCGCCGCCGGCTCCGAGGACACGGCACGCAGCCTGGGGCGCCGTCGGCTGAGCTCCCAGAACCCGGGTGTCGCCGAACTGTGCAGCGAAGTGTGCCGCACTCTGACCTGCCGGCAGTGGCGCTGCCAAACAAGCGGCCACCGGGAGTGAGTCAAGGGATCGATACTCTCTGGCCCTGCGACCTCGCGGAGCGCGGCAGCTGGTTCAGCTCGTTCCGCAGTCCCCCTGGGAAGAGGCGATCCCTCCCACCACCACTGCGGGAGCAACGTTCGTCCGTTTCGATTCCGTTGGGGTAGTGGGAGATGCCGAAGGCCGTGCACCGCACGTAGTCCTCGAACAGGCCCGCATTCAGTGCTCGTCGGGCCAGTGCTGCGTTCGCTTCCCTGGCCCCGACGGTGCACAGCGTCCTGGACAGTGCTCCCCCATGGCATCCGCTGCCGAGGCAGACGCCGCGCACCCGCGATGCGCTGATTCCCGGCTGCCCGCCCCGACAGACGTTCGGGGATACCGCAGACCGTGCCATCGCGCCGCAACGGACCTGTCATGCACCACAGCTGGGCGGATGGCGGCGGGGCAATAGGCTCAGGGCGCCGCTCCAGCCGACCGGGCGGGCCCTCTACCGAGTGGTCGGCGCCGCGGTCACCCCCGTGCTGATCATCGCGGAGGATGGCTTCGGGTGCGCCCGGCCGCAGCCCACCGCGCCCAAAGCCACGCCTCTCGTTCCTCAGCCCGCCGGTATGCCGGCCGTGGCGTTCGAGGCCGGCTGAGAGCGTAGGCGCAGGAGCTTGTTGAGGGTCGGGCTCAGCCCTGCCGCGTACTTCCCCACTGCCGAGGGGGACTTGCCCGCCGCCGAAGGGGTCTTGCCGGCCGACCGGGGCTCGACGTCGCCCGTCGGGGGCGGCTTCGGGAGGGACACGCAGTTCGACCTGCCGGACTCCGCAGCGCCGTTGACCGCGGTGACGCAGAAGTCGTAGTTCCAGTTGCCGGGGACCAAGAAGGCGATGCCCCGGTCGGTGGTGTCCGAGATGTATTCGTCGGCCGTGAAGTCGCCGCCGGTGTAGTTGTTGCGTACCCACACTCGGTAGCCGGCCGCCTCCGGCGACCCCTTCCAGTCCAAATGGACGGTCGCCGGGTCGACAGATCGGATCGTCAGGTCCGTGGGTGCCGGTGGCGTACCCGCACCCACGGTCACCGGCCTGGCTCCCCCGGGCAGGCCGCCGCCCACATCGTTCCAGGTGACCACCGCGACGACATGGCGGTGACCGGGCTTGAGGCCGTCGACGTGCAGGGAAGTGCCCCTGACAGCCTTGCTCTGGATGAACGCGCCGGGGGTGTCCCTGTCCCAGGTGATGACCTCGTAGCGGTCGATGTCGTCCGTGTACGGGCCCTTCGCCGGCTCCCAGGACACGTCGATGCCCGTCGCGGTGGCGCGGGTGACGATCTTCTCGGGCGGGGCTGCGGTCTGGGGGTGCGCGACCGCGCTGACCGTCGGGGACCACGCCGACCGGCCATCCCCGCCGTTGTCGGTACGGACCTGGTACTCCCAGTTCACACCGTCCGCGGTCCAGGTCGTGTCGAAGCGGTTCGTCGCGACCGGTGTCTCGTTCCATTGGGCGGCGCCCACGATGCGGCTGCGGACTCTGTATCCGCGGGCGCCGAAGACCGGTTGCCAGGTCACCTTGATGCCCGTGGGGACGGACTCGGCGACGGGTCCGGGCACGGCGGGTGCCGGCCTGGCCGGGGCGGTGCGCGGGACGTCGGGCACGAACGTACCGATGCCGAAACGCTCCTTCAGGGTGATTTCGAAGGCCTGCGCGATCTGGAACTCCCCGAGCGCGTTGGGGTGCAGACCGTCGTAGCCCGCCGGACAGTCCACGGGACCGCAGTCGTACCCGCCGGCCCAGTCCACCAGCTCCACCGGGGAGGCGGGGCTGCTCCAGGACGAGACCGCGTCGGCGAGCAGGTCGTTGTAGTCGGCGGTCGTGGCGGGCAGGTCCTCGCGCCCGTCGATGAGGGAGCGCTGGGGAACGTTCGCCACGGCGAACCCAACGCCGGGCCTGGCGGCGCGGGCGTTGTCGATCAGCTCCTTCATGCTGTTGAGCGTGCCTTCCGCGCCGCTGACGAGCCAGCCCATGTCATTGAACCCGAGTCCGACGAGCACCAGATCAGGTTCGTACTGCGCGACCATCCTGCCGATCAGATTCTTGTCCTGGGCCGCCTGGCGTCCCCAGACCGCGAAGTGGTCGCTGTCGAAATCCGGGGACACTCCGGCCGCGTACTCACCCACGACAGGTGGGCCCTCGGGGGGTACATCCTCGATCTCTCCCTGAAGCGCTGGCCTGGCCGGGGCCGCCGGGGCGGCGGGAGTCTTGGTCCCCTTGTAGGGGCCGACGAAGTCGACGTCGACGTGCTGGTTGTTGAACCACTGCCACAGCCGGTAGCGCCAGGTCCAGTCGCCTTCGGCCCCCTGGGTCATGGAGTCGCCGACAATCATCACCTTCCGGGGCTTGTCCCGGATGCCGAGCCGGCCCAGGGCCTCGGCAAGTTTCGGCGCCCAGCCCTCCAGGCGGCCTGCGATGAAGTTCAGCGGGTCGCCCCAGTTCGTGAGCCTGGTCGCGAAGTTCCGCAGAGAGATCTGGATCTCCGTGATCATCGAGGCGCCGTGCTCCGTGACCCACTTCGTCGCCACTCCGCCGAGCCCCGCGCCGGTTATCGCGCCCGCGATCGCCATGGCCACCGCCTCGGCCCATACATCGCCGTCCCCGAGCGACCTATTGTCGAAGTAGGCGTTCATCAGCTCATTGAGGAGTCCGGTGAGGGCCCCTCCCACGGCGCCGCACACCGGAGCGGCCGCGGGCGCCCCCACCGCGAACGCGCCCATGCACACCCCCGCCGCCAGGAGGCCGATGGGCGTGGCGACGGCCCAGGCGACGAGCTTCTGCCACCAGTTCGCCGCGGTGCTGACGCCGCCCGCCGGGATCACCAACACGAGACTGCTGTCGACGGCGAACAACTCCCCGTCAAAATCAGGTCCCCCCTCGGCCGGCGGGTAGATCCCGACGCTGTTCTCCTGCGCCGTTCTCGTGAACGACTCCGCCAGCGTCATGCCCGCGCTCCGGTCGGCGCGTGTCCGCTCGACCAGGTCCTCCGTCTGACCGCGTATGTACTCGTCGCCCTTGAAGTCGAGGACGACCATCAAGTCGTCGTCGCTCCCGGCCAGAGCGCGCAGCCCCTCGGGGGCATCGTTCGCGCAGCCCAGGCTCAGGGTCACGGCCCCCTCCTGGCCCTGGGGGGACGCGGCGTGCGTCGCGCACGCGGGCACCGGTGCGGCCGCGCGGCCCTGGGCCACAGCGGACTCCGTGGCCGCGACGAACATCAGCGCAAGCGAAACGATGCAAATCAGTAGGTAGGTGCCCGCGGAGCGGAGCGCCCCGCGTCTCATGCGTGTCTTTCCTAACATGGGCATGCCGTTCAGCACGTCCTTCCCCTTCATGACATCGGACAACAGGACTCGTGGCACGTACTTCACGGGCGTCCTGCGCCTCCGAGCCAGTGGGGACAGACGCGCCGTACGGCCCCGCCGAGAGAGCCTGCGACATCACCTGTCCCAGCCGCCACAAAAGGCCGGCAGTCCGGGACGCTGGAACGCAGAAGGCACCCTTGACCAGGTCAAACACACAATGCCTGGAACGCCGCACTGGGACGCGGTGCCTGCCGCCCCGAACTGTTGCGATGCGCACCAGGCCGAATGACCACACTTGCCCGAGGACCCCATTCACCCAGTGGGTAGCGGGGCCCACCGACCGGCACCGGCAGACGAAGCGCCGGCCCTCAGCCGCCACTTGAACGGATAGCGCTGATGTTGGCCGGCCGGGCAGGTGCACGTCTGACGCATGAACTCGCCGCCCGGGCGCGCCGGTCCACGCTCTTGCGGCTGATCCGCCGCCCGCCCGAGCCTGCGACTCACACTCCGCGCGTGCTCGGGGGATGAGTTCGCGCTGCGCAAAGCGCACAACTACGGCACGGTCTTGATCGACATTGAGACCCGCACCCAGCCGATCTGCTGTCCGATCGGGCCACCGCCACGGTGGCCGGGTGGCTTGCCGGTCATCCCGGCGTCGAAGCCATCCGCCGCGACCGCTCCACCGCCTACGCTGAAGCCGGACGGCTTGGCGCGCCCGAAGCGGCCCATGCCGCCGACCGGTGGCGCACCTGGAAGAACCTCATAAAAACCGTTGAGACGACTGTCGTTCAACACCGTGCTCCGCTGCGCGAACCGGAGGCCGCCGGCCCGAGCGACACCGTTGCGGTCCTTGAGGCCACGGACCTCGACGCAATCTCCCCGGCTGCGCCACGCCAACCCGGGCGGCCGTCTGATCGGGTGCGGGAACAGCATGTGGCCGTGCACACCCTGCTCGGGCAGGGGGTCGGCCCGCGGCCGACCGCGCGCGAGGTCGGTCTGGCCCGCCATACCGTGCGCCGCCTGGCGCACGCGGCCACCGCGGACGACCTGCTGGTTGGACGGTGGACCGGCCTGCCCAGCATCCTCGATCCGTTCAAGTCCCCCCTGCACCAGCGGTGGGCCGAGGGCTGCACCGTCGCCCGCCGCCTGTTCGAGGAACTGGGTGCGCGGATACACGGGCGGTGAAGGCGTCGTGCGCCAGTACGTGCACCTGCTCCGCGAAGCCTTCCCCCATGACGATCCACCCCGCCCAAGCCCGTCCGTGCGGGACGTAACCGGCTGGCTCACGCGCCGCCCCGATCGCCTCGACTGCGACCGAGCTCAACAGCTCAAGCCGATCCTCTCCCGCTGCCCCGCACTTGAGCGGACCAGTCAACACGTGCGGGCCTTCGCTGAGTTGATGAGCAACGTCAGGGCACGCAACTCGGGCTATGGATCGAGCGTGTCCGAGAAGACGACTTGCCAGCCCTGCACGGCTTCATCACCGGTCTTGGCCAGGACCTGGACGCCGTCGTCGCCGGACTCAGCTTGCCGTGCAGCTCCGGCGGTCGCGGCGGCGTAGCGGCGGGCGAGTGTGGCGCAGGCTTCGTGGAGGGCTGGCGGGCCGATGACGTGCAGGTTCGCGTCGAAACGGCCAAGGCTGGCAGCGAGGGCGGTCCAGGACCAGGATCCAGTGATGACGCGGCATCGCGTGGGCCCGAGCGGTTCCACGATGCCGTCGGCGGTGTAGGGCACGACTTCCGAGGCGGGGAGATCCACAATGGCCTCGCCTTGGCAGGGCCACGCGGCATCAGTGCCGTCGGAGCCCCGGAACCGGCTGGTGACGAACGTGAAGACGTCCCCGCCAGGCACCTGACGTACCGTGAAACGCGGACCGGTCGGCGTGCGTGGGGTCATGCGGTCGGTGCGGAAGGTGCGCCAGTCGTCGCGGTCGAGATCCCAAGCCAGCAGGTACCAGTGGGTGCGCCAGGCCACGAGGTGATGGGGCTCCACGCAGCGTCGCTGTGGTGCGGCCTCCTGGTGCGGGGTGTAGTCCAGGCGCAGTACTTCGCGGCGCTGGATCGCGGTGCTCACGGTGGCGAGCAGGTCCAGGGCCTGGGCCGGTGGGGTGCCGGGATCGGGTGGGCGGACGGTGGTGACGTGGAGTGCGTCTATGCGCTGCCGCAGGCGCGGAGGGAGGACGTTCCGGATCGTCGCGAGCGCCCGGTCGGCGTCCTCCGCGATCGCGGGGTGGGCGGTGCTCTGCAGCGCGACGGCCAGAGCGATGACCTGCTCGTCGTCGAAGAGCAGCGGTGGCATCTGCGATCCGGGACGCAGACGGTATCCGCCGCCCGGGCCCTTGTCCGTGGCGACCGGGTAGCCCAGCGCGCGAAGGCGGTCGATGTCACGGCGCACGGTGCGCACGGTGACCTCCAGCCGCTCGGCCAGGTCGTCTCCGCTCCACTCCGGTCGTGCCTGGAGCAGGGAGAGCAGGGCCAGGAGCCGCGAGGACGTTTTCTGCATGCCTCCATCCTGCCGCAAGTACAGGACACAACCTGTCCTGTATGGGTGCCATGCTCCGTCACAGATTCCAGAGAAGGGCATTTCGCCCGTCATCCGCATGTGCCTCATCCGGCGCACTTCCCGGCAGGAGCAGACCATGTCCGTCACCACCACCCCGCATCTGAACTTCCGCGGCTCGGCCCGTCAGGCGCTGGACTTCTACCAGTCCGTCTTCGGCGGGCACACCGTCGCGGTGACCTACAAGGACGCCGCCAACGTTCAGAACGACAGCGAGGCGGACTGGGTGATGTGGGGCCAGGTCGTCGCCGACAACGGCTTCCACGTCATGGCCTACGACGTGCCCTCGGCGATGCCGTACGAACAGGGCACCAACCCGTTCTTCGTGTCCGTGCGCGGCGAGGACGCCGACGAGATCAGCACCCTGTGGCAGAGGCTGGTCGACGGCTCGAACGTGCTGCGCCCACTGGAGCCCGCGGCCTGGGCCCCGCTGTACGGCATGCTGACCGACCGCTTCGGCGTGACCTGGGTCCTGGACGTCACAGCCCCCTACAACAGCTGACCCACCCCGGGGCGGGCACCCCGCAACGGCTGCCCGCCCCGCTCATCTTCGCCACCAGCCGCCGACGGCAGTCGGCACACATGGGAAATGGACCCTGCTATGCGCGGTCACGTCCGCTGGAGTGGCGTATCGGCGGACACTCGGTGATCTCGAGTTGAGACTATGCGGTGACTTCGGTGGGCAGGGCGGTCTCGTCGGTTTGTGACTCGACCGGGTGGAGGCGGGCCTTGGCAAGGAGTTCGCGGCCCATGTAACGGCGGGCCTCGGTCCACTCGTCGTTCTGCTCGGCCAGGACGGCGCCGACGAGCCGGATCACGGCGGCGCGGTCGGGGAAGATGCCGCCGGAGCCGCCGCCGATCGTCGCGGTCGCCCGGGAGTTGCGGGTGACTGCGGACACGGTCCGCAAGTGGCGGCGGCGCTTCCTCGCGGAGCGGCTGGACGGGCTGGCCGACGAGCCGAGGCCGGGCCGGCCGCCCACCATCAGTGTCGATCAGGTGGAGGCGGTGGTGGTCACCACGCTGGAACAGGTGCCGAGGAACGCCACTCACTGGTCGCGGAAATCGATGACCGAGCACAGTGGCCTGTCGAAGTCGACCGTGGGCCGGATCTGGCGGCAGTTCCAGCTCAGGCCGCATCTGGCGGACACCTTCAAGCTGTCGACGGACCCATTGTTCGTGGAGAAGGTCTATGACGTCGTGGGCCTGTACTTCAACCCGCCCGGGGGAGCGGTGGTGCTGTCGGTGGATGAGAAGTCGCAGATCCAGGCTCTGGACCGGTCTCAGCCGGTGCTGCCGATAATGCCGGGCATGCCCGAGCGGCGCACCCATGACTACGTCCGCAACGGCCTGACTACCTTGTTCGCCGCCTTCGACGTCGCCACGGGTGAGGTCATCTCCGCCCTGCACCGCTGGCACCGGGCCGTGGAGTTCAAGAAGTTCCTGATCAGGATTGACAAGACGGTGCCCGCGCACCTGCAGATCCACCTGATCGTGGACAACTACGGCACCCACAAAACACCCGCGATCAAAGCCTGGCTCGCCAAACACCCCAGATTCGAACTGCACTTCACTCCGACCGGATCGTCCTGGATCAACCAGGGGTCAAGGCCCCTCCACGGTCGCTCAAAACCCGTACCCACGACAACGAAGCGACCGCCTGGCCGCACCCCACCCCCTGCCGCTTGACACCCAACGGCATGGGGTGTCAGACAGGACGCCGTGCCGGACCTCACCCAACGCCCTGCCCACCGGGGAGGCGAAAGCCGGCGAAGAGTTCGTCCAAGCCGCGTCGGGCCAGACGGTTCGGGGTGGCGCGGACCGCGAGGTCCCGGGCGGCCGCCGCAAGCGGGTTGCGTACGGCGCCCAGGCGACCGACCCGGCGGGCACGGACACGCACGGCGTCGGTCCGGGCCCGGCGGGCGGCCGTGTACGCGGCCAGGGCCGACGGGACACGGTCCGCGACAGTGCCGGAGGTGTCCGCCGCGGGCAGCAGGTGAGCCAGGACCACCGCGTCCTCGATCGCCTGGCAGCCGCCCTGGCCGAGATTGGGAGCCATGGCATGGGCGGCATCGCCCAGCCAGGCAATCCGGCCGTGGTGCAGGGCAGGCAGCGGGCCTGCCAGGTCGTGGAGGTCGCTCTGCAGGACGCCGGCCGCATCCAGACGGCCCACGCGTTCCAGCAGAGCCGGGATCGGGTCATGCCAGGAACCGAAACGGCGGCGCAGTTCGACGCGCACGTCGCCCCACCGGGTGCCGGCCGGGACGACCGCGGTGGCATAGAGGTAGAGCCGGCCGTCGGACAGCGGGGTGATACCGAACCGCTCCCCCCGGCCCCAGGACTCACTCATCGCCGTCACCCCCAGCTCCGGGGCGTCCACCACGCACCGCCAGGCGGTCTCACCGATGTAGTGCAGGCCCCGATGGGCGGGAAAGAACGCACGGCGCAGCGGGCTGTGGATACCGTCCGCGGCCACGACCAGATCGGCGGGCAGGTCAGGGCCGGCCGCCGTACGCACCGCCGGGCGGCCCCCGGCATCATCCACACCGGTCACAGCGGTGCCGTAGCGCAGCGCCGTCGGCGGCAGAGCGGCGGCAAGGGCGGCGGTGAAAGCCGGGCGGGCAACAGCAATCGGAGGCATGCCGTACCGGGCCGATATGCCCGCAGTGGCCTCCCGCACCAGCCAGGAGCCATCCCACCGGCGCAGGCCCATCGTGGCGGGTACAGCACTGCCGACGGCATAGGCAGCATCCACGCCGATCGCATCGAGAGCACGCAGAGCGTTGGGAGCCAGCCCGATACCGGCACCAGTGGCGGGCAGTTCAGGAGCACGCTCACAGACCGTGACACGCCAGCCCCGGCGGTACAGCGCAACAGCAGCAGTCAGACCACCGATCCCCGCCCCGACCACCACCACATGACACTCGGGCACGGGACACCCCTCCAGTCGCGGTCAGGCACCGGGCAGCCGCGGCACCACACCCACACGCTACAACCGAGGGGCAGGTGGCCCGGCAGCCGGGGACGGGTGGTCCAGCAGCCGGGCACGACCGAACAGACACGGGACGCGGCCGGAGGCGGCCCGTCAGCAAAGCCACCGCCAACGCCGCCGCATTCACGCCCGATCGGGGCCGATCGGGCCCGGGCCGAGGACCAGAGTCGCGGTCTGCCCGGAGCCCGACGAGCAGCTGCCCGGCCCCGGGTAGGGCCAGCACCGACCGCGACACGCCGTCCGCGACACAGGGCAGAGCCCGCGCGGGTGCGGTGGGGCCCGACGCACGCGGCGTGTCTCAAGCGGGTGCTGGTAGTCCCACGCCGAAAAGCAACGAGGTGGCCTCGAACGTGGGCTGATCGGCCCTCGGGAGTCGGAACAGGAATGAGCGGTTGCCGCTGCTCATTCCGTCCGCCGCCGCTGCGCTTTACTCATTGCTCCCGGTGCGGTCCCGCCTTGCACGTCCGGTTCCGCCAGAGGACGGTGGCTGCCTTTCCTGAGATCACGATCGTGGTACGCCTGATGACGTGCTGGTTGATGGCGGACGCAATGTTCATGGGCAGGCGCACGCAGCCATGCGAGGCGGGCCGGCCGAGCACCGGCTGGGAGTCGTGGATTCCGATGCCACGGCCCGTGCCAAGGTCGACGTACCAGGCCATTGCATCGCCATCGGCGTTCGTGTACCCGGGGCCACCCAGGAATGCAGGAGAAAAGGTCCCGGTCGGAGTGCAATTCAGGTTGTTCTGATTGGCACAGGGATCGTGCGCTGTGCACGGCTGTCCGCGACCGGAGGAGATGGAACTGCCTCCCCCTGGGGAACCGTTGCCCCACTCGTACCGGATGGTTTGGCTGGTGAGGTCGATCGCGATGCGGCTGATCCACGGCTTACGGGTTGAGGGGACCGGGTCCCGGTGCCGGTCACGCGCCGTGGGCACAGCTGTGTCTTGGCCTGCCGTGGAACCGCCATCGGCAACCAGGAGCCCGGGTGACACGAGCTCATCGGGACTCTCAGGGACGGGCCGGACCGGGCCGCCCGGTGGGGTGTCTCCGTCGTGGACGGAATCCTCCCGGTCCGCCTCGCCAGCGGCCTCGGCTGTGTCCGCGCTCTCCCCGACGAGTGCAGCGGCGTCCTCGGCCATCCGAGACACCAGCGGCGACGCCTCTTCGGCCGGGTCCACCTCCGTTGCGCAGTTGCACGCGGCCGGGCCGCACCGCTGCACCGTGTGCCGGCCGCTGCCGTCGCTGCAGGCCGACACGGCGGCCACAGCCGGGGTGCCGGCTGAAGCGACGCCAGCCCCGGTGGGAGTGTTCTGCCTGCCGTCGGTCATCCGGTGCGCAGTGGTCTCGGCCTCGCGTTCAGCAGCATCCTGCGGATGGCTGATACCCATCGGTGTCCTCACCCCGTCAGCCACGGAGCGCTGCTGGAGAACATGTGTGAGTTCATGCGCGAGCATCCGCAGGCCGTCCGCCGACCCGGGCCGGTAACGGCCGGTGCCGAACACGATGTGCCTGCCGACTGTGTAGGCAGCCGCCCGCAAACCGAGCGCCGTCGCGGCCGCAGCATCATCAGTGTGTACCCGCACCCGGGAGAAGTCCGCTCCAAAGCGCGCCTCCATATCCCGCCGCACGGGCACCTCCAGCGGCGCCCCCGGGGTCCTCATGACCTTCCGCACACTCCGCCACGTGCGGCCGGCTGCCTCAGGGGCGCGATGGACAGGCACAGCAAACTCACCCATGCGCCCATTGCGACACGACTGTGCCGCCGCCACCGCAACACCACCCCCACCCCTCCCACCCCGAAGACATGCGCCTCGCCGCCAGCCAGGCTCCCGACGTCCACACCACCCACCCGACACCGGAGATGAAGGGGAGCGGCTTGCGGCCGTCGATGAGCACGCTGCACCCGGGGTGACGCGATGTCCCCTGCTCTGAAGGCCAGCACTGCCAATAGCCCTGCGTCAGGAGTGGTCGATCACGTTGCCGTTGGAGCAGTTGTTGTCGTGGTCGCCGGCGTAGCCAGGGCCGCCGGAAAGAGCCGGAACGATGGCGACTTCCTGCAGGCAGACAACGGCCGCCGAGAAGTTCCAGTTGTCGGCGGCGTACACAGGCCCGGCAAAGCATGGGGTCGTCGTCAGCGTGGGCTGCAGGAGCCGCAAGGGACAGCGCGAGAGCGGGAAGTGCCGCGAGCATGATCTTCTTCATGGTCCGCTCAACGGCCAAGCCACCTCACGGGACACGTCCACCCCGCCATCCGGGCACCGGACACCCGCAGCTCGCGACTCGCCAGCGGAGCAGCGCTCGCGCTCGGTTGGCTTCCCTTCCGCTTCACGGAGGAATCATGACGACGACCACCCAACGCCTCCTCGACCTCGCTGCAGCGGCCCCGGCCAGCCACGACGAGGACCTGGTGCTGCGAGCGCCAGCCAGCCGAACGTCCTGTGACAGTCCGGGCATGTCCTCGGCCGGTGAGGCGCGGGGCCCACCCGGCCGGTGACCGAACAAAGCAGCGGTGTGCCCGGCCACCGAGACGGCTGGCCGGGCACACCGCTGGTTACGCGTGGGTGGGGTGTTCAGCTGTCACCCGCGCAGAATCTGGGTGGTCAGTGGCGGTCACCGTGGTGCCCTCGGTCGCCGTGGTGGCCACGGTCGCCGTGGTGCCCGCGGTCGCCGTGGTGGTGGTTGCCGCCGTGGTGGTGGCGGTCGTGGCCCCAGGACTCGTCGTCGATGAAGCGGCCGCGGTCGTTGCGCAGGGTGGCCGTGCCGGATCGGTTGTCCCACACGTAGTCACGGCGGTCCTGGTACAGGTCGGTGCGGGTGTCGCGCCCCTCTCCGGTGTGGATGCGGACCGTGGCCCGGCCCGCCAGGCGGTAGCCGTCGAAGGTGTAGGTGCGGCCGTGCTGGTCCTGCAGCGTCCACCCGTCGAGGTACACAGCACGCCGGGCGGTGTTGGTCAGCTCCACCCACTCCCGGTTCAGCGAACGGTTCGACCGGTCGTCGCGTCCCGGGGAGTCGTACTGCACAGCCGAGATCTCCACCCTCGGACCGTGCCAGCCGCGATCCTGGCTGGCAGCGGACGCCGGAAGCGCCACCGCCCCCACAACAGCCCCGGCCGCAAGCACGGCGCCGAGCAGACGGCGGGAAGTGACGGAAGAAGAAGCAGACATGAACCCACCTGCATGGTGCGGGCACCCACCCAGAAGGCGGCCCACCCTTGACGGGCCGAGCTCCGGGCAGTGGTGCGGTATGTGACGACGGCCGAGCCGGCCGCGCACCACAGACCCTCGCCCCCACAAGCGGCAACTGACCGGCAACACCGACCCTGTTACCCATTGCCCACATTCCAGTGACCCTCGACTGCAATGCCCATATATGTCCTGTAGGAGCGAAGGCCGGCCTTCCAACGGAAGACCCGCCCATGCGGCAGCAGGACCACACCCCCTTCGACCACCACGACACGCCACCCCCTCCACCCGGCCCCTCACCCAAAAGTGAGTAACAGCCCGGGCCGGTCCTCGACCCCACGCCGTCTCGACACGCGCAGAGCCGCACCGAGCCGCCTTTTCTGCCCACCAACAAGCCGACCGACATCGAGGCGAACCAGCCGGACAAGGCAACACGCCGCCATCACGGCACAACAGGACCGACACCAACGACGCCGAAGCGGCAGCACATGCCATGCCGGCTGGCCAGCCGAGCCACCGCAACGGCCAAACCCGCCGACGCACCCGTCAAAGCCTCTCTTAGCGCCTACGACGGGGCCTCAGTATCCGCAGCTTCGCAAGCTAAGGCGTGAGTTCGGTCGTCGGTCAAATGACGTGCTGCATCCAAGTCTGTTGACGGCCAGGTCGATGCCCTCTTTCACTCAGCTGCATCGAGCACACTGCGGTGCCTGCGGAGGATCTCGATGTCAGGGACGTTCGGGTTGGCCCCACTCGCCATCGCTTCGGCGACCATCTCCGTGTCCTGGGTTAGCACGCCGAGGAAGAGCCGCACGTCCGGGTCGTGCTCATGGACTCCGGCGGCCACGAGGATTGCCAACTGTCGGCGGAAGTCAGAGTCGGAATCGTCTCCGGTGGTCGGCCCTTCCTCCTCGAGGCCCTCGTGTCCGCGCACCAGCCGCGCACGCAGTTGCTTCGCTTCGGCCGAGGTACTGTCCATGGTGATGTACCGCAGCACCTGCCCTGCGTACCGCATGAGTGCCCCTGGCTCCACCTGGGCTTGCAACGCCAGATCCACTGCCCCGACAAGTTCTGTGTCATCAGTGCGGAGGCTGAGCCGGTCGCGGATCAGGGAGCGCGTTTCTTCCTGCGCGAGAAGAGTTGGATCACCCAGGCCACCGGTGAGCTGCCGTCCCAGCATGAAGGACTCGCTTGCGTGCGTTCCCCAGCGGGTCTTCAAGGCCCGGCAGATGCCGTACGTGTCATTCACGTCGTGGGCGACGCGGAGTTCGTCGGAGACGCCGAGAAAGACGGCCTCTTCGGAATCCGGGTTGGTGTTGTGCATGACGAACGCGGATCCAACAGCAGCTGCGGCCCGCAATGCGGGTTCGCGCATGGTGCGGATCTGTTTGTTGAGCGCGCTTACCCGGTCCTGCAACTCCTGGTTTCTGCGTAGCACCTCATTGTGTTCCTGGGCTGCGTCGCGACGCTCGAGTGCCTCGGCCGCCTCGGCCGCGGATGCACCGCCGCTGAGGCCAGCGACGAAGAGATAGATGTCGTCGCCGGGGACGTCGAGTGCGTAGAGGAGCAGCCCGGCGACAGTAGCCAGGAGGCTTGCCAACAGGACTGGCTTACGGATGTGGGAGACGAGCCCAGTGTCTGTAACGGGGGGTTCTGAATCACCCATCTGAGACCTCATCCCGAAGTGGTGGCCAGTCAGATGGACTCTTCCTCGGCGCCCGCACTCCAAATCCCGGTCTCGGAAATCTGGCCTCGGCTGCCCCTTCGGGCGAATCCGAACCTCTGCTGCCACGGACACGCCGCGGCTAACTCAGTCCCCGGTCAAAGCCGGCCAGGAACAGGCCCGGAACCTTCCTTCTTACCCGTGCTCCACCGCCTGCCCAACTCGTCTGCCCCACGCGGCGGAAGCCGCGGTCGCCCACACGGCGGAAGCCGCCCCTCACTCCCCTGGGCCCGGCGGGCTGGCGGCCCTCGCGACCCGCAGCGGACAGTGGCAGAAAGACCCCGCCCGGAAGGCCCGCCCCCATGTCCGGACCCATCGAACCCCTGCCCGACTGCGCCGACGACCCCACCGGCGCACTGCGCGCCATGTTCGTGGACCTGGTGCAGGGCAGGCGGATCGCGCAGGGGCAGGAACCCGCGCTGCGGCCCGTCTTCCTCAAGGCCCACGGCTCCGCCCGGGGCGTCCTCACCGTCGACGCCGACCTGCCCGAGGAGCTGCGCGTCGGCTTCCTGGAGGCCGCGCGCGCCCAGGGCGGGCTGACCGCCTGGGTGCGGTTCTCCAGCGACACCGTGCCCGCCCGGTCCGACCTGCGCACCACCCTCGGCATCGGGATCAAGCTCTTCGGGGTGCCCGGCGTGAAGCTCCTGGCGGACGACAGCGCCGCGGACACCCAGGACCTCCTGCTCCAGAACCACGACGTGTTCTTCGTCGACACCGCCCGCGACATGTGCGAATTCACCCGCGCCGGGGTGGTCGACAACACCTCCCAGGCCTACCTGGACAGCCATCCGGTCACCCGGACGGTCATCCAGGACATGGCCAAGGCCGAGAAGAGCACGCTGACGGCCACGTACTGGAGCGTGCTTCCGTACGGCTTCGGGGACGAGCGGCACGTCAAGTACAAGCTGGTCCCCGCGGGCTGCCCGGACGGCGATCCGCAGGCCGTGCCGCCCGACGAGGACCCGTCCTTCTTCCGCGGCGACCTGCGGCACAGGCTGGCCGCCGGGGAGGCGGCCTTCGACCTGTTCGTACAGTTGCGCACCGACCCGGACGCTATGCCTCTGGACCGGGCCACGGTCCGCTGGGAGGAGGCGGCGAGCGCTCCGGTGCGGGTGGCCAGGCTGACCCTGCATCAGCAGAACACCGAGGCGCGCGGCCAGGCCGCGTACGGCGAGAACCTCGCCTTCAACCCCTGGCACTCCCTGCCCGAGCACCGCCCGGCCGGCAGCATCGCCGAGGCCCGCCGGGTCGTGTACCTCGCCTCGGCTGCCCGGCGGCGCGACGCCAACGGCGTCCCCGCGACCGAGCCCGGCCCCGCCCGGCCGGCCTCCACCGAGCCGCCCGGCCGCGACACCCGGATCGTCCGCGCCGCCATCCACCCGGCGATCGGCGTGGCCCGGGTCGGCGACAGCGCCGAGGGGTTCTTCCTCGCCCCCGAGGTCGACGACGCACCCCCCGAGGCGTCGTACAAGGACGCGACCGGGGCCCTGAAGCGGCAGGCGGTCCGCTTCCGGGTGTACGGCTTCAACGTCGCCGGGGAGCCGGTCGCCGAGCTGACCGCGGACAACGCCGACCTGCGGTGGACCGTGCACGTGGCCAACAAGAAGGCCGCCTGGTACCAGTTCCAGCTCGCCCTGGACATCCCGGAGGCCGCCCAGGCCCCGGAGAGCAAACTGCGCAACGCCACCGTCCGGCCCCGGAGCCAGCTGGTCATCAACCCCGGCTCCCGGTCGGTGCGCGGCCGCGACCGGGCCGGGCTGCCCGAGCTCCGGTTCGACACCGGCACGTTCATGGGCACCCCCGTCTACCTGGGCGAACTACGCACCGACCGGGCCGGCCGGCTCCTCTTCCTCGGCGGCCGCGGCAAGGCGGCCTCGGCGGGCAACCGCCCCGCCACCGACTACGCCAACAACGACGGCTGGCACGACGACATCGCCGACGGGCCGGTGCGGGCCGAGGTCCGGATCGACGGCCGGACCATCCCCGTCGAGCCCGCCTGGGTCGTCGTCGCACCCCCCGACTACGCGCCCGGCCTCAAGTCCGTCCGCACGCTCCACGACCTGCTCCGCGACACCTACGTGACGGCCGGCCTGCTGCCACGCCCACAGTCGGTCTCCTTCACCCACGACGTGCTGCCGGTGCTGAGGCGGCTGTGCGACCTGCAGTGGGTCAACCACGGACTCGCCGTCCAGTTCGGCCACGGCGGCCGCGACCATCTGCTGGCGCCCGAGCGGCTCACCCGGCTGGCGAGCAAGGACCCGGCCCACAAGGAGCTGCGGCGCCAGGTCTGGGCATCACTGCGGCACCTCGACCGCGACGGCATGTCCACCGTCCCCTGGCCCTCGGTGTACGGCGACGCCGTGAATCTGCCGCCGGTCTCCCCGCGCCAGCACCTCGCCCTCTCGCCCCTGCAGTACGACCTGCTGACGCGCTGGATGGACGGCACCTTCGACGAGGACTTCGATCCGGCCGCCACGCCGGTGACCAGGCTGGAGGACGTTCCGCTGGCCGAGCGCCCCGCGACGCTGGACCGGGCCGCGCTGTCATTCTGCCTCGCCGACGCCTTCCACCCCGGCTGCGAGCTCACCTGGCCGATGCGGCACGCCACGATGTACTCGGCGCCCTTCCGGATCAAACACCGCGACACGGGTCTGACCGACCAGAGCTACGGCCGAGTCCTCACGCCCCAGGCCGCGCTCGGGGTCGACGGCCCGCTGTACGCGCAGGGGCCCGGCCACCTCACCCGATGGATGGCCGTCCCCTGGCACACCGACACGGCGAGCTGCCGCTCCGGCTACGACCAGGGCTTCGGACCCCGCTACGACCCGTACCTGCCCACGTTCTGGCCGGCCAAGGTGCCCAATCACGTCCTGGCCGAGGAGGAGTACACGATCGCGATGGACCCCGCGCGACCTCAGCAGGAGCGCCGGCTCGCCTTCGAGCGCAGGTCCGTGTGGCTGCGCTGGCTGCCCCCCGGCTACGAGACCCAGATGAACGAGATGGTCCGGGACTTCGGCAAGCTCGGGATCGTCAAACGCCGTCCCGGACCGCAGGACACCCCTGGGCTCCCGGAGACCATGCTGGTGGAGTCCGAAGTGACCTTCGCCCCCGAGCCCGCACCGCCCCGCGAACGCAATCTGATCACCTTGCACGTGCCGGAGGCCGCCGATCCGGAGGTACGGGCCGACGCCGTGGCCGCGGCCGTCGCGATGGCCGAGCCGCCCGACGAAGAGGTCTCGGCGGGCTTCATCAACAAGATGACCCGCCTCCGGGGCCGCCAGTGACGGGCGGCTGGGACGCGGTCGTGGCGGGCGCCGGGCCGGCCGGGTCGGTCGCGGCGCTGTGTCTGGCCCGCGCGGGCCGCCGGGTCCTGCTCCTCGACCCCCGGCCGCGGGACCTGACTGGGCCGCGGGGAGCGGGCCCGTACCGGATCGGCGAGACCCTGCCGCCCGCCGCCCGGCCTCTGCTGCGCGACCTCGGGCTGCTGGCCGGCCTCGACGCCGACGGGCACCTGCCCTGCACCGGCACCGACGCCGCCTGGGGCTCGGAGCACCTGCACGGGCGCGGTCACGTCATGGACCCGCACGGCCACGGCTGGCACCTGGACCGCGTCCGCTTCGACGCGTTCCTGCGCGGCGCGGCCGAGGACGCCGGGGCCCGGCCCGTGTGCGGCGTCGCGGTGCGCCGGACCGGCCGGCCAGGAGCGTGGCGGCTGGTGGTCCGCGAGCGCGGGGTGGAGCGGGAGCTGCCCTGCGCATGGCTGGTGGACGCCACCGGCCGGCGCGCGCTGATCGCCCGGCGGGGCGCCGTACGGCTGCGGCAGGACCGGCTCGTCGCCGCGTACGCCCTGCTGCCCGGCCCGGTACCGGCAGACCAGGACCTGCGCACGCTCGTCGAGTCGGTGCCGGGCGGCTGGTGGTACACCGCGCGGGTGCCGACCGGGCGGCTGTTCGCCCACCTCACCGACCTCGACCTGGTCGAGCCCCGGCTACGCACGGCCGCCGGGTTCCTGGAGGGGGCGGCCGGCACCCGGCACGTACGGACCCGGCTGGACGGCTATGCCGTCGGGCGGCTGCCGGAACCGCGATGGGCGCCGGCCCATGGGCAGCGTCTCGCCCCGCCGGCCGGGCCGGGCTGGGTGGCCGCCGGGGACGCCGCGCTCGCCTGCGACCCGCTCTCCTCCCAGGGGATCCTCACGGCCCTGCACACCGGCGCCCGCGCGGCCGCGGCCGTCGACGGCTGCCTGCGCAGCGAAGCGGACGCCCTGGCCGCGTACCACGCCTTCGTCGACGGGATCGCGGCGCGCTACCTCGCCCTGCACGCCCGGGCCTACGCCGACGAAGCCCGCTGGGTGTCGTCACCGTTCTGGGCGCGGCGCCGCCCGGCGGTGGCGGCCCGGTCCGGGGTCCTCACGCCGGGTTGAGCCAGATGATTAGGCATTCCCCCGGCGACCGCGTCGGGGCGAGTACGGCGACGGCCGACCGGCCCACGGACCCGCACCTTCTTCAACGTGCGAGGCCGAACGGTGCGCATGCGCAGCAAAGCCGACGAGATCATGAGCTTCCGCCTCGCGGACGCCTTCGTCCAGCCCGGCGCGCTGCGCGCCACGATATCGCTCGCCGACCGCGTTCCCCGGGGAGAGTGTCCGCCCCCCCTCCCCCGCTGACGCCATGGAGGCGTCAGCCGTCCGCTGACGCCTTCTTGATCGCTTCGCGGATCCGGGGGTACGTGCCACAGCGGCAGACGTTCTCGATCCGGTCGATGGCGGCGTCGGTCGGCCGGGGCGTCTTCTTCAGCAGGGCCACGGCTGCCATGATCTGGCCCGGCTGGCAGAAGCCGCACTGCGCGACATCGCAGTCGAGCCAGGCCTGTTGCACGGGGTGCAGCCTATCGCCGTCGGCCAGGCCTTCGATCGTGGTGACCCGGCGGCCGGCGCAGTCGGCGACCGGAACGACACAGGGCTGGATCTCCCCGCCGTCCAGGTGGCTCGTACACGCGCGGCAGACGCCCACACCGCAGCCGTACTTGGGGCCGGTGACGTTCAGCAGGTCGCGCAGCACCCACAGCAGGGGCATGTCGGCGGGGGCCTCGACGGTGACCGGCTTCCCGTTGAGGACGAAGGAGTAGGAGGGCATCGGTGTCCTTGTCGGAATCGGGCTCGGATCAGAAGGTGAGGGGGAAGCGACGCGGCTTGGTGCCGGTCGCGCGGGCGTAGGCGTTGGCGACGGCACCGGCCGCGGCTGGGACACCGAGTTCGCCCGCCCCGCCGGGCTCCCGCCGGGAGGGTATGAGGTGCGCCTCGAAGTGCAGGGGGGCGTGCCGCTGGCGGGCGTAGTGGAAGTCGGCGTAGCTGCTTTCGCGGACTGCCCCCTGGTCGATGTGGAGGCCGGCCTGGAGCACGGTGGAGATGCCGTCGATCACTGTGCCCATGAGCTGGGCCTCAAGTCCGCGTGGATTGACGGCCGTTCCGACGTCGGCCGCCACCACGACCCTGGTCACGCGGGGGTTCTTCGGGTCGGTGGCGTTGATCTCGACGAGGCAGGCCACGCAGGAGCCGTACTCCTCGTGGACGGCGACGCCCTGCGCCTGGCCGGCCGGCAGCGGCCGACCCCAGTGTCCGGTGGTCGCGACTTTCTCGAGTACTGCTTTCACGGCCTTGTTCCTGAGCGTGGTACGCCGGAAGGCGACCGGATCCCTGCCCAGGCTCCTGGCCACCTCGTCGACGACGATCTCCTCGGCGGTGCGCATCGTCCCGGAGTCCACCGAGCGCCAGGCGCCGAGGGGGATCGCCAGCTCGACCGAGCCCGAATCCCCCGACAGGCGCCCGAAGTTGTACAGGCCGCTGTCACTGGGCAGCGGGTTTGCGGCGCCGGCGACGGCCCGGGTCACACCGCCCTGAGCGGTCGCCCCCGACTCCGGGAAGGCCTCGCTCACCGACGCCATCGAGTGGGCGAAGGCCACCACTCTTCCCCGGGCATGGCTGGCCCGGATCCGGTGGTGGCTGGCGGGGCGCATCCTGCCGTGCCGGAAATCGTCGGCGCGGCTCCACATCAGCTTGACCGGCCGGCGGGCCGCCTTCGAGATGAGGGCCGCCTCGATGGCGGCGTCGTAGTTCAGCCGCCGGCCGAACGAGCCGCCGCCGCGCATGACATGGACCCTGACCTTCGACGCGGGCAGGCCAACGGCCGCGGCGATGCTGTCGCGAGCGTCCATCGGCGTCTGGGAGGAGAACCAGATCTCGGCGCGACCGGCACGTACGTCCGCCACCGCGGTCAGCACCTCCATCGGGGCATGGCTGACGAAGGCGAACTCGAACTCGCCCTCGGTCTGCGCCGATCCGCGGGGCGCAGGGCCGAGGCGTGGCACGGCCGCCCGCAGCCGCGAGCGGATCTCGGCGTCGGACAGCGACGCGAGCGGGCCCGGCGCCCAGGTGATCCGCAGGGCGTCCCGGGCCTTGAAGGCATGGTGGAAGGAGTCCGCCACCACCGCGACCCCGCCGGCGACCTTGACGACCGCGTGGACGCCCGGCATCACGCGGGCCGCCCGGTCGTCGACCGAGACAACCGTGCCGCCCAGTGTCGGCGGGCGGGCCACCACGGTCGGCTTCGCTCCGGCCACCGTCAGGTCTCCGGCGTATGTGGCCTTGCCGGTGACGATGTCCCGGGCGTCGATCCGGGTGGTGGGCCGCCCGATCACACGGTGCCGGGACGCCGGCTTTGGCCGGCTCGACACGGAGGGCCGCTGGATACCGGCGGCGCTCGCGGTCAGGGAGCCGAAGGTGGCCGAACGACCGTCCGGGGCGATCACCCGCGTGTCCCGGGTGCGCAGGGACCGCGCGGGGACGTGCCACCGCTTCGCGGCCGCGGTCACCAGTTTGGCGCGCGCCATGGCGGCCAGCTGCCGGGCAGGACCGTACAGCGAACTCACCGAGTTCGAACCGCCGGTGTACTGGTTCCCCTTGGTGCGGGCCTCGGCGAGCGGGATGTCGACGTCGACGAGCCGGGCGTCCAGTTCCTCGGCGATCATCATGGCGACCGCGGTCGTGACGCCCTGCCCGACCTCGACGCGCGGCAGCCGTACGACAACCTTGTTGGCGGTCGTGATTTCCAGGACCAACATCTCCTCGTCGGTTCCGGTCACCAGGACGTCAGACGGTCGGCGCCTGCCCGCCACGGTGGACTCGATGCCCTCCGCCGTCGACGAGGCACAGCCGAGCGGCGCGGCGACGGTCAACGTGGACGCCGCGAGCGAGTAGACCACGAACTTCCGGCGGGACAACTGACGGGCCAACAGACGCTCCTCTCCGAGTACCGCTTGGTTCGACTGGTATGAGGGCCCAGCGCTGTCCGGGGTTGCCTTACGACGGCAGGCAGGCCGCGAGGGCGGCCGCCGTCATGAGCCAGGGCTCCCAGCGGCCGCGTGGCTCTTGGTCGGGCCGGCTTCGGCGTAACAGTACGAGGAACACGTCAGCCGGCAGCGGCTGGTGATCTCCGATTCGAGGAAGGTCACGCTGCCCGGCGCGGGCGCCCGAAGGCCGTCCGCGCTGAGCGGTGGCGGCGTCGCGGACACGTAGTAGTTCGGAAGATCAGGGGCGTCTCCGCGAGGACTCGTGTGGCTGTCCGCCGCGTCGAAGATGCGCGGATGTGGCCTGGCGCAGTTGCTGACGCGCTCGCCCGTTTCGAGTGGGCGTTCAGGCAACCCGGCCGCTATCTGAACGCGTCCCAGGTCTGGCAGCCCGGACTGGAGGTGGAGTATGCCCGCGATGATCTGGAAAAGGTCATGCTTCACCTCCCTCACGGTGCCCGGCGCGATCTCGGCCGGCTGACAACGCGTTTGGACTAAGAATTCGAGCGTCGCACTCTGCCGAGTCCTGGGCCGGCGAACACCTTCACGGTGGGCGGATGGTGGTGGTCAGACCAACAGAGCCAACGCTTCCTTCGCGTTGTGCTCGGCGATTTCCTGCATCACCGTGCGGTGCGGGAAGTCTCCATCGAGCAGGCGAAGGGGGCCTGCCACCAGGGAGAGGCGCATCGCGAGCATGTAGAGGTCGAGCCGTGCCGGATCGAGTCCGGGGCGGGACAAGGCTGGGTACTGGTCGCCGAAACGGAGCTGCAGGAACACGTGCTCCCACTCGACATCGAAGAACATCAGGCCCTCGATGTCGATGAGGACGGGGTGGCTGGAGGCATCGACCAAGACGTGGTCGGGCCCGAGTTCGCCGTGGATCAGTCCGTGGTGCGTGCGCGGAGCCACTCGCGTGGCCAGCTCCTGCAAGCGATCGTGCAGAAAAGCTGCGGCAGATCCGATGCTGGGGTCGCGTTCAGCCGCCTCGGCCAGATCCTCGAGGGCACGTTCGAGCACCAGTTGCTCGCATGAATTACCACTCGCTTTGTCGCCTGATTCGAGAACGTCCACCCTGCCGTAGTGCTGACTGTGCTGCCGGTGCATCACGTCGAGCATTGCGGCCAGCTCGCTCAAGGCATGTGATGCGCGTGCGGGATCCGTCTTCAGGAGCGCTTCCAGAGTGCCGCCGGCAACGTCCTCGACAACTGCCACGTCAGCCGGGTAGCGGCGTCGGCTGTCGTCAGCGAGAAGCACCCCTGGAACCCGGACTTCAAGACCGGCCAGTCTCCGCTGGGCCGCCAGGAAGGGGGCAAGCCCGGAGGCGGGAGCGAACGGGTGGGCCGGGTCGATGACTTCCGCAGCCGGCCAGAAGTTCTCGGCCTCGGCCCAGCTGTAGATGATCACACTCGCTGCATGTGATCCGCTCGTGTGAACCCGGTAGACCCCCTTCTTACTCCCGCCGCGCAACCGGTCCACCCCGACAACGCGGGCCTCCGCCCCCAGTGCCGCATGCACGATCCCTGACAAGGCTTCACTGTCCGTGAACTGGCGCATCCGCCGACCCTATCCCCGGCCAGATGCACCCGTTGGGCGAGTCGGCTTCCAGTGAATCAGCCGACCTTGGCAGGTTCTTCGGCTCGTGCTCGGGTGCTGGCGAGGCCGTAGGAGTCGGGGCCAGCTTCTAAGAAGGTGCCGATGAACGCGAGACGGTCGCCGATTGCCGCGCAGAGGCGGGGGTCGGCGAAGCCTTGGTCCAGGCGCCGCAGGACTCGTTGGAGGCGATGGCGACGCTGTACGTCGTCGAGCAGAGACGTTCGCCCTGCTAGACCACTTCAAACGCCTCGCCGTCCGCTGGGAACAACGCCTCGAACTCCACGACGCCTTCGTCTCACTCGCCTACGGTCCCATCTGCTGGAGACGCCTCAAGAGGACCCGCACATGAGCGCCTGGTGAGCACATAGCGGGCCTGGACCGGGTGGCGGTAGGTCATCACGCAGGCCGGTTGTGGTCAGAGGGGGCGCCGCCGAACCCGATCTCGTTTCCGTCCGGGTCGTGGTAGGTGGCCTTGCGTACGCCGTTGGAGTAGGTCTCGTGTTTCGTGGGCTCCAGTCCCCGATCAGCGATCTGGGCGATGCGGGTATCGAAGTCGTCGACAAAGATGGTGTGCAGGGCGTGGCCGGCGTGCCCGGGCCGGTGTTCGATGAACACTGATCGATGTTCCGCGAGTTCCCATACCGCCTCGGTGTTACTCGCGATGAATGTCGGCGGGGAGCCAAGCAGTCGTTCGTACCATTGCAGTGCCACTGTGTAGTCGTTGACTGGGATGCCTGCGTACAAGTCGAGCCCCATGACGCCATGGTAGGTCTGGTCACTCCGTGACTTTCGGTGGAGCTGTGACCTCGCAGGAGATGCTTGACCGTTTGCGCTCTGGACATCGTCGACACGTTCGACTGAACGTCCGTCAGCTCCCGTCCCGGCCGCTCTGCCCAGGGCACGGAGCGGCACGGCCCTCCACGCCGCCGACGAGCCGGTCGAGGTCGAGCGCGAGGTCCACCGGGATGGACTCGTCGGCTTGGCAGGTGGCCGTTACCGGGTCGGTTCGCCCCGGCTGGCCGTACCATCACGTTCCGCCTGAACGGACACCTCATCCACGCCATCGCCGACAACGCTCTGATGGCTGCAGGCTTTCGCACCCTTGCATCGCCCCGGATGTGAGCCTGACCCTTTGAGGGCAGCACTCCTAGGTCGACCTGTGCAAGGCTGTGATTTGGGGCGAACGGGGGCAGGCATGGCGGAGGACGCGGCCGACGGGGCGGAGCGGGAAGTCACCAGGAACAGCCTGTCAGGGACCGTCTACGGGCCGGTTGTCCAAGCCGGCACCGTCAAGGGCGGCGTGCACACGCATTTCCACGAGTCGCAGCTGCCGCTGGCGTCGGACGTTCACGCGTTCACGCCGGTGGCGAACCCGCCACGGCCCCCGTCCGGTCGGCTGTGGGGCCGCGACGATGATCTGAGCGAAGTCGTCCGGCTGCTTGAGGCGCCCTCGGACGGCGGCTTCGGTGTGGCACTGGTCGGGATGCCCGGTGTGGGCAAGACCGAACTTGCCCTGCATGCTGCCCGCGCGCTGCGGACGCGGTATCCGATCACCTGGTGGGTCAGCGCGCAGGACAGCGGGGCCATGACGCGGGGCCTGGCGGCCCTGGCCCGCCATCTGCTGCCCGGGCACCGGCACTGGCGTACACCTGACGATGCAGCCGCCTGGGCCATGGACTGGCTGCACCACCACGACGGCTGGCTGCTCGTCCTCGACAGTGTCGAGACGCCGAGTGACGTGGCCATTGTGCTGGCCCGGATCGCTCGCGGACCGGTGATGGTGACCACGCGGTGGGACGTGGACTGGACGGAGTGCGGGCTGGCCGCGAGGGCCGTCGAGCCCCTGCCTGCCCCCGTTGGCGCGGCGTGGCTTTCCGGACACACCGGCCTGGACGCGGACGACGGTGCCCACCGGCTGGCGGCGGACCTGGGAGGGCTCCCCCTCGCCCTCCAGCAGGCCGCGGCCTACATGCGCGAACAGGGCTTGTCCTGCGAGAGCTATCAGCGGCTGCTCGACGCCGAGCCTGGCGAACTCCTTGCCTCACCGGCGTGGACGGACGTGCACCGCCGCAACACGGCGCGAAGCCTTGGCCTGAGCGTCGACGCCGTGGCTGCGTTACGGCCGAGCGCCGTGCGCCTCCTCAAGGCGGTCTGCTGCTATGCGCCAGAGCCCATCCCGCTCGGCTTGCTGACGCCGCAACCTCAGACGTCGCTACGCCACCGCTCCGACATCGAACTCCTGCGTGCCTATTCGCTGATCACTGCGGACCACGCAAGCGTGAGCGTCCACCAGCTCCTGCGACGGCTGCTCCGGTCGGGCATGACGGTGGCCGGCGGGGAAGTGGCCATGGCCTGCGAGCTGCTCAGGTCCGCCCTTCCCGAGGACCCGTTCTCGACGGTCGCGGACTGGCCGCAATGGGTCGGCCTGATCCCGCACGCCGAGGCCCTGGACGCCTTCGTCGACTCGGTCAGTGGTGTGCCGAGGCAAGCGGTCGCCGAGCTCGCAGGTGCACTGCACGGCGTGGGGACGTTCATGCTGGCCCAGGGGTGGACCGGCCAGGCGCGTGGCACTCTGGCGCGGGCGGCCGAGCGGCGCACGACGGCACTGGGAGAGGGGCACGCCGACACCCTCGCCTCCCGCCACCGGCTGGGAGAGGCGCTCCGCGCCCTCGGCAGTCTGCAGGAGGCGCTCGACGTCCACTTTGTGACGCTGGACGCCCGGTTGAGGCTGCACGGCGCGGCGCACCGGCTCACCCTGCAGACGCGGGAGGCGCTGGCCATCACCTGCAAGGCCATGGGACGAACCGACGAGGCCATCGTCCAGCACCAGGCCATCCTGCGTGACCGTGCCGCGGCCCTCGGCGACGATCACACCGACGTGCTGTGGTCGATGCACAACCTCGCACTCGCCTACAAGCAGGCAGGCAGGCTCGATGAGGCGCTGGACCTGCACGAGCAGGTCCTCGAGCGCCGCACAGCCGTACTGGGACCGGACCACCCGGACACCTTGCGGTGCCTGCACAACATCGCCAACACCCACCACGACGCGCGGCGCTACGAGGAAGCCATCGCCGCGCAGGAACAGAGCGTCGCGGACCGCAGGCGGGTCCTGGGACCCGGGCACCGCGACACGCTTCGGTCCCAGTCCAATCTGGCCGACTCCTATCTCGCCGCGGGCCGAGTGTCCGAAGCCGTTGCGCTGCACCAGCGCACGCTCGCCCAGCGGGAGCGGGAACTCGGGCCGCAGGAGCCGGACACCCGCCGGTCGCGAGAGCGATACGACGCCGCCCGGGAACAGCTGCACTCTGCGCCGCAGACCGACGATTCCCCCTGAACGGAGCACGCCCGCCACCGCAAACGGCGGTGATCTTGTCCGGACATCCCTCGTGCAGGTGAGCCGGACGTTGTTACGGCTGCGGTGTGTGACGCCCCGCGAGGACGATCGGCCATTGTGGCCCGTACGCCGTTGGGCATGGACGAGTTGGTCGAGCACTGGACGCTGCTGACTAGAGTTGCCCGTTCGCTCAGGAACCTGGAGGGCTCTACCCATGAAGTACACCGTCTCGATCGAGATCGCCCTGCCTCGGGAGAGGGTGGTCCAGCTGCTCGCCGACCCGGCGCACCTGCCGAAGTGGCTGCGGGGCCTGGTGCTGCACGAGCCGCTGAGCGGGGTGCACGGGCAGGTTGGTACCACGTCGCGGGTCGTGATGCAGATGGGGCAGCGGAGGATCGAGTGCACCGAGACGATCACGCGCCGGGACCCGGCAGACCTGCACGGGATCCCTAAAGGGAGCGTCGTTCACTTCGACCGCGAGATCGTCAGCGAGGGCATGTGGAGCGCCGTGCGCGACCAGCTGACCGAGGCCGGTCCCGAGACGACACTCTGGGTGAGCGAGAACGAGTACCGATTCAGCGGGTTGCCGATGCGGCTGGTGGGGCTCCTGATGCCTGGCGCCTTCCGCAAGCAGTCGCACCAGCACATGCAGGACTTCAAGGCGTTCGCCGAGCAGGGGCAGGACGTCCGCGAAGCGAAGGGCTGATCTGCTCGCGGACAGCGGCGTCGACAACGTCGCGAGCCTCGTCACCCCCGGCGCCGACCTGCACGAGCGCGGCATCGACCTGTACGTCATCGAATAGGGACGCACACTGCGAACTACGTGCCGTACTGCGAGCTCTGGCGGCGGCAGAGAAGCACCTCAACGACGCCAGGTCTAACCGGCCCAGTTGGTGCGCCTGGTGTCCGACGTCGACCTCGCCGTGGACTCCGGCCAAGCCCTTCTCAACCTCGTTGATACCGCCCGCGCACACCGGCTCATCGTCGACGGGGAACGGCTGCTGCCCGCCGCCCGAGACAAGACGCGCGGAGTCTCCCTCACCTACCGGGCCCCCGAGCCACCTTGACCTCAAAGAGCCCGAACCTGCCGCCCCGTCAAGCCGTACAACAGACAACCGATCAGACCTAGACACTGATGCCCGTCCAGCCCGTCTCATTCAGCCTGGTTCACGCCCATTCGGACGAAATCCAGAAGCCTACTTGTCCCAGGCAGCCGACCCTGCATGAACGCTGGTGAACGGCACTGTACGCGGCCCTACAAGGCACCACCGCAGTTGGAGAACGTGTTGGTATCCGAGTTGGACATCGGCGCACGGATGACGGTGATGCATGATCAGCTTCGTATGTGGAGACCATCATCGCCAGCGGCATAGCCGTCCTGGGCACGCTGCTCGGTTCCGGGATCACCCTGGCGTTCCAGCAGCGCACCGCCGATCGAAGCCACCAGTTCACCCGTCGCGAGAAGCTCAGGCAGGAACGACTCGATGCCTACTCCGCCTACGCCGGCGCGCTGCTCAACTACCGCCGCTGCCTGGTGCACCTCTGGTTCTGCGAGCACGATCAGCCACCACCGGAAGACCCCGAGACCGTGCGGATCCGTGCCTACGACCTACGCTCCAACGCCCAAGAGGCACTGTTCAGAGTGCAGATGCTCACCGATGACGAGACGCTGAGCCGGGCCGCGGAGGACGTGCTCGCAGTCGTTGCCGCGTTGTCCAAGACAGACAGCAGAACCGAACTCGACGAGGCCAGGGTACGGACCCGTGACGACATCAGCCGACTGGTCACAGCAGCCAAGCAACACCTCTGAGGCACTTGCAGACACGCCGGTTTGTAGGAGTCCACGCCGACAGTGGCCGCACCACAAGCGCACCAGATCGAGCGGGAAACGGCAGGGAATCACTGTGAAGACCGCCGAGCCCTCAGAGGCCACGAACCGGCCGTTCGAGCGGGTCACCGCCTACGACGGGGCCTCAATATCCGCAGCTTCCCAAGCTGATGGCTGCCAACCGAACGGCCGTCACGCCAGCCGTGCAGCTCAGCAGCAGCACGGTCAGTGTCCTGGTGACCTGTCCAGCCAGGAGTACCGCGATGGCGTGCTCGGTGACGAGCATCCGCACCACCCCGTCGTCCTCGCCGTACACCTCGGTCGTGCCGATCGGGTCCTCGCAGGCCGCCCGCCAGAGCCAGCGCCCGTTGCTCGCTCTCGGCAGACGGCATCGCGTCGTGCACCGCGTCCGTGCCATTGCCGTACTTGAGGCGGTAGGTCATCAGGCGACGCCGCGAGCTCGGGCGGCGGCCTCGGCCCTGGCGAGCTCGCGTCCGCGTTCGGCGGCGGCTGTGACGTCGGAGGCGATCTGCTGCCACTTGGCGAAGACCGTGACGCCCTCGTGGACCTGAGCGCGGTTGATCTCACCGAGGAACCGCTGCTTGGCGGCGGGGCCGCAGAGCCCCTCGCAGATCGTCTCGATGGTCCAAGCGCTCGCTCATCGCCTGGGCCGCCGGCAGTCGTCGCGGGTCCCGTGATTCACGGTACGCGGACCAGGTGAGGGCTGGGGAGAGAGTACGGAGGTTGGGCGGCATCGGAGCCTCCCCCTGGAGCTGGCGGACGACGGCTCGGCGGCCCCGGCTGACCTCGATGAGGCCGTCCTTCTTGAGCTGGGTGAAGGCTCAGTGAGCGGTGCCGACCGAGACGCCGTGGGCCTCGGGGATGTCGCCGACGGTGGGGACGTCCTCGCCGGGCAGCATCGTGTCGTCCTTGACGGCGTCCGTGAGATCGTTCGCGATCACTTCCCAGGGAGCGAGCTCGCGCGGTGGGGCCGCTTCTGCCTTGATGGCCCGGCCGATGGGGCCCACGGCCCCGTCCGGTCGGGCCTGGACGGCCGCCTCCCACTGGGCGCACAGGGCCTCTGCGACGTCCTCGCTGACCACTACATCGCCCACAGTCTGTTGCCGCACTCGCAGGCCAGGCGCAGGCCGTTGATGATAGTGGCAACCGGCTGCTCGGCCAGCAGTCCTTCCGGGACCGGCAGTTGCTCGGCGAAGGCGGTGACGGCCTGGCGATCGGACGTGGCCAGGAAGGCGGCGTAGTACAAGGCGGCTGGAGCTCGCGTGACCGGACTGCGCACGGTTGTGGTGACGATCACCGCCGCTTTGGGCAGCCGCGTGCCAACCAACGTCCCCAGCAGCGTACGCAGTTGTGCACAAAGTCGTGTAGCGACTGACCGCCGACACGGCGGCGGTCAGCGGTTGTCCGTCCAGACGATCCGGTCGGCGAAGCCGCCCCGCTCACCCGCATTGGCCTCACGAATCATCTCCAGCCGATTCGCGTCAACCCCCAAGTCCGCAGCGAGCGCGCACGACCTCCAGCACCTCCGCGAGCTCCTCCGGCGCCGAGTCCTCGTCCGCGTCAAGGAACTCTGCCACCTCCTCGCCGGGCTTGTCCCTCAGCCGGCTGCGGCATTCCTCCCGGCCAGCGGTGTCGGTGACCGGCTCGGCCCGGTTTGCCAGATGATCCGCGCAATTCCGGTCCCGCACCAACTTGCCGTGCCTGCTGTAGGGCTCCACCCGCGCTCTCCCACACCTGTCGTCGTGAAGTGGTCGCCGGACGCCGCCCCCTTCATGCCGGTGCAGCCTGGAAAGGTCGCCTCACAACTCGCCATGCGAACTGCCAACCCCGTTCGGAGGCGCGTCTTGCCGCGGCGGCTCGTCACCGCTGTACCCGCGGCAGGCCCGACCGCCGGAGCAAGCAGCCCGCTGCTGCAGTGAAGTGGTGGGCAAGGCAGTGACTCTCAGGGCGGCATCCCTCGCGTTGAAGGCCTCATCCCGTTCCACCTGGACCTCGACCCGTTCTCTCACCAGCCGCTCGATCATGACCGCGTAGCTGTTCACCAGTTCCATCAGCTGCCGCTTCTCCCTTGGATTCCTCGGCCAGTTCAAGGATGGTGAGCTTGCCCGAGGATTTGCGGCGGGATCCCGGCCGGCAAACGGTCGGCAGCCGTCCGCAGCGTGACGCACAACTCCTCCTGCGGATCCGGCCCAGGACTCACGCCATGCCTCCCTCGGACCGGCTGGAGGTCAGGTGGGGGTGGGCGTCGATGTCGTCACGGGGCCTGGATACCGTTCTGTCATGACAGACGAGGACCTGATCGCCGACCACGTCGCCGCCTGCCCCGTCACGCCCCTCTTGATGGAGCAGATCGTCGGCCTGGCGGAACTGCCGTGGGACGACCCAACAGTCCTTGAGGCGGCAACGCGGCGTCTGGGCTGGTGTGAAGGTGACGGCTTGCCGTTGGAAGACACTCTCGTCACCGCCGAAGGTCATCTCGCCTACCTCGGGGACGACCTCGCCCTGTCGTTCGCCCACTTCTACTGGGTTGGCGGCGAAGACTGGGGCGAGGACTTCTGGGGCACGTTGCCCGGCTGGTCCAGCCACGAGAACGCCGGACGGGAAGTGTTCGACGCGCAGATCGACGCCGCGATTGCCGGCTTCACCCAGCGGCTCGGTCCCCCAGAGCGCGACCTCAGGTCCGAAGGCGGCACCCTTGCCATGGGCCCCGGCCACTGGCGGCACGCCGCCTGGCGCCGCGGGAACAACCTTCTCGTCATCGGCCCACGCCACGAAGGGCTCTCCTACTTCCAGTTCGAGGAGGCCGTGATCTACATCGGATCCGTCGAGACGACCGCTCCACCGCCTGCCCTCCACGACTTCATCGCCTGACCACCCGGCAACACCTCGTTCTCGGGCCCGAACGTCATCCGCAAGCCGGGCGCGGCACCGGCCTCCACCTGGGCGAACCCAATATGGCACAACACCCGCCGCCCCGCTCTGGGCGTATCGGCGGGAAACCGCAGGCAGGAGCTGCGTATCCGGCTCGGACGGCTCCACAGTCCGGACCCGCCGCCCCAGCTGCCGTACCGCGGACCTCGACGTGCATCGCCTCGGCTGAGCGTGAACGAGATGCGCCGCCTGCTGATCAGATTCACCCACACCGTCCGCCACGAAGCCGGGGACATCTTGCACTGGTCGCGCCGGCGCCGCCGACACCAGCACCGAGCCCGCCCCAGCCACTACCGCCGCCGACCCCCTATAACCGCGGATACACGTCTACACTGCCATCGCTCCCGGCGCTCCCTTCCGACGCCGTCACAGCCCCGGAGGTCCGACGCGATGAACCTCACAGACGCCAAGAGGCAGTTCCAGAGCATCGTGGAGCAGCACCGTGACGGCATGCCGTTGGATGCCACGGCCCGCGCAGCAGCGCTGGTCGAGCTGACCCATACGTACCAGCTCGCGAGGCAGAAGATCGACCGGTTCACCGCTGAACAGCGCGGGCGGCGGCCTGGCTTCCTGCCGAGGAATACGCGGAACGGGTTGGTCGGCAAGCTCGACCGGCTCCATTCATCTGCCAAGGCGGCGCTGGGGCTCGACTGACGCACCTCGGCAATGCTGCCAGGGTGCGACCGCACACGAGCACCACAGCACAACTACGGCTGCAGTACTTGCCGGCGTACGTCTCGACTCGGTGACCTCAGCGTGCCGTCCGAGTCGGTGATTTGGAAGGGAATCTTGATCAGTGTGGTCCGGTGGCGGTGATGCTCGTGGACGCTTCCGTCCGGATCCTCAAGGCGAGTGCCTCGCTGCGCCTGCCTTGACCAACCATTGCCGGACCTGGTGCTGCTTCTGGGCGAGGCGGACGCGATGTACCAGCAGGGCCTTCCGTCTTTGCACCGGGAGGTGGCAGTACGCCGCGGCAAGCTGGCCACCGCGGACCTGATGTTCGCCGCGGAGACGGCGGCCATGCGCTGTGATGCGTGGCAGGACCGCGACGAGGTGATCCTGCTGCTGGCCCTGGTCGCATGGGAGATGACGCCGGCCGCCATGGCGTACGCGGAGATGGCCGAGGCCGGCGTGCGCCGACCCCGGGATTCTCCACCCCACCGACGCCATCGCGCGCACCGTCCGGTCCAGGCGCGGGCGGGCCGGGAGTCCCGGCCCGCCCACCGCCGTATTAGGCCGCCAGCGCTTCGCGGAGCGTTGAGGGCTTGAGTCCGAAGGTGTCGCGGATGTCGCTGTCGTCCACGATGAATGGACGCTCGGACATGTAGCTCATCTCGGCGAACTCCCGCCAGATTGGATCGGTGAAGGACAGCAGCGCCACATCCCGTTCGGTGAGCGGCTCCAACCGCGGTTCGGGCGCTTGGTGGAGTGCGGCGAAGTCGGTCGCGGCCTGGCGCAGGGTCGTGGTTATGACCGGCGCGTGCCAGGCCCGTCCCCAGGCCCGCTCGTCGCCGCTGACGGCCACCAACGCCGCTGCGACGTCCTCGGTGTACGAAAACGAATGCGCCGCATCGGGGTTGCCATGGACGAGAGCCAGTTCACCTTCGCGGACCCGAGGCGCCACCAGCAGCGTGAACGCTGAGACTGCGCCTGGACCCACGTACTGGCCGGCTCGCACTTCGGTGACCCGCAGCCGCCCTTCGTCGTGGGCATGCTTGGCCTGCCGCCACAGCTCGGCCCTCACCCGGCCTTTCCGGGTGTGCGGGGCCATCGGGGTGCGCTCGGTGACCGGCGCAGCAGTCTGCTGATAGCCGTAGTGGTTGCCGAGCATCACGTAGTCGGTCTCGCTCCGCTCGGCCGCAGCGAGGATCGAGGCGAACAACGGCGGCATGGTCTCTGGCCAGGTGTGGTAGGCGGTCATAGCGGCGTTGTAGACCGTGGTCGCTCCGGCCAGTGCCTCGGCCAGTTCGTCAGTGCGGCCCGCGTCCAGGGCGATCCGTTCGATGCCGGGGTGGTCAGGGCCACTGCCCTTGCGGGTAATGAGGCGGACCCGCTTGCCGCTGTCGGCCAGGCGCCTGGCGGTCGCGACCCCGGTCGCGCCTGCCCCGATGACGACTGTGTCAGCCATGACGTTTGTCTCCGCATCCCTCAGAAATGGAACGCTTCCCTGAAGAGGGAAACGCGGTTCGCGGGGGCCCGACCGCTCACCCAACTGTGCCGTGCGGACGCACGGTAGGGTCAGTGGCCTGAAAGCCACGAGGCCCAAGGATCTAGCCATGCATCGTGTCGCTGTCCTGGCCGTCCCCGCGGTCAAGCCCTTCGACCTGTCCATGCCCTCGACATTGCTCGGCGCCGCCGAACTCAAGGGACGCCCCGGCTACGAGGTCACGGTGTGCACTGCCGCGCCCGGCACCATCGCCGCCTCCGGCGGGATCGAGGTGGTGATCCGGCACGGCCTTGAGGCGGTCACGGCGGCGGACACGGTGATCGTTCCCTCGACTGCCAGCCGACACGACGCCGAGCCGGCCGCACTGGACGCCCTGCGACAGGCGGCCGCCGCGGGCAGGCGCATCGCCTCCATCTGCAGCGGCGCCTTCGTCCTCGCCCAGGCCGGACTCCTCAACGGGCGTGTCGCCACCACCCACTGGGCACTTGCCGAAGAACTGCAGCGCGCCTTCCCCGCAGTTCACGTGGATGCCGACCGGCTGTTCGCCGACGACGGTCAAATCATCACCGGTGCGGGCTCCGCCGCCGGGATCGACCTGTGCCTGCACCTGATCAGCCGCGACTACGGCGCGGCCACAGCCAACACAGCCGCCCGCGCCGCCGTCGTCACCCCCGTGCGCCACGGCGGGCAGGCGCAGTTCGTCCAGACCCCGCTACCGGCCGAGACCGACTCCCCCTTGGACGCGGCCCGCACCTGGGCACTACAGCACCTGGACCAGCCGATCTCACTGCACGACCTGGCCGGCCAGGCCAAGATCAGCGTGAGGACCCTGACCCGCCGCTTCACCACCGAGACCGGCGTGACCCCGTTCCAATGGCTACTCCAACAGCGACTGCTACGGGCCCGCGAACTGCTGGAGACCACCGACCTCACCGTCGACCACATAGCCAGCCGCAGCGGCCTCGGCTCCGGCGAGTCCCTCCGCCAGCACCTGAGCCGCCACATCGGCATGACCCCAACCGCCTACCGCAACGCCTTCACCCACCGCCCGCGCACAAAGACCGACCGATAAACCACGCACAAGTCGACCCGGACGCGCCTGCCCGGCCCGACCACCTCCACCCTGACCCGAGCAGACGGCCCGCTTCAGGGCGGACGGCTCACCGCGCCGGACACGCTGGCCCGTGGCGGGCGGCGCGAAGGCCGCTGCTGCGGCACCGAGTGTGAGCAGAGCTGCTGGTAACGGCCTTGGCGCACACGGTACTTGGCCGTCACGGACAGTTTGGCTCCGGAGACCGGCTCGGCAGCGCAAGAACCACACAGGCAACCCCTGGCCGACGACAGGCGACGCCTGCCGCGTTCACGCAGGACACCCAGCACCGTTGTGGCGCTCTGCATTTCGCATACCTCCCGGATCTTCCGGTGTCCGAATCACCTGGCCCCCTTCGCCCTGCGGACGGCTTTCCCGTCCTCCCTGGCCGGGCGTGACTCCGGCGACTACTACGGGGCCTCCGTCGCCATAGGACTCGCGTCCCGTAGGCGATCCCACGTTCGTCTCTGCTGTACGTCATAGCGCGACGTAGGCGTCCCACTCATCTCCTTGAATGCCCTCACTGGACATCGCTCCGCGCTCCGGAGGTGCACCGGCCAACAATAGAAACCTGGTGCAGAACGCGGCGCCGGTTACAGCTGTCTTTCCGGCGGATGGGAACTTGCATCTGCTGGAGATTGGGCTTCAAACAATTCAGTCTTCGCCATATCGCGCGGGCCACCCAGCACACCGTCCCTGACAACTGGGCCCGGTCACTGGTTTCCTGACATGCTTTTGTCCCCTCTACCTTTCGGCATCAGGTAAGTCATTGGCCCAGGAACCTCCTTCCGAGTTCCTCCCGGCTGAGCCGGGGATACAGACAGAGCGCCTCGTGGCGCACGGACTACGTTCGACGACCCAGTGGCGGGGCAGGACTACGAATCCGGTGGCGTCCTTGGGCCGGCTGACGGTCTTGATCGTGAGGCGGAGGCACTTCTCTGCCTGGTCGACGACTGCTCCCCGAGGGAACCCACTGCGAACCGAGAACCCCACGACTTGCTTAACGAAGAACATAGAGTCCCCCGCACAGGGCCCACAGAATCCCGCCATACGGAACGGTAACGGGGCACAGCATGGCTATCATGTAACGATCACCAGGAATGTATTGCCTGATACATGAGTCTTCCTAACCTGCCTGCATGTCATTCTTTTCTATTAGCCGCAAGGGAACCCCAGCCATCACGCTGGAGCTTGACGATGTGCGCCTCGGGAAACTCCTCAAGTCGCTGCGCGCCACGATGGAAACGGTTGCGATGGGGCGCACAGACGTTTGCGTGGCGCAGGTCGAGAATTTCCTGACACCCACACCCCAGGACTGGGACCGCAGATCCTTCCGGCTGGCCGTTCTGGCACGCTTTCTGTCCAAGTCCCCCGTGCCCTCGGAGTGGGCCAGGACGAATCCGGACAATGCCACCGCCCTGATCCTGCATGCCTGGTCCACACTCTGCCGGGCCCGCACGACAGGCAATTCGGAAGGCGTCTCCAGGGCCAGAACCGACTGCCTTCGCGCTGCGGATCTCGCCCCCCAGGACCCCACGCCCTGGATCGTCCTGCTGGAGATGGGCCGCTTGGAGCGCCACGCCCCTGCAGACGTCTTCCAGGTGTGGAACGAGGTGGTGCTGCGCGACCGCTGGAACCGGGAGGCCTACCTGAGCATGATGCGCTACCTGACACCGGACGAGGGCGGTTCGCGGCTTCAGGTACTGGAATTCGTCGACTCTCTCCGTGCTCGCGTTCCCGCAAACGCGCCCTGCGTAGCAACGGAGCTGACCTCCCAGGTACTGCATTACCAGTCGATACAGGCCCGGGGAGGCGTCGAAGGCCTCATGGCACGCAATTTCTGGACCGATAGACAGGTCAATGACACGCTCGACCGCGCCGCACAACACTGGGCCCGGCCGTCCTTCTTCAACCACGCAGCTGCCCTCGCCGACCTCAACACCCTCGCCTACGCCCTCATGGCAACCAACCGCCGCCGTGATGCCCATCCCGCCTTCCAGGCAATCGGCTCAGCTGTCACCCACTGGCCCTGGCAATTCGAAGGAGACCCGGTGACCGTGTTCCAACGCATGCAAGCACGGGCGAAATCCGGGCAATAGGCCCCTGGCCTTCGCGGTGAGGCGGATGAGTCGCTCGTAGCAGCATCAGCCAGTGGCTACCAGGGGCTTCTCGGCGAACTCTTCACGGGCGTACAGCAAGGCGCATTGGGCGCCGGTTACCGATGCCCGTGAAGATCGCAATCGCGCACGGTTCAGCAAGGGAGCATCTGATCAACGCTCAGGCTGTTGTGGGCGGTCATGTCCGTTTCGGATTTGCCAGGTTGGCGCGGATTCTCCCGTCAGTCCGCGGGACATCTTGTTACTGAGCCTGAACTCAAGGCATCCGCCGATGAAGTGGGGGCGGCACTGGATCCTCCTCATGCCGTGGCGGATGGTCTGGATGAGGTGCTCGGGAGTGGTGAATGCAGTGTTGGACAGCCAACCGCACCGCTGCAGTGACCAGATGCCCTCGACCGGGCTGAGGCCGGGCGCGTAGGAAGGCAGCTGGTAGACGGTCAGCCAGTCCAGCCGGGCGATGAACTGCCGTATCCCGTAGGCGAAATGAACGATGAGGTTCTGTCCCAGATGAGCACGGCCTGCCGAGCTGCTGATGCACGGACAGGAGCAGGTCGCGGTAGTCGGCCCAGGCAAAGCTCATGCGGCCATCGCGCCGGCCGTCGTCATGGAGACACGGCAGCGGGAGCGGCCGCGGACCCGGATATCTGTGGCATCGACGACGACCACGTCGCCACCAAGCAGCTGCCGCCGTCAGGGACGTCGGCGGTCCGCGAGGTCCTCTGGGAGCACTGGCCTTCGGGGTGGGTGCGGGGGAAGGTACGCGAGGACCGGGGGCTGACCGCCGGCATCGGGTGCGCGTGTGATGTCGGGATGCCCTGCACTCGCCTCCAGTGGCTGCGTCGGACCGGCGGCCTCGGTGACAGGTACGGCGTCGCACAGAGCTCGACGCGGCCATGAGGCAGGGGCCTGCCAGCTCGGTGCCTGTGCTAGTCGGGTCATCCAGGCAGTGCCGCTCCGTCGACCTGATCGGCTGCAGCGTCATGAGGTTTCTCGTTACTCCACGGCGCGGCCGATGAGTTTGTGGCTCCCGGGCGGTCCAAGCTCGTGACACCCCAGGAAAGGACAGCGCCATGTCGGAGCTTCTCGTCGACTTCATCACCTCCCTCGACGGCTACGCATCGGGAGAGGGATGGCCCGGGTTCTGGGGCCTGGAAGGCCCGGAGTACCTCGCATGGCTCGGTGAGCAGCCCGAGGCCACTTACCTGATGGGAGCGAACACCTACCGCCTGATGTCGGGCTTCGCCGCAGGTGAGGTCCCCGATGGACAAGACGAGTTCAGGCCCGAGGAAGAGGCGTCCGTCGACGAGCTCACGCAAGCGTCCAAGGTGGTGTTCTCCTCCTCACTCCAGGAGCCACTGACGTGGGCCAACTCAACGCTCGTCCGCGACGACGCCGTCGAAGCTGTCCGCGCCATGAAGTCCAGTAGTTCGGGGCTCCTCAGCACGATCGGCAGCCTCAGCCTGTGCCGGTCCCTGCTACGAGCCGGACTCGTCGACCGCTTCCGGGTCGTGATGTTCCCGGTGATCACCGGCGCCACGGGCGAGGAACGCATCTACGACGGCTATCCGGACGTGGCCCTCGAGATGATCGAGCACCGCACCTTCGACAGCCGTATCCAGCTGGTCGAGTACAAGCCCCGCGTGCTCGAGCACCCGCCGCTCGGCGTCCCTGCGTGACGTCGCCCCGCCCGCCGGTGGTGCCGCGGTTGAGAAAGGCAGGGTTCCTCTGGCACCCGGAGGCGATGCCGTGCTCGTACACGGCCGGGAGACCAGCGATGTCCGGCAGGCCCTCTGCGCTGATTCGTCTGCGTCCACAACGCCAGCCGCTGCTCCCCGATTCGATCTCCAGGAACGACACCGCCAGGCTCGTGGCCCGCCGTGAGTGCAGCACAACTCAGCCCACGTCTACGGAGACCAGCGCCCGCCACCAGCGCAGGGTCGGACACCGGGGCAGCGGGCGGGCATCGGTTCCGGACGTGTCCACGTCACATCACATGCTGAGCTCCCGGCGCACGTCCGGGCAGCGCAGCTAGAGACCGGGCTGCCCGGATCACGTGTCGTACGGTCTGATGTCGCGGGCCCCCACCGACCGCAAGGGACCTGACCGAACCCGGCGGTGCCACCGGTACGGCCGAAGGATCTCAAACCGATACCGAGAATCAGGCCGCGAGGACCTCCTGCTCGCGGTTCGGTGTCTTGACCTTGGGCTTCTTGTTCGGCAGCGAGAGCCGGACGACCTTGTGCCACGCGGAGAACACCTGCTTGGGCAGCGGCCCGGTGACGTACTCCAGCTCGTACTTCTCGAACAGTGCGCGCACCTTCACCGCGACCTCGGCGTACCGGTTGCTGGGCAGGTCCGGGAAGAGGTGGTGCTCGATCTGGTGCGAGAGGTTGCCGGTCATGAAGTGCATGGCCTTGCTGCCGCTGATGTTCGCCGAGCCCATCATCTGGCGCAGGTACCACTCACCGCGCGTCTCGCCCTTGATCGACCGGCGCTCGAAGACCTGCACGCCCTCGGGGAAGTGCCCGCACATGATCACCGAGTGGGACCAGATGTTGCGGACCAGGTTGGCGGTGAACGTGGCGGCGAGTGTGGTGAGGAACGAGGGGCCCGACAGCAGCGGGTGGATCACGTAGTCCTTGAGGACCTGCTTGCGGATCTTGCGGCCCACGGCCTTGGCCCGCGCGCGGAACTCTGGGTTCTTGCGGCGGTGCTTGGACAGGTTCGCGCCGAGTTCCAGGTCGTACGCTGCGATGCCGTATTCGAAGAAGCAGGCGTTGAGGAAATTCCACAGCGGCTGGCCGAGGTGGAACGGGTGCCATTTCTGGTCCTCGTCGACGCGCATGATGCCGTAGCCGAGGTCGTTGTCCTTGCCGAGCACGTTGGTGTACTTGTGGTGCAGCTCGTTGTGCGAGTGCTTCCACTGGTCGGCCGGCGAGACGTGATCCCAATCCCAGGTGGTGGAGTGGATCTTCGGGTCGCGCATCCAGTCCCACTGGCCGTGCAGGATGTTGTGACCGATCTCCATGTTGTCCATGATCTTCGCCACGGACAGTCCGGCGGTGCCGATCAGCCACGCGGGCGGGAAGAACGAGAACAACAGCACGCCCCTGCTGGCCAGCTCGAGCTTGCGCTGCGCCGAGATCACCTTGCGGATGTAGGCGGCGTCTTTCTCGCCGCGGCTGGCGATCACCTCATCGCGGATCGCGTCCAGCTCGCGGCCGAGCTCCTCGATCTGCTCCGCGGTCAGGTGGGCGGTGGGGTCGATGGCGGTCAAGGTGCTCCTAGCGTTCGATGTCGCAGGGGCCCGCGGCGGCGGACACGCAGGTCTGGATGAGGACGCCCGGTTCGGCCTCGGTGATCTCACCGGTGCGCAGGTCACGGACGGCGCCCGCCTTGAGCGGTGTGGTGCAGCTGAAGCAGATGCCCATGCGGCACCCGGAGGGCATAAGCACTCCGGCCTCTTCGCCGACGTCCAGCAGCGGCGTGGTGCCGTCCGCGTCGGCGGTCTTGCCGGTGGTGCTGAACGTGACCTCGCCGCCGTCGCCGGCGACGACGATGCTGGGGCGGAAGCGTTCGGTGTGCAGGCGCTCTGGGACGCCGTGCTCGGCCCAGTGCTTTTCGGCGGCGTCGAGCAGGCCCGTGGGCCCGCAGGCCCAGGTCTCACGCTCGGCCCAGTCGGGTACGAGTTCGTCGAGACGGGCGATGTCGAGCATGCCGTCCGTGTCGGTGTGCACCTCGGTGAGCTGCAGCTTCTTCTCCGCGACCAGGTCGTGCAGCTCGTTGCGGAAGATCACGTCGTGCGGCTGTGGCGCGCAGTGGACCATGACGACATCGTCGAATGCGGTGTCGCGCAGCATGCCCATGACGGGGGTGATGCCGCTGCCGGCCGTCAGGTAGAGCACCTTGGCGGGCTTGGCCTTCGGCAGCACGAAGTCACCGGTCGCCTGGTCGAGCTGGATCAGCGTGCCCGGTGTCGCCCTGCGGACCAGGTGGTTGCTGACTTTGCCGTCCGGGATCGCCTTCACGGTGATCGTGACGCGGCCGTCCTTGCGGCTGGTCGGTGAGGTGAGCGAGTAGGCACGCCACAGGCGCACGCCGTCGACGTCCACGCCGATGCGCACGTACTGGCCGGCTGTGTGGCCGCGCCAGCCCCGTCCCGGTCTGATCACGATGGTCGCGGCGTCGCCCGTCTCGGGGTGCACGGCCTCGATGCGTCCCCGCAGGTCAGCGCCCGCACGCAGCGGGCTGACCAGGTCGAGGTAGTCAGACGGCAGCAGCGGCGTGGTGACCATCTCCAGTAGTTTCCACGCCCTGCTGCGGAGGGCTGTACTCGTCATGGCTCCAGCTTGCTGCGCCTCAGGGCGTAAAGTCCTGACCGCAGGACGTAAATCTGATCGGCTGAATTGTTCGCAGGGAATAAAACGTGAGCCACGTGATGCGGAGGGCCAGTGAACTGGCCCTGGATGAGACGACGGTCACAGCACTTCGGGCCGCGCTGAAGGCCACCGCCGACGAGGTCGTCCAGGCGATCATCGACGAGGTCCCGCCCTACGCCAATGCCCTCACGGGCCACATGGGCGCCACCATCCGCCGAGCCGTCCGCACCGCCCTGGGGCACTACCTGGACCTCGCGAGCGGGAACGCCACGGGCGTCGACGGCGGTGACGCGGCCTACGAGCTGGGCCGCGGCGAGGTCCGCGACGGCCGCTCGATGGACGCCCTGCTCAGCGCCTACCGCGTCGGCGCCCGCGTGGCCTGGCGATGCCTGGCAGACGGTGCCGTACCCGCAGGGCTGCCCGCCGCCGAGGTCGCCAAGTTCGCCGAGCTGACCTTCGCCTACATCGACGAGCTCTCCGCCGCGAGCGCCGCGGGCCACGCCGACGAACTGGCCGCCCGCGGCCGGGCCCACGAGCGCCACCTGGAACACCTGGCCCGCGACCTCCTCGCCGGTGCGGGCCCGGACGTGCTGCTGGCCTCCGCGCAACGGGCGGGGTGGCAGCCTCCGGGTTCCCTGACCGCGGTCCTGCTGCCCGCCGCCCAGGCCCGGCCCGCCTACCGCGCGCTCGACCCGAGCACCCTGGTCCTCGACGACCTTCCGGACGCCACCGGTGTGCTGCTCGTCCCCGACGCCGACCGATCGCATCTCCTGCGTCAGCTGACCGACCGCACCGCCGTGGTCGGCCCGGCCCGGCCCTGGACTCGAGCGTCCGCCTCATACGCACGCGCCGTACGCGCCCGGTCCCTCTCCTCTGATATTCGCGACACCGAGGACCACCTGCCCGAGCTGGTGCTCACCGCCGACGCGGACGCACTCGCAGACCTGCGTGCCCGAGCCCTCGCACCGCTGCGGACCTTGCCCGTCGCAACCGCACGCCGGTTGGAGGAGACCTTGCGGGCGTGGCTGCTGCACCAGGGCAGGCGGGACGAGGTGGCGGCGGAGTTGTTCGTCCATCCCCAGACCGTCCGGTACCGGATGTCACAGCTGCGGGAGCTGTTCCCGGACCTCGCATCGCCGCACCGGGTCCTTGAACTGACGCTGGCGGTCGCCCTTCGGGGCAGCTGACGCGTACTGCGAGCGGCCGCGACCGCCTCCCAGATCGGGGTCCTCTCGCCTACGCCTACGAACGCTGATCGACCGGCGACTGGATCTGCCCACGTTCTGGACGGACGACCACGAGTGGTGCCGGCTGGCGGGCCTTGACGACACCGTCGCCCTCGAGACGGAGGTGGCGGGCAGCCGTCACCGGAGCAGGGAGTCGACGTCGCAGCCCTGACCGCCAGGCGCGGACTCGGTCGGCACGAGCTCACTGATCAGTGGCGGGACTGGTGAGCACCCCATCATCGTGAGTGGTCAGGCTGCGGTGGGCCGTCTCGGTTTCCGTCTCATTCATCTGCGTTCGGGAACGTTCAGGCGCGTTCCGCATTCGGCCTCGCACGGGTCGGTGCGACCACGCATGAACCCAGGGAACGCCCCCGAACGACCCCCGGCGTCGTCAGCGAGCAGGTGGCGGTAGTCGGCCGCGCTGGTCCTGGTATCGGTGCAGCAGACGGCGGCCTGCGGCAGAGCAAGCGGCAGATACCCCAGATCCGGGGGCGAAGGACCGCCTTCAGCGCATGCGAGCCTCGATCCCGTTGCCCGACGAGGAACAGGCAGCCGGTCGACGACGGCCAAACCTCCCTCAACCGGCTCCTGGAACACCTCGCGGACACCCTCACACCGTCCATGGCGCACACTGTCGACCAGTGCACGGCCGAGCCGGCCGCGCACTGCGCTCGCTGGTGGCGGCGGGACCTGATACCGCAGGCGTCGCTGACTGTCGGCATCCCCGCTCACCTCGATGACTGGCAGCAGCTGGCGGTGGGTGGGGCCGGACTGTGCCGACCGTGCACTGTGCCCCTACGACCCGTAGTGCCGTCGGCGGGCCTTGCCCGCTTGTCAGGATGCTGTGGCCGGGGTGTCCCGCAAGGCGACGTTGGCGTGGCTCTCCTGGAAGCTCTGGTCTGAGACGAGGGTCAGCCGGGCCGTGGACTGGAACTCCGGCAGGGTGGTGGAGCCGCAGGAGACCATCGTGGTCTTGAGCTTGGCGATGGTCAGGGCGAGTCCTTCGTTGAGGTCGCCGGCGTAGGGGACGTAGCCGTCCACGCCTTCCTCGAAGACCAGCCCTTGACCGCCCTGGCCGTAGCGCTGCCAGTTGCGGGCCCGGTTCGAGCCCTCGCCCCAGTACTCCTTCACGAACCCGTCGCGGGTGGGCAGCTTCGCGCCGGCTGCCTGGTCGAAGCGCGCGAAGTAGCGTCCCATCATGACGAAGTCGGCTCCCATCGCCAGCGCCAGAGCCACGTGGTAGTCGTGCACCAGACCGCCGTCGGAGCAGATCGGCACGTACTCGCCGGTGCGCTCGCGGAAGGCGTCCCGGGCTGCCGCGACGTCCAGCACAGCACTGGCCTGGCCGCGGCCGATGCCCTTCTGGTCGCGAGTGATACAGATGGAACCGCCGCCTACGCCAACCTTGACGAAGTCCGCCCCCGCCTCCGCGAGGAAGGTGAACGCCTCGCCGTCGACCACGTTGCCGCCGCCGACCGGGATCTCGGGGAAGTGCTTCTTCACCCAGGTCAGGGCCTGGGCCTGCCAGTCGCTGTAGCCGTCGGACGAGTCGAAGCAGAGCGCGTCCGCGCCCGCCTCCACCAGGGCCGGAATGCGCTCCTGGTAGTCATGGGTGTTGACGCCCGCGCCCACGCGCAGGCGCTTGGCGTCATCCACGACCTGGTTCGGGAATCTCTTGTTGTCCGTGTAGTCGGACCGGAAGACCAAGTACTGCAGGTTGCCGTCGCTGTCCAGCACCGGCAGGCAGTCCAGCCGTTCGTCCCACAGCCGGGCGTTGGCCTCGGAAAGGGTGGTGTCAGGCCCTGCGTGGGGCAGGTCGGCAATGGCAGTCATCCGCCCTCTGACCGGTTCGGCCAGGTCGTGGCGTTCGGGGTGGAAGTCGCGGGATGTCACCAGGCCGAGCAGGCGGCCAGTGGCGGTCCCGTCGTGGGTGACTGCGGCAGTGCTGTGACCTGTGCGGCGCATGATGTCGACCAGAAGATCCAGGCTGTCATCAGGCCGCACATTCGTATCGCTGGTGACGAACCCGGCCTTGAAGTTCTTCACTTGGCAGACCGCTGCGACCTGGTCCTGGATCGACTGGTTGTGGTGCAGAAAGCTCAGACCGCCGTTGCGAGCGAGCGCGATCGCGAGTTCCGGTGTGCTGACGGCCTGCATGATCGCGGACGTGAACGGGGAGTGCAGCTCGATCGCCGATGCCTCGCCGACAATGTGCCGCACGAGGGGCGTACGCAACTCGACCGTCGCGGGCGAGCAGTCGGTCCGGGTGCGGTTGGGCAAGAGCAGAAACTCGTTGAACGTCCGTGAGACCTCGGCCATGATCTGTGCCACTCGTTCCTCCTGACCCGTCGGCTGGGCCCGACTGCCCCGCCGTGAAGATCGCGCCCGTGTCTCAGGGCCCGGGCAGGCAGGGATCGGCGAGGCAGCCATAGAGGCGCCACACATGAGGCAGAGCCCTGACCGGCCCGTGAATTCGAACGGGTGCGGTCGTGACCTGGCACCTTATCGATTGGCCAGCCCTCAGTGCGAATTGTGCCGTTGAGCGGCAACTGCCGCCCGGCGGTTCCTTCAGGCCCTCGGCCCGATCCCCTGCGTCAGCGCCACGCGAGCACCAGCTTCCAGTGCGAGGCCGCGGCACCGCTGCGCCGGGCTCCGCGCCTGCCCCCCGGCGAACTCCCGCTCCAGTCGCCACATCTGACGCCGCGCCGTCCAGCGTGCCGAACGCGGCCTCGGCATCCGGCTGCCCGGGCTGGATCACCGAGACCACAGACTCCAGGCTGTCTTTCATCAGCAGAGCCGCTTTCGGCCTGCACGGAGACTTCGACGCGGTGAGCGCCACCCGGACGACCGACCGGAGCTCCGGCCGGGGGCAGTTCGACCGTCCGCGGACTCCGGTTCACTTCCCCTTTTGCCATCACTCCGGGCCCGGAGCGCGGATACGCTGCGGTGCAGTGTTTGAAGTCAGGGGGACGGACAGCACGATGGGTGAGCAGAAGGCGCTACAGATCCTGTCGTACGGCGTGCGAGACGGGACGCGGGTGCGCTTCGAGATCGAGGCGGGCGAGCAGTGGCAGCAGGTCACTTCGGTCGGCCGTGCGGGGCCGGTCCTGGATGCGGTGTCACCAGCGGTGGAAGGCGCGCGGGAGCACGTGAAGGACCCGCAACTGGGGCAGGGGGAGGCCACGTTCGGGGTGCGGGCGGCGGGCGCGGCGACCTGGCTGACCGCCGGGGCCGCGACGGAAGCGCACTTCGAGATCACTCTGGCCTGGCCTGGTCTGGAGCTGCCTCGGACGCGGCATGACAGCCGCAGGTGACGGTCCTCGGCCGGCTTCGGCTGCCTGGGTTGCGGCTGTCCATCGGTCCGAGAGCGACCGTCAGCCGATCGGTGCGGGGTTCCTCATCGACGGTCAGCGTGTGCTGACGTGCGCACATGTGGTGTTCGAGCAGGGACAACCGCGGCCCGAGTTGTGGGTGGCCTTCCCCAAGGCACCGCGGCTCGGGTACCGACGGATTCGGGTCACCGCCGTGCAGGCACCGCCGATGGCCGAGCACGATGTGTGGGACGTTGCGGCGCTCGTCCTGGACGAGCCGGTGGCCGAGGGATACGCGGCTCGGCTGCGGCAGCCCGACATCGGCAGCCTGATGGCGCGTCAGGGCCAATGGTGGGCGTTCGGGTTCCCCGACGGGATGCTGGGCAACTCCGCCCACGGCGCGGTCGGCGAGGAACTCGGTTATGGGTGGATCCGGTTGGACACCGACTCCCGCCATGGCGTCAAACGAGGCTACAGCGGGGCAGCGTTGTGGTCGGGTGAGTACCAGGCGGTGGTCGGTATGGTCGGCCAGGCCCAGGGCAACGGGGACGCCCGTGCGATCACCATCGAGGCGATCGCGCAGAGCCTGCCCGAGCAAAAGATCCATCTGCTGACCGAGTGGGCCACCGAGGCTGCCGGGGAAAGCGCGCTTGCCGCGTGGGGATGGAGCCTGGACGCCGACCCCGAAGCGGTGCGGCACTGGCGCCCCCGGGCTCGGGGCGTACACACCGACAGCGAGCGGGGGTTCAGGTTCCGCGGGCGCACCGCCGCCCTGACACAGATCCGCGACTGGCTCAGTGGCGTGCTGCCCCACGGCCGGGTCCTGGTCGTGACCGGCTCCCCCGGCGTGGGCAAGTCCACGGTCCTCGGCCGCATGGTGACCACCTCCGACCCGGCTGTCGCCGCGTCGCTCCCTTTCGACGACGACGCCGTGCGCGCGGTGGAAGGCTCGGTCGCCTGCGCCGTACACGCCAAGGGCAAGACCGCCCTGGAAGTCGCCGGTGAAATCGCCCGGGCCGCCTCGGCACGACTGCCGTGGGAGCCGGCCGAGCTCGCCGAGAACCTCGCCGCAACCCTCGAGCGGTCCCGGCGCGGCAGCTTCAGCGTCGTCATCGACGCCTTGGACGAGGCCGTCGGTCCTCAGCACGCCCGTCAGATCATCTGTGACATCGTCCGGCCGCTCGCCCACGACCTCCACCATCTTGGTGTGCGCGTCGTCGTCGGGACCCGCCGTCTCGACGACGCCGGCCCCCTGTTGGACTACTTCGGCAACACCTACGTGCTCGACCTGGACGACGCCCGCTACTTCAGCCAGGCCGACCTCGCCGCCTACGCCCTGGCCACCTTGCAGCTCCAGGGCGCCGAGCGACCCGGAAACCCCTACACCGATACCGACGCAGCCCTGCCCGTTGCGGAACGGATCGCGCAGCTGGCCGACCGTAACTTCCTGATCGCCGGTCTGGTCGCCCGCGCCCACGGCATGCACGGCCGCGATCCGATCGACCTCGACGCCCTGCACTTCACCCCGACCGTCGACGCCGCCCTGAACAACTATCTGACCTTGCTGCCCCGTACCGACGGCGTGCCCGCGGCCGCGGTCTTCGCAGCCCTCGCCTACGCCGAAGCCCCGGGTATGCCCATCCATCTCTGGCGCGCCGTCATCGCCGCCCTGGGCTACCCCTCCCCCAGTACCGCCGGGCTGGAGGCCTTCGCGCGGTCCTCAGCCGCCAACTTCCTCGTCGAAACCAGCACCACCGACCTGCCGGTGCCCGCCTACCGGCTGTTCCACCAAGCCCTACGCGACGCCCTCGTCCGCCACCGCAACACCACCGCCGACGAGAACGCCATCACCCACGCCCTGCTGGCCAGCGGCCGCGAACTCGGCTGGGACCGGGCCCCCGCCTATCTCCTCAGCGCGCTGGCCGGCCACGCCGAACGCGGCCAAGCCATCGACGCTCTCCTGGCCGAGGACGACTACCTCCTCCACGCCGACCTCCGTCGCCTCATCCCCGCTGCCGCAACCGCCACGACAGCACCAGCACGACAACGCGCCAGCCTCATACGCCTGACACCCCACGCCATCGACGCCCCACCCGCCGAACGCGCAGCCCTCTACAGCCTGACCGAGACCATCCATGACCTGGGATCCAGCTATCGTGCCCGCCAAGGCCCCTACCGCGCACGATGGGCATCGATCCGGACCGGCCAACAGCAAGTCGTCCTGGAGGGCCACACCGACTGGGTGAAAGCCCTGTGCACGGTGCACCTGCCGGACGGCCGCAACCTCCTTGCCTCCGGCAGCAACGACGGATCGGTACGGCTGTGGGACCCCGCAACCGGCATCCCGCAACACCACCTCACCGGCCACACCTACCCGGTTGTGGCCCTGCGTGCTGTGCAGGTGCCGGACGGCCGCACCCTGCTCGCCTCCGCCAGTATGGACGGCACGGTCCGGGTGTGGGATCCCGTCACCGGCGCCCAAGAACACCACCTCGTCGGCGACCACACCGACGCGATCGTGTCCTTGTGCACGGTTCAGATGGCCGACGGCCGCACCCTGCTCGCCTCCGGCAGCGACGTCGGCGCGGTGCGGCTGTGGGATCCCGCCACCGGCACGCAAGAACACCACCTCATCAGCGACGACCGCATGATCGAAGCCCTGTGCACGATCCAGGTGGCCGACGGCAGAGCTCTGCTCGCCTCAGCCGGCCATGACGGCGCCGTGCGGCTGTGGGATCCCGTCACCGGCACCCAGGTAGACCATCTCACCGGCCACACGGGCGCTGTCACCGCCCTGTGCACCATCCAGACGGCCGACGGCCGCATCCTGCTCGCCTCCGCCAGTCACGACAGCACGGTCCGGCTGTGGGATCCCGCCACCGGCACCCAAGCACACCAGCTCACCGACCACACCAACTGGGTCACCGCCCTGTGCACCGTCCAGACGGCCGACGGCCGCACCCTGCTCGCCTCCGCCAGTCACGACAGCACGGTCCGGCTGTGGGATCCCGCCACCGGCGCCCAAGCACACCAGCTCACCGACCACACCAACTGGGTCAGCGCCCTGGGCACGGTCAGGTCGAGCAACGGCCGCACCCTGCTTGCTTCTGGCGACGGCAACGGCGCGGTGCGGCTGTGGGATCCCGCCACCGGCACCCAGGAACACCACCTCACCGACCACACCGACCGGGTCAAGGCGTTATGCACGGTTCAGATAGCCGACGGCCGCACCCTGCTCGCCTCCGCCAGTTACGACAGCACAGTCCGGCTGTGGGACGCTTGCGGCGCCCAGGAGCTTCACGTCGCTGACCGCGCTGACTGGGTGAGGGCCTTGTGCCTGGTGCGGCTCTCGGGCTGTCGCACGCTTTTGGCCTCCGGAGGTGCCGACGGCACCGTCATGCTGTGGGATCCCGCCACAGGCATCCAGGAACACCACCTCACCGGCCACACCGACGCGGTCAGGGCCCTGTGCACGGTCCAGGTGGCCAACGGCCGCGCCCTCCTCGCCTCCGGGGGCATCGACGGCGTCAGGTGGTGGGATCCCGTCACCGGCGTCCAAGAACACCACCTCATTGGCCACACCGACCAGGTCAGCGCCCTGTGCACGGTCCAGATGCCCGACGGCCGCACCCTGCTCGCCTCCGGGGGCACCGACGGGGTGAGCTTGTGGGATCTTGCCACAGGCGTCGAAGAACACCACCTCACCGGCCACACCGACCAGGTCACCGCCTTGTGCACGGTCCAGTTGCCCGACGGCTACACACTGCTCGCCTCCGGCAGCTTCGACAACACGGTCAGGCTGTGGGACCCGGCAACAGGCGTCCAGGAACACCACCTCACCGGCCACACCGACGCGGTCGCGGCCCTGTGCACCGTCCAGATGGCCGACGGCCGCACCCTCCTGGCCTCCGGCAGCATCGACGGGACGGTCAGGCTGTGGGACCCCGCCACAGGCATCCAGGAACACCACCTCACCGGCCACACCGACGCGGTCGCGGCCCTGTGCACCGTCCAGATGGCCGACGGCCGCACCCTGCTCGCCTCCGGCAGCATCGACCGCACGGTCCGGCTTTGGGACGACGCAGGGAACCTCAGAGCCCGGATTCCGGTCGGAGACGTCTGGGCGCTCGTCCCGTGTGCCGGACTGGCCATTGCGCTGACCCGCGGGCTACTCGTTGTAGATGTAGCTGGCAATTTGCTCCAGGAGCCTTAGACAAGCCGGGCGGCGGCGTAGAAACGCGGTTGGAACTGGCCAGAATTCCATGCAGCAGCGGTGTGCCACCATGCGCCGGTGACGCTCCCTCACGGATCGACGTGCTGACTGCGAGTGTGACGGCCTCGTACGGATCTCGTCTCCCGCGCCTCGGTGCCGTGCGGTGTGGGTGGAACGAACGTGGGAAGCGTCTGGTCTGGTCCGCATCGCGACCTCCATCCCGCGTGGACTGCAGTCGCGGCTCTCACAGGCTCGGCAAACGCGCCTGCTAGGCCGTGTACCGAAAGTGGATCGCCCGCCAAGCGGTGAAGACCGCTTCGATCAAGGCCCAGCAGGCATCGGACACATCACTGCGGTAGAGAAGACGAACACTCACGCCTGGCCTAGCGACCACCCACACCGGCCGTCACAAAATCATCCCTGTCACCCTGCGCGCTGGTCGGCCACTGTGCTTCGCAGCCGGCCGCGAACTGTGACCGATGAGTCTGCACCATCCGGAGGGTCTAAGCATCGACAGACCCATCACAGCCTCATCCGGAGAACACATGACCACTAACCCGACTGACACCGCTGCTGTCGGTTCCCTCAAGGTGCCCGGCGCACGTCTGCACTACGAAGTGCGTGGCGAGGGTCCTCTCATCGTGCTGGTCGGTGCCCCGATGGACTCCGCAGCCTTCGCCCCGCTGGCCGAGCTGCTCGCCACCGACCACACCGTGCTCACCACCGATCCACGCGGCATCAACCGCAGCAAGCTCGACGACCCCGGCCAGGACTCGACACCCCAACTGCGCGCCGACGACCTGTCCCGGCTGATCGCCCGCATCGACGCGGGACCGGCCATCGTCGTGGGCTCCAGCGGCGGTGCCGTCAGCGCCCTGGCCCTCGCTCAGACCCATCCCGACCAGGTGCACACGGTCGTCGCCCATGAGCCACCGCTGATCGAACTGCTGGAGGACTCAGAGCAACTGCGTACCGGCACCGAGGACCTCATCGCCACCTACCTCGCCGACGACGTGACGGGGGCCTGGAAGAAGTTCTTCGCCCAGGCCAACATCACGATGCCCGAACCCCTGATTGAGCAGATGTTCGGCGGGGAGCGCGATCCGCAACAAGTGGCGGACGAGCGCCGCTGGTTCGCGCACGAGATGCGGGCTTCCACCTACTGGCAGCCCGACCCGGCAGCCCTGCGCGCGGCGACCACTCGCATCGTGGTGGGCATCGGTGACGACTCCGCCGGACAGCTCTGCGACCGAACCTCCCGCGCGCTCGCTGACTCGCTGGGCACCGAGCCAACGACGTTCCCCGGTGGCCACATCGGGTTCGTCGAGACCCCCGACCTCTTCGCCACCCGCCTGCGCATGGTCGTACGCGAGGGCTGAGCGATAGGAACACGCATCGAGTGCGGTCTGAACTACGCGGTTCGGCCGCGCTCGATGCGTGCCCGGTGCGCCCTGCGCACGGGACGCGCACTGCTCGCCCGGATCCGGGCATCGAGCCGACGCGCTGCCCTTCCTGCGCACGGCGGCAGGGGGCGCAACCCACCGCCAGCTCGCGTCGGTGGGTTCCGCCGCCCGAACTCGGCGCCCCGGGTTTCGCGGCGTGTCAGGCCGTGTAGGCGCCGGCGTCAATGTCTTCGATGAGGGTGGGCCCGCTGGGCTCCCAGGACAGGAGCTGCTGGGTGGTCTTGCTGCTGGCGGTCATGGCCGACGCGAAGAAGCGGCCGACGAAGCCGAAGTGGGATCCGGCGTCCTCGGGAGCGACGGAGGTCACCGGCAGGCCGAGGCTGCGGCCGATGGCCTCGGCGATTTCCTTGGTCGTGACGCTTTCTTCGGCCACGGCGTGCAGGCGTGTGCCGGCAGGTGCCCGCTCCATGCCACGGCGGATGAGGCGGGCCGCGTCCGTGCGGTGCACCGCGGACCAGTCGACGGAACCGTCACCGATGTACCCCGAGGCGCCGCGCTGGCGGGCGGCGGCGGTCAGGAAGTTGACGAATCCCCAGTCACCGCGGCCGTGCACGCTCGGCGCGAACCGTAGGATGACGGTCCGTACGTCCTTGGCAACGTAGTCCAGGGCAAGATTCTCGCTGCCTCCGCGGTTGGAGTTGGGGCCCACGGCCGGTGAGGCATCCGCCTCGGTGGCCGGCCGACCTGCCACCAGGCCAGAGAGTGCGGAGGCGACCAGGAGGGGCCGGTTGCTGCCGGTCAGGGCATCGCCGAGCGCTGCGACGGCGGCGCGCTCAGCCCGGTCCGACTCGGCCGGGTTGCCCCAGTCGTGCTTGTTCGCAAGGTGGATGACGGCATCGGCCTGGTCCGCGCCACGTTGCAGCACGGCAAGGTCGTCGAGGTCGCCTCGGAGTGCGGCCGCGCCCTTGGCGGTCAGCTTCTGCCCGCCCTGTTCGGATCGGGCAAGACCGATGACCTGGTGTCCGGTCGCGAGGAGCTCGTCGACTACGGCAGACCCGATCCAGCCGGTGGCTCCAGTGACAAATGCACGCATGAGTGTGGCCTCCTTCGCCCCTGAGGGGCTGTGATGGTGGAGAGGGTGGTTGGGGGTGTCTCGGGCACGGCGCTTGTGCCGAATACGGGGACGTCTGGAGCGGTATCGCCTTACTGACGCGCCGTCTTGTGCCCGCGCCAGGCACCAGCGACGACCACTGCTCCAGCGAGCAGGACGACGAGCGCGGCCGCACGCAGCGCGATTTCGGCTCCGTGAGTGAAGGCCTGGGTGATGGCGTCGTGGTCCGAAGGCGCAAGGGTGAGCGCCTCCTTGACGGTGCGTGGGATAGGCGAGTGCTCGCTCAGCGCCGCGGGAAGGTGGTGGGTGAAGTCGGCGGTGAGGATGGTGCCGAAGACCGCTACCCCCAGGGCGCTGCCCAGTTCGCGGGTCGCCGACTGCAGGCCTCCGGCGATGCCGGCTCGCTCCACGGGCAGGGCTGAGGCGATCTGAGCGGTCAGGCATGGGGCGGCCAGCATGATGCCCAGGCCGATCACGACCAGTGCGGTCGCGTAGACGGGGTAGGCCATGGTGGAGGCGTAGGAGAGCCAGAGCAGGCCGGCGCTGCTCAGCAGGAATGCCGCAGCGAGCGTGGCGGGGGCCCCGATGCGGCGCATCAGTGTCGGCACGTAGCGCGTGCCGAGCAGGAGTGGAACGGTCAGCGGGACGATGCCGAGGCCGGTCTGCAGAACGGAGAAGCCGCGCCCGTACTGCAGCAGTGAGGCGTTGATGTAGAAGAGGCCGAAGCTTCCGAAGAAGACAACGGTCATTCCCAGGCTGGCGCTGCTGAGTGCCGGGCTGCGGAAGACCCGGGGATCCAGCATGGGGTGGGCCACACGCAGCTCGACCAGGACCCAGCACGCAGCCAGCAGCACGCTGGCGGCGAAGGCGGCGAACACGACGTTGCTGCCCCAGCCTTGTTCGGGCCCCTCGATGATGCCGATGAGCAGAGCCACCACGGCCGCTATGAACAGCAGCGTGCCCGGCAGGTCCAGGGTGCGCTCGTGTCGGGGGCTGCGCGGCGTCGAGCGTGCAGCCCAGGCCAGACACCCGGTGGCGATGACCGCGACGGCCACGAACAGGGACCGCCAGGATCCCGCGGTCAGCACGGCGCCGCCACCCACATTGCCGACAACGCCGCCGATTCCGGAGGCTGCAGCCCAGACGGCCAGGGCATGAGTTCGGCGCTCAGGAGCAGTGGCATGCAGCAGAATGCCGACACAGTTCGGCAGGACGCATGCGGCACCAAGGCCGGTGATCGCGCGGCCGATCAACATGATCGCCACGCCGGGCGCGACGGCCGAGACGATGGCCCCGGCCGCAAATATGCCGAGCCCTGTCAGCAGCGTTCCCTTGCGGCCGAGCTTGTCGCCAGCCGCGCCGGCGGGGATGACCAGGCAGGCGAAGACCACCACGTAGGCGTCGACGATCCACAACAGATCCGAGGACGTCGGCTGTAAGGAGCTCGCCGCCAGCCCCGGAACTGCCAGGTTGATCGCCGCGACGAACCCGACCACCAATGCGGTGCACACGCTCATGCACGCCAGGACCAGACCGGACCTCTGGGCCGGGCGCACGGGACTTTCCAGCGTGGTGGTAGCCATTGCTCTCGTTTCCTTGATTGGACGAGGTACAGGACGCACGGCACGAAGGGGCAGGCCAGACGGGCAGCACCTATTTCCGAGTCACCGTGCACCGTAAAAGTAACACATGCGGGACACGATGCCTCGTTTATAGTGGAGCCATGGTGGGTGCCAGCGGCCGCGGACGGCCACGCAGCGAGAGCGCACGGGCCGCCGTGCTGCATGCCGTCGACGACCTCCTGGTCGAGGTCGGCTACGCGGCACTGACGATGAAGGGCATCGCAGAACGAGCCGGCGTGGGCCGGCAGACCGTATACCGCTGGTGGTCGAACAAGGCCGAAGTCCTGTACGAGGCGAGCGTGCTCGACGCACAGGACGAACTGGCGGTGCCTCACAGCGGCGACGCCCGCACGGACGTAGAGGCCTACCTCAACGCCCTGGTCGCCTTCTTGGCACGCTCCCACGCAGGAGCGGCCTACCGGGCCCTCATGGGAGAAGCACAGCATGACCCGGCCGTGGCACGCCTGTTGGCCTCCCGCGACATCCTCGGAGAAAGTGCCGCAGCGACGGTAAAGACCGCTATCGCCGCCACCAGTACCACCCTGTCCGCCGAGCAAGCGACCGCGCTCTTGATCGGCCCCGCCTTCTTCCGGATCCTGTCCGGGCATGACGCGGACAACATCGACACAGGCGCCCTGGCCGACCAATTCATGCGGGTCCTGAAACAAGGCTGAGGCACAGGACCGAAGGACGACCCGGATCAGGGGACCCGGGCCTCCTCCGGCCGGCCGACAGGGAGCGGACCGCGAGGGCCACGTAGCGGGCGACGTCCTCGGGCTTCCTCCTGCGCGCGGTGCGCACACCGGCAAGCCAGCCGGCCGCGAATCCCGCCGGATTGGTCACCACCCCTGCCTCGCCAGCGGGAACCAGGCGAAGTCGGCCGACGGGAAGAGCGCGCCGGGCGGCCCGAGGCCGTCGGCCCGAAGGTCCGCAGCAAACCACGGCGCAGATGAGCCCCGCGTACATCGTCCAGGGCGGACCGGCCCGCGTGCACCCTTTCCAAAACAGGGCGTACACCAGGCTCGGCAGCACCGCCGACGACGCTACGGACACGGCGCGAACTGCGCTGGGAACTGGATCCGCCAGCTCTGTGCCAGCACCGACAACGGCACGGCGACGACCCCCACGACCGGAGTCGCCCACCGCATGGCTCTCACTCTGCGGCGGGTGCCACTCCTCCCCCGCGGACACAACCAATGCGGTCAGCAGGTCACCGGACGTCCCGCAACCAGCTCCTGACCGGTCGACGAGCCGCTCGAAGAAGGGTCCCGATGGTCGCTGACGGGACGTGGGGGGGGTGCCTTCGGCGTCCTGCGCGGTGATCGCGTTGGCGTCGCAGTGCAAGGCGCAGCGTTCGACCGCGCGTTCGGCCTGCTGCAGCAAACAGGGCATCGGCTGGCGCCCGCCACGGCCGCACCCCACGCCTAGCCACCGACGCGCACGGTGTCCAACCTCCACCTTTAATGGTTCTTCGTGGGCATTCGACAGCTCAGCTCAGGCCGCTTCGATCGACCGGCGGACAGCGTCGCCTCCACCGACGGCAGGGGCCGCGTCATACGGGTGGCGCTCCGGCTGCCGTTCACCTTCGGGCTGCTCGTGGCCATGCTCGTGGTTGCCCTGGCCACGCAGTCCCTGTGGCGGCCGGTGGAGGACCGTTCCTGGTATCCCCAGATCGCCTACGGGCTGCCGTCGTTCGAGGCGAACCGCTGGTGGACGTTGTTCAGCGGGTTCGTGTTCGGGGCCCGGCCAAGCGCCGGCCTGGTCATCGTGGTCGCCGTGATCTTCCTGGTGGGCTTTGCCGAATGGCGGCTGGGCACCCGGTGGGCCGCGGCGACAACGCTCGTCGGCCATCTCGTCGCGGTGCTCGCCAGTGCCGGACTGCTGTGGCTGGGCCGGGGCGTGAACTGGTCGTGGGCGGAGCTGGTGTCCAGGGACCTGGACGTGGGGCCCTCGGGCGGCGCGCTGGCCGCTGCGGCCCTGGCCACCGCGACCCTGCCCTCCCCCTGGCGGCTACGGGTGCGGCTGGCCCTGTCGGGCTATGTGCTGGTGGTCTTCCTGTTCGTGGGCGGGATCGCCGACCTGGAGCATCTGGTCGGCGTCGCGCTGGGCCTGACCGCCGCCCGGTGGCTGCCGGTACCGGGCCGGTCCCCCGCCTCGGGCCGGGTGAGCCGCCGCGAGTGGCGCCTGTTCGCCGCCTCGGGCATCGTGCTGCTCCTGGCCATCACCGTCACGGTGTGGTTGATCTCCGCCCAGGGACCCATGGGATCCACCTACAGGCTGGGTGGGTCCGCGCTCCACGCCGCCCTCCACGCGCTGGTGGCCGCCGTGCTCGTCAACGGACTGCGCAAGGGCCGACGCGCGGCCTGGTGGATCAGTACCGTCCTGGCCGCGCTGTCGGTGCTGCTGGGGGCGCTGGTCGCGGTGGCGTACGCGCTGGCGGACGAGGCGGACCGGCGTGACGTACTCGAAGACCTGCCGGTGCTGGTGCCGGTGGGCGTCGTCTGGGCCGCCGAGCTCGCCGTTCTCCTGGCGGGACGGTCCGCGTTCCGCGTCCCCACCCCATGGCTCGGCAGATTCCGCCGCTCGCGCGAGGCGACCCCGCAAGAAGAGCGCGAGCGGGCCGTGGACCTGCTCGTCCGGCACGGCGGCACCAACCTGTCCTGGATGACCACCTGGCCCGAGAACTCCTACTTCTTCGCCCCCTCCGGCCACGCCTACGTCGCCTACCGAAAGCACGCGGGCGTCTGCATCGCCCTCAGTGACCCGGCCGGGGCGCCGCAGGACCGACGGGCGGCGGTGCGGGACTTCGTCGACTTCTGTGAGCACCACGGCATGGTTCCCTGCCTGTTCTCCACGACCCGCCCGGTCGCTGAGGCCGCCGAGGCGCTGGGCTGGCACAGCGTCCAAGTGGCGGAGGACACCGTGGTGCCTCTGTCAGGGCTGGAGCTCACCGGCAAGCGGTGGCAGAAGGTCCGCAGCGCCCTGAACCGCGGCAAGAAGCTGGACGTCGGCTTCGAACTGGTCCGCCTGGCCGATCAGCCGCGCCAGGTCGTCAGCCAGGTACGGGCCATCTCCGAGGAGTGGGTGGGTGACAAAGGGCTGCCGGAGATGGGTTTCACGCTGGGCGGCGTCGACGAGGCGCTCGACCCCCACGTACGCGTCGGCCTGGCGACGGAAGGCACGACGGTGCTCGGGGTCACCTCGTGGATCCCCGTGTACGCCGGCGACGGCCAAGTGCGCGGGTGGACGCTCGACGTCATGCGCAGACGTGCGGACGGGCCCTTCCCGCCCGTGGTCGAGTTCATGATTGCCTCCGCGTTCCTGGCCTTCCAGGAGGAGGGCGCGGAGTTCGTGTCCCTGTCCGGGGCCCCGCTCGCCCACAGCGACAGCGCCTGGTCAAAGTCCGCCACCCCCTTCGACCGGCTCCTGGACCAGCTCGGCGTCTTCATGGAGCCGTACTACGGGTTCCGGTCCCTGCACGCCTTCAAGCAGAAATTCAACCCGCGGTACGAGCCGCTGTACCTGCTGTACCGCGACGAAGCGGACCTGCCACGCATCGGCGTCGCCCTCACCCGCGCCTACATGCCGGAGGCCAGGACCCGCGAGCTGCTGCGGGCACTGCGGAAACCCGAGTGAGCGCGGACTCCACCTGAGCGCGGACGGCCGTTGCCGCCGCTCTCCCTGATCGTCACCGGCGGACAGCGGGCGGACTGCACCCAGTTCCAGACGGTTCTGGCGAAGATCCGCGTTCCGCGGGTCGGTCCGGGTCGGCCCCGCCCGAAGCCCGACAGTGTCGCGGCCGACAAGGGATGCAGCAACGGCCCGTGCCGCGAGTACCTGTGGCGCCGGGGCATCCGGCACACGACCCCGAAGAAGCCCGATGGCTAGGCCGCCCGCCTGTGCAAAGGCTCGCGCGGTGGACGGCCACCGGGCTTCGCCGAAGGGCGGTACAAGAAGCGCAACACCGCCGAACAAGCGATCAACAGGCTGAAGCAGTCCCGGGCCGTAGCCACGCGCTATGACCAGCGTGGCTACGTCTTCCTTGGCGCCCCCGCAGCAGGTGGCCTTGTCCTCTGGCTCCGAACATGACCGCTAGGACCAGGTTCACGGAGTCCCGCCGCCGCCCTTCCGGTTACCCCCGGCGAGCTGACCCACCATCATGACGATGAGGCCGGCAAGGAGAATCGCGGCGCCGATCAGCGTTCCCGACGGCCGAGCATCAGAATCGCTGATCATCAACCCGAAGACCAGCTGCCAGCACAGCGCAAAGGCCACCACCAGCTGACCCCAGCCATAGATCCGCGGGGTGCGAACATGGTGCCGGGTCATGGGAAGCACCCAGCCGCTGGTAACCGCGGCAACGCCGGAAGCGGCAATGAGCAGCGCCAACGGGACGAGAGTCACGGCGAGGTATAGCTTCACGGTTCCTCCCCTACGTACCGGGCCCATGCCCGCCGAAAGCGTGATCATGACACCCACTCCATCGCACGTCCATAAGTACGCAGGCACAGTGATCAGCTGAACAAGTTCCTAGCGGCGCTTTCGTCTTCGTGCTCGCCTTCCTTCTCACCCGGCTGATCCCTCTGCTCATCCGGGCCGGCTGCGGCCCCTTCCGAACCCAAACACCGGGGCAGCTTCCATGTGCGCCACCTCGTGCCCATCAACTGCCTCATGATCGGCGGCCGATTCGGAGCGGTGGCCTCCAAAGGCCTTGGTCTCGCCGCCCGGCGTCGCGGACACTGCCGTGGCGCAGCGCGAGGGGCCGGTCGGGGCGACGTCCCCTTCTCACGGCCGGGCAGGTGTCATGTCCTGCGCGGCCGTCTGAAGCGTTCAGGGCGTATCCGGGATGGTGAGGGTGGCGGCGAGGATGGTGATGTCGTCGCGGTTCCAGTCGGCGTCGTGGTGGGCGCTGGCCCGGTAGAGGGCATCGACCACGTCTGCGGGATCGTCTCCGGCGCGGGCCACGGCGTCGGCGACGGCTGTCCGGCCGAGCATGGTGCCCGTGCGGTCGCGGGCTTCGGTGAGGCCGTCGGTGGCCAGCACGATCAGATCGCCAGGAGCGAGCGGGCTCTGCCGGACGTCCCAGACGTCTTTGGGGGTGGTGAGAAACGGCCCGATGACCGGTCCGGTCGGCTCAAGTTCCTCGACGGTGCCGTCGCCGTGGCGAAGCAGTGCGATCTCGTGACCGGCGCTGAGCCAGCTGAGGCAGCGGCGGGCGGGATCGAGGACGGCGATGACGAGAGTGGTGAAGCGCTCGTCCTCCGGGGCAATGACGGTCCAGGCCGCGGCTGCTGCGGTGCGGGCCTCGGGGGTCAGGTGGAGGGCGGCGACGACGGCGCTCTTGACCCGGACGGCGAGCAGGCCGGCATCGGTGCCGTGGCCTGCGACATCGCCCTGCAGGAGGACAGTGATGCCGCCAGGCAGGGCCAAGGTGTCGAGGAAGTCTCCAGCGATGACGCCCTCGGCACTTTGGACGCGGCCGTGGGCGCGCACGCCAGGGCCGGGGGCGTGCTGGGCGTTCAGGATGCAGCGCAGTCCCTCGGAGGCGGCGGCATCGGTGCGCAGGGCCTCGCGGTCCTTGTGGGCCTGGTGCTGGGACTGTTTCAGGACCTGGAGGGTGTGTTCGGCCTGGCCGAGGACGCCGCCGAGCCATGGGGTGGGGTGGTGGGTGATGCGGGTGGCCGGTGAGGTGCCGAGGCTGATGCTCCCCAGGTGAGTCTCCAGGTCCGTGAGCGGCAGGATGATCCGGCGCCACACCACGAGGGCCAGGCCGCCCAGAAGCAAGAGCAGGACGACCACGAAAGCCAGGTGGAGGGCGAGCAAGGTGTTCTGGGCGGCGACAGCGTCCCTGCGGTCCTGGGCCTTGTGCTCGTCAAGAGCGGCAGCGAGGACGTCGGCCGCAGCCAGGAGCGGATGGAGGCCGGTGTCAGGCCGGGCGATCCAGGCCGGGAGGGCGGCGGAGAGTGCCTCGCCCTCGGCCGTCATGCCGATCGGACGGGCATCGGCTTCGATATCCCGGGCCAGCGCCCTGGCACGGTTCGCGTACGCAGCCGCCACGGGACTGCTCTCGCGGACGGCGGCACGGTGGCGGCTCTCGTCGACGGCGTGGACGGTCGCGAACAACGCGCCCATGCTGCGGCTGGCATTGTCAGCGTGGCTCCCGGTCATCGCGCTGCCGGTGTACGCACGGAAGGCCAACAGAACATCCACCACGGCCAACGCGACTGCGACCACCAAGGCCGCCACCAGCGTCGCACCAGCCGAGCGAAACACGAGACGACGAGGACGCGCCCTCACCACAGTGGTCTCCGATCCATCAACTCCCGGCCGCGCACACGGCCCGCACCGGTTCGGCGTCCCGCACCGGACGCCGGCACCCGAGAGCATCATCACCGCCCCAGTGATCCCACATCCGAAACGACCCGCCGCCCGCCCGCGGACCCCCCGGATACGCGATGGTGCTGTCCCGGGTTCAAGTCGTTGGCATGTTCATGGGGCGGGGAGATCTCACGAATGAGGAATGGTTGCGGCTGAAGCAGCATCTGCGGAAGTGCGGGCAGCGGGGCGGGCGTTGGGAGAGTCATCGCAGGGTGATCAACGGGGTTCTCTTCCGACAGCGCACCGGGGTGCCGTGGCGGGATCTGCCTGCGCGTTTCGGCAAGTGGAAGACTGTGTACGAGCGGCACAGGCGCTGGTCTGCGGACGGCATGTGGGACAGGATCTTCAAGGCCGTCCTGGCCGACGCGGACGCGACGGGCTGCATCGACTGGTCGATGGTCAGCGCGGATTCAACGTCCTGCCGCGCTCACCAGAACACCGCCGGAGCACGCAAGAAGCCACCCCGGGTTCCGGGAAGACGAACGCCCCGGCAGCACCGCCCCGATGAGGGGCTCGGACGCTCCCGGGGCGGGCTGACCTGCAGGATTCATCTGCTCGGTGAGGGGAGTTGCCGGCCTCTCGCCTTCCTCATCACGCCGGGCCAGTGGGGCGACGCACCGCAGCTCGTTCCCGTGATGGAGCGTGTCCGTGTCGCCCGCCCGGACGGTGGGCGCCCCCGGACCCGGCCCGATCATCTCGGCGGTGACAAGGCGTACTCATCCCGGCGGAACCGCCGCTACCTGCGCCGACGCCAGATCAAGCACACCATCCCGAACCGAAGAACCAGCGGGCCAACCGCCAGCTCCGCGGCAGCAGGGGCGGCCAGCCCACCGGCTTCGACACGACGATCTACAAGTGCAGGAACGAAGTGGAACGCACCATCAACGCGCTCAAGAACTCCCGGGCGGTCGCGACGAGATACGACAAGAGGGCCTACATCTTTCACGGCACCGTCACCGTCGCAGCCATTCGGCTCTGGCTCCGGTCCCTATCGGGGTGAAGGAGCTGGCACCCGTCACGAGAAAATCGCGTGCACCTGATCGACCGCTTCGGGTCCGTAGCCAACCGTGCCCACGGGGACTGCGCCGTTGATCGCCTCGATCACACGCCCGGCCCATACCGGCCCGAATCCCCCGCACAGTTCAATCAGCTGCACGCCCTCGCCCACCAGGCGGCGCGCGGCCTCGATGCCCTCCTCGGGCTTCTCCACCCCGACGAACACACTGCGGCACGTACCCGTGTCCACGACGCTGACATCGCCACCTGCCGCGCTGCCGTCCGCCGTGTAGATGAACCCCCAGTGTGTGAGCGCCATACGTATCGACCTCCTGTGATCGTCAGAGCCACCAGCCAAGCAGAGCCAGGACGGGAATGGCCTGGAACGGAGACAAGCCGTGAGTGATCTACGCCGCACTCCGGATGCCCGCACCGTCCGAGTACAGCAACACGGCCCGCTAGCGCATGATCCGCCGACAGCTCCTAGGTAACAGGTCGGGTCTTTCCGAAGCCGAACAAGACGAACCCGGCCCATTCGCGCGGTGGACGGCCTGCGGCGATCCGGTCGAGCGCGGCCCGGCGAACGGCCTCTGCTACATCGGTGTGGGCCAGATGCCGGTAGAACGCGGCAGCGAAACGACTCGCCGCACCGTCCGCGATCGGCCAGGAGGTACCGAGCACATTGGCGGCACCGGCCTCCATGAATGCTGGGACGAGACCGTACAGCTCGTCTCCCGGCCCAAACCGGTAGGTCGCCCCGTTGCAGACGTTGAGGTAGACGAGGTCGTAACCGCGCAGCGGAAGCTCGCGGACCCGGGCACTGGTGAGCTCGGGACCGGCCAGCTGGACAGCGTGGCCGTGCAAAGCGTGGGCACTTGGGAACTCGCCGTGGGAGGCGATGTGCAGTACCCGGGCCCGCTCTGCGTGTGCCGCGAGTGCTTTACGCCGCCGACCTCGTCTTCCACGTCACCCCCGCGCCGGCCACCTGACGCGTCCGCCCTGCGGGGAACAGTGCGGGCGGCGGCTCGCCTTCCGGCCGCGCCGCGCTGCACTGGTGCCAGGTGCTCAGTCCTGTCGCCAGTCCCCGGTGATGTGGGTGTTGTCGACGCCGGAGAGGAAGTAGAAGTAGTACTCGCCTCCGCTGAGTTGGTACTGGGGGATGGCGCGGCCGTGGCAGGGGATCCTCAGCACGTTCCCGACCTTCCGATCGACGCCCCAGGTGACGTGGTAGAGCTGGGCTCCGACGAAGTCGCCGTCGCAGCTGGCGTCGAGGATGATCCGGTGCTCGCCGGCCGCGAGGTCCGCCTTCGGTGAGGTCCCGTGGACGTTGAACCAGATGCTGAAGCTGGGTGCGGCCGCTGACGGGGGCACTGCCGCCGATGCGCCGGGGGCGCTGGCGAGGGTGAGGGTGAGAGCCGTGGTCATGGCCACGAGGAGAGCACGCATGGGGGACCTTTCCGGGGGTGCGAGGAGAGGGAGAGGGGCGACGTGCCCGTGGTCATGCGCCTTCGGCGATGACGCGGGTGCTGTCGACTCCGGAGAGGAAGTAGAAGTAGTACCAGCCGCCCTGCAGGTTGTAGGTGACGTCCCTTGACCCCCCGCAGGGGATGAGGAACGCGGAGCCGACCTTCTTGTCCACTCCCAGCGCGGCGTGGTAGAGCTGGCCACCCACCGAGCCGCCGCCGTCACAGTCGGCGGTCAGCGTGTACCAGTGGTTGCCCACCGTAAGGTTCTTCTTGGGTGAGTAACCGAACTGGTTGAACCAGATGTCGAACACGGGCGCCGCCCGGCCCGACGGGACGGTGCCTTCCGTCAGGGGCGAGGGTGTCGCCGTGGCGGGGGAGGATGCGGCGAACAGCAGGGCGACGAGTGCGGTGCAGCCCGCGAGGAACCGTGACATGTTGATCAACGTAGGCGCGGTGCTGCCCCGGTACCCCCACGGCACAGGGGCGCGCGGGCGCTTTCACGGGGCGTGACCGGCGCACTCATCGGTCCTGCCGGGCTGCCCCTCGTCGACGGGGCGTTGTCAGTGGTGTCCCCTACCGTTCTCGACATAGCGACGGCCTATCTGGAGCTGCCGCAGAACGGCGGTGCGGGGGTCGAGACGATGACAGCTCCGTCGCCGACTGGGAGCGACATATCAACGAACAACGCCTCTGCCATCAGGATGGGGCATTGCTCTCGAGATGGTCCGTTTCAGGATGCCTTCTGCTCGGCAGGCTTCTCGATCTCAGTGGTCACCCGTGCCCCTCGGAAGAGCACCGGGAGCCACAGGAGACATGCCAGCAGCGGGACGACGGCGTAAGTGGCCATGCCCACACTGGAGCCCAGTCCGTCCATGAGCGTGCCGAGGACGAGGTAACCGATGCCGATGAGCGCCGACTCCACGAATGCGATCATCGACAGCAGGCTCGCCCGGTGGCGCGACGGCACAGCCTCATTGAACACGTTGTCCACGATCACGGCGGTGATCTCGGGAATCCCGACCAGGGCCAGGAACACGGCGATAGTGACCCAGACAAGGCCGAGGCCGGTCAGGCCGAGTGCCGCGGCGAGTGTCAGGAGAGACACCGGGACGATGACCCGATACCCGACGCGCCGGTCCGCGCGGTTCGACAGCAGCGGAGTGAGCCCGCCGACGAAGAATCCCGCCGATATGACCACGCTGACCAATGCGGTGCCCGCTCCCTGATCGGAGAGGGTCTTCTGCGTGAAGATGATGTACGGAGTCAAAGTCGCATGCATCAAGCCGGACACCACGACCAGCGTCACGAGCGCCGGCGTGGCGACCCGAAGCATCGCCCGCCATGCTGTCGTGTCGCCGTGCTTCTCCTCGGCTCCGTCCTGCTCGTCCACCGCGTCCGCGCCGCGGATCTCGGGCACCCGTGACATCAGCACCACCACGGCCAGGACGAGGCACGCCGCCGAACCGACGTAGACGACTCCCCAGGAAATCTGCTGCAGTTGGCCGCCGAGGACGATGGCGGCTCCCGAGGTGACCGTCCCGAGCATGGTGAACCGGGACTTGATCCTGACGTAGCCGGCCGTTGCACCACGACGCACGAGCAGGTCGTACAGCAGGGCGGTGTCCGAACCGGACACGCATGCCATGCCCACGCCCTGCCCGATGAACAGCGCCAGGAACAGCCAGTAGTTGGAAAACGCCGCCTGGCCGAGCAGACATCCAGCGATCAGCACCTGGCCGATGACGATGCTGGCACGCCTGCCGATTCGGTCGGCTATGACTCCCGTCGGCAACTCGGCAAGCCCGCTGACCAGGTACAGCAGTGTCTGAAGCAGGGCCACTTGCCCGGCGGAGAAGCCTCGCTGATAGAGGAAGAGGACGAATACGCCGCGCTGGAACAGCGAGTTGGCGAGCACGGCATAGACGTAGAATGGGCGCGTGACACTTCGTGCTGCATCGTCGGCTGCAGCCGACCCGCTAGGGGCCTGCGTGGTGCCGGTCACGCTGCGGGCTCCCTGGTGACTCCGGTGATCACGAGAGTGTCCTGTGCCTGCTGTTGCATCTTCCCCTATCCCTGCCGTGCTGGAGAACCTGGGTCCGCTGGACGGGGGCCAAGACCACACGAGCCGTCGCCATGCTCGGCATCCCCAACAGCCACACTAATCAAGGACCTTGAAACCGCCCTGGGGATTTACAGCACGCCGGACGCAGCCTGGTTTACTCGCTGGCAGCACAGATCCGGCGTTCCCCTCTCACGTCAGCCGGGCACATGGCCGGGTTCACCCCGTCCGGCTTGTGCGGGCGGGCACTCGCGGTGCGGCGACGCGACCGAGTCGCCGTCCGCGCCAGGCGCTTTGGGCTGACGGGCGGGACCGCCGGTCAGCCCAAAGCGCCCAGGCGTCGTCAGACCGCGAGCGGTTCGTGCACGAGGAACTTTTCCACGAAGTCCAGTGTCCGACGGTCGAATTCGGCGTACTGCGATTGCCGGTCAGCGCCGACGACCGCGTCGCCGACGTGCAGATTGCCCTGGGCGTCGACGCGCTGCGGTCGCTCTTCCGCGTCGAGGAGCAGGCCCACACTTGAGTGGGAGAAGCCGCAGTAGCTGGCGATGCCCTCGCTCAGGTTGGCCTCAAGGACGGACTGCATTCCCTCGGCGATGGGATCGTCGGCGGTGGCGCCGGCCAGGCCGAGCCACAGCATGCGCTTGCCGGCCAAACGCGGCTTGCTACGGCCGTAGGCGAACCCGTAGTTCCACACGCGGTCGATCCATCCCTTGAGGACAGCGGGCACGCTTTGCCAGTACACAGGGAAGACGGCGACAACTACATCTGCGTCGAGGATGCGCCGCATATGGGCGTGCACCTCTTCCGAATACGCCTTCTCCCGATCGCCCCAGTCCGGCTGGTCCTCCACATTCATCCGAGGGTCGAATCCCTCGGCGTGCAGGTCGAGCAAGTCGATGCGATATCCGGCCGCCTGCAGCCGGGCGGCCGCACGGCGGGCGGTGTGTGCGGTGAGGGAATCGCTGCGATGGTGCGCGACGACCACGAGGGCTGTTTTGGCGCTGTGCTGCTGCACGGTGTCTCCCGACGGGGCTGGATGTCTTCGGTGACTCCAGTACAACGGCGACCGCGTAGATGATCCATGGGAGAAAGTCTCCAAGCCATAGGAGGTCGTCTACGATTGGCTGATGGATCCGTTGAGTTCGCTACTGAGCGGCATCCGGGCCGAGGGCTCGGTCGTCAGCCATGCCGTCCTCCACGCGGCGTGGAGCATCCGCTTCACCGACGGCGCACCGCTGACCATGGTCACCGTGCTGCGCGGGGGCGGCACCCTGCTGTTGCCCGACGGCAGCGAGCGGGTGATCGCCGCGGGCGACACGGCCATCGTGCGCGGCCCCGCGCCGTTCCGCCTCATGGACCAGCCCGCCACGGTCGGGCACCCCCACGCCGAGTATGAGATCAACTGCTTCACCGCAGAAGCCTCGTGCTCGGACCAGGAACTCGCCGGCATCCATTGGGGCACCGACCCGGGCGGAGCCACGGCACTCATCGTGGGTGCCTACCGCGCCACTGGCCATCGCCACGAACGGCTCCTGCGCGCGCTGCCACCAATCCTGGTCGTCACCGAGGACGCCGACGTCTGCGCCTGGCTGGAGAGCTCCGCCGCCGACGCCGCCCGGTTCTCCTCCGGTTCGCAGGCGCTGATGGACCGGCTCCTCGACTGGGCACTGGTGTGCACGCTGCGCACCTGGTTCGACCGGGCCGGCGCCGACGCTCCGAGCTGGTATCGCGGCTTCGCCGACCCGGTCCTCGCGCCCGCCCTGCGCGCATTCCACGGCCGACCCGCCGAGACCTGGACGGTCGCGTCGCTGGCTGCGCAAGCAGGCGTCTCCCGGGCGCTGTTCGCAAGGCGCTTCACCCAACTGATGGGCCGCCCGCCCCTTGCCTATCTCACCGAATGCCGCATGGACGAGGCCGGGACGCTCCTGGCCGACACGGATCTCAGCATCGCCCAGATCGCGAAGACCATCGGCTACGCCGACGCCTTCGGCTTCAGCGCCGCCTTCAAACGCCACACAGGCCAGAGCCCCAGCAAGTTCCGCGCTGCGGCGGCGTGACCCGCGACGCGCGGGCCCAAGTGATCAACTTGTCCCACCGTTCGACACTGGACGCGAGCAGATGGAGGACTCGTTTGGAGACCTCGAAGCGAGCCTCGACGCCTCTGTGGCGGACGTGTCGACCGCGGCCCCCTGATCGCCCCGGAATATACGCCGCAGCCCCGGTCTGGAAAGGCTCCAGAGCGGGGCTGGCGTGCGTGACGTGACGGCCTACCAGCCGGGCGGCGTGAGGCCCCCGGTGCAGACTGTCCCCCGGGAACCGAACTTGCTGCCCGCGTTGGAGCTGAAGCCGCCGGCGCGGATCCTGCCGTCGTACAGGTACACGGAACCGGTCCAGGTGTAGACGTCGACCGGCACCGGCAGGTTGTTCACATACGACCCGATGCCGTCGCTGAACCCGTTCCAGTCGGTCAGGCTGAAGCAGGCCTTCGTGCTGGTGCTCGTGATGTCGAGGTGGGCGTAGTTGGGATCGTCGTAGAGGCACAGCTTGCCCGACGGGCAGCCACCCACCGCCGCCGCGGACGGCGCAGTCGCCGCCATGCCGCTTACGGCCATGCTTCCAACGAGCGCAACCGTCGCCAGCTTGCCCTTGAAGTTCACCCATGCCTCCTGGTTCGGATACGCACCGTGCGGTCTCGCGCGGCGACAGGAGTCTCGCCCTTCGTAACCTTCCTTTCCACGTATCGAAATTGCAGACAATGAACTGCACCGTACGACGGCGCCCGGCCCCACCTGACCACCACCACCGGGCTGAGCGACCAGATCCTCGCAAGAGGGGCGTGCCGGGTGCCCGGATGGTGTACTGATGGTTCGTCAACGCATGGCCTGATCCGTCGCGTTGATCTACACAGGGGGAGCGGTCGGTTGCCAGTCGTCCACGTTCACGGTGTCGCCACGCGTACCGACGAAGCGTATGAACGGCAGCAGGTCCAGCGAACGGCGTTGTACCGCGCCTTCCTCGGTGCGGCACTGTGCGCCGCGCCGTCCCGGCTCAACCTCGTCACCCCCTACTGGGGTTCGTCCGCGGCCCACTTCGCCTGGCGGCACGCCTCGCTTCCGCGTGACAGCTCCGCGGAGTCGTTCGGCGGCGTCGACGGCCTCGTGGCCGAGGCCATGGGCGCCCACGACCTCACCGACACGCACGCCGATGCCCCGCTCACGGCTCTGGCGCGCGAGTCGCTCGCCGACGCGATCGATCTGCTGTGGGCCGTGGGCATGGACGACGCCGATGAGCCGGACGCCTCCGTCCTCGCCGGCCTGGCGGTCCCGGCGATGGAGCTGGACGACGGCCGGGCGGGCAGGACTACGGCGGACATGGACGACGACGAGCTGCTCGAGTGGCTGCTGGGCGCCGCGCCCACCACGCGGGCCCGCGCCGGAAGCGAGCCGGTTTCGCGTCCCGTCGAACGGTTCGGAACCAGCCACGCGCCGCAGGAACGCAGGGCGTTGTGGCGGCTGCAGGAGGCCGTCTCCCGGATCGGGTACTCCGTGGCGCGCGGCGGCAGTACGGCAGCCGTCGCCTTGTGGCGCAACTCCTGGCACGCACGCAGCTCGGTCTTCCTGGGCGACGTGCTCACCTACCTCCGCCAGCGCGAACAGGCGGGAGCTGACGCTCCGATCGCCGAGTTGATCGGCTCGGCATTGGCCGAAGGAGCCGCGTTGCGCAGCGCGGACGATCCCGCTCTGGTGGTCGTGGCCCACAGCATGGGCGGCAACATCGTCTACGACTTGTTGTCGCATCTGCGGCCCGACTTGGCGTGCGACGCCCTGGTGACGGTCGGCTCACAGGTCGGTGTGTTCGCCGAGCTCGGTCTCCTTCCGGCTGTTGCCGCTCCCGGCGATCCGTCGGTGGAGCGGGTGCCCGCTCTGCCGAACGTGGGCCATTGGATCAACGTGTACGACCCGGACGACCCCCTGGCCTTCGTCACCTCCAAGATCTTCGAAGGCAGCGAGGACTTCCGGTACTCCACCGGACGCGGGTTGAGGGCCTCGCACTCGGCCTATTTGCGCCGGCCCAGTTTCCATCACCGGCTCGCCGAACGCCTGCGCGCGTGCCACCTGCCGACCGCGGACGTGGCCGCGGGCACGCTCCAGGAGTGATGCGGGTGTTCTTCGAGCAGCCCGGCACCGGACCGGGCATCCACGCCCTGGTGATCGGCGTCGGCGGCTACCCTCACCTGGCATCCGGGGCGCGAGCCCGCGGGCGCGTGCCGCGCTTGCTCCGGGGCCTGGGGCCGCTCACGTCCCCGCCACGCTCCGCTCTCGCGTTCGCCCGCCATCTCGTGGACGGCACTGACGGGATCTGGCAGACGCCGCTGCGCAGTGTCGACGTACTCCTGAGCTGGGCGGCCGATGACACGGACGGGCTCGGACAAGCGGCCTCAGTACAGGCGTCGCCGGCCGGGCTGGACGATATCCGCGAAGCGTTCGAGCGGTGGACCGCCTCTTGTTCCACGGATCCCGACAACGTGGGCATCCTCTACTTCTGCGGTCATGGCCTGCAGTCCGACGGGCAGATCCTGCTGGCTGACGACATCAACCGCTTCGCCGAGTCGCCCTTCGCCCAGGCCTTCGACTTCGACAGGACGCGCCTGGCGCTCCAACAGCGCGGTCCCCGCACGCAGTTCTTCGTGATCGACGCCTGCCGGGTCGGAGGATCGGGCGACGAGCCGCCTGCGGTGCTCGCCCTCGCGGACCGCACCGTGTTCGGGCTCAGCGTGCGCCAGAATGAACTCACCGTGCGCATGCCGCCCTACTCCGAAGCAACCGGCTACCCGGAGCAGGTGTCCCACCTGACCAGCGCGCTGATCAAGGCGCTCGACGGCCAGGCGGCCGAGACCGATGACGCCGGAGAATGGGTGGTCCGCATGGAGGGCATATCAGGAGCGATCAACACCCTCCTCATGCGGGAGCTCGGCGTGGAAGCCCTGGATCAGGGAGTGGAGACCACCATCGTGGGCGATGCGGTCCTGTACCGGCTGCACGAGGCACCCGCGGCCCGGCTCACCGTGCGCTGTCTGCCACCTGAGGCAGCGTCCCGCACGAAGCTCACCTGCGTTCCCCACGAACCGCCCGACAGCCCCCACATCCACGGCGGGCAACCGGTCGACGCACGCCCCACGGCGGACGGCGAGCGCATCCGCCAGTGGGAACTGCACTTACGCGCCGGTGTGTACACGGTGCGTGCCGCCTGTGACGAGGCCGCCGCCGTATCCCGATGCCTGCCCGTGTGGCCGCCCCACTCCCGGACGAGCCTGCGGGTCGCACCGTGAGCGAACGATCGGCGGTGATCCTGCGCCCCTCCGCCACTCCCCTGGTCGCGATTCCGGTCTGTTACCGCATCGTCGACATGCGTCTGCGCACCGTCGAGGAAGGCGTCCTGCTCCTGGGTGCATCCCTGTCGATCCGTCTGCCTCCCGGTGAATACGCCGTACGTCTGCTCCTGCCGTCGGGCTCGGAGGCGGGCAGTGACTACGTCCGGATCGGCGGCCTCGACGGCGAGCGCCCCGATGCCGCGGCGCCCCAGGTCCTGGAGTACCGCGTAAACCCGGACGAACGGTATTTCGGGCTTGTCCACGGGCCCGGGGCGGTATCGCAACAGCCGCTGCCCTGGACGGCGTTCCGGCCCGCGGTCGCGCTGGCACCCTGGGCACGTCTGTGGGAGCGGCGCGACGGACTGTGGAGGGTTTCGGCACACTCGCCCTCGTCCCTCACCAGCTCCGCAACGCGTACCTCCGTCTCATACGGCCAACTGCCCTCGACCGTCCATCTGCTCCAGGTGGGCAGCGCCCACACACCTTGGCGGTTCCTCCGGCTGCCGACCGGGCAGCGGGTCGATGTCACCGTCCAGCCGGCCGGTCCCTCGACGCCACGGCTCCAGGTCGCCGTGGTCGGACAGGATCACGGTGCGCATGCCCTGCTGGGCTACCTCTCTCAGGGCGCCCGCCGTCAAGCCGACCTGCTGGCCCGCCATCTCGCCCGCGACGACCTGACCTGGACCTCTCCCCTGCGCTGGGCGGCGATCGGCTACCACCTGCTGCGCACACCGGGGTCCGGACTCTCCGACGATCTCTTCCCCCATGTCCTGTCGGCCCGTGCTCATCACCCGCAGGACACCGACCTTGCCGTGATCTCGGCCTGGCACCTGCTGGAGCGCATGCGGTCCGGTGCCGTCGAACCCTCAATGGAAGCGGTGGCCAACGCGTTCCTGGCCGCCGTACGCACCCTTCCCGCCTGTACCGAAGGGCTGCGCCTGCTCACCGACGGCCTGCGGCTCCTGGACGGCCCCGGGCATCAGGCGTCCATCCTCCATGACACCCTGGCCCACTGCAGCCGCTACCTCGCCGCCACCGACGCCTCCTCGCCCCTGCTGGCATTCCACGGGGAACACCCCGAGGCTCCCGGGCCCGCTGTCGCCGGACCCTCGGTCACACCTGACGGCGCATTCCTCCTCGTTCACCCCCTCTACACCGGGCCCGTCCCGCTCGACGCCACGGCAGCACCGCGCGAGCGGCGCGCCTCCACGCCGGGCGAGGACGTCCGCACCCTCCTCTCGCGCCTCCCGACCTGGCGCCTTCGCTCCGCGGAATGGGACGAGGTGATCGATGCCCTCCAGGAGTGTGCCAGTGCGGTCGGCGGCGTGCGGGCCGCAGATCTCCCCGGCTTGGTCGGGGAGCGTGCGCTGACTCCGTCTTCCGCGGAGGAGTTGCTCGCCTCAGCCACACGGCGACTGAGGGTCTGCGCCGCCGCCCAGCGGACAGCCCCGGGGCATGCCGTGCCCGCCCCCGCAGCCGTACGGACCCAAGCGCACGAGATCCTCGCCGCGCTCGACGGTGCGTCGGTTCAGGAACCGGAGGCGGAACCCGCTGCCGCAGGCACCGACGTTGCCGCACCCGCCGACTCTTCCGGCGGGGAACAGCAGCGCGATCCCGCCACCGTCAACGCCGAAAGCGCCGAACTGGTCAACAGCGCCCACGACACGAGGGACCCTGATCTCCTGCACGCCAGCATCGACATGCTGCGTGGGCTCCAGCACAGCCTGGAGCAGGATGACCCGGTCCGGCCGGTGGTCCTGGTCAATCTCGGCCATGCCTTGCAGGAGCTGTACCGGTGGACGCGGACCAAGGCGCTGATCGAGGAGGCCGTGGAGTGCGTCGCGGAGGCGGTCGCCCTGACCCCGGTCGACGACCCGGCGCTGGACCGCAGGCGAGCCGACCTTGAAGCAATGCGGGCGGTGCTGCGCGTCGGACTCACCGGGAAGCCCCCCGAGTCGGCGCCCCGCACGAGCACCGCTGTCGGCGGCACCCTGGAGCTGACGTTCCAGAGCCCTCGGCACCCGACGCGGCCCGCCCGTAGTCGGCGACCGGCGCCTGGCGGTGGCCGTCCCGCACCCCCCAAGCCGTCAGGTCCCCTGCCGCCGGACCCCGACACCCCACGGCCCATTCCGCCCGCGTCCGACGACTCCGACCAGCACTGGGCGGAAGCGCAGAAGACCTGGCGTTCCCTGTTCCGCCCCCCACTGCGCCCGCTGCCCCGCTACGACTACGAGCATTACAGCCGCTTGGCCGGCCCCCTGACCCAGCCCAGCGCGGGCATCCCCTACCGGGTGCGCCACCGCTCCCTGTTGTCCGCCGAACCCCACCGGGTCAGAACCGCGCTGGCGCTCGCACTGGTGCCTCTGATCTCGCTGTGCACCCTGCTGTGGCTGCTTCAGCCCTCCCACTGGCAGCACCAGCCGACGCTGTGGATCGTCATGCTGGGCTGCGTCGGTGCCATCGAAGGCGCCCGGCTGACGAGCGTGCTCTCCTGCGCCCACGCCACCCTGTTCGCCCAGGATCCCATTCCCGTGGTGCCCGAGACCGGGACACGGGTCGCCTTCCTCACGACCTTCGTGCCCGGCAAAGAACCTCTGGAGATGCTGAGCAACACACTGCGCGCGGCAGTCCGGATTCGGCACCGGGGCCTGATGCACGTCTGGGTCCTGGACGAGGGGAACGATCCGGAAGTGCGGGCGCTCTGCGATCAGTTGGGGGTGCACCACTTCTCCCGCAAGGGCGTGGCCAAGTGGAACACCACCCGAGGTGTGCACAGAGCCAAGACCAAACACGGCAACTACAACGCATGGCTCGACGCGCAAGGACGGGACTACGACTTCATCGCCGCCGTCGACACCGACCATGTGCCCTTCCCCAACTTCCTGGAACGCACCCTCGGCTACTTCCGCGACCCTGACACCGCCTTCGTCGTCAGCCCTCAGGTCTACGGCAACTACGACAGTGTCGTCACGAAGATGGCGGAGAGTCAGCAGTTCATGTTCCACGCGCTGATCCAGCGCGTCGGCAACCGGCACGGATCACCCATGCTCGTCGGGACGAACCTCGCAGTGCGCACCACGGCACTGCTCCAGGTCGGAGGATTTCAGGACTCCATCACGGAGGACATGCTCACCGGGCTCGCCATCCACCAGCGGCGCCACCCCGTGACCGGCCGCCATTGGCGCTCCGTGTACACGCCCGACGTGCTCGCCGTCGGCGAGGGCCCGTCGGCCTGGACGGACTTCGTGACCCAGCAACTGCGGTGGAGCCGCGGCACCTACGAGACCCTGCTCAAGGACTTCTGGAAGGCCCCGTTCAAACTCCGCCTGCCCAGTCTGGTCAACTACTTCTTCCTGCTCTCCTGGTACCCCCTGCTGGCGATCTCCTGGATCCTGGGCGGGGTGTCACTGGCCCTCTACTTCGTGGGAGGAGCGAGCGGGGGTGACATCGATCCCGTCGTATGGGCCGTGCTGTACGGCAACGCCGTCGCCCTGCAAGTGGCGCTCTACATCTGGAACCGGCGCCACAACGTCAGCCCTCACGAACCGGTCGGGTCCTCAGGCCTCGCCGGCATGGCGATGACCCTCATCATCGCCCCCGTGTACACCCGCAGCTTCACGGACGCCTTGCTGCGCCGCAAGAGCAGGTTCTTTGTGACACCGAAGGGCTCTTCCGCCTCCCCCGACCGGTTCTTCGGCACCTTCCGGATCCACCTGTTCTGGGCGGTGACGGTCACCGGCCTCGCCGCCTACGGGATCGCGGCGCACCACACCCATCCGGCCATGCTCGTCTGGGCCACCCTGACGGTCGCCGCCAGCCTGACGCCGGTGGTCCTGTGGCAACGCGAGATGCGCAAACAGCGTCGGGAGTGGGGCTTTCGGCGCGACGCATTGGCCAATCCGCCCAGCTGACAGGGTGGCAGGCCGGTCAACCCGGCTGTCCATGGGGCTGGGCTCGGCACCGTCCCGGACACCGGCCGTGACGCGGACGGTGCCGCGTAGCGGTATCGGGTTCCCGTCAAGGAGCGCACCGGTTTCGCAGTGCGGCGCCATCAACCGGAGGTACGGGCCTTACGGGCGCCGCGGACTTGATCCGGTCGCATTCACCGGGGAGCGCTTCTCGTCCTCGTTGCGCAGCCAGATGGAACGCTGGGGGAAGGGCAGCCCGATGCCTGCGGTGTCGAAGGCGTTCTTGACGCGGTGGCGCAGTTCGCGGGTGACGGCCCACTGCTTGAGAGGAACGGTCTTGACTGCGATGCGGACGACCACGCCGTCGGCGTCGAGGGACTGCACGCCCCACACGGCGGGGTCCTCCAGGAGGATGTCGGCGAAAGCGGGGTCCTCGCGCATCGCGTGACCCGTTTCCTCCAGGACCCGGTAGACGACATCGAGGTGTGAGTCGTAGGCGACGGACACATCCAGGACGGCGCGGGCCCATTCCTGGCTGTCGTTGCGCACACGGAGGATCTCACCGTTGCGGATGTGCCAGAGGCCGCCGTTGAGGTCTCGGACCTGGGTCAGGCGCAGCCCCACCTGTTCGACCTCGCCCACGGCTTCGCCCAGGTCCACGGAGTCTCCGATGCCGTACTGGTCCTCGACCATGATGAGCATCCCGGACAGGTAGTCGGCGACCAGGCTCTGCGCGCCGAAGCCGATGGCGAGCCCGACGACTCCCGCGCTGGCGAGCAGGGGGCCAAGGGCGATTCCGATCTGTTCCAGGATCATGGCCAGCCCGGTGACCGCGATGACGATCGTGACGATGCTGCTGAGGACCGAGCCGATGGTGCGGGCCCGTTGCTGGCGGCGCTCGCTGGCTCGGCTGCTGTCGCGCTGCAGCACGAGTGGGCCACGGGTGCTGCGGCGCTCCGCGCCGTCCAGGCCGGCCGGTTCCAGGATGCGCTGCACCACGCGTGTGATGGCCCGTTTGGCGATCATCCGCACCAGGGCCGCAATCACAATGATCAACGCGATCCGCAGGGGTATACCGATCAGCATGTCCGCATTACCCATGAGCCAGTCGGGCAAGGCATCGACCTGGCTGGTCAGGCTGGTCAGGCTGGTCAGGGTGACCGACGCGGGCGGATCCAGGGACGCCAGGAGGAAGGACGAAGAGGACGACAAAGGGGTTCTCCAAAGCACAGTCGTTCGAGCATGCCCTCTGCCCAGCGGGCCGGCCAGCACGGGCACTGAAAGAACCTCGGATGGTTCCTCCCGCCTCCTCACCCCGTGAACCGGCCCCATGTCCGGGGTAGCTGGATCTCCACGCCGGCGTCGCAGGCACCTCACAACCGTGTGCGGACCGAACCTGCTGGGCGCCCTGGGCACCGGCGGGCCTCACGTCTCCAGCGGATCGGCCACCGAGTACACGTCGTTCGAAGAACTGCTCGACGCTCAGGGCCCCGCCCGCATCAACCCGGCATATTCCCGTGAACAGCAACTTGCCGACATTCCGCGAGATCTACCCCGCCCAGAAAGAAGCCCAAGGCGCACCACCATCACCGTCTCGACCTCCTCCCACCAAGGGCGCCAAGAAGGCTGTCATGCAACCCCGTTGACATCGACGAGGCCCGGCGACACCTGACGCGCAAGCAAGTGGGCCGCCCCTCGTACTGTTGGGCGGCCCGGCATGAACATGCCCTCCACCCCCGGCCAACACCGGACCTGCCGATCCCGAGCCCTCATATTCCATACGGGTCGACTCGTATGGTAATTATGGAGTATGACTTCCTTCCCTGCAGAGCGAGGGCGCCCCAGAGACGAGCGGTCCAGCGCCGCGATCATCAAGGCGACCGCCGAACTGGTCGTGGAGAGCGGCTACGCGGCGATGTCCATCGGCGCCGTCGCCGCACGAGCCAGCGTCGGCAAGGACACCATCTACCGCCGCTGGTCCGGCAAGCCGGAGCTGGTCTACGAGGCGGTCTTCACCACGACCGACACAGCCGACCTGCCCGACACGGGGACCCTGCAAGGCGACCTCACCGCACTGGTGCAGTCCCTGATCGATGAGTTCTCCGCACCCCAGGCCGCAGCCGCCCTGCCCGGCCTGCTCGCCGACTTCGCCGCCACGCCAGACCTCCGCGCAACGATCCGCTCCCGGTTCCTCAAGCCCGCCAAGGAACGACTCACCGAAGTCTTCGACCGGGCGCAGCAGCGCGGCGAGGCCGGCGCAGACCTACCGGTCGACCTCGTACTCGACACCCTGGCCGGGGCGGTCTTCTTCCACCTGGGAATCATCGGCGAACGTCCCGCACCGGATCTTGCCCGGCGTATCGCCGCGATGATCGCACGCGGAATAGAGGCCCGATGAATGGCTGGCTGCTCACCGCAGGCATCATCGCCGCGGCAACCACACTCATCCACGCCACCGTCGGCGGACAGTCGGTCGTACGCCCCCTTCTGGGCAGCAAGATGACCGCCGAACCCAAGCGCACCCTGCACGTCGTTTGGCACATGGTCACCGCCGACCTGCTTATCAGCTCCATCGCCCTGCTCGCCCTTGCCTTCACCACCCAACCCAGCACGCCACTCGTCGTGTTCATCGCCGCCCAATACCTCGCCTACGCCCTGGTGTTCCTGATCGTCACACTCACCGCCGACTGGCCCAGACCGCTCCTCCAGCTCCCCCAATGGATGCTGCTGCTACCCGTCGCGGTCCTCACCCTCCTCAGCACCATGTGAACCCAGCACCCGCACCCGACCGACACCCCGCCGGGCTGGCGACGATCTCAGAGCGAGGCGACAGCTTCACTTCCGCCGCACAGGGCCTGGCGGTCAGGCCCTCGCGGCCGTCCCGCCACCACTCCGGCGGTGGCTCTGGCAGTAACGGCTCATTGAGCTTCTACTCGATTGCAGTGCTTGAATGGACCGTCATTCCTGGTCTGGCAAGGAGAAGCGCTGTGCCCCTGGTGTCTGTCGTGATGCCCGTGTACAACTCGGCAGCCACCCTCGGCGCAGCCGTCCGATCGGTGCTCACGCAGACCCACAGCGACCTGGAGCTGCTGGTCACCGACGACCAGTCCTCCGATGGCTCCATGGACCTGCTCCGCGAGTTCGCTGAGCAGGACGAGCGCCTCCTGCCGGAGACGGCGCCCGAACGGGGCGGTGCGGGCCGGGCCCGCAACCTGGCGATCGAGCGGGCCCGCGGGGACTACATCGCGTTCCTCGACTCCGACGACATGTGGCTTCCAGAGAAAACCGAGAAGCAACTCGCTTTCGCCGTGGAAGGTGACGCGCCGCTGACGTTCACCTCGTACTTCAAGATGGACGCCGACTACGACGGTGAGAGCACCGAATGGGTCCCGAACGGTCGGGTGGTCCGTGCGCGGGAGCACGTGGACTACCGCGCGATGCTGGTGCGTGACTACATCGGAGCTCTCACCGCCATGTACGACCGCAGTGTCCTGGGCACGAGGTTGATGCCAGAGATGCGCAAGCGCCAGGACTACGGCCTCTGGCTGTCGATCATGCGGGACGGCGCTGACGCCCGGGGTCTGGCTGAGCCGCTTGCGGTGTACAGAGCCCACCAGGCGGGATCGCTGTCCTCCAACAAGCTGTCTCTCGTGCAATACAACTGGGCCCTTTACCGCGAGCACGAGCATCTGTCGGTCCCGCGGGCGACGCGGGCGCTGGCCGGCGCTGTGTGGCAGTCGCTGCGCAACTCGCGCATCTAGTGCTGTGACCGGGAACGTTTGCCGGGTTGAGTAGGCTGTGCGGCTGCGATGAGGGAGGGCGGGGATGACGCCGCGGCCGTTGGTCGATGAGGCCGTGGGGCTACTTGAAGGCGAACTGAGGGCGGGGCAGCGCGCGCTTGCCGACCTTGGCGCGGAAGAGGTCTAGCAGGCTTTCCTCCACTGGCGGCGACGTGTGCCCGCTCGTATGGGGACGCGGTCCGTGGGTGTAGCCGACGACGGTCACACGATCTGTTCGTCCAGGCCGCGCTGGTGGGGTCGGCCGCGCAGGGCACAGGCGAGGTACCAGCAGGCTTCGGCGAGAAGCTCCGACCCTGGTCATCCGGGCTCGGCTGCCCCGCTACGCACAACGCTTGAGGCCGCGACGGCGCTGGGGGCCAAAGCCCACGTACCGTGATCGGGTCAACGCTCGCGGGGGCCCTCACCGGCCTTCACCGCGGCCGCGGCTGCGCCGGCCGCCGCAGCGGCACGGGGCAGGGCCTGCCCCGCGCCTGCGCTGCCCGCCGCAGTGACACGGGGTAGGGCCTGCCCGGCGAAGCGAAGTGCGGCAGTCAGCATCCCCATCAGCACCTCGTATCCCCCCAGGGCTGCCATGGCCCCGTGGCCCACGATGACCAGCGGGACGGCCACCGCGGCAGCGGCGGATACGCTGGCCGCGTACTGGGAGCCGGGTTCGTGCAGCTTCGCGCGCTCCTGCTCAGCCTTCGGTTCCTCCTTCTTGGGCAAGAACCGGTAGAGGATGGCTCCTGGCACGGGGCATCCCCAGATGAGTACGCCGTTTTGGCCCTTGTCGGTGAACGGCAGCGCCATCGTCGTTCCCGGGTTGTGCGGGCTGCCAGGCCTGAAGACTGACTGCTTGAGGATGCCGTCCATCAGGATGATGTAGTCGCGCATCTCCGCGACGGCGAGCGCCTGCGACGTGAAGGGTTTGATCTCGTAGATCTGCGTCCGCGTCAGGTCGACGATGTCCGGGCGCATGTTGAGGTTCATCAGCAGGTCCTTCGTGCTGCCAGGCGCTTTGAACATGTTCGCCAGACGGGCCGCATAGGCCGCGATGGGCAAGTCGTAGAAGGACACCGGATTCAGCGCGACGTAGACGCCGCCGATGAGGCTGTGCGCGAGGTTGCCGGCCTCGAGCTGAGGCGGGATGACCGCTGCGGCCGCGAGCATGTGACCGACGTCCTCGGCCACGTCCTCCGTCGTCTGGGTCTTCTTCTCGCCGGTACTGTCGGGAACCAGGCCAAGTTGCAGGCGTACGAAGGCCAGGGCGGTCGCGGCATCCACGCCGGCGGCCTGCATCATCGCGACGACGGTCATCGTCTTGGTGCCGAGCGGGTCGGTCGATGCCTGCTGGTAGCGGTCCCGCAGAGCGTCCAGCACTCGCCGCAGGCTGACTCCGGACATTGCCTGGACGGCACCGTTGTAGATGTCGACAACCACTGACGCGTCCAGGCTGGCCATCCGGCCGCGGATGCCTGCGTCGTCGAAGCCGTTGACGGCGATGGCGGCCGCCTTGTAGTCGCGTGCCGCGAGCGCCTCGTTGTAGTCCACGGACAGCACCGCTCCGCGCACGCGGTGCGCCCACTCGGGGATCGCGGCGCGCAGTCGGCCCCGGTCGGGCTTCGGCAGGCGGTCTGCGGCCACCCGCGCGATGATGTCGGCATCGCTCATGTCGTTGAGGATGGTGGCGACGTCCCCCCACCGGCCCTCACTCTTCGCTGCGGTGAGTTCCGAATCCAGCTGCTCAGGCGTCTTCCTGGGAAGCTGCTGACGCTGCACCCGAAGCGCTGCGGTCTGGTTCCGGGCCCCACCGTGTGCGTCTGTCTGCTGAGTGACATGGGTCAGCTCGTGGGCCAGCAGGCGCCGGCCTTCGTGCGTGGCCGGCGAGAACGCGCCCGCGCTGAACGCGATATGCCTCCCGACTGTGTACGCGAGGGCCTGAACGCTTCGAGCCGACCGAGCTGCCGCGGCATCGGTGTGAACGCGCACCCCCGAAAAGTCGCGTCCGAAACGCTCTTCCATGAACGCTCGCATAGCGGGGTCCAGCGGTTGTCCCGGCGAACGCATGACGTCGTCCACCTCCGCGGGCAGCGCCGACACCCCTGCGGGGACCGCCGTCGTACGCTGCACCCCGGCCTCCCGGCCTTGAGGTTGGGGTGGCGACACGGATGCGGCCATGCCCAGCACGCGCTCCGCCATCCGGTCGGCTTCCTGCTCAAAAGCGTCGCCCGACGAGCCCGCAACGAGTCGGGGCTGCAGCCGCCCCGCCGTGGACGCGCGCACCGCCGTACGGGTGAAGTCTTGGGAGCGGACCGGGCACGGAGCGTCATATGTCCTGGGGGCTCCCTTTGTGGGCCCTGCCACCAGTTCGGCCGACCCGAACGACACAGCCTGAGCGCGGCTCGCCGAGCCGGTGTTGTGCCGCTCCGGCTGTTGAGTCGCGCGCGGGGCGGCGTGGGTTCTCGACACAGTGCATCCCCAAGCAGTGTGAGCGCAGCACCCGGCGTTCCAGCGTCAGCCCTTCGATGCAGGCGCCCCATTTGTCAGACCGGATCATGTCAATCCAAACCATCCGCACGCACGTCGGCAACCTGAATGCGCTGGACGAGGCACGGCAGAGCGCGGTGCTGCATGCGTTGACCTGACAAGAGGGAGGTGTGTCGGAGCAGCCTCCGCTATACGGCGGTGACAACGGCGATCACCAACCCAGCGCCGAGGGCTCCGAAGAGCTCGGGCATCGCGGCCACCAGCAGGGATTTCGTAGCCTCATCCAGTCCGGTGGAGGCGAACGCCTCGGCAGCTGCAGGAGGGAAGCGGTCTTGGCCCGGGCCCGTTGCGGCTGTTGCCACTGCCGGCATCGCTTGGTCAGCTGCTGCAGCGGACCGCCCTCGCGCGGGCCCGGTCCGCCAGCTGCCCGATCAACTGCTCGTCCAGCGCGTCGGCCGACCGGGACCGTAGAACGGCGCGCACACCCTTGCGCACCAGCACCGATAGGCGGGTAAGCAAGCTCAACCGTCCTGGGCGAGGGCTGCGCGGACGGCCGGGGCGACCTCAGTGGCGAAGGTGCGGATCTGCTGCTCGTGATCGCGTTCGGGCCAGATGACGAAACCGTTCATGCCATTGCTGCGCACAAGTTCCCCGAGCTGGTCGGTCCACTGGGCGACCGGTCCGCGGAACGGGCCTTCCGTGGAGGGCTGGATCACGCCAGCAATGTTGTAGATCTTGCGGATCGCGCTCGGATCACGTCCTGCGGCCGTCGCGGCGTCGTCCAGGCGCTGGACGGCTTCAGGCAGCGCGTCAAGTTCGAGGTAGGCGTGCGAGGGCAGCCAACCGTCGGCCCGTGCACCGGTCAGGGCCAGCATCCGCGGCCCGTACGAGCCCAGCCAGAGGCCCAGGCCGGGACTGGGCGCGGGGCCAGGGTGGATACCGGCGAGGGAGTAGTGCTCGCCGGGCGTGCGGGCACTACTGCGACCGCTCCACATCGCCCGGATGACGGTGATCGCTTCGTCCAGGGCGTCCACGGCCTCTTTCGGCGTGCGGGCCGGGCCACCCATGGCCTTGACGGCTTCCCAGAAGGCCCCGGCGCCCAGGCCGAGTTGGATCCGCGATCCGGTCAGCCGGTCCAGGGTCGCGGTCGCCTTCGCCAGCACGGCGGGCGGGCGCAGGGGCAGCGAGGCGACCGTCGGGACCAGCGTGACCTGCCGCGTCCGCGCGGCCAGGAAGCTGAGCAGCGTCCAGGTGTCGTCGAACGCCGACTGGTACGGGTGATCCTGGATGGTGAGCAGGTCCAGGCCGAGGTCGTCGATCAGCCGGGCCTGGTCACCGGAGCGTCCGGTGGGCAGTGCGAGCGGGTCGACGTTCGCGCCGAACAGGACGGGCAGGGCCATGGAGTGCCTCCTTGGGCCAGAGTTGCATGGTGAGTACGTGAGGGGTCATCGCGGCACAAGGGCCAGCGTGCCGAGACCGGAGCAGTGGCGCCCGTACGCCCCGCAGGCTCTCCCAACCGCGGGAGCTGGGGTGGTGTGTTCGCGGCTGGCTGGGGCTGGGACCTGTGGGTCCCGGCCCCAGCGCGCCAGATCCGCCGGCGTAGGCAGTCAGCTGGTGAGAGTGCGGCGCACCCAGGCTTCGCGGGCGGCGAGGGCGGCCCGGGACAGGGCCGCGGCGGGGGCGGCGCCGTCGAAGATGTGGAAGCCTCCGGCCCACACGTGGAGTTCCACCTGCACACCGGCGGCCCACAGCCGGGAGGCGTAGGCGACGTCCTCGTCCCGGAAGACCTCGGCAGAGCCGACGTCGATGAAGGCCGGGGGCAGGCCGGAGAGGTCGGCGGCGCGGGCGGGGGAAGCGTAGGGGGATACGGTATCGGTGGCGCGCCGGTCGCCGAGCAGCGCGGTCCAGCCGGTGGTGTTGCTCTCTCGGCTCCAGGATCCGGTGCCGGTGTACTGCAGGGTGGAGACCGTTTGGTCGCGGTCGTCGATCATCGGGCTCATCAACATCTGTGCCAGTGCCTTCGGGCCCTGACGGTCGCGGGCCAGCAGGGCCACCCCTGCGGCCAGGCCGCCGCCGGCGGAGGTGCCGGCGAGCAGGATCCGCTCGGGGTCGATGCCGAGGTCGGCGGCGTGGGCTGCGGTCCATATGAAGCCGGCGTAGGCGTCCTCCACCGGAGCCGGGTCCGGGTGCTCGGGGGCGAGCCGGTAGTCGAGGGAGACGACCACGGCATTGTGTTCTATGGCGTAGTCGAGGATGTTCACGATGCCGGTGAATCGATCGCCGATGATGAAGCCGCCGCCGTGAAGGAAGTAGATGCCCGGTCCGGCCGTGGTCTTGCCGCGTGGGGTGAACACGGAGGCGGTCAGCTCGCCGTCCGGGCCGGGGACGGTGACGACCTCGTGGTCGAGGGCACGGGTGGCGAGAACTTCCTCGATCGGGGCGGTGAAGGGAGCAGCGCGCAGCGGTTCGATCATGTCTGGCGTGATGGCGGCGGGCAGCGGGCTGTTGGCCAGTAGGGTCCCGAGCTCCGGATCGTAGGGCGGGCGGGCGGGTGTCTGGGACACGGATGTTGCGGTCATGATGCCCTCCGAGGGTGGTGTCAGGGTGGCTACTGGCGCGGGGTGATGCATGAGGTTCACGGGCCCGGCAGGTGCTGGAACCGGCGTCGGGTGAGTCAAGGGGTCAGGACGGTCTTGCCGGGCAGCCGTCCGGCAGTGGCGTCCTCGTGGACGGCTGCCAGGTCGGCCAGTGGGCGCCGCTGGGCGACGTCGATCTTCAGATCGCCGGCGTCCACCCGGGAGACCAGTTCGGTGAGTTGGGCGGCGTCGCTGAGGGCGAAGACCCGTACCGTGCGCACTTCGCGCGCGGGGTTCTCAGGGCCCGGGGTGGTCGTGCTGACGAACGCTCCTCCGTCGGCGACCAGGTCCACGAGAGCCGCGGTCTCCTCGGGGCTGGTGGGCACCAGGTTCAGCACCACATCGAACCGCTGTCCGGCCACCGCCTGATGCAGTGGTGTGGCCAGGTAGTCGATGATCTGCTCGGCGCCATAGGAGCGCAGGCGGTCGGCGCTGCGCGGGCTGGCGGTGGCGATGACGGTGGCACCAGCCTGCCGGGCGAGCTGGACGGCGTAGCCGCCGACAGCCCCGCCCGCGCCGTTGACCAGGACGTTCTGCCCGGCCTTGAGGTCGGCGTGCACGAACAGCGACTGCCAGGCGGTCAGTCCGGTCGACGGGAGAGCCGCGGCATCGGCCAGGTTGACGCTCTTCGGGGCACGGGCCAGCGCTTCGGCTGGCACGGTGGCGTACTCTGCGGCCGCTCCAGGCTGGTTCATGGGCAGGAACGCCACCACTGCGTCACCGGCCTTCCATTCGCTGACCCCTTCGCCGACCTCGGTGATCACCCCGGCCACGTCGTAGCCCGGGATGTGCGGGAAGGCCAGCGGAAACACCTCGTGCAGGAAGCCCGCACGGATCGCGGCGTCCGCGGGGCTGAACGCGGTGGAGGCTACTCGCACCACGACCTGGCCCTCACCCGCTCCAGGACGGTCGGTGTCCTCGTAGACCAGGACGTCGCTGTCGCCGTAGGAGTGGTAACGCACTGCCTTCATGATCTCTCCTAGAGTCAATGTGCTTCGAATTCGAAGCGCATTGACCATAACTTGCTTCGAATGCGAAGCAATCCCGCCCACGGATGTGACGCTCGTCACAATCCACTGACCCAGCGGTCACCCGAGACGGCTGCGCCGCACCACCGCAATCCCGGGGCGACTCACCCAGTACGCGAAACGTGGGCGGATCCAGCCCGTCGACGGCGGGGACGAAGGCCGCACACGGCGGCGGCGCCGCACCCTGATCGACAGCGATCGCAAGGTTCCGGGAACCAGGCAGATCGCCGGACGCGGAGCCTGTGCGACGCAGGGGCGCTCGGCGTAGTGCTTCAAATTCGCAGCATGTAGCCTGAGGGGATGACCGAGATCCGCCCCGACGCCCAGCTCAGCCCCGCTGCCGGACCCGGTGCCCAGTCGCTCGATCCCGCTCAGCTGAGCACCTACTTTGTGCTCCTGGAGGCCGTAAGCCTGCTCCAGTACCAGCTCGAACAGCAGCTGCGCGCGGAGGGCGGCATCAGCTACGTGCAATTCGAACTACTGGCCCGTCTCGCCGACGCACCCGGCCCGCTGACCATGACCCAGCTGGCGGACGGCGTCGTCTACAGCCGCAGCGGCCTGACCTACCAGGCCGGCCAGCTGGAAAAGGCCGGCCTGATTGCCCGCGGCCCCGACGCCGACGACGACCGCGCAAGAGCCGTCACCCTCACCCAGGACGGCCTGGCCCTCTTCCACCGCATCCTGCCCGGTCACATCCAGCTCGCCCGCCAGCTGCTGTTCGATCCCATGACCCGCGATGACCTGCACCACCTCGGCGACATCATGACCCGCGTACGCGACCACATGCGTACCCAACCGCCCCGCTCCGCCTCACCACGCAAACGGCGCCGGCCCGGCCCGAACCCGGCACAGGACTGAAGAGGTCCTCATCCGGCGGCACCCCCACCGTCCAACCGCTCCCCCGTCACCCGGCCGACCCCCGGCACCGGCCGCTGCAGACAGCCGGAACCAACGCCCGCTATCGGCCTCCACCCGCACAACTCCTCCGCGACTTCATGACCGTGTCGCGGACGCATTCATGCGGTGCCGAAAGGTGCCCATCGCAGGCCAACTCGACGCACCGGTGCAACGGATCGCCGTGAGGAACAGGGCCCGAGACCGAGCACAACCACATGAAGGCGCGGTCCGGCCCGCGAGGGCCGACCGTGGAGCCTTCTTCCGCGGCAGTCAGCAGCGCGAGAAGGCGCGACTGCTCGAACGAGCCTGTGCGACCGGGGGCAAAGAAGCTGAGACCCAGCACCGAGGCTCCCGAAGAGGACCGTGCCGATGCCCGGACACCCGAGGACGACGCCCTACGGCCCTGACGGTACGGAATCGTCGCCAACGTCCTGCGCAATACCCGCCGCGCTGCCCGCCGTCACAGCGCCGCACTCGCCCGCCTCCCGGGCCGGCCAGCAGACCACGAGACCGTGCCCGACTTCGCCGACAGACTCGTTGTCCGCATGGAGGACGCTGAACGACTCGCCGCGGCCCACGCCGCACTGAACCAGCTCCGCGGACCCGAGCACGAGGTGTTCGCCCTGTGCGTCTGGTCGGGCCTGAGCTACGCGGCCGCCAGTGAGGCCCTCGGCGTATCGCCCAGCACCGTGCGATCACGCCTCTCCCGCGCCCAAAGTCCAGTAGCGGTGACCGTCCCGGCCACCGGCCTTCCCCGGTGCTGACGCTCTCGACGACGGGGGTCCAGCCGGGTGTGAGATGACACCGGTCTCCACGGCATCGCCCCGGTGCCGGCCCGGCGCCGGAGTGGAGCCCCACGGACATTCACTTGGCTAGCCACATAGTGGGTGCTACTTTTATGTGGCCAGCCACTGAAACCGTTGGAGACTGCGATGACTGCACACCTGTGGAACCCTGCAACCCTGGGCAAGCTCGAGCTGCCGCACCGCCTTGCGATGGCCCCGATGACCCGGGACCGGTCCACCGCGGAGGGCGTGCCGACCGCACTGAACGCCGCGTACTACACCCAGCGCGCCTCGACAGGCCTCCTCATCACCGAAGGCACCCAGCCCTCCGCCGACGGGCAGGGCTACCTGCTCACCCCCGGTATCCACACCGCCGAGCAGATCGCCGGATGGCGCACGGTCACCGACGGCGTGCACGCGGCCGGCGGCCAGGTCGCCATCCAGCTCATGCACGTGGGACGTATCTCCCACCCGTCCAACACGCCCCACGGCCGCCAGCCCGTGGCACCGTCGGCCATCCAGCCCGCCGGCGCAATGTTCACCATGTCCGGGCCGCAGGAGATGCCGGTTCCGCGGGAGTTGTCCACCGAGGAAGTCACCGAGACCGTGCGGGACTTCCGCAAGGCAGCGGCCGCCGCCATCGAGGCCGGCGCCGACGCCGTGGAGATCCACGCGGCCAACGGTTACCTCGTCCACCAGTTCCTCTCCAGCAACGCCAACAAGCGCACCGACCGCTACGGCGGCTCGGTGGACAACCGGATCCGTTTCGCCGTCGAGGTGGCCGCGGCCGTGGCCGACGAGATCGGGGCCGAGCGGACCGGTATCCGGATCTCCCCCGGGAATCCGTTCAACGACATCACCGAGGAGGACACTGCGCGGCTGTATCCCGCGCTGGTCCGGGCCCTCGCCCCGCTGAACCTGGCCTACCTGCACGTTGTCGCCGGAGGCGACGAGGAACTGCTGCACAGCCTGCGACGTGAATGGCCGACCGCGCTGCTCCTCAACCGGCCCGGCGCCGACATCGCCACCCGCGTCAAGGACATCGAGACCGATCTGGCTGACGTCGTCACCGTGGGCATGATGGCGCTTGCCAACCCCGACCTCGTCGAGCGCATCCGCACCGGCGCCCCCCTCAACAACCCCGACCCGGCCACCTTCTACGGCGGCGGCGAGGTCGGCTACACCGACTACCCCACGCTGTCCGCCGGCTGAACCTGCGCAGCCGCGTCGCCTCCGGGCGGTGCGCAACAGTCGTTCCAGTTGCGCAGTTCTCATTCTGGGCGCGGGGCCACCGCGCCCAGGCAGACGGGATGCTGCCGCGCCGAGCGTCCGCATCCCGGCCTCGGGTCGGCCCTGATGCAACAGATGAAGCATGATCCCCGCGCCGCATGCCGGAAGCCGGACTGCTCACCGGCAGCCGGCTGCGCCTTGCCAGTGCCGGGTGCAGCCTGGACTCCTGGTGACGCTTGCGGGCTCTCACTCGTGCGCAGCCAAGCCACGACGGAGGCGTTCCATCACGGTGCTGCCAGCGCACGGTCCGCCGGCCCGGCGCGCCGGGCTCCGCAGGGCGCCTCCGACGACGCGCCAGCACACAGTGAGCCCCTTCCAACCTGACTGTGAGATCGAGGGGTTGCGGTGACGGGACGACGAAGCCCCAAGTAGATGGGTTGTCGACTAACGGCAACCTTCTCCGCCGAACTCCGAGTCATTGCCCACCCAAGTTGGGTTACATCTGTGCACTTCAGCACTGCGGCTGTCTGCGGCTGGAGCTGACCGCGCGGCGACGACAGATCGGCACCAGGCGGCTGACGTGCAGTCGTCAGGCGCTGGCGGCCTTCGCCTCGCCATCGAGAACTACGACCTCCTGCGTCGGCTGTGGCGGGAGGACGTCGTCGACTGGGAGGGCAAGTTCCGCACCCCTCTGCGGGGATTCACCTCAACCCCGCGCCCACTCGCGGGCACGCCGCCGCTCGTTTGGCACGGCTCGATCCGCAGCCCTGAAATCGCCGAACAGGCCGCGTCCTACGACGATGGCTTCTTCGCCAACCACATCTTCTTCCCCCGCGAGCACTTCGTGCCCTTGGTGAACCTGTACCGGCAGCGCTTCGAGCACTACGGCCACGGCCCGCAGGACCAGGCCGTCGTAGGTCTCGGCGGCCAGGTGTTCATGCGGCGCAGATCCCAGGACGCTGTGAGGGACTACCGGCCGTACTTTCGCACCATGCCCCTCTACGGCGGCACGTCGCTGGAAGACGTGGCCGAGCAGACTCCGCTGACCGTGGGCCGTCCCCAAGAGGTCATCGACAAGACCCCGTCCTTCCGGGACGCCTTCGGCGACTATCAGCGTCGGTTGTTCAGCCTGGATGCGAGCGGGTTACCCGAAAGGACGGGCATGGAACAACTCGACCTTCTCGGCGAGATCCTCCCGGTGCCGCGCCGCGAGTTCGACGCACGCCACCCCGCGCACGTGCCGGACGGCCCCACACATCCTGCGGTCAGCCGCCCGGCCGGCGCGGTAGGACAGTGACCACAATGCAACCTCTCCGCCTGGTCGCGGTGTCGGCCGGACTGAACTACCCCTCCTCCACGCGCCCTCGCCGACCGGCTCGTCAGCGCCGTGCAACGGCAATTCAGCGGGGAGGAGCCGACCATGGGCGTTCGCGTCGTGGAACTGCGCGACCTCGCCGTGGGCATCGCCCACCACCTGACCCTGGGCTATCCGAGCCCGGCCCTGGGCGAGGCGATCAGCACGGTGGCCCGCGCCGACGGTCTGATCGCGGTCACACCGGTCTACCACGCCTCCTATAGCGGTCTGTTCAAGTCGTTCTTCGATCTGATCGACCCCGCTGCCCTGGCCGGAACCCCGGTACTGATCGGCTCGACCGGCGGCACCGCACGGCACTCGCTCACCCTGGACCACGCGCTGCGTCCGCTCTTCGCCTACCTGCACGCCTTGGTCGTTCCGACCGCCGTCTTCGCCGCCACCGCGGACTGGGGCACAGCCGCGGAATCCCACCCGAATCCCTCCCGGCAAGGATCGACCCCGCGGCGGGCGAACTGGTCGACCTCATCACGTTCCGCGCTGTCCGCCCCAGCCCAGGCACGCCGCTTGACGCCGACGACAACCCGCCCGAGCCCGGCGCCCCGGAGGTGGTTCCGTTCACCGATCTCCTCGCCGGCCTCCGCCGTCCGTCCTGACCCCTAAAGCCAAGTGGCCAGCCGAACAAGGTGGAGGTGGCGATGCCTGAACAACGTGCGGAAGCTGCGGCAGCAGTGACGTCCGCCCCGCAATCTCAAGGCACGGCGCGCCTGAGTGTCGCGATCTTCGGCCTGGCGTGGGCCCACCGGGCCCACGCGGCCGGGCTGCTACGCAGCCTGCGTCTGCATCCCGCCCAGGAACTGCTCTTGATGAAACTGCTGGAGCGGGACGGGCAGACCCAGTCCGAGCTTCTGGAGAGCGTCAGCCTGGACCACTCGACCGTCTCGAAGTCCCTGCGCCGCATGCAGGAAGCCGGACTGCTCACCCGGCAGCCTGCCGAACACGACCGACGGGTAGCAACCGTGTGGCTCACCGACCGGGGACGGGATATGCGCGAACCCATCGAGGCCATGTGGTCCGCGCTTGAGCACACTTCGGCACAAGAACTGGACGCCGAGGCAATCGAATCCTTCATCACCGTCGCCCGCACAATCGAAAAGTCGATCACCCGCCGCAGCCAGTAGGAACTATGCGAGTCTGCGCTTGATCCACAGCCCAGCCCCTGCCGCAACTCATTCCGCCGGATGCGCCGCCCGGTTGCGGCTGACGATCGCCTTCTCGATCGCCTGCGCGGCGTTGATGAAGGACTCGATCTGGTCCGCGTTCAGATGCCTGACAGAAGTCTCTTCCAGAGCCGCCCACATGGCCGCGATGGGCTCACGCAGGCTTCTGCCCTTGTCCGTGAGCCAGACGACGAGCACTCGCTGGTCGTGCTCGGCCCGCTCGCGTGTGAGCAATCCGGCTTCCTGCATACGCCGCAACGCCTTGGACACGGTCGAATGGTCCAGGCCAACGCTTTCCAGGAGTTCCGACTGCGTCTGCCCGTCCCTGTCGAACAGCTGCATCAGCAGCAGTTCCTGACCGGGGTACAGGTCCATGTCACGTAGCATTGCCGCCGCATAACCGCGATGGGCCCGGGCGAGCTGGAAGACCGCGTAGCTGAGGCGTCCTTCACTCACCGTGGTCGGGTAAGGAGTGGAGGGGTTGGTCATCACTGCTCCTCAGCCGTGGTTCGAGGCGGGTGTCACGTGGTCGGCGCACCCTGTCTCGCCGCCCCGTCACAGGCGTGTCTGGGCTGTCCGGGGATGCCTTGGAGCGTACACGTTCGATCATGCCGCGTTGGCGGGCAGTTGCGCCCTCACGCGGGAACTCGTTGCTGACGCCCTGAACTGATTGTCACTTCAATTCCTTCACGAGCTGCGGCAGCACCATTGCCGTTTTCAGCGGCCGCACGCGGCTGTCGCGTGCTCGATGCAGGCTCGGATCAGCGGGTTGGCGCTACCTTCGTTCCACACCGCGGCCACCCGGCTTGGCGCCATGCCGGTGAGTGGCACCACGGCCGGTTCTGCGGGCGGGTCGTGCCCGAGAGGCCAGACCGACCGTGCCGTTCCAGTACGGCCTGGAAGCATTCCTCTGAACGGCGCGCACCACTGGGCCCTCGTGCGGCCTGCCGCCGTTCCAGTACGGCTGCCAGCTGCGGCCGGTGCCTGCCCAGCGCATCCGGGCACGGCAGTTGTCGCCCGTCGAACTGGTCGACTCCGTCCTGGGCCGGATCGAGGAGACGGAGCCGCGTCTGCAGGCATACGGCACGGTGATCGCCGAGCGCGCCCGCCTTGCTGCGCAAGAGGCGGAGCGCACGGCCGCGGCAGGACGCTTCACGGGCCCGCTCCACGGCATCCCGATGGGTCTCAAGGACCTGATAGACACCGAAGGAGTGGCAACCACAGCCGGTTCCCAGGTCCGGGCGGACAGGGACAGCACGGTCGCCGCACAGCTGACAGACCAGGCGCGGTGCTGGTCGGCAAGACCCGCACCCACGAATTCGCGTACGGCCTCACCACGCCGCAGACGCGGCACGCCTGAAGCCAGGACCGAGTCGCCGGCGGGTCGGCCGTGGCCACCGGTGCGGCCACGTTCGCGATTGGGACCGACACCGGCGGTTCGACCGTGTGCCGTCCGCTCAACGGAGTCGTCGGGCTGAAGCCGACATACGGCCTCGTCTCCCGGCACGGCGTGACTTCACTATCCTGGTCGCTTGGCCATGTCGGCCCCATCACCCGCACCGTCGAGGACGCGTCGCTGGTGCTGGCCGCCCTTGCCGGGCACGCCCCGCGCGACCCCGCCTCCCTGCCCCTGCCCCCGGCCGACTACTGGCTGAACAAGGACCAGGACCTCACGGCACTGCGTATGGGTGTGCCGAACAACCACTACCTCGATCACATCGACCCCGACATCGAGGCTGCCGTGCGGCAGGCCAACGGCCGGTCAAGGGCGCCTTCGGCGGCGCTCCGCGCTGGCCTTGCGGCCACCCTGAACAGCCCTGACCAGACTGAACGACGGTCGCAACGTCACAGTCCCCCTGGCCCATTGCGTGACGTTCAGGGTGGGGAATTGGCTGACCGTCGACACCCTCACCAGATCACCGCCAGGCGGGCGCCCACCGCTGCGTCGGAGCCGGCGTGCGCACTCGATCGAGGCGAGAGCACCCCGCAGCCCGGACATGCGGCATGATCGGCTGTGCTACAAGCACGCGCGAGAGCCAACTCGTCGCCTGATGCGGCACTTTCAGTCACAGTGCCTCCGGCCCGATGGAACCAAAGGTCCTGTATGTGCACATCGCCACTGCCGCTCATGATCGCGGTTGCGATGACCCCCTGACACGGCCTCATGATCTACCCGATCGTTACGATGGCGATCGCATGACCGGACCTCCGAGGAGTCAGAAGTGACAGATGGAAGAGGCCCCTACCGCGCAATCGGTGAAAGCCTCGCTGCCGGCCGCGAGCGGGCCTTCGTCGGGCGCCACGCGGAACTCGCCCTGTTCCGGACCGCGCTAGCCGGAGACCCCGGAGCATGCACCGTGCAATACCTGCACGGCCCGGGCGGCATCGGCAAATCCATGCTGCTACGCAGGTTCGCCATGGAGGCCCGTGCGGCCGGCCGGCCGGTCGTCGAAGTCGACGGCCGCACGATCACCCCAACGCCAGAGGGCTTCGCACAAGCGGCGCAAAGAGCGATCGAGGCGCCAGGGGCCGTGCTGCTCGTCGACACGTTCGAACGCTGTCAGGGCCTTGAGGGATGGCTATGGGATCACTTCCTGCCGAAGGTCCCGGTGGACAATCGCATCGTCATCGCAGGCCGGCTGCCCCCAGACCCCGTGATGACCAGCGACCCCGGTTGGGCCGGACTGCTTCAGGTCACCGCGCTGCGCAACCTCGCTCCCCAAGACGCCGCCGAGTTCCTGCAGCTCCGAGGGGTACCGCCGCGGGCTCATGCGGCGCTGCTTTCCTTCACCGGTGGCAATCCGCTGGCACTTGCCCTGGCAGCTGCCGTCGCGGTGCACGACGAGGCGGCGGCACCACTGTGGAAACCCAGCCACGACGTCATCGCAACCCTGCTGCCCCAGCTGATCGGGAACACCCCCGACGAACTGCATCGCAAGACGCTGGAAGTATGCGCACACGCCTACGTCACCTCGGAGTCGCTGCTGCGCTCCTTGCTGGGTGAGCACACCGCCGAGCTGTTCGCGTGGCTGCGCCGCCAGCCCTTCGTGGAAGCGACCGTGAGCGGGTTGTATCCGCATGACGCGGTACGCGAGGTACTGGAAGCAGATCTGCGGTGGCGCGACCCTGAGGGGTTTGCTGCGATGCACCACGCCATGCGCGAACAGCTACTGGAGCGTCTGCGTTCCGCGCCCGAAACGGAGATGCTCCAGGCCACGGGCGCTCTGATCTACTTGTTCCGGACCGACCGGTCGATGTCGGACTTCAACGGATGGCGTGAATCGGGCCTGGTGGAAGACCAAGCATACGCAGCGGGCGACCGGCAACGAGTGCTGGACCTCGTGCGCGAAGCGGAAGGCCCGGAGTCGGAGCGGATCGCCTCGTTCTGGCTGGACCGCCAGCCGGAGTCTTTCCGCGTCTACCGCTCCACCCAGTCCGGCCGGCTCAACGCGTTCTCGGCCTGGCTTCGGCTCTCAGATTTCGGAGGATCGGACATCGACCCGGTCGTCGCGGCCGCATGGGCACATGCGCGGGCAACAGGCCCGCTCAGGCCGGGCGAGCATCTTGGAATGGCCCGCTTCTCGGTGGCAAACCAGGCGTATCAGCGGCCGTCGGCGCCCATGACCCTGACCCAGTGGCGCGCCACAGGAGAGATGATACGGGCGCAACGGCTCGCCCACTCGTACGTGGTGATGCGCGATGACGGCTTCTGGAATGCCCACTTGGGCGACATCAACATGCTGCCCATCGACGCCCGCCCCGAGGTGGGCGGCAACGCATACGCCTTGTTCTCACACGACTGGCGTGTCCAGCCCGCCGGACCCTGGCTGCAGGAGAAGAGTCAGGCAATGCTGACGGGCTCGCCCATGGTCGAAGTGCGGCAGGCTGCTTCGAGTGAGCTGAACGTCTTGTCCCAGCCTGAGTTCGAGGCCGCGGTGCGCGATGCGCTGCGTACGTTGCGGCAGCCTGAACTCCTTGAGGCGAACCCGTTGCAGCGCAGCCGCTTGGTGGCCGAGAGCGGTCAACTGCTGGCCGAGGTACTGGAACAGGCGGCGAACGCGCTTCTGGACGAGCGCGGAGGCGAGAAGCGTCACCGCGCCGTAATGACGACCTACTTCAGGGGTGCCCCGACTCAGGAAGCCGCCGCTGAGCGTCTGGGTCTCCCCTTCAGCACCTATCGACGTCATCTCACCGCGGCTGTCGAGCGCATGTCCAAGGTGCTGTGGCACCACGAACTCAGGGGCACCGCGATCACCCGCGCCTAATACGCCACTTCGGTGGGTGTGGTCTTGCGGTGCGCTGAGGTCATGCGCTTGTCGAACGGACGCGCCGGAGTACCTGTAGAAGCAGTTCAGACGGGTGGTTAGCCCGCTGGGAACGGCCCAGCGCGGGAGCGCCAGCAAGGCGGCCGCTTCACCCTGATGGCCCCTCGGGCTGTATGCCTGGAATCATCTGCCTCCCGGTTTCGCGCGGCCACTCGCCGCCCTTTCCATGACCGCCTCGTCAGCTGTCCACTCCCACGACGTGCGGCGTCTTTGGTTCCTGATCCGGCAGGCAAATCAGCCGCAGCAGCATCGACTTGCTCGCCTGGGCCGTCAGGACTTCGGAGAAGCGGGCGCTGGCCCAACCGGCCAGCATCGCCGCCAGGCGTGCAAGCACGTCTGCAGACTGGCACTTCGCCGTGGGCGGGAAGGCGGCCCGTCGACCTGCTCGGCGAGCGTTGCCTGCCCGCACGCGAGTTCGCGGCAGCGAAACCGCCGTACCTGTGACTCCATCACTACCCGACGGTCGCCGACCGCACTGTCGGCAAGCCGACGTACGTACCGGCTGCGCACACGGGACGACAGTGTCCGTCAGGCCGCACACGCCGCCCGTCCAGTAGCTGTCCGGGCCCGGACGGTCACCAACTCCCCCTCGGACACGGCGTTTTCAAGCACGACACCATCGACCTGGTGGAACCGCAAGTCCTGGAGGAGCACAAGCGCAGGGTGTAAGAGACCTGGTCGAGGTCCAGGGCTGGCGGCGGTTGTCACCATCAGCCAGCGCAGCACGTGGTGCACGCAGGTGTGCCCAGATCTCCTGGTAAGCACGCCGCGTTGATGGGTTCTGACCTCAGCAAGGACGCCTTCTGCCACTCAGCGTTCCTGGTGGAGTGCGGCCTGGCGGGCGGGATGACGACAGGCATCGCGCGTCGTCATCACCAGGCGGTAGTTCTCAGCCGCGCGGCCGGGGCCGTGCAGTTGGCAGGCCGCCACGCGCACCGGCACCGGTCCCCTATCGCGGGGCCGCTGGTGGCGTGGATGCGAGAGAGTCAGGCTCCGTCCCGCAGCATCCGGTTTCAGAAGGCACTTCGGCGTTTCGGCTGGACCGTGGGCCAGGTCCAGCCGAAACGCCGCGATTGACAAGCTGACTAGCGGCAGGGCGGGTGAGTCAACTCGTGCACTGCTGGGTTATATGTTTCCTCCTCGATTGAGCCACGCCCGAACTGACCCCCCGTCATAGACGACGACATAGTCAGCCTTCCCGTCGCCACTGATGTCCCGAAAAGCTACCTTATCTCCTGGATAGCCGGTTTCGTTGACGAAGTACAGGTGCTCATTGAAACCACCTCCGCCATTCCCACCGTTATTAAAGTAGGCATGGACGGCCCCGGTGGAACCGACCATCATGTAGTCGACCTTGCGGTCACCATTGACATCTGCCAGACGCAGTTTGTCACGAGATCCGTACCAAACCCCAGGCGCCCAGTTCAGGTGCTCGACTTTGAATTCCGCATAGTTCAACCCCGCCGATGATGCGCGATTTTCGTAGGCGTGAATAGAGCCATCTTCACCTACCCGCAAGAAGTCATCGCGGCCGTCACCGTCGATGTCGGCAAACCGCATCGAAGCTGTTTTGATACTCGTGTCGGCTAGCCATGGGCCCATGGGGACATACGCAAGTGTCGACCATTTCACTTCACCGTCGATTACGCCCGTATTTATGCGGTATTCGATCCTATACTTGCTGTGATCGATGATCAGCCGGTCATCCCTGCCGTCGCCGTTCATGTCCGCCCACTTCATGGTTCCCGTCCCCAGCGGGTCGTAATGCGGATTGAGTTCGACCCAGTTCGGCCTGCCGGGCTCTCCGGGCATATTGAGTGCATACCGAACCGTCCCGTTCAATCCCACCTTCACGTAGTCGGCTCGGTCATCACCATTGAGCTCGACGAGGTCGGTGTCTCCTTCCGGGGTCGGCATGCCAGTAGTCAGGACACCGAGGGGATTCCATCCCGGGCCTGCCGCGGTGTCGGGATCGCATTTCTGTCCGGTGCCTTGAACCGGTTCCTTGAGCCATCCCTGATCTTCAACGTAGTAGATGGCAGTAAGAAACTCTTCTCCCATCTTTTTGTAGCCGGCATCGTTCGGATGCGAGCCGTCGACATCGTTCACGGTCAGCTCGCCCATACTGACCAGCATGACATGCTTTCCGGCGGCTCGACGCTGCTCAATCACTTGGGGAAGTTCCGCGTTGAATCGATCGATCTTTTCCTGCATTCCCTCCTTAGTGGAGGGAACCAATTCGGATACGAGTACGGTCGTCTCGGGTGCGTCTGCGAGTATCTGATCGACCAGTGACCCCAGCCTTTCGGGCGCGGCTTCGATGGCCCAATTCTGATTCAGGTCATTGGTACCCGCCATCAAGAGCGTCAGGTTAGGGCGATGTGCGGGAATGGAGCAGTCCAATATCTTTGCGACTTCGTCGATCCGCCAACCGGGATGCCCGTCGTGGTCAGGATCGGGCATATCGCCGCTCCGCTCCGTTCCAACCATATCGACGTCTCTCCGGTATATCCCGCTTAGGGTGCTCGTCCCGTCGTAGACCCAGCTGCGATATCCTGCACCATTGCTACTGTTCTGACCCGTGGGAATACTGTCACCCGCCGTTGACACGCGACTGGGAAATATAGCGGGAGGTGGTGGAGGAAGCTGGTCATTCCCAATCTGGATTGGGTTGTGGTCGGATTGGATCCTGGGATACAGGTAGGTGTCGTGCCCCACGATCCTTTCACTCGAAACGAAATAGTCCAGGTTTCCGCCAGACACTTGCGTGGGTCCAGCTGTGTTGTAAATATAAGCCGGATACGTCAGATCGTCATCCGCGTCGGCGTTGTCTCGCCTATCGAGGCGGGCCCTCAGTGTCGTGGGGCTCACATTGAAGTCACCGCCGACGGTCCATTCGTAGATTCTCCCAGACTGAGTACCCCAACGATCTACCGCATTATCGATCGCCTCGATCATCGCTGCAGAATCGCCGCCGCCCTCACCGCCATTGCGATTACTGGACAATCCGTGAAAGGAGAAGTACCAGCTACTTCCAAAACGTACACCCAGCGCGGCGCGGCCGGCTTGGACTGGGTTGCGGACTACTCGAACCTCATCCGGGGCATTGCGAGTCACAATCATAATATTGACTCGCCCGCCCTGGCCCGTCCCTCCCACAGTGTCCGTCTGGAGCCAGTAACAGGAGTATGGCCCTCGCTGACGCCTCTCTGTTTCTGGCATCCATAGCGCAAATCTGTAAGTATCACCATCTCGAGTCTGCATGTCTATGGGATCCCGCCGAGTGCCGTCGACCTCTACAAAACTGTTCGGAGGACCAGAGCCAGCTTCTTGAACCAGGACTATGGGCGCCCTCCGCAGGTACTCCCTGAGTTGATAATACTTTGCACCGGGCTGACCATTCGATCCCTCACCTTGCATATTCCAGGTGGTCACGGTCGTGGCGGAGAGTGGCGCCGCACCAACCTCGCTCGGCGTCGAACCCACAAACACCACGGTCGCGATTATTGCCACCAGAGCAGATAGGCCTGCACCTATCTTGTCCCGCATGGATGAAAATCTTCTCTGGTTCAATGTTTCCTCTCCTTTGTGAATACTGCCTACGCTGAGAAAGGTTGGAGTTCTGCGGGATCCACCTGGGTCCGTCTTACGAACACGGACGGTGTGGGCAGGACGTCGCTGCGTTCGGACAGCGGGTCGAGATGCTTCTCACTGCGCGGCTCAGCCTCACCTGTGGTCAACGACCGCTGAGCCGCGAGAGCATGCCTGGTACCCGCGATACGTTCCTACGGGCAGCCATGCGCAGGATGCGTGCCGTTGGCCCCAGAGGCACGGCGGCTCGACGCTGCCGCGTCCGCGGGCTCCGGCATCAGTTCGCTTCAATGATCTCTAGCAGCTGGGTACGGTCGGGACCGGGGTAGGGGTAGCGGGGAGCGTTGGCACCGAGTTCGATGATCCGTTCCACCAGCCCCGGGCGGGCCAGCACCTCGGCTGGGCCGGCCAGCATGCAGCCGACCTCGGCGTAGCTCCGCAGGACGTGAGGGTCGCGGAGCCGGACAGCGTCCAGCATGCTGCGCAGGTTCCAGTCGTCATCGTCGGTCGTGTAGCGCTCACCGCGGATCTCGGCATCGATCTCGGCGAGCCGGTGCTCGTCCCAGTTGAGAGATCCGCTCCAAATCGGCTCGAGCAGTTCCTTCGTGTCACGGTCGAAGTGCAGCGCGAGCTCGATCGGGTTGTCAGCTCCGAACTTGCGGAGCGACTCCCGGAGCAGCAGAGCGTGCCGGACTCCTACCGTCATACCCATGCCGAACTGGGGGTTCGTAGTGGCCCACGAGTCGCCGACCGCCACGAGTCCCGTAACCACCGGCGTTCCATCCACGGTATACGTCCAGTGCTTGCTTTCCGTCCCGCCCATCGCGTTCACATCGGTGATCGGTTCTCCGGCCAGCCAGTGCGAAACGTCGGGGTAGCTGGCGGCAACCCGGGTCCATACGTTCGGGTCCTTCAGCGCCCGCAGCTGCTGGTCGCGGCCGGACGTGACGAGGGTGAGCGACCAGGTGTCATGGTCACCGGGCGCGGTGATGGCCGAGATGCTGTTGTAGTGGAAGATCGGCCAGGTCGGCTGGGCGGGCAAGTCACCGTGCTCAGACCTGAAGTAGCGGGTGTAGTAGCGGAAACCGACAGCGGCGTGCTGGCTCGTCGGGGCGGCACCGAGGTCTGCGAGCAGGGCGGGTATCCGGGTGCTGCGGCCGGTGGCGTCGACCACCAGGTCAGCAGTGATCGTCTCCCCGTTCCTGGTGGTCACTCCCACGACGTGGGGTGTCCCGAGTGTGCGGGCATCGCCAGTCACCAGGCCGGTAACCTTCACATCGCACCGAACGGTGATTCCGGGCGTCTCCCTCGCCTCCGCGAACAGCGCCATCTCCAGGACGGGGCGCCTGGCGGCGACGGTCTCGAAACGCTCGTCCCCCTCCTGGCGTTCTCCGACTTCGCCCGCCCCGAAGGCCCCTTCGATCATGTTGTGCGGGCGTCCGCCCACAGCCAGCAGTCGTGCCGCGGCGCCCGGAAGCTCTCGGGCGAGTGTCTGGTAACCAGCCGGCATGAAGATGTGCGTGTGCCCGAACTGGGCGACACCCGGCCGCTTCCATTCCCCGCCGAACACGGCGGCCGTTGTCCGGGAGTCGGCGGGGTCACGGTCCAGCACGGTGACGCGGTGTCCGTCCGCAGCGAGAAGCATCGCGGTGACGAGCCCCACCGGGCCAGCGCCGAGCACAAGGGTGTGCGGCATGAAGGAACTCCTCTGGTTCGTCGGTGCAGCCACTGTGTCTGCAGAAACTGCTCACCTCCCAGACCGAAAGATTGCTCAGTTTTGGCTTCCTCCGGCAGGCAGAAGCACCGGCCTTGGGCAACTCCCCCGCCCGCCCACAGCCAGGGTGGGTGTCTTGTAATCGGTGGGGAGGTTGGTGCGTGGGCATGGTTGGGGGGATCTCTCAGCGGTGATCCAAAGCGGGTCGAGCCCTTCTCCGGGCTGCCCGAGGGGCAGTTCGCCAGGCCGGTGACGTTGGTGCTGCGTCGTGGTGGTGGCACCCCTGGCAGCTGCCGGCGGCGGCCTATTGGTGCACGAGCCTGACGTTGCGGCAGGTGGCGCCATTGCTCGCGATCTCGAATAGGGGTCTGGGCCTACCGCTTCCTCGATCACCTGGCACACCCGCGACCGCGGTATCGCTGCGTCCAGCAACAGGTACCCGCTACTTGAAGAACCATCAGCCTGATCCTGCAAGGCCCCGGGTCTTCAAGCCCGAAAGGACGTGCATTCTGACGGGCAACGCGGAGCACCGCCGTATCGCGTGGTGGGGCTCCCCGACGGCGCCGCGCTCAGTCCGGCCGCTTCTGGTTCTCGGTGTACTCCTCGACCACGGCGATCCCTGCGTCACCGCAGGATCCGGCGAACTACGAGGGGGAACAGAAGCGCTCACCCCACAGGTACTTGTTGATGGGCAGGGCAGTCCTGCTGCAGGCGCCCCGTGCAACAGGCGCTTGCGACAGGGCCCGACGTAGCGGGGACTCCTGCCGCGGCCATGTGCTTCATCGATCGTCGGTTCCGGTTGCTCCACCTCGCAGACGCCCTCAGTGCCACGGTCTTCGTCACCGGTGCGGCCAAGGCCGGAGTTTCCGATCCGGGTCAGGGGTCCGCATTGCACGACAGTGACGGATCCCGGACTGCGGGCGGGTGTGTTGAATGACCCAATCGGTCAGCGACTCGTCAGCGCTCGGAGGGCGCCGGCAATTTCTGCTGGAGCTTCCTCGGCCATGAAGTGACCCGAGGTCACCGTGGTGTGCTGGAGATCAGCGCACCAGGAGCCCCACAGTGCGGCAGCGTCGAAGCCGAGGGCCGCGCCCCAGTCCTGTTGGAGCACGCTGACAGGCATCCTCAGCTGATTGTCGGCCGCACGGTCCGCCCGGTCGTGCTCGATGTCAATGGCCGCGGAGGCACGGTAGTCGGCGACGATCGAAGGCACCGCGCCCCGGCAGGCCTTCAGGTAGGCGGCGCGGATGTCGGCGGGAATCGCCTGCGGGTCGTTGGTCCAGCTGTCGAGGAAGTGACCGAAGAAGGCATCCGGGCTGGCTGCGATCAGCTGCTCGGGCAGTCCCGGCGGCTGCGCCATGAGGTAGAGGTGGAAGCCGACGGACGCCGTGACTCCGTGCATCACATCCCACATGTCCAAGGTGGGAAGCACATCGAGGCAGGCCAGGTGGGTGATCCTGTCGGGGTGGTCGAGGCCGGCGCGGAAGGCCACGAGGGCACCGCGGTCGTGCCCGGCCAGGGCGAAGCGCCTGTATCCCAGGGCTTCGGACACGGCCACTATGTCGGCGGCCATGGTGCGCTTGGAATAGACGGTGCCGTCGGTGTCCACGGGCTTGTCGCTGTCCCCGTAGCCTCTCAGGTCGGGACAGATCACGGTGTGGTCCGCCGCGAGGTCGGCAGCGACATGCCGCCACATCAGATGCGTCTGCGGGAAGCCATGGAGCAGGACGAGTGGTGCACCCGAGCCGGTGACGGCCACGTTCAGCGACACATCGTCGGCGACATGGATCCGGTGGTAATCGAAGGTGGCGACCGTTTGTGCCATGAGCCGGCTTCTTTCTGTGGATGAGCTGGTCCTTTAACCCTGGCTGCCGCGGATGAGCATCGAATGAGCAGGCGATAGCGTGACCTGGCGTGGGGCGGAGAGGGGCCGGGCAGTGAGCGTGACATTCGGAATCCTCGGGCCGGTGGCGGCCTGGGGCACGGATGGCTGCCCGCTCGCCCTCAAGGGGCCCCGGCACCGTGCGGTCCTCGCCCGCCTGATCATTGCCCGGGGCCAGGTCGTTCCTGTGACGCGTCTGGTGGATGATCTGTGGCACACACCGCCCCCGAAAGCGGTCGGGGTCGTCCGCACCTTCGTCTCCGCCTTGCGGCGGGCCCTGGAACCCCAGCGTCCTCCCCGTATGCCGGCCCGTCTGCTGATCACGGACGGGCCGGGCTATGCGCTGCGGGTCGAGGACGATCGTGTCGACAGCCGACGGTTCGAGCAATCAGTCGCTGCGGCCGCCGCACTCCGTCCGGAGTCGGCCTTGCCCCGGCTGCAGGAAGCGCTGGCCTCTTGGCGAGGCCCGGCTCTGGCCGACTTCGCCGATGAGGGGTGGGCCCGTACGGAGCGCTCCCGCCTCAGTGAACTTCGGCTGCATGCTGTAGAGCGGCAGGCCGAAGCGCGGCTGGCTCTTGGGCGTGCCGCGGAAGCCGCGCCCGATCTCGACGCGCATGTAACCGAACATCCCTGGCGCGAGGATGGATGGCGGCTGCTGGCCACCGCGCTGTACCGGACCGGTCGCCAGGGAGACGCGTTGGCCGTGTTGCGCCGGGCACGCACGCTCCTGGTCGAGCAGTTGGGTGTGGACCCGGGTCCGGCGCTGCGCGGTCTTGAGGCGGACATCCTGGCCCAGGACCGTCGCCTCGACCTGCCTCCCGGCCTCGGCGGTACGGCGGAGAGGGTATGGGCGGACGCGGCTGCCGCATACGACCGCACCGTGAGGCCCGGCACCCGGGCCCGGCTGGAGTCCACGGTAGGCCTGTTGCGCAACCTCGCCGTCACCGGCGGCGACGGCCTGGAAGTCGCCCGGCGCCACCGCTTCGCTGCCATCGCCGCAGCCGAGGAGCTCGGCGACCCGGAGCTGACAGCCCGGGTGATCGGCGCATACGACGTTCCGGCCATCTGGACTCGCGTGGACGATGCCCAGCACACGGCGGACGTCATCTCCTCAGCGGAGCGTGTTCTGCAAGAACTTCCTCCCGGGCATCACGACCCTGCCCGGGCCCGTCTGCTGGCCACCATTGCCCTGGAGTCACGAGGGACACGCTCGGCACGAGGCCTGCAGGCCGCTCAGCAAGCGGAGCAGATCGCCCGGCGGCTGGATGACCCTGGGCTGTTGGCTTTCGCTCTCAATGGCGTCTTCATGCAGACGTTCCATCGGGCGGGCCTGTCCCCGCGCCGGGACCAGACGGGCGCGGAACTGATCGCCCTGTCCGCACGACACGGCATGGTCACCTACGAAATTCTCGGCCACCTCATTCGGCTCCAGGCCCGCAGCGCCCTCGGGGACTTCCTCGGTGCGAACCACCACGCCATCGCAGTTGACCGCCTGGCCGAGCGTAACGAGCTGCCTCTCGCCAGCGTGTTCACCGCGTGGTACCGGGCCTTGCGTCTCTCCCTGACCGATTCGGTGCCGGCTGCGGAAGCGGCCTTCCGTGACGCGGCGGCCCGGCTGGGCGGGGTGGGCATGCACGGTCTGGAGGACGGCCTGCTGCCGATGACCCTGCTCTGTCTGCGCGTCCTGCACGGGCAGCCCGCTCAGACGCGTGACCTCTCCGGCTGGGGACCTCATGAACCCTGGGCCACGCCGCTGGTGCTCCTCGCCCGCGGCGATCGCGCCGAAGCGGCCGCGCGATTGCGCCACATGCCCGATCCCCCTCCTGGCCTTCTGTTCGAGGCTCAATGGAGTCTCGTGGCGCAGGCTGCGATAGGGGTAGGTGACCGGACCATGATGGAGCGGGCGCGCACCATGCTCCTGCCTGCTGCTGGGGAATGGGCCGGGGCGGGAAGCGGTCTGCTCACTACAGGCCCGGTGTCACGCCATCTAGGTGATCTCACCACCGCGCTCACATCCTCACGCTGACACCCATTCCGGTGTACGGGCTCACGTCAGCACGTACGCGGACACCCTGCTGAGCAGGCAGTGGCCGGTGGAGATGTGTCGGAATCACAGCGGTGGTGATTGCCCGGTGTCGCAGCGCCGCATCAAGCCGCCGACTCCCATGGCCTGCTGCTTCAGGTGGAGTCGACCCCGCTGAGCCTGCACCGTCCGGACGTGGCTGAGGCAGCGTTCTCCCGGTGATCCCCAGCGAGAGAACGTGGCCGAATGGATCGCTCGACACTCTGCCATCCCAACCGAGCGCTCCGACGACGCCAGTGGCTACCGCATAAACACCACCATGGCCCGCCGGTTGGACGGGTGGGCCATGGTGGTGTCCGGGCTGACGACTACTTGGCCAGGAAGGTCAGCAGTGCGTCGGTGACCTCCTCGGCGTGGGTCCACAGCAGGCCATGCGGAGCTCCTTCGATCTCGACGTAGTCCGCGTGGGGGACGGCCTGGTGGAATGGACGGCCAGTGGCTTCGATGGGCAGGATGCGATCCGCGGTGCCGTGGAGGATGAGGGCGGGCACATCGATCTTGTCCAGATCACTGCGGAAGTCGGTGGTCCAAGTCGGGACGCACGCGCTGGACGCGTAGGGGGAGGCGCCGGCGGCCGTCTTCCAGCTCGCGCGAACGGCTTCCTCGCTGATCCGGGTGCCCAGGTTCTCGTCGAGGTTGTAGAAGGCCTGGTAGAAGTCGGTGAAGTAGGCGTACCGGTCCTTCGTGACGGCTTCCAGGATGCCCTCGAAGACGCTGCCGTCTACGCCGGTCGGATTGTCCTCGGTCTTGAGGAGGAAGGGCTCCAGCGAGGCCAGGAAGGCGGCCTTGGCAACCCTCTGGGATCCGTAGGCCGACAGGTAGCGGCCGACCTCGCCGGTACCCATGGAGAAGCCGACCAGTACGGCGTCTGTCAGGTCGAGAGTCTCCATCAGGGTGTTCAGATCGGAGGCGAAGGAGTCGTAGTCGTAACCGGTGGTCGGGCGGCCGGAGCGGCCGAAGCCCCGTCGGTCGTAGGTGATCACCCGATAGCCGGCCGTGAGGAGGGCCGCGGTCTGCTTCTCCCAGGAGGCGCCATCGAGCGGATATCCGTGAATCAGGACGACCGGCCGGCCCGAGCCGTGGTCCTCGTAGTAGATCTTGATGTCAGCGCTGTTCTCCAGGCCGACGGTGATGTACGACATGACAGTCTCCTCGATGGTGCCGGATCGGTTGTGCTGAGTCATGGGGCTCGGGATAGGTCGGCTGTGCCGCGCAGCCCGCTCGATCAGCCGGGTCACCGCGTCGGGACGGGATACCCCCACCGCAGGCGAGGCGTCCGCCTCGACGATGTGAGCGCTGGCCCCTTCGGATATGAACCTCTGAGCGGCAGAAGGCGGGAAGCGACGGAATGTTGTAGCGCTCGGTGGCGACGAGCGAACACGAGGGGGATCGCCTTCCACGCGGCACTGGCCGACGGCTCCTCGGACGCGATCGGCCGATGCGTCCTTCGCGGACACGTCCGCCGCGAACTGGCCCCGGAACGTGTTCGGCTTGATGGTGAGACCGGTTCCTGGACGCCGTCCTGGCCGACGGCGGCGTCACTGATCACGGTGTCGCCGTAGGGGTGCCCGCCCAATCACAGGGAAGCCCGTCTCCTCCAGGTTCTTCGTCACACCGCTTCGCCTGGAGGCCTCCGCCAGCGGCCATGATCCACAACGATCTCCGCCGTAAGTCGGGCGCCGATCCCGCACGGCCGGACGCGACCGCGGTAAAGGCTGCCGTGTGCTGACAGCGATGAGCGCTGAGCGCGTACGCCTCGGAACAACCAGCGACGGCCAGTTCATGCCGGTCTCCTCCAGCAGAAGATCAACAACGGGCAATCTCGACGCGAAGCCCACAGGGCGCGGTTGCCTGCGAATCGCGAGGTGCGGTGTGCCAGCCACCTGCACACACGTTAGATTCAGCACCAGCGGCGACTTGTCTGTCCGTGCACCGACTGTGTCGCAGAGCGCATTGGCTCCTGCACCGACCGGGTCCCGCCGGGTGGGGCGGGAGGGGGGCTGGGAGGTTACGACGTGACGGCTACGGTGCTCTCCACAGAGCCGATTCCCGCCAAGGAACGGCTGGCCTACTGGCACGAGATGATCAGTCGGATCTACGACGAGCTGGCGTCCGTCCGGATGGACATCGCCCTACCCGTGGACGCGCCTTACCGGGGCACGATCACCGCAACCCGACTCGGTTCCCTGCACGTCGCCACGACGGACGCCGACCCGCAGCGGTTCCGCCAGACCAAAGGAGTGGCTGACGGGCCGGGTGCGGACTACGTCAACGTGTGCTGGATGGACCGCGGGGTCCTGGCGCTGGATCAGAACGACCACCGGGCGCTGCTCCGGCCCGGGTCTTTGCTCTTCTTCGACACCAGCCACCCGCACCGAACCAACTACCCCGTCCCATTCCGCCAGCAGGTCATCCAGGTGCCACGGTGGATGCTTGGCCTACGGGAGGGCGAGATCCAGCGCCTCACCTCAACGCCCATCGGACCCGACACCGACACTTCGGCGCTTGTGATCCAGTTCCTCTCCCAGTTCGCCACCAAAGCGGCATACATCCCTCCGCACATCGGCGACCTGCTCGCACGCAACACCGCAGACCTGCTGGCCACCTTGATCGCCGAGCGACTGGACCGTGTCTCTCCCGACACCGGCACCGATGCCGCAAGAACCGCGCTGCGGCTGCGTATCAAGGGCTTCATCGACCGCAATCTCGCCGACCCGGACCTCTCCCCGCAGATGATCGCTGACGCGCACCGCATCTCCGTGCGCTATCTGCACTGGCTCTTTCAGAACGAGGAGACCACGGTCAGCCGGTGGATTCTGCACCGCCGCCTGGCTGCGGGCCAGCGCGACCTCGCCCGCTCCAGCCGCTCGGCACTGTCCGTCGCCGCCGTCGCCCACCGGTGGGGCTTCACCAGCCCTTCCCATTTCAGCCGCGCCTTCCGCGCCGCCTACGGCATGACACCCCGCGAATGGCGCGCCGGGCCCGAGCAGGATCGACCCATCCTCCTCAACCCTCCGGGCGGAGTCCACGCCGAAGGTATAGCCGGGCCCTGACCACCGCGGAGCCTGTGCCCTGGGGGCGGAGACGGCGCCATCGGGCCGTGGACGATGCGGGCTGCGCTGCGGAGGGGGCCGCAGGGATCGGGTGGATGCCTGTCCGCGGGTCCCGGCGCAGGGGAGTGGTGACATTTGCCTGGGCTGGCTGAGTCGGCGGGGCACAGCCAGCGGCGAGCGCAGTGTGTCTGGTGGAAGGCGAGAAAGTATCTGGCCCGGTGAAAGGCCCGAGCGGCGCGGTTGGCAGGCGGCCGGGACCTGGCGTTCATGCTTGAGCAGGCACTGGAACACCGGTGAAGACCGCACCGACAGCTGCAACACCCGCCAGGAAGTCACGATCAGCGAAGCCGGCGAAGCACCCGAAGTGGGAACAGGCTCCACCCGCATCGGCGGCCGATGGCTGCCGTAAACGACGGCCAGACGGTTGCCCTCCACCAGCGCCCTCGACATCGACCACCTCGTACCCCTGGCCGAAGCATGTGACTCGGGGGCATCTGGCTGGACGCCAGCCCGCCGCAAAGCCTACGCAAACGACCCCCGACTCACTCGTCGCCGTCACCGCGCGCAGCCACCACTCAAAGCCGACCAGGACCCCGCGCAGTGACTGCCGCCAGCCGCAGAGCAGCATTACCGCTATGCCTCGGAATGGGGCGGCACCAAACTCCGCTGAAACCTGACCCGGCCCCCTCGTGATGGGCGGCGATCAGGTCCTCCCCTACCGCTCTGATCGCCCGCGAAATTGCCGTGCCCGCTTCACTCACGACGCCCCCGCTCCCCATGGGTAATACGTGAATCTTGCTGCAACTCCGTCGAGAATGAGCATCGTTCGGCGTACCCCGGCCCCGGCGTCAGCAGCATGCCGCACGAGCTATTGCCATGGGGGTGTCGGAGTACCGTCGGGGTCCAGGCCATGGGGCCACAGTCTCGTGAGCAGCTGCCAAGTCCCGGGCATGAAGAACAGGGCGTCCGTGTCGCCGTGATCGGCGGCCTGCCGGACCAGGGCCTCGGCGCCCTCCCGGTCCCCCGCCTCCTCCCGCATTTCCGCCAGACGCCGTATGGCGTCGGTGCTGCCATGGTGGGCGGCCTGCCGGACCAGGACTTCAGCGCCCTCCCGGTCCCCGGCCTCCTCCCGCATCCGGGCCAGACGCAACAGGACGTCGGTGTCACCGTGGCCGACGGCCTCCCGCGCCAGGACATCAGCGCCCTCCCGGTCCCCGGCCTCCTCCCGCATCCGGGCCAGACGCAACAGGACGTCGGTGTCACCGTGGCCGACGGCCTCCCGCGCCAGGACATCAGCCCCCTCACCGTCCCCCGCCCGCTCCCGCATCTCGGCCAGACGCCGCAGGGCGTCGGTGTCGCCGTGCTGGGCGGCCTGCCGGACCAGGGCCTCGGCGCCGTCCCGGTCCCCGGTCTCCTCCCGCATCCGGGCCAGGTGGTACAGGGCGTGGGTGCTGCCGCAGTCGGCGGCCTCCCAGTAGAGGGCTTCAGCATCTCTCCGGGCCCCGGACTGCTCCCGCATTCCGGCCAGGTAGGTCAGGGCGGCGGTGAAGCCGTGGCTGGTTGCCTGCCGGGCCAGGGCTTCAGCGCCCTCCCGGTCCCCGGCCTCCTCCTGCATCACGGCCACGATGAGCAGGGCGTCGGTGTCGCCGTGGTCGGCGGCCTCACGGACCAGGGCCTCAGCGCCCTCACGGTCTCCGGCCTGCTCCCGCATCTCGGCCAGGGAGTACAGGGCGTGGGTGCTGCCGCAGTCAGCGGCCTCCCGGACCAGGACCTCAGCGCCCTCACGGTCTCCGGCCCGCTCCCGCATCTCGGCCAGGGAGTACAGGGCGTGGGTGCTGCCGCAGTCAGCGGCCTGCCGAGCGAAGGCTTCAGCCCCCTCACGGTCCCCCGCCTCCTCCCGCATCTCGGCCAGGCGCCGCAGGGCATCGATGTCGCCGTGGTCGGCGGCCTGCCGAGCGAAGGCTTCAGCTCCCTCCCGGTCCCCGGCCCGCTCCCGCATGCCGGCCAGGCGCAGCAGGGCTCGGGGGCTGCCGTGGTCGGCAGCCTGCCGCGCCAACGCTTCAGCCTCCTCCCGGTCCCCGGCCCGCTCCCGCATGCCGGCCAGGCGCAGCAGGGCTCGGGGGCTGCCGTGGTCGGCAGCCTGCCGCGCCAACGCTTCAGCGCCCTCCCGGTCTCCTGCCTCCTCCTGCATCACGGCCAGGGTGTGCAGGGCTTGGGTGCTGCCGTGGTCGGCGGCGCGGTGGCGGAGGTGGTGGGCCCATTGGAGGCGGTGGCGGTCCTCGGCGGCTTCGGTGAGCTTGTGCAGGTCGTCGGGGTGGGTGAGGTGGGTGTGGGCGGCGTGCCAGAACGAAGCGGGTGGGCACAGGTGGCGGCGAGTGGTGCGGCCGTGTTGTTCGAGATAGTCGGCGAGCCGGAACACCGGTCCCGCAGGCGGAGCTGCGTTGTTGGCGCTGGTGGTGGGGGTGGGCGGGTGTTGCGGGGGGCGGGGTGTGGTGCGGCGCAGCGGGGCCTGCTTGCCGTGGACCGGCTGGGCGAGTTCGGCGTAGGCGGCTTCGGCCCAGTGGTCGGTGAGCTGGTCGTAGTCGTGCTCGCTGAGGTAGCCGGCGGCGGCGTCGGTGAGAAAGGCGTGCCGGAGGTGGAGGCGGACGCCGAGTCGACGCGCGTCCATCGCTGCTTCCAGCAGGGCTCGTGCGGGCGGGGTGGACTGTTCGTAGCGGCGCAGCAGTTCCGGGGCGCCGGCCAGGTCCTGGGCCACTCGGCCGTGATCCCGGGTGCGGGTGAGGGCGTCGGCCAACAGCCCGTCACCGTTCTCGGCGAGAGCGGCGGCCGCGGTCAGGGCGCTCGTGTCGAAGGTGTCGGGGACGGTCAACGTGTGGCCGGCCAGCAGTTCCCGGGCCCGGCTGTGGGGATCGTGTCCGCCTGGAGTGGGCAGGGCCGTGTACTGGTGGGCGTACTCGGGCCACAGCGTGCCCAGCACCAACACCGGCCCGCGCTGCTCATCACTCAGCAGTCGGTGCACGGCCGCCGCGACCAGCTCGCCGACAGCTGGGTCGCCAAGGTAGTGCTGAGCCTCGTTCAGCCACACCACCGTCCGAGGTCGGACCTGCTGCAGCTCCTCCAACGCGGCCTGCGCGCGGGTCGGGTCGAAGGGATGCCACAGCCTCCACCCCTTCACTGCAAGCGGCTGCACCGCCTCCCAGCACGCCCTCGTCTTCCCCGTCGACGACGACCCCACCAGGAACACGATCTTGCTGCGACCTCCTGACGCATCCCGCACCGCAGCAGCCAGAGCCTGGTCATGCCGGCGGGGCACGTACCCGGGCAGCGTCCGCACCCCACCGCCCGAAACGGTCTTGCCCAATCCTGCGGGGTGGACTTCCAGTTCGTGCGGCTCCCACTGACCAATCGACCTGCCTGGCCCTGACGCGTGTGCTGAGGGCGCGCCCGACTCCTCGGCCGCCTTTCGCTGTAACTGAAGCAGCTCACCCACCGACAGCCGCAACGCGCGCGCCAGAGCGGCCACCGTGTCCGCCGACGGCACACCCCCGCTGGACGAGAGTGCCTTCGACACCGTCGTCCGCCTCAGATTGGACTGATGGGCGAGCTGCGTCAGGTCCAGTCCCGCCCGGGCCCGCCCCTCGGCAAGTCTCCTGCACAGCTCGTCACGTGCCGGACTGCGGCGGCCTGACCCGTCGTACATGTCGGCTGTCCCCCGAGGTGGTGTGTTCGCCCGCGTTCATCATGGTCCCGGCGAACCATGGCGCGCACCGTTTCCGCGACCTTCGACTCTGTCAACATCCCAACCATTCACAGAGCCTGCCGGGAGTCTCACCGTCCATGCCGGTTCGGCGGGCGAGCATCTGAGTAAAGTCCCGTACAGCCTGTGGGTTTGATCCAGCTCGGGAAAGATGTCGAGAGGGGATTTCAGCCGGGTGGTTTCGTCCTCGGTGAGGGTGCCGGGGTGCGGATGATCCAGTCGAACGACGGTGCGCTCGGGCGGCGCTGCGGTGCAGGGGCCAGCGTGTTGGGCCACTCCAGGCGGCTGCGGGCCCAGTCCCGCGAGCTGGTATAGGACACCCGCCGGGCATACCGCTGAACGGTGTGTCGCGCCCAGCCGAGGTGACGTGCGATGGCCCGCAGCACCGTCCTGGCTCAACAGGCCATGGACCAGGGCATGATGGGCACGGATCCACTCCGTCCGAGGCTGGCCAACGCAACGTCAACTCGGCCTGCAAAGAAGCTGCCCGCCCTGTTCATCCCCGACCACGAGGGGCAGCAGGAGGAAGCTCGACCGCGTCTGCGTCCGCTCGACACTCGCGTCCGGCACAACTCGGAAGATCCGCCTCAAGGCGGCCCTGCTCGGGCGTTCCAGGGGCGGTCAGACCAGCACAGTCCATGCCGCCAGCGGGCGCAAGTGCCGCCCGCTGGCGCTTGCATTGATCGAATGGCAGGCCCCTAACAGCCCTTGGTTCATGCGGTCGCCGGGGACAAGGCCTACTCGTCCCGCGGTAACCGCGCTCACCTGCGCACACATGGAATCAAGGCCATCCCGGAAAGAAGGACCAGGCCGCCAACCGGAAGAAGAACGGCTCCACGGGCGGCCGGCCCGTCAGCCACGACGCCGAGCTCGACAAGGAGCGGAACACCGTCGAGCGCCTGATCAACAAGGTGAAAGGCTGGCAATGCATCGCCACTTGCTACGGCAAGACCTCTGCGGGCCACCTTGCCGGCCTCCACCTTCGCGGCGCGATGATCTGGTTCAAGGACCTGGCCAAGTGTGCCGAGGCTCGGTAGTTGTCACCGACGGCACCGCATAGGCTGCACAGAAACCAGGTCGAAGCAGCCGGACTGTCACCAGAGAGGCGCTGGAGTTGTCACACATAGCCGATCACTGGTCTTCCTGCCTCCGGGGCGCAGTGTGACTCGCGACGACCTCATCGCCATGCTCGGCGAACAGACTCCGGCATGCGGGCCTGCACGTGACGCCTTGATCGTCGGGGCTGACTTCGTCGTCTGGGACGGCCTGGTCCCGGCCAACCGGCACGCGGGCGTCTTCCGGCGGCGAATGCACCATTCCTTGAAGCGTGGCCACACGATCGATGGCCTGGCCGACAGCGTCGACATCCTTCTGCGAGCCGGGCAAGAGCCTCTTCGTACCGGATCCATCGAGACGGCGGACAGGTCATCCTGGTTCCTGATCTTCCTGAACTCCACGGCGACAGCAGTGGTGGCCTGCTGCGGCGGACGCCGGCCCACCACCATGGAGCCGGCTGTCCCGCCTCCGATGAGCCGGTCCGGGAACGGGGCCGTCGCCTGCGACGACCCGATCGACTGACACGCCGCGTCGCCGGAGATCCCAGACGATCTGGCCCTGGTCGCACGGATGCCTCCCGCTGTCTCTCCGATCCGGTCCGTCCGCACCCTTTCGTGGACCCGCCGGGGCTTTGTCGGCTCGGGGCAGTCCGTGGTCACCAGGGGACGACGCCGTCGTCCTCGAAGAACGAACCGCTCGGGCCGCCGTCGGGCAGCGTGGCCAGCCGGATCGCTGTGGCCGCGCCCTGTTGGGGGGTGCGGGATCCGTAAAAGCCGGTGAAGTCGGTGGCGACCAGGCCCGGGCAGGCGGCATTGATGAGGATGTTCGTACCGGTGAACTGCCGGGCGTACTGGACGGTGAGGGCGTTGAGGAACGACTTCGACGGCGCATAGGCCGCCATGATCGGGCCGATCTCGGTGTCGGGGTCGGCCTGCCGGGCCAGGGAGCCGACGCTGCTGGAGACGTTGACGATGCGCGGCGAGGCCGAGCGCCGCAGCAGCGGCAGCATCGCGTTGGTCACCCGGACGACACCCATGACGTTGGTATCCACGACCGTGCGGAACACCTCCAGGTCGAGCGCGGTCGGGTCCTGCTCCCACCCCGGGCCCGTCTCGCCCGAGATTCCCGCGTTGTTGACCAGGGCGTCCAGGCGCCCGGCCAGCCGTTCGACCAGTTCCGCGGCATCGGTGACGCTCCGGTCGTCGGTCACGTCCAGCGGTACCCCGAACGCGTCCACGCCGAGGGCGCGCAGTTTTCCTACGGCGGTTTCGCGTCGGGTCTCGTCGCGGGCCCCCACACCCACGCGGTACCCGAGGCTGCCCAGCCCGGCCGCGATCTCGTACCCGATGCCCTTGTTCGCGCCGGTCACCAGCGCGATCATCGTTTCGCTCATGCTGATGATGGTGTCCCTCGGACAAGTGGCGCGGCCAACACCGATCCGGTGCCCTGTCATACCTGCCAGGTATCACCGCGTACACTGCGGCCGTGGACACCCTGGAGACCCGCGAGTTGAGGTACTTCGTGGCCGTCGCCGAGGAACTGCACTTCGGGCGGGCCGCCGAGCGCCTCGGCATGGCCCAGCCACCGCTGTCGCGGGCGATCCAGCAGCTCGAACGGCGCCTCGGGGTCTGCCTGCTGCTGCGCAACCGCCGTGGTGTCCGCCTGACCGGTGCCGGAGAGGTGCTGCTGCACGAGGGCAGGGCGGCCCTCGATGCGACCGTCGCCGCCGCTCGCCGCACCCGGCGCGCCGGCGGTGCCGACTCCGGCGGCCCCCGCAATCGCCTGGTCCTCGCGGTGAAGGCCGCCGCGTCCCACGAACTGCTGCGGAAGCTTCTCGACGCCTACGCGGCCGAGCCCGACAGTGCCGAGATCGAGGTGCTGCCGTGTGGCCTCTGCGAGCAGGAAGAGCTACTGCGCGACGGACGCGCCGATGTCGCGCTCATGCACACGCCGTGGAACTCCCTCGCCGGATTCGACAGCGAGGCACTGGCGGCCGAGGGGCAGGTCGCCGTTCTGCCGGCCGGGCACCCCCTCGCCGCCCGCGAGACCCTGTCCCTGGCCGATGTCAGCGACATCCCCGATCTGCCGCTCGCCCGCTGGCCCACCCGCGGCAGCTACGCGCCCGGCCCCGGCCCCGAGGTCCACAACCAGACGCAACTGGCCCAGCTGATCGCCCTCGGACGCACCGTAGCGGTCGTCCCCGACTCCGCCCGCTCCTGGCTGTGGGCCGAGCACACGGCCGTCCCCCTGGCCGACGCACCTACCGTCGTGACCCACATCGTCTGGCCTGCGCACAGCCGCTCCCTCACCCTGGCCGGCCTGGTCAGCACGGCCGCACGGCTTTGACCAGGTCCTGCCCCCATCGGTCAGCACTCGGGACGGCTCAGACACCACCGGGGTCTGTGGGACCGGAGGAGCAGACCTCGGAGACCGGATCAACTGGGACAGCAAGCGAATCGCCAGCCCTCCAAGGCCGCGCAACACGCCCTGGACGTTCTTGATCGGGTGCCGCCACGCCGTTTGGGCACCACCGTCCACACCCGGCTGAATCGCCTGGAGTGCCTGCTCGCTGCCCGCCCGCCGAGTACGTGGCCGATCTGCCCGAACGCCCGCGCACCCTGCCACCTCCTGTGGACGTGTCGGGCGCTGCATCGGCGTTATTTCGCTGCTCGCTTCAGCATGGGTTCCGTCAGCACTTCAGGCTCTTGGCTCCCCATGGTCTGTCCGCACAGGCTACTTGGCGTACCAGCCGCCAAGGTCATTCGCACCGGCGTCCGCTGCGCGCCGCAGCGCATCCGTGGAGCCCAGCAGGCCGTGCGGCAGATAGCCGGACCGGACGCCCAGCTCCCACCCATGCACCTGGACGGCAAGGGCGGCCAGGGCGAGGGCTCCGACCGGCAGCAGCGTCCTGGGGGCGGGATCGGCCCCCGCACTCTCCCGGTGCTCCGTGAGCCGGGCCGTGAGAGCCTCCTCGAAGGCGTGCTGGTCGTCGTCAAGGAGCACGCGAAGCAGGCGCTGGTCCGGTGCCAGAGGACCGGCTGCGTCCAGGTGCCGTGCAGCCTCGCTGCGTTCGCCGGTGTCCGGCTTGCGCAGCGTCACGGTCGGCCAGTCCCGGGGCAGATGCCCGCCCGACTCGGCCAGGTAGACACACAGGGCGTCCATGGCGGCCAGGTCCGCCGGATCCGATGCCGAGTCCAGCTTCGAGTACGGCACCCCGTTGCGGATCTCCTCGGCGTAGTCGCTGCGCAGCAGCAGGCCGATCACCCGCTGCCAGTCCCACACCAAGCCGCTGACGACGCACAGGGCGAATGTGTCGAGCCACGTCTGCGCCGTCGGTGCCTGCTCGATGACGTCTTCGAACGCGATGGTCTCGCTGCTGAGTTGCTCCCCGATCAAGGGAAAGAGGATCTCCTGGTCCCCGCCCGGGTAGCAGCCCACGCTCAGTACACCCAAGGAGCACTCCGCTGCCGTCCGCAGCGCCGCGCGTGCCGTCTCATCCAGCGCGGGGTCCGCTCCGGCGCTCGCCGCGACATGGTCGAGGAGATCGTCACGCATCTCCTCGAGCTTCTCAGGTGACGGGTCGTCGTAACGCATCAAGTGCCACCGGCGCCCGGTACGCCGCCCGATGTCATCGAGCGCCTGGGTTATGTGCTGTCCGCCCACCTCATGGCACGCCACTTCTTGCACGACTGCAGTCCTCTCATGATCGTCCTGCCGGGATGTAGCACGCTACCAACGAGGGCTGACACTGCCCCGGGGGCCCGGACACAGAAACGGAGGCTGAAGAGCTGGATGGCCGCACCGTGCGTCATGACTAACCGCATGTCAGGCGGACTTCAGAGCACGGCACTTGCCTCACCTCTCGGATGTCTCCGAAGCATCGGGCAGGCCTCGCTGCGATCTCGCCGAAGGGCCGTTGCATACGCTCCCTTCCGCCTCCAAGACCACCCGGACGACCGTCACCACGGTGCACGGGGACACAGGCCGCAAGCTCCGGAATCACCGATTGGCGGCAGCGACGCCACGGTGCGGATCTGGGACCCCGACACTGGCCAGACACAGACCATAATGCGCACCGACTGCCGCGCGTTGTCGTTCGCTTGGGCTCCGGATGGGCGCGCCTCGTGTGCCGACGCGGCAGTAGGCCTGTTCGCCGACAACCTTCGTCAAGGCCAGGGCGACTCGATTGAGGTGCACTCGGGCCGCCTTGATTCAGCCAACCCCGCCCAGTCCCCGTGCGCGCGGGAGTTGACGGCTACGCGGTGACGACGGAGAAGTTGAAGTCCACGGGGCCCAGGACCCCGAAGAGCCGCAGCCACAGCGGCATGAGCAGTTCTGTTGCGCGGGCGCTGGACAGGTCCCCGAGGTCGGTGATCTGGTCGGGAGCCCAGCCGAAGGACCGCAAAAGAGCTGCCACCTCGGTCTTGGCGTGCTCGTCGTTTCCACTGAGGAACACGTTGTGATGGCCGGGGACCCTGCTGGGCTCGACCATGACCGTGTTGGTCATCGTGTTGAGGGTCTTGACGACCTGCGTTTCCGGGAACGCCTTCTGGAGCTGCTCGGCAAGGCTCCCGCCGTCGGGAGTGACGACCCTGGGCGGGAACCCTTCGGAGGAATCCAGTGGGTTGGACACGTCCACGAGCACCTTGCCGCGCAGATTCTCGGCGCCCGCTGCCTCCAGCACGGCCAGCGAGACCAGGCCCCCGGTGGCATTCACCACCAACTCCGCGGCACCAGCTGCGTCGGCGAAGGTGCCGTGTGCGCCGCCGTTGTCCGCGGCCCACTGCTTGGCCTCGGCGTTGTCCACCGTCCTGGAACCGATCGTGACCTCATGTCCCAGCGAAGCGAGCTTGGTGGCGAGCCGTTGACCGACCTCGCCGGTGCCAAGTACCGCGATCTTCATGCTTTTACTCCCCTTCGCAACTGAGGTACACGAACGTAGACACGTACCGTTCTACGCGGAAGTAGGCACTATTTGGTGCCTGTCCCAGGAGGCCCGATGCAACCCGACGTGTTCGACCCGAACTGCGGCTCACGGGAGGTGCTCAACCTGATCGCCGGCAAGTGGAGCGCCCTGATCCTTTACGCGCTCCAAGGCCGCACCCTCCGCCACGCCGAACTGCAACGAACCATCGGCGGTATCAGCCAGAAGATGCTCACCCAGGCGCTCCGTACCCTGGAGGCGGACGGCATCATCCAACGCGTCGCGCTGCCGGTCGTACCGCCTCACGTCGAGTACTCCCTCACCCCTCTCGGCGAATCGCTTTCGCCCCTGCTGACCGAGGTCTGCCGCTGGGCCCAGGACAACCTCACCGACGTCCAAGCCGCCCGCACCGTCCACGCACCCGGATAGGGTGAACTCCTTCGAAGCCACTTCAGCCTCAGTGTCACCTGCACCCTTACCGAGGGTATTGGCTCGTTTGACCACGCTCCCGTCGCGCTGCCGCTGGCGATCGTGACCACTGCCGCGACGGCGGCCCAGCGGCAGAGGTGCGGTGCCACCAGGGCCCGGGCGTCGCAGACGCGTTGTTGCCTACGCCGGCGCCGCCCGGATCTGCTTCGGCGCGGCAAAGTCAGAGGTGAATCCTTTTCGGATCTCCCTGCCTCTTGTCTGTGTACCGGCCGAACGGGCCGGCAGAACCGGGAGGAACCACCAATGATGGTCACTGGCCTCATAGTCATCGGAGCCCTGCTCGTGGGTGCGTGCAGCTGGCACCTGATGCGGCGCTACAGGAGCCGAAGCTGACCGACACCTGCCCGTAGGGCGCCTTCCGGGTAGGAGTCTTTCGATGAACCAACGCTTCACTTGGCCGGACGAGCGGCTGATCAAGGCCGCTCAGGACGGTGACGTCACGTCGCTCACCACCGTCGTCATGGAATCGCAGCCTCATGTGCGCAGGTTCGCCATGTCGTTGTGCTCCTCACCGCAGGATGCCGAGGACGCGGCGCAGGAGGCGCTGATCATCCTCTACCGGAAGATCGGCACCTTGCGGGCCACGAGCGCGCTCGCCTCATGGATGTTCCGGATCGTGCGCAACGAATGTCTCCGGCAGGTACGGCTGCTCGTCTCACGCAGCGACGAGGCGACAGCCGAACCGGAGGCGACTGCCGAACCGTCCGCCGAGGACGCGGTGTTGCACAGGCTGGAGGCGCAGCGGATCGCGGCCGCGGTCAGCGGCCTTCCCCGTGACCAGCGGCAGGTCCTGATCATGCGGGACGTACAGGGCCTGCCCGGCAAAACTGTCGCCCATGCGCTCGGTCTGAGCAACGCCGCGATGAAGTCGCGTCTGCACAGAGCACGCGCAGCACTGCGCCACTCTCTGACAGCGACAGACCAACCACCCGGTCAACCCACCGACCAGGCACGCGATCAAGCTATCGACCCACCAGCCGGAGGAATCTCACAACCGTGAACGCCGTGAACACAGTGAAGCCCCCGCAGGAAGCGAAGATCGAGGACACCGCGCCCGAAAGGAATTTCGCCAGCAAGTCCGTCCCGCGCCATCTGGCGCGCGGCGCGGTCGGCTTCGGGTTGATCATCGCCTCGATCGCCCTGGTGCCCGTCGCTGGCCCGGCCACCCTGCTGGCGGCCCCGTTGGCCTTGATCGCCTTCCGCGGATGCCCCACCTGCTGGATGGTCGGCCTGGCACAGACTATCTCCCTCGGCCGTCTGGAGCGCCAGTGCGTGGACGGCGTTTGCACCCTCACCAACGCGCACACGGCGGCGAAGGCCACCGGCGAGCCGACAGCCCATGTCGACGTCCCGGCTGCTTCCCGGTGACCACACCCACTGATCATTCGGACAACCCGTCCAGTAGGGTCGGCCGTTGCGGGCTGGGCATGAGGACTTGGCGGCCCCGGCGACGCCGACGTCCCGGTCGCTGATGACCCGGTACGCGCCCTCGGCAAGCGGGATGTCTGATGACACTCAGAACCCTGTCTCTCACGGTGACAATGGGGTGGACCCGCGGCCTCCACCCACTACGCACTCCTCTACCGAGTGATGCATCCGCGAACTGCCTTATCAACGCGACGAGTTGATACGTAGCCCTGTCTCCCCAGGGCCCGAAAGGGAGCATAATCCACCTACCGGACGGCAAGCACGCGGTCACCGGAGGGGGAAGGCGATGCAGCGAAGCAGGCTTTCGGGGCGGGCGGTGCCATTAACAGCGGCGGCCTTACTGACAACGGCTCTCAGCTGCGGAGCGCCGGCGCAGGGTCGCGCGCCGGCAGACTACTCGGACGCGGCGGGAGCTGATCAGAGCACCCGTAGTGAGGGTGCACAGACCCAAAGCGCACCCAACGCCACCAGCTCTGACTCCACCTCCAGCGGCGGTCCCCAGCCGACACCAGACACCGAATCACCGGGGCAGCGCCCCAAAGTCGGGGTGAGCTGGCCTGGTTTCGGCCCCACCGGCGCGCCCACGGGTGACACCACTCCGCCGCCGCCGAGCCCTGAGGACTCCCCATCCACGCCCGACGCTGCCCTCCACGACAACAGCACTACGCCGACAAGGATCGTGCTGCGCGCATCCGCCTCCAACTGGTACGCGAACCTGGTGAACAAGGATTGCGCAGGTGTGCAGGATTCTGAGGCTCAGGACAGCCTGGCAACGCTGCTCCGCGGCCTGAGAGCGGCCTGTCCCGCCGTCAGTCCGTCAGGCCGGGCGGACTGGCCCGGCGCCGAGGGGGCATACAACGACCTCGCCGCGGCAGGTGGACTGGCGGGCGCGGACTGCGAAGTCAGCAACGGATATCTGCTCCTCGAACAGCTCGTCACCGCGTACCGGTCGAGCCCCGGGGCCGACTTCTACGTCGAGACGGGCACGGACGGCTCCTACAGCGGCTGCGCCCCATGAGCACGGCACAACCACCGGAGACCCCTGAGCCCGCTGCCTCCTCGCTCCGGTCCTTCGTCATTCAGGCCGGCGCCACGGTAGCCGCACAGGTTTCACTGCTAGCAGCGCTGCTGTTCTATTTCGGCTGGAGGAGAAACCAAGCGTTTGCCGACTATCTCGGCTACTCCGAGAGCCAGTTGAATTCCACCGTACAGAGATACGTGCTCAGCAGCATACCGGCCCTCTTCGACCCACTACTGATAGTTGCCGGACTGACGCTGGTCTGGCGGATCGCAAACCCCCTCCTGGAACGCACGCTCAGCGGGAACGGTGCAGCTCGCCGCCGGGTCTGCTCAGGGCTGGCGTCAGCCTTGGCTGTCGTCCCTGCCTGCACGTGGCTGTCCCTCCGGCTCGCTCCCGAGTGGTGGGAACTGGGACTGCCCGTCTCACTCACCGCCGGAGTCCTGTTGGCCTGCTGGGGCGCGACACTCTGGTCCAGCACGAGCGAGAACGACACGAGCGACGCCACTGCGGCAGACAGCGAACCCGCCAGGCCCGCCTGGCCGGCCTGGAGCACCTCACTCTCCCTCTACGTCCTGGGCATCATCGTCGTACTGACGTTCTGGACAGCGGGCACCTTCGCCGACATCCAGGGACGCGGCGCCGCCCAGAGCCTGACAGCCGACCTCGGCAGCCGAATGAGCGTGACAATCTTCAGCGACAAGGACCTCCGGCTGTCTCCTGACGGGGGCGTCGAAGCCGAAGCTCTGGCCTCGCACGGCGCATACCGGTTCCGGTACCAGGGGCTGAAGCTGGCCGCCTACTCGGACGGAAAGCTCTTCCTCATCCCACGCGGGTGGTCCTACGACCACCCCAAAGTGATCGTCCTGCCCGAGCAGTCGGCAATCCGAGTGGAGTATGTGTACCCCTGACACCCACCGCGATGAACGCCGACGGTAGTGGGGAAGCGTGTCATCGAGGCGGGCGGGGAGGCCCCGGCTGTTGTTCTTCCCGGTGCCCCACAAGCAGCTGCTGGTCTGCGGCCCCGATGCCCGTCGGCATTGGGGCCGCGCCAGAGCGACGATGGCGTAGTCCCCGCCCTTGCCGGCTGCCGTCGGGGGTGGTGCCCGTCTCATCAGGTGCCGCCGGGTCCACGCTGGGACAATTGAGCATGGGAGTCGGCCGAACGCCTCTCGCTTCCGTCGTGATCGCCGGCACCCGGCAGGGGGGTCCCGGCCGAGTCCGGCTCGGTTGAGCAGCGGAAGGGACGGACGCCAAGCCGATGAAACCGAGCATTGACTACAAGGCGTTGTTCACGGCCACGCCCAGTCCGTATCTGGTGCTGGATCCGGGTCTGGTGATCGTCGACGTCAACGAGGCGTACCTGCAGGCCACCGGCCGGAGCCGGCCGGACCTGGTGGGCCAGTTCGTGTTCGACGCCTTCCCGGACAATCCGGCGGATGCGAACGCGGACGGGGTGCGGAACCTGAACGCCTCGCTGCAACGGGTCCTGCAGTCGAGGCAGCCGGACACGATGGCGGTGCAGAAGTACGACATCCCTGTGCCGTCCCTGGCCTGGGCGTTCGAGGAGCGGTGGTGGTCGCCGATCAACACCCCCGTCCTGGGTCCGGACGGGCAGGTGGCGTGGATCATCCACCGGGTGGAGGACGTGACCGAGTTCGTCCGGTCCCGCCCGCCCGGCCCGCCGGGAGGGCCTCTGGGCCGGCGGGAGGTGATCGAGGCCGAACTGTATGCGCGGGCAAGGGAGCTGCAGAGGCTGAACGAGGAGCTGCGGCAGGCACACGCCCGGGAACGCCAGGTCGCGGTCACCCTGCAGGAGGCCATGCTGCACTCGCCCGACCTGGGCCTGCACTCGGATATCGCGGTGCGCTACGTGCCGGCTGTCGGGTCGCTGAACGTGTGCGGCGACTGGTATGACGTCGTCGATCTGCCCGACGGCGCATTCGCCGTCGCCGTCGGCGACGTCGTGGGCCACGGCCTGGAGGCCGCCACCGTCATGGGCATGCTCCGCAGCGCGCTGAGCGCCGCCGTCCGGGCCCTGCCCGAGCCGGCCAAGTCGCTGGAGGTGCTCGGCTTGTACTCCCGGTCCGTCGAAGGGGCGCTGGCCACCACCGCCGTCCAGGTCGTGATCGACACCAGCCGTCGGCAGATCGCGTACAGCAGCGCCGGCCACCCGCCGCCGGTCCTGCTGCACCCCGACGGCAGCTGCGACCTCCTGGACCAGGCCACCGACCCACCGCTCGGCGCGCGCCCCAACCACGTTCCGCGCCCGCAAGCCGCCGTGCCCTACATCCCGGGCGACTGCCTGGTGCTGTACACGGACGGGCTGATCGAACGCCGTGACCGGGACATCGACGTCGGCCTGCGGCAGCTCACCGATGCTCTCGCCGGCCATGTGGGCCTGGGCCCCGAGCGCCTCGCGGACGCCATCCTGGCCCGTCTCGGCGTCGCCGGCGGTGCCCGCGACGACATCGCCCTGGTCGCCGTCCGTCTCTGACAGCATGCCGAGGCGGCGCGATCACTCCGCTGGGTCCTCGGCGACGACGCCCGGGCGGAGGTTCTGCTCGGATGCGTCCTCGGCATGGCAGAGCACCCGGGGGGCGGTGTTCCTGCTGCGGGCGCGGCTGATCGCGTCGCGTACCGCGGACACGATCTCGTCCATCACCTGGTCTAACTCAAGCGACACCGCTTGTTCAATCTCCACCACCCCTACCTGGTGCCCGGAGCAGGCTTCCCGAGCCTCACACGATCAAGTGACGCTCGCGCGTCTTTCGCCGTTGTCCGGCCTCGGGGAACACCGGAACAGCCATTACTAGCGTAGACCCGTCCGCATATCCTCCGGACATGGTTGATCATCGCTCGGTCGACGTTGGCGAGGTCCGGCTGGCTTATCAGATGTCGGGTCCTCCGGATGCTCCGCCGCTCGTGCTGCTGCACGCGCTGGGCGAGGATGCCACCGACTGGGAGGCGGTTGTGCCCGCTCTCGCCCGGAGTCGAAGGGTGTATGCCCTCGATCTTCGCGGTCACGGCCGAAGCGACTGGCCGGGGGACTACTCGCTCGAACTCATGCAGGCCGATGTGCTCCGGTTCTTGGATGCACTGGGACTTGGACGAGTGGATCTGATCGGGCACTCCATGGGCGGGATCGTGGCCTACCTGCTCGCGGAGGACCATCCGCAGCGGGTGAGCCGGCTCGTCCTGGAGGATGTGCCGGTCCCCCGTCCCCGGGAGCCGAGCACCCCGGCCAGGCCGGACGGCGCCCTGACCTTCGACTGGGAGATGGTGCTGGCCGTCAGGCGGCAGATCGACCAGCCCGATTCCAGGTGGCTGGAGCGACTCGGTCAGATCACCGCCGAGACCCTCGTGCTCGCCGGCGGCCCACACAGTCATGTTCCCCAGGACGGTGTCGCCGAGCTCGCCCGCCGCATCCCCGGCGGGCGAGTGGTCACCATCCCGGTTGGACACCTGATCCACCACGCAGCACCGGAGGCGTTCACCGAGGCGGTTTCGGCGTTCCTGGAGGAAAACTTCCGTCCTGCCCGCCAAGCATGAGCGCGGTCGCAGGCCGTGACGTGGGCACAGCCGCACGGGTTCTTCGATTGTGACCGAGAAGTGGGCCCGTGCGGCTTTGTCCCATCCTGCCTTCACAGGCGTCTCGCGTGCACATATCGGCGGTTTGATCGAGGAGTTGGCCGTGCGCACTCGCCGAGTTGTACGGGGTCGGCCGCTCCACCGTCACCGAGGCCATCGGCGAGATCCGCAGGCTGCTCGCCGACCGCGGCTTCGCTGTCCCCGGCCAGTCTGGACTGCGCCTGCGAACATTGGCCGACGTGTTCGCCGCCGATGCGGACGGCGTGACCTTGCGGATTGACGGGACCGAGACCCAGGTCCGCCGCCTGAAGGCCCACCGGTCAGGCCGCTGCGCGTTCGTCTCCGGCAAGAAGAAGCAGAACACCATGAAGACCACCACGATCAGCGATGGCCACGGCCGCACCCTGCGGTCCGGGGCCGACCGGCCCGGAAGACTCCACGATCAGACCGCGATGCGCACCGAAGGCATCGCCGAGCAATTCCGTCTCCACTCGGACGTGAGAGCCGAGGTGGATGAGGGTTACCGACGTCTCGCGAACGAGCTCCCCGAACCGGTCAGCGCGCCGCCGAAGAAGCCGAACGAAGACCCCCTGCTCGGTGACCAGTACGCCTGGCGTGAGCAACGGCGCCGCCGGTCCTCGGCGCGGATCTGAGTCGAACACGCCAACGCGGAGCACAAGCAGTGGCGCCCGCTGCAGCGCTTCCTCGGCCACCGCGAGCACTACCCGGCCACGCACCGGGCCATCGCCGGCCTGGTCTCCGACCGAGCCGCCCAGCGGCCCACCCGCCGCAAACCGAGCACCGGACTTGTGCCCGTCAGCCCGACGACCTGCTAAATCACCCACCAGCCGAACTCTCAGGTCATCACGCCTCAACATCACTAGCCGACAACGTCGCAAGTACTTGATCTTGAGGCCTCAAGCCACCTCGCTCTCAGCCCCCTTCTCGCGCGAATATCGGAGCCGTCCACGCAGGCGCGGGACCAGTCGAGTTCGCCGACCGCGTTCAGCTTCGCGAGCACAATGTGGTGCAACTGGTCGAAGACCCCGGCCTGCTGCCAGCGGTCCAGACGCGGCCAGCAGGCTTGATCCGAACCACGTCAGTGCCCGCCCTGCACGTGGTGATCACGCTGCATCATCGTCGGCCCGCCCGTGAACGTGCACCGCTGTACGATGCACTGACTGATCAACAGGCCCGCTCGAAAGGGCAGTTCGGCGGGACATGAGGTTCTTGCCCTTGGGGGGGTCATGTGCGTACCACGACCAGACGAGTCGCCACCGCCGGTCCGATCTGTGTCCTCGTGGGAGCCGCTTTGGCGATCCCACCCGCGCGAGCCGCGGCCGCTGACGAGATCACGGTCGACAAGGTCGTCGTCAACGGGGGCAAGCCCGTGGTGGTGGGCACGCATGCGGTCGTGAAGTTCCCCATCGCTGTCACCGCGACGCACGCCTCCGGCGTCTACCAGGCCAACGCGACCCTGTTCAGCCCGTCATACGCCGTTGTCTACACGGACGGCGGTCAGCTGCTCGACTGCGCGGAGACCAAGCCCACGACGACCTGCACCGGCGCCTACACGGTGGACCCGATCAGGCTGTTCACTCAGGGCAACACACCGGCCGGAACCTGGAAGGTCCACCTCCACATCGACGCGTGGGAGGACACCTACGAGAACCAGGACAAGTACACCTTCAAGCTGCTCCGCGCCACCAAGCTCACCGCCAACGCCACGCCCGAACCGGTACAGAAGGGCAAGACGATCACCGTGAGGGGCACCCTGACGCGGGCTGACTGGAGCATCGACAAGTACGTCGGGTTCAAGGAACAGCCGGTGAAGCTGCAGTTCCGCAAGAAAGGCAGCAGCACCTACACCACCGTCAAGACCGTCACGAGCGGCAGCAGCGGGGCGGTAACCGCCACGGCTACCGCCGGCTCGGACGGGTACTACCGCTTCGCTTTTGCTGGAACTGGCACTACCGCTTCCGTCAACGCGAGCGGCGACTTCGTCGACGTTCGATAGCTTCGGGGCTTCATAGCGGCCGGTCAGCTTTTCCGGCGGGTCGCTCCGGATTGACGTCCTGGCCGATCGCACGTCATAACACCGTCACCTGCTGAAAGGAGACGTGGGCGTCCAATCGACGTCGATGACCATGGCACCCCACGGAGCAGACACGTCGGGGCCTCATTCGGCACTGACACCGCTCGGGAATGGGTCGGCACATGATTCGATCACGGTGGCAGCCGCTTCAGCCGTGCCACGCGACCCAGTACGCGCGCTCGGCAGGCAGGCATCACGAGATGGGGAACAAGAGCGTGTCCAGGGAATGACAGGACCACGGGTCGGGATTTTCAAAGATCGTCACCAGACGCCCCGATGCCCGAGCACGCTGTGTCTTTCCGCGTGTGGCGCGAGGACTTCATCCCGCACCTGATCCTCCTGGTCTCCCCGAACGGCCCCGTCCGCCTGCTTCACCCGTGGCAGACCGGCGGGTCACGCATCGCACTGCCGCTGGGCAACACCACATACCAAGGCGACTCGGTCCGCCCTGTGCACGTTCGACACAAGCCCGCTGCCCCGGAGAGCCCTGAGGTTCGCAACCGCCACAGGATCCCGGATCCCCTCATCGGCCGTCGTCGGCCCTGCTCAGCCGGGACGGATGTTCTTGTTGTGGCGGAAGGTGTTGTCAGGGTCGTACTTGGCCTTGACCTCGGCCAGTCGCCGATAGATGCGATCGCCGTACGCCTCTCGGACACGGCCGGCATCGTCGTCCGCATCAAGGAAGTTGACGTAGACACTCCCGGCGCGGTGTGGCTGGAGGGCGTCGAAGAACCGCCGGGCCCACGCGGTCTCAGCCGCGGCGTGCTCTTCCGGATCAGCGGGCAGCCACACGGCATCGATGTTGATGTTGTGGGCGATGTCACGGCCGGCGTAGGGGGTGGCCGCGTGGGGAACCCGGGTGACGGCGCCGCCCATGTGGAACATCACCGCGTACGACCGGGGCGACCGAGCGCGGTAGGCGTGATCGGTGATGACGGAGATGGCGTCGTCGGACAGGCCGACGAGGTCCGTGGCCTTCCAGTAGTAGTGCCAGCCGTGGGGCACGGTGCCGTCGGTGGCGCTCTGGTGAGCCGTGTACGGCTTGGGTGCGAGCAGATCCACCAGCGGGGTCCGCAGCCGGCGGAGGGCCTCCACAGCGCGCTCACCGTCGGCGATCGGGCCGGCGTAGCAGCAGACGACGGCGATGGCCGGCCGCCAGTGCAGCTCGTCGGGGATGGCCGGCAGCGGGGGTATGGTCCCGAGCCTGACCACGGTGCCGAGTTCGTCGGGTGCGCCGGCGGCGAAGTCCCGGTAGAAGCGGAGCACGTCGGTGGTGTGGTCGGCCGCCCAGAAGACGGGACCGGCAAGGACGAGCGGGCCCACCGGGTGCAGCGCGAACCGGAAGGTGGTCACGACTCCGAAGTTGCCGCCGCCGCCTCGCAGTGCCCAGTACAGATCGGGGTGGTCGTCGGCGGACGCGCGGAGAATGCTGCCGTCGGCCGTGACCACCTCCGCGGCCAGCAGGTTGTCGACGGTGAGTCCGTGTGCGCGCATGAGGAAGCCGATACCGCCGCCGAGGGTCAGCCCGGCGACGCCAGTGTGGCTCACGATGCCGCCGGTCGTGGCCAGTGCGTGGGCCTGCGTCTCGTGATCGACATCGCCCCACAGAGCGCCGCCCTGGACCGAGGCCGTGCGGTCGGCGGGGTCGACCGACACGGCCCGCATCTGCGAGAGGTCGATCACGACGCCGTCGTCGCAGACCGCGGTGCCGGCCACGTTGTGGCCGCCGCCCCGTACGGCGATCACCAGGTCGTGATCGCGGGCGAACCGCACGGCCGCGGCGACGTCGGCGGTGCCCGCGCATCGGGCGATCAGCCGGGGGCGCCGGTCCACGGCGCCGTTCCACACGGCACGGGCGCTGTCGTAGTCGGCGTCGCCACCGGTGATCAGTCGCCCCCGGAACCCGTCGATCCTCATGACGGTCGCCTCCTCACGTAGGCGGCCGATATGCTCGGCCGCCACCGCCAGCTCCTTGCCATCGACCCCATCGCACCCCTGAAGGCCGCGGATGTGAAGTCAAGAATCTGGACTGCGGGCCTGCGGCAGCGGTGCCAGACTGGTGGTGTGCGGAGCTACGGCCAGTACTGCCCGATCGCCCGTGGTGCCGAGATCTTCGCCGAGCGCTGGACGCCCCTGATCATCCGCAACCTGTACCTGGGCTGTGGAACCTTCGGCGAAATCCTGGAGGGCGCCCCCGGCCTCTCCCGCACCCTGCTCTCTCAGCGACTCAAGCAGCTCGAACGGCTCGGCATCGTCGTGAAGGCACGCAAGCCCGACGGGCGCCAAGGCCACTACGAGCTCACGCCCTGCGGCCACGAACTGTTCAAGGTCTGCGTGTCGCTCGGTGAGTGGGGTGCCGCCTGGCTCGAGATCGCCCCCGAGCACCTCGACCCCTTCGTGGCTCTGTGGTCGATGTGCAACGCGCTTCGCCGAGACCGGCTCCCGGAACAGCGCATCGTCATCCGCTTCGATTTCACCGGCCGCCCGAGCCCCGAGCGGTACTGGCTGCTGATCGAGCACAAAGACACCGAGATCTGCAAGACGTACCCCGGTCTCGACGAGGACCTCTACATCACGGCAGAAGCCGAAGCCTTCGTCAAATGGCACGCCGGCCAGCAGACCTGGGGCGACGCCGTCCATGACCACCGCATCCAGCTCCACGGCCCCTCCTGGCTCATCCGAGCGTTCCCCACGTGGAACGCCCGCAGCGCCTTCGCCCACATCACCCCGGTTCCCCGCCCCATGACGAGTCCCGCAGCCTGACATTGGCGACGCGCCGCCGCATCCAGGCCATCAGCGGCCAGTGCCCGACTGCGGACGACCACTTGAAGAGTCACTGTTCCGGCCCCCGACAGTTCGGCCTGGTCCGGGCCCGAGTTCCCCTCCCCCACGCCCCGGCACCGCACACCACTCGCCAGGTGCCCTCGGCGGGGAACCCGAGGTCAGGGCGCCTTGAACAGGGTGGGGAAGCGGGGGGCGAGCCAGGGCTTGCGGCCCCAGGCGAGGACACCTCCGCGTGCCATGGCCCGCCAGGGACCCAGGCGCCCTAGCGCGATGAGGAGGAAGACGACCGGCTCCGTGAGGATGGTGCAGTCCGAACGCTCAGGCGGGTCGGGAAGCACCTCAACCTGGCCGTCGGTGAAGGTGACGCCGAAGGCCGCGCTGCCCGGGACGCGCAAGGTGTAACGGGCCGTCAGCGTGGAGGTGCCGGCGATACGCGGCATCGCCGTCTGCAGGAAGGGCAGGCACAACCCGACCCGCGTCGCATTGATCATGTGCGGCCGGCGCAGCCCGCGGGCGAGATCGTAGCCGTGGCCGAGCATGTGGGTCAGCAGGTACGCGGCGAGAACGTCCTGGTCCATGGGACCGAGCGGGGTCTGCAGCGTCCGCCCCGCACTCCCTTCCGCCGCGGCCCGCTCAACCGCGTCCAGGAACACGTCGGTCTGTTGCACAAGCAGCGCCGACAGCGGCTCCGCCCCGCGCTCAGGAAACTCCACGAGACTGCGCGCATTGGCCGCCGCGATACCTTCCGGCGTGCCGTCCCCGTACGGGCGTTCCCGACCGGACGCGAGATCGGCCATCAAGCCGTTGGCCATGGCCAGGTGGGCGGCCGTCTCACCGACCGTCCACTCCAGTCCTGGCACCCGGCCGCTCATGTCCGTGTCCGCCGCACCGTCCAGGAGCGCCGCGATGGCCTCGGCGGTCTCCCGTATCGCCTGACCGAGCCCTTCCGGCAGACAGTCCCGGACACCGTTCTGTGTTCCCCGCTCCACGCCGTCGCTCTCCTCGCACTCCACGTGATCAAACACCCGTAGCGCGGTACAGAACCAGACCCGCCCGTCCAAGGGCAAGAGTCCCGCGCAAGGGTCCCTGGGCAAGGGCCCTGACGACGCTGGCCCGGCACAGCCCGCCCGCACAACGCGACGTACGATCACTCGGATCTCGCCCGGCCATCAGTAGGAGTCCGTCCGGTGACCGCCCTCCATCCGCCGACCCGCCACCTCGCGGGCCCGCCCGGCATGCAGCACCTCACCCGCATCGAGGACGGTGAGCACCTGCACAGCCTGCTGTGGCGGGTGGGCGACGGCTGGCGGATGATCAGCAGCGCCGTCCTCGGCGGCGGCATCGGCGAACGCGCCTGGATCCTCAACACCCAGGTCACCCACGGCTATCGGCGCACCGACCCGGACCGCCACCTCGCCGACCTTGCGCGCGCCGCCGGCGCCCGTGGCCCGGGCGTCGGGCTGATGACCGCCGCCGACGTGCGCAAGTACGGGCTCGCCCACGACGGTGGGGTGGACGCCGTGGCCACCGCGGGGCTCGGGGTACGCGGATGGGCCGCTTCCCCGGCCGAGGGCACGGCCGCGACACCGCGGGCCGGCACGATCAACATCGTCGCGACGCTTCCCGTGTCCCTGACCGACGCGGCGCTGGTCAACGCCGTAGCCACCGCCACGGAAGCCAAGGTGCAGGCGCTGCTCGAAGCGGGGTACGACTGTTCCGGCACTCCCACGGACGCCGTCTGCATCGCCGCCCGTGCCCCGCGCGCCGACGACGAGGTCCACGCCTTCGCGGGCCCCCGCTCTCTCTGGGGCGCCCGCCTCGCCCGCGCCGTCCACGACGCCGTACGAGCCAGTGCCAACACGTGACCTGGTCCCGAACCGGTGTCAACTGAAGGCGCCGACGCGGACCTTCAGGGCACCGAATTCGTACGCCGCTCCGCCTGCCCCCTGAGAGCATCCCGGTCCCGCCACGAAACGCCGAGCGCACGGATCCACGGGCGGGTGATCACGGAGGGCGCGCAGGTACCGCTGCCTTGTGCAGCAAGGTGGTCAGGCAACTCGCCGACTCGGCATCGAAGTGACCAAGGGGGCAAGCTATTTCAGCCTGCTCGACACGTCGGCAGGCCCGGTCGCTCAGCGGTGGAGACGGTCATGAGGAGGACGCCTTCAGGGTGGCCGCCGCCGGACAGCGTGATGGCGCGCCCGCGAGCGAACGCATCGTTCGCGGCCGCATCACGGCCCAGCGACTTCAGAGCGTTGCCGAGGTTGCGGAAGGCCTCGGAGGCCCGGGGCCGGTGCCGCGCATCTGACCACGGAGGTGGAGACACTCACGATCCGCGGCATCAGCGATGTGGCGAACGCCGCCCGAAAGCCAGGGGACCACCAGGGGGCCCAGGCGCATGCTGCGGCCCGGGCGGCGAGGGCGGCGGCTGTGCTCCGCGAGCTGAACCCGACGCCACCGCGACCCACGAGCACAACGTACGGGGGCGACCATATCGACTTCCGCGACAGTACGTTCTTCGGGTCGGCAGTGGGAAAGATCGTGCCGCGCGGCGACGACTGATGTCTTCACCACAAGGTTCCGCGGTTGCATCACGTCATCCGAGTTGTCTCACGTGCCGCGTTTCGCGATCTTCGGGACCACATAAGGGATCTTGAGACCACGAGCAGGCCGTGGCAGGCTCATGCCGCATGATCGATGAATTCGCGAAGGCCAACCTGCACGGGAGACTGCGGCGCGACCGCAAGGCGCTGCTCTGGAAACTCGACGGCTTGTCCGACTACGACGCCCGCCGACCTTTGACGGCGACCGGGACCAACCTCCTCGGTCTGGTCAAACACGTGGCCACCGTCGAGGCCAGGTATTTCGGCGAGGTCTTCGACCGTCCTTCCCCGGAACCGCTGTGCCGGTGGCAGGACCACAACGGCAGCGATCTGTGGGCGACAGAGGACGAGACCCGCGATCAGATCATCGGGTTCTACCGGCGTACGTGGGAACACTCGGACGCGACGATCAACGAGCTTCCCCTCGACGCCCCTGGCCACGTGCCGTGGTGGCCGGAGCCCTATCCCAACACGAACCTGTTCGCCGTCATGGTCCATGTCCTCGGCGAGTCAAACCGGCATGCCGGGCACGCCGACATCCTGCGCGAGGGCCTCGACGGCCGGACCGGGGTACGCGCCGAACACGAGGAATGGATCGACGAGGAAGCCCGTGCAGCCTACTGCGCGAAGATCGAGCAGGCCGCCAGGTCGGCCGCACCGACCAAGGCATAGAGGTTGTCTCACGTGACTTGATGTTCGTGCGGCACGATGCCGGTCGTGGGCGCTGAGGACGAATTCGGGGCCCGGGGCGAGGTGGACCGGACACCGGCGATCGTCGACGGGGCCTCCGTTCGCGCCAAAAGAAGGGGGTCGTGCCAACACTGGCAGCACACAGCGGGCGGCCACGCGTTGCAGGGCCTCCATCCGCTCACTCACAGACGCTCCTCACCCTGACGCCGCCGCACAGAGCGACGCAGCGGGCTGCGCGGCTCCCGACCGCGGCGGCAAGCATCGCGGTCGGGGCGAGCGGAGGCGCGGGGGTGTGGGCGCATGCGGGACGCAGGGGCCGACCTGATCAGGGGCATGACATCCCGCAAGGCACCAACACCGGGACTCGCCGTCAGCAGTACAGGTTGCCGCCGGGTGACGTCCCGAGGATCTGCGTGAACCGCTGGTAGTTGTTCACGCGGCTCTGCACCTGGGCCGGGTTCTTGCCGTCACACTCCAGGGAGCCGTTGATGCTGCGGATCGTCTGGCCGAAGCCGGCGCCGTTCACCATGGCGTTGTGGGGAGTCATGGTGCCGGGACCAGTCTGGGTGTTCCAGTACCACAGGGCCGTCTTCCAGGCGATGGCCGAGTCGTTCTGCACCAGCCAGGGGTTGCCCAGCAGGTCGATGCCGAGCGCGTCGCCCGCCGCCTTGTAGTTGAAGTTCCAGCTCAGCTGGATCGGGCCGCGGCCGTAGTACGCGGCCTGACCGGCCGGACAGCCGTACGGGCGGCTCCAGTCGCAGTAGTGCGGGTAGTTGGCCTGGTTCTGCTCCACCACGTGCACCAGACCGCCGGTCTCGTGGCTGACGTTGGCCAGGAAGGCCGCGGCCTCCTGCTTCTTCACCGTGTCGCTGCCGGTGTTGGCGAAGCCGGGGTAGGCGCTCAGGGCCGCGGTCAGGCCGCTGTAGCTGTAGAAGGAATTCCGGTTGGGGAACATCTGGTTGAACTGCGCTTCCGTCACCACGAAGCGGGCGTCGGGCGTGCCCGGCCCGCTGTCGCAGGCGTACGGCTCCCAGTACCAGGTGCTGATGACCGGGTCGTAGCCCGGGTTGGCGTGCTCGGCGATGTACGCCTTGCCGTCGGTGTAGCGGACGATGTCACCGGCGTTGTACGACCTGCCAGCCACCCAGTTCGGGTAGCTGGAGCACGCCGCGGCGGCGGCATTCGTGGCCGGGAGCAGCACCGGGGCGGCACCGGCGAGGGTGAGGACGGCCACGACGGCAGCGAGTCGGCGTCTCGACACGGGATCAACTCCTTTGCGGGGCACGGCCGCTCCTCGGGGCAGGACGCAGCGAGCCCGCACCGCACGCACCGGTGGACCGGACACGGCGTGGGGCGGCCGTGGTGGGGGGTTATGGAAGTTCACTCAACCGCTTTGGTCTGTACCAGTCAAGGGTGTAGACCAGTCAGGTCTGGACCAATTGGCGAGAGCTGGTGTGGGGCAGCGGATACACCAGGTTTCCGGCAGACGCCACCGGCACACCGCCATCAGTCGACAGCTGCACGAACCCGGTACCGCGACAACCGCACACGCCTGTCTGCTCACCGCTGTGAACGGCGCCCTGGACCGGGGACGGTATGTGGCGCGGAGCCTCGCGGGCGCGGGGCTGTGCGTGCGAAATCGCAGAAGGCGCCCGTCAGGCGATCCACGCCGCACTGCGCCGATGCCGCCCAAGACCCACCGCCGAGAACTCGTCCCCGTCGGCACTCGCCACCACCCCCAGCCGTCGCAACGCCTGAGAGATAGGACTGCCAGTGGCCGGAAACGGCTGGCCCTCCTCCACATGGAGCGGTCCCAACACGAGGGTCCCTCCGTCCCACGCGGCGGCGCGCTGCTCGCCCGCTCCCCCGAAGTACTCGGCTTCCACGTAGGCCACCGGCCCAGCGGCCGACCACCCGGCCACAGCCACATCGAACCCGTCCGGTAGCCACCGAAACCCCCTCGCACCCCTGCCTCTGCCACTCGCCACGGCATCGCAGAGGGCGTCTGTCAGGGGCATCAGCGCCAGGCCCTGTCCGAGCGTAGCCAGCCGGGCAGCGGGCAGATCCCGCACTGCGGCGCGCAACACCTGCTCACCAGCGATCACCGCCTGCAGGACATAGGTCATTCCAACGCCCCTCTCCCGATGCGGCGCCGCCGCCCGCGGATGACGCCTTCCAGGCCGAGTTCGGCCATCAGCCGTTCGACCGTGCAGCGGGCCGCATCCGCGCCCCTGCGCCGCAGCGCGTGGGTGATTCTCCGAGCGCCGTAGGTGCCGCCGGATTCGGCGTGGATCTCCTCGATCACGGGCATGAGCTGCTCGTCGCGGAGCCGGCGGGCCGACTTGGGCCGATTCTTGCGGGCGAAGTACGTCGACGGCGACAGCTCCAGCACCCGGCATACGGGATCGACCCCGAGGTCCATCTGAGCAGGTGGTCGATCACCTGCTCGGCCTCGTCCGGGGACGGTCGATCTCCTGGGCAAAAACACCGAGGCGGCTTTGAGGATCTCATTCGCCCGCTTCAACTCGGCATTCTCCTTGCGGAGTTGCCTGAGCTCGTCGCGTTCGGCGGTGGTCAGCCGGTCATCGCGCTCGCCGTGGTCGGCTTCGGCCTGGCGGACCCATTGCCGCAGGGCTTCCTTGTGGATGCCGAGGTCCTTCGCGACATGCGCGACGGGCCGGCCGGTGGTGCGGACCTCGCGGATCGCGCGCTCACGCAGCTCGTCGGGATACTTCCGTGGTGCTGGCACTGATGTGGTTCTCCTTCGCCAGGACCGTAACCCTGGCATCAAGGACTCCACAATCTCAGTACAGCTCATCCGAGACGGGTCATCGACGGCTTGACAATGAGCAGTTGCTCCACGCAGTTCGATAACTACGTACTCCATGCTCCTGCCGGCGCTGACCACCGGTTCCTCGTGGTTCTGCTCGTGCTGGGCATCCATAACCTGCCCACAGAGCCCGCACCGCAAGTTGTCGTGTGAGGCATCCACGGCGGGCATCGTACGCCTTGCTCGAACACGTACACCCCCCGTCCCACCGGGTATCGGCTCGCCAGCCGCCTCTACTCCCGTCACTGATCCGGAGGAAACGTCCTAGCCGCGAGCTTCTTCCAGCAGACCTGCCGCATGTGCGGTCCGCTGGTACAACACGTAGCGCCCGTCTCTTACCTTGGTGACGAGGCGTGCGCGGCGCAGGGCGCTGAGGTGGTAGGAGACGGTGCCCGGGGTGTATCCGGTTCGGGCGGCGAGTTCCGCGGTGGACCGGGCGGTTTCGAGGTCTGCCAGCAAGGCCGCTCGGGCGTTGCCGACCACTTGCGCGATCTTTCCGGACCTGCGATCCCGGTCGGCTCCGATCCGCTGGGCGGGGTAGTAGAGGACGAACTGCCCAGGGGTGTCGACCTGGATGATGACGTCGGGCCAGTTGAGCACGCTGGGGGTGAGGACCAGGTCCCGGCCGGTGACATCGATTTCGGCATCCCGCGGCTTGGCGAAAGTGATCGCGTCACCTGCCCAATCCATGTCGGGGTGGAGTGCACCGAGCATCCGGCCGACGCCGTGGGTGGCGATGGCTGTCGCGCGGTGGGCGATGTCCTGATGGGTGATCGAGCGCAGTTCGGGCCAGCCCTCGGCTAAGGTATCGCGCCAGAACCGGGCGAGACCGTTGGCGAGATGTCGCTGCATCCGCCCCGACTCTGCGATCCGGCGGGTGGTGGCCAGCAGCGGCCTGGTCCAGTGGGTCCGGGTGTGGGTGAAGACCTGGGTTTCGAGGTCGTCTTGCGCTGCGGCCTCGATTTGCGCGATCTGCTCGTCGAGCAGGTCGCGGCGCTGTGCGTCCGTTCCTGGCTGAGGGGTGAGCAGGTCAGGTCTGTAGGTGTCGCCGTTTTGCGGCAACAGATCCGCGAGCAGGGCAACGTCGGGATGGGCAAGTGACGCGCGGGCGAGTGGTCCGGGATCTCCGAACACCGGGTGCCGTCCCGAGGCGGCGGTGAGTTTCAGCCACGCCATGGACTCCGACGCGGGGGAAGGGGCCAATCGCGTCCTGGACACTGTGTCGACGTCTACACGCAGAGTGAGCACCGCTCCGACGGTAGCAGTCGTCGCGATGGATTTGAACCGGCTCGAATGCTTTCCGGCACGAGGTCCACGCATGTTTGAGTCGTGTTGCCGAACAACGGCAGCAACGTTCACTGCCCGATCTGAGGCGGTCGCGTCCGCACGACGGTGGGGTTGTGCACCCGTTACTCGAGGAACCTGGGAGTGGTTGTCATGGTGAGGTTGAACGACAGACCGAAGGTGAAGAGCCGCACGAGGAAGGTCGGCGTGGCCGTGACCGCCGCCGCGTCGGTTGCCGGGGTGGTCTTCGCGGCGACACCCGCGACCGCCGCCGTCACTGCTGGCGCCACCGTCTCGATTGAGTACGGGGCGAGCTACTACAAAGGCACGGCCAGCTGGTCCAACCGGTCGGTCGCAGTCGACGCATCGTTCAAGGCCACCGGGTGTCGGCGGGTCTACGTGCGGGCGTTCGCCGGTAGCACCTCGCTGGACTTCAAGAGCACCAGCACCTGGTGCGATCGATCCGGGCCGGCGGACTTCGCCCTTGCCGCGGACGTCGTCGGTGGGTCCGACAACATCTGGGTCTACATGACCGACGGAAACCAGAACTACCTCAAGGGACAGACCTGCTACCGCGCCGGCTACTGCATCGACGGCCTGCACTAGTCGTCTAGGACGTTGCTGGTGTTCTGGGTGGGCCGTCCGGGGAGGTCGCGGTCGGCCCACCCAGATCGTAAGGCGCGCAGCTCCCATTGGCCCTGTCGCCCCTCAGCCCGCTGACCCGATCACGGCCAGAATGACATGCGGGGCTGACACATCCGGCAGGCCACAGCCATGTGTTGATCGCGGCGATGAGAATCGTCGCTTCGAGACGGACCGCGAGTTTGCCGAACCGGGGCGCCACCGCCCGGTTCCGCTTCACCCGGTTGATCCCGCACGCGACCGCGTGTCGGGCCCTGTAGGCCCCATCCTGGAGAGCGAATGAAGACTCATCTCGCCGCCGCCCTCGGTTTCGTCGTGCTGACCGCGGGCACCTTGCTGGGCGCTCCCACCGCCGCCGGCGCGCAGACCGCCCCCTACCCGACCACCCCTTTCGACGTCACGCTCGGCGCCAGCTCCGTCCGCGGCACCCTGACTTGGTACGACCGGTCGGTCGGGGCCGGTGGGAAACTCCAGGCCGTCGGCTGCAACAGGGTGGGGTTCAGCACGTACGGTGCCTCTGGCAACGAGCTCGGCACCTGGAGCACCACCCTTCAGTGCAACGTTACATACCAGTTCAATACCGTGCTCCCTGCGGATGTGCCCGGCGGGGCGGCATCCGTCAGGATCTGTCTTAGCGATGAGGACATGGCAGTCAAGTGCGAGTGGTACGACCGGCCCTGACCCATCCGACCGGCCGGGCTGCGTAAGACTGTCGGCCGCTAGCCACCGGAGGCCGTGCCGATGAGAAACGGGCAGACAGATCGCAGACACGCTTCGCATCGGCGACCGTTGGGTGCGGACGGCCTCGTTGGTGGTCTGCGCGAAGATGGTGCGTCGCGATCCTTGACCGCCTGCTGCATCACTGCGAAGTCGTCTCGATCACGGCAACAGCTACCGGCTCCGCAACAAACTCTTCGCGATCGACGGCGGCGACGCAGCGACCGCCTGAATCCGCGGCTTCACTCCACACGGCCGGGTCGAGGGCTGACGCCCTCGACCCGGCCAAAACTCCGTACGCACCTCTGCATTTGAGCCCGTACTTCACTCTGCAGATGAGCCAGTACCCCGACACACGTCGAGTGTCGGGGTTCCGGCCGGGGCTTGCGGTCGGTGAGGAACAGCGGGTGCGGCGGGCGATGAGGCGGGGCAGCAGCTGGGCGGTGCCGGACTGCCAGTGAATCCACTCGGTCGCCCCGCCCTTGGCGGTGATCCTGCCGTGCTTGTCCTGTGGATAGAGGTCTTCCACGTTGAGGCACAACACCTCGTCGGCCCGAGCGGCGGACTCGTAGAGCATCTTCCACTGCGTCTTTCCCGCAGCGCGACGTCAAGGCGCCACAGGGCGGCGATCTGGTTCTCCGCGAGAGCCTTGGTGCGGTCCGGCGGTGCCGGCCGCCGCTCGATGCCGATCGTGGGATCGCCTTCGATCCAGCCCTGGCGCTGCCACCAGCCGATCGCCTTGCGCGCGATGGACAGCTCCCGATTGGCGGTGTCAGCGTCCATCTCGTCCACCCGCGCGGCGCCCAGCTAGGCCAGGACCTCCGGCAGTGCCGGGTCGTCGACCGCGGCGACGGGGAAGACGGGCGGCTTCGCGCCTCGGACGAGCAGCACACGGCGTCTTACCGATCGGCACCGAGCCGCTGCCCGAAGCCATGCCACCTCCGCACGGTAGATGGCATCCGACTGGCCGGGCGCCGGAACCAGCTACGCGCTCTGGGTCAGCAGACCGGCGTCGATGACCTCAGCGATAAGGGTGGCGCCGCGGCTGTTCTGGTGGATGTGGTCGGTCGTGAGCACGAGACCTCGCCGCCGCGAGATCGTGTCGAGACTGCGGCGCAGCACTGCGTGCTGGACGAGGACGCCGACGGCCGCTGCGGGCGTCACCTCCCGGTATGAAATCGGCGGCGGGTCCGCTTGGGGCAGTTCCTCTATCTGGCGTTCGTGGAGCGGAAGGTAGGCCACCTCGTTGGCGGCGGCGACCTCGGCGATCATCCGGCTGTACGCCTGCGATGCCTGTGCCGCTGTTCCGTCGAGTTGTTGGCCGAGTACTGGTAGCGACAGCAGACCGATCGTCGCGTCGGTCTCCGCTCGCAGCCGTGCGACGACGGCTCCCAGGCACTGTTGGAACCAGCCTGACGACGGGCGATCGGGGAGCTATTTGCGCTTCATGGCCTGCTCGACGGGGTAGCCGGCAAGGCTTGCTCGGGCGTCGTTGGTCCCGATCAACACAGTGATCACATCGGGTGGGTTCGTGACGACAGTATCGAGGCGCTGCAAGAGGTTGTAGGCGAAGTCGCCGTTGGCGCCGAAACGGGCAAACTGCACGTCACCGGGAGGGTGGCGTCGTCCGAGAAGACCCAGGTAGTCGACGCTGAACTGCGCGCGGGTGAGGCTGTCGCCGAGGCACGCGATGCGTGTCGTCACGGCGCTTCCTCCGGGCTGGGCGTGCCGACGCGTTCGGTCGGGCGGGTGTCGGTCCGAGGACGGTGGTCGGTGCCGAGGGTCGCAGTGATGGCCAGGATGGACGTCGGCCCCTCCATGTCGACCACATGCCATACCCCGGCCGGGTTGATGGTGGCCTCGCCCGGCCCGAGCAGAACGCGGTCGGGCACCCCGTCCACGTCGCGGGTGACCGTCACGGACCCGCTGAGGCAAACGACCAGTTCGTCGCCTGCAGGGTGGCTCTCCCAGTGGTCGCCGAGCCTGTCGCCGTCGAAGATCATCACCATCCGGCCCTCGGCGCCGTCTGCCGCGACCGCGGCGCCGTAAGCCTGGAGCACCTCCGGGTCCCAGGTGAAACCCTCGACCGGTGTCGCTCTCGATCCCAGTCCGAGGTGCACGGGGGTGGTCCGCAGGTCCATGGCATTGCGTTCGTGGTTGACGAGTCTCATGCCGACGATCGTCCACGACAGCGATCGGCCGGTCTTGAAGAAAAGGGAAGAGAAGACGGCGCGACCGGCGGACGGTTGGCCGCTACCCGGCTCCGAGGAGGACTTCGCTGCGACGCCAGGCCGTCGGCGATCGGCCCGTGAACTCGCGCCAGTCCCGAACGAGATGGGCCTGGTCGGCGTAGCCGGAGACGGTTGCCACATCGCCCCACGGGAGCGGGTCCTGCGCCGCCGCCAGTTCGTGCGCGTGCTCGAAGCGCAAGACTCGGGCGAAGGTCTTCGGCGACAGGCCCACCTCACCGCGAAACCGCTCTGTGAGGTACCGACGGCTCCAGCCGAGTTCCGCGGCGACCGCACCAACCTGGACGCAACCCCGCGCGGCGACGAGGCGGCGCCATGCCTCGGCTACCTCGGGGCGCACCCAACGCACATGGTCGCCGCAGGCGCCACGGCTGACAGCTCGGAGGAGCAATTCGTCCAGCGCGGTGAACCGCGCCGCCCACGTTGTCGCCGATCGGAGCCGGTCGACCAGCTCGACGGCAAGCGCTCCGAGAAGCTCGTCAAGTGGGACCAGTCGGTGGGCGAGCTCGGCGGACGGCATGCCGTAGATGGCCCGGGCCCCGAGCGGTGTCAGCGATACCTGAACACCTTGCTGGCGTCCGTCGTGGTGAATCGCGACGGACCGGCGCATCAGACCGCTGGCCACGCTGCCGAATCGGGTGACCGGTGACCCGTCGTCAACGCCCGCCGCCACCTCCAAAGGATCTGACAGGCTGATCACCGCAGTGAGCGCGCGGCTCGGCGGGCCGCAGTGCACCCCCGTCGGGAGCCCGCGGAGGTCGAAGCCGACATACGAGTCGACGTACTCCCGCAAGACGGGCGCCGGACGTGCACCGATCCCGGTGGCCGTGTGGTCCTCCATTTTCGTCAGTGTACGAGCCGCCCACCCCAGGAAGATCACAGTCCAAGGACTGATCACCACCGTTTGCGGCTGGTGACGATCCTGCTGGCCAATTCGAGGTCACGCGGTGAGGGAGGGGTCGAGTCGGGCGAGGTGACTGCAGCGGGTTCGGTCGAGGAGATGGCCGTTCCACCAGGCGTCGAGGCGGATGAGGTTGAGCGCGACCGCCGAGTACGCGTGTTCCAGATGGGTCTTCTGCAGGCCGCGGTAGCGGGCGCGTCTCATGCCAGTGACGGCGACGGCCTGGTGGATGGTGCCCTCGACGCCAGCGCGGGTGGCGTACTTGGCCCGCCATTCCTGACTGGTCTGCAGAGTGTGGGCCTCATCGAGGACCTGCTGTTGATCGCAGGAGCGCAGGGAGAGTGTGCGGCCGCCACTTCTGGCTCGGGTGCATTTGTCGCGGACTGGGCAGGGATGACAGGTCTCCTTGTCGAACTTGACCACGATCGCTTTGGCGCCGCGTTGGACGGCGGGGCTCCACCAGGTACTGGTGTGCCCGCGCGGGCAGGTGGCCTGTCGGTTGTCCCAGTCGATAGTGAAGGCGGTGCGGCTGAACCCGGCGCCGGAGCGGGCCTGGGGTGAGCTGTCCAGCAGGACCGGGGTGACCAGGGTGACGCCGAAGCTCTGCTTCATACCGACGATCAGCTCGGCTGACGGGTAGCCGGAGTCCAGATCGTGCTCGGCAGGCAGCAGGTCGCGGGCGGCGAGCATGTGGTGGACCGGTTCGGTCATCTCCGCGTCGGTCACGGTGGCATCGGTGGTCGCGATGTTGGTGATGATGCGCAGTGGGCCGGCCGCATCCGATCCGGACCCGGGTGCCGTCCCGCCGTCAGCAGGGATGTTCTCTTTCTCTTCCTCGGGGTCGCAGGTCTCGCTGATGTGGACCTTGTAGCCGGTCCACCATGAGCCCTGTTTGAGGCCGTAGCGCGTGTCCAGGTCATACGGCGAGGTCAGTCGCAGTCTGCTCGGCGGGAGATCCTCGCTCTCCCGTCGCTTCACCTCCCGCCCCGTCTCACTGACCGTGCGCGTGTAGTTCTGCAGCCACACCGCCCGCAGGACCTGCACCGCCGGGAGTTCCCGCAGCCACAGCGGTGCGTCCGCGGCATGCGCCGCTTCGAGGAGCGCGAAGCCGTCCCGGCCGTAAGCCAGCGCCAGCTCGGTGCGCTGGGCCTGGGACGACGGCAGTTGCCAGGAGTCGATCCGCGGCCCGTACCGCTCCGTCCATTGTCGAATCGGCACCGCCTCGGCCAGCCAGTCGGGCGCCGCGCATGCCAGGGACTCCATCGCGGCGCGCAGGGTCTCCTCGGCCAGTTCCAGCCGGTTCAGGTCTCGTACCGCACCGCCAGCACACGAGTGGAGTCGGTCCGCTGCCGCCCGCCCGCCTTCACCAGGCCCTTGTCCTTCAACGTGGTCAGCAGCAGGTCCAGCGCCCGCTCCTCCAGGCCGTGTTCGACCAGGCGGGCACGGAACTCGGACAACACCGAGGCGTCGAACCCTGGATCGTCCAGCTCCATACCCAGCGCGTACTTGACGTCCATCCCGAACCGCACCCGATGCGCCGCGGCCCGGTCGGTGAGGTTCTCGGCGAACTGCAGCACCGTCACCAGCGCCAACTGCCCCGGCGACCAGCCCCGCCGCCCCCGCACCCCGAATGCCTGGGCGAACTCGGCGTCCGAGAACTGTTCACCGAGCTCGTCACGGACCCTCATCGCCAACGGATACGGTCCTCGCGCCGCTGCGGCCCGTGCTGCGTGCCCGGTCGCTTCCGGCACCTGCGGCCACGGCCGCGCCTGCATCGACACCCCACACCCCACCCTGCGGCCGATGACGGAAGACGCGACCGCTATACGGAGCGAGCAACACAACCGACCAGCAATGGAATTGGCCAGCAGGATCGGTGACGCGGTTCGTAGCGCTACATGTCCATTGGCCGTAGCTGTACGAGAACAGGGCCGAGGGCCGAGGAGTGCGCCACCGCCGCGGCCAAGTCCCCGGGAGCCGCCGCGCTGATCGCGGACGGCAACAGCGAATACCGCGGGACCTACCGGCGCATCCTCGGCGCCGGCCACCCCGTCCCCGACGCCGACCCGGGCACTGTCGCCAAGCAGCTGCACGCCAACCTGGACCAGGCCCACGAGCACCGCCACCACCAGGCCGGACAGACGCTCAGCCTGGCCACCGGCGCCTGACCCTGGCCCGCCGCTTCGGAGCACCCCGCTGCGAACAGCTCGTCGCCGACCTCCTCCCCCGCTTCCAGCCCCACACCCGCGCACACGGCGTACCAGAACTCCTCCAACTCGCCGCAGCGTAGCCAGCCCTTCGGCGGAGCTACCCCCGCGGGCGCGGGGACGACGTCCAGTGGCGTGGTCACAGCACGTGCCCCCAGACGCTGTGGCCTTTGCTGATAAGGACGAGATCCCCCGGCCTCGGCGCGATGCCAGCGCTGGCGGGATCGACGGGATTACGTGGCGGCACCTCAACGCGGGCGGGTTCGTTGAGCACTCCTGCTGCCCGCTCACCGCGAGGTCGTCGAACCAGAGCCGCTTCCCGAGAGGCCAGCGCACAGGCGTGGGCCCGGCACGCGGGCGCTTTCGGCAAGATGATGTTGCAGGCGGGCGTGGCGGAACTGATACGTCGAGCCCGCTCTGCGCAAAATGCCGAGGCGATGAGCGTCCGTGAGGAATGTCTGTAGTCGCCAGGGCAGTTGACCGCGGGCCGCGAACTGGCACCGAGCGAGCAGGTAGTGCGGCCAGGCGCAGGTGGCCAGGGCGAGTACCAGTCCGATGGCTCCGACGGTGAGAAGCCGCGCGGCAGTCACGATGGGAAGATCGGTGAGCCCGCCGGTGAAGTAGATCTTGTTTCTGATGCCGGCGTCGGGCAGTACGAACAGAACGGCGCAGGCCGCTGCGCTGAGCAGGGCGCGCAGTCGGTCGGTGCGCAGGGTTGCTTCGACGGTGTCCTGATGGTCTTCGGCGGAGGCCGTGCGGACCCAGCGGAACAAGGCGAGGGCCACGCCCAGGACGGCACCGATCACCAGCCCGTCGCGCAGGCTGGTCAGGAATCTCGGCTCTGCGGCGCGATGCCCGTATTCCACGTAGCTGGCAAAGAGCAATCCGTAGGAGACAGCGACCCAGGTAACGCCGCCCAGTGCGGTGGGCAGGCGTCGTCTCCAGTGAGCCATGCTCGGACGGCCGTGGCTAGGCAGCTCCGGTGGGCCCGGCAGGCCAGTGGCGAGAACCACCAGCCACAGGCTCAGGCCGGCGAAGGGGATCGAGGCCATGGCGTCCTTTGCCACTGCCATGCCTGGGCCGGGCATGAAGGGCACGGCTGTCAGGATGAGGGCGAGGCCGCCGATCAGCGACGCGGACGCGCAGATGATTGTTCGCCGAGCTGGTGTTGTCGACACTGCGGGCACTCGGCTGCCGAAGAGGAACAGGGGCAGCACGGCGACACCGTGTGCCATGCCGAGCGCTACGACCCACCATGGCGCCCCGAGAAGCACGACGAACGCGTTGGCAAGGAACTGCCCGATCAGGGCGACTGCCAGCCAGGTAGCAGCGCGTCGCCAGGGTCTGACGAGACTCGTACTCCACGTGTGGATCTTCCACCAAGCCAGGTCGAGTGTGTTCTGTCTGCTCAGCTCGTCCGCGAGGAACGTGAGATAGCGCTGCGCGTTCTGCGGGTGCCAATGCCTGGTGGGGTCCTGCCGTCGGGAGCGCTCATAGAGAGTGGGGATCAGCGCGTCCAGCAAGTGCCGTTCGAGGGCTGTGGCGGTGGGAAAGCGGCGGAGGTCGGCCAGTTCCGTGAGGTCACGGTCACCGGTTGTGTAGACGGAACGGACCAGGGTCGCCATCAGCGGGCTGGTCAGGACGTGCGCGACCGGTGCTTGCGGGATCGAGTCGAGGCGTCGGGCCAGAGTGTCCCAGGCGTCGCGGCGCTCCGGGACAGTGCTCAGCCGTAACGCGGCGAGCGCTTCGCTGCGGCCTAGAGGCACCGGCTGCAGGACGGCTGCGTTCGCCACAGGGGTGCTTTCCTGCACGGCCCGCGCGTAGTCGTCGGTGCGGCAGGTCAGTACGAGGGGTGCGTTGACCGGCATGGTGTCGTTGAGGGCTGTCAGGACTGCCGCCCGGCGTGGCGGGGGCACTTCGTCGAGTCCGTCGAGCAGGGGCACGAGGCGGTGCTCGGTTAGCAGGTCCACGACGGAAGCGGTCCCATACCGCTGTGTGTCGCTCAGGGCCGGATAGTCCTCGGTGATGCGGCGCTGCAGCCAGTCGCGTGTGTTCTCTCTCGAGGGGTCGAAGGAGGCCAAAGGACACAGCACGGGTACCGGATCCTCGGGTCTGCGGGATCGCAGCAGGGCCAGGAGAAGCAGGACGGCGAACGTCGTCTTTCCCGAACCGGCCGGTCCCAGCACCACGACGCGCTGAGGTGTGGCCCTGCGAAAGGTCGCCATCAGCTCGTCGGGGTCATGCGCGTGGCACACGAGCGTGGTGTCCGTCCGGGTGCGCCCGTCCACCAGCGCTTCAGTACGGCAGGAGGTCCACGCCACAGGCAACGGCGCGGGGTCAAAGAGCTGCCGCAGAACAGCCTCGTCCTCCCACTGGCGTCGCACCATGCGGGCGAGGGCCTGTGCCGTCTCGGCGATTTGACCGGTGTCGGCACTGCCATGGCGGGGCTTGCCTCGCCATGCCCACACCGTCAGAACACCCAGCAATCCCGTCACAGTCCCGAGTACGGAAGCCGCAGCGGAGACCTGATCAGGACTCCACACTGCCCACACCGCCACCAATCCGCTGGCGACCACGGCGCAGAGCAACCATGCCACCACCCAGCGCCCTCGCATGCTGAGACAACGCCTCGACACCCCAACCGGTCACCCTCGAAACGCTGAAGGGTGCGGATCGTTTGAAGTGACGGTAGGGATCGGTCGGCGGGCCAGGCTCCTCGGGCGAGAAGGCTCTGGTCCGGAGCGGTGGCGGAGGCTAGTTTCAGACGATGCGGATCTTGCATCTCTCCGACACCCATCTCGATCAGGCCGGAGCTCCGGACGCAGACGGGGCCGACGGCACTGCCGCCTTGCGTCTGTTGCTGAACGAGCTCGCATACCTGGACGGCCTCGACGCGGTGATCGTGACCGGTGATGTTGCGGACGACGGCTCCCGCGAGGCGTACACGCGGGCGGACGAGCTCTGGTCCGGTTATGCCGGCCGTCGGGGAGCGGAGGTCTTCTACACGACGGGTAACCACGACGAGCGCACCGCATTCGGGGAGGTACTCGGAAGTGGGCCAACAGCCCGAGGCTGTGTATGCGGGAGCGGCGGGTGAGCGGGCGGCGGTCAGCACGGTCGGCGGATGGCGGTTGGTCACGCTGGATACGCTCGTGCCGGGCAAAGGCTATGGCCGTGTGGGTAACGCTCAGCTCGGCTGGCTGCGTGAACTGCTGGCCGCGCCTGCGCCGTTGGGAACCGTTCTGGCGTTCCACCACCCGCCGGTCGCCCTGGATCTCGAGGTCCAGCGTGCACTGGGCCTGCAGAATCATGAGGAGCTGGCCGAGACGATCCGCGGGAGCGACGTCCAGCTCATCTTGTGCGGGCACTTCCACCTGCAGATTCTGGCGCGTCTGGAGCAGGCAACGGTCTCGGTCGCCCCGGAGGGCGCGGAACCTAACCCGGGACCACACACAAATCCACGGACCAAACGCTCAGTAAGTCCAGGGGCGAGCGGGAGGCGGAGGCCAGCTGACGGAGCGCATGGCACGGGGCAAGGCCGCACAACCGCCGGTGCAGACACATCAGCAACTCCTGGCAGCGCGGCCCCACGACATGCGCGCGATCAGGGATCTGCACCGGCAGCGGCACCGTGCCCAGCCGTCGATCCCGGCGCGCCCCGGGGCTGTGGGACTCTGGGGCGTCGGCGTATTCGGGTGTGGTGTGTGGGGTCAGCGGGCTTGGGCGGCCGCTTCGGCTTCGGAGTTCGCGATGCCGAGGTTGGCGTAGGCGACGGGGTTGGCGTACTCCCACACGGTGGTGATCTGCCCGTCCTGGACGTCGATGCGGAAGATGTAGACGTTGTTGTAGACGAGCTTCTCTGCGCTGGACAGGATGTCCCCGTTGGCCTGCAGGAACACCGAGCGGGCGTCCTCGCTGACCGTCCAGACCTTGTCCAGGAACGCGACGTGGTCGAACTTCGCCGCGACGGATGCGATGTAGCCCAGCACCTGCTCCGGGCTATCGAAGACGTACCAGGGCTCGGGCGTGCCTTCGATCGACAGCGGGATGGTGAAGGACGCGATCGGTGCGAGGAGCGCGGCGACCGCATCCCGGTCACGGTCCTCGAAAGCAGCGATGAAAGCCTGCGCGGTCTCAAGGGCCTTGTGGTGTGTGATGTTCATGATGGTTCTATCTGTGTGGTCACCAGGGAACGGGCCCAGAGGCTCCGATGAAGGTGCCGGTGGGCGCGTCCGTGCCCGACAGGGCGGCGGCGATGATCACGGCGGCTCCCTGTTCGACGCTCTGCGTGCCCTGGTGGCCGTTGAGGTCGGTCGCGGTGAAACCGGGGTCCACCGTGGTGACGGTGATCTGAGGGTAGGCCTGCGCATACAGCACGGTCAGCATGTTCAGTGCCGCTTTGGAGGAGTTGTAAGCGAGCAGCGGCGCCCAGGCCGGGAGGATGTCGGTGTGCGCGGCCGGGTCGGCGTTGATCGTCAGTGATCCGAGGCTGCTGCTGACGTTGACGATGGCCGGCCCGCTCGAGGCCCGCAGCAGGGGCAGGAAGGCGTCAGTGGTGCGGACTGCTCCGAAGACGTTGGTGTCGTACACCTGCTGAAGATCGGCGGCGGTCAGTTCACCAGCCAGCGCGGTCGGGCCGGCGATGCCGGCGTTGTTGATCAGCACGTCCACGTGTCCGGCCTCGGCCCGCACGCTTTCCGCGGCAGCGGTGACCGACGCGTCGTCGGTGATGTCGATGAGGAGCGGGCGGGCACCCAGGGTCCTGGCGGCCTCGGCCCCGCGGTGCGGGTCCCGTGCGCCGGCATAGACGGTGTGGCCCTGCTCGATGAGACGGCGGGCCGTCTCGAAGCCGAGGCCCTTGTTCGCTCCGGTGATAACGGTGACTGTCATGTCCCTCAGCCTGTGCGCCCTGCGCAGCGACAGACAGAGCCCTCCTCAGCGGGGGGCCGGGCAGTACCAGGCTGTCGCCCGGTCCCGGGCAGACAATGGCAGCGTGAACAACGATCCCGCGGCCCTCGGCCAAGCACTGCGCCACTGGCGCGACCGGACCAGTCCCAACGACGTTGGACTCCCCCAGGGCGGCGTCCGACGCGCCCCCGGCCTGCGGCGGGAGGAACTGGCTCAGCTCGCCGGCCTCTCCGTCGACTACGTCGTCCGCCTGGAACGAGGACGCGCCACCTCACCCTCGCCGCAAGTGCTCGCCTCGCTCTCCCGTGCCCTGCGACTGTCGGAGCTCGAACGCGACCACCTCTACCTGCTCGCCGGGCAGGCACCACCGACCGCAGGGCACATCTCCCCGCACATCCCGCCCAGCGTCCAGCGGCTGATCGATCAGCTGCGCAACACCCCCATCAGCGTCCACGACGCCGCCTGGAACCTTATCTCCTGGAACCCCCTGTGGGCCGCCCTCATCGGTGACCCTTCTGCATGGCGGGGAAAGGAACGCAACATCGCCTGGCGACACTTCACCGGACTGCCCAGCCGTGTCACGCACACCCCCGAGCAGGAAGCCCGCCTCGAGACAGCCCTTGTCTCCGACCTGCGTTCCTCTGCCGCCCGCTACCCCCAGGACACAGCACTGCGCTCGCTGATCATCCAACTGCGACGCGCAAGTGACCGCTTCGACGAGCTGTGGGACGCCCACGCCGTGGGCTTCCACACCACCGACAGCAAAGCCGTTCACCACCCGGACGTCGGAATCGTTACGGTGGACTGCGACACCCTCACCGTCCCCGGGAACGACCTGCGCATCGTCACCTGCTCAGCAGCCCCGGACACCGCCGCATCCGACCAACTCGAGCTGCTGGCAACCATCGGCACCCAGGTCTCGACATAGCCCCGGAGGCACTCCGCCGGTCGCGGTGATCTGCCGGCCCCTCTCGAACGGACTGGCTCCCCGGACATCCTGGCTAGGAAGGCCAAGGTCGGCACCGACATCTGCGCCGAGATCTTGAAGGTGCTCACTGTCGTCGCCGCACAAGAACCGCAGGTCGTCCTCACCTGCGCTCCAGCCCCGGTCGGGACTGTCATTTATGAGGCACGAGGGAATCCGCTCGCCCTGCTCGAGCTGTCACAGGCCACGATGCCCGGTCCGTGGCCGAGACGTGCGGGCCCCGACCCGCAGGCGGTGACGCGGAAGATCGAAGAAGCGTTCCTCGAACGAGTGGCGAGCCTGCCCGATGCGACTCGGCTCCTGCTGCTGGTCGCTGCCGCCGAGCCGCTCGGTGACGCGCCGCTGCGGTGGCGGGCCGCCGACCGTCTCAACATCACCAAGACCGCAGCCGTCCCCGCCCATGCGGCTGACCTGCTGGAAATCGGGGTCCGCGTCCGTTTCCGGCACCCACTGGTGCGATCCGCCGTGTACACATCCGCCTCCCTGTCCGACCGGCGCAGGGCTCATGCCGCGCTCGCGCAGTCCACCTCGCCGACCGACGACCCCGACCGCCGTGCCTGGCACAGCGGCCAGGCCGCATCGGGACCCGATGAGAACGCGGCCGCCGACCTGGAAGCCTCCGCCGACGGCGCCCTGGCGCGTGGATGGGTCTCCGCAGCGGGCGCGTTTCTTGAGCTGTCAGCCACCCTGCCCCCCGAGCCCGAGCTACGCATCAACCGCACACTGCGTACCGCCCAAGCAATGCGTGACGCCGGTGCGCCGCAGCGGGCACTCAGTCTCCTGTCCAGCATCGACACCGGCGTGCTCAAACCACTCCACAGCGTCCGTGCCGACTGGCTGCGCGCCCAGATCGCCTACGAAGCCCGACGCGACGATGCCGCAGTGTCACTGTTGCTGCAGGCAGCGTATGGCGGCTCACAACGCCGCCACGGCGCGTGAAATCTTCCTCGAGGCCTTCGCGGCTGCCGTATTCGTCGGCCGTTTCGGGCCGGCCGAACGCCTGCGCGACATCGCCAAGGCCGTCGCCGCCACGCCGACCCCTCGGCCACCCAGACCACTCGACTTGCTGCTGGACGGCTTGATCACGCAGGCCACCGAGGGCTGCCAGGCGGCACGCGTTCAACTACAGGGTGCCGTAGACGCCTACGCAGAGGCCGCGGACGACCACACGGTGAGCATCGGCTGGCTGGGCATGGCCTGCAGCGCCGCCCTGGACATCTGGGACGACAAGGTCTGGCGCACCCTGGCCGAACGGCAGGTCCGCATCGCCCGGAAGGACGGGCCTTGACCCAAGGCCGGGTAGTTAGCGTTTTCGCAGGTCGTGCAGGGGAGTTGCAGGGTTCTCGACGCAGAGCAACGGAGCTCGTTGGTACAGGCAGTCGACCAAGACAGCTTGTCCCGAAGGAGCTCCGTTGCCCCGTCATTGTGTCCTGCCGTTTGCGCTGACGACTATCACCCGTACGGTCACTGTGGCCGCAGGCCCGTTCGCTCCCGGGCATCTGGGCGAGTTGACTGCCGTTGTGCCGTTCGAGCTCGTGGACACGGTCCTTGCGGAGACGAGGGCGGTACAGCGACGGCTGCGCGATCTGCCGTCGCGGGTCGGGGTCTACTTCCTGCTGGCGATGTGCCTGTTCCCTGAGGTCGGCTACCGGCTGGTCTGGGACAAGCTGACCGTGGGCCTGTCCGGGATGCCGGTGGTCCATCCGTCGGCGAAGGCGTTGCGTGACCTGCGCCGACGGATCGGCAGCGCGCCGATGCGGGCGTTGTTCGAGGTACTTGCCGGGCTGCTGGCCCGGCCGACGACACCAGGGGTGCGGTTCGGCCTTTACCGGATGGTGTCGTTCGACGGCTGCAGTTCGCTGAGGGTCCCCGATTCCGAGCGGAACCGGGCCTGGCTGGGCAGGACTTCGCATCATGGCTATCGGACGCTGGAGTTGATGACTTTGATCGAGACCGGCACCCGGGCCCTGGTCGGCGCGGTGTTCGGTCCCACCGCCGAGGGCGAAACGAGTTACGCCAGCCGACTGCTGCACCTGCTGCGGCCGGACATGTTGGACAAAGGTTTCGACAGCAACACCTTCCTCGCTGCGGTCACCGACACCGGCGCCCAGGTCCTGGGCCGGCTCTGCAGCAACCGGCGCACGCCGGTCCTCACCCTCCTCGTCGACGGCTCCTACCTGTCGGTGATCGGCACTGTGAAGGTTCGGGTCATCGACGCACAGATCGCTGTGACCTGCGTGGACGGCACGTCCTTCACCGGGTCCTACCGGCTGGTCACGACCTTGACCGACGCCCGCCGTTACCCTGCCACCGCGCTGGTGGGCCTCTATCACCAGCGCTGGGAACATGAATCGGCGTACTACGCGCTCCGCCACACGATCATGAACGGGCGCAACCTGCGCTCGGGCGACCCGGCAGGCATCGAGCAGGAGATGTGGTCCCTGCTCACCCTCTACCAGGCCCTGCGCACCGTGATGGTCGACGCCGCCGAGTCCGTCCCTGGCACCGACCCGGACCGCTGCTGTTTCAGCATCGCGCTCCACACCGCCCGCGACCAGGTGCTCCAGGCCACCGGCATCATCCCCGCGGACACCGACCGGGACATGCTCCTCGGGACGCTCGGCCGTCGGATCCTCACTAGCCTGCTCCCGCCCCGCCGGCAGCGGGTCAGCACCCGCAAGGTCATCCCGCTACAGCGAGCGGCGTGACGACGGCCGGCCCAATACCAGCCGCACTGTGACCCACCTCGACGTCACTGTCCTCGAACCCGCGGATCAGTCACCCGCACTGCCCACAGCTTCCCGGGACGACCGGCACTCAACCCCTGCGGCGCGGCGCCGACACCGCGTCCTGGCAGTGCTCCAGGAAGACCCCACCCGTCTGTGGCAACCCCGTGAAATCGCCGCCCACTTCGGCGACATCACCCTGGAGACCATGTACAGACAACTGAATCGCTGGGCTGCCAGTGGCCTAATCCACAAGCTCGGACCCGGCCTCTACGCCGCAACACAATGGTCCCCAGGACCAGTTGCGTGACCTGCGAAAACGCTAACTACCCGGCCTTGGCCATCACCCCTACCTGGGGCGAGCGGTATGAGGGCGTCTGGTGCGGGGTGGCGGGCGTGTTCGTCGGCGCGGACGACTGCGAGAAAGGCACGGGCGAACATGGCGAGGGTGACCCACCGGCGCCAGGACATCCACCACCTCACCTGGTGTTCGTCCAGTCCGGCCTGGGAGTTTTCGATGCGGCCCGCGGTACCGGTGTACTGGCGCTGCACGCCCACGGTGTGGGTGCCCTTCTTCAGGTCGCCGGTCTCGTCGACGACCAGTACCGCATCCTGATCACCGAGATGCTCCACGACGTATCCGCGCAGGTCGTCGCGGACCGCGTCCGCGTCCCACTTGGCCCGGGCCAGCAGGTGCTGCAGGCCGTCCGGGCTGGCGTGTCCGGCATGCTCAGCGATCGTCCAGCAATTCTTCTTTGGCAGGTCGGACAGCAGTCCCAGGACGAGGGATCGTGCGCGGCGTCGCGCTTCGACCCGCACGAATCGGCCCGCGATCCGACCCATCAGGGCATCGAATATGCCCCGCCATCGCGCGGGGTCTACGCTATGGCCTGCGGCCACCGCTTGATCTTCGTTTGTCCACACAACACACGATGATCACCGGTGGCCGAACCTGCCCTCGCACTGCCCTGACCAGCCACATCGCAGTCTACGGCTAGCGCATTAGGATGGGTGTAGTGGTCGACCTCGACGCCTTTGGGTGGAAGGGTTCGTGATGACGCACGAGCGCGGACTGAGGCTACAAATGCAGCGTGTTCTCACCGCGCCCTGCTCGGTCGTATTCCGAGCCTTGACCCAACCAGAGGAACTGGCCAAGTGGTGGGGCCCTGAAGGGTTCACCACCCCGAGCATGGAAAGCGACCTTCGGCCAGGAGGCGGTTATCGGATTGCGATGCAGCCTCCGGAAGGCGATCTGTTCTACCTAGTGGGGGAATTCCTTGAGGTCGACCCTCCGGAACGCCTGTCCTACACTTTCCGATGGGAGGATCCCGATCCCGAGGATCGAGAGACCGTAGTGACGCTGTCGCTTCGCGATATCGACGGTACGTCGGCGGAGCTGGTCTTCACCCAGGGCGACTTCGCAACTGGGCGACGACAAGCTCTCCACGAGGAAGGCTGGACTCAGGCTCTCAACAAGCTGGAAGAGCTGATGTCGTCGGCTGCGTCGCCTTGAGATCACTCCTCCCCGGGAGGGGCCTACCGGTGGCCGCACTGTCTTCACGCCGCGCTGACCAGAGATCACGATCTACGGCTGGAGTACTGGGGTCGCATGTGAGGAAGTTCTATGGCATGCCCAGATGGCCTAAAACGGCCTGGACAGCAAATGTTTGCGCCACAGCCTCCTTGAGAATCAGGCGCCAGAGTTGTCGACGAACCCAACGATATCGAGGTATTCGATTTTGGGCGGGACGCCATAAATCCCCGCCACCTTGTCGACGAGCTCCTCCGTGAAGAAGGACCGGCCTTTCTCCTCGTCATCCCACACGTAGAAGTTCCTTGCCTGAACGCCGTCTTCGTCGAGCATGAAGCTCTTGAAGCGAAGGCCGACCATGCCTTCGAACGGTCCACGGAGTTCGCCGGCAATCTTTACGAGAGTTGCACGATCAAACTTGTCGGTTTGTGCGAAAGTCACGAGCACGCCGAGCATCGGGTCTCCTATCCATTGGGTGAGCAACGGTCAATCGAGTGATGCTAGTGGCGGATCCTAGTACACGCGGCCGGAAATTCTGGTCGCCAGACCGCGAGTCCGAGGTACGGCTCACGTCCGGCGATGCAGGCCAGGAACGCGTCAACAATTTGTATGCATGAACGCCCGCTCAAACGGGTGGGCCATTTGGCGCACATCATTCCGGCCAATACGTGCGGCCGCGCCTACCTGGAACGTATCGAGCCGTGATCAATTTGCGGGATTTTACCCTCGCCCAGAAGTCTGATCCGGCGATCATCTTGCGTGACGCAAGTACAACTGACGAAGGAAGAGCGGGAGTTCATGGGGCCGTACCTGCCGATTGGCGAATATGGCCCGTACCCCGCGCCAGCAGTTCGAGGGCGTGATCTGGCGGTTCAAGACGGGCGGGCAGTGGCGGGAGATGCCGCAGGAGTTCGGCGCCTGGCCGACCGACTCCCACCGCTTCCGGCCAGCGGCGTGACGCCGGCATGCTCGAGGCCCTGCTGGAAGGGGGCTCTTGGGTCGGCCGGGAGCGGGAACCGCTGGGGATGATTCGGGCGTTTGGGTTCTGCGAGCGTGGCCTTTCTCTCGACCTGGTCACTGCCTGCCACGCCTTCGTGGCCGCCGCCGGCCGGGTCGTGCCCGGACTGCACGGCCGCGCAGTCTCGGTGGAGGAACGCTCGCTCCTGCACGAGAACATCGCCCGCTGCCGGGCCACCCTGGACTGGATGGAACACGCTGTCGACACCGGGAACGTCGACGTCGACGACGCACTGGCGCGGCTGTTGCGGGGCGAGTAGTGATGCCGCGCTCCAGGACACGGGAGCGCGACCGACGCCGCTCACCCAGTGCCGCGCGTCACGCCGACACCATCCGGCTTGCGTTGATGGAGACCGCCCCGGCCGGGCTGAAGAAGTCCCGGCTGATGGTGGTCACCGAGCTGTCCCGCTCGCAGATCGTGCGCGGCCTTGCCGCCTACCGCGAGTTGGCGGGCGGGAAGCGGTGGCCGCCCCTGATGTGGTCGTTCGACCGGGGCTATCACTTCTGCGAGGACGCCGACGAGCTGGAGGCATGGGAGCGGCAGTGGGCCGAGGTGAAGTACACGCAGATCAGCAGCGTGATCACCGGTGTTCTTGACCCGCACGCCCGACTCTTTCCCAAGAGCCGCTGGGTGGCCTACGTCGTCGCGCAGATGAACGCCATCCAGAGCTCGCTCGGCATGATCGCCCACCCGCAACTCCAGTAACCCAAGGGAGGTGGTCCGCCTCACGCGAAGGAGCCCAGGGACTCGGCCCGGTCCGCCCATCCCGCATTCCCCGATCCGGCTGGCCCCTGGCCTTCTCGCATGCGCACTTCCCGCTATCCCTCGGACATGACGGACGCAGAGTGGGCCCTCATCGAGCCGCTGCTGCCGATCCTGAGCCTTCCCCTTGATCGTGGACACCTGGAGACGGGGACATGAGGTTCCAGAGGAAGTAGTGCCGGGTGGGAAGTAAGAGCAACCGCAGCAGGCGGTACACGGAGGAGTTCAAGCGGGACGCGGTCGCGCTCGTGCGCTCCTCCGGGAAGACCGTCACCGAGGTGGCCCGTCAGATCGGGGTCAGTGCCGAGGGCCTGCGGAACTGGGTCAAGCAGGACGCGATCGACCGCGGGCAGGGGGCGCCGGGAGAGCTGACGACGGCCGAGCGCGAAGAGCTGCGCCGACTGCGGAGGTTGGCCGCTGAGCAGGTGGAGACGATCGAGGTGCTGCGAAAAGCGAATTGCCTCGCGCCGCGTGGTCGGCTGGTCCACCGCCGATCATCTGCGGACCGGTCTGGTCGCGGACGCTCTCAGCTCCGCCTGCCGCCAGCGTCGTCCCACCCGGCCGGTGATCTTTCACTCCAATCGCGGCTGTCAATACACCAGCCAGCAATTCACGTCACTGGCAGCGGAGTTGGGTGTCATTCTGTCCGGCGGGCGCACCGGACAGTGCTGGGACAACGCACTCGCCGAGTCGTTCTTCGCCACCATCAAACGGGAGTTGCTCGACACCACCGTCTGGCCCAGCCGGGCCGCCGCCCGCACCGCGATCCTCGACTTCATCGAGGGCTGGTACAACTTGCACCGTCTGCACAGCAGCCTCGGCTACCGCAGTCCCGCCGAATACGAGACCGCACTCTCAGCCTGACCACCACGGGGTGAAGCACAGTTCGACCTTGTGTTTCTTGGCCCAGCGGCGGATGTCTGCGCCCTTGTGGGCGGACAGGTTGTCCAGGATCACGTAGATCGGTGCGCCGTCGGGTCGGGCGGCACGGATCGACTTCAGTGCGGCCAGCGTGTTCCCGGCGCCCTTCCTGCGACGGTTGACGCCCCACAGGGTGTCGTCACCGACCGAGTAGCAGCCGTGGAGGTACCGGACTCCGTGGGTGCGGTGGTAGGTCGCCGGCATCCGGTCGGGATGTTACTGTTCGGCCCAGCCCGAGCCCGCGATGGGCCGGATCTCGAGCGGGCCGAACTCGTCGAAGGCGAAGACCCGGTCCGGGAAGCGGTCAAGGACCTCCTCGATCCGGTCCAGCTTCGTCTCCCGTTCGGGGTCGGGGGATTCCTTCCAGGTCTTTGTGCGCTGGAAGGTGATGCCGCGGCGGGCGAGCAGGCCGCGTAAGGTTTCGCGGCCGGCGCTGGGGCCTTGGGTCAAGGCCCCAGCGGAGTTCACCGTGGACACACCTCTGACGCGGTGGACACCGATCCGTCGGACGGCCGGTGCCGCACCACGCCGTGACGTGCCGCCAATGCCCGCAGCGCCACACGCAAACGGCCCGGTCTCCAAGGCGACACCCGCATCGAACCAGCGGGTCACGGCCGTTCCGCTCGCGTCAGCAGCGTGAAGTGCGCCGGTTCGTCCGCCGCCTTGGAGCGGTCACGCAGTCTGAGAGCGCCCTTCAGCGCGTCCCAGTAGTGCCGCACCATCCCCAGCCTCAACAGCAGCCGCACACCGGGTTGATGACACTGGAAGGCGTCCCGACCCAGAGGAGGGGGTAGCGGGGATCAGGGCTGGTACTCGAAGGCGCCGATGTCGCAGGCCGGGCCCTGAGGCCGGGTGACGCCTCTCTGATCGGTGGCGGGGCAGTCGGAGGCCGCGTCAATGGCCGGGCTGCCGAACAGCAGTGCCGCGGTGTCCGTGGGCCCGCCGTGGTTGCCCAGGGGGCCGAGGCGCGGTTCCTGGCGGGGCAGATCGCCCGCGGCTGTCAGACCGCAGGTGCCGGCGCTGTCGAGGTTGCCGCCGCGGGACTCGATCGCGGCGAAGGCCTTCTTGCAGTCGCCGGGGGCGGGGCCGACGGTGTTGCCGGCGATGATCGTGTTCTGCAGGGCGAGGTGGCCCAGCGGTGCGTCGATCGCGTCGGTGACCCCGGAGGGCAGGCTGTCCAGGTAGGCGGGGGCGATGTTGATCCCGCCCCCTCCGTCGGTGGAAGTGTTGCCTGTGATCGTGGAGTTGCGGATGTCCACCAGGCCAGTGCCGCGGATGTCGATGCCGCCTCCGTATCCGGACAGGCTGCCCGGCCTGTCCCAGTCGTCAGTCACGCGGTTGTCTGCGATCGTGGAGTTGAGGACGGTGCCCGTGTCGTCGAAGCGGATGCCTCCGGCTTCGCCGGCGGTGTTGTTGCTGACAGTGCTCTCGATCAGGGTCAGGTGGGAGTCCGGGATGTTGAAGATGCCTCCTCCGTAGCCGGCGGTGTTTCCGGTGACCGCCACACGGCGCAGCGTCATGTTCTTGCTGTTGGCGATACCGCCACCGCCGGGGTCGGTGAAGCGCACCTCGCGTTGCTTGGCCTCGCCTCCGGTGACGGTGAGGTCGGACAGTGTGGTGTCGGCTCCCATGCGCAAGACCCGGTCGACACGGTCTGCGTCGATGACGGTCTCCCGTGCGCCAGCCCCTCGGAAGGTGGTGGGCGCGGTGACGTTCAGGTCGCCTGTGGTCGGGTCGGCAGTGCGGGTGTTCAGGTACTCGGGATTCGGCGGGATGGACAGGCGGTAGTGGCCGGCGGGCAGCTCGATCGTGCTGCCGGGCCGGGTGTTGGCGGCCATGACCGCCGCGCGCAGGGTGCAGGTTCCTGCAGCGGTACGGCAGACGCCGTCGGACACGTCGGCGTCCACGGCATCCAGAGCGGAGTCGACGATCATGGTCACGGGCCCGTCGACCGCCTGCGCGGGAGTCGGCGCGACAGCGACGGTCCCGGCAACGGCCGCCAGTAAGGCGGTCATCGCCGAAAGGGCAGTTGAGTTCTTCATGGTGGGGGGTGCCTCTCTTCTTTCTGTCTCGTCCGGCGGGATCTCTCGTCCTGCGGGCTTCTCATCGAGCGACAGAGTGAGAAACATTCGCGTACACAACATGTATCAGAATGCTTGGCAGCCATGACAGATTCGATCCGGCCCCGACTGAAGCCACATCTGACCAGCCTTCCCCGCGGGCCACACGGGCTCGCGCAGGAGCTCGTGACGGGCTCTCAGCGCCAACGACTCCTCTACGCGATGACGGTCGTGGTGGCCGAAAAGGGCTACCTCGCCACGACCGTGGCCGACGTCACGTCGCGAGCAGGCGTATCCCGCAAGACGTTCTACGCACTCTTCGCGGACAAGGAAGAGTGCTTCATCGCCGCCGCCGAGGCGAGCCGTGAGCTGACCATCAAGTGCCTCAAGGCGTCGTTCGCGCAATCGTCGGAACAGTCACTCGCGCCCGTGGCGACACTCCGCGCCTCGATCCGCGCCTACCTCAGACTGGTCGCCGAAGAACCGGAATTCGCCAAGGCGTTCTTCCTGGAGACGGCGTCGGCCGGCGGCCGCGCCCGAGAGCACCAGGACGCCTGCCGCTCCTGGTTCGCCGAGTCGATGCGCGTCTGGCGCACCAGGCTTCCTGAGTACCGTCGCGTCCCGCACGCCAACTACCTCGCCGCCGCCGACGCCACCCATGAGGCTCTATGCCGGTGCCTGCGGCAGGGGAGCATCGACGAAGTCCCCAGCCTGGAGGACGCGGTGCTGCACATCTGCTTCGCTCTGCTCGGTGTCGCTGACCCGATGGAGGATGAGCCGGAGCACGCCTGATTCAGGCACCGGCGGCAGGGGTGCCCGCGCACTCGCCTGCGTGTCCTGGCACGGCTTTCGCAGCGGTGGATCATCTCCCCGTGGCGAGCAGTCTTCAGGCTGTGTTCTGTTGAACCAGTAGGACCTGTCCGGCGGAACTTGCCGGGGCTGCCGGGCTTGGCGCGCACATCTGCGGCGTACAAGGGGGCGTCGACCGGATCCGGCCTGATCCGCAGGACAGGCCTAGGATGGCTCCTCGCCCGCACCCCCGAGTTCGCCATCTGCGCATACTCGCCGATCCCTACCGCCGCTCGCTGGGAATCCCCCAAAACCCCCGAACGGTCCACAGTCGGCTCCATGTCGCGAAAGGGCCAGGCCAACAGCCAGAAGCGCGCACGCCATCCCCATGCCGCTCGTGCGCTGGCCAGTAGCCAAAGCTGTTGGCGATCTTCGTCTATCCGCTCCAGTGAACGGCCTCGGCCCCAAGGGTCGTTGACGGTGACGGGCTGCTGTATTTCGCTGCCTTCCAGACGCTGCAGGAGCACGGCAGGAGCGACAGGCAGAGCACGAACCTGGCGAGTGACCCTCCGCCGGGTCACGGGGTGCCGGGTAGAACGCTGTCACCGATCCTGCTGGCTTATTCGGTCACGCGGTGAGGGAGAGGTCGAGGCGGGCAAGGTGGCTGACGCGTGTGCGGTCGAGCGGGTGGCCGTTCCACCAGGCGTCGAGGCGAATGAGGTTGAGCGCAACGGCGGAGAAGACGTGCTCCAGGTGGGACTTCTGGAGACCGAGGTAGCGGGCACGTCTCATCCCGGTGACCGCGACCGCCTGGTGGATGGTTCCCTCGATGCCCGCGCGGGTTCCGTACTTGGCTCGCCACTACTCGTCGGCCTGCTGGAGACGGGCATGGTCGAGGACTTCTTGCAGCTCGCGGGGTTGCAGGCAGAGGGTCCGACCGCCGGTCTTCGAGCGGGTGCACTGGTCGCGCACCGGGCAGGGGCGACACGTCTCCTTGTCGAACTTGATGACGATGGCCTTGGTGCCGCGCAGGGTGGCGTGGCGGATCGCCGAGGAGAGCGGCATCGGGCGGGCCACTCTGTACAAGTACTTCTCGGACGTTGAGTCGTCTTGGCGGCGTGGCACGAGGGGCAGATCGCCGGTCACCTTGCCGAACTCGCCGAACTCAAGGACCGTCCCGGCACCCCTGGTGAGCGGCTCGAAGCGGTGCTGGAGCGCTACGCGTTGATCCAGCAGCAGCGGCACGGACAGGGGGAGAGCTGTCCGCCGTCCTGCACCGGGGTGACCATGTCGCGCACACCGAGCAGCATCTGCGGCACTTCGTCCGGGGGCTGCTGGCCGAAGCGGTTCAGGCGGGCGAGGTCCGGGACGACATCTCTCCGGAGAACTGCCCGGCTACTGCCTGCACGCACTCACCGGGACCGGAACCCTGTCGTCGAAGGCTGCTGTGCGGCGGCTCGCGACGGTGACCCTGGCCGGCCTGCGTCCCCAGGATGCGGGCCGGCCCGCCCGGCGTGACGCGTAGGCGACGGGGACGCGGCTCGGTGACCGAGCCCTGCGACTCGTACAGCTGGACCTGTTGCTGCCGAGTGTCGGCGTCGCGCACACCCTGAGCCGTGCCGGGGTGCACGGTGGATCCTGTACCTTCCCGCCCCTGGCCGACGTGGTGGTGGCGTACGCCCTGTCCCCATCGCTGAACAGGCGAGCCGCGCGCTGCTGAATGGGCCCTGGGCTTCGGCGCTCTGCCGGGTTCGCCCTGTCTCGGTGACGCAAACGCCTTCGGGTCGTCCCTGTTATGTCAGGGACGACCCGAAGGCGTGGGTCTGCAGGGGTTCGTCAGTGGTGGGCGTGGACGACGGCGTGGCCGTTGCCGCGGCCGATCATCCACTTGTTGACCGGCGTGGTGACCAGGAAGGCCACCGCGAATCCGCCCAGCAGGGCCGCCCAGAACAACCCGTCGAACAGGTGGGCGTCCATCGCACCCGGGGTGAGGGCGATGACGGCGTTGTCGACGAGCTCCATGACCGCGATCGATACGGTGTCGGCGGCCAGCGCGCCCTTGATCGCGGACTTGAGGTCGAGGCCGGCCCGGAGGACCGCGAACAGCGTGAACGAGTAGCCGAAGAGGAATGCCAGCGTGATCGCCAGGGCCATGGTGGGCGCGTTGCCCCACATCAGCGCGGTGCCGATGACCATGCCGAGGATCTCGCCGATGGCGCAGCCGGTCAGGCAGTGCAGCGTCGCCCTCACCGCTATGGACCAGGACGCCCTCGCGTGAGCGCCGTGGTGCGCCGCGTGGGCGTCATGACCGTGGCCCTCCTGGCAGCGTGCTCACGCGTGGTGCCGGTGTGATGAGCGGTGTGGTCCATGACCTTCATCTTCGATTCCCGTCCAGCGTGACCCGTTCCCGGGACCCAAAGCCATCGACTATATACCCCCATGGGTATATAGTCGATGGCTTATACCACGCGGGGGCTGTGGCCCGCTCCTGAACGGAGGGGTTGGCGGTGGGTGTAAATGAACCGGTGTGGTGGAGATCAGCTCTGGTAGGCCACGAGGGCCATCATTCCGGCTTCGCCGTGGTAGGCGTTGTGGCAGTGCAGCATCCACTGGCCCGGGTTGTCGGCGTCGAAGAACACCGACAGAGTCTTCCGCGGGAGGACGATCGCGGTGTCCTTGCGCGGGCCGCCGGTGCCGAGTTGGTAGGTGTGGCCGTGGAGGTGCATCGGGTGCCACATGGTGGTGGTGTTGACGAAGTTCAGCCGTACTCGCTGGCCTTGCTCGACCGTGATGGGGCTCGCGGTCGGGTTGTTCATGTCGAATCGCTTGCCGTTGATGGCCCAGTTGTACGTCATCATGCCGCCGGTGAGTTCGATGCGGTGGACCTGATCCGTCGGCTTTGAGGGCAGCCGTACGTCGTCGCCCGCGCGGAGCTGTGACGCGGTGATGATGGTTCCGTCCAGTTCCTTCGGGCGCGTCGTCGGCTTCGGCGCGCTGCCCGAGCCTGTGCGGACCAGCGCCAGCCCGGTGGCGTTCTTGCCCTCTGCCAGTGCGACGAGGGGGAACACGCCATCGCCCAGGGTGACGAGGGCGTCGTAGCGTTCGCCCATGCCGATCAGCACGGCGTCGACCTGCTGGTGCCGGATCGGGAAGCCGTCGGTGTGGGTGAGGGTGAGCCTGTGGCCGCCGAGGGCGACGCGGTACGCGGTGTCGCCGCCGGCGTTGATCAGTCGCAGTCGGATCCGCTTGCCGGGCTTGGTGCGGAAGACCTCCGGGTCGGCCGGGACGCGGCCGTTGATCAGGTGGTGGGGGTACTTCACGTCGCCGGCGTCGCCGCCGAGCAGCGGGCTCCGGGCGCCCATCAGCATGAACTTCGTCGACATGCCTGCGCCGGAGGACGGGGACGGTGAGCTGCTCGTCGCGCCCGTGCCGCCGTCCATGTCCATTCCGCCCATGTGTCCCATGTCGTGGCCGGAGGAGCTGGACGAGCTGCCGGAAGCCTCGCCCATGTGCATCCCGCCCATGCCCTGCTTCAGCTCGGCGAAGACGTCGTCCGGGGTGCCGGTGACGCCGTCGAGCCAGTCGTCGAGGACGACCACCCACTCCTCGTCGTACGACAGTGGCTCCTTGGGGTCCTCCACGATCAACGGCGCGTGCAGGCCCCGGTCGAGCTGGACACCAACGTGCGGGTGGAAGAAGTAGGTGCCGGGAGCGTCCACGGTGAACCGGTAGGTGAAGTTACGGCCGGCTCGGACGGCGGTCTGGGTGGCCGGCGGTGCGCCGTCCATGTCGTTGCGCAGGGCAATGCCGTGCCAGTGGATGGAGGTGGCGGCTCGGTTGGGCAGCTGGTTGGACAGCGTGGCGGCGAGCGTGTCACCGGCCGAGACGCGCAGTTCCTTGCCCGGGGCCTGGCCGCTGAAGGCCCAGGTGCCGGCCGTGAGTCCGGCGCCCAGGTCAACCTTGGCCTGTGCTGCGGTCAGGGTCAGCTCGTGCGCCCTGCCGCTCTTCGTGCGCTTCTTGTCGGCGGCGGCGACGGCCGGGCCGGAGGGGCTGATCAGGGCAGGCGTGCTGCCGGAGCCGCTGCAGGCGGCGAACGCACCCGCGCCCGCGACGCTGAGGCCGGCCAGCAGGACGGAACGGCGGTTCATGCTGTTCACAGGGTGTCCTCTTCTCGATGTCGCTTCTGTTCGGTCGCGTGCGGTCTCGGCTGAGCGCACGCGTGAACGCGCGCAGCCGAGGGCGCGGCCTACAGCAGCAATCGAGAGAGAACCGAAAGATCGGGTGGCGCCCGGCCCGTCGTTCCCGGGACGTCGTGGCGGGCGGCTGCTCCGGAAGGGAGGGCCGGAACCCGGCTGCTGGAGGGGTGGTGAGGAGGCGCGAGCTTCACGCTGTCGACACCGGCGGCGGAGCAGTGCTGCATCACCGTGCCAGAGCATGCCCCATGATTGTCGGCCGTGGCCGTGGCGCCCGGCGACGTGGCGTGCCCGTTCGTGTCTACGGAATGGGCTATTGCGGCCGCGTGGTGCATGCCCGCGAGGCTGCTCATGTCCGAGGCCGCCGTGGGCGGCACGAGAGTGTTGGCCACACCCGTCTCGTGGTGAACGAGAACAGCGAGCGCCGCCATCAGCGCGATGACGGCAGCGCGCGTCCACCGGAGTGCGGCGCTGCTGGCGCCGCCTCGCCGGTGGTCGACTGTCGTCATGGCTTCCGTCCGTGCTGGTGCTGAAAACGGCTCGCCGTCGTCAATATACCCCTCGGGGTAATTGGGCGACTGGAGCGGGGAGGGCGCGGACACCCACCGCAAGAGTGGCTACAGACGCACTGCGCGGCGCAAGGTGTCGCACAGTTCTGCGAACTTCTCCTCGGCTTGGGCGGGATCGGTGCGGGCGGCGCCGGTGACGCAGCCGCGCACGTGGTCGTCGAGGAGACTGAGGGCGACTTCTTGGAGGGCGCGGCTGGCGGCTGTGATCTGGGTAAGGACGTCGATGCAGTAGCGGTCGCCGGTGACCATGCGGGAGATGCCGCGTATCTGTCCTTCGATCTTGCTCAGCCGGGCGAGGTGGTCGGCGGCCTTGTTGTCGGCGTAACCGAGTGCCTGGGTGTGCTGTTCGTGGGCGTGGCGAGAGGCGGCTGGAGCGGTGGTCATCGAGGTTCACCTCCCTCGCGCGGGCTGCCGGACATCGGGGCGGTGTAGCGGTCCGGGTCCCCGTCGAACGTGGCGGCGCAGCGAGCGGAGCAGAAGTAGTACGTGCCGTACTCGGTCCTGCCGGTGTTGGGCGGCGCTGGTCCTGTCCACCTGCATGCCGCGCACCGGGTCCGCGACCGCGGTGTCCCCGCCTTGGGAAGCGGTGTGGGGGTGCCCATGCCCCGCCGCGGCCATGCCGTCGGCCTGGGCTCGTTCGGCGCCGGACTCGACACGGGGCTGGACGCGGGACGGCTGGGCCTCGGGCAGCGGCTGGGGGTGCCAGCGGCGCAGCCGGGAGGCGTTGGTGACGACCGACAGGGAGCTGAGCGCCATGGCCGCGGCGGCGATGATCGGGCTGAGCCAATCTCCCCACAGTGGGTAGAGGGCGCCCGCGGCGAGGGGATGCCGACGGCGTTGTAGACCAGGGCGAAGAACAGGTTCTGCCTGATGTTGCGCATGGTGGCCCGAGACAGGCGGATCGCGGTGACGACTCCGCTCAGCGAGCCGGAGATCAGGGTGATGTCGGCGGCCTCGATGGCCACGTCCGTGCCGGTTCCGATGGCCAGGCCGACGTCGGCGGCGGCCAGGGCGGGGGCGTCGTTGATGCCGTCGCCGACCATGCCGACGGTGCGGCCTTCGCCCTCAGCGCGTTGCCTCTCAGGCAAATACCCCTGGGGGTATTTGACGCTCCCCCGCATGCCGCCGTACTCTCGCCAACAAGATACCCCCGGGGGTAATTGAGGAGGCAACGAAATGGCTCGTGAAGTGACGCTGGAGGCGTTCGCCGCGGCGTGGGCCGACGGCCCGCTCGTGGTCGACGTACGGGAGGCGGACGAGTACGCGGCCGGGCACGTTCCCGGCGCGCGGCTGATGCCGCTGCGCACCGTGCCCGCCCGCCTCAGCGAGCTGCCCGCCGACCGACCGGTGTACGTGATCTGCGCCAGCGGCAACCGCAGCAAGACGGCCGCGGACTGGATGACCTCCGGCGGCATCGACGCCTACTCCGTGGCCGGCGGCACCGGCGCCTGGGCGCGCGGCGGGCGTCCCGTCGCGGCCGGCGCGCACGAGCACGCGACCTGACGCCCGTACACACCCACCCCGGCCCGCCGGAAAGGAGCCCGCCTTGGCCGCCACCCCCTCCCCCGCGGACGAACCGCTCACCGGCCGTCACCGCGTCGCCGTCATCGGCGGCGGCAGTGCCGGTATCAGCGTCGCGGCCCGCCTGCGCCGCGCCGGCGCCCGCGACATCACCCTGATCGAACCGTCCGACACACACTGGTACCAGCCCCTGTGGACCCTGGTCGGCGGCGGCCAGGCGCCTCTGCGCATCAGCCGCCGCCCCGAAGGGGCGGTCATACCCGACGACGTGCGGTGGATCCGCCGCCGCGCCCTGGCCGTCGACCCCGACACCCGCACGGTGACGCTCTCCGAGGGCGCCGAACTCACCTACGAGCACCTCGTGATGGCGCCGGGCCTTCAACTCGACTGGGACGGCGTGCCGGGGCTGGCCGAGGCGGTCGGCCACGACGCGGTGAGCAGCAATTACGCGCCGCAATACGCCCCGCGCACCTGGGAGCTGATCCGGCAGATGCGCTCGGGAACGGCCGTCTTCACCCACCCGGCGTCCCCGCTCAAGTGCGGCGGCGCCCCGCAGAAGATCGCCTACCTTGCCGCCGACAGCTGGCGCAAGCGCAATGTCCTCGACGACATCCGGATCATCCTCGTCATCCCCGACCCGACGATGTTCAAGGTGCCGGTCTGGTCTCAAGTACTGGAGAAGGTGGCCCACCGGTACGGCATCGAAGTGCGGCTGCGCTCGGAGATGACCGCCGTCGACGGCGGCCGCCGCGAGATCACCGTCACCGACCACGCCGACGGCACGCAGGAAACCATCGGCTACGACTTCCTGCACGCCGTGCCGCCGCAGAGCGCCCCCGACTGGGTCAAGACCAGTCCGCTCGCCGATCGGGCCAGCCCGCAGGGTTTCGTCGCCGCCGACCGGCACACGCTGCAACACCCGACGTACGACAACGTGTTCTCCCTCGGCGACGTGGCGCACCTGCCCACCTCCAAGACCGGCGCGGCCGTACGCAAGCAGGCCCCCGTGGTCGCGGCGAATCTGCTGGACGTGCTGAACGGCCGCTCCCCGTCGCGCCGGTACGACGGCTACACGTCCTGCCCGCTGGTGACCGCCCGCGACCGGATGCTGCTCGCCGAGTTCGACTACGACCTGCGCCCCGCTCCCACCTTCCCGCTGATCGACACGTTCAAGGAGCGGCGGGACATGTGGCTGTTCAAGCGGTACGTACTGCCGCCCGCGTACTGGCACGGCATGCTGACCGGCCGCCTCTGACCGGCCGGCCCGGGCATCCCCCGACCCGGGCCGGCCTCGCCCTCGCCCTCGCCCTCGCCCTCAGACAAGGGCGGATCAGATGCTTCTACATACCCCCCGGGGGTAATCATTCTGTCCGATCTGGAGGTCACCCGACCATGTTCTTCGCCCAGTACTACCTCGACTGCCTCTCCCAGGCGTCCTATCTGATCGCCGACGAAACCACGGGCAAGGCCGTCGTCGTCGACCCTCGCCGCGATGTCTCCGAGTACCTCACCGACGCCGCCGCCCACGGCTTCACCATCGAGGCCGTCCTCAACACCCACTTCCACGCCGACTTCCTCGCCGGCCACCTGGAGCTGGCCGACCGCACCGGCGCCTGGATCGGCTACGGGCAGCGCGCCGAAGCCGAGTACCCCATCCGCAAGCTGGCCGACGGGGAGCGGATCAGCCTCGGCGACGTCCAGCTGCAGATCCTCGAAACCCCGGGTCACACACCCGAGTCGATCAGTGTGCTGGTGTACGAGCACACCGGCGACCCCGTCCCCTACGGCGTACTGACCGGTGACGCGCTGTTCATCGGCGACGTCGGCCGGCCCGACCTGCTCGCCTCGATCGGCGTGACCGCCGACGAACTCGGCCGCATGCTCTACGACACCATCCAGCACAAGCTGATGGCCCTGCCCGACGCGGTCCGGGTCTTTCCCGCGCACGGGGCCGGCTCCGCCTGCGGCAAGAACCTGTCCACCCAGCGCCAGTCCACCATCGGCGAACAGCGCCTCACCAACTACGCCTGCCGCCCGATGAGCGAGGAGAAGTTCGTCGAGCTGGTGACGGCCGGACAGCCCTCCGCGCCCGCCTACTTCGTCTACGACGCCATTCTCAACCGCAAGGAGCACGGCCTGTTCGACGCGGCAGCCGCACCGCGGCCCCTGTCGGTCGAGGAGTTCATGGAGCGGCGCGCGGCCGGCGCGGTCGTCCTCGACGCCCGTTCACCGCAGGACTTCGCGCCCGGGTATCTGCGTGGCTCGGTCAACGTGCCCGCGGACGGCCGCTTCGCCGAGCAGGCGGGCATGGTCGTCGGCCCTGAGCAGGAGGTTGTGGTGGTGGCGCCGCAGGACCGTGAGGAGGAGGTCGTCACCCGGCTCGCCCGGATCGGCTTCGACAAGGTCGGCGGCTACCTGCGTGAACCCGAGGGCGTCTTCCCCGCCCTCGCCGACGACATGGAGCAGGCCAGCCGCCTGACCGCCGACGGGCTGCGCGGGCTGCTGAACAGCGCTGAACCGCCGCTGGTACTCGACGTGCGCAACCCCGCCGAGCGCGAAGAGGGCTTCATCGAAGACTCGCTGCACATCCCACTGGCCGAACTGGCCCGCCGCCTCGACGAGATCCCGGCCGACCGGCCCCTGGTCGTGCACTGCGCGGGCGGCCACCGCTCTTCGATCGCCGCCAGCCTGCTCCGGCACACGGGCCGCACCGACGTCTCCGACCTGCTCGGCGGATACGGCGCCTGGCCGGCCCTGCCCGCGCCCGCCGACGTCTGATCCACCGCACTGCGGGCGGCGACCGCAGCGCCGGCCGCCGCCCGCCCCCGTCAGCACAGAACACTTCACACAGCAGGGAACCCCCCGATGACCCTCCATGCCGACAAACCACGCCTCGACACCGCCGCCCTGCGCGACCTGACCCGCTCCGGTGGGGGCCCGCGCCTGCTGGACGTACGCACGCCCGGCGAGTTCCGCACCGCGCACATCCCCGGCTCCTACAACGTCCCCCTCGACACCCTCCGCGAGCACCGCGCCGAGCTGTTGAACCACCTCGACGAGGACGTCATCCTCATCTGCCGCTCCGGCGCCCGCGCCACTCAGGCCGAACAGGCCCTCGCCGAGGCCGGACTGCCCAACCTGCGTGTTCTCGACGGTGGTGTCATGGCCTGGGAGGCCGCCGGCGGCCCGCTCACCCGCGGGCCCGCCCGCTGGGACCTGGAACGCCAGGTCCGGCTCGTCGCCGGAAGCCTGGTGCTGGTGACCGGTGTCGCGGGCCTGATCGTGCCCGGACTGCATCTGATCGGCACGGCCGTCGGGGCGGGACTGACCGTTGCCGCGCTCACCAACACCTGCGCGATGGGCATGCTGTTGTCGAAGCTGCCCTACAACCGCGGCCCGCGCACCGACCTCGACACAGTCGTCGCCGCCCTGCGGGGCACCCAATGATCGCCGCCGTCGTCGCCGCATCCCTGCTCATCGGTGTCAGTCTCGGAATCCTGGGCGGCGGCGGGTCCATCCTGACCGTGCCCATCCTGATCTACCTGGCCGGCATGGAGACCAAGGAGGCCATCGCCACGTCGCTGTTCGTCGTCGGCGTCACCAGCGCCGCCGGCGTCGTCTCGCACGCCCGCGCCGGACGCGTCCGGTGGCGTACCGGGCTGCTGTTCGGTCTGGCCGGCATGACCGGCGCCTACGCAGGCGGACGCCTGGCCGGGTTCATCCCCGGCACCGTCCTGCTCATCGCGTTCGCCCTCATGATGATCGCCACCGCCGTCGCCATGATCCGCGGCCGCCGGAAAGCATCGACGAAGGCCCACCACGAACTCCCCGTCCTCCACGTGCTGCTCGACGGCATCGTCGTCGGGCTGGTCACCGGACTGGTCGGCGCGGGCGGCGGATTCCTCGTCGTTCCCGCACTCGCGCTGCTCGGCGGCCTGGCGATGACCGTCGCGGTCGGCACCTCCCTGCTGGTCATCTCCATGAAGTCCTTCGCAGGGCTGGCCGGCTACCTCACCACGGTGCACATCGACTGGGGCTTCGCCTCGGTCGTCACGGCCGCCGCCGTCGTCGGCAGCCTGCTCGGCGGCCTGCTCGCCGGGCGCATCCCGCAGGACGCGCTGCGCAAGTCCTTCGGCTGGTTCGTCGCTGTCATGGGCGTGTTCGTCCTCGGCCAACAGATCGGTTCCGATCTGCGTCACACGCTGCTCACCAGCCCCTGGACATGGAGCTACGCGGCCGCGGCAGCAGGTGTCGGGGTCAGCTGGTACCTGCTCAGGCGCATCGCTCGCACGCCGGAGCGGACGAGCACCACCCCGGAAGAGCCGGACAGCGAAAGCCCTGACCCTCTCGTCACCCGCCCATGAGCAAACGCCCCGGAGCAAACATCCGCGCGGGGGAACAATGCGGCCCTGCGCAGTGCTGTTACAGATACCCCTCAGGGTATCGAGGTCGCAGACAGCACGGCTGTCGCGGAGGACACCCGCTGGGGACTGTCACCTCACCCGGCCAAGGAGTGTGAGAACGATGGCGACCGCAGACCGTGACTGGCCCGCTACGGGCGAGGACAGCTGCGTCGTGACCACCTGCGGGCGCAGGATCGGCGTACGGCGCCTGCAGCTCGCGTCTGCGGAGCGGCCCATCAGCCGGGTCGCCCTGGACGTAGGCCGGGACCAGGGCGGCGAACCGGGCGTGTGGGCGGCTCTCACCGCAGACGAGGCACGTGACCTGGCCCGCCTGCTCCTCCTGCATGCCGGCCTGGCCGAGGGCGGCAACGAGCCGTTCCAGGCGACGCGCGAGGCCACCTCTGCAGCGTGAAGCCGGTCGTCTCAGGTGTATATGATCTCGCTGCCGGCCGCGCGTTCGTAGAACTCGCCGACCGTGATGATGCCCTGGACCTGCTCGACGAGATCGTCCTGGTCGAGTTCGAACAGGTCCACCGACGCCTTGCAGGCATAGATACCCGCTCCCGTGTCGGCGATCATCTCGATGAATTCGGGGATCGGCGGGATGTCGAGCCGGTCCATCTTCCGTTCCATGTAACGCGTGACCAGGTCGGGCACGCCCGGGAAGCCGCCCAGCAGGGTCGGCAGGTGCAGGCCGGGGTTGCCGACCGTGGCGAGCTTGATGTGCTCCCAGCGCTTCTTCGTGACAGCGTCCAGCCCGAAGAAGGTGAAGAACAGGTCGGCCTCGATGCCTTCGGCGCGGGCACCGTTGGCCATGATCAGTGCTGGGTAGATCCCCTCCAGTGACCCCTTGGAGACGATGATCGAGACTTTCTCGATCGTGGCGGTGTCGGCCATGAGCGCACGCTCCTTCAGATGCAGCCGCGGGGCTTGGGGATGCCGGCGATCCTTGCGGCGGTCTTCGCCGGTCCCTTCGGGAACAGCTGGTAGAGCTCCTTGACGCTGACGCCGGAGGTCTTGCCGAGCACGCGCACGGTGGGGCCGGTGCCCTTGGCGGCGTACTGCTCGCGCATGAAGCGGATGACCGTCCAGTGCCGGTCGGTCAGCGTGTCGATACCGGCTTCCGCAGCGATCTGCTCGGCCATCGGCTCGGTCCAGCGTGCGGGGTCGGTGAAGAAGCCCTCGTCGTCGACCGGGACGGCCGTGTCGGCGTAGGTGGCGGTGAGCATGTCGGGGTCCTCTCCGTTCAGACGGATACGTGGTTCTTGCCGCGCTCGGGCATGGCCGAGCCGATGCCGGGCAGCTCCCGGCCGGGCAGCAGGCTGTGCCAGTACAGCCACTCGAAAGCGAGTTTGCCGAGGTGGGCGGCGTGCGACTCCTTCAGCAGGGGCAGGCCGACCGGGCCCGGGAAGTGGCCGTGCAGCGGCTCGGTGTCGTAGTTGAAGTCAATGAGCAGAGCCTTGTGGAAGCCGGTCTCCACAAAGCAGTTGGCGTGCCCGTCGAAGGACGCGTCCAGCGGCTGACCGGCCAGGAACCGGCCGATGTTGTGCACCAGTACCTCCCCCTCGAAATGCGCCACCGAACCCGCCTTGGACGCCGACAGCCCCGCCGCGTCCCCGATCGCGAACACGTCCGGGCGGCCCGGGAGCTGGAGCGTGTGCGGATCGACGGGGACGAAGTCGAGTTCGTCGCCCAGGCCCTCTGAGCGGCCCACGTACTCCGCGCCGCCGTGCAGGGGCACGACGACCGCCAGGTCGAAGGGCACCTCGCGCTCGTCGTACGAGACGAGCCGACCGCCCGCGCCGTCGACCTCACCGAGGGTGAACTCGGTGACCAGCTCGATGCCCTTGTCCTTGAGGAGCCCGCCCAGCGCCTTCGCCGCGACCGGCTTGGTGAACGCACCGTCCAGCGCAGTGACATACGTCAGCTCGACCCGGTCGCGAAGTCCTCGCCGCTGGAAGTACCAGTCGGCGAGGAAGGCGAATTCCAGTGGGGCGACCGGGCACTTGACCGGCAGGTCGGCCACGTCGATCACCACGCGGCCGCAGTCGAAACGCTCCAGCGCGTCGTGCAGGCCGGCCGCGCCGGGAAGGTCGTAGAAAGTGAAGACCCTCTCCCCCCATCCGGGACCGGTCAGCCCGTCGGTCTCCTGGGGCAGCAGCCTCGCGCCGGTGGCGACGACGAGGACGTCGTACGACAGCCGGATGCCACCAGCGAGGTGTACGGTCCGCGCGTCCAGGTCGACCCGTTCGACCCCCGCCGCCTTGTAGTCGACGGCCGCGTCCAACTGCCGGGGGCGGGAGCGCACCAGGTGGTGCGGCTGAGCGAGACCGAACGGCACGAACAGCAGTCCGGGCTGATAGAGGTGGTCGTCGTCCTGGTCGACGACCGTGATCCGGCACTCGTCCTGGTCGTACGTGCGACACAGACGGTTGGCCGTCATGGTGCCGGCGGTTCCGCCGCCGAGAATCACGATGTGTTTGCCCATGTCCCCACTGTCGTGCGGGAGATGAGGGCCGGGCATGGGCCGCTGGTCCCCACTCCAGTACCCACCCGGGTATGTTTGCGACCGGGCCCACCGCCCCTCCTGGCCCCGGTTGCCCGCCTCGAACGCCCTGGTAAAATACCGGGCAGGGTATATCGCCGCGACATCAGGCGCGAGGGCCCAACGGTCCTCGACGCACCCCGTCGGCCCCTCACCCGGGCCGCACCCTCAGCGGTCGACTGGAAACCGGACAGCCGACACCAGCGAGAGGGGTCCGGCCATGACCGGCACCACACCGCAGACCCTCAGCACGAACCGAACCGGCTCCCTGGGCGTGCATCGCCTGGAGGTCGTCCATGTCGAGGGCGACGCCTACACCGTGGACGTCCGCGGACACCGCCTCCAGGTCGACCAGCCCGTCGAGGCGGGCGGCACGGACACCGCACCCACTCCCACCGAGCTCTTCGCGGCCTCCCTGGCCACCTGCGTGGCGTTCTACGCGGGCCGCTACCTCCACCGCCACAATCTGCCCCGGGCCGGCCTGCGCGTCCGTACGGAATTCACCATGGCAACGGACCGCCCGGCGCGAGTCGCCGCGCTGCGCCTGCTGGTCGTCCCGCCCCCCGAGCTGCCCGAGCAGCGCCGCGCCGCACTGCTGGCCGTGGCCTCGCGCTGCACGGTCCACAACACCCTCCACGAGCCACCCGAGATCGACATCGAGCTGGAACCATGACCACGACCTCGGCACCGACCGCATCAGCACTGCTGGACCGCGTCCGCGACGGCCTCATCGGCGACGACGAGGTACTGGAGGGCCCCTACGGACCGAAGCGGATCGTCTACGCCGACTACACCGCCTCCGGCCGCTCCCTCGACTTCATCGAGGACTTCGTCCGCGAGCAGGTGCTGCCGCGCTACGGCAACACGCACACGGAGAGCTCCAGCACTGGCCTGCAGACGACCCGGCTGCGCGAGGACGCCCGCCGGATCATCCGGGACGCGGTCTGCGGCACCGAGGACGACCTCGTCATCTTCTGCGGGTCCGGTGCCACCGCCGCGGTCAACAAGCTGGTCGGCATCCTGGAGTTGCGGCACCCGGACCGGCCCGCGGCAGCCGAACGGCCGGTGGTGTTCGTGGGCCCCTATGAGCACCACTCCAACGAACTGCCCTGGCGCGAGTCCATCGCCGACGTCGTCGTGATCGACGAAGACGCCGACGGCCACATCGACCTGGCCGGGCTGGAGGCCGGGCTGCGGCGGTACGCCGACCGCCCGCTGCGCATCGGCAGCTTCTCCGCCGCCTCCAACGTCACCGGCATCCTGACCGACACCGAGCGCGTCGCGCGGCTGCTGCACGCATACGGCGCCCTGTCCTTCTGGGACTACGCGGCGGCGGCACCGTACATCCCGATCCGGATGGCCCGGAGCACGCCGGGCGCCGAGGACCACAAGGACGCGCTGTTCCTGTCCCCGCACAAGTTCGTCGGCGGCCCGCAGACCCCGGGGGTGCTCGTCGTTCGGCGCGAGCTCGTGCGCAACCGGGTCCCCACCGTGCCCGGGGGCGGCACGGTCGCCTTCGTCGATCCGCTCGGCCACCGCTATCTCGACGATCCGGTGGCCCGCGAGGAGGGCGGCACCCCCGCGATCGTCGAATCCATCCGGGCCGGGCTCGTCTTCACCCTCAAACAGGCGGTCGGCACCGACACGATCCAGGCCGCCGAGGAGCGCCATTGGCGCCGCGCGCTCAGTCAGTGGGACCGCAACCCCGCCATCGAGATCCTCGGCAACCACCACGCCCGCCGGCTGTCGATCGTGTCGTTCCGCATCCGCCACGGCGAGCACGCCCTGCTGCACCACAACTACGTCGTCGCCCTGCTCAACGACCTGTTCGGCATCCAGGCCCGCGGCGGCTGCTCCTGCGCGGGACCCTACGGCCACCGCCTGCTGGCCATCGACGCCGCCACCTCGCACGCCCTGCTCGACGAGGTCGTGCACGGCTGTGACGGCATCAAGCCAGGCTGGGCCCGCGTCAACTTCAACTACTTCATCAGCGACACCGTCCGCGACTACCTCATCGACGCCGTCGACCTGATCGCCACCCGCGGGCACCGGCTCCTGACCGACTACCGCTTCGACCCGCACACCGGACAGTGGCACCACCGCGCCGGACCCGCCGACTCTCCGCTGCGGCTGACCGATGTGCGCTGCACGGCCGACGGCCGGCTGATCGCCCCGGCCGTTCGCCACCGTCGGCTGGGCGAGGAGGCACTGCCCGGTCAGCTCGACCGCGCCCGCGAGATGCTGGCCGCCCGTCCGGACCGCCTCGACGGCGGCCCCACTGGACTACCGGCCGACTTCGAGCGCATGCGCTGGTTCCCTCTCCCTCCCGCCTGCCTGGAACAAACCCCGACGGGAACCGGTTGAACCAAGCAGAAGCACATACCCCACCGGGTATATGACAGCGGAGGGACCCCATGCCGACCGTCGAACTGACCAAGGACAATTTCGAGGAGACCGTCACCGGCTCCGATATCTTGCTCATCGACTTCTGGGCCGCATGGTGCGGACCGTGCCGGATGTTCGGCCCCGTCTACGAGAAGGCCGCCGAGCGCCACCCGGACATCGTCTTCGGCAAGGTCGACACCGAGGCACAGCCCGAACTCGCCGGCGCCTTCCGGATCTCGTCCATCCCCACGCTGATGGCCGTCCGCGACCGGACCGTTTTGTACGCACAGCCCGGCGCACTGCCGCCGCAGGCACTGGAAGAGCTCATCGGCAAGATCCGGGCCGTCGACATGGCGGACGTACGCCGGAAGGCGGCAGCAGGCTCGGCAGGGGCAACGGAACAGGTGTGATCATGGGCGGTCGACGCCGTACCGAACCGGGACCTATAGTACCCCTAGGGGTATTTTCGAGGAGTGAATGTGGAACTGGAGCTTGAGGGTGACGACCTGAAGGCCGTGTTGAACCGGCTGCGTCGCGCGCAGGGCCAGATCTCCGGCGTGATCAAGATGATCGAGGAGGGACGCGACTGCGAGGACGTCGTCACACAGCTCGCCGCCGCCTCGCGCGCGCTGGACCGCGCCGGTTTCGCAATCATCGCGACGGGCCTTCAGCAGTGTGTCATCGACATGGAGTCCGGCCGCAAGAACGGCGAGGACCCGGAGGCCATGCGCGCCCGGCTGGAGAAGCTGTTCCTGTCCCTGGCGTGATCCGCCGGCACGCGGCACGAGTCGACAAGAAAGGCCGATGTCATGCGCTACGACCGGACCGTGCACCTCGACGCCGACTTCGCCACCGCCGTCACCCGGACCCGCGACGCCCTCGCCGCACAGGGCTTCGGCATCCTCACCGAGATCGACGTCACCGCCACCCTCAAGGCGAAGCTCGACCACGACATGGAGGACTACGTCATCCTCGGCGCCTGCAATCCACCTCTCGCCCACCGCGCCCTGGAGACCGACCGCACCATCGGCCTGCTGCTGCCGTGCAATGTCGTCGTCCGCCGGGACGGCGACCACACCGCCGTACAAGCCCTCGACCCCAACACCATGGTCACCCTCACCGAACTGGACGCCCTGCGCCCGGTCGCCGAGGAAGCCACTCGCCGCCTCGACGCCGCCCTCTCCTCCCTCACCGCTCCAGACACGAGCATCTGACCGACAACCCGACACTCCAGCGGCTCTCGCAGGCCCGCGCACGTTCCGTCCGACCCACGCATGCTCTGTCCCAGAGCGTGTGCGGCTTCGCCCGGGACCTGTTCATGGGTCCGGTCGCTGCCGGGTGCCTACGTCCCGGGCGAGGGGCGTTCCTCGGGCACGGGTTGAGCGAAGCCACTCTCGAAGCGTTCGCGGACGCCCTCGGGGTCGGCCCCGTCCGGCTCCTCACAGACCGGGCGCCAGTTCACACGCGCGTCCACGACGCACTGCCCGCGCTCTCCGCCGCGTATGACCTCCCGATGATGGCCCGGTTCGTCCCCTGCACGAGCTGCGCACGGCCGTTGTCGATGCTTCTGAGTGGCGGCTGGCCGCCCAGTGCACGCGCATTGACCGCACGCTTCCCGGCCTGCTCGCTGAACGGGCCCGCGTCTACCACGCGACCCCCACCCGGGACCGGGCCGGACTCGCCGAACTCCTGGTCAAGGCAGGCCGCTCCGCGATGCCGTCGTCTTCAAGTTCGGCGCGCGCGACTTGCCCGCCCGCCTGATCGACCTCATGCGATGGGCAGCCCTCCAGTGGGCCCGCCGGGCAGCCCGCGGCTGGAACACCTACCTGGCGCGGCTCGCCCTGCGCCGGATCGGTACCGCGCGCCGCTGCACCGACGGCTTGTGAGAGTCCCTCAGTGGGGTTTGGCGGTGCCTGTCCACGGCGCGGTGAGGACGGCGGCCATGGAGACGGTGGCGAGGAGGCAAAAGAGTGGTCCGTAGCCGCCGAGGGGTACGGCCAGGGCGGCGCCGGCGAACGGCGCGAGGGCTGCCGCTGTGGTGGCCGGTGCCGCCAGGAGTCCGGAGAGGCGCCCGTAGTGGGTGGCGCCCCAGCGGTCGGTGATGGCGGTGGCCTGGAGCAGGGTGAGGTTGCCGCGGACCATGCCGGCCAGGATCGACACGGCGATGAGCAGGGCGTACGGGCCTGGAACGGCGGCGAAGGCGGCGGTGGTGACGCCTCCGAGCGCGATCAGGATCGTGGTGCGGGCCGTGGCAGTGGTACGGCGTGCGAGTGCTGCGTACAGAGTGCGGCCGAGGGTTTGTCCGGCGCCGCCGATGCCGAGGGCCCAGGCGGCCTGACTGGTGGTGTAGCCGCGTTCCAGGAAGAGCGGGACGAGGGCGACGACGACGGCGTACATCGCGAAGCCGGACAGGGTGAAGGCGGTGGCGAGCAGGAGGAACGGCCGGGTGCGCGCGGCCTCGGCGGCGCCTGTGACCGCGTGTGCAGGGGCGGTTGGGGCGTCCGGCCAGGGTGCGCGCAGGGCCAGGGTGTGGGCCGGGATGGTGATGGCGGCGAGGATGCCGGCGAGCACAAGGTAGGTGTGGCGCCAGGACAGCTGGGCGGCGAGGGCTGCGGTCAAGGGCGCGAAGACGGTGGAGGCTAGCCCGCCGGCGAGGGTGACGACCGTCAGGGCGCGTACGTGGTCGGGGGCCCACCAGCGGGTCAGGGCGGCGAACGCCGGCTGGTAGAAGGTGGTCGCCATCGCGAGTCCGGCCAGCGCCCAACCCGTCATGAAAACCGGAAGGTTCGGGGCCGCAGCCACGATCAGCAGGCTGACCACTCCGACCACAGAGCCGACGGTCATGACGGTGCGCGGGCCGCGCCGGTCCAGGATCCGGCCGACGCGGATCCCGGCGAGGGCGGAGACGACGAGACCGAGCGAGAACGCCGCGGTGGTCGCTCCGGCCGGCCAGCCGGTCGCGGCGGTGATCTGCGGATTGAGGACGGGGAAGGCGTAGTAGACGATGCCCCAGCTCACGATCTGCGTGACGCAGAGGGCGGGCAGGGCGGCGCGGGGCCGCGACCGGTCCCCTGTTCCGGTCGCGGCCCCGCGAGCGGGGGTGTTGAGGTCGGTCACGAGCCGCAGCAACCGCCCGCCGGGGCCTGCTCGGCAGCCACCCCGGCCGCGGCGGGGGCGCCGAGCTGGACGAGCTGCGGCGCGGGCGCGCAGCAGCCGCCGCTGTCGGCCTGGTCGGCGTCGGGGGCGTCGAACAGGCCGGCGCCGCCGCAGACTCCCGTCTCGGGCAGGGTGAGTTCCACGCGGTCGGCGGAGGCGAGGTCGCCGGCGATCGCGGCGGCCACGGAGCGGACCTGCTCGTAGCCGGTCATCGCCAGGAAGGTGGGGGCGCGGCCGTAGGACTTCATCCCCACCAGGTACACGCCCTGCTCCGGGTGGGAGAGCTCGCGGTGGCCGTGCGGGTAGACGGTGCCGCAGGAGTGCTGGTTGGGGTCGATCAGGGGGGCCAGCTCGACCGGTGCCTGGAGGCGCTCGTCCAGGCCCAGGCGGAGTTCGCCCATGAAGGACAGGTCGGGGCGGAAGCCGGTCAGCACGATCACCTCGTCCACCTGGTCCAGGCGGCGGCCGTCCTCGCCGACCAGGACCAGGCGGCCGTCGGCGTCGCGCTCGATCGCATCGGTGCGGAAGCCGGTGACCGCGTCCGCGTGACCGGCGTCAACGGCGGCCTTCGCCGCCAGACCGAGCGCGCCGCGGGCGGGGAGCTGGTCGGCTTCGCCGCCGCCGAAGGTGGATCCGGAGATGCCCCGGCGCAGGATCCACAGCCCCTTGGTTCCCTCGCCGTCTTCGGACTTGGCGAGGTCGGCCAGGTAGGCGAGGGCGGTGAAGGCGGAGGCGCCGGAGCCGATGACGGCGGTGCGCCTGCCGGCGTACCGGCTGCGCACGGCGGGGTCCTTCAGGTCCGGGACGCGGTAGGTGATCCGGTCGGCCGCGGCCTTCTCCCCGAGGGCGGGCAGCCCGCTGCCGCCGGCCGGGGACGGTGTGGCCCAGGTGCCGGATGCGTCGATGACCGCGCGGGCGAAAAGGCGCTCCTCGCGGCCGTCGGCATGGGCGGTGTGCACGACGAACGGCTGCTGCTCGCGGTCGGCGTCGACGATGCGGTCCCGGCCGGTGCGGGAGACTCCGGTGACCGTGGCGCCGTAGCGGACGCGGTCGCCGAGGACGTCGGCGAGCGGCTGGAGGTAGAGGTCGGCCCAGTCGCCGCCGGAGGGGTAGTCGGCCGGGTCGGGGCGTGTCCAGCCGGTTGGGGCCAGGAGCTTCTCGGCGGCCGGGTCGACGACCTCGGCCCAGGGGGAGAACAGGCGCACGTGCGCCCACTCGCGCACCGCGGCTCCGGCACTCTGGCCGGCTTCCAGGACCACGGGCTCGATGCCCTGGTCGATCAGGTGGGCGGCGGCGGCCAGTCCGGCGGGTCCGGCCCCGATCACGACGACGGGCAGGTCGGTGGTGGCGTGCGCGTTCACGGCGACTCCTTGCTTGTTTCGACATCCGTCGATGGCTTGCGCGGCCCAGCATGGCAGCTGCATCGATGAACGTCAACATAGACATTTATCGAATCCAGGGGTTCCGTCGCGGGAGGACATCGGCGTCACCGTGATCAGCGGCTTGGACGCCGCGCCGCTCGGGCCGCTCGGGCCGCCCTGGCCGCCCTGGCCGCCCTGGCCGCCGGACGGCCCGAGCGGCGGCCGCGGTTCGCAGACACGGACGGAGCCAAGGTCATCCGGCCCGACGGCGAGCGGGGAGGAGGTCGACGCGATCGCCACCGACACCGTCCCGATCTGCCCCACCTCGACAACGCCCCCGTTCGCCGCCCGGAACCCCCGCCATCGCGAGGGTCTCGCCACCGAGGTTCCGGGACTGGCCCTCGTCGCGCTGGAACGGCACTGCAGCCTGCCGTCGGACTCGCGGCGCGGCGCGGGCCGGGACGCAGGCCGCGTCGCCCGCCGCCCACCTCGCGCACCGGTAACGGTGGCCTCCCCGCACTGGTTCGACGTGTGTCAACATAGACGTATGTCGAATGCGAAGGTGCTGCCGCTGCTCGAGCCCGCCGACGGTCAGGGTGTGGCGCCGTGCTGCCCGCCGCTGACCGAACGCCCGATGACCGCCGAGGAGGCCGAGACGGCCGCGCGGATGTTCAAGGCGCTGGGCGACCCGGTCCGCCTGCGGCTGTTCTCCGCCGTGGCCTCGCACGAGGGGGGCGAGGCGTGCGTGTGCGACATCTCCGATGTCGGCGTCTCCCAGCCCACCGTCTCCCACCACCTCAAGAAACTGAAAGAAGCCGGGCTGCTCACCTCAGAGCGCCGCGGCACCTGGGTCTACTACCGCGTCGAGCCGTCCGTGCTCGCCGCCATGGGCAAGCTGCTGGCCCTGCCGGCCGCCGCCTGACGGCCGGACCGGAGGGGGAAGCGGTGCGCGGGACGCGTGCGCGGACGTCGTCGAGCGCCGCAGTCTCGCCATCCGTCCGACCGTCACAGCAGCTGTGCAATCGCGCGGGCGGCATCACGCGCCGGGCGGCCGACGCCGATGAGGGTGGCAGAGGCCGGCCCGGTCCAGTCGCCGTAGCCGAGCAGGTGCAGCCGCGGCTCCCCGAGGGCGCGCGTGCCGGCGGTGGGGATGTGCCCACGCGGGCCGCGCAGGTTGAGCGGGGCGAGGTGGGACAGGGCCGGGCGGAAGCCGGTGCACCAGATCACCGCATCGGCACGGCTCTGGCTGCCGTCGTCCCACCGGACACCGTCGGCGGTGAGCCGGGCGAACATCGGCTGTGCGCGGAGAAGTCCGGCGTCGCGGGCGGCACGGACGGGCGGCACGGCCACGACGTCGCCGAGCGAGGCCACTCCCCCGGGATCGCTGCGACCGGCGTCGAGGGCACGGCGGCGGGCGGTGGCGACATCGAACAGGGCGCGGCCGTCGATGTCGTCCGGCAGGAAGCGCGGTGGGCGCCGGGTCGCCCACGTGACATCGGCACGGCCGTCCAGGGCGAGGTCGGCGGCGATCTGGGCACCGGAGTTGCCGCCGCCCACCACGATGACGCGCTGCCCGGTGAAGTCGGCCGGGGAGCGGTAGTTCACGGTGTGGAGCTGCCGACCGCCGAAGGTGCCGCGCCCCGGGACGGCAGGCACGAAGGGTCGCGACCAACTGCCGGTGGAGCTGATGACCGTGCGGGCCCGCCAGGTGCCGGAGTCGGCTTCCACCCGGAACTGGTCACCGTCATGGCGTACGGCCTCGACGCGGATGCCGCGCTGGACGGGCAGCTCGTAGCGCTTCTCGTAGTCGGCGAGATAGTCCACTGCGTGCCCGGCGCCCGGGTAGGTCTCGCCTGCCTGCGCGGGCATGAGGCGGCCGGGCAGCGAGGAGTGCTCGGCGGGAGAGAACAGGTGCAGTGAGTCCCACATGTGCTGCCAGGCCCCGCCCGGCGCCGCGTCGGCGTCCAGGATCACGAAGTCAAGGCCCTGGCGGCGCAGGTGGTATCCGGCGGCGAGCCCGGACTGGCCGCCGCCGATCACCATCACCTGCACGGTGGCGGTCACGATGCCGACGGCTCGTCCGTCCGGCCCCGCCGAAAGATGAGCGCCACCAGCGCCAGACCGACCACGGCGCCGATGATCTGCATGCCGATGAAGCCCGCGACCGAGCCCGGGGCGATGCCCGCGAAGGTGTCGGTGAAGGCGCGGCCGACGGTCACGGCCGGGTTGGCGAAGGACGTGGAAGAGGTGAACCAGTAGGCGGCGCCGATGTAGGAGGCGACTGCGACGGGCGCGAAGCGCAGACGGTCGGTGCGGGCCAGACCGAAGATCAGCAGGATGAGACCCGCCGTCGCGACGACCTCGCCGAGCAGCAGGTGACCGGCGGAGCGGTCGTGGGTGGACCACTTCACCAGCGGCTCGCCGAACATCGCGTCCGCCAGGATGGCCCCCGCGATCGCGCCGAGTATCTGGGCGGGGATGTACACGGCGACGTCCCGCGCGCTGACTCCGGCGCCGCCGCGGCGGGCGGTGAACCATTCGGCCAGTGTGACGACCGGGTTGAAGTGCGCCCCGGAGACCGGGCCGAGCAGCAGGATCAGAATGCCGAGGCCGAACACGGTGGCCGTGGAGTTGGCCAGGAGCTGCAGCCCGACATCCTCGGTCAGTTCGGTGGCCTGGATGCCCGAGCCGACCACGACCGCCACCAGGGCCGCTGTGCCGACCAGTTCGGCCGCCGCCTTGGCGCTCAGCAGAGGAGCCTGGGGCGGGGTGGCGCCCGGGGCGTGCTGCGGTTCAGCGGTGGGAGTGACGGCGCGCCGGCCGGTTCTGTCGTGCTCGGTGGCCTCGGGGGCGGTCAACAGGAACTCCTCGGTGCAGGTCGCCACAGGGGGCGGGGATCAGGGGCAGGACCGCTTGATGTTGTTCTCGGCGGTGGCGCGCGCGGTCTCCGCCAGATCGGCGAACTGGCCCGCGAGGGTGGCGATGACGTTGGGCTTGAGCCGGTAGTAGGTGAACCGGCCGCACGGCTCGGTCTCCACGACCCCGGCCTCGCGCAGCACCTTCAGATGGTTGGAGAGGTTGGTCTGCCTGGCCCCCGTCTCCTCGATCAGGTGCGTGGAGCAGAGCGTCTCCTTGGCCAGCAGGGTGACGATCTGGAGACGGAGCGGGTCGGCCAGAACCCGCATCAGATCAGTGTCGACTGACGTCATCATGGACTGATACTGTCACATCACTCCGGGCTGATACCAGCCTGTGGTGATCCCTGGGATCCGCATCCGCACCCATGGTGGGACCCATGCCCCGAAGGGGGTTCCCATGACCGCTTCCCCGCCGCCCGTCCTGTCCGACGAGCGCCTCGCGTCCGGCATAGCCCGCCTGGCCGTGCGCTACCGCGGACGCTTCTCCCCGGAGACCGTCCAGCGCCTGGTCGTCGACTCCTACGAGCGTCTCGCCGGGCACGCCCGCGTCCGTACCCACCTGGTGGTGCTGGCGGAGCACCTGGCCGCCGAGCGTCTGGAAGCGCTCGCCCACGTCCAGGGCGCCCCGGGCAGCGGCCTGCCCCGGGTACTGTTCGTGTGCAGCCACAATGCCGGACGCTCCCAGATGGCGGCCGCCCTCCTCACTCACCGCGCGGGCGGACACGTGGTCGTCTCCTCCGCGGGCACCCACCCGGCCGCCGAGGTGGAGCCGGTTGTTGCGCAGGTGCTCGCCGAGGCCGGCGTGAACCTCACGGAGGCGTTCCCCAAGCCGCTGACCGACGAGGTCGTCCAGGCCGCCGACATCGTCATCACCATGGGCTGCGGGGACGCCTGCCCCGTCCTGCCGGGCCGCCGCTACCTGGACTGGCCCGTCAACGATCCCGAGGGCGCCCCGATCGCTGTCGTCCGCGGCATCCGCGACGAGATCGACAGCCGCATCACCGACCTGCTCGCCTCCCTGCCGAGCACCTGAACCCCCGCACCGTCCGATCCACTTGTTAAGGAAGAACCGATGTCCTCCAGCCCGCTCGCCTCCGTACTGTTCGTCTGCGTCCACAACGCCGGCCGCTCGCAGATGGCCGCCGGATTCCTGACCCACCTCGCGGGCGACCGGATCGAGGTCCGCTCCGCCGGCTCCATCCCCGGCGACCAGGTCAACCCCGCCGCGGTCGAGGCCATGAAGGAAGTCGGCGTCGACATCTCCGAGGCTCAGCCGAAGATCCTCACCACCGAGGCCGTCCAGGCGTCCGACTACGTCATCACCATGGGCTGCGGCGACGCCTGCCCCATCTTCCCCGGCAAGAAGTACCTCGACTGGGCGCTCGAGGACCCGGCGGGCAAGGGCGTCGAGGCCGTCCGCCCGATCCGCGACGAGATCAAGACCCGCATCGAGGCCCTGATCGCCGAGATCGACGCCCAGCAGGAGGCGTGACCTCCGTGACGGACCACTCGATACGCGAGGTCGTCATCATCGGCTCCGGCCCCGCCGGATACACCGCCGCCCTCTACACCGCCCGCGCCCAATTGAGGCCCCTGCTGTTCGGCAGCTCGATCTTCGTCGGCGGGTCACTGACCACCACGACGGAGGTGGAGAACTTCCCCGGCTTCCCCGAGGGCGTCGACGGCCCGGTCCTCATGGAGAACATGCGGGCCCAGGCCGAGAAATTCGGGGCCGAGATGATCGACGACGACATCATCTCCGTCGACCTCACCGGCGACGTCAAGCTGCTCACCGACACCGCGGGCACGGTCCACCGCGCGAAGACGGTGATCATCGCGACCGGCTCCGGCTACCGCAAACTCGGCCTGCCGAAGGAGGAGGAGCTGTCCGGCCGAGGCGTGTCGTGGTGTGCGACCTGCGACGGGTTCTTCTTCCGTGACCGGGACATCGTCGTGGTCGGCGGCGGCGACACCGCCATGGAGGAGGCAACCTTCCTCACCCGTTTCGCCCGCTCGGTCACCGTCGTCCACCGCCGCTCCACCCTGCGGGCCTCGAAGGCCATGCAGAACCGGGCGTTCGCCGACGACAAGATCTCCTTCGCGTTCGACAGTGAGATCGCCGAGATCAAGGAGACCAACGGCATGCTCGCCAGTGTCGTGCTGCGGGACGTCTTCACCGGCGCCACCCGCGACCTGGACGCCACGGGCCTGTTCATCGCCATCGGCCACAACCCGCGCACCGAGCTGTTCACCGGACAGCTCGACCTCGACGCCGAGGGCTACATCACCGTCGCCGCACCGACGACACGCACCAGCCTGCCCGGAGTGTTCGCCGCCGGCGACGTCGTCGATCACACCTACCGCCAGGCCATCACCGCAGCCGGAACCGGCGCCGCAGCGGCCCTGGACGCCGAGCGCCACCTCGCATCCCGCGACACGGCGCAGGCCGAGCAGGAGACCGCCGCTGTCCCTGTCTGACCGGCACAACGTCGGCGTGTCCGCTCCCACGAGTCCCTGGGCACGGCCGTTTGGATCAGCCGAGCGTGATCCAAACGAAGACTCTGACTCACTCCCCTCCCCACCTCCGTCTCGATGACCCAACTGCCTCGGGACGCGGAGCCCCGGCAGCCCGGAGCGGCAGGTCCGCGTCACCCATTCCGCGGACCACCTCGGCCTACTCGGCGAGGTGCCCGTCCAGGGCCAGCAGCCGTACCTCGCCACGCCTACGATGCCGAAGCACCGCCGGGCCGCCGGGGAGGGGAAAGCCACACCCGTATTCCGCACGCGGCACACACCACGACATAACGGGAAGCTCCGGCCTCGGGACTGGTGGGCTCGCCTGTCGAGCTGTCGTGTATTCGGAGCTGACGTCGGCAGCCCATGACGCCGCTGAGTGAGCTGTCAGGGGCGGTCCATCGCGGTCTGGGATGATCGCGCGGTGAGTGATGCGAGGCAGCTGGCCGCGGTGGCTGCTGAGTCACATGTCCGGGCGTTCTTCGAGGGGCATTCGGTGGAGGTCGTCGACTACGACCTCGGGCCGGAACGGCGACAGGTGGCGCCCGATCTGCGCATCCTCGTTGGGAGACCCGGTCCCCGCAGCGATGGCTGGGCCTATGTGACCGCCGGGTGCTGGGCCGCGATGGAGAAGGACGGTCATGGGCTCGAGTTCGTCATGACCGCCCATGTCCGCGACCAGCGGTTCATCGAGCTCATGGCGATGATCGCCTACTACCACTGCGGAGGACATCAGCTCGACCTGGAGCACAGCATGCCGATCGGTGAACCGTGGGTGCCGGGTTCAACCTGCGATCACCTACTGATCAGCCTGCCCTATCTCCACGGACCCGAGCTTGAGCACTGCCCACTTCCTGGGGGGACACGCTCGCATCCTGTGGACGCTGCCTGTGACGACCGCCGAGATCGAGTTCCGCAGGCGTCACGGGCCCGAGGCGTTGGAGCAGCTCTTCGACGAGGCAGGGATCATCCCCACCGATCCTTTCAGGCCGTCGGTCGCCTGAGTTCCGGCCTCCGGCAGTCACCGTTTGCGGTCTCCGGGGGCGTATCAGCTCCAGGTTCCGCCAGCCTCGGTGACGAGGCGGGTGGCGGTCTTGTCGTGGTAGCCGATGGCTTTCGCGATGGCTGGGGCCGGTACTTGGAGGACGAGTTGGCGGATCGCGGAGGCTTGCCGCGCTGGGATGGGACGCCGATCTCGCGCAGATGGACTTGGAGGCTGACCGGGCTACTGGCGTATGGCAGATGTTCGCGGGAATGAAGGCAGGCGCGCATGAGGTCCGCGATGGGGCACCGGTCCGGGCATGTCGACGGTCAGTTCCCGGCGGACGGGTCAGAGGAAGGTGAGCTTCTCGAAGAGGCCGCGGCTCACGACTTTTCCGCAGTTCCCGTCTCCGGCGAAGCCGTCGCGGCAGATGACGCTGCGGACGCCCGGTCCGGTGGTTCCGTGCCGAGGAGTTCACCACACTGCCACTCGCCGACAGCCTTCTTGGTTACCTGAACCGCTGCGGCCTCTATCCATAAGGACCCGGGGACAGAACAAGCCGTCCGCCGGGGCCACTTCATGACGCCCCATCTTGGCGCAGCAGCCCCGAGCTGAGGCCAGTCGGGGTGTCGTCAGGAGGCTCCAGGACCGGACGAAGCTCTGCCGGCCGTGGATGAACCTGCTGTTCGCCCGCCGGGGCACCGACGGCAGCCTCGGCTCGACACCCAACACTGAGTCGTCGAGCGCGCGTTCGCCCATCTGCGCTGGCCCCGCCACCTGCGGAACCGCGGGGAGATCCGCGACGACATCCACGATGGCTTCCGCACCCTGGGCTGCGCGCTGTTCTGCTGGCGGCGGCTCACGCCATCACGACGGTTGTCCTAGAAAGGGGGCCAGTCCGAATCGGCGGGAGGCCTGGGATGAATCCGCTTCCCGGTGCCGCGCTTCTCCAGCGGCCAGCGCCGGTCGACAGTGGCCGCGGCCTTCTTGCAGGGTTGGCAGACATCCTGCCTCTCGGCGCCCACATCCCGTATGGAGCGGGGGTCAGCCTGTCGCTCCTCATGCCGCACAGGGTCATGCCGAAGTCCTCGTAGGTGTGGGCCTCGTCGCAAGCGTGGGACACGTCCCCAGGCAGCTCCCGTGACTCTGCCCGTTCCCAGCGCAGGTGCACGGGCTGATACTGCGGCCGGGAGACCTCGTGCGGCTGGTGTCTCAACTCGGTCCCTGCGTAGCACCAGGGGCAGAACCAGCGCTCCTATTACGGGCAGAGAGTTCCTGGCCGGCTCCACGCGAGTCGCCCACAAGGCCAGCCATCTGCGATGACGGACATTCCGTTCGCCACTGGCATCGCACCCGCACACCCCGCTCCGGCCACTGCGGCCATCCGCCACAGACCCCCAGAGCGGACCTGGCCGGAACGGGCAGCCACGACGACCGGGCTACAAGCCCAGTCGCTCCCACGCGCCCAATGTTCATGCCGGCTCCTCAGGCGGTACGGCCAGGGCGGCGGCCCCAGCTATCCCCGGGACGAAGCCCCCAGGCCACCCCCGACACCACCCCCGGCCGCGCCCTCTTCCAGCACAGCGGAGGACGCCCCCGCAGCCGACCCGTTGCCCGAGAAGATGACGCCGGGATTCTGCGGAGCCTGGTTGAGGACCCACAGGCCGAGCAGCGTGGCCAGGGTGAACACGACCGCGATCAGGACGGCGAGGACGAGTCGGCGTCGGCGTTCCCGGCGCCGCCACTCGCCGCGCGCCGTGCGGTAGGCGTCGGGCGCGGCCTGCACGCCGTCGGCGAGGGCGGAGAGGGCCTCGCGCAGCTCCCGCTCCGTGCGGTCCGCGCTGATGCCACGCGACGGAGTCGCATCTCGATGCGTCATCGCCGGGCCTCCATCGCCTGGGTCAGGGCGGCGAGGCCGCGTGAGGTGTGGGTCTTGACGGATCCGCAGGAGATGCCCATCGCCGCGGCGATCTCGCTCTCCTTCAGTCCGAGCCAGTGGCGCAGCACGAGCGCCTCGCGCTGCCGGGGCGGCAGTTGCTGGAGCGCGTCCATCAGCACGCGCTGGTCATCGCGGAGAATGGCGGTGCTCTCGGCGGAGGCGACGAGTTCGTCCGCGGGCTTCTCCACGTGTCTGCGGACCACTTGGAGGTGCCGTATCCGCATCCGCGTCAGGTTGCACACGGTGGAGCGCAGATACGCCTCCGCCGCCTCGGTGTCCCTCAGCCGCCGCCACTTCCGGTAGATCTGGTAGTACGCCTCGGCGACGACGTTCTCCGGATCGTCGGCGCCGAGCAGGACGGCGAGACGCAGCATGGACGAGTAGTGCACCTCGAACAGGCGGGCGAGACCGGCCTCGCGTTCCACGTCCGCCGGGTCGCTCACCGCGGGGGTGAGGGGGACGGCGGGTATCGCGGTGCCGCTCTCGGGTCTCAGATGCTGTCTCACGGGTTGTTGGCTCCCGTCTCGGGGCGCCGCCTGACGTGCAGGCGTGACGGCAGGTCGGTCAGGTCGGCGCCGCGCGGGACGCCGAGGCGGCTCAGCACCGCGGTCCCGGCCACGGCGACGGTCAGGTTGAGGAGCAGGGCGGCGAGTCCGGCGTAGATCTCCGGGCCGGAGCCGAGCGGGACGATCGACGAGAACCCTCCCCGTACGACCATGAGAGTTCCCGCGAACATGCCCACGCCCCACCCGGCGAGCAGTGCCCGCGGATGCAGCCACCCGGTGTACAGGCCCACGGCGACGGCCGGGAAGATCTGCAGGATCCAGACCCCGCCGAGGAGCTGGAGGTTGATGGCGTCCTGGTCACGCAGGCCGAACACGAACGCCACCGCGCCGACCTTCGCAGTGAGGGAGACCACCTTGGCGATGCGCACCTGACGCTTGGGGGTGGCCGTCGGGTGGACGTACTCGACGTACACATTGCGTACGAAGCTGGTGGCGGCCGCGATCGACATCACCGCCGCCGGGACCAGCGCCCCCACCGTGATCGCGCCGAACACCAGCCCGGCCAGTGGCCCCGGCATCAGCCGGTCCACGAGCAGCGGTACGGCGGCTTCGGCGCCGCCTTCCGGGGCGCGCACGCCCGTCGCGAGGGCCGCGATGCCGAGGAACCCGAACAGGGCGAGCAGCCCGGTCCAGGCGGGCAGTGCCACCGAGACCTTGCGCAGGGTCTGCGGGCCGTCGGCGGCGAAGCCCGCGGTCAGCACGTGCGGGTACATCAGCAGGGCGAGCGCCGAGCCGAGGGCGAGGGTGGCGTACGCGGGCTGCTGCTCCGGGGTCAGGAGCAGCGCCGGTCCGCCCAAGCGCTCGGCCGCACCGTCGAAGGCCGCGCCAGGGCCGCCGAGCCGGTCGAGGACCAGCCAGGTCACCGCGGTCAGCGAGACGAACACGGCCACGGCCTTGAGGGCGGAGATGACGGTCGGCGCGCGCAGCCCGTGCCGGTAGGTGGCCACGGCCAGCCCAGCGAACAGCGCCACCATCACCGCGTCCCCGGCCGCACCTCCCGGGTACAGGCCGCCCGCCGCCAGCACCGCCCTGATGCCGAGCAGTTGCAGCGCGAGATACGGCATCGTCGCGAGGATCCCGGTCAGCGCGACCACGAGGGCCAGCGGCGGTGAGCCGTACCGGCCGCGCACGAAGTCGGCCGCCGTGACGTAGCCGTGCCGGTTGGCCACCGTCCACAGCCGGGTCAGCAGGACGAAGGCCAGTGGGCAGACGATCACCGTGTAGGGCACCGCGAAGAAGGCCGGCGCGCCGTTGCCGTACGCCAGGCCCGGGACGGCGGCGAAGGTGTACGCGGTGAAGATGGTGCCGCCGAGCAGCAGCCAGGTCCACACCGGGCCGAGGCTGCGGTCGGCCAGCGCCCAGCCCTCCAGGGAGGGGAGCCGGTCGCTGGGGCGCAGGCGGCGCGCGGTCACGGCGAGCAGCGACGCTCCGCCGATCACGGCGAGAAACGTCGTTGTCATGGCGCCATCCGCCATGGGTCACCGTCCTTGGTGTGCCTCGGCCCTCACCCACGCAGTTGCGCGAGGGGCTCATTCGGAGGACAGGAAACGGCGGGAAATTTTCTCGACATCCGCTGTCAACCGTCTCCGGCCGGTCGGCAACTCTTGCACAAACCCACAGCGGACGGGAGGGGAGGGCAGGTCATGGCACGGAGGGGTGGTTCCCGGCTACGGCGCGTCGCCATCGCCGCACTGCTGCTCGCACCCGCCGCGGGTCTGCTGGGGGTTCCGCTGTACGCCGGTGCCGATCCGCGGCTGGCTGGCACGCCCTTCTTCTACTGGTACCAGCTCGCCTGGGTGCCGGGGTGCTGCCTGTGTCTGCTCGCCGCGTACGTGCTGACGCACCGGCATCGCTGAGCCGCAGTCCCCCTACCCCTCTTGCGTTGCCCACCTTTTGAGATCAGGAGTCGTCATGCCCACATCAGCCATGCCCGCATCCGGCGGCGAGGCGCCGGAAAGATCACGGATGTCAGGTAAGTCCGTTGCTCTCTGGCTAGCCGTCGCCCTTGTCGGCGCGCTCGGCTGGGCCGTGCTCGCCCTGTCCCGGGGTGAGGAGATCTCGGCCGTCTGGCTGGTCGTGGCGGCCCTCGGCTCGTACGCGATCGCCTACCGCTTCTACTCCCGGTTCATCGCCCGCAAGGTCCTCCAGGTCGACGACACCCGTGCCACCCCGGCCGAGCGCCTGGAGGACGGGGTCGACTTCCACCCCACCGACAAGCGGGTGCTGTTCGGCCACCACTTCGCGGCGATCGCCGGTGCCGGTCCGCTGGTCGGCCCGGTCCTGGCCGCGCAGATGGGCTATCTGCCGGGCACGATCTGGATCATCGCGGGCGTGATCTTCGCCGGCGCGGTGCAGGACATGATCGTCCTGTTCCTCTCCATGCGCCGCGACGGCAAGAGCCTCGGCCAGATGGCCCGGGACGAGATCGGCAAGGTGGGCGGTGCCGCCGCACTGCTCGGCGTCTTCGCCATCATGATCATCCTGCTCGCGGTCCTCGCGATGATCGTCGTCAACGCGCTCGCCGAGTCCGCCTGGGGCACGTTCTCGGTCTCCATGACCATCCCCATCGCCCTCTTCATGGGCTTCTACCTGCGCTACCTGCGCCCCGGCCGGGTCGTGGAGACCAGCTTCATCGGCGTGGCCCTGCTGCTCCTCGCCATCCTCGGCGGCGGCTGGATCCAGGACTCCTCACTCGCGAAGTACTTCGTCTGGAGCCCGGAGACGCTGGTCTTCTGCCTGGTCGGCTACGGCTTCATCGCCTCCGTCCTGCCGGTGTGGATGCTGCTGGCGCCCCGTGACTACCTCTCCACCTTCATGAAGGTCGGCACCATCGCCCTGATGGCGGTCGGCGTGGTGATCGCCGCCCCGAACCTCAAGGCCGAGTCGGTGACCGACTTCGCCTCCACCGGCGCCGGACCGGTCTTCGCCGGGTCCCTGTTCCCCTTCCTGTTCATCACCATCGCCTGCGGCGCCCTGTCCGGCTTCCACGCCCTGGTCTCCTCCGGCACCACCCCGAAGCTGATCCAGAAGGAGTCCCAGGTCCGGCTCATCGGCTACGGCTCCATGCTCACGGAGTCCTTCGTCGCCGTCATGGCACTGATCGCCGCCTGCGTCCTCGAACCCGGCCTGTTCTACGCCATGAACTCCCCCGCCGCACTGCTCGGCCCGACCGTGGACACCGCCGCCGAAGCGGTCAAGAACCTCGGCTTCACCATCACCCCGGACCAGCTCACCGCGGCGGCCAAGGCAGTCGAGGAAGAGACGCTGGTGGGCCGCTCCGGCGGTGCGCCGACGCTGGCCGTGGGCATGTCGGAGATCTTCGCCGCGGTGTTCGGCGGCGCCGGGATGAAGGCCTTCTGGTACCACTTCGCAATTATGTTCGAGGCGCTGTTCATCCTCACCACGGTCGACGCCGGCACCCGGGTGGGCCGCTTCATGCTCCAGGACATGCTCGGCAACGTCTGGAAGCCCATCGGCCGCGTCACCTGGAAGCCCGGGATCTGGATCACCAGCGCCCTGGTCGTCGGCGCCTGGGGATACTTCCTCTACGCCGGTGTCACCGACCCCCTCGGCGGCATCAAGCAGCTCTTCCCGCTGTTCGGCATCGCCAACCAGCTCCTGGCCGCCGTGGCCCTGGCTGTCACCACCACCGTGCTGATCAAGTCCGGCAAGCTGCGCTGGGCCTGGGTCACCGGCATCCCGCTCGCGTGGGACGTGGCCGTCACCTTCACCGCGGGCTGGCAGAAGATCTTCTCGGACGACCCGACGATCGGCTTCTTCGCCCTGCGGGACAAGTACGCGCAGGCCATCGAAGACGGCCAACTGCTGCCGGGCGCCACGAACATGGACGACATGCACACCATCGTGCTCAACAACACGGTCGACGGTGTACTCATGTCGGTCTTCCTGCTGCTGGTCCTCACCGTCCTGGTCAACTGCGCGGTCGTGTGCGTGCGCGCGGTCCGCGCGACGGGACCACTGCCGACGGCCGAAGTGCCGTACGTGGCGTCCCGCATCGACGCACCGCAGACGTCCGAAGAACCGCTGGTGGGGGCACGCCCATGAGAACCCGGCTCGTCACCCGGACCGCGCGCACCCTGCGCACCGTGCGCTGGTACCTGCGCGAGCTGACCGGGGAGGCGCAGTACGAGCGCTACTGCACGCGGCACCAGAACCAGCACCCCCACACCCCGGCCCCGACACGACGAGAGTTCGAGACGCTGCAAGCCAAACACCGGGAGGAACACCCCACGAGCCGCTGCTGCTGATCCCGCAGTTGCACGGCGAAGACGCGGGGCCGGCAACGTATCGCTGGCGGCCCCGCGAACGGGCTTGCTGCCGGACCGGATCGCGCGTCGTACGCCTCCTTGGTCGGGTCCGTCGTCTCCGGTTCGTCGATGCCGGGGTATTCGGCCTGCAGCCGTACGTCGCCATCATGTTGGCGCCGGCGTCCGTCAGCCTTGCGAGGTCGGCGCGGCTGTGACAACCGCTAACCAATTGAGGCGATCGCGTGCTGGTGGTTGTGCACGGCTGACGAGTGTGGTGCTGCCACTCGGCCGGAGGGGCTCCGGCCTGGGCGATGGGACGCTGCGCACGTTGGCCGTAGCCCGGAGTTCAGCCCGTCAGGAATAGGCCAAAAGCACCAGCTGGAACGGCATCATGAGGAGTCCGACCAGCAGGAGCAATCCCCCGAACAGGACAACCCCCAGCGTCCTGAAGACCAGGGTCGACACCGCCAGGGAGCAGACGGCCCTCTCCGGGCGCTGCGGGTTGTAGACGACGTTGATGCGGTTGGGGTCGTCTCCGAGCCCTCTGGCCGCGTAGTCGGCCTGGATCTCGTGCACGCCGCCGTCCAGGTCGGTGTACTTGAAAAACCGCCGCTTGCCATGGGCGCGATCGAACACCGCCACAACCGCGACGCCCCGCTTCCTCAGCACCAACCGGTCACGCGCATTCACCACCGCAGGTCCGACGATGATCAAGCCGAGGAAGACAGGCATCACACCCGCCACCCACATCATCACCTGGACCGGTTCCCCCAACAGCGCGAGCAGGGCAGCACCCCCGACGTAGACCATGAGCACAGCGAGCGCCACGACGCGCTCGCGAGGACTCATTCGCTTCCGGCCGGCCGCCGGGTGGACGGACACCACCTCAACCAGGCCCGCTCCTCCGCCCGGCGGACTGCTCTGCGGCCGCGCCCGGTTGATCACCTCGACAAGGCGGCCTGCTTGGGCGGCATCCCGGCCCTCCACTATGAACGCCGGTCCCGGAGCGCCGCCACTGCCCCAAACAGAGATCTCGACCGATCGCTGCCCGCCGCCAACAGCCTTGGCCCCTTCGATCGCCGCGAGCGGTATCCGCCGTCGTGTTCCCTTCTGTTCCAGGAGAACGGCCCTGCCCTCCAGCCAGATACTGTCGCCGTACCCGCGCAACGTGATCGACGGCAGTGGGGAGGGTTCGGCTCGGCCGGGCATGTCTACCTCACTCTGGACAGCTGGGGCGCGTTGGCCCGCAGCTTCTCACAGCCACCGTGGATCCTGGATGGGCCGTGCGTCTCAACAGGTCGCCTGCGGGAGGGTGGGGGGATCAGGGCGCAGAGCCCACCTGCCTACAGACGTGGCAGGCAGAGCCTGCCAACCCGATCAACACATCTGACGTACCGCCCCAGCTGGCGGCCGAGCACGGCACCACCATCCGCAGCCTGGTGGAGGACCTCGCGCAGGCACTCCGACCCAGGCCGGGTACGCCGAGCTGGCCCGCGCCGAGCGCGCCTCCGCCCTCGGCCACACGCCCAGCCCGGAGGCCGAGGCCCGGGCCCTGCTGGAGCGCCTGGGCGCCGCCTCGCACGGCCCACGGGGGGCCGCATGGTGCCGGCGATCGCGGTCGTCCTCGACCACACGACCGCCACGGCGCTGCACGACCCGAAGGATCCGGTGGCACTGCGCCACCACGGCGACCTGCAGGCGGCCAGCGCCCAGGGCGGCGAGGCCAGCGAGGAATACCGGCAGTGCTACGGCCCCCAGCAGAGTCAGGCCCGCCAGGCAGGTGTCACGGCCAGTGTCGGCGAGGCATGCCCCACCCTCAACGCCAGGCCATGACGGACGCTTCGACCGGTCACAGACCGGCGGCATGCCGACCGGCGGTCGGAAGGGCTCCGGCGCCGGAGCCGTCCCCTGGAAAGGCACCGGCGCGGAGGGCTGCTGAGTCCCTGGAGCAGGAGCTTGGAAAGGCACGGGAGCCGGGGCCCCGGCCGGCGGCTGGAAAGGCACCGGAGCCGGATGGAACGCCTGCGCGGGCTGAGCCTGGGCAGGGGCGGCCGGGACGTGATCCGCGACATCGACGCCGTGGTCCGTCGCCAGGCCGGCCAGACCGTTCACGTACCCCTGGCCCACCGCACGGAACTTCCAGCCTCCCGCCCGCCGGTACAGCTCCCCGAGCACCGTCGCCGTCTCACCGCCGGCGTCCGTCATCTCGTACCGCGCGACCGAGGTGCCGTCCGGAGCGAACGCCTCAACCGACAGCTCCGGCACGTCTCGCATCGCGCCGGTCTGCGTCGACCCGACCACCAGAACCCGGGTGATCTCCCCCTCGACCGCGGTGAGCCCGGCCTCCAGCCAAACCGTGCCGCTCTCCTCCCCCAACAGCCGCACCGCACCGGAAGGATGGACCGGTGCCCCGTGGAACACGATGTCGCCGTCCCCCCCGGACCCGGCCCTGCTCCGTCAGCAGCAGGACCGCGACGTCGACCCCGTTCCGCACAGCGATCCTCAGCGGCACCGTCGGAACGAAGGCGTTGCCTCCCTTGAGGATTTCCCCTCCCCAAAATGGATCACTCCTGGATCTTGCTGCCACCGTGGCCCACGGGACAAGGTCTGCAGAAAACTAACTGCGGCCGGGCACACGCGATGTGCCACGATTTCCGGGCCATGGCTTTCCAACGACACGTCCAGTCCGCCGCGCCGGTCTCAGCCGTCGTCGCCGGATTCCTCGCCGTACTCAACGGCCCTTCAACACTGCGCACCACCGGCTAGGCCGACCGCACCCCGCTGCCGGACCCGGGCCGTCCACGCACCCACGCCTGATACCTCACCCCCCACGGCGCCCGCCACACCCGCCGCCTCCCCGCCCTGCGCGGACGCTCGCCCCACCCCATCACCACCACAGCCTCACTCAAAACCGCCCACACCCTCACCGTCGTCCGCACCCACCTGACCTTCAGCACCGACGCCCGCCGACACGGGCGCGAACACGGCCCCTCGACCGGCCCCCCGAAACAGCCCACCCCATCGGCGAAGGCGAACGCCTCATCACCGACGCCCTCATGCACTACACACACATCAACGACCAGCAACGCCCCAAACTCCGCGCCTTCATCGAAGCCGACCGCACCACCATGAGCAGCGAACGCCTCGCCACCAAACTCATCGACTACGCACGCCTCTTCCAGCACGAAACCCAGCCCGTCGCACGCCGCAGGCCGACGACGACCGGCCCGGCATGGCTGCGCTCGTACCCCGTCGTTCCCGCGTCCTCTACATCCTCACCGGCGCCTGTCGGCGTACACCTGAACGTGGCCCTGACACGAAAGACCCGGCAACTATGCTGGTCAAGCGGTAGGGACGGGCTCGAAGCGGATCATGAGTCCAAGGCTGTTGGCTTCCTTCGTCATGCGTCGCATGACGCGTTCGGGGTCGCGCTGGGTGAAGTAGTCGGCGCCGAGTTCGCGGTAGGGCACCCTGTCGTGCAGCACGTACCAGATCGCGATCGCGAGTTTGTGCATCACCGCGACCATGGCGCGTTTGCCTCCCCTGGAGGCGAAGGAGGACCTGACCGCCTTCGCGGACTTCCCGCCCAGGCACTGGACGAAGATCCAGTCGACGAACCCGCTGGAACGGGTGAACCGGGAGATCAAGCGAAGGATCGACGTCGTCCAGGTCTTCCCCAACGACGACGTGCTCATCCGGCTGGTCACCGCCGTGCTCTTCGAGATGCACGGAATGGATCGCCTTCCCCCGCCGCTACCTCCCCGAAGGCAGCATGGGTGAGATCTACCGCGAAAGCGCCCCGGCGCTGCCCAACACTTCGAACACGCCCGCCAGTTGATCCCCAACACCACATCAAGGGACACTACCCATCGAGCCGTTGTTGCCCGAGCCGCCGCACTCTCCCTGCGCTCGAACCCCGACTCCCACAGCTCACCCACCGGAAAATGGCCGTGCGCGATACTGACTGCTCCAACTCGGCTGATCTCTGCCATACCCAGGGCCCGTCAGGAAGGCAGCAGTCACACAGCAACACTCGGCCACGTTCGACGCCACAGACATCACACGTTTATGCGGTCCGCAGATCAGCCAAGGCGGGACAGCGGCAACACCTCGCTGACCTCGGGCGACTTGCGCCACCACTGGCCGGGATCTTCAAGTGTCCGCCTCGATCGGGCGGCTGGCCCTTCGCCCGCGCAGTGCGCAGCTCGAGCATCCGGCCACGCTGCTTCCGTGAATGGAGGGTTCGGACACACCGATCTCGGCCGCCTCGCGGGCCACGTTGGGCGTCGACGCCAGCAGGCGACCCACCGGTGGGCGCCGCAACACCCAACTGCGGCCGTCCTGATCCCGTACGAGATACGTCAGATTCGACTGGCCCAGCCAGATCCGCTCGACGGCCAAGGTCCCCGCGAAGTCGACGCCGAGGGCGGCGAACCAGCGGCCCAGCGCCCCAGCGTCAATTCCGACGATGTCCGCGCTAGACACCGATGCCGACTCCCTGCCTGAACGGGAGCGCGTCACCGAGCAGTTGCCCGCCGTCGATCACCATCGTCTCGCCGGTCATCCAGCTCGCGGCATCCGAGACCAGGAACGCCACCGCGGAGGCAATGTCGGCAGGCTCCCCGATGCGGCCCAGCGCCACCGAGGCGGACACCTCCTCCTCGTGCTCCTTCCACAGAGCCTCAGCCAGCTTCGTGCGCACCACGCCCGGTGCCACCGCGTTGACGCGGACCTTCGGCGAGAGCTCCAGGGCCAGCTGCTTCGTGAGATGTATCAGCGCGGCCTTCGACGCGTTGTACAACCCGATGTTCGCCTCGGAGGCCAGACCGCCCACCGACGCGGTGTTGACGACCGCCCCGCCGTGCTCCCCCATCCAGGCCCGGGTGGCCAGACCCGTCCACAGGACGGGCGCCCACAGGTTCACGTCGAAGGTCTTCGCGAACCGGCCGTGGTCCTGGTCGATGACCGGCCCGAAGGCCGGGTTGGTCCCCGCGTTGTTGACGAGGATGTCCAGTCTGCCGAAGCGTTCGAGCGTCTGATCCACACAGCGCTGGGCCGCCCCTTCGTCGACCGCGTGCGCACCGACGCCGATCGCTGTCCCCTTGACCTGGGCCGCGGCGGCGTCCGCCGCCTCCTGGGAGCGGGAGGTGAGGACGACGTTTCCGCCGGCCTCCGCGATGGCCTGGGCGATGGCCAGCCCGATGCCGCGCGAGGCCCCGGTGACGATGGCGGTGCGACCGGTGAGATCGAGTCCTGCCATCTCAGCTCACCGCCACCGTCGCCGCGTCGCGGTACCGCCGCAGTTCCTGCTTGGCGATGGCCCGCTTGTGGACCTCGTCGGGACCATCCGCCAACCGCAACGTCCGCAGATGCGCGTACATCAGCGCCAAGGGGAAGTCGTCGGTCACTCCCGCTCCCCCGTGCACCTGAATCGCGCGGTCGACGATCCTCAACGCGATGTCGGGGGCGGCCACCTTGATGGCCGCGATCTCGGTGCGCGCTTCCTTGTTGCCGACCGTGTCCATCAGGTACGCGGCCTTGAGCGTGAGCAGGCGGATCATCTCGATGTCGATCCGCGCTTCCGCGATCCAGTCCTGGATGTTGGACCGTTCGGCGACCGGGCTGCCGAAGGTCACCCGTGACTGGGCGCGCCGGCACATCAGTTCCAGCGCCCTCTCGGCCGCGCCGATGGCCCGCATGCAGTGGTGGATACGGCCGGGCCCGAGCCGGGCCTGGCTGATCGCGAAGCCCTCGCCCTCGCCCTTGAGCACGTCCTTGCCCGGCACCCGGACATTCTCGAAGATGATCTCCGCATGGCCCTCGCGGTCCGCGTACCCGAACACCGGGAGGTTGCGGACCACGGTGACACCGGGGGCGTCGATCGGGACGACCATCATCGACTGCTGGCGATGCGGGGCCGCCGTGGGGTCGGTCTTGCCCATCACGATGAGCACCTTGCAGTTCTTGTGCATCGCGTTCGAGGCGAACCACTTGCGGCCGTTGAGCACGTACTGGTCGCCGTCGCGCTCCATGCGCAGCTCGATGTTTGTGGCGTCGGAGCTGGCCACGGCCGGCTCGGTCATCGCGAAGGCCGAGGCCATCGTTCCGTCGAGCAGCGGCTTGAGGTACTTCTCCTTGTGCTCGTCGGTGCCGAAGAGGGTGAGCACCTCCATGTTGCCGGTGTCGGGCGCGTTGCAGTTGCACGCCTCGGAGGCGATGTGGCTGCGGCCCATGATCTCCGCCAGCGGCGCGTACTCGAGGTTCGTCAGACCGGGGCCCCACTCGGGGTGCGGGTGGAAGAGGTTCCACAGTCCACGCCTGCGCGCCTCCGCCTTGAGTTCCTCGAGGATCGGCGGGTGAAAGTGCGGGTCGCCCGACGCGCGCATCTGCTCGTCGTACACCGCCTCGGCGGGGTAGATGTGCTCCTCCATGAACTCGAGCAGATCCGCCCGGTACTTCTTGGCGCGGTCCGACATCTCAAACAGGGACATCCGAACTCCTGAAGGGTAGGGAGGGAAAGTTGGGCGGGCGCTTCTCCAGATGGCTGGCCACGCCCTCGATGACGTCGGCCCCGCGGAAAGCCTGGAACATGAGGCTTTCCGCACGGGTCACGGAATCGGCGTAGGTGCCGTCCGCGTCGTTGCTCAGTTGGCTCTTGATGGTGGCCATGGAGGCCGGGGAGCAGCGCCCAGCCAGATCGGCGGCGTACGCCACAGCGGCATCCACCACGCTGCCGGTGTGGACCAGGTGGTCGAGGAGTCCGATACGGAAGGCCTCCTCGGCATCCACCATGCGACTCGACAGCAGCAGATCCGCGGCCCGGCTGCGCCCCACCAGCCGGGGCAACAGCCAGGAGATTCCGTACTCGGCGATCAGCCCGCGCTGCGCGAAGGCCGTGGTGAACCGGGCCGAGGGCGAGCCGAAGCGAAGGTCGCAGTACAGCGCCTCCACCATGCCCAGGCCGGCGGCCACCCCGTTGATCGCTCCGATCAGCGGTTTGCGCAGGGTCCGCGGAATGTCCCGCGGGCGGCGCCGTGCCCGGTCGGCCTCGGAGACTTCGGAGATTTCGCCGATCGCCTGCAGCCGTTGCAGGTTGGCTCCGGCGCAGAATCCGCGTCCCGCGCCGGTGACCACGACGGCGCGTACGTCCGGGTCGTCCTCGGCGGCGTCGAGCAGCGCGAAATAGCGGTCCTCGAGTTCGTCGGTCCAGGCATTCAGCTTGGCGGGCCGGTTGAACGTGAGGACCAGCACCGGCCCTCGGTGTTCGGCGAGGACGAGCTCGCCCGGCGCGCCGGTCATGCCTGCGCCTGCAGGGAGCTCTGGTACCGGCGCATACCGCGCAGCCACCGGTCGTAGTCCGAGCCCTTGTGCCGGTACATCTCGAGGACGTCTTCATGCGGCAGGACGAGGAAGCGCTCGTCCTCGATGGCGGTCAGGACGGCGTCGGCGACTTCGGCCGGCTCCAGGACGTCTCCGGCGGAGGTGACGGCCCGCGTCGCGGCTCTTCCCAGTGCGTCCCCGGAGTCCTCCCCTGCCGTCAGCATCGGGGTGTTCACGCCCATCGGGCACAGACAGCTGACCCGGACCCCGCGATCGCCGTAGGTGACACTCAGCCACTCGGCGAAGGCGACGGCCGCGTGCTTGGTGACGGCGTACGTGGCGGAGCCGACCTGGGTGAGCAGTCCGGCCGCCGAAGCGGTGCTGACGAAGTAGCCCTCACCGCGCTCGAGCCACTGCGGTACCAGCAGCCTTGCCGCACGGATATGGGCTCGCAGGTTGACGTCGATCGAGCGGTCCCAGTCCTGCTCACTCACGTCGAGGCCGAGCGCGCCGCCGATACCCGCGTTCGCGAAGTAGAAATCGACCGGTCCGAAGGCGCTCTCCGCCAGGTCGACCAACTGCTGGATCTGCTCGGTGTCCGACACGTCCGCGCCGGCACTGACGGTGCTTCCCGGATGATCGGCGTTGACTGTCTCCGACACCGCCCGCGCGGCCTCCGCGTCGAGGTCCGCGAGGACGACCCGGGCACCCTCGCGAACGAGCCGCGCGACCAGCGCGCTTCCGATGCCGCCACCCCCACCGGTGACTATGGCGACTCTTTGTGCGACGTTCACGGCAACCCTCTCCGTTGACGGGGCCTGCGATGCTCCGATCTGTATAATTGAATCCGACGTCAAGTTCAAGCGCTGCCCACACGAAACCCCATGAGAAAGCCGCCCAACCTCAGGGGGATGAGCGGCTAGGAGGCCGACGGATCAGCGGTGGCCGGGGAACCGGAGAGCGTTCGCCCAGAGCCGGGTGACCGTGGCCACGAGCTCCTCGAAATCCACCGGCGTACCTTCTTCTTCCTGCCCGTCACTGCGCACGAAGGCGTTGTAGGCCATGCCGCTGACCATTCCCGACAGCGCACGGGACGCCATCATCGGATCGACCTCACGGTCTGCGACGCCCCGCGCCTGCAGGTCGGCGATGCCACGGGCGTTACGGCGGATGAACGCGTCTCCACGCCGCCTTCGGAACTCACGGAACTCCGGCTCCACTTGGGCCACCTGCTCCAGCAGCGCCATCAGCTTGGCGTTCCGTTTGTACGCCGCGAGATAGGCACGGTTGCTCGCCTCGAGTACTGCATAGGGATCGTCGGTGCCCTCCACCCGACCCATGCCGGGATGCATCATGTCCTCCTGCGCCTCCAGCAGGACGGCGGCAAGCACCTCTTCCTTGTTGGAGAAGTAGGTGTAGAAGGACCCCGCCGCGCACCGAGCTTCTTTGGTGATGTCGGTCAGGCGAGTGTCGAGGTAGCCGTCCCGTTCGAACACCTTGCGCGCGGCCTTCACCAGGGCGGCCCGTGTCCGCGCCCCGCGCTGCGTCGTGGGCGGCTCGCGAAGTTGCGAGAAGGGCGCCACCGGCGGTGCCTGCTCGGTGTCGGTCTCCTCGGGCGCAGTGGTGTCCATTCCCCGGACTTTACTTGAATCCGACGCCATGGTCACAAACTCCCAAGGGCGGGCGGGACCGGTTGATGGCCTGGTCGGCGAGGCTCATTGGCGACCGGCGGCAACGTCACCGAAGGCGGCGTCGCGGGTCAGAGCGCTACGGTCGATGGCCCGCTTGAGGATCTTCCCCGACGGTCCCTTGGGCAGCGCGTCGACGAACCGGACGATGCGCGGGATCTTGTAGGCGGACAGACGCTCTCGCGCCCAGCTCGACACCTCGGCGGCACCGAGCCCCGAACCGGGCCGGGCCGCGATGAGCGCGGCGACCTCCTCGCCGTAGTGGTCGTCGGGAACGCCGATGACGGCCGCTTCGACGATGTCGGGGTGGTCGTAGAGCACTTCCTCGACCTCACCGGGGTAGACGTTGTAGCCGCCGCGGATGATCAGGTCCTTGATGCGGTCGACGATGCGCAGGTCGCTGTCCGTGTCGGTTTCGCCGAGGTCGCCGGTCCGGAGCCAGCCGTCCGGTGAGATGGCCGCGGCGGTGTCCGCGGGGCGGTTCCAGTAGCCGCGCATCACTGTGGGCCCCTTGATGTGGACCTCACCGACGGTGCCGGGCGGGCACTCGTTGCCGTCGCCGTCCCGCACCTGGACCTGCAGTCCCGGGACCGCCCGGCCGGTATAGCCGGTCTTTGCGCCTCGGTCGATGTCGTTGAAGGTGCCGAACGCGGTGGTCTCGGTGAGCCCGTATCCCTCGAGGATGGTGCAGCCGAAGCGGGCCTCGAAGGCGCGGGCGATCTCGCCGGGCAGCGACGCACCGCCGGAGACGGCGACACGGAGCTGGGCGAAGTCCGCCGGGCTCGCGTCGCCCGCCGCGTGCAGCATCGCGTTCCACATGGTCGGCACGCCAGCCATGATGGTGAGCCGGTCGCGGCGCAGCATCTCCAGCATCGACGCGGGGTCGAACCGGGCCAGCAACGACATCGAGCCGCCCGCGGTCAGGGCCGCCATCAGAACCGAGGCCTGGCCGAACACGTGGAACAGCGGGAGTCCTGTGCCGATACGGTCGGCGCTCGATGCGCGACTGCACTCGGCGCCGATCTCCCCGGCGGACAACAGGTTGCCGACCGTGAGTTGAGCCCCCTTCGGCCGCCCTGTCGTACCCGAGGTGTACAGGATGGCCGCGGTCTCGTCACGGTCCCGGTCGACGGCGTCGGCAGGGGCCGCACCGCTGACCGTGACGCCCGGGGACAGCGCCCAGAAGGGCACCTCGAGTGCCGCGGCCGCTTCGGCGACGGCTGGACCGAGGGCGTGCCATGCGATCGCCAAGGAGCACCCGGCATCGCCGAGGACATACTCGGCCTCGGCCCGGGTGCACATCGTGTTGACCGGCACCACGACGCAGCCCGCGGCCTGGATCCCGAGGTAAGCCACCACGAACTCGGGCACCGACGGCGCGGCGAGCAGCACCCGGTCCCCGGGAGACAGACCCGCGGCGGCCAAGGCACCCGCGTATCCCACGCTCGCGTCGTGCAACTGACGGTAAGTCCACTCATCCGTGCCACCGCGCAGGGCGATGTTGTCGGGGGTGGCGGCCGCGTGGCGGCGCACGGGATCGAAGACGCTGGTCATGAGCGGTGCCTTCCGGAAGGTGAGCAGCTGATGGTGTGGGTCGCACCCTTGTCGATGAGTTGACTTGGCCTGGTTTCGGCGTCGAGTCCTCGGACGGTGTGGCCGGATCACCGGCCACACCGCGCCCGTCGGTGGATCGTCAGGCGGTGATTCCGAAGCGTTCGGCGAGTTGGCGGCTGGTATCGGCGGCGCTGGTGTGCAGTACGCCCCCGATTCCGATCCGTGCCGCTCCGTCCAGGTTCTGCTGCAGATCGTCGATCATGACTGACTCCTCGGGGTCGACGCCGAGTCGCTCACATGCGATCGCGTAGATCCGCCGGGAAGGCTTGCGGATGCCGACCTCGGACGAAATGACGACCACATCGGCGACGGCTGCGAGGTCGACACCGTCGTAGGTCCCGGTGCCGAACGAATTGGACACGAGCGCGACGGGACGGCCGGCGGCTCGGAGATCACCGAGCAGCGCGAGCATGTCCCGGTCGATCGACATGCCCGCCTGCATACGGGCCGTAAGCCCCTCGGCCGCCACGTCGGCGCCGTGGGCACGGAGCCGTTCGGCGAATCCTCGCTCGAAGGCTGCGGCGTCGATACGGCCGCATTCGTGGTCGGCCAGGAGGGTGCGCGATGCCTCGTCCCGGCTGAGGAGGTCCAACGGCAGGCGCGGGTCGCCGCCGAGCGAGGCGCCGAAGTCGGTGAAAGCCCGCAGCACACTGGAGGTGATGACCCCGCCGAAGTCCACGAGGACGGCGGCTCGCGCTTTGTCCGTCACGCGCCACACCTCAGGCGACCTCGAACAGTCCGGCCGCGCCCATTCCGCCGCCGATACACATTGAGATCACGACATGCCGAGCGCCCCGGCGCTTGCCCTCGATGAGGGCATGCCCCACCAGCCGGGCACCGGTCATTCCGTAGGGATGACCGACCGAGATGGCACCGCCGTTGACGTTGAACCGCTCCGGGTCGATGTGCAGTTCGTCCCGGCAGTACAGCGCCTGGGAAGCGAACGCCTCGTTGAGTTCCCACAGGCCGATGTCGTCGATGGTGAGATTGTGCTGCTTCAGCAGCTTCGGGATGGCGAACACCGGCCCGATGCCCATTTCGTCCGGCGCACAACCGGCAACGGTCATCCCCCGGTAGACGCCCAGCGGTTCCAGCCCGCGGCGCTCGGCCTCCTTCGACTCCATCAGTACCGACGCCGAGGCCCCGTCCGACAGCTGCGAGGAGTTGCCCGCCGTGACGCTGGAATGCGCGGTCACCTGACCGTCGGGCAGCACCGGCGCCAATCCGGCCAGTCCTTCGAGCGTCGTCGACGCGCGGTTGCCCTCGTCCCGGGTCAGGGTCACGGCCTCGTCCCGCACCTCCCCGGACTGCTTGTCCTGGACCTTCTTGACGCTGTCGAGCGCGACGATCTCCTGGTCGAACCGGCCGGCCTCCTGCGCCGCCGCGGTGCGCTGCTGCGACAGCAGCGCGAACTCGTCCTGGCGCTCCCGGCTCACGCCGTAGCGTTCGGCGATGATCTCCGCCGTGTGCAGCATCGGCAGGTAGATGCCCGGCTTGTGCTCGACCAGCCAGGGATCCGTCATGCGGTGGGTGTTCATGTGGTCGTTCTGCACGAGGGAGATCGACTCGACACCGCCGCCGACAGCGACCTGCATGCCGTCCGTGACGATCTGCTTGGCGGCCGTCGCGATGGCCATGAGGCCCGACGAACACTGCCGGTCGATCGTCATCCCCGACACGGCATCAGGAAGTCCGGCCCGCAGAGCGGCCTGACGCGCCACGTTGAAACCGGAGGACCCCTGTTGCACGGCACAGCCGAAGACGACGTCCTCGACCTCGCCGCCCTCGAGCCCGGCGCGCCGCACCGCGTACGCAAGGGCGTGGGCGGCAAGTTCCTGCGCCTGAGTGTCGTTGAACGCGCCGCGGTACGCCTTTCCGATCGGCGTCCGTGCCGTCGAAACGATGACTGCTTCCCTCATGTCGCCTCACTGTTTGCCGTTGGTCCGGTTTGTCCGGGGGACTCCGGGGCGGAACTCCGAGCTCCGTGGGCCGGGCTCGATTGCCGGTAGGCGGTGCCGAACACCAACTGGGGTGACAGGGGTCGGCCTTCGGACCCGGTTATAATTGAATTCGACGTCAGCTTCAATAGCCGCCAGGTCTTGACATGCCGCCCCCTTGCCTGAAGGGTACCGACCAGTCGGTACGAAGGGGTGGATCGTGACTCACCTGAGCATCACGACAGGTGCGGGCGTGTTCGATGCGATCGCGGCCGGTCCGCCCGAGGGCCGCCCGGTGCTGCTGTTGCACGGTTTCCCGCAGACCGGCCTGGCATGGCGGCGGCAGATCGAGGCGTTGGCCGCAGACGGCTACCGGGTGGTGGCACCCGACCAGCGTGGGTACTCCCCCGGCGCCCGCCCACAGCAGCCCGAGGACTATCGCATCAGCCTTCTCGTCGACGACGTCGTCTCGATCACGGAGGAACTGGGCTGGACGACGTTCGACCTGGTCGGCCACGACTGGGGAGGCGCGGCGGCCTGGTGGACCGCGGACGCCCACCCCGGCCGCGTACGCACCCTGACAGTTGTCTCGACCCCGCACCCCGGCGCCCTGGCCACCACCCTGCGCACCGACCAGGATCAGCGCCGACGCTCTCACTACATGATCGACTGGCGGAAGGATCCCGCGACCGAGGAGCGCATGCTCGCCGACGATGCCCGAGAGCTTCGCGACTTCTACGCCGGAAAGGTCCCGCGAGACAGTGCGGACGCCTACGTGCGCCACCTGTCCCAGTCGGGCGCTCTCACCGCCGCGCTGAACTGGTACAGGGCCGACCGCCCCGAACGCGCGATCGGCGTCATCGGCGTCCCCACGCTGTACGTCTGGAGCACGGACGACAGCGCGTTCGGCCCGGCAGCCGCGCAGGAGACGGAGCGATGGGTGAACGGGCCGTACCGATTCGAGACTCTCCAGGGCGTCAGCCACTGGATCCCTGAGGAGGCGCCCGAAACGCTGAGCCACCTGCTGCTCGACCATCTCCGAGCGCACGGGAAGCACTGAACCCGCAGCGAGAACGCTGTCGCCGACCCTCAGAGAAGGTGACCCCCATGGAGACTGCGCGTGCCGCCTGGCGCCGCCTCGAGCCCGTCCACGCCATGATCTACTTCGTCCCCGAGGCAAGGCGACGGTACGCGGACCTCGGCCTGAGCGGCCGGGCTGGCTATTTCACCTCCCGGACCGCCGCGTTCGGCCCGGCATCCGCCGAGCTGGTTATCTCGACCTTCTAAAACTTCCACCCCGAATTCGTACGGAAGGCGGTCGACGGGGCCTGGGACACCACGCCCCCGCAGCAGGTGTTGGACGCCCGGTATGCCGCGGCGGGCAAAGCCCCTGCGACGGGCGGGCATCCACGAGCTGCCCGACCTGGAGGAGGTGCTGGCGCTGACCCGTCGGCCGCCGAGGCGGCCTGCGAACACGCGCAGGGTCGCCCGCTGTTTGCCACGCATGCCGCACTGCCTTGGCCGGAGGAGCCGGTACTGCAGCTGTGGCACGCCCAGACACTGCTCCGGGAGTTCCGCGGAGACGGCCATGTCGCGTGCCTGCTGAGCGAGGGCGTCGGCGGCCTGGAGGCCCTGATCCTGCACGCCGCCACCGGTGACGTACCCGTCGACTTCCTCAAAGCCAGCCGCGCATGGCCCGAGGAGGAGTGGTCCGCCGCCTCGGAGCGCCTGCGCAAGCAAGGGCTCCTCGACGGAGACTTGCTCAGCCCGAAAGGCCCGACCCTGCGCCGGCACATCGAGGACCGCACCGACCACCTGGCCCTTCCCGCCTACGCCGCCCTCGGTGACGCCGACTGCGAGCGTCTCGCCGAACTCGCGAGCCCCTTCGGCCGCGCCGTCGTCGAAGCCGGCCTCCTCAAGGTCGGCTGACCGGGCTCTTGCCCCTCCGCCTCGTGCTTCATCCGCTGGAACTGGCGGCCATGCACGGCCTCAGAAGGCGGAGTTGGCGAACCAGTGGGCCAGCAGGTGCTCGTCCCCCGCATGAGCGAGGCCCTCTGTCCCGTAGGCCAGGCGGCCGTAGACGAGCAGGAGCAGGTCGGCCGCGGTTCCCGTGACCGTCGCGTCAGCGGTTTCCGCGGCCGGGTTGGACGTGTCCAGTCCGAAACCGTCGGGCCGCAGGCGAACGAGCCAGGCGTCGTCTCCGTCGGTCGTGCGGAAGCGGATGGTCTGGTCGGGGCCGCGCAGGTTGGCCACCTTCGGGGCGAAAAACGTGGCGAAGGGCAGGTTGACGAGGAACTCGTCGATCCCGTCGACCGCGAGGGTGCGGTCGATCGCGGGCCGCAGGCCGAGGGCGAGCTCGGCGTCGGCGCGGTGCAGGAGCGTTTCGAAGAGCATGCGTCGGGCCCAGAAGCGGGCGTGCTGGTCAACGCCCCATGCCCACATCGGCAGGTCCGGATCGGTGGCGGCGAAGGCGTCCGCGGCCACGGTCGCGCTCTCGGCCAGCCAGTCGGGGTATCCGTCCTCCTGGTCCGGGAGCCGCAGGTCCACCTCCCGCGTGCGCGGAGGCTCCTGGATCCGCGCCTGCAGCAGGACCGAGAACCAGCGCTGGACGCTGCCGGTGTGCTTGACCAGGTCGGCCAGCGTCCAGCCAGGACAGCTGGGCACCGCTGTCGCCAGGTCGGCGTCCTTGACCGCGGCGACGAACCGCGCGGTCTCCGCCGCTACCGCCGTGCGGTGATCGACCGGGGTGACAACGGATGCGCGATCGGCGTGGTCGGCCGTGGTCATCGTGACATGCCTTTCGAAGAAGCTGCGGGGTCAGCCGGACGGCTGATGGTGGACGGCCTGAGAACTGCTCTTGACCTTCCTCAGGACGAGCGTACGAGGCGTGTGCGCGGACTTGATTCGACGGGGCAACGGCGATCACCAGGCCGAATGCCCTCCGGCGATGGCGAAGGCGAGCGTGAACTGGCTCCCCTGGGGCAGTAGTGGCATCCCCGAGGTCGCCTGTCGAAGGTCGGTCTTCCCGTCCGTCCAGAGCGGCCGGGGCTCGGCCAGACGGCTCGGCAGCCCGTGGCGGCTACGGGCTGCCGCGAGTCTTCTCAGATGCCGGCGAGCTTGCCCGGGCCGGGGACGGTGCGGAAGCGGAACGGTTCCGATTCGCGGCCCGGCTGGACGTACCAGCACTCCCCCGCACCGTCGCCGGTGACGATCCGCAGCACCGTGTCCGCCACCACCTCGGCCGGGATGATCGGCATTTCCTGCTTGGACAGCATGCCGCGCAGCGGATCGATGATCCGCGACTCGGCGTACCCGGGGCAGACGGCGTTGAAGCGCACGTTGTCCGGCGCCAGAGCCGGCCCCAGCGAGCGCGCCAGCCCCACCACCGCGTGCTTGTTGGCCCCATACAGCGGATCCAGCGGCACCGCCGCCAGGCCCGCCAGGGACGCGGTCGCCACAATCGCCCCGCCACCGCGGACCCGCAGCGCCGGCAGCACCGCATGCGTGCCGAACACCACACCGTCGAGATTGGCGCCCATCGCCCGGCGATAGCGCGCCAGGTCGAAGTCCTCACCCACCCCACAACCGGTCATGACGCCCGCGTTGAGGAGTGCGATGTCGACACCGCCGTACTCCTCCTGAGCGAAGTCCACCAGCGCACGGTTGGCGTCCAGGTCGGACACGTCACAGGCACGGAAGGCGCCGCCGACCAGGTCGGCCACCTCGCGGCCGGCCCGCGCGTCGACGTCGGCGACGACCACCCGCGCCCCGGCCCGTGCCAGCGCGAGTGCCGTGGCCCGGCCGAGTCCGCTGGCACCGCCGGTGACGATCGCCACCTTGCCCGCAAGCGCGGCGCCGGCCGTCTGCCCTCCACGGAGGGCCCCGGTGGCGGTCATGCCAGCTCCAGCACGAGTTTGCCGACGTTCTCGCCGCGAAAGAGCATCTGCAGCGTCTCGGGAAAGTCGTCCACGGTGCCTCTCACCACGTGTTCCTTGACCTTGATACGGCCGTCCGCGATCCAGGCCGAGATCTCCTGCGCGGCCCCGGCGTACTGCTTGGCGTAGTCGAAGACGACGAAGCCCTCCATGCGCGCCCGACGCACCAGCAGCGTCAGGTAATTGGAGGGGCCCTGGACGGGGGTGGCGTTGTTGTACTGGCTGATCGCGCCGCAGACCACCACGCGTGCGCGCATCGCCAGCCGGGTCAGGGCAGCGTCGAGGATGTCCCCTCCGACGTTGTCGAAGTAGACGTCGATGCCGTCGGGGGCTTCCCGGCGCAGCGCCTTGCGCACATCTTCGGCGCGGTAGTCGATCGCCGCGTCGAAGCCCAGTTCGTCGGTGAGCAGCGCACACTTCTCCGGTCCTCCGGCGATGCCCACGACCCGGCAGCCCTTGGCCTTCGCGATCTGCCCCACCATGGTGCCCACCGCACCCGCCGCCCCCGACACCACCACGGTCTCGCCGTCCTTCAGCGCCCCGACATCGAGCAGGCCGAAGTAGGCGGTCATGCCGGGCATGCCGAGCGCGCCCAGAAAGGTCGAGGGCGGCGCGAGCGAGGTGTCGATCTTCAAGGCGCCCCTGCCGTCGCTGACCACGTACTCCTGGACACCGAACGTGCCCACTACATGATCGCCCGGCCGGTAGTCGGGGTGGTTCGAGGCGGTGACCTCGATCACCGACCCGGCCCGCATCACCTCACCGATGCCCACCGGCGGCAGAATAGGAGGGACGGTCGTCCAGCCAGCCCCGCATCGCCGGATCCAGCGAGATGACCCGGGTCCGGCCCGCGAACTGGCCCGGACCCGGCTCCTGCACAGGCTCTGAACGGTGCTCCCAGTCCTCGGGCTTCACATCGCCCAGGGGACGAGCGGCCAGACGGATCTGGCGATTGGTCGCAGACATCACGGCTCCTGTCGTTCACGGTCCACACGGAGGGTACCGACTGGTAGGTATGTCATGGGTGGGTAGTGACGGGTGCTACACGCCCAGAACGGATCCTGCCCTTCAGCGGTAGGGCAGCAGGTCCCGGCGTTCCCCGGTGAAGTGGGAGTGGCCGTTGAAGGCAAGCAGGCTGATGCCGGATCCGCGGCTACGAGCGCGGTCACGACGGAGTTCACCGCGACCCGGTTGAGGCCGACGGTCCCCGCGGCCGATGCGCCGAGGTGCCTGCCGCGCAGCGCGGCCAGGACTCCTCCAGACGTGACCACCGCGGCGTCACGGCCGGGACCGAGGGAGGCGAGCAGGCCTCCCAGGTCCGCGAAGGCTCCTTGGGAGACTTCCGTCCAGCCGTCGTCGTCCGGGTCCGGGTTGTTCATCCGTCGTGCCGTACTAGCAGTGCAGCGTGCCGCAGACGACGAGCGGATCGCGCCGACTCGGCAACGACGGAGGTTGCTAGCTGCCGCCCGAGTTCCGAGAGCACCTCGTGCTCCGGTGAACCTAACGACGCCTGGCCGTACAACGAATGACCGGCATGCGGGACTTTTCGGGGGGGCGGAGCGCGGCCGTGCGCGATGGGCGCACGTCGAGCGGGACCGCCAGGGTTACGGGGTGATGATGTGGCCGGTGCGCGGCGAGGTCCGCCCCGACTGGACCTCGTGCCAGACCCGCTTCAGGCTTTGCGGGCCGCTGCTGTGCACGATGTCGACCCACCCCTCGGCCACCGGCAGGAATTCCTTCCACGCGTCGGCGAACCGGTGGTCCAGCCCTTCCCGTCCCCAGTCGCCGATGCGCTTGCGCATCTGGTCGGGGGCGAAGAACATGGCCGGCCCCGTCTCCGCGAGGGTGCCGGCGGGCGCGGGTTCCTGGTTGGTGATCCCGACGACCACCTCGTGCACCATCAAGTCACCCAGGTGAGCGCCCAGCCGGGCGGACAGCTGCGCGTCGCCCGCGAAGTCGGCGTACAACGTCGGAGTGCGCGGGAGCCCGGAGACGTCCTCGTAGGTCAGCACCCGGTCGTAGCAGCCGAGGCCCTCGGTGAAGGCCAGGTTGCGCGGGGAGGTCAGGCCGACCACCTCACACCCCTGCCCCTTCAGCAGGTGGGCGGCGCCGTAGGCCGTCTTGCTCGACGCGGAGGACAAGACGACGGTCTTCGCACCAAGGAAGGCGTTGTCGACGAGCCAGTCGGCCAGCATGAACGAGGTCCAGAACAACGGGCGGAACAGAACGTGAAGGTCTTCCCGGTCGGCTTCGTAGGCGATGTCGCCGGTAGTGAGGGCGTAGGCGTTGTACGGCCGGGGCAGCGGCACGCGATGGGAACTGGCCTCGCGGAAGCCGCGCTCGTCGACTCGGTCGGGGCGGACCAGCAGGTGGCTCGCCGACGGGAAGTAGCCGTAGTAGCGGCTGCCGGTCTCTATGCCCTCGACCCGGGAGGCGACGACGTCGGCGAAACCCCACAGCGGGACGATGCCCCAGCCGGCGCGGGGCGCCGGGAAGAACTCCCAGTAGCGGAACGCGTCGCCGAGCGCGGCGTAGGTAACGTTGTTGGCGGTCAGGCCGACCCGGTCGACGCGCAGCAGCGCCTCGCCGTCCCGCACCTGGGGGACGGGGGCGTCGGCGAGCTCCGCGGTGGACAGGCCGTCGCGGCGGATGAGCAGATTCCAGGACGTGGCAGCGGTGGTGTTGTCCATGACCGGAACGTACTTGAATCCGGATTCGGATTCAATAGTGGGCTAGGATGCGCACATGCTCTCCCCCGACCCTGGAACCGGACAGCCCACGCAGCCCCAGCCGGCCGGGACACGTACTCGGCGCGGCATGCGCACCCGCGACGGCCTGGTGACCGCGGCCCGGCGGATCTTCGAGCGGGACGGCTATCTGGACGCCCGCATCGTCGACATCGCAGCCGAGGCGAAAGTGGCCACCGGCAGCTTCTACACACACTTCTCATCCAAAGAGGACGTGTTCGCCGCCGTCCTCGCGCGGCTGCACGACGAGATGCTGCACGCAGGAGTCAGCGACGGCGGTGACGAGAGCGACGGCGAGCGCAAGGACCTGTGGCGAGGCGTCGAGGACGCCAACCGCGCCTATCTGGAGTCCTATCGCCGCAACGCCGGCCTGATGGCCGCCATGGAACAGGCCGCCGCCGTCGACCCGCAGTTCGTGCGCGTACGGCTGGAACGCTCGCGCGTATTCATCGACCGCAGCGCCGCCGCCATCGCCCGTCTCCAGCAGTCGGGCCTCGCCGACCCGGAGCTCGACCCGGAGATCGCCGCACGAGCCCTGAGCGCGATGGTCAGCCGGCTCGCGTACGCGACCTTCGCCCTGGGCGAATCCCTGCCCTTCGACACGCTGATCGACACCGTCACGAAGCTCTGGACGAACGCGCTGCGCATGCCGCGGGACCGAGCCTGACCGCGGGCCAAGGAACATCAGCCGACGCGCGGTCTGCTGTGCAGGCGGGTTCCCGGAAGTCGGCCCGCTGCAACCGGTGCGGCCGTTGGTCAGAACCCACAGTGAGCCGTCCTCGGTCACTGCGAGCGCGGTCATGCCGGACCTCACAGCCGGTCAGGTCCGAAGGGCTGGCAGGCCCACACCGCGATACGGGCATGACCCTCTCGCCGTTCTTGGCCAGGGCGATGGCGCCGACGATCTCCAGATAGCGCCGCTGGGCTTCCCTTCCACCACCGCCTGGACTCGCATCTGACCGCTGTGTGCATACTCCATGCCGATTCTCTCGCCGTGCCGGCTATCAACGTGGCCACCCAGACGGAAGCACCCCAACCCCTTCTGGATGCCCTCAAGCACATCATCGACAGCCCCGACAAGACCTGTCCGACTTGGAGTTGCTGGCACAGGAGCTCCCTACCAACAGCCACAACCTTGCCCACTGCGCCGCCGATCTCACCCAACTCATCACCGACCACCAGCGCATCCGCGCCCACGCCGATCCCAACCACCTGCTCGACCTCGCAGGATCCCTGAACAACCTCTCCAACCGGCTGGGAGAAATGGGGCGGTGGGACGAGGCACTGGCCGCGATCACCGAAGCCATCGACATCCGCCGGGAACTGGCCCAATCGCAGCCCGACGCCCACCGCCCCGAACTCGCTGGGAGCCTGAACAGCCTCTCCATCCACTTGGGAAACCTGGGGCGATGGGAGGAGTCGCTCACTGCGATCGAGGAAGCCGTGGAAATCCGCCGGGATCTCACGCCAGCGCAGCCCGAAGCATTCCGGCCGGATCTTGCCATGAGCCTGACCAATCTCTCCGGCCGGCTAAGCAAGATGGGGCGGCCACGCGAGGCACTCGCCGCCAGCGAGGAAGCGGTGGAGATCCGCCGCCAGTTGGCCCAGATACGGCCGGAAGCCCACCGACCCGACCTCGCTACGAGCCTGAACAACCTCGCCATCCAGTTGGGACACCTAGCTACCGGTAGTTCGTTAAATTCGGCGGTAGAGGTCAATGCCGTGTCCGGTGGTGACTGCGTCGATCAGAGCCTGGAGCTCGGAGGGTGGGTCCTGGTCCGTCCAGGCTCGCCACCACCGGTTGAGGGTGACGGCGGGGGTGAGCCAGGAACGGATGGCGCGTAAGGCCCTGGGCCAGCAAGGCGGTTGGGGTGGGTGGGGTTCTACTGGTCCCCCTCTCTGGCCCCTGGTTGGGGCACGGGTCGGGCGCGGTGGCGTCCAGGGGTCCGGGTGGGGCGAACCATTGGTCCCAGCAGAAGGAGAAGGCGCAGTTGACCAGGATCTGGTGGCGGCGGATGGCGCGGTCGGAGCGGACTTGGAAGTCGGCCCAGCCGAGTTCGTCCTTGATCTGCTTGTAGCTCTGCTCGATCCACGGCCGCAGTCCGTAGAGGCGCACGATCTCGGCGAGGTCGGCCGGCGGGTGCGGGCTGGTCGCGGCGTGGGGTGCGTCGGGGTGGGGCAGGTTGGTGGCCAGGTACCAGGTGGCCTTCTCCGGCAGCCGGGCCGGGTCGGTGGTGGCCACGACCAGGCGGCAGAGTGAGTCGGGGCCGTATCCGCCCAGGCGGGCATCGGTGGCCCACCAGGTCTCGGTATGCCCGTCGCGGAAGTGACGCTCCACGGGCCTCCAGTCGCCGGGACGCTTGGCATCGTGCCAGGTCAGGGCGTGGGCGGCTTCGATGGGGGTGTGCGGCTGGTCGGCCGGACCCCAGGTGCCGCGGTGCGGCTTGAGCGCGACCACGTAGGCCAGGCCGGCCTCGCGCAGTGCGAGGTACCAGTCGTCGCTGACGGAGTAGGCGCAGTCGGCGACCACTGCCCGGCAGCCGAAGCCCGCCGCCTTTCCGCGGGCCGCGAGAGCAGCGGACAACTGCGGTTTCGTGCGGAAGGCCGGATCGGACCGGCCGCGGGCAAAGTGATGGGCGGGGGTGTAGGGAGTCGCGGGCAGGGGGTAGTACACGCGGCCGTCGGTCCACACCGTGGTCACCGTGACGATGCCGCTGTCCGTCTTGCCCAGCCGGCCCAGCCACTGCCGGCCCACGTGCGCGGTCGCCGTGCCGTCCTTGCGGTCCCCGGAGTCGTCGATCACGATGACCCCACCGTCATGCGGAGCCGTCGCCGGCTGCTCTCGCAGGAGCTCGAGCCGCCGGTCGTTGACCTGATCGGCCTCCCAGGGGGACTCGGACAGGAAGAACTGCAGCCGCTGCACCCCCGGCATCCCCGCACCCGCCGCCGGCTCCGCCCCCGCCAGGCAGGTGATCGTCTTGTTCCGGTCCCGTGGCGCCAGCAGTCCGGTCAGGTACTCACGAAACCCCCGCCGCTGGGCCAGGCTGAAGAAGAGGTCGTCGAACCGGGCCGCGTACTCCTCCAACGGCCCCGGCGCGGGCGGACACGGACGGCGAGCAGTCATCTTCAGCCCCCGGCAACGCAGTTGACTCCTACCACCGGCCTACGACCAACCCGACCTGCCGTCAACCCACACCAACGCCGGATCTAACGAACTACCGGTAGCGCCCAGCCTCGCAGCAGCGCGCACCCCAACAACGGCCGCCCAGGCGCCGGGCCTTCACGCCCGCATCAGGCTGGACAGGCGCACCAGGCCAGGCCCCCAGAGCAGCTGGCCGACCAGGACCACGATGCCGACCCCTCCAGCCTCCTATCCGATGTCCGGGCGCGCGGTGCCGACGGCCACCAGCGCCGACCCACCGAAACCCACGCCTGCGGACCATGCACACAACTGACGACGCCATCGTTGTTGCCGCTGCCGGCGACAGCGGGAATGCCGAAGCAATCTCACTCAAGGGCGACAGCTACCGCATGCGCGGCCGCGACCTCAGACGGGTTGCCGCAGCCAACACCGGGGAATGACCAACATCAACTGACGCAGTGGGGGCCAACCTTCCAAGTCGAGGACCGGGTCCGCTTTCAGGTTCTGGATCACTTTTAGTGCCGAGGCCACGAAGGGGCGCCACGACCGCGATCATGAACGCCCTCGGGCCGTCAGGCGGACTCGTTTGCGGAGCAGGCCAGTTGGCTCGGCCGAACATCTGCCGCTTCAGCATCTTGATCTTGTTGTTGAGGCCCCCGACGGCGCCGGCGCTGTAGGGCGAGCTGACCCAGGCGACGACCGCGTCGAGGTCCTGGCCGAGACCGGAGACGAAACCGTGCAGGGCCGGCAGCTCGTCGGCTTGGACACGCTCGATCCATTGCCCGAGTTGCGCACCCTGGCGGTTGTTCATCAACTCGGCGGGTCGTCGTACATCGACCTCAGGAACGCGTGTCCCGCCACCTGCTGGTTTGTGATCGGCATGACGCTTCCTACTTCCGCGATGAGCTGACGCGCCGATCATGCACACCACCACTGACAACGGCGTCACCTATGCAAAACAGACCCAGCGAGACCAGGACTTTCGCAACACCCCCGAGAGTGTCGAGGGTTCGCTTGTCCTGGTGGTGCAGCAGGCATGAGACGTATAGGTCCGAGCGGCGGAGCGCCTCGGACGAGCTGATGTCGGTCTGCGCGTCCCACCCGGAAGCCGCCGCGATGCTGAACTCGGTCGCGACGGCCGGGGTTGCGCCCACGACTGCAGGTATGCCGTCGACTTCACCTCGGTGGGCCACCCCTTGGGCGTCCGGATGTCGACGCTGTCCCATTCGGTGCGGGTACCGGCGGCGGCGCCCAGCGTCGTGGCCACCACGTACTCGGCCAGCACGCCAAGCATGGTGTTGCCGGCCAGGTCGGAGCACGCCCAGCTTAAGAAGTCAGCGAGCCTGCCTGCCCGCTGCTTCGCCGTCGGCCCGTATCGGCTCACTGCCCTTGCGGCGCGCTGTGACCAGCCGCCCAAGATCGGCACCCTCGCTGTCCGTGGGACGTGACCGGGAGGGTCGATCAGACGCATCGGGCACCTCCTCGCACCCAGGCACGGTCAGGGTCTGGTCGGCCGAGACGGCGCGGCGGCGTCTCCCGGCATCTCAGGACGGCGTCTCAGGCAGGGCTTGTTCGCGCAGCTCAGGGTGGGTGAGACGGTTGCGTCGTTGCGGGTTGGGCGGTGGTGGTTGCGGTGGGTCCTCGGCGTCTTCGAAGCTGTGGGTGTCGCACCGGCCGGGGCGATTCGAAGGCCCCGGTAGCAGCTGGTGACGGCTCCCGCCATGTGCCTGCGTACCGGGCGTCCGTGTGCCCGGGTGCCCGACGCGCGGCGTTCGGCATCCTGCGCCCGGCGACCCCGCGTTCGGCGGGCGAGCGGGTGCGGGTCGGCGCGGGCCGGTGCCGGCCGGGAGCGACCCCATAAGAATCACGATGAGAAGGAAGACACGACATGAGCAGCAACACCCACGCACGCCGTCGTCCGGGCCGCCGCGCGGCTCTCGCCGCCGGGCTTGTTCTGGCCGTCGGGCTCGGTGTGGCGACGCAGGTGACGGCACAGGCCACCGGTCCCGCCCCCGCCAAGACATCCGCGAAGGCGTCCACCGCGGTGCGGTCTGTCAACGGCTTCAACGGTGAGGTGGTGACCCAGGTCGCCGACTTCTACGGCGCGTACGTCGACGCGAAGAACGACTCGGCGGCCCCGGACGCAGCGCTGGCTGGGGCGTTGCGTGCGCACTACCTGGCGCCCGCCTTCGCTGAGCGGCTGAAGGCCTGGGAGAAGAAGAACAAGGTGGACGGTGTGCTGCGGGCCCAGAACGTCCCGATGGACTGGACGGTGAGCGAGGGCGCCACCGGCCTTGAGGCCGTCGTCACCCTGACCTTCGGCGGCGGGGAGTCCCCCACGACGACGACCAGGTTCGTCGTGAAGCAGGAGCCGACCGGCGACATCATCGACATCCGCACGACGAACAGCGCCCCCGCGAAGGCGTCCACCGCGGTGCGGTCGGTCAGTGGCAGGACCGGTGACTCGGTCACCCGGGTCGCCGACTTCTACGGCGCGTACGTCGACGCGAAGGACGACCCGAAGGGCCCGGACGCAGCGCTGGCCGGGGCGTTGCGTGCGCACTACCTGGCGCCCGCCTTCGCTGAGCGGCTGAAGGCCTGGGAGAAGAAGAACAAGGTGGACGGTGTGCTGCGGGCCCAGAACGTCCCGATGGACTGGACGGTGAGCGGGAGTCGCAACGGCCGTGACGTCGTCGTCACCCACAACTTCGGCGGCGGGGAGGCGCCGACGGTGAGGACCGATCTCGTCGTGGGGCTGGAGCCGGTGTTCGGCGGTGTCACGGACATCCGCAGCACGAGCACCCGCTGACGCCACATCCGCTCCGCCTGGTCCGCTTCCGGCTCGTGCCGGGGGCGGACCGGCAGCGCGCCGATGGCCGACACCGGCGGGCCCCACTGCGCGGTGCACCGAGACGGCGGGGCCCGACCCAGGGCATCAAGGGAAAGGGACCCGAGATCCTATAAACGGCCTCGTGCCACTCCCGTGAACCAGACAGGCACCAGCAGGCACCCCGCAGGCGCAGCGGTTGCCGCGCACGCCATTTGCTCCGTCAGCTGCCGGTGTCCGACATGTCGGCGGCGGGGATCGGGACCCAGCGACCGGGTTGGTGATACACGCGGTCGTACCGGTAGCCCGGCAGTGCTTTGGTGCTGGTGCTGCGGAAGGGACGGCCGTTGTCGTCGATGCGGACCGTGCCGGTGCGGCCTTGTGACGACCATTCGAGGTTGAGGTACCAGTCGCAGGTGCAGGACTCGTTGAGCGCGGAGACCACCAGCACTTCGGGCTCCTGCAGGGACACCTGGTAGGGGAAGTCGATCGCGGGGATCTTGGCGCCCGCCGCGTTGTCGCCAGGCATCGAACGAGCCAGCGGCTGGTGCGCGTCGAGGTCCACGGAGAAGAAGCGGGGTGTGATGCTGGCGCCGCAGCCGTCGCTCAGGGAGTAGACGCTGCCCCGGTCGGCGGCGGTGGCGGCACGGTTGACCACGCGCACGTGCAGGGCCTCCAGGACGACGGCGGCGGAGCCGCGTCCCTGCACCGTGATCTGCACAACGCTGGTGCCCCCGTGCACCGCCCGCTGGGAGGCGACCCACGCCGCGATGTCCTCCGGGTGCGGCGGCGGCGGAACCTGCTGCGGCGGCTCGGCGACGACGTACTCTTCCCCGCAGCCGGTGAGTCCGCGGGTGTGGGAGTTGGCGGTCCAGGTGAGGGGAGCCACCTGTGGGGCCGCACCGGCGCTTGCCGGGTTCGGCCCGGACTTGCCTCGGTGTGTGGTCGACGCGGAGGGGGGTCCGGCGGCGGATGCGGTGAGGCCGAGGAGCGCGGCGACAAGCGAGGCCGCCAGAACCCTCGATCGCACGGGTCGCCGTCGGGGGCGCCCGTAAAGCCGCGGCGGCCAGGGCGATGAGGTGGGCTCGGAGCGCTCGTCGGCCGGTGCGACTGGGCTGGGCGCCGCCACGGCCGAGCCGCGGCCGCTCGCGGAGACAGCCGACACGGCATCGCTCGCGGGGGCGATGGATGCGGCTGCGCCCGTGGTGGTGTGGTGCGCCGGAGCCTGCCGGGTGTCGGAGGGGCGTGACCGTTGCCGCGCGGTGTGGGCCATGATCCACCGGCGGTGCAGCTCCGTGCGTTCTTCGGGGGTGGCGCCGCAGAGTACGGCGAACCGCTCGATCCCGGCGAAGTCCTGCGGCACCGCTTCTCCGGAGCAGTAGCGGTGCAGGGTGGAGGCGTGCACGCCCATCCGACGGGCCAGTGCCGCGTAGCTGCGGTCGGTGCGCTCCTTCAAACGCCTCAACAGCAACGCGAAATCCCCTACATCATCGTGCATCGAAACCATGTCGTCCGTACTCGTATCCGTCTGTCGGCCCGTGCGGGCGTCTCCCGATGGGGCACGACTCCCCGGCGCTCCCCGTATCTGCACGCCAATGAGCCCGAGACGGTTCCAGGATCGCGAAGCGTGACCATGTCAACACATGCATCGCGGTCGGCGCTTGCCGCTGAAGACGGGCCACTTGTCAACGAAGGCCCATTGCTGCTGGTGGGCGTCGGTGAAGCGGACTTCGACCAAGCTGGCCTGGGGTAAGCATGCTCCGCCACCAACTCGGCACCGCGCTCGTCGAGGAGCGCCAAGGCGTCGTCCGGTTGGCCTGATTCGTACAGCAGGCCAAGGACGCCGTCGAAGAAGCACACAACGTGGTAGTCGAACGTCGGGCGGCCCACCTCGACGGCTACAGCCGCGACGAATCCCTCGCTCTCACTCCAACTTCGTCACAGCGACAGCGCCCGGAACTTGTGCCAGACCCTCTACTCATCCGTGAGGCCCCGCCGCCGTTCATCACTGTGGGGCAGCACACGACCACCTTTCGACTGCCGTCGGCATGAGGCCCTACGCACCTTCGACATGAGTACCAGTCCCTGCATCTGCGAGGACGGCCGGTCCCTCGCGTGCTCCGCCACTGACTGGCTCTAACAAAAGCGGTTGATCATGTGACTGTCGGCTTGATCGCTCGTTGATGTGGTCATGGGGAAGCGTCAGTCACGGCCGTGGATCGTGTCGGACGAACTGTGGTCGCTCATCGAACCGTTACTGCCCGAGCCACGGCCGAAGCAGGTCGAGGGACGGCCACGGGTGCCCGACCGTCAGGCCCTGTGCGGGATCCTGTTCGTCCTGCACACCGGTATCCAGTGGGAGTACCTGCCACAGGAGCTCGGCTTCGGCTCGGGCATGACCTGCTGGCGCCGCCTCGCGGCCTGGAACGAGGCCGGCGTCTGGGACCAGCTCCACCAACTGCTTCTGAACAAGCTCCGATCGAAGAACCAGCTGGACTGGTCGCGGGCGGTGATCGACTCCTCCCATGTCCGGGCCGCCCGCAGGGGCCCAAAAGCGGCCCCAGCCCGGTCGACCGAGCACGCCCGGGCAGTAAGCACCACATCATCACCGACGGCCAAGGGATCCCGCTCGCGGTATCGCTGACCGGCGGGAACCGCAACGACGTCACCCAACTCCTGCCCCTGCTCGACAAGATCCCGCCGGTAGCCGGCCGTGTCGGGCGGCCCCGCCGACGGCCAGACGCCCTCCTGGCTGACCGCGGTTACGACCACGACAAGTACCGGCGTCTGCTCTGGCAGCGCGGGATCCGCCCGGTCATCGCGCAGCGGAGCCAGCCACACGGTTCCGGCCTGGGCATCTTCCGGTATGTCGTCGAGCGCACGATCTCCTGGCTGCACGGCTTCCGCCGCCTGCGGATCCGCTGGAAGAGACGCGACGACATCCACGAAGCATTTTTCGGCCTCGCCGTCTGCCTGATCACCCACCGACACGTCCAGAGGTTTTGTTAGGACCAGTTGAATCCGCCCTCAACCGCGATGTCGTCATGATGAACGAGCAGCTCAGAACCGCCGTGACCGGGCCCGACCACGATGCGCTGCTCGACCACGCCCGCGAGATTGCCGACCATCCCCGGCTGGAGGGGACCCGCAGCATCGCCCTGCCCTCGGGACGGGTCGCCGAACTCAGGGTCGGACGCTGTCGTCGCGAGGGCAGCGATGCGGGCGCCGTCTTCCGAGTCCGGCTGATCGGCCGGGCCCAGCCCACACCTGCGGCTTGCGCCGCGCCCGCCCGCTCCAGTCTGGGACTGGTGGGTTCGTCCCCGCTCTGGCTGCGCGCGGTCGCCGACAGCGAAGCAGCGTTCGTCGCCGGGACATGGCTTCATCTCCTGGGCGAGGCCGACGTCGGCAAGAGGACGCTGGTCGAGGCCCTGCACCGGGCCCACGGCACCGGACGGCGGCTGGAGATGCGGGAAGCGCCGCCGTCGGATTCACCTGCCGTCACCGAGCGCTGGCTGTACAACATCGGCGAGCTGCTCGTCGTGCCGTCCAACATGCTCCTCCTGAGCGACGTCCACCTGCTGGGCGACCAGCTGCGTCGGCGGCTCACACATCTGCTGGTCCAGTCGCACGGCAGCGCGACCGCGCAGCTGGTGATGACCAGCCAGCCGTCGATGGTCAGCACCGACGACGAGCTCGACCAGCTCTGCGGCGCCTCGGTGGAGGTGCCCGCCCTGCGTCACCGCTCTGGGGACACCGAGCACCTGGCGCGGTTCTTCCTGCGCAAGTACCGGCCGAGCGGTGAGAGCGGCTTCCTGCCGGACGCGCTGACCATGCTGCGGCGATGCCTCTGGCCGGAGAACGTCCGGCAGCTGGAGTCGGTGGTCCGGGGCCTGGCGCGGCGGCCTTCGGGCCGGATGATCCACACGGAGGACCTGCCGCCGGAATGCCGGGTGTCGTCGAACAAGGTCCTCACCACCATCGAGGCGCTGGAGCGCGACGCCATTCTGCGTGGGTTGATGGGCCGCAACTCCAATGTCCTGCGGACCGCTCAGGACCTCGGGATTTCCCGCGCCACGATGTACCGCGAGATGCGCCGCTACGGGATCGTCCCGTCCAGCCTGACGTGACGGGCCGTTCCCGCACGCAGGCGTCACCTGTGGCGTGGACCGCAGGTCGGATCCATCGTGGAGCAGGGAGCGACCCACCCGGATCCGAGTCACGTGGGCTGCCGCCGTGTGCGAAGAACCAGGGTGGAGATCATCGGTATCCGATACGAGGTGGTGTCCCGGGTGGACAAGCGGATGACAGTGCTCAGCGAGAGCCCGGACGATCCTTTCGCACTGCACCACGCCGCCTCGGCGGTGCTCGACGACCGGGGAATCGTGGTCCGCTGGAGTCGGCGGGCCCAGGAGGTGCTCGGCTACCCGGCGGCCGCCGTCATCGGTCGTCCGGCCCTCGACGTCCTGATCGACCCCGGTGATCTGCCGGCCGCCAAGGACGCCGCGGCATCGTGCAGGAGAGATGGAGGCTGGTTCGGCGTCATGCCGGTGCGCCATCGCAGCGGGCGGCTCGTGGAGATGGGTTTCCGGGCAGGTGAGCTGCTGCGCGGTGACCATGTCCGCGACTGGTTCCTCGTCGGGGCGCCCGCGGCGGAGGTCCTCGACTGGCAGAGGGACCGCGCGGTCCTCGACGGGTTGTTCCGCCGGTGCCCGATCGGTCTGGTCGTGCACAGCCCCGAGATGACGATTCTGCGGGTCAACAGGGCGATCGAGCGGTTCACCGGTGCCCCGGCGGCCGCCCTTCGGGGAATGCCCACGGGGACCCTGCTGGTTGCCGAGGACGCGCGGACCTCCGTGGAACGGGTGCGCCAGGTGATGGAGAGCGGAAGATCACTGGTCTCCACCGAGCAGTACGCCCGGCTGGAACAGGACCCGACACGTGTGCGAGCCGCGTCCGTCTCGGCCTTCCGACTGCAAGACCCCGCCGGCCGGGTCCTGGGGGTGGCCGAGACAGTGGAGGACGTCACCGAGCGCCATCGGGCCCGACTTCGCCTGGCACTCCTCGACCAGGCTGGCGCCCGCATCGGATCGACGCTCGACGTACGACAGACGGCCCGCGAACTCGCGGATGTCATGGTCCCCCACCTGGCCGATCACGTAACGGTGGACCTGTCACAACCCGTGACGCGCGGCGAGGATCCGGCGCAGGCACTGGCGGGACCCGTCGCACGGGTCGCGGTCCGCGACGTCGTGACCCAGCAGCCCGATCTGCCGCACCCGGATGGCGAGCCGGTGCAGTTCGCCCCCGGCACACCACAGGCCAGATGCCTTGCCGACGGGCGTCCCCTCCTCGAAGCTGTCCTTTCGCCCGACTGGTTCCTGGCAGAGCCGCACCGGGGCGAGCAGGCACCGGACCTCTCGGCTCATTCCCTGATCGTGGTGCCGCTGGCCGCGCGTGGTGTGGTCCTAGGCGTGATGAGCCTGTGGCGATCGCGGCACCCCGAGCCGTTCGAGGCCGACGATCTCACCCTGGCCCAGGAACTCTCCTCGCGCGCCGCCGTCAGCATCGACAACGCGCGGCGCTTCACCCAGCAGCAGCAGACCGCGTCCACCTTGCAACGCACCCTTTTGCCGAGGACCGTTCCGCACCAGCCGGCCCTCGAAGTGGCCCCTCGCTACCTCCCGGCCAGTACGCCCCCCGGTCCCGGCGGTGACTGGTTCGACGTCATCCCGTTGTCGGGGGCCAGGGTCGCACTGGTGGTCGGCGACGCGGTGGGTCACGGGCTGCACGCCGCCGCCACGATGGGCCGCCTGCGTACCGCCGTGCACACCCTCGCCACCCTCGACCTGGAACCGGACGAGGTCCTCTCCCGACTGGACGACCTGGTCAGCCTCCTTGCCGCCGAACAAGAGACAGCCGTCGAACGACCCGCGGGCGAGCAGATCGTCGGCGCCACCTGCCTGTACGCGGTCTACGACCCCGTCTCCCGGCAATGCTCCGCGGCGCGGGCCGGTCACCCACTGCCGGTCGTGACCACACCGGACGGACAGGCAGCCCTGCTCGACCTGCCCCCCGGCCCACCGCTCGGCCTGGGCGGTCTGCCGTTCGAATCCCGGGAGATCGAACTGGCCGAGGGCAGTCTCCTCACGCTCTACACCAACGGACTCATCGGCGAACGCCACCTGGACGTCGACACGGGCCTGCAACGGCTGCGCAGTGCGCTCACCCACCCGGCGGACTCCTTGGAGAAGACGTGCCAGGCGGTCGTCGACTCACTTCTGCCCGGACCGCCCGCTGACGACATCGCCCTGCTCATCGCACGCACCCGGGTACTGCCACCGGAGAACGTCGCCTCCTGGCAACTGCAGCTGGAGCCGACCGCCGCCGCCCAGGCCAGAACGCTCGCCACGGCCCAACTCACTCAATGGGGACTGGAACACCTGGCGTTCGCCACCGAGTTGATCGCCAGTGAACTGGTCACCAACGCCTACCGCTACGCCACAGGACCCGTGACCCTGCGACTCATCCGTGAACGATGTCTCGTCCTTGAGGTCGCCGACGCCAGCCACACCTCTCCGCACCCGCGTCGCGCCCGCACCACCGACGAGGGCGGCCGCGGACTGTTCCTGGTGGCCCAGCTGACCGAGCGCTGGGGCACCCGCTACGACCGCGAGGGCAAGACCGTGTGGACCGAACAATCGCTGCTCGGGCTGTGAACCGGATCATGGCGCGGCGCATCCCACCGCAGGAGCATCGTCGTACCGCCGTCGTCGCGGGTCATTCGGCTGCGGCGAGCAGCTGTGCCTCGCTCTCCTCGTACAGCCGCCGGTTCTCCCGGCTCTCGGCTGCGCGGCGCCGGTGGTCGAGGCAACTGCCCAGCCAGCCCGCGAGGTAGCCGAACGGGATGGAGACCAGACCGGTGGACTGCATCGGGAACAGGTCGAAGTCGGCGTTCGGGAAGACGGCGGACGGCGTGCCCGAAACGGCCTGGGAGAAGACCATCAGCACCAGTGTGCAGGCCGCGCCGCCGTAGAGCGTGGCGAGCAGGCCGGTGCGCGTGAAGCCTCGCCAGAACAGGGAGTAGGTCAGCGCGGGGGCCACCGCCGATGCGCCGATAGAGACCGCGAGTGTGGTCAGCACGCCGACGTCCCAGTTCTGGACCATGGTGGAGAGCACGATGGCAACGGTTCCCACGGCGACGCTGGTCCACGCCGCTACGGTCATCTCCGTACGCGGCTCCGCCTCTCCCCGCCGAGCCGCGTGGGCGAACAGGTCGTGGGCGAGCGAGGAAGCCGCGGCCAGCGTCATACCCGCGACCGACGAGAGCAGGGTGATGAACACCATGCCTGCTACGCCCGAATAGAGAATCGTCGCGCCGGCGGAGCCGGGGTCTCCGCCGAGCACCTGGGACAGCATGAGCAGCGACGTCCTGCCGTGCGGGTCGGCCGCGTTGATGTCCTGGGATCCCACCAGTGCCGCCGCGCCCGTACCCATGATGATCACGAGCAGGCAGAACGTGGTGACCGTGCTGACCGCCCACGACATCGAACGGCGCACGGCGGGTACGTCCCGTGCGGAGTACAGACGCATCGTGATGTGCGGCAGGCAGGCCACGCCGAGGATGACGGTAATCTGGAGGCTGACGAAGTCCAGTCGGCCACCGGCCGAAGTGCCGAGCTGCAGGCCCTGCTGAAGGTAGGCGGGGCCGGTGCCGCTGCCGTGCTGGGCCGCCCGCAGCACGTCGCCGGGGCTCCAGTCGAAGCGGTTCAGGACCAGGGCGGCGATGACGATGCTGGTGCCGAGCAGGAGGATGATCTTGATCATCTGGATGAGGGCGGTGCCCCTCATGCCACCGATGGCGGCGTAAATGATCATCAGGCTGCCGACGAAGACGATGGACGTGGTCCTGGCGCCGGCCTCGTGCGGGATGTCCAGGATGTAGGTGAGCAGCGATCCGGCCCCCGAGAGCTGGACGACAAGGAAGGGCAGGGTGGCCGACAGCGTCACCACGCAGGCGGCGATACGGACGGCCCGCGGCCGGGGCATGTTGCGGGCCAGGACGTCGCCCATGGTGAACTTGCCGGCGTTGCGCAGGGGTTCGGCGAGCAGGAACATCAGCAGCACCAGCGACATGGCGGTGCTGACCGCCAGGACATAGCCGTCGTAGCCGGCGAGCGCGATGATGCCGGTGGTGCTGAGCACCGTGGCCGCGGAGATGTAGTCGCCCGCGATCGCCAGGCCGTTCTTGAGCGGGGTGAGCGAGCGGTAGCCGGTGTAGAAGTCCGTCAGGTCGTCGCGGTCCGGTCCCGCCATCACGCACATCAGCAGGGTGACGGCGACCAGGGCGGTGAACAGAACCAGGACGGTGGCCTGCGTCTCGGCGCTGAAGCCGTTCATCTCGCGGCCCCCAGTTCCCGGCCCGTCGGGACTGCCCGCTCCCTGACGACCTGCGCCAACGGGTCCACTGTGCGCTGCGCGCTGTGTCCGTACCAGTAGACGGCCGCGAAGGTGACGACGAGCTGGAAAACGCCCAGGGCCATTCCCAGGCTCAGCTCTCCAGCGATCGTCGACCCCATCAGGCCGGGCGCATAGCAGGACAGCACCACGTACACCACGAAGGAGCCGAGCGCGGTGAGCGTGGAGAGCCGGCGGAGCAGGCGGTAGGCCGAGCGGAGGGCGGCGAGGTCGGAGCCCTGCCGGTGCGTCGCCTGCGTGTACGGCTCCTGCCTGGGGGTTTGCCCATGCGGGGCGTACTGAGAGTTGGCGTATGCGTAGGTGTCGTACGCAGGGGCGTCGTGTCGGTGCGGCCCCTGCCAGGGATCCCGCCCGTACGGGCCGTACCGGCGGGCGTCCCCGTCGGATTCGGTCCGCGGCTGCGGCCATCCCGTCGGTGGTGATGGCGGGTGACCGTTGTCGTCGGCGTATGTCATCGCCTGGCCTTCCAGTGCGGCGCGGATCCTGGGTGAGCTGTGATGAATGGAGCGGCTGGCGCAAGGTACCGACTGGTCGGAATGTGAGGTAACCCAGCTGTGCGTTACGTTTCGGGCTCGATGTGGCATCCGGTCGGCAGTGATCGGCCGACCGGAACGGATCGCGGGCCGTCGCCTCCAGCCCGCACAAGGCCCTGGACGCGATGAAGTGCCCGACCAGGGAGGGGCTGCGGGACACGGCAAGCCATCATCTGGTCCTTGCTCCGGCGCAGCACGACCGCCAACGTCGTCTTCCGCGACCGCGACCACCTTGTCCAAGCCGTCCGCAGCGGCCTGCACCGAATCCAACGACGCACCGACCTCATTGAGGGATGCCTCGCCGAAACCAGCCTCTCGCTCAACGCGACAACTGAACGGAAAAGTCAGCATCTGCCAGTTAGCAGATCATGCCCACGGAACAGACGCGATGCTGACGGTGTCAGGACGCGCAGCCCCGGCGCCAGGACGGGCACACCTCGCTCCACCGGTTGCGCGACACCGCAGGAGGCGGCGTGTGGCGCGGCCTCCAATCTGGCGCAGCCACCGCTACCGGCCCGGATCACAGTGCGAGGAATTTGCCTCTACTCGCAGACCTGCCGGGGTAGTTGGCCGCCCCCGCCCAGGACGTGCGAGGCAAGCAGACGGCGGGCCGAATCGTGCCGCACGCGTAGTTGGGGCGCGATGTGATATGCATCGTTGTGGCGGGGGTGAAGGGTGGGGCTGGCTGGAGCTGGCTGACGCATGAGGCGCCTTGCTGCCACAGTCATCATCAATAGCCAATGGGGGTTCTGCTATTGGTGATTCTCCAGGAGCGATAAGGTTACTGGTGCGTCTCCCCCTCCCCAGCCGCCCAAAGATCTTGCACGGCTATGGGGAGGAGGAAACGGAAGTGGCCTCTGGCAACGAGTTGCCGGAACAGAAGCAGGGGCGTGAGAAACCCAGTTCGCCCGCTACTGGTGCCAGCCAGTAAGGGACGTCCTCTTCAGCTCCGGTGGAACCAGCACCGCTTCAGGACCTCGGATCCCGCCCTCCAAGGCACTTTGGGATCCGGGGTTCTTCATTTCACCGACCCTTCCTAAGATCTACGGCCTCTTAGGATCACGGCGACGCCATCAATCTGCCGCCGATAGGCGAAAGCAGCTGAATGACGTGCTCCTAAACTGCACTGGACTCACAGACGGGTCAGCAGACACAGAACCTCTGAACCTGCCTGCCCGCGCGCCAACTGTAACGTGCACGGCTTGTAGTTGACGGTAAACAGGGTGTGTGGCGGCCGATCCGGGTTCGATGCAGCGGTATGCCTGCCTCGCACACCGGCTGCCTCTAAACTGCGCGCGACCGGGAGGAGGGCGTGTTGGCTCGAGGTATGGCCATCTACTTCGACGGCCAAAGGCTGAGGACGGAGCGCGAGCGGGCCAAAGGCGGCCGCGGAATGAGCGCCGCCCAGCTGGCAGCGTGCATCAATGCCAAGACCTACGAGATCGTCGCCTATGAGCAGGGGGCGACATGTCCGGAGCCGGAGCGCATCCGGAGACTGGCCAAGGCGCTCGGCATCGCGCCCTTATGCCTGGCCGAGACCGCCCGTAGGGACCGTTGGAACCTCGCAGACCTGCGCCGCCTGAGCGGGTGGACGGCACGGGAGATCAGCGAGGAGCTGCGTCTGTCCCCCCGTTCCTATCGCCGATTCGAGACCGAGGGCCTGCTGCCCGCCCATCGCCGGGCGCTCGTGGCGGAGGTCGCGGCGCTCTTGCACGTCAGCCCGGACACTGTCGAGGAACTGGTGGGCCGCTCACCCCGGGTCCGTGAACGCCTGAACGAGGTGAGGCAGCCGCTGACGTGTCTGGTGACGGACTTCCTCCAACCGCAGCGACTGGGAGAGCCCGACCCGTCCGACCCCCAGGTCATCCGCGTTGCGGGCCTGTACCACCGGTCATCTGTGACGGTGGCCCGCATCCTGAGCCATGAGATCGCCGCACTGCGCGACCTTCACCGCAGACGGGTGAGTTTCAGCGCCGCCGCGGACTACGCCCCGTCCATGGAGGAGCGCAATCGAGCCGAGCGGCAGGTCGAGGCCGAAACCCAGCGCATCAGCGATCTCCGGGTCTCCTTGCCGCGGCGTCTGGACCTATTCTTCCGGCACATGATTTCCCAGGATGCCTGGCGGGCACTGTCACTTCTCAACGAGGCGAAGACACTTGGCCGATGGTGGTCTCACGAGGCGCTGGGCATGCACGAGGGGTTCGACAGCATCCCGGACCACTTCCTGCAAACCCGGCGCAGCCTGAGCGGGGAGTTCCGGGTCTCCCAGCAGGGTGCGCAGCACTGCAGCGACTTCGGCTCCTGGTACGGGGCTTGCTACCCATCGGCGACCGCTTTCGTGACAGCCCAAGTGAGCATGCTGGCCGGTCACATGCCCGACAGGCACCTCAACGCCGTGCTCGCCGCCTCGGACGCGCTGGTCTTCAGTTTCGACAGCCTGCTGTCCCGTCTTTTCGCCGCCACTCTGGAAACGGTTTCCCGCAAACTGCTGCTGGCGGCGCGGGAACTCGACCTGCCGACCAACATGACCATGCCAGCGGATCCCGTGGGTATGCTGCGGGTGTTCGTGCGGCATGCCTCCGGCTCACAGGCCCGCCAGCTCGGCTATTTCCTGCAGATCTACGAAATCGAGGCTGCCCGTCGTGCCCATCCGCTTCCCGGCATCAGTGAACTACTGGAGACTTTATCCGGGAGCGGGTGGCGCTTGGCAATCGTGACCGATCATTCTGACGTTGCCGTCAAAATGTTCCTGGATCGCCTGTGGCTGGACGGCAGCGCCCAGAACATCAAGGTCATCGGCCGTCCGGACAATCCCCTGCGCATGAAACCGCATCCGCACAATCTGGTCAGGGCAGCAGACGTGCTCAAGACGTCGTGTGAGCGGATGGTGCTGGTAGGCGAATCCGCCACAGACGCGGAAGCCGCCCACCGCGCAGGACTGTCCTTCATCGGCGTCGCCACGGGGCATCGTCTACGCCTGCTGCGCGAGACGGGCGCAGAGACGGTGCCGTCGCTCCGTACCATCGTCGACGTGATCCGGTCCGGCCCCTGCCGGGCCAGCTGAGGTCAGTTCCCGGTACCCGGTCCCGCGCTGGGGTCCTGCAGAGCCCACCGGGCCAGAAGTTCGGCACAGTCCTTCGTGAGCGGATGGCTCTCCCCCAGCAGCCGCCCGCTTCGCTCGTGCAGCGCGGACAGCACGGCATCGGCTTCTCCCCGCAGCGACCTGGCCCGAAGGATCGCAGCGAACAGATACCCGGTGGCCAAGGTGTCGGGGTGATCCTCGCCATACAGGGTGCGTTGCGCAGCGAGCGCCTGTTCGCACTCGAGGTGGGCCTGCTCCATCAGCCCCATGTCGTGCAGAACGCAGGCGTAGTTGTGCCAGACGGTGACCGTGCGCGGGTGCTCCTCACCGGACAGACGGCGCCGGAGCACGAGCAGGTGAGCGTATTCGCGGCGAGCCTCGTCCATCCGCCGGCGCCGGTGCAATACCCGCGCCAGTTCATGACGTGTGGCTAGTGCATTGGGGCTGTCGGTGCCATCGGTTGCGTCCCGTACGGCCAGTACCGCCTCCAGATGTGCCTGGGCCTGCGGCAGGCAGCCCCGGTCCAGCAGGACCCTGCCGAGCTCATGACGCACCGTCAAGGTCTGGGAGTGCTGCGGGCCTCTGGCGTGGCACAGTGTCTGCCACACCTTCTCATACAGGCGTTCGGCTTCCTCCAGCTCGCCCAGGTCGTGCAGGACAAGGGCCAGGTTGTGGCGCGTGGCAGCCGTGTCGAGTTCGTCGGCGTCACCCTCCGTCCGCAACGCCAGAACCTGCTCGAAGCCCTTGCGGGCCTGCCCATAAAGCCCCTGAGACTGCAGGTAGCGGGCCGCCAGTTCGCCTGCGTCGGCACACGTCTTGCGCTCGGATGGACTGAACGTGGCGTCCTGCGCCTGGAAGACGTCTGCGAGATCGAGGGCATGGGGCGCCAAGATCCTCCACACGGGCCACGCCTGCGGATTCTCCGGCGGTACGCGCACCTCCTGCAGCTGCAGCACCCGCTCCATCAAGGCGATGACGGCGCGGGGCTGACGCCCGCGTCGGGCGAGGTCACGGATCAGGGGATGCAGCCGCACGCAAAGTGGTCCTTCATGCCGGGAGGGGATCTCATCCAGTTCTAGCAATTGCAAGGCTGCAAGTTCACGCAGGCTCCGCCATACGGCGGTGCTGTCAAGCGCCCCGAACTCAGGCAGCGCCATGAGGACTCCGGGCTGCAGCAGCAAGGTGTACGGGATGGGCGCTGCACTGAACGAAGCCAGGACTCTGACCAGTTCAGACGCGTGGGACAGGCCCTGGCGGTGCAGCAGGTCCATGGAAATCTGCCAGGTGCTTTCCACCGCCGCAGCCGGGTCTACGCCCACACCATACCGGTCGAGAGCCGCCCGGAACGCCTCAAACGTCATCGGTGTGCCGGGATGCCGCAGCGGCGCCGGCATCGCGTTCGCCTCCGCCAGATACGAAGCAGCCATGCGCAGCGCCAGGGGCAGCCGCCCCAGCCGCTGCGCCAGACGGCAGGCCTGTGCCGGCGTGCCGGCAGCAGGGCTGGCGTGATCGGTGAGCACGCCCGCGGCCTCTTCCGTGCTCAGCGGGCCCACCGCGTGCAGCGAGGCGCCTGTCCCCCACAGCCTGGCGATACCGGACTGGGTCGTCACCAGCAGCAGGCCGTCGGGGCAGTGGTGCGGCCGTAGCCATCCCGTGCCGGCCGCAAGCCGTCCAGGTCCGTCGAGCAACGACAAATCGTCCGCTCCGTCAACGATCAGCAGCCAGCGATACGGGGCCCGCCCCAGGTTCTCCCACAAGGCGTCCACGACATGACCCGCGTGCACGTCCTCGTCACCCACACCCGCCTGCCGCGCCACCTCCCGCATCCCGGCTGCGAAGGCCGCCGGATGGCGTGCGTCGATCCACCAGATGCGCGGCCCTGCAGACTGCCTGTCCGCAACGGCGCGCACGCGCGTCACCACCTCCAGTGCGACCGCGGTCTTTCCCGCGCCGCTCAGCCCGTGCAGCACATGCATCCGGCCGTCGGCCGGGTGACCGCTCAGCCGCAGGATCCGTTCCACGATGCCGCGGCGGCCCCGCAGTGGAAGGGACGGATCCCGTTCCCCCACAGGTGTGGCCAGCGTTACCGTCCATCCGCTCGCCGCGGCAGGAGCAGCCACCACGACCTGCGCTATGTGCATCCTCCCGGCGGCCACACCTCCCCATTGCGCCAGCACACCGGCGGACGCCTCCGGGACGGCCAGCCGTTCTAGTCCTGCCGCCGGGGAGGTAAAGGGGAGGACAGGTGGATGCCTCCCTCCACCGTGACGGCAGCCCCGGCCACCGAACCGCCCGCCGCACGCACCGACACGTCCCGGGCGCAGTCCACGTGAATCCCGCCCGCCACGGACCGCCGCCGGCGTGCCTCATCGACCACGCCGCGCAGGTCGGCCGCGGCTGCGGCACGATGCCCGTCGGGCAGCGACTCCAGCCACTCCTGCAGGCACTCCCGCCACGCCTGGGACCACCACTCCTGCACACGTGCACGCTCCTGCAGGGCGCCCGGCACCGCCAGTTCCGCCGCCATGGCGTCCAGTCGCGCCACCGACCGAGCCCCTTCACCCTCATCGTGCCGACCCAGCACGCGGCCAACCACAGCCCGCACCGAATTCCACGCATCCGTTCCCGCAGCCTGCACAACAGCTGCCCCCGCAGCAGCAGATAACGCTGCTATCGACTCACCCAGCACGTTCGTCCCCCGGAGAAACAAGAACACCCATCGAACATATGCATGCCCGGTCCTAGCATTCCTCACGGCCGCCCGTTCAACCCAGGCCGGCCGCAAGATTGCGAAGCGCCGGGGGCGCGGTGGGCGCAAAAAGGGAAGCGTCCGGTTGGCGCAGAGCGCGCAATCCTGCCGGACACGCACAACGAAGGATAGATGCGTAGACTACGGACCCTTCCCGGCTGCATCCTGCTGCGGCAGGAAAGCCCGTCGGCCTGGAGCCATCTGCTCGTGACATGGAGAGACGCGTGAGCCCCCGTCGGCGCCGCCCCCGCAGCGAGGACCCCCGCCGCAGACAGCTCCTCGACGATTACGCGCGGCTGGTGTTCCCGCTCCAGCTGTACCTCTTCATGAAATGTGCACCACAACACGTCGACCCGCTCGATATCGCCGACACGGCCTACGCGCACGTTTTCAGCGACACCAGCAAACACGGAAGCCACGCAGAAGTCCGGGACGCCGCTGATGCTCTGTGTAAAAGATGCTTACCAGAAGCGGCATGCCGCCCACCCGATTACCGTCTGGCAGACGTCTTCGATGAGTACTTCCCGAACACGCTTCCACTTCTGCGTCGAGGGCTGGCCTGTCTCGACCAACTCGGCGCCAAGGAACGCGGCATCGAAAGACGGAAAATCGTACTTCTCCTGGGCGACGACGCGGTGGCAGACGTGCTGGGCGCCAGCGCTTTGCCGAACCCGGAACACTACAACGAGAAATTGGCTAGGTTGCGACTCGGGAACGCCGACCGGAGCGCGCTCGAGCCGTTCTTCGCAGACGCTGGGGAGACCCCATGAGGGCAGACGATGAACCTGACCTGGAGATGTACCGTGCGTGCACGCTGCTTCACCAGCAGGCTCAGGCCTACCGGCCACGACTCGACCAGCGCTTCGAACGTCTCACGCAGGCCAAGCAGATGCAGGACAGCCGACGAAAACGGCCAGTCCCCCACCCCCGCATGGCCTTACCGCAGATGCCCCCCGCACGGCTGATCCGTCTCCTGGCACTGCCGACTGCCCTGTTCCTGGCCCCGCTGGCAGCGGTCTGGTACGCCACCCAACGCACACCATGGTGGGCCGGATATTCCATCGCCCTCCTGGGGCTGGCACGCCTGGCTGTGAAAGCCCTGCACCGTACCGGCGCTCTGGTTGCGACACAGCACAGAAGGACGGCATCCCGACCCGCCGCGGACCGCCCCCAGACGCTGACACCACAAGGCGACAAAGGCCCACCCGGGCCCCCGCACCACGCTCCCACACTGCCGGCTCCCCGACAGCCCAAGACCCACACCGGCCGCCGCTGACTGGGGCACCGCACCTGCGGCAACCACCGCGAGCCGTTGCCTCTCAACCACCTGCAGCAGTGGCACAGCCACCAACACCCCGCCAGCACCGGCCAGCTGATCGCTCCCCCGCTGCTGCCGGGCCCATGACAGGCTCTTCGTCTTCCGGCGCACCTCGGCCTGCCTGCGCAGACAGGGTTACGGAACATGTCGGTGTGCGTCGCTGAGCCCGCACCCCCGTCCCGCTTTCGCCCTGCCGCACGCGCACCTGACCCGCGGCAGCGTACGGACTCATACACCAACTGCGCAGTATCGAGGGCATCAAGGCCCTGAGCGAGGGGCCGAGGGCCCCCGGCAACGGTGACCAGGGAGAAACGCGTGCGCAACGACCAGCAGGGCATCGCCGAGGACCAGTGGCGCCAGGCCAAACTGATCTGGGACTACCACCAGATGCAGCACGAGATGCGGCCCGTCCGTCGGCTCAGCGCCCTGCGGGGCCCTCGCCGCACTCGGCCCCCAGGCGCTGGCCGCCCGCTGTCAAACCCTGCCAGTCGGCGCCAGTGAGACGCCGCGGACGCCGGCCGGCGCGCAATCCAAAGCCACTCCCGGCCGGCGAAGAGCAGGGCCTGCCGGGCCGGTGGCCGAACAAAGCAGCGGTGTGCCCGGCCACCGAGATGGCCGGGCACGCCCCTGTCATGGGCACGCGCGGGTGGAGTGCTCAGCTGTCACCTGCGCAGAATCTGGGTGGTCAGTGGCGGTCACCGTGGTGCCCGCGGTCGCCGTGGTGGTGCCCGCGGTCGCCGTGGTGGTGCCCGCGGTCGCCGTGGTGGTGGTTGCCGCCGTGGTGGTGGCGGTCGTGGCCCCAGGACTCGTCGTCGATGAAGCGGCCGCGGTCGTTGCGCAGGGTGGCCGTGCCGGATCGGTTGTCCCACACGTAGTCACGGCGGTCCTGGTACAGGTCGGTGCGGGTGTCGCGCCCCTCGCCGGTGTGGATGCGGACCGTGGCACGGCCCGCCAGGCGGTAGCCGTCGAAAGTGTAGGTGCGGCCGTGCTGGTCCTGCAGCGTCCACCCGTCGAGGTACACAGCACGCCGGGCGGTGTTGGTCAGCTCCACCCACTCCCGGTTCAGCGACCGGTTCGACCGGTCATCGCGTCCCGGGGAGTCGTACTGCACAGCCGAGATCTCCACCCTCGGACCGTGCCAGCCGCGATCCTGGCCGGCAGCGGACGCCGGAAGCGCCACCGCCCCCACAACAGCCCCGGCCGCAAGCACGGCGCCGAGCAGACGGCGGGAAGTGACGGAAGAAGAAGCAGACATGAACCCACCTGCATGGTGCGGGCACCCACCCAGAAGGCGGCCCACCCTTGACGGGCCGAGCTCCGGGCAGTGGTGCGGTATGTGACGACGGCCGGGCCGGCCGCGCACCACAGACCCTCGCCCCCACAAGCGGCAACTGACCGGCAACACCGACCCTGTTACCCATTGCCCACATTCCTGTGACCCTCGACTGCAATGCCCATATATGTTCCCTATGAGCGAAGGCCGGTCCTCCGACGGACGACCTGCCCTTACGGCAGCAGGGCCACACCCCTTCGACCATCACGACGCGCCACCCCGTCCGCCCCGGCCCGTCACCCAAAAGTGAGTAACAGCCGCGCAGGTTTCCCGACCCCCGTGCCCACGCGCCGTCCCGGCACATGCTGCAGCCGCGCCGAGCCGCCTCCCGCGCACCAACGAGCCGGCCGTCATCGAGGCGAACCAGCCGGACAAGGCAACACGCCGCCGTCACGGCACAGCAAGACCGACACCAACGACGCCGAAGCGGCGGCGCACGCCGTGCCGGCCGAGCCACCGCAACGGCCAAACCCGCCGGCGGACCCGTCAAAGCCCACCGGCACCTCACGACGGCCAAGGCCTCCGCGGAATAGCTCTCTTGAACCCCGTGGTGGTCGAGGAGTCGTCAGACACCGATGAGCAGTTCGAGGGTTGTCTGTCGTTCGATGCCGCCGGCGAGGGCCCGCCGGCCTGGTCGCGGCCCGCCGGAGCGGAACCTGCGGGGCAGGCCTCAGGGTCTGTGACCCGCTCGATCGCGCCGTGCGGCCGATGCGCTTTCCCGGACTGGGACGGGAGGGCGGATCAGCGCAGCCCGGCGAAGAGATCGTTCTCGGGTACGGCGGCGCCGGTGGCGTCCTGGACACGTACGAAGGTCTCCATGCCCATCAACTCGCCGAACCTCTCCTTGCCCATCCTGAGGAAGAAGATGTTCTCGCCCTGACTCGCGTGCGCGGCCAGCGCGTCGAACTTCTGGTCGCTGAACGCGGTGGTGTCCACCCATGTGGAGATGTCACCGTCGGGCAGACCGATCTCAGCCATCGCGGCGGCCTCGGCAGGATCAGGCTCCGGCATGTCCGGATGAAACTCACGCATGATCTCCCCGAACCGCTGCATCATCGAGCGGGGCATCGTCGTCCAGTACACCTTCGGTGTCAGCGCGGTCATCTCCAGCGCGGCCATCGTGATGCGGTGTGCCTGGATGTGGTCGGGGTGGCCGTAGAAGCCGTTCTCGTCGTAGGTGACGACCACATCGGGTCGGTAGTGCCGCATGAGTTCCGCAAGCCGGGCCGCGCCTTCCTCCACGGGGGTCTGCCAGAAGGATCCGGGGGCGTCGTTGCTCGGCCAGCCCATCATCCCGGAGTCGGCATAGTCCAGCAGCTCCAGATCACTGATCTTCAGGACATCACAGCTCGCTTCGAGTTCTTGACGGCGCATCAAGGCCACCGCCGCCGGATCGTGTCCCGGATCGCCCGGCTTGACACCCCCCGTTCCGTCACCACAAGCACCGTCGGTACACGTCACGAGAACCGTGCGGATGCCTTCCGCCGCGTACCGCGCGAGGACGCCTCCGGTTCCGGTGGCCTCGTCGTCGGGGTGAGCGTGCACTGCCATGAGCGTCAAAGGCCGGTCAGGCATGAAACAGTCCTCCTACAGACATACATCGTGGTCCCGGTGCGCGGCGGGCCTGCCGCGATCCTGGGGCCCGCTTCCTGGTGGGGCGCACGACCTTGTGATTTCCGTGCTCGGACGTCCGTACGGCGCTGGCCCCGGTCTGTGCAACCGTGCCGGCCCCAGCAACTGTTCCCGGCACCGCCACTCGGCCGTCCAGGCCGGCGGCCTGCCAGGCGCCCAGCGGGGCGAGGCGCAAGGCCGCGCCGTTCTCCGAGGAGTCCTGGCCGCCGAATTGTCCAGGCGCCACCTGCCGCCGGGGCTGGCCCGCGCCGATCCCGCGGAGCACCTCGTGCATGAAGGCTCCGTAGCCGCGGTGCGTGTCGTCGGGGTTGGCCTCGGCGAGGCGCAGGGCGAGGCAGTCCTGGTCGATGATGCTGCCCTCGGCGAGCTCCCGTTCGGCGACGAGCGTCGGGCCGCCGACGGTTCTCACACGAACTCGCGGGGCTCGTTCACCGGGTCCTGGACACGCAAGGCAGACTGGCGAGCGGGCGGTATGTCGTCGGGCTGGACCATGCGTGTGCAGCGCTGGTGACCCGCCGGTCAAGGGAGTGGACACCTTCCATGCCCACCGCCGCATGCTCGTCAGGTCAGGACACTGGCGATCGCCGCGGTCACGGCCGCGGCCAGGGTGATCACGGCACCGAATGCGGTGGCGGCGCGGGCCAGGGCGGTCGGGTAGGTGGCGCCGTCCAGGCGGGCGAGCTTGCCGGTGCCGGCGGCGGCCAGCAGTGCGACGACGATGACGAGTGCGACGGTGAGGAGGACGACGGCGACGCTCACGGCAGACTCCCTGTACGCGGTGGGGTGTTGACAGGGTTGAAGGTCGCGGAAACGGTGTGCGCCATGGTTCACCGGGACGATGATGAACACGGGCGAACACACCATCTCGGGGGAACAGTCGGCATGCGCGACGAGCCAGACCGCACGGCAGCACTTGTCGAACTGCGCAGGAGACTTGATGAAGGTCGTGCCCTGGCGCGGTTGGATCAGACGCAGCTGGCCAGGCAGTCCGGTCTGGGGCGCACGACGGTGTCGAAGGCGCTCTCGCCTGCGGGGGACGTTCCGTCCGTGGACACGGTGACCGCGCTGGCCCGCACGTTGAGACTGCCGACGGGCGAACTTCTTCGACTACAGCGGACCGCGGCCGAGGAGTCAGGCGCTGTCTCGCTGCCTGCGCCGGGGCCGGGGCCGGGGCCGGGCAAGCCGATCGGGCGGTGGGAACCGCACGAACTGGAAGTCCACCCCGCCGGATCGGGCCACACCCTTGCAGGCCGGGGCAGGGTGCAGACCCTGCCCGGTTATGTGCCCCGCCGGCATGACCAGGCGCTGGCCGGTGCGGTGACGGCAGCGGCAGCGGGCCGCAGCGGGATCGTGGTCCTGGTGGGGACGTCCTCGACGGGGAAGACGAGGGCGTGCTGGGAAGCTGTACAGCCCCTCGCATCGCAGGGGTGGCGGTTGTGGCATCCCTTCCACCCGACCCGCGCGGAAGCCGCGTTGGAGGAGCTGCATCAGGTCCGGGCGCGGACGGTGGTGTGGCTCAACGAGGCCCAGCACTACCTCGGCGACCCAGCGGTCGGTGAGCGGATCGCGGCAACCGTGCACCAGCTGCTGGGTGATGAGGAGCGCGGGCCGGTCCTTGTGCTGGGCACGCTGTGGCCCGAATACGCCCACCAGTACGGCGCCCTGCCCACTCCAGGCGGACCTGACCCCCACAGCCGGGTGCGGGAACTGCTGGCCGGACGCATCCTGACCGTCCCCGACACCTTCGACACCACCGCTCTGGCAGCGGCCGCCGCTCTCGCCGAGAACGGTGACGGGCTGCTGGCGGACGCCCTCACCCGCGCCCGGAACCACGGCCGGGTGGCCCAGGACCTGGCCGGCGCCCCCGAACTGCTGCGCCGCTACGAACAGGCCACCCCGCCCGCACGAGCACTGCTGGAAGCGGCAATGGACGCACGCCGCCTCGGCGTCGGCCTCCACCTCCCCCACGCATTCCTCACCCACGCCGCGTCGGGCTACCTCAGCGAACACGACTACGACCAGCTCACCGACCACTGGGCCGAGCAGGCGTACGCCGAACTCGACCAACCAGTCCACGGCAAACAAGCCCCTTTGCGCAAGGCCACGCCCCGACCCCGACAACACCTGCCCGCCCCCACCACTGCGACCAGCGCCCACATCACGGCCGCCCTGTCTGCCGGACCGGTCTTCCGGCTCGCCGACTACCTCGAACAACACGGCCGCACTGCCCGCCGCCACCTGTGCCCGCCCTCCTCCTTCTGGCACGCCGCCCACACCCACCTCACCCACCCCAACGACCTGCGCCACCTCACCCAAGCCGCCTACCGCCGCTACCGCCTCCAATGGGCCCACCACCTCCGCCATCGTGCCGCCGAACACGGGGACACCGACGCCCTGGCCCGCCTGGCTGTGGTGCGGGAAGAAGCCGGGGACCGGGAGGGTGCCGAAGCCCTGGCCCGACAGGCCACCGACCACGGCGACACCGACGCCCTGCGCCGACTGGCCATGATGCGGGCACAGGCCGGGGACTGGGAGGGTGCCGAAGCCCTGGCCGGGCAGGCCGCCGAGCACGGAGACACCGGCCCTTTGTGTCACCTGGCTGAAATGCGGGAGAGCGCTGACGACCGCGAGGCCGCCGAGACGCTCTACCAACAAGCCGCCGACCACGGCAGCATCAGCGCCCTATGGCACTTGGCCGACATGCGGGAGAAAACTGACGACCGTGAGGCCGCCGAGACGCTCTACCGGCAAGCCGCCGACCGCGGCAGCATCAGCGCCCTGTTCAGTCTGGCTTTGCTGCGCGAGGATGACGGGGACCGGGCGGCGGCTGGGTCTCTCTACCAGCAGGCTGCCGACCAGGGCAGCATCAGCGCTCTGTTCCATGTGGCTGTGTTGCGGGAGGAGGCCGGCGACCGCGAGGGCGCCGAGGCTGCGGCACGGCGCGCCGCCAGTAACGGCGACACCGACGCTCTGTATCAGCTGGCTGAAATGCGAGAGGAGGCCGGCGACCGAAAGGGCGCCGAGGCCCTGGCTTGGCAGGCCGTCGACCACGGCAGCGCCGTCGCCCTGTTCCACCTTGGCGAGATGCGGGACGAAGCCGGGGACTCGGAAAGCGCCAATGACCTCTACCGCCGGGCTGCCGACCACGGCAGCACCAGCGCCCTGTTCCACATGGCCGTGCTACGGGAGGAAACCGGGGACCGCGAGGGCAGCGAGGCCCTGGCTTGGCAGGCCGCCGGCAACGGCACCACCACCGCCTTGTACCGGCTGGCCGAGATGCGAGAGCAGGCCCAAGACCGCGAGGGCGCCGAAGCCCTCTACCGGCAGGCTGCCGAACACGGCGACACCGACGCCCTATACCGGCTGGCCGAGTGGCGGGAGCGGGCCGGGGACCGGGAGGGTGCTGCAACCCTGGCCCGGCAGGCCGCCGACAACGGCGGCGTCCTGTACCGCTTCTCACGCCATGGGCGGCTGCTCAAGAGGCTGTGGCCACATGGCCTGGACCCGGACGGTACGCCGACACCTCCATGGCAATAGTGCATGCACCGTGCTGACGCCAGGGCCGCAAGGCAGAACAGTCGCGATGCACCTGGGTCGCGGGCGAAGTGTGAGAGTGCATGCGGCCATGGCCTCTCCGTACATGCGCGGCGGTTGCGCCGAGAGGGTCGGCGGCGGTCTTCACTGCTCACCACCCATCACTGGTCGTCAAGCCACACGCCTCGCGGGTGGGTGCAGGAGACCAGGACGGACTGCGGCAGTCGCGGCGCGTGACACTCACATGGCCAGATCCAGGACGTGGAAGGCCAGGCCGGCGGGTTGGGTCGACAGGCCCATCGCGGACAGGGCCACGGTGATCAGGAAACCGGCGAGTGGGCTGAGCGATACGTGGGTGGCGCCACGCAGGTGAGTGAATAGGGGGCGTGCGCTGTCGACGCTCACGTAATTCGCCATCAGCAGCACCGCCTTCCCCGTCCAGCCGTTCGACAATTTCGTGCCTTTCGCTCAGATCCTCAGGTCGGAGCTGCATTGCGTGCCCCTGCGCCGTACGGCTGACCACTGCCCCCTGCGACTGTCGCAACCCGACCGGCGTTCGGTGGTGGTGTGGGCAGCCCTCACTACACTCAATCCGCCAGCGGCTACGTGGAGTCGGGCCGCTCGTGCCGAGTGGTGCGGGCGCGAGCGTCGGGGGACGTGCATGCATGAGGAGGCGGCCGCACGTCGGTGGGGTGACATTCCCGGGGCGAGGGTCCTGCTGGTCGGCGCAGGCCGTCATCTGACCGGTTCTTCGCTCCCGGACGTGCCCTCCGTGCGCACCACTGTCCTGGACCTCGCCCAGGCGCTGACCGAGCGCTGCGGCATGCCCTCGGACGCGGTGCGGACCCTGCTGGATCCGGCATCCCCCGTGGAGCTGGGGGACGCTATCGGGACGACCGTCGACGAGGCCGAGGGGCTGCTCGTCGTGTATTTCGTGGGGCACGGGCTGGTCGACCAGAGCAGCGTGCTGCATCTGTCCACCGCGTGCACGGACACCCGTGCGACCCGGCTGTCGCACACCGCGCTGCCGTATCCCGTACTGCGGCAGTACGCACTGGAGTTCCTCAACAGCGGCTTCGACCGCTCCCTCGTGGTGGTGCTCGACTGCTGCTTCTCCGGGCGGGCGGTCCGGCCGCTGGGTCCAGGCGGCGTCGATGACACGGTGGTTCAGATCGCCGGGGTGAATGGCGGCTACGTCCTCACCTCGGCAGGCCGTGACGAACTCGCGCTCGCCCCCGAGGGGCAGCGGCACACGGCGTTCAGCGGTGCCCTGCTGCGGCTGCTCGATGCCGGCGACCGCGACGGGCCCGCCGAGCTGAGCCTCGATGATGTGTTCCGTTCCCTCACCCGCACCCTGCACGCGGCGCAGGCGCCGAAGCCGCAGCGTTTCGTCGAGGGCCGGGCGAACGAGCTGATCCTGGCCCCCAACCCGGCCTACCGGGCGACGGCCGCTGCGCGACGTCCGGACGGTGGGCGGGCGGTCATGGGCGCCTCGCAGGTCCGCCCCTACAAGGGGCTCGCGCGTTTCGATGTCTCGGACGCGGCCTGGTTCTTCGGCCGCGAGGTGCTGACCCGGACCGTGGTGGGGCGGCTCGCGCGGCACTGCGACGACGCCGTTCCCCTGGCCCTGATCGGCTGCTCCGGATCCGGCAAGTCGTCCTTGCTGCGGGCGGGGCTGATCCCCGCCCTGCGCCAGGGCGAACTGGGCATCGCCGGTTCCGCGACCTGGCCCCGGCTGTTGCTGACGCCGACCGCCGATCCGCTGGGGATGCTGGCCGCCGCGGCCGGACGGCTGTCGGACGACGATCCCGGGGACCTGGCGGCGCGGCTGCGTGCGGACCCTGCCCAGCTCTCCTCCGTCCTGCGCCGGTCGCTCAAGGGGCAGGCCGGGGGCCGGGTGGTGATCATCGTCGACCAGTTCGAGGAGCTGTTCACCCAGTGCGCCGACGCCGAGGACCGGCGCGTCTTTCTCGAGGCGCTGTGCGGGGCGGCGCGGGGTGCGGACGGAGAGCCGTCGGCGCTGGTGGTGATCGGCCTGCGTGCCGACTTCTACGAGGCCTGCCTGGCCCGGCCGGAGCTGGTGCCGTCCTTGGTGGCCGGCCCGGTGGTGGTCGGTGCGATGACCGTCCCCGAACTGCGCGCCTCGATCACCCTTCCCGCCATCCGTGCCGGACTCGAACTGGAGCCGGGGCTCGTCGATCTGCTCCTGGCCGACCTCGGCGTGCGCGTCGGGGACGACGACGAGGAGACGGCACAGTCGTACGAGGCCGGCCGGCTGCCTCTGCTGGCACACGCCCTGCTGATGGCCTGGCAGCGCCGCAAGGGCGACGCCCTCACCACGGCCGACTACCGCCGGGCCGAGGGCATCGCCGGCGCCCTGTCCGCCACCGCGGAAGGCGCCCTGCACCGTCTGGACGAGCCCGCGCGAGAGGCGGCCCGCATCCTGCTGCTGCGGCTCGTCCAGGTGGGGGACGGCGCCCACGACACGCGCCGCAGGTGGTCCCGGCAGCGGCTGCTGGCCTCGCTGCCCGACCTCGCCCGGGGAGCGGCGGTGATCGAGGCCTTCACCGCCGAGGACACCCGGCTGCTGTCGGTGGAACAGGACAGCGTGGAGATCGTCCATGAGACGCTGCTGAGCGCCTGGCCCCGGCTCCAGGCGTGGATCACCGCCGACCGAGCCCGGCTGCTGGCCGAACAGCAGCTCAATGACGCGGCCCACGCGTGGGAGCAGGCCCGGCGCGATCCTGAGCTGCTCTTCGGCGGAGTGCGGCTGGAACTGGCCCGACGGGTCACCGAGGACGAAGGGGGGCCCGGGGCGCTGACGTCGTCGGCCCGGGACTTCGTCGCGGCAGCCCTCGCGCGGGTGCGGGAGGAGGCGGCGGCTGCGCTGCGCCGGACACGCCGCCGCAGAACGGGCCTGCTGGCCGGCGGATGCGTCCTGGTCGTCCTTGCGCTGGTGTTCGGCCTGTTGTGGAAGTCGTCCCTCGAACAAGAACAGCGGGCCGAGCGCCAGCACACGGTGGCCACCGCCCAAGGGCTCGTCTTCCGCGCCGAGTCACTGCGCGACGTGGATCTCACCACCGCGCTGCGGCTCGGCGTGGCCGCGCACACCCTGGACGCGAAAGCCGAGAGCCGCGCGGGACTCGTCGCCGGGCTCCTCCAACGACGCGACGCCCTCTACCTCGACACCCCGACCGGGCACGTCACCTCGACAGGCGCGAGCGGCAGGGGCGGCGCCGTGGACGAGGTGGCGTACAGTCCGTCCGGCCGGGTCCTGGCCAGCGCCGGCGCGGACGGATCGTTCACGCTGTGGGACGTCACGAACCGGGCCCGGCCGCTACGGCTGTCCCGGACGCCGGCTGGATCGGGCGCCCTGCTGGCCCTGGGGTTCGCAGCCAAGGGCAAGCTGCTCGCGACCGGCGACACCCAGGGCGTCGTACGGCTGTGGGACATTTCGCGCCCTGGCCGGCCACGGCAGTCGGCCGCGCTGAGGGGACACGGCAAGCGGGTCGAGGCCCTCGCGGTCAGTCCCGACGGGCAGACGCTGCTGGCCGCAACGGGCGGGCAGGACGCGGTGCTGTGGGACATCTCCGATGGCGCCGAGCCGCGGAAGCTGACCAGGCTGGAGAGCGGGAGCGCCGGGCCGGTGCGTGCGGTCGCGTACTCCGACGAAGGCGCCACCGTGATCGTCAGCGGGGACGGCGACGCCCCGGCCGTATGGGATGTGCGTCGCCCCGGCACTCCCGTGCCGCTGGGTTACATCCCCTCCCACAGCGCTGTTGTCCAGTCCGTCGCGTTCGCACCCGGTTCCCGCCTGGTCGCCACGGCGGGCGACGACGGCATGGTGGAACTGTGGGACCTCAACCGTGCGATCGACGAGGCCGACCAGGGGGTGCTGGCCTCGATCAGTGCTCACCCCCTCGCGGCCCGCGATGTCGCCTTCAGCCACGACGGACAGACGCTCGCCACAGCGGGCGCCGACGGATCGGTGTACCTGTGGGACGTCACCAGGCCGTCCGCGCCAGAGCGCGTCGCTGCTTTCACCGGCCACACCCAGCAGGTCCGCTCCGTGGCGTTCAGCCCCGACGACCAGAGCGTGCTCAGCGGTGGCGACGACGGACCCGTCGCTCTGTGGGACGCCACCGCCCACATCACGGGCCATGCCGTGTCGGTCCTGTCCCGGCCGGGCGGCGAGGCAAAGACCGTCGACTTCGGACTGCAGGGACATCTGCTCGGCATCTTTCAGGGCGAGTTCGAGGACAGAGCCGAACTGCGCGACCTCAGCACCCCGAACCGGCCACGTGACCTGGCGAGCCTGGACATGGGCGGAGCCTGGCTCTGGGCCGCGGCCTTCAGCACGGACCGCCGTCTGCTGGCCACCGGCACGGACCAGAACGAGACCCTTCTGTGGGACATCTCCGATCAGGCCCACCCCCGACGGCTTGCCCGGTTACCGGGCCTCGACGGCCAGAACACCGCGGTCGCCTTCCAGCCCCACGGCCCCCTCCTGGCCACCGCGACCGGCGACGGACGGCAAGGCGATGCCTCGACCATCCTGTGGGACGTCAGCCAACCCACGGCCCCGCGCCGCCTGCAGAAGCTGCCCGACGGCCCGGTGACCTCCCTGACCTTCAGCCGCGACGGCAGCACACTCGTGACCACCACCTACGGCAAGGCGCACATCTGGCAGGTCACCCCGAAGGGCAGGGCACGCCATCTCGCCGCGTTCAGCGACGCCGAACAACGCGTCGAGACCTCGGCCCTCAGCGCCGACCGGCGCACGGTCGCGATCGCGGAGACGGCCTCCCAACGCGTGGCGCTCTACGATGTCCGCGACCGCTCCCGCCCCAGGCGACTGGCCGAACTGCCGAGCACGGCGGCCCCCGTGCGTGCCCTCGCGTTCAGCCCCACCGACGCCTTGCTCGCCGTCGGAGCCCAGGACGGCTCGATCGTCCTGTGGGACATCACGCAGCGCACCCATCCGCGCCAGCTGACCGAGCTCAACGGCATCCGTTCCGGGGTCACCCTCCTGGCGTTCGGGCCCGACGGCAGGCATCTGGCGGCAACCGAAGACGGAGTCGATGTCGCGGCGGGCCGCACCATCGTGTGGGACATCAGCCGTATCGCCGCCGTGGTCACACAACCGGTCCAGCGTGCGTGTGCCCTGGCGGGACGAGGCCTGTCCCGCCAGGAGTGGCCGCGCTACACCGACGGGCTCCCCTACCAAAACACTTGCGGATCACGATGAGAGGGACTGCTGTGGACACCGTCTCGGTCACCAGCGACACCCCCGGACCCGACACCCTCCACGCACTGTACGCATGGGTCCGCCAAGACCCCGCGGTCCGCGAGACCCGTACCCGGCTCTCCCTGGATCGCGCACCCGCACGGCCCGGCACACTCGGCAGCACCTTCGAGAGCATCAACGCCGTACTGGCCTCCGCCACCGGCCTCACCACTGTGGTGCTGTCCGTGCTGGCCTGGCGGGACACCCGCCCCCGCCCGCCCCGGATCCGGTTCGAACGCGACGGCGTCACCGTGACCGTCTACGACGACTCCCCCGACAACCTCACCCGGATCCTCGCAGCACTTGGCGAACCACACATGCCGCCACCGCCCGACGACGACGACCCGACCTGCGACAGCTGACCCCCAGCCGACCGGCGACGAGCCGACTCCAAACATCACCCGATCACCGACGGACGGCACACCACGCCCGCTCATGCGGTCGCCCTGCAGGCCCTGAGAACAGGCTGATCGTCTACCGAACCCGGCTGGCAATGCTGGCGCAGGAGGACTCCGCGTCGTGTGCGGTGATCCGGGCGTGCTGGGCCCGGGTGTCGAGATCAAAGGTGAAGCAGCGGTGGACCCTACCGTCTGCCGTGCCGCCGAGGTGCCAGCCGAGCCGGTACGGGCGGGAGAACTGTGCCACCACGCGTATGTGCCCGTCAGCCGGTCCTACAGCGAGGATGTCGCCGGGTGGGCCGACGGCCGCGGTCTGGGCGGCTATCAGGTCCTGGCGGTCAACCTGCGGGGCGAGTTCCCGTGTTTCGAGGAAGTCCGCAAGCGCTCCGCATCCAAGCGGGTGTCCTCGAAGGCTGCTCGCTCCCGGTCCGCTTCCTGGCTGTTGGCCACAGTGAAGGTGATGACGATCGCCGCGAGCAGGGCAAGGACGATCGCCCCCAGGGCCTTGGCCCACGGGCGGTGCGGCCCATCTGTTCGGCTGACATGCCCCACCTGGAGTTCGCTCACCGCGCGCCGGAAGGTCTCCGCGTCCGCGAAGACGCCTGTGCTGCTGGAATGATAGCTTCCACGGCTGACGCACCACGCGTCGCCGAGGACGCAGGTGACATCTTCGTCGCCCTGCGGGGCCACCACGACCCTGTCGATGCCCTCGGGGAAAACCGCAGACGCGCGTCCCTCCGACGTGACGGGCTGTTCCACCTGCGCACCGGCGGCGTGCTCGTGACCTGACGAGCCGTCAAGCGGTGATCCGAGCACGCCGCCTGGACCGCCGCTGGATCAGCCGTCGAAGTAGGTCCAGGGGATTGCGAGCCACCCCCAGCGACCCCAGAACCTTGTGATGTACCGCGCCCACCCCAACCGAACAGTTCCCGTGCCACTGGGCCGTCATCCCGGCCATCACGCCCGGTACGACGCAGAAGCGTGTAGAGGTACACGGCCGCCGCCAGGGCTCCCACGGCACCGGAGACAGCACGGCTGCCAGCATGTCACCGTACTCGGCAGCTAGATCGGTGCGCAGGGCCTGATACGGGGCGATCATCGCGGCCTCGAACAGGGCGAACTGGAGCACCACCCCACCCGATCCTCGCGTCCTGAGCAGCAGGACACGGCGGATGCCGTGCGGCCACCGGACTTCACCTCACGCGGCGGGATGCTTGATGCTCTCGATGATCCGGGCGAACCCTTCCGCCCCGTGACCGGCGTCCACCTGACGCTGGACGAGCCGCTGGACCATGGCGATCGGCTCGGCGCTCACCTGCTGCTCAGCACTCGCCTCGATGAACAGCCCCAGGTTGGAGAACTCCAGGCTCTGCTGCCCGGCAACCGTGTAGTCCCCGCCGTCGATGACCTCGGCGTATCCCGCGAGTTCGCCGGTCATCGCGGTCAGCCACGGCGCGGCCATTTCCGCGAACCGGCCTGCGGACACCCCGGCCGACGCGAGCATGGCCGCACCGTGCATGAACCCCGCGAACATCACATACATCGACGACAGCAGCGCGAAGTCGTACAACGACGCCAGCCCCGCATCCTCGCCGAAATAGCTACTGGCCGCCCACACGTCGAGCAGCGCCACATGCTCACGGAACACCTCCTGCGATCCGCTGTACAGGATCGACGCCCCCGGCTGCCCGATCATCGACGGCACCGCCATGATGCCGCCGTCCAGATACGCGATCCCGGATTCGGCGGCCCAGGCGGCCAACTCCCGCGCCTGCCGGGGCTTGGTCGTGGTCACATTGATCACGGTCCGTCCGGCCAGGTCACCGGCGAGCGGGCCGAGCACCTCGCGCACCGAGTCGTGATCGAACAGGCAGGCGATCACCAGCCCGCTCGCCCGGACCGCCTCGCCGGCCGACGCCGCCTCCGTCGCGCCCTGCGCGACGAGCGCATCCGCCTTCCCCGCAGACCGGTTCCACACCACGGTGGCAAACCCGGCCTTCACCAAAGCCCCAGCAAGGGCGCTGCCCATCGCGCCCAGCCCGAGGACACTCACCTGGGTGCCGTCGTGGTTCTCCGTCATGTCACTACTCCATTGCCTCGCTCACAGAAACTCCCTGACGCCTCAATCCTCAGCACCACCAGTAGAGTTGACCAGTACGGACTAATTAGTGCGGTACTCACCTTCCGGTGAGTACCGACGGGGCGACAGGGAGAAACGCATGGCGGCATCGGCACGACAAGGGCCCTACATCTGCGGGATCGACGCGGCCATGGACGTCGTCACCGGCAAATGGAAATCCCTGATCCTCTGGGAACTCCACGAACACGGCACACGCCGCTTCGCGGAACTACGGCGCGGCCTACCGGGCGTCAGCGAGAAAATGCTCGTCCAGCACCTGCGCGAAATGGAAGAAGACGGCCTCGTACACCGCGAGGTGTACCCCGTGGTGCCGCCAAAGGTCGAGTACTCCCTGACCGAACACGGCATCACTCTCAACACTGCCCTGGAATCCCTGGCGGTGTGGGGACAGGAACGAATCCAGCGGATCGGCGCGGAAAAGACCGCCACCGACGCCGCCTGAAACCACGAACCCATCCAGCGCACAGGAACATCCCTGCAGGCGCGGGGAACACGAGGTGGAGCGGCTCGACTTCGCGCCGCAACAAAGACCATCCCCGCAGGGAGCACATTTCCCTCTGGCGAGCATGGCGAAGTTGAAGGGACCATCCCTACAGGACCGCTCGTCCCCGCATATCGACTCCACCGGATACCCGCGACCCGCTACGGTGAACGCCGTCATGTCCGCGTTCTCGTGCGACGTCGTCGCCGGATCCACCGCCACCACGACGCGCTGATGGTCCGGCACACATGCCCGGGCCGGGGCCGGAAGCCCCAGCATCCAGCCCTTCCCCAGCACGCCCTCAACGTCCTCAAGGAGTTCACCGGACAGGTGGCTCCCGCCCCGCAAGGACGACGTGGGCCCACACTTCACGCACGTCGCGGGAGCCCTGGTCGTCAGCCAGTCCTGCCGCAGCCTCGTTTGCTTGCGCTCGTCAGGCCGGCCGGTGCGGCTCGTCGCCCAGGTCACGCACCGGTCGGTCGTCGACCCGCCGTCGGGCAGCTGGTGCGAGGGGGAACCCGGTCAGTTGAGGTTGTTGGCGTGGGTGAGCGTCTCCCAGGCAAGGAAGTAGTCCGCGCCGCTGGGGCGTTGCCGGGTCTGGATCAGCTGTTTGGTCTTGGGAAGACTGATTCCCTCCCGGCCGGCATAGTGGTTGTAGGCGACCTCGAGGACAGAGCCGATGCCGCGGTCCACTGAGCCCTTGCAGAGCCAGGACGGCACCGTTGCACCGAGTTCGTAGGCGGCGTGGAACTCCAGCGCCTTGGTCATCCGGCGTTCCGCCTCGGAGTAGAGGTCACGGCCCTGGATACGAGCGGTCTCTGCGACATGAGCCGCAGCGGCGAAGCCCCAGCCGGTGTGACCGAAGTCCCGGCAGGTCTCCTGGGCCAGCCCATCGACGAACGTGGACTGGCCCTGCCAGTAGTCGATCAGCTCTTCCCGGGTGTCCTTGCTGCTGCCTGCCGGGCTCTTCGGCAGCGCCCCGTCGCTCTTGAGGTAGATATAGGCGGGCACCCGCTTGCTCCAGATGGCGATCGCCTTGTCGAAGGACGCCCGGTCATCGAGGAAGACCGAGATCCCGGTGGCGGCGTCCATCATGATGAGTTCCCAGTTGCCGTTGGCGTTCGGCCGTCCCTTGATCACCATGGGCAGGTACACGGTGCGCAGCATGGTGGCGAAACGGCTCTGCCGCGCGCCCGGCCAGCCGGTGTACGTGTGCTTCATCAGTTCGCCGGCGCGGGCGAAGGAGGCACCGGACCAGCCTGTCTGCAGGGGCGCGTTGTGGTTCGTGTGTTCCTTGATCACAGCGGACCATGCGTCCATGATCTCGATGGCCTTGGTGGCATGGCGGCGGTCCTTGGTGAGATTCCACAGCAAGGCGTGCGTGTACGCCGCGAGTGCATCCTCGCGCTCGTCAGAGCATCCGTGATTGGGGCTGGACCCGGGACCGCACTCGACCGTTGCCCGTGGCTTCGCCGTCCAGGACAACGACGCGTACTTGCTTTTCACCATGGCCCCGTACGCGGACGTCCACGGCTCCGCCTTGGCCTTCACCCTTCCCCGCACAAAGTCCAGTTGCGCTTTGCTGACCAGCACTCCGGGATGCTTGAAAGAACTCTCGGCCGACGCCGCGGCACGAGGCTGCGCACCAGCCGCCTCGGCGTCATCGGACCCAAGCGAAGGAAGCGTCACCGCCCCGAGCGCGAAGGCAACAAGAGCCGACACGACAGTCACCGAAAGCCGTCGGCGCCTGCGATGTCTCCCACGGGCAGGCCCCTCAACGCCGTCGGTTCCATGACGCACGTCCGTCATCAACGCCTCCGCGAAGCAGTCGATCCTGATACCGATACCCGAAAGCGCGGCCTCAGGCACGACACCGGAACGCAACCCCTCCGGGACACGCACACCACGGGCAGTGCCCACAGAACTGCCATCTCGACACCGAGACTTCGCCATGGACACGCACGGCACACTGACCCAGAACAAAGATTGCGGTCAAGCTAGTGAGCCTGCGTTAGGAAACCCTTAAGGCAGGGGAAAGGAAACGCCGCACCAGCAGGCCGGCAGTACCCGGGCCTCCAGGTCGTCGCCGTCATCGACAGACCACAGTCGGCATAACCGTGACACCAGTGGCCGGTAAGCCGCATGCGCACCCCTGCAGCCGCCTCCTGCCGATCGGTGATACCCAGACCCGCAGGCGCAGAATGCAGCGTGACCACAAAGAGCCCATGGAAGGGCGCTCAGAACACAGCCGCAGTTACAGGGAGCACACTCCCGACGCGACCGGCAACAACCAGCATCCCCGGACCAACCCCGCAGGCGGGGGGGGCAGATGCGGCCGAGCAGAGCGATGACGATCTCGTTGGGACCATCTCCGCGGAGCGAGGGGCTTCGGGACGTCGGGCGCGGCGCCTGTCGGCCCCGTCCGTCCGCCACGGGGGAAGCGGACGGGCGGGCGGTCAAGTGTCCCGGTGGTCAGTTCACGGTCACGGACCATGCTCCACGCGAGAGGGTGAGGGTGCCCTCCGGGTCGATCCGGACCCGCGCCCCGTACACGGGCAGTGTGCCCTCGCGGTTGAGACGGTTCTGAACGCGCTCCAGTTCTCGCCACAGCCGCCGGGGGCCGCCCTGGTGCACCGTCGGCGAGTCCAGGAAGCCTGCCGCTGTGGCGCGGGCCCAGGAGCCGTCAGCGTGCAGCATCCACACCGTGCGCCTCTCGCCCTCCTCCAGGCGGTAGTCGATCTCCGGAACAGACAGCGCCAGCATGGACGACACGTCCCATGCGTCCGGCGGGTACAGCAGCGGATACCGGCTCGTCGAAACCTCTTCGCCGTCCGCCCACTTCACCTTCTCCCACAGCTCACTCGTGGGCCGGGGCGCGTAGTCCTCGCCATGCCGGGTGCGCATGAAGCCCGCCCGGTACGGGGAGATCTGGCCGACCGCGCCGCCGTCCTTCGTCTTGTCGGCGACAACGATCAGCCCCGTTCCCGCGATCGTGGTCACCAGCCTGCCACCGAACTTCAGCGCAGTCAGCCACGAGGACGGGATGGGCCGCACAGACACCGTGGACACAATCCGGTCGTACTCCCCCGGAAGCCGGCCCGTGATGTCACAGACAGCCAGGTGCGGGCGCAGGCCGATCAACTCCAGCCGGGCACCTGCCGTCCCCACCAAATACGGGTCCACGTCCACGCTGGTGACGTTCTGCGCCCCGATCCGGCGGCTGGCGAGCGCGGTCCCGTAACCGGTCCCGGTCGTCACCAGCACGCGCAAGTCCTCGGCGAGCACCGCATGCCGGTACATGTCCACGACCAGGACAGGGAGAGTGGAGGACGACGTGGGCAGGCCCTCCGCCACGGCACCCGGCTCGGCATGATCGGCATGCAGCGGACCAACACGGGTCACCAACGTATCGTTGGTGTAAGCCGCTTGCATCCACGCCTGCGGATCATCCTCACCGACCCTCAGACGCCACCGGCCGCCGGCGTTCTCCCACCAACGGGGCACAAACACATGCCGCGGCGTGACGGCCAAGGGCTCATACCAGCGGGATTCGGGCCGGACGGTGTCCGCCGCCAGGCGCCGCGCGTGCGTCTCCCAATCCATAGGATCAGTCTCCTAGTACGCCGGGTCACACGCTTCGGTGTTGGCCGGATCGCAGTCGTTCGAGTCGGCCGGCGTGCAAGCTCCCTTGGCTGCGCCAGGCGAGGGCATGCAGGAATCCTCGTCCGGCGTGCAACCGGACCGAGTCCGGGCCGGGATGACGGCAGCGACCTCGGCCCACTTCGGGGAGGCGAATACGGCCGCCAGGCCCTGAGTCTTCACGTCGCCAGCAGGGAGGAACCGCCCCAGTACGCAGGGGGTGACCTGACCGTCCGGCATGACCGCAGCACGGCCCCGGGCCCAGTTGCCGCACAGTACCGATGCGGTCGGCAGGACCTTGACCACGCCTCTTCCTGCAGCTTTGTCAGCGGCGGACGCGTTTCTCAACCACTTTCACCGCTCGCGGCATATTGCACATTGTCGGTGTGCTCAGTGCTGGAATGCTTCCTCGTATTGAGAAACCACGGACGATTCGGGTTTGGGGTCTTCCCCGCCCCGGAGCCTGCAGGGCTGGCCCCCGATGTGGTACTGGAGGTACCATGTCTCAGCCCAAGGCCATGAACCTACGTTTCCCCGATCCGGCCCAGCGCGCCGCGATCGAGGCCGCCGCACGGCAGGCTGGGGTCAGCTTGCAGGAGTACATCCTGTCCGCCGCCTACGATCGCGCCACTGCCGTAGAGGCCCGCTACCTCGAGGCGTTCAGAGCATCGATGTCCCGCAGTGGCGACGCTTTCACCGAGGGGGCCGGCGCGGCAGATCCCAGCCAGGAGCGGCGCGCCGTGGAACTGGCTGCACGGCAGGAAATTGAGGGGCAGGAGAATCGGGGTCACGCCGCGTGACGCAGCACGAACCGCTCCACCCGCTTGATGTGACCTTCCTTCTGCACGCCGCCGAGTTGCTGCCTGGCGATCCACAGGTGGACGATCTCGGCCCGCTGTACGCGGCCGTAGCCCGGGCCAACGCCCGGGCTCTGGAACGCGACGTCTACGGGTCCGTGTACCTCAAAGCGGCCGCGCTGCTGCAGACGCTGGTGAGACTGCCACCGCTGGAGCACTCCAACGAAGCCTTCGCCTGGCACTCCGCAGAGGCATACCTCACCCTGAACGGGTACCGCCTCGACTACCCACCCAAAGAAGCGGCCACTCTCGTGCGGGATGCGGCCTCCGGCACAATGGGGGTCGGCCTGATCGCCCGCCAGCTACGTACCTGGAAGGCCGCCGACTGATGACCTGAGCGCCCCGGCAGCGGGTCCGCGAGACCACGACGGCGCTCGCTGAAACCGGCACTGACCACAGTTCCATGAACCAGAACGCCTGCGGCGCCAGCGATAGTCACAAGCGCCGATCGCCCCGCCTCCCCACCGTAGAGCAAGCCGCTGCGGTGAATGATCCTCAAGCAGCCTGGCAGGAACGGCTGAACAGCCTTGACTGACTAAGCAGACCTTGTCCTGACGTCGCCACCAGCAAGCACCCGGGCCTCCACCGGCAGCCGCCGCGCACCGCCCCGCTCAACGAGACCACTGCGGCGCCCCACCCACGCAGCTACCCCGCAGCAACGACACGGCGCGCTGCCTCAACCCTCTGGCGATGAGCCGTACGCAGTTCCTTCAGGACCGCAGTGTTCTTGTCGATGTCCGCCTGCTGGAGCGCCGATTCGGCCTTGAACCAAATGTCGAGCAGGCCCGTCTCCTCCTTGCACCCGACATCCGCTGCCGCGGTCTGCTTCTCCTTCGCGGAGACGTCTTCGCCCTTGAACGCCTTGTCGTTCAGCGGCTGAAGCGGCGACGCATAGCGGAACCCGGCCTCCTCCATACACGCCGACCACGCACCAAAGCCCTTCTGGACCGACGGCTCGGTCAGGGCGTCCTCGTAGCTCTGCGTGGAGATGCGGCGGGCGATCTGGGCGGCCTGCGGATGGTCGTACTTCGCGAGCTTCGCCACCGACTGGCCCAGGCAGCCTCTGGCGGGAACTTCCTTCCCCTTGTACACGATCCGCTCGCCACCGGCCGGGTCGGCCTGCCGGCTGCCGTAGAACACCCGCAGCTCCTCATCTGTCAGACCCGGAGCCTCGGGAAGGGGGCCGAGGTCGGGGTGGTAGCCAAGGCGTGCTGCCTCGTCCGCGCTGGCCAGCCCATAGCGGCGGTCGGCGGGCGCGGGCGACCGGGTGTCCTGCTGAGGCGGTTCGTAGTCGATGCCGAAGGAGTGCAGGCAGCGCTGCGTCAGTATCTGCTCGGCGGACTCGATCGTGGCGGTCTCGGTGTCGGTGTAGCTGTACCGGGCGATGGGCAGCCGGTCCATGTAGGAAACCTGCTGCTCCGGCGCCGCACTGCCGCTCGGTGCGGGCGGATTCGTCGCGGCCCCTCCCTGGCCGCCCCCCTCGCCCGAGCCGCTCCCTGAGGAGCAGCCGAGCAGGGCGGCGGCCAGGACCAGGCATACGGGTGCCAGGCGTCGCATACGTGTCAGAACTTGTAGCAGTTGCCGTCGTAACGGCCGTAGCCGAAGGACGCGTTCTCGTTGTACGTGTTCTTGAGCTGCGACGCCCCGTCCATCTTCGGGATCGAGTCACATGCGCCCGCGAGGTTGCTGTTGTAGTAGATGACCAGGTTGTAGTAGGACAAGTTCCACGCCGACGCGGCATTGTTCTTCACGTACTGGCCCTGACCCGCCCCGCCGGAAAGGAACTTGTAGCCGTCCAGGCTGTAGTGGTCAAAGCCCGTGAACATGGTGTACGAGCCCTTGTAGCTGCTGTTGTAGTAGAACTGCATGCAGTAGTCCTGCGAGTTAGGACAGGTCAGACCCGCCGCGGCGTTCGCCTGCGGCGCCGTGCCCAGGGACAGGCCCGCCGCGGCAACAGCCGTCACGCCGAGGGATGCAAGCTTCCGGCTCACACGCATAGCACATCTCCAATGCTCGTCAAAATACGGGGATTTGGTGCAGCCGGCCCGCACCCCCGAGACATAGGGGCTCCGGCTGGACCTGAACGGTTACGGCAGAACTACGCCTTGGCCACCAAGACCGCCGGGCGGCCAAGAGGTTGAGCCCCTCACCGACCCTGGCAAGCCGAGGCCGGGGACAGGTCAAAGCCGCATGCTCGACGCACCTTTCAACAGCGTCTGGATGACAGCGGCCCGGGACAGCAACAACGCCCACCGCGCCCACCTGCCGGCGTACCCGCGACCGGGCGGGCAGGAGCAAGCTTGCCGCCCGACCAACACCCTTTCAACGCAACCCAGTTGCAGAGAAATCCACTCCCCCCACACAACACCATCACCCACCGCCAAAACCGGTGCCTGCGCGGTATGCGGTCACGGGCGCCGTCTGCCCATCGGGTTCGCCTCCCGCTCGCCCGGATCCACCAGGTCCAGGAACTGCTTCCGGGCGGCCTCGATGTCGGCTTCCAGCGTCGCGCGGACGTGGGCGGCCACCGCAGCGACGTCTGCAGCGTCGCCCGGGTCGGCCGCCCAGGTCGCCGCGACCAGCCCGGCCTCCACGACCAGGGCTCCGGTGTCCGGCGCCGGGTATCCGCAGTCCTCGCACAGCCCAGCCGAGCATTCCTGACCGCAGCCCTCGCACGGCAGCTCCTGCCGCACCGCTTGGGCGTCCGCAGCCTCCTGCCGCGCCCGCTCCGCCCGCTCCCGGCCAGCCGCACGGGCCTCTTTCGTGCCCGCTGGCCATCGCACGCGCCATGAGACCTTGAGAGCGCCGAGCAGACCAGCTCCATGTGAGCTGAGTCACACGCGTGGAGTTCTTTGCCGCTCGTACCGTCCGCAGGAGCCGTAATGCAGAGAGCAGAGCGTCCTAAGGAGTAGCACGGTGGCCGAAGCGCCCGCGGGAGTCCCGCCGATGGCCCATATGACCGACGAGTCAGGCACCGCTGAGTACATGTTGGTCGCCCATCCCACAGAGAAGGCCACGCCTGAGATCCCGAAGAACAACCTCTTTGAAAATCTCACGCTGGTGCGATGGGAAGGAGAAGGGTTCGCAAGAGTATCCAGCGGGTTTGATGCGCTCAAGGCCATGGTCCCCATGCGGAGCGCGCCGAGTGAAGGTCCGCGCGACCTGACGCTGCTCCTCGGGGTGCGTCTCCTGGTGACCACACCTCCCTTTCAACAGCTTCCCGAGCTAGTGAGGTTGGGAAGCGCTTTGGGTGCCGGAAGTCGGTTTGCCGCCCAGTCCTCCATCGACACGTGGCAGCAGCCGGAGTTCCGCAGGAATGCGCTGGACGCAGTCGCGTCGAAGCACTTGGCCCTGCCGACAAGCGAGCGCTGGCGCGAAGCGGTCTCGACGGCACTTCTCGGAGACTGGACGGCGCCCCTGGAACGCGGGGACCGTCTGTCGTCTACCAGCGCGGTGACCGCGTTGAGAGCCGAAGCTCGTACGCTGCACCGGCAGTTGGTGCCGCTGTGGCGGCGGCGCACGCGGCACGGTCGAGTGCTGTCCCTGGACGCCGACCTCGGCGGCCTGTCACTTCACGACCTGGTCGCCGACGACTTCCGCAGTCTCTCCCACACGGCAGACGGAGTGTTCGAGGACGAGCGGCTGAACATGGTGCTGCGTGGTCTCAACGAGACGGAGCGGCAGGTGGTGTTCGCCTACGCCGAGGGCGATGGGGCCACTTGGACGGAGGCCGCGACCGTGGCCGGCGCTGACGAGCCCGAGATGTTCGGCGAGCGGGTCCGCCGAAAGGCCAAGCGGCTCGCCAGAGAGCAGGCGCGTCGTGCTGCCGCGCGACATGATGCCATCTCGTCGGCTCTCCTCGGTGGGGAGCGGCAGCGGTGAACAGCGTGCACGGACCGAGGCGGCACTTCCCGGTCGTTGTCCCCGCACCATCCTCACCGGCTTCCGGGCAGGCCGCACCACCTCACCTGCTCCACGTCACGCCCACCGACAACGGCCTTACGCGGGGCCGAGAACGAGGGTCCATGCTGGGAGACCTCACCCGGCAGCCCGAACTGGTCCAAGCGCTCAAGCTCCGCGGTAAGGCCAGCGGAGCACTTGAGAATCTGCTGGGAATCAGGGAAAGCCTCCCTCCCAAAGCTGTCGATCGCTTCGCCTCCCGCGTTCTGGCGGTTGCCCGCAGCGAGCGGTGGCGGGAAGCCCTGACCACAGCTTCATTGGGTAGTTGGTGCGATCCCCTGTTCGCCACTGGGTACCTGCCAGCCAGCGCGCTTGGAGCCCTCAAAGCGGAGGCGCGAGCAGTACACCGCCAGCTGGTGCCGGTGTGGCGGCGCCGGACCCGGGCCGGACGGGTGCTGTCCCTGGACGCCGGCCTCGGCAACGGACTGTCGCTGCACGACCTGGTCGCCGCCGACCTCGACCTGCTCACCCGCACAGCGGACGGTGTGTTCGACGACGAGCGGCTCAACACGGTGCTGCGCGGCCTGGCCCCGGCCGAACGCGCGGTCGTGTTCGCGTATGCCGAGGGCGAGGGCACCACCTGGGCCGAGGCCGCAACCACCATCGGATCCAACGACCCGGACGCACTTGGCGAGCGAGTCCGGCGCAAGGCCAAGCGGCTCGCCGCCGAACAGCGACGCCGTATCGGGCAACGACGAGCATGAAAGCGGCGCCCGTGGTCTTCTCCAAGATTCTTTGCCGGTAGGGCCGGCGCCCAGGGCCGAGAGGTGAAGACCACAGATCGAAGGAAGCCAGGAAAGTGATCATTCTCCTCGTGCTGGCCCTGTCCATCCTCGGACTCCTCGTCTGGCGGGCCATGGACAAAGCCAGCACCACCGACGTCACCGGCATCGTCAGGGGCGGTCTCACGGCGATCGTGACACTCGTCCTGACCTACGCCGCCCTGCGCGTCCTGCCACCCGAGTCCGCGGCCGATCTGCTGCACAGCGCCTTCACGGCACTGAGGACAGCCTGAAACACCCCAGCCCCTCGGGCCTCCTCAGTGCGGCGCGGGCGTCAAGTTCACCCCGGGTACAGCGTTCGGGATCGAGCGCACGGTGCGCATCGGCTTCGCGGACGACACCGACACGCTGCGCACCGGACTCCATTTGACCAGACGATTCCTCGAACACCTGGCCCGGGCATAAAGGGTCATTGTCCCGTCTCGGCTCCGAGTCGCACCCAGTCGACGGCGGATCGGCCCGGTGGTGCGCTGCTTGTAGTGGTTCGCGGCGGATCAGGGCGCGATGTGGTCACGCACCGCTTTCCTCGGGTCGCCTGATCTGCGCGAGGATCCGACGAGCTTCGTCGCGGACACCGTGGTCGGCATCTCCCGCCAGTTCCTTCAGCTGCAAGATCAGGCGGTCCGTGCCCTCGTCCGTCATCCAGGCAGCATCGCCATTGAGGGCAGCGTTGAGCTCATCCGCGGTCCAGGTCTCGGTGACCCGGCTCATTGCCATCACTACGCAACGCAGACCAACGGCGTCCTTGCGTGCCAACAGGGCGTGGGCCGTCTCCTGGGTAACTCCTGTGTCCTGGGCATCGAGAAGAAGGCGAACGAGGACATCTGCCATTTCCTCGATTCGGGTGGACATCGCAAGCTGCCGCCCGGCAGCAACGCGCACTGCCCAGTCCGGGGACGCGGCGTCCTTGATCGCCCTGCTCAGCTCGTGATCGTCGTAAGAGGTCATGTCCCCAGCCTGCCGTAGAAGAGCCGGCGTCCAGACGTACGTGCGGCTCCTCGACGGCACACCCCGCCGCGCAGCAGCGAGCGGTATTCGCCAGGCCTGAGGGGAAGCTCTTCGCGTCGCAGCCCGATGCACCGCTTCCGACGGTGCGTGCGTCGCACCGTCCACGTGGTCCTGGCCTGGCTACCAGGGCCGCGCGGTCACGGATTCCGTATCCTTGCGGCATGCGCATGCGCCCCACCCTGAGCTGGGCTCCTGCCGAGGACCTGCCGCCCGGCACCACGGATCTGGCACCGGTCGTCGATACCCTGAGCGCCGGCGGTGTGCTGGTACTCAGCGGAGCGGGCCTCTCCACGGAGTCGGGCATCCCCGACTACCGGGGCGAGGGCGGAAGCCTTGGCCGGCACACGCCGATGACGTACCAGGAGTTCACTGCCAGCGCCCAGGCACGCCGCCGGTACTGGGCACGCAGCCATCTCGGCTGGCGCACCTTCGGTCGTGCCCGCCCCAACGCCGGCCACCGGGCCGTCGCCGCGTTCGAGCGACACGGACTGCTCTCGGGTGTGATCACTCAGAACGTCGACGGCCTGCATCAAGCCGCAGGCAGCAGCAACGTCGTTCAGCTGCACGGCAGTCTCGAACGGATCGTCTGCATGTCCTGCGGGGCCGTCAGCTCACGCCGTGAACTCGCCCTGCGTCTGGAGGAGGCCAATGCGGGCTTCGAGCCGGTGGCCGCCGGCATCAATCCTGACGGCGATGCCGACCTCACCGACGCACAGGTCGGGGACTTCCGCGTGATGCCCTGCGTGATCTGCGGCGGCATCCTCAAACCGGACGTCGTCTTCTTCGGTGAATCCGTCCCCCCACCGCGCGTCGAACAGTGCCGTCAACTGGTCCGGGAAGCGACATCGCTGCTGGTCCTGGGTTCGTCGCTCACCGTGATGTCCGGCCTGCGGTTCGTCCGTCAGGCATCCCAAGCCTCCAAACCGGTGCTCATCGTCAACCGGGATGCCACCCGGGGTGACCGGTACGCCCTTACCCGCGTCGCGCTCCCGCTGGGAGCAGCCCTGACCAGTGTGGCCGACCACCTGAACCGCCCTCTCGACGACAACCGCTGACCTCCGTCGCCCTCGCAGAGCCCAGCCGAGCCTCGCCCGCTCGCCTTCCACGCCGGTCCGCGACTCGGGATGCTGCGCCCACATCTGCTGTGCCCTGCTCTGCCCGCGCTTCGAACTCGACCGGGCCGACCGCATGATCAGGTCCGCCCCGACCCGACCTGTGAGGAAGGCCCGAGCCTGTCCCCCAGCGCCCGGTCACACAGCGGACCCGAGGGCGCCGGTGGCGATGAACGCCTCCCGGCGGCCACGGCTATGCCGGCGCCCGGTGCTCACCGCGCCTGGCGCGCGGCAGAGCGCTCGAGGACCCACAGCCGTCGTGCCAGGCTGCCCAGCGGGGCTCGGCGTGCCTCGGCGAGTTCGGGCGGGCTGACAAAGCCGGCGTCTTCCAGACAGTCCAGGGCGGTGTTGAGGTCGGCTTGTATCGCCGCGCGGTCGTCGTCGTCCAGAGCGGCCACACGGGCGGCGAACTCCTCGAAGGCCGGCCGCGCCACGACGGGGACGCCCCGGCGGGCCGCCTGTTGGGCCATGGGCACGCTCACCACGCAGGAGACGGTCACGGCGATCTGGACCCCGCACAGGCTCCACAACCACCAGGACTGCTCGGCCCAGGACGCGGCCGCGAGAAGGCCGGCCGAGATCAGGGCGAAGCAGGCCTCGAAGCCGGCCAGGAGCGTCTCCCGCGCCGTGGCCCTCGCCCTGCCGGTCCGGGTCCGCTGCCATTCGAGGACCCGCAGCAGCAGATGGGCGGCCGAGATCAGCCCGATCACGCCGTACAGGTTGGCGGCGTCGTCCGCGTCCTTCACCGCGAAGATCGTCAGCACAGGCAGAGCCAGAGGCGCGAAGAGGACCGCGAGCCACGCCGCGTCCAGCGCATGGTCCCATCCACGCCTGTCCCGGTCGAGATCGGCGCCCGCCGCCACCGCCGCCTCGTACACCTCGGGCACCCGGCCGAACGCACTCGACTCCAGATCACTCCACCGAAGAGGAGCGATCACACCGTTCACCACCGCCTCCGCATACGCAGCAGCCGTGGACGATGCTTCTGTAGTGGACATCAGCCCGTGTACTCCCTGCTCACTCACCCGCCACCTCGACGGCCCGCGGAACATAACAGCAGCCCCACCCGCCGACAACACCCCCGACCCCGGCACCCATCGCGGCTCCCCCTGACCGTGAACGCCTCGCACAGAACACGTGGTCGTCCACGGCACGCGTGCGCGGAGCAGCAAGGCGCAGAACTTCCCTCAGCGTCTCGCCGGATGCACCGAAAGGACGCAGCATCGCCTCACATCGGTGGGTCACCACTCTCCAGTCACACGCCTTCATGACCCGCCAACCGCACGCGACAGTGGCGGCACCCGGCCTACGAGCGGATTGGTGCCGCGGACACGGCGTCAGATGGTGCTGCCGGGCCGTACCAGTGCTGTAGCGCCTGGTGGAGCCCGTCGGCGTGGCCGTGGCCCGCAGTGCGCAGCCAGGCGGTGTGCCCGTCCGGCCGCAGGAGGATGGCGTGGAGTTCGGGATGGCCGGGGCATGCCGCGGTGACGAGGTCCACTCGGTCTGCCCATCCTGCGGCCGACTCACGGATGGCGCTTCCTCCGGTCAGGTCGAGCAGCAGGCCACGTCCCGAGGCGAGCAGCTCGGCCAGGCGCGTACAGCCGTCTTGCGTGGTCAGTTCTAGGTCGGGCGCCAGACGGCCAAGCCAGGGATGGTCGGCATCAGGACGCATCTGGTACCGGGTGTCCAGTGCGGTGATGGTCTCGGCGAAGGCGCGGTTTCCCGCAGGGTGGCCGGCGATGCGGGTCAGCAGGTCGGTGAGCGGCCCAAGCCGATCGTTGGCCTCGCCGAGCAGCACCTGGGCCCGCGTGTTGGCCAGCACATGCGCACCGGCGGTGTGGCGTTCGGCGTGATAACTGTCGAGCAGATGTGCCGGTGCGGTGCCGCGGATGGTGGCGGCGAGTTTCCAGCCGAGGTTGAACGCGTCGTCCAGGGCGACATTGACGCCGATCGCCCCGGCCGGCGGGTGGATGTGCGCGGCGTCCCCGGCCAGGATGATCCGGCCCCGGACGTACTCGGCAGCCTGCCGGGCGGCGTCGCCGAACCGGGTCAGCCAGCGCGCGGCGCGCAGCTCAATGTGGCGGCTGAGCGCGTCGTCCACCGCGCTTTGGAGCAGGTTCAGGGTGACCGGAGTGTCCTTGTCCGCTGGGGGTTGCTGGTCGGAGGTGATGATCCTGACGTAGCCGGGGCGGGGTATGACGAAGACAGCACCGCCGGGTCCGGTGGTCGCGCCGAACGGCAACGCGTCGGGGTCGGCGAGCTCGACGTCGCCGAGCAAGGAGAAACGGGTCGCCTCGGTACCGGGGAAGTCGATGCCGGCCTGTTTACGGACGGTGCTACGGCCCCCGTCGCAACCGACCAGGTATTTGGCCCGGACGCGATACTCACCGTCGCCGGTGGCGACAGCGGCGGTGACAGACTCGGAATCCTGTTCCAAGGCGAGCAGTTCGTGTCCGCGCCGGATGTCAGCTCCCCGGCGAAGAGCGTGCTCCTCAAGGATTTCCTCGACCCTGGTCTGCGGGATGCCCAGCGAGTACGGATGGCCGGTATGCGTGCCCGCGAGGGTGAGCGTCACCGGCAGGCCGGAGAACGCGGCGTGGGGCACTTGCCAGCCCTCGCCGGCCAGCCTCTCCGCGAGACCGCGCCGTGCCAGCAGGTCCAGGGAGCGGGCGTTGAGGTTGAAGCCCCGGACGAAGCCCGGCCGCTGCGCGTGGCGTTCGACAACGACGGTGTCGACGCCGGCGAGCCGGAGCTCGCTGGCAAGTAACAGCCCGGCCGGGCCGGCTCCCACGATCAACACGCCGGTCATCGGGTGCTTCCTTTCCCGTCTGAGGGGGCGGACCAGGTCCAGCCCTGTTCGGTTCGCTCGGCCTCGGGCCACAACAGACTGCCGTCGCCGATCTCGGCGATCGTGCGCCGCGTCCAGGCCAACTCAGCCTCCCAGGCGTGCAACGCGCACTCGACTTCGATCATGAACAACCGGGGAACCGCACCAGCGCCGACCGTGTCGGCCAGCACCCTGTTCGTCTCATCGATCCGCTGGACCAGATGCCTCACCCGTTCGGCCAGTGCCTCTGCCGCCCTGTCCGGGCCCAGGGCGCCGAGGTAGGACACCGCGGCCATGAACTTCGGGTACTCCGCGACGGGCATGCGGAGGAGCTCGTCGATCCAGCGAACGAACTCGCTCTGGCCCAACTCGGTTGTCGCGTACACGGTTCGCTCCGGCCGCCTGCCGTCGCGCGCCGTCTCCACCGGCTCGATCCAGCCATGCCGAACCAACGCCTCGACGGTGTCGTACAGCGACCCAGAGTTGACCTTGAAGCTGCTGTCCTTGTGCCGCTCCCGCAGGGTGGACGCCATCTCATACGGGTGCATCGGCTGCTCCTGCAACAGCCCCAGCACGGCCAACGCCAGCGTGTTGGAGATCTTCCGCTTCGCCATCTACATCACCGAGCCCAAATAGTCGGATCCGACTATACGGAATCGGCTACTGGAGGCAAGCCTGCGGCTTCAGTTGCGGGTCGACGGCGAACGCGGGTCTCTCAAACGGTCCTTCACCGGAGCACGATCGGAAGTGAGCCACCGGACGCCTGTCGATCTTCGATCGGTTCTCAGAACCCGTTCTCGCTCAGAAGCAGGGTGAACCCCGTTCCGAGACTTGCAGTGTGCGAAAGCTCGGGGCCATGACGGACCCTCACAACCCCCCGCCGGGCGACGCGGACGACGTCGAGCGCCAGCCCTCCCCCCGCTGCAGCGTCCAGCCGGATCGCCCTGCAGCTCACGCGGCGGTGAGGTCGCCGACGCCCGCCCACCGGCCGGTCCACGAACGTGGCCCGGCTCGCGAAGTCGCTGCGGGTGCCAACCCCGGCCGACCGGGCACCGGACAGCCGTGGCGGCCCGGCACCCCGCCCCCGATGCCGGGGTCCAGGACACGCCAGGCGCGGACATCCGCATCGGCCACGCCCGCTGCCCGACCCTCGACCAGGAACTCGACTCGCAGCTCAACGCCCTCACAGCGCACGGCATCCAGCGCAACAGGGTGTTCAGCGAGAAGTCCCGTACCCGCGTGCGGGTGCGTCCCAGTCTGAGGACCGCCCCCAAAGAGGGGCTCGGACAGAATCCCCGTGCCGCGCCGGGGCCTCGGCCGCGGCGAATTCGCGCTGCGGGGCAGGCAGGTGCTCGAACCGGGCGGTGTAGGGGGTGGGGCGCAAGAATGGGCCGCCGCCACCTCCACAGAGTCACGGCATGGCCTCGAGGCACGTGCACTGGCCCACTTCAGCGCCCCAGACGACGCGTGGTCCAACAGCGAACCGCGGTACTCGTCTTCCCACCAGGCTCCTCAATCAACCACCGCACGCCCCTCAGGTGCACCAGCCGATCACAGCCCGATCAACTGAACGATCCCATGGCTCACAAGCGCCCCAACTCTTCGATAGGGCCGTCACTCGAAGAATCGTTTTTTCTAGTGAGTCATGCATCCGACAGCAGAGGCGGAGGGTACCGTTATCGATACCTGTGTACTTGCCCGGCGCCACCTGCAGATCTTCTTTTGACGTTACGCACGCGAACGCAGCTGACATCCATTCAGCATGCCAGACCGCCTGACCTGTCCGGTCTGGTCAACTCAATTAGGGAGAGTGACGCGTGACAGAAGACATTGTAACTGCTGCTCTCGCCAAGATTTCCGAAGGATCCGGCGCCAGGCTTATCGACCTCATCCGCCGCCACCTTTCACAGCATCAGGAGCCTTCACAGGAGTTGGAAGTCCTGACCCTGGCGGAACATGGAACTATCTCCGCGGATGACAAGCGTAAACTTGAGGCTCTGCTGCTCAAGCATGCGAGCCAGGACCCAACATTCCGGGAACACTTGCACAGGCTTGCGATGTCCGTAGGCGTCAACAACTCCGTGACATCCAGCACTGTACATAAACTGATTCAGGCTCAGAATGTCGGTAGCGTCTCGATGTGACGCACAAGGAGGCAGGGATACGAAGCGCTAAGGGCGCCGCTGCCGACCCGTGCCCGTAGGCAAGAACTGGAGGTAAGGCTCAGTGAATCCCGAGCAGGAGGGCGTTCCACATAATATTGCGGAACGCCTGTCGGCGAATCAGCTGCTGCAGGTGGGGTCGTCAGGGCCTATTTATGTCCAGCGGTCACCTGCAGCGAACCGCGCGGAAGTACCCCACATGCTGCCCGGTGCCGTGGGCCGGGTCATCGGCCGGTCGCACCTCCTTAAAGCCATGGACGACGCCATGGGATCATTAGGATCCCGATGCTGTGTGCTGTGGGGACTGGCCGGATCGGGCAAGACCACACTAGCCCTCGCATGGTCGGGTTCACGGCTGGAAAATTATCCCGACGGTCAATTCTTCGTCGACATGCAGGCCTACTCAAATGCCCCAAGGGTAGACCCCCGTGACGCATTGCGCACCTTCCTGGCCGCTCTCGGCGTCAACCGCTCCGACTTGACCGACGACACAGCATGGGGCAGCGCGTTCCTCGCAGCGACCGCAGGAAAGAAATGCCTGGTCATCATTGACAACGTGTCGACCTACGACGACGTCAGGGAGCTCGTCCCCGGCATGGGCTCCAGCCTGATCATCACCAGTCGACGCGCCATCCCCGAAATGATCATTCGACACCAGGCACAGGTCCTCAAATTGCCTCTGCTCAGCATCGAAGAAGGAATCGAACTGCTCGCGGAACGTGTGGGCTTCGTCCGCGTCGGCAGGGACAACCACAGCGCGACCCGCATCGTCGAACTGCTGGAAGGACACCCGCTGGCGCTTGCCATCGTCGCCGCCAAACTCGCCGTCCACACCACCTGGGACCTCCAGGACGCACTGGTGGGAATTCAGTCCGGAGACACCCCCCTACGGTTCCTCGACGACGCTGATCTCGGCATAGAGGTCGGAAGGGTCGTCTCTTGGTCCGTCGAAGACCTCGACCCAGAAACCAAGTACATCCTCTACGCAGCCTCGATGTTGCCCAACTCTGAGCTTTCCAGCGCCGTGCTGCGCCTCGTCCTCGATCAAGACGAAAGCAGATGCGACCGGACCTTGCGCGCACTGAGTCTCGCATCGCTGATCGACGAGATCAGCCGAGGGCACTACCGCATGCACGACATCATCCGGGCCTACCTCTCAGAAACCCGCGCCCAAGTACTGGACAGCGAGCAACAGACCGACATCGCCCGCCGGATCCGCACCACCTACCTCGCACTCAGCTTCGCAGCCGACCAAGCAATCGATCCCAACCGATCCCCCATCTCCCTTGGAGACACAGCAGAACGGATCGCCAGCGAGGTCCAGTTCACCGTTCCGGAGGCACTCACCTGGTTCAGCACCATCACACCCTCAATGGTGCGCCTGATGAGCGAAGGATCAGACACCCACGACTACGAGTTCGTCACCCGCTTCGCCTGGTGCGTCAACACCTACCTCTACTGGCGGCAAGACGTCCCCAAAACCCTTGAGGTTCACGAACGCGCCCTCCAAGCAGCCATCGTCGGCGACCACCCCATGGAAGCGCACTGCCGACGCGGCCTGGGCAGGGCGCTCGCCGACGCCGGACAGCTCGACTCCGCAAAGGAAGAACTCCTAGCGGCCCTCAGCATTGAAAGTGCCCGCGGCGACTGCAGCCAGACAGCATCCACCCAACACGCCATGGCGGAACTCTCACTCCGCTCCGGCGCCTACCACGAGGCGCTGCGTTGGGGGCTGCGCGCCGCGAGAGAATCCCGGCGCAACAACAACACCGTGCGCGAAGCGCGAGGCCTGTACGACGCTGCACGCGCCCTGATCGAGCTCGGACGCTACACCTGGGCCGAAGACCTGGGCCTGCGCAGCTTGGCAATGTGCGAGGAGAGCTCGAACGCATACGGCCGCGCCCTCGCCCTGCGCGTCCTGGGAACAACAGGAATCAGATCCGGAGACCTCGACAAGGGCTGCACCTGGTTGGAGCGTGCTTGGCGAGCCGAAGAAGCCCTCGGCAACTCCCGTTCCGTGCGAACGATTCTGCAGCAACTCGAAGACGCCTACACCCAAGTCGGGAACAACAGCGCGGTGGCCGAGGTCCATCGCGTCCTCACAGATCTCGATCGCTTCGTCAACGCAGGCGAGGCCGGGTGAAACGGCAACCATATGGCTCTGCGTCACACACCACTCGTCCCCTCTGATCGCTTGGCCAGCCCCTCCTCCTATCGCCAACTCTCCCGCCGCCAAGGGGACCTCCGCTTCCGCGCCATGCTCGACGATCTCATCGGGACACAAGCCCTTGGCACCTTGAGCCAAGCGCTCGCCCGCGAGGGAGCCGTCAGCACGACCGGACTCATTCCGACAGGCCATTTCGACGACTTCCGGCAGGATTACGACGCGGAGATGCATGCACGCGGCAGTCGCGGCACGCTGCACTCCTACCTCAACATCGCCTCGTCGAGACCGTTGCTGACCAACCCAGGCATGTGGGAAACCGTTGCGCACCCGCTCTTCACCGTCCTCATCGCCTACGCACTGGGCGGCCCCATAAGGGTCACCGACATGCGGGCCAAGGACACCTACCCGGTCGACGTCGTCGCCCGGGACAACACCCTGCACCTGGACAACAGCCCCTTCATGGACGAGTACAAAGTGGTGGTCACCTGGAGCTTGGGCAGCACGAGAGGACCTTCAGGCCAAGGACTCACGTACCTGCCTCGCACAAACCGGCTCTACAGACAGTGCTTCGTAGAGGCCGACGGGAGCGTCTGGAGCGACGAAGACGCCTGCATCTTTCCCTTCGAGAGTCGAGTCGACGAAGTACTCACGGCACAGGCGGACTTCCTCGAGACGCCCCACCCCGCCGTTGTTCACTTAACCGATCTCGACGCGCCATGCCATACGATCTTCGCGGCGAGCAGACTGGTCCACCATCGATACCGCACATCGACCGGAGCGGCCCGAAGCGCTGTCATGGCGTCCTTCCACCGCACCGATGACAGCGAGGAACACCTGGGCTCCGAAGTGCCCGGACATACACCGCTCAAACAGTTCCTCGTCGCCGGCGGAACACAAGACCAATTCCTCTCCGCCGTACACCACGAACTACCCGCCATCCATGCAGCCTTGAACCGACTCTCCGCAAGGCCCCACCTTGTAGTGAACCCCCGCCAATACACGCTCACGGGCAAAGCCCTCAGCCACTGGTATTCACGTCAATGCGCGGGCGTCACACTCAACGCCCTACGCACACGGCAGATGTCCCGGAAAAACGCAGACCGCACGGCTCCCGTCGAACGGCTCGTCCAAAGACTCCAGTACGACCTGCAAGGCCCTCTCAACATGCCCTTCTTCGCCGACATGAGAGAGACCCGGCGCAAACGCGCGCGGATCTGGCTTCGTGAAATGTCCCCTGAAGACATCCGCGAAGTCATCGATGCAGCGCGTACGGCCTCCCCCCACGCCACCAACACAGCTCAACAGGAAGCGCTCCACGGACCCCCACCCGCCCTGCGCAGTCTTCTGCAGGACCTCAGCCGGCTGCTGGCCCAATCACCGCCGGCAGCCGAATCCAGGGCCATACCGGAACCAGCAGACGCGTGGGCTGTTCGCTCCTTGCCTCCATTCATCCAGGACCTCACGACCACAGCGAGCTGGCTTGAGGACGGGGACGAGGACTCGCTGACCACAGCTACGGCGTTCGCCCTTCTCGCCTCCGCTCTGAGCGCACGACGGTTCAGTTTGGGAGACGAAGGCCGCCACATCACCGAACGGCTGCTTCAAGGCTACGTTGCCCTGGTGAACGACACCGCGGACGCTCACCCATGACATCCGATCGCCACGACCTCGACACCTACCTGCAGTCCGTCAACGAACAGATCCAAACGACCAAGATGTCATCGGAGATGTGGTTTCGAAGCCCTTCCCGGCACCAGATTCACGTAAATGACCGGTTCGTGCGATCGCTCATGCAGGAAGGGCTGGCCCCTGCGGCATCGCCCCTCACCACCTCCGCGGCTGAACAGCTAGACCGAGACCCAAGTGACCTGCGCAGTGCGTACTGGGCTCAAGCCACACGAACCCGAGACATCGCCGTCCGCTTCGGCGCGGCCGACCACGCGTCTCTCCACACGTACTTCACAGCCGACCCAGGCCGAAGCAGCCAAGCTGCCGGCGCACGGGCACGACGGACCGTGACCCCTTCCTCACCAGCGGACTACCTCATACGCAGCATCGACCGGCTCACCGCAACGACCGGCTCCCACCCGGCCGATTCCTGGCGCAAGATCATGCGCACACTGGCGCACGACTGGCCCCGCCTCGTCCATACATGCCAGGCATCACCAGACTCCGCGGTCCCTGCATCCCACATACTTCGCGAGTTCTACCACGCGACCGAAAGGGAAAACCTGCCGAGTAATGGCCCCAAGCAAACACCACCCAGCTCCCCAGGCGGCAGTCCATCGATAGTGCTCACGGAGGGCGAGGCCCGTGAGATGGCGACGTCGTACATGCTCGGCCGACTCCCGTTCACGGCCCAGGAATACGACATGGCGGCAAGACTGGTGACCATGCCTCGACTGCAGTCCGCGCTGCTCGCCGTGCAACTGCAGCTCACAGCCTCCTCCGTAGAGCCCCTGACACGACTCGTAGCAGGCATCGGGACACCGCGAGTCCTGCTGCCGTTCACCGAAGCCTTCGTCGACCGCTTCGACTACAGCTCGCCAGCGCGAATCGACTTGTGCCCGAACCCCAAGCTGATCACGGTCCTGTGCAACAACGTCGTTCCCGCCATCGCTGGCGAACTTATACGCAAAAGGGCTCGGGCCGCCGACCTGGACTCCGAGTCCATCCGGGCCGGTGTCATCGCAGCAAGACGACGCCACATCTATGAGATCGCGATCGCGCTCTTCAACCGAGCAGACACACTCCCCCGCCACATGATCACACTGTCCGGCTTTAACCGGCGTGTCTGCCCCGCCGCCGCACCATTCTCAGCATTTCTCGAACAATGGCTCCCCTACCACTTCGACCGCCATCCGTAACCTGGCCAGAGCTTGCCCACGTGTTGAGCCAGACCCCAGCTTGCGAGCCGAGCCGTGGCCGATCCCTACACCGTCGCGCAGCGCTTGGAGTCCTGGCGCGCCAAGTTGGGCTGGTGGGTCAGTTCGGGGAGCATGGCGCGACGTTCGCAATCCTTGGGCGAACTGGCTCCTCCTCTCCGAGGGATGCGTCGACAGCGAGCGAAAGGAACGTCACCTGTTGGGACATCTCCACCGGTGGAGGCCGCAGCGCGGTATCCGCCCGCAGCAGGGCGAGAGCCTCCTCAAGGCGTCCCGTCTCTTCCAGGATCCATGCTTTGCTGACCGTCAGACCGTACATACGGCGGCAGCGTCTTGGCGTAGGTGAGGGCTTCCTCGTAAACAGCAGGGGCTGTGTGGCTTACGGCGTTCACGCCCCAAAACGGGCACGCCATCCGGCGATGATGTAGTCACGGCAGGCGTCGATCCACCGCGGCCCTGGCTCGGGCCGTGGCACCAGCCGTGTGAAGTCGCCAGCAGGACGTGATCCCCACCCTCACCTCCGTACCGCGCCTCCCCGCCGCCCACTACCAAAGCCCCTTGAGCACGGCCGGATCCAGCAACGAGACCGTACCGGCACACCCATCCCGGCCACCGGCGTTCACGGCACAGAACAGACCTGGAACAAACGCGATTCCCTGCACCAGACACCTGTGACGCCCCGTCACGGCGACGGGCACGAGTCGACCGGATCCGGCCGGGCCGCTGATCTTGACGGCTGGGACCTTAGATGATCAATAAGATGGGCCACTTGGCTGTGCGACGGGCAGCACCGCAGGGCTAGGCAGCCCTTGGTGTTGTGTGCGGCGGGTCATGTTGCCGCGATGGCACCATGTTAGTTCTCGCGGGCCGGGCTGTGCCCGGTTGCGAGGCGAGTCTGTCCCTCGGGCATGGGCAAGACCGCCAGTGCGGTGTCTGCGATGTTCCGCAGCGACTCCGGGTCCAGGCCGGCCTTGCCTACCGCCTCGATTCCGCGGACCACCGTCAGCAGCAGTGCCGCCAACCGCTCCGGATCCGCAGCGCTGTCGATGTCGCCGTGGCGCTGGGCGGCGCTGATTTCCGTCCGCAGGAGGGTCAGCAGTGCCGTCATGGTCTCGGCCGACCGTCCGGCGACCGTCGGATCGTGCTGGGCCAGTTCCGCGGCGCCCTTGGCCAGCAGGCACCCGCGGTGATCGGTGTCGGAGGCGGTGTTCTCCGCCATGAGATGCACGTATGCCGCCAGCCGGTCCAAGGCCTCTGCGTCGGGACCACCTTCTAGCCGCGCTTCGGCCACCTCGACGACTGCGGTGCACCAGTCGCCGAACACACGGTGGAACAGCTTGCTCTTGTCGCCGAATGCGCCGTACAGGCTGCCCTTGCCCAGGCCGGTGGCCTGGGCGATGTCGTCCATGCGGGTTCCCGCGTAGCCGGTGGCCCAGAACTGTTCGCGGGCCCGCTCCAGGACTTGGCGTTCGTCGAATGCGCGTGGTCTCGCCATGGTCTCAGCCTATCGATTCTTGACTCGATCGTCCATTACTGCCTACGTTATGGACGATCCATTCCACAACTGAAGGGGTTCGACATGCCAGGCGTGCTGCAGGAGAAGGTGGCTGTGATCACGGGAGGGAGCAGCGGGATCGGGCTGGCCATCGCCCACCGCTTCGTCCGGGAGGGCGCACGGGTCTTCGTGACCGGCCGGGACATCGACCGTCTCGAAGCGGCGGTCAAGGAGCTGGGCCCTGCGGCCATCGGCGTACGATCCGATGTCTCGGTCCTGGCCGACCTGGACGCGCTCTACGCGCGAGTCCGCGAGGAGGCCGGACGCATCGACGTGCTGGTGGCCAACGCGGGAATCGTCGCGGACGCCGCGCTCGGCGGCCACACCGAGGCGAACGTCGACCTGACGCTCGCCGTCAACGTCAAGGGCCCGCTGTTCACCGTTCAGAAGGCGCTTCCGCTGCTGGCGGCGAACGCCTCCATCCTGGTCGTCGGCTCGAGCAACAGCGTGCGGCCCAATGAGCACCTCGAGGTCTACAGCGCCTCGAAGGCGGCAGTAAGCAACCTCGTGCACAACTGGGCCCGGCAGTCGCGTGAGCGCCGATTCCGGGTCAACGTGCTCAGCCCGGGACCCACGCGGACTCCTGGCCTGCTGGGCGCCGCGGGGCCGGAGGTCGACCAGTTCGCCGAGGCCGTCGTGCCACTGGGGCGGCTGGCCGACGCCGAGGAAATCGCCGAGGCCGCTCTCTTCCTGGCTTCGGACGCCTCGTCGTTCGTCACCGGCGCCGAACTCTTCGCCGACGGCGGCTACACGCGGGCCTGAACGACGGCCGGTGGTGCGATCCGGCTCCCTCGAAGCGATGTGGCGCACGCGTGTGCGTCGTACGAGGCGCCCTGCGCCCGAAGCAACGAGGGGGAGCTGCTTGTTGAGGCGAAGGCGTACTCCTAGGTCTCTCCGGTGGGGTCGCGACCTGAGCCAAAGTTGGATCGAGTCAACGGTGACGGTGCCGCGGAAGACGTAGGCACGTTTGTCGACCCTCGTCGCCACAGCCCGGAAGCTCTTGAGGCCTTGATTGTCCGCTCCACCTCGTTCCTGCGTTTGCAGATCGTCCTGTCGAAGCCAGCGGTCCGACCGCCCTGCTGCCTTTGTGCTGTCGGTTGGCCCGCTGATTCTTCGGTTCGGGGAACGTGCCACCGCAGCACGCCAACCCTGTATTAACCCGCAGCGGCGCGGTCGCTCAGCACGTCTCCTAACGCGGCGGCGATCTGCTTCAACGTCAGCAGCCACGAGACCGTCAAGACGTTCGTGTCCTGCATTCTCGGCAAGGGCTTCGCGACCCCGTTCAGGTTGGTCGTGTACGCCTACTGCCGGGGGCCGGTGTAATGCGGGTCCGCACAGCAGCCGCCCGTACGGCATCGAGGTGGTCCCGTGGACGAATCGGTGAAGCGGCCGGACGTCGCCGACTACGACGGCGTTCCGCACGTGGCCAGTGCGGTTCGCGCCAGCCCTCGTAGCCAGGCGTGGGCGTGGTCGGTGTCGTAGCGCTGATGCCACGACAGGTATATGGGTGCCGACGGCAGTTCGAGCGGGAGGGGGAGCACGACCAGGCCGAGGTCGGTGACCGCTGACCGTGTGGTGGCTTCGGGGACGCTGATCAGGAAGTCGGAGCCGCGCGCGAACTCCAGCGCGGCCGCTTCCGTGGGCGCGGTCGCCACCACGCGGCGGGTGAGGCCGAGTTGTGCGAGGGCGTCGTCGAGGGCATTGCTGAGGTTTCCACGTCGCGAGACGGTGACGTGTTCAGCGGCGGCGTACTGCTTTGCGGTGACGGTCTTGACGCGGGTGAGGGGGTGTCCCTGCCTGACGACGATGACGAGGCGGGTCTCGCCCACGTTCTCGGCACGGATGTCCGGTGCGCTCGGGCGGTTGGCGTTCGCCTCCAGGTCGACCTCGCCGCGCCGCAACTCGGGGGTGTCGATGCTCGATTCCGCGACGAAGCGCAATCGCACGCCCGGCGCCTGTCCGCGCACGGCCGCGAGCAGTGCGGGGCCGCCCATAGCGACCAGGGAATCGTGCCAGCGGAGAGTGAAAGTGCGCTCCAGCGTTGCCAGATCGAGTTCACGGCTGGGTGCCAGCACCCCCTGGACCTGGTGCAGTAGTTCGTGCACCTGTTCCCGGACGGCGATCGCATACGGCGTCGGGGTCATCGTGCGGCCGGTGCGCACCAGGATCTGATCCCCGGTCGTGCGCCGGATGCGGCCCAGACTCCGGCTCATCGCGGGGGCGGTGACGTGCAGGCGCGCGGCCGCCCCGGCCACGCTTCCCTCCTCCAGCAGCGCGTCGAGCGCGGCGAGCAGGTTCAAATCCAATTGCATGTGAGTAATCCTAGCCGTGCTTAACATGCATTTGAAGTTAATTGAAGGCCTCTATACCTTCGAGGTGAGAGCGCAAGACGGAACGCACAGCGCGGCCCGACCCGCCTCAATCACCCCTCCTCACATGGGAGTTCGACCATGTCCGAAACGCTTCAGACCACTGACGTCGCCGCCACCGACGCCGACCTGCTCGGCCAGACCGTGATCGCCGTGCGTGCGGCCGGTTCGGCGCTGCGCGAGCGCTTCGGCGAGGTGGTCCGCTACCGGACCCGCGAAGAGTTGATGCGCGCGCTCGCCGCCAATGACGACACGGCCCTCGACATCCTGCGCCCCCGGCTCACGCGGCTGCGCCCGGACGCCGGCTGGGTGGAGGACGAGCTGGACGGCGGGGCGCTGCCGCCCGGCGAATGGTGGGTCGTGGATCCGGCCGAAGGCAACGTCAACCACCTGCACGCCCTGCCGGAGTGGGCGGTGACCGCCACCCTCGTGCGTGAGAACCAGCCGGTACTCACCGCGATCCACCTCCCGTTGACCGGCGAGACCTACACCGCGCTCACGGGCGCGGGAGCCCACCTCGACGGCCGGCCGCTGCACGTCTCCCAGGCCGCGGACCTCGGCCTGAGCATCGTGGCCACCAGCCAGGCCCGCCCGGACGAGGACGAGAAGGTCGTGCGACGCGTCGGCTCCTCGATCACCGCGATGCTCTTCGACGCGCTCGTCGTCCGCACCGCCGTGCCCGCGACCCTGCACCTGCTGAACGTGGCCGCCGGCCGGATCGATGCCTTCTGGCAGTTCGCCGGCGCCCGCGCGGATCTGCTGCCCGGAGCTCTGCTCGTCACCGAGGCCGGCGGACAGATCTCCGACGTCGAGGGCCGCCCCTGGACCCCGCAGAGCGAGAGCTTCCTGGCCGCAGCGCCCGGCGTCCACGCCGAGGCCGTCGCCACGCTCTCCCGCTGACCGCGCACCACAACCTGCACGTATGGAAGGACAGATCATCATGACTTCGATCGCAGTTCTCGGAAACGGCCGCGTCGGCGGCAATCTGGCCACAGCGCTCACCCGGGCAGGGCATGAGGTGACCGTGGCGGACCGCGCGCCGGGCGCCGCCGCCGACGCTGCCCGGACAGCCCAGATCGTCATCAACGCAACCCCTGGAGCCGGCTCGGTGGACCGGCTCGTCGCCCTGCGCGAGGAGCTGAGCGACAAGATCCTCGTCGACGTCTCCAACGCCACCGTCGACGGACCGGACGGACTGCCTGCCCACCTGATCTACCCCGGCTCAAGCCTCGCCGAGCAACTCCAGGAAGCGCTCCCCGAAACGCGCGTCGTCAAGACACTCAACACCATGCTCTTCCCGGTGATGACCGCACCGGCAACGCTTGCCCAGGCGCCCGACGCCTTCCTCTCCGGCGACGACCCGCAGGCCAAGCAGACCGTTAGTGAACTGCTCATCGACCTCGGCTGGCGCAAGGAGTGGATCACTGATCTCGGCGGGATACAGACCGCCCGCGCCACGGAGGCCGCAATACTGTTCGTACCGCACGTGATTCGGTCCAGCGGATTCACGCCCTTCGCGATCTCGATCGCCCGCTGATCCGCACGCAGTGCACCGTCGCAGGGATGGTGCCCCGGACCACCATCAGCTGAGCCAGGACCAGCACGGGTGGGATGCGTCCACAACGTGGCGCGGCCGCAGCAGGGTCGAGTGCCGCAGCGGGTGCGGGGCTCATGACGAACTCCGAGTCATTAGGGCGTCCATGTTCTCGGGCAGCCCCCACAGGTGGACGGCGACGACCACCTTCGTGCGACGGGTGATGCGACGGGCGACGTCGTCGAGGTCGAACTGCCCGCGGGTGTCGATGTCGGCGAGCGCGGGGCTGGCGGCCCCGATGTGGAGGAGCGGGGTGGCCGTGGCGTGGAGCGTCAGTGCCGGCACGATCACCTCCTCACCGGTCCGACACCGGCAGCCGCGTACATCGAGTGCAGGACAGCCGTCCTCGTGCAGGTGATGACGACATGGCGGACGCCGAGGAAGGATGCCAAGGAATCTCCCGCCGTGGAAATCAGCTGGCTGGTGCCCCGCCTCGACGTCGCGCTCCTCGAACGGAGGCCAGGCAAGGTGAGGTCCGGGGGCGTCGATGACGGGCGAAGCCGCCGAGGAGAGCGAGGGGTGGTGCCGACGGTCACAGCAGGTACTCCTCCGGGTGGGCGGGCGTGAGGGCGCTCTGGGAGGTGTAGGCGGCGGCCAGGTACCCGGTGTGCGTCACATGGGCGCTGGGAACTGAGAGTTGGTCCGCTTGCCGTCGAGAAAGCGGCAGAAGCAGTCGATCTCGGTGACCGGACCGGCTCCTCCGCCTCTCAGCTGCCCCGGTACGAGCGGGACCTTTCCCCCTGTCCGATGCCGACGTCCTCAGACGTTTCGCTGATGTGCTCGATACTCCGCCCAAGGGGTTCGGGCTCACCGCGACTTGGTCCCCCGGGCAGACCCGACACGGATACTCCGTCGAACCTGCTCTCGCGTACCCGCGCCCTCCCGGGCCTAAAGCGGGACTAGCTCAGCGGGAGGAGGGCGACGACCCCATGCGGCGACGGAAGTTCCTTGCTCTCTCAGCCGCGGCGAGCGCTGGCATCTCGTTACCAGCATCGTCGGCTCAGGACTTCCCGGTGGGTCAGCCTCGTCGGCCGTCTGCGGGACGTGATGCTCGGTATCGGCCAGGACACGAACTGCCGGCCCTCGATCAGTTGCCTGCCGAACTCGCCCACGTGCACGCCGACTTCCACACCTGCCACTACACAGACCTCGCCGTACGTCTGCCCCGCCTGATCCGTGCCGGACACGCGCTCGGCCCCGTCGACGAGGGAATCTCGACCTGCTCGGGCAGAGCTACCTGCTCGCGACCCGCATCCTCATCAAGCTCGACGAGCAGCAACTCGGCTGGATGGCAGCCGACCGGGCACGCCAGGTAGCTGAAGCAGCCGGACACCCCCTCGCCGTGGCCGAGGCCGCCCGAAACCTGGCGGTGCTCGCCCGCCGCGCCGGCTGGGAGGAACAGGCGCTGTCGATCGCGCTCAACGCCGCCGACGACCCAGCCCTTCGCGCGTCCCGCAGCGGCGCTGCCGAGCGCGGCCTGCTGATCCAGTCAGCTGCGTACAGTGCCGCAAGGGCAGGCGACCAAGAGGGGATGCGGGAGTTGACGGACGAAGCCGCCGCCATCGCCGCCGGCCTCGGCGGCACCACGGTGCTGCGTGATCACGGCGGCGGCTTCAGCCCCGCCACCGTCCAGCTCCACCGCATCTCCGCCTCGCCAGGCCGGGAGCTCCAGACCCGACGCGCCAGAGCGTCGACGAACCCTGCGGGTGTGTACCAGCATCCCGCCGGACCCCTGCTGTCCTCCCTTGAGTAGCGAGCCGTTCAACAGGGCGGTGTCTGCTTCCCTCTCGCGGTGGAACAGACCGACAAAGGGGCAGTCCAGCGGCAGCGACCCACTCCGGCAGAGCCAGGGTGGAAAGCGACCCCGGCCGCCGCGCCGCTGCCCGTCTCTGCGGCAGGCGGCCCGACCGCCACCAGCGTCCCCGTCCAAGCGTCAGGGTGACGGTGCAGGCCCCGGGAGAAGTCCTCCAGGTCCGGGCCCGGGAGGCCGGCGGTGAAGCCCCAACGCAGGGAGTGCGGCGGCGGAGCGCAGGACGGCCGCGTATGCCGCCCGACCGCCGGTGCGGTGGAACCTTTACTGGAAGCGGGTCGTTCACAGGGAGAGATCACACAGTTCGAGCACCGAGGTGACATCGATGGCACTGTTCGACCGGCTCAAGGACCAGGCCAAGAGCTTGCAGCAGCAGGTGCAGGGCGGGCAGGGCAGTACCCCGCATGGCGGTGCCCCGCATGGCGGTGCCCCTCACGGCGGTGCCCCTCACGGCGGCTCACGTGGTGGCTCTCGCGCGCCGCTCGTGGGTCTGCTGAAGACCCAGCTCAGCTCGATCAAGACCGAGCTGAAGAGCGGTGCCTACCGGGACGCGAGCATGGCGATGTGCGCGCTGGTCGCGGCGGCCGACGGCCAGGTGGACGCGAGCGAGATCCAGCAGATGGAGTCGATGATCCTCGGCAACGAGGTGCTCCAGAACTTTCCCCCGGAGCAGCTGCGCCAGCGCTTCCACAAGCATGTCGACCAGCTCACCCGGAACTTCGCGCACGGCAAGGCCGAGGCGCTGCAGGACATCGCCAAGGCCGCCAAGAAGCCGACCGAGGCCCGGGCCGTCATCCAGACCGGCATCGTCATCGCGGGCGCCGACGGACACTTCTCGCAGGCCGAGCAGATGATCCTCCGCGAGGCGTGCACCACGCTGGGGCTCTCCCCCGCAGAGTTCCAGCTCTAACCTCCGCGGCCGGCCAAGAGGCCCATTGGTACACCACCCAGACTTCTGCGTTTCTGCTGATCAGGGGCCTGGTAGGGAGTGCAGCGAGGGTTGGGCCGGGCCGACAGCGGCGCCTGGATCGCTCTAGTGGAGCGGAACGTGATCGTCGCTGTCGGTCCTCTGCTCGGCCCCTGTAGCCGGCTCGCACGGCTCTGCCATGTCAGGGGGCGAGGCGTCGACGCATGCGCCCCGGCCGACTGCCGAGGGTGCGGTACTCAGGACACGTCAGCCTGACCCGGCCCCGATCGGCTCCCCGGGGAAATACCGAAGTGGGCACCGTCCTCCATCCCTTCGACAATGCCGACACCACTGACGACGACCGTGCCGATCGGCGTTCGAGCCCGATACCCCGATACGCGGCGAGCCGTTCCTAGGACAGGCGGCAGGTCGACGCACCACCACCGGCGCACAGCCCAGGCTGGACCAGCAGAGCGTTGGAGTGCCCGCGCGCCGCGTCCAGCACCATCTGCGCGCACCCGAAGTCGATGCTCGGTCGTGTGGCCGTTGGCCAGCTTCTCCGTCGGTGCCTCTGCGAGGAGGTGAGCGATCGGGGCAGGCGGTGGCAGCGGGTTCGGCAGGCCGGCCGGTCGGAGATGCGGATCACGACGGCATAGGGGCGGCGTGGTCATGCGGTTGGGTGGTGGAGGAAGTTCAGATCGGCCAGTTCGTGCTCGGAGAGGCGCAGTGAGCCCGCCGCCACGTTCTGGGTGAGGTGATCGAGGTCGCCGGTGCCGGGAATGGCCAGGACGTGCGGGCCGCGGTGCAGTGTCCACGCCAGTCGCACCTGTGCGCTGCTCACCCCGTGGTCGTCGGCGATGGCGTGCACGGTGGGGCTGTCATTCGCAGGTGCGCCGAGGGTGCGTCCGTTGCCGGCGATCGAGTAGAACGGCACGAAAGCGATGTGCTGTTCGCCGCACAGGCGCAGAAGTTCCTCCTGCTCGGGCGATACGCCGATGCCGTACATGTTCTGGACGCACACCACGGGTGCGATGGTCTGGGCCTCGGCGAGGTGGTGGGGGCGGATGTTGGACAGGCCCAGGTGGCGGATGAGTCCGGCTTCGCGGAGTTCGGCGAGCGCGCCGAAGCGGTCGGCGATGGAATCGGTGCCGACGATGCGCAGGTTGACGACGTCGAGGTGGTCGCGGCCGAGTTGGCGCAGGTTCTCCTCGACCTGGCCGCGTAGTTGCTCGGGGGTGGCGTGTGGCAGCCAGGCGCCGGAGGGATCGCGGCCGGGGCCGACCTTGGTGGCGATGACGAGGTCGTCGGGGTAGGGGGCGAGGGCGCTGTTGATCAGTTCGTTGGCGCAGAGCAGTGGTGAGAAGTAGAAGGCGGCGGTGTCGATGTGGTTCACGCCGAGGTCGACGGCCCGGCGCAGCACCTTGATCGCCTGGTCGCGGTCGCGTGGGACGGCGTCGGGCGTGAGCGCTTCGCCTTGCTGGGGCAGGCGCATTGTGCCGAAGCCGATGCGGTTGACTGTGTGGTCGCCGAGTTTCCAGGTGCCCGATGTTGCCGCGGTGATGGTCTGTGAGGTCATGGTGTGATGATCGGTGCACGCTAACCTGGTCGGCTATTGCTTCACGTATATCTGAATCCGTTGGGGGTGTTGTGGCGGAGCTGGCGTTCACGGCGAACGATCTCGCGCAGGTGCGGTTCGCGATCTCGCCGATGTGGGAGGTCGCGCCCAGCTTCCGGCTGCTCATGGCGAACACGCGGCATCCGGTGCACCTGCCCTGGGCCGAGCAGGTGCGGCCTCGGGTGCTGGCCGCCGGCCTGGACCGGGGATGGCTTGCCGAGCTGATCGGACCCTCCGGCTACGTGCCCGACTTCCTGACCCCGGCCCCCGCAGGGCCCGCCCCCGCACCCGCTGACGAGTGGGATGCGATCTTGGCCTCGCCCGCCGAGCAGGTACGCCAGGATCTCGATCACCTCGCCCGCCACCAAGGACACCTCGGGACGCGCCTGTCGGGCCTTCGCGCCGACCCTGTCTCCCGGCTAGCCAAGGTCGCACGGGAGATCGAAACGTACTGGGAGTTGGCGCTCGCCCCCTACTGGGCGCGGATCAGAGCCGTATTGGAAGCCGACATCTTCCACCGGGCCCGCACCGTCGCCGAGCACGGCACCGGGCGCCTCTTCAACGACCTGCACGCCACGGTGAGTTGGAACGACAACGTGCTAGGGCTGGTCCGGCGGAAACGCGACATGCCCCGCGAGTCCTCGGGCGCGGGCCTGCTGCTGATCCCCTCCGCGTTCACCGGCCCCGGCGTGCGTACTCAGGTCAGGCCGCCCGACCCGCCGCAAATCGCCTATCCAGCCCGCACCGTCGGCGCACTGTGGGAGAAACGGCCCGCCACGGGAGTCGCCGCCCTCACCGGTGTCCTTGGCCGTTCACGGACACTTCTGCTGACCGAGCTGGAGACCCCGGCCTCCACCACCGAACTGGCCCACCGCACCGGCCTGTCTCCGGCCGGGGTATCCCAGTACCTCACCGCCCTGCGTAACGCAGGCATGGTCAGCGCCCACCGTGCCGGCCGTTTTGTTCTCTACGCCCGTACTGCCGCCGCCGAAACCGTCCTCGCGGCTGCCTCCGCCTGAAGTTCCAGATCCCCCCGCGGACTTCCGGAGCCGACCGGTGAGCGGGCTGCTGTTCCTGGGACGGCAACCGGCAACCCGGCACGGGCAATGTGGCCGAACCAGGTTGCCCGGCGCCGGGGTTGCTCCATACTGGACCGGCTATGTACGGCCAACTCCCCATATGTGACACGGGAGTTCGAAGGGTCGGAGGTGTCTCGCGTGCAGAGTCGCTCCCACACCGAAGCCACTCGCCTGCTGTGTGCCGGCGCCTACCTCGACGCCGATTTCCGGCGCCGGGTGATCGAGCAACTCGTCGAGCACGAGGAACGTCCCGTGGCTCCTTCGCTAGGCATCGACGCCGTCGCGGTGCTGGGCCACGCGCTGCGCGCTCGCGCCCAGGAACTCCAGGTCGCGGTTGTGATGCTGCTCGCCTGGGCCGCGTTCTTCGCGCTCGAAGTGGACAGTGGCGGCCTGCACATCGACTTCGACGACGGTACCTGGCTCGACATGCCCGTCCTGTGGGCTCCGGCGTATGGGGTGCTGTGCTGTCTGCTGTGGGCCGGGCGGGTGGCCACCGGCCGCAGCATCGCCGTGTACACCCTCGACCGGGGCACGCTGAAGCGGGCCACGCACGGGATCAGACGGCTCACCATGCTGCTGCCGCAGTTCCCCCGCTTCTTGATGCTGGTCTACTGGGCGACGGTGCTGTGCATCCTGTTCACCCGGGGCGAGAACCTGTACGCGGTGTTCTTCCCCCTGCTGATGGCGGTTGTCGTCTGGCTGCACCGCTCCCGCGTGGTGTGGATCATGTCGCACCAGCTGGACCGGGACGTCTTTCCCCTGCTGCCGCCGGCCCGGATGCCCGCCACCCGTACCTGTCGCCGCATCGCCGAGGCCACGGCCCGCGAGCAGTACGCCGGGTTGGTCCTCCACGACCCCTTCCGCCCCTTCGTGGGTGCCGGCAAGCCTTACGAGCCGTGGTCGTTCGCGATCGAGCTCAAGCCAAAGCAGGGGGCCGCGTTCACCGGTCGCCCCTTGAGCACGCGCGCCGTCATCGACCTCGTCCGGCCGCGGGTGGAGGCACTGCGCGAGTCCATGGCCGCCACCAGCCGGGACCGGTTGGGCGACCTGGAGATCGACGAGGTGGTCTATCTGCCCGCCGGTGATGTGCCGCGCACGCGGGTGTCCTACGACCCCGCCGCCGTCGCCTGGCACATCCGCAACGCCGTCGACGAGGGCGGCGAGGCGCGCCGCCACTTCCTGCGCATCCGGATCGGCGCGTGGGAGGAACAGATCGTGGTGACGGTACTGGTCCGCGTGCACACGCAGGGCGGGATGCTGGTGCTGGAAGTGGCCCCCCATGTCCTCACGCCGATCCGGCCCGAGTTCGCGGCGGTCGACGTCATCACGGCGCGGGCCCACCTGGTGCTGCATGACGGACTGCGGGCCCTGCTCACCAGCCCGACTGCCACCTTCGCCTCCGGCGTTTCCGCGCTCGGCACGATGTCAGCCGTGGTGCGGACCTGGCTGGCCGATCCGCAGCGCGCGCTGCCGGACGGGCCCACCACCTCGGTACGGGAGCTGGGCAGCGTGGAGGAGATATCGCTGTTCCAGGAGATGGACGTCAGCCGTTACGTGAAGACGGTGCAGGACCGCATCACCAGCGGAGTACTGGACGCGCTGCGCGCCGAGGGCTATGAGACGGGCGAGTTCGAGCAACAGGTCGTCCAGGTCAGCGGCGGTGTCTACATCGGCGCGATGAGCGGCGGCGCCGTCGCCGTCGGCAGCGGGGCAAGGGCGGAGAGCACGAGCTGAGAGGACGACGGAACATGGCGACGAGTTCCGACGACACGGGCAGGGGACCAAGCGGCCAGGGGCACATCGCCATCGGGGTGATGACGGGCGGCGCCGTGGCCGCGGGGCCGGCTGCCCGCGCCGTCGACGCCTCGACGCGGGCGGCGACGGCGCGGCCGGGCGACTTACTGGACGCACCCCCGGAGTTGCTGGCCGCGGTACGCACCCTGCGCGAGCACCTGCGCACACTGACCCCGACCGACGAGACGGCCGAGGTCGACGAGGCGCTCACCACCCTGGAGGACGAGCTCGACCACACGGGCCGGGCGGCACGGGGCCAACTGGAGTGGCTGGCGGCGCGCCTGAACGCCGGCGCCACGGCCCTGGCCGGGCTGGCCTCCGCGGCGGCCGTCGCCCAGACCCTGAGCGGGTTACTGGGGTGACATCCAGAGAGGCGGCCGCCATGGCGCAGTGGAACACCGAACGCCAGACATGGGTGCCGGACGTGCACGGCCCGCCGCCCGGCCTGCGCGGCTCACGCGTCCTGCTCCTGGCGTTGGTAGCCGCGTTGCTGTGTGCGGGCCTGGGATACGGCGCCTGGACGCTGTTGCAGGACATCGACTGGGGAAGCGACGAGCCCGTCCCGGGGGTGAGTCTGAGTCAGGCCCACGTCGGCGTGTCCTGAACCTTTGAATGGGTTCTGCTTTGGCCACTGTGCACGGCGTACGCGGCGAGCCCTGCGCCTTGCGGATGGCGGAACTCTTGTGGCCGCTGCATCGGGTCAACGGTGTTCGGGGTTGTCCGCGCCAGGGCGGCAGCCGGCGTCCCACTGTGCTCTTTGGTTGCCGTGGGCGGGGATACCGCCTGAGCGTTTGAGGAGGGCGGCGAGGTGCATGAGGTTCCAGGCCATGAAGGAGGTGTTGCGGTTGGTGAAGTCGTTCTCCGGGCCGCCGGAGTCGGGATCGAGGTAGGAGGGGCCGGGGCCGGCGGCGCCGATCCAGCCGGCGTCGGCTTGCGGGGGGATGGTGTAGCCGAGGTGCTGGAGGCTGTAGAGGACGTTCATCGCGCAGTGCTTGACGCCGTCCTCGTTGCCAGTGATCAGGCAGCCGCCGACGCGTCCGTAGTAGGCGTACTGTCCGTGCGAGTTGAGGAGGCTGGAGCAGGCGTACAGACGCTCGATGACCTTCTTCGTCATGGAGCTGTTGTCGCCGAGCCAGATGGGTCCGGCGATGACCAGGATGTCGGCTGCCATGACCTGCTCGTACAGCGCGGGCCACTCGTCGGTGGCGAAGCCGTGCTCGGTCATGTCCGGGTAGACGCCGGGCGCGATGTCGTGGTCGACGGCACGGATCTCGGAGGTGGTGACCCCGCGCGACATCATGATGGCCGAGCTCTTGTCGATCAGGCCCTGGGTGTGGCTGAGCTGCGGGGAGGGCTTGAGGGTGCAGTTGATGTAGAGGGCGGTCAGGTCGTCGTAGCGGAACTGGTCGTCAGCGGACGGCGAGGCTGTCATGAGGTCAGCGTCTCGCGCGAGGGCTGGTTTATCCGGATTCGACACAACCCCGGTCGCCTCGGGTACCGGTGCGGGCCCTCACCGGCTGGTGCTCGGCCCTGGCGACGTCGGCGATCGCTCCCGGGACACTGGCTGCACCGTGATGAGGTCGGTGTCGTCATCGCACGCTCCGAGCGGGCGACGTGGAAGGCCCTTCGCGGCAAAGACCTTGCGTAGATGTGCGAGTCCGCCGCCGTCTTCGCCGTCGGCGTCAATGGGCCACCACAGCCACGGAAGACCGGCGGCCCGGGATCCTCGTCCGTGACCACGACCAGCCTCGGCCAGGGCGTTCCGTCCCTGCCCACGGGACCACCGTAGGGGCCAGTCAAGGCAAGCCGAAATCCCGTGGAGCGCACCTGCGTGGCGTGGAATGCTCTTCGGCGACTGCTGACGGAAGGGAAGGCTGAGAACGTGTACGTACCGTCATCTGCACGAGCTCTCGATGAGGACGAGCGTGAGCTCGTGGAGTTGGCACGCCGCACCATAGACGCGCATACCGACGCCGGGCCCGACGAGGACGGGATCCACACGATGGGCGCCGCGGTGATGGCCGCCGACTACCGGATGTTCGCCGGCGTGAACCTCTACCACTTCACCGGCGGGCCCTGCGCCGAACTCGTGGCTCTGGGAGCCGCACGAGCCCAGGGCGCCCGCCAGATGCGCTGCATCGTTGCCGTGGGAAACCACGGGCGCGGGGTCATCGGCCCGTGCGGGCGCGATCGGCAGGTCTTCGTGGACTACTACCCCACCATGCGCGTCATCGTGCCCACGCCCGCGGGGCCCAGGTCCGTTCTCGCCGCCGACCTGATGCCGCTGACTCAGCGATGGACCCCGGAAGGCATGAACGGTCTCGACCCATCGCTCTACCAAGACCCCGAGACGGCCGGTCCCCCGATCATCCGGTTCAACCCCCGCTACCTCGAAGACGTCCGCTCCGGCGCCAAGACCAGGACCACCCGCTTCCGGGACCCGGCACAGCTCGGGCCGGCACGGCTGGTGTTCGAGAGCGACCCCGAAGTCGTCCTGCCGGCAGAGGTGACCGGCATCAGGCACTGCCTGGTCAGCGACCTCACCGACCAGGACGCCCAAGCCGAGGGGCTGACGACCGCAACCGAACTCCGGGAAGGCCTCAAGGGCCACTACCCAGATCTGGCGGGAACCGACGAAGTCGACGTCATCACCTTCCAGATCAACGACAAGACAGGCGCCGTCTGAACCGCGCAGGCAGCAGCGACGACTGGGCCGCAAGGTGACGACGACCACGGGGCCCCTGACCGCACAGATTTCATACTTCTCAGTGCCGGCGCCGGCGGGCGGCGAGGAGCGCGACGTCGTCCTCGGGAACGCCGTTCGCGAGACCGTCCAGGAGGGTGTCGAGCAGGTCCTCCAAGGGGCCGTCCGCCGACAGACTCTCATCAACCAGCGCCCGCAGCGAGACGTCGATGTCAGTGCCGCGCTGCTCGACCAGACCGTCGGTGTAGAGCAGCAGCACGGCACCGGGCTCGATCCGGACAGTGATGGATTCGTAGTCTCCGAGTTCGGTACCGATGGGAGGGCCGGCCGGAGCCCAGAGCAGCTGGGGACCGCTCCCGGGCTGGATGACGACGGGCGGCAGGTGCCCGGCGCTGGCCACTGTGCAGGTGCCTGCCTGGGGATCCATGAGCGCGAGAAGACACGTGGCGACGCGGTCCACACCGATGTGCGCGACCCGGCGGTCAGTCTCCCCCAGGATCTTCTCGACCGGCATGCCGGATGCGGCCACGGTGCGCAGCAGCGAGCGGTACTGGCTCATGGCGACGGACGCACGGAAGCCATGCCCCATCACGTCGCCCATGACCAGCAGGGTGCGACCGCCCGGCAGGGCGATCGAGTCGTACCAGTCACCACCGACCAGCGCGCTGCGGCCGGACGGGAGGTAGCGCGTGGCGACTTCGACGTCGGGGTGGGGGCCGCCGGGTTCTGAGAGCAGGGCACGCTGCAGTTCCAGTGCCATGGTGTGCTCGTAGGTGTATCTGCGTGCGCTGTCGATGGAGGTCGCGGCCCGCCCGGCCAGGCCCTGGGCTGTCGCGATGTCGTCGTCGCTGAATGGCGCCGATGCTCCGGCCCGCCCCAGGATCACCACGCCGACCGAGCGTCCTGCGGTGGGCAGTGGGACGAAGAGGAGGGAGTGGATCCCGGCCGCGCGGAAGATCCTGGCGCGCTTGGGATCGATCGTCGCCTTCTGGAACACCTCGTCCGAGGCCAGGTTGCCCCGCCACGGTCGCCCGCTGTCCATGCAACGCCGTGCGACCGAGTCCCGCGGGAGGTCCAGGTAGCCTTCCGGACCGCCCAGCAGGCGCAGGCGCCATCTCAACTCCTCCGGTGCGGCGAGGGCCATTTTGCGCAACCGCAGCATTCCCGGAGCTGGCGAGGACGCACCGTCGTGCTCCTCTTCGACGATGCCGACTGCGGCGACATCGGCCATGGAGGGCGCGAGGAAGTCGGCCAACTCGGTGCAGGTGACCTCGACATCGAGTGTGGTGCCGACGCGGGTGGCTGCCGTATCCAGCATGGCGAGCCGCTGATGGGCGTTTTCCAGGTCGTCCAGGTACCGGCGCAGGTTGCTGACCTCCACGCCGATGCCGCACACACCGACAACCTGTCCTTGAATCTCCAGCCGGTGGAAGACCGCGCGCCACAGTCTGCGGCCCACGCTCGAAGGGACACGTGTGGTTCCGGTGACGGTTGCCTCCCGGGGCCGACCGTCTTCCATCACCTTCAGGACGATGTCCGTGGGGCCTTGGACGTCGGGCAGTACATCGCCCAGGGTCCGGCCGAGGAACGTGCTGGCGGGGACGCCGCTGACCCGGACGAACGCGGGATTGACGTAGAGGTAGCGCAGTTGCTCGTCGAGGATGGCGACGGGCGCCAGCGTCTCTTCGACGATCCCGCGCAGGAATCCGCAGTCGCAGACGTTCCCGGTCAGGTCGGCCGAGAGTCCGGTCACCTCTACTGGAACGGCGGCCTGGGCAGAATCGGGGAAGAGCCACCGCGGCGGTCGTTCAGCGTTCACCCGTCTCCTCTTCCCAGAGCCGTCCTGACCAGGTGATTTTCCTTTCCCATCGTGAGGGAAGGGACGTCGTCCCGCATCTGCAGGCCATGGTGTGCGAGACGTCGTCCTTCCCGGACGGTTCGCATCCCCGCCACCGTGCACCGGCTCGATCCCGGCACGGCCTCGGCACTGGCCAGTTCGGGTGATCCTGCTACGCCGCGCAGGGATCCGACCGTGCAGGTCGGACGGTGTGCGCTGGGATGAGGGGCGCGCGGGACCGTCCCGCAGCGGGGAGTCTTCCTGGTGCCTGTGAGCTATCTGCGTTCTGACGCGGACCGTCAGTACGGTGTCGGCTGGTCGGCTGTCCTGCGGCGGGAGTCCGCGGGCATGGTGCGGGATGTGGTGACGGCCGCGCGGCACGCCACCGGCGCCAGCCGTGCGCGTGCGCCGTACTGGATGCTGCGCCGCTTGGCCGGCGCTGCCGGCCGTCCGCTGGACCATGAGGACCTGGTGTCGTTGTCGTTCGCCACGCCGGGCGGCGGCCGTGTCCGTGTCTGGGTGCGCAAGAACCAGAGCGACCTGCTCATCCTGCACCAGATCTTTCTGGAACGCTCCTATGATCTCCAAGCGGCCTACGCGCTGAACGACTGCGGCACTCTGGGCACGATCGTCGACCTCGGTGGCAACACCGGCCAGGCGGCCGCCTACTTCACCGCCCGCTACCGTCCCCACACGCTGCTGACCGTCGAACCGATCGCCGAGAGCCGCGCGGTGCTGCTGCGCAACGCCCGGGCATCAGGTCTCAACTGGCTTGTCGATGAACGGGCGGTGTCCGACGCAGAGGGTGAACTCGCCTTCGCTGTCAGCGGGTTCTGGGACACCTGCACCGCCGTACCCGATGTGTACGAGCTGCGCCGCACCCGCCCTCACCGGTTGGAGAACATCCTCACGCGCCCCTCGCGCACGGTCGCGTCCGTGACGGTCGAGCGGCTCCTGGACGATCACGGCATCGAGCACATCGACCTGCTCAAGGTCGACATCGAGGGCAGCGAACGCGACATCTTCGCCGAACCCCAGCCCTGGATGAAGCACGTGGACCGCATTGTGATGGAGATCCACGACAAGTACATCGACGGCGACGCCGTCCGCGCCACCCTGCGCGCCGCCGGGTTCACCCGCGTGCCGCCCCGCAGCCCCGACCCGGTGGGCTTCAACCCGGTTGAGCTGCACGTGCGCCCTGAGATCCTTCGATGATCACGTTCACGGTCGCCGCGGTCGTCTTCGACTGCGACGGCACTCTGATGGACACCCACCCGTGCGTCCGCCACGCCGTCAGCGGCATGTTCGCCCGCCGCGACCGCTCCAGCAGCCCGCTGGTGCACACACGGCTGGCCTCACTGGCGCTTCCGGCACAGGCCGCCATCCTCGCCGAGCTGCTCGACGAGCCGGCGACCGCGCTGCTGACCGAACTGGAACACAGCACCATTGCCGCCCTTCCACGGCTGGCCCGCCCGATGCCCGGCGCGCTCGACCTCGTGCGCCGCACCGCGCCGAGGATGCCGACCGCGATCGCCAGCAATTCGTCGCGGTCCCTGCTCGACGCCACGCTCGCCCTGGCCGGGCTGGCAGACCTGGTCCCGTTCACTGTGGCCGCCGACGAGGTCGCCGCCCCCAAACCGGCCCCCGACCTCTACCTCGTCGCCTGCGACGCGCTGGGCGTGCGGCCCGAACAGGCGCTCGCCGTCGAGGACTCGCTCACCGGCGCCCATGCCGCCCGGGCCGCCGGAGTGCCGGTCCTGGGCGTAGGCCCCGCACTCGCCCGCCACCGCAGCAGCACCGACTGGTGGACGCCCGACCTGCAGGGCGTGCACATGGTCCGGCTTGACCGCGCGGACCAGAAAGGGACCATCGTCCGGCATGCTTGAGACCGCCAACGCCTGGACTCTGCAGCACCTGCCGCGCCTCAACACCGGCATCCTCTTCCAAGGCGCCCACTACCGCACCCTGATCGAGGCGGTGCGTACGCAAGCCCTGCCCCTCCTGTACGCCGAGCCCGAGGCGTACAGCCCCCGGCAAGCAGCACAGGCCACGGTGCTGCTGGGCATGTGGGGCTCCGCGTGCGTGCGGCACGCCGTCGAGCAGCGGCACACCCCTGCCTTCGACACCACCCCGGTCTTCGATCAGCTGGCCATCCAAGGCCGGCCGTTTCGCACCTATCTCGGGCAGGTCGCCGACCGCACGGGCCAGGGGCACCCGGACCGCGACACCTACGTGTCGTACTTCCACTGGAACCCGCCCACCATCAAGGTCGACTTCGCCGGGCAGCACTGGCACGTACCGGGCGTCTTCGCCGACGGACAGGTCCGCACCCACACCGGCGACCCGCGCGAGGTGGAGCTGCTGCTGTTCGTCAAACGGGCCGAAGCCGTCGAGCTGGCGGCCAACGACCTGCTGGAACCCCTGCTCACCACCGAGATGCCCACCCAAGACACCATCGAGCGGATGACGTGCGCCGCCGGACTCCTGCGTGTCGTGCACCAGTTGTTCGCCGACTTCACCCGCGCTCCCGCCGAGCGGCGCATGTCGCCGGAGTTCTTCACCGACACCTGGCGGCAGTTCACCAACCACTGGGAAGCGGGAGATTTCCCGCCCAGCGGAGCCGCCGACGTCGAGTTCATCGCCCGCGATCTGATCATGGGTGTGGACGTGCCCGACTACCTCTCCTACATCCGCCGGCTGTTCCCCGCCCTCCTGCCCGCCGGACAACAGCGCCTGACCCGCCTGATCGGAGCCACCTCGCTCCCGAACGTGGTTCTCGCCCGGACCGGGCTCGATGCCCAGGTCCTCCGCGATGCGGACCGCGACAAACTCGCCGCCGTCGCCGCCCAGCACCCGCAGCTCGCCGCCTGCTACCTGCTGCTGGCCGAGCACGTCCGCATCGCCACCGCCCACCTGAACTTCGCGCGCCGCTTCGTCTTCGACCTGCGCCGCACCCGAGACGACGCCGGCACCCCCGACACGATCGTCATGAGCAGCCGTATCGGCAGCACGGGCATCCGCGAATCCTTCATGAACGAACTGAAGAACGCCCGCCGCCACCACCCACTGACCGCGTTCGAACGACTGCCCCGAAATGTCCTTCACACCATCGTCCGCGCACCCGAGCCACGTTCACCGGACGACGTCGTCCGCACTGCTCGATAGCCCTCAGCAGCGGGGCTATCGAGGCTCCGGGCAGGTGTTCGCGCCCGTCGCTCCGCGGGCCGCCCGCAGGGACCGCACCACCAGCGGGACCTGCAACGGCACCCGCGCCCAGGCGGCGGCGCGCAGCGCCGGTGAGCGGCGCTGCCAGTCCGCCGCCATCTGCACGTTGGCGGGGAGCACCGCGAGGAACAGTCCGGCCGCCAGCCAGCCGCCCGCGCGCCGGGTGCGCGGCACGGCGAGCGCTGCCGCGACCGCGAGTTCGGCCGCGCCGCTCAGGTGGGTCCAGGTCCGCGGGCGGCCGGGCAGCACGCGCGGCACGATCGCGTCGAAGGGCTTCGGCACGGCGAAGTGCGCGGCGCCCGCCACGGCCAGCAGCCCGGCGAGCTGGAGTGCGGACCGGTCGGCGGCGCGGTCGGGCGTACGGGAGGAGTCCACGAGTACCTCACAGCGTCGGTCGGGGAGCTGACGGACCGTCTTCGTTACTGGCCGGTAGGCAGGGTAGCGGACACTCGCCGTCCTGCGCGGCCCACCCTTGCCCGATGCGGTCACCCCGCCTGACTCCGAGCCCCGGGCGAGCGCACGCCTTCGCCTCTTCCGATCCCGGCGCGGCACGACCTGGGGGCACCTGCTCCGCGTGCCGCATCAGCCGTGCCGGCTGGGTCAGCACTCTTGTCGCAGGGCACGCCTCCGGAGCCTCCAGCGCGACCACACGCCGCTGACCTGTGAGAAGGGCTTTCCCGCCGTGCCGGGCAGGCGGCGGCGCCGGCCGTCCCGTCTCGCCGACATGCGTCGAGGGAGCGCCGGGGTCAGATTGGAGGTATCCGGTCCATCGGAGGGAAACCGCTCCGGGGCGGATGAGGAGGCACCTGACATGACAGCCCACACGCAAGCCCCTGGTCGGCGAGGGCACACGCACGGCAGCGGTCTGCTGGTGTTCGCCGCTGTCATCATGATTTTCAGCGGCATCATGACGCTGCTGGAAGGCATCGCGGCCATAGCCAAGGACGACGTGTTCCTGGCCACCCGCAATTATGTCTTCGAGTTCAGCCTCACCGGCTGGGGCTGGATCCATCTCATTCTGGGCATCTTCATCATGCTCGCCGGGTTCGCCCTGTTCAAAGGCGCCGTATGGGCCAGGATCGTCGGCGTTCTGCTGGCCGGTCTCAGCATGATCGCCAACTTCATGTGGCTCCCCCACCAGCCGTGGTGGGCGCTGTTGTTCATCGCCCTGGACGCGCTCGTCATCTGGGCGCTGTGCGTGGCTCCCGGTCCTCTGCGGGACTGAGTTCCAGGACCGACTCGCGTAACACTCGACACCGCGACACGGGCGCTGCCGTGGGACCGAGCCCCAGGGGGACTGCGTGACACCGTCCGTGGAGCCGACAGCGAGCCGCATGAGCGCGCACGAATTCCGGGCGCTGTACGAACGCCTGCGCGAGCAGGCGGCGCAGCCGACGGTGGACGGCAGAACGGGTGCGCTGCGTCATCTGACTCCTGAGCGGGTCACAGCGGCCGCTGGGGAAGTCCGCACAGGACGTACCGTGTCGCTGGCGGCCGCGATCGATACCGTGCGGGGCCCCGACGACCCCGAACCGGCGGTGCACCGGATGACCGGCCCGAGCCCGGGCGAAATCACCTCGAAGGGGCTGCACTTCGCCACGGACCGTTTCGCCATGAACGTGCACGGCGACGCGGACAGTCATCTCGACGCCCTGTGCCACGTCGTGTTCAACGGTCAGCTCTACGGTGGGGTGCCCGCGAGCGCGGTGACGGCCGAGGGTGCTTCGAGGCTCTCCGTCGACCTGGTCGGCAACGGTCTCGTCGGCCGGGGCGTGCTGCTGGACATCCCGCGGCTGCGCGGCGTGCCCTGGCTGGATCCGGGCGACCACGTGACCCTGGACGATCTGAGGGCTGCCGAGGCCGCTCAGGGGGTCCGCGTCGGTGCGGGCGACCTGCTGTTCGTCAGGGTGGGCCATCGTCTGCGGCGCACGGAACTCGGGCCGTGGAACAGCGCGGAGGCTCGGGTGGGTCTGCATCCGACGGTGGCGGAGTTTCTGGCCGAGCGGAAGGTCACGGCCCTGGGGAGTGACGGCAACAACGACACCGCGCCCAGTTCGGTGCCGGACGTCGCCTTCCCCGTACATGTCCTGGCCATCCACGCCATGGGCATCCACCTGATGGACTACCTGCGGTTCGAGGATCTCGTCCCCGCCTGTGTGCGGGCCCGCCGGTGGAGCTTCCTGTGTGTGGTCGCTCCGCTGCGGCTGGCCGGAGCCACGGGATCGCCCGTGAACCCGATCGCGGTCCTGTGACCGGGACCGGCACCGCGCAAGGCGCTCCGGTCGCTGGCCGCGCGCCGGGGCGATACCTTCGGGACGGCGGGACCGCTGAGCCCTCGCCCAGGGGGGCATCAGGTGCCTGACACCAGGTCGGGGCCATGATCCAAGGATGGTGGTCGCCGTGGGCGACGGCACGCACTACGACGTCGTCATCATCGGCACCGGAGCCGGTGGAGGCACCCTCGCCCATCGCCTCGCCCCGTCGGGCAAGCGCATCCTTCTGGTCGAGCGCGGCGGCCATCTGCCACGTGAACGCGACAACTGGGACTCGACGGCCGTGTTCGTCAAGGGCAAGTACCGGGCGCCGGAGTTCTGGCTCGACAAGCACGGCGACGAGTTCCCGCCCGAGGTCAACTACTACGTCGGCGGAAACACCAAGTTCTACGGTGCGGCCCTGTTCCGGCTGCGGCCCCAGGACTTCGGCGAGCTGCGTCATCACGGCGGTGTCTCTCCCGCCTGGCCGATCCGGTACCAGGATCTGGAGCCGTACTACACGCAGGCCGAGCATCTGTATCTCGTCCACGGACGGCACGGTGAGGATCCCGGCGAGGGCCCGGTGAGCGCGCAGTACGCCCATCCGCCCGTGGCACACGAGCCGCGCATCCAGCAGTTGAGCGACGACCTGGAAAAGCGCGGCCTGCACCCGTTCCACCTGCCGATCGGGGTCAACCTGAGCCAGGAGGACGGGGGGCGGCCCACTCACTCCAGTGTCTGCATCCGGTGCGACCGGGTCGACGGCTTCCCGTGTCTGGTGCGCGGCAAGTCCGACGCCGAGGTGATCTGTGTCGAGCCCGCTCTGGAGCACCCCAATGTCGAGATGGTCACGCACACGCAGGTGGTGCGGCTGGAGACCGATGAGCGCGGTCGCAGGGTCAGCGCGGTCGTCGGCCGGCTTCCCGACGGCTCGCAGGTCCGGTTCACCGCGGATGTCGTGGTCGTCTCCTGCGGGGCGGTCAATTCCGCTGCGCTGCTGCTGGCCTCGGCGAACGAGCATCATCCCCGGGGCCTCGCCAACAGCTCCGACGTGGTCGGCCGGTTCTACATGCGGCACAACAACCTGGCCCTGATGGCGGTGTCGAAGGAACCCAATGACACCAAGTTCCAAAAGACCCTGGCCCTGCACGACTGGTATCTCGGCGCGGACGACTGGGACTTTCCCCTGGGCGGCATCCAGATGCTGGGCAAGTCGGACGCCGAGCAGATCCACGGCGAGGCTCCCCGGTGGGCCGGTGCGGTGGCACCCGACATGCCGTTCGAGGTACTGGCCCATCACGCCGTCGACTTCTGGCTGTGCGGAGAGGACCTGCCGCTGGCGGACAACCGGGTCACCCTCGACGGTGACGCTCGCATCCGGCTCGCTCTCGACGAGCGGAACAACATCGAGGGCCTGAAGCGTCTGCGGCACAAACTGCAGGGCATGCTGGGCCACTTGGGCATGCACGAGCACCGGCTGCTGTCCCGCAGCATCTATCTGCACAAGGGCATGCCGATCGGAGCGACGGCGCACCAGGCGGGCACCGTGCGTTTCGGCACCGATCCGGCCGATTCCGCGCTGGATGTGCACTGCAAGGCACATGACCTGGACAACCTGTACGTCGTCGACACGAGCTTTTTCCCGAGCATCGGCGCGGTCAACCCGTCCTTGACGGCCATCGCCAACGCCCTGCGGGTCGGCGACCACCTCCTGGCCCGGCTGGGCTGACGCCGGCAACCGGGCGTTGGTCCGTCCGGACGAAAGATGCTGGCGCAACAGCCCGAACAGATTCCGAAGAGATGCCGACCTCCCTCCCGGGTGATTGCGTGACCTTGCCCGGTCGAGGTGACGCAGGGCTTGAACGCAACCGGACAGCAGGGAGGCAGTACGGCATGGATTCCACCGTGGGAGCGCCCCAGGGCGTGATCCCGGCGCGCTTGCTGCACGGCCAGAAGGCCTTGGTCACCGGCGCCAATTCGGGCATCGGCAAGGCTACCGCCATCGGTTTGGGCCGGGCCGGTGCCGACGTGGTCGTGAACTACGTGGCGGGTCGTGAGGCCGCCGAGGAGGTGGTTGAGGAGATCGCCTCGTACGGGGTGCGATCGGCGGCGTACGAAGCCGACGTGTCCCAGGAGGACCAGGTCGTCGCCATGATGGACCGGATGGTCAAGGAGTTCGGCACCATCGACGTCCTCGTGGCCAACGCGGGCCTGCAGCGCGACTCCCCGCTCACGGAGATGACGCTCGCGCAGTGGCGGAAGGTCCTGGACGTCAATCTCACCGGCCAGTTCCTGTGTGCACGGGAGGCGACCAAGGAGTTCCGGCGCCGGGGTGTGGTGCCCGAGGTGTCACGTTCCGCGGGGAAGATCATCTGCATGAGTTCGGTGCATCAGATCATCCCCTGGTCGGGTCACGTGAACTACGCGTCCTCCAAGGGCGGCGTGCAGATGATGATGCAGACACTGGCCCAGGAGCTCGCCCCGGAGAAGATCCGTGTGAACGCGGTCGCCCCGGGGGCGATCAAGACGCCGATCAACCGCGCGGCCTGGGAGACCCCCGAAGCCCAAAAGGACCTCCTCAGGCTCATCCCCTACGACCGGATCGGCGACCCCGAGGACATCGCCCATGCCGTCGTGGCGCTCGCCTCCGACCTCATGGACTACGTGGTGGGAACCACCCTGTACGTCGACGGAGGCATGACCCTGTTCCCTGGCTTCGCCACCGGCGGATGACCCTTTCCCGGCCCTTGACCTGAACGAACGGCGAAGCCGCGCATGCCCACCTCGCTCCATCTGCTGGCCGACGCCCCGGCCCAGCTCCTACCGGCCCGGGAACTCATGGCCTTCACCCTGGCCTCCCACATCATCCTGGTCCCCCTCGGCGTGGCCTTCCCCTTCATCACCCTGGTCATGCACTACCGCGGACTGCGCCGCAAGGACGCAACGGCCCTGCTCCTGGCACGACGCTGGTCGGCCGTCATGGCGGTGCAGTTCGCGCTCGGCATCGTCACCGGCACCGTGCTCTCCTTCGAGTTCGGTCTGCTGTGGCCCGGTTTGATGGGGCGGTGGGGTGACGTCTTCGGCGTCGGATTCGGTGTCGAGGCCTGGGCCTTCTTCCTGGAGGCCGTCCTCATCGCCATCTACCTGTACGGATGGCGGCGGCTGAAGCCGCGGACGCATTTCCTCCTCGCACTGCCGCTGCCGTTCGCCGCGCTGCTCGGCGCGTTCGGCATCCTGGCCGCCAACTCCTGGATGAACACGCCGCAGGGCTTCTCCCTCGACTCCGAGGGCAACCCCGTCGACGTGAACGTCTGGAAGGCGATCTTCACGCCGATGTTCGGGCCGCAGTACTGGCACTTCGTCATGGCGATGGTGCTCACCGCGGGCTTCATGGTGGCCGGCGTCTATGCCGTGGGCTGGCTGCGCGGCCGCCGGGACCACTACCACCGGCTCGGCTTCGCCGTGCCGTTCACCATCGCCGCCATCGCCGCTCCGGTGCAGTTCGTCCTGGGCGACTCGATCGCCCGGTCGGTCTTCCACAAACAGCCGGTGAAGTTCGCCGCGATGGAGATCGTCTGGAAGACCGACACCCGCGTGCCGGAATACCTCTTCGGGCGGCTGCACGAGAACGGCACCGTCTCGGGCGGCATCAAGATCCCCCTGCTCGACTCCTTCCTGGCCGGGTTCAGCGCCAACACCGAGGTGAGGGGGTTGACCTCGGTCCCGGCCGACCAGCGCCCCACGGCCGTCCAAGCGACCATCGCCCACTGGGCCTTCGACATCATGGTGCTGATCGGGTCGGCGCTGCTGCTCCTGGCCCTGTGGTACGGGTTCATCCGGCTGCGCCACCGCCGCCTGCCCGCCTCACGGTGGTTCTACCGCGCCGCCGCCTGCGCCGGTGTCGCCTCCGTCGTCGCTGTCGAGTGCGGCTGGATCGCCACCGAGGTGGGACGCCAGCCCTGGATCGTCTACCAGAACATGCGGGTCGCCGAGGCCGTGACATCGACCCGCTCCACCACCCTGTGGATCATGCTCGGGGTGGTGATGGTGGTATACGTCTTCCTCTTCGGCTCCTTCCTCGTCGTCCTGCTGAAGATGCGCACGCGCTGGCGGCTCGCCGACGCGCAGCAAACGCCGAGCGGCTCCCCTATGCCGGAGGCCGACATCCCCTACGGACCGCGCGGTTCCCTTCCGGCGGACGACGTGCCGACGGCCGGTCCTGGCGCCGGCCGGGCGGGGGGTGAGGGCCCGTGACCGCCGACCTCATCGCCATGGTGCTGCTCCTGGCCGTGACCGCGTACGCGTGCGCGGGCGGCACGGACTACGGGGCCGGCTTCTGGGACCTGACGGCCGGCGGGACGGAACGCGGCAGGCGCCCTCGCTGGCTCATCGACCGCGCCATGGCCCCCGTCTGGGAGGTGAACAACGTATGGCTGATCTTCGTCCTGGTCATCATGTGGACCGGTTTCCCCGTCCTGTTCGAGACTGTGTTCTCCGCGATGTGGCTCCCTTTGGCCCTGGCCGTCGTCGGCATGGTCCTGCGCGGCGCCGGTTTCGCACTCCGCAAACCCACCCAACGCCTGGCCGGGCGACGCCTGTACGGTGCCGTGTTCGCGGTGGCCTCACTGCTCACGCCGTTCTTCCTCGGTGCCGCGGTCGGCGGAGTCGCGTCGGAACGCGTGGCTCCCGGTACCGAGCTCTCGGCGGACGTGTGGACCGGTGCGACCTCGCTGGTCTTCGGACTGGTCGCCGTCGCGGTCACCGCGTTCCTCGGGGCGGTGTTCCTCATCGGCGACGCCCGCAGGTTCGACGCGCCCGACCTGGTCGGCTACTTCAGGCGGCGGGCGCTGAGCAGTCTCGCCGTGCTCACCGTCCTGGCGGTGGTCACCGGATGGGTCACCCATGAGGACGCCCCCTACATCTGGCACGGCCTCACCCGCGGCCTGGGCCTGTTCTTCGTCCTCGTGGCCGGGGTCGCCGCTGTCGCCACCGCATGGCTGCTGCTGCGCTCGCCGGGCACGTGGGCGCGCGTCACGGCGGTCGCCGTCGTCGCGTCCGCCGTCATCGCCTGGGGCATGGCCCAGCGCCCCTACCTGCTGCCCACGTCGCTGACCGTGGCCGACGCCGCGGGTGCCTCCGGCACGCTGACGTGGCTGGCCGTCGTCACCCTGGTGGCCCTCGTGGTCGTCGTGCCGGCCGTCGTTCTCCTGTACTGGCTGGACTCGCGCGGTGAGCTGGAGGAGCTCACCGACTCCGAGCTGCGCCGGCCGGGCCGCGCGGCCGGTGACGGTGCGGCACCCGACGGCTGATCGGTTGTCCGTACTCGTCACTCGTCCTGGACATCGCCCCGCGCCCGTACCTCGCGGAGGGAAGCAGCCGTGACCGACGACGAGATCCTGCTCGGGCTCGCCCTGACGGTGGTGCTCGCCACCGGTTCGCAGATCCTGGCGAACAGACTGCGTGTGCCAGCCCTGATCATCCTGCTTCCTGTCGGGTTCGCCGCCGGCGCGGCAACGGACATCGTCCACCCGGACAAGCTGTTGGGCCCGGCCTTCTCGGCCCTGGTGTCGCTGGCCGTCGCGGTGATCCTCTACGACGCCGGGCTCGGCCTCGACCTGCGGAAACTCGCCCACCACACCCGCGGGATCGTGGGCCGGCTGCTGGTGTACGGCCTCCTGCTCACCTTCTTCGTCGTCGCGACGGTGGCACCGGCGATGTTCGCCATGCCGCTGCGCGTGGCCGCGATGCTGGGCATGATCCTCGTCGTGTCGGGTCCCACCGTCGTGGGGCCGATCCTCGACTTCGTGCGGCCGAGCGACAAGGTGCGGCGCATCCTCATCTGGGAAGGAACGCTGACCGACCCGATCGGCGCGATCCTGGGCGCCCTCACCTTCCACGCGGTCGCCTCCTCGCACCAGGTCGACATCGGCCGGGGCTACCAGATCGGCCAGTTCCTCCTCAGCCTTGCCGTGGGACTGGCAGGCGGGGTCGTCGGCACCCTGTTGCTGTGGTTCACCCTGCGCGGCCTCCGGCTCGGGGAGACTCTGGGAACGCTGGCACAACTCGCCGTCGTCATCGGGGTGTCGGCGGGCTGCGATGTCGTACGGGACGACACCGGACTCATCGCCGCGATCGTGACCGGCCTGGCCGTGGCCAATCTGCGCGGCTTCGACATGCCCGCGCGCCGCCCCTTCTTCGAGACCCTGGTCCAGCTGATCATCGGACTGCTGTTCATCTCCATCTCCGCGACGGTCACCCCGGCGTCCCTGGTGCCGGTGCTCCTTCCCGCGCTCGGCCTGATCGCGATCCTCGTGCTGGTGGTCCGGCCGCTCGTGGCCTTCGGCGCCGTGGCGGGCACCGATCTGTCCCGGGGGGAACGCGCCTTCGTGGGATGGATGGATCCACGCGGCATCGTCGCGGCGGCGACGGCGTCGACCTTCTCCGCCGGTCTGGTCCAGCGGGGGGTGACGGGGGCGGCGAAGATCCTGCCCGTCACGTTCCTGGTGATCGTGGGGACCGTTGTGGTGTACGCGCTGACGGCGGCCCCCGTGGCCAGACGGCTGGGGGTCGTCAAGGCGGCGGGCACGCGCATTCTCCTGGTGGGCGGCGAGCCATGGGTTATCGACCTGGGCAGGGCCCTGCGCTCCGCCGGACTGGGGGTGCTGCTGTGGGCGGGCCTCGACGAGCAGCGCGAAAGGATCAAGGAAGCGGGCCTCGGTCTGGCCCAGGGCGACCTGCTGGCCACGGCCATCAACCCCGGAGCGCGTCTGGAGGGTGTGACGGCCGTCTTCCTGGTCACCGATGACGACGACTTCAACGCGCTCGCCTCGATCGTGATGCAGGACAACGTCGACGGGCCCGTCTACCGGGTGGGGCCACCGCAGGACAGCCACGGCGTGGTCGCTCCGTACACCGGCGGCGACATCCTCTTCGGCCGCTCGCTGGTCCGCCACGCGCTCGCGGAGCGCTACGCCCAAGGCGCCCGGTTCACCGTGCGGCCGGCCGCCGATCCGCTGCCGCCGGAGCACGACACGCTGTTCGTGGTGCGGGCCGACCACCAGCTGGACCCCGTCACGGAGACCAGCGAGAGCACGCCGCGACAGGGCGACACCGTCATCCTCCTCGGACCCGCCGCTCCTCCCGCAGCATCCCGTCCAAGGTGATCGCGGCGTCGATCAGCGCGAGGTGGGTGAAAGCCTGCGGGAAGTTGCCCAACTGCCGCCCTGTGAGGTCGATCTCCTCGGAGTACAGCCCCAGATGGTTGGCGTAGGTGAGCATCTTCTCCAGCACCAGCCGCGCCATGTCGGTGCGTCCGGCCCGGGCCAGAGCGTCGACGTACATGAACGTGCACAGGGAGAAGGTTCCCTCGGAGCCGCGCAGCCCGTCGGGGGACGCCTCGGGGTTGTAGCGGTAGACCAGGCTGTCGCTGACCAGCTCGTTTTCCATCGCGTTCAGCGTGGACTGCCACATCGGGTCGCCCGGCATGATGAAACCGACCGTCGGCATGCGCAGCAGCGCGGAGTCGAGCACGTCGTCGCCGTAATGCTGCACGAAGGCCTGCTTCTTGGGGTCCCACCCCCGGTCGAGGACCTGCTCGTAGATCGCGTCCCGCGCCTGGACCCAGCGTCCTCCGGCCGCGGGACGGCCGTCGTCGTGGGCCATCCGCAGGGCCCGGTCGAAGGCCACCCACGACATCACGCGACCGTAGGTGAAGTCCTTGCGGCCGCCGCGTGTCTCCCAGAGCCCTTCGCCGGGCTGATCCCAGTGGTCGACCAGCCAGTCGAGCAGGGTGTGCAGGGCCTTCCAGCCTCCGTGGTCGAGATGCATGCCGTGCTCGTGCGCGAAGTAGATGCTGTCCAGCGCCTCTCCGTAGATGTCGAGCTGGAGCTGGTTCGCCGCCCCGTTGCCGATGCGCACCGGGGCGGAGCCGCGGTACCCCTCCCAGTGGCCGAGGGTCTCCTCGACCAGGTCGGCCGAACCGTCGACCCGGTACATGATGTTCAGCGGTCCGGAGCCGCCGCTTTCCTGGCCCGCCTTCTCCTTCACCCGGGCGTGCAGCCAGTCGATGAACGCGGCGGCCTCCTCCTTGAATCCAAGGCCCAGCAGGGCGTACACGGAGAACGAGGCGTCACGGATCCAGGTGAACCGGTAGTCCCAGTTGCGCTCTCCCCCAAGCTGCTCGGGAAGCCCCGTCGTAGGGGCGGCGACCAGGGCGCCGGTCGGCGCGTAGGTCATGAGTTTCAGCGTCACGGCCGAACGTTCCACCGCCTCGCGCCAGCGCCCGGAGTAGGTGGACTGGCCCAGCCAGGAGCGCCAGTAACGGACCGTCTCGTGGAAGAGGCGTTCGAACTCCTCCACCCGGACCTGCTGCGGGGGTCCCGCGGGAGCGGATTCCATGATCAGGCCGCGCTGTTGTCCGGCCTGCAGGGTCAAGGAGAAGTGCACGTCGTTGTCGTTGGCCGAGAGGATGTTCAGCAGCCGTTCGTCCTGCGGCTCCCGCACGAGGTGCAGGGCGAGGTCGAGGGCCTGGGAAGTGAACACGGCCCCGTCCTCGGTGAGGTGCAGCTCGTGAGGGCTACGGCCGTAGTCGAAGCGCGGAGCGATCTCTCCTTGGAACGTCATGCTGCCGCGTACGCAGCGCAGCATGCGGACCAGACGGTGCCGGTCAGTCACCGTCGTGCCGGTCACGGGCATGAAGTCGACGACCTCTCCCGCCCCGGCCTCGGTCATGAAGCGGGTCACCAGGACGGCGGTGTCCGGATGGTAGAGCTGCTTGGAGGTGTACGTCCTCGCCGCCGGCCGCACCGTGAAGTGGCCGCCCTTGCTCCGGTCGAGCAGAGCGCCGAAGACGCTGGGCGAGTCGAACCGCGGGCAGCAGAACCAGTCGATCGTCGCATCCCTCGTCACCAGCGCCGCGGTCTGCAGATCACCGATCAGGCCGTGGTCCTCGATCAGGGGGTAGTCGTCCATCGCGGACCCCTTTCAGCCCTGGTCGGCCACGGTCGGGGCACCCTCTCGCGGCCGATGTGATCAGCGGGGCGACACCCGATCAGCTTAGGCCGCCGACGCCGCTCCGTCCTGACAAGGCCATCGCACCAGGTGACAGGGGTGCCGGCGGCTGCGCTGGTGCGGAAACCGGCCTGGCGTGAGGTGATGGTGGTCCCGTCGACAAAGCCGGCCGTCTCACGTGGCGACAGCTCACCTGACATGTCCGGTGAAGGGGTGTGATGTGGGTGTCATGACTTCCTGGGCCGCCAGATTCCGGTTGCGGCAGTACGTCAAGGCGAGTCTGTGGATCATTCCGCTGCTCGGTCTCGTCCTGGGCGTCCTGCTCGCCGAACTCGCCCTGCTCGCCGACGGCTCGGACTGGCTGCCCAGTGGCTGGCAGTACTCCGCCACGACGGCGAGCGGCGTGCTCACCGCCATCGTGGGCGCGATGGTGGCGTTGCTCGGGTTCGTCGTCACCATCGGCGTGCTGGTGGTGCAGCAGGCCACCGGAACACTCTCACCCCGCTACATGCGGCTGTGGTATCGCGACAGGCTGCAAAAAGCGGTGCTGGCGACCTTCACCGGAACGTTCGCGTTCGCCTTCTCCCTGCTGCGCAGCGTCGAATCCCACTCAGTCCCCGACCTCGGGGTCACCCTGGCCGGCGCGGCAGTCGCCGTCAGCCTCGTACTCCTGCTCGTCTACCTCAATCGGTTCACCCACAGCCTTCGGCCGGTGGCCATCGCCGAGCTCGTCGCGGGCATGGGGGAGTCCGTCTTCACCAGCGGCGCGGCGGCCATCCGGGGCGCCGCTCCCGACAAATCCGAAGCCCTGCCCCCCGACGGCCCGTCGATGCGCATTCGTACCGAGCGGGGAGGCGCCGTCCAGGCCTTCGACGTGGCCGGGCTCATCGCGCAGGCGGCGCGCCACGACTGCGTCTTCGTCGTGACCCGGCTGGTCGGCGACTTCGTTCCGCCCGAAACCGTGCTCGTCGAGGTCCACGGCGGCGTCTCCGAACCGGACCCGGCCCACGTGGTCGGTCACATCGCCCTCGGGGCCGAACGCACCATCGAGCAAGACCCCGCCTTCGCGCTGAGGATCCTCGTCGACATCGCCATCCGGGCACTGTCCCCGGCGGTGAACGACCCCACCACCGCCGTACAGGTGATCAACTACGTCGAGCGGTTCCTGCACACGGTGGGCAGGACGCAGCTGCCCGGCCGCTACGTGCTGGCCGACGGCCAAGGCACGGCCCGGCTCGTGCTACCGGGGCGCAACTGGGACAATTACCTTCAGCTCGCCGTGTGCGAGATCCTCCACTACGGAAGCTCGTCCTTGCAGGTCTGCCGCAGGCTCCGCGCCATGCTCGAGGGTCTGCTCGCCACCCTGCCGCCGCAGCGACACCCCTCCGTGCGCACGCACTTGACCCTGCTGCAGGAGTCGATCAACCGGACGTTCACCGATCGGGCCCGACGCGCCATCGCGCAACAGGCCGACCCGCAGGGCATCGGCGGGCAGCCCTCCCTGTAACTCAGTGGCGGTACGTCGCGGTCGCGAGCTCGACGAAGGATCGGACCAACGGGTTGGTGTCGCCTTCGTTCCACACCGCCACCACTCGGCTCGGCGTCATGTCCGTCAGCGGCACCACAGCCAACTCGGCGGGCAGGTCGTGCCCGAGAGGAGCCAGACCGACCGTGCCGTTCCACAGCACGGCTTGCAGGCACTCCTGGACGGCGCGCACTACCGGGCCCTCGCGCGGCCTGCCGCCGTTCCAGTACGACTGCCAGAGGGGATCGGTCCCCTGCGGAAACTGAAACCAGCGCCGGTCGCTCAGGTCGGCCAGTCGCAGCCGGTCGCGGCGGGCCAGCGGATCGTCGGCGCGCAGGACCACGCCGATCGGATCGGTCCGCAGCGTACGCACCGTCAGGGCGGCCTCGTCGAACGGGGCCCGGGTCAGAGCGACATCGACCAGCCTGGCGCGCAGCCCGCACGTGGGATCGGTGAGATCGGTGTCCCGGATGCGGATGTCGATGCTGGGATGACGTCGGCGGTAGGCGGAGGCCAGCCTCGCCACTCCCGGATCCGTGCCGTCGCCCAGGATGCCGACGGTGATGGCCGCGACGCCCGCCGCCGCGCTCACCCGTACCCGGACCCGGTCGGCATGATCGAGCAGGTCCCGGGCCTCGTCGAGCAGCACGGCGCCCACCGGGGTGAGCGTGACGCCGGCCGGCGAGCGGACGAGGAGCGGGGCGCCGACGTCGGCCTCCATCTGCTTGATCGCCCGGCTCAGCGGCGGCTGACTCATATGCAGCCGGGCAGCGGCCCGTCCGAAGTGGAGTTCCTCGGCGACCGCCACGAAGTAGCGCAGGGTTCGTAGCTCCACGCAGCAACGATACCCACAAGGTATCGGCACTGCGGAAGGGGTCTTGGACACCGGTCGGGCGTCGGCGGTGCACTCGTACGCATGACTGAACCAGCCGAAACAAGCGAGCGGCAGGCCGGTCCCGCCGTCTCGGTGGTGGGTCCCGGCGACGGGGAGACGGTTGTTCTGGGCACCACGCGCATGCGCGTTCTGGAGGACGGCTCCCGCACCGGGCACCGCCTCGCGATCGCCGAGTCCGTTCTCGCCCCGTACACCGAAGGGCCGCCGCAGCACCGTCATGCCCGACACGACGAGGGCTTCTACATCCTCTCCGGCACCGTGCGGTTCACGGTCGGGGACGCGGTCCACGACGCCGCCGCAGGCACGCTCGTGATGGTTCCGCCCCATACCCCGCACACCTTCGCCAATCTGACCGACCGTCCCGCCGTGATGCTCAGCACCTTCACCCCTGACCTGTACGTGCAGTACTTCCGAGACCTCCAGGAAGCGCTCGCCGACGGCCGACCGCTGACGCCACGGGCCAACATCGACGCGATGAGCCGGTACGCGACCGAGCCCGCCACCGACCCCACCTGACTGCGACGGAATGATGAGCATCGCGTACTGGATCATCGCGGGCCTGCTGGCCCTCTTCTACGTCTACTCGGGCCTGATGAAGGTGGCCCGCAGCCGCGATCAGCTCCGGCCGATGATGGCATGGGTCGATCGCATCCCGTTGCCCGTCGTCAGGGCGCTGGGAGTGGTCGAAGTACTGGGTGCGATCGGACTGCTGCTGCCGCCGCTGACCGGCATCGCGTCGTGGCTGGCGCCGGCCGCGGCGATGGGCTTCGTACTCCTGCAGATCGGCGCGGTCGCCGTTCACCTGACCGGCGAGGACCGCCAGATCACACTCAACGTCGGACTCATCGCCACCGCGGCCGTGACGTTCTGGCTGGCCACCGGCCTGTGATCAGGCACCGTACCGGGCCCGCCGACGCCGCGGTCACAGCGTGGGCGGGCCACGGCGAAGTCCGGCCGAACGGCCCGGAGATCAGGAGCCGGTGAGGGAGATGGCCAGGTCCGTGATGTTCAGCGGGAACTGGCCGATGGAGGTGGCCTGTCCGGTGAAGACGTTGATGCTGTACAGCGAGGGGGTGCCGGCGCCGTAGGGGGTGAGGGAGGCGAAGGCGGCGTTGTCGACCGTCTTCCCGCCGGACAGGGTGCTGTAGATGTCCATGCCGGCGTTGATGCCGGCGTCGATGCCGAGGCTGCCGGTCGGGGCGAGCGTGCCGTTGTTCGCCGGGGACTGCAGGACGACCTGGTCGGTGGTCGTGTTGATGTCCACGAGCGTGGTCACGGTGGCCGCGTTGAGGTCGTTGTTCGTGTAGGCGGCGGCCGAGACGCCCTTGGTCGTGCCCTCCGTCGGCGGAGTGGTGAGGTTCAGGTCCTGGATCGTGCTGTGGTCGTTGAGGTTGTGCCGCAGGTTCTGGCCGTTGTCGCTGATGACGCGCAGCCGGTCGGCCGCCGGGTTGAAGTCGACGCCGAAGTTCGCGCCGTTCAGCGCGTACTGGAGCTGGGAGACCTTGGTGACGACAACGTCCGTGGTGGCCGGCGGGGTCTTGATCGTGTAGATGCCGCCCTTGTTGCCGACGCCGTACATCAGGCCGTCCTGTACCCGGAAGTCGATCCCGATCAGGGCCGTGTCGCCGCTGAGGCCGGTGACGGCCCGCACCCAGTCGAGGATTTGAGGCCGGTCGGTCGTGAACGTGGCCATCAGGGTGCCATCACCGCTGATCCCGAACGCGCGCAGGCTGGGCGTGGCAGCGGCGGCGGAGAAGCCGGTGCCGGGTGTGCCCAGCATGAGCGCCGTCGACGTGACCGGGACCGCTACCGCGGCCATGATTCTCTTTCGCGTACCTGCTTTCATCGAAGTTCCCCTCCCATTTGAGTGAACGCCATTCGAGGCGCCTGGCTGAAAGTTTCCCTACTCCCAGCCGTACTGATTACCGCAGGCATGCCGGCGTCCTGCCGGAATGATTCCGATGGGGTTCTTCCTGCGGGCCGGCATGCGGTACTCATTAAGGCCGCTTCACGGCTCCTCCACAACTGGAAGGGCTGACAAGAACGCCCCGATGCGGGAACTTTGCGCACTTTGACAAAGGCGCTGTCGATGCACTTGGGGCCGTTTTGTGCAGAGTGATAAACACCGTCCGGATCCCCTCTGCCGATCATTCGTGCTGAATGACAGGCTCGCGTTCATGGGGAGCCTCTTCGCCGAGCTGGCCCGGCAGGCGTCGACCAACGCCTGCCGTGAGGTCGAGACATACACACGTGAGATCCCGGAGTTCGAGTTCCTGGACAAGGACCCTCGGGCCCGGGACCAGACGCTGGGGCACTCCGTGTGGCTCCGCCGTCGTACCGTCGAACTGTCGCCCGACAACAGTGAGTTGAGCCGGGATGATCTTGACTACATCGCGTCCATGGGCGAGCTGCGGGCGGGGGCCGGGATGTCCCTCGGCGCGCGGCAGCGGGTGCTTCGCGTGCACACGGCCCTCATGCTGCGCGAGATCAACGAGGCGACCGAGGCCCAGCGCAGCACTGGTGTCGACGAGCTCATGCGCATGATGATCTGGTTCGCCCCGCAGGGTGAACGCGGCATCAGTGCTTACCGCCAGGGATTCGTCCGCGCACTGCGCCGCCGAATTCCCTACATTGAGCAGGTCGCCCTGCTGACCCGGTCATTGCTGAACGCAGACCCGATCTCGACGGAAATCGCCGAAGCGGTCGACATCGAACTTCCGGATCACTACGCGGTGACCGTGTTCCGGCTTCCTGACCCGCCCGCCCTCGATCGTTTCCTGGAAAACGAGATCGGTGCGCTGGTGAAGAGCCATCGGGCGCCGGTCGTATGGGGACCGGAGGTCAGCGACGGGAGCGGTGAGCTGATCGCCCTGCTTCCCCTGTTCCCTGGTGCCGAGACGGAGAGTGCACTGCCACACGTCACTCCCGGCCTCTTACCCGACCGCACGCCAGACCATCTGCCGCCTCTCGTACAGGACTTCGCCCACGCCCTCGGCCGCCCCTGCGCCGTCGGCCTGTCCAGCGCACCCCTGCCGGAACTGGCAGACGCGCTGAACCGCGCTCGGCGGATCAGCCGGGCAGCCCCGCTACAGCGGGCGTCCGCCCGGCTGCGGCCACACACCGTGGCGGATGTATTCGTCGAACTCGCCGTCGCGGACGTGCCGTTCGTCGACGACTGGCTCCGCGCGGTGGCCCGTCGTCTGGACAACGGCCCCGACCTCGTCGCCACCTTGGACGCCTACTACCGTCACGACATGCACCGCGGTGCCACGGCAGCCGCGCTCAACGTCCACACCCGGACCCTGGACTACCGCCTGCGCCGGGTCCGTGAGCTCACAGGTATCGACCCCGGCTCGACGCGGGGCGTGCGCACGCTCAGCGCCGTCGTCACCCGGCGCATGTCGGGAGCGTGACGCTGACCGCGCGCGGGGACCATGGACTGCGTCCTCACCCCGTGTCGCCCGTCTTCGTGCAGCTTGCGGCAACCGTGTCGGCGAAACTCCGGGCGAGCGGGGAGAGGGCGTCCCAGCGCCGTACGGCCCAGCCGACCGACAGCGGCGGCAGCGATGGAACGGGGATGAGGCGCAACGGGCTGCCGTCACCGGTGGCCGAAAGACCCGGTACGGCGGGGACGACGGCGTGGCCCAGGCCGAGTTCGGCCAGGAGCAGGGCGGTGTCCCAGTCGGCGACGCTGGTGTCCGAGCCGGTCCTGATCCCCAACTCCTCGAAGGCCGCGTCCAGATGGGCGCCGGAGGTGGAGTTGGGCGGCAGTCGCACGAGGCGGATGCCGCTTGTCAGGTCGGAGGCGTCGATGCGTGGCCGGGCCGCGAGCGGATCGTCGCGGCGTACGGCGAGCACCCACGGCAGATCGACGACGGGGCGCTGCTCGATGCCGCGCACCGGGCCGCCCACCGTGATCCAGGCCAGGTCGAGGTTGCCGGCCAGCAGGGCGTCGAAGCAGCGGCGGCCGGAGGTCTCGGTCTGGAACTCCAGGCTCACCTTCGGGTAGCGGCGCCGGAAGGAGACGATCGCCTCGGCCATGAAGTGCCGGACCGTCGTTCCGCCGGTCGTGATGCGCACGGAACCGCTTTCGCCGTTCACGAGGTCTCCCAGGCGGCGCAGCGCACCATCGAGACCGGCGATCCCCTCGGCGGCGGCATCGCACAGGATGCGCCCCGCCGCCGTGGCAACGACCCCGCGCGGCTGGCGCTCCAGCAGGCTCAGGCCCGTCTCCCGCTCCAGGCGCTTGACGTGCTGGCTCACCGCGGACTGTGTACAGGACAGGTCACGGGCCACGGCACTGAGGCTTCCCGCCCGGCACACGGCCACGAACACACGCAAGTCATCGAGCGTCACAACACCCAAGCTACACCTGGGATTTGTGAAGCAATCCCCAGGATTGACTGGGGTACCGAGGTGCCAGAAGATCGTTGCAGGGCCCAGGCGGCAACCCGCACGGGGCCTTCGCACGGATCCGGACCGGCGAAGGCGGCGTGCGGGTGCCGACCAACCTTGTCACCGAAGGGAACCGGACACCGTGCCCAGTCCTCCTGCTCCCGCCGAACGGGCTGTCACCATGCTGCGTGACTACGGTGCCGAGGGCGTCGCCCACCCAGGCGGCACGCTCCTCACCCACCTCCAGCGCGTACAGGCACGGGTCGCGGCGTGGAAGGCCCGCCCGGCCCTCCAACTCGCCGGCCTGTGCCACGCGTTCTACGGCACGGACGGCTTTCCCACCGCACTGCTGCCCCTGGACCGTCGCAGCGACCTCGCAGCGGTGGTGGGCACCGAGGCCGAGGCCATGGTGTACCTGTACGGCTCATGCGACCGCAAGTCCACCTACCCTGCCCTCCACCACCCCGACGCTGCCTTCTGCGACCGATTCACCGGCCGCTCCCTCACCCCTGGCCCACAATCGCGCAGAGACTTCGTCGAACTCACAGCAGCCAACGAACTCGACCTCGCCACCACCGACCCCGCCTTCCGCGACACATGGGGCCCTGAACTGCTCACTCTGTTCACCAGACTCCAGGACCTGCTCAGCCCCGATGCCTGGCACGCCTGCCGCATCACGCTCGCCTCCCCCTGAGTGACACAGGTCAGGAGAGCCCAGAAGCCGGCGCGGCCGAGCACGGTCAGCGCCATGCAGGCCTGCACCGCCGGGGCCTGCGTCCACCACCATCGTGGATGCAGGCCCCGGCAGTTCCGGCGCCGTGGCCGGTCGTCGTCGGCGGGCGGCTTACGGTGCGATCTCGAACGAGGGCGGCTGGAGTCCCGCGAGGCAGCTGGTGTCCGGGGCGCTCGGGCGGGCGAAGAACGACGTGGTGATCGTCTGCGCGCACCGCGAGTCGGCGAACACCACGTGGGCGACGTAGGGGACGGTGACGGCGGTCGAGCGGCTCAGCGTGCGGGCGGCGTAGGCGCCGTTGCTGGGTGCCGTCTGGGCGTCGAACCCGCCGGACAGGGCGAGAGTCGGGATGTCGCTGCGGGTCACGTCCCGGACCGACGGGGGCGCCGGGGGGACGTCCCAGGCGTGGCAGTCGTCGTGGAGCCAGGCGAGTTGCGGGGCGTTGGCGAGCATCGACCGGGGGAAGGAGGGGAAGGCGCGGCGTCCGCCCTCGACGATGTCGGCCCGGCTCTCGTACGGGGTCCACTGGCTGCAGAAGATGCCGTAGACCAGTCCGTGGGAGGTCCTTCCGATGGCCTGCGGGCTGTACTTGCCGCCCGCGAGCTGCTCGGCGATCCGCTGCGGGTTGCCATGGGCCAGTTCGTCGAGGGAGCGCGGCACTCCCTCCGCCACGTGAGTGGCCGAGGTCAGCCAGGTGACCAGGTTAGCCCCGTCCAGCACGACCTTCACCGGCTCCGGGTGGACCGGGACCGTGACGGTGGTGGTGATCGGGTCGGCCTCCAGCTCACGGACGAGGCGGAGGAAGGTGGCCCTCAGGTTCGGGTAGCGGGTGTTGCAGGCGGACTGCTGCGCGCACGCCTTGAACAGGCCGTCGAAACCCTCCCGTGCGGCCTTCCAGGTCACGGCCCCGCCGGCCAGGGACGGCGGCAGGACGCCGTCGATGCCGACCGAGCGGATGCCCTTGGGGTGCAGGCGCATGTAGTTCAGCGCCAGGTGGGTGCCGTAGGAGATCCCGAAGACGTTCCACTTCCTGACACCCAGCGTCCTGCGCAGGGCGTCGTAGTCGGCCGAGCTCTCGATGTCGTTGTAGGTGCTGCGGTCGGCGCCCTTGGCGTCCACCCGGTCGCGGCAGGCCCGCGTCGCCTGGACGTGCAGGCGCCGGGTGGACGGTGCGTTGGAGACGAGGCCGAGGGCCCGGGCGTTGAACTGGTCGATGTTCGGGCAGGTGAGCTCCGGGTCGGCCGAGTAGGTGCCGCGCTGGGACATGAAGATCACGTCGCGGTCGCGGTTGAGGTTGCCGACGAGCGCCATCGGGATCTCGGAGACCGCGTCGTCGCCGGGGCCACCGGCAAGCCACACGATGGGGTCGGGCGCGGGTCTTCTGCTCGCTGCGGGCATGATCGCGACAGCGAGGGTGATCTTGCGCCCGTGGCGGGCTCTTGGCTCCTTGTGCCCGTTGGCCTTGAAACGCTTCTCGGGCACGGTGAGGGTGCCGCAGCGGGCGCGCGCCAGGTCGGGGATCGGGTCCGCCGTCCTGGGGCAGGGGCCCGGTTCGAAGTGGGCGCCGTGCACGGTGCGGGCGACGGTGCCGATCGGGTCGTGGGTGCCGGACTCGGCGTGTGCGGGCAGCGCGGCGAGGCCGATGACGAGGGCGCCGGCCGTGGCTCCGGCCAGCGTGGACGGGAGCCGGCGCGCGGGGCGCCGGCCAGGGGTCGTACGAGGGGGCATCTTGCGTACTCCGGTCAGGGGATGATGGTGAACGGCTTGGGTTCGACTCCCGGCACACAGCCGGTGTCGGGCGCGGTCGGCCGCGCCAGGAAGGAGCGCAGCACCGACGCGGCGCAGGGGTTCTGCGGCACCACCCAGTGGGTGATGCCGGGAATGACCACGGCGGTCGAGCGGGGCAGCGTACGGCCGGCGAACGGCCCCCAGCTCGCCCCGGTCTTCGCGTCGAAGGTCCCGCTGATGATGAGCGCGGGCACCTTGCTGTGGGTGGCCACCCGCTGGACCGCGGTGCGGTCCGGGACGTTCCAGACGCGGCACAGGTCGTGCTCGAAGGGCAGTTGCGGTGCGTGGGCCAGCACGGAGTCCGGCCAGCCGGGGAAGGCCTGACGACCCGCCTTCAGCAGGTCGCGCTGGGAGAAGCCCGGGGCCCACTCGGCGCAGGCCACCGAGTGCGTCAGGCCGTGGGCGAACTGGCCGATCGCGGGCGTCGCGCCGGCGGCCTGGGCCTGCGCCAGGCGCTCCGGATTGCCGGCGGCGAGTTCGTAGAGCGCCGCGGGGACGTCGACAGGCGGGACCAGGCTGCCGTTGGTGACCAGCAGGTTCACCAGCGCGCCCCCGTCCAGGACGACCTTCACCGGGGTTCCGCCGCCGGGCGTCGGCACGGTCAGCCTCAGGGGGTTCGCCTCCAGCCGCCTCACCTGCTGCGTGAGGGTGCGGGAGAGGTTCGGGTAGCGGGACTTGCAGGCGGGCTGCGCCTCGCACGCCGCGAAGATCGCGTTGATCCCCTCCTGGGCGCTGTCCCAGGCCCACGGCAGGCTCACGGTCTGTGGCGGCACGACCGAGTCGATCGCCAGCGAGCGGATGCCCCGGGGGTGTCGGCGCAGGTAGGTCAGGCCCAGGTCGGTGCCGTAGGAGTAGCCGTAGACGTTCCACTTGTCGATGCCCAGGGCCCTGCGCAGGGCGGCGAAGTCCGCGGCGTTCTCGGTGGTGTTGTAGGCCGACAGATCGGCGCCCTCGGCTGTGAGGCGGTCCCGGCACTCCTTCGCCGCGCGCACCAGCCCGCGTCCGGTGGACGGCGCGTCGTAGGGCAGGCCCACGGCCCTCGCGTTGAACCGGTCCATCTCCGGGCAGGCGAGGTTCGGCTGTGAGTGGAGAGCCCCGCGCTGGGCCATGACGATCAGATCGCGGTCGCGGTTCACGCCGGAGTCGATCAGGAAGGGAATGGCTCCGAACGCGTCTCCGCCGGGGCCCCCTTCCATGAACACCACCGGGTCCGCGGCTGGCGTCCTCGATGCCGCCGGGATGATGGCGACGGCCAGCCGGATGGTCCGTCCCGTGCGGTGCTCACGGTGCCGGCGGTTCTCGGGGACCTCCAGGAAGCCGCACCGCCCGGGAACCGGCTCGGGCGTCTGGGGGCAGGGGCCTGGCACGAACCGCGCCGGATGCCCCGGTGGAGACCCGCCGACAGGCGGCGACTGGGCACTGCTCGGTGCGGTCCCGACCGCACCGAGGGCACCCAGGCATGCGGCGAGGAGCGCCGCCTTCGTACGCGTGCCGCCGCCCATTCGTGGGATGCGTCGAGCCCGGCTCCGTACGGCCGTCTCGGTCCCGGAGAAGGAGGACAGGGGGCCGGGACCGATGTCGTGTTCCGCCATGTGATCTCGTCTCTGTGACGTCCCTGGCCACTGCGGTCGGGGGACGGTGGGCGTGGCCGCGCCCCGCCGCACGGCCGGGCAGGGTGCGTACGCCAGCCTGCTTTCGGACAAGGACTTGCACCATTCGTCGCCTCCACTTGGAGCAGCCCCACCCCGGACCGAGGGCCGCCACGTCGTCCGCATGCACGTCCCCCGACCCCCCCCCGGTAGCGTGGATTGCGTGCGTTCCGCCAACACCGCCTCGGCGTCCACCGTCAGGCCCCGTGGCTGCCGGTAGGGGAACTCGGCCCGGTGTCGGCCGGCGCCGCATCACGACGCACCCGTGCGGCGCACCCGCAGCGGACTTGACGGCCTCAACCGTGCGACATCGAGACGGCACTGAGCCGCGCTCGTCGTTCCAGGTGGCGAAAGCAGGTGGTGGCCGTGCATCGGATGGCGTCGTTGTGTACCGCCGGGGGCGCCATGGCTCTGGTCGTGCTGGCCGGTGCCGCGAACCCGCACGCCTACGCGAGCGGCGACGACCGGGAGACCCGCAGCGCGCAGGTTCTCCAGGAACTGGTGCCTTCCCCGGACGGCCCGGGCTGCGCGGCGGCTGTCGGCGTGCGGGGAGACGTTGTCTGGGAAGCGGGGAGAGGGAAGGCCGATCTGGCGACAGGGCGCTCCATCACCTCCAAGACAGTCTTCGACATGGCCTCCAACTCCAAGCAATTCACCGCAGACGCGGTCCTGTTGCTGGCCAGACGGCACCAACTCGCGCTGAACGCCCCCCCCGTCCGACTACCTCGACAACCCTCCGGCCTGGGCGCGGGACGTCACGCTGGGCGACCTGATGCACCACACCAGCGGCATTCCCGACTACCAGGATCTGCTGGAGGCCCAGAGCATCGAGCTGACGGATCCGGCCGGCCAGGAGGAAGCGATCGCGGCCATCCTCGCCTCACAGCCACAGGATCCACCAGGAGAGCGTTTCTCCTACTCCAACTCCAACTACGTCCACCTGGCCCATGCCGTCGAGAGGGTGACCGGCACACCCTTCCCGGCCTTCCTCCAGCACGAGTTCTTCACCCCGCTGGCCCTGCACATGACGCTGGCCCCGGCAGTGGACGTGCCCGGAAAGGCGAAGTCGTACGACGAAAAGGACGGCTCCTACACCCCCAACTCCTCCCCCTGGAAGCAGTACGGAGACGGGTCCGTCCAGACCACCCCCGGAGAACTCGTCCGCTGGGCCGACAACTACCGCACTGGTCGCATCGGTGGACCCGAACTGCTCGCCGCGGTCACGGACCAGGCGGTGAATGTGGGCGATGTCCTGCGCCCACGTGGCATCGAAGAAGGCCGCTACGGGGCCGGAATCCTCCTGCTCCCCGACAACGGCCTGGTACATCGCGGCGACTGGGAGGGATTCCACAGCACCTTCAAGGTGAGTCCGGACCGCAGCAGTGCCGTCACCGTCGTGTGCAACGCGGACCCACCCGACAACTTCGGTGCAGCGAACCAACTGCTGGGCATCTGGACCAAATGATGCGTCTGGGCCGTCCGGCACCTGTCGACCCGCCTCGCCCCCGACGCTCCGCGCGCTCCCTCCTGCCCGTACTCATCCTCACCGCAGTCCTGATCGTGGTGGCGGTGGCCGTCGGCTCATGGCTGCAGTTCACCGAACGGCAGGCAGCCGACACGGTGCACACCGTCGGATCCTCGGCCGCCGACCGGGTCGATGTGGAGGCCGTTGTCCAAAGTGTCGACGCCGCGGGCAGAGAGCTGGTACTGCGAGTCTGGGTGACCCCGCGCGGGACCCTCGGCGAGGCGGACGGGGCCGCGCCCGTGGCCGATCTCAGCCTCCAGACCTCGGGGGCGACCCTGAGCGACCTCGAGTTCGCGGCGCACGAGCGGCTCGCGACGAGGGACGTGCGGGTCGCGCTCACCGGCGGATCGATCAGTGACTACCCGTTCGACACCTACGACACCGACATCGCGTTCCGGGCGCAACTGGGCGGCGAGCAGGTGCCGGTACGGATGCTGTTCTCCAACAACGACACCCTCTTCTCGGCCTCCGCGCAGCCAGCGTCCTCCCGCCAGGAGGCCGTGGTGGCACTGGGGCTGGCGCGATCGGGCAGCCTGCTCGTCTTCGCGGGCTTCATGATGGTCGTGATGTGGGCGCTGGCGGCCTCCGTGCTCATCGGGGCCTGGTACCTCACGACCAGCAGGGAGGGCCTGGTCTGGCCCGGCCTCGCCTGGATGGCCGCTACCCTGTTCGCCCTCGCCGCGTTCCGCAACACCGCCCCCGGCACACCCCCGATCGGCTGCGTGCTGGACTGGTTCGCCTTTCTGTGGGCCGAGACCGTCATCGCCCTCTGCCTGATCACCGTGGTCATCACCGGCGTCACCAAGGCCGTCCGCCAGGACGCGGCGCCCTCGTAGTCGCTCCGCCGCACTGGGTGGCTCGGGGCAGTCCCCCGCCGCGTGGTCTCACTCCTTGAGCACCTGTTCGTACCGCCCGAGGAAAGTGAAGGCGCCGTCTCGGGCTGCGTAGAGGAAGCTCGTGTTGTCCATGTCGAGGAGACGGGTCTTCGGGTCGAAGCTGATCGTTTTCGCGATGCCCTCGTAGCGCTGGCGGAACAGCGCCGCGGCCAGGGCGCCCCGGCCCACTGTGCCTTGACCGACCAGGCCGGTGAGGGTCTGGGCGGTCAGACCGACCGCGTCGTACGCCTCCGCCGCCCAAGGGGCTGGCTCCGCTTCCCAGCGTTTGCGGTGGGCGGCAGCGAACCGGGCGGCGGGCCCGGAGGGCGCCGCGCCCGTGGCTGTACGGGCGGAGCCGAAGACCCAGCCCTCGGCGCTCTCCCTCGCCTCGCGCAGGAATGCCGGGTCCATGACCTGCTCGATGGTGGCCCTCGCTCCCTCGAAGCGGGCCTTGGCCAGTTGCCGGGCCAACTGGGCCGCGCGCCGGGGCGAGGTCCCGGCGTAGACCACGGCGCCGGGACGCGTGGCCAGGGCCGCGGCGACCGCGGGCGTGACATCGTCCGCGTCGGCGTCGGCGTCGAGGGAGTGCACGGTGGTCGTACCCTCCGAGGGCGGTGCCTCCATCAGATCCCTGGCCAGGCCCTCGGCGACCGCACCACCCGCGAGATCCCGCACCACGGCGACCTTGCTGACCGAGCGCACTCGGGTCAGGTAGTGGAGCAGCGGCAGCGTCTGCATCGCCTGGGTCGCCCGGGTCACGCACAGCGTGGGCTTCATCAGCGGTGACAGGGCACCGCCGTCGCAGGACACCAGCACCATCGCCGTCCCGGCCGCCGTGTAGAGCGGTTCGCCGGCGGTCACCGTCGCCTCGGACATGGGGCCGATCACTGCGGCGACCGGTGACGAGCCGGACAACAGCGCTTGCGCCGCGGTGTGCGCCCGGCTCGCCCGACCGTGGTCGTCGGCGGTGCGCAGGGCGAGCCTGAACGGCGCGTCGGAACGGGCGTTGTGCGCCGCTACGGCCAGCAGGGCACCCCGGTGGGTGGCCTCCCCCGTCGCTTTGCCCGGTCCGGTCAGATCGGCGTGCAGCCCAAGCGTGTGCAGGGGGCGGGTGTCCGGCTCCGCTGAGGAACGACGGTCGAGGAACACCGCGGCGGCCGTGCCCGACACGGCGAGCAGCGTGGCGCCCGCGCCGCCGGCCAGCAGGAGCCGACGGCGTGCGGTGGTGGGGCGGGCGCTGGGTTCGGCGGTCCGGGTGACGGAAGGGTCCAGGGCCGTTGGGGCCGTCGCCTGTTGGGTGCGCGGCGGTGGGTCGAGGGCGCGTGCGGAACGGTCGGCGATCAGCCGCAGCACTCCGGGCGGGAGCCAGTCGGAGGCGCCCGCCGCTGTGCCCGTGCCCGCTTGCGGGGATGCCGCTGGCGTCCCCCAGCCGCTCAGCCGGCGCGGGTCGGGCGTGTGCCGCGCCGCCGACAGCTCACCGCCGTCGTCCTCGACCCGCAGCTCCAGTTCGAAGGGCTTGTCCGTGCGGGCGTTGTGCTCGGCCACCGCCAGTCGGGCCGCCCGTTCCTGCTCGCGTCCCGCCGTCTTCGCCGGGCCCGACAGATCGGCCTGGACACCGAGCAGCCACTGCCGTTTCGCGCTCACTCGTCCGGTGGCCGGCGTGTCGTCGCGCAGGAGTGCCCACGCGCCCACACCGGCACCCGCCGCGAGCAGCGCGCCGCCGGCCGCCAGGGACAGCACCCGTCGGCGGCCGGGCAGGGAGGGCCCGGCGGTCCCGGCCGTCGTGGCCGCGTGGGGCGTGTCGGCCATCGTGGCCTCGACTCCCGGCAGGGCCAGCAGGCCGGCGGCGCGGTCGGCGATCATCCGGACCACGGCGTCCGGCAGCCAGTGGATGTCGGAGCCCACCGCGCCGGGCGCGAGTACGGCAGCGGCCTCGGCGGCCGAGGGCCGGGCGCCGGGGTCCTTGGCCAGGCAGCTCTCCAGCAGGGCCCGCAAGGAGCCGTCGGTGATGCCGTGGAGATCCGGAGCGTAGTGGACGGCCCGGTAGAGCAAGGCTCCGCTGTCACCCAGGCCGAAAGGCGGCCGTCCGGTGGCCGCGTAGGCGAGGACACAGCCGAGGGAGAACAGGTCGCTCGCGGGAGTAATCAGCTGCCCGCGCGCCTGCTCGGGCGACAGAAAGCCCGGGGAGCCGACGACCAGGCCGGTCGCGGTGAGCGCGGTCTGCTCGTCCACGGCCCGCGCGATACCGAAGTCGATCAGGCGCGGGCCGTCCAGGGCGAGCAGGACGTTGCCGGGCTTGACGTCACGGTGCACCAGACCCGCGCTGTGCACCGCGTGCAGAGCCCGTGCCAGGACGCCGCCCAGGACCCGCACCGCGCCCGCGGGCAGCGCGCCGCAGGTGGCCACCGCCTCGGCGAGCGAGGGTCCGGGGACGAAGGCCGAGGCCAGCCAGGGTGCGGCGGCGTGCGGGTCGGCGGCGAGGACGCGGGCCACCCAGGGGCTCTCCACGCCTCGCGCGGCGGCCACCTCGCGCGCGAAACGGGCTCGGAACTCGGGCTGTTCGGCGTACTCCGGCTGGATCACCTTGACCGCGGCCGGCTCTCCGGCCGGAGTGCGGGCCAGGTACACCACGCCCATCCCTCCCGCTCCGAGCCGTCCCAGCAGCCGGTTTCCGCCCAGTTGCGAGGGGTCCGAGGGCAGCAGTCGCTCCATCACCTGCCCTCCGTCGCACCAGTGGCGGGGGTGTGCGCGGCCGAATCGGCCTTGGAGTCCGTCGGGTCGACGGGCCGGCCGATCTTCGCCTCCGCCCGCAGCAGCATCCGCGGCACCGGGCCGTTCACCTCCTGCAGAAGCCCCTTTGCGTCCCAGCCCTCGCCTGCGCAGGCCGACATCGACACCACGACCGGCCCGAAGGTGGCCTGTTGGTACTGGTAGGGGTAGGGCCCGCCCTCGGTGGGGCTCGTGCAACTGCCCATCTCGAAGAGGGAGTCCTCCGCGTAGTTGTTGCCGGCCTCGCCCCACACGGAGGCGTTGGAGAACAGCCCTGACAGCTTCCTGCCCTCGCTGAGGGTCTGTTCGGAGCAGCTCAGCGCCTCCTCCAGCATTCCGGCCTGCTCCCAGGCCGCGTCAGCGGTCGCCGGATGCACGGTGACGGTCACTGACATCCGTACCGGGCCCTTGCTCCCGACGGCGGGACGGACGAAGTTCCGGGTGAGGGTGGCGAGTACCCGCTCGGGCAGCGGTTCGCGCTGCCCGACGCAACTGTCGTCGAGCACCGACCAGTTATGGGGATCGTTCTCGTAGGGCGAGGCGCGCTTCGTCTCGGCGCCGAACAGTTCGGGACCGGCGATCACCTGCCGGATCAGCTTCCTGGCCGCTTCCTCCGTCCGCGGCACCTTGGCCGGATCGGCCTCCACCGTCGGCACGGGAGCGGGCGCCGGGTCGTCATCGCCGCCGCTTGCCTGGGTGGCGGCGGGCTTCCCCGATGCCCCGCCGTCGGAATCCCTGTCCGCCTTCTCCCCCGTACAACCCGATGTCAGCACTACCGCCGACACCGCAGCCCCCACCGCACACCGAAGTCTCAACGACGCGTGCCTCACCGTTCCGCCCCCCGCGGTTCGTGCCCCCGTGCGTGGCCGGCCTGGCCGCCGACAGCATGCAACTCCGCCCCCAGCATGCACTGTGGTGGCGTGCCGACGCCGCCGGGTCCCGGAATCCTGGCCGTCGGCCGGTGGGGTCTTCGAAGAGTTTCAACGTCGCTCCCGGCCACAGGGCGGAAGCGGGCCGGGCACGGCGCGGGGAGGCGAGCGCGGGGGTGTGGAGCGGGTACGCCCGCCTCCTGCGGGCGTCAGCCCTGAAGCCACCACGGGCTGCTGTAGGCCACCCCCCAGTCGTTGCAGGCGTGGCCGGCGGGGCCCGGCGAGGCGTTGGTCTGGGTGGGGTCGGAGACGCGCAGGACCGTCCAGGTGCCGTCGGCGGAGTTCATCGGGACCGTGAACTCGGTGACCCGGCCGACGGTGGCGGGAATGACGTCCACGACCGTGGGGGCGCTGGTGCCGGGGCGCAGTACCTGGATGTTCAGGGTCCTGCCGATCCAATCGGCGCCCCGGTCCAGGTCGACGGCGAACGTGACGTCGCCCGCGGTGAGGGGCACGTCGCCGCCCATCCGTATGCCGTTCGCGGTGGCGTCCAGGCGTAGCCCGGAGACGCGGGTGGCGAAGAACCGCCGGGCGCGCATGGCTGCCAGGACACCGGCCCGGGTGTTCTCGGTGACCCACAGCCCGCTGCGGCCCTTGCCCTCGGGAAAGCCCCAGTCGGTGCCGTGCTCGTCGCTGACACCGGTCAGGCCGGTGCGCCAGCCTGCGTTGAGGCAGGCGACGAGCGGGGAGGAGGCCCCGGAGGACCAGCCTTCGAAGAGGTAGTCGTCACCCCGGTTGAACATCTCCAGACTGACCATGCGGTCACGGACGGCCGAGTTGTAGGCGAAGTTGTTGAAGCGGCCTCTCTCCCGGCCCGGGTGGTTGAAGCCCGCGATGGCGTCCTTGTCGTCGAGCCAGTTGAAGTACGCGCTCATGCTGGGAGCGAGCGACATGTCGACGTAGCTGTCGGAGAACCACACATTGGAGTGGCCGAGGATCGCGTGGGTCCATTCGAAGCCGCGGATGGCGGTGTAGACGCCCGGAACGTTGGCAGCGTCAGCCAGGTCGGCGGTGCGCCTCCACTCCGCGGAGCTGAGGCCCCCGATGGTGAACACGCCGCTGTGGTCGGTGAGTGCGGCGACGTCGAGGCCGGCGCTGCGCATCGAGGCGAAGGCCAGGGCGGGGTCGCCGTCGCCGTCCGACATGGCGGTGTGGTTGTGCAGGTCGGCGTGGACCAGTGTGGTTCCCGAGGTGATCAGCGAGGTGCGTGAGGCGCCTCCGGCCGCGAGGGCGGCGACGCCGTTCGCCGCCGCGGTGCCGGTGGTGGCGGCCCGCGCGGTGCCGGGTGCGGCGGCCATGAACAGCATGCTGCCGGCCGCCGCGCCGAGCAGCGAGCGCCGGCTGGGGCCGCCCTCGTCGACCGCGTAGCCGCTGCCCTCGGGGCGGTCGTGGCGATGGGCGTGGTGGCGGTCAGGACTGTGGTGGTGCCTGGGATCTGCCATGCGTACATCCCACCGCCTTGGCAGGAACATGGCCACAATGAGCACGCTCCGACGAGCGAACGCCTGATGGAACCAAGCGGCGGGTACTGCGCCGCGGAGCTCTCTCGGCCCCCGTGCTCCCGCGGAACCCTGCCGCCGGGTGAGCTTGCGTGTTCAGGTGTGTAATGGGAACTGAAGGGTGGTCCGGGCGGAGAGCAGAGCCATGAGTGACCGCGCACGCAATCCCCGGCTGCCGCAGGCGGACGGCACGGCGGTGTGGAAGGCCCCCCAGTGGGGCGAGCAGGCCCCTGCCCAGGTGGTGTTTCCCGGCCACGGCAGGCCCATCGACCCCGAGCAGCGGGAGGCGGAGCTGACACGGTTCGTCGGCCGCATGACGGCCGACGGCTGGACCGAGGTCCACCGTATGCCCGGCGCCGTGCTCCTCGCCCAGGTCCAGCCCGCCCATGGCGCAACGGCCGTCGGCGTGGGTGCGACAGGCGTGGCGGCCGGAGCGGCAGTGGGCGGGGTCGGTCTCCTGGGCGTGCTGGGCGGCATCGGCATGATCATCCTCGGGGTACTGCTCACCCTCACCATCATCGGCGCCATCATCGGCATCCCCATGATCGCGGCAGGGATGGCCGTCTTCACCGGAGGCGCCGCGGCAGCCACCGCCGGCGGCGCGGTCGGCGCGGCCGGCATGGCGGTCGGCATCAGCGGCACCGCCTCCCACGACCGCACACTGCGCATCCAGGCCTGGACCGATGAGACAGGACGCATCCTCGCCAAGGGCGCCTGAGCACCGCTTTTGCGCTGCATGCCGCGAGGAAGGGCCCGCGACACCACCTCGGCCATCACCGGGGACGCCTGCCGTGTCGTGAACATCAAGCCCGCGGGCGTCGGCGGCTGACACCGGCACTGCGTTGTGGGCCAACTCCCGCCCCCTGTCGGGCATTTGCCACCCACCGAACGGCCATGACACGCCACCATCCGATCGTCGGAGATCACTCCCGGACACTTCCTCCTCGCGTGACGGCGACGTGCATACGGTCCCGAACACCGAGGCGGGTCGGCCAGGACCGGCCCGCGCAGCCAACGGCACACAATTGGGAGGGCGCTATGGCGAGTGTGGAAGTGTCGCTGAAGGAAATGATGGCCGGGGTCGAGGGGGCCCTGGGGGCGGCCGTCGTCGACTACACCAGCGGAATGGCGTTGGGCACGCTCGGCGGGGGCAAGGAGCTGGACCTCAACATCGCCGCGGCCGGCAACACCGATGTGATCCGGGCCAAGGTCCGCACCATGGAGCAACTGGGCCTCAAGGGCCAGATCGAAGACATCCTGATCACACTGGATCACCAATACCACGTGATCCGCCTACTGACCGGCCGTGCGGGCAACGGACTGTTCCTCTACCTCGTTCTCGACAAGGCCCACTCGAATCTGGCGATGGCCCGTCACCAACTCAAGCGTGTGGAGGCGGACATCGAGATCTAGCCCGCTTCGGAAACGCCAGGGCTCACGTATGCCCATGATGTGAAAACTTCTTCAAGTCGCCACATCAGCATGGTGTCAATGTGCGTCCCTGCCGCGTCCGAGACGTGAAGGATCGGCATGCGAAGGCGGCCTGTGGTGCGGCGGTGTCCATGGACGCCGCCGCACCGCGGCGACCGCTAAGCCACCCACCCGAGCAGGAGCGAGCATCGATGCAGGCCCCCCTCTACCAGGTCAAGGCAGAGTTCTTCCGCATGCTCGGCCACCCCGTACGCATCAGGGTGCTGGAACTCCTCCAGCACGGGCCGGTGTCCGTGCGGGACCTGCTGGCCGACATCGAGATCGAGCCGTCGAGCCTCTCTCAGCAACTTGCTGTCCTACGGCGCTCCGGCATCGTCGTATCCATGCGGGAAGGCTCCACGGTCCGCTACGCGCTCGCCGGAGGAGACGTCGCCGAACTCCTGCGTGCGGCCCGCCGCATCCTCACCGAGCTGCTCGCCAACCAGAACCAGCTCCTCACCGAACTCCAGCAGGTCGACGCCCCGGCCACGCTACGGAGAGATCCAGACCTGGCGGGCTACGCCACGGTGCAGAACGCCTACGAGCCGGTCAAAGCCTCACCGCGCGAACGGAGCTGACGCGCGCCCCGGATCGGACATTTCCAGCAATCCGACGTCGTCGGCGCCATGGCAGATCGGAGATGAGCGGCGCACGTTGACCGTGCTCACACCCGCATCTACTGTGCGCGGAGCGGACACCACCTGAGCATGTGCACGCAGGACCGTCATGTGGGTGTCATCTGGCCTTGCCCCTGCACCGCGCCACCCCTGCCCCTGACGACGGAGCCGCGCATGGACACTCCCCTCGCCACCGTGTTCCTCCCGCTCGCCCTCGCCGTCATCATGTTCGGACTGGGTCTGTCCCTGACCATCGACGACTTCCGGCGAGTGCGACGCCACCCCCGGGCCGTGGTCGTGGCGATGTCCTGCCAACTGCTTCTCCTACCCGCCGTATGCCTGGGCCTGGTCCTGGCCTTCGACCTCTCCCCCGTGCTCGCCGTCGGCATGATGCTGCTGGCCGCATCACCCGGCGGAACGACGGCGAACCTCTACAGCCACCTCTTCGGTGGCGACGTGGCACTGAACATCACGCTCACGGCGGTGAACGCGCTGCTAGCCATCGTGACGCTGCCCATCATCACCAACCTCTCCCTGCACTACTTCGAACCGGACATCGGCGAGAACGGCATGGGGTTGCAGTTCGGCAAGATCCTGCAGGTGTTCGCCCTGGTACTCGTGCCGGTGGCGATCGGGCTCGTCATCCGCCGCCGCTCACAGGAGTTCGCGCGCCGCATGGACCGCCCGGTTCGGCTGCTGTCGGTCGCCGTACTCGTCACGATCATCACCGGCGCGCTGGTGGCCGAGAGGGACAACATCGGCGACTACCTCTCGGACGTAGGGCCGACGGCGGTGGTCTTCTGCGCGCTGAGCCTCACGATCGGGTACGCGATACCCCGCATGGCCCGGTTGGACAAGCGGCAGTCGATCGCCTGCTCCATGGAGATCGGTGTTCACAACAGCGCCATCGCCATGACCCTGGCCATCAGCGTGCTCGGCAGCGTCAGCCTGGCCGTACCCGCCGCCGTCTACGGGGTCCTCATGAATCCCATCGCGGCCCTCGCGGGGGTGCTGATGACCCGGGGACCCCGGCCAGCCGAGAAGGCGGCGCCGGCCCACTGACCCCGCAGTCCCGGCATCGATGGAGATCGGCAGCTTCTCGTCGTGCCCTGGCGATCGTCCGCACGGACCGCGGATCTGGCTGTCAAAGGCGCTCGGAATTGGGCTAGTTGGGGTGATTCAACCCGATGAGTCGGCATACTGAGGGTGCTTCGTGCGCCTGGGCGCGTCACTCGGGGAGGGCTCCTTGGAAGTCACAGTCAGGTTGTTGGACGAGGAAGCGGACACGGCGCTGCGCTCCCTCGGAGCATGGCTCCGTGCCGATCCCGAGGTCGCGCGAGCCGCTTCCGTGACGCTGACGAGGAGTAGTGCCGCCCCGGAGGACATGGGGGGTGCCTTCGACGCCATCCAGGTGGTGTTCGACGACGCGGTCAGTCTCGCCAACCTCCTCATCGCCTACGGCACATGGCGCAGCACACGGACCCACCGCACACGTGTGGAGTTCCGGCGAGGCGACGGCCGCCGTGTCGAGGACAACGACGGTTCGCCGGAGAGTCGGCAGCGAGCAGCCGATTTCCTCACAGGCACTGGAACAGGCACAGGCCCTGACGACGACCTCTCGGACGCATAGTCGCGCAGGAACCGCAATGACCGCCGACACCGAACTCTCCCGCGCGGTACTGATCGGTTGCGCCGAGTACGCGTCCCTCAGTCCCCTCCCCGCCGTGGCGCGGAACCTCGCCGGCCTGTCCGGCTCGCTGACGGACCGACGGCTGTGGGGTCTGAACAAGCAGCACTGCTCGGTGCTCCTGAACCAGGACCGCATCATGATCACCGACATACTGGACCGGGCGTCTCAAAGTGCACAAGACCTGCTACTGGTCTACTACGCCGGGCACGGCTTGTGCGCCGAGCGGGACGGGGCGCTCCACCTGGCCACACCCGCCACCAGGGCCGACCGACTGTGGGCCGCCCTGGAATTCGACCAGGTGCGTCAGGCGTTCCTGCGTACACGCGCGACCCGCAAGGTACTGCTGCTCGACTGCTGCTTCGGTGGCCGTGCCATCGGCTCCGAAATGGCCGCCTCCAGCGCGCAGTTCGCCGACCGCGCCCTCATCGAGGGCACCTACACCATGACCGCGACCGCGCCGACGCGGACCGCCCTGGCACCACTGGACGCAAAGTACACGGCCTTCACCGGAGAGCTGATCACGGTGTTGGGCTCGGGCATCCCCGAGGCCGGCCAGATCCTGGACTGCCAGACCCTCTTCGAGCACGTGCTCCAGCGGTGTCTCAGCAAGTCCTATCCGCAGCCGCAGCAGCGCAGTACGGGTATGGGCGCCCGTATCCCTCTGGTCCGCAACCTCGCCCATCGCAACCGTCCACGGTCCGTCACCTTGCGGCCGCTCGACCTCTCCCTCGATTCCTGGGCGAACGACTGGCTCCCGCCGGGAAGTACCGAGGTCAACGCGGTGGTCACAGTGACGGCCCGGGACACAGCAGACCGCCTGGTGCCTGATATCTCACTCCGCCGCCAGGGCATCGTGTTCCTGCTCGGCTGCAAGACCTCCGCCACAAGTGGGTCGGCGAACTGGGACGCCGCACGCCACGCCACGGCCGAGGCACTGGAATTCCTGCCGGACGGCGTGCGCTTCGCCATCGTCTCCGGCGCGGCGACCGCCGCGGTGATCTACCCCGACCGTGCCGGTCCGGCGCCGGCCTCCAGGGCGACACGAAGGGAGGCCAGGACCGCCCTGGAGCGCATGCGCCCACGCCCCGGATCCGCGTTCGCCCCCTGGCTCCGCGCGGCGCGCACCCTGCTCGCCGACCTCGACCACGGTCATGTCGTCCTGCTGACCGACGCCCTCGATGAACGCCCCGAGGAGCTGGCAGCGGCTCTGAACGAATGCCGTGGCCGGCTCAGCGCCGACGTCCGAGGAATCGGCACCGACTGGAGCGTCCCTCAACTGACCGGGATAGCCAACGCGCTGCTCGGTTCCGCCGACATCGTCGCCGACCCCGCGGGCCTGCCCAGCGCGCTGTGCGAGACCGTCGCACGCTGGGCCGGAACAGCGGTCGCCAATCCGCTGCTGCGCATCTGGACCCCGGAGGCCCGCGTCCGCTGCATCAAGCAAGTGAGCCCATACGTCCAGGACCTCACCCAGGAGTTCACAGGATCGGGCAGAGAGACCCGGGACTATCCGCTGGGCATCTGGGGAGAGGAGAGCCGCGACTACCACCTCGCCCTCGACCTGGCGGCCGCGCGCCGTCCTGGCATCGAGGTGCTGGCCGCCGCCGTGGCCGTCATCCGCCCCGATGCGAACGGCAACGACGAGACCGTCGGGCAGCGCCTGTTGCGGGTCCGCTGGGGGCCCGATGCACAGGGGCGAGAAGACCAGCCCTTCCACACGTCATACCGTCAACGGAACGACGAACTCCGGGACGCGGTCCGCAGAGCGATGCGCCCGGATCCCGGACAGGCCGCGCCCGTCGAGGACCGACAATGAAGGCATGGCGCATCTGCTCCACCTCAGCCGCACGCTCGACGAACTCGACCCTCCGCGCTGGAACCCTCCACCCGCCGACGCGACCTCTCTGGTACACAAGGTGCACACCCTGCGACGCGTACCGCTCATCGACCTCAGTCCAGCGGATCTGCGCACGCTCGTCTCCCAGCAGGTGTCGCTCGCCTACGTCCTTCCGGTCACCGTGCACCTGCTGCTTGAAGAACCCCTGCTGGACGCCTACTTCTACGAGGGTGACCTGCTGCTCGCCGCGATCCAGGCCCCGGCCTCCGCCTGGTCCATGATCCCAGACCTCGAAGCGCGGCTGCGTGACGTGATCACCGAGCTGCCCCAGACAGCCGTAGCTGACCTGCCTCGCGACGCCGCCGCGGAACTCGCCGCGTTCGTCGCCCGGCCCGACGGATCTCGGTGACCTGAGCACATCCCATCGTCCTGGCAGGAGTACGACCTCAACGGCGCGACGTAAAGGGCCGTCGCATGCCTGCCCGCCAACCGGCTCCACTGCCGACTGAGCTGTTCAACGACGCATTGCCGATCTCGGGACGGAGCTGATGTCTCCCCCTGTCACCAACCCGGTCGACGACACGGCTCCGCCGACTCCATCGTCCCTGAATGGCCGGCGGGTTCGATGCGCGTGTCGCCGAAAGCCTCACGGACGCAGATTCCCAAAGCCTCGGGGGGACGGCTGACAAGCAGGGGCGCCGATGACCAGGACGCCCGAGAACAGCAATTACCCACGACGTAATCGCCCTCATGCCTCCCTCCCGGCTACGTTCCGGTCGTCACCCCGCCCTGGGGCGAACGGAACGAAGGAGCCCTGCCGTGTCCGCCTATGGCTTCGCCCACCTCCGCAGCCGCCGCCATCACACCGACATCATCGAGTACTTGGAGCGCATCCAGGCCACCCTCGACCCCTTCTCCGGCCGCTTCCTCATCCACGGCCCGCCAACCGAGGTCGTGGAGGGCACATGGCCCGGCAGCATGGTGCTGATCGAGTTCCCCAGCCTGGCAGAGGCCCGTGCCTGGTACGACTCCCCCGCCTACCGGAACATCCTGCACCTGCGTACCGATCACATCGAGGGCGATGTGCTGCTGATCGAGGGTGTCGGACCGGACTACGACCCGGCCGAGCGGGCCACCAAGCTGCGCCACGAGGCCGAGTAGGCAGGGCAGTTGGCCGCGTGATCGCAAGTCCCTCCGCAGAGTGCCAGCCCGCGGGGGGCGCAACGGCTGTACACAGCTCACCTCGAGACCCACAGCGACCACCGTTCGACGAGCCGACGGCGGCCTTCGACGGACGGCGGCACATATCTTGTGCGTCAGGGAACTTCAGGGCGGTACCTGGTGCCATACGTCCTATACGGCGGTTGATCACCCCTGGGTCAGCGAGTCCAGGAGTTCACGGCCGTGCTGCCACGAGCCCAGGCCGCTGGCGGAGTTGATGTGTCCGATGGCGCCGGCCAGGTGCCATCGCGCCTCCCACCGTGCCGCGAATCCGGCGGCCGCCTCCGGGGTGCAGTACGGGTCATTGGTGCTGCCCACCACCAGCGCCGGGCACGACAACGGTTGTGCCGACACCTCGGTGAACGTCGTGGCAGCCCGGCGTGGGAAAGCCGGCCCTTGCGGGTCGGGCGGCGCGACCAGGAAGGCGCCGCCTGCCGGACGCGAGGGGTTCTTCTCCAGCCAGGCGGACGCAGCCCAGCAGCCCAGGCTGTGGGCCACCAACACAACATGGCTGTCCTGCTGGGAAGCGTCGTCGTACGCCTCCTGGACAGCGTCGACCCAGTCATCCAGGTCGGGGGCGGACCACGACGCCGGGGAGATCCTCACCGCCGAGGTGCCCCACTGCCGCTCCCACAAGGTCTGCCAGTGCTGCCCGTCCGAGCCGTCGATACCGGGGATGATGACGTACGCGACCACTGCCCACCACCGTTCCACTCGTCGCTCCCTACGATCAAGGGAGCGCCTGGCGCAGATTCTGTTGGATGCATCAGGGCAGCGGTGGAGACGCAAGTGATCTCAAAGGAATTGGTGCGGACAACAATGGAATCACTCGACCGGATAGACCGAGACATCCTCGCCCTGCTCCAGACCGACGGCCGGTTGACCGGTGCGGAGGTAGGGCGCCGCGTCGGACTCTCGCAGCCCGCGGCCGGCGCGCGCATCCAGCGGCTGGAGAAGATCGGCGTCATCACCGGCTACCGAGCCGTGGTCGACCCAGCGGCCCTCGGTCTGAACATTCACGCGGTCATCCGGCTGCGCACCACGCACGCCCAGCTCTCACGCGCCCTGGACTTCGCCTCCCGGACCTCCGAGATCGCCTCCACCCTCAGAGTCACGGGGGAAGACTGCCTCATCTTCGACGTCCACTGCCCCCAGGCAGGACGACTCGAAGAAGTGGTCGACGCACTTGCCCGTTACGGCCCTGTCACCACATCCCTCGTGCTCCGCGCCTACCCCCAGAAGCCGTTGACCGACGCCACGTCAGCAACGTCATGACCCGCAGCACCTAAAAGCCCGGCCCGCCATGGGTCGTTCCGCCCGAGCATGAGGACGCCCCGGACGCCGAACGTCGCGGCGTACCGCCAGCAGAATCCAGAAGAAGATCCGGCGATCCGGCGCGATCCACTCACGCGCGAGCGCTCCACCGCGGCCACGGGCTGTGCCGCGCCCTCAGGGGCGCCCGCTCATGACACTGCGCAGCAGGTCGACGATGGGCTGCACGGGGACGGTCGGGTCGAAGGCGCGCTGGACCCCGAGCCCGATGCCGAGACTGAGCAGGGTCAGGGCGGCGGTGTCGGCGGGCAGGGCAGGGGTGAGGCCGAGTTCGTCCGCCTGTGCCCGGATCAGGTCCGCCAGCGCGTCGGTGACGGTGCGTCGGCGTTGGGCGAGCTGCTCGCACACCTGCGTGTCGTGGCGATTGGCGGTGGCGAACTCGACTTCCAGCGAGGTCCACGAGCTGTCGCCGATGGTCTCGTCGGCCCAGCGGGAGAATCCCGCGATCCGGTCCTCGAAGCGGGGCGCGGTGCCCATCGCGGCGGCCAGCTGCGTCACCTGTTCTGCGGCGATCCGGTCAAGGACGGCCAGGCACAGCTCGTTCTTGGTCGCGAAGTTGGAGTACACCGCCCCCTTCGAGTAGCCCGCCGCCTCGGCGACACGCTCCATGGACGTCGCTGTGAAGCCGTCGCTCAGGAAGAGCGTGTACGCGGTATCGAGGACGTGTTCGCGGGTGCGGGCCTGGCTTTCGGCCCGGGTCAGTCTTGCCACTCCCGGAGGATACCGCTAGCTTTCAGATTCTCTTGGAATTCGAATACTGGGAGAATCCATGACGGGGAGTCAACGACGCGGGCTGGTCGTCGGGTGCGGCGGAACCCTCGGCTACGCATGGGCGGTTGCGGCGCTGGCCGCGGTCGAGGAACGGCTCGACTGGGACGCCCGCACGGCACAGGTGCTGGTGGGAACGTCGACGGGGGCAGAGGTCGTGTCCGCGCTGGGGTCCGGCCGGTCGGTCTCCGACCTGCTCGCGGCACTGCAGGGCCACCCCGACGCGGACCCGCTGCTCCTCCGGCACGTCGGCGCGCATCCGGGCGCCCTGCCACCGGTTCCGTGGCCGGGCCTGCCGGGCGCCGGTCTGATGGCTGGGGCCGTCCTCGGTCGTGTCCCGCTCGGGACGGGGCTGCTCGGCCTCCTGCCGCGCGGCCGGGGGGATGCGGGGTGGCTGCGGAGCTTCGGCGCCGCGCTGGCCAACGGCCGTACGTGGCTTGACTCGTCACGTACATGGCTGGTGGCGACCGAGACGCGCTCCGGCAGACGGGTCGCGTTCGGATCGCCCGGCGCACCCGTCGCCGACATCGGCAGTGCGATCGCCGCGTCGTGGGCGATCCCGGGCTGGTTCCCTCCCGTACGCATCGATGGGCGCGCCTACCTGGACGGCGGGATTCTGTCGCCGACGTCGGCCGACCTTGTTGCCCCGCTCGGCCTGGACGAAGTGGTGATCGTCGCCCCGATGACGACGTCCGGGGGCGCCCCCGCCACCGGGCTCAGCCGCCTGGAACGCGTTGTCAGGCGCTGGATGACCCGCACCCTCGACGCGGAGGAACACCTGCTTCGGGCCGCGGGGACCCGCGTCGTGCGGATCGAGCCCAGCGCCGAGGAACTGGCCGTCATGGGCTTCAACTTCATGAACGCCGCCCGCCGCCCGGCCACCCTCGACGTCTCCCTGCGTACCGCCCCCGACCGTGTCAAGGCAGCCGTCGACAGGAGCATCACAGCATGAGCGCCCATTTCGAGGTCATCGTCATCGGCGCCGGCATCTCCGGGGTCGGCGCGGGAGTCAGGTTGCGCGAGGCCCGGATCCGGGACTTCCTGATCATCGAGGCCGCCGACGACTTCGGCGGCACCTGGCGGGCCAACACCTACCCGGGCTGCCAGTGCGATGTGCCGTCCCGGCTCTACAGTTACTCGTTCGCGCCGAACCCGGACTGGACGAGGGTGTACGCGCATCAGCCGGAGATCCTCGCCTACGTGAAGGGGGTCGCCGACCGGCACCGGCTGTGCGAGCACACCCGGTTCGGCGTGCGTATGACCGAGGCGCACTGGCAGCCCGACGCGGCGCGGTGGCGGATCCGTACCACCGCCGGCGAGTTCACCGCCCGGTTCCTGATCGCCGGTGCCGGGCCGTGGAACGAGCCGCTCATCCCCGATGTCCCGGGCCTCTCGGAGTTTCCCGGTGAGGTCTTCCACTCCGCGCGCTGGAACCACGACTACGACCTGCGCGGAAAGCAGGTCGCGGTGCTCGGAACCGGGGCATCGGCCGTGCAGTTCGTCCCGGCGATCGCCACCCGGACCGACCGGCTGCACCTGTTCCAGCGCACCGCCCAGTGGGTGCTGCCCAAGCCGGACCACCGCATACCGAAGGCCGAGCGGTGGGTGATGCGGCACGTGCCCGGCGCCCGGGCCGCGCTGGCCGCGGTGGAGTACCGGGCCATGGAGACGCTGGGCCGCGGATTCCGCAGGCCGTCACTGCTGCGCGGCGTACAGGCGGTGGCACGCGCACACCTGCGCGCCACCGTCCGCGACCGTGAACTGCGCCGCAAGCTGACCCCCGACTACACCATCGGCTGCAAGCGCATCCTGTTCTCCAACCACTACTACCCGGCCCTGACCCGCCCGAATGTGGACCTGCACGCCTGCGCCGTCCGCGCAGTCGACGGCAGCACCGTGCTCGGCGCCGACGGCAGCAGCGCGGAAGTGGACGCGATCATCCTCGGCACGGGCTTCCGCATCCTCGACATGCCCCTGTCGAACCTCATCCACGACGGTGCCGGGCGCTCGCTCGCCGACCACTGGCAGGGCTCACCCGAGGCGTACCTGGGCACCGTCACCGCCGGGTTCCCCAACGCGTTTCTGCTCCTCGGTCCCGGCCTGGGCACCGGACACAGCTCCGCGTTCACCATCCTCGAAGCCCAGCTCGATCTCGTCGTCGGCGCGATCCGCTCAACACGCGCCCAGGGGTGGGCTTCGGTCGAGGTACGCCGCGAAGCGCAGACCGCCTACAACACCGAACTGCAGGCCGCCCTCGCGGGCACCGTCTACAACACCGGCGGATGCCGCAGCTACTACCTCGACGCCAACGGCCGCAACAGCTTCAGCTGGCCCTGGTCCACCACCCGGCTCCGCACCCAGGTGGCACGCTTCGACCCCCGCGACTACAACGTCGTCCACCCCACTCACCGGCAGGGCCTGAGCGCATGACATGCCCCGCCATCGACAGGCGCGACGCCGACATCGCGTCGTCGGCGCCATGGCCTCGACGTACGCCTGACGTCGTCGAAGCAGTCTTCGCCTCGGCTCGCCTGCCGGGAGCCGATGCTTGTCAGCGGAGTCGGCGCACGCGGAGCACGAGGTCGTCCGTGTGGTGCGCGCCGGCCCCGCCCTCGGGTGCCACGCGCGGCCGTTGCTCATTCACCTCGGTCACCCAGTCACCGTCGAGCAACTCGGCGACCATCGAGGGCCAAACATAGTCCGCCGGGTCGAAGCCGCTGTCGTGCGCCTGATGCGTGTCCATCCCCGCGTGGTGCACGAGCAGCAGCACGCCGCCCGGCGCGACGGCCGCGAGCAGCGACCGCTCGGCCGCGGCGTCGGGGGTGCGCAGCAGGGCCGGGTACTGGGCGGAGACCAGGTCGAAGGAGGCGGGCGGGAGCGCGGCTTCGGTGAGCGCGGCATGTACCCAGCGAACGGCGACACCGGCGTCCCGTGCGTGCCCGGCAGCCCGCTCCAGCGCCACGCCCGAGACCTCCAGCGCGGTCACGTCCCAGCCGCCGCGCGCGAGCCAGACCGCGTCCGCGCCCTCACCGCAGCCGACGTCGAGGACACGCCCAGGCGTGAGCCCGGCGACCTCGGCGACGAGTGCGCCATTGGGTTGGCCGCTCCACAACTGTTGGCGCTCGGTGTACCGACTGTCCCATTCCGCGCGCACCGAAGGATCGCCGACGTATCCGTCCCCGGGCGAAGGGGTGTCTGACGCGGGCGATCCGGCTCCAATGTTCTCGGTCACGGACCCACCGTCACCGACCGAGGCCCCGCTACGCCAATGCTGTTGCCGATCCGGCAAACGGCTGCCGACACGCCTCACTGACACCAGCACCGCTACCGGCAGGCCAGCAGCACGCAACGGGCTTGTTCAGCGGGGGACGGCATGGGTCAGGACCAAGGGCCCTGCTAGATCACCTCCGGGAGCGCGCCTCAGAGGGCCCGCTGCTGTCCAGGCGTCGGCGCTTGGCCGAACAGCATTCAGCGCGGCGGTCCTTGGGCGCCTGATGGTCCCCTCCCTTGCTGTGCGGCTCGACCGGCCGGACCCGTCCGTTCCCGCCGAGTCACCCGGCGTCCGCTCCACCCCTGCGGGCGGTGAGCAGCAGGTACTCCCACTCCATGCCCCCATCCTTCAGCGCGCTGCCCGCCAGGTCGGTGAGGGCGGCGTCCAGGGCGGCCGTCCGCTCGGGGTCGTCGGCCAGATTTCGGTAGATCGCGATGGTCGGCCCGTAGGCGGCCTTGAAGAAGTCGCGGAACTCCTCCGGCTCCCGGAACATGTCCACACGGATCGTCCGGCGGCGCACCTCGACATCGGTGACACGGTCGCCGAGCAGCGCGCGCACGTGCTCCTCCTTCCCCCACAGCGGCGGCGGCTGCGCCCCGGGAGGAGGCGGTGGGGCGTACGGCTTCATAGTGGCGAACATCTGCCCGATGAACCCCTCGGGGGTCCAGCTGAGCAACCCGATGGTGCCACCGGGCCGGCAGACCCGCACCAGCTCGTCGGCGGCGGCCTGGTGGTGCGGAGCGAACATGACCCCGACGCAGGACATCACCGTGTCGAAGGTGCCGTCCTCGAACGGGAGCGCCTCGGCGTCCGCCTCCTGCCAGCTCAGCGTGGCGCCGCGGGCCTCGGCCTCCTGACGGCCCACGGCCAGCAGCTCGGGCGTGAGGTCGGAGGCGACCACATCCCCGCCCGCCAGCGCGGCCGGGATCGAGGCGTTCCCGGACCCGGCGGCGATGTCCAGGACCTGGTCGCCGTCCTTGACCGCACAGGCCTCCACCAACGCCGGCCCGAGCGCCGCCACGACCTGCCTGGCCACCGCCGGGTAATCACCGAGCGCCCACATCGTCCGATGCTTCGCCTTGAGCGCACGATCCGCCTCACGCGCATCCGCCGTCTCCGACATGCCACTTGCCTCCCTGGTCCCTACGGTGCCGATGGCCGTCCTTCTTCGAGCCTAGAACCCGCCACCCCCACCGGCGAGCGCCGCACCGCCGACCGGGTGGAAACCCGGTCAAGGCCGGCGCCACAGGGGCAGCCACAACCTGATCCGCCGCTGCATCACCTGGCGGAACAAGCATGCCGCCGGCGAGTGACTCCGTCAGGTGGTGAACAGGGCGAAGCTGCCTGATGTGGCAAGAGAGGTGACGGTTCGTCATACGACCTACTGCGCTGCGGGGCCGTCTAGCTCGTCGAGGGCCTTCTGGCAGCGGGTGACCCCGTCGACGATGTCAATCTCGGCGTAGAGATCGCGGGCTGAGCGCAATGCGTCGGCCGCATCGTCGTACCGGCCCTGGACTCGGTGAACGTCACCGAGGCCTTTGATGGCGTTCGCCTGACCGAGTCGGCTGCCGAGGGCCTGGTAGCGGGTCAAAGCGTCTTCATAGGCGGTGATGGCCTCGTCGTACCGGCCCTGGCTTTGATGGACGTCACCGAGGCGCTTGGTGGCGTTGGCCTGACCGAGTCGGTCGCCGAGGGTCTGGTAGCGGGCCAGCGCGTCCTGATAAGCAGTAGTGGCCTCGTCGTACCGGCCCTGGACTCGGTGAACGTCACCGAGACGTTTGGTGGCGTTGGCCTCACCGAGTGGGCTACCGAGAGCTTGGTAGCGGGTCAGCGCGTCCTGATAAGCGATGGCGGCTTCGCCGTACCGGCCCTGGGCATGGTGGACGTCACCAAGGCCTTCGGTGGCGCCGGCCTGGCCATGCCGGTCGCCGAGGGTCTGGTAGCGGGTCAGCGCGTCCTGATAAGCGATGGCGGCTTCGTCGTACCGGCCCTGGGCATGGTGGACGTCACCAAGGCCTTTGATGGCGTTGGCCTCACCGAGTGGGCTACCGAGAGCTTGGTAGCGGGTCAAAGCGTCTTCATAGGCGGTGATGGCCTCGTCGTACCGGCCCTGGACGTGGTGGACGTCACCGAGGCAATCGATGGCGTTGGCTTGGTCGATGGAATCGGCGGGTGTGATGCGCAGGATGGTGTGGAGAATGTCCTGGGCTTCGATGTAGCGATCGTCCACGTACAACGACGTGGAGACGGTTTCCAGGAAAGCGACCGTCTGCGGCCAATCGCTCGTACTGGCGGTGCGGGCGGTGGCCTGGACCTCCTGGGTGTGCTCACTGAGCCACCGGCGGGCGCTTCGCGCGTTCTGCTCCTCGTCGGGCGCGTCGGTGTCCAGGATGTTCCGGGCTCGTTGGAGCCCGGTGTGCAGGTGGTGGTACAGCCGTTGTCTGCTGGCTTCTTGTTCCTCCGGGGCGCAGTGGGCGGCAGCGGTCTGGCGGGCGTAGCTGAGGCTGCTGTCGTGGAGGCTGTAGCGGTTGGCCTTACGGATCAGGAGTTGCTCGATCTCGGTGAGGCGGACCTCCACCTCGTCTTGGGGGCGACCGGCCATGGCGGCGAGGGAGTCAGCGCCGAAGTCGGGGCCGGGGTGCCAGGCGCACTGGTGGATGAGGTGGCGCAGGTCGGTGTCGAGGGCGTTGTAGGCGCTGTGGAAAGCGGTGCGTTCGGCAGCGTCGAGGCGGGGGAAGGCGGCGAAGCGGTCAGGGCCTGCCAGTGTGGCGAGGATGGCGGTGGGGGTGGCTCCGCGCAGGAGCCGGGTGCCGACCGGGCCCAGGGCCAGGGCGCTGCCGTTGATGCGGTCCGCGAGCTGGTGGAGGCCGTCGGTGTCTGGAGGGACGCCCATCTTGTGCCAGACGGTGACGCAGTGCTCAGACGGCAGCGGAGACAGTGCGCACCGTACATGGGCGCTCAGGTCGAGCAGTTCGGAGCGGCTGGAGATCATCACTGCGCTCGGGGAGCCGGCGGCCGGGATCAGGGGGGCCAGCTGGGTGGCGTCGCGGGCATTGTCCAGCAGGAGGAGCACAGGATGCCGGTTGAGGAACAGGCGCCAGGCTTCGGTGCGTGCGGTCAGGTCCGTGGGGATGCGTTCGGGCCCGTAGCCCGCATGGTGCAGTTGCTCGGCGATGACCATGTGCGGGTTGCGGGGCTCACTGTCCGGGGTCCAGCCGCGCAGGTCGATCTCCATGCAGCCACCGGGGTAGAGGGGAGCCAGCCGGGCTGCTGCGGCCCGCAGCAGCTCGGTCTTGCCCTGGCCACCACGGCCGTGCACGACACACACCGCGCCCGGATCCCCCACGGCTTGCTCCAGCGCCGTCAGCTCGTTCTCACGGCCGGTGAAGTACCGGGTGGCCGCATAGGCGGTGACGGGCGCGGCAGGGGGCGATGCTCCCACGGGGGCCGTCAGGGGCTCGGTCTGCGGTGCCGTGTTGGTGGCGAGGGGGATGCGGTGGCCGCTGTCCCGGGTGCTCATACGCGGTGCCGGTACCCGGTGACCTTCCACGGTCCTGCCCTTCAACCGCTCACACAAGGCCTCGTAGACTTCGGCCATGGTCAGCACCGAGAGGTGCTCGCCGCGTCGGCCGTCGGGTAGTTCCCCCGTCAGCCCATCACGCAGGAGCAGGACCAACTCCCGGGTGAAGACACTGCCGTCCGGCAGGCACAGGGACCTTTCGGTCTCGGCCGACGACGTCAGTACGCAGGCCCCTTCGATCTCGAAGTCCGGGCCCCCTTCGCGGTGTTCCCGACCGCTCATGTGCAGGGCGCCCCCGCTGAAACAGCAGTCGACGATCACGACGCGGTGCTGGGCCGTGGAGTCGGCCATGATGGCTCGGACTTCGTCGTAGGCGACCGAGTGGTGCGGACGGTCCGGGCGGGAAGCCTGGGTGGCCAGTAACAAGCCGCGCCCGTCCCGGCCGAAGTGCCCGTGCCCCGCGTAGTACACCAGCAGCAGGCCCGTCGCGTGAACCGCCGCGTCCTGTACGGCGTCCAGCAGAGCCGTAGGAGTGCTGTTGGCGGGCACCGCCACGCAGTGCTCACCGGCGAACCCGCCCACCTCCGGGGCGGTCAACAGGTCGCGCAGGGCGGGCACGTTGTGGCGTACGCCGTCCAGGGCAGGCAGATGGTCGTAGGCGTGGACCCCGAACAGCACCGCGCGGGACCCGGACTGCTCGACCCGCATCAGCAGGACCCGGGGGCCGCACCGTCTCCGTCACTGTTCAGGCTCCGCAGCAACTCCGCGAGTTCATCCGCCGAGAGGTGGCCGATGTCGACGGTGCTGTCGCCGTGCACCAGCGTCCTCGCCCCATCGGCCGTTCCAGCCGGAGCCGTCCGAGTGGTGCGCCACGTCGCATACGCCACGGCGAAGTTCGCAATACCGGTGGCGTTGCCGAGGACCACGTCGAGCGCTTCGAGCACCCCCATGGTCGGCCCGTCACCGGTCACCGACTCCACCGGCAGCCCCGCCGTACCAGGATCACGCCCCAGCCAGGAACGAAGATCCGTCAGCGCCCGCTCATCACCCTCGGCCAGTACCTGGATTTGCATGCTCCACCGCCCCCGGCGTACGCCCTCACCCGACTGAGAACACACAGTAGTCGCGTTGTGGACGCCCAGTTGGCCAAGCTGTCGTGAGCGGTCCGGCGCGAGCAGATTTAAGGCTGGCGGGGGCGGTTGCGATCGCCCTTCGGAACCGCAGGCGCTACGGAGGCGTGGTTGGCCCTCGCCTTCGCCCACCACAAGGACTCGCGCGGTCTGGACCGCCCCCAGCGAGGCGTTCGACGTCGGCTTGGACGAGCTTCTCCGCCCGGCGAGCGAGCGGAGACGTCATCGATTACCTGCCTGAACCCGCAGCAGCGACGATCGCGGCGCAGGCCACGACCCAGTCGGGGCTCAGCCCGGCGCACGCCGACACGATGACCGCGATCACCACGATCACCACGACGGTGTGCCACCGGGATGCGCCGTGTAGCGGGCAGCCGCCGGGGTACGTCTCACAGAGGAGTGCAGTCATTGTTTCTCCATTCCAGGATCGCCTGGGAACAGGTCCTCGGAGCAGGCCGGTTGGGAAGCCGGAGTGCCTGCGCCGGGGACCTTCTCGGTGTTGGTGGTTCCCTACCCACACCACAACCCTGTTCTCTGCCACGAAGCCCTGCAGGGCGAGGCATCAGGGGCGCACGTATGCACGGCGTCCGCCAAATGGACACTTTCGTGAGCCTGTCCAGCCAACATCGAAACCGCGCTGGCCGACGCAAGCACGACAGCGGCTCATTTGACTTGTGGCAAGATCACGGGATGCTACGACTAACTGACTTCATCATCGACTGCCCGGACACGATGAAGCTGGCAGCCTTCTACTCCGAGGTGGTGGGGCTCCCGGTCAAGGAGGGCAGTAACGAGAACTGGGCCGGTATCCAGTTCGGCGACATCGAACTGGCCTTCGTCCCGGTGGAGGACTACCGCGCCCCGCAGTGGCCCGACAGCGAGCACCCCAAGCAGTTCCACCTCGACTTCGAGGTCGACGACATCGAGGCCGAACAGAGCCGCGTCCTGGCACTCGGCGCGACCCTGCAGCGGGACTGCTCCGGCCCTGACGGCTACGGCTTCCGCGTCTACACCGACCCCATCGGCCACCCCTTCTGCCTCTGCCGCAACAAGGGTGTCATCTGGACCGATCAGGGCCCGGTCTGGCCCAAGCGCGACCAGTAGGCCGTGTTTCGAAGAAGGTGGGGCCGTGGTTGATGCCGCACTCCACGGCGTGCCAGCCGCGGTGGTCGATCGGGGCGAGGGCGGGCGGCCGGCCTGCGTGATCATTCCACTGCTTCAGGTTCCCCCTGCTCGAACGCGATGCGGCAACGTTCCACCTGGTCGGCCACCTGTTCCATGAACCAGCGCATGACCTCGTAGGGGACAACGCGTTCGTCAGGACCGTAGAGGCGAACGGTCGGTTGCAGATTCGGGTCCTCGTCCGGGACATGCGCTACCAGAAAGGCAGCGCCGGGCAGGTGAGTCATCGTGGCGTTGGGGTTCTCGGCCCCCTCGGCCGACGCGGGCACAGCCTCGCTCAGCTCTACAGCCCAGGCGTCGTCGGGCAAGGCGTAGTGGAACAGGACCGCGTAGTGACGGCCTGCATGTTCTCGCAACTCCCATGACATGTCAGCAGGCTGCCACAACTGCTTGCGGGCAGGCAGCCCGGACGGGGGCGGTTCCGGCATATCCCGAACAAGCCGGTGCCGCCGTCAACGCAAAGACGCTCGGCTGAGAAACCCCAGCCGAGCGTCTGCCCAAACTGCTGTCGCCACACGTCAGTCATCACATGTGGCGACGGTCACTGGAAACCGGCGTACTTGGGAGCCTCAGTGGCCCGGTCCGGGCCAGTTCGCCTTCGATGCGATCTCGGCCGTGCCCATGGCCGTCTGGATCGCCTGCTGAGTGACCATCATCTGCGTACTCATAACCTGCGAGTCGCATGCAGCCTTCTTCATGGCGCCTATGCTTGTGCCGTCGTACAACGACGCGCAGTACGACGTGGATTTCTTGACATGCCAATCAAGGCTGTGGACCGCGGCCGCCGCCGGGGTTGCCGCAACAGCAACTACCGCCAAGGCAGCCGCTCCCATCGACAGCCCGGCAAGTGATTTCCGCGCACGGTTCTTCATCAGGTACTTCTCCATTTCGACATGCGTTAGTGCTGTTCTCATGCCTGACCTGGCGGTCTCCCCACGAGCAGTCCACATGTTTCGAAGCACGTATCAGCCGTTTGCGCCTTCCAACGCTCACGTGGCGACTGACCGCGTTTCCTCAACCGGCAGACAGGCAGCCCCAGTTTCTCGCCGTACGCCGCCGCCTTTCAACGCAGCGGGAATGCAGATTAATTCATGGGGGAAGATGACGCCATGGCCAAAGATCGCCCCTGGAACCGCAACGCCCAGCCCGCCCCTGAACCTGAGTCCGCACCCGACGCGCCGGTCCCGGAGGACCTCAGACTCGCAGGCCTCGAGATCCACGACATGACGGACGACGAGGTGCGCCGTTACTGCCTGGTCTGGGCCCGGCATTTCCTGGTTCGCTATGACCTCATCGGCCGGCGGTCCGACGATGACCTGGACAAGGCGTCCCGCTACGCCCAGATCGCCCAGGCCTTTCGGCCCGGCCCGGACCCGACGCAGCAGCAACCGATCGACGCACCCTGACCTTCCCACTCCAAGAAGCGGGAGACGGTCTGCGATCACCATCGCAGACCGGCCCGATTAGGATGTGCCCCGCTTTGAAGACGGGCCTGTCGAGGGGGAGTTACGGGGATGGCGTCTACGGCTGCCGCGCTGGTTCTGCGAGGAAAGAGGGGTACGGCGCTCCGCCTTGATGGTCAGGTGGTAGTGCTGCGGACGCCCGCCGAGGAGTTCCGCATACCGGTGGAAGCGATTGCGGAGGTACGGGCGGACGGACGCGCCGTCGCGATCGAACTGCTGGGTGGAGGCCAGCCGGTGGTCTACCGCGTCGAGGGGGTCTCCGAGGCGGGCGCCGCCGCCTTCGGGCAGGCGGTCGGTCGTCTGCTGCCGCCGCCCGACGGTGACGCCGAGCCCGTGGACGGTCTGTCACTGATGGACGTTCGTCCGCTGCCCGGCCGGAGCACGGGATGGTTCTCCGGGCTCAGACCCGTCGCCGCGGTGGGCGCCCTGCTCTATGCCGGGCTGGTGGCGGCCGTGGGCACGGCCGGGGGCGGGGAACAGGTCGCCGCACTGCTCGGCGGTTCGGTCGCGCTGTACGCCGGGTGTTTCATGATCTACGCCGGAACCCGGACGAACGTGGAGGACTGGCGACTCAATCGGCGCGGCATCACCGTCATGGCCCAGTTCTCGCACTACACCAACAAGCGGCGGGTGTACTCGTACACGACGGCCACCGGCGAGAGCTACACGTACCAGACGACGGGCAGTGGCACGGACCCGATCGAGGTCACCTACGACCCCGCGCGGCCCGGCTACGCAAGGGCGCGCGTCAGCGTCCTGGACACGCTCGTCATGGTCCTCATCCTCGCGATCCCGGGCTTCGTGGCGGCGATCGGCGTCTTCCTCGTCGGTCAGGCGGTCGCCGCTCCGTGGGGCGGCTGGTGACCGCCATGCTGTGGAGCGACTGCTGAAGTTTCGGTTGGGGTGACACGTCAGTCCTCTGCTCTTCAGCAGCGGGGCGGGTTCCGGCGTGGCCGCCCGATCAACCGTCGAGCGCGGCGGAAGGTGCGTCGCCGTTCTGGGCCTGCCGGGCCCGCTCGGCAAGCACCATGGCCAGGTCCCGGACTCCGCCCTCGTCGATGCCGCCCTTCTCCGTGGAAGCCGCCTCGGTCCACAGCAGCACCGTGCCGACCCGGGTCTGGGTCACGGCTCCGGGCTCACCGCGGAAACCGGAGGAACCGAATCGAGCGTCGCGCTCGTCACCGATCGGGCCGATCCCGAAGGTCTTGGCCCTCTGTCCCGCCCTCTGGCCGTAGTAGCCGTCCCAGAGCACGTCGTACGCCTTCCGGGCGGCCTGTTCGCTGTCGTAGGCGACGATCAGAAAGGACACGATGGCAGCGTTGTCGTCGCGCCGGAAGGTCGAGACGCCGTAAGAGCGGGAGTTCTCGCAGCCCGCGTTGTCCTTGATGGGGCAGGCCTGCGAACGGTAGAGCTTGTCCATCTCGACGGCCGTGGGCGGATCGGACTCCTTCCAGCCCGGCATGGCCTCACCGTCCGGCAGTGTCTTGCGTACTTGTTCCTTCGTGAGCGCCGTCGCCTTGCCGTTCCCGCTGTCGCTCTCCGCGCCACCGCCGCAGCCGGCCAGCAGCAGTGCCGCCGCGATCGCCACGCACCACCGGTAGTTCCTCATGGCCATGCCACCACCCCCTGAGCGGTGATCTTACGCGGACCGTCTTCGCGTGGATGGCACCGCTCTCCCCCGGCAGTTGACTTGGAGAGCACTCCAAATCCGAGCATGGAGGGCATGAACCTCACCGATCCCCAGATCGTCCTCGGGACCATGGACTTCGGCACCCACATCGACCCTGACCGGGCCTTCGCGATCCTGGACTCCTTCGTGGCCGGCGGCGGCCTCTGGCTCGACACCGCCAACTGCTACTCCTTCTGGAACGACCCCGCAGGCCTCGGCGGCGCGAGTGAACGTGTCATCGGCGCATGGCTGCGAGCCCGCCCGGGCATGCGCGAGCGGGTGCGGATCGCGACCAAGGTCCGGCACAACCCGCTGACCCCGCACGTGTGGCCGGAGAGTGCGGAAGGACTCTCCGCGTCCGCCGTCCACGCCGGCTTCAAGGAAAGCCTGAGACGGCTCGACGTCGACCATGTCGACCTCCTCTGGGCCCACGCCGAAGACCGCACTGTGCCGTTGGAAGAGACCGTCGGCGCGTTCGGTGAACTCGTCACCAAGGGGACGGCCTTGCGGGTCGGAGCGGCCAACCATGCCGCCTGGCGCGTCGAGCGTGCCCGGTCACTCGCACGAGAGCAGGGCGTTGAGCCGTGGACGGCCCTGCAACTGCGCCACTCGATCCTCCAGCCGCGACCCCTCACCCCCGTGGCTGAAGCCGGCCATCGGATGCTCACCGACGAGGACCTGGACCTCGCGGCGGCGGAGGGACTGAGCGTGTGGTCCTACACCGCACTTCTGTGGGGCTCATACGAACGCGCGGACAAGCCGCTGCCCACCACCTACGAACACCCCGGGACCGCACGGGTCCTCGTCGTCCTGAAGGAGGTCGCCGACGAACTCTCCGCCACCCCGAACCAGGTTGTCCTCGCATGGCTGATGCGACAGGGCATCCATCCGATCGTCGGCGCGAGTCAGGTGCCGCACATCGAGCAGGCACTCGCCGCGCGCCACGTTCAGCTCAACGACCAGCACCTGACCCGCTTCATCGAAGCGCGCTAGCGGGGCGAAACCCGAAACCCGCCCCTCCCCGCGCCAACACTTGCGCCACCTATCGAATATCGATAGCTTTTCATCGTGATTCGATGGAAGGAAGGGTCATGGGCAAACTGACCGTGCGTGCGCTGCGCGCCGTGCTCGTGGTGGTGCTCGCCGGCACCGGGTTCGTGCAGACCTTGATGGTGTGGGTATTGGTCAGTGGGAGCGATCCGGAGGACGGATCGCTCCCCCTGACCGCGCTGCGCGTGCTCACGATCCTGGGCATGGTCTCGGTCCAGGTCGCCCTGGTCTGCGTATGGCGGCTGGTGACGATGGTGCGCCGCGGAACTGTGTTCTCCCACGCCGCCTTCCGGTACGTGGACGGCGTGATCGGCGCGATCGTGGCGGCTGCCCTCGTGTGGTTCACGGTCACGGCCGTCAACGCTCCGGGCCAGCGGGAGGACCCGGGCGTCACCGTCATCATGGCCGGGGTGGGCGTGGCCATCCTCGGGGTCGCGCTCCTCGTGCTCGTGCTGCGGATGCTGCTCGCCCAGGCCGTCGCGCGCGACGTCGAAGCGGCGCAGATGCAAGCCGAGTTGGACGTGGTGATCTGATGCCGATCGTCGTCGACATCGACGTGATGCTGGCCCGGCGGAAGATGTCCGTGGGCGACCTCGCGGACCGGGTGGGGATCACCCCCGCCAATCTGGCAGTACTCAAGAACGGCCGTGCCAAGGCGGTGCGCTTCGCGACGCTCGCCGCGCTCTGCGAGGTGCTCAAGTGCCAGCCGGGCGACCTGCTGCGCTGGGAAGCCGAGGCCCCTGCGGGCGAATGACGCGCCGTTCTGCACGAAGGGGAACAGCGTGGCGGGACCGTCTCGGGAACGGGCACGAGCCTTGCCAGGACCTGGTGCCAGCGGACGCCACCGGGTTTCACGGGGCGTACAGGTCCAAGGCTGTGGTCCTGGCAAGGACAGCGAGCCTGCGCTACGGCAGGCGCACGGGGCAGGTGCTCACTCCGACGCGATCAAGGGCAGCGGTTCGCGGGCCGCGTGCCAGGCAGGGGGCAGTGCGGCGACTCCCGTTCGGGCGGCGATCACCCCGCCCGCGATGGCGGAGGTCGTGTCGATGTCGCCGCGCCCTGCGACCGTGAGCCACAGGCCCTCGTGCAGGTCGTCAAGGTGCGTCGCCGCGCACCACAGGGCGAACGGGACGGTGTCGGGCCCCGACATCCGGTAGCCGGATCCCAGGACCTGCGCGGCGTGCCGGACCGAGGTGCGTTCCGACATCCGGGCCGCGACCCGCACTCCCGACCGAACGTCACTGTCGGGGAGGCGTTCGGCGACGGCGTGAAGGAAGTCCGGGCGGGCCGCAGCGGCCTCGCCCCGGCCACTGGTCGCCAAGGCGGCGGCAAGGGCGACGGCCACCGCTGCGGCCACCGCCTCCGGGTGGTGGTGCGAGACCACGCTCTGGCGGGCTGCCTGCTCGGCGGCCGCGTCGAGGTCCGCGGCGTGCCAGGCGCCGAGCGGCGCGGCACGCATCGCCGCACCGTTGCCCCAGGAGCCCTGGCCGCCGAACTGACCGGCAACCACGTCCTGCCAGGGCTCGCCCGCGCCGATCCGGCGGAGCACGTCGTGCATCGAGGCGCCGTAGCCTCGATGCGTGTCGTCGGCGTAGGCAGCCGCGAAGCGCCCGGCAAGGCGGTCCTGGTCGACGGTGCCGCCGCCGACGGCGAGTTCCTGGACAAGGACGACCGCCTGGGCGGTGTCGTCGCTCCACCGCCACAGTGGATCCGCGGGCAAGGTCCGCGCCTCCAGGGCCGCCGGCCCGTCCCGGCGCAGGATGCCGAACCACTGGTCGCCGAACGCGTCCCCGAAAGCGAGTCCGTGCAACGAGTCCAGCACGGCGCCAGGCATGGTGATCATCGTGGCAGTTTCGCAGCGCAACCGCGCTCCCGCACCCCGGTTTCGGCACAGGTATGCCAAGGAGATCCTCAGGCCGGGCCAGATGCCAAGGACCAGGTCGGCGAGTGTCCCAGCGAGCGGCGCGATGCTGAAGGCCAGCGCCGTACCGATGCACGTCAGCAATGAATCAGTCCGAGGTCACACTTGGCACGTGCCCGGATGAACGCAGAAGCGGACGGGACCGTTGGATTCGCCTGACCGTCCTGTCACGCCGCGGCTTGTTCGGCTGCGTGGGGCATGGGCGCTATAGCAGACTTCCGTGGTCTGCAAAGCCGTAGCCGCGCCCGGGGGCCTCATGCGAAGAAGACTGCCCCGACTGACCTCTGCCGTCAGCGTGTTGTTGTTGATGATGGTGCCGCTGGTTGCTGCAGTGGGAGCCGTGGCGGGCAACGAGATCAATGCTCTCGCGAACCTCCCCGGCTGGCTGCAGCCCGCCCGGGATCACCCTCTCAGAGTGGCGGCCGCCGCGGTTGTGGTGGCGGGGGCGCTCGGTGTGATCGCCTGGCGCGTCCAGCAGGCACAGATCGCCATGGACAGCGACACGCCCTTGCGCGACCCCGCCCGGAACGGACGGCCCGTGCTGCTCTCCCCGGACGCGGGCGACTGGGTGGTGGACCGCGTTGAGGAGACGAGGGCCCTGGTCGAGGCGTTGACCGCCCGTGCAGAGCGGGGAGCAGAAATGCGAGTCGTCGGGCTCTACGGAGCGGGTGGCTTCGGTAAGACCGTCCTCTACAGGCGTGTGTGCGAACACCCGTCCGTCCGCGCTTGCTTCAGCAACCGCGTCTTCACGATCAGCCTCGGCCGTGACACCAAGACGTCCGCCGCGATCGCGGACAAAGTGAACAACTTGATCCTCAACCTGACAGGGAGGAACCCGGGTTACACCGATCCGGAGATGGCCGGTGCCGAGCTGGGCCGACTGTTGGATGAGCTGCCGCGGAGTCTGCTGGCACTCGACGACGTCTGGTATGAGCAGCAGTTGCTGCCCTTCCTTACCGGTGGCCCCGCCTGCGCCCGGCTCATCTCGACCCGGTCGCCGACGCTGCTGCCCAGCACCGCGGCCACCGTAAAGGTCGACCGCATGACCAGGGAGCAAGCGGAAGCCGTGCTTTTGCACGGACTGGAGCCGGGAGCCGTGCCCACCAGCACAGTCAGGGAACTTCTGCGGGTCACCGACTGCTGGCCCCTGCTGCTCAACCTCGCCTGTGGATTCATCTCCTCCCATGCCATGCGCTTCACCACCAGGCCCTACGCCGAAGCCGCCGCAGAGCTGGTGGCGTTGATCGACGCGGCGGGACCCGCGGCTCCTGGAGTGTCGGGCATGGAGTACGACCCCGCCACGGACCTGGACGACAGTGCCCGGCGCAGGCGCATAGTGCGGGCCACCATCGAGGCCGGCACGAAACTGCTCCCGCCCGGCAGCGAGGAGTGCTTCGCACGACTGGGGATCTTCGCCGGCAACGAAGCGATTCCCCTGGCGGTCGTCACCGCCCTGTGGAGTCAGGGCAACAGACTCGACCAGATCACCGCCCACACCCTGTGTCAGCGCCTCGCGGAACTCTCCCTCGTGACGATGAACCACCACGACGCCGTCTCGCTGGTGCTGCACGACGTCATCCGCGACCACCTGCGACGGGAGCTGGGAGCGCACGGCATCGCCGCCGCGAGCAGATGTCTTGTCAGGGGCCTGCGGCAGGCTCTCGAAGACGGCGGTAGCGGCCGGACGCCCACCGCATGGTGGGAACTGCGCTCGAACTACGCACTGAATCATCTGATCCGCCACTTGGTCGAAGCTGGGTACGACGCGGAGGCACGTGGGACCGCGACCGATCTGCGGTGGATCGGATCACGGCTGAGCACAGCGCCCAACGCCCCGCATGCCGACCTTGCCGAACTGCCCGATCCGGACGGGGTCCTGGAGGCGGCCATCCGCGTGCTCGGCGCTTCGACCCACCTGCTGTCCCCCACCGAGCCGGCGCACTCGCTCTTCGATGTTCTGTACAGCCGCCTCGCCCATGTCCCGCTGTGGCGGGACCAGATCGAGGAGCTGTCAGCCGCGCGCACCCAGCCGCGGCTGGTCAACAACAACGCCCTACCCGACACGCCGCATCCCGCCCTGGAGCGCACGCTGACCAGTTCCTCCACGAGGGCATACGCACCTGCTTGGTCCCCGGACGGCAGGCGTCTGTCAGCCCTCGGGCACAACGGGGGCGTGCGGGTGTGGAATCCGGTCACCGGAGAGTTGTCCCATGTTCTTACGCCGGACAAGTCCGTGCGACTGCTGGCCTGGTCCCCGGACAGCTGCTTCCTCGCCGCTCTCTCCGGTACGCGCACTCTGGGCACGTCCTTCGACGCACGCACTGCTGCAGGCGATGGGTGGGAGCTGGGCGGCACCGCACAGGTGTGGGATCTGCAGACAGGGTCGGTTCGCGTCCTCGCCCATGACGTGCTGGACCTCATGTGGTCCCCGGACAGCACGTACTTGCTCACTCGGGTCATCGGTCTGAACGCCCGCCTGTGGGATCCCGCGACCGGCGACGCGGTCTGCGCGTTGCGCTCGCCCGGTGGGCCGCTCGCGCAGCTGGCCTGGTCTGCGAGTGGCGACCTGCTGGCCGGTACGGACCATGGGACGTCTGTGCAAGTGTGGTCGGCGGAACGCCTGAAGGCCGGTGAAGGGGACAGCCCGGCGCCGTTGGTCGGTCATGTGGGCGTCGCGCACTCGGTCGCCTGGTCACCTGACGGGGGGATGCTCGCCACCACGGACGGCAGCGAGTACGTGCGTCTGTGGCACGTGGCTGGGCTGACGCTCGCTCATTCCCTGGCGGGGCATGGGGCCGAGTTCCGATCCGACGATTCGTCTCCTGTGCGTCGCACCATCTGGTCCACGGACGGCAGTCGGCTGCTGACCCTGGACGGCCTGCGCACAGCACGGCTGTGGGACACCGCGAGCGGCGCGGTTCTGCACATCCTCACGGGCCCGGGGCTCGTCGGTCATACCGTGACCTGGTCGAGCGACGGTGGCAGGTTCGCCGCGGCCGACGTGGCGGGCGAGGTACACGTGTGGGAGGCGCGGACGGGTGCAATGGTCCGTACGCTCAGCGCGCAAGGGACCCCGGAAGACGTGCGGTGGTCCCCCGACGGCAGCACCCTCCTCGTGCGCACCCGCAACGCCGTGCGCCTTTGGAGCGCGGACACCGTCGCGTCACACAGCCTTCCCGGAGGGACCGCGGCCCAGTGGTCACCTGACGGCGCTCGCCTCGCGATCGTCGATCACTCCGGCCGACTGCGGATCTGGCGCTCGGCCTCCGTCCCGGCTGTGGCGACCCCGACCGTGGCGACGCCCGGCGCGCGTGCCGTCGCGATGAGCAGGTTCGCCTGGGCGCCCATAGGGACATATCTGGCAACGCTCGGGGATCTTTCGGACCCTGGTGCTGTGGTGCGGGTGTGGGACGGGCGTACGGGCGAGGTGGTCCGAGAACTGTCGGGGCCTTCACAGGGGGGACGCCGGCTGCTGTGGTGCCCCGACGGTCGGTGGCTCGCCGTATCCAACGCAGTGGGCACAGTGAATCTCTGGGACACGAGCACGGGAGCCGCCGCCCCACCGCTCACCGGGCACACCGGGGCGGTCGAGGCGATGTCGTGGTCGCCCGACGGAGTCCATGTGGCGACCGTGGACGGCGCGGGCATGCTTCGCTGCTGGGACCACCGCAGTGCGAGCGCCGTGAGCGTCGGCCACGGGGTGGGTGTCCCGGTGTGGTCGCCGGACGGAGCCCTGCTGGCTCTTGTCGGCACTGACGGGCGGGTCCAGTTGCGCGATCCGTTCGCACTGGCCACCCCGCATGTGCAGCCCAGCGGCGCAGGAGCGGTACGGGCGATGGCCTGGTCACCCGACGGCCGCCGCTTCGCTGTCCTGAGAGGCAGCGCCGGACCGCGTCACCAAGTTCAGATCTGGGACGCGGCGGGCCGTGGGCTCCTGCACACACTCCGATTGACGGGCGGCCCCGCCGCCAAGCTGGCCTGGGCGCCGGACGGGCGGCTCATCGCGGTCCTCGCCCGCAACGGAGCTGTGCACGTCTGGAATTGCCGAGCAGACACCCCGGCACACCGGCTGACGGGACACGCACGTGCCATGGGCTGGTCCCCGGATGGCGAGCATCTGGCGACGGCTGAGGGCGGCACGGGCGGCGCGCTGATCGTCTGGGATCCACACACGGGTCGCAGGCGCGCGCTCATGCGCACCGAGGGCGATCTCTCGTGGTGCGCCTGGTCGGAGACTGCCGAGTTGCTCGCCGCGGGCGGGGAGGGGGGCTTGTACTTCTTCCGCTTCCGCACCGGCGTCGGCGCCTGACTCTGATCGGGTGGGCAATGACCACCGCTTCTCTCATCGACCAAGATCAATCGCGGATCGGCCGGGCGATTAGGGTCGAGGCATGACAACACCCCTTGCCGACAGTGCCTTCGACTCGCTCCGCGTTGACGCCGTGCCCGACCAGGAGGCGCTCCGTCAGGTCTACGAACTCCCGAAGGATGCGGCCCTGCGCAAGCAGATGACCGAACTCACCGCGCAGACCCGGCAGTTGATCGGGTGCTCGTCGCTGGTTCTGGTCGCCAGCGCGGACGCCGAGGGCAACTGTGACGTTTCGCCGCGTGGCGGTCCCGCAGGGTTCGTCGCCGTCCTGGACTCACGGACGGTGGCGATACCGGACGCGACCGGCAACAAGCGTCTGGACACCCTGCAGAACGTCGTCGCCACCGGACGAGCCGGGCTGCTGTTCATCACCCCAGGGCGCACCACGACGCTCAGAGCGAACGGCCGGGCCTGCGTCTCCACCCGCCCGGAGCTGCTGTCGCAACTGACCGCCGTGGGCAAGCCGCCTGCCAGCGCGCTGGTGGTAGGAATCGAGGAGGTCTACCCGCACTGCCCCAAGTCGCTGCTGCGCAGCGGCGCTTGGAAGCCCGAGCAGTGGCTGCCGGCGGACGCGCAGCCGACCTCGGCCGAGGTGACACTGGCCCAACTGCGGATGCCGGGGCTGACGATCGCCGACATCGAGCAGGCGGAGGCGGATTCGCTGAAGTACCGGTACGAGTAACCGGCCGGCCGGCGGTAGTTGAACCGCCGGTCCGCCGAATCCGGGCCAGCACGCCCCGACGTCAGGCGCGGGAAGCACGCACCCGCTGCGCCTCAGAGCTAGGCCGTGAAGGCGGCCGCGTGCTCCGCCGACCACTGGCCGAACGAGCGGGCGGGGCGGCCCGTGACCTTCTCGACGGTGTCGATGACCGTACGGCCGACCTCCGGAGTGTTGCCGTAGGCCTCGATGAGGAAGCCGATGACGTCCTCGGGGTGGCCTGCCGCCCGCCACTGGTCGACGGCCTGTTCCTCCGTCAGCTCCACCAGGGAGACCGCCCGGCCGCGGGCGTTGGCGACAGCGGCCACCTTGTCGCCGACGGTGAGCAGTTCGGGGCCGGTGATCACGTATTCCTGGCCGGCGTGGCCCTCCTCAGTGAGCGCGACCGCGGCAACGGCGCCGATGTCGCCCTCGTGCACCATGGCGCTGAGGCGGTTGACGAACGGTTCCCGGACCTCGTCCCGGGTGACGATGCCCTCCGCCCATTCCAGCGCGTTGGCCATGAACTCGACCGGCATGAGTACGGTCCAGTCCACCCCGTCGTCCGCGCGCACGGCGTCCTCCAGCAGCGACGGCCCGCCACCGTGCAGCACGGTGACCCGGCGTACGCCGGCCGCGCGGGCCAGTTCCAGGATCCGCGGGCCCGTCTCCAGAGGGGCGAAGAAGGCGCCGCCGAAGGTGATGAGGTGCAGGCCGGTCACGCCTTCCAGGGCGGCGGCCAGGGTGTCCGGGTCTGTCAGGTCGCCCTCGACGACCTCGACTCCGTCAGGGAAGTCGGCCTTGGCCGCGTCCCGGGTCAGGGCGCGGACTCGGTGGCCTCGGGTGAGCAGTTCGGCGACGATCTGACGGCCGACGGTTCCGGTGGCGCCGGTGACAAGGATGTTCTGCGTCTGAGTCATGGAACGACCGTAGGAACCCTTGCGGTCAACCTGTGTCCTCGACTCCGGGCCTCGACCACTGATCCGTATCTCGTGCCGAGGGGCGTCCCCGAGGGGGCAGAGTGATCCTGAAGGAGTGAGGGGTCTCCCAGCCGACTGGTTTCCGGCGGCCTACGCCGCTTCGGGCCGTCGGGCCGTGCGTGTGGCGCTTGCCGCCGCGGTCGGCTTCTACCTCTTCCGGTACGGACTCGACAGTCCCGTCGCGGCCACCTACGCCCTGTTCGGCGCGGTGTCCCTGGGCGGGCTGTCGCGGATCCCCGGGACCGGACGGCAGCGCGCCGCAACCATGGCGCGGGTACTGCCGGTGTGCTGGGTGCTGGTGGTCGTCGGCACGTATCTGTCGGTACGCACCTGGAGCGCCGTCGCCGGGATGCTGGCGGTCGGCTTCACGCTGGCCTTCTGCGCCGTGGGCGGACCCCGTCCGGCGGGCGTGGCACCGGGGCTGCAGCTGCTGTACATCCTGCCGTCGTTCCCGCCGTACGACCCCGGCTCGCTCGGCGAGCGGCTGCTCGGTACGACGACCGGGCTGGTGCTACTGGTCGCCGCCGAGTGGCTGATCTTCCCCGAGCCCGCCCCCATGGCGTACCGGGAGCGGGCCGCCCGCGCCGCCTGGACCGCGGCGCACTGTGCGCGGGCCCTGGCCGTGCCGCCGTACGTCCTGGGCGCCGCGGACCGGAGCTCGGCGGAGGAGAACGGGCGGGCCCTGCGGTCGCTGATGGTGCCCGAGGCGGAGCGTCCGGCGGGCCCCGGAGTACGGGAGCGGGCCCTCGCGCACACCGGCCTCGCCGTCCGTACGCTCCTGAACCGGCTGGCGCGGCTGCCCGCCCCGCCCCGGGCGCCGGAGCGGGAGGTGACCGCCGTGCTGCGTGCGGTGGCGGGCCTCGCCACGGCGACGGCGGGGTGTCTGCGCGAAGGACCCTCGCCCATGGGGCCGTACCAGGAGCTGTCCTCAGCGCGTGCCGCGCTGTCGGCCCTGTCCGCGCAGGCGTCCGGGTTTGCGCCGGTGGTGCTGCGCGGGCACGCGGCCGTGCTGGAGATCGCGGATGCCGCGCTGGCGATGGGGGCGGCGGCCGACCGGGTTGTACGCGGGCGGCATGCCGAGGTGGAGGTGCCGCCCGAGCGTTTCTGGTACTCCACCGTCCCGGCCCCGGTGCTGTGGTGGCACCGGCTGCGCGGGCACGCGGGGCGGCGTTCGGTGTTCTTCCAGAACGCGGTGCGGATCGCGCTGGCTCTCACGGCGGCGCGGCTCGTCGCGGGGATCGACACGCTGCCGCACGGCTTCTGGGCCATGCTGGCCACGCTCAGCCTCACCAGGACCACCCTGGAGGCGACCCGGCACACCATCCGGCTCGCGCTCACGGGCACACTGGCCGGGGCGCTGCTGACCGCCGGGACACTGACCCTGGTGGGCACCCACACGAACGTCTACGCCGTAGTGCTGCCCGTGTGGATGCTGTTCGCCTTCACCGTCGGGCCGGTGCGGGGGGTCGGCTGGGCCCAGGGGCTGTTCACCGTGCTGGTGGCCCTGGTGTTCGCGCAGCTGGCGCCGTCCACCTGGCAGCTGGCGGAGGTGCGCATGCTCGACGTGCTCATCGGCAGCGCGATCGGCGCGGTGTTCGGGCTGCTGGCATGGCCGCGCGGGGCCCATGACGAGATGCGCCGAGCCGCCGCCGAACTCCTGCGCACCGCCGCGGAGGTCGTGGTGGCGACGACCTCGTCGGTGGCGGGCGGCGCCGCCACAATCGTGCCGGCCGGCGCACCCGGGCACCGGTCATTGCATCACGCCGTCGTCCTCGCCGAGTCGGCCTACGCGCAGTTCCAGAGCGAGCCCACATCCCTCACCGGCGCCCGGCGGGGTCCCCCGGCGCCGGTGGACTGGCAGGCGACGCTCATCGCCGGCCACCACACACTGTGGGGCTCCGAGCGGCTGCTGGATCCGCCCGTCACCGTGCTGCCCGCCGCGACGGCCCGGGCGGTGGAGGCACTCGGTGAACGCATGGCCGGGCGGATGCTGCTGCTCTCCGCGGCCCTGGACCCGGGCGGGGACACACCCTCCCTGTCCGTCCCCCGGATCGCTCCGGTCACCGCCGAGTTCAGCGCCGAGCCGGTGGGGGCGCCGCGGCGGTATTACGCAGTGGTCGAGTGGCTGGAGTCCCTGGCGGCCGATCTGACGCGGCTCTCCCGCGGCGGGGCGACACAGGAGGCCGATGTCGGCTCGGACGCCGGCGGCGGTCCCGGTGGCAGCGGCTCTCGCAGGCCTGCCTGAGACGGGCGGCGACCGCGACACGGTCAGGCGCTCTTCGCTGAGGTGCGCTCCTGCTGCGCCTCGACGGAGGAGGCGGCCGCGGTGCCGCCCGGGTGGAGCAGCGCGAACAGGAAGGCGATGCCCAGGGCGATGGCCATGCCGTAGAACACCCACTGGTTCGCCTCGGCAAAGTCCCTCTGCACCGCGCTGACGACCTCCCGCATCTGGTCGGCGGCGGGCCCGGTGCCCGTGGGCGGGGCGGCGTCGCCGCTGCCCGTGATGGAGCCGCTGAGGCTGTGGGCCGTGTCCCGGGCCTGCTCGGCCGACATGCCATGCGCTTCCAGGGTGTTCGTCACGTTCGAACGGGTGACATGGGTGAGCAGGGTGCCGAAGACCGCCATGCCCACGCTCGCGGCGTAGTTGCGCACCGTCTGGGTGATGCCCGTGACCTCGCCGTAGGACGGACCGATGGCGCGGTTGACGGCATCCGTGGAGGCGGGGGCCAGGATGAAACCGATGCCCGCCCCGGCCAGGGCCGCATACGGCCACTGGTCGTGCATGGACAGGTCGGTCAGCTTGCCCGCCCACAGGGCGAACCCGACGCAGCCCACGACGGCGCCCATCTGCAGCGCCGGACGGGCGCCCCGCTTGTCGAGGATCCGCCCGCCCCACTGCGAGGCGATGGCGAAGCCGGCAAAGACGTACAGCAGGAACAGCGCGGCCTGGTTGGGCGAGGCGCTGAGGGAGACCTGGGCGTACACGGACGCGAAGAAAAACAGCGGGACGAAGGCGAGCATGGCGAAGAACAGCACCGCCGCGTCCATGGTGAAGCCCCGGTCGCGGAAGACGCGCAGGTCGATCAGGGGATCGCGGACGCCCCGCTCGTAGCGGACGAAGACGGCGAGGATCGCCAGGCCGCCCGCGACGCACAGCCAGGTGGCGGCGCTGTCCCAGCCCCAGACGTAGGCCTGCTGGAAGCCGAGGACGCTCAGGCCCATGCCGGCCGCCATCAGGGCGGCGCCGACGATGTCGAGAGTGCCGGTCCGTCTGCGGTCGGTGATGTGCGCCATCGCGGTCAGCACCAGCGCCACCACGGCCACGGGCACGTTGACCCAGAACACCGCGCGCCACGTCCATGCCGCGGTGAGCCAGCCGCCCAGCAGCGGTCCCACGGCGGTCAGCGCGCCGGACAGCCCGAAGAACAGGGCGAGGGCGCGGCCGCGCCGCTCGGCCGGGAACACCGCGACGACCACCGCCAGCGCGGCGGGAAAGAGCAGCGCCGCCCCAAGACCCTGGACGGCCCGGAAGCCGATGAGCCAGCCCTGCGCGGCGTCCCCTTTGGGGACACAGCCGCACATCACCGAGGAGACGACGAACACCAGGGTGCCGATGACGACGATCCGGCGCGGGCCGTACAGGTCCGCGAGGCGGCCGCCGACGGCGAAGAAGGCGGCCAGGGCCAGCAGATAGGCGTTGATCACCCACTGCATGCCGGACGCCGACAGGTCCAGTTCCCGGACGATGTCCGGGGCGGCGATGGAGACGATGGTCTGGTCGATGAAGGTCATCGCGACCGCGAACATCATGGCCGCGAGTACCAGCGTCTGTTGATGAGCCGCACGAGGCGCGGGCGTGGTGTCATCACGCCCGAGGGGTGTGTCACTCACCTTCCCAGTCTGCGCCCGTCCGGGCGAGCCCGCAGCGGCGGGCACCGGGTGGCCACTGCACCATTGACGCATGACCACCCGGTACGCGCGGACGTCACAGCATGACGTGCTTGACCTGGGTGTAGTCGAGCAGACCGGCGAGGGAGAGGTCGCTGCCGTAGCCGGAGTGACCCACCCCGCCGTGCGGCATCTCCGACACCGTCGTGCCATGGGTGTTGACCCAGACGATGCCGGTGCGCAGGGACCGTGACGCCCGCATCGCACGGTCGTGGTCGCGCGTCCATACGCTCGCGGCGAGCCCCTGCGGGACGCCGTTGGCCAGCCGTACGGCCTCGGCCTCGTCGGTGAAGGGCTGGACGGTGACGACCGGGCCGAACACCTCGCGCTGCACGATCTCGTCCTCCTGCCGCACTCCGGCGACCACCGTGGCGTGGTGGAAGTAGCCGGGCCGGTCCACGGCTGTGCCGCCCGCGACGATCTCGGCGTGCCCCGGAAGATGCTCCAGCAGGCTGCGTACGGAGGCGAGTTGGGCGGCGTTGGCCAGCGGGCCGAAGTCCGTGCGCTCCTCGTCCGGGGCCCCGGGCCGCCGGTGCGCCGCCCGTTCGGTGAAGCGGGCCAGGAAGGAGTCGTGGACGCGCCGGTCGACCAGGATCCTGGTCGCGGCCGTGCAGTCCTGGCCGGCGTTGTAGAACGACAGCGACGACAACTGCTCTACCGCGTCGTCCAGATCGGCGTCCGCGTGGATCAACACGGGCGCGTTGCCGCCGAGTTCCAGGTGCAGCCGCTTGAGGTCGGCGGCCGCCGCCGCGGCGATCTCCTGCCCCGCGCGGACACTTCCGGTGACAGCCACCAGCCGGACGTCCGGGTGGGCGACCAGGGCACGGCCGGTGTCGCGGTCGCCGCACACGACGTTGAGCACGCCCGGCGGCAGGTGCTCGGCGGCCAGCCGGGCCAGGAGCACGGCCGAGGACGGTGTGGTGTCGGAGGGTTTCAGGACCACGGTGTTGCCGGCCGCGAGCGCGGGGGCGATCTTCCATACGGCCATCATCAGCGGGTAGTTCCACGGCGTGATCTGCGCGCAGACGCCGACGGGCTCGCGCCGCAGCATGGAGGTGCGGCCCGGCGTGTACTCGGCGGCGGCCGCGCCGGGCAGATTGCGGGCGGCTCCGGCGAAGTACCGCAACACGTCCACGATCGCGGGCAGTTCGTCGCCGAGGAACAGGGCGCGCGGCTTGCCGGTGTCGGCGACCTCGGCGTCCGCGACCGGTCCGGCCGCCCGCTCCAGGGCGTCGGCGATCCGCAGCAGTGCCGTCTGCCGGTGCCCCGGAGTCGTCGACGACCAGCCCTCGAAGGCCTCTTCGGCGGCCCGGCAGGCCGCGTCCACGTCCTCGGGGCCGGACAGCGGGGCGGTCCCGTGGGCGCGCCCGGTGGCCGGGTCGATCAGTGGCAGGGTGGCGCCGGACGCGGCCGGCGCCTCCTTGCCGCCGATGTGGTTGGGACGGTCGGTGTCAGCCACGGCGCAGCGCCTCCTCGGCGGCGGCGCGGCCGGTGCGGACGGCGCCCTCCATGTATCCGGCGACCCATTGGTCGGAGCCGCAGACGTAGAACGGCGGTTCGTGCGTGCCGTGCAGCGGGCCGACGGCCATCACCTCGCCGGGCGGCCACTGGGTGACGTAGCCCTGGGTCCAGGGGTCGGTGCCCCACAGCCGCAGGTGGCAGGAGCTCGGCCGCAGGGCCTCGTCGCCGAGCATGGCGGCGATCTCGGCGAGCAGTTCGGGGGTGCGCAGGTGGGGTGGGGTGCCGAGCAGGACGCCGTAGCGCTCGGGCGGGATCAGTGCCGACAGGACGCCTTCGTTCTGCGGCCAGGTGCTGCCCAGCACGCCTTCGGTCTCGGACAGGCCGTTGAGCCCTGTGTCCCGCCAGAAGGGGCGGTCGTAGACGGCGGCGAACTTCGCGGCCGTGGCGTGGCGTTGCCGGTGCAGGGAGGCGAGGCGCGCGTCGCTGACCCCGCTGACGTGGACGTCCCGCAGCGGGCCGACGGGCAGGGCGCTCACCACAGCACGGGCGGTGAGGGCCTCGCCGGAGTGCAGGCGCACGGTGCAGCGTCCCGGGCGGATGTCCAGCGCGGCGACGGGCGAGCCGAGCCGGATGCGCGGTCCCAGCACGCGGCCCAGGACCTCGGCGAGGGTCGCCGAGCCCTCCGCGAGGCGTAGTCCCTCCCAGTCGTCGTAGTCGTAATCGCCGGTGCCCGAGCCGGGGACCGCGGCGCTCTTGCGCAGTGCGGCGAGCAGGGAGATCCGCTCGTACGAGCCGCCGGCCAGGGCGAGTTGGCCGATGTCCCACAGCCGGACCACGGCCGGTCCGGCCTCGCGGGAGCGCAGCCAGTCGGCCACGGAGAGCCGGTCCAGGGCGGCGGCGTCCGGATGCGACCAGGGGTCGTCCGGGTCGACGGTGGCGGCGAGGGCGGAGAACTCCTTGCTCAGCCGCGTGTGCAGGGCCGCGTCGCCGGGGCCGAACCAGTGCGGCGGTTCACCGGCCGAGAGCCCTTCGGGGGTGGCGCGGGTCATGCGGCCCGGCTCCTGGACATAGCTGGGCACCAGCTTCAGGCCCAGTTCCTTCGCGAGCCGGAGGTAGGCGGTGTGCCCGTGGCCGACGACCTCACCGCCCAGCTGGACGGTGCGGCCGTCGGGTGTGCGGGTCTGCTCGACCCGGCCGCCGACGCGGTCCCGGGCCTCCAGGACGAGCACGTCGGTGCCGGCGGAGGCCAGGTCCCGGGCGGCGGCGAGCCCGGCGAGACCGGCGCCGAGCACGATCACGTCGTGATGCATGGTCGCTCTTTTCCGTCGGGGCGCTCAGGCCAGGACCAGGCAGTGCTCGGGCCGCCACCCGAACTCCACCGTCTCGCCGCCGCTCCAGCGGTCCTCCATCCGGGCGCGGGCGGTGTTCTGTTCCAGCACCGACAGCGTCATGCCCGGGGCGAGCTCGATCAGATAGGTCGTGGTCGGGCCGCTGTAGACGGTCTCGCGGAGCACGCCGCTCAGCTTCGCCATGCCCGGTTCGAAGTCCGACAGCCAGATCTTCTCGGGGCGCAGGGAGACGCTGACGGCGGTGCCGTCCGCGATGCCGGTCCGCGCGCCGACGGGCAGGGCGGGGCCCTTGTCCAGGGTCACCTCACCGTCCCGGTAGGTGCCGTTCATCAGGTTGGAGGTGCCCATGAAGGAGGCGACGAAGCCGGTCGCGGGGTGTTCGTAGATGTCCTCGGGGGTGCCGCACTGCTCGATGCGTCCCGCGTTCATCACGGCGATCCGGTCGGACATGGTCAGCGCTTCGTCCTGGTCATGGGTGACGAAGACGAAGGTGATGCCGACCTCGCGCTGGATCTGCTTCAGCTCCACCTGCATCTGCCGGCGCAGCTTCAGGTCGAGGGCGGCCAGCGGCTCGTCCAGCAGCAGCACGGCCGGGCGGTTGACGAGCGCGCGGGCCAGGGCCACGCGCTGACGCTGGCCGCCGGAGAGCGTGCGGGGCCGGCGGTCGGCGAGACCGGCGAGCTGCACCAGTTCCAGCATCTCGCCGACCCGCTGCCGTATCTCGTTCCTGGCGACGCCCTTGCGCTTGAGGCCGAAGCCGACGTTGTCGGCGATGCTCAGATGGTCGAACAGGGCGTAGCTCTGGAAGACGGTGTTCACGTTGCGCTTGTTGGGCGGCAGCGCTGTGACGTCCTCACCGGCCAGCAGCACCGCGCCCTCGCTGGGGTCGCTGAAGCCGCCGATCATGCGGAGCGTGGTGGTCTTGCCGCAGCCCGAGGGGCCGAGCAGGGAGAAGAAGTGGCCGGCCTCGATGTCGAGGTCCAGGCGGTGGACGGCGTAGGAGTCCGCGTACTGCTTGGAGACACCGTCGAGCCGGACGGCGGGGGTCGCGTCCATGGGGATCACTCTCCGGAGAGGATGTCGAGGCCGCCGCGGCGGCCGAAGAGGCGCGGGATGAACAGGGCCAGGGCGATCAGGGCGATGGATCCCGCGAGCATGAGCGTGCCGACCGCGTTGATGGTGGGCTGCACACCGAAGCGGATCGCCGAGTAGATCCGCACCGACAGGGGCTGGGGGTCGACGCCGGTGGTGAAGTAGGCGAGCACGAAGTCGTCGAAGACCAGCGCGAAGATCAGTACGGCAGAGGCGAGTACGGCGGGCAGCAGCGCCGGCAGGGTGACCAGCCGGACCGCCTGCCAGCGGGTGGCGCCGAGGTCCATGGCGGCCTCCTCCACCTCCGGGTTCAGGGCGGCGACCCGGGAGCGGAGGATGACGGTGACGTACGAGATCGAGAAGGTGATCTCGGCGAGGATCACCGTGGTGGTGGACAGCGGTACGCCCAGGCCCTTGAAGAGCAGCATCGAGGCGACGCCGGTGACGATCTCCGGCGTGATCAGGGGGACCAGCATGACCAGTCCGGCCAGTGAGCCGAGCCGGGTGCGGCAGCGGACCAGGCCGAGGGCGAGCGCCCCGCCCAGGAGCACCGAGCCGGCCATCGCCACCAGGGAGATGCGCAGGCTGGTTCCCAGGGAGGCGATCAGGACGTCGTCGTGCACGAAGGCGCGGTACCAGCGCAGGCTGAACCCGTCGAACACGGTCAGGGACTTCTGGGAGTTGAAGGAGAACAGTGCCACGACGGCGATGGGCAGGTAGAGCAGCGCGAAGAACAGCGCCGTGATGGCGATCAGGAGGCGGGGCCTGCGCCGGGCACGGGAGCGGCGGCCGCGGGTGCGGCCCGCCGGGGCGGCCGGTGCGGTGGTGGAGGGTGTCTTGAGCAGGGTCATCGCAGGGCCTCCGCCTCGTCCTTGCGGGTGCGCCGCAGATAGCCGAGCATCCCGATCAGCAGGACCAGCATCAGCAGCATGGTGAGCGCTGAGCCGAGCGGCCAGTTCTGGCCCTGGAAGAACTTGTCCTGGATGAGGTTGCCGATCATGATCTGGTCCGGGCCTCCCATGAGCTGTGCGCTGACGAAGTCGCCCATGGCGGGCAGGAAGACCAGGACGAGCCCGGCCGCCGCGCCCTGCCGGGTGGCGGGCAGGGTGACGAAGAAGAAGGTGCGGACCGGGCCGCCGTACAGGTCGCGGCCGGCCTCGATGAGGGAGACGTCGAGGCGTTCCAGGGCCGCGTACAGCGGGATGATCATGAAGACGACGAAGCCGTAGACGAGTCCCGCGATGACGCCGAAGCCGCTGTTGAGGATCTTCGTGCCTTCGTCGGCCAGGCCCACCGCGCGCAGGGCGCGCAGCACCGGTCCGTCGTCGGAGAGGACCACTGACCAGCCGTACATCCGCACCAGGTAGTTGGCGAAGAACGGCACCACGATCGCGGCGATCAGCGCGTGCTTGTAGCGGCCGCCGTGCAGGGCGATCGTGTACGCCACCGGGTAGGCGATCAGCAGGCAGATCACGCAGGTCAGCAGGGCGTAGCCCAGGGAGCGGGCCAGGACCTCGGTGTAGGCGGGATCGGCGAGGGCGCGCACGGCGGACAGGTCGAAGCCGAAGCGCGGGTTGCCGAGCTCGTCGGTGGTGCCGACCGCGAGGACGGCGACGAGGATCAGCGAGGCGATCAGGAAGCCGGTCATCCACAGGGTGCCCGGCAGCATGAACCAGACCCATATCCGGTTCCGGGAGGTATCCCGGCGGCGGGTGCGGGACGAGGGGCGCTGCAGTGCCATGTCTCAGCCCGCCTTCACATGGGTCCAGGCGGTGTCGCGCGCCTGTTCCGCCGCGCGTGTGCCGTTGCGGAAGAACGCGTCGGCCTTCAGGTCGTCCTGGGTGACCAGACACTCGGGGAAGGGCTCGACGAGATCGGCGTAGGTCTTCTCGCTGCCCGCGACCGGCATCGGGTAGCCGATGTACTCGATGTTCTTCTTCACGTTCTCCGGCCGCAGCATGTAGTCGATGAACAGCATCGCGGTGCCGGGGTGGGCGGCGTTCCAGGGGATGGCGTAGCAGTCGGAGTTGATCGGCGTGCCCTCCTTGGGGGCCTGGAACCCGAACACGGAGGGGTCGTCGGCCTGGTAGAGCATGGCGGCCATGTCGCCGCTCCACGCCTGCTGGATCAGCGCGTTGCCGTTGAGGAGGTTGTTGTAGCTGTCGCTGGAGAAGCCGCGCAGCCGCGGCCGCAGGGAGCCCAGCAGGGAGGTGATGCGGTCGAGGTCGCCGGGGTCGCCGGTGCTGACGTCGAGGCCGAGGGTGAGGGCGGCCATGCCGAGGACCTCGTCGCGGTCGTCCAGCAGGAAGACCTTGCCCCGGGCCCGGTCGTTCCACAGGTCCCGCCAGGAGTCGGTGAGTTCACCGATCCTGTCGCGCCGCCAGCCGATGCCGGTCTTGTAGGCGGTGAAGGGGACGGTGTGCGCGGAACCGGGGTCGTACCAGGGATCGGTGAAGTATGTGTACGTGCCGAACACGGACTGCGCGTTGCTGAGCCGGGAGTGGTCGATACGGCGCAGCCGGCCCCCGCGGGCCAGCCGCTGTGCCCACTTGGCCGTGGGGAAGATGATGTCGTAGCGGTTGCCGGCGTTGAGCTTGGCGACCATGCCTTCCATCGAGTCGAAGTTCGACTGGATGACGTTGACGCCGTACTCCTTCTCGAAGCCCTTGAAGACGGCCGGGTCGACGAAGTCGGCCCAGTTGAAGTAGACGAGATCGCCGTCGACGCGTGCCTCGACCGGGGCGAGCTGGTCGGCGTCGGGTTTCTTGGCGGGCATGAACCCGCAGCCGCCGGCCGCTGCGCCCAGCAGGCCGCAGGCGCCCGCCCGCAGCAGGGCGCGTCGGGACGGCGGTGGTACCTCGGGGGACATGGAACGTCCTCTCCGTCGAGGAACGGCACAAGTCCAGGGCTGGACCGGCTGGTCGGTTCGCTTCGGGCCCTGATTCCGAAGCGAGGACCGGTCTGGGGAGGGTGCGTGCGCGGCTCAGAGGGTGCGTGCGCGGCTCAGAGGGCGCGGGCTAAGACCGCGGCCGACGACGGGCGCACGTCGCGGCGCGCGAGTGAGGTGTACGGGGGCGTCACGGCGCGTCCCCCTCCAGGTCCCGTCGGACCCGCCGGGCGAACCAGCCGACGCCGGCCTCGCGCTGCGACAGCGGTCCGGGCTCGAACCCCGGCATGCGCATCCCGGCCTGCACGCGCTCCACCAGTTCGGCGTCCTCGTCGTTGGTGACCCAGCCGATGTGGATGTTCAGCCGCCTGGCCAGCCGGGTGCGGACGTCCTCGCCGAGCTTGGTGTAGAAGGCGCCGGGGATCGCCGCCCGGTCCTGGGCGGTGGGCAGGGCGGTCCACGCGAGCACGTGGTCAGGGTAGAAGTCGATGAGCGTGTTCGGGTAGATCACGGCGTACCGCCAGACCCGCCGGTCGTCCTCGGTGAGGCCCGGCATCGGGGTCGCCAGGCGCTGGTAGAGCCGTTCGGTCCAGTTCGAGGAGGGCTTGTCCCGCAGGGGCGACTCGAACAGGACGTAGTTCTCCTGCACGTCCACCGTGTACGCGGCGTAGTCGAGCAGACGCATCAGCGAGGGGTGGGCCACGGGGACGTGGTAGCCCTCCAGATAGTTGTCGACGATGACCTTCCAGTTGGCGTTCTGCTCCTCGCCGCCCTTCAGGTCGTGGATGCGGTGCTTGCCGACCGGTACGAGGCCGGGCCCGGCGTAGCGTCCGACGGCCTCGGCGAGCCCGGCGCAGCTCTCGGCGAGCGGGGTCGCCTCCAGGTCGAGGTTGACGAAGACGAAGCCGAGGAAGGACTCGACGTTGACCGGGTGCAGTCCGAACTTGGGCTTGTCGAGGCAGGGGATGCGGCGGGCCTCGGGGGCGCCGACCAGGCGTCCGTCCAGCTTGTAGGTCCAGCCGTGGTACGGGCAGCGGATCGCCTTGCCCGCGGGCTCCGGGTCGGTGACCAGCCGGGTTCCGCGGTGCCGGCACACGTTGAGGTGGGCGGCGAGGCCACCGTCCTCGGTGCGGACGACCAGCACCTCGCGGCCGGCTGCGGTGGCGGCCAGCCGGGCGCCGGGGCCGGGGAGGTCGGACTCGTGACAGACGAGCTGCCAGGACTTGGCGAAGATGCGGTCGGTCTCGGCCTGCGCGATGGCCGGGTCGGTGTAGTAGCGGGCCGCCAGGGCCTGCCCGGGGTGCTCGGGGGGCGGGACCGGCGGAGTGGGGGAAGCGTCGACGTCGGCTGCCCGGGTCGTCGGGGGGTTCATGGGGTCCTCCTCCGCGCCGTGTGGACGGCGATGGGCGGTGAGGGCGTGGCCGGGAGGGGAGGCAGGTGCGGGTTCCGGACCTGCCGCGATCCGGCTGACTGATTGGTTAGTCAGAGTGGAACCATCGGCGGGGCAAGTCAAGACTTGTGGGCTGACTAATTAGTTAGTTAGTCTCGTGGCAGGCGGACGGCCCGGGACCCGCAGACGGATGCCCAGCAGCCCTCCGCAAGCCCGCGGACCCCGGTCCGCGCCACAGCGGGCGCCCGCTCCGCCGGGCACCCCGCACGGCTCCCGCCTCGCGTCAGACGCATTACGACTTACGACTCACGTCTTACGGCGTCGGAGCACCCCCATCCCCGTCATCGCCGCGCCGCCCCCGTTCCCGGACCCCGGAAACGGAGCGATCCCGGAGGTCCGCATGAGCGCTCGCCGAAGTCTCGTCTGGCTCGGCCTCACCCCCGAGCCCGAACAGGAGCTGCCCGCGGCGGTGGCCGCCCTGCGCTCCCCGCCGGACGACCGCCCGCCCTCGGCCCTCGTCGCCGCCGAGCGCCACCGCGTTGAGCGGCTGGTGCTGCGCGGCACCCAGCGCGGCTGGCTGCGCTACCTGCACGAGGTCACCGACCTGGTCGTCGAGGCGGCCCGGTCGCGGACCGCGGACCCGGGCGCGGCGCTGCTGGCCGGCGAGGTCGTCCTCGACCACCACCGCATGCTGATCGGCCTGCCCGGAGCGGGCTACGACCGCACCGCCGCCCAGCGGCGGGAGCTGGAGCGGGCGCTGGACCACCTGCGGTCCCGCCCCGCGCTCGCGCCCGCCGGCACCGGGCACATCGGCCGCATCGAGCCCAGGAGCACCGTATGACCAGCGTGTACTCCCTCCTTCCCGAAGGACGGCCCGGCCTCCTCTCCCCCGCGCCCGGCGGTGAGGACATCGCCGGGTACCTCGCCGCGGGCGGCTACGCGCCCCTGGTGGCGCCCGGACGGCTGCTCGACCGGATCGCCGCGGCGGGACTGCGCGGGCGGGGCGGCGCCGGGTTCCCGGCCGCCGTCAAACTCCGGGCCGTCCGCGACGCGCCGAGCCCCCGTGTCGTCGTCGCCAACGGCGAGGAGGGCGAACCGGGATCCGTGAAGGACCGCTGGCTGCTCCGCCACCGCCCGCACACCGTCCTGGACGGACTGCGGCTGGCGGCGGCCCTGACCGGCGCCGAGCGCGGCCACGTGTACCTCTCCGACCTCGCGGCCGAGCGGGCCGTGCGCCAGGCGCTCACCGAATGCGCCCTCGACCTGCGCGTCGACGTCGTCCGTACCGAGCACACCTATGTCGCGGGCGAGGAGAGCGCCGTCGTACGGCGCATCGACGGCGGCCCCGCCCTGCCGACGGCCAAACCCCCGCGGCCGTTCGAGAGCGGTGTCGGCGGCGCGCCCACCCTCGTCGCCAACGTGGAGACGCTGGCCCGCGTCGCGCGGATGAACACGCACCCCGGCGAGGCGGACGCCGTCGCCGCGGCCCACCTGGTGACCCTCGCCGGTGGCGGCGGTGACAGCGCGCTCGTGGAAGTGCCCGCCGGCACGCATCTGAAGGTCCTCGCCGACCTGTGCGGGCACGGCAGGTCCGAGGCCGTCCTGCTGGGCGGGATGTTCGGCGGGCTGTACGGCGAGGGCTGGCGGGACCTGCCGCTCGACCACGACGGCCTGCGCACGGCCGGTGCGGCGCTCGGCTGCGGCGCACTGCACTTCCTCGGCCCCGAGGACTGCCCCCTCGCCGTCGCCGTGGAAGCCGCCTCCTACCTCGGCGCGCAGAGCGCCCGGCAGTGCGGTGTGTGCGTCTCGGGCACCGGGGCGATGGCCAAGGCCCTCTCCGCCGTCGCCCGCGGCGAGGGGAACCCGGACACGCTCACCCAGCTGCACCGCTGGTCGAGCCAGCTGCCCGGCCGCGGAGCCTGCGCCCTGCTCGACGCCGCCGCCCGCGTCGTCGCCACCCTCCTCGACCGCTTCCCCGACACGCTCGACGCCCACCGAAGTCCCGGCTGCCCCGCCTGCGCGGGCCCGGCACCCGAGGACGGGCGCCGCTTCACCGTCCCGGTGCCCTGAGCCGCACCCCGTCCCCTCCCCCGCACTGCAACCTGCCGCGCCGAATCGACCCGGGTCCCCTGCACCCGAATCCGCCGCGCGCCCAGCACCCCCGCCCCGAACGGACCCGGGTGCCCCCAACCCCACCCGAGCCCCGCGCGCACCAGCCCCGCCGCGCCGAAAGGACCCACCATGAAACTGCTGCTGGACTCCACCCGCTGCCAGGGCTACGGCCTCTGCCAGGAACCCGCGCCCGAGCAGGTCGACCTCGACGAGTGGGGCTACGCGTCGGTGCGTGCCTCCGAGGTGCCGCCCGGCGGCGAGACAGCCGCCGAAGCCGCCGTCACCGCCTGCCCCAACTCCGCGCTGCGGCTGGTGAAGTGACATGGGACGTGACCTCTCGGCACTCTTCGACCCGGTATCCGTCGCCGTCGTCGGAGCCAGCGACGACCCCGCCAAGTACGGGCACGCCATCGCCGCCCAGGCGGTCCGCGCGAACGGGCGCCGCCCCGTCCACCTGGTCAACCGGCGCGGCGGCACCGTCCTCGGCCGCACCGCGGCGCCCAGCCTGAGCGCGATAGGGGAGCCCGTCGACCTCGCGGTCGTCTCCGTGCCCGCCGCCGGTTTCGAGGACGCCGTCGACGAGGCCCTGCGGTGCGGGGCCCGGGCGATCGTCGCGATCACCGCAGGGTTCGCCGAGACCGGTGACGCCGGGCGCGCCCGGCAGGAGGCCGTCGCCGAGCGGGTGCGCGCCGCCGGTGCCGTGATGGTCGGGCCGAACTGCCTGGGCCTGGCCGACAACACCACCGACCTCTTCCTGGCCTCCGACACCTTCACCCCCGGCGGCGTGGCCCTGCTGAGCCAGAGCGGCAACCTCGCCCTCGAACTCCAGCTCCGCTTCCGCCCGCACGGCCTCGGGTTCTCCCGGTTCGTCTCGCTCGGCAACCAGGCCGACGTCACCCTCGTCGACCTGCTCGCCGACTGCGCCCGGCACGAGGGCACCCGGGCCATCGCCGTGTACGCCGAGGACTTCGGCGACGGACGCGCCTTCGCCGAGGCGGCCGCCGACGCCGGGAAGCCGGTCGTGCTCCTCACCGCCGGACGCGGGGACGCCTCCGCGCGCAGCGCCCAGTCCCACACCGGGGCGCTGACCACCTCGGCCGACGTGGTGGCCGCCGCGTGCCGGGACGCCGGGGTGGAACTGGTCGCCACCCCGCGCGAACTCACCGTCGTCCTCGCCGCAAGGCACGGCGCACGCCGGGCCGACGGCCGCCGGGTCGCCGTGCTCACCGACGGCGGCGGCCACGGCGTCATCGCCGCCGACGCCGTCGAGGCCGCCGGGCTGACCGTGCCCGAACTCGGCGGGCCGACGCGGGAGCGGCTGCGCGAGGCCCTGTGGGAGCAGTCGGCCGTCGCCAACCCGGTGGACCTCGCCGGCATGGGCGAGCAGGACCCGGGCTCCTACGCGCAGACCGTCGCCGCGCTGCTGGCGGCCGAGGAGGTCGACGCCGTCCTGATGACCGGATACTTCGGCGGCTACGCGGCCGCCGAGGGCGGACTCGGCGGAGGCGGCACCGCCCTGGCGGACGGGGAGAAGGCGGCGGCACTCCTCATCGCCGCCCGCCATCGCGCCACCGCCACCCCTCTGGTCGTGCAGTCGATGTATCCGGAATCGCCCAGCTGCCGCACCCTCGCCGCCGCCGGGATACCCGTCTTCTCCGCCACCGAGGACGCCGCCCGCGCACTCGCCGCCACCGCACCGGGCGCACCCCGCACCGGTGTGCCCCCCCTGCCCAGCCCCGCGGCCCCGCTGCGGGAGACCGGCTACCTGGAGACCCGCAGAGCCCTGGAGGCGGCCGGACTCGCCTTCCCCGCCGCCCGCGAGATCCACGACGAGAGCGAACTGCTCGCAGCGACCGAGGAGTTCGGCGGCCCGTACGTCCTCAAGGCCCTGCATCTGCTCCACAAGTCCGACGCCGGAGGAGTGGCCCTCGGCCTCGCCGGACCCGACGAACTGCTCGCCGCCTTCCGGGAGATGCACGCCCGGCTCGGCGCCCTCTCCTACTCCGTGGAGGCCATGGCCGACCTCAGCGACGGCATCGAGCTGATCGTCGGCGTCAACCGCGACCCGCGCTTCGGCCCGGTCGCCATGGTGGGCCTGGGCGGAGTGCTCGCGGAGGCACTGCACGACGTCGCCTTCACCCTCGCCCCCGTGCCCGCCGACCGCGCCCTGCACCTGCTGCGCGGACTGCGGACCGCGGTCCTGCTCGACGGCGTGCGCGGCCGACCGCCCGTCGACGTCGAGGCCGCCGCGGCCGCCATCGAGGCGATCACCGCGTTCGCCGCCGCCCACCCCGAGATCGCCGAGATCGAGGTCAACCCCCTCCTCGTACGGCCCGACGGCGCCCTCGCCCTCGACTCCCGCGCCGTACTCGCCTGACCGAGCCGAACCCACCCGACCGAGCCGAACTCGCCCCGCCCGACCCGGAAGAGGTCTCCATGGACATGCGCTACACCCCCGAGCAGGCCGACCTGAAGCGTCGCGCCGCCGAGTACGCCCGCCTGCTGATGCGCTACGAGGACCAGTCCGAGCAGGCCGGCGGGCCCCTGCCGCAGGAGCTCGTCACCGAACTGACCCGCGCCGCGATGGACGCCGGGGTCTACGCCATCAACATGCCCGCCGAGTGGGGCGGGGCGGGCCTGAGCCTGCTCGACCAGGTCATCGTCGAGGAGGAGTTCGGCAAGGTCACCAACTGCCTCTGGGACATCCCCTGGCGGCCCGCCAACGTCCTCGCCTACGGCGACGAGCGGCAGCGCGAGAAGTACCTGCTGCCGGTGATCCGCGCCGAGAGGTTCGACGCGTTCGCCGTCACCGAACCCGGCGCAGGCTCCGACCCGTCCGCCGGCACCTCCACGGCCACCCGCACCGACGGCGGCTGGCTGCTCAACGGCGAGAAGTGGTTCGTCACCTGCGGCGACATCGCCGACTTCCTGCTGGTGCAGGCGGACGCCGGTCCCGACAAGCTCCCCACGCTGTTCTTCGTCGACAAGGCCGCGCCCGGCGTGCGGATGACGAGGCTGCCGCAGTTCATGCACTCCGCCGTCAACGGCCACCCCGAGTTCACCTTCACCGACGTCTTCGTCGCCGACGAGGACGTGCTCGGCGGCGTCGGCAACGGGTACGAGCTGACCAAGGAGTGGTTCACCGACGAACGCCTGATGATCGCCGCCCGCACCGTCGGCGCCGCCGAACGCGCCCTCCAACTCGCCCGGGACTGGGCCGTGGAGCGCGAACAGTTCGGGGCCCCCATCGCCTCGTACCAGCTGATCCAGGGCATGCTCGCCGACTGCGCCGTCGACATCGCCGTCAACCGTGCCTACACCCACCAGGTCGCCTGGGAGGCCGACCAGCCCGGCACCGACCGCAAGACCCTGCACGCCAAGGCCTCCACCGCCAAGCTCGCCGCCAGCGAGGCCGCCGGGCGGGTCGCCGACCGCTGTCTGCAGATCTTCGGCGGCCGCGGCTACGACCGCACCTATCCCGTCGAGCGCATGTACCGCGAACTGCGCGTGGACCGGATCTGGGAGGGCACCTCCGAGATCCAGCGGCTGATCATCGCCAACGAGCTCATCAAGCGCGGCACCCGGGCCCTGGACCTGCCCACGCACTGACACCCGCCCTTCCCCATCCCACAGCGAGGACTTCCATGGACTTCCGCCTCACCGCGCGCCAGGTTCAGCTCAAGAGCGACGCACGCGCCCTCACCGACTTCATCGCCGGCTACGAGACCCAGTGCGAGGAGAACAACGGCCTGCCCGCCGACGCGCACGCCAAGATCCGCGACGCCGTGCTGGACGCCGGACTCCAGGCCGTCAACATGCCCGCCGAATGGGGCGGCGCCGGCCTCACCATCGCCGAACAGGTCACCGTGCAGGAGGAGCTGGGCCGGCTGACCGGCGCCCTGTGGGACATGGTGTGGCGGCCCGCGAACGCGCTGCGGTTCTGTACCCCCGAGCAGCGCGAGCGCTTCCTCGTCCCGGTGATCAAGGGCGAGCGGCGCGACTGCTACGCCGTCACCGAGCCCGGCGCCGGCTCCGACCCGCAGAACCTCGCCACCACCGCGACCCGGAACGACCGAGGCTGGGTGCTCAGCGGCGAGAAGTGGTTCGTGACCGTCGGCGACCACGCCGACTTCATGATCGTGCTCGCGGCGGCGGGGCCGGAGCGCGCCCCCACCCTCTTCCTGGTCGACAAGGACACCCCCGGCATCGAGATGACCCGGGTCCCGCGCTTCATGCACACCTTCGTGTACGAGCACCCCGAGTTCACCTTCACCGACGTCCAGGTGGGCGAGGACGCCGTCCTCGGCGGCATCGGCGAGGGCTACGACATCACCCGCTCCTGGTTCACCGAGGAGCGCCTGATGATCGCCGCCCGCACCACCGGCGCCGCCGAGCGGGCGCTGGAGCTGTCCCGTGACTGGGCCGTGGAGCGCGAGCAGTTCGGGGCACCCATCGCCTCGTACCAGCTGATCCAGGGCATGCTCGCCGACTGCGCCGTCGACATCGCCGTCAACCGTGCCTACACCCACCAGGTCGCCTGGGAGGTCGACAACTCCCCCGCCGAGGACCGCAAGACCCTGCACGCCAAGGCGGCCATCGCCAAGCTCGCCGCCAGCGAGGCGTCCGGCCGGGTGATCGACCGCTGTCTGCAGATCCACGGCGGCCGCGGCTACGACCGCGCCTATGCCGTGGAGCGGCTCTACCGCGAGCTGCGCGTGGACCGGATCTGGGAGGGCACCTCCGAGATCCAGCGGCTGATCATCGCCAACGAGCTCGTCAAGCGCGGCTCGGGGGTCCTGGACCTGCCCACCGCCTGACGCTCACCGACGCAGACCTGAAGGAGAGGGAGACGGATGACGGACATCAAGCGCGTGGGAGTCGTCGGCTGCGGGCTGATGGGCGCCGGAATCGCCGAGGTCTGCGCACGGGCCGACGTACCGGTCACGGTCGTGGAGCGCGATGCGGAGGCGGCCCGGGCCGGCCGGCTCCGCATCGGCCGCTCACTCGACCGGGCCGTCGCGCACGGCAGGCTCAGCGCGTCACGACGGGAGGCCGCCGCGGCCCTGATCACCGTCGTCGACGAGCTGGCCGCCCTGCACGACCACGACCTGGTGATCGAGGCGGTGGCCGAGGACGAGGACCTCAAGGTCGATGTCTTCACCCGCCTCGACACGGTCGTCACCGGCGAGAGCACCATCCTCGCGACCAACACCTCGTCCATCCCCGTGATCCGGCTGGCCGCCGCGACGAGCCGCCCGGACCGGGTGGTCGGCGTGCACTTCTTCAATCCCGTGCCGGTGCTGCGGCTCGTCGAGCTCGTGCCGTCGCTGCTCACCTCACCCGGCACCGCGGCACGGGCCGAGGAGTTCGTGACCGGCACCCTCGGCAAGGAGGTCGTCCGGACCCGGGACAAGGCCGGCTTCGTCGTCAACGCGCTGCTCGTGCCCTACCTCCTGGCCGCGATCCGCATGGTGGAGTCGGGCAGCGCGACCGTCGAGGACGTCGACCGCGGCATGGTCCTCGGCTGCGCGCACCCACTTGGCCCGCTCGCCCTGACCGACCTGATCGGCCTGGACACCACACGGGCCATCGCCGAGTCGCTGTACGCCGAGTTCCGCGAGCCGCAGTACTCGCCGCCGCCGCTGCTGTCGCGGATGGTGGAGGCCGGACTGCTCGGCCGCAAGTCGGGCCGCGGCTTCCACGCCTACGACGAGGAGGCTTCACGACAGGCACCGGCACCGGCGTGACCTCCGTGGGGGAAGATGGTCACGACGAACGGGCACCGGACGAGGGGAGCCGCAACGTGCCGACCAAGGTGCGCAATGCCGACACACGCGAGCGCATCCTGACCGCGGCGTGCGAGGTCATCGCCGACATCGGGTTCGAGAAGATCCGGATGCGGATGGTCGCGGAGCGGGCCGGGGTGTCCACGGCGCTGCTGCACTACCACTTCGACACGCGCGAGAAGCTGTTCACCGAGGCGATGACACACTCCTTCGCCAACACGGCCGTCGACGTCGAGCGTGACGCGGAGACCGTCCCGGCGGCGGTCGTCCTCGCCCGGATCGTGCGCAGCCTGCTGCCGACCGACCCCCAGCTCCACCAGGACTGGCGGCTGTGGCAGGAGCTCTGGGTGCGGGCCCTGCGCGACGAGACCACCCGGGTCTTCGCCGTGGACCTGTACGCCCAGCTGCACGGCTGGGTCTCCGACGCAATCCGGCGCGGCATCGCCTCCGGCGAGTTCACCCCCACCGACGTCGACGACCTCAGCACGCTGGTGCTCTCACTGAGCGACGGCTACGGCATCCGCCTCATGCTGCGCGACCCGACGGTCACCCTCGACTCCGCGGTCGGCGCCATCTGGCGCCATGTGTCCACCGCACTCGGAACACCGACGGAGCCGCCTACCTCGTGAGCCCGGCATGATCCGGTCATGCCGGAGCTGGGAGGGAACGACCTTCGTGTGGCCCCGCACTGTGGGCGGGGCCAGGTGAAGTCTGTGGTCTCAGCAGGAGATTCGGTCGAAGTAGAAGTGATCGATGTCGCTGATCTTCAGCCAGATGCTGTCCTTGCCGTGGCGGTCCTCGTCGTGCCACTCCTTGGGCTGGCCCCAGTAGTGGTAGTAAGTCGTGCAGCCGGCCGGGAACTTCACCGCGTCGGTGTCGTAGAACGCGGAATACTGGTCCTCGCGCTGGCCGGGTGACAACCAGACCCGCGCCTTGGCCTTGTTGCCCACGCGCGGCGGATTGCCGTGGCACGGGAGGTTGTCGCCGTTCTCCCAGGTGCCGTAGACGCTTTCCCAGCAGTTGGAGATGGAGACGGAGAAGGTGCTGTTGTTGTCGACCTCTCCCCCGCACCCTGGCTTCGGGTCGGCACAATCACCCGCGGCCGACGGCCCGGTGAGCACGGTCAGGTTCATCGTGGCCGCGAACAGGACGACAGCCGCCGCGTAGGCGAAGCCCTTCTTCAAGAGCGCTCCTCAAGGAAAGAGAGTCCGCAGGACTCCGGCGCTCGCCGGAGCTCCTTCACAGCGCTGGCGACATTAAGGGCTCCCGCTTTACACGGTCAATGACCTGTACATGCCCACACCGCAAGGGGCGTTCACACGCTGGAGCACAGCAGACAATGCTGGGTGCCAACCAGCAGTGCGGGTGCTACGACGGGACCACCACGCCCGGGACCTGATCGTCGCTCTCCGGCTCTGCGGGCGGCTCGCCCAGCTGTTCGCGCACGTAGTTCCAGACCACCGCGATCAGGGCCGTGACCGGGACGGCGAGGAGGCTGCCGACGATGCCCGCGAGGTTGCCGCCCAGCGTCACCGCCAGCAGGATCACCGCCGCGTGCAGACCCAGCCCACGGCTCTGGATCATGGGCTGGAAGACGTTCCCCTCAAGCTGCTGCACGACCACGATGATGGCCAGCACGATCAGCGCGTCGGACAGGCCGTTGGAGACCAGTGCGATGAGGACCGCCACGAGGCCGGCGAACAGCGCGCCCACGATCGGCACGAACGCGGTGACGAACGTCAGCACCGCCAGCGGCAGCACCAGCGGCACCCCGAGTATCCACAGGCCGATCCCGATCAGCACGGCGTCGAGCAGGCCGACAGCGGCCTGGGACCGGACGAAGGAGCCCAGGGTGTCCCAGCTGCGCGCGGCGACGGTGGGGACGTCGATGGCGAGCCGGCCGGGCAACTGGCGGGCGAGCCACGGCAGGAACCGGGGGCCATCCTTGAGGAAGAAGAACATCAGGAAGAGGGCCAGCACCGCGGTGATCACGCCGTTGACGACACTGCTCACTCCCGTGACCAGGGCGCTGACGGCGCTGCCGAGGCCGTCCTGGGCGCGGTCGACCGCGCTGTCGAAGGCCTTGTCGATCTGAGCGTCCCCGATGTTCAGCGGCGGCCCGGCGGCCCACTCCCGCAGCCTCTGGACACCCTCGACCACGCCGTCGGTCAGTTCACCGGACTGGGACGCCACCGGAACCGCGATCAGCGCCACGACTCCCGCGGCAACGAGGAGGAAGCCGACGGTCACCAGCGACGCGGCCAGCGCCGGATGCCACCCCCGGGAGCGGAGGAACCGCGTCGGAGGCCAGGTCAGCGTGGTCAGAAGCAGACCGACGATGAGCGGCCAGACCACCGACCACATCCGGTCGAGCAGCCAGAGGGCCACCGCGAGCGCCACGAGGATCAGCAGCAACTCGGCCGAGACACGGGCCGATGTGCGCAACGCGGCGCGGGTTTTCGCGGGACTCAGTATGTCGGGCATGACGCTCACCCTATGGGGAGCCCCGGTGCGCCATGTCGTCGCGGTCAGCAGCGGATCAGCCGTGACACACACGCGGCCCGGCGTCGCGCAGCAGCCTGCAACCAGGGCGCAATACGTCGGGTGCGGCACCCGGCGCCACCACCCGGCAGGCATGATTCTCGGAGGCACCTCAGGAGGAGAAGCGTGACCGACACCCACAACACCCGGCCCGCCGACGGCGAAGCGCAAGCTGCAGGGCGGAGCCGGCTGCGCCGCGTGATGCGCTACCTCCCCCTGGTCGCCCCCGTCCTGCTGTGGGCCGTGCCCTGCTGGGTACTGCTGTACGCCGGCCAGCACTGGCCGCTGCCCGTCACGCTCGCCGGGACCGCCCTGTTCGCGCTCGGCCTGATCGGTATGCCGCTCGCGATGGCGCGCGGACACGGCCGACGCCAGCAGGACTGGGCGGCGATCACCGGTGACAGCCTGCTGGGCGGCAGCTGGGTCCTGTTCACCTGGTCCGTTCTCCTCGGTGTCCTCCTGCGGCTCGCCCTGCGGGTGGCAGACGTCGGCGACGGCCAGGACCGGGCCCGCATCGTCACCTGGGCCGTCCTCGGCGTGACCGCCGTACTGCTCGCCTGGGGGTACACCGAGGCCCGCCGTATACCGCGCGTGCGCCGGCTCGACGTGCAACTCCCCCGGCTGGGAGCCGGGTTGGACGGCACCCGCGTAGTCCTCATCACCGACACCCACTATGGGCCGCTCGACCGCGCCCGCTGGTCAGCGAGGGTCTGCGAAGCCGTCAACGCCCTGGAGGCCGACGTGGTCTGCCACACCGGCGACATCGCGGACGGCACGGCCGAACGCCGCCGCGACCAGGCCGCTCCACTCGGCACCGTGCAGGCGACCCGGGCCCGGGTCTACGTCACCGGAAACCACGAGTACTACAGCGAGGCCCAGGGCTGGGTCGACCTGATGGACGAGCTGGGCTGGGAGCCGCTGCGCAACCGCCATCTGCTGCTCGAACGCGGCGGCGACACCCTCGTCGTCGCCGGCGTGGACGACGTCACCGCCGAGTCCTCCGGCCTGGCAGGACACCGCGCCCACCTCGCCGGAGCCCTGGACGGCGTCGACCCGGACCTCCCCGTATTGCTCCTGGCCCATCAGCCCGCGTTCGTCGGCCGAGCCGCGGCCGCAGGCGTTGACCTCCAGCTCTCCGGCCACACCCACGGCGGCCAGATCTGGCCCTTCCACTACCTGGTCCGCCTCGACCAGCCCGCCGTCGCCGGCCTCAGCCACCACGGCCCCCGCACCCTCCTCTACACCAGCCGGGGCACCGGCTTCTGGGGCCCGCCGTTCCGTATCTTCGCCCCCAGCGAGATCACCCTGCTCGTGCTCCGCTCCCCGCAGGCGCCCACTTCGGGGTGACGTGGAGGTCGGTGCGCCGGTCCCCGATAGCAGGCTGCGGGGCGAGGTCAGTGGGCCGGCGTGGGCGCGGTCTTCTTGCGGGCGCGATACGCCGCTGCCTTGATCTTGTTGCCGCAGGACTCCATGTCGCACCACTGCCGGCGCATGCCCCGCGAGCGGTCGATGTAGGTGCGGGTGCACTCCGGGTTGCCGCACTCCTTGAGCAGGGGTACGTCCGGCCCGCTCAACAGCTCGATGGCATGGCGCGCCACCATGGAGAGGGCCTCTTCCGGCGTCGCCTGGGTCCATCGCCCCGACGGAGTCAGCTGGGGCACGGCCGGGGGTTTGCGGGCCGCGTTGTTGACCACGGTCAGCGCCGTCCCGTCGTACTGCTCCCCGAGGCGGCGGGCCGTCAGCAGCCGGTACACGGCTTCCCGCACGGTCGTCGCCTGCTCCACGTCGGCCTCCTGAACGGGCGAGACCGCGTCGACGAGGCCGGACTCCACGTACCCTGCCGTCAGCCTGTCCGGCGTCACGAACATGGTGAAGGGGGCCTGGTCGGCGTCCAGGGTCCCGCACCCAGCCCCAGGGCCCTGTTGAAGGCGCGCCTGTCGATCATGTGAATCCTCCGTGCGTCTGCGCATGTCGGCCTGCGCGATGACTCGACTCTGCTCGAATTTGAGTAACCAGTCAAGAAGGTGATGTCGGTTTCTCCAACTGGGTAAAACTTCCACGCGCAACACCCCCTTGACCGGTGGCACGGAAAACTGCAAGCATTCCATCACCGTCCAAACAGGTGACGAAAGTGATTGCAGACCACGCTCGCGATCCCGAAGGAACTGGGCGGCTCCGGCGACGCCACCGCCGAGATCACCCTCAACCACGGGGATCACGGCGAGTTCGGGCTGGCCGCGCTGCTCAACGTGCAACTCGTGGGCGTCGACCACCAGACGGCGACGGAACTCGGCGCCGCCGCCCACCAGATCTGCCCCTATTCCAAGGCCACGCGCGGCAACATCCCGGTCACCATCAACGCCACCGCTGTGTAACGGGCCCGCCGTGCGGTGGGGAGAGCGCCACGACACCCTGAGTCAGACCTGACATCGACGAATCCTCGACACGCCGTCAGATTCCTTGACTACACTGCGTGCACGGCCCGTTTCAGTACGGATCTCGGGGGTGTGGGGAGTGGAGATCTACGTCTTCGCTCCGGGCCCGGCGCGCGATGACGATCTGCGGGAGTTGCGCCGCAGACTGATCGACGTCGAGGAGCTACGGGGTGGTGTCCGCAGTGTGGCCACCGAAGCACGGCCCGGTTCGCTGGGCGGTCTCCTTGAGGCACTGGCGGTCAACGCCCTGTCCGCCGGCGCGGTCACCGCCGTGGCAGGGGTGGTGGTGTCGTGGATCCGTCACAGGACGACCAACACAACCATCAAACTGCGCCGCCCGGACGGCATGGAGATCGAGGTGACAGCCGAACGGGTCCGTCGGCTGGACTCGGCCGCCGTGCGCGTCATCGTCGCCGAACTCTCCGACGTCGCCCAAGAACCGGGAAGGGATCCCGATGCCGCCGGGACACCGCCCGGAGGGTGACGGGGTCCTCCGGTGGAGCGACATCCCCGGGGCCCGAGTGCTGCTGTTGGGCACCGGCTGCCATGCGGCAGGCTCGCCGCTCGCCGACGTACCGGCCGTGGCCCGCACCCTCGCGGATCTCGCCCAGGCCTATGTCGAGCAGTGCGGCATCGCCGCCGAAGCGGTCTCCAGCATGCTGGATCCCCCCACACCGCTGGAGATGGGGGACGCCGTCGCGGCCGCCTCCGAGCGCGCCGACGGCCTGCTCATCGTCCACTACGTCGGTCACGGCCTCGTGAGCGACGAAGGGCTCCTGCACCTCGCGACCAGCTCCACCGACCCCCGGCCCACCCGGCTGCCGCACACGTCCTTGCCCTACGCCACCATCCGGTACTGCCTCCAGCAGTACCTCAACGGCGGACCCCGCCGACGCCTCGTGGTCATCCTCGACTGCTGCTTCTCCGGCCGGGCCACGACGTTTCTGAGCGGCATCGACGAGGTCATGCCGCTGGCCGGGATCTCGGGCGCGTACGTCCTGGCCTCCGCCGGGCGCGACGAGCTCGCCCTCGCGCCGCAAGGCGAGCGGCACACCGCGTTCAGCGGCGCCTTCTGGAGACTGCTGACCGCCGGCGACCCGTCCGGCCCGCCCGACATCACCCTCGACCACGCCTTTCGACACCTCCAGCGGGAACTCCCCGCCGCCGGCCTCCCCCGGCCCCGGCACCTGAGTGAGGGCCGAACGGGCGAGCTCGTCGTCGCCGCCAACCCCGCCTACCGGCCCGCTCCTCCGGCTCCGTCGACTCCTGGCCCCGGCTCCCTGGCCGCCCCGGGAGCCCCTGGCATCGACACCTGCCCCTACAAAGGGCTCGCCGCCTTCGAAACGGCCGACTCCCCTTGGTTCTTCGGCCGGGAGAACCTCACCCGTGTCCTCGTCGACGCCCTCGGCCGCAGCCACGACGACGGGCGCATCCTGGCCGTGCTCGGCGCCTCCGGCTCGGGCAAGTCCTCGCTGCTGCGCGCCGGACTGCTCCCCGCCCTCGGTCGAGGAGAGCTGGGCATCGCCTCCTCCGCCACCTGGCCCCGCCTGCTGCTCGCCCCGACCGCCGATCCACCGACCGCGCTCGCCGAGGCCCTGTCCCGTCCCACCGGCATACCCGCCGAGCGCCTGGCGGCGACCCTGGCCGACGATCCGCTGCGCCTGCCTGCCGAACTGCGGCGCCATCACGGCCGTACGCCGCTGGTCATCGTCGTCGACCAGTTCGAGGAGGTCTTCACCCTCAGCAGGAGCGCCGACCTCCGCGAAACCTTCGTCCGGGCGTTGCACGCCTTGGCCCACGGCGACGAGCACGGACCTGCGGCCCTGGTCGCCGTCGGGGTCCGTGCCGACTTCTACGCGGAGTGCATGGCCGTACCGGAGCTCGTCCCCTCCCTGCGTGAACAGCCCGTTGTCGTAGGGCCGATGACCGGACCCGAGCTTCGCGACGCCGTGGAAAAGCCTGCCGCACGCGCCGGGATCGCCCTCGAACCCGGGCTGGTCGACGTACTCCTGAGCGACCTGGGCACCTCGCCGCACGCCCATGGTGACAGCCCCGGTCCTTACGACGCCGGGCGGCTGCCCCTGCTCTCCCATGCCTTAAGGACCGCCTGGCAGCAGCGCACAGGTCCCACCCTCACCGTCGTCGGCTACAAGGACACCGGGCGTATCCACGGCGCGCTCGCCACCACCGCCGAACTGGCGATGTCCCGCCTCGACGAGGCGGGACACGACGCCGCCCGTAGCCTCCTGCTCCGCCTCGTGCACATCGGAGAAGGAGGCGAAGCGACCAAACGCCGGGCCGCCCGCGCCGAGTTGCTCGCAGAGGTCCCGGACCCTCGACGCGCCGCCGCCGTCCTCGCGGCCTTCACGATGGAGGACACCCGGCTGATCACCGTGGAGCGCGACAGCGTGGAGATCATCCACGAGACCCTGCTCCACGCCTGGCCCCAACTGCGCGCGTGGATCGACGAGAACACCACCCGGCTGCGCACCGAACAGCAACTCACGGAGGCTGCCCACGCCTGGGACAAGGCGGACCGCGACCCCGCACTGCTCTACACGGGCAACCGCCTCGCCCACGCCGAGGCCTGGGCCGCCGACGAGAGCGCGGACGGCGGCAACCCACTGGCCCTGGAGTTCGTCCGGGCCGGTGGCCGACGGCGACGCCATGCCGCGACACGCCGCCGAAGCGTCCTGGGGGCCGTGCTCTGCGTGCTCGTGGTGATTGCCGCCGTCCTCGCCACACTCCTCCAGAGCACCAACGAACAACGCCGACGGGCCCAGACACAACACCGCACCGCCACTGCCCGCGGACTGGTGTTCCAGGCCGAGTCGCTGCGTGAGACCGCCCCGGACACCGCGGTCCGCCTGGGGATGGCGGCCCAGCGGCTCGGTTCCGGTGACGCGGCCCGCGCCAGCCTGATGACCACGCTCCTCGGCCGCCACGAACCCGACTTCCTCACCGCTCACACCGGCCCCGTCAAGGCAGTCGCCTGCAGTGACGACGGCCGGACCATGGCCACCGCCGGCGCCGACCGCACCATCCTCCTGTGGGACCTCACCGACCGGTCCGCACCGCGGCGCATCGCCCGCCTGACCGGCCATCACAAACCGGTCCGTGCCGTGGCCTTCGCCCGTGGCGGCACCCTCCTCGCCACCGGCGGCGAGGACCGCACGATCATTCTCTGGGACCTGTCCGACACCTCCCGGCCGCGCCGCCTCTCCACCCTCGACGGCGCGACCAGCACCGTGGAGTCCGTCGCCTTCAGCCCCGACCGGCGCAGTCTCCTCAGCGGTGGGGCCGGCCGTTTCGGCATCCTGTGGGACATCGCGAAACCCACCCGCCCGCGCAAGCTGACCACGCTCGAAGGCGGCACGTACAAACAGGTCCACGGAGTGGCCTTCACCCCCGACGGGCGGACCGCCGTGGTGGACGGCGCGGGAGAAAGCCCCTACATCTGGGACGTCAGCGACCGTGACCAGCCACGCAGGCTCGGCTTCGCCCCGGGCCGGGGCGCCGAAGAGGTCTACGCGGTCGCCATCGCCCCGGACGGCCGTACCCTCGCCGTCGCCTACAGCGGCAACGAAGTGATCCTTTGGGACATCCCGCAGCTGACCACCACCGACAATCAGCGTCAGCTGTCCGTAGTCCGCGGCCACACCCGACCCGTGCGCAGCCTGGCGTTCAGCCCGGACGGCCGTACCCTCGCCACCGCCTCGGAAGACCACCAAGCGCAGCTGTGGAACGTCACCGACACCGCTCACCCCCGCCGGATGGCCGTGCTCAACGGTCACAGCAGCGGGGTCAGTTCGGTCGCCTTCGCCGCCGACGGCCGCACTGTCATCACCGGAAGCGACGACCACAGGGTCGCGCTCTGGGACGCCGCCGAGCAAGCGCTGCCCCACCCCACGACCGCACTCCCCGATGCCGGCGGTCAGTTGCTCGGCCTGGCGCTGCCACCCGGCGGCCCCACGCTCGCCGCGACGACGGACACCGCCGGCGAGCGCGTCACCCTGTGGGAGCTCACCAGCCCCCGACACCCCCGACGGCTGTCCACCGTCCCGGCCACCGACCCCACATCGGTCTCCTTCTCACCCGACGGCCGGCTGATGGCCGTTCTCGGCACCGAAACCACCCACGTCCAGGTCTACGACCTCGGCGATCCGGTCCACCCGCGCCATGCCTCGACCCTCACCAGCAACCGCGGCTGGATCTCGTCAACGGTCTTCAGTCCGGACGGCCGCACCCTGGCCACCGTGACCGAAGGCCCCTTCGACAGCGAGGGATTCTTCGACAGCGACGCCGCCGTCACCATCTTCTGGGACGTGGCCCGTCCCGCCCGACCGCACCGCGCATCGGCCATCCCCGCCGGTATGGGTGCGTACGTCGTGTTCAGCCCGGACCGGCGCACGCTGATCTCATCGGCCTACGGTGAACCGGCCGTACTGTGGGACGTCAGCACCAGCACCCAACCCCGTCGGCTGGCCCGGATCGCCGCATCCGGCGACGTCTTCTCGAACAACCCCACCGCGGCCTTCACCCCCGACGGAAAGACCCTCGCCCTGGCCCGCGACGACCGGCAGGCCACCGTCCTCTACGACATCCGGCGGCCCACGCGACCCAGCGAACTGGCCACCCTCATCGGGCATTCCGCCTCCCCCCAGGCCGTGGCCTTCGGGGCCCGCGGCCGCATGCTCGCGACGGCCGACGACGACGGCACGCTGATCCTCTGGGATGTCACCGTCCCGGCCACTCCACGGCGACTCACCGTCGTCAGCGGGTCGGCGGACGATTCCTTCGGCAGCCTGGTCTTCTCCCCGGACACCACGACCTTGGTCAGTGGCCACCCGGACATACAGCACGGAGTGCTCTGGGACGTCACCGAGATCACCCAGGCCGTCACCGACCCCGTCGCCCGTGCCTGTTCCCTCGTGGACCGGGGCCTGACTCCGGACGAATGGCGGCGGGCCACAGAGGGGTTGCCCTTCCAGAGCACTTGTCCGCCACCGGGGAGCCGGTAGGGCCGGTCAGACGGGAGGCGAGAGCAGGACGATGCCGGTCTTGCCGACCACCGCGATCCGGTCACCGACTGCGGCCGTGCTCCAGACGTTGAAAGGAAGGTCGAGCGGCGGGCGTACTGGGGTCATGGTCCGTGTGTCGAAGAGATGCACACCCTCCTCTCCATGGACCGCGAGGAGAGCCCGGCCGTCCGCCGACTTGAGAGGGCACACCGGCCGCTCGAAGTCCCCGGTGACCGCGGGGCCGATCCGGGTGGCGGTGGCCGGGTCCCACACCTGGAGGCTCTCGCCGCTCTCGCTGAGTACGGCCACCACTTCCCGTCCGTCGGCGAGTCGGAAGGCTGCCAGGTCCGACACCTCCTCGCCGGTGCGCTGTTTGGCCAGGCAAGTGCCGGTGTCCGGGTCCCACACCTTCAGAGAGCCTTTACGGGTGCTGCTGAGAAGCCGGGGCGCGGAGTGGGGGCCGGTCCAGGAACACAGTGCGTCCACCGGTTGCTTGTGCGCCTTGATGACAGGGCCCGCCGGAGTCCCCTCGGGGGCGTTCCACAGTCGGATGCAGCCGGCGCTGTCGCTGGTGGCCAGGCGGATACGACCTTGGGCGTCGGTGATGAAGCACATCCCCCACAGCACGGCGTCGCCAGGGATCTCGGCGTACCGCCCGAGCGGCTCGCACTCGGCGACGTCCCAGAACCGGACGACGCCCTCGCGGTGGCCGACGGCCAGCAGCACCAACCCGTCCCTCCGGTGGATTCGCAGGTGTTGGACGCGGTCTTTGAACTCCCAAGCGAGTTCGGGGCCGATGGAGTTGCCGGTCAGGCTGTCCCACAGGCGCACGGTTCCGCCCAGGTTCCCGGTGGCGAGCAGCGGCGGCCCGGAGGCAGTGGGCAGCGCGGTGGCGCAGGTGGCGCCGATGTCGCTCCTACGGCTGTTGCCGTGCTGGTCCGCGAGGGGATCGCGGACCAGGCGGACGCCGTCCTCGCCGACGACGACCAGCAGCGTCGATCCGCCCGGGTCGGTCAGGCACACGGCGTTCGCCGCGTCCACATCGCCCGGTCCGGTGCTGAGGGTGCGCAGCAGGCCACGGTCGGACAGGTCGACGAGGTACACGGAGCCTGACATCCCACACCCGGCCATCAGCACCGTGGCTGCGGAGGACGGCAGCGAGCACAGCCCACTCAGATAGTCGTCGGTCTCCAGTGTGCGGCTCGCCGGACGGCCGGTGACCGGATCCCAGCAGCGCACGGTCTCGTCGTCGGAGGCTGAGACGAGCAGTGGGCGGCCCGCGGGCGTGGGTACCGCGGCCAGCGAGCGGATCTCATCGGTGTGTCCGGCCAGTCGCGCCGTGTACCGGCCCGTTGCTGTGTCCCACAGCCGTAGTTCGCCCTCCATGTCGCCGATGGCGAGCAGGACTTGGCCGTCAGGCATGGCGAGGGAGCAGACCGCGTTGGGATTTGTCCACAACGTGAACGGCGGTTGTAATTCGGTCCCGCTGCCCGGATCCCAGAAGCGGATCGTCCCGTCGTCGCCGACGGAGCACAGCCGGTCCAGTCCTGGTCTCGCGGGCAGGGCGTAGACGGCGAGCACCTCGCTGCTGTGGCCCCGCAGCGGGTCTCCGACCTGGGCGCCGGTGTCCAGGTCCCAGAGCCGGACCGTTCCGTCGAAACTCGACGACGCCGCCCGTAGGCCCTGTTCGGTCCGGACGGGGCAGATGGCGGTGACCAGCCGCTCGTGGCCGCGCATGACCTGGGGGTGAACAACGGCGGCGAAAGGGTCGAAGAGGTGGATGGGGCCGTCGGTTCCCGCCGCGGCCAGCAGCGCCCGGGTGTTGTCGCGGCGCAGCACGGCGACGCAGTGCAGGTCCTTGCCGGACAGGATGTCGAGTTCCACGGGTTCGGCGATGAGCCGCGCCATGGACACCTGCCACGTGCCGCCGAAGGGCTCGGTGGGGAACGTGCGGGTGGCGTTGTGCCGGGCCATGGCCATACGGCGAGGCACCTGGCGGTCTGCCGGAGGGCAGTCGGTGTGACAGGTTCCGAGCAGGCCGAGGATCTCAGCGGGCAGTCGCTGGCCCGCGAGGCTGAGGGCCCGCCAGGCGTACTGGCCGGTGGTGACCGGTTCGAGGCGGTCGAGCAGATCCTCGTGGTCGGCCAGGCGTTGCCAGGCCCGCTCTCCGGCGAGCAGGCAGTGGTGGCCCAACTCGCGTTCCACGTAAGGGTTGAGTGCCACTCCGGACGATGTCTCCGCGAGGTCGATGAGGGCCTCGACGATGCGCAGGTGCAGGCGTGCGGCGGAGGCTGGGTCGATGCCGGTGAGCCGCCGTGCCTCGGGGTAGCGCAGGCGCAGATGAGGCTGTCCGAATCGGTCGGCCTCCTCCAGCAGAGACCCGGCACGCGTGAGGAAGTCCGAGACGGCACGCTGGTCGACGGGGGCGGTGCCCGCGATCGCCCCGCCCATGACCGCGAGCACCCGGTCGGTCACCGCGACACCTGTCTCGGGTGCGAGGGAGAGGGCCTGGAGGAGCGGTTCGAACGGCGGTGCCGCGCCCGCCAGATGGCTCACCGCGTCCGCCAACGGCCGCAGGCGCTCACCCGGCGGCAAGCTGTCCAGGTCAAGGAGCGGATCGGGCGGTGCCGCGGAGGCGTGTGCGGGTCTCCAGGCGCGGTTGCGCACGAGGGGGAGTTGATCCCCGCTGTTGACCTGTCCTGTGGTCGGCTGGGGCATCCTGCGGGCCCGAAGCCCTTCGCGGACGGCCTCGGAGATCTCCCTCATCGACAAGAGCTCCGAGGACGAGGGCACGCCCAGAGTGATCGCTCGCAGCAGTTCCTCGGTGAAGGCGGTGTTGCGGCGGTCGGCCGGCGCCAGCGAGACGGTGTCGCTGTCGGAGGAAGTGAAGGTGAAGCCCTTCGTCTCGTTCAGCATCGGGGCCAACGCGGACGCCACATCGCTTTGTGTGTGGGCCAGTCCGCTGTAGCAGGAGTCCAGGATGGTGACGGCATGCAGGGCCTGGCGCTCGTTGACGGCTCTGCGGATGGTCTCGTACTGCAGGGCGGCGAAGTACGCGTTGTCCCTCGTGGTCGAGGGCAGGCACAAGGCCAACTGGCCGTCGTGGAAGAGGCCGTGGCCCGCGTAGTAGAACAGCAGCAGGTCCTGAGCCTCCTGGGCCGCACGGTGCAGTGCCCAGTGGATACGGCCGGGGTCGTCCGTGTCCTGGAGGACCGTGCAGTGCGCCTCCGGCAGGCCCCAAAGATCGGGTGCGGTGAGCGCGTGCTTGAGATCGGCGAGATTGTTCTCGACCGAGGGCAGGTCGGTGAGTGCAGCGTAGGTCGTCGTCCCGACGAGCACGGCCCGCGAGAGCGCGGGGTCAGGAAGCCTCGTCATCCGCGATCTCCCCCAGAGCGGTGCGTAACGTGGTGATCAGCTGTGCCAGTTCCCTGGCGTCCTGCACCGAACGCACCGTCGCCTCGACTTCGATGCCGCCGACACGGAAGACCAGCACGATGTCCCGTGCGCGGGACTGGAGCCAGCCCAGCGCATGCTCGACGACGGCGATGCCGATGCCACCGGCGCCGAAAGAGATCAGCAGCACGTCGCCGAGCGCGCTCATCTCGCCCGGAACGGACCTCGAATCAGCCGTCTTTATCTGGGCGGACCGCAGCCGTCCGTCCCTGCGCATCAGATAGCTCAGCGAGCTTGCCTCGACTTGCGGGTTGTCGGCCATGACCTGGATTGTCAACTCCACCCAGCAATGCTGCCCGTTGCCCGACCGCCCGCTCAACCCAGTCGGCAGGACTGGCAAAAGAGCTCAACTGCATTCCGGTAAAAGGCGCGCTCCGTGACACCCGGCCGAGCTGGCGTGTTGACGGCGCCGGATCATGTCAGTCACGTGCTCGGCTCCGGGCCTGTTCGATCTCGTTGATGTGGTCCTCCGTCCACCGGCGCAGCGCCGTGATGGGCTCGGCCAGACTGCGCCCGAGCGCGGTGAGTTCGTAGTCGACCCGGGGCGGGATGGTGGGGTGGACGGTGCGAGTGATGAACCCGTCGCCTTCGAGACTGCGCAGGGTCTGGGTGAGCATCTTCTGTGAGACACCCTCGATGCGTCGGCTCAAGTCGGTGTAGCGCATGGTGCCTTCGAGGAGGGCGTCCACGACGAGGATCGTCCACTTGCCTGCGATGTGATCCAGCACCTGGCGGGTCGGGCACTTCGCCGAGAAGGCGTCGGCCGGCAGCCCGGAGGACTCCACAATGGTCTCCATGAAGGGAGAGTAACGCACTAATTAGTGCCTTCTTCCTCATGGAGAGTCACTCTCCCATAGTGAGTGACATGACGCCTCACACCATGTCTGTCGCCGAAGCCATCCGCACCCGCCGCACCGTCCGCCACTACCGTCCCGATGCGATCCCCGCGGCCGCGCTCGACGCGCTCCTCGCCCTCGCCATCGAAGCACCCACCAGCTGGAACCTCCAGGACCGGTCCATCGTCGCCGTCACCAGTGACGAAGGCCGTGAGGGGCTCGCCCGGGCCACCGGTGGTCAGCCACAGCCGCAGGAGGCGCCACTCATGCTGGTCTTCGTCGCCGAGCCGCTGTCCTGGCGCGAGGACCACAGCGACGTCTACGAGCAGGCCCGTCGCAATGGGGCGTGGAACGACGAGTTCGTCACGATGTTCTCCGCGGCATCGCAAGCCTTCCAGACAGACCTCGAGGAGCGTGGCCTGCTGCGGGAGTACGCGGTCAAGGACGCGATGATCGCGGCCAGTTACGTGCTGCTCGCCGCCACGGAGATGGGGCTTGCCACTTCGCCGATGAACGGCTGGGACGAGGCCGAGGTGAAGAAGGTGATCGGCATCGAAGACCGCGACGACCTGGCCATCGCCCTGCTGATATCCCTCGGCTATCCGGCGGAGGAGCGTCGGCACCCCGGCCGTCGGGCCCAGGAACGCAACGTGTTCCACGAGTCCTACGGATCACCCGGGAACACCACTCGCGGTACCGGGCAGCCAGGTCCGGAATAGCCGTCAGAACCTGCGTCCTCGACCGCCACAACCCGCCCGCAGTCACAGTCACCTGGAAGGAGCTGTGAGGGCGGCGCAATGGAACTTCTCACGCAGCCTAACGGGGCAGAAACCGCCCGGCGTCGCGGTCGGTCTAGCGTCGTGATGCATGAGGGTGTGGGAGTCAGTGCGACCGCTGCTCGGCAGACGAGGCGCCATCGGCATGGGCTTATTGGGCAAGGGCAACTCTGGGCTCCGCCCCGACAGCCCAAGGGCTTCCGGCCGTCGGCCGGTTCGTGGCTGGCGCAGCATCAAGGGCCGTGTGGCGGTGGTCGTCACGATCCCGATCTGCCTGTTGCTGGCCGTGGCCGGATACGCCGTGCACGGCCGCGCGGAGGCGCTCGGCGACGCCCGGACGACTCGTGCCGAGGTGGGTCTCAGCCTCCGCGTCCAGGCCCTGGTACATCAACTGCAACGCGAACGAGGCCTCACCAACGGCCTGTTGGGCGGTGAGGAGGAGTTCCGGCCCACGCTTACCGCCGTGCGCACGCGCGTTGACGCCGCACTGCGCGACATGCGCGGAGAAGACGCCGTGCAGAAGGTCATCCAGCGACGCTTGCGGAACCTCGCCGACATCCGCGCCGCCGCCGACGCGCAGACCGCTGACCCAGCCGCGACCCTCACCTTCTACACCGACGCCGTCGAGGCACTCAACGCCGTCGATCCGGTGGCCGAGACGGCGACGGGCTCCGACCGCCAACTGCGGGACGGACTGGCAGCGTTGCGGGAACTGGCCGCCGCCAAGGAGTCCGTCGCGCTCGAACGCGGCTACCTCAACGGAGTGTTCGCCCACGGCTCCTTCCGCAGCGGCGAATACCTCGCCTTCACCGAAGTACGCGCCACCCGGGTGGCCGCCCTCGCCCGCTTCCGGCAGGTCGCCACTTCACCCCAACGCGCGGCTCTCAAAGACGCGTTCGGCACCCCGAGCGCCGAACGGGCCGCCGCATACGAGAACCGGGCGGAAGGCGCCGCCGAAGGTTCCGGCAAGCTGCCTGCCGACGTCGGCACCTGGTGGGACGCCATGACCGTACTCGTCGACGATCTGCACGCCGTGCAGCAATCCGTGGGAGACGACGTACGGAACCGCGCCGAGCAGCTCAGGAACGATGCCGAGAAGGGACTTGCCGCCTGTCTCGTCGCGGGAATGCTCCTGTCCGCCCTCGTCGCCGGCCTCGCCGCCTTCGCCTCCCGGTCCCTCACTCGCCCGCTCGGCGCCCTCGCCGAGGCCGCACATCACGTCGCGCGACATCGACTGCCCGCAACCGTCGCCCGTATCCAGCGCTCGCCTCAGGACCCTGGGCACCCCCTTCCTCCGGCGGACGAACCGGACCAACCCGACGCGCAACTGCTGGGCGGTGCCGCGGAGATCGCGGAAGTCGCGGCCTCCCTCCAGCAGGTGGAACGCACCGCCCTCCACCTGGCCGCTCAACAGACCGGCCTGCGCCGCAACACCACCGAGTCACTCGCCAACCTCGGCCGCCGCAACCAGAACCTGGTGCGTCGTCAGCTCAGTCTCATCACCCGTCTGGAACGGCAGGAACTCAACCCGGACGCCCTCGCCAACCTCTTCGCACTCGACCATCTCGCCACCCGTATGCAGCGCAACGCCGAAAGCCTGTTGGTCCTCGCCGGGCAGAATCCACCGCGGCCCACGGCAGCACCGGCGCATGGGCTGGAGGTCGTCCAGTCCGCTGTCGCCGAGGTGGAGCAGTACCAGCGGGTCCTGATCGCCGCCGTGGAGCCGGTCCAGGTGCGCGGGCACGCCGTCGCCGATGTCGCCCACCTCCTCGCCGAACTCATCGAGAACGGGCTGACCTTCTCGCCACCGACCGAACCGGTCGAGGTGCACGGCTGGTACGACCGTGAGGACGACATGTACTGCTTCGCTGTCGTGGACCACGGAGTCGGCATGTCCGAGGCCGACCGGGCCCGCGCCAACGCCCGCCTCTCCGACTCCGGTGAGGAAGCCTTTCTCGCCGCGCCCACCAGGTTTCTCGGCCTCCTCGTCGTCGGCCGGCTCGCCCATCGCCTCGGTGAGGGCACCCAGGTCCACCTCTTCGACACCACCGGCGGCGGCCTGTCCGCACTCCTCACCCTCCCCCGACGCCTCCTCGCACCCACAGCGGACATCCCCGCCCCACCCCCGCCCGCCAAACCCGCCGTCGCCGCCCTCCTCAACGGCTTCCGAGCAGGCGTCGCCCGCGCGGAAGCCGGCACGACTCAAGGAGCATCATCATGACCACCGCCGTCCAGAGCTTCAGCTGGCTCATCTCCGACTTCGTACGCACCGCGGACGGAGTCACCGACGCCGTCGCCGTCTCCTCCGACGGGCTCCTCATGGCCGCCTCCGACACCCTCGGCCGGGACCGTGCCGACCACCTCGCCGCAATCGTCTCCGGCATCACCAGCCTCGCCCAGAACGCCGCCACCGCCCACGGGTTCCACGGCATGAAGCTCGTCATGATCGAAATGCTCGGGGGCTTCCTCATGGTCGGCCGCATCCGCGACGGCAGCTGCCTCGGCGTCCTGGCCGCCGAAGGCTGCGACGTCGGCCTGGTCGGCTACGAGATGGCCGTCCTCGCCGACCGCGCCGGCGAACTCCTCACCCCGCAGCTCGTACGCGAGCTCCACTCCACGCCCGCGGCCGCGGGATAGACACGAAGCGCTCCCCCGGCTGCTCGCCTGCCCCGCCCAAGTGCGGCATTCAGAATCCGGAGATCCGGCATGATGACCTTCATGGCGGACGAGACGGACCTGCGGGCGGCAGCGGCGGCATTCGACCGGAGCGGCGCACCGGAGACCGCGACAGCCGCCGAGGACGAACGCAAGCAGGTACTCGCTCAGTTCCCGTTGGGCGGGTGGGCGGAACTGCCGTTGTCGCGCTACGCCCTGGGGCAGGCCGCGCCGTCCGGGGGCGGGCCGACGTACTGTCGGCTGATGGAGTTCGGGACGCCGAACCTGGGCAGCATCAAGGGCGGCAGCGCGGCGAAGCACATCATGTACCGCCACAACTCCGGCGAGTGGCGGGTGGCCGCGCCACTGCGCGGGATGGAACCGCAGGAAGCCTGGCAGGAGTTGCGCGGACAGTTCGTGCGGGCCTTCGAGGCGGTGGGCGCAGGGGACTTCGAGGCCGTGGACGACCTGGACGTGCTGCGGTTCGGTCCGACGTTGGTGACCAAGTCCCTGGCCACCTACTTCCCCGAACACTTCCTGCCCATCTACGCCACCGAGCACCTCCGCAAGTTCGTCACGCTGCTGGGCGGGACCACCCCGTCCGGCGCATCGGCTTGGCACACCAACCGTCGGCTGCTCGAACTTGTCCGCTCACGCCCGGAGTTCGACGGATGGAGCCGACAGGAGGTCATGCGCTTCCTGTACGCGGAATTCAACCCTCGCGCGCTGGAGCGCACCGTCTGGAAGATCGCCCCGGGTGAGCGGGGCCGGCTGTGGGACGAGTGTCGTGACGCGGGAGTGATCCGTGTGGGCTGGGACGACATCGGCGATCTCGGCCAGTACCAGACCGACATCGAGCTGAAGCAGGCCCTCGACGCATGCTGGCCCCGCAGTAGCGGCGGCAGTCTGACGCTCGCCCGACGGCTGCTGGCATTCCGGGACCTGGAGGCGGGAGACCGGATCGTGGCCAACCGTGGGATGGACGAGGTGCTGGCCACCGGTACGGTCAGCGGGAGTTACCGCTTCGACGCCGACCTCTCCGAATACCAGCACGTCGTCCCGGTCTCCTGGGACGTGTCCCACGCCCGGAAACTGTCAGGGCCCCAGGCCGGGTGGCGGTCCACCTTCGCCAAAGTACAGCCGGCGTTCTTCGCCCGGCTCGCCACCGGCCCCGCCGAGCCGGACACGGGGTCCGAGGCGTCGTACGCCGATGGTCCCGTCACTCTGCCCGAGGACGTCGCGGGCGTACTCGAAGCGCTGGACCGCAAGGGCCAGGTGATCCTGCACGGGCCTCCCGGGACGGGCAAGACCCGGCTCGCACTCGGTGCCGCCCTCGCCCTCGCCGGTCGCACGGACGCGCTCAACTCCACGCCGGACCAGCGGGCCGCAGCCCAGGTCGAGGCGCTGCGAGAGGGCCGCGTCAGCATGGTGACCTTCCATCCCTCCTACGGGTACGAGGACTTCGTGGAGGGCTTCAAGCCGGACATGAGCGCCACCGGTCCCGGGCTCACCCTGGCTCTCACCGACGGCGTGTTCCACGCTCTGTGCGCCCAGGCCTCCGCCCGCCCGGACGAGACCTTCCTGCTGATCATCGATGAGATCAACCGGGGCGATCTGCCCCGCATTTTCGGTGAGTTGGTCACCCTGCTCGAACTCGACAAGCGCGGCCTGCCCCTCGCCCTGGCCATCAGCAGGCGCACCTTCTCCGTGCCACCGAACGTGCGGATCGTCGGGACCATGAACACGGCGGACCGCAGCATCAGCCACCTGGACGCCGCCGTACGCCGCCGCTTCGCCTTCCTCCCGGTCGGCCCCGACCCGGACGCCGTGTCCGGTGCGGTCGGCCCCCTGGATCTGGCGCAGTTCTTCGAGTCCCTCAACACCCGTATCGCCCGGCACCTCGACGCCGACCACCAGATCGGGCACGCCTACCTGCTGCGCGACGGCGCGCCGATCGCGACCGAGGACGATCTGGCCGCGGCCTTCCACCACGAGGTGATCCCGCTCCTGGAGGACTACTGCCTCGGCCGGGCCGACCTCCTGCACCGCATTCTCGGCGGCCTGGTCGACGAGCACACCGGACGACCGGCACTGATGCCGCCGCAGGATCTCGCCGCCGCACTGGCGACCGAGTTCACCAGCGGCGCGCCGGGCCCCGATGCCTGACCGCACCGAGGTCCGGCTCGTCGAGTACGGCTCCGCCCTGCTGGGGGCCGAGCAGCTCACACCCGGGGACGTGGGGCGGCTCCGAGCCCTCCGGCGGAGCGGCAGCCTCAGCCTCGAACCGGCCCCCTCGGGATGGCGGCTCAAGGCCGACGCCACCGTCGGCGTCCTGATCCTCGACCGGATCCGCCTGATCATCGAGCCCAAGTTCGCCATCCCGGGTGAGCAGTTGATGAACTGGCTCGCCTACGCCCTCGACGCTCCGGCGCCCCTCCCAGCGACCGCACGGCGCTGGGCCACCAGCCCGGAAGGCTACGCCGACCTCGTGGCTTCGGCACTGCTGGAACAGTGCGAGCAACTGGTCCGGGAAGGGCTGCGCCGCGACTACGTACGCCGTCAGAACCTCGAACCGGTCCTGCGGGGACGTCTGGACGTCGCGGCCCAGGTGTCCCGTCGCTACGGTCGGCTGGATCAGTTGCACGTCCGCACCTTCGACCGGGAGGCGGACATCTGGGACAACCGTGTACTGGGGACCGCGCTGCGCATGGCCCGCACCCTGGCCACGCATCCCGGCCTGGCCCGCAACCTCCACGCCATCGCCGACGCGTTCCCGCAGGCCCCCACCCCCGGCGCCGCCCTCCGCGCCCTGGACCGGACCCGGTACACACGCCTCAACGCCCGCTACCGCACCGCGCACACCTGGGCCCGCCTGCTGCTGCGCGGCGGCGGTGTCACCGACCTCTTCACCGACCGGGGCAGCATGGCGGACGGCCTCCTGCTGGCCATGCCCCGGCTCTGGGAGGCCGTCGTCCGACGCCTGGCCACCGAGGCCGCCGCCCCGCAGCCAGGGCGCGCCCTCCCCAACGGCCCGACGGGCATCACCATTCAGGGCGACCTCGGCAGCACCTCGACCTTCCGGCCGGACGTCCTGCTCAGCCTTCCAGGGCACGACTCGTCCGACCCCACGCTGCTGCCGGTGGACGCCAAGTACAAGCGCTACGACCGTCACCGCGTCGGAGCCGCCGACGTCCACCAGCTCCTCACCTACGGTGCCGGATACGCCGCGAGCACCGATCCGCGTGCGGTGATCGTCCACCCGTGTCCCGGCGGGCACTCCCGGCGAGTTCTCCAGGTCAGTGGGCCGTGGGGCGCACTCGGGAGGATCCATGTCCTGGGAGTCGACACCCATGAGGTCCCGCAAGAGGCGGCCGAGTGGCTCGGAACGGCCCTGCGGTAGATCTGGACCGCAGGACAAACGCTTGTACGGACAGGCTCTAACATGTCGCCCGACGGGTGACCGCCAGTTGCTGCGTTCCGCGTGGTCGTGCCGCATGTGCGGCGACGCCCGTCCTGCTGTGCCATGGCAGTTGTGTCTACGGGGGAGAACTTCGGTGTTCGGAATCATCAGGCCTTGTCGTCATCGTCTGGGCGAGGGCATGCGTACGGAGTGGATGGCGCATCTGTGCGGGCTGTGCCTGGCGCTGCGCGGCGAGTACGGGCAGTTCGCCCGGGTGGCCACCAACTACGACGGCCTGATCGTCTCGGTGCTGACCGAGGCGCAGTCCGAGCGCTCCGGCGACTGGCGGCGAGGCGCCGGTCCGTGTCCGTTGCGCGGGATGCGGTCGGCGGACGTGGCGCAGGGTGAGGGCGCCCGGCTGGCGGCGACGGTGTCGCTGGTGCTGGCCGCGGCGAAGGTGCGTGACCATGTGGCCGACGGCGACGGCCTGTTGGGCCGCCGCCCGGTGACGCTGGCGGCGCGCAGGATCGCCGACGGCTGGGAGCGTGCGGGTGCCGCGGGCGGCGAACGGATCGGCTTCGACACGGCCGTACTGCTCGGCGCGGTCGAACGGCAGTCGGAGATCGAACGGCTGACGAGTCTCGGCGACTCGCTGCTGGCGGTCACGGAACCTACGGAGACGGCAACCGCCGCGGCCTTCGCGCACACCGCGGTGCTCGCCGGCCGCCCGGGCAACGCCGAGCCGCTCGCGGAGGCCGGGCGACTGTTCGGTCGCCTGGCGCATCTGCTCGACGCGGTGGAGGACCTGGACGCGGACGAGGCGACCGGCGCGTGGAACCCGGTCACGGCGACCGGCGCCGACCGCACCGAGGTCCGTCGGCTCTGCGACGACGCGGTCCATGGCATCCGACTCGCCTTGTCCGACGCCGAGTTCGTCGACGGGCGGCTGGCACGGGCGCTGCTGGGCGGCGAGCTGGAGCGTGCCGTCGACCGCGTCTTCGACCCCCGGCACCGCCACCACCAGCACCGCCCCCAGGCACGGGGCCCGCGTGTCCTGCCCTGGCTGGGACGCCGTACGACGGCGGACACGCTCCCGGGGACCGGCACGGGCACGGGCACGGAGTGCGGCGTCAGGGCCCTGACGGACGCGGGCCCGCAAGGCGCGACGATGGCGTCGGGTCGGCCCTCCGAGGACGAGTGCCGGCGGTGTGGCCAGTGGCGCCAGCTGTGCCGCGATTGCAGGCTGTGCTTCAACTGCTGCACCTGCAACGAGGACGAGGGCCCGGATGACTTCGAGCCCTGGCAGTCCGGCGAGGGCAGCGGCAACTTCCGCCGGGACGGTTCCGGCCGGGACGGCTCCAGGGGCGATGGTTCCGGAGGCGACGGCTGGTCCGGCGGTTCGGGCGGCGGCAACTCGGGCGGCTACTCCGGCGGTTCGGGCGGTTCGGGTGGAGGCGGTCGGGGGTCCGGTGGCTCCGGTGGCGATTCGGGTGACGGCTGCTGCGGTGGCGGCGGCTGCTGCAACCCGTGCAAGTGCTGCTGCGACTGCTGCGACTGAGCGACGCACTCGGCTACGGCCGCGACCAGCTTCTGCCTCCACCCGTCGTGTGCCTCGCCGGACCGGTCCGCCTCACGCGGGGGCGCGCGGAAGGCGGACCGGCGCTCACGTCGTGACGGCCGGGGCATGCCCGCGCGGCATCCCCCGGCCAAGCCGTCACCGCACCGCCCGCCGTTCCGCGTTCCACCGCCGCAGGGCAAGGGCGAAGCCGACTCCGGCCAGCAGCGCGGGAACGGCCAGTTCCACCGCAAGCGACGCCATCCAGTCGGGAATCATCTTCCGCGTCAGGCCACTTGTGTACTGGCAGGTCGCGCGCGGCGGAAACAAGCTGTACTCCAGCGTCTTCGGCGCTTGGGTCCCCCAGTCCGCCCCCACCGAGCAGGCCGACGACGGCCCCGCGAACAGCTTCCAGCCGACCAGCACGTAGAACATGAGGAACACGGAACCGATCACGAAGAACGCCGCCCCCGTGCGGCGGAGCTTCTCCACCCTGGACATCGGCACCACCAGATCGCCGCCGAGTCGCGGCTCGAAGCATTCCGCCACGAGCGCCACGATCAGCGACACGACCAGGACCAGCAGAACGCCCCAGAGCAGCACACCGAGGACTCCCCGGCCGCCGATCGAGGCGACCTCCCCGTTCTCGAACTCGCAGATGGTGGCGGGGGGAAATGCCTGGTCGCGCACCCGCAGGAGTCGGCCCGGCCCCCGCGTCAGACCCTGCATACACCGCTCGTCGAACTCCAGCATGCCGATCAGGGCGACCCCTGAGCCGACGACCAGGGCGACGAACGACAGTCCCGCCGCGGCCCATAGGCCGCCCGTCCGATAGGCGCCATGCGTGCGCGTGTTCGACATTGATGCACAGTAACCAACCGCGACGGTGTTCCAGGCGCGATCTGCGGCCCACGCAGCATGGGCGCCCCCCAGGGGGCGGAGTCATAGCGGTGTGGCCGCGTACCGCGCCCGTGCCGCGCCGCCGAGCGGAGCGAAGGGGCCTGCCCGTCAGCCCGGCGCCACGTCCGAGATCAGCGCCCGGACGCGGGTCTCGATCGCGTCGCGGATGGGGCGTACGGCGTCAACGCCTTGCCCGGCCGGGTCGTCGAGCTGCCAGTCGAGGTAGCGCTTGCCAGGGAAGACGGGGCAGGTGTCGCCGCACCCCATGGTGATGACGACGTCGGATGCCTGGACGGCCTCGACCGTGAGGATCTTCGGGGTTTCGGCGGAGATGTCGATGCCGACCTCGCTCATCGCCTCGACCACGGCGGGGTTGACGGTGTCCGCGGGAGCCGAGCCGGCGGAGCGGACCTCGATGCGGTCGCCCGCGAGGTGGGTGAGGAAGGCGGCGGCCATCTGGGAGCGGCCGGCGTTGTGGACGCAGACGAACAGGACCGACGGACGCGGCGCGGTGGAAGAGCTCATGAGCAGGGGCCTTCTCGGCGTAGCGGATCGGTCAGGAGACAGCGGGTTTCGGATCGCCGTGCGGGACGACGACCCCTTCCGGGGCGTGAGCAGAGCGGCCGTAGACCAGCACGACGACCCCCAGCCCGACCACGGCTCCCAGCAACTGGGCCGCGATGAACGGGGCGACGGAGGCAGGGGCGATGCCGGCGAAGGTGTCGGTGAACGTCCGGCCGATGGTCACCGCCGGATTCGCGAAGGACGTGAACCAGTACGCGGCCCCGATGTAGGAGGCAACCGCAGCCGGGGCGAGGGCGGCGCGGCCGATCCGGCTGAGGCCGAGGATCAGCAGAATCAGCCCGGCCGTTGCGACGACCTCGCCCAGCAGCAGGTGCCCGGCGGACCGGTCGTGGGTGGAGAACTTCACCAGTGGCTTGGCGAACATCGCGTCGGCCAGGACCGCGCCGCCTATCGCACCGGCGATCTGGGCGGGTAGGTATGCGGCGACGTCCCGCAGGGCCAGACCATCCGGATCACGACGGCGGGTGAACCAGGCGGCCAGCGTGACGGCCGGGTTGAAGTGCGCACCGGACACGGGCCCCAGCAGCAGGATGAGCACGCCCAGGCCGAAGACCGTGGCGAGCGAGTTGGCGAGCAGCTGCACACCGACGTCGTGCGTCAGGTCGGTGGCCTGGATACCGGAGCCGACCACGACCGTCACCAGCAGCGCGGTGCCGATCGCCTCGGCGGCGACACGGCGGCCGAGCGGTGCGTTCACGCGGTGACTCCGGCGGGTCGGGTGGCGGTCAGGAACGCGGCGAGGTTGTCCAGGACGCCGGGGAGCGCCCAGTAGTAGACCCATGTGCCACGACGCTCGCAGTCGATCAGCCCGGCTTGGCGCAGGAGCTTGAGGTGGTGGGAGATGGTCGGCTGGGACAGGTCGAAGGCCGGAGTCAGCTCACAGACGCACACCTCTCCGCCCTGGCCGCGGGAGGCAATCATCGACATCAGACGCAGTCGGACGGGATCGCCCAGAGCCTTGAAGACCTTCGCCAGGTCGGCGGCCTGGTTCTCGTCCAGGGGCGCAGCCGACAGGCCAGGGCAGCAGGCTGCGTCCTGGCCGATCACCTCAAGCTCTTGCTTCGACATACCTCTATGTTGACATTCTTCAATTCAAGGCGCAAGGTTGAATTGAAGAACGTCAATACAAGACGTTCCGGGGCCTTGCCATGCCCCGCCACATGGGAGTGTGAAATGAACGAGCAGACCACCGACCTGCGAGAGTCCGTCCGCCGACGGTACGCGGCGGCGGCCGTGAAGGTCACCGAGGGCGGCAGCGCCTGTTGCGGGCCCGAGCCGGTCGAGGTCGACGAGAACTTCGGCTCCACCCTGTACGCCGCCGACGAGCGCGATGCCCTGCCCGCCGAGGCCGTCGCCGCCTCACTCGGCTGCGGCAACCCCACCGCCGTAGCCGAACTCCGCGAAGGTGAGCGCGTCCTCGATCTCGGCTCCGGGGGCGGCATCGACGTCCTGCTCTCGGCCCGCCGCGTCGGCCCGACCGGCAAGGCGTACGGGCTGGACATGACCGACGAGATGCTCGCCCTGGCCCTCGCCAACACGGCGAAGGCCGGCGCGACGAACGTCGAATTCCTCAAGGGCACCATCGAAGCCGTCCCGCTGCCCGCGAACACGATCGACGTCGTCATCTCCAACTGCGTGATCAACCTGTCCACCGACAAGCCCGCCGTGTTCGCCGAGACCTTCCGCGTCCTGCGACCCGGCGGCCGGATCGGCGTCTCCGACGTCGTCGCCGACGACACCCTCACCACAGACCAGCGGGCCGAGCGCGGCGACTACGTCGGCTGTATCGCCGGCGCGCTGTCCTTCGCCGAATACCGCGCGGGACTGGAGGCGGCCGGCTTCACGGACATCGACATCACCCCGACCCACCCGGTCGCCGACGGCATGCACTCCGCCATCGTCCGCGCCACGAAGCCCACCACAGACGCCCCCGCAACGTCTGCTTCCGATTCCGACGGCTCCTGCTGCGGCGTCACCGCCTGCTGCACCCCCGCCGAGCAGGCGACCGACCCGTTCACCACCGTCAGCGCGGCCAAGGACGCCGCCGGATGCGCCTGCCAAAGCTGACCCCTCACGCCCGCCGACAGGCACGCACACACCCACTGGTGCGTGGTTCGGTTGCTCCTCCTCAGCGCAGTTGCTGGGCCAGTCCGATGATGATGCCCTCCGGGCCGCGGACGTAGCAGAGCAGGTAGCTGTCCTCGAACCGGGCGATCTTGCCGAGGAGTTCGGCGCCGTGCGGGCGCAGTCGGGCAACGGTGTCCTCGATGTCGTCGACGGCGAACATCACGCGATGCGTGCCCAGGATGTTGTGCGGCTGGTTGCGCGGCCCGGCGCTGACAGCCGCCGGGCTGCGGTACTTCGCCAGCTCGAGCCGACTGTGACCGTCCGGAGTACGGACCATCGCGATGTCGCAGTGCACACCGTCGAGTCCGGTGCACTGATCGGCGACGAGGCCCTCGACCTCCGTCCGGCCCTCCAGCTCCAAACCGAGCTCCACGAAGAACGCGATAGCGGCGTCCATGTCGTCGACGACGATGCCCACATTGTCCATCCGCTGAATCGCCATGCCGGTTTCTCCCTCTTCCTCGTACGGCCGCTGGTGGCCGCTGATGTCCCTGGGACGGAGCCGCCGGCGCGTTCTCGACATCCGCGGACCGCCGAACTCCGAGAGAATCCAGATCGCACCTCAGCACCACCGCAGGGGACCTGCGGGCCAGGCACCTTCACCGAGGCTCCGGGAGCCACTCCTCTTCGAGGATGCTGAAGACCTCGGAGTCCCGCTAGCCGTCCCGGATCAACGCGGTGTGCCGATGCCGCCCCTCATACGTCATACCGAGCTTGCCGAGCACCCGAGACGACGCGCGATTGCGTGGGTTTGCAGGTCGCGTAGATCCGGTGGAGCCCGAGCCCCTCAAACCCCCGCGCCAGCAGCTGTCGCCCGATCGCCGTGCCCACGCCACGCCCCCAGACCCTCGGGTGCACGATGCATGCAATCTCGCCCTGACGCTGCGGACGGCTACGAACGTGCAACTCCCCCATGCCGACGAGTTCATCGTCGAACCGAGCAATGTAGGCGAATCTCTTCTGATCGGCGTGCGACCAGGCCTCGACGGCGACTTGCACGAACGCGCGCGTCTGCTCCTCGCTGTTCGGCCCCAAGGCTGATACCGGCAGGCCTCCTCAAGGCCGGCCCAGGAGTGCACCGATTGCCAGTCGCCCAGCTTGAGCTGACGCAGAGTCACCCGATCTTGGTCCACGCGCTGATCTTGGCACATCTCGGGTACAACGGTGGCAGGACGTTGACTGTCCGTCACCACCGCGAGGCCACACCCCGAGAACCCGCATACGGATGCTCCGGCACCTGACGTTGGGCGCCGTCAGGACCAGCCGACGCCACGGTCAGGTGCTGCGTGCTTTGAACACCGCCGCCACCAACGCCAGCACCCGGTCCCTCCAGTCATGGGCGGGGTGCGCCATGGCCGACTGAGCGACCTTGGAGAAGTACTCGTCGTCCGACACTTCGCCCGCCATCCACCGTCGGCCTGATTCGATAATGTCACCGTCAGGAGTGCCCATGGTGTCCCCCCAGTCGTGCGGTCGTGACGTCAGCGTAGGTGTCGATATCGCCGCTCACTCCTATTTGCACCTCTCAGCCTTCTCTACCCGAAGTAGCGGTATTCTCACCGTCCGGCTCACCACCCGGTTGTCCTGGAATCACGGGTGGCACGGTTGGCTCCGCTTTCATCGCACCCGCTGTTCCCAGCAGACTGGCCACAGCTCGTACGTAGGACTCCCGTACCGTCGCCTTATTCAAAGATCCTTTACGGGGGGCGTCGATCACCAGGACGCCCTGCGGCTGACTGCCTGCACAGACGGGGGCGACCACCACCGAGCGATGCCCTCCCCCCAGACTGACCTTGACGTCATCGTCGTCCTGGTTGTCGGGTACGTAGCGGATGCGGTCCAGGTTCAGCAGTTGCCTCTCCACGCTCGGGTCGAACGAGCGGGGTGCCGCGTTGAAGGTGGCTTCGGCGAGTTCCAGTTGCCCGGAGGGCGTCAGCGCGTAATAGCTGCATCGGGCCTGTTTGGGCGCAGCATGGTCAGCAAGCCGCTGGACCAGCTTGGACTCGATCTTCGCGCAGTACTTCGTGCGCTCGCCCGGCACCGTCACCATGAGCCCCAGATGGTCAGCGACCGCTGCGCTCGCCGCCTCGATCTCCACCACAGTCGCCGTCCGGTCCCGCTTTTGTGCCCTGTGCGCCACAAACGGAGTCACCACCGTCGACAGCACACCGATCACAATGAAGGTGATCCTGGCCGCTCCATGCGTCCGCGCCGCCTGTGTGCCGCACAGGAACGTGACACCGGGAGCAGCGACGGATACAGCAACAAGCACGCGGCGCGCCCATTTACGGTCTTTCCGTATCGACATGACGCCTTTCTCAGTCATAAAAGGTCCCGCCTGTCGGCCGGCCGCATAGCGGCACGCGCCAACGAACAAACACAAAGCACGGATTATGACGCGGCATTGGTTCCGAGTCCGCTCAATGCGTCACCTGACCGAGTGAAATCCACCAGCGCGTGGAAGCACGGACCGCCCTGGTCTGCACGCCCCGCGCACTCCCTACGCCAAGGCAGCCGTACCTCAGCAGCTCACAAAGATGATCGCCACCCAGGAGACGCGTTGGCCGAACGAGTAGCCCCCGAAGAAGACTTGTGCACGGTGTACGAGCGAGGTCAGAACCAGTTCAGGCAGTGTGGGGAGCGTTCGGTGCGGAAGAGGGTGTCGGCGCGGGTGGCCGGGCCCGCGTGTCTGATGTCCAGGGACAGGACGGGCTGTCGGTCCGTTGGGACGCAGTCGGCCTTACCGTCCCGGATGGTCAGCAGGTAGCGGCTGTGTTCATTGAGGAACGGGTCGTCGATATCGAGGACGAGTTCGCCGTCCGTGAGCCTACCGCGCCCGGTCAGGGCACGCGGGACGTCCAGCAGCCGTACCCAGAGCCAGTCAGTGTCGCCGCTCACCTCGGCGGCGCGGAAGTTCGCGAACTGCCGGCGCAGCGGGTGGTCGGGCGGGACCGTGAAGACGGCGTCGTCGGTGGCGACGGTCTCGTCGACCGTCATGGTGCCGGACTCGATCGAGCAACTGGCGTACCCGTCCCCGGGACGCCGTCGACGTCCCGGTGGACAGCGATGTACCGCGGCGCCAGCGAGATCAGGGGCTGCCCCGCGCGCAAGGCCCACCAGCGGTGCGGCCGGGACAGCGCGCCGGGATGACCGCGGCGCTACCGGTCGTAGACCTCTTCCAGAATCTCACCGCACTCGGCCCTACGCAGCACTTCGACCGAGCCGTCGTCCGGGCCCGTCGCTGGAGCCTGGGTCACTCCCCTCGCCCGGGGAGCGGCGAGGGCGGCCTCGTGGCGCCGCACCTTCAGCCGCGCCGTGCAGGCCGCCGGTCCGTAGCCGAACCTGCCGTAGATCGGGGCCTCGGAGGCCAGCAGCACGGAGAAGAGCTGGCCGCGGGCGCGCAGTACGGCGGTCACCCCCTGGGCCGGGATGAGCTCGAAGGAGTGCGTGGCGGCGGTGCCGACGGGCCGTCCGTCCGACGTCAGGGCGAGCCGGCAGCGGTCCATTTCGAGCGTCGACCACCCGAGTCCGCCGCCGTCGATCGGGGTTTCCGGGAAGCGTCCGAACGCGGCATGCCGCTGCCTCCTCGGGTGCCGCACCACGACTCGTGAAGTCCGGCCACAGTTCAGCGTCGACCCGTGACTAGGGCAAGCGAATTGCCTCAGACATGGAGTTCCTGCGGGAAGCCGGTCCAGCGGAGCTCCGCGGGGAGGTGACGGGTGTCGTTGAAGAGGAGGAGCGACGGGGGGCGGTCGGGCGCGTATCGGATGACGGTCAGGGCGGCGTTGGCGTGGTTGATGCCCAGCCATCTCCACTTCGGCGCGGCGAGGGCGGCTCGGACGAGCCAGCCGACGAGGAAGTTGTGGGTGATGACGAGTTCGTGGCGCGTCTCGTCGCCGGGGACGGGGCCGGTGAACTGCGCGAGCGCCGCCGCCGCGAGCGCGGGTCCCTGCTCGCGCTCCTCAGCAGGGAACTGATCCAGGAACTTGACCCAGGTATCGGCTGCCTCTGGGGGGAGTTCTTCGCGTGTCGGCAGGTAGGGAATGTAGTCGCCGGCCGCGCTGGAGCTTCGTAGGGGGATGCCGTCGAGCTCTTCGCCGACCAGCCGGGCGGTCTGTTCGGCGCGGGCGAGTGGCCCATGGTGGATCGCCGTCAACGGGACCCCACGGAGCCGCTCCCCGAGCAGGGCGGCCTGGCGGCGGCCCGCGTCCGTCAGCCGGCTCTCGTCCGACGTGGCTTCGCCGTGCCGGGTGAGATAGAGGTAGCGGGTGGCCTTGCTCGTCACGGGCAGGTCCTCCAGTGGCGTCGATCTTGCTGACTCCTGGAGGGACGCTGACCCACGCAGGCCGGTTCCACGACGAGGTCGGCGGCCCACGGGACCTCGGCTCCCGCCCGGCCGGCAGTTCACGACGGTGGGATCAACCACCTGCGGGAAGGGACGCGGGCCTGCGCAGCAGCCACTGCCACAGCGTCCGACGCGGGGGCCGCACCACCACCTTGCCGTGGGCCTTCTGACCGACCAGCTCCACGCGCAGCGTGACCGGCGTGTCCGGGGACGCCCGTACGTGGCGTTGCTTGAGCTTGCAGTGGAGCAGGGCCAGGCCGTCGACATCGACCTCGACGCCCGGCCTCGTGACCAGCGTCAGGCTCTTCCCCGCCATGGCCACATCGATCCGCAGGGTGTCCTGCGTGATCACCGCCTCGGTGAAGTCGAGCGTCACGTCGCACCAGGTCACCGCGAGCTCAAGCCGCCGCGGCAGCACCCAGCGGCCGGTGCGCTCGACCGCGCCGCTGAACACCTGATCGATCCTGACGACGTCCTTGGGCTCCGCCACCTCTGCCGCGACACCGTCGGCGGTCGACACGGCCGGCAGGTCGGCGGTGAGCACGGCCAGCTCGCTCAACGTCCGCGCCGACAGGGCGACTTCCAGGCGCTCGTCCAACTCCTCCGCGGTCAGCAGGCCGTCCCCCGCCGCGATACGCAGCACGTCCACCACCCGGTCCCGGTCCGCGTGAGAGGCTCGCAGCTCAGGCGACGGGTCGAGGCCGGGGCCTGAGCCCTTCCCGGTGGGCGAAATCTCTCCCGACATGCTTCCGTCCCCCTCCTGTTGAACCTCTTTGCGTGACGCAGGCAGCAGCGTCTCAGGGAGCAGACTAGCGCTATATCGCGACATGGTTCCCGGATGGGCTCATCACCGCGAGGCGATGGTCAAGTCGGTGGCCACTCGCGGTCTGGTTCTACGGCGCCAGGGTGCGTAGGACACAGAACTCGTTGCCCTCCGGGTCTGCCATGACCTCCCAGTTGGAGTCCGAGCCCTGGCCCACGTCCGCCTTGGTGGCCCCGAGGCCGATCAGTCTGGTCACCTCGTCCTCTGTGCTGCGGTCGATCGGGCTGACGTCGAGGTGAAGCCGGTTCTTCAAGGTCCTGCCCTCGGGTACCCGTACGAACAGCAGGGTGGGCGGCATCTGGCGGGCCCGAACCTCTTCAACGGTCGGCACCCAGGAGCCGATCTCGACCTTGCCTTCGCTCCGGTCGATCACCTTGAAGTCCAGGACCTCGCACCAGAAGGCCGCCAGTCCCTCCGGATCGTGGCAGTCAACGGCCAGTTCCGTGAACCTACTTGTCATGACTCTCCCAGGTAGTACGGACGGGCTCAGCGTATGCGTACGCACCCGCCATCCGCAGGGCTGGTCAGTCTGCCTCCGGCGCGCTGCGGACGGCGTTTGGGCCCGTCACGACTGCGGCGGGATGTCGACGATCTGATCGAACGTCAAGCCGCTGGACCCCTCGCCTCGTCCGGTCTGTTTGCGTACCCCGAGCCATACCCATGCTCGCCCGTCGCTCCATCGGGTGCGTTGGAAGCTCTGGGTGACCCGGACACCGGCCCGCGGCACCTCTTCCTCGTGCAGTCTGTACCCCACCTGCTGGGCGCCTTCCAGCCCCTCGCGCAGGAGTGAGGTGCGCGGCCGGACAGGCTCCGGTGTGGGGTTCGTGTCGCCCTCCATGATCCGGAGCATCACCGCTCGTTGGAGCTGGACCTCGCGGTTGTCGCCATCCTTGTGGACGGGAATCATCGGGATCCAGTTCTCGGGGACCGAACTCATCACCTTGTAGCGGATTTTCGCGCCTTCCGCGGGCGCCACCGGCTGCGGCGGAACGCCGAGGACGCGCTCAAGTTCCCGCTCGTAGAAGTCGCGTGTCTGGTAGGCGGCCTCGCGGCCGTCCTTCGGCTCGCCCGACGGCATCGGCACGGTGCGCTCGATGCCCCAGACCATGTTCGCCATCTCGTCCCGCGCGAGGAGGACTTCTTCGAGTGGGTCGCCTTCGAGGACTTTCTGCGCCGCGGGCGGGATGACGAGGCTGAGGTCGGCGGGCGTGCGGGCGTCGCCTCGTGTGGACAGCAGGAACATCGCCCAGCGTTGGCGGTCCTCGTCGTCACCCGCGCCGGCCGCCGTGATCCATGTCCGTTCGTTGAACACGTTCGTCACGGCGATACCGCGCACGCTGGCGATGCCGGCGGCAGGCACGGTGAACGGCACGACGAACCAGTCGTTGGCGTAGACGAGTCCGAACTCGATGAGGAGCAGTTTGGCCAGGTCGGTCGTGTCCGGCTTGATGTCGCCGAAGTTGGTACGGCTGTCCTCGAACCGCCACCATCGGGTGTTGGGCATGCCGTTGAACGTCGCCTGCGTCGGCAGCATCGTCAGCGTGGTCCGTACGGGAGGCTCGGCCTGCGGGTCGGGCTCGCCGAGGGTCCCGGATTGCGGGTCGACGTCGAAGTTGTACCAGTCGAGGTGCCCTTGGAAGTACTGCTCGGCCACGAGCACCTTCTCGCCCTCGGCCTCAGGTGCAGACGTGGCGAACCGGTACTCCAGGCGATCGCTCTCCCATGCGCCCGTGCCTTCGGGTTGGTACACGAGCCGTTCGAACCAGGCCACGAAGCGTGCCGCGATCGGGTCGATCAGCGCGTCCATCCCGGCCAGCGAGGCGATGCCGTCGGATGCGTGGTTCGCCGCCCCGTCCACCAGGTGGAAGTAGAGGAGCGCGCCGTCCATCCGTCGGCCCGCCACAGCCGCGAAGTTCGACCATGCGTCGGCGTGAGCGCAGGTGGGGGTGTCGAGTGGGTCGGTGGGGTCGGGTTCGTGCACCGGATAGCGTGCGAGGAACTCCTGCGCCGCCGCGGGCGGAGCGACGCCCCGGATCATCTTCAGCCACTGCCGGCCCATGAGGAGGCGGATGTCGAGGGCGATGCGGTGGGGTTCGGCATCGGGGCGGGCGCGCTGGGAGAACCGCAGCGGCATCCGCTCCGCGTGCGCTTCCAGCGGGATCGCGTCGCTGTACGGCTCCACCGGCCCGCTCGCCGCCTGGTACTTCTGCAGTTTCGTCGTTTCCAGCCGCACCTTCACGGAGATCGGCGAGCCTGCGTCGTCCCCCCGGAACTCTCCCATCTGCCACTGGCGTGTCAGGAACCACAAGGGGTCGCGGACTTCCGCGCGCAGCGCCCGGTCGAAGGCCTCCGTGCGCGGCCGACCCTCCAGCCGGTTCCAGAGGGTGATCCCCGCCTTCGACTTGCCGAGAACGACGGCGGCCAGGTCGGGCGTGCGGAAGGAAGAGGCCACGTCGATCATGTCTCCCGGACGGCGATGTTGTTGTTGAGGGCCAAGTCGGCGGCGATCGTCAACTGCTGTACCTGGGTGGCGAGCACGGTCGCCGGGAGGAAGGGGGCGTACGGCGAGCCGTCGAGGTCGGCGGGTTCGACCGCCCGCTTCTTGGCCAGGTCGAGCGTCTCGTTCAGTGCGTCGATCAGGTCGTCCCAGCGCCAGCGGCCCCGGAAGGCGGTCGGTGTGACGAGCAGCATGGCCTGGGGCGCCTCGGAGTTGGGCCGGTCGTGGTGGAAGACGATGCCGGTGTCGACGCTCTCGACAGGGATGGTCTCGGTCCACTCGTCCAGGAGCAGGCCGCATTGCCGGGCGGTCTTGTCGAAGGCGACGGCATGGTGGGCGGTGTAGAGGAGGCGGTCGCCGTCGAGGGTGAGCGACGCCGGGAAGTCCAGGCCGATCCACCGGTCGTCGGCGGTGAACGGCAGCTGGACGGCGAGGAGTTCGGGCTCGGGGCGCTGGAGGGCACCGGCGAACATCACCACCTGCTCCCAGGCGTGCAACTTCTCACGCACCCGGGCGATCCCATAGAGCCAGTCGTCGACGGGGAAGTCGACGGGGAAGTCGACGGGCGGGCGCTCCGGATCGGTGGGGTGCGTCAGATACGCGAACAACTCCCCCGACGTCGAAGCTGCCACGGCGTTGGCCAGCTCGTCGCCCTGCGCTGTCGCCAGGCTGAACTCGGGGTAGATCTGGAAGTCCTCACCGAGGAGCGCTCGGGCGGCGTCCGCAAGGGCGGCGAGGCGGGTGGCCGCCTTCGACGAGCCGTCGTGCTCGTCGAAGCGGTCCTGCGCCGACCTCAGGCGCCGGTCCAGCTCGGCCTGGACTACGGTGGCCACCCGCACGGCGTCCTGGGTGAATCTCACCATCTCGTCCTCGTGCGCGGTGAGGTCGAACGCCACGAGGTCGAAGTCCGAGATCTGGAGGGCCTTGACGTCGGCGAGGAGCCGGGCGACGGTCCGGCGCTGCGTCGCGGCGAGGGCGGCGAACTGTTGCCGCCTGGCGTCGAAGGCGGGGCGCTTGACGTTGACCAGGTTGCTCTCGTAAGCGGCGGGTGTCGGCAGTGGCGAGGTGGCCGTTGTGGAGATCGCACGTTCGGCCTGGGCGAGGAGCGCGAGCTTTTCGTCGTCGGTGGCGGCGGTGTGCGAGGCGGCGACGACAGTGTCGAACTCGGTGAGACGATCGTCCCAACGCTTCACCAGCGCGGCGCATTGCTCTAGGAGGGCGGCGAAGGCGCGCCGCCGGAAGTCGTAGGCGAAGCCCCACCCGGCCTGCGGGACGGCGAAGCGGGCGGCGCGCGACAGCAGTGCCATGAGGTCGGCGGCGTAGGTGTCCACGTCGGTGAGGATCTCGGTCTTGCGGTGTGCCAGATCGGCCAACGGGCCTTCGAGGCCGGGCAGGAACGACGCGAGGTCGTCACGGAGCGTCTGCATCGAGGCGCGGACGACGTCGAGTCGGGACTTGTCGGCGACCGGTCCGCGGTTGGTGTCCTCCTTGGCCTCGTTCATGAGGGTCAGGTCGGACGGCCGCAATGCCCTAGACCTGGTGGTCAGTTGGCGGAGATTCCGGACCAGGGGCAGCAGCTCGAACACGCTGAAGGGCGCCGACGGCCGCTTCATGTACTCGATCGAGACGGGTACATCGGGCCGGGGGTCGAAGGCGGCCTCCACCGCCTGCACGATGCGGTCGTCGAGTTCGGCCATCGCCTGCTCACGGTCGTCGCGGACGACGACGAGGAGATCGGCGGGCTGGAGGCCGACCTGATCGAGGGTCACCTCCTTCGTCACGGTGGTGCCGGTCGCGGCGGATCGGAACGTCACCGCGCAGCCCACGTCCACGGGTGGCGGCAGGACGCCCGCCAGCCAGCTGTTCAGCGCCGGCTCGGCCTGGGCGCGTGGCGTCATCGGCACCCCCGGTACGGGCGAGTTCGTCGCGCTGACCCCGGGCTCCAGGTGCAGAGCGACCCGGTGGGTGAGGCCGAGCCCGTTGCGGGGCGTGCGGACGACTTCGGGCTCCGGAGGGAAGCTGCCGCGCGCGTAGGCGTCGTAGGTGGATGCCACGCGGTCGTAGTTGCCGAGCACGGCCTGGTGCACGCCTTCCGACAGGGCGAGGTCGGCGATGGCGTCGTGGGCCTCGCGCAGACGGTCGGCCTCGGCGTCGATGGCTGCCTGCTCGGCGGGTGATAGGGGCAGCAGCATGTCACCCTTGCCGAACGGGTAGGTGAAGGTGTCCGTCGCGGTCATGTGCTCGACCAGGGCGAGGCCGTCGACGACGTTGCGGGCCTCGATGGACTCGATGGACACGCCTTCTTGCGTCCGGGTGGACTGGATACGGTCGGCGCGCATCGGGAACGCCTTGCGCAGCTTGTAGATGATCTTGTCTACTTCGGCGAGGCCGTGGCGGTCGTGCAGGCCGCGTTCGAGCTGGTAGCCGAGCAGGCTGGACAGGCTCTGCCCGGCGCGGATGCCCTCGATCATCGCCAGCGCCGTCCGTACCCGCTCGGACGTGAGGTTCACCGCCATCGTCCGGCGGTTGGCGGGACTGGAGTTGGAGAGGTAGCCGTTGCGCAGTACCGCGGCGGTGACGGCGTGATTGAGTGACGGGGCGTGCACGTAGCCGTGGTTGGTGCTGTCGCGGACGAGAGCCGGGGTGCCGGCGAAGGCCTTGCTCAGGTCGTCGTCGGTCAGCTCGACCGGTTCCAGCACCTTCCCTTCGGGCCGCAGTGGTTCGAGCCAGGCGTAGCCACCGAGATGGATGCCCTCGCGGGCCGGTTCCTCCGAGCCGTCCCGCAGGTTGCGCATGGCAGCCAGCTGTGCGTTGACGATGCCGAGCAGCCAGGCGTCGAGCCGGTAGCCGCAGCAGTCGACGTGGTCGGCGAACACGCGCTCGAGCTGTGCCGTCGGTCGGTCCTCCAGGCGTTCCAGGGCCTTGAGTTGCTCATGGAGGTGGGAGGAGGACAGCACGGTGGGGAGGCCGGCGGCGATGTACTCGTGCACCGGCTGGACGGCATGGCCGGTGATGGCGGGCGCCGCGGTGTACAGGGGGAAGTAGCGGCTTTCGCTGTCGAGCCGGTTGTCCCGGATGTGCAGGAACGGGTCGTCGCTGCGGGCCGCCCGCACCTTCTCGGGCGAGTAGATCCCGGCCGACTCGAACAACCGGATGCCGGCATCGGAGTAGCCGAGTTGCAGTGCGTGGCGGAGCAGCAGGTACATGATCGCCGTGGGCTGTTGCTCCCCGGCGAAGCCCCGCTCCTGGTACAGGGCATCGTGCGAGGTTCGGGCAGCGTCGATCAGCCAGCGCACGTAGTTGGCGCCGTCGGCGGTGTAGGAGCGGATCGGGGCCGTCTCGGACAGGGGCCGGTCGTCGACCACGCCGCCCTTGAGGACGTTGTGACGTCCGGAGAACGAGAGGTCGAGGATCGGCGGGTCCTTCTCGCCGGCATAGCCGAGCGAGCCGAGTTTCTGCCGGGCTGCCACGCGTTCGAGACGGGTGAGGAGGGTGCCGGCGAAGTCTCCGAGGCCCAGCAGGTTGAGCCGGTTGAACAGCGTCTTCAGGCTCTCCGCGTACCGCTGCGCCCACTCGACGGAGCCGGAGTGCAGACCGAGGATGTCGAGCAGGATCGCGTGGGGGTCGCCGCTGCCGCCCACGTGGGCCACATCGGCCACCTTCGTCCGGATGTCCTGGTCGATACCGAGCAGGACCGGGTACAGGCGCCGGAGGTAGTCGGCCGTCGGACCACCCGTACCCGCCCCCGTGACGCCGATCCCGCCAGGGCGGTCGAACCACGCCATGCGGGAGATCGCGGTCGTCGGCAGGATGCCGTAGGGCTGCTCGCCGATCCGGATCGACGGGCAGGCACCGCCGGCGATGACGTAGCGGGTGAAGAACGCGCGGGTCGCCTCGATCGCGTCGTCGCTGAAGACGGGAGCCAGCATCGTCTCCATCCAGTAGCCGAGGGTCGCCGGCCACAGTGCCGTGTTCATGGCGCGGGCCGCCGCTTGGTCGCGCCCGCCTGCCGCGTGCGTATGGGCGAACACGGCCGGGTCGATGCCCAGATGCTCGGCCAGCCACTGTCCGTCGCTCTTGTCCAGCCAGTCCCTGGCGTGTGGGAACAGCGGCTGTTTCAGGTCGTCGAAGGCGTCGTCGGGATCGTCGAGGGGGCGTCCGGAACCGACGTCCTCGGTGTTGTTGGTCGGCGTGCCTTGGGGCACGACCGCCAACCCGGTGCGGCGGTAGGAGTGGTGCCGAAGGAGTTCTTCGAGCTCGGCCTTGGCCGCGTTCTCGTCGGCGTTGATCCGCAGTCCCACCACCAGCACCCGGTCGAAGCCGCGCCGCGCCTGGACGGGCGTGAGGTCGACGACGATCCCCATGCCCACGGACACGGCCTCCTCGAAGTCGGCCATCCACCGCAGTTCGTCGGGAATGACGAGGTTGCCGTCCTCGTCGAGGCGGAGCTGGTCGGCCTCTGCGGCGCCGGGGTCGGGCCCGAGGATCAACGGGGAGGGGACCGGTCGGCCCACGACCACGGAAGGAGTGGCGTCGCCGACGCTGTCGTAGCCGACGAAGACGAAGCGGTCGGGCAGGATGTCCGCGCGTGGGGGCCTGGCCCATGCCGTCTGCTTCGTGTCGGCGGCAGGAAGTTCCAGGTAGGCGACGGAGACGGTGACATCGGGTTTGCTGAAACCCGCCGCCGGCGGAGCGTCGAGGTTGGCGGGCGCCGTCGTCGCCACGAGGTGCTCGGCACGAGCGGCGCCGACCGCCGCGACCAGTGTGGTGCGGGCGGCGGCCGTGGCGGCGGCTTCGCCGTCGGCCCGCCATACGGCTGTCCAGTACGCGGCGACGGCGTCCGGCTCGGTTCCTGGCAGCGCCGTGTCCACCACGATGGTGAGGATCACGTCCTGCGGGCTCGCCTTGGCGGGTTTGGCAGGGAGGTTGACGGGTCGGTACTGCCGCACGATCCAGGCGGACCGGCCCGATCCGTGGGCCGAGGCCAGGGCCCGCCATGCGCCCCGCTCGTGGTCCTCGATTCCGCCCGCCTGCCAGATCGCGGTCCAGTAGCGTCCGGCGTCCTCGAACTCCGAAGTGGTGAGGGCCGGATCGAAGGTGTCGATCCAGCAGTCGTCCGGGTAGACGCGCACCAGTAGCTCGTCGCGGGGTTCGGCGCCGGGCTCGGGGGCCGACCTCCTGAACCTCGTCTCCAGCCGCACCGGCATCAGCAGGATCGGGATCGAGTCGTCGAGCCGCCCGATGCCGGTCACCGGGTCGCTGAACACGGCGAACTCTTCGGCCAGTTCCCGCTCGGCCGCGACGGCCACCGCCCGCTCACCGCGCAGCCGCTCCAGCTCCGCGTCGAGGCGTGCCCGCTCCCTGCCCAGCGCCTCCCGGGCCGCGCTGTGCTGTGGATCGTCGGCGTCGAAGACGCGCCGCAACTGTGCGTCCCGCAGGGCCAGCCGCTTCATCTGCTCGCCGGTCGCCTCGATGGCGGCATCGGCGCCGTCGCGTGACTGCCGGGCCCGGCGCAGCTGTTCGCGGAGAGTGTCGAAGGTGCTCATGCCCTACCTCCGGGGAGCATCTCGGAGGCGTGGAAGGCGACCAGAACCGGTGCCTGGAACAGCACGTAGGCCAGCTCGGCGGATGTCATGCCGGCCCGGCTCCACTGCACGTGAGCGTCGTCCTCGAACTGCGGGAACTTCTCGTCGTCGGTTCCGGGGCTGGTCACCGCCAGCGTGGCCGGTGCCGCCGCGATGTCGATGCACCGGCCGTCGGCGACGTTGATCTTCGGCCAGGACAGGTCGTTCCACACCTGGACCGGTTCCTGAAGGTCCTCGTCCAGGCCGAAGCGCGGCTCGCCGGGACGTTCCTTGATGACGAAGAACCACCCGGGATCGTCCTCGGGGTCCAAGCCGTCCTCGCCCTTGGCCTCGTCGACCGTGAGGTCGAAGCCGAAGAAGTAGATGTCGGGGTCGACCTTGGCCTCGTAGAGGGGGGTCAGCACCTTGCTCTTGGGCGGGCTGAGTTCCTCCTCGGGCGTCAATGAGACCAGGCGGCGCTCGACGGTGTTGTCGATGGCACCCGATCGGCGGCACGGCTCCAGGTCCTCGTCGGACGCCGTCACCGTCTTCCGCTGCCAGCAGGCCCGATGGGCGTAGATGACGGCGTTGGGATAGCGCTTGAGCAGCTCGCCGCGAATGGCGAGCACCAGCTCGTCCTCCTTCTCGCCCGGCGCCTCGCGGTTGTCGTGGTCGCCCAGTTCGCTGTCGGGCGCCCACGTGTGCAGCGGCGGAATGTCGCGCAGCTTCTCCTTCAAGGTCTCGTCGTCGAGGCTGTCGGCGTTGAAGAACCCGCGGACGTCCCAGAACTGCCGGAAGGTCGATCCGCGCTGGTCGGTCGGGTACTCGCGCCACAGCAGCTCGCGTGCGAACTCGTGGTTGAGGCCGACCATGTACGACTCGATGAAGCGCTGGTTGGTCTGCAGCAGGGTGACGCTGTTCGGCTCGATCAGATTGATGTTGGGGAGGAACAGTTCCGACGAAAGGGCCTTCAAGGGCTCGTACATGGGCACGTCGATGACGGGATAGGCCATCGGTTCCACGAACGCCGCCGATGGCGGTGTCACCAGGTCGTCCTGGATGCGGGGTGGGACGAAGATCCCGGCCATCACGCGCCGCGGGATGGTGCGCGAGGGGCGGATGGCGTCCAGCCCGGCGTCGGCCTTGGCACCCAGGTCGAGCGAGCCGCGTACGGGGGGCCGGCCGGCGGCGTCGCTGAGTCGGCGGCCCTCGAACGTGTCCCGGAGCGCTGTCTTGAAGCGGGCCGCCTCCACGCTGTCGGCGGCACCGGTGTGCGGCACGAAGCCGGAGCCCGGCTCCGTGATGACGAAGTCGGGGGCGCCGGGGAGCCGGTCGACGGACTCGGGGGTCTGGTCCTCCCCCAGCAGCTCCGCCGCCAGGACGGCCTGCCGCCAGCGGCCGAGCCGGCGGTGGAGGAACAGGCCGATGGCAACCAGCACTACGGCCGGCACCACGCCCACCGGGAACAGCAGCAACAGCAGCACGAGTGCCAGGGCCACGGCGGCCAGGAGCACGAGGAGCGGCAGGAACGCGAACCGCCTCAACCAGGCGAGGCCGAACGCGGGCACGCCCTGGGGCAGCCACTGCTCGGCGAGCTCGCCGCTGGTGACGACACCCGGCGGTGCGGTCTTGGGCGGTGCCGCTGACACCTCCCCCCGGTTCACCCGGTCGATCAGCCGGCCCGGAATGAGGGTGGCGTCGAACGGCAGCGATCGGACCAGTCGTCCCCGCGGGCGCACGACGCGCCGCATCGCGGTCGAGGTCATGGTCGGCTGGACGAGGCTCTGGGCGTAGGCATGGTGCAGAGTGGCGCCGTCGTGGACGATCCGCTTGTTGAGCGGCGCCATGAGCAGCAGGCCCTGTTGGCGGCTGACGCCGACGGCGGGCACGAGGTGGCGGTCGTACCACATGCCCGACACCAGCAGGCCGAACTGTCCGAGCCGGATGCGGCGTTGCGCCTCGAGCACGTTCCCGATCTGCTCCCAGGCGGCGTCCATCAGCTTCTCTTGCTGGTCCTGGATCACTCGGGTGCCGATGCCGGCGGCGGCGCGGAACCGTGGGTCGAGGTTGAGGCGCTGCACCCAGGTCTCGGCCGGTGTGATCGGGGTGCCGTCGCGCTGGTCGAGCACCCGCTTGGTCATGGCGTGCCAAGTGCCGTACAGCGGTGGGGTGATGACGGGGTCGGGCTCGCCCTCGGCCCGGTAGCGGTCGGGGAGGTTGATCAGCCGGGCGAGTTCGGTCTGGAGCGGGCGTGGGAACGGCGTGTCCCACGTCTCGTGCGGGTCGGGTGGCGTGGGCGGCACGGGGTCGGGTGGTTGCAGGGCGCCGCCGAGCTTGAGGATGCCGCCCAACTCCGGTTTGTCGAGCCGGGGCACGCCCGATCCGGGGTCGAGCAGGTCCATCTCGCGGAATCCGACGCGCGGATCGACGGGCTTGGGCTGCAGCAGCCGTACGAGGGCTTCGAAGTCCCCGGTGTCGCCGGTGCGGAAGAACCAGCGGTAGTAGTAGGGAAACGACTGGCCCTCGGGGCGGGCGGTCGGATCCCACGCCGATTTGGTCGCCTCGACGTCGGCGAGGTCGAGGTTGAGTCCGGCGCGCCGGCCCGTCTCGAAGGTGGGCATCAGGAAGGCGTGGTAGGCCTTGTTGGCTTCGAGGTGCCGCGGGCACACGATGCGCGAGTAGGCCAGGTCCGGGTTCTCGTTCAGCACGTCGAGGAACCTGGGCATGACCGCCGCCATGTTCCTCGACACGAACTCGGTGTCGTCGGCCGCCAGGCTGCGGTTGACGTGCACATGAGCCCACGCCCACAACTCGTCGGCCTTGGGAAACGGCGCCAGGGTCGACACGGTGACGTAGGGCAGCGGACGGTCCTTGACGTCGGGTCCGTCGTCGAACTCCCCTTCCTCCAGCACGATCAGCGCCAGCCACGGGCGCAGCCGGCCGGTGGCGGCGTCCGGCGCCGCGGGCGTGTACCGCCACGGCAGGTCCTCGTCGTAGAACTCCATGGCCGCGAGGTAGTTCGGTTCGAAGTTGGTGACCCAGTCGCGCGGCTCGACCCGGAAGATGGCGCGTTGGTCGACGCCCACGATGTCACCGGGCCCGAACAGCGCCACGGGCTGGTCGAGGGTGGCGACGGTCTCCGTACCACCGGTGACCTTGTCGCCCTTCACGTCCAGTCTCACGTTGACCTTGGCGCGGACCTTGACGGCGGGGTCGAAGTCGAGGGCCTGGATCTCGTTGGCCAGGCCCAGGCGCAACCAGGGGAGGAACGAGTACGTTCCCAGTGGCGACGTCACGCCGGTACCACCTCGAAGGTCGGGATCACATGGATGGTGTCGGCCAGCGACGGATCGGCTGCCACCTGGCTGTTCAGGTACTCCCGCGCGCCGGCCTCGCTGGGGAACACCGCCGCGTCGGCGTTGAACGCGGTGTTGTCGGCCTGGTTGACGACGCTGTACGTCTCACCCTGGACGTCGATCTTCTCCGTGAAGGGCTGCAGCCTGCCCTTCGCCGCCTGTGACAGCTCGCACTTGGACACCGCGGCGCCGTTCAGGAAGAAGTCGAACAGCACTCCGAAGAACCCCCGGAAGCGTCTGGCGAACCGTTTGTAGTGGGTATCGATGACAATCTCCTCGTACCGCACGACGCGGCGCACCATGACGGCCGAGCGAACCTCGGTGCCGGCGGCGGACAGGTCGATGCCCGACCGCTCGGGCGCGAAGGCCGGTTTGGAGAGCTTGTCGGCGTCGGAGAAGTTCTGGAACTGCGCCGGGGCGAACTGCTCGAAGGCGTCGCCCTTCCTGTCCAGCGCTCCACCCGATACGTCGATCGACAGCCGGTGGTAGTCGCTGGGTTTCTGCGCGCCCACCCGGTCGAGCGTCAGCCCCAGCGGCAACGCCCGCTGGGAGAAGCGGAGCACCCCGACCGGGTGGAGCACGAGTCCCGGCTCCGATTCCGGGATGCTCCGCAGTGTCACGAGCAGGTTCACCCCGGCCGGCGGGATCGCCCGCCAGTTCTCGGTCTTGCCGAACTCCGCCGTGATGATCGGCTTGATCGGGACGGGGGGCATCTCGGTGAGCCGGGGCTCGCCCCAGGTGGTCTCGAAGTCGACGTCGATGTCCCAGAACAGCAGCGAGATCGAGCCGTGCCCCTTCATGTGCCACGGGGTCGGGCCGTCCAGGAATCCCTTCACGCGCACCGAGAACAGCCCGATCCCGAAGACCTTCACCGAGAACGAGGCCGAGATGTCGATGACGAAGTAGAAGGGTGAGAACTGGAACAGGGCGTCGAAGGCCACATGGCCCTGCACGCTGAGGCCGCTGACGCCGAAGAAGACCTCCGCCTGCGCACCGAACTGCACCGTGTTGGAGGTGACGGCGAAGTAGCCCTCGATACGCACCCGCGCCATCGGTGAGTTCAGCAGGCTGACCGCGATGCGCTGGGGGCTGGGGAAGGGCAGCGGAGGGGGCGCGAACCGCGGGTGGAAGCCGCCGACGCTGACGACGAAGTTGGCGTCGGCGCCGAAGGCGACCAGAAGTCCCATCTCGCCGTCGATGGTCAGGAACGCGATGCGTGACTCGAACAGCGAGGCGAAGAACCACACGCGCTTCTTGTCGAACTCGACGGCCCCGACGAAGTTGACCTGGAGCACGATCACCGCGACGTCGTCCGCGGGGATGGCGATCCTGACCATCCCGACGATGGCGATGTCGCCCGGGATCTCGATGACGATCCCGAGCGAGATGCTGGCGAGTGTCGGGGTGCCCCAGCCGATCTTGACCATCGGGCCGATCAGGAACGTCCCCTGTCGCTGCGGGAAGAACGTGCGCAGGTCGCTGATGATCTTCGGGGCGTTGGCGATGATGTCATGCGGGAACATCACCGACTCGATGGCTCCGGTGCGGACACCGTCGGCCAGGGCCTGAAGGTTCATCGTCCGGTTCAGGCCGATCAGACCACCGACGGCTGACAGGGTGAAGCCGAGGCCGAGTTGGAACCCGCTGCCGAACTCGACGGACATGAGGATCAGCAGTGAGAAGCCCTTGCCGCCGTCGGGCAGCTTGGTGGTGATGATGCCGATCGCCTTGATCGTCACCACGTCGAGGAGCGCCAGTTCGAGGGCGCCGGCGTACTCACCGCGGTCGGGGTCGATGAAGAGGTAGCCGCCGCCCCTCACCACGCCGACGTCGAGCGACAGACCGACGCCCTTCGGCGGCTGGAAGGCGAACGCCAGGTCGACAGGACCGAGGTTGCCGTCTCGGGCCGGAGGGAACGCCAACAGGGCGCGCACGCCGACGTCTTCGACAGCGGCGGCCAGCGGCCCGAGCCGGGCGGTGAGCCCCGTCGCCGCGCTGACGTTCAGGCCGTCACGCTTGAACTCGGCCTCCAGGCTGAGGTGGTTGAGGTCGATCGGCCCCAGGGTCAGGTGCAACGGCAGGCGGATGACCAGTCCGGACGCGCCCTTGAAATAGACGCCGCCGACGTTGGACAGTCCCAGCCCCAAAGAGAACCCGGCCTGGAGGCCGTCACCGCCGACCACCTTCGACACGAACCCGTCCGCCGAGCCCGTGCCGAACACGAACAGGGCGTCCTTCACATCGGTTTCGACGAAGAAGCGGACGTCCGAGAGCTTCTCCAGGCCGACACTGAGCTCCGCCGAGCCGAGCTGGAGCGTGGCGCCGAGCGGCAGCCCGAGCGCGAGGACGGGGCCCGGACCGGCCTGATCGCTCGGTTTGAGGGTCAGCTTCAGGCCGAACTGCACGGCGTCGAGCGGCGACGAGCCGCCGGTCCCGACGACGCCCCCGACGAAGCGCGGCGATCCGTCGACATCGACGGTCACTCCAAGGTTGCCGCCGAGTGACGCCGCGCTGGTGACCGACAGCGTCCACGAGTCCCCCAGCGGGATGTTCAGCTCGCCGCCGAAGCGGATCGCGGCACCCAGCCCGGTCCGCTTGTGGGTGGCGGGGTCGATCCTGGGATACAGCTCCAGGCCAAGATCGACGTTCGGGTCGCGCACGAGCGGGAAACGCAGGGCCGTGAGGTCGTCGAAGAAGTCCTGCGTGGTGAGGTCCTGACCGTCGTTGAGCTTCTCCAGCAGGTCGGGGTCGGGCACGACATAGGTGGCGGGCAGGCCGATCCCGACGGCGAGCACGCGCAGGAAGAACATGAACCGCTCGTAGAGGAACTCGTCCGGCTCGCAGACCGTCTCCTTGAGAGCTCGCACCGGATCCGAGAAGAGAAGAGACAGACGGTTCCAGTGCACGCTCCGGCGGCGATGCGGGCTCTCGTGCGCATTCGCCGGGTCCCTGTCCTCGAGTTCGATGATCCCGACGGCCAGCAGGGCCGCGTACAGGGTCGGGAAGCTTCCTTCCACGAACCGGGCGACAAGGTGGTCGACGATCCTGGTGCCGATCTGCGCCAGGATGTCGGTGTCCGCCAACAGGGGCGTGCCGGCGAAGTTCGCCTGGATCTCGGCGCTGAAGGCGCCGGCCGCCTTCGCGATCTGTGAGCCTGCTGCGAGGAGTTCGCCGAGCGCGACGACGGTCAGCGCTGCGTCACCGTCCTCGAGGGCGTCGAGCAGATGGTCGATCCCGTCGGTGAGCCGGCCGACGCCGTCACCGAACGATGTGAAGGCGGTGACCTCGCTCGGCGCGAGATAGCCGAGCTCTTCGAGGAAGGCCGCTGCCTGCTCGGGGCTGTCCGCCGCCTCGACCAGCGGTAGGACGAGCTTTGTCACCAGTTCCAGATACGGGGCGAAGGCGTCGTCATCCATTACATGGCACCGTTGGTCCGCAGGAACGACAGGTAGGCGGCGGAGGCGTCCGCCCTCGGGCGCGTCGTCACGATCTCCTCCTTCTTGGGGTTCGGCTTGGCGAACGGCGACTCGAAGAGCTCATCGATCGTGAGCGGCTTGAAGGTGAGCTTGCCCCTCACCCGTGTGAACAGCTCGTAGTGCTTGGCCGCGTTCGTGGACCGGTCCTGATAGACGAGCTTCCAGTCCGTCGCCTCGAACTGGGCGGTGCCACCCGGATTCGTCCCCAGGCGTTCGAACGAGATGGGCTCGAGAACCTCGCCCGTGCTGACGATCTCGATGATCCTGCGCTGCTTCGCGATAGAAAAGAAATTCTCGGTGGGTGAATAGACGATGGCGAATCCCGTCTCACTGATCTCCGGCTGCGCATTCGCCTTCGCCGGAGCCTTCTGGAAGTCCCGGTAACGGAATCCCACATCGAACTGATGCAATTCCAACGGAACCGTGGTCCCGTCCGGCTTCGTGCGCGTCGTGCTGTCCGAGAGCGACGGCGCCGGGCTCCCGTTCTTCTTGGAGTTCAGGAAGATCGCCGCGATACGGAACGAGCGGTGCAGATGGGTCTGCAACTCCGCGAGGAAGTCGTCGTAGAAGTCGTAGACGGTGCCTTCCTTCCCGTGGCCGCCGAAGAAAATCCCCTTGCGGGAGCGAACCCCGCGATCCCCGCAGCTGTACACAAGGCTGTGCTCACCGGTCCACGATCCGGTCGGCTTGAACACCTTGTAGAGCGGGTGATTGAAGATGTAGGCGTGATCCCCGACCTGGAGGTCACCGACGAGCGTCGGCACGCGCTCGAACAGGCCCTCGGCGCCGGTGTCCAGGATCATGCTCTCCGGCGTCTCGCGGGTGGTGGAGTGGATGCCCAGACTCCTCGGTCCGCGCGAGTCGACCTTCTTCAGCAGCTTCGGCGCGTCCTTCGCCTCGACGAGCGTGTCCAGCAGCACCGCACCACAGGCCAGACCGCAGTCGACGAGGTTGCCGTCACATGCGTTCGCCTTGGCGGTGAAGACCTTGGAGATCGCCCGCACATAGTCGGGGTCGCCGCTCGCCGGACGCTTGAGCAGGAAGTGGTAGATGCCGGGCGGAGGGGTGTTGGATCCGCCGAGACGTTCCCAGAAGGGCTGGGCGTCGGTGTTCAGCCGCCAGACACCCCCGGCCGACGGGCAGCGGTCGGGGTAGCGGAAGTAGCCCTGCGAGTTGGGGTTGACGAAGAAGTCCATGCGGGTCACGCCGCGCAGCCGTCTGCGGGCGATCCAGAGAAGCATGTCCTGGTTGGCCGGTTCGATCAGCGTCGGGTTGGACGCGATGATGCCGTACAGGATTTCGATCCGCCGCCCTGACTGGATCTTCGCCAACGACGCACCGAGTTTCACCCCGATGGTGTAGTCCTGCTGGGCTTTCACCACCGCTTTGCTCTTAGTGACGACGTCCGTCACTTTGCTGGTGATCGCGGCATCGGTCGGCGTCGGAGTTTCGGCTTCCATTTTACGGATCAGCCGATCAACGAACCACGCGCGGCCCTCGGCTGCGTAGTTCCGGTGAAAATTCGCGGGGACCGCGAGCTTCTTAATCAACGCCTTCTTGGCTGCGGCGTCCATTCGGCCAGCTTGGCAGGCGCAACGAGCCACGACAAGCGAACGCGCGGCATGCCGTCACGCACGGCGCCTCTCGGGTTCGGTCAGGGGCGGAAGCCCTTGACCGCGAGGTCCATCAGCAATCCGCGCTCCGAGGACGAGATGGTCAAACCGGCCCGCGACGGAGTGCTGCGGGTCCTGCGCGCGGCCCGGGACGCCGGCGTACGACGTGTGGTCCTCACCTCCGCGATCGGCGCCGTCGCCTACGGGCACCCGGACCGGAGCACACCGTTCACGGAGGCCGACTGGACGAATGTGGACGCGGGGATCGAGCCGTACCAGAAGTCCAAGACGCTCGCGGAACGCGCCGCCTGGCACTTCGTCGAAACGGAAGGCAGCGGCCTGGAGCTGACCACCGTGAACCCGACCGGCGTGCTGGGGCCCGTCCTGGGACCCGACTACTCCCCTCACTCGGCCTGATCAAGCGCATGCTCGACGGCTCCATGCCGGTCGCCCTGAAGTTCGCCTCCGGCTATGTCGACGTCCGGGACGTGGCCGACCTGCACCTGCGCGCGATGACCGATCCGGCGGCCGCGGGCGAGAGGTTCATCGCCTCCTCCGGCCGGGGCCTGTGGGTCCGCGACGTCGCCGCGATCCTCCGCGAACGCCTCGGGGAACGCGCCGCCGGTACCCCCACACGCGAGATGCCCGTCTGGGCGGCCCGCAGCCTCTCCCTGGTCAACCCCGACCTGCGCACCCTGCGCAAGCTCCTCGGCAAGAACCTTGACGCCACCTCCGAGAAGGCCCAACGCCTCCTGGGCTGGCAGCCACGCCCCATCGAGGACACCATCACCGACACCGCGGAAAGCCTCCTCGCCCTCGACGCCGTACCCGCGAACTGAACACCACACCGCCACGCGATGGGCAACCGTGGACAACCTCCACCAGGCCCACGCTTGTCCCGAGCTGAGGAACCACTCACTGGTACACGGCAGCAATTGCCGTACCAACGCTGGTACCGGCACTGTCGACCCTGTAGGAAATCGTCCAGAGGGCGTCGTTCCTGTCCGGGTCGCCGTAGAGGTGGCCGCCCTCCTCGCAGGCGTAGTTCATTCGCTCGCCGGCAAGGACCGTCGTGGCGCCCGTCATGACACGGCAAGTGTTCCCGTCCGCAAGAACAACCATGATGGGCGTGATCGTCGGCCCTCCCGGGATGTGGAAGTTGTTGCCCGGCAGCGGCTCGGACAGGACGAGCCGCACCATCCGGTTCGGCTGGGTGCCCATACACAACAGGGCTTCCCGCTCAGGACTTTCGTCCGGGCCGAAGCACGGGTCGAGAATCTGGCTCTCTGCAGTGCATCGCCACGCATCAAAACGCATCGTGGCTTCCGAGGACGACCAGCAGGATCCAATGGTTTCCCCGGTGATGGTGACGTCATCAGCCGGGTAGCCGCCTACTGCCCACGGAGCGATCGTGTTGACCACCGTCCTTGTCAGCGTCGCCGCGGGAGTTGCCGTGGGGGCGGGCGAGGATGAGGCAACGGTGCGAAGGGTGCGAGTGGGACTCGGCGATGTTTCGTCCGGGCTCTTCTTCGCAGAAGGGCTGGCGGTAGTAGGGCTCTTGGACGTCGCGGCAGCCCGTGTACGCGGTGTGTCCGGAGATATGGCACCCAATGTGCCCAGGCCTGCTGCGGTGAGCACGACCGTCGCAGCAACCGTGAGCCACGCTGCACGCTTGTGCCGCCTGCGGGTTTCTGCCGCCCCCCACGCGGGGTCTTCCTCGACCCCTGGTATGTGCCACTGACCCGACATGTTGTCCTGGACCAGGGTGGGGTGGACGGGCGCACCGTCCAGGACTTGGGTCGTCTGTCTGCTCAGCAGGTCCGCCGTCTTCTCCGCGAGACTCTGGGCCGTGGGGCGTCCGACGGGCTCCTTCTCCAGGGAGGACTCGACGATGGTGCGCAAGTCGTCGGGTATCCCTTCCAGATCCGGCGTCTCACGCATCACGCGGAACGCGACAGCGTCCGCGGCGCCTGTTCCAAAGGGGAGACGCCCCGTTGCCGCATGAGCCATGAGCGCACCCCAGGCGAACACGTCGCCGGGTGCGCCGACTTCGCCGACGCGGTAGTGCTCTGGACTGATCCACCCCGGGGTTCCCGTCGTCATCCCGGTACGGGTCACGGCGGTCCCGTCGACGATGTGAGCGATCCCGAAGTCCAGTACGCGGGGCCCCTGCGGGGTCAAGATCACGTTGGTCGGTTTGATGTCGCGGTGGATCACACCAGCCGCGTGGATCGCGGCCAGCGCGCGGGCTGTACCCGCGGCCAGAAGATGGAGCTGAACGCCGGCCAGCGACCCATGAATCGCCAAATAGTCCTGCAGGGTTCGGCCGTGAATGTACTCGGTGGCCAGCCATGGAACGTCGGCCTCCGGGTCAGCGTCCAGCAACGGCACGAGACACGGACCATTCACTCGGCGCAGCACTTCAACTTCGCGATGAAAGCGTGCTCGAAACTGCGGGTCAGCCGTGTACTGAGCATGAACGACCTTGATCGCGACGCGCCGCCCGCTGGAATCGGTTGCCGCGTATACGGTCCCCATGCCGCCTGAGCCCAGTCGTCCCAGAACGTTGTACGACGCGATGCGCCTCGGGTCCCCGGGGAGCGGAGAAGTGATCACGGACACGTGGGTGGTTCTCCAGGAGGCAGGCGAGAAGACACGGCTGAGGGACCCCAAACGGTAGCGCCTGTTGTGCACGTCAGTGACCCGAATCTCACGTTGGCCCGCTTAAGAGATCAGGCCCGTCCGGAAGTGCCCGACGCCCAAGCAATGGGCCCCGAGATCATTGATCGGCCCTACCACCGAGATCGGGCACCCGCAGCGAGATCAGCCCTGTCGGGGTGAGCACGCCGAGGAGTTCGTCGTTGACCACGGTGAGCGCGGTCGCCTGGGTGCCGAGGTGGATTCGGCAGGCCAGGCGGTTCGCATCGACATCGAAGAGGGACAGGGTCTCGTCCTGGCCAAGGAGGAAGACGGTACGGCGGCCCTGGAGCATCTGTACCAGGACTCGCTCGGCCCATACGCCGGACTCGCGCCAGCTCGCGCCTACGGAGGGTTCGAGGACCCCGCTCGTCCCCCAGATCCGGTACACCCCACCCCTGTCGGCGAACACCGGCTCGCCGTGCCAGTTGCCCACGCTGAGCACCATGCTGTGGCGCACCTCGCTGGAGTCGACCGCTGACGAGAAGAAGCGCCCGTCCAGGAAGCCATAAATCTCGCGGTATCCCCGTGAGTGCTGTATGAGGATCAGGATCCCTTGGTGGTACTGCGTCACCTGCACATCCGCGTCGGACCCGGCGACGGACGGCATGTGCCACCGGTGCAACAGCTTCCCGTCAAGGCTCCAGACGCCCAGGTAGCTCGCGCACAACCCGACGATCACGTCCTGTCCGTTCAGCCGTGACACGCGCAGCTGAGGGTCGTCTCCACGGCGTACTCCACGCAGTGTGAGGTTCCGGCTGGGCTCGCCCACCACCGTGATCTTCAGGGTGTGTCGGCCCGGCACCGGAAAGTACAGCAAGGGCGCCGCACCGGGGTGTCCCGCAGCCTGCGGGAAGTGCCGGTCGAGCCGGCCGCCGGTACCGAGGGCGGAACCAGTGGCGGCATCCACGACCAGGGCTGGTTCGTTGCCGCGCGGGTGGACCAGCACCGGTCGGCCCGAGACGGTCCCAGTGTGCAGGGGACCCCTTCCGGTGCCGGCGCGGGCGGCGCGGCCACCGCTTTCACTGGGACGCATGGTCCAGGCTCGCAAGGAGGCAGAGCCGCGCTGCCAGGAGACAACGGTGGGCTCACCTCCGGACGTCCGCACCGTCGTGAACCGGGTTCCCGGCCGCGGGTCGACGGGAGTTCGCCAGGCGACTCTCCCCTTGGTGTTGATGAACTCGGCCCCGCCCGACACCGGGTTCATCAGATGGGTCTCGCCCTGCACCCGGACAAACCGACAGTCCTTGGGAGCCGTGTAGGCCCAAGCCCATTCCAGCGTGGTGCGTGCGAGCTGGAACACCCGGCAGCCGGAGCTCCGGAAGGACAGCACTTCGCGGGTGGCGACCAGGATCGAGCCGCCCTGCACGGCCAACGCCACCACATCAACGCCTCGGCAACTCCGGACGAGGTCGGGTTCGAGCCACTGGTCGGGGGTGCTCGGCTCGACCGTCCACCCGACGATCGTGGCAGGGTACGCGGTGTACGGAACTCCGCCCTCACCGTTGAATCTCACGCTGTCCATCGCGGCGGCCACGGTGAGCCGACCGCCACTGCTTTCGATGGCCAGCAGCTTCGGCGGAACCCGGGTCTCGGGGTCCTGCCGTTCGGGAACCTTCAGGGTCGCCAGGTGGCGGCCCTGGAGGAGATCGATCACGTGGAGCTTGCCTCGCCGCGAATAAGCCGCGTAACACGTACCGCCCGACTCCGCGAAGGCCCACATAGACGCCCGGGACAAGTCGTCCCCCTCGGAGCCGAGCCCCACGGTCTGCCGGCTGGCAGGGTCAACGACGAGCGGTGTTCCGTAGTTGCGCGTAACGATCAGCAACGGCCCACACGCACTCAGAGCGTGCACGTCGTATCCCCCTACGTTCCCCACCTGCCCGATCAGTTCCCCACTGTCGAAGTCCCACAGCCGTACCCCCCGCCCCGACTCCCCCGTGGCCAGCAAGGTCCCCCGCTCCGTTTCCACGGCGACGACGTCCAGGACGGACGAGTCGAAGGTACTGATCGTGCGATACGGCGTCGCAGGGTGGAACGGCAGCACGAACCGCGTGTCCCAAGGCAGGTCGGGAGCCCGCTGCCGGATCCCCTGCGCCAGCAGTGTCGCCCCCGACTGCAGGGCGGCCAGCTTCAGTTGGGCGTAGCGCTGTCCCTGGTCCGGCTCACTCGCAAGGAGCGAGCCGACCCGTTCGTAGGCGGTGCGGGCCGCGACCGCCTCGGGCGAGGCCACGTGGGACAGCGCCCGCTGGAGCGCGCCGGGTTCGGCGGTCAGCAGGAACAGCGGGTCGACGACCAGCTCGTCCAGCATGCCGGCCTCCGCCGCGTGCGTCGCCAGGTGAGCGCAGACGTACGGCTCCGCGGCACTCCAGTCGCGCAGTCCCGTGGCGGAATCGACCGGAACCGATGCCAGCAGCGCCCGGGTGACGGCGGAGGAGGTGCGGGGGCCGGCTCGTTCGGCGCGCAGTTCGTCCGCGAATGACTCGTGGTAGAGCCGGTAGACGGACCGGTCGTCGGGATCCAGGGCCTCTACGATGTGCGAACCGGCGTTGTCCAGGAGCCAGCGAATGTCGTCCGCGGTGACGGGAGCCGCGGAGACCTCGGAGGCGATCGCGGGCCACAGCCCGGTGGACGGCAGGCCCACACCCTCGGAGAGAGCGAGGGGCAGCAGGAGGCGGCCGGCGCGCTCGGACTCGGCGCCCAGTTGCTGGTCAAGTGCCCAGCGGAAGGCAGGTCCAGCAGGGCGGGGGCTCTTGGCGGCGGGGCGGGGCAACTGCTCGGCCCAGTCGGGGACACTCGTGTCGAGCAGGGCGGCACGGTGCGCGAGCGCACGGGCGGTGAGCCGGGCGACCAGGTAGTTGCCCTCGGCACGGACGGCGACGGCCTCGGCGACCGTGGCGGCGAGTCCGGGGGCGGTGTACACGCCCTTGCTGCCGGGGCCGTCGGGGGCCCGCAGGAGTTTGCGGGCGTAGGCCGCGAGATCACCTGGTGCCGTCCACTGCTCGTCGTCGAGGTTCATGACCGAGAAGCGAGCACCGAGCGCGGGCACGACGTGCGGCCGGGCTCCCACCACCAGCCGCAGGCCGCCGGTTTGGGCGAGCCGGTCCAGGAAGGCGGCGACCAGACGCCCGTCTGCTCCGTCCGTGCCGGCGGTGCCCGCCTCGTCCAGGGCGTCGACGACGATGACGAGCGGCTCGCTGCGCTCGGCCAGCGCGCGCAGCAGCGTCGCCCGGTCGGCGGCGACTCCGGCGGCGTCCGCGACCGCCGTGACGATGTCGTCCAGCAGCTTGTGACGGGCATGGATCGCAGCGTCGACGCGGCCGAGGGGCAGCGGGGTACCAGGAGTGAGGTCGGACAGCGCAGCACGGTGTACCGGGTCGGCGATCAGGACGAGGCGGCCCAGCAGCGAGGACTTGCCGACGCCCGCGCTGCCGGTCACGACGACCGCGTCGCCGAGGTCCGACGCACCGTCGATCCACCCGCACAACTTCCGCAATGCGCTCGTCCGGCCCGTGAAGTAGGCGCCGCGGTCGGAGGTGCGCTCCAGCCCGCGGCCGCGGGGGCCGAAGTGGCTGAGGAATTCCTCCCGGCGCCGACGTCCCTCGGGGGTGAGAGCGGTGCGCTGCTCGGCCAGGTCGATTCCCTCGTGCGGGGTGTCCGGTGCATAGCGGGGGTTGGGCAGGAAGTCGAAGCCCTCGCCGCTGGGCAGAGTGCCCCAGGTGGCGTGCTGAAAGGGGCCGAGGAGGTCATTGACGCGATCAACGACCTGTTCGAGGTAGAGCTTGGGCTGACGGTTGCCGCCGAGGGTGGGGTCGTCCAGGGCGGCCCGCAGTGCGTGCGTGAAGGCCCCGTCCTCGGCGAGTTCCTGCGGGCGCGCCGCCGCGATGACCGAGAACGCGGTGAGGGTACGGGGATCCGCGTCCCGCGCGGCGACCAGTTGGGCGGCAAGCCTGCGCACGATGTCGACGCCGCCCTGACCGGCGTAGCAGGTGTCCACGATCAGCAGCAGCCGGGACAGACCGGTCTCCGTGACCAGTCCGACGAGGTCGTCGGCGGCGAGGGCGGTGCCCTTGAGCCGGTCCGGGCTACTGTCGCGGCAGAGCAGGTAATGCCGCTCGTCGACGGGGCTCCGATCGCCGTGACCGCTGAAGTACAGGGCGAGGGCGCCGTCGCCCCGGTCGCCGTCGGCGGCCCAGTCGGACAGGAACGCACGTAACTCGGCAGCCGTGGCGTCGAGTTTGCGGCCGGCGTCGTCGTAGCCGAGGTCCGTGAACAGCCCTTGGACCGTATCGAGATCGCGGGGAACGAAGGGGAGCTGCGCGTTCCCGTCGTGGTCGTAGGTGCCGTTTCCGGTGACGACGACCCATCGGGACACGGATCTGAGTACGGGCTCTTCCCCAGTCATGACCTGTCCCGCAGGCCGTTGTCGACGGCAACGGCGGCCATAAACCCTCCCCCGAGTCGCACACCGCGAACCAGCCCACACTCCCGCAGACCGGTGGTGTGGCGGGTGCGATTCTATGGCTCTTCCCCGCCGGGCGTACGCTGCCAGACCATCACCACGACCCAACTCGTCCACGCACAGGTCGCGTTGCACGCCACGGGCTGCCACGGTCAGGACTGTGAACCCGTCTGCTCCTGACCTGAACGGGAACCCGGCCTTTCGACCCGGCTTCCGTATGCGGCGAACCAGTCCAGCATGTGACCGTCCGTCACAGTCCCCGGGCCGGTAACATCATTTGCGCGGGCGCCCTGCAGGATCCGTTTGACGGGGACTTCGAGCTTCTTGCCGGTCAGGGTTCGGGGAACCGCAGGTACTCGCGCGATCACGTCGGGCAGGTGGCGTGGGGAGAGCTGTCGGCGGATGGCTGCGGTGATCCGCTCGCGGAGAGCGGCTTCGGGTTCGTTGTCGTCGTCCGTCACTACGAACAGTGGCATGAAGTAGCCGCCCTCGGGCTGCTCGACGCCCACGACCAGGCTGTCCCGGATGCCGGGCAGTTGCTCCACCACGGCGTAGATGTCGGCCGAACCCATGCGCACGCCCATGCGGTTGAGCGTGGAGTCGGAGCGGCCGGAGACGACGACCGACAGGTCCGGTTCGACGGTCGCCCAGTCACCGTGCCGCCATACACCGGGGTAAGTGTCGAAGTAGCTGGCCAGGTAGCGGGCGTCACCGGGGTCGTCGACGAAGCGCAGGGGCATGGACGGCAGTGGCGCGGTCACCACCAGTTCCCCTTGCTCGCCGATCAGGGGGTGTCCTGACTCGTCCCACGCGGCCAGTGCCACGCCGAGTGCCGGGCACTGGATGCGGCCCGCGCGTACGGGAAGGAGGGGGGAGCCGCCCGCGAGTACGGAGCAGATGTCGGTTCCGCCGCAGATCGACTGCAGCCACACCCCGGGGGCGAGGCGCTCGTGGACCCATCTCCAGGTGCTGGTCGCCATCGTCGACCCGGTCTGCAGGACCGAGCGCACGGCGCTCAGGTCGAGGTCGGCCGCTGGGTGCAGTCCCGACTTCTCCACCGCCGCGAGGTAGGCGGCGCCCACCCCGACGATCGATGCCCCGGTCCGTTCGGCCACGTGCCAGGCGCCCGCGGCGTCGGGGAAGGTGGGGCTGCCATCGTGGAGAACGATCGTGCTGCCGTGCAGCAGACCGCCGACCAGGAAGTTCCACACCATCCAGCTGGTGGAGGTGACGAACATGTACCGGTCCCGGGGGCGCAGGTCGAGGCCGAGCCCCAGGGCCTTCAGCAGTTCGACGACGATGCCGCCGTGGCCCTGGACGATCCCCTTGGGGACACCGGTGGTTCCGGACGACCAGAGAATCCACAGCGGGTGGTCGAACGGTACGTGCGCGAAGTCCGGCGCGCGGCCGGTGGAGGGCAGAGCGGACCAGGCGTGCACGGTGACGTCGGACCGCACCGGCCAGGCGTTCCCGTGCGGTGGGAAGAGGTTGTCGACGGTCAGGAGGTGACGGACGGTCGGCAGTCCGTCCAGGAGCTCGGTGACGGTGGAGCGTCTGTCGTGGTCCTTGCCGCCGTAGCGGTAGCCGTCCGCCGCGACGAGGACCGTCGGCCGGGCCTGCCGCAGCCGTGCGAGCACGCTGGGGGTGCCGAACTCGGGTGAGCAGGCCGTCCATACGGCACCGACCGCGGCGGTGGCCAGGAGCGCCACCACCGCCTGGGGCAGGTTGGTGAGGTACCCGGCGACGCAGTCTCCGGGTTGTACGCCCATCCGCCGGAGCGCCTCGGACACGGTCGCCACCTCGCGGCGCAGCCGGTCCCACGACATCTCGACCGGCTCGCCGTCCTCGGTCACGCTCACCAGCGCCGGACGCTCGTCGGTGGCCTGGGCGAGGCACCGTTCGGCGAAGTTCAGGCGCGCGCCGGTGAACCAGCGGGCTCCGGGCATGGTGGCGTCGGCCAGCACCTCGTCGTAGTCGGTTACGGCGTCCAGGCCGTAGTACTCCCACACCGCGGACCAGAAGGCCGTGAGGTCGGTGGAGCTCCACCGCCACAGCTCGGCGTAGTCGGTGAAGCTCAGGCCGCGGGTCTCGTACAGCCAGGCCATGAACAGCGCGACGTTGGAGTCCTCCGACTCACGGGGCCCCGGGGTCCAGAGGAGATCGGGATCGGGTCTCATCCGGGTTCTCCGGTGGGTGTGGCGCCGATGGGGGCCAGGGCGGGGCCTGACTCCAGCGTGGCGATCAGTTCCTCGGCCAGGGGCCAATCTCCGTGTCCCGAGGCCGGGTTCAGGTGGCCGACCGCCCCGAGGTCCACGAGGTGACTGCCCCAGGCGCGGGCCATCGCGGCGACGCGTTCCGGTGCGCCCAGCGGGTCGTCGGCGCTGGCGGCGACGATGCTGGGGAAGGCGAGCGGCTCGCGGGGCACGGGTGTCCAGCCGTGGTGGGCGAGTTCGGCGGGGGTGGGGTAGCCGTCCGGCAGCGGAGTCTCGAAGTCCGGCGGGGTGGCGAGGATTGCGCCGCGTACGTCGGCGCTGTGGCGCGCGGCCCAGTGCACTGTGGTGATGACGCCGGCGCTGTGGGCGACCAGCAGGACGGGCCCGCTCAGGGGTGTGAGCGTCGCGGCCAGATTGGCGACCTGGGCGTCCAGCGCGAGCCGCTCGCCGGTCAGCGGCGGAACGGTGTGCACGGCGCGGCCGGCCGCGGTGAGGCGTTGGGCCAGTCGTGTCTGCCAGTGGTCCGCGACGTGGTCGCGCAGGCCGGGGACGATGACGATGGTGGGTGGTGGGGTGGGGTTCATGTGGCCATCTCCGACGGCTGCTTGGGCTCCGCCGACTCCGCCGGGGCGGTGAGGGCGGCGAGGTCACGTGCGTAATAGCGTCGTCCGATCAGGAAGGCCACTGTGGCGGCGACCGCGACGAGAGGAGCGACCCGCAGGGCGCCCAGCAGGCCGACGCGGTCCGCGAGCGCGCCGGTCACCGCGGGGCCCGGGGCCAGCCCGAGCAGGCTGTTGGCCAGGGTGAGGGTGGCGAACGCGGTCGCGGCTACGGCGGCGGGGGTCAGGTTCGCCACCATGGCCGCCGCGGGTCCGGCGGAGCCGGCCGACAGCAGACAGCCGACACCCAGGGTCAGCAACTGCGCGGGTCCGGTGGGCAGTTGGAAGGCGAGACTCAACAGGAGAAGTGAGCCGAGGCTGCAGCCGACGGCGACGGCCCATTTGCGGCTCGGGGCCGTGGCGCTGATGCGGTCGGAGACCAGTCCGCCGAGAATCATTCCCAGGCCGATGATCATCGCGAAGCCGCCCGCAGCTCCGCCCGCCTTCGCTGGCGCCATGTCGTAGTAGCGATCGAAGAAGCTGGGCAACCACGCCAGCAGCGTCGCGGCGACGAAGAGCTGGAGCCCGCTGCCGACGTAGGCGCTGATGACGGAGACGGAGGAGAACAGGCGGGGCAGGTGAGCCCTCAGCTTCTCGGGCGCCCTGTCGTCGTCCCCCTCGGCGGCCGACTGTTCGCGCGGTGCCAGTCGGCTTTCCTTGACCACGAGGCCGTACAGGGCGGCGAGGACCAGGCCGAAGATCCCCATCACGGCGAACGCCCATCGCCAGCCGGCCGCTTGGGCCACGGCGCCGCCGACGGCGACGCCGAGCACGGAGCCGAAGGCGCCGCCGGCGATGAAGGCGCCGGAGAGGGTGGCCCGCAGGGTGACCGGGAAGATGCTGAGGACCACGGCGATCCCGACGCTGCCGTACGCGGCCTCGCCGATGCCGACGAAGAGGCGGCCGAGGAACATCTCCCCGTAGTTCGCCGACAGGGCGCACCCGAGGGTGGCCACGCTCCACAGCGTGGCGGCGAGCAGCAGACTGCGCACTCTGCCCCACCGGTCGGCCATGAAGGACATGGGGAAGGCGAGCACGCCGACGGTCAGGGCCACGATGCCGCTGAGCGACCCCAGGGCGGCGTCGGACAGCAGCCATTCGGCTTTGAGCAGTGGGAAGACGGCGTTGAGGACCTGGCGGGACATGTAGTCGGACAGCAGCAGGCCGAAGCTGAGGGCGAAGACCGTCCAGGCATAGGCCTTGGGGACGGGCCAGGCCGACGCGGTCGGGGCCAGGGGCTGCGCAGTGGTGTGAAACTCCATTGTCATCACCTCGACTGCTTGGGAAAGGGGCAGGTCAGAAGGGTCTGTCGCCGACGATCCCGGCGCGTTCCATCTTGCGGACGGCGGGCCAGTAGTCCTGGACGGCGTAGTGCTGGGTGGAGCGGTTGTCCCAGATGGCCACGCTGTTGGGGGTCCACCGCCAGCGCACCTGGTACTCGGGGATCGCGGCCTGGCTGATCAGGTAGTTGAGCAACTGGCTGGCGCCCGGGGCGTAGTCGAGGCCGAAACGGACGTTCTCCGGTGTGTGGTAGTTGACGAAGTGCGTCGCGAAGGCGTTGACGAAGAGGATCTTCTCGTCCGTCTCGGGGTGGGTGCGCACGACGGGGTGCTCGGCGTCGGGGAACCGGTCCTTGAGCGCATGGCGCTGCTCCTGCGGCATGACGGCGCCGAAGGTGGCCTCGATGCTGTGCCGCGCGCGCAGCCCCTCGATGCGGGTCTTGATGTGGTCGGGAAGCCGTCGGTAGGCCTCCGCCATGTTGACCCAGATCGTGTCGCCGCCGACCGGAGGTGATTCGACGCAGCGCAGTACGGCGCCCATCGACGGGTTCACCCGCCAGGTGCCGTCCGTGTGCAGGGCGTTCTCGTAGTGCTCCGGGGGGCTGTCCAGGTCCTTGTAGATCCGGACGAGTCCGGGGTGGTCGGGGTCGCTGCCGGCGACGGGGTGGTCCTCCAGCGGGCCGAAGCCTGACGCGAAGGCGACATGGTCGGCTCGGGAGATGTCCTGGTCGCGCAGGAACAGGACCTTGTACCGCAGCAGCAGGCTCTTGATCTCGGTGAACAGCTCGTCGTCATGGGCCGCGTCGGCGAGCCGCACACCGTGCAGTTCGGCTCCGATGGTGCAGGTCAGCGGTTCGACGTCGATCGTGGTGCGCCGCGCGCCGGGGCGCCGCGCGGACGACAGGGTGTCGGGCATGGGTGCGCACTCCATGAGAAGAGGGGGCTGAGGGGGCCGCGCTCGGCGGGCTCAGGGGGGCGAGAGGCTCACAGGGCGAAGACGGAGGACCCGGTGGTCCGCCCGGCTTCCAGGTCGTGGTGGGCCTGGACGGCGTCGTCGAGCTCGTAGCGCTGGTTGATCTCGATGGTGACGCGCCCCGAGGAGACGTGGTCGAACAACTCCCCCGCCAGGGCGTCGCGTTCGGAGGGGTCGGCGATGTAGTCGGCCAGTGCGGGCCGGGTGACGAACAGCGAGCCGCGGACGGCGAGTTGCATGGCGTCGATCGGCGGCACGGGGCCGGAGGCGGTGCCGAAGCAGACCAGCAGTCCACGGCGGGCCAGCGAGGCCAGCGAGCCGGCGAAGGTGTCCTTGCCGATGCTGTCGAGCACCACCGGCACACCTGCGCCGTCGGTCAGTTCCCGCACCCGCTCGGCCACGTCCTCGTGCCGGTAGCGGATGACGTGCTCGCATCCGTGTGCGCGGGCGAGCTCCGCCTTCTCCTCGCTGGAGACCGTTCCGATCACACGGATGCCGAGCAGTGCGGCCCACTGGGAGACGATCAGGCCCACGCCGCCGGCGGCCGCGTGCAGCAGGATCGTGTCCCCTTCCCGCAGCGGGTGGATCCTGCGCAGGAGGTAGGCCGCCGTCAGGCCGCGCATGGTCATCGCGGCCGCCGTCTCGCAGCTGATCTCCTGGGGCAGCCGGATCAGGTGCGAGGCGTCCATGACCCGTTCGGTGCTGTACGCGCCGAGCGGGCTGCCGGTGTACGTCACCCGGTCCCCGGCGGCGACATGGGTGACGCCGTCGCCTACCGCCTCCACCACACCGGCCGCTTCGACGCCGAGGCCGTCGGGCAGCCGCACCGGGTAGAGCCCCGTACGGAAGTAGGTGTCGGCGAAGTTGAGGCCGACGGCTTCGTGCCGGATGCGCACCTGGCCCGGCCCGGGGTCGCCGACGGACACCTCCTCCCAGGTGAGGACGTCAGGGCCACCGGTTTCGTAGAAGCGGACGGCGTGTGCCACAGAAAGCTCCCGCGGGGGTTCGTGGGGTGGGGACGGGGTCGGGTCAGGCCTGGACGTCGCGCAGCATGAAGCCGCGCTGTCCCGGGCGGCGGTTGGGCACCATGCCGAGCCGGGCGAGGGTCTCGTCGGCGTCGGCGTAGTACTCGCCGATCTGGTAAATACGCTTGGCGTCGGCGCCGGTGGCGATGTCGCGGCCGAGTGCCTCGGAGATCTTCACCATCTGCTCGATCTGGGCCACCGACGACATCCGCTCGCCCTTGGCGCCCCACAGGTTGTCCTCGTTGCCGACGCGCACATGCTGGCCGAGGGCGATGGCGACGGCGTTCATCGGGGCCACGGCACGCATGGAGCTCTCGATGGTCAGCACGGCGCCGTCCGGCACCCGGCGGATGAACTCGACCAGGTCGGCGGGGTGCCGTCCGGCGAAACCACCGCCGATGGCCACGTAGTTGAGGATCAGCGGGCCGGTGTAGACGCCCGCGCGGATCAGCCGCTCGACGGTCTCCAGCTGCGCCAGGTGGGCGAGTTGGAAGTGGGGCTGGATGCCGCCGGCGTGCAGCCGCCTGAGGTGCTCCAGGTAGAAGTCGGGACCGGCCTCGACGACCATGTCGCGGTAGGCCCGGTAGTAGTCGGGCTTCGCGATGGAAGTGCCTTCCAGGTCATCGTCGTTCATGATCTCGACGATGTTCATCTGGCTGGTGTTGATCGCGATCGTCACCTGGTCCGGCGCCGGGGTGAGTTCGGCCAGCAGGTGGCGGGTGTCGTAGGCGAGCCACTTGGCGTCGCCGCCCTCGCCCTCGGGGGCGAAGGAGATGGAACCGCCGATCTGGAGCACCATGTCGGGCACGGCCTCGCGCAGCCGCCCCAGCAGCTCGTTGAACATGGACATCCGCTTGGAGCCCTTGCCGTCGAGCTCCCGCACATGGATGTGCAGCACGGTCGCGCCGGCGTTGTAGCAGTCGACGGCGGCCTGTACGTGCTCGTCCATGGTCAGGGGCAGATCGTCGGCGTCCCCGGGCAGCCACTCGGGGCCGTACGGCGCGGCCTGGATCACCAGCTTCTCCTGGTTCTCCGGGAAGAGGGAGTCGTCGTGGAAGTGCACGGGTGCTTCTCCTTGGCATCGGGGAGACGGCGTCACGAGGCAGGCGGCGGACGAGAACGACGGAGACCTGCGGCTGCGGTCGTCCGGGCCGGTGGCTGTGGGTGGCCCGGTTGGTCGCGGACCGGTCCGGAGGGAATCCCCTCAGGGGAGTCGAAGGGTCTTCCCTCCAGAGGCCGGCCGCCTGCGCGGTGGTGCCAAGGTAGGGCGGCCGACAGGCGCCTGCTTTGCCTGTGGTGACAGGTGACTTGTCTATCAGGGACACCCGGCGGACGCGGCGGCACTACTGCCCCATGCGTCCGGCTTGGTTCAGCTCCCGCCCGGCGCCGCGCCCGTCCGGGCCTTGCGCCACTCCCGCGGTCCGGTGCCGAACTGTTCGTGGAACCAGCGGGAGAACGCGCTGAGCGAGGAGAACCCCAGGAGGGCGGAGACCTCCGTCAGGGAACGGCTGGGATTGGCCACGAACTGCTCCGCGAGCGCCCTGCGGGTCGTGTTGAGCAGCGAGGAGAAGGTCTCGCCGGACCGGGCCAGATGGCGGTGCACGGTACGCCGGTCCACGCCGAGGCTGCGCGCGATCTGCTCGATGGAACAGCGCCCGGTCGGCAGCAGCGCCTCGATCAGGTCGCGCACCCGGTCGGCCTCGGACACCTCCCGGGGAGCGGCGACCGGCTCGAAGTACTGCCGGGTGTAGCTGCGCAGCTGGGCGTCGGCCATGGCGTTGGGGGCGTCGAGGTCCTCGGTGTAGAGGACGATGCCGTTGAAGTCGCGGTCGAACTCCACCACCGGCCCGAACACCCGGCGGTGTCCTGCGCCGTCACGGGGTGCCGGGTGGGTGAAGGACACCGACTCCGGACGCCACCGCGGGCCGAGGAAGCCGCACAGCACACGATGGAAGGCGCCCACGGCGAGCTCCGTGGCCTGCCGGGCCGGCCGCGGCTCGCCGAGTTCGATGTCGACCTTGAGCGTGGCCACCCCGTGGCCTTCGGAGAGCCGGGCGTGCAGCAGCTCGTTGTAGGTGTGCTGATGGCGGATCAGCAGGGCCAGGGCGCTGCGCACGTCTGGCTCCTCCCGCACCAGCAGGCTGATCGGGCCGAGGTTGGAGAAGCGCCGCCGCTCGGCGAGGAGCAGCCCGAAGTCCTCGCGCCCGGAGCGGGCGGCCGACAGCTCCAGCAGGCCGACCACCGCCGTGCCGGAGATCCACCGGTCCTGCACGGCGAGATCCGCGGCGTGCAGGCTCACGCTCTTCATCAGCGCCCGCGGATCCAGACCGAGGGAACGGCTGAGCTCGACGTAGCCGTTCAGCGCGGCAGTGCGGGCGAGAGGCCTCATGGACACGCTCCGGGGGGCGGTGGGGTCCCCGCGGCGGGGTCCCCAAAAGTTAAGTTTCCCGTCCCTGTCCGTCAAGCATCGTGCACGGGTGCTTCGTAGCATCCCCGTTCGAGGCGGCTCGACGGCCCGGCGGCGCGCGGCGACGGGCGGGCCGTATCGCCCGTGCCGCCGCTCCACCGCCGCAACCTGCCCGGCTCTTCAGACCTCACGGAGACGACCATGGCCGAAACCCCGGATGCCACACCGCCGCCGATCTCTCCGTTCACGGGTCCCGCCCTGTGGTACGGGCCCGATATGGCGGGCCGCGACGACTGGGTCCTGACGCTGTCGGCCGGGCACCGTGAGGAACTGCGCGGGGCTGTGCGCACGGCCCGTCGGCGTGCCGCCACTCTGCTGCGGATGTCGGTCGCCGACTTCCCGCTGCCCACGCTCGCCGCCGTACTGGGGCAGGCCGGGGCGGCGCTGGCCGAGGGACCCGGCTTCGTCCTGCTGCGGGGCGTCCCGCCGGACCTGCTCGGCGAGGCGGAGGCGTGCACCGTGCTGCGCGGGCTCGGCCAGTACCTCGGACGGCCCGTGTCCCAGACGCCCGACGGCCGAACCCTCTGCCACATCCGGGACACCGGCGCGGCGCCCGACACCGCCGCAGCCCCCGATGCTCCCGCGCCGCCCGCGTACCGGACCCGGGCGGCGATACCGTTCCACACCGCCGAGTCCGACCTCCTCGCCCTGCTGTGCCTGCGCCCGGCCCGCTCCGGCGGGCGCACACTCCTGGCCAGTGCCGCGGCCGTGCACAACGCCGTACTCAGCGCCCGGCCCGACCTCGCCGGGAACCTGTACCGCCAGCACCACTTCGACGGTCAGCCGGAGCGGACGTCCGGCGAGGAGACCTCTCTGGCGTCCCCTCTCATCACCCGGCACGGCGACAGACCCAGCATGCGCTACGACCGAGCCCGGCTGGCCCGCGGGCCGCACGGCAGCGAACCGACCTCCGCACCGGACGTCGACAGCCGGCTCTACACGCTCATCGACTCCACGGCCGCCTCCCCCGTCGTACGGCTGGACCTGGACCTGCGGCCCGGGGACCTGCTGCTGCTCGACAACCACGTGGTCCTGCACGCCCGTTCGGCCTACGACGACTTCGACGCCCCGCAGGCCAAACGCCACCTGCTGCGCCTGTGGCTGGCCCGCCCCGACGACACCGCGCCCGGCGACCCGAGGGCCGAACCTCCCGCCCGCCCCCTGACCCGCACCGGAGTCACCCCGCGCGACATCGTCCGCCCCCGCGGCCCGGGGGTGACGGGCCCCGGGTGGGACTGTCCGCCGCCGCGCGCTCTTCGAGGAGAGGCGACGACGCCTCTGTCGTAGCCGAACCGCCCGGCTCTGCGTGCACTCGGCTGCCGTGGGCCAGGCGCACAACGCCGTGGCCGTACGCACGCGCCGCCCGCCATGACGACGCGCCACGGCAGACGCCGTTCGGTCAGTCCGCCGCGCGAGTCGACCGCGCCCCTGTGACCGCGCGGCGGGCCACCGTGACCAGCTCCGCCGCCGGGCCCTGCAGGCGCCGCCCGCTCGGCCAGACCGCGCGCAGGTCACGCGTCAGGTCGACGCCCTCGACGTCGACGCCGATCAGCCGTCCCTCGGCGATGTCACCACGGACGGCCAGCTCGCTGAGTACGGACGGCCCGGTGCCCGCGATCACCGCGCCGCGCACGGCGGCCGTCGAGCCGAGCTCCACCAGGGGCCGCACGCGTTCACAGCCGGCCAGATGCAGGGCCCGGTCCAGAGTCTGCCGGGTGCCGGAACCGCGCTCCCGCAGCACCAGCGGCGCACGGGACAGCTCTCGCGCCGACAACGGCTCAGCGCGCCGCGCCCATGGATGCCCGGGGTCGACCACGACCACGAGCCGGTCCTCGGCCACCTGCCGCGTGGACATCACGCGCGACAGACGTGGCCCCTCGACGAATCCGATGTCGGCCTCGCCCGCATCGACCAGCTCCGGTACGTGCTCGCTGTTGCTCACCTGAAGCCCGATGTAGAGCCCCGGCCGACGGCCGCGCAGCTCGCTGATCCAGGCCGGCAGCAGGTACTCCGCGACGGTCAGGCTCGCCGCGACGCGCAGCTCGGCCTCCCTGCGGTCACGCAGCCTGTCGGCGTCGGCGAGCAGGTCGTCGAGTCCGTCCATGATCCGCCGGGCGTGCCCGGCCACCTCCTGCCCGGCCAGCGTCAGCCGGGATCCGCGACGGGTCCGGTCGACCAACACCAGTCCCAGCCCGCGCTCCAGCGTGGACAACCTACGGCTGGCGGACGGCTGGGAGATCCGCAGGCGCTCGGCCGCCCGGCCCAGACTCCCCAGGTCGGCGACGAGGACGAGCAGCCGCAGCGACTCCAGATCGGGAGTGCGCAGCGGAACGGCACCGGGACGGGGAGGCGGAACGGATGCGTCTGTCACAGCGACACCGTATGGGTTGGTCATACGTCTGCGCTATGAACTGATGCTCGATCAAGGGCTACAGAGCCCGCGCGGTGCCGCCCAGAGTGGCGATCATGACTAACGCCGACTACTCCCCACGGTCAGGCACCCCCGCGCCACCCCGCCTCGCCGCCCTCCGCAGGCCCGGTGCCACGCCAGGCGCCCGCTCCACCGCTGTCGTCGCCCGGCTGCCGGGGCTCGCCCTCGCCTGCGCCGTCGCCCTGGTCGCGACCGCGGCGGGGCGGCTGGCGCCCGTCATCGGCGGGCCGGTGAGCGCGGTCGTGCTCGGGGTGCTGGTGGCCGTGGCGGTGCGGCCCGGGGAACGGCTGCGGCCGGGCATCGCCTTCGCCGGGCGCGGTGTGCTCCAGGCCGCCGTGGTCGTCCTTGGCGCGCAACTGTCGCTGACTCAGGTGCTGCGGGTCGGTGTCGGCTCGCTGCCGGTGATGATCGGGACCCTCGCGGCCTGTCTCGCGGCCGCCTACTGGATCGGACGCCGGCTCGGTGTCGTCCGCGACCTGCGCACCCTGATCGGTGTGGGCACTGGTGTCTGCGGCGCCTCCGCGATCGCCGCGGTCACACCGGTCATCGGCGCGGCCGAGGCGCAGGTGGCCTACGCCATCTCCACGATCTTCGTGTTCAACGTCGCCGCGGTGCTGAGCTTCCCCGCTCTCGGCCATCTGCTGGGCATGGGCCAGGAGGCCTTCGGTGTGTTCGCCGGCACCGCGGTCAACGACATGTCGTCGGTGGTGGCCGCGGCCGCCACCTACGGCGGCCCCGCGGCCGATCACGCGGTCGTGGTCAAGCTGGCCCGCACGCTGATGATCATCCCGATCTGCCTCGTTCTCGCGGCCATTGCCCGCCGTCGGACGCGGACGGCGGAGGATGCGGCGGCGGACACCGAAACAGCGGGTCCCGGCCAGGGTGCCGCCGCCCCGGTACGCGTCGGCCGACTGGTGCCGTGGTTCCTGATCGGCTTCCTTGCCCTGGCGGCCGCGAACACCGCCGGTCTCGTCCCGCCCGCCGCCCACGGCCCGATCGGCACACTCGCCGTCTTCCTGATCACCGTCGCCCTGTCCGCGGTCGGTCTGTCCACCCAACCCGCCAAGCTGCGCCGGACCGGCCTCGCGCCCCTGCTGCTGGGCGGCTGCCTGTGGGTGGTGGTATCCGCCACCAGCCTCGGCTTCCACTTCTTGGGCCAGTACCTGTGAGAGTCACCTGTACCCGCGGACCACGGGAGTTTCAGGTGCGCCGTCTGGCGATCCAGCCTCCTCCTCCCCTACGCTCCGGGCTTGCACCACCGAACCCTTGGCTGCCTGCCGACAACGGGTTGGTAGGAGCCGCCGTTCTCGGGGGAGAGCCAGTATGAGGCGTACGTGGCGAAGATCGGTCGTTGGGGTGGCCGCGGCAGCAATGACCTTTTCCCTCTTGGGAATTCCGGCTTCCGCGGCGGAGGGCGAGCCGCCGCCCAAGCCGGAGCCGGAAAGCTATGCGGACTTCCAGCCGGGGCTCAGGCTCCTCCTGGAGGACGTACGGTCCGGGCGGCTGCAGGAGGAGGCGTTCGTCAATCACGCGTACGCCAAACTCGGGTACCAGGGCGGGGTTCCGCAGCGCTACCGCGACGAGAGCGTGCCGCCGCAGCAGGAGGCGATCCTGGCGATGGCACTCGGGCGGGAGTTGGGAAAGCTCCCGCACCCGGTCCGCCGCAGTGTGCAGAACCGGCTCGGCGGCGCCGCTGATCTGGCACCCGTCATCGCCCGCGATCCTCAGGAACCGCAGCCCGCGGCCGGGGACGTGAAGGCTGCCTTGCAGGCATCGGCCGCCGAGTGTGGCACGGCGTTCCCCTCGGGCCAGCGCTGCACGTACAACACCGCCAACTTCAGTCTCATCTACAACCTCGGTGGCGAGAACGACACCAACCCCTACGACGGCGCGGGGAACGCCACGGTCGGCGATGTGCCGGGCAACGGGGTGCCCAACTACGTGGACCGGATGGGCCGTTCCTTCGAGGTGGCCTACGCGAAGTACGCCTCCCTGGGCTACGAGCCGAGGGACGCCGGTGAGAAGCGGGTCGCCGTCTTCATCGGTTCGGAGCACGCTCCCCCGGGCACCGGGGCCGTACAGCCCTACGAGGTGGCCGACGCCAATGTCATCCACCTCGGGTCGAAGTGGAGCGCGGGGCAGGAGGCGGACGAGTACTACCTGCCGCGGCACGAACTCTTTCACTCCATGCAGTACAAGTACATCGGGGTGAGTCTGCTCTTCAACATGAAGAGCCTCAACGCCTGGATGGAGGCGACCGCGGAATGGGGCGCCCACCAGGCGATCAAGGATGACGCGGCGATGCCGATCGCGGAGCGCGACGACTACGCGAAGCACCTGGACATCTTCTTCCAGCGGCCCGACGAGTCGCTGACCGCCTGGGACGGATGGGGCGGCGAGTCACGGCAGTACGGAGCCTTCATCTTCGCCGAGTTCATGGAGGAGCGGCTCGGGACGGAGTCCGTCCGCAAGTCCTGGGAGCGGATCGGCGACGCGTATTTCCCGGACGGGCAGACCGAGATCCGGGACATGATGAGGGATGAGTACGACGCGGATCTCGCCGAGGAGTTCCGGGCCTTCGGGGTCGCCAACTACCAGATGTGCGGCACTGGTTCGGCGTCCGACTTCGGGTCGTACTGGCACTACCGGGATCCCGATGTGTCCGACTGGTGCAGCGCGCTCGCCGGCACCGGATCGGACAGCACGTTCCCCGTCGCCCGCCCGGCGCACGAGACGGTGACGCTGGCCCCGGACACCGGCAAGGCGTCGGGGAAGGCCACCGTCAAGGACGGCGGCGTGCACTACGTCGACCTCATCGGCAGCAACAAGCCATCCGACCTGTGGAACATGGCCGTACGCACCATGCAGGACGATGACGAGCGGCTGACCTTCACCGTAGTCAACTGGGAGACCATCCCCCGGCGTTGTTTCGCCGAGGACAAGAGCGCGCGCCGGCAGGACACCACGCTGGACACCCGCATCGGCGGGAAATGCCATGTCGTGACGTTGATGATCAGCCATGGCGGGTTGGACGAGGACGAAGAGGAGGGGCGCTGGGAGACCCAGTACACCTCACGCTTCGGCGGGGTGGTCGGCAACAGCGGCATCGAGGTCGGCGTACAGCCCGGTGGGAATCTCATCTCACCCGGGAGTCCGCCCAGCGCCGGATCGAAGACCACCGATCTCGGCATCCGGCACAAGGCCACCAACTTCGAGGGAGTCGCCGCGCGCGGCTGTCACTGCGAGGGCTGGGGCATCCAGGTGACCCCGCCCGGCGGGGTCGGCCAATGGAGCGGCTACGCACACGGATTGAAGGGCCTCTCCCCCAACGCGACGGTCACGCAGTTCGTCACCACGGACTACCAGGTGGTCTCAGTCGTACGGCTGACCGGCACGGACTATCCGGTGACCGTGACCCACGAGTTCAGGCCCTCCTCGCGCAGTTCGCTCTACGACGTGAAGGTCACCATCACCTCGGAGGCTCCCCCGGGCGAGGTCCCGCACATCACCTACCGGCGGGTCGTCGACTGGGGTGTGGAACCGACCCCGTTCGACGAGTTCATCACCGTCAAGGCCGACCACGCGCAGGTCGAGTTCTCCAGTGACCACGGGCGGGGTGACCCCGACCCCGCGTCCGGACGCACCAAGGACCGCAAGGAAGGCTCCTTCACCGACGAGGGCCCCTACGACGGTGGCACCATGCTGGACGTCAATGTCCCCATGAAGCCGGCGACGGGCTCGCCGGGTGTCGGCGTGAAGGGTGAATTCGATCTCTTCTACGGGGCCGCCGACAGTGCCGACGACGCGCGGGAAGCGCTGAGCGCGGTCGGTGCTCCCGTCTACTCCCTCGCCAAACCCAACGAGCCGGGGAATCCGGGTTCGGGCCGGCCGGTGACGTTCATGCTGGGCTACAAGCCCGGCAGCTGAGGCGGACCGTGTGCCGCACCGCCTGGACCGTGCCGGTTGACGCCGGGACGGCCCGGGCGGGCCGCCTCTAACGGTGGTCCAAGTCCCGCCGCTGCCCAGGGTGACTTCGGCCGTGGGCAACCTGAAATGCTGTGTCGTGCTGTGTTTGTCAGGTGCTGCGGGGTTCGGGCCGGCGTGCCTTGGCCGCCTGTTCACGAACGTACGGGTCGGGGTCCGTACTCAGCCGGTCGAGCACAGCCGAGGTTGTGAGATCGGCGCGCTCCGGGACGGGGAAGCGACCCAGGGCAATCGCGACCCAGGCGCGGACGCGGGGGTTGTCGTCGTTCGCGAGCAGGCGGATCTTCCGCAAGGTTCTTGGCTTCTGGAGGAAACCGAGGGAACCGAGAGCGCAGATGCGCACTTGCGCGGATGGATCGTCCAGCAGGTTCAGCAGCAGGTCGACGGCCGCCGGGCTTGTACCGTGGCTGCACAGTGTGCCCACGGCCGCGGTCCGGATCCGTTCGTCCGAGTCCTGCGCGGCGTGGGCAAGCAGGCTGAGATCAGCGGGTTCGGGGACGAAGCCGAGCAGCCAGATCGCCGCCCGGCGAAGGTCCTGATCGCTGTCATCGGCGCACGGCACGAGGATCTCGCGCGCGGAGGACGGGTCCTCCTGCGCGCATACGTAAAGCGTCGTCGCGAGAGAGTCCTGGTCGTCACCCAGATCGCGAGCGTAGGCACGCAACAGGGCAGCCAAAGACGTGCGGCCGGCCGTCTCGGCCAGAATCCGGGCGAGCACATGACGGGCGTACCAGCTGCCCGCTTCCACGGCCGCCGTGAGGTGCGCCTCCAGGTAGGGAACCAGCTCCCGTTGCCGGGCGGCTATCAACTGCTCTTCGATCTCTGCAAGGGCATCGACGTCGCAGTCCGGGTCCGCAAGCCCGGCCGCGAGCTCGTCGAGGCGCACCGTGAGATCGCTCGCTGACCGCGCGTCGTCCAACCTGTCCTCCTCGTGATTCTTCCGACCGTACCGATCCCACGCCGACAGGCTCGCGGCGGACCTCGCCGCTGCGTTCCGGCGCCTCACCGCAGGCCGGCGTCCCGGAACAAGATCGAGCGGTGCGTCCGCAGCGTGATCACCCAGCTGTCGGAGGACGACGTCGCTCCATACTTGCGGACCACCCTGGCGGGCAGGCCCCAGATGCATCGTGCGGACGCCCAGGAACCCGGCCCTTCACATCGCGTCGCGGACCGCCCGCTCGAACCCCTCGACATGGCTGCGGGCCAGTCGCGCCGCCCGCTCGGGGTCACCGGCGACGATCGCGTCGATCAGCGGTCCGTGCTCTGCGACGTGGCCGGCCATGTCGGAGAGCCGGTCGATGAACAGGCACCAGATGCGGGTGGCCAGGTTGTCGTAGCGGACGAGGGTGTCCTCCAGATACGGGTTGTGCGTGGCCGCGTAGACGGCGCGGTGAACCTGGAGGTCCAGGTGCAGGAGCTCGGTGGCGTCCTGTCGCCGGGTGTCCCCGCTCTCGAGTTCCTGCCGTAGCGCCGTCAGGGTCGCCCGGTCCGTCGCCGTGGCACGCCGGGCCGCCTGGGCCGCGGCGAGGGGTTCCAGTTCCTGGCGCACTTCGGAGATGTGGGCCAGGTCGGTGATGTGGACGTCGGTGGCGAAGGTGCCGCGTCGGGGGTAGGTCGTGATGAGGCGCTCGTACTGAAGCCGCTTGAGCGCCTCGCGTACCGGTGTCCGGCCGACGCCGAGGGACTGCCCCAGCTGCTCCTCGTTGATCGGAGCACCCGGCCGGATCTCCAGCAGGACGAGCCGGTCGCGGATGACGCGATAGGCGCGCTCGGCGAGGGAGAGCTCCTCGTTGCTGGGCTCGGTCGCCATCTGCTGCATCAACGCCCCCTTGACCTGTCCGGCGAGCTCACATACCTTACCGCAAGGGCTGATATATCAGTCACCTTTCAGTCGTCTCCCAGGATGGTGTGCAGATGGCAACCACCCCGTCGACCACGACCGCCTCCTCCCTGTCCCGCCCGCTCGGCGACCTCGACCCGGACGTCGCCGCCGCGGTCCACGCCGAACTGCGCCGTCAGCAGTCGACGCTGGAGATGATCGCGTCGGAGAACTTCGCCCCGGCCGCCGTGCTGGAGGCCCAGGGCTCGGTGCTGACCAACAAGTACGCCGAGGGCTACCCCGGCCGCCGCTACTACGGCGGCTGCGAACACGTCGACGTCGTCGAGCAGTTGGCGATTGACCGGGTGAAGGAGTTGTTCGGCGCCGAGGCCGCGAACGTGCAGCCGCACTCGGGCGCCCAGGCCAACGCGGCCGCGATGTTCGCGCTGCTGAAGCCCGGCGACACGATCCTCGGCCTCGACCTGGCGCACGGCGGTCACCTGACCCACGGCATGCGCATCAACTACTCCGGCAAGCTGTACAACGTCGTGCCCTACCACGTGCGCGAGTCCGACCTGCGGGTCGACATGGACGAGGTCGAGCAACTCGCCCTGGCCCACCGGCCCAAGATGATCGTCGCGGGCTGGTCGGCGTATCCGCGCCGGCTGGACTTCGCCGCGTTCCGGCGGATCGCCGACGCGGTGGGCGCGTATCTGATGGTGGACATGGCGCACTTCGCGGGGCTCGTCGCCGCGGGGCTGCACCCGAGCCCGGTGCCCTACGCCGATGTCGTCACGACGACCACGCACAAGACCCTCGGTGGCCCGCGCGGTGGTGTGATCCTCAGCCGTGCCGACCTGGCCAAGAAGATCAACTCCGCTGTCTTCCCGGGCCAGCAGGGCGGACCGCTTCAGCATGTGATCGCGGCGAAGGCGGTGGCCTTCAAGGTGGCCGCGGGCGAGGAGTTCAAGGACCGTCAGCGGCGCACGCTCAAGGGCGCGAAGATCCTCGCCGGGCGGCTGCTGGCCGATGATGTCGCGGAGGCCGGGATCACGGTCCTGACCGGGGGTACGGAGGTCCATCTGATCCTCGTCGACCTGCGCGGGTCCGCCCTCGACGGGCAGCAGGCCGAGGACCGCCTGCACCGCATCGGCATCACCGTCAACCGCAACGCGGTGCCCTTCGACCCACGCCCGCCGATGGTCTCCTCGGGCCTGCGGATCGGCACCCCCGCTCTGGCCACCCGTGGCTTCGGCGACGCGGAGTTCCGCGAGGTCGCCGACATCGTCGCCGAGGCCCTCAAGGGCGAACGCCCCGACGACGAGCTGCGCGCCCGGGTCGAGAGGCTCGCCGCCGACTTCCCCCTCTACCCTCACCTGAACGGAGCGCCGGCATGACCGCCGCACCGCTGCCGGAGCACCCGGACTGGCTCTGGCGCAATCCCGAGCCGAAGCGCTCCTACGACGTGCTCATCGTCGGCGCCGGCGGTCACGGTCTGGCCACCGCCTACTACCTCGCCAAGAACCACGGCATCACCGACGTCGCCGTCCTGGAGAAGGGCTGGCTGGCCGGCGGCAACATGGCCCGCAACACCACGATCATCCGCTCCAACTACCTGTGGGACGAGAGCGCGGCGATCTACGAGCACGCCCTGAAGCTGTGGGAGGGCCTGCCGGAGGAGCTGGACTACGACTTCCTGTTCAGCCAGCGCGGCGTCCTCAACCTCGCGCACACCCTCCAGGACGTCCGGGAGGGCGTGCGCCGCGTCAACGCCAACCGGCTCAACGGAGTGGACGCCGAGTGGCTGGAGCCGGACGAGATCGCCAAGGTCTGCCCCATCCTCAACCTCTCGCCCCGCACCCGCTATCCGGTGCTCGGCGGCACCTTCCAGCCCCGGGCCGGGATCGCCAAGCACGACCACGTCGCCTGGGCGCTGGCCCGCCGCGCCGACGAGCTGGGCGTGGACCTGATCCAGGGCTGCGAGGTCACCGGCTTCCTCAAGGACGGCGACCGGGTCGTGGGCGTCGACACCAACCGGGGCCGCATCCTGGCGGGCCGGGTCGGACTCGCGGCCGCCGGCCACAGCAGCGTGCTGGCCGAGCGCGCCGGGATCCGGCTGCCGGTGCAGTCCCACCCGCTCCAGGCACTGGTCTCCGAGCTGCACGAGCCGGTCCACCCGACGGTCGTCATGTCCAACCACGTGCACGTCTACGTCTCCCAGGCGCACAAGGGCGAGCTGGTGATGGGCGCGGGCGTGGACTCGTACAACGGCTACGGGCAGCGCGGCTCCTTCCACGTCATCGAGCGGCAGATGGCCGCCGCCGTCGAGCTGTTCCCGGTCTTCGCCCGCGCGCATGTGCTGCGGACCTGGGGCGGCATCGTCGACGTCTCCCCGGACGCCTCCCCGATCATCGGCGCGACTCCGGTGCCGAACCTCTACGTCAACTGCGGCTGGGGCACGGGCGGTTTCAAGGCCACCCCGGCCGCCGGCTGGACCTTCGCGCACACCCTCGCCACGGGCGAACCGCATCCCCTGAACGCCCCGTTCGCCCTCGAACGCTTCGCGACGGGCGCGCTGATCGACGAGCACGGCGCGGCCGCCGTGGCCCACTGAACGCCTGTTGAGAGAAGGACGCCGTGCTGCTGATCCGCTGCCCATGGTGCGGTCCCCGCGACGAGACCGAGTACCGCTACGGGGGCCAGGCCCATGTCCCCTACCCGGAGAACCCCGCGGACCTCACCGACGAGGAGTGGGCCGAGTACGTCTTCTACCGCGACAACCCCAAGGGCCCGTTCGCCGAGCGGTGGATGCACAGCACCGGCTGCCGTCGCTGGTTCAACGTCCTGCGCGACACCGTGACCCATGAGCTGCTCGCCGCCTACCGGCTCGACGAGCCCCGCCCCGAACTGCCCCAGGCCGGAGGGAACCGATGACCGACCAGCACTTCCGGCTCCCGCAGGGAGGACGCGTCGACCGCGGCACCGTGCTGCGGTTCACCGTCGACGGACGGGAGTTGACCGGCCACCCCGGCGACACCGTCGCCTCCGCGATGCTGGCGAACGGGATTATCGAGGTCGCCCCGTCGCTCTACCGCGGCCGCCCGCGCGGCATCGTCGCCGCGGGCGTCGAGGAGCCCAACGCGCTGCTCCAGATCGACGGCCCGTGCTCGGAGGGCATGCTGCCTGCGACGACGGTGGAGCTGTACGACGGCCTGGGTGCCACGACGCTGTCCGGCATGGGCCGCCTCGACCCGGCCCCCGACTCCGCCGTCTATGACAAGAAGTACGTCCACACCGACGTCCTCGTCGTCGGCGCCGGACCGGGCGGACTCGCGGCCGCCGCCGCTGCCGCCGGTTCCGGCGCGCGGGTGATACTCGTCGACGACCAGCCCGAGCCGGGCGGTTCACTGCTCGCCGGCCCGGAGAGTGACCTGCGGTGGGTCGCCGACGTACGGGCGGCGCTCGACGCAGCTCCCGAGGTCGTCGTCCTGCAACGCACCACGGCGTTCGGGTCGTACGACGACAACTATGTGCTGGCCGTCCAGCGTCGCACCGACCACCTGGGAGCGGCTCCGGACGGCGTCTCCCGCCAGCGGCTGTGGCACATCCGGGCCCGCCAGGTGATCCTCGCGACCGGCGCCCATGAGCGCCCGCTGGTCTTCGCGGGCAACGACCGGCCCGGCGTGATGCTCGCCGGCGCCGTGCGCACGTACCTCAACCGGTATGGCGTCAGGGCGGGTTCGCGGGTGGTGGTGAGCACGACCAACGACAGCGCCTATGACACGGTCACCGATCTCCACGCCGCCGGGGTCGTGGTGGCCGCGGTCGTGGACGCGCGCCCTGAACTGTCCCACCGGGCCTCGGAAGTGACCGCCGCGACCGGGGTGCGGGTGCTGCCGGGCAGCGCCGTCGTCGACACCACGGGAGACTCCCGGATCACCGGCGTCACCGTGCGGGCGCTCGACGCGGACGGTGAACTCACCGGTACCGCCGAGTCGTTCGACTGCGACCTCCTCGCCGTCTCCGGAGGCTGGAGCCCGGTGGTGCATCTGCACAGCCAGCGCCAGGGCCGGTTGAGGTGGGACGCCGACCTGGTCGCGTTCGTGCCCGACGGGACCGTACGGGACCAGCAGGTCGTCGGTGCGGCGCGCGGGACGTACACCCTCGACGGGTGTGTGGCCGAGGGTGCGCGCGCCGGTGCGCTGGCCGCGACGGAGGCCGGGTTCCCGGTGCCGGTGCCGATGCCGTCGTACGAGGAAGTGCGCTCCGACGTCCGCGCGCTGTGGCTGGTGCCCGGCCCGGACGACGACTGGGACACGCACTTCGTCGACCTCCAGCGTGACGTCACGGTCGCCGACGTACAGCGCTCCACCGGCGCGGGCATGCGGGGTGTGGAGCACGTCAAGCGGTACACCTCGCTCGGCACGGCCAACGACCAGGGCAAGACCTCCGGCGTCAACGCGATCGGTCTGATCGCCGAGATCCTCGGCGGTTCCCTGGGCGAGATCGGCACCACGGCCTACCGCGCGCCGTACACGCCCATCGCCTTCGCCGCACTCGCCGGGCGGGAGCGCGGCGAGCTGTTCGACCCGGAGCGCATGACCTCCCTCCACACCTGGCATGTCGCGCACGGCGCGGAGTTCGAGGACGTCGGGCAGTGGAAGCGCCCCTGGTACTTCCCGCTGCCCGGTGAGGGCATGGACACGGCCGTGGCCCGGGAGTGCCGGGCGGCCCGGGAGGGCGTGGCGTTCATGGACGCCTCCACCCTCGGCAAGATCGAGATCTGGGGCGCGGACGCGGGTGAGTTCCTCAACCGCGTCTACACCAACGCCTTCAAGAAGCTCAAGCCCGGCATGGCCCGCTACGGCGTCATGTGCAAGCCCGACGGCATGATCTTCGACGACGGCGTGACGCTCCGCCTGGACGAGAACCGCTACTTCATGACCACCACGACCGGCGGTGCCGCGGGCGTCCTGGACTGGCTGGAGGAGTGGCTCCAGACCGAGTGGCCCGAACTCGACGTGCACTGCACCTCGGTGACCGAGCAGTGGGCGACGATCGCCGTCGTCGGGCCGAAGTCCCGCGAGGTCGTTGCCCGACTCGCCCCCGACGTCGACCTGTCGGCGGAGGCGTTCCCCTTCATGGCCTTCCGCGAGACGACGCTGGCCTCCGGTGTCCCGGCCCGGATCTGCCGGATCTCCTTCTCCGGCGAACTCGCCTACGAGATCAACGTCTCGGCGTGGTACGGCCGGTCCGTGTGGGAGCAGGTGTACGAGGCCGGGCAGCCGTACGGCATCACCCCGTACGGCACCGAGACCATGCACGTCCTGCGGGCCGAGAAGGGCTACATCATCGTCGGCCAGGACACCGACGGCACCGTCACACCGCAGGACGCGGGCATGTCCTGGGTGGTCTCCCAGCAGAAGGACTTCATCGGAAAGCGGTCCTACTCCCGCGCCGACACCTCCCGCACCGACCGCAAGCAGTTGGTCGGCCTGCTGCCGAGCGACCGTACGACCCGGCTGCCCGAAGGCACCCAACTGGTGACGCCGGACGTCTCCTTGACGACGGTGCCCGTGCCGATGCTCGGTCACGTCACCTCCAGCTACCACAGCCCGGCCCTCGGCCGCCCCTTCGCCCTCGCCCTCGTCGCCGACGGCAGGGCACGGATCGGCCAGACCCTGCTCGCCCCCGTGGGCGAGGACCTCGTCTCCGTCGAGGTGACCGACTTCGTCCTCTACGACCCCGAAGGGACCAAGCGCGATGGCTGAGCCGACCGCCGCCGACCCCGCAGCCCTGCGGACGAGCCCGCTGGCACACCTGGCGGAACGGATGCGCGCCGCCACCGTCACCGGCGCCCGGGGCGTCGCGCTGACCGAGTGGCAGTTCCTCACCATGGTGAACGTGCGCGTCGATGTCGCCTCCGAAGCGGCCGACCGCGTGGAGAAGGCCCTGGGGACAGCGCTGCCGACGGAGTGCGGCACCACTACCGGCTCCGGCCCGCACACGGTCGTATGGCTCGGCCCCGACGAATGGCTGGTGCTCTCCCAGGCCGAAGTGACCGCCGTGGTAACGGAGTTGCGGGAGGCACTGACAACGGCCCCCGGTTCCGTCGTGGACGTCTCGGCCAACCGCACCACCCTGGAGCTGAGCGGCCCGGCCGCCCGGAAGGTCCTGGAGAAGGGCTGCCCGCTGGACCTGCATCCGCGGTCCTTCGGTCCCGGCCGGGCGGTGTCGACGACGGTGGGCCCGGTCCCCGTGCTGCTCTGGCAGACCGACGACACCCCGACGTACCGGCTCTTCCCACGCTCCTCGTTCGCCGACTACCTGACCCGCTGGCTCATCGACGCGATGGGCGAGTACGGCGGCCCGGAGATCCCCTGATGGCGCTGCGCGCGTTCGCCCTCTACTCGGTCGGCTTCGGTCCTTACATGAAGTCAAGTACAGAAGACGGCGCGGGGCGGACTCGCGGTCAACGTTGTCGAGTGCCAGGGAAACAGGCGCTGAACAGCGTGTTCGTGTCTTTCAGCACTGTCAGAACCTTCCCTGCTTACGCGGCGAAAAATCCCTGACACCTCCCTGGGGCAGACGTGAAAGTCCCTGAAAAAGTCCCTGGGATGTCCCTGCTTCTCCTCGTGCTGAGGCGTGTTGCACAAGGCAGCGTTAGGGCAGGTCAGGGGCCATTCAGGCCGGTTTCTGATCATGATGCGAGGGCGAGGTTGTGCATGTGCGCGACGGCCTGGACTGCGTGGTGGAGACCGTTGCCGTTCTGTCGGCAGTCGCGGAGGATCTTGTAGTTCTTCATCCGGCCGATCACATGCTCCACCCGTGCGCGGACCTTGCGGTGGGCGGCGTTGTGACTCCCTGGCAGTGCTCGGCCAGGCCGGAGGCCCGCCATGCATACGCATCCGCGGTAGTGCCCGGTACTGGTCGAGCGGCGGCGATGACGAGGCGGGAGTCGGCGTCCACGATGAACTGCACATTCGCCGAGAACCGGTAATTGCGGCTGGAGGAGGCGACCTGCGGGTCCCGGACCGGGATGAGGGTGCCGTCCACGATCCACAACCGGTCCGCGGCATCGGCAGGACGCGCGACAGGCTCGAACGCCAGCAGCGGCCCCAGCCGTTGGATCACCCGGCACACCGTGGAAGAGGAGACCCCGAACAGCGGCCCGAGCTGGCGCATCGTCAGGTTCGTGCGGTAGTGCACCGCGACGATCAGGACGCGCTCGGCCAGGGGCAACGCCCACGGCCGACCCTGCAAGGTGCCGTTCCACCCCGTTCACGCACGGCGCGCAGCAACCGGCCGAACTGCTCGACCCGCAGCCCCGTGAACGTCTCCACCCACACCCGCTCAGCGCTCAACACCCCAGCCATATATCGGAGATGCCCAGCTCAAGGCCTTGTGCAACACGCTTTAAAGGCAATGCTGTTGCTTTACGGGTCTGCGGGTTGGGGGCGTTGGGCGTGGACGGCTTGGGTGCCGGTCCGGGTGGGCTGTGGCCAGGTGTGGTGCCGAGCCCGTTTGAGTCGGTAGTTGGACATCTTGCGTTTGACGACGCGGGGCTGGCTGCGTAGGCCCTACGTCGTGGCGCTCAAGCCGCACCGCGGCACCTGGGCCCGGGCCGACAGCCCTGCGATGAAGAGCAAGCCGAAACCGATCCAGTGCTGACCCGACATCGTCGAGGGATGCCTCCCCGGAACATGCCTCACACTCGAACCGCCCTGATCTGCAACACCACTTGAAGGTCGGTGGTGTCTGGAGCGTGCCGCTCACCACGCTACGGAAGTCCTCTTCTTCCGCGATGTCGGTTGTCGACAGATGGGGCACCCGACTCATCGACGTATGGGCAGCAATGCAGATCCTGCAGCGGGCAATATCTGTCAACTGCCCATATCGGAGAGGACGTACATTGCTCCGTAGAAGACCTCGCACCCTCGGTCTGGGAGTTTGAGAAATCGACGTCATTGGACCAGAAACGCGAGATCAGCATCTCTGCCGACCTGAATCTACTTACCTCTGAGCACGAGAGTCAGACATCCCCACGAGCCGTTTCGTTGTTCTTGGGTCGCGAGGATAAGGTTCTGGAGAACGATGAATTTTGATGGGGCATTGCTCGAAGACTGGATGCGCGACCACTATCATGACGCTGCGATAGACATCGGGTCGAGTGGGGTTCTTGACTACTCGCTCGGACAGGTGCGAAAACTCGCCGGCATCGAGCCTGGTGATTTGGACGAGATCGTTTTCCGGGACAGCCCGTGCCTGGGTCGGGACGACCTGCGCGAGGCCATCGCCTCGCGCTGGGGGGACGGTGACGCGCGCAGGGTGATGCTTACGCACGGCGGCAGTGAGGCTATCTACGTCGCGCTCCAGACCCTCCTTGAGCCAGGTGACCAAGTCGTCGCCCTGCACCCGGCCTACCACTCGCACGTATCCGTCGCAGAGTCCATGGGGTGCGAAGTTCTGCGCTGGCGGCTGCGCGAGGAGGACGAATTTCGGCCTGACGTGGAGGAACTTGCGAGGCTCGTCACTGCGCGCACAAAGGTTATTGTGGTCAACTTTCCGCACAACCCGACCGGCGCGACACTCGACCTTGCTGGTTTCCGTCGCCTGCTTGAGATTGCTGACAATGTTGGCGCCTATCTCCTGTGGGACGGCGCTTTCACGGACCTGGTCTACGATGACGCACCGCTGCCGGACCCCGGACTGACCTATCCGCGCACTGTGTCGATCGGAACCTTTTCAAAAGCTTTTGGTCTACCCGGCATGCGTTTCGGATGGTGCATGGCCGACCCTGAGCTTCTGCGGGCGATGACCAACCTGCGCGACCGCATCACCCTCAGCCTCTCTCCGCTTCTCGAGTACATAGCGCTGCGCGTCGTACAGCGTGCAGACGTCTTCATCGCTCCCAGGCTGAAGAACGCCAAGGCCAACCGACGCCTGTTGGCCGACTGGGCCGTGCGGCACGAGGGTCGTGTCGACCTCCCGCTGCCCCTCGGCGGAGTGACAGCGTTCCCGCGACTGCGCCCGTGGCGGGACACGACCGAGCTTTGCCGTCGGCTGGGAGAGACCAGCAACATACTGCTCGTCCCCGGCCGGGCATTCGACCACCCGTGCCGCGTCCGGCTCGGTTTCGGCGGCGATCGCAGCCAACTGAGCAAAGGCCTGGACATTTTGGGCGCTGAGTTCGCCGCGAGTCTCCAACCGTGAGGCGGAAAGGAACCCTGACGAACATGCAGAGCATTGAACTCTCGGACATTGAGTTGAAGACAGTCAACGACGTACTCGCTTCGCTCACGGCGAAGTTCACTTCGAGCAGTGACCCGGAATTCGTCCGGCAGTGCGCGGTGTTCGCACACGAGCTGCCGCAGCGGCTGCGGGCTGAGTTGAACGCGTTCCGCCTGGAGGCTTCCGGTGGCGTGCTGTCCATCCGCGGCTTCCGGATTGACGACGTTGCTACCGGGCCCACTCCCGAGCACTGGCGTACCCACGCCGACCGGGCGTCCACGCTCCCCGCGGAGATGTACTTCATGCTCTGCGCATCCCTGTTGGGCGACCCCATCGCCTGGGCGACGCAGCAGGACGGCCGGATCATGCACGACATCTTTCCGATCAAGGGTCACGAGAATGAGCAGCTTGGCTCGGGCAGCGAAGAACTGCTGACCTGGCACACCGAGGAGGCCTTCCACCCGCTGCGGGCCGACTACCTCGGCCTGGCCTGTCTACGCAACCACGACCGGGTGGCAACGACCTTCGCCTCGGTCGACGACCTCGAGCTCACTGGTGAGATCAGGGACCTGCTCTGTCAGGAGCGGTATCCGATCAAGCCCGACCGCTCGCATCTGCCGCACCACGGGGAAGACAACCGGGAGATGTCGACGCGCGAACGCGAGCTGCTCTCGCGCAGCTATGAATGGATCATGGCCAAGGACAGCGAGCCCGACCGAGTCGCAATCCTCTTCGGCGACCGCGAAGCACCCTATCTACGCATCGATCCATTCTTCATGGAGGACGCATACGCCGTCCCGGACAGCGCCCGCGCAATGAAGGCCATCGTCGCGGAGGTCGATCGCAACATACGAGACTACGTGCTCGAACCGGGTGAACTGCTCTTCCTGGACAACTACAAGATCGTGCACGGCAGGGTGCCGTTCACTGCCCGCTTCGACGGCACGGACCGCTGGCTCAAGAGGCTGAACGTGGCGCGCGACCTGCGGAAGTCGCGCGATCGCAGAATCGACCACGACGCGCGAGTGATCCATTGACGACCTACAGCGCCTCGGCCCTCGCGGCCGGACGGACCCTACCCGGAAAGGACTGGGAGACGTCAGTGTCGACTACCCAACACTCTGCGATGCAACCGAAGGACAGCCAGGACCGCCGCGTTGACAGGAGTTTCCCCCTTTCCCTGGCACAGGAGCGGATCTGGGTCTCCGAGCAGCTCACCGATTCGGGCTCGCACTACGGGACCCCGGTTGTGTTCGCCCTGCGCGGCGAGTTGGACCTCGGGCTGCTTGAGGTGGCTCTGACCCATATCGTTGAACGGCACGAAGTGCTGCACTCTGTGGTGTCCATCGCGTCTGGCTCGCCTCGGTTCGTCGTCGTCCCCGCACGCCCCGTAAGACTCGATCCACAGGATGTGGCCTCGGAGCAGGAGATGACTGAGCGGGTGAGCGCCGCGACGGCAGCTCCGTTCGACCTCTTGCACGGGCCGCTCGTGCGCTTCGGCTTGTACCGCCTTGGTCCCGCGGATCACCGCCTGCTGGTGGACATACATCACCTGATCTTCGACGGAGTCTCGGCCGGCGTGTTGGTCCAGGAGCTTGCCGAACTTCTTGCCGCGGGCGCCGAGGGCCGCACACCCGAGCTCCCCATGCTGCCTTTCGCCTACGGGCAGTACGCCGTTGCGCAACTTCGCTCGCTCGACGAGGGCCTGTTGGACAGTCAGGTCGAGCACTGGTGCACCCGGCTCAGGGACGCGTCCTTCGCACTTGAACTGCCCACCGATTACCAGCGTCCCTCACGCATGAGCTTCCATGGCGCCAGCCACTCCTTCACATTGCCGGCTTCGCTGGGCGTCGAACTCGCGGCGGCGGCCCGCCGCTGGAGCGTCACCCCCTACGTGGTCATGCTCGCCGGCTGGGCTGCCGTTCTCGGCCGCTACGCAGGCCAAGAGGACCTGCTGGTGGGCACCCCCATGGCCGGTCGGACCGAGCCGGGCACCGAGGAAATGATCGGCATGTTCGTCAATGTCCTGGCCCTCCGGGTACGCCCAGAGCGAGATCAGACGTTCCACGGCCTGGTCAATCAGACACGCCGGGCTTCCATCGAAGGTCTCGCCTATCAGGAAGCGCCGATCGAGAAGGTCATCGAGCGACTTCGTCCGCCACGCGACCCGAGCCGCAATCCGCTGTTCCAGACGGCGTTCAGCTACGACGAGGCGCTTGAGGAGTCCATACGCGTCGCGGGACTGACGATCGAGGGCGCCGCACCGCCGCCGCGCACCGTCAGCAAACTTGATCTGAGTATCGAGGTCGTTGAGCGGGACGGCCGACTCGAAGCGGAAATCGAGTACGCGACCGACCTGTTCGCGCCGGAGACGATCCGCCGCATCGCATCGCACTACACCACCTTCCTCGCCAACGCTGTCCGCTCGCCGAACCGACCGCTGTGCGAGATTCCACTGGCCTCAGAGGAGGAGCACGCTCGGCTGGTAACGCAGCAGAGCGGAGACGGCGCATCATACGATCCCGTCGTCCTCCCCTCCCTCTTCGAGGCCCAGGTCGCGCGGCGCCCCGACGCATGCGCGGTCTCCTGCGGCGAATTGCGGTGGAGCTACCGACAACTCAACGAGCGGGCCAACCGGCTTGCCAGAGTTCTGATTGCCCGCGGACTGGGACCCGAGAAACTGGTGGGGGTCGCGTTGCCCAGCGGCCCGCTCCTCGTCCTGGCCATCCTCGCGATCAGCAAGGCGGGTGCCGCGTTCCTACCGCTCGACCCGGCCTATCCGACCAAGCGAATCGAGTACATCGTCGGCGACGCGCGTCCCGCCCTGCTGCTGACCGATGCCGCCGGCGCCACGGCCCAGCCCTGGACGATGCCGATCCTGGTCCTCGACGAACAGCAGACCGGGCGTGACGCGGACGCATCGAACCTCTCCGACACACAGCGGTCGCAGCCGCTCACCCTCGCGCACCCGGCATACGTCATTTACACCTCCGGTTCGACCGGGACACCGAAGGGCGTGACGGTCACGCACGAGGGCCTCGCTGGGCTCTCCGGCGCGCAGATCGAGGCATTCGGCGTACGGTCCGACAGTCGGGTCCTGCAATTCGCCAGTCCAAGTTTCGACGCCTCCGTCTCGGAGCTCTGTATGGCCCTGCTCAGCGGCGCTACGGCGGTGTTTGTCCCGGGTCTTCACGACTTCGTCGGTGGTTCGTTCGAAGCAGTGCTTGTCCGAGAGGCTGTGACGCACGTAACCCTGCCGCCCTCGGTACTCGCCTCGCTCTCCCCCGACGAGGATCTGCCCGCGGACCTGACCATCGTGGTCGCCGGGGAAAGCCTGACCGCCGACCTCGCCGCACGCTGGTCCGGGCGTTGCAGTATGTTCAACGCTTACGGGCCTACCGAGGCCACGGTGTGCGCAACGCTGATCGGCCCGCTGACGGGGAACGAGGGGAACGAACCGCCACCCATCGGCCGGCCGATCGCCGGCACCCAGATCTTCGTCCTGGACGAGGGCTTGCGGCCGCTGCCGGTGGGCGTGGCGGGCGAGCTGTACCTTGGCGGCGCTGGGCTGGCCCGCGGATACCTCAGCCGACCCGACCTCACTGCGGCCGGCTTCGTTGCCTGTCCCTTCGGTCCGGCCGGGGGGCGGATGTATCGCACCGGAGATCGGGCCCGCTGGCGTGACGACGGGAATCTTGAGTTCGTCGGGCGCCGGGACGACCAGGTCAAGATGAACGGCTTCCGGATCGAGCTCGGCGAGATCGAGAACGTGATCGCAGCGCACCCAGGTGTGGAACAGACCGCCGTCGTGGTGCGCGAAGACAGGCCGGGGCTGCGGCAAGTCGTCGCCTACGTAGTGGCCCAGGCGCCCAACGAGGAGATCCTCGCCCACGCCGCGTCACAGTTGCCCGGTTACATGCTCCCGTCTGCCGTGGTGCGCTTGCAGAACCTGCCGTTGACCACGAACGGCAAGGTGGACCGGCGTAACCTGCCTGCTCCGGATGATCGTTCATCTGTCACCGATCGCAGCCCGGGCACTGAGCGCGAGCAGCAACTGTGCAAGCTGATCGGCGAGGTGCTGGACCTCGCTGAGGTCGGTGTGGACGAGAGCTTCTTCGAGCTCGGCGGCCAGTCTCTGCACGCGGTGCGTCTGCTGAGCCGGATCCGCAGTGTCATGGGTGTGGAGATCGGTATCAAGACCCTGTTCCAGGCGCCTACCGCGGCGTTGCTCGCGGCGCAGATCGACTCTGGTCAGATCGCCGTCATCACCCGGCCGGCACTCCTTCCGATGGTCCGCTGACCCACGGCGGGCGCCGGATGACTTCCGCGTGGTCGGACGGGCCCGCACAGAGCAGTAGGGATCTCAATGCTTGTGTCAAGCCGATTGCGTCACCGAGGTGTGCAAGAGCCCTTCGGATCGCTTTTTGCGGTGGCAATTTCGCGAGGGGGCGAGTTACCTCATCGTGGTCGGCGCAGCCTCGTACGGGTTTGCCCTTCACGTACCGGACGCCGCGACGGGGCGAACGTTGCCATCAGTCACATCCGATCCTCCCGTACCGCCAACATTTTGTGGGACCAGCCATGATCCCTCTGTCGTTTGGGCAGCTCGGACTGTGGTTCATCCATCAGATGAATCCGGGCAGCTCGATGTACACCATGCAGCTCGCTTCGCGGCTGACGGGGCAGCTGGACAGAACAGCCCTGGAGGAGGCATTGCGAGACGTCGTGCAGCGACATGAATCGCTTCGCACGGTAATCCGGGACGCTAGGGGCGAGCCGCACCAGGTTGTCCTGGATATCTCGGAATGCGCGGTGAGACTGGAGTACAAGGAGCTTGCCGAGGAAGAGGTGCATAAGGCGATGCACGAGGCCTCGGAACGCCCGTTCGACCTTGTGCGCGACCTGCCCCTTCGGGCATGGCTGTTCGCACTGGGGCCGCAGGAGCACGTGCTGCTCATGTCGATGCACCACATCGTCAGCGATGGCTGGTCGTTGGGGCCACTCACCCGAGACCTCGCCCGGGCCTACGCGGCGCGGCGCCGTGGCGCCGCGCCGAATATGCCGCCGCTGCCTGTCCAGTACGCCGACTACGCACTCTGGCAGAGGCGGTTGCTGGGCCGCGAGGAGGACCCGGACAGCCTGGCGTCGAGACAGCTCACGCACTGGCGTTCAGTGCTCGACGGCATACCCCAGGAACTGCGGTTGCCGGTGGATCACCCGCGCCAACCGATGTCCGACTTCGCCGGGGGCACGATCGAGTTCACCCTCGACGCCGATCTACATACGGCACTGGCCGAGGTCGCCCGTACCGAAAATGCGACCATGTTCATGGTATTGCAGGCCGGGTTTGCGGCGCTGCTGAGCAAGCTCGGTGCGGGCACCGACATTCCGATCGGCTCACCCGTGGCCGGCCGCATGGATGATGCGCTGACCGATCTCGTCGGTTACTTCGTCAATATGCTGGTATTCCGCGTTGACGTCTCCGGCGACCTGAGTCTGCGAGACCTGGTCAAGCGGGTCCAGACCGTCGCCCTTGATGCCTACGACAACCAGGACATCCCCTTCGATCGCCTGGTCAGGGCACTCAATCCTGCCCGCTCGCGGACCCGTCACCCGCTTTTCCAGGTCATGTTCACCCTGGAGAACAACACCGACGCCGGGCTCAAGTTCGACGGATTGACCGACGTGCCATTGGCCATCGACGCCGGCAGCTCCATGTTCGACTTGGCGTTGAGCCTGCAGGAGAACTTCGGCCCGGACAAGGAGCCGGCCGGGATGGATGCGTTCCTGGAGTACCAGCTCGACATGTTCGAACGGGAGACCGCACAGCGCATGGCCGACGGTTACCGCCGGATGCTGGCCGCTCTTGCCGCGGACCCGGATGCGCCGACCAGCACAGTCGACGTGCTGGGGGAAGAGCATCAAGCGCTGATGTTCGATCGCGCCCTATGACCACACCGAGGTTCCGGTGGTCGCTGCGAACCAGCCCGAGCTGTTCGCGGCGCGAGGCGCAGTCGGCCCGTTCCCTATTGCCCATGAATTCGGCACGCATATCGAGTTGCGCGGCCGCTGACGAATGATGACAACTTACCTAAGGGAGTGACAGCAGTGGCGAATCCATTCGAGGACCAGGACGGCGTGTACCTGGTGCTGGTCAATGCTGAGGGACAGCACTCGTTGTGGCCCGCAGCCATCACTGTGCCCAAGGGCTGGACCGTAGTACACGGCGAAGCTGGGCGAGAGGACTGCCTGGAGTACGTGAAACGGAACTGGACGGACATGCGGCCCAAGTCCCTGGTCGAGGCGACAACCTCTTGAGGGCCCCTCGGTGTGGCAGCGCCGCCCGACCGGACCCAAAGAAGCCATCACCTAGCCCTCGTGCCGGGACCTGAAACCAGCACGCGCGGAAAGAGACGCAATGAGCGATGTAGGGGTCTCCGGCGAACGAGGACGCCGAGGCAAACGCAGAAGGCTGCTGACTGACCGAAACTTCGCCTCCTTATTGGCCGCCCGGCTGGGCTCCAGCATGGCCAACGGCTTCCTGCCGGTTGCGGAGAGCTTCGGTATCCTCCACACCACTGGTTCTGCGAGTGACCTCGGCCTCGTCCTCGGAGTTCAGGCGGCGGTTTCGCTCGTCCTGTCGCTGTTCGCCGGCGTCGCGGCGGACCGCTTTCCGCGTGCCGCGTTGCTCATCGTTTCGTCGATCGTGCGCCTGGTCGCGGCGGCGACCTTGGCGATAGGGCTACTCACGCATACTGCGACCCTCAGCTGGTTCTTCGCTCTGGCAGTCGTATACGGCGGCGCTGACGCGCTGTTCGGTCCGGCCAGCATGGCGATCATGCCGGACGTCGTTGCGAAAGACGACCTGGACGAGGCCAATGCGTTGGTCGGTACGTTTTCCTCGCTGGCTTGGACGGTGGCCCCTGCGGCGGCAGGAGTGGTCGTGGCGGCGTACGGTGCGGGAGCCGCTTTCCTGGTGGAGAGCGTGCTGATGCTTTTCATCACTCTTTGTCTCGTATTCGCCAAGATCCCCGCTGGGGGCGAAGCCGAGCCGGATCGCGAAGGCGGGACGCTCACGCAGCTGGCGCAAGGATGGCGGGAGTTTCGAATACGCCGCTGGCTATGGCTGCTTACCTTGCAGTGGACGTTGTTCTCGCTGGTCCTGCTGGCTCCCCTCGCGGTCCTCGGCCCGTTGGTAGCCGACACCTATATGGGCGGTGCCGCAGCTTGGGGTGTCATCGGCACCTGCATGACCATCGGCGTGGTCTGCGCGCAGTTCACCGCCGGGCGGATCAAGCCGAAGCGACCGGTGGTCTTCATAGCGTGGCTGCCACCGCTGATCGTCTTCGAAACGCTGGCCCTCGGCTCTGGCGTGCCGACGGTGGTGGTGGCGGGTGCCGCACTGCTCTCCGGCTGTGCGATCGGCCTGCAAGGAGTGTTCTTCCAGACCCTCATGCAGCGAGCCGTACCGAGCGCGGTACTCGGCCGGGTGGCCGCCTTCGACTTGATGGCCTCGGAGATCGCCCAGCCGGTCGGCTTCGCCGTAGCCGGCCCACTGGGCATCCTGTTCGGCCTACGCCCGGTGCTGGTGGGCTGTGCTGTGGTCGCGGTGGTGGGCACGGCACTGTTCGCCCTTGCCCTGACCAGGGTTGAGCAACCAGATCTACAGGTGCAGAACGAGCCGGACGACGCCGGGCTCCGCAAGTACGCCATCGGACCGCACGTGCCGGACGGCGGCAGTGAGGCGTCGGTCAGCTGAGCGGTACTCGACTGCGGACGAGCCTTTGACGAAGCCGGACCCCCGCGGCACGAAGGAATCAGGAAGATGATTTATAAAGACAGGTTGGCCATACCCGGTCCGACTCCGCTGCCGCCCGCGGTCATCGCGGCGGCGACGCATCCAATGGTCGACGAGCGCACCGAGGACTTCGCACGCATATTCACACGAATCATCGACGGGCTCAGGCATGTGCTTGGTACCGCGGGGGACGTGCTGATCTTCTCGTCAAGCACCACCGGTGCGTTCGAGAGCGCGGTGCAGAACCTCTTCAGTCCAGGGGAAAAGGTACTCGTGGTGGACAACGGCGCCTTTGGAAGGCGCTGGGTGGAGCTGTGCCGCGCTTATGGCCTGGAGATCGTCGTGCTCGACGTCGAGTGGGGTTGCGAGCCGGACCCTGCGGCTGTCGAAGCCTGCCTGGCGGCCGACTCGCACATCGTCGCGGCGATCGTCGTACACTGCGAGACCTCCACAGGCGTCGTCACCGACCTTGAGGCCCTCGGGCGCGCGACCCGCAGTGTGCTGACGATAGTGGACTCGGCCTCCGGGGTCGGCGGCTGCGAAATGCAGGCCGACGCGTGGGGGTTGGACGTCGTGGTCGGCGGATCTCAGAAGGCCCTGATGGCGCCGCCAGGGGTCTCTTTCGTCTCGGTCAGTGAGCGTGCCTGGCGCCGGCACGCCAAGGCCAGGCATCTGCGGTACTACTTCGACTGGACGATCACGCGTGACAGCCTGAACGACTCCATCCCGCGTACCCCCTGGACGCCGGCGGTCGGCGTGCTGCTCCAGTTGTCCGCGGCGCTCGAACAGGTACTCGCTGAAGGCATGGAGCGGCGCCACCGGCGGCATTCGGAGCTCGGCAGGATGGCCAGAGCGGGCTTGCGCGGCCTCGGACTTCGGCTGCTGACCCCAGAAGTGGCGCGCAACGGCATCGTGACGGCCGCGTTCACGCCGCCCGGAACAGGCGCGCGATCTCTCGTCGATGCGGTAGTCGAGCACACAGGCGTCCAGTTGGCTACCGGCAACGGAGAACTGGCCGACCAAGTGGTGCGGATCGGTCACTGCGGCCACGCCGACCCGCTCGACCTGGTTACCGCGCTGGCCGCGCTCGAGACCGGGTTGGCAGCCCTCGGCGCCCCGGTGCTGCCGGGCAGTGGCGTCACACCCGTTGTGAAGCTGATGGCAGAGCAGGTTGACGCCGCCGCACGCCCCTTGACGTCGACGTCGCCCAACCCTGAGGAGTCTGCCGCGTGAACGCCGACGTTCAATCAGCGCGTAACGACGCGCCGAAGCTCATCCCGCACCTGCTTGAGCAGCACGCATGGGTGACGCCGCACGCTTGCGCCACCGAGGATGCACAGCGGGCGCTGACCTACGCCGAACTCGCCGCCGAAGCCGAGCACATGGCGGCGCGCCTGGCGGAGGTGGGAGTGCTTCCCGGCGATCGCGTCGGCGTGATGATGCGTCACTCCGTCGACCTGCTTGTCGCGATTCTCGGCGTGCTGCGTGCGGGAGCGGCCTACGTACCCATCGACCCGGACTACCCCGACCAGCGCAAGAGTTTCCTCGCGGCGGACTCCGGTATCAAGATTCTCATCGTAGACGGAGCGCAGGGGACGCCAACCAGCCTGCCCGTCATGACCCTTGCGCCGGACCGGGGGCGCTTGCCTCCCCGTCCGGGCGCCCCCGCAGCCGCGCCGGACGATCTGGCCTGCGTGATCTACACCTCAGGTTCCACCGGAGCGCCCAAAGGCGTCATGATCACCCATCTCGGCCTGGCGAATCTCGCAGCCGCCGCGAGTGCCGAGTTCAACATGGGGCCGGATGACCGCTACCTGATGCTGGCCGCCGCCGCATTCTCCGCCTCACTCGAGGAGCTGTTCCCCCCACTCGTGCAGGGCGGGACAAGCGTGTTCCCGACCGACCGGGTTGCGCTCTCCCCGGTGGAGGCTCTGCTCGACTTCCTCACCGCGCACGACGTCACGCTGCTGGAGATGCAGACCGCGCACTGGCACCTGCTGGTTCACCACCTCGTGGACACCGGCGGGGCACTGCCCCCGTCGCTGCGCCTGGTCGTCGTGGGAGGTGACCGCGCCATGCCCGAAGCCGTCGAGCATTGGAACCGCTTCCGCCTTCCGCTGGTGCACGTCTACGGGCCGACCGAGACCACTGCGACCGCGTCGTACTGGAGCGTGCCGCCCGGACAAGCACCCAAGGACGGGGTGTTGTCCATAGGCGATGCCATCGCCGGAACCCGCATGTTCGTCGTGGACGAGCGGCTCGAACTCGTTCCCGCAGATGCCGAGGGCGAGCTGCTCATCGGTGGTGACTCGCTGGCACGCGGTTACCTGGGCAGACCCGACGTCACCGCGGAGAGGTTCGTCGCCGACCGCTACTCGGGGATTCCGGGTGCCAGGTTGTACCGCACCGGCGATCGGGTACGCCGTCTTCCCGACGGTCGGCTGCAATTCCTCGGACGCGGCGACCAGCAGGTCAAGGTGCGTGGATATCGCGTCGAACCAGGCGAGATCGAGGCTGCGCTCGGCCGGCACCCTTCGGTGCGTCAAGCCCTGGTCACGACTGGTCGAGACGCGTCGGGTGAGCGGCGTCTGATCGGCTACGTGACTGCTGACCGGGACACGGTGAGCGTCGGTGAGCTGCGTTCCTTCCTCGCCGATGAACTGCCGGCCCATCTGATCCCTTCAGCGCTGATCCGGCTGGACGATTTTCCGCTGACGACGCATCGGAAGATCGACCACGCGTTGCTTCCGCAGCCGCCGAAGTGTCGGCCCGACCTGCCCACCGAGTTCGTGCCGCCGACAGGTGAAATCGAGTGGCGCGTCGCCGCCGCCGCGGCGGAGCTACTGGGACTCGACGAGATCGGTGTGCTCGACAACCTGCTTGACCTGGGTGGGGATTCGCTGTTCATGTTGCGGCTGATCAGCTGGATCCGCACACACTTGGGCATCAGCCTCGGTTTCCGCGAGGTCTTCGACGCGTATTCGGTACGCGGAGTGGCGGCGCTGGCCGACGCGAGGGCGGACGTCACGGCGGTGGGTAAGCCGGGCAGTGGCCGGTGACCATGCTTCCCGACCTACCAGTGGCAGTGCTTCCGGAACCGGCGCCCGCCGATCTCATGACAGCGTTGCATGCTTCAGGCGTTCGACTGGCTCCGCCGGCCCGGGCTCAGGGCTTGATCTGGACCGGCGAGCGGCCCTCGGTGCTGGCAGCCGCACTGGAGTGCGCGCCGTCGGTGCGCTGGGTTCAACTGGCGAGCACCGGCGTCGAAAGCTACCTGCCGCTCATGGATCAGCGGATCCGCTGGAGCCGGGCCGTGGGCGTCCAGTCCGAGCTGGTAGCTGAACACGCCCTCATGCTCGCGCTGACCGTGCTGCGCCAGGGCACTGCTTCCGTGAGGGCCGGCGCGTGGCTGCCGCGCCCTGCCATCGGGCTGACGAACGCCGAGGTCCTTGTGGTGGGCGGCGGCGGGGTTGCCCGGGCACTGCTCGCACTGCTGCGCCCGTTCAGGGTCCGCCCCAAGGTGGTGTGCCGCGGCGGCGCCCCGATAGCGGGCGCCGAGGTCGGCACGCCCGATCGCCTCGACGAATGGCTGCCCGAGGCCCGTGTGGTCTTCCTCGCGGCGCCGCTGACCGCGGACACGGCCGGGCTGATCGACGCAGTCAGACTCAGGTCCATGCGTCGGGACGCGTGCCTGGTGAACGTGGCGCGCGGCGGGCTTGTCATCACAGATGACCTCGTTCGTGCGCTGACCTCCGGGTGGATTGCCGGCGCCGGCCTGGACGTCACCGACCCCGAGCCGCTTCCTCCGGAGCACCCGCTGTGGTCCCTTCCCACCTGTGTGATCACCGCGCACTGCGCGGGCGATCTGGATCACGCACTCGGACCCTTCGTCGACCTGGTCCGGCGCAACATTCGTCGACTGGCGAACGGCCTTGAGCCGATCGGCCTGGTCGACCCGGAACTCGGTTACTAGCCGACTGTCAGGAAGAGCGGGTCATGATGACCGAGTCAACCACTACTCCGAAGGCCACGCACCCGACCGGAGCACCCATGGGCAACCGACAGATCGAGAGGATCTCCCTCCTGCAGGAGCAGATCTGGATCGCTGAACAACTCGCCCCGGGCCGCAGCGTTTACGGAATACCTATGGTGATCCGACTGCGTGGCGCGTTGGACACGGAGCTCGCCGCCCGCTGCGTGACCGAGATCGTGCGTCGGCATGAGGTGCTGCGCTCCCGGGTGGGCGAGGAAAACGGTGAACTGCACCTCATCACCGATCCGCCGCAGCCCTTCGCGCTGCCTGTGTTCGACTTTCGCTCCCGGCCCGACGAGTGGCGTGTGTTCGTCGAGACGGCTGCTCGAGAGTCCTTCGACCTTGTGCACGGCCCGCTGCTGCGGGCCGCTGTGCTACGTCTTGAGGATGACGCCTACGCGTTTTTCCTCAACATGCACCACATCGTTGCGGACGGTTGGTCGCTGCGTCTGTTCTGGACCGAGTTCGTCGCGCTCTACGCCGCATGGCACGCGGGCGGTGAGCCCGATCTGCCTGACCTCACCATGCAGTACCGCGACTTCGCTGCCGAACAGCGGCGCATCACCGAGGACGGCGGGTACGGCAACGTGCTCGACGCGTGGGCTCGGGAATTGGCCGGTGCGACGACGGTCCTTGCACTGCCGGTCGATCACAGTTCAGGAGCGTCCCGGGACTACCAGGGGGATGAGTTCACGACAGTGGTGCCAGAGCAGCTTCGGGCCGATACCTACGCCTGCGCCAAGCGGCTCGGGGTCACGCCCTTCGCGATGCTCGGCGGTGTTTGGGGCGTGCTGCTGGCCCGCTGCACCCGTCAGGACGACCTGCTGATCGGAACGCCTCTGGCCGGCCGGACCCGGCCCGAGTACCAGTCGCTCATCGGGCTGTTCGCCAACACCATGCCGTTGCGACTGCGGCTGGACGCGGACGTGTCCTTCGCCTCCCTGGTCCGCGAACTCCAGCTGAGTACTTTCGACGCGCTCTCCTCACAAGACGCGCCTTTCACCGAGCTTGTCAAACGGGTCGACTCCCAACGCACCTCGCGTGAGACCCCGCTCTTCCAGACGATGTTCTCCTTCGAGCAGTCCACGGAGTTCGAGGCCACGCTGCCGGGCTGCGCGGTGACGGAGCTGTACGAGGTGTCCAATGGCGGGGCCCGGTTCCGTCTCAGTCTCAGCGCTGTCGACGCGCTGGGGGAGCTGAGCCTTCAGTTCGAATACGACAGTGAGCTGTTCGACCCGGGCACCATCGAGGCAATGGCCGAGAGCTACCTGGCGCTGCTCGGCGAGGCCGTGTCCCACCCCGAGTTCCCACTGGAGGCGCTTCGCACATCGACCGACGCCGCGCCCGATCGGGAGCTCACCGGCCGACCCGTGCCGGTCGACGAGCCGGCCACCCTGCACGCGCTGTTCGAGCGACGGGTCCGACAGAGCCCAGATGCGCCGGCGATCGAGCGTGAAGACGGTACTCCCGTCAGTTACGCACAGCTCAACAGCCAGGCCAACCGGCTCGCGCGGTATCTGCGTCAGCTAGGTCTTCGCACGGGCGAGCGGGTGGCGCTCGCCTTGCCCCATGGCTCCTCCTGGCCGTCCGCCGTGCTCGCCGTGCTGAAGGCGGGCGGGGCCTACGTCCCGGTGGCTCCGGACGCGCCCGGCAGCCGCAAGGCTCACGTCCTCGCCGAGACCGCGCCCCGCTTGGTGCTCACGGTCGTGGACCTTGCCGAGGGCTTTGCCGGGGCGCACCATGTGCTCGCCCTCGACGACCCGGCGGTTGCTTCCTCGATCGAGGCCCAGACCGGTGAAGATCTCGAGGACATCGCTGTGACAGGCCGCCAGGTCGCGTATGTCCCGTTCACCTCCGGCTCGACGGGAGTGCCCAAGGGCACCCTCGTCACCCATGTCAACCTGACTGCGTTCACCCGTGCCGCGGTGGACACGATCGATCTGGGCCCGGAAGACAGGATGCTGCAGCTCGCCGCGATGACCTTCGACGTACATGTCGAGGAGTTCTTCCCAACCTGGCTGGCCGGTGGCTGCGTCGTCTTTTTCGATGGCGTGCTCGGCCGGACCAGCCCGGAGGCACTGCTGCACCTCCTCGGAGAGCGCGAGATCACCATATGTGAGCTCCCCACCGCCTATTGGATCGAAGTAGTGCGCCTGATCGACCCGGCTGTTGTCCCCATTCCGCAAAGCTTGCGGCGAGTGCTGGTCGGCGGCGAACGCGCGCCGATCGAGGTCTACCAGCGCTGGTTGGACTTCGGGATTCCGCTCACCAATGTCTATGGGCTCACCGAAACGGCGGTGACCAGCACGACCTACCAGCCTGATGCTGACTTCGACCGCGAGGCGCTGCCGATCGGACGACCAATGCCGCACGCCGCCGTCTACGTGCTCGACGCTTTGCTCGCACCGGTTGGACGCGGCGTGCCAGGGGAGATCTACCTGGCCGGCCCCGGCGTCTCCGACGGCTTTCTCAACCGGCCCGAGCAGACCGCCGAGCGCTTCTTGGCGGACCCCTTCGCGGCCGAGCCGGGCGCACGTATGTATCGCACCGGCGACCAAGGCCGATGGACTACCGAAGGTGACCTCGAATTTCTCGGCCGCGTGGACCGTCAGCTCAAACTGCGCGGCCATCGGGTCGAGCTCGCCGAAATCGAATCGGTACTCGACGGCCATCCGGACGTGGCGCTCAGCCTGGTCGTGCCTCGGCGCACCGAGGCTGATCCAGCGGCCGAGCTTGAGCTGATCGCGTTCCTGATCGGTGCGTACGCCGACGAGGCAACAGTCGCGGCGTACGTTCGTACCCAGCTTCCCCCACACCTGGTTCCGGCTCAAATCTCAGTAGTTGAACGGTTCCCGCTCACCTCGCACGGCAAGATTGACGAAGCAGCCTTGCTCGCGCTGCAGAGCCGCGAGCGTGTCGTCCCCGAGGAAGTGCAGGGCAGCGAGCTCGAAGTCAAGGTCGCGGAGGTCTACCGTGAGGTACTCAAAGTACCGACGATCGACCTGCGGACGGACATCTTTGCGCTGGGCTTCCACTCTCTGGCCGCGCTGCGGCTCGTTTCCCGCCTCAATAGTGTGTTCACGGTGCAAGTCCCGATTGTCGAGTTCTTCGTGGACTCCTCAGTCACCAACGCTGCCCGACTGATCGTGGCGGCGGGGGCCGACCAACCAGTCGGCTGACCGCGCCATCGGCGCATACGACCGACGTCCTGCGCGGGATCATGCTGGTCGCCCTCAAAGAGCTCTCCCACAAGCCCTGGAGCGACCAACAGGGCAACCTCGCTAGAGGTTGCCCTACCTTTCACACGTGGGTCTGATCCGGTCGTTCGTAGGACTTTCCAGTTCTTCAGGATGAGCAGTCCGGTGCCCTGATAGCCGCCGTCGGCGATGGTGGGAACGCCGCGGCAGACCCGGTCGACGCCGGACTCGGTGAAGGCCCGGCAGTCGTTGCGGCTACCGGGCAGCGGATCACCGATGGCCACCGCCAGACGGCTGTTGGCGTCAATGACCACCTGCAGGTTCGTCGAGTACCGGTAGTTCTTGCTCGAGGCAGCCACGCTGCGATCCCTGGTGGGCACCAGCGTGCCGTCCACGATCTACAGGGTGTCCTCCCGTTTCCGGCGCGCTGGCGAGATCGCCAGCAGCGGCGCCAGATGGTCAAGGATCCGGTCCGCGGCCGCTGATGCTCAGAACCGCCGCCACCCGCGGCCTGGATCCCGACCTGATCTCCTTCACCCAAACCCTGCGCTCCGCCCGGCGCAGCGTGACCGTCACGCCGGGCCGCTTTTCCCCCTGAGCTGCTGGTCAGAGCCATCGTCTGGCTCCAGCACGACCTGCTCGAACACCTCCTGCCACACAGACGCCTACGCAGCCAGCCCCGCGTCGTCAAACGCAAGATGTCCAACTACCGACTCAAACGGGCTCGGCACCACACCTGGCCACAGCCCACCCAGACCGGCACCCAAGCCATCCGCGTCCAACGCCCCCAACCCGCAGACCCGTAAAGCAACAGCATTGCCTTTAGGCGGCGGTGGACGCTGTCGGCGCAAGGGGCTCGGTGTTCGTGAACGGCTGCCCACGCCCATAGGGCGGCAACGCTCGGCAGGTCGGCCGTTTTCTCGACGCCCTCGGTGTGTTCGGTATGCGGTGGGTCCAGGAGGACAAGCAGCGGCTTACCGAGCGCCAGGAGCCCTTCGTGGTCGCCGTGCCGCAGACTCAGGCTGCTCGCCTTGTGGAGCACACCACGGATGCGCTGGTCCTGTGGTGTGAGCCGGTGGAGCGCGGCCGCGTAAGCGCGCGCCGATCGGGGCCAGTTGGTCCTGGCCTCCTGGCGGGCTGCGGCCAGCAGCAGCGGCACGGCGAGGGCATCGTCCAGGCGCGGGCCTGAGGCTGCGACGCGATCGGCCAGCCTCGGGTAGCCGCGGCCGGCGACTTCGGCACCGAGCTCGTCCGCCAACCGCTTGATGTACCGAGCGGAGTTGCCCTGCACGTCGCGCTGGATGGGCAGAGTCCGCAAGGCCGCGGCGAGCGCCGGGACGGCGAATGACAGGCGGCCCTGCGGGCCCATGGTCAGGATCCCGTCCTTGATCCAGCGTGCCCAGCGCCCTCGACACAGCATCCGTCAACGCGGATTCGGCCGGACGGCCGAACCGCCGTGTGACGTGGACGTCGACGAGCGTGGCGACATCGGCAGGCTGCAGAGGGGGCAAAAAGGACATGGTCGGCCGCGGCCGTCAGCTGGGCGCGGCCGGGTTCCGCCGCAGGCCCTTGCCGCCCGGCCATCACCGCGGGTACGCCTCGCGGGCGGAAGACCCGCAGCAGCAGCGCCAAAGCATCGGCGCTGCGCTGCGGCATCCGCTCGACGCCGTCGACAACCAGCGCGAACGGGTCTGGCGGAATGCCTCCATCAGTACCTCGGAGAAGGCGGATAGCGCGCTCGCCCAGCCCTCCCGCACGGCGGCGCGCAACTGTGCTCGGCGGGCTGCCGTGAGAGGCGGCAGGCAGCCGTCGGGATCCTCGACGGTCAGGCCGCAGCCCGCGTCGAGGGCGAAAGCGTCGGCTGTGTCCTCGGAGTCTTCGTCTTCCCAGCCGAGCCTCACCACCGCGGCGCCGTCCTGGGCTGCCGCACGCTGCGCCTGCTCCAGTACCGCGGTCTTGCCCATCCCTGCCTCTGCGGTGACCAGGCCGTCGTCGAGACGCGGTCGGTGGTGTTGACGTCGATGTGCAGCCGGGGCTTTCCCGTCCGGGGGTCACTGGTCGGGCTGAAGACGAGGGTGGGCTGCGGGCCGCCGAAATCGGCTGGTGCTGTCGGGTCGCTCGGCCTGGTGCGCATCGGGACAGTTCGGGGCGGAAAGCAGCGCGTCCCGGTACGGGCGTTCCAGTGTGGCGTTCCAGGCGTTGCGTGTTTGACCTGTTCAGGGGTGCCTTCTGCGTTCCAGCGTCCCGGACTGCCGGCCTTTTGTGGCGGGTGGGACAGGTGATGTCGCAGGCTCTCTCGGCGGGGCCGTACGGCGCGTCTGTCCCCGCTGGCTCGGGGTCGCAGGGCGCCCGTGAAGTACGTGCCACGAGTCCTGTTGTCCGACGTCATGAAGGGGAAGGACGTGCTGAACGGCATGCCCATGCCAGGAAAGACATGCACGAGACTGGCCTGCGTCGTTTCGCTTGCGCTGATGTTCGTCGCGGCCACGACGTCGACTTCGTCGGCCCCTACAAGGGGACCAAGACTCCCGCCGCCCCGGCGGCCCCGGCCAGGCCAGCGCTTCAGGGAGAGATCGAGGATGTACCCCCCGAGGGCCCACCTGTCGTGGGTGAGTACGCGGCCGGAGTGTCCCCGGATTTCGACAGCGACCACTTCGCGGTCTGGGGACGCCAGGCGGCCCAGGACAAGAATCTGATCGGCAGGATGGTCGCGCAGTACGAACCTGATCTGGTGCTCGTCGGACTCGGGTTCAACGACATGGGCTGGTTCGTCAGCGGCACGCAAGGCACGCTCAACAGCATGAAGGAGCTGATCGACAACGCCCGCGCCGCCAGGCCCGGCGTCGGGTTCGCCGTGGCGAACGTTCCCCAGCGCTCCCTCATCGACGGGCGCGAGGACCTGCCCGCCACGACCGCCGACTACAACGACCTGCTCGCCGACGCGGTCTCGTCCTGGAGCAGCCCCGCCTCCCCGGTGGAGCTGGTGGACTGGGCCGGCGGGTACGACTGCGGTCCCGTGGACTGTCCGGCGGGCTACGACGGTCTGCACGGCGATGCGGTGGCGGATGCCTCGCTTGCGGAGCCATCGGCGCGGGCCGCGGCGTGAGCGGATCGGTGGCATCCCGCGCACGAGCGGCTTCAGGCCGAGGCTGTCGTGCAGTTGGCGCCGGAGATGCCCAGCGACAGAGGTAGACCGTTCCGGTCCGTGACGAGGTGGATTCTCGATCCGTCTTTGCAGCGGCCAGTCGGATTCGGTCCGGTCAGTGGCCCCTCTTTTTGCAGCCCTGAGGCTGACGGACCTGGCTCCTGTCACTCCTCGTTTCCGCGACCCCACGCAAGGGAAAACTACGTGATCATTACGTGCCGAGACCAATCCTGTCCGGAACTCGTTGTGGAAGAGCGAGCCGCTGGGCACGACAGCGGCACCTGGACATACCAATTGCCGGATCAGTGGTTCGGCATCGTCACGCCAATACGAGGTGTGTGTCAAATTGAAGGTCGAGAGAATCACGGTTGGTTACGTACCACGCTCAGTCCTGGAGAGGTCTGCCGGGTCGCACCCAACAACCTGATCCGGCTCAGCAGGACACCGCCCAGACGTCTCCCATTCGAAGTCGTTTGTATCCAGCTCTCCGTAGAAGTCCTTCAGCGAGCACTGGACACGCACACCACCGCTCCTGTCCGTGATGTTTCGGAATTACAGACACTGCGCGCCTTCGATCCACATGTCGCATCCATGGCGCAAACTCTACTTCACGCCCGAAAGACAGGTGCAGGAGAGCGCTATGCCCTGAGTGCAGCCCACTACCTGGCTGAATATCTACTCCATCCACGCCGCGACGCCTCACCGCGCACCGGAGGTCTTAGCCCGGAACAGCTACAAACGGTGACAACATTTATGAGCGCGAATTTCTCCTCGAACATCACGCTTGATCAGCTTGCCAAGGAAGCAGGACTCAGCCGGTACCACTTCCTGCGTCGTTTTTCCGCAGCCACCGGAAAGACACCTCTGCAATACCTCACCGAGTTGCGCATCGAAGCTGCCTGCTATCTGCTCGCAGTAGACAATGACCCAGTGTCTCAAGTCGGTAGGCGCTGCGGTTTCCCTAACCCAGAGCACTTCGCCCGCGTGTTCCGTAAGCACGTTGGATGCGCGCCATCGCAATACCGGCAGCAAGGGCAGCGTGCCTCTTCCCCTTGAGCGGGTGTCACCGCATCGTCGTGACACGGATCCACCGTGATGCTCGCACCCGTCTCTACCTCGAACGACCGACGAAACAAGTACTGCCGGGTTCCTCTTTCACTGGGTATGTGTCCTGGTGGCGGGGTAGTTGACGGTGCTCGGGGGCGGGTGCTGGACGATGGTTTTACGCGCACGACCGGGGCGTGATGAGGAGGGGCGGATCGTCGTTCGTCGATCGTCGCGGGCACGGAAGGCGCCGCGCGATGCCGTGATGCGGGCGAGGATGATCGAGTTGAGCTGCGGAACGCGGAGCCGGGGACGGGGGATGATCCCGGCTCCGCGTCCCGGGCGGCACGTCAGTGGTTGACGTGGCTGCCGTCCATGGGGCGCCCCGCTGTCATCAGGTTCTTCAGGTCCCGGGCGTACTTGGCGACGAGGTCGCGCGTGAGGCTCGGGATGTCCCCGTGCCCGGCGATGGCGCCGGCCCGGACGGCGGCGCGGAACCGGTCGGAGGGGATGACGGATCCGGGTACCGGGTCCTCGGGCTCCTTGAAGCCGTGCCGGATGGGCAGCGCCGCGTACTGCCGCTGTGCCTCCGGCAGGGCGCGCATCGCCGCCTCGAACCGCAGGTACCACTCGGCGTAGTCGTCCACCCGCTCGATGGCATGGCCGTCCTGGGCGAGCCAGTCGACGATGGCGTCGAGGGAGACGCCGTCGTCGTTGGGGTTCACGAGGCTGAACGTCCGGTACTCCGACGGGGCTTCAGAGGTGCCGCGGCCCCCCAGCGCCACCACGGCGGCGGCCGTGAACTCGACCGGCAGGCCGTCGTAGTGGGCGCGTTCGCCGTCCGCACGGTAGAAGCTGCGCGGCGCGACCCCGGTGGCGAGCACGCTGAACAGGAGGCGGCTGAACACGTCGGTGACGTTGAGCTGTCCGCCGTACCGGCTGTGCGCGAGGATCATGCTGGACCGGACGGTCGTGACCGGCAGTCCGCACAGGTCGTGCGCCTCCCGCAGCAGCACTTCGCCGGCCCATTTACTGGTCGCGTACCCGTTGGCATAGCCATCGTCGACGTTCAGGGCCGGTATGGCGACGCGGACGTCGGTGTCCTCGTCGAGGGCCGGTCGGCAGGAGTCGGCGACCCCGACGCTGGAGATGTAGGTGATCGGCTTCGTCCGGCGGGTGAGGGCCAGCCGGACGAGTTCGGCGGTGCCGACGACGTTGGCCTCGAAGAGGTGCGGGTACGGCAGGAGGTGGTTCACCAGCGCACCGGCGTGGACGATCAGGTCGACCTCGTCGGCCAGCCGGTCCCAGGCCGCCTCGTCCAGGCCGAGCCGCGGTTCCGCCATGTCACCCGCCACGACCTCGAGATGGACCGCGGCCAGTTCCTCGTACGTCCGCACCAGCTCCGGGTCGCCGCTGTCGAAGGCCGCGTCCAGCCGCTGCCGGGCCGCGGCGGCGTTCTTGCCGCGCACCAGGGCGATCAGCCGGCCGCCGGCCGGCGCCAGGGTGCGCAGCCATTCCAGGGCGAGGAAGCGGCCGAGGTAGCCGTTCGCGCCGGTCAGCAGCACGGTGCGCGGCTCCCGCTCGGCACGGGGCAGCGCGGGGGCGTCGGCGAGGAGGTGTGCGTCGAGGAACTTGTCGAGGGTGAGGTCCTGCGCGTGGACCTCGGTCACGCCCTCGCCGTGCACCGAGGCGAAGGTGGGCCGCCGCACGGCCGTATCTCGGCGAGCAGGGCGCCCGGCGCCCTCGCCGCCTTCCTTGATCTCCAGGATGCGGATCGTCATTTCCTTGAGCGTGACCGGTTCCAGGAACAGCTGGATCGGTACGTCGATGTCCAGCTCGTCGCGGAGCCGTCCGGCCAGATGCACGGACGTCAGCGAGTCGCCGCCCGCCTCGAGGTACGTCTTCTCCAGACCGGCGGACCCGTCGAGATCCAGCGCCTCGATCACCAACTCGGCGACCCTGCCCTCCAGTTCGCCCCCCAGTGCGGGCGCCGCACTCTCGGCCGGCGCCTGAGCGGCCGTGCCGCGCAGCGTCAGGGCGCCGTGGCTCTCGCCCGCGAACGGGTACGACGGGAGCCGTACCCGGCGCGCCTCGCCGTCGAGCGTCGGCCAGGTCACCTCCTCGCCGCGCAGCCACGCCTCCCCCGACGGGTCCCGCACCGGATCCGGGTGGCTCTCGGCCAGTGCCATGAGCTTGTCCGACGCCTCCTGCACGCCGGCGGCGACCACGTAGGCACGGACGGGCATCCCGACCCGGCCGGTGCGCAAGGTGTGCGCGACATCGGCGAGGGCGGGGGCATCGGCCTCGCGCAGACGTGCCGCCAACCGCGATGCCACGAGAGCGAGTTGATGCTCGGTGCGGGCCGACAGCGGCAGGACCGTCGGGCGGGCGTCGGCCTTCGCGCGCGGCTCGCGTGCCGGTGCCTCCTGCACCACCACGTGCACGTTCGTGCCGCCCATGCCGACCGACGTCACGCCGGCCAGCCGGGGCAGGTCCGGCCTGCGCGGCCAGTGACGGGTCTCGGTCACCAGTCGCAGCGGCGAGTCCTGCAGGGCGGCGACCGGGTTCGTGACGTTCACCGTCGGGGCCAGGGTGGCGTGCTCCAGCATCAGGACCGTCTTGATCAGCGCCGCCACACCGGCCGCCGCGTCGGCGTGCCCGATGTTCGACTTCACCGAACCGAGCGCGATGCCTACGCCGCCGTCGAGGCCGGCTCGGGCGGTGAACGCCGCGCTCGCCGCCTCCAGTTCGATCCGGTCGCCCAGCTCGGTCCCGGTCCCGTGCGCCTCCAGGTACTGCGCCGCCGACGGCTCCAGCCCCGCCGCCGTCCACGCCTCGGTGATCGCGGCCGTCTGCCGGTCCACGCCCGGAGCGGTGAAGCCGACCTTGCCGGCCCCGTCGTTGGTGACGGCCGTGCCCCGGATCACCGCGCGCACCGGGTCGCCGTCGGCGAGCGCGTCCTCCAGCCGCCGCAGCACCAGCACGCCCACCCCGCTGCCCGCCACCGTGCCGGCCGCCTTCTCGTCGAAGGGGCGGCAGCGGCCGTCGGGGGAGGAGGTCCCACCCTGGTAGTAGACGTAGCCCTCCTTGCGCGTGGTGCCGATGGCGACGCCGCCCGCGAGCGCGGTGTCGCACTCGCCGAGCAGCAGGGCCTGGACGGCAAGATGGACCGCCGTCAGCGAGGTCGAGCAAGCCGTCTGGACCATCATGCTCGGCCCGTCCAGTCCCAGCCGGTAGGAGATCCAGGGCGCCAGGAACTCGCGGTCGGTGAGAATACGCACCTGGAGCGCGCCGATCGACGCGGCGAGCACCGGGTCCGTCTCGGCGGCCAGCGCGTGGTCCGTCGAGCTGCCGCCCATGTAGACGCCGGTGCGGGACGGTGCGTTCAGCGGGGCGTACCCGGCGTCCTCCAGCGCCGACCAGGCGGTCTCCAGGAGCACCCGGTGCTGCGGGTCCAGGGCGGCTGCCTCGGTGCGGTTGAAGCCGAAGAGCTCGGCCTCGAAGCGGTCCGCGTCAGCGAGATGCCCCTGCACCGGGACGAACGCGGGATTGCGCAGCTCGGCCGGGTCCGCCCCGTCGGCGAGCAGTTCCTTCTCGGTGAACTCGGACAGCGAGCAGACGCCGTCGCGCAGGTTGGCCCAGTAGGCGTCGAGGTCGGGGGCGCCGGGGAAGCGTCCGCTCATCCCCACGACGGCCACCGATTGCTCAAGGTCGTGCTGTGCGGCTTCCTCGGTCGTCATCGCGTCGTGCCCTTCCTGGAACGGAGCTTGTGCAGGGCGGCCCGGTCGCTGCCGCGCCGGGCCGCCTCCTGCCCGGCCGTCTGGTCGAGTTGGGCAGCCGCGGCGGCCGCCGTCGGGTGCCGGAACAGGTCGGTCAGGGGGATGAGGTCCTGGTACTCCGGGTGTTTCCGGAGCGCCGCGAGGACGGCCGGCAGCCGTGTCGAATTGCCGCCCAGGTCGAAGAAGTTGTCGTGGACGCCGACCCGGTCCAGGGTCAGCACCTGCTGCCACACCCGGGCCACGCGCCGCTCGGCCGCGCTGTCCGGGGCGGTGTACGACCGGCTCAGCTCGGGGCGCGCGGAGGGGGGATCGGGCAGCGCAGTATCGTCCACCTTCCCATTCGTCGTCATGGGCATGCGGTCGAGGACAACAATGGCCGACGGTATCAAGTGCGCGGGCACGGAATCAGAAAGCGCCGATCGAAAGCCTTCCTGCGTCACATCAGTCCCCGGTTCCCTTGCCTCGTACCCCACTACGGATTTTCCCATGTCAGGGTTACATCCCTTTTGGCCTGCATGAGAGAGTCCTTCCGGCTGGTTATCTTGACGTTGAGGGATTTCCGGATCGGAGCGTATGGAGGTTCTGAATGAAGGTAGAAATGATCTCCCCTCACCAGATGCTCGAAGAACGCCCCCGTGGTTAGGTTCTCGGCCTCGGCGGGCGATGGGTAGCTGGCTGCGTTGCGGGTGCCCGAAGCGAATAGATGCGCCAACCGGGTGCCGCCCGCCTGGAAGACTCGGGCAGCCTCCAGGGCTACCAAGGCGCCCATACCGTGCCCGAATAATGCTTTGGGACGCTCATCCGATGGATCGAAGGTGTCGGCGATCTCGAAGGCAAGATGATGCAGATCGGTTGGTGAGCGCTCATCGATCCGTTCAGCGCGTCCGGGACAGCGGACGGCCTGGACTTCAATCCCGGGAAGATTGCTCCCCCACTCCTTGAACACGGAGGCCGATCCGCCTGCATGTGGGAGGCAGACCAGCCGATGGACGGCACCGCCAGGCACGAGGTCGCGCCGGAACCTGGTTAACTCCACCGTCACCGCCGTTCCCCTCCCTCTGAACGCTGGCGCCGTGCTCGCAGCGCGCGAGCGCGCCTGGCCGATGCCGCTCGCCCGACCACAGCCGAACCATCGTCCGAGGGCACGCCGTCACGGATCAGCGTTGCCTGCGCCGCCACCGTGGTGTGCGAGAACAGAGAAACAACCGAGAGCCGAACTCCCGTATGTCGCTCAAGGGCGTTCTGAAGCTCAAAGAGCTTGACCGAGTGGCCGCCCAGATCGAAGAAATTCACCTCGATCGGCACATTTTTCCGCTTCAGTACCTCGGCCCACGCGGCGGACACCCGTCCAGTCGTGTCGTCCGTGGGGGCGGCGGCTGCATCCTCTGTCTGGGAGTCCGGATAGGTTTCTGCCAGAGCACTAAGGTGTTTTCGGTCGATTTTGCCGTTAACAGTCACAGGAAACCGATCGAGCACATGAATCCAGTTCGGAACCATGGCTTGCGGCAGCCTGCGGGCCACATGCTCGCGGATTGGTTCTGGAGAAATGTAAGAAGGCGACAGGACGAACCCGACAAGCTGGGTCCGCTCCGCGTTCGTCACCACGACGGCGTCGCTGACCCCTGGTGCAGTACGCAGATGAGCCTCGACTGCGCCGAGCTCGATCCGATGGCCACGGATCTTAACTTGTTGATCGCGGCGGCCGAGGAATTCCAACTCACCATCGTCGTTCCACAGGGCGAGGTCCCCCGTGCGGTACATCTTGGCACCCTCGACGTCGGTGAAAGGGTCGCCGATGAAAGCCTGGGCAGTCACTTCAGGGCGGCCGAAGTATCCTCGAGCTACCCCTGCGCCGCCGATGAACAACTCGCCGCTTACACCGCGGGGGACCGGCTCCAGCTCCTCATTCAGCACGTATAGGCGGACACCAGGCGCCGGCCCGCCGATGGATATCGGTCCAGGGGCCTCATAACGGCGGAAGCTGGCCCATACAGTGGCCTCGGTCGGGCCGTACTCATTGACCAGGGCGGCTGTGCGACCGAGCAAGGCGAAATGGCGTTCCACCAATGCCTCCGCCAGCGACTCGCCGGCCACGATCACCGTATCCAGCGCATCCAGCCGCCTGCCCTGCCGTGTCGCCGCGTCTAGCAGTGCGCTGTAGAGGAGCGGCACACAGAGCAGCCGGGTCACCTGCCAGCGTTCCACCAGGCGGGCCAGCCGCTCAGGATCGCGGATTTCATCAGATGTAGCTACGACTAAGCATCCCCCCGCGGTCAAGGTCCCCCACACCCCGGCAACCGAGGAATCGAAGGCCAAGGGGGACACAAGCAAGAAGACCGGAGCGCCGGGATACACCGCGCGGCGTGCCCAAGTGGAAGCGGACAGCTGACTGTGCTCGACCAGGACACCTTTGGGCTCGCCAGTGCTGCCCGAGGTGTAGATGATGTAAGCGGCGTCATTGGGTGTCACCGCGACTGCCGCCGCCGTGGTCTCTTCTCCTTCTCGGGCGTCCTCCGCTCGAATGACCGGGCATGTGAGCGTGGGCAGTCGGCCAGACGTGCCGTCTGCGACGATCACGGCAGACACGCCCGCGTCAGCGAACACATCAGCGATCCGCTGATCAGGGTGGGCCGGGTCTGCCGGGACGTACGCGGCACCGGCGTACAGGATTCCGAGCACGGCGGCAATCATCGCGTTCGAAGGTTCAACGAGCACACCGATTCGCTCGCCTCTGCCCGCACCTGCCGCACGGACAGACGCTGCGATGCGCCTGGCCCAAGCGTCGAGCCCGCCGTAGCTCAGCTCGATGCCCCTGCTCCGAACGGCGACCCTCAGCGGATCACTGCTGGCTATCCGGGCCACGACTGCATGGACTGGGCCGAGCTCCTCGTGTGGAGCGTTCGACACAGAGTTCTGTTCTGGCAAGGTCATCAAAATTCCCACACTAATTCTCGGCTGATGGTGCTCGGTTCATGGCGTGCCAACAGGCCAAGGACGACCTCGGCATGCCGCCCCAGCGTGCGAGCGGCCAACATCGCCCGGGCGGGGACCTGAACGCCGAGACGCTGGTCGAGCTGGCGGGCAAGGAATGTGATCAGCAGTGAATCTCCCCCAACTCGAAGAAAGTCGGAGTCGTCACGGAGATCGGTGTGTCCAAGCAGTTCAGTCCACAACCCGGCTAGCGTTGCCAACATGAGCAGTACACGCTCATCGGACGGTCACTGAACTCCGCTCAGACCGGAGGGGATTCACTCTGGCATCCGTTCACCCCAGCGTCAATGCCGCAAGAAGGGCCGGCAAGGCGGCTCGCAATATGTGTCCAGAAGAGCGCAATAACTGTCAACCGTGCTTTGCTGGCGACACTTGACGCCAGCTCGCGGACGTCGCTAGCCTGCTCGATATTCCATCACGGGCGCAGTACTTAAATCCCGTAGATTATTCATAATCCGGCGGTCCGTAAAGGGAGGATCCGGTGCGCGAGCAAGAAGGCCAAAAATGTCTGATCGTTGTGAACGGGGAAGAGCAGTACTCCATCTGGCCGCTTGATCAGGCCGTTCCAGCGGGCTGGAACAGAATCGGAGCCTCAGGGGAGAAGTAATACTGTCTCAACCATATCGCGAAGATATGGACGGATATGCGGCCGCTGAGTTTGCATAGATACCTGACGACGACAACCGTGTCTGCGGTACCCGATCCCCACTCGGAACTTCCACCCCCGGTCACCCGGCTTTGTTCGAATGAGCATGCAGTCGAAGCACGACTCAGCGTTGGTGAAGACGTACGGACGACGATCGCCCGCGACTTCTCCGACTCCTCTTTCCTGAAACCCTGGGTGGAACGGAGCTGACGGTGCCAATCGGCCACGGCGCCAGTAGCTTTACCAGCACGTTTTCCGGCATTTTTTACTCTATGCGCTCGCGGCAACCTGACTCTTGACTACGAGCAGATACGGTGCGAAGCAACCATCATGCTGCCTTCGCTTTCCGGGCGGGCCAGGCTATGGCGGGTGGCCAGTCGGCCCCATCCGAACTGAACACCTCGTTTGCGTTACTGGACGACCCTGTTCGGCGACCCAGGCGCTGTCCCGTATCTCGTGGCCCGGCTCGACCGCCGGTGTCCAGGCCGATACCGGGGAATTCCGTTACAACAATATTCGACGCAGAGTCAACAATGAAGGCCGACTCCTGTCGATCTATACCCCCCCCCTTAGAAGCCTCGGGTTTCGACTTCTTCGATGCGGTGGACTGGAGGATCTTCCATGCGCACTCCCGATACGACGAATCTATCTCGCCTGCTCGATCCCGAACATGCGGCGGAGCCATACTCATTCTATGCCGAGTTGCGTACAAAATCACCGGTGCAGTGGGATGAATGGATGCAGACCTGGGCGGTGTTCGGCCATCCGGAAATCCTCGATCTCTCGAAGGACGGGCGTCTTTCTGCAGCCAGAATATCGGATTTCTACGAGAGCCTCCCCGAACAGGCCCGTGGCGATGTTGCACTGCTGACTCGCACACTGTCAGACATGATGCTGTTCAATGATCCGCCGCATCACACCCGGCTACGCCGACTGATCAGGCCGAGCCTTTCTCCCCGCCTCGCCCGGGAACTACGCTTTCATGTCCAGGAGTTGGCCGACGAGCTACTCGACAAGGTCCTGCCGAGCGGGCGCATGGACATCATTCACGACTTCTCGGAACCGCTCAGCCGTGGCGTCATCGCGAAACTGGCAGGCGTATCCGACGACGCCGCCCACCTCCTGGAGAGCTGGCAGGGGCTGTTGCATGAGTTCTTTACTCAGTCCGACGCCCAGAACGCGCGGATACAGGCACTGAGGGAGTCCTTCGACCGCACTGCCACCGCTCGTCGAAACAGCACGGCCGACGACTTCTTCAGCCGGATGATCAGTCCCCAACTCCGGGCAGCCGACTACACCGAGGACGAAGTCTTCGCCAACCTCCTGCTGCTCATCGACGCGGGGCAGGCGACTACCACACATCTGATCGGGAACGCGGCCCTCGCCCTGTTGAACAACGACGAGCAAACTCAGCGGCTGCGCAGAGATCCTGAGCTGATTACACCCGCCACGCACGAACTGATGAGATACGACAGTTCGGTCCAGTTCACCACTCGGAAGGCGCTCGCCGACATCGACCTCGGTGAGCACCTGATCCGAGCTGGCCAGTCGGTGACCCTGATTCTTGGTTCAGGGAATCGTGACCCTCGCCGCTACACCGACCCGGACATATTGGATGTCTCCCGACCGGCAGCTGATCACCTGTCGTTCGGGCACGGCATCCACTACTGCCTGGGCGCCTCACTAGCTCTCACCGAGATCGATGTCGCACTGCGGGCGCTGCTGCGTCGGACCACCAACTGGAAGTGCGAGGTGGCGCAGCCCGAGTGGCTCGAAAGCATCAACTTCCGCTTCCTTGCATCCCTTCCGATCACTTTTGAGGCAATCGCCTGAATGTGGCATTCGCCTCGGCCGAAGGAGAGTTCCTTGGGACATGATGTCGGCGCATGCCGTCGGCGTTGAAGTTGTGGATCACGTCCCGGACCCGGTCGTTGCTGGTGAACGTCACTTCGGCGATCTTCGCCACCGGCATCCCCTGCGCGGACAGCAGTGTTGTCTGGGCGCGCCGCCAGGTCACCACCGATCCCGTGCCGCGCCGAATGATCCGTAGCAGCCGGCGGCCCTCGTCATCATCGATCTCGCGGACGCGCACTCGTTCTGCCATCCGCACGGCGTGGCGACCGCGCGCCGCTCAAGCCAGCACCCGGACGGCGCGTCACATCACAACAGGGCGAACGTTGCCTGATGCGGCATTAGCTCATGGAGAGCTCACAACATCATGTCCGCGGTTTTGGAGGGCGACCGCCGCGAACACTGCGGTCATCAGCCTTCGGAAGGCTCGGAATGGCGTAATCTCACGGACCTTGTAGGGCACTGGTCCGTCATCGGGAGTCCTCAAGTGCTCCAGACGCCTCCCGGAAGCCTGGGATTTCCCAGAGACTCTTCAGGCACTTTCACGTCTGTCCCAGGGAGTTTCCACGGACTTTCCACCTCCTAAGCAGGGAAGGCCCCGACAGCGCTGAAAGACAAGAACGCGCTGGTCAGGGCCCTTCTCCCCAGCACACCATGCCTCGACTCCCTTGGGCCGCCGCCACGGCCACGCCGGGTGCTGATCTTGGTGTCCCGCTACGGCCACTGCCTCAACGATCTGCTCTACCGGGCCCGCAGTGGCGACCTCCCGATCGACGTGGGCGGCGTGGTCTCCAACCACCGCGACCACGAGGCCCTCGTCACCTTGCACGGCAGCCCGTCTCCTGGACATCGTCGACTCGCTCGACGTCGAACTCGTTGTCCTGGCCCGCTTCATGCAGGTGTTCTCGGACGACCTGTGCACCCGGCTGGCCGGCCGGGTGATCAACATCCACCACTCGTTCCTGCCGAACGCGCCACGACCCACTACGTCACCGCCGACCTCGACGAGGGCCCGATTCATCGCGCAGGAGGTCATCGACGTCGACCACAGCCACACTCCCGACGGCCTTGCCGCCATCGGCCGCGACGCGGAATCGGCCGCCCTCGCCAGCGCGGTCCGCCGGCACTGCGAGGGGTGGGTGTTCGTCCAGGGCAGGCGTACGGTCGTGCTCCGGTGAGGCGTGGCGGCTTCAGCAGCGCAAGCCGACGATGCCCCAGCCGCGGTGCTCCGCTTCCGTAACCACCTTCGCCCAGTCGGTGAGAAGGTCGGCAAAGGATTCGAAGGTCGTGATCCATCCGCTGGGCACGGCGGCATGCTCGGTGAACAGATCGTGCAGGACGTCCAGGGAGGGTGCGACCCGCCGCCACCATCCGGCGATCAGCGGCACGTGATCGGGCGGGCACCACAGCAGCAGATCCGCGTCCCAGGTGCATGGCCGATCCGGGAGGTCCGAACCGACCCCGGTCGTGTCTTCCAGGCCGTGCCAGAACAGCGCGTCGTTGAACTGGTCCAAACTGTCGCGCAGTTCTGGCTCGACCAGGTCCCGGAAGCGCTCCCAGCGGTGACCGGCCCAGAAGTGCGGCTTGTACGAGCCGAGGCTGTCGCGAAAGGCGTACCTGCCGTACCAGGCGTTGTCCGGCGGCGTGGGCCACGACCAGCCGTGCTCGAAGAGGTCGTCGCTGTACGCCTCTCCGAAGGCGGCGTCGACGAGCAGCTCTTCCCTCTCGCCCGGCGCGGCCGCCTCCACCCGCGGCCAGTCCACGATCAGCACTTCGATGCCCACACCCATCACGCCAGCGTAGGGCAGGCCAATCGATGTTGATCAGGTGCCTGGGTCGCACAGCCCGGCCATCCGCAGAACCGCGTCGCGCGGGCATGCCGTTGGACAGGGCGTGCAGGCCGAGTCCGTTCACGGAGACTCCGCCACGGGACGTGCACCGGATGATGGTGCCCACTGCCCTCCGCCTCTCCCCACGGAGCACTTCATGAACGTCGTCATCTTCGGCGCGTCCGGCATGGTCGGACACGGCGTACTGCGCGCCTGCCTGCTGGACAGCGAGGTCACCCGGGTCCTGGTCGTCAACCGCCGCCCGCTCGGCATCACCCATCCCAAGCTGCACGAGATCATCCACCAGGACTTCGCCGACCTCTCCCCCATCAGCGGCCAACTCACCGGCGTGGACGCCTGCTTCTACCCCCTCGGTGTGTCCTCCGCCGGCCTCGGCGAAGCCGAGTACACCCGCATCACCTACGACTTCACCCTTGCCGCGGCTCGCACACTCCTGGCGCACAACGCCCGACTGACCTTCGCCTACGTCTCGGGCGAGGGCACCGACAGCACCGAGCAGGGGCGCACCATGTGGGCCCGCGTCAAGGGACGCACCGAGAACGCCCTCCTGGCCCTGCCGATGAACGCGTACATGTTCCGGCCCGGCTACATCCGGCCTCTCCACGGCGCCGTCTCCAGGACCACGGCCTACCGCTTCACGTACACGCTCACCGGCTGGCTGTACCCCGTGCTGCACCGCATTGCCCCGAAGCACACGACGACCACGGAACACATCGGGCGCGCCATGCTCGCCGTCACCCGTCAACCCGTGCGGAACCGCATCCTGTTCAGCCCGGACATCAACCGCCTCGGCGCCTGAGAGCGGCTGTGACCGCGAGACGCATCGCGCGTCACGTGCGTCGTCGTCGGCGCAGCGCGTGGAGGAGTTTGGGCATGACGCCTCCGATGACGAGGGCGGCCAGGGGCAGGACGACATCGGACCATGGGTCGCGGATGGGCTTGTAGGTCGCGACGCCGTCGCGGATCTCGATGAAGCCGAGCGGCTTGGCCCCCGCCCCGCCCCCTCCTCCACCGCCGTCGCCGGTCTTCGCGGCGCCGACCTCGCGGCCGGCGCCGCCGCCGAAGCCGAAGCCGACCTTGGCGACGGGGATGACGGTGACGCCGCCGGCGGTGACGGGTTCGCCGTACACGGCGGTCACCGAGGCGCGGCCGCCGAGCTTCTCGGCGAGCCGGTCCAGGAGAGTGACGGAGGCGTGTGCGGCCGACAGGTCGACGTCAGGAAGGTGCGGGGGCTCGGAGTCGTGCTGGGGCGAGGTCATGAGGTGCACTCCGGTCGGTGGCGCTCGGCGGTGCCGAGGGTGTGAGTGGAGGCTGGGGAAGGAAGGCGGGTGCCGCGGAACAGTGCGGTGTTCGGATGCCGGCCTCGTTCGGTCACCGTCCTCCTCGACAGCGTTCCCCTGAGGGCTACCATGTTTTGCGGAGGTATTACACAGTGAAGTCACTTCACGATATGCCGGAAGGGACCTCTGCCGCCAGCATCTCGCTGGACCGGCTCTTCGAGCTGGCCGAGGTGCTCGGAGCGATGATGGAGCGCGGGGTCGGCGAGCACGGGCTCACCCGGGCCCGGGCCGGGCTGCTGTGGACGCTCTTCCGAGACGGGTCGATGACGCAGCGGGCTCTTGCCGCACGGCTCCGGGTCACTCCGCGCAACGTCACGGGTCTGCTGGACGCTCTGGAGGCCGACGGCCTGGTGGCCCGTGCCGCCCACCCGAGCGACCGGCGGGCCACGCTGGTGTCCCTCACGGAGTCGGGCCGCGCCCTGGCCTCCGTATTGCGCGGGGGACGTGACGCCCTGGCCGTGGAGCTCTTCAGGGACATGTCCGCGGGACAACTGGCCGCGATCCAGGACGGCCTGGAGACGGTGATCGCACGGTTGCGCGCCATCGATCGGGCCGGCGGTTGGCGAGCCGCCGTTCCGCACGCGAAGGAGGTGACGCCCGATACCTTGCCGGGCGGGCTCCCTCCGCGGCGGACGAAGCGGGGGTAATAGGATCTGAGCTGCCGCGACGGCCTCGTTGGCGCAAGTGTTCGCACGCAGGCCGGGCCGTTCGGTCATGCTGGGAAGGTGCCAGCGTCACCCCTGCGGAGGGAGCGGGAATGGCGGAGAGTCCGGCCGACGAGTGGAGGGACGGTCCCGCCGCACCCCAGCTGCGGCTGGACGAGCTGCTGGAGGGCCTCCAGGAGCAGGTCGCGCAGGTACGCGCCACCCGCGACCGGGTGCATACGCTGCTGGACGCGGTCCTGTCGATCGGCTCCGACCTCGATCTCGACGTGGTGCTGCGCCGCATCACCGAGTCCGCGGTGGCCCTGGTGGACGCCCGGTACGGGGCGCTGGGCGTGCTGGGCGACGAGGGCGGCCGGATCAAGCAGTTCATCACCGTCGGCGCGGACGAGGAGACCGTCGAGGCGATCGGCCACTATCCCGAGGGCCGGGGCATCCTGGGGCTGCTGATCAGGGAGCCGGAGCCGCTGCGGCTGGCCAACATCGGCGCACACCCCGAATCGGTGGGCTTCCCCGAGGGGCATCCGCCGATGACCACGTTCCTCGGCGCCCCGCTGCGCGTACGCGACCGGGTCTTCGGCAACCTGTACCTGACCGACAAGCGCGGCGGGGCGCAGTTCGACGACGAGGACGAAGCGGTGCTGCGCACGCTGGCGGCCGCGGCCGGCGTCGCCATCGACAACGCCCGGCTGTACGAGGACTCGCGGCGCAGGGAGCAGTGGCTGGCGGCGAGCAGCGACCTGACCCGGAGCCTGTTGTCGGGCACGGACCCGGAACAGGTGCTGCACAAGGTCGCCGCCACGGTGAGGACGCTGGCCGATGCCGATCTCGTGACGCTGGCCGTGCCGATCGAAGGCGGCGACGAGTTGGTGATCGAGGCCGCCGACGGGGAGGGCGCCGAGCGGGTGCGCGGCCTGGTGCTGCCGGCCGGCGCTCTGGCGGCGAAGGTCTACGACTCCAACGAACGGATCACCAGCGGCGCACTGTCCCAGGAGCCGCAGGAAGGCGCTGGCTCCGCGGCCCACGTGGAGCTCGGGGCCGGGTTCCTGCTCCCGCTGGGCGGCCGCGAGAACGTCCGCGGAGTCCTCCAGGTCGCCAACCTGCCCGGCCGCGAGGAGTTCTCCGACGCGACCGTGACCATGGTCAGCGGCTTCGCCGACCAGGCGGCACTCGCTCTGGAGCTGGCCGAGCACCGACGTGAGGCCGAGCATCTCCTGGTCCTGTCCGACCGCGACCGCATCGCACGCGATCTGCACGACCTGGCCATCCAGCGGCTGTTCGCCTCGGGGCTGACGCTGAACTCGGTCCTGGGCCGGATGGCCGACCGGCCCCAGGTGGCCGAGCGCGTCCAGCGGGTGGTCGAGGATCTCGACGACACGATCAAAACGGTGCGGAGCACGATCTACGCGCTGCGCGAGCGCGACCGCGCCGACGGGCGCTCCGCGGGGCTGCGCGCGCAGCTGCTGTCCGAGACCGACCGGGCCGCCGAGGCTCTGGGCTTCAGCCCCGCCCTGCGGATGACGGGCCTGCTGGACACCGCCGTGCCCGCGGACCATGCCGAGCACCTGCTGGCGGTGGTGCGCGAGACGCTGTCGAACGCTGCCCGGCACGCGCACGCCACGGCCGTCGAGGTCACCGTCGAGACCGACGGGACGCGGCTGCAGCTGCGGGTGTCCGACAACGGGCGTGGCCTCGACCCGGCCGTCACCCGCCGCAGCGGCCTGGACAACCTGCGCCGGCGGGCCACCGACCTGGGCGGCAGCTGCACGCTCACCCCGAACGAGCCCACCGGCACCGTCGTGGAATGGACGGTGCCCCTCCGCGGAGACGCGGACGTGGCCCCCTGAGGTGACCGTCAGCCCGTGCGTTCCCAGCCGCGGCGCGGGGCCCGGGCGCCGAGCCCGGTGTCCCGGCTGCGGTAGACGATGTAGGGGCGGGTGACGTAGCCGAGTGGTGCGGTGAGCATGTGCACCAGCCGGGTGAACGGCCAGAACGCGAACAGCAGCAGGGCGCTGGCCGCGTGGAGCTGGAACAGCACCGGCGCTTCGCTCATCAGGTGTGGGTCGGGCTGGAGGTAGAAGACGGAGCGGAACCAAGGGGAGATGGTCTCGCGGTAGTTGTAGCCGCCGCCCAGGGCGTTCGCGGCCACCGTGGCGGACAGGCCAAGGACGATGGTCACCGTGAGGGAGACGTACATCGCCTTGTCGTTGCGGGTGGTGGCCGAGAAGACGGGTCCGACCGTGCGGCGCCGGTAGATCAGGATGGCCAGCCCGCCGACGGTGGCGATGCCCGCGATGACGCCGAGGGTGAGGGCGAAGACGTGGTAGACGTCCTCGCTGATACCGGCCGCTTCGGTCCAGCTCTCCGGAATGACCAAGCCGGCGATGTGGCCCAGGAGCACCATCAGGACGCCGAAGTGGAACAACGGGCTGCCGATGCTCAGCAGCCGCCCCTCGTACAGCTGGGAGGAGCGGGTGGTCCAGCCGAACTTGTCGTAGCGGTAGCGCCAGACGTGGCCGAGGACGAACACCGCGAGGACGACGTAGGGCAGGACGACCCACAACAGGATGCCGCCGGTGCCGGTCTCCGCCGCCAAGGTGGAAGGCTTCATCGTGGACCTCCTACGACGGGGTCGGGCAGGAGCACGGGGGACGCGTACGGATCGAGGCCGACCTGTTCCTCGGGCGGGCCCTGGGCGGCCAGGCGCAGGACGGCTTCGCGGTCGTCGCCGGCGAGGGCGGGAAGGGTGGCGGAGACGGAGTCCAGGACGTGCGCCCATGGCGAGGCGGCGTCGCGCAGGGCCAGGCGCAGCAGTTCCAGACCGGCGCGGTGTTCGGTGAGCAGCCGTGCTCCGGTGGCGGGCTCGGCCGCGGCGAATTCGAGGACGACGGCGAGATGGTCGGGCAGTTCGTCGTCGGTGAGCCGCCACCCGGCTTCGGCGTAGGTCTGCTTCAGACGCAGCAGGGCGGTGCCGCGCTTCCTGGTGTCGCCGTGCGCGTAGTAGGTCAGGAAGAGGCAGCAGCGCTTGCGATGGTCGAAGGTGGCGACGTAGTCGGCGGCGAGTTCCGGCAGCGGGGTGCGATCGGCCTGCTCGGCGAAGCGCGTCAGAGGAGTGCCGACCGGACTCGGCTGGGTGGCGGCGACTTGGAGGGCCAAGGTGAGGTGCTGCGTGAGCCGGTCGTCGGGGTAGGCCAGCAGCAGCGACTGGGCCTGCCAGGCGAGCGCGTTGCGGGCGTCGGCGGCCAAGGGCTTCATGAGGCGGTGCCGTTCTCGTCGTCCGTGGCGGGCGGGAACAGGCCGGGTGGGGTGCCTTTGCCGTCCCAGTTGAGGAGGTTGAGGCGGGTGGCCCGGTCGGTGGGGACGGTGGGGGTGTCGGAGGCCTGGCGGTCGCGCAGGGCCCGGTAGTTCTCCACCGCGATGGGCGCGGCGCCGCCGGAGGTCTCGCCGAAGGGGCCGGAGCCGCCCATCCCCGGGCCGCCCGCGTAGTCGAGGCTGCACTCGGTGGCCAGCTCCTCCAGCCTGTGGGCCTGTTCGGCGTGGGCGGGCGGGATGACATACCGCTCGTCGTACTTGGCCAGGGCCAGCAGCCGGTACATGTCGTAGAGCTGCTCGCCGCTCATGCCGACCGACTTGGGGATGGTGTCGTCCGGATCCCGGCCGAGGTTGATGTCGCGCATGTAGGAGCGCATGGCGGCCAGCCGGCGCAGCACCGCGTCCACGGGGGCCGGATCGCCGGCGGTGAAGAGCTGGGCGAGGTAGTCGACGGGGATGCGCAGCGCGTCGACGGCGGCGAAGAGGTTCTGGTGCCGCTCGGCGTCGTGGCCGGTGTCGCGGACGGCGTCGACGACCGGGGACAGCGGGGGGATGTACCAGACCATGGGCAGGGTGCGGTACTCCGGGTGCAGCGGCAGGGCCACCTTGTAGGTGTTGATCAGGGAGTGGACCGGGGAGCGTTGGGCGGCCTCGATCCAGTCCCGGGGAATGCCCGCCCTCTCGGCCTCGGCGATGACCTGGGGGTCGTCGGGGTCGAGGAAGACCTTCCGCTGAGCCTCGTACAGGCCGGTGTCGTCCGGGGTGGAGGCGGCTTCGAGGACGCGGTCGGCGTCGTAGAGGACGAGGCCGATGTAGCGCAGCCGGCCGACGCAGGTCTCGGAGCAGACGGTGGGCAGACCGACCTCCACGCGCGGGAAGCAGAAGGTGCACTTCTCGGCCTTGCCGGTGCGGTGATTGAAGTAGATCTTCTTGTACGGGCAGCCCGTGACGCACATCCGCCAGCCCCGGCAGCGGTCCTGGTCGACCAGCACGATGCCGTCCTCCTCCCGCTTGTAGATCGCGCCGGAGGGGCAGGAGGCAGCGCAGGACGGGTTGAGGCAGTGCTCGCAGATGCGCGGCAGGTAGAACATGAAGGTCTGCTCGAACTCGAACCTGATCTTCTCCGAGACCTCGTTGAGCAGGACGTCCCGCTCACTGGTCGCGGCCGATCCGCCGAGGTCGTCGTCCCAGTTCGCCGACCAGGAGATCTTCATGTCCTTGCCGGTGATGAGGGACTTGGGGCGGGCGACCGGGGTGTGCTCCTGGAGCGGGGCGTTGGTCAGGGTCTCGTAGTCGTACGTCCACGGCTCGTAGTAGTCGTCCAGCGACGGCAGGACCGGGTTGGAGAAGATCTGGATGAGCTTCTTGAACCGTCCGCCCGCCTTCAGCGCCAGCCGGCCGCGCTTGTTCAGTTCCCAGCCGCCCTTCCAGGTGTCCTGGTCCTCGTAGCGGCGGGGGTAGCCCTGGCCGGGGCGGGTCTCGACGTTGTTGAACCAGACGTACTCGACGCCGGTGCGGTTGGTCCATGCCTGTTTGCAGGTGACCGAACAGGTGTGGCAGCCGATGCACTTGTCGAGGTTCATCACCATCGCCATCTGGGCCATGACGCGCATCAGTAGGTCACCTCCTGGTCGGCGCGGCGGCGGATGACGGTGACCTCGTCGCGCTGGTTGCCGGTCGGGCCGAGGTAGTTGAAGGCGTAGGAGAGCTGGGCGTAGCCGCCGATGAGATGGCTGGGTTTGATCAGCAGGCGGGTCAGGGAGTTGTGGATGCCGCCGCGCCGGCCCGTGGTCTCGGTGCGGGGCACGTCGATGAGCCGGTCCTGGGCGTGGTGCATGTAGACGGTGCCCTCGGGCATGCGGTGCGAGACGACCGCGCGGGCGGCGACCACGCCGTTGCGGTTGACCGCCTCGATCCAGTCGTTGTCGTGCACGCCGATCTTCGCCGCGTCCTCCTTGCTCATCCAGATCGTGGGGCCGCCCCGGGACAGGGAGAGCATGAACAGGTTGTCCTGGTACTCGGAGTGGATCGACCACTTGTTGTGCGGGGTCAGGTAGCGGACGGTCACGCCGAGTTCCCCGACGTCCCCGAGGCGTGGCTCGCCGAACAGGGAGTCCATGTTCAAGGGCGGCCGGTAGACGGGCAGTTGCTCGCCCAGCGCGGCGATCCAGTCGTGGTCGAGGTAGAAGTGCTGGCGGCCGGTGAGGGTGTGCCAGGGCTTGAGGCGCTCCACGTTGACGGTGAACGGGGAGTAGCGGCGCCCGCCGGTCTCCGAGCCCGACCACTCCGGGGACGTGATCACGGGGACGGGGGCGGCCTGGGTGTCGGCGAAGGTGATCCGCTTGCCCTCGTGCTCGGCCGCCAGGTCCGCCAGTCGGGTGCCAGTACGGGCTTCCAGGGTGTGGAAGCCCTGCGTGGCCAAGTGCCCGTTGGTGGTGCCGGACAGGGCCAGGATCGCCTCGCAGGCGTGCACGTCCCGCGCGATCGACGGCCGTCCGTCGGCCGCACCACCGCGCACGGTGCCGTTCTTGCGCCGCAGGTAGTCCAGTTCGCGGTCGAGCTTGAAGGTGACTCCCTTGGTGGTGGCACCGAGGGAGTCGAGCAGCGGGCCGAGGGCGCTCATCTTGTCGGCGACGGCGCCGTAGTCCCGCTCGACGGTGAGGAGTTTAGGCATGGTGCGGCCGGGGACCGGCTCGCACTCCCCCGCCTTCCAGTCGCGGACCCGGCCGTGCGGGGTGGCCAGTTCGTCGGGGGTGTCGTGCAGCAGCGGGGCGGCGATCACGTCCGTGCGGACGCCGAGATGCGCGGCGGCCTGGCGGCTGAACTCCTTGGCCAGGGTGTGGAAGGCGTCCCAGTCGGTGCGGGTCTGCCAGGGCGGTGCGATCGCCGGGTTGAAGGCGTGCACGAAGGGGTGCATGTCCGTGCTGGACAGGTCGTGCTTCTCGTACCAGGTCGCGGCGGGCAGGACGACATCGGAGAAGACTGTGGTGCTGGTCATGCGGAAGTCCAGCGCCAGCAGCAGGTCGAGCTTGCCGGTCGGGGCCTCCTCCCGCCATACGACGTCCCTGGGCCGGGCGTCCGGCGGCGCCTCGGTGGCGCGCGCCGAGGCGTCGGTGCCGAGCAGGTGCTTGAGGAAGTACTCGTTGCCCTTGGCCGAGGAGCCCAGCAGGTTGGCCCGCCACACGGTCAGCACCCGCGGGAAGTTCTCCGGTGCGTCCGGGTCCTCGCCCGCGAACCGCAGCCGACCCGCCTTGAGTTCCTCCACGATGTGCTCGGCGACCGGGCAGTCCGCGGCGGTTGCCTCGTCGGCGAGGTCCAGCGGGTTGCGGTCGAAGGTCGGGTACGACGGCATCCAGCCCATGCGCGCGGACTGGGCGATGACGTCGGCGGTGGTCTTCCCGGCCAACGGGCCACCCGCGTCGGCCGCGGCGAGGGTGTCGGCGGAGAACGGGTCGTAGCGGAACTGGTCGCTGTGCAGGTACCAGTACGCGGTCTGGATCATCAGCCGGGCGGGCCGGTTCCAGTCGGCGGCCGTCGCGATCGACTGGTAGCCGGTGATCGGGCGCACCTTCTCCTGGCCCACGTAGTGCGCCCAGCCGCCCCCGTTGACCCCCTGGCAGCCCGTCAGCGTGGTCAGGGTCAGGAACGCGCGATAGATCGTGTCGGAGTGGAACCAGTGGTTGGTCCCAGCCCCCATGATGATCATCGAACGTCCGCCGGACTCCTCGGCGTTGGCGGCGAACTCCCGGGCGATACGCGCCGCCCTGTCCGCGTCCACGCCGGTGATCGCCGCCTGCCAGGCCGGGGTGCAGGGCTCCTCGGCGTCGTCGTACGACGTCGGCCACTTGCCCGGCAGCCCCAGGCGCCCGACGCCGTACTGGGCGAGGAGCAGGTCGAACACCGTGGTCACCAGGCGGCCTGCGACCCGTCGCACCGGCACCCCGCGCCGCAGCCGGCGCGGACCGCCGTCCGGGGCGTCGAACCGCGGCAGCTCCACGACCACGGGTTCCTCGTCCCCGCCGGCGGCCGACAGCAGAGGATCGACGCCGCCGAGGTCGAGGTTCCACTTCCCGGCGCCGGAATCGCCGTAGCGGTCGCCGAGGGTGCCGTTCGGCACCACGGGGAGCCCGGTGGCGCTGTCCAGCAGGACGGTGCGGAACTCCGCGTGCTCCGCCGCGGCGTGCTCGCCGCCCAGGTCCGCGGCGGTCAGGAACTTGCCCGGCACACAGGAGCCGTCCTCGCGCTCCTCGACAGCGACCAGGAAGGGCAGGTCCGTGTACTGCTTGACGTACGAGGTGAAGTACTCCGTCCGCCGGTCGACGAAGAACTCCTTGAGGATGACGTGGCCCATGGCCATCGCCAGGGCGCCGTCGGTGCCGGGCTGGGCCGGCAGCCACTCGTCGGCGAACTTCACGTTGTCCGCGTAGTCGGGCGACACGGCGACGACCTTCTGGCCCCGGTAGCGGGCCTCGGCCATCCAGTGCGCGTCCGGTGTACGGGTCACGGGCAGGTTGGAGCCCCACATGATGAGGTATCCGGCGTCCCACCAGTCCCCGGACTCGGGTACGTCGGTCTGGTCGCCGAACATCTGCGGGGAGGCCACGGGCAGGTCGGCGTACCAGTCGTAGAACGACAGCATCGCCCCGCCGAGCAGCGAGTAGAAGCGGGCTCCGGCCGCGTGCGAGACCATCGACATCGCCGGGATCGGCGAGAACCCGGCCAGCCGGTCCGGCCCGTACTCCTTGATGGTGTGCACATGCGCGGCGGCGACCAGCTCCACCGCCTCGTCCCAACTCGCCCGCACCAGACCGCCCTTGCCGCGGGCCCCCTTGTAGCGGGCGGCCCGCTCCGGGTCGGAGACGACGTCGGCCCAGGCCGCGACCGGGTCACCCAGCCGCTCTTTGGCCTCGCGGTACATCTGGAGGAGCACGCCGCGTATGTACGGGTAGCGCACTCGGGTGGGCGAGTAGGTGTACCAGGAAAAAGCGGCGCCGCGCGGGCAGCCGCGCGGCTCGTACTCGGGGCGGTCCGGTCCGACCGACGGGTAGTCGGTCTGCTGTGCCTCCCAGGTGATGATGCCGTCCTTGACGTACACCTTCCACGAGCACGATCCGGTGCAGTTCACCCCGTGCGTGGAACGCACCACCTTGTCGTGCGACCAGCGGTCCCGGTAGAACTCGTCCGCCTGCCGGCCGCCCTTTCGGTGCAAGGTACGCAGGTCGTCGGAGACCTCCGCCCGGGTGAAGAACCGGCGGCTGCGCACCAGCGCCTCCGCCAGCTCGCTGTCCAAGGCCGCCTGCGGCTGTTCCCCGCCGGTCTTCGCGCTCACCGTGCCACTCCCCCCGGGTGTCACGAGCACCCGTGCGACTTCGTGATCGGTTCGGGCCGCCTACGACTGTACGACCGTCCCCCGGAAGGTCAACAGCCACACCGCAAAACAACGTGCGCCGAGTAAGGAGGGCGAGGACAAGAACGAATCGCAGGCCGTTCGGCCGGTGCGGCGCAATCACCCGACAGCGGGCCGGGCGTGTACGTGATCGCGTCCGGGCCGGGGCAGCCGCATGCTGGATCCGGAGGCCTGCGTGTCCGGGGAGGTCGCATGGAATGGCTGGTCACACTGATCGGCGCGGCAATGGTGATGATCATCCTGCGGGATGTCTTTCACACACTGTGGCACCCCACGCGCCACGGTGGACTGAGCAGGTTCGTCATGACGCTGTTGTGGCGGCTGTCCACCCGGGGCCGCAAGAGCCCGAGGGCCGCGGGCCTGGCCGGCCCCGTCGGCATGGTGGCCGTTGTGGCGACGTGGGCCTGCGCGATGGCCGTGGGCTGGGCCCTGGTGTACTGGCCGCACATGCCGGAAGCGTTCTCCTTCTCCGGCACGCTGAAGCCGTCCGAACACTCCGGTCCCGTCGACGCCCTGTACCTCTCTCTGGTGACTGTCGCCACCCTCGGCCTGGGCGACATCGCGCCCTCGGCCGATTGGCTCCGGGTCGTGGCGCCTTTGGAGGCCATGCTCGGCTTCGCGCTACTGACAGCCACCGTCTCCTGGATTCTCGGCATCTATCCGGCCCTGGCCCGCCGACGGGCGCTGGCACTGCGCATCTCCCAGTTACGCCGCGCCGGCCCGGCGACCGCTCATCTGGCCTCTGACGCCGGAGCCGCCGTCCTCGACCAGCTCGCCGCCGACATCGCCCACGCCTGCGTGGACTTCCTTCAGTACCCCGAGTCGTACTACTTCCACGACGGACTGAGTGACACCTCGCTGGCCCTCAACCTCGGTCACGTCGCCGATCTCGCCGAGCGGACACGGCGGTCCGGGCACTCGGGTGCCCGGACCGCCGCCGCGGTGCTCGCCACCTCACTCGACGACCTCGCCACGGTGCTCGACGAGCGTTTCCTGCATACCCGGGGAAACCGGCAGCAGGTTCTGTCCGCCTACGCCCGCGACCACGCCGGCCGCTGATCCGGCCGGGACAGAGTGCTGCCCGCCTTTGCACGCGCCGCCTCCACCGCTTCCCACTCCTCGGTGCTCAGGTTGGCAAGCGCGGCCGGGAAGACGCCGTCCTGCTCCTTGAGGATGTGATCGCGCAGCAGCGCCATCGCGCTCATCAGCCGGTCCGGCCAGCCCGGGTCCGTCAGATACGGCCCGTCCGCCTCGGCCAGCACCGCCTCGATACGGCGGTGCTCGTCCTCCAACGCGGCGATCTGCTCGGGGAATTCGGCGGCCAGAGCCGGGAACAGACCGTGCTCCTCCACCTGGGTGTGCGGGCCCAGCACGGCCGTGATCTCGCGGGCGAGCTCGGCCATCCGGGCGACGGCGCCGTCGCGCCGGGCATCCCGTACGAAGCTGATGAGGCTGACGACCCTCTCATGCTCCTGGGTCAGTTCGTCGATGGTCTCCAGGGCCTGGCAGCCGCAGTACTCGCACACCGGTGTCTCTCCCCTTCTTCCTGTTCTTCCTGGTCCATTGGCCTTACGCGGTGGTGGCCGCGGTGCGCTGCTCGCCCTGGCGGCCGGTGCTCGACGGGCGCTCTCCGCCTTCGACTGCGGTGCGCACACCGGTGAGGGTGAAGGCCAGCGCGGCGGCGGCCACGATCGCGAGCAGGGCCAGGCCGGCCGCGTACGTCCCGTACTGCCCGTACAGCGTGCCCATCACCAGCGGCGGCAGGAAGCCGCCCAGACCGCCGGCGGCGCCGACCACTCCGGTGACCGAGCCGACCTGGTTGGCCGGGGTGAGCAGCGCCACCAGGGCGAACGTCGCTCCGCTGCCCGCGCCGAGTGCGGCCGCCATGGACAGGAAGGCGATGGTGCCCACGGGTGCCAGGGCCGGGGTGAAGGACTGTACGACCGCTCCGGCCACGACCACGGCCAGCGAGCCGGCCAGCACCCGGACCGGGCCGATCCGGTCCGACAGCCAGCCGCCGATCGGGCGCATCGCCACTGCCAGCAGGACGAAGCCCGCCATGCGGTTGGCCGCGTCGGCCTGGGTGAGGCCGTAGCCGGTCTTGAGGTACGTGGGCAGGTAGACCGAGAAGGCGACGTAGCCGCCGAAGGCGACCGCGTACAGCGCGGAGGCCTGCCAGGTGATCCCCAGCTTCAGGGTGGCGCCCAGGCGACGGGCCAGCGGCTCGGTCGGCACGGTGCGGCCGGGCGCGTCGCGCAGCAGCAGTGCGGCGGCCACCGCGTACACGGCCAGGACCGCGGCGGTGATCAGGAACGGGGTGGCCATGCTGTTGGCGTCGACCAGCTTCACCGTGGTGAGTGCGCTGATCGCCGTACCGCCCATTCCGGCGCCGAAGACACCGATGGCCAGGCCGCGCCGCTCGGGCGGGAACCAGGCGTTGACGAGCGGCACGCCCACGGCGAAGGCGGTGCCGCCGATGCCGAGGAAGAAGCCGCCGACCAGCAGGGCGGCGAGGGAGTCGTGCCCGGCCAGGCCGAGGTAGAGCACCGGCACGATGGTGACTGCCGACACGATCGGGAACATGACGCGTCCGCCGAACCGGTCGGTCAGGGCGCCGACCGGGATGCGGCCCAGGGAACCGACCACGACCGGCACCGCCACCAGCAGGGACTGCTCGAAGGACGACAGGTCCAGGCCGTCCTTGAACCGCGGGCCGAGCGGGCTGAGCAGGGCCCACGCCCAGAAGTTCACCGCGAACCCGACCGTGGCGAGCGCCAGCATCAGCCAGGCTCGGCCGGACACCGGCGCACCCGACGGTGAGCTGTCGCTCTTCGACTTCAACGGCTGGACCATGGTGTCCGCCCTTTCCTTGTCCTGGTGGTACGGCGCCACAGGCCTCTTGCCGGTGGAACGCCGTCCCCTCACCACTGTCCGCGACAGAGATCATCAGAGGCATGGGCCATGAGTCCCTCCCGACGGCCGGACGGTCCCCGAGGTCGTCGGGTGGAAGGGCCGGTCGGCCCTACCGCCGCCCGACGGTCACGGGGACGATGGACTGATGTTCCAGAACGACGCCTTTCGCGCCCTTGAGCGGCAGGAGTGCCTGCGCCTGCTGGGCAAGGTGCCGGTGGGCCGCGTGGTCTACACCCGTCAGGCGCTGCCCGCGGTCCTCCCCATCAATTTCTCCTTGGACACGGACGCCTCCGTGCTGCTGCGCACCTCGTCGGACTCGGATCTCGTCCGCGCCATCGACGGCGTCGTCGTCGCCTTCGAAGTGGACGAGTTCGACGCGGCGACCCGCTCCGGCTGGAGCGTCGTCGTCACCGGACGGGCCGGCGTGGTGACCGATCCCGCCGAGCGCGAGCGGCTCGCGCAGACCGGCCCCACGTCCTGGATGCCCCTGCGGGACTCAGTGTTCGTACGCATCGAGGCGGAGATGGTCACCGGCCGTGAGCTCGGCAGGGCTCGACCGGATGCGCTCGCCGACCACAGCTGACCGAGGGGGCTCTCCGGAGCTGCTCACATCCGGGATCTCAGCACGTCGACCTCGCAGCCCGGCGCGAAGGCGTCGAAGCCGTGCTCCATCAGCCAGCGGACCACCAGCAGGCTGCGTACCGACCACCACCCACGGATCACGTCGAGGTCGACGTCGGTGCCATAGCCGGCGAGGACGTCGTCGAGGCGCTCCTCGTGTCCGAGCGTGAAGGTGGCGAGGTCGTAGAGGGCATCGCCCTGGCCGGCCTCGGACCAGTCGATGATGCCGGTGACCTCGTCGCCGTGGACGAAGACATGCGCGATCTGCAGGTCACCGTGCGTGAACGCAGGAATCCACGGCCGGAGCGCGGCCTCGGCGACCTGGCGGTTGCGGGCGACCAGGTCGGCGGGCAGGGCGCCGCTCGTCACAAGCGCCTCGCACTCTTCGTCGAGTTCCGCCACCAGCTCGCTCACGCTCCGTCCTGCCCGGCCAAGCCGGGGCGGCAGGGGCGCGTCGTGCAGCTTCCGGATGGCGGCGCCCGCCGCGGCCCACGCCGCCGGCGACCCGGTCACCGGCCCGCCCAGGCGCCCCAGCGTCGTCCCCGGGACCGCGGCGATCGCGAGCACGGGCGGCCTGCACCACAGGACCTCCGGGGTCGGGACCGGTGCCAGGGCCATCACCTCGGCCTCGACGTCGATGCGCGCCTGATCGGCGTCCACCTTCAGGAACACGTCGCCGACGCGCAGAGTCGCACGCTCGGAATGGGCGACGACGACCTCGACCTCGTCCATGGGCGACCAGTATCCCGGCGCCGGCCGCCGCCGTCGCCGGGTTTGTGGCCTGCGGATGCGCGGCCGGCCGGAGTCCTAGGCGGCGCAGTCCCCGGGTCCTCGCGGTGTGCCGGGGCCGTCCGGGCCGTAGCCGAACCGGATCAGCATGTGCGGGTGACACCGCTTGTGTCGCGGCGGGGCCACCGCGTCCCGCAGGTCGGACCATTCCATGGCCTGGTGCAGGAGCGACGTGCGCAGCCCGTGCGCGGTCGCCGTGAGGAGGACGTACTGGAGGGCCTGCCCGGCGCGCAGCCAGTCGTCCCTGCGGTCGTGGGGCGTCCACAGCAGGGCCAGCTGGATGTGGCGTTCGAAGAACAGCGCGGGCCGGTGGACGACGGACCGGGGGCCGGTGAAGTCCCGCATCGGTATCCGCCTGCCCGCGTCCGGCGGGCCGAGGGCGGAGGCGGGGATGCCGTAGGAGCTGTCCGCTCCCGGGGCGTTGATCCAGGCGAGGGTTTCGGCGGCGCGGTCCGGGTGGGAGTGGTTACGGGCCTCGCCCGCGGCGGTCAGGCGCAGCAGACGCCGCCTCCCGGCGAAGTCCGGTACGTGCAGGCGGGCGCCCGCGGCCTGCGCGGCCGTGGTCATCTCCGCCACGATCGGCTCGGGCACCGGGCGGCCGGTGAACGGCATCCGGCTGGTGTGCCGCCGTGCGATGGCCTGGTAGAGCCCGGAGTCCGACGGCTCGTGGTCCGGGTCGAGCGGGCCGGTCAGCCGTACGGCGGCCAGAAGGCCGGGATCACGGTGGTCCGGCAGCAGCCGCACGTCCGGTCGCCAGCCCAGGTGGACGGCGGCGAGGCGGAGGTTGAAGACCGCGGCGCCCACGGACAGATACTGGGCGCGGTGCGTCGGGTCGGTCAGCGGCAGTGTCCGCTCCGGCGCCGAACGGACCTCCAGCACCTGGCTGTCGTGGTCGAGGCGGAAGCGCCAGGGCTGGGTGTTGTGGATCGACGGTGCGGCCACGGCGGCCGCCAGGAGCGACTCTATGGTGGCTGCGTCCAGGACGGTCCGGGTGCGCATGATGCCTCCTTCTTCTTCGTCGTGGGCGCCGGTCATGTGGCGGGCAGTGCGGTGGCGAGCAGGACGACGCCGAGGGAGCCGACGAGGGAGACGACCGCCAGGGCCCGGGCCAGCTCGGCGCGCCCCTTGGCGTGCGCGATGCCGTGTCCGGCAGCGGCGAGCATCACCACCACGAACAGGGCGAGTTTGGTCGCGAGGGTGCGGCCGTAGCCGGGTTCGGCGAGGGAGGCCCAGGTGACGCCCTTGTGCCAGGCCATGGCCAGGCCGGTGGCCAGCTGGACGGGCAGGAAGATGGCTCCGGTCAGCATCCCGAACCGACGGCCGGCCGCGGCGGTGAAGGTGTCCTTGGCCTCCGAGGCGAGCACGTGGCGGGCCAGTGGCAGGATCACCAGGGACAGGGCCAGTTGGCCGCCGACCCACAGGGCGGCGCCGGCCACGTGCGCGAACCGCACCAGGGACCACCAGCCGACGGTGTCCATCAGTGGCTCGCCTCCACCATGCCGTGCGCGCCGGCCTCGGCGTGGCGCATGTCGTGGTCGACGAAGGCGTAGTGCCCGGCCTCGGGGAACGTCGTCTCGACGAAGCCGCCCTGCGCCGGGGCCAGGTCCAGCACCTGCGCGCCGCCCGCGTCGCCGGGCTTCAGCGAGTAGGCGCCCTCCTTGTACACGGTGTCAAAGACGGTGCCGACGATGTGGAAGGCGATTCCGTCGCTGGGGCCCGCGGCAATGACCCAGAAGCGGGCCCGCTCTCCGGCCTTCGCCTTCAGGGGCGCTTTCCCGTACTGGTTCGCGATGCCGTTGAACGCCCAGGCGTCCGGGGTGTTCTGACGCATCTTCGTCACCTGGGCGGTGCTGCCGGGTGTGCCGAGGTAGAGCTCGGAGGAGACCAGCACATACTCGCGGTCGACCTTCGCCAGACCGGGCGGGTCGATGATCACGGCGCCGTACATGCCGTTGCCCATGTGCTGGAGCATCGGTGAGGTGCTGCAGTGGTACAGCCATGCCCCGGCCTTCTCGGCACGGAACCGGTAGACCAGCCGCTCGCCCGCTTCGATGGTGCGCATGGGCTTGTCGGGGGCGAGGGCGCCGGCGTGGAAGTCGATGCCGTGGCCCATGCCTTCGTCGTCGTTGACGAGGGTGATCTCGAAGACGTCGCCGATCTTGCCGCGCAGGGTGGGGCCGGGTGCGGTGCCGCCGAAGGTCCACATCTGCTGCTTGACGCCCGGGGCGACTTCGACCGTGGTGTGGGCGGCGTGCAGTTCGACCTTGTGCACCGTGCCGCCGGGCGCGGGGGCCAGTTCGGCGTCGCGTGCCTGCCAGCCGTCGGAGAAGTCGGCGGAGAGATCCAAGCCCTCGTCGGTGGCCACGGTGGTGTGTCCCTCGTGTCCGCCGCTGTGGGTCGCCGCGCCGTCCTTCACGACGATGTCCATGGTCATCCCGGCGGCCCGGTGACCGGGCAGGGTGCACCACGCCTCGCGGTCCTCGGTAACGGTTCCCACGTCGAGGGTGTGGCTGTCGCCCTTGCCGAGCAACGGAGTCGACGGGCCGTCCCCGACCTTGAGGTCGTGGCGCTGGGCGTCGGCGTTGGTGACCTTCAGCCGTAGTGCCGTTCCCTCGGTGACCTCGATCCGGGCCGGGCGGACGCGCATGTCGGCGAGGGTCACGTCGACGGTGCGGGTCACGGTGGCGGCGCCGCCTCCCGCCGCGGAGGCGACGGACGAGTCGTCGGTGTCCCCGCCGCTGTTGGCCGCGAGTACGGCCAGCAGGGTGAGGGCGACGCCCGCGGCCGTGCCCCACACGGCGGGCCGCACTCCGGTGCCCGCGTCCGGCGACGGCCTCCGGCCGGTGCGCACGAGCACGGACGCCGTGAGTGCGAGGAACGCGGCACCGGCGAGCGCGGCCAGCAGTACGCCGGTCGTGGCTGCCCGGCCGGGCAGCGGGAGTGCCGCCAGCGCGACGCCGGTGTTGAGCGCCACCAGCCGCGGCAGCCAGCCCCGTTCGAGGACCGCCCGTACGGCGACACGGTCGTTGGGCCCCTTGCTGAGGACGACCGGGAGCAGGTAGGTGAGCGCACCGATCAGGATCTGGGCGACGAAGCCGACGAGCAGCACCGGGAGCAGGGCGTCGATCCCGGCCTGTGCCGCCGCCAGCGGCCGGGCGGCCAGCCAGGCGAGGTCCGCCGCCACCGCGATCAGCAGCCAGCAGGTGGCCGCGGCGAGCATCCAGGCCGCCGCCGCGGACACCGGCCGGCTGCCGTGCACGGTACGGATGAACAGGTGGGCGGCGAGGGCCGCTCCGGCCGCGTAGAGGACGAGGCCCGCCGCGGCCGGCCAGCGCCAGCCGACGGCCAGGGCGGCGACGGACACCAGCAGCCCGCCGCCGGTCAGGCCCAGCACCCAGCGGGACACCTTCATGGTGCGGTCCTTCATCCGGACGCCCAGCACGGTCGGCCACAGCATGAACAGCGTGCCCAGGACCGGCAGACCGATCCAGCCGAGCAGCGTGACGTGCAGGTGCGCCAGCCGAAGCCCGGCGTACCGGTCCGGGCCCCCGGCACCGCCGCCCGCCAGGAGCCAGCCGAGGACGGCGCCGGCGATGAGGGCCGCCGTGGCCGCCCGGTAGTAGGAGACGATCGGCTTGAGCCGGCCGCCGAGCGCGCCGCGCCCGAGGCGGACCAGCACCACCAGGTGTGCGGTGGCCGCGGACACCAGCAACGCGGCGGATACGGCGGTGAGTACGGGAGTCGCGTTCCACACGCCGATGAGCAGTCCGACCACGGCGAGGTTGGCCGTCGCGAGCCGGGCGGTGCTCCAGCGCTCGTCGGGGATCTTCGCGTGCAGCAGGGCGACGGCGAAGTGTTCGCTCCAGATCAGGATGGCGGTGGTGACGGCACCGAGCAGGAACATGTGCACCGCCAGCCAGCGGGCCACCGGGAGCGACTCCTGCGCCGCGACCGCGAGCAGAGCCAGGGCGAGCCACGCCACGACCAGAACGTGGGCGCGCAGATGGCGGGCCTTCACACCGGACGCCCTGAACCTGCTCGGATATCTGGCGGGTCCGCTCGCGGCGCCGGTCCCGGCGGGCCCGCCGGTGATGCTGGTCATGCCACCCCTTGGTGCTGTGCCGAATCGGCTTGATGCGGTGCGGAACCCGCTCGGTGCTGTGCCGAACCCGCGTCGCCGGGCAGCAGCGCGGCCAACTCCCGCTGGTGCGGGAAGGATCCGGGGACGTATCCGCACCACGGTTCCTCGGCGTACGGATCCCCGGTGACGCCGTACGCCCGGGACCGGGAGCCGCCGCAGACCTTGCGGAACTCGCACGCCCCGCAGCGGCCGCCCAGCCGGTCGGGGTCCCGCAGGGCGGTGAACAGTTCCGAGGTGCGGTAGATCTCCGTCAGCGGTGTCTCGCGCACGCTTCCGGCGCCGAGCGGCAGGAAGCCGCTGGGGTGCACGGTGCCGGTGTGCGAGATGAAGACGAAACCGCGGCCCGCGTTGACGTCCAGGGGCGGGCGCCGTACCCGGCGGGCCGCGTTGTCCAGGCCCAGCTCGGCGACTCGCCCGGTCAACTCCCGGTACAGCGGGCCGAGTCCGAGAGCGGCCACATGGTCCTCGCCCTTGGCGGCGAGGATCTGGCGCTGCAGGGCGACGCGGCGGAAGTGGTGCGCCTCGGTGGTCTTGGCGGGCACGGTCAGGCCCACGTCGAAGACGAAGTTGAGGACATCCTCCACCTCGGTCGCGGACAGCACGCCGAGGCTCTTTCCCCGGCCCGTGGGCACCAGGAAGAAGGCGCTCCACAGCATCGCCCCGTGCTCGGCGACCAGGCGGACGATGTCGGGGAGGTCGTGCAGATTGTGCCGGGCGACGGTGGTGTTGATCTGCACCTTCATGCCGAGGGAGCGGGCCGCGTCCCAGGCGTCCAGGGTCCAGCGGAACACCCCGGGCACCCCGCGGAAGGTGTCGTGGGTCTCGGCGGTGGACCCGTCCAGGCTCAGCGAGAGCCCGACCGCGCCGGCCGCGTGCATCTCGCGCAGCCGCTCCTCGGTGAGCGTCGGGGTACCGGACGGGGACACCGCGACCCGGACTCCGGCCTCCTTGCCGTAGGCGATGAGTTCGTTCAGATCGGGGCGCTGGAACGGGTCGCCGCCGGTGATGACGAAGAGCGGCGCGGGCTGTCCGAAGGCGGCCACCTGGTGCAGCAGGTCCTTGGCCGCGGCGGTGTCCAACTCGCGCTTGTCGCGCAGGGGCACGGCCTCGGCGCGGCAGTGCAGACAGGCCAGCGGGCAGGCCCGGGTGGACTCCCAGATGACGATGAAGGGCCGCTCCCCCGCGTCGTGCCGCTGCCGGCGGATGGCCTGGGCGGGAGCGTTCATCGCACGGCCCTGCCCAGCGCCCTGGGGCTGTGTCCGGCCGCCCTGGAGTCGGGGCAGACGAGGCGGGCGGCCGGACGGTGACCGGGCCGGGCCGGGCGCGGCGTCCACCGCGAGCGACAGCGGTGGGATCGGCCTCGGGGGCGGTCGATGTGGTCGTGCACGGGATACCTCCGGATCGGTCGCCGTCAGCATCCACCGGTGGCGGTGGTCGGCGCGGCGGCCGATGGTCTTGTCCAACGGGGCCGTTGGTCCCTGTCGAAGCGGTTCGGGCCGCCGTTGGTCCCTCTCGGACCGGTTCGGGCCGCCACTGGTCCCTCTAGGGGCGGTTCGGGCCGTGCGGAGCAAGGGCGTCCGCGGTGGCCAGCAAGGCGGCACCGAGGCCGGTCAGCGCGGCGCCCAGGCCCGTGACCAGGGTCGTGAGATGCCAGGCCTGATAGGCGGACATCAGCGAAGCGCGCAGGGACTGGCCCATGAACGCGGTCTGACGCAGCTCGGCGAGCTTCTCGTCGTCGCCTCCGGCGGCGTGCAACTCGGCACTGATCTCGGCATAGGTGCGGCCGCCGGTGGCATGGGCGAGATTGCCCTTGATGAACTCGGCGTAGGCGTGCGCCTCGGGGCCGGTCTCCACCCGTCGGCCCGCATGGGCGGCGAGTTCGGCGGGCAGCCCGCGCGAGGGGAAGGCGATCTTCTGAGCTGCCAGCTCGGTACGAATCTCCTTCCTGCCGCTGCGGCCGCGCCACAGCATGACCGGCCCGGCCACCACCAGGGCCACGCCGACCGTCCCGAGCAGGGTGCCGGCCCGACGGTGCGTTCCGTCCATGATGTGCTGTCCTTCCTTGGGGGTGAGTGGGTTCCGGTCAGCGGTGACTGAACCGCAGCCGCCAGGCTTCGGGGCCTCGTTCGAGGTACTCCACGGCGAAGACCCCCGGATTGCGCTGCTCGATCTGCGCGAGCAGCGGCAGCGGGTCGTGGTGGGCGATCAGCACCATCGCGGTGCCGGCCGGGACGGCGTCGAGCGCGCCGAAGACCGTGGCGTGACGGATGGCGTGGGGCACCTCCCGCACGTCCAGTGCGGGTTCGTCCGCCTGCTGGGCGCCGCAGGCGCACACGCCGCCGCAACCGCCAGGCTCCTCGATTCCCTCGTCGTGCATGTCGTGTCCTTCCTCGTGGTGCCGGTCTTCTTGGATGTCCTCGGTGGACGGGTAGGTGGCGAAGTGCTGGTGCATGTCCTCCAGCAGCGCCGCCAGGGAGACCTCCGGTGTCATGGCGAGCAGCGGCAGGACCAGGCCGTTCTCCTTGGCCACGTGCTCCTCGAAGAGCACTTGCAGGGCGCGGGCGTCGGCCGCGGCGGACGCCGGGTCGGGTGCGGTGCGCAAGGCGTCGACGAGTGCGGTGAGGCAGCGGTGTTCGCCGATGAGGCTCTCGATCAGCAGGCGGGCCTCGCGCATGCGGTGGGCGGCCGGGTAGAGGGTGGCTTCCTCGGCCGCGGCGTGCGGCAGCAGCGAGCGGTCGCAGAAGGCCACCAGCCCGGCGTGGATCTTCTCCGCGGCGCTCGGGTCCCGGTCCTTGGCGGTGAACAGCATCCTCACCCGCCCGGCCAGTTCCCCGGCCAGGCGGGCGTGATGTGCCTCGGCGCTTTCCAGGGCCGTTGCGTCCTCGGGGGCCGAAGCGAGGGTGAGCGCGCTCATGACGGTTCTCCAGCAGGTCACGGTCGGCCCGGCCGACCGGTGCGGGTGTGTCGTGCGTTCCGGGGCGTGGGCACCGGGGAGGGGGATGTCGCGCCCGGCCGCGACGGGCGGCCGGGCGCACGACCGAACCGGGCGCCACGCGCCGTACCCGCGCCTCGTGTGCGGCGGCCGGGGACGATGGATCGGGCCGCCTGGCAGGCACAGAATGCGGTGGTACAGATGGGCATCTGCGGTTCGATCACGGCCAGCATGCAACGCCGGGCATGATCGTCCCCCCGGCCGACCGGACCCAGCACCGGGACCATTGGTCCCTACTGTGACCAGCCATATTGGGCCGGTAGGCCGTGGGCCAGGGACCGGGCAGCCCCGGGTGGAGAGCGGGGTGCGCCGCCTAGCGTCCTGGCCATGGAGAACGATCAGAACGCACGGCGTCAGGCGACGCGGGCCGGCGAAGGCTGGCCGCTGGCCGCGCGCAGGCTCCTTACCCGCAGTGAGGTGTCCGCCGACGGCCGTGCCGTGTTCGGCAAGGGCGATCCGCAGTGGGAGGGCTTCTACCGGGACCGCTGGGCGCACGACAAGGTGGTGCGCTCCACCCATGGAGTCAACTGCACCGGTTCCTGCTCCTGGATGGTGTACGTCAAGGACGGCATCATCACCTGGGAGCACCAGGCGACCGACTACCCGTCGATCGGCGCGGACTGCCCGGAGTACGAGCCGCGCGGCTGCCCGCGCGGGGCCTCCTTCTCCTGGTACACCTACTCGCCCAGCCGGGTCCGCTACCCCTATGTCCGGGGCGAGCTGCTCAAGTTGTGGCGCGAGGCCCGCAAGCGGCTCGGTGACCCGGTCGCCGCCTGGGCCGAGATCACCGGCGACCCGGCCAAGGCCCGTGCGTACAAGCGGGCCCGCGGCAAGGGCGGGCTGGTGCGCGCCGACTGGGACGAGGTGAGCGAGCTGGTCGCCGCCGCCCAGGTGCACACCGTCAAGAAGTACGGCCCGGACCGCGTCGCCGGTTTCTCCCCGATCCCGGCGATGTCGATGGCGTCGTTCGCCGCCGGCGCCCGGTACCACTCGATGATCGGCGGCACGCTGCTGTCGTTCTACGACTGGTACGCGGACCTGCCGGTCGCCTCACCGCAGGTCTTCGGTGACCAGACCGACGTACCGGAGGCCGCGGACTGGTGGAACGCGGGCTACCTGATCATGTGGGGCTCCAACATCCCCGTGACCCGCACCCCGGACGCGCACTTCCTCACCGAGACCCGCTACAACGGCACCAAGATCGTCGCGGTCAGCCCCGACTACGCCGACAACGTCAAGCACGCCGACGAGTGGCTCGCCCCGCACCCCGGCACGGACGGGGCGCTGGCGATGGCGATGGGCCATGTGATCCTGCGCGAGTTCCTGGTCGACCGCGAGGTGCCGTACTTCCAGGAGTACCTGCGCAAGTTCACCGACGCCCCCTTCCTGATCACCCTGCGCGAGCACGAGCGCGGACTGACCCCGGACGGGTTCCTCACCGCGGCCGACCTGGGCCAGGACGGGGAACACGCCGAGTCCAAGACGGTCCTCCTCGACTCGGCCACCGGCGAACCGGTCGTGCCGAACGGCTCGCTCGGCTTCCGCTGGGCACAGGAGAAGGGCAACTGGAACCTGAACCTCGGTGAGGTCGTGCCCGAACTGAGCCTGCTGGAGCGGGCCGAGGAGACGGCCGAGGTCGCGCTGCCCCGCTTCGACGAGGGCGCCACGGAGGGCGGTTCGGTCCTGGTGCGCGGCGTGCCGGTGCGCCGGATCGGCGGCCGCCTGGTCACCACCGTCTTCGACCTGATGCTCGCCCAGTACGGCGTCCACCGCCCCGGCCTGCCGGGCCAGTGGCCCACGTCGTACGAGGACGAGGCCGAGCCCTACACCCCCGCCTGGCAGGAGACGATCACCTCGGTCCCGGCCGAGCAGGCCGCCCGCATCGCCCGCGAGTTCGCCCGCAACGCCGAGCGCACCAACGGCCGTTCCATGATCGCCCTCGGCGCGGGCACCAATCACTGGTTCCACTCGGACACGATCTACCGGGCCTTCCTGGCGCTGCTGACGATGACCGGCTGCCAGGGTGTCAACGGCGGCGGCTGGGCGCACTACGTCGGCCAGGAGAAGGTCCGCCCGGTCACCGGGCAGCAGCACCTGTCGTTCGCCTTCGACTGGCAGCGGCCCACCCGGCACATGGCGGGCACCTCCTACTGGTACCTGAACTCCGACCAGTGGCGCTACGAGGCGTTCGGGCCCGAGGAGCTGGCCTCCCCGCTCGGCACCGGGCGCTTCACGGGCCAGGGCTTCGCCGACTGCCTCGCGCAGGCGGTGCGGCTCGGCTGGACGCCCGGTCACCCCGGCTTCAACCGCAACCCGCTCGACCTCACCGACGAGGCGAAGGCCCGCGGCAAGCAGGTCGCCGAGCACATCGTCGACGAACTCAAGTCGGGGCAGCTGAAGTTCGCGGTCGAGGACCCCGACGACCCGGCGAACTTCCCCCGGGTCCTGACGGTGTGGCGCGCCAACCTGCTGGGCTCCTCCGGCAAGGGCAACGAGTACTTCCTGCGCCATCTGCTGGGCACCGACGCGGCGGTCCGCTCCGAGGAGACCCCGCCCGAGCACCGCCCGAAGGACGTGGCCTGGCGGGAGGAGGCACCCGAGGGCAAGCTCGACCTGATGGTCTGCATGGACTTCCGGATGACCTCCACCGGCCTGCTCGCCGACGTCGTCCTGCCGGCCGCGACCTGGTACGAGAAGGACGACCTGTCCAGCACGGACATGCACCCCTTCGTGCACGCCTTCACCCCAGCCATCGCCCCGCCCTGGCAGGCCCGCACCGACTACGACACCTTCCTGACCCTCGCCGACCGGTTCAGCGAACTGGCCGAGGAGCACCTCGGCACCCGCACCGACGTCATCGCCGTACCGCTGCTGCACGACACCCCCGACGAACTCGCCCAGCCCGGTGGCGTCGTCAGGGACTGGCGGACCGGCGAGTGCGAGCCGATCCCCGGCAAGACCATGCCGAAGCTGGCCGTCGTCGAGCGGGACTACACGGCGATCGCACAGAAGATGCGTGCCGTCGGCCCCCTCCTCGACACCCTGGGCACCACCACCAAGGGCGTCACGGTCCACCCGGACCGCGAGATCGAGGACCTGCGCCGCCGCAACGGCACCGTCCGCGACGGCATCGCGGCCGGCCGGCCCTCGCTGGCCACCGCGAGCGACATGTGCGAGGCGATCCTCGCCCTGTCCGGCACCACCAACGGACGCCTCGCCACCGAGGGCTTCAAGGAGCTGGAGCGCCAGACCGGCAGCGAGGGCCTGGTGGAACTCTCCGCCGAGCGCGAGGCCGAGCGCATCACCTTCGCCGACACCCGCACCCAGCCCCGCTCGGTGATCACCTCCTACGAGTGGTCGGGCTCGGAGACCGGCGGGCGCCGCTACTCGCCGTTCGTCATCAACACCGAGCACATGAAGCCCTGGCACACCCTCACCGGCCGCCAGCACTTCTTCGTCCAGCACGACTGGATGGCCGAACTCGGCGAGCAACTGCCCGTCTACCGGCCGCCGTTGAACACGCCCCGGCACTACGGCGACGAGGAGCTGCACGAGGCCGGCCGGGCCGAGGTGACGGTGCGCTATCTGACGCCGCACTCGAAGTGGTCGATCCACTCGAACTACCAGGACAACAAGTACATGCTCGACCTGTCCCGCGGCGGCCCGACCATCTGGATGTCCACCGTCGACGCCGAGAAGATCGGCGTGAAGGACAACGAGTGGATCGAGGCGTACAACCGCAACGGTGTCGTCGCCGCCCGCACGGTGGTCACGCACCGGATGCCCGAGGGCACGGTGTACATGTACCACGCCCAGGACCGCAACGTGAACGTGCCGAAGACCGAGATCAGCGGCAAGCGCGGCGGCATCCACAACTCCCTGACCCGGCTGCTGCTCAAGCCGACCCATCTCGCGGGCGGCTACGCCCAGTTCACCTACGCCTTCAACTACTACGGCCCGACCGGCAACCAGCGCGACGAGGTCACCGTCATCCGCCGCCGCAGCCAGCAAGTGGAGTACTGACATGCGCGTCATGGCACAGATCGCGATGGTGATGAACCTCGACAAGTGCATCGGCTGCCACACCTGCTCGGTCACCTGCAAGCAGACGTGGACCAACCGCACCGGAGTCGAGTACGCCTGGTTCAACAACGTCGAGACCAAGCCCGGTGTCGGCTACCCCCGCCGCTACGAGGACCAGGAGCACTGGAAGGGCGGCTGGATGCTCGACAAGAAGGGGCGCCTGGTCCTGCGCTCCGGTGGCCGGGTGAAGCGGCTGCTGTCGCTGTTCTCCAACCCCGACCTGCCGAGCATCGAGGACTACTACGAGCCCGTCACCTACGACTACGACAACCTGGTCAGCGCCCCCGCAGGACCGGACATGCCGGTGGCCCGCCCCCGCTCCGTCCTCACCGGCAAGCCCACCGACATCACCTGGGGCGCCAACTGGGAGGACGGTCTCGGCGGCGCCGCCGAGAACGCCGGCGCCGACCCCAACCTGAGCGGCGAGTGGGCCGAGAAGGTCAAGTTCGAGTTCGAGCAGACCTTCCTCTTCCACCTGCCCCGGCTGTGCGAGCACTGCCTCAACCCGGCCTGTGTGTCGGCCTGTCCGTCGGGCGCGATGTACAAGCGGGTCGAGGACGGCATCGTCCTGGTCGACCAGGACAAGTGCCGCGGCTGGCGCATGTGCGTCACGGCGTGCCCGTACAAGAAGGTGTATGTCAACCACGCCACCGGCAAGGCCGAGAAGTGCACCTTCTGCTTCCCGCGCATCGAGGCCGGCCAGCCCACCGTCTGCTCCGAGACCTGCGTGGGACGGCTGCGCTACCTGGGCCTGCTCCTCTACGACGCCGACCGTGTCGGCGAGGCCGCGGCCACCCCGGACCAGAAGGACCTGCTGGACGCCCAGCGCAACGTCTTCCTCGACCCGCACGACCCCGAAGTGGCCCGCGCGGCACGGGAGTCGGGCATCCCCGAGGACTGGCTGGCCGCGGCCCGCCGCTCCCCGGTGTACGACCTGGTCTCCCGGTACAAGGTGGCCCTGCCGCTGCACCCGGAGTACCGCACCCTGCCCATGGTCTGGTACGTGCCCCCGCTGTCCCCGGTCCTCGACGCCGTCGACAACGCGGGCGGCAACCAGGACGACCCCGACCACGTGTTCGCCGCCGTCACCCGGCTGCGCATCCCGCTGGAGTACCTGGCCGAGCTGTTCACCGCCGGGGACACGGATGTCGTCGCCGGAGTACTGATGAAGCTCACCGCGCTGCGCTCGTACATGCGCGAACGCACCCTCGGCGAGGCCGGTGACGAGGCGCCGCTCAAGGCCGTCGGGCTCACCGCACGCGAGGCCGAGGACCTGCACCGGCTGCTCGCCGTCGCCAAGTACGAGGACCGGTACGTCGTCCCCGCCGCGCACAAGGAGGACGCCGCCGCGCTCACCGCGATGGAGAACCGCTGCCCGGTCGAATCCTCCGGCGAGCCCGCCCAGAGCGGCCGCGTCATGCTCGGCATCCCCACCCTGCGCCGCAAGACCGCCGGAGGCAACCCGTGAGCCCCCTGCCCGCCACCATCCCGGCCCTGGTCCGCACGAAGGTCCGCGCGGCCGTGCGCCGCCCGTCCCGCACCACGCCCCAGGAGGCCGAGTCCCGCACCCTGGTGCTGCGACTGTGCTCCCTGCTGCTGCAGTACCCGGACGCCGAACTCGCCGCCGCCCGCCCGGTGCTGACCGCGACCGTCGAGGCGCTGCCGCCCTCGCCCGCCGCCGAGCACCTGGCCGCGTACACCGCCTGGTGCACGGAGCAGGAGCCGGAGGCCCTGGAGCGGCACTACGTCGAGATGTTCGACCTGCGCCGCAAGAGCAGCCTCTACCTCACCTACTACCTGCACGGCGACACCCGCCGCCGCGGCATGGCCCTGCTCACCCTGGCCCAGCGCTACCGCGCCGCCGGCTGGGACACCGACGGCAGTGAACTGCCCGACCACCTCCCGGTCGTCCTGGAGTTCGCGGCGCTCGGCGGCCCCCGGGCGGGCGAGGCACCCCTGCGTCAGCACCGGCGCGGTCTCGAACTGATCCAGCGTGCCCTGACCGACGCCGACTCGCCCTATCGGCACGTCCTGGCCGCCCTGCTCACCCTCCTGCCGCCTGCCACCGAGGCAGATCTGCAGGCGGTGGCCGAGCTGGCCGCTCAGGGCCCGCCGAACGAGGACGTCGGCCTCGACCCCTACGGGTCGGGCGAGTTCGCGCCGCCGGACGCGTTCGTACCGCCCGAGCAGGCATCGCCCACGCTCGTTCCGCCCATGTCCACTCCGCCGCACCCGGAAGGATCCCGATGAGCGCCGCACCTGCCCCTCTCGCCGCAGCGAGCGGCGCCGACCTGCTCCTGTGGGTCGCCATCCCCTACATCTGCCTCGCCGTGTTCGCCGTCGGCCACGTCTGGCGCTACCGCCAGGACCAGTTCGGCTGGACCTCCCGCACCACCCAGCTCCTGGAACACCGCTGGCTGCGCTGGGGCAGCCCGCTGTTCCACCTGGGCGCCTTCATGGTGATCGCCGGGCATGTCGCCGGACTCGCCATTCCGAACTCGTGGACCGAGGCGGTCGGCATCACCGAGCACACCTACCACACCGTGGCCGTCTGGGCGGGCTCGGTGGCGGGCGTCACCATGGTCACCGGGCTGGGCATGCTGTGCGCCCGGCGTCTGCTGAACCGCCAGATCCGGCTCGGCACCGACCGCAGCGACAAGCTCCTCTTCCCGCTGCTGTCGGCCACCGTCCTGCTCGGCATCACCGCGACGGCCTCCCACAACGTCTTCGGCGGCGGCTATGACTACCGCTCCACCGTCTCCGTCTGGTTCCGCGGCCTGTTCGTCCTCCAGCCCCAGCCCGAGGCCATGGCCGGCGCCCCGCTGCTGTTCCAACTGCACGCCCTGACCGCCTGCCTGCTCTTCGCGGCCTGGCCGTTCACCCGGCTCGTGCACGTGTGGAGCGCGCCCATCGGGTACCTGGCCCGCCCGTATCTGGTCTACCGGCGCCGGGCCAACCCGGCCCCCACCCCGGCGACCGCCGGCCGCGCCCGGTCGGCCTCCGGCTCCCGGCGGGCCGCATGAGCCACGGCCCCGCGCTCGCCCCCGACGCCGCGGCCATCCGGCGCGGAGAGGCGGTGAGCGCGCGGCGCCGTACCGGCGTGGTCATGGTCGTCGCCGGGGTCGTCGGGTGGCTCGCCTCCTTCCAGCTCACCGTGGACGGCTGGCGGCTGCTCCGCGATCCCGGCTACCAACCGCCGTGCGACATCAGCCCCGTCGTGAGCTGCGGCAGCGTCATGTCCAGCTCGCAGGGCAGCCTGCTGGGCTTCCCCAACATGCTGCTCGGACTGGGCGCCTTCGCCGCCGTGACCGCCCTGGGCATCGCTGTGCTCTCCGGGGCGCGCCTGCACCGCCGACTGTGGCTGGCTCTCGACGCCGGGGCGCTGGTGGGGGTGGTGTTCGTCCACTGGCTGATCGTCCAGTCGCTCTACGAGCTCAACAAGATCTGCCCGTACTGCGCCGTCGTGTGGGTCGTCACCATCGCCTTGTTCTGGTACCTGACCGTGCACTGCCTGGAACAGGGGATCGTCCCGGTCCCCCGAGGTGTCCTGTACATCGTCCGGGACACGCACTGGATGCTGCTCGCCGCCTGGTACGGGGTGATCGCACTACTCGCCCTCACCCGGTTCTGGCCGTACTGGAGCAGCCTGCTGTAACCGGGCCCCACAGAAAGACGCGCATGCTCTTCGAAGACCTCCGGACGGCCTGCCGCAAGGACCCCGCCCTGCACGGCGTCCACGTGGTCGATGTCCTGCTGTATCCCGGCCTGTGGGCGATCTGGTCCCACCGGCTCGCCCACCGGCTGTACCGGCTCGGTGTACCGCTGGTGCCCCGGCTGCTGTCCCAGCTCGCCCGCGCCCTGACCGGGATCGAGATCCACCCCGGTGCCGTCATCGGGCGCCGCTGCTTCATCGACCACGGCATGGGCGTGGTGATCGGCGAGACGGCTGTCGTCGGCGACGACGTGATGCTCTACCACCGCGTCACCCTCGGCGGCACCGGTTGGTGGACCGACACGAAGACCGCCAAGCGGCATCCCACCGTCGGCGACCGCGTCGTCCTCGGCGTCGGCGCCACCGTGCTCGGCCCGATCCACGTCGGCCACGACACGATCATCGGCGCGCACGCCCTCGTCCTGCGCGACGTCCCCGCCCGCTCCCGCGTCCACGCGGCACCCGCGTCCGCCACCGCCCGCCCCGGCGGCACCGCGACGCCGACCCACGCCGGGTTCCTCACCCCGGCGGAGAAGAAAGAAGGACGAACATGACGGCTCCCCACGCGTCGATCGCGCCCTCGATCACAGCACTGATCGGCCGCACCCCTCTGGTGGCACTGCGCCGCCTCGGCGCGGACCTGCCCGTGCGGCTGGTCGCCAAGCTGGAGTCCGCCAACCCCGGCGGCAGCGTCAAGGACCGCATCGCCCTGGCGATGATCGAGGACGCCCAAAGCGTCGGCGCACTCCGGCCCGGGCAGCGCATCGTCGAACCGACCAGCGGCAACACCGGCATCGGCCTGGCCATGGTGGCCGCCGCCAAGGGCCACCCCGTCACCTTCACCATGCCCGAGAGCATGAGCACCGAGCGGCGCGCCCTACTGCGCGCCTACGGCTCGGACCTGATCCTCACCCCGGCCGCCGAGGGCATGACGGGCGCCGTCGCCCGCGCCGCTGAACTGGCCGAGATGCACGACTGGTTCATGCCCCAGCAGTTCCGCAACCCGGCGAATCCCGACGCCCACCGCCGCACCACCGCTCAGGAGATCTGGCAGGACACCGCCGGGCAGATCGACATGCTGGTGGCCGGCGTCGGCACCGGCGGCACCGTCACCGGCGTCGGGCAGGTCCTCAAGGAGAAGAACCCCGGCATCACCGTGGTGGCCGTGGAACCGGCGGAGTCCGCCGTCCTGTCCGGCGGCTCCCCCGGCCCGCACCGCATCCAGGGCCTCGGTGCCGGCTTCGTCCCGGACGTCCTGGACACCGAGGTGTACGACACGGTCTGCCGGGTCTCCCTGGCCGAGGCACAGGCGCAGGCCCGTCGCCTGGCCCGCACCGAGGGCATCCTCGCCGGAGTCTCCGGCGGAGCGGCCCTGCACGCCGCCACCACGCTCGCCCAACGCCCGCGGCACAAGGGCGCCTTGATCGTCGTCGTCCTGCCCGACACCGGAGAGCGCTACCTCAGCACCGACCTGTTCGACGTGTAGGGACTTCACCGTGCGACACAACGGACCCACTGGGCCCCGCACTCGGGACGTTCGGCCCCCGCATCCCCTCCCTCACTTAGTTAGGTTTACCTAAGTAACACCGATGCGGGCAGAGAGCGAGGCACGAGCATGACATCCATGGACCCTTCGGACCTGCGGCAGCACATCCCCCTTCCCGGCGCCGGACTCGACGCCACCCGCATGCCCGGCCACTGGCTGCTGGCCCGCCTGGGCAAGCGCGTCCTGCGCCCCGGGGGCGTGGAACTGACCTGCTGGATGCTCGACAACCTGCTCCTCGGCCCGGACGACCGGGTGGTGGAACTGGCCGCAGGCCTGGGAGCCACCGCCCGTCTGACCCTCGCCCGCGACCCGGGCTCCTACACGGCCGTCGACCGCGACCCCGCCGCCGTGGCGGGCCTGGCCACGCTGACCACGTCGGGCACGACCGCCGTGATGGCCGTGCGGGCCGACGCCGCGGACACCGGTCTGCCGACCGGCAGCGCCACCGTCGTGTACGGGGAGGCCATGCTGACCATGCAGCCCGACCCCGCCAAACGCCGCATCGTGCGCGAAGCCCGGCGGCTGCTCGCCGGCACTGACGGCCGGTACGCCATCCACGAGCTGTGCCTGCTGCCGGACGACCTCGGCCAGGAACACACCGAGGCGATCACCAGGGATCTGGGCGGGGCCATCCACGTCGGCGCCCGCCCGCTCACCCCCAGCGGCTGGGCCGCCCTGCTCACCGACGAGGGCTTCACCGTCACCGCGCACCGGATGACTCCGATGGCCCTGCTGGAACCCCGCCGGCTCATCTCCGACGAGGGGTTCGGGCAGGCCGTTCGTATCGCCGGCCGTACCCTGCGCGACCCAGTGGCCCGGCAGCGCGTCCTGGAGATGCGCCAGGTCTTCCGCCGCCACCAGGCCCACCTCGGCGCCATCAGCCTCATCGCCACTCCCACCCCGCCCCAGTCCTGAGGAGGAACCCGCCATGTCCGCCACCGTGCTCACCGACCTGGTCGCCGAACTGACCGTGCCCGAGGACGGCACCCTCAGCCGCGTCCTGTACCGCGACGACCGCCTGCGCGTGATCGGCTTCGCGTTCGCCGCCGGCCAGGAACTGACCGAGCACACCTCGGCCCTGCCCGTGGTCATCCAGGTCGTCCAGGGCCACCTCGACCTCGTCCTCGGCGACGTGAAGACCGAGGCCACGCCCGGGACCTGGATCCACCTGCCCGCACGGCTGCCGCACTCGGTGCACGCCAGCGAGCCCAGCGTCATGCTGCTCACGATGCTGCCCGCCCCGGAGCCGTCCGGGTCCGGGGAGCCGTCCGGGGCCTGACTCGGCTGCGCGGCCCGCCGCCGGGCTCACAGGACGTCGAGCACGTCTCCCACCGGGCGGCGGGGCGTGGCAGCGCCCCTCGGTCCGTAGCCGAGCCGCACCACCATCTGAACCTGGCCGGTGCCCGAGCCCGGATCGCGGGCCAGCAGGCGCAGCTCGCGGTCCTCCAGGGCGTGGGAGGTCAGAGAGGTGGCCAGGTCGGCCAGGGTGGCCTCCAGCAGAACGCGCTCCAGCGCCTGGCCGGCGCGCAGCCAGTCCGCGGGATGGTCGCCGACGGTACTCAGGAGCGCCAGATGCGGGGTGTGCTCGAAGGCGGTGGCGCCCCGGTCGGCGACACGCCGTCGCCCGGCGAAATCCCGCACGGGAGCCCTGCCACTCCGTTTGCGCGGCCCGAAGGCGTACTCGGGGACCCCGTCGACGGCCAGGTCCGCCTCCGGCCCGAGCCGGGTCCAGCGCACCAGATCCTCATTGGCGTCGGGGTCCATGACGTCGCGGCTCTCCGCGTCGCGCACCAGGTCGAGCATGGTCTCGGCATGCCAGACGCCGGGGAAGTGCAGCCCGGCCCCCTCGCGGGCAGCGGCCTCCCGCAACGTGGCCCGGACGTCCTCGGGCACGTCCTTGTCGGCGAAGGGGTGGCGGCTGGTGTGGCGCTGCCGGATCGCCGGGTACAGCCGCGCCAGGTCGTCCTCCTGCGGGCGCCCGGCCGGGCCGGCCAGCCGCACGGCGGCCAGCAGCAGCGGATCCTGCGGCTCGGGCAGCAGGCGCGTCTCCGGTACGAGGCCGGCGTGGGCCGCGGCGACGCGCAGGTTGAACAGCGCCGCGCCGCAGCCGATGTGCAGCGCCCGGTCGTCCGGATCCGAGTGCGGCATGGCCCGCTCCGGATCGGCATGCAGCTGGACGACACCCTCGCCGGTCAGGAAGCGGAAGCGCCAGGGCTGCGCGTTGTGCATGGACGGGGCCGCCGTGGCGTCGGCCACCAGCTCCGCCACCGTCTTCTCATCCAGCCGCGTTGTCATGGCGTCCTCCTCGCACGCTCCGGTGCGGACCGGGTTCCCCATCGACGGCCCCTGCCGCTTCTCGTCAGCCGCGCGGGAGGCGGGCGGCGACGTACTCGGTGAGGTCGAGCAGCCGGTTGGTGTAGCCCCACTCGTTGTCGTACCAGCCGAAGACCTTGACCAGATCGCCGTGGGCCTGGGTGAGCGGGGCGTCCAGGACGCACGAGGCCGGGTCTCCCACGATGTCCCGGGAGACGATCGGGGCATCGGACACCCGCAGGACGCCCTTGAGCGGTCCGTCGGCGGCCTCCCGGAAGGCGGCGTTGACCTCTTCCGCGGTGACGGGCCGCTCCAGCACGACGCTCAGGTCGGTGAGGGAGCCGTCCTCGACGGGGACGCGTACGGCGATGCCGTCGAGGGTGCCCGCCAGCTCCGGCAGAACCAGGCCGACGGCGCGGGCGGCGCCGGTCGAGGTGGGGATGATGTTGACGGCGGCACTGCGGCCGCGGCGCGGGTCCTTGTGCGGGCCGTCCAGGACCACCTGGTCGTTGGTGTAGCCGTGGATGGTGGTCATCAGGCCCTTGACGAGGCCGAAGCCCTCGTCGAGGACCTTCACCATCGGCGCCACGCAGTTGGTGGTGCAGGAGGCGTTGGACACGACATGGTCCCGCTCCGGGTCGTACGTGCCCTCGTTGACGCCCATCACGATCGTGGCGTCGACGCCCTTGCCCGGCACCGACAGCAGCACCTTGCGCGCGCCCGCCGTCAGATGTGCCCCGGCCTGCTCCCGGGTGCGGAAGCGGCCGGTGGACTCGATAACGACGTCGACGCCGAGGTCGCCCCAGGCCAGGGCGGCCGGGTCGCGCTCGGCGGTGACGGCGACGCGATGCCCGTCGACGGTGATGGAGCTGTCGTCGTGCTCGACGGTGCGGCCGAGGCGGCCATACGTCGAGTCGTACGCCAGCAGATGAGCCAGGGCCGCCGGCGAGGTGATGTCGTTGATCGCCACGACCTCGACCGGGGTGCCCGAGGCGGCCTCCGCGCGCTCCAGCACCAAGCGCAGGTAGTTGCGTCCGATGCGGCCGAAGCCGTTGATTCCCACGCGCACGCTCATGTCCGTCGCCCTCTCGGTCGATTCGCACCTGCTACCCGCTGCCAGCGTGCCGACCGGGGCTTCGATCGAGCTTGGGCCGTACGGGGGCGAGCCGGGGGACGTTCGGCCCAACGGCCCGTCCGGGCGGCTCAGTGGCCGTCGCGCCGGAGCCGGTCCTGGGCCTGGGTGGCGATGACGGCCGCCTGGACGCGGCGCTCGACACCGAGCTTGGCCAGCAGCCGGGAGATGTGGTTCTTGACCGTCTTCTCGGCGAGATACAGGCGCTGGCCGATCTGGCGATTGGTGAGACCCTCGCCGATGAGCGCCAGGATCTCCCGTTCCCGTTCGGTCAGGCCGGGCAGGGCGTCGGCCTCGGGCTCCGTCTCCTGGCCCTGGCGCAGCCGGGCCATCAGCTTGGCGGTGGCGCTCGGGTCGAGCAGGGACTGGCCCGCGGCCACCGTGCGCACGGCAGACACCAGGTCCGAGCCCTGGATCTGCTTCAGCACATAGCCGGACGCGCCCGCCATGATCGAGTCCAGCAGGGCCTCCTCGTCGTCGAAGGAGGTCAGCATCAGACAGGCCAGCTCCGGCATGCGCGAGCGCAGCTCCCGGCAGACCGACACTCCGTCGCCGTCGGGCAGGCGGACGTCGAGGACCGCCACCTGCGGGCGCAGCGCGGGCACGCGTACCAGCGCCTGCTCGGCGTTGGCGGCCTCGCCGACGACGGTGATGTCCGGTTCGTCGTTCAGCAGGTCGTGCACCCCGCGCCGTACGACCTCGTGGTCGTCCAGCAGGAAGACCCGGATCGGGTTGTCGGGTCCGGGCCGCACGCCGTCCGCCATCGGAAGCTCCTGGTTCTACGTTGTCACGCCGTCTGATTCCCGCACCGGACCGCGCCCGGGGGCGCGACCGGTCGTCCTTGTCTGCTTCCGATCCTGCGCGATCGCGGGCCGATGGGCCAGGGCCGGTCGGCCCCACTGGTCCCGGTATTCCGTCCCACCGGCATTCGGTCCCCCGGCCTCGGGACGATCGGCCCCTGCCCCCGCAGGTCGTCGTGCGGGACGCTGAAGAGACATCGGGGGCCGGATCCTCGGGACGGTCCGAAGGGACAGCAGCGACCGCTCGGTCGACAGAGCCCTGCACTCCGGCCCCGATGCCATCACAGACGCCACGCCCCCACCCGGGACCTCACGCAGGCGGGCGTCCCGGACACGGAAGGAAGATGGCGTGATGAGCCGTACCGTCGGCGAAGTCATGACAAGCGAGGTGGTCGAAGCGCGCAGGGAGACGTCGTTCAAGAACCTGGCCCGGCTCCTGGACCGGCACCGCATCAGCGGCCTGCCCGTCGTGGACCACGACGACAAGGTCGTGGGCGTCGTGTCCGGGACCGACCTGCTGCGTCACTCCACCGGCGCGGCCCGGGCCACGACCGCTGAGGAGCTGATGTCGACGCCCGCCGTCACGGTGCATCCCGAACAGCGCGTCGCGGACGCCGCACGTGTCATGGAACGCCACCGCGTCGACCGGCTTCCCGTGGTGGACGAGGAGGACCGGCTGATCGGCATCGCCACCCGGCGAGACCTGCTGCGGGTGTTCCTGCGCACCGACGAGGAGATCCGCCGGGAGGTGACCGACGACGTCCTGACACGGGATCTGCGTCTGCCGCCCCGCACCGTGACGGTCTCTGTCCGGGACGGCATGGTCACGCTCGACGGGCAGCTGGAACGGCGTGGCGACATCCCCCTCGCCCTCCAACTGGCATGGCGGGTGGACGGAGTGGTCGGCGTCGTCAACAAGCTGACGCCGAGGCCGTGAGGGCCGTCCGGCCCCGCGATCCGGGGCCGCTCGGACACCGACCGGAGACCGGGTGGCCGTGCCCGGCACGGGGGTGCGGGAGAGACGCTGCTGGTGGAGCGGCACCGGACCCTCGCGGCTCCGCTCGTCCGAGCCGCAGGCTGTGCGGCTTCTCCTCTCGATGACGGAGGCACATCCATGACCCGCCACGACGATCGCACCGAGACCGCCGCCCCGGCCGAGGCGCCGTCGGACATCGCCGTCGCCATCGACCGCCTGGTCACGAACGGGCTCAAGGCACTGGCCGACTACGAGGAACTCGACCAGGAACAGGTCGACCACATCGTGAAGAAGGCGTCGGTCGCCGCGCTGGACCAGCACACGGCGCTGGCGCGGCTGGCGGTCGAGGAGACCGGCCGCGGTGTGTTCGAGGACAAGGCGGCGAAGAACATGTTCGCCTGCGAGCACGTCACCCACAGCATGGGCCGTATGAAGACCGTCGGCGTCATCGCCCGCGACGACATCGAGGACATGGTCGAGATCGCCGAGCCGGTCGGTGTGCTCGCCGCCGTCACCCCGGTCACCAACCCGACCTCCACCACCATCTTCAAGGCCCTGATGGCGCTCAAGACCCGCAACCCCGTGGTCTTCGCCTTCCACCCCTCCGCCCAGCGGTGCAGCGCCGAGTCGGCCCGGATCGTCCGCGACGCCGCCATCGCCGCGGGCGCGCCCGAGCACTGCGTGCAGTGGATAGAGACCCCGTCCGTCGAGGCGACCCACACCCTGATGCACCACCCGGGCGTCTCCCTCATCCTCGCCACCGGCGGCAACGCCATGGTCAAGGCCGCCTACTCGGCCGGCAAGCCCGCCCTCGGCGTCGGCGCCGGCAACGTCCCCGCCTACGTGCACCGGACGGCCCAACTGCGCCGGGCCGTCAACGACCTGGTGCTGTCGAAGTCGTTCGACAACGGGATGATCTGCGCCTCCGAGCAGGCCGTCATCCTGGACGCCGAGATCTACGACGCCGCCCTCGCCGAATTCCGCACCCTGCACGCCTATGTGGCGACCGCCGAGGAGAAGGCGCGGCTGGAGACCTTCCTCTTCCCGGCCGGGAAGACCGCGGGCGGTGGCTGCGAGCCCAAGGTCAACTCCGCGGCGGTCGGGCAGAGCCCGGCGTGGATAGCCGAGCAGGCCGGGTTCACCGTGCCCGCCGACACCTCGCTCATCCTGGTCGAGGCGGAACGGGTCGGCCCGGACGAGCCGTTGACCCGCGAGAAGCTCTGCCCGGTGCTCACGGTCCTGCGCGCCGGCTCCGAGCGGCAGGGCTTCGACCTGGCCGCCGACATGGTCGCCTTCCACGGCCAGGGGCACAGCTCGGTCATCCACACCGAGGACCGCGCACTCGCGGAGGCGTACGGCCGCCGGATGAAGACCGTCCGGGTCATCGTCAACTCGCCCTCCTCGCAAGGCGCGATCGGCGGCATCTACAACGGCCTGCTGCCGTCCTTGACGCTGGGCTGCGGCTCCTGGGGAAGCACCTCCGTGTCCAACAACGTATCGGCGGCGAACCTGTTGAACATCAAGCGGGTCAGCACCCGCCACAACAACCTCCAGTGGTTCAAGGTCCCGCCGAAGACCTACTTCGAGCCGGGGTCCATCCGCTACCTGGCGTCCATGCCGGACGTCCACCGCGTGACGATCGTCACCGACGCCACCATGACGCGCCTCGGCTTCGTCGACCGGGTCAGCCGCGTCCTGCAGCGCCGCCCCCAGCCGGTCACCCTCCAGATCATCGACAACGTCGAGCCCGAGCCGAGCATCGACTCCGTCCAGCGCGGCGCCCGTCTGATGCGGGACTTCCGGCCGGACACGATCATCGCGCTCGGCGGCGGTTCGCCGATGGACGCGGCCAAGGTGATGTGGCTGCTGTACGAGCAGCCGGACATCGACTTCGCGGACATGCGGCAGAAGTTCTCCGACATCCGCAAGCGTGCCTTCCGCTTCCCGGTCCTGGGCGCCCGCGCCCGCCTGGTGTGCGTGCCCACCACGTCCGGCACCGGCGCCGAGGTCACCCCGTTCGCGGTGATCTCCGACCCGGCGACGAACAAGAAGTACCCCCTGGCCGACTACGCCCTCACCCCCAGCGTGGCCATCGTCGACCCGCTGCTCACCACCGAACTGCCCCCGGCCCTGGCCGCCGACAGCGGCTTCGACGCCCTCACCCACGCCATCGAGGCGTATGCGTCCGTGTACGCCAACGACTTCACCGACGGTCTCGCGCTGCACGCGATCCGCCTGATCTTCGACAACATCGAAGCGGCCGTGACCGACCGCGCCGGCAGCGCGCAGGCCCGCGAGAGGACGCACAACGCCGGCACCATCGCGGGCATGGCCTTCGGCAACGCCTTCCTCGGCATCGTCCACGCCATGTCCCACACCCTCGGCGCCACCTTCCACATCGCCCACGGCCGCACCAACGCCGTCCTGCTGCCGCACGTCATCCGCTACAACGGCACCGTCCCCACGAAGCTCACCGGCTGGCCCAAGTACGAGAGCTACCGCGCCCCCGAACGCTTCCAGGACATCGCCCGCACCCTCGGCCTGCCGGCCGGCACCCCGCAGGAAGGCGTGGAGTCGCTCGCCGCCGCGGTCGAACGGCTGCGCGCGGCCGTGGGCATCGAGCCGTCGTTCCGGGCCCTCGGCATCGACGAGCGGACGTTCCTCGACGCGCTGCCCCAACAGGCCCTCAACGCCTACGAGGACCAGTGCGCCCCCGCCAACCCCCGGATGCCCATGCTGGACGACATGCAGGACATCATGCGGGCGGCCTTCTTCGGCCCGGTCGGCCGACCGGCCGAGTAGGCGCCCGCGCACCGGGGCCGCACGGGGCCGACAGGAGTGCGTCCCGGTGCCGTGCGGCCCCACGGCCGAGCAGGCCGTGGGACCGATGCGCCCGAATCCCTGGGGCCGTTCGGCCCTTCTTCGCCCCACGCCCGCAAACCGCACCGAAACGCGGACGCGTGGCTGCTACACAGAGGATGCCGCGCGATGCGATGCGGCTTCCCTTCCCACCTCACCCCTGCCCGGGAGGCTTCATGCTGTCCGCAGAATCCGCCGCCGTGGTCCGCGCCACCCTGCCCGCCGTGGCCGGTGCGCTCGACGAGATCACGACGCGCTTCTACGGTGCGATGTTCCGCGACCGGCCGGAACTCCTCGACGGGATGTTCAACCGCGGCAACCAGGCCAGCGGAGCCCAGCGCCGCGCCCTGGCCGGCTCGATCGCCGGGTTCGCCACCGCGCTGCTGGCCGATCCGGACACCCGGCCGGACACCCTGCTGGACCGGATCGCGCACAAGCACGCCGCGGTCGGCGTCACTGACGACCAGTACACGATCGTGCACAAGTACCTGTTCGGCGCCATAGCCGAGGTCCTCGGCGACGCGGTCACCCCGGGAGTGGCCGCCGCCTGGGACGAGGTGTACTGGCTGATGGCCGGCGCCCTGATCGGACGCGAGGCCCGCCTGTACCAGGATGCGGGCGTGGAGCCCGGCAAGATCTGGCGGCGGTGGACGGTCGTCGAGCGCCGCACCGAGACCCCGGACGTGGTGTCCTTCGTCCTGCGCCCGGCCGACGGCGAACCGGCGCCCCGGGCGCGGGCGGGCCAGTACGTGAGCGTGCGGGTCCGGTTGGCCGACGGCGTGCACCAACTGCGCCAGTACAGCCTGTCCTCGGACCCGGGCGGGGAGCTGCGGCGGATCACGGTCAAGCGGGTCGCCGCCACGGACGAGGCCCCCGAGGGCGAGGTCTCCAACCTCCTGCACGAAGGGATCGCCGAAGGAGACGAACTCACGCTGTCCGCCCCGTTCGGGGATGTCTTCCTCGACGACCCGTCCGACGCCACCCGTCCGGTCGTCCTGGTCTCCGCCGGCATCGGCGGCACCCCCATGGCCGGCATCCTGGCCCACCTCACCGCCCTCGGCTCCACCCGCCCGGTCCTCGTCCTGCACGCCGACCGCTCCCCCGCAGACCACGCCCTGCGCACCGACACGGGCGAGCTGGTCGGGCAACTGCCCGGCGCCCGCGCGGTCTTCTGGTACGAGCGCCCCGGCCCGGAGGAACCCGACGCCCACGAGGGCCTGATGAACCTCGCCGGCATCGAAATCCCCGAGGAGGCGACGGTGTTCCTCTGCGGCCCGCTGCCGTTCATGCGCGACGCCCGCACCCAACTCCTGCGCACCGGCATCCCGGCACGAGACATCCACTACGAGGTCTTCGGCCCCGACCTGTGGCTGCCCGACACGGCCGCCTGAAACGAGCCCAACGGCCTCACGTCCTTACGCCCTCTGGAGGAACCCGTAATGACCAGTGACAACACCCAGGCCACGCCCGCGGTGCGGCTGCGTACCGACGGCCCGGTGGACGAGAAGACCCGGGAGTACGCCCGTACGAAGATCGACGCCGTCGTGAACCGGCCGGGACTGCCCGCCGTCACCGGCGAGGTGCGGATCGTGCGAGCGGCCGCTCACCACGCGGACCGCCCCTGGTCGGCCACCGCCGATCTGCACGTCGGCAAGCGGCAGATCGTCGTCCTCGCCGAGGAGGCCACCGGCACGGAGCTCGTCGACCGACTCCAGGACCGGCTGCGCCGGCAGACCGACAAGGCCGCCCACGTGTGGGACGGCAACCACCGGACGGCAGCCCCGCCGTGGCGCGGTGAGCAGTCCGCGTGAGTCAGCAGTGCCCTTGAGTCAGCAGTGAGCACGGCCCGGTCGGTGACGCTCCACCGGCCGGGCCCTCGGGAGAGAACGAGGAGTTGTGTCATGGCGAAGGCGTATCTGGTGGGCAGCGGCATCGCGGCGCTCGCCGCGGCCACGTATCTGATTCGCGACGGCGGATTCGACGGAGCGGACATCCACCTCTTCGAGGGACAGCGGACCATCGGCGGCAGCCTGGACGCGGGCGGCACGGCGGACGCCGGCTACACCCTGCGCGGCGGGCGCATGTTCGAGGCCGCGTACCGGTGCACGTACGACCTGCTGTCCGGCATCCCCACCCTCGACGACCCCTCGGTGTCGGTGACCCAGGAAATACTCGCCGGCCAGGAGGACTTCGCCTGGGACGACATCGCACGCCTCGTCGACCGCGACGGGAAGATCGTCGACACCCGCTCGATGGGCTTCTCCGAACGCGACCGGCTGGAGCTCGTCCGCTGCCTGGCCACACCCGAGGGGCACCTGGACGGAAAGCGGATCACGGACTGCTTCGGCGAGCACTTCTTCACCACGAACTTCTGGTTCATGTGGTGCACCACGTTCGCCTTCCAGCCCTGGCACAGCGCCATCGAGTTCCGCCGCTACCTCAAGCGCTTCGTCCACCTCCTCCCCGAGTTCGCCGGCCTGTCGGGCATCCACCGCACCCGCTACAACCAGTACGACTCCGTCGTACGGCCGCTGACCGCCTGGCTCCGTGAACGCGGCGTCACCCTCCACACCGGCTGCCACGTCACCGACCTGGAACTCGTGCCGGGACACCGGCACACCACGGTCGAGACCATCCGCCTCTCCCGGCACGGACGGGACGAGAAGATCGCCGTGGCCAAGGACGACCTGGTCCTGGTCACCAACGGCTCCATGACCGACGCCTCCAGTCTCGGCTCGCACACCGCCGCTCCGCCCCCGCCTCCCCACCGCTCGGACGCCTGGCTGCTCTGGCACCGACTGGCCCGCGGGCGTGATGACTTCGGCGACCCGGCCGTCTTCGACAAGCACGTCAAGGAGTCCCGCTGGGAGTCGTTCACCGTCACGACCAAGGACCCGGCCTTCCTCGACGCACTGGCACAGTTCAGCGGCCGCGAGACCGGCCGCGGCGGCCCGATGACCTTCACCGACTCCAACTGGCTGCTCACGATCGTGGCCGACCGCCAGCCGGTCTACCGAGACCAGCCCGAGGGCGTCTCGGTGTGGTGGGGCTACGGCCTCTTCCCCGGGCGCGCCGGCAACCGGACCCCCAAGCCGATGACGATGTGTTCCGGCCGGGAGATCCTCGACGAGGTCCTGCACCACCTCCCCTTCGACGAGGAGGTGAACGCCCGGATCCGGCAGACCTCCACCGTGGTGCCCTGCCTGATGCCGTACATCACCAGCCAGTTCCTCACCCGCCGCCGCGACGACCGGCCCAAGGTCGTACCGGAGGGGTCGGTCAACCTCGCGTTCATCGGCCAGTTCGCCGAGGTGCCCGACGACGTCGTGTTCACCGTCGAGTACTCGGTCCGCACCGCCTGGACCGCCGTGGCCCGGCTGCTGAAGCTGGACAAGCGGCCGCCCGAGGTCTACAAGGGCCACCACGACCCCCACGTCCTGGCCGCGGCCCTGGAGACCATGCACCGCCGTCCGTCCGCGGCGTGATCGGCCACGCTCCGGCCACCCACCCCCGCTGGGAGCGCTCTCACGTATTCGTAGGCTGTCGATATCCTTGAACGGACCGCATCGCAGCCGGTCGAACGTGCCCCAGACGAGGGAGTGCCCGCCTTGCCCGAGCCGATCACGGGGCCCCGCCCCACTCTGGAAGCCGTCGCAGCTCGCGCCGGCGTCTCCCGGGCCACCGCGTCCCGGGTGGTCAACGGGGGTGCGGGGGTACGTGCCCCGCTGGTCGACAAGGTGCGCCAGGCGGTCGAGGAGCTCGGCTACGTGCCCAATCACGCGGCCCGGACCCTCGTCACCCGGCGCAACGGCGCGGTGGCCGTGATCATCGCGGAGCCGGAGTTCCGGATCTTCTCCGACCCGTTCTTCGAGCAGCAGGTGCGCGGCATCAGCCGTGAACTCACGGCGCACGACGCTCAGCTCGTCCTGCTGTGGGTCGAGGGCCGTGGCGATCACGACCGGATCGCCCGCTATCTCGGCGGCGGCCATGTCGACGGGGCGCTCGCCTTCTCCGTGCACAACGACGACGAGTTGCCCGCCCTGATCGACAAGTCCCGCATCCCCACCGTGTTCGGCGGCCGGTCCGTCGTGGACCGCAGTCTCGCGGCACCCTACGTCGACTGCGACAACCGCGGCGGGGCCCGCCAGGCGGTCCAGCACCTCGTCTCGCTGGGCCGGCGCACCATCGCGCACATAGCGGGCCCGCTCGACCTCACGGCGGCCCTGGACCGGGTCGACGGCTACCACGACGTCCTCGTCGACGCCGATCCCGAGCTGATGTGCCAGGGCGACTTCACGGAGCGCAGCGGCGCCCTCGCGATGGCCGAGCTGCTGGAGCGGCGCCCGGACGTCGACGGGGTGTTCGCCTCCAACGACCTGATGGCCCTGGGCGCGTTGCGCACGCTGCGGGAGCGCGGGGTGCGGGTCCCCGACGACGTGGCCGTGGTCGGGTTCGACGACATGCCGTCGGTGGTCGAGCTGACCGACCCGGCGCTCACCACCGTCCACCAGGACATCGAGGGCATGGGCCGGCTGATGGTGAAGCTCTTGATGCGCCTGCTCGACGAGACCGGGAGCCCTGCCCCCGCCTCCGTCATCACGCCGACCTCGCTGGTACGGCGCGCCTCGGCCTGACCCACTCGCACGGACACGGCGGGCACCGGCTCGGTCGCCGGTGCCCGCCGCGCTCCTGTGAGGGGCCGAGAGGGGTGAACCCGTCCGGGTCAGCCGAAGGGGATCACCAGCACGGAGTTCTCCGTGCCCGTCTGGAGCTTGGTCGTGCCGTTGCCGATGGCGCTCCACACCTCCAGCCGGACCGTGCCGTTGGCCAGGTTGCCGAGGCTTCCGGTGGAGGACTTCAGACCGCGCGTCTGGGCGTACTGCTCCCAGCCGGCCACCGGGTCGGTGGCGAAGTAGTGGTACGTCTCCGTGCGGTCGAAGGAGCCGTTGCCGGTGAGGTCGTAGCTGACCCTCACCTGCTGGCCGAGGCCGACCGTGGTGCCCGCGTCGACCTGGAACCGGAATGCGGTGCTCGCGCCCGACGTGAGCGTGCCGTTGACGCCGCGCACCTCGTAGACGAGCGGCTGGTACGGAGTGCCGTCGTGGTTGGTGCCCCCGGCGGAGGCGATGGTGTCACTGCCCGCCGTGCCGCCGGTGGCCGTGGTGAGCGTGCCGCCGGAGCGCAGCTGGAAGGTGTTGCCGGTCGGCGGATCGGGATCGGGGTCCGGGTCGGGGTCACCGCCGGTTCCGGTGCCGGTCGCGGTCGAACGGGCGGGTACGGACAGGGTCTTGCCGTCCGAGAAGGTCACCGTGCGGGCGCTGGAGCCGTAGTTGTGGGCGACGTAGGTGCGGGTCGTGCCGTTGTCGAACACGGCGGAGGAGGGAAGGTCCCCGGTGACGCTCGGGTCGGGGGCCCCCAGGGCGGCGAGGCCCTCGATCCAGTGATAGCTGTGCGCCTTGGATTCGCCCTCCTCCGGGGTGTAGGAGGCATGGCCGGCGTCCCACTTGGACTTGGCCGCCGCCGGGTCCGCAAACGACTGGAACTCCCAGAGGATGTCGCGCCATTCGGCGGCGGGGCCGCCGTTCTCGCGTTCCATCTCGGCCAAGTTGCGCCGGATGGCGGCTTTCTCGCCACCGAGGTGCAGGGAACCGCCGGTCACCGGCAGGACGTTGATGCCGTGGATCTCCTCGGGGTTGGCCGTCCACCAGGTGGCGTAGGCCGCGCCGCTGCCCCAGACCATGCCGGCCGTGTCGTGGCCGAAGGAGGAGGGGAAGACCTGCTCGTCGGCGTCGAACCAGTACTGGGCGATGGCCTCCGCCTCGGTGGTGAGCAGATAGCTGCCGAGGTCGCGCAGCGAGGCGTCACCGGTGGCGGAGCCCCACAGCACGAGTGCCGCGCTGAGGTTGACCGACTCGGACGAGGACTCCTGGTTGTTGCCGGCGGCGAAGCCCTGATGGCCCGAGGCCCAGCTGTGGCCGGCGTACACGTCGAAGCCGCGCAGGAAGGGGAAGGCGCTGTCGGTGCGGCTCGCGTTGGCCGTGTCGCGGATCAGGGTCTTGACCATGCCGCCCCAGGCGGAGTCGGCGGCCCAGGCCTGGTCGTACTGGGCGACGATCGCGGCCGCGTAGACGTAGTAACTGTAGTGGAAGTGGTGGTCGTTGAGCTCACTGTCGCTGCCGTAGGAGGCGGGGTAGCCGGTGAGGGTCTTCCACGCCTGGTCGTAGGAGAACTCGTTGGCGCCGCCCGCGGTGAACCACTGCTCAAGGCGTGCCTTGATGAGCCCGAGGAGCTTGTCGCGGATCGCGCCCTCGCCGATCTGGTCGGCCACTGGTACCAGTTGGGCGAGCTTGCCGAGCGCCTTGCCGGTCCAGTAGGTGTCGACGGCACCCGAGAACGGGTCCGAGGAGTTCGCGACATCGTTCAGATAGCCGCGCAGCCGTGTGGCGTCGACGCCGCTCGCCTTCGGCAGGGCGGGCAGGACCGGGGAGGCCTTCTGCGAGGTGGTGAACGAGGCGGACTCGCGCACCTTCATGGTGCCGCGCGGGGAGACGTAGGTGTACGGGGTCAGCGCGTCCGAGGTGTTGAGCCACTGGTGCCGGTAGAGGGCCTGGAGCGTGCCGCGTTCGGTGCCCTCCTTCGCCTCGGTGGTCAGGGTGTAGGTGGCGCGCACGGTTCCGCCGCTGTAGTTCCAGTTGACGGTGGAGCCGGTGACGAAGCTGTAGGCGTACTTGCGGTAGGTGGCGAGCGCGTCGGTGGAGGGCAGTACGGCGACGGAGAAGTAGTCCTTGCCGCCCAGGCCCGCGGTGACGGCCGAGCCGGAGACGTTCCAGTCGCTGCCGGTGGGCGCGAACAGGGCGTAGTGGTGTCCGGCGACCGTGATGCCGAGGACGTTGCCCTGGTCGGAGAAGACGGTGGGCGTGGACGCCGTGGTGATCCGGGCGTCGCCGCCGGAGCCCTTGGCGTAGACGAAGGGCATGCCGTGGCCGATGGTGGTGCGCAGGGTGTGCGTGCCGTCGGACCAGTAGGGCGTGACGGTCCAGTCGGACCATGAATCGGCCTTGGTGTCGGGCGAGTTGAGCCCGGTGAGGCCGAGCGTGAGGTCGGCCTTGTGGGCGTACTCGTACTGGCGGCCCTCGCCGACGATCGCGGGCGTGGTCGGGTAGCCGACCTCCAGTCCGCCGGACACGGCCTGGTAGGTCAGCGGGTGGCCGTACATCGGGGTCGAATACGGGTTGTCGCCGTAACGCTGGAAGGCCAGGGAGGACCACCAGTCGTTGGTGGGCACAGGCTTGCCCTGGGCGGCGGACGTCACCTTGGGGGTGACCGGCGTGCCGGTGTTGGTCGTGGGTCCGGTCGTACCGGCGGGGCGGGAATCGGAGTAACTGCCGGCGCCTATGGGGATCGTGGCGGCGGCGGCCGGGGTCGCGGCCGGACCGAGTCCGGCGGCGGCCAGGGCGGCGGCCAGGACCAGCACGGTGGCTGGTCTCTTGCGGGTGGCTGGCATGGGGGTACCTCGTGTCATCACGACGGGTTGTGGGGTCTCACCGTGTGCGTCCGGAACGTTTCGAGAGCGCTCTCAGATGGCCGGAAACGTAAGACTTATGAAACGTTGACGTCAATAGATTTGACACAGAAGGCAGTTGAACCCCGAGCCGAACCCGTTCCGCCTTCGAGACTTGACCGATCACCCATGACGCAGGCACGCTTCACTCTCAACCTTGAGAGCGCTCTCAAGAACGTGCTTGGTGCTGCGGGAGCGCATAAAACACGACTGCGGCCCCCTCGCGGAGGCCGCAGTGCGCTGATCGGTGGAGCGTCTACTCGGTCACGTGCCCGTGGCCGTCGTGCAGGCCGCCGCCGCTGCCGGAATCCCCGTCCGTCGGGGCGGAGTTCACCGGCTGGGTGAGCGGTGCGAGGTCGTACGCGTAGTGGCCGACCGCATCGGCGATGACGTCGATGTTGATGTCGAACGCGCGCAAGTTGATGTTGTCGATGTCATCGCCCGGGGCGTGGTAGTTCACGTCATACGCCACACCCGCCTGGCCGCCGAACTTCGCGGCCTGCGCCTCGGTCTTGATGCCCTCCGCACCGGTGAAGGTGCCGCCGGAGGGGATGCCGACCTCGATGAACGGGCCGTAGTCCGAGCGGCCGGTGAAGTCGGTGCCCTCGTGCGGGATACCCTTGGAGTCGAGGAAGTCGTTGATGCCCTTCTCCAGTTGGGCCGAGCCCTCGGGGCCGGGGCCGGCACCGGTGGCGTCCGAGTCGTCGCCGTCGTAGACGAAGTAGGCGGCGTTCGGCGAGCCGATCATGTCGAAGTTCAGGTAGAGCTTGATCTGCTTCTTCTGCTCTTCCGTGAGCGAGGCGACGTACGCCTCCGAGCCCAGCAGGCCGAACTCCTCGGCCGACCACCAGGCGAACTTCACCTTGTTCTTGACCTTGCCCTGGGACTTGGCCAGCTTCTGCGCGACCTGGAGGATGCCGGCCGAGCCGGAGCCGTTGTCGTTGATGCCCGGTCCCTCGTTGACCGAGTCCAGGTGGGCTCCGAGGAAGACGGTGTTGTCCGCGTCGCCGCCGCGCGTCTCCGCCACGACGTTGAAGGTCTTGCGGTTCTCCCGCAGTTCACGGATGTCGAGGGTGACCTTGACCGGCCCCGTGGCCGCCTCGGCGGCCAGCGCCTCGCCGTCCGCCTGGGTGATGCCGCCAGTGGGGATCTTGCCGAGGGTCGAGTCGCCGATGGTGCCGTTGAGGGCGCCCCCGGTGTTGTTGTAGATCACGGCGCCGACCGCGCCCGCCGCGTGGGCGTTGGCCTGCTTGACGGCGAAGGTGCAGCCACCGCGCTTGATCAGGGCGATCTTGCCGGTGAAGGCACCGGCGGCGAAGTCGGTGGCGTCGCAGCCGTTGGTTCCGTCGGCGTCCACGGGAGCGACGGCCACGTCCGCGGTCACGCCGCCCTCGGGGCCGCTGGCGGTGTACGTCATCAGCTGGATGGGGATGTCGCGCGGGGTGGGCGAGACCACGGCGAGGGACTCGGCGATCTCGTCGGTATAGACGAAGTCGAACTCGTGACGGGTCACTTTGTAGCCCGCGGCCTTGAGCACGGCCTCCACGTAGGCGGCCGACAGTTGGTGACCCTTCGAGCCGGCCACCCGGGTGTCACCGCTGTGGTCGGCTATCGCTTGAAAGACCTTCAGATGGCGAAAGGCGTCCTTGGCTGTGGACTCCTTGACGAGTTGCCTCGCCAGTGCGTCACCCCGGTTGGCCGGGCTCGGACTGCCGGAACCCGCGGTGGCGGGTCCGGCGACGAGCAGCGGGGAGACAAGTGCGGCGGCGGCCAGGGTGGCGGTCACCACCGTTCTTCGACGTGCGGACATAACGGTCCTCTCACGCAGGTCATGAGACAGATCGACAGTTCGGGAGAACACGGTCGAGGCACGTTAACCCTGCGACTGCCCGCTGCCAAGAAGGAGTTCAACTTCGGTGTCGACCGGAGTGCGTGCGGATGCGGCAGACGACAGCGCTGTCACCAACTCACTTGCCGGAGGGTGCAACAGCGAGCGGACTTACGACTGCACATCCCGGCGGCGTGCACGGCCGCCGCTCGCCCACGTGGCGTCGGCCGCCGACGCAAGGGTCACCGATGGCAAGTTCACCCTTCGCGACCGCAACAGCTCATCAGCCCAACAGCCGGGCCCTGACCGCGGCGAGGACTTCCGGGCGGCTGCGCGGTCCGTTGTCGGCCGCGATGAGGTGGTCGCCGATGCGCAGTGAGAAGGTGATCAGGCAGCGGGCCTCGACATCGCCCTCGTCGGGGCAGAAGGCTCCGTAGAGCTCGCGCAGATAGTCCATGCGCCGGTTGTCGGCCCGGCGGAGGCACTGGGCGACGTCTTCGTCGCGCCGGGCCCAGTCGCGGATCGCGAGCTCGACTCCGGCGTTGGTCACGGGTGTCTCACTGGACCCCACGAAGTCGAAGAGGCGGCCGAGGCGTTCGCGGGCGTCGCCGCCGTCGCGTTCGATCCGTTCTATGACATCCTCGGTGACTCCGCGCTCCCAGGTGTCGAGCATCTCCTCCAGCAGGGCGGCGCGATTGCGGAAATAACCGTAGAAGCCGCCTTTGCTGACGCCGAGCGTCTGGGCGAGGACCTCGACCCGGACGGCCTCGGGGCCACCGGCGGCAAGCGCCCGCAGCCCCTCCTCGATCCACTTGTCCCTCGGCGTACGGATCGCGCCCATGCCCTGACTCCCCTCACCGGTCGGAGCTAGTATACGGAGCCGTATAGATGAGGCTATGCTCGATCTATACGCCACCGTATAGACAGGGGTTCGCCATGAGTGATCTGCGCCTTCCCTCGACCGACCACACAACCCGCCCCTGGCGGATCCATGAGATCGCCGGCGACTTCCGGCTCGAGGATCTGTGGATGCTGCCGACGCCGGGCGGCCCTCACGACCTCCAGCACCTCGTCGAGCAGATGGCGAACGGCAAGGATGGTCCGGACGGCGGCAACCCCGTGGGCCGCTTCCTCTTCGCCGTCCGCTGGAAGCTCGGCGCGCTGCTCGGCTGGGACAAGCCGGACTCGGGCGTCGGCGGCCGGGTGGAGACCCTGCGCGACCGCCTGCCCGACGACCTGCGCGACGGCACGCGGGGGCCCGACCTCACCTCGGCGCCCTTCACCTCCGTCTTCCAGACACACGATGAGTGGGCCGCCGAGTACGCCAACAAGACCATGCACGGGGTCATGCACATCGGGTGGGTCGCCGACGGGAAGGGCGGCTACCACGGCCAGATGGCGGTCCTGGTCAAGCCCAACGGCCGCCTCGGTTCCCTGTACATGCTAGGCATCAAACCCTTCCGGTACCTGGGCGTGTACCCGGCGCTGATGCGATCGATCGGCCGGGAGTGGCGCGAGAACGCAGCACGCCGGACGGCACCCTGACACCCACCCGGGTGAAGTGGTTCTGCGGTTACCTCTGGCGCACGGCGTAGGTCAGGTGCGTCACCCGTGACGACGGCTCCGAACGGACCTGCTCCAGCGCGATCCTGGACGCGTCCACGCCCTCGAAGAGGCGGGTTCCGGAGCCGAAGAGCACCGGTGACAGCGCGATCGAGAACTCGTCGACCAGTCCGGCGTTCACGTACTCCAGGATCGTCGCACCGCCGCCGGCGATACGGACGTCCCGGTCGCCGGCGGCCTCGCGGGCCTGGTCGAGGGCGTGCTCGATGCCGTCGGTGACGAAATGGAACGTGGTGCCGCCGGGCCGCTCCCACGGGTCACGCTTGGTGTGGGTCACGACGTAGACCGGCGTGTGGAACGGCGCCTCCTCCGGCCATGCCTGCTCGCCGAGGTCGAACATGCGCTTGCCCATGACGCTCGCGCCCGTGCGCTCGAACGTCTCCCGCGCGATGTCGTTGTCGCGGCCCTCCTCGCCGCCCTCGCCCAGCTTCAGGTTCTCCCGGAAGAACCGCAGCGGGAAGACCCACTGCTGGAGTTCCGTCCACTGCGCCGCCCAGCGTTGGACGTCCGGGTCGTCCTGCTTGTCGGGTGCGAAGAGGATGTCCTCATTCGGCACGGACTCGGGCGCGATGAAGCCGTCCAGCGACATCGACACACTGAAGAACACCTTCCCGGCCATCAGTTCTCCGCCCCCTTCCGCACGAGGTCGGCGACGTAGGCCGCCAGGCTGCTCAGGGTCTGCCGGCCGCCTTCGATCGCGTGGTACTTCTCGACCGCCTGGTCGCGCAGTTCCTTGGTGGGGAACAGCGTGCGCATCTCGATCCGGGTCGCCGCGCCGTCCGGGGTGAAGGTCAGCACCGACTCGAAGGCGTTCGGGTCGTCGGGCGACTCACCGTGCAGCAGCTCGATCCGCTCCGCCGGGACGATCCGCCGCCAGCGGATCCACTCGGAGTAGTCGGTCCCGTCCGGACCGTGCAGCACGAAGTCCCACTCCCCGCCCTCGCGGAACTCGAAGGACCGCGTCGTCGTGGTGAACCCCTCCGGACCCCACCACTGCGACAGGTGCCGGACCTCGGTGAACGCCTCGAACACCAGCTCCCGCGGGGCGTCGATAACCCGGGAGATCACGATCTCCCGGTCGGTCGTCACCGACTCCGCCCGCGTGTCCTGCCTTGCCTCTGCCATCGGTCATCCCTCCTGCCGTGCCTGCTTCAGGTCCTGCACATAGGTGTCCAGGCGGTCGAAGCTCTCGTTCCAGAACTGCTCGAACCCGCCGACCCACTCGTGTATCGGCCGCAGCCCGCGAGCGTCCAACCCGTAGAGACGCTGCTTGCCCACCCCACGCACCCGCACCAGCCCCACCTCCCGGAGCACCCGCAGGTGCTTGGACGCCTGCGGCTGGCTCATCCCCAGCTCGTGAGCCAGGTCGGTCACGGGCCGCTCACCCGCCCGCAGCAGCGCCAGGATGTCCCGGCGCTGCGGCTCGGCGATCGCGTTGAACGCATCCGACGTCGTCGCTGCTCGTGCCATGACAGCCATCATATGCCTATATCGGAATACATCAAGCCGTGGAGATTCGAGCGGGTCTTGTCGGATGGCGATTGCGAGCCCGCAGGCGCTTGTTCAACCGCCCGACGAGGGCGGCCAGTAGCAAAGCCAGCCACGGATGACCCAGCTGCGATCTGTCCGCGGAGCTCGAGGGATTACCCGAGTCCGAGCGGGACCTGGTGCGCGAACTGGCGTGGTTCTACGACAACCCGTGACGGGATCGTCACTCGGTCCGGGTGCAAAGGCTCCGCGTCAGGGTAGGGATCATTACCGTCGCAGCGACGAGGTGCAGCCCGAGGAGGGTGATCGTGGTGGCGGTGTTCGCCCCGGTGAGGAGGGGCGGGACCAGCGAGATCACGGTCAGTGAAACCGCCGTCCACGCGAATCGCTCGGCCGGGCGATTGCTCCAGCGTCGAAGAGCGACGGCGATGACGACACCCACGACCGAGAAGAATCCGGTCACCACGGCGAACCCGGACAACGGGATCGTCTCGCCGCCATCAGGGATCTCGAAGTCGACGCCAACGGCCTGTGCCAGCGCAGCGGCGAGCGTGGTGGCCACCGTCGCTACGAGCGTGGCAACGAGGCCGGTGCCGACGAGCCCGCGGAGTCGATGGGTGTGACCGGTCCGGCCCGATACCTGGCTCATGTCGTTCGTTCCTCCATCGTTCGGTAGCTGGCGTACGGCCACGCGCACCCTCGCCGTACGACGGCCGGGGTTCCGCAACGCGCGGACGCCGGTGCCGCGGAGCCAGAACCCGGCGTCGCGTCCAAGGACCGGCCCGGGCTCGCCGTCGCGCAGTTCCAGCTGGACCCGCCCGCGAGTGACGACGGCGAACGCGTCGTACCATTCCTCCGCGACCACCACGACACGCGCGCCACGGCGCAGCGCGAGCGTCCGCACCGGGGCTACTCCGTGCCGTCCGCCGACAGGCGCTCCGGCAGCCCGAGCCGCGGGAACTGGTCGTCGTGGAACGTGACGATCTCGGTGATCGCCCCGCCGGTGACACGCAGGACGTCGATCGTCAGGGGCAGGTACGCGCCCTCCTCCTTCTGCCAGAGATAGAACGCGACGGCGGGCTGCCGGTTCACGGAGGTGAAGACGCCGCGCAGGCCCTTCACGCCCTCGAAGCCGCTCTCGACCCAGTCCCTCACCACCGCGTCGCGGCCGATGTACAGCCCCGGCGTGGGCGGCATCGAGCACCGGACGTCGTCCCGCAGCATCGAGGCGAGCGTCGGGATGTCCGTGGCCACGCTGGCGTCGGTGTAGCGGCGTACCAGTTCGCGCGTCCCCGCGTCCTCGTCGCCGCCGGTCCAGTCCTGCCGCTCGGCGGGCAGGTGCTCCCGCATGCCGGCGCGGGCCCGCTGCAACGCGCTGTTCACCGAGTTCACGGAGTCCCCGAGGATCTCCGCGACGTCCTTCGCCGGCCAGCCGAGCACGTCCCGCAGGATCAGCACGGCCCGCGGACGCGGAGCGAGGTGCTGGACCGCGACCAGGTACGCCAGCTCGATCGTCTCCCGCGCAACGGCGACGGTCTCCGGCTCGTCCGCGTCGCCGGCGGGCAGCTCGTCGAGCAGCCGGTCCGGGTACGGCTGGAGCCACAGCACCTCGCCGCCGGTCGCGGGCTCCGGGCGGCGCTTGGCAAGCAGGTCCAGGCAGGCGTTGGTGGCGATCCGGTACAGCCAGGCCCGGAACGTCGACCGCCCCTCGAAAGTGTCCCGCCTCCGCCAGGCACGCAGGAACGTCTCCTGCACGGTGTCCTCGGCGTCCTCGAACGACCCGAGCATCCGGTAGCAGTGCACGTGCAGCTCCCTGCGGTGCCGCTCCGCCAGCCCCGAGAACGTCGGCTCGTCGACCTCACCCAGACCGCTCACGCCCAGCTCCTCCAGCCGCGTGTCCGCACTCATCACGTCATCCTTCCGCCTCGTCCTGTCCCGTCGTAGGTGTGACGGGCGGGGGCGCGAAAACTCATCACTGTGGGCGGTCGGTACGCCTGAACGTGCCGCTCCAGACATGTTCGACCGGCTCGGACCGACGCCACTGCAGGAGTGCCACCGCCTCCTTGACTCGGCCCAGCTCGATGAGGAGGGCGGCCATGGCTGCGCGGTTGGCAGTGGCGTGCGGTTCGAGAACGGCGACGGCCTCCTCGGTCCGACCGGTCTTGGCGAGCAGGTCGGAGATGGTCACGGCCGCGTACGACGTACCGCCCTCGGGATGCACCCGCGCCCGTGCGATTCCCTCATCGAGCCGGCCGCAGTCGGCCATGAGCCGAAGGCGCAGCATGAAGAAGTCCCACTCCTCCTCACCGCCGTGGCGTGCCTTGAGCACGTCGAGGTGAGCCAGGCCGTCGTGGGCGCGGCCGTGATCGGCGTACAGGGTGCACAGCGTGTCGACGAGCCAGTCGTCCGCGCCGCCGGGTTCGTCCACGACCGTACGCATCACCTCGATCGCCTCGCCGCCCCGGCCGTGCCGGGCCAGGAGCGCCGCGAGTTGCACCGCGTTGCGAGGCCGACAGACCGGTGAGTCGTCTGAGTCGTCCGTTTGTCGGTATGCGGCGATCGCGCCTTCCACGTCCCCGTGCTCCTCCAGCACCTCAGCAAGGCGCTGCGTGGCGAGCCCGAGATCTTCGGACCTCGCGTACGCACGCAGTTCCTCGATCCGGCCGTGCCTGGCCAACAGGTCGGCCAGTTGATCGTGGTGGTTGACGGAGGTTATGTGCCGGGTACGCAGCAGAGCGATCGCTTCATCGACGCGGCCCTGGCGTTCGCGGATCACGGCGAGCAGCCCAACTGCCGTGTCGGGGTCCAGACCGCGGCAGCACCAAGGGTCCTCGCAGCGGTGATCGGCCGGAATCCGAGCGGCCAGCAATGCGGCGATGTCCTCGTCCCGGTCCGTCCCCGCGGCGATCTCGACCAGGGTGGTGGCCAGGACCCAGTCCTCGATTCCGGGGATCAGTCGCGTGACCGCCTCGTCGTTGCGTCCGTGCCGGGCCAGAAGGCGCGCCAGGACCTCCAGCGGCGGCCCTCCGGTCCGTGCGTACGGGCAGGCCAGTGCGATCGCTTCCTCTACCCGCCCCCAGTTCTCCAGCAGTTCCGCCTGGGCTTGGGCGGCCGGCCACCAGCCTGTGGCGACGTAGGGAGTGAGCACCTCCAATGCCTGCGCCAGCCTGCCCTGGTCCCCGAGCCGCCGCGCCCAGTCCCGCGCGCAGAACCACTCCCCTTGGCCGGCCTGGAACGCCACCTCATCCCCGTGGCCGAGTTCCAGAAGCCGGGAAACCAGGAGCGGAGGTATGCAGCCGGACTGCGTTCGGGTCCGACGGTCAAGATCAGCGGCGTCCACGTGCGCACTCTAGAGCGTGTCGCAACCGGGCGGCTTCCCCACTTCGATCCCGGATCGGACCCAGCCGGTGGCTGGTGACAGGATCCAAGAGTGCAGATCAAGGGATACGACGACGGCCCGCTGGTGGCGGGCGAGTCTCTGCTGGCCCGACCAGGCTTCTGGTCCAACTACCTTCTGGCGATGTGCAGCGACGGTGCGTGTACCGAGCGCCCGGTCCCGGAATGGTTCGGCGATGACGGTGCCGATGCCGACGCCCTGTCCGAGGTCCTCTTCGATCCAGAGCACTGGCCGGTGTTCCGGGTGTCGGCCGAAGGCGGTCCCGGAGCTGTGGTGATCTACCGCAACCTGGTCGGCGACTACGGCACCGACTACCTCCTGACCCACCCGGACAGGAGCTATGCCCAGCAAGTCGCCCACTGGGAGGGAGATTTCTCGGGGATGGGCCTGACGTGGCACGAACTGGTCAGCATCGTCGACAACCCGTCTCCCGGAGCGGAAGGCGTCCAGGACCCAGCCGCTCGCCTCCTGCTGGTCCTTCCCCTCCTCACCGACCCGGACGACCTGCCGGAGGCAGCCCCGGCGAGGCTCACCACCGCCCTCACCGCAGTCGGCGCGCCCCAGGACAGCGCCTCGACGGCGGCGGAACACCTGCTTGCCCACCTCGCTGGAAGATCCCGACACGATCCCACGTGGAAGTCTCCGCTGAGCGGCAGCTGGAACGCAGGCCAAGCGTCGCCTTCCAAGGGAACGACCTCAGAATCCGATGGCCTCGCGCAGCAGTAGGACAGTGCCGCGGCCGGGCTGCGGATCGGCGTTGAGGACGAGGAGACGGTTGAGCGCACTCGGCTGGCCGTAGACCGCCTGGGCGCGTTCGTTCTCCAGTGGGAGGGCGTGTTCCTCGATACGGCGCAGCGCCGTGGTCAGGTCGGGCACCACTTTCTGCGCGCCGACGATCCAGATCGCCTTCGCGGCTCCGCCCGCGGAGGCGGGTAGTTGGCTGCCGCTGCCCGAGGCGATGACGAGGGAGCCGGTCTCCGTGACGGCCGCGACGCTGGCGACGAAGACGTCCGGGGTGGCCACCAGTCGGCGGATCTCGTCGGACTCGGTGGCGCGGTCCATCTTCAGTACGCGTGGCCGGATGGCCTCGTGGCGGTCGCTCTCCTCGATGTCCTGCGCGATGCCGGAGAGGCGAAGCGTCTCGCTGGCGCCGGTGAACACGCCCGCACCCTCCGGTATCAGCTCCTTGACGCGGGCGCGGGCCGCCGCGGCGTCGTCGAGCAGTTCTGCGGTGAAGCCGTTCGCCCGTAGTGCCGCTGTCGCACGGTCGAGGCGTTCGGCGGACGCCGGTTCGTTGAAGGCGTCGACCGTGACTGCTGCCGAGGCATCGTCCCATACCCAGTCGGGGCCGGGCGCAGAACCCCGCAGCGGAGTCATGTCGAGATACTGGACCTCGTAGACCCGCTCGGCGAACTTCCAACCCTCCGGTGTCCGCTCGTAACTGTCATGGTAGGTGGCGAAGTTCAGCCCCGAGCGGCCGTTGAGGACCCGCGCGACCTCCTGGATGTAGGTGCGGCCCGTGGCCGTGTCGCCGTCGAGGCGGATCGTGCCCGGGTGGCTGTTCTGCACGAAGAAGTCCCACTGGGATTGCAGACGTTCGGCTCCGGTCCGGATCTCCTCCCGGCCGACGAACTCGACCGGGATGCTGGGCATGCGCAGCACTCCGTGGGGGGTGAACAGCGCGGCGAGGCGGGCGCGGTCGCGCATCATGGCCGCGTCGGTGAACTCGCTGCGCAGCGCCTCGATTTCGACGCGGTCGGCGATCTCCTGGAAGTCGTTCACGTCCGGTGTCCTGTCCTGTGGCTGGTGTGTTTCCCTGCACCCAGTCCGACAACGCGGCCCGGCCGATTGTGAGGCGAGCCGCGGACCTCACATTCCGCCGCCCTGATGGTCGTAATGAAGAGGGAGCGCGAACGAGGGAGCCGAAGAGCGTATGACCACCCCCTGGGAACAGTCACAGCAAGAGGCGGAGGAGCAACGCCACCCGGGCCTGGGCGCGATCATGAGCGAGCGGCGCCAACTGCTCAATCTCGCCTACCGGTTGCTCGGGTCCCTGGCCGACGCGGAGGACGTCGTCCAGGAGGCCTACACCCGTTGGTACGCGATGTCCCGGGCGCGGCAGGAGGCCGTCGAGTCCCCCGGCGCCTGGCTGACGACGGTGGCCAGCCGCATCTGCCTGAACATTCTCGGCTCGGCGCGCAGGCGAAGGGAGACATACGTCGGTGAGTGGATCCCGGAGCCGCTGCCCGACCCGGCCGAGTGGATCGCCGGGGCGGCCGGCGGCACCGGGCAGGACCCGGCCGACCGGATCACCCTCGACGAGTCGGTGAGCATGGCCTTCCTGGTCGTGTTCGAGTCGCTGACCCCCGCCGAGCGCGTCGCGTTCGTGCTGCACGACGTCTTCCGCTATCCGTTCGCCGAGGTGGCCGAGATCCTCGGCCGCAGCCCGGCGGCCTGCCGTCAGTTGGCGTCCTCGGCCCGCCGTCGCATCGCCGCGCGTGCGGAGGCGAGCCCGGACGCGACCCGGCAGGCAAGCGTCGTACGGCGGTTCAAGACGGCCTGGGAAGCACAGGACATCGAGGCGCTGCTCGGCCTCCTCGACCCGGGTGCCACCGCGATCTCCGACGGTGGAGGCCGCGCCATCGCCCACCCGCTGCCGATCGAGGGTGCGGAGCGGATCGCACAGCTCTACCTCACCATCGCCCGGCTGGCGCCCGCCCGGACGATCCTCGAACGCACCGTCAACGGACTGCCGGGCCTGGTGATCGAGTCGGAGGGCCGGATCGAGACGGTGTTCGCGTTCGATGTCGCCGAGGACGACCGGATCACGCGCATCTGGGCGGTGCGCAACCCGGACAAGCTCCAGCCGTGGCAGGTGTCCTGACCATCCGTCGGCTCAGGCGATCTGCGAACCAGGTGAACGAGGCCGCCCGGGCCCGCCGACCAAGGTCAGGTGGGGGTGCGGAGGGTGTCACGGAGGTCGGTGGCGGCGTCGGCGAGGGCTTGGAGTTCAAGGGTGCGGGGGTCGGGGGGTGATGGGGCGCCGAAGAGGAGGAGGCCGATGAGGCGGTCCAGGAGGGTGGTGGCGCGGGTGCGGTCTGTTGGGGGGCCGGCGGGGAGGGTTTCGGAGAGGGCGAGGATCAGCGGGGTGGCTTCGGCCGCGGTGTCGCGTTGGCGGGTCTGTTCCGCGGCGGGGTCAGGGGTGCCGCCCACGAATGAGGTCTCGTGGTGGCGCTGGGAGAGGGCGGTGAGGGCCTCGGCGAGGTCGAGGCGATGGTCGCCGCCGAGGGCGGCGTAGACGCGGCGCAGCAGGTCGGCGGCATGGACGCTCGGGCCGGAGTCCGGTGAGCCGAAGGAGGCCACTCCGATCAGGCGGTACAGGAGCGGGGCCATGCGGGTCAGGTCGGGCGCGGGTGGCGTGGCGGCCACCAGCGGGTCGAGGAGGGTGAGGGCTTCGGCGGCGGCCTCGCGCTGGTGGGCCAGTTCGGCGGGCTGGTCGGGGTTGCCCGGGCGGAAGGCGGCCTCGTGGTGGAGGAGTGCCTGGTTCGTCCAGACGGCGGCGATGTCGAGGGTGTGGTCGCCGGGGAGGCGGGCGTACAGGGCGCGGGCCAGGGCGGCGGCCGCGGTGGCGTCGGCGATGACGGGGGTGCCGTAGGCCAGGTAGCCCGGCAGGTTGGCGACGCGGGAGGCGAGGTCGGGGGCGGGGGGCTGTTCCGTGGCGAGGATTTGATAGATCTGCCAGGCGTTCTGGGCGGCGGCCAGTTGCAGCGGGACGTCAGTGGGGTGGGCGGCCCGGGCGACGGCGTGGAACTTCTCGGCGGCCGTGGAAAGCCCGGCGGCGGCCAGTTCGGGGGTGTGGAGACGGGCCTGGCGGAATTCGTCCAGGATCTCGTGGGTCAGGGACAGGGCGATGGTGGTCCGGCCCTTGCGCAGACGGTCGATGGCCAGATCGGCGTACGCCGCCCACAGCCGGTCGTACCAGGTGGTGCAGGCCGGTTTGCCCGTGCGCTGGGGGTCGAGCGCGGTGCGGTAGTCCAGGACGAGTGGGGCGTCGCAGCCGGGGGTGTGGATCTCCAGCTTGCCGGTGTGGCCGTCCGCGCGCAGGAACTCGCCGCTGGCCAGGGGCAGGGTGTCCAGGTCCGGGATGTCGCCGCTCTCGTCGGTGATGCGGGCGCGGTACTTGCGGTCCTGGTGGCTGAACCAGATGCGGAAGCGGGTGCCGTCCGGGGCCTGGAAGACATGGGACGAACCGTGTTCCAGGGTGGCCGGCAGGTGGGTGTTGGCCTGGAGGATCCGGGTGCGGAAGTCATCGAAGGCACCGGCCGCGGACTCGGCGGCGTAGACGAATCCCAGGGTGTCCAGGGCGGGGAGGAAGGGCGGGGTCGGCGGCACGGGGACCGGCGCGGCGGGGGCACGGTAGACGGCCAGGTGGATGCCGAGGTGGGACAGGTCGGCGAAGATCCATGGGCCTGGTGCGGTGAACGAGCCGTCGCGGGTGATCCGCAGGTTGAGGTGGTCGGCGCCCTCGCCCTTCCACGCGAGATGGAGCAGACCGGCCGCGGAGGCGAGGGCGGGCGGTTGGGTGCTGATCTCCGGGAGGGAGACCTTGGACGCGATCCCGTCGATACCGAAGTCGCCGGCGGTGCTGGCGTACAGCCCGACGCGGGCGACGTTCAGGTTCTCGTTCCCCGAGCCGCGCCAGCCGAGGTAGAGCAGATCGTCGTGGGTGGTGAGGGCCGGACCGCGGGCGCTCGTCTCGGCGAAGATGTGCTTGCCGTGGAACGTCCGGCCGTCGTCGTCGGAGAACGCGAGGTTGAGGTCCTCGTTGCCGGAGCCGCGCCAGCCGAGGAAGAGCCGTCCCGAGCAGGAAGTGAGCGCGGGGGCACCGTCGCTGGTGTCGCCGAGGACGGTCTTCTGCTCGATGCCCTCGATGTCGTACGTGCCCGCGGTGCTGCCGATCAGTACGACCCGGGCCACGTTCAGCTGCTGTTCGCCCTCGCCCGTCCAGGCGAGGTGGACACGGCCGTTGTGGGCGGCCAGCGCGGGCGCCATGTCGGAGTGGTCGCCGAGGGTCGTGGCGGACGAGAACGTGCGCCCGTCGTCGGCGGAGACGGCGAGGTTGAGCTGGTTGTTCCCGGCGCCCTTCCAAGCCAGGTAGAGCAGGCCGTCCTGGGACGCGATGGCCGGCGCGACCTCGGTCGTGAACCCGTGGGTGACGACGCCCTGGAGCCCCTCGACGCCGTCCATGCCCATCAGCGTGGTGGTCTGCGCCGTAGCGACGCTGATGTTCTCGTTGCCCGAGCCCTTCCACGCCACGTAGAGGCGGCCCTTGTGCTCGCACACCGCCGGTGCGTGCGAGCTGGACTGCTCCTCTACGGTCTTCTTCTCCGCGGGACGCAGGTTCGCGCCCGCCATGATGCCGCGGTGCACGCCGAGGTTGACCGAGGACATCCGCTCGGCGAACGGGTCCTCGTCGGGGTCGTACCGGTTCACGGCGTACGGATCGAGCTGGAGATCCGGCCAGGGTTCGAACCTGATCAGGTCGGCGTAGGCGACATCGGCGCCGGTCGGGATGAGCGTGGTGGCCTGCGCCCTGGAGGTCTGTTCCCAGCTGTTGACCCCGATGTCGAACTCGTCGTTGCCGTAGCCGCTGTTGAGGAAGTTGCCTCCGGCCGTCAGCAGGAAGGACGGCGAGTGGTAGTAGATCTCCAGGCCGCCGTCGGCGTCGTCGGGTGAGGCGGTGAGGCGGGGGCGGCTGCCGTGGAAGAAGCGGTGCAGGGCGGGCGGCGTCGTACGGTCCAGCGCGATCAGGTAGGCCGCGGCCGGCGGACGGTACGAACTCGTCCCCGCGATCAGCGCGTTGTCGGTGAGCGAGGCCGGGAAGCGGGCGGGGTTCCCGGCTGGGTCGACGAAGCCGGTACAGGCGGCGAACATGCCCGTCACCTGGTCGCCGAAATTGGAGAGCAGGTCGTTGCGGTCGTTCGCGGTGTGGTTGATGCGGTGCTGCTGGCGCCGGAAAGGGCTCACGCGACGCACACGGTTGCTGGAGACGGCATATTTGACCATGGTGTAGTCGAGCAGGATCCGGGCCGCCGAGCGGATCCGGTCGTCCCGCGCGAATTCGTACAGGTTGAACAACGGGTGCAGTGCGAGGCGGGCGTAGGGCCGGGAATTGAATTCCAGGAAGTCGTGCTGGGCGATCCGTTGCAGATATCCCAGGAGCCAGTCGCGCAGACCGTTCTTCTCGTTGTCGTACTGGACCTCGGGATTCCGGTCGTGCAGGAGCTGGTTGTAGAGATACCGGCAGCTCTCGATCATGAGCAGATGGTTCTCGGTCTCAGGGACGTCGATGTTGAGGAACGTCACCTCGTAGATCTCGATCTCCGGGCGGTGACCGCCCGACATGTGGCCGGGGATCAGCGTGTCCAGGATGAAGTCGTGGTCCTCGGCGGCGAACAGGTCGGGGTACCGGCAGACCGCCGTCATCAGGCCCTTCAGCGCGATGTCGTAGTCCCGCTTCGTGCCGACCTCGCCCTTTCCGGGGTGCCAGCGCCGCAGCACCTTGGGGATGAGGGTGCGACTGGGCTCGGCGCCGGGGGCGGCGAATGCCGGGTCCGCGGCGGCGGCGTGGAGGTGGGCGATGAGCGCCGTGGCGACGTTCTCGTCGAACTCCCTGCCGTCCGCCTGATCGAAATCGCCGAGGGGATGTGTATGGGCGTAATGGCGGGCAATTCCCAGAGCTCGTTCCCGATGACTGGCATAAGCGGCCTCTGGGGTTCCGTTCAACGCCGTGGCGTCGAGGTAAGAGTCGGGAACAGGCATCATCGCGTCACCTCAGCCACGTACGTTTCGACGTCACGGCACTCTCGCTGCGACTCAACACCAGCGCTGCAATTGACGTCAAGGGTGAAATGTACGACCGGAGTTGACGGTCCCGAACCGGTCGTCGAAGCAACGGATCAGGTCGCTCGACCAGTCATCCAGGACGGACCGCCCGAGGTGGGCGGTCGCGTCGCATGGGTCGCCGAGGACGCCGTTGGAGCTGACGGCGGCCACTCCGCCAGTGATCAGCAAGGGCAGGAGTTCGTTCAGCGGGGCTGTCGTGCCGCGCCGGGCCGCTCGGCGACGTACCGCGGCCGGGCGCAGTGCGAGCATCGCCGAGGTCTCCGCTCGTCCCGCGTGGCTGTCGTCGGCGGGGCCGGACGGGAGCCAGGCGTGGGCCCGCCGGTCTTCCGCGCGCAGTACCTCGACCGCGCGGCGCAGGGGAACGGCGTTGCCGCCGTGCCCGCAGACCAGCAGCACTCCCGCGAAGGCGTCGGCGGAGCGCACCAGTTCCACCAGCAGCAGCTCCAGGGCGCGCCGCCCGATGGAGAGGGTGCCCGGGAACGCCGCGTGCTCGCCGCTCGATCCGTAGGGCACGGGGGGTGCGAGCACCGCGGACGGCCGTGCGGCGGCGAGGCGTTCGCTCAGGACGACCGCCACCTCGGTGTCCACGGTGAACGGCAGGTGCGGGCCGTGCTGTTCGGTTGCTCCGAGCGGGACGACGAGGACGGAGCGCGGGGCGATGTCGGCCAGCTCGGGCCAGGTCAGGTCCGCCAGCCTCCTGGGCGAAGGCGCGTTCGTCATCGGTGTGCTCCGCGTTCGGGGCGCAGGTCGGTGAAGTCGGGCAGCAGGGGGACGGCCGTACGTTCGCGCAGTGCGCCGCGCCATACACCCGCGCCGTAGGCCAGGTCATCGGCGAGTGCCGCGGCGCACCACAGCAGCGGGTTGACGTCGCGCGGGCGGTCGCGCAGCTGGGAGAGGACCATCGCGCCGAGGGCGATACGGCCCGCGCGGCCGGCCGCCAGGGCGGGCAACGCGACCGGCCACCAGGTGCGCAGGGCCGCCGAGCCGAGCATGCGGGCCACACCGAGGTGGCCGCGGAGCGCGAGCCGTAGCGATGTGCCGGCCGGAACCGCCGCCGGGGCCAGCTTCCGTGGCAGCAGCGTCGTCGTCCCCGAGGCGAGCGCCAGGGCGAGGTACGGATGCCCGGTGAGCGCGGCGGTCCAGGCCGCGGCCGCCCATGGGGACAGGCGCGCGGGGGCGACAGCCGGGCCGTGCCGTCGGGCCAAGGGGGCGGCCGAGCTGCCGTAGCCGTAGCGCTGGCGCAGCAGGTCCGGCCAGGTGGCGCGCGGACGGTGCAGGACTTCGGCCGCGGGTTCGTACCGGACCCGGCGGCCTGCCGCGAGCAGCCGCCAGACCAGGTCGACGTCCTCGCCGAAGCGCAGTGTCTCGTCGAACCCGTTCAGCTCGCGCAGGGCGTCGGTACGCACGAGGAGGGCAGCGGTGGGCAGATGGCCGACGCGGGTTCCAGGGCGCACCTCGGCGGGTTCGCGGCCGAGGTCCAGTGGGGACCGGGCGACCTCGTAGCGGGTCAGTGCCGTGCGGCCCGGGGCGCTGCGGACGCGTGGTGCCACCGCCGCCACCTCGGGGTCCGTGAAGTGCGCCAGCAGAGGTGCCAGCCATCCGGGTCCGGGTACGACGTCGGAGTCGAGGAAGGCGATGAGCGGGGTCGTGACCGCGCGTGCGCCGGTGTTGCGCGCGGCGCCCGGTCCGCGTGACACGGGGTGCCGGGCCGACGCGCCGGGTACCGGGGTGGTGGAGCCGTCGTCGACGACGAGGACGCGGTGCAGATCCCGCAGGGCGGCGCGCAGGTCGTGCAGGAGGCTGTCCTCAGGGTCGCGGACGGGGATCACGACGGTGACGTCCTGAGGGCCCCAGCGGGCCGTGCGGTGACGCGGGTGTGCCAGGCCCGCTGTGACGAGGCGCCGGGCCAGGGCGCGGTGAGCCGGTGCGGCGGCGACCGGCTCCCCCGCGAGCCACCGTTCGACGAGGCGGGCGCCGTCCGGGGTGAGCCGTAGGACCCGTAGCGGTGAACCGCCGATCAGCACCCGGCCCGCGTCGAGCGCGCGCAGTGTGGTGTCCGGGGTGAGCCTCATGCGGTGAAGCCTCCGTCCGCGTGCAGCACGGTTCCCGTGATCGCCGACGAGTGCGGGCCGCACAGCCAGGCCACGGCGTCCGCCACCTCCTCGGGTTCCAGCAGACGTTCCGTCAGCTGGTGGCGGGCGAGGGTGTCCGGGTCGTCCAGTCCGTAGAGGTCGGCGGTCGCCCGCAGCATGCTGGTACGGGTGGCGCCCGGCGACACCGCGGCGGCCGTGACCCCGGTTCCGCGCAGGTCACAGGCCAGGCCGCGGATCAGGCCGACCACGGCGTGCTTGACCGCGTTGTAGCCGGCCAGATGCCACAGGCCCCGGTGCGCGGCCGCCGAGGCAATCGCCACGAAGCGGCCGGACCGGGGCTGCGGCCTGCCCAGGAGTTCGGGTACGGCGGCGCGGGCGAGATGGAGCACGCCCCGCACACCGACGTCGAAGAGCGTGTCCCACTCGTCCTCGGGCATCTCCCACAGGGGCGCTCCGCCCGCCATCACCGCCGCGCCGGCGACGGCGGCGTCCAGCCCGCCGAACTCGTGGCGGGCCATTTCGACCGCTCGCGCCATCGCCTCAGGTTCGCGGACGTCCGCCGTCAGGGGGAGTACCGATCCGGGCCAGGCGGCCGCGACCGCGAGGAGTTCCTCCCGGCGGGCGAGTGGATAGCGCAGCCCGGGCAGGTCGCCGCACACGTCCACGGCGACCACCTGCCAGCCGTCGGCGGCGAGCCGACCGACCACGGCGGCGCCGATGCCGCGTGCGGCGCCGGTGACCAGGGCGACCCGGCCGCTCATCGGACGCCCTCACCGTTCGTGCCCGGCCGGGCCATGTCAGGCCGAACCCGACGGTCGAAGGAAGCCGGGCGGGATCATCACGTCATCGGCGGTCAGTTCGTGGACGGAGGACCGGCCAAGGCCGAGCAGCGCGGAGTCGATCCCGCCGCGCAGCACGTCGAGGACGTTCTCCACGCCCGCTTGGCCACCGGCGGCCAGGCCCCACAGGTACGCGCGGCCGATCATCACGGCCCGCGCGCCGAGTGCGAGGGCCTTGACCACGTCGCTGCCGCGGCGGATGCCGCCGTCGAGGAGGACCTCCACCTGGTGGCCCACCGTGTCGGCGATCGCGGGCAGCACCCGGATCGGCGCCGGGGTGGTGTCGAGGTTGTTGCCGCCGTGGTTGGACACGGAGATCGCGGTGACGCCCGCGTCGACCGCGCGACGGGCGTCGTCGACCCGGCAGACGCCCTTGAGCATGAAGGGCCCGTCCCACTGCTCGCGCAGCCAGGCGACGTCGTCCCAGGACGGGGGTGGTGTGCCCATCCAGGTGCCGTACGCCCCGAAGAACGTCGGCGCCGGCTGACCGGCTTCCGCGAGGTTGGGGGCCGTCAGGTCGGGCAGGCGCAGCTGCTTCGCGAAGTCGAGGAGCCAGCCCGGCCGGGCCATGCCCTCGGGGGCGAAGCGCAGCATGGCCTTGAGATCCAGTCGCTCGGGGATCTTCGGGCTGCCCCAGTCGCGGCCGTGCGAGAACGACCAGTCGAGGGTGAGGATCAGGCCCTTGGCGCCGCCCGCCCGGGCGTGTGCCACGCGCCGCAGGATCGCGTCGCGGTCCCCCATCCAGTACAGCTGGAAGAACACCTGCGGGTTGGCGGCGGCGACGTCCTGGAGCGTCCTGCTGGCGAAGGAGCTCAAGCCGACCGCCGTGCCCCGGGCGGCCGCGGCGCGGGCGACAGCGACCTCGCCCTCGGGATGGACCGCCTGGACACCGGTGGGCGAGATGATGACGGGCAGGGCTATGTCCTGGCCCATGATCCTGGTCGCCGTCTCCCGCTTGGCCGACAGGCCCGCGACGTGCGGCGCGAAGCCCAGCTCCGCGAACGCCTCCGTGTTGTCCCGATAGGAGACGCCCCGTTCGGAGCCGGCCAGCAGGGCGCTGTAGACCGACTTCGGCAGCCGTCGCCGGGCCCGGCGACGGGCCTCCTCGACCGTTTCGAACCATCTGCTCATGCGTGTAGTCGTCCTTTCCCGGAGCCGGGGAGTCGTCGTGTTCCGGTCCGGCCGTTCACCGCGGCCCGGTTCCGGCCAGCGGGTTCTCGTCGCAGTAGCGGTCCACGGGGCCGGTGCGCAGCGTCGGCAGTCCCAGTGCCACCGGCCGGCCGCGGACCGGGCCCTTGTGCGAGTGATCGCCGGCAGGGCGTGGCGCCGCGGACCGGTCGGCGGTGGCGAGGGCCGTGGCGCCGTGACCCTTGACGCACTCGGGATCGGGCCCGTCCAGCGGCAGGCCGGTGAAGAACTTGGCCGCCATGCAGCCGCCCTGGCAGGCGTCGTACGCCGCACAGGACGAGCACGTTCCCCCGCTGCCGGGGGTGCGCAGTGACGCGAACATCTCCGACTCGCGCCACACCGCGCCGAAGCCCGCCGTGCGCACGTTGCCCGCCAGGAACTGCTCGTGGATCGCGAACGGGCAGGCGTACACGTCGCCGATCGGGTCGATGAGGCACACGACCCGGCCGGCCCCGCACAGGTTCAGACCCGGCAGCGGGGTCTCACCGAGCGCGTTGAGGTGGAAGAAGGAGTCTCCGGTGAGCACCTTCTCGCCATGGGCCACCAGCCATTCGTACAGCCTGAGCTGGTCGTCGGGCCGGGGGTGCAGAGTGTCCCAGGTGTCCGCGCCGCGGCCGGACGGGCGCATCCGGGTGAGGCGCAACTGGGCGCCGTAGTGGTCGGCGAGAGCGGCGAACTCGTCGAGCTGTGCGATGTTGTGACGGGTCATCACCACACTGATCTTGAACTCGCCGAAGCCGGCCTGGGCGAGGTGGTCCATGGCGCGCAGTGCGGTGGTGTACGAGCCGGGTCCGCGGACCGCGTCGTTGACCTCGGCGGTCGCTCCGTCCAGGGAGATCTGTACGTCCACGTAGTCCGAGCCGGCGAGCCGCCGGGCCCGGTCCCGGTCGATGCGCACGCCGTTGGTGGAGAACTTCACTCCCACCCGGTGGTCCACCGCGTAGTCCACCAGCTCGAAGAAGTCGGGCCGTACGGTGGGTTCGCCGCCGCCGATGTTCACGTAGAACACCTGCATCCGCTGCAACTCGTCGATGACCGAGCGGCATTCGGCGGTGTCCAGCTCGCGTGGGTCCCGTCGGCCGGAGGAGGACAGGCAGTGGACACAGGCGAGGTTGCAGGCGTAGGTCAGTTCCCAGGTCAGGCAGATCGGCGAGGTCAGGCCGTGCTTGAAGTGTTCGGTGAGTTTCATGGTGCGGCTCCGACGCTGTGCGCGTGGTGGTCGGCGGGCTCGATGGTGCCCGCGTCGGCGAGCCCGGCCAGCGCGGCGAGGTAGGCGCCGTGCCGGTCGGGAGGTATGGGGAACGCCGCCAGCGCGGCACGGACGTCGGGGTGTTCGCCCAGTGTGGTCACCAGGTCGACCAGGACCGGCGACTTGAGGAACGTGAGCCTTCTGGTGCCGAAGTGGTAGGCCAGCGCGCCGAACGGTTCCGGGCGCAGCGCGACACTGGGTGAGCACCGGTAGGGCCGGTCCGGGTCGAACATGGCGATCCTCCTTGACGGAGCGTCAGTAGACGCCGCACATGCCGTCGATGGACACGTCCTCGACGAGCAGGTCCTGCTGGACCGTGGTGTCGGTGAACTCCGCGTCGTCCTCGTTGTGCTGCGGGTTCTCGGGCATGGTTGTGCTCCTCGTTCTCGATGGGGTGGACGGGGGCGCCGCCGGGCGGGTGGCGGCGCCCCGCACTGCGCGGTGCGTCAGTGCTCGTGGACCAGCACGCCGCGGATGTTCTTGCCGTCGACGAGGTCCTGGTAGCCCTGGTTGACCTCGTCGAGCGTGTACCGCCTGGTCACCAGCTCGTCGAGCTTGAGCTGGCCCTTCTGGTAGAGACCGAGCAGCTTCTTGATGTCGTACTGCGGGTTGCCGCTGCCGAAGAGCGTGCCCTTGATGGTCTTCTCCCAGAGCGTGAGGATCGCGCCGGACACATGGACGGTGAGCTTGGCCGGGTCGGCGAGGCCGGTGACCACGACCGTGCCGCCCTTGCCGACGACGTCGAAGGCGGCCGAGACGACTTCCTCGGTGACCGTGCCTACCAGGATCAGGGCCTGGTCGGCTCCCTGGCCCAGGGTCAGCTCGTCGACCAGCCCCTTGGCCTGCTCGGCGGTCGCCACGGCGTGGGTGGCACCGAGTTGGCGCGCGGTGTCCCGCTTGAAGGCGACCGGGTCGACGGCCACGATGTGGGTGGCACCCGAGACCGCCGCCGCCTGAACCGTGTTGATACCGAGGCCACCGACTCCGTAGATCACCACGGTGTCGCCGGGGCGGACGCCGCCGGCGTTGGTCGCCGTGCCCCAGCCGGTCGGCACGCCGCAGCCGACGAGCACGGCGGTCTCCAGCGGCAGGCTCGGGTCGACCTTGACGACGGAGTGCTCGGAGATCACGCCGTACTGGGAGAAGGTGCCGAGCATGCACATCGCGCCGTAGTCGGCGCCGTCCCGGTGGAAGCGGAAGGTGCCGTCGGGCATGCTGCCTTCCAGAATGGTGGCGCCCATGTCGCACAGGTTCTGGCGGCCGGTGGAACAGTAGCGGCAGTGGCCGCAGTTGGGGATGAAGCTGCACACGACGTGGTCGCCGGGCTTGACCTTGGTGACACCGGGGCCCACGCGCTCGATGACGCCCGCGCCCTCGTGGCCGCCGACGATGGGGAACCTCGGCGGCAGGTCGCCGTCGCTCAGGTGCAGGTCGGAGTGGCACAGGCCGGCGGCGACGTAGCGGATGAGCACCTCGCCGGTGGTGGGCTCGTCCAGGTCCAGCTCGACCAACTCGAAGGGCTTACCGATCTCGGTGAGGACTGCGGCTCGGGTCTTCATGCGGCTCTTCCTTCTTGCTCAGGCGGAACGGGGGGCTTGGGAAGGGGCGGACGGAGGTGCCGAAAGGCTGGGGTGCGGGGAGCCGGGCGCGGTGTGCGGCACCGGTGCGCGCCCGGCGCATGCGCAGGACCGCGGCTACAGCTGGATGTTGACGGCCTTGGTCTGCGTGTACTGCTCAAGCGCGGCCGCGCCGAGCTCGCGCCCCCAGCCGGACTGCTTGTAGCCACCGAAGGGCAGGGCGGTGTCGAAGGCGTTGTAGCAGTTGACCCAGACGGTCCCGGCCTCGAGTTCACGCGCGATGCGGTGGGCCTTGGAGACGTCCTGGGTCCACACACCGGCGGCGAGACCGTAGGGAGAGTCATTGGCCTCGGGGATCGCGCCGCGGTCCGCGGAGAAGGGCGCGGCGACCACGACGGGTCCGAAGATCTCCTCCCGGACGACACTCATGTCGGGCTTGACGTCGACCAGCACCGTCGGCTCGACGTAGTAGCCCTGGTCACCGACCTGGTTGCCGCCGGTCAGGGCGCGGGCACCGTCGGCCAGGCCCTGACGGATGAAGCCGGTGACACGGTCCAGCTGCTCCTGGGAGACCAGCGGGCCGAGCTGGGTGGCCGGGTCGAGGCCGGGGCCGATCTTCACCTGGGAGGCGAAGTCCGCGACCCTGCGGGTGAACTCGGCGAAGATCGAGTCCTCGACGTACAGGCGGGTGCCGGCCACGCAGCACTGGCCGTGGTTGAACAGCCAGGCGTTGGCGGTGCCGGGCACGGCCAGGTCCAGGTCGGCGTCCGCGTAGACGATCTGCGGGCTCTTGCCGCCCAGTTCGAGCGAGACCTTCTTCAGATTCCCGCCCGCCGCCGCGACGATCTTCTTGCCGACCTCGGTGGAGCCGGTGAACGCCACCTTGTCGACGCCCTCGTGAGCGGAGATGGCCGCTCCCGCGTCACCGAAGCCGGTGACGATGTTGACGACCCCGGGCGGCAGGATCTCGTTGATGACCTCACCGAGCAGCAGCGCGGTGAGCGGGGTCTGCTCGGCGGGCTTGAGGACCACGGTGTTGCCGGCCGCGAGCGCGGCCGGGATCTTGAACGCGGCCATCAGCAGCGGGAAGTTCCACGGAATGATCTGGCCGCACACACCCACCGGCTCGCGCAGCGTGTACGCGTGGAACTGACCGCCCGGCACCCAGGGGACCGACACGGGAACGGTGCGGCCCTCGATCTTGGTCGCCCAGCCCGCGTAGTAGTGGAACAGGTCGGCCGCCCAGGCCACGTCCACGCCCTGCGCCACGGCGACCGACTTGCCGTTGTCCAGCGCCTCCAACTGGGCGAACTCCTCGGCCCGGTCCAGCAGAGCGTCGCCGATCCGCCAGATCAGCCGCTGCCGCTGGGACGGCGTCAGACGCGGCCAGGGGCCTTCCTCGAAGGCCGTGCGGGCGGCGGCCACCGCACGATCGACGTCTGCCGCGCCGCCCCGGGCCACATCCGTGATCCGCGCGCCGGTCGCGGGGTCGTAGGTCGTGAAGGTCTCACCGCTGAGCGCGGGCACCCACTCACCGCCGATGAGCAGCTTCCGCTCGGTCGACACGAAATCGTGTACCGACTTCAGCAGGGCGGGACGGGAAAGGTCTGTCACGTGAGTCTCCGGAAAGATCTGAGGAGGCCCCGTTGTGTCGGCTGTCACACGGGGGTGACAGGGAATATCCATCCGTTCACCCGGCCGTAACTGTCGCAATCCGAGACACCGCCGCGCGCCGAGTCCGTCGGCCCAGGCGCCCTCTCCGTATGGAGGTGGCTGTGTGACGCGCGCCACGCGAAGGTGGCCGCACAGCCGTCGTGGGGCGCCTCTGGCTGCCGCGTCGGGTCCGCGCGTACGATGCCGATGCGAGAAGGGGCTCCCCCATGAGCGGTCACAGCGAGCGCGAGCAGGAGGTCCTGGAGGGCCTGGATCTGCTCTTCCGCCTGGACACGGAGCGTGAGCAGCGGCTCAGCCTCCTCGACACGCACGCCGTGCTGCGGGCCGTCGCCGACCGTATTCGCCATGAACACGGCTTCGACATCGCCCTCGCGGGGATCGTGGAGAACCGCGATCTGGTGCTGCGCATCTGGGCGGGCACGCAGTTCGACGCTCTCCACGACCTGCCGATACCGCTGGGTCTCGGCGTGGGAGGCCGGGTGGCCGCGGTCGGGCGCCCGGTGGTCGTGGGCGACTACTGCCGCTCCGACCGGATCACCCACGACTTCGACTCCCAGGTCAGCCGGGAACGCGTCACGGGCATGGTCGGCCTGCCCATCGGCAGCGGCAGCGCACGCGGCGTGATCTACGGCGCCCAGCGCAACGCCACGGAGATCAGCGACCGGACGGTCGACGCTCTGGGTCGGCTCTCCCGGCTGGCCACGCTCGCCGTGGACGTGGCCGACGGCGCCGCCACCCTCGCGGACAGCTCCGTGGCCGCGGAGCGGCGGCGCATCGCCGAGTCCCTGCACGACAGCGTGGGCGCGATGCTGTTCGGCATCGGCTCGTCCCTGCGCCAGTTGCAGACCGAGGCGCGCGAGACCCCGTACGTGGCACAGCGGCTCGCCCTGATCGAGCACCAGCTGTCGCTGGCCGGCAGCACCCTGCGCGATTCGGTCTCCCGGCTGCGCGACGCGCGCGGCGAGAGCGATCCGGGCCGCCTGGCGGCCGATGTCGCGGAGTCCGTGCACAGCTTCCAGCTCCGTACCGGCGTCCTCGCGAGCTTCGTGCCGGTGGGGCGTACGCCGGAGCTGGACCCCGAGCGCCGGGCGGTGCTGGTCCGTGCGGTGGACGAGGCACTGCTCAACGTGGAGAAGCACGCGCGGGCCCGGTCCGTGGTGGTCACCCTCGCCGCCTGCGAGGACCGGCTGAGCGTCGTGGTCATGGACGACGGCGTGGGCTGCCCGGACGCGGCGGACGACACCGGGAAGGATCACGCCGGGGACAGTGCCGGGGCGGTGGGTACCGGCGCGGGGCTGCCCGCCCTGCGTACCCGGGTGGAGCGGCTGGGCGGCTCACTGCGGCTGGTGCAGGAGGAGGACGGCACGACATTGCGCTGCGAAGTCCCGCTCCCGCGCCCGGCCGCTTCCTGACGGCCCGCTTCCGTCCCGGCGCGGCCAGTTCCGCCGAGCGGCCCGGCGCCGGTCAGAGCAGATGCTCCTCCCGGGCCCGCCGTACCGCCTCCACGCGGTTGCGGGCGCCCAGCTTCTGCATGGCCGTCTGGAGGTAGGTCTTGACGGTGTTGCGGGCCAGGCCGAGATCCGCGGCGATCTCCGGGTTGGTCTTGCCGGTGGCGGCGAGGCGGACGACCTCGTACTCGCGCCGGCTCAGCGACAACTGGAACAGACGCGCCTGGAGCATCGCCCCGCCGGACTCCTGCAGGCGCGGGTCGATCACGCGCACCCCCGCCGCGATACGGCGCAGCTGTTCCACGAGGTCGGTGTGGGTGACGTCCTTCAGCAGACAGCCCTGCGCGCCGGCCGACATGGCCGCGTCCAGCGCCGCGTGGTCCTCGAACGCCGTGAAGATCACGACCCGGGTGGCCGGTGACACCGCCAGCACGCGCGGAAGCGCCTCGCTGCCCAGCATGTCCGGGAGCCTGAGGTCGAGCAGGACGACATCCGGGCGCAGCGTCGAGGCCAGCTCGATCCCCTCCCGAGCGGTCCGGGCCGAGCCGACGACCTCCAGGTCAGGGGCGTCACGGACCAGCGAGCGGACGCCGTCGCAGACGACCGGATGGTCATCGACGATGAGCAGCCGCACCGTGTGTCCTGCGGAAGTATGAACCACGTTGGTGAACTCTCCTCTCCACCTGGAGGAACCGGAACCGGCCAGGGGGATGAAATATCGGGGTGACGGTATCGAAACATCAAGGAGATGGGCCATGGCCTCGGTCGATGACTTCCTTTCCGCCCGCGAGGTGCTGCTGCGCCACCGGGCCGACTATGACGCCGCGCGCCGTGAGTTCGAGTGGCCGCGGCCCACCACGTTCAACTGGGCCCTGGACTACTTCGACCGCATCGCCGAGGGCAACGACCGGCGCGCGCTGTGGGTGGTCGAGGAGGACGGTAGCGAGCAGACGCGTACGTTCGCCGAACTGTCCGCCCGCTCGAACCAGGTGGCCAACCACCTCAAGTCCCTCGGGCTGCGGCGCGGGGACCGGATGCTCGTCATCCTGGGCAACGTCCCCGAATTGTGGGAGGTGATGCTGGGCGCGATCAAGCTGGGCGTCGTGGTCATCCCCGCCACTTTGCTGCTCAGTCCCGACGACCTGGCCGACCGGCTGGACCGTGGCCAGGTGCGTGCCGTGATCGCCGCGACGGACGTCACGGAGCGTTTCGCCGGGCTGCCGGGGGCCGATCTGCGGATCGCCGTGGGGGCGGACGCGCCGGAGGGCTGGCAGCCGTACGCGGCGGTCGACTCGGCCTCCGACCGCTTCACGCCGGACGGCGAGACCCCTGCGGACGACCCCATGCTGCTGTACTTCACCTCGGGTACGACCTCCAAGCCGAAGCTGGTGGAGCACACCCACACCTCGTATCCGATCGGGCATCTGTCGACCATGTACTGGATCGGCCTCCAGCCCGGCGACGTGCACCTCAACATCTCCTCCCCCGGCTGGGCGAAGCACGCCTGGAGCAACCTGTTCGCGCCCTGGAACGCCGAGGCGACCGTGCTGGTGTTCAACTACGGCCGATTCGACGCCACCCAGCTGCTGGACGTGCTGGCCCGCTGTGAGGTCACCACCATGTGCGCCCCGCCCACGGTGTGGCGCATGCTCATCCAGGCGGACCTGGAGCGGTACGACGTCAAGCTGCGCGAGCTGGTCGGCGCCGGGGAGCCGCTCAACCCCGAGGTCATCGACCAGGTCCACAAGGCTTGGGGGCTCACCATCCGCGACGGCTTCGGGCAGACCGAGACCACCGCCCAGGTCGGCAACACCCCCGGCCAGCCGCTCAAGCCCGGGTCGATGGGCCGGCCGCTGCCCGGCTACCACGTCGCCCTCCTCGACCCGGAGGGCAACCCGGCCGCGGAGGGTGAGATCGGCCTCGACCTGGCCCGTCGCCCGGCCGGCCTGATGCGCGGTTACCGTGACGACGAGGAGCGCACCGCCGAGGCCATGCGCGGCGGCTTCTACCGGACCGGGGACGTCGCCTCGCAGGACGCCGACGGCTACATCACGTACGTGGGCCGCGCCGACGACGTGTTCAAGGCCAGCGACTACCGGATCTCCCCGTTCGAGCTGGAGAGTGTGCTGATCGAGCATCCCGCGGTCGCCGAGGCCGCCGTCGTGCCCTCGCCGGACCCGGTACGGCTCGCCGTGCCCAAGGCGTTCGTGATCCTCACCGAGGACCACCAGCCGGGCCCCGAACTCGCCCGGGACATCCTGCGGTTCACCCGCGACCGGCTCAGCGCCTACAAGCGCGTCCGCCGCATCGAGTTCGCCGACCTGCCGAAGACCATCTCCGGCAAGATCCGCCGGGTGGAGCTGAGGGCGCACGAGCAGCAGCGCGACGCGAAGCGCAACCCGCACGAGTACTGGGAATCGGACTTCCCCGAGCTCAAGGGCTGACCCCGAAGCGACACACCGCGCCCGCGGCACCTGCCTGAGCATCAGGAGGGCCGCGGGCGCGGTCGTGCGTGCACTACGGGGCACAAGGTTGTGCCCCGGCTCAGCCCTTGCGGGTCTTGATCTCCTCGGTGAGCTGTGGGACGACGTCGAAGAGGTCGCCGACCACGCCGTAGTCGACCAGGTCGAAGATCGGGGCCTCGGCGTCCTTGTTGACCGCCACGATCGTCTTCGAGGTCTGCATACCGGCACGGTGCTGGATCGCGCCGGAGATGCCGTTGGCGATGTACAGCTGCGGCGAGACCGACTTGCCGGTCTGGCCGACCTGGTTGGTGTGCGGGTACCAGCCGGCGTCCACCGCGGCACGCGAGGCACCGACGGCCGCGCCGAGGGAGTCGGCGAGTTCTTCCACGGCGCCGAAGTCGCCGCCCAGGCCACGCCCGCCGGAGACCACGATCGCCGCCTCGGTCAGCTCGGGGCGGCCGGTCGACTCACGCGGCGTGCGCGCGGTGACCCTCGTGCCGGCGGCCCGGGCCGAGAAGGCCACGGACAGCGCCTCCACCGCACCGGCGGACGGAGCGGGCTCGACGGCCGCGCTGTTGGGCTTCACCGTGATGACCGGGATGCCTTTGGACACCCGGGACTTGGTGGTGAATGAGGCGGCGAACACCGACTGGGTGACCACCGGACCCTCCTCCACATCGACCGCGTCGGTGATGATGCCGGAGCCGATGCGCAGCGCCAGGCGGGCGGCGATCTCCTTGCCCTCGGCGGAGGACGGGACCAGCACGGCGGCCGGGGAGACGGCCTCGACGGCGGCCTGGAGGGCGTCCACCTTCGGCACCACGAGGTAGTCGGCGTACTCGGACGCCTCGTGGATCAGCACACGGGTGGCGCCGTGCTCGGCCAGTACCGCGCCGGTGTCGGCCGCGCCCGCTCCGAGCGCGACGGCGACCGGCTCACCGATGCGGCGCGCCAGGGTCAGCAGTTCGAGGGTCGGCTTGCGGACGGCACCGGCCACATGGTCGACGTAGACGAGGACTTCGGTCATGAGAACGCAACTCCTGGTGTTTCAGATGAACTTCTGGCGCGCGAGGAACTCGGCGAGCCGCTTGCCGCCCTCGCCCTCGTCCTTGACGATCTCCCCCGCCGTACGGGCCGGCCGCGGCGCCACGGCCTCCACGACCGTGTACGCGCCCTCCGCACCGACGTCGTCGGCGTCGAGGTCCAGATCCGACAGGTCCCAGGACTCCACCGGCTTCTTCTTGGCCGCCATGATGCCCTTGAAGGAGGGGTAACGCGCCTCGCCCGACTGGTCGGTGACCGACACGACGGCGGGCAGCCGCGCCTCCAGCCGTTCACTGGCCGCGTCACTGTCACGCCGGCCGTGTACGACGCCGTCTTCGACACCGATCTCGGACAGCAGAGTCACCTGCGGCACCCCCAGCCGCTCGGCCAGCAGGGCCGGAACGACGCCCATGTCGCCGTCCGTCGACGCCATTCCGGAGACGACCAGGTCGTAGCCGGCCTTCTCGATCGCCTTCGCCAGCACCAGGGAGGTGCCGATGGCGTCGGTGCCGTGCAGGTCCTCGTCCTCGACGTGGATCGCCTGGCCGGCGCCCATCGACAGGGCCTTGCGCAGGGCGTCCCGGGCATCCTCGGGGCCGACCGTGACGACGGTGACCGTCGCGTCGTCGGCTTCCTCGGCGATCCGCAGAGCCTGCTCGACGGCGTACTCGTCCAGCTCGGAGAGCAGGCCGTCCACGTCGTCGCGGTCGACGGTCAGGTCATCGGTGAAGTGCCGGTCGCCCGTGGCGTCGGGCACGTGCTTCACCGTGACAATGATCTTCAAGCTCATGGTTGTCCTGTCTTTCAGCGGTGCGTGAAGGTCGGGGGGCGCTTCTCCACGAAGGCGGCCATGCCTTCCTTCTGGTCGGCGGTGGCGAACACCGCGTGGAACAGCCGGCGTTCAAAACGCACGCCCTCGGTGAGGCTGGTCTCGAAGGCCCGGTCGACGGCCTCCTTGGCCATCATGGCGACGGGCTTCGACATCCCCGCCACGGTCTCGGCGACGGCCAGGGCCTCGGCGAGGAGTCGGTCCGCCGGGACGACGCGGGAGACCAGGCCGGCGCGTTCGGCCTCCGCGGCATCCATCGTGCGGCCGGTCAGGCACAGTTCCATCGCCTTCGCCTTGCCCACGGCCCGGGTCAGGCGCTGGGATCCGCCGATGCCGGGGATCACACCGAGCTTGATCTCGGGCTGCCCGAAGACGGCCGTGTCGGCGGCGAGCAGGATGTCGCAGAGCATGGCCAGTTCGCAGCCGCCGCCCAGTGCGTACCCGGCGACAGCGGCGACGGTCGGTGTGCGCAGTCCGCCGATCCGGTCCCAGGCCGTGAACCAGTCGCTGAGGTACATGTCCATGTAGTCCCGGGGACGCATCTCCTTGATGTCGGCGCCGGCGGCGAAGGCCCGGTCGGAGCCGGTGAGGACGATGCAGCCCACCTCGTGGTCACGGTCCAGCGCCTCGGTGGCGGCCACGATCTCGTGCATGACCTGGAGGTTGAGGGCGTTCAGCGCCCGCGGCCGGTTGAGCGTGATCAGGGCGGTGCGGCCCTTGCGTTCGACGAGGATGGTCTCGTACGACGTCGTGGTGGCGCTGTCCGTCATCGAGGTGCTCCGATCTCTTCGACGGGAAGGGTGTCGTCGGGGGCGAAGGAGAGCTCGCGTCGGCCGAGCGGGGCGAAGAAGCGTGCCACGTCCGGGCCGGTCACCTCGGCGAGCGAGGGCGGGGACCAGCGCGGGTCACGGTCCTTGTCGATGACCTGGGCCCGGATGCCCTCCACCAGGTCCGCGGAGGACAGCGCGGTGCACGCGATGCGGTACTCCTGCTCCAGCGCCCGTTCCAGGGACCCGAGTTCGCGGGCCGACCGCAGGGCGGCGAGGGTGACCTTGAGCGCGGTCGGCGACTTGGTGAGGATCGTCCCGGCGGCTTCCTTGGCCTCGGCGATACCGGTGTCGAGGAGCCGGCGGATGATCTCCTCCACCGTGTCGGCGGCATAGCACTCGTCGATCCACGCGCGCTGGGCGGCCAGTTCGCCGTCCGGGGGTTCGGCGGCGTAGCGTCCGACGGCCTCGTGGGCCGGGGTGTCGGCGAGGGCCGCCGAGAGAGCGGGCAGCAGGTTCGACGGGACGAAGTAGTCGACCAGGCCGCAGAGTCGGGCGTCCGCGACTCCCACGGGGGCGCCGGTGAGCGCCAGGTGGGTGCCGAGTTCGCCGGGCGCGCGGGAGAGCAGGTGGGTACCGCCGACGTCGGGGACGAATCCGATGCCGGTCTCGGGCATCGCGACCCGGGAGCGCTCGGTGGCGACACGCACGCTGCCGTGCGCGGAGACGCCGACACCGCCGCCCATGACGATGCCGTCCATGAGGGCCACATACGGCTTGCGGTAGCGGGCGATACGGGCGTTGAGCCGGTACTCGTCGTACCAGAAGTCCGCCGAGGCCATGCCACCGCTGCGGGCGTCGTCGTGGATGGAGCGGATGTCGCCGCCCGCGCACAGCCCCCGCTCCCCCGCTCCGCTGATCACCACGGTGTCGACGCGGGGATCGTGCTCCCACTCGGTCAGCGCGTCGTCGATGCGGCGCACCATGAGGTGGCTGAGGGCGTTGAGGGCCTTCGGGCGGTTGAGGACGAGGTATCCGGCGTGACCGCGGACCTCGGCCAGTACGGAGGTGTCGGCGGTCATCGGGCGGCTCCGATGAGGCCGCGGGCGACGATGAGGCGCATGATCTCGTTGGACCCTTCCAGGATCTGGTGGACACGGAGGTCCCGGACTATCTTCTCGACGCCGTACTCACTCAAGTAGCCGTAGCCACCGTGGAGTTGGAGTGCCTGGTCGGCGACGGCGAAGCCGGTGTCGGTGGCGAACCGCTTGGCCATGGCGCACAGTTGCGGCGCCTGCGGATCCGCGCGGTCCAGGGCGGCGGCGGCCTGCCGGACCAGTGCGCGGGCGGCGGCCAGTTCGGTGGCCATGTCGGCGAGACGGAACTGGAGCGCGGAGGACTCGATGAGCGGGACGCCGAAGGCCTCACGGTCGGAGAGGTAGCCGCGACTGCGGTCCAGGGCGCTCTGCGCACCGCCGAGGGAGCACGCCGCGATACCGAGCCGGCCGCCGTTGAGGCCCTGCATCGCGATACGGAAGCCGTCGCCCTCGGCGCCGAGCCTGCGGTCGGCGGGGATCCGGACGCCGTCCAGGATCACCTGGCACGTCGGCTGGGCGTTCCAGCCCATCTTCTTCTCGTTGGGCCCGAACGACAGCCCCGCGTCGTCGCGCTGGACGACGAAGGCGGTGATGCCACGGGGTCCCTCGTCGCCGGTGCGGGCCATCACCAGGTAGACGCCGGAGGCGCCCGCACCTGAGATGAACTGCTTCACACCGGTCAGGACGTAATGGTCGCCGTCGCGTTCGGCGCGGGTGCGCAGCGCGGCGGCGTCGGAACCGGCGCCGGGCTCGGTGAGGCAGTAGCTGCCGAGGGTGTCCATGGAGCACAGACCGGGCAGCCAGCGGGCGCGCTGGGAGTCGTCCCCGAAGCGGTCGATCATCCAGGCGACCATGTTGTGGATGGAGAAGTAGCCCGCGACGGCGGGACAGCCGACGGCGAGCGCCTCGAAGACGAGGACGCCGTCGGAGCGGGTGAGGCCGGCGCCGCCCCGGTCCTCCGCCACGTACACGCCGCCGAGACCCAGTTCGGCACCCTTGCGCAGCACGTCCACGGGGAAGTGCTTCTGCTGGTCCCATGCCTCGGCCTGGGGTGCGAGGTGCTCCTGGGCGAAGTCCAGGGTGGTCTCGACGATGGCCAGCTGGTCGTCGGTAAGGCTGGTGGTCAGCATCGTGTCACCGTCCGTAGGGGTGTGCCATTCATGCGCTCATGCTGCGCGTGAACCGGAGGGCCCAGTACCTCCGGATAGAGAGGGGAAGAATTCAGCGGGGGCGCAGCACGTCCGCCTGCTCCTCGAACCACGACGCCAGGTGCTCGCTCACGATCCGCACCCGCTCCACGTTGAGCAGCGTGGACGGCACGATCATCCAGAAGGTGCGCGCCACCTCCAGCTCGGCCGCCAGCACCGGTACGAGGCGGGTGTCGCCCCCGGCTAGGAAGGCGGGCAGCAGGCCGATGCCCATCCCCGCGGCGACCGCCTCCAGCTGGGCGAAGACATTGCTGCTGCGGAAGGCGAACTCGGCCGTCTCGGACACCTGGTGGAAGACCCGCAGCTCGGGCAGGTCGAGCAGGGACTCGATGTACCAGACCATCTCGTGCGCGGCGAGGTCGTCGGGGGTGCGGACCGGCGTCCGGCGTCGCAGATAGCCGGGTGACGCGTACAGCCGCAGCGCGTAGTCGCCGAGTGGGCGCGCGTGCAGTCTGGGGAGCTCGGGCCGGTGCAAGGTGACCGCCACGTCGAACTGACCGGTGTGGTGGCTGATCAGGGCGCTGGTCGTAACCAGTTCGAGGTCGATGTCCGGATGGCGGGCGTGCAGCGGAGCGAGCGCGGGTGCGACGAGCACCGAGCCCGCCGCGTCGGTGGCGACGATCCGCACCAGACCCGAGACCGGGCGCGTCTCGTCGTCCGCGTCGGAGAACGCGAGGGCCGCCTCGGCCTCGATCCGTTCGGCGTGCGGCAGCAGTCGCCGGCCGGCCGCGGTCGGCGTCCAGCCCGTACGGGTCCGCTCGAAGAGCCGATGGCCCACGGCCTTCTCCAGTGCGGCGAGGCGGCGGGAGACCGTGGTGTGTTCGACGCCGAGTCGCTCACCCGCCGCGACCAGCCGTCCATGCCGGGCCAGCGCCAGGAAATAGCGCAGGTCGTCGAGGTTGACCTTCTGATTGATGTGCACATCCGCACAGTACCTGTGTCCAAGTGCCTCTTGCCTGTGCAGGTGTGCAGGTCCGACCTTTGACGCCAACAGCCCCACGGCACCAGGAGGTAGCGGGATGACCACCATCGGATTCATCGGTCTCGGCAACATGGGCGGCCCCATGGCCGCCAACCTCGTGGCCGCCGGGCACGAGGTGCACGGCTACGACCTCTCCCCCGAGGCCGTCACGGCCGCTCGCGAGGCCGGGGTGACCATCGCCGTATCCGTCGCGGAAGCGGTGGCGAAGGCCGAGGTCGTGGTCACGATGCTGCCGACGGGACGGCACGTACGGGACGTGGTCCTCGGCGAGGAAGGCGTCCTGGCTCAGGCCGGCGCCGGCACCCTCGTCATCGACTCCTCGACCATCGACATCCACAGCGCCCGCGCCGTCCACGCGGCGCTGACCGACCGCGGCCTGCCCGTGGTGGACGCCCCGGTGTCCGGCGGGGTCGCCAAGGCCAGGGCCGGCACCCTGACCTTCATGGTCGGCGGCGCCCCCTACGCCTTCGAGCTGGCCCGTCCCTACCTGGAGGCGATGGGGGCGAACATCGTCCACACCGGCGCCGCGGGCGCCGGCCAGGCCGCCAAGATCTGCAACAACATGCTGTTCGGGACGACCATGACGGCCGTCGCCGAGGCTTTCGTCCTCGCCGAGCGCCTGGGCCTGGACGCCCACAGCCTCTACGACATCGTCAGCACCTCCTCCGGCGACAGCTGGGCCCTGCGCAACTTCTGCCCCTGGCCCGGTCTCGTCGAGGGGTCGGCCGCGGACAACGGCTACCGCGCCAACTTCGCCGCCGCCCTGATGAGCAAGGACCTCCGGCTGGCGCTCGGCGCCGCCGCCGAAGCCGGTGTCGACCTGCCGGTGTCCAGCGGTGCCGACACCGTCTTCGCCGCCCTGGCCGCCACCGAGGGGCACCTGGACGCCTCCGCGGTGATCCGCGAGATCCGCGGCCGCGACTGACCTGGCCGCCCCCCCGCTCCGCCTCTTCGGCTCCTGGCAGCCGATCCCCCTCCACCTCGCCGCCGCGGCGGCGGTGTCGGCCCTGGGCCGACCAGCCCCTCACGCCCCACCTTCCTAGGGACCATCATGATCACGCAGCAGACCACCGCTCCCCAGTCCGAGCACCACGTCGGTGACACGCCCATGCTGATCGCCGGTGAGTGGACCGAAGCCGCCGACGGCCGGTGGATCGACGTCGAGAGCCCGCGCGACCGCACGGTCCTCGGCCGGGTCCCGCGCGGCGGCGCCGAGGACGTCGAACGAGCCGTGACCGCGGCCGCCCGCGCCTTCCCGGGCTGGCGGGAGCTGCGCCCACGCGATCGCGGCGACCTCTTCCGCAGGATCGCCGACGCGCTGGAACCCGAGCAGGAACGCATCGCCCGGCTGCTGTCCCTGGAGAACGGCAACGCGATCCGCACCCAGTCGCGCGGCGAGATGCAGTTCGTCGTCGATGCCTTCCGCTACTTCGCCGGTGTCGCCGGTGAGACCAAGGGCGAGAGCATCCCGCTCAACTCCCTCGTCCTGGACTACTCACGGCGCGAGCCGCTCGGCGTCGTCGGCGCCATCGTGCCCTGGAACGCCCCGCTGATGCTCTCCGCGCTGAAGATCGCCCCGGCGCTCGTCTCGGGCAACACCCTGGTCCTGAAGCTGGCCGAGGACGCCCCGCTGGCCGTCCTGGCCGTCGCGCGGATCTGCCAGGAGTATCTGCCCGAGGGCGTGCTGAACGTCATCACCGGATACGGCACCGAGGCCGGTGAGGCCCTCACCTCGCACCCCGCGGTCGCCAAGCTGTCCTTCACCGGCTCCACGGCCGTGGGCCGCCGGGTCATGGAGAAGGGCGCCGAGCGGATCGTCCCCGTGTCGCTGGAACTGGGCGGCAAGAGCCCGCAGATCGTCTTCCCCGACGCCGACGAGGACTGGGTGGTCGACGGCACCATCAGCGGGATGCGGTTCTTCCGGCAGGGCCAGTCCTGCACCGCCGGATCCCGGCTCTTCGTCCACGAGCACGTCCTCGACTCCTTCGTCGACAAGCTCGTGGACCGGCTGTCCAAGCTGGTCGTCGGCGATCCCCTCGACGAGGCCAGCGACATGGGAACCATCGTCAACGGCCGCCAGTTCGACCGGGTCCGCGACTACATCGCCGACGGCATCGAGCAGCCCGGCGTGGATCTCGCGCTCGGCGGCCTGCCGCCCGCCGAGGGCCCGCTCGCCCAGGGCTGGTTCCACCGGCCCACGGTCTTCGCCAACGTCTCCAACTCCTGGCGCATCGCGGCCGAGGAGATCTTCGGCCCGGTGGTGTGCGTGATCCCGTGGCGCGACGAGGCGGAGGTGCTCCGGATGGCCAATGACACCCACTACGGCCTCGCCGGATTCGTCTGGACCCACGACCTGGGCGCCGCGCTGCGCACCGCGCACGCCCTGGAGGCCGGCTGGGTCCAGGTCAACCAGGGCGGCGGCCAGGTGCTGGGCCAGTCGTACGGCGGATTCAAGCAGAGCGGCATCGGCCGGGAGTTCTCCCTGGAGGGCATGCTCGACAGCTACACCCAGCGCAAGCACGTCTCCGTGCACCTGGAGCGCTGAGCGATGAACACCGCCACCACCACAGGCCCGCTGACCGGAGTGGTCGTCGTCGACCTGTCCCGTGCCCTGGCCGGGCCGCAGACCGCGATGATGCTCGGCGACATGGGCGCACGGGTCATCAAGGTCGAGGCCCCCGGCACCGGGGACGAGTCGCGCGGCTGGGGACCCCCGTTCGTCGGACCCGAGGACGCGCCCGAGTCGACGTACTTCCTGTCCTGCAACCGCAACAAGGAGTCGGTGACCGCGGATCTGAAGTCACCCGAGGGTGCCGACCTGCTGACCCGGCTGGTCCGGCACGCCGACGTCCTGGTGGAGAACTTCCGGCCGGGCGTGATGGACCGGCTCGGCTTCTCCACGACACGCCTGCACGAGCTCAACCCGCGCCTGGTCGTCCTGTCCATCAGCGGCTTCGGCCACGACGGGCCGCAGGGCGGCCGCGCCGGCTACGACCAGATAGCGCAGGGCGAGGCCGGGCTGATGAGCCTGACCGGCCCGGACCCCGACAGCCCCACCAAGGTCGGCGTACCCATCGGGGACGTGCTGGCGGGCATGAACGGCGCGTACGGCGTGCTCACCGCGCTCTTCGAGCGCGAACGCACCGGGCGCGGCAAGGTGGTCCGCACCTCGCTGCTCGCCTCGATCGTCGGCGTCCACGCCTTCCAGGGCACCCGGTACACCGTGGCCGGTGAGGTGGGCCGGGCCGCCGGCAACCATCATGTGGCGATCGCCCCGTACGGGCTGTTCCGCTGTGACGGCGGGGCGATCCAGGTGGCGGCCGCCAACGACGCCCAGTGGGCGCGGTTCGCGGAGATCATCGGCCTGGACACCGCGGACCCGCGCTACGACGGCAACGCGCGGCGCGTCGCCCGTCGCGACGAACTCGTCGCGGACATCGAGAAGAAGCTCCTGGAGCAGCCGCCCGCACACTGGCTGGCCCTGCTGGACGCGGCCGGGGTCCCGGCCGGCGAGGTCCGCACCCTCGATCAGGTCTACGACTGCCCCCAGACCCGCTCCCAGGGCCTGGTGATCGAGGTGGACCACCCGTCGCTCGGCACCATCGAACTCCCCGGCCCCGCCGTCCGGTTCGACGACTCGGGCCGCGCGGGTCACCGTCCGCCGCCCCGCCTGGGCGAACACAACGAGAGCGTCCGTGCCTGGCTGCACGGCCTGGACGGCTGAGGAAAGCAACGCACATGACAGCGACACCACGCGAGTCGGAGTCCGGACTGCCCATCGAACCGGTCTACGGACCGGATGACCTTGCGGGCTGGGACGCGGCCGAGAAGCTCGGCGCGCCGGGCTCGTATCCCTTCACCCGGGGTGTGTACCCGTCGATGTACACCGGGCGTCCCTGGACGATGCGCCAGTACGCGGGTTTCGGTACCGCGACGGAGTCCAACGCCCGTTACAAGCAGCTGATCGCCAACGGCACGATGGGGTTGTCGGTCGCCTTCGACCTGCCCACCCAGATGGGTCATGACTCCGATGCGTCGATCGCGCACGGCGAGGTCGGCAAGGTCGGCGTGGCCATCGACTCGGTGGAGGACATGCGGGTGCTGTTCGGCGGGATCCCGCTGGACAAGGTCTCCACGTCGATGACCATCAACGCGCCGGCTGCGCTGCTGCTGCTCATGTACCAGCTGGTCGGCGAGGAGCAGGGCGTGCCGGCCGCGCAGCTGACCGGCACGATCCAGAACGATGTGCTCAAGGAGTACATCGCGCGCGGGACGTACATCTTCCCGCCGAAGCCGTCGCTGCGTCTGATCGCCGACATCTTCAAGTACTGCCGGGCCGAGATCCCGAAGTGGAACACCATCTCGATCTCCGGCTACCACATGGCGGAGGCGGGTGCCTCGCCCGCGCAGGAGATCGCGTTCACCCTGGCGGACGGCATCGAGTACGTCCGTACGGCGGTCGCGGCGGGCATGGACGTCGACGACTTCGCCCCGCGGCTGTCGTTCTTCTTCGTGGCCCGTACGACGATCCTGGAGGAGGTCGCCAAGTTCCGTGCGGCCCGCCGGATCTGGGCGCGGGTGATGCGGGACGAGTTCGGCGCGAAGAACCCCAAGTCGCTGATGCTGCGCTTCCACACGCAGACCGCGGGCGTCCAGCTGACCGCCCAGCAGCCCGAGGTGAACCTGGTCCGGGTCGCGGTCCAGGGCCTGGCCGCGGTCCTGGGCGGCACGCAGTCGCTGCACACCAACTCCTTCGACGAGGCCATCGCGCTGCCCACCGACAAGTCGGCCCGCCTGGCCCTGCGCACCCAGCAGGTGCTGGCCTACGAGACCGATGTCACCGCCACGGTCGACCCGTTCGCGGGCTCTTATGTCATCGAGAAGATGACCGACGAGGTCGAGGCGGCGGCGCTGGAGCTGATGCACAAGGTCGAGGAGCTCGGCGGCGCGGTCACCGCCATCGAGCACGGCTTCCAGAAGAACGAGATCGAGCGCAGCGCCTACCGCATCGCCCAGGAGACCGACTCCGGCGAGCGGGTCGTCGTCGGCGTCAACCGCTTCCAGCTGGACGCGGAGGAGCCCTACGAGCCGCTGCGGGTGGACCCCGCCATCGAGGCCCAGCAGGCCGAGCGCCTGGCCAAGCTCCGCGCCGAACGCGACCAGCAGGCCGTCGACACCGCCCTGGCCGCCCTGAAGAAGGCCGCCGAGGGCGACGACAACGTCCTCTACCCGATGAAGGACGCCCTGCGCGCCCGCGCCACCGTCGGCGAAGTCTGCAACGCCCTGCGCGAGGTGTGGGGCATCTACGTCCCCATCGACGCCTTCTGACCGCAACGCTGGAACAGGTGACCCACATGTCTGCAACTTCCCCTGCCTGCCGCGTCGTTGTGGCCAAGCCCGGGCTGGACGGTCATGACCGCGGGGCCAAGGTGATCGCCCGGGCACTGCGGGACGCGGGCTTCGAGGTGATCTACACGGGGCTGCACCAGTCGCCCGAGCAGATCGTCGAGGCCGCGATCCAGGAGGACGCCGCCGGGATCGGCCTGTCCGTCCTGTCCGGCGCCCATCTCACTCTCTTCGCCCGGGTGATCGAGCTGCTGGAGCAGCGCGACGCCTGCGACATCACGGTCTTCGGCGGGGGGATCATCCCTGAGGTGGACATTGCCCAGTTGGAGCGGATGGGCGTGGCCCGCGTCTTCACACCGGGCACTCCCGTCCATGGCGTCGTGGACTGGGTCAGGGCGCACGTCGGGGCCGGGGTGGCCGTATGAGCACGGCCCTGGCCGAGCTGGCCGGCGTCACTGTGCTGCGGCACCCGGCCGGTCAGGTCGTCCTGGACGGCGTCGACTGGCGGGTGCGCGCCGGTGAGCACTGGGCGCTGCTCGGGCCCAACGGCGCCGGGAAGACGACCCTGCTGCGGCTCCTCGGCGCGCAGGGCCACCCCACCCGCGGCACCGTGGATGTGCTGGGCCACCGCATCGGCCGCGTCGACCTGCGCGAACTGCGCACTCGTATCGGCTTCGTGTCACCGATGCAGGAGGTGCCGCACAACGCGACAGCGCACACCGTCGTCCTCACGGGGGCGACCGGCACCGTGCAGCCGCTGTGGCGTGCCTACGACCCGGCGACGCGCGAGCGGGCCCATGAGCTGCTGTCCGAGCTGAACTGCAAGGACCTCGCCGATCGGCCGTACGGCGCGTGCTCGGGTGGTCAGCGAGCCCGCGTCCTCGTCGCGCGGGCACTGATGTCCGCCCCGGCGCTGCTGCTGCTCGATGAGCCGTACAACGCGCTGGACCTGCCGTCCCGGGAGGACGTGATCGACGCCATGCGGGAACTGTCATTGACCAGACCGGAGTTGGCGACCGTCACCGTCACTCACTACCTGGAGGAGCTGCCCGGCAGCACGGGCCACGCGCTGCTGCTGCGGGAGGGCCGGGTGCAGGCGTGCGGCACCGTCGACGAGGTCCTCACCGGAGCGCGGCTCTCGGCCTGCTTCGGGCGGCCCATCGAGGTAGAGCGGAACGCCGGCCGTTGGGCCGCCCGCTCGGCGCGGACGGTGTGACCGCGACCCCGCTCGGATCCGCGCCCGCTCGCTGAGCGAGCACCCCTCCAAGCCGCCGCGCCCCGGCTCGAACGGCATCGCTTCCTCCCCCGGCGATCCGTTTCCCCTCCCTGTGGAGCCGGGGCGCGGCCTTCTGCCGTCCCGCGGCCGCCGACGGATCACCGGCCGCCGACGGATCACCCTGCGGCGGTCAGCCGCTGCTGCGCCCAGATGGTCTTGCCGTTCGCCGAATGGCGAGTGCCCCATCGTTCACTGAGCTGGGCGACGAGGAGCAGGCCGCGGCCTCCCTCGTCGTAGGTGCGGGCCCGGCGCAGATGAGGGGCGGTGCTGCTCGTGTCGGAGACCTCGCACACCAGGCCGCTGTCTCGGATCAGCCGCAGACTGATGGGCGGGCGGCCGTAGCGGATGGCGTTGGTGACCAGTTCGCTGACCAGGAGTTCGGTGACGAAGGCCGTCTCCTCCAGTCCCCACAGGCCGAGTTGACCGGTCGCGAGGCTGCGGGCTCGGGCGACCTCGGCCGGGTCGGGGGCGATGTCCCAGGTCGCGACCTGGGAGTCGTCGAGCGCGCGGGTGCGGGCGATCAGCAGGGCGACGTCGTCCGCGGGCGGGCCGACGCAACAGGCGTCCAGGACGGCGTCGCACATCTCCTCCAGCGACGCCATCGGATCGGCGAGCGCGCGGCGCAGCGGGGCGAACCCGATCTCGCCGTCCACTTCCCGGACCAGGCCGTCCGTGTAGAAGGCGAGCAGACTGCCCGGCGGCAGGTCCAGTACCGCCGACTCGAACGGCAGATCGCCGAGCCCCAGGGGCGGTCCGGCGGGCAGGTCGGGGAAGTCGAGGGCGCCGTCGGGCCGCAGGACGGCCGGGCCGGGGTGTCCGGCGCGGGCCATCGCGCAGGTGCGCGCGACCGGGTCGTAGACGGCGTAGACGCAGCCGGCTCCCATCTCGCCGGCCTCGCCCGCGCGGGTCGGTCCCAGGGCTTCCTGCTCGGGATCGGTCCGCAGCACGAGGTCGTCCAGGTGGGTGAGGAGCTCCTCGGGCGGGAGGTCGAGGTCGGCGAGGGTGCGGACCGCCGTGCGCAGCCGGCCCATGGCGGCCGAGGCATGCACCCCGTGGCCGACGACGTCACCGACGACCAGGGCGACGCGCGCGCCGGGCAGCGGGATCGCGTCGAACCAGTCACCGCTCACTCCGGCCTGGGAGCTGCCCGGCACATACCGGAAGGCGAGGTCCACGGCCGACTGCCGAGGGGTGTGCCGGGGCAGCAGGCTGTGCTGGAGGGTGAGGGCGGTGTTGCGTTGCAGGGTGTACTGGCGCGCGTTGTCGATGGCCAGGGCGGCCCGTGCGGCGAGTTCGGCGGCCAGGTGCAGGTCGTCCACGTCGAACGGCTCGGGTGTGCGGTGCCGCAGGAAGATCACCAGACCGAGGGTGGTGCCCCGGGCGAGCAGGGGTGCCACCAGGTACGAGTGGATCCCGAAGTCCCGGGCACGCTCGGCGCGGGCGGGTTCCCGGGCGAGCCATCGCGCCATGTCGGGATCCTGGATGCGGTGCCGCAGGGCGCGCCCGGTGCTGAGTGCCAGCTCCATGGGCGAGTCCCGGCCGATGCGGTCCGGCTGTCCGAGCGGGATCGCCGATTCCGGGCAGCCGTCCAGCACCGACTGCTGGGCGATCCTGAGGTAGGTCGCGGTGGCACGCGCGCCCGCCGGTTCCGGCGGCAGGCCGCGGACCACGCTGTCGAGCAGGTCGACGCCCACGTAGTCGGCGAACCGCTCAGCGGCCACATCGGCCAGTTCCTGCGCGGTCCGGATGACGTCCAGCGTGGTTCCCACACCCAGTCCGGCCGCGCTCATCAGGGCGAGCCTGCGCCGGGCCAGGTCCTGTTCGGTGATGTCCAGGGCGGCGATGGAGGTACCGCACACCTGGCCGTCGGCGTCTCTCACGGGAGAGACGAAATCGGCGTAGACGCGTCCTCGGCCCTCGTCCCGGGCACGGTCGGAGATGCGTACCCGGACCGCTTCCCCGGTGCGCAACACCTCGGCCGACAGTTGTTCCAGGCGGCGGTAGGGCGGCGCGAATCCGGCCTCGCCCAGTCGGCGGCCGAGTACGTCCTCGGCTCGTACCGCCATGGCCCGGTACGCCTCGCGGTTGGCGCCCACCATACGGTTGTCCTGGTCGAACACGCCTATTGCGAGGGGCAGTTGGTCGAGCGCCGCGCCCATGAGCGCCGTCGTCCCGTCGTCGTGCGCCGCGTCGATCAGCACCACCCATGAGGTGTCCCCGGCGGCGTCGCGCACGGGTGCGGCGTACACCTCGCCGTCCACGCGCCGTCCGTCCCGGTGCCGCAGTGCGACGCGGCCGCTCCACCCGTGCCCCTCGGCGAGGGCGTGGCCGAGTGCGTCCGGCATCGGCCCGTCGAAGAGGTCGGGGTACGCCTGTCCGATGACGTCGTCGGGGCGGTGTCCCAGCAGCTGCTGCGCGCCCGACGCCCAGGCGGTCACCCGGCCTCGCGCGTCCACGCACACCACAGCGGGCGATGCCGCCGCGCCGTCACCCGTCTTCTCGTTCCGCGCCATGTCCGGGCCCTGCCGTCCGCGTCGTACGACCAGCCCCCACGCCTTCTGCCTCCAGAGTGGACCCGTCCCGGGCCGGGGCTCAACCCGCGTCGCGGATCCAGCCGTCGAGGGGGACGTCGACGCGGAGGCGGACCAGGGGTTCGTGGCGGATGACCCGGCCCCCGGGGCTGACGAACGAGATGGCCGACCCGGCGAGCCGGACCTGAACCCCGGGACGCACGGCGTGCGGCGGGCCTTCGACCCGGCACCGTACGACGAACCCCTCCTTCATCCGCACGGGCCACAGGGCGCCCTGCTCCACGGGGGCGGACCGGCGGGACGCGACCACGCCCACGCCCTCGCTGCGTTCCGTCACCAGCTCGGAGGACCAGCAGGCCGGGCACACGGCCCGGCGGATGGTGGCGGTACCGCACCAGGTGCAGCGCAGGAAGAACAGCTCGGGGCCGCCCCACTCCTCGTCGGACGCCTCACCCCGCGACACCGGCGCGTTTCTGACCGCTCCCGCGTAATACACGATGCCAGCTCCCTTCGGAATTTCGAGACCCGCCTTCTGCGGACACGAAGGAGGGGAGCAACGTATGGCACTCCGTTCCGGATCGAAAGGTCGGAGTTCCCCCAGTTGGAGAGGGCAGTAGGCCATGGATCGCCTTTTTGAATTCGAGCGGAGCGGCACGGCGTGCCAAGGGTCCGCCCAGTGGCCTCCCTCTCCAACTGGAGGTGTTGCTGTGGCCCACGACACTCCATCTTCGACGTACCCCCCGCCGAAAAGAGGCGACGAGCCCGTCGTCTCACCCAGTTCGGAGTCGCATAATGCACCAGCCCCCTTCCCGCGCCGCCGGGAAATCGACCTCGCTCGCCAAAATCATCACGGTGAGCAGCGCCGGATCGGCCATCGAATGGTTCGACTTCTTCATTTACGGAACGGCCGCCGCGCTGGTCTTCAACACCTTGTTCTTCCCGGCATCCGACCCTCTGGTCGGCACCCTGCTGGCTTTCATGACGTTCGCCATCGGATTCGTGGCGCGTCCGCTGGGCGGGATCGTCTTCGGGCACTTCGGCGACCGGGTGGGCCGCAAGCCCGCGCTGGTGACGGCCCTGTTCCTGATGGGCGGCTCCACGACGCTGATCGGGCTGCTGCCGACGTACGACGTCATCGGTCCGGCCGCCCCCGTGCTGCTCGTCGTCCTGCGCCTGCTGCAGGGCATCGCCGTGGGCGGCCAGTGGGGCGGAGCCGTGCTGATCGCCACCGAGAACGCCCCGCGGGGGCGGCGTGGCCTGTACGGCAGTTTCGCGCAGCTGGGAGTGCCGGCCGGGCTGATGCTGTCCAGCCTGGTCTTCCTCGTCATCACGTCCACGCTCGACGAACAGCAGTTCACCTCGTGGGGCTGGCGGGTGCCGTTCCTGTGCAGCATCGCCCTGGTCCTGGTCGCGCTCTTCGCCCAGTTCAAGCTTGAGGAGACCGCCGACAGCCAGGAAGCACGCGAGGACCGCGAGGAGTCCGGCACCTCCCGTTCCCCGATCGTCGAGGTACTGCGCAAGCACCCCAAGAACGTGCTGCTGGCGGCCGGGGCGGTTGTCGTCGTCGGCGCGGGCTTCTATCTCTTCGTCACCTACATGCTGGCGTACGGCACCACGGTCCTCGGCATGCCGAAGAGCACCCTGCTCAACGCGGTCCTCGTCGGCGCCGCACTCCAGGTCCCCGCGCTGATGGCCTTCGGAGCCCTCTCCGACCGCGTCGGGCGCCGCAAGGTGTACCTGGCCGGCGCGGCCGGCATGGGACTGTGGGCGTACCCCGCCTTCCTGCTGATGAACACCGAGCAGTGGCCGCTGGTCACCCTGGCCCTGGTCGTCGGGCAGCTGCTGTTCGCCACGATGTACGGCCCGCAGGCGGCCTTCTTCTCGGAACTCTTCTCCGCCCGGGTGCGCTACTCCGGCGCCTCGCTCGGCTACCAGCTCGGCATCATGCTGGGCGGCGCCTTCACGCCGATCATCGCGACCTGGCTGGAGGCGAAGTACGACTCGTTCGTGCCCGTGGCGGGCTTCCTGGTCGCGGCCGCGGCGATCTCCTGCGTGTGTGTGCTGGTGCTCAGTGAGACCTACCGGCAGGAGTCGGAGCCTCAGCCGCAGGCCACGGTCGACGCCGATGACGAGCCGTCCCTGACGGCGAGCTGACCTCCCCTGAGCGACAGAGCGGCCGCCATGGCTTCCATGGCGGCCGCTCTTCATTTGGCTGTGGCGGTCAGTCCCGGCCGGGGGCGCCGGTCAGGACACGCACCTCCGCCTCCGCGTACCGCGCCCCGCCGGCCTCGCGGGTGTCACGCACCGAGCCGAGCCAGCCGAGGAGGAAGGCGATCGGCACGGAGACCAGGGCGGGGTTGTGCAGCGGGAACACGGCGATGTCCAGCTCCGGCAGGAGCGCGGTCGGGGAGCCGGTCAGGTCCGGGGACAGCACCACCAGCAGTACCGAGGAGGCCAGGCCGCCGTAGATGCTCCAGGTGGCGCCCCTGGTGGTGAACCGCGGCCAGTAGATGCTGTAGACGAGCGCGGGCAGGTTGGCGGAGGCCGCGAGGGCGAAGGCCAGTCCCGCGAGGAAGGAGATGTTGACGTTCTGGGCGTACAGGGACAGCGCGGTCGCGGTCACGCCGATGACCACGACCGCGAGCCGGGCGACGAGGACCTCGCGCTTCTCCGAGGCGACCCCGCGCTTGAGCACCGTCACGTAGAGGTCGTGGCTCAGTGACGTCGCTGCGGCCAGCGTGACGCCGGCGACCACGGCGAGGATCGTCGCGAATGCCACGCACGAGACGATGGAGACCAGCGGCGGGCCGCCGAGCACCTCCGCCAGCAGGGGCACGGCCGTGTTGCCCGCAGGGCTGTCGGCCGCGATGCTCTGCCCGCCCACCAGGGCGGCCGCGCCGAAGCCCAGCACGCCCGCCATCAGGCACGCCCCGCCGGTCAGCCATGTCATCAGCCGTACCGACTTGCGGGCCTTCGCCGCCGTGGGCACCGCTCCCAGCCGCATCAGCAGATGTGGCAGTCCCGCGGTCCCCAGCGCCATGGCCAGCTCCAGGCTGAGCAGGTCGAGGCCGCCGGTGTCGCCCGCGAAGTACCCGCCCGGACGCAGGAAGTCCGCGCCGCGGTCGCTCGTCCCGGCCGCGGCCGTGAGCAGGGCGCTCGGGTCGAAACCGAAGCGGCCCAGCACCCAGACGACCAGTGCCCCCAGCGTGCCCAGCAGCAGCACGGCCTTGATCATCTGCATCGCGGTGGTCGCGCGCATCCCGCCGATCAGCACGTACATGATCATCAGGAAGCCGAGGGCGCAGACGACGGCCGTACGAGGCAGTTCTCCGGGGATGCCGAGGATCGATGCCGCGATCGACCCCGCGCCGACCATCTGGACGATCAGATAGAGCAGGCAGATCACCAGCGTGGACACGCTGGCCGCCGTGTACACCGGCCTCGGTCTCAGCCGCTGGGCGAGGCAGTCGCCGAGCGTGAACCGGCCCGTGCTGTGCACCGGTCCGGCGACCAGGAACAGGAGGATCACACATCCGACGACCGGACCGGTGAGATAGGCGATGCCGTCGTAGCCCGTCAGCGCTATCAGGCCCGGCGTGCCGAGGAGGGTGGCGGCGGAGACGTAGTCGCCGAACATCGCGAACCCGTTGCGCACGGCGGACAGCCGCCGTTCGCTGACGAAGTAGTCGCTGGGGGTGTCCCGGTCGGGCGTGAGCCACAGTGCAAGGAACATCGCGAGGACGACGAAGACGATGAAGACTGCGATGACGGGGAAGGAGTGCTCGCCACCGGGCAGGCGTTCGATCGCGGTCACCGCTCCTCCTCCCGCTCGAAGGTGGCACGGACCTGGGCGGCCAACGGATCGAACCTGCGGGCACGCCGCCCGTGCCAGTACGTCACGGTCAGGCTGAGCGCTCCGAGGAGCAGGCTCAGGGCCATGCCCACGTTGACGGAGCCGAACAGCCGGACGGCCACGAGACCGGGCGCGCCGACGGCGAGCAGGGGGTTCAGCAGGTAGAGCCCGAGGACGGCGCCCAGGACGGCGACGGCGGGGCGACGCGCCCCGCGCAGTGTCGCGATCGCCGGACCGGCCTGAATCTGAGCGAAGGAGGGCGGTGGTGGCGTCGTGGGCCGGGGGGCGGCCAGGTCGTCCCGGGCCGAGGCCGACCGGGGCTGAAATGCGTCGTAGCTCATGAGGCGCGCCTCCGGGCCGGTGTCACGGCAGGTGCGGATGCCTTGTCGATGATCATGGGATCCCGTGCTGGAGAGGATGAGGGAATCGAGGAAGAAGACACCGAGGCGGAGTCGGGTGGGCCCGCGGCCCAGCCACCGGCCTTCGGTGCGGAGCGCGATTCTTCACGCCGCCTGTTTCCCTCAACACCCCCTCTTGGAGAGGCGGTTCACGTCCGCGGGCCGTGCCGAGTGCGCAGCCGCGCCCCGATTTCCCCCTCTCCGTTTGGAGAGGCTGGAGCAGCTCTCGCAGCTCGGCATCCGGTGACAATGCGAGGTGGCGGGACCGTGAGCGGAGGAACGCATGGCAGATCCGGACGACTCTTTCATCACCGCGGCCCGGCTCCGGCCGGAGATATCCCAGTCCTGGCGGCGGTCACTGATGAGCGGGCTGCGGCCGGACTCGGGAGTGCGCCTGGAAGCGTCCATGGACATCGACCGACGCGGCAGGCTCCAGATCGCGGCCGCGCCGGTGCTGGACCAACTGGCCCTGGAGCTGGCCGACACCGGATTCGGCATTCTGCTCGCCGACAGCCGGGCACGCATCATCGCGCGGCGGTTCGGCGAGCGGCGGCTGGAAACCGCCTTCGACCGGGCGGGGATCGCCATCGGCAGCCTGTTCCTGGAGGAGACCACCGGCACCAACTCCATCGCCACGGCCTTCGAGTTGCGGCGCGGGTGCGCGGTGCTCGGTGAGGAGCACTACATCGAGTCGTTCAAGGGCTTCTCCTGCTACGGCCACCCGCTGATCAGCCGCGTCACGGGCCGACTGGAGGGTGTGCTGGACATCAGCTGTCCCGCGCACCTGGCCAATCCGCTGCTGGGCCCGTTCCTCGCGCGCGCGGCCCGCGAGATCGAGAGCCAGCTGCTGCTGGGTGCGCGAGAAGCCGAGCAGCGGCTGCTGGCCGCCTACCAGACGGCCGCGGCAGGCGGGCGGCGTGCGGTGGCCGCGTTCGCGGAGGGGGTCGTCATGGCCAGCGCCAAGGCCATGGAACTCCTGGACCCCTGCGATCACGCGGTGCTGCGCGGCCTGGCCGCCGACCTGCCGGCGCGTGATCATTCCGTCCGGCGGGAGGTCGAGCTGTCCTCCGGGCGATCGGTGAGCGTGACCCTGCGGGCGGTGCCGGGGACCGGCGGGGTGCTGGCCGAGCTCACGGACGAGGCGAGCCCCCGGCCGCGGGTGCCGCGCGCCGGCGAGCGCATGGGCTGGATCCGGGTGGAGGCGGCCGGGGACATCGCCGGTCACCGAGGGTCCCGCCGGCCTGTGCTGGTCTGCGGGGAGCCCGGCACCGGGCGCTCGACCACCGTGGCGACGCTGGCCGAGGGGCAGGTCGTACGTCGGTGGGACACGGTGGAGTTGCTGCGCGCGGACGCCGTGGACCTGGTCCGGCAGGTCGCGGCCGAGAGCCCCGAGGTCGTCGTGGTGGAGGACGTACATCTGCTGTCACCGCCCCTGGTCGCCCAGGTCGCGCGGCTGCTGTCGGCCGAGCGGGTCTGGACCGTGCTGACCAGTGCCCCGCTCGCGGATCTCGCACCCGAGCACGCCGCGCTGGCCGCGCGCTGCCTGGCGCGGATCGAGCTGCCCCCGCTGCGGGCGCGCCGCGAGGAAATCCCGTCCCTGGTGCGGTCGTTCGTCCATCGCCTGTATCCGGAGGCGCGGGTGCGGTTCACCCCGCAGGCGCTGGAGGCGCTGGCCGCCCATCCCTGGCCCGGCAACCTGCATGAACTGCGCGAGGTGCTGCGGCAGGTACTGGAGCACCGGTCGGCGGGGGACATCACCCGCGCGGACCTGCCCCCGATGCTGCGGGAGGCGGCACGGACAAGGCACCTGAGTCTGGTGGAGCGTGCCGAGTACGAGACGATCCTCGCCGCCCTGCGCGGTTGTTCCGGCAACAAGGTGCACGCCGCGCGGAGGCTAGGGATGAGCCGTGCCACCCTCTACCGGCGCATACGGGCCCTGGGCATCGACGACACGGACACGGTGACGGCGTCCCGGACCGGGGGCACCGGTGTCCGTGCCCACGCTGACGGATGCTGACGGATGCAGACGGATGGGTTGTCTCACATTGCGACAGTTACCGGGGCGCCGGGTGGTGCACAGTTCTCCCCTCCTGTTCTTGAACCCGCCGTACGGGTCCGCCAGCTCGCCCGCTCCCTTTGGAAACCGGTGTGATCGACGCCTCCCACTCACCGCCGCACGCTCGCCGACCGGTTCGGCCGTCCGCCGAGATCCTGCGCTCGGTGCAGTTCTCGTGCCAGTTGCTCTTCCGCAGGGAGGGCGAGTTCGCCGAGCACTACTACGCCTCTCTGGCCGAGATCCTGCCGGAGATACGCAAGCTCACCCCGCACGGCGGGCGGCCGCTCTGCGACAGCCTGGTGCGCTCGGTGCTGTGGGCGGCGCTCACCCAGGACACCCCCGAGGTGGTCGAAGCGACCCTGGGCCGGATCGGCGCCTCCCACCGGCAGTTGGGCTTCCCGGTGGTCTGGTACCGCCCGTGCGGCCGTGCTCTGCTGGACGCCGCGCACGCGCTTCACGGGGAGGACTGGGGGTCGGCACTCAGCTCCCACTGGGTGGCCTACTACACGTGGCTCAGCGGCAGTCTGGCCTCTGGCTCGCAAGCCGCGCAGGCCAAGTCCGGTCCGGACGTACCGGATCCGGCGGGTGCCGAAGGCACGCCCTCGGCGTCACTGGGAGCCGTGCTCGCGGAGTTGCGCGCCCGGCTCTTCCCGGGCGAGGAGTCCTCCCTGGCCGCGATCTGTACCCGGGTCGCCCTGCGCACCGGAGCGGACCTGCGCAACCCACGCCCGGACCAGAACGCCGACCCGGCGGTGGTGCGCAACGTGCTCGACATCCTGCTCGTGCTGGGCTACTCGCTGCCCTCCGTAACCCCGTTGCTGACCGGACCGTACCGGCACCGCACGGCACCCTCCCCCTCCGGTCCCGGTGCCGAGAAGCCCCCTGCCGCACCGGCCACCCCACCCACCGCCCCGGCCGACGGCCTGCTGCGGCGGTGCAGACAACTCTTCGGCAAGGCGAACCGATGAACCACACCTCACCCCCGCGCTCCGGCGTCGTCCGCGCCCACGCCACCGGCCCCGTCCACAGGGCGGTCACCCGACTGGTCACCGAGCTCGAACGCGGCCTGACGGGACGCGGCGCCACCGCGCTGCTCTACTTCGCCTCCAGCTCCTACGACCCCACCGTGCTCGCCCCGGCCATCGCCGCCCACTTCCCCCACACGGTGGCGATCGGATGCTCCACGGCCGGAGAGTTCACCGACCTGCGCAACGGCACGGGCGGCATCTCGGCGGTCGTACTGCCGGACGACGTGGTCACGCACGCAGCGGCGGCGCTGGGCGACCTGGGTGAGGATCCCGGCCGGGGCACGGCGGCCGCGCTCGGCGCCCTGGAACGACTCACCCACAGCCAGTTGCGTCACCTCGACACGGCCCGGCACGTGGGGTTCGTACTGATCGACGGTGTGCGCGGCGCCGAGGAGGAGGTCAACGACATGCTGGGCAACGCGGCGCCGCTGCTCGACTTCGTCGGCGGCTCGGCCGGGGACGACTTCGCTCTCCGGTCCACCTGGGTGGCTGTGGGCGCGGACGTGTCGTACGAGGGTGTGGCGCTGATGGTGTGCCGCAGCGCGGCGCCGTACCGGGTCGTCAAGACGTGTTCCTTCACCCCGACGGGCCAGGTGCTCCGGGTGACCCGCGCCGACCCCGCCTCGCGGCTGGTCCACGAGTTCGACGGACGCCCGGCCGCCGAGGCCTACGCCGACGCGGTCGGCCTCGCGGTGACAGCACTGGACGTCGACGTCTTCATGGACCGCCCGGTGGGGCTGATGATCGACAACCACCCCTGGATCCGGACACCCCAGGCGGTCGCCCCGGGCGGCGGCCTGCACTTCTGGGCACAGATCATGCCCGGCATGGAGGTGGAGATCATGCGCTCGGGCGACCTGCTGACCGACACCCGTGCCGTGCTGCGCCGGGCGCGTCTGGACCTCGGCGGGGCCGCCGGTGCCGTGCTGTTCAACTGCGGGTTCCGGCGCCTGGAGATGGACGCCAAGGGCCTCTCCCCCGCATTCCCCACCGCCCTCGACGGGATCCCCACCGCCGGTTTCCATACCTACGGCGAGAGCTGGCTGGGCCATGTGAACCAGACATTGACGGGGGTGGTGTTCGGTTCCTCCGCCGGCCGGTTGTGCTGAGCCGCCGGGTCACGTGCCTTCCCGCTCATTTGCCATAACGGCAAGATTCCGTGCCGACGCTCCGGGCGGCTCGCAAGACTGAGGGCCTGCCGACACAAGGAGCCCCCGATGAGCACAACCCAAGCGGCCTCGTTCTGGGACGGCATCTACGCGGACCGAGCGATAGGCGACGCCCCTCAGCCGAACGTCCGCCTCACCGAGACGGTGGCGGGCCTGCCGCCCGGTGACGCGCTGGACCTGGGATGCGGCGACGGCGGAGACGCGCTGTGGCTCGCCCGCCAGCAGTGGCGCGTCACAGCCACCGACATCTCCGCCGTGGCGGTCGAGCGGCTCGCCAACCTCGCCCGCGCACACGGCTTGAACGAGCGCGTCACCGCGTTGCGGCACGACTTGCAGAAGTCCTTCCCGTCCGGCGAGTTCGAGCTGATCTGCGCCCACTACCTGCACACCCCCTACGACCTGAACCGGGCAGCAGTCCTGCGCACGGCGGCGCACGCACTGCGCACAGGCGGACGGCTGCTGGTCGTCGACCACGGCTCGGCCGCGCCGTGGTCTTGGAACCAGGACCCCGACATCCACTATCCGAGCCCGTGGGAGGTCGCCGCGGACATCGCTCTGGACCCGGCCACGTGGACCGTCGAACGGGCCGACACACCACAGCGGATCGCGACAGGCCCGGGCGGGCGCACCGCCGAGGTCACCGACCACATCCTCCTGATCCGCCGCACCGCCTGAATCCGCGGCCCGTCCTGCGAAGGCAAGGAGCCCCCTCATGCCCAGCTCCACTCACCGCAACCGCCGCCGCGACACCCCACCGCCCCGCACCGCGAACAGCGAGGCCGAGGTCCTGCGCGGATTCCTCGACTACCTCCGGACGTCGATCGCCGCGAAGGTCGACGGCGCTCCCGAACCACAGGTGCGCACAGCCGCGGTGTCGTCGGGCACGAACCTGCTCGGCCTGCTCAACCATCTGACCTTCGTCGAGCGGGCGTTGTTCCTCGGGGACGACATCACCAACTGGAAGGCGACCTTCCAGCCCGCGCCCACGGACAGCGTGGCCGATGTCGTGGCCCACTATCGGGACGCGGTGCAGCGCGCGAACCAGGTGCTCGACAAGTGCACCGACCTCGGCGCACCACTCCCCCGCCCGGAGTCGAACCGCCCCGCTCCCACCACCCGCTGGGCCCTCACCCACATGATCGAGGAGACCGGCCGTCACGCGGGGCACGCGGACATCCTCCGCGAATTGATTGACGGCGTCACCGGCCGTTGATCTACGGTCAGCTCATATCGGTCAAGCCCTCAGAACTCACGCCGTCGCGCTCACCACGTAGGAGGTTCCACCATGCCCACGTACCACGTCACGGTGACCACCAGCGCCTCTCCGGAGGATGTCTGGAAGCTGCTGGTCGACGCCGCCAGTTGGCCGCTGTGGTCAAAGGTCGACAGCCTGGACACGGCACGGTCGGTGGGCCTCGACCCAGGCGGCGACGACGGCATCGGTGCCGTCCGGGCCTTCCGGACGGGCCGCAGCGTGACCGGGGAACGGCTCACCGAGAAGGTCGAGCGCCGCCTCTTGGCCTACGAAGGTGCTTTCAACTCCTCGCTGCACGACTACCACGCGCGCATCGAACTGAGGCCGACATCCAACTCAGGCACAGTCATCTCCTGGTCCGGCGAGTACCGGACGAGCTGGCTGCTGCGCTGGGTCATGCCGCGCTATCTCCAGAAGTTCATGCAGGGCATGGCGGAAGGACTGGCACGCTATGCCGAGGAAGGCAGGCCGACTTGCTGACGCTGCACGTCAGAGCACGCTGCGGGGGCTCTGGTGTCCTACATCTTCGGGCGCGTCGTTGCAGAGGACGTCCCTGCTGTGACATTTGGTGCGGGAAGTCAGGGCCAAGGACCAAATGCTTGAGGAAGCCCAGCGCGAACCAACTTCACTACTTTCGGCCGCTCACCCCGGCCCTCCCTCAAGGACCGGGCACCGTAGCCTGGGTCAGACCGCCCGTTGGGCCGCGACTGCTCCCGTGTACGTCTCCAGGGTCAGATCCGCCGTGCCGATGCCCAACTCGGCGAGCACTGCGCGGATGTCGTCGAGGGCCGCGGACACATCGTCCTCGTCAACCAGGGTCTCGACCTCCAGGAATGTGCCGTCAATCTCGGGCACCCATACGAGCGTGGCGAGCATCTGCCGACCGTGCGCGGTGAAGTCATGGTTCCGACACCGCTTCTCGAACGCGATCAGCTCCGCATAACCGAGCCCGCGGAGGATGGCGTGCGCCTGGTCGGCGTCCTCGACGCGGGCCTCGTGCTCGGGCTTCGACCCGGACTCGGCGTCAACCGCAGCGCCCTTGTGCGTAAGCACGGTCCGCGTGCCGTCCACGCCGTGCACGGTCCGTACCCGCAGTTCTTCGCCTGCCTTCTCCAGCGAGCCGTCCAGCCGGTCGTAGTAGGTATCGCGGTACACCTCGACCCGAGCGGTGGCTCGCTCGTCCAGCTGCCGCATCACAGCTTCGGGGGCGTGCACGCGCGCCTTCAACTCCGCCTCGATCACCTGCGGTTCCCTCCTCGTCAGATGGTGCGCTCCGCGCCGTCGATGACTTCCTCGAACATCCGCCTAAAGCCCCGGTACAGCGGGCCGTGCGGCATCTCCATCACCTTGTACAGCGCGCTCTCGTGCCCTTCCCACCCCGCGTCGAACGCGCCGACGAACATGGTCCCGTCGGCGCGGATGAGTCGCCACGTCGGCAGCATCCGGTACCGCCACACGCCGACATCGCCGACCTCGGCGAGCTCCCGCAGCCGCGCCTCGGTGAGCCGCACACCGCCGGCGAGGGACTCGGCGGACTCCCCGATCTCCGCCGCGCGGCGCGCCAGGGCGTCGCTGTCGGGGTCGAGGAGCGCGACCCGAACACGGAGGCCCTTGCCACCCTGCTCGCGCGGCAGACAGGCGCGCAGCAGGCTGTCGTTGAGGCCGATCAACCCGAGACCCCCGAAACCGCGAGGACGTCTAACTCCGTGGCTGCGCGGGCCTGCTGCTGGATCTCCTCGGATGCCGAGTTCTGCGCGGCGTACACACGCACCACTTCCGGGAACGTGGCCAGGTCGAACGCGGCCCCGCCTGCCCGCTTCTCCCGCCCCGCGGCCAGGCCGAGGAGGTGTCGGGCGTCGTCGGGCATGTGGAGGCCGTCGGCAATCCGCTCGTACACGTCCAGCCGCGTCACCTCACAGCGGCCGCTCATGAGCTCGGAGACGCGGGCCTGCGTCATGCCCGTGGCGGTGGCGATACGGGCCTGGCTGGCGCCGGCGTACTGCTGCGCGTGCCGGAACACGGCGCCCATGTCGCGGTCTCTCAGGGCCTGGCGTACTCGGCGCGTTCCCATGCCCAGTCGGGCAGTTCGATCGGCTCCAGCGCGGCCCCCATGGCGCAGCCCCCGGTATCGCGGACGGGGGTGGGATTCCAACCCACGGTGAGATTGCCGGTAGGGGATCGAGTCGACACCAGGAGTCACAGGACGCTGGCCAGGACAGTCACCCCGGCGGCCGCGCGAACGGCCCCGGGCGTGGCCGACTGATGGGAGTCGACATGGCCGAGAGTACGCAGTCCGCGGGCACCGCCAACACCCCCACCGCTTATGGGTTCTGTGCCTGGCACAAGAACTTCGCGCGGGGCGTCCGCCTCGTGCGCGTGATCGAGCAGGGCTCCGGGCCCGGCGCGGGCCTGTACGCCTGCCCGCCGTGTCTCGGAAGGCACAACCTCACACCGCTTGCCGACCTGCCACTGTGAAGCGCGAGCGCGCCACGGCCGAGTTGCCGGGGGAGTGCCGGCGCAGCATGTGCCGGCTGTATGCCGGTCCGCGGGTCATCAAGCGTGAGGGCGCCCCGTCGTGGGAGGCGCCCACCATGACGTTGCGCTGCGACTGCCGCTGTCACCGAAGCCTGTGAGTCCGGCTAGGCCTCTGCTGCCGGTTCCCGCCGTAGTCCGACAGCAGGCTGCTGGCTGTCCCTGTACCCCGCCATGGGCGGACAGCCCCAGCCCCTTCGGTCGGCTACAGATGCCCAAATCAGCCGAGATGCCGCTCAGTTGGACCAACATCCGAGCTGTGGCCTAATCACGGTGGTCGGCCATCCGGACCAGACTCAACATGAGCAAGGGACCTCCACGCTCTGGCCAACAGCCTTGCATCCAGTGTCAGGGCAATCCCCTGAGTGCCGACGAGCCTTGAGGCACCTGGCAGGGCGGCTTCGTTGTGGTTACCTCCGGACACCGTTGCCGATGACTGGATGCACGGGCCCTATTTGTGGTCCCGCAGGAAGGCCGGGATCTCGTCGCGGGTCGGGTAGTTCGGCAGCGGGGCCGGCTTGTCCTGGAGGAACGCCGTGATGACGGCGGCGGCTCGGGCGTTGTTGTCGTCGAGGCCGTTCCAGATGCGGTGGCCGACTTCGGGCATGTACTGCGTGCGCTGGACGGCGGGGTCGTGGGCGAGGATGGCGGTTGCCCATTGGCGGAGTTGGGATGAGCACTCGGCGATCATCAGCATCGTGGGGGTTGTGGAGCGCTTCAGTTGTGGGGCGATGGAGGGCGAGTCCTTGACCGTCTGCTGGATGCGGAGGCTGGCGGCGGGGCTGAAGGAGAAGTTCTGTTCCGTGTCCTCGGTCGGGATGCGGTCGGCGTCGCGTGCGCAGTAGGCGGATGCCGTGTCGCTGCCGAGGTCGGCGGCGGTGAAGGCGTTGTCGCCCTCGGCCTGGCCGATCAGTCCGGTGTCGGGGGTGAGGAGTCCCAGGCGCATGAGGCCGAAGGCCACGGCGTACCGGGGGACGTGCGTCGAGCGTGGTCCGGTCATGGCCGGTGCGAGGCCGCGCGCGGATTCGCGGCCCTTGTGCCCGCTGATGTGTGCGGTGGGGCCGTCCATGGGGCCGGGCTCGGCGATGATGGCCCGGTTCATGCGTGCGGCGACGCGTGGTTCGGCCAACGCCCGGGTGAGCACGGAGCCGCCCGCGGAGAAGCCGAGGATATCGACCTTTCCCTTGTCCAGGCGGTCGACGAAGGCGGCGAGGTCTCGGACCGACCTGGAGATCGAGTACTGGTCCATGGGGAGCAGGTCGCTGCGTCCGCCACCGGCCTGTTCATAGGCGTAGACGTCGTGGCCCTGGCGTGCCAGGAGTTGCAGGAAACGGTGGTCGAGCACCGAGATGCCGCGGACCGGTCCGCCGTTCAGGTACACGAGCGGGACGGGATGCCGGGGGCCGGACTTCGCGGGCCGGTAGTGGTACACCGCTACCCGGCTGCCTGTGGAGAGGTTCCAGTGCTGCGTGGTCACGAAGGGCAGAGCGGGCGGGTACTGACGGGTCGTCGGGACCGTCGGGATGCAGACCGTGGCCGTCAGCGCTGCCGCGACGACCACCGGCAGGAACGGGATGAGCCGGGTCGGCCAAGTGCGGTGCCGCGCCCGCCACATGGCGAGGCCCGCGCCGACGCCAAGGGTCGTCAGCCATGCGGCAAGGCCCCCGCCTGCCCCGTCCGTGAGGGCGATCAGTGCGAGGAAGACGACGATCAGCGCCGCGATGGCCGTCAGTGCCAGCAGTAAGCGTCCGGTGAGGCGGAGCAGACGTATGACGGGTGTGGGCATGGCGAACCTCCAGCCGTTTCAGAACGCTGTTTCAAAACGACGTTATCAGAGCGGGTAGGCTGCTGACCGTGGGTAGGCCGAGAACGAACGACGAAGCAGTCAAAGAGCGGCTTGTGGTGTGCGCGAGCGAGATGCTCGCCACCCAGCCGCGGGAGTCGGTCACCGTCCGCGCCGTGGCCGCCGCCGCCGAGGCGTCCACGACGGCGGTGTACTCCTTGTTCGGCGGTAAGAACGGGCTGATCAGGGCGGTGCGAGACAGAGCCGTCGGCGGCCTGTTCCGGGACGTGTCAGCGGTGCCGACCTCCGCGGATCCGCTCGCCGACCTCTACGCGCTGGCCGCCGCCTACCGTCAGTGGGGGCGCGAACACAGCCACCTCTACACGGTGTTGTTCGGTGGGGTGCAGTCCTTCGACCCGTCGGGGGAGGTCGGTGTCACTGACCCGATGCGTCCGCTCCTCGCGGCGATCGACCGCGCCAAGACAGCGTCCGTCCTCGTCGGCGACGCGACGTCGATCGCCCTGTCGATCTGGGCTGCCCTGCACGGGCTCGTGACCCTCGAACTGGCCGGTGCCCTCGACACCGTCACGGCCGAGGCCGCGTTCCACTCGACGATTCACGCCACGCTGCGCGGCTGGACGACCCCTGCGGTGTTCCGCGGTCTCCGCCAGGCCGAGGTGTCGGCAGAGCGGTAGCCGTCGATCGTGCACAGCTGACAAGGTTTCCCGCACGGACGACAAAGTCCGGGTGCCGCGTTCGCCCTAAGGTCTGCAACGCAACTCCGTCGCCCTTGAGGGGAACCATGCGCATCCGCACCACCACGGCGGCCGTCGTCGCCATACTCGCCGTCGCCGTGTCTGGCTGTGGCAGCGACGACGGCAACAGCGACAGCAAGGCCGACACCACACAGAGCAGCGCGCCCGAGACATCGAGCGCCGCGGACGACAGTGACACCGCCCCGGGCGCCGACCTGCCGCCCGAGCCCACCGGCGCGGAGCGAGACGCCGTACTCGCCGCCATCATGGACGTCAACGCCACCCTCACCCACGACGAGGCCAAGGCCATCGACGCGGCCCGCAACCAGTGCGCGGCCCTCGACGGCGGCGCCGCCAACCCGGACCACAGTGCCGCACAGCGGTTCTCCTACGCCGGCGTCACGCTGACCGATGACGACGGAAGCCACATCAACACCGGGCTGCGCAAGACGCTCTGCCCCGAATCCTGATCAGCGCGACCAACTCCGGCCCGGGAAGGTCGTTGTGCGCCGTAACACACCCCTGCCAAGCTGATGTTGAGAGCGTTCTTGGCTGAGGGGTGGGTCGTGCGGGAGCAGGGCAAGACGTTGTTGCCACTTCGGCCCGGTGGCCAGTACGGACGTAGGCCCATTCGATGAGCCCTGTCCTCGACACCACGCTGATACCGCCGCAGGACCGTGAGGAGTTCATCCGGCACGCGGTGTGCGAATCCGTCGTCGCGGTGGACATCGATCATCATCGTCCGGCCGGGGACATCTCGGCCCAGATGAAGCTCGGCGCGATGGGACCCATGACGGTCCTCTCGGCACGGTCCACCGCGGCCACCGTGGAACGGACGCAGCGGCTGGCCCGGGTGGACGAGGAGCCGGCCGTCTTCCTGGGCCTTCAGGTGTCGGGCAACAGCCTGGTCGTGCAGAACGGTCGCGAGTGCCTGCTGCGGCCTGGCGACTTCGCCGTCTACGAGTCGGCCGCTCCCTACACACTTGTCTTCGACGAGGGAGTCGACCACCACTTCTTCCGCATCCCCCGTGCGGCGCTCGCTCTCCCCGAGCGGCTGTTGCGAGACGCCACCGCGGTGCGCATGGACTCCCAGAACCCCGTCGCCGGCCTCGCCTTCACGTACTTCTCCCAACTGGCCGTCACCGAGGAGCTGCACGAAGGCTCCCAGGCAGCGGCGGTCGTGGAACCCAGCATTGAACTCATCCGCGCTGTCGTGGCCTCCCACATGGGCAACTCCGGCGTGGCCAAAGTGCCGTTGGAGGCCACCCTCAGCTTGCGCATCACTCAGTACATCCGGACGCACCTGTCCGACCCCGACCTGTCGGCCGCGCACATCGCCGCCGCACACACCATCTCGGTACGGCACTTGTACGCGGTGCTGGCCCGGTCGGGCATCAGTCTCGGGGACTGGATCCGCTCGCACCGCTTGGCCGAGTGCAGGCGCGAGCTGGCCGGGCCGAACGGCAGGCTGCGAACCATCGGGGCGATCAGCCGAAGTTGGGGCTTCGTCGACGCGACCCACTTCAGCAAGGTGTTCAAGCAGACCTACGGCATCTCGCCCCGGGCCTGGCGCGAGCAGCACCACCCGGGCACTTCCAAGGTCCGATCGGCGCCAGAGCCTGATTGACCCTCGACCTTGTGCAAGGTCCAGAGTTCAGGGCGTGGAGAACGACATGCGCAGCATTGGCGAGATGGCCCGCGACAGCGGCCTGGGCGTGAGCGCCCTGCGGTTCTACGACCGTGCCGGTGTGCTGGTCCCGGCCTGGGTGGATCCGGTGAGCGGTTATCGGTGGTACGAACCCGAGCAGCTCGACGAGGCCCGGTTGCTGGCCCGCCTGCGCCGGGCCGGGATGCCGCTGGCCGACATCCGGCTGGTGCTGGCCAGTTGGTCCGGCGCGGACACCGATCTGGTCCGAGAGCTACTCAAGGCGCACCTGCGCCGCCTCGAACAGGGACTGTCCGACGCCCGCAGTGAGTTCTCCGCGCTCCGAGCACTACTCGATCACCGGGAGAATGACATGACTTCGCTCCGCATCGCCACCGTCCGGCTGTCCGTCGCCGCGCCCGAGCTGGCGGCCGCGCTGGACACGGTTCGGTTCGCTGCGAGTACCGATCCTGAGCTGCCCATGCTCGGTGCGGTCCTGTTCGACATCGAGGGCGAGGGCCTCCACGTCGTGGCCACCGACCGGTACCGGATGGCTGTCGCCCGGGCCGGTGTCACCGGGTACGGCGGGGGCCGTGTGCAGGTCATCGTGCCCACGCCGCTCGTCGACGCGATGCGGGCGCTGCTGGACGGTGCGGGACCCGTGCGGCTCTCCGTCGACGGTGACCGTGTGACGCTGGGGGCCGGGGACCGGCAGGCGGCCGGGCAGTGTCTCGACCACGACTTCCCCGACTACCGGCGTCTCCTCCCTCAGGCCGCGGAGCGCCGCACCGTCGTCGAGGTGGCGGCCTTCCGGAAGGCCCTGGAGACCGGTCCGGTCCGTTCCGATGAGGCCGGAGCGCACGACCTCAGCGTGCTCAAGGTCGAGGACGGCGGCTCGGTGACCCTCTGCTCTGACGGTGACGACGACGCCCCGAACCGCGTTGCGGTCAACCGTGAGTTCCTGCTGGACGCCCTGGCCGCCGGAGCCCGGGAGCGGCTGATTCTGGAGATCGGCGCTCCCACCGCGCCGATCGCGATCCGCCGGCCCGACGACGAGGACACCTTCTCGATGGTGATGCCGGTCCGCCTGGAGGACTGACCGTCCGCTCGCCCCGTACGGCTCGATGGGCCGGACTCAGTTGCCCACGCCGAGGCCGGACATGAACGCGGACGGGTATCGGTCGCCGCGCACCGCGCCGCGCGGTACCGCCTTCTCGACCTCGGCGAGGTCGTCCGGGGTGAGGTTCAGGTCCAGCGCGGGCAGCGCCTCGGCCAGCCGTGCGCGGGTACGGGCGCCGACCAGGGGCACGATGTCCTCGCCCTGCGCGGCCACCCAGGCGATGGCGAACTGGGCTACGGTGCACCCCTTCGCGTCGGCGACCCGGCGCAGCGCCTCCACGAGGGCGAGGTTGTGTGCCACGTTCTCGTGGGAGAAGCGCGGGCTGACGGCGCGGCTGTCGCCCGGGGCGCTGCTCCGGGCGGCGGACCAGTGCCCGGAGATGAGCCCGCGGCCCAGGACGCCGTACGCGGTCAGGCCGATGCCCAGTTCCCGCAGCACCGGCAGAACGTCCGCCTCCACCGCTCGGGAGATCAGCGAGTACTCGATCTGCACGTCGGCGACCGGGTGCACGGCGTGTGCCCGGCGGATCGTGGACGCGTCGACCTCCGAGAGGCCGAGGTGCCGTACGTGGCCCGCGTCGATCATCTCCTTGACCGCGCCCACCGTCTCCTCGATGGGTACCGCCGGATCCAGCCGGGCGGGACGGTAAATGTCGATGTGGTCGGTGCCCAGCCGGGTCAGCGAGTACGCCAGGAAGTTCTTCACCGCCTCGGGACGGCAGTCGTGCCCGCCGAACCGCGCGCCGGGCCCACGCAGCAGGCCGAACTTGACGCTCAGCCGGTAGCTGTCCCGCGGGCGGCCGCGGAGCGCCTCGGCGAGCAGCAACTCGTTGTGGCCCATGGCGTAGAAGTCACCGGTGTCGATCAGCGTCATGCCCGCCTCCAGCGCGGCGTGCACGGTGGCGATGCTCTCCGCGCGGTCGGCCGGCCCGTAGACGCCCGACATGCCCATCGCGCCCAGGCCCAGCGCGGAGACGGCCGGGCCGGTACTGCCCAGGGTTCGTGTCTGCATCACGTTCTCCTTACGTCGTCGGCCTGTCCCCCCACTGTGCGTCCGCGCCTGTTGTGCGGAGTAGCGGAGCGTTCATCATGGGAGAGCCACTCCCTGGCTGGGCACGCTCGCCGCGAGGGACCATGAGGCATGCAGCGTGACCAGCTCGCCGACTTCCTGCGCCGCCGCCGCGAGGCGATCCGCCCGGCGGAGGTGGGTCTCACCGAGGGCCCCCGCCGCCGTACCACCGGCCTGCGCCGGGAAGAGGTGGCCATGCTCGCCGGTGTGTCGGTGGACTACGTCGTACGCCTTGAGCAGAGCCGCAGCAGCCAACCCTCGCCCCAGCTCCTCGGCGCGCTGGCCCGGGCGTTGCGCCTGTCCGACGACGAGCGTGACCACCTGTTCCATCTCGCCGGCCACCGGCCCCCGCCCGCCGACGGAGTGGCCCGCCTGGCCCGCGCGGGACTGATCCGCATGCTCGACCTGCTCGGCGACACCCCGGCCTTTGTGCTGTCCGACCTCGGCGAGATCCTCGCCCAGAACCGCACAGCCGTCCTCCTGATGGGCGATCACACCGCCTTCTCCGGCGACCGGCGCTATCTCGTGCACCGCTGGTTCACCGAGTCCGCCACCCGCGCCGTCTGTCCGCCCGAGGAGCGGGAGCGCCACGCACGTCAGCTCGTGGCCGATCTGCGCGCGGCCGCCGGGCGCCGCTCGGGCGACCCCACGGTCACCGGACTCATCGAGCGGCTGCACGCGGCGAGCGCCGACTTCCGCTGTCTGTGGGCCGAACATGAGGTGGGAGTCCGGCGCGCCGACCGCAAGACCCTCCTTCACCCGCGGGTAGGCCGCCTGTTGATGGACTGCGAGACGCTGGTCACCCCCGACCAGGGCCAGCAGCTCCTCGTCCTCACACCGGCGGACGACGAGACCCGCGAACGACTCGACCTCCTGCGCGTACTCGGCACCCAGGAGTTCCCCACAGAACACGCCTGACCGCCCGCGCAGTTGAAACAACCAGCCACGCCGACACAGGTGTCCGAGTGATGGCGCGGAGACGAACACAGGTGTCTTCCGTACTATCGCTACGACACCCTGTGCGGCAGTAACTGCCGCTGCTGACATGAGACCAGGCAGAACAGACACACGCGTTAGATTTCGCATACGCCGTTGGCTCGCTGCATCGCGTAGCCTCGGCGCCGAGCAAGGATGTGAGCACCATGTCCGAAAGCACCGTCGAACCCAGCGAGTTGACGTCGCAGTACAACGCCCAAGTGGCCGGCGACCTTGAGCGGAACCTCAAAGAGCAGGAGCGCCTTGGCGGCGAGATCGAAGCGCTGCAGGCTCAGCTGGCTGCCCTGCGGCAGGATCACACCGTCCTGGTGAGCATTCAGCAGGCGCTCGGTGCTTCGGCAACGCCCTCCGCACCCGAAGCCCAGCCCGCCGCGACGGTGCCCGCTCCGCGCACCAAGCGAGCGAGCGCGGCCAAGCCTGCGAAGGACAAGAAGACCGGTGCCGTCGCCCGGAAGCGCACCAGCAAGAAGAAGGCTGCCCCGGCAGCGGCCGCGCCGTCCGCCGCCCCCACACTCGTCGAGCTCGTGCGCGAACACCTGGCGGGCCAGAGTGAGCCTCGTTCCGCTGCCGAGATCACCACCGAGCTCGGACAGCAGCACGCCGAGCGCAACATCAAGACGACGGTCGTGCGTACGACGCTGGAGGGGCTGGTGGCCAAGAGCCAGGCCCAGCGCAGCAAGCAGGGCAGCTCCGTCTTCTACACCGGTCCGGACACCCGCCCGGACGCCGCGCCCGCCCCGGTCGAGGAAGCGGCCCCGCAGACGTCCGACTGACCAATCCTCAAGGGCGCACCACCGGTTGGGCCTTTGAGTTCGCAGCACATAGCCGTGCCCTGGCAGGCGGCTCGTCCGCCATGGGGCACGGCTGCTTTGCGTCCAGTGGCATCCAGCGTGGCCGACTGCCGACACTTCGTCCGCCCTGATTCAGTCTTTGTACTGGATGCGTACAAAGATATGGACGCACCAGAAGAAGTCTCCTAACGTGTCCCGCGCGCCACGGCATTCCGCTCCACCCCCTGCTCCACCCCCGCTGCACCCATCACCCGCAGCCCGGCTCCGTACGCCGTACGAGCCGTGAGGAGGACGCATGAGCTCCCAGCCCCCGCGAAGACGCGCTTTCCGCCGCACCCTGACCACCGCGCTCATCTGCTGCACCGCGGCCCTCGGTCTGACCGCCGGCCCGGCGAACGCGGATCCGCAGCCGGCCGCCGCCGAACTGCCCCCGCAGGAACCCGGGGTCACACTGCGCGTCTTCGACGTGCAGATCCCGTTGAGCGAGCTCTGCACGCTCAAGCCGGGCCAGACCCCGAACATCGACAAGCTGGAACCGGACATCGACTTCTCCACCGCCGAGGACTTCGGCTTCGAGTCCAATTTCGTCAGCCAGGTCACCGCCAACATCAACGTGCCGCAGGACGGCACCTACACCTTCCGGCTCACCAGCGACGATGGCTCTCAGCTGCTGATCGACGACCAACTCGTCATCGACCACGACGGGTTGCACGGCGCGGAACCCAAGGACGGGACGGTCGAGCTGACCGCCGGCTACCACTCGCTGCGCATCGACCACTTCGAACGCGGCGGCGGACAACAGGTCACCCTGGCCTGGCAGCCGCCCGGCGCCTCCGACTTCGCCCTGGTGCCCAACTCCGTGCTCAGCACGGAGGCGGACGTGGTGCGGGTGACGGCGCCCGGCCGCAAGGAGTGCGAGGGCGCCTTCGACACACCGGGCGACGGGCTGCCGCTGACCGGGGTCCACCCCGACTACGACCTGACGAACCTGCGTCCAGCGGGCTTCGAGCCGCAGATCACCGCGATGGACTGGCTGCCCGACCAGCGCCTGGCGGTCACCACTTGGGGCGGCTCGCAGACCACGGCGGGCGAGGTGTACCTGCTGGACCATGTCACCGGCGCCACCGGCCCCGACAAGGTGACCACGAAGAAGATCGCCTCCGGGCTCAAGGAGCCGATGGGCATCAAGTACGTCGACGGAAAGCTCTACGTCTCGCAGAAGCACGAGCTGACCGAACTGACGGACACCAACGGCGACGACGTCATCGACAGCACGCGCACCGTGGCCACCTGGCCGTACGGCGGCAACTTCCACGAGTTCGCGTTCGGCCTGCTCTACCGGGACGGATTCTTCTACCTGAACCTCTCCGTAGCCATCAACTACGGCGGCGCCACCACCGACCCGCAGCCCGCCGCCAATCGCGGCACCACTATCAAGGTCAACCGCAAGACCGGCAAGGTCTCCTACGTCGCCGGCGGTCTGCGCACCCCCAACGGCATCGGCTTCGGCCCGCAGGGCGACCTCTTCGTCACCGACAACCAGGGCGGCTGGCTGCCCGCCTCCAAACTGGTGCACATCAAGCAGGACCGCTTCTTCAACCACTACACCAACCCCGACGGCCCGTTCGACGCGAACCCCGTGACCCAGCCCGTCCTGTGGCTCCCGCAGAACGAGATCGCCAACTCCCCGAGCACGCCTCTCTATGTCACCAAGGGCCGCTACGCCGGCCAGATGCTCTTCGGTGACGTCACCTACGGCGGGCTCCAGCGGGCGTACCTGGAGAAGGTCAAGGGCCAGTACCAGGGCGCCGTCTTCCGCCACACCCAGGGCCTGGAGGCGGGCGTGACCCGGATCAGCCGCGGACCGGACGGCGCCATCTACGCCGGCGGACTCGGTGCGGGCGGCAACTGGGGCCAGGAGGGCAAGCTGACCCACGGCCTGCAGAAGCTCACACCCAACGGCGGGAACGCCTTCGACGTCCTGTCCATGCGGGCCGTCGACGGCGGCTTCGAGCTGGAGTACACCCAGCCGCTGTCGCAGCAGACCGCCGACAAGCTGGCGGACCGCTACCGGGTCAAGCAGTGGCGCTATGTGCCCACCCCGGCCTACGGCGGCCCCAAGGTGGACGAGGAGCCCCTCACCGTCCGCTCGGCGTCACTGTCCCGGGACGGCAAGAAGGTGCGGCTCGCCATCGCCGGCCTCAAGCCCGGCCATGTGGTTCACCTCCGCTCCCCTCGCCCCTTCAGCTCGGCCTCGGGCGCGTCACTGTGGAGCACGGAAGCCTGGTACACGCTGAACAACCTCACCAGCGCTCACCCACGAACGACGTTGTACGAGGCGGAAGAGGCCGCCCTCAGCGGCGGCGCCGGAACCAACACCGACCACGGCGGCTTCTCCGGCGCGTCGTTCGTCGACCGCTACGGCACACAGGGGGCGACCACCACCTTCACCGTCAACGTCCCCGCGAGCGGCTCGTACGACGTGGGTCTGCGCTACTCCAACGGCCCCAATCCGTTCAGCGGGACCAAGGCGATCAGCGTCGCCGTCAACGGCGAGAAGGTGGGACAGACCCGGCTGCCCGGCACCGGCGACTGGGAGACCTGGTCCACCCGGACGGAGAAGCTCACGCTGCGGGCCGGGACCAACACCATCGCCTACCGCAATGACCCGGGCGACGACGGGCACGTCAACCTGGACCTGATCACGGTGCACAAGTCCGGTGAGCGCGTGACCCTGTTCGACGGCGAGGACCGGTCACTGTGGCAGCACACCTCGGGCCGGGCGGCCCAGTGGCCGCTGCTGGCGGACGGCGGCATGGAGGTCTGCTGCGGCGATCTGCGGACCAAGACCGCCTACCGCGACTTCCGGCTGCACGTGGAGTTCCGGCTGCCGAACCTGCCGCCGGACGTGACGGGCCAGGACCGCGCCAACAGCGGTGTCTACCTCCAGGACCGCTATGAGATCCAGATCCTGGACTCCTACGGCGACACGGACCTGGCGAACAACGAGGCCGCGTCGATCTACAGCCGAAAGGCGGCGGACGTCAACGCGGCGCTGGCACCGGAGACTTGGCAGTCGTACGACATCGTGTTCCGTGCCGCCCGCTACAACGACGCCGGTGACAAGACCGCCGACGCCCGGGTGACGATGACGTGGAACGGCAAGACGGTCCACGACGACGTCGCCATCACCTCCCCCACCGGTGGCGGTGCGCCGGAGACGGCGATGGCGGGGGCGATCCGCCTCCAGGACCACGGCAACAAGGTCCGCTACCGCAACATCTGGATCGAGCCGCTGGACTGAACGGACAGGCTGCCCCCGGGAGTTGCACATCCCGGGGGCAGCGCCGCGTTCAGGATGCCGGGACCTCGTCGACGAAGGTTGTCCCCGCGTTGCGCAGGGAGGTGATCTTCGCGGCGACCTGGGCCGGGGTGAGGACCTGGTCCTTGACGTGCAGGACGTAGTCGACCTGCTGGTCGTAGGCGCGCGGGGTGGTCGACGTCTGGCCGTTGAGGTCGATCAGCCACTGGTTGAAGTTGATGGACATGGGCCGCTCGGGCAGGTAGGCGGCGTCATGCGTGCCGAAGTGCTGGCCGTCGACGTAGTAGGTGATCCGGCTGTTGTCGATGGTCACGACGAGGTCGTGCCAGCCGGCGAAGCTCTGCCTGCTCTCGCTGTGCTGGTTGACCGCCTGCCACGGGTCCGGGTTGTAGGTCTCCCAGGAGGTCGTGTAGAGGATGTTCGCCGGCTCGCCCCAGCCGCCGTTGGGCAGATACTCGAAGTCGTACTCGGCGTAGTCGTCGGCCATCGGGGCCTTGAGGTCGTTGATGGTGAAGAAGGTCTGGACGATGCGGTCGCCGTCGGGGCCGTACTTGGGGGCGTCGGAGAACTTCACCCGAGCCGCGTAGGTGCCGTTCTTGAACTTCGTTGCCTTGGTGAGGACTTCGGTGTGGGTGGTGGTGGAGCCGGTGCCCGCGCTGGAGGTCTCCAGGTTCATCACCGTGTTGCCGCTCTGGTTGGCGAAGGTGACCTTGGAGGGGTCCCAGGTGGCGCCGGGGACGCCGGGGCCACCGGAGTTGGCGCGCACGCTCCAGCCGTGGCTGGACAGGGCCGGGTCGGTGTGCGACGTGTAGGAGAAGTCATCGAACAGGGTCTGGCCGCCGCCACCGGGCGGGTCGGTCGGCGGGTCGGTCGGCTCGTTCCCGGATGGGGCGGTGCCCCACACATTGGCGCCGGCCAGCTGAGCGGTGACCTTGGTCCAGTCGGCGTAGGCGGACTGGGTGCCGCTGAAGGAGTAGTCGTCGCTCTGGGTCAGGGTCTGCCAGTTGGACTGGTAGAAGCGCAGTTGCATGTCGCCGGTGTCGGCGCCGGGGGCGAGGGAGCCGGCCGCTGAGGTGAAGCCGATCTCCAGGTAGCGGTCGGCCGTCGCGGTGGGATTGGCGAGGGTGCCGAAGGTGCCGGTGATCGCCGAGCAGCCCTTGACCGCCCATGAACAGGCGAAGCGGTACGAGGCGCTCGGGGAGTCCGCCTTGAAGTAGTAGCGGATCTTGACCTGGCTCAACTGGACGGTGGTGGTGCCGGTGTTGCGCACCTTGAACCAGGGCTCGGACTGGTCGGCGGTGGCACCGCCGGCACTGGTGCGGTACTGGACGGCCAGGCCGTCGCCCGCAGCCGCGGACGCGGACACGGTGGTGAGGGGGACGGCCACCAGGGCCGCGCTGCCGACTACGGCGGTCAGGGCAAGGGCCGCGCGGATGCCGCGGCGGTTGGCACGGGTACTCATCCGACAGTTTCCTTTCGTTCGCTCCCGCCAGCCGCGGGAGGGATCGTGGGGGGTGTGCGGGTGGAGCGGTGATGGCTTCACACGGGGGCGTGTGCCGCCCGGTCCCGGAGGGTGTCGTGCGGAACGCCGAGCGCGGTCAGCCGCGCCCGGTGCCCGTCCAGCCGGGCCCGGAAGTCCGGCCAGTCGTCGATGGAGGTGGATCCCCACGCCCGCTCGGCGAGAGCGCACAGGCGGGGGTAGGTGAGGTACTCGATGTGCTCGGGCGTGGGCACGAACTCGGTCCACAGCTGCCCCTGGGTGCCCAGGACCTTCCCGGCGAGCAGGGGTTCGTCGGAAGGCGGCACCAGGTCCACGCCGTACACGGTTCGCAGGTCGACGGCGTGGCCCGGCTGGGCGAGGGGTTCCATGGGGCCGGGGTCACGTGCGTAGTCGAAGTAGGTGGAGCGATGGTCGGTGTGGATGACGTCGTGTCCCCGGCGAGCGGCCGCCCAGGCATGCCGCGGTGTGCGCCAGCTCATCACCGTGCAGGTCAGGGGCAGTGTGCTGCCGTCCTCGGCCCAGGCGACCGGGCGACGGCCGGCCTGTACGACATGGTCGGCCATCCGGGTGAGGAACCAGCCGTGCAGCTCCCGCGGGCCGGACAGCCCTTCCCGCGCGGCGCGGGCGATCGCCGCCGGGCTGGCCTCCCATTCCTGGGTGGGGACTTCGTCGCCTCCGATGTGGACGTACGGGGAGGGGAAGAGGTCCATCACCTCGTCCAGGACCGTCCGGAAGAAGTCCAGGACGTGGTCGCCGACGCCGAGCACGTTCGCGCAGACGCCCCAGTGGGTCCACACGTCGAGCGGCCGCTCGGGGTGGTTGCCCAGTTCGGGGTAGGCGGCGAGCGCGGACCGTACGTGTCCCGGCACGCCGACCTCCGGCACCACCGTCACGCCTCGCGCGGCCGCGTAGGCGACCAGTCCGGTGAGTTCGGCGCGGGTGTACGAGCCGCCGTGCGGACGGCCGTCGAAGCGCGTGCTGCCCGCGGGGCCGATCATCGACTGCGTCCGCCGGCTGCCGATCTCGGTGAGCCGGGGGTAGGCGGTCACCGGCATCCGCCAGCCCTGGTCGTCGGTGAGGTGCAACTGGAGCACGTTCAGCTTGTGCAGGGCGAGGAGGTCGACAAAGCGGCGCAGGTAGGACACCGGCTGGAAGTGGCGGGCGACGTCGAGCAGCATGCCGCGCCAGGGATGTGCGGGCACGTCCGTGATCTCCACCCCGGGCAGCTCGACGCCCTCCGACGGCGCCGACAGGGCTTCGTAGGGCAGGAGTTGACGGATCGTCTGGACGCCGCGCAGCAGCCCGGTCGGGTGCGCGGCGCGCAGCAGGACCTGGTGGGCGGAGACAGTCAGCCCGTACCCCTCCTCGGCCAACCCGGTGAGCGCGGGGTCGAGGGCGAGGACGAAGGTGCCGTCCTCGGCGTGCTCCGGGCACAGTCCGGTGGCGGGCCCGAGACAGCTGCGCAGGAGGTCGGCCGCCGCTTCGGTGCCGGGGGTGACGCGCAGCCGTGTGGTGTCGTCGAGCCGGAACCGGCCGGGGCGTGCGGACAGCGTGCTGGGGCGGGGAACGAGGGCGAGATCAGGGCGTGGGAGTACGGGGTGCGACAGGTCCACGGGGCTTGGTCTCCGGTGTTCAGTGATGGGCGGGGCTGGGGGCGGCCGGCTAGCCCTTGACTCCTCCGGCTGTCAGGCCCGAGGTCACATGGCGCTGCAGGGCGAGGAAGACGATCAGCGCGGGCAGTGCGAAGAGGGTGGAGGCGGCCATGGTGGCGCCCCAGTCCGTGCCGAAGGTGGTCTGGAAGGAGGAGAGCCAGACCGGCAGTGTGCGGCTGTCCTGCTGCTTGATGATGAGGAAGTTGGCGTAGGTGAACTCGTTCCAGGCGGTGATGAATCCGAAGAGCGAGGTGGCCATCAGTCCCGGGGCGAGCAGCGGGAACGCGATCCGGCGGAAGGCGCCCACCCGGGTGCAGCCGTCGACCTGCGCCGCCTCCTCCAGCTCGGGCGGGATGCCGGCGATGAAGCCGCGCAGGACGATCACCGTGAACGGCAGGGTGATCATGAAGTAGATCAGGGTGAGCGTCGGCAGCCGGTCGAGCATGTTGGTGTCGCGAGAGATGATGTAGATGGGGATGATCAGTGATTCCCACGGCGCCATCTGGGCGATGAACACCGCCAGCATGAACTGGCGGCGGCCGCGCCAGCGCAGCCGGGCCACGGCATAGGCGGCGCCGAGCGCGACGACCAGCGCGAGGAGGACGGCGCTGAGGGTGACCAGGATGCTGTTGCGCCAGAACAGGGCGAAGCTGTCGGCCTGGACCGCAGTGCGGAAGTGCTCGAAGGTCCACTCGCGAGGGATCAGGCGGGGTTCGTAGGACTGGATGTCGCGGGACGGCTTGAAGGCGGTGGCAACCATCCAGTACACGGGGAACAGGCAGAGGACCACGGTCAGCGTGGCTGCCGTGTTGAGCGGGAGCCTGCGAAGTCGGCGCCGCGGGGCGGCGGTCCTGCGGGTCGTGGTCACAGGTGCTCCCCTTCCTGGCGGAACAGTTGGCGGAAGTAGAGGACGAGGACCCCGCTCATGAGCAGGACGGTGACCATGGAGGCGGCCGATCCGAGGTCGTAGCGCTGGTTGGCGAGGGCGGTCTGCACGGCGTAGACCGGCAGGATCGTCGTGGCGTCGCCCGGTCCGCCCCGGGTCATCACCCAGATCTGGACGAACGCCTTGAAGGTCCAGATGACTTCGAGTGAGACCACGAGCATGAAGATCGGTCTCACCAGGGGGAACGTCACCGAGCGGAAGATCCGCAGTGCGCCGGCGCCGTCGAGGCGCGCGGATTCGTAGAGCTCCTGGGGCACGGTGGTCAGGGCCGAGTAGACGGTGATGGCGGCGAACGGCACCGACTGCCACACGATGAGGATGACGAGGATCGTGAACGCGGCGCTGCCGTTGGCGAACCAGGTGTAGCTCTCGAAGGAGGTGAAGCCGAGGTCGGTGAGGGTTTCGTTGACGATGCCGAACTGTGAGTGGAACAGCCACTGGAAGACGGTGGTGGCGGCCACGACCGGCACCGCCCACACCAGGACCAGTGAGCTGAGGACCACGGTCCTGCCGATGGCGCCCAGTCGTTCGATCATCAGGGCGACCAGCGTCGCGAGGATCATGATGGCGGCGACGTTGACGGCCATGAACAGGAACGTGCGGCGGACGACGTCCCAGAACCTCGGGTCGGTCAGCAGGGTCCGGTAGTTGCGCAGCCCCACGAACTCGGCGTCGCCTCTGATGAGTTCGCGCAGCCGGAAGTCCTGCAAGGAGATGAGCAGGGCCCGTCCGAAGGGATAGACCAGGAGGTAGAGCATGCCCAGGACGGCCGGTGCGGTCAGCAGGTAGGGGCCGAGAGGGCGTCTGTGGGACGGTTGGTGGGAGGACCTGGTGAGCATCAGTCAGGAACCGCTGTTGAGCGTGCTGGTGATGGACTGGGACGCCTCGGCGGCCTCGGACTTCGCGTCCTGGCCGGTGAGTACGGCGGTCATGTAGTCCTTGATGGGGTTCTTGGCCTCGACCGCGGCCCACTGGGGCGTGTTGGGCGTGGCGTGCCCCTGCGCGGCGCCGACCGCCATCGCCGCGGCACCGGGGTCGGAGGCGACGGCGGCGGCGAGGCTGGTCTTGTTCGGGACGTAGCTCATCGACAGGGCGAGCTTCTGCTGCCAGGCGTCACCGGTGAGTTCCTTGATGAAGGTGTACGCCTCGTCCTGGTGCGCGGCGACGGCGGGCACGACCAGGTCGGAGCCGCCGGTGAACACGGCGCCCGGGGTGTCGGCGCTCTTGCCGGGGATGGGGAAGAAGCCCAGCTTGCCCTTGAGTTCGGGGTTGCTCTGCGCGATGACGTTGGCCCCGCCGGGGGTGGCGATGACCTGGGCGATCTGCCCCTTGGCCACGACCTCGGCCTGCAACGGGCGGGATTCGTCGGAGTCCTTGGGGCCCTTGCCGAGCGCCTGGAGCCGTCGGTAGAACTCCATGGCCCGCAGCGCTTCGGGACTGTCCAGACCGCCCGCCCATTCGCTGCCCTGCTGGACGGCGAGGTCACCGCCCTCGTCCCAGATGAAGCCGGCGAGGGTGAACCAGTTCTGGCCGGGGAGGTAAATACCCTGCACGCCGCCCTTGTTGAGCTTCTCGGTGGCGGCGAGCCACTGGTCACGTGTCTTGATCTGCGCGGCGTCGATGCCCGCCTTCTCGAAGAGATCAGTGCGGTAGATGACGACGCGGTTGGCGGCGTAGTACGGGATGCCGTACTGCTTGCCCTCCCAGGCGCCAGGCTCAGCAAGGCCCTTGAGCCAGGTCTCGCCGCCGAGGTCGGCGACCTTGTCGGTGAAGTCGGTCAGTCCGCCGCTCTGGGCGTACTGGGCGACCTGGGTGTTGCCGACCTCGATGACGTCGGGGGCGTCGTTGCTGGCCAGGGCGGCGGTGACCTTCTCGCCGATGCCCTCCCACTCCTGGATCTGGATCTTGACGTCGATCTCCGGGTGCGCCTTCTCGAACCCGGCCTCGAACTCCTCCTGGAAGGCCGCGGAGACGCTGTCCCGCATCAGCCAGACGTCGAGGGCGGTCGGTCCGCCGTCGCTCTGGTCGCCGTCGGAGGAGGAACAGGCGACGAGTCCGGCGCTCAGCAGCATGACGCCGAGCAGAGCAAGGGGGCGGTGCTTCACGGTTCACCTCTGGGGAGCCTGAGAACGAATGGGAAACCCCGACCTGACCAATCGCCTGCCGGGTGTTTACCAGTTGGTGGCTGGTTGAAGGTGGCATAGACCAATAACACCGTCAACCCCCCTGGCCGAGATGGGTTTTGGTCGACGGACGGCCGGAAACCACTGGACAGCCCCGGACCTGCCCGGATGGCTGCAACCTGACCAGTAGGCCAGTTATAGTTGACCAGCGAACTCCCCGACGACGAACGAGAGCCCCGTATGGAGATCGACGCGGCAGCCTCCGGCGCGATGCTCAAACGTGAGCGGGTCCGTGACGCCATCCTCGAACTCATCGAGGCCCGGCGCCCCGGGGACGCCATCCCGTCCGAGCGCGCGCTCTGCTCCCAACTCGGCGTGTCACGCCCCACACTGCGGGCGGCGGTCGACGAGCTGGTCGTCGCGGGACTGCTGGTCCGTGAGCACGGCCGGGGCATGTTCGTGGCCGCGGAGAAGATCACCCAGGAGCTGGTCTCCGAGCGCAACGCCTTCAGCCTGCCGCAGGCCGGCGGGGTGTGGACCAGCAGACTGCTGGAGTTCAGCACCCTCGCGGCCGGCGCCCGCATCAGCCGCAAGCTCCGCGTCTCCCCCGCCGCCGAGATCCTCTACGTCGCCCGCCTCCGCCTCGTGGACGGCTCCCCCGTGGCCATCGAGCACCTGCACGTCCGGAAGGATCTCGCTCCCGACCTGACCAGTGACGAGCTCAAGCAGGGCGACCTGTACGAGCACCTGCGCGACCGGCACGGCGTCCAGGTCAGCGAAGCGGTGCAGTCGATAGAACCCACGGTCGTCACCCGCGCCGAAGCCGACCTGCTCCAGGTGCCGGAGCTGTCCCCGGCGCTGCTGTTCGAGCGGCTCACCACGGACACCCACGGCCGGGCGGTGGAGTACGTCCACTCCCTCTACCGGGGCGACCGCTACCGCATCGTCTCCCGCCTCACCCTCAGCGCCGACGACGTGCAGCCCACGGCGGAGGAAGGCCATCACCCGGGCATCCCCCCGGGCGACTTCACCAGCGGCGACCCGGTCACCTTCTCCACGCGAGGCGTGGTCCAGCAGAACACCTGAGGCGCGACGTCACCCGTACGCATGAAAGAAGCGCCGCCCGCCCAGGACTCGGCATGACGCACACAGCCGCGGGGATAACCCGTCAGCACATGCGAAGTGATCGACAAGAGGGAGCCTGGGCGTGAGTGATGTCGTCTTCGTCGCGGATTTCACATCCGATCGTCAGTGGGTCGCCGGCCGTTCCTGGGCCTATCCGGACGGAGGCCCCACCAACCCGAACGACAACAAGCTCGACCACCTCACCCAGGACCCCGCCTACTTCGACAACGGCACCTTCCGGGCCACACGCCGATCCGACGGGCTGTGGGACACCGGCCTCCTCACGACCGAGGAGAGCGCGGAGTCCTTCATGGTCCGAACCGGCGACCGGCTGGAAACCAGGGTGCGGCTGCCGGTCGGACTGGGTGCCTGGCCGGCGATCTGGACCTGGCGGGACGGCGGCAACGAGGTCGACGTCTTCGAGTACCACCCGGACAACCCAGACCTACTGGAACTCACCAACCACGTCCGCCACAGAAGCAGTTACGTCCGCGACAGCGCGGTCCGCCCCGGAGGCGAGATCACTCTGCACGTGACGTTCGGCAAACGCAGCGTGGTCTGGCTCCTCAACGGCAGAGAGATCTTCGCCGACGCACGCGGCGTCGGTCCGGACTGGCACGCCTTCCTCATCGTCAACCTGTCAGTCTGCGCGGGGCGTTACCACCCGAAGCCCGAGGAGGGCGTCGACGAGTTGTCCTACGGGGTGGAGAGCCTGATCGTGCGGCGCGGCTGAGGAGGGCACCGCGGAGTGCGGCCATGGTTGAGGTCGGTGCCGGAGTGGTCGGCGCAGGAGATACGGCCGAGAGTCCGACCTTGTAGTCGTCGCACTCCGCGAAGGACTAACTTATGACCGCTGAGCGGGGTTTGAGGAGGTCGCCGTGGGTGAGCAACGTCTGGGTCTGGTCCTGGTGCATGGGATCCGGTCATCGCCTGCCATGTGGGCACCCTTGAAGAAGCTCATTGCCGAAGACACCGCGTTGCGCCTCGTCCGCCCTCTGCCCTTCGGCTATTCGACAGGTCTGTGGCGGCTCAACCCCACGCGCACTTTCCCCACATTCAATGTGGCCGCCGACAGCCTCAAGGAGTACCTCGACACCGAAGGTGAGGCGTATACCCGACTCATGGTGGTCGCGCACAGCCAGGGTGGTCTGATCGTGCAGCGCTACCTGACCCGGATGCTCGCCGAGGGAAGAGGCCGCGATCTGGCCAGGATCCGGCGCGTCGTGCTGTTGGCCTGCCCCAACGACGGTTCGGAGATGGTGCTTTCGTTGCGGCGCAATGTGTTCGGGCTGCGCCATCCTCAGGAACGCCAACTGCGTCCCCTCAATGACGAGATCACATCCACGCGGCGCGCGCTGTTGCGCGACGTCGTGAACGCGTCCGAGGTCACCGACCGTACCTGTCCCATCCCCTTCTCCGTGTATGCCGGTGAGAGCGACAGGATCGTCTCCAGCACGTCCGCCCAGAGCGTCTTCCCCGACGCGGCGGCGCTGCCCGGCGACCACAAGACCATCGCCCGGCCCGACTCTCGGCAGCACCGCACGTACACCACCCTGCGGCGGCACATCCTGACAGCTGCCAGCCCTGACCCTCCCGGCCCCGTCGAACCGCCGCCGGACGCACTCCCGTCCGTTCCCGTCGACGCGTACCGCACCGACGCGCTGGCCCTGGGTGTGCACCCCGTCATCGAGTCCTCGGCGCAGGGCAAGGAGCTGCCGCCTCAGCCCCCTTACGTCACGCGTTCCCACGACGCCGTACTTCGCGTTGCCGTCGAGGAAGCGTCCGCCGGGCACAGTCGGCTGGCGGTCGTGGTGGGTGGGTCCTCCACGGGCAAGACCCGTTGCTGCTTCGAAGCCCTGCGCCTGCTGGACTCCGGATGGCGCCTGTGGCGTCCGCCCAGCGCGAAGGATCTCGTCGAGGCGCTCTCCTCCGTGTCCCTCCTGCCGAAGACCGTGCTCTGGCTCAACGAGACCCAGCGCTATCTGACGGCACTGCCTGATGACGTCGCGGCACGTGCGCTCCAGTCGCTGCTCGACGATCCCGCCCGCGGTCCAGTACTGGTTCTGGGCACGCTGTGGCCGGAGCGCCTGCGTGATCTTGCCGCCGATGAGAACAGCGCGGCCGCACAACTGCTGGAGGACCGGCAGATCTTCATCACGGACACCGGATTCCAGGGCGCGGCGAGAGCGGTGCTGGAAGAGGCCGCGGCCAGGGACCTCCGGCTCGCGGAAGCGCTCGCGGCCAGCCCCGATGAGGTGACGCAATACCTTGCCGGCAGCCGGGAGCTGCTCATGCGCTATCACAGCACCCCGGACGTCCAAGCGCTCGTCAACGCGGCCGTCGACGCCGCACGCCTGGGGTATGCCCAGGACGTCAGCGCGGGGTTCCTCGAACGCGCGGGAGGTGCTCTCCTTCCCGAGTCCTACCGACGGACCCGGGATGAAGCCTGGCGCTCCCACTGGTTCGTCGGGGCGCTTTCCGAGGCAGGCAAGCCCTGCCGAGGCGTGCCCGGCCCACTGACCACTCTCGGCTCGGCACCCGAGAAGCCCACCGAGGGCACGCAGGGCTATCGATTGGCCGACTACCTACGTCAGAAGGTCGGGGCCCAGCGCGTCCTGGACTGTCCGCCCGATGCCTGGTGGGAGGCGACCGTAGGGTCTCTGCCGTCACCCGCCGGTGTCCTCGCCCTGGCACGGGCGGCACATGCGCGCGCCCGCTACCGGGTCAGTACCGCCCTGGCCCGGCAGGCCCTGGACATGGACCCGTCCCTGCCCGGTCACACCCTCCTGGTCGAGACCCTCGCACAGGCCGGCCACGCAGAGGACGCCGCCTCCGTCGCCGAATCCGCCCTCGACCACGGTGAGGCCGGCCCGGCGCGGCGCCTGGCCGAACAGGCGCTGGAAGCCGGAGACACCACCTCCGCCCTGGAATGGCTGGAGCGGGCCACCCAACAAGTGGGGAGCGACGCCACCTGGACCGACTACAGCCAGACCCTGCTGAAGGCCGGGCGGATCGATGAGGCCCTTGCGGCCGGCGAGCGAGTCCCTGACTGGCATGTCCGGCATATCGGCTACGACTTGGCTGATGCCGGCTACCCGGAACGGGTGCTGCCAGTGGCCCGGAAACTGGCCGCGCGGGGACACCCCTCGCTCATGGCTTCCGAAGCACATCGGCTCAACGCGGCCGGACACCGCCAAGAGGCGGTCGCTGTCCTGGAAGAGGCGGGCGCCGCCGGCTCCTCGCTCGCCTATGAGGAGCTGACGTTCCTCTTCGAGGAGGCCGGCGATCCGCGCCGGGCCGAGGCATTCGGTCAGCGTGCGGCGAATGAGCACGGCTACGGCAAAGCCCTCAAGCGGCTGTCGAGCCGGCGTGAGCGCAACGGGGATCTGCGTGGTTCCGCGCAGGCGATGATCGCGCTGGGCGATTGTCCCGGCTGGGAGTGGTGGTACCTGGTTGCGGCCGAGGAATTCACCCAGGTCGAGGAGTTCGACCGGGCGCTGGACGCCGCTGAGAAGGCGGCTGCCGGAGGCCACCCGGTCGGCTGGGTGCTGGCCGCCGTGATCGCCAAAGCCAGGGATGATGAACGCGGGATGGAGGACGCGCTCGGCCGGGCGGAGCTGTCCGAGGACGCCGAAACCTGGCACGCTCTTGGGGACTTCCGCGCGGAACAGCGTGACTACGACAAGGCGGCCGAAGCGTATCGGCGGGCCGTCGAACTCGGGGACACCACGGCCTGGTCCGCGCTTGCGGCCATGTGGCACGACGCCGGGCGCACCGCCCTCCGGGACGCCGTCGTGGCCGAGGCGATCGCCGCGGGCCACATCCGACGACTGTCCCAACTGCCGGACCACTACGCCGATTCGGGCGACGACGCGGCGGCCGAGGCCCTGGTTCTGCGAGCTTCCGAACTCAACCAAGAAGGGCCAGGCATCTACCTCGCCCGCCGATGGCATGAGAACGGCCGCAGGGATGAGGCACTCAACCTCGCCCTGGCCCTGAGCCGCTTCGGACACACACAAGCCCTGGCTGAATGGGTCAAGGAACAGTGGGCCGAGAAGCGGACGGAGGACATCATCAAAGCCCTCACCGCCCAGGATGCCGCGAATGCTCTGCGCCGGCGGCCCGACAACACCGCCTACCTGCTGGCCTCCTACGCGGAACAGGGCTCCTTCGACTCCTTCCGGCACCACCTCTCAGCCGAGCACAACCCGGCTACCCTGCTGCACCTTGGGCGACTGTGCGAGGAACTGGACCTCGCTGAAGCGGCAACGGCCGCATTCGAGCGTGCCATCGAGCTGGGCGAAGGCAGAGCCCTGGTGGAGCTGGCCCGCCTCAGGCAGCACCAGGGCGACAGCGGCGCCGACCCATTGCTCCTGCGCGCGGTCGACGCAGGCGTTCCCAACGCTCTCGAATCCCTCATCGGGCACTACGAAGCAACACGCAGGCGTCACCTCGCTGGCCAAGTCCGGCGCTACGGCGTCTCCGACGGAGCGCCCGCGGCGCCTTGGTAGCGGAGGGCGGACCGTGCCCTGGGGCCTGGCGACAATCCGTCGAAGGCTGGCACCAACGCCTCTGGGGATGGGGACGGGCAGGTCATAGCCTCGGCTGCGTTCCCGGCACCGGCCGGGAGAGTCGCTGGTGGAGGAGCCCTTCATGCACGCCCAGATCGTCCTGTTCGACGGCTTCGATCCGCTCGACGTCATCGCTCCCTTCGAGGTTCTGCACGCCGGCGGAGCCGCCTGTGACGCGGTGAGCGTGGAACTCGTGTCCGCCGAGGGCCCCCGTGAGGTGGTCAGCGGCACCGGCGGACTCGCGCTGCGCGCCACCGCCGCCCTCGACCCCGCACGCGCGGGGCTGATCCTGGTCCCCGGCGCCTCCGGCCGGATCGGTGACCCCGGCGAGATACCCGACCACGACGCCGAGGCCGAGGCCGGGGGCCGGTCGCAGGACGACTCCATCCCCGTACTGCTGGGACGGGCGCTGACCACCGACCTGCCCGCGCTGCTCAAGGCAGCGATGGACGACCCCGACGTACTCGTCGCCACCGTGTGCGGCGGCTCGCTCATCCTGGCCATGGCCGGCCTCCTGGAAGGACGCCACGCCGTCACCCACCACCTCGGTCAGGACCTCCTCGACGCCACCGGCGCCCACGCCGTCAACGCCCGCGTCGTCGACGACGGGGATCTCGTCACCGCCGGCGGCGTCACCTCCGGACTCGACCTCGGGCTGTACCTCCTCGAACGCGAAGTGGGCCCGCAGATCGCCCACGCGGTCGAGAACCTCTTCGCCCACGAACGCCGCGGCACCGTCTGGCGCGCCCAAGGCCCCGTCCCCGCAGGCTTCTGAAACCCGCACCACTCAGTAAGGGAAGACCAGCATGAACGTGGAAGGCACGTGGGATCTCGTGATCGCCACTCCCCTCGGCAAGATCAAAGCGGTGGTCGAACTCCGGCAGGACAACGGCATCCTGGCCGGCACCGCACATGGAGCGGGCGAGGAAGTACCCCTCACCAACCTCACGGCCGACGGCAGTCGCCTCACCTGGAACCAGGCCATCGCCAAACCCCTGCGGCTGAACCTGGCCTTTGACACGACAGTCGACAAGGACACCCTCACCGGACACTCCCGAGCCGGACGCCTGCCCGCCTCGAAAGTCACCGGCCGACGCCGAACCGACCACCCCTGACCAGCCGCACCCTCCCCCAAGACGCCCTGGCCGACTGACGGCTCAGCGTCCTTCGAGCCCACCGCGAGCCAGGTTGCGGACCGTCGGATCCAGCAGAGTCGGTCCGAGTTCCGGAGGGATTCATGCCCCACGCGACCCAATCCGCAAGGTCGGCCGAGCGGCCCGACACCGATGTGGTGATTCTCGGATCCGGGCTCGCCGGAACCGCTCTGGCGGCGGTTCTGGCGCGTGGCGGCGCGAGCGTCCTCCTCATCGACGCCGACAGCCACCCCCGCTTCGCCATCGGGGAGTCGACAAGCCCGTACACGTCGATGCTGATGCGGCTCGTGGGCGAGCGCTACGACGTGCCGGAGTTCAAGGACCTCACCACGTTCGACAGCGTTCAGCGAAGTGTCGCCACGACCTCGGGCATCAAGAAGAACTTCGGTTTCCTGTACCACCGCGAGGGCGAGCGCCAGCGTCTGGAGGAATGCCACCAGTCGCTGATCCCCCGGACCGGCCACTTCGAGAACCACTACTTCCGCCAGGACATCGACGCCTGGATGCTCAACGTGGCCGTGAAGTACGGCGCCAGGATCCGCCAGCGGACGACGATCGTGGACATCGACTTCGACGCGCAGGGCGGCACGCTCACGGACGAACGCGGCACCACCTACCGCACCCGCTACGTCGTGGACACCAGCGGCATCGAGTCCCCGCTGGCGTCGAAACTCGGGCTGCGCGACGAAGCACCGGTCATGCGGCACCACGCACGTTCACTGTGCACGCACATGATGAACGTGACGGCGTATGACGACCTGTTGCCGCGGACCGCCCACGGCCACCCGACGAAGTGGAGCCAGGGCACCCTGCACCACCTCTTCGAGGGCGGCTGGATCTGGGTGATCCCGTTCAACAATCACCCCCGCACCACCAACCCACTGGTCAGTGTCGGGCTCAACCTCGACCCGCGGGTCCATCCCGACGTCGGCGGCACACCGGAGGAGGAGTTCCGCTCCTTCATCAGCCGCTTCCCGGACATCCGCGCCCAGTTCACGGACGCCGTCGCCATCCGTCCCTGGGTGCGCACGGACCGGCAGCAGTACTCCGCCTCGAAGACCGTCGGCGCCCGCTGGTGCCTCGCCTCCCACGCAGCCGGGTTCGTGGATCCGCTGTTCTCCCGCGCTCTCAGCGACTCGTTCGAGATCGTCAACGCCCTCGCATGGCGGCTGCTGGCGGCGCTGGAGGAGGACGACTTCTCGGTCGAGCGCTTCGCATATGTCGAGCAGCTCCAGCTGGGGCTGCTCAGGAACAACGACGACCTGGCCGCCGACGCCTACACGTCGTTCGCCGACTTCCGCCTGTGGGACAGCTGGCTGCGCGTCCACTCGCTCGGCCGGCTCCTCGCCACATTCGAGATCGGCCGCGCGTACGAGCGTGTCCGGCGCTCGCGCCAAGTCGCCGACCTGGCCCGGCTGGAAGGGCTGGCGCCCGATGGCGGGATACCCGACCACCCGCCGGTGCGGGAGCTGCTGGCCCACGTGAGCGAGCAGATGCGGTCCGTTCAGGAGGGCCGCCGGTCCGGCGACATCGCGGCCGACAACATCCTCACCGCCCTGGGCAAAGCGGACTTCGCACCTCCCGGCTTCGGCCTCACCGACGCTTCGAACCGCTGGTTCGACGCCGGCCCGCGCAAGACCGCCGACACCAGGCGGTGGGCGCGCAACAGTGCGCCCCCGGAGATCGGCCGTCTCGTGGCCGAGGGTCTCTCCCTCCTCAGCAACAAGCACCTGTAGCCGAACGATTCCAGCCTGGGCGAGCAGGCCGAGCACACCCTCGCCACCTGGCCAGTCGTGGACCGGCGCCTGCGCTCGCCGTCGGCGCCGGAGTCCTGACCGCCGTCTCATCCCCGAGGAGCAGACACACCATGAGCCCTCAGACCAAACGGTTCGACGTTGCCATCATCGGTGCCGGCATGGGCGGCTCCATGCTGGGTGCGGCGCTGGCCCGCAGCGGCCTCCAAGTGCTGCTCATCGACGCGGGCACGCATCCGCGGTTCGCCGTGGGCGAGGCCACGATCCCGTACACCAACGTCTCCCAGCGGATCATCGCCGCCCGCTACAACGTGCCCGAGCTGACGACCCTGTGCACCCTCAAGGACTGCGCCAGGACGATCGGCCCGACGTTCGGCACCAAGACCCACTTCGGCTTCCTCCGCCATGAGGAGGGCAAGCCGCAGAACCCGCGCGAGACCAACGAGTTCCACACCCCCGGGCTGCTGCACGAGGCACATCACCTCTACCGGCAGGACGTCGACGCCTGGGTCTTCCACCTGGCGGTCACCTGCGGCTGCACCCCGCTCCAGGACTTCCGGGTCGCGGACATCGACTTCGAGGACTCGGGCGTCACACTGCACGGCGAGCAGGGCGAGCAGTTCCGCGCCCGCTACGTCGTCGACGCCAGCGGCTACCGCTCGCCGATCGCGAAGAAGTTCGGCCTGCGCGACGAGATCCCGGTGTTCAAGCACCAGTCGCGGTCCATGTTCACCCACGTGCACGGCATCACCCACACCGACGATCTGTGGGACCGCAAGCCGGAGCACACACCGCCCGTGCCGTGGTACGAGGGCACCGTCCACCACACCTTCCACCGCGGGTGGGCCTGGGTGATCGGCTTCGACAACACGCCGCTGTCGCGCAACCCGTTGTGCTCCATCGGGCTCACCGTCGATCCGCGGGTCTACCCGAAGAACCCGCGGCACTCCGTCGAGGAGGACTTCGCCGACATCACCTCCCGTTTCCCCGACATCGAGCGGCAGTACGCCGGTGTCACCCCGGTCCGCGAGTGGGTCAGCGCGGACCGGCTCCAGTACTCCTCCAAGCGCACCGTGGGCGACCGCTGGGCGCTGTTGGGGCATGCCGCCGGCTTCATCGATCCGCTGTTCTCCTACGGTCTCGCCAACACCGGCGACGCGGTGAACCGGCTCGCCTGGCGCCTCATCAGGGCCTGCCAGGACGGTGACTTCTCCGCCGAACGCTTCTCCGACTACGACGAGTGGCAGCGCGCCCGCTTCCACTACAACGACGAGATCGTCAACGGCGGGTACACCGCGTTCGACCACTTCGAGTTCTGGAAGGCCGTCTTCCGCGTCTGGGTGTGGGGCAACAACTTCGGCACCTTCCGCGCCCGCGCGGGCCTGACGAAGTATCAGAAGGACGGCAGCGACCAGCACTTCAAGGACCTGGAGAAGGGCCAGTATCTCGGCTACGACTGGCCCGACCACGAAGGCTACAAGCACCTCTTCGACACGATGGTGGCTCAGGTGGACGCGCACCAGGCGGGCAAGATCACCGCGCACGAGGCGGCCGAGACGCTGTGGGAGGTCCTTGAGGGCGCGAACTTCATGCCCAAACCCTTTGGATTCCAGAAGCGGTCGGTGCATTTCATGAGCCCCAAGCCGCCCGTCATCGCCAGGACGGCGGTCTGGCTCACCAGGCACGGCGACCCGACCGTACGCAAGATGCTCCTGAAGAGCGGCGGCCAGGCACTGCGGCTTCGCTTCACCGGCCGGAAGATCTTCTGAACGAACCCCGGGCTGTGGCCCGGGAGTTCGAGGATCAGCGGGGCGTTCAGCAGCTCATGCTCCAGGTGTGGGAGTCGCCGTTGTCGTTGGCCGCGCCGTTGTAGTTGACCTCCTGGCCCGGGGTGAGGCAGATCGTCATGTGGCCGCCCTGGTGGGCCCGGGAGTAGACCTGGACGTGGTCCTTGATGCCCGGGCCTGAGATGCCGTGGTTGGCCCAGGAGGAGTCCTCGTCAGCGATCCAGCTCTCCCACCAGCCGTCGTCTCCGGACCAGTTGGCGCGCTGCCCCTGGAAGTCCGCGTTTTCCCAGGCGCAGAACTCGCCGGAGGGACAGTCGGCCGCGCCGGCCGGGCCGGCCGCGGCGAGGCTGCCGGTGAACAGGAGGAACACTGCTGCCACGGCGGTGAACAGATTGCTGTGCATCATGAGGGGGTGTGCCCTTTCCGGTGGGGGGTGGGTTGCGTGGCCAGCAGGTCGGCCGCGCGGTGCACTGCGCGGTCGCGCAGCTGGTCGTAGGTGGTGATCTCGGTGCGGTGCGCGGCTCGGGCCTCGGCGAGCCGGGCGGGTTCCAGCCGGGCCCGCAGCGCGTCCAGGCCGCTGGCCCGTACGCAGCGGGTGTCCTGGTCGGGGCACGCGGCTCGGCGGGCGAGCGCGGCCCTGTACCCGGGGTCCTTGGTGAGCGCGGCCTGGGCTTCGGGGCGCAGGTTGTTGACGACGACCTCGGCGCGGAACCAACGGGCCTGGTCGCCGTAGAGGGAGCGATGCGCTTCGGCCAGGCAGCCGTCCGTATGGGTGCGGACGGTGTGGCCGGTGGCCAGGGTGACCGACAGTTCGGCCCGCCCGGCGCCGAAGAGCGCCTTCTCCTGCGGGGGCGGTCCGGCGGCGCCACGGGCCGTCATGCACCGGTCCACCAGTACCCGCTGCGCGGCCTTGATCAGGTCGCTGCGACCGCGCTCCGAGGAGGGCAGCGACGGCCGGGACTCCGCCGCACAGCCCCCGGCGACCGTCAGCACCAACACGGCACCGGCCACGGCCCGGCCCACCGCCTGAGCGCGGGCAGTAGTGATCGTCACGCCAGTCCAAACGATCAAGACGGGCCGACGGCACGGTGGTGGCGGAGCGTTTTCGGCGTCGAACGTCGTCTGGCATGATCGCGCGGTGAGTGATGCGAGGTTGCGGGCCGCCGACGCCGTTGAGTCGCACGTGCGGGCGTTCTTCGAGGGGCATTCCGTGGAGGTCGCCCCCTGCGACCTCGGTCCGCTACGACGAGAGGCGGTTCCCGACCTGCGCGTCCTCGTCGTCGGGCCCGGCCCCCACAGCGACAGCTGGGCCTATGTGACCGCCGGGTGCTGGGCGGCGATGGAACAGGACGGCCAAGGGCTTGAGTTCGTCATGACCGCCCACGTCCGCGACCAGCGTTTCATCGACCTCATGGCGATGGTCGCCTACTACCACTGCGACGGGCACCGACTCGGCCTGGAGCACAGCATGCCGATCGGAGAGCCGTGGGTGCCGGGTTCGACCTGCGACCACCTGCTGATCAGCCTGCCCTACCTCCACGGACCGGACCTCGAACACTGTCCGCTGCCCGAAGGACACGTCCGCATCCTGTGGACCCTGCCGGTGACGACCGCCGAGATCGAGTTCCGCCGACGCCACGGTCACGAGGCGCTGGAGCACCGCTTCGACGCGGCGGGGATCATTCCCACCGATCCGTTCAGGGCCTCCGTCGTCTGACGCCACGGCAGACGGATCGAGGGCCGGCCTTGGCGACGAGCCCTCTGTCACCACCATTGCCCACGGTGACACACGTCGCTATGTTAATCGAAAATCACATTGGTGCGATGGGGTTCCCCGTCCGCGTCGATCGCACAACTGGCAAGTCTGCGAAGGCAATCTGGAACCCCTTGGCCCTTCAGGGAAGCAGGTAAGTCAATGGAGAACCTCAGCAGGCGAAAGGCGCTGTCGCTCGGAGTCGCGCTCGGTCTCGTGGGTGTGGCGCACCCCGTACAGGCATGGGCGTCGACGGGCTCGGCGACCGGTGCCTCCGCGGGGCCCGGTCCGGAGTGGATCTGGGACGACGCAGCGGACCCGGTGATGGCTTCGATGCTCAAGAGCGGACACGTCCCGGCGATCAACACCGCGTGGGCGTCATGGGTGAACAACAATGACCCGCTGCCCAGCGGCCTTCCGACCGAGTTCGCCGCATACCTGCGGCAGGTCAACCAGCTGCCCTCCTGGGCGGATCCCGCCAAGCTGGCCCGCGCCGCGGACTTCAACCGGCGCCGGGACACCTACCTGTTCATGCTGTACGGCCTCGGCAGCGGCATCATGAGCACCGTGATTCCGCGCGAGGCCAAGAGCGTGTACTGGTCCGCGGGCGGCGCCGACATGCAGGACCGCGCGGCCAAGACGTTCACGTTCGGCTACGACTTGTCCCAATTGGGAGCCTTCGAGCCGACGGGACAGTTCGTCGTCACCGCCAACAAGACTCGCGTGGTGCACGCCGCGGTGCGTCATCTGCTGCCGCAGTCGCCGCACTGGCGGGCGGTCGCCGACGAGACGATCCCGATCAGCGCGGCCGACATCCTGGTCACGTTCCACAGCCTGGGCACCTATGTCCACCGGAAGCTGCTCGACTGGAAGATCCCGTTCCCGGCCGCGGACCAGGAGGCGTTCCTGCACTCATGGCAGGTCGCCATCGCCCTGCTCGGCGTGCCCCATGAGCACATCCCCCGGACGTGGGCGGAGGCCCAGGCGCAGTCGGCGCGGGTGCTCACCCCGATTCTCTCCCCCTCGACCGAGGGCATCGCCCTGGCCGAGGAACTGCTCGGCCTGACCGCCCAGATCGACCTCGGCGTCACACGCGGGTTCCTCAACGAGTTCGTGCGCTACGTCCTCAGTGACGAGGTCGGCGACTGGCTGGGCTTGAAGCGCGACTACGCGGCGGCGGCCCTGGTCCGCACCGGCTGGCCGGCGTTCATCCTGTTCCGTGAGGGGCTGTCGCCGATCATGCCCGGCACCTTCTACATGTTCGACCAGTTCGTGCGCGCCCTGGCCATGTTGTTCCTCAACAAGGGCTCCTCCGGGACCACCACCCCCATCACGATCCCCACCGGGAACAGGGCGGGCTGAGCTGCCGGGTTCCGACGGCTGGTCAGAGACCCAGGGCGCCCGTGACCAGCGCGGTCACGGCCGCACGATGGTCAGGGCTGTCCCGCCACCGCAGTCTGCGTCCCGCCTCGACCACCACGCCGAACCCCGCGTGCACCAGCACTCGGGCCTGGCGCGGGTCCAGCTCCGGACGGACCAGTCGCAACTGCTGTTCCCACACGGCGATGTGTTCGCGCTGGGCGAGGACCAGGGGCTGCCGCAGATCGGTCGGCAAGCCCACGAACTCGGCCTCGGCCACGCTGTTGAGCTCGGTGTGTTCGAAGCAGTAGGCCACGTACGTCGCTGCCAGCGCGACGACGGCGTCGTGCGGGTCGGTCACGTCCCGCAGATTCCGCTCCACTCCCTGGGACAGCAGTCCTGCCGCCTGGAGGCATGCCGCCGCCAGTACGTCGATCTTGCCGGGGTAGTGGCGGTAGAGCGCGGACGGGGTCAGGCCCACCGCCTCCGCGATCTGCCCATTGGTGACGTTGGCGAATCCGTCCCGCGCGAACAGCGGGATCGAGGCCGCGAGGATCTCCGCGCGCCGCGTCCGCGGCACCGGCCGGGCCGGCAGCTCGACGGGGCGCGCGCTCAGCCGGCCCACCGCTGGATCGGTCACGGCCACGCGCAAGGCGGACGCCAACAGCAGGTCCTCGGCCCGGCGTTGGGCGATGGAGGTGTGATGCATCGTGATGGATCCGATCGCACCGAGGGCCGCCATGGCCCGCAGGCGCTCGTCAGGCAGTGGGTGCTCGCGTTGGACCGCCTCGTCGACCCGCTCGACGAGGCGGCCGAACTTCACCCCGAGACGTCGGCGGTCCTCGCGGTTGAGGTACCGGGCCTCCCAGCGGTACACGCCGCCCGATGCGCGATGAGCGATGGTGACCCGGGTGATCTCGGTCAGCACGTCCGTCAGACTCGCCTCGGCCGGCACCTCGTCGAGCGCGGCGACCAGTCCGTCCACCATGACGTGGGCGCACTCGGCGAACAGCGCGTACTTGTTCGGGAAGTGCCGGTACAGAGCGGCCGCGGTGATGCCCACACCGGCGGCGACCTCCTCCATGGACGCCTTGTGGTAGCCGCGCTCGCTGAAGACCTGCCCGGCCGCGTCGACGATGAGCTGCTTGCGATTGCGGGGCCGAGTGCCCGCGCTCGGATCGGCGCTCGCGGCCGAACGGGCGGATGGGGAGGCGGGAGCCATGTCGATTAGTCAATCACACGCCGTCAGGGGCCTGACTGCCTCAGCGTGAGCGGCTCGCTCCAGCCCGCGGCCGGTCAGGTGAAAGTGAGGACCGGCTTGATCACGGCGCCGTCCCCCATGGCGGCCACGGCCGCGTCGATGTGCTCGAACCCGAAGGTGGTGACCAGCCGCTCCAGTGGGAAGAGGCCCCGCCTGTGCAAGCCGATCAGCTCGGGGATGAAGCGGCCGGGGTCGGAGTCTCCCTCGATCACCCCATGGACGCGGATGCCCTTGGCGAGCAGGCCCATCACGTCGAAGGTCACCTCACCGCCGAGGCCGAGGAGGGCGAGTTCGCCGCGCGGGCGCAGCGCGCCGACGGCTCGGCGGGCCATCTCCGGGCGGCCGGTGGTCTCGACGACATGGTGCGCTCCCCCGCCGGTGAGGTCGCGCAGCTCGGCCACCAGGCCGCTCCCGGGCTCCAGGGCCGCCTTGGCGCCGAGCTCGATGGCCAGGGCACGGCGGGAGGCGACCGGGTCGACGGCCACCACCGGGTCGCAGCCCACGGCGACGGCGGCCATCAGCGCGCTCAGGCCGACTCCGCCCGCGCCCAGCACGACGAGCGAGGCGCCGGGGTCGGGACGCAGCCGGTTGAGCACGGTGCCCGCGCCCGTCTGGGCGCCGCAGCCCAGCGGCGCCGCGACCACGGCGGGCAGGTCGGAGGGCACCTTGACCACACCCCGTTCGTGGACGACGGCGTGCGTGGCGAAGCTGGACTGGCCGAAGAAGCCGGCGTGCAGCGGCCGGCCGTCGAGGGACAGCGGTGTGGTGCCGTCGGCGCGGCCGCCCGAGAGGTTCCGGGCCCGCGCGGCGTGGCAGTAGGCCGGGTGTCCCGCCGCGCACTGCGCGCAGTCGCCGCAGCTGGCGAAGGTGAGGCAGACATGGTCCCCGGGCGCGAGGCCGGTCACCTGAGCGCCCACGGCCTCGACCCGGCCGGCGCCCTCGTGGCCGAAGACCATCGGGGTGAGCTGCCGGGGCCAGGTGTCCCGCATGGCCAGGTCGGTGTGACAGACGCCGGCCGAGGTCATCCGCACCAGCACCTCGTCCGGGCGGGGGTCCTCGAGGTCGGCGTCCCGCAGGGTGAACGGGGCTCCCGGAGCCTCGGTGAGGGCGACCCGGACGCGCCTCACGAGCCCCCTCCGGCGCCTGGGCCGGCGTACGGGGCGTTGGGGACGCGGTCGAGGAAGAAGTAGTAGAAGGGGCCCTCGGCAGGGGTCCCCTTGGCGTTCATGATGCCCATCAGCGTGGTGTCGTCGACCTGTTTGAAGTGGTCGAGGACCGGCTGGCCGTCATAGACCATGGTGGCCGTCGCCTCGCCGCGGAACTCGACGGTCCACAGACTGGCCTCGCCTTTGCCGAGCTCACGGTTGGAGTACAACTCCCCGGTCGCGTCACGGCAGATGAGCGGCTTGGCGTCGTGCACGGCGGCGAACGTCTTGCCGTACCACCCGGCCTTGGCCAGGGCGCCGTTGAGGGGATGGCCGGTGCGGAATTCGCCGCCCTTCCACTCGCCGAGTATGTCCTCGGGGCGGACGGTGGCCAACGCCGCCCAGATCTCGTCCAGTTCGGCCGGGTCGACCAGGCCGTCCCTCTCCTGGAGCTTGCGGAACCGGGCGCGGGCCTCAAGCACGTCCATGCGGGATGTCCTCTCGTCGGCGCGAAGGCCGTGGGGTGAGGTGTCGAGTCGTGCCGGAGTGGGTCGCAGACGGTCATCGCAGCCGGCCCGCGGAACCCCGGGCGCCGGAGGAGCACCGCGGGAACGGGACCGGCAGGTCACCGGTGACCGCGCCGGGGTGGCCGACGGTCCCGAGGGTCAGCAGGACATGGCGTTCGGCGACCTCCTCCGCGGTGAGCGGGCCGTCCTCGCGGAACCAGTTGGCGACCCCCTGGCACATGACGAGCACCGAACGCACGGCGTCGGCCGGAATCGGTGTAGTGAACACGCGCCGGGCGACGCCCGCCTCGACCGTGTCCAGCAGCATGTGCTGGAGATAGTCACGCAGGGCGATGTAGCGAGCCCGGTTCTGCGGATCCAGACTGCGTATCTCGGTGTCCAGGAAGGCCAGTTGCCGGCGGTGGGCCATGGAGAGCACGATCGACTCGACCATGCCGCAGAACCGGGCCAGCGGATCGTCCCCGGCTTCCCCGGCCGCGGCCCGGCAGCGGTCCAGGACGTCCTTGACGGACGTCTCCAGCAAGGTGGCCAGCAGCGCCTGCTTGTTCTCGTAGTGGTAGTAGAGCGCCGGCACGGTGACGCCGACCCGGGCGGCGATGTCGCGGACCGAAGTGCCGTGGTAGCCCTGTTCGTTGAAGGCCCGCATGGCGTGCACCAGGATCGGGTGCAGGTCGAGCGGTCCGTAGGAGCGCCAGTGCTCCGCCGGTGGCGCGGAGTCCTGACTCGGCACGGCACCCCTCCTTCCAGCTACTTAGCGATCGCTCAGGAGAACGTGAATTCCAGCGTCCGGCCTGGTGCCACTTCCCCGCCCTCAACCCATAAAAACCAGTGCGGCACAGGGAGTTGACCGATCGACGCCTCACTCCTACTTTTTAGCGAGCGCTCAGTAAGTCTCCGGTTCATTGAAGGGCCGCTGCTGATGGAACTGTCCACGCCCTTGGCGTACGCCGCCGATCCTCGGGCCGCCGCGGACCAGGCCGCCGCCCTGGAGTTCGCGGGTCTCGACGCCGTCTGGGTGGCCGAGGCGTACGGCTTCGACTCTCCGACGATCATGGGATACCTCGCCGCGCGGACCGAGCGGATGCGGATCGGCTCGGCCATCCTCAACGTCTACTCCCGCACCCCCGCCCTGATCGCCCAGACCGGTGCCGGCCTGGACGCCCTCACCTGCGGCCGCGCCCTCCTCGGCATCGGAGCCTCCGGACCACAGGTCGTCGAGGGCTGGCACGGCCGCCGCTACGACCGCCCGCTCGGGCGCACCCGCGAGGTGATCGAGCTGTCCCGGCGGATCTGGCGGCGCGAGGTGATCGAGCACCACGGCATCACCGATCTGCCGCTGCCACCGGAGAAGGGCGGGAGCCTCGGCAAACCGCTGAAGCTGCTCAACCACCCGGTCCGCGACACCATCCCGCTCTACGTCGCGGCGCTGGGCCCGGCCAACGTCCGGATGACCGCCGAGATCGCCGATGGATGGCTGCCGTTCCTCTACGTCCCCGAGCACGCCGACCAGGTCTGGGGCCGGTCCCTCGCCGAGGGCGGCGCCGCGCGCGATCCCGGGCTCGGCCCGCTGTCGGTCGTGGCGGGCGGCCTGCTGGCCATCGGCGACGACGCGGCGGCCGTCCGTGACCTGATGCGCCCCACCGTCGCCCTCTACGTCGGCGGCATGGGCGCGCCCGGCCGCAACTTCTACCACGACCTGGTCTGCTCCTACGGCTACGAGTCCGCGGCGGCCGCCATCCAGAAGCACTACCTCGCGGGCCGCAAGAAGGACGCCGAAGCCGCCGTACCGGCCGAACTGCTGGAGCGTCTGTGCCTGGCCGGACCCGAGGGCCATGTCCGCGACCGCGTCGAGGCCTTCCGTGAGTCGGGCGTGACCATGCTCAACGTCACCCCCGTCGGCCCCGATCCCGCTCGGTTGATCGAGCGTGTGAGGAACTGGCTGTGATCCCGCGACCGGCGCCGTCCCCACCGAGGAGTGCCCCGCCCCGGTCTCCCCAGACGTTCCCTTCCGACCCGCAAGGAGGCCCCGATGGCATCGGCGCCCCGCACCACCGGCGACCTGCCCGGCGACCCGGCCGACCGGACGCTGCCGCAGCTGCTGGCCCGGAACGCACGCGAGTACCCCCAACTCCCCGGCCTCTCCTGGCAGTCGGCCCAGCCCGACAGCGACAGCGGCTGGACGACGTTGAGCTGGGCGGAGATCCACGAGCACACCCGGAGCCTTGCCGCCGGCTACCGGGGCCTCGGCGTCGGCCGTGGCGACCACGTGCTGCTCATGATGTCCAATCGGCCCGAGCACTGGCTGTCGGACATGGCGTTGGTCCGCCTCGGCGCGATCCCGGTCAGTGTCTACGGCACCGCGGCCCCTGGGCAGATCACCCACATCGCCCGCAACTGCCGGGCCCGCCTGGCCGTCGTGGAAGGGGCGGCCCAAGTGGCGGTGTGGGAGCCACTGCTGGCCGATGCCGAGACCCCGCTGGAGCGGCTGGTGGTAGCCGAGGCGGGCGCGGAGAACGGCCACGTCCCGTACGCCGGCCTGCTCCGCGCGCCGGTGCCGGAGCGCTTCACCGAGGAACTGGACGCCGCCCGCCCCGAGGATCCGCTGACCGTCGTCTACACCTCCGGCACCACCGGCGAACCCAAGGGGGTCGTCCTCACCCACCGTGCGGTGATGTCCAACGCCTTGGCGCTGGACGCCGTGGTCGAGTTGCCCCCGCACGTCGAGCACCTCTGCTACCTGCCCTTCGCTCATATCGCCGAGCGGATGCTGGGCATCTACCTGCCCTGCCACCGGGCCTCGCACGTCTACCTGTGCGCCGACCCGACGCGCGTCGGCGAGGTGGTGCGCAAGGTGCGTCCCGCGCAGTTCTTCGGCGTGCCGAGGATCTGGGACAAGCTGTCCGCCGCCGTACGGGCCGTCCTCTCGCTGATGCCGGCCGAGCAGATGGCGGTGATCGACCGGGCGTTCGAGGTCGCGCGTGAGCACGTCGGATACCGCGAGCGGGGCGAGGCGCCACCCGCCGAGCTGGAGGAGCGCTATGCCCGCGCCCGCGAGGACGTGCTGCTGCCCTTGCTGGCCGCGGGCGGTCTGGACCGGGTGAGCTGGTCGGCCAGCGCGTCGGCGCCGATGTCGGTCGACGTGGTGAAGTTCTGGGCCGGTTTCGGCATCGTCATCATGGACGCCTGGGGGCTGACCGAGACCACCGGCGTGGCCACCAGCAACAGTCCGAAGACCGGCTTCCGGCTCGGTTCGGTGGGACGCCCGGTGCAGTCCGTGGAGATCCGCGTCGCGGAGGACGGCGAGATCCTGGTGCGGGGCTCGTCCGTGTTCTCCGGCTACCTCGACCCGGACGGCTCGGTGCGCTCCGCCCTGGACGCCGACGGCTGGCTGGCCACCGGCGACATCGGCCGGATCGACGAGGACGGCTTCCTGTGGCTCACCGACCGCAAGAAGGAGATGATCGTCACCTCGACCGGGAAGAACGTCTCGCCCGCTCTGGTGGAGAACGCGCTCAAGGAACACCCGCTGATCGGCCAGGCGATGGTGCACGGCGACAACCGCTCCTACCTGGTCGCCCTGTTGGTGCTCGACGCGGAGGCCGCCCCCGCCTGGGCCGCGGCCAACGGCATTGAGGCCGAGGGAGGTCCGGCCGGGCTGGCGGCGCACTCCGCGGTCCGGGCGGAGGTGGACCGCGCGGTGGCCGCCGCCAACACCCGCCTCAACCGCACCGAGCAGGTCAAGTGGTACGAGCTGCTGGCCGAGGAGTGGGGTCCGGCGACCGGCGAGCTGACGCCGTCGCTGAAGATGCGGCGCCGGGTCATCCAGGACAAGTACGCCCGTCACCTGTCCGAGCTGTACCGGGACTGAGCTACAGAGAAACGACAGATGTCTCATCAAATCTCCGGGAGTTGTTCGCCGGTATCGTAAGAAGCACCATGCGAACTGACACGAACAACTCGTGGCTCGTCCGGGCCCTCTCCCAGCCCGAGCCGGAGGACCGGACGGCGCGGCGGATCCTCGACGCGGCACTGGAGCAGTACACCCTGCTGGGGCTGCGCCGCTCCTCCGTGGACGACGTCGCCAAGCGGGCCGGTGTCTCCCGGGTCACCGTCTACCGGCGCTTCCAGACCAAGGACAAGCTCGTCGAGGAGACCCTGCTGCGTGAACTCAGCCGGTTCTTCCAGCGGCTGGACGCGGCGGTGGCGGCACTGCCGACGATGCAGGAGCGGGTCGTGGAGGGCTTCGTGGTCGCCCTGCGCCACACCCGCGCCCATCCGCTCTTCGGCGGTCTGCTGCGCCTCGAACCGGAGTTGGTGCTGCCGTACCTGACCGTGCAGGGCGGCTCCTCGCTCTCCGCCACCGTCGAGTACCTCACGGCCCATCTGCGCCGCGCGCAGCAGGCCGAGGGCCGTCCCGACGAAGACCCGCGCCCGCTCGCCGAGTTGATGGTGCGGGTCGCCGTGTCCTTCCTGCTCAACCCCGCCAGCTGCATCGAGATGGAGGACGAGGACCAGGCCCGGGCCTTCGCCCGCCGCTACCTGGCCCCGCTGCTGGACGCCTGACCTCCCGTCGTCAGCGGCGCCGGTGCAGCGCTCGCGCCAGCCGCACCGCGCGCTCCCGCGTGGCGGCCGGAACCCCGAAGGAGGTCAGCGCGATCGGCGGGGTGAACCGCTGCACCGTCGTCGACTGCACGGAGGTGAAGGCGCGCAGCCCCTCCGCTCCGTGGATCCGCCCGAAGCCGGAGTCCTGCGAGCCGCCGAACGGCAGCGCCGGCACCGCCGCGAAGCCCAGCACCGAGTTCACCGACACCGCCCCCGCGCGCAGCCGCGCCGCGATCGCCGCACCCGCGCGCCGGTCGCGGCAGAACACCGCGGCCCCCAGGGCGTAGCGCGAGGCGTTGGCCCGCTCCACCGCCTCGTCCACGTCGGTCACCGGGTTGATCGCCACGACCGGTCCGAAGGTCTCCTCCGTCATCGCCGCCGCATCCTCGGGCACGCCGGTCAGCACGACCGGCGCTATGTACGGAGCGCGAACCGACTCGGGCCCGCCCAGCAGAGCCCGCGCACCCGCGGAGATCGCGCCGGTCACATGCCGTTCGACGATCTCGGCCTGGCCCGCGAGCGTCATCGGGCCGTAGGCGGCGTCCGCCTCGGCACCCGGGCGCACGGCCCCGGCCCGCTCGACCACCCGTTCGCACAGTGCGGCGTGGATCTCTCGCACCGCGTAGACGCGCTCCACCCCCGCGCAGGTCTGGCCCGCGTTGCTCAACGCGCCCCACACGACGGCGTCGGCGGCCGCGTCCAGGTCCGCGTCCGCGTCCGCGGTGACGATCACCGCGTCCTTCCCTCCGCACTCGGCGAGGAACGGCGTCAGGGTCTCGGCGCACACGGCCATCACCTTGCGGGCCGTCCCCGGCGACCCGGTGAACGCCAGCTTGTCGACCCCGGACCGTGCCAGGGCGTCCCCGGTGGACGCCGCGCCGGTGACGCTGGTGAGCAGCCCGGCATGCCCGGGTACGGCGGCGTCGAAGCTCTCGGCCAACCGGACCCCGGTTGCCGGGGTCAGCTCGGACGGCTTGAAGACCACGGCGTTTCCCGCGGCCAGGGCGTAGCCGATGGAGCCCATGGGTGTGTACACGGGGTAGTTCCAGGGGCCGATCACGCCGACCACACCCAGCGGCCGGTGCACCAGCGAGGCCCGCTGGTGGGCGGTGAACAGTCCGGTGCCCACCTTGCGCCGCCGCAGCACGCGTTGGGCGTTGCGGGCGGCCCAGCCCAGGTGTTCCAGGGTGAGTACGACCTCCAGCGCGGCGTCACCGGCGGGCTTGCCGGTCTCCTCGGCGATGGTGCCGGCCACGGCGTCCAGGTCGGAGGCGAGGGCCTTCTTCCAGCGCAGCAGATGCTCCCGGCGCTCGGACGCGGGCAGCGCCACCCACCCCGCTTGGACGGTCCGGGCCCGTGCCACGGCGCGGGAGACCTCTTCCGGGCCGTTGACCGGGTGTTCGGCGATCGGTTTGCCGGTCGTGGGGGAATACGTGGTGAAGGTCGCGGCACGTGGTGCGGTGGCCGGGGTGGTGTCGGTCATCGGGACTCCTGAGGGGGAGCATCGGGGGCGGCGGACCGCGCCGGCACGGCGGCCCCTTCCGGCGGGGTCTCGTCATGGAGCGGGTCCGGCGGACGGGAGTGCGCCCAGTGCGGACCCAGGTCGTCCAGAGTCCAGCCGAAGGGGTAGGTGCGGGCCTTGGGCTTGCGCGGTAACCACTCCGGCCGCGCGGGCAGCAGGCGGATCAGCGCGGCCCGGGTGCGGAAGCCGCGGTGGACGGCGGCCCGCAGCCAGCGCGGCTCCGGACGGAAGCCGAGCGCCTTCAGCAGCGGTTCGTCCAGGACGGCGAGCGCGATCCGGGACGCCGTCCGCCGTGCCGGGGCCGGGTACCAGGAGGCCAGGATCCGCAGGGTGGCCGCGGCGACCCGGCGGTTGGCGGGGTCGTAGGCGAACATCTCGCGCTCGTAGTCGTCGTGGAGCCGTTCGAACGCGGCGTAGGTGTCGGGGACGCCGGAGATGCCCATCATCTCGCCCATCCGGCGGCCCACCAACGCCAGGCTCTCGGTCTCCTGCGCGCACAGGCGCCGCCAGCCGAACCGGTCGATCCACCGCTTCGGCCCCACGACCGTGGTGGCCAGGACGTAGAGGAAGTCCTCGTTGGGGATCCGGTAGCGGCCGTGTATGCGGTTCAGGTGGCGGGCCGCTGTCCGTCCGTGCTCCGAGTCCATCCCCTCGCGGACCATCTCGTAGGTCATCAGCACCGTGTCGTCGTACCGCTTCTGGCCGGCCCGTTCGAACTCCTGGGTGCGGTCCAGGAGTCGGGAGATGCGCGGGACACCGTAGTCGCGCAGGAACGCGATCGACGTTCCGTGGAGATAGTCCCGGGGGAACTCGTAGTGGATGATCCACCGGTAGATCTGCTCGAAGTCCTGCTGCGGATCCAGCTGCCGGATGCGGCGGAGCCGGCTGTAGCGGCCCATGGGGGATCCCTCCTGTCGGAATCGCGGTGCCGCCAGTGAGTCGATGATACTGAAGCTATTGACTTGTTTCACGAGCCGTCAATACATCGGGCATGACCGGGACTTGAAGGTGGGCTCCGGCCGCGCGCGGCGCAAAGGGCGACCGGAACCGGACGCGCGCCCTTGTCGGGCTCCTGGCCAGGGTGGACACTCCGGGCGTGAATCTCATGGCCCAGGTCTTCGCCCTGCTCGCGGCGCTGGCCCACATCGTCGTCGGCGCCCTGGAGCGGTTCTTCTACGACCGTCCCGCGGTCCGCGTCTTCCTCACGACCTCGACCGCCGACGCACCCGAAGTCACCTTGTGGCGCTCAGGAGTTGCCGCCTACAACATCCTCATCGGACTCGGCCTCGTCGCCGGAGTCACGGCCCTGCACACCGGCGACACCACCGTCGGCCGCACCCTGATCATCTACCTCTGCGCGTTCCTGATCGCCTCCGCGATCATCTTCGTCGTGTCGTTCCCGCGCCTGTGGCGCGGCGCCCTGGGCCAGGGCCTGCCGCCCGCGATCGCTCTCCTGCTCGTGGCACTCACTCACTGAACGCCCAACGGCGAACACCTCGCGGAGTACGGCGGCAGCCGCCCTCCACGAGGTGTCTCGATACCGGGTCGAAACCTCAGGGCTTCATCTCGTACGCCCCCGACAGCGCCTCGACTCGCTGCCAGACGCGCTCCGAACGCTCCCCGTCGACGACCGGGCGCCGGACCGCGCCGAGTGCCCAGAGCTGCTGCTGCTCGGTCGCGGAGTCCTTGCCGTGGAGTTCGACGGCGTGCGCGGAGAAGTCGCGTACGAGGACGGCGAACAGCTCGTCGAGCACGACCTCGTCGAGGCCCGTCAGGGCTGCCTGCTCCAGGACCAGCTGCCCGTGGACGACGAGCGCGAAGAGCTGCCCGACGGCGAGGAGCAGGTCGAGGTCGCGGCTCTGCTTCTCGTCGGGAGCGGCGGTGCGGACGAACTCGCACAGCGCGTCGGCCTGTTCGCGGAACCGGGCGACGTTGGCGAGGTGGGCGTACGCGTCGAAGGCCGGCCGCCAGTCGTGGAAGCGCACGGAGCCGAGGCCGCGGGCCGGGCCCTGCCGGAAGAGGAAGTCGTCGTCGGCCGCGTCGAGTCGGGCCGGGACGGGCTCGTAGGCGACCGGGTCGAGGAGGTGGTTGCGCATGAACTTGAGGATCAGCGCCAGGTTGACGTGGACGGTGCCCTCCAGCTTCGGCAGGCCGCGGATCTCGACGGCGGCCTGGGCGAAGTAGTTGTCCTTCTCGAAGCCCTTGGCGGCGATGACGTCCCACATCAGGTCGATGACCTTCTCGCCCTCGGTGGTCACCTTCATCTTCGTCATCGGGTTGAAGAGGAGGTAGCGGCGGTCCTCCGGACCGGCGGTGCGGAAGTAGTCCACGGCACGGTCGCTGAACAGCTTCATGCCGACGAGCCGGACGTAGGCGTCGGTCAACTCGCGCCGCACATGCGGGAAAGCGGTGACGGGGCGGCCGTACAGGATGCGGTTCTGCGCGTGGGTGACGGCCTCGTACATCGCGTGCTCGCAGATGCCGATCGAGGCGGTGCACAGGTTGAACTTGCCGACGTTGACGGTGTTGAGGGCGGCGTCGAAGGCGGCGCGGCCGGTGTGCAGGACGTCCTCCGCGGCGACCGGGTAGTCCTCCAGGCGGAACTCGCTCACGTACTTCGAGGAGTCGACGACGTTCTTGACCAGGTGGTACGACGGGTGACGGCTGTCCGCGGCGAAGAAGACGTAGCCGTCGGGGCCCTCCACGTCGGTGCGGCGGCCGAAGACGGACACGAGCCCGGCCTTGTTGCCGTTGCCGATGTAGTACTTGGAGCCGGTGGCCCGGAAGCCGCCGGAGCCGTCGGGCTCCAGGAGCATGTCGGTGGAGTAGATGTCGGCGCCGTGGGCCTTCTCGGACAGACCGAAGGCGAACACCTCGCCCTGGGAGAGCAGTTCGGCGGCGCGGGCACGGGCGGCGGGGTTCTCGCTCTGCCAGACCGGGCCGAGGCCGAGGATCGTGACCTGCCACGCGTACCAGTAGTCCAGGCCGTAGAAGCCGAGGATCTCGTTGAGGGCGGCGATGCGGGCGGTGTCCCAGCGCTTGTCGCCCTCGCCCTCCCCGGCGGCGGAAACGGGGGTGAGGAAGGTCGCGAAGAGCCCCTCCTTGGCGGCGAAGGCGAGGAAGTCGCCGAGCCAGGCGCGGGTCCGGTAGTCCTCGATCAGTTGGCGCTTGCCCCGCTCCTCGAACCAGTCGACGGTGGCGCGCAGCAGCCTGCGGGTCTCCGGGTCGAAGTGCGCGGGGTCGTAGGTCCGCGGGTTGAAGAGCAGCGCGTCGGTCATGAGTGCCGCCTTTCGGCTGGGAGGGGTGAGGGTGGGTCCGGGTCCAGGGTTCGGATCCCGGGGCCGGCTCGGCCGCCGGTCAGTGATCAGTGGTCGGTGATCGGTGATCGGTGCCGAAGCGGGCGAGTGTGGCGAGGACGTCGTCGAGCCAGGCGATCATCATGCGTTCGTAGGCGATGCCGCCGCGCAGCACGACGTACTGGAGTTCCCGTTCGGCGTCGAGCGGCCCGTCCGCCGGTGGCTCCCCGAAGTCGCGGGTCTCGCCCGCGAGGTAGTGGGCGAGGCGGTCCGTGTGCGCCTGACGGTGCCGCTCGACCTCGCTGATGAGGCCGGACGGATCGTCGAAGGCGGCGCCCCGGACCTTCACCGCGAGGTCGTGCCGCACGCTCTCGGGTTCGGTCGGCTCGTGGAGCCACGCGGAGAGCGCGGCCCGTCCGGGCCCGGCGACGGAGTACTCCTTCTTGTCCGGGCGCCCGTACTGCGCGACGTCCCGGACGTCGATCCAGCCGTCACTCTCCATGCGCTTGAGCACGCGGTAGATCTGCTGGTGGGTGGCGGTCCAGAAGTACCCGATGGAACGCTCGAACCGCCGGGCCAGCTCGTAGCCGGACCCCGGCTTCTCCAGCAGGGAAACGAGGATCGCGTGCTCGAGCGCCATGCCCACGATCTTCCTATGCACCTCGTTGCATAGCAACGGCACCGCGGTGAGACACGGCTCACCCGGTGCGGGTCGCGTGGATCCGTACTCCTCAGCCGACCTGGTCGAGCAGCAGCTTCGCCGCCACCGCCGCGCCGTCGGTGCGGATCGTCTCGGCCACGGCGGCCGCGCGGACCCGGGTCTCGGGAGCCAGGGCGACGCCGAGCACGGCCGAGAGGGACTCGTAGGTCGGGTTCGGGCCGTCGTGTGCCGCGCCGATGCCGAGGCCGGCGACGCGGCAGGCCCAGTACGGTTGGTCCGCCATCTGGGGTACGACCACCTGGGGCGCCCCGGCGAGGGCGGCCGTGGTCGTGGTGCCCGCGCCGCCGTGGTGGACGACGGCGGCGACACGCGGGAACAGGGCGTGGTGGTTGGCCTCGCCGACGGCGAAGCAGTCGTCCTGGTCGTCGGCCACGGCGAGGTCGGCCCAGCCGCGGGAGAGGAGCACACGGCGGCCCCGCGCCCGGACCGCCTCGACGGCCGCCCGGGCGACGCCGTCCGCGTCGCGCATGGGGATGCTGCCGAAGCCGACGTACACCGGCGGTTCGCCGGCCTGGAGGAACGCCTCCACGTCGGCCGGCAGCGGGCGGTCGTCCGCCCGGAACCACGCGCCCGTCTGCACCACGTCGAGGTCCGCCGGCTCCAGCCACGGGCTCAGGACCGGGTCGGCGGCCAGCCAGGGGCGGTCGGTGAGGACGTAGTCGCGGAAGCGCGCGACCGGCGGCAGGCCGACGGTCGCCCGGTGGGCGTTGAGGCCCGTCCCGAACAGGTCGTTCATGGTCTCGGTGTCCAGGTCCCACAGCGCTCGGTTGTCGGTCACGCCGGGCGGGAACGGTCGGCCCGGCCGCTCGAACGGCGGGTGGTGCGGCGAGGGCAGGTAGGCGGGGAAGCAGGCGACGAACACATAAGGGATGCCCAAGTGCTCGGCTGCCGTCCTCGCGCCGGCCGCGGCTGGGAGCAGGCCGGTCGCCAGGATCACGTCGCATCCCTCGGCGGCCGTGACGACGGCCTCGTAGGTCGTGGCGGTCATCGCGGCCGCGCGTGCGGGCAGCCCCTCGGCGGGAGCCTGTGTCTTCCCGGTGAGTACGCCCTTCACGAACGGGCGCACCGGCTCACCGATCGGCACCAGCGGGAGGCCGACGGAGTCGAACAGCTCCGCGAAGTCCGGGGGCGTACACATCCGCACGTCCACCCCGAGATCCCGCAACCGCGCAGCGACCGCCACCAGCGGTTCGACGTCTCCACGCGACCCGTAGGCCATCAACAGCACGCGCATGCGGTGACTCTCCTCATCGTGGGGGACCCCCAGCGGGTCCTGCCGTCAGCAGGGGTGGTCAACTCCCCGCACTTCTGGGTCAGATGGGCGATTCTGCGGCACCGCTGGGGATTTGCCGCAAGCCCTCCTGTGCGCGAGCCGCTGACCAAGGGGCTGTCATAGCCCGAACAGCCGCGCCGCGTTGTCGTGACACACCGCGCGCAGCCAGTCGCCTCCCAGGTCCAGGCGCTCCAGGGAGTGGAGTTGGTGCAGGTAGGGATAAGGCGTGTTGGGAAAATCGGAGCCGAGCAGGATGCGGTCGCCCAGGTCGGTGAGGCGGGGCAGGTCCTGGCGGGGGAAGGGCATGAAGCCTTCCGTGAAGTCGGTGAACGCCATGGTGGTGTCGAGGCGCACCTGGTCGTAGCGGTCGGCGAGGTCGAGGAACTCCACGTACTCGGGCATGCCCATGTGGGCGACGATCAGCCGCAGTCTCGGGTTGCGTGCCAGCACCCTGGCGATGGGCTCGGAGCCGGTGTGCTTGCCGGGCGCGGGCCCGGAGCCGCAGTGCACCACCACGGGGACACCGGCCTCGGCGAGCAACCCCCACGCCCGCTGGAGACGCTCATCGGCCGGGTCGTACGCTCCGACCTGTACGTGGGCCTTGAACACTCGTGCCCCCGCTTCGACGGCCTCGCGGACGTAGGTCTCGACGTCCGGCTCGGGGTAGAGGGTGGCGGTGTGCAGGCAGTCGGGCGTGCGGCGGGCGAAGTCGGCCGCCCATTCGTTCAGCCATCTGGCCATGCCGGGCTTGTGGGGGTAGAGCATCGAGGTGAAGGCCCGCACCCCGAACGCTCGCAGCAGCTCGGTCCGCTCCGCCTCCTGCTTGCGATAGGCGATCGGCCACTTCAGCCCGCCGACCAGCGGCCCGCTGGTGTCGAAGTAGTTCCAGACCTTGTGCAGGACACTCTCGGGCATGAAGTGGGTGTGGACGTCGATCAGTCCGGGAAGACCGAGTCCACGCCAGAAACGGCGTACGTCATCGGCCTCCTCGCCGAAGTCCCCGCTGGGGAAACTCACCGGGCACCACCCTTCTCGTCGGTTGCGTCACTGCGCGCGCGGACCCGAGCAGGTTGATCTTGCCATCGGCGGTGCGGACCTCGCAGCCCTCCGGCATCAGCGGGGCACCGAACGGCTATGCCTTGGTGAACCGTTCGGCGGCCTCCCACAGTTCGCCCTCGCGCTGGGGGTCGTAGGACTCCGGCGACGAGCGGTCCGCGCGGTCGCGGTCGACGTAGGAGCCGGTCGGCGCCTGGATGGTGCCGAGGACGACGTCGGCGAGGCTGCGGCCCGCCGTGGTGGGGCTGGTGGCGAACGGAGTGAGGGTCAGCGCCGGGAGCACGCGGCGCATCGCGAACCGGGAGAGGGCGTCCGCGTTGCGGGCGAGGCCGGTGCCGGGGACGAAGCCGGGGTTGTACGCGATGGCGTCGATCCCGGCCGGCAGCCGGCGGGCGTACTCGTGGACGAGGTAGAGGGTGGCCAGCTTGCTCGTGGAGTAGGCGGTGCGGCCGGCGGCCGTGGTGTGCGGCTCGGGGAAGGCACCTGTGCGGGCGAGGAGGTCGGGGGACGTCCAGGCCGGGCCGGGCACCATGCCCAAGTTATGCCGGAAGTCGCCGAAATGGGTGTCACTCGTGGTGATCACGATCCGCGCGGGAGCGGTGAAGCGGTCCTGGAGCAGACGGACGAACAGATGGTTGGCCAGGACGTTGACGGTGAAGGTGGCCTCGAACCCGTCGGAACCCTCGGTCAGCGCGTTGGCGTACTGAATGCCCGCGTTGCCCACGAAGCCGCGCAGCGGCGGGAGTTCACCGCCCCGCAGCCGGTCGAGGATCGCCGCCGCCGCGGCGCGGACGCTGTCCAGCGAGCCGAGGTCCGCCGCGACCTGCGAGACCGTGTGTCCGCCCGCGCCGAGTTCCCTGGCCAGTGATGCGCCGGTGGATCCGCGGGCGACGATGACGAGGTGCACGTCGGGCGACCGGCGCAGGATGTGCTGTGCGGCGACGCGGCCGATCCCGCGGCTCGCTCCGGTCATCACGATGGTGTGCTGCACAAGGGCTCCTCGGCTGGTCGGGCGGTGGCGCCCGGCTCGGGCGCGTGTCCACGCTCGCCGCCCGCGCGGGCACCGACCAGTGCCGTCCCTGTCACTAGGACTGGCAGTACCCAGGCTCGACCGGCGCCGCGCGGGGAGAATGACCCCATGGCCACCGCCCGCTCCGCTTTCGCCGCACTCCTGCGCGCCTGGCGCGACCGCCTGTCGCCGGCCGACGCCGGGTTCACCGTGACGGACGGCCGTCGTGCCCCAGGACTGCGCCGGGAGGAACTGGCTCAACTGGCCGGGCTCTCCGTCGACTACGTGCTGCGCCTGGAACAAGGACGCGCGAAGAACCCGTCGGCCCAGGTAGTCGGCGCTCTCGCGCGGGCCCTTCAGCTCTCCCGCGCGGAACGCGACCGACTGTTCCGCAGCGCCGGGCTGCTGCCGCCCCGGGACGGGACGGTCAGCACCCATGTGCCCCCGGGGATCCAACGGCTCGCCGCCCGCCTGGACGACATACCTGTGGGAGTGTTCGCCGCCGACTGGACCCTGGTGTGGTGGAACACGACGTGGAGCGCCCTGCTCGGCGACCCGTCCGCCATCCCCGCCGCCGAACGGAACCTGGCCCGTGCCCTCTTCGGCACCGGCGCCGCGCAAGCCGCGCTGCACCCCGTCGAGTCCGAGCGCGGACAGGACGCCTTCGCGGCGTCGATCGTCGCCGACCTCAAGGACGCGGTGTCGCGCTACCCCCACGACGCCCGGCTCGACGGCCTCGTGCGGGATCTGCGCGAGACGTCCGACGCCTTCGCCCACCAATGGTCCACGGACACGGCGGCGACCCCGCACACGGCCGACCGCAAGACGATCCGGCATCCCGAGGTCGGTGACATCCTCCTCGACTGCGACGTCCTCGTCGTCCCCGGCGCCGACCTGCGCATGGTCACCTACACGGCGGCGACCGGCAGCGACGACGCGGACAGACTGGATCTTCTTCGGGTCGCAGGAGCCCGGGCGGCCACCGGAGCCTGAGTATCGGCTCGATGTCAGTGCCAGGTCGTACTCTCCCGACATGGCCCGTCCCTTCAGGCGGGAGAGGCGATGGGGGTAATGGTGCGCAGGCCGGTCGATGGCGAAGTACACGTTCACTACGGTCAGATCTACGTCGAGAGCGATCCCGACGACTTCGGCATCGATCTCGCGGACGCGTTCGCCGGGCAGCAGGCCGGGCTGTGCGGAGCGGCGGTCCCCGGCGCCCTGTTCCTGCTGACCGGGCTGCACACGGGCAACGTCGGTTTCACCGTCGAGGTCCACGACCGGACGCCGCCGCTGGATCCGGCCTGGGAGGAGGTCGTGGAGGCGTCCTTCCGCCCCGTGTCGGAGGGCGGCGCACTCGTGCAGTGGGCGGGTGAGGACTCCTGGGAGCTCGGCCTGGAGGAGATCGATTACCGCGTGCGCTATTGCGCCAAGGGCATGGACGCGGCGAGCGAGTTCGACACGCGGCTCGACGACGAGCCCCAACAGGACTGCTACCTCCTCCAGTTCTGGCCCGCCGCGCCGGAGCCGGACCGCGTCGTGAAACAGGCGTCGGCGAACGCCGCCTACTGGCACGACTACGCCCGCCGGCAGCCCGCCCCTCCCTCCCCCGCCGAACGTGCCGAGGCCGAACGTCAGGCCCGTCTCGCGCAGGAACAGGAAGAGAGCGAGCGTCGACTCGCCTACGACCGATGGGAGTGGGGCGGGCAACTGCCGAGCGAGGCCCTGCGCGAAGTCGGTGGCAATGTGCGCGGGCTCCTCCCCTTCGATCCCGCGCTCGTCCACGCCCTCGACGCCGCCGGCCCCGACACCCAGCGCGCGGTCGCCGTGCTGGCGGCACGCCACGCCTGCGAGGCCGCCGGTCTCGCCGGCCTCGACTGGATCGCCGCGGGACTTGACGCGTTGACCGAAGGACGTCCGCTGCCGTCGCCCTTCGACGACTGGGACCGCATGTGGCAGACCCTGGAATCCGACCCACACGCCCCCGACAGCATCGTGGGCCAGGCCGTCCCGCCCGAGCGGCCCCCGTTCCAGCCACCCGCCCGCGACGACTCCCACACCAGCAGCGTGATCCTGCCCAAGGCCCTGGCCCGGAGCGTCGCCCTGGTGCAGTCACCGGCCCCGGAACCCTCCGCCGCGGCCACGTCACCCCGACTCGCGCTCACCATCGGCGCGCCGGCCGAGCCACATCCCATATCCCAGCCGCACATGGCCCTGCCCGCACTGCCGGCCGCCGCAGCGGCCGACCCCCTCCAGGCGGCCCTGGACGCAGTGTTCGCGGCAGTGGTCACCTACGGCGAGAACTACCCCACCCTCCTCCAACACATCTGGAACGCCTGCCGGGCACGCTCCTAGGGGCTGCCTGCGCCGGAACCTGGTTCGGCGAGGACAGGGTAGTTTGCCAGTTCGATCACTCGCTCCACCCACATGCGGCGGCCTTCTCGCGCCGCCGCCGTTCCCGGCGGGGCGGGGTGGCGTGCGCACGACCGCGAGCGGACAATCTCTCCTGGGTGGACTCCCCCGTCCTGCGGAGGTGCTGTGACGGATCCGCGAACGATCCTGTGGCAGGCACGTCAGGGTGCCGTACCGGCGGACTGGCGTGTGTTCACCAAGAGGCGTGGCAAGCTGTCCGGCTTCTTCCGCGGGACGTCGGACCATCCCGACCCGCTCCTGGTGATCACGCCGGACGTCGCCGTCGAGTACATCAGTGAACGCAAGCCGCTCACGATCGTCGCCTTCCACGAGCTGTCCGGCATGAAGCTGCGCGTGGCCGGCTCCGATTCGTCGGCGATCGTCTACAGCTGGATCGATCTGCGCTATGTCGACGGCCGTAAGAAGAAGTGGCCATCCGGCCGTTTCGCCAACGACCTTGAGGCGATCCAGGGCTTCATCGAGGCCTACGGCGCCCACAAGGCACTGCGCGGGTACGCGTGACTCTCGGACCCGGTCCATGGCCCTGGGTCGGCGGCTTCCGAGGGATCCGTGCGGGTCAGTGGCGGGTGGGCCGGTAGATGAGTTCCTGGATGCGGCCGTCGAGGGTGCGGTGCTCGATGAGGTCCAGGTCGAAGTCGGCCGCGCCCTTGAAGATCGGGTCCAAGCCGGTCCGGCCGGTGATGACGGGGAAGAGGGTCACCTGCAGGCGGTCGACCAGGCCGGCGGCCATCAGCGCCCGGTTCATCGACAGGCTTCCGTGTGAGCGCAGCGGCACCTCGGACTCCTCCTTGAGCCGGGCCACGACGTCGACGGCGTCACCGTTCGCGACGGTCGCGTCCGGCCAGTCGAGGGGGCCGTCCAGCGTCGTCGACACCACTGTCGTCGGCAGGTTCCTCATCCGGGTGACCCAGGGGTCGCGTACCTCGGACTCCTCGGTGCTCGACTCCACCATCCGCGCGAACGCGCGATAGGTGTTGGCCCCGAAGACCATCCGCTGCTCCGCCTCGTACAAGGCCAGGCGGTGGTCGAGCAGTTCGGGGCCCTGCTTGCCCCAGTAGCCCGTCCAGTCGCCGCCGGCGGCGCCGTAGCCGTCGAGGCTGGAAAAGACGTCGAAGGTGTAGGTCGCGGTCATGTTTCTTCTCCTCGGCGTGGTCGATCGGTGCGAGAACTTGCGGGTGGTGTCCGTCGGGCGGGCTCGGTGACCTTCACATCCATAGACCTCGTACGCTCCGCGAACTCATCGCTCCGACCATCGGGCCTGGCCCGGTCCACTCGAATGGCGCCCGTTCCAAGTGCCAAGTGCCCCTCTCGCCCCGGCGTCGGTCTGTGCCATCTAGCCGACGGTCCGTCACCCGGCGGGTCGTCCCGAGTGGCGGTGGCCGGGTTCCCCGCTGACCGTGGATCACGTCGAGGCGGGACCAGATCGAGTTGATACCACGTCAGCCACCCGCCCCTCGGCAGAGAGGGATCTCAGATGCTTTCTGTACGCACGCTGCTCGCCACCACGGGGGCCTCGGCCGTCCTGCTCCTGGGTGCTCCCGGCGCCTTCGCCGAAGAGCACGACCGGGACCACGAGGACTCCTCCTACAGCAGGGAGCACGACGGCGGCCGGGACTACGGCAACGACGGCGAGGACTCCTGGGGCGACAAGAAGCACGAGAAGGAGGACGACTGGGGCGGCAAGCACACGGACGACTCCTGGAAGGGTGAGCGCGACCACGACTCCTGGAAGGGCGACCACCACAAGCCCAAGGGCGGTATGCACACCGGAGGCGGCGGCCTGGCCACGCCCACGGTGACCGCGGGCGGGCTGGCGGTCCTGGCGGTCGCCGGCACCGGCCTGTACGCGGCGCGTCGCCGTAAGGCCACCGGCGGCGCGGCCTGACCATGCCCGACGTCATAGCCACCGCGGCCGCCACGCGTGCGCCGCGTGGCGGCCCTGTGGCCCCCGATTGACCGCCCCTTTGCGCTCCGCTGCTGTGTCCAGGTGAGGTGGACTCCCCATGACCGCTCGTCCCTCCCCCGATGCCGACGCCGCCACCGATCCGGCCCGGGCGAAGTCGAAGTTCCGCGGCCGCGTGCTGGTCATGTCGGCCGCCGCCCTCGCGGTGCTGGCCATGATCGTCTTCAGCGACGACGAGCCGTCCACGACCGCCGGCCCGCCACCCTCGGCACGGGCCACCGCATCGGCACCGCCCGCAGGTCAGGCGGCCGGACAGCCCGCGGGCGGCCGGTCGGCACCCAAGCACCTGCCCCGGTCCAAGCCCGTACGGCTGCTCATCCCGAAGATCTCCGTCGACGCCCCCTTCACCGACCTCGCCATCGGCCGGACGGGACAACTCAATGCCCCGCCCGCCGACAACACCAACCTCGTCGGCTGGTTCGCCAAGGGACCCACCCCCGGGGAGACCGGAACCTCCGTCATCGCCGGGCACGTCGACACCGCCACCGCACCCGCCGTCTTCGCCGAGCTCTCCGAGCTGAAGAAGGGTGACCCCTTCCACGTCGAACGCGCCGACGGACGAAAGGCCTCCTTCGTCGTCGACAGCGTCGAGACCTTCGCCAAGGACGACTTCCCCGACGATCGGGTCTACGCCGACACGCGCTCGGCCCAGGTCCGCCTCATCACCTGCGCGGGCGACTACGACCGCACGGCCAAGGACTACACCGACAACCTCGTCGTCTTCGCCCACCTCAAGTAGCGGGTGGGCACTCGGCTCCGGCGCTGCCCAGAGTTCCCTGCATGCTCAGGCATCCCGCGCCCGTGCAGGGCTCAGCGCTTGAGGGTGAAGGTGAAGTCACCGGTGAGCCTGCCGCTCAGCCGGGTTGCCGAGACGAGGTTGCCCGCCCTGATCAAACGCTCGACCTCGGCCCGGGAGAGACCGCAGCCGTCGGCGATCAGTCGCACCGGCCGGACCGGGATGCGTGCCGCGAAGCGGACCGAGACGTCGATCACCTCACGGTCCAGGTGATCCGATCCGCCAGTGTCGAGGCGCCAGGCGCCCGTCCAGTCGAGGGCGGTGTGATTACGACGCTGCAGGCCCGGATCCTGCAGCAGCTCAGCTGTCAGACCGAGGTCGTTGCCGTGCAGCCGGTCCAGCAGCTCGGGTCGTACCGAGCGCACCTGCGCCCGCTCCAGAACCGTGAGCTTCGCCGTTTCCCCGCACCCCGTGCAGAGCACCAGGAGCCAGGCGTCGATGAGCTTGTGGTGGGCGTTGACGCGGAATTTTCCGCTCGCCCGGAAGCGCGTGGACGCGCACGTGTGGCAACGGCGCTGCACGAGCGGCAGGCAGGTGGGCATGACAAGCCAGGTGTTGAGCACAGAAGTACACCGGTTTCAGTGAGAAGACCGCAGCAGGAAGAGGCGCGGCGCAGCTGCGCGACGCGCGACAGATCAGCTCTCGGGGGGTCTCACAGGGTGTACAACGGCCCGTCCTTGACTGGACAACTTCGGTGCGGCAGCACGGTACGGGCGCAGGCCGACGCCGTTCCACCGGTTTTCCGGGCGCGGTGAGAGAGTGCGGCATGGAGATTGCCAACCGCACGCTGACGGTGGACGTGGTCGCGGCACTGACGTACTGGCCCGACGTCATCTGGGGAGGTCAGAAGAACCCTCCGGACCCGGTGGATCTCGCTGTTCTGCCCCCGTTCTTCAACGAGGTGCTGCAGGAACTCCCGTGGTGGAACCGCGACTGGAAGGTCAGTCACGTCGAGCCGGCGCTTCCCCTGGAGATCGAGAGCGATCACCACGGTCACCCTTCGAGGTTCACCGAGGTGTCAGTGCCCGGCACGGTCGGTTCCGGCGGTGGTGACACCCTGCCCTTCGTCGCGAAGGTCGGGTTCGCGGGCGACCGGCTGATCCGGTTTCAGGCAAAGATCGGCGACATGGTCCTTGGCCCTGCCATTGCCCCCGCTGGGCGAATGGAGCCGCATCCGTTCGCGCGGGTGCTCACCGCGTTGATGGACCTGCGCGGGATTCCGGTCAAGGTGATGGCACGGGAAACCGCACGGTCGATGTCCACCATCCACATGCTCCGCAACGGAAGGCACAACCCGGACCCGCTTCTCGTCCAGGAGATCGCCAAGGCTCTGGGCATGTCCGAAGCGGACGTCAGAGTCATCGCCGGACTCGACGACAGCAGTACGCGGTGCTGACAGGCCCGAGCGGGCCGGACACTCGGCCGGCGCGCTTCATGGGCCGTACGGCTCAAGGAGCTGGTCGACGGGTGCGTAGTCGTCGGTGAGGAGTTGGGCGTCGTCGATCCAGGAGGTGAGGTCGTCGCCGGTGGCGATCTTCCAGCCGGTCTTGCGGGCGTCCAGCGATTCCTGGGTTGCGGGGAGGTCGACGGGGCGGTTGGAGGCGAGCACGACCAGGTTGCCGCCTTTGGGGGTGGCGGTCGGGTCGAGGCCGATGTCGGTGGGTTCGCCGACGAGGGCGACGTGCTCGAAGACCTCGCTGAGGGTGGCCACTTCGGCACGGGCGAAGGCCAGTTCACCGTGATCGATGAGGTTGGCGACGTACAGGCCGTCCTCGTCGAGCACCCGCCGTATGTCCGTCATCGCTTCCTTCGTGGTGAGGTGCCACGGCACGCTGACGCCCCCGAAGGCGTCGCCGACGACGAGGTCGCGGCTGTCGGCGTCCAGTCGCCGCAGGCCGATCCTGCCGTCCTCGGCGCGTACGTCGATGTCGGCTCGTGCCCCCAGCCCGAGCTGGTCGCGGTTGATGCGTACGACGCCGCTGTCGATCTCGGAGACAAGGCTGCGCGTCCCGGGCCGGGTGGCCCCGAGATAGCGGGGGAAGGTGAGTCCGCCGCCGCCCAAGTGGTAGGCGGCGAGCGGCTCGCCTTCGGGAAACGCGGCGTCGACCACCGACGCGATGGCGCGCACGTACGCGAACTTCAGGAAGGTCGGGTCGGCGACGTCGACGTAGGAGTGCCGCACGCCGTCCAGGACCAGGATGCGGCCGCTCTCCCGGTCGGGGTCCGCGACGACCCTTGCGCAGTGGTACCGGGTCTCGATGTCGCAGCCCCCGGGCGCGACCGTGGTGGCGAGGCCGCCCGCGACGACCACCAGTGTCAGGGCCGGGACACCGCTCCAGCCGCGCGCCCGCCACTCCACCAGCGCCGAGCCGACCACCAGCAGCACCCCGAGGCCGATCAGGATGCCGCTGACCGGGAACCGCGCCACCAGCACGAAGCCGGTGACGACGGTGCCGACGATGGCGCCCACCGTGCTGACGCCGGACAGTCGGCCGACCACCGTTCCGGTCTCGGCGAGGCTGGTCAGGCGCAGCTTGGTCACGACCGGCGTCACCGCGGACAGCAGCGCGCCCGGTACGAGGATGGTCAGCGCCGCGATCAGGAAGAGCAGCGCCGGTGCCCACTCCGCCGTGGTGCGCAGTACGGCGGGGATCAGGGCCACGACCGCTCCGGACACCCCCAGCGAGGGGCCGAGGAGCCGACGTGGACTGACCAGGTCGGCGAGGCGCCCGCCCAGCCAGGAACCTGCGGCGATCGCCGTGAGGGCGATGCCGATGACCATGGTGCTGGTCTCCAGGGTCAGACCGAGGTAGGGAGCCAGCAGCCGTAGGGAGACGATCTCGACCACGAGGACCGCGGCGGAGGCGGAGAACACGAGCGCGGCGGCCGCACGGGAACTCAGGCCGTTTTCGCGGGGCCTGTCCCGGGCGACGGGCGACGAAGACAATCCGGTCACGCACGGCATCCTTCCATGCGGCCCATCCGCACACAGGAGTTGAGAGGGGCCGTCGGTAACTGGCTACCGCACTCGGGGGATGGGCGCACCGGCCGACGGGCGCGCGCTGACCAGCGCCGGAGCTCCGGCCGCACGGTTGTGGCACCTACCGGGCAGGGCGGCGGGGCCGGGCAGTGCGGTCAGTTGACGCGGGGCGGCTTTCGAGGGTGAGGCGGGTCCAACGTCGCAGTCCCTCTGCGTGGTTGCCGGTCCCCGTGGCCCGGGCGACGGCCGCGGCATGCTTCGCTCCATTCCCACCTGGCAGGTGTCGCCCGGCTTCAGGGAACTCTCCCGCCTCCGGAGCGATCATCACAGACCTTGTCCGGCCGCCAGGGCACCCATACGCTCGGAACATGATCTGTCGTATGTGGCGGGGCTGGACCACGAACGAGAACGCCGACGCGTACGAGCGCATCGTCCGGGGTCAGGTCATTCCCGGGATAGAGGCGCGGCGCATCCCGGGGTTCCTCTCGATCGACCTGGTGCGACGCGAACGGGAGAACGACGTCGAGTTCATGACCCTGATGTGGTTCGACACACTCGACTCCGTACGGGCGTTCATGGGCGAGGACTACAAGACGGCGCACGTGCCGGCGGCCGCGCAGGCAGTGCTCTCGGACTTCGACAAGCAGTCAGTGCACTTCGACGTGCTCGATCGTCGCGAGCAGCCCAAGTAGTCACCGTCTCGGATCGCTCAATCCGACGGCTGGCTGCCTGACGCGTGGATGTGGAGCGTCCGTGGTCCGGGCGTTCCACATCCGGCTGTCCGGTCCCCCGCACCGCCCCAGTAGCCTCGTGCCCGCAAAGCGATTCGGGCGGTGTCACTCCGGCCCAACTCGTCCAGGTCACGGGATCAGGGAGCAGTGTGCCGCCTTTCGTCCACCAGATCACCAAGTACGACCCCGCGGACCGGGACGAGCACGGCGAATACATCGGCGCCGAGGAGACCGCCAGCGACCACGGGGCAACGGAGTCGGCCTACTTGGAGGCTGTCGCCGCCTTCGCGGCGGCCTCAGGCATCGACCGTCTGGCCATTCGCGAGCCGCAGATCACCGGCTTCCCCCACTTCGGTCTGGAACCGGCCGTAGAAGGCCACGGCCTGCTCGGTCTCTTCCCGCCCGATCTCACCGGATTCCACGACGGCGCGGAGGTCCCCCTCTCCACCGCTCTGGAGCTGGTGCGGGCCATGCTGCGCGACCACGGCGCGTGGTGCCGTCTGGAGGCCGAGGACCGGTTCGCCGTGCACGTCGGGTGGGACCAGTACGTGTATGTGAGGACCGACAGGCCCTGCGAGAGCGCCCTCGCACGCACCCGGGCACTGGGCCTCTTCCCGGAACGGCTGGAGGCATCGCCCTACGAACCGGACTTGGACGAGCCCGGCGTACAGCGCCCCGCCGACGAGGACTTCTGGGCCCGCTTGCACTGGTCCGTCCTGACGGGCGAGGCGGCCGTATTGGAGGAGGGGTACGTCGACAACGGCTCCCGCTGGCACCGCCTCACGGAGACCGGCCTCGACGCGGTACGCGCCAGGCTCACCCCTCGCGCCATGCTGACCGTCTGGCCGGACCTGTCCGACGACGTGGCGGCCGTTCTCGCCGCGCTCCCCCACGACGGCTCGGTGGAGTTCGTGTGGGAGGACGGGGACGGGGTGATCACCAGCACGGTCGCCGACGAAACCGACTACGCCGCACTGGCCGCCCGGGTGGCGGGCGCTCGGGCCGCTGCCGCCCTGCCCCTGGCCCTCGACTCACGCCACCCGCTCTTCACGGCCGTGCTGCCCGACAGTGACGGCGTGCTACGGGCCCGGTGGAGGACCGAACAGACCCCCAGCGACCGGAGTTGGGCCTTTCTCAAGACCCTCCGGCCGGGGCAGACCGTCACCGGCACGGTCCAGGAGATCGCCGACTTCGGTGGCACGTTCGTGGACATCGGCGGTTTCACGGCGATGATCAACATTACGGAGCTGTCCTGGAGGCGCTTCAGTCACCCCTCCGACGTCGTGAGCGTCGGACAGGAGATCTCGGCCGAGGTTCTCGACGTCGACATGATGAGAGAGCGTGTGTCGCTGTCGTTGAAGGCGTTGGACACGGATCCGATGGAGCAGTTCGCCGGGCAGGTCGGCCACGTCGTGACCGGTGTCGTGACCAAACTCGTCCCGTTCGGTGCCTTCGTCCGTGTCGAGGACCGAGAGGACGGACTCGAAGGGCTCGTCCACAACGCCGAGTTGTCCGAGGAGGCCGTTTCCCACCCCGAGGACGTGGTCCAGGTCGGCGACCCGCTCGTCGTGAGGGTCCTCGACGTCGATCCGGCCAGACGACGCATCGCTCTCTCCCATCGGCAGGCCATCGCGCACGAAGGGGCATGAGCAACCCGGGCCGCCCATTGCGGTCATGGGCGCACGGAGGAGCCCCGCAGACCGCAGAGCGCCAAGACCGTCATCACCACCGCGGCCCCGCCCGCCACACCGAAGCCGCCGTGCGCACCGCCCGCGTCCACCACTCGCCCGCCAGCGCCGCTGCGCCCGCCGATCCCGCCGCGCTGGCGGAGTTGCCCCAGGTGAACGCCTGCGTGAGGACGGCGCGTGGGACCGATGACTCGGTGAGGACGGAGGCGAGGATCAGCAGGACCGGCACGGCGAGTCCGGTCAGGGCGAGGGTGGCGCCGACCGCGAGGGGCGCGTCGAGGACGGTCAGCGGGAGACTTGTGAGGGCGAGGCAGGCGGCGGCCGCGGCCTGACGGTGCCGGGGTGAGCCGTCCCCACGCCATGCTCCGTAGGCCCAGCCTCCCACCAGACTGGTGCAGTTGGAGGCCGAGTACAGCAGTGCCGCCGCGTCCGGCGTGCCGCGTCCGACCGCGTAGGCGGCGACGGACACCTGCATCGCTGGCCTGGCCGCGAGACCGCTTCACACAACCGCGCCGTCGTCTACACCGGGGACGGCGAGCACGGCGAGTACCTCTACAAATTAGTCAGCGACAAGCGAGCCGGACGGTCGCTCGACCATGGGGTGCTGCATGTGGCCCGGCTGTATCCGGACGGCCGGGGCGAGTGGCTGCCTCTGGTGTACGGCCGGGGGCCGCTGATCCGCGCCAACGGATGGGAGGACCAGGCCGACGTGCTGCTCCGCACGCGCCTCGCGGCGGACGGGGCGGGCGCGACGCCGCTGCCCCCCCCCGGCAGGATCGCGGTCGGCAGCGGTACCACGGCCCGCCAGGTCGTGTGCGCGCTCGGCGCGCGCCGTGCGGTCGGATGCGAGGCCACCGGCAGTGGCTCCCGTTCCCGGATCACCGGAGTCGCGATGCCCTCACTCGCCGGAAATCTGATCCGGCTGCGCGAACACGGCGGTGATCCCACCGCGACCGCCTTCCTCTGGTCCGACGAGGAACTGTCCGGACAGGGCCTGCGGCAGATCTCCGCCGAGCCGCAGACAGAGCGGGCCCCTACGGTGCGCGATCTTCAGTACGACGCTCAAGGACACCTGTGGGCCGTGCTGGAGGCCGAGGGCACGCCCAGCGACGAGTTGGTCTCGGTCAACACCGCCAGCGGCACCACCCGGCGGGTGGTGACTGCCCGGCAGGGGGCCGAGCTCACCGCGGTGGCAGTCGCCGACGACAACAGACAGATCTTCGTCGCCGCCTGCACTCCCGGAGCTGTTCAGGAGCGGCGTTCGGTGGTGCTGTCCGTGCGGCGGCCCAGAGCGTAGACGGGCGCGGCGGAGGCACTGCTCGGCCGGTACGGGTCTGCCGGCCGTCTGGTCGCCCGTGACATCTCGTGGTGTTGTGCTCCTGTGGACGGTGCTCTCTCGACCTTGATCGCAGTCCTGGGGACACTGCTCGGCGTCGGCATGACGCAGCTCTTTCAGCGCCGGGCTACCGAACGCAACGAGAGGTTCGCGTCTCAACAGCAGCTCCGCTCGGAGCGGATGACGGTGTACAGCGACTTCGCCGGAGCGGTGACCGAGTTCAGGCGGGGTCAGGCCGACCGCTGGCACCGCACCAGTGAGGACCCGGACGGCCCGGCTTGTTTCGAAGCGCGCATGGAGTCGTACCGCCTTCGCGCCCGTTCCCTCCACGCGCTGTTCCGGGTCCAGTTGATCGCGAGCGGCCCGACGACGAACGACGCCGCACAACATGCTCACCATTTGACGGCCAGGTTGCACACAGCACCCGACGAGACGGAATTCGACGCACTCGCCCAGCAAGCACGTGACGCCGTACAACAATTCGTCCGGCTCGCGTCCTCCGACGTTCAGTAACCCTCTGGTGAATTGGCCGCGAAATTGGCAACGTTGCCGCCACACCCGACAGCCAAAGGGAGCGCCAGTCATGAGCCAGCAGCGGATGGCCTTTCGCGCCATCGAAGTCGGTGACGGCAGTGACGGGCGTTGGGCCGCTCATACTCAGGCCCTGTGGCCGGCGACGGAAGGCTGGATGACGGAGGAGGGCAGGACGGCGGAGGGCGCGGCGCGTGCTCGGCGGATGTTCGAGGCCCACATGCCGGAGTTGGTCCGGGTACTCGACCGGCTCGCCGACCAGTTGGACCGGCCCGGGGGCGAAGCCTTCCTCACGCTGGCGACGATCAAGCCGTTCTTCTCGGGCTGCACTCAGATCGGCGGCAACGGCACTCTGCTGCGCAACTACGACTTCGACCCCGCCGATTGCGAAGGCACCATCGTCTCGTCCCATTTTCTCCGGCCCGTCATCGGAATGCAGGATGCCGGCTGGGGACTGCTGGACGGAATGAACGACGCCGGGCTGGCGGTCTCGCTCACCTTCGGCGGGCGGTTCGTGCACGGGCCGGGCTTCGCGATCCTCATCGTGCTGCGCTATCTCCTGGAGACCTGCGAGACCGTCGACGAGGCGATCGGCAAGCTGCGGACGATACCCGTCGCCATCCCGCAGAACGTCACGCTCGTCGACCGCGAGCGGGCCGCGACGGTGTTCGTGGGGCCCGACATCCCGTTGTCCGAAACACCGGACGCCTGTGCCGCCAACCACCAGCATCTGCCGGTGCCGGACGAGCAGGAGCGGTTCTCCCGCACCCAGGAGCGGCTCAGAGCCATTCGCGCCGCGGGGACGGACGTAGCGGCGATGCTGAAGCCGCCGCTGTATCAGTCCGCGTACGCCGAGGGGTTGGGGACGGTCTACACCGCCCTCTACGAACCTTCCGAGGGGCGAGTGACCTACCACTGGCCTGACGAGTCCTGGGAACAGTCCTTCGATGGCTTCGCCCCCGGCCTGCGTACCGTGAGCTTCGGCCGGTCCGGCTGACAGCCTCGGCAGCAGGCGGTGGTCAAGTGCCCATCGTGGACTGGCGGATGACGACCGAGGTCGACAGCACGGCGGTCGGCTCGGCCAACTCCTCACCCGTCAGCAGCGCGAGGAGCATGCGCGCCGCGGTCTCGCCCATCGTTCTCATCGGTTGCCGGACCGTGGTGAGGGAGGGGTGCAGCAGGGCGGCCATCGGAATGTCGTCGAAGCCGATGACGGCCACGTCGTCGGGGACGCGTCGGCCGGCCGCGCGCAGCGCTGACAGTGCCCCGACGGCCGCGAGGTCGTTGTGCGCGAACACGGCGTCGAAGTCGCGCCCTTCGCCGAGCAGACGGTGAACGGTCTCGCGCCCGTCGGCCTCGGTGAAGTCGCCTTCGACGACGAGTGAGGGGTCCAGGGGGCAGCCGCCTTCGACGTATGCGCGTTCGAAGCCGTCGAGCCGGTCGCGTACGCAGCCGAAGCGCAGTGGCCCGGTGAGCACGAGTGGCCTGCGCCGCCCTATGCCCAGCAGATGGCGTGCCGCCGCGGCGCCGCCCTCGTGGTTCGCCGCGGTGACGTGGGGAAACTCGGGATGCCGACCGCGATCGTCGATCAGTACCACCGGCAGTCCTTTGCGGTGCAGCGCCGCCAGCATCTCCAGGGTGTTCTCGGGCTCCACCGCCAGCAGTCCGTCGAAGGCGCGCGCGGAGACCTGGCTGGTGAACCGCTCGACCGAGTCAGCGCCCCGGTTGCAGGTGAACAGCAACAGGCCGAACCCGGCCGCCTCGACGGTGTCGACGACTCCCTGGAGGACCTCCCCCATCCAGGGCCAGGTCAGCGAGGGCACCAGCATGCCGACGGTACGGCTGCTCCCCCGGGCCAGCCCCACCGCGCCGGAACTCGGCACGTACCCCAGCCGGTCGATGACCTCCCGGACGTGAGCCCGGGTTGAATGGTCCACCTCGTCACGCGTGTTGAGCACGCGCGAGACGGTGGTCTTGCTCACCCCGGCGATCCGAGCCACGTCGGCGATGGTGACCCGCATGGCACCCCTTCCCCCCGCGCACTACTGCGACGTCAACAGCCTATGTCGAGGTCTCGCGGACGAGCTTCCGGTCCGCCCTCGCACGGCTCGCGGACCAGCGCGGCGTACCGGTCGTGACGTCACTTGTTGAAGGCATCCGGGCGCAGGAATGTACCAATCACTACGAGAAGTATTGACGACGACATGACATCTGCCGTTCACTCGCGCCAATCCCGGAACCGGTTCCGGAACCGGTTCCGGGAGTCAGCCCCCACCACTTCCTCAGGAGGAGTGCTGTGTTGAGGACTTTTCCTCGCCCACCCGCAGACCGCCCCCGTCGGCGTCGCGCTTGGTCCACCGCCCTGGCGGCGTTAGGCCTGCTGCTCGCCACCTTGTACAGCGGCGCGGCCACACCCGGCAGCGCGACCGAGGCCACGGAGCTCAACGCCGCTCCCCAGGCCGCCCAGGTGGTCCGCGTAGCGGAGTTCCTCGCCGAGTGCCCGTACAGCCACCGACTCCCCGACGATCCCATCGTCTTCCCCGGCCTCCCCGGGGCCTCTCACATGCACAGTTTCTTCGGCAGCCGGGCGACGGACGCGCACACCGATGTCACCGAGCTGCTGGGCTCGTCGTCCACCTGCAGTCCCGCGGTGGACACGTCGTCGTACTGGGTGCCCACGATGTACCGCAACGATCAGCCCGTGGAGCCCACCGGCACCACCTTCTACTACCTGGGTGAAGGCGTGCGGGACGACATCATCCAGCGCATCCGGCCGTTCCCGCTGGGACTGCGGATCGTGGCCGGCAACGCCAAGGCCACGGGCGTCAACGACCCCACCTCGGTGGCTCGTTGGTCGTGCCTGCACCACGGCGAGGTCAATCCCTCGAAGGACTTCGTGAACTGTCCGGCGGGATCGATGCTGGAGTCCTACCTGGACTTCCCGCAGTGCTGGAACGGCACGGACCTGGACGCCCCCGACCACAAGAGCCACATGTCCTACCCGGTCAACGGCGCATGCCCGGCCAGCCATCCGGTGCCGGTGCCGAAACTCCGCCAGGTGCTGCGCTACCCGGTCTCGGGGAGCACTCAAGGGCTACGGCTGGCATCCGGACCCGGGTACACGATGCACGGTGACTTCTTCAACGCCTGGCCCGAGAACGAGCTCGCCCGCCGGGTCACCAACTGCATCAACGTCATCGTCAAGTGCGGAGCGGACGGCAACCCCTCCTGAGCACTGACCTCTCACCCATCAAGTCGCCCCGGCACGGCAATCGAGCCAAGGAGCAGCGATGACAGACTTCGTGGCCGGCGGACCGAAGAAGGTCCTTCTCGCCGCTCTGCTGTGCGCGCTCGCCGTGTCGGGGTGCGCGGGTTCTCCGCAGCCGTCCCGTCCGGACTCAGGGAGTCGGGCGAGCACGAGCGCCCCGCCCAGCGGACTCACTGCCGCCGACATCGGGTGGTTACAGCTCATGATCGCGATGGACGACCAGGCGCGGCACATCCTTCAGCTCGCACCGGAGCGGAGCGGCAGTACGGACCTGAAGGTCTGGGCGGCCGACGTCGCCGAGCACCACCGCTCGGAGCTGGCCACCCTTCGAGCCCTGCTGACCGAGGGCGGCGTACCGGACGACAACCCGCACGAGGGCCACGACATGCCCGGCATGGTCAACGCCCAGGAGCTGCGGGCCCTGGAGACCGCCCAAGGCCCCCGCTTCGACCGCCTGTTGCGCTCCGCTCTGCTCGAACATCTCGCCCAGGCACGGAAGTTGGCGGCGAGCGTGCGGACGGCGGACACCAGCAAGGAAGTGAAGAAGGCGGCCCTGGCCACGGGTACGTCCGCAGCCGACGCCCGGCGACGCCTAGGGTCCGCTTGACCGAAGGAGGTCACCTCGCGTAGCGATCCGAAGTCGCACAGCTACATCAGTCAGCGTGTCTGAACACCGTGTATGGTTACTTCCACGGCGCCGCGACGCAGTGCTGCTCGACGAGCGCCACCAGCCAGGAAGCAACCACCCCTTCTGAAGGCAGGAACACAGGCCATGACGCTGACAACCACTCCGTTCGGAATGCGCGCCACCGCCGCGGAGGTGCTCGACGGGGTCGATCTGCGCGGCCGCCGGATGATCGTCACCGGAGGCTCCTCGGGTCTCGGCGCCGAGACGGTGCGGGCGCTCGCCGGCGCCGGAGCGCAGGTGACCGTGGCCACGAGGAACCCCGAGTCCGCCAAGCCGCTGCTCGACGAGTTCCCGGAGACGCGGGCCATCGCGCTCGACCTCGGCGACCTGGACTCCGTCCACGCCTTCTGCGACGGGTGGAGCGGGCCGCTCGACGGCATCGTCGCCAACGCCGGGGTGATGATGCTCCCGACCCGGCAGGTCAACGCGCAGGGCTGGGAGATGCAGCTCGCCACCAACTACCTCGGTCACTTCGGCCTGGTCGTAGGCCTGCACTCCGCTCTGAAGGATGCCGAGGACCCGCGTGTCGTCGTGGTCAGCTCCGGTGCGCAGCTGCGCGCGGGCTTCGACTTCGACGACCCGCAGTTCGAACGGCACCCCTACGACCCGTTCGTCGCCTACGCGCGGTCGAAGACCGCCGACGTGCTGCTGGCCGTCGGAATCAGCCGGCGGTGGGCGGAGGACGGCATCGCCGCCAACGCCTGCGCGCCGGGCTGGATCCACACCAACCTGGCCCGTCACCTCGACAAGGCCACCCTGCAGTCCCTCGGCGCCATGGACGCGGACGGCAACCTCATCACCCCCGACTACTACAAGACCCCCGCTCAGGGCGCCGCCACCGCGGTGCTCCTGGCCGCGTCGCCGTTCCTCAAGGGCGTGACCGGGCGGTATTTCGAGGACAACCAGGAATCCGAGGTCGTGGACGGCGGCGCCGAGGTGATGGCCGGAGTGGCGCAGTGGTCGGTGGACCCCGCCGCCGCCGATCGGCTGTGGGACTACGCTCTGCCCGTGGTGCGCTGATCCACCGCGCTCCGTGAAGCCGCGTGCGGCGAACAAGGACGAAGACACACCAGAAGGTTCCCGATGCGACCAGTGACCCGACGCCAGGCCGACCACCATGCGGCACGCTCGGCTGCGACCGTGGCCCAGGTCATGTCCACCCTTCAGCGGCTCCTCGACTCGGGCGAGGCCTTCTCCGAGATCAGCGTCCAGCGGATCCTGGAGGAGGCCAAGGTCTCCCGAGCCACGTTCTACGCGCACTTCCAGAGCAAGACCGACGTCCTGGTGCGGCTCACCAACGATCTGCGGGAATCACTGCTGGCGCTCGCACAGCAGTGGGACCCGTCCGCCGGCCCCGACCGGCTCGCCCAGTTCTTCGAGGACGTGGTCAGGATCCACCGCGCCCACCAGAGCGTGATCACCGCGGTCCGCGAGGCGGCGGCCTACGACTCCACGGTGGACGACTTCTACACGGCCGACCTCGAAGGATTCGACGAGACGGCCCTGCAGTCCCTGCTCTCCGACCAGGCTGCCGGGCTCACCCCGACCGACCTCGACGCGGTCGCGGCCAGCCGCATCATCGTCTGGGGCGGCGCCCAGGCGATCGCCCACCACATCCGCGTCGACGACGGCAGCGGCGACAAGGTCTTCGCCCGCGAACTCGCCCAGATCTGGTGGCACGGCGCCTATCGCCGTCCCAGCGGCAGCTGAGCAGCGGAGATCCTGTCGTTCGCGTTCTGCTGAACCCGCGGATCGCCTCAACTCTCCCGCGCCCACCCCGTCCCGAGGCCGCGCCCGTCCACCGTGCCGCGCAGCGGCAGATCCCCTGCTGACCGGCCCGCCAGCACCTGCCACTCCCCCGGCTCGACGCGCCAACTCCCGGTTGCTTCGCACCAGTGCTGAAACGCGCGCAGCGGCACAGGCACCGGCACGGTGACCGCGTCACCCGGATCCGCCTCGACGCACGCGTATCCGGCGAGCCAACGACGCGGCCGGTCCAGCCGTGAGGCGGGGCGGGCCAGGTACACCTGGACCACCTCGCGGCCCCGGCGGCGACCCGTGTTGCGGACGCGCACGCGGACCCTGCAGGGAGCAGGGGCGCCTTCCTGGAGGGTCGCCTCGTCCGGCTCCGCGGCGCGGACCGTCAGGTCCTCGTACGCCCAGGTCGTGTAGCCCAGTCCGTGCCCGAACCAGTACGCGGGTTCACGGCCGGTCCGCAGCCATGCCCGGTAGCCGATGTGCAGTCCTTCGGTGTAGTCGAGCACCCCGTTCTCGGGCCGGGTCCGGCTGACCGGAGCCTCGGTGAGCGTGGCGCCCCAGGTGGTGGGCAGGCGCCCGCCGGGCTCGGCCTCTCCGAACAGCACGTCGGCGATTCCGGCGCCGCCCTCCTGTCCCGGGAACCAGGTCAGCAGTACCGCGCCGGCCGCCGCCCGCCAGGGCAGTTCCACGGGGCTGCCGGTGTTCAGGACGACCACTGTGCGCGGGTTCGCCGCGCACACCGCGGACACCAGGTCGTCCTGGCGGCCGGGCAGTGCCAGCGTCGTACGGTCGTAGCCCTCGGACTCGCTGTGTTCCGTGGTGCCCACGACCACCACCGCCGCGTCCGCCCGGCGTGCCGCTTCGGCCGCGGCGGCGATGGCGGCGTCCGGGTCGGGGGCGGGCTGGGCGGCGGTGAGCAGAGTGGCCCGGCCGGTGCCGGGGGCGAGTTCGCGGCGGGCCACGACGTGCGTGTCCTGCCCGGCCGGAAGCACGGTCCGACCATACTGGCAGGGCGGGTTGACGTGCCGGACGGCCGGGTCGTCGGTGAGTGGCGGGAACACGCCCTCCACCAGGTCTCGGCCGTCCACCGTGAGCGTCATCCGGCCGAACCCGCCGACGCCGAAGCACCATTGGCCCCCGGTACCGGACGGCAGTACGGCGCTGATCTCGACGGTGTGCGCGCCGGGCGGCAGCGGCGGTTCCAACTGGCGTCCGGACAGCCGGTGTTCGACGTGGAGTTCGCGGCCTTCCGCGTCGAGCACTCGGAGCAGCACCCCGGGTGCGTCACTGCGCGGGTTGCGGCAGCGCGTCTCGTCCAGCGGTGCTGGAGGGGCGTCGAGGTCCGGGCCCGGCAGGTGCACGATGCGCGTCCTGCCGTGCAGTGCACGGCGGATGCCGTCCAGCGGGGTCACCACTCCGGGCGGGAAGACACCCGCGCTGCCGCCGCCCTGTGTGCGCGGCTGGGTGGCGTGCGCGCCGATCACCGCGAGAGTGCCCAACTCGCCGCGGTCCAAAGGGAGTACGTCTCGGTTGTGCAGCAGCACCGACCCGGCGGCGACCGCTCGGCGCAGCAACTGGCGGGCGTCGGAGGGCGGCAGTGGCTCGGGCGTGCGCCGCGTCGGCTCACCCAGCGCGCCCACCCGGTCGGCGAGCCGCAGCAGCCGGCGGACCTTGTCGTCGACCGCTTCGGGCGGAACCGAACCGTCCTGTACGGCGTTCAGCAGGGCGTCCGCCCAGGGGCCGTCGGGTCCGGGCATCGCCAGGTCGAGGGCGGCACGGGCGCTGGGTGCCGTGGTGCGCACCGCGCCCCAGTCCGAGACGACCACGCCGTCGAAGCCCCACTCGCTCTTGAGCGGGTCGGCCAGCAGCGGATTCTGCGTCATCGTGGTGCCGTTGACGCCGTTGTACCCGGTCATCACGGCCCGCACCCCGGCCGCCACCGCCGCCTCGAAGGGCGCCAGGTACACCTCGCGCAGCGCCCGCTCGCCGACCTGGATGTCCGCGGTCAGCCGCTCGGTCTCGGAGTCATTGGCCACGTAGTGCTTGGCGGTGGCCGCGACGCCGTGCCGCTGGATACCGCGGATCAGGGCGGCCCCCGTGCGGCCGGTGAGCCGCGGGTCCTCGGCGAAGCACTCGAAGTGGCGGCCGCCCAGCGGGGAGCGGTGCAGGTTGAGGGTCGGCGCGAGGACGATGTCCACGCCCTTGCGCCGCGCCTCCGCGGCCAGGAGCCCGCCCAGCCGCTCGACCAGCGCCTCGTCCCACATCGCGCCCAGCGCCGAGGCCGAGGGCAGCAGCAGGGACGTGTCGCGCTCGTCCCACGCCTCGCCCCGGACGCCCGCCGGACCGTCGGAGGTCGTCATCCCGGCCAGGCCGATGACCGGTTCGGCGTGCGTGCGCCAGGTGGTGGCGCCGGTGAGCAGCCGTACCTTCTGCCGCAGGTCCAGTTTGTCGGCCAGCCGCGTGAGTTCTTCGTCTGTCATTCCACCCCCTGTGGCGGTCCCCGATATGGGAGAGCGCTCTCCGAATGGTGCGGAAAAGCAGCACCTTCTGTCAACGGAGATGACCTGCAAGCCCCAGAAGACCTCACCAACATCAACAGCACCTCGGAATTAAGGAGTTGACGCCCAATGGATTGACAGGCCCATGTCCGCGCGCCAGGCTCCGGGAGAGCGCTCTCCCATCGGCACGGGACGCCGAGCCCCTCCTTCGTTCAGGAGAGAACGTGTTCAGACCCCACACCCATGTCCTCGCGCGCACCCGCGCCGGAACCCTCCTTCTCACCCTCCTCGCCCTACTGGCCTCGACGTTGACCGTCCTGACGGCGCCGGCCGCCCAAGCCGCCGACACCCTGCTGTCCCAGGGCCGGACCGCCACCGCCTCCTCCGCCGAGGGCGGCGCCTTCCCCGCCTCCGCCGCCGTCGACGGCGATCTCACCGGCACCAGGTGGGCCAGCCAATGGAGCGACCCGCAGTGGATCCAGGTCGACCTCGGCGACCGCAAGAACCTCAGCCGCGTGATACTGACCTGGGAGGCGGCCTACGGCAAGGCGTACCAGATCCAGGCCTCCGACAACGGCACCGACTGGCGGACCCTGACCTCGGTGACCGACGGAAACGGCGGCACCGACGAACTCACCGTCTCCGGCTCCGGCCGGTATGTGCGGATGTACGGCACGGCCCGGCCCGGCGCCTACGGCTACTCGCTGTGGGAGCTCCAGGTCTACGGCGCCGCCGGCGAGGACCCACCGTCCTCCGGCGGCGCGGTCAAGGTGACCGGCACGCCGGGCAACTGGCAGCTGAGCGTGGACGGCCGCCCCTACACCATCAAGGGCCTCACCTGGGGCCCCTCCGTCGCGGACGCGGCGAAGTACCTGCCGGACGTCAGGTCCATGGGCGCCAACACCATCCGCACCTGGGGCACGGACGGCTCCACCAAGCCGCTGCTCGACGAGGCCGCGGCCAACGGCATCCGCGTCATCAACGGCTTCTGGCTCCAACCTGGTGGCGGGCCCGGCAGCGGCGGCTGCGTCAACTACGTGACGGACGCGGCGTACAAGAGCGCCATGCTGACCGAGTTCGCCAAGTGGGTCGAGACGTACAAGAGTCACCCAGCCACCCTGCTGTGGAACGTCGGCAACGAATCCGTGCTCGGCCTGCAGAACTGCTACAGCGGCGAGGAGTTGGAGCGCCAGCGCAACGCGTACACGACGTTCGTCAACGACGTCGCCAAGCGGATCCACTCGATCGACCCCGACCACCCGGTCACCTCCACCGACGCGTGGACCGGCGCCTGGCCGTACTACAAGCGCAACGCGCCCGACCTCGACCTGTACGCGGTCAACGCCTACGGCGATCTCTGCGGCGTCCGCCAGCGCTGGGAAGAGGGTGGCTACACCAAGCCGTACATCATCACCGAGGGCGGTCCGGCCGGTGAGTGGGAGGTGCCGGACGACGCCAACGGCGTGCCGGACGAGCCCACCGACGTGCAGAAGCGCGACGGCTACACCAAGGCGTGGAACTGCGTCACCGGACACCAGGGCGTCGCGCTCGGCGCCACGCTCTTCCACTACGGCACCGAGCACGACTTCGGCGGCATCTGGTTCAACCTGCGTCCCGACGGGCTGAAGCGGCTGTCGTACTACGCCGTCAAGCAGGCCTACGCGGGCTCCACCGCGGGCGACAACACCCCGCCGGTGATCAGCGACATGGCGGTGTCCCCCGCCGGATCCGCGCCCGCCGGGCGGGAGTTCACCGTCCGCGCCGACGTCCGCGACCCGGACAACGACACGCTCACGCACAAGATCTTCCTCAGCGCCAACTACGCGGGCAACGACAAGCGCCTCGTCGAGGCCCAGTGGCGGTCCACCGGCAACGGCACCTTCGCCGTCACCGCGCCGCAGAAGCTGGGCGTCTGGAAGGTCTACCTCCAGTCGGAGGACGGTCACGGCAACGCCGGTATCGAGACCAGGTCGGTCAAGGTCGTGCCGCCGCCCGTCGCCGGTCCCAACCTGGCCCTGAACCGGCCAGCCACGGCCTCGTCGTACCAGAAGGAGTACGGCGACTGCCCCTGTGCGCCCGCCAGGGCTGCCGACGGGAACATGGGCACCCGCTGGGCCAGTGACTGGAGCGACCCGCAGTGGATCGCGGTGGATCTGGGCGCCCCCACCACGGTCAGCAAGGTCCAGCTCGTGTGGGACCCCGCCTACGGCAAGGCCTACGAGGTGCAGGTGTCCGACGACGGCGGCAACTGGCGCACGGTGCACGCGACTACGAGCGGCGACGGGGATGTGGACGGCATCGAGTTCGCCGCGACGACGGCCCGCCATGTGCGGCTGCAGCTGACCCAGCGCGGCACCGGCTGGGGCTACTCCCTGTACGAGTTCGGCATCTACCGCTGACTGGAGTCCTCATGAGACGACGTTCCAAGCCCCTCCCCGCTCTGCTCATCACCACCGCGCTGATCGCCACCCTGCTCGGGGTGGGATCGACCGCGCTGGCCGACGGGCCCGACACGACTTCGGCCGCGGCCTCCGCACACGCGGGCCACACCATGGCCTTGTCCGCGGTGCCGTCCGGTGACGATCCGGACGGCGACGGCTACATCCCGGCGAACCCGCCGGTCACCGGAGTCACCCCGTCGGACAAGGAGCCACCACCCCGCTACTTCCACGAGTTCCAGGCCAACTGCGCGGTCACGCACACCGCGCCCGACGACCCGATCGTCTACCCGAACCAGCCGGGCAGCTCCCACGACCACACGTTCATGGGCAACACCTCCACCGACGCGCGGAGCACGACCGCCTCCCTGTACGGCGGTACCACCACCTGCAAGGCGCCGGGCGACTCATCGGCGTACTGGATGCCGTCGCTGTACAAGGGCAACCGCAAGGTGCTGCCGACCGGGCCTCAGGTCATCTACTACAAGACGGGTGTCACCGACTACACCAGCGTGCGGCCGTTCCCCAAGGGGCTGCGGTTCGTGGTCGGCAGCCCGATGCAGAGCGCGGAGGAGTTCCGTGACCACCGTGGGTGGGTGGAGGGCTGGGAGTGCGGCGACAGCTACCGCAACGTCGACTTCCCGCAGAACTGCCCCACGGGCACTCAGCTCAACATCCGTATGCAGTCGCCGAGTTGCTGGGACGGCCGCTATCTGGACACGCCGGACCACAAGAGCCACCTGGCCTACCCGGTCGTCAAACCCGGCACGAACAACAACGTCTGTCCGGCAAGCCATCCGGTGGCACTGCCGATGGTCGAGTTCAAGATGGCGTTCCCGGTGGACGGTGACATGTCGCAGGTCCGGCTGGCGAGCGGGCGCGGCTACTCGTTCCACTACGACTTCTTCAACGCCTGGCACGAGCCGACGCTGAAGGCCCTGGTCGACCACTGCGTCGTGGGTGGCCTGCAGTGCGACGCCCGCGGCTACGACGAGACACATCCGGAGGCGGGCGCGGCGCTGGGCCCCGACTACCGGCTGCCCTGACCTTCACCAACTCCCTTGACCGCCCGGTTCGTTGCGCCTTCAAGTCCCCGCTGCGCAACGGGCCGGGCATCCGCCGTCGTCCCTCACGCCGACGCGCGGACCACCAGCTCCGGTTCGAAGATGACCGACGTGGGCTCGGTGCGGGCTCCTTCGATGTGCTCCTGGAGCAACTGCGCCATCGTGCCCGCCATCTCCTCCATCGGCTGGCGGACGGTGGTCAGCGTCGGCCGGCAGGCAAGAGCCGCGCTGGAGTCGTCGAACCCGACCACGGCCACGTCCTCCGGCACTCGCCTGCCGCCCTCCCGCAGCACCTCGCAGGCACCCTGCGCCATCAGGTCGTTGGCGACGAACACCCCGTCGATCTGCGGGTGTTCGGCCAGCAGTCGCGCCATCGCCGCGGCGCCGCTGTCGTAGGTGAAGCCGCCCTCGGCGATCGGGATGTACGGGTGACCGCGCCGCGCCAGTGCGTCCCGGAACCCGGCGAGCCGGTCCTGCCCGGCGGGTACGTCCAGCGGCCCGGTGACCGTCGCCAGCCGCCGGCAGCCCCGGGCCAGCAGATGTTCCGCGGCCAGTCGGCCGCCATCGGCGTGGGCCAGGTCCACGTAGCTGACCGGGACGGGGCGGGCCGGGCGCGCGAACAGCACGCAGGGCAGGGCCGCTTCGGCGAGCAGCTCCGGGAGCGGGTCCTCCGCGTGCGTGGAGACGACCAGCGCGCCGTCCGCGCTGCCCTGTCGCAGATAGGCCACCACTTCGGCGCGGGTCGCCTCGGAGTCCGCGAACATCAGCACCGGGTGCATCGAGCGGGGGCGCAGAAAGTCGATCACTCCTCCGGCGACCCGGCCGAAGAAGGGGTCCGCGAGCATCCGGGCGGCGAACGAACCCTTCTCGCCCTCGGGTTCGCCCGCGCCGGAGACGACGAGTGCGATGGTCTCGGCCCGCCGGGTGACCAGGGAACGCGCGGCCCTGTTCGGTGAGTACCCGGTACGCGCGACCGCGTCGCGCACCGCGCTCTGGATGTCGGGATCGACGTTCCGCACCCCGTTGATGACCCGGGATACGGTCGCCCGCGAGACCCCCGCCTCCCGAGCGACGTCCTCCAGGGTGGGCAGCCGCCTGATCATGCCCGCACCCTACCCGGTGGGCGGCGCTTGGGGGAGCGCTCTCCCACTACGGAGCCCACCCGCTCTTTTGGGGCTCCCGCCCCCCGTCAGCTGGACGACCCCTTGCCCTGGTAGCGCTGGGCGAGCCGGGCGAGGGCGACCGCGCCGAGCAGGAGACCGAAGTCGCGCAGCGCGATGTCGTAGTAGTCGGGGATGGTCAGCAGGTTGACGATGATGCCGGCCAGCCACCCGGCGACCAGCCAGCCCCCGAAGCTGGGGGCGAAGGCGACGACGAGGCCCGCGACGATCTCGATCACGCCGACGGCGTACATGGCCTGCTGGGCGGTGCCGGGGACGACGTCGTTGATCCAGGGCGCGAGGTAGCCGGGCCAGTCGACGAGGAGGTTGGCGAACTTGTCCAGGCCGAACAGGATCGGCGCCACGGTGAATCCCACCCGCAGGATGAGAAACGCCTGGTAGGCGGGATCGGCGAGCGTTCCTCGCCCGTGGGCGGTGGTGGCTGGGGTTGTGGTCGCGGACGACATGACGCCCTCCTTCTATAGGCAACCCTTATTAGCAATAGAAGCGCGGGGAATCTCTTTAGTCAATAGCCGTGGGTTTTACACTGGTGATCGTGGACCGCCCGAAGGAAACCCGTCCCCGTCCCGACGTCTCCGCCGTCGCCGCGCTCGACGAGCCGACCCGCCGGAGGCTCTACGACCACGTCGTACGCCGGACGAGCCCGGTCAGCCGTGACGAAGCCGCCGAGGCCCTCGGCCTCGCCCGCAAGACCGTGGCGTTCCACCTCGACCGCCTGGCCGACGAATCGCTGCTGGACGTCGTCTACGAGCGGCGCAGCGGACGCACCGGCCCCGGCGCGGGCCGGCCCGCCAAGCTCTACAAGCGCTCCGCCAGGGAGTTCTCCGTCAGCCTCCCGGAACGCCAGTACGAGCTGGCCGGACGACTGCTCGCCCAGGCGCTGGAGGAGTCCGAGGCCACCGGCGAAGCGGTCCGTACGGTCCTGCACCGGAAGGCGCATGAGCTCGGCACACAGATCGCCGGGGCGGACGGGGCGGACGCGTTCACCGTCCTCGACGAGCACGGCTTCGAGCCCCGCGCCGAGGGTGACGCGGTCGTCCTGGGCAACTGCCCCTTCCACGCGCTCGCCCGCGAGCACACCCAGACGGTGTGCGGCATGAACCTCCACCTGCTGCGCGGCGTACTGGACGGGCTCGACGAGAGCACGCTCCAGGCACATCTGGCGCCGAGCCCCGGACGCTGCTGCGTCCGCCTGGAACCGGCTCCGTCACCGCGCACCACGGCTCGCCCGTCCTGAAGCATCACGGACCGCGGGCCCCTCGGCGACCCTGCGGAACCGTTCCGCCCGACGCCGTGTCCTCCTTCGCAGGGAAGGTTCCACGCCACGCGACCATTTGCGACAGGGGGATCGCGCCATGGGTCTCGTACGTTTAGGACCACGTTCCAAAGGCTGGGCCGTCGGGGGGATCCTCGGGCTGGCCGTGCTGTACGTCGTCGGAGTGTTCGCCTTCGGCGGGGCGGGATGGTTCATCGCCCCGTTCCACGACGGGGAGGACGAGCCCGAGGACACCGTGGAATCGGTCGAGTTCCACCGGACCACGTACGAGGAGTTCGCCGATCTGTGCGAGGCCGCGCAGAACGCCGAGGGAACGATCGAGGCGCTCCAGGAGGAGCGCAAGGCCGCCACGGCGGTCCGCGCGACGCAGATCGACCAGTCGATCACCGCGCTGAAGGCCACGCGGATCGAGTCGGTCAACGCCTACAACTCCAAGGCCGCCCAGGAACACCGCGCGCCCTTCCGGGACAAGAACCTGCCCTACCGGCTGGACGCCACCGCCGAGCACACGACCTGCGCCCACTGATTCCCCACCGCACGCCGGGAGGAAGGCAGTTCCGCATGAAACGACTCGCACGCATGGTCCTGGTCACCGTCTTCGCGCTCGTCGCGGGCCTCGCCCTGACGTCCTGCACCGACGACACCAGCCAGGACAAGGAGAACAAGGCCAAGCAGGAGAACTACGACCATCTCGTCGCGCAGCAGCCGGCGGGCCGGATGGAGTACTCGCCGACGCGTGAGGCGATCAACCAGTGGATCAAGACGTGGGGCAAGCGCGGCAAGCTCTCCTACGTCTACATCCAGAACGCCAGGGGCGAGTACGGGTACTTCATCATGAAGGGTCTCCCCGTGCCCCGCTGCAAGATGCTCACCCCGACGGACAGGGTGGAGTCCAGCTCCGACGGCGTGGCGGTCCTTCCGCAGCCCGGCATGGACGGCACCTATTCATCGGGCTCCACCTGCAACGCGTACTACGGCTTCGACGCCACGACCGGCGCCTACATGGAGTTCACGGTCGGTACGAACCAGTCGTTCTTCCTGTTCGACAAACCCATGACGATGCCGGAGTACGCGAGCGCCAAGCAGTTGGGGCCGACCTCGGTGAAGGACGTCAAGAACAAGCCCTGACTCAGGTGGTGACGGAGCAGGCTCGTGTTCGAGCCGTCGTGGCGTGGCAGCTCAGCCGAGGGTGAGCAGCTCCTCGTAGAAGCCGCCGAACTCCCGCTCGCGGTCGATGAGATGGACCTCCAGGATCCAGTGGCAGCGGCGCCCGGCCTTGTCGGTGCGCCGCATGGGGGTGTCGTTGGCGGGCGCGATGTACGACTCCACGTCCGCGCCGTCGATCGACTCGTGCGGGAACTCGCCGACCAGGTGCCCGGCGTGCCAGGCGCCCAGCTCCCAGCCGGCCTCCGCGGCCAGCCGCTCCACCTCGACGTAGAGCTGCTTGCCGGTGATGTCGGGACGGTCGGCGAAGTACCGCTTTCCCGCGGCGAAGATCCTCGCGAGGTCGTCGCGCAGCCGGTGCTTGACCGGGTCCTCGCCCAGCACGAAGGTCCGCCCGAAGTCGGCCTCGAACTCCTCGAAGATCGGGCCGAAGTCCGCGAACACGATGTCGTCCGTGCCGATCACCCGGTCCGGCGGGTTCTCCCGGTACGGCTTCAGTGTGTTCGGGCCCGAGCGCACGATCCGCTTGTGCCAGTGCCGGGTCGTGCCGAACAGCTCGTTCGCCAGATCCCGCACCCGGTCGCTGACCGCCCGCTCGCCCTCCCCGGGCGCGATCAGCCCGCGCGTCTCGATCTCCGCGAAGAGCCGCTCGGCCTTCGCCTGAGCGTCCAACAGCCGTGCCGCGCGTATGGATTCATCGTTCGTCATGGGACATACCCTATGTTTCTAGATCATTTAGCCGCAACCAGGAACCCTCGTTCAGGTCACTCGGACCGCCCGCGCCAGGAAATGGCTCCGGGCGTCCTCGCAGCAGGCGAGGGACCAGCCGGCGGCGTGCAGCGCCGGGCGCAGGTTCTCCTCGGCCAGCGGGTCACTCGGGTCGAGGGGGCGGCCATGGCGGGCGGCGCGTTCGGCGCGGCCCGAGGGGTGATAGAGCAGCAGCACTCCGTCCCGCGCGGTCACCCTCGCCCATTCGCCCAACGCCTGGGCCGGGTCCGGCACATGGTTGATCAGGCCCGCGCTGAAGACACCGTCCACCGCCCCGGCCGCCAGGGGCAGTCGGCAGGCGTCGGCCATGAGGAGCCGGGCGAGACCCGAGCGGCCCTCTTTCGCCGTGGCAGTGAGCATCGCCGGGGTCAGTTCCACTCCCAGCACCAGCCCCTCGGCGCCGACTTCCGTCCGAAGTGCGGGCAGCGCGCGTCCGCTTCCGCAGCCCACGTCCAGGGCCCGTTGGCCGGGACACAGGCCCATCCGGGCGACGGCGGCCGCGTACCGGGGGCCGTCGACGGCGAAGCGCTCCTCCCAGGCCGCCGCCTTGGGCGTGAAGAACGTGCGGGTCGCGCTGCGTGCCGCACGACTGGCGACGAGCGCCGCGAAGCGGGGCAAGACCGCGTCAGCGGGTGAGGTGACGGCGTCGGCCGTCTCCGCACGGAACTCAATCCCCCAGGCCGAGCCGCCGATCCGGAACGCCCGCAAGCCGAGGTTGTCGCTGCTTCCGTGGGGCACGCGCCAGGCGTCGGGGACACCGGCGAACAGCGGATCGTTCCACGCGGCCGCCACGGCTCCAGGCCGGGCCTCGCCGCCGGCCGCCCGGGTGAGGAGCTCAGCGCCTTCGCCGACCCCGAGGACGGGGACCTCGGCCTCCAACGCCGTACGCAGCAGCGTGAGTTCCGCCGGACGAACGGGAACCTTCTCTCGCGTCGACGCGGTCTCGCCCATCACCACCAGCCCGGCGGCGTCCCCCAAGGCGGCGGGGACCGGGTCACCCGCCCACGTGCGACACATCCGTACCCGCAGCTCCGCACCCGGGTCGAACGGCCCTTCCCGCGGCGCGAGTTCGACCACCAGGAGGTGCGTGGTGGAAGCCGTGCTCACTCGTCGCCTCTCCTCACGCCCATGCGGGGTATCCGCCGTCCACGCGTACCGCGGTGATCCCGCTGATGTACCGGGCCCCGCAGCGGTCCTGCGGCAGCACGAGCTGGGGTCCGGCCCGGTCCAGCGGGTTGTCGTCGAGGGTGACCGCCAGCAGCACGGGAGCCCGCCCGAAGTCCGGGTCGATCTCCGCCCAGGACAGCAGCGTGTGATGGCCGTCCGCTCCGGTCACGGCGATCAGGAAGCGCAGCCGGTCCTTGCGCCGGGCGGGGTCGAAACCCGGCTCGGCGGCGGACAGCACGTCGTACAGCAGAGGCCCGGTGAAGCGGTGCCGCTGCACCCCGCTCGTGGCGCACTCGAAACTGACCTCCGCCCCGCACTGAGGCCAGGCCAGCAGATCGGGCACGGTCAGCCGGGACGGCCGGCCCAGATCACCGGAGAGCACCACCTCCGCCATCGGAACGGCGGCCGTACGGGCACCTGCGAGGGACTGACTCACGGGCTACCACCTCCCCGGTGACCGTACCCGAACCGGCCAGCCGCACAAACGCAGATACCACCCGTAGAAAGCCACAAGGCTGCTCATGCGATGCACCAGGGGACATTAACCTCGCAGGTGCGGCAGTATGCTCAGCGTATGCACACCTACCGGATCGGTGAAGCAGCCGCCTTACTGGGCGTCAGCGCGGACACGATGAGGCGTCGGGTGGACGGCGGGAAACTGCACGCCGAAACGCGACGACTCCGGCCGCCGCGTCATGCCCGGAGCCGCCCTGGCGGACTTCGCCCGGCAGGTGCACCGCCCGGACCGGGAGAACCCCGGCTCCTCGGCCCGCAACCGCCTGACCGGCCCGGCGTACCGGCGATCGCAGTGATCAAGTCGACCAACGTCGTCATCGAAAGACCTTGAGAAGCGTTTCCCAAGAAGGAGTACATCCGTGTCGACCTCTACCGTGCGCCGGACCCGTCACACCCACCGGAGACAGTGGGTGAGCGGTGCGAGCGCAGTCGCCCTGCTGGCGTTGAGCGCCTGCTCGTCCGACTCGGACTCGTCCGGTTCGGACACCTCCGAGTCGGCCTCCGACAAGGGCAAGCTCTCCGGCACGGTGACCGTGTTCGCCGCCGCCTCCCTGAAGGAGAGCTTCGAGAAGCTGGGCAAGCAGTTCGAGCGGGAGAACCCGGGCACGAAGGTCGTCTTCAGCTTCGGTGGCAGCGACTCGCTGGCCGCGAGCATCACCGGGGGCGCCCCGGCGGATGTCTTCGCCTCCGCCAGCCCCAAGACGATGAAGATCGTCACGGATGCCGGGGACGCCTCGGGGACGCCCGCGACGTTCGTACGCAACCAGCTGGAGATCGCCACCCTGCCGGGCAACCCGGACGAGATCGCCTCCCTGAAGGACCTCACGAAGTCCTCCCTGAAGGTCGTGCTCTGCGACGAGGAGGTGCCCTGCGGCGCCGCCGCGCAGAAGGCCCTGGAAGCCAGTGACCTCAAGCTCACGCCGGTCTCCTACGAGCAGGACGTCAAGGCCGCGCTGACCAAGGTCGAGCTCAAGGAGGCGGATGCCGCGGTCGTCTACAAGACCGATGTGAAGGCCGCCGGTGACAAGGTGGAGGGCGTGGACTTCCCCGAGTCGGCCGACGCCATCAACGACTACCCGATCGCCCTGCTCAAGGACGCGCAGAACACCGACGCCGCCAAGGCGTTCATCACCCTCGTCCAGTCCGCGGAAGGGCAGCGGGTCCTGACCGAGGCCGGATTCCTCAAGCCGTAGGACCGGTCACCGGCTACGGCCACAGCATGTGGCGCTCCCACGGGCCGGTGCGGTGGGAGCGTTCGTAGCGCAGCCGAGTGTGCAGGCGGTCCTTGTCCGCCTGCCAGAACTCGACGGCCGTCGGGACGAGGGTGTGCAGTGTCCACTCGGGGCTGACCAGGTCGGGCTGGGACTCGATCCGGGCCAGCGCCGCGCGAAACGCCGACTCACGCTCCTCGGCGCTGTGCAGGTGCCGGCTCTGACAGCCCAGGAGCACCTCGGCGCGCGCCGAGGGCGACCGGGCCAGCAGGTCGGCTGCGCTCCGCTCGGGGGACGCGGGTTCGACGGTGCCCCGCACTCGTATCTGTCGTCCCTGCTGGGACCAGTAGAAGGTAAGCGCCGCGCGCGGCCGACCGGCCAGCTGAAGGCCCTTGGGGCTGTGGGCGTGGACGGCGAACTGCCAGCCGTCGTCGTCCACGTTCTTCAGGATGAGCACTCGGGCGTCCGGGCCGCCGTCCTCGCCGACGGTCGACAAGGTCATGGCGTGGGCGTCGGGCACACCCGCGGCGACCGCCTCGCGCAGCCAGCCGAGGAACAGTTCGACCGGTTCCGCCGGTGCGTCGGCGGGATCGAACTCCGCCGACGGCCCGGCGAACACCTCCAGGCTCCGCAGCCAGTCCCGCACACTCATCGGCTGCTGGGCACCTTGGGGATCCATGAGTTCTCCTCAGTGGGCGCTGCGGGACGGCGGATCGGGACGGACTGCCGCCGTGCGGGCGCAGCCCGCGGCGAGCCGGAGGCTCTGGGCGACGGCGTGCGGGATGTCCTCGACCGGGAACAGTGTGTGCTGGACGGTCCGTTCGGCGTCGACGATCAGCATCAGGCGCTTGTGGCGCAGTCGGCCCGCGCCGCGGAACACCGGCAGCCGCAGGGCCGCGGCCAGTTGATGGGCGGCGTCGGAGAGGAGTGGGTACGGCAGTTCCTCCGCCCGGGCGAACTCCTGTTGCTCATGGATCAGCTGAGTACTGATGCCGCGTACGTCCACGCCTGCTCGCTGGAACTCGGGCCAGGCGTCCCGGAAGAGGCGGTGTTCCAGGGTGCAGCCCGCCGCTCCGGGGATCGGACCCCATTCGTCTCCCGTGCCGGGGTAGGTGAACAGCACGGTCGCGGCACTGTCCGGTGCGACGAGCGGCAGGTCGGCACCCTGCCCGCCGGGCAGTTCAGGACCGTCCGGGAGGCGCGTGCCGACCAGGGCGTGGACGCGGGCGTGCTCGGCGCTCTCGGCGTCGGCTGTCGCGGTGAGACTTCCGTCACCCAGGACCCACCGGTCACCCCAGTCCTGCATGGCGACGAGCAGGGGCAGCAGGGCCGCACCGGCGTCGGTGAGCAGGTACTCGTAGCGCACCGGACGCCGTTGATAGAGGCTGCGGTTCAGCACCCCGCTCGCGACGAGGCGGCCGAGCCGCTCGCTGAGGACCTTGCGGGACAGGCCGATCTCCGCGGCCAAGGCGTCGAACCGGACGTGTCCGCGGGCGACTTCGCGCAGCACCAGCACGTTCCACCAGTCCCCCAGCACCATGGCGGCCTGGGCGATGCCGCAGTTCTCGTCGGCGTTGTGCATCCTCATGCGCCCATAGTAAGTTCCTTTTCGGGACTCACTTTGTTTCCTGATGAAACTTACCCGATCCGAGCGAAACCTATCGCCCGCCCTGCGCGGGCCCTGCGTGAGGAGCTGCACCGTGACCGCCATCAGCCGGGTCGTCGCACGGGAGATCATCGACAGCCGGGGCAATCCCACCGTCGAGGTCGACGTAGAGCTCAAGGACGGATCACTCGGCCGCGCGGCCGTCCCCTCGGGCGCCTCCACCGGCGCGCGCGAGGCGGTGGAACTCCGTGACGGCGACCCGACCCGCTACCACGGCAAGGGAGTTCGACGCGCGGTCGACGCCGTGAACGAGAGCATCGCCGACGCCGTGATCGGACTGCACGCCGAGGACCAGGCGACCGTCGACTACACGATGATCGAGCTGGACGGCAGCGACACCAAGTCCCGACTCGGCGCCAATGCCCTGCTCGGCGTCTCCCTGGCCACCGCCAAAGCCGCGGCGGCCGCCCACCGGCTCTCGCTGTACCGCTACATCGGCGGCATCGACGCCCGGCTGCTGCCGGTGCCGATGATGAACATCGTCAACGGCGGCGCCCACGCCGACAATCCGCTGGACTTCCAGGAGTTCATGATCGCCCCCATCGGCGCCACCTCCTTCGCCGAGGCGGTCCGCATGGGCTCGGAGGTCTTCCACACTCTGCGCGGCAGCCTCGTCGCCGCCGGCCACAGCGTCAACGTCGGCGACGAGGGCGGCTTCGCACCCGACCTGCGCACCGCGGACGAGGCCCTGGACTTCGTCGTCCGCGCCATCGAGCAGAGCGGGTACAAGCCCGGCACCGACATCACTCTGGTCATGGACCCGGCCACGTCGGAGTTCTTCCGCGATGGCGTCTACGACTACGCGGGCGAGGGTGTACGCCGCACTCCTGCCGAACACGCCGACTACCTGGCCACGTTGGTCGACCGCTACCCCGTGGCCTCCATCGAGGACCCGATGGCCGAGGACGACCACGAGGGATGGCGCGCGCTGACCGCCCGGCTCGGCGATCGCTGCCAGCTCACCGGTGACGACGTCTTCTGCACCAACGAGGCGCTGTTGAGCGCCGGGATCCGCGACGGGATCGCCAACTCGATCCTGGTGAAGGTCAATCAGATCGGGACCCTCACCGAGACGCTGGCCACAGTCGCCACCGCGCACCGCGCGGGATACACGGTCGTGATGTCCCACCGCTCCGGTGAGACCGAGGACACCACCATCGCCGACCTCGCCGTCGCCACCGGCTGCGGCCAGATCAAGACCGGCTCGCTGTCCCGCTCCGACCGCACCGCCAAGTACAACCAGCTCGTCCGCATCGAGGAGGAGCTCGGGGCGCAGGCCCGGTACGCGGGCGGGGAAGCGCTGGGGCTCCGCCGCTGACCAGGCCGGACGTGTCCCGGGCGCTCCGCCTCCCCGCCTCACACGACGCCGCCGTGGTGTGTGCGTGGGGTGTAACCCCCCGCACTCCCGACGTGTGACGGGTCGGAAATTCGATCTTCTTACGGTGATGATCGTGGGTCGGTGCCATGGACGGGCGCACCGGCTCGGGCAGCACCAGCGCGACGGGGTGGAGTATCGGTGGCATCTGACTCGAAGGACGGCGGCGTCCGTACGGTCTGCTCGTACTGCGGGGTGGGCTGCGGCATCGTGCTCGACATCATCCGGGACCCCATCGACGGCCGTCGTCGCGCGGCCAGGGCGTCCGGTGACAAGGAGCACCCCGCCAACTTCGGGCGGCTGTGCACCAAGGGGTCGACGAGTGCGGACATGATGGCCGCGCCCGGACGGCTCGGGAAGGCTCTCGTGCGTGCCGAGCGCGGTGCGGAGCCGGTCGAGTCGGACGTCGACGAGGCGATCGCCTCGGTCGCCGGCCGGCTGCGGGCGATCCTCGACGAGCACGGGCCCGACGCGCTGTCCTTCTATGTCTCCGGGCAGATGTCCCTGGAGGCGCAGTACCTGGCGAACAAGCTGGCCAAGGGCTTCGTCCGCACCAACCAGATCGAGTCGAACTCCCGGCTGTGCATGGCATCGGCGGGCTCGGGCTACAAGCTGTCCCTGGGGGCGGACGGCCCGCCCGGCTCCTACCAGGACTTCGACCGCGCGGACGCGTTCTTCGTGATCGGCGCCAACATGGCCGACTGCCACCCGATCCTCTTCCTGCGCATGATGGACCGCGTGAAGTCGGCGGGCGCCAAGCTCATCGTCGTCGACCCGCGCCGCAACGCCACCGCCGACAAGGCCGACCTCTTCCTCCAGATCAGGCCCGGCACCGATCTCGCCCTGCTGAACGGCCTGCTGCACCTGCTCCACGCGAACGGGCACACCGATGCCGAGTTCATCGCGGAGTTCACCGAGGGCTGGCAGGAGATGCCCGACTTCCTCGCGGACTACCCGCCCGAGAAGGTCGCGGAGATCACCGGCATCCCGGAGGCGGACATCCGTCGGGCCGCCGAGTGGATCGGTGCGGCCGGCGAGTGGATGAGCTGCTGGACCATGGGCCTGAACCAGTCCACCCACGGCACCTGGAACACCAACGCCCTGGTCAATCTGCACCTCGCCACGGGCGCCCTGTGTCGTCCGGGCTCCGGCCCCTTCTCGCTGACCGGTCAGCCCAACGCCATGGGCGGCCGCGAGATGGGCTACATGGGCCCCGGTCTGCCCGGCCAGCGCTCCGTCCTGGTCGACGCCGAGCGCGCCTTCGTCGAGAAGCTGTGGAAGATACCCGAGGGCTCCCTGCGCACCGAGGTCGGGCGCGGCACCGTCGAGATGTTCGAGCAGATGGCCGCCGGGGACATCAAGGCGTGCTGGATCATCTGCACCAACCCGGTCGCCTCCGTCGCCAACCGCAAGAACGTCATCGCCGGTCTTGAGGCCGCCGAACTCGTCATCGCCCAGGACGTGTTCGCCGAGACCGAGACCAACGCCTACGCCGATGTCGTCCTGCCCGCGACGCTGTGGGCGGAGTCCGACGGCGTGATGATCAACTCCGAGCGGAATCTCACCCTCGCGCAGGGAGTCGTCGACGCGCCCGGACAGGCGCTCCCCGACTGGCAGTTGATCGCCCGGGTGGCCTGCGAGATGGGCTTCGCCGAATCCTTCACGTACGCCTGCGCCGAGGAGGTCTTCGAGGAGCTCAAGCAGGCGTGGAACCCCAAGACCGGCTGGGACCTGCGTGGTGTGACCTACGACCGGCTGCGCACCACACCCGTCCAGTGGCCGGCGCCGAGCGTGGACGGCCCGGACCACAACCCGATCCGCTATCTCAACGACGGCGTCAGCCAGGCCCTCCTGGAACGCGAGGACGGCACCTGCCCCCGTCTGGTCTTCCCGACCGCGAGCGGACGGGCCCAGTTCTTCGCCCGCCCGCACCTGCCGGCCGCCGAACTCCCGGACGACGACTACCCCTTCGTCCTCAACACGGGCCGCCTCCAGCACCAGTGGCACACGATGACCAAGACCGGCAAGGTCGCCAAGCTCAACAAGCTCAACCCCGGACCGTTCGTGGAGGTCCATCCCGACGACGCCGGGGCGCTGGGCGTGAGCGAGGGCGACCATCTCGAAGTCGCCTCCCGCCGCGGGCGGGCCGTACTGCCCGCCGTGGTGACCGACCGGGTCCGGCCCGGCACATGCTTCGCTCCCTTCCACTGGAACGACCTCTTCGGCGAGTACCTCAGCATCAACGCCGTCACCAGCGACGCCATCGACCCGATCTCCTTCCAGCCCGAGTTGAAGGTCTGCGCCGTCGCCCTCGCCAGGACGGCCGTCCCCGTCCCCGAGACCCCGACTGTGGCTCCCACCCCCTGGCCGGTACCGGCCGGACCGACTGACTCACCCGTCCACGTGCTCGCCACGCTCTTCGGCATCGGCGACTACGCCCCGAGGATCCTGGCCGAGCCGGAGCGCGAATACCTTTCCGGCTATCTCTCCGCCCTCACCGTCGCCCCACCCGACGGACGGGTCCCCGTGCTGCCTCCGAGCGCGCCCTTCTCCCGGGAGAACGCTCTCTGGGTCGACGGTGTGCTGGCCGGGATGTTCTCCCGCGCCGACGGACCCACCATCGCGGCCCCGGCCGCCGTACCGACCCGCCGTCTGCTCATCCTCTACGCGTCCCAGACAGGCAACGCCGAGGAGTTCGCCGCCACCGCCGCCGGCCGGCTCGCCGAGTCCGGCCGTGCCGTCGAGCTGCTGCCCATGGCCGAGGTGTCCCCGGCACACCTCACGGCGGACACCGATGTACTGATCGTCACCAGCACCTTCGGGGACGGCGACGCGCCCGACAACGGCGCCGACTTCTGGCAGCTGCTCTGCGCCCCGGACGCGGGACGGCTGGAGGGGATCCGGTACGCGGTCCTCGCCTTCGGTGACTCCAGCTACGACGACTTCTGCGGTCACGGCCGCCGCCTCGACGAGCGACTCGACGCGCTCGGGGCCACCCGGCTACTCCCCCGCACCGACTGCGAGCCCGACTTCGAGGACGACGCCGAGGACTGGCTCGGCCAGGTCGTCACCGCCCTGGCCACGGCCGACCGCCCGCAACCCGCGACGAGAACAGCGCCCACCACACCCGCGCCGACCAAGGCATCCCCCTTCGCCACCCTCCTCGTCGGCAACAGGCTGCTCAGCCTGCCCGGTTCCCAGAAGGAGGTCCGGCAGTTCGCCTTCGACACCCGCGACGGCGAACTCGCCTACGACGCGGGCGACGCCCTCGGTGTCTGGCCGACCAACGGCGCCCCGCTCGTCGCCGAATGGCTGGCCCTCACCGGCCTCGACCCCGATGAGGCGATCGACCTCGGCGACGGCACACCCCTTCCTCTTGAGGAAGCCCTGCGCACCCGGCTGGACATCGCCCGCATCACCACCGACCTGTTGAGGTTCGTGACGGATCGCACCGGCAACCACGACCTCAAGCGCCTGCTGCGGCCCGACAACAAGGACACCCTCGCGCAGTGGAGCTGGGGCCGCCAGGCCGCCGACGTCATCGCCGAGTTCCCCGTCCGGGCCCCGGTGCAGGAGTGGGCGGGTGTCCTCAAACGCCTCCAGCCCCGCCTGTACTCCATATCCTCCAGCCCGCTCGCCCACCCCAATGAGGTCCGCCTCACCGTCTCCGTCGTCCGCTACAGCAACGCCCTCGGCCGGGACCGCATGGGAGTGTGCTCGACGTACCTGTCCGACCACGCGGACGACGGCCCCGTCCAGGTCTTCGTCCAGCGCTCCCCCCACTTCCGCCCACCGGCCGACTCCGCCACGCCCATGATCATGGTGGGGCCCGGAACCGGCGTGGCCCCCTTCATCGGCTTCCTCCAGGAGCGCGAGGCCCGTGGCCACACCGGGCCCAACTGGCTCTTCTTCGGCGAACAGCGCCAGGCCACGGACTTCTACTACGAGCGGGAGCTGGCGGCGTACCGGGCATCGGGCCACCTCGACCGCCTCGACCTCGCCTTCTCCCGCGACCAGCGCAACAAGGTCTACGTCCAGGACCGGATGCGCGAACACGGCCCCCGCCTGTGGCAGTGGCTCCAGGACGGCGCCCACTTCTACGTCTGCGGCGACGCCACGCGCATGGCCAAGGACGTCGACGAGGCCCTCAAGGACATCGCGACCACTCACGGCGGCCTGAGCCCCGACGAGGCCGCGGCCTACGTCAGGCGCCTTGCGGCGGACAAGCGCTACGTCCGCGACGTCTACTGACCCCGATCATGATCGGAGCAGTGATGGTTCAGGCCACGAGCAGGCGGAGGCCGAGTTCTGCCGCGTCGAGATCGACGAGGTCGCGGTTGCGCTCGGCCCACCGGCCGGAGGACAGGTCGTCGCGGAGCCCGTCGACCGCCCGCTGTTCGGCCTCGGGCCCGACTCGGGTCCACACCGATATCGCGCGGCGCACATGGTCCTCCAGATACGCCTCGGGCCGTCGCCAGTAGGCCTCGAAGAAGCCGTCGGCGCAGTCCCACGGGATGAGCACCGGCTCCATGCGAGCCCCGATCGCGCTGGCCAGCCGGTCCACCGGAGGGCGTCCGCCGACGAGAGCGGCGACCTCGGGCAGGTAGTCGCGGGTGAGCCAGAACCGCTGCCGCCACCCGGCGTCACTGGCGTCGTGCGTGAACACCACCACCCGCCGGGCCACGCGCCGCATCTCGCGCAGCCCGGCGATCGGGTCCTGCCAGTGGTGCACGGTGCTGAAGGCCATCGCCGCGTCGAAGGACTGGTCCTCGAACGGAAGGCTCTCCGCGGCGGCGGCGACGCACGGTGCCGCCCCGACGGGGCGCTGCGCCCGCATCACCGCCGACGGTTCCACCGCGGTCACGTCACGGTCCGGGGGTTCGTAGGAGCCGGTGCCGGCGCCCACGTTCAGTACCGTCCGCGCGTCCCCGAGCGCGTCCCAGACCCTCGCGGCGATCCGCGGCTCGGTGCGTCGTGTCGCCGGGTAGGCGGACCCGATGGTGTCGTACAACTGCGCTCCGAATACTTGCAGTTGCTCCTCCGACGTGGTCCTGATCCCCATGGCCCGTGCCTCCAGTTCCTTGTCGATGGCCGTCACCATGGCGGCGGCGCTGTCGCGCTGTTCCAGCAGCAGGCCGCGCAGCCGGTGCAGGCGCGCGACCGCGTCGGTGTGCGGGTCGTCGACCAGATCCGCGATCTCGCGCAGCCCGAAACCCAGCCGCCGGTAGGCGAGGACCTCCCGCAGCCGCTCCACGTCGACCGCCGAGTAGGCCCGGTATCCGGCCGCGGTCCGCGCGGACGGCCGTACCAGGCCGATCTCGTCATAGTGATGCAGCGTGCGGACGCTCACTCCGGTCAGCTCCGCCACGCGTCCCACGGTCAGGTGTTCTTCCACGCCACCGAGCCTGCGGCATCACGCCACGTGAGGGTCAAGCGGTTCGCGCCGCCCCTTCACTCGGCGGCCGTCACCTCCACGGAGAGGTCGTTGTCCACCGTGTAGTACGGGCGCACGACGAGACCCCCGACCGTGGCGGACGGATACACGAAGATCTCCTTGCGGTCCGCCACGTCGTCGAGCAGCCGGCCGATACGGATGTAGGAGGTCCCGTCGGCGGATCGGGGCCGCACTCCGAGGTCCCAGACGCGGCTGCCCTCGACGGTCAGCTCGGCGATGTCCGCGGTGAAGGAGAACCGCCGGCCATCGCCCTCGACCTGCGGCCGGAGGGTCCGTACAGGGCCGTTGGCACCCCTCGCGCGCAGTCGTACGACAGCTTCCTCGGACAGGGTGGCTGCGCCGTGCAGCCGCGCCTTGAGGGTCAACGTCCCGTCCGTCACCTCGATGCCCTCGATCTCGGCGTGGCCGGCGCGCAGCCAGGTCCGTACCGCGAGATAGCCGTCCTTGGTGGTGTACGGGACGCGCACCGCCACCGGCGACGGCCGGTCACGGGTGTGTCCGTCGACCAGGGCCCGCAGGTCCCGCATGCCGGGGCGGAGGCGGAGGCGCGGCGCTCCCGGTTCGGGCAGCAGGTACACGTCCCATCGCCCCTCGGGGAGGGCCGGCTGCGGCTCCAGGACCGCGCGTCCCCCGCCGTCCGCCGCTTCGACGGACAGGACGTGGGAGGTCTTCTCGGGCTCGCCCTTCTTGGGGCGCAGCCGCACCAGCAGTTGCGCCGACGCGGGGTCCGACGCCTCAAGTGCGGGAAGGTGGAAGGTGATCCGGCCGTCGGCGTCCGCCGTGCAGTGGGCGCGCGGTGGGGTGTCCTGTGTCGTCGTGACCGGTGCCTGGCTCATCGCTGTCCCCTCCGTACGGCGCGCAGCGCGCTGCCTGCCGCGGCGTGGGCGGCGTCGCGGGCCGCGAAGCCCTGGCTGATCAGGGCCCGATGTATTCGGTCCCGTTCCGGTGCGACCGGCCGCCCCGCTCTTCTCGCCGACATCGCCTCGTCGATGAGGCGTTCGGCCTGCTCCACGACCGGGGCCGGGGCGAAGCGTCGCGCGTTCTCCCTGGCCGTACGGCCCATCCGTCGGCGCCGCTCGTCGTCGGCGACGAGTTCCAGCAGGGCCTCGCCCAGCGCGTCGCGGTCGCCGACCGGCACCAGGCGGCCGTCGACGCCGTCCTCGATGATCTCGCCGGGTCCGTAGGGGCAATCGGTGCTCACCACAGGGAGTCCGCAGCGCATCGCCTCGACGATGGTCATGCCGAACGGCTCGAAGTTGGACGCTGCGGCGCCGATGGAGCCCTTGACCCACTCCGCTTCCATGGGGGTGGCCGCGCCCATCAGGAAGACGTTGTCGTACAGGCCAAGGCTCTGGACGAGCTGACGCAGCCGGGCCTGCTCCTCGCCCTTTCCGTAGATGCGCAGCTGCCAGTCCGGGTGGGCGGCGGCCACTCGGGCGAATGCCTCGATGAGCAGGTCGTAACGTTTCACCGGAACCAGTCGGCCGGCCGCGACCACCACCTTCGCGCGGCCGTCGGCGGCAGGCAGCACCGGGTCGGGGACGCTGTTGGGAAGGGCCTTCACCCTGACGCCGGGCAGGCGCATCTTGCGCCGGTAGGCGGCGGCGTCCGCCTCCGTGACGGTGGTGAGCACGTCCAGCCGCCGGTAGGCCCGGCGCAGCGCGGTGCGCAGCGCCGGTGAGTGGTTGTCGAGGGTGAGGTGTTCCTGACCGATGCGGACGACATTCTCCGGGGCCTGAAAGGCCAGATGCACATTGAGCCCGGGGCGGGTGCCGATCACCACATCGGCGTCGGTCGCCTTCAGCCACTCGCCGATCCGCTGATCGGTCAACTCGCTGTACTGCTGGTAACGGTACTCGGCAGCCGGAAACACGCTCGCAGGTCTCAGATGAAGCGGATGTTCCTTTTCCTTCCGCAGATCCACCAGAGGCCGCAGGGAAACTCTGGGGTCCAGGGTGAAATTCGGGCGTTCCCGATGGCGTAACACCGAGACGATCTCCACGTCGTGCCGTGTGGCCAGCGCCTGGGCCAGGTTGAACGTCGTGGTGATCGTGCCTCCGATGCCGTAGGCGTTGTGAATCAGGAAAGAGATCTTCATGGCGGACTAGACCTCCTCAACCACCGGCCCGTTGCCTGCCGTTATCGCTTTGTTCCCTTTCCGGTCGATGTCACGGTCCGGGTACGCCTCGCGGATACTTCTGGCCCTGCAACCACCGTGGCCGAAAATGTGTCTCTGAGCGCAAAGCAAGGTCGGGGGATGAGATGAGCACATGGGAAGTGCCCGGATACAGCGAGTCACTCGAACTCGGTGCGGGAGCGAGCGGGCGCGTCGTCCTGGCCGTGCACGAGGAGACCGGTGTAGCGGTCGCGGTGAAGTACCTCAGCGAGTCACTGCGCACCCAGCCCGGCTTCGTGTACGACTTCCGGGCGGAGGCCCGGCTGCTCGGCGGGCTGGAGAGCCCGTACGTCACCGGCCTGTACGAGTACGTGGAGGGCCCGCAGGGCGCCGCCATCGTGATGGAGCTGGTGGACGGCGTCTCGCTGCGGACCATGCTGACCCGGCACGGCCCGCTCGACCCCGAGGCCGCGCTCGTCATCCTCAAGGGATCGCTGCTCGGCCTGGCCGACGCGCATCGCGTCGGTGTCGTCCACCGCGACTACAAGCCGGAGAACGTCCTGGTCGTGCCGGACGGTTCGTCCAAGCTCGTCGACTTCGGGATCGCGGTGGACTCCGGCACCACGGCCGGTGTGGCGGGGACCCCCTCGTACATGTCCCCGGAGCAGTGGACCGGCGCGCCCGCTTCACCGGCCACCGATGTGTACGCGGCCACGGCCACCTTCTTCGAGTGCCTGACGGGGCACAAGCCCTACTCGGGCGACAACTTCGCGGAACTGGCGTTGCAGCACGTCGAGGCGCCGGTCCCGGACGACGAGGCGCCCGAAGCGGTGCGCGCGCTCATCCGCCGCGGTCTGGCCAAGGACCCGGCGCAACGGCCTGCGCAGGCGGCGGAGTTCGTCACTGAGCTGGAGGCGGTCGCGGGCACCGCCTACGGGCCGGACTGGGAGGAGCGGGGCCGGGGCCGGCTCGCCGCGCTGGTGGCACTGCTGCCCCTGCTGCTGCCCTCGGCCCGCGGCACTCCTCGTACCACCACGGACCTCGCACGCACGGTCCTGCCCCAAGGTGCGGGCCCCGTCCCCGCCCGATCCTGGGTGCCCGGCCGTCCCGGAGTGCTGGTCTCGGTCGCGGCTGTCGTGCTCGGAGTGCTTCTGACGTACGGAATCCCGTTGAACGCGGGGACCGCGGCGCAGGAGGCGGCAGAGGCTCTGGCCACGACTAGCGCCGGGCCCGGCGCGGAACCGGCCGGGACCACGGCGCCGACCTCGTCGGCCTCCGCGTCCCCGACGTCCACCGCGTCGGAGAGCCCTTCGTCGTCGCCCGGTGAGGAGCCCACCGGCTCGGAGACACCGGGTGGCGCGGAGCCCTCCGCCTCGGCCGGGGGCACGGAGACGGCGACGCCCCCCGACGGCACTGGGAGCACGGCGACGCCGACGACCACCACCGCTCCCCCGTCGCCGGTCGCGCCCGCCGTCAAGGCCGTGACGGTGTCGGGGTTCAGCCAGACCGGGCCTACGACGGCCACCGCGACCCTCAACATCACCACGGACGGCACCGGGCCGATCTCCCTCACCGTCTCGTGGTACACGAGCAACGTCAGTGGGCAGCTCGGCGTCGCCGACGGTGCGCCACAGACGTTCACGCGCAGTGGGGCGACCACGTACTCGATCGCCGTCGACCACACGTTCCAGAACACCGGCTGCTACTGGTCGGTCTATGCCGCCACCAGCCCGACCGCCGCCGGCGGTGACGCCACTCAGCAGCTCCTGACCAGGCGGTGTGACATCCGATGACCGCTCAGAATGAGCACAGCCCCGGCTCCGGCTCCGGCTCTGGCTCTGGCTCCGACGAGGCCGAGGCCGAGGCCGAGTACAGCGCCACGGTGCTGGCCAGCCACTGGATCCAGAGACCGCCGCCCGAGAACACGCTCGTCGACGAGTCCCCGTCACCGGCGCCGTCGCCGCCTCCGCCCGACCGTGTCGACGGCACCCTCCTGCGCTTCGGTCCGGGCGTCACCGCCGCCGTCGCGCACCGGACGCTCCCCGTGGTGCCGACGCCCCCGGCACCGCCGCGTCGGCGCTGGCGCAGACACGCGCTGCCCGCCGTGGTGTTGATCTGCGTCCTCGCGTTCCTCGCCTGGCAGCGGCTCGGGCCGTCCGTCGAGGTCGACACGGTGACGGTCACGGCCCAGCCGCAGGTTCTGGGGTGCGACGGGACGGCGGACATCGTCGGCGTGGTCCGGACGAACGGCCAGCCCGGCACGCTGTCCTACCGCTGGACCAGGAGCGACGGCACCGCCTCCGGCGTCCTGCGCGAAGTGGTCGTCCGCGACCAGGAAGAGGCGAGACTCCACCTGAAGTGGACCTTCCAGGGCAAGGGGCAACGCACGGCGCTGGCCGAGCTCCACCTGCTCTCGCCGACCCGCGAAACGGTCACCGCTCGGTTCACCTACAACTGCTCCTGACGATTCATCAGGCACGGAACGGTCCGGTCGTGACAAACGCGGAAGGTCACAGTACCGACACACCCTGTACCGTTCGGCCACAACCAGCGCAATGATGCCCCTCCGCAACTGCACTCGAGGGGTACCATGCGCATCCGCACTGCCGCTGTCGCCGCCTTCGCGCTCGCCTGCGCGCTCACCGCCTGTTCCAGCAGCACCGACCAGCCCAGCTCCGAGTCGGAGACCACCGCGAGTGAGGTCTCCCAGGAGGACAAGGACGCCGCCGCGGCCGCCGCGGGCATCCCGCCGGAGCCGATCGGCGCCGACCGCCAGGACCTCCTCGACACCCTGGCGGACGCGGCACCGGACGTCGTGCGGTACGAGGACGAGGCGATCGACGCGGCCCGCAATCAGTGCTCGGCGATCAACGGGGGCGCGGGCATGCTCGACTACCTCGCCGCACAGCGGTTCACGTACAAGGACGTGACGACCACGGAGGAGCAGGCCGCGAGGATCAACGACGCGCTCAAGGCGTCGGGCTTCTGCAAACTCTGACGCGGCGTGCGACGGCGGCACATTCGGCCCGAACGGGCCGGCCCGGGGGATGCTTTCGGCCATCCCCGCCACGGGCGCTAGGCTTCGGCCGGCACGGACATGACGGGGGCGGAACGGATGAAGTCCGAGGAGACACCGCGGTGGGGCTCGGCCCTGGACGCGGTCGTGGTGTACGCGCAGGGCGCGATGTGCAGCCGTCTGACGAGCGGCTCCGTGCCGCCGCAGGGGCGAGTGCGGGTCACGGGGCTGCCGCGCTCGATCGACCCGGGCTCGCTGCGCGCCCGCGTGGTCGGAGACAGCGGTGTCCGGGTCACCGAGGTGCGGGTGGAGGTAGACGCCGAGCCGTCCGGCGCGGATTCCTCCGACGCGTTGCGGCAGGAGGTGGAGCGGCTGCGCGACGCCCATGACGCGGTGCGAGGGCGCCGCGACCGGCTGCTCGCCCGCATCAAGGAGATCACGGACCTGCGCCCGGTTCCGCCGCCGCGCAAGCGGGACGACCCGCACCGTCGCACTCCCGCCGAGGCGTGGCTGGCGCTCGCCGACTTCGTGGACGAACGGCTGACGACCCTGCACGGCCGCCTCGCCGAGCTGGAGGCGGAGGTGCGCCGCGCCGAGCACGAACTCACCGTCGCGGCCGACCGCTTGGCCCGGGGCACCACCGACAAGCCCTCCGCCCACGTGGCGACCACGGTCTGCGCGGTGCTGACCCTCGACGGATCCGGTGAGGTGGAACTGGAGCTGGAGTACGGCGTTCCGGGCGCCGTCTGGGTACCGGCGTACCGGCTGGCCTACCGGCAGAGCGCCGACTCCGGCAGCCTGGTGCTGCGTGCCTCGGTCGCGCAGCGCACCGGCGAGGACTGGACCGGGGTGCGCATCGCGCTGGCCACCGCCGATCTGCGGCGCCGCACCGACCTGCCGAAACTGCGCTCGCTGCGGATCGGCCGCCGTCAGCCCGTCGCCGCGCCGTCCGGCTGGCGGGAGCCTCCCGCGGGCCTGGGCGACCTGTTCACCGGGTACGACTCGGCGGGCCCGCGGCCCCGACCGCGATCCGGCGCCGTAGCGGCCGCCGCCGGGAGCGCGCCCCCGGCGGTCGTCGGCGGCCCCCTCCCTCCTCCCCCGGTCGCACCCTCGTACGGCGGAGCGCCCCCGCGGCCCGCCGAACCGGGCGGCCTCCCGCCGCAGTCGGCGGCGCCCGACCGCGCCATGCCCGCCTTCGCGCAGGCGCCGCCGCAGCCCGCCCGCGCCCGGACGGGCCGCGCCCCGGCCGCCCCTCCCCCCGCCATGCCACCGGCCCCCTCCGGCCCGATGGCCCCGCCTCCGCAGGCACCCCCCGCACCGGTGACCGGTCCGCCGCGGCCCTCCGGCGACGAACTCGACTACGCCGCGCTGTATCTCAGCGGCCCGGACGACCCCGCGAGCCGCAGGGGCCGCCTCTTCCCGGCCGCGCCGTCCGACCCGGTCGCGGCCGAACACCGCCGTCGTGCCGAGACGGTGGCCGCGCTGCCGCTGCCCGGGCATGCGGTGCGCCCTCGTGTGTCGGCGGGTTCCTTCGACCATCGCTATGACGCCGTCGCCCGCGCGGACATCCCCTCGGACGGCACCTGGCACACCGTCACCATCAGCGAGATCCCGGTCGGTCTGCGCACCGAGTACCTGTGCGTGCCGTCCGTGGAGCAGCGGGTGTACGGGACACTCGTGCTGTCCAACGCCACCGATCAGGCGCTGCTGGCCGGTCCGGTGGAGGTCACCGTCGACGACGACTTCCTGCTGACCGCCGCGCTGCCCACGCTCGCACCCGGCGGCGTCCGCCGGATGGGCCTCGGGCCCGCGGAGGGCGTCCAGGTCACCCGGCGTACGCACCTCAACGAGTCGACGGCGGGCCTGCGCAACAACGTCACCGTGCTGGACCACCGCGTACAGGTGGACCTGGCCAACCGGCTCGCCCGGCCCGTCTCCGTCGAGGTCCGCGAGCAGGTGCCGGTCACCTCCGATCAGGAGGTGCGGATCGACGAGCGGGCAGCCGACTGGACGGTTCCGGACGACGGCGCCGGACCCGATCACCATGCCCCGGGCACTCGCGTGTGGCGGGTCGAGCTGCCGCCCGGCGGCACCGCCGCCCTGCACGGCGGCTACGAAATCCGTATCCCGGCCGCGAAGGCCCTGGTCGGCGGCAACCGCAGGAGCTGACACACACCATGTCCACGGATCCGGAACTGATCCCCGCCCCCATCACCGCCGTCACCTGCCTGGAGGACCGCGCCCAGGTCGAACGCACCCTCACCCTGGATCTGCGGGCGGGCGTGCAACGGCTGCGCCTGGGACCGGTCAGCGCGCTGGCGGTCGACCGCACGCTGCACGCCGAGCTGACCGCCGACCATGAGGCGAGCGTTCTCGACGCCCGCATCGTGCGTGCCTGGACACCGCGCGGACCGCTGCCCACCGCCGACGACTCGGCGCTCCAGCTGCGGGTACACGCCCTGGAGGAAGAGCAGTTCGCGCTGGAGCAGCGGACCGACCGGCTGCGCACCCGCCTCGACGTGCTGGGCAAGCTCGCCACCGATCTGCTGCGCGAGATCGGCGAGGGAGCCGGTACGGGTGAGACGGAAACTGCCCGCTGGAGCGCGGAACTCGACCGCGTGGACGACGAACGCGACGCCCGCGGCGAGGAGTTGCGCACCACGCAGGCCCGGCTGACGGAGCTCGCCACCGAACTCCGGGAGACCGAGCACGCCGTCCATCTGTCCGAGCAGCGGCCCGCCGAGCTGCTCGGTCATGTCGAGCTGGCCGTCCGGTCCGACGTCGCGGGGCAGGCACGGCTGCGGCTGACCCACCTCGTCCCCTGCGCGCTGTGGCGCCCCGCCTACCGGGCCGTGCTCGACGGGGACACGGTGACGCTGGAGACGGACGCCATGGTGTGGCAGGGCACCGGCGAGGACTGGTCCGACGTGGCCCTGACGCTGTCCACGGCCCGCTCGGCCGCGGCCAACGAGCCGCCGCGCCTCGTCGAGGACCGGCTGACGCTGACCGACCGCTCCCCCGCCGAACGGCGCACGGTCGAGGTGGAGGTGCGCGAGCAGGAGATCGCCGACCTCGGCCCGGCCCCCGTGCTCGGCCTGCCCGGCGTGGACGACGGCGGTGAAACGAGGGTGCTGCGCTCTGCCGCGCCGGTCTCCGTCCCCGCCGACGGACGCGCCCACCGTGTGCCGCTCTCCTCCGCCGCCACGCCGGCGAGCAGCGAGTACGCCTGCTCCCCCGAACTGTCCCCGCTGGTCACCCAGGTGGTGCGGTTCGACAACTCCTCCGGGCACGCGCTGCTGGCCGGTCCCGTGGACCTGGTGCGCGGCAGCGGGTTCAGCGGCCGGGGCGCACTGGACTTCACCGCTCCCGGCGGGCCCGTCGAGCTCGCCTTCGGCAGCCACGACGACTACCGGGTGCTGCGGTACGCCGAGGAGTCCCGCGACACCGCCACCATGACCCAACGCACCACGGTGACCCACTCGGTGCGCCTGCACCTGTCCCGCTTCTCCGCTCCCGGGGCGCGGGGCGATCAGACGGTCGTGCTGCGGGAACGGATTCCGGTCTCCGAGGTCTCGGCGGTGGACGTACGCCTGCGCAAGGAGGACTGTTCCCCGCTCCCCGACACGGTGGACGACGAGGGCATCGCCCGCTGGGACATCGCCCTGCCGCCCGGCGGCCGCCGCACGGTCACCCTCGTGTACGAGATTTCCGCGAGCGGCAAGGTCAGTGGTGTGTGAGGACGGCAGCCGACGCGGTGCCGGAGCGCCTGCTCTTGTGGTGCTGGAGCCCCTGGACGGAGCGGCCGCGGTGCGGGCCGAGGACGCCTTCAGGCTGATCTACGCGGAGGCGTTCGCCGAGGCTCCGTACCACGAGACCGAGGACGACGTCGCGGCCGCCTTCCGGCGCTTCCCCGCACTGGCTCAACGGCCCGCCTTCCGCGCGGTGTTGGCCCGCACCGAGAGCGGCGGGCCGATCGGTATGGCGTACGGCTTCCCGCTCGGGCCCGACACGGTGTGGTGGGACGAACTGACCGAGCCCGTGCCCGACGACATGCGGCGCGAGGACGGGCGCCGGACTTTCGGGCTCATCGAACTCGCCGTGCGCGAAGCGTGGCGTGGGCAGGGGGTCGCGGGGCGTCTGCACCGGACGCTGCTCGAAGGCGTCGACGCCGAGCGGGTACTGCTTAACGTCCACCCGGCGAGCAAGGCACCGGCCGCTTACCGGGCGTGGGGGTACCGCAAGATCGGCGAGGCTCGGCTGTGGGGCGCGAGCGCGGACGTCCATGACGTGATGCTGCTCGATCTGCGCTGACGTCGATCTGCCCTGAGATCGATCTGCACCGGAGCGCTTTCGCAGCGCGCCCAGCATTGAGAAACTTTCTTTGCATAGATATCTTCTCATCGTGTCCGACCAACAACCCCGCGTGCTGTCCGACATCGACGCGCTCAAGGCCCTGGCTCACCCCCTGCGCCAACAGTTGCTGACCCGGCTCCAGCGGCACGGCCCGGCCACGTCCGCCGACCTGGCCGTCGAGTTCGACGAGGACCGCGGCGCCACCAGCTATCACCTGCGGCAACTGGCCCGGTTCGGGTTCATCGAGGAGGACTCGGCTCGTTCGTCCGGGCGCCGCAAGTACTGGAGAGCCGTACCGCAGGACGTACGGCTGCCTCGCCGCCCGGCGGATCCCGAAGTCGCCGCAGCCGCCGAGGAGATCGGGCGGCAGTGGATGGAGGGCGCCGACCGCGCTCTGACCTCGTACCTGACCGGCCGGGAGGCGTTCGGCGAGTTCGCCGCCGCGGCCATGCACTCCTTCGGCAGCACCACGCTCACCGCCGAGGAACTGGCCCGGTTCGGCGAGGAGTACATCGCCTTCCTCAACCGCTGGCACCGCGAGCCCGGGCAGGCATCCCACGGCAGCCGGCACGTCACCGTGGTGTTCCACGCGTTCCCCACCCCCGAGCAGGGGGACACGTCATGACCGACCCCGCCGCACGAGACACCGCCGAGCAGCCGTCGTTGTGGCGCAACCGCGACTTCCTCGCGCTGTGGAGCGGTCAGGTCGTGTCGACCCTGGGCGCCCAGATCAGCGGGACGGCGATGCCGCTGCTCGTGCTCGCGACGACGGGATCGCCCTCCGACGCCGGAATCGTGGGCGCCGCCGGCACCCTGCCGTACCTCATCGCGCATCTGCCCGCCGGACCGCTGGTGGACCGATGGAATCGCCGCAGAATCCTGCTGGTCAGCGAAGTCTGCGCGGGACTGGCCATATCCACCGTCCCGATCGCCCTGTGGGCGGGCACCCCCACGGTCGCGCACCTCGCCGTGGTCGCCTTCCTGCAGGGGCTGTGCTTCGTCTTCTTCGGGCTGGCCGAGCGCGCCGCCCTTCCCACCATCGTCCCGGCGGCGCTGCTGCCCACCGCGATAGCCCACAACGAGGCCCGCAGTCGCGGTGCGGCGCTGGCCGGGCCTCCCCTGGGCGGCCTGCTCTTCGGCGTCGGCCGCGCCGTACCGTTCCTCGTCGACGCGCTCTCCTACGCCGTGGCCGTAATCGGACTGCTGTTCCTGCGCGGCGAGTTGCGGAACCGGACGACGGCACCGGCGGAACCCCTGTGGCAGGCGGCGACCGCGGGTCTGCGCTGGATCTGGCGGCATCCCTTCATCCGAGCGGCGATGCTGCTGATCGCCATGAGCAACCTCGTCTTCCAGGCCCTGGTACTGATCATCGTGGTCCTCGCCCAGCACCACGGCGCCACGTCCACCACCATCGGCCTGATGCTCGGCATCTACAGCGGGGGCGGCCTGCTCGGCGCACTCGCGGCCGCCCGGCTCCATCGTCACTTCACCCCCAGAACCGTCATCATCGGCGTCAACTGGATCTGGGCCGCGCTGCTCCCCCTGTTCGCCCTCACCTCCAGCCCGCTGCTGATCGGGACCATCGGTGCCGCCTGTGCCTTCATCGGACCGCTGTGGAACGTGGTGATCATCAGCTACGGAACTCTGCTGGTCCCCAACGAGCTGCTGGGGCGCGTCATGAGCGCGGCCATGACCCTGTCCTGGGGCGTCATGCCCCTGGCCTCCCTGGGCGCCGGCTACCTCCTCACCGCGCTCGGCCCGGTCGGCTCCGTCGTCGTCCTGACCGCGATGATGCTCACAACCGCCGCGGTCGCCACGGCCAGCCCCGCCGTACGGCACGCCCCACCGCTCCCGACCTGACGGCGCTCCCGTCAGGCGTGCGGGCCCGTACTCCCGGGGTGGCTGCTCGGGCCACGGACCGCGTCCAGTACAGCTTGCCCCTGGTTGTCGACGAATTTGGTGAACAGTTGCTGGGAGTAGCCGAAGATGATCGCCCAGGCGATGATCTGGGCGGTGGAGTCGAGAGCGCTGAGCCCCGGGACGAAGCCGCCGCGCATGAGCAGCAGGCCGAGCCCCGCCGTCAGGGCCCCGGTCGGCAGCTTCAACAGGGCCAGTACGACCGGCACGTTGTACGGCAGTGCCGTCCCCCGGATCCGTCTCAGCGCTGCCGCGGAGGCGATGGCGGCGGACAGGACGCCCACGATCTCGATGATGAGATAGTCCTGGGCGCGCGCGGTGTCGGCGATCTGCTCCGCGGTGGGCGGCCCCTCGAAATCCTGGCTGAAGGACGGACAGACCACCTTGTACCGTCCGCCGCTGATCTCCGGGGTGAAGCAGAGCGGAATAGCGGTCTCCCAGATGCAGGACATCACCGCGACGCCGATGGCGGCGAGAAACAGGCCCACCGTCACCGACATCACGATCCCCACGAAACTGCGCACACGCAGTGTTTCCTTGCGGAGCAGTCGCCGGGCGTGGCTGACGGTCTCGGCGAGGAAGGCGCGTTCGCCCAGGCGCAATCCACGATTCTGGTCGTCGTGCTGGAGTCTGCGCGCGATCTCCGTCGCGCGAATGCGCCGTGGGTCCCTGGGAGCGAAATGCTCGTCGATGAGCGCCAGCATGTCGGGGAGCATCGCCTTGATGTCCTCGCCGGAGGCCATCCAGACCATGAGGTTCATGGCGGAATCGACGTGGGACTGCGCGACGCCCAGATGTGCGGCCCCCCGCATGCGTGGATGGGAGTCGTGTGCGAGCGCGGACTGGGCCTGTACGAGCTCGTGGCGTGCCTTGACGGCGTAGGACTCCGCCACGTCCGCACGCTCCTTGTCCGCCGACGCACGGACGGCCGCAGCGTCAAGGATCGCCTCCAGTTCGGCGATTCGTGCCCGCACCGCCTCCTTCTGCTCCCACGGCCCCATCTCGCCCCGCGAGGCACGAATGGGCGTCCTCGTGTCGTACCACGTCCGCACCCTGGTGAGCCATGGCTCCCTGTCGGGTCCGCCGCCCGTCGCATCGCTCATAAGGCCTCCCTCGCCGGCGTCACCACTTGACGTCATGGATTCGGCATCGGAGCGACGGACCGGCACGAGGGTTCGACCATTCGGTTCGCGGAATTCACCGGAGAAACGATCCTCACGCTGACTGGCGATGCGTCGGACCGGTCCGGCCATCGGCGGTACTCTCGCGAAATGCGACCTCTCCGGTATTCCATCAACGTCACCCTGGACGGATGCTGCGATCACCGTGAAATCACCCCGGACGAAGAAATGCACCGCCGCGCGGCCGAGAGTATCGGCCGGGCCGATGCCCTCCTCTTCGGCCGAGTGACGTACGAAATGATGGAGGAGGCCTGGCGGCCCCCGGCACCGGCGGGAGCGCGACCTGAGTGGATGGAACCCTTCGCCGCGACGATCGACGCGGCGAAGAAATACGTCGTGTCGAGCACCCTGGAACAGGTCGACTGGAACGCGGAACTCCTGCGCGGCGACCTGGGCGAAGCCGTTCAGCGGCTCAAGCAGGAGCCGGGCGAGGGCCTGTTCGTCGGCGGCGTGCAGCTCCCGCTGGCGCTGGCGGAGCTGGGCTTGATCGACGAGTACGAGTTCGTGGTCCATCCCAGGCTGGTGGGCCACGGTCCGACGTTGTTCGCGGGGCTGTCGCGGCGTGTCGACCTGAAGCTGGTGAGTCGGCTGGAGTACGGCTCGGGGGCGGTGGCGATGCGGTACGAACCGAGACGGTAGGCATCGGGTTTGCACCTCCGACTCGCCCCCGATTCACGGACGGCAGCCACCGGGGCACGCGGTCATCGGATCAGGGAGACGGCTGCCGCTTCTATGGGCTTGATGTCCGGATCAGCCGAGTCCGAGGTGTCGACTTCCACGACGCCGTCGAATCCGGCCGGTGGGGCGAAGATCGACGGCTTCATCTCGCCCCGCTGGAACTGGGCGGAGAGCTGTCGGTCGACGGCCCCGCCTTCGGCCGCGCGGGCCCGGAGGCGCTCACCGATGACCGACTCGCGTGCGACGACATGAACGGCGAGCATTCGGGCGTCGGATGCGCGTAGGGCGTCGAGCAGCTCGGACGACAGCACCGAGGACTCCACGACGAGGCTCACGCCCGAAGAGGCGAGCAGCCGCGCAGCGTTGACCATCACGTCCTCGGCGCGACGGCTCAACGGACCTCCGGCGACATGGAAGTCCGGGCCGAACTCGACACCGCCGTCCTCGGCGGCGGAGGCGGCGGACAGCCCAAGACCCCGTTTGATCTCATCCCTGGTCAGGAACAGCACACCGAGGTGACGCGCCGTGGCACGGGCGACCGTGGTCTTTCCGGCGCCCGGGGACCCGCACACCGCGACCACAACTGGCCCGACTTCGCCCCTGTGCCGTGTCATGCCTGTGTTTCCTCGGGGAAGCCCAACTCGTCGAGCAGCGTGCTGAAAAGGTCTTCTGCGAACGTCACGTGTGAGCGCAGCAGCCTTTCGATACCGGACACCTCTGAGGCGACCGGTATGCCGGCGGCCGCGGCCCAGGCCAGTGCGCCCTCGGCATCGGCTCGAACCTCCGCGTCGAGTTCCGCGCGCTTGCGGCTGACGGCGTCGTGGAACTCCGGCGTGTCCAGCCACAGCATCTGGTCTTCGAGGTCCTCGGGCTCCTCGGCCAGGACCCTGGCGGCGACGTCCAGGTTCAGCCATGCCTGCCAACGCCGTCCGGTGATGTCCACCCCGGTCACCAGGGCGAGGTCGCTGTCCGAGACGTCGGCGACGCAGGCGGGCGCGTTGCTCCAGGCGACCAGGGCGGGCAGGTCCTCGTCGTCCCACATCCCGTTCTCGAGCTGGAGCGTCTGCCAGCCGCCCGGCCGTGACTCCCAACGGTGCACGGTGGACTTGAGCTCAGCATCGATGCTGTCGAACACGGGGGCTTCCAGCAGCGGGGCGTCGCCGCGAGCGAAGACCAGGTGGCCCGAGAATCCCACGGCAATCCCTCCTTCGAGATCTTGGCCGCACCCTATGGGCTGCCACTGACATCGGGCGCAGTGGGCAGCTCGACGGTGACGCGGAGGCCGCCGGTGGGGCGTGGGGTGAGGGTGAGGGTTCCTTCGTGGGCGTGGGTGATGGTTTTGACGATGGCCAGGCCGAGGCCGATGCCCGCGTGATCGGTGTGGGCGCGTTCGGTGCCTCGTTGGAAGGGTTCGGTGAGGGTTGCGGCGAGCTGTGGGGCGACCTTCTCGCCGGTGTTCTCCACCGTGAGCGTCACCGTGTCGGCTCGGATGCCGGTGCTCACCCACACGGTGCCCTCTCCAGGCAGGTTGTGGATGATCGCGTTGTGCACGAGGTTCGTGGTCAGCTGAAGCAGCAGGGTCGGCGAGCCCGTCGTCGGGGTGACGTCGCCCCTCGTCTCGATGGTGACGCCGTTCTTCTCCGCGACGGGAAGGAGCGTTTCGGTGGCTTCTTCCGCCAGGAGGGACAGGTCGACGCGCTCTCGGGCGAAGGATCGCTGCTCTGCGCGGCTGACCAGGAGCAGTGCCTCGGTGAGGTCGATCGCTCGGGTGTTGACGGCGTGGAGGCGGTCGATGAGTTCGCCGGTGTCCTGGTCCGGGTCGGTGCGGGCCACGTCGAGAAGCGCCTTCGAAATGGCGAGCGGGGTGCGCAGCTCGTGGGAGGCGTTGGCGGCGAATCGCCTTTGCTCGGCGACGTGCGCTTCGAGCCGGGCGAGCATCGTGTCGAAGGCGTCGGCGAGTTCGCGGAACTCGTCCTTGCGGCCCGGCAGCCGGATTCGGTGCGCGAGAGAGCCGTTCGCCGCCATGCGGGTGGCGTCCGTGATGCGGGTCAGCGGGGCGAGCATCCGCCCGGCGAGAAACCAGCCTCCCAGGAGACCGAACAGCAGCAGGAACGCCAGTACGACGGCTGCCGCGGGGGCGAAGTTGCGCAGGAGGAGTTGGCGGTTGGGATTCTCGTACAGAAGTCGGCGGTCCCAGTCGTCGGGGACGTACTCCAGGAGGAACACCCAGACGGCCGCGAGCAGCAAGACGCCTGCGAGCATGAGGAACCCGGCGTAGCTGAGGGTCAGTTTGAGGCGAATGCTCATTCCGGGCGCCCTATCCACGGTCGCCTCCCTCCAGCCCGCTCTCGGACGGCGTGTCGATGCGGTAGCCGACGCCCGGCACCGTGGCGATCAGCCAGGGTTCGCCGAGCCGTTTGCGCAGGGCCGAGACGGTGATGCGTACGGCGTTGGTGAACGGGTCGGCGTTCTCGTCCCACGCGCGCGCCAGGAGCTCCTCGGCACTGACGACACCGCCCTCGGCGGCGACGAGGACCTCCAGGACGGCGAACTGCTTCCTGGTCAGCGCGACATAGCGGCCGTCCCGGTAGACCTCCCTGCGGAACGGGTCCAGCCGTAGACCCGCGAGTTCTCGCACGGGGGGTCTGTGGTGGGCCCGTCTGCGATCGAGGGCCCTGAGCCGGAGTGCGAGTTCCTGGAGTTCGAAGGGCTTCGTGAGGTAGTCGTCGGCGCCGAGTTCAAAGCCGGAGGTCTTGTCGTCGAGTCGGTCCGCCGCGGTGAGCATGAGGATCGGCATGCCACTGCCGGAGGCGACGATGCGTCTGGCGATCTCGTCACCGGAGGGTCCGGGGATGTCGCGGTCGAGGACGGCGATGTCGTAGGCGTTGATGCTCAGCAGTTCCAGTGCGGTGACGCCGTCACCTGCGATGTCCGCGGCGATCGCCGCCAGGCGCAGGCCGTCGCGGATGGCTTCCGCCAGAAAGGGTTCGTCCTCGACGATCAGCACACGCATGTCATCAAGGCTACGAGTCGGCACATATCGTCGGCGTATCGAAAACCGCAAACGTGTCGGCAACACCGCGCTGCCTTGACTGGCCGGCATGACTCGACCTCCACCGTTAACACGAACAGCACGAAAGGTGAGCCGTCGGAATCGCCGGCTCCTGGCTGTCGGCCTGGGCATCGTCGTCGCGGCGGTCATCGCGGCCCTCACCCACCAGACGCCGACGTCCTCGTCCTTCTCGGCCGTATCGCCCCAGAGACCGTCCTCGGGCGCGTCGCCGAACGGCTCTCCGGATGAGCTCCGTGATGCGCCCGGCGAGGCGGACGGTGTCGTTCCCGACGGAGTGACGGTCTTCGACGAGGCGATTCCGGCGGTGGCCAACCTCGATCCGGCGCTGCTCGACGCTCTCCACCGGGCCGCGACAGCCGCCGCGGACGACTGGGTCATGTTCTACGTCAACAGCGGCTGGCGTTCTCCGGAGTACCAGGAGCACCTGCTTCACGAGGCGATCGCCGAGTACGGGTCCGAGGGCGAGGCCGCCCGATGGGTGGCCACCGCGGAGACCTCACCGCACGTGTCGGGGGACGCCGTCGACCTCGGCCGCTCCGACGCGACGGCGTGGCTGTCCGAGCACGGCGCCGAGTACGGGCTGTGCCCGGTCTACCGGAACGAACCCTGGCACTACGAGCTGCGCACCGACGCGGTCGGTCGTGGCTGCCCGCCCATGTACGCCGACCCCACCCAGGACCCGAGGATGCGGCAGTGACCGGCAGTGAACGAGGACAGACGACGACGCAGGTGAACACGGACACGAACACGGACCCGGCCATGACCACGGCGACAGCGGAGACGGAGCAGCCCGAGACGGGCGGGCCGCATCGCGGCACCTGGCCGGGGATATGGCAACGCGGCCCGGTGCTCACCACGCTGGCGCTGCTGCTGGGTCTGCTCATGCTGCTGCACGCGTGGATCACGGACCGCGCCGGCCTCGGCAGTCTGGTGGAGAGCTTCCTGCCGTGGTTCGGCCTGTTCGTCCCGGTGCTGCTGGCCGGTGCGCTGTGGCGCCGCTCCGCCTCCGCGGTGGCCGCGCTGCTGCTGCCGGTCGTGGTGTGGCTGAACCAGTTCAGCGGGCTGCTCATCGACAAGTCCCAGCCGGGCAGCGACCTCACCGTGGTCAGCCACAACGTCGGCGACGGCAACCCCGACCCGCTCGGCACCGCCCGCGACCTGGCCGCCTCGGGGGCGGACGTCCTGGCCTTGGAGGAGATCACCCCGCAGGCGAAGCCGCTGTACGAGAAGGGGCTGGCGAAGGCGTATCCGCACCACACGGTGCAGGGCACGGTCGGGCTGTGGAGCAGGCTGCCGCTGTCGGACATCCGGCCGGTCGACATCCAGCAGGACGCCGGGCCGCTGGGCGACGCCAAGCCGGCCGACGTCAAGCTGGCCTACAACCGGGCCCTGCGCACCACGGTGGCCACGGATCAGGGGCCGCTCACCGTGTACGTGGCCCACCTCGGGTCCGTACGGGTGATGCCCAGGACCGGCTTCTGGACGGACAGCCGGGACCGCAACGCCACGGCGCTCGCCGAGGCCCTCGCCGCCGAACGCAGCGAGCGAGTGGTGCTGCTCGGCGACCTGAACGGCACCATGGACGACGGCGCGTTCGACGGCATCGCCGCGCAGCTGCGCTCGGCACAGGAGGAGGCCGGGGACGGCTTCGGCTTCAGCTGGCCGGCGCGGTTCCCGGTGGCGCGGATCGACCAGATCCTGGTCCGCGGCGTGGAGCCGAGGAGTTCGTGGGTGCTGCCGTCCACCGGCAGCGACCACCTGCCGGTGGCGGCCGGCATCAGCTGGTGAAGGCGGCACACAAGCGCCCGGAGGTCAGGCGTCGATGTCGAGCGCGGTGCCGTACAGCCGGTCCACCTTCAGCCGGATGACCACGCGGCGCTCGGCCACCAACTGCGCCAGGAACGCGGCCTCGTCCTCGGGCCGCGCGGCCGTCGGAATCATCCCGAGCAGTTCCCGCCCGACCTCGTCGCCCGGCACCGTCGTGGTCCCGGAGACCTCGGCGTCGCCCTCGGCCACGGCGAACGACCATACGTTGCCACCCTGCACATGCAGCGCCGCACGCGGATCGCGTCGCAGGTGCCCGACCTTGACCCGGTCGGCGGTCGTCGAGAACCGCACGATGCGGGCTTCGGGGTCCCAGCTGTACATCATGGTGGTCAGGTGGGGGTGGCCACTGCGCTTGACGCTGGCGAGCGTGCCGAACTGCTGTCGGCCGAGCAGGTCGGAGAGGGCTTCGTCGGAGAGTGAGCGGGGCGCCGCAGGTTTGGTCATGTGGTGATCAACGGCCTTGGTGGTGCGGCAATTCCCGCTCGGGCGCGGTCCAACTGGCCAGGACCTGGAGGGCCTCGGCGGTCTCGGAGCCCGGCTCGACGTTGTAGACGCACAGGGTCTGTTCCGCGTCGCCGGGGGCCTGGAAGGACTCGTAGGAGAAGTGCAGGTCGGCGACGAGGGGGTGGTGGTAGTGCTTGGCGCCGTGGGTGCGGCGCAGTACCCGGTGGTCGTTCCACCAGGTGGTGAACTCGGGGCACTGGAGAGTGAGTTCACCGACGAGGTCGGCGAGCTGCCGGTCGTGGGGGTAACGGCCCGCTTCGAAGCGGAGGATGGCGACCGTCTCCGCGGCGATCCGCTCCCAGTCCCCCACGCGCTCGCGGGCCACGGGGTCCAGCAGGTAGTAGCGGGCGAGGTTGCGGTGGGTGGCGGGCAGGGCGTCGAAGTCGGTGAGGACGGCTCTGGCGAGCTGGTTGGAGGCGAGGACGTCGGTGCGCCGGCCCAGGATGAAGGCGGGTACGTGGTTCAGGGTCTCCAGCATCAGGTGCAGGCCGGGCCGCACCCGCTGGGCCCTGGCCGGAGCGCGGCGTGCGGGCCGGGCGCCGGAGGCCAGCAGATCGGTGAGGTGTTCGCGTTCGGTCTCGTCCAGCCGCAGTACGCGGGCGACGGCGTCCACGACCTCGGTGGAGGGGTTGCGCGCCCGTCCCTGCTCCAGGCGCGTGTAGTACTCGGTGCTGACCCCGGCGAGGCGGGCGACCTCGTCCCGGCGCAGGCCGGGTACCCGGCGCACCCGCCCGTCGGAGGGCAGTCCGGCCTGCTCGGGGCTGACGTTCGCGCGTCGTGAGTGCAGGAAGCCGGAGATTTCGCTGGTGCGGTCCATGGCTCCAGTGTGCGTACTCCCATTGCCCGGTGTCCGGCCGAAGGTGGTCCTGCCAGTACCTGTTCGGGCAGGGCCAGTTATGGCGTCCTGCGGGGCTCGCCCCGGTGGTGTTCTGGGTGGGCGGCCGACCAGACCGTGCCGCTCACCTCCACTTCTTCGGAAGGCATGCAGCATGTCCACGAACACCACGTCCCAGTCCATGTCCCTGCCCCTGTCCCTGCCCCTGGCCGGTCGTGTCGCGGTGGTCACCGGCGCCTCCAGCGGCATCGGTGAGGCGTCCGCCGAGCACCTGGCGTCGCTCGGTGCCCGGGTCGTCGTCCTGGCGCGGCGTGCGGACCGGTTGGCGGAGCTGGTCGCCCGTATCGAGAAGCACGGCGGGAGCGCGGTGGCGATCGCCGCCGACGTGACCGACGCCCGAGCCGTGCGGGCGGCCGCCGACCGGGTCCAGGCCGAGCTCGGGGGCGCCGACCTGTTGCTGAACAACGCCGGGGTGATGCTTCCCGCTCCGATCGAGGAGCTGGCCGCGGACCAGTGGCAGCAGCAGATCGATCTGAACATCACCGGTCTGATGAACGCGATCGGCGCGTTCACCCCACAGTTGGTCGAGGCCGCCGCCGAGCGCGGGGTGGCCGACCTGATCAACACATCCTCGATCGCGGCGCAGAACATCTTCCCGAACTTCGCCGTCTACTCGGGTACGAAGGCCTACGTCACCCACCTGTCCCGGCATCTGCGGGCCGAGCTGGGCGCGAAGAAGGTGCGGGTCTCGGCGCTGGAACCGGGCATTGTCGGCACCGAGCTTCAGGGCCATGTCACGGACCAGGGCGCCCTGGACTGGCTGGCCGGCTCCAAGGAGACGATGGAGTGGCTCACGGCACAGGACGTCGCGGAGACCGTCGGCTTCATCGCCACGCTGCCGCCTCGGGTGAACCTCCAGCAGGTCACGATCATGCCGACCGGTCAGGCCGCCTGACCGTTTGGCCTGGCGTGATGCCCGCAAAGGGGCGATCCGTTTCCTGAAATGGATCGGCCTGGATGTTTCAAGTGCGAATTTCGGTTCACTTCGTAGGCTGTCTCACTCCAGGCAGGAGGCAGCCATGCTTCTCATAGGAATTGTCCTGCTCGTCATCGGCTTCGTCACCGGCATCTCGGTCCTGTGGACGATCGGGCTCATCCTCGCCATCATCGGCGGGGTCATGTGGGTCATGGGTTCCATGGGCCGCCCGGTCGCAGGCCGACGCCACTACTGGTGATACCGAGCAGGTGCTCCGTATCAGGGATTTGACCTGACCTGCAGCTGGTCCGACCCTTCCGGACCGCTGTCACGGGTGCTGCGCTAGGTTGCCCGGCATGACCGAACTCGGACAAGACGCCTGGCCACCCGCCCCGTTACGGACCGCACGGCTCGTACTCCGCGCGTCCCAGGCCCGGGACCGCGAGACTTTCATTGAGCTCTTCGCCTCGCCGGAGGTGGGCACCTACATCGGTGGCCCCCGCCCGCGGGGCGAATTGCAGCGCGCGATGCCCGAGGTGCCGGGGCGGCGCCCGGGCCTGTTCGTGATCGAACTCGACGGGGCGATGATCGGCATCATCACGCTCGACCGGCGCGATGCCGAGCGTCCGGGGCACATCCGTCCGGATGCCGGGGAAGCAGAACTCGGCTACCTGTTCCTGCCGCGGGCGTGGGGCTACGGGTACGCCGCCGAGGCATGCGCCGCGGCACTCGACTGGTTCACCGACGCGCTTCCCGGCGAACCGGTCGTACTCACCACCCAGACCGCCAACGACCGCGCGATGCGCCTCGCGGCGAAACTGGGGTTCACCGAGGTGGAACGGTTCGAGGAGTACGGCGCCGAGCAGTGGTTCGGGGTGCGGGTGTCGACTGCGGCAGCGCGTGACGGGCGTGCCTGACGGAATGTCAACTTCTGGGTTCATGGTGGGGATTCTCGCCCAGGACACTTTGTCCTGATCATGGAAGAAGCGGAGAGTTCTGGCGCGAAAGGGGTTACGCGTCAGGACCAAGGCCGCTAACTTCCCTGAAATGAACGGGTCATGCACATGAGGCCCGGTTCGTCGGCGCGACGGCGCGCGCCGGTTCTCCCCTCGGCAGGGCCGATCATGTCCTGCTGTCATCCCCACACCTCGGGAGACGACTGTGCGCACGAGACTGCTCAGACCCAGATTCATCCGTTCGTCGGCGCTGGCGGTGGTGTGTGCCGTCAGCTTCTTCGTGCCCGGAACGGCAGCAGCCGCGCCGCCCGATCCGGCTCCCCGCGCGAGTGCGGCCGCCGCGGAGTTCCAGCAGATCACGCTCGCCAAGGGCGTGGCCGAGATGGGCGAGCCCATGACACTCGCCGTGCTGCCGAACCGTTCGGTCCTGCATACGTCACGCGACGGCACCGTCCGGCTCACCGACGCCGCCGGGAACACCGGCGTGGCCGGAAAGCTCGACGTCTACAGCCACGACGAGGAGGGCCTGCAAGGCATAGCGGTGGACCCGGGCTTCGCCGACAACCGCTTCATCTACCTCTACTACGCCCCCAAGTTGAGCACGCCGAACGGTGACGCCCCCTCCGACGGGACCGCCGCCGACTTCGCGCCGTTCGACGGCGTCAACCGGCTCTCCCGGTTCGTACTGAAAACGGACGGCACGCTCGACACCGCCGGCGAGAAGAAGATCCTCGACGTCCCCGCCTCGCGCGGCACCTGCTGCCATGTCGGCGGCGACATCGACTTCGACGCGGCCGGCAATCTGTACCTGTCCACCGGCGACGACACCAACCCCTTCGCCTCGGACGGCTTCACCCCGATCGACGAACGGGCCTCCCGCAACCCGGCGTTCGACGCCCAGCGTTCCGCGGGCAACACCAACGACCTGCGCGGCAAAGTGCTGCGTATCAAAGTGAACGCGGACGGGACGTACTCCATACCGAGCGGCAACCTCTTCGCGCCCGGCACCGCCAGGACCCGGCCCGAGATCTACGCGATGGGCTTCCGCAACCCCTTCCGGATGAGCGTGGACAAGGCCACCGGCATCGTCTACCTCGGCGACTACGGCCCCGACTCCGGAACCGCGCTGCCCGGGCGGGGGCCGGAGGGCCAGGTCGAGTTCAACCGCATTACCCAGGCGGGCAATTACGGCTGGCCGTACTGCACCGGCAAGAACGACGCCTACACCGACTTCGACTTCGCCACGGGCGCGTCGGGCGCCAAGTTCGACTGCTCCGCCCCCAGGAACACCTCACCGCGCAACACCGGACTGACCGACCTGCCCCCGGCGCGACCGGCCTGGATCCCCTACAACGGCACCTCCGTACCGGAGTTCGGCGGCGGCTCCGAATCCCCGATGGGCGGCCCCGTCTACCGCTACGACGCCGCCTCCACCTCCGAAGTCAAGTTCCCCCAGGAGTACGACGGCGACTATTTCGCCGGTGAGTTCGGCCGCCGCTGGATCAAGCGCGTCGAGGCGGCGGGCGACGGGACCGTGCAGTCCATCAACCCCTTCCCCTGGACCGGCACCCAGGTGATGGACACGGCCTTCGGCCCGGACGGCGCCCTGTACGTCCTGGACTACGGCACCGGCTACTTCAACGGCGACGAGAACTCCGCCCTGTACCGCATCGAGCATGTCACCGACGGCCTCGCCCCGATCGCGCAGGCCGAGGCGAACGTCACCTCCGGAAAGGCACCGCTGGCGGTCTCCTTCTCCTCGGCCGGCAGCTCGGACCCGGACGGCGGCACCCTCAGCCACGCCTGGACCTTCGGCGACGGCACGACCTCCACCGCCGCCAACCCCTCGCATACCTACACATCCAACGGCCAGTTCACGGCCACGCTGAAGGTCACCGACCCGACCGGCAAGACCGCGACCGCGTCCGTGCGGATCACCGTCGGCAACACCGCGCCCACCGTGCGGATCGACCTGCCCGCGGACGGCAGCATCCATGACTTCGGGGACGCGATCCCGTTCCGGGTGACGGTGACCGACCCGGAGGACGGCACCGTCGACTGCGCCAAGGTGAAGGTCTCCTTCATCGTCGGCCACGACAGCCATGGCCACCCGCAGACCTCGGCCACCGGATGCTCCGGCACGCTCCAGACCCTTGCGGACGGCGAGCACGACCCCAACGCCAACATCTTCGGCGTTCTCGATGCCGAGTACACCGACAAGGGCGCGAACGGCCAGCCCCCGCTCACCACCCACGACCAGCGCATCGTCCAGCCCTCCCACCGGCAGGCCGAGCACTACGGCGACTCCGCCGGGGTCCAGGTCGTCACCCACGGCCCCGCCCACGGCGGCCGGACCGTCGGCTACATCGACAACGGCGACTGGATCTCCTTCACGCCGTACGCCCTCGGCAACGCCACCGCGTTCACCGCCCGGGTGTCCTCGGCGGGCGCGGGCGGCACCATCGAGGTGCGCGCCGGGTCCCCGACCGGTGCCCTGCTCGGCACGGCGACCGTGCCGGTGACCGGTGGCTGGGAGACCTTCCAGGACGTCAGCACTCCCCTGACCAACCCGCCCAGCGGCTCCACACAGCTGTACCTCGTCTTCAAGGGCGGCACCGGAGCGCTGTTCGACGTCGACGAGTTCTCCTTCACCACCTCCGGCGGCGGCCCCCGCTCGGGTGCGGTCAAGGGCGTGGGCGGCAAGTGCCTGGACGTCTCCGGCGCCAACACCGCCGACGGCACACAGATCCAGCTGTGGACCTGCAACGGCACCGGCGCCCAGACCTGGGCCCCGGCCGGCGACGGCAGCGTCCAGGCGCTGGGCAAGTGCCTCGACGTCTCCGGCGGCGGCACCGCCGACGGCACGAAGATCCAGCTCTGGACGTGCAACGGCACCGGCGCCCAGAAGTGGTCCGCGCAGGCCGACGGCACCGTGCACAACCCGCAGTCCGGCAAGTGCCTCACCGCGTCCGGAAGCACGTGGGGCGACGGCACACCCGTACAGCTGTGGACCTGCCACACCGGCGCCCACCAGAAATGGACTCTTCCGTAGAAAGGAGGCGACTGACATGCGTACGCGACTCAAGACGGTTCTCGGTCTGTTCACCGGCCTCGTGCTCGGTCTGACACCGCAGGCCACCGCCGTGCCCGGCCCGTCGTCGGACTCGGCCGCGCGCTCCGCCGCCGTCGCGGCGGCTGACCCGGCGTACAAGGTTCTCGTGTTCTCCCGGACCGCGGGGTTCCGGCACTCCTCGATCGACGACGGCATCGCGGCACTGCGGGCGCTCGGCACGGACAACAACTTCACCGTGGACGCCACCGAGGATCCGCAGGCCTTCACCACCGGCAACCTCGGCCAGTACAAGACGGTCGTCTTCCTCTCCACGACCGGGGACGTGCTGGGCGACGCCCAGCAGACGGCGTTCGAGCAGTACATCCAGAGCGGCGGCGGATACGTCGGCATCCACGCGGCGGCCGATACGGAGTACAACTGGCCCTTCTACGAGGGCCTGGCCGGCGCCCTGTTCCAGTCCCACCCCGCCATCCAGTCCGCCACCGTCGAGGTCGAGGACCGGGCCCATGCCGCCACCGCCCACCTCGGCACCACCTGGCAACGCACCGATGAGTGGTACAACTACCGCACCAACCCCCGCACCACCGCGCACGTCCTCGCTTCCCTCGACGAGTCCAGCTACGCGGGCGGGACCATGTCCGGCGACCACCCGATCGCCTGGTGCAAGGACTACCGGGGCGGCCGGGCCTTCTACACCGGCGGCGGCCACACGGACGAGTCGTACGGCGAACCCGCGTTCCGGCGTCATCTCCTCGGCGGCATCCGCTGGGCCGCCGGCATGACCGAGGCGGACTGCCGCCCCGAGACCGGCTACACCTCCCTCTTCGACGGCTCGTCCACCTCCGGCTGGCGCCAGGCGGGCCCCGGCGGCTTCACCCTCGCCGACGGCAGCCTCACCTCCTACGGCGGCCTCGGCATGCTCTGGTACGCCGCCGAGGAGTTCACCGGCGACTACTCCCTCAAGCTCGACTGGAAGGCCGCCGGTGACGACAACTCCGGTGTCTTCATCGGGTTTCCCGCCTCGGACGACCCGTGGTCGGCGGTGAACAACGGCTACGAGATCCAGATCGACGCCACCGACACGGCCGACCGCACCACGGGCGCCGTGTACGGGTTCAAGTCCGCCGACATCGCGGCACGCGACGCCGCGCTGAACCCGCCGGGTGAGTGGAACACGTACGAACTCCGCGTCACCGGCGAGCGGTTGGAGATCTTCCTCAACGGCCGCAAGGTCAACGACTTCACCAACACCGACCCCGCGCGCAGCCTCCAGCAGGGCCACATCGGCATCCAGAACCACGGCGACGGCGACGACGTCGCGTTCCGCAACATACGGATCGACGGGTCGGGCGGCACCACACCGCCCGGTCCTCGTTCGGGTGCGGTGAAGGGCGTGGGCGGCAAGTGTCTGGACGTCGACGGCAGCAACACCGCCGACGGCACGAAGGTCCAGCTGTGGACCTGCAACGGCACCGGCGCCCAGACCTGGACCCTGGCCGCCAATGGAACCGTCCAGGCGCTGGGCAAGTGCCTCGACGTCTCCGGCGGCGGGAGCGCGGACGGCACGAGGATCCAGCTGTGGACCTGCAACGGCACGGGAGCCCAGGCCTGGGCACCCCAATCCGACGGCACGGTCCGCAACCCGCAGTCGGGCAAGTGCCTGGACGCGTCCGGCGGTACGTGGAACGACGGGACGCCCGTCCACTTGTGGACCTGCCACACCGGACCCAACCAGAAGTGGACCCTGCCATGACCGGTACCGGCTGAGCACTCGTGGTCGACGGTCAGCGCAGAGGGTCGACGACCGTGCCGGGGTTGAGGATTCCCCGCGGGTCGAGGACCTGTTTCCCGGCCCGCAAGGCGGCGGCGAAGAGGTCGGGGCGCTGCCGGTCGTACCAGGGCCGGTGGTCGCGGCCGACCGCGTGATGGTGGGTGATGGTGGCGCCGCTCGCGATCAGGGCTTCGGAGACGGCCTGCTTGATCTCGTCCCACTGTTCCACCGTCCTGCCCCACCGGCCCGCCGCGTAGACCCCGAAGTACGGGGCGGGCCCGTCCGGGTAGACGTGGGTGAACCGACAGGTCACCACGCCTTCCGCGCCGACCTGGCGCAGGGCGTCCTGGGCCGCTTCGTCGACGGCTGCGCGCAGCGTGGCGAAGCGGTCCCAGGTGCAGGCCGTCTCGAAGGTCTCCACGATCATGCTCTGCGCGGCGAGTGCGTCGCGCTGGTAGGGCATGCGCAGGAAGGAGGAGCGCCAGGCGTCCGCGGATTCGGTGCGCGCGGCCTCTTCCGCGCTGTCGGTGTGGCGGGCCGGTTCGGGCAGGGTGCCGCCGTGGTCGCGGCACAGTTCCAGCGCCCGCGCCATCCACGCGTCCACGGGGTGGTCGGCCGATTCGAAGCCGAGGACCAGGACGGCGGTCGAGGAGCCCGCGTTGAGGAACGCTTCCACGGGGTCGAGGAGGCGGCAGTTGGCGGGGTTCAGACCGGACTGGGACAGCGCGCGCACGGCCTGGACGCCCGCGTCGTAGTCGGTGAAGGCGACGGAGGCGCCGGACCGCCGGCGGGGTCGGTCCTGGAGGCGGACCCAGGCCCGGGTGATGATGCCGAGCGACCCCTCGGAGCCCAGGAACATACGGTCCGGGGACGGTCCGGCACCGGAGGCCGGAAGCCGACGGGTCTCCACGACACCGGCGGGGGTGATGACGCGTAGCGATTCGGTGAGGTCGTCGATGTGGGTGAGGTGCGTGGCGAAGTGGCCCCCGGCCCGGGTGGCGAGCCAGCCACCGAGCGTCGAGAACTCGAAGGACTGGGGGAAGAAGCGAAGGGTGTATCCCTTGGGCCGGAGTTGCCGCTCCAGGTGCGGGCCGAAGGCTCCGGCCTCGATGAGTGCGGCCCGGCTGGTGGCGTCGACGTCGAGGACCCGGTCCATGGAGGTGAGATCCAGACTGACGACACCGGCGTAGTCATCACCGACACGGGGTTCGACGCCGCCCACGACCGAGGACCCGCCGCCGAAAGGAACCACCGCGATGTCGGCGTCGCTGCACCAGTCCAGCACGCGGACGACGTCGTCCTCGGAGGTGGGACGCACGACGAGGTCGGGCACGTGCGGCAACTGCCCCAGCAGCGCCCGGACGACATCACGGAACGCCTGCCCATGACTGTGCGCGAGCCGGTCCCGTACGTCCTCGGAGACGAGCGCCGCGAGAGCCGGCGGCGCCTGGATCCTGCTGGAGCGCACACCGAAGGAGTCGACGGAGGGCGCCTCGTGCACAGCCAGATCGGCACTGGGCAACAACTCAGCGGTACGGCGGGTGAGTTCAGCGCGCTCCCGGCCTGTCACCGCGTCCTCGACGTTGCCCCATCCCCACCACGATCGCGTCTTGCCGCTCACGTCCGCACCGCCGATCTGAACGCTGGGTAACTTACCAGGCGGTCACTTTCGCATAGGATGGGACCATGAGCAAGCAGGCCAACGTCACGCGCACCGTGGGCACCAAGGGCATGCCCCGCAAGGACCGGGAACGGCTGATCCTGGACGCGGCGGCGGAGGAGTTCGGCCGCAGGGGCCATGCGAGCGGCTCGACGAGGGACGTGGCGGCACGCGCGGGCATCTCCAAGCCCATGATCTACGAGTACTTCGGCTCCAAGGACGGCCTGTACCTGTCCTGCCTGGACCGCGCGGGCACCCGCCTCATCGCGGCCGTCGAGTCCGCACAGAAGGGCCCGTCCGACCTCACCCGCGCCGCACGCACCCTCCAGGCCATCTTCACCGCCCTGGAGCCGCACCCACACGACTGGGACCTCGTCTACGACCCCACCCTGCCGCCAGGCACCGACCTCCACACCATGGCCACCACCTACCGCCGCGAACTCAACCGACTCGGCGCGGTGGGCGTCGCTGAATACCTCAGCGACACCCGCGCGACCGACCCCCTCGACGCCGACTTCGCCACCCACCTTTGGTACGGCACCGTGACCGCGGCGGTGGCCTGGTGGCGGCACCATCCTGAACAGACCGCTGCGGAGATGAACTCGCGGTTCGAGCGGGTCTTCACAGCGCTCGCGCCTCTGGAGCCGGAATATCCAGCCGGGCGAGCTTGGCCGGATCGACGACAGCCGTGATCTCGGTGATCCTGTCGTCGGCGATCGTGAAAGCGAGGACGGAGAGTGGGGTGCCGTCCTCGTGCCAGGAGATGATTCCCGGAAGGCCGTTGACGAGTGCGGCACGCCCCAGGGTGGCCGCGCCCGCGGCCAGTTGGGCGCCGGCTGCGATCTTGGTGGCGCCGAGGGTGACGATGACTCCGGCGGGGGTGTCGACCGTCAGTTTCACCTCGGGGTCGAGCACGCGCAGCAGTTCCTCGAAGTCGCCTCGGTGAGCCGCCGCCAGGAAGGCTTGGACCAGCTTGTGTTGGTTACGGCCGACGCTCGACGGCTGTTCGGTCGCCCGCACCTTTCTCCGGGCGCGGCTCGCGGCCATCTTGGCGGCGGCCGGGGACTTGCCGAGGATCTTGGCGATCTCGTCGAAGGGCACTGCGAACAGGTCGTGCAGTACGAACGCCAGGCGCTCGCTCGGTCCCAGTGAGTCGAGGACGACCAGGAGGGCCAGGCCCACGGAGTCCGCGAGCACCGCGTCGTCCTCGGGAGCGGCGCCTTCGTCGACCGTCACGACCAGGTCCGGCAGTTGGTCGTCGTCGTAGAGCGATTCGGGGCGGGACTGGCGCGATCTCAGGACGTCGAGGCTGATTCGGCCCACCACCGTGGTCAGCCAGCCGGCGAGGTTGTCGATGGTCGCCGTGTCCTGGCGGGACAGGCGCAGCCAGGCCTCCTGGACCGCGTCCTCGGCATCGGCGTGCGAGCCGAGCATGCGGTGGGCGACCGCGAGCAGTCGGCCGCGCTGGGACTCGAACACCTCGGCCATCGGGTCCGTCGGGCTGGTGTCGGGCATGTGGTTACCTTCCTCGGCTTCGCTCCGTCACGGGTGATGACGGGCCCGGAGGGGCGCAAGTAACCGATGAAGGAGCACGACCGATGGAAGCACGTATGAAGGGCGCGATGAACCCGGACCTGGGCACCGCGATCCAGCACCTCTACAAGGCGATCGGCGCCGGGGGCGTCGACCGGCGCCTGCTCTCACTCATCCACCTGCGGGCCAGCCAGATCAACGGGTGCAGCCCTTGCGTCCACGCCTCGATCGGGTCGGCGAAGCAGGCCGGTGAGACGGAGGAACGCCTGCACAACGTGGTCGCCTGGCGCGAGACACCCTTCTTCACCGAGGAGGAACGGGCCGCGCTGGAACTGACCGAGGCCGCCACCCGGATCCAGGACGGTGCCGCGGGGGTGACCGACGAGATCTGGGACACCGTCGCCGACCACTTCGACGAGGGGCAACTGTCCGCGATCATCCTGGAGATCGCGCTGACCAACTTCTTCAACCGGATCAACCGCACGATCCGTGAGCAGGCCGGCAAGACCTGGTGAGCAACGCGATATCCGCTTGAACGTGTCCTCCCTTGATCGCATACAGTCAGCCGGGGTCAAGGGGAGGACAGCTCACACGTGAAGCACAGCATCACCAACCGAATCGCCGCCGCGCTGCTCTGCGCGGCCACGAGCGTGTTCGTCGTCGGCTGCGGAGCGGACGGCGAGGAGACCGGGGCGTCGGGGAACGGGCACCCCTTCGACACTCTGACCCCGGAGCAGATCGACAGTCAGGCCCGGGCGGCGCTCAAGAGCGCGCCGAGCATGCGCTGGACCGGCGAGTTCAACAGCGACGGCCGACAGGTGGAAGTCGATGTGGCCGCGGACGAGCACGGTTCCTGCAACGGCACGTTCGGCCTTGACTCCCCCATGCACATCATCAAGAAGGGCTCGCTCGTCCACGTCAAGGCCGAGGAGGAGTACTGGCGGACCTCCTTCAGCCGCGGCATGTCGCCCGAGCAGACGGAGGAGATGGTGGCGCAGTTCAAGGGCCGCTGGATCAAGCCTCCCAAGCTGATGTCGCGGACCTTGGGGAGCATGTGCGACGTCTTCCACACCCAGATCGAGGATCTCAGCCTTGCGTCGGACGGCAACCCCACTCGCGAGGACGACGCCACCGTGGACGGACAGCCCGTCGCCGTGCTCACCGACAGCACGACGACCGGGACCACGACTATCTACGTGGCCAAGAAGGGCAAGCCTTACCCCTTGAGGATCACGGTCACCGGCGGTGACGAACCCCTGGACGTCACGTTCACCGACTACGGCAAGCCCGTCGACACCACCCCGCCACCGGCCGACCAGATCCTCGATCCCACCACGCTCCGACCCGAGTTCAGCCGGTGAGGAACGACCGCCGCGTCCGTCGCCTCGTCACGGATGACGCCACCTGGTACTGGACCGTACGACAGCGGGTGAGACCGGACTACGCCGACTGCCGCGTGACGCTCTCCCTCTTCACGGACGGGCACACAACAGGCACCGGGCGCCGCTTGTCCTTCGTCTTCGCCCCCACCCCCACCGGAGTCGTCTCCAACTGCTACTTCGAGTCGGGCACCGTGGTACGGCTTCCGGACCGGCACTGGCTCAACCTCTACGAGCCGGGCACCGTCCGGCGCCTCCTGGACGCCGCGGCCCCCGCACTGGAGCTTCAACCAGCGGAAAGAACCCTCGAATTGGACGGCTGGCGCTACTTCGACGAGGCATCGCTCCACCGGTGAGGAGAGCCGTGCCCCGGCCCCCGGAAGGAAGACCGGGGCACGGGGCGCTCACCCGTGCAGCGTCGTCACAGGGCTGTTGTACGCCTGCGCCGTCAGCACCGGACGCCGGGACGTACATGCCTCCGACGGCCAGGACAGCCGGACGGTGCGGGACTCACCGGGCAGCAGCCACAGGTAGTTGTCGCTGTACAGCGTCGGCAGCACCCGGCGGCCGTGGGCTTCCTCCAGCAGGGAGAGCCGGACCATGGCGGCCACCGCCGATCCCCGGTTGTGGATCGTCGCCGTCAGCCCGTGCCGGTCCCCGGAACGCGACAGCTCGGTGATGTCACCGGTCAGCTTCACCTGCCTGGCCTTGTTCAGATCCCGCAGGGAGGATGCGTCGCGGTAACGCCAGTACGTGTTCCGTGACACCTCCCGGCCCTTGGCATCCGTCAGGGTCAGTCGCAGCAGATGCAGGTCCGGCAGGTCGTTCGTCCACTCCGACGTGAAGGCCTTCGCGGTGTCCGCCCGGGCTACGTCCACCCGTGCCCGCCTGGTCGAGCCGAGCTGCCGGCCGGTCAGGTCGAACAGGCGGGCGGTGACAGTGGCTCCCCGCAGGTCGGCCGAGGTGTGGTTGACCGCGATGACCTGCCAGTTCACCGGGTCGGCCTGGACATGCAGCGGTTCGCAGGCCGAACGGGCGCCGTAGTAGGTGCCGTTGACGTCGAAGTCGTAGTCGTAGGTCTGCCAGACCGTGCTGTGCCAGGCCGGATGGGACATCCACAGCATCAGTCCGGAGGCGTTGTCCCACAGATGGGCGTTCCACGCCTCGAACATGGCGCGCGTGTTCTCGTAGTTGACGAACTGCGCCTTGCGGGCGAAGTCGTCCAGGTCCCCCGACTCACCGAGGCGTGCCTCGATGGCCGCCTTGTAGTTCTGCGGCGCCTGGTTCCCGCGCTCGCTCCAGTCGTGGTGGTACCAGGCTCCCTTGATGGGCCATTCCGGCTCGTCGCCGGTCATGCTGCGGGTGCTCGCGGCGGTGGAGACGACGGGCATGCCGATCTCGGTGTGGAAGCCGAAGTCCTTGCTGCCGTACGTCATGGGGTCGAAGTACTTCTCCGGCTCCACCCAGCCGTAGGGCCCGCCGCCGGTGACGATGCCTCCGGCCGAGTTGTTCTGGTACAGCAGGCCGGGAACCTGCTCCTGCACGGCGTCGCGCATCCCCTTGTCGATGGCGGCCGGGGGGTTGCCCTCGTTGGCGCCGCACCAGATGACCACACTCGGGTGGATGCGGTAGCGCAGCACGGTGTCGCGGGCGAGCGAGATGAACGCCTCGCGGTCCGGCGGGTCCATGCCCCACGCGTTGGGGAAGTCGTTCCACACCAGGATGCCGTGCCGGTCGCAGGCGGCGAAGAACTCCTCCCGGTCACTGCTGCCGACCCAGTTGCGGATCATGGTGAAGTTCATGTCGCGGTGCATGCGCACGGCCGCGTCCATGCGTTCCGCGGGCATCCGGCGCAGCAGTTCGTCCCAGCCCCAGTTGCCGCCGCGGGCCAGCACACGCACACCGTTGACGCTGATCTTCAGCGGGTCGGGGGTGTTGGACACGGACTTGACGTCGGTCCAGTCCGAACCGTCTGCCGAGACCTGGATGACGTACGTCTTCGGGTACGCGCTCTCCCAGACGACGGCGACGCGGTCGAAGGTACGGGAGGAGCCGAGGTCGACCTGGATCCACTGATGGTCCTCGTAGGCGGAGGACCAGCGGGAGTTCGGGTCGCCGTCGGTGGCGTGGGAGGCGGGGTGGTCGGACTCCTCGGTGGATGCGGTGGCCTGCCGGCGCAGAGCGAGGTCGGTGCCGGGCTCATTGCGGTCGATAACACTGAGGCTCCACAAGGAGTTGCCCCAACTGGTGTTTCGGAGGCCGCAGTTCAGGCGGACGTAGCGTGCTGTCCGCGCCTCGAAGTCCTGCACCTGGAGGCTGGCGTTGCCGTTGTTGAAGGGCAGCGGCACCGCCCCGTTGTCCACGGACTTCACGTCGGTCCAGTCCGAGCCGTCAGCCGAGACCTGGACCACGAAGGACTTCGCGTACGCCTGCTCCCAGGTGAGGTCGACCCGGTCGAAGGACTGGGTGGAGCCCAGGTCGACGTGTATCCACTGGTCGTCCTCGTAGGCGGAGGACCAGCGGGTGCCCGCGTCGCCGTCGGTGACGTTACCGGGGCCGTGGTCGTCCTGGTCGGTGGTGGAGGCCTCGGCGGTGGCGTGCAGGGCGAGGTCGAGGCCGGGGCGGGTGCTGTCGCCGACGGAGAGGGTCCACAGGGAGCTGCCCCAGGATGTCGCCCGGGTCAGGCATCGGACGCGGACGTGCCGGGCCTGCTGCCGGTCGAAGGTCACGGACTGCGTGTAGGCGTCGCCGGAGGCGGTGAACGGCAGCGGGGTGTCGTACTCGTAGCCGAACTGGCGGATGCCGAAGCGGGTGACGCGCCGGTCGCTCTCCTGGCCGTCGGCCGACGCCGTGAGCGTGAGGTCGTGCAGGTGGGGCTCGCCCAGGCCGTTGGGCCACCACAGCTTGGGCTCGCGCAGCCTCAACTGGTTGAAGGCGCTGGGCGCGAAGACGACATTGACGCTCTCGCCCGCCTTCACGGTGACGCTCTTGGACACCCGCACGCCGCCGAAGGCCGCGGTGACCGTCGTCTCGCGGTCGGTGGTGTCGGCGTTGCGGACCGGTACGACGACGGTGATCTCGGCGACGGACACGTCCGGGAGGTCCGGGAGGACGGTGTCCACGCGCGGGTCGCCGATGACGACGTGCCCGGTCGATCTGAGCCGCACATGGTTCCAGATGCCGGCCGCACGGTCGCGTACGGCGGGCATCCAGTCCCAGCCCGAGGAGGCGAGGTAGGTTGGGGAGTTGAGGTTCATCTGCAGTGCGCCCGCGTCGACCCACGCCTCGCCCTTGGGGCCCTTGTCCCCCGGGCTGCCGGGCACCGGCATCGGTGTGATCCGCACGGCGAGCGCGTTCTCGTCGTCCGTGTCGAGGAGCCGGGTGGCGTCGAAGGCGGAGCGGGCGTACGGATAGGTCAGGTCGCCGACCTGCTTGCCGTTGAGCCAGACCTCGGCCTTGTGGTTGATGCCGTCGAACTCCAGCCAGACGCGCCGGCCGGCGCCGGTGCGCAGGCCGCGCGGCAGGGCGAAGTCCCGCTTGTACCACCACGAGTGACGGGACAGGGCCTCCGGGATGTGGAGGTTGTTCAGGCCCGCCACGGGGTCGGGCAGTCTGCCCTGGTCCACGAGCGAGCCGAGGACCGTACCGGGAACCGTCGCGGGCAGCCAGCCCTTGGTGTCCACGGAGGTCTTCGACAGAGCGGCGCCGTCCGCGTCGGCCCAGTCGTCCATGGTGAGCCGCCAGCCCGACTCCACCGGCACGGTCCCGTCGTCGGCGACCTTCAGATTCGGCGCCTTGCCGGGGTGGGATCCCCAGTCGGTCCAGCCGGTGGCCGAGGGGCGCTCGCCCTCGGCGCTGCCGTACACCTCGAAGCCGTTGAGGCCGAGGGGCAGCGGGCTGGAGCGCTTCTGGGACGTCAGCCGCACCCAGCGGGCCCGGCTCGGGCGCGGGAGCTGGATGTTCACGACGCCGCCGGTGCCCGCCGCGGTGCGGTACACCGTGGTCCACGACTTGTTGTCGAGCGAGGTCTCCACGACGAAGACCAGCGAGTAGCTCGACTGGATCTCCTTCCCGGTGGTGCCACTGTGCACATTTCCGCTGGTGGGCGGCGTGTACACCGGATCGGAGGCGTCGGCCTCGAAGGTCAGACGGACGTGGGTGACCTCGCAGGCCGCCTGGAGGTCGACGGCGATCCACTGCGGGTCGCCGCCCTCGGCGCGCCATCCGCTGCCCTTGACGCCCGGGGCGGCGAGACGGTCGACGACGAACGAGCCGGGCGTGGCGGCGTAGGCGGTGGAGGAGACCGAGACGGGTCGGTAGAGGGCCAACTCGCCGGTGCCGACGGGTGCGCCGGTGGGGGCGGCAGCGGCATTCGGCACGGGCAGCACGGAGCTGAGGCCGAATCCGGCCAGGAGCGTGGAGCCGGTGGTGACAACAGTCCGTCGCGACGGGAGGCGCGACGGACCCGACTGATCTGTCATGTGTGTGACGTCCCATCAAAAGCACAAGCCGAACCGGCTCCACGCCCCCGCGCTGAACCGGATGACAACGTTGCCAAATCCGCGATGACAACGTTGCCAAAGGCTCTGCCGTTCAGAGATTTCTGTCAACCCCTGATGCGTGAGCGCCTCGCTCGACATCGACCGGCACACTTTGTGACCCACGTCACATCATCTTCCTGTCAGGAATCGCATCGCTGTCCCGCTCAACTCACGTGGAACGAGCGAACCGACAGGAGCACCTCATGAAGCACCGCATCGTCGTCCTCGGCGCCGGCTACGCCGGGTCCCACGTGGCCGGGAACCTGGCCCGCCGCCTCTCCCCCGCGGACACCGAGATCACCGTGATCAACGCCGAGTCGGACTTCGTCGAGCGGCTGCGGCTGCACCAGTTGGCGGCCGGCCGGAAGATCGAGGCGCAGAAGCTCACGGACGTCTTCGCGGGCACCGGGATACGGCTGCGCGTGGCCCGGGTCACCGCCCTCGACCCCGAACGCCAGGTCGTCGCCGTGGCCGACGCGGACGGCGGCGGCGAACTCGGCTACGACACGCTGGTCTACGCACTCGGCAGCCGGGTCGCCGACCAGGGCGTCCCCGGGGTGGCCGAGCACGCCTTCAATGTCGCCGGACGCCCGTCAGCATTGCGTCTGCGAAGTCATCTGGACAGCCTCGAAGGCGCCGACAAGGGAGGCGAGGGCGGCACCGTGCTGGTCGTCGGCGACGGCCTCACCGGCATCGAGACCGCCACCGAGATCGCCGAGTCCCGGCCCGGTCTGTCGGTGACACTGGTCGCCGGCGGCGAGTTGGGGGCCCGCCTCTCCCCCGGAGCCCGCGCCCACCTGCGCCAGGCCTTCGACCGACTGGGCATCACCGTCCTGGAACACACGACCGTCGAAGCCGTCGAAGCGACGCGGGTGTTGTGCACCGACGGCACCGCCCTCGCGTCCGACGCCACCGTATGGACGGCCGGGTTCGCCGTCAGCTCCCTCGCCGCCACGAGCGGTCTTGAGGTCACCGAGAACGGTCGCATCGCCGTCGACCGCACCATGCGGTCGGTCTCGCACCCGAGCGTCTACGCCGCCGGTGACTGCGCCTACGCCCTCGACGACAACGGGCGCCCGCTGCCGATGTCCTGCGCTTCGGCCGGCTACACCGGGGCGCAGGCCATAGCCGCCATCATGGGAGACCTGACCGGCCGCAAGGTCCCGCACACCAAGCTGGAGTACGTGGCCAACCACATCAGCCTCGGGCGGCGGGACGGGATCCTGCAGATGGTCGATGACGAATGGCGGGCGAAGCCCAAGTACACGGGTGGCCGGAAGGCCGCGCGGATCAAGGCGGCCATCCTCTGGATGTCGCTGTGGGCCACCTCGCATCCGACGTTCGGGCTGCCCAAGCGCAGGCGCCGGCTGGCCGCCTCGCCCGCGACGTCCTCCAGGAACGCGGGGCGCGTTGCCGCTTAAGGTGATCCACGTGGACAACACCGTCGTCGATCGCTTCGACACCGATCGCTTCGAGGCCGGCCGCAACCGGCTGGCCTCGCTGGCGTACCGACTGCTGGGCTCAGCCACCGACGCCGAGGACGCCGTACAGGATGCGTTTTTGCACTGGCAAAGTGCCGATCGGCAGCGGATCAAGGTGCCGGAGGCGTGGCTGACCAAGGTCGTGACCAACCTGTGCCTGGACCGGCTCCGCTCGGCGCAGACCCGCCGTGAACGCACCGCAGGCGCCTGGCTGCCCGAACCGCTGCTGGACGGTGACCCGATGCTCGGCCCCGCCGACACGTACGAGCAGCGCGAATCGGTCTCGCTGGCCGTACTGACGCTCATGGAGCGGCTGTCACCCGTCGAGCGAGCCGTGTACGTCCTGCGTGAGGCGTTCTCCTACGGCCATGCCGAGATCGCCGAGATCCTCGACATCTCCGAGTCCGCGAGCCAGCAGCACCTCCACCGCGCCCGCCGCCGGATCACGGCCGCGCGCCGCGGCGGCGAGGAGGTCGACCGGGCATCGGCCCGCAGGATCGTCGAGGAGTTCCTCGCCGCGGCCTCCTCGGGCCGCACGGACCGGCTGGTGGCACTGCTCACCGACGACGCGACCGCCATCTCCGACGGGGCCGGACTGGCCGAGAAGCTGCTGCGGTTCGACACCGCGCAACGCGTGGCCGCCGTCGCACGGGGCGGCTTCAAACCCACCCCCGCGAAGCGGCGTTTGGCCGGCGGCACAGCCGTCATCCACTACGCGGTCGTCAACGGCACCCCCGCCATGCTCACCGTGGTCGGCGACCGGGTCGTCGGCTCCGTGACGTTCGACATCACCGGAGGCAAGATCGCCACCGTGCGCGGCATCGCCGCCCCCGCCCGCCTGGTCCGCCTCACCGAAGCCTGGCGGCGGCACGAACCGGACGCACCGCTCGTCGCCGAGTGGTGAACCCCCGACGCGCCTCGGGAGGGCGTGGCTACGATCACGGGTCATGGATTGGCTGGAGCGCGCCGCGAGCCTGAGGCAGTGGAGCCGGAAGGGGGAACGAGCCCCGCACAAGCCGTTGTTGCTGCTGTACGCGCTGGGCCGATTCCAGGCCGACGCCGAGGGCGAGTTGCGCTACAGCGTGGTGGAGGCCGAACTGAAGCGACTGCTGGCGGAGTACGGCCCCACGCGCGGGACCAGCCCCGCCTACCCCTTCCACCACCTGGCCAACGACGAGGTGTGGGAGGTACGCACCGACCTCGGCGCGGGCAGCCCGGGTCCCAGGATTCGCGAGCTGCGCTCCAGCGGCGCCGCCGGTCGGCTGGCCCCGGACCTGCGCAGGGCGCTCGTCCGGGAGCCGTCGCTGCTGGCCCGGATGGCCAGAGTGCTGCTGGACCTGCACTTCCCGCCGTCCCTGCACCCCGACCTGTGCGAGGCGGTCGGACTGGAACCGGACCTGCTGGAGACGGGCACCCCGACAGCACCCGGACGACGGCAACGGGACCGCCGTATGCGGGAGTTGGTCCTCACCGCCTACGAGTTCCAGTGCGCCTCTGCGGCTACGACGGCATGATCGACGCCGCACCCGTCGGGCTGGAGGCCGCGCACGTGCGCTGGTGGGCCTACGACGGTCCCGACGACGTCGACAATGGACTGTGCCTGTGCTCCCTGCACCACAAGCTCTTCGACAAGGGTGTCCTCGGCGTCGGCGACGGCCATCGCATCCTGGTCTCCCAGCGCTTCGTCGGTCGCGGCCCAGCCGCCCGCGAGCACGTGACCGCACTCGCGGGCCGCCCCCTCATCGGCCCTCAGCCGGGCATCCGTCCCGTCGCGGCGACCCATCGCGCATGGCACTTCGGACAGGTCTTCAAGGGCGAGCCTCGCTCCGGCGTCGCCTGACCGCGCTCGATTTCGGATCGCCTGACGCGGCCGTCAGCGTACGTCCACGTAGTCGCCGGCGGCCTTTGCCGGACCCGTGGTCGTGGTTCCGGCGAAGTTCCAGCGCCAGTAGCCGTCCTTGGCGGCCTTGACCTTGGCGTGCAGGTTGCCGGTGCTGTTGGTGTTCACCGTGGCGACGGTGGTGTAGGTGTCGCTGTCCTTCGGGCGGAACTGCAACTTCACCGCCTGGCCGGTGTATCCCGCGTACCGGTAGGTGTCCCAGTTGGCGCGGACGAGCTTGCCGGTGACGGTGATGGTGGCGCCCTTGGCCACCGGTTCCGGTGCGGCGTTCACCGTGAGGCGTGCGGCACGCTTGAGGCCGAACGAGGCCACGCCGGGGGCGAAGACGGAATCGCCGTCGTGGGTGTCGACCAGGGCGTCGACCTTCCAGGTGCCGGCGTTGGCGTTCGCCAGGTCCACGGGATCGTCGCTGCCCGGGGCGGGGTGGGCGTTGACGGTGAACGCCGTCGTGCATGCCGTCGCGGTCTCGCAGAACGCGTCGGTGGTGTAGAAGCCGCCGTGCGGCCCCTTCAGATCCACATCGACGAACGACAGCCCGGAGTCGTCCGCTCCGGTGACCGTGACCGGGAACGCCACATCGTGCGTGATCCCTACGATGACGTCCTTACCGGAGTTGACGACGGCGCCGCTGACCACGGGCTCGGTGGGCGTGGGACCAGGCGCGGCATCGGCCGGGGCGCCGATCCCGGCCAGTGCGACCACTACGGCCCCCACGACGGCACCGCGCATGGCGGCGCCGGGCGAGGCGACGTCGGCACGGCCGCGCTGTCTGACGTCGGACGGTGCGGTGCAGCGGCTCATTGGACCCTCCCAGGAATGACGGCCGATCGGCACTCCCTACGACAGCCGAACCGGCACAATCGTTGCCCTGATGCGGTGCCGGGATCCGTCCTCGACGGTGCGACGTCTGTTCACTGCGGGTACATGCCAATAAGCTGAGCGGCCTTCGCGTTCTGGGGAGGTCGTGTGAACCGTCTCCGTGCGTTCGTCTGCTGCCTTGTGCTCGCCTGTGCCGCGGTCGTCTCACCGGCCGCCGCCGTGCCGTCGGGTGCGGCCGGTACGGCGAGTTGGTCGGCGTTGCCCGTGCCGCCCGCGGCGGTCTCGCCGGTGACCGTGTCCGACCTTGCCGCTCGTGGGCCGGGGGAGGCATGGGCTAGTGGGTACGAGCATGCGGCCGATGGGCTGCGGCCGATGCTGTACCGGTGGGACGGCACCGACTGGAGTCGGGAGACCGGTTTTCCCGGCGCCGACGAGCTGGGCTGGCTCGGCAAGGTGCAGTTCGTCGGCGAGGAGGTGTGGATCTTCCACAACCGTGTCGGGGCGGGAGAGATTCTGCGCCGGTCGGCGAGCGGGTGGAGTTCCGTCCCGCTGCCGCAGGACCTGTGGACCTACCAGGACTTCACCGCCGTACCAGGAGCCGCGTGGGTCGTCGGTGAGGACGACACCGGGCTGAAGGTCCTGCACTACGACGGCTCCGCCTGGACCGCACAGGCCGTGCCCGACGGGGTGCACTACCTCATGGGGATCACCGCGCGTACCGCCACCGACGTCTGGGCGTGGGGGGACACCAGCACCGGGACCGCCATCCTGCGCTGGGACGGCACGGCGTGGCGGGACGCGAACGTAGTGCTGCCGGCGAACAGCAATGTGCACACGGTCCTGCTCGAACCCTCCGGCCGGGCGACGATCGGCGGCACCCAGTACACCGACGGCGTGGCCCGGACCTATCTGATGACGTTCAACGGGCATGCCTGGCGCACAACTTACCCGCCGCTGGGCGACTCCTACACCGAGGCCGTGGTGCGCGGCCCGGACGGCGCGCTGTGGCTGCCGGTGCGCAGCGACCGGGCGTTCCAGTCGAAGTACGCGCGGGTGGACGGCCGCCGCGCCACCTTCTCCTACGGCCCGGAGCGCACGAACGCGATCGACGTCAAACCCCGTGTCCTGGCCAGGGCCGGGTCCTGGCTGCTGTCCTTCGGGACCGTCGAGATCTACGGCTCGAAACCGAACCTGATGAGTGAGCGGCTGGGAGGCTGACCATGGCACGCCGACTTCTCGTCGCGGCCCTCGCCGCCGTCATGACCCTTGTGGGCGTCCTGAGTTCGGCCGCGGCGGAGGACCAGTCCTGGCAGCATGTCCCGGTCCCGGCAGGTGTACGTCCGCAGGCCACGCTCAACGAGGCGGTGGCCGTGGGGCCGACCCGGGCGTGGGCGGTGGGCGCCGATGCCGTCGGACGCGAGGCGCCGGGCTTCCCGTTGCTGCTGCGCTGGGACGGAACCGCCTGGCAGCGCCAGAGCCTGCCCGGGGCGGGCTGGCAGGGCGAGTTGCTGTCCGTCGCCGCGAGCTCGCCGACGGCCGTCTGGGCGGTCGGCCGCGACACGGCGGGCGGCGCCCGGCTCCTTCGCTCCGACGGCACCGCCTGGACCGAAAGCCGGCCGCCGCGCGGTGTCGTGCTGACCAAGGTCGTCTCCGGCGGCGGTGAGACCTGGCTGATCGGTTCGCGGGACGGCGTACAGGTGCTGCTGCGCTGGGACGGGCACGGCTGGCGGGATCTTCCGGTGCCGCCGGGCGCCGTGTACGGCCTGCACATCCTGTCGGCCGGTGATGTCTGGGCCGCGGGCGCGACCAACACCGGTGCGGCCGTGTCGCACTGGGACGGGGAGGCGTGGCAACAGACGCTCGTGGACGGCTTCCCGCGCTCGGCCGTGGGCAGTGTGCTGGCGGTCTCCCCCACCGAGGTGTGGGCGGGCGGCACGGCCGGGTTCGTCGGCGGCCCACCCGGCCGTCCCATCCCGCCCCTGCTGGTCCGCTTCGACGGGCAGGCGTGGAACCGGGTGGCCGTCCCGGCCGACTTCGGCTCGGTGACCGGACTCGTGCCCGCCGCCTCCGGCGAGCTGGCCTGGGTCTCGATGGCCCGCTCGCAGAAGTGGGGCCCGCCCGGCAGTACTCCCCCGCTGATCCCGGGACCGGACTTCCTCGCCTGGAACGGGCAGGCCTTCGCCGAGCACAGCGAACCGGCGGTGCCCGGAGAAGGCGACTCCCGCACGCTGAACCTGACACCGGTACCGGGCACGGCGTCGGTGTGGTCGGTCGGCCGGGCCGACGGCCCCGAGAACACCTTCGCGCCACGGATCCTGCGGTTCGGCTGACTTCGGGAGCGAGGCAGTCTCAAGGCCGGTACTCGGCTGCGCGACACTGTCCGTGCAGCTCGCCCAAGAGGAGGCCCCGATGACGAACCGAGCCCGCCCGCGCGTGCACCTCCTCACCGGCGGCCCCACGTGGGAAGTACGCAAGGCCATGCCCGACCAGCCCGGCTTCACGAAGCGTCAGAAGCAGGCCCGCAAGCCCCTCCTCCAGGCCATGAGGCGACTGGGTGAGGCCGTGAAGCGGCGGGACTGGCGCGCCGCCCGCGCCGCCCGGGCGGCTGCCTGGGACGAGGTCGACAAGCTCAACCCGGATCTGACGCGGGAGGAGCGGCAGAGGCTTTGGAAGTACAAACAGCAGATAGCCGCGGGCGAGACCCGCGATCGGCTCCGCCCGGTCCGCCCTGACCGCACCACGACACCCGGTCCGGCCCCACCGCAACCCGCTCCGCGCCCGGCGCGAGATGGCCGCACCCGGCATTGAGTGGCTATGCCCGAGGTGTGCCGTCCCAACGCCATGTGGTCAGGCGGGGGTGGCCGGGCAGTTCGGCGCGTCCGGTGGCCCACAGCAGAGTGGGCCAGGGGTCCGTGGACTCCGGGGCGTTCGGGAACAGGCGGGTGAGCACCCGCGCGCACAGGTCGGCGGGCGGGTCCCAGTCGAGCCCCAGCCCCTGGGCCAGGTCGTGCGTGTGCACGAGGGTCTCCACGATCCCCATCGCGGCGAAGCCCTCGGGGTCCGAGGCGCCGAAGACGTGGTGGGCGCGTACCTGCGGGGGCGTCGTACGCACCATGGCGACCAGCAGCGCGCCGCTCACTTCCAGCACCTGCAACAGCCCGACGGGCCCGGCCGCACGGTCGGCGTGAATCGCGTTCGCGGGACCTCCGGGCCGCCGGCTCTCCCAAGCGAACGGCACATTGCCGCCCACGGGCAGTGTTCTGGCGCCCAGTTGCGCGGCGTAGGCGAAGAGGTCGTCGCTGAGATGCTCGACGGTCTCCCAGCAGTCCCATTCCAGCGATCCTGCCTTCTGGTCCCACACGGTCGGCGGCGCCTTGCGGAGTACCTCCACAGCGAGCCGCACGGCAAGGTCGAGGTCGTCAGCGGTGACGGGGGACGAGGAGGGGCCGTTCTCGGCTGATCCGGACATGGCAGAACCGTATCCGCCGTTCAGCGAGCACAGCGAGCCCAATTCTTCCGCCGCGTCCTCCGTCGAGGCTCAGGGAGTTCCTTCGGGTCAGAGGGCCTGCCATCGCTGATGGAGCATGGAAAGCCGAGGTTAGACTCCACGCGCTTGGTTTCGCGAGCAATGGGGGACAAGGTGGCAGGTGCGGGCGACAGTTCTGGCAGAGCTCGGCGCGTCGACTTCGGCACAACGATGTTGTTCGGCGCGGTGTATGCCAGCGCGTTGTTTCTTCTGGTGACAGGCTTCGCTGTGGAACCGAGCGGCTGCGGGGGGCGCTTTCACGGTTCGTGTGCGGGCGAGACTTACTGGCGCCTCGGCGTCGGCTTCGGTCTCATCGTGGTGGTGGCGCCCGTCGTTCACAAGATTGTGCCGAGTGTTCCGTTCGAGCAGGGTGTCGGCCGGCCGGCCGCTGTCACCGCGCTGCTGTTGGGCGCAACGGTGGGTGTCGCTCTGACTGCGATGGCTGCCGGCACAGCGGGTTGAGGCGCGTGGATCAGTCCGGGTTCCGGGCAACGGGACGCTGGTGGCCGCACTCCAGCGCGGCTCCGCCACTGTCGACGACCACGTAGTCCACGATCACACGCTCGGGGTCGCCGCCTTCGTAGATCCAGACGACCAGGCAGTCGGTGGTGGAAACCACCGTGAACTGGGGATCCCGCGCGCCATCGGCCGGTACGACCGTGAACTCGTCTCCGGGCCTCAACCAGAAGTCCTCGCCGTACGGTTCGATGAAGAGACAGACGTCATCCTCACCGCCGTTCCGCACGGGGAGTCTGTTCACTCGGTTCAACTCCCCTTCGGCGTCCGCATGCTGACGTCCGCTCATCGTCATGCGAACGATTCAATCATCCGGCGAGGAAAGATCCGCGAGGTCTCTTTACGGCGGCGTCATCCGGCAGTAACTTCCAGCCTCGCAAGCGCTTGCAGCAACTTTCCGATGGTTCTTGCGCCAGTGTGCGGTCACCTCCTTCTGGCGCGGTCTGCTGACGAGGGAGTCTCATGAAACGCAGTCACGCCCGGCGGCTGAGACGGCCGCTGACGGCGTTGTTGATAACGGGCTCGCTGCTGAGCCTGGTGCAAGCCGTGCCCCGGGCCGATGACCTGCCCGCGGAACCGGTCGCGGAGGCCGCGGCCAACACGGCGACGGTGTTCTACTACACGAAGACCAGGAACTGGTCCCAGTACAACCTGCATTACGCCCCTGACGGCGGCGCCTGGACCACGGTCCCGGGCGTGGCGATGGAGGCGGCCTGCACGGACTGGGTCAAGAAGACGGTGGACCTGGGATCGGCCAGCGGTCTTCAAGCCACCTTCAACAACGGCAGCGGCACCTGGGACAACAACGGCGGCGCCAACTACGCACTGGGCACCGGGAACATCACCGTCAAGGACGGGGTCGTCGCCCACTCCGACCCCTGCGCCGACACCGAAACCCCGTCCGGCAACACGGCCACCGTCTACTACTCGACCGAGGCGCTCGGCTGGTCGACGGCGAACATCCACTACCAGCCCGCGGGTGGCAGTTGGACCACCGTCCCCGGCATCGGCATGCAGGCCGCCTGCACCGGGTGGTGGAAGCAGACCGTCGCCCTGGGCTCGGCGAGCTCCCTGAAGGCCGCGTTCAACAACGGCAACGGCACCTGGGACAACAACAACGGCGCCGACTACACGATCGCGACCGGCACCAGCACGGTCAAGAACCGCACCGTCGTCAACGGCGCCACCGACCCCTGCGCCGCGGAGGAGCCCGACACCGAGGCCCCCACCGCGCCCACCGAGGTCAGCGCGAGCGCCGACGGGGTCTCGGTCGTCCTGACCTGGGAACCGTCGACCGACAACAAGGGTGTCTCCAAGTACCAGGTGACGCGGACGGGCGGAGGCGGCGGCACGACCGTCACGGACACCGGCTCGACCGTCTTCACCGACACGGGCCTGGAGGAGAAGACCGAGTACTCCTACACGGTCAAGGCCGTGGACGCGGCCGGCAATGTCTCAGCCGCCTCGACTCCCGCCCAGGTCACCACGGGTGAGAAGCCCGACGCTCCGGCGGCCGGTACTCCACTCGGCACCGACCCGCGCAAGGACCCGATCTACTTCGTCCTCACCGCCCGCTTCAACGACGGCGACAGCTCCAACAACCGCGGCGGCAGCCAGCATGTGAAGTCGGGCAACGCGGCCAACAACGACCCCATGTTCCGCGGCGACTTCAAGGGCCTGGTCCAGAAGCTCGACTACATCAAGGCCCTCGGCTTCTCCGCCGTGTGGATCACCCCGGTCGTCCTCAACCGCTCCGATTACGACTACCACGGCTATCACGGCTACGACTTCTACAAGGTCGACCCCCGCCTGGAGTCCGCCGGCGCCTCCTACCAGGACCTGATCAACGCGGCCCACGCCAAGGGCATGAAGATCTACCAGGACGTCGTCTACAACCACTCCTCCCGCTGGGGAGCCAAGGGGCTGTACACGCCGACCGTGTACGGCGTCCGGGACACCGAGTGGAGCTGGTACTACGACGAGAAGAACGACGGCTTCGAGTACGACGGCCTGACCGTCGAGACCAAGAGCGGCAAGTCCTACTACAACGGCGACCTGTGGTCGACGGCCGAACCCTCCGGCAACACCTGCCTCAACTGGGGCAAGCCGACCGGCGGCAAGAGCGCCGAGGGCTACACCCTGTACAACTGCCAGTGGCCGAGCCCCACTTCCGGCATGTTCCCCACTGCGCTCTACCACCAGTGCTGGATCGGCAACTGGGAGGGCGAGGACTCCCGTTCGTGCTGGCTGCACGAGGACCTCGCCGACTTCAACACCGAGAACGCGACCGTCCAGAACTACCTGATCGGCGCCTACGACAAGTACATCGACATGGGCGTCGACGGCTTCCGGGTCGACACGGCCGTACACATCCCGCGCACCACCTGGAACCGCCGCTTCCTGCCCGCCATCCAGGAGCGCGTCACCCAGAAGTTCGGCGCCGAGGCCGCCCAGAACTTCTTCGTCTTCGGCGAGGTCGCCGCCTTCGTCAACGACAAGTGGAACCGCGGCTCGGTCAACCACTCCGCGCAGTTCTACACCTGGAAGGAGCGCAAGGAGTACGACGCCGACGACGCCAAGGCGGCGCTGGAGATGTACGACTACGAGCAGCAGCTGGGCACGGGCAACCAGCCCACCTCCACCAACGCCTTCCTCCAGGGCAACAGCTACCACACCCCGGACCACTCGAAGTTCTCCGGCATGAACGTCATCGACATGCGGATGCACATGAACTTCGGTGACGCGCACAACGCGTTCTCCAACGGCAAGGACTCGGACGACAGTTACAACGACGCCACCTTCAACGTCGTCTACGTCGACAGCCACGACTACGGCCCGAACAAGTCGAGCGAGCGCTACACCGGCGGCACGGACGCGTGGGCGGAGAACATGTCCCTGATGTGGACCTTCCGCGGCATCCCCACGCTCTACTACGGCTCCGAGATCGAGTTCCAGGCCGGCAAGAAGATCGACTGCGGGCCCAGTTGCCCCCTCGCGACCACCGGGCGCGCGTACTACGGCGACCACCTCGCCGGTGAGGTGACGGCGGCCGACTTCTCCAGGGTGGCGTCCGCGAGCGGCGCCGTCGCCACCACCCTGGACAAGCCGCTGGTCAAGCATGTGCAGCGGCTGAACCAGATCCGCCGGGCGATCCCGGCCCTGCAGATGGGCCAGTACTCCACCGAGGGCATCTCCGGCGGCATGGCCTTCAAGCGCCGCTACACCAGCGGCTCGACGGACAGCTTCGCGCTGGTCGCGGTCACCGACGGGGCCACCTTCACCGGTGTCCCGGACGGCCGCTACGTGGACGCCGTCACCGGCGACGTCCGCCAGGTCACCGGCGGCACCCTCACCGTCGCCGCCCCCGGCAAGGGCAACCTGCGGGTGTACGTACTCAACGGCTCCGGCCGGATCGGCACCGCGGGCCCCTATCTGAAGTAGGTCTCTGAAGGTCCACCCGGACCGTGAGGCACCCGCTTCGGGTGCCTCACGGTTGCAATGTGCCAACTCCGTTCCAGGCACGTCGAGTTGGCGTTCGAAACAGGGGTGATGCGGAAGACTGCCAGGCATGCGGATGACCGAGTGGAGACCGGCTGTGGCGGCGGTGGGGGCACTGCTGCTGGCCGGGTGCACCAGTGGGGCGGACGGGGATTCCGCCGGGGAGAAACCGTCCGGTCCGGCGCGGAGCGCGAACGGGGCCGACGGAACCAAAGAGGCCAGTCCGTCGGCTTCGGCGGCCGAGGACGAGCCGTACACGATGCTCGAGGAGCGGGCGCCACGGACCCGGGCCGAGGCCATCGCGTTCGTGCGCGGGCTCAGCACCCGCCCGGACCATTTCGGCGCCGGGTTCCGCAAGGCGCAGCCGTACGAGAGTGATCCCACCGAGTGGGCCGTGCTCGACGAGGAGTGCGTGTGGCAGCGGGAGCCGCTGCCCAGCACGGCGCTGGCCAGTCTCACCCGGAGGTTCGTCCTTCCGGGCAGCGGGGACAAGGGGCCCGTACAGGTCTCCCTGACGGTCACCGTGCACCGGGACACCACGGCCGCCCGCCGGGACATGGCCGTGTCCTTGCAGGAGGCGTTGCGCTGCCCGGACCAGCAGCTGAACGCCACCGAGCGGGTGATCGGGCTGTACTCGCGGGCCGATCCGTTCTCCGAGGCGCGCAACGGCGTCACCGACGACGATCTCGTCGAGAGCGGGGAGTTCCTCGTCGACGGCACGAAGGACCAGCTGCCCTTCGACTGGTTCAAGTACCGGCTCGGTCCGGTCACCGTGGCCGCGACGGACCGGATCGGGGCAGGCCACAGTGACGAGGAGGAGAGCGGGATCGCCTCGGAAGTGGCGCAGGGAGTCGCCTACACGGCGGCCGAGATCGACAGCATCGGCGGCAACCAGGCATCGGACGGCACCGGTGGCAAGGACAGTAGCGGCGACGACAAGGCGGAGGGCGCACGATGAGTGAGCCGCTGAGGCCCACCGACCCCTCGCGCATCGCCGGTTTCCGGCTGTTGCGGCGGCTCGGCGCGGGCGGCATGGGCGTGGTCTACCTCGGGCGCGACGACGAGGGCACCCTCGCCGCGGTCAAGGTGATCCGTGGTGAGAGCACGGATGACCAGGCGTTCCGCACGCGGTTCGGCCGCGAGGCGGAGCTGGCCCGGCGGGTGAGCAGCCGCTGGGTGGTGCCCGTGCTCGGCGCGGACGCGGAAGCCGCCGAGCCCTGGCTGGCGACCGCGTTCGTCCCCGGCCCCTCCCTCGTCGAGGCCGTGGCGGAACACGGCCCGCTGCCCGCCGCCACGACACGCTCGCTCGTGCGGCGGCTGGCCGAGGCCCTCACGGATCTGCACGCGGCCGGACTCGTCCACCGAGACGTCAAGCCCGGCAACGTGCTCCTCGCCCTGGACGGGCCCCGGCTGATCGACTTCGGGGTGGCGCGCTCCGAGGACGACACGGCGCTGACGGCCTCCGGCATGGTCGTCGGCAGCCCCGGCTTCCTCTCCCCCGAACAGGCCCGCGGCGGGACGGCCACCGCGGCGAGCGACGTCTTCTCGCTCGGCGGCGTCCTGGCCTACGCCCTGACCGGCCGCCCGCCCTTCGGCAGCGGAGCACCCGAAGCCCTGCTGTACCGCACCGTCCACGACGAACCCGACCTCGACGGTATCGACGACGACTCCCGGCCCCTCGTGGCCCGCTGCCTGGCCAAGGAGCCGGAAGACCGGCCCACGGCCGGGGAGTTGCGGACTCTGCTGGCCGAGGACGAGCCGGACGGCACGGTTCAACTCCCCGACCCGGTCGCGCGGATGATCGCCGCGCGCTCCGCCGAGGGCCTCGCGCTGCCCGAGATCGAGCCGACCCGGCTCGACGAGCCGACCGCGGCACCCCTTCAGGACACTCCGCCGGAGGACCGGCGCCCGAGCAGGCGCCGGCTGCTGCTGGCCGGTGGGGCGTTGCTGCTCGCCGCGTCGGGCGGGACCGCCGCGGCTCTGCTCGCGACCCGCGACGAGGACAAGGAGCCCGCCGCGGCCCGTCCCGTGTACGTCCTGGGCGTGCACGCCACCGAGGACACGGCGCTCGTCAGCCGGGTCAGCGAACGCGCCGCCCGGCTCGCCGTGGCCCAGCACAACGCCGTCCGGAATCGCGCGTACGACCTGAAGGTACGGGTCCTGCGCGACCCGGGCGACGCGGCCGGCGCACAGGACGTGGCGGGCCGGTTCACCGCGGACCGGGATGTGGTGGCCGTCCTCGGGCCCGTCGCCGAACTCCCGATGCGGTCGGCGGCGAAGATCTACGGCCAGGCCGGGCTGGCGCATGTGTCGAGCACGACGGGCCAGCAGGACTACTTCGTGACCTCGCCCAAGGCGTCCTTCCAGACCGGTCCGGCGCATCTCGCGATCGGTGGCTGGATCATGCTCCACGCCATGCTCACCAACCAGTTGGGGCGTATCGGCGTGGTCCTGGACCGCTCCGGTGGCACCACCATCCAGGACCAGGCCGGCCTGCTCGTACAGCAGTGGCGGGAACGGGGAGCCGAGGTGGTGCCCCAGGTCGTGGCAGAGGAGACCGGCGACGGTCCCGACGCGGTACGTGCGCTGCTCGCCGCAGAGGTGGCCGCCTTCGCGTACTTCGGCCCGCTCGACGCGACCGTCACCGCGGCCCGCCAGCTGGCCGCGGCCGGTTTCGAGGGCCCGCGCTGGATGCAGCATCTGCTGTACGGCACGGACTTCGCCGAGCGCGCGGGAGCCGCGGGCGAGGGCTGGTACGTCGTCAACGCCGCGGGCGATCCGTCCGCCCTCACCACCAAGGCGGCCCGGGACTTCACCGCCGCCTGGCGCAAGCGCTACGGCGCCGCTCCGGAACCGTATGCCATGGAGGCGTACGACTCGGTGCGCCTGCTGCTCGGCGAGTTCGCGCGGACCGTGCCCGCCAGGTCGGGTACCCAACCGGTACGGGCCGCCCTCGGCAAGCGGCTGGCAAAGGTCAACTACCAGGGCATCGACCGGACTTATACCTTCGGCGAATACCACAACTACCCCCTCACGGGGGAGGGCTGGCTGAGCAGTACGTACGTGCACGAGGTGCGCAACGGGCGCTTCCGGCAGGTCGGTTCGCTGGCGGACCTCCAGAACGCGGTCAATGCTGAGAGCTGAGTCGGGTACGGGCGCTTCGGGCGGGCAGATGGGGGGTGTGCCGTGGATCGGCTGCTGCCGTCCGATCCGTCGGTGATCGGCGAGTACCGGCTGGCGGCCCGGCTCGGCGCGGGCGGGATGGGCGTGGTGTACCTGGCGCGCTCACCGCTCGGCACCTGGTGCGCCCTGAAGTCGATCCGCGCCGAGCACGCCGACGATCCCGGGTTCCGGGCCCGCTTCCGGCGCGAGACGGAACTCGCGGCACGGCTCGGCGGCCGCTGGACCGTGCCCGTCCTCGCGGCCGACGCCGAGGCCCGCTCCCCGTGGCTGGCCACCGCCTATGTGCCGGGCCCCTCTCTCGCCGAGGCCATCGTCCGGCACGGCCCCTGGCCGGCGCCCCAACTGCGCTGCCTGGGCACCGCGTTGGCCGAGGCGCTGGAGGAGGTCCACGGGTGCGATCTGGTGCACCGGGATGTGAAGCCCGCCAACATCCTGCTGGCCGCCGACGGTCCCCGTCTGATCGACTTCGGCATCGCCCGCGCAGTCGGGGTGACCGCGCTGACCACCGACGGGTCGGTCATCGGCTCGCCCGGCTATCTCTCGCCCGAGCAGGCACGCGGCCGCACGGTCGGTCCGCCGAGCGACGTCTTCTCACTGGGCTGCGTCCTGGCTCACGCCGCCACCGGCCGCCCCGTGTTCGGCATCGGCGGCGCGGCCGGCGTCCTGTACCGCACCGTGCACGAGGAACCCGACGTGGACGGCGTACCCGAGGCGCTCGCCGGGATCGTACGGCGGTGTCTGTCGAAGTCGCCGGAGCAGCGCCCTCAGGTCGCCGAACTCCGGGATTTCCTGGGCCCGTTCGACGAGCGGAACTGGCTGCCGGAGGGGCTGCCCGCGCTGGTGGCGGCGCGTGCCGCGCGGGTGCTGGACCTGCCGGTTCCGCAGGGCACGGTCACCGACGGGACCCGCGTGGCCGACTTGGCGGACGCCTTGACGCTGACCGCCGAGCCGGCGACGAGCGCTCCGACAACCCGCCGCCGGGTACTGGCCGCCGGTGGCGCGGTCCTGGGAGTCGGCACGATCGGAGTGGGCAGCTGGTGGCGTTGGGGCCGCTCCGACCCGTCCGGGACCACCGGCTCCGGAAACCTGCCCCGGCACGTGCTCGGTCTGCTCGGTGACCGGTCCGACGCCGTGTTCACGGCGCAGGAGCGCGGCGCCCGGCTGGCGGTGAGCGAGCACAACGCCGACGATCGCCGCGTCTTCGACCTGGTCCTGCGCACCGCCGACGACGGCGGCACCGCGAAGCGGGCCGCCGCGGCGGCCGGGACACTGGCCGCCGACCCGGACCTGGTCGGGGTGATCGGCGCCGGTACCAACACGACCGCCCCCGCGGTGATGGAGGCTTGCGCGCAGGCCGGGGTGACGCACTTGGTCACCCGGGCCGACAGCAGCGAACTCAGCAACGTCAACGTCACCACCACACTGCTGCTCCGGCCCACGAAGACCGCGGGACCTCCGGCGATCCTGCGCTATCTGAACCGGGTGGTGAAACCCGCGCGCACCGCGGTGGTCCACGATCTGAGCGACGCCGACGCGACCCTGCCCACGGTCCGCATGGCCACCGTGCACAGGAAGCTCAACGGCGACACCCTGCTCGAGGACATCGCCCCGGACCGGGACTTCGACACCGCGGCCCGACGGATCACCGACCGTGACGACGACGCGGTCCTCTTCGCGGGCATCCGCCCCGACCGCGCCGCGGCCTGTGCTCGCGCCCTGCGCCGAGCGGGGTACCGCGGACCCTGCGTGGCGGACGAGCACGTGCTCGGTGCCCGGTTCCTCGCGGCGGCGGACGGCTGGCTGATCGGCACGGGGTACACGGACGCCGCCGACCCCCGGATCAAGGCGTTCACCGCCGCCCACCGCGCCCGATTCGGTGCCGCCCCCGCGCCCTGGGCGGCCGAGGCGTACGACGCCGTCCGCTTCGTCGCGCACGGTCTGACCGCCGCGGGCGACGACGCCCGTTCCGCCCTGCGCTCCGAACTCCTGCGCCACCCCTGGCAGGGCATCACCCGCAGGGCCAGCTACGACCGCGACAGCCAGTTCTTTGTCACGGGCGAGGACGCGGGTGAGTTCCTCTACCGGGTGACCGACAGTGCCCTGCGGTTCGTGAGCCGCGCGGACGACATCGGCGGGGCCGCCACGAACTAGCGGGTGCCGAGCGCCGGTTGACGGCGCGAGAGGTCTGGACAGCTTCCTGAGGCCGTGCTGTCATACCGCTGTCACCGGGTTTCCAACGTTGAAAAGGCGGCACCGGTCACCCCTACCCGGTCGCCGCCTCTGCACGAGGAAAGGTTCCATGACACAACACCGCACCCGCCCGAGAGCCAGAATGTGGGCGCTGCTCGCCGCAGCCGCCCTCACCCTCCCCCCGATGGGGCTGATGCCCGCCGCGACCGCCGCGGAGCAGCCCAGCACCGCATCCGCGCCCGCCGCCGAGGCCGCCGTCCAGACGCACGGTCTGAAGGGCGAGTACTTCAGCATGTCCGCACCCGGCGCCCGCGACTTCGCCGAACTGGGCGGCACCCTCCTCGACCCTCAGATCAACTTCTCCGGACTGACCAGCACCTTCGAGGAGTTGACCGGCCGGACGGAACACACGACCGCGCGCTGGACGGGACAGCTCACGGCGCCCGCCACCGGCGACTACACCTTCCACGCCATCGGCGACAACGGCTTCCGGCTGTACATCGACGGCGAGCCCGTCATCGACCACTGGGTCGGCGACTGGGACCGGGAGCAGACCAGCGCCGCCGTACGGCTGACGGCCGGTGAGCCGCACGACTTCCGCCTGGAGATGTTCCAGGACACCGGCGGAGCCAACATGTATCTGCGCTGGTCGACACCGACGCTGCCCAAGCAGCTCGTGCCGATGTCGGCGTTCACCCCGCCGGCCGACTTCGAGGTCTACCCGGTGGAGCCGTCCGTCGCCGCCGACGGCAAGCGGCTGCGCCTGCGCTTCGACGGCCGCGTCGGCAACCTCCGGGCGGTCAAGGACCATCTGAAGATCGAGGCCGACACCACCGCGATGCCCATCGGATCGGTCGCGCCCTACCCCGGCGACGCCTCGTCCGTCCTCGTCACCCTCTCCGAGCCGATCCAGAAGAACCAGCTCGTCCGGGTCTCCTACGACGGAGCGGGCGGCCTGACGGTCGGCGGCGAGAGCGTGCCCAAGGTCATCCGCTACGCCGAGAACGCCTCCACCCACCGCCTCACCACCAAGTGGGGAGACGGACTCGACAAGCAGCATCCGCTGCCGGAGTATCCGCGCCCGCAGCAGGTGCGCTCCAACTGGAAGAACCTCAATGGGCCTTGGCAGTTCAGCGCCGCCGAGGCGGGCGAGCAACCGGTCTTCGGGAAGAGCCTCGACGAGAAGATCATCGTGCCGTTCCCCGTCGAGTCCCAGCTGTCGGGCCTCGAACGGCACGAGGACCACATGTTCTACCGCAAGCTCGTCGAGGTCCCGGCGAGCTGGAAGGTGGGCAAGAGCGACCGGGCCAACCGGCTCAAGCTCAACTTCGGCGCCGTGGACTACCGGGCCACCGTCTACGTCAACGGCACCAAGGTCACCGAACACACCGGCGGCTACAACGCCTTCAGCGCCGACATCACCGACGCGCTCAAGGGCACAGGACCACAGGAGATCGTGGTCGCGGTCACCGACACCGGCGGTGCCAACCAGCCCATGGGCAAGCAGTCCACGAACCCGGGCGGCATCTTCTACACCCAGACCTCCGGTATCTGGCAGACCGTGTGGATGGAGCCCGTCGCCGCCGCGTCCATCGACGACATCGTTGCCACTCCCGACATCGACACCGGCACCCTCGCCGTCAGCGTCGGCTCCGACGACGCCTCCCCCGCCGCCCGTGTCGAGGCCGTGGCCCGCGACGCCCGCGGCAACGTCGTCGGCCGGGTCAGCGGACCCGCCGACAAGCAACTCACCCTGCCTGTGGCCAAACAGCACCTGTGGACCCCGGACGACCCCTATCTCTACGACCTCGACATCAAGCTCACGGACGGCGCGACCACCGACCGGGTCGGCAGCTACTTCGGCATGCGCGAGGTGGGCATCGAGAAGGTCGGCGGCTTCAACAAGCTCGTCCTCAACGGCAAACCGGTCTTCTCCCTCGCCACCCTGGACCAGGGTTTCTGGCCCGATGGTCTGTACACGGCGCCCAGCGACGAGGCCCTCGCCTTCGACCTCAAGGCGCACAAGAAGCTCGGCTTCAACGCCGTCCGCAAGCACATCAAGGTGGAACCGGCCCGCTGGTTCTACCACGCCGACAAGCTGGGCCTGCTGGTCTGGCAGGACTTCGTCTCCGGCAACCTCACCGACGAGACGGGCCAGAAGGCCTTCGTCGACCAGGGCAAGGAGATGATGCGGCAGCACCACAACTCGCCGTCCGTCATCGGCTGGATCGTCTTCAACGAGGGCTGGGGCGAGTGGAACCGCGAGGAGACCGGCCGGATCACCGAGTCGGTGCAGGCCCAGGACCCGTCCCGCGTCGTCAACGCCCACAGCGGCGTCAACTGCTGTAATTCCAAGGGCGATTCAGGCAAGGGCGACATCATCGACCACCACGACTACAACAACACCGACCCCGCCTTCCCCGACGACACCCGGGCCGCCATGGACGGCGAGCACGGCGGCTTCACCCTGCGCACCCCGGGGCACATGTGGCCGGGCGCCCCGACCGTGATCTACAGCGGTGTCACCACCAAGGAGGAACTGACCCGCAAGTACGTCGAGAACACCGAGCAGTTCTATCTCGCCCAGGCGGGCGCCGAACTGTCCGGATCGGTGTACACGCAGATCACCGACCTGGAGAACGAGCTCAACGGTCTCTACACGTACGACCGTCGCGACATCAAGGTGGATCCGGCCCGCGTACGGGACATCAACCGCAAGGTGATCGCCGCCGGGGCCGCCGCGGGCACCCAGAAGCCGCTCACGGGCGGCGGACACTGGACCCTCGACGAAGGCGCGGGCACGACCGCGCAGGACGAAGGCCCCAACGACCAGCCCCTCACCCTGCGCGAGGGCGCTTCCTGGATCCCCGGAGTCCACGGCACCGCGCTGAAGTTCGACGGCCAGAAGCAGTACGCCGAGACCGCGGGACCGGTGATCGACACCGCGGGCAGCTACTCGGTGGCCGCCTGGGTCCGCCTGGACCAGCTCCCCGGCAACTACGCCACCGCGGTCAGCCAGGACACCCGAGCCACCGCCAACTCCTTCTACCTCCAGTACGGACACGGCACCTTCGCCTTCAGCACACCCGGCGAGCGCCGCGCCCAGGTACCGACCGCCATCGAGACCGGCCGCTGGTACCACCTCGTCGGCGTCCGGGACGCCACGAGCAACCAGATCCGGCTCTACCTCGACGGTGAGCTCGCGGCGACCACCACCGGCGGGTCGGCCCTTCCGAGCACCGGACCGCTCACCGTGGGCCGGGCCCACTGGGACGGCTCGAACGTCGACTTCTGGAACGGCGCCGTCGACCAGGTCCACGCCTTCGACAAGGCACTGACCGCCGAGGAGGTGGGCGGCCTCTACGGCGACGAGAAGCCCTGACCCTCTGTCTCGTACGGAACGGCCCCGGTGGAGGGAGGTCAACTCCCTCCACCGGGGCCGCATTTGTTACCAGGAGGGTTTGGACTCACGGAGCCAAGGGCGCCTCCATCGACCAGGTCGTGTCCTCGGTGAAGAGTGCCGGGTTGTCATAGATGTGCGTACCGCCCGGGGTCGCCAGCCACAACTCGGCGTTGTAGTGGCGCAGATACTGCTCGGGGAAGTTGTACGCGGACAGCCGGATGCCGCCGTTCGCGCCGCGGACCGCGCAGAAGGTGGCATCGGCGCGGAACAGGTCCGTGTTGCCGGACTCCTTGTAGACGCGGTAGTCGCGGTGGCGCAGGTACTCGCCGGGGTAGTTCCGCGATTCGAAGCTGTAGCAGGTGTTGTTGGCCAGGCCGGGGACGATCTTCCAGGTGGCGTCGTTCTTCAGCAGCGCGTCGCTGCCGCTGCCGACGACCTCCGTGAAGACCGCGCCGTCCCTGTGCCGCACATACCGGTCGGTGTAGCCGGGTGTGGTCACGCGCAGGGACCGGTACTGGCCGGTGGGCAGGGTGGCCGGGGTGGTCGAGCCCTGGGAGGCGTCGATCAGCGCGCGGTTGGCGGCACGCACCCTGGCCTCGTCGACCTTGACGACCTGGCGGTCGTAGGTGAGCAGGCCGTTGGCCTCGTTCTCCACGTCGGTGATCTCGGTGTAGACGGACGCGGACAGGCCGCGCGGCATGCGCACCTCGCGGATGGCGTCCAGGAGGCCGACGAACCGGTTGTTCAGGTGGGCGAGGTCCGGCTGGTCCTCATAGCTGAAGCCGCCGCCGGGATACCACTCATGGCCCGGGACCTTGTACCCCAGTCCGCCGAACTCGCCGAGCACGGCGGCGCGGGTGGGGCTGGGCACGGTGGTGCCGGGGCCGACGTAGACATGGTGGTCGAGGAGGTCTCCGTTGCCGCCGTCGACCGCGCCGCAGCAGTTGATACCGCTCATGTTGTCGACGAGCCGGGAGGGATCGTAGGCCTTGACCTCGTTCGCGATGCGGGCCTGGTCGTACTGGCCCCAGCCCTCGTTCTGGTTGACCCACACGACCAGGGAGGGCGAGCTGCGGTGCTGGTCGATCACGCGGTCGTACTCGGCCTCCCACTGGACGCGGGCCGCGCTGTCGGGGGTGCGCAGGTCCATGGACGGCATGTCCTGCCAGACCAGCAGGCCAAGCCGGTCGGCCCAGTAGAACCAGCGTTGCGGCTCCACCTTGATGTGCTTGCGGACCATGTTGAAGCCCAGGTCCTTGTGCTTCTGGAGGTCGTGTCGCAGGGCCGCGTCGGTGGGTGCGGTGTAGATGCCGTCTGGCCAGTAGCCCTGGTCCAGGGTGCCGGTCTGGAAGACGAACTTGCCGTTCAGAACAGGGCGTTGATAGCCCCCGATGCTGGCGAGGCTGATCGTGCGCATGCCGGTGTAGCTGCCGACGGAGTCGACGACGGTGGCGCCGGAGAGCAGTTCGGCCTTCACGTCGTAGAGGAAGGGGTCGTCCGGGGTCCAGAGCCGCGGATCGGGGACCGGGACGGTGAACTCGGCGCCGACCGCGCCGGTGGCCGTGCCGATAGTGGTGCCGCCCGTGGACACCGTGACGCGGGCCTGGTGACCGCTGGTCCCGGAGCCGCGGACGGTCACCTTCAGCCGGTTGTTCACCGGGTCCGGCACCATGTCGAGGCGCGTGATGCGGGCGGAGGCCGTCGGCTCCAGCCACACCGTCTGCCAGATGCCGGAGGCGGCGGTGTAGAAGATGCCGCCGCCGGGGTGCGGGGCGACGTCGCGGATCCGCTGCTTGCCGACGGCCTGACCGCCGGTCTCGGTGGGGTCCCAGACCGAGACGACGACGGTGTTGGTGCCGCTGTTGAGCAGGTCGGTGATGTCGTAGGAGAAGGCGTCGAAGCCGCCGCTGTGGGTGGCGCCGGCCTGGCGGCCGTTGACCCAGACGGTGGTACGCCAGTCGCTGGCACCGAAGTGGAGTTGTACGCGGCGGCCGTTCCAGCCGGAGGGGACGGTGAAGGTGCGCTTGTACCAGAGCTTGTCGTTCTGGGTGATCTTGCGCTGGATGCCGGAGAGCGCGGACTCCGCGACGAACGGGACCCGGATCTGCTCGGTGAACGACGCGGGCTGACCGGCGTCGGCCGGGGTGACCGCGAAGTCCCAGATGCCGTTGAGGTTGGCCCAGTCGGGGCGGGTGAGCTGCGGGCGCGGGTACTCCGGCAGGGGGTTGTCGGTGGGGACCTGGTTCGTCCACGGTGTGGTCATCGGCGAGGGTTTCGGGGTCCACGCCTGAGGGGCGGCGGCCGCGGTGCCGGTGGCCGTCAGTGCCGTACCGGCGATCAGGGTGAGGGCGGCCAGCGCGGTGGTCGCCCATCGCGCCCGGTGTCTCAGCCAGGCCAATGGCCCACGGCGTAGGGGTACTTCACGCATCGTGACTCCTTGAGTTGGGGGTGGGGAGACGTGCGCGTGCAAGAGGCGGCCGACGCGTGAGCGTCCGACCGCCTGGAACCGGGCTCGGCGACAAGGCTTTGGACGCCCTGCCGCCAAGTCCGGGGCTTGTCACATCAGTTGCCGTCTGCGGCCCAGCCAGGTCTGGGCGATGACGACGACGGCCAGGAAAGCGCCGCTGACGACCTGTTGGTAGGAGGAGTCGAGGGAGCCGATCTGGTTGATGACGTTCTGGATCACCTTCAGGAGCAGGACGCCGACCAGTGAGCCGCTGACGTAGCCGAGTCCGCCGGTCAGCAGGGTGCCGCCGATGACGACGGCGGAGATGGCCTCCAGTTCCATGCCGTTGCCCAGGATGGTCACGCCGGACGCCAGCCAGGCCGCGTTCAGCGCCCCGGCCAGTCCGGCGAGCAGTCCCGACAGGGCGTAGACGAGGATCTTGGTACGGGCCACCGGGGCGCCCATCAGGGCCGCCGCGTCCTCGTTGCCGCCGACCGCGTACACATGCTGGCCGAACCGGGTCCGGCGCAGGACGACGGCGCCGCCGACGAACAGGCCCAGCGTGATCCACACGGGGTTGCCGAGGCCGAGGGTGGTGCCCTGGCCGAGTTCGGCGAGGAACGAGTCCTTGCCGATGAGGTAGGTGTCGGCGCCCTCGTCGGTCAGCGCCAGCATCAGTCCGCGCGCACCGAGCATGGCGGCGAGGGTGACGATGAAGGGAGCGAGCCGGGAGCGGGCGACGAGGAGTCCGTTGACGACGCCGATCAGTCCGCAGACCGCGAGCGGCAGCAGCAGTGCCACCAGCGTGCCGTGCCGCGATCCCCAGGCGGCCAGGACGCCGCCGAGGGCGAACAGGGAGCCGACGGACAGGTCGATGCCGCCGGTGATGATCACGAAGGTCATGCCGAGGGCGACGATCGCCAGGAAGGCGGAACTCGTCGCCATGTTGGAGAAGTTGTCGCCGGTGGCGAAGGAGTCGAAGGAGAACGACGCCACCAGGGAGACGATCACCAGGACGGCCAGCGCGCCGTGTTGCTGGAGCAGCGCGCTCAGTCGCTCGGAGCGGGCGGATCCGGTCGGCTCGGCCTGCTTCGCCGGCCCGGTGCTCGTGGTGGTCACGGGTTCATCCGTCTTCGTGGCGGTCATCGCTTCCCCCGTCCCCGAGCCGCGTAGACCGCGGCGACGATCACCATGGCCTGTGCGATCTGCGTCCAGGACGGTGGCAGGTCGTGCTTGATGAGCGTGGCGGTCAGGAGCTGGATGAGGACGGCTCCGGCCACGGTTCCGGCGATGTTGACTCGGCCGCCGGTCAGCGGGGTGCCGCCGACCACCACCGCAGTGATCGCGGAGAGTTCCATCAGGTTGCCCAGCGAGGTGGGGTCGCTGGCCTGGAGTCGCGCGGTGGCCAGCACTCCCGCGACCGCGGCGAGCAACGCGCTGACCACGTACACGATGATCAGCACGCGGCGTACGGGCAGACCGGCGAGCTGGGCCGCGGGGCGGCTGTCGCCGATGGCCAGCAGCTGGCGTCCGAAGGTCGTGCGGCGGATCACGAACGCCACCAGGACGGCCAGCACCGTGGCGATCAGGAACAGATACGGGACGCCCAGGACGTCGCCGGAGCCCAGCGAGGCCAGGGAGGGGTTGCGCAGGTCCTTCAGCTGCGGAAGCAGCACCAGTGCGAGGCCCCGGCCGCCGACCATCAACGCCAGCGTGGCGACGATGGGTTGCACGCCGATGAACGCCACCAGCGCGCCGTTGGCCAGCCCGACTCCGGCCGCGAAGAGCGCGACCGCGAGCAGCGCGGGCAGGAGGCCGTACCCGAGGTAGAGGGCGGTGACGGAGGCCGACAGGGCCATCACGGCGCCGACGGAGAGGTCGACGCCCTCGGTGCCGATGACCAGGGCCATGCCCAGGGCGACGATGATGACCGGGGCGACCTGGACGGCCTGGGTGCGGAAGTTCTCGGCGGACAGGAAGTGCGGGGTGATGAGGATGTTGACGACGAGCAGCACCGCCACGCCGGCGTAGACGCCGTACGTCTGCAGCCACTGGAGGACGCGGTCCTTGTCCAACGGGGTGGTGCGCAGGGCGACTTCAGCCATCGGCGGTCGCCCCTTCCCGTACGTCGTTCCCGGCGATGGCCCGCATCAGCCTCTCCTCGGTGACGTCGTCGCCGCTCAGTTCGCCGACGACGGCGCCGTCTTTCAGTACGACCACGCGGTCGGACCCTTCGATCAGTTCCTCCAGGTCGGAGGAGATGAGCAGGACACCCAGGCCGTCGGCGGCCAGTTCGTCGACGAGCTTTTGCACCTCGGCCTTGGCTCCGACGTCGATGCCACGGGTGGGTTCGTCGAGCAGGAGCACCTTGGGATGCATGGCGAGCCAGCGGGCCAGCAGCACCTTCTGCTGGTTGCCGCCGGAGAGTTCGCCCACCTTCTGCCGCGGTGAGGACGCCTTGATCCGCAGCCGCTCGATGAAGGTGTCGACGATCGCGTCGACCCGCGCCTCGGAGACCAGGCCGAAGCGGGACAGTCTCGGCAGCACGGCCAGGGCGATGTTCTCCCGCACCGACAGCCCCGGGACGATGCCCTCGCTCTTGCGGTCCTCGGGCAGCAGGCTGATCCCGGCGCGGATGGCGGCCGGCGTGGAGCCCGCGCGCAGCGGCACACCGGCCACGGTGACCGTGCCCGAACTCACCGGGAGGGCACCGGCGATGGCCTTCGCCGTCTCGGTGCGGCCGGAGCCGAGCAGCCCGCCCAGGCCGACGACCTCACCGGGACGGATGCTCACCGAGACCCCGTGCAGCTGGTGCGGAACCGTCAACTCTGCGGCGCGCAGGACTGGTTCGGCATCGGTGGCGCCATGGTCGCCGGTGAACTTGGTCAGGCCCTCCTCGCGGACCTCGCCCAGATCCCGGCCGAGCATCGTCGACACCAGCGAGAGGCGGTCGAGTTGAGCCAGCGCGCCGTGGTGGACGCGCCGCCCGTCGCGCAGCACGGTGACGGTGTCGCACACGGCGTAAAGTTCGTCCAGGCGGTGGCTGACGTAGACGACGGCGATGCCCTCGTCGCGCAGCCGTCGGATCACCGTGAAGAGGGTCTCCACCTCGCGTGGTTCCAGCGAGGAGGTCGGTTCGTCCATGATGACGATCCGCGCCTCGGTGGCGACGGCGCGGGCCAGGGCGACCATCTGCTGGGCGCCGACTCCCAGGCTGCGCAAGGGCCTTCGGACGTCGACCCGGACTCCGTAGGTGCGCAGTGTCTCCTCTGCCTCCCGGTTCATCCGGGCGATGTCCAGCACGCCGAACCGGTTGCGCGGTTCGCGGCCCAGGAAGAGGTTGCGGGCCACGCTGAGCAGCGGGATGAGGTTGACCTCCTGGTAGATGGTGGAGATCCCCGCCTTCTGCGCCTCCAGCGGGGTGGCGAAGGCGACTTCGCGGTCCTGGAAGACGATCTGTCCGGCGTCCGGCCGGTACACGCCGGTGAGCAGTTTGATGAGCGTCGACTTGCCGGCGCCGTTCTCGCCGATCAGGGCGTGGACCTCACCGGCGTGCAGGGTGAGGTCCACGCCGTCCAGGGCCCGGACGCCGGGGAAGGTCTTGCTCAGTCCGCGGACGGCGAGGACTTCGGCGGGCATGTCAGTACGCCTTGCCGAGATCACTCTTCGCGTTGTCCGCGCCGTAGGCACCGTCCTCGATAACGATGTCCTGGGCGACTTCCTCACCCTGGGTAAAGGTGTCGAGGGTCTGGAAGGCCAGCGGGCCGAAGCGGGGGTTGGACTCGATGACCCCGCTGATCCAGCCGTCCACGATGCCCTGGACGGCGTTGCGGGTGCCGTCGACCGTGACGATCTTGACGTCGCCGGCCTTCTTCCCGGCGCCCTTCAGCGCGGCGACGGCACCGAGGCCCATCTCGTCGTTCTCGGCGTAGATGCCCTTGATCCCGGGCTTGGACTGGATGAGCTGCTCGGTAACCTGCTGGCCCTTCTCGCGGGCGAAGTCTCCGGTCTGCTCGAACACGACCTTCAGCTCGGGGGCCTTCTCCGCGATGCGGTCCTTGAAGCCCTTGGTGCGCTCGGTGGTCACGTTGTTGCCCGCGGCGCCGAGCAGGATCGCCACCTCGCCCTTGGCGCCGGTCGCCTCGATCATCTGGTCGGCGGCGCGCCGCCCCTGCTCGACGAAGTCGGAGGCGATGAAGGAGACATAGTCCTTGCAGGCCGTGGCGTTGATCTTGCGGTCGATGGTGACGATGGGGACCTTCTTGGCGGCCGCCGCCTGCAGGACCGGGTCCCAGCCGTCGGAGTTCAGCGGGGCGATGACCAGCAGGTCGGCCCCCTTGGCCAGCAGGTCCTGGACATCGCTGATCTGCTTGGAGAACTGCGACTGGGCGTTGGCCGTGAGCAGTTTGACCCCGCGCTTGTCCGCTTCGTCCTTGATGGACTGCGTCTCGGCGATACGGAACGGGTTGGCCTCCTTCTCGGACTGGGAGAAGCCGACGGTGGCGTTCTTGAGGTCGAGCTTCTCGGCGCCGTACGCCTCGATGGTGCAGGTCTTGCCGCCCGGTGCGGGCGAGGCGACCTTCTGTTCGGCGCCTGCGGCGGTCGCGGAGGAGGTGCCGCTCGACGCGTCGTCCTCCGACTTCGCGCAGGAGGTGGCGGTCAAGGCCACCGCGGCGGCCAGGGAGACGACCACGGGGTGGGCGAGTGGGCGACGACGGTGCGTGGTGCGCTGCATGGTGACCCCGATCCGGGCGACGCTGAAGGGAGTTGAGGTGGTGGTGAACGAGCGGATTGGCGCTTCTCCCTGGCGGGAAAGGCCGTTCGACCTGCCGCACAGAGGTTTTTACATCGTTGGAAGGATGCTGTAAACCCCCTGTGCACCAAGGGGACTTGGGAGGCGTTCGGGAGTGCGGGGAGTTGGCGACCGGCGGGCGGATCAGCCCTGGCCGTCGCGGTGCGGCGCACCGCGCCCCAGCGTGCTCTCCCGCTGCACCAGGCGGTAGTCCGCCCATACCCGGCGCGGTTCGGGCGCGTCACCGCCACCGAGCCGGGCCAGCACCGACTCGACCGCGAGCCGGCCGATGGCTTCCTTGTCCGGCGACACGGAGGTGAGCGTCACCGCGCCGAACCGCCCCTCGACCACGTCGTCGAACCCGACGATCGCGATGTCGTCGGGCACGCGGAGCCCTCGTTCGTGCAGGACGCGCATGGCGCCGATGGCCATCGGGTCGTTGTAGGCGAAGACCGCGTCGGGGCGCCGTCCGGATTCCAGGATGCGCGCCATGGCGGCGGCGCCGTCCGCGTGCCCCCACCCGTCGGTGGCGGCGACCAGCCCGTCGTCGGCGGGCAGTCCGGCTGCGGTGAGCTCCTCGCGCCAGCCCCGTACGCGCAGTTGGGCGGGCTCACTGCGGCCGCGCCGCGCGCCGATGAACGCCACCTCCCGCCGACCGAGGTCGATCAGGTGCCGTACCGCGGCGCGGGCCGCGGCGACGTTGTCGATGGCGATGTGGTCGTACGGCAGGGCGTAGTCCCGTTCGCCGAGCAGCACGAGGGGGACGTTCTCCGACTGGTCGCGCAGATCCTCGGTCTCCAGCTCGATCGGGCTGAGGATGAGTCCGTCGATGACCCTGGCCCGGAAACCCTGACTGACCAGGATCTCCTGCTCGCGGCGGCCGCCGGTGTGGTCCAGCAGCACGATGTAGTCATGCGCGGCGGCGGCGTCGATGACGGTGGCCGCGAGTTCGGCGAAGTAGGGGTTGCCCAGTTCGGGCAGGGCGAGCGCGATGATGCCCGTGCGCCCCTTGCGCAGGTGCCGGGCGGCGAGGTTGGGCCGGTAGCCGAGCGCGTCGATCGATCGCTGAACGCGCTCGCGCATGGCCGGCGTGACGTGCTGATAGTTGTTCACCACGTTGGAGACGGTCTTGATCGAGACCCCAGCGTGCGCGGCGACATCCTTGAGGCTGACCCGCACGGCAATCCCTTCACGTCAATTTTACAACGTTATACAGGCGTGGTCGGCGGGCTGACAAGGTGAGGGGACGGACGGTCGCGAGTCCCTGCCGGGCTCTGAATCAGGGCAGATTCGGCGACCGTACACCCGAGGGCGAGGCCCGGAAGTACTCGGCCACCGCGGTGTTGACGGCCGTCACAACGGCCACGACGCCCGCCGCGACGGGGTGCCCGACCGCGTACAGGGCAGCGGCCCCACCCCCGAGCACCAGCGCCTTCACCACCAGCACCAGGGCGAGCCGGGGCCGCCAACGGGCCCGGGGCGCGGCGAACATCCACCACACGAGGACCGCGAGCGAGGGTGTGCCCACACCGAGCAGGACGCGCAGCGCGCCCTCATGGCCCGCACCGAATCCCCACCAGCCGAGAAAGGCCAGCGCGGCGATTTCCAACAGGAACGCCAGGACTTCGTTCGCGACGAACCAAGGCCGCGCATCGAGCCCCGCCACCCCACTGCCGGTCCCCGCCATCCGCCACTCCCCCATCGAAGATCTCCAGCCTGCCGGACACAGCCTGACCACACCTGGCCGGAAAGGGAAGTCGGTGGATAGGGTCACGATCGTGACCAGGAAGCCCTCGCCCTCCGTTCCGGACCCGCTCACCGCTGCCGCCGCGACGGCGTTCCTCAACGCGCAGGAGATCACGACGACGGACTGCCGGGGCTGCGGCGCCGAGGTGTCCGGGGTCAACGGACGCTACGCCTGCGGGGTCTGCGGGTGGACGAATCACTGGTCCGAGGGACACAACCAGTTGCCGGGCGCTCATGAGGACCCGGACGCGGGCGCGTGAACCGCGTGGGGTTCGAGGACGCGGACGATGCGGCGGAAGCCTGCCAGGACCGTCAGCCCCGACTGCGGAAGGCACGCGAGCGAGTATCGCAGGCGACAGCCGCTCACGACCGGTCGGCGAGGTGGAGACGCTGATTCCACGCCTCCCCCTTGCCGACCGAGCGCCGGGGGTTTACTCGATCACCAAGTACCCGAAGCGTTGTTGTTCTTCAGGGACGCGTTCAGGTTCTTGAGCGTCAGCGAAAGGATCTGCTGACAGGCCACCGCACAGCTGTAGTTGCTGTTGTAGAAGACACCGAAATGCCGGTCCTTTCGGTTGTGCACCGCGGCGGCGTTGTTCTTCACGGTCTGACCGGCTCCCTCGCCTCCGTAGTTGGAGATCAGGAATGCCGAATCACGGTAGTCGGGGATGGGAGTGAACTGCCTGAAAATTCCGTTCAGACCGTTCTCGATCGAGTTGTAGTACAGGCAAACGTCACCCGCGTTGCAGCTGTACGGCGGGCAGTTGACCCCCACCGTGCAGCTCGAAGCCGTCTGGGCCTGTGCCGTGTCCGTCGCTACGACATTCAAGCCGAAGAGGCTCAGCGACACCGCGAAAGCACCGATCAGTCTTCTCTTCACATTCCCGCCCTTTCGTTGCCGACCCACTGCCCTACCGCGATTCGTCGAGAATCTCGTGGGCCGCTCGCACCTGACGCGTCAACTGCGTCTTCACTTCGCGGAGCTTGGCCAGATTGGCTTCCACGGCCCGCTCTTGATATTCGTAGTCCACGGCGAACCACACGCCTACGACGTTGTGCTCGCTTCGGCACTTCTGGTCCGCGACCGCAGTGTCGGTTTCCTCGCTGGAGGGTTGCGCGGATTGCGCCCAGCGCGCGTCGCTCAGGGCCTCGAGCGGAGTGCGGTAGGAGTACTCGCGCTCCCGCATACAGAGCGACCAGCGCTCGAACACTTCGAGGGTTCGCTTGTCCTTCTGTCCATCCGCGAGCGTCTGGAATTTCAGCTCGGTCGCGAGATCGCTGTCCCCCACGACGCCGTCGCGGGCCCCCGTCATCCTCAGTACGGAATCCCCGACGCAACCACGGCTGCGTACCTTGTGGCCGTCTCGGGTTGTGCCGCCGGGACCGAAGTCCGAATTGAGGTCGCGGGCTCCGGTGAGAGCGAACCACCTGTCGGCGTCCGACTGCGTTTCGGCGGAGTCCTGCGAACGGTCAGGGAAACCGCCCGCAGGATGGTAGCCCCACTTCCTCGCGTGAGTCATGCTCTGGAATCCGAAGCGCCCGTCGACCCGCGTTTTCGGTGCGTCCTCCCCTGACAGGCCGGAGTCGACGGGGCGGGAAACCGGGTGCTCATACCCGTACTTGCGCATGCAGTGCGCAATGCCGGTCGAGTACGCCAGGAAGACCGATTCCTGCTGGGCGGGATTCAGCAGATACTTGTCGAGCGGCATGTCACGACTGTTGGCATTGGTCAGACGAGGCGCCTGCTGGGCGGCGCGGCCGCTCGGGACGGCGTCCCCGTCGCCACCGGAACCGGTGTCCGCGCCAGACGCACAGCCGGCCAGTAGGGCTATGGCCGCAAGGAGCGCCGCACTCGAACCGAATCGCGGCACACCGACAGTGGGACGCGTGCTCGACATTCAACCCCCAGGCGACTCAGCATCTGCGCAGCACCAAGTCATGGCCTTACGGAGGCGTATTACTCTGATCTGCGCCCAGAAATTATCATGCCCATGACGGTACGACCAGCCGTTCCAGAGGTCTGACGCTCCGTCAGCCAGGTCCGCGCAGGACGGCAAACGAGCTTGCCGTCCACGGCCCTGCACCAGGTCTGGTAGCCCTGGGAGTACAGGCGCTTGCCGAGCCAGTTGTAAGCGTCGGCGTCCGGCCGGGTGGATGGGGTTCGCGGTACGAAGTTCGAGGCGTCGTCGACGCTGCCTGTGCCGTCGTAGCGGGCGACCTGCGGGTACGGATAGACGGGGCGGGTGCGCGTCACGGTGCCGTTGGAGACGTTGGACGCGACGATCCGGCCGGGCACGGTGGCGCTCTCCGCCCAGGCCATCACGGGGGTGAGGATGTCGAAGGTGTTCGGTCCGGCACCGCCGCCGCAATGGGCCACGCCCGGGAACATGTAGAACTTGGCGAAGCGGTCGGCCGCCCTCGCGCCCATCGTCTCACGGAGGGCGTCGTAGTAGGCGAGCGTCCCCTGCGGTGAGATGTGCTGGTCGTTCCAGCCGTGCCACAGAAGCAGCTTGCCGCCGCTCCTCGCGTACGCGCCGAGGTCGGGGTCCATGGCGGCCAGGTAGCTGGAGGACTGAACCGTCTTCCAGAACGACTCGTCGGTGAACTTCAGGTCGGACAGACGGAATTCGGGGTTCGGGGCGTTGGTGTGGGCCAGGTAGCGGGTGAAGGACGTCACGAAGTTCTCGCTCGCCACGGTCTGGCCCTGCGCCAGCGGCACGAACAGGGTCCACTCCAGCTCGGAGCCCCACTCATGGGAGATCGGCAGCTCAAGTCGGCGGCCCTGCATGTCGGTTGCGCCGTCGTGCAGGCGCTGGACGACGGCGGCCTGTGCGGCGGTGAGGCAGGTCGACGGATCCTGGCCGGAGTCGCACACCAGCGTCTTCGGGTCGAAGTCGCAGCGCCGCGGGTCGTCGAGCACCCCGTCCGTGAGCCCGTCCCGTGCGTCGCAGGCGTCGAGCACGGCCTGGTGGATGAGGGGAAGTTGGTCGGCGAGGAGGATGTAGTCGCCTTCCGCGTCCCGGTTCGTGAGGACGTTCCAGGCGTGGTGGAAGGTGTTCTGGACGACCATGTTGTTCGCGGGCGCCCCGGCGGCGATGCCGTCGAAGTCGTCGGGGTAGCGCTGCGCCTCCATGAGCGCTTCCCGGCCGCCGTCGGAGCAGCCGGTGAAGTAGGAGTAGGCGGGGCGCTTGCCGTAGAACTCCGCGATGACCGCCTTGGCGACCTCGGACGTGACGTGCACGCCGCGATAGGCGAAGTCGATTTGGGCCTGGGGGTTGTCGAGCGCCCAGGAGCCGTCGTTCCGCCCCTGGTGTCCCATGTCGGTCGTGGCGCTGGCGACGGTGCCGTCCTTGATGACCGGACAGGCCGACGCCTGACCGTAGCTGATGTTCGCGCTTCCGCACAGGCCGCCGCAGCCGGTCTGGACGTAGCGCTGTGTCCAGCCGTCGACCGGAAGGCGCAGGACGATGGTGTTCGCCGGGGCGATCGTCCCGCGCACTTCGCAGTACGGGGCCGCCCCCGTGATCACGACCTTCGCGGAGGAGATCGAGACCGGGGCGTCAGTGACACCGTGGAGGTCGAGCCCCGGCACGCTCGCACAGTCCATCACCGGCAGCACGGCGGGCAGATCGGCCAGGCCGTCCGCCGTGACGGCCTGGCGCGAGGCTGTCGCGCCGCGCGCGGAACTCGCGTCCGTGGCGGGCACGAGGACCGCAGCGAGCATCGCCACCAGGGCCGCGCCCGCGGCCAGGGCCGTTCTGGTTCGACCGCGGACGAAGGACCATCGCATGCGCATGGGTTACCCCTCTCGGTGTGGGCGCGCGCCTGAGCGGTGGCGCGCCAACCGGTGAGAGTGGACCATGCTCAAGATATCGTCAACAATTTTGACGGCAATATCTAGGGAATCAGCAACTCGCTGTAAGTGACCTTGGTTGTCCTGCCGAAGGGGCGCATGGGGTGCACCACGTCCCATTCGCGCTCCTCGACGACGACGGACGGCGGATCGACATTCCGCTCGCTGATCTCGATCCCAGTGAGGTCCAGCCGGGTCTCGTACGGCGTCACTCCCGCGAAGGGCACGTACTGGCTGTCCTGTACGGACATCACCTTGATCGTGAAGTAGACCGGCTTGGACGGGTCCTGCGCCTTCACCCTGCGCGCCCAGGGCGTGGCGCCCTGCCTGGCCCGCTCAATGTCCTGTTCCAACTTCTCCGCGAGCTTCTGGTTCGCGTAGTAATCCAGAGCGGCGAAGGCCAGTGCCCACAACAATGCGCGTCCGCCGGATTTGAGTCCGGCCTTCCAGTCGGGCCGCGGGCCGACCTGCCGCGGGGTCGGCGGAGCGACGGGCGGTGTGACGGGCCTGACGTTCAAAGGGGATGCGGGCGCTTCGGCGACGGGTTCGGGGGCGGCAGGTGCGGGCTGTGGAGCGGGAGCCGGGGTGGGTACAGGAGTGGGTGCGGGAGCCGGGGTTGGGGTGGGAGCCGGGGTCGGGGTCGGGGTGGGAGCCGGGGTGGGCGCGGCCGGCTTCGGCTTGGCCGTGGCTTGCGGCTGTGGCTGCTTCCCGGCTGAGCCGCCACCGGCGGTGCCCGGCAGCGGGGCCAAGGGCGGCGCCGTGGGTACGGTGGCCCGTTCGTTGAGAATGGACACCAGCTTGTCACTGCCGGCGGCCCTGACCTCCGCCCTCCAATGAACGGTCTCCGGCGCCCTGATGGTCACGCCCTGCCGCTCGCCCAGAACGCGGCAGTCGGCCTGGAAGTCGATGAAGACCTCACCGCCCTGCTTCTGCACCGCGTCGCGGGCTCGCCGGACGACGTTCTCGACTTCCGCCGTACGGCTGATGTTGAAATTCTTCGGAGTGTAGGCGATCCCCGCCTCCTCCCCGATCGCGTCGGGTCCCGCGAGATGCCAGCGGTCGAAGCCGGTCAGCCCGATCTGCCCGGGCAAGGGGTACTTCTTCTCCAAGCCAGGTCGAGCGATGGGATCACCGATCCGCCCCCACACCCGCAGTCGCACCATCCCTCCGGGCAGCGGGGTCTCCTCGTATTGGATGACAGCTGGGCCCAGAACAGCCGGAGGCGGTCCTGCGGCCTGCGTGGTCTGCCGGGCGATGACCGTGCGGCCCGAGTGGTCGTACTCGACGACGTGCGCGAGTTCATGCGCGAGCAGACGGCGGCCAGTGGGACCGTGCGGGGACTCACCGTGGCCCATCACGATGTCGTGCCGCACGCTGTAGGCGCGCGCCGACAGTTGCCCGGCCATCAGCGATGCCTGGTATCCGCCGTGCACCCGCACGCGGCTGAAGTCGTGCCCGAAGGCACGTTCCATCTCGCCCCGCACCGCTGAGTCCAGTGGCCGGCCGCCACCCGGCGGCACGGCGCCCTCCACGGCGTCGCGCGATCTCGCGGGGCGACGCGTCGAGGCCGGCGGGCCCACCGGACGCGCGGCGGCCACGCGGTCGGCGAGGGAGCCGGCCGCCCGCTCCGCGGCGTCCCCAGGCCGGGTGACGGGCAGGCCCCGCACGGTACGGAGCGACCATGCCACCGGCCTGCGGCCGGGAGTTTGGGCCGCTGAACGCTCTGCACGCGCGAACGAGGTCATCAGGATCCTCCCGTGGAACCACCACCCCTGCCGACGAGCACACCAATTGATCACGATATGGGCGGACGGCGATCTGCGCCTGCCAGAGGTAGTCACCCACACGGACGGTGTTGGGCGTACGGACAAGAACCTCGGCGCGCGAGGGCCGACAGGCTATCGGTCGTCCGTTACAAGGCTCTGGAGCGTCGGCCGGGACCACGGCGCGTCCACCTCGGCGGACTCCGGTCGCAGGCCGAGCGCGTGGAGTTGGTTGACCGCTGTCATGGCGGTGAACATCCTGCTCGGGTTGGCGCCGCCGGCTCCGAGGGCCGCGGCGGCTTCGAGGTAGCCGGTGGTGAAGGCGCTCGGCCGGATCCGGCCGCCCGCCCCGGTCAGTTCGAGTGCTGCCGATTGCAGCGCGGTCGCCTGCTCCAGCAGGCCGTCGAGGTAGGTCACCGCCTCGGCGCCGCGGCGCAGCGAGAACGTGTGCCCGTCGGTGAGGAGTTCGGCCTGTTCCTCCTCGAACAGGCGGGCCGCGGCGCCGAGTACGGTCTGGAGCTTGAGCTGGTCGGCGTCGATCATCGCGCCGCACGGCCCGTTGCCCTCGTCGGACAGGTGAAGGACTCCGCAGTCGCCCAGGTGCACGATCACATGCCCGGCGCAGTGGCCCTGGCTGCGCAGCACGCGGACGGCACCGCCGGCGAAGGTCCAGCCGGTGAACCGCAGCGAGCCGATCCGGATCCGCTCCAGCGGTCGCTCCTCGTAGGTCCGGGTCGTCGCCCCGAAGGGCCGCATCGGCTGGAACAGGGACACCAGCGCGGTGGCGGCCTGCGCGGGCGGCCCCGGCAGCGGCGCCAGCCCGGCGACACGGGCCAACGACCGCGTCCAGTACGGCTTCGGGTACCGCATCTGGTCGACGTCCGGGGCGGGTACATAGTGCTCGACCGGCACTCCCAGCTCGTCGGCCAGGTCGTTGTTGCCGACGTGGTCGAGGTGGCCGTGCGTGGTCAGCAGCAGCGCCCGGGACCAGGGCCCGACCTGGTCGGCCGCCTTCCGCAGGGCCGTGCGGAAGGGCGCCGTGACGCCGGTGTCGACCATCACGAGCGTGTCCCTGACCCGGTGCACGAGCGCGTTGGCCACATCCGGCCGGCCGTGCGCCACATCCAATTCCTGGCCGAGGACCAGCACGGTCCGGCCGTCGATCTCGATCAGATCACCGAGCGCGGTCATGACACCTCCCGCGGTCACGACCGGGTCCGGTCCTGCCACGACGTCGACGAGGATGCCCCCGCCCACGAGCGTACGCCGCACCCGAACCGGTGTCCCCAGGAAGCCCCCGCGCCCCCGGCTCGGCCGGTCAGCCGTTCCGCACGAGCCCGTCTCTCAGACCGCGGAGGGAGGCATCGGGAACAGCAGACAGCTGCTCGTGGCGTGGGCGAGCAGGCGTTCGTCCTCGTCGACCAGCTTGGCCTCGGCCAGCGCGGTCGTCCGGCCCCGGTTGACGATCGTGCCGATGGCCCGGACCTTGCCCGTGTCCGCGGTGATGCGCTTGAGGAACTTCACGTTCAGGTCGAGCGAGGTGTACCCCATGCCCGGCGGGAGCGTGGTCTGCACGGCGCAGCCCGCCGCGGAGTCGAGCAGGGTGGCGTAGACACCGCCGTGCACGCTGCCGATCGGGTTGTAGTGCTCCTCGCCCGGCGTCATCGAGAACACAGCTCTGCCCTCTTCCACCTCGTCCAGCGTGAAGTCGAGGGTGGCCGAGACGGGCGGCGCGGGCAGCCGGCCCGCCTGCATCTCCCGCAGGAAGTCCATGCCGGAGGCGCGGCCCACGACGGCGGCGCTGGTCGCGGGGTCCTCCCACTCGTAGGTGCGTGTACGTCCCATGCCTCGGCGTCCTCTCAGCTGGCTTCGTCGACTGAAGCTAGCCCGGCGCCCACCTGACTGTCAAAGGAATAGTCAGCCCGTAGCATGGGGGCATGGAGTGGCTTGAGGTCAGCACCGAGAACTGTCCCGTCCAGTGCACGCTCGATCTGGTCGGCGAGAAGTGGACCCTGCTGATCATTCGGGACGCCGCCACCGGCGTACGCCGGTTCGACGACTTCCGGCGCCACATCGGCCTGTCCGAGGCGGTCCTCAGCGACCGCCTGCGCAAGCTCACCGCGGTCGGAATCCTCCGGACGGTCGCCTACCGCGAGCCGGGCAGCCGCTCCCGCAACGAGTACCGGCTGACCCGCAAGGGCTGGGACCTGTGGCCCGTACTCGTCGCCCTGCGTCAGTGGGGCGAGGCATACGCACCGGACCCCGAGGGCCCGGTCCTGGACCTGCGCCACACCGACTGCGATGCCCCGGTCCGCGTCGTCGTCGAGTGCGCCGAGGAACATGTCGCCCTCACCCCGAAGGAAGTCTCCGCACGCCCCGGGCCCGGCGCACGACGCAGGGCGTAGGTCCGTCCCGCGTTGTGGGCGGCGGTGCGGGCGCCTCATCGCTCGCGACGCCACGGGTCGCCTCCGGCGCCGTCCCTCCACAGCGGCAGATCGACATCCCAGTCGTCGGCAGCGACGATGCGGGCCGTCCTCATCACCGAGCCGCTCTCCACGGGTCCGGGATGCGGCACGTGATGCAGGAACTGTCCGTCGTTGAAGCGGACGCACTGCGCGGCGTACGCGACGGTGTCGAGGATGATCGTGCGAACACCTATGCCAACGTCGACCTCTATACGGTCGGTGTCCACTGGGCGCTGGGGGACGCCGGGGCCGCCCTGGAAGCGGGGAAGAACCTGCGGGCCGACCAGTTCCCGACCGCCGAGCGCAAGGCCCGGCTGGGCACCGACATGGCGCGCGCCTGGTGGGCCTGGCAGCGGCCCGAGCAGACCGCGCGGGCACTGCTGGACGCCTTCCGGGCCAGCCCCGGCGAGGTCCGCGACCGGCCCGCCATCCGGCGGATCGTCATCGAACTGGCCGAGCGGCATCCGCGGACCAGCGGCGTACGCGAGCTGCACACAGCCGTGGTGCGGACCGGCTGACGTCTCGGGATTCGGCTCCGCATCCGTGTACGGGATCTTGGGAACTGTCGAGTAGTCGCCGGGCGTTCCGTAAGCATGACGACGAACCGCCAGCGGCCCGAGGTGCTGCGCTACACCGCCTTCTCCAGCTCTCCCGACGGTGGAAACCCGGCCGGTGTCGTGCTGGACGCCACCGGCCTCGACGACCACGACATGCTGGCGATCGCCGCTGACCTCGGATACTCGGAGTCCGCCTTCCTGACCGAGGAGCCCGAGGGGATCGACGGGCAGCGGGGACGGGCGTACCGCGTCCGCTACTTCAGTCCCAAGGCCGAGGTGCCGTTCTGCGGGCACGCCACCGTCGCGACCGCCATCGCGCTGGCGGAGCGGATCGGCCCCGGGGAGCTGGTCTTCGCGACACGCGCCGGTACCGTGCCGGTGCGGGTGACCGAGGAGGGCGGGACCGTCACGGCCACACTCACCAGTGTCGAACCGCATGTCGAGGAGATCGCCGACGCCGACCTGAGCGAGGCGCTCGCCGCGCTCGGCTGGCCGGCCACCGATCTCGACCCGGCTTTCCTGCCCCGCACAGCCTTCGCCGGTGCCCGCCATCTCGTGCTCGCGGCGGCCACCCGCGAGCGACTGGCGGATCTCGCCTACGACTTCGCGCGCCTCGAAGCCCTGATGCACCGCCTCGACCTGACCACGGTCCAGTTGGTGTGGCGGGAGTCGGCCACTGTCTTCCACGTCCGCGACCCGTTTCCCGTCGGCGGCGTCGTCGAGGACCCGGCGACCGGGGCCGCGGCCGCCGCGTTCGGCGCGTACGCGCGTGAACTCGGTCTGGTGCCCGAGGACTCCGTCCTCACCCTCCATCAGGGCGAGGACCTGGGGCGCCCCGGTGAGCTCACGGTGACGCTGCGCGCGGGTGACCCGAGGGTGCGGGTCGGCGGCACGGGGGTCCGTATCAACTGAGGCCAGGACCGCCCGGTACGGCGCGCAGGATCCGGAAGCGGTCGGGCGCCGCCGGGTCCCGGTCCACGACCTGGACGGGCGGCCAGGCCCACTGCCACACGCCGATACCGGGCGTGCGGGAGAACCGGATCGGGCCACGGGTGCCGTCGACGGCGACGCGCGGCCAGGATTCGGCGATGCGGGCTCGGTCCGTGCCGTGCGAACGGAGCAGCTCGGCCAGGACGGTGACCGTGTCGTAGCCCTCGAAGGCGACGAAGGACGGGACTTCGGCCAGGCTCTCGCGCAGAGTCGTCGCCACTCGGGTGCCGAGGGGCGTGAGCTGTTCGGGCAGATAGCGCAGGAACGGGATCGCGGTGCCCTCGTCACCCAGCAGCGCCGCCCATTCGGCGAACTCCGGCTGCCCGGCCGGAGCGCCGAGCAGGATGTCGGTGAGGCGCCGGTCGCGGCGGACGGACCGCACGATCAGCACCGCCGGATCCGGGTGGCCGACCAGGAGCAGGAGGGCTGTCGCGCCGTTGTCGACGAGCGCGTTGCACACGGCGTCGGGGGCGAGCGTGGTCATGTCGAGTTCGATGACCGTTCCGCCGCGTGGGGCGAGGTGGTCGCGCAGGATGCGGGTCCCGGATGCCCAGTAGACGCTCGGCTGCGTGGCCACGGCGATGCGACGGTGACCGGCGTCGAGGAGGAAGTCCGCGTAGATCCGCCAGCCGTGGGACTGCGCCGGGGGCAGGCGCGCGACCCATTCGGTCGGCTGCTCGGTGAGCCCGTCGAGCACGGCCGACGAGCACAGGAACGGCAGTCCGAGGGCGTCGGCCGTGGTGGCGGCGGCGCGGGCGACGACGCTGTGGTACTCCCCCGCCAGAGCGGCCACGCCCAGGCCGGCCAGCTCCTCCACGGCCGCCACGGCCATCTCCGGATCGGCCGCGGTGTCCCGGACCACCAGTTCAAGCGGGCTTCCGCCGACCCCGCCCGCGTCGTTGACGTCGCGAACGGCCAGCTCGAGTCCGGCGAGCAAGTGGTGGCCCGCCTCGACCCAGCCCGGGCGGGTCAGGGGGACGAGGGCGCCGATCCGGGGGTGCACCTTGGTGATCACACCGGGTATTGCATCCATCACCGTCGCCGACGGGCAACCGATTATCGCGCTACGGGCAGGTCTCGCCGAACTTGACCGCCGTGAGCGTGACCGGCTGGCCCTTCAGTGCCACACCGGCGGCGGGCTTCTGGGTGCACACCTGCCAGTTCGACTCGACCAGGATCCAACGGTCTTCCGGCGTCGCGTCCTCGACCGTGAGCGACGTGCCGGAGTCGAGTGCCCCGCGGGCGGCGTTCACGGACTTGCCCTTGAAGTCGGGCATCCTGCCGTCCTTCGCGGTCGGCGGCTTCTGGTCCTCCGCCGGGCAGTCCTCCTCCAACTTGACCGCACCGAAGTCGAGTTCGGTGTCGGTCGACGCCGACGTCCCGGCCTTGGCGCTCTGGCTGCACACCTTCCAGTTGCGGTCGAACACCTGCATACGGTCGCGGCCGAGCGCGTCGTGGGAGTCGAGGGCGTGGAAGCCGAGTTCCTGTGCCTTGTCCTGCGCGGACTGCAGGCCCATCCCGACGAAGTCGGGCACCGTCGCCTTCGCCTTCGGGTCGCCGCCGGAGGCGGGCTTGGCGTCCTCGGCCTCCCCCGCCGCGGCGGGCTTCGCGTCGGCCGTTTCCGTCACAGTGACCGTGGGCCGCGGTGCGGCGCTGCCGGCGCCGGTCTTCTGCTCGCCGCCGCCGTCCGAGGAACCGACGCCGACTCCGACGAAGAAGACGAGGAGCGCGGCCGGGATCGCGACCCGCTTGCGAGCCCACCTGGGCCGGGCGGCCGACGACCCGGCGAACGGGGGCTGAGCGGGCGGCTGGTTGTACGACATTCATCCCTCACTGGTGCTGCGGTGTCAGATGACCGTAGAGGGGGGTGAGCGGTCGACGACACGATGGGGCGGATCAGTGACGTAAATGTGATTGAAGTGTGAACTTCGCAGGTCGGCGCCCTTGCCTACGCCGCACTCGCCGGGCGCCCCACCGTGCTTCCGCGCGCGGCTCGGGCTGGGCCCAATTCCCGCCACCTGAAAGGTAATTGGCCGCGAAGCGGGTATCCACTTCACAGGTGGCATCGGGGAAGCATGGGGGGCTGACACTGTGGCGCGCCTGTCGTGGTCGTCCGGTCCCGTCCAGTCACGTCGCGCGCAGCGCCGCGAGGCCGTACGTCTGCTGCGGGCCGGCGGGCTCTACGGGCCCAGGTTCCGCGAGGTGTTACCGGCGCTGGTGCTGGTGGTGGCGGTGGTGTGCGCCGTGGTCGCGCTGCTCGCCTGGGGATACCGCGCCGTGGGCATCGCGATCCCCATCACCGGTGTCGTAGCGGTCGTTGGCGCGGTCGCGCTGTGGATGCGCCGCCGACGACCAGGGGCCCGTCGCCGCATCGGGTACTACACCCCGGACGACCTCCTCGAACTCGACACCCAGGGTCTCGCCCTGGCCGTGGCGCGGATGCTGCGACGGGACGGATGGCGGGTACGGCTGATACCCGCGCCCGACCGGCCACATGTGCGCGCCCGCAACACCGACGGGTGCCATCTCGACGTGGCCTTCCGGCCGGTGGCCGAGCCCCTCCCCGACGAGGAACCCCCACGTCCCCGCGCGCACCGCGGAAAGGCGGACGACGACATCCTCCGCGTGGTCGTGCACCGAGGCACCTTCGCGGCCCGCGACGTCCAGTGGGCACGGCGGGACGGCCGGACCCGCCTGCTCGACGGCTCAGCGCTACGGCGTTGGGGAGCGGGCGAGGAGTTGGGCGTACTGCTGGCCGAGGAAGGTTGACGCCCCGTCCTGTCCCCGTGCGGGGCGACGCCGGTCTGCCGAGGGCCGTGGGGCAGGATGAGCACCATGAGCGTAGTCAAGATCAACGTACTGTCCGTTCCGGCCGAGCAGCGCGAGACCCTGGAGAAGCGCTTCGCCTCCCGCGCGCACGCCGTCGAGAACTCCGACGGCTTCGAGTGGTTCGAACTCCTCCGGCCCGTCGAGGGCACCGACAACTACCTCGTCTACACGCGCTGGCGCGACGAGGAGTCCTTCCAGGCGTGGATGGAGGGCCCGATGAAGTCCGCCCACCAGGGCGGCGGCTCGGAAGGCGGCGACCGCCCCCGCCCCGCGGCCAGCGGCTCCACCCTGTGGTCCTTCGACGTGGTGCAGCAGGCGGGCCCCAAGGGCGAGTAGCGCCAACGGGTCTTACGTCACCTGGCGGGACGGGAGCCACGCCAGGTGACACCGCCAACGCCCTCCGTCGAAATTCAGTGGCCGTCCGCACCGGCCGCGTCCCAGGCTTTCCGCCATGAACGAACCGCAACGCGTGATCCGTGCGGCCCATACGGAGTCCACGATCACCGTCTACCAGGCGTACTCCCCGGAGATCGGCCTGCCCGCCGCCCGCGAGGGCCGCTTCTCCGGCGCGTGGAAACGGGACAGGATGACGTGGATCAAGCCGTCGTTCCTGTGGATGATGTACCGCTGCGGCTGGGGCACGAAGGTCGGGCAGGAGACCGTTCTCGCCGTCGACATCAGCCGTGACGGCTTCGAGTGGGCGCTGCGACACGCGTGTCTGTCCAGCTACGTCCGTGGCGTGCACCCGGATCTGGCCGGCTGGCAGCGTCAGTTGAAGCGGGCGCCCACCCGCGTGCAGTGGGACCCCGAGCGGGACCTGCACCTACGGCCACTGCCCTACCGGTCCCTCCAGCTCGGACTCTCCGGTGAGGCCGTACGGCGCTACGCGGACGAGTGGACGGTCGCCATCCGTGACGTGACTCCACTTGCCCATGAGGTGCACGCTCTGGTCAGGGCTGGTGAGTTGGAGTCCGCCGCCCGGGTGCTTCCGCAGGAACGTCCCTATCCGGATGGGGAAGGGCTTCTCGCTCACCTACGAGGATGACGGCACGGCCGGGACCGTCGCTCGCTGTGTCTCGTAGCGGAGTGCCGCTCCGGTGATCAGGGCGCCGAGTCCCTCCCACAGGGCGACGCCCAGGAGGGCGGACGGGGCGCGGTCGCCCATCACCGCGAGGGTGAAGACCGTGCAGGTGAGGAGGCGGAAGGGGACGGTCCAACGGAAGAAGGCCTTCCAGTCGGACAGGGCGGCCAGGATGTAGTACACGCCCATGTTGACCGCCGCCATGGACGAGGCGGTGATGAAGACCAGGGTGTGGTCTCCCGGTGGGCGAGTCGAGTCGTCGTGGGTGGTGAAGCCCATGACGGCGAGGAGGGTGTCCGGCGCGATCAGTCCCACTACGCCCAGGGCTGCGGCGAGGGCGCCGAACACGGCCATGGTCCAGCCGGACAGGGAGCGGGGCGGGAACCGCACGAAATCCTCCAGGGGTGAGGGTGTTGGGGCGCTGTTGGGGCGGCCTTGATTATCGTGTCGGTGCGGACGGGCTGTGCGGTGGGGTTCGCGGCCTGAAGCCGACCTGGTCGTGCCCTCAACATCTCGGGACAATAGGCGGATGATTCCTCGGGAGTTGTGGCGATGAGAGTCCGCTGCGTACTGAGTCTGGTCGTGGGTGCCGTGCTCGCTCTGTCCGGAACGGTTTCGGCCGCCGAGCCCGTGACGGCACCGGCGCGTGCCGCGTCCGCGGTTGAGGCGCTCGGTGTCGCCGGGACGGCCTGGGTGGTGGATCAGCGCACGGAGACGCTGCGGGTCGATGTCGACTCCTCCGTGGCGGACAGGGATCTTGCCCGGCTTCGGCAGGTCGCCGAGCGTTCCGGCGGCCGTGTCGTTCTTCAGCGGCAGGACGGGGTGCTGCGCACCCTCGTGTCGGGTGGCGATGGTGTCCACGGCTCCGGGCTGCGCTGCTCCGCGGGGGTCAACGTGCGCAGTGGGACCACGTACTACTTCGTCACCGCTGGGCATTGCGCGGACGCCACGTCCACCTGGTACACCAGTTCTGCCCTGACCACCGCCATCGGGCCCACCGTCAGCAGCAGTTTCCCCGGGGATGACTTCGGTGTCGTCCGGTACGCCAACACGGCCGTGCCGCACCCGGGGACGATCGGGACCGTCGACATCACCGGCACCGCGACCGCGTATGTCGGCCAGAGTGTGTGCCGCCGCGGAGCCACCACCGGCGTGCGCTGTGGTGTGGTCACCGGGCTCAACGCGACCGTGAACTACGGTGACGGCAGCATCGTCCACGGACTCATCCGGACCAATATCTGCGCCGAGCCCGGTGACAGTGGCGGGCCGCTCTACGCGGGCGACAAGGTCATCGGGATTCTGTCGGGCGGTTCCGGCAACTGCACGACCGGCGGGACCACTTACTACCAGCCCATTCAGGAAGTCCTCAGCGGTCAGGGGCTGTCCGTCTACTGACTCGCCGCCGCGAACTCCCGTAGGAACAGGGCCTCTACGTGGGCCATGTGCTCGATCTCGGTGGGGTCGACGCTTTCGTTCGGGGCGTGGATGAGGCAGCGGGGTTCCTCGACGCCCATGAGGATGATCTCGGCGCGGGGGTAGGCCGACGCGAGGACGTTGCACAGGGGGATGGAGCCACCCTGGCCCAGGAAGGCCAGGGGCTTTCCGTAGACGTGGTGCATCGCCTTGCCCAGGGCCGTGTAGGCGGGGCCGTCGGTGGCGGCACGGAACGGGGAGCCGGTGCCTTCCGTCTCGACGGTGACCCGGGCGCCCCAAGGGGCGGCCTCCGTGAGGTGTTTGGTGAGGGCCTCGCGGGCGGCGTTGGCGTCCGTGCCCGGCGGTACGCGCAGGCTGACGCGGGCGCGGGCGAGGGCCGGGACGGCGGCGGCGGATCCGACGACGGGTGGGCAGTCGATGCCGAGGACGGTGACGGCGGGGCGGGCCCACAGGCGGTCGGCGACCGTGCCGGTGCCGGTGAGCCGGACGCCGTCGAGGAGACCGGCGTCCCGGCGGAAGGTCGCCTCGTCGTAGGGGACGCCGTCCCAGGTGCCCTCGCAGTCCAGGCCGTCGATGCGGGTGGCGCCGGTCGCCGGGTCGCGGAGGCCGGCGAGCATCTGGATCAGTGCGGCGAGGGCGTCGGTGGCCGGGCCGCCGAACATGCCGGAGTGGACCTCGCTCTTCAGGGTCTCGACGCTGACGACGAGGTCGACCAGGCCGCGCAGGGTGATGGTCGCGGTGCCGGTGCCGACCTCGGCGTTGCCGGTGTCGCACACCAGCAGGGCGTCGGCCAGGAACTGCTCGGAGTGCTGGGCGACGTACGCCTCCAGGCCGCCGGTGCCCTGTTCCTCCGAGCCCTCGGCGACGAACTTCAGCCCGACGGGGAGGTCCTCGCCGAGCGCCGTCAGCGCCCTGAGCGCGGTGAGGTGCATGACGATGTTGCCCTTGCAGTCGGCGGTGCCGCGGCCGTACCAGCGACCGTCCGCTCCCTCGGTGAGGGTGAAGGGCGGGGTGGTCCAGGCTTTGTCGTCGAGCGGGGGCTGGACGTCGTAGTGGCAGTAGAGGAGGACCGTGGGGGCTCCGGGCGGGGGCGGGCGGTGGCCGAGGACGGCGTGGCTGCCGTCGGGGGTCTCGACGAGGTGGACGTCCCTGAGGCCCGCTTCGGTGAACGCGTCGGCCACCCACTGGGCCGCGCGGTGGCACGCCTCGGGCGGGTACTGGCGGGGGTCGGCCACGGACGGGATGGCGACGAGTTCGGCGAGGTCCGCCTTGGCCCGGGGCATCAACTCGGCGATCGTCTGGGCGAGTTCGCTCACTGGTCAGTCCCTCACCGTGTTGTCGGTCTTCAGGTCGTCGATCTTGTCCTCGAAGTCGTCGAGCTTGTCCGGGCAGTAGATCTCCAGGATCTTCGCCTCGGCCCGCAGCGCCCTGCCGTCGCCGATGACGGGGCGCTGGCCGACGAAGGCGGCCCCGTTGGAGACGTTGATCTTCCACAGGGCCGACTCCAGCGCGCTGGCCGGGTCGTCGCAGACGACGCCGCCGTCGGTGCCCAGCGTCCGCTCGATGGTCCTGGTGTCGGGGCGGGGCCAGCCGGCGTCCTCGGCGGCGTCGGCGAGCTGGTTGGCCTTCTCCGCAGCCTCGTTGGTGCTCTTGACGCTCTGGTACTGGATGACGCCGATGACCGCCAGGGCGACGAGCACCACGATCGCGCCGATGTAGATCCACTTGTGTTCGGAGGCGAACCGGGTGGGGCTCATGACGGGCTCCCCTCGGACTCTGCCGCCGCCGTGCGCCAGCTCGGCTTGCGGAGTTTGAGGAAGGCGTACGGGATGAGGAAGCCGAGGACGATCAGGCCGCTGCCGATGAAGGCGACGTAGGCCCAGACGCTGCCGCCGCCGAACTGCGACGGCGGGACGAAGCCGATGGCGAGGGCGGCCAGGGATGCGAGCAGGCCTACGGTGCACAGCAGGCCGAGGGCGGGGACGCGGTAGCCGCGGGGATGGTCGGGCTGGCTCTTCCGCAGGCGCATCGCCGCGACGAACATCAGCAGGTAGACGATGAGATAGACCTGTGTGGTGATCGTCGAGAAGATCCAGTACACGTTGGAGACGTTCGGGATCAGCGCGTACATCAGGGCGATGATCGTGGTGACGATGCCCTGGGTGACCAGGATGTTCTGCTGGATGCCGTACTTGTTGAGCTGTTGCAGGAAGGGCGGCAGGTAGCCCTCGCTGCGGGAGATCTCCAGCAGGCCCTTGGACGGTCCGGCGAGCCAGGTGAGCATGCCGCCCAGCGCGGCCGACACGAGCATCACGGCCGCGATCGGGGTCATCCAGCCGATGTGGAAGTACGAGAAGAACGCGTCGAAGGCCTGCATCACACCGGCGGTCAGGCTCAGTTGGTTCGCGGGCACCACCCAGCTGATGGCGAGCGCGGGCAGGATGAAGATCAGCAGCACGAGTCCCATCGCCAGGAACATCGACTTGGGGTATTCCTTCGCCGGGTCCTTCAGCGACGAGACGTGGACCGCGTTCATCTCCATGCCGGAGTACGACAGGAAGTTGTTGACGATCAGTACCAGGCTGGCCAGGCCCGTCCAGGCCGGCAGCAGGTTGTCGGCGGTCATGGGCGCGGCGGAGGGGTTGCCCTGGCCGAGGAACACCATGCCGAGCACGACGAGCAGCGTGCCCGGGATCAGGGTGCCGATGATCAGGCCCCAACTGGACAGTCCGGCAAGGGCCTTGGTGCCACGTGACGACACCCATACGCCGGTCCAGTAGAGGATCATGATGACGATCGCGGTGTAGACCCCGTTGGAGGCGAGGGACGGGTCGATGACGAACGCGATGGTGCTGGCGACGAAGGCCAGCAGGCTCGGGTAATAGAAGATCGTCATCGCGAACTGGCACCAGACGGCGAGGAATCCGAGCGGCTTGGACAGCCCCTCGCTCACCCAGCGGTAGACACCGCCGGACCAGCCCGAGGCGAGTTCGGCCGAGACCAGCGCGGTCGGCAGCAGGAACACGATCGCCGGGACCAGGTAGAGGAAGACACAGGCCAGGCCGTACACGGCCATAGTGGGCGCGGCCCGCAGGCTGGCCACCGAGGCGGTGGTCATGAACGCCAGCGTCAGCCAGGTCAGGGTGGGGTTGGCCACCGCTCTCGCCTCACTGCGTACCGCCTTGGCCGGCTGGTCGGCCGGTACGTCCATCGACGCCATGGATCCCTCCCTGGGGGTGTGGACGAGTCACTGCACAGACTCGGCAGCGGGAGGGCCGGGCGCAGGTCGAGTGGGCCGTTCGAGTGAACAGGGCGGGGCTGGGGGTCGTAGCGTCCGAGATGCCGCTCGCCGCCCGGACCTGCACGCTGGAACACCCGGACCCGGAGTGAGGAGGCGGGCGTGGAGCAGCAGGCGGCCGCGGACCTCGACGACCTCACGGCGTTTCTGTCCCGGCTGACCGGTCTGCTGCTGCGCAGCTCCGGTGAGGGCACCCATCTCATCGGGTCGGAAGTGGCGGGATGTGCCCGGGCCTTCGGTGGCGGCGCGTCCCTGCTGCTGGTGCCGGAGGCGGCCGTACTCACCGTCACCGCTGCCGACGGGCACGGCCGTACCGTCACGGTGCACGGCTTTCCGGAGGTCTTCCGCCTCGACCAGGTGGCGGCGCTCAAGCCGCTGCTCGCCGAGGTGCGCGCGGGCGGGCTCCGCCTGGCGGAGGCGGACCGGAGGCTGGCGGCGATCGAGAGGGCACCGGCGCCGTACCCGTGGTGGCTGAAGTTCCTCGGGATCGTGCTGTTCTCGCTGGGTTTCGCGCCGCTGATGCAGCCGACCTGGTACGAGATCGCGGCCACGGCCGTGCTGGGCGCGCTCGCCGCGGCGCTCGCGGTCGCCGCCGACCGGGTGCCGCGGCTGGCCCGGATCCTGCCCCTGGTCGTAGCCACTCTCGTGTCCGTCGTCGGGATCGAGGTGTTCGCCGACGACCCGGCGCGTGGCGGACCGGTGCTGCTGATGCTCCCGGCGCTGTTCTACTTCGTCCCCGGCGACTATCTGAGCGCTGCGACCGCGGAGCTGGCCGCCGGTCTGATCACCACCGGGGCGATCCGGCTGGTCTACTCGGTCTTCCTGCTGGTCCAGCTCTATCTCGGTGTGCTGCTGGGCGTCCTGGTCACCGGCACGCCCACCCGGGCCCTCTTCGACGTGGCCGCCGACTCCGACCTGCCCCGGTGGGCGCTGTTCCTGGCGTGGATCGTGTTCACGGTGGGCACGCTGTTCGCCTTCGCCGTCCCGGTGCGCTTCTTCCTCCCGCTGCTGGTACTCGTCTACGTCACCGTGGGTGTGCAGTCGGCGTTCACGAAGCTGATCGGGGAGACGGGCGGTACATTCGTGGCCGCGGTCGTGCTCGCCGCCGCGGCCACCCTCATCGCCCGGGGGCCGCACCGCCCGCCCCGGCTGATCCTGATCCTGCCCGGCTTCTTCACCCTCACCGTCGGTTCGCTCGGCATGCGCGGTCTGACCACGCTGGCCGGTGGCTATCTCATCGAGGGTTTCGCGGATCTGCTGAAGCTGGTCACCATCGTCACCGCCATCGCGGTCGGCCTGCTGGTCGGCGGGGTCCTCGCGCAGGGACGCGGCGGCGACGGAGCCGAGGCTGCGCGCTGACCGTGTACGCGATCAGTCTCGGACGGCCAATGACTCTGACGTACCTGCACAAAACGAGGTTGACCGGCTTCCGCCGCGTTGGATCGGGGAGCATGCGGGGATGCGTCCGGACGACTGGCAACTCACCGAAGACATCGATGACTTCCTCTCCCGGGCCGGGAACTTCCTGCGTTCGCGGCCCGCCCTGCACACCATGCCGCTGACCGTGATCGAGAAGGTCCGGACCCTGGGGACGGGCGAATTCGGCGGCGGGGCAACGCTCTTCGGGCGGCTGGCGGACGGGGGTGAGGTCCGCGGCATCTGCTACCGCCTCCCGTCCCGAGGCCTCTGCCCCACTCCCCTCTCCCCCGAGGACGCCGACCGCCTCGCCGCCCACCTCGCCGGACTCGGGTACCGCCTTCCCTACGTCAGCGCCGAGCGCGACACCGCCACCGCTTTCGCCGAGTCCTGGCAGCGGTATACGGGAGCGGCGGCGAAGCTCACCACGCGGATCCGGCTGTACCGTCTCGGCACGCTCACCCCGCCGCAGCCACCCCCGGCGGGCCGGGGACGGGTCGCGGGCGAGCGGGATCTCGATCAAGTCGTGCGCTGGTGCGGTGAGTTCGTCGACACCGTCGGAGAGGTCCCGGCCGTGGATGCCCGCTCCTGGGCCGGATCGCGCTTCGCCGACCGGCACTTCACCTTCTGGGAGACCCCGGACGGCACTCCCGCCTCCATGGCGGCCGTGACCACCATGGTCGCCGGGATGGTCCGGGTGGACCCCGTCTACACCCCGGCCCACCTCAGGGGGCGCGGCTACGCGGGCGCGGTGACGGTCGAGGTGAGCCGGGCCGCGCTGGACGCGGGAGCCACGGACGTCGTGCTCTTCGCGGACCCCGACAACCCCACCAGCAATGCCCTCTATCAGCGGATCGGGTATGTCCAGGTCGCCGAGTGGGCCGTGTACGACTTCCGCTAGCTCTGCCGGACGTCCTTGACGAACACAATGGCGTCGGGGTCTGTCAGATGGCCGGGGTCGAGGGGGGCGTAGCCGAACCAGGGGGACTCCCGGGGCGTGGGGCGGGTGGCGCCGAGGGCGGCGGCGAGGTGGCGGGGCGCTACGACGCAGCGGTCCTCGGGGAGTTCGTACAGGAGACCCTCGACGGTGTCCGGGTGCGGGGTGTCCACTCCCTGGTGCCGGATGGTGCCGACGGCGGTGGCCGCGAAGGCGTAGTCCTGGCCGAGGTGGGCGTGCACGAGGGCGCCCGCGCTCCACCACTCCAGCAGTTTTCCGGCCATCCGCATGCTGCTCTTCCTTCGCTGGAGGTGGGCGTTGTGGGCGTGGGCGAGGACCGGGCCCCGTTCGGTGAGGGCCAGGAGGTTGTGGGCCATCATCCGGCCGCGTGTGACCACCAGTTGGGTCATGCGGGCCGGTGAGGTGTCGGCCATCGCGCGGTGGTAGCGCAGCAGGCCGGTGGCGGTACGGCCGTACAGGCGGGCTCGGTCCCAGTCGTCCCGCGAGGTCGTGGCGATCAGGTGGGGGGTCTGTGCGTCGAGCAGGGACACCAAGTCAGCTTCCAGCAGGCTCAGTTGACCGGCCTCGGGAGACCGGCCCACGGACCGGGTCGGGTCCGTCATCGCGGCCTGGTGGGTCCAGCGGTCGTCCGGGCCCAGCAGCTCGCCGAGGGCTTCCGCCGAGCAGGGCAGGAGGCCGGCGTCCACGTGGGGTGAGAGGTAGCCGTGGAGTGCGGTGAGGGCTTGGCGGGGGCTCTCGGCCGCGGCCATCTCCAGCGGGCCGTCGAAACCGGCGAAGCGGAGGCGGTCGGACGCGGGCCTGTCCGCGTTGTGGGCGCGCATCCAGGAGACAAGGTCGCGGTTGGCGGCCGAGGCGCCCCAGCCGTGGCTGAACCCGTGCCGCATGACCTCGTCGAGCGTGCCGGTGCCCGTGGTGACGTAGTCGTCCACCAGCAGGCCCCTCATACAGTCGCTCTCGATCGCGATCGTGCGGTATCCCTCCTGCTCGACGAGTTGGCGGAAGAGGTCGTTGCGGACGGCGAGCAGAGCGTCCTCGCCGTGGGTGGGCTCGCCGAGGGCGAGCAGTCGGGGGCGGGCCGGGAGCAGTCTCATGACGGTGGCCGCCTCGACGGCATGGGCGGTTTCCTTGATGTCAGTCGCCATGCCCTCAACGGTATCGTTGAACCTCCGGTTGAAACTTTTCCGCGCTATCGTGCGGTAAATGGGGCGAATGAATGAACACAGCCTTCAAAGCGGTGAGCGGCTGAGGCCGGTCGATCTGGCGCGGGAGCACGGTCTGTCCACGCAGGCGGTGCGCAACTACGAGGAGGCGGGCATCCTTCCGGCCGCCGGTCGCACGCCCAGCGGCTACCGCACCTACACCCCGCTGCACGCGGGCGCCCTGCGCGCGTTCCTCTCCCTGGTGCCGGGCCATGGCCACCAGACGGCGACGTCGATCATGCGGGCCGTGAACGAGGCCGCGGACGACGAGGCGTTCCGTCAGATCGACTCGAGCCACACCGAGCTCCTCGCCGACCGCCGGACGCTCCAGGCCGTGGAGAACGCGCTGCGGGACCTGGAACCCACCACGGCGGTCGAGACCGGCAGCATGTTCATCGGCACGCTGGCCCACGAACTCGGCATCCGGCCCGCGACGCTGCGCAAATGGGAGCGGGCCGGGCTGGTACGCCCCCGCCGCGATCCGCGGACCGGGTACCGGGTCTACGACGAGGCCGACGTACGGGATGCGCGGCTGGCCCACCAGCTCCGGCGCGGCGGGTACCTGCTGGAGCAGATCGCGCCGCTGATCGCGCAGGTGCGGGCGGCCGGGGGCCTGGAGCCTCTGGAGGCGGCGCTCGACGACTGGCGCGGGCGGCTGTCCGCCCGGGGGCGGGCGATGCTGCGCGGGGCCGCGGAGCTGGAGACGTACCTGCGCGAGCGCGGCTGAGACCGTCGTAGGGTGAAGCCCGCACGTGAAGGACAGGAGGCTGAGGTGGCCGGGACAACCGTGACCGAGTCGACGGTCGCCGAGGTGATGGCCGAGCTCGCGGAGCTCGAAGATCCCAGGATTCGCGCCGTGAACGAGAAGCACGGTGACGATCACGGGGTGAACCTCACCAAGCTGCGCGCGGTCGCCAAGCGGCTCAAGACGCAGCAGGAGCTCGCGTGCCGGCTCTGGGAGACCGGGGACTCGGCCGCGCGGCTGCTGGCCCTGCTGATCTGCCGGCCCAAGGCGTTCGAGCGTGATCAGCTGGATGCCATGCTGCGCGCGGCTCGTACCCCCAAGGTGCAGGACTGGCTGGTCAACTACGTCGTGAAGAAGAGCCCTCACTGCGAGGAGCTGCGCCTGGCCTGGTTCACCGATCCGGACCCAGTGGTGGCCGGTGCGAGCTGGGCGCTGACCGGCGATCGCGTGGCGAAGAAGCCCGAGGGGCTCGATCTTCCGGGGCTGCTCGACCTCGTCGAGGCGGACATGCGGAACGCCCCGGATCGTCTTCAGTGGTCGATGAACTACTGCCTGGCCCAGATCGGCATCGAGCATCCCGAGCTGCGTGCGCGTGCCCTTGCCATCGGTGAGAGTCTCGGCGTGTTCGAGGACTACCCGACCTCCCCGGGCTGCACCTCACCCTTCGCACCGGCTTGGATCAACGAGATGGTGCGCCGGAAGGACGAGCAGTAAGGGCCTCGGCGCCGGCGAAGGCCAGGATGTGCGGCACGGCCTCGCGCAGCGTGGCGAAGTGGCGGTGCACGCCCTCCACCGCGACCTCGCTGTTCACGCCCCACACCGTCATGCCCGCGCTCAGCCCGGACCGCACCCCGGACGGGGCGTCCTCGATGACCAGGCAGGATGCCGGGTCGGCGCTCAGGAGGGCGGCGGCCTGGAGGTAGGGGACGGGTGAGGGCTTGCCCTCCTCCACCGCGGCCGCGTCCACGATCACGCCGGGTGCCGGCAGACCGGTCCGCGAGAAGCGGCCACGCACCCGGTGCTCGTAGTTCGAGGTGACCAGGGCCCAGGAGCCCGGGGGCAGGTCGCGCAGGAGGTCGCACGCGCCGTCGAACGCCTGGTAGTCGCCGGTCCGGACGTCCTCGTCCTCCAGCTCGTGCAGCGCGGCCAGGCACGCGTGCGGATCTTCGCCGGGTACGACCTGCGCGAACGTCTCCATAGGCCGCGTCCGCAGGGCCACCTGGTAGACCTCGTCCGCGTCCAGTCCGTACCGCTCCGCCCAGGTCGCCCAGACGCGGCGCTGGTTGTCCACCGCGTCCATCAGTGTGCCGTCGACGTCGAAGAGGACGTACGTCGTACGGGCGGGCGGCGCGGGTTCACTGGTCATGTGCTGATCATGTCAGGCGGCGGATCGTCGGTTTCGGGCGGTGTGGGTCGGGCGGGATCCCGGCGGGCCAGGTCGACGAGGATCAGGGCGCACAGGGTGGCGCCGACGGCGACTCCCGCGAGGACCGTGCCGAGCGGGAGGTGCTCGAAGAGGACGCCCGCCGCGGCGTAGGCGATCGGGCTGGCGACGAAGACGGCGGCGCCGAAGACCGGCAGGACGTGGGGGCGCAGGTGTTCCGGTGGGCGCAGGGTGAGGAGGGCCACGGCGGGTGCGGTCACCGCGGGCAGGAACATGCAGGCCGCCGCGACCGTCAGGGCCGTTGAAGCGGCGGGCTGGTCCCAGGGCAGCAGCCACAGGACGAGGGCCGCGCCCACGCCGCCGCAGGCCGCGAAGCGGGTCGGTGTGACGCGGCGGGCGAGGCGGGCGACGATCACGGTGCCGATCGCGGTGCCGCCGCCCCATGCGGCCAGCAGCAGGCCCGCCACTTCGGGGGCCGCGTCGTAGCGGGCTCTGGCCATGATGGGCAGGGCGAGCAGGACTACGGGCATGAGGGTGCCGTAGCCGAGGGCGGCCAGTGCCATGGTGCGGAGCACCCGGTCTCGGAAGAGGTAGCGCGCGCCCTCCGTCATTCTGTCCGCCGAGAGCGGCTCGGATTTTCGCTCGCGGCGGGGCAGGCCGGTCAGGAGGGCCGCCGAGAGGGCGAAGGTGGCCGCGTCGATCCAGAGGACGTGCAGCGCACCGACCTTGGCCATCAGGAGACCGGCGAAAGCGGGGCCGACGAAGCGGGCCGATGAAGTGGCCGTCTCGAACAGGGCGTTGCCCGCGGTGACGGCGCCCTCGTCGGAGCCGATGGCCTCGGCGAGGAGCATGCGCTGCGCGGAGAGGTAGCCGGACGCGACGCAGCCGATCAGGGCGACGATCACCAGCAGCGCCCAGAACGGGAGCAGGCCCGCGAGATACAAGGTGGGCACCGCCGCCACAAGTACGGTGTCGGCGATGTCGCCGACGATGGTGACGCGGCGGGCGCCCCACCGGGCCACCAGCAGCCCGGCGGGCATGCCCAGCAGGGGCACCGGCAGGATCTGGATGACGAACACCAGCCCCATCCGGGCCGGTGAACCGGTCGTCATCAGAACGAACCACGGCAGCGCCAGCGTCGTCATCTGGGTGCCGACCGAGGAGACGAACTCCGCGGCGATGACCCTGCGGAACTGCCAGCTTCGCAGGGGTGGTCGAGGCGCCGGCGCGGTCTTCACAAGGTCACCAGGCCACCGGCAGCTCGTGTACGCCGTAGACGGTCATGTTGGAGCGCATCGGGATCTCGTCCGGCTTCGCCGCTAGGCGCAACTCGGGGAAGCGGCGCAGGAGTTCGGTGTAGCCGATGCGCAGTTCCAGGCGGGCCAGCTGCTGGCCGAGGCACTGGTGGATGCCGTGGCTGAAGGTGAGGTGGCTGAGGCTGCCCTGGGTGACGTCGAGGCGGTCGGGGTCGGTGAACTGCTCCGGGTCGCGGTTGGCGGTGGGCAGGTGGATCAGGACCGTGTCCCCCTTGTGCAGGGTCACTCCGCCGATCTCGACGTCCTCGGTGGGGCTGCGCTGCACGCCCACGTGGACGACGGTCAGGTACCGGAGCAGTTCCTCTACCGCGTCCTCGATCAGCGACTCGTCGGCGCGCAACAGGGCCATCTGGTCGGGGTTGTTGAGCAGTGCGTAGGTGCCGAGCGAGAGCATGTTGGCGGTGGTCTCGTGCCCGGCGACCAGCAGCAGCAAGGTGGCGCCGATGGCCTCCGGGAGGGTCATGTCCTCGCCGTTGACCAGCACGCTCAGTACGTCGTCGGCGGGTTCGGCCTGCTTGCGCATGAGGAGTTCGCCGGTGAGGCCGACGAGGTCCATCAGCGCCGCCTGCGTCTCCTCCGTGGAGAGGTCCAGGCGCAGCAGTTTCGCGGAGTTGCCCTCGAACCGCTCCCGGTCGCCGAACGGCACGCCGAGCAGCTCACAGATCACCTGCGAGGACACCGGCACCGAGTAGTCCGCGACCAGGTCGGCCGGCGGGCCCTTGTGCAGCATCGCCTCGGCGTACTGTGCGGTGATCTCCTCGATGCGCGGGGTGAGCGCGCGCATCCGGCGCAGGGTGAACTGGCCGGCCAGGAGCTTGCGGAACTTGGTGTGCTCCGGCGGGTCCATGTGCTCGAACAGGCCCGGGATGCCCTCCCCCATGTCCTGGGCGCGGTCGGAGGGGAACGCGAGGTGTTTGTGCGTGGCGGCCGAGCTGAACCGCTTGTCGGAGAGGATCTCCCGGCCGTACCGGTAGCTGGTGACGAGCCAGCCCTCGTGGCCGTCGGGGAAGGCCATCCGGCAGATCGGGCCCTCGGCGCGCAGCACCTGCGGCGGGTCGAACGGCCGCTCCCGGAGCGTGGGCAGGCCGTTGGTGATGGGGCAGGTCTTCTCCGTCATGTCTTCCTTCATTCCGCGGTCGGTGGATCCGGGTCGGGTGAGGGTTCAGGCGGCCCGGAGGCGGGCGCGTAGTTGAGAGACCGTCAGTTCAGGGTGGTCGGCGACGAGTTCGAGGGCCTTCGGCCACTGGCGCACCAGGGCGCCCATGACGGCCGGTGCGATGCGGTCCGGTGAGTACACCCACAGGCCGCGCAGTTCGCCCTCGACCTCGCGGGCCACCAGGTACAGGTCGAGGTTGTGCGGCTCGATGGCGATGACCAGGCCGGGCAGCGGGCTCTCGTCGCCGACCCGCACGTCGAGAGGCTCCACCTGAAGCCCCTCCAGGGCCAGTTCGTCGCTCGGTACGCCGAGGAGGTTGAGCATCACGCGCAGGGGCGTCTGGTTGCCGTCGCCGATGACGCCGTCGTGGACGAGGGCGCGCAGTGGCACGTTCTGGTGCGAGTACGCGTCGAGTTCGGCGCGCAGGACCCGCTGGATCAGTTCGCCGACGGTCGGGTCGTCCGCCAGCCGGGAGCGGTTGAGGACAACGTTGATGAACGGGCCGACCATCGACTTGCTCTCTGGGCGTTCACGGCCGGCCAAGGGGTGGCTCACCGCGATGTCGGTCGCGCCCGAGTAGGTGTGCAGCAGCACGTGGAACGCGGACATCAGCATCATGAAGAGGGTGACGCCCTCACGGCGGGCGGCTTCCCGCACCGCCCCCATGACCTCCGCGTCGATCACGACGCCGTGGCTGTAGCCCTGGACGAAGTCGTCCAACTGGTGGGCGGGCGCCGAGAAGTCGAGGGTGCGGGCGGCGCCGTCCAGCTCGCCGCGCCAGTGCACGACGTGCTCGTCGAGCGCGCCCGAGGTCAGCAGGTCCTGCTCCCAGGCCGCGTAGTCCAGGTGCTGCACCATCACGTCGGGGAGCCTCGGCTGCCGGGCCGTGGAGTGGGCCGCGTACAGCTCGGCCAGTTCGCCCGCGATGACCAGGAAGCCCCAGTGGTCGACGAGGATGTGGTGGGCGACGAGGATCAACGCGTGTTCGTCGTCCGAGAGCTGGATGAGCAGGCCGCGGACCAGGTTGCCGTCCTCGATGCGGTACGGGGCCTGGGTCTGCGCGGTGAGCAGTTCGCGCAGCCTTTCCTGCTGGGCCTCCTGCCCGCGCAGATCGACCGTGTCGAGCGGCCAGGTGGGCCTGCCGTCGGCGAACTGCACGGTGGCCGAGCCCTGTTGGACGTATCGGGTGCGCAGGATGTCGTGCCGGGCGACGAGGTCGTCCAGGGCACGGCGCAGGGCTGGGGCGTCGAGTGTGCCGCGCAGGCGCCAGGCGGTGATGACGGCGTGGTGGGCGTGGTCGGGGCCCACCGGCTGGAGCAGGAACTCCAGTTGGCCGAAGGACAGTCCGGTGCCGTCGCCGCGGTCGGCCTTGGGGATCGGCGCGTGCAGCAGGTCGGCGGCGTCCGCGGCCGCGGCTCGCTCGCTGTCGGAGCCGGGCAGCTCGACGGCTCCGGCCTCCACCGCGCGGGCGCAGCGGCCGATGGCGCGCAGCGCCTCGAACCAGGCGTCCGCCAGCTCGCGCACCTCGTCCTCGGTGAGCAGCGAGGGCGCCCAGCTCCAGTTGGCGACCAGGTGGGGGCCGTCCGGTCCGTCCTGGGTGACGGCGTTGACTTCGAGCGGGTACGGCAGGGGCCGGGCGGCGGTGGCGCCGGGGGCGGTGTCGTCCCGCAGCGGGAACCACGGCTTCTCCTCGTCGGTGACGGGGACCCGGCCGAGGTAGTTGAACAGCGCCTGGGGTGTGGGCAGTTCGGCCAGGTGCCGTGCGCTGTCGGGGTCGAGGTGGCGCAGCAGGCCGTAGCCGAGGCCGTGCTCCGGGACGGACCGCAGCTGGGCCCTGGTGCGGGTGATCGCGGTGGCCAACCCGGCGCCTGCCTGCGTCACTTCGTCCCAGCTCAGAGCGCCGCAGTCGAGGCGGACCGGGTGGACGCCGGTGAACCAGCCCACGGTGCGGGACAGGTCTGTTCCGTCCGCCAGGTGCTCATGGCGGCCGTGGCTCTCCAGGTCCAGGACCACCGGGGCGCTGTCGGTGCCGAGGCGGCGGGCGCGCCAGTGGTCGACGGCGAGTCCGAAGGCGGTCAGCAGGACGTCCTGGATGCCGCTGCGGAGCACCGTGGGTGCCCGGCCGACCAAGGGCGCGGTGTCCTCGGCGGGCAGGGTCAGCGTCAGCCGCCCTTCGGCGCCGGTGATGTCGCGGTGCGCGTCCAGCTCGCCGGGGACCAGGGGGACGGCGTCGCGCAGGACGCCCTGCCACAGCGGCAGTTCGGCGCGGTGCCGGGCGATGCTCTCCTCGGAGGTCAGCCGGGCCGCCCAGCCGCGCAGCGAGGTCACCACCGGTGCGAGGAGCGGTTCGCGACCGGCGCTCACGGCGTCCCAGGCGGCGGCGAGGTCGGTGAGCAGGATGCGCCAGGACACGCCGTCCACGGCGAAGTGGTGCACGGCGAGCAGCAGTCGGCCCGGGTGCCCGGCGCCCGCGTCGAACCACACCGGCCGGAGCATCGCGCCCCCGGCCGGGTCGAGCCGCTCCTTGGCGGCGGCCGTCTCCTCGGCGATCAGGGCCCGCGCCGCCGCGTCCGTCAGCGCGCTGATGTCCACGCGGCGCAGGAGGTCCGCGACCCGCACCGATCCGGGCTCGTCGGCGTGCAGCGTCCACTGCCCCTCGGGTCCGGTGACCAGCCGTAGGCGCAGCGCGTCGTGCCGGTCGACCACGGCCTGGAGCGCCGCGGTGAGCCGGTCCTCGTCCATGTCGGGCGGCAGGCCCACGGTCGCCGACAGGTCGAAGCCGACCACCGAGCCGCCGAGTCGGCGCTGCCGCTCCACGACGGGCAGCAACGGGATCTCGCCGGTGCCGATGTCTTCGACGCCCGCCCCGGTGTCGTCGTCGGCCGGGCGGGCCACCTGGGCGATGCCCGCAACGGTCTGCTGGGTGAACACGTCCCGGACGGTGAACACAAGACCTGCTGTGCGGGCCTGGGCGACCAGCTGGGTGGCCTGGATGCTGTCGCCGCCCAGGTCGAAGAAGCCGGTCTCCGGGCCGACTTCGGGCACCTGGAGGATCTCCGCGAACACCGCGCACAGGATCCGCTCGGCCGCACTCGCCGGCGCGCGGGAGCCGGTGTCCGCGGCGAAGTCGGGCGCGGGCAGGGCGCGTCGGTCGATCTTGCCGTTGGCGGTCATCGGGAACGCGTCGAGCAGGACGACCGCGACCGGCACCATGTACTGCGGCAGCCGTTCGGCGATGTACGCGCGCAGTTCGGCGGGTTCGGCCCGGGTGCCGTCGGCGAGGACCGCGTAGCCGACGAGGTCCTTGCCGCCGGACGGCTTCTCGCGCACGAGGACGGTGGCGTCGGTCACGGCAGGGTGCGAGCCGAGGGTCTTCTGGATCTCGCCGGGCTCGATGCGGAAGCCGCGGATCTTGACCTGGTCGTCGGTGCGGCCGAGGTACTCGACCCGTCCGTCGGCGCGGCGCCGGACCAGGTCGCCGGTGCGGTACATCCGCTCCCCCGGTGCGCCGTACGGGCAGTCCACGAACCGCTGTGCGGTCAGGGCGGGTTGCCCGAGGTAGCCGCGGGCCACGCCCCAGCCGGAGAGGTACAGCTCGCCGGGGACGCCGACGGGCACCGGGCGCAGCCGTTCGTCGAGGACGTAGGCGCGGGTGTCGTCCATGGGCAGGCCGATGGGCAGGCTGCCGTCGGTCACCTCGCTGATGTCCTGGAGCAGCGCGAACGTGGTCGTCTCCGTCGGCCCGTAGATGTTGTAGAACGCGGTGTTCGGGCAGCCGGCCATGGCCTTGGCGAAGACGTCGGGCGCGTGGATCTCGCCACCCGACAGCACCTCACGCAGCCCGGCCACTGCCGTCGGGTCGCGCTCGACGAGCAGGTTGAACAGCGCGGTGGTGAAGAACGCAGCGGTGACGTCGTGCTCGTGCAGCGTGCGCACGAGCACGTCCGGGTCGAGTTCTCCGGGCGGCGCCACGACCACTTCGCCGCCGGTGAGGAGCGGTGCCCACAGTTCGTAGGTGGAGGCGTCGAAGGCGATCGGGGAGTGCAGGAGGACGCGTGCGTGGTGGCCGCCGCGCCACTGGCGGTCGGCGGCGAGGCTCGCCACGTTGCCGTGGGTGATCGCGACGCCCTTCGGCCGTCCGGTGGAGCCGGAGGTGTACATAACGTACGCCATGCGCTCGGGCCCGCGGTCCGGCAGGTCCAAGGGCTCGACGTACGCGCCGTCATCGGCGGCGACGTCCAGCACGTGCGTCGCTCCGACGCCGGGGTCCGCCGTCCCGTCGACGAGCAGGAAGCCCGCCTTCGTGTCCTCGACGATCATGCGCATACGGGAGACGGGATAGCGGGCGTCCAACGGCACATACGCGCCGCCCGCCTTGATCACGGCGAGGATCGCGACGGGCAGCCGCGGTGAGCGGTCCATCAGCAGGCACACCGCGTCCTCGGCACCGTCGGCGCCCACGCCGAGCGCGCGCAGGCGTACGGCGAGCCGGTCCGCGGCCGCGTCGAGTTCGGCGTAGGTCAGCCGCTGGTCGCCGTGGCTGACGGCGACGGCGTCGGGGGTGCGGGCCGCCTGCGCCGCGAACAGTTCGGACAGACCGGCCGTGGGCGCCTCGGCGATCTCGCCGTTCCACTCCTCCAGCAGGCGGTGCCGTTCGGCCGGGGTGAGCAGGTCGAGGTCGCCGACGGGCCGGTCCGGGTCGCCGACCATCGCCAGCAGCACCTGACGCAGTCGGCGGGCCATGGTGCGCACGGTCTCCGGGTCGAAGACATCGGTGTTGTACTCGATACCGCCTTCGATACCGGCCGGTGCGCCGTCGTCCGCGAGGCGTTCGTGCAGCAGGAACACCAGGTCCATGCGGGCTGTGCCGGTGCCCGCCACCAGGGGTGTGGTCCCGATGCCGGGCAGGTCCAAGGTCTCGTCGGTGCCGGTCTGCCAGGACAGCATGACTTGTACGAGGGGGTGGTGGGCCACCGACCGGGTGGGCCGGAGGTCGTCCACCAGGGCCTCGAAGGGGATGTCCTGGTGGGCGAGCGCGTCGAGGGTGTTCTCCCGCACCGCGGCGAGCAGTTCGCGGAAGGTCTGATCGTCCGACACCCGCGTGCGCAGGACGAGGGTGTTGGCGAAGAAGCCGATGAGGTTCTCGGTGGCCTGGTCGTCGCGGCCCGCGCTCGCCACGCCGATGGGGATGTCGCTGCCGGCGCCGAGGCGGCCGAGGAGGACCGCGAGGGCCGCGTCGAGGACCATGAAGAGGCTGACGTCGCAGTCGCGGGCCAGGCGGGCCAGGCCCTGGTGGAGGTCGGCTTCCCAGCGGAAGGTGAGGGTGTCGCCGTCGTGGGACGCCTCGGCGGGGTGCGGCCGGTCGACGGGGAGCGCGAGCCGCTCCGGGAGGCCGTCCAACGCGCCGCGCCAGTGGTCCAGTTGCCGCGACCAGACACTGGCCGGGTCGTCCTGTGCGCCGAGGTACCGCTGCTGCCACAGGGTGTAGTCGGCGTACTGCACGGGCAGCGGCGCCCATGCGGGTGCCCGGCCTTCCAGCCGGGCCCGGTAGGCGGTCGCCAGGTCGTGCCGCAGCGGTGCCAGGGACCAGCCGTCGGCCGCGATGTGGTGGACGACGACGGCCAGCACATGCGTGTCGGCGCCGAGGGTGAACAGCTCGGCGTGCAGCGGGGGTTCGGAGGTCAGGTCGAAGGTGTGCCGGACGGCGGCGGCCACGGCGGCGTCGAGGCCCGCTTCGTCGACCTCGGTGACCGGGAGCGCGGGGCGCGCCTGATCCGGGTCGAGGATGTGCTGGTACGCCGTCGTACCTGTGTCCGGGAAGACGGTGCGCAGGGCCTCGTGGCGGGTGACGACGTCGGCGAGGGCGGCCCGCAAACAGTCGACGTCCACCTCACCGGTCATGCGCAGCACCAAGGGGAGGTTGTACGTCGGTGAAGGGCCCTCCATCTGGTGCAGGAACCAGAGCCGTCGCTGGGCGAAGGACAGTGACAGCGGGTCGGGGCGGGTCTGCGGAGTCAGGGCGGGCCGCTCAACGCCGCCGCCCTGCCGCAGCAGTTCGGCGAGTCCGGCGACGGTCTGCCGCTCGAAGAGGGCGCGCACCGGCACCTCGGTGCCGAGCGTGGCACGGATCCGCGCGGTCAGCCGGGTGGCGAGCAGCGAGTGCCCGCCCAGGGCGAAGAAGCTGTCGTCGATGCCCACCCTGGGCACGTTCAGCACCTGGGCGAACAGCTCGCACAGGGTCTTCTCCTCGGCGTCGCGGGGCGCGACGTACGCCGTGGCCGCGCGGGTGCCTCGGCCCGGCTCGGGGGCGGGCAGTGCGCCTCGGTCGGTCTTTCCGCTCGGGGTGCGGGGCAAGGCGTCGAGGAACACGAACGCGGACGGGACCATGTAGTCGGGGAGCTTGTCGGAGAGCGCGGCCCGTAGTCGGCGGCGCAGGTCGTCGGTGGTGCCCGCCTCCGGGTCCGGCACCGCGTAGGCGATCAGGCGCCGGTCGCCCGGCTGGTCCTCGCGCACCACGACCACCGAGTCGCGGATGTACTCCTGCCACATCAGCACCGACTCGATCTCGCCGAGTTCGATCCGGTAGCCGCGCAGCTTGACCTGGTGGTCGAGGCGGCCGAGGTAGTCGACGGTGCCGTCCACCCGGCGCCGTACCAGGTCGCCGGTGCGATAGAGCCGGTCGGCGAGGTCCGACTCGAAGGGGTTGGTGATGAACTGCTTCGCCGTCAGTTCCGGCCGGTCGAGGTAGCCGCGAGCCAGTCCGGCGCCGCCGATGCACAGTTCACCGGGGACACCGGGCGGCACCGGGCGGCCCTCGGGGTCGAGGATGTGGACCTCGGTGTTGGCGATCGGCCGGCCGATGGTGATCGTGTCGTCAGTGATCCGGGTGCCCAGCGAGTAGATGGTGGTCTCGCTCGGTCCGTACATGTTCCACAGGTCCACGCCCTTGGCCAGCAGTCGGCGCGCCAGGTCGGGCGGCAGGGCCTCGCCGCAGATCAGGCCGCGCAGTCCGGGGCGCCCGGGCCAGCCCGCGTCGAGCAGCATCCGCCAGGTGGAGGGGGTGGCCTGCATCATGGTCGCGCCGGTGGCGGCCATCTCGTCGGCCAACAGCTTGCCGTCGGTGGCCACTTCGCGGGTGGCGAGCACGACGCGGGCGCCCTCGACGAGCGGCAGCAGCAGCTCCAGGGTGGCGATGTCGAACGAGAGTGTGGTGACGGCGAGCAGGCTGTCGTCGGCGTCGATGCCGGGCCACTGCTTCATCGCCCGGAACAGGTTGCGCAGGGCGCGGTGCGGGAGTTGGACGCCCTTGGGGCGGCCGGTCGAGCCCGAGGTGTAAATGACGTAGGCGAGGTCCTCGGGTGCCACCGGCTCGTCGAGGGCCTCGGCGGACTCGGCGGCGATCTCCTCGCGCAGCTCGTCCACGCACAGCGCCGTCGCCGGAGACTCGGGCAGGTTCGGCGCCACCGAACTCTGCGTGATCACCACGGGCAGCCCGGCGTCCTCGATCATGAACGCCATGCGGTCCTCGGGCAGCTTCGGATCGACCGGCACATAGGCGCCGCCCGCCTTCAGCACCGCCAGCACGGCCACGACCATGTCGAGGGAGCGTTCCAGGCAGACCCCGACCATGACGTCCCGTCCGACACCGAGCCGCTTGAGCCTGCGGGCCAGTTGGTTGGCGGCGGCGTCCAGGCGGGCGTATGTGAGCGTCTCCCCCTGGCAGTACACCGCCTCCGTGTCCGGCCTCAGGGCCGCCTGCCGCGCGACGCGCTGGTGGGTGAGCGCCTCGTCGGGCCACTCGGCTCGGGTGTCCTCCCGCTCCTGGTGCTGTGCGCGCTCCTCGGCCTCGGTCATCAACGGGACGTCCAGGACGGCCTGTTCGGGGTCGGCGAGGAGGTTGTCCAGGAGCACCTTGAGGTGGCCGCCCATCCGGTCGACGGTGGCCGCGTCGAACAGCTCGGTGTTGTACTCGAACCAGCCGCCCAGCTCCTCGTCCCGCTCGAACACCTGGAGTTCGAGGTCGAACCGCGCGGTGGAGCTCGCCACCTCCAGCAGCTCGAAGCGCAGTCCGGCGACGTCGAACTCGGGCACCGGGATGTTCTGGAACACGAACGACACCTGGAAGACCGGTGAGCGCGACAGGTCCCGCTCCGGGGACAGCTCTTCCACCAGCCGCTCGAAGGGCACGTCCTGGTGGGCGAAGGCGTCCAGGGCCGAGCGGCGGACCCGGCCGAGGAGTTCGGTGAAGGAGGGGTTGCCGGAGACGTCGTTGCGGATCGCGAGGGTGTTGACGAAGTACCCGATGAGCGGCTCGACCTGCGACTGGCCCCGGTTGGCCACCGGCACGCCGACGACGACGTCCTCCTGCCTGCTGTAGCGGTGCAGCAGGACGACGTAGGCGGCGAGGAGGGTCATGAAGGGGGTGACACCGGTACGGCGGCTCAGCTCGCGCACGCCGTTCATCACCGGGGCCGGGAGGTGGAACGGCCGCGAGCCGCCGGCGCTGGTGAGCACGGCGGGCCGGGGCCGGTCGGTGGGCAGTTCGAGGACGGGCGGGGCGCCCTCCAGCGTCTTGCGCCAGTGCTCCAACTCGGCCGCGAATCCGTCGCCCGCCAGCTTCTTGCGCTGCCAGGCCGCGTAGTCCGCGTACTGGACGGGCAGTTGGGGCAGTTCGGCCGGGGTGCCGGTGAGGTGGCCCTGGTAGAGGGCGATCAGCTCGCCGAAGAGCACCGACGTCGACCACAGGTCGGCGACGATGTGGTGCATGGTGAGCAGCAGGACGTGCTCGTCGTCGGCCAGACGCAGGAACCTCATCCGCATCAGCGGGCCGGTGCCGAGATCGAAGGGACGGGCGAACTCCTGCCGGGCCAACTCCACGATGCCCGGCTCTCCTTCGGGTCCGCGCAGGTGCCCGCACTCCACGACGGTCAGCTCCAGCTCGCCGGAGTCGTGGACGACCTGCACGGGCTCGCCGTCGACCTCGTCGAAGGTGGTGCGCAGCGACTCGTGCCTGCGGACGATCTCGGCGAGGCTGCGGCGCCACAGCTCCACGTCGAGCGGTCCGTGCACCCGTGCCGCGGCCGGGATGTTGTAGGCGGCGCTGCCCGGGTTGAGCTGCTCCAGGAACCACATGCGCTGCTGCGGGAACGACGCGTCGAAGCGCCGCCTGCGCGCCGGGGCCCGCCCCTCGCCCGCGCGCCGCAGCCGCTCCGCCAGCAACACGCGCTTCTGCTCCGGTGTGAGGCCGGTCAGGTCGATGTCGGTCATGCGTCGTTCTCCTGATCGTCGATCTCGGCGGCGGAGGCCGCGCCGGTTGCTCGGGGTGGTCCCTGAATGCGGGCGGGGTCAGCCCATGCCGCCGTCGATCCGGAAGGTGCCGCCGGTGATGTATCCGGCGCGGTCCGACACCAGGAAGGAGACGAGGTCGGCGACCTCCTCCGGGCGACCGAACCGGCCGAGCGCGATGCGCCGCGCGAATTCGTCCCGCACGGTCTCGGGCAGGGCGAGCACCGGGTCGGTGGTGATGAACCCGGGTGCCACCACGTTCGCGCGGATCCCGTAGCGGCCCACCTCACGCGCCAGCGAGCGGGTGAAGCCGATGATCCCCGCCTTGGAGGCGGCGTAGTTGGTCTGACCGGCGTTGCCGTGCAGGCCGGCGACGGAGGACAGGGCGACGATCGCACCCCGGCGGCGCCTGACCATGCCTTCGATGGCGGAGCGGCAGACGTGATAGACGCCGTCGAGATTGGTGCGCAGTACGTCGTGCCAGTCGTCGTCCTCCATCACGGTCAGCGGGTTGTCCCGCAGCACCGCGGCCGAGGCGACGACCGCGTCGAGCGGGCCGAGCGTGTTCTCGGCGTCCTCGACCAGTTCGTCCACGGCGGCCGGGTCGGAGACGTCGGCACGGCGGACGCAGGTGCGCCGGCCGAGGCCGCCGATCTCCTTCTCCAGCTCGCGGGCGGCGTCGTCGCGGGCGGCATAGCACAGCGCGATGTCGAAGCCGTCCCTGGCCAGTCGTACGGCGATGGCCCGCCCGATGCCCCGGGAGGCACCGGTGACCAGCGCCACCGGGGCGCTCATGAGTGCTCTCCCTCGGCGGCCAGGAGGGCCCGGAGCTGGGCGTCGACCTCCTCGTCGGAGAGGCCGTCCAGCGATTCCGGTTCGGCGCGGTCGATGATGTCGATGGTGTCCTCGGGTGCCGGAGCGTCAGGACCGGCCGTCAGCAGGGTGACCGTGTGGGCGACGGTGGGGCGCTCGAAGAACGCCCGCAGGTCCAGGTCCACGCCGAGCAGGTCCTTGATCCGGGCGCCGATGCGGACCGCGGCCAGCGAGTGCCCGCCGAGTGCGAAGAAGTCGTCGTCGACGCCGACCTGTTCGAGGCCGAGGATGTCGCACCAGACGGCGGCCACGGTCTCCTCCCGCTCGGTGCGCGGTGCGACGTAGGGGGTGTCCAGGTCGGGCCGCGGATGGACACCTCCGGGCGGCGCGAACTGTTCCATCTCCCGGGCCAGCAGCTCAGGGGTCAGCGAGCGGGCCAGCTCGCGCAGCTCGGCCACGTCGCGGTGGCAGACCAGCAGGTGCCCGGGCCGCTCCGAGGCGGCCAGGAGTCGGGCGAAGGCTTCCTGGCCCTGCCGCTCGCTGATGCCCTCGCCGAGGACGCGCACCACCCCGCCGGAGGTGTCGGGCTCGTCGGCCGCCGAGGTCCGGATGATTTGCTCGCGCAGCCCTTCCACGTCATTGATCCGCTTGATGGTGAAGTCCGTGATCTCGACCAGTACCCGGCCCTGCGGATCGAGGATCTCGAAGTCGCAGGTCATGGTCTCGCCGGTGGCGTCGCTCGTTTCCTTGAGCCGTGCGTGGCAGTGGACGGTCGGGGTCAGGCCGTGGTGGACGCGCAGCCTGCGGTAGCTGAAGGGGAGGTAGTAGGTATCGGTGGCGTAGACCCGGGCGGTGCCGCCGACGGCGTCGAGGAGCGCGGGGTGCAGCAGGTGGTCGTCGAGGTCCGCCGCGTACTCGGGGCCGAGTCGGAGGGTGGCGATCAGTTGCCGGGGACCGACCTCGATGCGGCGCATGCAGTCCCAGCGGGGGCCGAAGGAGAACTCGATCGGCCCGCCGCGCTGGAACCGGTCGAGCCGCAGGCCCTCGGTGATCGTCTCGGGGGTGTCCAGGACGTGGGTGACGCCGCACTCGGCCCTGAGCGCGGCCAGGTCGCGCACGATGCCGGACCCGGCTTCCGCGAAGTCGAGGGACCCCAGGGCGTGGTCCGTCCAGAGCCCCGCCGCACTCCGGCTGCGCACTGAGAACCGCCACCGGCCGTCGCTCTCCTCGACGGTGGTGAAGACCTCACGGGTCTGCCCGTCGGGTACGACGACGGGCGTGAGGTACTGCACGTCCGCGATCTCGATGACGCGTCCGGCGGCCTGCTCGGCGCCGGCGGCCCGGACGAGTTCCAGGTAGGCGGTGCCGGGCACGAGTCCGTGGCCCATGATCCGGTGGTCGTCGACGATCCAGTGGTCGGCGGTGCTGAACGTGGTGGAGTACGTCCGTGACCGCGGGCCCGTGTGCACCAGGCGCTGGAGCAGGGGGTGCCCGGTCGGGGTGCCGCCCGCGCCGAACCGGTCCGAGAGCCCCGCGGCCATGCCGGTCTCGCGCCAGGTGTCCCAGCCGACGGCGGTGACCGGGACGTCGCTCACCTGCCGCTTCCATTGGGCGAACGCGTCCAGGAAGGCGTTGGCGGCGGCGTAGTCACTCTGGCCGGGGCCGCCGAACAGGGCGGTGACGGAGGAGCAGAGCAGGAGGAAGTCCAGCCGGTCGTCGCGGCAGACGCGGTCCAGCACCAGCGTGCCGAGCGTCTTGGCGGCGAGCACGTCATCGGCCTCGGCGCGGGACTTGGTGAGGATCAAGCCCTGCGAGGGCCGCCCCGCCGCGTGCACGACGCCGTGCAGGGCACTCGCCAAGTCCCGCACGCGCTGGGCGGCTTGGGCGGTCTGTGCCTCGTCGGTGACGTCGGCCCGCAGTACGACGACCCGGGCGCCGAGCTCCGTCAGGTGCCGCAGTCGCCGGATGCGGACGCTGACCGGGTCCCGCTCGTCGTGTGCGGCGAGCCAGGCGTCCCAGGTCGCCTCGGCGGGGAACTCCGAGCGGCCGAGGAGACCGAGCACGGGCCGGTCCACGGTGCCGGCGATGTGCTCGGCCATCGCCAGACCGAGACCGCCGAGGCCGCCGGTGATCAGGTATCCGCCGCCGTCGCGCAGGCCGGTGCCCTCGGCGTCGCCCAGCGGCACCGGGTCGAAGGCGCGGCGCCACCAATGCCGTCCGCGCAGGGCGAGTTCGGGCTCGTCGGGCGGCGCGGCGCGCAGAGCCCGGACCAGGCGGTCGTCGGAGGCGACGCCGGTGATGTCCAGAACGCGGCACGTGATGCCGGGGATCTCCTGCGGGATGACCGTGCACGGACCCAGCACGGTGGCGTTCTCGGGATGCAGCGGTTCGTCGCCCGTCACGGCGAACACGCCCCGGCACAGCACGTCGAGCCTCACGGGGGCCGTGGGCCGTACCTCGGCGAGGGCCTGGGCGAGAGCGAGCAGGCTGTCGAAGCCCAACCGCCGGGCCTGGTCGACCTGTTGCTCGGTCGGGGGGCCGTCGTCCGGGTCCGTTGCCGTGCTCCACAGATGCACCAGCCGGACAGCGTCCGCCTCCGCGACGGCCGGGGTCCGCAGGAGTGCGGCCAGTTGCTCGCGGTTGGCTGGCTCGACGTCGGCGTTCACGGGAACGACCCGCTCGCCCTCGGCCGTCAGCCGTGCCGCGAGGGCCCGCCCGAGGGGCAGCCCTGCCCCGAACAGCACCCAGACCGCTCCGGGCGCACCGTCCTGCGGTTCCGGCGTGAACGGCAGGCGGGTCCAGCCGGGGGCGGCGAACCAGTCGGCCACCGAGGTCTCCTGACGGACCGCGGTCCTCCGGTCCACCTCGGGCTCCACCCAGAAGCGCCGCCGCTGGAAGGCGTACCCGGGCAGGCGTACCGGGCGGCGGTGCTCCTCCGCGTGGAAGGCCGCCCAGTCCACGTCCACCCCGGCGTTCCACAGCGTGCCGAGGTTGCTGAGCAGGTGGGTGACCTCGTCGGTACGGTCGCCGGGGTGCGGGAGTGAGCCGGCGACGGTGCGGTCGTCGGCCCAAGCGCTGTGGGCTCGGGCGAAGTTGGCCAGGGTCTGGCCGGGGCCGACCTCCAGGGGGACGAGGGTCGGGTCGGCGAGCAGGACGTCGAGGGCGTCGCGGAAGTGGACGGGTCGGCGCAGGTGGGTGCCCCAGTACTCGGGGCTCGTGGCCTGCTCGTCGGTGATCCAGGTGCCGGTGACGTTGGAGAGGAAGGGGATGCGGGGGGCGTTGAGGGTGACCGCCCGTACCTCGGCGGTGAAGGGGTCGACGGCGTCGGTCATGTCCGGCGAGTGGAAGGCGTGCGAGGTGTGCAGTCTCCGGCAGGTGACGGAGGCCGCCTTCAGCCGTGCCTCCAGGGTGTCGATGGCCTGCTCGCCGCCCGAAACCACGGTCAGGGCGGTGGAGTTGACGGCCGCGATCGACAGTCCCTCCCCCAGCCACGCGGCCGTCTCGTCCTCGGGCAGGAACACCGACAGCATGGCGCCTTCCGGCATCGACTGCGCCAGCCGCCCGCGGGCGGCGACCAGACGCACCGCGTCCGGCAGGGAGAACACCCCGGCCACCGTGGCGGCGACGAACTCACCGACGCTGTGCCCCGCCATGGCCCGCGGTGTCACACCCCAGAACGCCCAGAGCCGGGCGAGGGCGTACTCGACGCAGAAGAGGCCGGCCTGGGCGAACTCGGTGCGGGTGAGCCGCTCCGAGCCGTCGGGGGCGAACACCAGGGCACGCGGGTCCTGGCCCAGGTGCTCGGTGAACAGCTCGGCGCAGCGGTCGAACTCGGCCGCGAACACCGGTTCTTGGTCGTACAGTTCGCGACCCATGCCCACGTACTGGGCCCCCTGGCCGGGGAACAGCAAGGCGACCGGGGCACGCTCACCGGCCACCGGTCCGGACCCGATGGAGCGCAGCGCCGCCACGAGGTCCTTCGCCCCGTTTCCCACCGCGACAGCACGGTGGCCGAAGGGCTGCCTGCGGCACGCCAGCGTGTACGCCGCATCGTCGAGGTCGGTGTCCGGGTGGCGTTCGAGGTGCTCGGCCAGGCGGCGGGCGTTGTCGGTCAGCGCCTGCGGTGTCTTCCCGGACAGGGCGAGCAGCCGCACCGGACGGCCGGGGCCGGAGGGCGCGGCAGGGTCGGGCGCCTCCTCCAGGACGACGTGCACATTGGTGCCGCCGATGCCGAAGGAGCTGACGCCCGCTCGACGCGGTGCGTCCGCGCGGGGCCATGGCCGCAGGTCGGTGTTGACGTAGAACGGACTGGTGTCCAGAGCGAGTTCGGGGTTGGGTGTCTCGCAGTGCAGGGTCGGCGGGATGGCCCGGTGCTTGAGCGCCAGGACGGCCTTGATCAGGCCGGTGACGCCGGCCGCGGCGTCCAGGTGGCCGACGTTGCTCTTGACCGAGCCGATCGCGCAGTGGCCCTGTTCGTCGGTGCTGCTGCGGAACGCCCGGGTGAGGGCGGCGAGTTCAATGGGGTCGCCGAGCGGTGTGCCGGTGCCGTGGGTCTCGACGTAGCCGACGGTCGACGGGTCCACGTCGGCCAGGGCCAGCGCCTCGGCGATCACCTCGGCCTGGCCGTCGACGGAGGGTGCGGTGTAACCGGCCTTCAGGGAGCCGTCGTTGTTGACGGCGCTGGCCAGGATGACGGCGTCGACGGTGTCCCCGCCTTCACGGGCCTCGGCGAGCCGGCGCAGCACCACCACACCGGCGCCGTTGCCCGGGACGGTGCCGGAGGCCTCGGCGTCGAAAGCGCGGCAGTGCCCGTCGGAGGAGAGGATGCCGCCGGTCTCGTACTGATAGCCCCCGCGCAGGGGCGCGGACACCGCGACCCCACCGGCGAGGGCGATGTCGCACTCGCCGTTGAGCAGGCTCTGGCAGGCCAGGTGCACGGCGGTCAGCGAGGTGGAGCAGGCGGTCTGCACGGTGACACCGGGACCCTTGAGGCCGAGCTTGTACGAGGTCCGGGTGGCCAGGAAGTCCTTGTCGCCGCCGAGCAGGACCTGGTACATGCCCGCCGAGTCCAGGACGGGCCGGTTGTTCATCAGGTTGAGCACCAGGTACGAGTTGAAGCCCGCCCCGGCGAAGACACCGATGCGGCCCTCGAAGCGCTGGGGGTCGATTCCGGCCGACTCCAGGGCCTGCCAGGCGCATTCGAGGAAGACCCGGTGCTGCGGGTCCATGACCTCCGCCTCGCGGGGGCTGTAGCCGAAGAAGCCCTCGTCGAACAGGTCGGCGTCCGCGAGGAACCCCTTGGCCCGGATGTAGTCGTCCCGCTCCAGCAGTGCGGGGTCGACCCCGGTCAACTCGTCGTCGGTGAAGGCCGTGATGCCTTCCCGGCCCGCCGCGAGGTCGGTCCAGAAGGTCTCGATGTCCGGGGAGCCCGGGAAGCGGCCCGCCATGCCGATGACGGCCACCCGTTCCAGGTCGCGCTCCTGCTCGTGCTGAGGCTCTGACACGTGTTCACCTGTCTTCGCGGGAAAGAGCCCGGCGTTCGGCCGCTCGCTGCCGCCGGTTGCGGGACTGACGACGGTTCTCGGCGCGCTCGCGGCCGCCGTGCGCGGGGCTGTCCCCCGCTGTCGGGGTCCGGCCGAGGTACTCGGCGAGCGATCCGACCGTGGGGTGCTGGAAGAGCTCGACCATGGTCAGCTCGTGGCCGAGCGAGGCCGCGAGGACCGTCCGGAACTCGGCGAGGAGCAGTGAGTGCCCGCCGAGGTCGAAGAAGTTGTCGTGCAGGCCCACGCGTTCCACGCCCAGCAGGCTCCGCCAGAGCTCGGCGAGGGCCTGTTCGCGCTCGTCGCGCGGTGCGACGAAGCGGGCCTGGAGGTCGGGCCGGGTGGACGGGGGCTCCGGGAGGGCCTTGCGGTCGGTCTTGCCGCTGGGGGTCAGCGGGAGCCGCTCCAGTGCGGTGAAGGAGGCCGGGACCATGTACTCCGGGAGCCGCAGCCGCAGATGAGCGGCCAGGTCACCGGCGGCCGGGGCGGTGTCGCTTGCGGGGGTCACGTATGCGGCGAGCCGGACGTCGCCGGGTGCGTGTTCGCGGGCGACGACCACGGCTTCCCGGACCGACTCGTGGGTCGTCAAGACGGCTTCGATCTCGCCGAGTTCGACGCGCAGCCCGCGCAGCTTGATCTGGTGGTCGAGGCGGCCGAGGAACTCCAGGGCGCCGTCGGCCCGGTGCCGCACCAGGTCGCCGGTGCGGTAGAGGCGTTCGCCGGGCAGGAAGGGGTCGTCGATGAACCGTTCGGCGGTCAGGTCGGGGCGGCCCAGGTAGCCGCGGGCCAGGCCCCGGCCGCCGATGTGGAGTTCGCCGGGCACGCCGACCGGCACGGGGCGCAGGCGCCGGTCGAGGACGTGGAGGCGGGTGTTGGTGATGGGGTGGCCGATCGGGACGGGCCGCCGGTCGGTGGCGTCGGGGCGGCAGTGCCAGGAGGTGACGTCGATGGCGGCCTCGGTGGGCCCGTAGAGGTTGTGCAGTTCGGCCTCGGAGCGGGCGAGGAAGCGGTCGTGCAGGTCGCGGGTCAGCTCCTCGCCGCTGCAGATGACCCGGCGCAGGCCGGTGCACTTCTCGACCGGTTCGGTGAGGAAGACCTGGAGCATGGACGGGACGAAGTGCAGGGTGGTGATGTCCTCGTCCTGGATGATCCGGGCCAGGTAACCGCTGTCCCGGTGGCCTCCGGGGCGGGCGACGACGAGAGTGGCTCCGGTCATCAGCGGCCAGAAGAACTCCCACACCGAGACGTCGAAGGAGAACGGCGTCTTCTGCAGCACCCGGTCGGAGGCGTCGAGGCGGTAGGTGTCCTGCATCCACAGCAGCCGGTTGCGCAGCGCGGCGTGGACGTTCATCACGCCCTTGGGGCGGCCGGTGGAGCCCGAGGTGAAGATGACGTACGCCAGGTCCTCGCCGTCCAGGACGACGCCGGGGTCGTGGTCGGGCCGCGCGGCCAGTTCGGTGGCCAGGCCGTCCACGTCGAGCACCGGGCAGTCGAGCGGGGGCAGCCGGTCGAGGGCCGGGCCGTGGGTGAGCACGACCGGTGGCCGGGCGTCCTCGGCGATGGCCGCCAGCCGCGCGGGCGGCAGGTCGAGGTCCAGTGGGGTGTAGGCGCCGCCCGCCTTGAGTACGGCCAGCAGACACACCACCAGCTCCAGGGAGCGTTCCACGGCGACGCCGACGACGGCATTCGGGCCCACGCCGTGGTCGCGCAGCAGATGCGCGAGCCGGTTGGCGCGGCGGTTGAGCGCGTCGTAGGTCAGGGACCGGCCGTCGTACCGCACCGCCACCGCGTCCGGGTGGCGGCGGACCTGCTCCTCGAAGCCCTGGTGGACCCAGCCGGCCGCTCCCCAGTCGTGTTCCGTGGCGTTCCACTCGCCGAGGACCAGTTGCCGTTCGGCCTCGTCGAGCAGTTCGAAGTCGTCCACGGTGGTGTCGGGACGGGCCGCGGCCTGTTCGGCCAGGCGGCGGAAGCGGGCGGCCAGGCGCCCGACGGTCGCCTCGTCGAACAGATCCCGGTCGTACTCGAACCAGCCGGTGAGCCCCCCGTCGGTGTCGAACGCCTGGAGTTCGAGGTCGAAGCGTGCGCCCTGGCTGTTGACCGGCAGTCGGGTCACACGGGCACCGCCCAGCGGCCGGGGCGGCACGGGCTCGCGGCCGTAGCTGAAGCTGATCTGGGCGAGCGGGGGGCGGCTGAGGTCGCGGGGCCGCTTGAGTGCCGCCACCACGAGTTCGAAGGGGACGCCCTGGTGGGCGTAGGCGCCGAGGCAGGCGTCGCGGACCCGGGTCAGGACGGTGGTGAAGGCGGGGTTCGCGCCCAGGTCGGTTCTGATCGCCATGGTGTTGACGAAGTAGCCGATGAGCGGCTCGACTTCGGCGCGGTCGCGCTGTGCCACGGGTACCGCCACGACGAGATCGTCCTGACCGCTGTGGCGGTGCAGGAGGATCTGGAGCACGGCGAGCAGGGCCATGTACGGGGTGGCGCCGTGCCGTCCGGCCAGGGCGCCCAGCTCGCGCATGAGGGCGGGCGTCAGCTCGACGGGGACGAAGCTGCCGTCGAAGCCCTGTACGGCGGGGCGGGGCCGGTCGGTGGGCAGGTCGAGCGCGGTCGGGGCGCCATCGAGGTGGTCCAGCCAGTACGCCAGATCCTCCTCCCAGGCCCCGTCGGCCAGTTGCCGGTGCTGCCAGTCCGCGAAGTCGCCGTACTGGATCTCCAGCTCGGGCAGCGGTGAGGGGCGGCCGGCCGCGAACGCCTCGTAGAGCTCGGTCAGTTCGGTCAGGAACACCGCGGTGGACCAGCGGTCGGAGATCAGATGGTGCGTGGCGGTCACGAGCACCGACTCCGCGGGGCCGGTGCGCAGCAGCCGTACCCGCAGCAGCGGTCCGGTCGTGATGTCGAGGGGCTCGGTGAGGGCCTCGTCGAGGTGCCGCTGCCGGTCTGCGGCGGTGCGGTCGTCGCCGCGCAGGTCGGTCTCCTGGAAGTCCACGGTCGGTTCGGGGTGGACGACCTGGACCGGGGTGCCGTCGTCGACGCGGAAGGTGGTGCGCAGTGCCTCGTGCCTGCGCACGATCTCGGTGACGGCCGCCCGCAGGACGCCGGCGTCCAGGTGGCCCTCGGCGCGGACGGCGCCGGGCACGATGTAGCCGGGGTTGTGCGGCCGTAGCTGTTCGAGGAACCAGGTGCCGCGTTGCAGGACGGACAGCGGGAAAGTGTCCTCGGCCGCCTCGCGCCGGGCCATCAGCTCGTCGAACCGGGCCCGTTGCTCCGGGGACAGGGCGGCCAGCCGTGCGTCGAGATCGTCGGTCACTGCCGGTCCTCCCCCTGCGTGGCCGGTGGTTCCTCGCCGGTCGGGGCATCGCCCAGTTGCGCCAGTACGTCGGCGGCGGCCCTGTCGTCGGCGCGGCGTCGGCGGCGGATCGGCGCGGTTCGCGCGCTCGGGGTGCTCGGGGTGCCCTCGGCGGGTGCGGCGGCGTCGTCGGAGTTGAGCCGTTCGAGGACGCCTTCCGCCACGGAGCGGATGGTGGCCGCGCCGAGGAATTCGGTGATCGGCAGGGTGACCTGGAGCCGGTTCTGGATGTCGTTGCGCAGTTCGACGGCCATCAGCGAGTCCAGGCCGAGCCCGGTCAGCGACTCGTCCGGACCGGCGGAGGCGGACGCCGAGCCGAGCACGTGCTGTACGCCGAGGACGAACCGCGCGGTGAGCGTGGGCAGTCGCTCCGCCTCGGCAAGGCTCAGCAGTTCCTCGGCGGTGGGGATGGGGCTGGTGCGGCGCCTGCCGCGGCGCCGGGCCGGGGCCGCGGGCTCCTGCCGAGGGGCGTCGGCCGCGACGGGGGTCTCGGTGGGAGCCTCGCCGGGGTGCCAGGACCGGGGCGGTTCCCAGCAGTCGGTGGGGTCGAAGGGGTAGGTGGGCAGCGTGGTCCTGGCCCGGGTGTAGTCGCGATCGAAACCGGCCCAGTCGATCCCGGCGCCGCGCGCGTAGAGGGCCGCGACCGTCGGCAGCAGGACCTCCCAGTCGTCGGTCTTCGGGCGGAGGCTGGGCAGCAGGAGGTCGTCGTGGTCGGGCGGCAGGGCGTCACTGACCAGCCCGAGCAGCGTGGGCGCGGGACCGACCTCCAGGAAGGCCCGGTACCCCAGATCGTGCAGGGTCCGCACACCGTCGGAGAAGCGCACGGTCCGCCGGACGTGACGGCACCAGTGTTCGGCGTCGGGGGCCTGGTCCCAGGGCCACAGATCACCCGTGACGTTGGAGACCAGCGGGATGGCCGGGGCTTTGAAGGCGATCTTCTGCGCGGCCTTTCGCAGGGGGTCCAGCACCGGGTCCATCAGCGGCGAGTGGCCCGCGGAGGCGATGTGCAGCGCTTTGGTGGTGACGCCGCGGGCGGTGAACTCGGCGCAGATCTCCTCGACCAGGTCGCGTTCCCCGGAGATGGTGGTGTTGGCCCGGCCGTTGACGGCGGCGATCGAGATCCGGTCCAGGTCGTCCGCGATCCGGGCGGCTACCTCCGACTCCGGCGCGAACACCGCGGCCATCGTGCCCGGCTTGCAGAACTGCTCGATGATGCGGGCCCGTTCGACGGTGAACGCCAGACCGTCCGCCGGTGACATGGCACCCGCCACACAGGCGGCCACGCACTCGCCGAAGCTGTGGCCGATCACGGCGGCCGGCTCGACCCCCCAGGACCGCCACAGCTGCGCCATCGCGTACTCCACGGCGAACGTGGCGGGTTGGGCGTAGGCGGTGTCATTGATCCGGGCGTCCGCCGGGTCGGCCGGGAACAGCACGGACAGCAACGGCCGTTCCAGCAGCGGCCGGAGGATCTCGGCACAGGCGTCGAGGGTCCGGCGGAAGGTGGGCTGGGTCTCGTAGAGGCGGCGCGTCATGCCGGGGCGCTGGGCGCCCTGGCCGGTGAAGAGGAAGGCGACCTCGGTGTCCTCGGCCTGGTCGTGGGCCAGTCCGGGGCCGTCCTCGCCGCGCAGGAAGGCCTCCAGCCGGTCGGCGGCCTCCTCGCGGGTCGCCCCCACGGCGGCGAGCCGGTGCCGGAAGTGCGAGCGGCCGGTGCCGGCGGAGTGGCACAGGTCGGCGAGGGAGGAGTCGTCGTCCGGTGTGCGGAGCCGGTCCCGGTAGCGGGCCGCGAGGTTCGTCAAGGCGGTCTCGGTGCGGGCGGACAGGGCGAGGACCGACCCGGGGCGGCGCTCGTCGGGTGCCGGCGCGGCGGCGGGCCCGGCCTGCTCCAGGATCAGATGCGCGTTGGTGCCGCTGAGCCCGAAACTGCTCACGGCGGCGAAGCGCGGCGAGTCGTCCGGCTCGGGCCAGTCGGTGACCCGGGTCGGCACCGTGAAGGTCGTGCCCTCGAAGGAGATGTTCGAGTTCAGCCGGGTGAAGTGCAGGTTGGGCGGGATCGTGCCGTGGGCCAGGCACAGCGCGGCCTTGATCAGTCCGGCGGCTCCGGCCGCGGCCTCCAGATGCCCGAAGTTGGTCTTCACGGCGCCCAGGTACACCGGCGGGCCGTCGGGCCGCCCGTAGACATCGGCCAGCGACTCGGCCTCGATGGGGTCACCGAGCCGGGTGCCGGTGCCGTGCGTCTCGATCAGTCCCACCTGGTGCGGTGCGACGCCGCTGGCGGCGAGGGCGGCCCGGTACACCTCGCGCTGGGCGGCGCCGTTGGGGGCGGTGATGCCGGAGCTGCGGCCGTCCTGGTTGACCGCTCCCCCGCGGACCATGGCGAGGACGCGGTCCCCGTCGCGCACGGCGTCGGAGAGCCGCTTGAGGACGACGACCCCACACCCCTCGCCCCGTACGTAGCCGTCCGCGTCGTCGGAGAAGGTGCTCGCGCGGCCCCGCCGGGACACCGAGCCGAACGCCGACTGGGAGATCAGCAGGACCGGGGAGAGCACCACGTTGACGCCTCCGGCCAGTGCCGTGTCGCACTCGCCGGTGCGCAGGCTCTGGCACGCCTGGTGCACCGCGACCAGGGAGGAGGAACAGGCGGTGTCGAGCGCGACGTTGGGGCCGCGCAGGTCGAGGAGGTAGGCGATACGGCCGGGGATGAAGCTGAGCGCGGCGCCGGAACTGGTGTAGGCGGTGATGTCCTCGGGGCGGCGGACCCGGGCGGTCACATGGTCCGAACTGGCCACGCCCATGAACACGCCGGTACGGCTGCCCGCCAGCCCGGACGGGGCCTGCCCGGCGTTCTCCAGCGCCTCCCACGCCACCTCCAGCGTCAGCCGCTGATGGGGGTCCATGGCCAGGGCCTCGCGGCGGGAGATGCCGAAGAAGTCGTGGTCGAAGCGGTCGATACGGTCCAGGAATCCGCCGCTGCGGGTGTTGATCGCGCCTGCCTTGCCGCGCTCCTCGTCGTAGAAGGCCGTGTTGTCCCACCGGTCCGCCGGGATGTCGCGGACGGCGTCGACCCCGCTGGTGAGCAGCTGCCAGTAGGTGTCGGTGTCGGTGACGCCGCCGGGGAACCGGCAGCCCACGCCCACGATGGCGATCGGCTCGCCGCCCGCGCGCTCGTACTCCTCGATCCGGCGCTGGAGCCGCTCCATGGTCAGATAGGCGCGCCTGAGGGTGTCGGCCGAAGTGCCGCCCTGTTCCGGTCCCGTCATCGCTGACCCCCTTCGTCGATCTGGTTCGTCTTGGCCAGCAGCAGGGCTTCGAGCTCGGCGGCCGACATCGTGTCGAGGTCCGGTGACCCGTCGTCCACGGCGGGTTCCAGGGCGGCGGGAATGGGCGCGGGCGCGGCCGCCGCAACCGACTCCAGCTCGATCTCCATGCGCTCGGCGAGGAAGGGCACGAGTTTGTCGATGGCCGGGAAGCGCCAGGTGACGGTGGTCGGCAGGGACACCCCGAGGGTGGTCTCCAGGCCCATGCGCAGTTCCAGGGCGAGCAGCGAGTCGAAGCCCATGGCGGTGAACGGGGCGCTGGTGTCGACGCTCGCCGGTTCGGCGCCCACGACGCGGGCGGCCAGGGTGCGGCAGTGGTCGAGCAGCACCGCCCGGCGGCGGCGCCCGGGTTCGACGGCGAGCATCCGGCGGCGTACGTCGTCCTGCCCGCGCGCTCCGGCCTCGGCGCGGCCGGAGTCCACGGCGAGGGTGCCCAGCAGTCCCCCGCCGGTGTGGCCGCTCAGCCCGTCGCGGTCCAGCGGCAGCACGCAGAGCTGCGTCGCGGAACCGCGCAGCAGCCAGTCCAGGGTGGCGATGCCCTGCTCGGGGATGATGCTCCGCACACCGCGGGCGGACAGGGCGGCCCCGCGGTCGGGCCGGGCCGCCAGGCCGATCTCGGCCCAGGGGCCCCAGTCGATGCTCAGCGCGGGCAGGCCGCGGGACCTGCGGTGGTGGGCGAGGGCATCGACGAAGGCGCTCGCGGCGGCGTAGTTGCCCTGGCCGGGCGAGCCGAGGACCGCGGCGGCGGAGGAGTACAGGACGAAGAAGTCCAGGTCGCGCCCGGCCGTGGCGCGGTGCAGATGCCAGGCGGCGACGGACTTGGGCGCGGCGACGGCACGGAACCGGTCCGGGTCGAGTCCGGTCAGCAGCCCGTCGTCGAGGACGCCGGCGGCGTGTACGACACCGGCGAGCGGCGGTCTGTCGGCGTCGATCCGGGCCATCACGTCCGCCACGTCGTCGTACCGGGACAGATCGGCGCTGACGGTGCTGACCTCGGCCGCGGCCCGCAGTTCGGTGACGGCCCGCTCGGCCTCGGCCGACGGCGCACTGCGACCGACCAGCACCAGGTGCCGGGCCCCCTGAGCCACCAGATAGCGGGCGGTCTCAAGGCCCAGAGCACCCAGACCACCGGTGATCAGATAGCTCGCGTCAGGCCGGACGGGAGCCAAGTCCGGTCCCCTGGTGATCAGTTGCCGCCCCTCTGGCCGCAGCACCAGCTTGCCGATGTGCTGGGCCCTGGCCATCGTGGCGAAGGCGGCGGCGGCCTCGCCGTAGGGGTGGACGGTCACCGGCAGCGCGGTGAACTCCCCTCGCTCGAAGCCCTGTCCGACCTCGTCGAGGAGTTCGGCGATCAGCTCGTCCCGCTCGCGGATGGTCTGCTCCAGGTCCACGGCGAAGAAGGCCCGGTTGTCCTTGAAGAAGCCCAGGCCGATGTGGCTGTCGTCGAAGATGTCGCGCTTGCCGATCTCCACGAACCGGCCGCCGGGGGCGAGCAGTCGCATGCTGCGCGCCAGTGCTTCACCGGTCGTCGAGTTGAGGACCACATCGACGCCCCGCCCGTCGGTGGCACGGGTGATCTCGTCGGCGAAGGCCAGGGAGCGGGAGTCCATCACGTGCTCCACACCCAGCGAGCGCAACAGCTCGCGCTTCTCCTCGCTGCCCGCGGTGGCGAAGACCTGAGCCCCGCACCGCTGGGCGACCTGGAGGGCAGCGAGGCCGACTCCTCCGGTGGCGGAGTGGATGAGCACCGTCTCGCCCTTGCGGAGGCGGGCCAGTTGCTCCAGGGCGTGCACGGCAGTGAGGAACGCGATGGGCACGGCGGCGGCCTGTTCGGGGGTCAGTCCCTGAGGCCGCCGGGCGACCAGCGCGCCGCTGACGGTGGTGAAGGCGGCCATGCCGTGCGCGCCGACGGCCATCACCGCGTCGCCCACCCGGACCCGGGTCACGCCCTCACCGACCGCGCTGATCCGGCCCGCGCACTCGGCGCCCAGCGGCACGATGCCCTCGGCGCCCGGGTAGGTGTTCATGGCCTTGAGCACATCGCTGAAGTTCAGCCCGGCCGCGGCCACTTCGATCTCCACCTGGCCGGGGCCGGGCGGTGTGCGGTGCCACTGGGTGGGGCCCAGGCTCGACAGCATGCCCGGACGCGCCGCCAGGATGCGGTGGTTGCCGTCGCGGGCCGGGTCGAACGGCCAGCGCCGCACCTGCTCCCCGGCCGTGCCGCCGCCCGTCCAGGGCCGCAGCGCCGGGGTGCGGCGGGTTCCGGCGCGCAGGGCGACCTGGTCGTCGTCGCCGGGACGCAGCAACTCGTCCACGATCCGCTCGGCCTCGTCCCGGGGGTGGGCGGGGTCCAAATCGATGATCACCGGGCGCAGTTCGCCGTGCTCCAGCTTGACGACCCGGGCCAGACCCCACAGCGCGGCCTGGGCCACGGCGGTCCGGTCACCCTCCTCGGCCTGCTGGGCGCCCCGGGTGAGCAGCACGAGGCGGGGCGCTGAATCGAGCGGGGCGAGTTGCTGTACAAGACGCAGAGCGGGGACGCAGGCGGCGTCGTGCGCGGCGAGGACCTCCTCGGGGGTGGCGTCCTCGGTGAGTTCGAGATCCAGGGTCCGGGCGTCCACGATCCCGTCGACGCGGTCCCCAAGGTCGGCCAGCAGGGCGGCGAGGTGCTCCGGGCTGTCGGGGTCGATCTCGTAGCGGCCGGGTTCCGTGACTCGGCAGGCGGTCCCGGCGGTGACGGTCACGCAGGTGCCGCCGCGTGCCGTGAGCGCGCCGGCGATGCCACCTCCGACGCCGCCCCGGTCGGCGAACAGCAGCCACCGCCCGGCCTGACCCGGACCGACGGCTTCGGCCTCGTCCCAGGCGACGCGGTACAGGTCCCGGCCCGCAGGATCCCCGGCGTCCTTACCGTGCACGCGCCGCAGAGCGACCCCGGTCAACTCCCCGACGACAGCGCCCGAGTCGTCGTACAGCACGACGCCGGCCCCGGTGATCTCGTCGGCGTCCGCCTCCGGCGCGGCGACCGAGGCATGGGCCCACCGAGGCGCGGCGCGCTCGGCGAGGAGGGTGAACCCGCCCACGCGCACCGGCAGATACGTGGCGCTCCCCTGCACTTCGCCCAGGGCCGCGCCCAACGCCTGCAAGGCGCTGTCCAGCACCGCCGGATGGACAGGATGGGCGCTCAAGTCGTCGGTCAGTTCCGCCCGGTCACGCAGCCGGGCGAGGGCCTCGCCGGATCCCCGCCACAGTTCGCCGACGCCCTGGAAGGCGGGGCCGCAGAACAGTCCCGACCGGCGCATCGCCGCATAGTGGTCGCCGGCCTCGACGGCGGTGGAGCACCGGGCCCGCACCTCGGAGAGCGGGTCGGCGCCGGACGGGTCGGAGGCGCGGTGGTAGGAGCCGTGCGCGGCCTGCGCCCAGTCGTCGTCCTCGCCGCCGCGCGTGAACAGGCGCAGCGAGCCGGTCTCCGCGGTCTCGGGCAGCAGGACCAGTTGCACGGTGTCCGCGTCGCAGCGGTCGGGCAGCGCGGTCAGCCGGGTCAGGTGCAGATCGGCCACGGTCGTGTCCGGGCCCAGCCGCGTCCGGGCCGCGGCCAGCGCCGCGTCCAGGACCAGGCTCGCGGGCAGCACCGCCGCCCCGGTGACCTGATGGTCCGTCAAGTAGCCGAAGCGCGCCAGGTCCACGGGCGCGGACCAGTGGTCGGCGTGCGGCGCGACCGCGGAGCGCACATGCGAGCGCAGCACGGGATGGCCGTCGCCCACGGGACGCCGTACGGCGGTGTCCTCGCCGAACCAGCAGCGGGTGCGCTGCCACGGGTAGGTCGGCAGGTCCGCCACCGGGCCGGACGCTCCGTACACGCGCCGCCACTCGACCTGGAGGCCCGCGCTGTACAGCCGCCCGAGCGCGGTCAGTACGGCGGCCCGGCCGGGTTCGTCGCGGCGCAGGGAGGGGACGGCGACCTTGCCCAAGTCCTCGTACGAGGAAAGCCGTTCGGACATCGCGTCGATGAGCATCGGGTGCGGGGAGAGCTCGATGAACATGTCGTGCCCGGACTCGGCGAGCGCGGTGACGGCGCGGTCGAAGAGGACCGGCCGGGTGAGGTTCGAGGCCCAGTACTCCGCGTCCAGGGACTCGCCGGGGACCGGTTCGCCGGTGACGGTGGAGAGCATCGGCACGGCCGCCGCCCGCGGCGTGAGGCCGGGGAGGAGCCGCCACAGTTCGCTCGCGACGGGTTCCATCAGGGGGCAGTGCGAGGCGAAGTCGACGGACTCCAGGAGGCGGCAGTACACGCCCTCGGCCTCCAGGGCGCGGGCCAGCCGCGTCAGTGCGGCGGCCTCGCCGGACAGGACGGTCGAGGAGGGGCTGTTCGCCGCGGCCACCCACACCCGTCCGGGCCCGCGATCGGTGAGCAACTGCCGTACCTCGTCCGCCGGGAGGCCCACGACGGCCATCCGGCCCTTGCCCGAGGCGGCGCGCAGCACGGTGCCGCGGTGCAGTGCGACGACGAGGGCGTCCTCCAGGGAGAGCGCGCCCGAGAGATGGGCCGCGCTGATCTCGCCGACGCTGTGCCCGACCACGGCGGCGGGTTCCACGCCCCAGGACCGCCACAGCGCGGCCAGCGCGATCTGTACGGCGACGAGGGCGGGTTGGCCGACCGCGGTGTCCGCCAGCCGGGAGCGGTCCTGGTCGGCGGCGAGCTGCTCCAGCAGGGAGAAGTCGGTGTGGCGGCGCAGCAGCGCGTCGGCCCGTTCGACGACGGCCCGGAACACGGGCTCGCCCGCGAGCAGGTCCGCGGCCACCGGCCACCACCGGGGGCCCTGCCCGGCACAGACGAACACCGGACGCGGGCGCCTGCCCACGCGGCGGACGCCCGAGGAGAGCCCCGGGACCTGCTCACCGCGGGCGAACGCGGCCAGACCGGCGCGGAGTTCGTCCAGGGTGGTGCCGGTGCAGGCCAGCCGGTGCTCGTGGTGGGTGCGGCGCAGCGCGGCCGCCGAGGCGAGGGCGCCGGGGATGAGGTCGGAACCGGCCAGCCGTGCCTCGTACCGGGCGGCCAGTTCGCGCAGTGCCTGCTCGGTGCGGGCCGACACGGGCAGCAGCACGGCTCCTTCGGGAGCGGGCCGAGGAACGACCGGCGGGGCCGCTTCGAGCACCAGGTGGGCGTTGGTGCCGCCGAACCCGAACGAGCTGACGCCCGCGAGGGCCGGGCCGTCGTCGCCTTCGCCGGGCCAGGGCTTCAGAGAGTCCGCCACCCGCAGCGGCAGCCGGTCGAAGGGGATGTGCGGGTTGGGCTCCTGGTAGTGCACGGTCGGCGGCACGGTCCGGTGGTGCAGCACCAGGGCGGTCTTGATCAGCCCGCCGATACCGGCCGCCGCCTCCATGTGCCCGAGGTTGGACTTCACCGAGCCGATCAGGCACGGCTGTTGTGGGTCCCGTCCTTCGCCGAGCACCGCGCCGAGCGCCTTGGCCTCGATCGGGTCACCGAGGCTGGTGCCGGTGCCGTGCGCCTCGACGTAGCGCACGTCCGCCGGACGCACCCCGGCCCTGCTGTACGCGGCGCGCAGCACCGCCTCCTGGGCCTGCGGGTTGGGGGCCATCAGGCCGTTGCTGGCGCCGTCGGAGTTCACCGCGCCGCCCCGGATCACCGCGTACACCCGGTCCCCGTCAGCCAACGCCCGGCTGAGCGGCTTGAGTACGACGACTCCGGCGCCCTCTGAGCGCACATAGCCGTCGGCGGCGGCGTCGAAGGGCTTGCAGCGCCCGTCTGCGGACATCGCGCCCGCCTTGCTGAAGTTGATGGCCTGCGCCGGGGACAGCACCAGGTTCACCCCGCCCGCCAGCGCCAGTTCGCAGTCGCCCCGCTCCAGGCTCGCGACCGCTTGGAGGACCGCGACCAGCGAGGACGAGCACGCGGTGTCCACGGCGATGCTGGGGCCGCGCAGGTCCAGCATGTACGACAGCCGGTTGGCGGCGATGCTGAGCGCGCTGCCGGTGCCGGTGTAGGCGTCGATCGCGTCCAGGTCGCGCAGTTGGCGCAGGGCGTAGTCGAAGGTGGAGACTCCGACGAAGACACCGGCCTGCGATCCGGCCAGCCGGTCGGCGGGCAGCCCCGCGTCCTCCAGGGCCTCGTGGGCGACCTCGGCGAGCAGCCGCTGCTGCGGGTCCATCCGCACGGCTTCCTGGCGGGCGATGCCGAAGAAGCCCGGGTCGAACCGGTCGACGCCGTCGAGGAATCCGCCCCAGCGGCTGTTGGTGCGTCCGGGTGCCTTGGGGTCCTCGGCGGTGAAGTCCTCGGTGTTCCACCGTTCCGCGGGCACCTCGGTGATCGCGTCGCGTCCTTCGCGCAGCAACTGCCAGAAGTCGTCCGGGCTGTCGGCGCCGCCGGGGAAGCGGCAGCCGATGCCGATCACGGCGATGGGGTCGGCGTCAGCGGGCGCCGATGGAAGGGCGTCCGAAGTCGTGGGCGTGGCCTGCGCTCCGGCCAGATGCCGGGCGAGCTTCTCCACCGTGGGGTGTTCCCACACCACCGTGGCCTCCACCGGCCGGCCGAGGCGGCGTTCGAGATCTCCGGCCATCGCGACCATCTGCACCGACTGGAGGCCGTACGCAGCGAACGGCATGGTCGGGTCGATGGCTGCCGGACGGCCGCCGATGGCATCGGCCAGCACTTCCCTCAGCCAGCCCTCGATCTCGGAGGCGTCGGTGGCAGCCACGGCGGAAGCACCGGGCACGGCCCCGTCCCGGTCCTGCCGCCACACGGCCACCGTCTTCAGCTCGTCCCGCAGGAAGGCGTCCAGGCAGGCAGCGCGCTGGAGTTTCCCGCTGGTGGTCTTCGGTACGGTCCCGGCGCGCACGAGGGCCACGGCGTACGTCTGCAGCCCATGCTCCCGGGCGAGTTCCTCGCGGATCGCGGCGATGATCCGCTGATGCTCGGCGGGATCCTTGCTGCCGCGGTACTCCTGGATGACGATCAGGCGTTCCTCGCCGTCCAGGTCGCGGGAGCCCGCCACTCCGCAGCCCTGCCGCAGTCCGCGGTCCAGTGACTCCACGGTGCGTTCGATGTCCTGCGGGTAGTGGTTGCGGCCCGCGATGATGATGACGTCCTTGGCGCGGCCGGTGACGTAGACCTCCGGGCCGTCGAGGAAGCCGACGTCGCCGGTGCGCAGGAAGGGCCCCTCGCCCGTGTCGGCCAGGCGGGCGCGGAAGATCTCCTCGGTCTCCTCGGCGCGGCGCCAGTACCCGTGGGCGACGCTCGGCCCGGCCACCCAGATCTCGCCCACGGAGCCGTCGGGCAGCGCGGTGCGGGTGCGCGGGTCGACAATCGCCACGCGCTGGTCGGACATCGAGGTGCCGCATCCGACCACGGTCCGGGACGGTCCGTCCGGCGCCGCACCCTCGGCCCTGCCCGCGGCCAGCGCGTCCGGTGCCAGATCCCGCCACAGCGCGGCGGCGTCCACATCGCCGGTGGAGACCATCAAGGTGCCCTCGGCCAGCCCGTAGGAGGGCAGATGCGAGGTGGCGCGGAAGCCGCAGTCGGCGAAGGCCGCGGTGAAGCGCTCCATGGTCTCCCGCCGCACCGGCTCGGCGCCGTTCGCCGCGGAACGCCACCGGCTCAGGTCGAGGGTCTCGCGCTCCTTCTCCGTCACCTTCGCCACGGCGAGGTCGTAGGCGAAGTTGGGGGCGGCGCTGGCCGTCGCGCCGGTGTCCGAGATCGCCTTCAGCCAGCGGTAGGGCCGCTTCAGGAAGGAGTACGGCGCCATGAAGGTGACGGGGAGTCCCGCGTACGGCGGGGTCAGCAGGCTGAAGATCAGGCCCATGTCGTGGAAGGGCGGCAGCCAGCTGACGACGTGCTGGCCGGTGGGGTCGCGGTCGAAGAGCACGGCGAACAGGGCGTCGATCTGGTGCAGCAGGTTGCCGTGGCTGACCATCACGCCCTTGGGTCGGCTGGTGGAACCGGAGGTGTACTGGAGGAAGGCGATGTCGTCCCGGCGGGTCCCGGGGTGCCGCCAGCCGTCGGCGGCCGCGGTGTCGAGGCCGTCGACCGCGAGCCAGGCGATGGACCGCAGCGCCGGCGCGTGCTCCTGGAAGGTGTCGGCCAGGGCGACCGTCTTCGCCGGGGCGAGGATGACCACCGGCTCGGCGTCCTCGATGACGCCGACGAGACGCGGCAGCGTCCGCTTGAGGAAGGCCGGGTCCGGCGGATAGGCGGGGACGGCGATGATCCCGGCGTAGAGGCAGGCGAAGAAGGACACCATGTAGTCCAGCCCGGACGGGCACAGGATCAGTGCCCGCTCGCCCGCCGGGTACCGCTCCCTGAGCGTCGCGGCGATGGTGCGCGCCCGCAGGTCGACCTCGGCGTCGGTCAGGGACTGCGGCTCGCCCTCGCCGTCCACGAGGAACCGGAAGGTCCGGGCCTGCGGATGATCGGCGAAAGTCGCCCGGAAATGGTCGACAAGAGATTCGGAATCGCGGCCCGGCATGGGAACGTTCCTCTCACATTGGGCAGCTCAAGAAAACCATCGCGGGACGCCGCAGAAATCCGCTGTACACGCGGAATTACCCGGAGAATTACCTTCGGGAGGCGGCTGCTCGAGCGGTCGACGAATTAGAGGTCGCCGGGGCGGAATCTAATTCCAGCATGAATTCCCCGTTCGGAAAATCAGCATCCAGGAGCCCGGTCACCCCGTCAAGGAACGTCCTCGAAGGTCACTTGAGTCGGGCGATGCGGAAAAGCACGGGGGTGTTCAACTGACCGGATCGGACAGTTGAACACCCACTGGCGTGTGCTCTGATGAGACGCTCTGCACTCGAACCTCGGTCGAGTGCAGTAGGAATGGCATTTATCCGGGATCGAAGGGGGACTCCGAAAGATGCAGAACATCGTCGAAGCGATCCAGGCCGGTGAGCCGGACGCCGTCGCGGCCCTTCCGGTGCCCGACCACTACCGGGGCATCACCCTGCACGCCGACGAGGTGGCGATGTTCGAGGGGCTCGGCGGGCGCGACAAGGATCCGCGCAAGTCCCTGCACCTCGACGAGGTCGCCACGCCCGAACCCGCCGCCGGCGAGGTGCTGATCGCGGTGATGGCGAGCGGCATCAACCACAACACCGTGTGGTCGTCGATCTTCGAGCCGCTGCCGACCTTCCAGTTCCTCGCCCGGTACGGCAGGACGTCACCGCAGGCGGCCCGGCACGATCTGCCGTACCACGTGCTCGGCTCCGATCTGGCCGGGGTGGTGCTGCGCCGCGGCGAGGGGGTCACCGCCTGGAAGCCGGGCGACGAGGTCGTCGCGCACTGCCTGTCGGTCGAACTGCACCACCCCGACGGGCACGGGGACACCATGCTCGACCCGGAGCAGCGGATCTGGGGTTTCGAGACCAACTTCGGCGGGCTGGCCGAGCTGGCGCTGGTCAAGGCGAACCAGGTGATGCCGAAGCCGCGCCACCTCACGTGGGAGGAGGCGGCGGCCTCCGGGCTGGTCAACTCCACCGCCTACCGGCAGTTGGTCTCGGCCAACGGGGCGCGGATGAAGCAGGGCGACAACGTGCTGATCTGGGGAGCGTCCGGCGGCCTCGGCTCGTACGCCACCCAACTCGCCCTGAACGGCGGGGCGACGCCGGTGTGCGTGGTGTCCAGCCCGCAGAAGGCGGAGGTGTGCCGGCGGATGGGCGCGGAGCTGGTCATCGACCGGTCCGCCGAGGGCTACCGCTTCTGGCAGGACGAGCACACCCAGGATGTGCGCGAGTGGCGGCGGTTGGGGGCGCGGATCCGGGAACTGACCGGCGGGGAGGACCCGGACATCGTCTTCGAGCACCCCGGGAGGGAGACCTTCGGGGCCAGTGTGTACGTCGCCCGCCGCGGCGGCACGATCGTCAGCTGCGCGTCCACCAGCGGTTATGAGCACAGCTACGACAACCGCTATCTCTGGATGCACCTCAAGCGGATCATCGGCACCCACTTCGCCAACTACCGGGAGGCGTGGGAGGCGAACCGGCTCATCACCAAGGGGCGTGTCCACCCCACGCTCTCCCAGGCGGTCCCGCTGGAGCAGACCTCGCAGGCCGTGTACGACATGCATCACAACCGGCATCAGGGCAAGGTCGGCGTGCTGTGCCTCGCTCCCCGCCCGGGCCTCGGGGTACGGGATCCCGAGTTCCGGGCGAGGCACGAGGAGGCGATCAACCGGTTCCGTACGGAACCCGCGAGCGATCAGTAGTCGACGAAGCGTCCTGAAGGGGCGCGCAACGCTCAGGCTCCGGAAGAGAGTTGCCGTACGTGCTGCTCCCCCGCTGCGCCGCTGGCGGCCGCGCCTCTGCCCTCGATGTCGATGGCGAACTCCAGCCACCGGGAGGCGCACATCCGGGCCATCTGCGCCACGTCGGCCGCGCGGTGGGCCGGGATGCCGTCGATGAGGTCCTGGCGCTGTTCCGTGGTGAGGAGGTGGGCGCGCAGCAGCTGCAGCAGGGTGCGGCCGATCAGGGACATCCGCAGCGAGGGGTCCCTGCGCATGCTGGACAGCACGCTTTCCCACACCGGTGGCGCGGTCGCCGGTCCGGCGTCGTCGGACCGGTCACCGGCGTCCTCGGCGGTGCCGTCGGCGGCGAGGGCGGTCGGCCGGAACTTCGGCGTCACCGGGTCCTGTCCCAGCCGGATGCGTCGGCGGACGTCGCGTGCGGTGGCCACCGCGATGCCCGCCCGGCTCGCGATCTCCCGCAGCGAGGCGTCCGGGGTCTCGGCGATGACCCTGCTGGCGGCGAGTCTCCCGGCGGCCCCGTCGACGGGTCGTTTGCGGCCGTCCCGGCCGATGCGCAGGGTCAGTTGCGGGGTGCTCCCGGCGCGGGTGCGCAGCGAGCCCACCACCCCGGGGGAGAGTCCGGTGACCGAGGCGATGCGCCGGTCGGACCAGGCCGGATGGCTCTCCATGATGCGCATCGCCGCGGCGACCCGGTCCTGCCGGGACAGCGGCATCCCGTGTTCGGCGTTGAGCTGGACGGCGAGGACGAAGGCGTCCTCCGCGGTGCCCTCCACGAACCGGACCTCGATGAGGTCGTCGCCGCGCAGTACGGCAGCGCGCAGCCGGTGCATGCCGTCGACGACCCGCATGGTGGGCCGGTGGACGACGATGGGCGGCAGGTCGGCCTCCGACTCGGCCAGCGTCCGCGCGTGCTCCTCGACCTCCCCCGCCAGCCGAGGAGAGTCGGCCGCCATTAAGGATGTGACGGGAATTAACTTCGACTTCTGAGTGATGTCATCTTCGTCGATGGGCGACTTCGGCTTTTCCCCTGGCCGTGCGTCGGACACGCGGCGCTCCCTCCATAGCTCTGCACTGGACGGCGTCGTGTTGAGCTTCCCGCCGCCGATCCGGCGAGTTCCTGTGACACTTGTTCAGTCCGGGCTTGCGCGGGGCGCGGCCCGGTGCTGTATGGGGGGTCCACCGGAGAAGACGACGGCACTCGCGAACGCGCAGGGAAGCGCGGTGGCGCGGAATGCCGGCCTAGACCTGCGTGGCCGGGTCGTGCGGCGACGGGCGGGCCGATCGCTGACGGTGGCGTCTGCCGCTCACCCGCCCACGATCAGCTCAGCGGCAGGTGAGGGGCTTGCGGGTGGCGCGACGGGAGTCGGGGCGTGGTTCCGATCGTCCGCACTCGTCCACGGATTTCTCCCTTGAAGGACCGGCATCGACAGAATTTGACGGCTTAATATCGGTCGTTCCCGAGGCGGGTGTCAAGGAGTACGGCAGCACCCCGGGTTACTGGGTCTACGCGCGTTCCGCTAGGACGGTAACCGCGAGGACACCGTCCACGGCCAGGGTTGCCGGACCACCACTCAGAAGTGGCCAGATCGCGGCGGTCGGTCCAACAACGCGTCCCCTCACGGGGGTTCGGAACCGGCGGTAACCAACTGCCCTTGACCGGGCGGCCCCATTCTTGGAATGTGGGGTCTGCGCGCATGCGGCAATTTGAGCCATAAACCAATTGATTCGTGCACGGATGGATTCCGTGCAGGGCCCAGGTCCGCAACTGAACGGTAACTTCCCGGTCTTTTCCGTCTGGAGCGAGGACGAGCATGCGTATCGAGGCCGACCCCGAGGTGTGCGTCGGCTCGGGCATGTGTGCGCTGACCGTGCCCGATCTGTTCGACCAGTCCGATGACGACGGCACCGTGGTCGTGCTGCGTCCCGAACCGCCGGCCGAGCGGATCGTGGCGGTACGGGGCGCGGTGGAGCGCTGCCCGTCCCGCGCCCTGCAACTGCTCGACGTCTGACCATCGCCCACCGCGCACCGCCGCGCCGTGAAGGAGCACCCGAAGTGAACAACCCGTGGTTCGGCCGCTGGATGCCTGGAGAGCAAGCCGCTTTCCGGCTGTTCTGCCTTCCGTACGCGGGGGGTGCCACCGCGGCGTACCGCGAGTGGCACACCCTCGCACCCGAGCACATCCAGATCTGCCCGCTGGAGCTGCCGGGCCGGGGCAGCCGCTTCGGCGAGCCTCCGGTCAGCAGGCTCCGGCCGCTGGTGGACGGGCTGGCGGGTGCGGTCGGCCCGTTCCTGGACCGGCCGTTCGCGATCTTCGGCCACAGTATGGGCGGCCTGCTGGCGTTCGAGCTGACGCGGGCCCTGCGCCGACGCGGCGCCCCGCTCCCCGCCCACCTCTTCGTCTCCGGCCGCTCCGCCCCCGACGCGCCCCCCGAGTTCCCGCCGCTGGGCGATGCCCCGGACGAGCGCGTCCTGGAGCGCCTGCGCGAACTCGGCGGCACGCCTCAAGAGATCCTGGAAGAACCCGAGTTGATGGCCCTGATGCTGCCCACCCTGCGCGCCGACTTCGCCGTCCTGGAGAGCTACGACTACCGGGACGAGCCCCCGCTCCCGGTCCCCCTGACCGTGTTCGGCGGCACCGCCGACGCCCGGGTCACCCCGGCCCGCCTCCCCGGCTGGCGCCGCCAGACCTCAACGGGCTCCCGCCTGCGCATGCTCCCCGGCGGCCACTTCTTCCTCCACACCGCAACCCCCGAAATCCTCAACCACATCACCCACGCCCTACCGACGCCCCACCCCGAAACAGCGGCGTCGTGACGACGATTACGTGACGACGACTATGCGAGCAGAACAACGCGATCCGCCTCAGCATCGAACCCGAGCACGGGACACCCGTAGCGCCCCTCGGGATCCATGAACACCGGCTTGCCCAGGCGCACGCCGGCGGTCGGCCGGACCAGCAGACTGGGACACTCGACACCGAGCGGACGCGACAACACGGCCCCTGCCCGAGGCAACGGCAGCGGCGTCTCGCCTGCGCGGAACCAGTACGCCCAGCCCTTCACCTCAAGGAGATCGAGAACCGCCTGCCAGTCCTAGAAGATCGGCCACGCAGCCATGCTGCCGGTTTACTCTCCCGCACGCCGAACCGGCCCGGCACCCCCGTCATCGCGGGTGCCGGGCCGTCGGTCGTGCTGTCGGGCCGGTGCTCAGCCCTGGCGGGCCTTGAAGCGTGGGTTCTTCTTGTTGATCACGAATGTCGTGCCGCGCCGACGCACCACCTGGGCGCCGGGCCTCGCCTTCAGCGAGCGCAGCGACTTGCGTACCTTCATCGGTCTCCGATCGATGGCGCGGCTGGGCCGAGGTCAGGGGCGGGCGGTGACGCTACGGCCGTAGCGGCGCTCGAAGCGTTCCACGCGTCCCGCGGTGTCCACGATGCGCGAGGTGCCGGTGTAGGCGGCATGGCTCGCCGAGGAGATCTCGACGTCGACCACCGGGTAGGTGCTGCCGTCCTCCCACTCGATCATGCGCTGCGAGTCCAGGGTGGAGCGGGTCAGCAGGGTGAACCCGGACGCACGGTCGCGGAACACCACGGGGCGGGAGACGGGATGGATGCCGGGCTTCATGGGGTGTCCTTTCGTCACGGCCTCCACCGCCGGATGGCGGGAGGCGGGCGTCAGCGTTCCTCGCGGAAGAGGACGTGAGCGCGGGCGACCGGGTCGTACTTGCGCAGGACCAGCCGGTCGGGGTCGTTCAGACGGCTCTTGCGGGTGAGGTAAGTGACGCCGGTGCCGGCCGTCGACTTCAGCCTCACTACGGGCCGTGTGCTGCTGCGTGCCATGAGGGACTCCCTTCCACCGCCATGCGAGCCCAATGACTCGAACATGTCAGACACCCTCCCCAACACGGACACCCGCCTCCGCATTCCCGCACGCCTCTAATGCCAGTTACTGATCTTCACGTCCCGCGGCGCGGGCTCGCCCGTGCCCGTTTCGACCAGCCTCTTCAGGCTCATGAGGAACGTCGCCCACTTCGTCGAGCAGTGGTACATGAACTCCACCGGCTCCTGCCAGCCCTCATGCCGGAACAGGATGATCGTGAAGTTGTCCTCCCGCTTCAGCTCGAACCGGATCCGCGTACCGATCCACTCCTCGGGGCCGTCGACGACCTCCCAGAGCACGCGCCCGGAGGGCTCGGCCTCCATCACCTTCATGTCGAACCCGCCGGGCTCGAAGCGGAACCGGATCACTCCCCCGACGTCACTGTCGCCATCCGTGTCCTCGGTCCACCAGCCCGCCAGTCCGTCGATGGTCGTCAGGGCTGCATAGACGTCGTCGGGTGACGAGACGACTCCGACCCTGTGCAGGATGTCCACCATGTCGCTACCTCATTCTTCGTTCGGGCGCCCGGAGCTGGGCGCGATTCACTGGGTCAGTCCTCCTGGGCGCGCTGAATCGCCTCGGCGATCCGCTTGATGCGCTGCAACCGGGCGTCCCACGTGGCCCCGACCGCCGACAACTGGGCCACCGCTCGGGCGAGTTGAGCCTGGTCGACCTCATAGCGGCGCTCCCGCCCGGCTGGCCTGACGTGCACCAGCCCGACCCGCTGAAGCACACCGAGGTGCTTGGCCACGGCCTGCCGCGTCACCGGAAGCTGTCCGCTCAGCGTGGTCGGCGTACCGCCACCGTCGGCGAGCAGCACATCCAGCATCCGCCGCCGGGTGGGGTCCCCCACCGCCGACCAGAGCTCGTCATCGACGGTGACGCTCACCGCGTCGACACCACCCGGGCGACGTACGCGACGAGACGGGGCAGGAAGTGGTCCCACCCGGTGACGTGCTCGCGGTACTGCTCCTCGAGTACGGCCGCCTCCCAGCCCTTCTCCCGGAATCCCGTCTCGGAGAAGCGCAGCAGGGTGCCCGCCCCGGAGGGAACCAGCTCGAAGGTGACCAGGAGCGAGTTGTCCGGCGCGGCGGTCCGGCCCTCGTCGTACACCCACCGGAAGGAGAACCGGCGCGGCGGGTCGGCCTCGATCACGGTGAGGGGCACCACCGTCGCCTCCGGCGAGTTCTTGTCACCGAAGGTGATGACCCCGGTGGCGCCGGTGACCGGCGTGAGCTCCGCTTCGTCCGGCCACCACTCCCGCAGATGCTCGGGCCTGCTCACGACCTCGTACACCACCTCGGGCGTGGCGTCGATGTGGATCTCCCGCTCGATGCTGCCGTACTCCATGGGGCTCTCCCAGCCATTGGCAACCTTTGGTTGCGTATAACGGTAGAGCGTCACACCCCTATGCGCAACCGAAGGTTGCGCATGCCTCCTGATCTATGCGGCCCGAGCCCTCCCCCGCCCCGCTTCCGCCCCCGCACACACGGCACTGACCCGGTACGTCGTCTTCCCGGGATCGCTCACCGGCGCCCCCAGCGTGATCCGCCCCGCCGAGCGCAGCGCCTCGCACACCTCCGTCGGCAGGGCGACATGGCAGCCGCCGACGCCCCCACCCGGCCCGGCCGCACGCCAGTAGCCGTAGCGCAGCCGTCCGCCCGCCATGGCGGTGACGAAGACGGGGGTGCGTGGGTCGGACACGATGTGCAGGACGTCGGCCGCGGGCGCCGCGAGGGGGGTCATGGCCCTTCGCGGGCGGGGCGTGCGCGCCTCAGCGGTTGTGCCCGGCTCGTAAGACAAGGGCTGGTGCGGCATCGGCGCGCCTTTCCGGCTGAGGACGGACACCGATTCCCCCCACGGGCCCGGTGTTGATCATGCTGCGCCGCATTCTGGACCACACCACTGACAACAGCCCCGGACACCCGGCCGCGCCGCCTCACACCTCCGTCACGTGGCGTTCGGCAAGGGCCAGGGCCGCCGCCATGATGCTCAGCTGGGGGTTCACCTCCGGGCAGCTCGGCAGCACCGAGCCGTCGGTGATCAGGACACCGTGGACGCCGCGCAGACGGCCGTCGGGGTCGGTGGGTGAGCGCCCGGGATCCGACCCGGCCGCGGCCGTGCCGGTGGGGTGGAAGGCGGACACGTGGAGTTGACGTGCCGTCACCTCGCTCAGCACAGCCTTCAGCTCGTTCGGGGTACGTGCGCATGGCGCCTGGGGGACGCCGGTCAGGACTTCCTCGGCTCCCGCGGCGAACAGCAGCTCACCCATGGCCTGTTGGGCTCTCAGGAGGCGGGCCGCGTCTCGCGGGGACAGGTCGTAGCGCAGGAGTGTGCGCTCACTGCCCAGGACCCGGCCCGAGGGCTGGTCGGCGATCATGGCGCCGAGGGTGGCCAGGTGCTCGGTGGAGTCCAGTTTCCGGCGCAGGGGCCGGCCAACTCCCGGGAGCACGAAGGACGTCATGCCCGGAGGTGCCGCGGTGGCCTCGATCAGGATGCCGTCGCTGTGCAGTTGCTCCACACCGACGCTCTGCAACACGGCCGTACCGTCGACCACCGGATCACTGAAGCGGCCCGCCACGCTCACGGCTGGGTGCACACTCAGGTTGCGGCCCAGACCCGGGTGCCTGCCCAGACCCGAGCGGCGTAGCAACTGCGGGGTCTGGAGGGCGCCGGCCGCGACCACCACCACCGGGCTGAGGATCTCCAACTCACTGCCGTCCGGGCGGCTGACGACCACGCCCGCAGCGCGTGGGCCACCGGGCCGGTCGGGGTCGGTCAGGATCCGCCGGACCCGAGCACCCGTCACGATCCGGGCCCCGGACGCGCAGGCGTCGGGCAGAACGGAGAGCTGCACACTCTGCTTGGCGCCCGTGGGACAGCCGACCACACACTGGCACGAGCCCTTGCAGCCGGGCGCGTTCCGGCGCAGCGGCCCGGCCGTCCAGCCGAGTTCCTTCGCACCGGCCAGGGCGAGCCGTCCGTTGGTCCCGATCACGTCCAGCGGCTGACGCGCGACACGCAAGGTGCGTTCCACCTCGTCCAGGCACGCGTCGAAACCCTCGGCGGCGGTGAAGCCGTACCGGCTCAGCCAGCGCGCCACGACATGGGCCGGAGTGCGGTAGCAGGTACCGGAGTTCACGACCGTCGTACCGCCGACCGCCCGGCCCACCGGCAGCACCAACGGCGGATTGCCAAGGGCGATCGTCGCGCCCCCGTCGCGATAGAGATCGGTGAAGCGGTCCAGCGGTGCCCGCCGTCCGAAGGACGCGGTCGAGTGATGCTCCCCCTCCTCCAGCACCACCACTCGCATCCCGGCGCGGGCCAGTGTCCGCGCGGCCATGGCACCGCCCGCGCCCGAACCGACGACTACGGCATCGGCAGTCGACCGTGTCGGCCAGTCGAGGGCGGGGGTCAGGTCCAGCGGTGGATCGATCGGGGCGGGCGTCGACGGCGCCGGGGTCCGGTGCAGCGCCCGTTCGGTCCCGGCCGCCAGCAGCACCGGCACCTTGACGGCGTCCAGGAGCGGCAACAGAGCCCGGTGGGAAGCGAGTTGCGACAGCACGCGCTCTCGCTCCGGACCGCCCAGCGTAGCCAGGCGGGCACCGGTCCGGGCCACGGCGTAGGCGTCGATCGCCCAGGCCGCACCGCGTATCCCGGCACGGGCGTGAGCGGGCAACGCATCGAGCAGCGTCTCAAGGCGCCGCGGGACCGCCGCCGTCCACGCGGCCGTGGCGTCGTCCGCGAGCAGCGCTGCCGCAAGGGCCGCGACGGCGGAGGCGGGAGTCGGGCTCATCGGTCACCGACTTCCGCATGGGCCGTGCCAGACAGCCGCCATACGGCCTCCTGCCGCCACCTGCCCCACCAGCGCTCCACGGTCACCACCGCGTCCGCGGTCTCGCTGTTGCGGCACACCGCGGCGGATCCGTCGGGGTCGGTGTAGTCCAGGGCCAGCGTCCGCTCGGGCGGCTGTGTCACCGCCACCCGGATCCGGCGCCTGCCCACGCGTCCGGCCACCCGCCACTCGGGCAGCCCCAGCTCCGCCCGGAACCGGCCGAACCCCGCCCAGCCCACGGCCGAGCGCTCCGAACGGCGCGGCCAGGTACGCCCGTTGTGCAACAGGCGCAAGAACACCAGCGGAGGCAGCCGGTCCAGGCCCGGGCGCATGGACACCGCCGCGATGACCTCCAGTACATCACCGCCGCCCAGGTCCGCGTGCAGCCATGCCCAGCGCCGTGCGTTGCCGTGGCCGTAGATCCGGGCACTCGCGCCGACCGCCTTCTCCAGCCGCAGTTCGCCCGTGCCGTGGCGGACCGTGCCGTCGTAGCGGCTGCGCGCGGCGGGCAGCATCTGGCTGGCCGGGAGCCAGGGGCGGCGCCATGACCAGCGCGGGAAGGTGTGGAGCGGCGGGCCTTGCGGGGTCTCGGCGAGCTCCCAGGTGAACGGGCCTGCCGCGCCTGCCAGTCGGCCAGGCCGGACGAGGATGTCTTCTGCGCCGTAGACCTTCTCCTGCCCCGTCCACGGCAGGGGGCCGAAGCGGACGTGCTCGGCGGGGCCGTCCTTGGGGAACACGGCGACCCAGCCGTGGGTGTAGGCGCCGGACCCGTCAGTGGGTGCGACGACTTCGTGGTGCAACCACACCCCGGTGCCGGTCGCCGGATCGGTCAGGGTCGTGTACCAGACCTCGGTCCGGCCCGGCTTCCCGTCCCAGCGCGGCGCGAGATCCCCAGCGCCTTCGGCCGTGCGCGGGAAGCGGAAGCTCGTCAGGAAGGGGACCAGACCGGTGGCGAGCGGGAAGCGCAGTCGTCCCTCGCCCACCCGCTCGCCGTCCTCGTACAGGGTGAACGGCAGTACGGTCATCGAGGTGAGCGGCCGTGCGGGCGAGACGGATTTCCAGCCGTCCAGCACCAGGCAACGGCCTTCCAGGGTGAAGGTCACGCGATAGCGGATCCTTCGGCGGGCGAGCGGCGAGATCTCCAACTCGCCCACGGCTTCCGGGTCATCGGCCCGGCCCGCGATACGGACCCGCCCGGTCACCTGCGCCTGCGTGGTGCGGTGGGGCAGCAGCACAGATTCCGTCCGGGCCACGAGGTCCAGTCGCACCGGACGGTCCCGGTCCTCGTCGGCCAGGCGCACCCGGCCCAGCATCGTCTCCTTGAACGTCGTTCCCCGGGCGGGCATCAGACACGGTCCCGGCGCCGACGGGATTGTGCCAAATCGTCGAGCATGATGCGTTCCGTCGCCGCCAGGTAGGCACCGGCGGCCGCGCGGGCCGCGGGCTCGGCGTGCGCGGCCACGGCTTCCACCACCGGTGCCAGTCGGTCATGGGCGGCCCGCGCATCGACGAAGGGCCCCACCAGCGCCGCACGCACGGGCAGATAGGCGTTGAACAGGGTGTTGGTCAGCAGCACGTACACGCGGTTGCCGGTCGCGCGGGCCAGCGCCCGGTGCACCTCGGCATCCGCCAGCTGCGCCGCTTCCCCGCCCTCCGCGTCCGCGATCGCCGCCACCAGCCGCCGCAGTTCGGCGACCTGGGCCGCGGTGGCGCGAGCGGCGGCGCGCTCGGCGATCAACTCGCCGACAGTGCGCCGAACCTCGAATATCTCCCCGATCCAGTCCGGGCTGTGCCCCACGAGCATCGGCAGCAGATCGGCCCCGCCGAGGCGGAGGAAGTCCCGGACGCGGGTCCCCACACCGTGCTTGGTCTCCAGCAACCCCGAGTGCACGAGCCTGCCGAACGCGTGCTTGAGCGTGGTGCGGTTGACCCCGAACTCGTCGGCCAGTTCCCGCTCGGGAGGCAGATAGCTCCCGGCGGGATGCAGCCCGGCCAGGATGTCCTCCCGCAGCCGCTTCTCCAGTACGTCGACCGTGCTCTCCCGCGGCAGTACGCCCATACCGACTCCCGGCAACTCAGTGGTCCAGTGACTCAGCCACTCAACCACTGCGTTGACGAAGCGTCAACAAGCCCGCCCTCGCCCAACTTCCGTGATACACCGGGAAGATCACCGTGCCGCGATCCGAGGGGGAACCGTTCAATGGAGCGATCGACCAGCTCAAGGCCGTCGCTGCCGGGCGACATGAAGGTGCTGTCCATCGGGCTGCATCCGAGCGCACTCGACTACAGCCGACTGCCGGAGGACTTCACCGAGGCGGCGCTCACAGCCCGGATCGAGGCCGCGCACGCGGCCTTGCGCGAGGCCGGGTTCGACACGGTTCCCTGCCTGATCGACAGCTCACCGGACCACGCCGAGGCACAGGTCCGGGAGCGGCTCAAGGAGCAGACGTTCGGCTTGGCGATGATCGGTGGTGGCGTCCGGATGCTGCCGGAGCACACGCTGCTGTTCGAGCGCCTCATCAACGTCCTGACCGAGGCGGCGCCCGGGATCCGACTGTGCTTCAACACGTCCCCTGAGGACACGGTCGAGGCTCTGGGACGCTGGATCCACGCGTAGGCGTCTACTGGGTTCCGTCCGTCGTACCGTCCCCATCCGCTCGCAGTGCCGAGGTCAGCGCGGCGGCCATCGCCGCGATCTCCTCGGGAGTGCTGGCCGCGGTGACCGTGACGGTCACTTCGCCGACCGTCAGCACGACGGAGGAGCCGGTCTGTCCGGGCGACGAGCACCACTTGCGCACCACGTCGATGGCCGAAGGGAGGGCCAGCAGGCCGGTGACGACGAGGGTGAGCACGTCCATGGCCGTGCCCAGTTCGCCGGGCCTCGCGCCGGCCGAGGGCTGCCACCTGACCCTGCCGACGGCCGGCATGAGCGGGTCGCGCACGAGGAACGCCCGTAACGCGTCCGGGACTTTGCCTCCACTGGGGTCCGTCAAAAGCACGGTGTTGGCCAAGTGGCCCTCCTACTGCCTGGAAGTAGTGGTCGGGCTCGAAGTGATGACCTGATACGCCCTGTTGCGCATCAAGGGGATCCGCGACCCTTCGTTGCGGATCTGCCGGGCGGGCACCGGCAGCCCGTTGGCCAGGCACTGTGCCCGCACCGTCTCGAAGAGCGCGTCGGCATCGACGACGGGCCCCGCGCCCGGGATCCCCGACCGCAGCGCGGCGAGGATCTGACCGGTGAAGTCGGTGTACCGCTCCCCGTCGGGGGCCGTGGAGGGCTCTGTGGCGCCCGATGACGCCATGACGTAGGTGCCGCGAATGGCGGCCGATGAGGCGTCGGCCGGTCCGGACAGAAGGTCAAGGGCGGAGCCGCTGTAGCAACTGTCCAGAATCACCAGCCGGGTGGACAGGCCGAAGTCGGCGATCTGATCGCGCAGGCTGTCGAAGCTCCAGTACGAGTACGTCTGGTGCTCGCGCGAGTCCGCCATCGACAGCAGCAGCCTGCCGTGGGACGGATGCGCCCGGCCGTGCCCGGCGTAGTAGAAGAGAAACGCGCCGGACGCCGGGTCCACCTCCTCCATCACCTCCTCGATGGCGGCGTGGATCCGTCTGGGGTCCCTCGGGTCCGCCAGCACCCGGCAGTTCTCTGGCGGGATGCCGAACTCCTCCGATACGAGGAGACGTTGCAGGTCAGCGAGATTGTTGTGGATCGCGGGGACGTCGGGAAGGTGCTCATAGGCGCCGACACCGACGAGCACAGCTCCGCCGACGGTCCAGCAGGTGGAAGGCTCGGGTCCTCCGGTCGCCTCCCTGGAGGGAGGCGGCGGTGCGGGGGTTGAGACAGGGCTTGCGGCGCGGTCCGCAGGGGTCTGCATGCCCAGCGATGCGCGTGCGCGGTGCTGCCAGCGGATCATCATGTCGGCGTCCTTCGGCCGCCCCTCTCGCGCCAGCCGCTCGCGGACCAAGTCCAGGAAGGCCAGGCTGGGTGGGAGTTGACCGGCCGGGGTGTTGTATCCGGTCAGCAAGAGGAAGACATCCCACCCCGTACCGCACCACGGGGGCAGTTCCCGTGTCCTGGACGCATTTGCGCGCTCCGCCATGGGCAGCAAGTCGGACGTAAGGGACATCAGCGCAGGTCGCAGCGGCGCGAGTTCGACGCCACCGAAGAAGTCGATGGCTTGCCACTCGTTCACGAGCGGCCACAGCGCGTTGACCGCCCTCGACTGCTGCTCCACGTATTCCAGCGACCGCGCCATACAGTGCAAGCCACCGTTTATCTCCGCACACTGGCGGACCACGCGGATCAGCCATACCCGCACCGGGCCAGCGTCGAACGGCTCAACGAAGACGCCTAGTTCGTAGGAGAGCAGGTCCCGCCACACTTCCCGACCGGCCGTGGTCCGGACCGTCGCGGAATCCTGCAGGACACCCACCATCTCTGCCAACAACTCACGGCGGGCCCCTTGTGGACTGCGTTCTCTCACCCGACACCCCCGCCGCGCACTGAGTCTGCAGACGACCAGCGTAAGACCGCGCACAGCAACACACATGGCCCGCCCCGAAGTTCGGGACGGGCCACGGATTCGAGCGCCGGGCAGGCCTTGCACCTGCATCTCCCCGCAGGAAGCGGGACGTCTTTCCTTGGACCACCAACGCATAACCAGCCACCGGGTGTTGCGGCGGCTAACTCAAGATCGACTATACACCACCCGCCGGGCCGGAACTGCCGCCCGCCCGTCGCGCGTAGACCTCGATCTCGATCTTCATCCGGGGGTCGGCCAGTCCGCACATCATCATCGTCGCCGCCGGTCGGACCTCCCCGAAGCAACGGCGCAGCACCGGCCAGCAGGGCTCGAAGTCCTCCCGGTCGGGCAGGAGGTAGCGCACCCGCACCACATCCGCGAAGGTGCACTCCGCCTCGGCCAGCGCGGCCTCGATGTTGCGCAGGCACTGCTCCGCCTGCTCCACCACATCGTCGGAGATCGTCATGGTGGCGTAGTCGAAGCCGGTCGTGCCGGACACATGCACCCAGGCGCCGTCCACCACAGCTCGGGCGTAGCCGATCTGCTCCTCGAACGTCGAGCCGCTGAGGATCGCGCGTCGCTCTGTCATGCGCCGAACGCTAGGTGACCAGCGCAGATACGTCTAATACGAGCTCAGCCATGCCCTGATATCACTACGCGTATGGAACGACCCGAGCTTCCCCTCCCCCAACTCCACGCCTTCGTCGTGCTCGCCGAGGAACTCCACTTCGGTCACGCCGCCGCGCGCCTCGGTATCGCCCAGCCGCCACTGAGCCAGCAGATTCGCCGACTGGAGGACAAGGTCGGGCACTCGCTGTTCAGCCGGGGCCCCGGGCGGGTCGCCCTCACCCCCGTCGGGCGTGAGCTGCTTCCCGCCGCCCGCCGGGCCCTCGGTGACCTCGCCGACGGGCTGGCCGCCGCACGCGCCGTCGGCGGCGGCAGTTCCGGCCGACTGCGGATCGGCTTCGCCGCCTCGCTGGCCCTGACCGTGCTGCCCAGTCTGCTGCGGGACTTCCGGCAGCGGTTTCCCGGCGTGCGGCTGGACATCCGGGAGATGACCACGGCCCCACAGATCGCCGCGCTGCACGACCGGAGCATCGACATCGGCCTCCTGCGCGAGCCCTCCGAGGCCGAGAACCCGGACCTCGACTTCCGGACGGTGCTCAGCGAGCCCTACGTGGCCGTACTGCCCAGCGCGCACCCCCTGACCGGGCAACGGACCGTACAGCTCACGGATTTGTCCGACTCCCCGTTCGTGCTGCTCCCCCGGGAGGTGGGTCCGGGGCTGTACGACCGGATCCTCGGCCTGTGCGCGGCGGCGGGGTTCGTTCCGCGGGTCGTTCAGGACGCGGTGGAGTGGCAGACGGTGTGCGCGCTCGTGGAGACCGGGCTGGGTGTCTCCCTGGCTCCGGCGAGCATCCGGCGTATTCGCCTCAAGGGCGTCGCCTTCCGGAGGATCTCTCCCGGGGCCGCCCGTACGCGCGTCGCCGTCGCCTGGCGCGGGAACGACCAGAACCCGCTGGTCACCCATCTCCTCGGGGCCGTCAGCCAGGAGGCACCGCGGGTCCCGTAAATTCAGACCGAGTTCTCCCGCTGCCTCAGCAAGCGGCTCGTCCGAGAAGGCGGAGCGTCCGCCTCCTTCAGGTGAATTGCCCGGGCGTGTTGACTCCGCGTGCCGGGTGCGCGGTACCTCCCGAGCGGGTCCTCGCACGGTGTGGGATCCGTCTCGAAGGAGAGGCACTCATGCGCGCACGCTTCACCCTCCTGCCCGCTGCCCTGACCGCGACGGTGCTTGCGACGGCCGGGGACGCCGCCGCCCACGACGGCCCCCTTCTGGGTGTCTCCAACCACGCGCCCGTGGTGTCGGTGGTCAACGGCATCGAGCTGAACGACCCGTTGGAGGACGTCCTGGAGCACACCCTCAACTTCGGTGACGGCTATCACTGGGAGTGACCCCGGCGGGTGCGCGCTCTGGGCGTATGAGCTGGCGTGCGCCGTCTTTGCGCCCCCGAGGCGCGCTTGTCAGCCGACCTGATCAGGCACTACTGTCACCACGCCTTGGTGAACGGGAAATCCGGTGTGATGCCGGTGCGGCCCTCGCCACTGTGATCGGGAAGTCCGGCTCCAGCCCTCGCGGGCAGCCACTGGGTCCTTGTGACCCGGGAAGGCGGAGCACCGGGCGGTGTCACCCGTCAGCCAGGAGACCGGCCAAGGCACGTCAACCATCCACGAGGTGCTGGAGAGGGTCTGCTGAGCCATGCACATAGCCGAGGGTTTCCTGCCACCGGCGCACGCGGTCGCCTGGGGCGTCGCGTCCGCGCCGTTCGTCGTCCACGGAGTACGGTCACTCACCCGTGAGGTCAGGGAGCACCCGGAGAGCACCCTGCTCCTCGGCGCCTCCGGGGCCTTCACCTTCGTCCTGTCCGCCCTCAAGCTGCCGTCGGTGACGGGGAGTTGTTCCCATCCCACCGGCACCGGCCTCGGGGCCATCCTGTTCCGGCCGCCGATCATGGCGGTCCTGGGCACCATCACCCTGCTCTTCCAGGCCCTGTTGCTCGCCCACGGCGGCCTGACCACGCTCGGCGCCAATGTCTTCTCGATGGCGATCGTCGGGCCATGGGCGGGCTACGCGGTCTACAAGCTGCTCCGGCGCTACGACGTGCCGCTGATGGTCGCGGTGTTCTGCGGCGCATTCGTCGCCGACCTGTCCACCTACTGCGTCACCAGCGTCCAGCTGGCACTCGCCTTCCCCGACCCGAGCAGCGGTTTCCTGGGCGCGCTCGGGAAGTTCGGCTCCATCTTCGCGGTCACCCAGATCCCGCTCGCGGTGAGCGAGGGGCTGCTCACGGTGCTGGTGATGCGGCTGCTGGTGCAGTCCAGCAAGGGCGAGCTGACCCGGCTCGGCGTGCTGCTCTCCGGCGGCAAGCGGGTCCCGGCCGAGTCGAACGAGGCGGTGGCCCGATGAGCCGTAACACCAAGATCAACCTGCTGCTTCTGCTCGCGGTGGCCCTGCTCGCGGTGATGCCGCTGGTCCTCGGGATGGGCGATCACAAGGAGGAGCCGTTCACCGGCGCCGACGGCGAGGCGGAGACGGCGATCACCGAGATCGAACCGGACTACGAGCCGTGGTTCTCCCCGCTGTACGAGCCGCCGTCCGGGGAGATCGAGTCGGCGCTGTTCTCCCTCCAGGCGGCCATCGGAGCCGGTGTCCTCGCCTACTACTTCGGGCTGCGGCGCGGCCGCAAGCAGGGTGAGCTGCGGGCCCGGGAGCGGGATGCCGTGGGCGTGGGAAGTGCCGGGGAGTCGGACGGCGAAGGGGTCTGAGCCCTCGTGCTGCCCATCGACGCGGCGGCGCACAGCAGTCGCTGGCGCCGCCGCCATCCCGTGGACAAGGCCGTGCTCGGGCTCGGTCTCACCGTGCTCGCGATCTCGCTGCCGCCCTGGCCCGGCGCCGCGCTGGTCCTGGTGACCGCCCTCGCCGTGCTGCTGGGTCCGGCGGGCGTGCCGGGCCGGAAGCTGTGGCGGGCCTACCGGGTGCCTCTGGGCTTCTGCATCACCGGCGCAGCCACGCTGCTGGTCCAGGTGGGCGGGCCGGACGGCTTCGTCTCCCTCGCCGACGACGGCGCGGTGCGGGCCGGGGAGTTGCTGCTGCGCACCTCCGCGGCCTCCCTGGGCGTGCTGCTGTTCGCGTTCACCACGCCCATGTCGGACCTGTTGCCGCGGCTGGTGAAGGCCGGCGTGCCACCGGCCGTGGTCGACGTGGCACTGGTGACCTACCGGATGAGCTTTCTGCTGCTGGACTCGATGCGGCGGATCCGGGACGCCCAGGGAGCGCGGCTCGGGCACACCACGCGGGCCGCGACGTGGCGGTCCCTGGGCGGGCTCGGGGCCACCGCGTTCGTGCGCGCCTTCGACCGGGCCACCCGGCTTCAGGCGGGGCTCGCCGGGCGCGGCTACGACGGCACGCTTCGCGTGCTGGTGCCCGAGGCCCGGATCTCGGTCCGTTTCACGGCGGCGAGCTGCGGGCTGCTCGTGGCGCTGGCCGCCCTCACCCTCGTACTGGAAGGTCCCCTGTCATGAGCGAGTTGGTCGCCCTCAGGGGCGCGTCCTACGCCTACGAGGAAGGGCCGACCGTGCTCGACGGCCTGGACTTCGAGGTGCGCGAGGGGCGGGCGCTGGCCCTGCTCGGCCGCAACGGCAGCGGCAAGACGACACTGATGCGGCTGCTGAGCGGGGGACTTCGGCCGCGCGAGGGCCAACTGACCGTCGAGGGACGGGCGGTGTCGTACGACCGCAAGGGGCTGACCCGGTTGCGGACGACCGTTCAGCTGGTGGTGCAGGATCCCGACGACCAGCTCTTCGCGGCCTCGGTCGGGCAGGACGTGTCCTTCGGGCCGCTCAACCTCGGACTCTCCGACGCCGAGGTGCGGGCGCGGGTCGAGGAGGCGCTCGCCGCGCTGGACATCACGGCGCTCGCCGAGCGGCCCACGCATCTGCTCTCCTACGGGCAGCGCAAGCGGACCGCGATCGCCGGTGCCGTGGCGATGCGGCCCCGGGTGCTGATCCTCGACGAGCCGACCGCCGGGCTCGACCCGGACGGGCAGGAGCGGCTGCTGGCCACGCTCGACGGACTGCGGGCGAACGGCACCACCGTGGTCATGGCCACGCACGACGTCGACCTCGCCCTGCGCTGGGCCGACGACGCGGCGCTCCTCACTCCGGGTGGCGCCCGCACCGGCCCCGCGCCCGAGATGCTGGCCCGCACCGATCTCCTGAAGGAGGCCGGACTGCGGTTGCCGTGGGGTGTCGCGGCAGCCGAACTGCTGCGGGGGCAGGGTCTGTTGGGTGGAGGTGCGGCGGGTCCGCGTACGCCTGAGGAGCTTGCCGCGCTGGCCGCCCCGATACCGGCCGATGGGTGATGTGCCTCGGGGCCGGCCGGTCGTGGTCGACGGGCAGGAGCTGGTCGCCGTGTCCGGTGAGGACTTCGCCCGGTTGCTGGCCACCCGCCGACAGGTGGGCGGCCAGAGCGCCCGCATGCGCGCCCTGTTGGGCACCGTCGAGGAACTGCTCCGGGTGCTGGCCGACGTCGACACGGCCCTGGCCGAGGTGGGCGCCGCCCATGCCTGTGCGGGCTCGGGCTGCGCGGTGTGCACGGTCGTCGGCGGGGTGGCGGACCGGGTGCGGGTGGCCCGGGAGGCCGGGGGCCGCAGGCTGGGGCGGCGCGCCTCCGAGTAGGCCCTCCGGCCCGTCGGTCATGAGGGGTCGGTGACCGGATACGGCACGAAGGTACTGCTGTTCTGGTCGATGCGCAGGGAACGGCCGAGCGGCGGCGCGGCCCGCTGCGGGCACTCCAGCCGCTCACAGACCCGGCACCCCATGCCGATGGCGGTCACGGCCGAGTCATTGGCCAGGTCGAGCCCGTCGGAGTAGACCAGCCGGTGGGCATGGCGGATCTCGCAACCCAGCCCGATGGCATACGTCTTGCCGGGCTCTCCCCACCCGCCGCGGTGCCGGGTCACCGCGCGGGCCGTCCACAAGTAGCGCTGCCCGTCCGGCATTTCGGCGACCTGGAGGTGGATGCGGCCGGGCGCGGCGAATGCCTCGTAGACGTTCCACAGCGGGCAGGTGCCGCCGGCCCGGGAGAAGTGGAAGCCGGTCGCCGACTGCCGCTTGGACATGTTCCCGGCGCGGTCCACCCGGACGAACGAGAACGGCACGCCGCGCAGCCGGGGCCGCTGGAGGGTGCTCAGGCGGTGGCAGACGGTCTCGTAGCCGAGGCCGTAGCGGTCGGTGAGGCGTTCGATGTCGTAGCGGAACTCCTCGGCCGCCGTGTGGAAGGCGGTGTACGGCAGGATCAGCGCGGCGGCGAAGTAGTGCGCGATGCCGATGCGGGCCAGGGCGTGGGTGGGCGACCCGGCCGGGAAGTCCTCGGCGGCCTGGCGGTCGAGGTCCTCGCCGTGTTCCAGCAGGGCGAGCTGGGTCGCCATGCGGAAGGCCCGCTGACCGGGCCGCAGGTGGGTCGACAGGTGCAGGGTGCGGGTCGTGTCGTCGTAGCGGTGCAGTCGGCCTCCGGCCTGCGCGGCCAGGCGCACACCGTGGGTGTCGGCCAGGCGTGCGGTCAGGGCGCCGAGCACCTCGCCGGGCCGGATGCCGAGTTCACCGGCGAGGCGTTCGGCGGCGACGTCGGTGTCGTGCAGATAGTTCTGGCGGCGGTAGAAGAAGTCCCGCATCTCCTCGTGGGGTGAGAGCGCCGTGGCGCGGTCGCGGGCACGGGCGTCCGTCGCTCCGGCGAGCCGCTCGGAGAGCAGTTGGTTGCGCCGGGCGAGGTCGAGCAGCACCTGTGCCACGGCGGGCAGACGCCCCGCGACGTCGGCGAGGTCGGCCGGGGACACCCGGGACTCGGCGAGTTCCTGCGTGAGCGCTTCCCTCAGGTCCGCCACCAGCCGGGTGGTGTCACGTTCGGAGAAGAAGCCCGGGTCGACGCCGAAAGCCTCGGTCAGCCGGAGCAGGACCGGGACGGTGAGTGGCCGGGAGTCGTGTTCCATCTGGTTGAGATAGCTGGGCGAGATGCCGAGGACCCGGGCCAGTTGGGCCTGGCTCATCCGCCGTTCCTCGCGCAGCCGTCGCAGACGCGCCCCCGCGTACGTCTTGCCCGCCACCTCGTCCTCCCCGTCCGGTTCCGGCCAGCGTACGCGATCAGCGCCGCGATTCACCCTTCGCAAAATTGGCAATCGACGCTCGGAAGATTCGCAGAACTTGGCATTCAGCCACGGTTGTTGACACTCAGTGCCACTGCCAGAGTTGCCGCTGCGGACCTGATGACGAGCGTTCGCGGCAGATCAAAGACACGCAGTGCCACGCCCCTTCCGCATTGGCGGCGGGTGTTGGCACATGCACACAGACCGAGGAGACGGTGACAGTCATGGCAGAGGCGAGGACGCAGGCGGCCGAGGAACTCGCGCGGCGCTGGGCCACCGACGCACGGTGGCAGGGCATCGAGCGCACCTACCCGGCCGAGGACGTGATCCGACTGTCCGGCAGCGTCCGCGAGGAGCACACCCTGGCCCGCCGGGGCGCCGAGCGGCTCTGGCGGCAGCTGCACGAGCGGGACTATGTCCACGCGCTCGGCGCGCTCACCGGCGGGCAGGCCGTCCAGCAGGTGAAGGCCGGGCTCCAGGCGATCTACCTGTCCGGCTGGCAGGTCGCCGCCGATGCCAACCAGGCCGGTCACACCTACCCCGACCAGAGCCTGTACCCGGTCAACTCGGTGCCGCAGGTGGTCCGTCGGATCAACAACGCCCTCCTGCGCGCCGACCAGATCGCCACCGCGGAAGGGGCGGGCGACACGACGGACTGGCTCGCGCCGATCGTCGCCGACGCCGAGGCCGGGTTCGGCGGTCCGCTGAACGCCTTCGAGCTGACCAAGGCGATGATCGCGGCCGGGGCGGCCGGCATCCACTACGAGGACCAGCTCGCCTCGGAGAAGAAGTGCGGCCATCTAGGCGGCAAGGTGCTCGTGCCCACCTCCCAGCACATCCGCACCCTGAACGCGGCCCGCCTCGCCGCCGACATCGCCGACGTCCCGACGGTGATCGTCGCCCGTACGGACGCCCTGGCCGCCAACCTCCTCACCAGCGATGTCGACGAGCGGGACGCGGAGTTCGTCACCGGCGAGCGGACCGCCGAGGGCTTCTACCGGGTCCGCAACGGCATGGCCCCCGTCATCGCCCGCGGCCTCGCCTACGCCCCGTACGCCGACCTGATCTGGGTCGAGACCGGCACCCCCGACCTCGCCCAGGCCCGCGAGTTCGCCGAGGCCATCCACGCCCAGTACCCGGACCAGATGCTGGCCTACAACTGCTCGCCCTCCTTCAACTGGAAGGCGGCGCTGGACGACGACCGGATCGCCAAGTTCCAGCGGGAGCTGGGGGCGATGGGCTACCGGTTCCAGTTCATCACCCTGGCCGGGTTCCACTCCCTCAACCACGGCATGTTCGACCTCGCCCGCGGCTACGCCGAGCACGGCATGACCGCCTACGTCGACCTCCAGGAGCGGGAGTTCGCCGCCCAGGAGCACGGTTTCACCGCCGTGCGACACCAACGCGAGGTCGGCACCGGCTACTTCGACCTCGTCTCCACCGCCGTGAACCCCGCTTCCGCCACGACCGCGCTCGCCGGCTCGACCGAGGAGGAGCAGTTCCACTAGGTCACCGTCATCCCGTCCCGGTCAGGAGACCCACCATGTCCGTCACCGCCCTCTCCCACCGCCTCCGCGTCCTCGCGCCCCCAGGCCACCGGCACGACGAGATCCTCACGCCCGCCGCCCTGGACTTCGTGGGCCGGCTGGCCGCCGAGTTCGGCCCGCGCCGCCAGGACCTGATGAAGGAACGGCGCCGCCAGGCCCTGCGGCTGGCCACCGGCTCACCGCTCGACTTCCCCATGGTCACCGCCACCGTCCGGGACGACCCCGGCTGGCGGGTCGCACCGCCCGCGCCCGGCCTGACCGACCGGCGGGTCGAGATCACCGGCCCACCGGACCGCCGGATGACGGTCAACGCCCTCAACTCCGGTGCCAGTGTCTGGATGGCCGACTTCGAGGACGCCACGTCCCCGCTGTGGGACCACATCGTCGGCGGCCAGCTGAACCTCCTCGACGCCATCGAGCGCCGGATCGACTTCACCACCCCGCAGGGCAGGGAGTACCGGCTCGGCGAGCGGCTCGCCACGATCGTGGTCCGGCCGCGCGGCTGGCATCTGGACGAAGAGCACCTGGAGTTCGAGGGGCGGCCGGTGCCCGCCGCGCTGGTCGACTTCGGTCTGTACTTCTTCCACTGCGCCCAGCGCCAGATCGACGCCGGGCACGGCCCGTACTTCTATCTGCCCAAGCTGGAGAACCGCTACGAGGCCCGACTGTGGAACGACATCTTCGTCAGGGCCCAGGAGCTGCTCGGCATACCGCGCGGCACCGTCCGGGCCACCGTCCTGATCGAGACGATCACCGCCGCCTTCGAGATGGAGGAGATCCTCCACGAGCTGCGTGAGCACGGCGCCGGGCTCAACGCGGGCCGCTGGGACTACCTGTTCAGCCTGATCAAGACGTTCGGACATCGCTCCGACTTCCTCCTTCCGGACCGGGCGAGGGTGACCATGACCGCCCCGTTCCTGCGGGCGTACACCGAACTGCTGGTGCGCACCTGCCACAGGCGGGGCGCGCACGCCATCGGCGGCATGGCCGCCCAGGTGCCCGGGGCGGACCCCGAGGCGCGTACGGCGGCGCTCGCCACGGTCCGGCTGGACAAGGAGCGGGAGGCGGAGGACGGCTTCGACGGCTCCTGGGTGGCTCACCCGGGGCTCGTCCCCGTCTGCCGTGAGGTCTTCGACGGCGTGCTCGGCGAACGGCCCCACCAGATCGACCGGACGCGCGACGACGTGGACGTGCGGGCGGCGGATCTGCTCTCGGTGCGTCGGATCAGCGGCCCGCCGACGCCCGACGGCGTGCGCGCCAACATCGCCGTCTCGGTGCGCTACTTCGCCGCGTGGCTGCGGGGCAAGGGGGCGGTCGCGCTGTACGGGCTGATGGAGGACGCGGCGACCGCGGAGATCGCCCGGGTGCAGATCTGGCAGTGGCTGCGGCACCGGGTGATCGACCGGGTGACGGTGCTGGAGCTGCTCGACTCCGAAGTGGCGGCGCTGCGGGCGGAGGACGCGTCGGCGCCCGTCGACGAGATCCGTGCGCTCTTCCAACGGAACGCGCTGAGCGGCGAGTTGCCGCCCTTCTTCACCCCGGAGGCCTACACCCGCCATCTGGTGCGCCACGCGGAGGCACGCTCATGAGCAGCGGTATCCGGCGCATCGGAGTGGTCGGCGGTGGACAGATGGGCGCGGGCATCGCCGAGGTGTGCGCACGGGCCGGACTCGACACGGTGGTCTGCGAGGCCGACGCGATCGCCGCCGGCGCCGCCCGGGAGCGGGTGGCCGCCTCCCTGGAGCGTGCCGTGCGCCGCGGCAAGCTGGACCCGGCCGCCGCCCAGGACGCCCTCGCCCGCCTGACCTTCAGCGGAACGCTGGAGGACCTGGCCGACCGGCAGCTCGTCGTCGAGGCCGTCATCGAGAACCCCGGTGCCAAAGCGGAGGTGTTCGCCGCACTGGACAAGATCGTCCAGGATCCGGCGGCCGTCCTGGCGACCAACACCTCCTCCCTCCCGGTGATGCGGCTCGGCATGGCCACCAGCCGCGCGGACCGGGTGGTGGGCCTGCACTTCTTCAACCCGGTGCCGGTGCTGCCGCTGGTCGAGGTGGTGTCCACCCTGCACACGGCTCCGGGGACGGTCGCCGTCGTACGGGACTTCGTCACCGGCACCCTGGGCAAGACCGTCGTCCACTCCCGGGACCGGGCGGGCTTCGTGGTCAACGCGCTGCTCATCCCGTACCTGCTCGCCGGGATCCGGATGGCGGAGTCCGGCTTCGCCACCGCCACCGACATCGACACCGCGATGGAACTGGGCTGCGCCCACCCCATGGGCCCGCTGAAGCTGGCGGACCTGATCGGTCTCGACACCGTGGCCGCGATCGCCGAGGCGCTGTACGAGGAGTTCAAGGAGCCCCTGCACGCCACTCCCCCGCTGCTGCGGCGGATGGTCGAGGCCGGGCTGCTGGGGCGCAAAACCGGGCGGGGATTCCACGTGTACTGAACTAGAGTTGGCGTCGCAGCTGGTTCGCCCCGTCAGCCGGACGGGAGCGTCGTAAGAGGGAACCCGGTGGGAATCCGGGACTGCCCCGCAGCGGTGAGTGGGAACGACCGCCGTCATACGCACTGGGCCCGATGTACCGGGCCCGGGAAGCGACGGCCAGTAGGAGTGCTCCGCCAGGAGGACGTGCCCGCGAGTCCGAAGACCTGCCAACTGCCCGTGCCCGGACCCCTCGTGCACGGACATCCCGGTGACCTCGAGGGCGGGTCGGCGTACACACCAGGCGGAGCGGCACCGAGCGCGCCCGCCGGGTTTGTCACCCCTTCGCGCTCTCGTCCCGTCCCCGGGATCTCAGGGATTCATCTCGCGAAGGAGATCTCCGTGACCACCGAACCCACAGCCGCCGCCGCGACGGCCACTGTGTACGGCTATCCCCGGCAGGGCCCGAACCGGGAACTCAAGAAGGCCGTCGAGGGCTACTGGAAGGGCCGCGTCTCCGCCCACGCCCTCCACGCCACCGGCGCCGAGCTGCGCCGCGCCACCTGGCGGCGACTGGCCGAGGCCGGGATCGGCGAAGTCCCCACCGGTGACTTCTCGTTCTACGACCATGTCCTGGACGCCACCGTCATGCTGGGCGCGATCCCCGGCCGCCACCGGGCCGCCATGGACGCCGACCCGCTCGACGGGTACTTCGCCATGGCGCGCGGGACGCAGGACGTCGCCCCGCTGGAGATGACCAAGTGGTTCGACACCAACTATCACTATCTGGTGCCCGAGTTGGGCCCGGACACGGTGTTCACCGCCGACTCCGCCAAGCAGGTCGGCGAGGTGCGCGAGGCGCTCGCGCTGGGGCTCACGCCCCGGCCGGTCCTCGTCGGCCCCGTCACCTACCTGCTCCTCGCCAAGCCCGCGCCCGGGACGGCCCCCGGCTTCGCCCCGCTCACCCTGCTGGACCGGCTGCTGCCGGTGTACGCCGAACTCCTCGCCGATCTGCGCGCGGCGGGCGCCGCATGGGTGCAACTCGATGAGCCCGCCCTGGTACAGGACCGCACGCCGGCCGAACTCGGCGCCGCCGCCCGCGCCTACCAGGGCCTCGGCGCGCTCACCGACCGGCCGAAGCTGCTCGTCGCCTCCTACTTCGGCCGGCTCGGCGAGGCCCTGCCGGTACTGGCCAAATCCCCGGTCGACGGACTGGCCCTGGACTTCACCGGCACCGGCAGCCTCGAAGAGCTCGCCCGGGTCGGCGGACTGCCCGGAAAGCGGCTGGTCGCCGGAGTCGTCGACGGCCGCAATGTGTGGGTCAACGACCTGGCGAAGTCCCTCACGACCCTCGGCACGCTGCTCGGACTCGCCGACCGCGTCGACGTGGCCGCCTCCTGCTCACTGCTGCACGTCCCCCTCGACACGGCGGCCGAGCGGGACATCGAACCGCAGATCCTGCGCTGGCTCGCCTTCGCCCGGCAGAAGACCGCCGAGATCGTCACCCTCGCCAAGGGCCTGACCCGCGGCACCGACGCCATCGCCGCCGAACTCGCCGCCAACCGGGCCGACCTGGCCTCCCGCGCCCGCTCCCCCATCACCCACGACCCGGCCGTGCGCGCCCGCGCGGCCGCGGTCACCGAGTCGGACACGCGCCGTTCCCAGCCGTACACGGAACGCTCGGCCGCGCAGCGCGCCCTGCTCGGCCTGCCGCTGCTGCCGACGACCACCATCGGCTCCTTCCCGCAGACCGGCGAACTGCGCACCGCTCGGGCCGACTTGCGGGCGGGCCGGATCGACGCGGCCGGGTACGAGGACCGCGTCCGGGCCGAGATCCAGGAGGTGATCTCCTTCCAGGAGAAGGCCGGTCTCGACGTTCTGGTGCACGGCGAGCCCGAACGCAACGACATGGTGCAGTACTTCGCCGAGCGCCTCACCGGGTATCTCGCCACACAGCACGGCTGGGTGCAGTCCTACGGCACCCGCTGCGTCCGCCCGCCCATCCTGGCCGGTGACATCTCCCGGCCCGAACCGATGACGGTGCGCTGGACGACGTACGCCCAATCGCTCACCTCCCGTCCGGTCAAGGGGATGCTCACCGGTCCCGTCACCATGCTCGCCTGGTCCTTCGTCCGGGACGACCAGCCGCTCGCCGAGACCGCCCGGCAGGTCGCCCTCGCCCTGCGCGAGGAGGTGAACGACCTGGAGGCGGCGGGCAGTTCGGTGATCCAGGTGGACGAGCCCGCGCTGCGCGAGACACTGCCGTTGCGGTCCGCCGACCATGCGGAGTACCTGGCGTGGGCGACCGAGGCGTTCCGGCTCAGCACCGGCGGGGTCCGGCCGGACACCCAGATCCACACGCACATGTGCTACGCCGAGTTCGGTGACATCGTGCGGGCCATCGACGATCTCGACGCCGATGTCATCAGCCTGGAGGCGGCCCGTTCCCATATGCAGGTGGCCCGTGAACTGGCCGCGCACGGCTATCCGCGCGAGGCCGGGCCCGGGGTGTACGACATCCACTCGCCGCGGGTTCCGGACGTGAGGGAGGTGGCGGACCTGCTGCGGACCGGGTTGCGGGCGATCCCCGCCGAGCGGCTGTGGGTCAATCCCGACTGCGGTCTGAAGACCCGGGGTTGGCCGGAGACCCGCGCCGCCCTGGAGAGCCTGGTCGCCGCGGCCCGGGTGGTGCGCGGGGAGGTGTCGGCGGCGGGCTGATCCGAACGGCCGGCCTAGGCCGCCGGGCCGATCAGCTCGTCGGCCGTCCAGCGGGCGACGTCCGCGGGGTACGGCGCCGGCAGGCCGAGCACGAGGTGCCGGAAGCCGGCGTCGATCGCCTCGCGGATCGCCGCCCGGGTGTCGCCGGGGCGGTCGTAGGAGACGGGCAGGTGGATCGAGCGGGTGAGGGTGTCGGGGTCGCGGCCGATGTCCGCGCAGTAGCGGTCCAGCAGGGCGCCGCGGCGGATGACGTCGTCGATGTCGCCGCCCGGGATGTTCCAGATGTCGGCGTGCTCGGCGACCACGCGCAGTGTCGCGGCGGAGCGTCCGCCGATGAGGACGGGCGGGTGGGGGCGCTGGACGGGTCTGGGGCTGCCGAAGGCGCCGGTGAGCCGGTGGTGGGTGCCGTGGAAGTCGAACGGCTCGTCCTCGGTCCACAGTCGCCGGATCACCGTGCAGGCTTCCGCCAGGTCGGCGACGGCGTGCGCGGTGTCGTGGAAGGGCAGACCGTGGGCGTCGTACTCGCGCCGGGCCAGCGGGTGGCCGGGGCGGGAGCCGACGCCGATGCCGAAGTCCAGCCGTCCGCCGGAGACGATGTCGACGGTGGTGGCGATCTTGGCCAGCAGGGCCGGGGGCCGGAAGCGGTTGCTGGTGACCATGACGCCGACGCGCAGCCGCCGGGTGTGGGCGGCGAGGGCGGAGAGCAGGGTCCAGCCCTCGTAGGTGGGTCCGGCGGGGTCGCCGAAGATCGGCATGAGGTGGTCGAAGAGCCAGGCGTGCTCGATCTCGGGGACGGTGTCGGCCTCGCGCCAGACGCGCAGGACGTCGGCGTAGTCGACCTGCGAGGGGGCGGTCATGATGCCGAAGCTGAGTGACATGGTGGCGTCGCTCCTTCCGGGTCGCGGCTTCAGCGTCGGCGTCGCAGGGCCGGGTCGAGCAGGGCGGGCGGGGTGTCGTGCTTCTCCTCGGGGGCGAGGTCGAGGCCGGGGGCGACGACGGTGTCGATCGCGTCGAGCACATCGGCGGGGAGCACCGTGTCGGCGGCGGCGAGCTGGGAGCGCAGGTGGTCCAGGGTGCGGGGGCCGATGAGGGCGCTGGTGACGGCGGGGTGGGCGGTCACGAAGCCGAGGGCGAGCTGGATCATGGTCAGCCCCGCTTCGTCAGCGATCACGGCGAGCTGTTCCACGGCGTCGAGGCGGGCACGGTTGACGGGGCGGGAGAGATCGAAACGCTCCGGCAGGATCTTGGAGCGGCTGGTGGTGATGTCCTGCCCCGCGCGAACCGCGCCCGAGAGCCACCCGGAAGCCAGCGGACTCCAGGCCAGCACGCCGAGGCCGTACTCCTGGGTGGCCGGCAGGACGTGGGCCTCGATGCCGCGCTGGAGGATCGAGTAGCCGGGCTGCTCGGTGGCATAGCGGCTCAGTCGGTGTTCGCGGGCGGCCCACTGTGCCTGGACGATGCGGTGGGCGGGGAAGGTCGAGGAGCCGAAGTAGCGGATCTTCCCGGCGCGTTGGAGGTCGGTGAGGGCCGACAGGGTCTCCTCGTCGCTGGTGTGCGGGTCCCAGCGGTGGATCTGGAAGAGATCGACGTGGTCGACGCCGAGGCGGCGCAGGCTGTCGTCGAGCGCGGTGAACAGCCAACGGCGGGATCCGCCCTGGTGGTTGGGCTCCTCGCTCATCGGCATGGTGGCCTTGGTGGCGAGCACGATGTCGTCGCGGCGACCGGCGATGGCCTTGCCGACCATCTCCTCCGACTCACCGGCGCTGTACCAGTCGGCGGTGTCGATGAGGTTGATCCCGGCGGCGAGGGCTTCGTCGACGAGGGCGGTGGCCTCGTCCTGGGTGGTGCGTCCGATGCGGCCGAAGTTCATGGCGCCGAGGGCGAGGGCGCTGACCTTGACTCCGGTGCGGCCCAGGGTGCGGTACTGCATGACCGTGTCTCCTCGGTGGAGTGGTGTGGGCGGGCATGGCTGGTGACCGGTCTTCCGCTCTGGCATCATGACCAAACGGAACCGTGTCCCGTTTCGACAATACGGAACACCGTCCCGTTTAGCAATGGCGGTCAGGCGGTCATGGAAGGATCGGTGCGGCGATGAGTGAGGGAGCGGGGCGGACGGCCCGGCCCAGACGGGCGGACGCCCGGCGCAACGAGCAGACGCTGCTCGACGCGGCCGCCGCGGTCTTCGTGGCCTCCGGCGTGGAGGCGCCGGTGCGTGACATCGCGGCCGAGGCCGGGGTGGGTACGGCGACGATCTACCGCCACTTCCCCACCCGGGCGGACCTGATCATCGCCGTGTACCGGCACCAGGTGGAGGCATGCGCCGAGGCCGGTCCGGAGCTGCTGGCGACGCGCCCGACCCCGTACGACGCGCTCGGGCGGTGGATCGATCTGTTCGTGGACTTCCTGGTGACCAAGCACGGCCTCGCCGCCGTGCTGCACTCCGACGAGGCCGGGTTCGAGACGCTGCACGCCTATTTCCTCGACCGGCTGGTCCCCGTCTGCACCGAGCTGCTCCGAGCCGCGGCGGCGGCCGGACAGGTGCGCTCCGACATCGGCGCCCTCGAACTCATGCGGGGCGTGGGGAACTTGTGCATCGGCGCGGAGAACAACCCCGACTACGACGCGCGCCGGCTGGTGGGCCTGCTGGTGGCGGGGCTGCGCACGGAGGCCTGACCAGCCGGGGGCTCATTCGTTGGCGGCGCCGTACCGCAGGAGGCCGCCCCGCGGAACCAGATAGCCGATGCCTCGCGTCGACGGCAAGTCACCCGCCAGTGTGGCGGCTTCGGCGCAACCGGAGACCTCGAAGCCGATGACACCCAGGGCGAAAGGGGCGCCTTCGAACGCCCTGGCCCCAATGTCGGCGAGCCAGTCGTCGAGCACACCGGACCGAAAGAACGGCCCATCACCGCCGTACGCGACGCCCGCATGATCCAGCGCGCCGAGCGGGACGTAGAAGTCGAGCCAGTCACTGCTGTCGTCACCACCGCGGATCGCCACGCACCCGCACACGACCACTTCCCCCGTCGGCAGCCGCACCCGACCGTAGAGATTCCCGAACTCGGCCAACGAACCCAAGCCGCACGGGACGGACTCCTGCTCCTCGGGCTCCCGGTCCCGGCACCCGAAGCACCCCTGAACCTCCGCGGCGGCCCAAAGAGCACGCAGCAGCTCCTCGACCCGAGCGTCCTCGGTCGACCCGATCTCGATGGCCAGCTCGTAGTAGCCACCCAGCCAGTTGGTCCGGTCCCGGAAAGCGGCGGGATTCGTCATGACGTGATCACGCGGCACGGCAACGCCTCCTCGGCCGCGCCGCTCTCCCCCACTCGCTCCACCCGGTACAGGCGCGCCTCAGGCACCCGAGTCACCGCCTCTACGAGGTTCCCGTCCCTGAAGCGGGCGGCTACGCCGTCCTCAAGGGCCCATCCTGCGGGCAGCGCCCCTGTCGCGACGGCCTGCTGGTAGCCGGCGCGGCGGCCCTCCTCGCTGTCGTAGTGCGGGCACACCGATCCTTCGATCAGGCCCAGTCCGTCCGGCAGGAAGGTCAGCGGGCCGTAGGAGTCGGTGTGTGAGCCCTGGGCCCAGCAGTTGGCGCCGGCGCTAATGCCACAGAGAAGCGTGCCGCGGTCGTACGCCTCGTGCAGGACGCGGTCGAGGCCGTGGGTGCGCCAGACCGCCAGGAGGTTGGCGGTGTTGCCGCCTCCGACGTAGATGACGTCCTGGTCGAGCACATGTCTCCGCAGGGCCTCGTCGTCGAGTTCGCGCTGGAACAGCCGTAGGACGGAGGGTTCGCAGGCGCGGGGGCGGAAGGCGTCGAGGAAGCGGTCGATGTAGGCGGGGGCGTCTCCGCTGGCTGTCGGGACGAAGCAGATTCTCGGGCGCGGGTTGCTCACCTGGGTCAGCAGCCAGTCGTCCAGGAGGCCGTCCTCGTCCGTGGAGAAGCCTCCTCCGAGCAGCGCGATGCCCGGTCCTGGGGTGGTCACCTCTGCAGTTCTCCTTCCTGACCCACTGGCTATAACGGTCGTCATAGTCTAGCGTGACGCAGGTCTATAACAGTCGTTATAGACGCCGGTGGCCTGTCTGCCGGGCCCGAGGGGAGAGGTGTGCTCATGCCGATGATCAGGCTTACTGCGCCTGTTGGTTCACTGACCGAGGAGGGGCGTCGCGGGGTGCAGCGGGAGCTCGCCGCGGTGCTGCTGCGGTGGGAGGGGGCGCCGGACACCGCGTTCTTCCGGGGGCAGGCGTGGAGCTATCTCGTCGAGCTGCCGGAGGGCGCCCAGGTGACCGCCGAGGACGAGGAACCGCGCTTCCTGGTGGAGGTCACCGTGCCGCAGGGTGCCGTGTCCGAGCGGCGTAAGGCCGGGCTCGTCGAAGAGGCGACGCGGACGGTGCTGGGCGCCGCCGGGCTCGGTGCCGAAGAGGCGCTTCGGGTGTGGGTGCTGGTGCACGAGCAGCCCGACGGCACCTGGGGCGCCGGCGGCTCCGTCGTCCGGTACGCCGATCTCGTCGCCCTGGCGAAGGGACAGCGGGCCGATGCGTGAACTGACCTACGTCGCCCGCCGCACCGTCGAATGGCGCGAGGTCCCCGACCCCGGGCTCCGCTCCGACCAGGAGGCGATCGTCGCCCCCGTCGCCGCCACACCCTGCGATGTCGACTCCTCCATCCTGGCCGGTCACGGTTTCATAGAACCCCCCTTCGCGCTCGGCCACGAGTGCGTCGCCCGCGTCGTCGAGACCGGTGCCGACGTCACCGCCGTCGCCCCCGGCGATCTGGTCGTGGTGCCCTGGTCCATCAACTGCGGTACCTGCGACCGCTGTCGGCAGGGCCTGACCGCACACTGCGCGAGCGTGCCGTACATGGCGATGTACGGCGCCCCGATCGGCGGCAGTTGGGGCGGCCTCTTCTCCGACCTGGTCCGCGTGCCGTACGCCGACGCCATGCTCGTACCGCTGCCCGCCGGTCTCGACCCGGTCGCCATGGCCTCCGCCAGCGACAACTGGTCCCTGGCCTGGCGGCTGGTCGCCCCGCACCTCAGGGCGCGTCCCGGCGCCCGGGTCCTCGTCGTCGCCCGGGGCAGCATCGGACTGTACGTGTGCGACATCGCCCGTGCGCTCGGCGCCTCGGACGTGCTCTACGTCGATCCCGACCCCGCCCACCGAGCTCTGGCGGAGGGCTTCGGGGCCGCCACCGCCGAAGCCGTCGAGGCCCTCGAACCGGCGAGGCAGGGCGGCTTCGACATCGCCGTGGAGGCCACCGGCCGCGTCGACCAGCTCGCCCGTACCGTCAAGTCCCTTGCCCCGGAAGGGATCTGCGAGAGCGCGGGCAACCACTTCCGCCCCGGCGAACTCCCTCTGCTCGACATGTACCTCACCGGCGTCACCCTGCGCATCGCCCGCGACAACGTCCGCGCCCACATCCCCGACGCCCTCGCCCTCGCCGCCTCCGGCACGGTCGCTCCCGAGAAGGTGGTCTCCGACGTCATCGACTGGGAGGACCTGCCGAGCGCGCTCCCGGAGAAGCACCTCAAGCCGGTCTTCGTCCGCGCCGAGGGGTGAGCGGTCCCGGCTACAGACCCACGTCACGGCTGCGGATGTCGTCCAGCGACTCCCGACGAACCAGCAGCCGGGCGTGCCCGGCACGGACGGCGGCCACCGGGGGACGGCCGACGAGGTTGTACGCGGACGCCATGGACAGGTGATACGCACCGGCCACGGGTACGGCGAGCAGGTCTCCCGGGCGTATGTCGTCGGGGAGTTCCGCGTCCGCCGCGAGCACATCGCCCGCCTCGCAGTGCCTGCCCACCACGGTCACCCGTGCCGAGGTCGCACTGCCGCGGCGGCCGACCAGCCGGGGCGCGTACCGCACGCCGTACAGCGCCGGTCGCGGGTTGTCGCTCATACCGCCGTCGACGGCGACGAAGACCTGCTCACCACCGCGCTTCACCGCCAGCACGCGGTACAGCGCGACGCCCGCCGGTCCCACGACGGCCCGCCCCGGCTCGATGATCAGCCGGGGCACGGTCAGCCCCGCCGCCGCGCACGCCGCGTGCAGCTCCGTCCGCACCTTGCGGGCCAACCGCGTGAGGTCCAGGGAGGGTTCACCGGGCCGGTAGGCGATGCCGTGGCCGCCGCCCAGGTCGAGTTCGGGCATACCAGGCCGTGCTGCTCATACAGGCGCGACATCAGCCCGACCATGCGCCGGACGGCGGCCAGATACGGCTTCTCGCTGGTGATCTGCGAGCCCAAGTGGCAGTGCAGGCCGGTCAGTTCGAGCTGGGGCTGGTCCAGGATCCGGGCGATGGCGTGCTGGGCGTACCCGTCGGCGATGGACAGCCCGAACTTCTGGTTCTCGGTACCGGTACGGATCTTCTCGTGGCCGCCCGCGCTGACGCCGGGCACGACCCGGACCATGACCTTCTGATGTCCGCCGGGCCCGACGGCGGCCGCCAGCCGGGCGATCTCGGACGGGCTGTCGATCACGACACGGCCGACGCCGAGGCGCAGCGCGGTGGCCAGGTCCTGCGGCGACTTGGCGTTGCCGTGCAGCACGATCCGCTCGGGCGGGAAGCCGGTGGTGACCGCCAGCTCCATCTCTCCGGCGGAGCAGACATCGAGCCCGAGGCCCTCCTCCTCCACCCAGTGGAGCACGGCGCGGCAGAGGAACGCCTTGGCCGCGTACAGGACTTCGGCGTCCGGGAAGACACTCCGGTACATACGGCACCGCTCACGCACCTCGTCCTCGGCCAGGATGTACACCGGGGTGCCGAACCGGTCGGCGATCTCCGCGAGCGGCACTCCGGCGACGGCGAGCTCGCCCGGCCGGGCTTCCGTGGTGGCGGCGGGCCAGACGGACAGCCGGTCGCCCAGGGCGGGGGCGGACTCCTGTACGGCGGTCATCGCGCGGTCCCCTCTCGGGTGATCCGCCCCGCCACGGCCGGTACGGGTGCCTGGGCGACGGGTCCGACCGGCCGGGGAGCCGGTGCGGAGAAGGTGGGGTCCACGGTGACGGTGGTGACGCCGAGCGGGGAGACGAGCGTCCGCAGCGCGGGCTCGGCGAGTCTGATCCAGGGCTGCTCGGGGCCGAGGGTGCCGATCAGCCGCTCCTCGGAGGTGAAGGCGACGGCCGTACGGTCACCGAGGGGAGTACGGAAGAGGCGGGCCGCACATCCTGACGGTCCCGGCCGGACCGGTACGAGCAGGGGTCCGGCCGGGGATCGATCGGACGGTTCGGGGTCTTCGGCGTACAGCAGCTCCGTCATGGGATTCCTCCGACGAGTGGTTCCGGGAGTTCGCGCTCTGACGCTATGCCCGCCCCTGAACTGCCCCGGATCTCTCCTGACGGGATCCTGACGCACCCACCGCCGACCTTGACGCGCCTCAGACACCGGCCGCAGGATCCACCCCGCGCCCCTCAAACACCTGCCGAAGCGTCCGCTCCCCGCGCCTCCCGCACCCGGGAGAACGCCAGCACCCCCGCCTGCGCCACGGCCCCCGAGAACCCCACCCCCAGGGCGAACCGATAGCTCACCTGGTCGGCCAGGACGCCCCCGAGCGGTGCGCCCACCGCGACCATGCCCCAGTTGAACGACCGGATCGTGGCGTTCATCCGGCCGCGCAGCGCGTCGGGCGTGACCTGCTGCCGATAGCTCACCTCCACCGGGCTCTCGACGCCGATGGCCAACGACACCAGGAAGAACGCCAGTGCCACCGACGGCAGCGCCCAACTCCCCCGCCCGGCAAGGACGATGGGCAGCCAGCCGACCGCGGCCAGCACCCGGAAGGCGATCAGCGTGACGCCGACGTCGAACCTGGCGAGCACCCGCCCGGACAGCGCGCCGCCGAGCACCGCGCCCACCCCGGCACAGGCGTAGGTCACGCCGAGACCGAAGTCGCCGATCCTCAGCTCGCGCAGGGCGAAGACCACGAACACCGTGCTCACCATGGTGTTGAACAGCAGCATCGCGTGCGAGGTCAGCGCGATGGGTGCCAGGGTGCGGTGCCGGTAGACCCAGGCCACCCCTTCACTCAGTTCCTTGCCCACACCGCGCCGCGTGCCACGCTCGGGGGCGGGGTCATCGGCCTTGACGGACGCGAGCAGCAGCCCGGAGACGAGATAGGTGAGCGCGTCCAGCAGCACGGCGAGCGGCGCCCCCAAGTACTTGATCAGCACCCCGGCGATCAGCGGCCCGGTCGAACCGGCCACCGCACTGGCCTGCTCGGTCCGCGCGTACCCCGCGTTGAGCAGCTCCCTCGGCACCAACTGAGGAACGTAGGACTGGCTCGCCGCCTCGAACAACAGGCTCATCAGCCCCACGGCGAACACGCACAGACACAGCGTGGTGATGCCGAGCCGGTCCAGCGCGTACAGCACCGGTATCGCGGCCAGCAGGACAGCCCGCGCGAGATCCGTGCCCACCATCACCGGCTTGCGCCGACAACGGTCCACCAACACCCCGGCCAGCAGCCCGAAGAGCAGATACGGCAGCCACCGCGCGGCATTCACGACGCCCACCTCGGTCGCCGAGGCACTCAACGTCACCGCAGTGAGAATCTGAAGAGCCAGCCCCGAAATCTGCGACCCGAAAGCCGACACCGCGGAAGCGGTCCAGAAGCGCGGGTACCCGGGGACGTCCAGCAGGCGGGGCATGATCGGAACGGTAACAACTTCCTTGCTGGACAAGGGGATCGGCTCAAACGGGACCAGGCGGGCCGGGCCGTCGCTCCGGATCATCGAGCAGGAGTACCAGGTGGCGGCCGACGTGGCTGTCCCATGCCTCCGGCCCCAATGCCAGTGCCTCGTAGCGCAATTTGGTGACTCGCTGCATGAGCCTGTCGGGGCGAAGGTCTTCGACGAGTTCCGCAACTGCATGGGAGAAGGCCGCGTCCATGAGACCACGGCGGTCCCAGATCATGATGGGTACACCCGCCCGGAGCCCAGCGAGCACCTCTCGACGGTCGGCTCCGGAATCGTCGCCGGGCGGTGCACTGAGCACCAGACATACCGCGTTGCTGTCCTCCTTGAGTTCCCGCTCCAGATGGAAGGGGTAGCTGTCATCTCCCCCTGTACGGCTCCAAAATGCGTGGCTTCGTTCGGGGCGTTCCGTCAGCTGACGCCACTTTGTGAACCAGGGCCGGTGCCAGGCCCCCCGCCCCATCCGCTCCAGGCTGCGCACCACCACAGAATGGTCCAGAGCCAGCGGGGTCGGATCGGGGTGTTCCCCATCCTTCAGCCACCACTCGACCGGTTCGTTGAGCAACTCCCACGGAAGGACGAATTCCAGGTTCACCGGCTCCCGCACATCGAACCACTGCTCTTCCATCGCTCGGACAACGCTGCGCACTGCCTCCGGCAGCTCCTCCCGGCTGTGCCGATCGGTCCCACCGTGGACAGGGTGCCAACCCTCCAGATCGGCCTGCCGCCAGTGCGAGAGGTAATAGCCGTCTGTCTCGACCCGGTCCGGCTCGAACTGGACAAGCAACGACCGGTAGGCACGGCGGGGCGTCCACTGCGAGAATTCCCGACGGTCCCAGTCGGCCAGTTGCACCTCCGCTCCCAGGGAAGACGCCTGTTGGCGATTGAAGCGGCGTAGAAGCAGAGCGTCCGTCGATTGCCCTTCGTTCGTCATACGGTCCGCCACCAACACCAGGAAGGCCAGGCTGGGTGGCAGTTCACCGGCGTGAGTGGCCTCGCCGGCCAGCCGGAGAAAGACGTGCCATCCGGTCTCGCACCACAACGGGAGCTCCTGGACCCGCGATCGGCTCGCTCGCCTCGCGAACGCCGTCAGTTTTGTGCGGCCTGTCACCCTGTCCAGGACTGGTCGAAGGACGTACAGATCGGCGTGGTCGAAGAACTGGAACGCTTCCCACTCGTCCCACAGCGGCCACAGGGCGGTGACGGCCGACGACTCCTGCTCGATGTATTGCAGGCACCGCACCAGATAGCCGAGCCCGTCCGGCTGCTCCGTGCAGGTTCTCACCAGATCATGCGCCCAGACCCACAGCGGATTCTCCGGCAGCGCCAGGGGAAGCCCGAGCTCCGACTCCAACATCGAGACCAGCAGGCTCCGAGAGGTGCTGTGCCTCACCGATAGCGAGGATTGCACGACATCCGCGATTCTTTTGACCAGCAACTCGCGCACACCTCGCGGTCCACTTTCGCCTCGGACCGCGGCAGGTCCAGAGCCGGAGCTGACCGAGGTGTCACGCAGGCCTATCCGCGCGAAGGACGGCCCAGGGGCGGGCAGGGTGACGTTCCCCTGCCCTGAGGGAAGCACGGCGAAGGCCGGTGTGTCCCTGGCGTCGCCCGCATGGGCTGTCAGATAGGCCGAGACCTCGTCGCGCACACGACGGGAGTCGGAGCGCCTGACCGTGCTCTCCAGGACCTCTGGGACTCCGTCGACGAAGCGGTACTCGGGGCTGACGAAGTCGTGGCGCGCGCGGTGGAGGAGGCCGCTCAGGAGCACCTCGGCCAGGTGGGCGGGGCGTGACTCGGGGAGCATGACGCGCTGGACGAGCCGCATGACCGGGAGGGTGAGGGGGACCGTGGCCAAGTAGCCGGCGAGGCGGTAGGCCTGGGGAGAGGCATGTGCGCGAAAGGCACGGACCAGGCCCAGTGGGTCGCCGGTGGCGGCTACGGCGCCGTCGGGCAGTGTGCCACCGTCCCGGGGGCGGCCCGTCGTCGTCACGACGGCCGGGACGCCGCCCGGGGCGGTGGCCGTGATCAAGCGGGTCCACAACCCGAGCCACGACGGGTCGAGTTCGAGGACTGGCACCGGTGTCCCTGTGACAGGTCCGCTCAGCAGGGCAGCGCTGCCGGACCGGGCGGTACGCAGACGTGTGTTGGGGAGACCTGGTATACCGCTGTGCAGTCGTACTTCCTCCAGAGGGAGCCCGGTGCGGCGCCAGAGCCGTTGCGGAAGCGGTTGGATCAGCGCCAACGGGCCCCCGCGCCCCCACAGTTCGAGCAGGCGATCGGCGCGGCCGTCCCGCCAGAGAGCCGATACACAGTCACTGACACACCAGATCGCTTGCCGTCCGGTCGGATCGAGGATCTCGCGGGGACTGTGGAGCGGGCTCGTGGGCACCGCCTGCGGGTGGAGACCCGCCGACCCGTCGGGGGTGGGATGAAGGTGCCAGAGGCGGATGTCCCGGAATGCGCCCGTTCGCTGGAGCAGCGCCGTGAGCTCTCGTACGAGGGAGTGCCACACGACCATGGTGGGACCCGTCTCCATCACCAGGGCGAGGCTGAGCCAGCGCTCCGGCTCGGGGTGTGTGGCCGGGAGGAACAGCCGTTCCTCCGCGCTGCGCTCGGCGGTGGCCGTCTCGTCGAGGAGTACCCGCTGCCGGGAAGGGACTCTGCGCTTCAGCGGCCGAAGAGCTCGCAGGAGGTCGAGCTCGTGCGTGAGGGCGGGGGCATCGGCCACCCGGACGGCAACAGCGCGAGTGGGGCCCGGACCGGCCCCAGTGGTGGCAACGCCGGTGGTGGAGGCGTGCAGGGTGGCGGGTGTGACCGCGTCGATCCGCCCTGGCGCGTGGGCCACCGGGCCGGGTTTGTCACTGCCCTGCGCGGGCGGGCGCTGGGGGTGATCGACGTGTCCGGTCGCGGACTGAGCGATGTGTGTGGCGAGCCACAGCGCTTCCGCCGCCTCTCGTGCGGTCGGATCGACCCCGATCCCCTCAAGGGCGGTGAGAACGCGGTCGAAGTCGGGCGTCATGGGGCCGTGGGGGGAAGGTGACCGAGCAGCTGTTGCGCGAGCTGCTCTCGGTCGCCTCCGCCGCGGGCGGCGTGGAAGGTCAGGTACAGGGCGTTCAGCAGGTGGTCAGTGGCGAGGTCACTCGCGTCGCGTCGACGCAGGAACGTGGTCACCAATGCGGCGGCCTCCGCGCTGATCTCCGGATCGAGCCTCGCTTCGACGATCCGCATCAGTTCGTCGTGGTCCGGGGGCGGGATCTGCAGGTGAACGCACCGGCGCAGGAACGCGGGTGGGAACTCTCGTTCCTGATTGCTGGTGAGCACGACGAACGGGAAGGCCCGGCAGCGGACCCGCCCGCTGTGCACGACAACCCCCTCAGGGCCACGGTCGGCGGTGGAGACACTGACGTCGGCCTGCTCGCCCCGGGCCGCCCGCTCCAGCTCGGGGATGGTGAACTCGCCCTCCTCGAAAACGTTGAGAAGGTCGTTGGGGAGGTCGATGTCGCTCTTGTCGATCTCGTCGATCAGCAGGACGCGGGGGCGTTCGCGGGGCAACAGCGCGGTGCCCAGCGGGCCGAGGGTGATGTAGCGGCCGATGTCGGTCTCGGCGTCCTGTTGCTGCTTGGCCGTCGAGACATCGTGGAGACGGCGAATCGCGTCGTAGGTGTACAGACCGTCCTTGAGGGTGGTGCGGCTGGTGATGGGCCACCGGAGCACCGGGCCCAGTCCGAGTTCGTGAGCGATGGCCAGCGCCAGGCTGGACTTGCCGACACCGGGCTTACCGCTGACGAGCAGGGGGCGGCGCAGGTACAGGGCGGCATTGACCAGGTCGAGGATCTCCGGGGCGGCCTGGTAGAACATCGCCCGCACCAGGTCGACGGGGGACCACTCGATCGCTTCGGCGGCGATGGGGGGACCGCCGTCGAAGGCGCGCCATGCCTGTGGTGGAGGGAGCCGGCTGATCCCGTCGTGGGGTGTGTTCGTTCCTTGGAAGATCCGCCAGTCGGTCAACTCGGCTGCCCTCCTTGGGCGATGTGCTCGGGGAACCGCAGCGCGGGGCCGTCACCGGGCAGTTTGCGGGTGGCATCGTCCCAGAGCAGGACGACCTGCTCCCCGCAGTGGCCGGTTGACGTGACGGCGTCGACGCGCAGCTTCATGATCAGCTCCGGCAGCTCGTGCACGCTGCTGCGGGCGAGTTCCGCGGCGAAGGCGTGACGGAAGGCGGCTCCGGCGCACACCCCCGCGGCGGACTCGGCTTCGGTGGCGTGGGCACTGTCCCGCCCCGGGGCGCCCCGGAGGCGGCACCGCGCCGAGCATCCGGCACGCGTCCAGACAGCAACCGGGATGCCCGCGTACAACGCCGTCTCCAGCACATGCTGACGCGCCGTGGCCTCGGGGCTGAACGGCAGGGCCAGCACTGCCAGGTCCTGCTGTTGCTGAAGCCAGGCGAAGAACTGCTCCGGGGGCATGTCCTGGTGACAGTCGACCCAGTCCATCCTGGCCTCGCCGTGGGAGCCTTGGCGCAGACGTCGCCATCGTGTGGTCCAGGACGGGTACGTCTCCGGCCTCCGGTCCAGGGCACGCAAAATCACCGGGTACTGCCGGCCGACTGGCGCCCAAGCCTGCGAGAGGTACCAGGTGTCAACGTCCACCGAGCTCAACTTGGCAGTAGGCAGGGCGAATTCAATGATCAGATCACTGCTGATCTCCCCCAGTTCCTGAATCGCCGACGGGATCACCGCCCGGAACTGCGCCTGTGCCTCGGCGAGCGTCAATGGCTGGTCGTCGCACAGCACGGGATAGGGCGGCTCGGTCACATCCGGATACTTCCAGACGCGAAGGAAGTAGCGGTCGCCGTCCGGGGTCTGCGTGTCGAGGTGAACGCTGATGGCCGCGACGCCGTTGATGCCGGTGCCGGTGGCGGGCGGCGCGACCGGGGAGGGCGTGGGCACTCCCAGCCGGCCGGCCACCAGATCGGCCATTCCGGCCAGCGGGCCGGAGTCCTCGGACAGCGCCGCGTCCGTGACCTGCCGGATGAACTGGAGCAAGGGATGTGGCCCGTCCAGCATGGCCGGAGCGTCGGCCACCTCCCGCAGGGCGTCGGCCACCGTGTCGATTCGGCCGGCCGGTTCGCCGTAATCACGGTGAACGGAACGCCAGTACAAGGCAGCGGGTGCGAGCCCAGAACGTCGAGCGGCACGAAGCAGCGCCTTCTCCTCGCGCAACGACAACACCGCACCCGGCGCGTACTCGTGCTGAAGAGCCGCACGCAACCGCCAGAGTTCGGTGTCCAGAGGGTTCGGAGCCCGGTTCGCCTCCCACACAGAGGGAAACAGGATCCGTACCGTGGACACACCGATGGCCCGCCCGCCCATGGGGAGGTTCTTCCTGCGGGCGGTGGTCACGATCCCGCACACCTCTCCCTGCTCCAGATCGAGCAGTGGTCCGCCAGACATCCCCGGCGCCAGTTCACCGCCTTTCAGCTGGAGTGCCGGATGGCGCTCGCCGTGGATCGCCGGTCCCTCGTACTCCACCGTGCCGAGGCCGAGTCGTGGGGTCTGCTCGTAGACCGCGCTGTAGCCGGCGGCGCACAGGCGCTGTCCGATGCCGGGCGGCTTGTCGGCCATCGGGATCCAGTGGTGATCCGGCAGTGGATCCTCCAGCGTGATCACTGCGAGGTCCGGAGGGTCCCACACATCGTCCGGACCGCTGTACGACGGAGGCAACGCGACGACGGAACCCTCGGCATGACCCCCGGCCCAGGTGACCCGGGCCCGCTCGGCCGTCGGCCGGCTTCCGCCCTTCACCGGCAAGGCGACGACGTGCGCGCAGGTGACGACGAGACCGCGGCCGACGAAGAATCCACTGCCTCCGCGCAGACCTGGACCGCTGACCCTGACTACAAAGCCGCTCAGCAGATCCAGGACTTCGTCCGGTTCGGCGTCCACATGCGTCACGGGCTGCCGGACACCGAGCCGTTCTGCCACTCCAGGCGGACCCGCAGCGTGGCCGTTGCCTCCCCGTCGACCAGCAGACAGACCAGACGCGAGCCCTTCACAGCGAAGTTGAGCCCGAACTCGGCCTCCACCACATCGGGTTTCACCGACTGGAGCGCGTCCTGCACTGTCGTCGCCACCCCACGTAGCGCGGTGCCAACGGCCGCGAAGGAGAGCGCCTCGCTCAGCCCGACGTTCGACGGTCCACCGTCCTCGTCGTCCAGATCGTCCCCGTCGGCCGTCACTGGTAACGCTCGCACCAAGAGAGCACCACCACCGGGCAGTTCCAGTTCGACGACCTCTCCGTCCCCCATGGCACTCCCCCGCATCTTCGCGCTCCTGCGTGCAAATCATGGTGGCACGAACCGATCCCGCCACGGCTTCGATTCGGCAGAATCGAGTTCGGCGACCCCACCGCCGTGCGGACAAGCGGCGGCGGACGTTCACCACCCCGCCACAAGCGGGCTGTTGACGCGCGTAGCGCTTGGCCTCACGCTGGGCTGCGGTCGTCGCCGCAGGGTGCGACGGCCGCAGCAATGAGGCAGTCGACGGCCTGGAGGTCGGATGTTCAGACGGATGGCACGATCCCTCACCGCGTTTGTCATGATCATGTCCGGTGCGGTGGTCGGTGTGGGCGCCGCCGCCGGTACCGCGCATGCCGATGAGTGCTACACGTGGAGCCGGACGCTGTCCCAGGGCTCCTCCGGCGGCGATGTGACGCAGTTGCAGATCCGGGTCGCGGGCTGGGTGACCTCGGGCGAGCGGCTGTCCTATGACGGCGCGTACGGCGCCCGGACCGCGGCCGCCGTGAAGAAGTTCCAGGCCGCGTACGGTCTGCCCGCCGACGGGGTCGCGGGGCCGCAGACCTTCAGCAAGATCTACGCGCTCCAGGACGCGGACTGCACCCCGGTCCACTTCACCTACGGCGAGCTCAACCGCTGCAACTCCGACTGGTCCGGTGGCGCCGTCCCGGCCGCGACCGCCAAGGCGAACGCCCTGAAGACCATGTGGAAACTGGAAGCCATGCGGCACGCGCTCGGCGACGTCCCGATCTCCGTCTCCAGCGGCTTCCGCTCCTACGCCTGCAACAGCGCCGTCGGCGGTTCCGCCACCAGCCGCCACCTGTACGGCGACGCGGCCGACCTCACCGGCTCGCCGTCCCTGTGCCGACTGGCCCAGCAGGCCCGGACGCACGGCTTCTCGGAGATCCTCGGCCCGGGCTACCCCGGCCACAACGACCACACCCATGTCGCGCTCGACCCCTCCCCCTACTGGTCGGCGCCCTCCTGCGGCATCTGAGCGACCGTTGTCAGAGCCGGCGGCTAGTCTGCGCGCGTGACCGAGACACCTGTCGACGACCGCGCACTGCCGCCGGCCCTGGCCGAGATCGCCGCCGTCGAGTTCGACTACGACGACGGCAACGGCATCGACTTCGAGCCGTACGACGTCTTCGACTCCGCCGGGGAGACCACGGACTGGCTCCGGCACTGGACCGGCAACCGTGCCCTGGACGGCGCCGCCTACCGCGTGTTCGGACAGGACGGCACCGGCGGGCTCGCCGCGCTGTGGTGTGTGCGCGCCGGGCGTCCGCTCGCCGAGCAACCGGTGGTCTTCATGGGGTCCGAGGGCGCCTGCGGAGTCGTCGCCGGGACGCTGTCCGACTTCCTGTGGGTCCTCGCGGACGGCATCGGCCCGATGGAGGCCGTGGAGTACGACGACCACACGGGCCGCCCGGATCCGACGCTCACCTCGCTCGCGGAACGGCACGCGAGCACTCCGCGCCGCAGTGCGCAGGCCATCATCGCCGACGCGCGGGCCCAGTTCCCGACCTATGCCGAGGACATCGACGCGCTCTGCCGATGACCGCCATAGGCCGCTGTGCCGGAGTCAGTTCAGCAGAGCGGCCGTGAACTCCTCGCGGCGGGCCACCAGCCAGGACTGGATGCGGTCCCAGCGCTGCCAGCCACCGCGCTCGTCGAGCATGCGGCGGTAGGCGGGGTCACCGTCGGCGACGCGGCGGGCCACGAAGGCGCGGCAGGTCTCGGTGGCCCGCTCGATGACACCGGGCAACTCGGCGCGTCCGCCGGGCGGCAGGCCGTAGCCGTCGGCCAGCAGCCGCAGGCGCGCGGGCGCGTCGAACGGCGCTGGGTAGGCGGCCGCCGCGGATGCCGGGTCGAGCATGGGGACCCAGTAGCGGGCGGTCATCGCGAGGTCCCAGACGGGGCGGCCCGGGGCGGCGAAGTCGAAGTCGATCAGGGCCGTGGCGCCGGCCTCGCGGAAGACGACGTTCTCCGGGCAGACGTCGTTGTGGCAGACGATCGGTCCCCCGCCCGCCGGGTCGGCGAGGTCGGCGGGCCATGCGGCGTCCGGGTCCACACCGACTGCGGCGGCCGCGTCGTGCATCCGGCGCAGCAGGGCGCCCACGGAGGCGAGGGCGGTGCTGGTCAACGCCCAGCGCGGGAAGGGCGGCAGGGCCACGGTGCCGGGGAGGTAGGTCAGTCGTTCCCGGCCGTCGGCGGTGAGTTCGACCGGGGTCGGGGCCGCGTCGAAGCCGTGTTCCCTCAGTGCTCGCAGGTGGGCGTGGAGGGCGCGGGCGTTCGGTGGTGCGGGGCGGTCGACCAGTTCACCCCGGCGGAAGACCGCTCCCGCGTTCACCGAACCGCCGGTCAGTGCCTCGCCCTCCGCCGTCATGGCGATCAGGCTACGGCGTCGGACGCGGCCATGTCCGCGTCGGTCGGGCGATCCGGCTCAGGCGCGATCACTCACCCTGGCCGCCCGCAGCGCGGCCACCGCGGCGCCGGGGTCCTCGGCGTAGAAGCGGAAGGCTCGGGCCTCGGCGGGCCTGCCCAGGGCGCGGAGGTAGGCGACGGGCTCGGTGAGTTCGACGGTGACCGTCGTCTGACCGGCCACGGCGATGTCGGCCACGCCGTCCTCGTCCACGGCGGCCAGCTTGCCCTCCGGGAACTTGCGGTCCTGACGGACGGAGGCGATGCGGTCGGCCGGGATCCGGATGTCCAGGAGCGCGCCGTAGCGCAGGCGCAGGGCACCGTCGGGGGCGATGACATGCGGGCGGACCACGCAGGAGGCGTGCAGGGCGATGACGAAGTAGCAGCCCCAGATGTCGAGGACGAGGGTGATCGCGTGCACCACCGGCCACGGGATCAGGAAGGCGAGGGCCACGGTCTCGACGACGCAGACGAAGAAGAAGCCGAACATCACCGCCGTCTGGCCCGGGGCGTAGAGGACGGAGACATCGCCCTCGCGTACGCCGTGCGGTCCTCGTCGGGTCACCCAGCGCAGGAAGCTGGTGGAGAGGAACAGCTCGTGGGCGGTCAGCCTGCGCACGGGCGCCGGGATCGTGTCGGCGAGCGCGGCGAGGAGCGCCGGGCGGGGGTCGAGACCGGCGGCGCGGTGGCGCCGGTGGTCGAGGGTGAGCAGGGTCGCCACCGCGATCGTGAGGGTGAGCACCGCAAGTCGCGTGGCCGGCTGTGCGGCCGGCGGGACGGTCACTCCCCCGGCCACGCACAGGATCAGCAGCAGCTCACCGGGCAGCAGCGCCATCGACGACCAGCGCACGGCCTTCCGCAACACCTTCACCGCGCCGGAAGTCTCTTCGTTTCGCATGCGCCCAGTAGAAACGTTGCCGCTGCGGCAAGGTCAAGCCGGGGAGGATCGCCGTACCGGATCACTTCAGCACGCGGCACTTCAGGTGACCCGCACGACATCCACCAGAGTGTACGATCGTACACATGCCGACGGACTACTTCGCGGACGATCCCCGCACCCACCTCGAACGCATGCTGGCGGGCGACCTCTACATCGCCGACGACCCCGAGATCGCGCGCCGGCAGCAGCGGGCCGTGCGGCTGGCTGCCCGCTACCAGGCCGCCCATGCCGAGGATCCGGACAACGCGCAGGGGATCCTGGCCGAGTTGCTCGGTTCGCTGGGTGAGCACGCGTATGTGCGGCCGCCGTTGTTCGTCGACTACGGCAGCAACATCGCCATCGGCGCGCGCACCTTCGTCAACTTCAACCTCACCGCGCTGGACGTCGCCGCGATCGCCATCGGCGAGGACTGCCAGATCGGTCCGAGCGTCCAACTGCTCACCCCCACACATCCGTTGGAGCCTCAGCCCCGGCGCGACAAGCTGGAGGCCGCGCGGCCGATCACCATCGGGAACAACGTGTGGCTCGGCGGCGGGGTCATCGTGCTGCCCGGGGTGAGCATCGGGGACGACTCCGTGATCGGCGCCGGTTCGGTGGTGACTAAGGACGTGCCCGCGGGTGTCGTCACCGTCGGCAGTCCCGCACGCGTCGTCCGGACTCTCTGAGCGCGGGCCGCCGCCATGGCCACCGGGCACACCGATCCCCAGCGCCGTGAGCGCATCCTCACCGCCACCCTCGACCTCATCGCCGAGGAGGGGGTCGCGGGCGTCTCCCACCGGAAGATCGCGGCGCGGGCCGGGGTGCCGCTGGGGTCGATGACGTATCACTTCGGCGGGATGGAGGAGGTGCTGCGGGAGGCGTTCGGGCGGTTCGCCGATCACATCGTGGGGGTCTTCGACGCCTACCTCGCCGCTCCGGAGGGGCCCGAGCAGGCCCGCGAGGCCGTGACGGACCTCGTGCACGCGCTCTCCGAAGGCAGCCGCCGCGACCTCGTCCTCACCCAGGAGTTGTACACCCTGGCGGCTCGGCGACCGGCGTACCGGGAGCTGACCGACGCCTGGATGCGGCGCAGCCGGGTCCATCTGGAGAAGCTTTTCGACCCGGACACCGCACGCCAGTTGGACGCCCTGATCGAAGGGCTGGCCCTGCACCGGGCGCTCTCGCGCGAGCCGCACGAGCGGGCGCTGACCGCCGAGGCGGTCCGGCGCATCACCACACCCGGTGGCGTCAGTCGATGACCGCGGTGGCCTCCACCTCCACCAGATGTTCCGGTACGTCGAGTGCGGCGACGCCGATGAGGCTGGCGGGCGGCAGCGGGGCCGTCCCGAGGGTCTCGGCCGCGCGAGCGATGCCCGCCATGAGCAGGGGCATCTTGTCGGGCGTCCAGCCGACGACGTAGACGGTGAGCTTCGCCAGATCCGCCAGGGAGGCGCCGGCCCCGGACAGGGCGGTGGCGACGTTCAGGTAGCAGCGCTCGACCTGTGCGGCGAGGTCGCCCTCGCCGACTGTGACGCCCTGGTCGTCCCAGGACACCTGACCGGCGACGAAGACCAGCCGGGATCCGGTCGCGACCGACACCTGCCGGTAGGCGTCGATCTTGGGCAGTCCGTCGGGGTTCAGGAGGGTGATGGCCATGGAGTACGCCCTTCGCCTGGTCTCTTGTGGTTACTCAGGAACCGTAGGAGAGTGTGCGTTGACATGGAAGAACGCACTTTTCGGTGACGGGGGAACCTGATGGTGACCAAGCAGGTCAGGGGCGGTTCGGCCGAGGACGCTGACCTGGCGCGCGCGGACTCGCTGGCGCGGGAGATCTTCTCGGACGTCGCCAACAAGTGGGCGCTGCTGATCATCGAGTTCCTCGGTGACCGCACGCTGCGCTTCAGCGAGCTGCGCCGGGAGGTCGAGGGCATCAGCCACAAGATGCTCACCCAGAATCTGCGCATGCTGGAGCGCAACGGCCTGGTGGAGCGGACGGTGTACGCCACCGTGCCGCCGCGGGTGGAGTACACGCTGACCGCGCCGGGCCAGGATCTGCGGGAGACGATCGACGGCCTGTGCCGCTGGACCCGCCGTCATCTCGGCCACATCGAGTCCTCCCGGCGCGGCTTCGACGGCTGAACGGTCGTCAGCCGTTGGCGATGATGTCCCGCAGTCGCGCGAGGTCCTCTTCCGTGACGTCGGCCGGGCGCAGGACGGCGTTCCAGGCGTCCACGTACTCGGTGCGGTACTTGTGGCCGTGCCCGGCCGGGACCTCGGTGGCGAAGGGGAGGTCGGCGGTGATCTGCCAGAAGGTCACGAAGGGCACCCAGAACATGTCCTCCAGGACGTCGCGGCCGGGCGACTCCCCGATCCAGTCCGGTTCGTCGAGGATCAGGTGCGGGCCCCACCACACGATCGGGTCGGACGGGTGCAGCAGGTACAGCACCCGGCTGTCGTCCCAGGGGTCCCCCGTCGGCGGGATGGTCTCGCTCGCGTCGGTGGCGAAGCGCACGGTCCGGCCGTCCTTGTAGACGGGCTGTACCTCCGGGGTGCCGGACTCGCGGTGGTCGGTGAACTCCCGGTACAGGGTGTTGAAGTTGGGCGGTCCCGCGAAGAGGGTGCCGGAGGTGCGGTTGCGCAAGTCGTACTCGCCGCTGAAGGCCGTCTCGCCGCCGAAGGAGCCGAGGCTCTCGCCGGCCACGTAGAGCCGGGGGCGCTCGTCCGGGGACAGGTTCGACCAGGTGTCGTAGACGGCATCGAACAGTTCACGGCCCGCCGCCCGGGCCTTGGACTGGTCGACCAGGTAGGAGAGCCAGGACGGCAGGTAGGAGTACTGGAGCGCCACGGTCGCGGTGTCGCCGTTGTTGAGGTACTCGAAGGCGTCCACACAGGCCGGGTCGAGCCAGCCGCTTCCGGTCGTGGTCGCCACCAGGAGGTTCGCGCGCTCGAAACCGCCGGCGCGGCGCAGGTCGGCGACGGCCCGTGCGGCGCGGTCCTCGGTGTCCTCGGCGGTGTCCAGTCCGGCGTAGGCCCGGACAGGTTCCGGTGCGGGCCGCTCGCTGAACCGGGTGAGGTCCTCGGACGAGGGGCCCGAGCCGATGAAGACCCGTCCTTCCCTGCCCAGTGAGTCCCACGGTACGAGGGATCCCGGGCCGCCCGAGCGGGTGCTCGTGGTGGGCTGCTCGATGCCCTTCGGGGTCTCGGTGTCGCGGATCGAGAAAGCGCTGTTGGCGGCGCCGACGATGCCGTCGAGGAGGAGTCCGCTGATGAACAGCCAGGACATGCCCGCCACCAGGATCCAGCCCACCGCCTTAGCGGCCCGCTCCCCGATCCAGCGCATCAACTGCCGGGACACCCAGCGGTAGAGGGCCCGCACGGCGCGGCCGAGGAGCAGGATCAGGGCGAAGACCAGCAGGGCGATCAGGGGTGCGAAGACCGCCTGGGGAACGCTGAATTCCCGTACGCCCATGATGTCGCGGATCTCGTGCTGCCAGTACTGGCCGAACCCGAAGGCGACGGCGAACAGGGCGGTCCCGCCGATCAGGAACACCGGCCAGGACCAGCGGTGTGCGGGGCGGGGGTCGCGGTCGGCGAAGGCGCGCCAGACGGCGGCGGCGAGGACGCCGAGGCCGTAGCCGATGCCCGCGTTGATGCCGCAGATCAGTCCCTGCAGCAGGCCCCCGCGCGGGAGGAGCGACGGGGTGAAGGACAGACAGGCGAGCAGGAGCGCGCCCCAGCAGCCGGGGAGGGTGACATGCAGGTGCCGGCGCCATCGGCCGGGTGGCGCCGGATGGTCCTCCGGGGGCGGCTCGCTCATGGCTCCTCCGCGCAAATCGTCTCCCGGTGGCGCGGTGGTCGCCAGTCAGGCGGCCTGGCGCACCCGTTCACGGGCGGCCGGGGCGCGCAGCCGCCGTCCGCGGCGGGTGAGGCCCCAGGGCTTGAGGACCGAGATCACGGTCATGAAGACGTATGCGGTCAGGGACACGATCGGGCCGAAGAGGACGTCGCCGGAGTCGGGCAGGGGGCCGCCCGCGGCGACGGCGGTGACCGCGGAGTTCACTCCGGGGCGCAGCGCGAAGACGGTCGCGGTGGTGGTGGCCAGGGTCAGCCAGAACTTGGTCCAGACCCAGCGGTGCCTGGCCAGCCCCCAGGGCGTGCCCAGGGAGAGCAGCAGGCCGCTGAGGAGGGTCAGGAAGGCGATGGGGAGCAGGAGCCAGTCCGCGAACAGCTTCATGGCGCGCACCGACGCCTCCACCGTCACCGGTGAGCCGGTGCCCGCGGCGGTGGAGCCGAGCGCGAGCAGGCCGAGGCTCAGGCCGAGCCAGGCGGCGGAGGCGATGACATGGACGGCGAGGGTGGCCCGGCGAGCGGGGCGGCTGAGTTTCACACGGCTCAGCGTGCCGAGGCGTCCGGCTCCGGTCGTCTGACGGCGGGAGCAACCTCACGTACTCGCCGGGGCGTACGCCGTGCTCGTCAGGCTGCTCCGCCGGACTTCGCCACGACGAAGTACCGGTGCAGGGGGGACATCGTCACCTGGGGGTCACTGCCCACGTTCAGCTCGCCCTTGAGCACCGGGGCGATCCGCTCGGCGATGAACCGCGACAACTGGCCCTCGGACTCCCAGATGTCGAAGACGCGCAGGCCGCCGTCCTCGAACCAGCTCGCGTGCAGGACGAGTCCGTCGGCCACGTCCTCCTCCCAGCGCACCCGGGCACGGGCCGTCTCGTACAGGTCGGGGGTGATCTCCTGCCATGCGATGTTCACGGCGATGGCCATGCCGGGTCCTGCCTTTCGTGGGTGCTCAGTTCTCGGCCTTCGGGGCCAGGTGGACGGCCAGTTCGCCGTCCGCGACGTCCACCGAGACGGTGTCGCCGGGGTTGAGGGTGCCGTCGAGCAGCATGTTCGACAGCCGGTTGTCGAGCTGGGTCTGCAGGGTGCGGCGCAGCGGGCGGGCGCCGAACTCGGGCTGATGGCCGCGTTCGGCGAGCCATTCGGCGGGCACCTGGGTGGCCGCCCACAGCAGGTGCCCGGTGTCCAGGTCGGCTCGGTCCTCGGCGGCCCTGGCCCCGGCCGCGGCCAGCAGCGCGTGCGCGGAGTCGCTGAGCAGGCGTCCGATGGGGACGCGCTGCACGGCCGGCGGGGAGGTCGCCGGGCTCATGCCGAAGAAGCGGTTGAACAGGTCGGAGAAGGGGTCGCCGGAACCGAAGGACGAGAGCGTCACTGTGACCTGCCTGCCCGGTGGACGGCACGACGGACGCGCACCGGCCGACCGAAGTGGTTCTGCCGTACCCGCCCAAGTCTTGGCCGGGGCCACCGGCCCCACAACCGGAGATCACCTCGCCCGGGACCGCGGGACTACGACTTTTGTGCCTGCCCGGCTGGGCCCGGGGCCCGATGGGCCGGGCCGCGGCCGCGGATAGCGTCATGGCATGCGTATAGGACTACTTGGCACCGGCAATGTCGCCCGAGCACTGGCCCGCGGTTGGAGCGCCGCGGGACACGACGTACTCCTCGGCTCCCGTAGGCCGGACGAGCGTAAGGAACTCGGCCTTCCCGTGGCGGGGCTGAGCGAGACCGCCGCGCACGCGGAGGTCCTGGTCAACGCCACTCCGGGGAACGTCTCGGTGGAGCTGCTGCACTCCATCGGGGCGCCCGCGCTGTCCGGCACCCTGCTGATCGACGTGGGGGTCGGCATGTCCGACGACTACAGCGAGCTCTCCCACCCCAACAGCAGCCTGGCCGAGCAGATTCAGGCGGCCTTCCCGCAGACCCGCGTCGTCAAGACGCTGTGCACGATGGACTCCACGGCGATGGTCGCCCCGGCGAGTCTCGACGGACAGAGCACAGTGTTCCTCTCCGGCGACGACGCCGAGGCCAAGCGGACGACCGGCCGGCTGCTGACCGACCTCGGCTGGCCCGAGTCGTCCCAGCTGGACATCGGCGGCATCACCAGTGCCCGCGGACAGGAGCACTTCGCCCTGCTGTTCATCGGGATAGCGAACGGACTGGGGTCCCACACCTTCAACATCAAGGTGGTCCCGCAGCCGTGAGGCGGGTCCTGCGCGGGGGCTACTGCGGACGGCACCCGCGCAGGATGGACGCGATGACGTCGTCCAGTCCGTTCTCGGACACCTCGGGCGGCAGCATGCCGCTCACCCGCAGCCCCACATAGCCGTGCAGGGCCGCGAACACCGGCAGCGCCACGCGCTCCAACGGGCCCTCCTGGACCTCTCCCCTGCGCTGGCCCTCGCTGATCAGTGACAGGAGCTGTTCGGACCAGCGGTGCGCGGCGCCGCTCAGCGCCTCGGACGCCTCCGGGCTGTGCTTCACCGAGAACATCAGGTCCAGCAGGGCGGCGTCGGCGACGGCGAACCCCACGTACGCGCGGGCCGCGGCGTCCAGCCGCTCGGCGAAGGTCTCGCCGACGCCCTCCTGAGAAGCCTCGATGGCGTCGGCCATCCGCTCGAACCCGGTCTGCGCCAGCGCGTCCAGCAGGGCCTGCTTGGACTTGAAGTGGCGGCTGGGCGCGGCGGGGCTCACCCCGATGTCCCGGGCCAGCTCCCGCAGTGACAGCGCGCCCGATCCCTTCTCGCGCAGGGTCTGTTCGGCCCGGGCGAGCAGTTGGGCGGGCAGGTCTCCGTGGTGGTAGGAGCGGTTTCTCATGCCTCAACCCTAGCGGGGTGTGAGCAACGCACACATTGTGAACGTTGCATACATTGTTATCACCGCCTACATTGGAGGCATGGATACGAACCAGCACACCCAGCCCTGGGCCGTCACGGCCCTCCCCGACCTCACCGGCCGTACCGCCGTCGTCACCGGCGCCAACAGCGGACTCGGCCTCGCCACCGTGACGGCGCTGGCGGGCGCCGGCGCCCATGTCGTGCTCGCGGTACGGGACCCCCGGCGCGGCGAGTCCGCGGCGGCCGCGGTGAACGGCAGCGTGGAGGTACGCCGCCTGGACCTGGCCGACCTGTCCTCGGTCCGCGAGTTCGCCGCCGCCTGGCACGGCGACCTGGATCTGCTGATCAACAACGCGGGTGTCATGAACATCCCCGAGGCGCGTACCAAGGACGGCTTCGAGATGCAGTTCGGCACCAATCACCTGGGCCATTTCGCCCTGACGAACCTGCTGCTGCCGCACATCACGGACCGCGTGGTGACCGTGTCGTCGGGCGCGCACCGGATGCCCGGCAGCCCTGTCATCCGCTTCGACAACCTCGACCTCACCGGCGAGTACGCGCCGATGACCGCCTACAGCCAGTCCAAGCTGGCCAATCTGCTCTTCACGCTGGAACTCCAGCGCCGGCTGGGCGCGGCGGGCTCCCCGGTACGCGCGCTGGCCGCGCACCCCGGCTGGGCGGCCACCAACCTCCAGGGCCACGACGCCAGTTTCCTCCGCAGACTGTTCCTGCGCCTCGGCAACCGGCTGCTCGCCCAGGACAGCGAGGCGGGCGCCCTGCCCACCCTGTACGCCGCGGTGCAGGACCTCCCCGGCGCCAGTTATGTCGGCCCCAACGGCATGTTCGAGATGCGTGGCGCCCCGGCCCTGGTCGGCCGCTCGGACGCGGCGAGCGATCCCGCCGCGGCACGACGGCTGTGGAGCGTCTCGGCGGAGCTGACCGGCGTCAGCTTCCCCGAGCTCACCGCCCCGGCGCGGGTCTGACGGGGCCCGAGTGCCCCTCCAGCCGGGCGGCGGCCGTCTCCGCACGGCGTCGCGCCTCACGCACCCGGCGTTCCGCCGCCCGTAGCTCCTCCCGCGCCCGGCGCTCCTCCTCGGACGCCTGCCGGTGGTCCGCCTTGGCGCGGCTCAGTTCCTCGGTCAACTCGCCCACTCGATCCTTGAGTTCGGCAGCCCGCCGCTGGGACGCCACCGACTCCCGCTCGGCCGCGGCGGCCTCCTTCTCCAGCGCCCGCAGTGCGCGCTCCGCCGCCTCGGCATCCTCCCGGGCCCGGGTCAGCCCCTCGTCGTCGCGGCCCTTCTTCGGGCGGGACGGGGGGCGGGGTGCCGCGGTCGGGCCCGTCACGTCGTCGCCGCCCATCGCTGGGCGGGTCGGAGTCCGGCGCGCCGCGGTCGGGCTCACCTCGGGGAATCCGACGGTCGCCTCCAGCGGTCTGACCAGGTGGCCGGTGGCCCACTGCGCGGCCGCCTCGGGGTCGGCCAGTACAGCGTGCAGGGTGCCCTCCACCGCACGCCCCACGTCCTCACCGACCGGGTGACCCGCCCGCGTCGCCAGCTGCCCGGCCTCCCGGGAGACAGCTCTGATCAAGGTCCGCTGCTGCCCGGTCAGTTCCCGGAGCCGGGCCCCGTCCAGATCCTGGTGCGCCTGTCGCAGACCCTCTCCGAGCCGGAGCAGGGCCTCCACCTCCTCCGGGCGTTCCCGGACCAGGAGATTGCTGACCCAGGCGGCGAGGCTGGGGCGGCGCAGGGCGCCGATCCGCTCCGCGAGGGCCCGGTCGCCGGAGGTGCGGGCCGCGGCCATGCGGGCATTGCGCGCCGCCGTGAAGTTCTCCGGCCGCAGCGCGTACAGCTCATCGGCGACCGTGTCGATGTCCACGGGGCTCCTGTCGACGGGCGCGCTGACTCTTCGAGCGTAGGAGGGGGGATCGCGGTGCGCTCGTCGGGAGCGGATCCGCGGCGCTGTACGCCCTGGTCACCAAGCCGGTGCCCGGACGTTCCTTCACCGACCCCTGGGCGTGAGCCGGCCGAGCAAACCGGCCCGCAGCAGTGGGCCACCGTGCTGTCCCGGGGGAATTGTGAACCCCGTACTGCGCACGTATGTCACACCATTGCGAACGTGAGTCACGATCGCGGGCGACATTGACCTGGCTGGATTTCGCTGCAACTGTCTTGGCTGTGAGCAAGTTCGAGATCCTCGCCGCGCGGCTGCACGTCGATCTGCGACGTCAGGCCAGCGCCATCTGTGCCGCCGGCCGCCGTACGCGCTGACCGGCACGATTCCGCTCGCTCCCTTTCACCGTCGGATTCCGCGGGATACCGCTCAATTCACCGACGCCTGCCCGTTTTCCCCGCCCCGCTTTCCTGAACAGGACCCTGCCATGGCCACGACGGCATCCACCCGACGTCAGTTCCTCACTCTGCTCGGCCTCTCGACCCTGGCCGTCAGCTGCGGCACTGCCGCGACCGGAGCCACCGCCGGCAAGGGCGGGACCAGGACGCTGCGGTACCAGGGCTGGGCGGGCCAGGTCACCCTGCCCGAACTGGCCGAGGACCTCGGCTATCTCATGGACGTGAAGCTGGAGTGGGTCGGCAACACGATCAGCGGTCCGCAGGACATCCAGTCCGCGGCGACCGGCCAGGTCGACTTCGGCGGCGCGTTCAACGGCGCGGTGGTCAAACTGGCCGCGAACAACGCCCCCATCAAGGCCGTCATCAGCTATTACGGCTCCGACAAGCACGCGTACAGCGGCTACTACGTCCTTGCGGACAGCCCCATCCGCTCGGCGCGGGACCTGATCGGCAAGAGGGTCGGGATGAACACCCTCGGCGCGCACGCCGAGGCCATGCTGGACATCTATCTCCAGCGCGAGGGGCTCTCCCCGACCGACATCGACAAGGTCGAGCCGCTGGTGGTGCCCCCGGTCAACACCGAGCAGTCGCTGCGCCAGAAGCAGATCGACGTGGCCGTACTCGGCGGCGTACTGCGGGACAAGGCGCTGGCGACCGGCGGCATCCGTCCGCTGTTCACCGACTATCAGCTGCTCGGCGCGTTCAGCGCCGGGACCTTTGTGATGACCGACCGCTTCCTCCAGCAGAACCCCGACACCGTCCGGACCTTCGTCACCGCCGTCGGAAAGGCGATTGAGTGGTCCCGCAGCACTCCGCACGAGGAAGTCGTCGCCCGTATGACGAGCATCGTGAAAAAGCGCGGCCGGAACGAGGACACCGCCGCCCTGAAGTACTGGCGTTCCTTCGGTGTCGCCGAAACGGCGGGCCGGATCACCGGAAAGGAACTCCAGCTGTGGATCGACTGGCTGACCGAGCGCGGCGATATCGACAAGGGCCAGGTCACTCTGTCGGATCTCTACACCAATGAATTCAACGCCGCCCCGAAGAGCGGGAGCTGATTCCCATGACGATCGTGTTCGAGGACGTGAGGAAGGAATTCACCGTCAAGGACCGGGCGGGGAATCGGCAGGCCCGTCGATTCACCGCCCTCGACGGAATCGATCTGGAGATAGCGGCCGGGGAGTTCGTCGTCCTGGTCGGTCCGAGCGGCTGCGGAAAATCGACCCTGCTGGATCTGCTCGGCGGCCTCACCCGGCCCACCTCCGGGCGGATCCTGCTCGACGGCACACCCGTCACCGAGCCGGGCCTGGACCGGGGCATCGTGTTCCAGCAGTACGCGCTGCTGCCGTGGCGCACCGCACAGGGCAACGTCGAGTTCGGCCTGGAGGCCACCGGCGTGCCCCGGCGTCAACGCGCCGCACGCGCCAAGGAGTTCCTGGACCTGGTCGGCCTCACCGGGTTCGAGGACCGCCACCCCCACGAACTGTCCGGCGGGATGCGCCAGCGGGTGGCCATCGCCCGCAGCCTCGCCTACGACCCCCAAGTGCTGCTGATGGACGAGCCGTTCGCCGCGCTCGACGCCCAGACCCGGGAGTCGCTCCAGGACGAACTGCTGCGCATCTGGCAGCGCACCGGCAAGACCGTCGTCTTCATCACCCACGGCATCGACGAAGCCGTGTACCTGGGACAGCGAGTCGCCGTCATGACCTCGCGGCCGGGCCGCATCAAGGAGATCGTGCCGGTCGCCTTCGACTCCCGTACGGCCACCGACGACCTGCGGTCCAGTGCGGAGTTCGCGCGGTACCGGCACCAGATCTGGTCGCTGCTGCACGACGAGGTGGCCAGGGCCCAGCAGTTGGAGAAGGAGGAGGCCGCCGTATGAGCACCACCACGACCACCGGGACGGTCACGGCACCGAGCGAGCCGGTCCCGGCGCTCTCGGTCGGGCCCCTGGACCTCGACGCGGCGAAGCGCGACTTCGGCCGGGTCCGCCGCGCGCTGCGGCTGCTGTTGACCGCGGTCACGAAGTCCGCCGCGATCGCGGCGCTGCTGCTGCTCTGGGAGACCGCACCGCGGCTCGGCCTGGTCGACCGGACCTTCCTGCCGCCGTTCAGCGAGGTCGCCCAGGCGTGGTGGGGGCTGGCGGCCGACGGCCAGCTCGCCGACAACGCCCGTGCCAGCCTGGTCCGTTCGTTCAGCGGCTTCGGCATCGCCGTGGCCGTCGCCGTCCCGCTCGGCCTGCTGATCGGCTGGTACCGGCCGGTCGCCGACCTGCTGGGACCGCTGCTGGAGGTGTTCCGCAACACCGCCGCGCTGGCGCTGCTGCCGGTGTTCGTCCTGCTGCTGGGCATCGGCGAGACCTCGAAGATCTCCATCGTGGTGTACGCGTGCACCTGGCCGATCCTGCTCAACACGATCAGCGCGGTCCGCAACGTCGATCCGACCCTTCTGAAGCTCGCCAGGTCGATGGACCTGTCCGCGCCCCGGCTGTTCCAGAAGGTCATCCTGCCGGCGTCGGTGCCGGTGATGTTCACCGGCATCCGGCTGGCCGGGGCCGTGTCCATCCTGGTCCTCGTCGCCGCCGAGATGATCGGTGCCAAGGCGGGTCTCGGCTATCTGATCAACGCCTCGCAGTACAACTTCGCGATCCCGCAGATGTACGCGGGCATCATCACGATCTCCGCCATCGGCGTGGCCTTCAACCAGCTCCTGGTGACCGTGGAACGCCGGCTCAGCTCCTGGCGCGTCCCCGTCCGCGCCTGAAAGCCCTCTGTGCCCATCCCCGTCCCCCGAGGAACCCCATGACCGCGACCAGCGATCGCCAACTGCACCTCAACGCCTTCCTGATGAACGCCGGCCACCACGACGCCGCCTGGCGGCACCCCCTCACCCAGCCCGAACGGGTCACCGATCCGCGCTACTTCCAGCAGCTCGCGCAGACCGCCGAACGCGGCCTGCTCGACTCGGTGTTCCTCGCCGACGGCCTCGCCCTGTGGGGCAACGTCCGGCACAACGCGCTCGGCGGGTTCGAGCCGCTGACCCTGCTGTCCGCCCTGGCGGCGGTCACCGAGCACATCGGCCTGATCGCCACCGTCTCCACCACCTTCAACGAGCCCTTCCACACCGCCCGCAAGTTCGCCTCCCTCGACCACATCAGCGGGGGCCGGGCGGGCTGGAACATCGTCACCTCCGGCACCGTGAACGAGGCCCGCAACTTCGGGCAGGACACCCACCTGGAACACGGGCTGCGCTATGCGCGGGCACGGGAGTTCGTCGATGTCGCCACCAAGCTGTGGGACAGCTGGGAGGACGACGCGATCCTCCTGGACCGGGAGCGCGGACTGTACGCCGACACCGCCAAGGTGCGGGACGTCGAGCACCGCGGCGAGTACTTCGGGGTGCACGGCGCCCTGAACGTGCCGCGCTCCCCGCAGGGCTATCCGCTGCTGGTGCAGGCCGGTTCGTCGGAGGACGGCAAGGAGTTCGCCGCCCAGTACGCCGAGGCCGTCTTCACCGCGCAGCAGACCCTCGCCGACGGCCAGGCCTTCTACAAGGACCTCAAGTCCCGGTTGGCCCGCCACGGCCGTACGGAGGACCAGTTGCTGGTCCTGCCCGGCATCGCCCCGGTCATCGGCTCCACGGAGGCCGAAGCTCGCCTCCTGGAACAGGAGTTGACGGAGCTTCAGGTTCCTGAGTACGGGCTCGCCCAGCTCTCCGGGATGCTCGGCACCGAGCTGACCGGGCTGCCGCTGGACGGACCGCTGCCGGAGCTGCCCGAGGAGCGGGACATCAACGGCAACAAGAGCCGCTTCACGCTGGTCGCCGAACTCGCCCGGCGGGACGGTCTCACCCTGCGCGAGCTGATCGCCCGCCTCGGCGCCGGACGCGGCCACCGGGTCTTCGCCGGCACCCCCGAGCAGGTCGCCGACCAGATCCAGGAGTGGTTCACCCAGGGCGCCGCCGACGGCTTCAACATCATGCCGCCGCATCTGCCGGGCGGCCTGGAGGACTTCGTCGACCACGTCGTGCCGATCCTCCAGCAGCGCGGCCTGTTCCGCACCGAGTACACCGGCCGCACCCTGCGCGACCACTACGGACTGCCCCGCCCCGCCAACCGGCTGGCCACCCCGGCCGGACAACCGATCACCGTCTGAAAGGAAGCCCACCCATGACCACCAGCACCGGATTCGACGTACGCCGGATCGGCGGACGCGTCGGCGCCGAGATCCACGGCGTGGACCTGACCACCGAACTCGCCCCCGCCCTGGTCTCCGAGATCAACTCCGCGCTCCTGGAGCACAAGGCGCTCGTCTTCCGTGACCAGCACCTGGACGACGCGGGTCAGCTCCGTTTCGCCGCCCTCTTCGGCGAGCTGACCACCGCCCATCCCACGGTCCCCGCCGTGGACGGCCAGCCGCACATCCTGCCTGTCGACGGGGAGGAGGGCATCCGGGCCAACCAGTGGCACACCGACGTCACCTTCGTCCGCACCCCGCCCAAGGCGTCCACGCTGCGCGGCATCGTGATCCCGCCCTACGGCGGCAACACCCTCATCGCCAACTCGGCCGCCGCGTACCGGGATCTGCCCGAGCCGCTGCGCGAGCTGGCGGACAAGCTCTGGGCGGTGCACAGCAACGACTACGACTATGCCGCCCCGAAGAGCGAGAAGGCCGCCGAGCACCGGCGCCAGTTCGTCTCGCGGAAGTACCGCACCGCCCACCCAGTCGTCCGGGTCCACCCCGAGACCGGCGAACGCGGCCTGTTCATCGGCGGGTTCGCACAGAGCATCGTCGGCCTGAGCGCGTCCGAATCACGGGATCTGCTCCGTCTGTTCCAGTCGTACGTCACCCGGCCGGAGAACATCGTGCGGGTGGCCTGGAATCCGGGCGACGTCGTGCTGTTCGACAACCGCATCACCCAGCACTACGCCCCGGACGACTACGGCGACCTGCCCCGTCTCCTGCACCGGGTGACCGTCGCGGGCGACATCCCCGCCGGAGTCGACGGCAGCCTCAGCCATGTCATCGAGGGCGACGACGCCTCCCACTACACGCCGGCCACGGCGTAGGGTTCCGGGCGAGCGGGCCGGGTGGCACTCGTTCGAGCCAATCCACCCCCGATCCTCGCCGGGGCGTTTCTCGCGCCGCTCGGGGCCGCGCTGGCCACGCAGGTGATGACGTGGCTCGACGAAGGGGGCGGGGCCGTGTTCAGTGACGACGAGCCACCGGCCGCCCCGCCCCTCGTCGTCCGGGCCGACCCGGTGGGCTGTCCCCCGGCCTATGCCTTCCCGGACGGCATGTCGACCTCCCGGATGCAGCGGAAGGCCGACGAACCGACCGGTGGCGACGAACGGGTCATGGCCGAGAACGCCGTCGACTTCGACGACGTAGGGCCCCGCCCGCCGGGTTCTCGTACACCGTGCACAAGCGGGACACCGTACGTGTCCGGCTGAAGCTCGACACCACGCGAACGGACTGCCGTTGCGGCTGCATCCGGACTGGGACAGGCCGCGGGGCGCCGACACGACCACCCTTCCCGGTGCCACGGAGACGTATCGGACGTTCCCCGTGGACGAGGACGAGCCGGAGGTCGTGCATCCGGGTCTGGGGGAAGTCCCCACCGGCTACGGACCTCCCGGTCGGCGCTCCTGACGGCCTCCCTCACGCCCGGCGGCGGACCTGACGCAGCAGCACGATGCCGACGAGGAGCAGTACCGCTCCGGCGGCAGCCGGCCACAGCTTGGCGCCGGTGTCGGCGAGGCTGCCGCCCGCCGTCTGGGGCGCGGTCCCGTACGCCGGGGCCTCTTGCTCGGCGCCAACGGCGGCCTGGGACGGGGTCGGCGTGGCCGTCGCGGTGCCGACCTCCTCGGCCGGAGCCTCGGCGGTGCGGGTCGGGGACGCGGTGGCCTTGGTCTTCGGCTGGTTGGCCGGTGCGGAGGCGGCCGGGTCCTCGTCCGCCGGGTCCTCGGTCGCGGGCTCCGACTGTCCGCCGTCGTCGTCACCGGTCGGGGCCGGGTTCTGCGGCTCCTGCGGCTGCTCGGTCTCCTGGGGCTCTTCCGGCTGCTGCGGCTCCTCGGTCTCCTGCGGGTCCTCCGGCTGCTGCGGCTGCTCCGTCTCCTGCGGCTCCTCGGGCTGCTGAGGCTCCTGCGGCTCCTCCGGCTGCTGCGGCTCCTCAGGCAGCGCCCCGGCGTCGCACTCGCGGCCCTCGTTGATGCAGTCGACCATCTCGTCCATCAGCGCCTGGTCGAAGACGTTGATGAAGTCACCGTGGTCCGTGACCGGCTTGTGCAGCTGCTCGGGGAAGGAGTCGACCGCGAAGAGCGGGGTCGTCTGACCGCCGTCGTCGAGGCTCGGGGCGTCGACGTCGTAGACGATGCGCTGGACGAGCTGCGGGATGGCCTGGAAGCCGCCGGGGCAGGAGCCGTCGGCCGCCGCGAAGGCCACGTGGGTGCGGTGGTTGGCGCTGTCGATGTTGCGCCCGTCCCAGCAGCTCTGGAACTTGAAGGTGCGGACCACGTCGCTGCCCTCGGGGCAGAGCGGGTACTTGTCCTTCAACTGCCGGTCCTCAAGACCGGTGCAGCTCCAGGACGCGTTGGCGTTGGCGGTGCCGTTGACGAAGGCCTTCGCGTCACCGGTGATGATGCGCAGCAGCCGCGGCATCGCGGTCACGTCGCCGGTCGGGCTGCCCTGGAAGGTCAGCGTGACCTCCTTCGGCGTGACGATCTCACCGGCGTTGCCCTCGATACCGCCGCCGGGGGAGTTGGCGTCCTGCTCCTGGGTGCCGTTCTGCAGACGCAGGACGGGCCAGTAGTACGTGGACTTGTCGCTCTGGTTCTCACAGCTGGTGTCGGCCGCGGCCAGGTCCTCGTCGCTGGCGAAGGCGTCGTTGGCCTGGTTGCCGATGTAGTCGTGGAAGTGGTGGGCGCCGTTGGAGACACCCGGCGCGACGATGACGTTGTCCGAGTTGAACAGGCCGTTCTCGTTGACTCCGCAGCTGGTGGTGAAGGTGCCCTGGGAGGCGCCCTCCCCGGCGGCCGGCGCCTGGACGTTGGGCTGGATGGTGTTGATGTCGACGAAGTCCGCGGCGACGGGCCCGTTTCCGCCCTGGCCGCCCTCCGGCTGCTCCTCGGGGACGCTCAGTTCGCAGCCCGCCAGCGCTTCGAGCCCGTCGGGACGCTCCCCCGCCGCGTTGCCGATCGCCACCGCGATCCGCTCGATGCTCGCGCCCCGCTTCTCCTCCAGCGGGTTCATAATCGAGCCGTCGGTGAAGCCGGTGTCCTGCCGCTGTTCCGGTGTCGCCGACCGCAGTTGCTTGTAGGCCTCGGTGATCTGGCCGTCCAGGGCGGCGAGTTCGTTGTCGACGTCCGTCCTCGCGGCGTCCGGGACCGCCGTCAACTCGGCACCCACATCGGGGCAGTCGATCGTGGCCCCGCCGTCCTGGGCGGATGCGCCGTCCCCCTCGGTCGCCGAGGCGTAGATGTTGGTGGCCACCAGCCCGCTGCCACCCAGGATCAGCGCGATCGCGGCAAAGGTCGCGCGTCGTGGGCCGGTCGGGCGCCTGCGCGTGTTGCGTCTCAAGGCAGTACTCCTACGTTCGGGGCGAGCGAGCGGACATACGAATCCCTCGCCCCCATACGGACCACGCGCCCGTCGTGTTCAACCGCTCCCCGGATTCTTACGAACCTCTCAGCGAACCCGGACATAACCCTCGCCCCAGATCCCTCCCACTTGCATTTAGCCCGCGTTAGCAATTATTGTTTTCGCTCGTAAGCACCTCACGCAAGGACGCCGAGGAAGCACCGCCATGACCACTGTCCCCACCGTCACGCTCAACAACGGCGTCGAGATCCCCCGGCTCGGCTTCGGCGTCTTCCAGGTCCCGGACGCCGAGACCACCGCCGCCGTCACCGAGGCACTCAACGCGGGCTACCGCTCGATCGACACCGCCGCGATCTACGGCAACGAGGTGGGCGTGGGCAAGGCGCTCGCCGCCGCCGGGCTCGCCCGCGAGGACGTGTTCGTCACGACCAAGCTGTGGAACGCCGATCAGGGCTACGACGCCACCCTCAAGGCGTTCGACGCGAGCCTGGAGGCGCTGGGCCTCTCCTATGTCGACCTCTACCTCATCCACTGGCCGACCCCGGCCCGCGATCTGTACCGGGAGTCCTGGAAGGCCATCGAGCGCCTGGTCGCCGACGGCAAGGTCCGGGCGGCCGGCGTGTCCAACTTCCAGCCCGCCCATCTGCGACGGCTCGTCGACGGCGCCTCGATCGTGCCCGCCGTCAACCAGATCGAGCTCCACCCCGGCCTCCAGCAGACCGAGCTGCGCGCCCTGCACGGCGAGCTGGGCATCGCCACCGAGGCCTGGAGCCCGCTGGCCCAGGGCGCGGTGCTGGGCGACGAGGCGATCGTCTCCATCGCCCAGCGGCACGGAAAGTCGCCCGCCCAGGTCATCCTGCGCTGGCACCTCCAGCTCGGGAACATCGTGATCCCCAAGTCCGTCACGCCGGAGCGGATCCGGCAGAACCTCGACGTGTTCGGTTTCACACTCTCCGACGAGGAGATGGCCGCCGTGGCCGCTCTGGACCGTGACCTGCGCACCGGCCCGGACCCGGACGTCTTCAACTGACGGACCCCGATCAAGCCCGTTCGAGCGGGCGGGTTAGCATATGAGCACCGCCTAGCTCGAAAGAGACTTCTGTGACTGTCAACGACGACTCGTTCACCAACTGGAAGAACCGCGAGGAGATCGCGGAGTCGATGATCCCGATCATCGGGAAGCTGCACCGGGAGCGGGACGTAACGGTTCTGCTGCACAGCCGCTCCTTGGTGAACAAGTCGGTGGTCAGCATCCTGAAGACCCACCGGTTCGCGCGGCAGATCGCGGGCGAGGAGCTGTCGGTCACCGAGACGCTGCCCTTCCTCCAGGCGCTCACCGCGCTGGACCTCGGCCCGTCCCAGATCGACATCGGCATGCTGGCCGCGACGTACAAGTCGGACGACCGCGGCCTGTCGGTGGCGGAGTTCACCGCGGAGGCCGTCGCCGGCGCCACGGGCGCCAACAAGCTGGAGGGCGGCGCGGGCCGCGATGTGGTCCTGTACGGCTTCGGGCGCATCGGCCGCCTGGTCGCCCGGCTGCTGATCGAGAAGGCGGGCTCCGGCAACGGTCTGCGGCTGCGGGCCATCGTGGTCCGCGGCGGCGGCGAGGCGGACCTCGTCAAGCGCGCCTCGCTGCTGCGCCGTGACTCCATCCACGGCCAGTTCCAGGGCACGATCACGGTGGACGAGGAGTCCTCCACGATCTTCGCCAACGGCAACGCGATCAAGGTGATCTACGCGAGCGACCCGTCCGAGGTCGACTACACCGCGTACGGCATCAAGGACGCGATCCTGATCGACAACACCGGCAAGTGGCGGGACCGCGAGGGCCTCTCCAAGCACCTGCGCCCCGGTATCGACAAGGTCGTGCTGACCGCGCCCGGCAAGGGCGACGTCCCGAACATCGTGCACGGCGTCAACCACGACACCATCAAGCCGGACGAGCAGATCCTGTCCTGCGCCTCCTGCACCACCAACGCGATCGTGCCGCCGCTGAAGGCGATGGACGACGAGTACGGCGTGCTGCGCGGCCACGTGGAGACGGTCCACTCGTTCACCAACGACCAGAACCTGCTGGACAATTACCACAAGGCGGACCGCCGGGGCCGTTCCGCGCCGCTGAACATGGTGATCACCGAGACCGGTGCCGCCTCGGCCGTCGCCAAGGCGCTGCCGGACCTCAAGGCGCCGATCACCGGCAGCTCGATCCGCGTCCCCGTCCCGGACGTCTCGATCGCCATCCTCAGCCTGCGCCTGGGCCGTGAGACCAGCCGCGAGGAGGTCCTCGACTACCTCCGTGAGGTCTCGCTGCACTCGCCGCTGAAGCGCCAGATCGACTTCACCACGGCCCCCGACGCCGTCTCGATGGACTTCGTCGGCTCGCGGCACGCCTCGATCGTCGACGCCGGCGCCACCAAGGTCGACGGCGACAACGCCATCCTCTACCTCTGGTACGACAACGAGTTCGGCTACTCCTGCCAGGTCATCCGGGTCGTCCAGCACGTCTCCGGTGTGGAGTACCCGACCTACCCGGCTCCGGCGGTCTGATCCCGCGAGCGGTTCGAGCGTCACGGCGGTGCCCCGCACCGCCGTGACGCTTTCGCCTGCCGTGCCCGCTACATCAGCCCCGCGGCAACCGTCGCCCCCAGCTCCCAGCACGCCTCGATGTCCGCTTTGGCCGGTTCGCCCGTCACCGTGACAGCCTCCGCCGCGCGCCGCCAGCCGAGCCCCGTGGTGACCGACTCGATGGACCGCACCGCGCCGGTGACGTCGTTGCCACCGTGCACGTAGTAGCCGAAGGGCCGCCCGCGCGTGGCGTCCAGGCACGGGTAATACACCTGGTCGAAGAAATGCTTCAGGGCGCCGGACATATAGCCGAGGTTGGCCGGTGTGCCGAGCAGGAAGGCGTCGGCGTCCAGGACGTCCGACGCGGTGGCGGACAGCGCGGGCCGCCGGACCACGGTGACGCCCTCGATCTCGGGCGCGGTCGCGCCGGAGAGCACGGCCTCGAACATCGCCTGACAGTTCGGCGAGGGCGTGTGGTGCACGATCAGCAGAGTTGCCACACGACCGAACCCTGCCGCCGCCGTCGCGCTCCCGCAAGTCCGGAGTCTTTACGTCCGGTTATGCCCGCCATCGCGTGATTCTCAGCGAATTCCCATGCGCCGCACGGGGAAGAGACGACATTCGACAACGGTAGGGTCACGGCGGTGAGCGATCCGCATTGCCGGTGCACCTGCCCGGGCGCGACGGTCTGGGTCACCGGTCGGCCACTGGCCGACCGGCTGGCCGCCGCTTACGCGCTCGCCGAGCGGCTGCTCGCGCAGGACCGCCGGGTGGCGGTGCTCGACCGGTACGACGACCTGTGCGCCGACGCGGCCCGCCTGGGTCTGGTCGCCGAAGTACTCGCCCGCAACGGCCTGGTGGTCATCGTCCCGTGCACCGCGGAGGGGCTGGAAGCGGTGCGTTCACGCCACGAGGAAAGTGGTACCCGCTACGTCGAAATGTCCGTGACCGGCCGGACGAGTCCGGAGGAATCCGTCACGGCCGCACTCGGTCGGCTGGTCACGCACGACTGAGCGCGAGAGATACGGCGGTCACATCATGACCGTCCGGGTTTACGCGGCTGAGGATGCGTGACTACGGTGTCCCGGGTGTCGGCACAAGGGCCACACAGGTAACTCCATTAAGAGGTGTTCTGCTCTGTCTGGGTTCCATCGAGAAGGGCTCAATCAGCAAACGCTGCCCCTGCGCAGTCTCGGACAGGCCCAGGCGCCGCCCGGAGCGAACAACGGCACGGCCGCCCAGCCGGACGGACGGACTGCTCGGTCGGTCAAGGAGCGGGACGCATTCTTCGACAACGCCAAGTACCTGGCCATCGTCCTGGTGGCGATGGGGCACGCGTGGGAGCCACTGCGGGACGAGAGCCGCACGGTCACCGCGCTGTACATGGTCGTCTACGCCTTCCACATGCCGGCGTTCATCGTCATCTCCGGCTACTTCTCGCGGACCTTCGACGCGACCCCCGGACGCGTGAAGCGGCTGGTGACCGGAGTCGCCGTGCCGTACGTCGTGTTCGAGGTGGCGTACACCTTCTTCACCCGGTGGACGGACGACGAGCCGGGCCGTGACATCAGCCTGCTGGACCCGCTGTACCTGACCTGGTTCCTGGCGGCGCTGTTCATCTGGCGACTGACCACGCCGATCTGGCGGATCGTGCGCTGGCCGCTGCCGGTGGCGCTCGGCGTGGCGAGCCTCGCCACGCTGACCCCGACCATAGGCAAGGACCTCGACCTCCAGCGCGCGCTGCAGTTCCTGCCGTACTTCGTACTCGGCCTGATCCTGAAGCCGGAGCACTTCGCGCTGGTGCGTCGACGCGAGGTGCGACTGCTCGCGGCGCCCGTGTTCCTGGGCGCGCTCGTGGTCGCCTGGTGGGCGGTGCCCCGCATGAACTACGCCTGGTTCTTCCACCGCACCAGCGCCCAGGACCTGGCGGCGCCCGCCTGGTACGGGCCGCTCATGACGCTCGTGCTGTTCGGCTGCTCGATGATCCTGGTGGCGTGCTTCCTGTCGCTGGTTCCCGGCCGCGGCATGTGGTTCACGGCCCTGGGCGCGGGCACGCTCTACGGCTATCTGCTGCACGGGTTCGTCATCCAGGTCGCCAACAAGTACCACTGGTCCCACCTGGACTGGGTGCAGGAGCCGCTCGGGAAGATCGTCGTGACGCTCGTCGCCGGTGCGGTGGTGACGGTGCTGTGCACCGCGCCGGTGCGGCGGGCCTTCCGGTTCGCGATGGAGCCGAAGATGGAGTGGGCCTTCAAGCGCGACCCGGTCGCCGAGGCCCGGTCCCGCTGACTCCGGCCACCTGCCGGGCCACCGAGCCTCAGTCGGCGTCGACGGGCAGGAAGTAGCGCCGCTTCTCCTTGGCCCGGGCGCCGAGCCGGTCGTAGAACCGGATCGCGTCGGTGTTCCACGGCGGGGTCTGCCACTGCACGAGGGCGAGGCCGCGGGCGCGCGCCTCGGCCACGACGGCGTCCATCAGCCGCGGCCCGAGGCCAAGGCCTCGGTGGCCGTCGCGGAGGAAGAGGCAGTCCATGTGGAGGTACTCGTCGCCGTCCCAGGTGGAGACCTCGGGGGCGCAGGAGGCGTAGCCGATGAGCCCGCCGCCGTCGAGTTCCGCGACGAAGCAGGACATACGGGGCGGGGTCACCGGGCCGAACAGGAGCTTCTCCAGTCGCCGCGGCAGGTCGGCGGGCGGCGGCGACGCCTTCTCGTACGCGGCGTGCTCGGCCGCCAGCTCCGCGATGTACGGCAGATCGGCGGGGCGCGCGGGGCGTACGCGGGCCCGTGCGGCGCCCTGTTCGATGTCCGTCACCAGGTCATCATGCCGCAGCCCGACTCCCCCGAACCGGCGGCCCGACCGTCTCGGTTACTCTGTGCCGCCGGATTCGCGAGGGGAGATCGAAGTGGGACGTCGAGCGGCTTGTGCTGCGGTGCTGGTCGTGCTGTTGACGGGGTGTTCGTCGGGAGCCGAGGACAAGGACGCGAAGGCGTCGGCGAGTCCGTCGGCGGCCGCGAAGGACTCCTCCGTCGCGGACAGTGGCCGCCCTCTCGGGGGCAAGGGCTCCGACTGCGAGCTGCCCGTCACCTTCGACATCGCCGAGGAGTGGACCGCGGAGTCCGTCGAGGCCCCGCTGGACCAGGGTCCGGTCACGCTGGCCTGCGAGGTCGACGCCAAGCCGGCGGGCAACATCGGCTTCCTGCGCGCGTGGACCGGTGAGCCCGGTGACGGCGACGCCCGTTCCGTCCTGGAGGCTTTCGTCGCGGCCCAGGGTGGGGTGAATGAGGAGAAGTACGGCAGCTTCACCACGGGCGGTCTCACCGGCGCGGAGGTGACCTACGTGTACAGCAACGAACTCCTGGAGGAGAGCAAGCAGGAGAGCGCCCTCGCCGTCACGACTCCGCTAGGGCCGGTCGTCCTGCACCTCGGAGGCCTGGACACCGAGGAGCACAAGGCGATGCTCCCGGCTCTCGAGTTGGCGAAGAAGACGCTGCGCTCCGGCCGGGCCGAGTAGGAGACTCTTCCCGGCCGGAGGCGCTGGGTCAGGCCTGCGACTGCCGGTGGAGGCGGATGATGTCCGCGTACCGCAGACCGCTCGACTTCATGGTCCGCTGCTGCGTCGCGTAATCGACGTGGACCAGGCCGAACCGCTTGTCGTAGCCGTAGGCCCATTCGAAGTTGTCGAGCAGGGACCAGGCGTAGTACCCCGCCAGCGGGGCCCCCTTGCGCACCGCGCGGGCGCAGGCGGCGATGTGCTGCTCCAGGTACCGCGTGCGCTCGGGGTCGTGGACGGTGCCGTCCGGCGCGACCGTGTCCGGGAAGGCGGAGCCGTTCTCGGTGACGTACAGCTTGCGCACGCCGTAGTCGTCGGTCAGGCGCAGCAGCAGGGCCTCCAGTCCGCCGGCGTCGATCTGCCAGTCCATGCCGGTGCGCGGCACGTCGGGCAGCCGGACCTCACGGGCGTGCGGGACGGGCCCCTGGGGGTCGTCGGTGACGGTCGCCGGGAAGTAGTAGTTCAGGCCGTGCCAGTCCAGCGGCGCGGCGATCGTCTCCAGGTCGCCGGGCCGCTCGGGGAGTTCGACGCCGTACAGCTCCCGCATGTCGGCCGGGAAACCGCGGCCGTAGACCGGATCGAGCCACCAGCGGTTGCTGTGGCCGTCCATCCGGGTCGCGGCCGCGATGTCCTCCGGACTGGTGGAGGCGGCTTCGATGGTGGAGTGGTTGGTGACCAGGCCGATCTGCGCGCCCGGGACCGCCGCACGGATGGCCTGGGTGGCGAGGCCGTGTCCGAGGAGCAGGTGGTACGACGCCCGCACGGCCGCGGTGAGATCGGTGAGGCCGGGGGCCATCCGGCCCTCCAGGTGGCCGATCCACGCCGAGCACAGGGGCTCGTTGAGGGTGCACCACTGGGTGACCCGGTCGCCGAGCCGTGCGGCGACGGCGGAGGTGTAGGCGGCGAAGTGCTCGGCGGTGTCGCGGGCGGTCCAGCCGCCGCGGTCCTGGAGGACCTGGGGCAGGTCCCAGTGGTACAGGGTGACGTTGGGTGTGATGCCCGCCGCGAGGACGGCGTCGATCAGCCGGTCGTAGAAGTCGAGTCCGGCCGCGTTGACGGGGCCGTCGCCGCCGGGGACGACCCGGGGCCAGGCGAGGGACAGACGGTAGGAGTCGACGCCGAGCCGCCCCATCAGCGCCACGTCCTCGGGCCACCGGTGGTAGTGGTCGCAGGCCTCGTCGCCGTGGTCGTCGTTGTCGACCTTCCCCGGGGTGTGGGAGAAGGTGTCCCAGATGGACGGCGACCGGCCGTCCGCGGCGACGGCACCCTCGATCTGGTAGGCGGATGTGGCCGTGCCCCAGCTGAAGTCGTCGGGGAAGGCGGCGAGGTCTATCGGTTCGGGCACAGAGAACCTCTCTGGGTCGGGGCAGGCGCTCACTTGACGGCTCCGGCCGTCAGGCCGGTGACGAGGTAGCGCTGCAGGAGCAGGAAGCCGGCGACGACGGGCAGGCTGACGACGAGCGAGGCGGCCATGATCTGGTTCCAGTACACGTCGTTCTGGGTGGAGTAGCCCTGGAGCCCGACCGCGAGGGTGCGGGTGGTGTCGTTGGTCATGACGGAGGCGAAGAGGACCTCGCCCCAGGCGGTCATGAACGCGTAGACGGCGACGGCGACGATGCCGGGGATCGCGGCCGGTACGACGACCCGGAACAGGGCGCCGAGGGGCCCGCAGCCGTCGACCTTGGCCGCCTCGTCGAGGTCCTTGGGGACCGAGTCGAAGTACCCGATCAGCATCCAGATCGAGAACGGCAGCGAGAAGGTCAGATAGGTGAGGATCAGACCGCCGCGGGAGCCGAACAGCGCGATGCCAGTGGCGTTGCCGATGTTGACGTAGATGAGGAACAGCGGCAGCAGGAAGAGGATGCCGGGGAACATCTGGGTGGAGAGCACCGTGACCGTGAAGACGCGCTTGCCGCGGAAGTTGTAGCGGCTGACCGCGTAGGCCGCGAAGACGGCGATGACGACGGAGCAGACGGTCGCCGCGCCCGCCACGATCAGCGAGTTGACGAAGTAGTCGGCGAGCGGGACGGTCTCCCAGATGTCGAAGTACGGGCGGACGGTGAGGCCGGAAGGTATCCACTGGAACTTCTCCGACACGTCCTGCAGCGGCTTCAGCGAGCTGGAGATCATCACGTACACCGGCAGCAGGACGAAGACCGTCAGCAGGGTGAGGAAGATCCGGCGGCTCCACAGGAAGGACTGCGGGGCGGCCATCGGCGAGCGGGGCGGCCTAGACATCGGTGCCCTTCCTTCCGCGGGAGGTGAGCGCGAGGTAGACCCCGGTCACCAGGAGCAGGAACAGCAGGAGCAGGACCGACATCGCGGAGCCGGTGCCGAAGTTCCAGGTCTGGAACGACGATTGGTAGATGTGCAGCGAGATCAGGTCCGCCGATTCCGGCGCCGCCCGGCCGAACAGCACGAAGGGCGTGTTGAAGTCGTTGAACGTCCACAGGAACAGCACCAGGACGAGGACCTGGTTGACCGGGCGCAGGGACGGCATCGTGATCCGGCGGATCTGCTGCCAGACACCGGCGCCGTCGAGCGCGGCGGCCTCGTACATCTCGCGCGGGATGTTCTGGAGCCCGGCCATGATGATCAGGAAGGCGAACGGCCAGCCCTTCCACACCGAGACCACGAGCAGGGTGTAGAAGCTGTTGTCGCCGATCAACCAGAAGGGCGGTGAGTCGGTGAGCCCCAACTGGTCGTGGATCACATGGTTCACCAGGCCGTTGTCGCGCTGGAACATGAACGCCCAGGTGATGACGGCGGCGTAGACGGGCAGCGCGTACGGCACGAGGAAGATCGTGCGCAGCAGGCCCCGGCCGCGGAAGGACTCCTGGAGGTAGATCGCCGCGGTGGCGCCCAGCAGCCAACAGAGGCCCACGGAGAGCACGGTGAACAGACAGGTCGTGACGAACGACTTGAGCAGGGCCTCGCCGACGGGGGCGTCGAAGTCGACCGCGATCTTGTAGTTGTCCAGGCCAGCCCAGGGCGAGGTGCTCCAGTCCCGGATGTAGAACTGGGTGAGCTCCCTGAAGCTGACCACGATGCCGATGACCATCGGCACCAGGTGGACCAGGAGTTCCAGGAGCAGGGCGGGCAGGAGGAGCAGGTAGGGCAGGGACACATTGCGCAGCCGCCCGAAGCGGCGCTTGCGGGGCGCCGCTCCGGGGTCCTGCTTCTGTACGGTCCGCTCGCCCGTGCCGTAGGCAGCGGTGGTGGTCATGGTGGAATCCGTCGTCACGAGGTGGACATCTGCTGCTGGGCCTTGTCGAGCTTGGCCTTCACCGACTCGGTGGTGATCGCCCGGCCGGCGGCGGCGTCGGCGAACAGCTCCTTCACGGCGGTGCCCACGACGGTCTCGAACTGCGACTCCTCCGGGACCTGGGGCAGCGCGCTGGCGCTGGTGGCGAGGGTCTCGCGCAGGACGTCGAGCGCGGGGCCGCTGAACGCGGGGTCCTCCTGGGCGGCCTTGACCGGCGGGATGGAGCCGTAGGCGCCGTTGAGGATCTTCTGCTCGGCGTCGCTCGTCATGAAGTTCACGAACTTCTTGGCGCCGTCGATGTTCTTGGTGTTCTTGAAGACGGCCATGTTGATGCCGGCGACCATGGAGTTGGTGTTCGTGCCCGTGCCGGGGGTGCCGGACTGGACGGGGGCGGGGGCGACGCCCCACTCGTCGTCCTTCATGCCCTGGGACTTGAAGGTGGCCGAGGCGGTCTGCCAGAGCACCATCGCCGTCTTGTCCTTGGCGAAGTCGCTCAGGGACTGGTTCTGCGCGTACTCGGCGTTGCCCGGCGCGATGATCTTGTCCTTGGCCATCAGGTCGACGTACTGCTTCACCGCGGCGACGGCGCCGTCGGAGGTGAAGTCGGCCTTGCCGTCGGGGGTGAAGAAGTCCGCGCCGTGCTGCTTGCCGAGGACGAACACCTGGTGGATGTTGTTGGAGAGGTTCGAACCCTCAGCGCCGAGCGCCCACTTGCCGTCCTTGGACAGCTTCTTGCCGACCTCGGCCATCTCGTCCCAGGTGGCCGGCGGCTTCTCGATGCCCGCGTCGGCGAACATCTTCTTGTTGTAGTAGAGCGCGTAGGCCATGGAGTACAGCGGTACGGCGGCCGGGTCCTGGCCCTGGACGCCGGTGGAGCCGAGCGCGGAGTCGACGAAGCGGTCCTTGCCGCCGATCGCGTCGAAGTTCTTCGCGTCCCAGGGCAGCAGGGCGCCGGTGGCCTGGAGGGAGGCGCTCCAGGTGTTGCCTATGTTCAGGACGTCGGGGCCCTGGCCGGAAGTGGTGGCGGTGAGGATGCGGTTGAGCAGGTCCGACCAGGGCACCACCTCCAGCTTCACCTTGATGCCGGTCTCCTTCTCGAACTTGTCGAGTTCGGGCTGGAGGACCTTCTTGTCCACCTCCAGGCTCGCGCCCTGGTTGGAGGCCCAGTAGGTGAGGGTCTTGGGCTGCTCGTTGGAGCCCTCCGAGCCGGACGACCCCCCGCCGCAGGCAGCCGACGTGAGGACGAGCGAGAGGGTGACGGCGCCGATGGCTGCGGCTCTGATTCTGCGCATGAGTTCAGTGGGCCTTCCAGGAAGGAGCGACTGTCGCCTGAGGGGGATCCGGAGCTGCGCCCCGTGTGCGGACCCGAAACCCCCACGGCTTAATTTAGGACGTGAGTTAAGCGTCAAGCTAAGATCGCGTCAAGAGCCCCGGCCCAGGTGGTTGCGGCGCGGGCGTGAGAAAGAGGGAGCAGGGGTGACACTACGCAGCGGTCGTACGGTACGTGACCTGCGGCGGGAGAATCGCACCGCCGTGCTGCAGCGGCTGTACTTCGACGGGCCGCTCAGCCGGTTCTCGCTCGGGCCCGCCACCGGCCTCAGCTCCGGATCGGTGAGCAACGTGGTCTCCGAGCTGATGGCGGAGGGACTGGTCGAGGAGGCCGGCAGCGTCGATTCCGTGGGCGGGCGCCCGCGCACCCTGCTGCGGGTCAGCCCGCACAGCGGCCACATGATCGGCATCGACGTGGGCGAGACCCGGGTCCGGGTGGAGCTGTTCGACCTCGCGCTCACCGAGCTCGCCCGGGTCGAGAAGCCACTGGCGACGGAGGGGCCCCGGCGGGTCGACCGGTACGACGTCGACGTCGTCGTCCGGTATCTGCGCGAGGGCATCGCCGAGGTGCTGGAGCGGACCGGGATCCCGGCGCAGGGGCTGCTGGGCGTAGGCATCGGCGTCCCCGGCATCGTCGCGCACTCCGCGGCGGAGGGCGCCATCGTGCACGGGCAGACGATCGGCTGGGACGCCGTGCCGCTGGAGCGGTATCTGCGGGAGTCGGGACTGCTGCCGGAGACGGTGCCCTACTACGTCGACAACGGCGCCAAGACGCTCGGCCAGGCGGAGATGTGGTTCGGCGCCGGGCGGGGCGCCAAGAGCGCGGCCGTGGTCCTCTTCGGGTCCGGTGTCGGCGCGTGTGTGGTCTCCGCCGACATGGGGCCGGGGCGGGCCGTGGAGTGGGGCCATCTGACCGTACGGGTCCGGGGGCGGCGCTGCCGCTGTGGCGCCCAGGGCTGCCTGGAGGCCTACGCGGGCGCCGAGGCGCTGCTGGAGCGCTGGGCGGAGGCGGGAGGGCGGCCGCCCACGGGAGTGGACGAGGAGACGGCGCTGACGGCGATGCTCGCCGCGGCCTATCCGGCCGAGGGCCCCGCGGACGAGACGGCGCTGGAGATCCTGGAGGAGACCGCCGAGTACCTGGGCGCCGGCTTCTCCGACCTGATCAACCTCTTCCAGCCGGAGCGCATCCTGGTCGGCGGCTGGGCGGGGCTCCAACTGGGCCGCCGCTTCCTGGACTCCGTACGGGCCCACGCCACCGCCTACTCGCTGCGCTACCCCGCCGCGCACGTCAGCGTCGACCTGGGCACCCTCGGCCCGGACGCGGTCACGGTCGGCGCGGCGATCCTCCCGCTCGCCGACTTCTTCGCACGCGGCGGACGGCCCGTGGAGACGGAGCCGAAGGAGCCGAACCCGGCCTGGCAGACCAACCTCCAGGACCGGGCGGCTCAGTGACAAGGCTCTGAGGACCCTCCGGGCCGGGCGCGGGGACAGCCCGGTCCGGAGGGAGTCGGTCACGGGAAGGACGTGACGGTGGACGGGACGGTGGAGGTACCGGACGGGACCGTGGAAGGGCCCGTGTCGTTGATGACGTGCTCGTAGTGGCCGTTGCCGCTGAGCGAGACCACCAGCAGGCTGTGGAACTTCACCCCCGGCTTCACCGGCGCCTTGAAGCCGTGGTCCTGGCGGATGCTCGGGTCGACGTTGTAGTAGCAGTAGCTGCCCAGCCCCCACGCCTCGTGCGTGGTGACCGATTCGTCGACGCGATAGGCCGCGTAACCCCTGGTGGAGCCGTTCTGGATGGCGGCCTGGTTGGGCGCGTCGTAGGCCTTCTCGTTCTGGAAGAAGATCGTCCGGCCGCGCTCGCCGTACCACTCGACGTCGTACTTGTTGAAGTGCTCGACGAACAGTCCGGTCGCCAGCACGTCGTCGGCGTTGACGCGGACGCCGTAGTCGGCCCGGTTGGTCTCCCAGCCGACGCCGTCTCCGTGGTCGGCGCGCCACACCCAGGTGTGGTCGATGATCGTGTCGTCGCTGTTGACGACCATGCTGGTGGTGGCCTTGCCGGGGCCCGCGCCGCCGATCCGGATGTACACGTCCTGGACGGTGGTCGGGTTGGCCGCGTGGTCGGCGCCCGCACCCTGCGGGCCGACCTCCAGCAGGGTGCTGGAGTTGACCGTCCCGGCGTCGATCAGGAACCCGGCCAGCCGGACGCCGTCGACATCGCCGACGCGCATCGCGGTGACGCCGTTGTCCGGAATGATCGTCGCCAGGCCCAGACCGAGCACGATGGTGTTGGCCCGGTTGATCTGGATGGTCTGGTCGATGTGGTAGACGCCGGGTGTGAACAGCAGGTGCAGGCCCTGGCTCACGGCCTGGTTGATGGTGGCCGCGCTGGCTCCCGGCTTGACGACGTAGAAGTTGCTCAGCGGGACGGACTGGCCCTGCGGGGTGCCGCTCTCCCAGCTCGTGCCGCGCGCGTTGGTGCGCAGGGCGGGCGCGAACACCTTGTACTCGTTGCCGTCGAGGTACAGGAACGGCTTCTCGCGCGATACGGGCGTGTTCGCCAGGGTGGTGTACTTCGGCTCTGGGAAGCCGGTCGCCGGGGCGCCGACCGTGCCGGAGAAGACCTGGTTCCACACCGAGTTGGACCAGCCGCCGATGGAGCTGTCCCGGGTGTACCACTGCTGCTGCGAGTAGTTGCCGACCTGGCCGTCGACCTTGGAGTCGGCGATGTAGCCGCCGCTCGCCCAACCGTAGCCGTCCGGTGAGAGGTTGAGGCCGCCCTTGACGTGCATCCGGCGGAAGGAGGACGCCTGGGAGACCGCCCAGCGGTCGGTGCCGTTGACCGGGTTGACCGCGAGGTTCTCCGCCGAACGCCAGAAGTTCTGGGTGGCGTTGCCGTTGAACCAGCCCGCGTCGACGGTGATGTCACCGTTGATCAGGGTGTCGTCGGGCTTGAGCCCGAGTCCGGCGATCTGGGTGTAGAAGCCGATCTGGGCGTTGAGGCCGTTGTAGGTGCCGGGCTTGAACAGGAACGCGTGCCGGCCGCTGCCGAACTGGGCCGACTCCTGCTGCCGGAACACCTCGTCCAGCTTGGCCTGGATGCCGGGCGTGGAGGGGTCGAAGACATGGACGTTCGGGCCGAGGTCACCGCCGCCGGGGATGGTGGGGCCGCCGTCCTGGGTGCCGTAGACCTTGAACTCCCAGAGGGAGTAGCCCCATCCGGTGGCGCGGGCGGTGCCGAAGACCCGGACGTAGCGGGCGGTGCCGGAGACGTTCAGGGTCTCGGTGCCGCCCGTGCTGGTCGTGGTGGAGTAGGCCGTCGACCAGTCGGTGCCGTTCTGGGAGATCTCGATGCGGTAGGCCGAGGCGTGGGCGGTCTCCCAGCGCAGTTCGACCTGGCTGAGCGCGGCGGATGCGCCGAGGTCGACGCGGATCCACTGCGGGTCGGCGAAGGCGCTGGACCAGCGGGTGCCGGTGTCGCCGTCGACCGCGGCCGTGGCGGGCGTGCCGGCGTTCTCCGTGCTGGAGGCCGTGACCGGCTTGCCCTGGGAGAGCAGGGTCGGCGCCGCGGCGGCACGCGGTGCGGGCAGGACGGCGAGCAGGGCCGCCGCCAGGGCGAGGACGAGCGCGGCAACGAGGGAGCGTCTGTGGGGTGGGCCGAGTGCGGGCATAAAAAGGCTCCTCGGAACGAGAGTTGACAGAGGGGTGAGCGCGCTCTCGGGAACCCTGCCGCTCGATCTGCGGTCCGGTCAATAACTCCGTCACGACTTTTCTTTCACCTTTCATTAAGTAGGGAGCAGCCTTCGGCACCCTCGGGATACGCGCCAATCAACATCGGAGCGGGCGAGAAGCGCCCCGGGCGGCCCCACACCCGTAGCCCCACTTCACGCCGCCCACACGAATCCATCACGCCAGGATCACTTCCGGTCGTTCCGGCTCCGATGATGCAGACGGGCGGACGGCGCGCGCCTAGCCTCCCGGGCCATGCGATCACCTCTGATGAGACGTCTCGGTCTCACCGCCGTCCTCGCTCTGCTGCTCGCCGCGTTCGGCCTCGCCCCCAGCGCGAGCGCGGCCGAACCCGCCCCGGCCACCCTGACGTTCAGCTCCGACAGCGCGACCACCACGCCCGGCGGCACGGTGAACCTGTCGATGACGCTCACCAACAACGCCACCTACGACATCTGGTTCGTCTACCAGACGATCGACCCGACGTGGCTCACCACGCAGCGACCTGACCTGAAGTACAGCTTCACGTCGTGCACTCTGGCCACCGCCGCGGGCCCCACCCCCTGTTCCGGCACCGGCCCCGCCAACCTCGGCGCGAACTACGGCGCCACGATCCCGCCCGGTCAGAGCCGCACCGTCACCCTGACCCTCCAGATCGCCGCCGACTCCGGCTGCAACGGCAACATCGGCTTCTACTCGTACTACTACGCCGAGTTCAGCGACCGCACGAGCGTCAGCGGCGGTCCGGCCTACACCCCCGAGACACGGGTCCTGTGCGCCTGACGGGCCACGGTTGACCTGAAACCGGTCTGTGGCCGCCCTCCCCGCGTGGTCCAGACCTCCGGAAGAACACCGGCGGGCCCCAGTGGCCCGCCGGTGTGCCGTGCAGGCCCCCGGCCAGCGCTCCGGGCACTTCGCGCCGCCGCGCCGGCCTTCCTCGACCGGACCCCCGCACGTCATGTCCCGCCCGGAAGCGACCAGTTGGACACCTGCACTTTTCCGTCATGTTTCGCAAGATGACCACGAAAGCTACACACAGACACCACCATGTGACGCGACGGATGCGTCGACGACCGGCTACTGAGGGGGGCTCGGCGTCGCGCAAGGGGGTGCGTCCGCTCGTTGCGAGCAGTACCCACCCCTGCCCGGGGAGGGGACAGAACCGCATGAAGCGGATCTTATGCACCACCGCTCTGACGGTGGGCGCGCTCATCGCCGCGCTCGGCCTGCCGGCCGGGGCGGCTCAGGCCGACACCAGACCCCGTATCGATCTGCGGGTACTGGTCGTCAGCGACGGCGGTCCGTCGACGGACGCGATAGCCGCCGAACTGGAGGTGGCGGGAACCCCGTACACCGAGATCGACCTCACTCGGGCCGACCGGCCGGTGATCGACGCGGAGCTGCTCGCGGACACCGTCGACGGCCGGCCCCGGGCGAAGTTCCAGGCGGTCGTCCTGCCCAGCGACAACCCGTTCGCGGCCGGATCGGCCGAGATGGCCGCCCTGGTCGCCTACGAGCAGACCTACGACATCCCGCAGGTGGACGCCTACACCTACGCGCGTCCCGAGGCCGGGCTGAAGTACCCGGTCGAGGGCGGCTACGCCGGCAGCGCCGACGGAATGCGGGCGGAGGTCACGGCGGCCGGGCTCGCCGGACCCTTCGGCTATCTCGACGGCGGGGTGCCTTTCGAGGACAACTCCCCCACCGTCGGCGAGAGTTACGCCTATCTGTCGACACCGGTCGCCGGTGCCGACTTCACTCCCTACGTCGAGGCGACGATCCCCGGGACACAGCGGCGGGGCTCGCTGGTGGGCGAGTACCGGCACGACGGGCGCCGTGAGCTGGTCGTCACCTTCGTCTACAACCAGTACCAGCAGCAGTTCCGGCTGCTGGCGCGCGGAATCGTGGAGTGGCTGACGGGCGGGGTCCACCTGGGCGCGTCCCGGAACTACTTCGCCGTCCACGTGGACGACGTCTTCGCCGCCGACGACCGCTGGAACACCGCGCTGAACTGCACGCCCGGTGACGTCGACTGTCCCGAGGGAGCGGGCACGCCCGACCCGATCCGGATGACGCCCGGGGACGTGACCTACGCCGCCGACTGGCAGGACAGCCGCGGCTTCACGCTGGACCTGGCCTACAACGGGGCGGGCAGTGTCGAGCACCGCGAGGACAACGGCGGCGCCGACCCGCTCGCCGACCGGTTCCTCGCCGAGCGCGCCCGGTTCCGCTGGATCAACCACACCTACACGCACGCCTTCCTCGGCTGCGAGCAGGACACCACCGTCGTGCCGTGGCGCTGCGCCACCGAGGCCGACGGCAGCGTCCGCTGGGTCGGCCGCAACGCCATCGCCGACGAGATCGCCACCAACCGGGTCTGGGGCCAGAACGCCGGACTGCCGCTGGCGAACGACGAGGTGGTCACCGGGGAGCACTCGGGCCTGAGGGTGCTGCCGCAGCAGAGCGACGACAACCCGAACCTGGCGCTCGCGCTCGACGACACCGACATCGCCTGGCTCGGCTCGGACAACTCCCGCGAGCCCGGGCAGCGGCAGGTCGGCCCGGCGGTCACCGTGCCCCGCTACCCCATGAACGTCTTCTACAACGCGGGCCGGGCCGCCGAGCAGGTCGACGAGTACAACTGGATCTACACCCGCCGCACCCAGGGCGGCAGCGGCATCTGCGAGGACAACCCGGCGACTTCCACTTGTCTGGACCAGCCGCTGGACACCGCCACCGGGTACGCCGATTACATCGTTCCGCTGGAGACGCGGACGGCCCTCGGCCATGTGCTCTCGGGCGATCCGCGGCCGCACTACATCCATCAGTCCAACCTCGCCGAGGACCGCATCGCCTATCCGGTGCTGAACGGCGTCCTCGACGGCTACGCGGGGCTGTTCGCCGCCGACACCCCCGTGGTGAACCCGCGGATGAAGGACATCGGCGTCGAGCTCCAGCGCCGCACGGCCTGGCGGACGGCGCTCGACGGCGGGCAGGTCACGGCCTACCGGATCGGCGACACGGTCACCGTCGAGGCCCCGGACGGAGTCGCGGTCACCGCGACCATGCCCACCGGCACCACGCTGGCGGGCGCCGCCTTCGGCGAGCCCTACGCCGGTGAGCGGTCGGGGTGGACGCCGTCCGCCGGGGCCCCGCTCACCCTGAGCCTGCCCGCGTCGGCGACTCCCGCACCGGCCTCGGGCACCGACACGGCGACGGTCACGGACCCGGCGCCCGACACCTTCGTCCCGCGGGGAACGAGAGAGCCCTCGGCGACCTGAACGGCGCACCGAACCGAGGTCCCGGCCGCCCTCGCGCGGCCGGGACCGGCTCGACCACCCCACTCCTCGGCCGTGGAGCACATGGATGCACGTTCACCACGGCGCGCGACGCTCGGACGCGACGCGTGTCACCCTGCTCACCGAAGGCACCTATCCGCACAGCCACGGAGGCGTGAGCGTCTGGTGCGACCAGCTCGTGCGCGGCATGCCGGACCTGGAGTTCGACGTCGTCGCCGTCACCGGCACCGGTCATGAACCCGTCGTATGGGAGCTGCCCGCCCAGGTGTCCCGCGTCTGGTCCGTGCCGATGTGGGGCGCACCCCCGGAGGGCGAGCCGCCCCGCGGACGCGCCCGGCGCCGGCTCGCCCACTCCTACGAGCGGTTTCTCGCCGCGCTGCTCGACCCCTGTGCCGAGGACGGTTTCGCCCCCGCGCTGTACACGATGGCGCGGGCCGCGGCGGACGGATCGCTCAGCCCTTTTCTCCGCGGCGACCGGGCGGTCTCGGTGCTGGCCTCGGTGTGGAACCGCCCCGGTCTGGTGGTGCGGGAGGCCCGGCCGTCGCTGCATGACGCGCTGACCGCCACCGGACTGCTGGAGCACGCGCTGCGCCCACTGACCGCCCCGGTGCCCAGCGACGGGGTGACCCACGCGGTGAGCGGCGGAGTCGCGGTGCTCCCCGGTCTCGCGGCGCTGGAACGTTACGGCACTCCGCTGCTGCTCACCGAGCACGGCGTCTACCTGCGGGAGCGCTATCTCGGCTACCGCACCGCTCCCTACCGCTGGCCGGTGAAGGCCGTGGTGCTGGGCTTCTTCCGGCTGCTGGCGGAGGAGACCTACCGCAGGGCGGCGCTGATCACGCCGGGCAACCGCTACAACCGGCTGTGGGAGGAGCAGGGTGGTGCGGCACCGGAGTCGATCCGGACCGTCTACAACGGCGTGGATCCGGCGGAGTTCCCGCCCGCCGGGCCCGAACCGGAGGGGCTGACGCTCAGCTGGGCGGGCCGGGTCGACCCGATCAAGGACCTGGAGACCCTCATCCGCGCCTTCTCCCTGGTGCGCGAGCAACTCCCGGACGTACGGCTGCGGTTGTTCGGCGGGACGCCTCGCGGTGGTGAGGCCTACCGGGAGCGCTGCGAGGCGCTGGCCGCCGAGCTGGGGCACGCGGACGCGGTGACCTTCGAGGGCCGGGTCGACGACATCAAGGACGCCTACGCGGCGGGGACCGTGGTGATGCTCTCCAGCATCAGCGAGGGCTTCCCGTTCACCCTGATCGAGGCGATGTCCTGCGGGCGGGCCACCGTCTCCACGGACGTGGGCGGGGTCCGCGAGGCCGTCGGCGACACGGGACTCGTGGTGCCGCCGAGGGATCCGGCGGCCATGGCGGCCGCCGCGCTGGAACTGCTGGCCGAGCCCGGACGGCGGGCGGCGATGGGCGAGGCGGCGCGGCTGCGGGTGATCGAGCAGTTCACCCTGCGGCGGACCATCGACACGTTCCGCGCGATCTATCAGGAACTTCCCGACCTGGACCGGACGGTGACGCCGGCGCCGGAGCCCGTGCGGAGCCTCGCCCTGTGAGCGGCCCGATGGCTCTCGAACCCGGCGGCACGGAGCAGGACACGCTCGCCCTGCGCCTGGCCGACGACACCACCATGGCGCTGCGGCTCCCGGACCGTGGCACGCACCGCGCCGAGGTGGACGGGCTGGCCGCCGAGCTGGCCGACCGGATCGGCCCCTCCGTCCATCCCTACGAGGTGGCCGCGCTGCTGGAGTCGGAGGGCCTGACCGCCGCGGTGGTCAAGGAACGCTACGGGCACCGGGACATCTTCACGCTCGCCTCCGCCCTGTACGAGCGGGTCCCCCGGGCCTTTCCCGAACCCGCCCCCACGGCCGACCCCTGGCGGCCCGACCATGTGCGCTGTCTGCTGCGCGGGGTGCTCTTCGCGCTGCCGGGCCTCGCCTACCTCCTCGCGGCACCGCTGTGGCACGCCTCGGAGCACGCCACGGCGCTGATCCTGGCGGGGCTCGTCTCCTGGGCGTGGGGGCAGGGGCTGGGCCACCGGGCCCACCTGCGCAGGGCGACGGGGCGCCGGGAGGCGGGCCGTACGCTGCTCTTCGGCGCTCCGGTCGGCGCGGCCCTGGCGACGGCCTGTGCCGCGGTGCCCGCGCAGGGCGGACCGGTCACCCTGGTAGCGGCGGCGCAGTCGCTCTATCTGGCCGCGGCGGGCGTGCTGCTGGTGCTCGGCGCGGAGTGGTGGCTGCTGGCCGCGCTCAGTCCGCTGATCGCCGGTTCCGCGGTACTGCCGTGGTGGGAGCCCGGCCAACTCCTGCGCGCCGGGCTGCCTTTGCTGGCGCTGCTCGCCACCCTCGCCGTCACCGCCCACGCCCTGCGCGGCGCCGTCACCGCCCCGGCCGCGACCGGCGCTCCCCCACCACCGGCCCACCGGTCGCTGCCGTACGGCCTGTTCGGGCTCGCGGCCGGAATCCTGGTGCTGCTGGAGGGCCGCCGCCATCCGTACGCGGTGATCGCGCTGACCGTGTCCATGGGGCCCGCCGAGTGGCTGCTGTACCGCTATCGGGGACTGTCCGTCGGCGCCCTGCGCGCTGCCGCCACTCCCCTCGGGTTCCTGTGGCGCTCGGCCGGTGTCCTCGCCCTGTGTCTGCTCGCCTACCTCCTGCTCCTGCTGCCCGCGGCGCTGCTCACCGACAGCGACCCGGTGGCGCTGCTGCCGCTCGCGGCCGCCTTGTGGACGGCTCTGCTGCTCCAGGCGTTCGGCACGGCCTGGCCGCCGGCGGCGATCTGTCTGACCGCCGCGGCCTGGGCCGCCCTGGCGCCCCAGGACCAACTCGCGCTGCCCTACGGGGCGGCGGCCCTGTGTCTCACGCTCTGCGTGCTGCGGACGCTGGGCCGACCCGCTCCCCATGTCTGAGTCCCGTTTCAACCATCCGGAAGGACCCACGAGTTGACCTCCGCACCGCTCGCCGCCGTCACCGGAGCCGAAGGCTTCATCGGCTCCCACCTCACCGAGACCCTCGTCGCCTCCGGGCACCGGGTGAGGGCGATGGCCCAGTACAACTCCTTCTCCTCCTACGGCTGGCTGGAGACCCTGGCGCCGGACGTCCTGGAGCACGTCGAGATCGTCCTCGGCGATGTCCGCGACCCCGGCTCGGTCCGCGGCCTGATGGAAGGCGCCGACTGCGTCTATCACCTGGCCGCCCTGATCGCGATCCCGTACTCCTACCAGGCGCCGCACAGCTACGTGGACACGAACGTCACCGGCACCCTCAACGTCCTGGAGGCCGCCCGCTCCCTCGGCACGCCCCGGCTGGTGCACACCTCGACCAGCGAGACCTACGGCACCGCGCAGACGGTGCCGATCACCGAGGACCACCCCATCAACACCCAGTCCCCGTACGCCGCTTCGAAGGCGGGCGGCGACCGGCTGGCGGACAGCTACCACGCGAGCTTCGGCACTCCCGTGGTGACCCTGCGGCCGTTCAACACCTTCGGCCCGCGGCAGTCGATGCGGGCGGTGATCCCCACGGTGATCGGTCAAGTGGCCGCCGGGGAACGGACGATCACCCTCGGCGATCTGCGTCCCACCCGGGACTTCACCTACGTCAAGGACACCGCGCGGGCGTTCCTCGCGGTGGGCACCGGGCCCGCCGAACAGGTCGTGGGCCGCACCTTCAACGCCGGTACCGGCGGCGAGATCTCGGTCGGCGACCTGGTCGCGCTGATCGGCAAGGTGATGGACACCGCCCTCGACGTACGGGAGGACACCGAGCGGCTGCGGCCCGCCGCCTCGGAGGTGATGCGGCTGGTCGCGGACGCCTCCCGGCTCACCGCGGCCACCGGCTGGCGGCCCGGCCACACCCTGGAGGAAGGGCTCGCGCACACCGTGGAGTTCTTCCGCGACCCGGCCAACCTGGCCCGCTACAAGACCGGCATCTACAACATCTGACCCCCCACCGTTCCACGAAGGAGCAGTCCCCATGCACGCAGTGATCCTGGCGGGCGGCAAGGGCGTCCGGTTGCGGCCCTACACCACGGCCCTGCCCAAGCCGCTCGTCCCCATCGGCGATCAGCACGCCATCCTGGAGATCGTGCTGCGCCAGCTCTCGGCGTCCGGCTTCACCCACTGCACCCTCGCCATCGGCCACCTCGGGGAGATCATCCGCGCCTACGTCGGCGACGGCTCGCAGTGGGGCATGAACGTCACCTACGCCACCGAGGACAGCCCCCTCGGCACCATGGGCCCGCTGCTGGCCCTGCGCGACCAACTGCCGGAGACCTTCCTGGTCATGAACGGCGACATCCTCACCGATCTCGACTACGCCGATGTGCTGCACCGGCACCGGGAGTCGGGCGCGCCGCTCACCATCGCCACCTACGCGCGCAAGGTCCACATCGACTTCGGGGTGCTGACCACCGACGCCAGCCGGGTGGTGGCGTTCACCGAGAAGCCGAGCATGGACTACCGGGTCTCGATGGGCGTCTACGGCCTGTCCCGGGCCACCCTCGACTCCTACACCCCCGGCCTGCCGCTCGGCTTCGACGAGCTGGTCCTCGATCTGCTGGCGGACCAACGCCCGCCGTACGCGTACGAGTTCGACGGGTACTGGCTGGACATCGGGCGGCCCGACGACTACGACCGGGCGAACGCGGAGTTCACCAGCCGCAAGTCGCTTCTGCTCAAGGGAGCCTGAGCGCCGTATGCGCATTCTCGTTCTGGGCCGCACCGGCTTTCTGGGCGGTCATGTCGTCGAGCGGCTGCGTGCCCTGCCGGGCACGCGGGTGCTCGGCGGCGGGCGCTCCGCCGACGCCGACCATCGCATCGACCTCGCCTCGGCCGACCCCGAGGAGCTGGCGAAGACCCTGGCGTCGGCGGCACCCGACGCCGTGGTCAACTGCGCCGGAGCCGTCGCGGGTGACGCCGTCACCCTCGCCGAGGTCAACGCCCGTGGCCCCGCGATGCTGTGCGCTGCGCTGCGGGCGGCGGCACCCGCGGCGCGCCTGGTCCATCTGGGCTCGGCCGCCGAGTACGGGCCGAGCGCACCCGGCGTCGCGGTCACCGAGTCGGCGCCGACCAGCCCGGTCGGCCCGTACGGCGCGACCAAGCTCGCGGGCACGGCCTGCGTGACCGCCTCCGGGCTTGACGCGGTGGTCCTGCGCGTGGGCAACCCGGTGGGGCCGGGCGCCCCGGCCGCCGGGCTGCCCGGCCGGGTCGCCGCCCTGCTCCGCGAGGCGGGCCCGGACCCCGAGGCGGTGCTGCGCCTCGGCGATCTGTCGGCCTACCGCGACTTCGTCGACGTACGGGATCTGGCGCGGGCGGTGGAGCTGGCGGTGCGGGCGAGTGGTCCCTTGCCGCCCGTGCTGAACATCGGCGGCGGGGCGGCAGTGCCGGTGCGTGAACTGGTGCACGGGCTCGCCGGGTTGGCGGGCTTCCGGGGCCGGATCGAGGAGTCCGCGCCCAGCTCGGCCCGCTCGGCTCAGGTGTCGTGGCAGTGCTCGGACATCACCGCCGCGCACGACGCCCTCGGCTGGCGGCCCGCCCACACCCTGGAGGAATCACTGTGCGCACTGTGGGAGGGCGGCCGAGCACCGTGAGCCTGCTGATTCCGCTGTACGTCCATCCGGCCGAGGACCCGGGCGCCTGGCACCGGCTGATCTCGGGCGCCGCCCGCACCTACGGGGTGGTCCTGAACCCGGCGAGCGGACCGGGCCGGGAGCCCGACCCGGCGTTCACGGCGGCGGCCGGAGCGCTGCGGACGGCCGGGGCACGGCTGCTCGGTTACGCGGACACGGCCTACGGGCGCCGCGATCCTGCGGAGGTCGTGGCGGACATGCGCAGGCACCGGGAGTGGTACGCGGCCGACGGCTGCTTCCTCGACCGGGTGCCCTCCGAACGGGCCGGGCTCCCCGGGTGCCGGAAGCTGGTCCGCTCCGTCCGGCGGGCCGGTGCCGGGACCGTGGTCCTCAATCCGGGCGTCCATCCGGCGCCCGGGTACACCCGGCTCGCCGATCTGACGGTCACGTTCGAGGGCCACTGGTCGACCTACGTCTCGGCCTTCAGCCGCCCGGCGTGGACCGCCCGGCATCCGGCCGAGCGGTTCTGCCATCTGGTGTACGGGGTGCCGGAGGCGCTGGTGCCGCTCGCGGTGCGTACGGCCCACGAGCGGGGGGCCGCGGTGTCGGGGCCGGTGACGGGGGAACAGCCCAATCCCTGGGCCGGGTTGACGCCCGCGCTGACGGGGGTGGAGCGATGAGGAGGGCGACGGCTCTGGTGACGGCGCTCGTCGCGTTGGCGGCGCTGGCCGGGTGCTCGCAGGACTCGAAGGAAGCGGTCCGTGCAGGGCACCGCTGGCAGCCGCGCCCCGGACTCGCCTGGCAGTGGCAGCTCGACGGCCGGGTGGACCCCTCGGTCGACGTGCCGGTCTACGACATCGACGGCTTCGAGAGCTCCGCCGCGGACGTGGCCCGGCTGCACCGCGACGGACGCAAGGTGATCTGTTACGTCAACGTCGGCTCCTGGGAGGACTTCCGCCCCGACCAGGACGCCTTCCCCGAGTCGGTGCTGGGCCGCCCCAACGGCTGGAAGGGCGAGCGCTGGCTGGACATCCGCCGACTGTCCGTGCTCCGGCCGATCATGGAGCGCCGGTTCGACATGTGCCGCGACAAGGGCTTCGACGCGATCGAGCCCGATCTGCTGGAGGGCTACGGCAACGACACCGGGTTCCCGCTCACCGCGCGCCATCAGCTCCGGTACAACCGCATGATCGCGGACCTCGCCCATCGGCGCGGCCTGTCGGTGGGGCTGAAGAACGATCTGCCTCAAGTTCCGCAGCTGGTGCGCCACTTCGACTTCGCGGTCAACGAGGAGTGCGCCCAGTTCGACGAGTGCGGGGAGCTGAAGCCGTTCATCGCCGCGGGCAAGGCGGTCTTCCATGTGGAGTACGCCGAACCGACCACCGCCTTCTGCCCGGACTCCCGGCGGCTGAAGCTGTCGTCGATGCGGAAAAGGCTGGATCTCGGGGTTTGGCGGGCGCCGTGCTGACCTGCGCGGCACTCCGTAGGGTGAGTGCATGACCGAGGTGGAGATACAGGTGGTGCAGTTGCTCGTGTCGCCCATGCACCGGCTCGCGGGGCGGCCCGGGGACGGACTGCCGCCCGAGGGCGAGGGGGAGCTCGTGGCCCGGGCCCAGGTGCGCGAGGGCCTCGGTCTGCTCGGGGACCGGTACTTCGGGCAGCCGGCCCATCGCGATGCCTCGGTGACCCTGATGTCCGAGGAGAATCTGCCCGTCGGCATCGACCCGGCGGTGGATCTGCGCGGCACCCGCCGCAACGTCCTGCTGCGCGGTGTCGACATCGACGCCCTGGTCGGCTCGGCCGTCAGTCTGGACTGCGGATTCGGCCCCGTGACCTTCGCCCTGCACCGTCCGGCCCGGCCGTGCGCGTGGATGGACGTGACCATCGGGCCCGGGGCCCAGCGCGCGCTCCGCGACAAGGGCGGTGTGCGATGCACCCCGTTGTCGAACGGGGTGCTCGCGGTGGGCCCGGCGACGTTCCGGGTGCTGCCCCTGGACCAGTGAACCGTCGGTCAGGACGCCGTACAGGAACCCAGTACCGGCGCCGAGTTGTTGCCGTTCTTCATGACCGTGAAGCCGAAGCTGGTCGACGCCCCGGCGGCGAGGCTCCCGTTGCCGTTCGGGCGCATCGTCATCACGTTGCCGGAACTGTCCCAGGTGGGCGAGCCGTTCCAGGTCGCGGAGACCTTCTGCGGTGCGGTGACCGTGACGGTCGTCGTCCAGCTCGTGATGGCCGAACTGCCCGCGGTGACGGTCACCTTGCCGTTGAAGCCGTCGTTCCACTCCTCCTGCTTGCTGTAGGTCACGGAACAGGACGCGGTGCCACCGCCGCCCCCGCCGGATCCGCCGAGCGCGGTCAGTACGGCCGTGTAGGCGGGCTTCTTGGCGTAGTTGCCGTCAAACAGCAGGGGTGTTCCGGAGGCGCGCCAGGAGTACTTGTCGGTGACGCCCCAGACGGTGATGCCGGTGCAGCGGCTGACCGCGAGGCAGGCGCGTACGACATTGCCGTAGCTGTTGGCCTGGGCGGTGCCGGAGCCCTCGATGTCGAGTTCGGTGATCTGGACGTCGACGCCGAGGTCGGCGAAGCGCTGGAGGTTCGCCTGGTAGTCGGAGGGCACGGGTGAGGCGCTGTTGAAGTGGGACTGGAAGCCGACGCAGTCGATCGGCACGCCGCGTGCCTTGAAGTCGCGGACCATGGTGTAGACGGCATTGCTCTTCGCGTTGACGCCGTCGGTGTTGTAGTCGTTGTAGCAGAGCTTGGCGGCCGGGTCGGCGGCGCGGGCGGTGCGGAACGCCTCCTCGATGAAGCCGTTGCCGAGCTTGTCCTGGAAGGGCGAGCTGCGGCGGGCTCCGCTGGAACCGTCCTGGAAGGCCTCGTTGACGACGTCCCAGGAGTGGATCTTGCCCTTCCAGTGGGTCATCACCTGGGTGATGTGGTTGTTCATCGCCGATCTGAGGTCGGCAGTGGCCAACGAACCGACCCAGCTGGGCAGTTGGGAGTGCCACACCAGGGTGTGGCCGCGGACCTTCATGCCCCGGCTCTGGGCGTGGTTGACGATCTGATCGGCGCTGCCGTAGGAGAACGAGCCGCGGGTGCGCTCGATGGCGTCCCACTTCATCTCGTTCTCGGGGGTGACCGAGTTGAACTCGGTGTTGAGCGTGTTCGCGTACGCGGACTCACCGAGGTGGTTGGCGGCGACGGCGGTGCCGAAGTAGCGGCCCTTCTCGGCGGCCGACGCGCCGAGGGTGCTCGCCGCCTGCGCGGTGCCCGTCAGAGCGGTGACACCGGTGGCGGCGAGCAGCCCGGCGAGGCCGAGGATGAGTGCGGTGCGCGGGCGGGGGTGCGGACGTTCGGGGGCCTTGCGGATGGTCGTGCGGGGGGCCATCTCGTCCCCTTCCTTCCGAAAGTTTCGGACACATTTCCGAATGGCGTCGCAGACCATACGGGTGGCCTGATACACCGTCAATGCCCCGAACGACCGCCTGTCCCAGTTGGCTCATATTCCCCCGGCGGCCACTTGCCCGCTCGAAAGTTTCGGCCGCCTCAGGCGGAGGGTTCGGCGCCGGTGTAGAAGGCGATCGTCGCCTTCGTGGTGGACGCGACGGCCTGGGCATCCGCGCCCGAAGCGGTGAACGCGGCACCCCACAGCTCGCCCGACCGCGCGTGGGTCGCCTTGCCCTCGTCGGACATCGCCCACTCCTGCGCCTTCTCCGGACTGGCGAACCCGCCCCCGGCGAGATGCATACCGAGCCCGAGGAGCACCATGTCCCAGCCGACCCCGGTGGCGCCGGGCCCGAACTGCCCCCAGAACTCCTCCGGGACGACGGCCACATGCTCCAGTTCGAGGACGGTGCGGTCCTCGCCCTCCGCGGTGAGGCGCACGACGACCTCGCTGAAGCCCGGATCGGGGCCGAACAGCCAGCTCACGCGCAACAGGCTGGGCTCGTCGCACTGGAGGATCTCGCCTCCGGCCTGCCCTTCGAACTGGTAGCGTCCGCCGACCTCGAACTCGCCGCTGACCGGCAGGAACCAGCGGGCGATGCGCTCAGGAGTGGTCACCGCGTTCCATACGTCGGCGACCTCGGCGTCGTAGGAGCGCCGGAGCAGCACGGTGCGGGCGTCGCCGGCCTCGACCTGCCGGGTGCCGACCTCGCGGTGCAGTCGATTGATCTCGTCGATGAAGTCAGTCATCCTCGTTCACTTCCTCTTGGCGTCTGCGCTCGCGCCTGCCTCGCGCGAGTTCCGTCCCGAGCGCGTCGAGCCGCTGCTCCCAGAAGCCCCGGAACCGCTCCAGCCAGTCGTCCACCTGGCGCAGCGGAGCGGCGTCCACGGCGTACAGCCGCCGGGTGCCCTCCGCCCGCACGGACGCGAAGCCGTTCTCCCGCAGCACCTTCAGGTGCTGGGACACGGCGGGCTGCGAGATCCCGAACTCTTCCCGGATCACGGCACTGATCTCGCCCGATGCCTGCTCGCCCACGGCGAGCAGCTCCAATATCCGGCGTCTGACCGGATCCCCCAGAACATCGAAGGCGTGCACGTGGCCGACTATGCCACTCACGGCTTATATAAGGCAACTCTTAAATAAGGAGCCTCAGGGACGGCCCACGATGGCCACGACCGGCGCCGAGCGGATCACCTCGGTGGTGAATCCGGCCGCTTCGAACGCGCCCGTCGCCTTCTCTACGACCTCCTGCTCACGACCCGCGGGCGTCTCGTAGAACGCGTACAGGGCGCCGCCGGGCGCGAGGAGGGATGCGGCGAGGGCCAGTTCGGCGCGGGCCGGGCCGGTCCAGAAGAGGTTGACGTTGACGGCGAAGATCTTGTCGAAGCTCCGGTCGGACAGGCCCTCGGCCGCCAGCTCGGCCGCGGTGAAGGGGATCCGGGCGAGCGCGGCCCGCCCTTCCTCGACCAGCGCGGCATTGCGGCTCAGGGCTCGAGCCACGGCCGTCGCCGAGCGGTCGACGGCCGTGATCGAGCCGGTCTCCAGCAGTTCACAGACCAGCTGGACGGCGACCCCGCCACCGCAGCCGATCTCCAGGACGCGGTCGGCCGGACCCACATCGAGCAGCGCGACCGCCCGCTCGACGCGTCGCGGAACCGCTGCTGCCATGGCGTGCCTTTCAGACGGGTGCCGGGGCCGTCACGAAGGAGTCGATCGCCGCGGTGAGTTCCGCCGGACGTTCCACCGGGAGTTCGTGGCCCGCGTCGATGATGCGCACCACGGCGTCGGGACAGGCCTTCGCCATCCGCAGCATCTGGGTGACCGGCAGCTGGATGTCGTGGTAGCCGTGCACCAGCAGGGTCGGCGTGCGGATCTCACCGAGGCGGTCCAGGACGTCGAACGCGCGCATGGCGCCGTACAGCGTCATGACCACCTCGCGCGGGGTGGCCGCCGAGGCGCGGATGTACTCGCGGATCTCCTCGCGGGGGTGGCCGGGGGCGAAGGCGCGCTGGATGTTGGTGGCGACGAAGAGCTTGAAGGGCACCAGGGTCGAGGCGGCCATCAGCAGACCACGGCCTCGGTTGTACGTCATCCGGCTGATGGAGTTGACCAGCACCAGGCGCTCGACCCGATCGGGGTGGGCGAGCGTGATGGTCTGGGCGATCATTCCGCCCATCGAGTGGCCGACCAGCACGCACCGCTGGATCCCCAGATGGTCGAGGAGGGCGAGGACGTCGGCGGCCAGCTCCTCGATGGTGCGCACGCCCGCCCCGCTGCTCTCGCCGTGCCCGCGCAGGTCGAGCCGGACCACCCGGCGCCGCTCGGCAAAGTGCGTCGTCTGGTGGTCCCAGCGGTGCCGGTTCGCCGTCCAGCCGTGGACGAGGACGAGGGGCACCTCGGCGCTGTCGCGGGGGCCCTCGTCGTCGTAGGTCAGCGTCGCGCCGTCGACTGCGAGTTGCGGCATGGGGGCCTCCTGCGTGCGGTCCGGTTACTCGCGAGTACGGTAACCGGTCGCAGGGCTCGCGTCACTGGTCCTCGGTTGCTCCCTTGGCTTCGGTGGACCTGAGCTGGCGCAGACGGGCGTTGAGCCGGGCGGCCTGGCGGGTCAGATGGTCGACCTCGGCGAGGTTGGGCGCCTTGTGGGCCGCCTCGGCGTACAGCCGTGCCGCCGTGCGCAGGTCGCCGTCGCGCTCGTGGAGGTAGGCGGCGACCGCGGTGCAGCGGGGCAGGGAGTCGTCCAGCACCGCGAGCGCGGCCAGTCCGGCGCGGGGGCCGTCGGCCTCGCCGACCGCGACCGCGCGGTTGAGGCGGACGACCGGGCTGTCGGTGAGCCGGGTGAGTTCGTCGTACCACTCGACGATCTGCACCCAGTCGGTCTCCTCGGCGGTGGGCGCGTCGGCGTGCAGGGCGGCGATGGCGGCCTGGGCCTGGAACTCGCCCAGCCGGTCGCGGGCGAGCGCCGCCTGGAGGATCTCGACGCCCTCGGCGATCAGCTCGGTGTCCCACTGGCTGCGGTCCTGCTCGGCGAGCGGCACCAGGCTGCCGTCGGGTGCGGTGCGGGCGGCGCGGCGGGCGTGGTGGAGCAGCATCAGGGCGAGCAGCCCCGCCGCCTCGGGGTGATCGATCACGGCGGCGAGCTGCCGGGCGAGCCGGATGGCCTCGGCGGCGAGGTCCAGGTCGCCGGAGTAGCCCTCGTTGAAGACCAGGTACAGGACGCGCAGCACGGTGGCGACATCGCCGGGCCGGTCGAGCCGTACGTCGGAGACGGTGCGCTTGGCCCGGCTGATGCGCTGCGCCATCGTCGCCTCGGGCACCAGGTACGCCTGGGCGATCTGCCGGGTGGTGAGGCCGCCGACGGCGCGCAGGGTGAGGGCGGCCGCGGAGGCCGGGGTCAGCGACGGGTGGGCGCACAGGAAGTACAGCTGGAGCGTGTCGTCGGCCCCGGGGGCGGGCCCGGGCGGAGGTTGCTCGTCGAGGAGGTCCTCGCGCCGGCGGCGGGCGGCGTCCGCCCGGGTCGCGTCGAGGAACTTGCGCCAGGCCGCCGTGACCAGCCACCCCTTCGGGTCCCGCGGCGGGTCGGCGGGCCACACGCGCAGCGCCTCGATCAGTGCTTCCTGTACGGCGTCCTCGGCCGCCGCGAAGTCTGCTCCGCGGCGGACGAGGATGCCGAGCACGCTCGGTGTGAGGCTCCTGAGCAGGGCCTCATCCATGGCAGTCCGTGGTGGGATTCACGGCCAGGAAGGGACGCAGCTCCAGCCACTCGTGGATCGGCTTCCCGCCGGCGCCGGGGGCCGCCGACAGCTCTCCGGCGAGCTCCACGGCGCGCTCGTAGGTGTCGACGTCGATCACCATCCACCCGGCGATGAGGTCCTTGGTCTCGGCGAACGGACCGTCGGTGACCGGCGGACGCCCTTCGCCGTCGTAGCGGACCCAGGTCCCCTCGGGGGCGAGCGCCTGGCCGTCGACGTACTCGCCGGTCTTCTCCAGCCGGTCCGCGAAGTCCCGCATGAACTGCATGTGCGCCGAGATCTCTTCCGGTGTCCACTGGTCCATGGGCACGTCGTTCGCCGCCGCCGGGGCGCCGCGGTAGTGCTTCAGCAGCAGGTACTTCGCCATGGTGGCTCTCCTTGGTACTGGTGCGACCCATTGTGGTCGCGTTCACCCCTGGGACGCAGCCGGAGACCCGTTCTCGACATCGGCGCGGAGACTGTTCCAAGATTCTTTTCCGGTGCCTGGCCATCGAAGATCAACTCGCGGTCGCTGCCCGGCAATTCAGACAGTTGACGCAGAAGTGAACAGAGAGCGAGCGGATTCGGAGCGAAGTACCCATCGACCGTGCGAGAGCGGTCGATGACGGTGTGTACTGTGCTGCGAGCGCCTCGTGAGGGGGCCTCGCCCTCACCCCTGCCCTCTTCTCTGGATACCGATTCGATGATCGAACTACCGGACCTGGCCCTCGGCGGACTGGCCGTCGGCACCCTGTCCGCGCTCGCCCTCGGCAGCGGGCTGCTCCGGTCGAGACGGCAACGGGCCGTGCAGCGGGACGAGATCGCCGCGCTGCGGGCCCATCTCGACGGCGTGGTGCAGACGTTCGCGGCCGAGATCGAGCACCTCGCGGCGAAGCGCGTGCCCGCCGCTGCCCGCCAGCTCGCGCACCCCCATGTCGCGGTGCCGGGCCCCCTCCAGCTCCGGGCGGCCGGGTCCTCGCTCGGTGTGGCGATGGAGAACGTGCTGAGCCAGCTGCGCGTCGAACTGACCGCGCAGCACCTGCGCGTGGACGCCGCCGCACAGGCCGGGATGCGGGGCGCCACCCGGGAGATCCAGGCCGCGCTGTACCGGCTCCAGGACGCGCTGCGCGGACTGCAACAGAGCTACGACGACCCCGAGTTGGCGCAGACCCTGTTCGAACTGGACCATGAGAACGAGCAGTCGCTGCGGCGCGCCCAGGTCGCCGCCGTGGTGTGCGGGGCCTGGGTGGGCCTGGCCCGCGAGGAGTCCCATCTGGTGGACGCGGTGACCGGTGGCCAGGCCCGGCTCGCGGGCTACCACCGGGTCCGGGTCAACAACCACCTCAAGGCGGGCACCGCGCTGGTCTCGCACGCCGTCGAACCCGTCGCGATCATCGTCGCCGAGCTGCTGGACAACGCGCTGCGGCACTCCGCGCCGGACACGGACGTCGTGGTCAACCTGGAGCACGTGCACCACGGTGTCTGCGTCACCGTCGACGACGCGGGCCTCGGCATGACCCTGGACGAACGGGAGCGCGCCCAGAGGCTGGTGGCCGGTTCCGAGCCGATCCTCCTCACCGACCTCGGGGATCCGCCGCGGATGGGGCTCGCCGCGATCGGCCAGCTCACCCGGCAGTTCGATCTGACCGTGGACCTGTCCTCGCCCTCGCCGTACGGCGGGGTCCGGGCGGTGCTGCGCGTCGACAGCCATCTGCTCACCCGGATCGACCCCGAGGACCGGCCCCCGGCCGCCAGCGCCCCGCGCCCGACGCGCCGGGCGGCACCCGAGCCGACGCCCGCCCCCACCCCCGCGGCGGACACCGGCCACGACTACGTCGCCGAACCCGACGGCACCCCGGCCGACACCAGGCACCACGGGACCCAGCCCGCCGCCGACCCCGACGGGCTGCCGCAGCGCCGACGCCGCGGCAGAACGGCCGCTGCCGCGGACGTACCCGAACAGCGCACGCCCGCCCGACGGCCCGAGGAGTCCGCCGCCGCGCTCGGCGGGCTCCAGGCCGCCACCGCGGCGGCACGCTCCGCGGCCCACGAGGACACCGCGGCCACCGACCATGACACCGAGCGCGACGACCACGAGGGGGGAACGGCCTGATGACCGGCCGCGAAGCAGGAGACACGGCGTGGGTGCTGGATCCGATCCTCGAGGTGCCGCATGTCGTGGCCGCCGTACTGCTCACCCGGGACGGGCTCGTCACCGGTTACACCGACGCGCTCAGCCAGGCGTCGGCCGAGCGGGTGGCCGCCATCACCAGCACCGTGCAGGGGGCCTGTCGTACCGCGGCGGCCGCCTTCGCCGACCGGGAGCGGGCCGAGGTGCGCCAGGTCGTCATCGAGTCGGACCACGGATACGTCCTGATCGTGCCGACCGACCACGGCACCTGTGTCGCCGCCTACGGCGATGCCGAGGTGCGTCTGGACCTGCTGGCGCACCGGGTGCACTCGCAGGTGGCGCGGCTCGGCGAGAAGGCGATGGCCGCCGCGCCCAGAGGGACCGACGGCGGCGCGCCGGAATGACCGGCCGCCCGGGCGGCCGTCCGCTGGTCCCCGCGTATCTGTCGACCGGCGGCGTGGCCCGGCCCAGCCGCCCCCAGCTGGAGCGGCTCTCGGTGCTCTCCGGCAGCGGCGAGCCCGCGCCGGCCGGTCTGCCCGCCGCCGAACTGGCCCTGCTGGACGCCCTGGACGGCGGCTCCCTGACGGTGGTGGAGGCCGCGGCGCACCTGCGACTGCCGGTCTCCGCCGTGCGGGTCCTCGCGGGCACGCTGGTGGACCGGAACCTGGTCCTCGCCCGCGCCCCGATCCCGACCGCCGAACGCTTCGACCCCGACCTGCTGAAGAGAGTGGCCGATGGCCTTCGCGCCCTCAAGCACGACTAGCGGCATCCACCTGCCCGAAGATGCCCGTGACCTGGTGAAGATCCTGGTCGCGGGCCCCTTCGGGGTGGGCAAGACCACGCTGATCGACTCCGTCTCGGAGATCCGGCCGCTGCACACCGAGGAGCGGCTCAGCGAGGCGTCCGCGCCGGTGGACGACCTGGCCGGGATCCGGGAGAAGGCGACGACCACGGTCGCCATCGACTTCGGGCGGATCAGCCTGAACGGCGGGATCGTGCTCTACCTGTTCGGCACGCCCGGCCAGGAGCGGTTCCGTTCCCTGTGGGACGACATCGCCTATGGCGCCCTCGGCGCGCTGGTCCTGGTGGACAGCCGCCGCATCGACGCGTCCTTCGACGTGCTCGGTCTGGTGGAGGAGAGCGGGCTGCCGTACGCGGTCGCCTTCAACGCCTTCCCGGACGCGCCGGGCCACTACACCGAGGAGCAGTTGCGCGCCGCCCTGGACCTGGAGCCGGGCACACCGATGGTGACCTGCGACGCGCGCGACACCAACTCCTCCGTGGACGCGCTGCTCGCGCTGGTCCAGCACCTGATCGACCGCCACCCTCCGGAGACCCGGTGACCACCTACCCCACCACCCAGCAGACCTTCTCCCGCTCCGCGCCCGTGCGCCTGTGGGAGGACGGCTTCGCCCTCGACCCCTATCGCTACTACGCCGATCTGCGCGCCCAAGGGCCGGTCGGTTGGGCCGAGTTGGCGCCGGGCGTGCCCGCGTACGTCGTCACCGACCGGCGCGCGGCGCTGGATCTGCTGCACGACACGGAGACGTTCTCGCACGATCCGCGGCCCTGGGAGTCGACGGTCGCCGACGACTCCCCGGTGCTCGGCATGATGCGCTGGCGGCCCAACACGCTGTTCGCCGACGGCGCCGCGCACATCCGCTACCGGACCGCGCTGCTCGACGCCTTCGACCGGGTCGAGCCGCACGATCTGCGCGCCCGGGTGCACCGCGCGGTGCGGCTGCTGGTGGGGCGGATCGGTCCGCGCGGCGAGGCCGACCTGGTGCGCGACTTCGCCCGGCCGCTGATGGCGCTGGTCTTCAACGACCTGTTCGGGCTGCCCGACAGCGCGAGCGACCGGCTCAACACGGCGCTCGGCAAGATGATGGAGGGCGGCGCCGAAGCGGCCGAGGGCGAGGCGGAGTTCGGCGGATACGTACTGGAGCTGATCGCGGCCAAGGCCGAGCGGCGCGGCGAGGACCTGCCGAGCTGGCTGCTGGACCATCCGGCGGGGCTCACCCCCGAGGAGGTCACCTGGCAGGTCTTCCTCACCCTGGGCGCCGGGCACGAGCCGACGGCGAACCTGGTGTCCAACGCGCTCTCCCGCATCCTCGGCAACCCCTCCTACTACTCCACGCTGACCAGCGGGGCGCGCCCGGTGATGGACGCCGTGGTGGAGGTGCTGCACCACGAGACGCCGCTGGCCAACTACGGCATCCACTACGCCCGCACACCGGTCACCTTCCACGGCGCGTGGATCAGGGCCGCGGTCCCGGTCGTCATCTCCTACGGGGCGCTCGCGCACGCCGCCGAGCAGGACCAGGGCGCCCGTCGGCACCCGGGGGACGCCTCCCATCTGTCCTGGTCGGCGGGGCCGCACGCCTGCCCGGTCAAGCAGCACACGCTGCTCATCGCGACGGAGGCGATCGAACGGCTCACCCAGTGGCTGCCCGATCTCGACCCCGTCCTGCCGCGCGAGCGTCTGTCCTGGCGGCCGGGTCCGTTCCACCGTTCGCTGACCGGCCTGCCCGTGCGCTTCAGCCCCCGCTCCCCCGATCTGCCTGGAGGCCCGTCGTGACCGTGACCGACCGCACCGAACGCTTCGCCCTCGACCCGTTCGGCTCCGACATCGCCGCGGAGTCGGCCCGGCTGCGCGCCCTCGGCCCGGTCGTGCCCGTCGACCTGCCCGGCGGAATCCCGGCCTGGGCGCCCACCGGCTACGACACCCTCAAGCGGCTCATCCTCGACCCGCAGGTCAGCAAGGATCCCCGCAAGCACTGGCGGCTCTGGCCGGAGATCGGCGAACACCCCTCCTGGGGCTGGATCCTGGGCTGGGTCGGCGTGGTCAACATGCTGTCCACCTACGGCCCCGACCACACCCGGCTGCGCAAGCTGGTGGCACCCAGCTTCACCCAGCGGCGCACCGAGGCGATGCGGTCCCGGGTCGAGGCGATCACGGCGGAGCTGCTGGAGCAGGTGGCCGGTTCCGGCGACGACGTCGTGGACATCAAGGCGGCCCTCGCCCACCCCCTGCCCCTGCGGTTCATCTGCGAACTCTTCGGCGTGCCCGACGCGTTGGTGACCGACACCACCCGGCTGATCGCGGCCATCATGGACACCTCGGACCCCTCCCCCGAGCACGCCGCGTTCGTGCAGCAGCAGATCGGCACGGTGCTGCCCGCGCTGATCGCCCACCGCACCGAGCACCCCGGGGACGATCTGACCACCGAGCTGATCCGGGTGCGGGACGAGGACGGCGACCGGCTCAGCGACGAGGAACTGCTGTACACGCTGCTGCTGGTGATCGGCGCGGGATTCGAGACGACGGTGAACCTCATCGGCAACGCGGTCGTCGCCCTGCTGCGCGACCCCGAGCAGCTGGCGGCCGTACGGGCCGGGGAAATCACCTGGGACGCGGTCGTCGACGAGACGCTGCGGGTCCACCCGTCGATCGCCTCGCTACCGCTCCGGTTCGCGGTCAGCGACATCGAGATCGCGGGCGTCACGGTCCCGGCCGGGGACGCCATCATCACGACGTACGCCGCCGCGGGCCTGGACCCCGAGCACTACGGCCCGGACGCGGACTCCTTCGACGCCGCGCGCGGCGCCGACGACCACATGGCGTTCGGTATCGGCGTGCACCGCTGCATCGGCGCGCCGCTGGCCCGGGTGGAGGCACTGACCGCGCTGCCCGCGCTGTTCGACCGGTTCCCGGGGATGCGGCTCGCCGTCGACGCGGACGAGCTGCGGCAGGTGCCGTCGTTCATCGCCTTCGGCTGGCAGGAGATTCCGGTGGTACTCGGCGACTGACCGTGGCCGGGCACGGAACGCGGGGGCCGACCGGTCCCCCGTTCCGGTCGCGCCCCCGCGGCTCGTCGAACTTACGCGGAGGGCAGGGTGCTTGTGAACCGTGTCGATGCCCGCTGATGACGGCTCGGGGCTCACCTGTGCACAAGTGAGTCCGATTCACCCCGTTTTACCCCGCGCAGGGCGGGCTGATCGAGGTCGCCCGACGCCAGATGAGCGAGCACGACCTCGTACAGGTCGCCGCCGCCGGCGAGGAGCTGCCGTTCGAGGACGGGTTCCGCGGCGCGGACGTGTTCGCGCACGGTCTGGGCGTGGACGCCGAGGGTCTGCGCGGCACGTTCGGCGTTGCCGCCCACCGCGATCCAGGTGCGCAGGGTGCGGCGCAGGTCGCGGGTGTCGGCGTCCAGGCGGGACAGGAGGTCGTGGGCCCAGGTACGCATCGCGGGTCCGCCGAGCAGCTCACCCGCCTCGGCGGGCGCGGTGTCCGGGTCGTGCTCGGCGTGCTCCTGGGTGTTGAGCGCGAGGTGGACGACGGCACGGGCGGTGAGGTCGGTGAAGTCCGTGCCCAGCAGGGCCTCCGCGCGTTCCATCCGGGCCCGGACGGTGTTGCGGCTGACACCGAGCACCTTGGCCGCGCTGACCGCGGTGAACTCCAGGCCGAGCCGGGTGGTGGCGAGCAGCTCGGCGCGGGTGTGATGGGGCAGGCTGTCGAGGGGCCGCAGCACCCGGGCGGTCCAGCCGTGCAACACGGCGGGGTCCATCAGGCGCTCGGGGTGGGTGCGCTCGGCGTACACCGCCGCCTGGTCGGGGCGGAAGTGGGCCACGGCCAGCGCGCTCACGGCCTGGCCGTAGGCGGTGGCGGTCCGGGCGAGGCTCTGGCGGGCGCTGCCGCCGAGGTAGACCCGGGGGCGGGAGCCGATCAGCGACCGCAGGACGGCGGCCACGCTGTCCCGGGGCGTCACCACGATCACATGCCCGTCCATCGCCGGGCAGCGCACGACCAGCGCCTGTTCCGCCGTGGCGTCCAGGCACTCCTCGGCGAGCCGGTCGCGCTCCTCGGGCCGGCTCTCGACGACGTAGACACAGGCAGTGTCGGTGTCCAGCAGCCCCGGCCACAGGCCCGCGGCGACCCGGCGGGCGGAGACGGTGTCCTCCACCATGAGCAGTTGCAGGATCGCCAGCCGCAGGTCGGAGGTGGCCTGGTGGAGCCGGTGCACGGAGTCGGTGGCCTGATGGGCCCTGAGCAGCAGTTCGAGGACCTGGACGGTGTGCGTGACGATCTCGGAGGCGCGCCGGTCGAAGGGGACCGTGCGGGACACGGTCAGCACACCCGCGGCCGCCGCCACGCGGACCAGCCGCAGATGGCGGCCCTGTCCCTCCCACGCGGCGGAGGCGATCCGCCCGGCCACGATGTCCCCGAGCAGCCCTTCGAACGGCCCGGTGTCCAGGGCGGTTCCGGCGAGGACGGTGCCGGTGTCGTCGTGCAGACAGACCGTGCCCCGCACCGTGTCCGCGAGCCATCCGACGACCTGCCGCACGCTGGGCGCACCCGGCCGCAGCAGGTCCAGCAACTCCCGTTCCCAGGCCCGCTCCTCCGAGCTGTGGCTCCCGTCCTCCCGGCCACCCACCTTCGGCCTTCCCTCGCCTTTCGTCCCCGTTGTCGACGTATCGCTTCGGGACGTTACCGCACCCTCGCGCGGCTGGCGTGCGCCGTCCACAGCAAGGACGGGTCCCCACCACTCACGGCTTCAGACGTGTCGGTGTGAGGTCGGTGGAGGGATGTTGAAAGCACCGGACAGCGAAGGGGAACTGCTTCAGCTCCCGCCCCTCACGCGGCCCGCGCCCGCAGAGCCGCCACGGTCCAGCGGATCACCGGGGTGTGGGGCTCCGGCGGCGGCCAGCCGTTGATCACCGCGAGCAGCTCGAAGTACCGGTCCCGGCGCGGATCGTCGGCGGCTTCCAGTCGCTGGAGCAGATCACGGCCGGCGTGCGCGGTGAGGGCCGCTACGGCGGAGGCGGCGTCCGGGGAGTCAGGGGCGATCCCGGCCGCCAGCGCCGGACCCACGTGCCGGTGGGCGAGTGCCACGGCGTCCGGGAGCGGTGGGCAGGACGCCCGGCGCGCGTGCTCCTCGACCAGTCGGCGTACGGCGTCCCGGAAGTCAGGGTCGAGGGAGAGCTCCGCCAGCTCCATCCAGGCCTCGGCCTGGGCCTGGGTCGGTTCGTCGGGGGGCTCGGGGGTCATCGAGCGCCGTATCGCCAAGTGGGCCGGGACCTCGTCGAGGACCGAGCCGAGGAACTCCTCCACCAGGCGGCGGCGTTCGGTCGCGGTGAGGCGGGCGAGATCGTGCATCCGTCGTAGCTCCTCGGGGGTGGTGGGGGTACGGGCGGCCACGGCCGTGAGGACCGCGCGTCTGAGGCGCAGGGCGCCGATCCGGGCGTCCAGGGCGGCCGCGTGCCGGGCGGCGACTTCGTCCAGGGGCAGTTCCCGGTCGAGGATCCGCCGGATCGTGTCGAGCCCCAGACCGAGTTCGCGCAGGGTGCGGACGAAGGCGAGACGGGCCACGGCTTCAGGGGCGAAGCGGCGGTAACCGGCCGGAGTGCGTGCGACGGGGGTGACGATGCCGCGGTCGGAGTACAGCCGGACCGTCTTGACCGTCAGGCCGGTGCGGCGGGCCAGTTCGCCGATGGAGAGCGTGTCGCCGTTCATGCGCCAAGTCTCCGGTCTCCCCCGACGGGAGACTCAAGCGGGGCGGGCCCACCCTGCGCGTCGCGGGCGGGCACAGGGCATACCCTCGGCAAATGGCCAAGTACTTCGATGTGCACCCCGAGAACCCCCAGCCGCGTGTCCTCGCGCAGATCGCCGACAGCATCCGCGCCGACGCACTGATCGCGTACCCGACGGACTCCTGCTACGCACTGGGCTGCCGACTCGGCAGCCGCGACGGAACGGACCGGATGCGTGCGATCCGCCGCCTGGACGACCGGCACCACTTCACCCTGGTGTGCCAGGACTTCGCGCAGCTCGGGCAGTTCGTGCAGGTCGACAAGGACGTGTTCCGCGCGATCAAGGCCTCCACACCGGGCAGCTACACCTTCATCCTGCCCGCGACGAGGGAGGTGCCGCGCATGCTCCAGCACCCGAAGAAGAAGACCGTCGGCGTGCGCATCCCCGACCATGTGGTGACCCAGGCGATCCTCACCGAGCTGGGCGAGCCGCTACTGTCCAGCACGCTGCTGCTGCCCGACGAGGCCGAACCGATGACCCAGGGCTGGGAGATCAAGGACCGCCTCGACCATGTGCTGGACGCGGTGGTCGACTCCGGGGAGTGCGGCACCGAGCCGACCACCGTCATCGACTTCTCCGGCGGCGAGGCCGAGATCGTACGGCGTGGGGCGGGCGACACCGCGCGGTTCGAGTGAGGCCGTACGGCGATCCGTGCCACGATGATCACATGATCGCCGTACAGGGAACCACCGTTGACATCGTCACCGAGGACGGCACGGCCGACGCCTATCTGGCCCACCCCGGTGACGGAGCACCCCACCCCGCGGTCCTGTTCTACATGGACGCCTTCGGGCTGCGGCCCCAACTGCGAGCCATGGCCGACCGGATCGCCGGAGCCGGATACACGGTCCTGGTGCCGAACGTGTTCTACCGTCACGGACCCGCCCCGGTGGTCGAGTTGCCCGACTACATCGACCAGGCGGCGCGGGAAGGGATCTTCCAGCAACTCCGCCCGCTGGGGCAGTCCCTGACACCGGAGAGGGCGATGCGGGACGCCGACGCGTATCTGCGCGCGCTGGCGGAGAGCCCCCTGACCGCCGACGGTCCGGTGGCGCTGACCGGCTACTGCTTCGGCGCCCGTCTGTCGCTGCTGACCGCCGGAACGTATCCGGAACGGGTCGCCGCAGCGGCCGGCTTCCACAGCGGACCACTGGCCACCGACACACCGGACAGCCCCCACCTGGTCGCCGAACACATCACCGCGGAGCTCTACTTCGGCCATGCCGACAACGACCCGGCGATGCCCGTGGATCAGCAGGAACGCCTGAAGAACGCCCTCAGGGCGGCGGGCGTCCGCCACCGCTGCGAGGTCTACCCGGGCGCCGAACACGGCTTCACCCAGGCCGACACCTCGGCCTACGACCGTGAGGCGGACGAACGCCACTGGGCGGCGCTGCTGGATCTCCTGAAGCGGACCTTCTGAGGCGCCAGGAGCATCACGCACTCTAAGGTGCGCCCATGACTTCCCAGCCCTACCTCTCCGAACTGTTCTCCCTCTCCGGCCGGGTCGCCCTGGTGACCGGCGGCAGCTCCGGCATCGGGCGCGCCATCGCCGGGGCCCTCGCCCGGGCGGGCGCGAGTGTCGTGGTCGTCGCCCGCAAGGAGGCGGAACTGGCGGCGACGGTAGCGGAGTTGACGGCTGATGGCTGCCGGGCCGCCTGGGTGAGCGCCGATCTGAGCACGCGGGACGGGGTACGCGCGGCGGCCGAGGAGGCGGCCGAGGCGTTCGGGGAACCGGACATCCTGGTGAATTCCGCCGGGATCAACCTGCGCCCGCCCATGGCCGAACTGGACGAGGACGTCTGGGACACCACCATGACCGTGAACCTGGAGGCCCCCTACCTCCTGGGCCAACGCTTCGGCCCCGGCATGGCCGAACGCGGCTTCGGCCGCATCATCCACATCACCTCCCAACAGGCCCACCGCGCCTTCGTCCAGAGCGGCGCCTACGGCGTCTCCAAGGGCGCGCTGGAGTCACTCGCCCGCTCCCAGGCGGAGGCCTGGTCCCCCCATGGAGTCACCTGCAACACCTTGGTCCCGGGTTTCGTCATGACCCCGCTGAACGCCCGCCTGTCGTCCGACCCCGAGAAGGTGGCAGCCCTCGCAGCCCGCACGATGGTCGGCCGCAACGGCCTGGCCGAGGACTTCGCGGGAGCGGCGGTCTTCCTGGCGAGCGGCGCCTCGGCGTACGTCACAGGCCAGTCCCTGTTCGTGGACGGCGGCTTCTCCGTCCACTGACATTGAGGATCGAGGGTCAGCCGAGGTAGGGCCGCTCGCGGTGCTCCAGGAAGTGTCGGATCCGGAGCCGTTGCGTGTGGTGCATCGGCAGTTGATCGATCTCTTCCGGCCGGACGAACCGCAGCTCGGTGGACTCGTCCGAGATCGCGAGCCGGCCGCCGACCCTGCGGGCGGTGAAGCAGACGTTGAACTGTCTGCGCACCTCGTCGTCCGAGTAGGCGATGACGTGGCGAGGATCGGTGTACGTGCCCACGAGCCCGGTGATCTCCACATCCAGACCCGTTTCTTCCTTCACCTCACGGACGGCTGTCCCCGGAAGCGAATCGGCCATCTCCATCCCGCCACCAGGGAGCGCCCAGAGATCGTTGTCCCGGCGACGATGAAGGAGCAAACGCCCTTCGTCGTCGGTAACCACGGCGGACGCGGCGACCACCAGGCTGTTCGGCTCCGGTGCCGCTGGGTCGTCGTAGTACTCGGTCCGTGCCATCGTCACCCTCCTCTTACGGTGTCGGGGTCTACGACCCGGACGATGCACCGCACCCCGTCCAACGACAGGCCGCCGCTGCCGCGCTTCCATCCGATGCACGCCGAACGGTTACCTCGGCGCCTTCCGGCCCGTCATGATCATGACGGAGTTCGCGCGAGGAAGGTAACGACATGACCGGGTCAGGTCCGCACGAAGTACTGGCGGGAGTCTTCGAAGAGCAGCGTGAGCGTCTGGTGGCGGTCGCGTTCCGGATGCTTGGGTCGCGGGGGGACGCCGAGGACGCGGTGCAGGAGGCGTGGATCCGGCTGGCGCGGCAGGACGCGGGCGCGATCGACAACCTGGCCGGCTGGCTGACCACCGTGGTCGGCCGGGTCTGTATCGACGTGCTGCGCTCGCGCAAGACCCGTGCCGAGCTGTCGTACGACGACCGCCTGCCCGAGCTGGTGGTGACCGTGGACGGCGGGGCGGCGCCCGAGGACGACGCGATGCTCGCCGAATCGGTCGGGCTGGCCCTGCTGGTCGTACTCGACACCCTCACGCCCACCGAGCGGCTGGCGTTCGTCCTGCATGACATGTTCGCGGTGCCGTTCGCGGAGATCGGCGAGATCATCGGGCGGTCCACCGACGCGACCAAGATGCTCGCCAGCCGGGCACGCCGGAAGGTGCAGGGCACTTCGGTGCCGGCGGAGGAGCCGCGCCGGCAGCGCGCGGTGGTCGACGCATTTCTTGCCGCGGCGCGGAACGGGGACTTCGAAGGGCTCGTACGAGTACTCGATCCCGACGTGACCTGGCGCACGTACCACCCGCAGGGCGTGATGACCACGGTCGGGGCGGGCGAGGTCGCCGAACCGGTCCTGCGCGGCGCCCGGTCGATGACCTCGGTGCTCCCGGTCTGGGTCAACGGCGAACCCGGGTTCGTGGCCTGGGGTGCGAACGGCAAGGTGCTCGGCGTGGTGGCGTGCACCGTGGTCGACGACCGGATCGTCGAGCTCCTGACCGTGAGCGACCGAGGGCGCCTCGACGCCATGGGTCTGCCCGCGCGACCCGAGTAGAACACACCGAGCGCATGGGGTTGTTACGTCCTGGCGGGGCTCTTCGTCGTAGTGGTGCAAGCAGCCGAAGACGAAGGAGACCGAGATGGAAACCCGGATCAACCCCATGCGCAACGAGGTCGGATCGAAGTGGGCCAAGTACATCATCTCGTCGAACAAGGCCATCACCGACTCGGCGCTGCCGAAGGCGGTGCAGGAGCTGGTGAAGATCCGCGCCAGCCAGATCAACGGCTGCGGAGGCTGCCTCGACATGCACACCAAGGACGCCGCGGCCGCCGGCGAGAGCGCGGTGCGGATCAACCTGGTCGGGGCATGGCGGGAGACAACCGTCTACACCGAGGCGGAGCGGGCGGCACTGGAACTCACCGAGCAGGGCACCCGCCTCGCCGACTCCAGGGGCGTCACCGATGAGGCGTGGGCGAACGCGGCGAAGCACTACGACGAGGACCAGCTCATGGCCCTGGTGGCTCTGATCTGCGTGATCAACGCCTTCAACCGGCTGAACGTGATCACCCGGACCCCCGGCGGCGAGTACCAGCCCGGTCAGTTCGGCTGACGCGGACATTCCCCTCACCATCTCAGGCGGACCCGGGATCCCGGGTCCGCCCCCGGCCGCCACCCCCAGAAGCTTCGCCCAGGAGAAGACTCATGAACCTCGCGCTGTGGATCGTCACCGGCCTGCTGACCGCCGTCTTCCTGTTCTCCGGTTTCGGGAAGCTGTTCGTCCCGCGGGAGAAGATGGCCACGATGGCCGACGCCGCGCGCTGGGTCCTCGACTTCAAGCCCGGCCCCCTCAAGGCCATCGGAGCACTTGAGATCCTCGGTGCCACGGGCCTGATCCTGCCGGCCGTGCTCGACATCGCGCCGATACTGGTACCGCTGGCGGCCACCGGCCTGGCACTGATCATGACCGGCGCCACGATCCTGCGGATCCGCCGCGGCGAGACCAAAGCCGCGCTGGGGGACGGCGGCTACCTTGCCCTGACCGCCTTCGTGGCGATCGGCCGCTTCGCGCTGGAACCCTTCACCGGCTGACCAACCCGCAACCCACGCGGGGACGCTGTTGGTCAATTCGGGTCCCGCGCCCCGGCTGAGGGCTCCTGCCCTGTGGGGGCCAACTGGCCGTAGAACTCCCCCAGATGGCCTGTCACGCGCTCCGAGATTGCGCGCCCAAGTCGAGCGGCTCGGCCTGGAATGGCTCGCCCTCGGCTGAACACGCCCTGCCGCCCCGGGCCGCGCAATGGTCAGCAGTACGGCGGCTGGTTGGTCAGGGATGTCGCCACTCTCATCCACACTCCGAACAGCCGGTAGAGAGTGGGCAGGGTGCCTTGGGCCTCTACGGTGCGGGTGTCCGTCGCGGTGACGCCCGGAATCCCCAGGAGGGTTGAGGCCACCGAGGACGACTGCCAGCGGACGGTGAGGGTGGAGTCGGCCGGGGGTGGCGCTGGGGGCGTTCGATTTGCCGTGAGTGCGGCGGTGATTGACTGTTCGATCGCCGTGCGGGCCTCGTCGGTGGGGCGTAGATCCGCCGCGAAGCGGTCCCGTGCGTGCTTCACCGCCACGGTCGTGACGGAGGCGTCCCATTCGGCCATCTCCTCGCAGGCGCGGTCGTCGCCGGTGAGGGCGGCCAGCGGGACGCCGAGGGCCGCCGCCGTGGCGTGGGCCAGGGCGATCTCGCCGACGGGGCGGCCGTTCAGCCAGATGTCCTCGATCTCGTGGCCCATGAAGCTGTGGCTCAGGACCCCGAGCGCTCCGGCCCGGGAGTGGTAGCCGACGCAGAGCATGGCGTCGTGCTCGGGGGTGAGGCCTTCGAGCATGCCCATGTGCTTGGGCTTGCCCCGGATCAGGCGGGCGGCCGGGTGCAGGGACTCCGGGAGGATGTTGCGCATGGGGCCGTGGGCGTCGTTGACGGTGATGTCGGTGGCGCCGGCCGCGAGGGCGCCCCGGACGGCGGCGTTGACGTCCTCGGCCATCATCAGTCGGCCGCGCTCGTAGTCCCGGCCGCCGGGCTGGACGTCGTCGGCGTCCACGAGCCCGGTGACGCCTTCCATGTCCGCACTGAGGTAGATCCGCACTGGGCACACTCCTCAAAGTTCGATCGCGATGGCGGCCGCCAGCTCGTCCTGGGCGGTGAAGACGTGCCCGCGCATTCCCGTGGCCCGCGCGGCGCGTACGTTCTCCTCGCGGTCGTCGACGAAGAGGAAGTCCGCCGGGGCAGCCCGCATCGCGTCGGCGCAGTGTCGGAAAGCCGCTGGGTCTGGTTTCGCCACTTTGATCTTTCCGGAGAAGGCGACGTGATCCAGATTGTGCAGCCAGGGCTGCGCGGCCAGGAAGGCGTCGGCGTGGTCCGCGGGGATGTTGGACAGCAGGGCTACCTCGGCGACCTCGCGGAGTGACTGGACGTAAGCCACCATCCGGTCGTCGACGCGTGACCAGCTGTCCATGTCGGCCCGGCGCAACTCCTCGATCATGTCGGCGTCAGGTTCGGAGTGCAGTTGTCTCAGTACGGCGGTCCAGTACTCCCCGGCCGACTGCTGTCCCGCGTCGTACGGCGGGCGGCAGGCCCAGTACGCCGTGGTGAAGTCTTCGGTGGGGGCGTGGCAGCGGGCGGCCATCTTCGCCAGGGCGCCCGGGCGTTGGTGGCGGGCGATGACTCCGAAGAGGTCGAACAGCACTATGTTCCGGTCACTCGACATGGGTTCCTCCTGATCCCGAGTGGCGGTCAGTGGGCGCTCGTCGCCGGCTCACGGGTGGGGTCGGGGGCGGTGCGCAGGACTCCCGCGGCCACGGCCGTGATCGCGCACAGCAGCGTCAGCAGGACGAAGGCGTGGTTGAGGGCGACCAGGTGGGTCAGCCAGCCGATGACCGCGGGACCGGCGAGCATGCCGACGTAGCCGAGTCCGGCGACTCGGGAGACGTTGGCGCCCGCGGCGGCGGGGTCGGCGTGGCCGGCCGCGCTGAACAGCTGCGGTACGCAGCCGGACAGGCCGAGACCGAACAGCGCCCAGCCCAGGAACGCGGCCCATATCCACGGGGCGAGGGCCACGATCGTGATGCCTACGGCGGCCGTCGCCGCTCCGTGGCGCAGGATCGCCGGGGAACCGAACCGGGCGACCAGGCGGTCGGCCAGCAGCCGCCCGATGGTCATGGTCGCCGCGAAGGTGCCGTACGCGAAGGCCGCCGCGCTCGCGGGTGCGCCCAGGACGTCCTTCAGGTGCAGGGCGCTCCAGTCGTTGGCCGCTCCCTCGCACAGCATCACCATCAGAGCCAGGGCTGCGAGGATCCAGATGCGTCCGCCGGTGCTCCGGGGCCCAGCGGTCGGCGCCTCGTCCACCGTGTCCGTGTCGGCCGTCGCGGGCAGCAGGGCGCGTGCCGTCGCCAGGGCGATCACGATGGTCAGGGAGCCTACGGCGGCCATGCCCGCCGCTGGGCTCAGGTCGGCGCTCGCCGTCGCCGCGCCCACGAGCGCGGCGAGGACACCGCCGACCGAGAACGTCGCGTGGAAGGCCGACATGACGGGACGGGCGTAGGCCTTCTCCACGTGTACGGCGTGGGCGTTCATGGCGACGTCCAGGCAGCCGTTGCAGAAGCCGAAGACCAGCAGGGCACCCGCCAGCGTCCACGGGTCCGCGGCGAGGCCGGGCAGTACCAGGGACGCCCCGCACAGCACTCCGGTGGCGGGGACGACGACGCGCGCTCCGAGCCCGTCGGTCAGCCGGCCGGCCACCTGCATGCCGAGGAAGGCCCCGAGGCCGAGCAGCACCAGGAGTCCTCCGAGCGTCGCGTGGCTGATGTCCACGCGCTCCTCGATGGCGGGGATGTTCACCACCCAGGTGCCCATTGTGGTGCCGCAGAGGATGAAGTAGACGAAGGTCGCCATTCGGGCGGACCGCAGCGAATGATTCACACCGATCAACGTAATGAACATTCCGAGTGATTGAATACTGGCGAATCGCACACATTGCATGTTCGTTTCGTGAGGTGTTCAATCGCCGCATGAGCAACGCAGACCGGCACGCGATGATCGCCCAGGCCGTCAGGGAGTCCGGCAGCAGCACGGTCCAGGAACTCGCCGCGCTGACCGGCGCCTCCGAGATGACGATCCGGCGCGACCTCGACGCGCTGGCCGCGCAGGGCGTCCTGGAGCGCGTCCGCGGCGGGGCCCGCACCCTGCTGCTCCGGGGCGAGGAGCCGCCGTTCGCGCTGCGCGCCCACAAGGCCGTCGACGCCAAGCGCCGTATCGCGGCGGAGGTGTCCGCGCTCATCGCCGACGGCGAGACCGTCCTCCTCGACAGCGGCACCACCTGCCTGGAGATCGCCCATCTGCTGCGTCGGCGGCCGGTCACGGTGATGGCCCTGTCCCTGCAGGCCGTCCATGTGCTCGCCGAGGTCCCGGCCCCGGTCAAGCTGATGGTGCCCGGCGGACAGCCGAGGGCCGCCGAGGGAGCCCTGACCGGGCCGCTCACTCTCGCGTCCCTCGCCGCCCTGCGCTTCGACACCGCGGTCATGGGCTGCTGCGGGCTGAGCGCGGCCGAGGGCCTGACCGCCTACGACCTCGACGACGCGGCCGTGAAGAAGGCCGCCATCGCCTCCGCACGCCGCGTCGTCCTCGCCACCGACGGCAGCAAGCTCGGCCACACCGCCTACGCCTACGTCGGCCCCTCGACCCTGCTGCACACCCTCGTCACCGACGCCTCGGCACCCAAGGACGAGGTCACGGCGCTGGAAGCCACCGGAGTCGTCGTCCAGGCCGTATAGCCCGCGTCAGGCGCCGACGTACTGCGCCAGATGCTCGCCGGTGAGGGTGGAGCGCGCGTCGACCAGCTCGGCGGGCGTGCCCTCGAAGACGACCTTGCCGCCGTCGTGTCCGGCGCCGGGGCCGAGGTCGATGATCCAGTCGGCGTGCGCCATGACGGCCTGGTGGTGCTCGATGACGATCACCGACTTGCCGGAGTCCACCAACCGGTCGAGCAGGCCGAGCAGTTGCTGGACGTCGGCGAGATGCAGGCCGGTGGTCGGCTCGTCGAGGACGTAGACGCCGCCCTTGTCGGCCATGTGCGTGGCCAGCTTCAGCCGCTGCCGTTCACCGCCGGAGAGCGTGGTGAGCGGCTGGCCGAGGGTGAGGTAGCCGAGACCGACGTCGGCCAGCCGGCTGAGGATGGCGTGCGCGGCCGGGGTGCGGGCGTCGCCGGAGCCGAAGAACTCCTCCGCCTCGGCCACCGACATCGCGAGCACCTCGCTGATGTCGCGGCCGCCGAGGTGGTACTCCAGCACCGCGGACTGGAACCGCTTGCCCTCGCAGTCCTCGCACGGGGTGGCCACGCTCTGCATGATCGCCAGGTCGGTGTAGATGACCCCGGCGCCGTTGCAGGTCGGGCAGGCGCCCTCGGAGTTGGCGCTGAACAGGGCCGGCTTGACGCCGTTGACCTTGGCGAAGGCCTTGCGGATCGGGTCGAGCAGTCCGGTGTACGTCGCCGGGTTGCTGCGCCGGGAGCCGCGGATCGGGCTCTGGTCGACCGAGACGACGCCCTCGGCGGCGGGGATCGAGCCGTGTACCAGCGAGCTCTTGCCGGAGCCCGCGACGCCGGTGATGACGGTGAGCACACCGAGCGGGACGTCGACGTCGACGTCCTGGAGGTTGTTGGCCGTCGCACCGCGGATCTCCAGCGCGCCGGTCGCCTTGCGCACGTCCTCCTTCAGCACGGCCCGGTCGTCGAGGTGACGGCCGGTGACGGTGCCGGAGGAGCGCAGACCGTCGAGGCCGCCCTCGAAGCAGACGGTGCCGCCGCCGGAACCGGCGCCGGGGCCGAGGTCGACGACGTGGTCGGCGATCGCGATGGTCTCCGGCTTGTGCTCCACGACGAGCACCGTGTTGCCCTTGTCCCGCAGCCTGAGGAGCAGGTTGTTCATCCGCTCGATGTCATGGGGGTGCAGACCGATGGTCGGCTCGTCGAAGACGTAGGTGACATCGGTGAGCGAGGAGCCGAGGTGGCGGATCATCTTGACGCGCTGCGCCTCGCCGCCGGACAGGGAGCCGGAGGGCCGGTCCAGGGCGAGATAGCCGAGGCCGATCTCCACGAACGAGTCGAGGGTCTGCTGGAGCGCGGTCAGCAGCGGTGCCACCGACGGCTCCTTCAGGCCGCGCACCCACTCGGCGAGGTCGCGGATCTCCATCCCGCAGGCGTCGGCGATGGAGATCCGCTTGATCTTCGAGTTCCGGGCGCCCTCGCTCAGCCGGGTGCCGTCGCACTCGGGGCAGGTGGTGAAGGTGACGGCCCGCTCCACGAAGGCCCGGATGTGCGGCTGCATCGCCTCCTTGTCCTTGGACAGGAACGACTTCTGGATCTTCGGGATGAGACCTTCGTAGGTGAGGTTGACGCCGTTGACCTTCACCTTGGTCGGCTCGCCATAGAGGAAGGCGTGCATCTCCTTCTTGGTGAACCGGCGGATCGGCTTGTTCGGGTCCAGGAAGCCGGACTGGGCGTAGATGCCGACGGTCCAGACGTTGTCCGACTTCCAGCCGGGAATGGTGAAGGCGCCCTCGGCGATCGACTTGGAGTCGTCGTAGAGCTGGGTGAGGTCGATGTCGGAGACCTTGCCGCGGCCCTCGCAGTGGTTGCACATGCCGCCGGTGCGCTCGAAGGTCGCCTTCTCGGCCTTGGTCTTCGCGCCGCGCTCCACGGTGATCGCGCCGCTCGCCTTCACCGAGGCCGTGTTGAAGGAGTACGCGCTCGGCGGGCCGATGTGCGGCTTGCCGAGGCGGCTGAAGAGGATGCGCAGCATGGCGTTGGCGTCGGTGGCGGTACCCACGGTGGAGCGCGGGTCGGCGCCCATGCGCGCCTGGTCGACGCTGATCACGGTGGTGAGGCCGTCGAGCACATCGACCTCGGGCCGGGCCAGGTTCGCCATGAAGCCCTGCACGAAGGCGGGGTAGGTCTCGTTGATCAGCCGCTGCGACTCGGCGGCGATCGTGTCGAACACCAGGGAGCTCTTGCCCGATCCCGAGACCCCCGTGAACACCGTCAGCCGGCGCTTGGGGATCTCGATGCTGACGTCCTTGAGGTTGTTCTCGCGGGCGCCGTGCACACGGATCATGTCGTGGCTGTCGGCGATGTGCGGCGCAGGCGACTGGGTGCTCGTCCTGGTGGCCCTGCTCATCGTGTCTCCGTCTCCTCGCTGTCGCCTGGCCGGATCTGACCGGGTTCGAACAGTACGTCAGGTTCTACTTGATCGCTGCGAGAGGCGGCAACGATTCGCTGCTGGTACGGATCACTGCTTCTGCTGGATGCGGATCATGTTGCCCGAGGGGTCGCGGAAGGCGCAGTCGCGGACGCCGTAGGGCTGATCGGTCGGCTCCTGGACGACGTCGGCGTCGGTGGCCTGGAGCCGGTCGAAGGTGGCGTCGACGTCGGCGGTGGCGAGCAGGACGTAGCCGTAGGTGCCCTTGTCCATCATCGTCGTGATGGTGCGGCGCTCCTCGTCGGTGACGGAGGGGTCGGCGGCGGGCGGTGTCAGCACGATCGAGGTGTCGGGCTGGCCGGCGGGGCCGACGGTGATCCAGCGCATCTCGCCCTGGCCGACGTCGCCCCGGACCTCGAAGCCGAGGATGTCGCGGTAGAAGGCCAGGGAGGACTCGGGGTCGGTGTGCGGCAGGAAGCTGGCGTTGATGGTGATGTCCATGCCCGCCACGCTAGCCACGGCCCCCGAGGGCACGCTTCTCCATTCCTGACCGGTCTAGCATGCGCGGGGTGGGCAGGGTCGGTACGACAGTGAGGGTGGCCGCATGTCCGGCGCGCGACCGCAGGTGTACGAGATTCTCGACGAGCGCTTCCGCACCGGCCGGTGCCATGCGGGCGACTCGAAGCTGGAGGTCCTCCACGAGGGCTCCCGCTGGGCCGAGGGGCCCCTCTATGTGCCGGCCGGCCGGTATCTGCTGTGGAGCGACATCCCCAACGACCGGCTGCTGCGCTGGGACGAGACCACCGGAGCGGTCGGTGTGTTCCGCTCCCCCGCCGGCCATCCCAACGGCAACACCCTCGACAACGAGGGCCGTCTGATCACCTGTGAGCAGGGCAACCGCCGCGTCACCCGCACCGAGCACGACGGCTCGGTCACCGTGCTCGCCGACCGCTTCCAGGGCAAGCGGCTCAACAGCCCGAACGACGCGGCCGTGCGCTCCGACGGCTCGATCTGGTTCTCCGACCCGGACTTCGGGATCACCAGCGACTACGAGGGCAACCGCGCCGAGAGCGAGATCGGCGCCCGCAACGTCTACCGCGTGGACCCCGCGAGCGGTGAAGTGCGGCTGGTCGCCGACGGGTTCAGCGGGCCCAACGGCCTGGTCTTCTCCCTGGACGAGCGGCGGCTGTTCGTCTCCGACAGCCGCGCCAACCACATCCGGGTCTTCGATGTCCGCGAGGACGGCACGCTCTCCGGCGGCGAGATCTTCGCCGAGTGCAAGACCGGCAACTTCGACAACATCCGTTTCGACGACCAGGGCCGCCTGTGGGCCGCGGCCCTGGACGGCGGAGTGCACTGCTACGACCCGGACGGCACCCTGCTCGGGCGCCTCCTCATCCCCGACGTCGTCGCCAACATCCGCTTCGGCGGCGCCCGCCGCAACCGCATGTTCATCGCCGCCGACACCACCCTGTACTCCCTGGTCATGTCGGTCACCGGCGCCCCTGCTCTGCCGACGGGCGCTGGACCTCAGGCACAATGACCCCGGGGAACAGCTGTGTTGGGGGGCTTTCGTGCTGCTGCTCGATCTGTCGACCGTGCCGCCGCGCGAGCGGCCGGAGGCGTTCCGTCATGCGCTGACGGATTCGCTGGTGCCCAACGACGTGTTCCACGAGGAGCCGGAGACGGGCATGCACGCCCGGATGCACCTGTGGCGGGTGGGCGGCCTCGATCTGTTCGCCACCCGCAACTCCGGCTTCGAGGTACGGCGCACCGAGCGCCATGTGCACCACCACCGCAGTCATCCCGTGGTGTCCGTCTCACTGCAGACCGAGGGCGTGCACCGCGCCGAGGTCGGCGGCCGACGGCGGCTGTTGGGCGCCGACGACATCTGTGTCTTCCATGAGCTGTCGGTCCGCACCTACGGCTGGTCCGGGGACGGGGCCTCGCACTCGATGCTGTTCGACATGAACCGTCTCGGCGTGCCGGTCGAGACGGTGGTGCGGGCCTCGCAGCACCTGCGCGCGAGCCCGATGCACGGACTCGTCCTCGACCACCTGCGGTCGGTGTTCCGCGACGCCGGACGTCTGGAGGGCGACCCCGGCGCCGAGGCGCTCGGCAACGCCACCACCGAACTCGTCCGGGCGCTGCTGCTGTCCGCGGCCCATGCCGAGGACGCCGAACCGGTCCGCTCGGTCATGGACGACACCCTCCTCACCCGGGTCATGGCCTACGCCCGCCGGCACCTCGCGGACCGCGCCCTGACGCCCGAGCGGATCGCGGCCGAGCACGCCATCTCGGTGCGCAGGCTCTATCTCCTGCTCAGCGAGGCCGACCTCAGCCTGGAGCAGTGGCTGATCACCGAACGGCTCGCGAAGGCACGGCAGATGCTCGGCTCACCGCGCTACGACCGCCTCACCGTCGCCGCTCTGGCCGCCCGCTGCGGCTTCAGCAGCCCGAGCCACTTCACCCGCCGCTTCCAGGCGGCCTACGGGGTGACACCGAGCGAGTGGCGACGGCACCGCGGTGAAGGCGTGCGCGTCCCGGACGCCTAGGCCGCGTGCAGGGCGGCGTGCAGGGTGTCCGTGACCTGGATGCGGGCCGCCCGGGAGGCGCCGGTGTCGCGCAGGAGGTCGAACAGGACGAACGCGTGGATCGTGCCGTGGTAGCGCACCGACACCACCGGGACGTCCGCGGCCCGCAGCCGCGCCGCGTACGCCTCGCCCTCGTCGCGCAGCACATCGGCCTCGGCGGTGAGCACGAGCGCCGAGGGCAGTCCGCGCAGCCGTTCGACATCCGCGCGCAGCGGCGAGACGGTGCCGTGGGCGCGGGTGCCGGGGTCGGGCGCGTACTGCTGCCAGTAGCCGCGCATGGCGGTGCGGCTGAGGAAGTACCCGCTGGCGAACCGATGGTAGGAGGCGGTGTCCATGGCCGCGTCGGTCACCGGGCAGACCAGCACCTGATGGCGCAGGTCGGGACCGCCGCGCTCCTGAGTGACGAGGGTGAGCGCGGCAGCCTGGTGGGCGCCCGCGCTGACCCCGACGACCGCCATCCGGCTGCCGTCGAGACGCCACTCCCCGCCGTGCCGGGCGATCCAGCGGCTGACGGTGTACGCCCGCTCGACGGCCCCGGGATGGCGTGCGTCCGCCGGCTGGTCGTACTCGGGGACGATCACGGCGGCGTCCGCGCCGAGGACCAGGTCGGCGAGGAGCCGCCGGTGCGCGCAGGCGTCGGTGAACATCCAGCCGAGGCCGTGCAGGTAGAGCACCACCGGCAGGGCCTCGGCGCTGCCCGCCGGGCGCAGGATCCGCACCCGGATCCGTCGGCCGCCGTCGGCGGGCAGGGCCAGCCACTCCTCCTCCACGTCGGGCTCGTCGCCGCCGTCGCCGTTCCACAGGGCCGCCATGCGGTCCCGGGAGTCCGGCCAGGAGTGCCGCAGGACGAAGTCGCGCACCGGCCGTTCCAGGACGGGTTCCGGCTCGGCGGCTGGAACGTGGTCTTCCACCGGAACTCCTGCGGCGTGGGGGGCGTGCCGATCACTTGGGGGAGGCCAGCCTAGGGGCGACAGCGGGGGCACGAGCCGGCGTGCCCGCACCGATGCGTGCCGCTGCGTGCACAGTTGGGCGGCCGTGGAGAGGGAAGTGCAGTCATTTGACCTAATGCCTCCGCAGGTGCCCGGCACAGACTCGAACTCCAGTGACGGACGGCTGAAGGGACCCCTCGTGAGCGCACTGTCCGGGACAATCCCGGGGCCGGACACGGAGGTGTGGGCCGCCCTGTCGGCGCGGGCCGCACCGGCGGAAGGAGACCGCGTCGGCGCTTTCGTGACGCTGCATCACTTCGGCTACGTCCGCATGGTCGCCTGCGAGGACGTGCCGGCGCGGATGACGGTGGGCGCGGCGGCCGAGGACGCGGTGGCGCTGGTGGTCCCGCGCGAGGGCTCCCTGTGCCTGTCCCAGGACGGCCGCACGGTGTGTGTGGCGAGCGGGCAGTCGGCGCTGGTCGACCTCGGCAGGGCCTTCTCCGTGGAGCGGGAGGACCAGGGCGGCCGGGTGCTCTTCTTCCGGCTGCCCGGTCACGCGCTGCATGTACCGGCCGCGGCGCTGCGGTCCGTCGCGGCCCGCGTCCTCTCCTCGCCGGGGGACGCGTTGGCTCTGGTGCTGCTGCACCTCGACGAGTCGGCCTCCCGGCTGCCCGCCGCGGTCGGCGAGCGGCTCGGGGGCATGGTCACGGATCTGGTGGCGGGGCTCGTCGAGGAGTCGGCCGAGGAGCCCGCCGAGGCGGGACAGCGGCAACTGATGCTCTCGGTACGGGAGTACGTCGAGCGGCATCTGGGAGACCTCGACCTGTCCGCCGAGCGCATCGCGCGGGCGCACTTCGTCTCGGTGCGCTATCTGCACCGGCTGTTCGAGGGCGAGGGCATCACCGTGGGGCGGCTGATCCAGCGGCTGCGGGTCGAGCAGTGCGCGCGGGAGCTGGCCCGGCGCGGTCGGGTGAGCCCCTCGATCGCGGTGGTGGCGGCGCGTTGGGGCTTTCGCAGCGCGGCGCACTTCAGCCGGGCGTTCAGGGCGGTGCACGGCTGCTCGCCGCAACAGTGGCGCCGCGCGGCCATGACCACGGACGCGGCCCGACGCGCGCCTAGCGCGAGGGCCTGATCCGGCCGTCCCGCCAGTCGCTCGGGGACATCCCGTACGCGGCACGGAAGCTGCGGCTGAAGTGGGTGGCGCTGGCGAAGCCCCAGCGCCGGGCCACGGCCGACACCGTGAGGTCGCCCCGCCCCGGGCGGGCCAGTTCGCGCCGGGCCTCCTCCAGCCGGCGGTGCTGGATCCAGCGGCCGATGGTGCTGTCCTGGCCCTCGAAGAGCCGGTGCAGATAGCGGATCGAGATGTGCTGCGCCGCGGCCACGCTCGCGGGCGTCAGACCGCGGTCCCACAGATGCGCGTCGACATGCGCCCGCACCCGCCTGACCAGCTCCTCACGATCCCGGCCGCCGTCCTGCGGGCCGGGGTCGAGGTCCTCGGCGGCAGCCAGCAGGACGACCAGCTCGGCGGCGCTGCTCGCCAGTTGAAGACCCGCCCGCTCGGCCCGCGCCCCGGTCAGCTCCCGCACGACAGCTCCGAGCAGCGGCGCCACGGGGCCCTCGGCGGACGGCGGACGGCTGGTCAGCGCCCGGGTCCGGCGCTCGCTGAGAGCCAGGGCTCGCCGGGGCAGCCGTACGAGGTGGAGGGTGAAGTCCTCCGACTCGTGCAGGGTGAAGGGGTCTTCGCAGACGAAGAGGTCCCCGGGGCGGCAGGCCTCGGGGGTGGCGCCGCGGACCAGGGTGGAGTGGCCGGTGGTGTGCAGGCCGAGCACGAGGTGCTGGGCGTCGGGGGTGTGGGTGAGGGTCCGGGCGGCTCCGTGCAGGGTGCTCACTTCCAGGAACCCGACGGTGCGGTGCCGGTCGGTCGGGCTCATCGGGCTCCTTCGGTCGCGCGTTCGCTCGGCTTCAGCTTGCGGGCTGCTCCGGCGCTGGTGAGAGGGGTTTCGGGCGGTCCTGCGGGCAGGGGCAACAGGCGTGCAGGGTGGGGCAAGGCGCCGGTGTCACGGTGGTGCCCCGGGCGCGCGGAACGGTCGCGGCCCCGTCGGCTGAGGAGCGGCCTTGGGGAACGCGCTGGGCGGGACGAAGTCGGGCGAGAGGACGCCGGACGGGACGACGCTCGACGGGACGAGGGTCGACGGGACGACGCTGATCGGGCGGCGGCGTGAGCGGCTGCTGCTGGCGCGGGCCCTGGACAACGCCCGCTCCGGAGCGGGCGGTTCGGCGAGGGTGCTGCGCGGTGACGCGGGCATCGGCAAGACCGCGCTGCTCGACTGGACGGCCGCGCACGCCGAGCGCACGGGCTTCACCGTGCTGCGGGCGGCGGGCGCGGAGTCGGAGTCAGGTATCGCCTTCGGGGTCCTGCGCCAGGTGCTGCGGCCGCTCCGGGCGGACTCCCGGGCGCTGCCCGCACGGCAGCGTCTCGCGCTGGAAGGGGCGCTCGGGCTGCGGGACGGACTGCCACCGGGCGGCTTCATGGTCGGCGCGTCCGCGCTGGCCCTGCTCGCCGAGGAGACGCGCCGCCGTCCGGTACTGGTCCTGGTGGACGATCTGCACTGGGTGGACCCCTCCAGTACGGCCGTGCTGGTCTTCCTGCACCAGCGGCTGGCGGCCCTGCGCGCGGTCATGGTGTGCGCGAGCCGGCCCGAGGGGCCCGCGCTGGAGGGCTGGCCCGCGCATCCGGTGGACGTGGAGGCCCTGTCCGGCGAGGAGGCCCGCGCGCTGCTGCGGCACTGGCATCCGGGGCTCGCCGAGTCCACCGCGGAGCGGGTGATGGCCGAGGCCGCGGGCAATCCGCTGGCCCTGGCCGAGCTGCCCGGCCAGCTGGCGCACGAACACCGAAGGGGCGTCGCCCCGTTGCCGGAGCGGCTGCCGCTGGGACAGCGCCTGGAGGCACTCTTCGCGCGGCGGCTGCGCTCGCTGCCCGCCGAGGCGGACCGGCTGCTGCTGCTCACCGCGCTGGACGGCACCGGCGGCATCGTCCGCGACCGCGGTGAACCCGCCCTCGGCCAGGTGGAGGCCGCCGGGCTGGCCCATCTGGACGACACCGGGCGGCTGGTCTTCCGGCATCCGCTGGTGCGCAGCGCGGTGATCGCCTCCGCCTCGGTCCCGGACCGGCGCGCCGCCCATCGGGCCCTGGCGAAGCGCCTGCGCACGGACGACCCGCGTCGCCTCCTGCACGAGGCGTCCGCCGCCGAGGGCCCCGACGAGGCCCTCGCCGCCCGGCTCCAGGAGGCCGGAACCCGGATCGCGCTGCGCGGCGGTGACGCGGAGGGCGCCCTCCTGCTGGACCGCGCGGCGGCCCTGAGCGAAGACCCGGCCCACCGGGCGCGGCGGCTGACCTGGGCCGCGGCGATGTCGGCCCGGGGCGGGCGGCTGGCGTACGCGGCGGAGCTGGTCGAGGAGCTGCGGCGGGCACCGGTGCCCGAGGACGTCGCCCCGCTGTTCGCCTACACCGTGGTGTACGTCGACCAGAGCCACCATGTCGACTTCGCCTCGTCGTTCGAGCTGCTGCCCGAGGCCCTGGACGCGCTGACCGCCCCGGGCGCCCCCGCCTTCGGTGACCTGGTCGAGCAGATGGCCTTCAAACTGCTGCTGGCCTCCGTGTACACGGGCGACCCCCGCGGCCGGCGGGCGCTCGAACGGCATCGGGAGCGCCTCTCCCCCGCCGCCCGGCTGTGCCACCGCGCCTGGGCCGATCCGCCCCGCACGGCCCACGGAGCGGAGACGGAACTGCGCGCGCTGGTGGCCCGTACGACCGCCCGAGGGGAGGCCGGGAAGGCGTGGTTGCTGCTCTGGGCGGCGACCGCGGTGGACGCGGCCGACGCCGGGCTGCGCGGCCTCTTCGGCCAGGACCACGCCTACGCCACCCAGGGTTCCGTGGCGAAGGCCCGTTGCCATCAGGCGTTCCTGCGCGGCGACTGGGACACGGCCGAGGACTGTCTGCGCGAGGCGGCCACCGCCGACGAACTCGGCTACCACTGCAACGCCTTGCTGTTCCGGCACTACCACGCCCACTTCCTCGCCGGTCGCGGCGACGAGCGGGGACTGCGGGCCGTCCGGGCCCGGATCGAACCGATGGCGGCGCGGGCGCGGATGCGGTTCGTGACCGACCATCTGGAGCGGCTCGACGCGCTCGTCGCACTGGCGCACGGCCGGTACGAGGAGGCGTACGGCCGGTTGCGCGGACTGATGGCGCCGGGTGAACTGCCGGTCGGGCTGAGCTGGTTCCATCTGCCGTTCTTCGACTTCGTGGTGGCGAGTCTCGGCTGCGGTCGGCGGGCGGAGGCGCTCGCGCACGTCGCCGCCGGGCGTGCGGCCCGGATGGAGACGATCAGCGCGCACCACGCCTTCCTCCTGGCCGCGGCGACCGCGCTGACGGCGGCCGACGAGGAGGCGGACGCGGCCTACGCGGCGGCCTGTGCCGTACCGGGCTCCGGTCAGTGGGTGTTCGACCTGGCGCGGCTGCGGCTGGCGCACGGTTCCCGGTTGCGTCGGCAGGGGCGTCATGCGGAGGCGGGCGAGCTGCTGCGGGCGGCCTCGCGAGTGTTCCGGGAGCTGCGGGCCGCTCCCTGGGTGGAGCGGTCCGAGGCCGAACTGCTCGCCGCTCAGGGCCCGCTCACCGCTCAGGAACTGCGCATCGCGCGGCTGGTCGCGACCGGGCTGACGAACAAGGAGGTCGGCACCGAGCTGCACCTGTCCCCGCGGACCGTCGCGGCCCACCTGTACCGGATCTTCCCGAAGCTCGGGATCACCTCCCGGGCGGCTCTGGCGCGGGCACTTCCGGTGGGCGTGACTCCTGGAGCGCGCGAGCCACTCCGGCACGGGTCGTGATGCCCAGCTTGGGGAAGATCCGGTACAGATGCGCGCCGATCGTGCGCGGGGACAGGCCGAGCCGCTCTGCTATTTGACGGTTCGTCAGCCCTTGGGCAGCGAGTTCGGCGATGCGGAGTTCCTGCGCGGAGAGGCGGGGGTCGTGTCCGGGGGACGCCAAGTCGAGCTCTCGGGCGGCCTGTTCGGCCCAGGGGGCCGCGCAGAGGCGGGTGAAGGTGTGCAGGGCGGTCCGGAGGTGGGTGGCGGCCCGTCCGGGGCGCCCGGTTCGCCGTAGCCACTTGGCGTGGGAGAGGTGGGCGCGGGCGAGCGGGAAGGGCCAACTCCCGGCGCCTGGAAGGGCGTACACGGCCTGGTGTTTCTCCTCCGCCTCGTCGTCCGGCGCGGTGAGCGCCTCGGCGACCGCCAACTGGAAGGCGTGGTGGGGCGAGGCGTCGGCGACGCCCGCCGCCCTGGCCGCCCGCAGCCGGTCCCGGGCCTCGGCGTGCCGTCCGCTGTCGACGGCGGCCTGCACCCGGTCGACCAGGGAAAGGTGCGACCAGGCCGGGCCGAGGGCCCGCGTGTGGTGCCAGGCTTCCTCGGCGCGCCCGTGGCCGAGGGCGGCCAGCGCCTTCAGGGCCTGGAAGCGCTCAGCGACGAAGCGCAGATGGCGTTCTCGGGCCCGGATGCCGAGGACCGGCTCCAGTGCGGTGAGGGCGGTGAGGTCGCCGCGGGCCGCGTGGACCTCGGCCGTGTTCAGCAGGTGGAGGGTCTCGTCGAGGGCGTGGCGGTAGACGGCGGAGGTCTCGGCTCCGGCGCGGGCGACGGTGAGCGCCTCCTCCCAGCGGCCGTGCAGGAAGGCGTCGTGGGCGTGGACGCTGTCGACGAGGGCCTCGGGCGCGTGGGCGTGGCCGCGGGCCAGGGGTCCGTGCAGCGCGTCGTGCTCGCCGACGGCGCCCAGTCCGGCGGCCGCCCACCACAGGATCCAGGCCGCGGCGGTCTCCCGGTCCCGGGGCAGGCGTCCGGCCGCTCGGGCGAGCCCTTCGTGCGCTCCCCGCCACGGACCGGTCCACGCCCGCAGACACAGCGCGGCAGGATCACCGGGGTCCGTCGCGTGCCGCTCCACGGCGGCCCGGGCGCGTTCGTCGCCGGTGTGCACAGCGGCGAGCAGGAGCAGCGCCAGCATGGCGTCCCGCAGGTCGGCCGCCCCGCCCTCGTCCAGGAAGGCGGGCAGCAGTTCGACCGTGGGCACGGGGTCGCCGTGGAGCTGGAGGCGGGTGCGGGCGACGGCGTAGGCGTACGGGGCCGCGGGCTCCGGTCGTACCGGCCGGGCCTCGGTCTCGGCGTCGGCGAGCAGGTCCGCCGCGAGGCGCATGCGTCCGCCGCGGGTGGCCAGGACGGCGGCGGCAACGAGGCGCGCGGTCCGGTCGGCCGGGTCGGGGCTGAGCCCGGCCGCTCGCGCCAGCATCCGCGCCGCGGCCGCGCGCTCCCCTTGCGCGGCTGTTGTGTCGGCCTCCTGGTGGAGCCGCCCGGCCAGTTCGGCGTCGGTGCCGACGGCGGCGGCCGCCCGGTGGACGATGCCGGCGGTGGGCAGGGCGTCCGCGAGGAGCCGGTGGGCGGCACGGCGTTCGGCGGGGGTGGCGAGGTGGATCAGTCCGGCGGGGATCAGCGGATGGCGGAAGTCCAGGCGGTGGTCCGCCGCGTCGAGGTGAGCGAGGCCGGAGGCCGTCACGTCGTCCAGGATCCGCGGCCAGGGGGTGTGGGCGTCCCGGGCCGCCATGTCCCGCAGGGTGTCGGCGCGTTGGGCGGGCGGGCCGCCGAGTGCCGCCGCCAGCAGCAGGCGCCGGGGCGGCTCCGGCAGGGCGCGCACCTGGTCCTCGTACAGGCGCCCGAGCCGTTCGCCGAGGGGCAGTTCGTCCAGGAGGCCGGTCCGGGGGCCGACGGGGTGGCCGGTGGCCGCCTTGAGGATCTGTACCGGCAGTTCGTGCAGGGCGAGGGGGTTGCCGGCCGACGCCCGCAGCACTCGGTCGCGTACGCCCTCGAGGAGCCAGGGGTGGAGGGTGCGCAGCAGGCGCTCGGCCTGGTCGTCCGGCAGCGGGGGCAGGTCGATCACCTGGTCAGGGGCGGGAGTTACGGCGTCCAGGTGCCGGGTGGCGCCGATGAGAACCAGCGGCGACGGGGCCAGGTGTCGTCGCAGTTCCCCGAAGACGGCGAGGCTCGCGGGGTCGGTCCACTGGAGGTCGTCCTGGAGGACGACGACGGGTCCGTGCCGGGTGAGCAGCGCGAGGGTGGCGTCGGCCACGGCCGCGGGGTCCGGCGGGGCGCCGTCGCGCAGGCCCAACGCGGTTTCCAGGGCGTCCCGTTGGCCGCCCGGCAGATCGGGGGCGACGGCGAGCAGGGGCCAGAGCACCTGGTGCAGGGCGGCGTACGGCAGTTCCGCCTCCGCCGCCGCGCCGGTCATCCGCAGCACCCGCAGCCCGGCGGCGAGGGCGGCCGTCCCGGCCTCCTCCAGCAGCGCGGTCCGTCCCGTGCCGGGGGCGCCGCGCAGCAGCAGGGAGGTTCCGGTGCTGGCGATGTCCGTCAGGGCCGCGCGGATCCTCGCGAGCTGCTCGTCGCGTCCCGCAAGCATGATTCGGTGGCCCCCGCCCTCCGCCCCTGGTGAGCGCGGGTTCCGGCGCCGTCGGGACGCGTCCACGATACCCAGCGGTGGCCGGTCGGCCGAGGTCCGGGCAGGGTGGGGAGTCCATGCACTGTCGGAAGGGTGGCGGTGCACTGAGGGGCAATCCGCGCCGCCTCCGCGTCCTTAACGTGAAGGCGTCCCGCCGGAGAGGCCGGCGCGGCCCTGCGAGACCCGGGAGTCAGACATGTCCGACGCCGTCGAGCCGGTTCAGCCGGTGCTGGAGCCGGCGGCCGCCGCTTTCGCCGAGGCGACCGCGAACCCGCCGTACCTCTTCGAGCTGCCGCCGTCCGAGGGCCGCAAGGCGGTCGACGAGGTGCAGGCCGGCCAGATCGACAAGCCCGCCGTCGACGAGGAGTGGGTCACCGTCTCCGGCGGTCCGACCGGCAGCGTCCGGGCCCGGGTCGTCCGGCCGGCCGGTGCCGAGGGGCCGCTGCCGGTGATCCTCTACATCCATGGCGCGGGCTGGGTGTTCGGCAACGCCCACACCCATGACCGGCTGGTGCGCGAACTGGCCGTCGGCGCCGGTGCCGCCGTGGTCTTCCCGGAGTACGACCTCTCCCCCGAGGCGCGCTACCCGGTGGCCATCGAGCAGAACTACACGGTGGCGAAGTGGGTCGTGGAGCAGGGCGCCGCCCAGGACCTGGACGGGTCCCGGCTGGCCGTGGCCGGTGACTCGGTCGGCGGCAACATGTCCGCCGCGCTGACGCTGATGGCCAAGGAGCGCGGAGACCTGCCGCTGGTCCAGCAGGTGCTGTTCTACCCGGTGACCGACGCCGCCTTCGACACCCCCTCGTACCGGCAGTTCGCCGAGGGCTACTTCCTGCGCCGGGACGGCATGCAGTGGTTCTGGGACCAGTACACGACCGACGAGTCCGAGCGGGCGCAGATCACCGCGTCCCCGCTGCGCGCCACCACCGAGCAGCTCACCGGGCTGCCCCCGGCGCTGGTCATCACCGGTGAGGCCGATGTGCTGCGGGACGAGGGCGAGGCGTACGCCAACAAGCTCCGCGAGGCCGGGGTCGCCGTCACCTCCGTGCGCTTCCAGGGCATCATCCACGACTTCGTGATGCTCGACGCCCTGCGCGAGACGCACGCCGCCGAGGCCGCCATCACCCTCGCGATCGGCACCCTGCGCGGCGCGCTGTCCTGAGCCCGGACACGGCACAGCGCGGGTGGGCTCCCGTTCCGGGGGTCCACCCGCGCTGTGCGCGCACCGTCAGTCGGTGCCGAACTCCATGGCCGCGTTGTCCAGCAGCTCCTCGTCGCTGTCGGGGCCCTTGCCGACGGAGGCGATGGCCTCGGCGCCGCCCTCGGTCAGCGCGCCGATCAGGCTGGTGGCCCCGGCGTGCTCGACCGCCGCCGCAGGCGTGGCGCCGACCATGCCGAGCCCGGCGTACAGCTCCAGCTTGGTGCGGGAGTCGGCGATGTCGAGGTTGCGCATGGTGAGCTGACCGATGCGGTCCACCGGACCGAACGCCGCGTCCTCGGTGCGCTCCATGGACAGCTTGTCCGGGTGGTAGCTGAAGGTCGGGCCCGTGGTGTCGAGGACCGAGTAGTCCTCGCCGCGCCGCAGCCGCAGCGTCACCTCGCCGGTGACGGCCTGGCCGACCCAGCGCTGGAGCGACTCGCGGATCATCAGGGCCTGCGGGTCCAGCCAGCGGCCCTCGTACATCAGCCGGCCGAGGCGACGGCCCTCGTTGTGGTACTGGGCGAGGGTGTCCTCGTTGTGGATCGCGTTCACCAGGCGCTCGTAGGCCGCGTGCAGAAGGGCCATGCCGGGCGCCTCGTAGATGCCGCGGCTCTTCGCCTCGATGATCCGGTTCTCGATCTGGTCCGACATGCCGAGGCCGTGCCGGCCGCCGATGGCGTTGGCCTCCATCACCAGGTCGACGGCGGAGGCGAACTCCTTGCCGTTGATGGTGACCGGGCGGCCCTGCTCGAAGCCGATCGTGACGTCCTCGGCGGCGATCTCGACCGAGGGGTCCCAGAACCGGACGCCCATGATCGGCTGCACGGTCTCCAGGCTGGTGTCCAGGTGCTCCAGGGTCTTCGCCTCGTGCGTGGCGCCCCAGATGTTGGCGTCGGTGGAGTACGCCTTCTCCGTCGAGTCCCGGTAGGGCAGCTCATGGGCGAGCAGCCACTCCGACATCTCCTTGCGGCCGCCGAGCTCGGTGACGAAGTCCGCGTCCAGCCACGGCTTGTAGATCCGCAGGTGCGGGTTGGCGAGCAGGCCGTAGCGGTAGAACCGCTCGATGTCGTTGCCCTTGAAGGTCGAGCCGTCGCCCCAGATCTGGACGTCGTCCTCCATCATCGCCCGCACCAGCATGGTGCCGGTGACCGCGCGGCCGAGGGGCGTGGTGTTGAAGTACGCCCGCCCGCCGGAGCGGATGTGGAACGCGCCGCAGGTGAGCGCGGCGAGCCCCTCCTCGACCAGCGCCGCGCGGCAGTCGACCAGGCGCGCGATCTCCGCGCCGTAGGTCTTCGCGCGACCGGGCACCGACGCGATGTCGGGCTCGTCGTACTGGCCGATGTCGGCGGTGTACGTGCAGGGCACGGCACCCTTGTCGCGCATCCAGGCGACCGCTACCGAGGTGTCGAGGCCCCCGGAGAAGGCGATCCCGACGCGCGAGCCGACGGGGAGGGAGGTAAGCACTTTGGACATAGCAGAAGTATGCACGACGACGCATGAACATGCAACGCCGACCGCATGAACCCCGCCCGGGAGGCGCGGGGCGGGTTCCTCCCGGCCTCCCGCCGGGGAATTCGATCAGATCCTGCTGATTCGATCAGATGCCGCTGGTTCGATCAGGCCCTGTTCATACGCGCGGCAATACCGTGCCCGAGCGCCAAATACACGACCGCCGGAAGTCCGTAATTGAGGATGACCCGCAACCCCTCCGTGTCCATCGTGAAAATGTCCTGTGCCCATTCGGACAGCCAGTCCGCCGAGTCGCGGACAAACTCGACGAAGGCGTTCCCCTGGTTCGCGTCGAGCAGGTACAGCAGAATCCACAGGCCCAGCAGACCTGCGGCGACATCGCCGATCGTGCTGATCGTCAGGGCGGTCCTGCGGATCGCCGTACGGTTCCGCTCGGTGCGGTCGGGCCGGGTGGGCTGGTCGTACGTCTGGTATCCGGAAACCGGGTCGGTGTTCACGAGAAATCCGATCTGAGGGGTGGGATTCTTTCGGCGGGACGAGCCGCTTCTGCCTGTTTCTGCGTCCGGTAAACGCAATTGCGTTACACCTCCGCCGGGAAGCACAAAATATGGCGGACTATTCGGGCACAGGGGCAAATGTGCGGGCACCGGCGCACATGTGGGTACGCGACAGGTCACCGTGAAGGCTTGCTCTACAGGGCCCTCACCACGTAAACCTTGCTCGACGAACAGCCATGGCTCTGGGGGGAGTTGGCACATGGAAGGTACGGTCGACGGGTTCCGCTACGGGGCGGTGACACCGGTGGCGGCCTATGTGATGGCCTGCCTGGGCGGGGCGCTGGGGCTGCGCTGCATCGTCCGGTCGCTGATCAACGAGGGGTCCTGGAAACCCGGCTGGCTGGCGCTGGGCGCCACCTCGATCGGCTGCGGCATCTGGACCATGCACTTCATCGCGATGATCGGCTTCCAGGTCGAGGAGACCCGGATCCGCTACGACGCCTCGCTGACGGTCCTCAGTCTGATCGTGGCGATCGTGGTCGTCGGCGTCGGCGTCTTCATCGTGGGCTATCGCGGCGCGGGCACGTCCACGCTGGCCCTCGCGGGTCTCGTCACCGGGCTCGGGGTCGCGGCCATGCACTATCTCGGCATGGCGGCCCTGCAACTGAACGCGGACCTCCGGTACAACGTGTTCACCGTCCACCTGTCCGTCCTCATCGCCATCGCCGCCGCGACCGCCGCGCTGTGGGCGGCCGTGTCGGTGCGGGGCTTCCTGACGAGCCTCGGCGCGAGCCTGGTGATGGGCGTGGCCGTGTCCGGGATGCACTACACCGGCATGGCCGCCGTGGACGTCCATCTGCACAGCGCGGCGGCCGTGGGCTCCTGGTCGGGCGACTCTCCCATGTCCCTGCTGCTGCCCATGCTGATCGGCCCGGTCGTGTTCCTGCTGCTGGCAGGCGTCGTCGTGATGTTCGACCCGCTGCTCGTCCTCGGCGACGGCGAGGGGAACCACCCGGTCGCACGACCGGCGCAGCCGCGGCCCGAACCGGTCCACGGCCCCCGCGCGGGCGGGAAACGGCAGTGGGGCGCGCCGCGCTGGTGAGTCGGGCGGCGGCCGGGCGGCCGCCAAAAGGCGGTCCACCGCAGGCCCCGCCCATAGATCATTGTTACGGTTCACCGGTGTCCGACTCTTCACGCGATACCGCAGAAGGCGCCGGCTGGGGAACCGCGGAACGCGGTACGTACCGGCGGCTGATGACCACCGAGGTCCCGAAGACCTCCTGGCTGGACCCGAGGCTGCTGTGGGCGGCCCGCAATGGCGTGCTGGCCTCCTGGCTCGGGGACCCGACCGGGCGCACCCGCGGCCGCTGGGTGGCGCAGCGGGCGGCGGCCGGGGCACCCGCCGACAAGGTGATCCGGCGCACGGAGCCCGACCGCTTCTCCTTCCTGGTCATCGGGGACACCGGAGAGGGCGACGAGCCCCAGTACGCCGTGGTACCGGGGCTGTTGGAGGCGGGCCGGGACACCAGCTTCGCGGTGCTCGTCAGTGACGTCATCTACCCGGTGGGCAGCGCGGACGACTACGACACGAAGTTCTTCCGCCCGTACCGCGACTACCCGGCGCCGATCTACGCGGTACCGGGCAACCACGACTGGTACGAGGACCTCGGGGCCTTCATGCGCGTCTTCTGCGGCGACGCCCCGCCCCTGGAGCCCGAGCCGAGGCCGCGCCCCCTGACCCGGGCCCGGCTGCGGGCCCTGCTCTGGCACCAGCCGCGCCGAGGCGACGGCCAACACCTGGACGAAGCCCGGAAGTTGCGCTCCGCCCCGGCCCAACAGGCGGTGCAGCCGGGCCCGTACTGGGCCGTCGATGCGGGGCCGGTGCGCATCGTCGGCATCGACACGGGCCTGCTCGGCACCCTCGACGCCGAGCAGGGCGCCTGGCTGCGCGAGGTCTCGCGCGACCCCCGGCCGAAGATCCTGATCACGGGCTCGCCCCTGTACGCGGACGGCGTGCACCACCCGTGCGAGATCGAGGGCGGCGGCACGGTCGACGACATCGTCCGCGATCCGGCGCACCGCTATGTGGCGGCGATCGGCGGCGACATCCACAACTACCAGCGCTACCCGGTGAAGGTGGGCGACCGCACGATCCAGTACGTCGTCTCGGGCGGCGGGGGCGCGTTCATGCACGCCACGCACACCATCCCCCGGGTCGATGTGGCGAACGTGACGGAACAGGACTTCCGCTGCTACCCGCTGCGCGGCGACTCCCTCTCCTTCTACAGCAAGGTCTACGGCCGCCGCCTGCGCCTGCGCCGCTTCTTCACGCTCACCGAGGACGAGGCGGCGGGGGTGGTCGCCGAGCGGCTGGGCATCCCGCTGACCAGGGCCCAGCAGACGACCGCCCGCATCACCGGCCGTACCCGCCTGGTGGCGAGACTGCTGGGTGCGGGCCGCCGCCCGGACCGCACCGCCCACTTCCGCCTCCCGGTACGCAAGATCTACACCTCCCTGTTCTCCCCCAGCTCGGCGACGTACAGCCCGCCGTTCTTCAAGTGCTTCCTGCGGGTGGACGTCTCCCCCGAGTCGATCCGGCTGCGCTGTCACGCCGCGACGGGAAACCGGGCTCAGGAGATCGAGCCGCCGGTGGAGGACGAGGTGACGATTCCCCTGGTCTGAACGGAACACCCCGGCCCCGGGCGCGGTTGGCACGGACGGTGCACTGTTTGAACCTCGGAGGATCCGGATGCCGTCGATCTCACGTCCGCTGCGCAGGCTGGGCTTCCTGACCATAGGGCTGTTCGACGCGAGCGATCCACGCATCGGCCATGAGTCCACGCTCGGCCTCATCCAGCTGGGCGAGCAGCTCGGCTTCGACAGCGCCTGGGTCCGCCACCGGCACCTCCAGTACGGCATCTCCTCCCCCGTCGCCCTGCTGGCGGCGGCCACGCAGCGCACGCGCCGGATCGAGCTCGGCACCGCGGTCATCCCGCTCGGCTGGGAGAACCCGCTTCGCCTGGCCGAGGACCTGGCCACGGTCGACATCCTGTCGGGCGGCCGCCTCAACCCGGGCGTGAGCGTGAGCCCGCCGATGCACTACGACCGCGTCAAGGAGGCGCTCTATCCCGACACGGCGGCCGAGGAGGACTTCGGGTACGAACGGGTGCGCCGCCTGCTGGACTTCGTGCGCGGGGAAGCGGCCACGGACTTCGCCGGGACCGAGGGGTTCGAGGTGTTCTCCGACCGCGTCCAGCCGCACTCCCCCGGCCTCGGCAGCCGCCTGTGGTACGGCGGCGGCAGCCTCGGCTCGGCCCGCTGGGCGGGCGAGCACGGCATGAACCTCCTGACGAGCAGCGTGGTGAAGGCGGAAGGAGCGGAGGAGCCGACGGACTTCGCGGACATCCAGCTCTCCCACATCCGGGCCTTCCGCGCGGCGCACCCGGACGGCGAGAAGGCGCGGGTCTCGCAGGGCCTGGTGGTCGTCCCCACCGACTCGGCGACGCCGGAACAGCGCGCCAAGTACGAGGAGTACGCCCTCAAGCGCACCCCCCGCACGCTCTCCCCGCAGGGTCCGGCCGGCCCGTCTGATGTTCGCCCCGGACATCGTCGGCACGAGCGCGGAGATAGCGGACCGGCTCCGGAACCATGCCGCGTTCCGTGAGGTGGACGAGGTCGCGTTCGCCCTCCCCTTCACCTTCGACCACGAGGACTACGTCCAGATCCTCTCGGACATCGCCACGAAGCTGGGCCCGGAACTGGGCTGGCAGCCGTCCGTGTGACGGTCCGTCACAGTGCCGCGCGGGCGGGTGGTTGCGCCTCAGTTCTTCGGCTTCGCTCCCACCGGCGCGCCGTCCCGGCGCACGATCGCCAGGGCGGCGCCGGCCGCGGCGATGAGCGCCAGGGCCGCGAAGCCGTAGGTCAGGGTCGTGACCGTGGCGACTCCGGCGACCAGGAGGGGGCCTCCGGCATCACCGAGTTCGCGGCCCAGTTCGGCGGCGCCCATGGTCTGGCCCATGCGTTCCTCAGGAGTGCTGGTGGCGAGGGCCGCGAAGCCGAGGGGCGTGATCAGGCCGGTGCCGGCGCCGATCAGGGTGGCGGACAGCAGTACGCCGGTCAGGCCGGGCAGCGTGGCGCAGGCCAGACCCGCCGCCGTGATCGCCAGACCGGTGGCCAGGCCCTTGCGGGTGGTCAGCCTGCCGTTGTCCAGGGCGCGTCCGGCGTACGGCTGGACCACGGCCGCCGTCGCCGCCAGGGCCGAGACGGCCGCTCCCGTGGCGATGGTGCCGAGTCCGGCCGCGGCACCGGAGACCGGCAGGAAGCCGACACCGACGGAGAGGGCGGCGGTCGCCGCGGCGAGGGCGGCGGTGGGGCCGAGGAAGACGGGGTCGGCCAGGCGGCGGCCGAGGTCCACCAGCGTCTGGCGCCGCTTCGGCAGCGGCGGCACCACCGGCACCGCCACCGCGGCCCACAGCGCCACCGCCGCGCCCAGCATCGCGAGCACCGTGAACAGCAGACGCAGCCCCCCGGCCCACACCAGCAGCCCGCCCAGGAGGGGGCCGAGGGTGTAGCCGATGGACTTGTAGAAGCCGTAGCTGCCGAAGGCCCGGCCACGCTTGGCCGACGGGTTGAGGCGGGCCACCAGCGCGGAGGCGGACGGGGAGAAGGCCGAGGCGGCGGCGCCCTGGCCGAGGCGCGCGGCCCAGAGCCAGCCGGGGCTGTCGGCCACGGCGTACAGCGCCGAGGCGAGGGCGAAGGCGACCAGGCCGCCAAGGAGGACCGGCTTGGCGCCGATCCGGTCGGCGAGGGTGCCGAAGACCGGCTTGAGGACGACCTCGGCGCCGTCGTAGAGGGCGAGGAGTCCGCCGAGGACGAGCAGCGAGGTGACGGCGTCCTCGGAGAAGCCGCCGAGGTTCGCGGCGATGCCGTGCGCGCCGAAGGCGGTTGTGAACCCGGCCGCGTACAGGGGCCACATGGTGCGGGCCGGCGCCGCCTGGGCCGTGGTTCCGGAGGTGGTCATCGGTCGTCCTCCGGTGTGCCGTGCAGGGCCGCGAAGACGCGTTCCGCGTAGTCCTCGCAGACGGACACGCAGGTGCTGAGGCGGGCCGCCGCGTCGCCGGCCTCCGGTGCGCCGAACACGTCCCGGGCGGTCAGGTCCCGGTGCCAGCGGCGCAGCCGCTCCAACGACTGCTCCTCCTCTTCCAGTTCGGCGAGGGTGAACTTGGCCTTGCCGATCTCCTTGGCGATCTCCGCCTCGAACTTGCCGCAGTCGGCCAGGAACTCGGTCCAGTCCGCCGAGCGCGCGGCGTTGAACATCTCCCGGAAGCGGGCCGCGTCCTCAGGGCTCCGGCCCGCCGCGTTCAGGGTCACGGCCGCGCCGCCCGACTTCTCCGTCAGCTCCAGCGCGCGGGACACCCCCTGCGCGAAGACCAGGACATCGGGCACGGCCCACACGCCCTGCCCGAGGGAGAGCGCGCCGGTCCGGCGCAGCTCACGCCAGACGGCGACCCGATGACGGGACGGTTCGGCGGGAATCTTGATCACTAGGACGAGCCAGCGCGCGTCCGGTTCCATCGTCGACACAGCGAGAAATGTAGCAGGTGTTACATGTAGCTCTGTGACGCCGCATCGCCACAGGTCAGGGCGCTCGCCGTGCGCTTCGCGCCCGCGCTCCTTACGATCGCGGAGTGGCACACACCTTCGAGGAGCTGATCGAGAAGCAGCGCGCCGCCGACGAGGCGCATCGCCGGGTGGAGGGGCTGCGGGCGCAGTACGGGCCCCCGACCCAGGCGGGCGGCTGGTCGGACACGCAGACGCAGACCTACGAGACCGCGTGGCGTGCCTGGCGGGACCTCGCCCGGGACGCCCACACCTCCGTCACCGAGTACGCGAAGGAGCAGGGCACGTCGCTCGGGTCCATCGAGGCCGAGGTGGCGCAGGCCGTGCGGCACGACGCGTAACCGCGGTGATGCCCGGGCCGTCGTCCTTTCCCGCACGACACCCGTGTAGCCTCTCGTTCTCCGCCCGGAGAGGAGCAGGCCATGGCATCGGACGGCGAGCGGTCGAGGATCACGGTCGACGGTGAGGAGTTCGAGGTCGAGCAGCCGCCCGACAGCCCGGGGACGTACCAGCTCACCTGGGTGTCCGGGCCGGATCCGCAGTACGGCTTCGGGTTCCGCACCCACCCTCCGGAGCCGGTCGGCCGGGCCGAACTCGAAGAGGCCGTACGGGACTTCCTCTCCCAGATCGACCCGGCCACCGGGTACATCGACTAGCGCGGCACCGGGCGGCCCTACTCCCGCCCGCCGAATGCCCAGTCGTGGACCTCGATGTCGGCGTACCGTTCTTTGGTCAGGACGGTGCGTGCCGTGTCCGGGTCGGGCGCCCTGAGCAGGGCCGCGGTGCCGAGCCAGGTGGTGCCGTCGTCGGCCAGCAGGGGGCCGTAGGCGATCAGTTCGTCCCGCTGGGCCACCGGTAGCGCGAGATCGGCGGGTTCGCCCTCCCCGAGGCCGAGCACGAGGTAGCGGTCGCCTTCCGTGCGGCCGCCGGGGAATTCCCACATCGTGCGCCCGAGCAGGTTGCGCCATCTGCGCAGCAGCACGTCCCGGTAGACGCCCGCCTGGTAGTTGGGCTCGTCGAAGGCGAACGCGCGGGCCGTGGCGGCGTCGGGCAGATCGAGGATGTGCACGCTGCCGGTCGGGGTGTCACCGTCCGCCGCGAAGGTGGGACCCCGGGCGATCATCTCGGCGGCGTACTGATCCATGTAGGACCAGTGTGCTTCGATCAGTTCCTCACGCAGGGTGAGGGAGTCCGGGCGGTCACGGTGGTAGCAGAAGTACTCCATGATCTCAGAGCCTTCCCCAGGACGGGCCGGGCCTCAACCGACTTTGGGCCGCTCAGGGCCGGCGCAGATCCTCCAGGCACCGCAGGGCGTCCGCGGCCGACTCCCGCTCCCCGGCGGTGATCTCGATCGCTGTGGCCCGCTTGAGCGCCGAGGCCGCCGTCTCCTCGTCGTCCAGGCGCCGGGCGATGTCCGCGCGCAGGACGAGGAGTTGGAGCAGCTCCACCGAGGTCGGCCGCTCGTCCTCAAGGTCCAGCACCCGGTCGACGGCCTTCGCGGCGCTCGCCGGGTCCTCCTTGGAGTCGGCGAGGAGGGAAGCGTGGTGCAGGGCCCGCGCGAAGGTCCCCTCGGGGGCGGGGCGATAGTGCGGGTCCTCGCCGGTCTGCTGCCCTACGCGAACGCAGTTGCCGCCCGGATCGGTCATGAGGAACTGACGGACACCGTACGGCATGTCCTTCAGCGGCCCGATCCGCGGCAGGCCCCGGGTCGGGATCCTGCCGTAGGCGGCCTTGAGACCGCTGCGGAAAGCGGCGTAGAGCCCATCGACGTCATCGGTCCCGACGTAACAGGTGCTGTAGGACTCGGCGGGCTCATACCGCTTCATCCCGAAGAACTGAAGCTGGATGCCGCCGCGTTCCACGACCGCGTAGGGGTTGGGACTGCGCTGCTGGAAGGTCACCTCGAAACCCAGGGCGGTGTAGAAGTCGAGGACGGGCCGGAGGGTCTGGCAGGGGAGGATCGGAATGGTCGTTTCACCCATGACCTCACTCTAGTCAATGTTGACTAGTGGCACCAGGCTGCCCAGCTGAACATTCCTGGGTCGGCGTCCGTACTCCCACCGACGGCGAACGACCTAGGGGCAGGGGGACATGTGGGCCGAGTGAGAGGCGGGGTCATCGTCGGGTGTCTGGCGGTCGCCCCACTCCTCGTCACGGGATGCGGTGCGGGCGCGGACGACGCGGACAAGGTCACCAAGTCGGCCAAGGTGTCCGCCGCCCCGTCCGCCGGGGTCGTCGCTCCGGCCAAGGTCGAGGTGATCGCGGGCCTCACGGGCTGCAAGGCCAAGATCCGCATCGACGCGGACGAGCTGCGCCAGGGCGTGTGCCACACCGAGAAGGCCGACTACCTCATCACCACCTTCCCCGAGGAGGAGCTCAAGCAGACCTGGCTGGACTCGGCCAGCGTCTACGGCGGCTCCTACCTGGTCGGCACCCGCTGGGTCCTCAGCGCGAAGCCCGAGCTGCTCGGCTCCTTCCGCGAGAAGCTCGGCGGTACGATCCAGGAGCTCCAGGGAATCGGGCCGGACCCGGGGTCGTAGCTACTTGTCGGCCGGTTCGTAGTCGGTGATGACGTACAGAGCCTCGTCGTCGATCGCGTCCTCCAGCCAGTCCAGACTGATCTTCACCGGGTGACCGTCGGCGGCGTACTCGGCTTCCGCCTTGTCCGCGTTCTCCTCGCGGGCCTGGTGGAGTTCGGCCAGCAGGTCGCCGATCGTGGGCACTTGGTCGGGGGACCGCTTGACCAGTCGGCGGGCGCTGTCGTCCAGGCCGACCGCCTTGGTCACCTCGCCGTTCCGCACGGTGATGCGGAACTTGCCGAGCAGGGAGCGTTCACCCATGGTCGACTCCAGCGTGTACGTGTACGCGGCGGGTTCCTTCCAGGCCGCGCTGCTCGCGGCCGTGCGGCCGTTCGAATCGTCCTCGGTTCCGCAGCCGACCATGGCGGACAGGAGAGCCGCGCACAGTACGGCGACGGAGAGGGCGCGGGCACGCGGGGGTGCGGAGGTCATGTGATCTGGTCCCTTCGACACGGTTATTGCTACGACGCCGGGCGGCGGCGGAACGTTCGGGCCGAAGGGACCGGTCCTGCGCTCAGTCCCGCGTCGTGCGGCGCCTGATCAGCCACCAGGCGCCGGCGCCGAGGACCAGCACCACGACGACCACCCCTCCCACGACCAGCCCGGCCGAGGAGTCGTCGTCCTCGTCCGACGCCGTGTCGGCGGCCTGCGGGGTCGACGTCGGCGTCGGCGTCGTGGACGCGGTGGCCGAAGGGGTCGGTGACGCACGGGGCGTCGGGCTCTCGGCGACCGGGGTGGCGCCGGGGGCCGCCGCGCTCAGCTTCAGCAGCGGTGCGGGCTGCTCCAGTTCCGCTCCGCCGTCGGGGAGTTCGATCCAGCGGGAGACCTCGCCGTCGCTGTAGGTCTCCACCGTCTTGAAGGCGATCTCCTTCGCGTCGGGCAGCTGACGGACCGTGATCTTGTGGACCGCGTCGATGCCGGTCTTCAGCGCGGGGCCCGCCACGGAGTATCCGTCGTCCGTGGTCTTCAGCTCCCAGCCCTTCGGGGCCTCGTCGAGCCGCACGTCGTCCGGCGCGATGCCCTTGGGCAGGACGATGCGCAGTTCCTTGAAGCCCGCGCTGTCGGACTCGGCCTCCGAGGTGAAGGTCAGGGTGACGTTCTCCGCCAGCGCCTGGGTGGTGTCGGCCTCGACTTCCGCGTGGGCGGCGGCCGTTGAGACCGAGGTGAGGGTGGCGGCAATGGCAGCGGCGACGACGAGAGCGGCGCGGCCTGCCTTGTTCCGGTGCGTGCGCATGGAGCGCTCCTTGCTGGTGACGGCTGGCGGGGCCAGCCGGGTATGGGGGGTCATCGCGGAACGGCGTGTCCCGGCGGCCCCCTGCGCACCAGCGCATGCTCCAGCACGCGTGTCCTCACGGGGACCGCGAAGATGAGCGCGATGCGTACGGCGGCGGGCGGCGCGGGAACTCCACGCGGCGCCACCGGAGTTGCCGTCCCCGCCAGCACCGCGGCGGCGCACCGCCGTACCGCACGTGCCGTGACCAGTGCCGCGTCCGCCCGCCAAAGCAGCCAGGCCGCCGCCGTCGCGGCCACCAGGTGGGCCGCCGTCATACCGGGGGCGGCCTGATGCCAGGCGTGCCCGGCCGCGGAGTGGCCGTGGTGCGAGCCGTCCTGCGCCTGGGCCAGGGCGGTGTGCAGGACCGCCTGCGCGGTGAGGGTGCACGCCGTCACCAGCTGCAGAGGCAGCGTGCGGCGGCGGGCCGCCGGGAGGGCCAGGGCGAACTGGGCCGCCGCGCCCGCCGCCACCAGCCGCCAGGGAACAGGGCCGTCGGCGAGCGAGTGATGCCCCAGCGCGGCGAGCACATGGCCGACGAGGGCGAACAGTCCGGCGCGCACGCAGGCTTCCGCCCAGCCGGGACGGCTGTCCCGGCCGACGCGCCCCGCGTTCGCCGCCTCACCTGCCACGGTCGCCCATCATTCCCTCAACCGCCCCTCGTGGGCGATCCGTTCACCAGTGCTCGCCGCGCGACGGCTGCGTCGGAAGACCAAGTCCCGTGAGCCACAGGTCGCCGTGGTCGCCCGCGCTGATGTCGAGGGCCCGTAGCTCGTCCACGCAAGTGGCCTTGCGGGCACGGCACTCGGCGATGGCGAGTTCGGCGAGCACGCGGGGCGCGTCCTCGTCCGTCTCCGGCAGCGTGGTGCGCCACCACTGGTGCTCGTCCTGGACGCGCCAGCCACGCTCACGCATCCGCGCCTGGCGTTCCTCGGTCCGCTCGGCGCCCCGGTCGTCGATGGCGACGGCCAGTTCGTGGCCCTCGTCGTTCGGCGAGTACGACACGGTCATGCTGCGGCCCCAGTCGCGGGCGGTCCACAGCTTGAAACCGATCCAGTCCCCCGGCGACTGGACGGGATAGTGCTCCACCCAGGAGGCGAGCATCAGCTCAAGCCCCTTGGCCGCGTGCTCCCAACCACTCACCACGATCGTGCCGTTGTACGTCCATGACGTGGCGAAGCCGGGGCCCTTGCGGTCGAGCTGCCACAGGTAGGGCAGCGCGTCGAAGGCATGCGGCTCGCCCCTGTCCCCCGGGTGTGTGGTGTCGAAGGTCTTCCACTCGGCGCGCTCGAACTCGTCGGCGTCGTAGGCCGTCAGCACGGCCTGGCTGTGGTCGCCGGACAGCTGGAGGATCCGCTCCCGGGTGCACCAGCGCACCCGCGGCCCGGCGACGGCACCGCCGAGGAGCGTGGGCGCGCCGATCCGCGCCACGATCTCCTCGTACACCGGGCGCAGGGCCTCGCGGCGGGCGACGCGACCGGCGCCCGCGGGGTAGGTCAGGACGGGGACCGGGTCGGTGGCCGGGTTCCCCGTGAAGAGGGCCTGCGCGAGGTCACCGGCGGGGAGAGCGGGGTCGGTTGTGCTGGTCATGGCGGCCATCGTCGCAGACGCCCGACCGGGCACCGGGTCGGGGACGGGTGCCGCTCATGGGTGCAGTACCGCTTCCCCGTTGACCCGGATCCCGGTCCTCTCCCCGGGCCGTACGGCGACCGGGCCGGCGGCGCGGATGTCCACCGGCTCGGCCAGTCCGTCGACGGTCACGGTGATCATCGCGTCGTGGCCGTAGAAGCGGACGTCGGTGACGGTGCCGTGGACCACGCCGGAGGCGGGGTCGGTCAGTTGGAGCTGTTCCGGGCGGAGCAGGACCGTCCCGGTGCCGCTGCCCGTGTCCTGGGCGAGCGGGACCGGGCCGAGGGCGGTCTCGGCGGTGCCGTTGGTCCGGGCGGTGGCGGGCAGGAGGACGGCGTCACCGACGAAGCCCGCGACCCACGGGTCGGCGGGGCGGCGGTAGAGCTGTTGCGGGGTGTCGCACTGGGCGACGCGGCCGTCGCGTACGACCGCCACGACGTCGGCCGTGGACAGGGCCTCCTGCTGGTCGTGGGTGACCAGGACCGCGGTGGCGCCACTGAGGCTCAGGGCCGTGCGGACATCGGCGCGGACACCCGCGCGCAGGGCGCTGTCGAGGGCGTTGAAGGGCTCGTCCAGCAGGACCAGCGCCGGGCGGGGCGCCAGGGCGCGGGCGAGGGCGACGCGTTGCTGCTGGCCGCCGGAGAGTTCATGGGGCATGCGGTCGCCGTAGCCGGACAGGCCGACCAGCTCCAGCATCTCGTCGGTCCGGCGGCGGCGTTCGGCGCGGTCCACGCCGGTGAGTCCGAAGGCGACGTTCCGGGCGACCCTCAAGTGCGGGAACAGCGCGCCCTCCTGGGGCACGATGCCGATCCGGCGGCGCTCGGGCGGCAGCTGGACTCCCGGCCCGCACAGGACGTGTTCGCCGAGGGTGACGCTGCCCGCGTCGGCGCACAGGAAGCCCGCGACGATCCGCAGCAGTGTGGTCTTGCCGCAGCCCGAGGGGCCGAGGACGGCGGCCAGGGCGCCGCCGGGGACGGTGAGTTCGAGGCCGTCGAGGACCGGCGGGTTCTGGGAGCCGTAGGACTTGGTCAGCTTCTCGATGCGCAGGTCGCTCATGTGCGGTGCCTCCCGAGGAGGTAGGAGGGGATCGCGGCCAGCAGGATCAGGGCGGCGGCGTAGGGGGCCGCGGCGGCGTAGGAGGCGGTGCCGGTCTCGGTCCACAGGCGGGTGGCGAGGGTGTCCATGCCGGTGGGGCGGAGCAGGAGGGTGGCGGGGAGTTCCTTCATGCAGACCACGAAGGTCAGCGCGGCGCCCGCCGCGACGCCGGGTGCCGCCAGGGGCACGGTGACCTCGCGCAGGACCTGCCACGGCCGACGGCCCAGGGAGCGGGCCACATCCTCCAGGACGGGCGGGGCCTGGAGGACGGCGGCGCGGGTGGCGGCGACCGCGACGGGCAGGAACAGGACCGCGTACGCGCCCACCAGCAGCGGGAGTTCCTGGTACAGGGGGTGGGCGTAGCGCACCGCGAAGAAGACCAGGGACAGGGCGACGGTGATGCCGGGCAGGGCGTGGCCCGCGTAGGCGGCCTGCTCCAGCAGATGGGCGGCGCGGCCCCGGTACCGGGCGGCGATCACGCCGATGGGCAGGGCGAGCGCGGTGGTCAGCGCGGCGCCCGCGGCGGCGACGCCGAGGGTGGCGGTGGCGGTCTCGGTGAGGCGGGCGGGGTCCCAGGTCGCGGAGTTGCCGACGGCGAGCCAGTAGCCGAGCGTGGCGAGCGGGAAGGCGACGGCGGCGGCCGTGACGGCAGCGCACCAGCCGAGGGCCGGGGTCGCCCACTTGCCCAGCCTGGCGGGGTCCGCGGGGCGGGCCGTGCCGGTGCCGGTGCGGGCGTATCCGGCGCGGCCCCGGGTGCGGGCCTCGACGGCGACCAGGGCCACGGTGAGCACCACGAGGACGACGCTGAGCGCGGCGGCCGGGGTCCGGTCGAAGGACGCCCGGTAGGAGGTGTAGATGCCGCGGGTGAAGGTGTCGTACCGCATCAGCGAGACCGCGCCGAAGTCGGAGAGCACGTACAGGGCCACCAGGACCGCTCCGCCCGCGGCGGCGGGGCGCAGTTGGGGAAGCGTGACGCGCCAGAACGTGCGCAGCGGGCCGAGGCCGAGGGAACGGGCGGCCTCCTCCTGGGCGGGGTCGGTGCGGCGCAGCGCGGCGGCGACGGGCAGATGGACGTACGGGAAGCTCACCAGGGTCAGGGAGAGGGCCGAGCCGGTGAACCCGGTGAGCTCCGGGACGGCCGACAGCCAGGCGAAGGCGGCGACGTAGCTGGGCACGGCCAGCGGCAGGGTGACCAGGACGGCCCAGCCGCGGGCCCATGGCAGGTTCGTCCGGGTGGTCAGCCAGGCCAGGGAGATGCCGAGGACCAGACAGGCCGTGACGACGACCGCCGCCAGCGCGACGCTGTGGCCGAGGAGTTCGGTGGCGCGCTCGGTGGTCACGATGTCCCAGGCGTAGCCCGGCCCGTGTTCCAGCGCGCGCACGCACAGGTAGCCGAGGGGCAGCAGCGCGAAGGCGGCGGCCACCGCGGCCGGCAGGGCCAGTGCCCACGGGATGCCCCCGCCTGGCCGGAGCCGTGCGGCCGGGCGGGGGCCGGGGTCCTTCCCGGTGGGCGGCTGTGTCGTCACCATGGCCTGGCGCGCCTCAGACCAGTCCGGTTTCCTGGAGCATGGCCAGGGTCTCCTTGAGGGAGTCGAGTTCCCCGAGGTTGATCTTCGGCGCCTGGAGCGAGTCGAGCGCGGGCAGGCCCTCGGCCGGTGCGACGCCCGCGGCCAGCGGGTACTCCTTGGTCTCCTCGGCGAAGTAGCTCTGCGCCTCCTCACCGAGCAGGAAGTCGGCGGCCTGCTGGGCGTAGTCGGCCTCCTTGGCGTCGGCGCCCTTCAGCAGGCCCACACCGGCGACGTTGACCAGACCGCCCGGGTCGCCGCCGGGCAGGAAGTGGAGCTTGGCGGTGAGCTTGTCCTCGCCCTCCTCGGCGGCCTTCTCGTACCAGTAGTAGTGGTTGATCAGCCCGGCGGAGACCTCCCCGGCGTCCACGGCCTCCAGGATGTCGATGTTGCTCTCGTACGTCTTCGGGGAGTTGGCCTTGAAGTCCTTCAGCCACTCCCGGGTGGCGTCGTCGCCCTCGAGGACCCGCATGCCGGTGACGAAGGCCTGGAAGGAGGCGTTGTTCGGGGCGAACCCGATCTTGCCCTTCCACTCCGGCCCGGTCAGCTCGTGCACGCTGTCCGGCGGGGTGGTGACCTTCTCCGGGTGGTAGGCGAGGACCCGGACGCGTCCGGAGACGCCGACCCAGTCGCCCTCGCCGCCCCGGTAGGGCTCCTCGACCTTCTCCAGCGTCGGCTGCGGAAGCGCCGTCAGCGCGCCCTCCTTCGACAGGGCGCCGAGTGCTCCGGCGTCCTGTGAGAAGAACAACGCCGCCTCGGTCTTGTCGCCCTCCTCCAGGATCTGGGCGGCGAGCTCGGCGCTGTCGCCGTAGCGCACCTCGACGTTGGCGTCGAGCGCCTCCTCCAGCTTGTCCAGCAGCGGGTCGACCAGGTCCTCGTTGCGGCCGGAGTAGATGACCAGGTCGGCGGGCTCGTCGCTGCACGCCGCGAGTGCGGGGGCGAGGAGTCCGAGGGCGAGGGCGGGGACGGCGAGACGTCTGACCGAGGAGCGTCGCATGGCGATGCCTTCCTGACAGCGGGGGCGATGCCTTCCAGACAGCGGAGGGAGCGGTGCCGCGGAGAAAGCTGTGAACGAGCCATGAATAAGGTAAAGCTAACCTCACCGTCAAGAACGGCTTGATAACGAGCGTTGTTCGACCGGATCGCCACGCACCTGTGCGCCACCCATGCATCGCCCGTGATGCTTCTGTGTCTTTCCTTTGAGGTAAGGCAAACCTAATATGCGCCTGTGCTCACCCCCTCCGACCTGCTGCCCGACGTCCCGGGCGCCACATCCGCCCGGTTCGCCACACGCCTCGCCGCCCACGGCGACCGTACGGCCCTGGTCACCGCGGACGGCGAACTGTCGTATCGCCGGCTGGCCGAAAAGGTCACCCGTACGGCCGCGCGCCTCGGCGGCCGACGGCGCCTGGTGCTGCTGGCCGCCACCCACACGACCGATGTGCTGGTCACCTACCTGGCCGCGCTCAGCGCCGGCCACCCGGTCCTGCTGGTCCCCGGCGACAACGCCGCGGCCGTACGGTCCCTGACCGCCGCCTACGACCCCGACATCGTGGTGAGCACCGACACCTCGGGCGGGCTGCGCCTGGACGAACGGCGCGCGGTCTCCGCGCACGACCTCCACCCCGACCTGGCGCTGCTGCTGAGCACCTCCGGCTCCACCGGCTCGCCCAAACTGGTCCGGCTGTCGTACGACAACCTCCAGGCCAACGCCGAGTCCATCGCCGACTACCTGGGCATCCGCGAGGACGACCGCGCCGCCACCACGCTGCCGCTGCACTACTGCTACGGCCTGTCGGTGGTCAACAGCCATCTCCTGCGGGGTGCCGGACTGGTCCTGACCGACCGCTCCGTCGCCGACGCCGGCTTCTGGGACCTCTTCCGCGCCGCCCGCGCCACCACCTTCGCCGCGGTCCCGTACACCTTCGACCTGCTGGACCGGATCGGCTTCGCCGACCTGCCGCTGCCCCATCTGCGCTACATCACCCAGGCGGGCGGCCGCCTCGCCCCCGACCGGGTCGCCCACTACGCCGAACTGGGCCGGCGCGAGGGCTGGGACCTGTACGTGATGTACGGCCAGACCGAGGCCACCGCCCGCATGGCCTATCTGCCGCCGCACCTCGCCGCGACCCGCCCCGAGGCGATCGGCGTCCCCGTACCCGGCGGCTCCTTTCAGCTGGAACCGCACCCCGACTGGCCGGACGAGGACACGGGCGAGCTGGTCTTCTCGGGCCCCAACGTCATGCTGGGCTACGCCGAGCGCCCCGCCGACCTCGCCCTCGGCCGCACCACCGACGCCCTGCGCACGGGCGACATCGCCCGGCGCGCACCGGACGGGCTGTACGAGATCGTCGGCCGCAGCAGCCGCTTCGCGAAGATCGCCGGTCTGCGGATCGACCCGGAGCGCGTGGAGTCACTGCTGCGGCGGCGCGGCCACAGCGCGCTGTGCGCGGGCGGCGACGACGTCCTGCTGGTGGCGGTGACGGGTCCGGCCGACGCGGACACGATCCGCCGCACCGTGACCGGCGAGTACGGTCTCCCGCCCCGGGCGGTGGCCGTGCACGTCCTGCCCGAACTGCCCAGACTGGCCACCGGCAAGCCCGACTACCAGGCAGTACGAAGGCTGGGCGGCGACGCCGGTCCCCCGCCCGAAGCGCCCGCCGACCTGCGCCGGCTGTACGCCCGGATCCTCGACCGGCCGGACGTCACCGAGGACGACAGCTTCGTCTCCCTGGGCGGCGACTCACTGTCGTACGTGGAGATGTCGCTGAACCTGGAGGAGACCCTCGGCCACCTGCCCCCCGACTGGCACACCACTCCCATCCGCGACCTCCGCCGCCCCGAGCCGCCGGCACCGTCACGCAAGCGCGCACTGGAGACGGGCATCGCGCTGCGGGCCGCGGCGATCGTCCTGATCGTCGGCTCGCACATCCATGTCATCTACGTGAAGGGCGGCGCCCATCTCCTGCTCGCGCTGGCGGGGTACAACCTCGCGCGCTTCCACCTCACCCCGTCCGCGGAGCGCCGCGAGCGGGTCCGGCACGGGCTGCGCAGCATCGCCCGGATCGTGCTGCCGAGCCTGGCCTGGATCGCCCTCGTCGTCCCTCTCACCGACGACTACGGCCTCTCCAACCTCTTCCTGCTGCACAGCGTCCTCGGGCCGCACGACAGCGAGACGGCCATGCACTTCTGGTTCATCGAGGCGCTGACGTACATCCTGGTGGGCACGATCGCCCTGCTCGGTCTGCGCGCGGTGGACCGCGCCGAGCGACGCTTCCCCTTCGCGCTGCCGATGTCGATCGCGGCGCTGGGCCTCGTCACCCGCTACGACCTGCCCGGACTCCAGGACCTCGGCCATGTCCCCTCCGCGGTCGTCATCTTCTGGCTGTTCGCGCTGGGCTGGGCGGCGGCGAAGGCGGACAGCACGCGGCAGCGCGTTCTGGTGACCGTGGTGGCGCTGGCCACGATCCCGGGCTTCTTCCCCGGCGAACCGTTCCGGGACGCGGTCGTCGCGGCCGGTTTCGTCCTGCTGGTGTGGGTGCGCCGGCTGCCGAGCCGCGGGTGGATCAACTCCGCGGCCGGGGTCCTGGCGAGCAGCTCCCTGTACATCTACCTGACGCACTGGCAGATCTACCCCCTGATCGACGACTTCTCCGGCTGGCTGGCCCTGCTCGCCTCCCTCCTGTTCGGCATCGGGTACGCGACGCTGGCCAACCGGGGCATGCGATGGGCGGCGGGGGTACGGAAACGCAGGTCAGGCGTATCCTGCGGCCACGCTTGATCTTTCTTGCGGCATTCCGTATCTCCTTTGTCCGGCCGGGGGGCCTCCGTCTTGTCCGAATTGAAGAATCCGCGTCCGTATGCCGTTCTGCCCACGGGCGTTCCGGGGGCCGCGCGGTGGATGGTCGTCGTGGTGTCGGCGCTGCTCGGGGTGGCGGCACTCAGCGGGGCGTACGCCGTGCTGGCCGGGGTGCGGGTGTACTCCGTCATCGAAGGGGACTCCGGGTTCCTCACCGCCCGGCAAGGGGAGCTCCACAACGCGTTGTCGATGTGGGAGTCGGCGGGCAGGTTCCAGGTCGGCGCCTATCTGGCGTGCGCCGCCATGTTCCTCGTCTGGTTCTTCCGGATGCGCCGCAACCTCGGGCTGCTGGCACCGGACCGGTTCCACAACGGCCCCGGGTGGGCCATCGGTTCCTGGTTCATTCCGGTCGCCGCCCTGTGGCTGCCGTACCGGATCGCCCTCGACCTGTGGGGCGCCGCCTCGCCGCTGCCGGTCGACGGTCAGCCGTACCGGGCGCCGGTCTGGCCGGTGAACCTGTGGTGGGGTCTGTTCGCCTCCAACGTGCTGTTCAGCCGGTGGTGCGCGTGGAAGGCCGACAGGGCGGACAACCTGGAGGAGCTGCGCGACGCGGTCGGGCAGTACATGATCTGCGACAGCCTGGAGATCGCGGCCGCCGGAGCCGCCGTGTTCTTCGTCGTCCGCCTCACCGCCATGCAGGAGCGGAAGACCCTGGAAGGGCCTTACCGCCCCGCCCTGTGACGGCCGTTGCTCACACCGACGAGAGGTCGATCGCCCGGTCCACCTGCTGCGGCGCGAGCACCCGCAGGATGCCCTCCAGCAGGTAGTAGTCGGCGTACGGCAGGGAGATCTCCACTCCGTCCTCCGCCGGCCGGTTGCGGGTGCAGCGGGCCACGACCGCCTCGGCACGGGCGGAGTTCCGGGTCAGACAGGTCCGGGACAGGGCGGTGAGCAGGCGCAGCGCCGCGGACCGGTACTCCTGTCGGCCGGTCGCCGCGGAGAGGTCCAGCAGTCCGCAGGCCATGACGGCTCCGGCGGAGGCGTCCTTGATGTCGTGCGGCGCTTGCGGGGCGCGGTAGTCCCACACGGGGACGTGATCGGGGGTCAGCGCGCCGAGGGCGTAGTCGGCCAGCTTCTGCGCGGTGGCGAGGAAGTCCCGGTTTCCCGTCCTGCGGTGGATCGTGGTGAATCCGTACAGGCCCCACGCCTGTCCGCGCGACCAGCACGAGGTGGGGCTGTACCCCTGGACCGTGCCGGGGCCGAGCGGCGCTCCGGTGGCCGGGTCGAAGTCGTAGACGTGCGGGGTCGATCCGTCGGGGCGCGGGAAGACCCGCTGGGCCGTTCTGGCGTGCTCGACAGCGATGTCGAGGTACTTCGGGTCACCGGTCTGCGCGCTCGCGAAAGCCAGCAGATCGAGGTTCATCATCGTGTCGATGATGACCCGGCCCGCGTTGTTCGGGTCGTCGAGCGCGCCCCACGCCCGGATGAAGCGCCCGCGCGGGTTGTAGCGCCGGATGAGCGAGTCCGCCGCTCGCAGAGCGCCGGTTCGCCAGGCTTCGTCGCCGGTCAGGCGCCATGCGGTGACCCAGGAGGGGTAGAAGAGGAAGCCCAGGTCGTGGGTGGTGGTGTCGTACTGGCGGGGCGCCAGCTTCGCCGCCGACTCCAGTGCCCGTGCCCGCAGTTCGTCGTCGCCGCTGTGCAGCCAGGCCATCCAGAGGGTGCCCGGCCAGAAGCCGCCCACCCAGTCGCCGTTCTGCGAGTAGACCCACTTCTCGAACCTGGTGCCGACGGGGAACGCGGTCACGCGGGGCGCCATGGAGCGGATCTTCTCCACCGCGTAGTCGGCGGCGTCCCGCAGAGCGGGGGCGTTCGGCGCCTGGGCGTTCTGGGCCTGTGCGTTCTGCGCCGTGGTCACACCCATGGCCGCGGCCCCCGCCGCGGTCGCCAGCACGGTTCTCCGGGAAACAGTCACAGATCGTCCGCCTCTCCAACTTCGCAGTCAGGTCCGGGAGTTGAGGAGTCTGGCACAGCGAGTGGACGTTGAACACCTACGTGGGCAATGTTCATAAACGTGAACACCCATGACGATTCTCGCGCTGGTTCCGCTTCCTGGACTACGCACCACAGACGGCCGCCCAAAGCGCCGGATTCGAGCGGTGCATGCACGCCGGAGGCGGCTGGCCGGGCTTCCATGTCTCGGCCCTCACCACCAATTCCGGCCGACGGACAGTGACACAGCGGCAAGTGCCTGAGCGGCACCGGGGGTTCGGTGAACGGTGTGCAGTTGGTGCAGCGCGCCTGCGACGGCTCGGCCGTCCAGAGCCTCCGGCTGAGCGCGCATCCCCAGGACGGCCGCCGCCGCTACGGCCTCGCCGTCTCGTCGGGGTGCAGGGCATCGAGGACGAGACCGAGGCCGTAGTCGAACTCGTCCCCGTAGTCGTAGCCGGGCCTCATGACGTGCTCGGTGGCCAGTTCGGCGAGGTGAGGATAGGCGTCCGCCGGCATGTCCCGCAGGATCGCGCCCGCGACCTCGTCCAGTTCCGCCGCGCCCTTGAACGGCAGGCTCAGCTCCTGGAGCACAAAGCCGTACAGATAGCTGTCGATCAGTGAGACGGCGTGAGCCGTCATCGGGACGGAGAAGCCTCCGGCGCGCAACGCCCCGATGACGGCGTCGTGGTGGCGGAGGGTCGCGGGGCCGGGCCGGGAGCGGGAGTCCATCAGGCCGATCGCCCAGGGGTGGCGTCTGAGGGCGGCGCGGGCGGACTCGCCACGCCGCCGCATGGCGCTCTTCCAGTCGGTGTCGTGCGGCGGCAGTTCGATCTCGCCGAACACGGCGTCCACCATGCCGTCGAGGATGTCCTCGCGGCCCTTCACATGGTGGTAGAGCGACATGGCCTCGACGCCCAGGGGTTCGGCAACGGCCCGCATGGTGAGCGCCGCCGAGCCCTTCTCGTCGGCCACCGCCACGGCCGTACGGATCACGCGCTCACGGCTGAGCGGGACGCGTCGGCCCCTGCGGCCCTCGGGCATCCACCCTCCCTCATTGACTGCCTTACATCATAAGGCTAGCGTACCTTACAACATAAGGTCGGCATGCCGGTGAAGGGGCTGCGCCATGGGCACGGATCGGATGAAGAAGGTCTGCATCGTCGGCGCTTCGGGGAAGCTCGGGCAGTACATGGTCCGGCACGCGCTAGAGCGCGGCTACGAGGTGGTCGGGGTGTGCCGGGAGCGCAGTGTGCCGAAACTGGCCGCGTTCGAGGGGCGGATCACCGTCGTCCCCGGGGACACCGACGACCGGGAGGTGATCCGGCGGGCCGTCGCCGGATGCGACGGCGTGCTGACGGTCCTGGTGCCCTGGGGTGTACGGCAGTACTCGTCCGGTACGGCGCAGGCGGTGCTCGATCACGCGGCGCCGGGCGCGCGGCTGGTCTTCTCCTGCGGCTGGCACATCACACGTGACGGCAAGGACCGGTACTCCCGGCTGTTCACCCTGGCGGTGCGGATCGCGGCCGTGCTGGGCAGGCTCGTGCGGGCCGTGGAGATCGACGACCAGGTGGAGGCGTGCCGGCGGATCTTCGCCAGCGACACCCGCTGGACCGTGGTGCGCGGCAGTTCGCTGGAGGAGGGCGAGAGCCAGGGCCTGCCGGTGTGGAGCCGGCATGTGGGCGACCCGGTGCTGGCAAGCAACCTCACGCGCCGGGTGGACTTCGCACTGTTCATGGTGGAGGCGCTGACCGATGACACGCTCGTCCGGGAGGCCCCGGCGATCGTCGGCTGCCGGACCCCGAGCGCCCTGGCCCACCAGCCCTAGCGGGGGCACCGGACGCCCGGTGCCCCCGCTAGGGACTCAGTCCCCGTCGGGCAGTTCGCCCGAGAAGGCGGCGGCCATCCGCAGCCAGGGAGCCGCCTCCTCCTGGCGCCCCTGGCGTTCCAGGGTGCGGCCCAGCATCAGGTGGGCGTAGTGCTCCACCGGATCGCGGTCGACGATGTGCCGCAACTGTTCCTCGGCGCGGCTCAGTTGGGCCGAGTGGTAGTAGGACCGGGCCAGCAGCAGCCGGGGGCCGGTCTGCTCCGGGGCCTCCTCGACGACCTCGGCGAGGAGCCGGGCGGCGCCGATGTAGTCCCGGGCGCCGAAGAGGAGTTGGGCCCGCTCCCAGCGTTCGAGGGCGGTCTCCTCGTGCGGCGCGCCGGCGCCGTTGTCGAACAGGTGCAGGGCACTGGCCCAGCGGTCGGGCGCGACGCCGTCGTGCGCCGGGTAGTCGTTGAAGCTGTCCGTCGTCATTTCTCAGTCCTCGCTTCCTTTCGCGGCGAGCAGCGACGCGTGGGTCGGGGCGTCCGGCACCTCCGCCGGGCGGTTCTTCGCGAACTCCTCGCGCAGGACCGGGACGACCTCCTCGCCGAGCAGGTCGATCTGTTCCAGCACGGTCTTCAAGGGCACTCCCCCGCCGTCGACCATGAACAACTGGCGCTGGTAGTCACCGAAGTACTCACGGAAGGACAGGGTCTTCTCGATGACCTGCTCGGGGGTGCCGACGGTCAGCGGGGTCTGCGCCATGTACTCCTCCATGGAGATCCCGCCGCCCATCACCGGTGAGTGGTCGAAGAACGGACGGAACTCGCGTACGGCGTCCTGGGAGTTGGGCCGCATGTAGACATGGCCGCCGAGTCCGACGATCGCCTGCTCGGCGCTGCCGTGCCCGTAGTGCGCGTACCGCTCCCGGTACAGCTCGATCAGCTTCTTCGTGTGCTCCTTCGGCCAGAAGATGTTGTTGTGGAAGAACCCGTCGCCGTAATAGGCGGCCTGTTCGGCGATCTCCGGCGAGCGGATGGAGCCGTGCCAGACGAACGGCGCTACGCCGTCCAGCGGGCGCGGCGTGGCCGTGAAACCCTGGAGCGGCGTACGGAACTTGCCCTCCCAGTTCACGACGTCCTCCCGCCACAGCCGGTGCAGCAGCGCGTAGTTCTCGACGGCGAGGCTGATTCCGTCACGGATGTCCTTGCCGAACCAGGGGTAGACCGGGCCGGTGTTGCCGCGGCCCATCATCAGGTCGACCCGGCCGTCGGCCAGGTGCTGGAGCATCGCGAAGTCCTCGGCGATCTTCACCGGGTCGTTGGTGGTGATCAGCGTGGTGGAGGTGGACAGGACGATGCGTTCGGTGCGTGCGGCGATCCAGCCCAGCAGGGTGGTCGGGGAGGACGGCACGAACGGCGGGTTGTGGTGCTCGCCGGTCGCGAAGACGTCCAGGCCCACCTCTTCGGCCTTCTGGGCGATGGCGACCATCGCCTTGATCCGCTCGTGCTCCGTCGGGGTACGGCCCGTGGTCGGGTCGGTGGTGACGTCACCGACGGTGAAGATGCCGAACTGCATCATGATCAGCCTTTCCATGAGGTTGATACATCAACCGACGTCGGCAACGCAGTCCCGGTCCGCCCTATTCCTGCGGCCCGCCGGTCAGTGGCGCGGCGGGTTCCGGCGGGGCCGGATGGTGGCGTTCGGCAGGGCGGGGGCGGGGAGACGTTCGCCGGGGAAGCCCTCGACCTCGCCGAAGCGGTCGGAGGCGGCTTCCCAGTCCTCGCGGGCCCGGACGATGTCGTCATGGCCGCGGCCGACGAAGTTCCACCACATCACGATCTCCCCGTCGAGCGGCACACCGCCGAGCAGGACGGTCCGGGCCGGCGCGTCCGACTCGTTGACCAGCGTGAGGGTGGCCGCGCCCGGGTGGACGTAGCCCAGCTCGGCCGGGCGCAGCGGGGTGCCGGCCAGGCGGATGTCGCCGCTGTCCACGAGCAGGCCGTGCTCGAAGCCGGGGTCCACGGCCAGGGTGAGGGTCGCCCGGGGCGCGAGAATGATCTCGGCGCCCAGCAGGGGCGTGAAGGTGCGCACCGGGGAGGCGACCGAGGCGAGCGACCCGAGGAAGACCCGGATCTCGGCGCCGTCGACCCTTCGGGGTTCGGGGACGTGGTGCTGGAAGTCGCGGGCGGTGTCGCGGTGCTCCTCGGGCAGCGCGACCCACAGCTGGACGCCGTGCAGGACGGTGGTGCCCGGTGTGGAGACCTCGGAGTGGGCGATGCCGTGGCCGCCCGTCATGAGGTTCATCTCGCCGGGGCGGACGAAGGCATGGGAGCCGAGGCTGTCGCGGTGCTCGATCTCCCCGCTGAACAGCCAGCTCACCGTCTGGAGACCGGTGTGCGGGTGCGGCGGGACCCGCATGCCGCCGGTGGCGGCGACGTCGTCCGGTCCGTAGTGGTCGGCGAAGCACCAGGCGCCGATCAGGGTCCGGGCCCGCTGGGGCAGGGTGCGCCGTACGGTCATCGAGCGCGGCCCGCCCAGGGGCACCGCGCGAGGGGTGATCACCTCGACGCGCGGCGGGGCCTCAGGCGCGGTCTCCATATTGCTCACCGAAGCCATCTCCTTCGTTCTCTGCATGGTTGATAGATCATCCACGATCATCGGGGAGGTCGGCACGCAGCGTCTCCAGTCCCGCCCGCAGGGCCGAGGCAAGCTCGTCGGCGGCGGTCAACTGGGCCGCCGAGAGGGGCCCGACGAACAGTTCGCGCACGGCCCGCAGATGAGGAAGGGACGCCCGGCGGAACGCGTCCGCGCCCTCGTCGGTCAGCACCACCTCGGCGCCCCGGCTGTCGGCGGCGCATTCCTCGCGCCGGACCAGCCCCCGACGCTCCATCCGGCCGAGATGATGCGAGAGCCTGCTGCGCTGCCAGCCGATACAGGCCGCCAGCCGGGAGGGGCGCAGGCGGCGGCCCTCCGCCTCACACAGAGCGAGCAGGACCGCGTAGTCGCCGGGCGACAGCGCGGACTCGCCGTGCAGCCGTGAGGCGAGTTCGGAGCGGAGTGCCTCCGTCGTCTCGATGAAGTCGCGCCAGATGCGCAGTTCCTGGGTGGTCGGCAGCGCCCCGCGTCGCCCGTCCATGGCTCACCGTCCTCTTGGTTGACATATCAAGTAGACCGCGTGATGATTGACGCGTCAACCAGATGCCCCTCCGGCCCCTCACGAAGGAAGCCAGCCATGTCAGATCTCGTCTTCGGTCTGGACACGTTCGGCGATGTGCCGCAGGACGACACCGGCGCCCTCGTGTCCGACGCGCGCGCCATCCGGCAGGTCGTCGACGAGGCCGTCCTCATGGACGAGACCGGCGTCGATGTGATCGCCCTCGGGGAGCACCACCGCCCCGAGTACGCGATCTCGTCCCCCGAGACCGTCCTCGCGGGTATCGCCACCCGCACCGGGCGGATCCGTCTCTCCTCGGGCGTGACCGTGCTCAGCTCCGACGATCCGGTCCGCGTCTTCCAGCGCTTCTCCACCGTGGACGCGCTCTCGGGCGGCCGGGCCGAGATCATCCTCGGACGGGGCTCGTTCACCGAGTCGTTCCCCCTCTTCGGCTACGACCTGGGCGATTACGACGTCCTGTTCGAGGAGAAGATCGAGCTCTTCGCCAAGCTGCTGGAGGAGAAGCCCGTCACCTGGAGCGGCACCCAGCGCGCCGCCCTCGACGACGCCGATGTCTTCCCCAAGACCGAGTCGGGTCGGCTGACCACCTGGGTCGGGGTCGGCGGGACTCCCCAGTCGGTCATCCGCACCGCGCACTACGGCTTCCCGCTCATGATCGCCATCATCGGCGGCACCCCGGAGCGCTTCGCCCCCTACGTCGACCTGTACCAGCGCGCCACCGACCAGTTCGGCACCACCGCCCACCCGGTCGGCATGCACTCGCCGGGCTTCATAGCGGACACCGACGAGGAGGCCCGCGAGGTGCACTGGCCGCACTACAAGCTCATGCGGGACCGCATCGGCGCGCTGCGGGGTTGGCCGCCGGTCCGCGAGGAGGAGTACGCGGCGGAGATCGAGCACGGCTCCCTCTACATCGGCTCGCCCGAGACGGTCGCCCGCAAGATGGCCCGCGCCGTCAAGGCGCTCGGCGTGGGCCGGTTCGATCTGATCTACACCGCCGGAGCCCAGCCGGTCAGCGCCCGCCTCCGGTCCGTCGAGCTGTACGGCACCAAGGTCATCCCCATGGTCCGCGACCTCCTCGCCTGAGCCTCGCCTGAACGGAGCAGACATGGCCATCACCGAGTCAGGGACCGTCGGGATCCTGGGCGCCGGGAAGGTCGGGACCGTGCTCGCCCGGCTGGCCGTCGCCGCCGGGTACCGGGTGCTCATCGCCGGTTCCGGCGATCCCGCGCGGATCGCCCTCACCGTCGAGGTGCTCACCCCCGGAGCGGTCCCGGTCACCGCGGAGCAGGCCGCGGCCAAGGCGGACGTCGTCGTCCTCGCCCTCCCCCTGGGCAAGCACCGCAACGTCCCGGCCGAGGCACTGGACGGCAAGCTCGTCGTCGACGCGATGAACTACTGGTGGGAGGTGGACGGCGTCCGCGCGGACCTCACCGACCCGCGCACCTCGTCGAGCGAGACCGTGCAGGCGTTCCTGTCCGGTGCGCGCGTGGTGAAGGCGTTCAACCACATGGGGTACCACGACCTGGAGGACGGGGCCCGGCCCGTCGGCGCACCCGGCCGCAAGGCGATTGCCGTCGCCGGGGACGATCCCGACGACGTCTCGACCGTCTCGCGTCTCGTGGACGCGCTCGGCTTCGATCCCGTGGTCGCGGGCCCGCTCGCCTCGGGCGTACGGCTGGAGCCGGGCACCGAGCCGTTCGGTGCCAACGTCGAGGCGGCGGAGCTGCGGGCGATGCTCCGGCGCTTCCCGGAGACGGAGCGCGGGCGGACGGTCGCGGCGGCGCGGGCGGCGGATCCGGACCTACCGCCTGAGCTGGAGTGATGCGCCGCACATACGTGCAGTAACCACGCGAGCACGTGTTAGCGTCCCGGACCGTGACTTCCCCGGCATTGGGCGCAACCGCACCCGGCAGCACCGCGGTCGACCTCTTCGACGACACCTTCACCCGCGACCCGTACCCGTGGCTGGAGGCGCTGCGCTCCGACGCTCCGGTGCACTTCGACGCGGGCACCGGGCTGTGGCTGGTGAGCCGTCACCGGGACATCCGCCAGGTGCTCCTCACGCCGGGCGACTTCCTGCCGGACAACGCCCAGCACGCCGTCACCCCGCTCTCGTTCGGCGCGCTCAGGGTGCTGGCACGGGCGGGCTTCAACCTCCCGGTCGCCCTGGCGAACAACGGCACCGACACCCACCCCGGGCTGCGCCGGGTGGTCACGCGGTTCTTCAACGCCCAGCGGGTCGCCGCCGCCGTACCCGTGATCGAGCGCATCGCCGACGAGTTGCTGGACGGAGTGGCGGAGCGGCTCGACGGCTCGGGCCGCTGCGATCTGTTCACGTCCTTCGCCCAGGTGCTGCCGTGCCGCGTGCTGATGGAGCTCCTGGGCATCGAGGGCGTACCGACCGCGACGCTGATCCGCTGGAGCGACGCCTCGCTGGAACTGTTCTACGGCCGCCCCGCACCGGAGCGTCAGCTCGAACTGGCGGCGCTGGTGGCCGAGTTCCACCAGTGGCTCACCGAGACGGTGGCCGGCGGGTCGGCCCGCCCCGGCTCCTTCGTGCGGGCCCTGACCGATCACCGGCTGCCCGACGGCGAGCGGCTGGACGTGGAGACGGCCGTCGCCGCGTGCTTCTTCGTCTTCATCGCCGGGCAGTCCACCACCGGCCAGCTCATCGCGACCGTGCTGCGGCACGCCCTGACCGAGCCCGGCATGTGGGCCCGCGTCGCCTCGCAGGACGACTCGGCGCGGGCCTGGGTGGAGGAAGTACTGCGCCGTGAGCCCCCGGTGACGTCGTGGCGCCGGGTCACCGCGCGCCCGGTCGAGCTGGGCGGGGTGGAACTCCCGGCGGGCGCACAGCTACTGCTGCTGCTCCTGGGCAGCGGCTCGGACCCGGAGGTCTTCGACACCCCGGACCGCATGTGCCCGCACCGGTCGAACATACGGCAGCACCTGGCCTTCGGCGTCGGCCGCCACCGCTGCCCGGGCGCGTCCCTGGCACGCACGGAGGCGGCCGTGGCCCTCAGCACGGCGGCCCGCCGCCTGCCGTCGGCGCGGCTCGTGCCGGCGGCGGACGACCCGATGCTCGGCCTGCTGTCGTTCCGCGCGCCGCTGCGGATGACGGTGGAGTCCCGCTGACTCCCTTGCCTACGGGACGAGCGCGTCGACGAATCCTTCCAGCACCTCGGCGACGCCGTCCTCCTCGTTGGAGGATGTGCGATGGCGTGCGGCGGCCAGGACGTCCGGGTGGGCGTTGGCCATGGCGTAGGAGTGGCCCACCGCGGTGAGCATGGGCAGGTCGTTGGGCATGTCGCCGAACGCCACGATCTCATGGGCGGCGATGCCGAGTCGGCCGCTCCAGTCGATCAGGGTGGTCGCCTTGGTGACGCCGGGCGCGCTGAACTCCACGAGGGACAGCCCGGTGGAGTGCGTGGTCTCGGCGGCGGTTCCGGCGGCTCGCCGCGCCTGCTCATAGAAGTCGCCGAGCGGGAGGGTCGGGTGGTGGGCGAGGATCTTCAGCAGGGGGCCGGCCGGGTTCCGGGCCACCAACGCCTCGGCCGTGCCGACGAGTTCGACCGAGTCCGCGCCGAACGACCAGGTCGGGTAGTCCGGTTCATGGCCGAAGTCCCGGTCGTACTCGACGGCGAAGGAGACCCCGGGGACCGCGGCACGCACCCCCGTGACGAGTCGCGTCGCCTCGGCGGGTGACAGCGGTGAGGCGAGGGCCAGGGATCCGTCGGGGGTGTGGACGGCGGCGCCGTTGGCGGCGATCACGTGGTGCGGTCCGATGCTCTCGATCAGCGCGTCCACGACGCGTGACGGACGGCCCGTGACCAGCACGACGGGAATTCCGGCCCGCTCGACCGCGGCGAGGGCGGCCCGGGTACGGGGCGAGAGCGTGCCGTCTCCGCGCAGCAGCGTGCCGTCCAGATCCGTCGCGACGAGTCGGGGCGGGTCGATGAGCAGGCGAGCCGGTGTCGTGGCCACGGCGGCACCTTCTTGTTCGGGTTCCGGAGCTTCGACGACCCAGCCTAGTTGATGCATCATCTTACCGACGGGCACGAGCAGGGAGGGGAACAACACATATGGCCCGCCCCGAAATTCGGGACGGGCCATATATCTGAGCGCCGGGCAGGCCTTGCACCTGCATCTCCCCGCAGGAAGCGGGACGTCTTTCCTTGGACCACCAACGCAGTGCCGGTTGCTTAGCGTTGCGGCGACCGGCTCAAGATCGATCCTACGGTACGACCGGCCGCTCCGCCAAATCGTCGATGGTGGCCCAGCCTGTGGCCGCCACGACCTCCTTGGCGATGTCCACCACGAGCCGTCCGTCGGTGGCCAGCCGCAGGGTCTCCGTCGGCGACCGGTCGTCCAGGAGCCGTGCCTTGCGCAGGCTGCCGGCGATCTCCCCCGCCAGCTCCGAGCCGAGTTCACGGCCGAGCAGGCGTTCCTCGGCCGTGGTGTCGGAGGCGGTCAGCAGCACACGGATGAGGCGCACTCCGGCCCCCATCGCACGTTCGAACATCCCCGTCGCCTCGGGAAGCACGCTCACGGTGTTCGTGTAGATCAGGCGTCGGCAGCCGTGGGCCGCGTAGTTGGCCCAGACGGCGGTCAGGTTGCTCTCGGTGATGGCCGCGCGGTGCGGATCGCCGTCCGGGGCCGGATGGATCTGGCCCATGTAGTCACCCTCGATGACGGCGTGGGCGACCGCGGCGGCCCGCAACTGGGCGGAGACCTCCCATCCCACCGTCGTCTTGCCGACACCTGCCCGTCCACCGATCAGCAGTACTTCCACGTGCTCCATGACGGCAGCCTGCCAGCGGGCCGTGGCGCCACGCGATCCGAATTCAGGCGAATGGGGAAGAGAGAATGGGGTCCCGGCCCAGGGGGTCGGATCGGGACCCCGGACGTCACACGTCTCGGTGCAGCAGGTAGAGAATCGCTGCCCACATCGCGCGAGCGCTCAACGCGGCAACAACCCGCTTGGCCATGTCCGCACAGAGCCCGGTCGTCCTGGTCGACTTGTCGTCGGCCATAGTTTTCACCTCCCATCCGGTTCCCCCCGGCGGCGCGTTCGTCGAACAGCGCGCCGCGGGAGGGTCCCCCCGATCGATGGAAAGCAACTCCGATAGTAGCGAGGCCACTTGGCATGCGCGGCCCTTCGGGCGGATCAGCTCGCCGTCGTCGCCACCGCGATGCCGAAGGCGATCAGCACGACGCCGGTGATGCGCGCGAGCGCTCGGCGGACGCCGGGCTTCCCGAGCAGCGGCCCGGCCCTGGACAGCAGGAGGACACAGCCGCCCAGCCAGGCGCAGGTGAGGGCGACGTGGAGGAGGACCAGGAGGGTCATCGCCCAGGCGGCGGGCAGGGCGGGTGGGGCGAGGGTGGGCAGCAGGGCGGTGTAGCAGACGGCGATCTTGGGGTTGAGGACGTTGCTGATCAGGCCGGTTCGCCAGGGGCCTCCGGCGATCGGCACGGCGGTGTCCGCCGGGGTCGCGTGAGGGTGCTGCCAGAGGGCCTGCGCGCCCAGGAACACCAGGTACGCGGCGCCGAGGAGCTTGACCGTCAGGTACGCCGTCGGCGACGCGGCCAGTACGGCCGCGAGTCCGGCCACCGCCAGCGCGCCCCACACCAGCAGCCCGCTCGCGATCCCGCCCACGGTCCGCAGCGCGTCCTCCGGTCCCGCCAGCAGAGCGCGCCGGGTGACCACGGCCATGTCCGGGCCGGGCACGACCGTCAGCAGCCCCAGGACTCCGAGCGCGGCGGCGAGGTGGGTCAGCATGCCGTGGAGTGCGGGTTGGCGGCGGCACCCTCGGTGTTCAGCAGGACGACCACGGAGGTCGCCGCGAGGCCCAGCGCCGTACGGCGTTCGTCCGCGCCCACGCCGGTGAGGGCCGCGCGCGGACCGGCGAGCGCCGCTGCTCCGCAAGGGCCCGAGAAGACACCGAGTTCGGCCAGCCGGGCGGCCGCACCGGCGCTCTCGGCGTCCGTGACGGCGATCGCCGCGTCCAGCCCGTCGCGCAGGCTGGGCCAGGCCAGGCTGGACGGTGTGCCGCAGTTCAGCCCGGCCATCGTGGTGGCGCCGGTGGTGACGCCGACGGGTTCGCCGTGGCCGAGACTGGCGAGGACGCAGGCCGCGGCCACCGGCTCCACGGACAGGAGCGCGGGCGCCGCCCGGTCCGCGGGGCGGCTGCGGTAGTGGGTGACCACGGCCTGGGCGAGCGATCCGACGCCGACCGGGACGGCGACGAGGTCCGGTGCCGGCCCGCCCAACTGCTCGTCGATCTCCGCACACAGGGTGGAGTAGCCCTCGACGATCCAGCCCGGGATCCGCTCGTACCCCGGCCAGGCGGTGTCCTGGACCAGGACGGCGTCGGGCGCTTCGGCCGCCGCCGCTGCCAGGCGTACGGCCTCGTCGTACGGGCCCGCGACCTCCGTGACCTGCGCCCGCTCGGCGGCGATGGCCTCGACGGCTCGCGGGTGCACGCCCCGTGGGACGAGGACATGGGCCCGCTGCCCCAGCAGCCGTGCCGTGCGGGCAACCGCTCGGCCGTGGTTGCCGTCGGTGGCGGTCACCAGGGTGACCGGGCCACTCGTGTTCCGTTCGGCCAGCGCGCGGTGGACCGCCCAGGACGCGCCCAGCGCCTTGAAGGCGGGCAGCCCGAGGCGGTCCGACTCGTCTTTGACGAAGACCCTGCCGACACCCAACTCCGCTGCCAGTTGAGGTAGTTCGGTGAGTGGTGTGGGTGCGTAGCCGGGCAGGGCCGCGTGGAAGGCGCGGACCTCGGCGGGCGGCGGGGCGCAGCGCCAGGTGCGCGCGCCGGGGTGGGCGAACCATGGGGGTGCGGGGTGGTGTGCGGTCACGTGTCCATGGTCCGGCTCCGGCTCATCATCGGTCCAGCGAATGTTTCCGAACTACAATCGTCGGAGAATCCGACCGATGAGGCTCCGGCGATGTTTGATCTGCACCGATTGCGGCTGCTGCGCGAGCTCAAGCACCGCGGCACGCTGGCGGCCGTCGCGACGGCCCTGTCGTACGCGCCCTCCTCCGTCTCCCAGCAGCTCTCGCAGCTGGAGTCCGAGGTCGGGGTGAAGCTGTTGGAGCCGGTCGGGCGGCGGGTGCGGCTGGCCGAGCAGGCCGAGATCCTCGTCGCCCACACGGAGGCGGTGCTGGAGCGTCTTGAGCGTGCGGAGGCGGACATCGCCGCCTCGCTGTCGGAGCTGACCGGCACCCTGCGTGTCGCCTCGTTCCAGACGGCGGCCCTGGCCCTGGTCCCGACGGCGCTGGGTCTGCTGCGCGAGCGGCATCCGCGGCTGCGCGTGCACGTCACCCAGCTGGAACCGGAGAAGGCGCTCCCGGCCCTCCAGGCCCGCGACTTCGACCTGGTCCTCGCCGAGGAGTACCCGGGCAACCCCACCGCGCGCCCTGCCGGACTCGAAGCGGAGGATCTGCTCGACGACCCCCTCCACCTCGCGACGCCGACAGCGGCGGACGCGGCCGGCCCTACGGCGGCCCTGCGCTCGCTGGCCGATCACCCCTGGGTGCTGGAGCCCGAGGGCACGGCCGCTCGGCACTGGGCCCTGACGCTGTGCCGGAACGCCGGGTTCGAACCCGACGTACGGTTCGAGACGACCGATCTCCTGCTCCACCTCCGCCTGGTCGAGCAGCGGCACGCGGCGGCCTTCCTGCCCCGTCTCGTGTGGAACGGCGGTACACCGACCGTCCCGTTGCGGGAACTCCCGCGCGGGCAGCGCACCCGCCGCGTCCTGACCGTCGTACGGCGTGGCGGCAGCCGCCATCCCGCGGTCGAGGCCTGCCGGGACGCCCTGCGTCATGCGGTCAGGACAGCAGACGGCGGGTCTCGGTCCACAGGAGAAGCCGATCGCGCGTAGGTCCGGGCTTCAAGTGGCTGAGGAGCCGGTCCAGTCGGACTCCGGTCGGAATGGGGTCCGAGTGTGTCGATCACCCACATGCGCAGCGTGAAGTCCTGGTGGATCGCACGGACGCCCGGGACCTCGCCGGCCGGCCGACGGCATAGGCGTGCCCCTGGGCGACGACCCCGCACCGGTGTTCACCGCTCCCCCGATCCGAAATTCGCTTCGTGCCGCGCGTCAGCCGCCCTACCGTGGCGAGGTGACGACTCAGGTGATCATTCTCAACGGCGGCTCCAGTTCGGGGAAGTCCGGGCTCGTGCGGTGTCTTCAGGCCGTACTGCCCGATCCGTGGCTGGCGTTCGGGGTCGACTCGTTCGTGGAGGCGCTGCCCGCGAGCATGCGCTCCTCGGACGGCGGGATCACCTTCGAGGCCGACGGCGGGGTGAGCGTCGGGGGCGACTTCATGGCGCTCCAGGCGGCCTGGGCGGAGGGCATCGCGGCGATGGTCCACGCGGGCGCCCGGATCATCGTCGACGACGTGTTCCTCGGCGGGGCGGCGTCCCAGCAGCGCTGGCAGAAAGCGCTCGGCGGGATCGACGTCCTGTGGGTCGGGGTGCGGTGCGACGCCACCGTCGCCGCGGGCCGGGAGATCGCGCGGGGGGATCGCACCGCAGGGATGGCGGCGATGCAGGCGGATGTGGTGCACCAGCACGTGATCTACGACCTGGAAGTGGATACGACACACACCGAGTCGCTGGAGTGCGCACATGCCATCGCCGCTCGTCTGAGCTGAACAACAAGCAGGTGCAGGCGCAGTTGGCGGCGCTCACCAAGAACCGATCAACACTTCACCATGGGCGGTCCACGTCCCGTCCAGGATTGAGTTGGGCGGCCATCCGTTCGCATATCCGGACGTACGTTCTGTCCGTGAACTCTGATTCTCCCGCGGGCGCCCCGCGGCCCGCCGAGTCCCAGCCCGCCCGCCGCGCCCTGCTGCGCGGCGCGCTCACCGGAGCTGCCGCCCTCGGCGCCGGCCTCACCGTCGGGGTCTCCCCCGCGACAGCCGCACCGAGATCCCGACCACGTCCGGCCACCCCCGCCGAGGCGCTGCGCGAACTGGCCGCGGGCAACGCGCGCTGGCGCGCCTTCCGCGAGAAGCACCCGCACGAGACGCGCGCCGTCCGCCAGGAACTGGTCACCGGCCAGCACCCCTTCGCCCTGGTGCTCGGCTGCATCGACTCCCGTGTCCCGCCGGAACTCGTCTTCGACCAGGGGCTCGGGGACCTGATGACCGTGCGCAGCGCCGGTGAGGTGCTGGACGAGGCGGTGCTCGGCAGTGTCGCGTACGGCGTGCTCGAACTCGACATACCGCTGGTGCTGGTGCTCGGGCACCAGTCGTGCGGTGCCGTGCGCGCCGCGGTCGAGGCCGAGGAGAGCGGCGAGCGGCTCCCCGCGCACATCCAGTACATAGCCGATCAGATCAGCCCGGTCATCGATCACACCAAGGAGGGCGACGCGCGCGTGGACGCGACGATCGACGCCAACGTGCGCCTGGTCCGCGGCCGCCTCGCCGCGGAGCCGGACCTCGCGGCCAAGGTCGCCTCCGGTGACCTCGCCATAATCGGCGCGCGCTACGAACTCACCGACCAACTGGTCCACCGCATCGCCTGACCGGGGTCACGGCTAGTTCGAGGTCGGCTCTGGCACCCAGGGGCAAGGCCCTGGCACACAGGGCACAGTCGGCGGTGTCGGCCCGTGCGATGCTCCTCCCGAAGTCGCTTCATGACGGCTGGTCACGGTGAGGGCTGATCCGCACGGATACGGCCCTTGCGTGCCTTCTGCACGGCGAGGGGTGTGGCGCGTGCGTCTGGCAGGCCGATCCGCAGAGCGCGGACATCTCGATCGACTGCTCGCCGATCTGCGTCAGGGGCTGAGCGGTGTCCTGCTGCTCAGGGGCGACGCCGGTATCGGCAAGACGGCGTTGCTCGACCACGCGGCCGGCGAGGCCGCCGATCTGCTGGTGCTGCGGGTGGCGGGCGTGGAGGCGGAGGCTGGTTTCGCGTTCGCGGCGCTCCAGCGGCTGCTGCTGCCGTTCCTGGACGACCTCAAGGAACCCGGCGCCCTGCCCCCGGCGCAGCATCAGGCGCTGCGGGTGGCCTGCGGACTGGACGACGGACCGCCCGCGGACCGCTTCCTGGTGGGGCTCGCGGTGCTCACCGTGCTGGCGGAGGCCGCGAAGCGACGCCCGCTGCTGGCCTGCGTCGACGACCTCCAGTGGCTGGACCCGGACTCGCTGGGCGTGCTGGCCTTCGTGGGCCGCCGGGTGCACGCCGAGAGCGTCGGTCTGGTGCTCGCGCTGCGCTCCGGGTTCGACGCGCCCGCGGGCCTGCCGGTCACCGAGGTCGAGGGCCTCGCGGCGCCGGACGCGCTGGAGTTGCTGCGGTCGGTGGCCGCCGGGCCGCTGGACACCCGGGTCGGGCTGCGGATCGTGGCCGCGACGGGCGGCAACCCGTTGGCCCTGACCGACCTCGGGCGGGAACTGTCCGCCCGGCAGCTGTCCGGGGCGCTCGCCCTGCCCGAGCCGCTGCCGGTGGGCAGTGGCCTGGAGGAGCACTACCTGCGGCAGGTGCGCGAGCTGCCCGCGCCCACCCGTTCCTGGCTGCTGCTCGCGGCAGCCGAACCGGCAGGCGCCCTGGGCTACATCGCGGCGGCGGCCGAGCGGCTCGGCATCGGCCACGACGCCTCGGGGCCCGCCGAGGCCGTACGCCTCGTGGTGCTGCGCGCCCGGGCCGAGTTCCGGCACCCGCTGGTGCGTTCCGCGGTGTACGCGGGGGCGACCAGCGTCGAGCGGCGGTGGGTGCACCACGCGCTGGCCGAGGTGACCGATCATCTGGCCGACAGCGACCGGCGGGCCTGGCACCGGGCCGCGGCGGCGCCCGGCCCGGACGCCGCCGTCGCCGACCAGGTGGCGCAGGCCGCCGACCGGGCCGGGGCGCGCGGCGGCCACGCGGCCCGCGCCACCTTCCTCACCCGGGCGGCCGAGCTCACCCCGCGCGAGGACGCCCGCGCCCGACGACAACTCGCGGCGGCGGAGGCGGCGTTCACCGCAGGCGCGCCGCTCCAGGCGAAGGTGCTCCTGGACGGCGTCGACACCGGCCTGCTGGACGAGGTGGCCAGGGGCCGCGCCCTGCTGGTGCGGGCCGGAGTCCTCAACAGTCTGGGCGAGCCCGACTCCCACGCCCGCGCGGCCGCCCTGTGCCTGGCCGCGGCGACGGCCATCGGGGCGCGGGCGCCTGAGCTGACCCGGGAGGCGCTGCTGCGAGCCGCCCAGTGGACGCTGACCGCCCGGCACCGGGCTCCGGCGTCGACCACCGCCGAGATCGCGGAGGCGGTACGGACCCGTTTCCCGGCCGCCGGACCGCCCACCCCGCTCGACCGGCTGCTGCACGCCTTCGCCGCCCTCGCCCACGACGGCTACGAACCGGCCGTACCCCGGCTGCGCGAGGCGCTCACCGCCCTGCTCGCCCCGGACACCGCCGACGAAGTGGTGCTGCGCGGCTTCCAGTTGGGCGTCTGGTACTCCACCCTCGTCTGGGACCACGACTCCCGCACCCGGCTCCTGCGGCGCGCCGACGCCGTCGCGCGCCGCACCGGGGCGCTGTGGCATCTCGACACCATCCTGTTCTGCGCCGCCATGGCCGAGACCACCCTCGGCCATCTCGCCGCCGCCGACGACCTGGTGACGGAGAGTCAGCACATTCGTACGGCGATGGGGCTGAGCGGCGCCCAGTGGGAGATCTCCCGGAACCCGGAGTTGCTGGCCTGGCACGGGGAGGACGAGGGGGCGGAGGACAAGCTGCGCCGGTCGCTGCGGACGGCGGGCGCGCTCGGCAACGGCGCGATGGAGTCCCTCGCCCAGAGCGGCGTGGTGGTGCTGGCCCTGGGCAGGGGCGACTACGCCCGGGCCCTGCCCTTCGCGCACGAGATCGTCCGGCACGACGCGCTCGGGCTGCACTCCCGGCTGCTGCCCGCCCTGGTGGAGACCGGCGCCCGCGGTGGTGACCGGGCCCTGGCCGACACCGCCCTGCGCGCCCTCGCGCGCCGCGCCACCGCCGCGGGCACCCCGTGGGCGCTGGGCGTCCTGGCGCGCTCCCAGGCCCTGCTCGCCCCCGCGGAGAGCGCAGAGGCGCTCTACCGCCGGGCCGTGGAGCTGCTGTCCGGCACGGGCACCGACTCCGACCTCGGCCTGGCCCACCTCCACTACGGCGAATGGCTGCGCCGCCGCAAACGCCGCCGGGACGCCCGCGAGCAGCTGCGGGCCGCGCTGACCCTGTTCCGCGCGATGCGGGCCGTCGCCTACGCGGCACGCGCGGCCCAGGAACTGGCGGCCACCGGGGAGCGCGTCGGCCCGGCCCGCACCGGAGAGGGCAGCCCGCTGACCGCGCAGGAGCTGACCATCGCCCGGCTCGCCGCGGACGGCGCCACCAACGCCGAGATCGCCGCCCAGTTGTTCATCAGCGCCAACACCGTCGACTACCACCTGCGCAAGGTCTTCCGGAAGCTGGACGTGACCTCCCGACGCCACCTCGCCCACGCCCTGACGGGCTGACCCGGGTCAGGACTACGCGCCGCTCGTGGTTCGCGTGTCCCCCGGGTCGGACAACGATCGCGGTGCCGCACATCCCCACCGCAACCGGGAGTGATCGCATGCCCTTCGTCACCGTCGCCGACGGCACCCGGATCCACTTCAAGGACTGGGGCACGGGGCGGCCGGTCGTGCTCAGCCACGGCTGGCCGCTCAACGCCGACAGCTGGGAGGCACAGCAGCTCTTCCTGGCCGGCCACGGCTACCGCGTCATCGCCCACGACCGGCGCGGCCACGGCCGTTCCGACCAGCCGTGGCACGGCAACGAGATGAACACCTACGCCGACGACCTGGCCACCCTCATCGACACGCTCGACCTGCGGGACATCACCCTCGTCGGGTTCTCCACCGGCGGCGGCGAGGTGGCCCGCTACGTCGGCCGGCACGGCACCGCGCGCGTCGCCCAGGTCGTCCTGGTCTCCGCCGTACCGCCGTTCATGCTCAGGACCGACGACAACCCGGGAGGCGTCCCCGTCGAGGCGTTCGACGCGATCCGCGCCGGTTCCCTCGCCGACCGTTCGCAGCTGTACCGGGACCTGGCCGACGGGCCGTTCTTCGGCAACGACCGGCCCGGCGCCGAGGTCTCCCAGGGCATCCGGGACGCCTTCTGGAGCCAGGGCCTCCAGGCCGGTCACCGCGGCGCCTACGAGTGCGTCGCCGCCTTCTCCGCCACCGACTTCCGCGCCGACCTGGACGCCATCGACGTACCCACGCTCGTCATCCACGGCGACGACGACCAGGTCGTGCCCTTCGAGGTGGGCGGCAGGGCATCGGCGGCCCGGATCAAGAACGCGGCGCTGAAGGTCTACCCGGGCGCCCCGCACGGCATCACGGACACGCACAGGGACCAACTCGGCGCGGACCTGCTCGACTTCCTCAACTCCTGATCCCCGGAAGGGACTTCGCATGGCTTTCGAACGTCACCCTCGCCGTCGCGTGCTCGGCGGGATGCTCGCCGCGGGCGGCGCCCTCACCCTGGGCACCGCCGCCCCGGCCTCGGCGCACTCCGGCACCAGACCGACCGTCGTCCTCGTCCACGGAGTCTTCGCGGACGCCTCCGGCTGGAGCGCCGTCACCGAGCGGCTCCTGAAGGCCGGCTACCCGGTGATCGCCCCGGCCAACCCGCTGCGCGACCTGGCCGGAGACGCGACGTACGTCCGCAGCGTCATCGACACCCTCCCCGGCCCGCTCATTCTCGTCGGCCACTCCTACGGCGGCGCGGTCATCACCAACGCCGGACGCGACCACGCGAACGTCAAGGCCCTCGTCTACGTCGCCGCCTTCGCGCCCGACGAGGGCGAGAGCGCGCTGGAACTGGCGGGGCGGTTCCCCGGCAGCCAGCTGGAGCCCGCCCTCGTGGGCCGGCCCTTCCCCATCCCCGTTGCGGAACAGCCCGGCCTGGACGGCTACATCGACCCCGCCAGGTTCCACGACGTCTTCGCCCAGGACCTGCCCCGCGCGCAGACCCGGGTGATGGCGACGGCCCAGCGCCCCGGCAGCGTCGACGGCCTCGCCGGACTGAGCGGTGCCCCGGCGTGGAACACCGTGCCGTCCTGGTACGTCCTCGCCACCGACGACCGGGTCATCCCGCCCGCCGCGCAGCGCTTCATGGCCGAGCGCGCCAAGAGCAAGGTCGTCGAGGCCAGGGGCGCTTCGCACGTCGTGATGATGTCCCGTCCGGACACCGTCGTCCGGCACATCGAGGCCGCGTACCGCGCCACCCGCTGAGCATCGAGGAGAGGCCATGAGCACCCCGGACACCATCGTCCTCATCCACGGCTTCTGGGTCACCCCGAGGAGCTGGGAGCACTGGATCACCCACTACGAGAAACGCGGCTTCCGCGTCCTCGCCCCCGCCTACCCCGGTTTCCTGGCGGAGGTGGAGTCCCTCAACGCCGACACCACGCCGATCGAGAAGGTCACCGTCGCGCAGATCGTCGAGAGCCTGGAGACCCTGGTCCGCGGCCTGGACAAGCCGCCCATCCTCATCGGCCACTCCGCCGGGGGCGTGTTCGTGCAGCTGCTGCTCGACCGCGGTCACGGCGCGGCGGGCGTGGCGATCAACTCCGCACCCACCGAGGGCGTCGCGGTGGTCCCGCTGACCCAGATCAAGTCGGCCTTCCCGGTGCTGAAGAGCCCGGCGAACCGGCACCGCGCGGTCGGCCTGACCTTCGACCAGTGGCACTACGCCTTCACCAACACATTCCCGGAGGAGGAGTCCCGGGCGCTGTACGAGCGGTACGCGATCCCGGCCTCCGGCGCCATCTTCTGGGACAGCGCCCTGGCCACGCTGCGCCCCGGACACCAGAGCACGTACGTCGACTACCACAACGACGCCCGCGCACCCTTGCTGTTCATCTCCGGCGAGAAGGACCATCTGATGCCGCCGAAGGTGCAGCAGTCCAACGCCCGGCACTACAAGTCGAACACGGTCACCGAGATCCGGGAGTTCGCGGGAATGCCGCATCTGCTGCCCGCGGCCCCCGGCTGGGAGGAGGTCGCCGACCACGCCCTGGACTGGGCGCTGGCACAGGCCCGCTAGACCGTCACGCCGGGGCGGCAGGGCCTTGCCGCCCCGGCACGGGAAGGAGTTCGTGCATGACCGAGGTCCGCATCACCCACATCGGCGGTCCGACGGCGATGATCGAGGCGGCCGGCTGGCGGCTGCTGACGGACCCGACGTTCGACCCGCCCGGCCGCCGCTACTCCTTCGGCTGGGGCACCTCGTCCCGGAAGACCGCGGGCCCGGCCGTCGACGCCGCCGGACTCCCGCCGCTGGACGCCGTACTCCTCACCCACGATCACCACGCCGACAACCTGGACACGGCCGGACGGTCCCTGCTGCCCACCGCCGGCCTGGTCCTCACCACCCCGGCGGGCGCCCGCCGCCTCGGCGGCAACGCCCGTGGCCTCGTCCCGTGGACGACCCGGCGGCTGGAGCACCCGGACCGCCCCACGATCGAGGTCACCGCCACCCCCGCCCGCCACGGCCCGCCCCTGTCCCGCCCGGTCGTCGGCGATGTCACGGGCTTCGCGCTGCGCTGGGCGGGCCAGCGGCACGGCGCGCTGTGGATCTCCGGGGACACGGTCCTGTACGACGGTGTCCGCGAGGTGGGCCGGCGCCTGGACGTGGGCACGGCGCTCCTGCACCTGGGCGGCGTGCGCTTCCCGGTGACCGGCCCGCTGCGCTACACGCTCACCACGCCGAGAGCGGTGGACCTGTGCCGCGTCCTCCGCCCCCGGACAGCCCTGCCCGTCCACTACGAGGGCTGGTCCCACTTCCACGAGGGCCGCCGCACGGTCGAGGCCGAACTGGCGAAGGCCCCCGCCGACATCCGCGCACGCTTCCACTGGCTTCCGGTCGGCTCGGCCGCGGAGATCCAGGTCTGACGGCGTCCGCGGACCGCCTGCCACCTGCTGTGCCGACGGACTATTCTCCTACCGCACGAGCACGTCGGGGGCGGGGGACGCATGAGGTTCGTCTTTGTTCACGGGACCGGTGTCCGTCGGGAGCGGTTCGACGAACTGTTCCGGCAGGTCGAGGCCGGGTTGCTGATGCGGTTCCCGGAGGCGGAGGTCGAACCCTGCTACTGGGGAACCGAGTTCGGTGCCACGCTCCATGCCGGGGGCGCGTCCGTGCCGGGCCTGCGGCCCCTCGCGGCGGCGGACGTCGAGGACGATCCCGAGACCGCCGAGTGGCTGCTGCTCCTCACCGATCCGCTCTGCGAACTGAGGGTGCTGGCCGAACTCGGCGGCGGGAGCGGCGAGGACGACGAGGACGACGGCGCCGAGGTGTTCCGGCTGCCGGGACTGCGGTCCGCCGGTGAGGCGGTGCGGGACTGTCTGGGCGAACTGCCCCGCGACCTCGATCCCGGCGACGAACTCGCCGTACTGCTGCGGGAGACCGGGCTGGCCGACGGCTACCGGTACGCCCTGGACACCGTGGCGGACTCCGACGAGTTCCACGACGCGGTGCTCGCCGCCGAGGACGACGCGACGGCCGCCGAACTCGTCCGGCTCACCGGCCGGGCCGTCGTCGCGGTGCTGCTCTCCGAGGCCCGGGACACCACCCTGTGCACCGGGGACGAGCGGGACAAGCTCGTCGACGTGCTGGGCGACCGCCTGGGCGGCATCGGCCGCGGGGTACTGACGCGCACGGCGGGCGTGCTGTTCAAGCTGGCGCAGCGGCTGACGCCGCAATCCGTGCTGGACGGCAAGCGGGGCGAGGTCACCTCCGACAAGGCGTCCGAGATCGGCGACATCCTGCGCTACCAGGCCCGCGGCGAGCATCTGCGCGCCCACCTGGAGAAGGTGATCGGCCGGAGCCCGGAACCCCCCGTCCTCATCGGCCACAGCCTCGGCGGCATCGCCCTGGTCGACACCCTCGCCCTGGCGGCCCGGCGCCAACCACCGCTGCCGGTACGCCTGTTGGTCACGGTGGGCTCCCAGGCCCCGTTCCTGCACGAACTCGGCGCCCTCGCCGGACTGGAGCCGGGAGCGGCACTGCCCTCCGGCTTCCCCCCGTGGCTGAACATCTACGACCGCAGGGATCTGCTGTCCTACCTCGCCGAGCCCGTCTTCCCGGACGACGCCCGGGTCACCGACCACGAGGTCCGGAGCCGCCAGCCCTTTCCCCTCTCGCACAGCGCCTACTGGCGACTCCAGCCGGTCTTCGAGCGCATCGCGCAGGCGCTGCGGTGACGGCCCCGCCCCTCGCCGCCGAGCCACCGATCGCCCCGGAGCGCACCTTCGCCCTCGTCGTCGGCATCGAGTCCTACGAGATCAACACCGGCCTGGACCTGTCCGGCCCGGCCCGCGACGCCGTCCGCTTCGCCGACTGGCTCACCGGCACGGCCGGCGTCCCGCAGGACAACTTACGGCTGCTGCTGTCGCCGCTGGCCGGGAACCAGGCCGGCACGGCGGCGAAACCGGCCACGGGCAAGAACGTCATGGACGCACTCTTCGAGGACCTGCCGCGGTGTGACGGTGACCTGCTGTGGATCTACTGGGCGGGACACGGCTTCCTCGACCCCCAGCACCAACTGCTGCTCCCCTACGCCGACGCCACGGCCGGTGCCACCACCCCTCTCAACCTCACCTCGGCGCTGCACTGGTGGCGGTCCAGCAGAGTGCGCCGGGGGCGCTTCCGTCACCTCGTCGCCATCGGCGATGCCTGCCGGATCGACACGCGGCAGGCCAAGCTGGATTTCGTGAAGGTCGAATACCCGGTCGGCCTGCCGACGCCCCAGCGCGAGCAGTTCGTGCTGTATGCGGCACGGCCGGGCGAGACAGCGCGGAACCTCACGGAACTACAGGCCGGACTGTTCACGGACACGCTGCTCAAGCGCCTGGAGGACCGGTCGGCGGCGGAAGCGGTCCGGGATCTCGTCGGCATCGCCCAGGCCGTACAGGGCGACTTCGCCATGATGAAGGCGAACGGCACAGCGTGGCAGGAGCCGCAGTTCGAGATCGCCAGGTCCTGGGACGGATCGCCCCTGTACGGGGACCACTGGACGGACTCCACGGCACCTGTCGGCGCGCCCGCCCTCGACCACACCGCCTGGAAGGAACTCGGGCAGGTGCTGACCGGCTGTCAGACACCCTCGTACACCTACGAGGCCTACCGCTGGGCCTTCGAGGTGACCGGCTGCGTCCCGCCCGCCGAGCACAAGCTGCCGTCACCGCACCTCACGGAGATCGTGCGCGACCTCGACCACCGCCAGGGAACGAGCCGCGCCGTCCCGCTCGCGCTGCCGTTCATCCAGCACCTGGCGTCCCGCTCCCGGCGCCCCGAGTGGGCGGCGGACGCGCAGGCATGGGTCGACCGCACTCTTGAGCGCCTCGGCGCGGACCCCCTTCCTCCCGCTCCCCCGCAACCCGCCGAACGGCCCGCGCTGCACATCCGCCTCACCCCCGACGGCGACGACGACTTCTGGCTCCAACTGTGGTCGTACCAGGATCGTTTCGAGAACGTGGGCGACTACGAGGAGCCGATGGGGCTGGCAGCCGTACGCACCGTCCTCGGCAACCACCTGCTGGCCCACCGTGCGTCCATGCCGCAGCGGATCGAGTTCCACGTCCCGTACGAGCTGCTGGAGGAACCGTTCGAGACCTGGCAGGTCCCCACCGGACGCGGTGACCGCACCACACCGCTCGGCTGCCGGTACGAGGTCGTGCTGCGCTGCCCGGAGGAGCGCCTGGGACTGGCCGAGGACCCGTGGCGGACTAAATGGGAGTGGTACGAGACCCATGGCGGCCGGCACCCGGACGCCGTGCACGAGGTCGGTGACGCGGATGTGGCCGAGGGCCTCGCCGACGAACTGCAACTGGACGCGTCGCCGGTCTGCGTACTGGCCGACGTGACCGGCCCCCTGGTCATGGACGCACTGGGTGCGGTACTCGACGGCGGCATACCCATCGCCGTCTGGCCCCGCTCCTCCCCCGCCCCGGACGAATCCCTTCGCAAGGCGCTGGGCGCGGAGGAGCCGGACGTGCTCGATGTGGCGGCACTGCCGGACGCGCTCAGGCGCCTGCGCGTCAAGCGCCGCCCGCTCGCCCTGCTCTGGGACGACCCCGGGCGCGTTCCGGCGAGGCGGTCGCTGTCCTCATGAACCGGTCGTCGAGCCAGCAGTCGAATCAGTTGCCGTCGAGAGGAAGTCGGATGGAAGCCGCCAAGGACTGGTGGGTCTACCGGGGCACGGGCACGGTCGAGGACAAGCGCGCCCGTCTCGACGAACACCGTCCACCGTGGCGGGAGTTCAAGGGCGAGCCCGATCCCGAGTACACCCCGCCCACCACCTCCGGACCCGCGTGGACGGAGACGTACGAGCGCGGCGACGGATACGTTCCTGACGAGAGCGAGGTGGACGCGGTCAACACGGCGCTGTATCTGCGTCGACCGCTGCTCGTCACCGGCAAACCCGGGGTCGGCAAGTCGACCCTCGCGCACAGCATCGCCGCGGACCTGGAACTCGGCCCCGTACTGCACTGGCCGGTGACGAGCCGGAGTTCCCTGCGGGACGGGCTCTACCAGTACGACGCGATCGGGCGGCTGCACGACGCGAACCTGCGGCACCTGGAATCCGGCCGGGGCAACCCGGGCCGCCGTGAGCCGGGCCACCGGCCCCGCTCCTCGGGCAGCACCATCGCACCGTATCTGCGCCTCGGGCCGCTCGGCACCGCGCTGCTGCCGCAGGAGCGGCCCCGGGTGCTGCTCGTCGACGAGATCGACAAGAGCGACATCGATCTGCCGGGCGACCTGCTCACCGTCTTCGAGGAGGGCTCCTTCGAGATCCCCGAGCTGGCCCGGATCGCCGCCCGGCAGCCCCGGGTCAGGGTCGGCACCCAGGACGGTCCGGAGACGCGGGTCGGCATCGACGGCGGGCGCGTCCAGTGCCGCGCCTTCCCGATCGTCGTCCTCACCAGCAACGGCGAGCGCGACTTCCCGCCGCCCTTCCTGCGCCGCTGCATCCGGCTGCATGTGGAGCCGCCCGGCGAGGACAAGCTGACGCGGATCGTCCGCAAGCGGCTCAAGCTCGACGAGTCGACGGGTGAGGACCGCTACCAGGACCTCATCGAGGACTTCATCGCCCGCCGGACAGAGGGCGATCTGGCCACCGACCAGCTCCTCAACGCCGTACAGCTCCGGCTGAACGGCGCGTGGTCCGCTCCGGAGGAGCGCACTGGCTTCCTGAACACCGTGCTGCAACGGCTGACGGGGCCGCTGGCGTGATCGAGGATCTGTTCCGCGCTCTGAACGAGTCCGGCGAGAGAGCCGGACCCGAGGAGCTGGCGGACATCCTCTGGCTGGCGGCGCGCATCGGTGGCCCGGGAGTCCCGGACGTACGGGCCCTGCCGGACGCCGACGAAGAGCCCTTCGATGCCCCGCCGCTGCCCGAGCCCCCCACGACAGGTCCGGGCGGGGCGGCTGCCGAGCCGACCCAGGAGTTCTACAACGCCGCCGATGTGACGGACGCGCCCGGTCCGTCGCGCGACGGCATCGACCTGGTCCGCGTCCGCCGCGCCGCGTCGCTGCGGGATCCGCTGGCCCTGATGCGGGCGTTGCGTCCGCTGGGCCGGAGCACGGGCCGAGGGGAGACCGACTGCCACGACGTCGATCTGGAACTCGACGAGGAACTGACTGTCCGCCGAACCGTCGAACAGCGCCTGCCCGTCCCGGTGTTGCGCCCGCGCCGAGGCCGCTGGCTGGACCTCGCGCTGGTGGTGGACGCCCACCACTCGATGCTGCTCTGGCATGACCTGGTGGCCGAACTGCGGCGGGTGTTCGTACAGACGGGCATCTTCCGGGATGTCCGCACCTGGTATCTGCGCGGCACGGACCCGGACGCCGGTGACCCACTGTCCGTCTCCCGCACCCCGGCCGGTGAGTGCCGCAGTGTGCAGGAGGTGTCCGACCCGTCCGGTCACCGGCTGGTCCTGGTGGTCACGGACACGGTGGCAAGCGGCTGGGCCGGGGCCGAGGTCGCGCGGATGCTGCGGCAGTGGTCCACCCACGGTCCGGTGGCGCTGCTCAATGTGCTGCCGCGCCGGCTGTGGGACCGGGGCGCGGTGCGCCCCCGGGCGGTCCTGGTCCGTTCGGTCGGACCCGCCGCACCGAACACCTCCTGGCGGCAGGGCCCGGCCACGCGCAGCCGCCGCCGACGGCACCCCGTGCAGGAGGGCATCGCGGTTCCGGTGGTGGAGGCCGGGGCCGCGTCGGTGTCGGTCCTGGCGAAGCTGGTGGCGGGGAACGGGCAGTGGATGCGGGTGCAGTGCCTGTCGGTCCCCCGGGTTCCGGAGGAGTTCACGTCACGTGAACGGCGTGCAGGGGAGACCGAGGAGGTCGACGACGTCCTCAGGCGGTTCAGGGCCGGGGCATCACCGGTCGCCCAGCGCCTGGCCGGCTACCTGTCCGCCGTACCCCTCAGCCTCCCGGTCATGAACCTCGTCCGCCAGATCATGCTGCCGGAATCGGAGCACGGGCATCTGGCGGAGGTGGCGCTGGGTGGTCTCCTCACCTCATGGGCCCGGGAGGACACCACCGACCCGGACAGCGTTCCGTTCGACTTCCGGCCCGGGGTTCGGGCGGCCCTGCTCGGTGGGCAGCGGCGGGATGCCATCACCTCGGTGCAGGAGGTCGTGCGGCGGGAGATGGGGGCCGGGGTCAGTGAGCGGGGGGCCAGCAGCGGGGGTGACTTTCTCGCGGGGCGCGGTTCGGTGGGTGCCGGCGGCAACCGGGGGGTTGTCGAGGGGGCTTCACCGTTTGCGGCGCGAGTGGAGGCGGGAGAGGCGGGGCAGGCGGCCGAGCCGCGGTGGCATCGGATCGCGGACCTGGTGCGGGAGGTTCCGACCCTGCCGAACTATGTCGTGCGGGACCTGGATGAGCGGCTTCGCGAGGTGATCTCGCGGGCGATGGAGGGGCACAGCTCGTTCACGGTGCTGGTCGGCGAGCCCGGCGCGGGAAAGACGACGGCGATTCTGCGGGCGGTTGCCGCGTTGCCGGACGACTGGACGTGGTGGGAGCCGCGAGACGTGGCGGAACTGAACGCGCGGGTAGCCCAGTTGCCCCCTCGCTCCGTCGTGCTGCTCGACCGCTTCCCCCTCCTCGCGTCTGCCTACGCCCTGCCCCACTCGGCATCGGGACCGATCGTGGTCTTCGGTGAAACCACCGCCGCAGACCTGGAGTTGCCGCCCGCGGACAGCGGCGTCGACGTAGTACGCGTTCCCACCTGGAGCGCGGACTCCGAGACCCTGCGGCGGATCGAAGTGGCACCGCCGGTCGCCCGAGCCCTGCTCCGGGCGGCGCTGGACATCAGACGGCTGGGCCATGACCCGGACCTGAGGCGCGAGTTGCTGACGGCCGCGACGGAGGTCTATCTCCCCGAGTACGGACGGGAGGAATTGACCCCCGAGGCGATGTCGGCAGCCCTCACCTATGTGTGCCAACCCGTGGCGGGCGAACCGCTGATCATGCTCCGGACCTCACGCAGGGAGGCCTGGTACCGACTCAGTCACTTCATGGAAGACGTCGACCGGGTGGAGGTGCCGTCCATTCACCCGCCGGAGCAACTCTGGGGGGTGCTGGCGCGCTTCGCCGACCGTGACTCCCTTCCCGCACTGGCGGAGGCCGCTCGGGAGAGAGGTCTGGCCGAAGTGGGCCGGTACCTGGACAACTCCTTCGCGTTCCACGACATTTCCCCGGACTCGATTGCCGTCATCCGAGAGCTCATCAAGGACGTCGAGCAACGGCTGGTTCGTGTCTCGACCCAGAGCGGAAACCCGGTCGGCTCGGGAATCCGCCTGTCGGACGACGGGCTGGTGGTGACGGCGTTTACGCGGCCCTCCGGCGCGACCCGGGACGAGCCCTTGCGTGTGTGGCCCTATCACGGCGACTTCGTCGTGGCTGCGCGGCTCCTGCGCCCGGCCACGGAGACAGCTCTGTCCTACCTGCACATGAACCCCCGCGCGGCACTGCCGAGCGTGACGCCGGTGCCTGCCGCCTCCTCACCGGCAGCCGGAGAGCAGGTCCTGGTCGTCGGCCTCGACGGCGAGCGAGGCACCGAACTGACGGTGCTCCGCTGCCGGGTCACCGACGCCACCGCGTACGACTTCTCCCTGACACCCGTCGTCTCCGCGCTGTGGCCCACTCCTGGGGCAGCCGTCGTCAATCTGTACGGGACGGTGATCGGGGCGGTGTCGTTCGCCCACGAGCCATTGACGCTCATGGCCACGCGGATCACGTTCCCCGCGATCCCCGTCGTACCCACGTCCGAGCAGTCATCGCCCCCAGGTCTCATCGACCCACCTCGCTCTCGTGCCGTACTCATCGGAGCCGACAGCTACGAAGACCTCCCGGACCTTCCGGGCGCGGCGGATCCTGTGTTCAGTTTGGCGTCCGCCTTGGGGTCCGACGACGAGGACGGGATCTTCGCCGCCCGGAATATCAGAGTCGCTTGGAACGACTTGGTCGAGACACTCGATGTCCCACTCGCCGAAAGGGCCATGCAGGCCGAGCACACCTTCCTGATGTACTACACGGGCCATGTTCTGGAAACGACCGACGACGCCTTCCTCACCTTTCCCGACACCCGTGGCGAACGCATCCCGACAACCGCCCTCTCGATCAGGCGGCTTCGTTCCCTCCTGGACGAAAGCCCGGCCCAGTTCAAGGTGCTCCTCCTCGATGCCGACACCCACGACCCGGACCGCATTTGGTCCTGGTTCGCACCTCGCGTCAGCCCAGGTGGAAGCTGGGCGCTGCTGACCAAACGACAGCGCTCCGGGCAGACACCTCATGCCTTCACCCGCGAGATCACCAGCACCCTCACCAGGGGCATCCCCGGGGGCCCCGAATTCCTGAGCCTGGTCGACATCGCCAACCACGGCCGGGGAAGCATCTCGATCTACCGGCACTACGCCGCCGACGACCCCGTCCTCCTCGTGCGAAACCCCGCCTTCACCCCGCACACCGCCGGCGAGCAGGAAGGCACCGTCAAGTGGTTCAACTCGGAGAAGGGCTACGGCTTCATCACCCTGGACAACGGCCGCGACGTCTTCGTCCACTACTCCGTGATCGACATGCGCGGCTACCGCACACTGGACGAGGGCCAACGGGTCCGCCTCAGCGTCACCGACAGCGCGAAGGGGCCGCAGGCCGCGAACGTTCGCCCCACCCCCTCTGACCCCTGAGCCGGTGATCGTCACAGACTCACGTCGCGGTACGTCGGCCTCCCGTCGACAACGGTGAGCCGCACCGGCAGGTCCGGCAGATCGGTGGCGTCCACAGTGAGCGGATCCGCCGCGAGGACAGTCAGGTCAGCCCGGTACCCGACCTGAATCCGCCCGGCCTCCTTCTCCTCGCCCGCCGCCCAAGCCGCATTCACCGTCATCCCCTGAAGCGCCTCAAGCCCACTGAGCGCCTGCTCCGCCCCATGCGGCGCCCCCGTCAGATCCCGAGTCGGTCGCCGATGCCGCGCCCCGGCCATCACACCCAGCGGCGGACAGGGAGCGATCGGCCAGTCGGAGCCGAGGACCAGCCGCAGCGGCAGTTCCCCAGCCGTGTCGAGTTCGCCGTAGAAGGCGAGGCTGTCGCCGTTCGCGTTCGCCGCTCGCTGAGCGTCATCGCCGACGGCACCGCGCGGCCGGCCTCACCCTGTACGGGCTGCTCGTCTCCGACTTCCTCGACTCCGTCGGCAACGTCCTCCAGCTCACCGTGGTCCTCCTCGGCCCCAGCGTGGCCGTCTACGCCACCGACATCGTCCTGCGCCGCAACCGCTACGACGGCCCGGCCCTGACGGACGAGACCCGCCACAGCCGGTTCTGGTACACCGGCGGCGTCCACGTCCCCGGCGCGGTGGCCCTCGGCGGCCCGGATCTCGCGCTGCCCGTGGGCATGGCCTGTCTCGGCGGGCCTGTACACGGTCCTGGGGCGCCCGAGGGCGTAGCCCACCAGCGCCTTCACGCCCGCTCCACCCGCGCGCGAGCCCTAGATGCCATCGTCGCCGGTCGCGATGACGCCCCGAGCCGTGCCCGCGCAGGCCCGCACGTCGCCCGGAGACAACCGTCGGATCCGAAGGGACGCGCAGCCGTGAACAACAGGGAGACATCCACCGCCCCGCGGGCCCGGGCCGAGGACCAGGTCCGCGCGCTACAGCTGATCCAGGGCCATATGGCCGCCCAGGCCGTCGGCGTCGCCGCCCGCCTCGACCTCGCCGACGTCCTGGCCGCCGGCCCGATGAGCTGCGCCGAGCTGGCCGAGGCCACCGGCACCGACCCGGACGCGCTGCGCCGGCTGCTGCGGGCGCTGGAGAGCCTCGGGCTGGTGGAGCGGCCCACCGCCGCCGACCTGTTCGCGCTCACCTCCTTCGGCGAGGTGCTCCGCTCCGACGCCGACGCCCCGGCCCGCGCCATCGCCGCGTTGTTCACCTCCCCGGTGGTGTGGCGGCCGTGGGGGGAACTGCTGCACAGCGTGCGGACCGGGCGGACGGCGTTCGAGTCGGTCTTCGGCACCGCGGCGTTCGGGCACATCGGCGGGCACCCCGATCTCTCCGCCCTGTTCAACTCGGGGATGGCGGAGCTGGCCCGGGGCGCGGCCCAGTCCGTGGCCGCCGGGTACGACTTCTCCGGGTTCCGTACCGTCGTGGACGTCGGCGGCGGCAACGGCACCCTGCTCGCCGCGCTGCTGGCCGCCTCCCCCGGCAGCCGGGGCGTCCTCTTCGACACCCCGACCGGGGTGCGGGAGGCGGCGCTGGTGCTCGCCGCGGCCGGGGTCTCCGACCGCTGCACGGTCACCACCGGCGACTTCTTCACCGCCGTACCGCCCGGCGGGGACGCCTACGTCCTGAAGAACGTGCTGCACGACTGGGACGACGAGCGGGCCCACGCCTTGCTCGGCCGCTGCCGCCGGGCCATGCCGGACCACGCGCGGCTGCTGCTGATCGAGGCGGTCCTGCCGGACGACGACGGGCCCGCGGCGCGGCTGAGCGCCGTACTGAGCGATCTGAACATGCTGGTCATGGTCGGCGGCCGGGAACGCACCCGGAGGGAGTACGCCGACCTGCTGGCCGCCGCCGGTCTGGAACTGACCGACGTCAGTGAGCCGCTCGCGCCCACGCATTTCCAGGTGCTCGAAGCCGTGCCCCGCCGAGCGCACCCCTGACGCACCCTGGACGCACCGCACCGTGCCGCCGGTATGCTGCGGCGCCGCACATCGACACCGGCCCGCGCCCGTGCACAGGGGCCTTTGCGCCTCCCGGGTGCGGCGAGCGGGCCTTTTGGCGCATTCTTGCTGTGTCGCCCCGTGGGACGGCGCACGGACGAGGTAGGGGCCGATGACTGGGAGCGCCGAGCATGCTCAGCTGACACCCGGGCGGCCGACGGCGTCGCTGATCGACACCTCGCTGGAGGCGATCAGGGCCGCCGACGGCCACGCGGCCGGGGTGTATCTGCGCTCCAGCACGCCCGGACTGCTGCGCCTGTCCGCACTAGTCGGACTGCCCGGCCGGCTCTTCAGGCCCTGGTGGCGGCTGCATGTGGACCGGCCCTTCCCGGTCTCAGACGCGCACCGGCTCGGCGTGGAGGTGGTCCTCGCCAACGCGACCGAGACCATGCGCCGCTACCCCCAGTTCGCGGCCAGCCTGCCCTTCCAGTTCGGCTCCCTGTACGTGCCCGTCGCGGCCGGCACGACGGCGTACGGCGTGCTCACCGTGCTGCGCCCGTCCGCCTCGGACGCCACCGAGCTGCTGCCCGAGCGGGAGCGGCTGACACGCATCGCCGACGCGCTGGCCCGGCAACTGCGTGACGCGTCGGACGGCCCCCTGTCCTGGGACGGCGAACCGCTGTGCGTACGGCCGCCCGCGGTCCGCCCGTCCGGCCGGGCCGGAGGCTTCACCTGGGACCCCGCCACGCATGCGGTGGCCCCCGACGACCGGCTGCGCTCGGTGCTCGGGGCGATGCCCGAGGAGTGGGCCGGCAGCGAGCGCGCGTTCGCCGGCACCGTGGCCCCCGATGACACCGAACCCCTGCTGGCCGCGCTGCGGGACACCGCCGCCGGACGGCCGCCCCCGCTGCCGCTGTATGTGCGCGGCGCGGACGGCGCGCTGCGGCTGGTGGAGCTCTGGGCGTCCTACGACGGCACTCCCGGCACCCCCGGCGGCCAGGTGGTGCACGGCATCGTCCTCGACCCGGGCCCCGGCTCGGCGGCCGACACCGCCGCCGATCTGCTCCCCGAGGGGGTCTTCGCGCTGGACCGGCTCGGGACCGTCGTCTACGCCAACCCGCGCGCCGCCGAGCTGCTGGGGCGGTCCCGGCCGCAGTTGCTCGGCAAACCCTTGTGGGACGCCGTGCCGTGGCTGGCCCAGCCCGCCTGCGAGGACCATATGCGCGGGGCGCTGCTGTCGCCGGAGCCGGTGCACTTCCACGTCGGACGGCCCTCCGGAGATCTCGCCGGGGACTGGCTCGCCCTGTCCCTGCACCCCGGCCCTGACCTGCTGACCTGCACGGTCCGTCCGGCGCACCGGGTCTCCGAGGCGCCCGCCGACACCCCGGCCGAGGTCACCGAGACCGCCGAGACGGCCGCCGAGGCGTCGATGGCACCGCTGTACCGGCCCATCGTGCTGGCCATCGCGCTGACCGAGGCGGTCACCGCGCGCCAGGTGTCCGAGGTGGTCATGCGGGAGCTGCTGCCCGCGTTCGGCGGGCGCCGGCTGGCGATCTACCTGCTCCAGGAACGCCATCTGTTCCTGGCCTGGGAGAGCGGCTTCCCGCCCGGGTTCCTCGCGCCGTTCGACGGCGTGGGGCTCGACAAGCGGCTGCCCGGAGTGGAGACCCTCACCAACGGCCGCCCCCTGTTCTTCGACTCGATGCAGCAGCTCATGGACGCCTACCCCGGCATCGCCCTGGACGCCACCGAGGGCGCCCGCGCCTTCCTGCCGCTGATCGCCTCCGGGCGCCCGGTCGGCTCCTGCATCCTCGGCTTCGACCGGCCCCGCAGCTTCAGCACCGAGGAGCGGGCCGCGCTCACCGCGCTCGCCGGGCTGATCGCCCACGCCATGGAGAAGGCCCAGCGCTACGAGAGCGAGGCGACCCTCGCCCGCGGCCTCCAACAGGCCCTGCTCCCCCGGCGGCTGTCCGCGCACCCGATGATGGAGACCGCCGGGCGATACCTGCCCGCGACCCAGGGCATGGAGATCGGCGGGGACTGGTACGACGTCGTCGCCGCCGGGGACGGGCTTGCGCTGGTCATCGGCGACGTCCAGGGGCACGGGGTGCAGGCGGCGGCCACCATGGGCCAGCTGCGCACCGCCGTCCGGGCGTTCGCGCTCGGGGACCGGCCGCCCGACGAGGTGATGAGCAGCACCAACCGGCTGCTCATCGACATCGACTCCGGGCTCTTCGCGAGCTGCTGCTACATCCGCCTCGACCCCGTCACCGGCGTGGCGAGGGTGGCGCGGGCCGGACATCTGCCGCCGCTGCTGCGCCGCCCGGACGGCCGTACGCACCGCGTCGATCTGCCCGGCGGGGTGGTGCTCGGGGTGGATCCGCAGGCGCAGTACCCGGTGACGGAGCTGGTCATCGACCCGGGCGCGGTGCTGGCCCTGTACACCGACGGGCTGGTGGAGCGGCCCGGCTGGGACATCGACGACGGCATCGGCGGGCTGCGGGTGGCGCTGGCCAGGTCCGGCGCCCCGCTCGGCTGCCCCGGCGGGCAGTCGCTGGCCAAGATCGCGGACCGGCTCACCGCGACCGCCCGGCACACCGCCGACCGGCCCGACGACATCGCACTGCTGCTCGCCACCCGGCGCTCCGAACCCGGGCACGAGACCTGACGGGAAAGCGGAAACCGCCTGTCACAGTATGTGACGCCTCTCGCCTCCTGGGGTCCGGCAGTGTAGACATGGCTCATGGTCCGACTCTCGGGTCGTGGGGCCCGGTCGCTCCGTCGCCGCAGCGGTCAGCGCTCCCACCGTGCGCCCGACCGCGCCCGCGGAGTGCGCGCGGGGAGCGTGCCGGACACCGAACACCCACCGAAGCACGGCCGGCGGCCTCGGTCACCGCTGAGCCGGATCAGCGTGGCGGGCCAGGTCTTCCTGTTCCAGGTCGTCATCGTGCTGCTGCTGGTGGTCGCCGCGGTGGTGGCGCTGGTGCTCCAGGTGCGGCACGACAGCACCCGCGAGGCCCGCAACCGCTCCGTCGCCGTCGCCCAGGCCTTCGCCAACGCGCCCGGCACCGTCGAGGCCCTGGACGCCCCGGACCCGTCGTCGGTCTTCCAGCCGCGCGCGGAGGCGGCCCGCGAGGACACCAAGGTCGACTTCATCGTCGTCATGAACACCGACGGCATCCGCTACAGCCACCCCAAGCCGGACCGCATCGGCAAGCAGTTCGTCGGCACCATCGAACCCGCCCTTGAGGGCAAGGTCGTGACCGAGGAGATCATCGGCACGATCGGGCCGCTGGTGCAGGCCGTCGTGCCCATCGAGGACGACAACGGCGAGGTCGTCGGCCTGGTGTCGGCCGGGATCACCACGGCGACCGTCGGCGGCACCGCCGACCAGCAGCTGCCGCTGCTGCTGAGCGCGGCCGCGGCGGCCCTCGCCCTGTCCACGGGCGGGACCGCGCTGGTGAGCAAACGGCTGCTGCGGCAGACCCATGGCCTCGGCCCGCACGAGATGACCCGGATGTACGAGCACCACGACGCGGTGCTGCACGCCGTCCGCGAGGGCGTGATCATCGTCGGTGACGAGGGCCGGCTGCTGCTCGCCAACGACGAGGCGCACCGGCTGCTCGACCTGCCGGCCGACGCCGAGGGCCGCCATGTCGCCGACCTCGGGCTGGCCCCGGACACCGCCGAGCTGCTGGACTCCGGCCGGGTCGCCACCGACGAGGTGCACCTGGTCAAGGAGCGGCTGCTGGCGGTGAACCAGCGGCCGACGAACCTGCGCGGCGGCCCGTCCGGGAGCGTGGCGACGCTGCGCGACTCCACCGAGCTGCGGGCCCTGTCCGGCCGCGCGGAGACGGCACGCGAGCGGCTCAGCATGCTCTACGACGCCGGTGTCGGCATCGGCACCAGTCTGGATGTGACCCGAACCGCCGAGGAACTGGCGGGGCTGGCCGTGCCGAGGTTCGCGGACTTCGTCACCGTGGACCTGTTCGGCTCCGTGCTCAGCGGCGGCCAGGCCGAGACGGTGACCCCGCTGCGCCGCACCGCCTCCAGCGGCATCCGCAAGGACGCGCCGCTGTATCCGGTGGGCCAGCAGATCGCGTTCGTGGAGACCTCGCCGCAGGCCCGCGCGCTCGACAACGAACAGGCGGTGCTGGAGCCGCGGCTGGCGGAGGCGCCCGGCTGGCAGGCGCAGGACCTGGAGCGGTCCGCGCAGGTCGTGGAGTACGGCATCCACTCGCTGATCGCCGTGCCGCTGCGGGCCGGGGCGCTGGTGCTGGGCGTGGTGAGCTTCTGGCGGGCGCAGAAGCCGGAGCCGTTCGACGCCGAGGAGCTGGAGCTGGCGGAGGAGCTGGTCGCGCGGGCGGCGGTCTCCATCGACAACGCCCGCCGCTACACCCGCGAGCACAACATGGCGGTGACCCTCCAGCGCAGTCTGCTGCCGCGCACCCTGCCCGAGCAGAACGCCCTGGAGATCGCCTACCGCTATCTGCCCGCGCAGGCCGGGGTGGGCGGCGACTGGTTCGACGTGCTGCCGCTGTCCGGCGCCCGGGTCGCCCTAGTCGTGGGGGACGTGGTCGGGCACGGGCTGCACGCGGCGGCCACCATGGGGCGGCTGCGGACCGCGGTGCACAACTTCTCCGCGCTGGACCTGCCACCGGAGGAACTCCTCGCACTGCTGGACGAGTTGGTCGCCCGGATCGACCAGGACGAGGCGGCGGAGGGCAGTACGGCGCCGGTGACCGGGGCGACCTGTCTGTACGCGGTGTACGACCCGGTGTCCCGGCGCTGCACCATCGCGCGGGCCGGTCATCCGCCGCCCGCGCTGATCCGGCCGGACGGCACCGTCGAGTTCCCCGACGTGCCCGCCGGTCCCCCGCTCGGGCTCGGCGGGCTGCCGTTCGAGACGGCCGAGCTCCAACTGCCCGAGGGCAGCAGGCTCGTGCTGTACACCGACGGGCTGGTCGAGGACCGCGAGCATGACATCGACGAGGGGCTGGAGCTGCTGCGCGCGGCACTCGAGCGGGCCGGCAGCTCGCCGGAGGAGACCTGCCGGACGGTGCTGGACGCCCGCCTGCCGGACCGTCCCGGCGACGACATCGCCCTGCTCGTCGCCCGCACCCGGGCCCTGCCCACCGGCCGGATCGCGGAGTGGCAGATCCCCTCCGATCCGGCGGCCGTGGCCAAGGTACGGGCGTCGGTGAGCCGTCAGCTCGCGCACTGGGGCCTGGACGAGCTGACGTTCACCACCGAGCTGATCCTCAGTGAGCTGGTCACCAACGCGATCCGCTACGGCGGCGACCCGATCCGGGTCAGGGTGCTGCACGACCGCACCCTGATCTGCGAGGTCTTCGACAGCAGCAACACCTCACCGCATCTGCGCTACGCGGCCATGACGGACGAGGGCGGCCGGGGACTGTTCCTGGTGGCGCAGCTCTCGGAGCGCTGGGGCACCCGCTACACGTCCGCGGGCAAGGTGATCTGGGCGGAGCAGCCGCTGCCGTAGGGCGGTGGCAAGGAGTTGTGACGCGACGGGTGTGCAAGCCTCGGACTATCTGATAGTAAACCTTCCTATCAGTGCCAGGCACCTCCAACACCCCACCCCCCACCACCACTTGGAGTACTCGTGAGGCACCCCACCCGCCGCACCCTGCTCGCCGCCCTCGGCGTCTCGGCTGCCGCGATCCCCCTGCTCAACGCCCCGCGGGCGAGCGCCGTGCGCGCGCCCGGACTCGACGACCCGGCGAAGAAGGAGATCGCCATGAAGCTGGTGTCGAGCGCGGAGAACTCCTCGCTCGACTGGAAGGCCCAGTACAAGTACATCGAGGACATCGGCGACGGCCGCGGCTACACCGCCGGGATCATCGGCTTCTGCTCCGGCACCGGCGACATGCTCGACCTGGTCGAGCTGTACGCCGACCGCAGCCCCGGCAACGTGCTCGCCAAGTACCTGCCCGCGCTGCGCGCGGTCGACGGCACCGACTCGCACGCCGGTCTGGACCCCAACTACCCCCGGGACTGGCGCCGGGCGGCCCAGGACCACGCCTTCCAGCAGGCGCAGAACGACGAACGGGACCGGGTGTACTTCAACCCTGCCGTACGGCAGGGCAAGGCGGACGGGCTGCGTGTGCTCGGACAGTTCGCCTACTACGACGCCATCGTCATGCACGGCGGCGGCTCCGACCGGCTCAGCTTCGGCAGCATCCGCAGGCGGGCCCTGCAGAGCGCGCGGCCGCCCGCCCAGGGCGGCAACGAGGTGCGCTACCTGCACGCCTTCCTCGACGCCCGGGTGTGGGCGATGAAGCAGGAGGAGGCGCACAGCGACACCAGCCGGGTGGACACGGCCCAGCGCGTCTTCCTGCGCCAGGGCAACCTCGACCTGAACCCGCCGCTGGACTGGAAGGTGTACGGGGACAGCTACCACATCGGCTGAACCGCCCCTGGAATCAACCGCATCGGGGCCCGGCGACCCGGCCCCGGTGCGGCCCGGAACCGCTCATAAACCCAGCTTATGAGCTCATAGACCGGACCCGCGTACCGACTTAGGGTTGCCTTAACTTAGGCTTCCCGTCGAGTTGCTTGTCATCGCTCGAAGGGAACCTGATCATGCCCCGCCCCCTGCGGGTAGCCATTGTCGGAGCCGGCCCCGCCGGGATCTACGCCGCCGACGCGCTGCTCAAGTCCGATGTGGCCGCCGAGCCCGGTGTCTCCATCGACATCTTCGAGCGCATGCCGGCCCCGTTCGGCCTGATCCGTTACGGCGTGGCCCCCGACCACCCCCGCATCAAGGGCATCATCACGGCCCTGCACCAGGTCCTCGACAAGCCCCAGGTCCGTCTCTTCGGCAACGTGGACTACGGCACCGACGTACACCTGGACGATCTGCGCGCCTTCTACGACGGCGTCATCTTCTCCACCGGCGCCATGGCCGACCGCGAACTGCGCATCCCCGGCGTCGAACTGAACGGTTCCTTCGGCGCCGCCGACTTCGCGTCCTGGTACGACGGCCACCCGGACGTGCCGCGCACCTGGCCGCTGGAGGCGGAGAAGGTCGCCGTCCTGGGCGTGGGCAACGTGGCGCTCGATGTCTCCCGCATCCTCGCCAAGACCGCGGACGAGCTGCTGCCGACCGAGATCCCGCCGAACGTCTTCGAGGGCCTGAAGGCCAACAAGGCTGTGGAGATCCACGTCTTCGGCCGCCGTGGCCCGGCGCAGGCGAAGTTCAGCCCGATGGAGCTGCGCGAGCTGGACCACTCCCCGAACATCGAGGTCATCGTCAACCCCGAGGACATCGACTACGACGCGGGCTCCATCGACCAGCGGCGCTCCAACAAGCAGGTCGACATGGTCGCCAAGACCCTGGAGAACTGGGCGATCCGCGACACCGGCGACCGCCCGCACAAGCTGTTCCTGCACTTCTTCGAGTCGCCGGTGGAGATCCTCGGCGAGGACGGCAAGGTCGTCGGCCTGCGCACCGAGCGCACCGAGCTGGACGGCACCGGCAACGTCAAGGGCACCGGCGAGTTCACCGACTGGGACGTGAACGCGGTCTACCGCGCCGTCGGCTACCTCTCCGACAAGCTGCCCAAGCTGCCCTGGGACATCGACTCGGGCACCGTCCCGGACGCGGGCGGCCGGGTGCTGCAGGAGTCCGGCGAGCACCTGGACTCGACGTACGTCACCGGCTGGATCCGGCGCGGCCCGGTGGGTCTCATCGGCCACACCAAGGGCGACGCCAACGAGACGGTGGCGAACCTGCTGGAGGACTTCGCGGGCGGCCGGCTCCAGACGCCCGCCACACCCGAGCCCGAGGCCGTGGAGTCGTTCCTCGCCGAGCGCGAGGTCCGCTTCACCACCTGGGAGGGCTGGTACAAGCTGGACGCCGCCGAGAAGGCGCTGGGCGAGCCCCAGGGCCGGGCGCGCGTGAAGATCGTCGAGCGCGAGGACATGCTCCGCGAGAGCGGCGCCTGATCCGTACGACACGAAGGGCCCGGGGCGGTGCGCCCCGGGCCCTTCGTCGTCCATGGCTCCGACGGCGCCGAGTGGCTGGCCCACTACACGTCGTGCACGATGTGGCCGGGGGGACGTGAGAGCCCGATGGGAAGGATCAGCGGCCATGCGCACAGGCCCCCTGCGACCGAAAAGCCCGTCCCGGAAACGTTCGGCGGCCATGGCGGTGACCGGAATCCTGGTGGCCGCCCTGAGCGCGGTCTCGCTCGTGTCGTGCGGTTCGGACGACGACGACAGCGGCGACACCGCGGCCACCAGGACCCGTACGGCTCCCAACACCGCGGACTTTTCCGGCACCGCGCCGTCCGCGCTGGAGTCGCTGGCCGAGTCGGTCCAGGCGTCCCTGTCCGCGGTCGCGTCGTCTGTCTCGGCGCGCGCCTCGGAGTTCGAGGCCTCCGTCTCCGCCGAGGTGGCCCGCGCCAACGCGGCCGCGCAGGAGCAGTTGAAGGACGTCGAGGGGCGGGGCAACGCCACGGCCGACGTCTCCCTCACCGGCAAGCCCCGGGCGGACACCGGCGGACTGCTCGCCGTGGTCGTCAACATCACGAACAGCACCGACCAGACCGCCTCCTACGCCGTCCAGGTCGACTTCAAGGACTCCGACGGCAACGTCGTGGAGACCCGGTACGTCGGCGCGGAGGACCTGGAGCCCGGGGAGCGGGCCCAGCCCCTCGCCATCAGCCGCAAGCCCCCCGAGCCGCAGCTGACGGCGTCGATCGCCAAGGCGCAGCGCTACTGACCGTGCGCGGGGTGCACGGTGTTCACCCGGATGCCACCCGGCCCCAGCTCTGTCGCCGGGGCGTTCGGGGCGGCCGGGCTGGGGCTCGCCGCCCGGTCAGTGGGCGACCGTGACCACGATCTTGCCGATCTGACGGCCCTCCTCCAGCCACCGGTGCGCCTCGACGATCTCGTCCAGCGCGAAGACCCGGTCGACGGCCGGGGCGAAGGCGCCGTCGCGCAGCCCGGAGGCGATGAACGCCTCGGCCCGGCGCAGCCGTCGTGGGTCCCGGGTCGTCTCGTGGACCGTGTAGGAGCGCATGTTCAGCGCGGGCAGGCCGAGTTCGACCCCGGGGTAGGGGGTCGCCTCGCCGCTGAGCGCGCCGTAGACGAAGAGGGTCCCGTCGGGGGCGACCACCCGGGCGAGGTCCAGGACACCGGGTCCGGCGACGGCGTCGAGGACGAACTCGGCGCCCCGGCCGCCGGTGACGGCGAGCACCCGCTCGGCGACGTTCTCCTCCCCGGTGACGATCACCTCGGCCGCGCCCGCCTCCAGCAGCGCCTCGCGCTTGGCCGGGGTGCGGGTCGTCGCGACCGGCACCGCCCCCACCCGGCGGGCGACCCGGATCGCCGCCAGACCGACGCTGCTGGCGGCCGCGGTGAGGACGACCGTGTCCCCGGGCCGGGCCCGGCCGACCTCGACGAGGGCGCCGTACGCCGTCAGATACGCCATCCACACCGCGGCGCCCTCGACCGGGCCGAGTCCGGACGGGCGGTGGACGACCGCGGCGGCGGGGACGATCGCGCGCTGGGCGTAGACGGCGTGGTCGTTCATCGAGAAGGCGGGCAGCACACTCACCGGCGCACCGGGCTCGAACCCATGCACATCCGGGCCGAGCGCCTCGACGACTCCGGCGGCCTCCGCGCCGAGCCCGGCCGGGAAGGACCGGACCGGCTCGATGTAGTGGCCGCCGCGGAACAGTGCCTCCGCGCGGTTCAGGCCGATCGCGTCGATGCGCACCAGCAGCTCTCCGGGACCGGGTTCCCTCAGGTCCACGTCCTCCAGGCGCAGCACCTCGGGCCCGCCCAGCTCATGGAACCTGACCGCCTTGACCATCTCGACTCCCCCGTCCGACAGCGTGGTTGACCGGTCACCCACCCAAACCGAAAGTACGACAGCTGTCAAACTTCGACAGGTGTCGAACTTCGGTGACCTACGATGGGCGCGATGACGGCGACACGACGAGGCGGGCGGGAGCGGGTTCCCGCACATCCGGACATCCGGAAGGTCAGCCTCCAGCAGGTACTTGAGGCGCTGGTCGATCCCGTACGGCGGCGGATCGTCGCCGAGTTGTACTCCGGCCGCGAGGACCTGGCCTGCGGCACCTTCGACCTGCCGGTCAGCAAGTCGACGGCCACACACCACTTCCACGTCCTGCGCGAGGCGGGACTGATCCGGCAGTACTACGTGGGCACGTCCCGGATGAACGCCCTGCGCCGCGAGGAGATCGACGGCGCCTTCCCGGGCCTGCTGCGCGCACTGCTCCCCCCGCGCCCCGAGTGATACATATGATCGGGGTTCTTCACTGAACCTTCACAAGGGGGGACTTCGTCATGCGTATACGCATGCTCATCGGGACGGCCGCCGCCGCGGGCACGCTGGCCGCGCTCGCCGCCGTACCGGCCCAGGCCGCCGAGTACAGCTCGGCCCTGAAGATCCGCGGCGTGCAGTACGACGCCCCGGGCAGCGACTCCAACAACTGCACGACCGGCAACAGCAAGGCCGAGTACCTGGAGATCAAGAACTACTCGTCCACCAAGACGGTCAACCTCAAGGGTTACCGCGTCAAGGACGCCGCCGGGAACAAGTTCACTTTCACGGCCAACCACTATCTCCAGCCCGGTGACCAGGTGAAGCTGCGCGGCGGACACGGCAACGACTCCGACGCGAACAACGTCGTCTACCGCGACAACTGCAACTTCATCTGGAACAACGACAAGGACTCGATCTACCTGTACAAGCCCACGGGCGCGGGCGCCGACTCGCACTCGTACACCAAGAGCGGCTCCGACGCGGACGGCAACGGCTACATCAAGTACCACGGCTGAGGGATGAGCTCAGGGCCCGCCCCAATGCGGATGGCGGGCGGGCCCTGCGCACCGGCCATTGTCCTGACCACGAGCCGGACGGGACCACGTGTGAAGGCCGGTCCTCCGGGGCGGTCCACGCACACCCCGTGTGCGGCACCCCGGTGACATCCGAGGGCGCAGAGACGCTGATACTGGTACAAGCCTCTGCCCCCGTCGCCCCCAGGACTCATGCGAATCACGCCGACCGTCCGCCCCACCACTCCCCCCACGATCTGGCTGGCCCACGGCCGGCACATCGGCTCCTGCGCCGCCGAGGAGGTGATCCGGCGGTGTCTGCGGCGGCACAAGGACGACGGCCTCCTCGACGACTTCACGGAACCGCCCGAGGAGCGCCGCGAGGACGAGCGGGTCTTCGAGGCCCGCTGGCGGGTCGAGGACACGGTGACCGTACGGGCCCGGCTGACCCTCTCGGACGCGGGCGCCTGGCTGCTGGCGGCCGAGGCCGAGCGCCCCTGGGACCCCCGCTGGCCGTCGCCCGCCACGCTGTTCTGGCCGCCGGATCAGGGCGCCGACTGGGACCAGGACCCGGTCACCGGCGGACGGCTGCGCGGCCTCAACCCCCTGCCGGACGACGACAAGGCCGTACGGCGCCTGCTCAAGGACGCCGCCGGTGACGGCTGGAGCGTCCAGGTCGTCGTCCACGAGGCGATGACCACCGGCCAGCGCGGGCGGACACCGCTCGCGGGGATGCTGCCGCCGGGTCTGCGGCACCGGGTGGTCGAGCACCGCGCGGCCCCGCACCAGCTGCGCGTGGTGAACTGGGCGCTGCGGGACACCGGTGTGGAGGTGCCGCGCGGCGGTGCCGTGGTGCTGCCCGGCTCCCCGGCCCCGGCGGACTACGACGCGGCCGGGTTCTCCGTGCGCAGCGTCTTCCTCGACGGCTCCGAACCGGCCGAGCTGATCGCCGCCGTCACCCGGTTCGCGGCGCTGGAGAAGCCGCTGCCGGACGGCGCCGGGGAGGCCCTCGCCGGCCTGCGTGAACGGTGGACCCTGTTCACTCTTGAGGAGGAACTTGCCCGGGAGCGCGCGCTGGTGGCGATGTACGCCGAGGCGCTGGAGGCGATGACCAAGTCCCGGGACCTGTACCGGGAGGCCGCCGAGCAGGCCCACGAGGCGCTGGCCGCCTACCGGGAGTCGGCCGGCCCCCTGCCCGACCGCCGGCCCCCGCCCGACTCCCCGCTCCAGCAACTGACCCGGACCTTCGGGCGCCTCAAGACCAACGCGCTGGCCCTCCGCCCGGCCCCGGCCCCGGCCCCGGCCCCGGCCCCGGCCCCGGCCCCGGCCCCGGCTCCGGAGCCCGCCCGGGACGAGGAGCCCGCAGGACGCGGAAGCGGCACCGCCTGACGGTCACTCCGGCGCGGACCCCACCGCGGCCGGTTCCCGGGGTTCCGGCTGCCGGGGCTGCGCCTTGCGGGACGGGCCGGGTGCCGTCAGGTGGACCAGCAGGGCCGTCAGGGACGCCAGGGACGCGCAGACCGCCGCCGGTCCGGCCGCCCAGGCGGGGGCCAGGGTGAGGTCGAGCGCCCGGGACAGTCCCGCCGAGGGCAGCCGCCCGTCGAGGAGTTGGGCCGCGGCCAGCGCCGCCGGGACCAGGACCGCGCCCGCCAGGAACGATGCGGTGATCCGCAGCGTCAGCAGCAGCGCCACCGCCAGACACGCCACCGACATGGCGAGGGCGAGGGCGTAGAACCGCAGCGAGGATCCGTCGCGGTGCAGCGGGAAGTAGGCCACCGCGCACACCACGAGGGCGGCGACGGCGAGCCGCCCCGGCCAGGTCGGCGGCCGCGGCACGGTGGCGGGCGGGAGGCTTCTCGGGGCCGGGGCCGCCGTCGGCGGCTCCGGCAAGGGCTCGGGCGGCGCCGGGTGTTCGCGCTCCTCGGAGAGCCGCCGGATCAGTTCGACGAGTTCCTCCACCGGGCGTCCGGTGGCCGCCGCGCGGACCGCCTCCTGGCCGCAGTGCGGCTCCAGGTCGGTGCGGTGCAGCAGGGCCACCAGCCGCGTCACGTCCTCCAGCGAGCGCCGCTCGGCGGCGGCGCGGATCGTCTCGTCCGCGCTGTTCGCCGTGCGCGGCGGCCGGGTCAGCAGACCGACAAGCCGGGTCACGTCCTCCACGGACCGGTCCACGCCGACCGCGCGGAGCGCTTCGAGGGTGGCCCGGGCGTGCTCGGGCGAGCGTTCCAGCAAGGTGATGAGCTGGGCGACCTCTTCCACCGGCCGGTCGGCCACGGCGGCGTGCAGCAGCCCGCCGACCGGGTCCTGGCCGACGGGCTCGGGCGGGGCGGGAGGTATGTCGGGGTCCTGCGAGGTGGGTGTTGAAGAGCGGGTGGTCATGCTCGGCTCCAGGGGAGGAATGCGCTGCCGTTGCTTCGCCCCCGAAGCGACATGCGACTGTACGGAGTCCATTACTAAGCGTTGCCGTCCGGGCTCGCCACCCGAGTGGGCCGAGCGCATGAGAGCGCCCTCCGCGGCCCGCTCCGCGACCGCCGTGCCGGAGGGCCGACTGCTCCGGTTGACGCACTCGGGCCATAGCCGCGCCGGAGCAGGGAATCCGTCAGGAGAGGCGTGCGCGCGGCACCGCCCATGGGCGCCCGCGTGCGCCCCCGGACCGGAGGAGGGCTCGGTGGACTCGACCACAGTGGTGCTCGTCGGCGCCGCGGTGCTCGCGGCCGTTGTGCTGGCCGTGGCCGTAGCGGTGCTGGTCCGGCTGGTGCGGACCCGCCGACGGCTGCGGCGCGCGGGCCTGCCGACCGGGCCGCGCTGGGTCTTCTGGGGAGCCCTCGCGTACTTCGTACTACCGGCCGATCTGCTCCCCGATCCGGTGTACTTGGACGATATTGGCGTACTTCTGCTCGCCTTGCGCGCCCTGCGCGGGTCCGCCGAACGGCGTGTTCCCGGGGCGTCGCCCATGCCCGTACGCGCCGGTCGGCGCGGTAATGGCGGCTGAGACGGGGGTGGCCCAACGGGCCTGCCGGGAACGGCAGTCGGGGAGTCGATCCATCGATAATTACGGAGAGTAAGGAAACCAACCATCCGTTCGATTCGTATAAGAGGGTGGAAGCCGAAGGAAGTCGGCGGACCGAGCGACGTCCCAGGGTGGGTGCCGCGCTCGATCGAAGCAGCACCGGCGAGGGAGAGACGATGCAACCGTTCGCGCTCAACTACGCACGTCCGGCAGCGGACGCGCAGGTCACGACTGGCTACGCCTACGACTCCGGCCTTCAGTTGAACGTGACCCCGGACGGGCGGATCGCCGCACGCGACCACGCCTTGCTGAGAGAGCTGGGGACGACGACGTCCACGGCGGGCTCCAAGACGCACTTCGACGACTGAACGCGGAACCCGCCACGATGACCGTGTTGATTCTGACCACCGAAGAGGACGTCACCGCCGACATGGTGGTGGTGCACCTCAACGCCTGCGCGGTGCCGGTGGTCCGGCTCGATCCCGCCGACCTGACCGGTGGGGCCGCGCTGTCCGGCGAGTATGTGCACGGCACCTTCCGGGGCCATCTGTCGTCCGGGGGCCGGCTGGTGAGCCTGGACGGGCTGCGGTCGGTGTGGGTGCGCCGGCCGGGGACCCCGGCGGCCCGGGCGGAGCGGCCGTCGGCCTGGCTGACCGAGGAGTCGGCGCAGGCGCTGTACGGCATGCTGCGCGCCGGGGGCGCCCGCTGGATGAACGACCCCGATGCCGCCCACCGCGCCCGGCACAAGCCCTGGCAGCTCCGGCTGGCGCAGAGCTGCGGGCTGCCGGTGCCGGCCACCCTCATCACCACGTTCCCGCAGGCCGCCCGGGAGTTCGCCGACCGCTACCCGGACCTGGTCGTCAAGCCGGTCTCCGGCGCCCATCCGCAGGACCCGCCGCGGGCGGTGCCGACCAGCAGGGTCGCCCCGGACGCCGACTTCGCCTCGGTCGCCTTCGGCCCCACCCTGTTGCAGCGGCGGGTCGCCAAGCGGGCCGACATCCGGCTCACCGCGGTGGGTGAGCGGCTGCTGGCCGCCCGTAAGCCGGTGGCGGCGGACGCGCCCCCGGACGAGGTGGACGTCCGGTTCGCCTCCACCCTCGCGCCCTGGCAGCCGGTCGAGGTGCCGCCGCGTCTCGCCGAGAGCGTGCACGCCTATCTGCGGGGCGCCGAACTGGCCTATGGCGCCTTCGACTTCGTCGAGGACGCCGACGGGACCTGGTGGTTCCTGGAGTGCAATCAGTCGGGGCAGTTCGGGTTCGTGGAGGTGGACACCGGGCAGCCGATCGCGCGGACCATAGCCGAGTGGCTGTCCCGGCCCGCGGCGCCCCGGCCGCCGCGGCTCAACGGCGCGAACTCGGCGGTCTGCTGAGTCAGAGCTGTCCGGGCGGCAGCGCCGAGCGCTGCCAGCCGGCGCCCGGGTTCGGCGTCCGCTCGACCGGCGGGGCACCGAAGGACTGCAACGGCCGCATGACGAACTCCAGTTCCCTGCTGACGCGTTCGGCCTCCCGGCGCACCTGCGTGGGAACGTCGCCGCGCTCCGAGATCAGTCGGTCGTAAATGGGAGAATCCTGGAACACCCGTCAACGCGCCTTTCGTATCGTGGCCCACCCACATGGGCACGACCGCCGAGTGTAAGGGCCCAGGCACACGGGGGTGCTAATTCCGGGATCGGGCTTGACGAGGGACGACGAGGCGCTACGGCGGACTCAGGGGCGTGCGATCTCCGGTCACGCGCCGGTGGTGGAACCAGGCCGGACGATCATGAGCACGGTGACGGTCGCCCACAGCAGGTTGAAAATGCCGGTGAACATGGCGAGTTGGACGGTCCCGGACCGGTCGACAGCCTCCTCCGCCGCTAGCCGTTCAAGGATCTCGTCCTGACGGGGCAGGACGAAGGCGACCAGGATGCCGGCGGCCACCGCCGTGAGGGTCATGGACGCGATGAGCCATGCGTCACCCAGGACGCCCATCGCGGCGGCGGTGGCGAAGCCCAGCAGGGGAACGGCGAGGCCGACACGGGAGTAGACCCGGCAGATGCGGTGCAGCAGCCGGACGGTGCCGAGCCTGCCGTCCTGGGCGGTGCGCGCCGCCGGCGGGAACATGCTGGCGGCCGCGGTGACCGGGCCGACGGCCACGATCGCGGCCAGGACGTGCAGGGTGAGCAGGAACTTCGTCATCAGGGGGCGTCCGCCTCTGTGCCACGGGTGTGCGGGGGTACGCGGCCACGCTAGGAGCGGCCCGGGTGATCGCACAGAGGCGGAAGTGACAGCTTCCGACGGATTCCCGCCAACCGGGCTGTGCTGGGCCTCTGTGCCGGGCAAGGGCTGGACCTGCTGTCATGCCGTCGGCGGGAACCCGCCTATCGTGGCCCTCATGCACACCGTGGCGATCCTGGTCCTCGACGACGTGGTGCCGTTCGACATGGCGGCGCCCATGCAGGTGTTCGACTGGACGCGGCTGCCGGACGGCCGTCCCGCCTACCGGGTCCGCCTGTGCGCCGAGACCCCGCAGGTGCGCGCGGACTGCGGCTTCGCCCTGCGGGTGGACCGCGGCCTGGAGGCGCTGGCGGAGGCGGACACGATCATCGTGCCGGGCCGCGCCGAGGGCGCCCCGCCGCCCTCCGAGCCGGTCCTGGCCGCGCTGCGCCGGGCCGCCGAGGCCGGTACCCGGATCGCGTCGGTGTGCGTGGGCGCGTTCGTGCTGGCGGAGGCCGGACTGCTGGACGGGCTGCGCGCCACCACCCACTGGGTGGCCGCCGATCTGCTGGCCCGCGGCTATCCACGGGTGGAGGTGCAGCCGGACGTGCTCTACGTCGACAACGGGCAGATCCTCACCTCCGCCGGGGCCGCCGCCGCCCTGGACATGTGCCTGCACATGATCCGCCGCGACCACGGCTCGGCCGTCGCGGCCGACGCCGCGCGGATGTCCGTGATGCCGCTCGAACGCGAGGGCGGACAGGCCCAGTTCATCGTGCACCAGCACCCGCCCGTACCCCGGGGCTCCACCCTCGAGCCGCTGCTGGACTGGGTCGAGGACCATCTGTCCGAGGAGATCACCCTCGCGGCGCTGGCATCGCGCTCGGGGATGAGCGAGCGCACCTTCAGCCGCCGGTTCCGCGAGCAGACCGGCACCACGCCCTTGCAGTGGCTGCTGCGGGCGCGGGTGCGACGGGCCCAGTACCTGCTGGAGAACAGCGACCACTCCGTCGAACGGATCGCCGGACAGTCCGGTTTCGGCTCGGCCACCGCGTTCCGGGAGCGGTTCCGCAAGGTCGTGGGCACCACGCCGTACGCCTATCGCGCGGCCTTCCGCACAAGGACCGCGGACGTCTGACAGCAGTTCGAAGGTACCGGGCGATAAATCACCCGCGTCCCCCGGCGCCGCTCGCCGTTGGACAGGGCGCATCCCCCATCGCACGGACGGTGTACGCCCATGAACTGCTCCAGCCGCTTCCTCGCCACCCTCTACATCGCCACCAGCGCCGGGCTCGCCTGGACCGCGGTCCTCGAGTACTGGTACGGCCCGATGTGGGCCGCGTGTCTGTTCGCGGCCGCCAGCATCGTCCCGGTCATCGGGGTGGTGCGCGAGAGCGTCATCGGCGACCAGCGCCGGGCCCTGGCCGATCGGGCCCGGCGGGCGGCGGTGCCCGGCCCGTCCGGCGCCGGGCCGGACCTGGACGCCGCCGAGGACATCGTGCGCGCCGAACTCGACGGCGCCTGCTGCGAACGCTGGTGGACCAGCCTCGGCTGCGACCACGACCGCGGCTGCCCGCACCGCATCCCCCGCAGCAGCGCGGCCTGACGGCCCGCCGGGGCGGAAACGGTCCGTCAGGCGACCTGGCCGCTGTGCAGCGCGGTGTAGGCGCCGCCGCGGTGCAGGAGCTCCTCGTGGGTGCCGGTCTCCTCGATACGGCCGTCGGCCATGACCACGATGCGGTCGGCGCCGCGCACGGTGGACAGGCGGTGCGCCACGACGAACGTGGTGCGCCCGCGCATCAGCCGGGCGAGCGCCTGCTGGACCAGCGCCTCGGAGCGGGTGTCCAGCGCCGAGGTCGCCTCGTCCAGGATCAGCACCCTGGGATCCCGGATCAGGGCCCGGGCGATGGCCAGGCGCTGGCGCTGGCCGCCGGACAGGCGGGCGCCGCGCTCCCCCACCAAGGTGTCCAGACCCTGCGGCAGCCGGTCGACGAACTCCAGCGCGTTGGCGTCCCGCAGGGCCGCGCGCACGCTCTCCTCGTCGGCGTCGTCCATGCCGTAGGCGACGTTCTCGCGGACCGTGCCGTCGAACAGGATCGACTCCTGGGGGACGACCGAGACGAAGCGCCGGTAGGTGCGCAGGTCGAGGGTGCTCATGTCGGTGCCGTCGAGGAGGATGCGGCCGGTGGTCGGGCGGATGAAGCCGATGACCAGGTTCAGCACGGTGGACTTGCCCGCGCCGGAGGCGCCGACCAGGGCGACGGTCTCGCCCGGCGCGACCGCCAGGGAGAAGTCCCGGACCGCGGCCCGGCCGTCGTCGTCGTAGGCGTGCGCGACGCCCTCGAAGGCGACGGCGCCGCGCAGTGCGGTGAGTTCGGCCTTGCCCTCGTTGTCCTCCAGCTCGGGCGCCTGGAGCACCTCGCCGACGGAGCGGACCGACTCCAGGCCCTTGGTGATGACGGGCGCGAGGCCCGCGAGGGTGGTCGTGGAGTTGGTGAGGGTGGTGAGGAAAGCGCTGAGCATGACGACGTCGCCGGGGGTGACGCCCCAGACGCCGTAGTACGAGATCAGGGCCGCGCCGGCGAGGACCAGCACGCCGACCACGTTGAGGACCACCCAGGACAGCGAGCCGAACCGGCCGTTGACGAGGTCCAGGCGCATCCCGGAGGTCAGCAGGCGGTGCAGGGTGCCGTCCATCCGGCGCAGGGCCTTGCCCTCCAGACCGTGGGCGCGGGTGACCGGGATGAGCCGGGTCATCTCGGTGACGCGGGAGGAGAGGGTCTCCACTTCGTGGCGGAAGTGTTCGTTGTGAGTGCGCAGCCGGGCCCGGAGGCGGGCGACTACGAGCGCGGCGGCGGGCACCACGACGAGGAAGACGGGCAGGAACTCCGGTGTGCGGAAGCCGATGATCACCAGGCCGCCGATGAGCACGGTGGTCGCGCCGAGCCCCATCTCGGCGGTCTGCTGCACCATCTGCTCGACCGTCTCCACATCGCGTACGACCTTGGCCTGGAGCACTCCGGCGCTGACCCGGGAGTGGTAGCCGATGGAGAGCTGCTGCATCCGGGTGCAGAGCGCGGAGCGCAGGGCGGTGCCCATGCGGCGGACGCTGCCGTAGAGGAGGCGTACGTAGAGCACGTGCAGGGGGTAGTTGACCAGCAGGATGAACATGATCAGGCCGGTGCTGAGCCAGAGCCGGCTGACCGGGTGATGGGCCACCACGGTGTCGATGATCTCCGCGGTGATCAGCGGCAGCAGCCAGACCGGGCTGTGCTTGACGGTGAACACGCCGACCGCCGCGACGAGTTGACGCCGGTCGGCGCGGAGCAGGTAGGCGAGGGTGCGGACGGGGTGCTCGCCCCGATAGCGGTGGTCGAGCGGTCTTTCCAGCGGCGAGGCCACGGGCGGGGGTCCTTCCCAGGGTTCGGAGTGAGCGGGGCAAGCGCTTTCATGGGCAAGCGCTTACTCTCCATCCCGCGCGTGACTACACCGCGTCCAGCGTGGCGATCTCCTTGGCCGTGAGCGTGAGTTCGGCCGCGGCGACCGAGTCGCGGATCGTCTCCGGGCGGCTGGAGCCGGGGATCGGGACGACGACCGGCGACTTGGCGAGCATCCAGGCCAGGCAGACGCGCTGCGGGCTCACTCCGTGGGCCTCGGCGACGGCGGCGAAGGGGGCGTAGGCGGAGCCCAGTTCGCGGGCCCGGGAGATACCGCCGAGAGGGCTCCAGGGCAGGAAGGCGATGCCGAGTTCGGCGCACAGGCGCAGTTCCGGCTCGCTGGAGCCGAAGGCCGGGGAGAACTGGTTCTGCACGGAGACCAGCCGGCCGCCGAGGATGTCGTCGGCCTGCCGGATCTGACCGGGGTCGGCGTTGGAGATGCCCGCCATCCGGATCTTGCCCTCGTCGAGCAGCTCCCGGATCGCGCCGACTGAGTCCGCGTACGGCACGCGCGGGTCGGGGCGGTGGAACTGGTAGAGCCCGATGGCCTCCACGCCCAGCCGTCGCAGGGACGCCTCGCAGGCCCGCTTGAGGTGTTCGGGGCTGCCGTCGCGGGTCCAGCTGCCGTCGCCGGGGCGCAGATGGCCGCCCTTGGTGGCGACCAGGACGTCGGCGCCCCGGTCATGGGTGGCGAGGGCCTTGGCGATGAGGGTCTCGTTGTGGCCGACCTCGTGGGCGTGCAGGTGGTAGGCGTCCGCGGTGTCGATCAGGGTGACACCGGCGTCCAGCGCCGCGTGCACGGTGGCGAGGGCGCGGGCCTCGTCGGGGCGGCCCTCGATGGACAGGGGCATTCCGCCCAGTCCGATGGCGCTGACGTCGATGTCACCGATGCGGCGGGTGTGCATGGGCTCGTGACCTCTTCCGGCTCTCACGCGGGATGCGACTCGGGGTCGCTCCAGCCTGACGGCGGCTGGGGCAGAGGTCCAATAGAGGATGGAGAACGCATTCATCGGTGGCGGCACTGAATCCGGCCCGCGGCGCCTGGGCGGGCGCCGCGGGCCGGATGACGTTCCGTCAGCCCTTCGACAGGTACTCCTTCACTCCGGGCGCCTCGTGCGCCTCCTCCACGTTCACCATGGCGCCGACGGCCTTGGCGTCGGGCTTGAGCACATAGGTGGACGTGCTGGCGGGCTCGGCCACGTCGGAGAAGTTCTGCGGGCTGCCGAGCCCGGCGTCCGCGTTGCTCTGCATCCGGTGCGCGGTGACCACGTCCTGGCGGGCCAGGCTGCCGTCCTCACAGGCCTTCGTCAGGCTGACGCCCATGAGCCGGGCGGCGTTGTAGCCGGAGAGCACACCGGAGTCGACCAGGGCGCCCGGGTACTTCTTCTGGTAGGCGGCGACCATCTTCTTCACCCCGGGCACGTCCGAGCTGACGGCCGGGATCGCGCTGACCACGCTCAGCATGGCCTCCAGGGCGGCCGCCGCGGGCGTCTTCATCAACTGCGGCGCGTAGCCAGGGGCGTTGCTGACGACCGGCACCTTCAGCCCGCGCGAGGCGGCGACGCCGACCAGCGAGGCCGTCTGGGCGGGTCCGGCGCTGATCAGGATGGCCTTCACGCCTTCCTTGTTCAGTGCCGAGACCTGGGCGGACAGATCGGTGTCGGTGGCCTTGATCTTCTGGCCGACGACCTTCAGACCGGCCTTCTTCGCGGCCCATTCGGAGCCTTGGAGGGCATTGGCGCCGTAGTCGCCCTCGAAGTAGACGTGGCCGATGGTGTCGCCCTTCTTGATCCCCTTGGTGCGGGTGAGGTAGTCGACGGCGGCGATCATGTCGATGTCGTAGGTGGTGCCGAGCACCTGCACGGAGTTCTTGCCGAGCAGGGAGGCGGCCCAGGCCTGCGGGAAGGTGAGCACCTGGTCGCGCTCGATGTCGTCGAGCAGGGCGGCGACCACCGGCGAGCCGATGACCTGGGGCATGGCGACCACGTCGGGGGCGATGTCGGCGTAGGCGGTGACCGCCTTCTGGACGTCGTAGCCGTGGTCCTTGACGACGATCTCGACCTTGCGGCCGCAGATCCCGCCCTTGGCGTTGGTCTCGTCGGCCCACATCTGCTGGGCCTGCACGATGGACTTGCCGAGGGTGGCGTAGGGGCCGGTCAGGTCGGTGAGGGCACCGAGCTTGATGGCCTTGTCGGTGACGCCGGGCCCGCCCTTGACGCCGTCGGCGCCGTCGGCGGCGCTGTCGCTGTCCGCCTTGGAGCTGCATCCGGTGCCCGCGAGGAGCAGGGCTGTCAGGGCGGCGGCCAGGACCGTCCTGGTGCGGTGCGTGGGGTGGTTCACGGTGTCGGCTCCTTGGCTCGTACGGCTGAGGCGGTGGGCTGGGTCGGGGTCGCGGGGTCCGCGTCCTTGTCCTTGGTGGCGGTCCGGCGGCTGTGGATCCGGGCGCGGGTGCGCCTGAGGAGTCCGTGCAGTCCGTCGGGGGCGAAGAGCAGGATCAGCACGATCGCCGCTCCGTAGAGGTAGCGGGCCGCCTCGGTGGGGCCGACCACTCCGTCGGTGGTGCCGGGGGTGGCCACGAGGGGCAGCTGGTCGGCGTAGCGGGTCATCAGCAGGGGCAGCGCGGTGACGAAGACGGCGCCCGCGGTGGCTCCGGCGACCGAGCCGAGTCCGCCGATGACGATCATGGCGAGGTAGTCGACCGAGAGGGCCAGGGCGAAGTAGTCCGGTACCACGCGGCGGAAGGCGAGGGCGAGCATCACCCCGGCCAGGCCCGCGTACATCGAGGAGACCACGAACGCCGCCGAGCGGTAGCGGGCGACGTGCACGCCCATCACCGAGGCCGCGGTCTCGCTGTCGCGCAGCGCCACCAGGGCCCGGCCGGGGCGTCCGCGCAGCAGGCCGCGGGCGGTGAACCAGGTCAGCGCGAACAGCGCCATGCCGAGGTACCACAGGCGTTCCTCGGCGCCGAACGGCACGCCGAGCAGGGTCAGTTCGGGGTCGGCGGCGGTGAAGGAGAAGCCGCCGAGCTCCAGCGGGGGCACCGAGCGGCCGTTGAAGCCGCCGGTGACCGAGTCCGCGGTGAGCAGGACGTGGTGGCCGAGGAAGACCAGGGCGAGTGTGGCGACGCCGAGGTAGATGCCGCGCACCCGGCCCGCGACGGGGCTGAACAGTCCGCCCGCGGCCCCGGCGAGCAGCACCGCGAGGACGAGGGCGACGGCGGGCGGCAGTCCGGGACCGGGCTCTCCGGCGAGCCAGACGTAGCCGTAGGCGCCGACGGCGAGGAAGAAGGCGTGGCCGAGGGAGAGTTGGCCCGCCGTTCCGGAGAGCAGTCCGAGGCCCACGGCGCCGACGGCGGCGGCCATGGAGAACAGGCCGATGCGCAGCCAGAAGGCGTCGAGGTAGAAGGGCATCGCGCACAGGACGACGACGAGAAGGACGGTAGCGGCGCGGTAGCGGCGCAGCAGATCAGACACGAGCCGCTCCCTTCGCGCCGAACAGCCCGTTGGGCCGGACGAGAAGGACGAGGACCATCACGGCGTACGGCGCGACATCGCCGAACCCTTCGCCGAGGACGTGCAGTTCGGACTGGTATCCGGCGACCAGGGCCTCGGTCAGTCCGATCAGCATGCTGCCGGCGAGGGCGCCTGGCGGTGAGGCCATGCCGCCGAGGATGGCGGCGGGGAAGGCCTTCAGGGCGATCTGTCCGGTCGTACGCTCAAGTCCCGGGGCGGGGAAGGCGGCGAGGAAGACCGCGGCCAGCGCGGCGAGTCCGCCGGCCAGGCACCAGGCGAGGGTACGCATCCGCACCAGCCGTACGCCCATCAGCGCCGCGGCTTCCAGGTCCTCGGCCGAGGCGCGCAGCGCCAGGCCCCAGTTGGTGTACCGGAAGAGGGCGAAGACGGCGCCGATGACGACGCTGGAGACCACGATCGCGGCGAGGCGGCTGTCGGCGACGGTGATGGGGCCGAGGCCGCTGACCGAGTCGCCCCAGGGGTCGCCGAGCGAGAGGAGGTCGCCGCCGATGCGCCGGGAGAGGTCAGTGAGCAGGACGATGTCGACGCCGATGGTGACGATGGTCTGCACATGGGCGGCCTGGGGATCCTGTTCGCCGGCCTGGAGCAGGAAGCGGTCCATCAGCCCGGCCACGGCCGCGGTGGCGAGGACGGCCACCGCGAGGGCGCCCGCGAAGCCGAGGTCCTCGTGGAGCACGGCGGTGAGGTAGCCGCCGAGCAGGAGCAGGGAGCCGTGGGCGAAGTTGATGACGCCGGAGGCCTTGAAGATGATGACGAAGCCGAGGGCGACCAGGGCGTAGACCGAGCCGAGGGCCAGGCCGTTGAGGATGTTGTCGAGGAAGCCGGTCATGCCGCGTCCTCCCCGGTGGTCTCGGTGGCCTCGGTGCCGAGGTAGGCGCGCAGCACCTCGGGGTCGCTGCGGACCTCGTCGGGGGTGCCGTGGGCGATGACCCGGCCGAAGTCGAGCACGGTGACCTCGTCGGCGAGCCGCATGACCAGGCCCATGTCGTGTTCCACCAGCACCACGGAGAGGCCGAGTTCGGCGCGGACGGTGCGGATGGTGTCGGCGGTGCGGGCCCGTTCGGCCGCGTTCATGCCGGCCACCGGTTCGTCGAGCAGTAGCACTGTTGGCTCCAGACAGAGGGCGCGGGCGAACTCCACGCGTTTGCGGTCGCCGTAGGACAGCAGTGCGACCGGGGAGTCGAAGTGCGGTCCGAGGCCGGTGAGTTCGGCGATCTCGCGGGCCTTGGCCAGGTGTTCGCGCTGTTCGCGCACCGCGCTCGGCAGGCGCAGCGCGCTGGCGGCGAAACCGGCGCGGGACAGGATGTGGCGGCCGAGCATCAGGTTGTCGCCGACCGTGCCTTCGGTGGTGACGATGTTCTGGAAGGTGCGGGCGATACCGAGGGCGGCGATGCGGTGCGGGGCGAGGCTGGTGAGGTCGGTGTCGCCGAGGCGGACGGTGCCGGACGCCGGGCGGTACAGGCCCGAAAGGACGTTGAAGCAGGTGGACTTGCCCGCGCCGTTGGGTCCGATGAGGGCGTGCACGGACCCTGGGACGACCGTGAAGGACACGCTGTCCAGGGCGGTGAGCCCGGCGAACCGGACGGTGACGTCCCGTACGTCGAGGACGGGCGGCGTGGTGGTGCGGTCGTTCACGCGGCCCCCTGACCGTCGGCGGTCTCGCCCAGGTACAGCCGCCGTACGGCGTCCGTGCGGGCGAGTTCGTCGGCCGCCCCGGAGAGCCGGATCTCGCCGACCTCCAGGACGTAGGCGCTGTCCGCGAGGGAGAGCGCCATGCCGGCGTTCTGTTCGACCAGGAGCACGGCGGTGCCCTGGGTGTTGATCTCCTTCACGACGTCGGCGATCCGGGCCACCATCTGCGGGGCGAGTCCGAGGGAGGGCTCGTCGAGCAGGAGCAGCCGCGGGGCGGCCATCAGCGCGCGGCCGATGGCGAGCATCTGCTGCTCGCCGCCGGAGAGCAGACCGGCGGCCTGAGTCGTGCGCTCGGCGAGCCGGGGGAAGAGGGCGAAGACCCGGTCACGGGCCTCACGCACCTGGGCGGGGGCGCGGCGGCCGAGCCCCAGCCCTCCGGTGCGCAGGTTCTCGTCGACCGTGAGCCCGGCGAACACCCGCCTGCCCTCCGGGACTTGCACGACCCCGGCGCGTACCGCGGCAACCGGGTCGCGGCCGTCGAGTTCCGTGGCGCCGTAACGGATACGGCCCGCGGTGACCGCGCCGCGGTGCAGGCGCAGGGTGCCCGACACGGCCCGCAGCAGCGTCGTCTTGCCCGCACCATTGGCACCGAGCAGGGCGACGACGCCACCGTGCGGAACGGTCAGCGACACGGAACGCAGGGCGGACAGGGCCCGGCCATAGGTCACGTCGATCTCCTCGACATGCAGGGCCGGTTCCTCGTCCGGTGGTGCTTCGGGCATCACATCTCCTCGGGTCCGGGCCGGACGGGCACGGACGCGTTCGGGGAAGGGGAGCTCACGACAGCACGCGCGCGGGCAGGCGGAACAGGGCTGGGGCCGGGGTCGCTGCGTGGTCCCAACGGCGGTGGGCCGGGGTTGTGCGGGTGCCCAGGCTGGGGGTGGTCTGCGGATTCCGGGCCGGGAAGCGGGGAAGGCACGGGCGGTCGGGCGCCTGGACGCCGGCCACTCCCCCGAACGGCTCAGTGGGGGTGCGTCCGGGGAAGCGGGGCTCCGTTACGGATGTGACCGTCGTGGAAGGGATGTGCGCGCAGACAGATCCGAGGAACCAGGAGGCGGAATGCCCAGGGGCCTGACCGAGGGCGATACGGCGGGCGCTGTCCCCGTGGATGGCGAGGACCTGCCGGTGGTCCCCTCCCGATGCGGATTCGAGCAGCTCAGTGCCCTCGCCGACGCCGTTCTGTACGAGGGCTACCTTCTCTACCCATACCGTCGGTCCTCGGCCAAGAACCGCGTCAGATGGCAGTTCGGGGTGCTCTTCCCCCGCGACTGGGTGGAGGCGTCCGGCCCCGTCGTCCCGGGCGTGTCCGGCTCCGCTGACTCCTGGTACCAGCAGACCGAGTGTCTGCTGCGCCTCCGCCGTCCCAGTGCTGTCGTACGGGTGAAGGTGCGCTACCTCCAGATGCAGCACAAGCAGGTGGAGGAGGCCGCCCCGGACGGCGGCCACCATGCCGTCGCGTCGCTGCGGACGGACTCCGGCGCGGCGTACCTGACCTTCGACGAGGCGGTACCGCGCGAGGCCGAGGTCGCCGTCCGCCTGGACGACCTCCTCCAGGGTGAACGTACGGTCCCGGTCGGCGCGGAGGCCGGCACGGACATCGAGCCATTGCCCGGACGGGTCGGACGGGTGGTGCGCCGACGCGATGCGGTACGCGCGCACACCACGCTCGTGGTCGAGCGGCTCCATGACGACGTCTGCCGGATCCGGGTACGCACCGCGAACACCGGGCTGGCGCCCGATGCGCGGCTGCCTCGCGACGAGGCCCTGCGCGGTGCCCTGATCGCCACGCACACTCTCTTCGACGGGGACGGCGTGGACTTCGTCTCGCTGATCGATCCCCCCGCGCCACTGCTCGAACACGCTCGCGCCTGCCGGAACGCGTTCACCTTCCCCGTCCTCGGCGGACAAGCCCCGGCCGAAGGGTCCGACGTCGACGGCACCGGACACCTCCTGCTCTCCGCACCGATCATCCTTCCCGACCATCCCCAGGTGGCGCCGGAGAGCCCGGGCGATCTGCATGATGCCGCGGAGATCGACGAGATCCTCACACTGCGCACGATGCTGCTGACGGACGAGGAGAAGCGGGAGGCACGCGCCACCGACCCACGGGCCGCCGCCATCCTCGACCGGGTCGACACGATGCCCCCGGAAGTCTTCGCCCGTCTGCACGGAGCCGTCCGCTCGCTGAAGCCGGCCACCCCCGCCGCCGAGCGGCCGACCTGGTGGCAGGAGGGCGCCGACTCCGGACTGTCCCCGACCACCGACACCCTGCTCGTCGACGGCGTGTCCGTCGGCGCGGGCAGCCGCGTACGGCTCCGCCCTCGTGGCCGGGGCGCCGACGCCCAGGACATGTTCCTGGTCGGCCGAACCGCCCAGGTCGCCGCCGTGCTCCACGACGTGGACGGCAGCACGCACCTCGCCGTCACGCTCGACGACGACCCCGCAGCCGAACTGCACACCTGGTACGGCCGCTTCCACTACTTCCGCCCCGACGAACTCGAGCCGCTCACGTCCGCCGACGCAGCGGCCCCCGGCGCGCCGCGGACCGACTCCCCCACCCCCCACAGCGGAGACCGATGACATGACTACGCACAGTGGCACCACCGACGTCGGCGGCGAGCCCAGTCGTGGCGAGGACCGGCAGGGCTTCGACGAGATCCACATCCTCTGGATCTCCGAGGGCATGAGCTGCGACGGCGACACCGTCTCCCTCACCGCCGCCGACCAGCCCTCCATCGAGGACCTGGTGCTCGGTCTGATCCCGGGCCTGCCGAAGGTCAACCTGGTCAACAAGGTGCTCTCGCCGAGCCTGGGCGGCGAGGACTTCCTCGCACCGTACCGGGCTGCGGCACGCGGGGACCTGGCCCCGTTCATCCTGGTCATCGAGGGCTCGATCCCCAACCAGAACATCATCGAGGGCGACGGCTACTGGACGTCCTTCGGCAACGACCCGGAGACCGGCGAGCCGCAGACCCTGAACTCGTGGATCGACCAACTGGCCCCCAAGGCCTGGGCCGTGGTGGCGGCGGGCACCTGCGCCACCTTCGGCGGAATCCACGCGATGGCCGGGAATCCGACCGGATGCATGGGCCTCGCGGACTATCTGGGCTGGGACTTCAGGTCACAGGGCGGTTTGCCCGTAGTGAACGTGCCGGGCTGCCCGATCCAGCCCGAGAACTTCATGGAGACCCTGATCTGGGTCCTCCACCATGCGGCCGGGTCCGCTCCCCCACCCCCGCTGGACCACATGCTGCGGCCACAGTGGCTGTTCGGGAAGACAGTCCACGAGGGCTGCGACCGCGGCTCGTACTACGAGCAGGCCGGCTTCGCCCGTGACTACAACTCCCCCAAGTGCCTGGTCAAGACGGGCTGTTGGGGTCCGGTCGTCAACTGCAACGTACCCAAGCGGGGCTGGATGGCCGGGATCGGCGGCTGTCCGAACGTCGGCGGCATCTGCATCGGCTGCACGATGCCCGGCTTCCCCGACGCGTTCATGCCGTTCATGGACGAGCCCCCCGGCGGCACGCTGTCGTCGCTCGCCATCAAGCCGTACGGCGCCGTCATCCGCCGACTGCGCGGCGTCACGAACGAGTTGGTCAACCACGAACCCCGTTGGCGCCACAACAAGCGGAAGCTGACCAGCGGCTACAACCCGCGCTGGCGTCCCTGAACCCGCGCCACACACACCGACCACGACCTTGACGAACACCAGCAGCGAGGGGCACCAACAGCGATGACCACAACCGAGGCCCGGCCCACGGGACGCAAACCGCCGCAGATCGTGGACATGTCCTGGGATCCGATCACTCGGATCATCGGAAACCTGGGCATCTACACGAAGATCGACTTCGCCAACCGGGAAGTCGTGGAGTGCCACAGCACCTCCTCGCTCTTCCGCGGCTACTCGGTGTTCATGAAGGGCAAGGATCCGCGGGACGCGGGCTTCATCACGTCCCGCATCTGCGGGATCTGCGGCGACAACCACACCACCTGCTCCGACTACGCCCAGCAGATGGCCTACGGCGTCAAACCGCCCCGGCTGGCCGAGCACATCGTCAACCTCGGCGAGGCAGCCGAATACATGTTCGACCACACGATCTTCCAGGACAACCTGGTGTTCGTGGACTTCTGCGAGGCGATGGTCAAGGCCACCAATCCTGGTGTGCTGGCCCGCGCCGAACGCACCGACGCGCCCCGCGGGGACATCCACGGCTACCGCACGATCGCCGACATCATGAAGGCCTTCAACCCCTTCGAGGGCGAGGTCTACAAGGAGGCGCTGAAGGTCAGCCGGGTCACCCGCGAGATGTTCTGCCTGATGGAGGGACGCCATGTGCACCCCTCCACGCTCTACCCCGGCGGCGTCGGCACACTGCCGCAGCCGACGGTGTTCACCGACTACCTCAGCCGGCTCATGCGGGTCATCGACTTCGTCAAGAAGGCCGTCGCCATGAACGACGATGTCTTCGATTTCTTCTACGAGGCGCTGCCCGGCTACGAGGAGGTCGGCCGCCGCCGCGTTCTGCTGGGCTGCTGGGGCGCCTTCCAGGACCCCGACGTCGTGGACTACCGCTACGAGAACATGAACCACTGGGGCAAGGCGATGTACGTCACCCCGGGCATCATCGTCGACGGCGAACTGGTCACCAACAACCTCGTCGACATCAATCTCGGTCTGCGCATCATGCTGGGGAGCTCCTACTACGAGGACTGGGTCAACGAGCAGCCCTTCGTCACCCACGACCCCCTCGGCAATCCGGTCGACATGCGCCACCCGTGGAACCAGACGACGGTCCCGGTGCCGCAGAAGCGTGACTTCGATGACAAGTACAGCTGGGTGATGAGCCCCCGCTGGTACGACGGACGCACCGGGGAGCATCTTGCCCTGGACACCGGCGGCGGCCCGCTGGCCCGGCTGTGGTCCACCGCGCTGAGCGGCCTGGTCGACACCCCCTATGTCAAGGCCACCGGCAACAGCGTGCGCATCTCGCTGCCCAAGGGCGAGTCGTTGCCGGAGACGACCCTGGAATGGCGCATCCCGAAGTGGAGCAACACCATCGAACGGGATCGCGCCCGGCCGTACTTCGTCGCGTACGCGGCCGCCATGGCCCTTCAGTTCCTCGAAGAGGCGATGGGCATGGTGCGGGCCGGCGACACGAAGGTGTTCGAGAACTTCGAGGTGCCCGACGAGGCGATCGGCTGCGGCTTCCACGAGGCGGTGCGCGGTGTCCTCTCCCACCACCTGGTGATCAAGGACAAGAAGATCGCCAACTATCACCCGTACCCGCCCACCCCCTGGAACGCCAGCCCCCGTGACAAGTTCGGCACCCCCGGCCCGTACGAGGACGCCGTCCAGGGGCAGCCCATCTTCGAGGAGAACGGGCCGGACGACTTCAAGGGCGTCGACATCATGCGCACCGTGCGCAGCTTCGACCCCTGTCTGCCGTGCGGAGTGCACATGTACGTCGGAAAGGGCAAGACACTGACCACCCTGCACTCGCCGACGTACGGGGCCAACCATGGCTGAGCCCGAGGCCGCGGCCGAGCGGCTGGCCGACCCGGACGTGGAGGCCCGCCTGGCCCGGCTCGACGAGCTGCTGGAAGGGCTCGACGCGGCGCCCGGCCCGGCCACCCGCTCCGCCGTCGAAGCGGTCGGGCTCCTGACCGAGGTCTACGGCGAGGCGCTGGCCCGGGTCATGGACCAGGCCGACGGGCCGCTGGCCGAACGCCTCGCCGACGACGAGTTGCTGGGCCATCTGCTGGTGCTGCACTCCCTCCACCCGGAGCCCGTCGAGCGCCGGGCGGCCCGCGCGGTCGAGAGGTTGCGGCCCGCGGTGCGCGAACGCGGCGGCGACGTGGAGTGGGCGGGCGTGGAGGCGGGCGTGGGCCGGGTCCGGCTGACGGCGGGCAGCGGTTGCGGCTCCGGGTGCGGTACGGGGGCCGGCGACGTCACCGCCGCGGTCCGGGAGGCGGTGCTCGCCGTCGCGCCGGAGCTCACGGCGGTGGAGCCGGTGGAGGTCACGCCCCCCGCGTTCGTACCGCTGACCACGCTCACCCACCGGGGCGCACCATGACCACTCAGGGTGCCCTGGCCCGCCTCATCCGCTCCTCGGCCCGCCGCACGGCGAGCGCCGAGGCGGAGCGGTGCGACCTGTGCGCCGCGCCGGTTCCCGACGAGCACGCCCACCTGTACGACCTCTCCGAGGAGCAGGTCGCCTGTGCCTGTGGCGCCTGTTCGGTGCTGTTCGCAGACGGCAGCGCGGGGGACGGCCGCTACCGGCTCGTCCCCCGCAGGCGGATCCGGCTCCCCAAGGTGGACACTGAGGTCCTGGGCGTGCCCGTCGGCCTGGTGTTCTTCGTGCCCCGTGCCGACGGCACGGTCACGGCGGAGGGCCCGAGCCCTGCCGGTGCCATGCGTTGGGAGGTGGACGCGACTGCCTGGCGACGCCTGGTCGCAGCCCGGCCGGAGCTTGCCTCCCTGCAGCCGGACGTGGAGGCGCTGCTGGTGAACACCGTGCACGGCCTCGACCACCACTGGATCGTGCCGGTCGACGACTGCTTCCGGATGGTCGCCCTCGTCCGCCGGGAATGGCGGGGCCTGTCCGGTGGCGGCCGGGTCTGGCCGGCCGTCGAGCGGTTCTTCGCGGATCTCACCGAGCGGCCATGACCGCCGCACCCCGCGGCGCGGCGGCGAGAGGAAGAAAGGACCACCTCATGGGCAGCATCAGGGTCGGCCGACCCGCCACCAAGCCCGACGCGACCGGGCACGTGCCCGGCATGCACCAGGGCAACCGGGGTCCGTACACACACCAGACCGGGCATCACGCGGACGGCACCGCAGACGCGCGCCGCTCCACCGGGATCCATTGGAAGCGGCACGACGCCCTGCTCGACGTCATGCCGAACATCCCCCCGGGATGACGATCGACAGGGAGTTTCCGCAATGAAGGTCCAACAAGCAGATACCGGGAGAGCCACGGCGTCAGGACACCGGGTGCTGATGGCCGAGGCCGTCCTGGTGGGCGCGGTGGTGCTGGCCTTCCTGGTCAGTGAGTTCCCGAGCCTGCGCCGCGAAGTGCGGATCTGGCGGATGGCAGGCGGGCTTCGTGCGCGCCGCCGCTACCCGTGATCCGGTCGTGCACGAGCTCTCGATCGCGACCGCGATCATCGAGCAGGCCGACGAGCGCGCCCGGGCGGACGGCACGAAGGCCGTCTCGGCGGTCACCGTCCGGGTCGGCGAGCTGGCCGGTGTCGTCCCCGACGCGCTGAGCTTCGCCTTCGAGGTGGCCCGCGACGGCACCGCCCTCGCCGCGGCCCGGCTCGTGGTGGAGCAGGTCCCCGCTCATGCCTACTGCGGCCCGTGCGCCGAGGAGTTCCCCGTGGGCATGCCGCCGTTCTTCTGGTGCCCACGCTGCGATCAGCCCTCCACCGAGTTGCGCAGCGGCCGGGAGTTGGAGATCACCGGAGTCCACTGACGGACCGGGCCCCGCCACGGCAACGTGCCGTGGCGGGGCCCGGTCCGTGCGGGTCAGCAGATACGCGGCAGTTGCTCACCCAGCGGCAGGTCCACCACCCGGGTCCCGCCGAGGCCGGTCGCGACCACGACCATGCCGGGATGCTCGGCGACGCACTCCCCGATCAGGGTGGCGCCGACGCCCTGAGGGTGGGCGCGCATCGCGGCGAGGACCTCCTCCGCCGCCGATGGCGGTACGAAGGCGACCAGCCGCCCCTCGTTGGCCACGTAGAGGGGATCGAGGCCCAGGAACCCGCAGGCGTTCGCGACCGCGTCCGGCACCGGGATCGCGCGCTCCCGCAGCCGGACACCCGTGCCCGAGGCACGGGCGATCTCGTTCAGGGACGCGGCCAGTCCACCGCGGGTGGGATCGCGCAGCACATGGATGTCAGGGGTGACCGCCAGCATCGCCGCCACCAGGCCGGCCAGCGGCGCGGTGTCGCTGGCGATCTCGACGCCGAACTCCAGTCCCTCCCGCACGCTCATGACGGCAACCCCGTGCAGGCCGATCGGGCCGCTGACGATGACGGCGTCACCGGGCCGGGCGCGCTGGGGCCGGATGTCCACCCCGTCGGGAACGAGCCCCACCCCGGAGGTGGTGACATAGACGCCGTCGCCGTGCCCGGACTCCACGACCTTGGTGTCGCCCGTGGCCACGACGACTCCCGCCGCCTCGGCCGCCGCGCCCATGGCGCGCGCGATCCCTTCGACGACGCTCAGCTGCACGCCCTCCTCCAGTACGAAGGCGGCGGAAAGGAAGGCGGGCCGGGCACCGCTCATCGCCAAGTCGTTCACGGTGCCGTTGACCGCGAGGTCGCCCAGGCTGCCGCCGGGAAAGAACAGCGGCCGGACCACATAGGCGTCGGTGGAGAACGCCAGCCGGGCCCCGCCCAGTTCGAGGACGGCGGAGTCGGCCAGCGCGGCGAGCGTGGCGTTGCCGTAGGCGGGGGCGAACACCTGCTCCATCAGCTCGGCGGACAGGGCACCGCCTCCGCCGTGCCCCATCACCACCAGCGGCTGGTCGCGCAGCGGGGCGGGACAGGTCCAGTCGGCGGGGTCGACCGTCGGTTCGACGAGTTCAGACAACGGGGTTCATCTCCTCGCGGACGGCCTGGGCGGTCTGCGCTGTCGGGCCGTTCATCCGGCGGTAGAGGTAATAGGCCGCGCAGGCGCCCTCGCTGGAGACCATGGTCGCGCCGAGCGGGGAACGCGGGGTGCAGGTGGTACCGAACGCGGCGCACTCGGTCGGCTTGATCAGCCCTTGGAGCACCTCGCCGCTGCGGCACTCGGCGGGCTCCTCGGTCCGCATGCCGGTGACGTCGAAGCGATGCTCGGCGTCGTAGGCGCGGAACGCCTCGGTCAGCCGCCAGCCACTGTGCGGGATGGGCCCGATGCCGCGCCAGTTCCGGTCGGTGATCTCGAACACCTCCTCGATCATGCGTACGGCGGCCGGGTTGCCCTCCTCACGTACGGCTCGTGGGTACGCGTTCTCCACCCGGTGCTCACCGCGCTCCAGCTGACGTACCGCCCGGCGGATGCCCTCAAGAATGTCCAGCGGTTCAAAGCCGGTGACCACGAGCGGTACCCGGAACCGGTCGGCGAGCCGCGGATACTCGGCCGTGCCCATCACGCTGCACACATGCCCGGCGGCCAGGAATCCCTGCACCCGGCAGGCGGGGGCCGTCATGATGGCCTCGATCGCGGGTGGAACCCGCACATGGGACACCAGCAGGCTGAAGTTGGTCAGGCCCAGGCGACGGGCCTGGTGCACGGCCATGGCGTTGGCCGGGGCTGTGGTCTCGAAGCCGATGGCGAAGAAGACCACCTCCCGGTCCGGGTTGCGGCGGGCCAGCTCCAGGGCGTCGAGCGGCGAGTACACCACGCGTACGTCGCCGCCCTCGCCCCTGATCCGGAACAGGTCGCGGTCGGTGCCCGGGACGCGGAGCATGTCACCGAAGGAGCAGAAGATCACGCCGGGGCGTGCGGCGATCTCCAGTGCCTTGTCGATGACGTCCAGCGGGGTGACGCAGACGGGGCAGCCGGGGCCATGGATCAACTCGACCTGCTCGGGCAGCAGTTGGTCGATGCCGTGCCGGATGATGGAGTGGGTCTGCCCGCCGCACACCTCCATCAGGGCCCAGGGGCGGGTGGCGGTGGCGCGGATCTCGTCCAGCAGCAGCCGCGCCAGTTCGGGGTCGTTGAACTCGTCGATGTACTTCACCGGGCCTCACTCTCTCGGGGTTCCTCGCCCACCGCGGCGACTCCCGCGTCCCGGGCCGCCTGTTCCCAGGCGTCGCCGAACTCCTCCTCCAGCAACCCCAGTTCCTCGAAGAGCTTCAGGGAGGCCAGCGCCGACTCCTCGTCCAGGCGCTGGAGCGCGAATCCGACGTGCACGATGACGTACTCACCGACCCGCACGTCGGAGACGTACTCCAGGCAGGCTTCCTTGCGCACGCCGCCGAAATCGATCGTTCCGGTGAGCGGATCGGATCCGGTGTCGATGGACACGACCTTGCCGGGCACTGCCAAACACATGGTCACTCCGTTCGTCGTTCGTGGGCCGCGACCGCCAACTGGCCGAGGGCCAACCCGCCGTCGTTCGGCGGGACTTCGCCGTGCCTGAGCACCGCGAAGCCGTCGTCGGCCAACAGCGTCGTGCACTCCAGCTCCAGCAGCGCGTTGGCGAAGACGCCGCCGCTCAGGGCGACGACCGTGAGCCCGGTGGCCCCGCGTGCGCGTCGGCAGATCTCCAGCACAGCGCGCGCGACGCCCCGGTGGAAGCGGGCGGCGATCACCGTCGCAGGGGTGCCGCTGCGCAGGTCGGCGACGATCGAGCCGAGCAGCGGCGCCGGATCACAGCCCCGGGGGCCGACGCCGAAGGCGTACGCCGCGCTGTCGCCGCCCCAGGCCGAGGCCGCCGCGGCCTCCAGCTCCAGGGCGGCCTGGGCCTCGTATCCCGCGCGGTGGCACACCCCAGCCAGGGACGCGACGGCATCGAAGAGCCGGCCCATGCTGGAGGTCGGCACGCAGGCCACGTGGCGAGTCAGCTGCCTTTTCAGGATGGCCAGTTCATCGGGTGCGCAAGCAGTGACGCTGGGCAGGGCCGGGTCCCATGGCAGGCCGGCGGCCCACAGCCGGGCCAGCGCCAGACGGCAGGGGTTGGCGACGCCCGCGTCGCCGCCGGGGAGCGGGGCCGGGGTCAGGTGGCTGAAGCGCCGGTGGCCGAGGTAGTCGGCGAGCAGGAACTCGCCGCCCCAGACGGTGCCGTCGTCACCGTAACCGGTGCCGTCGAACGCGACGCCGATCACGGGGGTGGTGCCGTCGAGGCCGTGCTCGGCCATCGTGGAGGCGAGGTGCGCGTGATGGTGCTGGACCAGGACGGGGCTCGGTTCGGGCAGCCCCGAGGCCCGTCGGCGGGCCCACCGTGACGAGTGGTAGCCCGGGTGCCGGTCGGCGACGACGCGTTCGGGGCTCACCCCGGTCAGGGCCCGCAGGTGGGACTCCGCCCGCCGCGCGGCCTCCAGGGTCGTCAGCTCCCCCATGTCTCCGATGTGGGGGCCGAACCAGGCCTGGTCGCCCTCGCCGAGGCACAGCGCGTTCTTCAGGTCGCCGCCCACCGCGAGAGTGGGGCGCACCGAGAACGGCAGGCGCAGCGGCCTGGGCACATAGCCGCGGGAGCGGCGCAGCACCTGCTGGGTGCCGTCGGGGCGCACCCGCAGCAGTGAGTCGTCGCACGGCGCGGCGATGGGGCGGTCGTGGGCGAGCCAGGCGTCGGCCAGTCCCGCCAGCCGGGTCAGTGCCTCCTCGTCGTCGGTGACGATCGGTTCCCCGGAGCGGTTGCCGCTCGTCATGACCAGCACGCGCGGGCCCGGAGGATCGCCGGGCAGTCCGAACAGCAGGGTGTGCACGGGCGTGTAGGGCAGCATCACGCCAAGGTGCGGGCTGCCCGGGCAGACGCCGGGGGCGAGGTTCGAGGTGCGCGGCCGGAGCAGGACGATCGGGCGCCGGGGCCCGGTGAGGGCGGCGCGCTCGGCGTCGGAGATCTCGGCGAGCCGCTCCGCGGCGGCGAGGTCCGCGCACATCACCGCGAAAGGCTTGCCGCCTCGGGCCTTACGGGTGCGCAGTGCGTCTACGGCCCGTGGGTTGTCGGCGTCGCAGGCCAGGTGGTAGCCGCCGAGGCCTTTCACCGCGACGATCCGGCCGGCGGCCAGCAGCGCCCGGGCCGCCGCCGTCGCGTCGGCGCCACGGGCGGGGCGGATGCCGCTGCCGGGTGCGGGCACCAGACGCAGCCGGGGTCCGCAGTCGGGGCAGGCCACGGGCTGGGCGTGGAACCGCCGGTCACCGGGATCGCCGTACTCCCGGGCACAGGCGGGACACAGAGGGAAGCCGGTCATCGTGGTGGCCGCCCGGTCGTACGGCATCCCGGTGGCGATGGTGAACCGGGGTCCGCAGTGGGTGCAGGTGACGAAGGGGTGGCGGTGCCGGCGGTCGCCCGGATCGGCCAGCTCACGCAGGCAGTCGGCACAGGTGGCGGTGTCCGGCGGCAGCTGGGTGCGGCCCGGGGACTGCTCGGTGGTGCGGATGGTGAAGGCGTCGTCGGCGCCCGTGGCGGGTACGTCCTCGACGCCGAGGCCGGTGACGGCGGCCAGCGGCGGCGGCTCGGCGGCCAGCAGGTCGCAGAACCGGCCCACGTCCTCCGGTGTGCCCTCCACCTCGATGAGCACGCCGTACGCGGTGTTGCCGACGAATCCGGACAGCATCAGGTCGCAGGCCAGCCGGTGCACGTACGGGCGGAAGCCCACGCCCTGCACGGTGCCGTGCACGACGACGCGGCGGCGTACCGCCGGGGTGGTGGGCGCTGTCACGAGAGATGTCCGGCCGGGAGGCCGGAGTCCTCGTGCACGTGGCCGTGCGGATGCGGCGCGAGGGGCGGACGGTGCACCGGGGCCCCGTCCCGTACGGCGAGCACCCGCTCCAGGACGGTGTCGACACCGTCGCCGGTGCGCGCGCAGGACCGTACGATCTCCACCCCGGGGTTGACCTGCCGCACATGGGCGTCGAAGGCCGTGGCGTCGAAGTCGGCGGGTTCGGCCAGATCCGTCTTGGTGAGCACCACCAGATGGGCGGAGCCGAAGGCGGTGGGGTACTTGAGCGGCTTGTCCGCGCCCTCGGTCACCGCCATGAGCACGATCCGCAAGGTCTCGCCGAGGTCGTAGGAGGCCGGGCAGACCAGGTTGCCGACGTTCTCCACGAAGAGCACCGCGGTGTCCGGTGGCAGCCAGTTCTCCACATGCCCGCCCAGCTGCCGGGCCTCCAGATGGCACAGGCCGTCGGTCAGCAGTTGCTTGACCGGTGCCCCGGAGCGGGCGAGTCGGCGGGCGTCGTTCTCCGTCGCCAGGTCGGCGGTCAGCGCGGCCACCGGGATGCCCCGCTCCACCGCACGCGCCAGCAAGCCGACGAGCAGTTCCGTCTTGCCGCTGCCCGGGCTGGACAGCAGATTGACCACGCTCACCCGGCGCCGGGCCAGGTCGGCGCGCAGGCGCGCGGCCAGGCCGTCGTTCTTCGCCAGGACGGCCTGGGCGGCGTGGGTGACGTCCTCGGACTCGCACATGGGCGCAGCTCCTCACGACGGACTCGAATGAACCGGGACAGGAACGGCGTCCCGGTCATCGATCCTCGACGTCGCGGGCCGGCCGAGCGGCGAGCCCTGCCGCGGACGGGTTCGGGGATTCCTCCGGGCGGCTCAACCGGGGGCTGGACATGGGATCCGCGAGCAGCTCGGGGACCAAGGCGTGCAGGGCGTCCACAGCCCGCTCGACCGCGTCCGCCACGGGTGCGCTGATGCCGGGGAGGATGTCCTCGTCGCCGCGTGGGCGTACCTGGGGTTCGCAGGCCAGCACGAGGACGCGGGGCAGCGGTCCGTCGCCGAGATGGGCGGCCAGGGCGAGCACCTTGGCGGGGTCCATGCCGTGGGCCTCGGGCGGGGCCGTGGCGCGGGGGCCGCCGGGGAGTTCCGGCTCGATCAGGGACAGCGTGCCGGGCGGGTGGCCCCGTTCGGCCGCGTCGACCAGGACGGTGACGTCGTAGCCGTCCAGGAGTTCGTAGGCAAGGTCCAGGCCGCGGATGCCGAAGTCCCGCGCCCGCACCTCGGCCCGCAGGGGGCGCCGCTCCAGGGCGCGCAGGACCTCGGGGCCGAAGGCGTCGTCCGCGAGGAAGATGTTGCCGACGCCCGCCACCAGCAGCCGCGTACCGGAGCGGGTCATCGCGCCTCCCCGCTCAGTGGCCGGTCGGATCCGCCGGGCTGTTTTCTGACGAAGGCCGACCGCAGGGCGTGGTACGGCGCCCGGGCGTCGAAGAAGACGGCACGCATCCGGGCGAGTTCGGCCCGCCGGTAGTCCGCGAGCGGGCGTCGCGCCTCGTCGGCCCGCCGTGCCGTGGCCTTCGCGGCGATGCGCCGCGCGAGGTCCGGGTCAAGAGCGAGAGCCGTCGCCCCGCGTTCGGTCGCGGCGGCGAACTCCCCGGCCGCGACGGGCACGAGCCGGTCCACCAGACCGATGCGTGCCGCGGTGGCGGCGCTCACCGGCAGCGCCTCGCTCGTCAGCCGACGGGCCGCGTCCTCTCCGACGCGGCGCGGCAGCGTGTACGTCCAGAACTCCGAGCCGTACAGGCCCATCCTGCGGTAGTGCGGATTGAGGACGGCGCCCGTGCGGCACCACACCTCGTCGGCGGCGAGCGCGAGCATGAGGCCGCCGGCCGCCGCGTTGCCGCCGAGGGCCGCTACCACCAGCCGGTCGGTGGTGCGCAGCACCGCCTCGACCAGGTCGTCGATCGCGTGGAGATTCGCCCAGGACTCGCCGGCCGGGTCGGACGCCGCCTCGATGACGTTCAGATGGATGCCGTTGGCGAAGAAGTCGCGCGCCCCGCCGAGGACCAGTACCGAGGTGGGGCGAGTGAGCGCGTACCGGTAGGCGGCGAGGAGCCGGCCGCACTGCTCGGTGCTCATCGCCCCGCCCGGGAAGGAGAAGGTCAGGATGCCGGTGTCGCCGTGCTGCCGGTAGCGGATGTCTGTCCAGGTCCGCCGGTCGGGGGGCAGTTCGAGCGGGGCGGGGTCCTCCGGCGGTGGACTGTGCCCCGGACCGTCGGCAGCGAAGGTGGCGAGCACGTCGGCCGCCGGGCGGCGGAACGGGGCGGGGTCACCGGAGTTCTTGCGGGGGCGCAGCTCCGGGATCCACACCGCACCGTCCCGGGTGGCCCGGCAGACCGCCCCCGCGCGTGTGGCGAGCAGCTCGCCGGGCCGTCCACGCAGCCGGTCCTCGGGGTGTCCGCCGTGCAGGAACACCTCCCGGCCGAGGATCTCGTCCAGGACGCCGGGCTGCGAGTCGCCGCCGCGCAGTTTGCGCAGCACGACCTCCGTGCTGTCCGTCCCCCAGTCGATCCGCCGCCGCTCCTGCCGGAAGGCATCACGCCACACCACGCGCACCGCGGGATCGCTCTGCGGGCGCGGCTTGAACGAACCGTCGGCGCAGCGCCGTACGGCCGTGCGGACGGCCGCCGAGGCGGCGTCACCCACCTCGCTCCGGTACAGGTCGCTCTTGCCCACCGGCGGCACCGGGAACGACTCGGTCGCCCAGATGGGGCCCGCGTCCATCGCCGCCTCGGCCTGGAGCACCGTCACTCCCCAGCGCGGCGCCGCCTCGGCGATCGCCCAGTCCAGGGAGGACGGTCCGCGGTCGCCGGGCGGTCCCGGGTGGACGACGAGGCAGGTGTACTCCCGCCATACGTCCTCGGGAAGCGCCGTCCTCAGCATCGGAGCGAGGATCAGCTCCGGGCACAGCTCGCGCGCGGCGGCACGGACCGCCTCGGGGCCGTGGGAGGCGAGGACGACGTCCACGCGGTGGCCGAGGTCGGACAGTTCGGCGTACACACGCTGGGACAGGCTGTTGAACGCGCTGGCGACGAGCAAGATGTCCATGATGCCGGATGCTCGCCGGTTTCCGGAGGGCTGGAAAGAATCACCACGGCGTTTCGCCGGCCTGCGGCAGGTCTCTTCCTCCATCCGGATCGCATTCCCGGGGCGGCCACGCGTCGTGCCGCCCGTGGCGTCGGCGTCTCAGCCGCGCAGCAGCCGCCGTGCCGTCAACGCCAGGCTGATCTCCACCACGTCCAGCGGCCGGGCCAGCGAGCGGCCCGTCAGCTGCTCGCAACGCCTCAGCCGATTGAGGACCGTGTTGCGGTGGCAGTACAGGCGCTCGCCCGCGCGTTGGGCGGATCCGTCGCAGCTCAGCCAGGCGGACAGGGTGTCCAGGAGGACGTCACGGTCGGCCGGTTCCAGCCGGAGCAGGGGTCCCAGGACCTGGTCCGCGAGGGTCGCGCCGAGTTCGGGGCAGGAGATGACGAGGGCTTCGGGGAGGTGTTCGGTCAACCGGATGGTGCCGCCCGTCTGCGGGCAGATGCTCAGCGCGAGGTCGGCCAGGCGGCGGGCGTCGCCCACCGCGGCCAGGCCCGAGACCACGTTGCCGATGCCGACCTTGCCGCCCGGGGCGGTCAGCTCCAGGGCCTCCACCGGGTCCCCGTCTCCCTCCGGGTCCTCGTCGCCGACCAGGACGATGCCGTAGTCCACTTCCACTCCTGAGTGCCAGTGCACGCGGGTGCCGGGTGGTACGGCGGCGGCGCGGGCGCCCGAGGGGCCCGTCGGCCGTCCGCCGGCGATCGCGACGACCACGTACCGGCCGTGTTCCGGCAGGTCCAGGCCGTCGGCGGTCTCGGGCAGGTCGGCGATGCGGCTGGTGCCGTCGAGGAGGGCCGCCGCGAGCAGCCGGACCCGGTTCTCGCGCCGCCAGGCCAGCTGCCGCTCGGCCTGCCGGTAGGCGTCCGCCACGAGGGTGCAGTGCTCGTCGACGAAGTTCCACACGTCCGTCGCCACATGGACGAGCAGCCGTACGTCCTCGGGCGCCATCCGGGAGGTCTCCTCCACCAGGCGCTGCCACACCAGGGACCCGCCCAGCCGGAACGCGTGCAGCAGGGCGTCCAGGGGCACCCCCTGCTCCGCCCGGCGCACGCCGATCTTCCAGGAGCACCGGCGGGCCGCGTCCCGGTTGGCGCGCGGGTCGAGCAGCGAGAGCACGCTGTGCCGCAGCGAGCGGTGCACCTCCTGCCAGGTGCCCGCGTAGTCGGTCTCCAGCGCGGTCCGGTAGGCGTCCTCCTGCTCCTGGACCACCGCCACCAGCCGGTCGGTGAGGCCCGGCAGGTCCTCGATGATCACGCGCGCGGCCCGGTGCAGGACACGCAACGCGTCGGCGTCGATCAGCGACCGCCGGCGCCCGGTCCGCGGCTGCGGAACGGGCACCGGTCCGGTGCGGATCATCGCGCGTGTCCGTACGGCAGGATGCATCGCGGTCCTCCCACAACCTCGGACTCCCGGCGGTGCGCCCGTGCCGGGAGACTCTGCGGTATCCGGTCGGCCGTGTCGCCGGGGTAGCCCGTACGGCGGCGGTGGCCGCCCGACTCGTCCTGCCCCGCAGGATGACATACCGTCCGGTCGGTCCCTAGGGTCGTGCACCGTTCTTTTTTCCTCCAACCCCCCACAGAACCGCACGTCGGCCGTCATCGGCCCTGCTGATCGACCATGCGGGCCAGCTCCATCCGGGACCGCACGCCGAGCGTGGCGAAGACATTGCGCAGGTGGTAGTCGACGGTGCGGGTGCTGACCGCGAGGCGCAGGGCGACCTCCCGGTTGGTGGCCCCCTCGGCGACATGGCGGGCGATCCGCAGCTGCTGCGGGGTCAGCCGGGCCAGCTCCTCGCCGGTCGGCCGCTCGCCGCCCGCCCCGTGCCGCCCCGCGACCCCGTTGGCCCGCAGCTCCCCGCGGGTCTGCTCGGCCCAGGCCCGCGCCCCGCACCGCTCGAACCCGACCAGTGCGGCCCCGAGCCGGGCCCGCGCCTCCCGCAGCCGTCTGCGGCGCCGCAGCCATTTGCCGTGCAGCAGCTCGGTGCGGGCCCGCTCGAAGTCCCCGCCGGTCGCGTCGTGCCGGGCCAGCGCCCGCAGATACAGCTCGTCGGCCCGGTCCGCGGGCGCCAGCAGCGCTCGGCAGCGGGCCAGCTGGGCGGGTGCGTGCGGATCGGCCCCCAGCTCGGCCCACCGCGCGAAATCACCCACGACGGCCCCCGCCTCCGCCGGGCGCCCGGCGAGCACGGCGGCCTCCACGAAGCAGGGCACGGCGAGCATCCAGACCGCGAAATGGCCGCGCCGCGCCCCGGGGAGCACCAGCGGCCCGAGCCGGTCGGCGGCGTCGAGGGGGCGGCCGCAGCCGAGGTCGGTACGGGCCACCGCCCACTCCGCCAGCGTCGCCGCCTGCGCCAGGCCGTGTCTGCAGGCCGTGGTGAGCGCGCCGGCGGCGTGTGCCGTGACGGTGCCCCGGTCACCGACGAGGGACGCGGCCAGGGCCAGCATGGCCTGGTGATGGGCCGCGGTGTTGCCCCGGCCGGCGCGCCGCGCGGTCCGCACGCCTTCCTCGGCGTGGGTGCGGGCCTGGGCGTGCCGTCCGGCGCGCAGTTCGGCGTAGGCGAGGTACTCGAGGGCCCGGGACTGGAGCGCGGCGGAGTCCCGGTCCCGGGCCACGGCGAGGGCGCGGGCACCGGCGCGGCGGGCCACCACGACATCGCCGAGCAGCAGGGCCGCGACCGCGGAGCGCAGCAGATGCTCGGGCCGGTCGTCCGGGTGGGCCATGACCCGCCCCAGCGGCCCCGCCGCCCGGTCGGGCCGCTGCTCCAGCAGGGCCCGCACCCCGGCGCGGTAGTCCGCCGTGCCACCGGACCGGTCCGCACCGGGTCCGTCGAGTGCCTTGAGGCACCCCGCCAGGTCCCCCGCGGCCCACGCCGCGTCCACCGCGCCGAGCCGGGCGGCCTCCGCCTGCTCCGGCTCCTCGGCCGCGAGCAGGGAGACCGCCAGCAGCAGGGTCTCCCGGGCATCGTCGACCGGCCCGTCCCCCAACTGCACACGCCCACGGGCGAGTTCGGCCCGCCCGCGGTCCACCGCCCGCCCGCTCCCGTCATCGGTCATTCCCGCGAGGTTACTTACGCGTAACGCCCCGCGCACCGTGGGTGCACGACGAGTGTGCCGCCGCCCAGGCATGCCGGGCGGCGGCCGTGCGGGGGCACAACATCATCCGGTGTGCGGGCAGTTGCCCCGGTACTCCTCGATGGTCGAGCTCGGCCGGGGCAGCGGGCAGAGGAACTGCTCATAGCGGGTGTCGTTGTCGATGAACCGCTTGAGCCAGGACACGCTGTACTTCGCGATGGTCGTGTCGGACGAGTTGGGAGTGAAGTGGGTGGCGCCGTTCAGCTCCAGATAGGCGCGGTCCAGGCCGGCGGACAGGCTGCTGTAGAAGGGCTCGGCGTGGCTGGCGACCGGGGCGATGCTGTCGCCGTCGGCTCCGAAGATCAGTGTGGGTGTGCTGAGTTCGGGCCAGGTCTTGTCGGTGTTCCACGGCGTGAGCGGGATCGCCGCCTGGAGCGACGGCCGGGACTTCGCGGCCTCCAGGCTGCCGCCCCCGCCCATGGAGTGGCCCATGACGCCGAGCCGGCTGCTGTCGACCCGGCCGCGCACCGAGCTGCGCTCCGTCAAGTAGTCGAGAGCGGCGAGGAGTTGACGGCCCCGCGAGTCGGGCTGGTCGAGGGTGGTGAGGGTGTCGATGGTGAACACCACGAAGCCCTGCGAGGCCAGGCGCGGGCCCAGCCAGGCGATCGAGGACTCGTAGGCGGTGTACCCGGGCGAGATCGCCACGGCGCCGAAGGTGCCGTCGCTGGTGCTGGTCGGGTAGTAGATCGTGCCGCCGCCGAACCCGGTGACGGCGAGCGAGGACACGGACGTCTGCGAGACCGCGTAGGAGCCGCGCGCCGCCTCGATGCTCGCGGTGGTCGGCGCGGGGCCCCGCTCGTAGGGGTTGTCCGCGGCGTGGGCGCCGGGACCGGTGAGGGTACCGAGCCCGAGGAGCGCGGCGAGGGCCGCCGCCGCGGCGGCGAGCCGGCCGGCCCTGCGGGGCCTGGTGTGGGGGTTCCTCGTGTGGGGGTGGAGCTGCACGACGAGTCGTCCTCTCTGTCGTGGCGGACGGGGCGGCAGGGGACGTACCGCGCCGCCGGGCGCCGCCGGTGGACTGGCGGTGCCACTGTGGGCGCCCGGCGCCGCGCCGGGGACCGGCAATGTCACCGGTCTCGTGGGCCCGGTTCCGGCCGCGCTCCGGGCCGCCCGGCTTGCTCCGGGACCGGGTCGGTGTGAAACGCTCGATCGTCACCGTTACGGCAGCGTGGAGAGGCGACGGTTATGCGCATCGGACTGCTCGGCACTGGCCCGTGGGCGCAACTGGCCCATGCACCGGCCCTCGACGGGCACGCGGAAGTGGACTTCGTCGGGGTGTGGGGCCGCCGCGCGGACGCGGCGAAGGAACTCGCCGGCCGGCACGGCATTCGGGCCTACGACGACGTCGACGCGCTGTTCGCCGAGGTGGACGCGGTCGCCGTGGCGCTGCCGCCGGCCGTGCAGGCCGAGCTGGCGGTACGGGCGGCCAGAGCCGGCTGTCACCTCCTGCTGGACAAGCCGCTGGCGACGACGGTCGGACAGGGGCGGGCGGTGGCCGAGGCCGCCACGGACGCCGGAGTCGCGTCCGTGGTGTTCTTCACCACCCGGTTCCAGCCGGAGACCGAGGAGTGGATCGCCGAACAGGCCGCGGCGGGGGGCTGGTTCACCGCGCACGCGCAGTGGCTGGGCTCGGTGTTCAGCGGCGCCGACAGCCCGTTCGCGAACTCGCCGTGGCGGCGGGAGAAGGGCGCCCTTTGGGACGTGGGCCCGCACGCCCTGTCGGTGCTGCTGCCGGTGCTCGGGGAGGTCCGGCGGGTGGCGGCGGCCGCGCACGGGCCCGGGGACACCGCGCATCTGGTGCTGGAGCACGCCGGTGGCGCGTCGAGCGCGCTGACGCTGAGCCTGACCGCCCCGGCTGCCGCCGCCGGATCCGGCGTGGAGCTGCGCGGCGAGAGCGGCGTGACGCGTCTCCCGGCGAGCGCGCACGGCGCCGTACCGGCCTTCGCGCGGGCGACGGACGCTCTGCTCGCCACCGTCCGCACGGGCCGTCCGCATCCCTGCGACGCGGCGTTCGGGCTGCGCGTCACCGAGATCCTCGCCGAGGCCGACGCGCTGCTGGCCGCAGCCGGCTGAGTCGGTCCCCCTCAGTCCTCAAAGGGCTCGTCGCTCCACCGGAACCAGGCCCGGTCGCCGTCGATGTGCAGCAGGAACTCGGCGACCGGCCCGTCCGGGGAGGAGAGGGTGACGCGCCGCTCGATCTCGGCGTACACCGCCTCCCACTCCTCCATGTGCTCGTCGACCCGTTCCAGCAGGGCGAGTTCGCGGTCGAACAGCTCGCGTACGGAAGGGTAGGCGGGACCCGGGGTGAAGTGACCCGACAGCCAGGGGAAGTCGGCCTCGTCGATGCCGATCTCCCCGACCGTTCCGTCACCGCTGCGGACCTGCCACACCGCGCCCTGGAATCCCACCGTGCCTCCGTACGCCGCCACTGTCAGTGCCGGATCAGCATCGCATCCGGCACTGACAGCAGGCCTGTTACCGCGTCCGGCCCGGGATGTGGAAGTCGATACGCTCCCGGACCACGGGGTGGCCGGCCTTGGTGAAGTTCGCGGCCATCGGGAAGTTGCCCTGGTCGGTGGCGCCGCTGATGAACTCGGCGCCCTCTTCCGCGAGGAAGTTCGTGCACTCCGCGAGGAGATCGTAGGCGTAGCCGTGGCCGCGCTGTTCCGGCACGACCCCGATGAAGCCGATGACGGGCGAGGTCATGTTGCGCCCCGGGATGTGGATGCCCACGGTCTCGCCCTCCGGAGTGCGGGCGATCTGCCACCACTCGCGCGGGGAGGGGCACCAGTTGAAGAAGTCCAGCTCCTCCTGGGCCGCCTGGTCGAGGCCACCCTGCTCGATGGCCTTCAACGCGTGGGCGTCCAGGGTGACGGAGTGGATGCGGCGCAGCAGGTCGAAGAAGACGCCGTCGTCGGGCTCGGGTGCGAAGACGAGCCGTCCGGGCCGCTCGGGGAGCCCGCAGTCCGGGGTCCAGCGGTACAGGTAGCGCTCGACGAGGAGGTCGTATCCGGCGGCGCGGGCGGCCGCGAAGCGGGTCTCGGCGGCGGCGCTCACGGCCGTGTCGTCGCGCCAGCCTGCGGGCAGGTTGAACTCCAGCTCGACCTGCCACGGCGCGGAGCGCAGGAGTTCGGCCCCCGCCTCCTCCTCGCCCTCGGCCACGTCGAACCAGTTGACGAGCAGGGGCTCCGTGGCGTCGGGGCCGCCCCACCAGGCGCCGCGCGCGACGACCTCGCCGTCGCGCAGGGCCACGCGCTTCCAGTCGGGGCGGTGCACGGTGGCGCGGTGCGCCTCACTCGCGCCCAGCGGGTCGGGCAGGGTGTCGAAGAGATGGGCGTCGCTCTCGTCGAGCGAACGGATGACCAGATCGGTCATGGGTGGATTCCTCCGGGATGAAAGGCTGCGAAGAGCGCTCCCGGCCGGATCACACGAAGCACGCCGGGACAGCGGTGAGGGGAGCGCTGGAGAGGGTGAACTGCACGGCACTCGCCTCCTTCCGTCGTCTCAAGGCGTGATGATCACACCGTAGGTGATCCTCCTCGGGCGCGTCCACCTGTTTTCCCGCGGGTGCGTCCCCGCCTGCCGCACGGCCGCGCGCGATTAGGGTCGGCGGCATGACCGACAACTCCCTGCGCTCCGTCACCGTCGAGCGCGCCTCCTCCGGCCACTTCACCGCGGTCAACGCCCGCGGTGGCACGATCGAGTTCGGCACCGAGGGCGCCGACTTCACCCCGGTCGAGCTGCTGCTCGCCGCGATCGGCGGCTGCACCATGGCCGATGTCGACGTCGCCACCACCCGGCACGCCGAGCCCGGCCGCTTCACCGTCACCGTGACCGGCCACAAGGTCAGCGACGAGCAGGGCAACCGGATGACCGACCTGGAGGTCGGCTTCTCCGTCACCTTCCCCGAGGGCGAGGGCGGCGACCGCGCCCGCGCGATCCTCCCCCGCGCAGTGAAGACCTCCCACGACCGCCTCTGCACGGTCAGCCGCACCATCGAGGCCGGTACGCCGGTCCGGGTCACCGTCGAGGACGCCTGAGCGATAACCGTTTGCAGTCGGCCGTCCGGTGACCGGACCCTGGCCCCATGTCCTACGCCGTCCGCCCCGCCGAACCCGCCGACGCACCCGCCGTCACCGACCTGCTCAACCAGGTCGATCTGATCGAGATCGGCCGCCCGGAGACCGATCTCAGCACCGTGGAGGCCGAGTTCAAGCACCCCGAGGTCGACCTCTCCCAGGATTCCTGGCTGGCCTTCCACGGGGACCGGCTGGTGGCCTACGCGCTGGTGTGGGACGAGTCGAACGGCGAGCGCATCGACGCCGACCACTATGTGCTGCCCGACCACCAGGAGGCCGGGCAGCAGCTGTTCACGGCGCTGGAGACCCGGGCCCTGGCCAGGGCGCACGCGAACGGCGCGTCCCAGGCCGTGCTCCACCTCCACCTCAACACCGAGCCGACCCTGGACACCGAGCTGATCCGCGAGCGCGGCTGGTCCGTCGTACGGCGCTATCACGTGCTGCACCGCCGGGTGGATCCCGCCGAGGACGGCGCCCCGCGGGTCCCGGCCGGAGTACGGCTGCGGGTGTGTGCCGACGAGGCGGACCGCGAGCGGGTCCACGCCCTGTACCAGGCCACCTTCGCCGAGCACTTCGACTTCCAGCCGCGCGCCTACGAGCAGTGGCTGCACGACGTGGACGCCGAGAAGCTCGACTGGTCCCTGGTGTGGCTGGTGAGCACCGAGGAGGCCGGGGACGTGGGCTTCCTCCTCGCCCGCGACGACCGTGAGGCCATGGGCTGGATCCGCAGCGTCGGGGTGCTGCGCGAGGCCCGCGCCCAGGGGCTTGGCGGACTGCTGCTGCGGCACGCCTTCGCGGCCTTCGCCGCCCGGGGACGGGACACGGTGGGCCTCGGCGTGGACACCGGCAACACCACCGGCGCGCCGGGCCTGTACGCCCGGCAGGGCATGACGGTCCACTACGCCGTGGACACCTGGGAGACGGTCCTGAGCTGACCCTGCGCTCTCAGTAGGTGTGGTTCGGGAAGTGCGGATCGTCCCAGCGGTCGGAACCTCTGAGCCCTATCAGGCGTACGTAGTGCAGGAGTTCCTCGGACGCGTCGACCGCGCGCAACCGCTCCGGGGCGCACCGGACGAGCCAGTCGGCGAGTTCGGTGCGCAGCGCCTCCCGGTCGTGCCAGGAGTCCCAGGGCAGCTCGTCGACCAGCAGCTCGTACTCCCATTCGTCCACCGCCAGCGCCAAGTGCCGGTCGGTGACGGGGTGGTGGAGCGCCTCCCAGACGCCCAGCCAGGGGGTGAGCGTGCCGGACGCCTCCGCGCACAGCGCGAACAGCTCGTGCACGGGCACGACGGGCTCCGGATCCAGCAGGCTGCGGGACCACCAGGCGTACAGGAACTCCCATACGGCACCGCTCTGCCGCGCGGGCCACTCCCGCCAGTGGCCGCGCATGAAGGACCGGCCGACCTCGTACATGCCGAACATCGGCTCCACCCGGCCGGCGACCAGTTCCCGGGCGAACTGGGGCAGGATGCGGCGCAGCACGGCGCCGTGGTCGTGCCAGTCGGGGGCGTCCCAGGTCCGGCGGAGCAGATCCGGGTCCAGCTCCACGTCAGGGGTCTTGAGCAGGGTCAGCTCTTCGTCGCTGCCCCAGTGGCACTCGCACTGGTTCTCGTCGCTCGGGGCGGTCATTCCGCGGAAGGTGACGGCCAGGCCGTCCAGGGCGCGGTCGAGGCGGAGCTGTGCGGGAGTGGCGTCGGGGTTCATGGTCGTCGGCAGCCTCAAGGGGACTCCGGACGGGCTTCCACCGGCCGAAGATCGCGACTCTACCTCCTTAAGGGAGCCTTAGTACACCGTTAAATGATCGCCGGATTCTGACGGAGGCTCGATTTCCCGGTGGGCGGCGAGCATTCTGAGAGCGCTCTCAGATCCATCCCCCACGCACCTCCCGCACTCCGGAGACCCCCACATGACACCCCGTCACCAGCGTCCGCTCGGCCGCCGCAAGCTGCTCTTCGCCCTCGGCGGGGCCGCCGTCGCGGCGCCCGCCGTGGCCGCCCTCGCCCCGCACGCGCTCGCCGGTCCCACCGCGGCCGCGGGCCTGCCGCTGACGCTCGTCAACGACACCGGCTCCTTCGGGAACGGCAGCGTCCACGTCTACGTCGTCGGCAACCAGGACGGCCGCCAGGTACGGCTCACCCCCGACGGCACGCTCGCGCCGATCGCCCTGTCGGACAACGGCCCGGACGGTTTCACCGACTACGCGATCAGCCTCGCGGGCAGCGGGGAGACCCGGTTGACGCTGCCGTACATGTCCGGGCGGATCTACGTGGCGCTCGGACAGAAGCTGAGGTTCAAGGCGGTGGCCGACGGCAACGGCAACGCCGCCCTCCAGTACCCGGCGGGCTGGGTGACCTCGGACCCCAACTACCCGGTGCTGCACGACTGTGCCGAGTTCACGTACAACTCCTCCGGCATGTTCTGCAACACCACGATGGTCGACATGTTCAGCGTGCCGATGAGCATCCGGCTGACCGGCGCCAAGGAGCAGACCACGGGCACGCTGCGTCCCGGCGGGCGGGCGTCCGTCTTCGCGGCCGTGGGACGGAACGCGGAGTTCGAGCGGCTCGTGGTGGACGACACCCGGGTGCTGGCGCCCGGGCACGGACTGGACGCCGGGCTGTTCCCGAAGGACTACCTCGCGCCGTACATCGACGAGGTGTGGAGCGCGTACACCGGGCGGGATCTGGTCGTCACGACCAACGCGGGGGCCTTCACCGGGCGGGTGCGCGGTGAGCGGCTGACCTTCTCCGGGCCCGCCGAGGTGTCGTTCGCGCGGCCCTCGACCCGGGACGTGCTGTTCTGCGACGGCACGCTCGCCGCGCCGAACGACGGCACGACCGGTCCGGTCGCGGCGGTCCTCGGCGCCGGGTTCAACCGGTCGACGCTGGTCTCGCACCCGGCCCAGCCGACGACCGAGCCGGCCGACTTCTACCGCGGCGACCTGTCCAACCACTACTCCGCGGCCCTGCACGCGGCGAGTGCGGACGGCAAGGCGTACGGCTTCGCCTTCGACGATGTCGCCGACTTCGCCTCGTACATCCAGGACACCGCCCCGACCGGGATACGGCTGACCCTCACGCCGTTCGAGGACTGAGGCCCGAAGGGGGAGCCTGCAGGGGGAGCCCGAAAGAGCCGCTCAGCTCCGCTCGTGCTCCCCCTCCGCGTCGATGTGCGGGAGGATCCGGTCCAGCCAGCGGGGTGTCCACCAGGCATGCCGGCCGAGCAGGGTCATCACCGCGGGGACCATGAGCAGCCGGATGACGGTCGCGTCGATCAACACGCTCACGGCCAGGCCCAGTCCGAGCATCTTGACCACCACGTTGTCACTGATGATGAAGGCGGCGAAGACGCTCACCATGATCAGTGCGGCGCAGGTGATGACCCTGGCGGTGATCTCCAGGGCGTGCGCGACCGATGCCTTCGCGTCCTGGGTGCGCAGCCAGGCCTCGTGCACCCGGGAGAGGAGGAAGATCTCGTAGTCCATGCTCAGCCCGAAGATGATCGCGAACATCATCATCGGCACATAGCTCTCGATCGGCACCTTGCCGTTGACGCCCAGTGCGGGGCCGCCCCAGCCCCACTGGAAGACGGCGACGACGACGCCGTAGGAGGCGGCGATGGACAGCACGTTGAGGACGGCGGCCTTGAGCGCGACCAGCAGTCCGCGGAAGACGGCCAGAATGATCAGGAAGGCCAGCGCGACCACCACGCCGATGATCAGGGGCAGCCGTTCGGCGACGATGTCACGGAAGTCGACCTGGGCCGCGGTGGTGCCGGTGACATAGCCCTTGGCGTCGTAGCCGGACAGCGCGTCGGGCAGCGTCTGGTCGACCAGGCGGTTGGTCAGGTCCGTGGTGTCGGCGTTCTGCGGGGACGTCTTGGAGTAGACGGTGGAGATCAGGACGTCCCCGTCCTGGGTCGTGGTGAGCGGGGTGACCGCGGCGGTGCCGGAGACCCCGTCGAGGCTCTTCTGCACCTTCGAGGACAGGTCCGAGCGCTGCGACGAGGGCACCTGCGTCTGGTCCACCACGACCGTCAGCGGACCGTTGGAGCCGGGGCCGAAGGCGTCGGTCATCAGGTCGTAGGCGCGCCGGTCGGTGAAGGACGTCGGGTCGGCGCCGTCGCCGATGTGGCCGAGCTGCATGGAGAAGACCGGGATGGCGAGGACGGCGACGGTCACGACCCCGGCGGACAGGAACGTCAGCGGACGCCGCGCCACGCGCTGCGCGTACCGGTGCCAGGTGCCGTGCGGGGTGGCACCGGGCTCGGCGTCGGTCTCGGCGACCGGCTTGCGGACCCGGTAGCGGTCGATGCGGGTGCCGATCAGCCCCAGCAGCGCCGGTACGAGGGTCAGGGCGCCGACGACCGCGGACACCACCGTCACCGCGGCGGCGAGACCGAGTTTGCCGATGAACGACACACCCGAGGCGTACAGGCCCGCCAGGGCGACGATCACCGTGCAGCCGGAGACCAGGACGGCGTGGCCGCTGGTGGCGGCGGCCCGTCCGGCGGCCTGGACCGGATCGGCGCCGTCCATGAGGTTCTGCCGGTGACGCGTGATCAGGAACAGGGCGTAGTCGATGCCCACGCCGATGCCGATCATCGTGGCGAGCGTCGGGGAGACGGTGGCGAAGGTGAACGCGGCGGCGAGCAGACCGAGACAGGCCAACCCGCCGACCACGCTGATCAACGCGGTGACCAGGGGCACCACGGCCGCGATCACACTGCCGAAGCCGATCAGCAGGACCACGATGGCCACCCCGAAGCCGATCAGCTCGCTCACCCGGTCGTCCGCCTCGGGCCGGGCCAGTTCACCGAGCGGGCCGCCGTACTCGACCTCGGCCCCGGCCGAGCGCAGCGGCTGCACCGCGTCGTCGACGCCGTCGAGGTAGCTGTCCCCGAGCAGCGAGGGCTGCTCGTCGAAGCGGACGGTGATGTAGGCGGTCTTGCCGTCGGAGGACAGGGGGCCGACGTTCGGCTGGCCGCTCTTGGGCGGCGGGGCGGTCAGCGGGTTCTGCACCGCCAGGACGTGCGGCAGCTTCCCCAGGTCGCCGACCGTGGTGGACATCTGCGAGTCCAGCGAGTCCAGGGACTTCTGCGCGTCGTGCACGACGATCTGGCTGCTGTAGCCCCCGGCCTGGGGATCGTGCTGCTGGAGCACGTTCTGGCCCTGCTGGGACTGCGACTGCGACAGCGAGAAGTCGTCGGAGTACTCGCCGCCGTGCAGATGGTTCAGGGTCTGGAGGGCGGCCAGGACCACCAGCCAGGCGATGATGACGATCACGAAGTGCCGGGCGCAGGTCTCCCCGAGCCTGTGCAGAACCCCCCGTGCGGGCGGCGCCGTGGCCCCGCCCTTTCCCCCCTCGGTGACGCGAGTCGGTGACATGAATTGGCATCTCTCCGTCGCCCGAGACATGACTAGTCACCATTAGACGCCGATCCGATCAACCCGTCATTTTCAGATCGGCCGCCCCCTCCGGATGCACGCTGCGCGAAGGCGTTGAATGGTGATAGCTAACCCATGCGCGCGAGCGCCGGGGCCGCCCCATGGATCCGGACCCGAGGAGCAGAGATCATGCCGACGTCACAGCCCGCGTCCGGGCCGTCCGAGGACCGTGCCACCCCGGACGACCTGCTCCACACCCGCACCGGCACCGAGGTGTCGCCGGAGGACCTGGTCCTTGCCTCGGGCAAGGACATCACCCCCCGCAGTATGGAATGGGCCAAGCGCAAGCTGGAGGCAGAGGGACCCGCCGCCCTCGAGAAGATGCTCCCCTGAGCGGCCGGGTCGCCGCTCACCCGAGTTCCTCCGGGTCCGGGCACACGACCCGGATCCGGTGGACCAGGTTGTTGGCGAACCCGCCGCGGTTCCACGGCTGCCGGAGCGGCTGGGTGTGCCCTTCGGCGTCGGTGGCGCGCGCGCTCAGCACATGCTCGCCCGGGGTCGCGGTCCAGTCGGCCCGCCAGCGCCGCCACGCCCACCGGTGTCCGCCGTCGGGCGCGAGACCGGCCCGCTGCCAGGTGCGCCCGCCGTCGGTGCTGATCTCGACCCGGGTCACCGGCGCCCCTCCGGACCAGGCGCGGCCCTCCAGCGTCTGAGGGCCGGGGGCGACCACGCGGGTGCGGGACATGAAGTCCGGGAATCCGGGCGGGATCAGCAGGGCCCGCGGGGCGATCCGGGTGACCGGTTCGCCCTCCTCGTCGGGCCGCTGCCGGATCCGGTAGGCCACGGCCTGCTGGAACCCGGTGAACGGCTCGTCCACGACCGTGATGCCACGCAGCCACTTCACGTGCGCCATGCCGTACCAGCCGGGGACGACCAGGCGCAGCGGTCGGCCGTGCTGCGGGGGCAGCGGGGCGCCGTTCATCGCGTGCGCGACCAGGACCCCGGGCTCGGCGCCGAGCGCCACGTCCAGGGGCAGGGCGCGCTGGTAGTCCTGTTCGACGCCGCGTTCCACGCCGTGGTCGGCGCCGGTGAGGACGACCTCCACGGCGTCCGTATCGACCCCGGCCGCGTCGAGCAGCAGCCGCAGCGGTACGCCGGTCCACTCGGCGGTGCCGACCGCCTCGACGAGCCAGGGCTGGCTGACCGGGCGGGGCGTGAGCAGGGCCCGGCCGTTGCCCGCGCACTCCAGCGTGACGCGTGTGGTGACCTGGGGGAAGGCCCGCAGATCGGCGAGGTCCAGACGGAGCGGGCGGCGGACCCGGCCGTCGAGAGTGAGCTGCCAGGAGGCGCCGTCGGGCACATACGGGATGTCGTAGTGGGTCAGGACGTAGTGCAGGCCCGGGGGCGTGAGGTCGTAGCGCAGGGCCTCCAGCGGCAGGCCGTGGTTTCTGGTGGCGAGCGCCAGTTCGTCCCGGCCGATCGCCTCGTCGGACACGGGCGGCCGGGCGGGTGCGCTCGCGTCACCGAGTCGTGCGCCCATACCCGCATTGTCCCGCCGGAGCAGCGCCGACGCCCTGCCGAGACCCCGGCCCGGCTCAACCGGCCGCCGGGCGAGGCGGGTTCGGATCTCCGCCCGCCCTTCCGGAACCGGTCTCGGGGCTGCCAGACTCCGGTGGATGCCCGACTTCGACATGCTCGTCCTCGGATCCGGTCCGGGTGGCCAGAAGGCCGCCATCGCCGCGGCCAAGCTGGGCCGCCAGGTGGCCGTCATCGACCGCCCCGACATGGTCGGCGGGGTCTCCATCCACACCGGCACCATCCCCTCCAAGACACTGCGCGAGGCGGTGCTCTACCTCACCGGCCTCACCCAGCGCGATCTGTACGGCCAGAGCTACCGCCTCAAGGAGGACATCACCGTCGCCGACCTGATCTCGCGCACCCAGCACGTGGTGGGCCGCGAGGTCGACGTCATCCGCAGCCAGCTCTCCCGCAACCAGGTGGCCCTGTACGCCGGGACCGGACGGTTCGTCGACGACCACACCGTCGCCGTGCGTGAGGTCACCGGCCATGAACGCCTGCTCACCGCCGAGCACATAGTGATCGCCACCGGCACCCGGCCGGCGCGGCCCGCCAGCGTCGAGTTCGACGGCCGCACGATCATGGACTCGGACAATGTGCTCAACCTGGAGCGGGTGCCGCGCTCGATGGTCATCGTCGGCGCCGGGGTCATCGGCATGGAGTACGCCTCCATGTTCGCCGCGCTCGGCAGCAGGATCACGGTGGTGGAGAAGCGCGCCGGGATGCTCGACATGTGCGACGTCGAGGTCGTGGAGTCGCTCAAGTACCAACTGCGGGACCTGGCCGTGACGTTCCGCTTCGGGGAGACGGTCGCCGCCGTGGAGCGGCATCCCCGGGGCACGGTCACCGTGCTGGAGAGCGGCAAGAAGATCCCCGCCGAGGCGGTGATGTACTCGGCGGGCCGGCAGGGCCTCACCGAGGAACTCGACCTGGACAAGGCCGGTCTGACCGCGGACCCGCGCGGCCGGATCTCGGTGGACGAGCACTACCGCACCGAGGTGCCGCACATCTACGCCGTCGGCGACGTGATCGGCTTCCCGGCGCTCGCCGCGACCTCCATGGAGCAGGGCCGCACCGCCGCTTACCACGCCTTCGGGGAGCCCGTCGGCCGGATGCACCACCTCCAGCCGATCGGCATCTACACCATCCCCGAGATCAGCTTCGTCGGCCGTACCGAGGACCAGCTCACCGAGGAACTGGTGCCGTTCGAGGTCGGTATCTCCCGCTACCGCGAGCTGGCCCGCGGGCAGATCATCGGCGACTCCCACGGCATGCTGAAGCTGCTGGTCTCGCCCGAGGACCGCACCCTGCTCGGGGTGCACTGCTTCGGCTCCGGAGCCACCGAGCTGATCCACATCGGGCAGTCGGTGATGGGCTGCGGCGGCACGGTCGACTATCTGGTCGACGCGGTGTTCAACTACCCGACGCTCGCCGAGTCCTACAAGGTGGCGGCGCTGGACGCCACCAACCGGCTGCGCCAGGTCGACCGCATGGACGAGTAGCCGGAGCAACAGCCCTGCTCCGAACAGTGTTTCGGGCCGCCGTCCGCCAACGCCCCACCCCGTCCTGAGCAGTCGGCGGGTGGGGCTATCATCACTCATCACTTGCACACACCGTGTGATCGTGTGCCGACTCTGCGGCGGCACGAGCGCCGCCACCCCCACTTCTCGTGCAACCCCCCACCCCCCATACGCCGTTCAGGTCTCCCGGTCTCCTGGCGGCGTGCACGACGGAAAGCAGCACAGGCCATGAGCAACAACAGGGGCCGAGGGCTTCAGGCAGGCGCCCTCGGCACGTTCGACACCGTGGTGATGGCGGTCGCGGGCAGTGCTCCGGCGTACTCGCTCGCCGCGACCACCGCGGTCCTGGTCGGGGCGGTGGGGACGGCGAGTCCGGCCGCGTTGCTGTACTGCGCGATACCGATGCTGGGGATCGCCCTGGCGTTCAGCTATCTCGGCCGCATCGATGTGAACGCGGGCGCCAGTTACTCATGGGTGGGCCGAACTCTCCATCCTTTCCTGGGCTTTCTCAGCGGCTGGGCGCTGGTGGTGTCGGCGACCATCTTCATGGTGGCCGGATCGCTGCCCGCCGGATCGATGACGCTCGCCCTGTTCGACGAGCGACTCGCCGAGAACACTGCCCTGTCCACACTGGTGGGCGCGGCCTGGTTCGTACTCATGCTGCTGGTGGTGCTGGGCGGCGCGCGGCTCACCGTACGCGCCCAGCTCGTGATGTCCGGGGTCGAACTCGCCCTGCTCGCCCTGTTCGCGGTGCTCGCCGTCCTCCACACCGACAACGCCCGGGCCTTCGACTGGTCCTGGTTCGGCCTCGGCCAGTTCGACGGTGTGTCGGGCTTCGCCTCGGGCGCGCTGATTGCCGCGTTCTACTACTGGGGCTGGGACGTCACCAGCAACCTCAGCGAGGAGACCCGCAACAGCCGCCGTACGGCGGGCATCGCGGGCCTGATCGGACTCGGCGTGGTGTTCCTGCTGTTCGAGGTGTTCACCATCGCGGTGAACGTCATCCTGTCCGCCGGCCAGATCCACGCCAACGACGCCAACGTACTGGCGGTCCTCGGTGCCGAGATCTGGCCGGGCTGGGGCGGGAAGCTGCTGATCGTGGCGGTGATGCTGTCCACGGTCGCCACCCTGGAGACGACGCTCATCCAGGTCACCCGCTCGCTGTTCGCGATGGGCCGCGACCGCACGATGCCGGGCGCGCTGGGCAAGGTGCACCGCACCTGGAACACGCCGTGGGTGGCCATCGCCGTGGTCGGCGTGGTGGCGCTGGCGATGTTCGTCGCCTCCAACGCCCTGGGCACGGTGGGCGACATCCTCTCCGACGCGATCTCGGCGATCGGCCTCCAGATCGCCGTCTACTACGGCCTGACCGGCCTCGCCGTCGTCGTCGCCTACCGCAAGATGCTGCTGAAGTCCCCGGCCAACTTCGTGCTCGGCGGGGTGTGGCCGCTGTTCGGGGCCCTGTTCATGTTCTGGGTGTTCGTGGAGTCGCTCGGCGAACTGAGCCCCGCCGCCGTCGCGATCGGCATCGGCGGACTGGCCGCCGGACTGGTACCGATGCTCTGGTACTGGCGACGCGGCAGCGACTACTACCGGCCCGCGAAGCTGGACGCCGCCCACGCCATCGCGCCGGACTACGTGCCCGCGGGCCGTCCGCCCGCGCACGCCCGCGTCCACGAGGGTCTGCCCACCGACTTCTGAGGGGCCCGCGATGGCGCGAGACCGCTACACCCCCGACTTCGACCCCGACTGCGGGGACGCGCCCCTGACCTCCGCCCGCCAGGACATCGTCATCGGACGCTGGCAGGGACTGCGCGACCTGCTGCGCATCACCGGCCCCGACTGGCTCTCCCGGGGCCACCGGGTGCGCATGCTGGCCCAGGCCTGCGCGGGCAGTTCCACGATGGAGTCCTGGCTGGCCGCCGAGCCGGACAGCGCCGACGCGCTGGTGCTGCGGGCGGCCACCGAGACCGCCCGGGCGTTCAACCTGGCCATCGCCGCGGGCCGGGGCACCCCGATCGACCAGCGGCGCGTCGACACGGCCGTACTGGCGTGCCTGAAGGCCGCCGAGTCCTACGTCGACGATCCGACGCCGTGGATCTCGCTGATCTCGGTGGCCCGGCTGTACCCCTCCGGGGTGCGGCGGCAGGAACTGGCGCGCTGGTGGGACGAGTTGCACCGGCGCGACCCGTACAGCGCGGAGGGGCACCTCCAGGTGCTGCACTACTACTCGGCGCGCTGGCACGGCACCCACGGCCTGATGTACGACTTCGCCCGCGACGCGGCCGGGGTGGCACCGCCGGGCTGCCCGCTGCCGGTGCTGGTGCAGTACGCCCGGGTGGAGGAGTACCGCTACGCCCTGGACGCCGCCCATGGGCGGACGTCCGCCATGGGCCTCGGGCAGCACTGGGACCACGACGTGGCGGCCGGTGACGTACGGCGGACCTGGCAGCGCTGGGTGACGGGCCGTGAGGCGCACGCGGTGGCGCCCGGCGAACTGCGCGATCTGCACTACCTCACCCACGCCGCCTGTCTCGCCGGGCTCCCGGACATCGCCGCCTCGCTGCTGCGGATGACGGGCCGCCGGGCGACCCGCACCCCGTGGTCGTACACCGGGGACCCGGTGAAGCAACTGGCCAAGTGGAACAAGGAGTTGCTGCCGCACGGCTGAGCTACGGGGCGACTGTGGGCCCGTCCGGGTGGGTTTGGCGCTGCTCGATCATCTCGCGGCTCAGCCGCTCCGTCTCGGCTTCCGGCAGCCGCTCGAAGCCGTCCTCGGTGATGACCGAGACGATCGGGAAGATCCGGCGGTTGAGGTCCGGGCCGCCGGTCGCGGAGTCGTCGTCGGCGGCGTCGTAGAGCGCCTGGAGCGCCGCAAGGGACGCGTCGCGGCGGGACATGCCCCGGTGGAACAGCTTCTTCAACGCGCCCCGGGCGTAAGGGGATCCGGATCCCTCGGCGTGGAAGTCCTGCTTCTCGTACAGGCCGCCGGCGAGGTCGAAGCTGAAGATGCGGCCCCGTTCGCCCTCGGGCCGGGCCGGGTCGTAGCCGGTGAGCAGGGGGACGACGGCGAGGCCCTGCATGGCCTGGCCGAGGTTCTCGCGGATCATGCCGGCCAGGCGGCGCGCCTTGCCGCCCAGGGTCATCGGGATGCCCTCGATCTTCTCGAAGTGGGTCAGCTCCACCTGGTAGAGCTTGACCATGTCGACGGCGAGTCCGACGGTCCCGGCGAAGGCGACGGCCGTGTGATCGTCGGCCGGGTGCACCTTCTCCAGATCCCGCTGGGCGATGACGTTGCCCATGGTGGCCCGCCGGTCCCCGGCGATCAGCACTCCGTCGCGGTAGGTGAGGGCGAGCACGGTGGTGCCGTGCGGCACCTGGTCGGGCGCGGCCCGCATCCCGTCCGGCAGGACCCTGCGCGTGCTGAGCAGCTCCGGGCGGTGCGCCGCGAGGAACTCGGTGAAGGACGAGGATCCCGGGACGAAGAACTCCTCGTCCAGTCCCCCGCCGTACTCGCCGTGCGTCATGGAACTCCCCCTCGTCCGTGATCCGACAAAGGGTGTCCTACCTGAAGCGCGGGCACGGGAAACGCCGCGCGGGTCACAGGGCCTTGCGGCGGATCAGCACCCCGAGCACCAGCAGGCCGGGCAGCAGCGGCAGCCACACCGTCAGCAGCCGGTACCCGAGGACCGCGGAGGCGGCCGAGGCGGCGGGTGCCCCGGCCGCGGTCAGGGCGAGCGCGAGGGCCGCGTCGAGGGAGCCGAGCCCGCCGGGGGTGGGCAGCAGGGCGGCGGCAGTGCTGGCGGCGAGGTAGAGCAGCGCCACCCGCGCGGGCGGCAGCGGCAGGGCGACGGCCTGGGTGACGGCGATCAGCACCGCACAGTGCAGTACGGCGAAGGCGAGCGAGCCGCCCCACAGCGCCGCCGCCCGCCGCGGCCGGGCGTGCACGGCCCTGATGTCGGCGACGGCGGCGCCGAGCACGCGCCGGCGGCGCTCGCGCAGCGGCCCGGCCAGCAGCGCGGTGACCGCCGCGGCGACGGCCGTGGCGAGCAGGAGTGCGGGCAGGCCGGGGGCGCCGCGCGGCAGGCTGAGGACCCCGGGGCAGGCGAGGGTCAGGGCGGCGATCAGGGCGGCCCGGACGACTGCTCCGGCGGTGCCCTTGACCGCCACGGCGGTGGCCGCGCGGGCGGCCGGCAGTCCGCGGCGCATGAGGAAGCGCAGGTTCACCACGCCCGCGCCGAGCCCGGCGGGCAGCACGTGGTTGGCGGCGGAGGCGGCGAACTGCGCGGCCACGAGCCGCCCTCGGGGCAGCCGCTCGGGCACCGCGCCCTGCTGGGCGAGGGCCGCGCACAGCCAGGTGCCGACGGCGGCGGTCGCCGCCACCAGCAGCCAGCCCTGGTCGGCCAGGGCGAGGCGGACGGCGCCGGTCTCCAGCACCGGCCAGTGCCGCCGGGCCAGCCACCCGGCGGCCACCAGGACGGTGAGGCCGAGCGCGGTGTGCCAGTAGGCGGACCGTCTTCGGGTGGGAGCCGCGACGAGCGGCCCGGATGTCATTCGGGTCCGCCCTCGCGGGGCGTCGGCGCGATGCGGACGTCCATGCCGTCGAGCCGGTGCAACTGCCAGCCGCGGGCGTAGGCGGGCGGGGTGCCGCCGAGCACGCTGAGGTGGGCGACCGGTTCCCGGCGTGCGGTGCTCAGGATCTCCGCCCGCGTCATGTTGGCGTTGTTGCCGTGGATCGCGCCCGAGGAGCAGCCCGCGTAGTAGGCGATCGGGATGGCCTCGTGGCCGGTGAGCAGACAGGGCGGGCGGACACCGAGGGCGCGCATCGCCTCGACGTCGCGGGCCCAGACTCCGTGGTCGCGGACGGTGCGGTCGGTGATGTGGTTCAGGACGGCGAACTGCACGGCCAGATGTCCGGCCACCGCGACCGCGAGGACGCTCGCGGCGACCGGCCGCCACCGGCCGCCCGGGGTGGTGACCAGGTGCAGCAGACCGTCGGCGACGGGAATGGCCAGCAGCGCGTAGGCGGGCAGCAGGAAGCGGGGCGCCGCGTAGCCGATGAGGAACAGGTACGGGACGGCGGCGGTGGTGGCGCAGGCCAGCGGGATCAGGCTGGGCGCGGTGCGTCCGGCGCGTACGGCGACGACGAGCCCGAGCGCGGCGAGCAGCGGCAGCAGCACCCACCACACGAGGAGGACCGGCTCGGGCATGGACCCGGTGCACGGCCGGCACAGCGTCCGCCCGACCAGACTGCGCATCTGGTCGTCCACGGCGAGGTGCCAGCCCAGGTCGCCCTGGACCCGTGACGCCTGGGCGAGCCGTTCGCGCAGGCCCCCGTAGGAGGTGTACGCCTCCACCACCCAGGGGACGGCACCGGCCACCAGGCCCGCCGTGGTGACGAGGCCGAGCCGCCAGTGCCGCAGGACCGCCGCGACCGCCAGCAGGGGCAGGGCGACCCAGACCGCGTCGGTCGGGCGCATCACCGCCATGAGGGCGGCGCCCACGGCCACGCCCCACAGGGCCCGCCGGTCGGGGCGGTCCGCGGCGCGGGCGCGCAGGTAGCAGCCGACGGCGAGCAGGGCGCCGAGGGCGACCCAGAGGTTGGGCATGGCCTGCGGGCCGTAGAAGAGCGTCACCCACAGGGAGCCGAACAGGGCGCCGCCGCCGGCCACGACCCGGATCGGGAACACTCCGCGCCAGGCGCGCAGGGCGAGGAAGAGGGCGATTCCGGAGAGGACGGCGAGATAGACCCGCAGCAGGCCGGTGGAGGACGACCAGGAGGCGATCGGCGCCACCAGCAGGGAGACGCCCCGGGCGCGGGGTGCGCTGAAGAAGGCGGCCGGGGCCTGGTCGCCGACCTGGCTGATATAGACCGTCTCGTCCCAGCCGAGCCCCATGTCCGGGCGGACGAGGAGGAGTTGCGCGGCGGTGAAACCAGCGGCCACCGCGGCGAGCAGGGCGTTGCCGCGCATCCGCCAGGACCTCCCGGACACGGCCGCCGCTTCGCGTCGCCCCATACCTACGAGCATGGCGTTCGTGTCGTGGGCCATAGTCCACCCCTGCCAGGGAAAAGGAGAAAACACGGACAAACTAACTCGGTCGGTGCGGGAGCGCAGGGTCCGGTTCGGCCAGGTGCATGACGGCCGCGCGGCACGGGCCGGATGACAGACTCGGCGTGTGTCCCCGACTTTCGACGATCTCCTGGCCCGCGCCCGCGCCCTCCCGGCCTCCGGGCACCGAGCGGTCCTCGGCATCGCGGGCAGCCCCGGCGCAGGGAAGACGACGCTTGCCGAGCGCCTCGTCCAGGAGCTGAACGGGTCCGGGACACCCTGGGTCGCCCACGTCCCCATGGACGGCTTCCACCTCGCCGACAGCGAGCTGGACCGCCTGGGCCGACGCGACCGCAAGGGCGCGCCGGACACCTTCGACGCGGCGGGGTACGCGGCGCTGCTGCGGCGGCTGCGCGAGGAGCCGGACCAGGAGGTGGTGTACGCGCCGGGCTTCGAACGGGTCCTGGAACAGCCGATCGCGGGCACCATCCCGGTACCGCCGTCGGCCCGCCTGGTGGTGACCGAGGGCAACTACCTGCTGCTGGAGACGGACTCCTGGGCCCGCGTACGCCCCGCGCTCGACGAGGTGTGGTTCTGCGAGCTGCCCGAGCAGGAGCGGATCCGCCGGCTGGTCGCCCGCCACGAGGAGTTCGGCAAGAGCCACGAGGCGGCGGTGGCCTGGGTGCGGGGCACTGACCAGCGCAACGCCGATCTGGTGGCCGGTACCCGCGGGCGCGCAGATCTTGTCGTTGCGACGGGCCCGGCACTGCGGCGGGCCTGACCGCGCCCGGCCGAGGTGCGACGCCCGCGGGCCGGTGCTGCAATTGAGGGGCGGATGCCCACGGGGGGCACCCGCGAGCACCAGGGGTGACACCGTGAGCGACGAACTCGAAGACGTGGGCCCGATCGACTACCTGGTCGTCGAGTTCCCCGGCAACCGTATGACCGGCGAGGGCTTCCCTCTCCTGGTCGACCTCGTGGACCGCGGCATCATTCGGATCATGGACCTGATGTTCGTCAGAAAGGACGACGACGGGACCGTGAGCGGCCTGGAGATCGCGGATCTCGACGGCGACGGCACGCTCGACCTGGCCGTCTTCGAGGGCGCGTCGTCCGGGCTGCTGGGCCAGGACGACATCGAGGACGCGGCGGCCGCGCTGGAACCCGGCAGCTCCGCCGGCATCCTGGTCTACGAGAACCGCTGGGCCGCGCCCTTCGCCGCCGCCCTGCGCCGCGGCGGCGCCCAGCTGATCGCCTCCGGGCGGATCCCGGTACCCGCGCTGGTCGCCGCCCTGGACGAGGCGGAGTCCGCCACCTGAACGAAGAACCGCTGACGGACAGAGAGGGATCAGTCATGCCAGGTCTCCTGCGCGGGGTCGCGCGCACCGCCATCGTGTCCGGAACGGCGACCGCGGTGTCGAACCGGGTGAGCCGCAGACAGCGAGGCCGCTGGGCCGAGCAGGAGCGCGCCCAGTACGCGGCCGCGCCCCCGCCTTCCTACACCCAGCAGCCTCCGGCGCCCGCGCCTGCGCCCGCGCCGACCCCCGACATGACCGACAAGATCGAGCAGCTGAAGCAGCTCGGCGACCTCAAGGCACAGGGCGTGCTCTCCGAGGCGGAGTTCGAGGAGCAGAAGCGCCGGGTCCTGGAGGCGTGACCCGCAGACGTGACCCGCAGACGCTGATCAGGCCGTCAGCCATGCTCCCTCGGGGTGGAGGCGCGGTCGGCGGCGATCGCGGCCGCCAGTGCGAGCAGGGCCTCCACTTGGGCATGTGCGATGAGCTGGTCCGCGCTGAGTCGGCCCTTGGTCCATTTGTCGCTCGCTTCCAGCAGCTCCCGCGCCTTGTGGGCATGTGCCGTGTGGTCGGCCATCGCAACCCCTCCTCGTGATCAGGGCTGTCAAGGTAGCGGGCGCAGCGTCAGCGCCGGATCGCCGGTGGCGTCGCCCGCCGGGTCTCCCAGCAGTGCCGTGAACGACTCCGTGCGGACGGTCAGCCCCTCCTCCGTCCGCTCGAACCGCGGGGCGAACGGGCCCTGTCCGCCGTAGCGCACCGCGAACACGTGCAGGTCCGCCGGGGTGTTCGGGGCGGGTTCCGCCTCCAGGGCCGTCGAGGTGAGCAGGTGGCGCCAGCCCTCGTCGGGGTTGCCGTAGCCGCGGGGGTCCGCCGCGAGGGCGAAGGCCGCCTGTTCCTGGGTTCGTGCCGTGCGGGCGTCGAAGTGGTCCGGGGTGTCCGACTCCGGGTGGGTCAGGCGGAGTTCGCCCGCGCCGACGGCATCCGGGATGCAGGTTCGGCGGACTCGGTCGCCCTCGTCTGCCGCGTAGGGGAACCCGGCGAGCAGGTAGGGGTCGCCGGGGAGTCGCTCCACGGCCACCGTCAGCCACAGGGCGGTGCCGTCCGTGACGTACAGCGAGCGCACATGGCGCAGCACATGGTCGCGGCCGACGACCGGCTTCGTGACCAGCTTCGCCGTCAGGCCAACCGCGCTCGCGTCGCGGACCCGGACCTCGCCCATCGGCCGGCACAGCAGGAAGCCGTCCACGACCGGGCCGAAGCCGTGCTGGCGGTTGACCGCCGCGGGGAGGTAGTAGGTCCCCGCCGCCTCGATCAGCGAGGGGGTCATCCGGCTGTCGAAGGCCACCGACACGCTTCCGGCGCGCAGTTGGTGCCGGTGCGTGGCCTCGGACGGGGTGCGGTGCCAGGGCGTGGTGTCCTGGATCTGCCACACCAGCATGAACGCGAAGTGCCCGTCGATGCCGCCGTCCGGCTTCACCGCGTGCCGGCCCCAGCGGCTGTCCCCGCGATAGCGGCCGATGTCGGCGCCGACGCGGGCACCGAAGTAGCGCAGGCCCAGTACCGATTCGAAGCCCGAGTGCTGCTCGCTGTAGCGCGGGCCGCCGAGGTCGAAGCCGCCGTTCGTCAGGCGGGCGTCGAGGTAGCGGGCGAGGGTGTCGCCGTCCTCCGCGAACACCTCCTCGCCGCTCACCCGGTGGGCCTGCGCGAGGAAGGACAGGGAGATCGGGCCGTAGTTGTTGTCATACGCGCCGCCGTGCTCGGGCGGCAGCAGCGCGCCCCGGTCGCGGACCCGGTGGGCGCGGATCTCCTCGCCGTACAGGCGCAGCGCGCGGCCGCGCACCTCCTGCGCCCGCCCCGGCGGGAGGTGTCCGGCGAGCATCAGGCCGCCGACGACACAGCCGATGGCCTGGTTGCCCGCCTCCTGCGGGTTGAAGAAGGTCGCCTCGGTCAGCCAACGCCAGTAGCCGTGGCCCAGCTCGACGAGCCCGGCACGGACTTCGTCGTCGATCAGCCCGTCCGCCGTGTCGAGGACGTTGACGAGCTGGAGCAGGGCCCACACCGTGCTCGGCCAGTCGCCGATCGGGTGGGCGCCGGGCGCCAGGACGTAACGGGCGTAGGGGAAGCCGGAGTCGCGCACCCGCAGGTTCGGGTAGCCCGGGTTGTCCCCCGTGTACACGCGCTCGCGCAGATGGAAGCGGAGACTGCGCAGCACCGCCTCCGGCAGGCGGGCGTCCTTGGTGCGGGCGTGGGCGAGGGCCAGCAGGGAGGTCACGCCGAGCGAGGTGTCGCCGATGTCGTCGAGGGCGTCGGGGTGTTCGAGGTTGCCCTCGGGGGTGATGCGGGCCTGGGCCTGCTCAGTGACGTCGGCGAGGACGGCGTCGTAGGCCTCGGGAGTGTCCGGCAGGTGGTGCAAGGGGCCGCGCTGGTGCGGGAGACGCATGTGGTTTCAGCCCTTCATTCCCGACGTGGCCATGCCTTCGACGAGCCTCTTCTGGAAGATGAGGAAGCAGATGAGCGTGGGCAGGAGGGCGAGTGTCGACATCGCGAACATCGCGCCGTACGAGGAGCCGCTCGTCTGGTCGAGGAAGAGGGTCAGGCCCAGGGGGACGGTGAACCTGTCGTTCTGCTGGAGGTAGACGAGCTGGTGGAGGAAGTCGTCGTAGGTCCAGATGAAGGTGAAGATCGTCGTGGTGATCAGGGCCGGCTTCATCAGCGGCAGGATGATCTTCCAGTAGATCTGCAGGGGGTTCGCGCCGTCCATCATCGCCGCCTGGTCCAGCTCGCGCGGGATGGAGCGGATGAACTGCACCATCAGGAAGATGAAGAAGGCGTCCACCGCGAGGAACTTCGGCACGATCAGCGGCAGGAAGGTGTTGATCCAGGTCAGGTTGTAGAAGATCGTGTACTGCGGGATCAGCACCGCCTGGGTGGGCAGCATCAGCGTGCCGAGCATCAGGCCGAACCAGATCTTCTTGCCGCGGAACTCGAAGCGCGCGAAGGCGTAGGCGGCCAGCGAGCAGGAGATGACGTTTCCGATCACCGCGCCGATCGTGACGATCAGCGAGTTGGTGATGTAGAGGGAGAAGGAGTTGCCGGAGCCGCTCCAGCCCTCGGAGTAGTTTTCCGGGCGCAGTTGGTTCGGGATGAGCCCCGGGTGGGTGAAGATCTCGGTGTCGGGCTTGAGGGAGCTGCTCAGCATCCACAGCAGCGGGTACAGCATCACGACGGCCACCCCGATGAGCAGGGTGTGCGTGAAGATACGGCGCGAGCCGGTGAGCGAGCGGAGCCGGTGCAGGGGTGAGGCGCTCGGGGTGATGGCGGACATGGGGTGAAGGACTCCTCGCGCAGATGTCAGTCGTCGTAGTGGACCCAGTAGCGGCTGGCGATGAAGTTGACCGCCGTGAAGCCCGCGATGACCAGGAACAGCACCCAGGCGAGCGCTGAGGCGTATCCCATCTGGAGGTCGGTGAAGCCCTTCTTGTACAGGTACAGGGAGTACAGCATGGTCGAGTTGAGCGGTCCGCCGGAGCCGTTGCTGATCACGAACGCGGGGGTGAACGTCTTGAACGCGTCGATGATCTGGAGGACCACATTGAAGAAGACGATCGGAGTGAGCAGCGGCAGGGTGATCTTGAAGAACCGGGTGACCGGACCGGCGCCGTCGATCGCCGCGGCCTCGTAGACGTCCTTCGGCAACTGCTTCAGCCCCGCCAGGAAGATCACCATCGGCGTGCCGAACTGCCAGACGGCCAGCAGGACCAGCGTGTACAGCGCGGTGTCCGGGCTGGAGATCCAGTCCTGCCCCTCGATCCCGAACCAGGCCAGGAAGTCGTTGAACAGCCCGTCGCCGCCGAAGACCTGCCGCCACACGATGGCGATGGCCACCGCCCCGCCGAGCAGGGACGGCAGATAGAAGGCGGCCCGGTACAGCCCGATGCCCTTCAGGTCCCGGTTGAGCAGCATCGCCACACCGAGCGCGAGCGCCAGCTTCAGCGGCACCGACACCAGGACATAGACCAGCGTGGCGTGCACCGAGTCCCAGAAGACCGGGTCGTCGGCGAACATCCGCTCGTAGTTGTCGGTCCCGACCCACTGCGCCTCAGTGAGCAGGTCGAAGTCGGTGAAGGACAGATAGAGCGAGTCGAGCATCGGATAGATCGTCAGGCCGAACAGCCCGACGAACCAGGGGGCCAGGAAGAGATACGGCCACCACCCCCCGCCCCGCCGTCTGGCAAGGCGCCGCCGCAAACGCTCACGCTCCCGCGGATCGGCCGGAACAGCGGCCCCCACCGCCTCCTTGACGACCACGTCTCTCTGCGCGGTGGTCATACTCATCTCCCTGACCCAACTCCCGGTGACTCAAAAGATGCAGCTGCCGCACTCCCTAAGGGGCGCGGGGGACTGCGCGACAAGCCACGACGAACGAGCACCCGCCGGCCGACCTGTCGCGGCAGCCCCAGTAGCGCCTATCCGCCCAAAATCCCCGAAGCCTGATCAAAGAACTCCCCGAGCTGAGCCTTGATCGACTTCTTGCCAAAGGCGACCGCCAGATTGGACTGGAACAACAGATCCCAGATCTGATCAGCCCCCTGCGGCGGCGGCACCGGCGCCGGCAGCGCATTGCTCGCCTTGGACACCCGCTGCGCGATGTAGTCCGCGTTCTCCATGTTCAGCTTGTCCGTCTCGGTCAGCCCCGAGGCGATCAGGCCGCGGGCCTTCTCCGTCGGCGGGATACCCCGCAGCAGCTGCATGTCCTTGATCGCGGTCTCGTCCTGCGCGAAGAAGTCCATGATCTTCACCGAGTCGGCGACCTTCTTGCTCGCCTTGGTCGCGCTGAGCAGCACACCACCGTTGACGAAGTTGCCCTCGCGGGCGCCCGAGAAGTCGCCCTGCGGGGTGGGCAGGAAGTCCAGCTGCGCGTCGGTGATGGAGCCGCCCGCGCCGTAGACACCGGAGTCGAAGGTGAACAGGGCCTTGCCGATGACGACCGCGTTCTTGGTGAGGTCGTTGTGCGCGGCGGAGGTGATCGCGGGCGGCGGGGAGGCGTTCGCCTTGCGCATGTCCGCCCAGTACTCCCACCACTCCTGCAGCGTCTCGGAGGTGAACCCGAGCTTCTTGCCGTCGTCGGAGAAGAACGTCTCGCCGTGCTCGCGGGCGAAGACCTCGAAGGCCTGGAGGGTCCCGCCACCGCCGTCGTCGACGCCGTAGGTCTTGCCGCCGCTCTTCTTGTAGACCTGGGTGGAGATCGCCTTGAGGTCGGCCCAGGTCCACTCGCGGTCGGGCAGCTCCAGGCCGAGCTCCTCCAGGGCGCTGCGGTTGACGGTGAGCTGGTTGACGCCGATGCCGGAGGGGACGCCGTAGAGCTTGCCGTCGACGGTGCCCGCGGCGAGCAGGGTCTTGGAGAAGCCGGTGAGGTCGAGCGCCTTGCCGACGTAGGAGTCGAGCGGGGCGAGCACGCCCTTGCGCGCGTACTGGGCGACCAGCGCGGTGTCCATCTGGAGCAGGTCGGGGGCGCTGCCGCCGGCGATGTTGGTGTTGAACTTGTCGAAGTACCCGTCGTAGCCGGAGTACGTCTCCCGGATCTTGATCTTCGGGTTCGACTTCTGGAAGGAGGCCAGCGCCTTCTTGTACGCCGCGTGCCGGTCGTCGCTGCCCCACCAGATCATGGTCAGGTCGCTGCTGGTGCTGCCGGCGCCGGTGCCGCCGCCGCAGGCGCTCAGGGCGCTGCCGAGGGTACCGGCGACGGCGAGGCCGCTCGCGGTGCGGAAGAGGGTTCTGCGCGAGATCTGGTGACCCACCGGGTCCTCCCTGGATGTGCGTGACGGATGCCCGCCGGCCGATGCGGCTCGGGATCCTTGTGGATGGCGCCTTCCGGATTGCCGCGACCTCGCCCGGTCGCGCGGCCCTGACGGGCGGGGGTGCACGGCCGTCGTCCCTGCCGTGTCCGGACGAGCACGCCCTCGTCCGGCTCGCCGTACGTCGTACGGCTCGATGCCCCGCCCTGAACCGGGTCCCGCCGGTTCAGAAAGCGCTTGTCCGGACATTGGCAGAAGCGGCCGGAGTCCGTCAATGCCTGCCCGGGTCCCCGCCGGTCACGGTTTGGATTCCGCGGGCCACCGCGAGCCGGGTGGCCCCGACGACGGTGCCGTTGTCGCCGAGGGCGCTGCTGACCACGTCGGTGGGCCAGCTCAGCTCGGCGAGCGCCGCGCGGACACCGGGCAGGAGCTGCGGGTGGGCGCCGACGGCGCCGCCGAGCACGATCAGGCCCGGATCCAGTACGGCGGAGACCGCGGCGGCGAGCCGGCCGATGTCGGCGGCGTGCCGGGCGACCACCGCGGCGGCGGTGGCGTGCCCCTCGTCGGCGAGCGCGAAGAGCCCCTCGGCGGTCCGCGGACAGGGCCCGTCGGCGTCCCGCCACGCCTCGGCCGTACGCCGCAGCAGGGACCCCACGCCGATGTGCTCCTCCAGAGCCTCGCGGCGCGGCTCGCGGCCCTCGTCCCAGGGGTAGGGCAGGCGCGCCACCTCACCGGCGGCGCCGTTCGCGCCGCGCAGCACACGGCCGCCGATGACGACGCCGAGACCGATGCCGACGCCGATGCGCAGATAGCCGAAGGTGTCCCGGCCGAGCGCCGCGCCCTCGTGCAGTTCGGCGAGGGCCGCGCAGTTGACGTTGTTCTCCAGGTGGACGGGGACGCCCGGCGGCAGCGCGACGGCCATGGCGTCGTAGACGGGTCCGGCCTTGGCGGTCGCGGGCCGCATGCCGGTGCCGTGCCGGTCGCGGGTGGTCACATCGCCCACGGCTACGACGACGGTGCGCAGCGGCGCGTCGGCGGGCAGCGCGGCGAGGACCGTGCGGACGGTGCCGGCGGCCTCGGCCCGGGGGCCGTCGCCCTCGGCGAGCAGGGTGCCGTCGAGGGCGCAGCCGCGCACCCGGGTCCGGTCGGGGCCGAGGTCGACGGCGAGGACGGAGCCGGCGGCGGCGCCCAGCCGGTAGACGGCGGCGGAGCGGCCGGTGGCGCCGGCGGCGGTGCCGGAGTGCGCCGCGAGGCCGACGGCCTCCAACTCGGCGACGGCGGAGGACACGGTCGGTTTCGACAGTCCCGCATCGGCCGCGAGCCGGGGACGGGTGGCGGCGCTCGCCCCGGCCAGCACGGCGAACACCGCACGCGCGCTCTCGCTCAGGTCCATGGTCTCCCCAGGTCGTGCTGTGGCCGTCCGGTCTTCGTACGTCCGGCCGCAAGGATCGTTCGGCGTCGGGTGATCGGGCAATCGGCACCGGGATTTCCGCGCCTCTTGACGCACCCTACTTCGTTAGTTAACTTCCTAACGAACTCCGGCGGCACTCGCCTGCCGCACTCCTCAGAAGCCTGTCCCGAGGCTTCCCGACTTCCTGTCCAGCCACGGTTCGCCCGCCGTCGCAGACGAACGCAGCGCACGCTTCGAGCGTTTCGAGTGTTTCGAACGGCTCGACTGCATCGACTGCATCGACGAAAGAGATTCCGTGCAGGACGTTTCTCTTCCGGCCCCGCTCGTGGTCGGTATCGACGTGGGCGGCACCAAGACGCATCTGCGTGCGGTCGCGGGCCCGGACCTGATCGCCGACCGGGTCCGGGCCAGTACCGGCTGGCGGCCGCACGATCCGGTGGCCGCGGCCGGCTGGCTCGCCGCGCTGGTCGCCGAGTCCCTGCCGCGGGGCAGCCGCCCGGCGGCCGTGGCGGTCGGCGGACACGCCTGTGAGACCCCACGCCAGTGCGCGCAGATCCGCACCGCGCTGCAACTGCACTTCGACGCCCCGGCACTGGTCGTGGGCGACGCGGAACTGCTGGTGCCCGCCGCCGGTCTGGACAAGGGTGTCGGCCTGGTCGCGGGCACCGGTTCGGTCGCCGTCGGACGGCTGCCCGACGGCAGCCCGCTCCAGGTCGGCGGCTGGGGCGCGGTCCTCGGCGACGAGGGCGGCTCGGCCGGTCTGGTCCGGGAGGCCGTACGGGCCGTCTGGGCGGCGCACGATCGCGGCGACACCCCCGACGCGCTGGCCGAGGGACTTGTCGCCGCCTTCGAGGTTGCCGAAGTGCCCGCGCTGGGCGCCGCGTTGGAGTCCGCCCAGGATGTCTCCGCGGACTGGGGCGGTCACGCGCCGGTGGTGTTCGCGGCGGCCGAGGCCGGTTCCGCGCTCGCCCGTGCCGTGGTCGCCGAGGGCGGCCGGTCGCTGGCGGGGCTGGTGGCCCGGCTCGCCTCACGCGGGGTCCCCGTCGACGACGTGGTGGTCGCGGGCGGCACGATCCTCGCCCAACCCGCCCTGTACGACGCCTTCGTGGCCGCGCTGACGGAAAGCGTTCCCCACGCATGCCCCGCGCCCCTGCGAGTTCCACCGGTACTGGGCGCGATAGCGCTTTCTAGTTCACTTCTCTGACACCGTCCGGTCGCCGACCGATCCGGCGCCCGACACAACTCGCCGTGAATCTTCGCTCAATCGAGTCGAGTCGATCACTTCGATCCCCTCCCCCGGCCGTACGGCCGAAGAGCTCAAGAGAGGCAGTTCGCATGCCGTCCACCGCCGGGAACCGGTCGCACGCGCCGGTCAGTGAAGTCGCCCTGAACCGAAGGGGTTTCCTCAGGACCTCCCTGGGCGCCTCGGCCGGGGTGCTGGCCGCCCCCACCTTCGTGACCTGGCTGGCCGCCGCGGACGCCAAGGCCGCCGCCGGTGCCGCCGCGTTCGTCGACGACTACCGGACCAACGTCGTCGCGAACCTCACCCCGGAGACCAACGCGGTGGTCCGGATCCTCGGCGGCTTCGCCGAGGTGTGGCGGACCGGCGACGCCTGGAACACCGGCACCCCGCTGCTGCCGGAGGTGCTGCGCGCCAACGTCCGCCACTGCGTGCGCGTCACGACCACGCGGACCGAGGAGCAGGCGAAGCAGGCGTTCGTCGTCGACCGCCAGCACCAGAGCTACGCGATGATCGCCGCGCTGGGCCCGCTCGCCGACCTGTACCGGACCGGCGCCAAGGCGGTCACCTCGATCACCGGCGCTCCCGACGGCACCCCGGCCACCACCGTCAGCGACGCCGTGCCCGCCGACGCCCCGGCCGGATCGGCCCTCGGCGCGGGCTCGCAGAGCTCGGAGCTGGGCAAGGTGGCCCAGTTGGTGGACACCGTGCGCGGCCCGTTCGCCTCCGGCAATCCGGCCAAGTTCGCCTACCAGTACCCGCGTCCGTGGCGGATGAACGAGAACAGCGAGATCGTCGACACCGGCCGCAAGGACGAGCTCGGCTACCCGGTGTACGACTCCGAGGTCGTGGTCGCCCCGCAGCTGCTGCGCCAGCGCAGCACCAACCCGGCCGAGGACGGCGGCTTCCCCAGCGGCCACACCAACGCCCTGCACCTGGCCGGTCTGGCGTTCGCGTACGCCGTCCCCGAGCGCTTCCAGGAGCTGGTCACGCACGCCTTCGCGCTGGCCGACACCCGGATCGTGGCCGGTATGCACTCCCCCGTCGATGTCATCGGCGGCCGGGTGATGGCGACGGCGCTCGCGGCGGCCGCCCTCGCCGACCCCTCGAACGCGGAGCTGAAGGCCGCGGCCCGCGCCCAGGCGCTGGCCTACTTCCAGGCACGGACCGGCGGGGAGGAGCTCCACGCCTACGCCCACTCGGCCGGCGCCGACACCGACCCGTACGCCGACCGGGAGTCCAACGCCCGCTCCGTACGCCCGCGTCTGACGTACATCCTTCCGCGGCGCGGCCGTGACCTCCCGCTGACCGTGCCGAAGGGCGCCGAGGTGCTGCTGGAGACGCGGCTGCCCTATCTGGACGCGGCGCAGCGGCGCGCGGTGCTTCGCAGCACCGCGCTGCCCTCCGGGTACGTCCTGCTCGACGGCTTCGAGCAGTGGGGACGGCTGGACCTGTTCGCCGCGGCGGACGGCTACGGCGCCTTCGACACCGACGTCACGGTCACGCTGGACGCGGCGGCGGGCGGCTTCCACGCGGCCGACAGCTGGCGCAACGACATCGTCGGCGACGGCTCCCTGACCAAGCGCGGCACCGGCACGCTCACACTCACGGGCGGCAACCGCTACGCCGGCACGGTGGTGGAGGGCGGCGCCCTGGTCGCCGCCTCGTCCCGAGCCCTGGGGCGCGGGGATGTCCGGGTGGCGGCCGGCGCAACGCTGCGCGTGGCCTCCACGACGCGCGTCGAGGGCGGCTACGTCCAGGACTCCGGCACGCTGGAGACGACGCTGCGCGCCGGGCGCGGGCCCGCCCTGTGGGTGAAGCGGCGCGCCCGTCTGGAGCGGGGCGGGGTGCTCGCGCTGCACCTGGACGCCGAGCGGCCGCCGGCCGTGGGCAGCACGGTGCCGGTGCTGCACGCGGCGGCGCTGCGCGGCCGGTTCGACCGGATCGAGCTGAACTCCGACCGGCTGCGGGCCGTACCCGTGTACACGGCGGAGGGTCTGTCGGTACGACTCCTGAAGCGGTGACGCCGCTGGTGGCGGGAGCTGGTGCACAGTAGGCGCATGAGGCGCAGCACCCCTCCCGCCATCGTGCGGCCGGTGACATCGCGGGGCGGATGATGGCAAGCGAAGTAGACACCCGCCCCGATGTCCCCGCGGACGTCCCCGCCGCGGCACGCGCGCGTGAACTCGCGCGCCGCCCCTGGTTCGTCCCCCTCCTCGCCGTCCTGCTGCTCGTCCAGATGGCCGTCGCGATGGTGACGACGGCCGTACGGCAGACGCCGACCATCGACGAGCCCGTGTACGTGGGCACGGCCGCCGTCTACCTCCATGAGCACAGCCTGCGCCTCAACCCCGAGCATCCCCCGCTGGGCAAGCTGGTCGTGGCGGCCGGGGTGGCGCTCGCCGATCCCCGTTACGACGCCTCGTTCGCGGGCGACCAGGGGCAGGTGGGGCGACATCTGCTGTACGAGTCGGGCAACGACCCCTGGCGGCTGATGCTGTTCGCCCGCCTGCCGGTGATCGTGCTGACCCTGCTGTTCGGTCTGGTCGTGTTCGCCTTCGCGCGCGAACTGGCCGGTCCGGCGGGCGGGTTGATCGCCCTGGCCCTGTACTGCCTGTGCCCCGACCTGATCGCGCACGGTTCGCTGGCCACGCTGGACGTGCCCGCGGCGGGCTTCCTGCTGACGTCGGTGTGGCTGCTGTGGCGGGCCCGCGCGCGCCCCCGGCTGTACCTCCCGCTCGCCGGGGCGGCGCTCGGGGCGGCCCTGGCGACGAAGATGTCCACCCTGCCCGCGGTGCCGGTCCTGATGGGCCTGGCTGCCTGGTCGGTGTGGCGGGCGACGCCGGCGCCGGGCCGCGGCATCGCGCTACGGCGGGCCGCGGCGGGCGCAGCCGTGCTGGCGCTGACCTCGGTGGCCGTCGTCTGGGTCACGTACCTGATGGTGGATCCGCGGCTGCGCTGGGCGCCGGAGCAGCCGGTGCCGGTGGTGCGCGGGCTGAAGGGCCTGGCCGTCGAGCTGTTGCCGTTCCCGGAGGCGTACCGGGACGGGATGCGCGTCCAGTTCGCCTTCGAGAACCACCCGTGGCAGGGCTTTCTGTTCGGGCGGCTCTACACCGGATCGCTCTGGTACTACCTCCCGGCCGCGCTGCTGGTGAAGACCCCGCTCGGCATGCTGGCGCTGTGGGCGGCGGGCGCCGTGACGGTGCTGGCGGTACGACGGCTGCGGCCCGCGGCGCCCTACCTCCTCGTCCCCACGGCCGTGCTGCTGGCCGCGGCCATGCAGGGCTCGCGGGATTTCGGGACGCGGTACGCGGTGTTCGTGCCGATGTTCCTGGCGGTGGCGGCGGGGTGTCTGCCGGCCGTGGAGAGAGGCCGCCGCTTCAAGGTGCCCTCGGTGGTCGCGCTGGTGGCGCTGGTGACGTTCGTGGCGGTCAGCTCGCTGCGGACGTATCCCTACTATCTGCCGTACTCCAACGAGGCGTTCGGCGGCCCCGCGAAGACGCATCTGCGGCTGCACGACGCGGCCGTGGACTGGGGCCAGGACCTCGGCCGGCTGGCGGACCGGCTGCGCGAGGAGCGGTACCGGGGCGAGCGGATCTGGCTCGTGTACAAGGGCAGCGGTGTGCCGTCGCACTACGGCATCGAGGCCGCCGATCCGCGGCAGGTGCCCGCGCGGGAGGTCCATGGGCTGCTGGTCGTGTCGGACACCTCGGTGGCCAAGGCGACCGGTCGGCTGGCCGAGTTGATCGACAGCAGCCGTCCGATCGATACGGTCGGCCACTCGATCACCATTTATCGCCGGTGATCGTTGTGATCCCTCCCCCAGGTCACGCGCGGCACCGGCCCCGGATGCGACGTCGGCCACCGCTGTGCTCACTTTCAAGCTCCTGGTCAGCACGGTGTGTGAGCTATGTTGAGGCACTGTGGAAGACAAAGGAGGCGCACCGGTGCCATCGCCGCAGCAGGCACGCGCACAGGCATCCGCGATCACCTCGGGCAAGACCGCTCCGGAGGCGGAGGCTTCCCCGACTTCCCAGCTCCGAGTGCTCTTCGACGGCCCTCATCTGTCCCCGGGGCAGCGCCGTATCGCCCAGTACCTGATCGAGAACATCACCGAGGCCGCCTTCCTGTCGATCACCGATCTCGCCGAGCGGGTCGGGGTCAGTCAGCCCTCGGTCACTCGCTTCGCCGCGGCGGTCGGCTTCACCGGTTACCCCGCGCTGCGGGAAAAGCTCCAGGCCATCGCGCTCGGCGCGCTCGCGGGCGGCCCGGGGGCCGAGGAGAACAGCAGCAACGAACTCCAGGCCGCCGTCGACGCCGAGATCGACAACCTGGAGAACCTGCGGCGCGACTTCGGCGACCCCGACCAGCTGATCGCCGTCGGCCGCGAGCTGTCCCGGTCGACCCCGCTGACCATCCTGGGCCTGCGCATCTCGGCGTCGCTGGCCGAGTACTTCGCCTACGCCGCCCGCCGTATCCACCCCGACGTCCGCCTGGTGACTCGGGGCGGCAGCGTCGCCTACGACGCGCTGCTCCAGTCCCGCGAGGCGGGCGGCACCTGGGTGCTGGCCTTCTCGATGCCGCGGCACGCCCAGGAGACGCTCACCGCGGTGCGGGTGGCGCGCAGCGCCGGGCTGCGGATCGCGCTCGTCACCGACCTGGCGCTCGGGCCGGTGGCCGACTCGGCCGACGTCGTCTTCGCCACCGGCACCGGATCCCGGCTGGTCTTCGACTCCTACGCCGCGCCGGGCGTGATGGCCGCGGCACTGCTCCAGGCCATGACGGACGCGGACCCGGAGCGTACGCAGGCCCGGCTGGAGGAGTACGAGCACATCTCCGACCAGCACCAGTTCTTCCTGCGGGACTGACCTCCCGCCACTTCCGCCAAACCATCTCACAGCGGCAGCTTCCACCCCTTTTCGAGCATGAATGTTTTCATACGTCTTGCAAAGCGGACGGCATATATAAATACTTCTCCACGCCGCACCAGCTCGCAGGAAGCCGACGTCCGCTCATGCGCACGACACCCCATCCGTTGTGCGCACCCAGTCGGCCCCGCGGGCTCCGCGACGGGCACCCGCAGCCGCCGTCTCCTACCCGCGTCGGCGCCCAGGGTGTTCGGCCGGGCGGCCCCGGTCATCCCCTAGGCCGGGGCCGCCCCGACCTCGTCGTGACCACCCCTCACGACGCCGCACACCCGGAAGCGAGCACCATGGCAACCCTGACGACCACGCGCACCACCTCGGACTGGCCCTGCCAGGTCAAGACGCCGGGCACCTACGACTGGGAGCGCTCGGCGGCCAAGTGGCTGCGCGAACTGGTCCCGGCGCGCTACGCCAGCTACCCCGCGCTGATCCGGCACCCCGTCCTGCTCGCCCGTCATGCGCAGATCCAGGTCCAGCAGGAGATCCGCGTCGCCCGCACCGCGCTCCAGACCGCCCGTGCCGACCTTCCCGCCCTCGGCATGCCCGAGTCGGTCATCGAGCACACGATCAAGCTCTACGCCGCGGAGGTCATGCAGCTCCAGCACATCGCCCGGAGCGTGCGGGCGGTGTCGCAGGCGCTGGTCGAGCGCCGCTGAGCGCGGGCACGGTGGCCGTGCGGCCGTCGTACGCGTGTCACGGAACCCGGCGCGTCGGAGCCCGCTGACATCGCCGCTCGTCAGTCGTCGTGCCGGTGGAGCCAGTACCAGACGACGCCCACGGTCAGGGCCAGCAGGAAGAGGGCGGGCAACAGCAGGCCCGGGACGCGGGAGCCGTTCATCGGGGAGGGCTTTCGGCTAGGAGCGGGCCGGGCGCCGGGTGCGCGGCCCCGCCACCCATGGTGACGCCCGGTGACACAGCGTTCGCGCCGCTTTCCCTACCCCTTGCCCCGCGTTCGAAGGGCCGCCCGGCCGGTCCGCGTCAGCCACCCACCCTGGTGTTGCGGGACTCCAGCGAGCGTCGCGTGTCGTTGCCGTAGACGCCGGTCTCGTCGCCGCTGATGCCGTACCAGAGCTGGAAGCGGGCCACGGCCTCCCTGAGCGTCGCGTCGTAGACACCGCTGGCGGAACCGGCGGTGTAGACGTCCGGGACCGCCAGCAGGCGCTGCTGGAGCTCGATGACCTCGGGGCCGCTGTCGCCTTCGCGCAGGGTGCCGGGGCCGTCGGGGTCGGGGGCGTTGGGGTCGGACGCGTCCCAGTCCGTCGGGGTCGGGGTCGGGGTCGGGGTCGGTGAGGACGTCGCGGGAGGTGCGGGCGCGGTGCCCGCCTCCGGGCGGCCTTCGTCCTTGTCCTGGGGCAGAGCCAGGGCGGCACCGAAGCCGAGCAGGGCCGCGGCGGTCACGGCGACCGCGACGGCGGCGCGGGGCTGGACGCGGCCGCTGCGGGGGCGGCCACCGGGTTCTGGGGCGGGGACGGGGGCGGCTGCGGGGACGGGCGGCAGTTCCTGGGTGTCGGCATCCGAGCCGTGGGGTGGCGTGGGCAGCGGGACGGGCTCGTAGGGCCCGGAGTCCTCGGCCGGCTCGCGGAACAGGTCGGCGAGGGCGTCGGTGCGACGGGGGCGCAGGACTCGGGCCGGTTCGAGGGGTGGGTCGGTGTTCTCCACGTTCGGTTTCCTTCCGTCCCGTGCACAGGGGGCGAAATCACTCCGATGAGTGATACGGGGCCGCCACCCCGGGAGTTCAGCCACCTCCCCACCACCAAACGATCGATACGATCAATTCAGCCAGAGTTATTGAGCGTTTGATCGATGGCGTGCTAGAAACCGCCGTCATGACGACTCGTTGGTCACGTCGCGGCTTTCTGACCGCGAGCACCGCAAGCGCTCTCTCCGTCACCCTGCCCACCCCGGTCGCCGCCGCCCAGGAGTCCGCCGCTGAGGAGGCGGACGAGTTCGCGGCCCTCCGCGCGAAGTGGCGCACCCTGATCCTCGGCGAGGGGTTCAGCCCCACCGCCGAACCCTTCAAGAGCCGGCTCGCCGAACTCGGCAGCACCGCGGGCCAGTTGCGCTCCACCATGGCACCGGCCGCCGGATCCCTCTGGCCGGACCTGGTGTACGCCGACCCCGAACCCGACACCGACCAGGAGTCGTACGGCTACTCCGGCAACCTCAACTCCAGCTACAACCGGCTCAGCACGCTCGCCCAGGCGTACAGCCGGCCCGGCACCGGACTGACCGGCGACAGCACGCTCAGAACGGCCATTCTGACCGGCCTCGATCACCTCGGCACCGAGGTGTACAACAAGGACCAGACCCGCTACGGCAACTGGTACAGCTGGCAGATCGGCGCCCCGCAGGCGCTGCTCGACGTCTGCGTCCTGATGTACGACTCGCTCACCGCGGCCCGGATCGCCGACTATTGCGCGGCGGTGGACCACTTCGTGCCCGATTCAGCGGTCGCCGCCTACACCGGGACCAGCACTGGCGCCAACCGGGTCGACCTGTGCCGGGTGCTGGCGCTGCGCGGCATCGTTGGGGGCAGCGCCGCGAAGGTGGCGCTCGCCCGGGACGCCCTCTCCCCTGTCTTCCCCTATGTCAGCAGTGGGGACGGGCTGTACACCGACGGATCGTTCATCCAGCACACCACCGTGCCCTACACCGGCTCCTACGGCTCTGTGCTGCTCGGCGGGCTCGGGCTGCTGTTCGCACTGCTCAACGAGTCGACCTGGGCGGTCACCGACGCCAAGCGGCAGATCGTGTTCGACGCGGTGGAGCACGCGTGGGCGCCGTTCCTCTACAACGGCCTGGTCATGGACGGGGTCTCCGGCCGGGCGATCAGCCGGGGACTGTCCGCGTCCGACAGCAAGCAGATCCAGCAGGACGATCACCTGCGCGGTCATCCGATCCTCGCCTCGATCGTTCTGCTCGGACAGGGCGCGAGCACGACCGAGTCGGCCCGTTGGCGCGGCCTGGTCAAGGGCTGGCTGCAACGCGACTACTACAGCCCGCCGATGAGCAACCCCTCGATCGGTCTGTCGCACCTGGCCCGGCTGAAGTCGGTCCTGGACGACACGACGATCGCACCGATCGCCGAGCCGACCGGGCACCGCCTGTTCACCGGCATGGCCCGCGCCACCCACCGCAGACCCGGCTGGGCCGCCTCGCTGAGCATGGCCGACCGCAGGATCACGTACTACGAGACCGGCAACGGCGAGAACCTGCGCGGCTGGCACACCGGTTCCGGACTGCTCTACTGGTGGGGCGACACCTTCGGCAACGGCCAGTACAGCGACGCCTTCTGGCCCACCGTCGACCCCTGCCGGCTGCCCGGCACCACCGCCTCGCGCAAGGTCCTCGCGGACGCCGCCGGCGGTGACTGGGGCGCCTCGCTGCCCGACGTGAACTGGGTGGGCGGCACCACCGACGGACAGCGGGCGGCGATCGGCCAGTATCTGAAGGGACTTCAGTCCACGCTGCTGGCGAAGAAGTCGTGGTTCTTCCTCGACGACACGGTGGTCTGCCTCGGCGCGGGCATCCGCTGCACCGACGGCACCCCGGTGGAGACGACCGTCGACAACCGCAACCTCGGCCCCACCGGCAACAGCCCCTTCACGGTGGACGGCACCACCACGCCGCTCGCCTACCCCTGGTCGCAGACGCTCACCGGCACCCGGTGGGCGCACATCGGCGGCCACGGCGGCTATGTCTTCCCCGGCGGGGCGAACGTCAAGGCGCTGCGCGAGGCGCGCGACGGCCGCTGGAGCGACATCAACAAGGGCGGCTCCACCACCGTGCTGAACCGCAAGTACCTGACCATGTACGTCGACCACGGCACCGACCCGACCGCCGGCACCTACGCCTACCTGCTGATGCCGGGCGCTACGGCGGCGCAGACCCAGGCGCGGGCCGCCGCCACCGGCTGGGTGAACGTCCTCGCCAACACCGACGACCAGCAGGGCGTGGCCGTTGCCTCGCTCGGCTTCACCGGGGTCAACTTCTGGTTCGGCGGCACCGTGGGCGATCTCGTCGCGAGCGACCCGTGCTGCGTGCTGATCCAGGAGCGGAGTGACGGCACCGCGGTGATCTGCGTCAGCGATCCGATGCGCACGCGGACGAGCCTGACCCTCACCTGGAACCGTGCCGTCGCCTCGGTGACGTCCAGACCGGCCACCGTGACCTCGGCGACGACCGGTGCCTCCCTGACGCTCGCCTTCGGCGACCTCAGCGCGACGGCGGGCGCCACCCAGCGCGTCACGGTCAGGCTCGGCTGAACATCCCGTGCAGGGACGCCTTCATCGCTGCCACGAAGGCGTCCCTTCGCGACGCGTCAAGGGCGTCCAGGGACAGATACGGGTTGAGGTCCTCCAGCTCCACCAGCAGCAGCTCCCCGCCGGGGGCGCGGCAGGCGTCGACGCGCTGGATGCCGTGGCCGATGCCGTTCCAGTCGACGAAGCGCCGGGCGAACTCCAGGTCGGCGCCGGTGGGTTCGTAGGTCTTGAGCTCCCAGCGGCGGTCCGGGCGCGGGGCGTTCAAGGCGTACTGGAAGTGGTGGTCGACGAAGTAGAAGGAGACCTCGTAGGCGAAATCGACGCACGGCTGGACCAGGACGCTGCCGTCGGCCAGCTCGCGGGCCCGCTCCCCGGTGACGATCTCCAGCCCTATCGAGTCGGCACCGAGTTTGGGCTTGACGACGTAGCGCTCGGCCTGCGGCAGCCGCGCCAGGTCCTCGGGCCGGTCGACGGTCGGGATGACCGGGAAGCCCTCGGCGGTCAGGTCGAGCAGGTACTGCTTGCCCGCCATGTCGGCGCGCCCGGTCAGCTCGTTGTAGACGAGGGCCCCGTTCTCGGCCGCCCGCGCGCGGAAGGCGTCGTAGTCCTGCTGGTAGGCGAGGACCGGCCCGCTGTTGCGTACGACGACGGCGTCGAAGCCGTCCATGAGCGCGACCGTGTCCCGCGGGTGGCACAGGGCGAGGTCGAAGTCCTCGCGCAGGGCGGCGGTGAGCTGGATGTCCTCGTCGCAGTAGCGGCGCCCGCGGGCCGGATAGGCCAGGTCGGTGACGTACAGCAGGCTGCGGCGGGCGGTCGGCATACGGGCTCCTCGGGACGGACGGGAGCCGATCGTATGCATGCCGCCCCACACCGAACAAATGTCGGGTTTACGGCGTCACAGTCCCGCCGCCCACAGCTCCCGCCTGCCGATTCCCGCGAGGCCGCGGCGGACCGTGCGCCGGGGGCCCGGCTCGATGGGCGGGTGGGAGGGGACGGCGAGGACGCGGCATCCCGCGGCCTCGGCGGCGCTGACGCCGGTCGGCGAGTCCTCGACGGCCAGGCAGGCGGCGGGGTCGACACCGAGCGCCCGGGCGACGGCGAGGTAGGGGTCGGCGGCCGGTTTGGTGCGCGGGGTCTCGCCCTCGGCGACCGTGGCGCGGAACCGGTCGCCGCCAAGGGTTTTCAGGACGGCGTCCACGACCGGGCGGGAGGACGCCGAGACGAGGGCGGCCGGGATGGCGAGGTCCTGGAGCAGGTCGAGGAGGTCGAGCGCGCCGGGCAGCGGGGCGGTCTCGCGCTGGACGGCGGCGAGGAAGCGGGCTTCGAGCTCTGCCGCCACGGTGTCCGGGTCCGCGGGGTGCAACAGGGCCGCGGTGTCGGCGGCCGAGCGGCCGAGGGCTTGCAGGAGGGCGTCCGGCTCGATGCCCGGCGCGGCCTCGCGGACCGTGCGCAGCCACAGGGTCTCGGTGTCGACGAGTGTGCCGTCCATGTCGAGCAGCACGGCGTGCGGGGCGGCCGCGAACGGCGTTCCGTCGAGCGTCCAGTGCCGGTCGGGATGGCGGCCGAGCGCGGCGAACACCTGGGCGGCGACGTCCACGTGCCGCAGCGTGCGGGCCGGTGCGCCGATCCCGGGTCCGGCGGCGACGAGCCACGCCGTGCGCTCCTCGGCCGTACGGCCGCCGTGGCCGCCCGCGTCGACATGGCCGTGGTCGGTGACGACCAGCACGGTCCACTGCTCACCGGCGTACGACGGCCGGGAGCGGACGGCCTCCAGCAGGCGGCCGAGGCGGGCGTCGGCCCGGCGGATCGCGGCCTCGTAAGGGCCGCCGCAGCCGAGGAAGTGGGCGGTCTCGTCGGGTGCGCCGAGGTAGACGAAGGAGGCGGCGGTGTCGTCGTCGGGGTCGGCGAGGAGTCGTACGGCCGCGTCGGTGATCTGTTCGTCGCAGTGCTCCCAGGCTTCCGGGGTGTCCGCGGTGGGTGAGATGTACACGGACCGGGAGGGGGCGGCGAACAGGGGGCCGCCCGCGCGGGCCTGCAGCAGGGGCTGCCAGCCCGCGGCGACGAAGGTGCGCAGGCCGCCCTGGACGGCGAGGCGGGTCGCGAAGTCGGGGAAGACGTCCAGGCGGTGGCCGGTGAAGTCGTTGCTCCACACCCCGTGCCGGGCGACCGTGACACCGGTGACGACGGTCGCCCAGCACGGGCCGGACATGGTGGGCGTGCGCGCGTCGACCTCCACGGGGGCGCGGAAGCCCTCGGCGGCCAGGGCGTCCAGGTGCGGGGTGGCCAGCCGGTTCAGGGTGTCGAGGCGTACGCCGTCGATGCCGACGACGAGGACGCGGTGGGCCGGGGCGGGCATGAAGGTCCTTTCCTGCGGCGGGTGTTCACGACGAAGGCAGTCGGCTCAGGCCGAGCGGATCAGTTCGTCGGGGGCGACCTGGTGGGCGAGGGGCAGGCCCTGGGCGTAGCGGGCGACCTCGTCGACGGCCCAGTCGGTCATCCGGCCGAGTTCGTTGCCGAGGGAGCCGGCGATGTGCGGGGTGAGCAGCACGTTGGGCAGCGTGTACAGCGGTGAGTCGGCCGGGGGGACGTCCGGTTCGGTGACGTCGAGGACGGCGTGCAGGCGGCCGGTGACCAGGTGCGCGATGAGCGCTTCGGTGTCGACGAGGTCGCCGCGGGCGGTGTTGACGAGGGTGGCGCCGTCCTTCATCAGGGCGAGGCGGCGGGTGTCGAACATGTGGTGGGTCTCCGGGAGTTGGGGCGCGTGGATCGACACCACATCGCTGTGACGGACCAGTTCGTCGAGACCGACCGGCCGCACACCGAGGGCGCGGGCCCGGTGCGCGTCGACATGGGGGTCGTGGAGCAGGACGTCGAGGTCGAAGGGGCGCAGCAGTTCGATGACGCGGCGGCCGATACGGGAGGCGCCGACGATGCCGACGGTGCGGTGGTAGTTGCCGTGCCCGGTGTAGTACGGCAGCAGGTCGGGGCGGCTGCGCGCGCCGGTGTAGGCGCGGGCGACGTCGAGGACGCGTTTGCCGGCGAAGAGGATGGCGGCGAGGGTGAACTCGGCGACGGGCACGGCGTTGGCGGCGGCCGCGGAGGAGACCGTGATGCCGCGGCGCCAGACGGCGTCGGTGACATGGTGCTTGACGGAGCCCGCGGCATGCACGACCGCACGCAGCCGGGGCATCAGGGTGAGCGCTTCCTCGGTGAGGAGGGGGGCGCCCCAGTGGGTGAACAGGACTTCGGCGGCGGCGAGTTCGCGGGGGTCGGCGGTGGTCAGGTCGGTGACCGCGGTGGTGGTGTCGACCCGGGCGACGGTGTGCAGTCGGGTCAGGGCGGTCACGGTCTCGGGCTCGGCGAGGAGCTGCCGGTGGATCTGGGCGCCCATGGCGAGGAGGGTGTGCGGGCGGGGGTGGGTGTTCAAGGGGGCAGTGTTCTGGGGGGCGGTGTTCAGGGGGGTGCCTTCCGATGCGTTGAAGGGGGTGCCGTCCGGTGCGGGCATCGTCACTTCACCGCGCCCGCGGTCAGCCCGGAGCGCCAGAAGCGCTGAAGGCAGACGAAGGCGACGATCAGCGGGACGACAGCGACGAGGGAGCCGGTGATGACGAGCGAGTAGAACTCGGGCTGCTGCTGGGTGACGCTGTTCCACATGAACAGGCCGAGGTTGACCGGGTAGAGCTGTTCGTCGTTGAGCATGACCAGGGCGCCGAAGAAGTTGTTCCAGCTGGCGGTGAACGAGAACAGGAAGATGGTCATGAAGCCCGGTGCCAGCATGGGCAGCCCGATCCGGGCGAAGGTGCGCAGCTCACCGGCGCCGTCGACGCGGGCGGCCTCCAGGACCTCGCCGGGAACGTAGCCTTCGGAGAAGACGCGGGCGAGGTAGACGCCGAACGGGTTGACCAGGGCGGGCAGCAGCAGGGCCCAGTAGGTGTTGACGACTCCGGCCTTGGTGGCGAGCAGGTACATCGGCAGCTGGATGACTGTGGTGGGGACCAGGACGCCGCCCAGGACGAGCGCGAACAGCTTCTCCTTGCCGCGGAAGTCGTACTTGTCGAAAGCGTAGCCGGTGGCGACACAGAGGAGGGTGGAGACGGCGGACCCGACGACGGAGTAGAGGATGCTGTTGCCGAACCAGCGCAGATAGATGCCGTCGTTGAAGGTGAAGACGCGTTCGAGGTTGGCGAACAGGTTGAAGTCGCCGAAGGCGAAGCCGGAGGTGGCGAACAGGTCGCGGTGGTTCTTGGTGGCGGCGAAGAGCAGCCAGCTGACCGGCATCAGGGTGTAGAACGCGGCGACGATCAGCAGTCCGTTGACAATGCCCTTGGAGAGCAGGGCACTTGGGGCGGCGCGACGGCGGGTGGTCGCCTTGCCCTCGGGGGCGGCCGAGCGCCTCCGGGCTGTGGGTGGGGTGTCCTGGGTGAGGGTGCTCATTGCGCGGCCTTCCACCGGTTGCCGAGCCGGGTGACGAGGTAGGAGAGGGCGATACCGAGCGCGGCGAGCATCAGGGACGCGGCGGCGGCCAGGCCGTAGTCGTGCTGCACGAAACCGGCCTTCCAGATGTAGAGGGTCGGGGACCACTCGGTGTCGATCGAGGGGGCGCCGCGCTGGTTGAGGAGCTTCGGTTCGGTGAAGATCTGGATCGCGCCGACGCAGGTGAACAGAACGGTCATGACGACCGCGGAAGCGATCATCGGGACCATGATCTGGAGGGCCGTGCGCAGGGCGCCGGCGCCGTCCACGACGGCCGCTTCGATCACTTCGCGCGGTACGGCCTGCAGGGCCGCGTAGAAGATGACCATGTTGTAGCCGGTCCACTGCCAGGCGGTCAGGTTGACCAGGGAGCTGAGCACATGATCGCTGCGGTAGAAGTCCCAGGAGCCGCCGAGCGCACCGATCCAGTCGAGCACCGGGCTCAGACCGGGTGTGTACAGGTAGATCCAGATGATCGAGGCGATCAGTCCGGGGATCGCGTGCGGCAGGAACAGGGCGAGCTGGAAGAACCGCTTGGCGCGGGCCAGGGCGGAGTCCACCAGCAGGGCCAGGGCGAGGGAGCCGCCGATCATCACCGGGATGTACAGGGCGCAGTACAGCGCGATGTGCCCGAAGGAGGCCCGGAAGCCGGCGTCGGAAAGGGCCTCGGTGTAGTTGCCGAGGCCCGCGAACACCCGCTCGGTGCCCCCGAAGCCGAGTCCGGAGGAGCGCTCCTGGAACAGGCTCATCCACACCGCGTAGGCGATAGGCGCCGCCATCACCACGGCGAACAGGACGAAGAACGGGACGATGAACAGGGCGGCGGTACGGCGCTGCCCGCGCCGCAGCGGCGAGGCGCCGGACGCCGGCGGCGCGGGCGCACGGACGGCCGCGGGCCGCGCGACCGGGGCGGAGGGTGCTGCCACAGCATCTCCTTGGCGGGGTCGGGCGACGCGTTGCCCCTGCCGGGGAGGGCGGGGGCGGGGCGCCGCGAGGGGTGGGCGAGGGGAGGCCGCGCCGCGTGACTACTTCGCGAGCTTCAGGCCGCGTTCCGTGATGCCGGACTCCGCCTTCCGCTGGCCCGCCTCGACTCCGGAGGTGAAGTCGGACTTGGCGGTCTGGTCCTGGACCGCGGTGTAGACGTCCATCTGGTTCGGGCCCCAGGTCCAGCCGGGGACGATGGTCTCGGCCTGCTCGGAGGCGAGGGCGTAGAGGTCCTGGCCGTTCAGATAGGCGGTGTCGAACTTCGCGGCGGCCACCTCCCGCATCCCGGGGTTGGCCGGGAGGGCGCTGCTGGGCGACTCCAGGTCGGCAAGGCGAGACTCGACTCCGGCCTTGTTCGTGGTGAGCCAGGTGATGAACTCGGCGGCGGCCTCGGCCTGGTCGCTGCCCTTGAGGACGCCGTAGGAGGTGCCGCCGTAGTTGCCGCTGGCGGCGGTGCCCCAGTGGGGCATGGGCGCGACGGCCCACTTGCCGGCGAGGTCGGGCATGGCGGTCTTCATGGCGCCCGCGGACCAGGTGGCGCCGAGGAAGGACAGGGTCCTGCCGGAGGTGCGGGCCTTGGTCTCCTCGGGGCTGTAGCCGGTGTAGGACTGCACGAGGTCGTCCTCGATCAGTCCGTCCCAGTAGGAGGTGACCTTGTTGGTCGCGGCGTCGTCGACGGCGGGCTTCCAGGCGTCGCGCTCGACGGAGAACCACTTCGCCCCGGCCTGCCAGGACAGGGCGGCCAGCAGCGCGGGGTCGTTCTTCGGCATGGAGGCGAGCCGGGCGTTCTTGTCCTGCTTCCTGACCTTCTCCGCGGCCGCCTTGAACTCGTCCCAGGTGGTGGGGACCTCGATGCCGAACTTCTTGAACAGGTCGGTGCGGTAGTAGTAGAGCTGCGGCGCCGCGTCGTAGGGGACGGTCCAGGTCTTGCCGCCGAAGGTCACCAGGTCCTGTACGGCCTGCGGGAACTTCGTCTTGACCGTTTCGCCTGCGTACTCGGTCAGATCGATCAAATTACCCTGGCTGGCGAACTCGGGGACCATCTGGTACTCGATCGTCGCCACATCCGGCGCGTTGCCCGCCTGCACGGCGTTGGCGAGCTTGCTGTACCCCTCGGTGCCGCTCGGTATCTCGGTGAGCTCGACCTTGATGTCCTGGTGCGTCCTGTTGAACGCCTCGACGGTCGACTTGGCCCCGAGCGTCCAGGTCCAGTAGGTGAGGGTGACCGGCTTGCCGTCGCCGGCGGTGTCGGTCGAGTCGCCATCGCCGCCGCACGCGGTGGCGAGCAGGCCGAGCGCGGCGACGGCGGCGAGGGTGGCGGTGCTGCGGAACGAACGTGAAGTGCGCGTCATGGCACGTCTCCTACGGGACCTCGTACGGGAAGAGGCGGTCGCAGGACATCTTTTGCGCCAGAACGATCGACGTCAAGAGCGTTCGACCAAGACAATCAAAACGATCGCACAATGAACGTAACGCTCACTCCGCGATCGCTTCACCGCCGCAGGAGGTGCGGATCCTCAACACGGGCAGCAGGTCGACGTGTTGACCGGGCCCCGGCTGCCGCCCGTCGCGGCGCTCCGCCAGCCGCCGGAGCAGCAGTTTGGCGGCCAGTTCGCCGACCGCGCGCTTGGGCGGGGCGACGGCGGTGAGGGGCACGTCGGACAGGCCCGCGACCTCGTCGTCGTAGGCGATCAGCGCCAGGTCGTCCGGCACCCGCACCCCGGCGGCCTGGAGCCGCGGCACCAGCACGATCGCGTCCTCGTCGCTGTGCACCAGCGCTGCGGTGACCCCGCGCTTGTGCACGGCGTCGACGAGGTGGTCGACGCTCGCCTCGTAGTCGCCGTGCTCGCGCACCGCCGGGGCGTCGATGTCGACGTCCAGTCCGAGGGCCCGCACTGCGGCCCGGAATCCGGCGGAGATCTGGTCGGCGTGCGGGCCCTCCTGGAGCACCGCGGTGATCTTGCGGTGGCCGAGAGCGGCGAAGTGCCCGACGGCGACGGCGGCGCCGTGGGCGCGGTCGGTGCGGACCCGGTCCAGGACGGCGGCGGGGTTGCCGGGGGGCGCCGAGCGTTCCACCAGGACCGCCGGGACGTCATGCGCCAGCAGCCATTTCTCCTGCCCGTCCTCGGGCACTCCCCCGAACCAGCTCGGCGCGACGAGCAGCCCCTGCGCGCCACCCGCGATCAGATGCTCGGCCTGCACGGAGTCCTCGGCGTCGACATACCCGGACACCCCGAGCACGAGCCGTCCGCCCTGCGCCGCGACGGCCTCCCGGGCGCCGCGGACGATGTCGGCGAAGATGTAGTTCGTGGTCGGCACGATCATTCCGATCACCACGCCCTCGGCGCCCGCCGGCCGCTCGCGCGGTTCGGTGGCGGCGCCCTCCGGCCAGACCACCGCGCCGTGCAGCCGCTGCACCCGCCCCTGGGCTGCCAGCGCCTCCACGTCCCGTCGCAAGGTGACCGCGGAGACCCCGAGTTCGGTGGCGAGTTCGGCGACCCGGATGCTGCGCCGCTCGCGGACGAGTTCGAGCACTCGCTCATGGCGCTGGTCGACATGGAGTCGCATGGGTTCCCCCTGGTCGGTGACGTGTTTCCGGGCACGGGCAGAGGCATGATCCCGGAGCGCTCACTCTACGCCCACCATCGTATCGATCGTTTGCGATCAATACGATCACATCGCTGCGGCCCGACCCCCACTCCCGCGCACCCACCCCAGCAGCACCACCGAGACCACCGCGGCGAACGCGCACCACGTCGACACGAACTCCGTCCGCCACAGTGCCGCGCAGATCAGTGCCCCCACGGCCACCAGCACCCCGAGCGTCACCAGTCCCCGCTCACCGGAGAGCAGGAGGGAGCCGACGGTGGCGAGCAGGTATCCAGCGATCACCAGTTCGGCATGCGGCAGGTCGACGACGTATCCGACGGTGTGGCCGCGGATCTCGGCGCGCACCGGCCGGGTGGCGAGGATGTAGGAGAGCGTCGCCGCGGTGGCGATGCCGAGGGCGAGCGGGACGAGCAGCCGTGGCCGGGCCCGCCGTGGAGCCGCCGCGAAGGCGCCGACCGGCACCCACAACGGCAGCAGCGGGAGCGCGATGACGGCCCAGGCGAGGACCGCGGGGCCGGTTCCGCCGTCCTGCGCCCAGACCGCGGCCTCGATCAGTTGGTGCGCGCCCAGCAGCAGGGGCAGCGCCGCCAGCGGCAGATCACGGGCGCCGCGGGCCTGTACCACGCAGGCCACGCCGATGGCGGCGATGCCGGCGCCCGCCACGAGGTCGGCCTCCGCGCTCCAGCACATCGCTCCCCCGGTGATCGAACGGCAGGAACTCCATCTTCTCCTGTCCACGCCAAATGCACTCAGTTCCCCGTCCACGCTGCACTGAGTGCCATCACAGGTGATCAGGTGCTACGTTCCCGACCATGAGCTCCAGCAGTGCGGCGCCCCGCCGTGGCGAGAAGGCCGAGAAGGCTGAGAAGGCCGAGAAGGCTGAGGCGGCGGCCGCGAAGCCGCCCATGCGGGAGGCACTGGTCGCCGCGGCCTTCCGGCTGTTCCTGGAGCGGGGCTACGAACAGACCACGATCGACGACATCGTGACGCTGGCGGGGGTGGGGCGGCGGTCGTTCTTCCGGTACTTCCCGTCCAAGGAGGACGTCGTCTTCCCCGACCACGAGCGCTGCCTGACCGACATGACGGCGTTCCTGGCCTCGGGGGCAGGGGACGAGGAGCCGGTGCGGCGGGTGTGCGACGCGGCGCGCCTGGTGCTGCGCCTGTACGCGGAGAACCCGACCTTCTCCGTGCAGCGCTACCGGCTCACCCGGCAGGTGCCGGGCCTGCGCGCCTATGAGCTGTCGGTGGTGTGGCGCTATGAGCGGGCGCTCGCCGCGTATCTGCGGGCGCGCTTCACGGGCCGGCGCGACGGGACGCTCCAGGCCGACGTGATCGCGGCCGCGGTGGTCGCCGCGCACAACAACGCGCTGCGTTCCTGGCTGCGTTCGGACGGGCAGGGCGACGCGGACGCCACCGTCGACCACGCGCTGAGCTATGTGCAGTCGTCCTTCGGCGCCCCGCCCCCGGGGCTCGCCGACGCGCGGTCCGAGGACGTGATGGTCGTGGTGGCCCGCCGGGACGCGCCCCTGTGGCGGGTCGTCCAGGAGATCGAGACCGCTCGGGGATCCCTCACGAACTGAGCAGATTGAGGGTACGGAGTGCCTTTACCTCTGGCACTGAGTGCCATACGCTGCCGGTGTGCACGGTGGCACAGCGACCGGGCACGTGCGTGCGCGGCCGTCCCGCGTGCGTGGGATTCCGGCCGAGCGCAGGGAGTTGACCAGCGTGTACCACCCCTCAGGAAGCGTTGCTCGCCAGACCGCCGGCCCCGCGGTCGGCGTACTCGAAGCCACCGGCGCGGCCACCCAGGGCACCGACGCCATGCTCTTCCAGCGCTGCACCTGGTGCGGTACCGCGATGTACCACCGGCTGCTGTGTCCGGTCTGCCAGGGCAGCGAGCTGCGCACGGAGCGCAGTGAGGGCACGGGGACGGTGCGGCACGCGACGGTGGTGCACCGCAACACCCCGGCCGCGCGCAATGTGTCGCTGGTCGAGATGGCCGAGGGGTTCGTGGTGCGCGGCCGGGTGATGGGCCCGCTGATCGGCATCCACAGCGGGGACCGGGTCCGCCTCTCCCAGGCCAAGGACCCGGTGCGGGGCGAGCCGGTCTTCCAGCTGGTGGACGAGCCGTACCGCGCCTGGACCTGAGGAGCGCCGCCCCGCGCACCTGCCGGGCTCGGACCTGGGGCACAACGGCCCTACGGCACTACGCCGTCAGCCTGATCCGCACACCCACCGTGCCGTCCGCGCCCCGGCGGACACGGCTGCCGAGCAGGGTGAGGCGGCCGACAAGACCGTACTTGCGCGCGATCAGCTTGCGGTAGCGGGCGCTGGTCTCCCGGTCAGTGATCTCGGCGGTGGCCGGGACCGGGTCCCCGGTCGGATTGCCGCGCAGATCGCAGGGGCCGACCAGGATGTCCCCGCGGGCCCTGATGCGCTTGACCTTCCAGGAGTCGGCGACCGTCCACACACCGAGGGTGTCGCCGTCGCGCACCACCCACACCGGGGTCGGGACGGGGGTGCCGTTCTTGCGGTAGCTGGTGATCAGCAGGTACTGGCCGGTGCCGAGCCGCTCCAGCGGCGTGTCGTCCATGGGCGGCAGTTTAAGCAGGAGCCTCGCGGGCCCCTCGTGCGGGATGCTGGAGCCGGTGCACACGACAGGGGGCTGCACGGTGACGAGCGATGGCGGGGACACGGGGCCGGCGGCGACCGGGCGGCTGATCGAGGTGGGCTGCGACGAGTCCGGCTCGGACGGCGAGAACCTCACCGGCGGCAACACCGAGGTGTTCGCGCACGCCAGTGTGCGGCTGCCGGTGCCGGTGGCCGCCGCGTACGTGCAGGAGATCCGCGACTGGATCCGCTCCCCCGCCGAGGAGTACAAGGCGAACCATCTGCTCCGGGAGAAGCACCGGGCGGTCCTGGAGTGGCTGCTCGCTCCCGCCGGGCCGATCCACGGCACCGCCCAGGTGCATCTGATCGAGAAGGCGTACTTCGTGGTGGACCGGGCGGTCGACCTGCTGCTCGGCGATCCCGACGCCGCCCTCCCGCTGTACCGGCGCGGGCCGGAGCTGTTCGGGCCGGAGCGCTGGCGGGAGTTCCTCCAGGCCGCCAACCAGCTGCTGCGGGTGCGCAACGAGGGTGAGCCCGAGGCTCCGGTCGACACCTTCTTCCGTACCGTCGGCGCGCTTCGGCCGGTCGCCGCCGGGGACGAGGTGGCCGAAACGCTGCACCGGCTCGCCTCGGCCCGCGCCCGCGCGGACGCCTACCGGGCCGAACTGCTGGCGGGCCCGCCGCTGATTCCGGTGCTCAATCCCCTGTTGCCCGCGATCGTCGCCACCGCCGCGTACTGGAGCGCGGGCGGTGCCGCGGTACGGCTGGTCCATGACCGGCAGAACATGCTGACCCCGGAGCGGATCGCCTGGATCGAGGGCCGGGCCCGCCGGGCCGGGGTGCGCCTGGCCGGGGTCGAGCTGGTGGTCGCGCGGGAGGATCCGCGGATACAGCTCGCCGACTTCCTCGCCGGGATCGCCCGCAAGATCGCCGACGACGAGCTGGGCGGCCGGGCCGATCCGGAGCTGGCCGCGCTGCTGCGCCCGTACGTGGATCCGGCGTCGGTGTGGGGCGACGCGGCGGGCCGCGTGCTGCTCGGGGTGCCGGAAACGGATGGCGCAGCCCCCTCGGCAAACATCAACTCGGGCGTCTAGATTGCGGGTTGACACATACCGATCCAGCCATCGCAGGAGCCGTCCCGTGAGGGAGAACCCGTCGGCCGCGGCCGACCGAGCGTCGCTGCGCGCCCGTATCAACACCCTCCAGCCGCACACGGCCCGGATCTGGAACTACTGGCTGGGCGGCGGGGACTACTACGAGGTGGACCGGGTGGCGGGCGACCGGATCCGGGACCTGCATCCGGCCATCGGCGACTACGCCCGCGCCGACCGTGACTTCCTCGGCCGCGCGGTGCGTCATCTGGTCGTCGAGGCCGGAATCCGCCAGTTCCTCGACATCGGGACCGGGCTGCCCACCGCGGACAACACGCACGAGGTGGCGCAGCGGCTGGCCCCCGACGCCCGGATCGTCTACGTCGACAACGACCCGCTGGTGCTGGCGCACGCCCGCGCCCTGCTGACCAGTTCCCCGGAGGGCCGCACCGACCATCTCGACGAGGATCTGCGCCGTCCCGAGGCGATCCTGGAGCGCGCCGCCGCCACCCTGGACCTCAGCCGTCCGGTGGGGCTGCTGCTGCTCTCGGTGGTGATCTTCCTCGGGGACGACGAGGATCCGTACGGCGTCGTGCGGCGGCTGCTTGAGGCGCTGCCGCCGGGCAGTCATCTGGTGCTGTCGCACACGGTGACCGGCCCGGACATGCCGGACGTGGACCGGGCGGTGCGGTTCTGGAACGAGCACGGCACGCCCCCGCTCACCCAGCGCTCCCCCGAGGCCGTCGCCCGCTTCTTCGACGGGCTCGAACTCCTCGATCCGGGCGTGGTGTCGTGCTCGCGCTGGCGCCCCGAGGACCCCGGGGCCGCTGAGGTGGCGCTCTACGGCGGAGTGGGCCGCAAGCGGTAGCGCGGTGAACACCGGCGCCCTCGGCCACGTATGGAGTGGGGGCGCTCAACTCGGAGAGCGTCTCGCGGTGTTGGAATCGCGCTGTTCGGGTTCGGGAGCCAGGCATGAGGCACGCACGACGACGGATCGTCCGGCGAGTGACACGGCTGGCGGCCGTCGGAGGACTGCTGCTGGGCTCGGCGATGGTGACACGCGCCGTGGCCAGTGAGCCCTCGGACGCCGCGCCGGGCGCGTCCGTGCGCTCCGCCGTGGACACGGGGGCCGGTCTGGTCGAACGGCTCGGCAGCGCCCGTACGGCGGGCAGTTGGCTCGGTGCCGACGGGCGGCCGGTGGTCGCGGTGACGGATGAGCGGGCCGCGGCCGAGGTGCGCCGGGCGGGCGCGCAGCCGAAGCTGGTGTCGCACAGCATGAACGAGCTCAAGTCGGCGGCGTCCACGCTGGGTTCGGCGCCCAAGGTGACCGGGACGGCCTGGGCGATGGACTACCGGACCAACCAGGTCGTGGTCCGCGGCGACAGCACCGTCTCGACCGCCGACTGGTCGAAGCTGACCGATGTGGCGGGCGGGATCGGCTCCTTCGTACGGATGGAGCGCACGGACGGCACCTTCACCACCCGGCTGAACGGCGCGCTGCCGATCCTGTCGACCGCCGGGCGCTGCTCGGCAGGGTTCAACGTCACCGACGGGCAGCGTGACTTCATCCTCACCGCCGGGCACTGCGGGCCGAACGGCTCGGTCTGGTTCTCCGACACCCAGGGCCGCGAGCAGGTCGGCAGCACGGTCCGGGGAAGCTTCCCCGGCGGCGACTTCTCGCTGGTGCAGTACGCGAGCGGCGACGCCGGTGACGGCGCCGACGTGGTGGCCATCGGCGACGGACGCGGGGTGCGGATCACCGGGGCGAGCGATCCCTCGGTCGGGCAGCGGGTGTTCCGCAGCGGCAGCACCAGCGGGCTGCGGGACGGGACGGTGACCGCGCTGAACGCGACGGTGAACTATCCCGAGGGCACGGTGACCGGGCTGATCGAGACGAACGTGTGCGCGGAACCGGGGGACAGCGGCGGGCCGTTGTTCTCGGAGGGGGTCGCGCTCGGTCTGACCTCGGGCGGCAGCGGGGACTGCCAGGCGGGCGGTACGACGTTCTTCCAGCCGGTGACCAAGGCGATGGCCGAGGTGGGCGTCCAGCTGATCACGGCGGGGGCGCAGGGCGGCGGGCAGGGTGGCGGTCAGCAGAGCGCGGCGCCCGAGCCGTCGGCGTCGGGCACGCAGAGCGCGATCGCGCCGGGGGCGGCCTCTCCGGGCTCCTCGGCGCCGGTCGGCGGCGGGGACGCGGGGGCGCAGCTGCTGTCCCGGCTGGCCGATCCGCGGAACGTGGGGCCGGGGCTGCTGATCATCGCCGGGTCGCTGGTCGCGCTGGTGGCGACGCGGTTCATCCGGGCCGAGCAGGACCGCAAGGCGTATCAGCGGTACTACTCGGCGACTTGGGGCTGAGTTCGTAGCTCGTGAAGAAGGGGTCTTCGAGGGTCCTCGGGAAGCGTCAGGCCGCGTTCGCCGGCTGCGGGGCCGCTGCGGCCCACTCCATGACGAGGCGCTGGTATTCCTCGCGCTCCTCGACGCTCAGTGTCCCGCCCGCCCGGCGCCACAGGGCCCGGATCTCCTCGTTGACCTCGTCTGCCGAGCGATCGGAAACGGGTTCAACACTGGTGGACATGGTGTGAAGCATACGGCCGGAGAGGTGAAGGCTCCGTGAGCAAGCGCGGCCAATACGGACATAACGGACCGTGTTGCTGATCACGTCCCGATCTTGGCAATACGTCCAGGTCCGCACCCCCCTTCAGGCTTCAGCCGCGCCCAGCACCAGCACCTGGATGGCGAGGACCGCGGCGCCGCGCGCCCAGTCGTGGAAGTCGGACATCCGGGTCTCCAGGTCCAGCGGAGCGGCCAGCGGATGCCGGTGCTCCCGGACGGTCCGCATCACCTTCTCCCCGGCCACGTCCATCAGGCCGACCCCCTCCCCGGCCAGCAGGATCCGCTGCGGCATGGCGAAGTTGGCGATCTGCGCAAGCAGGATCCCCAGGGCGCGGGCCGCCTCGTCGACGACGCGGGCGGGCGGCGGGTCCCCGGCGGCCGCGAGGCGGAGGATCTCCTCGTAGGTCCAGTCCCGGCCGGTGCCGGCCTGCACCTGATAGCGGATGTTGGGGATGGTGAGCATCGACACAGCGCTGCCGCGGGCGCCGTCCGGGGTGAGGGGGCCGTGCGGATCGATGATCCAGTGCCGGCCGAACCCGCGGTCCTCCTCCTCGCAGGACACCCGCCGGCCGCCGAGGACCAGGGAGTAGCCGAGTCCGGCGCCGATGGTGAGCACCACGAAGCGGTCGAGACCGCGCCCCGAGCCGAACCAGTTCTCGGCCTCGGTGAGCGCGGCGACGTCGTTCTCGACGACGACCGGCAGCCCGGTGCGCTCCTGGACCAGCGCGGCGAGCGGAATCTCGCGCCAGCCCAGGAACGGTGACTCCGCGACGACCGCCCGGCCCTGGACGAGGCCGCCGACGCCGATGCCGATCCCGGCGAGCCGGGGGAAGTCGCGGCCCAGCTCCGCGGTCATCTCCGCCAGCAGACCGGCGACCTCGGCGGGGTCGTGGCCGGTGAGCGGTCGGTCGAGGCGGGCGACGATCTCGCTGCGGAGGGTGGTGACGACGCCGTAGACCATGTCCGCGGTGATCTTGTAGCCGATGAAGGAGCCGGACCCGGCGACCACGTCGAGGGGCTGGGACGGGCGGCCCGTGCGCACCTCGGCCGGGGATCCGGCCTCGGGGACCTCCACGAGCAGGCCGGACTCGATGAGCGGCTTGGTCAGCCGGGTGAGGCTGCCCGCGGAGAGGTTCAGCCGCCGGGCGATCTCGGTGCGCGACAGCGGACCGCCGACGAGCACCTCGATCGCCACGGAGCGCTCCCCCGCGCTCAGCGGAAGCCAGTCGGTGACGGCTGCGGTCATGAGGTTCTGCCCTCTCGGTTAGTTCGGTCTTTTTTTCGATACGGAAACAACGAGGTCACTGTACGGCCGATTGCCCGGCCGGGAAAAGATATCCGCCCACCTCTTGACGGCCCGATTCTTTCGCCTCAAAAGTAAGTGCCCGAGGACGAGCCGCCGCGGACGAGGGAGTCTCCCGATGACCATCGCCTCCAGCAGCCCACCGTCGCGTCTGCCCCTGGGCGGCGCCGAGGGGGCACGGACCAGGCCGAGGACGGACCGGGCACGGGCCCGGGAGTCGGGCGGTGACGGGCGGCTGGCCGCCGTCTTCCTGGCGCCCGCCCTGCTGGGCTTCGTGCTCTTCCTGCTCTGGCCCACGCTGCGCGGCGTCTATCTCAGCTTCACCCGCTTCAACCTGCTCACCCCGGCCGAGTGGGTCGGCCTGGACAACTACGCACGGATGGTCAACGACCCCATCTTCTGGGACTCGTTGGCGGTCACCGTCGAGTACGTGGTCATCAACATCGGGGTCCAGACGGTCGCCGCGCTCGCCATCGCCGTGCTGCTGCAGCGGCTGACGCAGTCGGCGGTGCTGCGCGGGATCGTGCTGACGCCGTATCTGATGTCCAACGTCGTCGCCGGCATCGTCTGGCTGTGGCTGCTGGACACCCAGCTCGGCATCGGCAACGAACTCATCGCCGCGGTCGGCGCCGACCGGATCCCCTTCCTCGCCGACGAGACCTGGGCCATCCCGACGATCGCCCTGATCAATGTGTGGCGCCATGTCGGCTACACCGCGCTGCTGCTGTTCGCGGGGCTCCAGGCGATCCCGAACGACATGTACGAGGCGGCGAAGGTCGACGGCGCGAGCGAGTGGCGGATGTTCTGGCGGATCACCATGCCGCTGCTCCGGCCGGTCCTCGCGGTCGTCCTGATCATGACCGTGATCGGTTCCTTCCAGGTGTTCGACACGGTCGCCGTGACGACCGCGGGCGGTCCCGCCAACGCCACCAACGTCCTTCAGTACTACATCTACGGCGCCGCGTTCGGCCGCTTCCAGTTCGGCTACGCCTCCGCGATGTCCGTGGCCCTGCTCGTCGTGCTGAGCGCCATCACATTCCTCCAGTACCGGCTCACCCGGGCCGGCCAGAGCGACCTCGGCTGACGGAAGGGAGCGACCGACATGGCTGCCGTGACGGCGACCACCACGAAGGTACGGCCCACCGGGCGCCGCAGGCTCTCCCCGGGACGGATCGTGGCCTGGACGGCGATGGCCGCGATCGTACTGATCACCCTGCTGCCGTTCTACTGGATCCTGCGCACCGCGCTCTCCTCCAACACCGCGCTCGCCGCCCACCCCGGCGACCTCCTCCCCGTCGACCCGACCACCGGCGGCTTCGAACGCGCCCTCGGCCTCCAGTCGACCGAGGAGGCCATCGCCCAGGGCGGTTCCGGCGGCGGGCTGAAGTTCTGGCGCTATCTGATCAATTCGGTCATCGTGTCCACACTGATCAGCGGGTGCCAGATCTTCTTCTCCGCGATGGCCGCGTACGCCTTCGCCCGGCTGCGCTGGCGGGGCCGGGACCAGATGTTCGCGCTGTTCCTGGCCGGGCTGATGGTGCCGACCATCTTCACGCTGCTGCCCAACTTCGTGCTCATCAAGGAACTCGGCCTGGTCGACAACCTGCTCGGCATCGCCCTGCCGACGATGTTCATGACCCCGTTCGCGGTGTTCTTCCTGCGCCAGTTCTTCATGAACGTGCCCCGGGAGGTCGAGGAAGCGGCCCTGCTCGACGGCGCCGGGAAGATCCGGATCTTCTTCCGGGTCATGCTGCCGATGGCGTCCACCCCGATCCTCACCCTGGGCGTGCTGACGTACATCACCGCCTGGAACGACTACTTCTGGCCGCTGATGGTGTCCTACAGCGACAGCTCACGCGTGCTCACCGTGGCACTGGCGATCTTCCGGGCGCAGACCCCGCAGTCCGGCTACGACTGGTCGGGACTCATGGCGGCCACGCTCATCGCCGCGCTCCCGATGCTGCTGCTGTTCGGCGTCTTCGCGCGGCGCATCGTCAGCACCATCAGCTTCACCGGCGTCAAGTAAGGGGACCGGCATGCGAATTCGTACCGTCGCGGCGCTGACCGGAGCGCTGGCCCTGTCCTTGGTCTCCGGCTGCGGTCAGGGCGACACCACCGGGGCCGGGTCGGACACGGTGACGTACTGGCTGTGGGACGCCAACCAACTTCCCGCGTACCAGGCGTGCGCCAAGGGCTTCGAGCGGCAGAACCCGGGCCTGAAGGTGAAGATCACCCAGATGGGCTGGGCCGACTACTGGACCAAGCTCACCGCGAGCTTCATCGCGAGCACCGAACCGGACGTGTTCACCGACCACATCCAGAAGTTCGGCCAGTTCGCCGACCTGGAGGTGCTGGAGCCCCTGGACGACCTGGGCATCGACAACTCCGCCTACCAGGAGGGCCTGGCCGCCAACTGGACCGGCCAGAACGGCCATCGCTACGGCGCCCCCAAGGACTGGGACACCGTCGCCCTGTTCTACAACCAGAAGCTGGTGAAGGAGGCCGGTCTCACGGCCGAGGAGCTCAACACCCTGTCCTGGAACCCCGAGGACGGCGGCACCTTCGAGCAGGCCATCGCCCGTCTCACCGTCGACGACAACGGCAAGCGCGGCGACGAACCGGGCTTCGACAAGAAGAACGTCAAGGTGTACGGCCTGGCCACCGGCGGCGCCGGCGACAGCGACGGACAGACCACCTGGAGCCCGTTCGCCGCATCCGCGGGCTGGCACTACACGGACAAGCCGCGCTGGGGCACCGAGTACCAGTACGGCGACAAGACCTTCCAGTCGGTGATCGACTGGTACTTCGGCCTGGCGGACAAGGGCTATCTCGCGCCGTTCACCGACTACACCGACGGCGCGAACCCGGCCAACGCCCAACTCGCCTCCGGCAAGGCGGCGGCCTCCTTCGACGGCGCCTGGATGATCTCCACGTACTACGGCACCAAGGGCCTCGACGTCGGCACCGCCGTCACCCCCACCGGCCCCACCGGCAAACGCGCCACGATGATGAACGGCCTCGCCGACTCCATCACCAAGAACGCCGACAACAAGGCGGGCGCGAAGAAGTGGGTCGCCTACCTGGCCTCGGACGAGTGCCAGCGGACCGTGGGCGGCTACGGCATCGTCTTCCCCGCCACCCCGGACGGCACCCGGGCCGCGGTGGCCGCCTACGAGAAGAAGGGCATCGACGTGTCCGCGTTCACCGAACCGGTCACCGACAGCGAGCACGCCACGACCTTCTCCTTCCCGGTCACCGACTACGCGGCGGACGTGTACGCCCTGATGCGCCCGGCGATGCAGGACGTGTTCGCGAACGGCGCCCCGGTGAGCGAACTGACCAAGACCAACGACCAGATCAACTTCATCCTCGGCCAGTGAAAGGCACTCACTCCATGACGTTCTCCCTCGGCATCGTCGGCGCCGGGCAGTTCTCCGGCAGCTTCGCCAAGCTGTTCCTGGCGCACCCCGGCGTCAGCGACGTCCACGTCACCGACCTGCTGCCGGAGCGTGCGGAGCAACTGGCGGCCGCGGAAGGGCTGTCGGGCACGTTCCCCTCGTACGAGGCGATGCTGGAGTCGCCGTCGATCGACGCGGTCGCGATCTTCACCCAGCGCTGGACGCACGGCCCGCTGGTGCTCCAGGGACTCCACGCGGGCAAGCACGTCTACTCGGCCGTCCCCATGGCCATCACGACCGAAGAGATCGCGGCGATCATCGAGGCGGTCAAAACGACCGGACTGACCTACATGATGGGTGAGACCAGCCAGTACAACCCGGCGACCGTCCACGCCCGCAACCGGATCGCCGAGGGCGCCTTCGGGCGGATCTTCTACGCCGAGGGCGACTACGTCCACGACATGGATCTGGGGTTCTACGAGGCGTACCAGTACAGCGGCGGCGAGAACTGGAAGGCCACCGCCTCCTATCCCCCGCTGTTGTACCCCACACACGCGGTGGGCGGGGTGCTGGGCGCCTGGCGGACGCACGCGGTGAGCGTGTCGGCGATCGGTGTCGTCGACGAGCGGGGCGACGGCGTCTTCGACAAGAGCGTCAGCCAGTTCGGCAACGACGTCTCCAACGCGACCGCGCTGTTCGAGGTCGCGGGCGGCGGCTCGTTCCGCACGAACGAATTCCGCCGGGTCGGCTACCCCTCCCACATCCGGGAGTCCCGTTTCCGCTTCTTCGGGACGGAGGCGAGCATGGAACAGCTCGCCACGGTCGCGTTCTGGCAGGACAAGAACGGCGTGAAGGACATCAGCGAACTGCTGGAGCCCAAGCCCACCCTGTCCCCCGACGACCCGTCGCTCCAGCACATCGCACCCGAGCTGCGGGCCGCCTTCACCTCGGGTTCGGCACCGGTGCACGAGCGCGCCCGCCTGCCGCGGGTGTTCGACGACCTCCCCAACGGGCATGAGGGCAGCCACCACTTCCTGGTGGACGACTTCGTGACCGCGGTCAACACCCGCACCCTGCCGTCCGTGAACGCCTGGGCGGCGGCCCGCTACACCCTGCCGGGCATCATCGCGCACGAGTCGGCGCGGCAGGGCGGGGCGAGGCTTCGGATCCCGGACTTCGGAGACGCGCCGGAGGCGTGACGCCTGGGCTCCGCAAGCCGGGTGCCCGCGTCGGCTCAGGTGCCCGGCTTGCGGCCGTACACGAAGACGTCGTCGCCGTTCTTCAGCATCGACCAGTACTTCTTGGCGGTGGTCTTGGTCATGTTGACGCAGCCGTGCGAGCCGGGCGGGTTCCACATGCTGACGCCGACCGAGTGGAAGGCCTGGCCGCCGTCGAAGAACTGGGCGTAGGGCATCGGCACGTCGTAGATCGAGGAGACGTGGTCGATGTTGCGCCAGTAGATCTTCTTCAGGCCGGTACGGGTCTCGTAGCCGTTGCGTCCGGTGCGCACCGGGACCGGGCCGTAGACGAGCTTGTCGCCGTCCTGGATCCAGCTCAGCTGGAGCGTGAGGTTCACGCAGGCGATCCGGCCCTTGTTGACCGGGCACTTGCCGTCCTTGTTGGGTGTGCTGCCGACGGCCTTCTGCTTGTTCATGAGGTCCATGACGCCCCAGGTCACGGGTCCGGCGTAGCCGGCGTTCGGGCTGATCCCGTGCTTGGTCTGGAACGCCTGGATGGCCTTGCAGTCGGAGGCGGACTGCCTGCCGTCGACCGGCAGGCCGAGGAACTTCTCCACCTTCTTCTGATACGGCCCGGTCTGCGAGGTACAGCTCGCGGCCTGCGCCGGAGCGGTCCCGAGCGCCACGATGAGCGGTGCCGTCAGCGCGGTGATCCCGAGAGTGACGGCCCCTCGTCTGCGTATGTCCCCCATGGTCGGCGTTCCCTTCCCACCAGTACGACGCGATGTCCCGCGTTTCTCTGCCAGCTAGACCGGCGCGCGGGGGTGGAGGTTGTAGGCCGGATCCGGCTGTGACGAAACAGTGAACTTCGGGCCCTGATCAGCCGGGAATCACTCCGCGGCGCCCGGCGGTACGGTCGCCCGAAAGCCCGTGTTGACCGCGGTGAGGCCGCCGTCGACCACCAGGGTCGTGCCCGTGATCCAGGAGGCGTCGTGGGAGGCGAGGAAGGCGACCGCGGCGGCGATGTCGTCCGGTTCGCCGACCCGGCCCAGGGGGTACACGTGGCGGAACGCTTCGAGGTCGGCCTCGCGGCCCGCCCACGCCGTGGTGCGTACCGTGCCGGGGGCCACCAGGTTGACGCGGACCCCTCGGGGTGCGGCGTGCGCGGCGAGGGTGCGGGTCAGCGAGCCGAGGCCCGCCTTGGCGGCGCTGTAGGCGTGGTTGCCGAAGCTCTGGATGCCGTTGACGGAGCCGATGCTGACGATCGCGCCGCGGCCGGAGGCCGCCAGGTGGGGCAGGGCGGCGCGGCAGCAGCGGTAGGCGCCGGTCAGCGTGAGGTCGAGGTCACGGGCCCACACGTCGTCGGGTTCGTCCTCGAAGAGGGGCTCGTCGGGGGTGCAGCCGTAGGCGTTGTTCACCAGGACGTCGAGGGAGCCGAAGGCCGCCACGGCGTGGGCCACGGCCGACTCCACGGAGGCACGGTCCCCCACATCGCACCCGTACGCCTCCGCCCGCAGGCCCTCCTCCCGCAGAGCGGCCGCCGTCCTCTCCGCCGCCACCTCGTCCACGTCCGTCACCAGCACCCGCGCGCCCCCGGCGGCGAACCGGCGGGCGGTGGCCGCGCCGATGCCGCGGGCGGCGCCGGTGACGAGAACTCCGTACCCGTCGAAGCGTGTTGTGTCCGTCATGGTCCAGCACGGTAGCGCCGCCGAGATCAACTCGGCAGATACCGTGCCGTCATGGATCTGTTCCTCCAGCAACTCCCCACCCTGCTGGGCGTCGTGGTCGGCGCGCTCGGCTCGTATCTGGCGCTCGTCCGCAGCGATCAGGCCCGCTTCCGGCGGGAGGAGGCAGCGCGGTGGGAGGAGCGGCGGCTCGCGGTGTACTCCGACTACGCGCGGTCGGTGAAGAAGACCGTCACGGTGACCTACCGGATAGCCGCCGAGCTGGGCTGCGGCACCCACCCGGACCCGCTCCCCCTGGAAGAGGCCAGGCCGCTGCTCGCCGAGGCGAACGCCGGCCGGGACCCCTCGGGCGAGGCGCTGCTCATGCTGGGCAGCGTCGACGTGGTCGACCGGGCGCGGGCCTGGGTCGTGACGGTGATGGAGATGGAGCGGTACGTGCGCGAGGGCGGGCGGGATCCGGAGGCCTGGCAGGCACTGCTGGTGCGGCAGCGCGCCGGGCGTGAGGGCTACTACACGGCCGTACGGGAGGACCTGGGTCTGCCGCCGGGCCACTCGGCGCGGTGGCGGCTGCCGGTGACGGAACCGGTGCCTGATCAGCGGTAACCGGCTGTATCCGCAGGTTTGCCCGCGTCCTGGACCTCGACCAGGTAGCGCCAGGCGTCGGGGCGGCTGCCGTCCAGGTCGGTGAAGCCGTACTCCTGGGCCAGGCCGCCGCTGGAGAGGGAGGCGCCGTTGAAGCGGGCGACGTCGGGGTCGGCGGCGAGGGCGGCGACGGCGCGGCCGACGTAGCGCGGGGTCTCCGAGATCGCGAAGTGCGGGACGGTGGCGAGGGCGTCGCGCCAGTTGTCCTCGCGCACCCCGAACGCGTCGAGCATCATCTCCGAGCGCAGCCAGCCCGGGGTGAGCGCGAGGGCGGTGGCGCCGCGCGGTCCGAGCTCATGGCCGAGGGAGAAGGCCATGCGCAGCACGGACGCCTTGGCGAGGTCGTAGAAGAAGGAGTTGCGGTAGTGCTCGCGGTTGTAGTCGGCGGTGCCGTCGGTCATCTCCACGACCAGGCCGCCGGGGTTGCGCAGCAGCAGCGGCAGGGCGTGGTGGCTGGTGATCGCGTGCGTCTCGACGGCGAGCCGGAGCAGCCGCAGCCCCTTGTCGAGGTCGTGCTCCCACACCGGGGTGTCCCAGCCGAAGAGCTTCTCACCGCCCCAGACGTCGTTGACGAGGACGTCCAGGCGGCCCTGTTCCGCCGCGATCCGGTCCACCAGGTCCTTGACCTGCGGCGGTTCGAGGTGGTCGGTGGGTACGGCGACACCGTGGCCGCCCGCCTCGGTGACCAGGTCCGCGGTGTCCTCGATGGTCTCCGGGCGGTCGTACTCGGAGCGCCGCTCGCGGGTGGTGCGTCCGGTGACGTAGACGGTGGCCCCGGCCGCTCCGAGCTCCACGGCGATCCCGCGTCCCGCTCCCCGGCTCGCTCCGGCGACGAGGGCGATCTTGTCCTTCAGTGGCTGTGACATGTCCGGCCTTCCGTGTGACGGCTTGTCCGGTATCCACGATTCCCGGTAAGCCGGACATCCTCTGTCGCCTTTTCACCCCGGTGGGGAATGCTGGGAGCTGTGGCCGTGGAGAAGAACCGCATCGTGGAGACGTTGTTGAGCCGGATGGCCGATGGCACTCTGACCGTCGGTGACCGGCTGCCGACCCAACGCGACCTCGCCCGGGAATTCGAGGTGTCGCGCGACACGGTGCAACGTGCGCTCAGAGAGCTGGCTGACCTGGGGTACATCGAGGCGCGTCAAGGCAGTGGCACCCGCGTCGTCAGACCACTGGTTGCCCATGAACAGTCCGCGGGTACGCGTCAACGCCCCATGAGGCTCGCCTCTCGCCTCAGTACAGCCTTCGAGCAGTACGTCGTCACCCTCGACGTGTTCGCCCTGACGGGAGAGTCACTCGACCCGCACCTACGCCTCAACGCCGAGCGAGTGCGAGAGGGGCACATCCAGCCAGAATCGATCAGCGTGCGCATGCTGCTGCCCCGGATCGACGAGCAGTTCAGACTGCTCACGCCGGTGGGCGGCACCCCTGACCCGCGACCACTGGACCGGCTCCGCAGGATCAAGGAACTGCATACCGCCTCGATCAAGCACACCCTCCACGAGCTGCACACGGAGAGGATGGTCCAGAACGTCAGCTTCGAGTGCAGAGAGATCCCTGTCGTTCCGATGCAGAAGCTCTATCTGGTCAACGGCTCCGAAGTCATCACTGGCTTCTACCAAGTCATCGAGCGCCCTGTGTTGCTCGACACCGGCGAGCAGCTCCAGGTCCACGACGTGCTCGGCCTGGGCGCCACGCTCCACCACCACTCCGCGACCGGCGACGGGGAGCATCCCGACCCCCACAGCGTCGCCGTCGTGGCCCGAGCCCAGCGGTGGTACGAGCACATGTGGTCCAACGCCGATCCCTCGTAGGCGCGTTGGGTCGCACGAAGAGCGAACTCCGGCCGACCGCGCCGCGCTATCGTCGTAGCCTGCGACACGAAGGGCCAAGGGGGCGAGAGGGATTGCGGGTGAGCCACCAGGCCGACTCGCTCGCCGAGCGAACGTACGCCCTGGTGGTCGGGGTGGAGTCCTACGAGGTCGGCCCGGACTGGCGACTGCCCGGCGCCGCACATGACGCCGTCGGCTTCGCGCGCTGGCTCACCGGCTCAGGACAGGTGCCGCCCGCCAACCTGCGGCTGTTCCTCTCCCCACTGGCAGGCGCCGACCTCCCGTGCACGGACGGTCTTCCGGAGCACCGGCCGGCGACCGAGGCGAACATCAAGCGGGCCCTCCTGAGCGAACTCCCGTCGTGCGACGGCGACGTGCTGTGGATCTACTGGGCCGGTCATGGCTTCGTGAACGGCATCGGAGATCCGCTCCTGCCCTACGCCGACGCCGACGCCTCCAGCATCAGCAACCTCAACCTGGGCTCGGCCCTGCGCCGTTGGAGGTCCGACTCGGTGAGCAGGCGGCGCTTCCGGAGCCAGGTCGCCCTCATCGACGCCTGCCGCGTGGACCAGCGGCTGGCCCCGAACCTGCAGTTCGAGGAGACCAGTTACCGCGAAGGAGCCAGGATCACCGGGCGCGAGCAGTTCGTCCTCTACGCCGCCCGGCCGGGTGAGGTGGCCCGGAACCGGGCGGCCCGGCAGTCGGGGCTGTTCACGCGGACGCTGTTGGACAGACTTGCGGGTCTGAGCGTTGCGGAGAGCATCGGCCGTCTGACGGACATCGCCGTGGATATCCAGTCCGACTTCGAGGAACTGCGCCGGAACGGACAGTCCCGGCAGACTCCGGCCTTCGAGATCCGTCGCGGGTGGAACGACTCGGCGGCCTTCACCGAACCGGCGACCGAGGACGGGGCCCCGCGGCTCGATCAAACGGCCTGGAACCAACTCGCCGCCCTGGCACAGGAACAGCGGCTACCGTCCTGCGCCCACGACGCCTACCGCTGGGCGTTCGAGGCCTGCCGATGTGCCGCTCCGCTGGCCGGGTCCCTGCCCGAAGGCGGTCTCACGGAGATCGTCCGTGACCTCGACGACCGCCAGGGACGGCCCGGTTCACCGCTCGCCCTGCTCTTCGTGCGCTATCTGGCCGCCCATGCCCAGGACCGGCAATGGGGTGCGCGGCTGGACCTCTGGGTGGAGGAAACCCGGCTCCGGCTCGGCGCACTGCCGGTACCTCCCGCGCCGGAGCGGCCGAAGGAGCCTGCCGCCCTCCACGTTCACCTCGCCAGGGCTCCCGTGGCGGGCACCGGATACCTGGTGCGCATCTGGCGCTACCGGGGCGGCTTCACCTCGGAGTGGGAGTCCGGGACCTCCCTCCTCCTGTCGGCCGCGCGCGGCGAGGTGAGCGAGCGGATCGCGGCCCTCGTCGAGCAGTACGCCGACGCCGACCCGGAGGGCGGCGAACCGGACATCGAGCGCGTCGAGTTCCACATCCCCCGCGAGCTGATCGACGAGGAGTTCGAGAACTGGGCGGTGCCCGCCGGTCCGGAGGACAGCAGCGAACTCATGGGCGTCCTCTTCGAGGTGGTGGTGCGCTGTCCCGACGAGCGGAGGGGCGTGGCGCGGCAGAAGTGGCGGGCGAAATGGCGGTCTTTCGAGGGCCAGGGCCGAGGAGGGTGGGGGGCGCCCGAGGTGGACGCCGCGCTGCCGGTCTGGCTCCTCTCCGAGCAAGAGGTGCCGGGCAATCTCGCCGGGCTTCTTCAGGTCACGGACTTTCCCGTCTGTGTCCTGGCTCCTGTCGATCCCGCCCGGCTGAGCGACGTGTTGAAGGCCGTGCACACCTCCGGCGTCCCTGTCGCCGTGTGGCGCCGGGGCGGACCGCCGGAGGGTGCCGCGGGTGACATGGCCGCCGCGCTGGCAGCGTCCGGCGACCGGATTGACCTGCGGAATCTCCCAAGCACGGTACGCAGACTGCGCATCGCGGCCGGTGGCGCTCCGCAGTCGGACCGGACCTGGAGCCACCCCTTGGCCCTCCTCTGGGACGACCCGAACCGAAGACCCGAACCCCGGCAGCTGAAGTCCACCCCGGACAGCGCCGAGGAGGGGAACAGTGCCGCACCGGTGGATCGGTGACGCCGTGATCGACAGACTGCGCCGGATCATCGCGGACGCGGGAGCCGAGGCGGGGCCCGAGGAACTCGCCGACATCCTGTGGCTGGCCAGCATCATGACCGCCGGGACGGGGACGGGGACCGAAACCGGGACAGGGACCGAGACCGGGACGGAGACCGGCACCGGGACGGATCGGCCGGACCGTAACCGCGAACCGGGGCCCACCCCGCCGCCCACGACGCCCTCTCCGCTGCCACCTCCGCCGACCCGCCCAACCCGCCCGACCCCAGGCACGAGCGGCTCACTCTTCACCGCCAAGCAGCCGCACGCGGCGCGCTCCGCAGAGCCACGCCCGCCACAGCAGCGGAGCGGCCGACGCGGCACACCAGTACGCGTCAGCCGCGCCGCCTCGCTCGACGATCCCCTCGCCGTCCTGCGCGCCCTGCGCCCCCTGGGCCGCCGCCGTCTGCCCGACCACCGCATGGAACTGGACGAGGAGGCGACCGCGGAAGCCGGCATCGCCCATCACACGCTGATGCCGGTGATGCGCCCGGCCCGTGACCCCTGGCTCGATCTGACCCTGGTCGTGGACACCCACCGCTCGATGCTGCTGTGGCACGACCTGATCTCGGAACTGCGCACGCTGCTCACGCAGACCGGTCTCTTCCGCACAGTGCGGGTGTGGTTCCTGCGCGCCTCCCCGGGCGAGGGCGTCACCGTGTCCCCCACGCTCGGCGGACCGTCCCGCAGCCCCTCGGAGCTCGTCACGGGCCGTCGGCACAGCCTGATCCTGCTCGTCAGTGACACGGTCTCCGAGATGTGGCACCGGCCCGCCCTGCGGGCGACCGTCGGCCGGTGGTGTGCGCACAGCGCGGTGGCGCTGCTGAACGTGCTGCCGGAGCGGCTGTGGGAGCGCGGTGGTGTGCGGCCGGTCCGCTGCCTGGTGCGCGCGACCGGACCCGCCGCGCCCAATGTCTCCTGGAGTCTTGGCATTTCACCGTACGAGCAGCCGGTCCCGAGGGCCGCGGTTCCGATGGTCGACGCCTCCCCCGCCGCCCTGTCCGCGCTCGCCTCACTGGTCTCCGGCAGCGGGCGCCCGCACCGACTGCCCTGCCTCCCGCTCGACGCCGACTGGTCCGCGAGCGAATCCCCCAGCGAGCCGCTCGGTCCGGCCGCCGACAGCGCGCCGGACGACATCGCGGCGGAACGGGCCGCGCTGCGAGCAGTCCGCTGGTTCGAGGAGAGCGCCTCCCCCGGCGCCCGCGAACTGGCCGGATTCCTGGCGGCCGTACCCCTCACCCTGCCCGTGATGAACCTGGTGCGCCGGGCCATGCTCCCCCAGTCGGACCACGGGCATCTCGCCGAAGTGGCCCTGGGCGGACTCCTCCAGCCCTGGGAGACGTACGACCGCGCGGACCCGACCTACCTGGAGTTCCGCTTTCTCCCAGGAGTCCGCGACGCGCTCCTCGGCGGCCGGCTCCGCCGGGAGATCACCGCGGTGCGGGAGCTGGTCCGCGAGGAGGTCGCCGCCTACCTGGACGAGCACCGCGGCCCCGGCGACTTCCCGGCGATCCGGCACTCCTCCACCGGGGCCGGTACCCAGGAGATCGATCCCGAGGCACTCGCGTTCGCCCGTACTTCACCTCTCGCGCCGGACGGCGTCCAGGATTCCGGACTGGGCGAGGCCGTTCACCGTGCGTTCGAGGACCCCGAGGTCACCATCGCCGCGGTCGTCGCCGATGTCAGCACACTGGTGGCAGCGCTGCGGCCGCAGTTCGAGCGGGTCCGCGAGGGCCTGGCCCGGCCCGTACCGGTCCGGGTGCGGCTGCTCCTGATGGGCGGCGGCGGAGCAGACGATCCGCGTCGGCGCCTCATGGAGATTCTGCGCCCGCACAGCGAGGTGACGTTCGACGTGAGAACAGCTGCCGACCAGCCCCCGACGGAGCTCTACGTACTCAACAACCGGACCGTCCTCACGTCGTACGTCCACCTCCCCGGCGAACCCCCGGAGCCGCTCCTCGTACAGCCCGAAGACCGCCTGGAGGAGACCCTGGGCTGGTTCGACTCCTGGTGGGCGCTGTATGGGGAGCGCTGAATCGGACGGCCCCGTCAGTGGCCCCGGGCGATCCACTCCTCCAGATGCGGGGCCTCGGCGCCGATGGTCGTGTCGTCGCCGTGGCCCGTCAGGACCTTCGTCTCGGGCGGGAGCGCGAGCAGGCGGTCGCGGATCGAGTCGATGATCGTCGGGAAGTGGGAGAAGGAGCGGCCGGTGGCGCCGGGGCCGCCCTTGAAGAGGGTGTCGCCGGTGAAGACGGCGCCGAGTCCGGGGTCGTACAGGCAGACCGCGCCGGGCGCGTGCCCGGGGGTGTGCAGGACGCGGAGGTCGGCGCCGGCGGCCTCGATGACCTGGCCGTCGAGGAGGTGGGCGTCGGGGTCGCGGTCGGGGTGGGTCTGCTTCCACAGCGGCAGGTCGTCGGGGTGCAGCCAGATGGTGGCGCCGGTGCGGTCGGCGAGGGCCGGGGCGGCGTCGATGTGGTCGTTGTGGGCATGGGTGCACACGATGGCGGTCAGCCTGCGGTCGCCGACGGCCTCGGCGATGGCGTCCGCGTCATGGGCGGCGTCGATGACGACGACCTCGTGGTCATCGCCGACGAGCCAGACGTTGTTGTCGACGTCCCAGGTGCCGCCGTCGAGGCTGAACTGCCCCGAGGTGACCAGGCGTTCGATGCGGGCGGCCATCACAGCACCACCACCGAGCGCAGGACGTCACCCTGGTGCATCCGCTCGAAGGCCTTCTCCACGTCGGTGAGTTCGATGGTCTCCGTCACGAACGCCTCCAGATCCAGGCGGCCTTGCAGATGAAGGTCGATCAGCATCGGGAAGTCCCGGGAGGGCAGACAGTCGCCGTACCAGGAGGACTTCAGGGCGCCACCGCGGCCGAAGACGTCCAGCAGGGGCAGTTCGAGCTTCATCTCGGGGGTGGGGACACCGACCAGGACGACGGTGCCGGCCAGGTCGCGGGCGTAGAAGGCCTGCTGGTACGTCTCGGGGCGGCCCACCGCCTCAATGACGACGTCGGCGCCGAAGCCGCCGGTGAGTTCGCGGATCGTCTCGACCGGGTCGGCCTGCCGGGAGTTCACGGTGTGCGTGGCGCCCATGGTGCGGGCCTTGTCGAGCTTGCGGTCGTCGATGTCGACGGCGATGATCTTCGCGGCGCCCGCCAGGCTCGCCCCGGCGACGGCGGCGTCGCCGACGCCCCCGCAGCCGATGACCGCGACCGTGTCGCCGCGGCCCACCTGCCCGGTGTTGATGGCGGCGCCGATCCCGGCCATCACCCCGCAGCCCAGCAGACCCGCGACCTGCGGGGAGACTGCCGGGTCGACCTTGGTGCACTGTCCGGCCGCGACCAGCGTCTTCTCCGCGAAGGCGCCGATGCCGAGGGCCGGGGAGAGTTCGGTGCCGTCGGTGAGGGTCATCCGCTGCGTGGCATTGTGGGTGTCGAAGCAGTACCAGGGGCGCCCGCGCAGACAGGCCCGGCAACGCCCGCACACCGCACGCCAGTTGAGGACGACGAAGTCGCCGGGCGCGACATCGGTGACGCCGTCGCCGACCGACTCGACGACGCCCGCGGCCTCATGGCCCAGCAGGAAGGGGAACTCGTCGGAGATCCCGCCCTGCTTGTAGTGCAGATCGGTGTGGCAGACACCGCAGGCCTGGACGCGTACGACGGCCTCGCCCGGCCCCGGATCGGGGACGACGATCGTCTCCACCCGTACCGGTTCGTCCTTGCCGGGTGCGATCACGCCGCGTACCTGCTGCGCCATGGTGCTGACCTCTCTTCCCTGGGCCGATGTGCTGTCCCCGACCCTACGCGTGACTGATCGGAAACGGCACGTGGTGGGCGAAAGCCGGTCAAGCCCTGAGCACCTGCTCCAGGGGGGTGGCGGGATGTCCGGTCAGGTCCTCGATCGCGCTGGTCACTGCGGCCAGCGAGCCGTCGGCGATGGCCGTGTAGGTGGAGACCCAGGCGTCGAGCTGCCAGTCGGGGGCGCCGTGGCCCTTGCGGGAGGCGTAGGCCTCCTCGACCGTCTCCGGCACGTACGAGACGGGGCGCCCGGTGACGGCGGCGATGGTGGCCGCGATGTCGGTGAGGCCGAGCGCCTCGGGGCCGGTCAGTTCGTACGTACGGCCGACATGCCCGGCCGGGTCGCGCAGGACGGCTACGGCGGCGTCGGCGATGTCGTCCTGGGCGACCACGGCGGCGTGTCCGGCGCCGGCGGGACCGCGGATCACGCCGTCCTCACCGACCAGGGCGGGCATGAAGTCGGCGTACAGGTTGTCCCGCAGGAAGGTGAACGGCACTCCGCTGGCGCGCAGATGCTGCTCGGTGTGCCAGTGGTCGCGGGCCAGGGTGAAGGTCGCGTCGGGGGCGGCGCCGTAGAAGGAGATGTACACCAGATGCGCGACCCCGGCCGCGGCGGCGGCGTCGATGAAGGTGCGGTGCTGCTGGACCCGGTCGAGGGTCTCGGAGGCGGAGACCATCAGGACGCGGTCGGTGGGGCGCAGGGCGCGGGCGACGGCGCCGTGGTCGTCGTAGGCGCCGGACACGGCGGTGGCGCGGGGCAGTTCGGGTGCGCGGGAGGGGGTGCGGACCAGAAGGGTCTGCGGCAGTCCGGCGGCGGCCAGCCGTCGGGCGATCCGCCCGCCGAGGCGGCCGGAGGCACCGGTGACGGCATAGGTCGGGGCCATGGGTTCTCCTTGCTGGGCGAGGGGGGCAGAAGAAGATCCGTATCAGACGTGTGTGCGGTCCCCCGGCGATGACACGCCATCGAGCGGCTGCCTCCGCCCTAGCGGAACGGCCCCGCCCTCGGTGCCCTGGATCCCCGGCGCGGTGCCGCTCCAGGGCTGAGTTCGAGGAGGCGGACGACGCGGTAGCGGTGTGGCCGGAAGGGCTCGTAGAAGGCCTCGACCTCGTCGTCCGCCAGCGGCCTGCCGAGCAGGGCAACGCCCGTGATCGTGGCGAGGTGGTAGTCGCCCAGCGGCAGGGCGTCCGCGTCGCCCAGTGCGCGGTGGCCGACCTGGGCAGCGGTCCAGACGCCGACGCCGGGCAGCTTCGCCAGCAGGTCGTAGGCGCGGGCGGGATCGGCGGCGGACCGGTCGAGCCGTACCGCGTGCCGCGCGGCCTCGATGACGGTGGCGGAGCGGTGCAGGTCGACTCCCGCCGCGCGCCACTCCCAGCTGGGGATCGTGCGCCAGGTCCCGGGCGGCAGAGGCAGCCGCATCCCGGCGGGCGCGGGGCCGGGTGCCTGCTCGCCGTATCTGCGGATCAGGCGGGTGAAGGAGGCGGCGGCGTCCAGGCCCACGACGCGCTGCTCGAACACCGCGGGCACCAGGGCCTCGAAGAGGCGTCCCGTGCGGGGCACCCGCAGGCCGGGCAGCCGGCGCACGGCACCGCGCAGTACCGGATGCGCAGGGCGGAACAGCTCGGGCCGGTCGTCCTCACCCAGTTCGCGGCGGACGGAGTCGGCGAGTTCGGCGGCGCCGGGTCCCCAGGCGTCGATGCGGAGGTCGTCCGGGCGCTGCTGGCGGATGCGGTAGGTGACGGGTCCGGAGGCGGGGCGCGCGGTGCGCCACAGGGTGCCGTCGGGCTCGACCCGGTGCGTGGGGTCGTGGGGGCCGCGGCGCAGGCTCGACAGCGTCAGCCGCGCGTTCACGGGGAACGGGGGCTGCCAGTGCACCGAACGGTCCGGTCGCTGTGGCATCGCTGTCGCCCTCCCGGGACATGCCGAGGGCCGCCCGGTGTGCGGACGGCCCTCAGGGGTGCGGCAGGTCAGTACTCGATGCCGGGGAGCAGGCCCGTCACCGGGGCGGCCAGATCGGTGACCTGGTGCAGCTGGTTCAGCTCGTGTACGCGGTTGAGCTGGTTGAGCTGCTCGGAGGGCCGCGGGAGCGCCGCCTTGTGCTCCTCGGGGATGTCGCTCACGGTGAGCGAGTCGAGCATGCGGATCGGGCTGAGGCCCCCGGCGTGGGCGTCCGCCTCGGCCGCGCTCGCCATGGGTGCGGCGAGGCCGGTGACCGAGGCGGCCAGACCGACGGCGGCGACGATACGACGTGTTGAGATCATGTTCGGAGCAACGCGGACGGGACCCCGCCGGTCACGGCCGCGGGGCGCGCCTCACTCGTCAGGCGGACCGGCCCGGCTGGCTTGCCGAGGCCGCCGGGACGGAGGAGCCTCGATAGGAGAGGTCGTCGCGGCCCGCACTCCCGAGGACCGCCGGCCTGTGAGGAGGTCACCATGGGCAGTGCGGCAAGCCCCGGCTTCGACACCGAAGCCCTGCGCCGGGGCATCGAGGGAGATACGGCGACGACACTGCTGTCGCTCTACGCGGACGACGCCGAACTGCGCGTCGTGGACCGCAACACCCAGCCCAGCAGTCCCCGGGTCCTGCACGGCCGTGACGAGATCAGCGAGTTGCTGGAGGACGTCTACAGCCGCGACATGACCCACAAGATGGAGCGCTGTGTCGTCGACGGCGACATGATCGCCTTCAGTGAGTCCTGTGAGTACTCGGACGGGGTGCGTGTGCTCGCCGAGTCGATGGCGTCCCTGCGGGACGGCAAGATCGTCGAGCAGACGATGATCCAGGCCTGGGACGAGTGAGCCGGGCTCGGTCTACGTGAGGGAGGGCCGCGACTGGCGCTGAGGTGGAGCACCACCGGGGAGCAGCCCACGCCGGAGCAGACGGTGACCGCCGCGGCCCGGCAGCTCGGGGTCTGATCAGCGCGTCCAGGCGCTGTACTCCATCACTTCGCCGGCCTTGACGCCATATTCGGGCTGCGCCCGGGTGAAGGTGGTCTCGAGCCCGAGTACGGCGCCGGTGGCCGGGTCCATGATCAGCATCTGCCGGGTGCCGGACCGGTCGTGGACGTACGCCTGTCCGCGCCGCCCGAGCCGGTCGGTCACCTGCCCGGCCGGCCGGAGCCCGTCGGTTTCCGCGAGGAGCCGGACGAGCGCCGCGGACTCCCGGTCGCCGAGGGTCCAGGTGTCGAGCAACACCTGGACGGAGTAGAGGAGTTCACCGGTGTCCGGTTCGGTCGCGCCGTGGGTCGCCTCGCGCAGGTAGACGCGCAGCCGCCCGGCGTCGTCCGGCGGCGGCGACTGCGGCGGGGCGTCGCTCCAACTGGGCGGGTAGGTGCGGCTGCTGAGGACATGGCCGTCGTCGACCAGCCCACCGTCGCCGCTGAGGACCGGCCGCGCGGGGTGGCGTGGGTCGGTGGCCACGACGAGTTCGGTGTGGCTGCCGTCGGCCCGCCACCGCACGACGCGTTCCTCGGGGAGCGTGATCGGTGGCTTGTCGTCGCTCATCCCCAGGCTCCACGACTGCACATGTGTGCCCTTCCGGAGCTCCGGCGATCCGTCGGCCGCCGCCTCGGCCCGTGCGGCCAGGGTCTGGAGGGTCACGGGGGTGGCGTCGGCGCGCACCACGAGGGGGCGGGGCGCGGCGACCGCGGGAACGGTGGTGCGGTCGCTGAACAGCAGCGCCGACACCAGCGCGGCGACGACGGCCGTGGCCGCGAGCCCCCACACCAGCCGGGGCCGCCGTCGGGCGGCCGGGGTCCGCGTCAGGTCGTGCAGGCGCCGTTCGGCACGGTGGTCAAGGGGACCGTCGCCGTAGTGGGGGCCGTCGGTGGGCACCGGGTTGGCGGCACGCAGGAGTTCGAGTTCGTCAGCCATGGCCGTATTCCTTCGCGGGGGTCGTGGGGCACAGGCGGTCGATCTCGGCTCTCAGCCTGCGCCGGGCCCGGTGCAGCCGCATGGACGCGGCGCGGTTGCCGCAGCCGAGGGCGACGGCCACCTCCTCGATGCCGAGTTCCTCCCAGGCCGTCAGCCGCAGGACCTCCTGGTCGGCCGGGGAGAGCCGGGCCAGCGCGTCGTGCACCCAGGCGCCGGGGGCGTCCGCGTCGGGGCCCGCCTCGATGTGCCGGTTGTGTGCCGCGTCGTCGTTGCCCATCCTGCGCACCAGTCGCCGGCGGCGCCCCTGCCCGCGTACCGCGTTCGCCAGGCAGTTGCGTGCCACGCCGTACAGCCAGGGCAGCGGGGCCGCCGGCAGATCGGCACGGCGCCGCCAGGCCACCGTGAACACCTCCGCCACCACTTCCTCGACCTCGTCCGTACGGCCGTCGAGGCGGCGCGCGACATAGCGGCTGACCGCCCAGTAGTGCTCGCGATAGGCAGCGGCGAAGGTCTCGTCGTTGCTCATGTCCCGTTCGTGTCCGGCATCCCCGGGATCGTCACACCCGGGTTCGGTGATTCTTGTCCCGTCCGTCGAGTGTGACGTCCGCTCCGGCCGCGGACACAGGCGGGTCGTGAGAGACCAAATCAAGTGGCTTACCACCACCGACCACAAAGCGATCGGAACGCTCTATCTGATCACGTCGTTCGCGTTCTTCTGCGTCGGTGGCGTCATGGCGCTGTTCATGCGCGCCGAACTCGCCCGCCCCGGGCTCCAGATCATGTCGAACGAGCAGTTCAACCAGGCGTTCACGATGCACGGCACGATCATGCTGCTGATGTTCGCGACGCCGCTGTTCGCCGGTTTCGCGAACTGGATCATGCCGCTGCAGATCGGTGCCCCCGATGTGGCGTTCCCGCGGCTGAACATGTTCGCCTACTGGCTGTACCTGTTCGGCTCGCTGATCGCGGTGGGCGGCTTCCTGACCCCCGACGGTGCCGCCGACTTCGGCTGGTTCGCCTACAGCCCGCTCTCGGACGCGGTCCGCAGCCCGGGCATCGGCGCCGACTTGTGGATCATGGGTCTGGCCTTCTCCGGCTTCGGCACCATCCTCGGCTCGGTCAACTTCATCACCACGATCATCTGCATGCGCGCACCCGGCATGACGATGTTCCGCATGCCGATCTTCACCTGGAACGTGCTGCTGACCGGTGTCCTGGTCCTGCTGGCCTTCCCGGTCCTGGCCGCGGCGCTGTTCGCGCTGGAGGCGGACCGCAAGTTCGGCGCCCACATCTTCGACTCCGCCAACGGCGGCGCCTTGCTGTGGCAACACCTCTTCTGGTTCTTCGGACACCCAGAGGTGTACATCATCGTCCTGCCGTTCTTCGGCATCATCTCCGAGGTCATCCCGGTCTTCTCCCGCAAGCCGATGTTCGGCTACATGGGCCTGATCGCGGCGACCATCTCCATCGCGGGCCTGTCCGTGACGGTGTGGGCGCACCACATGTACGTCACCGGCGGAGTCCTGCTGCCGTTCTTCTCCTTCATGACCTTCCTGATCGCGGTCCCGACCGGTGTGAAGTTCTTCAACTGGATCGGCACCATGTGGAAGGGCTCACTGAGCTTCGAGACACCGATGCTCTGGGCCACCGGCTTCCTCATCACCTTCGTCTTCGGCGGCCTCACGGGAGTGCTGCTCGCCTCCCCGCCCTTGGACTTCCACCTGTCGGACTCGTACTTCGTGGTGGCGCACTTCCACTACGTCGTCTTCGGGACCGTGGTGTTCGCGATGTTCTCCGGCTTCCACTTCTGGTGGCCGAAGTTCACCGGCAAGATGCTGGACGAGCGCCTCGGCAAGATCACGTTCTGGACGCTGTTCGTCGGCTTCCACGGCACCTTCCTGGTCCAGCACTGGCTGGGCGCGAACGGGATGCAGCGCCGGATTCCCGACTATCTGGCGGTGGAGGGCCTGACCACGCTCAACACGGTGTCGACGATCTTCACCTTCGTCCTCGGCCTGTCCTTCCTGCCGTTCTTCTACAACGTGTGGAAGACCGCCAAGTACGGCGAGCGGGTCGAGAGCGACGACCCGTGGGGCTACGGCCGCTCGCTGGAGTGGGCGACGTCCTGCCCGCCGCCGCGCCACAACTTCGCCGCGCTCCCCCGCATCCGCGGTGAATCCCCGGCCTTCGACCTCCACCATCCGCAGGCCCCGGTCCCGGTACGGGAGTTGAGCGCGCGGTGAGCACGAGGGAGAGCCGCGGGATGGTCGACCGTATCGAGGGTTTCCTGCTCGTCGAGGCCACCCGCGAGGAGGGCCGCACCGCCGCCGGGAGGTTCTGCGCCCCGCTGGATCCCTGGCTGACGGAGGCTCAGCGGGCGGAGCTGGAGCGGCGGTTCGAGGCGGAGTATCTGGCCCTCGCCCGGCGGTCCTGGGAGCGTACGGCCGAGCGGGCGCGGGAGCTGCGGGCGGAGTACGAGGAGCGCTACCGGGTCCTGCGGTGCCGGATGCTCGCGGCGGGGCTGCTGGCCTGCGCCGGTCTTGTGGCCGTGGCGGGAATCGTCGCCGTGGTGTCCTGAGGGGAGCGGCTCGCGGGGCCATACTGGCCGTCGTGCGCGTAGCGATCATGACGGCGGGCTCCCGGGGCGACGTGGCTCCCTACACCGGTCTGGGTCAGGCCCTGGCCCGGGGCGGACACCAGGTCACCCTGGTCACCCACGCCTGCTTCGAGCCGCTCGTGGCGGGCTCGGAACTCCGCTTCCATCCCCTCCCCGTCGATCCGCGGGCGGAGTTGCACTCCGCCCGCGGCCGGGGGCTGCACCGCAGCGCGACCGGCGTGGGGAAGCTGATGCGCGTGGCCATGCTGGCGCGGGCGGTGGTGGGGCGCATGACGGACGACCTGGTGGCCGCCGCCCGGGCCTGCGATGTCCTGCTGCTCTCCAGTTCGCTGGGACCGCTCGGGCGGACCATCGCCGAAGGGCTGCGCCTGCCCTGCCTGGGCCTCTATCTCCAGCCCCTGGCCCCCACCCGCGAGTTCGCGCCGCCCGTGCTCGGGGCCGCCTCCTGGGGCGCTCTCGGCAACCGGTTCGCCGGGCACGGGGTCAATCTGCTGATGGAGCGGATCTTCGCCTCGACGGTGCCGTCGGTACGAGCCCGGCTGGGGCTGCCGCGCGGCAACCACGGTGGCCGCGCGCTGCCCGTGCTGCACGGCTTCAGCCCGCTGGTGGTGCCCCGCCCTCGGGACTGGCCGTCAGGTCTGGACGTGACCGGGTACTGGTGGCCGTACGACCGTGATGAGCGGCTGCCCGCGCGGATCGAGGAGTTCCTCGACGCGGGTGAGCCGCCGGTGTTCGTGGGTCTGGGCAGTGCGACCGTGCCCGGCCCGGCCGCGCTGAGCGCCGAGATCGTGCGGGCGTTGCGGCGGGCGGGGTTGCGCGGGGTGTTCCAGCGCGGGTGGGGCGGTCTGGCGGCCGACGGCGACGACATGCTGACGGTCGACGAGGTGCCGCACTCCGCGCTGTTCCCGCGGATGGCCGCCGTCGTCCATCACGCGGGCGCGGGGACGACCGCGGCAGGGCTGCGGGCCGGGGTTCCGGCGGTCCCCGTGCCGATCCAGTTCGACGAGGGATTCTGGGCGGAGCGGCTGGTCACCCTCGGTGTGGCGCCACGCCGGGTGCCGCTGCGCGCTCTGACGGCGCAGCTCCTGGCCCCGGCCCTCGACCGTGCCGTACGCGATCCCGGGCACCGGGAGCGGGCGCGGGCCCTGGGCGTTCGGATCCGGGCGGAGGACGGCACGGCGCCGGTGCTGGCGGCGGTGGAGCGGCTCGCCGGGTAGGGGCGTCTCCCGTACTCGTCGGGCGATCTCCGCCACATGGAGTTGATCTCTGTGGCGCCTCGCACGACAGAGAGGAACAATCCCCCACGGAACGGGAACCGATCCGATGGGAAGAGGGACCTCGCATGGACGAGCAGGTCGAGCGATTCGACGTCGTCGTACTCGGCGCCGGGCCCGGCGGCTACGTCGCCGCCGTCCGCGCCGCACAACTGGGCAAGCGCGTCGCGGTCGTCGAGGAGCGGTACTGGGGCGGCGTGTGCCTGAACGTGGGCTGCATCCCCACCAAGGCCCTGCTGCGCAACGCCGAGCTGGCGCACATCTTCACCCACGAGGCGAAGACCTTCGGCATCCGGGTCGACGGGCAGGTGTCCTTCGACTACGGGGAGGCGTTCCGCCGCAGCCGCAAGGTCGCCGACGGCCGGGTCAAGGGCGTCCACTACCTGATGAAGAAGAACAAGATCACCGAGCTGGACGGCCGCGGCACCTTCCTCGACCCGCACACCCTCCAGGTCGCCGGCCGCGACGGCAACACCCGGACCATCGGCTTCGAGCACTGCATCATCGCCACCGGAGCCGCGCCCAAGCTGCTGCCCGGCACCAAGCGCAGTGCGCGGGTGGTGACCTACGAGGATCAGATCCTCGCCGAGGACCTGCCGCAGTCGATCGTCATCGCGGGCGCCGGTGCCATCGGCATCGAGTTCGCCTACGTCCTGCACCACTACGGTGTGAAGGTCACCGTCGTCGAGTTCCTGGACCGCATGGCGCCCCTGGAGGACGCCGAGGTCTCCGCCGAACTCGCCCGCCAGTACCGGAAGCTGGGCATCGACGTCCTCACCTCCACCCGGGTGGACGCCATCGACGACTCCGGTCCCCAGGTCCGCGTCACGGTCACGGACAAGGACGGCGCCCAGCGGATCCTGGAGGCCGACAAGGTCCTCCAGGCCATCGGCTTCGCCCCGAACGTCAGCGGCTACGGCCTGGAGAACACCGGCGTGACGGTGACCGAGCGGGGTGCCGTCGACGTCGACGGGCGCTGCCGCACGTCCGTCCCGCACATCTACGCCATCGGCGACGTGACCGCGAAGCTGATGCTCGCGCACACCGCAGAGGCGATGGGCGTGATCGCCGCCGAGACGATCGCCGACGCGGAGACCATGGAGCTGGACTACGCGATGATCCCGCGCGCCACCTACTGCCAGCCCCAGATCGCCAGCTTCGGCTACACCGAGGCCCAGGCCCGCGAGCTGGGATACGACGTCAAGGTCGCCAAGTTCCCCTTCACCGCCAACGGCAAGTCCCACGGTCTCGGGGACACCACCGGGTTCGTGAAGCTGATCAGCGATGCGAAGTACGGCGAGCTCATCGGCGGCCATCTGATCGGCCCGGACGTCACCGAGTTGCTGCCGGAACTCACCCTGGCCCAGCAGTGGGACCTCACGGTCCACGAGGTGGCGCGCAACGTCCACGCCCATCCGACGCTCGGCGAGGCCGTCAAGGAGGCCGTGCACGGGCTGGCCGGCCACATGATCAACATGTGACCGGCGGGACGCGGGCTACGCCTCCTGCCATCCCACCGGGCGCAGTATGGCCAGCAGTTGGCGGACGAGTTCCTCCACGACCTCGTCCAGGGTGGCGTCGACCCAGCCCGCGCTCCAGTCGTGCAGCAGGCCGTTCACGCTGCCGATGAACGCGGTCGCGGCGATGCGGTAGTCGCGCCGGGCCGCCTCGCCGCGGGCGGCGGCGGCCCGCGCCTCGGCGCAGATGAGGTCGACCCAGCGGGAGCGGCGGGCCAGGCGCTGCTCCTCCAGGCGGGGGCTGACGCCGATGATCTCGACGAAGGTGATGCGGATCCGGCGCGGATCGGCGGTCACATTGGCCGCGTAGGCCCGGAAGATCGCGGCGGCCCGCTCGTCGATCGGCGCGTCCCCCACGTCCGCCGCACCGGCCAGGACGGCCTGTTCCGCCCAGGAGTTGACCTGGAGGTGGAGGGCGGCGAGGACGTCCTCCAGGGTGCGGAACTCCTCGTAGAACTGGCGTGTGGACAGCCCGGCCGCCTCGCTCAGCGCCGCGACGGTGGTGGCCCGGTAGCCGGGTGTGTCGCCGAAGAGTTGCAGCGCGGCGTCGAGGAAGCGGCTGCGGCGCTCGGCCTTGCGTTCTTCCGCCGACTTGCCGCCGTAACGGCCGGTCGGCGCCCTGAGCCTGCCCGCCAACGCCCCTCCTCTCCTTCGCCGTCCACCATTTTGTCGTGTACGCAGTCTTGTGGAGAAGGCCCCCCGCTCCTTACTTTCCAGTAAGTCAAACTCTGAACGACCTTGTATTCAGATTCCCCTCATTGGCATGCGCACGTCATGACCGACCCGCACGCCACCCGCCGTCCAGAGGAGAGCCCCCATGCCTGCCTTCAGAACCAGGCACCTTTGCGCCCTCGCCGCCGCCCTGGCCCTGACCGTCACCGCCCCCGCGACCGCCGCCTCGGCGGACTCCGACGCCGCCGCCCTGCGCGAGGTGCTGTTCGTCGGCAACAACTGGGACGGCACCGCCGATGTCATCCGCTCCAGCGGGGACTTCGCGAAGATCGGGCGGATCAACGTCATCCCCGACAAGAACCAGCGGATGGCGGAGATCAACGCCGACCCGATCAAGTGGATCTACTTCATGGCGATCCGCAACAGCGTCGGCGAGGGCCACGACCAGTTCGTGGACGACATGTACTCGACCCCCGACGGCACCTCGGTGGTGGTCTCCCGGCCGAGCTTCGCCGACGTCGTCTCCCTCGACCTGGCCACCGGCGCGGTCAACTGGCGCTTCCACGTGTCGGGTTACCGCTCCGATCACATGGCGGTCTCCCCCGACGGCAAGCGGGTCGCGGTGTCGGCCTCGACCTCCAACACCGTGCATGTGCTGGACATCGAGACCGGCAAGGAGCTCGGCAAGTTCGGCACCGGCGACAAGCCGCACGAGAACATTTTCACTCAGGACGGCAAGTACATCTACAACATGGGGATCGGCGATGTGAACACGCAGACCGACGCCCCCTGGCTGGACTGGACGAAGGGCAACCGGTACATCACGGTCGTCGACGCGACGACGTACCAGCGGGTCAAGGTCATCGACATGCGGCAGCGGCTGGACGCGATCGGGCTGACCGACTACTCCGACGCGGTCCGGCCGGCCGTGTTCTCGCCGGACGAGACCAAGCTCTACTTCCAGGTGTCGTTCTTCAACGGCTTCTTCGAGTACGACCTCGCCACCGACAAGATCGTGCGCACCAAGACACTGCCGAAGAACCCGGCGACCAGCGACGACCGCACGACCTTCGTCAACGACTCGCGCCACCACGGGATCTCGATGAGCCCGGACGGCCGCAAGCTGTGTGTCGCGGGCACGATGGACGACTACGCGACCGTCGTGGACCGCGCCACCCTCCAGGAGGGCCCGCTGGTCACCGCGTCCAAGCCCTACTGGGCGACGGTCAGCGGGGACGGCAAGTCGTGCGTGGTCTCCGAGAGCGGCACCGACCAGGTCACCGCCATCGACTTCGCCACCGGCGCCAAGCAGGTGTCCGTCTCCGTCGGCGACCACCCCCAGCGCGTCCGGCTCGGGCACGTCCAGGCGAACTGGACGTCCCCGTCGGCCCGTTGATCAGCCCAGCGCCTTCAGGACCGCTCCCGTGCCGTCCTCCGCCGCCATGTGCCGGGCGGCGACGGCGGCGGCACGGGCACAGGCCTGGCGGCGCACCACCTCACTCAGCGCCTCGGCCAGCCGCTCCTCGGTGAGCGAGGCGAAGGGCATGGGCGCGGTGGCGGCGCCCAGGGCGGCGAGGCGACCGGCCCAGAAGAGCTGGTCCGCCGCCACCGGGACGGGCACCGCGGGCACCCCGGCGCGCAGGGCGGCTGCCGTGGTGCCCGCTCCGCCGTGGTGCACGACGGCGGCCGTGCGCGGGAAGAGCAGGGCGTGCGGTACGTCGCCGACGGTCAGGATGTCGTCGTCCGCGAGGCCGTCGGAACCGAGCTGAAGCACCCCCCGCAGCCCCGCGCGCCGCAGCGCCCGCACCGCGATCCCGCTGAGCCGCTCCGCGTCGGCGCCCGCCATGCTCCCGAACCCGATGAACACCGGCCGCGCCCCGGCGGCCAGGAAGTCCTCCAGCTCCGCGGGAAGCGTCGCGTCGGGTGCGACGTACGGCGACCAGGCGCCGACGACGTCCAGGCCGGGCCGCCAGTCCGCCGGGCGCGGTACGAGGGCCGTGCTGAAGCCGTACAGGACGGGCCAGTCGGCCTCTTCCTGGCGTCGGCGCATCGCGGCGGGTGACAGCGGTGGCAGGCCCAGCCGGTCGCGGAGACCGGCGACACCCTGCCGATAGACGCGGTCGGCCATGCGCAGGGCGAAGCGGCCGGCCGTACGGTTGCCGAGGCGGCCCAGGGAACGTCCGGCCATGATCACGGGTGGGAAGTCGCCGGTCGGGTGGGCCGGTACGACGTAGGCGCCGGCCGTTCGTACGCCGGTGGCCTCGGCGAGATGCCAGCCGAGCGGTGCCGTGGTGGCCGACAGCAGGAGCAGGTCCGTGTCCGGGTCCACCGCCTCGACGAAGCCCTGGCCCAGTGCGGTGACGAAGTCGGCCGCGGCGCACATGAGTTCGCGTCTGTCCGAGACGTCGCCGTGGGGTGCGGGGCGGCCGGGCAGGGTGCGGAAGTCCAGGCCCGCCTGCTGGACGAGGGGCGCGAAGGCGTCGGTGGTGGCGATGGCGACGTGGTGCCCCGCTCGGCGGAGTGCGGCGCCCAGGCCGGTGTACGGGGCGACGTCGCCGCGCGATCCGGCGGCCGCGACGAGGATCCTCATTCGGTCACCGTCCGGCGGGCCGCGTTCGCGTGCACGGCCTTGCAGAGATGGGCCGCGAGGCCGGGCCGCTGCTGCGACGGCGGTACGACCAGGGCGAAGGCCCGTGGGTCGGCGGCGAAGTCGTCGGCGATCCGGCAGTGCATGTCCGGTGGGCAGTGGGTGAACCAGCGGGCGATGTGCAGCCGGTGCTCCTCCGCGAGGTCCATCGTCCGCTCGGAGTCCGCCGGTTCGCCCTCCTCGAAGGCGGCGAGCAGCTCAGCGCGCCAGGCCGCGGCCTCCCCCATCAGCTGCTTCCAGTCCTCCTTGCTGTGCGCGGCGGCACGGGCCATCGACTCCCGCTGCCCCGCGGAGTCCTGCCACTTGAGCTGTGCCTCGGTGGCATAGCTGAGGTCGAAACTGATCTCGCCGAAGACCTCGAAGCGCTCCTCGGGAGTGAGGGACACACCCGTCTGCTGGACCTCGATGGCCTGTTCGGCGACCTCGGTCAGGCGCTTGAGGCGGTCGATCTCCGCACTCAACTGTCCCAGCCGGGAGCGCAGCTGCTCCAGTGCGTTGGCCTGTGGGTCCTTGAGGATCCCGGCGATCTCGTCGAGGGAGAAGCCGAGTTCGCGGTAGAAGAGGATCTGCTGGAGCCGGGCCAGGTCACCGTCGTCGTAGAGCCGGTAACCGGCGCCGCTGCGGCCACTGGGCGAGAGCAGTCCCGCCCGGTCGTAGTGGTGCAGCGTGCGCACGGTCACCCCGGCGAAGGACGCGACCTGCCCCACGGAGTAACTCATCCACCTGCCCTTCCGTCGCTGTACAGCGTGCCGCCTGACGTAAGGGGAGGGTCAACCGGTCACTGTGCGGCGGCCCACGCGGTGAGTTCGGAGCGGGCCGCGGCCAGCAGGTCCGCCGAGGGGTTCGTGGCCCCGTTGGTCACCAGCGCGTAGTGCGCGGCGCCCGAGTCGGCGTCGGTCAGCAGGAGGCGGCGGCTGCCGGTGCCGCCGGGTTCCGGGGCCACGGCGACGGGGGCCGTCGAGGTGTAGGCCGGTGGGGCGTACGCCGTGCCCAGGTCGGAGACGACGGCGGTGGAGCCGGTCGGGAAGGACGCCGGGAGGTGGAGTTCGGTCGGCGCCGAGCCGCTGCCGGAGCGCCACATCAGCAGGCCGTACTGGCCGGTGCCGACCAGGCGGGCCACGTTCGGCAGGGAGCTGGGCACCGGGTTCCAGGTCAGGGTCGTGGAGCCGTCGCGGGAGCGGTCCTCGTAGGTGAAGGCGACGGTGGTGCCGGAGGTGGCGCTCGGGTGGAGGCGGTCCAGGAGGCGGGCGTCCTGGCGCAGGACGGGGGTGCCGGAGTCGTCGAGGCGGACGGCGGAGAGGTCCTCGTCGTTCCAGGCGTCCCCGGCGGTGAGCACCTTGTCGGGGTTGCCGTTCATCAGCTCGTGGTGGCGGCCGCTGTAGATGTCCCACTGCCACTGGCTGCCGGACAGCACGGGGCCCGAGGCGGTCGGGTCCGACCACCAACTCGCGCCCTTCACCCGGGAGTCGAGCGCCTGGTACATCGCCTTCAGGACGGTCGGGGCCTTGTCGGCGACGCTGCCGGACAGCGGGTGCCCGAACTCGCTGACGATCGCGGGGGTCCCGGTCGCCGCGGCCCGGTCGCGGACCGTGCCGAAGTCACCCGTGTACTGCCCGTCCTGCGCCTTGCCCCACATGAAGATCCCGGAGATGGCCTTCTGGTCGTAGAAGTGGGTGTTGAAGACATAGCGCGGTCCGAGCTGTCCGGCGTCGAGCAGTCCGCCCTCCTGCCGCTGGAAGTCGAGGTTGGCGTTCCAGAAGAGGTTCGGCTCCACGAAGGCCGGCTTGTCCTGCCAGCCCGCCGCGTCCATCCGCGCCCGGAACCGCTCGTAGAACGGCCACAGCACGTCCCGCTCCCAAGTCCGGCTGGTCTGCCCGGAGTCGAGGACGCCCGGGTGCGGTTCGTTGTACGGGTCGAAGCCGACGACGCCGGTGAACCGGGCGGCGCCGAGATTCTGCTTGAGGTGCGCCATCACCTTCTGGGCCGTCGCGAGGAAGGAGTCCTGGAGCCCGTGGGTGTTGTGCCAGAAGTCGTACGACGCCTCCGTCACCGCCGCGTTCGAGGTGATGTTCTGGCCCCAGAACGGGCAGATCCCGCAGTACTCGTCCGAGTAGTCGCCCAGGTCCACCGCCCACTTGGGGGCGCCGTCGCCGGTGTACCAGCTGTCCGCGTCGAAGAGCCAGCGGGAGTAGAGGTCCTGGTGGAAGTCGGGGTAGACGCGGATGCCCGCGTCGAGGAAGGCGCCGATCTGGGCGGTGGCGGCGGACAGATAGGCGGTGTCCACCTGGCCGCGCACCGGCTCGGCGTAGGCCCAGGAGAGCAGGAAGCGGACCGTGTTGCCGCCGCCGAGGGCGCGCAGCGCGGTGGCGGACTTCCGCGCGTCGGCGACCGAGGCGAAGGGCAGTCCGCGGTTCTCGGCGAGCTTGGTCTCGCCGGAGACGTTGTAGCCGCGCAGCACGACCTCACGGCCGTGGCCGTCGGTGAAACGGCCGTTCCGCACGGTCAGCGCCGTCTCGTCGAACCACAGGGAGTCGGGGAGGGTGGGGGCGGCGGTGGCCGGGCGGGGTCCGGCCACCGTCAGGAGTCCGAGAAGGAGGACCAGCACAACGAGCACACGCGCACGTGTAGTTGGCATGTTCCCTACAGTCCGGCGACTCCCGGGCCCCGTCAACACTTCTGACTCACGAGTAAGTTGACTATCAGTCAGCTCGACTGCCCATCCGCCGCGTCACGTTGAGCAGATACTCCTTCCGGTTCAGCGGGTTGTGGTCGGTGCGCGCCCGCTCCGGGACCGCGCCACGGGTGACCGGCGCGTAGTGGTCGAAGGCGCTCTCCAGCTCGCCCTCGCCCCGGGTGAGCCCGGGGAGGCGCTGCTCCAGCTCGTGCACCCGCGCCGCGGGCACCGCGCCCTCCAGCACACAGGTCTCTCCACGGGTCTCGGTGGCCCCCGGGACCGCGCCGAGCCCGGCCAGCACCGGGAGCAGGGCGCCGAGGGTGTCGGCCGGGGCCTCGATGCGGAAGCGGTGCATCGGCTCGTGCACCCGCGTGCCCGCCCGGCGCAGCGCCTCGATCAGGACGAGCGGGGTCAGCCCCCGGAAGTCGTAGCCGGTGCTGGACATGCTCTTGTCGAAGCCCTGGTGGGCGTGGCTCTGCCGGGGCGAGTAGCCGGAGTGGGTCATGGTGACCGCGCAGTCGGGGATCCGCCAGCCGTGCAGGCCCTGCCCGAGGGTCTCACGGACGGTGTCCTCGACGGCCTTGAAAAAGGCGTACGGCATGGAGCCGAGCTCCACCTCCAGCGCGAAGGAGACTCCGGTGCCCTCCGGGGCGGGGGCGACGCGCAGGCCGACCGTCGCGAGGAAGGGGTTGGGGTCCTTGGCGTTGAACTCGACGGCGGCGCCGGTGCCGACCGGCCGCTCGACGCACAGCGGGGTCGTCTCCCGGAAGGTGACGTCGAGGCCGTACTCGTCGGCGAGCGTGGACTGCACGACCTCCTTCTGCACCTCGCCGTAGAGCGAGACGGAGATCTCCCGGCGGACCTGGTCGTGGCGCAGGCCGATCAACGGGTCCTGCTCGGCGAGCTGGGTGAGCGCGCCGTGCAGCGCCCGGGGGTCCGTGCCGGACCCGGGGACGACGACCGTCTCCAGGGTGGGCGGGGCGAAGAAGTGGCTGTCCGCCTTGCGGGGGCAGCCGAGCGCGTCGCCGATCCTGATGTCGGCCAGGCCCCACAGCTTGGCGATCCGGCCCGCCGGGACCGCGTCGCGGCGGACGTCGGCGCCGTGCTCGAAGACGCTGACGGCGGTAACCTTGCCCTCCCGGCAAGCGTCGCCGAGGTCGTCCCGCCCGGCGTCGCCGAAGCCCTGTCCGCGGCCGTAGCCGAACGCCACGGGGGCGCGGACGCGGAGCGTTCCGGAGAAGATCCGGGCGTAGGCGATCTTCTCCCCCGCCGGGCCCCGCTCGACCTTGAAGACGGTGCCCGAGAGCGGACCCCCGGGGTCGCCGTCGGCGGCGGGGAGCAGCTCCTTGATGCCGCCGACGAGCGCGTCCACGCCCGCGCCGGTGACGGCCGAGCCGAAGTACACGGGGTGCACCAGGCACTGCCGGGTCTGCTCGACGAGGGCGGTGCGCAGCCGGTCCGGGGAGACGGTGTTCTCCACGTAGGCGGTGAGCAGGTCGTCGTCGTGGTCGGCGAGCGCGTCGAGGGCGGCCGGTCCGGCTCCGGGGGTGAACGCGGCCTCCCGGGTGCCCAGTCCGGCGGTACGGCCCATCGGCGCGACCGCGACGCCCAGGCGCCGGGCGAGCTCGCGCAGGACGTCCTCCTCGCGGGCCCCGCGCCGGTCGATCTTGTTGACGAAGACCAGGGTGGGAATGGCGAGGCGGCGCAGGGTCCGCATCAGGACCCGGGTCTGCGCCTGCACGCCCTCCACGGCGGAGACGACGAGCACGGCGCCGTCGAGCACGCCGAGCACCCGCTCCACCTCGGCGATGAAGTCCGGGTGACCGGGGGTGTCGATGAGGTTGACCGTCACGTCGTCGACCGGGAAGGAGACGACGGCGGACTTGATGGTGATCCCGCGCCGGCGCTCCAGCGCGAGGGTGTCGGTCCGGGTGGTCCCGGCGTCGACGCTGCCGATCTCGTCGATGACCCCGACCGAGTGCAGCAGCCGCTCGGTCAGGCTGGTCTTACCGGCGTCGACATGGGCGAGGATTCCGAGGTTGAGCAACGGCACGAAGCGTCATGTCCTTCGATGAGGGGGTCGTTCCTTCCTGGCGGGACATGAACGCAGTGCGCATGGAAGCTCCTCGTTGCGTGACGGCTCGGATCCTGCGCGGCGCGGCAGAAGCGGCGCGGCAGAACCCGTGCAGTGCAGCAGAACCGGCCCCGCACCGGCAATGGATTAACGCTCAACAAACCCCTGCCGCAGCGCTCGCCCCCCACCGCGCCGCCATAGAGTGATGTGCATCACACCCGGCCCGACGATGTTCCTGGCCCGCTGGCCTCCCGGGTGCGGACCGGTGGTGAGAGGGGTCGAGGATGCGTGACGTATTCCCTGTGCTGAACGGCTGGTACACGGCCGGAGCCCCCTTCGGCCTGGCCACGGTCGTGGCGACGAGCCGCAGCGCGCCGCGTGATCCGGGGGCGGCGATGGCCGTGGGGCCGGACGACGAGGTCGTGGGGAGTGTGTCGGGCGGGTGTGTCGAGGGAGCGGTGTTCGAGCTGGCGCAGGAGGTGGTGGCCAGCGGCGAGGCTCGGCTGGAGACCTTCGGCTACAGCGACGAGGACGCCTTCGCGGTGGGGCTGACCTGCGGCGGCGAGATCACGCTGCTGGTGCGTCCGGTGACGGCCGACTCCGATCCCTCCTTCCACGCCGTTGCGGAGTCCGTCGCCGCCGGTGAGCCGGTCACCGTGGCATCGGTGACCGACGGGCCCGCGCCGCGCGGGGCGACGCTCGCGGTCTGGCCCGACCGGGTGCTCGGCACCCTGGGAGCGGAGGGCCTGGACGCGGCGGTCACCGCCGACGCGCGCGGCGAACTCGCCCTCGGGGTCACCCAGTCGCGTCACTACGGGCCGCACGGCGAGCGCCGGGAGGACGCAGTCGCCGTCTTCCTGCACTCCTTCGCCCCGCCACCGCGGATGCTGGTCTTCGGCGCGATCGACTACGCCGCCGCCGTGGCCCGGATCGGGGACTTCCTCGGCTACCGGGTCACCGTGTGCGACGCCCGCCCCGTCTTCGCCACGCCCAAGCGCTTCCCGGACGGCGTGGAGGTCGTCGTGGACTGGCCGCACCGCTATCTGAACGGCACCGACACCGACGAGCGCACCGTGATCTGCGTGCTCACCCACGACCCGAAGTTCGACGTGCCCCTGCTGGAGGAGGCGCTGCGCAGACCCGCCGCATACATCGGGGCGATGGGCAGTCGCCGTACCCACGACGACCGGCGGCGGCGCCTGGTCGCGGCCGGGCTGACCGGGGCCGAACTGTCCCGGCTGCGCTCGCCGGTGGGCCTGGACCTGGGCGCCCGTACGCCCGAGGAGGTGGCCGTGTCGGTGGCCGCCGAGATCGTCGCCCTGCGCTGGGGCGGCACCGGCACCCCGCTGACCGTGACGGAGGGTGCGATCCACCCCGCGCCCTGATCGCCGCCCGCACCGATCGGCCTCACCCGAACGGCCGCACTTCCCGTGGCTCGTCGCAACGGCCCACCCCTGGCAGCAGCCGCCCTGGTACTACGCGTCCGGCGCTGGCAACACGCGGTACGAAAGCACCGCCAAAGGGCGCGGGGAACTGCGCGACCAGCCACAACGGCGCCGCACACCACCACGAACAGTCCCCGGCATCCCTTGAACGAGGCTGACCGAGCGGAGCGCGTTAGCATCGGAGACGCACCGTGCCGCACCCAACCAGGCAGTCGACGACCCGAGGGGACATCGAGCGCGATGCCGATCAAGGTCAGCGTCATCGTTCCCGTGTACAACCCGGGGGCGTACATCGAGGACTGCGTCTCCTCGCTGCTGCGGCAGTCCCTGCCCGCCGACGAGTACGAGCTGATCTTCGTCGACGACGGCTCCACCGACGACACCCCCGCCCGCCTCGACGAACTCGCCGCCGAGGACCCCCGGGTGACCGTGGTGCACCAGGAGAACTCGGGCTGGTCGGGCAAGCCCCGCAACGTCGGTATCGCCGCCGCCCGCGGCGAGTACGTGATGTTCGTGGACAACGACGACCACCTCGGCGACGAGGCCCTGGAGCGGATGCACGACTACGGCGTGGCGCACGACGCCGATGTGGTGGTCGGCAAGATGGCCGGTCAGGGCCGCGGGGTGCCCGTGGAGCTGTTCCGCCGCAACCATCCGCGGGCCACCCTCGAGAGCGCCCCGCTGATCGACAGCCTGACCCCGCACAAGATGTTCCGCCGCGCCTTCCTCGACCGCATCGGCCTGCGCTTCCCCGAGGGCAGGCGGCGCCTTGAGGACCATGTCTTCGTCACCGAGGCGTTCCTGCGTGCGGCGAACGTCTCGGTGCTCAGCGACTACGTCTGCTATTACCACGTCCGCCGGGACGACGCCGCCAACGCGGGCTTCCAGCGCTTCGACCCGGTCGGCTACTTCAAGAACCTGCGCGAGGCCCTGGACGTCGTGGAGCGGTACACCGAGCCGGGACCGCTGCGGGACCGGCTGTTCCGCCGCTGGCTGCGGGTGGAGATGGTCGAACGGATGCGCGGCAAGCGGCTGCTGGCCATGCCCGCCGACTACCGCAAGGAGATGTTCCGGGAGATCCACGCCGTGGTCGTCGAGCGGTTCGGGCCCGGCGTGGCGAGCGGGCTCCAGCCCACCCAGCAAGTCGTGGCCGCGCTGATCGCCGCCGACCGGTACGCCGATGTGGAGGCGTTCGCCGAGTGGGAGGCGGGCGTCGTGCTGAAGGCCGTACCCGAGGGTCTTGAGTGGCAGGACGGCACGTTGCGGGTTTCCTTCGCCGCGGAGGTCCACTCGGGCGGGGCGCCGCTCACCTTCAGCGCCGCGGGCGGCGGTGATCCGCTGAAGTCCCCGCCGAAGGACGTCGCTGAGGCGATCTCCTGGGTGGGCGCCGACACCGTCTCCCGGTTCGGCTCCGCCCGGGCGGATCTGCTGCTGCGTCAACGCGCCAGCGCCGCCCAGTACTTCCAGCCCGTGCAGTTCACCCGGGAGACCGTTCCGACCGCGGAGCGGGGCAAGTTCCGGCTGGTGCTGCGGGCCACGGCCACCGTCGACCCGGCGCACGCGGCCGGGGACGCGGTCCTGGGCGGCGGGCTGTGGGACACCGTGGTCCGGGTCAAGCTGGGCGGCTGGACCAAGGAGTGCCGGCTGGCCCCGGCACCGCGCGCCGAACGCCCCACGGCGCCCGCCGGAGTCGTCGCGGGCCGGGTGGTGCTGCCGTACTGGACCGCCCGGCACACCGCGCTCGCGCTGGACGTCGACCGGGCGAGCCGGAGCCTCGGGCTCGGCCGCGTCGCGCTGGAGGCGGTCACCGTCACGCACGACCGGCTCAGCGCGCCGCTGCCGTTGTACGTGCCGGACGACACCGAGGTGCTGCTGCGGCTGACCGCGCGGGGCAAGTCGCTGGACGCGGCCGCCACCCTCTCCCCGGCGCCCGGTGGCTCCGGGGCCCTGCTGACGGCCGCTCTGCCCGCGCTGGTGATGGGCGGGACGACCTGGCGGACGGCGCTCGGCCCGGTGCCGGACGCGTCCGAACCTCGGCTGCTGACGCTGCCGTTCGCGCTGCGCTCGCGGGCCCAGGGCGTCCATGTGCGGCGCATGCCCCGGCCGGGGGTGCTGCGGCGGCTGGCACGCAAGGCGAAGTCCCTGTTCAAGACCGTACGGAGGTGACGGGGTTGCGCGCACTGGGAATCGACGGAGCCTGGGTGCTGGAGCCCAAGCTGTACCCGGACGACCGGGGCAGCTTCCACGAGTGGTACCGCAGCGAGGAGTTCCGCGAGGCCACCGGCTACGACCTCACGCTCACGCAGGCCAACTGCTCCGTCTCCCGGCGGGGCGTGGTGCGCGGGGTGCACTTCTCCGATGTGCCGCCCGGCCAGGCCAAGTACGTCACCTGTGTGCGCGGCACCGTCCTGGACGTGGTGGTCGATCTGCGCACCGGTTCCCCGGCGTTCGGCCAGTGGGAGGCGGTGCGCCTCGACGACGTCACCCGGCACGCGGTGTTCCTGGCGGAGGGCCTCGGGCACGCCTTCATGGCGCTCACCGACGACGCGACCGTCGTCTACCTGTGCTCCACCGGCTACGCCCCGGACCGGGAGCACGGTGTGCACCCGCTCGACCCGGACCTGGCCCTGCCCTGGCCCGAGAGCGTGGCCCCGGTGCTCTCCCCGAAGGACGCCGAGGCCCCGACCCTGGCCGAGGCCCTGCGCACCGGCCGCCTGCCGTCGTACGAGGACTGCACCGCCCACTATTGGCGGCTGCGCGACCGCTGACGCCCGACGAGGTGCCGCTCGACGCATTTGGGCCGGGGCTTGAGCCGGTTGCGAGGGGGGCACGGCATCGTCGGCGGTGATGTGACGGCCCTTTCTCGGTGAGGAGACGGGCACCATGACAAGCTCGGTCGGTGCGTCGTACGACCCGCTCGGCACGCATCTCCAGGACCCGTACCCGTTCTTCGCGCTGGCCCGGGAGACGGAGCCGGTCTTCTACTCCGAGGTCCTGCGAGCCTGGGTGGTGACCCGGTTCGACGATGTACGCACGGTGCTTCAGCGGCACGAGACGTTCTCCACGGCGAACGCCCTGCGCTCCCCGCTCCCGGTGCATCCGGACGCCCTCGCCGTTCTGGAGCGCGGCTTCCCGCCGTCCTCCGCGATCATCAACGTCAACGGCGACCGGCATCTGAAGGTGCGGGCGCCGCTCGCCAAGCGGCTCGGCACGGATGCCGTGGCCGCAATGGAGCCAGAGATCCGCAAGCGGGCGACGGCGCTCGTCGACGCCCTGGCCGCGGACGGCTCGGCCGAGCTGATGAGCCAGTACGCGCGCGTGCTGCCCGTCGACACCATCAGCGACATGTGCGGCATCGCGGCGGCGGACCGGGCGATCGTCCGGGACGGCGCCTATGCCTGCGTCGCGGTCATCACCGGCGGCGCCTCCCGCGAGGAGGAGGTCGAAGCGGCCGAGGTGTTCCTGGAGTTCCAGCAGGTCATGGCCCGCTATGTGCGGGAGCGCAGGGAGCGTCCTGGCGAGGATGCCTTCAGTGAGATCGCCGGTGTGCTCGCGCCCCCGGGTCCGCTCGACGACGAGCAGCTCGCCGAGCTGGTGTGGACGTTCATCGGGCTGATCACCGCCGGGCACTCGACCACCACCGCCCTGCTGGGCAACGGCCTGTGGCATCTGCTCTCCCGTCCCGACCAGTGGCAACTGCTGTGCCGGAGCCCGTCGTTGATCCCGGGGGCGGTGGAGGAGATCGCCCGCTACGACACTCCCGTGCACGCCTTCTTCCGGGTGACCACCCGCGAAGTGAGCCTGGGCGGGCGGACCCTGCCGACGGGGTCCGACGTCGTCGCTCTGTACAGCGCGGCCAACCGGGACCCTGAGGAGTTCGACCAGCCGGAGACCTTCGACATCACCCGGCAGATCACCCGGCATCTGACCTTCGGCCACGGTGTGCACGCCTGCGTCGGCGCCCGGCTGGCCAGGCTCCAACTCGCGGTGACGCTGGAGGCGCTGACCAGGCTCCCGGGCCTGCACCTGGTCCCGGACCGCCCGGTTCGGATGGCCCGGCAGTTCGTCGACCACGCCCCCGTCGCCCTGCACGTCGCCTGGTGACGGCGCCCGACCGAAGGGACACCGCTGTGACCGACAGTGAACCGGACAGGGCGGCCCACCGGCGGACTCCGGCCGGCGCCGAGGACCAGGCCCGTGCGCTGCAGTTGGTGCACGGCTACATGGCCTCCCAGGTCGTCGGCACCGCCGCCCGCCTGAACATCGCCGCGGCGCTGGCGGACAGCCCGAGGAGCTGTGCCGAGCTGGCGGCGGCCACCGGCACCGACCAGGACGCGCTGCGTCGTCTGCTGCGGGCCCTGGAGATCCTGGGTCTGGTGGAACGCCCGGGCCGCACCGGCCTGTTCGCGCTGACCTCCTTCGGTCAAGTGCTGCGGTCCGACGCCGACGCCCCGGTCCGCGCGCTCGCCGATCTTTTCACCTCGCCCGCGGTGTGGCGGCCCTGGGGCGAGCTGCAGCACAGCGTGCGCACCGGCGGGACGGCGTTCGAGTCGGTCTTCGGCATGCCGGCCTTCGCCCATATCGGTCGGCAGCCGGAGCTGTCCGCCCTGTTCAACGAGGCGATGGCGGAGACGGCGCAGGGTGCGGCCGAGGTGGTGGCGGCTGGGTACGACTTCTCCCGCTTCCCGACGGTCGTCGATGTCGGAGGCGGCAACGGCACGCTGCTCGCCGCCCTGCTGACGGCGCACCCCGGCAGCCGGGGCGTGCTCCTCGACACTCCGACCGGGGTGCGGGAGGCCGACAAGGTGCTCGCGGAGGCCGGCGTCGCCGACCGGTGCGCGATCACCACGGGCGACTTCTTCACCGCCGTACCGGCCGGGGGCGACGCGTACGTCCTCAAGAGCGTCATCCACGACTGGGACGACGATCTGGCGCGCGCCGTCCTGCAACGGTGCCGCGAGGCCATGCCCGACCATGCGAAACTGCTCCTCGTCGAGCCGGTCCTGCCGGACGAGAACGGTCCCGCAGCCGAACTCAGTGTCGTGCTGAGCGACTTGAACATGCTGGTCATGGCCGGGGGCCGGGAGCGCACCGAGGCCGAGTACGCCGCACTGCTCGACTCTGCCGGTCTCGAACTGGCCGGTGTGGGCGGTCCGCTGAAGCCCACGCACTTCCAGATCCTGGAGGCCGTACCCCATTGATCAGCCGTCGGTGAGCCGCTCCAGGCCGTGCCTCAGCGGGTCCCAGCCCTTGGAACGGCGTAGGCCCAGGTTGCGGGCTCGGGTCAGGGGGCGCCAGAACGGGGCGTTCAGGAAGGTTTCGGGGCGTACCGCTTCGGTGCGTTCCAGGATCGTCTCGGGGACCTTCTGCGGGTCGGGCAGTTCGTACTCGGCGACGATGTCGTCGTACCGGTCGCTCAGCACGGTGTTGTGCGGGTCGGCGCCGAAGACGACGAGCTGGCCGGTGGGCTGGGTGTCGACGAGGACGGTGACCAGGTCGGGGCGGTACCGGGTGAGGATCTCGACGAGTTTGTAGACGTCGCCGGTCCAGGCGCCGGTGTGCCGGTCGCGGGCCGCCTCGTCGATGTTGCGCGGCAGCATGTCGTCGAAGACGATCACGCTGGCCCAGTCGGAATGCTTCTCGATGTTGATGAAGTCCCGCAGGGCGTACTCGAACAGGTGCATGCCGTCGATGAACGACAGGTCCAGGGTGGTGCGCCGCCAGTGGCCGATCGGGCTGCGGCCGCGGCGCAGGTTCCGCACCGGGTGGCGGCCGCCCTTGAGGTGGGCGAGGGGGTTGTCGCGGGCGAAGAAGTCGTCGCTGGTGGCCTTCACCAGGTGGACGTCGCAGCGGATCTCCGTGACCACCTTGAACGCGGGGTCGATCGCGATGCTCGGCACCCGGGACAGCCTCAGGCTGCGGCCGTCGTTGACGCCGATCTCCAGGTAGTTGCGGTTGGCGGTGGCCTTGTGCAGTTCCTTGAGGAACTCATGGCGTTTCACGAAGGGGACTCCTTGCGGATACGGGGAAGTGCCTCGTGCAGGGCGGCACGCCAGTCGCGCAGCGGCGGCAGGCCGAGGCTCTGCCAGCGGCCGTGCGCGAGGGCGCTGTACTCGGGTCGGGGGGCGGGCCGGGGCCAGGGCGTGGTGTCGGTGGGGCGCACCCGTTCGGGGTCGGCGCCGAGCAGCCGGAACACCTCCCGGGCCAGGTCGAACCAGGTGGCCTCGCCGGAACTGGTGGCGTGGAAGACGCCGTTGACGTCCGGGCCGAGGCGGGGGCCGAGGTCGGCGACGCGGGCGGCGACGTCGGCGCTCCAGGTGGGCTGTCCGCACTGGTTGTCGACGACGTCGACGGTGGGGCGGCTCGCCTCGATGCCGATCATCGTGCGGACGAAGTTCTTGCCGTGGACGCCGTAGAGCCAGGCGGTGCGCACCACCGCGCTCGCGTCCGGGAGTTCCTCCCGTACGGCCCGCTCGCCGGCGAGTTTGGTGCGGCCGTAGGCGGTGCGTGGGGCCGGCGGGTGGTCCTCGGGGTAGGGGGTGGTACGGCCCGTGCCGGAGAAGACGTAGTCGGTGGAGACGTGGATCAGGCGGGCGCCGTGCGCGGCGCAGGCGCGGGCCAGCAGGCGCGGGCCGTCGCCGTTGACGCGCAGCGCCTCGGCCTCGTGCGACTCCGCGTCGTCCACGGCCGCCCAGGCGGCGCAGTTGACGACGATCTCGGGGTGGTGCGCGGTGAACGCCCGCTCCAGGGAGGCGGGTTCGGTGATGTCCAGGGCGGTGTGGTCGAGGCCGGTGACATCGGCACCGCGGCCGCGCAGTTCGCCGACGACGTCGTGGCCGAGCATTCCGCCCGCTCCGGTGACCAGCCACCTCATCCGTGCTCCTCGCTCATGCGTCGCTTCAGCGGCTCCCACCAGGCGCGGTTGTCCCGGTACCAGTCGACGGTCTCGGCGAGCCCGGCGCGGAAGTCGTGCCGGGGCCGGTAGCCCAGCTCGGTGCGGGCCTTGCTCCAGTCGACGGAGTAGCGCAGATCGTGTCCCTTGCGGTCCTCGACGTGTGTCACCCGGTCCCAGTCCGCGCCGCAGGACTCCAGGAGCAGCCCGGTGAGTTCCCGGTTGCTCAGTTCGGTGCCGCCGCCGATGTTGTAGACCTCGCCGGGGCGGCCCTTGGCGCGGACGAGTTCGACGCCCTGGCAGTGGTCGTCGACGTGCAGCCAGTCGCGGACGTTGGCGCCGTCGCCGTACAGCGGGACCTGGTGGCCGTCGAGGAGGTTGGTGACGAAGAGCGGGATGACCTTCTCGGGGAACTGGTGCGGGCCGTAGTTGTTGGAGCAGCGGGTGACCCTGACGTCCAGGCCGTGGGTGCGGTGGTAGGCCAGGGCCAGCAGGTCGGAGGAGGCCTTGGAGGCGGAGTACGGCGAACTGGGCCGCAGCAGGTGGTCCTCCGTGGAGGAACCGGCGTCGACGGAGCCGTACACCTCATCGGTGGAGATGTGCACGAAGGTCGACACCCCGCCCCGGAGGGCGCCCTCCAGCAGGGTGTGGGTGCCCACGACGTTGGTCAGCACGAAGTCGGACGCCCCGGTGATCGAGCGGTCCACATGGGACTCGGCCGCGAAGTGCACCACCTGGTCGGCCTGTCCGGTGAGTTTGCCGACGAGTTCGGCGTCCCGGATGTCGCCCTGGACGAACTCCAGCCGGGGATGGTCGAGCGGGAGGTTGTCGAGGCTGCCGGCGTAGGTCAGCTTGTCGAGCACCGTGATGTCCGGCGCGTCCGGCGCGTCGGAGGCGAGCAGCTTGCGGACGTACGCCGAGCCGATGAATCCGGCGGCGCCGGTGACGAGGAGATTCATGGATGGATCTGCACCTTGCTGTGGTCGCCGAGGACGAATCGGTGGGCACTGGGGACATGTTCCGCCGGGGTCACCTCGGCGTGCCGCCCGATCAGGGAGGACTCGATCCGGCCCACACCGGCGATCGAGGAGTCCCGCAGCACGATGGAGAACTCCACCTCGCTGTCGGAGATACGGCAGTTCTCGGCGACGGAGGTGAACGGTCCGACGTAGGAGTTGATGACGACCGTCCCCGCGCCGATGACGGCGGGGCCGACGATGCGGGAGTTGACGATCCGGGCGCCCTCCTCGACGATCACCCGGCCGACGGTCTCGGACAGTTCGTCGACCTCGCCGTCGATCCGGCGGTCGAGTCCCTCCAGGACCGTGCGGTTGACCTCCAGCATGTCGTCGACGTTCCCGGTGTCCTTCCAGTAGCCGTGGATGACGGTGCACCGGACGTCGGCGCGGGCGTCGATGAGGTGCTGGATGGCGTGGGTGATCTCCAGCTCGCCGCGCCAGGACGGCTCGATGGCGCGGACCGCGGCATGGATGGCGGGGGTGAAGAGATAGACGCCGACCAGCGCGAGGTCGCTCCTGGGATGCTCGGGTTTCTCCTCCAGGCCCACGACCTGCCCCTCGCCGTCGAGTTCGGCGACGCCGAAGGCGCGTGGGTCGGGGACATGGGTGAGCAGGATCTGGGCGTCGGGGCGATTGCGGCCGAACTCCTCCACCAGGGCCCTGATGCCGCCCACGATGAAGTTGTCGCCGAGGTACATCACGAAGTCGTCGTCGCCGAGCCAGTCCCGCGCGATCAGTACCGCGTGGGCCAGGCCCAGGGGGCGATCCTGGGGGATGTAGGTGATCTGGAGCCCGAACTTGGAGCCGTCGCCCACCGCGTCCTGGATCTCCTCGGCGGTGTCACCGACGATGACACCGACCTCGGTGATGCCCGCCTCGGCGATCGATTCCAGCCCGTAGAACAACACAGCCTTGTTGGCGACCGGGACCAGCTGTTTGGCCGATGTGTGTGTGATCGGCCGCAGCCGCGTGCCGGCTCCGCCGGACAGCACGAGAGCCTTCATCTGGTTCACCTTAGCGTCGTTTGTCCGTTACCGACTGGTCGAGCCCGCCGCTTCGGGTACCCGGGGCTCAGCGGTTCAGCTGGATTTCGCTCCAGACCTGCTTGCCGCCGCTGACCGGAACCGTGCCCCAGGCCGCCGACATCGCCTCGACCAGCAGGATGCCGCGGCCGCCGGTGGCCTCCCAGCCGATGCTGGTGGGCTTGACGGGGCTGCGCGGTGAGGTGTCGGCGACCGCGACCCGCAACCGGCCGTTGAGCAGGGTGAGGTAGAGGCGGACCGGCCCGTCGGTGTGCACCAGGGCGTTGGTGACGAGCTCGGAGACGACCAGCAGGACGGCGTCGGTCTCGGTGGTCAGACCCCAGGAGCGCAGGGTGCGCCGGGTGAAGCGGCGGGCGTGGCCGACCGCCTCGGGCACCCGCCACACCGTCCAGCTCTCCCGCCGCGGGCGCAGCTCCATGCCGTCGTAGCGCATCAGCAGCAGGGCCACGTCGTCGCTGCGGCGGGCGTTGCCGAGCAGGGCGTCGGCGACCTGGCCCAGGTGGGTGGGGTCGGAGGCGGCCAGCTCATGGGCGAAGCGGTCCATGCCGGCGTCGATGTCGGCCTCGACGGACTCCACCAGTCCGTCCGTGGTCAGGGCGATCAGGGTGCCGGGCTGGAGCCGCAGGGGGCTCATCGGGAACTCGGCCTGGGTCATGACGCCGAGTGGGGGACCGCCCTCGGCCTCGGCGATGTCCGTTGCGCCGTTCGGGTGGCGCAGGACCGGGGGCAGGTGTCCGGCGCGGACGCACCAGGCGGTGCCCTCCTCCAGGTCGACGTCGACGTAGGCGCAGGTGGCGAAGAGGTCGGTCTCCAGCTCCATCAGCAGCCGGTTGGCGTGGCTGACGACCACGTCGGGCGGGTGGCCCTCGGCGGCGTAGGCGCGCAGGGCGGTGCGCATCTGGCCCATCAGGGTGGCGGCGGCCGCGCTGTGTCCCTGGACGTCGCCGATGACGAGGGCGACATGGTTGTCGGGCAGCGGGATCACGTCGTACCAGTCGCCGCCCAGTTCAAGGCCGGCGGTGCTCGGCAGATAGCGGGCGACGGCCATCGCGCCGGGCAGCCGGGGCAGCCTGCGGGGCAGCAGCTGGCGCTGGAGCATGCCGACGAGTTCGTGCTCGGCGTCGAAGGCGTGGGCGCGCATCAGGGCCTGCCCGGCGAGTCCGGCGGAGGCGGTGAGCAGGGCGCGTTCGTCGGGTCCGAAGTGGTGCGGGGTGTCCCAGCCGATCAGGCATGCGCCCGCCATCCGGCCGCCGGCGGGCAGCGGCAGTACGGCCAGGCCCCCGGGGCCGACGTCGGCGAGGGCGGGCTCCAGCGGGGTGCCCGCGGGCCAGATCTGGGCGCGGCCCTCGCGCAGGGCGGCGGCGAGGGTCGGCATGGCGCGCACCGGTGCGTCGGGCCACTCGGTGCGCCACTCCGAACGCCACAGCTCGGGCCAGGACTCCGGCTGGGGCGGGTCGAGGACGGTGACGACGAGCCGGTCGTTCTCCAGCTCGGCGAGCGCGATCCGGTCGGCGCGCAGGGGGGTGCGCAGCGCGGCGACGACGGCCTGGCTGACGTCGCGGACGGTGCCCGCGGTGGCGAGGGAGGCGGCGAGGCGCTGGACGCGGGCCACGTCGGTGACGTCGGAGCGCAGTTTGGAGGCGTCGGCGACCGTGCCGAAGAGCCGTGCGGGCCTGCCCTCGCCGCCGGGCAGCAGCCGTCCGCGCAGCCTGAGCCACTTGGGTGGGCCGGTGGGCTGGAGCACCCGGAACTCCAGCTCGCGGTCGCCGATGGACATGTGGTCGGCCTCGACGACGCTCATCAGCGAGGGCAGGTCCTCCGGCACGGTCAGTCCCAGCAGGGTCTCCACCTTGCCGTCGAACTCCTCCGGGACGATCTGGAACAGCTCCAGGATGTCGTCGCCGACCTCCACATGGCCGGTGTCCATGGCGAGGTTGAAGGCGTTGGAGGGCAGCGCGCCGCCCTCGGCGCGCGGTACGGGTGCGGGGTAGGCGAGGGTGCGGGCGATCAGGTCCAGGCAGTCGCGGTCCTCGGCGTCGAACCCGTCGAGGTGCTCACTGACGGCGACCAGGCAGCCGTCGCCGCCCTGTCCGCGCGCGGGCAGGACCGCCAGATGGAAATCGCCCGCCGACGCCCGCCGGGACTGGGCGCGGTCGGCGAGTTCCTTCGGCCCGAGCCAGGCGGGCCGCCTCGAGTGGTGGGCGTCGGCGACCACGGAGCCGCCGGTGGCGGCGTAGCTGTCCCGGAGTCCGTACTGGGTGCGCGGTGTCCCGGCCCACTCGACCAGGCACAGCAGCTCGCCGTCGTCGGTCAGCGTGTACACGGCCGCGAGGGAGGCATGGGCGAAGACGAGCGCCTGTTCGAGGATGCGGCGGAGCCGGTCGGAGGCGTCGGGGGCGTCGCCGACCGCAGTGAGGGCATCCTCGGCGCGCTGCCTTCTCGATCTGCGTCCCGCAGCGTCCTCACCGCCCACGTTGGCCATTACAGCGCTTATGAGACACCGGCGCAGCCCCTGTGCGCGTTCGATGGAGTCTCTGTGCAGGCCGCGCTCGAAACTCACCGAACAGATCTTGACGCATGCGTTCCGCACACCTGTCTCGTGACAGCGACGACTGTCCGCACCCCGTCGGCGCGCTGGAAGCTCGTTTCCGGGCCACGAAGGGGGAGGCATGGACCAGCGGTACGAGGTGTACGCGCTCGCCGACCGGCACTTCTACGAGACGCCGGACCGGCTGTCCGCCGGTGCGCGCCGGGCGGCGCCCCTGTACGAGGCGGCGCGGCGTGCGGTGCCGACGGGCTGGGACGCGGCACGGGTCGGCGACTGGCTGAACCTGACGCCGCTCGGCCCCGAGGGTGCCGCCGCGCCCGGACCGGCCCAGGGCTGGAAGATCCACGCCTCGGCCACCCGGGCGAACGCGGAGCGGATCGCGGGGATCGTGTGGGACTACTGCGTGCCGCGCCGTATCCCGTTCAAGTTCGTGCCGGGCCCGCATCTGCTGCATCTGCGCAACACCAAGTACGCGGCCCGGGACAGCAGCGGCAAGTTCGTCACTCTCTACCCGGCCGACGAGGAGCAACTGCACTGTGTGCTGCGCGAGCTCGGCAAGCTCCTGGAGGGCTTCGAGGGGCCGTACATCCTGACCGATCTGCGCTGGGGCGAGGGTCCGCTGTATGTGCGGTACGGCGCTTTCGCACGCACGTTCGTCGTCGACGAGCGGGGCTCGCTGGTGCCGGCGGTGCGGGACGGCGCGGGTCAGCTGGTGCCGGACCGGCGGGCACCGTCCTTCCAGGTCCCGCACTGGGTGACGCTGCCGCCGTTCCTCGCCCCGATGCTGGCGGCGCGCAACACCACGACGGTGGGCGAGCTGCCGTACCGCATCGAGAAGGCGCTGCACTTCTCCAACGGCGGCGGGGTCTACGCGGGCACCGACACCCGGGACGGCAGCCGGGTCGTGCTGAAGGAGGGGCGGCCGCACGCGGGGCTCGCCTCCGACGGGGCGGACGCGATAGCGCGGCTGGAGCGGGAGAAGCAGGCCCTGGAGCAGGTGGCCGGGACCGGGGTGGTGCCCGAGGTGCGGGACTGGTTCACGCTCGGCGACCACCGGTTCCTGGTGCTGGACTTCCTGGCGGGGCGCCCGCTCAACTCCTGCCTGGCCGAACGGCATCCGCTGCTCACCCCCGATCCCGACCCAAGGGACGTGGCCGAGTACACGGCGTGGGCGCTGAAGATCTACGGCGGCGTGGAGCGGGCCGTGCACGCGGTCCACGCCCGTGGCATCGTCTTCAACGACCTGCATGTCTTCAACATCATGGTGGCGCCCGACGAGGAGTCGGTGTCCCTGCTCGACTTCGAGGCCGCCGCCCCGGTCACCGAGCAGGGCCGCCAAGTGGTCGCCCACCCCGGCTTCTTCGCCCCGCCGGACCGCACGGGCATCGACGTCGACCGCTACGCGCTGGCCTGTCTGCGGATCGCCCTGTTCCTGCCGGTGACGACGCTGTTCGTGGTCGACCGGGGCAAGGCGGCCCATCTGGCGGAGGTGATCGCCGGTCAGTTCCCGGACGTGCCCTGGGAGTTCCTGGAGGAGGCGGTCACGGAGATCACCCGGGACACCAAGTCCCCTGCTGCGGCGCCCCGCTCCTTCGTCGAACCCGGCGACTGGCCGTTCAGCCGCGACTCCATGGTCAAGGCGATCCTCGCCTCGGCCACCCCGGACCGCGACGACCGGCTCTTCCCCGGCGACATCACCCAGTTCTCCGACGGCGGGGGCCTCGGGCTCGCGCACGGCGCGGCCGGCGTGCTGTACGCGCTGGACGCGGTCGGCGCCGAACGGTACGAGGAGGGCGAGCGCTGGCTCCTCGCCCGCACCGCACCGGCACCGCGGGGCACCCCGCTCGGGCTGTACGACGGACTCGCGGGCGTCGCCCATGTGCTGGACCGTCTCGGCCACCGGCAGCGCGCCCTCGACCTGGTCGAGTCGATCCTCGCCGAGCGGTGGCAGAACCTCTCCTCCGATCTGCACGGCGGACTGGCCGGCCTCGGCCTGGTGCTGGGCGCCCTCGCGGACACGACCGGCGAGCCGGAGTTACGGACCCGGGCCGCCGAGGCGGCCGACCTCCTCGTACAGCGTCTCGCGGAGCCCCTGCCGGACACCCGGCGGCGGCGCCGGGCCGGGCTGCTGCGCGGGGCGAGCGGGCCCGCGCTGTTCCTGCTGCGGCAGTACGAACGCACCGGTGAGGCACGGCTGCTGGACGCGGCCAGGGTGGCGCTGCGGCGGGATCTGGACTGCTGCGCACGACGGGAGAACGGCTCGCTGGAGGTCGACGAAGGCTGGCGGACCCTGCCCTACCTCGGTGAGGGGAGCGCGGGCATCGGCCTGGTCCTGGACGACCTCGTCGCCCGTCTCGCCGACACCGACGAGGAGTTGGAGCAGGCCAGGACCGGCATCCTCAGCGCCGCGACGTGCCGCTTCTATGTGCAGCCGGGCCTTCTCCAGGGCCGGGCCGGCCTGATCCTGCACGTCGCCCGCACGACCACGCCCGGCGCGAGCCGGGAACGGCTCGCCGACCAGATCGCCGGGCTCGGCTGGCTCTCCATGTCCTACCAGGGCCAACTGGCCTTTCCCGGACACCAGATGATGCGGCTGTCGATGGACCTGGGCACCGGAACGGCAGGGTGCCTGCTCGCGCTCGGCGCGGCCCTCGACAGCGGAACCGGTGCCCATCTGCCGTTCCTGCCGCCGCTCGGGCGGCCCCCACAGCGCGGTTCCGCGAGCTGACGGAGCCGTGATCCCACCCCGTCCCCACGGGTGACGACCATCCACGGAAGGAAGACGACATGGCACTTCTCGACCTGCAGACGATGGAGTCCGACGAGCAGAGCAGCACCGGCGGGGTGAGCACCCTGAGCCTGCTGTCGTGCGTGAGCGCGGCGAGCATCACGCTCTGCCTCTGACAGCACCGTGCGTCCACGGCCCCGGGCGGTCCGCTCCCGCGAGGGAGGGCCGCCCGGGGTCCCGCATACCGAGAGGGCGCCCATGAGCACGCGCACGACCGGGCCCGGCCTGCCCGGCCCGGACCCCGTCCGCTGGCTGGCGCTGTGCCTGGCGAGCACGGCCGCCACCGGCGCCGGGCTGCTGCTCCCCGCCGCGCTGGGCCGCACCCTGGACCTGCTGCTGGCCGACGCCCCGGCGACCCGCTGGGTGCTGTACTGCGCCGCGCTGGTGATGCTCCTCGCCCTGCTCGACGCGGCGGAGACCGTGCTCGCCGGCACGGTGGACGCCCGCACCACGGGCCGGCTGCGCCGGAATCTGAACCGTCATGTCCTGGCCGTGGGCCCGCGCGCCACCGAGCGCTTCGGCTCCGGCGACCTGGTCGCCCGGCTGGTCGGCAACGCCGCGCAGGCCGGTACGGCGCCGGCCGCCCGCGCGGCCCTGCTCGCCGCGCTGGCCGGACCCGTCGGCGGCGGTGTGGCCCTCGCCCTGATCGACCCGTGGCTCACGGCCGTACTGCTGGCCGGAGCGCCGGTGCTCGCGCTGCTGCTGCGCGCCTTCACCCGCGACACCCGCGACTGCGTGACCCGCTACCAGGAGGTGCAGGGGCGGATCGCGGGAGCCCTCGCGGAAGCCGTCGGCGGACACCGCACCATCCAGGCCGCGGGTACGGCGGAGCGGGAGACGGCGCGGATCCTCGGGCCGCTGCCCGAACTGTCCGCGGCCGGGCGCCGTATGTGGCGGGTGCAGGGGCGGGCCGCCGGGCAGTCCGCCGCCGTGGCGCCGCTGCTCCAGCTCACGGTCGTCGCCGTGGCGGGCTACCTGCTCGCCCGCAACCGGCTGACGGTCGGTGAGCTGCTCGCCGCGTCGCGGTACGCGGTGCTGGCCACGGGGGTCGGTGTGCTGGTGGGACAGCTCGCGAGTCTCGCCCGCGCGCGGGCCGCGACCGGACGGCTCGGCGAAGTCCTCGGCGAACGGCCCCCCGCCTACGGGCGCCGACGGCTGCCGCCCGGCCCGGGCCGGCTGGAGCTGCGCCAGGTGACCGCCCGGCGTGGCGGGCGGGCCGTCCTCGACGGCGTCGATCTCGACGTGCCCGGCGGCACCACGCTCGCCGTGGTCGGCCGCTCCGGCGCCGGGAAGTCCCTGCTGGCCGCGGTCGCCGGGCGGCTCGCCGACCCGGACGCCGGGGAGGTGCTGCTCGACGGGGTGCCGCTGCGCGAGCTGTCCCACGCCGAGCTGCGCGCGGCGGTCGGGCACGCCTTCGAACGCCCCGCCCTGCTGGGCGGCACCCTGGAGGAGGAGATCGGCCTGGGCCCGGTCCCCGTCTCCCCCGCCGAGGTCCGGGACGCGGCCCGCAAGGCCCATGCGGACGAGTTCGTGCGCCGGCTGCCCGCCGGTTACGCCACCCGCTGCGCCGACGCGCCGCGCTCCGGCGGGGAGTCCCAGCGCCTGGGTCTCGCCCGCGCGTTCGCCCACGGCGGCAGACTGCTCATCCTCGACGACGCCCTGTCCAGCCTCGACACGGTGACCGAGGCACGGATCACCGCGTCCCTGGTGGGCGCGGGCCGGGACGGCACCCGGCTGCTGATCGCCCACCGGCCGGCCACGGCGGCCCGCGCGGACGCGGTGGCCTGGCTGGACGACGGGCGGATCCGGGCGGTCGGTCCGCATGAGCGGCTGTGGGAACTCGCCGGGTACCGGGCGGTGTTCGCGGACTCCGCGGACTTCGCGGACGAGGAGCGGCCATGACCGAGGGGCTCCCGCTCCGGGGCATGCGCTTCCTGCGGGCCCGGTGGCGGGTCGTGGCGCGGCTCGGCGGCTGGTCGGTGCTGGAGACCGGGCAGACCTTCCTCACCGGGTACGCGCCCGCGCGGGCCCTGGACGAGGGGTTCCTGGCGGGACGGACCGGCACCGGTCTGGCCTGGCTGTCCGTGGCCGGGCTCGGGGTGCTGGCCGGGGCGTTCGGGACGGCGCGGGTGTACGCCGCGGTGGCCGAGCTGGTCGAACCGCTCCGGGACGGGCTGGTGTCGCGGGTCGTGGCCCGCGGGGTCCGGGAAGGTGATCCCGCGGCGCTGTCGGGGCTCACCCAGCAGGCCGAAATCGCGCGGGACACCTTCGCCGGTCTGGTGCTGGTGTCGCGTTCGTTCGTGTTCACCGCGGCCGGCGCCCTGGTCGGCCTGTTCTCGCTCGCCCCGCCGCTGCTGCTGGTCGTGGGGCTGCCGCTGCTCGCCGGGGTGGCGCTGTTCGGGGTGACGCTGCGGCCGCTGGCCCGTCGTCAGGAGGCGTTCCTCGTCACCGACGAGGCGCTCGCGGAGCGGTTCGGCGCCGTCTGCCCCGGGCTGCGGGACATCACGGCGGCCGGGGCCGAAGAGCCGGTCGCCACCGGCACCGAGCGACGGATCGACGCCGAGCAGCGCGCCGCGTGCTCCCTCGCCCGGTGGGGGGTGCTGCGCGTGGTCTCCCTGACGATCGGCGGCGAGCTGCCGATCGTGCTGCTGCTCGCCGCCGCGCCCTGGCTGCTGGGCCACGGCGTCACCCCGGGCGCCCTGCTCGGCGCGCTCGCCTACACCACCCAGTCCCTGCTGCCCGCCCTGCGCAACCTCGTGCACGGCGTGGGCACCAGCGGCTCCCGGCTGGCCGTGGTCCTGCGGCGCCTGCTCCGCGACACCGAACCGAAGGCCACCGAACCCGTCACGGAAGCACCCGATCCGCAGGGTGCTCCGGCGCTCTCCCTCACCTCCGTCACCTTCGCCTACGGCCCCGGCGCGGCCCCCATCGTCGACCGCCTCGACCTCGACGTCCCGGCGGGCGCGCACCTGGCCGTCGTGGGCCCGAGCGGCATCGGCAAGTCCACGCTCACCGCGCTGGTCGCCGGACTGCTGGAACCGGACCGGGGCGTGATCCGGGTCTGCGGGCACCCGGTACCGGGACGCCGGGCCGCGGCACGCCGGGTCCTCATCCCCCAGCAGGCGTACGTCCACACCGGCACCCTCGCCGAGAACCTCGGGATGCTGCGGCCCGATCCGGTGCCCGAGGCGGAGCTGCTCGCGGCGACCGGGGCGGTGGGGCTGCTGCCGCTCATGGAGGCCCTCGGCGGGCCCGGCGCCAGGATCGATCCGGCGGCGCTGTCCGCCGGGGAGCGGCAGCTCGTGGCGCTGACCCGGGCCTATCTGTCGTACGCCCCGCTCGTCCTGCTCGACGAGGCGACCTGTCATCTGGACCCGCGGGCCGAGGCGCGCGCGGAGCGGGCCTTCGCCGAGCGGCCCGGCGGCACCCTGGTGGTGGTCGCGCACCGCATCAGCTCGGCCCGCCGCGCCGACCGGGTGCTGGCCATGGACGGCCGCTCGACGGCGTTCGGCACGCACGAGGAGCTGCTGCGCCACTCGGCGCTCTACCGGGACCTGGTGGGGGGCTGGGCGCCCGTACCCTCACAGCCAGCCCTCGCCCTGCGAGATCCGGATCGCGTCGATGCGGTTGCGGGCCCCGGTCTTGCGGGTGATGGCCGCCATGTAGTTGCGCACCGTCCCGTTGGACAGGTGCAGGCTCCCGGCGATCTCCGCGACGGAGGCGCCCTCGGCGGCGAGGACTAACACGCTCAGCTCGCGCCGGGTCAGCGGCATCTCGGCGGCCCGGAGAAATCCGAAGCCCAGCGAGTCGTCGACGAACCGCTTCCCTTCGGCGACCAGCCGGATCCCCTCCACCAGGCGCTCGGGGGCGCCCTCCTTGTCCACGTAGCCGAGCGCGCCCGCCTCCACCGCTCCCTTCAGCAGCCCCGGCCGGTTCGCGCTCGCCAGCACCAGGAGCCGGGGCGGCGGCACGCCGGGAACCCGCGCGCCGAGCTCGCCCAGCGGGGGTATGCCGTAGGTGTCCGCGCACTCCAGGTCGGCCGCGCAGACGTCGGGCCGCACACTGCGCACCCGGCCCGAGGCACCGCGCCACGGGGCGTGGAACACCCCGAGGTCCGCTTCCCGGCGCAACCAGTCCGCCAGGACCGATCGGACCAGACACTCGTCGTGCACCAGAAGAACCCGGATCACAGGTCGTCCCCTCGTATCGCCGACAGCCGGTTTCCGTAGGTGTAGAGCGCGTGCCCCATTTTTCGCGTCGCCCTCCCTTCCCGCGCGCGGAGAACCGGCCATCACGGGGCACGGGGGCGCACAGGCGGCTCCCGTACCCCGGTCGGCGCTTCCACTGCCGGGAATGGCCCGGGGGCGAGGGGGTACGGCCCGGAGCCCGCGGCCGGTCCCGCTCGCCGTGCGCGCCGGGCCGCCAGGAGGGAGATTTGTTCCGGGACCCGTCGCCCGGCCGGAGAAGGAGGTGGTCGGTGTGCCCGACGGGCAGGAGGCCGACCAGGCACCGACCAGCAGCAGGACGCGGGTCGGCCGGCCGCTGCTGTCCCTCGCGCTGGCCTCGATGATGGACGAGGTCCACGCGCACTCCGGCGCGGTCTATCTGATGGCCGCCGAGGAGCCGGTACTGGAGATGGCGGTGATGGCCGGGCTGCCCAGGGCCTTCTCGGCGCCCTGGGAACGGGTCGGGCTGAGCGCGCCGGTCCCGGTGGCCGACGCGGTGCGCGAGCGGCGGCTGGTGTGGGTCGGCGGCGAGGAGGACATGGCCCGGCTGTACCCGCGGATCTCGGTGGTGCTGCCGTACCCGTTCGCGCTGGCGGCGCTGCCGGTGGCGACCGCCTCCACGGCCTACGGCGCGATCTTCGTGACCTGGCCGGGTTCGCACCCGCCCGATCTGTCCGAGCGGGAGCGCACCCATCTGACGGCCGCCTGCGACCGGCTCGCCGCCCGGCTGGCGCGCGCCCTGCAGGACAGCGTCCCGCTGCTGCCCGAACCGGATCTGCTCTCCGCGCCCTCGCTCGCGGGGGCGGCCGGAACGCTCGGCACGGTGGAGTCGGCGCGGATGGTGGCCCGGCTGCCGTACGGGCTGTGCTCGCTGGATCTGCACGGGCGGATCTGCTTCGCCAACGCGGCGGCGGCCGAGCTGATCGGCGCCCCGGTCAGCCAGCTGCTGGGGACCCTGCTGTGGGCGTCGGTGCCCTGGCTCAACGATCCGGTCTACGAGGACCGCTACCGGGCCGCGCTGCTCAGCCAGCAGAGCACCTCCTTCGTGGCGCTGCGGCCGCCGGGCGACTGGCTGTCGTTCCGGCTGTACCCGAGCACCAACGGGCTGAGCGTCCGGATCAGCCGGGCCCGTGCGGTGGCCGAGATGAACCGGGCGCACCGGCCCACCGGTGAGGCGCCGTCACGGCTGGTCACCATGTCCCAGCTGCTGAACCTGGCCGGCGCGCTCACCGAGGCGGTGGGTGTGCAGGACGTGGTGCAGCTGGTCGCGGACCAGATCGCCCCGGCCGTCGGCAGCCAGGCGCTGGTGGTGCTGGGCTCCCGGGCGGGGCGGCTGCATGTGCTCGGCCATCACGGCTATCCGGACGCGCGCTTCGTGGAGCAGTTCGACGGGCTGCCGCTCACCGAGCGCACGCCGGGCACCCACGCCCTGACCACCGGTGTGCCGGCGTTCTTCGAGGACCGGCAGCAGCTGGAGCGGCTGTATCCGGTCCGGGAGGCCACGCCGGACGGGTTCGCGGCCTGGGCGTATCTGCCGCTGATCGCCTCGGGCCGCCCGGTGGGCACGGTGCTGCTCGCCTACGCCGAGCCGCATGCCTTCCCCGCCGACGAGCGGGCGGTGCTGACGAGCGTGGGCGGGCTGATCGCCCAGGCCCTGGAGCGGGCGGTGCTCTACGACGCCAAGCACCATCTGGCGCACGGCCTCCAGGCGGCGCTGCTGCCGCACAGCCTGCCCCCGCTGCCCGGGATCGAGGCGGCCGCCCGCTATCTGCCGGCGACCCAGGGCATGGACATCGGCGGCGACTTCTACGACCTGGTGCCCGCGCAGGGAGAGGCCGCGGCGGTGATCGGGGATGTACAGGGCCACAATGTGACGGCGGCCGGTCTGATGGGGCAGATCCGTACGGCGGTACGGGCGTACACGACCGTCGGGCAGCCGCCCGAGGAGGTCATGCGCAGCACCAACCGGCTGCTGATCGACCTGGGCGCCGATCTGTTCGCGAGCTGTCTGTATCTGCGTCTCGACCCGGCGCACGGGCGGGCCGTGATGGCGCGGGCGGGTCATCCGCCGCCGCTGCTGAGACGGCCGGACGGGAAGGTACGGGTGCTCGACCTGGCCGGGGGTCCGCTGCTGGGCATCGACGGCGCCGCCGTCTACCAGACGACGGAGGTCGACCTGGCGCCCGGATCCGTCCTGGCGCTGTACACCGACGGCCTGATCGAGTCGCCGGGCACCGACATCGAGGACGCCCTCGCCGATCTGGGCACGTTGCTGGCCGAGGCCGGGGATGTGCCGCTGGACGAGCTGGCGGACCGGCTCGTGGAGTCGCGCGCGCTGCCGCGGGGGCGGCTGGACGATGTGGCGGTGCTGCTGCTGCGGGCGGAGCAGTGACCTGACGGTCCCGCTGGCCGACGGCAGCGGCCGATCCCGTGGTGCCGCGAGTCGTGCACGCGTGGGTGGCCGGCCCTCCCGCCGAAGGGCCGGCCACCCGGTCTGATGCGGTACCGCTGGGTCAGTGCTGCTCGTTCACGCCCGCGTCGTCGGCACCGGCCTCCTCGCCGACGCCGACCTCCTCGCCGAGGCCCGCGTCCTCACCGGCTCCGGCCTCCTCGCCCGCACCGGCGTCCTGATCGGCACCGGCGTCCTCACCGGCTCCGGCCTCTTCACCGGCGCCCGCACCGGCACCGGCTTCCTCACCGGCGCCCGCCTCTTCACCGGCACCGGCCTCCTCGCCCGCACCGGCGCCCGCGTCACCCGCCGCGTCGCCCGCGCCGAGCGTCGCACCGGTTGCTTCCAGCGCGGTCGTGACCGGCTGGAAGAACGTCTCGCCGCCCACGGTGCAGTCACCGCTGCCGCCCGAGGTGAGGCCGATCGCCTGGCCGTCCTGGGTGAACAGCGAGCCGCCGCTGTCGCCGGGCTCGGCGCAGACGTCGGTCTGGATGAGCCCGGTGACCGTGCCCTCGGGGTAGTTGACGGTGGCGTTGAGGCCGAGGACCTGACCGTCGCTCAGTCCGGTGGTGCTGCCCATCCGGAACACCTGGAGACCGACCTCGGCCTCGGCAGCCTGATTGATCGCGACGGTCTGGTCGCCGAGGTTGACCTCGCTCGGCGCCTCGGTCGCCGGGTCGTCGTACTTGACGAGCGCAAAATCGCCCTCACCCGGGAAGGTGGCGGTGGCCGCGTCGACGGTGGCGATCGGGGCACCGCCCTCGGCGTCCGACCACTGGGCGGCCGCGACCCCGCAGTGACCGGCCGTCAGGAAGGCCGGGGAGCCGTCGCCCGCGGTGACGTTGAAGCCCGCCGAGCAGCGCGCCCCGCCCGCGAAGATGGCGTCGCCGCCGGAGAGGAAGGTCTTGAAGGTGCCCTGGGACTTCTTGATGGTCGCCATGCCGGAGCCGAGGCTCTGCACGGTCGACTCCAGCTGGTCCCACTTGGCGCCGGTGACCGTGCTGTCCGCGGTGACGAGGATCTTGTTGGTCCGCGGGTCGACGGCCCAGGACGTGCCTGCGATGGTCGCCTCGGACTTCAGGGTCTGCGCGCCGGCGTCCAGTTCGGCGAGGCTGTTGTCGACCTCGCGGACCTTCGCGCCCGCCTTCTTCGCCTGCACGATGACGTTGTTGTTGTCGCCGGGGATGACATTGACGACGAGCTGCTGGTTGTCGGCGTCGTAGTACGAGCCGGCGAAGGCGTCGCCGAGCAGCCCCTCGAGCTGTGAGGCGAGGTCCGAGGCGTCCGCCGCCTTCAGGGTCCGGGGCGCTGCGGCGTCGTCCGAGCCGCCGTCCTGGGACGCGTTGGCGTTCGGCAGCAGGATCGCGGCCGCTCCGAGCGCCGCCACACCGCCCGCCGCTATCGCGGCCTTGCGCTTCGGCATTCGCTTGTGACTCAACCTTCTCGACCTCCTGGGGGACGGGGACCGTGCCGCCGTTTCGTCCGACGGCTGTTCGGGGCGCCTGGATGGCCACTGGTACGCACGGGTCACTCGGGGCGTTCAATTCCGTTTCCCCGCGCCCCAGTCGAAACGCCGATTCGGCCAAGGGCCGCGTCCTGGGGGCCGCCGACGGGAACAATCCCCCATATGACGATGACCACCGCCGAAGCCGACAAGATCCTCACCGACAACTTCGCCCCTTGGGTCCTCGAACTGGGGCTGACCGTGGAGGGCTTGGACGAGCACCGCGCGATTCTGCGTCTGCCCTGGTCACCGCGGCTGGCCCGGGAGGGCGGGGCGCTGTCGGGCCAGGCCCTGATGGCCGCGGCCGACACCGCGACCGTGCTCGCCGTGTCGGCGGCTCGCGGGGCGTACGGGCCGATGACGACGGTGCAGCAGTCGACCACGTTCCAGCGCGCGGTGTCCGGATCGGATGTCCTGATCGAAGCGGTCGTCACCAAGTCGGGCCGCCGGATGGCGTTCGCCGACATCACGATGACCGACGACGGGACGGGCGAGATCGCGGCCCGGGCGAGCACGGTCTACGCGATCCTGGGCTGATACGCACCGTCGCCGCCCGACGACAGTCCGTCGCGATCACGTAGCGGAATCCTGGCTTCAGCGAATCTGCACATCGAATGCCCAACCAAGTCACCGGGGACCGGACTCCCACACAAGCCGCTACCGCCGGTCACACCATTGGGGCGGGAGTGTCGCTTTCGCCTCCCACCCCGCAAGAGCGCGCACGAGCCGATGCCGTGACGCATGTGAAGAAGTCGCTGACAAGCCGTGCGCGGACCCTCACGGATGAACGCCCCTGAGGCTCAAGTGCCCAGGTGAGGCCACTGGTTGATTGGAAGCGCCCGCCCGCAGCGTGCTTTTATCCATCGCACCGCGGGGGCCGTCCACGGCACCCGTTCCCCTTGTGAAATAGCCATACGAAGGGAAGTTCCATCATGAACTCCACCCCCCAGGTTGAGACCGTCGAGATCTCCGACGCCGAGCTGGACAACGTCTCCGGCGGCCTTTCCGTGAACGCCCTCGGCACCGTCACCGGCCTGGTGGACGGCATCGCCCCGGTCTCCGGCCTGGTCGACACGGTCGTCGGCACCGTCGAGGGCGCCACCGGCCTGAGCACCGCGCCGGTCACGAACCTGGTCGCCGGTCTCTGATCGCACCTTTTGTGACGTCGAGTCCCGGAGCCGCACCCGGCTCCGGGCTCTTCGTGTGTCGTAAGGACGTCCCGTGCAGTTCCGCCAACAGGCCCTCGCCAAGCTCCAGTCACCGGAGGAGCTCGATCTTCCGGTGCGTTTCGCCCGGCCCCAGGGCTGGCTCGTGCTGTCCGTGACGGTCGTCGTCATGGCGGCCGCGTCCGTATGGGCGGTGACCGGGTCGGTGACCTCCACGGTCGGCGCGCCGGCCATCCTCACCCACGGGCAGGGCAGTTACCTCCTCCAGAGCCCGGTCGCGGGGCAGGTCACCGCGGTCCTCGCCGAGCAGGGCGAGCGGCTGCCCGCCGACGCCCCCGTCCTGAAGGTCCGTACCGCCGACGGCGAGACGGTCGTGCGCACGGTCGCCGCGGGCCGGGTCACCGCGCTCGCCGCCACCATCGGCCAGATCATCTCCACCGGCGCGAACGTCGCCGCCGTGGAGAAGGTGAAGGGCGCCGGGGACCCGCTGTACGCGACGGTCTACGTGCCCGCCGAGAACGCGGCGTCCATCCCCGACGACGCCGCCGTGGACCTCACCGTCCAGTCGGTACCGACCCAGGAGTACGGCGTGCTGCGCGGCCATGTGAAGTCGGTGGACCGCTCCGCCCAGTCCGCGCAGTCCATCGCCTCCTTCCTCGGCGACAGCCAGCTCGGCGAGCAGTTCACCAAGGACGGCAGGCCGGTGGCGGTCCTGGTGAAGCTGGACAAGTCCGCGGACACGAAGAGCGGTTACCGGTGGTCGTCCGCCGACGGCCCGCCCTTCTCCCTCACCTCCATGACCCTGGCCGAGGCCTCGCTGCGCCTCGCCGACGAGCGTCCCGTCGACTGGCTGCTGCCGTGAGCGCCGCGCAGGACACGCGGGGCCGCCGTCGCGCCGCCCCGCCGAAGCGCCCGGTGCCCAAGGGGAAGGCGAAGTCCGTCCGCACACCCACCGTCCTCCAGATGGAGGCCGTGGAGTGCGGCGCCGCCTCCCTGGCGATGGTCCTCGGCCACTACGGCAAGCACGTCCCGCTGGAGGAGCTGCGCATCGCGTGCGGTGTCTCCCGGGACGGCTCGCGTGCAAGCAACCTGCTGAAGGCGGCCCGCAGTTACGGTCTGACGGCCAAGGGCATGCAGATGGACACGGCCGCCCTCGCCGGAGTGAAGACCCCGGCCGTGCTGTTCTGGGAGTTCAACCACTACGTCGTCTACGACGGCATGGGGCGCCGCTTCGGCCGCCGCGGGGTCTACATCAACGACCCCGGCAAGGGCCGCCGTTTCGTGCCGATGGAGGACTTCGACGGCAGCTTCACCGGCGTCGTGCTGGTGATGGAGCCCGGCGAGGGCTTCAGCAAGGGCGGCCGCAAGCCGGGTGTGCTCGGCGCGATGCCCGCCCGGCTGCGCGGCACCGCGGGCACGATGCCCGCGGCGGTGCTGGCGAGCCTGCTCCTCGTCGTGGTCGGCGCGGCCGTGCCCGCGCTCAGCCGCACCTACATCGACATGTTCCTGATCGGCGGCCAGACCTCCCTGCTCGGCGTGCTGTTCGCGTCGATGGGCGCGTCCGTCCTCCTCACCGTCGTCCTGACCTGGCTGCAACAGGCGAACCTGCTGCGCGGCCGGATCATCTCCTCCACCCTCTCCAGCGCCCGCTTCCTGCGCCATCTGCTGCGGCTGCCGGTGACCTTCTTCTCTCAGCGCAGCCCCGCCGACCTGGTCCAGCGCCTCCAGTCCAACGACGCGGTCGCCGAGACCCTGGCCCGCGATCTGGCCGCGGCGGGCGTGGACGCGGTGGTCGTCGTCCTGTACGCCGTGCTGCTCTACACCTACGACCCGCAGCTCACCTTCGTCGGCATCGGCGTGGCGCTGCTGAACATCGTGGCGATGCGGGTGGTGATCCGGCTGCGCGCGACCCGTACCGCGAAGCTGCGCGCGGACAGTGCCCGGCTGACCAACACCGCCTACACCGGCCTGCAGTTGATCGAGACGATGAAGGCGACCGGCGGCGAGGACGGCTACTTCCGCAAGTGGGCCGGGCAGCACGCCACCACCCTGGAGGAGCAGCAGCGCCTCGGGGTGCCGAGCGCCTGGCTGGGCGTGGTCGCGCCGACGCTGGCCACGCTGAACAGCGCGCTGATCCTGTGGATCGGCGGGATGCGCGCGGTCGAAGGACACATATCCGTCGGCCTGCTGGTCGCGTTCCAGGCCCTGGTCACCCGGTTCACCGCCCCGCTGACCCGGCTCAACGGCGTCGCGGGCCGGATCCAGGACTTCGCGGCCGACGTGGCCCGGCTGAAGGACGTGGAGAACTTCCAGGCGGACCCGCTCTACGGCCGTCGCGGCGGCGCCGACTCCACCCGTCGGCTGCACGGGCATGTGGAGCTCCAGAACATCACCTTCGGCTACAACCCGCTGGACAAGCCCCTGTTGACCGGCTTCGACCTGACCGTCGGACCGGGGCAGCAGGTCGCCCTGGTCGGCGGCTCGGGCAGCGGCAAGTCCACCGTGTCCCGGATGATCTCCGGTCTGTACGCGCCGTGGGAGGGCGTGATCCGGATCGACGGACAGCGGATGGAGGACATACCGCGCGGCGCCCTCGCCTCCTCCGTCTCCTTCGTCGACCAGGACGTGTTCCTGTTCGAGGGCACCGTCCGGGACAACGTGGCGCTGTGGGACCCGTCCGTCCCGGACGACGCGGTGATCGAGGCGCTCAGGGACGCGGCCCTGTACGACGTGGTGACGCGCCGGCCCGGTGGCATCCACAGCCGGGTCGAGCAGGACGGCCGCAACTTCTCCGGCGGGCAGCGGCAACGCCTGGAGATTGCGCGGGCGTTGGTGCGCAGGCCCAGCATCCTCGTCCTCGACGAGGTGACCAGCGCTCTGGACGCCGAGACCGAACTCGTCGTCATGGACAACCTGCGCAGGCGTGGCTGCGCCTGTGTGGTGATCGCGCACCGGCTGAGCACCGTGCGCGACAGCGACGAGATCGTCGTACTGGAGCACGGCACGATCGTGGAGCGCGGTCGGCACGAGGAGCTGGTGGCGCGCGGCGGCGCGTACGCGGCGCTGGTCAGGGAGCGGTGAGATGACGGCCGTACACGAGGGCGACCTCGTCCTGAACGCGTTCGGGCAGCTCGGCTCGCGGATCGACTGCGCCGGGTTCAACCGCCTCGACCTCGAAGGCCCGCAGGTGGTGTGGCTGGTGGCGGCCGGCGCGGTGGACCTGTTCGCGGTCGACGCCGAACAGCAGGGCCACTGGCACCACTTGGGCCGTCTGGAGGCGGGCTCGCTGCTGCTCGGCCCGGTCGCGGGACCGCAGCACACCCTGGTGGCGCGCCCGCTCCGGGACTGCGTGGTGCACCGCATCGGACTGCGCGAGCTGTACCAGCCCGCCCAGACCCAGACCTGGTCCTACGACGAGTACGGCAACCCGCAGTACGTCCCGCCGACGACCAGCCCGCTGGAGTACGCCCTCGCGCTCGGCGTCGGCCGCAGCCTGTCGATCCTGTTCCAGGCGCCGACGGCGAACGAGCGGGCCGCGGAACTCACCGACGACGACGTCTTCTGGATGCAGGTGCCGCCCGGCAGCGTCCGGTACGGCTCGCTGTACGGGCAGGAGGCCGCCGCCGATCTGCTGATGGACCCGGCGGTCTGGCAGTCCATGGTGGATCAGCAGTACCGCCTGCTCACCACCCTGGACCGGTGGATCGAGCAGGTGGAGCGCACCCACGAGACGCGCACCGCGGAGGGCATCAAGGCCGGTGAGGCGGTGCGCGCCCAGGCCGACCGGACGCTGCTGGCGTCGATCGGCAAGCGCTCCGGGCCGCGGACCACGGCCGCCGACGCGGACGCCAGTTACGCGGCCTGCAGACTGGTCGCCGAGGCGGCCGGAATCGCGCTGGCCGGGCCCGCGCAGAACGGCACCGAGAGCGACCGGCTCGACCCGGTGGAGCGGGTGGCCCTCGCCTCCCGCGTCCGCACCCGTGCGGTCCTTCTCGACGGCCGCTGGTGGCGGGACAACGTCGGCCCGCTGGTGGGCCATCGCGCGCTGTCCGGGGCGCCGGTCGCCCTGCTGTGGCGGCGCGGCGGCTATGTCGCCGTGCACCCGGCGACCGGCCGGGAGACCCCGATCGAGAAGGCCAACGCGGAGGAGTTCGAGCCGCGTGCGGTGATGTTCTACCGGCCGCTGCCCGACCGTGCGCTCAGCCCGCTGAGGCTGCTCAGGTTCACCCTGCGGGGCACCGGCGGCGATCTGACGAACCTGCTGATCAGCGGGCTGGTGACGGTCGCGATCGGGGCGCTCGTGCCGATCGCGACGGGCAAGGTGCTCGGCCAGTTCGTGCCGAAGGCGCAGACCGGTCTGATCGTGCAGGTGTGTCTGGCGGTGATGGTCAGCGGCGTGGTGGCGGCGGCCTTCATGCTGATGCAGAACCTGACCATCCTGCGTCTTGAGGGCCGGATCGAGGCGACCCTCCAACCGGCCGTCTGGGACCGGCTGTTGCGGCTCCCGACGAAGTTCTTCACCCAGCGCTCGACCGGAGAGCTGGCGAGCGCGGCGATGGGCGTCAGCGCGATCCGCCGTCTGCTGGCGGGAGTCGGCCCCACGGTCGCCCAGTCGGTCACGGTCGGAGCGATGAACCTGGGCCTGCTCCTCTGGTTCAGCGTCCCGATGGCGCTCGCGGCGATCGGCATGCTGGTGGTCATCGCCGCGGTGTTCCTGGGCCTTGGTCTCTGGCAGGTGCGCTGGCAGCGGCGTCTGGTCGTGCTCGGCAACAAGCTCAACAACCAGGCGTTCCAGACCCTGCGCGGACTGCCCAAGCTACGGGTGGCGGCGGCGGAGAACTACGCGTACGCCGCCTGGGCCGCGCAGTTCGCCCGCAGCCGGGAGCTCCAGCAGAAGGTCGGCCGGATCAAGAACCTGAGCGCGGTGCTGGGCTCGGTGTATCTGCCGCTGTGCAGCCTGCTGATGTTCATGCTGCTGGCGGGCCCGGCGCGCGGTTCGATGTCGGCGGCGGCGTTCCTCACCTTCCTCACCTCGGTGACGATGCTGCTGACCGCGGTCACCCAGATCACCGGCGCGTTCGTGTCGCTGGTGGCCGCGCTGCCGCTGTACGAGGAGATCAAGCCGGTACTGGAGGCCACCCCGGAGGTCCGCACGGCCAGCACCCGCCCCGGCCCGCTGACCGGAGCCATGGAGGCCCGCCGCCTGTCCTTCCGCTACTCCGACGACGGTCCCCTGGTCCTGGACGACGTCTCCTTCTCGGTCCGCCAGGGCGAGTTCGTGGCGATCGTCGGCCCGAGCGGCTGCGGAAAATCGACCCTCCTGCGCCTGCTGATCGGCTTCGACAAACCGGTCTCGGGCAGTGTCCTGTACGACGGCCAGGACCTGGCGGCGCTGGACCAGTCGGCGGTACGCCGCCAATGCGGTGTCGTCCTCCAGCACGCGCAGCCGTTCACCGGGTCCATCCTGGACGTCATCTGCGGCACCGAGCCGTACACCCCGGAGGAGGCGATGGCGGCGGCCGAGCTGGCGGGGCTCGCCGAGGACATCAAGCGCATGCCGATGGGCCTGCACACCATCGTCGCGGGCAGCGGCGCGATCTCCGGCGGCCAGCGCCAACGCCTGATGATCGCCCAGGCGTTGATCCGCCGCCCGCGCATCCTCTTCTTCGACGAGGCGACCAGCGCGCTGGACAACGAGACCCAGCGGACGGTGATCGAGAGCACGAAGGCGCTGAACGCGACGCGGGTCGTGATCGCACATCGTTTGTCGACCGTCCTGGACGCGGACCGGGTGATCGTGATGGAGGACGGGAAGGTGGCCCAGCAGGGCGCGCCCGCCGAACTCCTGGCCGACACCACTGGCCGACTGCACGAGCTGGTTCGCCGCCAGCTGGCCTGAGCCGCCCGCCGGGACCTCCCCAGCGAAACGTTGCCGTTTCGCTGAATCTGCTCTAGCCTCGATGTGTACGAAACCGTTTCGTTCCTGACGTGACGCGGCCGGAACGACGTTCCCTGGAGTGGTTTCCCCATGTCCCAGAAGACCCTGACCGACAGCGCGCCCGTGGGCGCCGCGCAGGAGCCGCGGGCCGCCTCGGCCAAGCGCTGGTGGATCCTCGCGATCGTCGCCGTGGCCCAGCTCATGGTGGTGCTGGACGCCACCATCGTGAACATCGCCCTGCCCTCGGCCCAGGCCGACCTCGGCTTCACCGACGGCAACCGGCAGTGGATCGTCACGGCGTACGCGCTGGCGTTCGCCTCGCTGCTGCTGCTCGGCGGCCGGATAGCGGACCTCTTCGGCCGCAAGCCCGCCTTCCTGATCGGTGTGATCGGCTTCGCCGGTGCCTCCGCGCTCGGCGGTGCCGCCACCAGCTTCGAGATGCTGGTCACCGCCCGCGCCCTCCAGGGGGCCTTCGGCGCCCTGCTCGCGCCCGCCGCGCTCTCGCTGCTCAACACCACGTTCACCGACGCCCGCGAGCGCGCCAAGGCGTTCAGCGTGTACGGCGCCATCGCCGGTGCCGGTGGCGCGGTGGGCCTGCTGCTCGGCGGGATACTGACCGACGCGCTGGACTGGCGCTGGACGCTGTACGTGAACGTGCCGATCGCCCTCGTCGCCCTGGCCGGCGGCTGGCTGCTGCTCTCCAACCACCGTGACGCCGCGAACTCCAAGCTGGACGTGCCGGGCACGATCCTGGTCGCCGCCGGTCTGTTCGCCCTGGTCTACGGCTTCTCCAACGCCGAGTCCCATGACTGGAACTCCCCGCTGACCTGGGGCTTCCTGCTCGCGGGCGGGGTGCTGCTGGCAGCCTTCACCTGGTGGCAGACCAAGGCCGCGCACCCGCTGCTGCCGCTCAGGATCCTGCTCGACCGCGACCGCGCGGCCTCGTTCCTCACGGTGCTGATCACCGGCGCGGGCATGTTCGGCGTGTTCCTCTTCCTGACCTACTACCTCCAGCTCAACCTCGGCTTCAGCCCGACGAGGACGGGTGTCGCCTTCCTGCCGATGGTCGGCGCGCTGATGGTCACCGCACAGCTCGGCACCACGGTCCTGGTGCCGCGGATCGGCCCGAAGATCGTGCTGCCGCTGGGCTTCGCCGTCGCCACCGCGGGCATGGCCTGGCTGAGCGGGATCGGCGTCGGCTCCGACTATCTGACGGCCGTGCTGCCGCAGCTGATCATCATCGGCGCCGGCCTCGGCCTGGTGATGCCGCCCGCGATGCAGCTGGCCACCGGCGGAGTGGCGGCCGAGGACGCGGGCGTGGCCTCCGCGACCGTCAACGCCATGCAGCAGGTGGGCGGTTCGATCGGTACGGCGCTACTGAGCACCCTCGCCGCGAGCGCGGCGACGGACTACCTCTCCGGCCGGGACGCCACCAGCAAGCTGGTGCAGGCCCAGGCGACGATCGAAAGCTACACCACCGCCTTCTGGTGGTCGGCGGGCCTGTTCGCCGCGGGCGCGGTGATCTCCCTCTTCCTCTTCCGGCGCGGGGTGCCGGAGCAGGACGCCGAGGCCGCACCCGTCGTACACATGTGACCGTCGCGGTCCGCAGGAGCCGCGGAGGGGCCGCCGTCCGCAGGGAGACGGCGGCCCCTCGTCCGTGCGATCGGCCGGATCTGATCGTCGATGAAGCGCTCTCCGTTCGCCGGGGCGGGAATCGGGTAACGACGTGGCCATGCGAATCAGCGTGGTGGATGTGGGTTCGAACACGGTCCGGCTGGTGGTGGCGGACGCCCAGGACGGTGTCCCGCTGCCGGTGCACACCGCCAAGTGGCGGCTGCGACTGGCCGAACATGTCCGTCCGGGGGACGCGATTCCGGAGGAGGCCGTCGAGCGACTGGTCGGCGCGGTCGCCGAGGCGAGCCGGACCGCGGCCCGGTGGCGCGCGGCCGAGCCGCCGGCCTTCGCGACGGCCGTGGTGCGGGCCGCCCCGAACCGGGCCGAGGTGCTGCGCGAGGTCCGGGCGCGGACCGGGGTGGATCTGTGCACCCTGCCGGGCGAGCTGGAGGCCGAGCTGACGTTCCTCGGGGCGCGGCGGTGGATGGGCTGGCGGTCGGGGCCGCTCGCGCTGCTGGACATCGGCGGCGGCTCGCTGGAGGTGGCCTTCGGCCGCGGCAGGCTGCCGGACTTCGCGGCCTCGCTGCCGCTCGGCGCGGGACGGCTGACCCATGAGTTCTTCGACGGCGACGATCCACCGGATCCCGAGCAGGTCCGGGCGCTGCGCCGCAAGGTCCGCCATCAGCTGCGGGACGTGGCGGCCCGGATCCGCTGGGAGGGCCCGCGTACGGCGGTGGCGACCTCGCGGACGCTCCAGCAGCTCGGCCGCCTGTGCGGGGCCGCGCCCGGCCGTGACGGCCCGTTCGTCGAACGCCTTCTGCACCGCCGCGACCTGCGCGGGGCCGCCGACCGGCTGGCCGCGCTGCCCGCCCTCGACCGCGCCCTGCTGCCCGGCATCTCCGCGCCGCGCGCGGCCCAGAGCCTGGCCGGAGCGGTAGTGGCCCACACGGCGATGAAGCTGACGGGCCTGAGAACCCTCACCGTCTGCCCCTGGGCCATCCGGGAGGGAGTCCTCCTGCGCCACATCGAGGACGGCGCTACCTGGTGGTCCCAGGTCGCCCGCCTGGACGAGGCCCCGGCGCCGCCCGATCCGGTGCCGCTGCGCCTGGCGGGCGCGGCCACCTGAGGGGTGAAACAAGGAAGTCGGCGGCGGAGCGATGAGTTTCGCGGGTCCGCCGGGTCTGCCCTTCGAAAGGCGGACCTGCTGCCCGTCCTGTCGTGCGTGCGCGCCGGGCCGGTGCCAGGCTGGCGTGGCACGGAACAGTGAAGGGAAACCTCATGATCACCACCGAACCCACCCCCGGCGTCCCCTGTTGGCTCGACCTCGGCGCACCCGACGTGCCCGCCGCCGCGGCCTTCTACGGCACCGTGCTCGGCTGGCAGTACGAGCCCATGGAGGGCGGCGGCGAGGACATGGAAGGCGGAATGTTCCGCCGGGACGGCAAGACCGTCGCGGGGCTCGGCAAGCTCACCGAGGAGGGCGCCCGATCGGCCTGGATGATCTACTACAACGTCGCCGACGCCGACGCCACCACCCAGGCGGTCGAGAAGGCGGGCGGCACGGTGCGGGTCCCGCCGCGGGACCTCGGCGACTGGGGCCGGATGGCCCAGTTCAACGATCCGCAGGGCGGTCAGTTCGCCGTCTGGCAGCCCGGCACGGACGCGGGCATGGAACTCGTGGAAAAGCCGGGCTCGCTGTCCTGGACCGAGCTGTACACCAGTGACGCCGACGCGGCGAAGAAGTTCTACGGCGATGTCTTCGGCTGGTCGTACAGCGACATGGCACTGCCGGACGACGCCGGCGCGTACTCCCTGATCACCCCGGAGGGGCTGCCCGAGGAGCGGATGCAGGGCGGCATCATGCCCCTGCCCGAGGAAGCCCTCGCCCTCAACAACGGGAAGCCGTACTGGCACCCGGTCTTCAACGTCGAGGACTGCGACGCGGCGATCGCCCGGGTCACCGCGAGCGGCGGCACCGTGCAGATGGGGCCCGAGGACGCCGAGGGCGTGGGCCGGCTCGCCGTGTGCGTGGACCCGTCGGGCGCGGACTTCGTGGTGCTGAAGCCCCTCGAGAGCTGATCCCGAGGGCTGAACGCGAGGTGCCGGCCGGGCGGCCCCACTCCGCCCGGCCGGCCCCCGAGACAGGATCACCGGCTCCGAGACAGGACCCGCGCTCCCCAGCCACGGGCCGCTGCGCTTGTTCACGGAGACCGTGCGATCCCGGTCCCTCAGAACGCGAAGACGCTCGCGCCGAGGGAGCTCTTCACGCACTCGTTGGAGTAGGTCCGCTCGTACGAGACCCGCTGACCCCGCCAGACGCCGTCGACCGTGACGACGACGGGGTCGTACTCCCTGGTGCACATCATGTTGTCGGCGCTCGCGAGCGCGTCGAAGTCCCCTTGGGCGGCGCGTAGTTCGGCGCACGCCTCACCGGCCGCCGGGTGCGTGCCGGAGGCTCCGGCTCCGGGGGCGCAGACCAGGGTGACGGCGCGCTCCGGGGCGGCGAGCGCCGCGCTCTCACCGTGTGCCACGGTGAGCACCAGCGCCGAGGGGGCGTAGAGCGAGGCGGGCGCGGGGCCGGGGGCCGCGGGGGCGGCCGTGGCGAGGGGGCCGCAGACGGCGGCGGCCGTCAGGCCGAGGGTCGCTGCCCAGCGCGCGGTGTTCCGCATTGTGTGCATCCTTCCGCTCGAATCGGGGGTGTGCCGGAGTCCGCCCGATCGGGCCGGAACCGGCGACCGCGAGTCTGCCGAGTCCGCCGCCGGAACACACATCGAACCCATGCGTTTCAGTAACCTTGCGTGTTGAATCAGTGGCGTGAAGTAACGGAATTCGAACGTTCCAACCCCTTGGGTTGGCCGTTCTTGATCGCCCGAAGCAGCCAAGTGGCCGAATTCAGGGTGTTCCTTAATAGGCCTGAAACATTCCGATTCCGCTCTCGGCCGATCCCTCCACACCCCCTTGTGTTCATGTTCGAGCGGAGTAATCGTCATTACATGATTACGAGCGAACAACGAGAGAAGCTGCGCGGCTGGTTCGCCGGCCGCCTGCCCGACGATCTCTTCGAGCGGCTGACCGAGGTGACGGTCGACCGCGAGGAGATCACGGTGATCGGCCGCATCCCCGCACCCCGGCTCGCCGAGGACGCCTCGGACGCCGAGCGGGACGCGGCCGTACAGGCACGGATCCAGGAGTTCCGGGAGCGCACCCGGCAGGACCGGATGGCGGTGGCCCGGGAGGCCGAGCACCGGTTCGACCGCAAGGTCTCCTGGGGTGTGGAGTGCGGCCCCGAACGCGCACTGTTCACGCATGTCGCGGCGCCCGTGATGACCCGGCTGCGGCAGCCGGAGCGGCAGGTGCTGGACACGCTGATCGCGGGCGGGGTGGCCCGCAGCCGCAGCGAGGCCCTCGCCTGGTGCGTCCGGCTGGTCCAGCACCACACCGACGACTGGCTCACCGAGCTGCGCGAGTCCCTGGAGCACGTCCAGCGGGTCCGCGCCCAGGGCCCGGACGCCGAAGCCGGGCCGTCGACGGACGAATCATCCACCGACGAACCGAAGAATGGATGAATCACCACCTGGTTGAAGACTTGACCAACCCCGTACGGTCGGCAGATCCCTGAGGGACGGCCTCCCCTCGCCGCGCACACCCCCGCGCCGGCGACCGGCCGTCCCCCTCCCCGCCGTCGCGCCACCCCGCGCTCCACCGCCCGCCCCGCCGCTGGAGCCCACGTTGTCCCCGACTCCCCCTTCCCTCACCGAGGTCGAGACCCACGGCGTCGACCGCATCCCCGACGCCGACCGCACCGCCACCCCGCTGGATCTGTTCCGGCTCGCCTTCGGCGGCGCCAACACCTTCTCCACCTGCGTCCTCGGCGCCTTCCCGATCCTGTTCGGGCTCTCCTTCTGGCAGGGCCTGGCCGCCACTCTCCTCGGAGTGGTCGCGGGTGCGCTGATCCTCTGCCCGATGGCCGTGTTCGGCCCGGTCAACGGCACCAACAACGCCGTCTCCTCCTCCGCGCACCTCGGCGTGCACGGCCGGGTGGTCGGCTCGTTCCTCTCCCTGCTGACCGCGGTCGCCTTCTTCTCGATCTCGGTGTGGAGCTCCGGCGACGCCCTGGTCGGCGGCGCCCACCGGCTCTTCGGCCTGAGCCGCGGGAACCTGTCGTACGTCGTCGCCTACGCCCTGTTCGCCGGTCTCGTCCTCGCGGTGTGCGTGTACGGCTTCCGGTTCATGCTCTTCGTCAACAAGGTCGCCGTGATCTCCGCGAGCCTGCTGTTCGTGCTCGGCGCGGTGGCCTTCGCCGGTGACTTCGATCCGTCGTACGCGGGCGTGTTCACCGACTCCGCCGACGCCGCGACGCGCTCGCTGTTCTGGCCCTCCTTCATCGGCGCGGCGCTGATCGTGCTGTCCAACCCGGTGTCGTTCGGGGCGTTCCTCGGCGACTGGTCGCGCTACATCCCGGCGAGCACCCCGCGCCGCAAGGTGATCGGCGCCGCGTTCCTGTCGCAGATCGCCACCCTGCTGCCGTTCCTCTTCGGCCTGACGACCGCGAGCATCATCGCCGGCAAGGCGCCGGAGTACGTCGATCCGGCCGCCCCGGACTTCGTCGGCGGACTGCTCGCCGTCTCCCCCGGCTGGTACTTCCTGCCGGTCTGCCTGATCGCCCTGATCGGCGGCATGTCGACGGGCACGACGGCGCTGTACGGCACCGGTCTCGACTTCTCCTCGGTGTTCCCGCGGCTGTCGCGGGTGCAGGCGACCGTGCTGGTCGGCGCGTTGGCCATCGGGTTCATCTTCATCGGGCGGTTCGCCCTGGACCTGGTCCAGTCGATCTCCACCTTCGCCACGATGATCATCACCTGCACCACGCCGTGGATGGTCGTGATGATGCTGGGCTTCTGGACTCGGCGCGGCTGGTACGACCCGGACGCGCTCCAGGTCTTCAACCGCCGTCAGCGCGGCGGCCGGTACTGGTTCGCGCACGGCTGGAACTGGCGCGGCATGACCGCCTGGTGGGTCTCGGCGCTGCTCGGGGTGCTCTTCACCAACATCCCCGGCCAGTTCGTCGGCCCGTTCGGCGATCTCGCGAACGGTGTCGACATCAGCCTGCCGCTCTCCATGGCGGTGGCCGCCGTGCTGTTCCTGGCGTTGCTGCGGCTGTTCCCCGAACCCCGGGCGGTCTACGGGCCCGAGGGCGCGCGGCTGGCCCGTACGGTCGACACCCCGGTCCCGCCGATCACCGGGCCGGGCGACGGGTCACCGTTGTCAGACCCCTCGGCTACGTTGCGGGCATGACGCGATTCGTACTAGTAGCAGGTGCGTGGCTCGGAGCGTGGGCGTGGGACGAGGTGGCGGCGGAGCTGCGCGCCACCGGACATGAGGCGTATCCGCTGACGCTCTCGGGCCTCGCCGAGAAGCGGGGCGTCCCGGCCGGGCTGCAGACCCATGTCCAGGACATCGTCGAGGAGGTGGAGCGCCTCGATCTGCGGGAGGTCGTCCTGGTCGGACACAGTTACTCGGGTGTGCCGGTCGGACAGGCGGCGGAACGGATCGGTGACCGGCTGGGGCGGGTGGTACTCGTCGACGCCAACGTCCCGGTCGACGGCGAGTCGTTCCTCGCCGGCTGGCCGAGCGATTTCGTGCGGGAGGCCATCGCCGCGCACGACGGCTTCTGGCCGTGCCCCGACCCGGCCGAGTTCGCCGGCCAGGGGCTGACGGACGACCAGGTGGCGAGGCTCGTCGCCGGTGCCACCGCGCACCCCGGCGCCACGCTCACCGAACCGGCGGTCCTCACCCGCCCGTTCGGCGAACTGCCCGGCACGTACGTCAAGTGCCTGCTCGACGGCGAGGAGCCGTGGGGCGCGGCGGCCGAGGTGCTGAAGAGCGAGCGCTGGAACCTGGTCGATCTCGACACCGGGCACTGGCCGATGTTCTCGCGGCCCCGCGAACTCGCCGGGATCCTGGCGGCGTCGACGAAGGGCACCTGACCCACCACCCCTGCCTACCGGTCGGTATGGTCTGCGTACTGCGCGTTCTCAACGACGAGGGGCGGACCGACGGCATGGGCAAGCACTGGGCGGACTTCCAGTACGAGATCTATCTCAACGGCATGACGGGGGCCGTGCCCCGGCTGCCCACCGATCTGACCCGGCTCGAGGAGCTGACCGAACAGCGCCTCGGGCCGGGCCCGGTGGGATACGTCGCCGGGAGCGCCGGGGACGGCAGCACCGCCCGCGCCAACCGGGCGGCCCTGAAGCGGCACCGGATCGTGCCGCGCATGCTGCGGGACGTGCACGAGCGGGATCTGTCGGTCGAGGTGCTGGGCCGCGCCCTGCCCGCGCCGCTGGCGCTGGCGCCGGTCGGCGTGCTGTCGATCATGCACCCGGACGCCGAGTCCGCCGCGGCCCGAGCCGCCGCCGCGCAGGGCGTGCCCTTCGTGCTGTCCTCGGCGTCCAGCACGCCCATGGAGCAGGTCGCCGAGGCGATGGGCGACGCCGAGCGCTGGTTCCAGCTGTACTGGCCCAAGGACCCCGAGGTCGCGCTCAGCTTCCTGAACCGGGCGAAGGCGGCCGGGTACACCGCGCTCGTGGTCACCCTGGACACGCCTCTGCTGGCGTGGCGGCCCCGCGACCTGGACCAGGCGTATCTGCCGTTCCTGCACGGTGTCGGCACCGCCAACTACTTCACCGACCCGGCGTTCCAGGCGGGCCTGGCCAAGCCCGTGCACGAGGACCCGAACGCCGCGGTGATGCACTTCGTGGGCATGTTCGCCGACCCTGGGAAGACCTGGCCGGACCTGGTGTTCCTGCGGGAGCACTGGGACGGCCCGATCGTGCTGAAGGGGGTGCTGCATCCCGACGACGCGCGGGCGGCCGCCGACGCCGGGATGGACGGGGTCGTCGTCTCCAACCACGGCGGCCGGCAGGTGGCCGGTTCGATCGCGGCGGCCGAGGCGCTGCCGGGGGTAGTGAAAGCCGTCGGGGACCGGCTCACCGTGCTCTTCGACAGCGGGATCCGCACCGGCGACGACATCGTCAAGGCGCTCGCGCTCGGCGCGCGGGCGGTGCTCGTCGGACGGCCGTACGTCTACGGGCTCGGGCTCGACGGACAGGCGGGCGTCGAGCACGTGATCCGGTGTCTGCTCGCCGAACTCGACCTCACCCTCGCCCTGTCGGGACACGCCGGACCGGGCACCCTGAGCCGGGCCGATCTCATCGACGGCGCCGGGGAGTCCGTATGACCGCCCCGCGCCGGATCCTCGCCGTCATCGCCCCGCACGTCGGCGGGCGGGGCGTCGGCGCCGGGCTCGCCACGCTCTTCCCCGCCGACGCACGGGTCACCGTCGTCGAGACGGCGGACGAGGACCCGGCCGCGCTGCGCTCCGCCGAGGTGATCATCACCGGGCTCGCCCCCGTGACCGCCGAACATCTCGCCGCCGCACCGGAGCTGGAGCTGGTGCAGTGCGCGAGCCACGGCTTCGACTACGTCGATGTGGCCGCCGCCCGCGAACGGGGTGTGCGGGTGTGCAACATCGGCTCCAGCGGCGCCGAGGCGCAGAACGTCGCCGAGCAGACCTTCGCCCTGATGCTCGCGCTCGCCAAGCAGCTGATCCCCGCGCACACCGCGCTGGTCGACGCCGACTGGGCACTGCCCCGGCTCCAGAACTCCCTCACCGAACTGTCCGGCAAGACCCTCGGCATCGTGGGCCTCGGCCAGATCGGCCGGGAGGTCGCCCGGCGCGCGACGGCCTTCGACATGACGGTCGTCTACGCCGGACGCAACCGGGTCTCCCCCGAGATCGAGGCGCGGTACGACGCCCGTCATCTGCCGCTGGACGACCTGCTGCGCACCGCCGACTACGTCACCCTGCACGCTCCGCTCACCGACGACACCCGGCATCTGCTGGACGCGGCGCGGCTGGCGCTGCTGAAGCCGACGGCGTTCGTGGTGAACACCGCGCGGGGCGCCCTGATCGACCAGGACGCCCTCGCGGACACCCTGGAGAAGGGCGCCCTGGCCGGGGCGGGCCTCGACGTCTTCGACCCCGAACCGCCCACCCCGGCCCTGCGGTTGCTGCGTGCCCCTCATGTGGTGCTGTCCCCGCACGCCGGTGGCGTCACCCGCGAGACGCTGGTGCGCATCGCGCTGGCCGCCGTGGCGAACGTGACCGGGTTCCTCACCGGCGAGTCCCCGCGGGACGTGGTCAGTTAGGGCGGGGCGAGGGCGCGGCGACCGACAGCGATCCGGGCTCCGCGGTGGAGCCCGGATCGGCCAGCCAGCGCTGTTCGTCCGAGCCGTCGCGGGCCTTGACTACGATGTCAGCGCCCGCGTCGGCGGCGGTGGAGGTAAGAGCGAGCTCCTCGTCCCAGCGAGGCAGTAACTCGCCCTGCACGGTGAGGTCGTAGCGCACATCGTCGGCGCGGTCGGCGTCCTCGTCGGCGCACCGGCCGAGCACGCCGACCCCGGCGCCCATCCGCGAGTCCAGGCACAGCTCCGGTTGCGCGGCGCTGCGCAACAGCCCGTCCTCCTCGTACGACCACTGCTGGGTGCCGGCGTCCGAGCAGCTCGCGAGTTCGGTTCCGGCCCCGGCCTCCGGCTCGTCGCGGATGTCCAGGCACAGGTCGGCTCCGGCGTTGCGCAGTCTGGTCTGCCGGGGCGGGACGGGGAGCTGGGCGGTGCCGGGCGGCACGGAGGACACCGTGGGCGGGGCCTCGTCCGCGGTGTCACCGCTGGTGGCGGAGGCGACCGGGGCGGTGCCGTCGTCGTCGGACCAGACGGTGGCGGCGAGCACTGAGGCGAGCAGCCCGGCGGAGGCGATGCCCACTCCGGTGAGCAGCACCCGGGACGAACGCGGTCCGGTCGCCACCCGGCGGGCCTGTGCGGGGACCGGGATACGGGGCAGCAGGCGCCGCCGGCCGCGGCCGTGCCGGGCCGCGCCGCGGGGGCGCGCGGGGTGCTGGGCGCGGCCCGGGCGGGAGTCCAGATAGCGGCGGGCGCCCCAGCCGAGGACGGCCTCGGCCAGCAGGGTGCCCAAAGCGCCTTCGAAATGGCTCAGTTGTTCGGCGGCGGAACGGCAGTAGCGGCACTGGGAGAGATGCTGCTGGACATCCGGGAGCAGGGCTCCGCCGCGGCGAATGGGGACGTCGAGGAGACGGTTGTAGAAGCGGCAATCCTTCGTCGGCGCGAGTTCCCGATGGGCCAGTACACAACCCGCGCGGAATTTTTCACGCGCCTGTTCGAGCGCGACCGACGCGGTGTCGGTGTCCATGCCGAGCAGTCCGGCGGGCACGGTTATCGGTTCGGCCTCCACCTCGGTGTGCCAGAGCAGACACCGGGCCAGTCCGGGAAGGGCGTTGAATGAACGCCCGGCCAGCTTGCGATTTTCCGGGGTCATGGACTTCGCGGCGCGCATACCGCGGCCGCCGGCCGGTTTCCCGAGCTCCGGCAGGACCGTGGATATCCGTTCCTCGGCGGCCCATACCCGGACCGTGTCGCGGACCGCGACCAGCAGGAAGGGGCGCAGTGCGACGGCCGGTTCGCCGAGCGCGAGCCGGTCCAGGACCTGGTGGAAGGCGGCGGCGGTGACCATGGCGGAGAGCTCGGCGCGGGAGGCGAGGCAGATCGCGGCGTATTCCCGGACGGGCTGCCAGTGCCGTGCCGTCAACAGGGCGACGGTGGTGGCCGTCTCGCCGTCCGGTCTGCCTCTCAGGCGGGCGGCGAGGCCGTTGTCCGATTCCTCGGGGACGTCGGCGGGCGGGGGGTAAGGGGGGCGAGGGGGGTGGGGGGTGGGCACTGAGCAGATTCCTTCCCACGCACAGAGAACAGCGCGGGGAGTGCGAATTCACCAAACCCCATCCGGACCCGATCCCCCATCGGTACGAATGCGACCCGGCTTTACCCCCGCACGGGCACTTAACCCTTGCACATGACATCTCGCCCAACAAGGCACTCGGGCAACATCCGCACCTTTGAAAGATAGTCAGAAACGATGGCAACTCCCGTCACCCGCACCGACTTTCGGCTTTGCTCTGCGCCCCGTGTGAATCACGCACCCGCACCCGGCCACGACGCACTCTCCCCGCACGGACACGCACGCGCTGAACTGGAACCGGCCCCTCGGAAGGCCCCGCGCAGGACGGCGGCTCTCCCGCGCGAAATGGCCGCCGACCCCGTTCCTCCCGCCCTCGGTCGGCGGCCCCGAGGACGCCAGACAGGGCCGGCGGCCGCCGCCTACCCCCGAACGACGGCGACACCGACACCGCACGCCCGAAGCTTTCCGGCCAGATACTCCATCTCGGCCGACGTGCCCGAGTACTCCCCGCTCACCACACGGCGCGCCTCGGCCTTGGCGCTCACCAGGTCCAGTCCCGTCCCGGCCCGCAGCACCCGCATGATCAGGACGTGCCGCGCCCGCGGATCACTCACGCGCAGCCGCGCCGGTCCGTGCACGGCGAGCAGTTGCTCCCGCCGTTCCACCGGCAGTTCCCCTCCGCACGCGGCGAGCGCGAATCCGCAGGCGGAGCACACCGACTCGACGTCCCACCGCGGACGTCCGGTCACGAGGGCCTGGACGCCATGGCACTCCAGCTCCGCTCCGCACTCCGGGCACGGCGCCGCCCAGGTGACCGACTCGAACACGGCGGACTGCCGGGGGCCCGGCTCGGTGCTCAGATCTGCCACGACCGCAGGCGGTCGGCGGCGCCGAAGATGTCCGTCTTGCCGTCGATCAGGTCCCGGGCGAGGTCGACGAGGGCGCCGTAGGGGGGATCGATGCCGGCGCCGCTGACGAACATGTAGGCCACGGCGGTGGCGCAGGCGAAGCGGGCGTTGGCGGCGGGGAGGGGCTTGAGCAGGGTGAGGGTGTGCAGCAACGCGGCCGCCCGCCAGGCCGGGTCGGAGTTGACGCCGAGCCGGGGCGGGTCGACGCGGTGCCGGGCGACGGCCGCGACCAGCGCCGAGAAGTCGTTGATGGTGGGCTGGTCCGGCAGGACCTCCTCGTGCCGCTGGAGCAGCCAGGGCACGTCTATGTGGATGACGGGTGCCATCGGTCAGGCGGCCCGCCCCTCGCCCTTGGCGGGTGGTTCGTCGTCCGGGAAAGCGGCCGCGAACTCGTCGGCGTGCGAGGAGAAGAACCGGCGGAAGGCCTCAGCGCCTTCCTGGAGCGCCCGGTGCCGGGCGATGTCGGCCGCCGCGGCCTCCCGTACGAGCGCCTTCATCGACGTACCGCGTTCCTTGGCGATCTGCCGCAGGTCCTCAAGCTCGCGGTCGCTGAACTCCACGTTGAGAGCTGGCATGGCCTCACGGTACCGCGCGGGTACTTACCCGTAAATACACCCAGGTCAGAACAGGTGTCCTACGGTACCTACGGAGAGGGAGGGCGCCGTCCCCCGGCATCGCGGCACCGCGGATCCTGAGAGCTGGGTCACATTGCCCCGCTCCGGTGTCACAAACCGGCCCCCTCGACGCCTCCCAGTGGTGAGCGCACCGCTGCGGAGGCCCCCGAATGCCCGAGATCCCTCTTCCCGACACCGACGACCGGCTGGACCAGGCGACCGAAGACTTCCTCGCCCATCGCGAGCTGCTGTTCGGCGTCGTCTACAACGTGCTCGGCAGCGTCGCCGACACCGAGGACGTCCTCCAGGAGACCTGGCTGTCCTGGACGGCCCGGGGCGGCGGCGAGCCGCTGGAGGAGGTCGCCAACCCACGGGCGTACCTCGTCCGGGCGGCCGTCAACCACGCGCTGCGCCGCCGCGCCACGATCAGCCGCCGCCAGGAGACCTACGTCGGCCCCTGGCTGCCCGAACCCCTGGTCGCCACCGACGACGGCGCGGACGATCCGGCCCTGCGCGCCGAGTCCGTCTCCCTGGCGATGCTGGTGGTGCTGGAGTCGCTGACCCCGCTGGAGCGGGCGGTGTTCGTGCTGAACGAGGTCTTCGGCTACCCGCACACCGAGATCGCCGGAATCCTCGACCGCACCCCGGCGGCCGTAAGGCAACTGGCCCGGCGCGCCCGGGAACACGTGCACGCGCGCCGGCCGCGGTACCGGGCGCATCCGCGGGTGCGGCGGGAGGCGACGGAGCGGTTCGTGCGGGCCGCGTTCGACGGGGACATCGCCGCGCTGATGGAGATCCTCGCGCCGGACGTCACGGTCTGGTCGGACGGCGGCGGCAACCGCAAACCGGCGGGGCTGCGGCCGGTGCAGGGCCGGGACAAGGTGGTCCGGCTGCTCACCGGGCACGCGGCCCAGCACGGTGTGAGCGACCTGGACGTGCGCTACCGGCGCGTCAACGGCGACGACGCGGCGGTGCTGTTCGACGGCGACGCCCCGTTCGCCGTGATGGTCATGGACCTCACCCCGGAGGGCGACCGGATCTCGGGCCTGTACATCGTCAGCAACCCCGACAAGCTCGGCCATGTCGAGCGCGGCGAGGAAGAGGAGGAGGCGTGAACAGGGCCTCGAAGGGCGAGCGCGTCGCCGACTGGTTCGACGGCCGTCTCGGCATCCACGCGCTGGGCCGCAAGTACCTGCGCAAGGTTTTCCCCGACCACTGGTCGTTCCTGCTGGGCGAGATCTGTCTGTACAGCTTCGTGGTGCTGATCCTGACCGGTGTCTGGCTCACCCTCTTCTTCCACCCGTCGATGAACGAGGTGACGTACCAGGGCAGTTACCTCCCGCTCAACGGCATCCGCATGTCCGAGGCGTACGCCTCCACCCTCGACATCAGCTTCGACGTGCGCGGCGGGCTGCTCATCCGCCAGCTGCACCACTGGGCGGCGCTGGTGTTCGTCGCCGCGATGCTGACGCACATGATGCGGCACTTCTTCACCGGGTCCTACCGCAAGCCCCGGGAGATCAACTGGCTGTTCGGCTGGCTGCTGCTCTTCCTCGGCCTGTTCGAGGGCCTGTTCGGCTACTCGCTCCCGGACGACCTGCTGTCGGGCACCGGCCTGAGGTTCGTCAACGGCGCGCTGCTGGCCGTCCCGATCGTGGGGACGTATCTGTCGATGTTCCTGTTCGGCGGCGAGTTCCCCGGCCAGGACATCGTGGCCCGCTTCTACGCGCTGCACATCCTGGTGATCCCGGGCATCATGGCGGCCCTCGTCGTCGCCCACGTCCTGCTGGTCGTCTACCACAAGCACACCCAGTTCGCGGGCCCCGGCCGGAGTGAACGCAACGTCGTGGGCGCCCCGTTCATGCCGGTGTACCTGGCGAAGGCGGGCGGCTTCTTCTTCCTGGTCCTCGGCACGCTCACCGTGCTCGCCGCGGTGGCCACGATCAACCCGGTCTGGGTGTACGGCCCGTTCCGCGCCGACCAGGTCTCCACGGGCGCCCAGCCGGACTGGTACCTGGGCTTCGCGGAGGGCCTGGTGCGGGTGATGCCCGGCTGGGAGATCACCCTGTGGGGTCACACCCTGGCCCTCGGCGTCCTCATCCCGATCGTCGTCTTCCCGCTGCTGCTGGTCCTGATCGGCGTCTACCCGTTCGTGGAGTCCCGGCTCACCGGCGACAACCGCGAGCACCACCTCCTGGACCGCCCCCGCAACCACCCGGTCCGCACGGGCCTGGGCGCGGCCTGGATCGCGCTCTACCTGATCCTGCTGGCAGGCGGCGGCAACGACATCGTCGCGACCAAGCTGCATCTCTCGATCAACGCGGTGACCTGGACGATCCGTATCGGGGTCTTCGTCCTGCCGGTGGTGGTGTTCGTCGTGACCCGCCGGATCTGCCTCGGCCTCCAGCACCGGGACCGGGAACTCGTCGCCCACGGCCGCGAGACGGGCATCATCAAGCGCCTCCCGCACGGCGAGTACGTCGAACTCCACGAGCCCCTGGACCAGGCCCGGCTGCACACCCTGACGGCCCATGAACGGCCCCAGGAGTTCGTGGAGCACGAGTCCCGGGCGGAGATCCCCTAGCACGCGCCCGCCCTGTCCGCCGATCCTCTTCCGTCAGCGTCCGTGGCCCCTAATCTTGTGTCACTGGCGGTACGAGCGGGTCGCCGGGCAGGGCGAGGGAGCGCGCCTCGGGCGGGGCGCCGGAGGGGGGCCTCCTTGCGCGAGGAGATCGAGGACCGGATACGGCGCGCCGCCGTGGACGTCCTGGTGGGCTGTGACGGTCTGCGCTCGACGGAGGACCGGGAACAGTTCCTGGATCTGGTGCTCGACCGGCTCGGGCGGGGTGGCCGGCTCCCCCGGCACTCCATACCGCGCAGTCAGTGGGTCGCCCTGCTCAGGCTCTGTATGAGGACGCCGGACGGCGTGTCGTGCCTCGCCGCCGTCCTGGACCTGCTGGACCCCGGCTCGGCGGAGTCGCGGCTGATGCTCCGGCTCGGCGACGAGTGGCGGGCGGTGAGCGGCCTGCCGAGCGAGTTCACCGAGTCCTGGGACCTGTTGGGGGACGCCCTGACGTCCCTGCGGCTGCCCGCCGACGAGCGGTGGCGGCTGGTGTCCCGGGCGACCCTGTCCCGATTACGCACCCCGCCCGACCACTCCACCACCCCCTGGTCGGACTTCCTGTACCTGGTGGGCCAGAACACCGCACCGGAACAGGTGCCGCCGTGGATGGCGTACCTGGAGGAGGTGACGGCGTGGCTGGAGGACACGGCGCTGCGCCAGGAGATCCGCGCGCTCAACCGGCGGCGCGCGGCGCGCTGGGAGTTCGGGGACACCCTGGACCGCAGACGTTACGCCCGGTCCGCCGAGCGGCAGCCCCCCATCCATGACGAGCATCTGGCCATCCGGATCATGCCCGCACCCTTCGACGAGGGCCACTACACCGTGTCGTACTGGTTCCACTCCGACGCGCGGGGGCCGGACTTCGGGCGGCGCCGGGACAGCGCGGTGATCGCCTTCACCGATCTCCAGCGCACGGTCAGCGAGGTGATCTCCGAGGTGGAGCGGGCCGAGGGGGACCGCCCCGGGCAACTGCGGCTGGAGTTCGTGCTCCCCCTCGAACTGATCAACCTGCCCGTGGAGTCCTGGCCGCTGGACGCCGCCGAGGATCCGCATCTGCCGCTCGGCATGACCTATCCGGCGGTGGTGATCCGCAGTCTGGACCGGCTGCTGGACCAGCGCTGGCACGGCTGGTGGCGGCTGCGCTGGCAGAAGCTGCGACAGGAACCGGCCGCCGGTTCCGTCTACATGAGCATCCCGAACACCAGCCCCCAGCACCCGAGCCGGGTGGTGGCCGGACTGCTGGACGAGGAACATGTCGCCGCCGTGCTCAGCGAACCCCCCGAGGAGGGCCGTACGCACGGCTGTCTGGAGTTCCGGACCGCGCTGCGTACGGGCTATCCGGTGGTGGTCTGGCATCGCACCAGCGAGTCGACGACCGAGTTCCGGCAGGTGCTGAGCGATCTGTTCGCCGGTGGCTTCACCGAGCTGCTGCCGCGCATCACCCGCTTCCGCCGGCAGGCCGCCGCGCTCGGCTCAGGCGCGCCGGAGCACCACATCGGCCGGCACCTCGCGGTGCTGTGGGACGACCCCGATCGCAAACCGCTGTGACATCGCCGCGCAGGGAGGACACGTCCATGGACACCTGGTCGCTGTACCGGGGTACGGGCCGGCCGCTCGACCCGGCCGAGCGGGACCGCCGCTGGCCCGCCCCGCCGCCCTGGCGCGCCTACTCCGGCGGCCCGGACGAACCTCCGGCCCCGGTGCGGGACGAGACGGCCGCGCGGGTCCTCGGGCCCCCGGGCGCGCCGCGGACCCCGGACCCCGACGAAGTGGCGCGCGTCAACGCCGCGCTCCACCTGCGCCGTCCGCTGCTGGTGGGCGGCGAGCCCGGCGCGGGCAAGTCGGCGCTCGCGCACCGGATCGCCCGGGAGCTGGGGCTCGGCCCGGTGCTGCGCTGGCCGGTCACCGGCGGCAGCACCCTCGCCGAGGGCCTGTACGGACCGGCCGGGCCCGGCGCAGTACGCCTCGGCCCGCTGGGCACCGCGCTGCTCCCCCGTCGATTACCGCGGGTCGTCCTGGTCGACGACCTCGACCGGGGCGGCTTCGACCTCCCCGACGAGCTGCTGGCCGTCCTGCACACCGGGGAGTTCACCGTCCCCGAACTCCTGGGCTCCGGCGACACCATGGTCCACACCTGCGAGCCGGGCGGCATCGCGGCGGTCCACGACGGGCTCGTACGGTGCCATGAACCGCCGCTCGTCGTCGCCACGACAGGCGGTGAGCGCGACCTGCCGACCGGGTTCGTCCGCGCTTGCGTCCGCCTGGAGCTGCCGCGGATGACGCGGGAGGGGCTGGCCGAGCTGGCCAGGGCCCGCTTCCCGGCCGTACCGTCGGAGATTCTGGACGCCCTGGTCGACCGGGCCACCGGGGAACCGGCGCGGACCGGTCAGCTCCTGGACGCCCTGCACCTGGTGGCCACGGGTGCCCTGGGCGCGATCCGGGAAGGTGAGGAGGAAAGGAGCGCGGCCCTCGACACTCTCTGGAGCTGGGCCGCCATGGAGGGGTCATGACGGCCGTGGACGGTCGGGGCGTCCCGTCCGCGCGCTGGACGGACATCACCGACCCGCAAGGCATCCTGCGGGCGCTCGGCGGACTGCGCGAGCGCCGGCCGCACCGGGCCTGGGACGTGGTCGTGGCGGTGGACCCCGATCCCGGGATGGCGGTGTGGCACGACACGGCCGTGGAGTTCACCGAGTTGCTGCGGCGCTCGCGCGTCTTCCGCCGGGTGGACCGCCGGCGGCTCGGCCCGCTGCCGCCCGGCGGCCCCTCCTGCGGGCGGCTGACCCTCGTGGTCACCGACGGCAACGCGCCCGGCTGGCGCACCGGCGACCGGTCCCGGACCCTGCACCAGTGGGCGGGCGCGGGCGCCCTGGCCGTGGTGCATCTGCTGCCCCACCACGCCTGGCCCGAGACCGGTGTGCCCACCTGGCCGCTGTCGCTGCGCTCGGCGGGACCGGGTGCGCCGAACCGCGGCCACGGGACCCGACCGGGGCAGGTCGGGCTCGGCGCGCCGGAGGAGGGCGGGCCGTATCTCCCCGTTCCGGTCCTGGAGCTGGCGCCCCGGGGCGTGGAGTCCTGGGTACGGCTGGTCACCGCGGCCCGGGGCACCTGGACCCGGCTCCCCCTGACGTTCGCCACCCCGCACCCGGAGGCCCCGCCGCCCGCGCACCGCGACCGCGGGCCCGGCGAACGCGTCGCCGCCTTCCGCCGCTCGGTCACGCCCGACGTGCTCGGACTCGCCACCCTGCTCGCCGCCACCCCGCTCGCGGTGTCACTGATCAGGCGGGTGCTGACCCGGCTGCGCCCCGAGGCGCGGATCGTCGACTTCACCCAACTGCTCACCCACCGCCTGATCCACCCGCGCACCGGCCCGTCCCCGGCCGACGGCCCGCCCCTCGCGTACGACTTCGCGCCGGGTGTCCGTGGTGAACTCCTGGCCGCCGGGCGCACCGAGGACCTCCGGCAGGTCGTCGGCCTGGTCGGCGAGGCCCTCGGCCGGTCCGCCCACCGGCTGTGGCAGGTGCCCGAGCTGCTGGCGGGCCGGGAACTGTCCGGGCCGCTCGGGAGGGACGCCGAGGCGCGCGCCTGGGCCGAGCCGCAGATCGCCGTACTGCACGCGCTGTCGGGCCCGCACGCCGCGCAGGCGCGGGCGCTGGAGCAGCTGACCGCCGCGCCCGGGACGCCCGCCGTCCGGACGTCCGCCCCACCCCCTTCGCACCTGCGGAAGCAGGAGGACCTGGTGAACCAGCCGAGCAAGCAGCCGCGCACCGACGTCCCGTCCGGAGCGCCCCCGCAGCCCGAGCGGCGCGGCCGCAGCACTCCGGCGGTGTGGGGCCATGTACCGCCGCGCAACCCCAACTTCACCGGCCGCGAGGAGCTGCTCGACGCCCTCCATCGCAGGCTGCGCAAGGAGAAGGCGACCGCAGTGCTGCCCAACGCGCTGCACGGCATGGGCGGGGTCGGCAAGTCGATGCTCGCCGTGGAGTACGTCTACCGGCATCTCGGGGACTACGACGTCGTCTGGTGGATCTCCGCCGAGCGCACCGCCCAGATCGCGCTGTCCCTGGTGGAACTGGCCCCGCAGCTCGGCCTGGAGGCCGGGAGCGACGCCTCCTAGTCGGTGAACGCGGTCCTGGAGGCGCTGCGCCGCGGTGAGCCGTACGACAACTGGCTGCTGGTCTTCGACAACGCCGACAGTCCCGAGACGGTGCGCCCCTACTTCCCGCTGGGCGGCCGGGGCAATGTCCTTGTCACCTCGCGCAATCCGCAGTGGGCGAGCGTGGCCAAGCCGCTGGAGGTGAACGTCTTCCGGCGGGAGGAGAGCGTGGAGCTGCTGCGGCGGCGCGGCCCGGACATCACCGACGACGAGGCCGACCGGCTCGCGACGGCGCTCGGCGATCTCCCGCTGGCCATCGAACAGGCCGCCGCCTGGCGGGCCGAGACCGGGATGCCCGCGGACGAGTACCTGCGCCTGCTGGACGAGAAGCAGGTCGACCTGCTGGGTCTGGCGGCCCCCCTCGACTACCAACTGCCGGTCATCGCGGCCTGGAACGTCTCACTCGACCAGTTGGAGACGAAGAACCCCGCGGCCATGCAACTGCTGCAACTGTGCGCCTTCTGCGCGCCCGAGTCGATCTCGCGCAATCTCTTCTCGGGCCGCCCGGGAGCACCGATCACCCCGGAACTCGACCGGGTGCTGCGCGATCCGATCCGCCTCGGCCAGGCCATCCGCGAGATCGGCCGGTACTCCCTGGCCCGGTTCGACTTCCGCGCCAACTCCCTCCAGATGCACCGGCTGGTGCAGACCGCGATGGTCGCCAGGATGACGGACTCCGAGCGGCGGCGCATGCGTGACGGCGTCCATCTGCTGCTGGCCGCCAACGACCCCAACGACCCGCACAACGCCAATCACTGGCCGCGCTACGGCGAGCTGTACGCGCATCTGATCGTCTCCGAGGCGGTCGGCTCGACCGACCCGTACGTGCGCACGCTCATCATCAACGAGGTTCTCTACCTGCTGCGTTGGGGGAACTTCGACGCTGCCCTGCACCTGGCCCGGTCCGCCTACGAGTCCTGGCGGCAGGACGGCGGGGAGGACGACGCGAAGACGCTGGAGGTGTCCAAGTGGAAGGGGGCCGTGCTGCTCAGCATGGGCCGCTACGCGGAGGCGGCCGCCGTCAACGACCGGGTGCTGGCGGCCTATCGGCGCACCGTCGGCGAGGATCACGAGGACACCTTGGACGCGCTCGGGAACGTGGCGGTGAGCCAGCGCGTCAAGGGCGACTTCGCGGCCGCGCTGGAGCTGTCCGAGTCGGTGCACGAGCGCTATCTGCGCCTGCTCGGGGAGGAGGACCCCGAGACCCTGCGGGCGGCCCACAACCTGGGGGTCAGCCTCCGGCTCGCGGGGCACTTCGCGCGGGCGCGGGAGCTGGACGCGCGGACCTGGCACAGCAAGCAGCAGCTCTACGGCCAGGACCACATCCTGAGCCTGGTGACCTGGCTCAGTGTCATCCTCGACAACCGTGAACTGGGCGACTACCACAAGGCGTTGACCCATCAGCGCGAGCTGACCGAGCGATGCGCCCGGCTGCTCGGCCAGGTCAATCCGTTCACCCTGTCCAACGTCCGGCACCTGGCGGTCGCGCTGCGCAAGTCCGGCCTGCACGCGGAGGCGCGGGAGACGGCCGCGCGGGCCCGGGAGGAGCTCGTCGGCCGGTACGGCGAGAACAACCCGGGCTCCATGGCGTCGACGCTGGAGCTGTCGATCGATCTGCGGCACGCGGGCGAGCTGACCACGGCACGGGACCTGGGCGCCCGCATCCACGCCCAGTACACGCAGACCTACGGCCGCGCCCATCCGCACACCCTGGCTGCCGAGGTCGATCTCGCCGTCACGCAGCGGCACTTGGGCGACCCGGAGGCCGCGCACGCCATGGACGAGCGGGCACTGGAGGACCTCCACCGGGTCCTCGGCGAGCGCCATCCCTCGTCCCTGGTGTGCGCGACGAACCTGGCGAGCGATCGGTACGCGCTCGGCCGGTACGCGGCCGCCCGGGAGCTGGACGAGCGGACCCTGGCCCTGTCCTCGGAGGTCCTCGGGGAGGAGCACCCCTCCACTCTCGCCTGCGCCGCCAACCTCCCGCTGGATCTGCGGGCCCTCGGTGACCGGGAGGAGGCGGAGCGGCTGCACAGCGCGACGGCGGAACGACTCAACCGGGCACTCGGGGCCGATCATCCGGCGGTGCGTCAGGCCGTGGACTGGGAGCACCGCGCGGACTGCGACATCGATCCGCTGCCTCTTTGAGCACGCTCCGGTGTCTCAGGCGCGGGCCAGCCAGCGGGCCAGCTCCGCCGGGGACGGGGTCCGCCCCGAACTCCGGGTCACCGAACGGGAGACGGCGCGCAGCAGTTCCGGCCGCCCGGTGCCGAGGAGCAGCCCGAGTCCGCCCCAGGAGGCGGGCCGTGCCGCCTCCTCGGCGTACCGGGTCGCGGCCTCGGCCAGGTCGCCCGCCACATGGGCCACGTCGGCCGGGGTGACGCCGTTCGGCCGGGGGCCGCCGCCGCGGGCGACGGCGAAGGCGTGCGGGTCGGCGATCCGCAGGCGGACCAGGTGGGCGAAGGCGTCGATACGGCAGCCCGCGGGGTCGGTGACGACGCTGCCAGTCTCCTCGGCAGCGAGCACAGGTGGCTCGGAGCCGCGCAGCCAGGAGTCCGCGGTCGCGCCCACCGTCGCCTCGTCCGGCACCAGGTGGTGGGCGCGCCAGGCGGCCCGGTGATGGGCGGCGGCCTGGGCGGCCAGGGTCAGCGTCGGCTCGGGCAGCGGATCGGCGTCCCAGGAACTCAGATCGGCGAGCAGGCCGTTCACCAGCCTGCGGCCGGTCTCCGTCAGCGCGCAATGGCCGCGCAGCACCTCCAGGGTGGCCCGGGACTCGCGCCGCCACAGGGCGTACTCGAAGCGGGCACGCTCGCGTGCGCTGCCGCTGTCACGGGCGACGCGGGTCCGCCAGAAGCGGGCGACGCCGGAGAACGCGAAGGCTCCGTGCAGAACACCGGTCAGGGGTCTCGGGTCGTCTCGCCAAGGTGCCCGGAACAGGTCGGGGCAGTCCTCGGCGGCCAGCGGTGTGAGGTGCATCAGGCCGTTGAGCAGGGTGTGCCGGAACTCGTGGACCAGCGTGACCGCGAGTTCCGACGCGGCCTCGTCCTCGGGGACTCGGGTGTCCTGCGCGGACATGGTCACGCAGCCGAACGCCTCGGAGGCGGAGGCGCTGCGCGGCCGGAAGCGGTCGGCGGGCGGCAGCGGTACGAGGGAGGACAGCCCGGCGGCGAGGGCCTCGGCGCTCTCGCGGTGGTCCTCGACCAGCAGCGCCCAGGCCCGTTCCAGGCCGCGCCGCCAGTGCCGCAGCCGCGGCTCGTCGAGCCGGTCGGGGCCGGGGGTGCCGGCGATGACGGGGTAGCGGGCCAGGTCGTCGAGCGTGAGGTCGAGGGTGAGGCCCTGGTGGCTGAGAGTCAGTCGGCGCAGGCCCGACCAGCCCGGCGCGTCCTGGGCGTCCACTGGCATGTCCACGACATCACTCTCGTACCGGATCCGGGCCGTCCCGTCGCGCCCGCTCACCTCGGCCACGCCCCACGGCTCGGCGACGCCCGACTCCGCCCGGCCCAGGCTCGGGAGGAGCACCGCGCCCTCGCGCGCCGGGACGAGGATCCGGAAGTCGAGTCCGGCGCGCACGGCAGCGGCGGCGGCCAGGGCGTGCAGCCGGCCCACGTCGGACCAGAGCGGCCCGTCGGCGTCCTGCGTGCCGCGCAGCCGGCGCAGCACCTGGGCCGCCCACAGCCCGGTCTGCGGGTCCATCAGCAGCCGGTGCACCGCCCGGGGGCTCCGGCGCTGGGACCGCGCGAGCAGTTCCCAGGCCGCGCGCACCGGGGCGAGCGGGCCGGCCGCGGCCGGGCGGGCAGCGACCTCGTCGACCAGGACGCGCAGCAGCAACAGCCGCCTGCTGTACTCGGCGTCCAGGAGCGCGTGCGTCGCCCGGAGGGATTCCCCGGCGGAGCAGAGTCCGGCGAAGGTGGGTTCGTCGAGACGGTGCGGCCGCAAGGTGCCGTCCTGCGCGGGGTTCCCGGGTTCCTCGGCGGCATCACCTGACGTGGGCACGAACACTTCCTCCTCAGCTGGGCTCGCTGCCGCCACGGGTGCTGAACGGCCGGTCGACGCTGGCGAGCAGCGCGTCCGTCGCGGGCCGCAGGGCGGCAGGACCGACCTCGGGAAGTTCGTCCAACGACAGGTGGGAAAGGCGGGGCAGCCAGGACTCGACGCCGGGCTCCGACGCCTCACGGGACTCGTACATGGGACCCGATCGTAAGGGACGCGGGGCGGCTTCAGGCAGACGCCTCGACGATCAGTCGATGCGCCAGCTCCGCCTCCGCGCTCCCCCCGGCACACAGCAGCACCGCCTCCGCCAACTCCCGCAGCGCCCCCGGCCGTCGGGCGCAGGTGCGCAGGATGCTGATGGTGTCGAGGCGGGGGCGGTTGTGCCGGGGGACGGCGGCCCGGACGCCGATTCTGAGCAGGCCGAGGATCTCCTCGCGGCCCTGGGGCTCGACGAACTCCTCGACCTTGAGCAGAGCGTCCGTCAGGACGCCCAGCCGCTCCACGGGGAGGTCGGGGTACTCGGCGCCGAGGGGTTCGGCGCGGCCTCGGGACAGGAGCTGGCCCTCGTCGCCGTCCCAGGTGCGGGACCAGACATAGGTGGGGGTCTGCGCCGCGAGCCCTTCGGCGCGCAGTCGGGTGAACCGGTCCCGCAGCCGGTCCATCAGCAGGCCGGCGTCGGGTGGCCAGCCTGTGCCCACCGCCTCGTTGTCGGTGAGCACCGCCAGCGCCTCCCGGCTGAACAGCCCCGTCCCGGCGCCGGACAGGTTGGCCGCCGCCTCGCCCGGCCGGGCGGCGAAGAGGACCGCCTGGTCGCGGGCCCGCCGGGGCATCGGGGTGCCGTAGTCCTCGCGAGGCAGCTGGCGGCGGCCGCGCCAGGGGTTGTGCAGCTGCTGGCAGGCGTCGACCAGCCAGATCTGGCGGGGGTGCCGGGGCGCCGCGCGGTAGTAGGCGAGCAGCGCGTCGAAGTCGAGGTTCAGCGCGTCGGTCTCGGTGGCGTCCGCGTAGAAGAGCAGTCGTCTGCCCTCGGCGTCCACCACGCCGTGCCCGCCCCACACGACCCACAGCAGCTCGCTCTGCTCCGCCGCCAGCGTCCGCAGCAGGGTGCGGTGCACGGTGGCCCGGTCCGCGCCGAGGACCTCGTAGGGCACCTCGGGCACGGCGCCTGGCCGGCCGGGCGGCGCGGAGAGCAGTGCGGTGATCCGCTCGGGCGGCACACCCCGGTCGAGGAACCAGTCCGCGAACCGCAGCGCGTCGGACACCGGGCCGTCCATGGCCCAGTGCGCCCCCGCCTCGTAGGAGTCCAGGCCCACTACGACGGCGCTCGTGCGACGGGGATCCGCTTGCGGTAAGGGCGAGTTCATCCGCCCAGTGTGCCGCCCTAGCGGACTCAGCGGGTCATCCTTGGTCCGCCACGAAGGAGGCCAGTCGGGTGAGCGCCGAGTTCCAGTTGATGGTGTGCTCGTTGGTCGACCAGGACTGGATGTCGTCGATGTAGCAGAACTGGCCGACGCAGCCCTGGAGTTTGCTCTGTGCGTAGGGGTCCTGGATGCTGGAGTTGGGCCCGCCCGCCAGCGTGCCCCTGGGCGGGTTCGGCTGGTTCGGGTCGAGCTGGTGGGCGTACCAACGCGCGTGCTGGTTCTGCGCGTTGACCTCGCCGTAGCCCGTCACATAGGAGATGTTGAGCGCGTTGCGGCCGAAGAGGTAGTCCATGCTCTGCACGGCGCCGTCCCGGTACTTCGAGGCTCCCGAGATGTCGTAGGCGGTGGCGATGACCACGGCGTTGTGCGCGATCTGGTGGTTGGAGCCCCAGTCGTAGAGGTTGCCCTCGGGGGCGTAGGGCATGCCGTACGCCTGTGACCTCAGGGTGGCCAGGTAGCGGTCGGCTCCCTTGGTCACGGACTGGCGCACCTTGTCCCGGCCGGGCAGCCTGCTCGGCACGGTCGCCAGGTCCAGGCGGGCCGCGGCGGCCGTCCGGGCCCAGTCGTAGCCGAGGGCGCCGAAGATGTCGGCGGTGTGGACGGGTGAGTCGAGGACGCGGTCGGCGAACTCCCGCTCGCCGGTGGTGAGATACAGCTCGGCCGCCGCCCAGTAGAACTCGTCCGTGACGTTGTTGTCGGCGTAGGTGCCGCCGCCGATGCCGTCGCTCTCGGAGGCGTACCGGTCGGGGTGGGCGAGCGCCGCCGCCCACGCCTTGCGCGCCGCCGACAGGGCCTTCGCGGCGAACTCCCGGTCGTACGGCTTGTACAGGCGCGCCGCCTGGGCCGCCGTCGCCGCCAGGTTCAGGGTCGCCGCGGTGGACGGCGGATGCAGTTCACGCTTCTGCGGGTCGTCGCTCGGCAGCAGCGGCAGGCCCGTCCACTGCTCGTCGTGGATCTTGTGGTGGGCCATCCCGGCCAGCGGCTGCCCCTCCGGGACCTGCATCTTCAGCAGGAAGTCCAGCTCCCAGCGGACCTCGTCGAGCAGGTCGGGCACCTTGTTGCCGCTCTCGGGGATGGCGAGGGTGTTGTCGCCCAGCTTCGCCGGGTCGCCGGTGCGGGCGTGCAGGGCGCGCTCGTAGGTGCTGAGCAGCTCCCATACCGAGATACCGCCGTTGACGACGTACTTGCCGTGGTCACCGGCGTCGTACCAGCCGCCGGTCACGTCGAGGGTGTAGTCGCAGACGCCGGGCTGGCAGGGCACGGCGCTGTCGCCCTGGTTGGGTGCCACGCCGACATGGCCCGCGGGGCGGGCGTAACCGGGGCGCAGGTCATCGCGTATCGCCAGGCCGCTGCGCTGGGTGTAATAGTACTTCGCCGCGTCCAGCCGCAGCCGCTCATAGACGCCCGCGTCGATGTCGAAGGGGCGGCTGGTCTCGCCGTCGACGACCAGGGTGAGCCCGCTGCCGCGCTTGCGGTAGGGGCCGAAGTCGAGGGAGTGGACGTTCTGGGCGGAGGAGACGTCGGTGCCGCGCGGGACGGTCCAGCCGCGGGCCAGCACGGCCCCGTCGGCGGCCCGCAGTTGCCAGGGCAGCCGCTCGGTCGCCTCGGTGACGAGGGTGGCGTTCTTGGGCCCGGCGGGCAGATAGGCGACCTGGTTCACGCGGACCCGCGGACCCGTGTCGGGCTCGTACGGCTCGGGCGCCACACCGCCGAGCAGCGACGCGTCGTCCACGCAGAACCGCCAGGGGTCCGCGCTGCCGCCGACCTGGAAGGCGACCTGGCCCTGGGCGGTGTCGACGGGTGCGGTGAAGGTGTACGAGTAGGCGTTCCCGGAGACGCTCAGCTCCGGCGACACCTCGAACCAGGTGTCGTACGGCGCCGCCGACAGGCCGACGATCGCGCGCACCACATGCCCCTCGGGCGAGCCGTTCGCGCGGAAGGAGAAGCGGTAGGACTCGCCCTTGACCAGGGCGATGTCGTTCTGGCCGACGGTGGCGTCCCAGCGGTTGGTGGTGCCGCCGGGGACGTCCGCGCAGAGCTGTCCGTCGGACAGTCCCGCGGTGACGTTGCTCGTCGTCCACCAGGGCTCGGTGGTGGTGTCGAAGGTGCCGTTCTTGAGCTGCTCGACCTCCTCGGCGCCGGCCTGCCCGGCGGGCAGTGCGGTGAGTCCCGCCGCCAGCAGGGCGGTCAGGGACAGCAGGGTGGTTCTGCGGCGTTTCACGTCTGGGCTCCTCGGGGGGAGGTACGGGTTTACGCTCCCATGGGAGCGCTCCCAGATGCGGACGCAGGACATGCTTGTGGGCGGTGTGACATGGCGTCAACGGTCCGGACGGGACGAAAGTTCGCCTATGGGCGGGTGCGGCTTGTGCTTCCTCGGCGGGTGCGCGTGCGTTGTGGCTGGTCGCGCAGTTCCCCGCGCCCCTGGGGGAGTTGTCGAACCGGTCGTCCGGACCTTGACGCTCCTCAGGCCGCTGGGATGTCGAGCTTGCTGATCCGTACCGCTCCCCTCGCCTCGCCCGGGTAGGCGCTCGTCAAGGTCAGTCGGAGCCGGGAGCCGCGTACAGCGTGAAAGGTGATGGCGGACGGCGTGTCCGACGCGGTGGCCCACTCCACGGCCGTTCCCTCGACCGGCACGTACCGGCTTCCGTCCCACACCTGCACCTCGACCGACGCGGGCAGGGTGTGGGTCGCGTCGACCAGGGCGAACCGCCAGCCGTCACGCAATGGGACGACACGGCGCCCCGAGCGGGCCGAGGCGGCCTGCGCCGGCGTGCTCAGCAGCGCCCCCGCGGCCGGCGCGGCCGTGGAGGCGATCAGAACCGATCTGCGAGTGACCGTCACGGCGGCTCTCCCTCATCAGGGCCCAAAAGTACTCACAACTGATCGTGAACACACAGATTCTGACGGGGAGCTGCGCGACATCGTCAAGGGTCAGGAGAAAGCGCTTGCGCCTCCGGTGGCATAACGGCCGGATTTCGACCTTGACTGTTCGACCGCCCGCACAGGGCTTCCCCCATCCGTCCGGGGCCCGGACGCACTAGGCTGGAACCCACGTGACCACCGGTCACTGTGAGTGTCCGCGTTGGAGTGGCGACGATGACCCCGCACGACCCGATCGACGACGCCGCGACGGCTCGGGCTGTCATCGACGAGCACGGCACGCTGCTGGAGTGGAACGCCGGGGCCCGGCGCCTGCTGGGCTGGCCGGCCGCCGACGTCGTGGGCCGCCCCGCCGCGCAGCTGCTGGCCGACGGCCGGGTGCCCGTCCCGGCGGGCCCGCGTTGGGACGGCACGCTGCCGCTGCGCCACCAGGACGGCCACCGGGTGCGGGTGTGGCTGCTCGCCCACCACCGGCCACCGCAGGACGGCGCACCCGGCCACTGGCTCGTGGTCACCCCGCTGGAGGCCACCGACGCCCACTCCACCGACGATCCGCTGGCCACGGTCGCGCTCACCCAGTCGCCGTGCGCCGTCGCCGTCTACGACGAGCGGCTGCGGCTGCGCCGGATCAACGACGCCATGGCCCAGGTGATCGGGCTGCCCGAGGAGCGCATCCAGGGGCTCCGGATCTCCGAGATCGGCGGCAAGCCGCAGAGCGAGGAGCTGGAGGAGCACATGGCGGGCGTGCTGGCCACCGGCCGGGCCCGGGACGTGCAGACGTACATGCGGGCCGGCGGTGAGGACCGCGCGCACGCCTGGCTGGCCCGGATGGCGCCGGTGACCGACGCCGGGGGCCGGGTGCGGGGCGTATGCCTGGCCGCCCATGACTTCAGCGAGAACTACCTCTCGCGGGAACGGCTTCAGCTGGTCAACGAGGCGAGCGTGCGCATCGGGACCACCCTCGACGTCACCCGGACGGCACAGGAGCTGGCCGATGTGTGCGTGCCCGCGCTCGCCGACTTCGTCAGCGTCGACCTGCTCGACCCGGACGGCGACGCCACGGTCCAGCCGCCGCTCAGCACGCCGGTCGGGCTGCGCCGGGCCGCCCACCGGTCGGTGAACCCGGGCAGCCCGGAGGCCGTGGTCGAGCCGGGGCATCTGGAGCTCTACCCGGCCGAGTCCCCGCAGGCCGCCTCGCTGACGGCAGGCCGCACCGTCGTCGCCTCGGTGCCCTCCGGCGATGTCGACGCCTGGCTGAGCCGGGACCGGGCGCGCCGGGCACGCGTCAAGGAGTACGGCATCCACTCCACGATGTCCGTGCCGATCCGGGCCCGGGGCCTGACCCTCGGGGTCGCGGTGCTCACCCGGTTCCGGCGGCCGGATCCGTTCACGCCCGACGACGTCCTGCTGGCCGAGGAGATCACGGCGCGCGCGGCCGTCTGCGTCGACAACGCCCGCCGCTACTCCCGGGAGCGCGAGACCGCGCTCGCCCTCCAGCGCAGCCTGCTGCCGCGCGGGCTGCCGCGCACTCCCGCCGTGGACGCGGCCTCCCGCTACCTCCCGGCGGCCCGCTCCGGGGTGGGCGGCGACTGGTTCGACGTGATCCCGTTGTCCGGGATGCGGGTCGCGCTGTGCGTCGGGGACGTCGTCGGGCACGGCATCCAGGCCTCGGCCACGATGGGGCGGCTGCGCACCGCCGTACGCACCCTCGCCGATATCGACCTGGCCCCCGACGAGCTGCTCACCCACCTGGACGACCTGGTCCTGCGGCTCTCCGAGGAGTCCGGCGGGGAGGGCGACCCGGGCGAGGTCGGCGCCACCTGCCTGTACGCCGTCTACGACCCGGTGTCCCGGCGCTGCACCCTGGCCCGGGCCGGGCTGCCGTCGCCGGTGATGGTGCCGCCCACCGGCGCGCCCCGCCGGATCGAGCTGCCCGCCGGTCCGCCGCTGGGGCTGGGCGGGCTGCCCTTCGAGTCGGCCGAGGTCGATCTGCCCGAGGGCAGTGTGCTGGCGTTCTTCACCGACGGTCTGATCGAGAACCGCGAGCGCGACGTCGACACCAGCCAGGCGCTGCTGCTGGAGGCCCTGTCCGGCCCCGTCGGCTCGCTGGAGGAGAGCTGCGACCGGATCCTGCACGCGCTGCTGCCGCCCGGCGGCGTCGCCGACGACGTGGCCCTGCTGCTGGCCCGGACCCGGGGCCTGCCCGCCTCCCAGGTGGCCACCTGGGACATCCCGGCCGACCCGGCGCTGGTCGGGCCGATGCGCAAGCAGGCGGTGGAGCAGCTCGCCGCCTGGCAGCTGAGCGGGGCCTCGTTCACGGCCGAGCTGGTGGTGAGCGAACTGGTCACCAACGCGATCCGCTACGGCTCCCAGCCGATCCGGCTCCGGCTGATCCATGACGCGGCGACCCTGATCTGCGAGGTGTCCGACGCCAGCCACACGGCCCCGCATCTGCGCCGGGCCAAGACCTGGGACGAGGGCGGCCGTGGCCTGCTGCTGGTCGCCCAGCTCACCCAGCGCTGGGGCAGCCGGCACACCCCCAACGGCAAGACGATCTGGGCCGAACTGAGCCTCCTCGACGAGGTCTGAACGGGCGTACGCTGTGCGGGTTTCTCCTGTCCTCGGCGGGACACCCGGGAATGTGACGAACCCTCAGGAGCGTGGAGAACATGGCGAACACGTCCTCGTCCCCGCACCGGACCGCCCTGCTCGCGAGCGCCGTGGCCCTGCTCGGCGCGCTCACCGCCTGCGGCGGCACCGATGGCACGACGACCGCTCCCCGGCCGACGACGCCCACGACGCACGACCGGACCACGAGCCCGCCCGGCACCGAGGTCTCCCCCGGTGAGCAGTCCACACCCACCCGGCCGGCGGCGTCCCCCTCGCCGGCCGGGGCCGCCGCGCCGTCCTCCCGCTGTCGCACCGCCGAACTGCGCGCCGAGGTCGGCCGGATGGATCCGGGCGCCGGGCAGCGGAACTTCCCGATCGTGCTGACCAACGCCTCGGCGCGCACCTGCACGGTGTACGGCTATCCGGGCGCCGCCTTCGTGGACGCCTCCGGCCGGCAGCTCGGCCCGGACCCCGAGCGCGCTCCCGGCAAGCCGAGCCGGGTGACCCTGGCACCGGGCGACAGCGCCTGGGCCGGTCTGTCGTACGCCAGTCCGGAGATCAGCGGGGCGCGTACGGCCCGTCCGGCGGGGCTGCTGGTGACCCCGCCCGATGAGCGCGAGCCGATCGAGGTGGACTGGACGGCGGGTGCGGTGCCGGTGTCCGGCAACGCGTCCACGGTGCGGCTGACGGTGTTCGCCCCCGGCTCGGGGCCCTGACGGTCAGTGGCGTCCGCCGCCGTGGCCGCCGCCCCAGGAGCCGTCGCCCCAGTCGTTGTCGTCGTCCCAGCAGGAGTACGGGTCCGCCGAGCAGGAATCGCTGGGTGAGGGTGTCGTGGTGGGGGTCGGGGTCGGGGACGGCGTGGCCTTCGGGGTCTTCGACGGGGTGGGCGTGGGCTTGGGGGCCGGCGCCGGCGGGGTGGTCGCGGGCGCGTCCCAGTTGACCGCCTGGAGCTGGAGCTCGGGTCTTGAGGTGTCGATCACCCAGCGCTGGGCGGAGTCGTCCTTGCGGGTCTTGAGGACCAGGGCGCCGGAACCGTCGGTGGCGGCGGGCGTCAGGGCGAGGTCCTGGTCCCAGCGCGGGACGAGGGCGCCCTGGAGCGTGAAGTCGTAGCGGACGTCACGGGTGTCCGTGCAGGCCGAGAGCCGTACCGAGTAGCCGAGCCGGGAGTCCAGGCACAGATCGGGCTCGGCGGCGCTGCGCAGGAGGCCGTCGGTCTCGTACACCCACTGCTGTCCGGCCCGCGCGGAGCACTTCACGAGTTCGGTCTCGGCGCCCTTGACGGCCTTGCCGCCGACCACGCCGACGCACAGCCCGGAGGCGAGGTTGTGCAGCCGCCCGGTCAGCGTGCCCTTGGCCGCCTCCTTGGCCCCGGCCCACGACGGGCCGGCGGTGGGCGTACGGCTCGCGGAACCGGCCGCCTCGGTCCTGCCGCCCGGGCCGGCCGGGGCGGTGTCGTCCTCGGAGCCCAGGGCGGACCACAGCAGCAGCGGGACCAGGACCAGGGTGCCGACCGTCAGCACGGCCACGGTGAGATTGCGGCGCCGCACGGCACGGCGGGCCGCCTTGCGGGCGGTACGGCTGCACGAGGCGCGTGGGGCGGCCGGGGGCGCTTCGGGCGCGTGGCCGGCGCCGAAGTCCTCCCCCATCATGGCCGCGGCCTCCTCGGGCACGCTCGCGTCGTCGGCGCTGAGCGCCCGGGACTCCACGTACTCGCGGGCGCCCCAGCCGAGAACCGCCTCGGCGAGGGGCAGGCCGAGGCCCAGGTTGAAGCAGTTCAACTGGTCGGCGGTGTCCAGGCAGTGGCCGCAGTGGTCGAGGTGCCCGCGCAGGTCGGGGTCGATCCCGATGCCGCCGCGCCGATAGGTGACGTCGAGCAGCCGCAGGTATTGGCGGCACTCCTGGTCGGGGGCGAGCTCGCGGTGGACCTGGAGGCACTCCTCGCGCAACCGGTCGCGGGCGCGGCCGAGTTCGACGCGGGCGCCCGCCTCGTCCAGGCCGAGCAGTGCCGCGGGTACGTCCAGAGGTTCGGCCTCGACCTCGGTGTGCCAGAGCAGACAGCGGGCCGACTGGGGCAGCCGCTGGAAGGCGCCGGACAGCAGGCGCCGGTGGGCCGGGGGCAGCAGCCGGGCGACGGCGCGCTCCCCGTCCGCACCCGCGGACAGCAGCTCGGGGTGGAGCAGTTCGCGCCGCTGGTCGGTGTCCCACTCCCCCGCGACGCGCCGCACGGTGACGAGGAGTTGGGGACGCCACGCCGAGGTCGGTCCGGTCTGCCGCAGGGTCTGTCCGAAGAGCCGCGTGAACGCCGCGGTGGTCAGCATTCCGGCGGCGCGTGCCGTGCTGGTGCACAGCCGCGCGTAGGCGAAGCCCGCCGCCCAGTGCCGGTCGAGCAGTTCGCCCACCGGCTGGAGTGCGGGCGACGCGCCGGTCCACTTCTTGAGTTCGGCGCTCAGTTGCGCGTCCGTCAATTCGAGGGGCTGGGCGTTTCCTGCGGAATTCGGCGAGCCTGCGTCATGCACGGCGGCATTCCTCCGGAGGGCATGCGGCATTCGATGGTCCATACCTAGGGGTATGCTCCGGGCGCGGCTCTTCCGGAGCCTGCGACACAAGGGAGCGAGGCACACCTTTGCACAGGTCAGCAGCGCGGAACAAGCCTTCCCGCGGTTTTGTGCATTGAGTGCGCGACACTCGGAATTGAACTTGTGTCAGTAAAGGCCCGACGCGTATCGCAGTCGGGCGGGACAACCGTATTCAATAAGCGTCGACGGGCTCCTCCCGAACCATTGAGCAGGCACGTTCGACCGGTCGTGCCACGGCAAATCACGGCTCCGGCGCTCCCGGGTCCGTGCCGCCAACCTTTGGGCCGTCGGCCCGGTAGGCGCCGGGCGGTGTTCCGTAGCGGGCGCGGAAGACGCGGCTGAAGTGGAATGGGCTGGCGAATCCGGAGGCCGCGGCGACGCGTTCCACGGACAGGTCGGTCGCTTCCAGCAGCCGTGCGGCGTGTCGCAGCCGCGCCTCCCGCAGCGCGCGCATCGGTGACCGGCCGAGCTGCTGGGTGAACAGATGGGCGAACCGGGAGGGCGACAGGGCCACCCGCGCGGCGAGCGAGGCCACCGTGTGCGGGGCGCCGGGGTCGGCCGCGATCAGCGCCTCCGCGCGGCGCACCCGGTCGTCGGAACCGGGAAGCGGCACCTGCGTGCGCGCGGTGGCGGCGGCCAGCAGGACGGCCTCCTCCAGGGCGCACAGGGCGAGTTCGCGGGCCGCGGAGCCGTGTGCCACGGCGACCCGGTCGGCCTCGTCGCCGTGCTCGGGCGGCGCCCCGGTCCCGGTCCAGCGGGCGTCGGCGAGCATCCGCCGGAACGCCGCCTCGATCCGGCCGCGCGGCGCGTCCGGGGTGGGTGAGACGACGTACAGCCCGTCCCCGGCGGCGTACGGGCGCAGCCAGGACTGCCAGTTGGGGCGCGCCTGGCAGTGCGCCCACCAGAACCGCCAGTGCCGGGCGCCGGGCGCGACGCCGTAGCGGTGCCGGACGCCGGGGGCGAGCACCACCAGGTCACCGGGGGACGCCCGGGTCCCGGCCGCGCCCTGGCGCACCTCGCCGTGGCCGCCGGTGGTCCAGGTGAACAGCCAGCTGTCCGCTCCGGCGGGCCGGTGCACGACGTACCCGGGCGACTGGTCGAACCGCCCGACGACCACCAGACCGGGCGGCGGGGCCGGGTCACCGGCAGCAGTCCTGGGCAATCCGTCAGCACGCATGGGCATCCTCCTGGCACGGGCGTCGGCCTAGCGTGACGTACGGACGGCCCCCACCGAAGGAGTGCGCGCATGACAGCCACGGACATCACCTCCGGGCTCCGGCGGTTCCGCGAGGACGGGTTCCTGGTCGTGCGCGGGCTGTTCGGGCGCGACGAGACCGACCGGCTGTGCGAGCGGTTCGCGGCGCTGCGCTCGGCGGGTCCGGTGCCGGGGCATTTCGAGCCGCGCGCGGCGGACGGCGACCCGCTGGGGGCGTATCCGCGGGTGATGCAGCCGCACGAGATCGACGAGCCGGCACTGCGGACGCTGCTCGACCCCCGGCTGCGCGCGGTGCTGGAGGAGCTGCTGGGCGAGGAGGTGCTGGCCGCGCAGAGCATGTTCTACTTCAAGCCGCCCGGGGCCCGCGGACAGGCGTTGCACCAGGACAACTTCTATCTGCGGGTCGAGCCGGGCACCTGTGTGGCGGCGTGGCTCGCGTGCGAGGCGATCGACCGGGAGAACGGCGGTCTCGAAGTGGTGCCCGGCACCCATCGGATGGAGCTGTTCTGCCCCGAGGAGGCGGACCCGGGCGTGTCCTTCGCGCGGGAGTTCGTACCCCCGCCGCCGGGGCTTCGGACGGTGCCGGTCGACATGGCGCCGGGGGACGTGCTGTTCTTCAACGGCAGCCTGGTGCACGGCTCGCAACCCAACCGCAGCGCCGACCGGTTCCGGCGTTCGTTCATCGGCCACTACGTGGGACGGTCGGCCGAGCGGATCGGCGGCTACTACCGGACGCTGTCGATGCGGGGCGAGCCGATCGTGCTGCCGGAGAGCGCGGGCGCGGGCCCGTGCGGCACCGAGTTCACGGCACCGCACGGGCCGCACTAGGTCAGTGGCCCACGATCGGGCGGACCGTGTAGGGCTGCTCCAGTTCCTCGATATCCTTCTCGCTCAGGGTCAGTTCGACCGCCGCCACCGCGTCCTCGATGTGCCGCGGCTTGGGCGCGCCGACGATGGGCGCCGCCACCGTGTCGCGGTGCAGCAGCCAGGCCAGGGCGATCTGGGCGCGCGGCACGCCCCGGTCGTTCGCGACCCGGGTGACCGCCTCGACGATGGTGCGGTCGCCCTCCTGGTAGAGCCGGCTGCCGAAGTTGTCGCCCGCGCTGCGTTCGGTGACGGTGCCCCAGTCGCGGGTGAGGCGGCCGCGGGCCAGCGGGCTCCAGGGCAGTACGCTCACACCCTGGTCCGCGCAGAGCGGCAGCATCTCGCGCTCCTCCTCGCGGTAGAGGAGGTTGTAGTGGTTCTGCATGGCGACGAACTTCGTCCAGCCGTTGCGCTCCGCCGTGTACTGCATCTTGGCGAACTGCCAGGCGTACATCGAACTCGCGCCGAGGTAGCGGACCTTGCCGGCCTTCACCAGGTCGTGCAGCGCCTCCATGGTCTCCTCGACCGGGGTGTGCGCGTCGTAGCGGTGGATCTGGTAGAGGTCGACGTAGTCGGTGCCGAGGCGGCGGAGGCTGTGGTCGATCTCCGCCATGATCACCTTGCGGGAGAGGCCGTGGCCGTTGGGGCCGGGCCGCATCTTGCCGTGCACCTTGGTGGCCAGCACGATCTCGTCACGGCGGGCGAAGTCGGCGAGCGCCCGTCCGACGATCTCCTCGCTGGTGCCGTCGGAGTAGACGTTGGCGGTGTCGAAGAAGTTGATGCCCGCCTCGACCGCCTGGCGGATGAGCGGGCGGGACGCCTCCTCGTCGAGTGTCCATTCGTGCACGCCTCGGTCGGGCAGCCCGTAGGTCATGCAGCCCAGACAGATCCGCGACACGTCCAGGCCCGTCGAACCGAGCTTCACGTACTGCATCGTTGCTGCTCCTGCCTTCGGGGGGTGGTATCAGGGGGAGCGTACGGACCGGACGCGCGGCGCGCATTGCTGCCCGCAGGTGACCGTGCGGCGTGGGAGCGTCCGGGCGCCGGGCCCGCTCCCGCATCCTCGGTGCGGACGACCGGCACTCGGCCGGTCGGGACCGTCCCGGGAGGCACGCGATGCGGACACGTCCGGCCAGGCTGAGGACTCTGCTGGGGGCGGCCGCGCTGCTGCCGCTCGGCGTCGTGGCGCCCGCGTGGGCCGTACCGGATCCGCCGTCGGCGGCGGCCGTGGAAGGGCCGGCGACGCTGTGCGCGCCCGCCGGGATCCTGTCCGGGCCCGGCGGGCAGCGCGCCTCGGTGTCGCTGTGCCTGGGCAGCGGTACGCCGATGATGGCGGTCTCGGCCCCCGCGACCTGCCGCCGGGCCGCCTCCCCCGCCCGTCCGGCCTGTCTCACCTCCGGCACCTGGACGGCGCGCCGCGACGGTCGGGTGGCGGCCACCGGCACGCTGCCCGGCTCGCGGGAGTATCCCGGCCCCGGCACCTACGAGATCGAGGCCGAGGTACGGGTCCGCTCCGACCCCTCGGGCGTGGATCTGCGCGGCACGGTCCGGGCCACGCTCACCCTGACCGCGCCCAAGGCGGCGCCCACGCACCGGGTCGAGGTCGACCGGGGCACGCTGCGGCGCGGCACGGTGACGACCCTGACGTACACCGTCTCGCGCGACAGCGAACGGGGCGACGGCAGCGCCCGGTTCGGGCTGATCGGGGAGGAGGATTCCGGGGTGGAGCTGGCCACGGACGACGCCCGGTGCGTCAATCCGCTGGTCGGCCGCCACCCTTCGACGGACCGTCAACCGTTCGCGCTGGACTGCGCCCTGACCGACCTTCAGCCGGGCCGCCCCGCCACCGTGGTCGTCCGGGTCGCCCTGCGGGACACCTGCTCCACGGTGGTGTCCAAGCTGGGCTACTGGATCCCGCAGGGCCAGGCGCTCTACACCGGGGGCATGCTGGCGGGGCCCACGGTCGACTGCGGCTAGCTCCGGTCCAGCAGGTCCAGGGCCCGTTCCCAGCCGAACTCCGGCCGCCTGCCGTCCTCTTGGGGCTCGCCGGTGTACGGCTCGCCGAAGCGGACGCCCATCCCGCGCAGGCGCTCCAGGCTCTCCTGGTAGGCGGGGTGGGCGGCGAGCGCGTCGGCCACGCAGGGCAGGGCGGCGACGGGGACACCGAGGCCGTAGGCCTCGCACAGAGTGGCCACGGCGAGGGTGTCGCCCAGGCCCGCCGCCCACTTGTTGACGGTGTTGAAGGTGGCGGGCGCGACGACGACCGCGTCCGGCGGCGGGAAGGGCCGCGGATCGGCGGGGGTGCGCCAGGCGGAGCGGATGGGGCGGCCGGTGAGCGCCTCGACGGCCGCCGTGTCGAAGAAGCCGTTCAGCGCGGCGGGCGTCGCGACGACCCCGACCTCGAAGCCCCGCTCCTGCGCGGCGGTGACGAGTTTGCCCACGCCGGAGGCGATTCCGGCGGCGCACACGACGACGTAGAGGAAGGGCTTCCCGGCCTGTTCGGTCATCCGTGCACCTTACTGAACCGGCAACGGCTCCTCCCCGCGCGGACCGTGGATGCGGCGCTCGTGCTCCTCGATGCGGACGTCGTTGATGCTGGCCTCGCGCCGGGTCATCAGCCCGCGCCCGTCGAACTCCCACAGCTCGTTGCCGTACGAGCGCCACCACTGACCGTCGGCGTCCTGGCACTCGTACTGGAAGCGGACCGCGATGCGGTTGCCGTCGAAGGACCACAGGTCCTTGCGCAGGGCGTAGGCGCGCTCGCGGGCCCACTTGGCGGTGAGGAACTCGACGATCGCGGCGCGGCCGGTGAGGAAGGTGTCGCGGTTGCGCCAGACGGAGCCCTCGGAGTAGGCGAGGGACACCTTGTGCGGGTCGCGGGTGTTCCAGGCGTCCTCGGCGGCCTGCACCTTGCGGGCCGCGCTCTCGGCGGTGAACGGCGGCAGGGGCGGGCGTTCGGTCATGTCGGCCTCCGTGACCAGAAGGGGAGAACGAGCGTTCTCCCGGCGTGCTGCTACCGTAGGAGAACGCTCGTTCTCACGTCAAGGAGAGACCGTCCATGGACAGCGCGACCGCCCGGGAGCAGGCACTGGACGCCGCCGAGGAACTCTTCTACGGCCAGGGCATCCAGTCCGTCGGCATGGACGCCATCCGGGGCGCCTCCGGGGTCTCCCTCAAGCGGCTGTACCAACTCTTCCCCGCCAAGGAGCAGTTGGTGGAGGCGTACCTGGAACGCCGCGACGTGCGCTGGCGCGAGCGGCTCGCGGCCCAGGTCGCCCTGACCGACGACCCGGAAGAGCGGTTGCTCGCCGTCTTCGACTGGCTGGAGGGGTGGTTCGGCGAGGACGGCTTCCGCGGGTGCGCGTGGATCAACTCCTTCGGCGAGCTGGGCGCGACCTCGGAGCGGGTGACGGCCCAGGTCCGGGCCCACAAGCAGGCGTTCCGGGACTGTCTCGCCGGTCTCGTGGCCGACGCGGGGCTGCCGGACGACCTGACCGGGCCGCTGTTCCTGCTGGCCGAGGGCGCCATGGTGACCGCGGGCATCACGGGGAGCACGCGGCCGGCCGCCGAGGCCCGGGACGCGGCCCGGCGGCTGCTGGAGTGCCGCTGAGGTCAGGCCGCAGCGAGCGACGTCACGGTCGCGCAGGCACGGGCCAGGGAGTCCTCGGCGAGCGAGGCGAGACCGGCCAGGTGCGGCATCCTCGGGGCCATGGTCAGCTCGGCCGCGACCAGGTGGAGGTTGTCCGGGGCGACGCCGAGCTGTCCGAACCAGGTCCTCAGATACGGCGCCTGGAAGTCGTCGCGCTCGCGCGGCGTGCCCGGCCCGTAGCCCCCGCCCCGCGCCATGACCGCCACCACCCGCAGCTCGCCCAGCAGGCTCTCGCCGGTGTCCGGGTCGGTGAAAGCGCCGGGAAACGTGACCCGGTCGATCCATGCCTTCAGCGCGGCGGGTACGGCGAAGTTGTACATCGGCACCCCGAGCAACAGCGTGTCGGCGGCGCGCAGTTCCTCGATGAGGGGCAGGGTGAGCGCCCACTCCCGCTCCTCGGCGGGGCTCTCGACGAGGGCGGACACCTTCTCCGGCGCGACCGGGCCGGACCGCTGGACGCGGCGGCCGAGGGTGGCCTGGCCCGCGGTCAGCGGGGGCACCGGGTCGGCGCACAGGTCGCGATGGCGGTGCCCGCCGGTGCCGTGCGCGGCGCGCCAGGCGGTGGCGAACAGCGCGGTCAGCCGCCGGGACACGGAGTCGGCCTCGATGTCGGCGCTGGAGTCGATGTGCAGCAGGTTCATGGTGGTCACCTCGGTGCGGCGGGATACGTCACAGGGGTGACGGCACACGGCGAGGAAAGGTGACCCATGGCCGGGGACGAGACGCTGGCACGGCGGTTCGAGGCGGAGCGGGGGCGGCTGCGGGCCATCGCCCACCGGCTGCTGGGCTCACCCGACCAGGCGGACGACGCCGTGCAGGAGGCCTGGCTGCGGCTGGTCCGCACCGGTGACGACGGCATCGACAGCCTGTCGGCCTGGCTGACCACGGTCGTCTCCCGGATCTGCCTCGACATGCTCCGCGCCCCCTCGGCCCGGCGCGAGGAGCCGTTCGGGGAGCGGCCGCCGGAGCGGGCCGCGGGCACGGGCGGCCCGGAGGACGCGGCGGTCCTCGGTGACTCGGTGGGGCTCGCCCTGCTGGTCGTCCTGGACCGGCTCGGCCCGGCCGAGCGGGTCGCCTTCGTGCTGCACGACCTCTTCGGCGTGCCCTTCGACCGGATCGCCGCGGTCGTGGGCCGCTCCCGGCCCGCGGCGAAGAAGCTGGCCAGCCGCGCCCGCCACAAGGTCCGGGGCACACCCGCGGTGGACGGCGCCGAACTCGACCGGCACCGGCGGGTCGTCGAGGCGTTCCTGGCCGCCGCGCAGGGCGGGGACCTGGGCGCGCTGCTCGACGTGCTCGCCCCCGACGTGGTGCGCCGCGCCGACCTCGCGGCGCTGCCGCCCGGGATAGCCCCAGAACTGCGCGGCGCCCGCGCCGTCGCGGAGGGGACCGTACTGCTGCGCGACCGCTCCCGGTGCGCGGCGGTGGCCCTCGTCGACGGCCGGGCCGGCATCGTCGTCGCCCCGCACGGGCGGCTGCTGCTCGCCCTGAGGGTCGGTGTCGAGGGCGAGCGGATCACCGCGTACGAGGTGATCGCCGCCCCGGAGCGGCTGCGCCGTACCGAGGTGGCCGTCCTCGATCCGGTGGGGCTCAGCCGGCCGGCGCCGACACGGTGATGGCCCCGACCGGGCAGGCCCGCGCCGCCACGCCGATCATCGGGTCCGCGGTGCCGTCCTCCCGGCCGGGGAGCAGGGTGCTGAAGCCGTCGTCGTCCTGGGTGAAGACGCCGGGCGCGGCCAGGGCGCACTGACCGGCGCCGATGCAGATGTCCGTGTCGATGTCGATGTGCATGTCCGGAGCCTCGTACCGGGCCACGGGGGATTCCAGCATCCCCCGGCCCGTGTCGCCGGTTTTCACGAGGCCGGTTTTCACGGGGCCGGTTTCACGGGGCCGGTTTCACGGGGCCGGTTTTCACGGGGCCGGTTTTCACGGGGCCGGTTTTCACGGGGCCGGATTCGAGAAGCCCGTCCGAGGTGGATGAATCGCGCACGCATCTGTGTTGTAGAGGGGAAGCCAGTCGCGGAACACGACGATGGGACCGATGAGATGCCTCTGGACGGCGAGTACGAACCCAGCCCGACCCAGTGGGTGCGCGAGCAGGTGGAGCGGTACGAGAGCTCCGGCGGCACCGAGGGGACGACGCTGCGGGACACGGGGCTGCCGGTGATCCTGCTGACCACGCGGGGCGTGCGGAGCGGGAAGATCCGCAAGACACCGCTGATGCGGGTCGAGCACCGGGGCCGGTACGCGGCGGTCGCCTCGCTGGGCGGGGCGCCCAGGCACCCGGTCTGGTACCACAACGTCAAGGCCGATCCCCTGGTGGAGCTCCAGGACGGGGCGGAGAAGCGGGACATGACGGCCCGTGAGATCACCGGCGCGGAGAAGGCCGAGTGGTGGGAGCGGGCCGTCGCGGCCTATCCGCCGTACGCCGACTACCAGCTCAGGACCGAGCGGGTGATCCCGGTGTTCGTGCTGGAGCCGGTCGACGGCGACTGACCGTCCCCGCGGAAATTCTTCGTCCCGGGACGCATGAACCCGCATCCGCGGGGCACCCGAGCGTCAGGCCCCGCCGCGTTCCCCCGTCGCGGCGGGGCCCCGCCGTGCGCCCGGGCAGGTGGGAACCCATCGTGCCGTCGGCCGGAATCGGGGCACCCGGTGGGTGTCCGACCAGGAGGAGGGCGTCATGCCCGACGACGGCAACGCGGCGTACGGCCACATCTCGTTCACCCGCTCCGCGAGCCATTTCACCGACCGGATCACCGCCGACGGCCGGGACGGCTGGCCGGTGGAGGCGGGCCGATACCGGCTGGTCGTCAGCCGTGCCTGTCCGTGGGCGAGCCGGGCGGTGATCTCCCGGCGGCTGCTCGGGCTGGCGGACGCGCTGTCGATGGCCGTCGCCGACCCCCTCCAGGACGACCGCAGCTGGCGCTTCACCCTCGACCCGGACGGCCGCGACCCCGTGCTCGGCATCCGCTTCCTCGCCGAGGCCTACGAGGCGCGGGAGAAGGGCGCCCCGGGCGGGGTGAGCGTGCCCGCGGTGGTGGACGTGCCGAGCGGGAAGCTGGTCACCAACGACTACCAGCGGCTCACCCTGGATCTGGCCACCGAGTGGCGGGCACTGCACCGGGAGGGGGCGCCGGATCTGTACCCGAGGGAGCTGCGGGAGGAGATCGACACGGTGATGGCGGAGGTCTACGCGGACGTCAACAACGGGGTGTACAAGGCGGGGTTCGCCGTGGACCAGGAGGAGTACGAGGCGGCCTGCGCGGGGGTGTTCCGGCGGCTGGAGGTGCTCTCGCGGCGGCTCGCGGGGCAGCGGTACCTGGTCGGCGACACGATCACCGAGGCGGACGTCCGGCTGTTCACCACGCTGGTGCGGTTCGACGCCGTCTATCACGGCCACTTCAAGTGCAACCGGTGGAAGCTGACGGAGAATCCGGTGCTGTGGGCGTACGCTCGCGATCTCTACCAGACACCGGGATTCGGTGACACCGTCGACTTCGACCACATCAAACGGCACTACCACCGGGTGCACACCGGCATCAATCCGACCGGCATCGTGCCCCTCGGACCTGACCTGTCCGGCTGGCGGAGCCCGCATGATCGCGAGAGGCTGGGCGGTCGGCCCTTCGGCACCGGAACCGCGCCCGGTCCGGTGCCCGCGGCCGAGGAGGTTCCGGCCCTGACCGCTTAGGAGGCAGACGTGGCCAAGAAGAAGCAGCAGAAGCTCAAACTCCCGCTCGCCTACAAGCCCCTCGGGTTCGTGATCGGCTGGGTGGGCGGCGCGCTCGCGAGTGTCGCCTTCCAGACGACCTGGAAGGCGATCCGGCACGAGGACGACGCCCCCGATCCCCTGGACCGGGACCGCGGCTGGGGCGAGGTCCTGCTGGCCGCCGCCCTCCAGGGCGCCATCTTCGCGGTGGTCCGCAGCGCCGTGAACCGCACCGGCGCGAAGGCCGTGGAGCGGTCCACGGGCGTGTGGCCGTCCGGCGACACCAAGAAGGCCGCCAAGAAGGAGGCCAAGAAGAAGGAGAAGGCCGGGGCCTAGCCCTGCTTCGGCGCCGTCGGCGGGACTCGGCGCAGGGTGAAGGAGTGGCCGGCCGGGTCGGCGTAGCCGCGCTCCTCGAACGGGCCCGCGGCGTCCTTGGTCTCCAGCGGGCGCCCGCCGAGGCCGACCACCCGGCGCTCGGCCTCGTCCAGGTCCGCCACCACGAAGTCCAGGTGGACCTGGAAGGAGTTCTCCGGGCGCGGCCAGCTCGGCGGGGTCGCGCCGACGTCCCGGCGGAACGCCAGCCGGGTGCCGCCGGCGCCCCTGATCTCCACTCGGTTGGCGCTCTCGTGGGTCTGCTCACCCTCCAGCAGCTCCCTGTAGAACACGGCGAGCCGCTCGGGCTCGGCGCAGTCGAGCACCACGACGCCCGCTTTCACCAGTGCCATGTCTCCTCCGTACGGTCGCGGGCGCGGGGCCGAACCGCCCCGTTGCCCTCCACCGTGCGGATATCCCGGCCGGGCGGAATCAGTCCGCGACCAGCCAGGCTCCGTCGCGCATCAGCTCCCGCCCGGCTATCTCGTTCGCCTCGCGCCAGGCCTGGACGCGCTGCGGCCGGACCCGGAAGTACAGGTACTCCGTGGTGAGTTCACGGGGGTCGAAGCCGGTCCCGGCGGCGAACCGGTCCGCCTCACCCGCGCGCAGTTCGGCCACGGTCAGGGCGTCGACCGTGCCCTCGATCATCACCACATCCCGCGTCGGCCCCACGCCCAGCCGCGCCGTGCCGGTCGCCTTGAGGTTCCTGCCGGTGGGGCTCGCGGCCGGGGTCGCGAGGAGCAGCGTCTCGCCGTCCCAGAGGAAGGACAGCGGTACGAGATAGGGCGCCCCGCCTTCGGGGGAGGCGGTGGCGACCCACACGTCCTCGTCGTGCTCCAGCCGGTTGAGGGTGTCGAGCTTGCGCTGCTTCGCGGGACGTGCGGGCGGCGGGGTCATGGTGGGACAGCCTCCTGTAGGGACCTCGACGGTGGTCGCCGACCAGTGTGGCAGCGGGTGATCATGCCCGTCCCCGGATTTCCGCCAGCCGCGCCCCGGCCGCGCTCAGCAGCAGGTCCAGCGCCGCCGGATACGAGCTGAGCCGCATGTCGGCGACGAGATGCCGGGCCGTCGCCGCGATGTGCGGGTGGGTGTCGGCGGGCAGCCGGGCGTACGTCGCCTTCCATACGGCGCTCTCGGCGTCCCTGGCGGCCTTGGGCAGGGCCGTGCTCGCCGAGTCCAGGGCGCCGAAGGCGAGGGCCTGGTCGACGAAGGCGTGATAGACGCGCACCGCCTCGGCGTCCGGGAAACCGGCCCCGCGCAGCACGCCGAGGATGGTCTCCACGGCCTGGATCTCGTGTGCGCGCCCGGTCACCCGGTAGGCGCTGAGCACAGCGGCCCGGGGGTGCGCGAGCGCCCCCTCGTGCATCCGCAGGCCCAGGTCGCGCAGGTCGGCGCGCCAGTCGCCGGTGGGCCGCCAGGTGCGCAGGGTACGGCCGATCAGCTCGTCGGCGACGGCCAGCAGCAGGTCGTCGGTGTGCCGGAAGTAGCGGTACAGGGAGCTGGGGTCGGCGCCGAGGGCGCGGCCCAGGCGGCGCACGGACAGGGCCTCGGCGCCGTGCTCCTCGATCAGCCGCAGCGCGGTGGCGACGATCAGCTCCTCGGACAGCACGACGCCCTGTTTGGTGGGGCGCCTGCGCCGCCGGTCGGCGGCCGGGACAACGCGGTCGGTCATGGCGGCTCCTCCCCGATCCCAGTGGCCGCACCTTATGACAACACCGTTGACCTGTGAAGTGCACGGCCAGTTTCATGTGCGGTCACCGGGGCCGACCAGGCCCCCTGGTGCGAGCGGAGCCCGCCATGACCGACACTCCCCCAGCCGTGGAACCACCCGTGCTGCGCAAGTCCCTCGGCGTCCTCGACGGCGTCGCCATCGCCGCGTCCAGTACGGCGGCCACCACCAGCATCGGCATCGGCCTCGGGGTCACCGCCGGGGTGGTCGGCCTGCATCTGCCGGCGATCATGCTGCTGGCGTTCCTGCCGGTGCTGGGCATCGCGGGCGCCTACACCCGCCTCAACCGCGTGGAGCCGAACGCGGGCAACGCCTATGTATGGGTGGGCCGTTCGCTCAACCCCTGGCTGGGCTTCATGGTCGGCTGGGTGACCATCGTGGCGACGGTGGCCTTCCTCGCGTACACCACGGCGGTCACCGGCTCGGCCCTCATCCAGCTCGCCGGGGACGCGGGGCTGCACCGCCTCGGCGGCCTGGACCTGGACCCCGGGTCGACCGCGCAGACCACCGCGGTCGGCATCGTGGTGCTGGTCGCCGTCACCCTCACGGCCGTCACCGGCGTCCGCAAGGCGGCCCGGCTCCAGGGCTGGCTGCTGGTCTTCGAGTACGTCGTCCTGCTGGGCTTCTGCGGCTACGGCATCGTCACCGGGCCGCACGACTTCAGCCTGAGCTGGTTCGACCCGTTCGCCATCCCGTCCCCGACGGCGCTGGCGCAGGGCCTGCTGCTGTCGGTGTTCTGCTACTGGGGCTTCGAGGCGGCCTTCACCGTCACCGAGGAGGTCCGCGACCCCCGCGACGCCTCCCGGGCCGGTTTCACCACCCTGTTCACCATGCTGGCGCTGTTCCTGCTCGGCTCGGTCGCCTTCCAACGCGTCCTGTCGGAGGAGGAGCTGGCGGGCCATGGCGCCGAGGGGCTGGCCTTCTTCGGTGAGCGGCTGGCGGATCAGCCGCTGGCGGTACTGCCCTTGGTGGCGCTGATGTTCTCGGCAGTGGCCTCGCTGCAGGCCGGCGTGATCCCGGCGGCCCGGGGGATGTTCGCGATGAGCCGGGACCGTACGCTCGGGCCGGTGTGGTCCAAGGTCAGCCCCCGATACGGGACTCCGGCCGCCGGGACGCTCCTCATCGGCGCGCTCGCGGCGGCGGTCGCGACCCTCGCCCTGGTCATCCCGCGCCTCGCGGACATGATCACGGCGACGGTGAGTGCGGTGGGGATTGTGGTCGCCTTGTCCTACGCGCTCACCGCACTCGCCGCGGCGGTGCGCTTTCGCGGGCTGCTCCGGGAGGACTGGCGGGAGGGGATGCGGGCGGTGGTCGTGCCCACGCTGAGTGCGCTGTCCCTGCTCGGGCTCGGCGGGTATCTGGGGTGGTCCTTCTACACCTCCGCCGATCACTTCGAGGTCAGCGCGGACAACGGGTGGTTCTTGCTGGCGACTCCTCTGGTGATGATCGGGTCCGGGTTTGTGGCTGCGGCGTGGGCCCGTTGGGTGCGGAAGTCTTCTTACTTCCGGACCGGCCGGGGTACCGCTGCGGAGGCGCCGGCCGCTTCGGTGGTTGTGCCGCGGTAGGTCGTCTGTCTTGTGCGGCTTCGTTGTGGCTGGTCGCGCCCACGCGGCGGAGCCGCATATCCACACAGCCCCGCGCCCCTGAACGGCGCTGCTGTCCCCCTAGTCGACAAGGAACTCTCACATGCACGCAGATCTCGTCTTCATTGGTGGCCCCGTTCTCACCCCCGACGGTCGTACCGCCAACGCTGTTGCCGTCGTCGGCGATCGCATCGCCGCCGTCGGACGTGAGGAGGTGTTGGAGCTTGTCGGGCCTGGGACCGAAGTCGTGGAGCTCGGTGGGCGGTTGTTGATGGCCGGGTTTCAGGATGCTCATGTGCATCCGGTGCCCGCGGGGCTTGAGATGACGCAGTGCGATCTGACCGGGGCCAAGACCGCGGCCGAGTCGGTCGCCGCCGTGCGGGCGTATGCCGAGGCGCATCCCGAGCGGGAGTGGATCACCGGGGGCGGGTGGTCGATGGAGGCGTTCGAGGGGGGTACGCCCACGAAGGAGCTGCTCGACGCGGTGGTGCCGGACCGACCGGTGTACCTGCCGAACCGCGATCACCACGGTGCCTGGGTCAACAGCCGGGCGCTGGAGCTCGCCGGGGTCACGCGCGACACGCCCGATCCGGCGGACGGGCGGTTCGAGCGGGATGCGTCCGGTGAGCCGAGCGGAACGCTCCAGGAGGGGGCCATGCAATGGGTCGGGCGGCTCACTCCCCCGGCCACCAAAGAGGATCGGGTCGCCGCGCTGCTGCATGCCCAGCGCCATCTGCACTCCCTCGGCATCACCGCCTGGCAGGACGCGCTCGTCGGGGACTTCCTCGGGATGGACGACCCGGCCGAGGCGTATGTCACCGCCGCCCGCGACGGCTCGCTGACCGCTCGGGTGGTCGGCGCGCTGTGGTGGGACCGCGAGCGCGGGGCCGAGCAGATCCCCGAACTCGTCGCGCGGCGAGCGGAGTTGGAGTGCGGCCGGTTCCGGGCCGGGACCGTGAAGCTGATGCTGGACGGGGTCGCCGAGAACGGCACGGCCGCGCTGCTGGAGCCGTATCTGGACGGCTGCGGCTGCGCCACCGCCAACCGCGGCACGAGCTTTGTCGATCCCGGCCAACTCCCCAAGTACGTCACCGAGTTGGATGCCCTCGGCTTCCAGTGCCACTTCCACGCGCTGGGCGATCGGGCGGTACGGGACGCGCTGGACGCGATCGAGGCGGCGCGGGCGGCCAACGGGCCGAGCGACACGCGGCCCCACCTGGCGCATCTTCAGGTCGTGCACCCGGACGACGTGCCGCGGTTCGCCCAACTCGGAGCGACGGCGAACATTCAGCCCCTGTGGGCCGCGCACGAACCGCAGATGGACGAGCTGACCATTCCCTTCCTCGGGCCCGAACGGACCGCGTGGCAGTACCCGTTCGGTGCGCTGCTGCGCTCCGGCGCCCGGCTCGCGGCGGGCAGCGACTGGCCGGTCAGCAACCCCGACCCGCTGGCTGGCGTCCATGTGGCGGTGAACCGGGTGGCGCCGGAGAGCGCGGGGCCGGTGTTCCTGCCCGGCGAACGCATCGGCCTCGCCGCGGCGTTGACCGCGTACACGGCCGGATCGGCGTATGCGAACCATCTCGACGACACCGGAGTCGTGCGGCCGGGGGCGCTGGCGGATCTCGTGGTCCTGGACCGGGATCCGTTCACCGGTCCGCCGGAGGAGATCGCGGCGACCCGGGTGGCGCAGACGTTCGTGGGGGGCAAGCGAGTATACGCAGCTCAAGTGGTTTGAACAGTAACGGATATCACGGTCGGGTCACGGTGTAGATCATTTACGCTCTGGGCAGTCTCGTTCCGCTTCTCGATTCAACTTGCGTATCGAGAAAGCGAGTTCGAATGAGTGGGCGGCCGATGCGGCCGCCCGCCCGCAGGGCCGGGGGGACTCTGCGCTACGCCTCCCGAAAGGACACGCATGTCGCAGGACGTCCGGCTCGACCTTCCCTTCGACACTCCGGTCGGCGACCGTCCGGTGTACGCGGAGCCAAGCGCCCAGCTCGGACCGGCGGAGGCGGCGAACGCATTGGCCCGCCTCTTCGCGCAACACATCGACGGGAGCACGGAGCAGTTCCGAGATTGCCAGAACGCCGATGAGGAGCGGCTGGACGCGCTGATACCCCCGCCCGCCACCCCGCTGCGGGTGGCGGGAGCGATCCAACCGGCGCCACGCGCCTTCCTGCCGCCCGACGAGGAGGGCCAGGCCAGACTGAGGCGGCTCGACGCCAGCCTGCGCCTGATCGAGGCCGCCTTCCCCCAGGTCAGTACCGATGCCGAGGTCTGCCGACTGACCTGCACGATGCTGGAGGGGGCCTGGCGGAGCCGGGCGCTCACCCCGCCGCGCGAGCAGGAGCAGACCACCGACTGCTCCTGCTCCCTGTGCCGTCGGCTGCCCACGCCCCCCGCCCGCACGCTGACCGACTACAGCTGGCGGCAGAGCGCCGGCCGCCCCCTCACCGTCAAGACCTGGCCGTACCGCCGGGAGCTGGACAGCGTGCTGACCGGTGGCTGGTCCGTGGTCCGGCAGATGAACGACCTCGAACAGGACCTCGGCTACCGCCATCGCTTCGAGGACGACATCCTCCTCTTCCACGAGTACAAGCGCGTGATCGACGACATAGACACCGCGCACCTCACCCAGCTCGTCGAAGGCCGCTTGGCCGAGAGCTTCAGCACCAACAGCGCACGGGCCCTGGTGTGCGGACTCTTCGCGGCGCACAAACGATCCGTCGACGAGTACTGGCTCCAGCAGCACCACGCGGGCAACGTCGTACTCCCCCAGACCAACCCGCTCAGCCAGGGCACCTACTCGGTCCTCCAGATGATGGACTGCCTGTTCTGGCACGTCTCACCCGACACCGAGCTCTGGCAGGAGGAACACCTCGCCTCCCTGCTGCTGTGCCGCGTCGTCGACGACATGACCGACGTAAGGGTCGACGCCCTCACCGGCGAGATCAGCAACTTCTGGCTCGCCGACATGCCCACCCACACCAAGGCCCTGTACGCCGCCTCCGCCATCGCCCTGGTCAAGTACGGCTGCCTGCCCGAGGCGCATCAGCGCCCGATGTGGAACACCTGGCTGATGCCCAGCACCGTCGTCTGGATGGGGCTCACCGGCCGCCACGCCCTGTGGTTCGACGGCATCACCGAAGGGCTCCCCCCGGCCGAGGACTGCCCGCTGTGCGACCTGCGGCCCGACGCGTGCACCGGCCTTCTCACCGACGGCGCCACGCTCACCATCGCCCCGCGGCCCAGCGCACCGGACCTGAGTCCCCGGACCGCCGAGCTGTCCGCGCGCTGCCGTGCCCAGCACCCTGAGACATGGCCCCTCTTCGACGCCGAACTGCACGCCTTCGAGGCGCTGCACGGCCCATGGCAGGGCTGCGTCGACAGCACCTGGGAGATCCTGCGCCGCACGTACATCGCCGCGGTGGAGGCTTCCCGCGCCGAACCGTCCACGGCCCGGGCCCGGCAGATCCAGCAGGACTCCGGCGCGGTAGGAGCCGAGTTCTTCTACGCCCTGTACGAGCCCGAGACCGGGCGGGAGGACACCGCGCTGCTCGCCTACATGTTCGGCTGCGCCCACCCGCACTTCCTCTGGAACGCCACGGGACACCGTCCCTCGGACGTCACCGGCGACTGGCTCGACGGCTGAACGCCGCTGCCCGGCCGGATTCCCCGGCCGGGCAGCGGCGTCTGTGATCCTAGACCGTGAACTCGACCGGCAGGCTGTCCAGCGGGGACATCCAGGTGGACGCGGTCGAGGTGAGCTCCTCCGGCGGCACGGCCAGGCGCAGGCCCGGCAGCCGGTGCAGCAGGACGTCCACCGCGATCTCGATGATGGACATCCCGATGTTCTGCCCGGGGCACTCGTGCGGGCCCGAACCGAACGCCAGATGCGCCTGGTTGCCCTGCACCGAGACATCCAGGTCGGGCCGGATCTCGGGGTCGACATTGCCCGGGGCGAGACCGAGGACGAGCAGGTCGCCCTCCTCGATCCGGTGCCCGCCCAGTTCGACGTCGCTGGCGGCGAAGCGCCCCGGCAGGACGGCCAGCGGCGGCGAGTTCCACATGGCCTCCTCCACCACCGCCGAGATGTTCAGCTGACCGCTGATCAGCCCGGACAGCCGGGAGGAGTCGGTCAGGACCAGCTCCAGCACCCGGGCCAGCAGGCTGGTCGTGACATGCGCGGCGATCAGCACCGCGCGCAGGTGGGCCACGACCTCGTCGTGGTCAAGCGCCGCGTGGTGCTCCAGCAGACCGGTGGCGAGGTCGGAGCCGGGTTCGGACCGCCTGCGCTCGACGAGTTCACCGAAGATCTCCCGGATCACACCGTCGTGCATGACGGCGTCCTCGCCGCCCTTCATCACCTGGGCGCAGGACTCGACCAGACGGCGCCCCTCCGCCTCGGCGAGCCCCAGGATGCGGGCCGTCACGAGCATCGGCAGTAAGTCGGCGTAGTCCGCGACCAGATCGGCGCGGCCCGTGTCCGCGAACGCGTCGATCTGCTTGTTGGCGAAGTGCGTGGCGTGGCGCCGGATACCGCGGTCGGCGGCGGACTGCAGCCCGTCGCTGACGGCTCCGCGCAGCCGGCGGTGCGCCTCGCCGTCCTGGGACACGCAGTCGGGGCGCCAGGCGAGCATCGGGATCAGCGGGGAGGTGTCCGCGATCCGGCCCTCCCGCCAGTCCCGCCAGATCCGCCCGTCCCGTGCGAACTGGCGGGGGTTGTCGAGCACGCGCCGGCTGTCCCGGTAGCCCAGTACCAGCCAGGCGGGGATGTCGCCCTCCAGCAGCACCGGCGCCACGGCGCCGTGCTCCTTGCGCAGCCGCTCGTAGATGCCGCGCGGGTCGGTCGCCGCCTCGGACCCGTAGAGCCGGACCGGTTCGGCCGAACCGTGCGCGACCGGGCAGCCGCGGGGGGCCTCGGGACTGTCGAGGTTCTGATCGCTCATCGGGGCTCCAGTGCGACGGCGGAGCGTTCCTGCAAGTGACGGATCAGGGCGATGAGCACGTCACGGCTGGATGACCGGTCGCGGGCGTCGCAGGCCACGATCGGGGTGTGCGGGGCGATGTCAAGGGCGTCCCGGATCTCCTCGACCGGATGGTCCTTGGAGTCGGGGAAGACATTGAGGGCGATGACGAACGGCACGTCCTGCCGCTCCATCTCCTCGATCGCCCGGAAGCTGGAGGCGAGCCGCCGGGTGTCCACCAGCACGACCGCCCCGAGCGCGCCCTTGAACAGGCCGTTCCACAGGAACCAGAAGCGTTCCTGGCCCGGGGTGCCGAACAGGTACAGCATCAGGCTGTCGTTGATGCTGATCTTGCCGAAGTCGAGGCTGACGGTGGTCTCCGTCTTGTCCGCGACCCCGATGAGGTGATCGGACTCGACGCTCGCCTGGGTGAGGGTCTCCTCCGTGGTGAGCGGCTTGATGTCGCTCACCGAGCGGACCATGGTGGTCTTCCCGGTGCCGAACCCGCCGGCGATCATCACCTTCACCGAGCGGGTGCCGCCGCCGTCCGGCCCGCCGGGGTGGTCAAAGCCTTTGAAGTCCACTGAGTACCTCCTCAAGGAGCGCGAGGTCGGGCCCGCGGCCGGCGCCGTGCGCCGGGATGGGGTCACGGGCTTCGACGCGGCCTGCCTCCAGCAGGTCCGTCAGCAGCACCGCGAGAATGTTGAAGGGCAGTCCGAGGTGGGCGCCGAGTTCGGCCACCGACAGCGGATCGCGGCAGCGCCGGAGGATGTCCTCGTGCTCGTGCTGCAGGCCCGGTACGGGGGCCACGCGGGTGACGATGAGGGTCGCCACGTCAAGGCTGGACGCCGAACCGCCCGGTCCGCTGCGCCCCTTGGTGAGGACGTAGTAGCGCTCGAGACCGGACGGGTCCGTGGGCCGGCGGGGAGCACTCATCCAGAGTGCTCCTCCAGGCGCGGGGTGGTGCCGAGCAATTCGCCCATTCTCCGCGCCAGATCCCTCATCTGATGTCCGAGCAGCCCCTGGTCCAGGCCCTCGCGGGCGAGGACGCCGAGATAGGTCTCGACGCCCGCCCGTACGACGAACAGGTGACCGCCGTCGACCTCGATCATCGCCAGCCGCAACTGTCCCGCGTACTTGGGGAACTGTTCGGCGACCGGCTGGGCCAGCGCCTGCAGACCGGCCACCACGGCGGCGAAGCGGTCCACGTCGTCGGGGTCTTCGGCGCCGTAGGAGGTGATGGCCTTGCCGTCGCTGGAGGCCACCAGGGCGAAGCGGATCTCCGGGATGGACTCCACCAGATCGCGGAGCGCCCAGCTCACGTCGGTTCCCTGCTGCGTCATGCGGACTTGTCGCTCTCTTCGGTGTGGTGCTCGGTGGACTCGCGTCCGGCGGTGGCGTCGTCGCCGTCGGCGCCCTCGCCCTCGCCGGGCTCCCGGCCCGCCGTGGCGAAGGCGGCCAGACCGGCGAAGGACGCGTCCGGCGGGACGGCCGCGACCGCGGTCCCCTCGCTGCGTTCGGTGCGTTCGACCGGCTCGTGGCGGGCCGCCTCGCCTCTCTTGCTGCGGCGCCGGGGCAGTCCTCCGGGCGTCGTCTCGCCGTCGTCGCCCACGAGCGTCTCGGCCGGCGCGATGGCGACGGCGGTACGGGACGCGGGCTCCGTCGCGGTCGCGGTCGCGGCCGCCGGGGCGGCCGGAGCGGTGGCCGCGGTGGACGCGGGCACCGGGCTGAAGTACTTGTGCGGGACGACGATGACCACCGAGGTACCGAGCCACGGCGAGTCCGCGTAGGTGACGCGGATGCCGTAGCGGCGGGCCAGCGAGCCGACGACCCGCAGCCCGATGCTGGCGTCCTCCGAGACGCCGCCGAGTCCGGCGCCGGGCGAGGTACCGGCGAGCGCGTGCTCGGCCTCGCGCTTCTTCTCCTCGCTCAGGCCCTTGCCCGAGTCCTGGATCTCGATGCCGACGCCGTTGGGCACCTCCTTGCCGGAGACGACCACCGGCTCGGTCGGCGGCGAGTAGCGGGCCGCGTTGTCCAGGAGGTGGGCGAAGATCAGCGTGAGGTGGTCCACCAGGCCGCCGTCGACGCCCAGTTCGGGCAGATGACGCACCTCGACCCGGTGGAAGTCCTTGATCCGGCCGATGCCGCCGCGGACCACGCTGAGCAGCCGCTGCGGCTCCTGCCACTGGCGGCCGGGCCGGTCCGAGCCGCCGAGCACGCCGACGCTGGCGGCGAGACAGTCGGCCGGGCCGATCGCCTGGTCCAGCTCCATCAGGCCGCGGGCCACCGACGGCAGCCGTCCGTGCTCGCCCTGCATCTCGTGCAGCCGGCCACGGAGCTTGCTGGTCAGGACATGGATGCGGTTGCCGATACTGATCACGGCCTGCTCGGCGGAGGTCGAGCGGTTGAACTCCGTCTCCAGACCCATCAGGGAGGTCCTGAGCACCTTGCGGAGCTCGGCCTGGAGCTCGTCGCTGACCTTGGCGCTCCGGTTGACGGCCGGCAGCAGGTCGTCGACGGCGTCACCGGCGCGCAGCCGCTCCAGCGCGTCGGGCAGCTGCTCCCCGGCGAGCCGGGCGACCGCGTCGTGCTGGTGGGTCAGCTGTTCCTTGAAGATCCCCGCCTGGTCGGCGAGCTGAGCCTCGTAGGACTGAGCCTGCCCGGCCAGCCGCTCCTCGAACGCCCGTGCCTGCTCGGCGAGTTGGGCCTCGTAGCCGCCGGCCTGCTCGGCGAGGCGGCTCTCCACTGCGGCGCGCTCGCCTTCCTGGGCGACCCGCTCGGCCGCGAACTTCCGCTCCAGGCCCGCGACATGCTGCTGCCACTGCTGCGTGTGCGCGGCCTGCTCGGCGCGGAACCCGGCCTCGGCGCGGCCGAGTTGTGTCCGGGTGCGCAGCAGGAGCCGTACGCACACGGTGCCGGCCGCGGTGGCCGCGGCGCCGGCGACAGCGGTGGATATTCGCTCGGAGCTCATGAATGTCGCGGCTACCGTCCCGCCTCCTAAGGCCAGCGGCATCAGCCACCAGCTGTACCAGGCGACGGGGGGCCGCGCCGCCGGGGGCGGAGTGGCGAGTTCCATCTGCATCCTTCGAACCAAAGCGATCGAACAGGGGGGTGTGCAAGGGGACCGCACTCATGAGTACGCACCGCGAGGGCACCGGTACTGACCGGGCCAACTCGCAGCGCCGTGAGGGAGCTTATCGGGTTCGAGGGCAAAAGGATCAACCACGCCCGGTCCACGGAGGTGAGGGTTCCGTCACTCTCCGCCAGGAATCGGTCCGAATCGGAACCTGGACAGGTGTCCAGGTACAGTGGACATCTGTCCAGGAACGAAGGAGAGGGAGAACCGTGGAAACGGTCGCGAACGTGCTGGTGGGGCTGGTGGCGGTGCTGCACTGCTACATCCTGGTGATGGAGATGTTCCTGTGGCAGAAGAAGCCCGGGCGTTCACTCCACGGTTTCGATCCACAACTGGCCCGGACCACCGCCCCGATGGCCGCGAACCAAGGCCTGTACAACGGCTTCCTGGCCGCCGGTCTGGTCTGGGGACTGATCGCGGCCGACCCCACGGGCTACCGCGTCCAGGTCTTCTTCCTGGTCTGTGTGGTGGTCGCGGGTGTGTTCGGCGCGGTCACCGCGAACCCCCGGATCCTGCTGGCACAGGCGCTGCCCGGCGCGCTCGCCCTGGCCGCCGTCCTGGTCGCCCGGTGAGCCGGGCGGCGCCGAGCGGTTCGGCTCCGGAGGACCCGCGGACCGCGCGCACCCGGGAACGGCTGCGCCGGGCCCTGCTCGACGAATGCGCCGAACGCCCGCTGTCCCGGGTCTCGGTGGCCGCGGTGGTCCGCCGGGCCGGGGTCGGCCGGGCCACCTTCTATCTGCACTACGACGGCCTGGAGGCACTGGCCGTCGACGCCTGTGCGGATGTGGTGCGCGAGGCCGTGGAGGCGCTGCACGCCTGGCGGGGCCGCCCCGACCCGGTGCACGCCCCGCCCGCGCTGGTGGCGTTCTTCGGCTCGCTCGCCCCGCACTCCGCGCTGTACACGGCGCTGCTCGCCCCGGGCGGCGGCGGCCCGCTCGGCCGGGTCCTGCACCGTGACCTCAGGGCGTACAGCCTGCGTGAACGGGAACTGGCCGGCGCGGCGGACGCCCCCCTCGTCGCGTCCGCCGTCGCCGCCACCTTCGCCGGAGTCCTGGCCGACTGGCTGCACGGCCTCATCGAGGCCACCCCCGGACAAGTGGCCGACCAGGTCTGGCAGTTGCTGATCGCCCTGCACCGGAGCCGGTGAACTAGGCGCAGCCGAAGCCGTCGTTCACCTCCGGCCAGGCCTCCACGCCGTCCGGGGTGCGGATGTACGCCTTGGCCGGGTCGTCGTCCGTCAGCCACAACTCCTGGTCCTCGTAGCGGTATCCGGTGTCCCGGGCGTCCGCGGGCAGGCGGACGTCGCCGTCGTAGGGGGAGCTGAGCGCGTCCGGCGGGAGCACTCCGGCCGGGTCACGGACGTAGAGCCGGCCGTCCTTGCCCTGGCCCGTCGACAGGAAGTGGGCCTGCTGCCAGTCGCAGTGCTCGGGACCGACGCTGGTGTTCACCGTCGTGATCGGCACCCGGCGCCCGTCCCGGTCGGTCCAGATCTCGTACCACTGGGTGTCGGTGAAGCTCTCGGGGAGTTCGGCCGGGTCGCAGGAGGCGCTGGTCTCCGGTCCCCAGCCGGGGCGGCCCTCGCCGTCCTTGGCGACGATCACCGCGACCTTGGTCCGGCCTTGCACGTCGAGGGAGTACAGCACCCGCTCGCCCTCCCGGCGCTCCTCGCGGTAGCCGGTGCGCGGCACGTCGGGCTGCTCGATCTCGAAGTACGCCTCAAGGCCCTCCGCCGGAGTGGCGCCCCCGTCGCCCTCGCTCCACCGGTCGCTGCCGCCGCCCGAGTAGATCTCCCCGTCGCACTCCAGGGCGCGGCCCGCGGCGCCGGACTCGATCCGGGTCGCCCGTGGGCTGTCCTCGTCGAGGTTCTTGACGGGCACCTGCAGGGGCCCGCTGTACGGCGCGGCCGGGGCCGCGCCCTCGACGACCACGCCCTCCCCGTCGGCGCCGCAGCCCACCGCGGTCACGGCCACCACGAACGCCACCGTCATCAGCTTCGCGCGCATCCCCACCCCTTGTCCGCCGTTCGGTTCTCCGCTCCTCCGACGCGGCGGTGGTGGAGAACGTTCAGGCGCGGTGGGACTCCTGGAAAGTGCGGCGGTAGGCCTGCGGGGAGACGCCGATCGCCGCGTGCAGGTGCTGGCGCAGGGAGGCGCCGGTGGCGAAGCCGACCTGGCCCGCGATGCGGTCCACCGAGAGGTCGCTGGCCTCCAGCAGATGGCGGGCCCGGTCGACGCGCTGCTGGATCAGCCAGCGGCCGGGGCTGAGGCCCACCTCGTCGTTGAAGCGGCGGGCGAAGGTGCGCAGGCTCATCCGGGCGTGGGTGGCGAGATCACCCAGGGTCAGCGGTTCGCCGAGGCGTTCCAGGGCCCAGGCGCGCGTGGCGGCCGTACTGGTCGCGCCCGGCTCGGGAACGGGCTGCTGGATGTACTGGGCCTGGCCGCCCTCGCGGAACGGCGGGACGACGCAGCTGCGGGCGACGAGGTTGGCCAGTTCACTGCCGTGGTCCTTGCGCACCAGGTGCAAACAGACATCGATGCCGGAGGCGGCGCCGGCGGAGGTGAGGATGCGGCCGTCCTCGACGAAGAGCACATCGGGGTCGAGGTCGATGTGCGGGTAGGCGCGCCGGAAGTACTCGGCCAGATGCCAGTGGGTGGTGGCCTTGTGGCCGTCGAGGAGTCCGGCCGCGGCGAGGACGAAGGCACCGGTGCAGATGGAGACGATGCGGGCCTCGGGGCGGATCAGCGCGAGGGCGGCGGTGACCTCGTCCGGGAGCCGCTGGGTGATGTGCGTGGGGTCGATCGCCGCGACGACCACGATGTCGGCGGTGGCCAGCACCTCGGCGCCGTGCTCCACGCCGACGGTGAAGTCGGCGTTGGTGCGCACCGGCCGCCCGTCGACGGTGCAGGTCAGCACCTCGTATCGGCCGGATCCGCCGAGGATGCGGGCGGGCATGCCCAGCTCGAAGGGGTAGACGCCATCGAGGGCCAGGACGACCACGCGTTCCTTGTGCATGGCACGATCCTATCGAAGCTTGGCAATCGTGCCATTTCCCGGAGTGCGTCTCCCGGGCAGGCTGGTCGACCATGAGCACTGTGAACACGATGCGAGCCATCAGCCAGGACGTCCTCGGCGGCCCCGAGGTCCTGAAGGTAGTGGAGCTGGAGCGGCCCGCGCCGCGCCCCAACGAGATCCTGGTCCGGGTGAGGGCGGCCGGGGTGAACCCGACCGACTGGAAGCACCGGACCCTCGGCGGTTTCCTCGGGCAGCCGCCGTTCGTCCTCGGTTGGGACGTCTCCGGCGTGGTGGAGGCGGTCGGCATCGGCGTCGCCCGCTTCCGGCCGGGCGACGAGGTCTTCGGCATGCTGCCCTACCCGTTCGGTCATGGCTCGCACGCCGAGTACGTCACCGGCCCGGCGCGCGCCTTCGCCCTGAAGCCCGCCGTGATCGACCACACCCAGGCGGGGGCGCTGCCGCTGGTCTCGCTCACCGCGTGGCAGGCGCTGGTCGAGACGGCCGACCTCCAGCCGGGGCAGCGGGTGCTGATCCACGCGGCGGCCGGCGGGGTCGGGCATGTGGCCGTGCAGATCGCCAAGGCGCGCGGCGCCCATGTGATCGGCACGGCGAGCGAGGGCAAGCACGACGTCCTGCGGAAGCTGGGCGCGGACGAGCTGATCGACTACCGGTCGACCGACTTCGCCGGGGCCGTGCGGGACGTCGATGTCGTCCTGGACACGATCGGCGACGACTACAGCCTGCGCTCGCTGCGGGTGCTGCGGCGGGGCGGGCTGCTGGTGTCGATCCTGCCGGTGGGCTCGGCGGAGCTGTACGAGGAGGCGGAGCGGCTCGGCGTGCGGGCGGTGCGGATGCTGGTCGACGCCTCGCACTCCGGGATGAAGGCCATCGCCGGCCTGGTCGACAAGGGCGCGCTGCGCGCCACGATCGCCGGGACCTTCCCGCTGGCCGAGGCCGCCGAGGCGCACCGGATCGGCGATCTCGGCCGGACCACCGGGAAGCTGGTGCTGCTGGGCGAGTGACATGGCCCGGAACACCGGCGCGGGCATGACGGCCGATGGCCTCCGTTGCGCCAACATGCGTACGCCGGCGCGCAATTCAAAGACATATGTCAATCGAACATGCTCAAATTCCGTCCAGCGAGGGTAACTTGCAGTGCGGGGACCGGTTTCGCTCTCAGCGGGCGACCGGCAGCCCCGCCACTCAAGGAGCAGGTCGGAGGCGATGTCGTCGTGCAGCAGGAACCTGCGCCGCTCACCCGCCACTTGCGTGTCCGCCAGGACCGGGGCCACACCGTCCTGGAGTTCCACGGCGAGATCGACATCGCTGCCGCCGTCGAACTCCTGCCCTGGCTGGACCGGGTGACGGCACACCCGCACCCGCGGATCGTGATCGACCTCAGGCCGGTGGAGTTCTTCGACTGCTCCGGCCTGCGGCTGCTGTACCGGGTGCGCGGCCGGGTCCTCGACCAGGACGGAGAGCTCCATCTGGTCTGCGCCCATCCGCTCACCCTGCGCATGCTGCGGGTGACCGGACTGGCGAAGCTGCTGCCCCCGCATCCGAGCCTGGACGCGGCCCTGGGCCAGCCCGAGGCCAGGTCCGGCTCGGTGTGAACAGCTCCTCGGCCGGGGCTACTTCACGATCCTCGTGACCTGCCCCGCGCCGACCGTCCGCCCGCCCTCCCGGATCGCGAACTTCAGCCCCTCCTCCATCGCGATCGGCTGGATCAGCTGGACGGTCATGGTGGTGTTGTCGCCGGGCATGACCATCTCGGTGCCCTTGGGCAGGGTCACCACACCGGTGACGTCGGTGGTGCGGAAGTAGAACTGGGGGCGGTAGTTGTCGAAGAACGGGGTGTGCCGGCCGCCCTCGTCCTTGGACAGGATGTACGCCCGCGCCTCGAACTCCTTGTGCGGGGTGACCGATCCGGGCTTGATGACGACCTGCCCGCGCTCCACGTCCTCCCGTTTGACCCCGCGCAGCAGCAATCCGACGTTCTCCCCGGCCCGGCCCTCGTCGAGCAGCTTGCGGAACATCTCGACGCCGGTGACGGTCGTCTTCGTCTTCTGCTCGTGGATGCCGATGATCTCGACCTCGCTGTGGACGTGCAGGACGCCGCGCTCGATCCGGCCGGTGACCACGGTGCCCCGGCCGGTGATGGTGAACACGTCCTCGATCGGCATCAGGAACGGCTTGTCCACGTCCCGCTGGGGTTCCGGCACCGCCGAGTCCACCGCGTCGAGCAGGTCCAGCACCGACCGCGTCCACTGCTCGTCGCCCTCCAGGGCCTTGAGCGCGGAGACCTGCACCACCGGCACGTCGTCGCCCGGGAACTCGTACTCGGTGAGCAGCTCCCGCACCTCCAGCTCGACCAGTTCCAGGATCTCCTCGTCGTCGACCATGTCGGTCTTGTTGAGCGCGACGACGATGTACGGCACGCCCACCTGGCGGGCGAGCAGCACATGTTCCTTGGTCTGCGGCATGGGCCCGTCGGTCGCCGCGACGACGAGGATCGCGCCGTCCATCTGGGCCGCGCCGGTGATCATGTTCTTGATGTAGTCGGCGTGGCCGGGGCAGTCGACGTGGGCGTAGTGCCGGTGTTCCGTCTGGTACTCGACGTGGGCGATGGAGATGGTGATCCCGCGCTGCCGCTCCTCGGGCGCCTTGTCGATCTGGTCGAACGGCGTGTAGGGGTTGAGGTCGGGGAAGCGGTCGTGCAGCACCTTGGTGATGGCCGCGGTGAGGGTGGTCTTGCCGTGGTCGATATGACCGATGGTGCCGATGTTCACGTGCGGCTTGGTCCGTTGGAACTTCGCCTTCGCCACTGCGGGGCCTCCTCGTCACGTGAGTGCGGCCGGGCCGTACCCGGCTACCTCCTGTCTATTCGCTCCTCGGCGCGTCGAACAGGGCGCTGACGGACTCACCGTTGTGAATGCGGCGCACGGCCTCGGCGAGCTGCGGGGCGACCGTGAGCACCCGCAGCTTGTCGGTCCGCTCCGCCTCGGGCACCGGCACGGTGTTGGTGCACACGATCTCCAGGACGTCCGGCTGCTCGCCGATCCGCTTCAGGGCGCCGGAGGTGAACAGGCCGTGCGTACAGGCGACCCGGATCGAGCGCGGCCCCAACTCCCGCAGCCGGTCGAGCAGTTCCAGGACCGTGCTGCCCTTGGCGATCTCGTCGTCCAGCACGATGACATCGCGGTCGGCGACCTCGCCGATGACGGAGTTGATGCTGACCCGGTCGTCCGCGAACCGCTGCTTGGCACCGGCGGCCACCTGCGCGCCGAGCATCCGGGCGAAGGCGGCGGCCTCTTTGGCGTTGCCGAGGTCGGGCGAGACGACGGTGGTGCGGGACAGGTCGTAGCGGCGGAAGTGGGTGGCCAGTTCGCGCAGGGCGTGCAGATGGTCGACCGGGACCGAGAAGAAGCCGTGCACCTGGGGCGAGTGCAGGGTCATGGCGAGCACCCGGCTCGCGCCCGCCGCCACCATGAGGTCGGCGACCAGGCGCCCGCCGAGGGAGATGCGGGGCTGGTCCTTCTTGTCGGAGCGGGCGTAGGAGTAGTGCGGCATGACGACGGTGATCCGCCCGGCGGAGGCCCCGCGGGCCGCGTCGCACATCAGCAGCAGTTCGACGAGGTGTTCCTGGACCGGGGCGACCAGCGGCTGGACGAGGAAGACGTCCCGCTCCCGGCAGTTGGCCTGAAGCTGCACCTCCAGACAGTCGTTGGCGAACCGGCTGACCCGGGTGGGGCTGAGCGGCACGCCCAGATGCGCGCAGACCTCCGCGGCCAGTTCGGGGTGGGCACTACCGCTGAACACGGCGATGTCTCGCTCTCGCACGGATCCGCTCCTCGCATGATCATTCCGGCTGCCGGGCTCATGCTACTGAGCGAATCCGCCTCACCACGACACCGTCGGTCGGCGCGGGCCAGGCCTGATCCACGAGGGAAAGCGCTCACCCCAATGCGCCCCCTGCGCCTCCGTCAGCGGCACCAATCGGCCAACCTCCCTGTCTCACAGGGGCTTTGGGGGGCATTCGAACAGTAGGAAGGAGGGCCGTCGCCATGACGACTCCCATCAAGCGCCTCTCCAGGCGCGTCCCCGGCTGGGCGAAGGCCGTGAGCGCCGTCGTACTGGTGCTCGCCGTACTGTTCGCGGGAATCGGACTGACTGTACTGCCGGGCCTGAAGGACCTGTTCGGCACGGAGACCCACGACCGCTCGGGCCCCGCGCTGCTCACGTCCATCCAGGACATCAGCCGCTACGACGCCGCCTCCGGCAACTTCCAGGTCGTGGTGGACCTGGAGAAGGACGCCAGGTACCTGCCGGACGCGATCCGCGGCACCCGCACGCTGTACGTCGGGGCGGGCACCGTGGACGCCTACGTCGACCTCGGCAAGGTCGGCGAGGACGACGTACGGGTCGACAAGGACCGTACGTCCGCCACGCTGCGGCTGCCGCACGCGGCACTCGGGGAGCCCGCGCTCGACCCGGACCGCTCCTACGCCGTCTCCAAGCAGCGCGGACTGCTCGACCGGATCGGCGATCTGTTCTCGGACAACCCCAACAGTGAGCAGGCGGTGCAGAAGCTGGCCGCCCGGCACATCGGTGCGGCCGCACGGGAGAGCGCGCTGACCGAGCGGGCCGAGGGCAACACCACCGACATGCTCAAGGGCCTGCTGCACTCGCTCGGCTTCGAGGAGGTGAAGGTCAGCTACGGGACCGCCTGATGCGGCATCCTCGGCTGCTCGGTGGGTAACCGCCTTATAACGAAGGGAAGTTGAAGACTGGAGGACTGTATGGCCCGTGCAGCCGCACGCCCCCGTACCGCGGTGCGCCGTCCACGCGCCCGCAAGTCCGCGTCGGCGGCCGAGCCCCCGAAGGCGGGCAAGCCCACGAAAGCGGCCGAGCCCGCGAAGGCGTCCCGGTCCGTCCGCCCGCTCCGGGTGCTGGCCCAGCTCCTGGCGATGGTGTGCGCGTTCACGCTGCTGGTGGCGTTCGCGGTCGTCCTGGCCAGGCTGACCCTGCAGCCCTCGCCCGCCTCGGAGGCCCTGACGCACACCAATCTGCGTCCGGGCCGGTCGCTGCGGGCGTATCTGGACCAGCCCGAACTGCGGGACGCCGTCAAGCAGATCGGCGGGAACCTGCTGCTGGGCATCCCCTTCGGGGTGCTCGTGCCCGCCCTCGCCCCGGGCGCGCGCGGAGTGCTGCGGGTACTGCTGCTGACCGCGACCGTGATGCTGCTGGTGGAGTGCGCGCAGGGAGCGCTGGTCACCGGGCGCGCCTTCGACATCGACGACGTCATCCTCAACACCACGGGGGCGCTCTTGGGATATCTGCTGCTGGGGCGGCGCCTGGGGCGGGCGATGCACACGCGCTAGCGTCAGCGGCGCCCCGGGACCCGGCGATCCGCCGCGCTGTGGCCGAGCCAGTCGGCCACCGCGGCGGAGATCGGCTGCCCCGTCTCCAGTTCGACGAAGCCGAACTGGCCGCCCTGGTTGCACTCCAGGAACCACCAGACGCCGTCCTCGTCCTCGGCGAAGTCGAAGGCGGCGTACGCCAGCGAGGCGAGGGCGACGTAGTCGCGCACGGCGGCGGCGATACGTCCGGGCACGGCGACCGGCTCCCAAGGGTGCCCGGTGTCGCCGTAGCGGCCGTCCACCTGGCCCGGCTCGGCCGCCTTGCGTGCGCCGAAGAGCTGGGTACCGACGCAGGTCAGCCGGATGTCGGCGCGCTTGGGCACATACCGCTGGAGCAACGCGGGACCGGCCGCGACGGCGGAGAAGTCCGCGTCGGGGCCGATCAGCGTCGTGGGCAGGGCCACTCCGGGTTCTCCGGGCGGCGGCCCCGAGGCGGACTTCACCACCACGTCCTTGTGTTCCTCGGTGAACTCCCGCGCCAGGCGCGGCGAGGTGGTGAACACGGTCGGCGGTACGGCGAAGCCGCTGAGGTGGGCGACCCGCAACTGCCAGGGCTTCAGCCGGGCCCGGTCCGCGTCGCGCGGGTGGTTCATCCACCGCGCGGGAGCGGAGTAGAGCATGCCGAACAGCGCCTGCCGGGTCTCGGCGGTCAGCCACGGCGAGGCCTGGGCCGCGTGGGCCGCCGGCTCTCCGGGCCTGCGCATCCATACGGAGCGCAGGCCGCCCATGCTGAGCACATGCCCGTTCACCGAGAGGTGGCCGGCGAAGTCGCCGTGCGCGTAGTCGGCGGACAGCACGGCCTTGCCGGGCAGGTCAGCGGGGTTCAGGCGCATGACGGGGGTGCCCGTCGTGTGCAGCCTGGTCACCACCATGTCGGCGGTGACGTCCTCCTCGGACGTGAGGATCAGAACGGTCATGCGGGGACGGATCCTCAGTCGTCGAAGTGCGTCTGGGAACCCGCGGTGGACGTGGTCGTACCGGCCGCGAGAAGGAGTTCCCGGTCCATGACGGCCGGGCGGCCGTCGGGCAGCACGTTCAACTGCTGTGCGGGATCGAAGCTGTACGGCGTCACCGTGGTCGTAGGCCCGTTGGGACAGGCGTAGTTGAGGGTGAACGGTCGCACTCGAAAAACCTCCAAAGGTCGCGCAATACCTGCGTACGGTCCTTTACGCGCGAATTGCGTAAGGAATTCATCACTTTCGGCTACATGGGAGTGAAGGTCGTCACATCGCCTGCATCATCTGCATCGAATATGCCGGGAGTCGCCATCAGCCCCACACATCTCCAACGGATGGCGGCCCGCAGGTGTCACATGGTCACGAGAACGACCATGGCCGTCACGCTCCGGAGCGGGGCTCAGCGCGTCACCATCACAAGGATGGCCGTGGAGCCGACCGTCACGATGAGCGCCCGCAGGACGGCGGGGCTCAGCCGGCGGCCCACCCGGGCGCCGACCGGGCCGCCGATGGCGGAACCTGTCGCGAGCAGGGCCACGGCCGTCCAGTCGAAGTCTGCGGCGACCAGGAAGAACAGCGCGGCGACCGAGTTGACGACGGCGACGAGCACGTTCTTGACGGCGTTGAGGCGTTGCAGTTCGTCGTCGAGGGACAGGCCCATCACGGCGACGTAGATGATGCCCTGGGCGGCGGAGAAGTAGCCGCCGTAGACGCTCGCCGTGGTCAGTCCGGCCAGTAGGAGCGGACCGCCGTCGGGGCGGGCCGGGCCGCCCGCACGGGCGCGGTGCCGTTGCAGCCGTCCGCGGATCAGCGGCTGGGCGGCGACCAGGACGAGCGCGATGCCCACCAGGACCGGGACCACCGTCTCGAACACCTCGGCGGGCAGGGCCAGCAGCAGCGAGGCGCCGACCAGCGCGCCGCAGGCGGCACCCGCGCTCCACAGGGCAACCCGCCGCCCCCGGCCGCGGAGTTCCCGGCGGTATCCGAGGGCTCCGCCGATCGAGCCGGGGATCAGGCCGAGCGCATTGGAGACGGTGGCGGTGACGGGCGGCAGTCCGGTCGCGAGCAGGACCGGGAAGGAGATCAGGGTCCCGGAGCCGACGACGGCGTTGACGGCGCCGGCGGCGAGACCCGCGCCCAGAACGGCGAGCATCTCCGCGAGGTGTGCGGGGTTCATGGCGGGGAGCATAGGAAGCCGACGCTTCGGCCAAGACCGAAGGGTGCCGGGACCGCCCGACTCCTGGTCCGTACCAAGGTATTGACGCCCCCTTAGATCACGCCTTAAATCAAGAGCCGACACCTTCACCCCCCACCTCGGTCGGTGCCCGCACCCCACGCGGTGCCGACGGAAGGGAGAGTCGTGCCCTCTTCCCGCAGACTCCGCTCCTGGCTGCTGGCCGCCCTGTCGGCCGCCCTGGTCGCCTCAGCCGCCGTGGGCCCCGCGCGGGCCGACGGCGAGGCGGACGCCGCGATCAACGCGGTGACGTTCTCGGACACCTTCGACGGGGCCGCCGGGTCGGCGGTCGACTCCTCGAAGTGGCAGATCGAGACCGGCGACAACGTCAACAACCACGAGCGGCAGTACTACACCGCGGGCAACCGCAACGCCGCCCTCGACGGCCAGGGCCATCTGGTCATCACGGCCCGGCGCGAGAACCCGGCCAACTACCAGTGCTGGTACGGGACCTGCCAGTACACCTCGGCCCGGCTGAACACCGCGGGGAAGTTCACCGCGCAGTACGGACACATCGAGGCGCGGATGAAGGTCCCGCGCGGGCAGGGCATGTGGCCGGCGTTCTGGATGCTCGGCACCCCGGTCAACTGGCCGGACTCGGGCGAGATCGACATCATGGAGAACGTCGGTTTCGAGCCATCGACCGTGCACGGCACTCTCCACGGTCCCGGCTACTCCGGCTCGGGCGGCATCGGCGCCGGCTACACCCTCCCGAACGGCCAGGCCTTCGCGGACGCCTTCCACACCTTCGCCGTGGACTGGGCCCCGGACTCGATCACCTGGTCCGTGGACGGCAACGTCTACCAGCGGCGCACGCCCGCCGACCTCGGCGGCCGGCAGTGGGTCTTCAACAAGCCGTTCTTCCTGATCCTGAACCTCGCGGTCGGCGGCTACTGGCCCGGCGACCCGGACGGCTCCACCGTCTTCCCGCAGCAGCTGGTGGTGGACCATGTCTCGGTGACCACGGCCGACTCCCCCACCGGGGGCGCCCCGATCAGGGGCCTGGCCGGAAAGTGCGTGGACGTCGCCGGGGCGAACCCGGCCAACGGGACCCCCGTGCAGCTCTACGACTGCAACGGCACGGGCGCCCAGCGCTGGACGGTGGGCTCGGACGGCACGATCCGTGCGCTCGGCAAGTGTCTGGACGTGACCGGGAACGGCACCGCGAACGGCTCCACCGTCCAGCTGTGGGACTGCACCGGCGGACCCAACCAGCGCTGGACCGTCACCGCGGCGCGCGACATCGTCAGTCCCCAGGCGGACAAGTGCCTGGACGTGACCGGCAACACCTCGGCCAACGGCACCCGCTTGCAGATCTGGTCCTGCACGGGCGGCGCCAACCAGAAGTGGACGGTCGGCTGATCCCCGGGACCTGTCCTAGTAGCGACGGGTCCAGGTGAACTTGTCCCCGCCCACCCAGCGCACCACATCGGGATCGTCCAGGTCATGGACGGTGATGCCGAACGCAGCGGCGGCGGACAGGACGTCGATGACGGCTGTCGCCTCACCGACCACAATGCCGTCGATCTCCACGATCCGGAACGGAGGCGTACCCGGCTGGACCCCGAGCACCATGATCCGTGGATGGGAGATGTACGGGCTCGCGATTTCGGTCATGCAATGAGCGTAAAGCGGATCCGGCAATTCCGAACCCGGCAGGTCGCACACCCCGTTTCCGTGGGCAACCCTGGAGACCGGAGGTGGCGATGGAACCCGTGGAGGCACTGGAGCGGATCGCCTTCCTGCTGGAGCGGTCCCTGGCGCCGACCTACCGGGTACGGGCCTTTCGCACCGCCGCCCGGACGCTCGCGGCGCTGCCGGAGGCGGAGCTGCGCGAGCGGGCGGCGGCCGGGACGCTGGAGTCACTGAAGGGGGTCGGCCCGAAGACGGCGCAGGTGGCGCGCGAGGCACTGGCCGGACAGGTGCCGGACTACCTGGAGCGGCTCCAGACCGAGGCGCCACCCGCACCGGACCGCGGTGCCGGGCTGCGGGCGCTGCTGCGCGGGGACTGCCATCTGCACTCGGACTGGTCGGACGGCGGCAGCCCGATCGAGGAGATGGGCAGTACGGCGGCGGCGCTGGGCCACGAGTGGGCGGTACTGACCGACCACTCGCCGCGGCTGACGGTGGCCCGCGGCCTGTCGGCGGAGCGGCTGCGCGAGCAACTGGAGGTGGTGGCGGCGCTCAACGAGACCTGGGCGCCGTTCCGCCTGCTGACCGGAATCGAGTGCGACATCCTGGACGACGGCTCGCTCGACCAGGAGCCGGAGCTGCTGGAGCGGCTCGATGTGGTCGTGGTCTCCGTGCACTCCAAGCTGCGGATGGACGCCCGCGCCATGACCCGGCGCATGGTGGCCGCCGTACGCGATCCGCACTCCGATGTGCTGGGGCACTGCACCGGGCGGCTGAGGGGCGAGCGGGGGCGGCCCGAGTCGCGGTTCGACGCCGAGGAGGTGTTCGCCGCGTGCGCGGAGACCGGCACGGCGGTGGAGATCAACAGCCGGCCCGAGCGGCTGGACCCACCGCGCCGGCTGCTGCGCCGGGCGGTCGCGGCCGGGGCGCTGTTCTCCGTCGACACCGACGCGCACGCGCCCGGCCAGCTGGACTGGCAGGTCCTCGGCTGTGCGCGGGCGGAGGAGTGCGGGGTGGAGCCGGACCGGGTGGTGACCACGTGGACGCGTCAGGAGCTGCTGGCGTGGACCGGGGAGCGGCGGCTGCCGTCCCGGGTGAACACCCCGTGACGCAGATCACGCCATAACGCGACAGAACGTGGAACACCGAGGGGTGGTTGCCCGTTGAACGATGCGTGGGTACGGATGGGGACAGTGTCCCCGGGCCTCACCTTTTGCCCACAGGGACGATCGTTCGGCTGAAGCCCTGTGGAGCCTTTCGCCGAGAGGCGACCGCCCATCCGTACCCACGCTCGAGCCGCCCCGACCGTGATTCCCCCGTCGCGGTCGGGGCTTCCCTTTCCCCGGGGCGGTGCGGGACGTCAGCGCGGCGTACGGTCCTCCAGCGCCGCTCGCCACGCGGGCTGCGGTCCCTCGGCAGCCGGTTCGGCCCGCCGTCGGCCGCCGCGGGCGAAGAAGTCCGCGAGCGGAAGGATGGCCGCCCCGACGGTCACCGCGTCCGGCCCGAGCCCGCCCAGGTCGATCGTGACCCGCTCCGCGGGGTGCCGCAGCGCGTACCCGGCCGCGTGCCGCCGTACGTCGGGCAGCAGGGCCGCGCCGAGCCTCAGCCCCGCCCATCCCCCGATCAGGATGCGCTCGGGCCGGAAGAGGTTGATCAGGTCGGACAGGCCCGCGCCGATGTACTCGGCCGTCTCCTCCAGCAGGCCCCGGGCCACCGCGTCGTCCGCGGCCGCGGCCACCAGCGCCGCCAGCGCGCTCTCCTGGTCGGCACCCCGCGGCGGCTGTCCGCCCGCCTCCCGCCAGCGTTCGAGGAGGGCCTCGGCCCCGGCGTACGCCTCCAGGCACCCCGGCGCACCGCACCGGCAGCGGCGCCCCGCGACCCGTACCGTCAGATGCCCGGCCTCGACGGCCCGGCCCTCCTCCGCCTCCGGGGTGACGACGCACGCGCCGACGCCGGAGCCGAACAGCACCACGATCGCGCTGCGGGCGCCGCGCCCCGCCCCGAACCACATCTCCGCCTGGCCGAGCGTGCGCGCGCCGTTGTCGATGAAGTACGGGACGGAGGCGGGCAGTTCGCAGCGCTCCCGGAGCAGTGACTCCAGCTCGACCGCGTCCCAGCCGACCGTCTGCCCGTGCACCACGGCCCCGTGCTCGGCGGAGTGCTCGACTATGCCGGGCACCCCGATGCCGACACCGAGCAGCAGGTCCGGGGCGAGGTCGGCGGCGCCCAGCACCTCGGCCACGGCGTCCCGGATGTGCCCCACGACGACCTCGACGTCGTACCCCTCGGGCCCCAGCGCCCGTTCCGAGCGCGCGAGTTCGGTCAGGGCGAGGTCGAAGAGCTCGACGCGGACCCGGGTCTCGCCGACGTCCACGCCGATCATGTGCCCGCTGCCCGGCGCCACCTTGAGCAGCGTGCGCGGCCTGCCGCCGTCGGAGTCGACGTTGCCCGCCTCCTCCAGCACCCCGTCCGCGAGCAGGTCGGCGACGACGTTGCTGATCGAGCCGGAGCTCAGTCCGGTGGCCGGGCCCAGTTCGAAGCGGCTGAGCGGGCCGTCGAAATAGAGGCGTCGCAGGACGGCCGCGCGGTTGTCCCGCCTGAGATCGCGCACCGTGCGCCTGTTCCGCCCCACCATCTGCTCCCCCTATCGACACGCAGTCCGACCTGGAACATACCTGCTCAGCGGCTGAGCTCGGCCACCTCGTCCAGTGCGGCGACCAGCTCCGGCCCGACCGCTTCCCGCGTCCACCTGAGGCGCCCCTCGTCGACGGCGCGCGGCACCGTCTCGGTGAGCATGATCAGGTAGAGGTAGGCACGGTACAGGGCGAGCCGGAGCCGGGTGGGCCGGTCGAACTCCACCCGTCCTCCAGCCTCCCGGTAACCGGCGAGGAAAGCCGTGTCCTTCCCGATGTCCCCGAGCAGCGCCAGGGAGACGAAGTCGGCGACCGGATCGCCCCAGAACATGCGCTCGCCGTCGATCAGCCCGCCGATGCGGGCCACGCCGGTGGAGCGGTCCACCAGGATGTTGCCCGGCCACAGATCGAAGTGGACCGCGCTCGGGACGGTGACCTCGTCCAGCGCGGGACAGCCCGCCCGCAGCGTGCGGGCCGTCTCCTCGACGGGGCGGGGCAGCCACGGCCGGTACCGGCGGGCGTCGTCGAGGACGGCGTCGAGGAGTGCCGAGAACGCGGTCCGCCAGTCGGCGGCGAGCGGTCCGAGGGCGCCCGACGGATAGCCGAAGCCGGGCCCGCCGACGGTGTGCAGCCGGGCCACCTGGCGGCCCAGCTCGGCGCGCAGCTCCTGCTGTTCGGCTGCCGTGAGCGAGTCGTCCCATGCCTCACCGGGGCAGGCCGTCATCAGCAGTTCCCGCGCGGTGGCGGCCACCACCCGGGGCGCCGCGACCCCGGCGGTGGCCGCCGCCCGGTAGAACTCCGCCTCGGCGACCAGCAGCTCCCGCTCGTGCCGCAGTCCCGGCAGATCCTCGGCGGGCGGCACCTTCAGCACGTACCGGCTGCCGTCGCCCAGGAGGAGTTCCTCCACGGTGTTGTAGGTGCCGCCGGTCAGCGCGCGGACGTGCGTCAGGTCGTCGGGCGGCAGGCCCGCCACGTCCAGGATCCGCCGGGCCCGCCCCCAGGAGTCCGCCACCACACCCCGCACCTCGAAATCCATTAGCCCCTCCAGGAACATGGCGCTTACTCTTAGCCAGAAACCTAGTAACCCTAGGTTCACAGTTCACTCGACAGCACGTCTGCCCCAGGAGGCCCCGATGAGAGCACTCACCGAGCCGGAGATCCGCACCTCGTTCGTCAACTGCTCCAAGGGTGAGGCCAAGCGGCTGTACGTGCCCCGGGATCTCGGCCAACTCCCCTGGGACGACCTGGACTTCCTGGGCTGGCGAGATCCGGGGGCGCCGGACCGCAGTGGTCTGGTCACCGAGCGGGACGGGCGGCTGGTCGGGGTCACCCTCCGGTTCCCGTCCGCGCGGCGCGGGTTCCTGCACCGCAGCATGTGCTCGCTGTGCCTGACGACCCACCGGGGCGGCGGGGTCTCCCTGATGACCGCGCGCAAGGCGGGCCCGGCGGGCCGCGAGGGCAACTCGGTCGGCCTGTACATGTGCACCGACCTCGCCTGCTCCCTCTATGTCCGGGGCAGGAGGGTGCCGGACTCGGGCGCCCGTATGGAGGAGAGCCTGACGGTGGAGGAGCAGATCGCGCGGACGGAGGGCAATCTGAGCGCCTTCGTGGACAAGCTGTACGCCTGAGCCCTCGGGGGCGCCGGTCAGGAGGACGGGCGCCGGGGTGCCGAGGATGATGGGAACAGGGTCGGGGCGCTCTCCCGCCTCCTGCCGGGTGGCGCCCTCCCGCCTCTTGCCAGGCGACCCCCATTCGATCAATCTTGGCTTCCTTGCGGACAAGTGCGGTCCGCAAGAGAGGGGACCAGCCCAGGAATGCGAGTCGTACGGCAGTTGCGGGTCGACCGGGAGCGGCTGATGAGGCTGCGCCGGGACCCCGTGGTCGTCCAGACCCTGAGGTCGACAGCCGCCGCGACGGTCGCCTACGTCATCGCGCTGCACCTGAGCCCCGAGAAGGCCCCGCTCACCGCTCCCCTGACGGCGCTGCTGGTCGTCCAGGTCACCCTCTTCGCGACGCTCACCAACGGTGTGCGCCGGGTGAACTCCGTGGTGGCCGGGGTGCTGGTCGCCATCGCCTTCAGTCTGCTGGTGGGGCTGACCTGGTGGAGCCTGGCGCTGGTCATCCTGGCCTCGCTGGCCGTGGGTCATCTGGTCCGGGTGGACGAGTACGTCCCCGAGGTGGCGATCAGCGCGATGCTGGTGCTCGGGGTGACGACCGTCGGGGACACCGCGTGGGCGCGGGTGCTGGAGACGCTGATCGGCGCGATCGTCGGGCTCGGCTGCAATCTGCTGCTCGCGCCGCCGGTGTGGGTGGGCGAGGCGGGCGAGTCCATCGAGGGACTGGCCCGCCGGGTGCGGCAGTTGATGCTGAGCATGGGCGAGGAGGCGGCGGGCCGCACCCCGGTGGAGCGGGCGGCCGCCCGGCTGCACGAGGCCCGCCGGCTCGACCACGACATCGTCGAGGTGGACGCGGCCCTGCGGCAGGCCGAGGACAGCCTGCGGCTCAATCCGCGGGTGCGTGAGGGCCTGCTGCACCGGGTGGTGCTCAGGACCGGCCTTGACACCCTGGAGATCTGTACGGTCGTCCTGCGGGTGATCGCCCGCACCCTCACCGACCTGGCCAAGGAACGCGACCCCGAGCCACTGTTCACGCCGCAGATCGGCGCCGCGGTGGAACAGCTGCTGTCCGAGATCGCCGACGCGCTGGTGAGCTTCGCGGTGCTGGTCACCTCCCATGTCAGCGAGAACGCCGAGTCCGCGGAGGAGCGGCTCACCCACGAGTTGCGCCAGGCCGCCGCGACCCGGGACAAGCTCGCCCAGCTGCTGCTGGAGGAGGTCCAGCGCGACGCCCGCCAGTGGCAGCTGCACGGCGCGGTGCTGACCGAGGTCAACCGCATCCTCGACGAGCTGGACACCGAGCACCGCTCGCGCCGGCTGCTGGAGGAGCTCGACCGGGTCTCCAGCGAACAGCGCGAGCGGATGCCCCGGCTGACGCGGTTCCAGGAGAGCGTGCGGTCGGGCCGGAACCGGCTCGCCGCTGTCCGTCGCTCCAAGTGACGTGGTCGGCTGAAGGGGCGTCTCGGTTGCACCGGCCGGGTGATCCACGCGAGGGTGGCTGTCGCGACGGCGGACGACCTGAGGGTGTGGACATGGGCAGTGGTGGCGTGAGCAGGCGCCGGTTCTTCGGCGCGCTCGCGGGAACCGCCGCCGCGGTGGCGCTCCCGGCCTGCGAGGAGCAGCCTGCACCGGCCGCACAGCCCGAGCGGAAGCGGCAGCGGACACCGGCGCCCGAGGCCGCACCGGGTCCGCGCGCGCTGTATCTCGGCACGTACACCTCGGCGGACGGCGGCGGCCAGGGCGTCGGGGTCGCCTCGTACGACGTCGGGACGGGCCGGATCACGGGCGTGGGCACCATCGGGGACATCCCGGACCCGTCGTATCTCGCGGTCCACCCGGACGGGCGCACGCTGTACGCGGTGAACGAGCGCGAGGACGGTGCCGTGACCGCGGTCCGGCTGTCCGACCGCAAGGTCCTGGGCAGCCGCGGCAGCGGCGGGTCGGCGCCGTGTCATCTGTCGGTGCATCCGGGCGGGCGCTGGCTGTTCAGCGCCAACTACGGCACCGGCAGTGTGGCCGTGCACCCGATCGAGTCCTCCGGCGCACTCGGCGAGCGCACCGACCTGGTCACGCACTCCCGTCCGGCGCCGGGCCCGGACCAGGACGGCCCGCACGCCCACCAGATCCTCACCAGCCCCGACGGCGGCCATGTCCTCGCCGTCGACCTGGGCACGGACACGGTGTACACCTACCACCTCGACGAGACGAAGGGCACGCTCGCCGAGGTCTCCCGCGCGCGAACCCGCCCAGGCGCGGGGCCACGCCATCTGACCTTCCACCCCGGCGGTCGGTACGCCTATCTCGCCAACGAGGTCGACAACACCGTCGCGGTCTGCGCCTACGACCCCGGCAGCGGCCGGGTCACGGTCGGCGAGGCGCAGTCCACGGGCACCAGCTACCCGGCGCAGCTCGTCGTGACGCCGGACGGCCGGTACGCCTTTCTCGCCAACCGGGGCCACAACAGCCTGTCCCGGTACGCGGTGGAGGCGGACGGGGCCCGGCTCCGACTGCTCGGCACCGTGCCGGTGGGCGGGGACTTCCCGCGCCAGCTCGCCCTCTCCCCGGACGGCGGGCTGCTCTTCGCGGCGAACCAGCGGTCGAGCACCGTCAGCGTCTTCCGTATCGACCAGGACAGCGGTGAACCACGGCTCACGGGCGAGCCGTTCGCCTCACCCGTCGCCGTCTGCGCGCTGCCGCTGTAGCGGCCGGGGCCGCGGGCACGCGGCCGCGCTCGCCTGCCCGAGCAGGACATGCATGCGCTCAGTCAGCTGCGCGACGTCGTCGGCCGGACGGTGGAAGGGCAGTCGTACGTCGCCGTGGGCGCGGGCGCGCTCGATGCGCAGGGTCAGTCCGTGCCGGTCGACGGCGAGCGGCTGGACGCGGACCACGCCGTGCAGGCTGTCGGGCTCGACGAGCCGGGTGAGCCGCTCGACCGCGTCCGGATGGCAGTCGGCGAGATGGGTCAGCAGCCGGGCCTCGGCCGTGACCAGCGGGTCGGGCCGGGCTTCGGCGAAGTCGTCGAGGTCGACGACGACGGCACCGCCGGGTCGGCGGAGCACGACGCGCGTGGCCCGGAAGGCGAGCTGCCCCTCCTCCGCGGCGAACCAGCCGGCCAGCCAGAGCCGGGCCCGGATACGGTTGCGGACGGGCACGGGCGCGACGTCGGCGAACTCCAGCACGGCGGACGGCTCTCCGCGCGGGGCGCAGATCGCGGCGGTGACCAGGGTGCTGTCCTCGGGCACCTGGAGCAGCACCCGGCCGTCCTCGGTCACGGAGTGCGTGCCGACGAACTCCTCCCGGCTGCCCTCCGCGGTCACCGCGCAGGACCATGCGGTGGCGAGCATCGACCGGGCGTGCTCCGCCGCGGCAGGTGTGGCCGTCCAGCTCTGGCTGTCACCCATTTCCCGAACCTCCTTAGGTAAGCCTTGCCTAACCTATCGAAGATCGAGGCGCACGCCAACCACGCCACGCGATCGCGCGCGGAGTCACCGGCCGACTTGAGCCGTCCTCAGGGCGCGATGACACCCAGCAGGGCGCGGGCGCACAGGTCCCGCACCTGGTCCCGGGTCAGCTCCTCCGAGCCCCTCAGCCACTCCAGACAGACGGCCGTGGTGAACGCCAGCCAGCCCCGCACGGCGAGCGGGACATCGGGCCGCGCCCGGAAGACCGGGCCGAACTCCGGATCCTCGGCCATCGCCGCGAGAATCTGCCTCTCCTGGGCGGCGATGGCCCGCCGGTACACCTTGCGGACGGCCTGGTCGCCGGAGGCCTCGGCGCGATGGAAGGCACGGAAGCCGTGGGCGTGCTCCTCGACGTACGCCAGGTAGGTGTCGAGGTTCGCGGTGAGCTGTTCGCGCACCGGGACGCCGGGGACCGCGGCCGTCATCCGCAGCATGCGGGCGCTCTCCCGGTCCACCACGGCGGCGAAGAAGTCCCGCTTGGTCGGGAAGTAGTGATACAGCAGCCCGCGCGAGACACCGGCGATCTCGGCCACCTGCTCGATCCACACCTCGTCGTACGGGCTCTCCGAGAACAGCCGTGCCCCGACGGCCAGAAGCTGCTCCCTGCGCTCCTCGGTACTGAGCCGACGCCGGGTCCGCTCACCCTGGTTGGCACTCATGTCGGCACCTTACTTGACGTCGGTTCAACTACCGGACCAGACTGAGGCCACGCTATTGAACTGACGTACAACACGCGCTGTTGCCTTCTCAAGGTGCCGCAGGATCAAGGGAGATCGCGTCATGGCGGAGCCGACGAACGGGTCCGAGCTGCCGTCCGCACTGCCGTCCGCGCTCCCCAAGGGGTTCCGCAGTGCCGAGCAGGGCTGGCCCGAGCTGCACCGCATACCGCACCCGCCCCGGCGGGTCCCGCTGCTCGGCGATGTGCTGGGCGCGAGCCGGACCAGACCGCTCCAGGACTCCGTGCGCCATGCCCGCCGACTGGGGCCGATCTTCCGGCGCAAGGCGTTCAACAAGGAGTTCGTGTTCGTCTGGGGCGGGGCGCTCAGCGCCGATCTCGCGGACGAGACACGGTTCGCCAAGCATGTGGGCCTGGGCATCGCCAATCTGCGGCCGGTCGTCGGGGACGCGCTGTTCACGGCGTACAACCACGAGCCCAACTGGCAGCTCGCGCACGACGTCCTGGCGCCCGGGTTCAGCCGGGAGGCCATGGAGGGCTACCACGCGATGATGCTGGACGTGGCCGGGCGGCTCACCGGCCACTGGGACCGGGCGGCCCTGGCCGGACGGACGGTGGACGTGCCCGGCGACATGACCAAGCTGACCCTGGAGACCATCGCGCGCACCGGGTTCGGGCACGACTTCGGCTCCTTCGAGCGGTCCCGGCCGCATCCCTTCGTCACCGCGATGGTGGGCACGCTCGCCCACGCGCAGCGGCTGAACACGGTGCCCGCGGCGTTCCTGCTGCGCGCGTCCGCGCGGCGCAACGAGGCGGACATCGCCTATCTCAACCGCACGGTCGACGACCTGGTCCGGGAGCGCCGCCGGGGCTCGGGCGGCGAGGGCGACCTGCTGGACCGGATGCTGCGGACGGCCCACCCGGAGACCGGGGAGCGGCTGTCGCCCGAGAACGTGCGCCGCCAGGTCATCACCTTCCTGGTAGCAGGGCACGAGACGACGTCCGGCGCGCTGTCCTTCGCCCTGTACTACCTCGCCCGGCACCCGGACGTCGCCGCCCGCGCCCGGGCCGAGGTGGACCGGGTCTGGGGCGACGCGGAACTGCCCGGCTACGACCAGGTGGCCAAGCTGCGCTACGTGCGCCGGGTGCTGGACGAGTCGCTGCGGCTGTGGCCGACCGCGCCCGCCTTCGCCCGGGAGGCCCGCGAGGACACGGTGCTGGCCGGGGACCACCCGATGCGGCGGGGCGCCTGGGCGCTGGTGCTCACCCCGATGCTCCACCGCGACCCCGAGGTCTGGGGCGCGGACGCCGAGCGGTTCGACCCCGACCGGTTCGACCCGAAAGCGGTACGGTCACGCGCCCCGCACACCTTCAAGCCCTTCGGCACCGGGGCGCGCGCCTGCATCGGCCGCCAGTTCGCCCTGCACGAGGCCACGTTGGTCCTCGGCCTCCTCCTGCGCCGCTACGCCCTCCGCCCGGACCCCGACTACCGCCTGCGCGTGACGGAACGCCTGACCCTGATGCCGGACGGACTGCGCCTCGGCGTGGACCGCCGCACCGGAGCGGTCAGCGGCGACCTCCGCACGGCCACCGCCCCCTCCTGATCAGGCGGACGCCCAATGAGCCGGCCGCGTCAGTGACCCCGGCAGCCTGGTGGCCGCGTTGCCCCGGGCCGCGTTCAGCTGGGGCCGGGTGAGGAAGAGGACGTCGGTCAGGTCGGCATCGGCCAGGTCGGTGTCCCGCAGGTCCGCGCCGAGGAGATCGGCGCCCCGCAGATCCGCGCCGGTCAGGTCGGCGGCGATGAGGTAGGCGCCGCGCAGGCTGACGCCCCGCAGGTCGGTGCCCTTCAGCCGGGCGCCCATCAGGTCGGCGCCGCGCCGGTCCTTCCTACGGCCGCGCAGGCCCGCCCGGGTCAGCTCGCTGGCCCGCTGCAGCAGCGCGCCCACCTCCTGGCGGTGCGGACCCACCTCCAGCCGGGCCAGCTCCTCGGGGGTGCCCGCGGCCAGTTCCTCGGTCCGGTCCATCAGCCGCCGCAGATCGGCGTGGACCGGCCGGGCGGCGGGCAAGGTCAGGGCCTCGTCGAGATACCAGAGCAGCTCATGCAGCTGGCGCACGACCGGGAACACCTCGAACATGCGCCGCGCCTCGTCCGCGGGCCCGCTCCGCCAGTCCCGCCCGCCGAAGGTGACCTGCGAGACCCGCTGCCCGGCGCCGAAGCAGTCGTAGACCGTGCACCCGGTGAAGCCCTTCTGCCGCAGCCGTGCGTGGATGCCGCAGCGGTGGTCGTCCTGGAGGTTGCGGCAGGGCGTCCCGGCCCGCTTGTCGACCGGGAAGTCGGCGGAGGCGGTGAAGGGCAGGGCGACACAGCACAGCCCGAAGCAGTTCGCGCAGTCGCCGCGCAGGCCGGCCGGGTCCAGGGAGAGGTCTCGCATACCGACCAGCCTACGGGCGCCCCGCGCTTCCTCATCCGTCCAGGTCAGGCAGGTCCAGACGGGCCAGCCGGGCTGGGTCGGCCAGGATGTACATGCCGGTGATCCGGCCGTCGGCGATGGTGAGCCCGGTGATCGACATCAGCTTGCCGTCGGGCGCGTTGAGCATGCCCAGCTCGCCGTTGATCAGCACGAACCGCGCATGCCGCGCCAACTCCCGGAACAGCATGGCCTGTTCGGCCACCGGCCGCGCCCCGCGCACCTGCTTCGACGCCGCCGCGCCGCCGACCAGCGGACCGGAGTCGGCCCGCAGCACGATCCCGGGGTCGAGCAGTTCCAGCAGGGCGTCGAAGTCCCCGGCCCGGCAGGCCGCCATGAACGCGTCGAGGACCTTGCGCTGCCGCCCGAGGTCGGGCTCGGTCGACGGGGCGGCGCCCTTGACCCGTCGCCGCGCGCGGCTGGCGAGCTGGCGGGTCGCGGCGGGGCTGCGCTCCACGATCAGCGCGATGTCGTCGAAGGGCACGGCGAACATGTCGTGCAGCACGAACGCCAGCCGCTCGGCGGGTTCCAGGATCTCCAGCACCACCAGCAGGGCGAGCCCGACCTCATCGGCCCGGAGCACCTCCTGCTCGGGGTCTACCCGCGACAGCGGCCGGATCACGGGGTCCGGGACGAAGGTGTCGTCGAGGGGGTCCTCGCGGCGTGTGGCGCGCGAGCGCAGCAGGTCCAGGCAGACGCGCCCCACCACCGTGGTCAGCCAGCCGCCGAGGTTGCGGATCTCCTCGGCGTCGCCGCGGCTCAGCCTCAGCCAGGTCTCCTGGACGGCGTCCTCCGCCTCGGCGAGCGAGCCGAGCATGCGGTAGGCGACCGCGTTCAGATGATCGCGGTGCTCCTCGAACCGCGCGGCGAGTATCGGTCCCGCGCCGGTCACCGCCCGAACACCTCGAACGCCACCGCGGGCCGCCCGCCGAACCGCTCCCCCGTCGCCGTGGTGTTCCCGGTCAGGAAGTCGCGCGCGTACGTCTCCGGGTCCTCCGTCGTCAACGCCTCGATGTAGGTGCGGTGTTCGAGCAGCGAGCGCACCGCCCGCTCCAGACCGGCCGTGGCGTCCACGGCGTGCGTGGGCCGGTTCGATCCGGCGATGGCGACCCAGCGGACGCCGTTCCAGGGCTCAAGGCCCTGCTCGGTCAACTCGGGGAAGATCCACCGGTTCCCGGCGTCGGCGGCCGCGTCCAGGGTGGCGCGTCCCACCGCCACATGGTCGGGGGTGTTCCAGGCGACCCCGCCCCAGGTGTCCCGGTGGTTGAGGGTGATCACCAGCTCGGGCCGGTGCCGCCGGATCGCCGCCGCGATGTCCCGGCGCAGGGCCGTGCCGTACTCGATCACACCGTCCCTGTGGTCGAGGAACTCCACCACCGACACCCCGACCACCGCGGCGCTGGCCCGCTGTTCCCGCTCCCGCAGCGCGGCGCACCGCTCGGGCTCCAGGGTGTCGATGCCGGCCTCGCCCCGGGTGGCCAGCACATAGGCGATCTCCCGGCCCTGGTCGGTCCACGCGGCGACGGCCGCCGAGCAGCCGTACTCCAGATCGTCCGGGTGGGCCACCACGGCGAGGGCGCGCCGCCAGTCCTCGGGCATGGGTCGCAGCTGCGTGATCAACGGATCGGTCATGTCGGCAGATTAGCCCCGGCCGCGTCCCGATCGCCCACGCCGTGGCCGTAGTTGTCGCCGATGCCCACCCGTGGCCCAGGGTGTGCGGCGATACTGGTGGCCGGCGCCGGAGCCGGGGGGAGCCATGGCGGGGTCGGGACGTCGGGGCAGTTCACGCGGTGAGCTGATACGGCAGCGCGCGCAGGCGCAGTTCGTCGGCCGCCGGGCGCAGCTCGCGCTGTTCGCGGAGAACCTGGAGAAGGACCCGGCGGCGGACGACGATCCGGCGGAGTTCCTCTTCCATGTGCGCGGGCTCGGCGGGGTGGGCAAGTCGACGCTGCTGCGCCAGTGGCAGGAGACGGCCCGCCGGGCGGGCGCGGTGACCGCGACGGTCGACGAGACCGACGTGCACGGCGTCGCGCAGGCGCTGCTGGAACTCTGCCGCCAACTGGCCGAACAGACCGGTCCGCTCAAGGACTTCGACCGGGCGGCGGAGCAGTACCGGCGGGAGCAGGAGGCGGCCACGGGGCCGCTGGTCGCGGACGGCCCGCCCGCGGCGGACGCCCCGGCCTCGGTGTCGAGCCGCCTACTGACCCAGGCCACGCTCGGAGCGGCGTCGCTGATGGGTGCCGGCGCGGTGACGGCGATGGCGAACCCGGACGCCGCGGCGCAGGGTCTGGACCGGTTGCGGGCGGGCGCGCGGGGGCGGGGACGCCGAGGGCGTACGGGGGACGCGGCCGATCTGAGTCAGGCGTTCGTGGCGGAGCTGGGCAAGCTGTGCGAGCGGCAGCCCTGGGTGGTGCTGTTCTTCGACACCTGGGAACTGACGGGCCGCTCTCTCGACGAGTGGCTCCGCGATCTGCTGGGGGACGTGTTCGGACCGCTGCCGCAGAACGTCATGGTGGTGATGGCCGGGCGGGACGAACTCGCCGAGCGGGACTGGGCGCTGCTGCGGGCGCAGGTGGCGGAGGTGCCGTTGGAGGTGTTCACCGAGGCGGAGACCCGGGCGCTGCTCGCCGCGCGGGGAGTGACGGAGCCGGAAGTGGTGGACGCGGTCATCCAGCTGTCAATGGGGTTGCCGCTGCTCGTGCAGCTCCTGGCGCGCGCCCGGCCGGAGAACGCGGAGCACCTCGCCGACGGTGACGTGGTGGACCGCGCGGTCGAGCGGTTCGTGCAGTGGGTCGAGGATCCGCGGCAACGCGAGACGATCCTGGCCTGCGCCCTCGTACCGCGCCTGAACGAGGACGTGTTCGCCGCCGCCGTACCGGAGGAGGCGGGGGATCTGTGGGAATGGCTGTGCCGGCAGCCGTTCGTCAGCGGGCGGGGCGACTTCAAGCAGTACCACGCGGTGGTGCGGGCGAGCATCGTGCGGCAACGGCGTATCCGCTCCCCGCAGAGCTGGACCACGGCGCACCTCCGGCTCGCCGAGACACACGCGGGGTGGCGGGCGGAGGCGGAGCGGGAGCTGCCCGAGGCGGATCGCTGGGGCGACACCGCATGGCGTCGCCATCTCATGGACGAGACCTTTCACCTCTTGTGCGCACGGCCCGGCACCCAGCTGACGGCGGCGCTGGAATGCGTCGCCCGGTCCGCGGCGCAGGGAACCGCGGTGGTGCGGCAGTGGATCGACGCCCTGGCACAGGCCGCCGACGACACCGGTGATCGCACGCTCCTCGCCTGGGCCGAGCGCCTCCAGGACACGGTCTCCGGCGACGAGCCGGAAGTCGCGCCGCTCACCGCGCTGCTGGCCTACGGCCCACTGGGCGCCGCGGCGAGATCCAGAGCCCATGCCTATCGCGGCTGGTACCTCTACCACGCGGACCGGAGCGAGGAAGCCATGGCGGACCTGAACCGTGCCGTCGCTCTGGATCCGGACAACTCCCGCGCCCATGCCTACCGCGGAGACGCCCACCTCCAGGTGGGCCACTACGAGGAGGCCATCACCGACCTCACCGCCGCACTCGAACTGGCTCCGGAGTACTCCTGGGCCCGGGCCCAGCGCGGGAGCGCCCACCGTCAGGCAGGCCACCTCGAACCGGCCGTCGCCGATTTCACCGCCGCACTCGACCGCCATCCCGATCGCGTCTACGTACTCAGCAGCAGAGGACAGACACACCGCCAGGCCGGCCGCTACGAGGAGGCCATCAGCGACCTCACCGCCGCACTCGACATCCGGCCCGAGTACGCCTGGGGCCTTGCCCAGCGGGGAGAGACACACCGCGAGGCGGGCCGACACGACGAGGCCGTCGCCGACCTCACCGCCGCCCTCGGCCACGACCCCGACTTCGCGTGGGCCCTCACCGCACGCGGGACGGCGCTCCGCCAGGCGGGGCGCGGCGACGAGGCCATGGCCGACCAGAACGCGGCCCTCCGCCTCGCCCCCGACAGTGCCTGGGCGCTCGCGGAGCGCGGAGAGCTGCACCGCGAGGCGGGCCGTCACGACGAGGCCGTCGCCGACCTGACGGCGGCGCTCGAACTCAGTCCCCGCTATGCCTGGGCGCTCGGATCCCGCGGTCAGGCCCACAAAGGGGCGGGCCGCTTCGACGAAGCCGTCGTCGACCTCACGGCCGCGCTCGACCACGACGTGACGCTCGACTGGGCCCGGGCCACCCTCGCCGACATCCATCACCGGGCAGGCCGCTCACGGGAAACGCTCGACGTCATCGCCACGATCATGGAACGCCAGCCCGCGTCTCCCGCGCCGGTGGCGGTACGTGGCTTCGTGCACAGGATGCACGGCCGTTACGCACAAGCCGTGGCCGACTACCAGAGCGCCCTCGACCACCCGGACGACTCCGTCCGCGCGTGGGTCCTGCGGGACCGGGGCGAGTGCCACCGGCAGACAGGCCGCCTGGCAGAGGCCGTGGAGGACTTCACCGCCCGCCTGAACCTCGTTCCGGACGACGTCTGGTGCCGAAAGCTGCGCGGCGTCGCCTATCGACAGGCCGGCCGCTTCGCCGAGGCCCGCGAGGACCTGGAGCATGCCCTCGCGGCCGACCCCGACTCCCCCGACGTCGTCTTCGAGAACGTCATGCTGGACACGGTGACGTCCGGGCCCGCGGAGTGCCGGGAACAGTGGACCGAACTGCTCACGGCACCGGAGGCGGCACCGGCCAGCACCTCCGTCCGCTACTTCGCCCTCTTCCGCGTCCTCGTCCTCGAACCGCACCGCAACGTCACCGAGGCCGCCGAGGCGTTCCTCGCGACCGTCATCCACCACGACGCCGTCATCGACGTGCTGCGCTGTCTCGACGAACTGTCCCGCCTGGACGACCCGCTCGCCCTCCGCGCCCGGGCGTGCCGTCGCGTCATCGCGGAGCGCACCCGGGCCGGAGACTGAGCGGGGTCACACCTCGTCGCGCGCCAGCGACAGCAGCCGGTCCAGTACCCGCGGCCCGCCCGCGCGGACGCCGTCGTGCTCGAACTCGTCGGTGACCCAGGTGCGCAGGCCGCGCACGGAACGGGCCGTGCGCAGGGAGTGAGCCGTGTCGACATACATGTCGTCGTGGTAGATCGCGGCCGCGGCCGGGACCTCGTTCGCGGCGAGGCGGGCCGGGTCGTACAGGGGCGCCCAGTCGGTGCGGGCGGCGAGGAGTTCGGCGGTCTCGCGCAGCGGGCGCAGCGCCGGGTCGCAGTCGAACATCCACGGGTGGATCGTCTCGCCGGTGAAGAGCAGCGGCCCGTCCCCGGCGAGCGCCTTCGCCGCGTCGAACTGCGGGAACTCGGCGCGGATCCGCTCGGCCGACCAGGCGGTGGGGCGGCCGTCCTGGCCGTAGATCGCCTCGTGGACGAGGGCGTACAGCGGGTGTCCGGCGTACGAGAGCAGGCCCTGGACCTCCTCCTGGAAGGCGTCGGAGAGGGCCATGCCCTGGGCGGTGCGGACGAAGGCGTGCTCCAGGAGGAAGTGCAGCCGGTGGCTGCCCTCGCCGCCGCCGAGGACGATGCCGAGGGACTGGAAGGCCTCGGCGGTGAGCCGGTAGCCGTTCGGCAGCACGACCTCGTGGCTCAGCAGGTGGTCGGCGATACGGCGGGCCCGCTCGACGTCCTGCGGGTAGCGGGCGTAGTGCGCGGTGACCTTGCGCTCGATGCGCGGGTAGGCGGCGCGGTAGACGTCGTCCGCGTGGGCGTCGAGGGAAGGCAGCCCGCCGGTGATGACGGCCGCGCTCAGTCCCTCCGGGGCCGTGGAGAGGTAATTGACCGTGCAGAAGCCGCCGAAGCTCTGGCCGAGCACGGTCCAGGGCGCGCCGCCGGTGACGGCCGGGCGGATCGCCTCGCAGTCCCGGACGATCGAGTGGGCGCGGAAGCGGGCGAGGTAGTCGGCCTGCTCGGCCGGGCCGCCGCGCAGCGGGAGGGTCTGGCGATTGGCAGGAGTGGAGTGGCCGGTGCCGCGCTGGTCGAGCAGCAGGACGCGGTACTCCTTCAGCGCGCGGCCGAGCCAGGCCGGCCGGCCCACGAACCGGTTCGCCCCGAACCCCGGGCCGCCCTGGAGGTAGACCAGCCACGGCAGGTTCTGTTGCGCCCGGTCACCGGCGACGACCTCACGGGCGTAGAGCTCGATGGTCTCCCCGGCCGGGTCGTCGTGGTCGAGGGGCACGGTGAAGCGGCGGTCGGTGAGGACGACGCCGGGCTGGCGGTAGGTCGCGGTCAACAGGGCTCCCGGGACGGACGGACAGGCATGCGCGCCCCAGTTCAGCACATGTCCGTCCGATATCCGATCCCCGGGATCATGAAATCGAACTGAACGGCCGATCAGCGCGCCGAGAGGCTGGAGCGCCGTACGACGAGTTCCGGCTGGAGCACCACCCGGCGGTGCTCGTGGCCGCGGGTGCCGTCCTCGTCCTCGGTCTCCTCCAGGAGCAGCTCGGCGGCGAGGGCGCCCATGGTGACGGCGGGCTGCCGTACGGAGGTCAGGGGTACGGCCGCGGCGGCGGCGAACTCGATGTCGTCGTAGCCGACGATGGCGAGGTCGTCGGGGACGCTGACGCCGGCCGCGTACATCGCCTGGAGCACGCCGAGGGCGAGCAGGTCGTTGGCACAGAACACGGCCGTCGGGCGGTCGGCGAGGCCGAGCAGGCGGGCGCCCGCGTCCCGGCCCGCGGCCACGTCGAGCCGCTCGGTGGGCAGCTCGCGCAGCACCTCGGGGCCGAGGCCCGCCTCGGCGAGCGCGGACAGCGCGCCGGTACGGCGGTCCCGGACCTGGTTGAGGCTGGGCGGGCCGCTGACGTACGCGATGGAGCGGTGTCCGGCGTCGACGAGATGGCGCACGGCGAGCGCGCCGCCCGCGACGTCGTCGACGGAGACCGAGCACTCGGTGGTGCCCTCGGCCACCCGGTCGACCAGGACGAAGGGGATGCCGTGCCGCCGGAACGTCTCGATGTTGCGGCCGGTGGCGTCCGCCGGGGTCAGCAGCACCCCGCGTACCCGCTGCTCGGCGAAGAGCGACAGATAGTCGGCCTCCTCGGCCGCGTTCTGCGCGCTGTTGCAGACCATGACACCGAGTCCGGCCTCGCGCGCGGCCCGCTCGGCACCGCGTGCCACGTCGACGAAGAAGGGGTTGCCCATGTCGAGGACGAGAAGCCCCATGATCCGGCTGCGGCCCGCGCGCAGCTGACGCGCGGACTCGCTGCGGACATAGCCCAGCCGGTCTATCGCCGAGAGCACCCGGGCCCGGGTCTCGGTGGCGACGCTGTCCGGACGGTTGATGACGTTCGAGACCGTGCCGACCGATACTCCGGCGGCGCGGGCGACGTCCTTGATACCCACCGACTGGGCCATCGGGCAGGGACCTCCAGAGAGAGACAGTGCGGACGTGGGGCGGCGGGAAGACCTTCACATTACCGTCACGCCGCCCACAACGGCTGCGATCAGACAGGCAGGCGGAAGTTCAGATTGCGCAGCGCCGAGGGCGTCGTGCCACTGGACTTCTCCTGGTACATGATCGACAGGAAGTGGTCCTGTCCGACCCGCGTCTCGTCGATCACGACCTCGCCGAAAGCGTTCAGTCCGGCACTGACGCCGTCGTACAGCATCGTCCAGTCCGTGTACCCGGAGGCCTTGGAGGCCGCGGCGATCCGGCAGAACGGGAAGATCGCATACGCGTTGTCGTACTTGTCCAGGATCAGCTTGGTGCGCTGGCTGGAGTTGAGCGGGACCGGGATCTCGGTCTTCTGCCAGGTGCCCGAGGCGTTCTTGCGGACGTGGAAGGCACGTCCGGAGGCGGTGCGATTGGCGACGTAGTCGGTCGTGCACTGACCGAATCGACCGGGTACATAGCTGATGATCGCGTGTGGCAGACCGGTCGAGTCCGTGAACTGACTCTCCTGGTTCATGAGCGAATGGTCCGGGTTGAGCGAGTCGATCACCAGGCCGCTGTCGGTGACGGCGACCTTGTCGGAGCCGCCGGTGGCGCCGACCACCGTGCCCGCGCTGTTGCGCCAGGTACGGCCGCGGTCGTCGGAGTAGACATAGCCGGTGTCGTGGTTGGTGATGCCGCCGCCGTTGCACATCACGGCGCCGTTCTGCTCGCGCCAGGTGAAGAAGGAGTGCAGCCGGCCGTTCCGGTCGTAGTCGATGCCGTGCAGGTACATGTTGCGGGCGGTCGAGGAGCCGTGCTCGCTGCTGTAGGTGCCGGTGGAGCTGCTCCACTCGCCCAGGCCGGTCCAGGTGGAACCGTCGTACTCGGCAAGGGCGTTGCGGCCGTTGCCGGAGACGGCGACCCGGTAGCTGAGCTGGAGCTTGCCCTCGGGGGTGGAGACGAACTGCGGGTAGGTGAACTGGGAGGTGAGGGCGAGCCCGTCGAGGGTGGACTGGGGTGCGCCGAAGCGACTCGCGGTCCAGCTCAGCCCGGCCGGGTTGTCCACCAGCCCGGCCACCGACTTGACGTAGGTGAAGCCGTCGCTGTGGGAGTCCATGTTGAGGTGGAGTCGGCCGTCGACCTTGGAGATTCCCATCGAGATGACGTTGTGGGAGTCGTTGTAGCGCAGGGTGTGGCCGACCTTGACGGTGGCCCAGGTGCTGGAGCCGAGGGCACGGCGCCCGACGACGGCGTTGCGGTCGGCGGTGTACCAGACGGCGTACTGATAGCCCTTGTAGGTCAGCAGGCCGTTCTTCTGGAAGGCGTTGTTGTTGACCAGGCCGTCGTAGGAGACGAAGAAGATGGCCTGGGAGTCGAGCGTGGTGGTGCCGGTCAGGGTGACGGAGGGTCCTGGGTCGGCGGCCCGCGCCGTGCCCGGGGTGGCCACGGCGGCGAGCAGTGCGGTCGTCAGCACAGTGCGTCTTCTCATGAAAGCGTCTCCGGCTCAGGCTAGATGGAAGACTTCGGTGAGGGGTGTCATCGAATCGTCGGGTCGGGCGCCGTCCAGTGACTCGAAGAACGGCGCCATCTCCGCCTGCCAGCGGGCGTTGACCTCGGTGGCCTCCATGCCGGCCCGGGCGGCGGCGAAGTCCTCGGTCTCCAAATAGCCGACCAGCAGGCCGTCCTCGCGCAGGAAGAGCGAGTAGTTGTGCCAGCCGGTGGCCGAGAGCGCCGCCAGCATCTCCGGCCACACGGTGGCGTGCCGCTCGCGGTACTCGTGGAGCCGGTCCGCCCGGACCTTCAGCAGAAAGCACACACGCTGCATCAACAGCCCCCTGGGGATCAGAAGTTGTACTGGTCGATGTTCTTGGCGTCGAACACGGTCGGCTTGCCGAGGCTGATCACGCCGTCCTTGCCGATCGTGTACTCGCCCATGTCGCCGGCGGTGAAGGTCTCGCCCTCCTTGCCGGTGATCTGCCCCGACACCAGCGCCACGGAGGTACGGGCGGCCAGCTCGCCGAGCTTCGCCGGGTCCCACAGCTCGAACGCCTCGACGGTGCCGTTCTTGACGTACTTGCGCATGTCGTTGGGGGTGCCGAGGCCGGTCAGCTTGACCTTGCCCTTGTACTTGGAGCCCGAGAGGTACTGGGCGGCGGCCTTGATGCCGACGGTGGTCGGGGAGATGATTCCCTTCAGGTTCGGGTACTCCTGGAGCAGGCCCTGGGTCTGCTGGAAGGACTGCTGGGCGTCGTCATTGCCGTAGGCGACCTTGACGAGCTTGATGTCCTTGTACTTGGCGTCCTTGAGTTCGTCCTTCATGAACTCGATCCAGGTGTTCTGGTTGGTCGCGGTCTGCGCGGCGGACAGGATCGCTATCTCGCCCTTGTAGCCGATCTGTTCTGCGAGCAGCTGCACCTCGGTGCGGCCCAGGTCTTCCGCGCCGGCCTGCGAGACGAAGGCGTTGCGGCAGTCGGCCTTGGTGTCGGAGTCGTAGGTGACGACCTTGATGTCGTTCTTCATGGCCTGCTTGAGCGCGGTGCACAGGGCGCCCGGGTCCTGGGCGGAGACGGCCATCGCGTCGACCTGCTGCTGGGTGAGCGTGTTGACGTAGCTCACCTGCCCGGCGGTGTCGGTGGCGCTGGACGGCCCGACCTCCTTGTAGCTGGACCCCAGCTCCTTGAGCGCGGCCTCGCCGCCCTTGTCGGCGGAGGTGAAGTAGGGGTTGTTGACCTGCTTCGGCAGGAACCCGACGGTCAGCCCCTTCTTCAGCTCGGCATTGGGGTCCGCCTTGCCGCCGGTGGCGGCGGACGCGCCCTCGTTGGCGACGTCCTCCTTGGTGGTACCGCCGCAGGCGGTGAGGGCGAGGGCGAGGGAGGTGGCGGCGGCGAGGGCCGCGGAGGCACGGCGGAGGGAAGACTTACGCATCAGAGGGTTCCTTTGAACGAGGGGGACGGGAGCGCCCCTTCAGGGGCGCGGGGCTGTGTCGATTTGCGACTCCGCCGCGTGGGCGCGACCAGCCACGGACGACGTGTCAGCCGGAAGATTGAGCCCGCGCAACGGCGATTTGCCGGGCAACCCGAGGCCCGAGCACAGAAAGAACAAGCAACACACCAGTGACAAGAATCTGCGTCTGCGCGGAAACGTCCTGAAGACTCATCACGTTCTGCAACGCACCCAGCAAGAACACACCGGCGATCGCACCACCGAGCGTCCCCTTGCCACCGTCGAAGTCGATCCCACCGAGCAACACGGCAGCCACGACGGACAGTTCAAGCCCCGTCGCGTTGTCATACCGAGCGGACGCGTAGTGCAGCGCCCAGAAGATCCCGGTGAGCGACGCCATCAACCCCGTCACCGTGAACAGCAACAACTTCTGCCGCTTCACCCGGATCCCGGCAAACCGCGCCGCCTCCTCGCTCGCCCCGATGGCGAACAACGACCGCCCGAAAGGCGTGGCATGCAGAACGATCAAAGCGATCGCAAGCAACACGAGGAAGGGCAGCAGCGCATACGGGATGAACGTGTCGCCGATTCGACCGGAAGCGAAGTCCAGGTACGGCGTGGGAAAGTCGGTCACCGCGTCGGACCCGAGCACGATCTGCGCGATGCCCCGATACGCGGCGAGCGTTCCGATGGTCACCGCGAGCGACGGCAGGCCCAACTTGGTCACCAGCAGACCATTGATCAACCCGCACACCACACCGAGCAGCAGACAGATCGGAATGATCGTCTCGATCGTCATGCCCTGGTTCCACAGGGCGCCCATCACGGCACCCGAAAGACCTGCCGTCGAAGCGACCGAAAGATCGATCTCACCGGAGACGACCAACAAGGTCATCGGCAGCGCGATCAGGGCGATCGGAAGCGTGTTCCCGATCAGGAACGACAGGTTGAGCGAGTTGCTGAAGCCGTCGACGAACCCGAAGGACAGCAGGAGCACGACGATCAGAAGGGCACCGACCACCGTGTCCCAGCGGATCGCACGCGTCAGGGAGTCAGGCATGGCGGGCGTTCCTCTTCTTCAGGGCGGAGGCCACGCGCAGCGCGACGATCCGGTCGACCGCGATGGCGAGGATGAGCAGGACGCCGTTGATGGCGAGCACCCATACGGAGCTGACACCGAGGGCGGGCAGCACACTGTTGACGGAGGTCAGCAGCATCGCGCCGAGCGCGGCGCCGTAGACGCTGCCCGAGCCGCCGGTGAAGACGACACCGCCGACCACGACCGCGCTGACGACGGTGAGTTCATAGCCGGTGCCGGTGCCGGAGTCGACGTTGCCGAACCGGGCCAGGTACATCGCGCCGGCGAGTCCGGTCAGCGCCCCGCAGAAGGTGTACGCGGCGAGGATCCGCTTGCGGACCGGGATGCCGGCGAGGCGGGCAGCCTCCGGATTCGAGCCGAGCGCGTACAACTCGCGCCCGCTGCCGAAGTGCTTGAGGTAGTACGCCGTGGCGACCAGCACCACCAGCGCGATCAGCGCGAGATACGGCACCGCGGAGATCCCGCCGGACCCGAAGTCGACGAAGCCGTCCGGGAGATCGGCCGCCGTGATCTGCCGGGAGCCGACCCAGATGGAGTCGATGCCGCGGATGATGTACAGCGTGCCGAGGGTGACGACCAGGGCGGGCACCTGGCCGAGGCTGACGAGCAGACCGTTGAGCAGGCCGAAGCCGATGCCCAGGAGCACCGCGAGGAGCACGGCGACGACCGGATTGCCGTCGCCCTGGAGGTATGTACCGGCGGCGAAGGCGGTGATGCCGAGGGTCGAGCCCACCGACAGGTCGACGTTGCGGGTGATGACGACCAGGGACTGACCGACCGCGACCAGCACCAGGATGGTCGCGTTGAGCAGCAGGTCCTTGATGCCCTGTTCGGTGAGAAACTCGCTGTTCCCGGCCTGGGTGACGCCGATCATCACCAGGAAGACGAGCAGGATGGCCAGTTCGCGCATCTTGAAGACGCGGTCGACGAGCCGGGTCGCGCCCGCCTTGGGCACCTCGGCGACGGGGGCTTTCTCGGGAGTGGTCACCGTCATGCGGCGGCCCTCCCGGTGGCTGCGGCCATCACGGTTTCCTCGGTGGCTTCGGAGCGGGGGATCTCGGCGGTGAGCCGGCCCTCGTGCATCACCAGCACGCGGTCGGCCATGCCGAGGACCTCGGGCAGGTCGGAGGAGATCATCAGGACGGCGACGCCGTCGGCGGCGAGTTCGGAGAGCAGCCGGTGGACCTCGGCCTTGGTGCCGACGTCGATACCCCGGGTGGGCTCGTCGACGATGAGCACCTCGGGCCGGGTCGCCAGCCACTTGGCGAGGACGACCTTCTGCTGGTTGCCGCCGGACAGGGTGGAGACGGCGTCGGCGATCCGGGCGTACTTGACCTGGAGCTTGACCGCCCAGTCCAGGGAGCGGCTGCGCTCGGCGCCGCGGTCCATCAGCCCGGCCTTCACAGTCGTCCGCAGTCCGGTGAGGCCGATGTTGCGCTCGATGGACATGTCCATCACCAGGCCCTGGGCGCGCCGGTCCTCCGGCACCAGGGCCAGACCGGCGGCCATGGCGGTGGAGGGGGCACCGTTGAGCAGGGCCTTCCCGCCGACGCTCACCTCACCGGCGTCCCAGCGGTCGATACCGAAGACGGCCCGCGCGACCTCGGTGCGGCCCGCGCCGACCAGTCCGGCCAGGCCGACGATCTCGCCGCGCCTTACCTCGAAGGAGACATCGGTGAAGACGCCCTCGCGGGTCAGCCGGCGCACGCTCAGCGCGACCTCGCCCGGCGCGACGTCCTGCTTGGGATACAGCTCTTCCAGGTCGCGGCCGACCATCCGGCGGACGAGGTCGTCCTCGGTCATGCCCTCCAGGGGCTCACTGGCGATCCAGGCGCCGTCGCGCAGGGTCGTCACCCGCCGGCAGATCTGGAAGATCTCCTCCAGGCGGTGGGAGATGAACAGGACGGCGGCGCCCTGTTCGCGCAGGGTGCGGACGACGCCGAAGAGCCGGGCGACCTCGCTGCCGGTGAGGGCGGCGGTCGGCTCGTCCATGATCAGGACGCGGGCGTCGAAGGAGAGCGCCTTGGCGATCTCCACGATCTGCTGGTCGGCGATGGACAGGCCGCGCGCCGGGCGGTCGGGGTCGAGCTCCACGTCGAGGCGCTTCATCAGGGCCAGGGTGGCGGCGTGGGTGGCCTTGTGGTCGATGCGGCCGAGCGCGCGGCGGGGCCGGCGGCCCATGAAGATGTTCTCGGCGATCGACAGGTCCGGGAAGAGGGTCGGCTCCTGGTAGATCACGGCGATGCCGGCGTCCCGGGCGTCGCCGGGGCCGTGGAAGACGACGGGCGCACCGTCGAGCAGCACCTGGCCGGAGTCCGGCCGGTGTACTCCGGCGAGCGTCTTGATGAGGGTCGACTTGCCCGCGCCGTTCTCTCCGGCGAGGGCGTGCACCTCCCCGGGAAAAAGCTCCAGGGAGACGTCCCGCAGGGCGCGGACCGCGCCGAAGGACTTCGAAACGTCCCTGAGCGCCAGTACCGGGGCCGGACCCGTGGTGGACGGGTGGGTCATGAGGGCTCCTCGACGACGTCGGCGGGACGGCTCTCGCGACGTCGTGAAAGGTTTCAACTTGGTTGCCGGGACGTTAGGCACGCTGTGCATGTCACGTCAATGGGTACGTGTCGAAAAACTTTCGATGAATCAAGGTCATGGCGGAGTCACAGGCAACGGGCTGCGACTTGGGGGTTGACACCCCTTCGGGGGGCTCATAACTTCCCGTCTTGAATCGTTTCACAGCAATGCCTTTCTGAAGACTTTCAAAACCGACGTCACAGGAGCCCGAAGTGACCGAGCTCGCCGCGGTGAAGGCCGCGCTCAGGACCCAGGCCGTCGAGACGCCGTCGTGGGCGTACGGGAACTCGGGGACCCGCTTCAAGGTGTTCGCCCAGCAAGGCGTGCCGCGCACACCGCGGGAGAAGCTGGAGGACGCGGGGCAGGTCCACGCGGTGACCGGCGTCGCGCCCACGGTCGCCCTGCACATTCCCTGGGACAAGGTCGAGGACTACGCGGAGCTGGCCAAGTTCGCCGAGGAGCGGGGCGTACGGCTCGGCGCGATCAACTCCAACACTTTCCAGGACGACGACTACAAGCTCGGCAGCATCTGCCACCCCGAGGCGGCGGTGCGCCGTAAGGCCGTCGATCATCTGCAGGAGTGCGTCGACATCATGGACGCGACCGGCTCCCGGGATCTGAAGCTGTGGTTCGCCGACGGGACGAACTATCCCGGGCAGGACGACATCCGCGGCCGGCAGGACCGGCTCGCCGAAGGTCTTGCCGAGGTGTACGAGCGGCTCGGGGACGGGCAGCGGATGCTGCTGGAGTACAAGTTCTTCGAGCCGGCCTTCTACGCGACGGATGTCCCGGACTGGGGCACCGCCTATGCGCACTGTCTGAAGCTGGGGCCGAAGGCGCAGGTCGTCGTCGACACGGGGCATCACGCGCCGGGGACCAATATCGAGTTCATCGTGGCGACGCTGCTGCGGGAGGGGAAGCTCGGGGGGTTCGACTTCAACTCGCGGTTCTATGCGGACGACGACCTGATGGTGGGGGCCGCGGATCCGTTCCAGTTGTTCCGGATCATGTATGAGGTGGTGCGGGGTGGGGGGTTCACCTCGGATGTCGCGTTCATGCTTGATCAGTGCCACAACATCGAGGCGAAGATCCCGGCGATCATTCGGTCGGTCATGAACGTCCAGGAAGCTACGGCGAAGGCGCTCCTTGTGGACCGCGTCTCTCTTGCCGAGGCGCAGGCTTCCGGTGACGTTCTCGGCGCGAATGCGGTGCTGATGGATGCGTACAGCACGGATGTGCGGCCGTTGCTTCGTGAGGTTCGGGAGGAGATGGGGTTGGATCCCGAGCCCCTCGCTGCGTATGCGCGGTCCGGGTGGGCCGAGGAGATCGTGGCTTCGCGGGTTGGTGGGGAGCAGGCCGGTTGGGGGGCGTGACGCGTCTGCCCGGTTCTGGTTCGTCGCGGGGTGCGGGTTCGTTGTGGCTTGTCGCGCAGTTCCCCGCGCCCCTAAGGGAAGTGCACTCGCCCTCTTCTGATCAGTAAGGAATCTTCATGTCCACCCATCCTGAAGCCGCCGCTCTCCTCGCCCGTTCCCATCGGCTCGGCTCCGATCCCCGTAACACCAACTACGCCGGTGGCAACGCTTCGGCGAAAGGCGTCGAAACCGATCCCGTGACGGGGGGTGATGTGGAGCTGATGTGGGTCAAGGGATCCGGTGGTGACCTCGGAACTCTGACCGGGAGTGGGCTGGCCGTCCTGCGGCTGGACCGGATGCGGGCGCTCGTCGATGTGTATCCCGGTGTGGACCGGGAGGACGAGATGGTCGCCGCCTTCGATTACTGCCTGCACGGGAAGGGCGGTGCCGCTCCTTCCATCGACACCGCCATGCACGGGCTGGTCGAGGCCGCTCATGTCGATCATCTGCATCCGGACTCCGGTATCGCGCTCGCCTGCGCCGCCGACGGGGAGAAGCTGACCGCCGAGTGTTTCGGGGACACCGTGGTGTGGGTGCCGTGGCGGCGGCCCGGCTTCCAGCTCGGGCTGGACATCGCGGCGGTGAAGGCCGCCAACCCGCAGGCCATCGGGTGCGTCCTCGGCGGACACGGGATCACCGCCTGGGGCGACAGCTCCGAGGAGTGCGAGCGGAACTCGCTGTACATCATCCGCACCGCCGAGGCGTTCCTGGCGGAGAAGGGGCGGGCCGAGCCCTTCGGGGCCGTCATCGAGGGGTACGAGGCTCTCGGTGAGGGTGAGCGCAAGGCGCGGGCCGCCGCGCTCGCCCCGTATGTGCGTGCCCTCGCTTCCCAGGACCGGGCCCAGGTCGGTCACTTCACCGACTCCGAGGTGGTACTCGACTTCCTCGCCCGTGCCGAGCACCCCCGGCTCGCCGCGCTCGGCACCTCCTGCCCCGACCACTTCCTGCGGACGAAGGTACGGCCGCTGGTCCTCGACCTGCCGCCGACCGCTCCGCTGGACGAGGCCGTCGCGCGGCTCAAGGAGCTGCACGCCGAGTACCGCGAGGAGTACGCCGCCTACTACCGGCGGCACGCCCTGCCCGACTCCCCCGCGATGCGCGGCGCGGACCCGGCGATCGTGCTCGTGCCCGGTGTCGGCATGTTCTCCTTCGGCAAGGACAAGCAGACCGCCCGGGTCGCCGGTGAGTTCTACGTCAACGCCATCAATGTGATGCGCGGCGCCGAGGCGGTGTCGACGTACGCGCCGATCGAGGAGTCCGAGAAGTTCCGGATCGAGTACTGGGCCCTTGAGGAGGCCAAGCTCCGGCGGATGCCCGAGCCGAAGCCGCTGGCCACGCGAGTCGCCTTGGTGACGGGTGCGGGGAGCGGGATCGGGAAGGCCATCGCCCATCGGCTGGTCGCCGAAGGGGCGTGTGTCGTCGTCGTCGATCTGAACGGTGACAACGCCGCTGCCGTCGCCGAGGAGTTGGGCGGGGCGGACAAGGCCGTCGCCGTCACCGTCGATGTGACGGACGAGGAGCAGATCGCCGACGCGTTCCGGGCCGCAGTGCTCGCCTTCGGCGGGGTCGACCTGGTCGTGAACAACGCGGGGATCTCCATCTCCAAGCCGCTGTTGGAGACTTCGGCCAAGGACTGGGACCTCCAGCACGCCATCATGGCCCGCGGTTCCTTCCTCGTCTCGCGAGAGGCGGCGCGGGTGATGATCGCGCAGGGGCTGGGCGGTGACATCGTGTACATCGCGTCCAAGAACGCCGTCTTCGCGGGCCCCAACAACATCGCCTACTCCGCCACCAAGGCCGACCAGGCCCATCAAGTGCGACTGCTCGCGGCCGAGTTGGGCGAGCACGGGATTCGGGTCAACGGCGTCAACCCCGACGGCGTGGTGCGCGGGTCCGGGATCTTCGCCGGTGGCTGGGGTGCCCAGCGGGCCGCGGTGTACGGGGTGCAGGAGGAGAAGCTGGGCGAGTTCTACGCCCAGCGGACCATCCTCAAGCGCGAGGTGCTGCCCGTGCATGTCGCGGCCGCCGTCTTCGCCCTCACCGGCGGCGACCTCACCCACACCACCGGGCTGCACATCCCCGTCGACGCCGGCGTCGCGGCCGCCTTCCTTCGGTGAGCGGCTCGGTGAAGGGGAGCGGCTCCATGAGGGGAAGCGGCTCCATCAAGTCGTACGCCGCGGTCGACCTAGGCGCGTCCAGCGGGCGCGTCATGGTCGGCCGCGTCGGCCCGGACAGCCTGGAGCTGGCCGAGGCGCACCGGTCCCCCAACCGGCCGGTGCGGGTTCCGGAGGGGCTTCGGTGGGACATTCTCGGGCTCTACGCCGGGGTGTTGGAGGGGCTGCGGGCGGCCGGGCGGGTCGACTCCGTCGGCATCGACAGCTGGGCCGTGGACTACGGCCTGCTGGATGCGGACGGGGCGCTGCTCGGCAATCCGGTGCACTACCGCGACGCCCGTACGGAGGGTGTCGCGGAGAAGGTGTGGGCCGGCGTTCCCGCCGAGGAGCTGTACGCGGCGACAGGACTCCAGTACGCGCCCTTCAACACCCTGTACCAGCTCAAGGCCGATCAACTCACCCGTGCGAACCGGCTGTTGTTGATCCCCGACCTGTTGACGTACTGGCTGACCGGCGAGCAGGGCACCGAGCTGACCAACGCCTCGACCACTCAGCTCATTGATCCCCGCACCCGGTCGTGGTCGACCGACATCGCCCAACGGGTCGGCGTCGACCTGGAGTTGTTCGCGCCGCTGCGGCAACCGGGCGATCCGGCCGGGTTCCTGCGTCCCGAGGTGCTGGAGGAGACGGGACTGGCCGGGCCGGTGCCGGTGACGGCGGTCGGCTCGCACGACACCGCCTCGGCGGTGGCCGCGGTCCCGGCCGCCGACGGTGAGCGGTTCGCGTACATCTGCACCGGGACCTGGTCGCTGGCCGGTCTCGAACTGGACGCGCCGGTGCTGACCGAGGAGAGCCGGGCCGCCAACTTCACCAATGAGCTGGGGCTCGACGGCACGGTCCGGTATCTGCGCAACATCATGGGCCTGTGGCTGCTCCAGGAGTGCCTGCGCGCCTGGGGCGCCCCGGACCTCGGCGCACTGCTGCTCCAGGCGTCCAAGGCGCCGGCCCTGCGGTCGGTGGTGGACGCGGGAGACGCGGCGTTCCTGGCGCCGGGCCGGATGCCGGAGCGGATCGCCGAAGCGTGCCGGAACTCGGGGCAGCCGGTGCCGCAGTCGCCAGCCGAAATCACCCGGTGCATCCTCGATTCGCTCGCCCTCGCGCACCGGCGTGCCGTCGAGGACGCCCAGCGGCTCGCCGACCGGCCGGTGGACGTGGTCCACATCGTCGGCGGGGGCACCCGTAACGCCCTGCTGTGCCAACTGACCGCCGACGCCTGCGGGCTGCCGGTGGTGGCGGGCCCGACGGAGGCTGCGGCGCTAGGCAACGTCCTGGTCCAGGCGCGGCCGCACGGTCTCGTCCGGGACCTCGCGGACGGACGGCGACTGCTCACCCGGACCCAGCCGTTGACCCGTTACGAGCCGCGTGGGCAGACCGCCCGGTGGCGGGAGGCGGAAGCCCGGCTCGCCGGGGCGTGAGCGGGGTCTCCCCCGGGCCTCGGCCCCGGACTACCCTGCACCCATCCGATGATCGAAGGCGAGAAGGAGCCGCGATGCGTGTCGCTCTGTTCCTGACCTGTGTCAACGACACGCTCTATCCGGACACCGGCCGCGCCGTGGTGAAGCTGCTGACCAGGCTGGGGGTCGAGGTCGACTTCCCGATGGCCCAGACCTGTTGCGGACAGGCGCACTACAACACCGGCTACCGCCATGGGGCGGAGCCGCTGGCCCGGCATTTCTCCGATGTCTTCGGGGAGTACGAGGCGATCGTCACGCCGTCCGGCAGTTGCGGCGCGATGGTGCGGGAGCTGTATCCGCGGATGGGTGAGCGGGCGCGGGCCGAGGGGCGTGGGGACGCGCTCGCGACCGCCCTCGCGCCCGTGGTGCCGAAGACGTACGAGCTGACGGAGTTCCTGGTGGATGTGCTGGGGGTGACGGACGTCGGGGCGTACTACCCGCACAGGGTGACCTATCACCCGGCCTGTCACGGGCTGCGCGGGCTGGGTCTGGCGGACCGGCCGCAGCGGCTGCTGCAGGCGGTGAAGGGGATCGAGCTGGTCGAACTGCCGGGCGCCGACGAGTGCTGCGGTCTCGGCGGCACCTTCGCGGTGAAGAACTCCGACGTCTCGGCGGCGATGGGCGCGGACAAGGTGCGCAACGCGGAGTCGACGGGCGCGGAGGTGCTGTGCTCGGCGGACAACTCCTGTCTGATGCACATCGGCGGGACGATGGCCCGGCTGCGCACTGGGATGCGGCCGGTTCACATCGCCGAGATCCTGGCGGGCACGGAGGAGGACGCGGCCGTATGAGCGGGACGTTCGTAGGGATGCCGGCCTTTCCCAAGGCCGCACATGATGCCGTGCACGACCAGACCCTGCGCGGAAATCTGCGGCACGCGACGCACACCATCCGCGGGAAGCGGGCCAAGGCCGTGGCGGAGGTCTCGGACTGGGACGCGTTGCGCGACGCGGGCGCGCTGATCAAGGACCGTACGCTGCGTCATCTGGACCGCTATCTCGTCCAGTTGGAGGAGTCGGTCACCGCGGCGGGCGGTGTCGTGCACTGGGCGGCGGACGCCGACGAGGCGAACCGGATCGTGGCCGACCTGGTCAAGGCGACCGGTGAGTCGGAGGTCGTCAAGGTCAAGTCCATGGCCACCCAGGAGATCGGGCTCAACGAGGCCCTGGAGGCCGAGGGCATCCGCGCCTACGAGACCGATCTCGCCGAGCTGATCGTGCAGTTGGGCAAGGACCGGCCCTCGCACATCCTGGTCCCGGCGATCCACCGCAACCGGGGCGAGATCCGGGACATCTTCCGCAGGGAGATGAGCGAGTGGGGCCGCCCCGCCCCCGAGGGACTCACCGACACGCCCGCCGAACTCGCCGAAGCGGCCCGGCTGCACCTGCGGGAGAAGTTCCTGCGCGCCAAGGTCGGCATCTCCGGCGCCAACTTCATGGTCGCCGAGACCGGCACCCTGGTCGTCGTGGAGTCCGAGGGCAACGGGCGGATGTGCCTGACCCTCCCCGAGACGCTGATCTCGGTCGTCGGCATCGAGAAGGTCGTGCCGACGTGGCAAGACCTGGAGGTGTTCCTCCAGACGCTCCCCCGCTCCTCCACGGCCGAGCGTATGAACCCGTACACGAGCATGTGGACGGGCACGACGGACGGTGACGGCCCGCAGGTCTTCCATCTGGTCCTGCTCGACAACGGCCGCACCGACACCCTCGCCGACGAGGTCGGCCGCCAGGCCCTGCGCTGCATCCGCTGCTCGGCCTGTCTCAACGTCTGCCCGGTGTACGAGCGGGCGGGCGGCCACGCGTACGGCTCGGTCTACCCGGGCCCGATCGGCGCCATCCTCAGCCCTCAACTCCGGGGCACGGACAGCGAGATCGACGCCTCGCTGCCGTACGCCTCCTCGCTGTGCGGTGCCTGTTACGAGGTGTGCCCGGTCGCCATCGACATCCCCGAGGTGCTGGTGCATCTGCGGGAGCGGGTCGTTCAGGGTGGGCAGGTGATAAAGGGCGGCAACAAGGTCGTCCTCAAGCCCGCCAAGGGGCACGCGGCCGAGCGGGCGGCGATGCGGGCGGCAGGCTGGGCGTTCGCCCGCCCCGGCGCCCTGCGCACCGGCCAGCGGCTCGCCTCACGCACCCGGCGTCTGCATCCCCGCAGCCTCCCCGGGCCCGGCAAGGCGTGGAGCGACACCCGGGACCTGCCCGCGGTGCCGGCGGAGCCGTTCCGGGACTGGTGGAAGCGTACGCAGGGCGGAAAGGACGGCGCCAAGTGAGCAGCAGGGAACGGATCCTGGGCCGGGTGCGGCGCGCGCTGGCGGACGTACCGCCGGGTGAGGACGCGGCAATCGAGCGGGCGTATCTACGGCAGCACGGTGACCTGAGCGAAGCGGAGACGGTGGATCTGCTGGCGGAGAATCTGGCGGACTATCGGGCGGTCGTGCATCGGTGCGCGGACGGGGAACTGACGGACGTGATCGCGGGGTTGCTCACCGCACGGGGTGCGAAGACGGTGCTGGTGCCGCCGGGTCTGGAAGCGGGCTGGCTCGGGCATGCCACCGCCGAGCAGGTCCAGGACCGGTCCGAGAGCACCGCCGGCGAACTCGACCGTGTCGACAGCGTGGTCACCGGCTGCGCCCTCGCCATCGCCGAGACCGGCACCCTCGTCCTGGACGGCTCCCCCGACCAGGGCCGCCGCCGGATCACCCTCGTCCCCGATCACCACATCTGTGTCGTCCGGGTGCCGGAGCAGGTCGTCTCCTCCGTCCCGCAGGCGCTCGAACGCCTCGCCCCGGCCCGGCCGTTGACCTGGATCTCCGGTCCTTCGGCGACCAGCGACATCGAGCTGGACCGGGTCGAGGGGGTGCACGGTCCGCGTACGCTGGAAGTGGTGCTGGTGCGCGACCAGGAGGGCGCGTAGTCCGCCATTCGCCAGCCTGAGAGGTCGGGAAGCGGTACCGGGACGGGACGACGGCCGTGGACGGGCTCAGTTTCGAGGTGAACGAGGGTGAGCTGGTGACCCTCGTGGGCCCGTCCGGCTGCGGCAGGACGACGGCCCTGATGATGGTCAACCGGCTGCTTCGAGGGGCCGACCTCCGGGCGGATTCTGGTGGACGGCGAGGACGTCATGTCGGTCGATCCCATACGGCTGCGCCGCCGCATCGGGTACGTCATCCAGCAGGTCGGGCTCTTCCCGCACCGCACGATCCTCGACAACACCGCGACCGTGCCGACGCTGATCGGCTGGAAACGCGCCAAGGCCCGCGCCCGCGCGGCCGAGCTGCTCGACCTCGTGGGGCTCGATCCGAAGACGTACGGGCCGCGCTATCCGGACCCGCCGACCCTCCGGTGCTGCTCATGGACGAGCCCTTCGGGGCGGTGGACCCGGTGGTGCGCGAGCAGTTGCAGGACGAGTTCCTGCGGATGCAGGCCGCCGTCCGCAAGACGGTGCTGATGGTCACGCACGACATCGAGGAGGCCGTACGGCTGGGCGACCGGATCGCGGTGTACGGGCAGGGGCGGATCGAGCAGTTCGACACGCCCGGGGCCATGCTCGGGATGCCGGCTGCGCCGTATGTCGCGGAGTTCGTCGGCGCGGGCCGGGGGTTGAAGCGGCTGTCGGTCACCGAGATCGAGTCGGAGGACCTGGAGCAGCCGCCGATCGCACGGCTGGAGGAACCGGCGCCCCTCGTGGCCGAGCGGCTGTGCGCCGAGGGCGGCCGGTGGGTCGTGGTGCTCGACGACGCGGGCGAACTGCACGGCTGGGCCGGTCTCGACGACCTCGACGGGGCGGCGCCGTCGGTGACCACGCGCACCGGATGAACGCGTGGGTGCCGGTGGGGGCGCCGCTGAAGCAGCGTTCGGGGTGATGCTCCAGCACGACGCCGGGTGGGTCGCCGTGCTGGAGGGCGCGCGCTTCCTGGGTGTCCTGACCCCGGCGAAGCTGCATGAGGCCCTGCGCCGCTCGGTGGACGCGGACGCGGGCGGCGTGGCCCGGGATCAGGTGCGGTTCGACTCGGTGGCGGACGCGTGGGCGTCAGGTGCTCTTCGGCTTACGGGTCGACTCGCGGCCCAGGATGCCGAACGCCCACCGCTCGTTGAATCCGGCGACGAACCCGATGGCGCACCAGAAGCCCCAGAAGTCCGTGCCCTTGGCGGCCGAACCGGGGCTCCCCGCGGACGGGCAGATCTCGGCGGCGGTGGCCGGGACCTCGAAGACGGGCACCAGACCGCCGCTGAGCAGGAAGTACACCGCCAGCGCGAGTATCCAGCCGACGAACACCCGGTAGACGCCCTCGTGACGCATGCTGCGGGCCATCTGTCCCGGCACGATCAGCCCGTCCCTGGAACTGTTCTGACGCTTCGTCAACTGCTCGGCGTTGCCCCGCAGCCGGACCAGCACGCTGAGCACCGCGCCGAACGCGCCGACGCCGCCGCACACGAACGCGCCCAGTAAATGCCAGCGGTTGGTGCAGTTGAGGGTGACGCCGAGCGCCTGGAGTATGCCGACCCCCCACAGCAGCGGCACCACGAGCAGCACCAGGCTGGCGGCGGCGCCCAGCGTCAGACCGACGTTGAGGCCCCGGCTGACGGCGGTCGCGCTGTCCTGCGCGAGCCGTCCCCGCAGATCGGCGATCTCCTCGTCGAGGTACTCGATGAGATGCTCGTTCGGCTTGACGTCGTCCATCCGCGGATCGCTCAGCGCGTTCCCGAGGACCCGCTGCACGGTGACCCGCGCCGCGACCCGGGTGTTGCGCTCGAAGGCGCGCTGCGAGGCGCCGTGCAGGAGCTGTAGCTGAAGCTGCTGTTCGGGATACTGATCGCTGAACTTCGCGTACGCCGGGCCGAGTCCGGCCGGCACCGTATCGGTCAGTCCCTCGGGATGCAGCTCGGTGTCCGCCCCCTCGACCGACTCACGCATTCCCTGCCACCACGTGCTGTGGAGGCGTCCCCCGTCGACCGTCATGAGGTACCTGTACCGCCTGCGGGCGACGGCCGGGAAGGCGGCGCGCCGCACCAGTACGGTGACGGTTGTCACGGGCGCGTCACTTCAGCCGGTCATGACTTCAGGCCGTCACCTCGGGTCATCACTTCAGCAGGCCCTTGTCCTGGCGATAGGCCGGGGCCACGTCGCTCGCCAACCGCCGCCAGCTGTCGACCTGTTCGTTGAGCGAGGCGAGGTCGGCGGTGGTGAGGACGCGTTGAGGCAGCCGAGGTCCCGGCTCACCCGCTCACTACCCGCACGGGCGTGGTTGACGACCGGGACGATGTAGTCGGCGTTCTGGAGACTCCTGTCGTCGCCGAGCAGGACCGGGCCGAACTCGTCCAGGGTGGCGTTTCTTGACGCCGAGGAGCAGGACGTCGGCGACGATCGCGATCAGCACGCACAGCACGGACGGGGAGAGCACCTGTGCCTTGAAGTAGGTGTTCATTCCCGCGTAGATGAGGTTGCCGAGCCCGCCGAAGTCGACGATCGCGCCGACCGTGGCCAGGGAGACCGCGGAGACAGCTCCATTGCATCGGGTGGGCCACCGGCTCTGCGCATTGTGGTGACCCGTCCGGGGTGAGCCCGAGGACACGGGTGTGCCTGAGTACACCCCTCGATACGGGTTCTGCGCCCAATGTGCCGTGCCCGCCGTCTCCGTAACTTCGTGGTCGGGGCGCAGGGAGTGCCCGATCGGGGAGTGATGACGATGTTTCGCACAGGCTCGGAAGCGCACGACACGGGACCCGCCACGGAGGCACTCCGGCTGGTCAAGGTCACCAAGACCTATGGGTCCGACGACAGTGCGGTGACCGCTCTGCGCGAGGTGACGCTGGGCCTCGGGAGCGGCACCTTCACCGCGGTGATGGGTCCGTCGGGCTCCGGCAAGACCACGCTGCTGCACTGCGCGGCGGGTCTGGAGCGGCCGGACAGCGGGATCGTCCGGGTGGACGGCGCCGAGCTGACGGACGGTGACGAGACGGCGCTGACGAAGTTCCGGCGCGGCCGGATCGGGTTCGTGTTCCAGCAGTACAACCTGCTGGAGACGCTGACCGTCGCGCAGAACACGGTGCTGCCGCTGAGGCTCGCCGGGCGGCGGGTGGACCGGCGGCGGACCCGGGAGGTGCTGGCCTCGGTCGGTCTCGGCGACCGGCTCGGGCACCGGCCGCACCAGCTCTCCGGCGGCCAGCGTCAGCGCGTGGCCATCGCGCGGGCGCTGGTCGCCGAGCCCCGGGTGATCTTCGCGGACGAGCCGACGGGCGCACTGGACACCGGCAGCGCCCGGGGTGTGCTCACGCTGCTCCAGCAGACGGTGCGGGTGCATGGGCGGACCGTGGTGATGGTGACGCACGACCCGGTCGCCGCCTCCTACGCGGACTCCGTGCTGTTCCTGGCGGACGGCCGGCTCGCGGGCCGGATGGACGCGCCGACGCCGGACGCGGTGGCCGAGCGCCTCGCCCATCTCGGCGACTCCGTGGCGAAGGAGGTGTGAGCGATGTTCCTGCTGGCGATGCGGTCGATCCGGCAGCGGCCCGGACGGTTCCTGGCGACACTGCTGGCCGCGTTCCTGGGCGCGGCGATCATCATGACGTTCAACTCGCTGCACGACACGGCGGCTCAGGACGGCGTCGACTCCACGAGCGCGGAGACCCTGACCACGGCGGCAAGCGTCGTCGGCGGCTACGGCACGCTGCTGGTGTTCTTCGCCGTGGCCTCGACGCTGACGGTCAACGTCCGTCAGCGGGCGGCCGAGCTGGAGCTGCTGCGCTGCGCGGGGGCGACCCCGGCGCAGCTCAAGCGGATGGTCGTGGGTGAGGCCGTGGCGGTGGCGCTGATGGGGGCCGTGCTGGCGATAGGCCCGGCGATGCTCGGCGGGCGGTGGCTGCTGGACGTCTTCCAGGACAGCGGTCAGGTGGCGGATTCCGTCGACCACTCCTTCGGCACCATCGCGTTCATGACGGGCGTCGACATCACCCTCCTGGCGTCGGCGGGCGCCGCGTTCCTCGCCGTGCGGCGGGCGACGCGCGGGGCCCGGCGGCACGGCAGGGCGCGGACGTTCCTCACGTACGGTGCGCTCGCGGTCGGCGCCCTCGCGGTGTGCTCCACCTTCGCCTTCTCGGCGACGGACGAGGCGCTGATGGCTCCGCCGGCCTATGGGGCGATCCTGCTGTCGGTCGGGTTCGCGCTGATGGCGCCGCGGCTGCTCACGGGAGTGCTGGACCGGTTGGAGCTGAGCGGTGCCAGCGGCTGGCTGGCGGTGCGGAACCTGCGGCAGCGGATCGGCGAGCTGGCCGGGACCCTGATGTCGCTGATCCTCTTCACGGCCGTCTCCACGGCCACGCTCACCATGCAGGCCGTGGAGAGCGACGCCCTCGCGGCCTCGGGCGCGGTGAAGTCGGTCGACGCCAAGAACCTGGAGACGCTCAACTTCACGGTCGTCGGCATCATCGTGGTCTTCGTCTGCGTGATGCTGGTCAACTCGCTCTACGCGGCCACCACTTACCGCTCCCGCGAGTTCGGCCAGCAGCGGCTGGCGGGAGCGACACCCGGTCAGGTGCTGGGCGTGGTGGGCGCCGAGGGGCTGATCCTGACGCTGACCGGGGTGGCGTTCGGCGTGGTGGCGGCGCTGGCGGGCATCGTCCCGTTCACCGTCGTCCGCACCGACGAGGTGCTGCCGGGCGAGGTGTACGGCATCGGCGCGGCGATGGCTCTCATCGGCGCGGCGGCGACACTGGGCACGAGCCTGGTGACGGCGCGGCGGGTGCTGCGGACTCCGGCGGTGGGGGCGGTCGCGGTGGCGTGAGGTGCCCGGTGGGGGGCGGTCGCGGTGGCGCGAGACACCTGGTGGGGGGCGGTCGCTTCGGCGGCCGCCCCCTTGCTGCGTTCCAGTGGCTACTTCATCCCAGCCGCGTCCATCAGCGCCGTCACCGTCGCGGTCGTCAGTCCGTCCAGCCTCTCGATCCCGGCTCCGGCGCGGGCGCTCGCCCCGTCGAAGACCAGCATGAGCTGGCGGGCGAGCAGCTCCGGGTCCCGGGCGCCGCCCTCTTCGGCCCGGGTACGGAAGGTCTCCTGAAGGCGCTCCTTGACCGAGCGGGCGACCACGCTCGCCGGATGCCCGGGGTCCTTCAGCTCGACCAGCGCCGCCAGGAATGGGCAGCCGTGATAGCCGGGCTCGGTCGAGGCCCGCTCCATCTGCCCGAAGAGGCCCAGGATCCACTCCCGGGGCGTGCCGGCGTCCTCGTCGGCGGGCCGCAGCTGAGCGTCGTACACCGGGATCCGGCGCTCCAGACTCGCCGCGAGGACCTCGTCCTTACTGGCGAAGAGCTGGTACATCGAGCGCTTGGAGACTCCAGCGGAGCGGCACAGCGCCTCGACGCCGATGGAGACGCCGTCGCGGTAGAAGAGCTCGGCGGCCGCGTCGAGGAGCCGGTCCTTGGTGGACGCCTTGTCTGTGGCCATAGGGCGAGGCTATCGCGACACGAGAGCGATCGGAAACCGATCGGTATCCGATCATGTCCGGGTCCGTTCCTGGTCACTTTCCACGTGACATGAGCGGTGAACAAGCGCTTAGATAGGTGCCAGCACCTGCCCCGGAGGCTGACCTGGAGGCCCCGTTGTTCACATCCGTCGACGACGTCGCCGCGCGGCTGGCCGAGACCGGCTACCTCGCCTCGCCCGCGGTCGCCACGACCGTCTTCCTCGCCGACCGGCTCGGCAAGCCGCTGCTGGTCGAGGGCCCCGCCGGGGTCGGCAAGACGGAGCTGGCCAAGGCGGTCGCCGAGGTCGCCGGGGCCCGGCTGGTCCGCCTCCAGTGCTACGAAGGCGTCGACGAGTCCCGCGCGCTGTACGAGTGGAACCACGCCAAGCAGTTGCTGCGGATCAGCGCGGGCCGCGACGAGACCTGGGACGAGACCCGCACGGACATCTTCAGCGAGGAGTTCCTGCTCCCCCGTCCGCTGCTCACGGCGATCCGCGGCGACGACCCGAAGGTGCTGCTGATCGACGAGACCGACAAGGCGGACGTCGAGGTCGAGGGCCTGCTGCTGGAGGTGCTCAGCGACTTCCAGGTCACGGTCCCCGAACTCGGCACCGTCACGGCCACCCGCCGCCCCTTCGTCGTCCTCACCTCCAACGCCAGCCGCGAACTGTCCGAGGCGCTGCGCCGCCGCTGCCTCTTCCTGCACATCGGCTTCCCCGACGAGGAGTTGGAGCGCCGGATCGTCCGCCTCAAGGTCCCCGGGCTCGACGAGGCGCTGGCCCGCTCGGTGGTCCGGGTGGTGGGCGCGCTGCGCGCCATGGACCTGCGCAAGCTCCCTTCGGTCGCCGAGACCATCGACTGGGCGCGCACCCTGCTCGCGCTCGGCGCCGACACCCTGGACGAGACGGTCGTACGGGACAGTCTCGGCGTACTCCTCAAGCACCAGGAAGACGTCCTCAAGGCCACCGCGAAGCTCGATCTGGACGCCCTGTGACCACGCCCGCCGGGGTCGCCGAGCGGCTGACGTCGCTGGTCGCGGCGCTGCGCACGCACGGCATCCGGATCGGCACCGGTGAGACCGTGGACGCGGCCGAGGCGGTGGCGGCGCTCGGGCTCACGGACCGGGAGCTGCTGCGGGAGGGGCTGGCGGCGACCTTGTTGCACGGTCCGGCTCAACGGCCGGTGTTCGACACGGTCTTCGACCTGTACTTCCCGCGGGGCGTCGGCGCGCCGGAAGGGGAGACGGCGGGGCGGGACGAGCTGCGGGACCGGCTGGCGTCGGCACTCGCCGCCAACGACCAAGCGCTGCTGGGCCGGTTGGCAGTGGAGGCGGTCGACGGATTCGGCGGCTACGGCTCCTCCCCCGGCTCGGACGGCTGGTCGTCGTACCAGGCGCTCGACCGGATCCGGCCGCAGACGCTGCTGGCCCGGGTCCGCGACGACATCCGGGCGCGGGGCGGGAGTTCGGGGTTCACCGACCGGCTGCTGGAGGACGAGATCCGGCAGCGCATCGAGGCGTTCCGGACCCTGGTGACCGCGGAGGCGCGACGCCGGGTGGCGGAGCGGCGCGGCCGGGACGAGATCGCCCGGCGGGCGGTGGCCCCGACCGCCGACCGGGTCGACTTCCTGTTCGCCGGCAAGGCCCAACTCACCGAGCTGCGCAGGGCGGTTCAGCCCCTCGCCCGCAAGCTCGCCACCCGCCTCGCGGCCCGCCGGCGCCGCGCCGCGCGGGGCTCGATCGATCTACGGCGGACCCTGCGCGGTTCGCTGTCGACGGGCGGGGTGCCGATGAAGCCGGTGCTGCGCAGACGGCGGCCGGTCCGGCCCGAACTGGTGCTGCTGTGCGATGTGTCGGGCTCGGTGTCCGGCTTCTCGGACTTCACCATGCTGCTGGTGCAGGCGCTGCACGACCAGTTCAGCAAGGTTCGGGTGTTCGCCTTCGTCAACCGCGTCGACGAGGTCACGGGCCTCCTCGTGCACGGCAGGGCCGACCCGCAGGGCCTCGGCGCCCACATCCAGGCGGAGGCCACCCTCACGGGCTGGCACGGCAGCAGCGACTACGGCGTGGCGCTGGGCGAGTTCGCCGAGCGGTACGGCGCCGCGGTCGGCCCCCGCACCACGGTGTTCGTGCTCGGCGACGCGCGTACCAACATGAGCGACCCGAACCTCGCGGCCGTCCGGCAGTTCACCGAACGGGCGCGCCGCGTCTACTGGTTGAACCCCGAGCAGGCGTCCAGTTGGGGCACGGGCGACTCGGCCGCGCCCGAATACGCCGAGCTGGTCGAGATGCACGAGTGCCGCAACGCCCGCCAGCTCAGCGACCTGGTGGCCCGGCTGCTGCCGGTGTGATCAACCGCGCTCTGCTGGTGTGATCAGGCCGCGAGCTGCGGGTACAGCGCGGCGACGTCGGCGGCGAGACCGGCCTTGACCTGCCTGCTGACGTCGTCGGCGAGCACCTCGTAGGCGCCGGCCTCGATACCGTCGAGGGCCTGGGCCGCGACGCTCTCGGGCGTGGACTTCGGCTCGTTGATGTTCGCCGTCATGTCCGTGTCGACGAAACCGACATGAAGGCCGGTGACCTCGATGCCGCGGGGCTTCAGGTCCAGGCGCAGGGAGTTGGTCTGCGACCACAGGGCGGCCTTGGACGCGCTGTAGGAGCCGGCGATGCCGAGCCAGGACAGCACGGAGTGGACATTGAGAATGTGGCCGCCGCCGTTGCGCTCGATGACAGGGACGAAGGCGCGGGTGACCAGGAGCGGTCCGTAGAAGTTCGTCTCGAACTCGCGGCGCACCTCGTCGACGGAGGAGTCGAGGAAGTTCGCGTTCACGCTGGCGCCCGCGTTGTTGATCAGCAGGGTGACATCCTGCGCCTGTTCGGCGGCGGCCGCGACGGACGCCGGGTCGCCGACCTCCAGTGCCAGCGGCACGGCCTCGGGGTGGGTGACGGTCCGCGGGTCCCGGGCGGTGGCGTACACCTTCTTCGCGCCCCGCTCGTACAGGGCGGCGACCAGCGCCCGGCCAATGCCGCGGCTGCCGCCGGTGACCAGGGCGACGGAACCTTCGATGGTGGTCATGGGATTCTCCCGGCTCGCTTCAGATCTTGGAAACCGATCGGTTTCCATTGCTCGGACACCACCGTAAACCGATCGGTTTCCCGCTTGCAAGGCCAGGGTCGTCCCCCACAGAAAGTTCAGGGTTCGTCCCTGATGCCCTGACCTGGCGGGCTGCCTAGTCTCGAAAGTGCGAAGGGCTCGGAGCGGGCTCGAAGGGGGAGGCCATGAAGGCAGTGACGCAGGACCGCTACGGCTCGGCGGACGCGCTGGCGTTCCAGGAGGTCCAGCGGCCGGAGCCGGGTCCCGGTGAGGTGCTGGTGCGGGTCCACGCGGCGTCCGTGAACGCCTACGACTGGCATTTCCTGCACGGCGACCCGAAGGTGGCGCGCCCGATGATGGGATGGCGCGGCCCGAAGGCGCGGATCAGGGGCCGGGATTTCGCGGGCGTGGTGGAGGCGGTGGGCGGTGGGGTCGCCGATCTGAAGCCCGGGGACGAGGTGTTCGGCGAGGCCGACGGCGCTTTCGCGGAGTATGTGTGCGCGCCGGACGACTCGGTGGGCCCGAAGCCCGCCAACCTCACCTTCGAGCAGGCCGCCGCGATACCCCTGGCGGGGAACACCGCGCTGATCGGCGTCCGGGACGTCGCCGCGGTGCAGCCGGGGCAGACCCTCCTGGTCAACGGGGCCTCGGGCGGCGTCGGCACCTTCGCGGTACAACTCGGCAAGGCATACGGCGCCGAGGTGACCGCCGTGTGCAGCGCGCGCAACACGGACCTGGCCCGCTCGCTCGGCGCGGACCGCGTCATCGACTACGCCCGTGAGGACTTCACCCGTGCGGGCCGGCGTTACGACGTGGTGCTGGATCTCGTCGGCAACCACTCACTGACGGCGTTCCGGCGCGCGCTCACCCCGTCCGGCACGCTGGTGCTGTCCGGCGGCGGGGTGTACGAGGGCGGCAGCCTCCTGGGACCCATGGGGCTGTTCCTGAAACGGCGGCTGATGGCGCCCTTCGCGCGTCAGCGGCTGCTCGAACTCCCGGCTCACCAGAGCAAGAAGAACCTGGCGGCCCTGCGGGAACTCGCCGAGTCCGGGCGCATAGCCCCGGTCGTCGAGCGAACGTACCCCCTGAGCGAGGCGGCCGAGGCCATCCGGTACCTGGAGGTGGAGCACGCGCGCGCCAAGGTCGTCATCACCGTGTGACGCGACGGCGCCTTTGCCACTCCTACTTCTTCGCGAACTCCCTCGCTGTCTGACCCTGGAAGTCGTACAGCACGACCTGTTCGTCGCCCACGACCCAGGCGTCATGCCCCGGCGAGATGACGAAGACGTCGCCAGGCCCTACTTCGACCTCGCCGCCCTCATCCATAGTGATGTGCATGCGGCCCTGAACCACGTATCCGTTGTGGTGCATCTGACAGCTCTTGGTGCCCGCGATCGGGCCCACGGACTCGGACCAGCGCCAGCCGGGCTCCATGGTCCCGATGGCGAAGTCCAGATCCGTCATGTGGACGGCTTCGAGGTGGCCACGAGGGAAATCACGCCGCTCGTCCGGCTTGTCGAGCGTCTTCACTTCCAGCACCATGACGCGCTCCCTTCCGGCCGCGGTGCGCCGCGGCCGGGACCGGTCGCCCGGCGGCCCTGTACACCGCCGTCGCTGACCGAGCCCCTACCACTCCATCGTCCGCCCGGCCACCCGGTGCCGCCATTCGACGGACGCCCGCTCAGGGCGCCGTCCCGCAGAGTTCGGCGAACCGCCCGGCATCGACGTTGCCCCCGGAGACGATCACTCCGACACGGGACGGGAGGCGCTCGATCCTGCCGGTCAGCAGGGCCGCCAGGGGGGTGGCGCCGCTCGGTTCGACGACGATCTTCAGCCGATCGAAGGCGAACCGCATCGCCTGCCGGATCTCGTCCTCGCCGACCAGGGCGATGGCGTCGACGAGCCGTCGGTTGACGGAGAAGGTGAGTTCGCCGGGGGTGTGCAGGGCCTGGCCGTCGGCAATGGTCTTCGGCACCGGGATCTCGATGCGCCGTCCCGCTTCGAGCGAGCGCTTGGTGTCGTCCCCGGCCTCGGGCTCGACGCCGATCAGCCGCAGCCCGGGGTACAGCCCCTTGGCGACGGTGCCGCACCCGGCGATGAGCCCACCGCCGCCGACCGGCGCCAGCAGGGCGTCCAACTCGCCGACCTCTTCGAGGAGTTCCAGCGCGGCCGTGCCCTGTCCGGCCATGACATGGGGGTGTTCGTAGGGCGGGATGAGAGCGAGTCCGCGCTCCGTGGCGAGGGCCTCGGCGATGGCCTCGCGGTCGCCGGTGTAGCGGTCGTAGGTGACGATCTCGGCGCCGTAGCCCTCCGTCGCGCGCCGCTTGGACGGCGGGGCGTCCTCGGGCATGACGATCACGGCGGTGGTGCCGAGTTCGCGGGCGGCGAGGGCGACGGCCTGGGCGTGGTTGCCGGAGGAGTAGGCGGCGATGCCGCGGGCGAGTTGTTCCGGCGTCAGGCGGGAGGCCGCGTTGTAGGCGCCGCGGAACTTGAAGGCGCCGACGCGCTGGAAGTTCTCGCACTTGAGGAAGACCTCGGCGCCGACGAGTCCGTCGAGCGTGCGGGAGCGCAGAACGGGGGTGCGATGGGCGACGCCCCTGAGGCGGGTGGCCGCGTCGCGGACGTCGTCGAGCGTGAGGGGCGGGGTGGTCGTCACGCTTCTCCTCCATCGGAGTCGGGAGTCGGGCCGGTCGTGGCGCGTGCCTGGGCGAGGTAGTTGTAGGCGGAGGCGCGGGAGATGCCGAGCCGGGCGGCGACCTGTTCGACCGCGCGCCGGACGGCGAACACACCCCGCCCGTCCAGACCACGGAACAGCTCCAGGCGCTGGGCGCGGTCCAGTTCCGCCCAGCCGCGGTTCTGGCGGAGCTGGTGGGCGTCGAGGATGGCGTCGACGACGGAGTCGATGTCGTTGCCGAAGGCGGTGACCGGCGCCTCGGTGGGGGCCGGGCCGACGCCGGCGAGGGCGCCGAGCAGGGCGTGGGCCTCGTTGACGGCGGTGACGTCCAGGTTGACGCAGAGGGCACCGAAGACCTCGCCCCGGGAGTCCCGTAGCACCATGGTGGACGCCTTGACCAGTTTGCCGGTCCGGGTCCGGGTGACGTAGTTCAGATCGTCGTCCGCCTCGGCGCCGCGGGACACGATCCGCATGCCGATCTCGCTCATCGCCCCGCCGACGGCCCGCCCGGTCACCGAACCGGCGACCGCGACGACGGACCGCTCCGGCCGCCGGTAGTCGTGCAGGACCACTTCGCACAGCGGCCCGAAGGTCGCCACGAGCCCGTCGACGACCGGGGCCAGGGCCGCGATGATCGCGTCCCGCTCGGAATCCAGGGTCTGCTGTGCATGCTCGACATTCACATCTCTAGACTACACATCCAGCTCCTATACAAGCAGTCCAATCCGTCGACCCCCACAGCAAGCCGGGAAATCGCTTTCACGGCGCTCGATGTTACCGGTAACATCAATGCCCGTCGCTTCCGTGAACGAACGAGAGGTGCGTGCCGTGCTGTTGCGGGACAGACAGGTCTTCAGCCCCACCGCGGTCGTCGCCTCCTGCGCCGGATTCGTCCTCCTGGGCGTGCTCCAGGCGCTGTACGGACCGGCCGTCCCCGCCTTCCGCGAGGAGTTCGGACTGAGCCCGTCCGGGGCGGGGCTCGGGCTCAGCGCCCACTTCGTCGGCGGGGTGGCCGGGGTGCTGCTCTTCGACCGCGCCTTCGGCCGCATCGGCAACCGGCGGATCCTCGGCGCGTCGTTCCTGCTCATGGCCGTCGGCGCGGCGGGGTTCGCGCTGGCGCCGGTCTGGCCGCTGGCGCTGGTCATGGCGCTGCTGGCCGGTCTGGGCTTCGGAGGCGTCGACTACGGCCTCAACCAGCTCTTCGCGGTCGGCTTCGGCCGGCGTTCCACGACCATGCTCAACATCCTCAACGCGCACTTCGGCATCGGCGCGATCCTCGGCCCGGTGCTCATCGGCCTGGTCGGTGCCGACCGCTATCGGGCGGTGTTCCTGGCCTTCGCCCTGGCCGGCCTGCCACTGCTGCTGTGCCTGAGGGGCGTCAGCGACCAGGCTCCCGCGCCGACCGGCACCGAGGCGGAACCGGGCGGCAGCCGGGTCCTCGCCCGCAGCCTGGGATCGGTGCTGGCCGTCTTCATCGCCCTGTATGTGCTGCACGTCGGGATCGAGGCGGGCGTGGGCGGCTGGGAGCCGACGCACCTTGAGGCCGTCGGCTACGGCGCCGGGCTCGCCGCCACCGCGACCTCCCTGTACTGGCTGATGCTGACGGTGGGCCGGTTCCTCGTGGCCCCGCTCGCCCTGCGCTTCTCGCCCCAGGCCATCATCACGGTCTCCTGCGCGGGCATGACGGTGTGTCTGCTGCTCGCCTCGGTCCCGGCATTCGCCCCGTACGCCTACGCCGGTGTCGGCCTGTTCATCGCGCCGATCTTCCCGACCGGCCTGCCCTGGCTGCACCGCGCCGCCCCGCGCGCCCGCCGGGCCGGGGCCGTGGTCATCGCCGCCTCGATGGCCGGCGGTGTCGTAGCGGGCCCGGCGCTGGGCAAGGCGATCGAATGGTCCGGCGTCCGCACCGTCCCGCTGCTGCTGGGCGCCATCTCGGCGCTCTGCCTGGCCGCGACGCTCTGGCTGGTCCACGCCACCAGGTCCCCCTCCCCCGGCGCCGCCACCGAGCCCTCACCCACACCTGGCCCCCACCCACACCCCGACCTCGGCCCGGAGTACCACTCATGACGCACCGCCTGCGCGTTCCCGCGCCCTCCGCTCCCCCGCTGACCGGGCATCTGCCCTTCACCGACGCGCCGGGCGTGCCCGACCCGATCGAGGTCACCAGCCGCTGGTTCACCCGCGGCGGCCGCCCCTGGTTCCCGGTCTCCGGTGAGTTCCACTACTCCCGCTGTCCGGCGACGAGTTGGGAGGAGGAGCTGCTGAAGATGAAGGCGGGCGGGGTGACCGCGGTGGCCAGTTACCTCATCTGGATCCACCACGAGGAGATCGAGGGCCGGATCCGCTTCGACGGCGACCGGGACCTGCGCCGGTTCGCCGAGCTGTGCGCGATGCACGGCCTGGACTTCATCCCCCGCATCGGCCCCTGGAGCCACGCCGAGGTCCGCAACGGCGGTCTGCCCGACTGGCTGTCGGCCCGCGACTGTGTGCCCCGCACCGACGACCCCGCCTATCTGGAGCCCGTACGCGCCTGGTTCGCGGCCGTCGCGGAGCAACTGCGGGGCCTGGAACGGGCGAACGGCGGCCCGATCATCGCGATCCAGATCGAGAACGAGCTCTACGACCGGCCCGGCCACCTCCGCACCCTCAAGCGCATCGCCCAGGACGCCGGGCTGAGCGCGCCGCTGTGGACATCGACCGCGTGGGGCGGGGTCCAGCTTCCGCCCGACGAGCTGCTCCCGTTGTACGGCGGCTATCCGGAGACCTTCTGGACGGAGTGGGACGGCGGCTGGCCCGACACCTGCCGCAAGCACTTCTTCTTCACCGACCAGCGCGACGACGAGGGTATCGGCGCCGACCTGCGGCCCGTCACCGTACGCGGCGGCGCGCCGGCCCCGACGGACCGATTCCCCTGGGCGACCTGCGAGTTGGGCGGCGGGATGGCGGTGGCGTATCACCGTCGGCCTCGGGTGGAGGCCGCCGACATCGGGGCGCTGGGCCTGACGAAGATCGGCTGCGGTTCGGTCTGGCAGGGCTACTACATGTTCCACGGCGGCACGAACCCCTCCGGCGAGCTGACCACCCTCCAGGAGTCCCACGCCACCAACTACCCCAATGATCTGCCCCAGCTGACGTACGACTTCCAGGCACCGCTGGGCGAGTACGGCCAGTACCGGCCCTCGTACCACGAACTGCGCCTCCAGCATCTGATGCTGGCGGACTTCGGGCACCTCATCGCGCCCATGGAAGCGGTGCTGCCGGAGCGGCAGCCGACGGGCCAGCACGACCGGGGAACCCTGCGCTGGACGGTCCGCAGCGACGGCTCCTCGGGCTTCCTGTTCGTCAACAACCACCAGCCGCACGAACCACTGCCGGACCACCCGGACACGGCCTTCGGCATCGAGCTCCCGGGCGGCTCGCTGACTTTCCCCACCACTGCGGTGACCGTCCCCTCCGGTGCCTACTTCTGCTGGCCGCTGCGCCTCGACGTGGCGGGGCTGCGGCTGGAGTGGGCCACCGCGCAGCCCGTGTGCACGGTCCGGGCCGACGGACGTACGGTCCTGGTGCTGGCCGCCACCGACGGCATCAACCCCGAACTCGCCCTGGACGCAGGCACGGTGACCTCCGTCGGCACCCCGTCCGGCGAGGTCACCCGCGCCGACGGCCGCGTCCTGGTGACCGGTCTGCGGCCCGGCACCGACGCGCTGGTGGATGTGGAGACGGCGGACGGCGGACGGGTCGGCCTGCTGGTCCTCGACGCCGTGACCGCCCGGGGTGCCTACCGGGGCGAGGTCCGGGGCGCCGAGCGGCTCGTTCTCTGCGCGGACGGCGTCGTCTTCGACCGGGGCGAGGTCCGCGTGCACAGCCCGGCACGTCGGCCCTCGTTCGCCGTACTGCCTGCTCCCGAGCGGGATCCGGCGGGCTGGAGCGCGGCGGCGGACGGGGTGTTCCGGCGGTACACGCTCGGCTCGGCCCCCACCCCCGCCGTACGCCTGCGGCAGGTGCGCGCCGCCGGACCGGCGCCCGAGCCGGTGACGGGGGTGCTGGGCCGGGCCAGCATGCCCGCGGACAAGCACTTCGAGGCCCTGGCCGCCGAGTACCGCGTCGAGGTGCCCGAGGATCTTCCGGTGGGGACCGTGCTGCGGCTGACGTGGACGGGGGACGTGGGCCGGGCGTACGCGGGCGAGCGGCTCGTCGCCGATCAGTTCTTCTCGGGCCGGGTGTGGGACATCGGCGCGGACCGGCTGGAGCCAGGGGAGCTGCGGCTGCGGGTGCTGCCCCTGCACGCGGACGCTCCGGTGCATCTGCCGGGGAGGGCGGCCGAGGACGCGCGGACGGCGGCGGTCACCCGGGCCGAGTGGGTGATCACACGGTCCTGGACGGTGCCGGTCGACTGATCGGCGCCCCGCCTATGCTGTGGTCCCGACCGGGCGGGAGCGACCGCCGTGCCGATGCCGACGCCGAGGACACCGCGACCATGAGCCCGAGCCCCGCCAGTTCGTCCGTTCCCCGGGGGCGCAGCAAGCGGGCCTTCGCGGGTTCGCGTCCGGTGATGGGTGATGTGGCCCGGCTGGCGGGGGTGTCCAAGCAGACGGTCTCCCGGGTGCTGAACGAGCATCCGTCCGTACGGCCGGAGACGCGGGAGGCGGTCGTCGAGGCGATGCGCGCCCTCGGCTACCGGCCGAGCCGCAGCGCCCGTTCACTGGCCAGCGGGCGGACCCGGATGCTCGGTGTGATCTCCTTCGACGCCGCCCGCTACGGCCCGGCGTCCATCCTCACCGCCATCAACACGGCGGCGCAGGAGGCCGGTTACCTGGTCAGCTCGATCGCGCTGGACACGGCGGACCCCGCCACGGTGACCGAGGCCGTGGACCGGCTGTCGGCGGAGGGCGCGGACGGGGTGATCGCCATCGCCCCGCAGGCCTGGGTGGGCAGGGCGCTGGCGGAGACCCGGCTCGACACACCGCTGGTGGTGCTGGAGACCGGCCCGGAGGCCGACACGCTGATGGTCACCGGCGACTCCCGTACCGGCGCCCGGCTGGCCACCGAGCACCTGCTGGGCCTCGGGCACGCCACCGTCCGGCACATCGCGGGCCCCACCGGCTGGAGTTCGGCCGATCGGCGCCTGGAGAGCTGGCGGGCGTGTCTGCTGGAGCACGGGGCCGAGGTCCCCGAACCGCTCGTCGGTGACTGGAGCGCGGACTCGGGCTACGAGCTGGGCCATGAGCTGGCCCGGCGCCCGGACGTGACGGCGGTGTTCGCCTCCAACGACCAGATGGCCCTGGGCCTGCTGCACGCGCTGCACGAGTCCGGGCGCACGGTACCGGGCGAGGTCAGCGTGGTCGGCTACGACGACATTCCCGAGGCGGCGCATCTGCTGCCCCCGCTGACGACGGTGCGCACGGACTTCGCCGAGATCGGCACCCGGTCGCTGCGTCTGCTGCTGGACCGGATCGACGGGTACGAAGGTCCGCCGCGCGTCGAGTCGTTGGTGCCCGTGGAACTCGTGGTGCGCAGGAGCAGCGGCCCGGCGCGTTCGTAGTGCCTCAGGGGCGCGCGGAGTGAATCCGTGAACCCTGCATGCGCCCCCGGTGGCGCGGGGAGAATGCGGTACGCGTTTGAACGGTGTCCATCGGGAAAGCAGGCCGCTCCGTGTTGTTGCATCTGCCCACGTCCGTGTCCGAGGTCCAACAGCACGCAGCCGAGGGGGCGTTGCCGATCGGCGGTGCGACGCTCGTGTGGGCGACGTTCCAGCGCGACGGCTTCCCCGAGCGGGCCATGTCGTTGCGCAACCTCCCGGAGGCCAATGTCCTCGGCCCGGAGACGCTGGGCTCGGCGGTGGTCCTGCACCGCATCGACGACCGCGTCCCGGAGGTCCTGCGCCGGGCGGCCTCGACGATAGGCACCGGCGCGGTGCGCCGAGCCGCCACGGTCGGCGGCAACATAGTCGGCAGCACCCTGCGCTGCCTCCTGCCCGCCGCCCAGGTCCTGAACGCCCGCGCCACGGTCCTCGACGCGGCGGGCGTCTACGAAACCGACCTCACCGAACTCCTGGCAAAGCGCCCGACCCTGCTCAGCCTCACCTGGCAACCCCCCCTGGCAAGCGGCTATTTCAAGGAAGACGCCGAGCCCGGCGGCCCGCCGCCCTTCGTCATCGCCACCGCGGTACACGCCGACTCCGCCGGCACGAGGCAACTGCGCGTGGCGGTGCGCGACGGCTACGAGTTCCTCACGGCGAACACGGCTTACGACGCCGGCGTGGAGGAGGTCCTGCAGGCGGTGGAGGGCACGGATATCGGCGCACTCTCCGCGGACGCGCGAGACCTGGTCCGGCATCAGATCACGGACGTACTCTCGCGCGCCGCCGACCAATGAGTCAGCGGCTCAGGGCTCGTCCGGCTCCATTCGCCGCCGTATCTCGGCACGCTGCTGCCCCGCCTCCCGCAGTTCGGGCTCGCAGTCGGGAAGTCGTCGGTACAGGGTGAGTGCATCGTCCGTGGCGGCCAGCGCGTCTTCGTGGCGACCGACTGCCGACAGGTCGTAGCCGAGATTGACGAGGCACTCGGCCAGGTCGAATTCGTGGTCCGTACCCTCGGCCGCCACGAGCTGCCGACGGAGCGACACCACTTCTACGGTGGCGGCCAGAGCCTCGTGATATCGCTCCGCTTTCGTGCAGAGGTAGCTGAGGTTGGTCAGTGACCGAGCGAGATCCGACGCATGGGCGGGACCCGTCAGGGTTCGTTGAGCGCTAACAGCCTCCTCGGCAAGAGCGACGGCTTCCTCCCAGCGTCCGACAGCCGACAGATAGTGGGCCACATTGGCGAGCGCCTCGGCCAGGCCGTCGTCCGGCACAGGGAAATCGCCGGGGCCGGCCTCGGCCAGCCGACGGTGAATCAGGAGTGCCTCCTGCGACGCCGCCAGAGCGTCCCTGGGGCGATCCACTGTCGACAGGTCGATGGCGAGGTTGGAAAGGACTTCGGCCATGTCGGGCTCGTACGCGGCGGGGTCGGCCGTCGCCAGCCGCCGATAGTGGGAGAGGGCTTCTTCTGTGGCGAGCAGGGCCTCCTCGTCGCGCCCCTGCTGCGAAAGGAGGTAGCTGAAGGTGACGAGTGAGTCGGCGAGGCCGGACGCAGGTTCGGCCGGAGTCACCCCCGCGAGCGTCCGTTGGATCTCCACGGCCTCGGCAGCGGCGGCCAGTGCCTCTTCCGCACGGCCTGCCGCGGAGAGAACCCGGCTCAGATGGGAGTGGGCGACAGCAAGGGCAGGCCGCTGAGCACCAGGGTTGGCTTCCGCAAGCGGCCGGTAGAGGCTCAACGCCTCCTCGACGGCTGCCAGGGCCTCCTCATGACGGCCGAAGTCCGACAGGTCTCGGCTGAGGTTGATCAACGCACGGGCCAGATCGGCCGCGTAAAGGGTCGGGGTGGCTTCCCTCAGGTCGCGAAAGAGTGCGACGGATTCCTCGGCGGCCGACAGCGCCGCTTCATCACGGCCCAGATCGGACAGGAACTTACTGAGATTGGAAAGCGAGAAAGCCACATAGTACCGATGAACGGCAGGGATGAGCTCGGCCAGCTCTCGATGAAGCGCGAGCGCCTCCTCCGCCGCGGCCACGGCCTCCGCGGCACGTCCCAGATCCGATTGACACTTGCTGAGATTGAAGAGCGAGACCGCGAGAAGGGGTGTGAAGGCAGTAGGGTCCGCGTCCACCAGCGGCCGGTAGACGGCCAGTGCCTCTTCGACAGCAACGAGGGCGTCCTCCCTGCGGCCCGCCATCGACAAGTACGAGCTGAGGTTGGACAGCGCCCGGGCCAGGTCAGGGGCATGAGCAGCGAAGTTGGTCGCCGCCTGACGCCGGTAGACAGCGACTGCTTCCTCCGTGGCGGCGAGGGCCTCCGCATGTCGGCCGAGCTCGGACAGTTGCTTGCCGAGGTTGGTGAGCAGAAGCGCGAGGTCGGGTTCATGGGCGGCCGGATTGGTGCCCGATCTCCGGTAGAGAGCGAGTGCCTCCTCCGTGGCCGCGAGGGCTTCCTCGTGACGCCCCAGCTCCGACAGGTCCTTGCCGAGGTTGATGAGTGCGCGCGCGAGGCTCAGCTGCAGGCTGGGGTACGTCTCGGCCAGTGCCCGAAAGCAGCCGACACCCTCCTCGATGAGCGGCAGAGCCTCCCGGTATCGGCCCAGGGTGGACATGTGGCCGCCGCATTCGACGAGCGCCGCGGCCAGATTTTCCTGATAGGCGTCAGGGTCGACGTCCGCCACCACTCTGAAGAGAGAGACGGCCTCCTCACATGCGGCCAGAGCCTCTTGGAAACGGCCGACCGCCGAAAGATGGAGCGCCAGCCCGTACAGAGAGTTGGCCAAGCCGGGACGGTACCCCGGATCGATCCGTACGACGTGGCGCCAGGCGCGCAGCGCGTCCACGGCGGCCACGAGCGCCTCCGCCCGCAGCCCGGCGTAATGAAGGCGCCGGGCCAGGTGATCGCGTACCCGTCCGTGCTCCGCCGGATCCCGGGTCGCACCGAGTCGATGATGAGCCAGCCGGTACACGACCGTCGCGATGCCGATGTCCAGGTCCGTGTGGCGTTCCGCGGGCAGGCAGGGCTCGATCGCCTCCAGGACCGCCGGATCGATGCCGTCCAGGTTGGCCAGCGCCGCAAGGGCCGCGCCGCCCGCCCGCAGGGCCAGTTCAGGATGGCTCGTGAGCAGGGGGTAGAGCTGACCGGTCGCGATGTGCGGCCAGCGACGGGCGGTCTCGATCAGCACGATCAGGGCCTCGCGAGTCCAGGGAACCGGCTGGGCGGGGGCGGCGAGGAGACGCTCGGCCGCGTGCTGGGCCCAGTCGTCGGTGACGGCGTCCGGTACGGGATGGTCCTCGGCGGGGATGGTCAGCCCCAGGAAGTCCTCGCCGAGGCGGTCGGGGTAGAGCGGTTCGAGGACGCTGTCCCGGCGGGCCGAGGGATAGCAGTATTGGTGATCATCGAGGAGGGTGTTGGCCGCTTCGGTGGAGTCGGCTAGCCCCACGTGACGTAAGGCGGTCCAGCCGTGCTGCCGGGCCAATGGCCGGGTGAGGGTGGCCGTCAGGACGGTCCGGCCCATGGCGATCGGTGTGGTGCCCAGGGGGTGGGACTCCCGCTCGTGCAGGGCTGACCAGTGGGCGCGCTCGCGCTTGAGGAGGTACAGGGAGGCCCGGGCGGGATCCCTGGGGGCTTGGTCGCCGTGGATCCGGGCGTCGACCGCGGCCAGGGCGGCCATGTGGATGGTCAGGACCTGGGCATAGTCGTCATCGATGTCCAGCTCGGCCGGTGGACTGATCGACACCGCTTGGTCGCGGGGCAGCCCGAGGTGTTCGGCGAAGCGGTCACGAGCCTGCTCGAAGAGCTGGCCGGCGCCCCGAACGGTGGCGGCCAGCGGCAACAGCGGTCGAGCGTCCGCCCGGGCATCGAGTTCGTCGTCGAGCCACGTCGCCAGGCTGTCCCACCAGGTCCCCGCCGGCCGGGCGAGCAGCAGCACCCGCACGGGGAAGCCGCCCCGGTACAGCAGCGGTTCACGCAGCAGCCTGCGCAGGTCGGGTACGGGCCAGCGCTCGGCGTAGTCGACCACCAGCAGTACCCCGCGCGCGGTGGGCCCGGGGGCGGTGGTGTCGAGGGGATCCGCGCCGGCCTCGTTGACGGACGCCTGCCAGACCGACCACTGTGCCCGGCGGCTGAGTTCGGCGAAGTGTGCCGCCAGCCGCGTCTTGCCCTGTCCTCCGGGGCCGTGCGTCAGACGTACGGCCAGGCGCTCCGCCGGGTCGTCGCGCCACTGTGCCAGTTCGTTCAGTTCCGGGCTGCGCCCCGTGAAGGACACCACCTGGTGTCCTGCCCGCAGGAGCCGGGAGGGCTGCTCGGCGAGGTCCCGATGCCGAATCCGGCGGGGCGCCGCGGGGAAGTCCTCGATCCGGTACGCGGGCTGCCACTGGTAGACGAACCGGTTGTACTGGACGTTGCCCGTACCGCTCTGGAAGGGGGCGGGGCCGTGGAAGACATGGCCCGGCCCTCCGCTGCCGGACGGCGTCGCCGCGGGGCTGGTCATGCCGGCGGGCCGAAGCGATTGTCCTGCCTGTTGCCATCGCCGACTTGGAACGCGGTGTTCCCGTGGAACGTGTTGTGGTGCACCCCCTCTCCCCCGGCCGACCTACGGCCGGTCTCTTCGAGCAGGGCCCGCAGCTCCTGCGCCGCGCGTTCCCGCTCACCGTCTCCGAGGCTCTCCAACAGCGCCTCGATACGGGCCTGCCAGGCCGCCTCCTGACGCACTCTCACCTGCGTCGCCTCGCCGTCATCGAGGGTCGCGAGATCGTCGGCGCTGCGATCCAGCCGTTCCAGTTCCCTGCTCTCCGACTCGGCGTTCCCGCGCCCGAACCAGCGCGCCAGCCGGGACCGCAGCCCCTCCCACGCATCCGTTCCCGCGGCCTGAACCACCGCCGCACCACCCGCCGCCGCCAGTGCCACCAAGGTCTCCGCGAGCATCGCGCCCCCTTGCTCACGCACGTCCCGTACCAATTCGCCTCAGACCGTAGCGACTTACCGGCGCGGACAACACTGCGCGTTCAGGCAAATACGTTCAGCGACACGCGGCTCGTACGTTCCACTCCGTACGTGTCCCGGCCAACGCTACAGCGGCGTCAGGCCAGTTGCACCGTTCATGCTCGATTCTGCTCGTAACTCCTTCTTTTCAAGCACCTATTGACACATGGCGCTCGCGTGGACAGAGTCGTGCGGCAGCAAGAGCAGCCGGCCGCCACGCATTAGGGAGCGATCCGCGCCATGCATGAAAACGCTGCTGTCTCACGCCGTACCGTCATGGGAGGGGCCCTGGCCTCCGGTGCTGTGGTCGCCGGGCTGGGTTCCGGGGCCGCCTCCGCCTCGCCAACCCCCGCCGCAGCACCGACCGTTGAAGGCACGCCCTCGCGACGGCCGGGGCAGAAGTCGATGATCGGGGTGCCGTTCGGGGAGCACCGCACGGTTCGCGTCGGGCTCGTCGGGCTCGGCAACCGGGGGCACGGTATGGCCTCGGGGTGGGCCGCCGTTCCGGGCTGCACCGTGACCGCCGTCTGTGACATCCGCGCCGAACGGGCCAGACGCACCGCCGACAAGCTCGTCGCCGAGGGGCATCCGCGCCCGGTCGAGTACGGCGGGTCCGCCGACGCCTGTGCGCGCATGCTGCGCCGGGACGACATCGATCTCGTCTACATCGCCACGCCCTGGGAGTTCCACTACGAGCAGGGGCGCGCGGCACTGCTCGCCGGTAAGCACGTCCTCGTCGAACTGCCCGTCGCCACCCGGCTGGAGGAGCTGTGGGATCTGGTCGACACCAGTGAGCGCACCCGTCGGCATCTGATCCTGTCCGAGAACTGTTCCTACGGCCGCAATGAGCTGGCGATGCTCAAGATGGCCCACGACGGGCTGTTCGGCGAGGTCACCAACGGCCACGGCGGGTATCTGCACGATCTGCGCGAGCTGCTGTTCTCGGACACGTACTACACCGACGCCTGGCGGAGGTTGTGGCACACCCGCAGCACCGCGTCCTTCTACCCCATGCACGGACTCGCCCCGATCGCGGCGGCGATGGACATCAACCGCGGTGACCGGATGACGGCGCTGCGCGCGACCGCCACCGAGCCGCACGGTCTCGCCGACTACCGCGAGCGTTTCGTCGACAAGTCCCATCCGAGCTGGAAGGAGACGTACATCAACGGTGACCTCGTCACCTGTCTGATCGACACCGCGCAGGGCCGGGTGATCCGCGCCGAGCACGACGTCAGCTCGCCCCGGCCGTACAGCCGTATCAACTCGCTGGCGGGCAGCCGTGGGATCTTCGAGGACTACGCCGGGGTGATGTCGGCGGGCGGCGGCCGGATCTATCTGGAGCCCGACCACAGCGGTCACAACTGGCGGGCGTTCGACGCCTACCGCAAGGAGTTCGACCACTGGCTGTGGGTGAAGATCGGCGACGACGCGGCCAACAACGGCGGTCACGGCGGGATGGACTACGTCCTGCAGTGGCGCACGGTGCAGCAGATGCGCGCCGGCCTCGTCCCGGACATGGACGTCTACGACGGCGCGGTGTGGTGCTCGCCGATCCCGCTGAGCGTCAAGTCCCTTGCCGCGGCCGGCCGTCCGGTCGCCGTTCCGGACTTCACCCGTGGCTCCTGGGTGAACCGGCGCAGCGGTCTGGACTCCGCGCCGAGCGAGATGCCGCCCAGCTGACCCCGCCACTCACCCGACATGCCGTCGGCGCAGGTCAGGCGTAGCGTCGTAGGAGAGGCTCGCAGCACGGAAAGGCTGTACGTCATGCCTGAACCGGCGGCATGCAAGGCACTGCGCAAGAGAGCCCGTGATCTCGCCACCGAACTTCAGCAGGTCCTCGGCGACCTGCTCACGGAACCGTTCGGCGCCCGTCGAGCACAGCTCCAGGAGCGCGCGGAGCTCCTGGAGCTTCGTATCGACGATGTGCGGGCCCAGATGGAGGCGGCCGGGTGCGACGCGCCGCTGCCGCAGGAACCACCGCCCACGCCCGTACCGTCGTTGGAGGAGTTCGGCCACGGCAGCATCCGGGTCGGCGGCCGCAAGGCCCTCGGGCCGCGGCCGCTGGTGGTCGTCCTCCTGGAATGGGACGACGACGGACAGGACGGCTTCCTGGACCTGACCTCCGAGCATCCACTCGAGTACTACGAGCAGCTGGCCTTCGGACATCCCACGCCGCCGTTCACCACCACGCCGGTCAACCCCGCGAGCCTGACCGAATACGTTCAGGAGTGCTCGGGCGGGCGTTTCTGGTTCACCCGGGCCGGAGTCCTGGGGCCTGTCTCGATGGGGGCGTTCGGCAACCCGGACGAACTGACGCACGTACAGAAGGTGGCCGAGCGCATCGCGAGCCGGTTCCCCTACGTGCTCGTCGGCATGGACGTGGACGCGAGTTCGGTGGTGACGGCCGACGAACTGGTCGTGCTGGTGGTGGAGAACCACCGCTATCGCTGGCCCGCCAACCGCAGCACCCAGTCCGTCCCGTTCACCGTCAGCGTGTTCCCGGTGTCCGTCACCAAGACCATGGAGCTGAGCCTGGCGTTCGCCGGAGCCCATACGCCCTTCTACCAGATCGGGCACGAGGTCTCGCATTCCCTGGGGACCTTGGACATGTACAACCCGGGGAGCATGAACTACCTGCTCACGCTGATGGGCGCGTACCCGTTCTTCAGCAACGACCAGGTCACCGTCCATCTCGACGCCTGGCACAAGCTCGCGCTCGGCTGGTGCGAGCCGGAGCGGGTGGAACTGTCGGCGCACGGCAGCGCGTTGGTCCTGGAGATCTCCGCCGAGCGGCCGGACGGCGCCGTCATCCTGTGGCATCCGAGCCACGGCGCCTCGGAGTACTTCCTTCTCGAACGCCGTTCTCCCACCGGGGGCCGCAAGTACGACGCCGACTTCCCCGGCGACGGTCTCCTCATCTGGCACGTCACCCCTTCCCGCGCGCCCATGCACCGGGGCGCTCCCGACCTCACCGCGGGCGGAAACGGCGTGTGGCGAACGGGTACCCAGACACCTCAACTGACCTGGGCCGACGGCAGTGTCGCCGTGGACGGTCTGACCGTCAAGGCCGGTCCCGTCCCGGGCTCGGTGCTGGTCTCCTGGTGACGTGGGCGGAGGCTATCCTTCGACCGGATCAGCGGGCGGGGAGGGCAACCGATGGCGGACGGGCCGATCGAGCTGGTGCGGCTGGAGGGCGACGGCAACAGCGTCGTGCTCAGGATCAGCGGTGCCGACGGTGACGTGCTGACCGGGGGCTTCGTCATCGACACGCCCTTCGTGAAAGGCGATCTCCAGGTCTGGGTCTTCCCCGGTGAGCTGCGGGAGTGGCAGGAGGCGCTGGACGCGCTCGACGCCGGGCAGGACGCCGGGTGGCGTGAGTTCTCGCGCGGGCCCTCGATGGTCATCGAGCGGGACGTGGCGGAGGAGCGGGCGCGGGTCACGGTGAGGGACCCCTCGATGTCCCTCACGTCGGTCACGGTGACCGTGCCGCTGGTCGACTCCTGGTTCGACGACGCCTATGAGCGTCTGGAGCTGGTCCGCCGGACCTGGCCGTCGGACGAGGGCTGACGCTAGCGCACCCCGCCCGGCTCCATGACCGGTACCGGGCGGCGCAGCAGATAGACACCCGCCCCCGTCACCAGCACCGCCATGCACGCGATGAACACCAGCCCGGCGCCCTCCAGACCGATGGGCGACACCAGCAGGCCCACGCCGATGACCGGCACCGAGATCCCCGCGTAGGCCACCACGAACAGCGCCGAGATCACCGCCGCCCGCTGGTCCTCCTCGGACGCCTGGGCCACCGCGGACAGCGCGCCCCGGAACGACAGCCCCTGCCCGGCCCCGCCGACGATCGCGCTCAGCACCACCAGGGGCAGCAGATCCCACCGCAGCGCGCCCGCCAGCAGCGCGAGCCCGGCGAGCAGCGCGGTGCAGCCGAGCGGCAGCGACCGGGCCACGCCGACCCGGCCGACGGCGAGCTGACCGGCCGTCGAGGAGAAGAAGGCCAGCGCGACCACCAGTCCGCTCACCGCCCGGTTGTGCACGTCCAGGGAGTGGGCGAGAAAGGACGGGCTCACCGAGGTGAACACCCCGAACAGGGCGAATCCCACGAAGGAGGCGACCGCCGCGGGCCCGAAGACCGGCCGCACCCGTGGCGGCAGGCCGGGCTTCTGCGGCCGTACAGTGTTCAGCGGCCGCCGCTCCCGTACGGTCTCCGGCAGTCGCAGCAGGACCGCGGCCGAGCAGGCCACCAGGGCGAGATGGACCACGAAGACCAGGTACAGCGGCCAGTCGGCGTACTGCGCGAGCACCCCGGCGAGCAGCGGTCCGCAGCCCAGGCCGCCCATGTTGGCGGCGGTCGCCACGAAGGTGCCCCGGGTGGAGCCGCGCGGGGCCAGCTCGATGACGTAGGCCGAGGCGGCCCCGGTGAACAGGCCCGCGGACAGGCCCGACAGCAGCCGTCCGACGTACAGCCAGCCCAGGGCGGTGGCGAACAGGAAGCAGACGGCGCTGGCGGCGGCGAAGCCCAGGCCCCACCACAGCACCGGCCGTCTGCCCACGGCGTCGGAGGCGTTGCCCGCGAGCAGGAGTACGCCGATGACCCCGAAGGCGTAGACGGCGTAGACGACGGTGACGGTGAGTTCGGAGAAGTCGAACTTGTCCTGGTAGAGGCCGTAGAGGGGGGTGGGGAGCGTCGTGCCGGCCATGCAGACCGCGAAGACCGCTCCGGCGAGCAGGCACGGACGCCAGCCCCGCAGGTCACCGTCCATGGGCGGCGCTGAAGCCGGTCAGGCGGTTCAGCCAGTTCTGGTGGGCGTTGAGCATCGGGTTGGGGAGCTGCGCGGCCAGGTCGGCGGCGATCCGGCCGATCTGCGTCTCCTGGGTGAGGACACGGACCCGGCCGCCGGGCAGGTCCTCGACGAGCCAGCCGTGCAGGACTTCGAGCCGCTGCTCGGGCGTGCCGTCCTGCTCCGCGGTCCAGGAGAGGCGGCCCGGGGTGCCCTCTGCGGGGGCCCGGCACTCGACGACCCGGGCGAACTGGGTGCTCACGGAGGCGACGCCGACGGGGTCGAAGGTGAAGGGGACCCCATCCTTCAGTACGGGGCCGCCGCCCTCCGGGAAGGCGATGGCGGTGATGTGGTCCAAGTAGGACGCCCAGGTGGAGGTGTCGGTCAGGGGGTGCCAGACCTGGGCGGCGGTGAGTCCTTGGACGATCACCTCGTTGGAGACGAAGTTGTCTCCCGTGCCGGGGAGGTATTTGTCGGGCCAGTTGATCGCGGGCTGCGTGGTCATGGGGAGGGAGTCCTTCCGTCTCGAACACCCATACCCGAATGAAGATGGTCGTATCGGGTGTAATCGATACGGAGTGTCGGGAGCCGGCCGGCGGGCCCGTCGACGCACATTGAGACCATGACGGACCCCCATGACAGGCCGACGGCGGCCGCCGCGGTGCGCGGTCTCGACCCCCTGGTCTCCCTCTCCATGTGCGTGCACGCGGGGCCGGGTGTGTACGCCCTGCTGCTCGGCGCGGGCATGTCGCGGGACGCCGGTGTGCCGACGGGATGGGAGATCGTCTCGGATCTGGTGCGCCGGGCGGCCGTCGCCCAGGGTGCCGACGAGGAGCTCGCCGCCGCCGATCCGGAGGGCTGGTGGGCACGGCACGGGGACGGCGGGCCGCTCGGCTACTCGGGTCTGCTGGAGGCCCTCGGGGACACCCCGGCCGCCCGGCACAAGCTGCTGCGCGGCTACTTCGAGCCGGGCGAGGAGGGGCTCAGGCGGCCCGGGGCCGCGCATCACGCGGTGGCCCGGCTGATGGCGCGGGGCTGGGTGCGGGTGGTGCTGACCACCAACTTCGACCGGCTCACCGAGCAGGCGCTGGCCGCCGCGGGCGTACAGCCGCAGGTCGTGCACGGCCCGGACAGTCTGCGCGGGATGACGCCGCTGGCACACGCGCGGGCGACGGTGGTCAAGCTGCACGGGGACCTGACCGACCTGGAGGCACGCAACACCGAGCACGAACTGCGCGAGTACCCGGCGGCGTGGGCCGGTCTGGTGGATCAGGTGCTGGACGAGTACGGGCTGATCGTGTGCGGCTGGTCCGCGCAGTGGGACCACGCCCTGTCGGCCTGCTTCGAGCGCCGCGCCACCCGCCGTTACCCCTTCTTCTGGGCCGCCTCGCACGGCGTGCACGGCCGGGCCGCCGAACTCGTCGCCCGGCACGGTGCCGTGGTGGTCCGGGGGCTGACGGCGAAGGAGTTCTTTCCCGGTCTGCTGGACCGGGTCGAGGCCCTGGACCGGCTGACGGAGCCCGCGCCGACGCGCGAGCTGTCCGTGGCCCGTCTCAAGCGCGCGCTCCCGGACCCGGTGCGCCGGATCGCGCTGCACGAGCTGGTGGACGCCGAGGCGACGCGGGTCGTGGAGCGCCTCTCGGACGGCGACCGGTATCCGCCCGGCGCACGGCCCGCGGAGCCCGAGGCGTACCGGGAGCTGCTGGCGCGGTACCGGAGCGACTGCGACACCTTGCTCCATCTGCTGGCGGTGGGCGCCTTCCACGACGAGGCCGAGGCGCATACGGCGGTGTGGGTGCGGGCGCTGCAACGGCTGCTGAACGTCCCCGGGGACAGCGCCGGGCCGCGCCTGTACCCGGCGCTGCTCGCCCTGTGCGCGGCCGGTGGCGCCGCCGCTCTGGCGGGCCGGGACGAGTTGTTCGGCCGGCTGCTGCTGGAGCCGGTGCTGGCCGATCCGGCGGCGGCCGAGCCCCGGCCCGCGGTGCTGGCGCTGCGCCCGGAGGACGTCCTCGGCGGCGACGGGGCCCTCAACGCGCTCCTGGACCGGCCGTATCCGCCCGGCCTCGTGCACACGGCGCACAGCACCTGGCTGCGCGGGCGGCTGCGGGAGGTGCTGGCCGAACCTGCGGCGGACAGCGACCGGGCGGTCTCGGACGCCTTCGACCGCGCCGAGTACCTAATGGCGCTGGTCCGGGCCGACCGCTCGGAAACCCCGGCGCCGCTCGGCGAGTTCACGCTGGCCGACCGCTGGGACGGCACGGGACGGCTGCGGGTGGCGGCGCGGGTGCAGGCCCGGTTCTCCGAGGGCTGGCCCATGCTGCGCAGCGGGGCGTTCGACGGGGACCTCCAACGGGCGCATACGGCCGCCGCGGTGGTGGATGTGCTGTGCGCGGAGGAGGCGGCGCGCCGGGAGCCGTTGCGGTGACGGTGCGTCCCGCTCCGGTGGCGGGGGGTGAGCAGGCGGCCTAGCGTGGGCCAAGAGCCGCCAGTTCAGGCGGACTTCACCCCCCCCCACACGCAAGGAGAGTGGACCATGACGACATCCGCGGAGAACGGCTTCTCGATCGACACCGGGGGCGTCACCGTGAACGTACCGCACCGGGACGACGGCAAGTGGACGGTCAAGGAGATCCTCGACCTGGGTCAACAACAGTACGACTGGGCCGCGAAGAAGAAGTGTCCGTGCGGCGGCATCTGCATGTTGGTGCCCGAGGGGACCCTGATAGAGGTCCCGGAGGACGGTGATCCCCTTCAGATGAAGGTGGTTTCACCGGTCGAGGTCGCCAAGCGCCAGGCGGAGAACCGCCTTTGGCTGGACGCCTCGGAGTAGCCGCCGGAACACCGCCGGAACAGGTGGTCAGACGCGGGCGCCGCCCGGTCGGGTGATGTCACCGGCCGCGGTGGCGCCCGAGACGATCCGGTCCTTGAACTCGGCGTGGCAGAACTGGTAGACGGGCCCGACCCGCCGCAACACGCTGAGCAGCCGGGCGTCCTCCATGAAGGACAACGGGTGCTGCGGCAGCCGCTTCGCCGCGGCCAGCCGCAGTCCTGACTCGCGGTAGGTGAACCAGGCGGTGCTCGACACCGCGAGCAGCCCCACCGCGAGCCCCATCGCCAGATTCGCCTCCAGGGTCTCCAGCCAGCGGCCGACGCCCTGCACGGCGAGGTTCTCGCTGCGCGCCAGGTGCCCCTCGGTGGTGATGATCCACTTGAGCAGCGGGGGCAGCAGCGCGAGCACCATCAGGGCACCGGCCACCGTGCGGTCCCCGCGCAGGGTCGACTGCGGGGTCTCCTGTTCGAGGTCGGCCGGCATCCGGGCCCACCGCAGCACGGCGAGGCCCATGCCGAACAGCAGGCCGAAGAAGGCGCCGAAGGCGAAGGCGGCCGCCAGCCGCTCCCACCAGGAGATGGTCGGGGACGCCGGGGTAACGACGGCGAGCAGGAAGGCCGGTCCGATGCCGAACAGCAGCCCTCGGCCGAGGCAGGCGGGGAGCATCGCGCCCAGCACGCGCGGCGGCGCGGAGAACTCCAGGCGGGTGGGGCGGGAGGAGCCGCCCGGCAGGTCGAGTCCCGCCATGATCCCGGCGATCAGCAGGAAGACACAGGCGCGGAAGGTCGCGCGCCGGTTGACGAAGGCGACGGTCTCGGCCGGGTTGAGGATCGAGACGTCGGTGATCGACTGCCCGACCACCTGACGGATCGACAGATAGCCGAGGAAGCCCGCCATTTCGGCGCCCAGCCAGAACAGCACGAAGAAGACCAGGATCCGCTGGAGTTGGGCCCGGCGGTGGCCCGGGGCGCGCGGTCGCGAGAGGGCGCCGCGGCGCAGCAGCGCCCAGCACAGCACGCCGAGGGCCAGCAGCGCCATGAACAGCATCCAGGCGGCGCCCGCCTTGACCCCGGTGTAGGCGGCCACGCCCATGTCCAGGCCCATGTCCGTGCCGGCGGCGGTCCTCGCCCAGTGCTCGATCACCGCGCCCACCGCGACGGCGAGCGGCAGCAGTACGGCGACGGCGACGCCCAGTCGGCGCGGGATCTCCACGGAGACCGGACGCCGGGCGCGCAGGGCCGGCCGGGTGCCGCCTCCGACGTAGGCAATTCTGATCATGACCGTGGCGGCGACGGCCGTGGCGAGGGTGATCACGAGGAAGCCGACGAAGCGCTCGAACGGCGAGAGCGCCCAGTGGAAGTAGTCGCCCACCATGCAGCCCGCGCCGAGCCCGACGACCGCTCCGGCGACCGGTCCGGACAGCGGGCCGGCCGGCGAGGGGCGCAGTGCCCGGTGCAGCTCCCACCAGGCGATGTCGTCGGTGCCCTGCCGTTTGATGTGGGCGGCGAGGAAGCTCAGCGAGGTCCGGGCGTCCTCGGGCCGCCACCGGGTGGCGGCGGTACGGCGCACGTCCGGCACCGAGGGGTCCCCAGCCGTCGGTTCCGCGGAGAACACCGCCGGGACCAGCGCGTCCAGCAGATGGTGCTGGAGGCTGTCGGCGTCGGTGGAGCGGATGAGTTCGGCCGGGTCGCTGCCGGGCGAGGCGTAGACGGTGCGGGCGAGCCAGACGTTCAACGGCACCGACAGGGCCTGCGCTACGGGGCCTTCGGGCCGTCCGGTGAGTTCGTCGAGGACCGGCTGCCAGGCGGCGCTGCGCCGGGGCGGCACGGCACTGCGCAGGTACTCGGCCACGTCCGCCGCCCCGACCGGCTCCGCGACCACGACCGCCGCGGCGGTGACGACGTCGGTGTCCGTCACCATGCGGTGGTACTCGGCCTGCCGTGAGGTCAGGATCAGCGGACCGTGCACGGCGATGGCGTGGTTGACGGCGGCCAGCGCCCGCAGCCGCAGCTCGGCGGGGAGTTCGTCCAGGCCGTCCAGGACCGGCAGGACCCGTCCCTCGGCGACGAGTTTGCGGGCCGCGTCCCGGCCGTACGTCTCGTGGTTGCGCAGCGCCGGGTAGTCCTCGTGGATGCGGCGTGCCATCCAGTCCAGCAGGGGTTCGCGGCGCGGGTTCCACGGGGCGAGGTCCAGCAGGACGGGGACCGGCTCGCCGGGTTCGGGGTCCCTCAGCAACTCCCGTACGAGGAGGATCGCGAGCGCAGTCTTGCCCGCGCCCGGGTCGCCGAGGACCACGAGTCTTCGGCGGGGCAGGGCGCGGAAGGCGGCGGCGAAGGACGCGATGTCGTCGCTGCGGCCGGACAGGGTGCGGCCGACCATCCGGACGTGGTCCCCGGCCTCGGTCTGTCCGCTGCGCCAGCGGACCGCCAACGGGTGGGGATCCAGCAGCCCTTGGGCGGCGGCCTCCTCGGTCCACTGGCGGCGCACCATGGCGGCGAGCGCCTCCGCGGCCTGTTCCAGTTCGGTCCGGGTGGCCGGGGCGGCTGGCCGGGACCGGTGCCAGGACCAGCTGAACAGCCCGGCCGTGGCCGAGATCAGCACACTCAGCGAGGTCGCCGCCGCCTGCGCGCCCGAGCCGACCACGAGGGCCACCACCGTGACGAGCACCGCGGCGCCGACCGCGCCGATCAACCAGGGCCACCACGCTCTGTTGTGTCGCATGGCGCTACGGCCGGACGGCCGCTTCCTCGATGTCATTGCGGAACAGGCAGAGTTTGGCGTCCTCGGCGAGGAAGTACTTGTCGACCTTGTAGGCGATGGTGGCGAAGTCGAGCCGCCCGTCGCCGTTGAAGTCGCCAAGGGCGATCCGCGCGGCGCTGTCCGAGGACACCCGCCACTTGGCGAACACCCCGGCCTCGACGTCCAGGCACTTGTAGTAGAAGACGCCCTGCCAAGGGTACGGTCCGCGCAGCGCGACCAGGAACTCGTCGTCGCCGTCGTTGTCGAAGTCGGCGCAGACGATCTGATGGCTCGGGCCCTCGCCGAGTTCGTTGGGGTCGCCGAAGACGTCCAGCACGATGCGGCGCCAGCTCGCCTCGGCGACCGGCGTGCCGGGCCGTTCCTTGACGTAGGCGGCCACGGTGTTGCCGTGGAAGGGCTCGGTGGCCACGACGTACGCGTGCGGGTCGTCGCCGATCCGTCCGGCGCCGACGTCGCCGCTGCCCTTGAACCCGGTGGCGTCGAACCGTTCGTGCTCGCCGTCGCCGATGTGGGTGGTGGTGAAGCGCTGCTGGACCTCGTCGTAGTGGAGCCAGGTGACGCCCTCCTCGGAGGCGAGCAGGATCGAGTCGAGGTGCTCGCTGCCCGGGAGCGGGTTCTTCTGGATCTCCACGCCGTGGATCATGCGGTAGTGGGCATCGTCGATGATGCGCTTGTCCCAGGGCTGGCGTACGTCGTTGTTCGGGCTGAACAGCACGACGGGTACGAGGGCGTGGACGTGGTGGGCGCCCACCGTCGGCAGGGCCATCAGCTCCGGTTTGCGGGTCTGGGTGAAGTGGCCGAGGCGCATCCGGTGCATGGCGGTGTGGCGGCCGATGAAGTGGCGCTTCCAGCGGGTCTCGGAGTCGAACTTGCCGGTGTTCTCGATCCAGTCGATCTTCCCGCCGTCGGGGTCGGGGTCGTCGATCCGGCCGCGGGCGCCGTACAGCTCGTAGCAGACGACGATGTCGGGGAAGCCGTTGCCGGAGATGTCGCCGTAGTGGGCGCCGATCGGCATGTGGAAGCCGTCGGCGACCAGGCGCTTCTGCCAGCCCGGGTTCTGGTACCAGTACAGCTCGCCGAGGTAGAGGCCGTGGCCGACCAGGTCGGGGCGGGTGTCGCCGTCGATGTCGGGGGCCTCCAGCCAGTAGCCCTCGTTCAGGTCGTCCTCCAGGACCTCGCGCGTGAAGCGGGGGACGCGGAGGTTCAGGGGGGTGCTTGCGCCCATGGTGGGGTGCCTTCCAGTTGTCTGTGGGTCAGTTGGGGTCGAGAGCCCGGGCCAGGTAGGCGTGGGCGGTCTGCGCGTAGTAGAGCGGCGGGTGACCGCCCCGCGGGTCCTGCTCGGCCTCGACCACCAGCCAGCCCCGGTAGGCCTCGCCGGGGCCGAGGACCTTCAGGACGGTGTCGAAGTCGATGTCGCCGTCGCTGTCGCCGGGCACGGTGAAGATGCCGGCCTCGATGTACTCGCGGAAGCTGCCGTCGGCCAGCGTGCGGTCGGCGCGGACGCCACCGCGGACGTTCTTCAGGTGCACATGCGCGATCCGGTCCCGGTGCCGTTCCATCAGCGCCGTCAGATCGGCGCCCGCCCAGGTGAGATGGCCGGTGTCGATCAGCAGGCCGACATGGCGGGGGTCGGTGTCCCGCATCAGCCGGTCGACGTCCCGCTCGGTCTGGACGCCGGTGCCCATGTGGGGGTGGTAGGCGAGGGTGAAGCCCTGGCCCGCGATGATCTCGCCGAGTTTGTTCAGGCCCTCGCAGAGGTCGGCCCACTGCTCGTCCGTGAACTCCGGTTTGTTGCTGCGCAGGCTGAGTTGCTGGAGGTGGACGGAGTGGCCGAACTCGGCGACACCGATGGTGGTGGTCCGCACCGGTGGTCCGTCGGCGTTGAAGCGGTTCAGGAACTCCAGCACCCTCAGCAGTTCGCGGGCGGTGCGCGCGGAGCCGTCGGGCACGGTGAAGTACGTGCTCACCCAGGGTTCGCTGACGCTGAGTCCGCGCAGATGCATGGCGGCGGTCAGCGCGTCAGGGTCGGTGGGGAAGGTGTGGCCGATGCTGCACCCCTCGAACCCGGCGAGCGCGATCTCGCTGAGGCACTGCTCCATGGGGATGTCGTCGCCGATGAGCGGGAAGTCGTCGTTGGTCCAGCAGGTGGGGGTGATGCCCAGGTGGATTCCGTCCGGGCGCGGGGTGGGGTGAACCGGCATGGTGGCGTCCATAGGTCGGGGCGGGGGTCAGTGTCCGGGGTGGCCCTTGACGATGGTGTCGACCGCGTGCAGCGCCATCGCGACGCTGGTGAGCGTGGGGTTGGAGGCGTTGCCGAAGGGGTGCAGGCCGTTGCCGCCGAGATAGAGGTTGTCGATGTGCCACACCTTGGAGTACTCGTCGACGACGCTGTCCAGCGCGCTGCGGCCCATCCGGGTGGTGCCCGCGATGTGCAGCGGCAGGCCCGGGGTGAGGAACACCGGCTCGGAGCCGGGCATGAAGCCGCCGAGTGCGGCGGCGGTGCGCATCATGTGCCGGCTCATCCGGTCCGTCTCCTTGCGTTCGGCCTCGTCGAGGCGGAAGGAGAAGGTGGGCTGCGGCAGGTCGAAGGTGTCGCGGAGCCGCCGGGAGAAGGTGACCTTGTTCTCCGGGCGGGGCCGGGAGATCCCGAACCAGCGCAGGTCCACGATGAGCCGGGGGTCCACATTGGGCGGTACGGCGCCGTAGGTGAAGGCGTCCCGGTGGATCTGGCAGTGCCAGGGGCGCGCCTCGGTCACCAACAGGGCCAGGTTCGGGTCCCGTTCACAGGGCGGGAAGGGCACCGGGTCGGCGGTCTTGTCACCGGCGTGGAGCTGCTTGAGCTGGGCGGCGCGGTAGCGGGCGACGCGGTCGGCGGCGGCCCGGTCCGCGTCGCCGCCGCTGTGCAGGATCTCCTCGATGTGGTCCATGTGCTGCTGCTCCAGCACCACCTGGCAGAAGGACATGGGCTGTTCGGTGAGATAGCGGCCGAGCGCGGGCAGGGTGACGCCGGAGGCGAACAGCAACTGCGGTGTGGGTACGGCACCGCAGGCCACGACGTAGGTGTCGGCCCGCAGCCGGATCTCGTCGCGGACGTCGCGCAGGTTGCGCACCACGGCGTACTGGACCTTCTGGTGCTTGCCGGAACCGGTGATCTCCAGCCGGACGCACTGGTGCTCGGGCAGCAGCCGGAACGAGCCGTGCGGGGGTGTGTGCGCGGGGTCGGCGAGTTCACCGAGGACGGTGTCGGCGGCCGACCAGGTCACCGCGGAGGTCTGGGCGGAGTCGGCGCGGTCGCTGACCGCGAGGGGCAGTTCGGTGACATCGGCGAACTCCTCCCCCGCGCGCTGGAGTACGCGCTTGACGAGCAGGTGCCGGGCGGAGCCGGCGAAGACCGAGGTGCTGCGGGTGAGGAGCGACTCCGCTTCCTCGTAGAGCCGGTCCATCGCCTTGTCGTCGATGGGGTAGTCCTCCCCGGCGTGGCGCCGTTCCACCTCGGGGTGGAAGCGGGGCACCGCGCAGGTCCAGTGCGTGGCCATGCCGCCCACCGCGTAAGTGGCCGCGGCGGCGGGCAGGTTGAGGTGCCCGCGCTGCTCCGGGTTCTGGTTGCGCATGGAGAAACCGGCGTACTTGTCCGGGTCGTAGGAGAACGCGGACGGGTCCAGGGTGAGCACCGGTTCCCGGTTGGTGGCGGTCGACAGCGGGAGCAGATTGCCCTTGATGACGGAGACGAACAGGTCGATGTTCCGCTGGAACAGATAGCTGTTCTTGAGGTGTTCGCCGTAGCGCCGGGAGAGCTGGGCCCCGGCATCGATCATCAGGACGTTCTTGCCCGCGTCCACCAGCTTGCGGGCGAAGGCGCAGCCGACGGGGCCACTGCCGATGATGAGTACGTCGGCCTCATGGGGAACGGGCACAGCGCTGTCGTTCATGGACGTCCTTTCGGCCTGGCCGCGTCGACGGCACAGGGCGCAGCCGACGCGGCCAGGCCGAAGAGCCGGTCCGGTCCGAGGTCAGCCGCCGGACATCCGGGACTGCGGTGCCGCACGTACGAGGGCGGGGAGACCGCCTGAGCGGGTCCGCGGATGCCTCATTCACGGTGGCACAGGGTGGACGCAAGTGCGAGTTGTCATATGCCAGAGGCGTACTGGATCACTCGGCGTGGCGCCGGCCGGACCGTTCTGGGAGGCCGAACCGGAGCACCAGGACTACCTCCAGCGCTACCGGACGGCTACACCTGCCACTTCCCGCGCCCGACCTGGCGCCGCCACAGCCCGGACGCGTCCACGTCGGCGATGGTGTCCAGCGCGATCCGGCGCTGCTCCTCGTCGGCGTAGAAGACGGCGGACCGGTAGCTGAGCCCGATGTCGTTGCCCTGGCGGTTCCGGGTGCTCGGGTCGTGGATCTGGAAGAAGTACTCCAGGATCGCGCGGTAGTCGGCGACCGCGGGGTCGAAGACGATCTCCGGGATCGCCGCTACAGCCCCAGGTCCAGGGCCAGGCACGAGAACGTGCGCCAAGCGCCCACATCCTGGTACGAGGCGTTCACGCCGCCGTTCGGCTCCGTCTCCGCCCCTTCCGTCATGTCCTCGAACCGGACACGCTCGGGCAGCTTGCCGAAACGCGCCTGCCGGGCCGCCGTGGCGCCATCCGACGCGGCTTCCTGGTTCATGACCGACCTCCACTTCGCGGGTCGCGCAGTGGCTCCGTCGCCCGACGGAGCCACCGTAAGCATGCATCCGCAGTTCGTCACCTGTCAATACAGTGACGAATGACGGATGCGGTAGCAGCGCGCCACACAATCGCACTACTGCTCCAGCTATGCTCACCGCTTGGAACGGTGATGTCCCTCACCCGCCCCTGAGCCAACTGGGACGGTCACGCGCCGTCGACGGCCGCGAGCAGCCGTCGTATCGCTTCGTCGACCGTGGAGCGTGGGCAGCCCAGGTTGACGCGCATGTAGCCGTGGCCCTCGGTCCCGAACTTCTGTCCCTTGTCCAGCCACAGGCGGGCCTTGGTGAGCATGAATTTGTCCAGGGACTCGGCGTCCAGCCCCAGACCGCGGCAGTCCGTCCACGCCAGGTAGAGCGCGTCCGCCGGCAGCACCCGGACCTTGGAGGTGGCGCTGTTGACCGACTGCGCGAAGTGGGTGTGGTTGCGGCGCAGGTAGGTGAGCATCTCCTCCAGCCAGGGCTCACCGTGCGTGTAGGCGGCCTCGGCGGCGGCCATGCCCAGCACGTTGACGAACGGGAAGGCGTTGCGTTCGTACTGGCGGGCCAGTTCCTCGCGCAGCCTGGGGTCGGGGACGAACGCGTTGGCACTCTGCAGCCCGGGAAGGTTGAACGTCTTGCTCGGCGCCGTGCAGGTGATGCTGTTGCGCTCGAACTCCCGGCCGAGCGAGGCGAACGGGATGTGCTGGCGCTCCGGATTGATGACGAGGTCCTGGTGGATCTCGTCGGATATGACGAGGACGCCGTGCCCGGCGCAGATCTCCCCCATGGTCCGCAGCTCGTCCTCCGTCCAGACGTTGCCGGTGGGGTTGTGGGGGTGGCTGAGGATGAACAGTTTGGTGTCGGGCCGGATGGCGGCGGCGAACGTACGGGCGTCGAACCGGTAGCCGTCCTCGGTGCGCTGGAGCGGAGCGTAGGCGAGGTGGCGGCCGTTGAGCAGGACGTCGTGGTGGAAGTGGGCGTAGACCGGCGGCTGGATCAGGACCGAGTCACCGGGGGCGGAGAAGGCCTGCACCGCGGTCTTGAGCGTGGTGATGACGCCGGCCGTCTGAAGCACCCACTCCCGCGGCACCTCCCAGCCGAACCGTCTGGCCTGCCAGCCGGTCACGGCGTCCACATAGTTGTCGGTCGCGCCGCCGGGATAGCCGAAGACACCGTGGTCGACGGCCTCGTGCAGCGCGTCGATCACGGCTTGGGGAGCCTTGAAGTCGGTGTCGGCGACCCACATCGGCAGCGGGTCGGCCGCGGCCTCGTCGGCGGACAGCAGCTGATGGCCGTAGGCCCACTTCATGGAGTTGGAGTTCCTGCGGTCCACGACGGTGTCGAAGACCGATCCCGAGGGTGCGGCGATGTCCTGTCGTGCCCGGTCACGGAATGAGCTGTCGTCGGTTCCCATGGCCGGATGCTAGCCATGGGGTCGGCGATGCCCCCGGCTCATGTCGGCCAGGACTCGTTCACGGGGCCTGAAGCAGACCCGGGCCCACGTCCGTGACGAGGTGCGGGAGCGGCCACGCACCCGCCTCCAGCCTGGCCTTGAGTCCGGCCGCGGAGGCGTCGGGGTACTGCTGGGCGAGCAGGACGACGACGCCCGCGGCATGCGGCGCGGCCATGCTGGTGCCGCTGAGCACCTGGTATCCGCCGTTGGGGGCGGCCGAGCGCACGTCTCTGCCCGGCGCGGCGATATTGATCTCACCGCCGTCGCCGTTGATGCCGGCGTTGGAGTAGAACGCCGGCGACAGCGACGCGTCGAGAGCGGCCACCGCGAGGACGGCGGGGCAGTTGGCCGGTCGGCTGACAGGTGCGATGTGCAAGGGACGGTCGCTGTAGTCCCCGGCGGCGGCGACGACCACCGCCCCGCTCTCGGCTGCCCGCCGGGCCACCGACTCGTACGCCTGCGGGAAGAGTTGACCCGGCTGAACCAGGCCGCCGAGGGACAGGGAGATCACACGCGCGCCGCGGGCCATGGCCCACTCCATGCCCGCGAGGATCTGGCCGTCGGCACCCTTGCCCGAGTCGCTGAGCACCTTCGCCACGAGGATCCGCGCCTCCGAGGCCACGCCGTAGCGGGGGCCCTGCCGAGGACTGGCGGGGCCGGCGGCAATGCCGATGCAAGCAGTGCCGTGGCCATTGCCGTCCTCCACCGTCTGTTGGGGCACGAAGGAGGCCGTCGCCTCGATGCGTCCGGCCAGATCCGGGTGATCGGTGTCCACACCGGTGTCGAGGACCGCGATGCTCACGTCGCGCCCGGTCAGGCCGGACAGGTTGACCCGGATCGCCTGCAGTCCCCAGGTCCACGCCTCCTCGTCCCAGGCCGGGCCCTGGGCGGCGGCGAGGTGAGCCATGGTGTCCCGCTGGACCACGTCCCCCTCGCCGCGGTAGGCCGGGAAGAACTCGGCCGGAGCCTGTCGCGGGGCGGTGACCGGCATGGGGTACACCATGCACTCAGGCTCGGCCGCCACGATCGAGGGCTCCCTCACGGCCGTCGTCACCAGCGCATGGCGTTGATCGGGCCGAACCTCGGCGACGACGACGCCGAGCGCCTCGAAGTGCACCGATACGTCGGGGCGTTCAAGGAGTTCGGCGACGTTCGCGGCGTCGGCTTCCCGGACTCGTTCGACGGATCCGATACCGGCCGTGGAACGCAGTGCGTGCAGCCCGCTTTCCTGCTCGCCGCGGTCCAGGACGATGACATATCGACCGGTGAACGCGCGCCTGTTCATAGGTCCGTTCGCCATTGGATTGCCCGCTTTCAGTACTTCCCACGGTCACACCGCGTGCACAGGCTCGCAACTCAGTACCCCGGTCCACGCTGCGCCCTCCCGGCCGGGGAGGCGCGTGTCCGTCCTGTGGGTGACAACACCCCCACCAGAAGCGGGCGTTGGGAATGGGGACTCAGCGGACTTGTGACCCACTCCCCATCTCCGGGCCGGAGATCAACCCTTGCGAGAGATACGGGTGGGGGGTATAGATGAAGTCGTTGCAAGGTACCCCTAGGGGGTATCTATCCATTCGCCGACATCCACCCGGCCGGGCACAAGGGGACCATGACACTGGGGATCGACGTCGCGGTGGCCGGACCCTACGACCCGCGGCCTCTCCCTGATGCCTCCGGGGTCACACAGATCGGCGAGTACACCGTCACGCTCGTCGGCGGCCTCGTGCCCGGCGAGGCAAGCGAACTGACGCTCACTGTCAGCCGGAACGGCCGCCCTGTCACCGACCTGGAGCCCTACCTGGCCGCATACGGGCACCTGGTGGCACTGCGAGTCGGTGACCTGGGCTACCTCCACGTCCACCCGGAGGGTGAACCCGGCAACGGCACCACCGCAGCGGGACCCGAGATCGCCTTCATGGCGGTCGCGCCCTCGGTGGGCACCTACCGCCTGTACCTGGACTTCCAACACAACGGCGTTGTCCGGACAGCCGAGTTCACGGTGCGGACCACCGGGACCACCCCTCGCTCGGGCGCGGCAGCCCACGTCGCGCCCGGGCACAGCTGCCACCACCACGCACACCACTGACCGTACGAACGCTCATCCCTCAGCGGGACCGTGCCCCGCCGCATGGATACGGAAGGACCCCGCCATGCGTCTGTTCGCCATCCGTGACTACCGCCGCCTGTTCAGCGCCCAGGTCATCGCCCTGTTCGGGACCGGGCTGACCACCGTGGCCCTCGGGCTGCTCGCCTACGACCTCGCCGGTCCGCGCGCCGGCCTGGTCCTCGGGACCGCCCTGACCATCAAGATGGTCATGTACGTGGTCATAGCCCCGCTGGCCGCCGCGTACGTCGACCGGCTCCCCAGGAGAACTTTCCTGTTCCTCCTCGACGCGGTCCGCGGTGTGGTGGTCCTGGCCCTGCCACTGGTCACCGAGGTCTGGCACATCTACGTGCTGATCGGCCTGCTCCAAGCCGCCTCGGCGGCGTTCACCCCGACGTTCCAGGCCGTCATCCCCGACATCGTCACCGACGAGTCCGACTGCACGCGTGCCCCGTCCGCCTCCCAGGTCGCCTACACCATGGAGAGTCTGCTCAGCCCCGTGCCGGCAGCCGTCGCCCTGACGTTCATGAGCTTCAACTGGCTGTTCCTGGGCACCTCCGCCGGATTCCTCATCTCCGGCCTGCTCGTCCTGTCGACACGCATCCCCGACGCCCGCCCCAGTACCCACACCAAGGCATGGGGCAGGGCGGCAGCCGGCATCGGCACCTTCCTCAGGACTCCGCGACTGCGCGGCATCATGGCGCTCAATCTCGTGGTCGCGGCAGCAGGGTCGATCGTCGTCGTCAACACCGCCAACCACGTCGGTGACGAACTCGGCGGCTCGCAGTCGGGCGTCGCCCGGATGCTCGCCGCCTCCGGCACCGGAACCCTTCTGGCGGCCCTGTACTGCCCCGCGTTCTCGACCGGATCCCTGCCCGGACCGTCATGATGACCGGCGCCGGAGTCCTCGTCGGCTGCACGACCGCCGCGGTGACGCTCATCGCGGCCAGCCTCACTTGGACCGGTACGGCGATCATCTGGACCGTGATCGGCATCGCCATGGCGCTCGTCATCACACCGACAGGCAAGGTCCTGCGCGCCTCCGTGGGACGCAACGCGATTCCCGAGGCATTCGCGGCCCAGTTCTCTCTGTCGCACCTGGCCTGGCTGATCACCTATCCCGTCGCGGGATGGCTCGGCACGAACGCCGGCTTCACCCTCGCCTGGTCCGTCCTCGCGGTCCTTGCCGGGGCGGGAGCGCTCGCCGCCCTCCTCCTCTGGCCGCGCCACGACGGAGAACGGGCCTTGACCGCCCCTTCGGCCCCCGTCCGGCCCGCGCCCAGCACGGATTGGTCCACCCTGGCCAAGGCCGCATAAAGGGCCGCGTGCAAGCTCTGGGATCAACTGTCCATCCGCTCACGGTGCCCCACGTGCGCGAGTATGCCGATCGGTGTCGCGGAAAGGCGCGGGTCACCGCTGGGCCCGCTGCTTGCGCTGCCCGTACGGGGTGACGCCCCGTGGCTTGTACACCGCCAGGATCATGGCCAACAGCAGAACCGCCAGCGCGAGCACCGAATGGAGCACGGGCGAGAAGTTGCGCACCGAGGAGAGCTCGGCCGCCGGGTCTGCGGCCAGGTGAGCCATGGACCTGAACGTGCCCAGGTAGATCAACAGCACCCCGGTGGCGACAGCGTTGATCAGGAGCTTGAACAGGACCCAGTAGTGGCGCAGAAGACCCCAGGTCGTACCCAAGGACTGGATGACACCAGTGAGCAGCGAGGCGAAGGCCAGGGGAGCGAGGGCGTACCCGGCAGCCGGCTCCATCACGAGGTAGACACCGCGTACCACAGCGGCATCCGGGCTGGTCATACCGATCACCCCGAGCGCGAGAAAGGTGAGGACCGCACCGAACCAGCCGACCGAGGACGTGACATGCGCAATGAGGGCAAGCTTGCGCAGCCGGGGCGGCATCGTCATCCGAGGCCAGTGGAGCCTGGCCACCAAAGTGCCGGCCTGGGCCGTGGTCACCCCCCTTGACCAGCAGCACGAGCACCAGAAGAAGGACGAAGACCACCGCGACCAGCGCGGACATCCTCACCCATCGCGGCATACCAGGGGCAGCCGGGCTCCGGCCGGGGGGCCCATCGGTGCTTTCCCGAGCGCCCAGCTCCTGGGACGGATCCGCCATGAGTGATCCTCCTTGTCTCGCACACGCCTGAGCGGCCTACAGGTCGAACGACTCCAGCTTTATCGATACACTTTGTCACTGTCAAACCATCATGTTCATGCATCGGCGTCACGTACGCTTTCTGCGTGCCGAAGCTGTGGAACGAGACGATCGAGGCGCACCGCCGCGAAGTGCGCGACGCCATCCTGGACAGCACCGCCGCCCTGGCGGCCGAGAACGGACCGCTGTCGGTGACGATGTCTCAGATCGCGGAGCAGGCCGGCATCGGGCGGGCCACCTTGTACAAGTACTTCCCGGACGTCGAAGCGATCCTGAACGCCTGGCACGCCCGGGAGATCGCCGGCCATCTCGCCCGACTGGCGGAGGTGCGGGACCGGACGGAGGGGGCGAGCGCGCGGTTGGAAGCCGTGTTGGAGACGTACGCCCTCATCACTCACGAATCCCACGGCCACCACGACACGGACCTCGGCGCGTTCCTGCACCGGGACAGCGGCAACCACCTTGCCCATGCACACCAGCACCTTCACCACATGGTCCAGGAACTGCTGACCGACGCAGCACAGGCCGGCGACGTCCGGGACGACATGCCGCCCGCCGAACTCACCCACTACTGCCTCAACGCCCTGATGGCAGCACGCACCTTGCCGTCCAAAGCCGCCGTGCGACGCCTGGTCACCCTCACCCTGACCGGCGTACGCCCACCCCGGCACTGACCTTCGCCGGGCAGAGAACTCCCGCCCGCTGAACGCCTCTTGGCACCACTACGTACTAAGGGCATCCGTAGCCAACAGCCGGCGGACGGCACGGGTCGGCGCACCGCGAACACGGCGCTTGCGACAGCGGTCGATGCGGAGGCAGCAATGGGAAGCCCAGCTCTGAACTGGACGCTGGCGGCGGTCGCCGCACTCGTGGCCGTCGTGAGCGCGGCCCGGCTGGCCGCGGCCGACAGCACAGAGGTGCGGTTCACGGCCGGAGGCGACCTCGTCATGGGCACCGGCATGGCCGCGATGTTCCTGCCTGCGACCGCGGCCGGCTTCGGGGACCACAGCGGGTGGTGGGTGGCCGCGTTCGCCACCGTCGGCCTGGGCGGCGCGGCCCTCTCCGCACGCCAGGCTCGACTGCACGGCTGGCGCCACGGCCGCCGCTGGGCACACCACATCATCGGCAGTGCCGCCATGGTGATCATGACGCTCGCCATGCCGGGTACCGATTCCGCGCCGGTCCTCGCACTGGGCGAGCACTCCATGGCCGGCATGAGTCACGGACACGGGCATGGATCGGCCGGGACGACCAACGCCACGGAGGCGGCGGGCATGACCGGGATGGACCATGCCTCGGGGATGACCGGACACGACATGACCGCCGGCGCCACCCACAGCGCCGCGGCGGGAGGCGCGGCTTCTGTGTGGCGCATCGTCCTGGTCGCACTCGCTGGGTATTTTCTGCTCTCGATCGTCGCGTCCGTGTGGGCGCGGGTCCGCGGTACCGGCCGGCGGGCGGGTGCCGGTCGCGGTGCCGGGCGGAACAGTTGGGCCCGGTGGCTTCTCGCCCTGCCCGACGCGATAGTGGTCCTTGCTGCGTCCCTGGCCATCTCCGTCTGGGACAGGGCCCGGTCCGGAGGTACCAGGCGCCGGACGGGCGCGGCAACGGGCAGCCGAAGCCGCCGCCGTCCGCCGGGTACATCGCCGGACGCGGCCCTGACGGCCCACATCGGCATGGGCGGCACGATGTGCGCCATGCTCGTCATGATGGCCGTCTGACCGTCCGCTGCCGCCCCGTACGCATCGGTGCTCTTGATGAACCCCTTGTTCAAGGTGCGAGCGGTCCGCCCAGCACGTCCAGGACGGTCCCGCCGAGCAGCCCGAGGACGACGGATCCGGTGGCCGCCCCGTAGGCGACGACGGCAGCTGATCCTGACGTCGCACCCGGATCACCCACGGGTCCGCGTGCGAGAAACGCCGACGCGATCCAGCGCAGGTAATAGAAGAGCGAAGCAGCGGTGTTGGCGGCCGCGACGACCGCCAGCCATGCGTAGCCGCCATCGAAGGCCGCGCTGAAGGTTTCCAGCTTGCCGAGGAAGACAGCGGTCGGGGGCGTGCCCACCAGTCCCAGCAGACAGACGACGAGCGAGGCCAGCAGTGCCGGGTGCGTCCGTGCCAGACCCCGGTAGTCGTCGATGGTGTGCGCTCGGGGAAGTGCGCAGACGACGGCGAAGGCGCCGAGGTTGGTCAGCGCGTACCCGGCCAGGTAGTACAGCAGCGCTTCCTGATCGAGGTCGGTGCGTCCGGCGACGGCCACCGGGAGCAGGAGATAGCCGACCTGGCTGATGGTGGAGTACGCGAGCAGTCGTTTGACGTCCTGCTGGAAGAACGCGGCCAGGTTCCCCAGCGTCATCGACGCCACCGAGAGCAAGGCCACCAGGTCGGCCCATGGCAGGTCGGCGTCCGCGAGCGGCACTGCGGCGAGCCGATAGACCGCCGCCAGGGCGCCGATCTTGGGGATCGTGGTGAGGAAGGCGGCAACAGGCGCAGAACTGCCCTGGACGGCGTCCGGCACCCAGAAGTGGCTGGGCACGGCTCCGGCCTTGAACAGGAGACCGGCGAGCAGGGCGAGCGTACCGACCGCCACGAGTCCGGGCGCGGCCTCGGCGAGTCCGGTGCCCAGCATCGGATACACCGTGACTCGCCCGGCGGCGAGGAGGATGGTGACGCCGGCGAGCATCACGACGCCGAGGAAGGCACCTACGACGTAGAACTTCAGCGCCGCCTCGGTGCCGGGACCGTCCTTGCGGAACCCGGCGAGCGCGTAGGCGGGCACGCTGGCCAGCAGGTAGCCGGCGGCAAGAAGGAGCAGATCCTGGGCTCCGGCCAGCGTCAGGGCGCCTGCCGAGGCGAGCTGGAGCAGGACGTAGAACTCCGTCTCGCGCGGGTCGGCGTACAGGCGTGGCATGGCGAGCGCGAGGACCAGCAGCGTGGCGCCGAGGATGACGATCCTGCTGGTGGCCGTGAGCGTGTCCAGGGCGAAGGACTCGCCGAATGCCGTCTCCACCGGCTTGGTCGCGGCCGTCGCGGCGGCCACGATCCCCACGACGCAGGCCGCGCCTGCCAGGGCTCCGGTCAGCCACTGGCGGCGGCGCGGCAGCCACGCGCCGAGCAGCAGACCGAGTACGGCCGAGGCGGCGAGCAGAACCTCGGGCAGGAGGTCGAGGGGATTCTCGTTCATCCCGGTCATCTCGTTCATCGCGCCAGCAGATCCAGCACGGTGCGCGAGGCGGGCTCGATGACGTCCAGGACGAACCGGGGAGCGAGGCCGAGGACGACGCCCAGTGCCAGCAGCGGGACGATCGCAAGTCCTTCGTGGACGCGCATGTCGGGGAACGGCCGGTCGGCGCCGGGCGCGGTGACCGGTAGCCGCAGCGGTCCGAGGAAGACCTGTTGCAGGGCGCGCAGGAACAGGCCCGCGGTGAGCAGGATTCCGAGGACGGCCAGGCCGGTGGCGACCGGCTCCGGCCCCAGGCTCCCGGTGAGGATCTGGAACTCGGCGATGAAGCCGGAGAAGCCCGGCAGCCCCAGCGAGGCGAAGGCAGCGACGCCGGTCAGCGAGGCGAGGACGGGCGCCCGTCCGGCCACGCCGGAGTACGCGGACATCTCGTACGTACGCCCGCGCTCGTACAGCACGCCGGACAGCAGGAACAGCGCCCCGGTCAGCAGCCCGTGACTGACCATCTGGAAGACCGCACCGGTGACGGCCAGACGCCGGGCCTCCGCCTGGTCCGCTCCCACGGCCCCGGCGGCACCGATGGCCAGGGTGATGTAGCCCATGTGGTTGACGGAGGTGTAGGCGACCATCCGTTTGAAGTCGGTCTGCGCGAGGGCGACCAGCGCGCCGTACAGCACGGAGACCACGCCGACGCCGACGAAGACGAGGGCGTACTCGCGCCAGGCGTCGGGCAGGACGGGCATGGCGATGCGCAGGAAGCCGTAGGTGCCCATCTTCAGCAGCACCCCGGCGAGGATCGCCGACCCGGCGGCCGGGGCCTCGGTGTGCGCGGGTGGCAGCCAGGTGTGGAAGGGCACGGTCGGGGTTTTCACCGCCAGTCCGACGGCGATGGCCAGGAGGACGAGAGCGCCGTATGTCGCGCGTCCGGCCGTCGGGTTGGAGTCGGTCAGCTCGATGATGTCGAAGGTGTGGGGTTCGGCGGCCAGGTAGAGGCCGATGAAGCCGAGCAGCAGAGCGAGGGAGCCGAGGAAGGTGTAGAGGAAGAACTTCAGGGCGGCGCGGGCGGCGCCCCTGTGTCCCCACCCCGCGATGATGAAGTACATCACCACGATGGACAGGTCGAAGAAGACGAAGAAGAGGATCAGGTCCAGGGCGGCGAACAGGCCGAGGCAGGTGGTCTGGAGGAACAGGAACAGGGCCGCGAACTCCCGGGGCCGTCGAGTTTCCCGCCAGGCGTACGCGGCGCAGGCGAGGAACAGCACGCAGGAGACGGCCACCAGGGGCAGGGACAGGCCGTCGACGCCGACGTGGTAGCTGATGCCCGCGCTGGGGACCCAGCGGGCCCGGGTCTCGTACTGCATGCCCTCGCCGTGCTCATAGCCCGCCCAGACGATCACCGTCAGGATCAGGTCGGCTGCGGCTGTCGCCGCCCAGGCCGTCAGGAACAGGCCGCGGGGGGCGCCGCGCGGCACGCACAACAGGAGCGCCGCCATGGCGGTGGGGAGCAGGATGATGGCCGTGAGCACGACGGTCACCTCACAAGGACGAGGACGACGGCGAGGACGGTGAAGGCGGCGACCGCCTGAGCGAGGTACTGGTGCAACTGCCCGGTCTGCGGCCGACGCGCCCAGCGACCGAGCGCACGGGTGCCGCCCGCCACCCGCTCCACGGCACCGTCGACGAGCCCCTCCACATGAGTGTTGGTCCACTGCGCCAGCCGGACCGAACCGCGGGCCACGCCCTCGACGGCACCGTCCAGCACCTGGTCGTCGAAGGCGGACAGGGCAGCGGCGAGACGCATGACCGGGCCTGCGAGCAGGGCTCGTGCCGCGTTCTCCAGGCGCAGCCAGTCTGCGGCCCAGGCGGCGATCCGGCCGGGGAGAGCGAGGAGTTGGGGTCCGCGCATCCACACGAAAGCGGAGACGGCCAGCGCGAGCCCACCGGACAGAACCAGCTCCCAGGCCTCCGGGGCTGGTTGTCCGCCGCCGAGCACCCGCTCGACCGCGTCCCGTACGGGCGGGAAGCACGTGACCGTCAGAGCGGCGCAGGAGACGGCCAGGGTGACGAGGGGCAGCCGGGTCGCATACGGCAGTGGCTCCGCGGTGTCGTCCGGTACGACAGCAGGCCGCCAGACGAACCAGAGGGCCTTGACGCTGTAGACGGCGGAGATCACCGCGCCGGCCAGCCCGACGACGTACAGCGCCGCGCTCTCGTCGAGTGCGCCGGCGAGGAGTACGTCCTTGGCCGCCCACAGGGACAAGGGCGGGACCCCTGCCAGCGCCAGGGCTGCGACGGTGAAGGTGATCCCGACCGTACGGTGCCGCCGGGCCGCGCCACGCAGCGTGGGCAGCGCCTTGGTGCCGAGGGCCGTCAGCCACGCACCGGTGACGAGGAAGGCCAGGCTCTTCGCGGCCGCATGGGCGATGAGCTGCAGGGTTCCACCGGTGACCGCTCCGGCCCCGGCGGCGAGCACCATGAAACCGATCTGGGCACAGGTCGAGGCGGCAAGCAACTGCTTGAGATCGGTCTGCGCCACGGCGACCAGGCCGAGGACCACCGCCGTGACCGCACCCGTCCACGCCACCAAGGGCCCGCCCCAGCCGGACCGCGCCAGCAGCGGCTCCAGCCGCAGCAGCAGATACGCCCCGGCCACCACCATCGTCGCCGAGTGCAGCAGCGCGGAGACCGGGCTCGGCCCCTGCATGGCCCGGGACAACCAGAAGCTGAACGGGAGTTGGGCCGACTTTCCGAAGGCCGCCACGATGACGCCGACCGTGATGACCGCCGACCACGCGCCGGTCGCGTCCGAGAGCGAGCCGAGGGCGAGGGAGCCGACCTGCCCGCTCGCCAGCGCGGCCCCGGCGGCCAGATAGAGGCCGAGGTCCGCGGCGCGGGTGGTGAGGAAGGCCGTGGTGGCGGCGTCCCCGCGCTCGGGGTCGTGCCACCAGTAGCCGATCAGCGCCCAGGAGGTGGCGCCCATCACCTCCCACGCCATCAGCAGGACCGGCAGCGTGTCGGCGGTGACCGTCGTCAGCATCGCGCCGGCGAACAGCAGCATCAGCCCGAAGAAGCGGGCACGTGCCTCATCCGCCGCGATGTCCGCGACGCTGAACAGGAGGACGACCGCGGTCACCGCCGTGACGGTCACGGCCATGAACCCCGACAGCCCGTCGACCGCGAGCCCGGCGGGAAGCCCTTCCAGCAACGGCGCCTCGACCCGAGGGTGCCCGAACGCCACCGCGACGGCGAGGCCGAGCGCGGCAACAGCCGTACCGACCGCGAAAGCGGGGGCGTACCGGTCCGCCGGGCGGCCGACGATCACCAGCAGTGTCCCCACCGTCAGCGGCAACCCGACGAGCGCCCACAGCAGGGCGCTCACTCCTTCAACTCCGCCACCACGTCGGTGATGTCCGCCTCACGGAACCGGAACAGCGCGGTGACCACGGCGAAGCCCATGGCCATCTCCACCGCCATGACCGTGACCGCCAGAACGACCAGCACCTGCCCGTCGGCAGCGGCCGGGGCGATGTAGCGCCAGACTGCCGCCGCGCCGACGATGATGCCGCCCAGCATCAGTTCGAGGCCCATCATGAGCATCACGATCGACTGCTGGGTGAGCGCGCCGAACAGGCCGATGCTGACGAGAGCCGCCGCGAGCAGCAGGAAGAGCTCCAGGTTCATCGGCCGATCCCTCCCCGTACCGGGTCGTCGGCGGTACGGGCCTTGAGGTCGTCGCCGAAGCGGTCGTAGCGGCCCCGGCGGGTGGCCAGGGCGACTGTCGCGACGATGGTGGCGAACAGGGCCAGGCCCAGGGTCATCATGGTGAGCATCTGAGGACCCATCAGCGACAGTCCCAGGTCCATGGTCGGATCGGCCGACGGCCTGCCGCGCCGGGACGGCCACGGAGCGAGCAGGATCCCGATGGCGAGGACGACGAAGACCGCCGCGCTGATCACGGTCGCGGCCTTCGTGTTGTGCACCATGGTCATGGGCATCAGGCCGACCGGGTTCATCATGTACATCACCATGAACACGGCCATGATGGCCATCTCGATGGTCATCATCAGCACGATCACAACCCCGAGGTAGTCCAGCCCGAGCAGCAACACCGCACCGCCCACGCACAACAGAGAGGTGAGCAGCGCGTACGTGGCCCGGGCCATGGAGTCGAGCCGGAACACCATGGCCGCGCTCATCACTGCCGTCAGGGCCAGCACCCAGAAGACCACGGCGTCCAGCACGGCACTCACCTCCTCATCGGTTCAGGACGACGACGGCCACGGCCAGGGCCTGAAGCAGCGTCAGCGGCACCAGCACCAGCCACGCCAGCTCCATGTACCGCTCCATCCGGAGCGTGGGCACCAGTCGGCGCCCGGCCACCAGCAGCGCCAGCACGGCCGTGGTCTTGAGCAGCGTCCACGCCCAGCCAGGCATCAGCGGGCCATGCCCGCCGCCCAGGAACAGCGGCACGCTGAAGCCGGCCGTCACCACGAGCAGCGTCCACCGGCCGCCCAGCAGCACCAGCCGGTCCACACCCGCCAGTTCGACGGCGGCGCCCCCAGCCGTGTCCCGCGCCAGCGGGTAGGCGAACGGACCCCAGAAGGCCATCGCGAGCGCGCTCAGTAGATAGACGACGAACGCGGCCGGCATCCACACCACGAACCACAGCCCGTCCTGCGCCGCGACCACATCGCTCACCCGTAGCGACTCGGCTCCCAGGGCGGCGGTGGTGATCGCGAACATGTGCGGCATTTCGTACGCCAGCCCCTGCGCCAGGAACCGGTACCCGCCGATCAGCGACATCGCCGAATTCTGTCCCCAGCCCGCAAGCCAGACCGCCGCCCAGGCCAGCGCCTCCATCGCGTTGAACCACACGATGCCGACGGACGGATCGCTCACGGAGCGGAAACCCCACGGGAGTACGGCACCGGCGAGCACCGCGGCCACCGGGACCAGCATCACGCCCAGCCGTCCGAGGAGCCGGTCGGCGGCCGTGGTCCGGCGGGGCTGCTGGACGAGCAGCCGCAGGGCTTCGCGTAAGGGTGCCAGCGCCCGCCGACCGATATCCCGGACGCTCCCGGCACGGCCAAGCTCGGCCTCTCCGGTCAGCACCGCGTCGAGCCCGGCCGTGATCGCAGCAGCAACGGCCAGGGCCACAGGAAGGACGACGGTCGCCCACAAGGGCGCCGCATCAGGCATGGGCCGCTCCTGACACGGAGGTGAGCGCGAGTTCATCGAGGTCGGGGTCCAAGCTCGCCACAATGATCCGCGCGCAGGCGAACTCAGCTCCGGTCAGCAGCTCCGGAAGGATGTCGAGCAGTGCCCGCGATGGCGGCTGCGGCCCGTCCAGGCGTCCTCGCGGGCCGGTGAAGTCGTGCGGCCCCAACGGCCGTTCGTCGTCGAGCGCTTCGAGGCCGCGCTCGATCTCGTCCAGCCAGCTCCGCAGTCGGTCGTACGCGTCCCCGTCCGCCACGAGGGCGGGCCCGGTCACCCCTGCCTCGCCCGCTCTGATGGAGGGCAACTGCCCCAGCCCGGTGATCGACCACCGCAGGGTGTGTGACCGCCGCGCTCTGCGCAGTACCGCGCGCAGGTCGGCTCCCACCTCTTCGCGCGGCGCTCCCGACAACACATCGTCCCGCAGCCGACGGCACCGCCCGGCGACGCCGTCCAGGCCGACGACAGCGAGCAGCCGCCCCACACTGTCCAGATGCGCGGCACAGCGCCGACGCTCCGCACTTCCCCTGGCGACTTCCTCGCCGTGCGCCGCGCGCAGCCATGGCTCGTCCCAAAAGGGCAGTCGTGGGCCGGACAGTACCGGGAGACGGCCCACCTGGACGTCCTGTACGACGTCACCTTGCAAAGTGAGTCGGAGAACGAGCCCCGTGGGCCAATCGGTCAGGCAAGGGCCGATCGGCACGTGCAGCTGATCCAGTCTCAGCTCGTCACGGTCGTCTCCCCGTTCGGCCATGGGCAGGCCCGCCACGTCCCCCATGACATGCATGTCGTGGCCGTCATGGCTGGGCTGCGCCGCCCGACCGCCGGACTCGCGTTCCGCGGCCTCCCACTGCTTGCCTTTGTCGGCCCCGCGCGGAGCAACCGCTTTGCCGGCCAGATCCCCTCGCGCCCTCTGAAGCGCGTGCGCGGCATGCCCGGTCTCCTCGACCGTGATGCGCACGGCCGGCTCCGGCATCGACCGCTCAATGTCGTCCAGCCACTCGGCGTCCCGTGACACCGGGTTGCCACAGACGACCATCAGGTCGGCGTGGGCCGGGGCGCCCGCCACCGGCCATCCCTGCCGACGTACCTCTGCCTCCACCTCCAGCCGGATGTCGGTCGCTGCGGGCAGTGCGACCACCAGCACCGCCGGGCGCCGCATCGCCGTATGCCACAGGAGGCCCCTCAGGTCCACCGCAGGGCTCCCTCACGCCAGGCGTACGCCACCGCGGCGAAAAGGATCCCCAGGAAGAGGAACATCTCCACGACCGCCGCGGTGCCCACCTCCGAGACGACCTTCACCCACGGGTACATGAAGAGCATCTCCATGTCGAAGGCCAGGAAGATCATGGTGACCGCGTACCAGCGCACATGAAACCGGGATACGGCGTGCTCACCCGGCCTGAGGCCCCCGGCGAACGAACCGGTTTCGAGGAGAGTCCGCCCTGCCGCCAGCCACAGGCCCAGTCCATACAGGAGAGCCAGTCCGGCGACGACCACTCCGAGAAGGACCAGCATCGGCTGCCATGCGTCCATCCCGCCTGACCTCCGTGCTCGGCGTCATACGGCTCATGGTGCGCGACCGGCTCGTTCGGGCCCTGGAGGCGCGACCTATGGCATCGAGTGGGGCAACCGTCGTCTGGCGCATCGACGGAAGAGAGCCGGTCTCACCGACCGGTCTTCGAACACCTGCACCCTGATGCGCCGCGACGGTAGCGGAACGGTGCCCGGTCGGCACCAGGACGAGATGACGGGGCGCATGAGCTACAGGGCCAAGGCGGAACGAGGTGTGGTCGGGCGCCTGTGCCTCCTGCTGCTCCTTGCCCTCGGTCTGATGCACCTTCTCGCCCACGCGGGCGATACCGGCCTCGCCTCCGAGCGGGAGACCGCCACACATACCCACACCGTTCACTCCGAGCCGACCACACCAGAACCGGTCACGCGGAGGACGGGCACGCTCACTGAGGCGGTGAGTCACCGGCTGCGCCGTAGGTCGAAGTGGGCCGTGGCCAGGACGGAGCCGTCGGCGGCCAGCAACTGGACGCCGGACGCCGTGTCCGGGTCGACTCGCGCAGGGGCTCCCCAGTAGCCACGGCCGACGTCGTCGAGGGAGAACTCCCCGATGTGGACCGATGTGCCGTCCGTACGCTCCAGCCGGCAGCTGACCCTTCCGGCTGCCGGATATCGGGCGGGCGGGCCCGCGGCCTCGGAAGCGGACTCCTCTCCTGCCCGGCTGCCGGATCCGGACCAGTCCCGGCCCAGGTGGACCGACATGTAGACCCAGCCCGGAGAGCCGGTGTAGGCGAAGATCCGGCCCGCCGGGCGGTGGTCGGGGGTCAGCAGAGGCGCTGCCAGCAAGTCCTGCTCCGAGCCCGCGGGCTCCGAACTCCGCGACGAGGGCGTCGACTCTCCGTCGACCGCCGTACCGACGGCCCAGCCGCCGAAGCCGAACCCGAGGGCGATCACGGCGGCGGCAGCGACGGCTGCCCCGGTCCGGGGTCGCCGCCGTCGCGCCGGCCGGTTCAGGCGCAGTCCGTCCATGACCCGTGTCTCGAAACCGGAGGGCGGCTCGCTGTCCGGCAGGAGCGAGAGCAGTGCGTCCGCGACGAGCGACAGCTGCTGGACGTGCTCCCGACAGGCGGGGCAGCGGTCCAGGTGGGCTATCGCGTCGGCGCGCTCCTGCCCGTCGAGGGAGCCCAGTGCCAGCTCGTCGGCCACGGCCCTCAGGCTCTCGCAGTCCCGGTCAGTCATGATCGGCTCGCCCGGGTGCGAGAACGGTGCGCAGCTTCCCCATCGCCGTCCTGATCCGTGTCTTCGCGGTGCCCAGGGGAATCCCTTCACATGCGGAGATCTGCCGTGCGGTCATCCCGTAGATCCGGGCCATCACCACGGCCCGCGCCTGTTCACGTGGCAGGTCTGCCAGCGCTGCCCGTATCCGCGATGCCGCCTCGTCGGCCAGCGCCCACTGTTCCGGCGTCCAGGTCACGGTGGAGAACAGCGCGTCGAGGTCCTCGGGGGAAACCGGGGTCGCGTTGCGCGCGCGGACGGCGTCGATCGCCAGATTGTGCGTAATGGTGGCGAGCCAGGTCTTCACCGATCCGCGCCGGGAGTCGTAGACCTGCGCGTGCCGCCAAGCCCGTTCGAATGCCTGCTGGGCGATGTCCTCGGCAAGTTGGGGGTCGTCGACGACGGCGACGGCGATACCGAAGACCATGCGCTGGAATCGGCGGACGAACGCGAGGGCGCTCTCCGGGGCGCCGGACGCCAGTCCCGCCAGCAGTGCCTCGTCCGAGAGCTGCCCGAGTGGCAGGCCCGTTCTCCGCATACCAGTGGATACGGCCAACCTCGGCGAACGGATTCCCCCGATCGAACGCGGGACCACGACCTCATTCTCCCGCCTGCTCCCGCCTGCCGGAAATCCCCCTGCGTGACCGGTCCGTACCCCAGGTCAGAACGATTTCTCACGGAGGGCCGAGACATGACGACGACGCTCATGACGTTCGGGCGCAGGTACGTCGGGCCCGGGATGGCCGCAGGAGCGCTGGCGGGGATCCTCGTGGCGTGCGGCGGCGGAGACGACGGCGGTGCCGGCTCGGCCTCGCCGGCCACCCGGGTGGATGTCACGATGACCGACTTCGGGCTGCGACTGTCCCAAGCCGCACTGGCGGCGGGCGACTACACCTTCGTCGCCACGAATGACGGAAGCCACGACCACGCCCTGGTGATCGAGGGGTCCGGAACGGACGGCAGGACGAGGACGCTGGAACCCGGAGAGTCGGCGAACCTCACCATCACACTGAAGGACGGCACATACGAGGTCTACTGTCCCGTCGACGGGCACAAGGACATGGGCATGAAATCCGAGCTCACCGTCGGTGGCACCGCTTCACCGGACAGCGACACCGATACGAACGACGGCTACGGCTACTGAGCGCCGGGGCGACGACCACCGCTCCAGGCTCCGGACAAGGCTCACGCAAGGGGCCGCCCGTCACCGGTACCCCGGCGCCGGACGGCCCTTCGGTGGTTCGCTTGCCCTGTTGCGGTGTGCGGGCACTCGATCATCGCCCTGATACGGCGGCCTTCTCACCCTGCGTCCCCGAAGGCGCCGTGTCCTGTTCCGCGGCGGCCGTCGCCGCCCCGTCACCGCGCATCAGCAGCAGGGTGACGAGCCCGCCCACCGCGGCGATGGCGGCGGCCCAGGCGAACGCCGCGCTGAAGCCGTCCGTCAGCGCGGGCAGGTTGCCCAGCCGACCGGCGCCCTGCGACGTCGCCACCGCGGTCAGGGCCGCGAGGCCGAGTGCCGAGCCCACCTGGTACGTGGTGTTGACGATGCCGGAGGCCAGGCCCGCCTGGGCCTGCGGGGCCCCGGACATCGCGGCCATCATCGCCGGGATGTAGGCGAGCGACATGCCCAGTGCGGCGACCAGCGACGCGGGCAGCACGTCGATCACAAAAGTGCCGGTGGGCTCGACGGCCGACAGCCACAGCAGCCCGGCCGAGAGCACGAGCAGTCCGGCGCCGATCAGGGCCTTGGCCCCGAACCTCGCGAGCAGCCTCGCGGTGATCGTGGTCATGAAGATCATCAGCAGGCCGGTCATCGGCAGCAGCGCGGCACCCGAGGCGAAGGCGCCGTAGCCGAGAACCTGTTGCAGGTAGAGGTTGAGGAAGTACCACATGGGGATCCACGCGGCACCGAGCAGCGCCATCGCGAGGTTGGCCGAGCCGAGCCGCGGGACGCGCCAGATGCCGAGCGGCATCAGCGGTTCGCGCAGCGTCTTCTGGATCACGAGGAAGAGCGCGAGCAGCACGGCGGCGCCGACCAGTTGAAGCACGGTGCCGGTGGAGAGCCAGCCAGTCTCCGGCGCGCGGACGATGGCGAACACGGCGAGCGCCAGGCCGCCGGTGACCGCGGCCGCTCCGAGCACGTCGACGGCACCCCGGCTGCTGCCGACGGCGGGCAGGAGCCGGGTGGCGGCGAGGGTGGCGACGCCGATCGGGACGTAGATGACGAAGATCCACGGCCAGCTGAGCCACTCGGTGAACACACCTCCGAGGAACACCCCGGCGGTGCCGCCCGCCGGGGCCGCGGCGCCGTAGAGCGCCATGGCCTTGCCGAGTTCCTTCGGGTCGTGCGCGAAGAGCATCATCAGCAGCGTCATGGCGGACGGCGCGATCAGCGCACCGCCCACGCCCTGCACGGCCCGGCCGACGACCTCCACCCAGGCGGTCTGCGCGGCGGCCGCGACGATCGAGCCGCCGATCAGCACGACCCATCCGGCGCTGAAGATCCTGCGCGCGCCGATCAGGTCGGACAGGCGGCCGCCGAGCAGCAGCAGTCCGCCGAAGGCGATGACGTACGCGTTGAACACCCACTGCAACTCGCCCTGCGAGAAGCCGAGGTCCTTCTGCATCTCGGGGAGCGCCACCCCGATGATCGACGTGTCCATGATCACCATGAACTGCGCGGTGGCCAGCACGAGGAGTGCCCACCAGCGTCTGGGATTGATGGCCGACATGACTCCCACCCCTTCCTTTATACCCCCTAGGGGTATCTGACGACTGCACCGTAACATACCGGTGGGGGGTATGCGAGCGGCGTGAGCCGGGATAGATCATTCGATGGGGCCGCCTTGTTGCCGGTGCGGCCGCGCTTCCACATCTCAGGGGGATTCCATGACCGCCGCACGTGACGCGGTGCCGGGACTGGCCGCCAATCCGTCCGCGCCCGCCGACGTACTGCTGCGTATCGTGCCGTCCGAGCACGACTGGAACATCGTCACGCGGCTCGTCTGGCGCGAGTCGCTGCCGGCCGAGGTCGGGGAGGCGCTGGTCACCCACCCCGACCGCCGAGTGCGCGGCGCGCTCTCCGAAGGCCCGCGGGTCGACCCCGAACTGCGGGCCAGGGTCCTGGACGGGCCCGCCTCGGACGCCGTTCTCGTCGCCGTCGGCCCGTTCCCCTACCGTGCGACGGTCCCGCCCCTGCCGGACCGGGCGTACGAGCGGCTGCTGAGCCACGAGCGGGGCCTGGTCCGGCACGAGACGGCGATGTCCGCCCATGTCCCCGTCCACGTCCTGGTGCCGTTGGCCACGCACGAGGACCCGGTGCTGCGGCGGGCCGCGTGCCGCCGCGTCTGGTCCGAACTCCCCGACGACGTGCGCACCGCGCTCCTCGACGACCCGGACCCCGAAGTCCGCCGGGCCGCCGCGCTGCGCGTCATGCACGAGGACGCCGCACGCACCGCCTGGCTCGTCGAGACGCTCGCGGACGACTGGCGGCTCGGGGATGTACTGGAATCCGGCCTGCTCACCCGGGAGTTGGCCGAAGGCATGATGGGCCGCTCCGACGGCAGGCACCTGGACCGGCTCGCGCTCAATCCGGCCTTCCCGCCGGACCTCGCGGCCCGGCTGGCCGATCACGAGGATCCGCGGGTCCGCCTCGCGGTCTCCGCCCGGCCTGAGCTGACGGAGGATCAGCGGGCCGCGATCGACTGGACGGTGGCGCCCGACGATCGGCTGGACACCCTGAAGTGGGTGTGGCGCTCACGCGGGGACGAGGACGTACTGCGCCGCTGCGCGCACTCGGCGCACACCTGGTTGCGGCGCTCCGCCGCGATCTGCGAGGAGCTGCCCGAGGACTGCGTGCGACTCCTCGCGGACGACGAGGACTTCGCCGTACGGCTGCTGCTCGCGGAGTGGCATCCGAAGGCGCCGCCGGAGCTGCTGTACGACCTGTATCTGCATGGTGAGCACCGTGCCGTCGGCATGCTCGTCCACCGGCCGGGGTTCCCGTCGGCCGGGCTGGCGGCGCGCTGCGCCGACGCGGAGGATCCGCGGGAACGCGCCCTCGCGCTGCGCGATCCGGAGGCCACACCGGACCTGGTCGAGCGGCTCAGCCGGGACGCTCACCCGCGCGTGCGCGAGGCGGCGGCCCTCGACCCCAGGCTGCCGGTGCCCAGGCTGGTCGAACTGATCCACGACCCGGAGGACGCCATTCTGGCAGCGACGAATCCTTCGCTGCCCGTGGCGGAGATGCGGGCCCTGCTCGACCGGGCGGGGGTGCCGGAGCGGAAAGCTCAGGAGAACCTCTGAAGTGCCCGGCCCGGGGATTGCGCGCCCGTCCCGCCGGTGACAACACCCCCACCGGAAGAGGGTTCTGAGAACGGGGGACGGTATGAGAACGGGGGCGCGCAGGACCGCGACGGAGAACGGGGGCACGCAACTCGGGATGTACGACGTCGCCTTCCTCGCCGGGCGGGAGGAACGGGTGGTGGACAGCGCCGTGATCGCGCTGGCGGAGCGCGGACTCGTCGTCGTCAGCGCCGCGCGGGTGCGTGCCCTGGGCGACGAGACGCCCGAACAGGCCGTTGAGCGCGCGGTGTTCACCTCGTGCCCGCGCAGCAGAAGCATCGCGGCCGTCCGGCGCGCGCTGGAACACTCCTCCCCGGTCGAGGAGATAGGCCGCCGACTCAGCGCCCGGGGCCTGCTGAGCCGCTCCGGCCGTCGCCTCACACGGCGTGGCCGACGGATGCTGAAGGCGGCCGCGCGGGACGACGGCCTGCCGTCCTACGTCCTCGAAGGGCCCACAGCCCTGCGGCCGGGTCCGGTCCGGCGCGGTGTCATGGCCGGTCACACCGTCCCCGCGGGACTCGGGCGGCACCTGGTCCGTATGGGCAAGGCGCTGGACGACGAGGGCCCGGACACCTCCGCGGGCTCGGACGGCGGCTTCGGCTGTGGAGGAGGCGGCGGCGGATCGGACTGACGTCGACCGCGTTTGTCCGCCGCATCCGGCCGCCGGGCGAACTCCAAGGTCATGACACGATGTTGATCGTGAGTCAGGACATACAGACCCGAGGAGAGGCGCTCGTCGCCGCAGCACGCGCCGACGACGCGAAGACCGCCCGCCGGCACACGGACTTCTTCGTGCTCGGCCATCGCGTGGACGAAGGCATCCCGTACTGGGAACAGGCGGTGGCGGCAGGCGACGCGTTCTCGCACTACACCCTTGCCCGGTACCGGAAGATCCGGGGGGACCGGCCGGCGGCGGAGGCCCTCTACCGCGCCGTCGCCGACCGCCACTCCGGATGCGCCTACGGACTCGGCGTACTGCTCAAGGAGAACGGCGACCCGGAGGCCGCCGAATGGTTCCGGCGCGGCTGGGAGAACGGCCGCGACCTGAACTGCAAGATCGAGCTCGGCAAACTGCTCGCCGCCGAGGGACAACTCGACGAAGCGCCGAAGTTCCTCATGAGCGACATCGAGCTCGGCGACATCGCCGTCTTCCGCTGGGTGCAGCTCTTCGAGTCGATCCGCAAGGAGTTCGACCACGTCGCCGCGGACCTCGACGCCGCCGAGGCGGCGGCGGACGGGGACGCGGCCGCGGCGGCCCTGCGACCGCTCTTCGACCTGGAGAAGCACTTCCGTGACTACCCCGGCCTGACCGTCGAGGCCGCGGGCTACTACCGCCGTGCCTCGGCGCTCAGCCCGTCGGCCCGCGTGGACCATGCCGTGTTCCTGACGGAGTCGGAGACCACCGGCGACGCCGCCTGGCCCGAGGCGCGCGCGCTGCTCGTCCAGGCCCACGAGGAGGGCTACGAAGGCGCCCGGTACATCCTCGGAGTCCTCCACGAGCAGCGCGGTGACCTCTCCGACGCCGAGCACTGGTACGGCCTCGCGGCCACCGGCGGACACCCGGCCGCCCAGTGGCACCTCGGTGTCCTCTGCAAGCGGCAGCGGCGGTTCGACGAAGCCGAGCGCTGGTTCCGTGAGTTCGGGGTGGACGACGAGGACGTGGTCGCGCAGCTCGACCGGATCGCCGCGCTGCGCGAGGCGGGCGGCACCGCGCCCGGCAAGGACCTGCGCAGGCTGCCCGCGCTCCGCGAGCGCGCGGAGGCGGGCGACGTCCACGCCTCGTACGCGTACGGGAAGATCCTCTGCGACTGGGCCGGCGCGGCCGACCGCCACGTGGTCCGCTGGATCGAACCCGCCGCGCAGGCCGGTGATCCGGAGGCCGCGTACGACCTCGCGGAGCTTTACCGCGCGATGCGCAGGCAGCCCGCGTTGCGCGATGACTGGTACCGCAGGTCCGCCGAGGCGGGACACCATGACGCATGCAACGAGATGGGCTGGCTCTCCGAGCACCACCGGGACTACCAGGAGGCCGAGCGCTGGTACGTGCGCGCGGCCGAGGGGGGCTCCTCGCTGAACGCCATGCTCGCGGGCAAGCTGAAGGCCCAGCGCGGCGCGCACGCCGAGGCGGAACCCTATCTCCGCCAGGTCTGGGAAGAGGACAGCGACGCCGCGCACCGGACGGAGGCCGCGGGGTACTACGGACTCGTCCTGCACCGGCTCGGCCGACTCACGGAAGCCGTCGAACCGCTGCGGGCGGCCGCCGCGAAGTGGGACGAGGACGTGCGCGCCCGCTACAGCCCGGACGACCTGACCGTCCTGGCCCGGACCGCCGACCCGGCGAAGGAACTCGCCGAGGTGGAAGCGGCGTTGGCGGCGGAACAGTCCTGACCGGCCGCATCAGGGCCGCTGCGAACGGGGCACTCGCCGCACCCAGCGGGTGAGATAGGCGTCGAGCCCCGCCAGGTCCGCGCCCTCGGCGACGTAGCCGAGGTGGCCGTCGGGGCGTACGAGAGTGTGCGCGACGCCGGGCCAAGGGCTCTGATCGCCGATCCGGTGCACGGCGACCAGGTCGGCCCGGCCGTCCAGCAGCGGGGCGAGTCGCTGGTCGGGCCAGGTGCTCGGCGGGCCGGTGAGGAGCAGGTGCCAGCCCGTTCCGGCGGTCCGGGCCTGCAACCCCCGGGGCAGGTCCGGCAGCCGGTCCCCCGCTCGCGGTCCACGCCGGGGCCGGCGCGGACCCGCGGCGGAGAGCGGGCTGCGGCGGTAGTGGATGCCGAGCTCGGAGACGGTACGGAAGAGCCGCCCGCGCAGCGGCCTCACGCGCAGCGCCAGCGGAGCGAGCTGCGGGGCCAGCCGGTTCCGGGCGAAGCGGATGGCCGGGTTGTCACTGGTGGCGACGGTGAAGGCGCGATCGGTGAGACGGCGGACGAGTCGGCCGACGGGGACCCGCTCGGCCTCGTACGTCCCCAGCAGTTCCTCGGGCGCGGCGCCCTGGCACACCAGGGCGAGCTTCCAGCCGAGGTTGAGGGCGTCCTGGATGCCGATGTTCATCCCCTGCCCGCCGGCGGGGCTGTGGATGTGGGCCGCGTCCCCGGCGAGGAAGCCGCGTCCGGCGCGGTAGTGGGCGGCGCCGCGGTTGTGGAGCCGGAAGTCGGTCATCCAGGCCGGGTCGCGCAGCAGGGGGCCGCCGCCGGCGTACCGGCCGGTGATCTCCTGCAGCAGGGGCAGGGTCACCTCCGTGTCCGGCACATCGGGCGGCCGCATCGCGAGCAGCCGCCAGGTGGCGGGCGAGCCGAGGGGGAAGAAGAACAGCATCCCGCTCCCGGTCAGGTACGAGTGCACCGCCCCCTTCGGCTCCAGGCCCTCGACCTCCAGGTCGGCGAGGAGGAACGTCTGCGGATAGGCGTACCCCTCGAAACCGATGCCCGCCTGCTGCCGGACGGTGCTGTGGGCGCCGTCGCAACCCACGACGTACCGCGCCTCGACGACCTCCTCCGCACCGTCGGGACCCCGCAGCCGGCAGACGGCATACGAGTCCTTCGGCGCCGGCGTCTCCATCCGAACCAGCTCGGTGCCACGCTCGATCGGCACGTCCCGCGCGGCGAGATGCCCGGTGAGGACCCGCTCGGTCTCCGCCTGGGAGAGGAACAGCAGGAAGGGATACGCGGTGTCGGTCAGGCCGATGTCGAAGAGCCGCAACGACACGACACGGCGGGGCAGATGCACCCGAAGCTGCATGGCGGTGACACCGAGGGCAACCAGCTCGTCCGCCACCCCGACCCCGGCGAGCGCCTCCAGCGTCCGGGGCTGAATGACCAGCGCCCGGGACTCCCGTACCCGGTCGAGAGACCGGTCGACCACCCGGAACCGAGCCCCGTACGCGCTCAGCTGCGCGGCCAGTGCAAGCCCGGTCGGACCTGCGCCGACCACCAGCACATCCAGTGGTGCCGTCATGAATCCACGGTAGCGACACCCCTCGCTACGACGTCAACGCACGCGCCCCCGGGGCTTCAGCGGTGTCACCGGCAGCTCGGGGGCGGGCAGCGGCGCACCGTCGTACCCCTTCACCTCGCCGAACCGGGTGCCCGACATCCAGTCGCTGCGGGCCTGCTCGATCTCCTCCTGGGACCGTCCGATCCAGTTCCAGAACATGATCAGTTCCTCCTCGAAGGGCTCGCCGCCGAGGAGCATCAGGCCCGCGTCCGACTCGGCGCGCAGGGGGAGTTCGGTGCGGCCGCAGCCGAGATAGAGCATGGAGCCGGGGAGCACGGGGACGCCGTCGACTACGGCCTCGCCGGACATGGAGAGGACGGCGTACTCGAAGTCCGGCTCCAGGGGGAGGCGTACGTCGGCGCCCTGCGCGAGGGTGAGGTCGGCGCCGACCAGAGGGGTGTACGTCGTTCCGGGGGAGCTCGCACCGTCGAGGCCGCCGAGGATCAGGGTGGCGGTGAGGCCCGGCGCGGTGACCGTCGGCAGTTCCGTGTGGTGCTCGAAGCGCGGCTCGGTGTGGCGGTCGCTGTCGGGCAGGGCGACCCAGAGCTGCGCGCCGTGCAAGTAGCGGGCGTGGCCGCGAGGACTTTCCTCCGAGTGGCTGATCGCCCGGCCGGAGGTCATCAGGCCCAGTTCGCGCGGGCGGATCGTCTGGAGGCTGCCGGTGGAGTCGCGGTGCAGGACCTCGCCCTGGTGCAGCCAGCTCACCGTCTGGAGCCCCATGTGCGGGTGCGGCGGCACCTGCATCCCGGGCTCGTCGGCGATGTCGTCGGGGCCGTAGTGATCGACGAAGCACCAGGCGCCCACCATGCGGCGACCCAGGTTGGGCAGCAGTCGGCGCACTTCGGAGGACTCGCCGAGCTTGACCCGGCGAGGGCTGAGGAGTTCCCGTACGGGCTCCGCCACGACGAAGCCACGGCCACCGCACACCGCGGGCACGGCCTCGCGATCAAGATTGCTCATACCGCCCAACCTAGCCGCGCGGGAGCCGCCGCGTCAGGCCAACTCCGGCGGACTTCACACCCTCACCCGAAAATAGTAGCCATGTACATAGTAGCTATGTACTCTATCGGTCATGAGTACGGCAGCAGCGGGCGCGACGCCCGGATTCCTGGTCTGGCGCCTGTCCATGAAGTGGCGGGTCGCGGTCGACCGCGCGGTGGCCCCGCTGGGGCTGACGCACGCTCAGTACGCCCTGGTGGCATCGCTGTACGGCATGCAGCGCGGCGGACTGCGCCCGAGCCAGCGGCGGCTCGCCGACCACACCGGACTCGAACCGCTCTACGTCTCCAAGCTCGCCCGCTCCCTGGAGTCCGCGGGCCTCCTGGAGCGCACCCGCGACCCGAAGGACCCGCGCGCGGTACAGCTGGCGCTCACCGAGAAGGGACGTGAGCAGACCCGGCAGGCGATCAAGGTCGTCCACGGGCTGCTTCAGCGGCTGCTGGCTCCGCTCGGCGGTCTGGACAGCGCGCGCGCCCAGGAGTTCACCCGGGACCTCGCCATCCTGCTCGACGCACCTCTCGACCCACTCGCCCTCGACGGTGATTCCGACACGTTCGACGAGTCCGACAAGGAGCAGCCATGACCACCACCACTCCCGCCACCACTCCCCTGCTCAACCCCCGCGTCATAGCCCTCGCCCACTACGCGAGCCGAGCGGTCCTGGAGCGTGTCCTGGCCGGGCACGGCATGACCTTCCAGCAGTCCGTCACCCTCCGGCCGGCCGCGATCGCCGAGGGGGCGGTCGAGCGGGACGGCCTCGTCGACGGCGTCGTCGACGCGTTGAAGATCGACCCGGCCGAGGCCCACTCCGTCGTCGACGAACTGATCACCGCCGACCTGCTCACCGCGCACGACTCTTCGCAGGTCCGGATCACGGACGCCGGGCGGGAGCTGTTCGACCGGACCTCCGCCGAGACCGCCCCGATCAGCGCCCGGGTCTACGCCGGCATCCCGGAGGAGGACCTGGCCGCCGCGGGCCGGGTCCTGACACTCATCGCGGAGCGGGCCAACGCCGAGCTGGCGGCGCTCAGCGACTAGCCTCCGCGCGCCCGCGCCGGTGCGCGATCTCGCCGAGCACGATGTCCACGGCGAGGAAGGCCAGCAGCGTGATCCCGAGCAGCGGGACGAAGTAGCCGACCACGGCCGCCGCCACCGCCAGCGGCACCAGGATCTGCGGCGGCACCTGCTGCCAGGCGCCGCGCGGCAGCGGCCGTCCGAAGGCGGAGCCCCGGCCGCGCTGCCACCACATGCGGTAGCCCCAGACGATCAGCAGGATCAGCGAGAGCGCGAGCAGCATCAGGGCGATCTGGCTGACCAGGCCGAACAGCACACCGGTGTGCAGATCGATGCCCCAGCGGGTGAGCTTGGCGAGCACCGGGTAGTCGGCGAACCGCAGTTCGTCGGTGACCTCGCCGGTGGCCGGGTCGACGGCCACGGAGTCCCCCTTGGTGGGCCAGCTGCGCTGGATCTGCTTCACCACGTACGTCGACTCCGCGTCCGCGGGCGGCACGATCTCGACCGGGTCGCCGAGCCCCTTCGCACGGGCCGCCGCGAGCACCTTGTCCAGACCGACGCCGTGCGCCGCGTCCCCGGCGGCGGCCGAGGCGCCGTGCCCGGAGTGGTCGCCGCCCGCGCTCGCCGAGATCGACGGGGTGGCGCCGCCGAGCGAGGTGCGCAGTTCGTCGATGTTGGCACCGGTGTACTGCGACCAGGTCAGTCCGGTCGCCGACAGGAAGAGGAACCCGGCGGCGGCCCAGGCGCCGACCGTGCCGTGCAGGCCGAGGGTGCGGCGGCGGCCGCTGGTGCCGCGCAGCTTGCGGCGGGCCCGGCGCCGGGAGAACCACAGCACCAGACCGCCGAGGGCGATCACCCACAGCCAGCTCGCGGCGAGTTCGCTGTAGAGCCGGCCGGTCTCGCCGAGCCGCAGATCGCGGTGGAACTCGTCGATCCAGGTGCGCAGGGGAAGGGCGCCGGTCGAGCCGTACTGTTCGAGCGAGCCGCGCACCTCGGCGGTGTACGGGTCGACGAAGACGGCGAGGGTGTACTCCTCGTTGACGCCCTCGACGCCGGAGAGCATCACCCTGGTGGTGGCGTCGTCCTCCGGCGAGGGCCGTACGGCGGCGACGGCACCCTCGGGGTGGGCCTTGCGGGCGGCGGCGACCTGATCGGAGATCGGCAGCTTCGCGTCGCCGACGGGGACGGTCAGTTCGTGCGCGTACACGACCTTCTCGGCCGGGAAGGACGCGGCGTACAGGAAGCCGGTCACTGCGGCGACGAGCAGGAACGGTGCGACAAGGACTCCGGCGTAGAAGTGCAGCCGCAGGACGAGCGGGCGCAGGGGTGCCCAGGTGCGGGGGCGGGCCGGCGCCGGGGCGGCGTCGGGCTGGGGAGCCTCGTCCGATGGGGCTCCCCCCGTTGGAGCGGAGCCGGAATCGGGGGAGGTCGAGGGAGCGGTGGACATCGGCGGGCCTCTTCGGGGGGTGGGGACGCTTGGTGTGCTGTAGCGGTCCAGTAGTCGGGGCGCGCGGCCTCCGAGTTCCCGACACCCAAAGTGGCCTGCGTCACATCGCCGCGTCGCATGACATCCTGACGCGATGGCATCACCCACTGATCACGCGCCCTTGGCCGAACTGGTCGAGCAACTCCTCGCCACGGACGGCCCGTTGCCGATCGTCGCGGCCGGCGACCCGGTGCTGCGGCGCGGAACCGAGCGCTACGACGGCCAGTTGGGCCCCGCGTTGCTGGCCCGCTTCATCGAGGCCCTGCGTCTCACCATGCACGCGGCGCCGGGCGTGGGCCTCGCGGCCCCGCAGGTCGGCGTCCCGCTGCGGATCGCGGTGATCGAGGATCCGGCACCGGTGCCGGAGGAGGTACGGCTGGCGCGCGGCCGGGTGCCCCAGCCGTTCCGGGTCCTGGTGAACCCGTCGTACGAACCGCTCGGCGCCGCCCGTGCCGCGTTCTTCGAGGGCTGTCTGAGTGTGCCGGGCTGGCAGGCGGTGGTGGCCAGGCCCACCGAGGTGCGAATGACGGGGCAGGACGAGAACGGCCGCACGCTGGACGAGGAGTTCACCGGCTGGCCGGCCCGGATCGTCCAGCACGAGACGGACCACCTGGAAGGCATGCTCTACCTCGACCGGGCCGAGCCGCGTTCCCTGTCCTCGAACCAGGCGATGACCGAGCGCTGGACACAGGCGACACCGGAGGAGGCCGCGGCCGCGCTCGGCTTCGATCTGCCGGGCTGATCCGGGCGCGGTGTCTCAGGGCCGCGGCGTGGGTTCGCTGGTGGGACGGACCGTCGCGTCGCTCGGGGTGCGGGACTCCTCGGGCCGCGGGGTCGGCGGTGTGTCCGGGCTCGGGGTCGGCGGTGCGGAAGGGCGCGGGGACGTCGCGGGCGGCGGGCTGCTCGCGGGTGGTGGGGCGAGCGGGGGCGTCGGTGAGGTGGGGGTTCCGGGTGCGGTCGGCTGGAGGGGCAGGGCGATGAGAACGGCGACGGCGGAGGCCAGACCGACGCCGACCGCAGTGCGGAGTGCTCGGCGGCGGGACGCGGTGCGCCGGATCGTCTCGTAGCGGCCGGGGGGCGGAGCGAGGTAGTCGGAGGCGGGCCGGAGAAGGACCGCGAGGGGGTCGTCGGGGTCGTGCCCGGGGCCGTCGTCAAAGCGTGTGGTCAAGGCTTCTCCTCAGGTGGGCGCGGAGCAGTTCGCGGGCCGTGTGGAGGTCGGCCTTGACGGTTCCTTCCTTGCGTCCGGTCAGCACGGACACCTCCCGGATCGGCATGTCGGCGTAATAGTGCAGGAGGATCGGGACGCGGAGTCGTTCCGGCAGCGACTGCACCAGCAGGCGCACCGACGGGTCGGCCTGTTCGGGGTGGGGGCGGATGGCGGCCTCGGACGTCACGCGCCACAGGGCTTTGCGCTCGCGCTCCAGTTTGCGCCAGTGGTCCCGGACGAGGTTGGCCGCGGTGACGTAGAGGAAGCCGCGGGGCTCGTCCACCTTCGTCCAGCGGGCCCAGAGCCGGGTGAACGCCTCCGAGGCGATCTCGTGGGCCGTCTCGTCGTCGTCGACGAGACGGCGGCACCAGCCGGCGAGACGCGGATAGAGGGCGGCGAACAGCTCGGACGCTGCCTTGTCGCGGGACCGTTTCAACGCTCTCCATGGTCGTGGGGCGGTCGGAGAAGAGGATGCCGGGCCGTCGGCGTGGGTTCCTCGGGCCCGGGATCCGTTCTGCGCGGGGGTCAGGGGGTCGTGGCGCTCAGCGCGGCGAAGACGATGACGTTGTCGCGGTACTCGTCACCGGCACGGGGACCGCCGCACGTGATGAGCCGCAACTCCGGGCGGTCCACGTCCCCGTAGACGTCGTCTGCCGGGAAGTCCGCCTTGGCGACCGTCCGCACGGTGCTGACGGTGAACACCGCCTCCGAGCCGTTCTCCAGACGCGCCTCGATCCGGTCGCCCCGGTGCAGGCGGGACAGGTGACGGAAGACGCCGTCCCCGTAGGCGCCGACCGTGACATGGCCGAGGATCACGGACGGACCGGTCTGACCCGGTGTCGGCGAGTGCTCGTACCAGCCCGCCCGGTCGTGTGCCGTGACCGGGGGCACCTGCACGCTGCCGTCCGGCGCCAGGCCCAGCCGGATGACCGGGGTGTCGACACCGATGGCCGGAATGCGCAGCGCGACCGGCTCCGAACGCCGCGGGGACGGGACCGACTTCGCGGAGCGCCGGTGCCGTCGCGAACCGCCGGAGGCCGCGGTCGTCTCCTCGCCACCACCCCCGCGACCGCCGCATCCGACGAGCAGCGAGGCCAGCGCCGTCGTCGTGAACGCGCGCCTGGAGAGCTGGGTCATGCCCCGGTCGCCCGCCGGCGCCGTACGACGTAGAAGGCCGCGCCGCCCGCGACGAGCACCGCGGCGGCGCCCCCTCCGATCACCGTGCCGTCGCTCCCGGACTCCGCTGCCACTCCGGTGTCGGGCGCGCCGCTCGGGACCACGGTGACCTGACCCGGCGCCGGCTCCCGGGTCGGCTCGTCCTCGGGGGCGGAGGGGGCGGGCGTCGGGTCCTCGGTCGGTTCGGCGCTCGGCGTCGGGGCGACCGTGGCGGTCGGGCTGGGCGACGACTCGTCCGCGACGGCGGGCGTGGTGCTCGCCAGTGCGGCGGCGCAGACAAGTGGAAGGGCGGTCAGGACAGTTCGGCGCATCGGTTCGCTCTCTCTTCCTCGGTCCGCCCCGTACCGGTGGTCAACAGCGGTACGGGGCGGACTGTTTGACGGATCGAGCGAAGAGACGAGGCGGCGGCAGGGCGGGTTGTAAAGAGCAGGCAAAGCCGCCCGAGGTGTTCAGTTGTCCCGGTACGTCTCCAGCAGCCTCAGCCACACCTCGCTGATCGTCGGGTACGACGGGACCGCGTGCCACAGGCGGCTGATGGGGACCTCGCCGGACACCGCGATCGTCGCGGAGTGGATGAGTTCGCCGACGCCGGGGCCGACGAAGGTGACGCCGAGGAGGATTTCGCGTTCCAGGTCGACGATCATGCGGGCGCGGCCGCGGTAGCCGTCGCCGTAGAGGGAGGCTCCGGAGACGTTGGCGAGGTCGTAGTCGACGGCGCGGACGCGGTGGCCGGCCTGTTCGGCCTCCGCCAGGGAGAGGCCGACGGCTGCCGCCTCGGGGTCGGTGAAGACGACCTGGGGGACGGCGGAGTGGTCGGCGGTGGCCGCGTGGGCGCCCCAGGGGTCCGTTTCCAGGAGGGGCACGCCCGAGGCCCGGGCCGCGATCGCGGCGCCCGCGATGCGGGCCTGGTACTTGCCCTGGTGGGTCAGGAGGGCGCGGTGGTTGACGTCGCCCACGGCGTAGAGCCAGTCACTGCCGGTGACCCGGAGGCTGTCGTCGACCGGGAGCCAGGAGCCGGGTTCCAGACCGATGGTGTCCAGGCCGATGTCGTCGGTGCGCGGGGCGCGGCCGGTGGCGAACAGGATCTCGTCGGCCTCGATGCGCTCGCCGCCGTCGGTGACGACCACGACGGTGCCGTCCTCCCGGGTCACGGACGCCACCGACGTGCCGGTGCGGACGTCGGCGCCCGCCTCGCCGAGCGCCTCGGCGACCAGCTCACCGGCGAACGGCTCCATGCGGTTGAGCAGGCCCTTGCCGCGGACGAGCAGGGTGACCTGTGAGCCGAGGGCCTGCCAGGCGCAGGCCATCTCCGTGGCGACCACTCCGCCGCCGACCACGATCAGGCGCCCGGGGGCCTCCTTGGCGCTGGTGGCCTCCCGGCTGGTCCAGGGCTTCACCTCGGCGAGCCCGGGCAGTTCGGGCAGGACGGCGCGGGTGCCGGTGGAGACGGCGACGGCGTGCCGGGCGGTCAGGACGCGCTCCGTGCCGTCGGCGCCGGCCACGGTGACCTCGCGGGGGCCGGTGATCCGGCCGTGGCCGCGGTGGACGTCCGCACCGATGCCCTCCAGCCAGCCGACCTGACCGTCGTCCTTCCAGTGGGAGGTGAACGCGTCCCGCCGGGCCGTGATCTTCGCCGTGTCGAGGGGGCCCTGCACCGCGGCGGCGAGGCCGGGCAGGCGGCGGGCGTCGGCCTGGGCGATGACCGGGCGCAGCAGGGCCTTGCTGGGCATGCACGCCCAGTACGAGCATTCACCGCCGACCAGTTCACTCTCCACGACCGCGGTGGACAGACCGGCCGCACGGGTGCGGTCGGCCACGTTCTCCCCCACGGGACCGGCTCCGAGTACTACGACGTCGTACGCGATGGATTCCGTTTCCGTCATGGGGTCAGTCTGGTGGGTGGTGTGCGCCGTGGCCACACGGGTACGTGCGCCGATGCGTGACTGTCCGCGCACGGAATACCTGCCCGTCCGGCCGTGTTGTGCCGACGGCTTCGCCCCGACACAGGAAGAGGGAACACGCCATGAGCAGCACCGTGGAGCTCACCAAGGACAACTTCGACCAGATGGTCACGGACAACGAGTTCGTCCTGATCGACTTCTGGGCGTCCTGGTGCGGTCCGTGCCGGCAGTTCGCCCCGGTCTACGAGAAGGCGGCGGAGGACAACCCGGACCTGGTCTTCGGCAAGGTGGACACCGAGGCGCAGCCGGAGCTGGCCGCGGCCTTCGGTATCCAGTCGATTCCGACGCTGATGATCGTGCGTGACCAGGTCGCCGTGTTCGCGCAGCCGGGCGCCCTGCCCGAGGCCGCCCTGACGGACGTCATCGGACAGGCCCGCAAGCTCGACATGGACGAGGTCCGCAAGGCCGTGGCCGCCCAGCAGGCGCAGGCCGAGCAGAACGGCGAGTAGGCACCCTCGAAATCCTTAGAAGGGGTACGGCGCCACGTCGCCGCGCACCGTCGTCCAGCGCACGTCGGTGAAGGCGTCCAGGTTGGCCTCGCCGCCGAAGCGGGCGCCGGTGCCGGAGGCCGCCGTACCGCCGAAGGGGGCGACCGCTTCGTCGTTCACGGTCTGGTCGTTGATGTGCACGATGCCGGTCGGGATGCGCTCCGCGAGGTCCAGGCCGCGGGCGGCGTCGCCGGTGACGATGCCGAGGGACAGGCCGTAGGCGCTGGCTGCGGCGAGGCCGGCGGCCTCGTCGAGGGTGCTGAAGGACCGTACGGGCGCCACGGGGCCGAACACCTCCTCCGCGTAGGCGGGGGTGTCGTCGGCGACGTCGGCCAGGACCGTGGGCCGGTAGAACAGCTGGTCGTGGGTGCCGCCCGCGGCCAGTTTGGCGCCCTGGGCGGCGCTGGCCTCGACCAGGCCGTGCACCTTGTTCAGCTGGCCGGCGTCGATGAGCGGGCCGAGGTGGACCTGGTCGCGGTGCGGATCGCCGACGGCGAGCGAGTCGGCCTTGGCGGCCAGCCGCTCCACGTACTCCGCGTACAGCGACCGGTGGACCAGGTGGCGGCCGGTCGTCATGCAGATCTGGCCCTGGTGGAAGAAGGATCCCCAGGCGGCGGTGGAGATCACCGCGTCGAGGTCGGCGTCCTCCAGCACGATCAGGGCGGAGTTGCCGCCCAGCTCCAGATGCGCGCGCTTGAGGTGGCGTCCGGCGGTCTCGCCGACAGCCCGGCCGGCGGCGGTGGAGCCGGTGAAGGAGATCACCGGCACCCGCGGGTCGGCCACCAGGGCGGCGCCGGTCTCCGCACCGCCGGGCAGGACGTGCAGCAGCCCCTCGGGCAGGCCCGCCTCGGCGAAGACCGCGGCGAGGGAGAGGCCGCCGCAGACCGCGGTGCGCGGGTCGGGCTTGAGGACGACGCCGTTGCCGAGGGCGAGCGCGGGGGCGACGGAGCGTATGGAGAGGATCAGCGGGGCGTTGAACGGGGCGATCACGCCCACCACGCCGACCGGGACGCGGCGGGTGTAGGACAGCCGGGGCGCCTCGCTGGGCAGGACCTGCCCGGCCGGGCGGGAGGCGAGGGCGGCGGCCTCGTAGCACTCCTGGGCGGCGACGTGCAGCTCGAAGTCGGCCTTGCCGGGGATGGAGCCGGACTCCCGCACCAGCCAGGCGCGCAGTTCGTCGGCGTGCGCGGTGAACAGGTCCCCGGCCCGGCGCAGGACCCCGGCGCGCACGAAGTGCGGCAGACGCGCCCACTCCGTCTGCGCCGCGCGGGCGGCCTCGGCGGCCGGGGCGACGTCCTCGGCGGCGGCCAGGGCGACCGTGCCGAGGGCCTCGCCGGTGGCGGGCTCGGTGACGGTGTGCTCGCCGCCCTTGAGGGGGCGGGGCTGCCAGGACGTGGGGTCGAGCAACGCCATGAGGGCTCTCCGTTCGGTCACCGCGGGACCCACTCGGGGAGCGGAAGTCCCGTGTAGTTCGCCGCCAGTTCGGCGGCCGCGTGGCGGGATGCGGTGATCCGGCGCAGACGTGCGAGCTGCATCCGCTGGTCGAACGCATCCCCGTCTGGTTGAGCGTGCAACATCTTAGTCATGTCATAAGAGAAACGGGTCGCCTGCCACACGCGGGAAAGACACAGTTCCGAGTATCTGTCGACCAGTTGTGTATCGCCTGTGGAACACCAGGCGGTGAGGGCGCGGCTGAGGATGCGGACGTCGGAAACGGCCAGGTTGAGGCCCTTGGCGCCGGTCGGCGGGACGATGTGGGCGGCGTCCCCGGCGAGCAGCAGGCGGCCGTGGCGCATGGGCTCGTGGACGTAACTGCGCATCGGGGTCACGGATCTTGAGGTCACCGGCCCGCGGGCGAGGGTCCAGTCGGCGTCGATCGCGAAGCGGGCGGCGAGCTCGTCCCAGATCCGGTCGTCGGGCCACTCCTCCAGTTCGGTGCCGACCGGCACCTGGAGGTAGAGCCGGGAGACGGACGGCGAGCGCATGCTGTGCAGGGCGAAGCCGCGCTCACCGCGCGCGTAGATCAACTCCTCGCAGGACGGCGGCACTTCGGCCAGGATCCCGAGCCAGGCATACGGGTGGTCGTGGGCGTAGGTGCGGCTCACGGCGGCCGGGATCGCCTCGCGCGCCACGCCGTGGAAGCCGTCGCAGCCGACCACCCAGTCGCAGCTCAGCGTCTCCTCCCGGCCCTCGCGCACGAACCGTACGACGGGCCGCTCGCTCTCGGCGTCCTCCACGGCCAGGGCCCGTGTCTCGAACAACAGCGGTGGCCCCTCGGCCAGTTGGAGGGCGACCAGGTCCTTCACGATCTCGGTCTGGGCGTAGATGGTGACGGTGCGGCCGCCGGTCAGGGTCGGGAAGTCGATACGGTGCCGTTCGCGTGCGAAGCGCAGCTCGATGCCGTGATGGACCAGACCCTCGGCGTTCAGCCGGTCGGCGGCCCCGGCCTCCCGCAGGGCGTTGACGGTGCCCTGCTCCAGCATCCCCGCCCGCTGGCGGTGCTCGACGTACTCACGGGTCCGGATCTCCAGGACCACACAGCCGACCCCCGCGCGGTGCAGCAGCCGGGCCAGCAGCAGCCCGGCCGGGCCGCCGCCGATGATGCCGACGGTCGTACGCATTGCGGTGCCTCCCGTGCGTCAGCTGGAGTCGCGGTGCACCACCGATGCTCCCAGGACCTTGTGCGTCTCGGGCACCGCAGCGGGGTCGCGCACCGCCCGGTCGACCAGTTCGGCCAGGTCACGGCCGGACGGCAGCTCGATATGGACCGTGCTCAGACGCGGTCTGAGGAGCCGCCCGAGCATCAGGTCGTCGGCGCCGATGACGGCCGTGTCCGCGGGGACGCCGAGACCCTCGTCCTGGAGGGCTCTCATCAGCAGCATCGCGTATTCGTCGTTGTAGGCGAACACGGCGTCCAGGCCCCGCTCACGCCATCCGGCGGCGAGCCGGGCGGCGGCCTCCTCCTCGTAGGCGAGGGGCAGCTCCGTCACGGTGGCGTCGGTGCCGGCCAGGGCCCGGCGCACACCGTCGAGCCGGGGCCCGGAGAAGACCTCCAGGCCGCCCTCCGCGGGCACGACGACGCCGATCCGGCGCCTGCCGCGCTCGTAGAGATGGCGTGCCGCACTGAAACCGACCGCCGAATGGTCCATCTGGAGGGCATGGGCGCCCTCGACGCACTCGGGGCCGACGGTGACCACGGCCCGGGCGCCGGAGCGCTTGAGCACCGTCACCCCCTGGGGGCCGAGTCCGGAGCCGGGCACCAGGACGGCGACCGGGCGCAGCTCGGCCCAGGCGCGGGCGGCCTCGTCGCCGTGCAGGCCGACGCTGCCGTACTGGACGACCGTGTAGTCGAGGCGGCCGAGGGCCGACTGGAGGTCGCTGATGAACTGGCTGTAGAGGGGGCCGACGGGGACGGCGGGGGCGGGCATCAGGACCATACGGCTGTGTCCGGCGCGCAGGGAGCGGGCCGCCGCGTGCGGGACGTACCCCAGCTCCTTGGCGGCCTCGTGCACCCGGCGCCGGGTGGGTTCACTGATCCGTACGGCGCTGGTGTTGTTGAGCACGTAGGAGACGGTCGCGCGCGAGACTCCGGCCAGGCGGGCCACATCGGCGCTCGTGGGCACGGAACGCGGTGTATTCGGTATCTGCACCATGACGCACCGCATCCTTGCAGAAGCTGTGAACGGCCGTCCGGGCGGGGCCGTCCGGCCTAACAGGGCGGCACGGAACGGGTGATGCGGTCGACCAGGTCCAGCCAGCCCGCCTCGACGCGGTCGGCCGGCATACCGCAGATCACGGTGCGGTAGTGGATCGTCGCGGGGTCGAGATACGCCATCAGCGTCAGCGCGAGCAGTTCGCAGTCGGCGTCGGGGACTATCTCGCGCAGCAGGATCAGGACATGGCCGCGCAGGAAGCGGCGGGGCGCGTTGGAGTAGCGGCGCTCCGGGCCGGGGTCGGCGGCGAGCTGGAGCTCCAGTTCGTCGGCGGACCGGCGCAGCAGCGCCACGCCGAACTCCTTCAGCCGGTCCAGGGGCGGCGCGCCGGGCCCCAGGGGTGCGGGGCCGGTGATGACCGCGGCCTGGAAGTTCTTCTCGGAGTGGTCGAGCAGGGCCGTGAGCAGGCCGGTGCGGTCGCCGAAGCGGCGGAAGACCGTGCCCTTGCCGACCTGGGCCGCCGCGGCCACCGCCTCCATGGTCACCCCGGCCGCGCCGTGCTGTGCCACCAGCCGGGCCGCGGCCTCCAGCAGCCGGGCCCGGTTGCGGGCGGCGTCGGCGCGCAGGCAGGGCTCCTCGTCCGGCGAGCCGAGCTGGAGCAGCGTGGGCTCGTCGACGGGCTCCTGGGGCAGCGGGAAGGGGGGCAGGGACGCGGACATGAAGCCAGCGTAAAGCATCGGGAATGAAACTGGACCGCGGTCCGCTTAAGGTGCTAGAAACGAAACGGACCCCGGTCCGCTTGCTCTCCCCGCCCCTTGTTTCGCGTCTGGAGTTCCCATGTCTGTTCGCATCCTCGCGCTCGTCGGCAGCCTCCGTACCGGCTCGCACAACCGCCAGCTCGCCGAGGCGGCCGTGAAGCTGGCACCCGAGGGCGCCGAGGTCGAGCTCTTCGAGGGCCTGGCCGAGATCCCCTTCTACAACGAGGACATCGACGTCGAGGGCAGCGTCCCGGCGCCCGCCGCCAGGCTGCGTGCGGCCGCGCAGTCCTCGGACGCCTTCCTGCTGTTCTCTCCCGAGTACAACGGCACGATTCCGGCCGTGCTGAAGAACGCCATCGACTGGCTGTCGCGGCCGTACGGCGCCGGCGCCTTCGGCGGCAAGCCGGTCGCCGTGGTCGGTACCGCGTTCGGGCAGTACGGCGGTGTGTGGGCGCAGGACGAGGCCCGCAAGGCCGTGGGCATCGCGGGCGGCAAGGTGCTGGAGGACATCAAGCTCTCCATCCCCGGCTCCGTGACCCGTTTCGCCGAGACCCACCCGGCCGACGACACCGAGGTCGCGGCCCAGCTGACGGAGGTCATCGCGCGCGTGCACGGCCACGCGGACGCGGCGGCCGCCGCGTAGGCGGACACCTGGGGCGGGGCGGGAACCGACCGACGGTTCCCGCCCCGCTCCGGCATGTCAGGGGGGTCAGTCCAGCTCGGCCAGCCGCTGCACCGCCGGGGCCGCGAAGTCCTCGATGAACGCCGCCGCCTCCCCGGTGCTCGGGGCGAGGATCACCGTGTCGATGCCGAGCTTGGTGTAGCCGGTGATGTCGCGGGTGAAGGTGTCGAGGTCGCCCTCGTTCACGGCGTCCCCGACGTAGAGGACCGTCCGGCGGATCGCGGCCTCGTCCCGGCCCTCGGTGTCGCAGTGGCGGCGCAGCACGTCGAGCTTGTGGGCGATCTCCTCCGGGCTGGACGCGAACAGATTGCACGCGTCGGCGTGCCGGGCGACCAGACGGAGGGTCTTCTTCTCTCCCCCGCCGCCGATCATGATCTCCGGGTGGGGGCTGCTGACCGGCGCCGGGACGCACAGGGTCTCGGCGAGCCGGTAGTGGCGGCCCTCGAAGGGCCCGTTGTCGGCCGGGTCCCACATCTGGCGGCAGATCCGCAGGGTCTCGTCGAGGCGCTCGAAGCGCTCGGCGACGGGCGGGAACTCCACGCCCAGGCCCCGGTGTTCGCGGTCGTACCAGGCCGCTCCGATCCCCAGGGTGGCCCGGCCCGCGGAGAGCACGTCGAGCGTGGTGGCGATCTTGGCGAGCAGTCCGGGATGGCGGTAGGTCACTCCGGTGACCAGCGCGCCGAGCCGGACCGTGGAGGTGTGGCCGGCGAGGAAGCCGAGGGTCGTGTAGGCCTCCAGCATGGGCGCCTCGGCGCCGCCGTTGGTCTCCATCTGGAAGTAGTGGTCCATCACCGACAGCCAGCCCAGCCCGGCCGCCTCGGCGGCGCGTCCCGCCGCGGCGAGCTCGGCACCCAGCGCGGGGCCGCCCCCGGGGTGCTCGAACCGGTTGATGTGCACGCCGACCCGCATGTCCGTCTCCGCTCGCCCCGACCGTCATCGACGCGGATGACGCTAGTTCTTCGAGCGCCCTCCAAGTCAAGCGACAACTCCGGTACGCCATCCGACCGTTGAAATGCGTTCAAACAGGGGACCGATTCCGGTCATCTCTGCCAGGGTGGGCGGATGCAGACCCTTTACCGCAGACTGCTCCAGCTGATGCCCCGTTTCGGCGTACGGGTGACGGACCTGGCCCCGGGGACCGCGCTGGTCTCCCGGCGCGGCCGGTACACGGTGAAACCCGCGGGCAAGGACGCCTGGCTCGTCTCACGCGACCGCGCGTCCGGGGGCTGGACCAGCGTCCCGCTGGGCGAGAGCGGGGCTCGGCTGGTTCTCGGCGAGACGTCGGCGGCGGACGAGCGCAAGCTCCAGATGGCCGCGGCCGAGTACCTGGGCACCCAGCACGTCGGCGCCATGCTCGACCTGTACGGCGTCAACTGCGTCCTGGACGTCGGCGCCAACCGCGGCCAGTACGCCAAGCGGCTGCGCAAGCACGGCTACCGGGGCCGGATCGTCTCCTTCGAGCCCACCGAGGACGCCTTCGCCAAGCTGAGCGAGGCGGCCGCGCGCGATCCGAAGTGGCAGGTGCACCACTGCGGACTGGGCCGCGAGGACACCACGGCCGAGATCCATGTCGGCTGGAACACCATGAACTCCCTGCTCCCGGCGAGCGATTACGGCCGCGACCGCTACAAGCGCTTCCACACCACCCGCACCGAGGAGATCCGCGTCCGGCGCCTGGACGCCGTACTCGACGAGGCCCTCGACGGCATCGAGGACCCCCGCCCCTTCCTGAAGATGGACACCCAGGGCTACGACCTGGAGGTGTTCGCCGGGGCCGGGGAGCGGATCGCCGACTTCGTGGGCCTTCAGTCGGAGGTCGCCGTGCTGCGGCTGTACGAGGGCAGCCCGCCGATGAGCGAGGCGGTGGCCGCGTACGAGGACGGCGGCTTCGAGATCACCGGCATGTACCCGGTGACCAGGGAGGCGGCGACCGGGCGGGTGGTGGAGTTCGACATCGTGATGATGCGTCCCAAGGCCGTTCAGTAGCGGCCCTTCGATACCGCGCTCGTCAGGGATGGTCAACTGATGGTTCTCGACGTCGAGTGAGTGAGCGTCACCATGCATGAGTGAGTGTCGTTGTTGGAGTGTGAATCTGACGGAGTGGGCGAAGGCGCAGGGCGTGCATCCGCAGACCGCGTATCGCTGGTTCCGTGAGGGGACGCTTCCGGTACCGGCTGAGCGGGTCGGGCCGCGCACGATCCTGGTGAACATCGACGCTGCCGCGGCGCCGGAGGCGGTCGGTGGTCTGGGCCTGTACGCCCGTGTCTCCTGCCATGACCAGAAGGCTGATCTGGAGCGTCAGGTTGCCCGGTTGTCGCAGTGGGCGGTCAAGGCCGGTCACCGCGTCGTGCGGGTGGAGGCGGAGATCGCCTCGGGAGTGAACGGTGCCCGGCCGAAGGCGAAGCGGTTGCTGGCCGACCCGCCGTGACCACGGTCGTGGTCGAGCACAAGGACCGTCTCGGCCGGATGAACGTCGAACTCGTCGAGGCCGTCCTGTTCGCGACCGGGCGTCGCCTGGTGGTGCTGGATGACGGTGAGGTCGAAGACGACCTGGTGCAGGACATCGTGGATGTGCTGACGTCGTTCTGTGCCCGCCTGTACGGCCGGGGATCGGCGAAGTTCCGCGCCAGGAAGGCGCTGGAGACTGCCGGGCATGGCTGAGAAGAAGCCGCTCAGGCAGATTGCCCGGCCGTTTGTCGCCGACGGCCCGTCCGGTGTCAGCATCCGGGACCGGCTCAAGGGCTTCACTGTGCAGGATGAGCAGGTCTTGCGGGCCGTGGGCGCTCACATGGGTCGGCTGGCTTCCGCGGATCTGGCCCGCCGCTGCCGTGACGGCCTGGACCATTCCACCGATACGTGGGCTGAGCGGAAGCGGGAGCTGACGGCCGCCTCGTCATCGCGGTGGGCGGGTTCGGTCACCTCCCACACCCACGACCAGTGGGGCCTGTCCCGCCGCGCCCAACACGCTCACCTGCAATCGCTGGACGCCGGCATCGCGACGGTGCGGCACCGGCTGTCGCTGCCGATCGGGGAGAGGGGCTGCAGGGGGAAGCCAGGCGGCTACCGCTCCAGGGGCGAGTGGTTCGCCAAGACCCGCCGCCTGGCAGTCCTCGAAGACCGCTACGAGCAGGTACGCGCCGAGCGTGAAGCCGGGCGCGTCTGCGTCGTACGCGGCGGCAGGCGACTCCTCAACACCCGCCACAACCTGGACGCGGCCCAGCTGACCGAGACCGCCTGGCGTCAGCAGTGGGAGGCCACCCGCTGGTTCCTGACCGCTGACGGCGAGTCCGGCAAACGGCAGGGCAACGAGACGATCCGCGTCACCCCCGACGGCGAGATCAGCATCAAACTTCCGGCGCCGCTTGCTGATCTGGCCAACGCGAAGCGCGGCCGGTACGTCCTCGCCGCGAAGGTGTCGTTCCCGCACCGTGGCGAGGAGTGGCGCGACCGGATCGAAGAGAACCGGGCCGTGGCCTACCGCATCCACCTCGACGTGACCCGTGACCGCTGGTACCTCGACGCCAGTTGGACCCGCAAAGACCTTCCCGTGATCCCGCTGGACGCCCTGCGCCCCGACGGTGTGATCGGTGTCGACACGAACGCGGACCATCTGGCCGCGTGGCTGCTCGACGAGCACGGCAACCCGACCGGCAGCCCCCGCCGCCTCGACTACGACCTCAGCGGCACCGCCGACCACCGGGACGCGCAGGTCCGCCACGCTCTCACCCGGCTTCTGCACTGGGCCAGGACGACGGGCGTGCAGGCCATCGCCATCGAAGACCTCGACTTCACCGACTCCACAACCCGCGAGATGCACGGCCCGAGGAAGAAGTTCCGGCAGCTCATCTCCGGCATCCCCACCGGCCGCCTCCGCGCCCGCCTGCTGTCGATGTGCGCGGAGGCCGGTATCAGCGTGATCGCCGTCGATCCCGCCTACACCTCGATGTGGGGCGCACAGCACTGGCAGAAACCGCTGACCAGCAAAAACCGTAAGACTTCCCGACACGCCGCCGCCTCGGTGGCGATCGGGAGGCGCGCCCTCGGACACGCGATCCGGCGACGGACGACACCGCCCCCTGCACACCAGAGTGATGTGCAGGGGCATCGGACCGCCCAGGCCCGACCACGTGACCGCAGGCGTGAGGAAACCCGCCCCCGCATTCCCGGACCACGGACACGATCCGTGCAGCCGGACGCGGAGCGAACGCGGGCGACCAGGACATCCAAAACCGTTCGGGATGTCCGCAGTGACCAGGGCTGGGTCCAAGACTCACTCCTGCTCACTGATCAGGAACGGTAGAGGCCGGCCCGGAAGGTGAACGAGACGAGCTGCGCCCGATCGCGTGCGCCGACCTTCGTCATGGCCCGCACCGCGTGCGTCTTCACGGTGAACGGGGAAACGGACATCTGGGCCGCGATCTCGTCGTTGCCGAGACCGCTCGCGACGAGGACGACCACGTCCCGCTCCCTGGGTGTCAGCGCGTCGAAGCGGCGCAGCAGTTCCTGGTCGATCACCGGGGGCGGGCTGTCGGTCATATGACCGATCAGCGCGGCCGTCGCGGCGGCCGACAGCGCGCCGCCACCGCCGACGACCTCGGTGATTCCGGCGACGAGTTCAGCGGGGCTCACGGTCTTGCTGAGGAAGCCGTTGGCGCCCGCGCGCAGGGCGGCTAGCACGATGTCGTCCTGGTCGAAGGTGGTCAGCACGATCACCCGCAGCTTTTCCGGCGGGTGCTCCTTGCGGATCCGGCGGGTGGCTTCGACACCGTCGATGCCGGGCATCCGGATGTCCATCAGGACCAGGTCGACGGGGTGCTCCCGGAGGAAGGGGGCCACCTGGAGTCCGTCGGAGAGATCGCCCACGACGACGAGACCCGGGTCGAGCCGGAGCATCGCCCGGATCCCGGCCCTGATCTCGGCCTGGTCGTCGACGATCAGAATCCGCGTCGTCATACGGCCGCTCCCAGGGGGCTGAACTCCGCGTGGACCCGGAATCGCCCCTCGTCACTGTCGATCGTCAGCCGCCCGCTGGAGGACTCGACGCGTTCGCGCATCCCCACCAGTCCGAGCCCGCCGCCGGAAGCCTGCGCTGAACGGCCGACGCGGTTCTCGACGGTGACGCAGATTCTGCCGTCGCGCTCGCACACCTCCACCGTCGCCGCCCCTTCGCCGTGCCGGTAGGCATTCGTGAGTGCTTCCTGGACGACCCGGTAGACGGTCACGCCGACGCTTGGCTCCACGAAACCGGTGGGGAGGTCGATGGAGGGCCGGACTTCGAGACCGATGCTCTCGAAGGAGGCGACCAGACCTGCCAGGCCGCTGAGCGCCGGGGTCGGCCGGAGCGTCTCGTCGTCGGTTCGGGTGTCCCCGAGGCGGAGGAGCGCGAGGATCCGTTGCGTCTCCACGACGACGGTGCGGGCGCTGGACCGGGCGGAGACGAGGGCCTGCCGGGCGGGCTCGGCGTCCTCGGGCAGCCCGATCTCCGCGGCACCGAGATGCATGCTCAGCATCGCGACCTGGTGGCCGATGACGTCGTGGAGGTCCCGGGCGATGCGCAGCCGTTCCTCGGTCACCCGTCGGGTGGCTTCGATCTCGCGGGTGGCGATGGCACTCTCGGCCCGCTCCTCCAGGGTCAGCCAGTGCTCTCGGTGGATGCGCAGCGCGGCGCCGGTCGCGCCTCCCGCCACGGCGGAGAAGAGGGCGGCGGCTCCCACGACCGCGCCGCCACGGAATCCTCCCACCGTCATGAACGCCCCCAGGAGGAACGCCGCCACGATGCCGATCCCGGCCAGCGGCTGCTTCCCCCTGAGGGTGACCGAGAACAGCACCAGCACGGCCATCATCCACACCGACAGGGGGTCGTGGCCCACGGCTGTGACGGCGAAGGACGCCGCGCTCGCCACGACCAGGCCCGTCCACGGCCGCCACCAGGAGAGGGCGACACCGCCACCGGCGAGGAGCACGGAGAGGGCCGTCGGCCAGTCCGACCCGCGCACGACCACCGCCACGATCTGCCCGGTGAACACCAGCGCGGCCAGCGCGTACGCGACGAGATGCAGCACCTCGGGGCGGCGGACCCACAGGGGTGCCACGGGACCGTCGTGATGGTTGTGCGCCTTGCCCATGGCCCGATTCTCATCCACCTGGGCCGCGGCCGTGTACTTCGAATGATGTAGACGCAAATGAAGGGCGGATCTACTTCGCTCGAAGTACGCGGCCCCTCCCGAAGCCGCTGAGACTCCTCATCGAGGCGACCGTCTCACACCGCCACGATCACCGAACGGGACTCCCGATGACTCGGACCACCACCGCGCCTTCGCGTACGACCACACCCTCGACGACGTCCTCCGGGCTCCGCTCGCTCTATCTGATCCGAGTCGCCTTCTCGCTGATCTGGGTGGCACTCGTCCTCGCGACCTCCGCCTCGCTCGTGTCGACGGACGAGCCCACCGCGATCGCGGCCGCGCTGCTCGTCGTCTACCCCCTGTGGGACGCCATCGCCACGCTCCTCGAACAGCGCCTGGCCGGCACCGGCTCCCTGGACCGCGTCGGCGCCACCAACGTGGTGCTCGGCCTCGCCGCCACCGCCGGGATGATCGCCGCCGCCTTCGCCACCGTCGCGACGGCCCTGCTGGTGTTCGGCGTCTGGGCCCTCCTCTCCGGAGCGATCCAGCTCGTCGTGGCGGTCCGCCGCCGACGCACCGTCGGCGCCCAGTGGCCCATGGTCATCAGCGGCAGCCTCTCCGTCCTCGCCGGTGCCTCCTTCGCCGCCATGTCCGCCTCGGACACAAGCGGCCTGTCCGCCCTCGTCGGATACTCCGCCTTCGGTGCCTTCTGGTTCCTGGTCTCGGTCATCGCCCTGAGCGTCCGCGACCGACGCGCGTCCCGGTGATCTCCGGCCTGCGCAAGGGCGCGGGGCGCCCTACGCCCGGGCCCCCAGGTCGCCGTCCGCGCGGGACGCGCGGAAGGTGCGCCGGTAGGCGTCCGGGGGCACGCCCAGGGTGCGGTTGAAGTGGCGGCGCAGGGTCGTGGCGGTGCCCATGCCGGTGGCTGTCGCGATGGCGTCGACGCTGTCGTCGGAGGTCTCCAGCAGTTCCTGGGCGCGGCGGATGCGCTGGTTGAGCAGCCATTGCAGCGGGGTGGTGCCGGTCGCGGCGCGGAAGTGCCGGCCCAGGGTGCGTGAGCTGGTCCGGGCCCGGCGGGCCAGGTCCTCCACGGTCAGCGGCTCGTCGAGGCGTTCCATCACCCAGGGCAGCAGGTCGGCCAGCGGGTGGTCGTCGCGCTCGGGCACCGGTGTGCTGACGAACTGGGCCTGGCCACCGGCCCGGTGCGGCGGCACGACGAGCCGGCGGGCGACGGTGTTGGCGACGGAGGACCCGCGGTCCAGACGGACCAGGTGCAGGCACAGGTCCAGCGCGGCGGCCTTCCCCGCCGAGGTGAGCACGGTGCCGTTGTCGACGTAGAGCACGTCCGGGTCGACCTCCACCCGGGGATGGCGGGCGGCGAGGGCGTCGGTGTGCGCCCAGTGCGTGGTGGCGCGCAGGCCGTCCAGCAGGCCCGCGGCGGCCAGCACGAACGCGCCCGTGCACAGGGACGCCACGCGGCTGCCCGCCTCGTGCGCCGCGCGCACCGCGTCGACCAGGTCGGCGGGCGGATCGACGTCGATGTCCGCCCAGCCGGGGACGATCACGGTGTCGGCCCGCGCGAGCCGGTCGAGCCCGTGATCGGGCTCCAGCAGGAAGCGTCCGACCCGCACCGGGCCGGGCCCGCACACGCTCATGTCGTACCAGGGCCCGGGGATGGCGTCGGGGGCGGATCCGAACACCTCCTGGGCCACGGAGAGTTCGAAGTGCAGCATGCCGTCGGTGAGGGCGAACGCCACGGAATCCATGTCCGGAATTGTATGGGCAGTGTCGTTCCAGACACTCACGCGGGGGCCGACTTTCCGGCCAGGATTACCTCATCGGAACGGACGACAGCGGGGAGTGGTCATGGGACCGGGTCAGAAGGTCGCGGTGTTCGGCGCGTACGGGCACACCGGGCGGTTCGTGGTGGCGGAGCTGCTGGACCGGGGATTCGTGCCGGTGCTGTCCGGCCGTGACCCCGAGAAGCTGCGGGCGTCGGCCGCGCCGGGTCTGGAGCTGCGTCCGGCGTCGGTGGACGACGCGGCCGCACTGGACCGCGCGCTGGCCGGCACGGCGGCCGTGATCAACGCGGCGGGTCCGTTCGCGACGACCGCGGGGCCGGTGATCGAGGCCGCCCTGCGCGCCGGGATCCCTTATGTCGACGTGGCGGCCGAGATCGAGGCCAACGACGACACCTTCACCCACTTCGACGAGCGCGCCCGTGCCGCGGGAGCCCTGGTCGTACCCGCGATGGCCTTCTACGGCGGACTCGGCGACCTCCTGGTCACGGCCGCGATGGGCGACTGGACGAGCGCCGACGAGGTGCATGTCGCGTACGGGCTGAGCGGCTGGCACCCCACCGCCGGGACGCGGATCGCGGGCGATGTGTCCCGGGAGCGGCGCGGCGGCAAGCGGGTCCGGTACGCCAAGGGGCAGCTGGAGTACCACGACGACGCGCAGTCGATCGTGGAATGGCCCTTCCCGGAGCCGCTGGGCTCGCGGTCGGTGTACGCGGAGTTCACGATGGCCGACGTGGTCACCGTGCCCAGCCATCTGACGGTTCCCGAGGTACGGACGTACATGACGACCGAGGCCGCCGCGGACCTCTTCGCCGCGGACACCCCGGCCCCGACCGCGTCCGACGAACAGGGCCGGTCCGACCAGACCTTCCTGGTCGACGTCGTCATCCGCTCCGCGGGCCGGGAACGGCGTGCGGTGGCGCGCGGCCAGGACATCTACGCGGTGACCGCGCCCCTCGCGGTGGAGGCGGTACGCCGCATCCTCACGGGGCAGACGACGGCGGTGGGCGTCGCGTCGGCCGGTGCGGCCTTCGACGCACCCGACTTCCTCAAGGCCCTGTCGGCACACGTCTCGGTCGACCTGCCCCGCTAGCCAGGAGCCCCCGGCCTCACTCAGGGCTGAAGGTCAACACCTGTGACCAGGGGCTCCATCGGTAGCCGGCGCCGGAGTAGGTGACGCGCATGCGTGCCGAGACACCCCATTCGACGTTGTCACCGGGGTATCTCTGCGACCACACACGGCCGTTCACGCGTCTGCTCTGGGGAGACGCGTGGATGCTGCCGGACTGGGCGGGCAGCCACCGCGACCAGTTCCCGTTCCGCAAGGTGCGGTACTGGATCTGATAGCGCACGGAGACGGCATCCACGAAGTTGCCGTTCACGTACCCGTGCACATCGACGGTGACGATGTTGTTGCCGTCGAGATCGTTGTCGACGCACGCGGCACCCCGCGCCTTGCCGATGCCTTTCGGGCTCCCGCACGCCGGGACGTCCGCATGCGCCACGGGCACCGGACCGGCCAGCACGGCCGCGGCTAGCGAGACGACGGCACCCATGTGTCCGAGCTTCCTCAAAGCTCCGCTCCCATCGTTGAGGACCGGGCCACATGCCTACCCGGCCCTCACCGGAAACGCCGCAGGCCGGGACCGTTTCACGCGATGGAGCGACGACAGGCCCTAGGGCCGGAACTCGTGCACGACCTCGATGGTGCCGACGATGTGGGTGTTGAACTCGTCGAGGTCCTCGGCGGGGACCCACAGCTCCAGGATCGTCCTGCCGCCCGCCTGCTGGACGGGGTAGCGGCTGAGGAAGTCGGTCTCGACCTCGAAGCGGGTCACGAAGCCGGCGCCGCTGTGCTTGACGTTCCAGTCGCGGGCGATCTTCACCGCGTACTCCTCGTTGAGGACCGGGTAGAAGATCGGCTGCTCCGGCAGTCGCGGCGGCCAGGCGCGCCACTCCAGCTCACGGACCAGGGCCAGCTCCTCGGGTCCGGTGGGGCGCCAGAGGGTCGTCGTCGCGGGCGGGCGGCTGGTCATCGGGGTTCGCATTCCGTGCGGGGCGCCGGTCGTCGGTGTCGGCCGGTCGGTGATCTTGACGCTAGCGGGAGCGCGCGGGGCGGCGCCAGCGAGTATCGCCAGATAATTGCAGACGGGCTATACTTGCGCACGACGACAATTTCACCGATGGCATATCCTGGGTGACAGTCACACCGGACGGAGGAGACGGCCCCATGACCGCCACAGACCCCGCACTCACCGCGCTCGCCCAGGGCTGGTGCGCCCTATCGCTGCTGCACGGGCGGATCGAGGCCCACATCGAGCGCGCCCTCCAGTCCGGGCACGACCTCAGCGTGCGGGAGTACTCCCTGCTCGACGTGCTCAGCCGCCAGCACAGCGGGGAGGGCGGCCACCTCCAGATGAAGCAGGTCGCCGACGCGGTCGTGCTCAGCCAGAGCGCCACCACCCGTCTGGTGACCCGGCTTGAGGACCGGGGCCTGCTCTCCCGCTACCTCTGCCCCACCGACCGCCGCGGCATCTACACGGATGTCACCGAGGCAGGGCTGAAGCTCCTCGAAGAGGCCCGCCCCACCAACGAGTCCGCCCTCCGCGAGGCCCTCGACGCAGCGGCGCGGAACCCCGAACTGGCGCCCCTGGTCCGGGCCGTGGAGACCCTCCGCGTCCCCGTCTGAGCGACCGCCTCAGCCCGTCGGTGCCGAGCGCGCCGCCGCCAGCGCCTGTTCCGCGTAGCCCCGGCCGAAGAGGACCGCGTGCACCAGGAGCGGGAAGAGCTGGTGCAGCGGGATGCGGGCCGGCCAGCCCTCGCTGAGCGGGGCCGTCCGCTGGTAGGCCGCCAGCAGGCGGTCCAGATGGGGCAGGCCGAAGAGGTGGAGCATGGCGAGGTCGGTCTCGCGGTGGCCGCCGTGCGCGGCCGGGTCGATCAGCCAGGCCTGACCGTCGGCCCCCCACAGCACATTGCCGTTCCACAGATCCCCATGGAGCCGGGCCGGCGGTTCGGGCGGCCCCGCGAGATCGGGCAGCCGGGCACAGACGCGCTCGAAGACCGCGGCCTCGGCCACGCTCAGGGTGCCGGCGTCAACCGCCCCGCGCACATACGGCAGCACCCGGTGCTCCGCGTACCAGCGCGGCCAGTCGGCGCCTTCGGCGTTCCGCATCGGGGCGAGTCCGATGTACGCCTCCCGTGGACCGCCGGGCGGCGGGGCACCGAACGCCGACGCGCCCGTTGCGTGCAGCGCGGCCAGACCACGCCCGAGCCGCTCGGCGGCCTCGGGACTCGGACGACCGGCCGGGACCCGGTCGGTCACCAGCCACTCCTCGTCATGCCCGTGAACGGCGGGCACCCGGACCGTGCCCGCCGCGCCCAGCCAGCGCAGCCCCGCCGCCTCGGCCCGGGTCGCGCCGGGGCCGCCGTCACCGCGCTTGACCATGACCACCCCGCCGCCGTCGAGGGCGACTTCGGCGAGGGTCCCGGACAGCCGCCGCACACCGACCACCGAACCACCGGTGAAGCGGGCCGCCACGGCCGCCGATCCCTCCTCCGCTTCCCTCATGACGGCAGCGTAGGGGCAGGCCCTAGGGCCTGCCGTTTGGATCTGTCCGGCGTCGCGGGCCCTGGCACGCACATCTGCCGCGTTGTCGTCAGTCGCCGACGCTCCGCGTCGACGCCCTCCTCCGCCTTGCAGCTGCACGCACCAGACCCCGCTCGGGCCTGCCGGACTGCGCCCTTCCTGCAACCGGCCTGATCCAAACGACAGGCCCTAGGGCAGATTCACGAACGGCGACAGGAACGCGCGGGCGCCCGGGGTGTCCAGGCGGTACGTCACGTTCGTGGCGTAGCACGGGGTGTCGCCGGTGATCGTGGTGGACGCCAGGATCCGCTTCCCGTCCAGCGTCACGAAGTTGGGGCCGCCCGAATCGCCGTAGCACGCGCCGCCGTTGCCCTGGGGTGCGGTCATGCCGAGGCGGACCCAGGACTTGTTGAGGGCGTTGAAGGTGACCGGTGCCTTCATCCGGACGCCGCCGCCCGGATGGGTGTGGCCGCCGGGTCCTCGGACGGCCTCCTGGGTGCCGTAACCGGCGACGGTCCAGTCGGTGGAGTTCAGAGTCCCCGCGCCGAGTCGGTCGGCCGTGGGCAGGGTGGCGGGGGTGAAGCTCCAGCGGGACGCCATCTTGGCCGCGGGCAGTTCGACCACGGAGATGTCGTGGGTGTCGGAGGCGGGGCCCGGGAAGGCGGGGTGGCTGTGGGCGGTGCCCTCGACGGCGACGGCGTTCGCCTGGGCGGCCGGGTCGCCCGGGTACGTCGTGGCGGAGGTGTCCAGTGCGGACTGCACGTCCTGGTCGAGGGAGACGTAGAAGCGCACGTTGTCCGGCCAGTCGGTGGTGCAGTGCGCGGCGGTGAGGAAGGTGTCCGCGTCGATCATGGTTCCGGAGCAGACCCAGTCGACCCGGTCGGGGGTGGCGGGGTCGTCGTCGTGGTCCCAGGTCGCGACGAGCGCGCCGACCTCGGTGCGTTCGGGTGCGGGCGTCGCGTTGTAGGAGTTGATGGCCGAGGACGGCAGTGCGGTGATGAGCACCGCCGCACAGCCCGCCGCGGTGACGGCGGTGGCACGGATCGCTGACAAAAGAACTACCCCTTCTGCAGGTGGGCTCGGGTGTTCTCCTGTGGGAGGTGCGGCCAAGTGAAACGCCTGGGTGGGGTGGTGGCAAGAGGGGCGCGGTCATCGGACGGCGGGGACCGGATCCCTGGTGAGCAGGCGGGCGAGCAGCGGGGCGCGGCCCGCGGCGACGGGGCCGAGGACGGCGAGGACCAGCACGTACCCGGCGATGAACGGCGCGAGCCGGCTGTCGAGGCCCGCGCCCGCGGCCATCGCGGCGAGGATCAGCGCGAACTCGCCGCGGGCGACCAGGGTCGTGGCGATGTCGGCGGCCGGTCCGGGGCCGTAGCCGTACAGCCGGGCCACCCACAGGCCCGCGATCACGTTCATGACCAGGGTCAGCAGGGCGGCGAGGGCGACCGGGAGCGCCACACCCGCGAGGTCGCCGGGGTCGATCGCGAGCCCGAAGGCGAAGAAGAAGATCGCGGCGAAGGCGTCGCGCAGCGGATGCACCAGGTCCCGGATGCGCGGTCCGGAGGGCGAGCCCGCGAGGATCAGCCCGACCATGAACGCGCCGATGGCGTCGGCGACTCCGAGCACCTCGGAGACGCCCGCGACGAGGACCGCGGCGCCGAGGAAGCTGATGACGAGCAGTTCGTCGTCACGGACCTGGATCGCGCGCCCGACCAGCCGGGTGCCGTAGCGGGCCACGGCGGCCAGCGCCAGCAGGAACCCGAAGGCCTTGGCGGCCTGGAGGACCATCTCGCCGACGCCTTCGGCACCCCCGATGACCGGCTGGAGCGCGGCCAGGTACAGGGCGAGGAAGATGTCCTCGACGACGATGACGCCGAGGATCAGCCGCGTCTCGGGGCGGCCTATTCGGCCCAGATCGATGAGGATCTTGGTGACGATCGCCGAGGAGGAGATCCCCAGCACCCCGGCCAGGACGAGTGCCTCCCGCGTGCCCCAGCCCAGGGCGAAGCCGAAGCCGAGACCGGCACCGACGTTCAGCAGCAGATAGACGCCGCCCGCGGTCAGCAGCCGTCGGCCGCCGCTCCTGAGGTCGTCCAGGTGGAATTCCAGGCCGAGATAGAACAGCAGCAGCACCAGGCCGAGCGCCGAGAGCATCTCGAAGTCGTGCGGGTCCTCGACGATGACGAGTCCCGGGGTGTGCGGGCCGAGCAGGATGCCCGCGAGGGTGAACAGCGGGATGGTGGGCAGTCCGATACGGCTGCCGAGCCGGGCCAGGACGGCCGCGGCGAGGAAGGCCCCGCCCATGGCCAGAAGGCTGTCAGCGTGTCCCACGGTTCACCCCCTCGGGCCGGTGGACCGTCGGGATCATGGCGACCGTGCGGGGGTGGATGAGTGGCTCTCCTTGGATCGGGGGTTCCGGGGTGGCGGCGGATTCGCCGGTACGACGTCACCGTGCCACGCCCGGAAGGCCCGCGACCATCGGGGCCGACACCCATCTATGCGGAGCAGCACTCCCCCGTGCCCGCACTGGTGTCCAGGCGGCAGAAGCAGGACGACTCGATCGGTACGTCCGCCAACGCGGCGGCGACGCGCAGCTGTTGGGCGATGATGCCCGCCTCGCTCTGCTTGCCCTGGCGCATCAGGCACTCATGGAGTCCGTGCAGCGCCCACACGTTGCCGGGGTGCTGGCAGGCCCGGGGCAGGGTGCCGTCCAGACCGAGGTCGGCCCGGTAGACCGCCTCCGCCTCGGCGATGCGGCCCTGTTCCAGCAGGAGGGCGCCGTAGGCGTGCCGGGTGGGCTGCATCCACCCCCAGGGTTCGTCGTAGGGGAGGTTGTCGTCGAGGTCGATGGAGCGTTCCAGTGCGGCGAAGGCGGTGTCGAACCGGCCCTTGCGGTACTCCAGTTCGCCCTCCAGCATCGCGGCGGCGATGGCGAGGATGTCGGCGCAGGTGTTGTTGAAGAGCATGCGGGTCTCGGGGACCCGGGCCGCCGCCTCCTGGAACAGGCGTTGTTCGGCCTCGGCCTCGGGGACGCGGCCGGTCGCGGAGAGGGCGACGCCACGGGCGTAGTGGAGCATCGCGGTGGTCATGCTGTAGAGCGCGGGGTCGGCGGGCAGCGGCAGTCGGAGGATCTCTGACCAGCGGCCGAAGCGGATCAGGACATGGACCCGCATGGCGAGGAAGGCCTCCAGCCAGTCGGCCATGGGAGGGCTCTGCACCCGCAGCAGCTCCTCCGGTACGGCGGCCTCCAGCTGGTCGGCGGTCTCCAGCGCGACCTGGGACTGGCCGAGGAACATCGCGCCGTAGATCCGGAAGTGGTAGTTGTGCGCGCGGTACAGGCTGTAGAAGTTCATGGCGCCGGAGCGCTTGCGGACCTGTTCGTCGGCGAGGATCGCGACGGTGTTGTCGGAGACGACCCGCCGGTAGTCGCCGCACAGCACCTCCAGATGCGAGGGCATGTGGTGCAGGTGCCCGGCGGCGGGCACGAGTCCGCGCAGCCGGTCCGCGGCGTTCAGGGCCACCTCGGGGGTCGGGGACATCTCCATCAGGTGGATGTACAGATGCAGGACGCCCGGGTGCAGCCGTCCGCCGGGCGCGTCGACGACCCGCTCCAGGACCTCCCTGGCCTCGACGGTCCGGGCGCCCTCGGCGGGCTGCCCGGTGTGCAGGTCCCACAGCTGCCAGGGGGTGAGGTTCATCAGCGCGTCGGCGTAGAGGGTCGCGATGTCCGGGTCGTCCGGGGCGAGTCGGTGGACGGCGCGCATGGCGTCTGCGTAGGGCGCGTTCCACACCGAGCAGTCCTCGACGGCCTTCGCCTGCGGGTAGCGGGCGCGCAGGGCGCCGATCAGGGCCTGCTCGACGGGGGTGGCGCCGGCGGCCTTGGCGTGGGCCGCCTCCACGGCGTCATGGGTGCGTTCGACGGTCCGCGCCAGGTCCCGCTCGTCGAAGAACTCCCAGGGCTTGTTGTAGTTCGGCCCGAGGGCGTAGGCGATGCCCCAGTGGGCCATGGCGCAGTCGGGGTCGGCCGCGGCGGCCTTCTGGAAGCACTCCACGGCCTCCTCGTGGTGGAAGGCGTACGTCCAGGTCAATCCCCGGTCGAACCAGAGCTGTGCTTCCGGGGATGCGGTGGTGACGGTGCGGCCGTGCGGGCCGAGATCGAAGTACTCCACGTGTGTCTCCTGACGGTGCCGCCGACTCGGAGATCGGTATTCTTCCGGAGGCCACCTGGTCTGCCCCGGCTCTCACCATTTTGTCTCACTCGTACGAGGGGCTGGGCGCCGTTTCCCCGACTCGTCCGAAGTGCGCGAGCAGCGCGGCGGCGATCAGCGCGCCGAAGGCGACGGTCATGGTGCCGCGCAGGCCGATGCCGTCGATCAGCGGCCCGGCGAGGGCGGTGCCGAGGGCGCCGACGGCGAAGTACAGCACCAGGTACGCGCCGCTGAAACTGCCGGAGTTGGCGGGGTCGATGCCGAGGACGACGCTCTGGTTGGCGGCCTGCGCGACGAAGCAGCCCGCGTCGAACACCGCCAGCCCCACGGCGATGGCGGGCACGCTGTCCGGGGCGAGAGCGATCAGCAGGACGCCGCTCGCCGCGACCGCCACGGCGACGGTCATCACGGTGTGCGGGTCTCGGCGGTCGACGAGGCGCCCGGTGAAGGGCAGTACGGCGAAGCCGAGCAGCCCGGCCAGGCCGAACAGACCGATGGCGGTGGGGTCCAGGGAGTGCGGCGGCCGGGCGAGGAAGAGCGCCAGGCCGACCCAGAGCAGGGTGAAGGCGAGGTACCACAGGCCCCCGGTGGCGACGGCGTGCCGCAGTCTCGCCTCACGCAGCGGGAGCCGGGGCAGCGCGGCCAGCGCGGAGCGGTAGGGGTCGCGGGCCCGGGGGCGGCCGCCGGGCAGGCGGCTGACGGCCGTACCGGCGCACAGCAGGGCGAGGGCGGCGCAGACCAGGAGCATCGCGCGCCAGCCGATCAGGTCGGTGAGGGCGCCGCCGACCAGTCGGCCGAGCAGGATTCCGGCGGACAGTCCGGTCGCGACCAGCGCGACGGCGGCACCGCGGCGGCCGGGTCCGGCCAGGCGTCCGGCGATCACGTTCGCCTGGGCGGCGACCGCGGCGGCGGCGCCGATGATCAGGTGGGCGGCGACCAGCACGGCCGCGTCGGTGGCGGTGGCGGCCAGCACGAGGCCCGCGGCCAGGGCGGTGAAGTGGGCGGCGACCAGGCGGCCCGGGGCGACGCGGTCGGCGAGGGGCAGCAGCAGGGCGAACCCGGCCATCGAGCCGGCGAGCGCGGCGGACGGGACGAGGCTGATCGCGGAGAGCGGGACGTCCAGGTCGGCGGCGACGACGGTGAGGGCGGGCTGGAGGGTGTAGTTGTCGGCTATCGCCGTACCGGCCATGGCGGCGAGCAGGGCGGTGGCGCCGCGGTGCGCGGTGTCGCCCTGGCGTGGGGAGCGGGTCATGGGCGGTCGGTCCGGCTGAGGACCACCGCGTAACGGCAGGCGTCGGTACCGGTGTTGGTGAAGACGCGCGGGGCGGGCTCGCCGAGTTCGACGATGTCCCCCGGGCCGAGGTCGTGGACGGTGTCGCCGTCCTGGAAGGTGAGCCGGCCCTCCAGCACCCAGACGAGCTGGTGGAGGAAGGCGAAGGCGGCGGCCGGGTAGGGGACGCGGGCGCCGGGCGGCAGCTGGATCTCCGCGATCTCGGCGGGGAAGCGCGGGCCGGTGATCTGGCGACGCCGGTACCCGGTCCCGGGGTCGGTCCACTCGACGTCCTCCGCCCTTCGCCGCACGCCCGCCGGCGTCTCGGCCTCCGGATGCGCCTCGCCCTCAGCGAGCAGCGATGCGACGCTGAGCCGGAAGGCCGCGGACAGCTTGCCGAGGACGACGGCCGTCGGGTTGCTCTCGCCGCGCTCGATGCGGTTGATCATCGCGCGGGAGACCCCGGAGGCGTCGGCGAGCTGCGCGAGCGTCCAGCGGCGCCGTTCCCGCTCGTCCCGGATGCGGGTGGCGATCCGCTCCACGAGAGGATCTATCATATTGGACATGATTCCAATATACGAGACGCGAGAGGGTGTGGCGGTCCGGTCGGCCCGGCCGGAGGACACCGAGGCCGTCGTCGCGATCCGCAACCACGCCGTCGAGTACTCGACGGCCCTGTGGACGCAGGTCCCGCACACCCCCGCCGAGGGCCGGGCCTGGTTCGCCGACCATCTCGACCGGGGCTCCGCGCTGGTGGCGGAGGTGGACGGCGAGATCGCCGGCTACGCGGCCTACGCGCCCTGGCGGGCCCTGGAGGGCTACCGCCACACGGTGGAGGACTCGGTCTACGTCCGCGCCGAGCACCACGGCCTGGGCATCGGCGGCACCCTGCTCACCGCGCTGATCGCCCGCGCCCGCGCCACGGGCCAGCACAGCATGGTCGCCGCCGTCGAGTCGGGCAACGTGACGTCGATCCGGCTCCATGAGCGGCGGGGGTTCGAGCACGTGGGGACCATGAAGGAGGCCGGGACGAAGTTCGGGCGGTGGTTCGATCTGACGTTGATGCAGTTGCGGCTGGGGTAGGGCACGGCGCGAGCGCTCCCCGGGTCGGCCGCCCGGGTCTAGGAGCCGATGAGCGTCCGGGCCTGCTCGATCCACCCCGACACGGCCTCGGCACCGCAGCTCTCGGCGACCGACTGGGCCTCGTCGAGGTGGCGGAACGCCGCCGACCGGTCGCCGGATTCGGCCGCGAGGTAGGCGAGCGCCACCAGGCCGGCCGATTCCCCGGCCCTGAAGCCGATCTCGCGGCGCAGGGCCACCGATTCGACCAGCCGCTCGCGGGCCTGATCGAGGTGCCCTGCGTCCTTGTCGGCGAATCCGAGATGGCGCACCGCGTAGGACATCGTCCGCCGGTCGTCGACGGACTTCGCCAGCGCGTACGACCGCTCGAAGTACGGCCTGCCGGTGGCGCCGTCACCCTTGACCACCTGGTGCCAGCAGCCGATCCAGAACAACGCGTCCGCCTCTCCCGAGGCGTCTCCCAGACGCGCGTACAACTCGGCCGCGCGCTCGAACAGCACCAGTTCCTGGCTGTTCTCCTCGCGGTCGTTCAGGAAGCGGACGTGCATCGCCTTGCCCCGCGCCATCGCGAGCGGCGCCTCGACCGCGTCCAGCACCTCGTCGGACCGCTCCAGCGCGGTCGCGTCCCCGCCGAACATCGCCGCTTCGAACAGCTCTCCCGCACGTTCGACCCAGTCCTGCCCTCGCATACTCGGACCCCTCCCCGTTGGACGCCGGCAGCGCCGAGGCTATCGCCCCTGGCGGGGCTTGGCCCCCCGCTCAGGGACTGAGCCCCGTCCTGCGCAGTCGCTCCACCGTCTGCGCGGACGTGGCGCGCGGCGTCTGTGCGGTCAGTGCCGCCAGCAGGCCCTCCCAGGCGTCGGGGAGTCCGGCGTCCACGGCTGCGCGGTAGGCGGTGCAGGCTTCGGTGGAGCGGCCCTGGTCCAGGTAGAGGGCGCCGAGGGCGGCGTACGCCTCCGTGTCTCCGGCCTCGCAGCCGCGGAGGTAGGCGCGTTCGGCGGCTGCGGGATCGTGCAGGGCCTCGCGGACGCGGCCCAGCGCGGTCCAGGTGTCAAAGGCGCCGAGCGCGACGGCTCGCAGCGCCGCGCGCCTCGATCCCACCCGGTCCCCCGCCCGCTCCCGCATCCGGGACAGGGCGGCCCACGCGGCGGGCGAGCCCCGGTCGGCGGCCAGGTCGGCGGCGTGCTCCGCGCCCTCGAGGTCTTTGGCGCGTTCGCGGCCGCGGGCCAGCGTGATCCAGGCCTCCACGTCGCCGGCGCGGGCCGCCTCGGCGGCGGCGTGGGCGGCGCCCGTGTCATCACCGTGATCCGCCCGGTCCTCGGCCAGGGCGGTCCAGGCCTCGGGGTCGCCGGTGCGCACCGCCTGTGCGGCGGCCTCCTCGGCGGCGGTGCGGTCGCCGTCCGCCTCGGCGAGCAGGGCGAGTTCACGCCAGGCCGCGCCGACGCCGAGAGCCGCGGCCTCGCGGTGGGCAGCGGCGGCACCGGACAAGTCCCCGTCGGCGTGGCGCAGTTGAGCGAGCCGGGTCCAGCCTTCCGGGCTTTCGGCGTCCGCTCCCCCGGTGGCCGCGGCCACGGCTGCCGTGGCGTCGCCGAGCGCCCAGTGCAGCCGTACCAGCAGCGCCCACGCCGCGGTGACGCCCGCCTCGGCCGCCCGCGTGGCGTGCCGCACCGCCTCGGGGAGGTCACCGGCGCGCTGGGCGACCTGGGCGAGCCCGAGCAGACCCCATCCGTCGCCGACCCGCACCGCCCGCTCGAACGCCTCCGCCGCCGCGGGGCCGTCGGCCGCGCGCATCCGGCCGAGCGTCCGCCAGGCGAGCGGCTGTCCCGCCGCCGCGGCCTGCGCCGCGACGGCGTCCGCGGCGGCCGGGTCGCCCTCCTCCTGACGGATCCGGGCCATGGCGGACCAGGCCCACGCGTCGCCCGCCTCCGCCGCGCGGCGATACGCCTCGTAGGCGGCGGGCTCGTCGCCCGCGGACTCCCTCGACACGGCGAGTGCCGCCCAGGCGGCGGGGTCGCCCGCCGCTGTCCGTTCGGCGGCTTCCCGCCCGTCGGTTCGCTCCCGCAGCACCGCCCAGGCGGCGCGGGCACGGACCTGGCCCTGCCCGACGGCGTTCTCGTACAGCGCGGCGGCGCAGGTGTAGCGGCGGCGCCGTTCGGCGGCCCGGCCGAAGGCGTAGAGGTCATCGGGGGTTCTGGCCCAGGCCGCGGCGGTCCAGAACTCGGCGGAGGGCGCGAGGTGCGCCCTGACCCGGCGGATGTGCTGCTCCAGATAGTCGTCCGGGCGGTAGCTGTCGGGGTCGCCGACGCCCGGCTCGTGCCGTTCGGCGATCAGTGGCGCGGGGCCGCCGCCGGTGGCGGTCAGCGCGCCGATCGCCGCCGGGAACCACTCCTTGCCCGCGGTCGCGCGTGCGGTGGAGTCCATGAACCCGGCCGCGGCCTCCATCAGCAGCCTGGCCGGGACGGCACTGGCGTGGCCGAGCCTGCGTGCCTCGGCCGCCGCCGTGAGGACGGCGTGTTCGGGCGCGGTGAACCACTGGTCGGGGCCCATGTCCCAGCGGCGGACCAACTCCGGCCCGCCGGTGAGGTGTTGGAGCACACGGTTGCCGGGTCCCGCGGCACGCACGGCGGCCGCCAGGCGAGGGTCCCGGGCCGCTGCCGCCGCCACGTCAGGGGCGTCGCCGGGCAGCGTGTCCGGCACCGTGATCATGGCGTGACGACCCGTCAACAACGCCCGGGTGTGCGGTGCTTCGTCCCCGTCGCCACGGCTGTTCTCGGTCAGTCGCCGCAGGGTCTCCGGCCACATCGTGCCCACCACGGCGAGCGGCGCCACCTGGTCGAGCAGCCGCCCCAGGGTCCGGGCCGAGCGCTCGCCGGCGGCTCCGCACAGATAGCGCTGCGCCTCGTCGAGCCACAGCACGGTGCGCGGACCGATGTCCGCCGCGGCCAGTTCGTCGGCGTCGACGGGACGCACCACGGGCCAGTCGGGCAGGACCGCGGCCACCGCCTCGTAGACGGCGCGGGTCTTGCCGCTCGCGGAACGGCCCACCAGCAGCACGAACACGGCGCCGTGCGTGGCCGCCGTGCGGGCCAGCCGCCGGCGCAGGATGTCGTCGTGCGGGCGGGGCAGGTACTCCGTCAACGGCAGATCGACGGTGCCGTCGGGGCCGGGGGCGGGGTGAACTCCCAGGCGGACGGGGTCCCATTGGACGGCGGTGCGCCGACGGTCCGCAGCGTCAGACATGCGCTCGGGGCACCTGTCGGCCGAGGAACTCCACTGCGGAATCCACCGTGTCGAACTTGGGAAACACAGAGGACAGTCCGGTGATCCGGAACGCCTTCTCCATGCGCAGGGCCGGCACGACCACCGCTATCGCCCCGTCGTGCGGACGCAGGCGCTTCAGGCAGCCGACCAGGACGCCGAGTCCGGTCGAGTCGATGAAGTCGACGAACGTCAGATCCACGACCAGGAAGTGCCGTCCCTGGTTCACCAGATCGGCGAGCACCTTGCGCAGGGCGGGCGCCGTGTAGACGCTGATCTCGGCGTCCAGATCCTTGCTCAGGACGCTCACCAGCGTGATGTCCTCGGAGAGGTGCTCGTAGGTGTACTCGCCCGAGACGATGACGCCCTTCTCCAGTGGCTGCCGCTTTCGGGCGGCGCGCTCCGCGATGGCCGCGCGTCGCTGTTCGATGCCTTCCTTCGTGTAGTCGGCGGCAAGCGTCGTCACCGCGCTCGACACGTCCTCGTGGATGCGGAACAGCTTGGCCAAACGTGTCTTGGCGAAAATGGCGCGCACCCGCTCACTCGGGATGACCAACGCGAGCGTCCCACCCTTGAAGTGCACCCGCTTCAGGCCCCCGACCAGCACGCCCAGACCGGTGCTGTCGATGTCGTCCAGCACGCTCAGGTCGACGACGAAGAGCAGCCGCCCGCCCTCGGTCAACCGCAGCAGTACCTCGCGCAGTTCCGGTTCCCAGTGGCCGGCGCTCTCCACCCGCACGACAGTGATGTCGTCGGACTGGTCCTCGTACGACACCTTCGGCTGCACCAGTCCCCCTTCATCCCGGGCACTGCGGATCTTATCCGTCAGCAGCGGACTGCGCAGTGGCCAGCGCGGCGCGCGCCGCGTCGAGGAACTCGCCCTGGGCCATGGAGTGTTGGGTTCCGGGAGCGGTGGCGGCGAGGGCGCCCAGCAGGTTCTCCGCAGCCGTCGCGACAGGCTCCGGCCCTTCCAGCCGTACGACATTCAGCGCCTCCCCGACCGCGCCCATCGCCACGTCGTACTCCCGCCGCCGCGGCGACTCCTCCGCCGTGCCGATCGCGCTCTGCCAGGCAGCCGAGGCCAGTTGGGCGCTGTCCGTGCGGCTGAGGAACGTCACATAGGCCGCCCTCCGCACCTCCCGCTGCGCCGCGAGCGTCTGTTCGGCCAGCGTGCGGCGGGCCACGTCCAGCTGGGCCGTCGCCTGGAGTTGGCCCGCGTCCCAGGCGGCGGCCGCCTGTTGCCGGCCCGCCTCCCACGCGGCCTCGGCCTGCCGTTCGCCCGCCGCCCAGGCCGCCGCGGCCTGGCGCTTGGCGGCGACGAGCGCGAAGCACCCGGTCAGCGCGCCGCCGCCGATCGCGGCCCCGGCGGCGATCAGCGCCGTCACCACCGCCTCGTCCATGTCAGGCGTCCAGCGCCGCCAGCACCACGGACCTGGCCTCTTCCTGGACCTGGCGCAGATGGTCCGGGCCGAGGAAGGACTCGCCGTAGATCTTGTAGACGTCCTCCGTGCCCGAAGGGCGGGCCGCGAACCAGGCGTTGGCGGTGCCGACCTTGATGCCGCCGAGCGCGGCGCCGTTGCCGGGCGCCTCCGTCAGCACCGTGGTGACCGGGTCCCCGGCGAGGGTGTCGGCGGTGACCTGACTCGGGGACAGCTTGGCGAGCAGGGCCTTCTCCTCACGGGACGCCGGGGCGTCGACGCGGGCGTAGGCCGGGGCGCCGAAGCGCTCGGTGAGCCGCGTGTAGTGCTGGGACGGGGTGCTGCCCGTCACCGCCGTGATCTCGGAGGCGAGCAGCGCCAGGATGATGCCGTCCTTGTCGGTGGTCCATACCGAGCCGTCCCGGCGCAGGAAGGACGCGCCCGCCGACTCCTCGCCGCCGAAGCCGAGGCTGCCGTCGGACAGTCCGTCCACGAACCACTTGAATCCGACCGGGACTTCGACCAGCGGACGGCCGACGTCCGCCGCGACCCGGTCGATCATGCTGGACGACACCAGCGTCTTGCCGATCCCGGCGCCCGCCGGCCACTCCGAACGGTGGGAGAAGAGGTACGAGATCGCCACGGCCAAGTAGTGGTTGGGGTTCATCAGGCCGCCGTCCGGCGTGACGATGCCGTGCCGGTCCGCGTCGGCGTCGTTGCCCGTGGCGATGTCGTAGCGGGCGCGCTGCTCGATGAGCGAGGCCATGGCGTACGGCGAGGAGCAGTCCATGCGGATCTTGCCGTCCCAGTCCAGCGTCATGAAGCGCCAGGTGGGGTCGGTGAGGGGGTTCACCACCGTCAGGTCCAGGCCGTGCTCTTCGGCGATACGGCCCCAGTAGGCGACCGATGCGCCGCCCAGCGGGTCGGCGCCGATGCGCACTCCCGCGGACCGGATTGCTTCCAGGTCCAGGACGCTCGGCAAGTCCGCCACGTACGTGCCCAGGAAGTCGTAGCGGCCCGTGCCGGGGGCGCTCAAGGCGCGGGTGTACGGGATGCGGCGTACGTCCTTCAGGCCGCCGGTGATGATCTCGTTGGCGCGGTCCTGGATCCAGGAGGTCGCCTCGGAGCCGGCGGGGCCGCCGCTCGGCGGGTTGTACTTGAAGCCGCCGTCGGCGGGCGGGTTGTGGGACGGGGTGACCACCACGCCGTCCGCGAGCCCGGAGGTGCGGCTGCGGTTGTGGGCGAGGATGGCGTGCGAGACCGCCGGGGTGGGCGTGTAGCCGTCCGTCTGGTCGATGAGGACCGTCACGTCGTTGGCCGCGAACACCTCCAGTGCCGTGATCCGCGCGGGCTCGGACAGGGCGTGGGTGTCGGCGCCGAGGAAGAGCGGGCCGTCGGTGCCCTGCGCGGTGCGGTACTCGCAGATGGCCTGGCTGGTGGCGGCGATGTGGTCCTCGTTGAACGCCGTCGCCAGGGACGAGCCGCGGTGCCCGGAGGTGCCGAACGCCACCCGCTGGCCGGGCTCTGCCGGGTCCGGGTGCAGCGCGTAGTACGCCGTGACCAGCCGGGCCACGTCGATCAGGTCCTCGGGCCCCGCGACCTGCCCCGCTCGCTCGTCCTGCATCTTCCCGCTCCTCCGCAAGGGTTCGACCGTCGGTCAGGCCCTCATTCTCCCCTGCCGGGGGCGTGCGGACGCGCACCGGCCGCCGTTGTGGCCCGCGTCCGCCGGGTGCGACGATGCGGGCCGACAAGCGAAAGGGAGACCCGACGTGCCGCAAGAGGACCAACGCCCGCCCGCCGCCGTGGTGTTCGACGCGCTGGGCGCCGACTACGAGAAGGCGTTCGCGCACGATCCCGCGCATCTGGCCGCACTGGAGTGGCTGATCGGGCGGCTGCCGACCGCCGCGTGGACACTGGACGTGGGCAGCGGCACCGGGCGGCCCACCGCCGCGGCGCTCGCCGGGGCGGGGCACTCCGTGGTCGGCGTCGATGTCTCCCCGGTGATGGTGGAACTCGCCGCCCGCCAGGTCCCCGACGCCGAGTTCCGCCGGGCCGACATCCGTGAACTCCCGCTGGAGGAGGGCTTCTTCGACGGGGTGTGCGTGTTCTTCTCGCTGCTCCAGATGACCCGCGAGGAGCAGTCCACGCTGGTGCGGCGGCTGGCCCGGGCGCTCAAGCCCGGTGGGCATCTGGTGCTGGCCACCGTGCCCGCGGACGTGGAGAACCTGGAGATCGTCTTCATGGGGCAGCCGGTCCGGGCGACCAGCTTCGCCCAGGCGGACTTCACCGCCCTGGCCGAGGCGGCGGGGCTGACGGTGCTGTCCAGTGACAGCACCGTCTTCACCCCGGACCATCCCGGCGCGGGGCCGGAGCCCCACCTCTTCCTGTACTGCCGCCGGGAGCTGTGAGGCTCAGCCGATCTCCACCAGCAGGTCGCCGCCCTCGACCTGCTGGATCCGGCCCACGGCGAGCCGGGACACGGTGCCGTCCTTGGCGGCGGTGATCGAGGCCTCCATCTTCATCGCCTCGATCGTCGCCACCGTCGCTCCGGCCGCCACCTGGTCGCCCTCGGCGACCGCGAGGGTCACCACGCCCGCGAACGGCGCCGCGACATGGCCGGGGTTGGCGCGGTCCGCCTTCTCGGTGACCGGGATGTCCGAGGCCACGCCCCGGTCGCGGACCTGGATGGGCCGCAACTGCCCGTTCAGGGAGGACATCACCGTGCGCATGCCCCGCTCGTCGGCCTCGCCGACCGCCTGGAGCTCGATCAGCAGCCGCACACCGGGCTCCAGGTCGATCGCGTACTCCTTGGCCGGGCGCAGCCCGTAGAAGAAGTCTTTGCTGTCCAGGACGCTGGTGTCGCCGTAGCTCTGGCGGTGGGTGTCGAACTCGCGGGTCGGGCCGGGGAAGAGGAGCCGGTTGAGGGTGGCGCGGCGGTCCTTGACCAGTCCGGCGCGGTCGTCGGCGGTCAGGGAAGTGGGCGGCTTGGCCTCGGCGCGGCCGCGCAGCGCCTTGCTGCGGAAGGGCTCGGGCCAGCCGCCGGGCGGGGTGCCCAGTTCGCCACGGAGGAAGCCGATGACCGAGTCGGGGATGTCGAAACGGTCAGGTTCCGATTCGAAGTCGGCCGGGGAGACTCCGGCTCCCACCAAGTGCAGCGCCAGGTCTCCGACCACCTTCGAGGACGGGGTGACCTTCACCAGGCGGCCCAGCATCCGGTCGGCGGCGGCGTACATCGACTCGATGTCCTCGAAGCGGTCGCCGAGGCCGAGCGCGATGGCCTGAGTGCGCAGGTTGGACAGCTGTCCGCCGGGGATCTCGTGGTGGTAGACGCGGCCGGTCGGCGCGGGCAGGCCCGCCTCGAAGGGGGCGTAGACCTTGCGCACGCTCTCCCAGTACGGCTCCAGGTCGCCGACGGCGTGGATGTCGAGGCCGGTCGGGCGGGCCGAGTGGTCGGTGGCGGCGACGATCGCGGAGAGGGACGGCTGTGAGGTGCTGCCCGCCATGGACGCGACCGCTCCGTCGACGGCGTCCGCTCCGGCCTGGATCGCGGCCAGGTAGGTGGCGAGCTGTCCGCCCGCGGTGTCATGGGTGTGCAGATGCACCGGGAGGTCGAACTCCCGCCGCAGCGCCGATACGAGGGTGGCGGCGGCCGGGGCCCGCAGCAGTCCGGCCATGTCCTTGACGGCCAGGACATGGGCGCCGGCGTCGACGATCTTCTCGGCGAGGCGCAGGTAGTAGTCGAGGGTGTAGAGCTTCTCGTTCGGGTCGGACAGGTCGGCGGTGTAGCACAGGGCCACCTCCGCGACCGCGGTCTCGGTCTGCCGTACGGCGTCGATGGCGGGGCGCATCTGGTCGACGTCGTTGAGGGCGTCGAAGATGCGGAAGATGTCGATGCCGGTGGCCGCGGCCTCCTGCACGAAGGCGTCGGTGACCTCGGTGGGGTACGGGGTGTAGCCGACGGTGTTGCGGCCGCGCAGCAGCATCTGGAGGCAGAGGTTGGGCACGGCCTCGCGCAGCGCGGCGAGCCGTTCCCAGGGGTCCTCGGCGAGGAAGCGGAGCGCGACGTCGTAGGTGGCGCCGCCCCAGCACTCCAGGGAGAGCAGTCCGGGCAGGGTGCGGGCGACGACCGGGGCGACGGCGAGCATGTCCTTCGTGCGGACCCTGGTCGCGAGCAGGGACTGGTGTGCGTCGCGGAAGGTGGTGTCGGTGACGCCGAGGGTGGGGGACTCGCGCAGGGCGCGGGCGAAGCCCTCGGGGCCGAGCTCGATCAGGCGCTGGCGCGAGCCCGCCGGGGGCAGGCCCTCCGGTACCGGGGGCAGCTTGGCCATCGGGTCGGCCAGGTCGGGCCGCTCCCCGTGCGGCCGGTTCACCGTGACGTCGGCCAGGTAGGTCAGCAGCTTGGTGCCGCGGTCGGCGGAGTGGCGGGCGGTCAGCAGGTGCGGGCGCCGCTCGATGAAGGAGGTGGTGACCCGGCCCGCCTGGAAGTCCGGGTCGTCCAGGACCGCCTGGAGGAACGGGATGTTGGTGGCGACACCGCGGATGCGGAACTCGGCGACGGCGCGCCGGGCGCGGCCCACCGCGGCGGCGAAGTCCCGGCCCCGGCAGGTCAGCTTGACCAGCATGGAGTCGAAATGGGCGCTGATCTCGGTGCCCGCGTGGGTGGTGCCGCCGTCCAGCCGGATGCCGGAGCCGCCCGGTGAGCGGTAGGCGCTGATCCGGCCGGTGTCGGGGCGGAAGCCGTTGGCGGGGTCCTCGGTGGTGATACGGCACTGGAGGGCCGCGCCGCGCAGCGTGATCGTCTCCTGGGCGAGCCCGAGGTCGGCGAGGCTCTCCCCGGCGGCGATCCGCAGTTGCGCCTGGACCAGGTCGACGTCGGTGACCTCCTCGGTCACCGTGTGCTCGACCTGGATGCGCGGGTTCATCTCGATGAAGACGTGGTTGCCCTCGCGGTCCAGGAGGAACTCCACGGTGCCCGCGTTGCGGTAGCCGATCTCGCGGGCGAAGCGCACGGCGTCGGCGCAGATGCGGTCGCGCAGGGCCGGGTCGAGGTTGGGGGCGGGGGCCAGCTCGATGACCTTCTGGTGGCGGCGCTGCACGGAGCAGTCCCGCTCGTAGAGGTGGATGACGTCGCCGTTGCCGTCGGCGAGGATCTGCACCTCGATGTGGCGGGGCTCGACGACGGCCTTCTCCAGGAAGACGGTGGGGTCGCCGAAGGCGGAGGCGGCCTCGCGGGAGGCGGCCTCGATGGACTCCCGGAGCTGGGCGGGATCCTCGACGCGGCGCATCCCGCGGCCACCGCCGCCCGCGACGGCCTTGACGAACACCGGGAAGCCGATGTCCTCGGCGGCGCGGACGAGTTCGTCGACGTCGTTGGAGGGCGCGGAGGAGCCGAGCACGGGCACGCCAGCCGCGCGGGCGGCGGCCACGGCGCGGGCCTTGTTGCCGGTCAGCTCCAGGATGTCGGCGCCGGGCCCGACGAAGGTGATGCCGGCGGCCGCGCAGGCGCGGGCCAGCTCGGGGTTCTCGGAGAGGAAGCCGTAGCCGGGGTAGACGGCGTCCGCGCCCGCGCGCCGGGCCGCCGCGACGATCTCGTCCACGGAGAGATAGGCGCGCACCGGGTGCCCGGGCTCACCGATCTCATAGGCCTCGTCGGCCTTCAGCCGGTGCAGCGAGTTGCGGTCCTCGTGCGGGAAGACGGCGACGGTGCGCGCGCCCAACTCGTAGCCCGCGCGGAACGCCCGAATCGCGATCTCGCCACGGTTGGCGACCAGCACCTTGCGGAACATTCGTGATCCCTTCGCCTGGCGGTGAGGCCCCCATGGTGTCGGCCACACCCCACATACGCCATGTGAACTGGACCACGGACCGACTTAACACACCGCGCTTCACCCGGACGGGACCGCCACCCGTATGCCCCGCTCCTCGCTAGTCGCCGCCTCCTCCTCCGCCGCCGTCCCCACCGCCGCCGTCTCCCCCTCCGCCGTCGCCGCCCCCGGAGTCCCCTCCGTCACCGCCGTCCGAGCCCCAGCCGTCGGCGCCGCCGAGTTCGTTGTCCTCCCGGTCCAGGCCGAGGTTGCTGAACCAGGGGCGGTCCCACCACTCGTCCACGGCGATCGGCTCCCCGAAGTGCGTCCGGCGCCGCTCGGCCCGGAACCGGGCCGCGCCCGTGGTGTCACCGAGCCCGAAGGCCACGGCGAACACATGGGCCATGACGGCGTCCAGCGGGTCGGGGCTCTCGTACTGCACGGAGGCCAGCGGCCGCAGCACCGAGCCCGGCTCGGGTTCCGGCCGGCCCCGGGGTCGGGTGAGCAGGGCCACCGGCCGGTCGTCACGCAGCAGCCGGGAACTCTTCCCGCTCTCCCGCTTCAGCACCCACCGCTGACCGGGCAGCGTCACCTCCACGTACCGCTTGGACTTGCGCTTGCGCGCGTGGAGGACAAGCTCCGCCGAGACCTCGCCGACGGTCACGCGCAGCCCCTGGGCGGGATCGGTGCGCTCGCGGTGGAAGCCGAACGGCGCCCGGATCCGTACGGCGGGGGCGTGCGGTCCCCAGACGTCCACCCGCACCAGGTTCCGGTCCACGGCGACGGCGATCGGCCCGGCCGGTCCGGGGGCGAACCGGCGCGCGATCCACAGCGGTACGCCCTCGGCGCGGGCCATCTCCGCGACGGCCGCCACCTGCCCCGGCCCACCGCTGTGCCGTACCGCCAGCTCTCCCAGCGTGCGGGCGAACTCGGCGGCCTCGCGCACCTTCAGCGGCTTGGTGGTGCCGGTGGCGCGGGTCACCGGGACGACGCCGGGGCCTTCCGGCAGCCCGTTCAGCGGGCGTTCCGTGCCACCGCCCCCGAGCCACTGGCCGCGCTGGAAGGCGTCGGCCATGGCGACGAGGTTCAGCTCGTGCAGCGGCGTGGTCCTGCCGCCCCTGCGCAGCCCGGCATCGGTCAGCTCGACGGTCCGCGCCAGCGGATTCCACGACCGCTCCCCATAGAGCACCTGGCTCACAACAGCCCCCTGTCCTACGTCGTTCCACGGGGTCACCCCCGCCCACACAGAGTGCCACCGGCCCGTCGGCGGTTCCCTTTCGCGCTGCGGAGGCTAGCGCCGCCTGCGTACCGCCCGGGCGCGGCGGTAGGCGGTCCAGGACGCTTCCCGCTTCCAGGTGTGCCGGTGCTGGTCAGGCGGCGGGGTCCGGGGGGTGTGCGGGTCGGTGCGGCCGTGTCCCTCGATCTCCTCGGGCAGCAGCCAGAGGTTGCCGAACGGGTCCGGCTCCCAGGGGGCGCCCTTGGCCATCCGGTCCAGGCGGCGGCGCCGCAGTTCCTGGACGTGTCCCCTGCACAGGCGGGTCTCGTGGCCGGTGACCAGGTGTCCGGATGTGGTCGAGCACCAGGTGCAGGTCTCGGGCGGTCGCACGCGGGCTCGCACGAGAGAAGTCACGGTAGCCGCCAACAGGCCCGCCACGGTGCCGAGTACGAAAGCGGTGATCGGTCGGTCTCCTTCGTGGTGTCGACTGAGTCGTGTCGACTGAGTGGTGTCGACCGTGGGGAACGCCCCCGGGCCGGGCGTCTGGCAGGAAATGACGGTTCGAGCTGACGTTCGGAATTTCGACCGCTACTGTCCTCAGCCGTGGAGGAAACGGAATCAGAGCCCCTCCGGTTCTCCCTGCTCGGCCCGTTGCGGGCCTGGTGCGGTACCAGGGAACTGGCGCTGGGCTCCCCCCAACAGCGCGCCGTTCTCGCGATGTTGCTGCTGCGCCGCGGACACGCGGTCGCCGTGGCCGACCTCGTCGACGGGATCTGGGGGACACAGCCGCCGACGGGCGCGGTGCCGGTGCTGCGTACGTACGCCTCCCGGCTGCGCAAGCTGCTGGAGCCCGAGCGGGGCAAGGCGGAGCCGTTCCGGATCCTGGTCTCGGCCGGGGACGGGTACGCCCTGCGGGACGACATGTTCTCCTCCGACCTCGCCGACTGCACGCGCGCGGTGGCGCGGGCCGAGCGCCATCGCCTGTCCGGCGAGGCGGAACCCGCCCTCCGGCTGCTGCGCGCCGCGCTGGCCGACTGGGCCAGTCCCGCGCTGGCCGGAGTGCCCGGCCCGTTCGCCGAGGCGGCGCGGACGGATCTGGCCGAGCGGCGGCTGAACGCGCTGGAGTCCGCCCTGCGGACGGAGCTGGAACTCGGCCGGCACGAGGCGGTGGTGCCGGAGCTGCTCGCTCTTCGGGACGCCCAACCGCTGCGCGAGACGGTGAGCGAACTGCTGCTCGTCGCCCTGTACCGGTGCGGACGGCAGGCGGACGCGCTGGAGGTCTATGCGCGGACGCGCCGCACCCTGGTCGACGAACTCGGCATCGAACCGGGGCCGTCGCTGCGGACCCTGCACTCCCAGGTTCTGGCCGGGACCGTCCCCGGCGTCGTGGACGCGCCACGTCCGCCGGGGAGTGCCAAAGTACGTCCGTCTCAACTGCCTGCGGACCTCGCGACGTTCACCGGCCGCCGCGCCGAACTCGACTGCGCCGACGCACTGTTGACCACCACCGGCACCACCGCCACCTCCGCCATCGCCGTCATCGACGGGATGGCCGGTGCCGGCAAGACCACGCTCGCCGTGCACTGGGCCCACCGGGTCGCCCACCGCTTCCCCGACGGCCGGCTCTACGTCAATCTCCGCGGCTACGACCCCGGAGGCTGCCGTACGGACCCCGGCGACGCGCTCTCGACGTTCCTCGTCGCGCTCGGGGTGGCCCCGCAGGCCGTCCCGGAGGGACTCGACGCGCAGACCGCCCTGTACCGCAGTCTGCTGGCCGACCGCCGGGTGCTGATCGTGTTGGACAACGCCCGCGACACCGAGCAGATACGGCCGCTGCTGCCCGGGACCTCCGGCTGCCTCACGCTCGTCACCAGCCGCAACCGGCTCACCGGCCTGGTGGCCAGGCACGGGGCACAGCCGTTCGCGCTGGGGCTGCTGAGCGCCGCAGAGTCGCGGGAGCTGCTGGTCCGGCGGCTGGGCGGGGATCGCGTGGCCGCCGAACCGGAAGCGGTCGACGCCATCGTGGGCCTGTGCGCCGGGCTGCCGCTGGCCCTGGCCATCGTGGCGGCGCGGGCCGCCCTCAACCCCTGCTTCCGGCTCGCCGACATCACCGAGGAGCTCCGGGCCGGTCACGGCACCCTCGACGCGTTCGCCGTCGGCCACGACACCGGCACCGATGCCCGGTCGGTCTTCTCCTGGTCGTACCAGGCGCTGTCGCCCGAGGCCGCCGTACTCTTCCGGCACCTGGCCCTGCATCCCGGCCCGGACATCAGCACCGCCGCGGCGGCGGCGCTGGCCGGGGTGCCCCGACGTCAGGTCCGCGCGCTGCTGACCGAGTTGTCCGGGGCGAGCCTGCTCATCGAGCACGCCCCCGGCCGGTTCGTCTTCCACGACCTGCTGCGGGCCTACGCCCAGGAACTCGTCGCCCACCGGAGCGGCGCGGCGGAGCGCGACGCGGTGCTGCTGCGGATGATCGACCACTATCTGCACACCGCCCACCACGCCTCCGCCGTGCTCGGCCCGTACCGGGAGACCGTCCCCCTGACGGCGAGCACAACGGACAGCGGGCCGCTGCGGTTCAACGACAGCAGACAGGCGATCGGCTGGCTCCGCACCGAGCGCCAAGTGCTGCGCTCGGTCGTGGAGTTCGCGACCGCCCACGGCCGTCACGACCACGCCTGGCGCCTCGCCCACGCCCTGGACCTGCACTTCGACCGGCTCGGCTACTGGCACGACCTGATGGAGATCCACAAGGCGGCGCTGCGCGCGGCCCGGGCCCTGGGCGATCCCGTCGGCCAGGCGCACGCCCTGCGCGGACTGGGCTTCGGCCACACCCGCTTCGGGCACGTCGACGAGGCGCAACGGTTGCTGGGCCGGGCGCTGGAGCTCTTCCGGCAGGCGGGCGACGCCTTCGGCGAGGCCCGTACCCGGCGCGCCCTCGCCTACCAGGCCAACCAGTTGGAGCGGTACGAGGTCTCACTCGACCACTACGCGCGGGCCGGCGCGCTCTACCACTCCCTCGGCCACCGCAGCGGCGAGGCCAGTGTCCGCAACGAGATCGGCTGGACGTACATCCTGCTCGGCGATCTCGAACGGGCCCTGGACCACTGCGAGAAGGCCGTCGCCCTGCACCAGGAGGTCGGCGACCTGAGCGGTGAGGCGTCCGCGCAGGACAGCGTCGGCTACGCCCACCATCATCTCGGCGCCTACGCCGAGGCCGTCGCGCGGTTCGAGCAAGCCGTGGAGCTGTACCGGGAGATCGGCAGCAGTTTCCTGGAGGCCGACACCCTGCGCCACCTCGCTGACGCCCATCTCGCCGCCGGCGATCACGGACCGGCCCGCGAGGCGTGGGCGGCGGCCCTGGCCCTGCTGGAGGAGGGCGGCCACGCGGAGGCGGACGAGGTCCGGCGGTCCCTGCGTGAGCTGGAGTCCTGATCCCGCTACCGCACGCCTCGCTCCTCCAGTGCTGTTCGCAGACTGCGCAGGGCGTAGTACACGCGGGACTTCACGGTGCCCTGCGGGACGCCCAGCACCGAGGCCGCCTGCTGGGTGGTGCGGTCGGCGAAGAACGTCGCCAGGAGCACTTCACGGTGCGCGGGTGTCAGTGCCTGGAGGGCGTCCCGCACCACGATGGACGACAGCATCCGGTCGATGTCGTCGGCCTCGATGCCCAGTTCGCTCACCCAGGTCGCGCCGCTGACCTCCTGCGGTCGCGCCGCCCGGGTGCGGTGCCCGTCGATGACGAGGTTGCGGGCGACGCGGAACATCCACGGACGTACCGCCATCCCCTCGTCGTCCACCAGGTTCTGCTTGGTCCAGCAGCGCAGCAGCGTCTCCTGGACCACGTCCTCGGTGCGGTGCGTGTCCCCGCCCAGCAGCCGCAGGACGTACGAGTGGAGCGCCGGTCCGTGCTCCACGTACAGGTCGCGCAGGGCGCGTTCCTCCGCGGACGCCGCGCCCGCCGATCCGATCACCGTCACGTTCATGGTGTTCTCCCCCTCTGTGTGTCGGCTGGGCACGGAGTGTTGCGAGGGGCGTTCCACGTTCGTTTGACGCCGGTTGTACGGATCGATGGACGCGCAGGTCAGCAGTGCCGGAAGAGCCTCAGACGTACGCCGCGAGGGCGTCGACATGTCTGCGGACCTGTCCCACGAGTGCGGCATCGCCGGGTGGCAGCAGGCCCTGTAGGTCCAGCTGGCCCCACATGTGCAGGAGTTCACGCCCGTGCACCACGGCGGCCCGGTCGTCCTCGATCCGCTGCCAGGCCGCAGCAGCGCGTGCCACCTCCGCCGACGCCTGCCCGTCCCCGGTACCGCACCGGATCCGGGCCACCCCCAGCGCGAGCACAGTGGCCTCCCGGTGGTCGCCGCGCAGATGCGCGAGGTAGGCCTCCATCGACCGGGCCTCCAGCGCGTGCGGATGCTCGGCGCCGAGTGAGCCGGTGAGGCTCTCGCGCAGCGCGCCGGCGTCGGCGTATGCCTCATCGAGTCGGCCGTTGGTCGCCGACTCGTTGATACGGCGGATGCGTTCGGCGTGCTCGGTGGGGAGGTCGGCGACGATCGCCGGGACCTGGGTGACGGCGGCGCGGGCCGCGGCGGTGGCGCGGGCACGGGCGACCGCGGTGGCCACGGCGGAGACGGGCTCCGGTGGCTCCTCCTCGGTGTCGAGGACACGGCTCGAACCGTCCGGACTCACCTGGAGGACGAAGTGGGCGGCGCCGGAGCCGTCGTTCACCGTGGCCCGCACGGCGGCGGCGCGCTCCTGCGCGTACTGCTGCAACCGGTCCAGTACGGCGTCGTGCACCGACTGGCCCGGCTCGGGGACGAGGGGGTGTCCGTCGATCTCGGCGTGCTCCTCCTCGGTGATGTGCACCTCGAAGCGGTCCATGACTCTCCTTCCTTGTCAGGCGGAACCGGGGGTGACGCCGGGAGTCGCTCCGGCGGGCGGGGCGGCGATGCCCTCGTACTTGGCGAACTGGGCGCGGACGGCGAGGACATAGCCCTGGGCGTCGTTGGTGTTCGGTACGCCCTTGGCGGCTCGGACGGCGTCCATGCCGAGGTGGTAGCCGGCCAGGGCGAGGTCCAGGACGGAGTTGGTGGTGCCGGTCTGCACGACCTCGCCGCTGTCGATCATCTGCTGGGCCTGTTCTGCCAGTTCGCACATGTAGCGGCCCTGCGCCATGATCGAGTCCTCCGCGTCCAGCGCGGAGGTCTTGTCGTTGTCGTCGTCGTCCTCGCCGTACTGCTCGAAGATGTCGGGCGGCAGTTGCGAGATGCCCTGCTTGCCGTCCGGGCCGACCTTGGCCGCGTCGAAGCCGGACTCCTTCTCGATCTGGGACGCGATCACGATCGGGCCGATCGCACCGCACAGTTCACCGGCGTCCTCGATGGGCTCGACCAGGTCCTCGGGGACGGTCGCGGGGTCCAGCTCGCCGGAGCCGTCGCCCTGGACGGAGGCGATCACCTGGTTCGCGGTGGCCTGGTTGTCGGAGTCGCTGCCGCCGCCGCTGAAGAGCAGGATCAGCGCGATGAGCGGGGCCAGCAGCACCCCGAACCCGCCGATGATGATCACGACGATCACGGTGCCGACCAGGACGACCGGCGACAGCAGGCAGCCGCAGCCGGTACCGGCGGCGACGGTGTTGCGGACGGCTGTCGAAGTGCCGCCCTCCGGGGTGTCTCCCGTTGCGGAACCCATGGGCTCGTGCCTTCTTCCCCTCGCCTTGAACCGCTGTGGCCGGACGGCCCGTTGTGCAGTCCGACGGGCTCGGCAGATCGAAACGGGCCCCGGAGCGAATAAGTTCAAAACGGTGGAAACCAGATGAGTCAGCGCAGTGGAAGCACGAGCGAAGAGGGGGGCGGAGCGCACATGGGCACACCTTCGGCAACGCCGTCGAGCCCGTCCGGATGGGTGCGGGGGCCGAAGTCCCCTCGCCCGGCAGCACAGTCCGCCCCCGACGGCACGGCCCCGGCGCCGGCCACGGCCCCCGCCGTACAGCCCACCGCCCCCACGCGCGCCCCCGCCGGGCGAGCCGCCCCTGCCCGCCGCACCACCCCCAACCCGCCCGCCGAGCCCTCCTGGGGCGAGCCGCGGCGCGGGGTGTCGGGGCGTGGGCGGTCCCGGAGTGAGGTCGGGTGGGTTCAGGCGCATGGTGGGGCCGGGGCCACCTCGTTGGCCGAGGCGCTCGGTGGGGTGGATCTCGGGGTTCGGTGGCCGCAGCCGACCCGGGGTGAGCCGCGGCGGATCGTGCTGGTCGGCCGGACCAGCGCGCGCGGACTGCGTACCGTCTCCCAGGCGTTGGGCGCGCTGAAGGAGGGGCGCGCACCGCAAGGGCTCGAACTGCTGGGCGTGGTCCTCGTCGCCGACGCCCCGGGCCGGCTGCCGCTCGGTCTGCTGCGGAGGATCCGGGTGCTGCGCTCGGCCACGCATGTGCACCGGGTGCCGTGGATACCGGCCTGGCGCCTGGGCTCCACCCCGCGGGCCATGCCCCGGCAACTCGTCTCGCTCGCCGAGCTGGTGGGCAGCGAGGCGCGTCAAGAGGAGGCGGTGTCGTGAATCTGGCCGCCTACAGCCCGCCCGCGGGCGCCGGCGAGATCCTCGGCCTCCTCGCCTGGTGCGCCACCGCCGCCGGAGTGGCCGGCCTGCTGATCGTCGGCATCAACATGGCGATCCAGCTCAACCGGGGTGAACCCGGCGAGGGCGCCGCGCACTTCCGCGGGATCTTCTTCGTCACCCTCGGCTGCCTGGTCGCCTCGTCGGCCGGCCCGCTCGTCGCCGCCCTCGGCGACCTCTCCCTCCTCGGTCCCTGAACCCCGACACGCACCACCAGTTCCGCTCACGCCCGCCGTTTCTCGGGCAGGGCCCCTACTCCTCGGAGAACCGCATGTCATCACTGCTGCTCGAAGCCCACAACATCCTCGCCGCGGCGCCGGCCCCGGGCGGCGACATACCCCAGCCGACCAGTGACGCCCCGGACCAGCTGAAGGACAAGGTCAACACCGTCCTCGGCATAGCCGCCTGGGCGGGCACCGCCGCCGGTGTCGCCGGGGTGCTGATCACCGGCGCGATGATGGCGATCTCCCTCAAGCGGGGCGAGAGTTCGGAGCACATGAGCCGGCTCGGCATGGTGCTCGGCGGCTGTGTCCTGGTGGCCACCGCGGGCCCGCTGGTCAGCTTCGTCTTCACGTGAGTCGGCGGGCGGTCGAGATGTTCACACGCAGACAGCGGTGGGGCGACGAGCCGGAGCCGTACTGGAAGCAGCGCAGCTGGCAGCTGTCGGCGGGGTTCCTCGCCGTCGTGCTGGTGCTGGGCGGGATCGTCGCGCTGACGTCCGGCGGGAAGACCGTCGCGGACGGTGCGCGCGCGGCGGCGACCGGCCCGCTCTCCGGCGACGCCGCCCCGCGCGACGGCCGCCCGCAGGGCTGCGTCACCGACGACAGCGCCGGTGACGCGCTGCCCAAGGCCCCGCCTCAGGACGTCAGTTGGCACACGCTCGGCATCACGCGCGTGCCGGTGTCCGCCTCGGCGGGGCCCACCCGGACGACGGGGACCCTGCGGTGGTGCTTCGCGCGTACGCCCATCGGCGCCGTGCTGGCCGCCCACGTCATCCCGTCGCAGATGAGCGGCTCCGGCTGGCGGACCGTCACGGAGCAGCAGGTCGTCGCCGGGGCGGGACGCGACATGTTCGAGTTCCAGCGCTCCACCGTCCAGGACATCGACAGCGGCGAACAGACCGGCGACGCGGCCGTCGCCACCTACGCCGGTTTCACGGTGACCTCGTACAAGAGCACGGCCGCGAGCGTGAAGCTGCTCCTGCGGACCGGGCAGGGCTACGCGGCGACCACCATCGTGCTGCGCTGGAGCGGCGGTGACTGGAAGGTCCTGCCCAACGGCGACGGCTCCCTGCACACGCCGGTGACGGCCGTCCAGGGCAACACCAGCGGCTACACCCTGTGGGGGGACTGACATGAACTGCCCGACCGGGAATCCGGTCATCGACCTGATCAAGGGCTTCTTCGACTTTCTCGGCAATCCCATCGGGACGGTCATCGAGCTGATCGCGAACTCCATCCTCGCGGGTGCGATCGCGGTGTTCGGAGCCCTGATCACCGGAGTGCCGACCCTGACGGGGACGGCCACCGCCAAGGACGTCGGCAGCCAGACGCAGTGGCTGGTGGTCTACCTCGCGGTCGGTTCGCTGATCTTCGCCTCGGTCCGGATGGCACTGGAACGGCGGGGAACCGCGGGCGTGACCGCCCTGAAGGGCATCCTCCGGGTCATCCTGGTCTCGGGCGCGGCCACCACCGTCGTCACGGCCGCGGCGGCCGTCGCCGACGACTACGCCACGTTCCTCTTCAACGCGGGCGCCAAGGCGCAGTTGAGCAATGTCGGGGCCTGCAAGAGCGGCGAGAACGTGGAGTCGTTCCTGCTGCTGATCCTCGCCTTCCTGCTGCTGATCTCCGGGATCATCCACACCATCCTGATGTACATCCGGCTCGGCGTGATGATCCTGCTGCTCGGCACCCTGCCGGTGGCCGCCGCCGCCTCGATGACCGACTGGGGCGCGGGCTGGTGGCGCAAGCACATCGGCTGGATGATCGCCTGGCTGCTGTACAAGCCCGCGGCGGGTCTGGTGCTGTACTCCGGGTCCGCGATGATCTCGCAGGGCGGTCAGGGCGGTGACATCAACGAACGCATCGCCGGTATCGGCCTGATGCTGCTGTCCGCGGTCTCGCTGCCCGCCCTGCTGAAACTCGTGGTGCCCGCCACGGCCGCCCTCGGCGGCGGCAACCCCGTCTCCGGCGCGCTGTCGGCGGCGGGCGGCGCGCTGGCGACCGGCGCCCGCTCGCTGGGCGGCGCCGCCGGCGGCACCGGTGGACAGGCGGGTGGCGCCGGGCCGAAGGGGCCGTCCGGCGCCGGCAGTTCGGGCGGCGGCTCGCAGGGCGGCGCCCCCGGACCCGGCGGGCCCGCGGGCGGCAACGGTTCGAACGGCGCGGGCTGGGGTGGTGCCGCGGGTGCCGGTGCGGGCGGCGGCGGCTCGGGAGCCGCGGCCGGTGCGGGCCGGGCGGCAGCCGCGGCCGGGGGCCCGGTCGGTGCCGCGGTCACCGCGGCGGTCACCGCCGCGCAGATCGTCGGCAGCACCGCCGCGGGCGCGGTGGACGGCGCCGACGGCGACCTGGGTCACAACACCGGCCGGTGACCCGGGCGGCGGTGCCGGACGGACCCGTACCGAGGGCCCCGGCCCCGCCGCCCTCCAAGCGACTGCCGAACTCCCGCTTCCCCCCTGGGAGTTCGGCGGTCTCGCCGACCCTCCGAACCGATCATCCTCACGAAGGGAAACCGGACCCTCATGTCCACGGAAGCCGTCACCCATCCGACCTACGGGAACTGGCGCCGGCCGAGGCGGCCCGGGCTCGGACCACTCGGTCTCGTCGGCACCTTCGGTGTCTTCGGCGGACTGGTCGTCACCCTGCTCGCCTCACTGATCTCGCTGTACGCCGCGCTGATCGTGCTGGTCCCGGTCGTGGTGTTCCTGGTGCCGCTCGCCATTCGCACCCAGGACGGGCGCAACGTCTACCAGTTGATGACCCTGCGCGTCGGCTGGTGGCGCCGTAAGGCCAAGGGGTCGCATCTGTACGTCTCCGGGCCGCTGTCCGCCCGGCCGGGCGGCCGGTTCCGTCCGCCGGGCCTGCTCAACAAGGTCACCTCGACGGAAGGCCGGGACGCCTACGACCGGCCCTTCGGCGTCCTGCACCACCCGGCCCGCAACCTGTACACGATCGTCCTGGGCTGCGACCCCGACGGCGGTGCCCTGGTCGACCCCGACCAGGTCGACGTCTGGGTGGCGCTGTGGGGCGAGTGGCTGGCCCGGCTGGCGCACGAACCCGGGCTGCGCGGCGCCTCCCTGATCGTGGAGACCGCCCCCGACCCGGGAACCCGGCTCGCCCACGAGGTGCTGCCCCGCATCCACCCGGACGCGCCGCCCGCCGCGCGCGCGGTGATGGAGGAGGTCGTCGAGCGCTATCCCACCGCGTCCTCCGAGATGCACACCTACGTCACCCTCACCTACGGCGTCCCGCCCGGGCAGCGGCGCAAGCCGGAGGATGTCATCTCCGACCTCGCGATCCGGGTCCCGGGCCTGCTCAGCGGGCTCGTCGCGGCCGGTGGCGGCTCGGCGTACCCGCTCTCGGCCGAGCGGATCGCCGAGGTCGTGCGGGTCGCCTACGACCCCGCCGTCGCCGCCGATGTGCTCGACGCCCGCGCCCGGTACGGCGGAACGGGCCTTGAGTGGGACGACGCGGGACCGGCCGCCGCCGTGGAGACGGTGAACAGCTACCAGCACGACTCGGGGGTGTCCCGGACCTGGCTGCTCACCCTGGCGCCGCGCGGCACGGTCCGGTCCTCGGTGCTCAGGGGCATGCTGGAGGCGGCCCCCGGCACCCGCCGCAAGCGGGTCGCGCTGATCTACCGGCCCATCGACCCGGCCACCTCGGCGCGGATCGTCGAGGCGGACCGGCGCAGCGCCCAGTTCATGGCGACGTCGGGCCGCGGCATGGTGCAGGCCCGCGCGGCCTCCGAGATGCGGGCGGCGGAGCAGACCGCGGCCGAGGAGGCGTCGGGCGCCGGGCTCGTGGAGTTCTCGCTGATGCTGACGGTCACCGTCGACAGCGCCGCCGAGCTGGCCGACGCGAGCGTGACGATCCGCAATCTGACCGCCGCCTCCCGGGTGCTGATGCGGCCCGCCGACCGGATGCAGGCGGCGGCGTTCACCTGCACGCTGCCCGCCGGGATCCTCCCGTGGGAACAGACCCTGATCCCGCACGAGTTGCAGGAGGCGCTGTGAGCCGCCGGAGCGAGGAGCGGAAGGCCGAACAGGCCGACCGGCTGGCCGAGAAGCAGGCGCGCGAGGCCCTGGCCTCGGGCCTTTCCGAGCGGTCCGGGCTGGACCCGTCCTGGACGCAGAAGCCCGTGAAGCCGGGAAAGAAGGGGCGGCAGGCGAAGACGGACAGCGACAAGGCCCGCCCCAGGCAGCCGTACGTCCCGCCCCGCGGATGGCTCGGCCCCGGCGGCGGACGCGTCGGCTACATGGATCCGCCCACCATGTGGCGGGCCACCACCGTGCAGGCGTGCGGCATGTGGCCGTTCGCCGCCGGTTCCGGCTCGCCCATGACCGGCGTGCCGCTCGGACAGCACCTGTTCACCGGCGCCACGGTCTGCGGCGACCCGCTGAACTGGTTCACCCGGGCCCGCTACATCTCCAACCCCTCGCTGTTCATGCTCGGCATGCCGGGCCTCGGCAAGTCCACCCTCGTCAACCGGATGCTGATCGGGCTCGCCGCGACCGGCGTGGTCCCGCTGGTGCTCGGCGACCTCAAGCCCGACTACGCCGACACCGTGCGGGCGCTCGGCGGACAGGTGATCTCCATCGGGCGGGGCCGGGGCGGCATCAACGTCCTGGACCCGGGCGCGATGGGCGAGGCGGCGGCGCGGATCGGCGGCGAGGCCGGCGAGGTGCTCAAAGCGGAGACGCACGGGCGGGTGCTGAACATGGTCGCCGCGCTGATCACCATCGTGCGGGGCCGTCCGATGGACGACCACGAGCAGTCGGTGCTCAGCGCCTGCCTGCACCATCTGCGCGAACGCACCCCGGTGGGCGGCACGGTCCTGCTGCCCGATCTGCTGCGCGTGCTCACCGAGGGCCCCGACCGGGTCCGCGCGGTCACCCTGGACCGCGGCGACGACACCCGCTATCGGGACGCCGTCGACCCGCTGCACCGCTCCCTGCTCGGCATTCTCGACGGCCCGCTCGGCGACACCTTCGCCTCCGAGACGTCCACCCGGATCAACCCCGGCGCGCCCGCCGTGTGCATCGACATCTCCGGTATCGGCGAGGCCGACACCCAGCTGACCGCCGCGGCGATGCTCGCCGCCTGGTCCGACGGGCTCGGCACGGTGGCCGCCTCGCACGCCCTCGCGGACGCCGGACTCGCGCCCCGGCGCTGGTTCTTCACCGTGCTCGACGAGTTGTGGCGCCCGCTGCGCGCCGCCTCCGGCATCGTCGACCGCATCGACGCGCTGACCCGGCTCAACCGCTCCCTCGGCCTCGGCGACGCCAAGATCACGCATACCCTCAAGGACGCCGAGGCGCTGGGCACCGACTCCGACCGGGCCAAGGCGCGCGGCTTCGTGGAGCGGGCCGGGATGGTGGTGTGCGCCGGACTGCCGCGGGCCGAGATGGAGGAGCTCGGCAAGGTGGTGGGGCTGTCCCGGCGGGAGATCGAGCTGGTGTCGTCCTGGTCCTCGCCGCCGGGCTGGGGTGTCTCCGGCGAGCACGAGGAGCCGCCGGGGCGCGGCCGTTTCCTCATCAAGGTCGGCGGCCGGCCCGGCATCCCCATCAAGGTCGCCATCACCGACGCCGAGCGACGGCTGCACAACACCAACACCCGCTGGACGCCCAACGAGGAGAGCGTCGAACAGGCCGTGGCGCGGGCGAACGGGGGGTGGACCGTATGAGCGGCCCGCGCACCGGCGGCGGCTACCACGAGCAACTGCCGTGGGCCGTGGTCGCGCTGGCCGGCACCGGCCTGACCCTGTTCACGGTCGTCTGGTCCGGCGGCACCCTGGGCTCAGGTCTGACCGGCCACGGATTCCACGCCCCGCCCTTCGCCATGTCCACCGTCGTCCGCCTCACCACCGACGGCCCGGCCGCGCTGTGGCCCACGGCCCCGGCCGCCGCCGTCTACGCGGGCATGCTCGGCCTGCTGGCGCTCCTCGCGGCACCCGCCGCCCTGGCCGTACGGTTCCTGATGGAGCGCGCCGCCCGCCCCAAGGGCCTGGCCGGGCGCCGTGAGCTGGCCGCCATGTGCCCCAAGGGCATCGAGGCCCGCGCCCGTGAACTGCGCCCCAGTCTCAAGGGCCGGGAACAGCTCCGCCCGGACGAGACCGGCAACCTCCTGGGCGACCTCGACCCCAAGGGCCCCGAGCTGCGCAGCAGTTACGAGGACGTGGAACTCGACCTCATGGCGCCCCGGGCGGGCAAGTCCACCGGCATCGCCGTCCCCCGGGTGCTGCGCGCCCAGGGCGCCGTGCTGCTCACCTCCAACAAGTCGGATGTGTACGCCGTCACCCGCGCCGCGCGCGAACAGGCGGGCACGGTCTGGACGTTCGACCCGCAGGGCATCGCCCACTCGCCGCGCGCCATGTGGTGGGACCTGCTCGGCGAGTGCCACACCATCGAGGGCGCCCGTCGGCTCGCCGGCCACTTCGTGGCGTCTGTCAACGACGACACCGCGAAGAAGGACTTCTGGATCTCGGCCGCCCAGAACACCCTCACTGCCCTCTTCCTCGCCGCGGCGCGCGGCAAGGCACCCGTCGTCGAGCTGCTCGGCTGGCTCGCCGACCCCGCCGACCGCACCCCGATCGACCTGCTCCGTGAGGCGAAACTCGTCGCGATGGCCGAGCAGTTGCAGGGCACGGTCCGCGGCGCCGTGGAGACGCGGGACGGCATCTATGAGACGGCCCGCCAGACCGTCTCCTGTCTGCTCGACCCGGAGATCCTGGCCTGGGTCACCCCCGACCCCGAGCTGCCCGAGTTCCTCCCCCACCAGCACGTGCTCGGCACGGACACCCTCTATCTGCTGTCCAAGGACGGCGGCGGCTCGGCGGCGGGAGTCATCGCGGGCCTCGCCGACGCGACGATGCGGGCGGGGGTGGTCGCCGCCGAACGCATGGGCGGCAGGCTCGACCCGCCGCTGACCGCGGTCCTGGACGAGGCCGCCAACGTGTGCCGGATCTCCGATCTGCCCGACCTCTACTCGCACTTCGGCTCCCGCGGCATCAACGTCGTGACCCTGCTCCAGAGTTACCGGCAGGGCGCCCGGGTGTGGGGCGAGGTCGGCATGGACGCGCTGTGGAGCGCGGCCACCGTCAAGCTGCTCGGCGCGGGTCTGGACGACGCCGACTTCGTGCAGAAGATCTCCACCCTCGTCGGCCAGCACGACGTACGCACCCCGAGCGTCTCCCGCAGCAAGGACGGCACCTCACGCTCGTACTCCTACCGCCAGGAGGCCGTTCTGCCGCCCGACCGGATCCGGGCCCTGCCCAAGGGAACCGCCCTGCTCCTCGCCACCGGAGTCCGGCCCGCCCTGATCCGGCTGCGCCCCTGGTACAAGGAGCCCGGCGCGGCGGCGATCTCGGCGGCGGCCAAGGCGGAGACGGACGCGATCACGCGGCGGGCCGCAGCCCGTCTGCCGGGTGTGACCCTCGGGAAGCGGTAGGGCGCCCCGCCAGGGTGACGGTACGCAGCAACAGCTCGACGGGCCCGTACCGCACCCGGCTCATCAGCTGTGCGCCGACGGTGAGTTGGGCGCCGTACAGCAGCACACAGCCCGCGAGGACGGTCGCGGGGCCGACCCGGTCGTAGAGGCCGAGTCCGTAGCCGGTGAAGACGCAGGCGAGGACCAGGGACTGGGTGAGGTAGTGGGTGAGTGCCATCCGCCCGGCGGCGGCGAGCAGGTGGGCCGCCGTCGGGCGCACGGCGTCGAGCAGCAGGAGCAGCCCGCACGCGTACGACGCCGTCAGCGCCGGCGCGGTGAGGACCGCTACCGCTTGTCCGACGTAGAACCACCGGTTGTCCAAGGGCCAGTTCACACAGCAAGCGGTGACCACGCCACCGGTCAGGCCGACCGGCAGCCACCGTACGACGATCCCGCGCAGCCACGGCCGGTCCCGCCCGCGCCGCTCCACGAGCCGGGTTCCGGCCGCAGCGAGCCCGGCCAGGAAGGCGGCCAACAGGTCGGGCGCGTACAGGAGATCGGCGCCGATCGCCGACGGCAGGTCGCGGAGATGGGCGCCCAGGACGGACAGGGGGTCGCCGCGGTGTGCGGCGACGGAGTCCGCGATCCGAGGGGCGTAGTGGTCGGGGGTGAAGGGCTCGGCGAGCGCGACGGTGAGCAGTCCGTAGCCGAGCAGGACGACCGCGAGGCCGACGATCAGCGCGGCGGCGAGGCGCAGGGCGATGCGCGGGGCGAGGCCGCGCAGGCCGTACAGGACCAGCGACAGGACCGCGTAGGTCATGAGGATGTCGCCCGGGTACAGCAGCACGGCGTGGGCGGCGCCGAGCGTGAACAGGCCTGCCGCGCGCCGTAGATGGCGGGGCGCGAACGCGGCGCCCGCGCGGCGCGCGGACCGCTCCTGGAGGACGAAGCTGTAGCCGAACAGGAAGGAGAACAGCAGATAGAACTTGGTGGAGACCAGCGCGGTCACCGCCCAGGCCGCCGCCCGGTCCAGCCCGGAGGCCCCCGGACCGCCGCCGGACGCCGCGTACGGTCCCGCCATCATCAGGGCGTTGACCAGGAGGATGCCGAACAGGGCGAAGCCGCGCAGCACATCGAGTTCGCTCACGCGTGAGGACCTGTCCGGCTTCATGACGCCACCACGACGCCGGTGCCGAAGCTCAGTGTCGAGGACAGGAACCAGCCGAACGACGGCGCCAGCAGATGCCGCAGCGTCCACAGCCGGGCCGCCGTCGGCCGGGCCCGCGCGTAGACGACGGTGATGTGTCCGCCGACCGGCGGCAGTCCGCACAGCGGCCCGTACCGCCCCGGATCGAGCACCAGGTGCCGCCCGAGGTGGTCGGAGAACACCACCAGGCCCCCGTGCCGCCGGTCGGCCGCCGCGCGGGCCGCCACCACGCCCGTCACGCGCAGTCCGCGCAGCCACAGGCGCACCGCCGCCAGCGAGGCCCGCAGGGCCAGCAGCAGAAAGCCGAGGCCGCACCCCGTGCACAGCGCCAGCAGTAGCAACTCCGCGTCCATACAAGCCCCTTCCGCGTCCCGTCCGCGCACCCTTCGGCAGCACAACGAGCCTCGGGCCGGGCCCGGTTCAGCCGCCTTGAACCGCCGGACGGGGCGGGCGCGTTGTGCGAACGACCCATGACGAAGGGAGCTTCAGCCGGATGAGCCAGACAAGACGGACGGCGGTGACCCTCACCCTGGCCTGTGTCCTGACGGCGACGTTCCAGCAGCCCGTCCGCGCAGAGCCCGGTGCGCCCTCGACCCTCCCCGAGGTGCGGGCCGAACTCCGGCGCCTGTACCGGGACGCCGAGCGGGCCACGGAGAAGTACAACGCCGTCGACGAGAAGGTGACCCAGCAGGAGAAACGCGTTCGCACACTCGCCTCCCGAGTCAGGGCGGCCGAGCGGAGACTGGGCCGTCTCACCTCGCTGGCCGGGGCCGCGGCCCGTGCCCAGTACCGGTCCGGCGGCGTGCCCGCCGAGGTGCAGTTCGTCCTGGCCGGCGATCCCGAAACCGCCCTGGACAACGCCTCCTTGGCGCGCCGGGCCCAGCAGTCCACGGAGGGCGTCCTGACCGCTCTGGCCGAGACCCGCGAGGATCTGAGCGCCCGCAAGGACGACGCTTCGGAGGAGCTGGACGGCCTGCGGTCGAACCGTCGCTCCATGGCCGCCGAGCGCAGGACGATCGAGAAGAACATCGCCGCCGCCCGGAAGGTGGAGTCACGCCTGAAGGCGGAGGAGCGCAGGAGACTGGCCGCACTCGAGGAGAGGGAGGCCGACCGGGCGCAGGCCGAGTGGGAGCGCACGGGCATCCTCGACCAGGTCGGCACCGAGGCGACCCCGGCCGGCCGCAAGGCCATCGCCTACGCCACCCGACAGCTCGGCAAGCCCTATGTCTGGGGTGCCGAGGGCCCCGACTCCTTCGACTGCTCCGGCCTCACCTCCCAGGCATGGCTGCACGCGGGCGTCACCATCCCCCGCACCTCCGAGGAACAGTGGCGCCGGCTCACCCGGATCCCGGTCGAGAACATGCGCCCCGGCGACCTGGTCATCTACTACGCCGACGCCAGTCACGTGGCGATCTACATCGGCGACGGCGAGGTCATCCAGGCCCCGCGCCCCGGGCGGTGGGTGTACGTGTCGCCGGTGGCGTCGATGGAGATCCTGGGGGTGGTGCGGCCGGACGCCTGACCCGCCTCGGGCGACAGCTCGAATCCCGGCGGCAGCGGGAGCAGTCCGGCGGGCAGCGGCACCTGCGGAGGCCGCGCTGCCCGGCCGGACTGCGGCGGCGGGTCCTGCCGTACGGTCGCGCCGTCCGGGTCGGTCACCGGCCGGCGCCGGGCCAGCAGCCCGCGCGGAGGGAGCGGAACGGATTGACGGAGCGGAACGGACTGCTGGGGTTCGGACATGTGCTGACCTCCGGTACCTGTCCACTGCGGGGCATCGGCCCGGTCGGCTGCCGGCGCCGGTTCGACAGGCACAACGGGCGTCGTGCGAAGGGTGGTTCAGTCCTCCGGATCCTCCGGCCGCGGTCCGAACGGGTCCATGGCGTCGACGGGAGGGGTCTCCTTCGCGCGGTGGGCGCCGGGCTTGCAGCCGGCGAACGGGCCGGCCGGGTCCCGCAGGCTCAGCATGGCCGGGCCCAGACAGTCCCGGTGCCAGGAGGCGGGGCCACTGCCCGGGGAGTCGGAGTCGGTCAGCTCCTCCCAGGCGAGCCACAGAGCGTGCAACTGGGCCACCGCCTCCGGATGCTCCCACCAGCGAGAACACCACGGGGCCGTGGAGGTGACCTCCCGGCCGTAGACCGGCAGCAGCACATGGTGGACCCACAGGGTCAGCTTGCGCAGCGTCCGCCCGTACTCCGGACCTTCCTGGTACAGGATGAACCTCATGGGTGCCCTCTCCTCGGCGCGCGGCGGCTCTCGGCAGCACAACGCCCCTTGCGTGGTGCGGGGTTCACGCTGATCCCTCGTTGAACCGCCCTTGGATCGCGGGCCGTTGGGTCTCACGACACCGTCGAAGGGGAGGCCTCACGATGGCGGGCTTCAACCAGGAGCAGTTCGACCGCGACAGAGACTCGGTCAACCGGCGGCTGCGCCGCTACAACCTGCACAAGGACCGTGACTTCATGGCCGCGTTCAACGCCTACGCCGACCGGCTTCAGGTCGAGGGCCAATGGATCGCCGGCGGACACACGCCCAACGAGAACTGGGTGGGCCAGGAGCAGGTCGACAACCTGATAGGGCAGTTCGACGCCAGGAACGCCTTTCATGTCCCGGCCGGCTGGTGGCACGACCATCGCAACGACCGGGGGTTCGACCAGGCGCGGGCGGCCATGGCCGACCAGGCCCGCACGCACGGCTATCTGTGGTCCAAGACCGAACCGGGGCCCGCGGCGAAGAGGGCGGCCGAGGAGGGGGGACTGATCCTGGAGACGTCGGTCCCGGGCAAGCTGTTCGACGGGAAGAACTTCGGGTTCGAGAAGTGGTCGGACTCGCCCACGATGGGCAAGCTCTGGGAGAACTTCTCCACCCACTACGTGGACGGCCTGGACGGACCGGTCAAGGCCGTGGTGCTGGACGGGATCGTCGACAACAGTGTGCTGACCCGGCTGGAGTGGCCGCACCTGCGGGAGCGGATCGAGGCCGGGGAGATACCCAGCCTGCGGGTCAACGTGATGAACATCGTCGGTGACCGCAGCGACTCGCGCAGCTGGACGCTCCGGACCGTGGCGGGTTTCGACGTGCACTCGCAGCAGTCCTTCGACGAGCTCCCACGCGCCGGGGGCACGGAGTTCTGGACCACTCAGGGCCGGTGGCACGACCGGCAGCGGGCCGAGGCCGGCAGCTCCTCGGACAGCGCTTCGAGCGGCTCCTCGGGCGAGTACACGCTGGACAACTTCCACCAGGTCTTCGACCAGCCCAACACCGTTGTCGTCCTGTCGGACCCCGACTCGGGGCCGCCCCGGATCACGGCCAGCCCGGAACAGCTGTCCAGGGTGGTGACCAACCAGCTCTCCAGGACGGCCTCCGGCGAAGCCCTGGCAGGGCAGGACGGGCAGGCCACGCCCGAGAGCGCCCGGTCGCGGTCGGGTGCGGATCGGCTGGCGCTCGCGACGCTGGACTACAAGCTGGACCTGTTGCAGGCGGAGCAGGAGCGAAGGGGCAGCGACTCCAACTCGCCGGAGCGCTCCGAGTCCGCCGAGCAGTCCCGGTACGACCTCTCCCAGATGGCCTCGGACCTGCCGGGGACGGCTCCCCTGACGTCCCCGGGCGGCTACGTCCCGTCGCAGATCGCGGTGAGCACGGTCCGGCAGGCTCTGGCGGACCAGGCGGCGGCCGGCGGCTACCCTGCCCCTCCGGTCAGCGGCACCCGCTCGTTCAACCCGGGTGGGAGCGACGCCGAGCGGACCCCGAGCACGGCGTCCTCGGAGTACTCGGGGCCCGAACTGACGCGGGTCGAGCGGATCCCCAGTGATCCGCCCGCCGAGCCGACACGCAGCCGGCCCGGTCCCTCCTCGCGCGGGGACGAGCGCGAGCGCGACCCCGGGGGCGGGAGCAAGAAGCACAAGGAGCCGCCCGCCTGGTTGAAGTACATGGCAGGGGCGGGGTCGTCCGGGCAGAAGAAGAAGAGGTGACGTCGCGGCAGTCGGGCCGTCGCCCCGCCTCCGGCTGACGCGAGGCGGGGCGACGGCCGGACCCGCTACTTCGACGGTCCGGTCGCCGACCGCGTCATCTGGGGCTTCGCCGGAGGGCTCGCGGCGGAGTCGGTGAGGCCCGGCCGCTCCGGGGACGGATTCCGGGGCATGCTCAACCCGGCCACCTGCTGGCGGAGTTCATCCATGTTCATGTTCAAGCTCCCGGTCGGACTCGGGGTGCGGCGCGGCGAATTGTCCGCCGACGTGGAGTAGTGCACCTCGTAAGGCAGGTGAGCGGGCTTGCTCAGCCCTCCCCCGCGCAGCTCGGCGGCCTCGCGGACCCCGTAGTTGCTGACCTGGACGAGGGTCACGTTGCGGTCCGCCGCGAGCCCCGTCACCTGGCCCGGGTCGGCCGCGGGCGTCGTCCGCCAGCTGTTCTGGTTGTCCTTGCCCAGGCTCAGCTGCGGCAGCACCCGCACGTGGCCGACCTGGTACGCCCGCATGGTGACGTCCTGCCAGGCTGCCGGGTCCACCTGGAGCATCGGCATGTCCTGCGCGCTCCCTCCGGGCGGCGTCGTGGGCGTGCCGTAGACGAGATGGACGCCGTCGGCGAGCGCGCTGACGGCCATCCGGCCGATGATGTCCGCGCGGCTCGGGTCCTGCGTGTTGTACTTGGCGCCCAGCAGGTTGTCGTCCGCGAGGTTGACGCGGTCGGGACGGAATCTCTGGCTGTCGTCGTTCGGGCGGAAGGTGACGTTGCCCTTGCGCACTTCGTCCTGGGACATCTGGCCGAGATAGCCGATGTACTGGTTCGCGGCCGCCTGCGCCACCTCCTGCCCCCGCGTACCTTCCCGCGTGTACATGGCGAAGACATCGAGGTGGGGCATCATCTGAGGGTCGATCTCCGCCGCGCCATGGTGCGGCGTCATCGCCATGAAGCTCGCGTTCAGCACGTGCCGCATATTGGCGTCCTGGCCGTGCGACAGGTCGACGACCTTCAGCTCGGCGGTGGAGAAGTCGAACGGCGCCACCGCGTCCTGGCTGAACCGGGGGTCCGCCTTTACCGCGTCCCACTCGACGTCCGTCATGCGGTGGTGGGACAGGTCGAGGCTCAGCCCGGTCTCGGTGCCCCGCAGGGCGAAGGTGGCCAGGTCCTTGGCGGCGATGTAACCCCGGTTGCTCATCTCCATGCTGAAGATGTCGTCGAGCGTCTGCTTGCCGTACTTCGGCGCGACGGCGGCGGCCAGCCGGTCCGTGTGATCACGGATGTGCAGTACGTCGACGCCGTACGGCTCCGCCTCGCTCCGATAGCCGTCGAGGAGCTGCTCCACGTGCCGGCGGCCGGTCTCGCCGGGAAGGCGCCGGGGCATCACCACCAGTTCCTTCGCCGAGTTCGGGAACCGCTGGCTCAGTGCCCGCAGTCCCGCCCTGGCGTTGTCGCTCATCTCCTCGCCGAACCAGATGAACTGCACCTTCTCCGGTTCGGTGACCGGGTTCCGTTCAGGCATGCGCGCGTTCCCTTCCGCCGGGCGGCCGGGCGCCACCGGCTCGCCCGCACAACGGCCCGCGCGGGCCCGCTGGTTCATCGCCGGTTCCTCGCCGGTGAACCAGCGGGCACGCCGGGGCCGTAGTAGCGGCGACGACGACCTCGACACGGAACCCGGAGTACCTACATGACCCTCGCGCCGGAGCAGACCGAACGGACCGGGCAGACCGGGCAGACCGGGCAGACCGGGCCGCAGCAGGACGACGGGCCCGCCTTCATCCTGTATCTGGAGGGATCCGAGTACGACGACGGGCTGCACCGGCTGACCCTGTGGGTACGCCACCTGCTGCTGCCGGTGTACGGCAGGGAGGTCGGCTCCACCGCCCCCTGGTGCTCCAGCTGGTGGAAGCATCCGGAGGCCGTGGCGCAGCTGTACGGGCTGTGGATGGCCTGGCAGGAGCTGACCGGCTCCGGTTCCGGCGCCACCGGGCCCGCGACCTGGCACCGCGACCATCTCGCCCATGTGATGGCCGCGCTGCGTGACCCGTCGGGCCCTTTCGTGGGCTGCAAGCCCGGCACTCACCGGGCCAAGGAGGCGCCGGGGATGGACCCTTATCCGGGCTGACGCTCCGGAGGTGTTGAACCGCTCGCCCACGTCCGCCCGTTGTCGCTCTTGTCAGCGCTGTCGACTCGCGGGAGAGGGGCATCGTGGCGGATGACGACTCGGCTTCCCGGACCAGGAACCGGTTGACCAAGGAGAGCCCCGAAGTCGCGCTGGCGCGGGACGTGGCCAGGGCCGATCTGGCCCTGCGGGACGGGCAGCGCGTCAACGCGGAGCACCCCGCGCAGGCTGAGCGCCACTGGGCGGAACTGGTCGGCGAACTGCGCCGGTTGTGGGAACGCTTCACCGGCCGTCAGCAGTCGACGGCGGCGCCGACGGCGGACGGCGCGGACACGTCGTACGCCCCGAACACGTCGTACGCCCCGACCGTGCCGTACGCCGCGACCACGCCGTACCCGGCGCCTCTCGGCCCCCGGCAGCCGTCCGCCTCCGAGACGGCAGCGCACCAGGAGAGGGCACGCCTGGAGAGCCGGATCGACCGGTTGCCGCCGGACTCGCGCAGGGCGTTCGAGGACGCGATGCTGCGTCTGGTCAGGAGCGACGACACCTTGCGGGCGGCCTTCGAGCGGTCCCCGCAGAGCATTCCGACGGTCGCGAAGTACGCCGTCGCGGCGCACTACCGGGAGTCCCTGCGGGACAGACCCCAGCCCGCGGCCGAGGCGGCCATGAACGCCGCCCGGGACCGGATCATGGCCGACGACGCCCGGCAGTTCGCGGCGCTGCGGGAGCGCTGGGAGCGCCCGGCACCCTCACCGGACCGGCCGCCCCTCGCGCCCCCGCTGCTCGGCCACGAGGGGCAGGTACTCCTCCGGGAACAAGTCGCCACAGCGAGGCGGCCGGCCCGCGGCACCGAGAACGGCGGCACAACCTCCCGGCCCGCCTCCCCCGTACCCAACGCGCAGCCCCGAACCCGCTGACCCACCGCGACCCGTGCCCCAGAGAGGCCCGTTCCTATGCGCACCCTGCACCGCATGCGCGGTCCTACGGCACTTCGGGCGTGCCTACCGCGACACGGACCCGGCCCGGTGGCCGTGTGGGGCGTCCGCCGGCCGGCCGAGTTTCTCGCGGACCTTCTCGGCGTCCGGGTGCTCGAACTCCGAGAGAATCTCCAGTGCCCGCCGCCAACTGGCGCGCGCTGCCTCCGGGCGGCCCGCGTCCAGCTGCACGTCACCGAGATTGCTCAGGGTGTGACCCTCCCCCCACCGGTTGCCGACCTTCCGATGCGTCCGAAGGGCCTGGTCGTAGTGGTCGGCGGCGGCGTCGAGGCGGTCCAGCCGGTGGTGGACCGTGCCGAGGATGTCGAGTGCGACGCCGGTGACCCAGTCGTTGTCGCTCGCGCGCAGGACGGTCAGCGCCTCCTCCAGGCAGTCGAGGGCCTCGTCGTGACGGCCGAGCCGCTGGTAGGCGTCGCCGAGATTGGTCAGGGCGATGCTCTGTCCCCAGGCGCTGTCGAGGGCCCGGTCCATGACCAGCCCTCGGCGGACGTACTCGACGGCCTTGTCGAGTCGGCCGGCCTGGAGGTAGGCGTCGCCCAGGTTTGCCACGGCCGACACTCTGGCCTCGATGTCCCCGATGTCCCGGGCGGCGGCCATGGCCTGGTGATAGTGGTCGATGGCCTCGTCGTACCGGCCGAAGCAGCGCAGCGCGGCCGCCGTGTCGGCGAGGGCCCGCGCCTCGCCCTGGCGGTCCGCGGCGGAGCGGGCGGCGGACAGACCCGTCCTGGAGGTGTCCAGCCACGCGTGCAGATGGCTGCGGAGGTAGAAGAAGCCCCACAGTACTGCCGGCAGTCGCCAGGCGATGCCCGGCTGCTGTCCGCCCTCTGCGGCCCGGCGCACCGCGCAGACCAGGTTGGTCAGTTCGGTCTCGCACCAGTTCAGGGCGGCGTCGTAGGACGTGAACTCCAGTGGCCGGCAGTGGTCCGGCAGCGGTTCGAGGGGTATCCGGCGGCGGTGCGGGGTGAGGTGCGGGTAGGCGGCGTCCGCGGTGTGCAGATACCAGGCGAGCAGCCGCTCGACGGCCCGCTCCCGCTCCTGCGGTGTCTCCTCGGCGTGGACGCGTTCGGCGGCGTAGACGCGCAGCAGGTCGTGCTGGGCGTAACGGCCGGGGAAGTGCTCGGTGAGCAGATGGGCGCGGGTGAGTTCGACGAGCAGGCCACCCGTCTCCCGCGGGGTGAGTCCCGCGAGGGCCGCCGCGGCGGGCGCGGAGATGTCGGGTCCGAAGTGCAGGCCCAGCAGCCGGAACAGGCGCGCGGCCGGGGCGGACAGTGCCTTGTACGACCAGGAGAAGACGGCCCGGAGGTTGGTGGTGATGTCGTCGCCCCCGGCGAAGGCGTCGAGGCTGCCGTGGCTGTCGGCCAGCTCCTCGGCGATGGCGCTGAGCGGGAAGGCGGCGTGCGCGGTGGCGTGGGCGGCGACGATCGCGAGCGCCAGCGGCAGCCGGGCGCACTGCCGGATGATCTCGTCCGCCGCCTGCGGCTCGGCCGCCGGCCGTCCGCTGCCGAGGCGGCGTACGAGGAGGTCGTGCGCGTCGGCGTGGGTCAGCTCGTCCAGGGTCAGCGGATGCGCCCCCTCACCGACGACCAGGCCGGTGAGCTGGTTGCGGCTGGTGACGATGACCAGGCAGCCGGGGGAACCGGGCAGCAGTGGACGGACCTGGCCGGCGTCGCGGGCGTTGTCGAGGAGGACCAGCACCCGGCGCTCGGCGAGCACGCTGCGGTACAGCGCCGCCTGGGCGTCCAGCGCGGCGGGGACGCGCACCGGCGGGACGCCGAGCGAGTCGAGGAAGATCCGGATGGCTGTCTCCGGCGCCACGACCGAACCGGTCGGATCGAAGCCGCGCAGGTTGATGTAGAGCTGTCCGTCGGGGAAGCGGTCGGCGATCTCGTGCGCCCAGTGCACGGCCAGGGTGGTCTTGCCGATGCCGCCCATGCCGCCGATCGCACTGATCACGACCGCGGCCGGCGGGCCGGAATGGTCGGGCAACAGGGCTCGGACACGGTCGAGTTCGGCCTTTCGGCCGACGAACGCGGGCAGATCGGCGGGCAGTTGCGCCGGGCGGGCCGGGTGCGTGGGGACGGGGCTTTCGTGGACCGGGAGTTCTGGCTCCGCGGGCGGGTCCGGCCGCGCGGGCGGGGCCAGGTCGAGGGAGGTGTCGGCGCTGAGGATGCGCTCGTGCAGGTCCTTCAAGGGGGCGCCCGGGTCGATGCCCAGCTCGGCCGCCAGGGTGGTGCGTGTCCTGTGGTAGGCCTCCAGCGCCTCGGCCTGTCGGCCGGACCGGTACAGCGCCAGCATGAGCAGTCGGCACAGCCGCTCCCGCAGGGGGTGGGTGCCGGTCAGGGAGATCAGTTCGGCGATCACCTCGCCGTGCCGTCCGAGGTCGATGTCGGCGTCCAGCCGGGCCTCCAGTACCGTCATCCGCTCCTCGGCCAGCCGGTTCCGCTCGGACTCGGCCAGCGGGCCGGGGACACCGGCGAGTGCCGCTCCCTGCCAGCCGTCGAGCGCGGTGTGCAGCAACTGCGCGGCGTCGGACACCAGCCCGGCGGCCCGTAACTTCTTCGCCTCCGTGACGCGGCGCTCGAACACGGCCAGATCCAGGGCGCCTTCGGGGATCCGGGCCAGGTATCCGTCCCCGACCGAGACGACCACGCGGTCGGACTCGGGCCCGTCCCGCCCGGGTTCCAGCACCTTGCGCAGCCGCGACACATACGTGCGTACGACGGACACGGCGGCCGCGGGCAGGTCCTCGCCCCACACGGTGTCGAGAAGCTCGTCGAGCGTGACCGGGCGGCCCCGGCGCAGCAGCAACGCCACCAGTACCGCCCGCTGTTGCGGCGAGCCCAGGTCCAGTTCCCGTTCGCCACGCCATGCCCGGACCGGCCCCAGCACGGCGAAGCGCACGGAACCCTCGTAGACATTCATGCCCGGACTCTACTGACCGGTGAGTTCAGAAAGTTTCCGTTGCTGGAACGCCATATGCCGTATCCCTCACACCCGTTGGTGGCGCCCCGGTGAGTTGAACCGGATCCGCCGTGCCGTCCGTTGCGGTACGAGGGCCCGCCGAGGCGGGCCCGGCACAGGCCGTAGGGCCGGAGAACATCGGGAGGGAACGGGCATGGACCGGGGCGAAGAGACGGGCGCGCATTTCGAGGTGGTCATCTCCGGTGACGGCTCCGCCGTCATCGAGGGCGAACCCGTGCCGGTGGCGGAGGGAATGACCCTCGACGCCGCGATCCTCGACACCCTGCACGGGCACGCACGCGACCGCAACGCCGCCGTAACGGCGGACATCGCCGATCCGTCGGTGGGCTATGTGGCCTACGTCGAGGTGGCACCGGACGGTTCGAGCAGGCTGCTGGAGGAGCGCCGGGAGCAGCCTGAAGCGGATGATGACACCGACGGGTTCACGGCTGCCGAAGACACCGACGACGCCGACGAGTTCGACGCCACCGCGGAGGAACCGCCCCGGCCCGCAGGCCCTCCGCTCACGCCTCGCCCCGAGCCGAACCCCGCCTCGGCCCCCCACCGGGATCCCACTCCGGATCCCGCCCCGGCCCCCGCGCCGCGCCCGCGCATCGGCCGCCGGAACGGCCCGCGTCAGTCGGACGACGAGTTCCAGGCGCCCGGTCTGCTGCACCGGCCGCTGGTCGTCGGGCCGGTGGCGCTCGGCGTGGCCACCCTCATCATCGTGCCGCTGGTGATGCTGGGCGGCGGCGGATCGGGCGGCGGGGACGACACCCGGGCAGCCGGCGCCGACGACGTGGCGGGCCCGAGCCCTTCGGCCGAGACCGGAAACCCGGCGCCGACCGTGTCCGTGTCCGTGTCCCCCAGCCTGAGCTCGTCGCCCGGCGCCTCCGCCACCAAGCCGAAGCCCAAGCCCAAGAGCACGCGGAAGGGAGGGTCGGCCGACAAGGACACCGGCGGCAAGGTCACCGTCACCGTGACCGCCGAGCCCCCGCGCACCACCGTGACCGCGAAGCCCCCGCAGGACACTGCCGCCACGGCAGTGAACCGCCTCGCCAGGAGCGACCCGTCCGGTCGGCACATCTGCTACCGCGTCCATCTCTCCGGATCGGGGTGGCAGAAGCCCGTGTGCGACGGCACGCTGGCCGGTACGACGGGACAGAACAAGCCGATCAAGGCCATCAACATCGCGGTGACGGGCACCGGAGGCTCGGCCGCCAACGCCTTCCGCCACGACCCCGAGTCGACCGACGGCCAGGGCAAGTGGGTGGAGGAGTGGACCGCCATCACCGCCGACGGCAGGAACAACTACATCGGCAGCACGAAGCAGGGCGCCCCGTACATGACCGGCTTCGCCATCAACATCGGCAGCGGCCGGATCTGCCAGACCGCCAAGGTCCGCGGCTACGACTGGGGCGGCCAGGACTGCGCCGACCAGCGCCCCGACTTCGTGTTCGGCGGCACGCTGGAGAACACGCGCTGGCTCGAAGCCGTCAAGTTCACGGTCTGAGCCCTTCAGGAGGGGCGGGCGGCCAGCAGGGCGGCCCCGATGTCCGCCACCGCCCGCGGATCGGACAGCGAGCGCCCCGTCAGCTCCTCGACGCGGCGCAGCCGGTAGCGGACGGTGTTGGGGTGGACGAAGAGGCTCCGCGCCGCGTCGCCGGCCGAGCCCGCGGCGGTGTACCAGTGCTCCAGGGTCTCCAGGAGCCGGGCGCGCTCGGCGGCCGGGAGGTCGAGCACGGGCCGGAGAACCACCTCGACGAGGTGCGCCGCCTCGGCCGGGGCGGCGGCGACCACCATGGCCAGCGGGTCGTCGTCGAACCGAGCGACACCGGGTCCGGTGCCCCGGAGCCCGGCGAGCGCCAGTCGGGCGAAGCGCAGCGCCCGGGGGGTGTCGCGCAGCGAGTCGAAGCACGGGCTGACGCCGACGCGGGCGCCCGCCTGGCGCAGGATGCGCAGGCAGGTGTTCTCCGCGGTCGCGGTGGGCAGGGCGGCCAGACCGATCTGCTGGTCGGGCAGCAGCCGCCAGGCGAAGGGGATCTGGGCCTGGCGCAGGGCCGCTTCCGTGCCCGCCAGCGGTTCCTCGCCGGGGGCGTCGGCGGCCGCCGCGGTCACCACGTAGGGCCCGCGGTCGGGCAGTCCCAGTTCGCGGGCGGCCTCCCAGAGCGTGCGGTCGGCGATGACGCCGGTGAACAGCGCCTCGACCAGGGCCGAGCGGCGGGCCTGGCGCCGCGAGGTCAGTTCGGCGGTGGTCTCCCGGTAGGCCGCCGCGACCGCCTCCGCGTAGCGGCCGAACAGGGCCCAGATCTCCGCGGACTGGGACACCAGCTGGGCGTCGGTGACTTCGGGATGCGTGCGGGCCTCGGCGAGGATGTCCGTCCACAGGAGCTCGAAGCCGATCCGGTACGCGTGCAGGGTGTCCGCCAGCGGCACGCCCTGCTCGGCGCGCAGGCGGCCGGTGTCCCGGGCGGGGCCGGGGGCCTGCGCGTCCTCGTGACCGAGCTGGTTCAGGAGCAGGTCGGCGTTGGCGGTGCAGGAGCGGCGCAGCGAGTCGAAGGGGATCAGCGACTCGTCCTTGTAGGCGTCGACGTCGGAGCGAATGCGTTGCGCCATCCGCTCGCCCAGTTGCGGCAGCCGTGCGTGAAGCGCCGAGAACACCCCTGAGAGGTTCATTTCCGCAGCGTAACCCAGCTGTTTTGTTCCCGGGAACAATCCCTGGGAGCAGACGCTGTCGGGCCGCACATAGGTCGTCGCCAGGGACATCTGCACGATGTCGGCAGCGTGAACAGCGGATTTCGACGGTGACGTTCGTGGAGGCGGTCATGGCCAATTTGGCTCAGTTCCTGGTGGAGACGGCGCGACGGCAGCCGGACCGGCCCGCACTGCGCCTGGGCGACCAGGTCACCAGCTACGCGGAGCTCGACGAGCGCAGTGCCCGCGCCGCCGCGATGCTGCGGGCCGAGGGCGTACGTCCGGGCGACCGCGTCGCGCTGATGCTGCCCAACGTTCCCGAGTTCGTCGTCCTGTACTACGGCGTCCTGCGCGCCGGCGCGGTCGTCGTACCGATGAACCCGCTGCTGAAGTCCCGGGAGAGCGAGTACCACCTGCGTGACTCGGGCGCCCGGCTGCTCTTCGAGTGGCATCAGGCGCCGGGCGAGGGCGCGCAGGGCGCGACCGCCGCTTCCGTGCGGCACGTGGCCGTGGAGCCCGCCGCGTTCGCGGGCCTGCTGGCCGGTCATGAGCCGCTGGCGGAGGTGAGCGAGCCCGACGGCGAGGACGTGGCCGTGCTGCTGTACACCTCCGGCACCACCGGCCGCCCCAAGGGCGCCACGCTGACCCACTCCGGGCTGCGGCACAACACCGAGGTCAACACGGTCCATGTGCAGCAGATGACGGCGGACGACGTGGTCGTGGGCTGTCTGCCGCTGTTCCACATCTTCGGCCAGATCTGCACGATGAGCGTGACGGTCCGCGCGGGGGCCACGCTGATCCTGGTCCCCCGCTTCGACCCGCAGACCGTGCTGGACGCCATCGCCCGCGACCGGGCGACGATCTTCGAGGGCGTGCCGACCATGTACGCGGCGCTGCTCCAGCACCCGTCCGAGGCCGATGTGTCCACGCTGCGGATGTGCGTCTCCGGCGGAGCCTCGCTGCCGGTGGAGGTCCTGCACGGCTTCGAGCGGCGCTTCGGCTGTGTGGTGCTGGAAGGCTTCGGCATGTCCGAGACCAGTCCGGTGGTCACCTTCAACCACCCCGACCGGCCGCGCAAGCCCGGCTCCATCGGCACCCCGATCAAGGACGTGGAGGTACGGCTCCTCGACGACAAGGGCCAGGACGTGGCTCCCGGCGAGATCGGCGAACTGGCCGTCCGCGGGCCGAACGTGATGAAGGGGTACTGGAAGCGCCCGGAGGAGACCGCGGCCACCATCCCGGACGGCTGGCTGCGCAGCGGTGACCTCGCGCGGCGGGACGAGGACGGCTATCTGTACATCGTCGACCGCAAGAAGGACATGATCATCCGCGGCGGCTACAACGTCTACCCGCGCGAGATCGAGGAGGTCCTGCACGAGCACCCGGCGGTGGCACTGGCCGCGGTGGTGGGCGTGGCCGACGCGCACCTGGGCGAGGAGATCGCGGCCGCGGTGGTGCTGCGCCCGAAGGCTCAGGCCACGCCGGACGAGCTGAGGCAGTTCGTGAAGGACCGGGTGGCGGCGTACAAGTACCCGCGCGAGGTCTGGCTGGTGGACGCTCTGCCGACCGGCCCCAGCGGCAAGATCCTCAAGCGGGAGATCAGCGCGCCGACGACGTGAGTCTTCGTGGACGCGTACGAGCCCCGCCTTCTCACGGAAGGCGGGGCTCGCTTCTTTTGCCTGTGGGCCTCAGCTCTTTCGCCTGTGAGCCTCAGCGCGGGAAGACGACCGTCAACAGGCGGAAGAGTTCGGCGCGCTCGTCGTCGGACAGCTGGTCCAGGCCCGTCTGCGTGCGCTCCATCCGCTCACGGATGGTGTCGATCGCCTTCTCGCCCTCCTCGGTGAGGGCGACGTTCTTCACGCGGCGGTCGGTGGCGCTGACCTCGCGGTGGACCAGGTCGCGCTTTTCGAGCCGGTCGATGATCCCGGTCATGTTCGACGCGTCGCAGGAGAGGGTGACCGCCAGCGAGCGCATCGAGGCGGGCGCGCGACGCAGCACCGAGAGGGTCTTCGCCTGGCTGGAGGTGAGGCTCATGTCGGCGGCGGCGGCGGTGAAGTCGGCGTAGTGCGTGCTGACCGAATGCGCGAGCAACTCCATGAGCTGCGCCTTGGACGGGGTGGGGGACATGCGTCGAGGGTAGCGCGAAAGCTTGAGTACCTCAAACTTTGACATCCGCCAGGAGCTTATTGTTTGATGTCCTCAAGCATCGAATATCTCAATGGTTTGGCACCTCGACCTTCGATGCCGCCATCCTTCGTCCTTCGGGCACCCCTCCACCGGAAAGAAGACCGTGAAGTCCTCCCTTGCCACCGCGCCGGAGCGCCGCACCGGCAGCCTCAGTCTCGTCCTGGTGCTGGGACTCGCCGCCATGGTCGTGTCGATGATGCAGACCCTGGTCATCCCGATCCTCGGCATCATCCAGAACGACCTCGGCGCCACGACGGCCCAGGTCAGCTGGGTCACCACCGCCACGCTGCTGTCGGCAGCGGTCTTCACGCCGCTGCTGGGCCGTTTCGGCGACCAGCACGGCACGAAGCCGACCCTGCTCGCCGTACTGGTGGTGATGGTCGCCGGATCCGTGCTCGCCGCGACCACGAGTTCCATGCTGTGGCTCATCGTGGCCCGCGTGATGCAGGGCGCCGCCACCGCGATCTTCCCGCTCGCGCTGTCCGTGCTGCGCGCGGAGATCGAGCCCGCGCGACTGCCCGGCGCCATGGCTCTGGTCAGCGGAACCCTCGGGTTCGGCAGCGGCCTGGCCCTGGTGAGCGCCGGACTGCTCACCCAGGGCGGGAACCCCGACTACCACCAGGTCTTCTGGCTGGCCGCCGCGCTCGCCGTCGCCGCGCTCATCGCGGTCGCGGTGGCCGTCCCCGCGCCCCGCACCCGGACCGGCGGGCGCACCGACTGGCTCGGCGCCACCGGTCTCGCCCTGCTGCTCGTGCTGTTCCTGCTGCCCGTCTCCCAGGGTCACACCTGGGGCTGGACCTCGGCCCGCACGCTCGCCCTGTTCGCCGGTGCCGTCGTCACGACCGTCGTCTGGGTCCTCGTCGAACGCCGGGTCAGCGACCCCCTGGTCGACATGAAGATGTTCGTCCACCGGCCGGTGCTCTTCACCAACCTCGCCGGGCTGCTCGTCGGGTTCGCCATGTTCTCCCAGTTCATCGGCGTCTCCTACCTCGTCCAGACGCCCGAGGAGATCGCCGGTTACGGCTTCGGCGCCTCCGTCCTGCGCGCCTCCGTCGTCTACCTGCTGCCCTCCGCCCTCGTCTCGCTCGTCGCCGCCCAGTTCGGAGGCGTGCTGGTGCGCCGCGTCGGCGCGCGTCTCACGCTCGCCGTCGGCGGCGTCTTCGGTGTCGTCGGTTTCGCCTGGCTGACCTTCGCCCACGGCACCACCGCGTCGGTGATCCTGGCCGGCATGGTCGTCGGCATCGCCATCAGCTTCGGCTACGCCGCGATGCCCGCGCTGATCGTGGCGGGCGTCCCCCACCACCAGACCGGCATCGCCAACGGCATCAACTCGATCTCCCGCTCCACCGGCAGCGCGATCGGCAGCGCCGTCATCACCTCGCTGCTCGCCTCCAAGACGCTCGACAACCTGCCCGCCGGGGCTCCCGCACTCCCCGCCGAGAGCCAGTACACGCTGAGCTTCGCCCTCGCCGGGATGGCGTTCGCACTGGTCATCGGCGTGGCCATGGTCGGTCTGGCGATGCGCCGCAGGTCTTCCTCACCCAGCACGGACGCGCCCGCTCCGCAGGCCACGGCGTCGGCATCGGCATCGGCATCGGCATCGGCATCGGGCGACGAGGAATCCGAGCCGGCGCGCCCGGCCGCCGTCACCGCCTGACCCGCTAGAAGCCGAACACCTGGGTCCAGGTCCAGTCGTCGTCGACCACGCCGACGCCCATGGTGGTCAGGTCGCAGTTGAGGATGTTCTCCCGGTGACCCTGGGAGTTCATCCACGACTCCATCACGGCCTGCGGCGTGCTCTGCCCCTGAGCGATGTTCTCTGCCCCGGGTGACGGGTGCCCCTGGGCGGCGGCCCGGTCGGCGAAGGTGCGGCCGTCCTGGCTGGTGTGGTCGAAGTACTGGTTGGCCGACATGTCCTCGCTGTGCAGTTGGGCGGCACGGGCGAGTCGGGCGTCGAGCGTCACGGGCCGGCAACCGGCCTTCTCCCGCTCGGTGTTGACGAGGGCCAGGACCTGCGCGCCGGCCGAGGTGTCCGCGGGAGCCGCGGCGGGGGTCGTGGACGGGCGGGGCGCGGATGTCGTCGGCTCCGCCGCCGGCTTCGTACGCGACGGTGTCGGCTTGGGCTTCGGGGACTTGGCGCGGGGCTTGGCGGAGGACTCACCGGCCGACGGGGACGCGGACGCCGAGGAGGCGGGCGACTCGGAGGAGGAGTCCAGGGTCGGCGTCCCGGACGGTGTGTCGGCGGCGGACCGGACCGTGTCGCCCTCCCCGTCCGACTGCACGCTCAGGGTCGCGACGGTGCCACCCGTGATCAGTACGGCGACCGCGGCGGCCACGCCGGTGATGCGGCCGCGCTGGGTTATTCGCCCCGGTTTGCGGTGACCGTGCCGAGACCCACGAGGACGTGCGGCGCGCACGGGCGCGAGTACGGCCGTGGGGTCGCCCGTTCCGGCTCCCGTGCCGGACTCCGGGTGACCGAGTGCGTAGTCGTGCTCCGCCGCACCCATGGGATGCCCGTGGTCCGGCTGCCCCGGCACACCGAAGGCCACCGCCTCGGTCGCGGTATCGGCGCCCTGGAAGGCGGTCAGCCCGGCCATACCGGTCAGCGCGGCGGCCACGGGCACCAGGCCCAGGCCCACCAGCAGCCCCTCGGCCGGGAACAGGTCGGCCTGGTGGCCCGAGCACGCCACACAGTCCCGTGCGTGCCGGGCGATGCGCTTGCGCCACAGCGGCGACGGACGGCCGTCCCAGTTCCCGATCAGCTGGTCGAGGCCATCGCACAACGGCGTCGCGGACAGCGCCCGCACCACCAGGCGGGCGGTCTCCAGCTGGGCCTTCATCCGCTGCACCCGTACGGCCGTGTGCTGCGGCGACACCTCCAGCGCCGCGGACACCTCGGCCCGGCTCAGCTCGCCGACGGCCTCCAGCCACCACAGCGACAGCAGTACCCGGTCGTCGCCGTCCAGCCAGCGGGTGGCCTCCGCCACCTCACGCCGCTGGCCCTCCAGACCGAGCCGCACGATCGTCAGGTCCACGAAGTCCGCACCGGGGTCGGCCACGTCATAGGCGTCCTGGAGCTCCGAACCCGTCGGTGCCACCTGCTGCCGGAACTGGTACGTGCGGATCTGGTTCATCGCGATCGCCACCAGCCAGGACCGGAAGTTGCCCGGGTGATGCAGCGAACCGAGGCCACGCAGTGCGCGCAGCATGGTCTCCTGCACGACATCGTCGACGTCGGCGTGCCCGTTCAGGGCCCGGCCCACGATGTTGTACACGAGCGGCAGATACGCGCCGACCAGCTCGTCCTGCGCCCACAGGGCACCCCGCTGAGCCGCCTCGACCACGGCGTACTCGTGCTCTCCCCTTGCTGCCATGTCTGACCACATCCCCTTCCGGTTCCCGCATTCTTTCGCCGGTACAAGGGGAGACCTTCGGCCGGGGGTGCCATAACAGAAACTGGTCCCGGAGATGTTCCGGCGGAGGCGGCCAGTAGCCTCGGGCGCCATGGGGATACAGATCGACGTCGTGGTGAGTTACCCGATCAACGACGAGGTGGAGCGGGTGCTCGGCCTGGCCGAAGCGGTCGGCGAGCCGGTCACGGTCACCTTCGTGTGGGAGGGGGACCGGGACACGGAGTACGCGGTGCTGGTGCCCGCGGCCACGCTGGCGCTCTGGGAGCACTGGGCGCCCACGGCCTATGAGCACCCGGCCACGAGGGAGGAACCCGAACTGGCCCACCCGGAGACATTCGGGGCGTTCACGCTCTTCCGCCGTCGCGCGGGCGGGCGTACGGCGGTGGTCCGCGACGGCGTGGTGGTCGCCGAGCTGCTGCACCCCGAAGAGGCCCACTGGCTCGACGAGCGGGCCCGCAACGTCCGCCAAGGCTTCATGGACCCGAAGCAGAAGGCCGCCTTCGAGGAGTTCCTCGCCCGCCAGGCGTCCCTCGACGAGCAGTGACGCCCAGCTTCCCGCAAGAGCGACAGGTGGTCATGTACAGCTCGGTGTCGGCGGACGGCTTCATCGGGGACGAGTACGACCGGCCCGGCCTGATGTTCGAGGGGCTGACCAGCGGTGACGTCCCGTTGGACGAGAGCGTCCAGTACGGCGGGCGCGGCATGGCACCCCCGCCCGTCACCCCCGGTTCCAGCCGTCCTCCTGGACCCGGTGGGCGAGGTCGATCTTCGTGAAGGTGGGGCGGCCCATCTGCTGGTACTTCTCCTTGACGCGGTCCAGGTAGTACTTGGCCGTGTGCGGGCTGATGCCGGTGCGGCGGGCCGTGGCCTTGAGGGTGAGGCCGGAGGCGTAGGCGAGCAGGACCTCGGTCTCCTTGGGCGACAGACGCGGGCGGGCCGAACCGTCGTCGTGGGCCCAGGCGAAGGCCAGCTCGGGCGAGTGCGCCGTGCCGCCCCCGGCGACCTCCTCGACGGCGCGCACCAGGGTCGGGAGGTCGTGGTCCTTGGTCAGATAGCCGTCCGCGCCCGCGGCGACGGCACCGACGATCTGCCCTCGGTCCGCCACCGTGCTGATGACCAGCACCCGCGCGCCCGCCGCCCGCAGCCGCGCGATGTTGTCGGCCGGTGCGGACGCGTCCCGCAGCATCAGGTCGAGAAGGACGACGTCGAAGAGCGCCCCCGCGCCGAGCAGCCCGTCGACCGTGCCGGCCGTGGCGGTGAGGCGCAGGCCCGACGCGTCGCCCAGCCAGGCCCGCAGCCCGTCGAGCAGCATCCGGTCGTCGTCGACGACGGCCACGTCGATCACGCCGGCCACCGCAGCTCCACCCGCGTTCCCTCCCCCGGCGCGCTGTCCACGTCCGCTGCTCCGCCCGCTTCCCGCATCCGCCCCTGCACCGAACACCGCAGCCCGAAACCTTTCTCCACGGCCTCTGGGGCAAAGCCCACACCCCGGTCGACAACGGTCACCACGAGCGAGCGGCCCTCCCCCTCCGGCCGCCCCGTCACGGTGACGTACGCGTGCGACGCCCCGGAGTGGCGCAGCACGTTGTTCAGCGCCTCCGTCGTCGCGCCGACGATGGCGCAAGCGGCATGGTCCGGTATCTCCGGCACCGCGTGATACTGGGCGCTGACCCGCAGCCCGAGGCTCTCCGCCGACCGTACGGCGCCCTCCAGCGCCGCCGCCGTACCCGGCGGGAGATCACCGTTGAACTGGTGCTGGACGAGCCGCCGCAGATACGCGGCCTCCCTGGCGCACCGTTCCCGCACGGGCTCCGCCCCGGGTTCCGCCCGGCCGCTCGCGATCGCCGTCAGGGTGGCCAGCACGGTGTCGTGCAGCGCCCGGTGATGGGCCATCCGCTCGGTCAGCCGGGCGCGCCGCGCCTCGGCCGTGAGCGCCCGCGAGGTCGCCGCGTCCAGCAGCGAGCCCTGGCGGCGCAGGTACCACCAGAAGACGGCCGCGAGTACGGCGGAGGAGACGATCGAGTTGAGGCTGCCGGCCACCACCCCGGCCTCCGCGCCGGTGAGCCGGTAGCCGACCGCGTGCACCAGGCACAGCCCGGCCACGGTGCCCACCACCGCCGGCCACCGGGTGAACGCCACCGCCGCCACCGCGCTCGCGGAGCCGCCCAGCACCATGACCCACGCCACCTCGGCGGTCGTCGCGTCGCCCGCACCCGCGACGAGGGGCAGCGCGCCGCCCACCACGACCACGTCGGCCACCGCCGGTACGGTCCCGAACCAGCCGCGCGCCCGAGCCGTGCCGAACACCGCGGCACTGCTCGCCAGCGCCATCCCGAGAACCGCCCACGCCAGGGGCCGCTCCTGCTGGTGCTGGGTCACCGCGACCACCCCGGCGGCCAGATGACTGGCCCGGTACAGGCCCGTCGCAAGGATCATGAACGCCTGGGCCCGGTGGAGCCCCGATCCCAGACCGTCGCGCGCCTCCCCCTGCACGCCCTTCCCTCGCACACAACCCCCCTGAACGAGCGGTACAGCCCCGCACCCCTGCGCCGCTACGTTCGGGGCGGCACCGGTGGCGACGAGTCATCAGATCATCGCCGGGTGTCACGGTGCACGTCGGAAATCGGACAGAGAAGGAACGCATAGTGGCCCGAACCGCTCGCGCAGGACTCCTCGTCGCCGCCCTGGTGTCGTTGCTGGCCGTGCTCATGCCCGGCACCGCCAACGCCGCCGACCCGCCCATCCGTTACACGACCTCACTGCGCAACGCCGCGATCTACGAGATGCGCGCCTCGTACTCCTGGCAGTGCATGGACGTGCGCGGCGGGTCCACCAACCCGGGCGCGATCATCCAGCGCTACGACTGCAACGGCAAGCTGCACCAGCGCTTCTACTTCACGCAGTCCGGCACACCGGGGCTGTTCTTCATCGGCACCCTGGGCAGGTACTGCCTCGGCGCCAACCTCACGCCCGGCCCCGACTACTACAAGACGGTCGTGTCCAACCACTGCCAGGGACCGGGCCAGCACTTCCGCTGGGTCGACCGGGGCAACGACCACTGGGAGATCGTCGAGGCCCAGTCCGGCCTGTGCCTGCACGACACCGGCCGCCGCAACGCCCTGGAACTGCGCGCGTGCGGCAACATCACCGAGCCGTATCCGAGCCTGTGGACGCCGCGCTACCACAGGCAGTACGACTACGGCAGCATCTGGGGCTGACCACCGGGAGCAGCATCCGGGGCGGGCCGGAGCACTCTTCCGGCCCGCCCTTCCGTCAACTCCGGGAGGGCGGGCGGGCCGCCGGGCCGCGAAGGGCCGCGTTCGTCCGGGAAGAGGCGGTGCAGCGGCCGTACGAACAGGCAGGTCAGCCGCCAGGCGACGAGGAGCGCGCCGACCGGCACGGCCAGGCGCAGCAGTCCGGCGGCGAGGTCCGGCAGCGCGAGTGCGGCCAGCGCGAGGGTGCCGCCGACGCTGAGGAACCAGGCCACCGACGTCAGCAGGGACAGGGCGACCGCCACGGGGACGCCGCCCATCCCCCAGGGGCCCAGGTCCGCGTCCTCGTCGAAGGTGCCGACGGCGGTGAGCCGTACGGCGACCAGCAGCCAGAAGCACACGAGCATGACGACGGCGGCCGTCAGCACGATGGTGGGCAGACCGATGGTGGCCATCACAAGCGTCCGCATCCGCATGGTCCCGCCCCCCTTGTCGGTGCGAGCCATGCTGCACGGCCGGTCGCCGTCCGCGCATTGCCGGTTCCCGGCAGTGTTCGCGCGGGTCTGCATGCCGACGGCCCGCTGAGCGGTCATCGGTCTCCGCACGGCGCCGGCGGGTCCGCCGCGGGGAGGGATTTCTTGAGGGTGCGGATGCGCCGGATGAACTCCTTGGTCCGCGCGTCCCGTTCGAGGGAGGCGTAGACGGGTGCCACGGCCCGCTCCAGCGCGGCGAGTTGGGCCGGGCTCGCGTGCACGACCCGGCCGCCGGCGGCGCAGTGCGTCCTGGCGTCCCGATCGTCCGAAGGGGCGTTGGCGAGCGCCCAGTCCCGGGCGGCGGCGGCCGCCTGGCGCAGCGTGGAGCGCTGGCCGTCCGTGAGGCCCTGCCACACGGCCCGGTTGACGGCGATGACGTTCACCTTGGGGAAGTACGTCACGTTGCCCGTGGCGATCGTCGGGGTGTGCAGGTTGCCGCTCCAGGCGAAGGCCGACTCCGCGGCGTCGAGGATTCCGGCGTCCACGGCGTCACCGAAGGCGTCTGCCGGATAGTCGTCCGGGAACGCGCCCAGGGCCTCGAACAGGTCGTGGGTGACCTGGGAGCGCGGTACGCGGACGGCGGCCCCGCGGTAGTCGTCCGGGCCGCGCAGCGGTCGGTGGTAGGCGAACGGGTGGCGGAGCCCCTCGGGCAGCAGGGCGAGACCGACCACGCCCAGGCGCTCAAGACCGGACATCATGTCCTCGGCGAGCGGGTCCGTCACGACCCGCTCGACCAGCGCGTCCGAGGTCACGAGGAAGGGCGCCTGGAGGGCCCGCAGGCTGGTGACACCCTCCGTGTCCCAGCTGCGGGCCGGGATCACTCCCGCGTCGAGACGGCCCCGCACCACCCGCCGCAGCGCCTGCTGGTCCCAGTCGTCGCCGGGCGGGTCCTGCGCCTCCCAGACCGCCCGGATGCGCAGGGCGCCGTGCGAGCGGCGGTCCACCTGGCGGACGAACTCCTTGAGCTGCCCGCTGACGGGGGCGTCCGACTGCTCGGCGGTGCCGATCGTGAGCGTCACGGGCTCGACGCCACCTGCCTTGTCGGCGGTTCCTCCGGTGCTGCATCCCGCCGCCAGGGTCAGTCCGAGAACTGCCGCCGCCAGTCGTGTCGTTGCCCGCATCGGTACCGTTCCTTCCGCCTTCGTGCGGTCAGCGGGCCGGCACCCTGATCCGGCCTGCCACGATCTGTGCCTTGAGCGCTTCCAGCCGCGGCACGACGTCGTCGGCATGGCCACCCGAAGTCGTGTAGCCCACGCCGTTGTTGGCGAGGTCGAACGGGATCTCTCCGGGCCGGAAGTCGCCGCGGTGGGAGTCGACGATGGTCCGGCGGACCGCCAGGTCCAGTCGTTTGACCATCGAGGTGAGGATGACGTCCCGCACCTCGGGTGCCGCGGTGCGGTACTCGTCGACGTCAACCCCCACCGCCAGTCCGCCGGCTTCGCGGGCCGCGTCGAACACGCCCGGCCCGGAAAGGCCGGCGGCCTGATACACGACGTCGACGCCGGTGGTGTACATCTCGGTGGCGATGCGCCGGGCCCGCTCGGGATCGTCGAAGCCGCCGGGACCGTCGTCGATCCAGGCGTTGTCCACCGTCACGTCCGGCCGCACCGCCAGCGCGCCGGCGGTGTAGCCCGCGCGGAAGCCCTCCAGCTCGCGGGTGTGCATGCCGCCCAGGAAGCCGATGCGCCCGGTGCGGGACTTCAGGGCCGCGGCGGCGCCGACGAGGTAGGACCCCTCGGGTGTGGCGAAGACGAGGTTGGCGATGTTGGGGCCGGTGATCTCACGGGCGTCGGCGACGGCGAACCGGACGTCGGGGAAGTCGGCCGCGACCATGGCGAGCGAGCCCGCGTACTCCCCGCTCACCGCGACGACCAAGTCGCATCCCTCATCGGCGAGTTGCCGCAGCCGCTCCGCCTTGTGGTCCTCGGTGTCCTCGTCCCCCGGGGAGAGCTCGACGACCTGTCGTGGGCCCAGCCCCACGTCCGCGCGCGCCTTCTCGACGCCCGCCGCGGCCAGATCGTTCAGCCAGTTGTCGCCGCGGCCCGGCCATCCGTAGGCCACGCCGACCTCGCACCCGCCCGCGGCCCGGGCGCCGCTGTCGCAGGCCGCGCCGCCCGTGAGCAGCACGACCAGCGACAGCGCGACCCCCGTCCATCGGCGCACCGTTCGCACCTCCCCCTTGTCCCGACCGGTACGACGGGTGTGCCGCCGACAAGTACGACGCTACGAGCGGTCCGCCCCGCCGGCATCCGTGCTACCCCTGAACCCGGGGCGGCGGGGATGCCGTCACGGCTGCCGCAGGGCGTCCGGATGGGCGCGCAGATAGGTGAGCACGACCTGGACCCGCCGGTGCGCGTCCGCGTGGTCGGCGAGGCCCAGCTTCTGCAACACCCGGGTCACATGGGCCTCGACCGTGCGCTCGGTGATGAACAGCCGCATCCCGATGGCCTTGTTGGACAGCCCTTCGGCGACCAGCCCGAGCACCTCGTGCTCGCGCGGCGACAACTCCTGGAGCGGGTCGGGGCGGCGTCGGCGGCTCATCAGCCGACTGACGATGGCGGGGTCGATCACCGTCTCGTCGTCGCGGATCCGGCGCAGTGCGTCGGTGAGGACCGCCACGTCGGACACCCTCTCCTTCAGCAAGTACCCGACGCCTTCGGGGCGTTCCTCGATGAGCCGGAGCGCGTAGCTGGGCTCGATGTACTGGGAGAGCACCAGCACCCCGGTCCCGGGCTGCTCGGCCCGGATGCGCTGGGCCGCGACGAGTCCTTCGTCGGTGTGGGTGGGCGGCATGCGGATGTCGACGACCACGGCGTCCGGTCGCGCCACGCGGGTCCGGGCGATCAGGTCGTCCCCGTCCTCGGCCTGTCCCACGACGTCGTGTCCGGCGTCCTGGAGCAGCCGGGCGATTCCCTCCCGGGTGAGCATCGTGTCGTCGGCCACGACTAATCGCATGGAAACCCCGCCCGTGTGCCGTCCTGCGTGTTCTCGATCCACCCGCCCAGCGCGCCGACCCGGTCGGCGACCCGATCGTACGGGTCGAGCGTCACTCCTTGTAGATGAACGACCACAATCGGCTCGTCCCGCTCGACACGGACCTCGACGAAGGGCGCCCCCTGGCGCTGAGCGGCGTCCACGGCCGCGCCGACGACGGCGTACACCGCCCGCTCGACGGGGTGCGGCAGCCGCTCCGGCGGCACGGCCTCGATCCGCACAGGTACGGTCGCCCGGTCGGCGAGCGTCCACAGCGCGGGCTCCAGTCCCCCTTCGTACAGGACGACGGGGAAGATGCCGTGGGCCGTCTCGCGCAGCTCGGCCAGGACCGCGAGCGCCTCGTCCACGGCGGCCGCCAGCTCGGGGGCCCGTGGATCACCGGCGGCCGCCGCGGCGCTGTGTGCGAGCCGCAGTTCGTAGGTGACGGCCAGCAGCCACTGCTGGGCGCCGTCGTGCAGATCGCGTTCGAGGCGGCGCCGGGCCTCGTCGCCGGTCTCGACGATGCGGGCGCGCGCTGACCGGAGCTGGGCGAGCCGGGCCAGCAGGGAGGCCCGCAGCCGCTCGTTGTCGATGGCGAGCCGGGCCGCGGAGCCGATCTGCTGCTCCAGCTGCTTGTCGTGGGCGTCGGCCCGGTGGTGCACGACGACCGCGATCGGCTCGCCGCCCCGGTGGATCGCGGTCACCACCCGCTCGCGATCGGCCGCGGGCGATGCCGGGGCGCCGGTGGCGTCGACGTACTCGTCGGATTCCGGCAGCCGGTACAGCACCTCCAGCCGGGTGTCGCCGAGGGCGTCGGCCAGGGCCGCCCGGAGCGAACCGGGCGGTGGGGCGGCCCCCAGTCCTGCGGCCAGCCGGGCGACCGCGATCCGGCGGCGGCGCTGGCGCACGGCCCACCGGGCGAGGCCGAGGACGACCAGGGTCAGGGCGGCGGCCCGAGCGACGAACAGCCCGGCGAAGGGTTGCCGGGCCGGGTCCTCCGCCCGGTGCGCGAGGAGCGTGGCGGCGTACGCGGCCTCGGCGAGGGCCGCGACGGCGACGGGTATCAGGACGTACGACCGCCGTGTGTGCCGTACGCCCCGGGTGGCGACGGCGTCCGCCGCCACCGCCAGAGCGAGCAGCACGCCCACCGCGACGACGAACACCGCGGACGCCGCCTGCACCGCTCGGGTCAGACCGGGGTCGGCGTGCAGCACAGTCGGCCCGGCGACGCACACGCGCCAGCAGTGCGGGTCCAGATACGGATCGTAGAAGAGCAGCAGGCCCGCACCGACCGCGCCCGCCGAGGCGTGGGCGGCGACGGTCAGCGCCCGTCCGTGGGGGACCGGTCGCGCGGCCACGGCGAGGTGCAGGAGCGCCGCCACCGCGAACGGCGTTACGGCCAGGGCGATCACGCGCAGCAGCGCCGGCCCCTCCCCGGGCGCGTGCAGCAGCGAGCGCACGGGCGTCTCGCCCTGCCAGCCCGCCCACAGCGGCGCCAGCCAGACAACTCCCAGCAGCAACAGGGGCAGTTGGGCTTGGGTGAGCGGGGGGCGCCGCAAGATCTGCGCGGCCGCGAGCAGACCCAGCCCCGGCAGGAGTGAGAGTACCGCGAACGGTGTGGACATCCGCGCGTACGACGTCACCGACGCGGTGCCGACGGCCATGACGGTGGCGGCACCGGCCGCGTAGGCCGACATCGTCACGAACACCACTGCCCGTGCGGTTGCCGGGCGCGGCAGACGTACGGGCACGGCACTCCCCCTCGGTGCGCTACCGGGCCCGCTGGGCCAGGCAGTCGGCGGGCACGTCGAGGGCCGGCTGCCGGGGCAGCCTCGCCTTCAGCCGCTCGATCTCCGCGATGAAGGACTTGGTGCGCCCGTCCTGCCCGAGACGAGCGTATTCCGGCCGCAGAGCGTCCCGCAGTCCCTTCAGGTCGGCCGCGGAGGCCAGGGCGAACCGGACCCCGGACTCGCACAGCTGCACGACCAATTCGCCGTCCTGGTCCGACAGTTGCGGCGAGCGGCGGGCCGCGTCCGCGGCAGCCTCGCGCAGCCAGTCGCGCTGCGCGCCGGTCAGTCCGCCGAGCAGATCGGTGTCGGCGATCAGCGCGGCCGTCTGCGGCCACAGGTGGACGTTGGCCGTGATGTACGGGGCGCGCAGGGCGTAGTTGTTGATGTGGTGGCCGATGAGGTACATCTCGAATCCGTCGATCCGGCCCTGTTCCAGGGCCCGGTCGCGGATCGGGCCCATCCCTTCGAACGGCTCGGCACCGAGGCCGCGCAGAGCGCTCGACTGCGCTTCGGAGCGGGCCGTGCCGAAGGCGATCCCCCGCCAGTCCGCCGGTCCGAGCAGCGGCTTGCGCACCCCCACCGGCCTGCGCAGCCCATCGGCCAGAAGCGCCAGTCCCGTGACGCCGAGCGGCTTGAGATCCGGCAGCATCCGCTCGGGAATGCCGCTGTCGAGGACGGCACGCTGCAGGGCGTGGCTGTCGACGAGCAGCGGCGCGGTGAGTGCCTGGAACCCCCGTACCCCCAGCGAGTCGAAGGCCCGGGTGCCCGCCCAGCCGAGGTCGGCCCTGCCCGCCGCCACGTCCCGGACCACGCGCTGTTCGGAATCGACGGCGAAGTCCCCCCACTCGTGGGCCACTTCGATGCGCAGCGCCCCGCCGGACACCTCGTCCACCCGGTCGACGAAGTACGCCACGGCCGGTTCGTAGTCCAGGTTGGCGTAGCCGTTCGCGAGCGTGAGCACCCGCGGAGCGCCCGGCCCCCCGGCCTTGTCCCCCTGCCCGTCCGCCGTCGTGCAACCCGCCGCCACGACCGCCGCCAGCACCGCCGCGGCGCTCCGGCGACCCCACCGCCTCATGCTCATCCGGGCCCCCCTTCAGGCATGCACCGACCGTAGGCTCCTGGTGTCGTCCTGGCATCGTTGCCGGCACGGATGCCGGGTCCGCCCGTTCATCGGCGGGTGAGGGGAATGCGGGCCGAAAGGACGCTCCCCGTCCCCCGGTCGGAGACGAGACCGAACGTGCCGCCGAGCGCCTCGACGCGGTCGGCGAGCCCCTTCAGACCGCTGCCGAGGCCCGGGTCGGCACCACCGACGCCGTCGTCCCGTACGGTGATCAGGACCGCGGTGTCCGCGCGCCGCACCTCGACCTCGGCCCGGGACGCTTCCGCGTGCTTGACCACGTTCGTCAGCGCCTCCGCGACGGCGTAGTAGACGGCAGCCTCGAACTCCGCGGCGAAGCGCTCGTCGACCACGTCGAGCCGGACCGGCAGCGCCTGGCGCGCCGCCAGGGTCGTCAGGGCGCTGTTCAGCCCGTCGCCCAGTTCGCGCGGATGCAGTCCGAGGGCGAGCGTGTGCAGTTCGGCCATGGTGTTGTCGAGGCGGTCGGTGGCCCGCGCGAGGGCCTCGGCTCCGGGACCATCCGGCTCCGTGCCGAGCGCGTGCAGCGTCTCGCGGAGGGCGGTCAGGCGCTGCTGGGGGCCTTCGTGCAGCCGTCGTTCCAGCTGCCGCCGTTCCCCGTCGGCGGCGAACAGCAGGCGTCGCCGGGAGGCTTTCACCTCGTCTATCTGCGCGCGCAGTTCGGCATGCAGGGCGGCGTGCGCGGCGGTCAGCCGGGTCGCGGACTCCACGGCCGCCACGAGGGCCGGGTCGTCGAGTACCGCCGGGTCGTGGACGAGGACCGCGAAGGCGTGACCGTCCCGCTCGATCCGTGTCACCGTACGGCCGTCCGCCGCGCCCGGCAGCGCCACGGGCCGCCCGGACGGGTCGAGGTACGTCCCGTGGGACGCCTGCCAGTAGCCGACCACCAGCGAGTCGTCGTCGAGGGCCCGCACCAGGGCGTCACGCAGCAACCCGGAGCGGTGCTCCCCGAGTTCCACGACGAGGTCGGTCACCGTCGCGGGTTCGGACCGCCCGCGGGCGCCCTGGGCCGCCAGTACCGCGACCGCGCACAGGGCGGCCTCGTACAGCCACAGGGCGGGCGTCATGGCGGCGGAGGCCGCGCCCACGGCAAGCCGTGCCGCGGCGCCCGATGCCAGCGCGGTGCACAGGGCCGTACCGGCCCACAGGACGACGCGGCGGTGCCGTGCTCCGCGGCCGCGCGTGCGGGTGTGCTCATGGAGGAGCAGGCCCATGACTGCCGCCGACAGCACGAGGGTTGCGGCATCGTGCCGCCACCAGTTCCCGATGGATGCCGCATAGCCGACCGCGACACCGGCAAGCGCGGGGCGGGAGCGCGGCCACAGGCCGGGGTGGGCGAGGAGCAGGTGGATCAGGGCTCCCCGGTGCCAGAACAGCAGTGTCCCGGGCTGGAGGTTGGCCGCGAACCACGCCACGGAGGTCAGCGCGAGCAGGCCCGCGGCTCCGCGCGCCCTTGGCCCGACCCGGCAGGCGGCCCCGGCGAACGTGACGCCGACGACGAGGTCGGGGGCCCATCGCCCGGGCTGGTCCCAGCCGAAGGCGAGGGACTCGGAGACGATGCCGAAGCCGGTCACGGCCGCCATCGCCAGGACGGCGGCCATGACCGGCCAATGGGCCGCCCTAGGCGAGAAGAAGGCGCAGCGCGGCACCGGACAGCTCACTCTTCAACAGGAAGCCACGCACGGGGGCACGGTCGACGCGCGGGCCGTAGGTGACGGCGGGACGGCTGGAGACCAGGACGACCTGGGGCGGATCGGCCAGCCGCGCGAGCCGGCCGGCCACCTCGAACCCGTCGATGTCGGGCAACCGGACGTCCAGCACGACCAGTTCGGGGCCGTACCGGTCGGCGGCCCGCACCCCGTCCACGCCCGTGGCCGACTCGGCGACAACCACGAACCCGTCCGCCTCCAGCAGGAGCCGCGCCGAGGCCCGGAACGCCTCATGATCATCGATCACGAGCACCGTCTCCCTCACCGAGGCATCGTCCCACGCCCATGAGCGATCCTCCCTCGGACGCTCTTCGTCCCGGTCAACCGCCCGTCCCGTCAACGGAGTCCGCGGCCGGGGCACCCTCCACGCCGTCGGCGGAGGGGACGGAGCCGTCCGTGGGCCCGTCCGTCACCGGAGCGTCGGTGACCAGGGGTGGACCGCTCGCCACGACGAGGGTCACCACGGAGTCGGGCAGGGCGGTTTCGCCGGGCAGCGGACTCTGGGCGATGACCGTGCCGGGTACCTGGGCGTCGGACACCTCCTCGGTCGTCTCGGAGAGCAGTCCCTGACTCTCCAGCAGCTCACGCGCCTCGTCGACCTGCATGCCCGTGACGTCGGGGAGCGTGGCCGAGGTCGGTGTCTCCTCGGACGACGGTTCGCCGGTCGGTGACGGCGACTCGGGCAGGACCTCGTCGTCGGTGCCGTCGGAGCCTGCCCCGCGGGCCAGACCGGTGTCCGGGTCCTCGACGTCGACGAGTTCGTACACCTCCACGGGCTCCTCCTCCGGTGCGGGCCTCACCTTGGTCATCTTCTTCTCGTCGTACGAGGCCCACTTCTTGTTGTCGCCCTTGAACTCCACCCGTGCGCCACCGATGTCGCGGTCGTAGGCGGCGAGCGGGTTGCCGCAGCTGCACTGCACGGCCGGTCGCCCCAACTCGTCGACCAGGACGGCGATGCCCGCTTCGAGCAGCGCGTAGAACTCCGTGGCCTTGCCCTTGGCGTAGTCGTGGTTCTTGACGAGCGTGTCGCCCCGCAGCAGTACGGGCGTCAGCTTGCTCACGTAGCCGGGGATCTCACGCACGCTGCCGAGCTTCTGGACCCTGGCCCACTCCTCGGCCTTGCGACGGTTCTCCGGCCTGCCCAGAAAGTCGACGAGTTTCGCCTTGTCGCAGCGGGCGGAGTCCTTGGCCCCGCCGTACAGTCCGGGTTCGTCGCCCCGTACTTCACCACCGATCCTGCTGAGCGCCTCGCCCAGGGCTATGTCCGCCCCGAGGCCCATCGCCTTCTTGAAGAAGGGAGATGCCGTCGGCACCCCGCGCGCGACGGCCTGCACCGCGATCCGGCCGGCGCCGGCGCACGCCGTCGCCATCAGTGCGCCGACGACCACAACCACCACGAGCGCGACAAGACCGTGCGCCCTCCCCCGAGTTCGTTTCATGATCGCTCGTCTGCTTCCTTCCGCACGTGGATCCACGGCCGCCGGACGACGCGCCGCGGTGACGTCAGTGTGGAAGGGGAACAGACGGCGGCACATCCGTGCAGGCACGGTAAGAAGTCCGTACAACTCGATGATGTCCTCGCGGGTCTCCCTCACCGTCCGGGCCATAATCCGGCCCCAAGTGCCGGGAGAACCATGCACAAGCGCTCCGCGACGGTCGTCACCCTCGCTCCCCTGGTCGTCCTCGCCGCCGTGGCACCCGCCGCGCACGCCGACACGACCGTGGGGGACGCCCGCATCACGTCCGTCACCTTCGGCAAGGCGACCACCGGCGTCGGCGCCACGCTCGGGGCATCGGTCGGCGTCACGCTGACCGCTACGGACGACTCCGGCATCGACAGCGTCATCGGCCCCAAGATCGTCGGCCCCGACGGGCTGGTCATCCGTCCCACCCGCAAGGCGTGCACCGTGCAGAGCGCGACCACGGTGCAGTGCGTCTACAGCTTCCCGCTCTCGCCGGACGGCACGGACGCACAGGACCTGCGGAACAGTTCGGCGGGCGCCTGGCACTTCGAGGCCAAGGCCGTGGCCGCCGACGGCGACTCCCACCACGTGTCACCGGGCGTACCGCTGAGCGTCAAGCGGCACGCCACGCTGGTGGCCGCCCAGGCCACGCCCGAGCCGGTCGGCAAGGGCGACAAGCTCACCGTCACGGGCTGGCTCCGGCGGGCCGACTGGGACACCAACGTGTGGGACGACTACGCGGGCAAGTCGGTGGCTCTCCAGTTCCGCAAGTCCGGTACCGACACCTTCACCACCGTCAAGAAGGTCACCACCGACAGCCTGGGTGAGCTGCGCACCACGGTCACCGCGAACAGCTCCGGCACCTGGCGCTGGCGGTTCACCGGCAACACCGTCGCCACGGGTGCGACATCGCAGGGCGACCGGGTCGTGGTGAGCTAGCGACCGAGCCTCACGGGCTGCCGTGGTCGCGGCCCCCGACTGGCCTCGCGGTGAACGGACTCGGGCTACAGGATCTCCTGCTCCACCCAGATGACCTTGCCGTCCGCGGTGTAGCGCGTACCCCAGCGTCGCGACAGCTGTGCCACGAGGAACAGGCCACGCCCGCCCTCGTCCAGGGTGCGGGCGTGCTGCAGTCGTGGGGAGACGGTGCTGGTGTCGAAGACCTCGCAGGTCAGGACGGACTCGCGGATCAGCCGCAGCCGGATGGGGCCCGAGGCGTAGCGGATGGCGTTGGTGACCAGTTCGCTCACCAGGAGCTCCGTGGTGAACACCATGTCGCCCAGGCCCCAGGCTTCGAGGCACCGCCCCGCCACCGCACGCGCGCCGGACACGGCCGCCGGGTCGGAGGCGATGTCCCAAGAGGCCACCCGGTCGGCCCCGAGCCCGTGGATGCGAGCGATCAGCAGGGCCACGTCGTCGTCCCGCCCCTCGACCTCCAGCGTGCTCTGCACCTCGCCGCACATGTCCTCGACCGGCCGGTCGGGATCGGCCAGGGCCGCGCGGAGCCGCTCCAGACCGACGTCCGGGTCCTGCCCGCGGACCTCGAACAGGCCGTCGGTGTACAGCGCGAGCAGGCTTCCCTCGGCCAGCTCGATCTCCGCGGACTCGAACGGCAGACCGCCCAGACCGAGCGGCGGGCCCGGCGGGAGGTCGGGGAGGAACACCGACCGGTCGGGGCCCACGACCGCGGGCGGCGGATGACCGGCCCGCGCCATGACACAGGTGCGGGCCACCGGATCGTAGACCGCGTACAGACAGGTCGCGCCGAGTTCCGACGGTGCCTGTCCGCGCTCCTCCGGGGAGTCCTCGGCGATGAGCCCCAGCATCAGATCGTCGAGATGGGCCAGGATCTCCTCGGGCGGCAGATCGAGATCGGCCAGGGTGCGTACGGCGGTGCGCAGCCGGCCCATCGAGGCCGCCGCGTTGATGCCGTGTCCGACCACATCTCCGATCACCAGGGCGACGCGGGCCCCGGAGAGCGGGATGACGTCGAAGAAGTCACCGCCCACGCCTCCGCCGGAGGGCAGATAGCGCGTCGCCACCTCGACCGTCGCGTGCGCCGCGATCCGGCGGGGCAGCAGGAAGCGCTGCAAGGCCAGCGCGGTGTTGCGTTCCTTGGTGTACTGGCGGGCGTTCTCGACGCCGAGTGCGGCCCGTCCGACGATCTCGTCGGCCACCAGGAGGTCGTCCTCGTCGAAGCCCTCGCGCGGGGCACGTCGGAGCAGGGTCGTCATCCCCACCACCCGGCCGTGCGTCCTGACCGGGACCAGCAACAGCGCGCACGGACCGAGGTCCGCCGCCGCCGGGCCGAGCAGTGCGTCGGCGGCGATCCAGCCTTCGCACCCCTGCCGGGACAGGGCCTCTCGGTGCGGGGTTCCGCCGGCCAGGCAGCGCGCGCCGGGTGAGTCCGGCGGGTACTGCACCGGACGCCCGGCCGCCGCGATCCCCTCCGGCGCGTCGCCGTCGGCGCTGCGGACGGCGACCCGCCGCAGCCGCTGGCCGCCGGACAGCGCCCGGTCGAGGGGCTCGCCCTGGAGGACGGAGTCGAGGAGGTCCACGGTGATCAGATCGGCCAGGTCCGGAACACAGACCTCGGCCAGCCCCTCGGCGAGACGGAAGACGTCGAGCGTCCTGGCCGTCCAGGCGCCGACCCGGCTCAGCAGGGCGAGACGTTCCCGGGCACGCCATCGGTCGGTGACATCGAGGACCATGTAGCCGACACCCCGCACGACCCCCGTGTCGTCCGCCAGCCGGAAGAAGGACGTGGAGTAGGCGTGTTCCCGGTCGGGGTCGGCGCTGGTGCGGCCGTGGTACTCGACATCGACGGCGGGGCACCCGGTCTCCAGCACTTCCCGCATGACCGACTCGATGGCCGCCGCGTCGAGCCGTGGCAGCACATCGCTCAGCCGCTTGCCCATGCGCTCCTCGCGGGCCACGCCCCCGAGCCGTTCCAGGGCGTCGTTGATCCAGACATAGCGCAGGTCGGTGTCCATGACGGCCATGCCGATCGGGGACCGGGCCAGGAACTGCCCCACCAGGGAGTGACCGATCTGCCACTCTCCACTTCCGTCGTCGGCGCGATCCGTCCAGGAGCCCGAGGACGCCGCGGGCGGGTCCTGCGCCCGGCCTTGGTCGCTGGTGTTCATCGCTGCCTCGCCCCTGGCCGCTCCCGGCCGATGAGGCCGTCCTCTCCAGGATGGCATCGCGATTCCAGGATGACACCGCGATCGGGCCCCGGCACGGGTGGGCCAGGTGCGCCGCGGCCGGGCCGTTCAGGGCGCCCGCGGGGCCGCCCCGCGCCGGAGACCTCCGGGGTTTCACCCGGTGCCCTTCCGTACGAGAATGGTGCAGACGCCTCACGCACGGATGCCGCGCCGCCGGTGCGGTGATCGGGGGCAGCATGTCGTCCACGGACCATGGCTCGGGTGCGCGCCCCTTCGGCACGACAAATGCCGAGAGGGCGGCGGAGCGCGACGACGCGCTGGTGGACGCGGTCCTCAGGGCCGTGGAAGTGAGCGGGGCGCACGCAGCGAGCGTCTTCCTGGTCTCGGCCGACGGCAGTGCGCTGGTGCTGGCCGCGGCGGCGGGAATGCCACCCTCGCTGCTGGGTGGGTGGCGGCGGATCGCGGTCAACAGCCCGATTCCGGTCGCGGAGGCGTTCCGCGTCGGGCGGACGGTCCATCTCACCGACGCCGAAGCGACCGTACGGCGGTTTCCCCAGCTCGCCATCGCCGTGCCGTATCCGTTCGGCTCGGCCTCCGTACCGGTGGCGGCGGGGCGGGACGTCCTGGGTGCGCTGGCGGTGGTGTGGGCCGCCCAGTCCGGCGGTCAGGGGCTGTCCAAGGCCCAGCGGCGGCACCTGCGCACCACGGCCGGCCGCCTGGGCACCGCGCTGGCCCGGCTCGGGGCGGGCGACGCCGACGCGGGCAGCGGCACCCCGCAGGCTCCGCTGGAGATCCCGATCCCGGCCGCCTCCGCCGTACGGGTCGGCCTGTTCGACTGGGACGTGAGCACCGGGCGGCTGACGGCGGACGCCACGGCGTGCGCGATCTTCGGTCTGAAGCCCGACGAGTTCGACGGGCGGGCGGCGACGCTGGCGGCTCAGGTGCACCCGGCGGACCGGCAGGCCTTCCGGGCCGCCGGCCGGGCCGCGGTGCGCAACGGCCGTGTGCTGGCCCGGTGCGTCCGCATCCCGGAGACGGGCGGCGGGCACCGCACGATCGAGCTGTGGGGCCGGGTGCCCACCGGCCATGGACGCGCGGGCGCCGCGTCCCACGTGGTGGGCGGCGTGCTCGACCTGGGCAGCGGGATGGCCGCCGCGGCAGCGCTGGAGCGGCTGGCGGACGGCTTCTTCGCGCTCGACCGGGACGGGCGCGTCACCTACGCCAATCACCGTCTGGTGCGGCTGGTGCACACGCGCCGCGGTGATCTGGTGGGGCGGCGCCCCTGGGAGGCGCTGCCGTGGCTGGCGGATCCCGCCTTCGAGGACCGGTTCCGGGCCGCCCAGGTCTCCCAGCAGCCCGTCTCGTTCCTCGCCCGCGGCCCGCACGAGCGGCTGCTGTTCTCGTTGCGGCCGGACACGCAGGGCACGACCGGGTGGGTGACCCCGGCGGCGGATCCCGGCCCGGCCACGGCCGGTGCCCGGCCCGGCCCGGATTCCGCGGGCGGCCCCGCGCCGACCCGTCCGGGGGCCCTCTACCGCATCCTGGAGATGAGCAGCGCGCTCACCGAGGCGGTCACGGCTCTGGACGTCTGCCGCGTGGTGGCCGACCAGCTGCTGCCCGCGTTCGGTGGCCATCGGCTCGCCGCCTATGTGGTGCGCGAGGGACGCCTGTACCTGCTGTGCCAGCGCGGCTATCACGAGAGCTTCCTGGACCGGTTCGAGGGCATCTCCCTGCGGCAGACCTGGGGGCCCGTGACCGGATCGCTGGCCGGCGGCACCCCGCTGTTCATCGAGACACCGGAAGAACTGGCGCGGGCCTACCCCGAGTTGGAGGCCCAGTCGCGCTCCTTCGGGTTCCTGCCGCTGCTCGCCTCCAGCCGGCCCGTGGGAGCCCTCGTCCTCGGCTTCGACGAGGAGCACCGGTTCACCGGCGAGGAGCGCAGTGTGCTGACCGCGCTCAGCGGCCTGATCGCCCAGGCGCTGGAGCGGGCCCGGCTCTACGACGCCAAGAACGCCCTGGCCCACGGCCTGCAGCACGCCCTGCTCCCGCACGAGTTGCCCAATCTGCCCGGGGTCAGCGTGACCGGCCGGTACCTGCCCGCCACCGCGTGGATGGACATCGGCGGCGACTGGTACGACGTGATCGGCACCGACCACGGCATCGCCCTGGTCGTCGGCGACGTCGAGGGCCACAACGTCGCCGCCGCGGCCACCATGGGGCAACTCCGCAGCGCGGTGCGGGCGTTCGCCTCCGCGGACCTGCGGCCCAGCGAGGTGGTGGCCGCCACCAACCGGCTCCTGATCGACCTCGGCCCCGGCCCCCTCGCCAGCTGCTGCTACATCCTGCTCGATCCCGCCACGGGCATCGCCCATGTGGTCCGCGCCGGCCACTGCCCGCCCCTGCTGCACCGGCCCGACGGCCGCACCGAGACCGTCGACCCGCCCGGCGGACCGCTCCTCGGCATCGACCGCGACGCCGACTATCCGCAGGCCCACCTGGCCCTGTCGCCGGGGTGCCTGCTGGCCCTCTACACCGACGGGCTGGTCGAGACCCGGGACGCGGACATCACCACCGGCATCGACCGGCTGCGCACCCGGCTCGCCCACGCCGACACCGACTCGCTGGACAAACTCGCCGACGCCCTCCTGCACAGCGCCAAGCACGCCCCGAACCGCACCGACGACATCGCGCTCCTCCTCACCGAGTACACCCACGCGGTCGGGATGTGATCTGCCGCGTGGCCGGATCCCCTACGTGACACGGCAGGGGCCGTATCGCGCCATCCGGCTTGTCGCCACCGGCGTCTCTTGCCTCCCGCGCCTCGGCCCCGTACGCTCACCGCTCATACCGACCGGCTGGTATGCCGCGTAACCGCCTCGGTCCACGACCACGGGCGACCTGCCGATCGGCACGCGCCGCCAGTCCCCCGCGACCGTCCGAGGAGCCGCCGAAGATGAGCACGATCAACCACCAGGTGCGCCTGGCCGCCCGTCCCGTGGGAGAGCCGCAGCCCGCCGACTGGCAGCACGTGGAGGAGCCGGTCGGGCAACCGGGCGACGGGGAGTTCCTGGTTCAGGTGCTGGCTCTGTCGATCGACCCGGCGATGCGCGGCTGGATGAACGCGGGCCGGTCCTACATACGCCCGGTGGAGATCGGTGAGGTCATGCGCGCCGGTGCGGTGGGACGCGTGATCGCCTCCCAGCACCCCGGGTTCGCGGTCGGGGACCATGTGTCGGGCTCCTTCGGCGTGCAGGAGTACTGCGTGACGAACGGGCTGGGCGTCACCAAGGTCGACCCGGCGGCGGCCCCCCTTCCGACGTACCTCGGCACGCTCGGCATGTCGGGCCTGACGGGCTACTTCGGGCTGATCGACATCGGCCGCCCCGAGCCGGGCCAGACGGTCGTCGTCTCCGGTGCGGCGGGCGCGGTCGGCAGTGTCGTCGGCCAGATCGCCAAGATCCTGGGCTGCCGGGTCATCGGCATCGCCGGTGGCGAGGCCAAGTGCCGGATGATCGTCGACGAACTCGGCTTCGACGCCGCGATCGACTACCGCAGCGAGGACGTCCGCAAAGAGCTGCGCCGGCACGCCCCCGACGGGGTCGACGTGTACTTCGACAACGTCGGCGGCGAGATCCTGGACGCCGTGCTGCTGACCCTGGCGCGCGGTGCCCGCATCATCGTCTGCGGCGCGATCTCCCAGTACAACAGCACCAAGCCGCAGGGCCCCGCCAACTACCTCTCCCTGCTGGTCAACCGGGCCACCATGACCGGCATGGTCGTCTTCGACTACGCCGACCGCTACGCCGAGGGCATCACGCAGATGGCCACGTGGCGGGCGGAGGGCAGGCTCAAGTCCCTTGAGGACGTGGTCTCCGGCGGCGTGACCGACTTCCCCGACACCCTGATGCGCCTGTTCCGCGGTGAGAACCACGGCAAGCTCGTGCTGAAGATCGCGGACTGAGCGGGCGACGGGGACGGAGCACCGAGATGAAAGCACTGAGCTACCACGGCCGTCATGACATCCGCTACGGCGACGTCCCCGACCCGGCCGTCACCAGCCCCACCCACGCGGTCGTCCAGGTGACCACGGCCGGTATCTGCGGCAGCGACCTGCACATCTACCACGGCAATCCCTTCAGCCCGGAACTGGGCTACACACCAGGCCACGAATGCGTCGGCGTGGTCGTCGAGACCGGCGACCAGGTCACCCGCTTCAGGCCCGGCGACCGGGTCCTCGTACCCGCCTCGGCCGGTTGCACCCAGTGCCGGTCGTGCGCGGCCGGGTTCACCGCCCGGTGCGAGCGCGCCAAGACCAGTACGGAGCTCTGCTACGGCGTCAGCCCCCAACTCCCCGGCAGCCAGGCCCAGGCCCTCGCGGTGCCGTACGCCGACATCAATCTGGTGGCCCTGCCCGAGGGGATCTCCGACGAGGCCGCCGTCGTCCTGACGGACAACGCCCCGACGGCCTGGTACGGCTGCCGCCGCGCCCGGATCCAGCCCGGCGAGACCGTCCTGGTCATCGGCCTCGGCCCGGTCGGACTGATGGCCGCGCAGTCCGCCTTCGCGATGGGCGCCGCGCGCGTGCTCGGGGCGGACCTGGTCGCCGAGCGCCGCGCCTTCGCCGCGGGCTTCGGGGTCGAACCGGTCGAGGGTGACGACGCGAAGGCCGCCGTGCGGGAGATGACCGGCGGACGCGGACCGGACGCGGTGGTGGAGGCCGTCGGCTCGGACGCCACCATCGACCTGGCCCTCAAGTCCGTCCGGCAGGCCGGCCGGGTCAGCGTCATCGGAGTCAGCCAGAACAAGGCGTTCCCCTTCCACATGGGGCTGGCGCAGATCAAGGAACTCGAGTTCGCCATCGGGCTCTGCTCGATCCACTACGAACTCCCCACCCTGATCGCCCTCGCCCAGGCCGGCCGGATCCAGCCGGAGGTCGTGGTGTCCCACCGCTTCCCCCTCTCCCAGGGCCCCGCGGCATACGAACTGTTCGCCGACCGCTCCGACGGGGTCCGCAAGATCCTCCTCGATCCCACCGGCTGACCGATTCGGTCAATTTCCCTACCCGTCAGTAGACACGGGCCGTTCTGAATGGAACGCTCGCTCCAGAACACGCAGACCGCTTGCGTCGCACGAGCCGCGCACCTCGCACCATGCACACCGGCAAGTCCTAGTACGCCCGGAATCCTCGCCGAGAGGAGTGCATTTCATGAGGGTCCGAGTCACCACGGCGGTGCTGACCGCCATCGCCATCGCCGCGGGAGTGCACCTCGCCCCCGCATCCGCATCCGCATCCGAATCCGCCGCCGAACCGGCGGAGTTCACCGTGGACACCACCGCCGACGCGGTCGACGCCGACCCGTCGGACGGCCGGTGCCGCACCGCGTCCGGCGCGTGCAGTCTGCGCGCCGCGGTGATGGCCGCCAACTCCCTGCCGGGCAGCACGATCACGCTGCCGCCCGGCCACTACCGGCTGACGATCCCGCCCGACCCCGAGCTGATCGTCGGCGACAATCCCGACCCCACCACAGGGGACTTGAACGTCGACGCCCCCACCACCATCACCGGATCGGGCGCGCGCACCACCGTCATCGACGCCAACCTCCTGGACCGGGTCTTCCGCCTGCGGGCGGACACCCGGATGTCCGACGTGACGATCACCGGGGGCAGGGCCGTACAGCGTGAACTGCCCTTCACCGACACCGGTGGCGGCGGCATCGCCAACGCACACCGTCTGACCCTGCGCCGGGTCGCCGTCACCGGGAACTCCGCCGGGTACGGCGGCGGCATCTTCAACGTCCCGGACTCCCACCTGGATCTCGTCGACAGCACGGTCAGCCGGAACGCCGCGGGCGAGGCCGGAGGCATCAGATTCGACGACACCGGGACCGTCACGAACTCGACGATCACCGACAACCGGGTGACGGACCCCGGCGACCGTCCCGGCAGCCTCGGCGGCTACGGCGGAGGCATCGACATCCGCGGCAGGGGAACCGTGGAGATCCTCAACTCGACCATCGCCCGGAACAGTTCCAGCGACGGCGGGGGCGGAATCAACATCGCCCCGGCCTACCTCGACAGCCTGCCCGCGCCCCTCCCCGACCTCATCGACCTGCCCCTGGGCCGCATGACTTTGCGCAACTCCGTCATCGCGGGCAACACGGTCGACGGCGCCGCCGCCAACTGCAAGCGGGCCTTCGCCACCATCGACTCGCTGGGCCACAACATCGACACCGACGGAAGCTGTCGCCTCACCGCCGCGGGCGATCTGCCCAGCCGCGACCCGCTGCTCGGGCCGCTCGCGGACAACGGCGGCCCGACCGACACCTCGGCGCTCCTGCCGGGCAGCCCCGCCCTGGACGCGGCCGCCGACTGCCCCGCCACCGATCAGCGCGGCATCACCCGCCCCCAGGGCGCCGCCTGCGACATCGGCGCCTACGAGCACAGGCCATGACCCCGCACCGCCATCAACGCCGATGAGGATGCGATGAGATGAGCTCACCGAGAACCCGCCACCCCCTTGCCTGGGCCGTGGCCGCTGTCACGGCCCTGCTGTTGTCCCTCACCACTCCCCCGGCCACGGCCGCCGCCGACGCCGGCCACGACTCCCTGGTCGTGCGCACCGACCGCGGCTCGGTGCGCGGGGCGGCCGGCCGCGACGGCGGACGGGTCTTCCAGGGGATACCGTTCGCGGCCCCGCCCACCGGCGAGCTGCGCTGGCGTCCACCGCGCCCCGCCGCGCGCTGGCACGGCGTACGGGACACCATCGCACCCGCACATCCCTGTCCCCAACTGCCTTTGACACTGCTCCCCGACGGCGGCCCCGTCCTGCCCGGCGAGTCCAACCGCACGGGCAGCACCACGGAGGACTGCCTGTACCTCAATGTGTGGACCCCCGACAAGGTGCGACCCACCGGCCGCCCCCTGCCGGTGCTGGTCTGGCTGCACGGCGGCGGCAACGCCTACGGCGCGGGCAGCGACTACGACGGCTCGGCGCTCGCCGCGAAGGGCCTGGTCGTGGTTACCGTCAACTACCGCCTCGGAGCACTGGGGTTCCTCGCCCACCCGGCCCTGTCGGCGGAGAGCGCGGACCACGCGTCCGGCGACTACGGCCTGATGGACCAGCAGGCCGCGCTGCGCTGGGTGCGGCACAACATCGGCGCCTTCGGCGGCGACCGGAACCGGGTGACGCTCGGCGGCCAGTCCGCGGGATCGGCGGACACCTGCGCCCATCTCGCCTCACCGACCGCGAAAGGCCTGTTCCACCGGGCGATCCAGCAGAGCGGAAGCTGCGCCTCGCCCGGCGCCCTCACCCCGCTCACGCTCGACGCGGCCGAGCGCAAGGGCAGCGGCTTCGCGGCGTCCTTGGGCTGCGCCGACCCGACGACCGCGGCGGCCTGTCTGCGCACCGTGCCCGTCTCCGCGCTCATCGGCACCACCGGAACCGGTCCCGCGTCCCTGTGGGGCCCGAACACCGGGCCACGCGTCCTGCCCCGCCCTCCGCGGGCGGCATGGGCCGAGGGACAGGTGAACGCGGTACCGACGCTGAGCGGCAACACCCATGACGAGTACCGCTACTTCACCGCGCTGTACGTGGATCTGCTGGGCGCCGGCCCCCTGACCCCGTCGTCGTACGAGGCCCTGATCCGGCTCCAGTACGGCGAGCAGGCGGCCGCGGTCCTCGACGCGTACCCGGCCTCGGCGCACCCGACCGCCAACCTGGCGTACTCCGCCGTCGGCACCGACCAGCGGTTCGCCTGCCCGGCACGCTCCGACAGCCGGCTGTACAGCACGCGGGCACCCGTCTACGCCTACGAGTTCAGCGACTCCCAGGCACCCCCGTTCATCCCGGCCCCGCACACGCCACAAGGCGCCTTCCACGCCTCCGAACTGGCCTACCTCTTCCCCATGGACGCGGACGCGGTACGGCCCCTGACACCGGCCCAGCACCGGCTGTCCGCGACGATGACCGCCTACTGGGCCCGGTTCGCCGCGACCGGCAACCCCAACGGGCTCGGAACGCCCTCCTGGCCGCGCTACACGCGGGACGGAGACCGCATCCAGGAACTGGCACCCGGCCGGGTCGCCCCCACCACCGGGTTCGCAGCCGACCACCAGTGCACGTTCTGGCAACCACTCACCCAGGCGCACCCCTGACCGCCACCCCGTGATGTGCCGCCAGCGCCCGCAACGCCACCCGCAACGCGCCGGTCTCCAAGGCGGCACCCGCATCGAACCAGCGGGCCACGGCCGTACCGCTCGCCATCCTCAGCGTGAAACGCGCCAGTTCGTCCGCCACCTCGGGGCGATCACGAAGCCCGAAGACACAACTCAGCGCGTCCCGGGCCCATTGCGTCAGCGCGTCCCGGTAGTGCCGCACCTCGGCCACGGCCGCCGCGGTGGCGTCCTGCTGCACCATCCCCAGCCCCAACAGCAGCCGCACACTGGGCTGATGGCGCTGGAACGCGTCCCCGACCTCGGCGAGAAAGGCCTCCAGCCGCTCGTCGAGGTCGCGGCCCGGCACCTGGGGCGGGGGCAGGGCGGCCAGCAGCGTGGTCCTGGCCCGCTCCAGCACCGCGACGTAGATCCCGTCCTTGCTGCCGAAGTGCCAGTAGAGGGAACTGACCGGCAGGCCGCACGCGGCGGAGATCATCGAGATGGACGTGGCGGCGTAGCCGTGCCGGGCCATCAGTTCCCCGGCGGTGTCGAGTATCGCGTCCCGTGACCGTGCGCCTCGGTCCCGGGCCGGTGCCTCCGTCATGCGGCCGACTCTAGAGGAAGCGCAGGCAGCGCGTCGTGCGGCAAGCTCCACGTGGGCAGCCGTTTCCAGCACTACGGGTACGGCGCGCCCGGCCATGGAAGGGGACGCGACGGCTGACCGGGTCGCGCACCCCTCGGGGTCCGCTCCGTCATGACTGGCTGTTGAGGAATCCGATCGTCAGGGCTCCCCACCAGCCCAGTTGGGAGACGACGGCCGAGATCACTGCACGCCCGAGCAGCCTTCGGGAGGGCCGGGTGCCTGCCTGGTCGACCATGGTGCGGTGGAGAACCTGTGCGTGGACTCCGTTGAGCGCGATCAGGAGGACGAGGACCAGCTTGACCTGTGTGAGGGGTACCCGTGGGTCGGGGTCGAGGGCGGCCCCGCTCAGTACGAGGCCGGCCAGCCCTGCCCACACGGGCACATGCAGCGGGCCGGCGAACTCCAGGACCTGATGCAGGCTCCGTCTTCCCAACAGCCACAGCGTGCCGTAGTAGTCGATGGTCAGCACCGCGCCCAGCCCGATGACCAGCGCCCCCAGATGTGCGAACAGCGCGACCGTGCGTATCCCTGGGCCGGGCTCCAGATGGAGCGCCGCCCACACGCTGCCCGCCCAGGCCAGACAGATGAGCACGTCGGCGCCGATAAGTGTCCAGCCGCGCCGGCCTCTGCCGGACGGACCCGGATTCATATGATCACCTCCGTGGCGAGGCGGTGGAGCGGCCACCCGCGTGCCCCACCGCCCGAGGCGGATCAGTTCTGGGCCACCCAGCCGGCCATGATCCCCATGACGTCGCCGTGCGCGTGACCCGTGCTTTCGTACCGGCTGGTGATTTGCAGAACATCCCCCCGGTGGATCGTGCCGAGGGGGGCACCGCTACAGGGCGGCATGTCCGAGATCTCGGTGTTGCCGTGCAGGTCGATGAACTCGGGGCTGCCGCCTTCCTCCGCCACGATGGTGCACAGCCCCTTGCCGGTGGTGAGGTTCTCGGTTCGCACCGAGCGACCGCCATGATGGAGATGGCCGCGCATGTGCACCAGCGTCCCGGAGATCGAGGATCGCCACCGTCGGGTCTTTTCACTGACGCCCTGCGGAACGTCGTACGCGCTGCCGAGGCATCCGCCCGCGTCCATCCAGATCGGTGTCACCGGTTCGAGCCGCGAACCAGCGGCGGGTTCGTGCGTGTAGGTGACGGAGATGTATACCGTCTTCTTCTCCGGGGCGTGGTTCATCAGGTCGTAAAGCATGTTCCACCGCTCGCCTCTGCCGACCCTGATGCCGTATCCGGAGGGCAGGACGCTCTCCACCCGCTCGTTACCGGAGGCGAATATGCGCTGCGGACCGCTGCATACGACATCGTTCTTCCAGTGGTTTCCCATCACGACGTGATGCAGCATCGGGCCGGTGTTGACATTGGCGTTCGCCCCGTTCTCGTAGACCAGGTTGGGCTTGAATCCGGTGATGTAGCAGTCGTCACACGGCTTCTGGACGTTGAACGAGAGTCGGTTGCCCGTCTCGCCGTGGTCGTGCCCGGACGCGGCCGCGATGGTGACCGGGCCGTACCGTACGGTCGTGACCTGCGGACCACGGTTCTGCCGTGTTGTGTCGGGGGCAGTGGCAGCGGAGGCGGCCAGGGGCATGGAGTTGAGCGTCAGCGTCGCGGCGACGATGGTGGCACTCGCCGCGAATTTTCGGTGCAGCACGTTTTCCCTCCCTTGTCGGAAAGAGGTCTCTCCGAATCAGCCGGTGCTCAGGGGAATTGAACGTCGACCGGCGCCGGAACGTGGTGCTCTCCCCCGGGCAGGAACCCGGACAGGAACGGCTTGACGGTCGATGAATCAAGAGCGGACAGCGCTTATCGAGGGGGTCTCCCTCACCGATAATTGCCTCGCTTGACTGCCCGTAGAGTGACGTGCGGCCTTTCCGCTGTCAACCGATCCATTCCCGCGCTGAAAACGCGGAGATTCCTGCTGAGTTGCTGACCAGCCCGTACGCGGCATGCCGGCTCCTCGGGCCGGCGCAACACCGGCGACTTCACCGATTCGCGGTCGTGTAGGCTCGTGGTTCAGCCGCTGGTCTGCCGCGAAGGCCCCCCGGCCGGCCTCCGGCCGCCGGTCACGGTGCGGCCGGTGACCTGAGCCAGCCCGGTGAAGAGCCTGTGCACCAGTGCAGTCCACGCCTTGCGGTCCGGGCCCTCGAAGTCCACGGCGGTGAGTACGTCCACCCCGAGGGACACGCACAGCACCAGGCGTGCGCAGGCCGCCGCGTCGACCTCGGGGGCCAGTGAGCCGTCCCGTTGGGCGAATTCGACCAGTTCCGTCAATCTGGCCTCCGCCCTACGCAAGGCCGAGTGGACCCTTCGGGCGACCTCGTCGTCCCGGCGCGCGGCGGAGAGCGCCTCACTCACCAAAGGCGCCCACGTTCGCCTGCGCGGGTCGGAGAGGTCGGTGGTGACCATCTTCAGCAGGTCGGTGGAGGCCGCCCCCCGGTCGAGCTCCTCCACCAGCTTGCGCGCGGCCGCTGCCAGACCGCGGTCGACCGCCTCGGCGAGAAGGTCGGCCTTGTTCCTGAAGTTGCCGTAGATCGCACCGGTGGACAGTCCGGCGCGACGGGCGATGTCCTGCACCCGCGCCCGGTCGTAACCCTTCTCACCGAACTCGAGAACGGCCGCCTCGATGAGCCGGTCACGGATCAGGGCACCGGGCTGCCTTGCCAGGGAATCAGGCTCTACCACGGCCCAAGCCTAACCGTGCGGGCAGAATCCAAAGGGCTCTCACAGAACGGCACTTGGGCTGACACCGACCCTTGCGCTCCCCGTCGAGAATAGTCATTATTCTCGACCTGAGGCGTCGAGCCGGGAGCGTGCGTCATGACGTACGGAACCGAGCAACCCCCCATCATCGGCAGACAGGCCGAGTGCCAGCGGCTCGCGGCGGCGGTGGGCGCCTGCCGCGGAGGCTGCGGCGGCGCCGTGCTTCTGACCGGTGGCCATGGCATCGGCAAGACCACGCTGCTGCGCTACGCGTCCCAACTGGCCCATGGCTTCCGCATGGTCAGGGCCGACGGGGTACCGGCGGAGCAGAACCTGGCGTACGGAGCGGTGCAGCGGCTGGTCAAGCCGCTGGCTCTCGACATCCCCCAACTGCCGTCCCAGTCCCGTGAGGTGCTGGAGCGGCTGCTGCTCGGGCACGTCTCGTCGCCCGGAGAGCGAACCCTCATCGGCGTCGCCGTGCTGGCGCTCCTGGCGCAGGCGAGCGGCCACACTCCGGTGCTGGTCGTCGTGGACGATCTGCACCGGGTCGACGCCGAGTCCCGGTACTCCATCGGCTTCGTGGCCCGCAGGCTCAGCTCCGAGAAGGCCCTGATACTGGCCGCGACGGAAAGCCACACGTGCGCCGCCGGGTCAGGAGTGCCGCTACTCCGCCTCGCGAGGCTGAGCGACCAGGACTGCCTGACGCTCATCGCACGGAACCGGTGCTCTCCAGTGGCGCTCACGGTTCGCGAGGTACTCCTCCATGAAGCCGACGGCAATCCCCTGGTTCTGCTGGAGTTGCTGCGGACGCTCACCCCCGCAGAGCTGAGCCGGCTGCCGCGGCTGCCCGACCCCTTGCCCCTCCCACCTCGCCCGGCGCGCCTCTGGCTCACCGAGTTCCGTCGGCTTCCCGAGGACTGCCGGAAGCTGGTGTTACTGCTGGCCGCGGAACCGGGTCTGGACCCCCTGACCCTCCTCCGCGTCGCCCGACGGACGAGCATCGACCCGTCAGCCCTGAAACCGGCCGAGGCCGCGGGCCTGCTCACCGTCTCCAGGACCGCGATCTCATTCCGGCACGACTACCTCGGCCGGGCCATCCACCAGGGATCGGATCTCGCCGAACTGCACTGGGCACACGGCGAATTGGCGCGTGCCTTCACCGACACGCACGACGATCGTCGTTACTGGCACGAGGCGGCACTGCGGTCGGAGACAGACGCCGACCTGGCCGACGAGCTGGAGCAACAGGCCACCCACGCACGTCAGTACGGCAGCCCGGCCCACGCGGCGGCGCTCATGGAACGCTCGGCCCAGCTGAGCCGCGAGGACCACCGGCGGGGACGCCGCCTGGTCACCGCGGCCGACTACTGCCATCGCGCCGGGCAGCCCAGGCGGGCGGCCCGGCTGCTGGATCGGGCGGAGACGCTGACCGGCGGGGACCAGCCGGCGTTGCGGGGACGCATCGCCTACTTGAAGGGCGTGATCTCCGTGCAACACACCGCCGCTCCGGATGCCTGCGCCGAACTGTTGACCGCCGCCGACCTGCTGGCCGGCGACGACCCGTCACAGGCCGTCAAGGCTCTGGTGGCAGCAGGGGAAGCGGGCCTGCACGCGGGCAACGCAGCCCTGTGCGCGCAGGCCGGCCGCCGCGCGCAGGCGCTGCTCAGCGGCTCGGCGAGGCGGGAGACAGAACCGGCGAGCCGATGGGCCGTCGATGTTCTGCTGGCGGTCGCCGATACGCTGCGAGGACGGCCGGCGACAGCGGTGCCCCGGCTGCGCGAACATCTCGACACGGCGCCGCAGACGGAAGATCCTCTGCTGCTCGCATGGGCATCGCACGGTGCGCTGTTCATCGCCGACGACGCCCGCGCGCGTGCACTCGCCGGCCGCGCGGTGGCGCTGGCGCGCACGGCAGGTGACACACCGGCGATGGTGCACGCGATGCAGTACCTGTCGTATCCGGAATGCTGGCTGAGCGGGCCGGGCACCGCGACGCTCACCGCCACCGAGGCGCTGCGGCTCGCCCGCGAGACGGGCCAGCTCACCTGTGTCCGCAATCTGATGGGGATCCTGATGCTCGCTGCCGGCGTCACCGGAGACACGGGGACGTGCGGGCAATACGCGGACCGCGTCGTCGGCGAAGGACAGGCGCACGGGCTGGGCCTGGCATCCTCCCTCGGCCTGTGGGGCTTGGCGCACCTCGATCTCGCCTCCGGAAACTGGGCCGAGGCGGCTGCCAAGCTTCGCCGACTGGTCCGTACGAGGCTCGGGCATCCCGGTGTCGCGATCGAGGCCGTGCCCAGCTACGTGGAGGCCGCCGTCCGAGCCGGGGACCCGCAGCGGGCCCAGCGCGCCGCGGCTGCTTTCGCCCCCTGGGCGGAGGCGATCGGCCGGGGGTGGCCCATCGCGTTGGCGGCCCGGTGCCGCGCCCTGCTGGGAACCGGCGACATGGAGCACGATTTCCGGCGCGCTCTTCGTCTGCATCCGGTCGGCGACCGCGAACTGGAACTGGCCCGCACATGCCTGCTCTACGGCGAGTACCTCAACCGCGAGCGCCGACGCGCGGATGCCCGCGCCCAGCTCCGGGAGGCGGCCGACATCTTCCGCAGACACCAAGCGCGGCTGTGGCTCGACCGGGCACGGGCCGAACTGCGTGCGACCGGGGACGACTGGAACTCCGCGGAGGATGAGGTCCCCGCTCCTGACGCCCGTTGCGCAGCTGCCCTGACCTCCCGCCAGCACCAGATCGTCCGGTTGGTCGCCCAAGGGGCGACCAACAAGGAGGTGGCGGCCCGGCTGTATCTGAGCCCACGCACCGTCGACTATCACCTGCGTCGCGTCTTCGAGCGCCTGGGTATCACTTCACGTGCCGACCTGATCCGCCGCTGCGGCGCCGGCAGCGCTTCCCACCCGTGATCACCGGGTCGGCGGTGCGACGCCATGACATGCCGCGGGTCCCGCCCCGGCCGGGCTCAGGATCGGCCGGGGCGGGTGTTCAGAGGGTGGGGGACGTCTCGCGGAGGAGGACGGTCGCACCGAGGGCGGAGTGCAGGCGGAAGGTGTTCGTCCACTCGTGGTCACGCGTCGGAGGGATCTGCCAGCACAGCCCGGGGCACGTGACGCGGTGGAGCGGAGGGATCGCCACATGGCAGCCCCGGCCCAGGACGCGCGCCTGCGGGACGTGCCAACCGGCGGCGGAGCCAGGTGGGATCAGCCAGTACAGGCGCTCGCCGAAGCCGTCCCTGATCACGGCTCCGGTCTCGTCGCCGAGGTGACGGAGGACGTCGATGCCGAGGTCGAGCGGTACGCGTACCGCATCCCACCAGCTCCCCGCGCCCACGGTCCGCACCTCGACGCTGCCCGGTTGCATCCACCACGAGGTTCTGCCGACTGCCATCGTCCTCACCGGCCTCCCGATCCGACACCCCGAACCGTAGAGCGGGAGCGAACCGCCGACTTGCGGCCGGGCGCAGAGAAGTTGTCCCCGTGCGCAGGGCGTGCCGGGGCACTCTCGCCCGGGCACGCTACGTCCAAGTAGCTTTACCGGTCGTATTGTTGTGCGAGCGCCTGGGAGGCCGCCCATGGGACACCCCCGCCCCTTAGTGATCGACCCGACCGGTCGGGACATCCACGGCGAGGCCACCCGGATCCGCGAGCGCGGACCGGTGACCCTCGTGGAACTGCCCGGCGGCGTCCGGGCCTGGGCCGTCAGCAGCCCCGACCTCCTCAAGCGCCTGCTCACCGACCCACGCGTGTCCAAGGACCCACGCCGGCACTGGCCCCAGTGGATCAACGGTGAGATCTCCCCGGAATGGCCGCTGTTCACCTGGGTCGCGGTGCAGAACATGTTCACCGCCTACGGGGGCGAGCACAAACGGCTGCGCGCCCTGGTCTCCAAGGCGTTCACCGCACGGCGCACGGCGGCGCTCCGGCCGCGGATCGAGGAGATCACCGCGGCCCTGCTGGAGCGGATCGAGGAGGCCGGACGGCACGGCAGCCAAGTCGTCGATCTGCGCGAGGAGTTCTGCTATCCGCTGCCGATCGCGGTGATCAGCGAGCTCTTCGGACTGCCCGAGGAGCAGGGTGCGGAACTGAGGGCCGTCGTGGACGGCGTGTTCCACACCTCCGCCACCCCGGAGGAGGTCACCGACAACTACGCGCGGCTGTATGCGGCGCTCGGCGAACTCGTCGCCCTGAAGCGGAAATCGCCCGGCGACGACCTGACCTCCGCGCTCATCGAGGCCCGTGACGAAGGCGACGCGCGGCTGAGCGAGCAGGAGTTGCTCGACACCTTGGTGCTCATGGTGAGCGCCGGCCACGAGACCACGGTCAACCTGATCGACAACGCCATCCACCTCCTGCTGACCCACCCGGAGCAACTCGCCCACGTCCGCTCCGGCCGGGTCACCTGGGAGGACGTGGTCGAGGAGGCACTGCGCGTGGAAGCACCCGTCGCCAGTCTGCCGCTGCGCTACGCCGTCGAGGACCTGAAGCTCAGCGAGTTCGGCGGCCCGGACGGGGCGGTGATCGGCAAGGGCGAGGCCGTCCTCGCCGCGTACGCGGCCGCCGGACGTCACCCGGGGAAGTACGGCGAGGACGCCGACCGGTTCGACGTCACCCGCGCCGACAAGGAGCACCTCGCCTTCGGCTACGGCGTGCACTTCTGCCTGGGCGCCCCACTGGGCCGACTGGAGGCCCACATCGCGCTCCGGGCGCTCTTCGACCGCTTCCCCGGGCTCCGGCTCACCGCGTCCAAGGACGAGTTGGAGCCGGTCGACTCCTTCATCTCCAACGGCCACCGCACCCTTCCGGTCCAGCTGTCCTGATCACTCGCCACGCCACCACCCCAGCAGCCGGGCGGCCCATCCGCGCCGTGCACGAGTGACCTCGGGCGCCGCGGACGGGCGGGGTGTCGGCGCGGCGCCCTGCACGGGCGACGCCTCGGGGGCGGCAACCGGAGTGACAGCGGTCGGCGGATACGTCACCGGCAGCGCGGCCAGCGCGCGGTGGAAGGGCCCCGGCCGCCACGCCAGGTCCTCCACCGGTACGGCGAGTTCGACGTCGGGAAGCCGGTCGAGCAGCTTCTCCACGGCCACCGCCGCGATCAGCCGGGCCGGACTCTGCGCCGGGCAGTTGTGCGGGCCCGCGCTCCACGCCAAGTGGGCGCGGTTGCCCGCACGCTGATCGGTCGTCAGGGCGGGGTCGGTGTTCGCCGCGGCGAGACTGACCACCAGCGGATGGCCCGCCCGCAGCAGCGAGCCTTCGTACACGACGTCATGGACCGGGTAGTGCACGGCGTAGTTGGCCATGGGCGGGTCGGTCCACAGCACCTCGTCCAGGGCCTCCTCCACCGGCAGGCTGCCACCGGAGAGGCTGCCCGCGAACCGGTCGTCGGAGAGCAGCAGCCGCAGGCTGTTGGCGATCAGGTTCTGCTGCGGCTCGGTGCCCGCGCCCATGAGCAGGACGAGGGAGTGCACCATCTCCTCGTCGGTGAGTTCGGCGGAGTGGGCCATCAGCCAGGACGTCACATCCGGGCCAGGCCGCCGTCGCTTCAGCGTGACGAGGTCCAGCAGGGTCGTCGCGAGCAGTTCGTTGGCCTGCTCGGCGTCCACCCCGTCGAAGATCCCGGACATGCCGCGCACCAGCCGCTCCCCGTAGTCGGCCGGGCAGCCGAACAGCCGGTTGAACACCAGCAGGGGAAGCACCTGGGCGTACTCGCCGAGCAGGTCCGCCCGTCCGGCCGGGGCGATACGGTCGATGAGCGTGTCGGCGCTCGCCTCGACGTGGCCGCGCAGGGTGGCGGAGTCGATCCGGGCCAGGCTGTCCGTGATGGCGCCGCGCAGCCTGCGGTGTTCCGTGCCGTCGGCCCACAGCGCGTTCGGCCGGTACATCATCATCGGCACGACCGGGCTGTCCGCGGGAACGGTGCCGTCCGCCAGGTCCTTCCAGCGGCGAGCGTCCTTGGAGAACGTCTCGGTGCCGCGCAGCACGTGCAGGGCGGCGTCGTATCCGACGACGAGCGAGGCCCGCACCCCGGGCGCCAGCTCGACCGGCGCGATCGGGCCGACGTCGCGCAGCCGCCGGTAGACGGCGGCCGGGTCGGCGGCGAACTCGGGCCCGTACAGGGACTCGTGCGCGGGGCAGCCCGGCGGTGGGACGGGCGGGGGTACGGGGGATGCGGTGGTCACGCGTGCTCCAAGGGGCCGGTGCGGGTGAGGAGGTACTCGACGAGGCTGATGAGAGCCCGCGTGGAGGAGACCCGGTCGCGGGCGTCGCAGCGCACGAGGGGGGTCTCGGGCAGCAGGTCGAGGGCTTCGCGCACCTCGTCGAGCTGGTGGTCGGCGGCGCCGGGGAACTGGTTGACGGCGACCGCGTACGGCAGTCCGTGCTCCTCCAGTACGCCCATGACCTCGAACGACTGGCTGAGGCGGCGGGTGTCGGCGAGGACGAGCGCGCCGAGCGCGCCGCGTGTCATGTCCTGCCACAGCCGGGTGAAGCGCTGCTGGCCCGGGGTGCCGAACAGATAGAGCACCAGGCGGTCGTTGAGGGTGAGCCGACCGAAGTCGAGGGCGACCGTGGTGGTCTTCTTGTCCCGCATGCCCGCCAGGTCGTCGACGAGGGCGCCGGCCTCGGTCATGACCTCCTCGGTGCGCAGCGGCCGGATCTCGGAGAGCGTGCCGACGAACGTGGTCTTGCCGACCGCGAAGTGGCCCACGATCAGCAGCTTGACCGCCGTCTGCACACTGGGCTTCAGATAGACGTCGTCAGAGGCGGGCGCGGAGTGCATCGAGCACCTCCTGGAGGATTCGGGCGTCGGCCGGGCGGGCGGCGGGGATCGGCGCGCGGGTGACGATGTGACCGCTGTCCATGAGGTCGGCGATCAGCACCTTGGTCACCCCCACCGGCAGCGACAGGTGTCCGGCCACCTCGGCGACGGACAGGGCACCGGGCCGGCACAGCTCCATGAGCCTGCGCTTTTCCGGGTTGAGTCCGGTCAGCGGCAGATCGTCGGCCGCGATCAGCAGGGTGACCAGGTCCAGGGTGTTGCGGGTGGGGTGGGCGCGGCCGTCCGTGACGACGTACGACCGCACCAGCCGGTCTGTGGGGCGGCGCCGGGGAGTCATTGCGGGCTGCCGGTGTCCTGCCGGGCGGGACTGGTCAGTTCCTTGCCGAGCCGGTCGACGAGCTTGTGCATGCGGTAGGTGACCGCCTCCATGTCGACGTCCTCTCCGGTGGAGACCGCGAGGTAGGCGCCCTCGCCGGCGGCGACCAGGAAGACATAGCCGTGCGCGAACTCGATCAGGGTCTGCCGCCACGGGGTGTTCGGGGTGCCGCAGAACTCGGCCGTGCTGCGGCTGATCGACTGGACCCCGGACAGGCCCGCGGCCAGCCGTTCGGCGTCGTCCCGGTCGATGTCCTTGGAGAAGGCGCGGAGCATGCCGTCGGCGGAGAGCAGGATCGCGTGCCGCGCCCGCGGGACCTTCAGCACCTCGTCCAGCATCCAGCCCAACGTGTTGTCGGTCGGCCCGGTCATTCTTGGCTGTTCCCTTCGTTTTCGTGGAGCGTGTGCCGGGCGGCCCGGCCGGAGCTGGTGCCGCGTGCGAAGGCGCCCATGCGCCGGGCGTTCTCCTCGGCGGAGCGGCCGCCGACCTCGTCGGCCGGGGCGGGCTGCGGCGCGGGTTGCCGTGCGGAGCGGCGACGGCGCTTGGGCAGGCCACCGAGCGTGGTCGCCTCCGCGGGTTCGGGGCGGGGTTCAGGTGTGGGCTCCGGTTCAGCCGCGGGTGCGGGTGCGGGATCGAGGTCGGCCGGAGCACCGACGGGATCCGCGTCCAGGTGGGTGAGCAGCGCGGCCGGCAGGAACACCACGGCGCGTACACCGCCGTACGGGGAGAGCGTGTCCACGGAGACGTTGAACCCGTACCGCTCGGTGAGCGCTCCGATGACGGCGAAGCCGAAGCGGGGCGGGTCGCCGAGCCGGGTGACATCGACCGCGTGGGTGCCGGCGAGCAGCTCGGCGGCGTGCTCGGCGGCCCGCGCGTCCATGCCGACCCCGGCGTCGTCGATCACGACACAGGCGCCGTTGTGCACGGTCTGGACGGTGACCTCGACGTTCGTGCCCGGCTGCGAGTGACGTGCGGCGTTGTCGAGCAGCTCGGCGACCGCGAGCACCACGGGTTCGACAGCCCGGCTGCGCACGGCGATGTCGACCTCGCCGTTGATGCGGATGCGCCGGTAGTCGCGGATGCGGGAGGTGGCGCCGCGGACCGCCTCGATGAGCGCGGAGGTGGCGCGCTGGCGGCCGGGCCAGGAGCCGCACAGTACGGCGATGGCCTGGGCCCGGCGGCCGAACTGGGCGTTGGCGTGGTCGATCTCCAGCAGGTCGCGCAGCACGCCGGGGTTGTCGTGCCGGTCCTGCATCTCGGCGATCGACACCTGTTGCTCGTTGGCCAGGGCCTGGATGGAGCGCATGGACGCCTTCAGGGCGGCTTTGGCCGACTGGTCGGCGCGCGAGCGGGCGTGCTCCACGGCGCCGGCGAACCGTTCCAGTACGCCGTCGAGGCATTTCGCGAACTCCGTGTCGGCGAGCCGGCCGTCCAGCAGACCGACGGCCGGGGCCTGCGGATGGGGCGCGTCCTCCAGGGCGGGGAGCCGGGCCGCGACGAGGTGGCGGAGTTCCTCGTCCCGGGCCCGCAGGCCGTCCTTGAGCTCGGCGTTCCGTGTGCGCTGCCGCGCGCTGATGCCGCGTTCGCGCACGAGCAGCACGGCGACGGCGATCAGGCCCACGGCCAGGCACCAGATCACCGCCTCCGGTATCCGTTCCGTCATCAAGTCCTCACAGCAGGTGGCGGGTCGACGGCGCACGACGGTAGTGGCGTGTTCGCACCCGCACTTGTTCGTGCGCGCAAGGAAGTTCCCGTGGGACGCAAATACGCTCGTGGGACCGGCCCGATCGCGACAGCCCCGCATGTGGCATAGGCCAATGAAGCTGGGACGACTTCCGGAAACCGATTGCCCATCTCTAGGCTGCGCTGAGTAACAGACTGGGCCGTTCGGGTCACGTCGCGGCGAAAGGCATGCGTTGCCCACGGGAAGCTATGTCGTGGAGACGACGAGGACCATCGAGGTCGCGGCACGCGAGCAGACCGACCTGTGGAGTGAGCGCGTCGGGACCTACCAGACCCGGATGGACTACCGATACGGGCGCGCCGAGGTCTTCCGCGGTGAGATGACCCGTCGGCGCAGCGACACCTACCAGGTCGTCACCTGGCACAGCGACCAGATCGAGTACGCCCGCACACCGGGCCTGATCCGCCAGGAGCCGGACCCCGACTACCGGTTCCTCTTCCCGCTCTCGGGCGAGATGCGGCTGCGGCAGGACGACCAGGAGGTGCGCCTGGCACCGGGCACGGGCAGCCTGTTCACCCTGGGCGCGCCGTTCGAACTCCGGCACGGCGCGTCCCTGCGCGGGGTCATCATGTCGATCCCGGCCCAGGAGATCGACGGCCCGCTGAACCGGAAGGCGCCGCTGGCCACCGGTTTCGATCTCACCAAGGGGCTGGGCCGCGTGGTGCACGCCGTGATGCGCAGCCTGGACGAGGAGTACGAGCACCTCACCACCCCGCAGTTCGACGCCGTCTGCGACCGGGTCGTCGAACTGCTCCGCATGCTTGCCTGCGGCGACGACCGCCCCGGCGCCCCGGGGCAGCTGACCGAGGTCGAGGCCATGGTCCGCCGCTACGTGCGCGACCACGCCGCCGACCCCGGCCTGTCCGGTACGTCCATGGCCCGCGCCCTGGGCTGGTCCCTCCGCCAGATCCAGCTCGCCCTCCAGCAGGTGGGCACCACGCCCCGCGACCTGATCCGTGAGGAGCGCCTGCGCCTGGTCCGCGAGCGCCTCCTGTGTGCCGACTGCGACCACATGACGATCACGGACCTGGCGCACGCCTCGGGCTTCTCCTCGGCCAGCGCCATGAGCACCGCCTTCCACCGCCGCTTCGGGGTCAGCCCCCGGGAGATGCGCCACAAGGCCCGCTGATCCCGCGCCACGGGCCGGTGTCCGACGCGTTCAGCCCTTCGCCGCAGACGCCAGGCGGGTCAGGCTCCGGTCGTGCAGGCGGCCGAGGATCAGCAGTGAGCAGGTGGCGCCGATCAGCGCGCAGAACATGTCCCACTGGGTGTCCCACACATCGCCCTGGGTGGCCAGGAACGCGTCGGCGGCCTGTCCGCCGATCACGGCCGCCGCCCACTCCAGCATCTCGAAGACCGTGCTGAAGGCGAGGCAGGCACAGACGGTCAAGGGAGCGAGCCAGCGGCTGCCGCGCAACGGCGATGTGCGGACAAGGAGTTCCCGGACGAGGATCGCCGGCACGAAGCCCTGCATGAGGTGACCGAAGCGGTCGTAGGGGTTGCGCTCCAGGCCGAACCAGTCACGCACCCAGTCACCGGCGGGGACCTCCGCGTAGGTGTAGTGCCCGCCCACCACGAGGACGAGCGCGTGCACGGCCAGCAGACCGCACAGCAGGCCGCTCAGCGGGAACCGTCGGCGCAGCAGGACCGCCAGCGGCAGGCCCACCATCACCCACACCGTCTCCAGCAGCCAGGTGGCCGGGTCCTTGGCGCCGAACGCGGACACCACGAGCGCCGCGGCGACGAAGAGCGCGAGCACGGCAGGCAGTCGGCGGGCGGCGGCCGGGCCCGCGTCCGGCGACGGGCTGACGTTCGGGTGGATGGCGGACATCGCCGGCTCCTCGTGTCTGGGGGGTGCGCCCCAGCTTCCGGCCCGCGGTGCAGCCCCGGCATGAGTGCGCGTACTCAACCGCCACACCCAAGTACCCGGTTCGAGGCTCGGACGGCATCCGCCTGGCGCCTCACTCGCCCCTAATACCCTGTGGCCAGTTGAAGGGCCGTAAGGGCCACGGCCGCGACCAGACCGGAGCCGAGCAACGCCGCGAAGGTGTACCGGGCAGAGCGGTGGCTCCGGCGGTCCGGGGGCGGGGTGTGGCGCAGGGCCGCCCAGTGGCGGGCGGTCTGCCTGGCCTCCTCCCGGTGCCGCACCGCCGCGCGGATCCACAGGCCGACCGTGATGGCGGCGCCCGCGACGGCGACGGAGGCGGGCGCCCACCATGACTCCGGCACCAGCAGCGCCACCGCGGTGACCGCCGGGGTGGCCCAACCCGTGAGGCAGGCCGTCGCCCCCGCGCGGCGGGAGTGCGGCCGGTCGGCTCCCGCCCGCAGGTCGGCCAGGGCCGGCAGGTACCAGACGCTGCCGGCCGCGGTCACCAGCGCGAAGCCCAGCGCCAGAACAACGCGGGACACGAGTCAGCGCACCGCTTCGAGTTCGGCGATCTCCGGGTGGTGCAGGTCGAACGCCGGCGACTCGGAGCGGATGCGCGGGAGCACGGCGAAGTTGTGGCGCGGCGGCGGGCAGGACGTCGCCCACTCCAGCGAACGGCCGTAGCCCCAGGGGTCGTCGACCTCGACCCGCTTGCCGTACTTGGCGGTCTTCCACACGTTGTAGAAGAACGGCAGGATCGACAGACCGAGCAGGAACGCCCCGATCGAGGACAGGGTGTTGAGGGCGGTGAAGCCGTCGGCGGCCAGGTAGTCGGCGTAGCGGCGCGGCATGCCCTCGGCGCCGAGCCAGTGCTGGATGAGGAACGTCAGGTGGAAGCCGATGGTGAGGGTCCAGAACGTGATCTTGCCGAGGCGTTCGTCGAGCATCTTGCCGGTGAACTTCGGCCACCAGAAGTGGAATCCGGCGAACATCGCGTACACGACCGTACCGAAGACCGTGTAGTGGAAGTGCGCGACGACGAAGTACGAGTCGGACAGGTGGAAGTCCATCGGCGGCGAGGCCAGGATCACGCCGGTCAAACCACCGAAGACGAACGTCATGAGGAAACCGGTGGTCCACAGCATCGGCGTCTCGAAAGACAGGCTGCCCTTCCACATGGTGCCGATCCAGTTGAAGAACTTCACCCCGGTCGGCACGGCGATCAGGAACGTCATGAAGGAGAAGAAGGGCAGCAACACCCCGCCGGTGACGTACATGTGGTGCGCCCACACCGTGATCGACAGACCCGCGATGGCGATCGTCGCCCCGATCAGTCCCATGTAGCCGAACATGGGCTTGCGGCTGAACACCGGGATCACCTCGGAGACGATGCCGAAGAACGGCAGCGCCAGGATGTAGACCTCGGGGTGCCCGAAGAACCAGAACAGGTGCTGCCACAGCAGTGCGCCGCCATTGGCCGGATCGAAGATGTGGCTACCGAACTTCCGGTCGCACTCCAGCGCGAACAACGCCGCCGCCAGCACTGGGAACACGATCAGGATCAGCAGCGCGGTCAGCAGCACGTTCCAGGTGAAGATCGGCATGCGGAACATCGTCATGCCGGGTGCGCGCATGCAGATGATCGTGGTGATGAAGTTGACCGCACCCGCGATCGAGCCGAAGCCGGAGAGCGCCACACCCATGATCCACAGGTCGGCGCCGAGCCCCGGCGAGTGGACCGCGTCCGACAGCGGGGCGTACAGGAACCAGCCGAAGCTGGCGGCGCCGTCCGGAGTGAGGAAGCCGGCGGCGGCGATCGAGGAGCCGAAGAGGAAGAGCCAGAAGGCCAGCATGTTCAGCCGGGGGAACGCCACGTCCGGGGCGCCGATCTGCAGCGGCATGATCCAGTTCGCGAATCCGGTGAAAAGCGGCATCGCGAACATCAGCAGCATGATCGAACCGTGCATCGTGAACGCCTGGTTGAACTGCTCGTTCGACATGACCTGCAGCCCTGGACGGGCGAGTTCCGCGCGCATCATCAAGGCCATCACACCGCCGACGATGAAGAAGACGAACGCGCTGACCAGGTACAGCGTCCCGATCTTCTTGTGGTCGGTGGTCGTCAGCCACTCCACCCACGACGGCCGGCCCGCCGTCGGCGCGGTAACCGTGACCTCGGTCCCCGGTCGTGCGGTCGTTGCCTGACGTATCTGTGCCTTGCCCACCGGACGAAGTCCTCCCCATCGCTCATGTCGCCGACGAGCCGGGAAGTGCCTGGCACGGGCTGTGGACCTGGCCCTTCCCGGCCGCCGCCACATGATCGCCCCAGGGGTACCTGGTCCCACTAGGGCCCAACGACCCCTGCCGGTGCCCGGCGGATGGGGACCAACGGCCCTTCTTCGCGCCGGCGGACCGGCACCCCGAGGGGGCGACCGGCTACCCGGCCCAGACTGCCGCCGCCGTGAACGAACTGTCCTGCCGGAACAGGTCGGTCCCGTCCGACCGTTCCACCCGGAGCTGGTAGCCGTAGTGCCGCAGGTAGTGGCCCGGGTAGTTGTACGACTCGAACCGCAGCGAGCCCGACGCCGATCCCGTGCGGGCGATGAACGTGGCGTCCCGCGCGAAGGTCGTCGTGCCGTTGTTCGCGTCGAACCGGGCCCGGAAGTCGTAGTGGCGCAGATAGGCGCCGGAGGCGTCGCGGAAGGAGTAGCCGTTGGCGTCGGCCAGGCCCGCCGTGACCGTGAACGACGACGCCTGCTTCTCCGCCGCCGTGCTGGAGGCGGTCACGACCGGGAGGTTCAGCAGGGAGGACTGCTGCTGCCAGTAGCGGGTCGGGTAGTTGGCCGACTGGAAGGAGCGGGTCACGTTGCGGGCGAGGCTCGGGCCGCCCGTCACCGTCTCCTTGACCACAGTGAAGTGGCGTGCCGTGCCCGAGATCGACGGGAGTGCCGTCGGCGCCGACCATGTCGCGAAGGTGTCGTGGCTGTCGCTGTAGTAGTAACGGCCATCGCCATAGCCGTCGAAGAACAGCCGCCAGGCTCCGTTGTCGAGCTGGATCAGGGCCGGGCCCTCACGGTAGCTGCCCCAGCCCGCCCAGTTGCCGGTCCGGGAGATCGCGTACGGGCCGGTCAGGTTCGAGGCCGTGCCGTACTCGATGTACTTCGTCGTCTCGTTCTTGGTGAAGGCGTGATAGGTCGAGCCGATCCTCACCAGGAAGGTGTCGATGTGGTTGGCGCCGATGCCCGACAGGGCCACCGGTGAACTCCAGGCTGTCAGCGCGGAGTTCGTGGCCCGCAGCAGATACGGCGTGAAGATCCACTCGTCGTTGGTCGTCGAGCAGGACACGATGATGTTCACGCTGCCGTCGCCGTCGACGAAGAACTCCGGGGCCCAGGCGCGGGAGAGGTTCGCGATCGGGACCGGATAGTCGTAGAGGAAGGTCCAGTTGAGCCGGTCCGCGCTGCGGGCGAAGCCGATGGTGGTGCTGGTGTCCTGCCAGGTGTGGGTCGTGTAGGTGGCGTAGTAGTAGCCGTTGGTGTGCCTGATGACGCTCGCGTCGCGGATGCGGTTCGCGGGCGGGGTGTAGGCGGAGGCGCGCAGCAGGCGGAAGTCGGTGGCGTCGTCGGACTGGTAGACGTTCACCGTGCCGTCGTCGCTGTTGAGGAACGGCACGATCGTGTACCGGGTGGCGGAGCCGCTCGGCGGGGCGGCGGCGAGGGCCGTGCCGAGCAGGCCGGGGGCTTCGGACAGCAGCAGCGCGGAGGCGGGGGCGGCGGCCATCGCGCGCAGCAGGGCACGGCGGGACGGAGCGGGCTGGGGGGTCATGGGCGGCTCTCCCTCTGACACGTCACACCGACTAGTTCGGAATTTCGAACTCAGTTCGGCAAGTCGGTCAGAAGTTAGGGGTGGGGCGGAAGTGCGTCAATGGTTCGCGCAGGGCTGCCACGGCCGCTCAACTCCGGCCGGCACCGAGGTCGTTCCGTCGCGGCCCGGCAGAGGTTACTGTTCAGTAGACAAGGCCGTCCCCGGAGGTGTCCGTATGACGTTCGACCGTTCCGCAGGGCTGGCGGAATCCGCCCACGCGCTGGCCGACGGCGAGGTGACGTCCCGGACGCTGGTGGAGCGGGCCCTGGCACGCATCGAGGCGACCCAGGGCACGCTCAACGCCTTCCGGGTCGTCCGGGCCGAGGCCGCGCTCGCCGAGGCGGACGCGGCGGACAAGGAACTCGCCGCCGGAGCGCGGCGCCCGCTGCTCGGGGTGCCGGTGGCCGTCAAGGACGACATGGACGTGGCCGGGGAGCCCACGGCCTTCGGCTGCCGCGGGGAGTACCCGCCGGTCGCGGAGGACGGCGAGGCGGTACGGCGGCTGCGCGCGGCCGGGGCCGTGATCGTTGGCAAGACCAACACCTGCGAGCTGGGCCAGTGGCCGTTCACCGAGGGCCCGGCCTTCGGTGACACCCGCAACCCCTGGCATCCCGACCACACGCCGGGCGGCTCCTCGGGCGGTTCGGCCGCCGCGGTCGCCGCCGGTCTGGTGCCCGCCGCGCTCGGCTCGGACGGCGCCGGATCGGTGCGGATCCCGGCCTCCTGGACCAACCTGGTCGGCATCAAGCCGCAGCGCGGCCGGATCTCGACCTGGCCGCGCGGGGAGTCCTTCCAGGGCATCACCGTCAACGGCACCCTGGCCCGTACGGTCGCCGACGCGGCGCTGCTGCTGGACGCCGCGGCCGGGAACCACGAGCGGGACCCGCACCGCCCGCCGGCCGTCGACGCCTCGGCGGCCGTCACCCGCGAACCCGGACGCCTGCGCATCGCAGTCTCGCTGAAGCCGCCCTTCACCGCACTGCCCGCCCGGCTCCGGCCCGAGGTGCGCGCGAGGGTCGTCGAACTCGCCGAGAAACTCGCCGCGTTGGGGCACACCGTCGAGGAGGCCGATCCGCCGTACGGTCAGATCGGGCTGACCTTCGTGCCCCGGGCGACCGTCGGGATCTCCGAGTGGGTGACCGACTCCCCCTTCCCGGCCCTCCTCGACCGCCGCACCCTGGACGCCGCCCGGCTCGGAAAGCTGCTCGGCGGGGCACCCCTGCGGGCGGCCCGGCGCGCCGAGGCGGTCCTGCACCGGCGTATCGGCAGGTTCTTCGAGTCGTACGACGTCATGCTCGCGCCGACGACGGCCGCTCCCCCGCCGCGGATCGGCGCGATGCTGGGGCTCGGCGGCCTCGCCACCGACCGCGCGATGATCGCCGCCTGCCCCTTCGCCTGGCCGTGGAACGTCCTGGGCTGGCCCGGCGTCAACGTCCCCGCCGGGTTCGTCGACGGCGGCCTGCCGGTCGGCGCCCAGCTGCTGGGGCCCTCCCACAGCGAGCCCCTCCTGCTGTCGCTCGCCGCCCAGCTGGAGGCCGAGCTGCGCTGGCAGGAGGCGTGGCCACCGGAGCAGGTCACCTCGGACGCCCCGGCCGCTTAGGAGCCCATTGTCAGTGGAGTGCGCTTCACTGTCCGTCATGGAGCTCACGCAAGCGACCGTCAGCGACCTGCTGGCGCAACTCGGCCCGTGGGACGGGTACATGTACCTGCCCGGCGACCTGGACCCGCATGACCTGACCGACCGACTCTCCGGCAGGTACGGGGCCCCACGCACCCTCGTCCTCGACGGCTTCACCGATCCGACGCTCGGCGAGTCCAGAGGCTCGGCTCTCCTTCAGCCCTTCGGGGAACGGGCAGTGACGATACGGGCGTGGGCGTGGGGGGATCGATGGGTAGGCACGGGTACGGCGCGGGACGGGGAGGACATCGTGCGGCCGGTGCTGGTGGTCGCCCAGCGGGAGATGCCCGAACCGTTGGCGGTCGCTGCGGACCAGGACGTCGACTGGATGGAGCGGCTCATACGGATCACCGGATGGACACACCCCGCCCGACGGCCGGACGTGGACTGGGCGGAGATGGAGTCGCGCCTGGGCACCGCGCTGCCGAGGGACTACACGCGCATGGTCGAGACGTTCGGCGAGGGCGCCTTCGACGGTTTCCTGACTCTGCACCAGGAGCCGTGGACATGGCGCAGAGAGGACGGCCTGCTCAGCTGGGCAGGTACCGAGCACAAGGATCTGTACTGCTGGCGAGCCGAGGGTGACGACCCCGACCGCTGGCCTGTCGTGGTCCGCTCCTTCGACGGCGAGGAACTGTCCTTCGACTGCCAGGCCGCGGAGTTCGTCTGCCGCATCCTCGTCGACCCGTACCACCCGTACACGATGGCCCGCTTTTTCGACACGCACTGGTTCATGAACTACGGGGAGGCCGACTGACCGACCTCCAAGGCCAACCGCAAGGTGCCCGGCGTCGATTCCCCCAAGGGCACGCTCTAACGTGATCCCCGTGACTGCGTCCACCGAAGAGAACGTCCCCGGCCGCCACGGCCCCTCCGCCACCACCGAGGCCGATCCCCGCGAGGTGGGCCGGGTGCGCACCGAGTACTCGCCCGCGCACGACGGCGACCCGGACCCCGGGGAGGTCGTGTGGACCTGGGTGCCCTTCGAGGAGAACGACGGCCGGGGCAAGGACCGGCCCGTGCTCGTCGTCGCCCGTGAGCCGGGCGGCACGTTCCTCGCCGTGCAGTTGTCCAGCAAGCGGCATGACGCGCAGCGGGACTGGGTGCCGATCGGGAACGGGCCCTGGGACCGGTCCGGGCGGGACTCCTGGGTCGATGTCGACCGGGTGCTGCGGCTGCACGAGCGGGGCATGCGGCGCGAGGCGTGCGCGCTGGACCGGATGCGGTTCAACCTGGTCCGCAACCGGCTGCGGGAGCGCTACGGCTGGAGCTGAGGTCCTGCGCGCCTTATGACTGGAGCTGACGCTCCGGGAACGCCCGTTCGAAGGCCGTGCGCGTCCTGGTCCCCGGAGTGCGGTCCAGGATCCCGAACACCACGTGCTCGAACCGGCCCGCGAACCGCCCGCCCGGCCCGAGCAGCGCCCGGAAGGCGCCCGCCACCTGCGCCGGGTCGTTCTGGAACACCCCGCAGCCCCAGGCGCCCAGCACCAGCCCGCGGTAGCCGTGCACCGCCGCCACCTCCAGCACGCGCTCGGCGCGGGCCGCGAGGGCGGCCGGGACATCCGCCGCGCGTTCCGGCGCCGTACGCCGGACGACGCCCGCGTTCGGTGCCGGGGAGGTGAGGAATCCCGGGGTGTACGGCTCGTCCAGCAGGCGCCCGCGGTCGTCGCGGAAGACGGGCACGGCGGGTGAGTGGATGACGCGGTCCGTGTAGAAGGGATCGCGGTGGGTGCGGTGGTGGTCGTAGAACTCCCGGACACCGACCAGGCAGGTGTAGAGCGCCGAGGCCCGGCACAGGGCCTCCTCCTGCGCCTGCGCGCCGTTCAGGTAGCCGCCGCCGGGATTGCGGGCCGAGGAGAAGTTCAGGACGGCGGTCCCGTCACCGAGCCGCCGCGCCGCCTCCAGGCTGCTCTCGCCCGTGACCTCGAAGAACGTGTCCACCGACGGCGCGGAAGGGACCGGGACGGCGCCCGGCCCGTACATGCGCGTACCGCTCCGCGCGGCCTCCACGGCCGCCGCGATCGGCACCTCGCGGCCGTCTCCTGCGGTGTAGTGGCCCGCGGCCACGATCTGCTCCGTCTGCTGTGCGATGCCCCGCAGGCGCGCGCTCATGGCGCCACCCCCGTGAACGCCATGAGCGCGCGCCCGGCGCGCTCCCCCGTCGTGCTCATGCAGGCATCGTGGGCGATGCTCTACGGGAGGCGCAACAGAGTTTCCCGGTCCACGAACGCCGCCGAAAACGCGCGGGAACTGGATGTGACCGATCCGGAACATCCCGGGAGGCGCCCTTGTGCCGAGCCGGTTGAGCGTCTTGGGTGGGACGAGTGTGCCTGCCCGGCCCACCCGAAATGCCGGGCTGGTGGCATGGTGGAATATCAGGAGGATCCCGATATGCCAGATTCGTCCAGCAGCTCTTCGCCGAGCGGCTGTACCAGGCCCCGCACCTCGGTCTCCGAGGCCGAGGTCGAGGCCCTGGTCCGAGGTATCTGCTTCAAGACCGGACCGCCCCGCACCATAGGTGTCGAGGTGGAATGGCTCGTCCACGAGCTGCGCAGCCCGCAGCTCCCCGTCACACCCGAACGACTCCGGGCGGCCTACGCCGCCCTGCGGACCGTGCCCCTGAGGTCGGCGCTCACCGTCGAGCCCGGTGGCCAGCTGGAGCTCAGCTCGCCGCCCGCCGCCTCCCTGACGGAGTGCATCGGTACCGTCTCCGCCGACCTCGACGCCGTCCGCGGCGCCTTGCGCGAGCACGATCTGGGACTGGTCGGCATCGGCCACGATCCCTGGCACGAACCCCGCCGCTATCTGCGCGAACCCCGCTACGACGCCATGGAGGCCTGTCTGGACCGCAGAGGTCCGGCCGGCCGCGCCATGATGTGCACCTCGGCCTCCGTCCAGGTCTGCCTCGACGCCGGCCACGAGGAGCCCGGCCCCCTCGGCCATGTGCGGCGCTGGTGGCTCGCCCACCAGCTCGGCGCGGTGCTGGTGGCCGCCTTCGCCAACTCCCCCCTCGCCGGGAACGAGCCCACCGGCTGGCGCTCCACCCGGCAACTGCTGTGGATGGAGATCGGCGCGGGCCGGGCGGGCGCTCCCCCGCTGGACGGCGATCCGCGCGCCGCGTGGGCCCGGCACGTCCTGGACGCGCCGGTGATGTGCGTACGCCAGGACCAGGGCCCCTGGGAGGTGCCCGAGGGGCTCACCTTCCGGGAGTGGACCCGGTCGGCGGTGCCCAGGCCGCCCACCGAGGAGGATCTCGGCTACCACGTGACGACCCTGTTCCCGCCGGTCAGACCGCGCGGCCATCTGGAACTGCGGATGATCGACGCCCAGCCCGGCGAGGACGGCTGGATCGTCCCGCTCGCCGTCACGGCCGCGCTGTTCGACGATCCGCAGGCCGCCGAGACCGCCTACCGCGCGGTCAAGCCGCTCAGCGAACGGGCCCGGCCGCTGCCCGCGCCGCACAACCCGCTGTGGACCGACGCGGCCCGCGACGGCCTGACCGACCCGGAGCTGCACGAGGCTGCGGTCGTCTGCTTCGCCGCCGCGCTGGAGGCGCTGCCGAGGATGGGCGCCGCCCCCGAGGTCACGGCCGCCGTGGCGGCGTACCGGGATCGCTACATCGCCCGGGGCCGCTGTCCCGCCGACGATCTGCTCGACCGCCTGCACGGGAAGGACCGCACGTCATGACCGAGACCGAGGCGCTCCGGGAACGGGCCCTGACCACCCTGATCACGGCCCGGGACCGCACCACGCTGCTCACCAGCTGCGTCGAGGACCCGGACCTGACCGCGCAGCACTCCCCGCTGATGTCCCCGCTGGTGTGGGACCTGGCGCACATCGGCAACCAGGAGGAGCAGTGGCTGCTGCGGGCGGTCGCCGGCCGGGAGGCCATGCGGCCCGAGATAGACGGCCTCTACGACGCCTTCGAGCATCCGCGCTCCGAGCGCCCCTCGCTGCCGCTGCTGCCGCCCGCCGAGGCCCGCAGTTACGCGGCCGAGGTGCGCGGGCGGGTGCTCGACCTGCTGGAGAGCACCGCGTTCGGCGGCAGCCGGCTGACCGAGGCGGGCTTCGCCTTCGGGATGATCGCCCAGCACGAACAGCAACACGACGAGACCATGCTGATCACCCATCAGCTCCGCACCGGCCCGCAGGCCCTGACCGCCCCCGACCCGGAACCGGCCCCGTTGCAGACCGGCCCGGCCGAAGTCCTCGTCCCCGGCGGCCCGTTCACCATGGGCACCTCCACCGAACCCTGGGCGCTGGACAACGAACGCCCCGCGCACCGGCGTGAGGTGGCCGCCTTCCACATCGACACCACGCCCGTCTCCAACGGCGCCTACCAGGCGTTCATCGAGGACGGCGGTTACGACAACGAACGCTGGTGGGACCCGGCGGGCTGGGCCCACATCCGGCAGCATTCCCTCCACGCACCGCTGTTCTGGAAGCGCGACGGCAAGCAATGGCTGCGCCGCCGGTTCGGGGTGACCGAGGTGGTGCCGCCGGACGAGCCGGTGGTGCACGTGAGCTGGTACGAGGCCGACGCCTACGCCCGCTGGGCCGGGCGGCGGCTGCCCACCGAGGCCGAGTGGGAGAAGGCCGCCCGGCACGACCCGGCCGGCGACCGCTCCATGCGCTACCCCTGGGGCGATGCCGACCCCGCGCCCGAGCACGCCAACCTCGGCCAGCGGCATCTGCGCCCGGCCCCCGTCGGCAGCTACCCCGAGGGCGAATCACCGCTCGGCGTCCGGCAGTTGATCGGGGACGTGTGGGAGTGGACGGCGAGCGACTTCCTGCCCTACCCGGGGTTCGTCGCCTTCCCGTACAAGGAGTACTCGGAGGTGTTCTTCGGGCCGGAGTACAAGGTGCTGCGCGGCGGTTCGTTCGCCGTGGACGCGGTGGCCTGCCGGGGCACGTTCCGCAACTGGGACTACCCGATCCGCCGGCAGATCTTCTCCGGGTTCCGCACGGCCTGCTCGGAGGGCGTCTGATGTGCCGTCATCTGGCGTATCTGGGGCCCGAGGAGCCACTCGGAACCTACGTGGTGCAGCCCCCGTACGGGCTGTACCGGCAGTCCTGGGCGCCCCGGCTCCAGCGGTACGGCACGGTCAACGCCGATGGTTTCGGCGTCGGTTGGTACGCGGCCGGGGATCCGGTGCCGGCCCGGTACCGGCGGGCCGGGCCGATCTGGGCGGACCTGTCCTTCGCCGATCTGGCCCGCGTCGTCCGCACGACGTGCCTGCTGGCGGCGGTCCGGGACGCGACCCTGTCCGGTGCGGACGCGGAGGCCGCCGCGGCGCCCTTCGCCTCCGGTGCCTGGCTGTTCAGCCACAACGGCGCCGTACCGGGCTGGCCCGGCTCCCTCGCGCCGCTGACCGGCACCCTGTCCGCGACGGATCTGCTGTCCCTGGAGGCCCGTAACGACTCGGCGTTCGTGTGGGCGCTGGTCCTCGCCAGGCTGCGGGCCGGGGACGCCGAGGGCCAGGCGCTGGCCGACACCGTCCGGGAGGTCGCCGAGGCGGCGCCGGGCGCCCGGCTGAACCTGCTGCTGACCAGCGGCGCCGGCATCGCGGCGACCACCTGGGGCGACACCCTGTGGTACCGCACGACGCCCGGCCACGGCACGGTCGTGGCCTCCGAACCGTACGACGACGATCCGCTCTGGCACGAGGTCCCGGACCGCACGCTCCTCCTCGCGAGCCGCACGGACGTCACTCTCACTCCGCTGAAGGAGCCGGGCGAGAACTCGGCACCCGCACCCTCCAAGGAGCCCCGCACGTGAGCCCGTTCCATCTCACCCGCCAACTGCCCGAGGACGCCACGGAGGCCGCCCTGCGCGCCGACGTCCTGCACGGCCTGACCCGCACCCCCAAGACCCTCCCGCCCAAGTGGTTCTACGACGCCGTCGGCAGCGAACTCTTCGAGCGGATCACCGAGTTGCCCGAGTACTACCCGACCCGCGCCGAACGCGAGATCCTCATCGCCCGCGCCGGAGAGATCGCCGCCGCGACCCACGCCCGGACCCTGGTCGAACTGGGCTCCGGCTCCTCGGAGAAGACGCGGTACCTCATCGACGCGCTCACCGAACTGCACACCTACGTCCCCGTCGACGTCAGCGACAGCGCGCTCACCCAGGCCGGACACGCCCTCATCGAGGAACGGCCCGGACTCGATGTGCACGCGCTCATCGCCGACTTCACCGGCGGGCTCACCCTGCCCGACACCCCCGGACCCCGGCTGGTGGCGTTCCTCGGCGGCACCATCGGCAATCTGCTGCCCGCCGAGCGCGCCGACTTCCTCGCCCGGGTCCGCGCCCTGCTGGCGCCCGGCGACGCCCTGCTGCTCGGCACCGACCTGGTGAAGGACGAGAAGGTGCTGGTGCGGGCGTACGACGACGCGGCCGGGGTGACGGCCGAGTTCAACAAGAACGTCCTCACGGTCGTCAACCGGGAACTCGGCGCCGACTTCGATCCCGGCGCCTTCGACCATGTGGCGCTGTGGGACGCCGACAACGAGTGGATCGAGATGCGGCTGCGGTCCCGCACCGCGCAGACGGTGAAGGTGCCCGCGCTGGACCTGGCCGTCGACTTCGCGGCGGGCGAGGAGCTCCACACCGAGATCTCGGCGAAGTTCCGGAAGGAGGGCGTACGCGCCGAGCTGGCCGCGGCGGGGCTCGAACTGTCCCACTGGTGGACGGACGAGGAGGGCCGGTTCGCGCTGTCACTGAGCGTGGCACGGTGACGGACGGCTCGCGCGATGCCCCGCCTTGGGGCACGGTGGAGTGACGCGTGTGCGAGAGGAGCACCCACATGTCGAACCACACCTACCGGGTCACGGACATCGTCGGCACCTCGCCCGAAGGCGTGGACCAGGCGATCCGTAACGGCATCAACCGGGCCTCGCAGACCCTGCACAACCTGGACTGGTTCGAGGTGGTCGACGTGCGCGGCCAGCTCAACGACGGGCAGATCGCGCACTGGCAGGTGACCATGAAGGTCGGCTTCCGCCTGGACGAGACCGGCTGAGCGAGGGGCCGGACCTCAGGTCCGCCCCTCCCGCTCCTGCGCGGACTTCAGCGCGGCGGAAGGGGCGGTCCAGCGCGCCCGTACGACCCGGAACCCGGCCTGTTCGGCGTCCGCGCAGACGAGTTCGTCGTCGTCCACCAGGACCCGGATCTCCCGGGTCCTGGCGAGGCGGCGGAGGATCTCCAGCTTGGTGCGGCGGGCGGGCCGGCGGTCGTTGTCGCGCCGCATGTACACCCGCCCCTCGGGCAGTCCCTGGGCCGCGAGCCACTCCAGGGTGTCCGCGCGGCAGCGCTCGGGCCGCCCGGTCAGATAGACGACCTCGCACTCCTCGGCGCTGTCCCGCACCAGCGCGATGCCCTCGGCGATCGGCGGGTCGGCGGGCGCGGCGGCGAAGAAGCCTTCCCAGTCACGGGGCTTGGACTCCAGGAACCGCTGCCGGTGGGCGGTGTCGGCGAGGGTGTTGTCCAGATCGAACACGGCCAGCGGCCGCTTGCTGCTGTCGGTCACGCCGTCAACCATACGCAGCGCGGGGCCCGGTGATCACGACGGTCACCGCGGGGCTCAGACTTCTGTCATGCCTTCGACGCCCCGCACCACCTCCCTGACCCGGTCCGCCTGCACCCTCGTCGTCTGCCGCGGCTGCTGCTGCGGCAACGCCCGCAAGCACCCCGGCACCGATCACGAGGGGCAACTGGAGGTCCTGCGCGCCGCGGCCGCCGAGCACGGCGTCCGCATCCGTACGACCGACTGCCTGGGCCCCTGCGACCAGGCCAACGTCATTGTCGTGGGCCCCTCGGCCGCGGGGCGCCGCGCGGGCGGACGTCCCACCTGGATCGGCTTCGCCACGGACCACGACAGCACCGACGAGGTGGTGCGCTGGGTGGCGGCGGGCGGACCCGGGGTGGCAAAGCCGCCGGTGACGCTGGAGTTGCAGTTCATCGACCCGCCGAAGGACGCCCGGGTGCGCTCACGCCGCTGACTCGGCCCCTGGGTAAATGACTTCGCCGCCGGGACCCGGTCCCGGCATGATTCCGGGCGTGCACGAGGACGAGAACCATCGCGGGCGAGCGCGGTACACGCTGACCGAGACGGAGCACGGGTACGCCTGGGGCACCTGCGCCGAGGCGGACGGGCTGTTCGGGGAACCCGACCGCGGTACCTACGAGCTGTTCGGCTGGGTTCCGCGAGCGGACGTGGACGGCTGGGTCGGCCACCGGGTCTGGCTGGTACCGGACGACGAGACACTCGAACCCTGGCTGCTGGAGGACGCGGAGAGGCTGAAGCGGCCCCTCGCGACGGACAGTCTCGTGCTCACCGGCCTGGACGACTACGAAGGCCCGCCCGAGGGACACCGGGGCCGCGTCCGCGTGCATGACGGCCACCGATGGCTGGGCTCCTGCCGGGAGTTCACCCGTGTCCTGCCGCCCGGGCGGTCGACGCCGCCGCTCGTCCTGCGGGGGCTCGCCCAGGGTGACGAGCTACGGGCGGCGCTGGCGAAGGGCACCCGGCGGGCGCTGGACCTGGAGCAGGCGGCCCTGGAGATACGGGACGACCGGGGCGAGCGGCTCACCGAACGCCTGGTCTGGGCCAGAGTCAGTGCCTGGCGCCCCTCCCCGCACGACGCGGACCTGATTCGACCTGGAGCTCGACGGAGAACTCCGCACGCCCGTCCCCGAACACGTCCGGCCCGTCTGGGAACGGTGGTTCACCGGGCCGCCCGCCACCGCGGCCGCCTGGTCCGGCCTCGACACCCGACACCGCTGGGCCTGGCACGACCTGGTCAGGGAGCGAACCGCCTATCGCACGATCGGCGACCGGCCGGCCGGCCACGCCTACGAACTCGACGGCCGCCACATCACCGACGAACCGGGCCTCTATCTGGCGCTCGGCGAAGCGGTGAACGGCCCCGGCGGCTACTTCGGGGGCTGCCTCGCCGCCGTCGACGACTGTCTGCGGGGCACCTTCGGCTACACCGCACCCGCGACCCTGCTCTGGCACGACGCCACGACCGCCCGCGAGCACCTGTCCCACGCCCTGTCCCCGGACGGCCACCCCTACGACCTCTTCGGCCTGACCCTCGACCTCCTGGCCGAGGGCGGCATGGATGTCACCCTGGCGTGAACCGCAGGGCCTGGCGAAGAACCTCGGCGTTCAGGTCCGCATGCCGGGCGCTCAGTGCAGCGCGGGAATGACCCCGGCAGCCTCCAAGCGGGCCGGATCCGCTCGCAGGATCGCCTCGTGGGCGAGGCGTAGGGACGGTCCGGGCTCGACTCCCAGTTCCTCTCTGAGCACCCGGCGGGCACTGCGGTACACCGCCAGTGCGTCGCCCTGGCGGTTCGCCCGGTACAGGGCGACCATCAGCTGGTGGTGGAAGGGCTCCCGCAGCGGATGCTGGAGGACCAGGCCGCGCAGTTCCTCGATCATCTCGTGATGGCAGCCGAGCGCCAGCGCCGACTCCATCCACAGTTCGGTGCAATTCAGCCGTTTCTCGTCCTGGACCGTGGTGAACGAATCGATGACCAGCGATCCGGGAATGCCCTCCAGTACCGGCCCCCGCCACAGCGACAGCGCCCGGCGGAGAAGTTCGGCGGCATGGTGGAAATCAGCCGCCCCATACCGTTCCCGGCCACGACCGTAGAGCATCTCGAATTCATGGAGATCCGTCACCGCCCCGCTCGTGTCCAGAATATATCCGGGAGCCGTCGTGACGATGGGTGATATTCCTCGCGGCGTGCTCAGAATTTTCCGCAGTTGTGATATGTACACGCGCAGGCTGGCCACCGCGCAGCGTGGCGGATCCTGCTCCCACAGATCCGCCACGAGCTTCTCACCGGCCACCGGCTCACCAGCCCTGATCAGGAGCAAGGAGAGCAGTTTGGCGAGCTTGGGCGGCTCGGGCGTCAGGTCGGCGCCGCCCCGGGTCACCCGCAGGCGCCCGAGCAGGTCGTAGCGCAGTGGCTGGTCAGCCTGTACAGAGGACAGGGCCACAGCAAACCCCCCAGAATGCGTATGCACGCATTCAACTGATTCTGGTTCCCCCGTCCGTCCCCAGGTCCGGGACGCACCTGATCGACGATATTGCGACCAGTGCGTGAAGCATATGTTAGCCCACCTCTCGCCACCACCCCCTCCCTGTTACACCGCCATTAAAGACAATAGAACTCGAGGAGCCCGGATTCGGGTTGCGGAAATGAATTTCGGCCGCTCGAATTGCACGGTCCATGGCCGACACGCTCAGACTCCGGCCGGCTGTCCGGGCCCGAGGGTTTTGGTCAGCCATGCGAACAGCCGGTCGTGGAAGAGCCGCATGGCGCCCGAGTGACAGTGCGCCCCGCCGCCTTCGTCCGCGGTGAACACCTGGAGCGTCTTGGGCGAGTTCAGGCCGGTGTAGACCTTCTTGGCGTGTTCCAGTCCGGCGAAGAACATGTCCTCTTCCGCGTCCATGGCGAGCACGGGACAGCACACCCGCTCGATCACCTCCGACAGGTCGAACTCGGGCAGCCGGCGCAGCAGTCCGGCCGGGGTGTCGGTGCCGAAGGTCCACAGCGCGTGGCGCAGCAGCCAGCGGGTGAAGGTCTGCTGGGCGGCGATCCCCCACATGACCGGATTGGCGAAGTCGTCGTGTCCCTGGTCGACCCACTCCAGCACGAACGGCGGCAGGGCGACGACATCGCCCAGTTGCCAGACCGCGTCATGGGCGACGCAGCCGGCCAGCCGGTGCTCGTAGGCCGCCGCCCGCACCGCGAGCAGGCCGCCGAGGCTGGTGCCGACCAGCGCCAGGCGGTCGGGGTCGACGCCGGGCAGGGTCAGGACGTGGTCCACGACCGGGGTGACGACCCGCTCCCAGTCGGGCCGGAAGACCAGACCCTGGTCGCGGATCACGGAGCCCTGTCCGGGCCCTTCGAAGCAGAGGCAGTTCCAGCCGTGGGCGAGGGCCGCGGCGGCCACGAAGAAGTAGCCTTCCTCGACCGTGGAGTCCAGCCCGCCGTGGTGGATGATCGTCGGCCGGGGCAGGTCGGAGTCGTCGACCCGGTACAGGTAGGCGGGCAGTGAGGTGTCCTCGTAGGGAATGCGGATGAACTGCGGTGGGCGCTCCATGAGTTCGGCGGCGTCGGCGAAGGTCTCCCGGGACAGCCGCATCAGCCGCAGCGCCTCCGCGCCGCGCGGGTCGTCGCGTTCGAAGAACTCGGCGGTCCGGTAGTAGTTGTGCGCCCGCAGCAGGGCGGCGCGGGCGGAGTCGGTGCGGCCCTCGCCGCGTGCCGTGACGGCCAGGCCGTGGACGCGTTCGGCGAGCGAGGTCCAGGCGTGCCGCCAGGCGTCGGTGTCTCCGCCGGGGATCCGGGAAGCGACCGCGACGACCTCGCCGAGCTGCGCGCCACCGTAGTCGGCGTAGCCGGCGGCGCGCAGTGCCTGGTAGTCGAAGGCGGGGTCGTCGAAGAGGAATTTCATGGCAGCGGCTCCTCTGGTCGAGGGAGGTGCTCCGGTGGGGTGGCCGGGCTGGTGCCGGCCCGGATCGTGCGGGTTCCGTTCAGAAACGTGTCGACGATGCGTTCGGCGAACGCCGCTGATTCCACGGGGCGTTGGCGCAGGATCAGGCGGGCGGCCATCGGGCCGGTGAGGATCTCGACGGCGTCGTCGAGGTCGAGGTCGGCGCGGAGTTCACCGCTGTCGATGCCGTCCGTCAGGACCCGCAGGAGCGCCTCGTGCCGGGCGGCGACGACGGTGTTCTCGAAGCGCTCCACGAGCTGCGGGCGGCGTACGGCCTCGCCGAGCAGGCTGCCGATCAGCCGGTGCAGGTGGGTGTCCTGACCGCGGTGGCGGAGCTGGTCGACGAGCGCCACCAGCCGCTCGCGCAGGCTGAGTCCGTCCAGTGGCGGCACGGGCAGGTCCAGGCTGCCCAGTGCGGCCAGCACCAGTTCCTCCTTGTTGCGCCAGCGGCGGTAGATGGTGGCCCGGGCGACGCCCGCGCGCTGGGCGACCAGGTCCATGGACAGGTCGCCGAAGCTGCACCCCTCGCTGAGCAGGCCCAGGGTGCTGTGCAGGATCGCCTGGTCGGCGGCGGGGTCGCGCTGACGGCCGCCCCGGGGTGAGGGTCCCGGGCCGGCCGTGGGTGGGTCGACGTGGGGCATGCGGCTCAGACCTCCGTGGTGTGGACTTCTCGCGTAACCGCCTCCTGGGCGCCGGGGGCTCCGGCGGAGGTACGGGAGGGCAGGAACAGCAGGCTGACGAAGGCACCGAGCAGGGTGACGCCGGCGGCGACGAGGGCCGTGAGGTGCATGGCTGCGACGAACGCGTCCACGGCCCGGCCGGCCAGCGGCGCACCGCGCGGGCCCAGTTCCTTGGCGACGGTGAGGGTGGTGGCGATGGACTCCCGCGCGCTGTCGCGGACCGGGGCGGGCAGTGGCCCGAGGTGCTCCTCGATCCGGGAGCGGTAGGCGGCGGAGAGGACCGAGCCCAGGACGGCGACGCCGAGGGCGCCGCCCACCTGCCGGAAGGTGGTGGTGACCGCCGAGCCGGTGCCCGCCCGGTCCTGGGAGACGGCGGACATGGCGGCCGAGGTCGCGGGCGGCATCACGCAGGCGATGCCGAGGCCCATGACGAACAGGACGGATTCGATGACCCACACCTCGGTCCGCTCGTCGATGCCGGCCACGGCGAGGAAGGCGAGTGAGGTGAGCAGCATGCCGGTGGCGCACACCGGCCCGGCCCCGATCCGCTTGGCCAGGAGCGTGGCCGGTGCCGAGCAGGCCAACTGGGCCAGGGCCAGGGGCAGTAGCAGGAACCCGGCCTCCAGCGGCGTCCAGCCGCGCACGCTCTGCAGATAGAACACCAGGAAGAAGGTGGCGCCGAGCAGGGCGAAGAAGACCAGGCCGATGACGGTCACGGCGGCCGAGAAGCGGCGGACGGTGAACAGGGCGACGTCCAGCGCGGGCCGTGCGGTGCGGTGCTCCCACAGGGCGAACAGGCCCAGGATCAGCAGGCCGGCGAGGATCGGCGCCCACACGGCGGCCTGCGCCCAGTGGTCGGACTCCCCGCCCCGGATCACGCCGTACACCAGCGAGGTGAGCCCGGCGACGGAGAGCACGGCGCCGAGCGGGTCCAGGCCGCCGCGGGCGGGGTCCTTGGACTCGGGGACGACGACGAGGGCGGCCACCGCGCCGATCAGCACGATGGGCAGGTTGATCAGGAACACCGAGCCCCACCAGAAGTGTTCGAGCAGCGCGCCGCCGGTGATCGGCCCGAGCGCGACGGCGAGTCCGGCGGCACCGGCCCACAGACCGATGGCCTGGGCACGCTCGGCGGGCGGGAAGACGGCCATGATGATCGCCAGAGTGGCTGGCAGCACCAGGGCGGCCCCGACCCCCAACCCCGCCCGCGCGACGATCAGTTCGTCGGCGCTGCGGGCGTAGGCGGACCACAGGGAGCAGGCGCCGAAGACGGCGAGTCCGGCCAGCAGGACGCGTTTTCGTCCCCAGCGGTCGGCGAGCGCGCCGGTGGTGAGGAGCAGCGCGGCGAAGACGAGGGTGTAGGAGTCGATGGACCACTGCAACGCGCCGGGCGAGGCGCCGAGGCCCTCGGGCGCGGGCTCGGCCAGGGTCTTCAGGGCCACGTTGAGGATCGACGTGTCCAGGACCACGAGCAGCAGGCCGACCAGGAGCACCGCGAGAACGCGCCAGCGGTGCGGATGCCCGGTCTGTGCCGTGTGGTCAAAGGGCTTGCGGCGGGACTGAGTTGTCACGGATGTCCGCTCCTCGACGAGAAGAGGGTGATCGTGAGCCGAGTGCCGTTCGGTGCCGTGCGGCCTCGACGCTAGACCCGGCGGGCAATCGAGTCAACGGTGTATCGATACACCGTTGACTCGATTGCCCGGATCCCTGCTCACAGACCGTCAGGTCCCAGTGCGCGGGCGACGATGAAGCCGTCCATGACCGGATCGCACCGCAGCCGCCAGCCCGGGGCGGAGGGTTCCAGCCACCAGCCGCCCCCGATGACGGGCCGGGGGCGCAGGCGTGCGAAGTCGTGCGCGAGACCGACGCCGAGCGCCTTCGTGTACGCCTCCTTGAGCGTCCACAGCCGCACCAGCAGCGCATTGCGTTCGGCGGGCGGCAGTTCGCGCAGCTCGGCCAGTTCCTCCGGGTGGCAGAACTTCTCGGCGAGCCCGGGCGCCAGCAGCGGGCGGTCCCGCGCCTCCACGTCCACGCCGATGCGCCGGCCGCGCGCCACGCCGACGACGAGCACGTCGGCCGTATGGCTGATGCTCACGTCCAGCCCCGCGGGGGCGCGCAGGACCGGCCGTCCATGGCCGTCCTGGTCCAGGACCACGTGGTGCGGTGGTGTGCCGTCGGCCGCGGCCACCGCATGGCGCAGCAGCAGCCGGGATCCCGACGACCGGGCCCGGACGACGGGTTCGCCCGCGGACGCACCCCGGGCCCACTCGTCCAGCCGCCCGAGGCAGACGGCATGCCCGCCAGGAGGCAGCGGACCGACCGGGAACGGTCCCGCCGCGGCCCCAACACCGGGTACGTCCGCTTCGCCCACGCCGTCCTCCCTCTCATCGATCCTTTAGGCACCGCGTGCCAGCACGGTACGTGTCCCGGCAGGCACCCACCGTCGCAACCGGCCAGGCCTACAACCCCAAACCCTTGACGCGCGCACCAATTTTCGCTTTACGCCGCCTTTTCACGGCACCCCAAGGCTGAAGACATCGGATGGCACTCGGTGCCGCCGCAAGGATCGGTTCTGGGAGAGGACAGCCCGTGCCACACCAGCTTCAGTTCCGGACGATGACGGACGCCGTACGCACCGGCGTGGACCGCCATCCGGAGCGGCCCGCGTTCGTCTACCTGCACGAGGACGGCCCGCACATGCGGCCCGAGCAGCTCAGCTACGCCGAACTGGACCGCCGGGCCCGCCTGGTGGCCACCCGGCTGCAGCACGCGTCCCGGAAGGACCGCTCGCGTCCGGTACTGCTGCTCTACCCGCCGACCCTGGACTTCGTCACGGCCTTCCTGGGCTGCTTCTACGCGGGGCGCACGGCGATCCCCGCACCGCTGCCCGACGAACCGGGCGAACGGCTGGCCCGCGTCCACGGCATCCTGCGGGACGCCGATGTGGGAGCGGTGCTGACGCTCCCGGAGTACCGGCAGGGCATCAGCGCCTGGCTGGCCGCCTCGGGAGAGCGGGATGTGCTGTGCCTGGCGACCGGCGGGGACGCCGAGACGGCCGACCCCGACCTGTGGACCCCGCCCCGCGTCACCGAGTCGGACGTGGCCTTCCTCCAGTACAGCTCCGGCTCCACCAGCGAGCCGAAGGGCATCATGGTCACGCACGCCAACCTCGCCGCCAACGAGGAGGCCATCCGCGGCGCCATGGTGACCCCGGACGGCGTCGTGGCGGGCAGCTGGCTGCCCCTCTACCACGACATGGGGCTCATCGGCATGACCCTGCACCCGCTGTGGGTGGGCGGCACCAGCGTGCAGATGTCGCCGATCGCCTTCATCAAGCAACCGCACCGCTGGCTGCGCATGATCCACGACTACCGGGTCGAAGGCACCGCCTCCCCCAACTTCGGCTACGAGCTGTGCACCCGCCGCGTCACCGAGGAGCAGTCCGCGGACCTGGACCTGTCCAGCCTGCGGGTGGCCCTCAACGGGGCCGAGCCGGTGCGCGCCGAGACCTTGCGCGCCTTCGTCGGCCGCTTCGCGGGCAACGGGCTGCGCCCGCAGGCGATCCTGCCCTGTTACGGCCTGGCGGAGAACACCCTGCTGGTCTCCAGCGGGGACACCGAGGCCGCCCACGTCGAACTCACCGTGGACGCCCACGCCCTGGAGCAGGACGAGCTGCGGCCCGCCCGCACCGACCGGCCCGCCCGCACCCTGGTCGGCTGCGGCCGGCCGAAGGACACCGAAGTGCTGATCGTGGACCCGGTGACCCTGCGGGTGCTGCCCGGCGGCCAGGTCGGCGAGATCTGGCTGCGCGGCCGGTCGGTGGCCACGGGCTACTGGAACCGCGAGGAACTCACCGCCGAGTCGTTCCGGGCGGTGACCGCGGACGGCCGCGCGGGCTTCTTCCGCACCGGCGACCTCGGGGCCCTGCTCGACGAGGAGCTCTATGTCACCGGGCGGATCAAGGAGATGCTGATCCAGCACGGCCGCAACCTCTACCCGCAGGACATCGAGCAGGCCGTACAGGAGTCCGGGGAGGCGTTCCGGCGCGGCGGGGGCGCGGTGTTCACCGTCACCGACGAGACGTCCGAGCGCGCGCACGTCGTCGTGGTGCAGGAACTGCGGGCCGACGCCACCGAGGAGAGCGAGCCGGCCCAGCTCGGCGCCTCCGTGCAGTCCCTGCTCAGCCGTCGGTTCCAGTTGCCCGCCGTGAGCGTGGTGCTGGTGCGGCCCGGCGTCATCCGCAAGACCACCAGCGGCAAGACGCAGCGCACCCTCATGCGGCGGCTCTTCCTCGACGGCGTCCTGCCGGTGCTGCACCAGCGGCTCCAGCCCCCGGTCGCCGCCCTGGTCACCACCGCGGGCGAGACACCGGAGCCCGCCGTCACCCGCCGTTGAGACCCGCAGCCCTCAGCCCCTCGGAGAGAGAAACACCATGAGCATCGCCCCCGAAACCCGCGCCGCCCGTCACGCCGAGCCGGTGGACCGGCCCTCGCCCCGCGGAAAATCACCCGACCTCGAACCGTGGCTGACCGGGCGGGTCGCCTTCCATCTGCGCAAGGCGGCCGAGGAGATCGACCCGGACACCCCGCTCGCCGACTACGGCATCGACTCCGTCGCGGCGATCAGCATCTGCGGCGAGATCGAGGAGAAGTACCGGATCCCGGTGTCCCCCACGATCGCGTACGACTTCCCGACCGTCCACGCGATCGCCGCCCATCTCGCCGACCGGCTGGCCGACCGGGCGGCGGACGGCGGGAACCCGTCATGAGCGTGCGCGAGCCCATCGCGGTCGTCGGTCTCGACTGCCGCTTTCCCGGCGCCCGCGACGCCCAGGAGTACTGGGCGCTGCTCATGGACGGACGCGACGGCACGGGCCACGTGCCCGAGGAGCGCTGGGACGCCGAGCGCTATCACCTCGCTGCCCCGTCCGCTCCGGACACCGCCCACGACAGCCGGCCGCCCGGCCGCAGCAACACCGTGCGCGGCGGCTTCCTCCACGACCCCGACGCCTTCGATCCCGCCTTCTTCGGCATCGCGCCACGCGAGGCCGCGGCGATGGACCCGCAGCAGCGGCTGCTGCTGCAGTGCTCGTGGCGGGCGATCGAGGACGCCGCGATGGCACCCCAGGACCTGGCCGGCACCGCGACCGGCGTGTTCGTCGGCGTGATGGCCAACGAGTGGGCGTTCCTGGCCCTCGGGGACTACGACCGGATCACCGCCCGCCACGGCTCCGGCAACGGCTACTTCATGGGCGCCAACCGCGTCTCGTACCACCTCGACCTCAAGGGGCCGAGCCTGGCCGTGGACACGGCCTGCTCCTCCTCGCTCGTCGCCGTCCACCTCGCCATGAACTCGCTGCGCTGGGGAGAGTGCGATCACGCCCTGGTGGCCGGCACCAACCTGATCATGACGCCGGCCATCAACATCTTCTACACCCAGGCCGGTCTCTCGGCGCCGGACGGCCGGTGCAAGCCGTTCAGCGCGGCGGCGGACGGGATCGGGCGCGCCGAAGGCGTGGCCGTGCTCGTACTGCGCCGCCTGAGCGACGCCCTGGCGGACCGTCAGCCGGTGTACGCCGTACTGAAGGAGACCGGGAGCAACCAGGACGGCCGCAGCAACGGCATCACCGCGCCCAACCGCTGGGCGCAGGAGCAGCTGATCGAGTCGGTGTGGCAGCGGGCCGGCATCACCGCCGACGACATCGGGTTCATCGAGGCGCACGGCACCGGCACCCTGCTCGGTGACTTCATCGAGGCCCAGGCGCTCGGCCGACTGACCAGCGGCCGCGGTGGCGGCAGCGTCGCGCTGGGCTCGGTCAAGAGCAACTTCGGGCACGCCGAGGGCGCGGCGGGCATCGCCGGGCTCATCAAGGCGGTCCTCGCGCTGCATCACCGTACGGTGCCGCCGAGCCGGTACGCCCAGGACGAGAACCCGCGACTCGACCTGCCCGGACAGCGGCTGAACCTGCTCAGGTCGCCGCTCCGGCTGGGCTCCGGCACCGTGCACGCCGCGGTCAGCAGCTTCGGCATGGGCGGCAGCAACGCCCACGCGGTGCTGGCCTCCGCGCCCCGGACCACCCATCGGACCCGTCCCGGGGCGCCGGGCGTGTTCACCGTCTCCGCCCGGGGCGCGGACCGGCTGCGGGCCAATCTGCTAGCCCAGGCCGACGCCCTCGCCCGCCGTCCGGGCGACCAGCTGGCGCAGCTGTGCTGGACCAGCAACCGGGTCAAGTCCCGGCTGCCGCACCGGGTGGCCGTCGCCGCCGCCGACCTGCCCACGCTGGTGGCGGGGCTGCGGGAGGCGGCACAGCGGGTGGACGAGAGGGGCCCGGCGGGCACCGGGCGGCGCGCGGCGCCGTCGGTGGCGTTCGCCTTCACCGGGCAGGGCGCACAGGACCCCCGGACCACCGCGTCCTGGTACCGGTCGTGCCCCGCCTACGCACGCCACCTCGACGCCATGGACCAGCTGCTCACCCCGCACACCGGGCGGTCGGTGCGGGATCTGCTCCTCGACGACGACCCGGAGTTGCAGCGCCCGGGACTGCTCCAGCCCGCGCTGTTCGCGGTCGGGTACGCAATGGCCGCCACCCTGGCCGAGGCCGGGATCAGGCCCGCCTACGTCATCGGGCACAGCATCGGCGAGTTCGCCGCCGCCTGCGTGGCCGGAGCGCTCGACCCGGCGGACGCCGCCCGACTGGTCGCCCGGCGCGGACAGCTGATGGAGACGCTGCCCGACGACGGCGGGATGCTCGCGGTGGCCCTCGACGCCGCGGAGGCCGAGCCGCTGCTCGCGGGACGGCAGCGGCTCGGTCTGGCCGCCGCCAACGGCCCCCGCCGCACCGTGATCTCCGGAGACCGCGGTGAACTCGCCGCACTCACCGCCGAATTGACCGAACGCAAGGTGGCGGCACGGCCGCTCGCGGTCTCCCACGCCTTCCACTCGCCGCTGATGGTGCCGGTCGTCGAGGAGTTCCGCCGCGCCTGCGCGGACGCCGCCGACCGGCGCCCGAACCTCCCGGTCTTCTCGACCGTGTACGGCCGGGAACTGGCCGACGAGGAAACCCTGGACGCCGACTACTGGGCGGCACAGATCACCGCGCCGGTGCGGTTCGCCGAGGCCGCGCTCGCGCTGCTCGCCACCGACGTCACCCATGTGGTGGAGATCGGCCCGGCCGCGGTGCTCACCCCGCTGCTGTCCCGGCTGCGGACGGAGGCCGGCTCCCCGGTGAGCCTGCACACCGCGCATCCCGGCGAGCGCGCCCCCGGACACCGGCCCCAGCAGTTGTTCGGCGAGCTGTGGTGTGCGGGCCTCACCCCCGGCTGGGACGTGCTGTACCCCGAGTCCGACCGGCTGCCCCGACGGCTGCCGCCCTATCTGTTCGACGACTCATTCCGCGCCTGGCGCTCCGGCGCCGCCCCGACCCGTCCGGAACCGTCCGCGCCCCCCGTCCCCCCTGGCGCGGACTCCGCGGTACCGCCTCTCACGGACCGCGGGGAACCGTGTCCGCCGACCCCGGCGGGGGACGAGCCGGACCCCCTGGCCGCACTGGCACGCCTGCTGGTGTGCCGGGTCGGCGGACACGACCCGGACCTGGTGCACGACGACACCCGGCTCCACGAGGACCTGGGCTTCGACTCGATCCAGGCCGTGGAGCTGAAGGCCCGGATCGAGCACGAGCTGCCCCGGCTCGGCACGCTCCCGGTCGAGGAACTGCTGGAGAGCATGCGCACCGTCGGCGACCTCGTCCGGTATCTGCACAGCCGCGGCCTCGCCGGCACGGCCGTGACCCTGACCGCGGAAGGAACCGCCCGATGAACGCACCCACCGCGCACCTGGCCTCGGTCGGCACCTGCCTGCCCGGGGACCCCGTGGACAACGCGACCCTGGCCAAACTCGTCGGCCTCGACGAGACCTGGGCCGAGATGTTCATCGGCAACACCAGCCGCTACTTCGCCGTCGACCTGGCCACCGGTCAGGTGCGGCACACCCTGGCCGACATCGCGGCGACTGCCGCCGACCGGGCGCTGGCGGAGGCCGGCCTCGATCCGGCCGACATCGACTGCGTCGTCATGGGCACCGCGACCCCGGACCATCTGATGCCCGCCACGGTGAACCTGGTCGCCGACCGGCTCGGCATCGACAACACCCCCACCTACCAGCTCCAGTCCGGGTGCGCCGGCGCCGTGCAGGCCCTCGACGTGGCCCGCACTCTGCTCCTGGCCCGGCGCTGCGCCACCGTCCTGGTGATCGGCGGCGATGTGTGCGCCAAGCACCTGGAGCGGGACTTCGACCCCGGTACCCGCACCTCCGCCGAACTCGTCAACTACGCCCTCTTCGGCGACGGGGCCGGCGCGGCCGTGCTCAGCGCCGAACCGCTCGGCGCGGGCATCGCCGTCCGGCAGGTGCTCAACCGGCTGGTGGGCCTGGGCAGGGAACCCGGCCAGATCATCGACTGGTTCGGGCTCGGCGACCGGCACAGCGACCGTCCGGCGGTCTCGGAGGACTACAAGGCGATCGAGGAGACGGTGCCGCTCCTGGCCCAGCAGACGTTCTGGGAACTCCTCGGCGACCTCGGCTGGGGCGCCGACCAGGTGGACTTCCTGCTGCCCCCGCAGCTCTCCGGCCGGATGAGCGACCGTATCTCGGCGGCCATGCCCGCCCCGGGCGCCCGGCGCATCAACGTGGTGCGCACCGTCGGCAACAACGGCAACGCCCTGCCCTTCCTCCAGCTCGCCGAACTCCTTGAGCAGTGGGACAGTCCCGGGCGCGCCGTCGCGGTGGCCGTCGAGTCCAGCAAATGGATCAAGTCCGGTATCGCCCTGGAGCGGTCATGACCCAGGCCGAGGAACGGATCCCGAGCCCGGCGGCCACGGCCGGCTGGCACGACGCGGCGGCCCTGACCACCCTGCGCGGCCTGTACCGGGCCGGACGGCTGGCCGAAGAGTACGGCTCGGTGCGGACGCTGCTGTCCCGGATGCCCCGGGCCGACCTCCCGGCCGCGGGCCAGCTGCTGGCCCGGCTCGACCCGGCGGAGGTGCGGCGTCACGTGCCCGAGGTGCCGGTGGTCTCCGTGGCCGTGACGGGCGAGTCCACGGTGGCACCGGTGGTGGGACCGCTCACCGCCGAACTGGCCCGCCACGGACTGCTGCTGGACGCGCAGGTCGCCCCCTACGGGTCGTATGTGCAGGACCTGATGCGGCCGGCCGACCCGGCGGAGGACCGGGAGCGACCGCACCTCACCCTGTGCGTGCTCGACGCGCACACGGTCTTCGGCGGCCTCACCGCGCCCTGGCGGGCCGAGGACGTCGAGAACGCGGCGCGGACCCGACTCGCGCTGCTGACCGCCGCCGTAGCCGCCCATCAACGGGCCAGCCGCGGCCTGCTCGTGCTCAACACCGTCCCGCTGCACCGCCACTTCACGCACCAACTGGTCGATCTGCGCTGCCGCGCCCGGCTCGGCGCGGTGTGGCGGGAGTTCAACAGCGGGCTGCTGGCGCTCGCCGCCGAACACCCGGGCGTGGCCGTCGTCGACCTCGATCCGCTGATCGGCGAGGGCGTGCCCGCCGGTGAACCGCGCGCCGCCCAGTACGCGCGGGCCCGGCTGTCCGAGCCGCTGCTGGCCGCCTACGCCCGGGAGGCCGCGCACATCGTCCGCGCCCGCCTCGGCCGGACCCGCAAGGTCCTGGTGCTGGACCTGGACGGGACGCTGTGGGGCGGCGTGCTCGGCGAGGACGGGCCCGGCGGTATCGAGCTCGGTGCGGGGCTGCGCGGCGAGGCCTTCACGGGGTTCCAGCGGGTGCTCCGGCAACTCGGATCCCAGGGGGTGCTGCTCGCGATCAGCAGCAAGAACGACGCGGACGCCGTGAGCCGCACGCTGCGGACGCATCCGGCCATGGTGCTGCGCGAGTCCGACTTCGTCCAGGTCAGCGCCAACTGGAAGCCCAAGCACGACAATCTCCGGGACATCGCCGGGCGGCTCGGACTCGGCCTGGACAGCTTCGTCTTCGCCGACGACAGCCTCTTCGAGTGCGGGCTGGTCGGCGAGCAGCTGCCCGAGGTCGCCGTGGTCCGCGTCGACGACGAACCCGCCCTGCACCCTTCGGCGCTGCTGGCCGACGGCTGGTTCGACGTGTTCGAGCTGACCGAGGCCGACCTGGAGCGGGCGGACCGGTACCGCACCGAGGCCCGACGGCAGGAGTTCCGCGAGGACGTCGCCTCCTACCAGGACTACCTCGACGGGCTCGGCCTGGAGGTCACCCTCCGCCCACCGGACGAGGCCGAACTCGGGCGGGTCTCCCAACTCACCCTGCGCACCAACCAGTTCCACCTGGCCACCGAACGGCTGGACGTCCCGCAGGTGGCCGACCGGATGACGCACCCGGGACACCATGTGATCGCGGTGCACGCGCGTGACCGGTTCGGCGACCACGGCCTGGTCGGCGCGCTGTTCCTGCGCCGGGACGGGGAGGTGGTGCGCATCGACAACTTCGCCCTGAGCTGCCGGGTGTTCGCCCGGGGCATCGAGAGCGCCTGCCTGTCCGCGGTGCTGGAGTTCGCCCGCGACACCGAGGCGCGGGCCGTGGCGGGCCGCTATCTGCCGTCGCCGCGCAACGCCGCCTTCGCCGCGTTCTACGCCGACCAGGGCTTCACCGCGGTCGGCACCGACCCGGACGACCCCGACGCCGTCTTCTTCCGGCACGACCTGCGCGACCCCGCCCCCGCCCCCGCCCATCTGCGGCTGCGCGCCGCGTTCGGGCCCGATGACGGAGACCGCCCATGACCACCGCCCTCGCCGGTACCGCGGAATTCCGCACGCTCCTGGAGGAGGAGCTCGGCCTGTACTTGGAGGAGGAGGACCTCGACCGGCCCCTCGACGACTTCCCCGACTGGGACTCGGTGCTGCTGCTGCGCCTGGTGACCGTGGTGGAGCGCGCCGTCGGACGGCGGATCCCGGTGGCCGATCTGCTGGAGGTCAGGACGTTCCGGCACATGTACCAGGTGGTGACGGAGCGATGAACCCTCCCGCGACCGACTCCGCACCCCAGAGGCCCGACGCCTGTCTGCACTTCCACGCGTTGTTCCTCGACACCCACCTGGACGTGGTCTGGTCCCCCGGACTCGGCAGGCGGATCCGGACCCTTGTCGCCCGACTGGTCAAGGAAAAGGAGAAAGAGAAGGTGAAAGAGAAGGAGAAGGAGGCAGCCCGATGATCCCCATGGCAGAGCTACGAAGGTTCGCCCTTCCGCACGCCTACGCCCAGGGCATCCCCGGCGATGTCATCCACCGGGTGCTGCGTCACCTCGGCGAGGACGAGGGGCCCGGCGCCTGGACCCATGCCTGGTCCTCGCTCGCGATGGCGGCCGAGGCACGGGGCCGCGATCTGGACGCGGTCCGCTCCTACGCGATGGCCCGCTTCCCGTACGTCGACGGCCCGGACCGGCTCGCGGCGCAACAGGCCTGCGTGGCGGCCTTCGACCGCTGGCGCAGAGGCGTCCGGGGCGTCTCCCGGCTCGATCTGCCGTTCGAGGACGCGGGTTTCGCCTGCTGGGCCACCGGTCTGTCGCTGCGCAACCGGCTCCCGCTGATCCTCGTCATCGGCGGCATCGCCGGCGTCAAGGAGCAGTGGGCGCCGGTCCTCGCCGAGTCCGACCGGCTCGGCGCGGCCGTCGTGGTCACCGAGCTGCCGGGGGTCGGCGAGAACTCCCTCACCTACGGAACGGACAGCGTGCACATGCTCACCTACCTCCTGGATCTGCTCGGCCGCGCCGCCGACACCTCCCGCACCTGCGTCGTCGGTCTCGGCTTCGGCGGGCATCTGGCCCTGCGTCATGTGCTGGACGACGACCGGGTGCGGGGCCTGGCCGTCGTCGGGACGCCGGTGCGGGACTTCTTCGCCCGGGTCGCGGAGCACGCACCGCTGCCGCGGCTGGTGGACCTCACCCTGTCCCACCTGATGCGCACGCCGGTGGAGCGGATCCCGGCCGAGCTGGCCGACTGGGGCGTGGCCGAGGAGCGGCTGACCGGACTGCGTGTCCCGGTCGCCTGTGTGGCCGGCCGCGACGACGAGGTCGTGCCCTACTCCGACGCGCAGTTGCTCGGGCGGACCGTGCCACGGCTGCGGTTGGTGGAGAACGACACCTTGGGCGGGCGGCCCGAGCAGGCCGCCGAGACCCGGCTGTGGCTGCTGGCACAGGCGCTGCGGATGGCGGGCACGGCGGGACCGGTGCGCCGGGCGGCCTCGGCGCGCGCCCGCGTCCTGCGCGCCCGCCGCCGCCTGAACGGTACGTCGGCCGGAGCACCCGCATGACCACCACCACCGCGGTGCCCTGCCTCAGCCGGACACCCCGGACGGATGCCCGGCTGCGTCTGTTCTGTTTCCACCACGCGGGCGGCGGGGCCTCGTTCTTCAGTTCCTGGGCCGACCGCGTCCCGCCGGGCGTGGATGTGCTGCCGGTGCAGTTGCCCGGGCGCGAGGCGCGGTACCGGGAACCCCGCTTCCAGGACGCCGGGGAACTCGTCGCGGCCCTCGGGCGGGATCTCGCCCCGTACCTCGACGAGGGCCCCTGGGCGGCGTACGGCCACAGCATGGGCGCCCTGGTGGCCGCCGCCCTGGCCGCCGCACGGCTGCGTGCGGGGGGCCGCGGCCCCGGGGCGCTGTTCCTCGGCGCGTACGCGGCCCCGCACCTGACGCCCACGCTGCCCTTGCCCGACCATTACAAGGACCGGGAACTGGCCCGGCTGCTGGTCGACTTCGGCGGTATGGACCCGCGGTTCCTGGAGCGGGCGGACTGGCTGCGGGTGCTGTTGCCCATCGTCCGGGACGACCTGCGGGTCTGCGCGAGCCACGGTCGGGCGGGGCTGCCGGACCCGGACGACGAGCGGGCCCGGCTGCCCCTGGTCGTCGAGGCGTTCGCGGGCCTCGACGACCCGTTGGTGGACCCGGCACGGGTGCGCGCGTGGGAGCGGTACGCGCACGACTTCCGGCTGACCCTCGTGCCCGGCGGTCACTTCTTCCCGCGCGAGGAGCCCGGCCCGTTCTTCGCCCGGCTCAACCGCTCCCTGGCCCGGCTGCTCGGGGAGCCCGCGCCGGTCGGACCACCCGCGGCACCCGGCTGATCCTCCGCCGGCTGTCGTCGGCGTTCTTCTCGTACAGCGCGCGCTGCTCCTGAATGCCCGGCATGACCCACGACGGCCGGGCCGAGGAGTCGGCGAAGCCGAGGCCCGGGGTGTCGGGCCCCACTCCGGTCACGGTGAGGGCGAAAGGAGCCAGGTAGTCGATGCCGCCGTCCGCGGCGAGCCGGAACGGGCGGTCGTGGCCCGGATAGATCACGTCGGACACCTCCAGGATCCGCCCGATGCTGCGCTCCGCCTGGTCGGCGTCCCAGAAGACCAGGGGGTTGCGCCCGGTCGTGGCGACGTACGCGAAGTGCAGGGCGTCGCCGGTGATCGTGGCCCGCCCGGCCTCGGTGCGCACCACCAGGCCGATGCTGCCCGGGGAGTGGCCGGGCAGGCCGAGGACCTCGACTCCGGGGATGATCTCCTCCCCGTCCGTGACCTCGCGGACGGGGAGCTGCTCCAGCAGCAGTCCCGTCCAGGCGGGCGTGGCCCAGTCGTTGGCGTGCGGGGTGTGGGCGTACCGGCGCTCGTCGGGGTGGACGAGCAGGGTCGCCGAGGGGAACAGGTCGATGTTCTGCACGTGGTCCCAGTGGGCGTGGGTGAGGACGACGGTGTCGATGTCGTCGGCGGACAGACCGTGCTCGGCGAGCGCCGTCCACAGGAAGGGACGGCGGCCTACGTGGGCGGCGTCGACGAGGATGTTCCGGGGCCGTCCGGCGGCGTCGGGGCCGCGTACCAGGAACACTCCGCAGAAGGCGGGATAGCCCTGATCGGTGTCGAGGCCGAAGCCGGGCAGGAGGATGTCGACGGTCGGCATGGAACTCCCTCGGTTCAGGGGCGGGGCGCCCCTCATCAGTGGTCCGGGGTCTGCTGTACGGCGGTGCGCAGGGCGTCGAGGCTCTCGGGGTTGACGAGGGTGGACAGGTCGCCCGGTTCCTCGCCGGCGACCACGTCGCGGATGAGGCGCCGCATCACCTTGCCGTTGCGGGTCCTGGGCAGTTGGGGCACGGCGATCACCCGGCTTGGCCGGAACGCGGGGCCGAGCGCGTCGGCGACGCGCCCGCGGATCCGCTCGCGTTCCGGCGCCGCGAGGGGCCGGCCGGCGGCCGGGACCGCGAAGCACCACAGGGCCTCGCCCTTGACCGGGTGCGGTACGCCGACCGCGGCGGCCTCGCCGACGGCCGGGTCGCCTAAGACCGCCTCCTCGACCTCGGTGGGTCCGAGGCGTTTGCCGGCCACCTTGATGACGTCGTCGAGCCGCCCGTGGACGAACCACTCCTCGCCGGTGCGGGAGACGAGATCTCCGTGCGACCAGCGCCCCGGCCGCCGCTCGAAGTAGGCCTCGGTGAACCGCTCGTGAGCCCGCCACAGCCCCCGGGTCATGCCGGGCCACGGCTGTCGTACGACCAGTTCGCCGGCCTGTCCTTCGGGCGGCTCGGTACCGTCGGCGTCCTCGACGGCCGCGTCGATGCCCAGGCACGGGCCCGCGAAACCGCAGGGCGACTGGGGCAGGGTGGGCGCGGAGGCGAGCAGGGAGCCGCCGACCTCGGTGCCGCCGCAGATGTTGATCACCGGGCAGCGTTTGCCGCCGAACTCGGCGAAGTACCAGTGCCACGCCTCCTCGGTCCACGGTTCCCCGGTGGAGCCGAGGATCCGCAGCCGGGCGGGTGCCTGCGGGTGCCGCGGGTCGCGTCCCCTCAGCGTGCGGGCCAGGCTGGGCGAGCTGCCGAACACGGTGACCTCGTGGTCGTCGAGCAGCCGCCACAGGCGGGTCGGGTCCGGATGGTCGATCGCACCCTCGTACGCGAGGACGCAGGCACCGGCGAGGGTGGCACCGACGGCGATGAGCGGGAACATGATCCAGCCGGGGTCGGTCACCCACCACACGACGTCGTCCGGCCGCAGGTCGAGGTTGTACCGCGTCTCACTGCCCACTTGCGCCGGGAAGCCGCCGTGCGTGTGCACGGCGCCCTTGGGCCGACCGGTGGTGCCGGAGGTGTGCAGCAGGAGGAAAGGGGTGTCGGCGGCGAGCGAGACGGTGCCGGCGGGCTCGGCGGCGGTCAGCCCCTGCCAGGTCGTGCCGGCCGGTCCGCACTCGCTCGCCGCGTCCAGGACGACGAGATGCTGTACGCACGACACCTTCGCCAAGGCCTTGCGGGCGGCGGTCTCCATGTCGTGGCGGCGTCCGTGCCGGACGGAGGCCGCCGCGGTCACCAGGACCCGGGGCTCTGCGTCGGCTAGCCGCACCGCGATCGCCTCGGCTCCGAATCCGGAGAACAGCGGGACCAGGACCGCGCCGATGCGCGCGCAGGCGAAGAGCAGGACGAAGGCCTCGGGTCCCGGGGGCAGATACGCGGCCACCCGGTCCCCGACCGTGACCCCGAGTTCGCGCAGCCCGCCCGCCACCCGGGCACTGTGCGTGGCCGTTTCGCCGTAGGTGAGGACTCCGCGCGTCCCGTCCTCGCGCTCCCAGCGCAGTGCGGGGGCGGCGCCGCACCCCTGCCGTATCCGGCGGCCGAGGCAGGAGTCCACCAGGTTGGTGCGCCCGCCCGGGAACCAGCGGGTGTGCGCGATGCCGCCGGTGTCGTCGCGGACGCGACGCGGGGGCACGTGCCAGACGATGCCGATGTCCCGCACAGCCCGCTCCCAGAACCACTCGGGGGCGGCGACGGACCGGGCTTGCAGGGCGCGGTAGCCGCCCTCGACGCCGTGCGCCCGGCAGAAGGCCGCGACGTTGCTGTGCTCGGTGTGCTCGCGGGCCGGGTACCAGGCGTACGCGCTCATCGCGCCGCACCCGGGTTCTCGATCAGTGCGGCGATGCCCTGGCCGCCGCCGATGCACATGGCGATGACGGCGAACCGGCCGCCGGTGCGGCGCAGTTCGTGGGCCGCCTTGAGCAGCAGCACCGCTCCGGTGGCGCCGATGGGGTGGCCGAGGGCGATCGCGCCACCGTTCGGATTGACCCGGTCCGGGTCCAGTTTGAGGGCGTCCATGACGGCGAGGACCTGGGCCGCGAAGGCCTCGTTGAGCTCGATCACGTCGATGTCGTCGAGGGTGAGGTCGCTCCGGTGCAGCAGGGCGCGGATCGCCTCCGTGGGGGCGATGCCCATGATCTCCGGTTCCACGGCCCTGACCACCGCGTCGCGCAGCAGGCACAGCGGCGTGGTGCCGGGGTCGAGGCCGGCCGGCCTCATCAGCAGGACTGCCGCGGCGCCGTCGTTGATGCCGGCGGAGTTCCCGGCGGTGATCGTGCCGTTCCGGGCGAACACGGGAGTCAGGGCGGCCAGTTTCTCCACCGTCGTGCCGGGCCGGGGATGTTCGTCCCGCTCGACGCGTCCGGCCGGGGTGGCGACCGGGACGAGCTGGTCCCGGAACCGCCCTTCGTCGACGGCGACGGCGGCCCGGCGCTGGCTCTCGGCGGCCCACCGGTCCTGGCGCAGCCGCGAGATGCCGTACCGGTCCGCCACCACCTCGCCCGTCATGCCCATCGGGTACTTCCCGAAAGGGTCGGTGAGCAGGGAGAGGGTGCCGTCGATGACGGGGTCTCCGGGCACTTCGTCGGCGGCGCGCTCGCTGTAGTCCAGCGTGGGCTGACGGGTCATCGACTCGTTGCCGCCGGCCACGACGACGTCCACCGCGCCGACGGTGAGGCTCTGCGCGGCCGACCAGACGGCCTGAAGACCCGATCCGCACAGGCGGTTGACGTTGTGCGCGGTGGTCCGCACGGGCAGTCCGGCGGCCAGGGTCGCCCGGCGGGCGTTGAAGGCGTCCGGGCCGACCTGGCCCACGCAGCCGAGGACGACCTCGCCCACGGCGGCGGGTTCCGTCCCGCCGCGGGCGATCGCCGCCTGGATCACGAGGGCGGCGAGACGGTGGGCGGGGATGCCGCCCAGTGCTCCCTTGTACCGGCCGATCGGGGTCCGGGCCCCTTCGACGACGGCGATGTCTACGTGCATCGGGGGGTCACTCCTTCGCTGAGGGCTCTGCCTGGGTGGTGGACGCGGGCGTCTTGCGACCGTGGCCCCGGGCGTCACGGTCGGGCCGGATCAGGAGCGCCGACAGCACGGCCCCGGCGATCAGCAGCCAGGCGGTCAGGTCGAAGGCCCGGTCGTAGCCGGTGGCCTCGTTCGGCGCCGCGTCGATGATCCGCCCGGTGACGTAGGGGGCGATCAGGCTGGACAGGGCGGCGAGGGCGTACGACAGTCCGAGGGCCGCGCTGCGCCGGGCGGGCGGGCAGATGTCCGCGATCGCCGCGTTGGTCAGCGGGGTCTGGCCGTTGCCCGCGGAGAACGCCACCACCAGCAGGGGCAGCAGGGCGGCGGCGGGGACCCGGGTCATCAGGAGCAGGCACACTCCGGCGAGCAGCGGCAGCAGCGCGCCCAGCAGTCCCTGGGCGATCCGTGCGGACACCCCGCGCCGCAGGAGCCGGTGCGCGAGAGCCCCGGCGCAGAGCACCAGCACGGCCATCGACAGGGCAGGCAGGCCGACGATGCCGCTGATCTCCGCGTCGCTGAACCCGGCCTGTTCCTCCAGGTAGAGCGGCACCCAGGCGAAGCCGAGGGCGAGCGTCCACAGCACCGCGAAGGTGGAGAGGGTGGCCCCCAGCCAGGTACCGGTGGTGACGATGCGCCAGAAGGGCACCGAGTCGTTCGCCGCGTCGTACTCCGCTTCCGACGGTTCGTCCGCGGGGCCGAGCCGGGCGGTGTACGGCCCGCTGCCGCCGAGCCGCAGCCAGAGCGCGGTCCACAGCAGACCCACGGCGCCGAGCGCTCCGAACGCGGCCCGCCAGCCGAGGGTTTCACTGACCAGGACGACCAGCGGAGCGGCCAGGACGGTGCCGCCCGCGCCGCCCGCGACCACGACGGCCGACGGCAGCGCGCGCCGCTTCTCCGGGTACCAGGTGAAGGCCGTGTAGTTGGCCAGCGGATAGCCCGGCCCCTCACCCGCACCCAGCATCACCCGGGTGGCGACGAGCGCGCCGAATCCGGCGGCGGGGAGGAGGATCGGCAGTTGCGCCGCCGCCCAGACCAGGGCGAGCACGGCGAGCAGGGGCCGGGGGCGGATACGGTCGCCGAGGAAGCCGACCGAGACGGCGGAGAGGCTGAACAGCAGATAGAAGCTGCTGGCTATGGTCCCGAACTCGGTGGCCGTCAGGTGTAGTTCGTCCTTGATGGGGCCCGCGGTCAGTCCGAGCACGGCCTTGTCGGCGGCGTTGATCACGATGAAGAGGGCCAGCACGGCCAGGACGGTGCGGGCCCGGCGCCGGGTCCCGTCCGCCTCCGCCGACCGGGTCTCGGCTTCCAGGGTCATGCGCGGCCTCACCGGGCCCCCTCTCCCCCTACGGAACGGAACAGAGCCGTTCCGTCTCGGCCCGGAACGTACTCCCGACCCGGACGGAACGCAACCGTTCCGTCCGGTGTTAATCTCGCGCCGTGGAGCCGACCAGCAGGAGCGCACTCGACCGCGGGCCCACCGGCTCGGCGGTGCTGCGGGAATCCGTGACCGAGACGATCAGGCGCGCCGTGTTCGAGGAACTGGCCGAGACCGGGTACGCCCGGATGTCGATGGAGGCCGTCACCCGCCGGGCCCGCGTCGGCAAGGCAGCCCTCTACCGCCGCTGGCCCGCCAAGGAGGCCATGGTGGTGGAGCTGGTCTCCGAGGCCGCCGCCGCACACCTTCCCGAGACGGCCGGCTCCGGTTCCCTGCACGACGACGTCGAACGCTTCGTCCGGAACACCATGGCCGACCTGCACCACCCGCTCGTCGGCCGGATCGTCCCCGATCTGGTGGCCGAGTCGGCCCGCAACCCGTCCCTGCGCGACGCGCTCCACGAGGCGGTCCTCGCCCCCCGGCGCGCGGCGGTGGCGACCCTGCTGCGCCAGGCGGTGGACCGCGCCGAACTGCCCGGCGACATCGACATGGGCCTGGCCGTCGACCTCTTCGGCGCCCCGCTGTACTTCAGGATGCTCGCGGTGGGCGGCCCCACCGACGACGCCTATGTCTCCCGCCTCACCCACGCCGTCCTCGCGGCCCTCGCCGCCAGCCGCTGAACCGGCGGCGGCACACCGGGGCTCCCACGGGGCCCCGCCGCCTATCCTGGACAACAGGCCGGCCTGCTCTCGCAGTGCGCGAGAAGGGAGCCGCGGGTGACCGAGCGGATGACCGACTCAGCGGCGGACGCCCTGCGCGGTGCCCGGGACGCCGCGGCCCGGGAGGACTGGGCCCACGCGTACCGGCTGCTGAGTGGTGTGGACACCGCGCGGCTCACCCCGGACGACTGCGCCGCGTTCGCCGACGCCGCCTGGTGGCGCAGCCGGATCGACGAGTCGATCGTGCATCGCATGCGGGCCTACGCCGGGTTTGTGGCGGCCGGCGATGCCCGACGGGCGGGACACATGGCCTGGCTGCTCTTCTACGAGCACCAGCTGGCCGGGCGCTCGGCGCTGGCGGCGGGCTGGCTGCGCCGGGCCCGGCGGCAGCTGCGGGACGAGCCGGAGTGCGTGGAGCAGTGCTACCTGGTCTGGATCGACGCCGAGGAGGCGCAGGCGCGCGGGGCGTTCGAGGAGGCGATGGTCTCGGCCCGGCGGATGGCCGCGATCGCCCGGCGCTGCGGCAGCCCTGACCTGACCGCCCTGGGCGTGCAGGCGCAGGCCGGTGTCCTGGTGGCGCAGGGCAGGGTCGGCGACGGGCTCGACCTGCTGGACGACGCGATGTGCTCGGCCATGGCCGGCGAGCTGACCTCCTTCTTCACCGGGTGGGTCTACTGCCTGGGCCTTCAGCAGTCCATGGCCTGCGTCGACCTCGGCCGCGCCGCCGAGTGGACGGACGCGGCCATGCGCTGGTGCGCGGCGATGCCCGCGGAGAACAACTTCCGCGGGCTGTGCCGGGTGCACCGGGCGGAGGTGCTGGAGCTGCGCGGCGACTGGGCCGAGGCCCTCACCGAGGCCGCGCGGACCGTCGAGGAACTGCTGCCGTACGAGCGGCGGATGGCCGCCGAGGCGTTCTATGTGATCGGGCAGATCCAGCGGCGGCGCGGGAATCTGGCCGCGGCCGAGCAGTCCTACGACCGCGCGCACGAGTACGGCCGCGACCCGCAGCCCGGTCTGGCCCTGCTGCGGCTCGCCCAGGGCAAGGCCGAGGCCTCGGCGACCGCCCTGAACCTGGCCCTGGCGGACCACGAGGACACCGAGCCGCTCGGGCGCTGCCGGCTGCTCGTGGCCCAGGTCGAGATCGCCCTCGCGCTCGGCCGGCTCGACGCGGCGCGCTCGGCGACCGGGGAGCTGCACACCCTGGCCCAGCAGTGGCAGCGGCGGCGCCGCTCGGAGACGACCGTGCTGCACGCGGCAGCCGCGGCGGCGGCCGGCGCGGTGGCGTTCGCGGCCCGTCACCCGGACCGTGCGCTGCCGCTGCTGCGCCACGCGCTGACGCTCTGGCTGGCGCTGGACGTCCCCTACGAGGCGGCCCAGGTGCGGATGACGCTGGCCGCCGCCGACCGCGCCGTCGGGGACGACGAGGGCGCCCGGATGGAGCTGCGGGCCGCCGAGCAGACCTTCCGGCGGCTCGGCGCGGCACCCGACGAGCGCCGGGCGGCGGCCCTGCTCGCCGATGTGCGCAGGCGGCAGCCCGGCGGGCTCACCGAACGCGAGATCCAGGTGCTGCGGCTGGTCGCCGCGGGCCACACCAACCGGGCCGTCGCCGCGGAACTGGTGATCAGCGAGCACACCGTCGCCCGGCACCTGAACAACATCTTCGCCAAGCTCGACGTGTCCTCCCGGGCGGCGGCCACGGCGTACGCCTGCACACACGGCCTGGCGTGACCCGCGCATGGGCCGTTCTGCCCATGCGCGCCACCCCGAGATGGGCCGTTACGGCGATGAGGCCGCCCGGCACCCAGGCGTAGACCGGTGGTGCACCCCTCCCCCGACACCAAGACACGGAGAGCCGGTGAGGGTCATGGCCACCTACACCTCCACCCTGGACGACCAGCTTCTGGACCGGCTGCGCGGAGCCGTGCGCGGCGACCTCGTCCGGCCCGGTGAGCCCGACTACGACGAGGCGCGCAAGGTCTACAACGCCATGCACGACCGGCGCCCCGCACTCGTCGTCAGGGCCGTGGACACGGGAGACGTCATCGCCACCGTGGACTTCGCCCGCGAGCAGCACCTGCCGCTGGCCGTACGGGGCGGCAGCCACAGCGTCCCCGGCTACGGCACCTGCGACGACGGTGTCGTCCTCGACCTCGGCCGGATGCGCGGCATCCGCGTCGATCCCCAGGCCCGCACGGCGTGGGTGGAGGGCGGCTGCACCTGGGCCGACGTCAACCACGCCACGCACGCCTTCGGCCTCGCCACGACCGGCGGCGTCGTCTCCAGCACCGGCGTGGGCGGCCTGACCACGGGCGGCGGCATGGGATACCTGGCCCGCCGCTACGGCCTGGCCTGCGACAACCTGGTCTCGGTCGACCTGGTCACGGCCGACGGATCCTTCCTGACCTGCACGGACCAGCAGCACAGCGACCTCATGTGGGCGGTGCGCGGGGGCGGCGGGAACTTCGGCGTCGTCACGTCCTTCGCGTACCGGCTGCACCCCGTCGCCGACATCCTCGGCGGGCCCACCTTCTTCCCGCTCGACGGCGACGTGATCCGCCGGTACCGGGAGCTGATCGCCGAGGCGGACGAGCGGCTCGGCGCCCTGTTCGTGGTCGGACTCGGACCGCCGCTGCCGTTCCTGCCCGAACGCTGGCACGGGCGCCCGCTCTGCGGCGTCGTCACCTGCTGGACCGGGCCCGAGGAGGAGGACGACCGGATCCGGGACCGGATCGCGTCCCTGGGACCGGTGCTGGGCCGGCTCCTGGAGCGCATGCCGTACCCGGTGATCAACACCCTCTTCGACGACCTGGTGCCCGCCGGGCTCCACCACTACTGGAAGGGCGCCTTCACCCAGGGCATGCCGGACGGCGCGATCGACGCCCTCGTCGAGTACGGCGCCGGCACCCCGTCCATCCAGAGCGTGACCGTCGTCTTCCCCATCGACGGCGCCTGCCACCGGGTCGCGCCCCAGGACACCGCCTTCTCCTACCGGGACGCCGACTACTCGATCGCGCTCAGCCCCACCCTGACCACCCGCGAGGAGTGCGAGGCCCAGAAGCCCTGGGTGCGCGCCTTCCACGGGGCGCTGGCACCGCACTCCATGGAGGGCGGCTACGTCAACTTCATGGACGGCGACGACCAGGACCGCGTCCAGGCCAACTACCGCGACAACCACGCCCGCCTGACCGGCCTGAAGCGGCGCTACGACCCGGAGAACCTGTTCCGTCTGAACCACAACATCGTGCCGTGAGGAATCCTGCGGGCCGCCGGGTGTTGAACCAGTCATGAGTTCCGTGACCGCGCAGGCCCGCTTCTCCGTCCTCGACCGCTCCCGCACCCGCGAGGGGCACTCGAACGGCGAGGCGCTGCGGGACACCGTCGCGCTGGCGCGGGAGCTGGAAGGGCTCGGCTACCACCGGTTCTGGGTCTCGGAGCACCACGGGGTGCCCGGCGTCGCCGGTTCCGCTCCGACGGTACTGGCGGCCGCCGTCGCCTCGGCCACCCGAACGATCCGGGTGGGCACCGGCGGCGTGATGCTGCCCAACCACCAACCCCTCGTCGTCGCCGAGCAGTTCGGGGTACTGGAGTCCCTCTTCCCCGGCCGGATCGACATGGGCCTCGGCCGTTCCGTCGGCTTCACCGACGGGGTGCGCCGGGCGCTGGGCCGGGACAAGGACGTAGCCGACGACTTCGCCGGGCAGCTCGACGAACTGCTGGGCTGGTTCCGGGGCACCTCGCCCACCGGGGTGCACGCCCGGCCCAGCGAGGGCCTGACCGTGCCGCCCTTCGTGCTCGCTATGGGCGAGGGCGCCGCGATCGCGGCCCGCGCGGGCCTGCCGATGGTCATCGGCGACCTCAGGAACCGCCCCAGGATGCAGCACGGCATCGATCACTACCGCGCGAACTTCCGCCCCTCCCCCTGGGCCGCGGAACCGTATGTCGTCATCTCCGGCACCGTCGCCGTGGCCGCCACCCCCGAGGAGGCCCGACGGCTGCTCATCCCCGAGGCCTGGTCGATGGCGTACTCCCGCACCCACGGCACCTTCCCGCCGCTGCCGCCCGCCGAGCGCGTCGAGGCACTCACCATGACCGCCAAGGAGCGCGGCTTCTACGAGGGCGGACTCACCGGGCACATCGCGGGCACCGAGGAGCAGGTGGCGGACGAGCTGGAAATCCTGTTGAAGGAGACGGGCGCCCAGGAGATCCTCGTCACGACCAGCACCTATGACCGTAGGTCACTGCTGGACTCGTACCGGCGGCTGGCCGGGATCGTGAAGTGAACCCTGGGGGCTCCTGAGTGACCGCTGACGCCTCGGCGTTGTGGGCGATGTACGACACACAGATACGCGGACGCGTGCCCGAGGTGTTCGGCGTGGTCGCCGAGCGGGACGGGCCCTTGGTGCGCGTCCACTACGGCACCCACGGGGTCGTGGACCACGGTGGCCTTTCCGAGGTCGAGGACCTCGCCGTTCTGGTCCGCCGGAGTCAAGAGGACTTCGCCGAGCGCGTGGAGCCGGTGACCTGGAAGGCGTACTCGCACGACGGGCCTCGCCTCGCCCAAGCCCTGCTCGACGCGGGCTTCACCACGGGGACCCCACGCTCCCTGCTGATGGCCGACGTCGCGGACGTGCCCACGACGGACGTGGAACTGCGGACGTACTGGGCAGGACTCCCGCCCAAGGATCAGGAGCGGATCCGCCGGCTCGCCGAGGCGGCGCCCGAGCAGCGTCGGCCGGTGTCCGAGCTGGAGTTCGACATGGACGTCCTGTCGCTGTGGGACCACCACCGCCTGCTGGATCTGGTCTGGCTGGAGAAAGTCCACGGCACGGACTTCTCCTCGATCGGCGCGATCAGCGGGCCGCGGCCCGAGCTGCTGCACGCGGCGGCCGCGTGGGCGGGCCGGCGAGTGTGGTCGCGGCCGTCTGCGCGTTACGTGGTGGCCGAGGCGAGCGGGGATCTCGTCCCCGTCCATCTGGCGGCCGGGTTCCAGGAGATCGCCGAGGTCACCACCTACCGCTGGGCGCCGCCCGGGGAGCCCGCCCGCGAGCGCCCTTCGAAGCAGTTGTTCTCCGACCCCGAGCACGACGAGATCTGGCAGCGCTTCGAGAAGCGGTTCGAGGTCACCTACGAGACCGCCTACGACGGCATCGCCGAGCCGCCCGGCTCGGTCACCTGGCACATGGAGGCCGTCGAGCACTGGCGCGACCCGCTGCTGCGCCGGGTGGAGGCGGCCATCGCCCGCGGGCTCAAGGCATGCGGCCGTCGCGGGGACCGGCTGTACCGGCTCAAGTGGTACATCAACGGCACGGTCTGCGACCCGACCCGGGTGGGCGGTCCGGGCCAGCCCCCGTGGCCGGGCTACTCCTACCTCACCGACGAGAACGTCATCCAGGTCAGCGGAGACCTGCGCATGGGCACGTACGGCAACTTCCGGGAGGAGTCGCTGTGCGTCTTCGGCGCGGAGCTGGTCGCCGAGGTCGAGGAGGAGCTCACCGAGCTGCTCGGTACGGTGCTGCGGAGGGACGGACGGCCGGTGGGGAACGTATGGACGTTCGGGCCGTAGCCGGGCTGGTCTGATCCAGTCTGGGCCGGTCGCATAGAATCGCGTGGTTTGTCCCCTGCCCGATCGCCCCATCCCGTACGGAGCCCTCCCCATGCACGACGCCCACGACCCGTACGTCCGTGTCCGGGGCGCCCGCGAGCACAATCTCCGGGGCGTGGACGTCGACATCCCCCGGGACGTGCTGGCCGTGTTCACCGGGGTCTCCGGCTCGGGGAAGTCCTCGCTCGCCTTCGGCACGGTCTACGCCGAGGCGCAGCGCCGCTACTTCGAGTCGGTGGCGCCGTACGCGCGCAGACTGATCCACCAGGTGGGCGCGCCGAAGGTCGGGGAGATCACCGGTCTGCCGCCCGCGGTCTCGCTCCAGCAGCGCCGCTCGGCCCCCGGCTCGCGCTCCTCGGTCGGCACGGTCACCAACCTCTCCAACTCCCTGCGCATGCTGTACTCCCGCGCGGGCGACTACCCGCCGGGCGCCGAACGGCTCGACTCGGACGCCTTCTCGCCCAACACGGCGGCCGGAGCCTGCCCTCAGTGCCATGGCCTCGGCAAGGTCCACGGTACGACCGAGGAGTTGCTGGTCCCCGACCCCGAACTGTCGATCCGGGACGGCGCGATCGCCGCATGGCCCGGGGCCTGGCAGGGCAAGAACCTGCGCGACATCCTCGACGCGCTCGGGTACGACGTGGAGCGGCCCTGGCGCGAACTGCCCGCGGAGCAGCGGGAGTGGATCCTGTTCACCGACGAGCAGCCGGTCGTGACGGTCCATCCCGTGCGGGACGCGGACCGCATCCAACGGCCGTACCAGGGCACGTACATGAGTGCCCGGCGGTATGTGCTGAAGACGTTCTCCGACTCCAAGAGCGCGACCCTGCGCACGAAGGCGGAACGGTTCCTGGCCCGTACGCCCTGCCCGGCGTGCGGGGGCGGCAGGCTGCGTCCCGAGGCACTCGCGGTGACCTTCGCGGGCCGGACGATCGCCGAACTGGCCGCGCTTCCGCTGCTGGAGCTGGCCGACACGCTCCACGGCACCTCGGAGACGGCCCGGGTGCTCACCGAGGATCTCAGGTCCCGGATCGGCCCGGTCGTCGAACTCGGCCTCGGCTACCTCAGCCTCGACCGCGCCACCCCCACCCTCTCGGCGGGCGAGCTGCAACGCCTCCGCCTCGCCACCCAGCTGCGCTCCGGGCTCTTCGGCGTCGTCTACGTCCTGGACGAACCGTCCGCCGGACTGCACCCCGCGGACACGGAGGCCCTGCTGGCCGTGCTGGAGCGGCTGAAGGCGGCCGGGAACTCGGTGTTCGTGGTGGAGCACCATCTGGACGTGATGCGCGGCGCCGACTGGCTCGTCGACGTGGGCCCACGCGCTGGCGACCACGGCGGGCAGGTGCTGTACAGCGGACCGCCGGAGGGGCTCGCCGCGGTGCCGGAGTCGGCGACGGCCCGTTTCCTCTTCAACGGCTCCCCGGCGCCGGTACGCGAAGTGCGCGCCCCCGCCGGGCAGTTGAAGATCGGCCCCATCACCCGGCACAACCTGCGCGCGGTGACCGCCGAGTTCCCGCTCGGGGTGTTCACAGCGGTCACCGGGGTCTCGGGGTCGGGGAAGTCCACGCTCATCGGCGAGATCACGGAGGAGCTGTCGGGCGTCGGCCGACTGGTCCGCGTCGACCAGAAGCCGATCGGCCGCACCCCGCGCTCCAACCTCGCCACGTACACAGGCCTGTTCGACGTCGTCCGCAAGGCGTTCGCGGCCACGGACCAGGCCCGGGACCGGGGTTACGGCGTCGGCCGCTTCTCCTTCAACGTGGCCGGAGGGCGCTGCGAGACCTGCCAGGGCGAGGGGTTCGTCAGCGTGGAGCTGCTGTTCCTGCCGAGCACCTACGCGCCGTGCCCGGACTGCGGGGGCGACCGCTACAACCCCGGGACGCTCGAAGTGACGTACCGGGGGCGGAACATCGCGCAGGTGCTGGACCTCACGGTGGAGGCGGCGGCGGACTTCTTCGCGGACACTCCGGCGGTGGCCCGCAGCCTCGGCACCCTCCTGGACGTCGGCCTCGGCTATCTCCGCCTCGGCCAGCCCGCCACGGAGCTGTCCGGCGGCGAGGCCCAGCGCATCAAGCTGGCCAGTGAACTCCAGCGCGGCCGGCGCGGCCACACCCTCTACCTCCTAGACGAACCGACCACCGGCCTCCACCCGTCCGACGTCGAGGTCCTCCTCCGCCAACTCCACGGCCTCGTCGACTCCGGCCACACCGTGATCGTCGTCGAGCACGACATGTCGGTGGTGGCAGGCGCGGACTGGGTGATCGACCTGGGGCCGGGGGGCGGCGACGCGGGCGGACGGATCGTGGCGGCGGGGCCGCCGGGGGAGGTCGCGCGGGCGAAGGGCAGCGCTACGGCTGCGTACCTCGCCCGCGCGGTGTCACACGGTTAAGGCATCCGTTCCGTCGCCAACGCCACGTGCGCCCAAGCCAGTTCCCCTCCCGTCGGCCCAAGCTCGGCCGCGTGGGCCAAAGCACGGCGGTCGGGATGGGCATCCGCCGGGATCGGACGACGCACTTCAACCTCGGCAACCAGGCGGCGGGCCGTAACCACGCGCCACAGAGAGGCGAGCAGAGAATCCTCGCCGACGAACGCGGGCGCCGTGGACGCAGGCCCCCCGTCGAACCGGTAGTGCAGCCGCACCGGTTGGACGGGTACACCCGCGTCCAGCGCGGCCTGGAACACCGCCCGCCGGAAACGTCCCTGGGCCCGGCCGCACCAGGTGCTGCCCTCGGGGAAGGCGACCACCGCGGCACCGGAGCGCAGGGCCCCGGCGATCCGGGCGACCGTGTCGGGCAGCGCCCGCAGCCGGTCCCGCTCGATGAAGAAGGCACCGCTGCACGCGGTCAGCCCGCCCGCCACCGGCCACCGCCGGATCTCCGCCTTGGCCAGCATCCGGGCCGGACGCACCGCCGCGAGCAGCGGGATGTCCAGCCAGGAGATGTGGTTGGCGACCAGGAGCAGACCCCCGGTGGGCGCCGCCGTACCGGTGATCCGGACCCGCACCCCGGCGGCCCGGACCACGGCCCGGCTCCACCCGCGGATCAGCGCGTTCCGACGGGAGACGGGAACGAGACCGAACACCGGCAGCAGACCGACACCCATCAGCAGCGTCACCAGCAGTGCCGCCAGCCGCAGCACCGCGCGCGGCACGTCCGCCAGGGAGCGGGCGGAGGCGACGCACACCTGCGGGGAGCAGGGCGCGGTGGGCAGCCAGGCACTGGTCGGCACGATCGGGCGGGGCACCGCGGCGGTGGCCGCCCGGCGCGCCCGCCGGTGGGTCAGCGCCCGTCCGCCGACGGGCACCGTGCGCAGCAGGCTCATCAGGCCGGGACGAGTGAGAGGAAGTGCTTCAGATAGCGCGGGTTGACCCGGCGCATCGACAGCAGCACGTACAGGTCGGCGACCCCGAAGTCCGGGTCGTGGGCGGGCTCCGCGCACACCCAGGCGCCGAGCCGGAGGTAGCCGCGCAGCAGCGGAGGCAGTTCGGTGCGGCCCTCGGGACGGGCGACGCCCTCCGGGTTCCAGGGGTGCAGCGGGCGCACCCGGTACTCCTCGGGCGCCAGGTGCTTGTCCCGCACCCGGTCCCAGGTGCCGGCCGCGAGGGCGCCGCCGTCGGCGAGCGGGATGGAGCAGCAGCCGGCCAGCCACTCGTGGCCGTTGTCGACCATGTAGCGGGCGATGCCGGCCCAGATCAGTCCGATGACGGCGCCGTCCCGGTGGTCGGGGTGGACACAGGAGCGGCCGACCTCGACCAGGCCGGGGCGGATCGGGTCGAGCGGGGAGAGGTCGAACTCGCCCTCCGAGTACAGCCGCCCGGCGACCGCGGCCCGGTCCGGGGGCAGCAGCCGGTAGGTGCCGACTACCTGGTCGGTGACGGTGTCGCGGACCAGCAGGTGGTCGCAGTACGCGTCGAAGGCGTCGATGTCGTGCCCGGGCTGCGGGGTGGTCAGCAGGGCGCCCATCTCTCCGGCGAACACGTCGTGCCGCAGCCGCTGCGCGGCCCGTACGTCGTCCTCGGTGCGGGCGAGCGTGACGGTGTAGCGGGTGGGCGCCGCGGGCTGCGGGGGGCGGTCGAGGGTGGAAACGCCGGTCATGGCTCTCTCCTGGTCACGGGCGCCGGTGCGGCGATGTCGGGGACAACCCCAGTTCTTCCGACGCCGGTTGGCGCGCGCGTGACCTGTGCCAGGAGAGCGGATGTGCGGTTGTTGAACGGGTGGGGTGGCCCCGGGAACCCTCAGTAACCGCAGGTCAGTTGTTCGTGACGAAGTCTACGACCAACCGGTTGAACTCGTCGGCGTGCTCGATCATCGCCCAGTGACCGCAGTGGTTGAGCACCACCAGCCGGCTGTTCGGGATGTTCGCGAGAAGGAACAGCGAGGTCTCGTACGAGACGACGCGGTCGTCGCGGCCGTGGATGAGCAGGGTGGGCACCTGGATGGCCGGGAGCAGTTCGGGCTTGACCCACTTGGGCAGGGGTGCGCCCTGGGGCAGGCCGTCGACGTAGTTGCGCAAGTGGTCCGGGCGGGCGAGCGCGGCGTCCGAGCGGGCCCGGCACAGTTCGGGGGTGGCGAAGCGGGCCTTGTCGTAGACCATGATCTCGACGAGGCGGCGCATGTTCTCCGGGCTGGCGTCGTGGTAGGCCTCGATCAGCACCTTGAGGCCCTCGGAGGGGCCGCCGCCGGGCCCGAAGAGGGTGGGCATGCGGCCGACCGGCGGGCCCATGGTGATCAGGTGGGAGATGCGGTCGGGGTGCTCGGTGGCCAGCCGCAGGGAGGTCTGGCCGCCCATCGAGTTGCCGACGAAGGCGGCCTTGTCGATGCCGAGGGCGTCAAGGAACTGGACGGCCGCCGTGACGTGGTCGAGCCGGTCGACGGTGGCCGGGGACGACTCGCCCCAGCCGGGCATGTCGACGGCGTACACATGGAAGTGCTCGGCCAGTGCCTCGATGTTCGCGGCGAAGTTGCTCCAGCCGGTCGCGCCGGGGCCGCTGCCGTGCAGCAGGACGACGGGGTGGCCGGAGCCCGCCTCGTAGTAGCGGAGCTTCCAGTCCCGGGTCGTGACGGTGCGGGCGAGGGTGTTCGGGTCGAGGGTCATCAGTGGGCCTCTCCGTGCGGGGCGGGGGCGGCGGCGAGCAGGTCGGCGACGACGCCCGGCGGGCGGTGGCCCCAGCTGTGCAGTTTGTCGAGCGTCTGCACCTCCCAGGTCTCGTCGTCGATGATCAGTCCGCCCCAGCCGTACTCGATGCTGAAGCCCGAGGGGGTGAAGACGTAGAAGCTGAACATCTGGTCGTTGGGGTGCATGCCGAGGGTCATCTCGAAGGGCTGCTTGGCGTCCATGCAGCGGTCGTAGGCGAGGCCGACGTCGCGGATGTCGGTGACCTCGACCATGAAGTGGTGGGTCTTCTTCGGAGAGGGCAGGTCGCCGAAGGCCACGGTGTGGTGGCGGCCGTTGCAGTGCAGGAAGATCAGGTCGGCGACGATGCCCGGGGCGAGCTCCTCGACGATGATGTCGCTGATCCTGAAGCCGAGCAGGTCGAGGTAGAAGCCGAGGTAGGTCTCGCGGGAGACGCCGTGGGCGAGCAGGACCTGGTGTCCCGCGCCGCCGGCGCCGGTGACGAAGCCGCCGAGCAGCTTCGCGGACTCGAACGGGGTGGCGGCGTCGGCCAGTCCGGTGACCAGTTCGACGCGGTTGCCCATCGGGTCGGCGGTGACGAAGATCCGCTCGACCTTGCGGGCGGCGGCCAGCGCGTCGTCGCCCTCGGTCACCTCGACGTCGGCGGCACGCAGTTTCGCGACGAGCGCGTCCAGGGCGGCGGCGTCGGAGACCTCGTAGCCGGTGGCGACCAGGTCGTCGGCGGGGCCCTCGGTGACGACCCAGCGGTGGGCCTTCTCGTCGGTGCGCAGGGTGAATCCGTCGGCGGTCCGCTCGCCGTACCGCATGCCCAGCAGGTCGACGCCGAAGTGTTCCCAGTCGGTGAGGGAGCTGACCTCGTAGACGACGTATCCGAGTTCCTTGACTCCGGACATCTGTGTGACTCCTTCTCTCAGAGGGTGGGCGCGGCGAGGCCGCTGATGTCGGCGGCGGCGACGAACCGGTCGGGGCGCAGGGCCACGGCGCGGGCGCCGTAGCGGCGCAGCCAGGGCAGCAACGACTCGTCGAGGTCGACGAGTTCGTCCGGGCCCCGCGTGTACGCGGTCTTCGGGCGTACGGCGACGTAGCGGGCGCCGAGCGCGTCCCAGTCGGCCTTCTCCTCGGGTGTGAGCAGGGTCGCGGGGTCGATGTCGTCGCCGAGCAGGACGAAGCCGGGGCCGAGGAGGTGGTCGAGCAGGGCCATCCGGCCGGCGGTGTCGCCGACGGTGGGCTGCGGCACCATCCGGCCGACAATGCTGGCGTCGCCGAGCGGGCCGCGCAGCCAGCCTGCCGCCAGCACGGGCGGGGCGGTCAGCGGCGGTTCGTAGGGGGTGACCGTGTTCTCGGGCACCGCGTTCATCGCGGCCTGCTCCTCCTCGGAGGCCTCCCGCTTGATGACCCGGCCGAGGCCGATCGCGAGGCCGGTGTAGAAGGCGGCGTTGGGGCGCCGTTCGGCCTCGTAGGTGTCCAGCCACCTCTCGGGCAGCTCGCCCCTGATGACGCGGGCGAGCTTCCAGCCCAGGTCGTGGGCGTCGCGCATGCCGGTCTGCATCCCGGCACCGGCCCACGGCGGCATCAGGTGGGCCGCGTCGCCTGCCAGGAAGACCCGGCCCTGGCGCCAGGTGTCGGCCATCCGGACGTGGTGCCGGTAGAAGGCGTGCTGGTGGATCTCCACGTCGTCCTCGGTCACCCCGAGCGCCTTGAGCAGCGGCCACACCTCGGTGCTGGTCGGGTAGTCCTCGGGGCTCTCGTCGGGCTTGAGGGGGATCTCCCAGCGGTGGTTGCCCGCGGACAGGGCGATGTCGACGACCGGGCGCTCCTTGTCGGACCAGAAGGTCAGGAAGTCGCGGTCGGGCCACCAGCGCTTGACGCGGCAGTCGACGACCACCCAGGTGACGTGGTTGGTGTCGCCGTCCAGTTGGCAGCCGATCCGGCCGCGGGTGGGGCTGGAGCCGCCGTCGGCGGCGATCCAGCCGATCCGGCCGCGGGTGGGGCTGGAGCCGCCGTCGGCGGCGATCGCGTACAGGGCCCGGACCGTGCGGGTCTCGCCGGTCCCGGTGTCGGTCGTGGTGAGGGTGACGCCGTCGGCGTCCTGCTCGATGTCGGTGACCTCGGCGCCGTACCGGACGCTGATCCGGTCGCCCGACTCCTCGGCGGCCGCGCGGAGTTCGGCCTCCATGGTCGGCTGGTAGATGTTGTAGAAGCGCGGCTTGCGGCCGAGCGTGGACGGCGGGTGCTCGATCCGCATGATCTCCGTGCCGTCGTACGTCATCCAGCGCAGCGCCCGCTGCGGGTCGATCTTCTTCTCGACGCGCTCGTCGACGCCGAGGTCCTGGAAGATCCGCATCGTCCAGTCGTTGACGGTGACGGCTCGGGCCCGGGGGTAGAGGTCCTTGTCCCGCTCCAGGGCGAGGGCACTGACGCCGTTGCGGGCGAGGGTGAGGGCGGCGATCACACCGGTCGGGCCGTATCCGACGATCGCGACATCCGCGTCGTAGCTGTGGGTCATGCACTGACTCCGTTGTCCCATCCGCACGTCCCACGTACGGAAGTTTTGGACCGATCGGTCGGTCCATTTCTCGGAGGCTAGCAAGTCACGGCCGTCGCATGTCAAGGGTTCTCGCACGATTTCGTGATAAGGCACGACGGCCCCTGATCAGCGATGGATCACCGCCGGTCAGGGGCCGCCTAGACTTCGGCAGGTGGACACGTCCGCGCCGAGAGCGCACACCAGCAACCGCCGCGGTCGCCGCTCACGGCAGGAGATCCTCGATGCGGCCGCACGCGTGATGTCGGTGCGCGGCTACGCCGGCACGTCGATGTCGACGCTCGTCAAGGAGACGGGCCTGCCGAAGAGCGCCTTCTACCACCACTTCGAGTCCAAGGCGGGGCTGCTCTCCGCCGTCATGGAACAGGGCGCCCAGGGCTTCTTCGACGCCATGCGCGAGGCGCACCGCACCCCGCCCGAGGGCGGCACACCACGCGAGCGCCTGCGCTGGTACCTGGGCCGGACCGGTGAAGTCATCGAGAACCGTGAGGAGTTCCTGCGGCTGCTCCTGGTGCTGGTGATGAGTCATGAGGCGGCCGAGGCGTCGGAGGCGCTGGCGACCGTGCAGTCCGTCCGGGACGAGGGCCGCGCCTATATGCGGGTCATGATCCGCTCCGCGTTCGCGGGTGAGGGCGAGGCCGCCGCCGACCGGGTCGCCGACGCGCTCGCCCACTTCTGCATGGGCGGCTTCGACGGGGCGTTCGTGTCCTTGCAGTCGGCGGACGGCAAGCCGATCGCGCAGTTCATGGAGGAACTCGCCGACGCCACGGCGGCACTCGGCGAGGCGCTCCTCGCCACACGCTGAGGCCCCCTCAGGCGGCCCGCTCGGCCACGAGCGTCAGCGCGATGTCGACGATCATGTCCTCCTGGCCGCCCACGAGCCCGCGGCGGCCGCACTCCATGAGGATCTCGCGGACATCGATCCCGTACCGCGCCGCGGCGGCCTCCGCGTGCCTCAGGAACGACGAGTAGACACCGGCGTACCCCAGCGTCAGCGTCTCCCGGTCGACCCGCACCGGACGGTCCTGCAACGGCCGGACGATGTCGTCGGCGGCGTCCTGGAGCCGGAAGAGATCGCAGCCGTGCTCGAACCCGGAGATGTTCGCGACCGCGATGAACGCCTCCAGCGGACAGTTCCCCGCGCCCGCGCCGTGCCCGGCGAGCGAGGCGTCGACGCGGCGCACCCCGTTCTCCACGGCCACGACGGAGTTGGCGACCGACAGCGAGAGGTTCTCGTGGGCGTGGATGCCGATCTCGGTCTCCCAGTCCAGGACGTCGCGGTAGGCCCGTACCCGGGCGGCCACGTCGTTCATGGTGAGCCGGCCGCCGGAGTCGGTGACGTAGACGCAGTGCGCGCCGTACGACTCCATCAGCTTGGCCTGCTCGGCCAGTTCCTCGGGCGGGGCCATGTGGGAGAGCATCAGGAAACCGGAGACGTCCATGCCCAGGTCGCGCGCGGCGGCGATGTGCTGGGCGGCGATGTCGGCCTCGGTGCAGTGCGTGGCGACGCGGACCGAGCGCACGCCGAGGTCGTAGGCGCGCTTCAGCTCGTGGATGGTACCCACGCCGGGCAGCAGCAGGGTGGTGAGGCGGGCGCGTTCCAGTACGGAGGCCGCCGCCTCGATCCACTCCCAGTCGGTGTGCGAGCCGGGGCCGTAGGTGACCGAGCCGCCGGCCAGGCCGTCGCCGTGCGCGACCTCGATCGCGTCGACGCCGGCCCGGTCGAGCGCGGAGACGACGCGCTTGACGTCCTCGGGGGTGATCCGGTGCCGTACGGCGTGCATGCCGTCGCGCAGGGTCACGTCCTGGACGAAGATCGGGGTGCCCATCAGCGGCCCGCCTTCCGTGCTGCGATCCGCTCCGCGACCTGAAGGCCGGCGGAGGTCATGATGTCGAGGTTTCCGGCGTAGGCCGGGAGGTAGTGGGCGGCGCCCTCGACCTCCAGGAAGACGGACACCTGGTGGGTGGGGCGGCCTTCGGAGTCGGCCAGCAAGGTCCCCACCGGCTGGTCGGCGGGGATCTCGGTGATCTGCACCCGCTGCTTGAGGCGGTAGCCGGGGACGTACGCGGCGACGTCGGCGACCATCTTCTCCACCGACCGCCTGATCTCGTCGTGCAGGGCCGGGTCCGGCTCCGTGACCAGGCAGAAGACCGTGTCCCGCATCATCAGCGGCGGCTCGGCCGGGTTGAGGACGATGATCGCCTTGCCGCGGCGCGCACCGCCGACCCGCTCGATGGCGGCCGAGGTGGTCTCGGTGAACTCGTCGATGTTGGCGCGGGTGCCGGGGCCCGCCGACTTCGACGCGATCGACGCGACGATCTCGGCGTACGCGACGGGCGCGACCCGGCTGACCGCGGCGACGACGGGGATGGTGGCCTGGCCGCCGCAGGTGACCATGTTGACGTCGGGCGCGTCCAGGTGCTCGTCGAGGTTGACGGCCGGGACGACGTACGGGCCGATCGCGGCCGGGGTGAGGTCGATCAGCCGCTTCCCGAGCGGGAGCAGCCTGGCGGCGTTCGCCTCGTGGGCCTTGGCCGAGGTGGCGTCGAAGACGATCTCGATCTCGTCGAAGCCCGGCAGGGCCAGGAGCCCGTCCACGCCCTGGTAGGTGGTGGGCACCCCGAGCCGGGCGGCGCGGGCCAGCCCGTCCGAGGCGGGGTCGATACCGACCATGGCGCCCATCTCCAGGTGCCGTGAACCCCGCAGCACCTTGATCATCAGGTCGGTGCCGATATTGCCCGAGCCGATGACCGCGACCTTCGTCCTGCTCATGCTGCCCCCTCGCTGAAGCGGACCGTCACGGCGCCGAGGCCGGACAGGGTGGCGGTGACGGTGTCACCGGCGGCGACCGGACGCATCGGGCCGAGGGCGCCGGAGAGGACGACCTGGCCCGCGCGCAGTGGCTCGCCGAGTTCACGGGCGGTGCGGGCCAGCCAGACGACCGCCTCGACGGGGTCGCCGAGGCAGGCGGCGCCGGACCCGGTGGAGACCTCCTCGCCGTTGATCGTCATCGACATGGCGACGTCCACCGGGTCGAACTCGTCGAGCTTCAGCCGCTCCTCGCCGAGGACATAGGCGCCCGCGGAGGCGTTGTCCGCGACCGTGTCGCCGAAGCTGATGTCCCAGCCCGCGATCCGGCTGCCGCAGATCTCCAGCGCGGGCACGCCGTACGCGATCGCCGCGCGGACCCGCTCGCGGTCGAGCGGCCCGTCGGCCAGGTCCGCGCCCAGCACGAACGCGATCTCCGCCTCGGCCCGCGGCTGGAGGACCCGGCCGGACGGGACCGTGTCGCCGTGGGCATACGCCATGTCGTCGAAGAGGAACCCGAAGTCGGGCTGATCGACACCGAGCTGCCGCTGTACGGCCTCGGAGGTGAGGCCGATCTTGCGGCCGACGACCCTCGCGCCGGCGGCGATCCGGCGCTCGGTCAGCACGGCCTGCACGGCGTAGGCGGCGGCGAGGTCGTCCCGGCCGATCAGGTCCCGCACGGGCGCGCACGGCACCCCGGAGGCGAGGGCCCCGGCGATGCGCCCGGCCGCGGCCACGATGTCGGAGGGGCTCGCGGTGGCGAGCGATTTGCTGTCGTTCACGCCTTCACTGTGCGGTCGGGCGGAACACCGAACCAGCACTTCGTCTCGCTCAGCGATACGCTGGCGGACATGACGGACACGGCCGACCTCAACACGGTGCTGGGCAAGGCCGTCACGATCCTGCGCGCCTTCCGTCCCGACGACCACGCCGTGAGCCTCGCCGACCTGGTCCAGCGCACCGGTCTGCACAAGGCGACGGTGCACCGGCTCTCCGGCGAACTGGTCGCCAACCGGCTGCTGGAGCGCGCCGAGGGCGGCTACCGGCTCAGCGGCGGCCTCTTCGAACTCGGCATGCTCGCCTCACTGGAGCGCAGCCTGCTGGAGGTGGCGATGCCGTTCCTCCAGGACCTGTACGAGCGCACCCACGAAACCGTGCACCTGGGCCTGCGCGAGGGCCATGACGTCGTGTACGTCGCCAAGATCGGCGGACACCGGCAGGCGAGGGTCCCTTCGCGCACCGGCGGGCGGATGCCCCTGCACTGCACGGCGATCGGCAAGGCGCTGCTCGCCCACGCGGACGCCGAGCTGCGGCGCGCGGTGCTCACCGGGCCGCTGGAGCGTCGTACCCCGCACACCGTGGTGGCGCCGGGCATGCTGCGCCGCCAGTTGCAGCGGGTGACCGAGACGGGGATCGCCTTCGAGCGGGAGGAGTCGACGTTGGGTCTGGTGTGCGTGGCCGCGCCGGTGCTCGGCCGCGCGGACGAACCCCTGGCGGCGATCAGCGTGGCCGGGCCGACCAGCAGGTTCCGGCCGGAGACCCAGGCGACGGCGGTACGGGCGGCGGCGGCCGCGCTGGGGAGCACGCTGATCCGGCGGGACTTCCTGCGCTGAGTAGTCGTGGTGCGGAAAAGGCGAGACGGGGCCGGGGAGCACCACTCCCGGCCCCGCCCGTCCGCACCATTACGGCGAACGTCTGTGTGCCTAGCGCTTCGCGGACTTACGGGTCGCCCGCAGCCACTCCTTGTTCATGCTCGTGATGGAGACCAGCGGGATGCCCTTCGGGCACGCGGTCGCGCACTCTCCGGTCAGCGTGCAGCCGCCGAAGCCCTCGTCGTCCATCTGCGCCACCATGTCCAGCACCCGGGTCTCCCGCTCGGGAGCACCCTGCGGGAGCACATTGAGGTGGTTGACCTTGGCGGAGGTGAACAGCATCGCCGCGCCGTTCGGGCAGGCGGCCACGCACGCCCCGCAGCCGATGCACTCGGCGTGCTCGAAGGAGAAGTCGGCGTCCGGCTTGGGCACCGGCGTCGCGTGCGCCTCGGGGGCGGCCCCGGTGGGCGCGGTGATGTAGCCGCCGGCCTGGATGATCCGGTCGAACGCCGACCGGTCCACCACCAGGTCCTTGATCACCGGGAACGCGGAGGCCCGCCACGGCTCGATGTCGATCGTGTCGCCGTCCTGGAAGGACCGCATGTGCAGCTGACAGGTGGTGGTGCGCTCCGGCCCGTGCGCGTCCCCGTTGATCACCAGGGAGCACGCGCCGCAGATGCCCTCACGGCAGTCGTGGTCGAAGGCGACCGGGTCCTCGCCCTTGAGGATGAGCTCCTCGTTGAGCGTGTCGAGCATCTCCAGGAACGACATGTCGGAGGAGATGCCGTCCACGTCGTAGGTGGACATGGCGCCGTCGGCGTCGGCGTTCTTCTGCCGCCAGACGCGCAGGGTGAGCTTCATGCGTAGCTCCGCTGAGTGGGGTGGACGTACTCGAAGACCAGGTCTTCCTTGTGCAGGGTCGGAGCCTCGCCGGTGCCGGTGAACTCCCAGGCGGCCGCGTAGGTGAACTCCTCGTCGCGGCGCTCGGCCTCGCCGTCGGCGGTCTGCGACTCCTCGCGGAAGTGGCCGCCGCAGGACTCGGCGCGGTGCAGCGCGTCGAGGCACATCAGCTCGGCGAGCTCCAGGTAGTCGACGACGCGGTTGGCCTTCTCCAGCGACTGGTTGAACTCCTCGCCGGTGCCGGGCACCTTGATCCGCCGCCAGAACTCCTCACGGATCTGCGGAATGCGCTCCAGCGCCTTGCGCAGTCCGGTGTCGCTGCGGGCCATGCCGCAGAACTCCCACATGAGTTCGCCGACTTCGCGGTGGAAGGAGTCCGGGGTGCGGTCGCCGTCCACCGAGAGCAGGAGGTTGACCCGGTCCTCGGTCTCGGCCAGCACCTCCTGCACGGCGGGGTGTTCGGTGGTCACCGACTCCTGGTGCGGGTTGCGGGCCAGGTAGTCGTTGATGGTGGCCGGGAGCACGAAGTAGCCGTCGGCCAGGCCCTGCATCAGCGCGGAGGCGCCGAGCCGGTTGGCGCCGTGGTCGGAGAAGTTGGCCTCGCCGACCGCGAACAGGCCCGGGATGGTGGTCTGGAGGTCGTAGTCGACCCAGAGCCCGCCCATCGTGTAGTGCACGGCGGGGTAGATCCGCATCGGCACCTGGTACGGATCCTCGTCGGTGATCCGGTGGTACATGTCGAAGAGGTTGCCGTACTTGGCCTCGACGGCCTTGCGGCCCATGCGCTTGATGGCGTCGGCGAAGTCGAGGTAGACGCCCTGGCCGCCGGGCCCCACTCCCCTGCCCTCGTCGCAGACGTTCTTCGCGGCGCGGGAGGCGATGTCACGGGGCACGAGGTTGCCGAAGGACGGGTAGATGCGCTCCAGGTAGTAGTCGCGCTCGTCCTCGGGAATCTTGTTCGCGGGCCGGTCGTCGCCCTTGGCCTTCGGCACCCAGATCCGGCCGTCGTTGCGCAGCGACTCGCTCATCAGCGTCAGCTTGGACTGGTGGTCGCCGGTGCGCGGGATACAGGTGGGGTGGATCTGCGTGAAGCAGGGGTTGGCGAAGTAGGCGCCGCGCCGGTGCGCCCGCCAGACGGCGGTGGCGTTGGAGTTCATGGCGTTCGTCGACAGGTAGAAGACGTTGCCGTAGCCGCCGCTGGCGAGTACGACGGCGTCCGCGAAGTAGGTGTCGATCTTGCCGGTGATCAGATCCCGGGCCACGATCCCGCGCGCTCGGCCGTCGACGACGATCAGGTCGAGCATCTCGGTCCGCGGGTGCATCTCCACATTGCCCGCCGCGATCTGCCTGCTGAGCGCCTGGTAGGCGCCGAGCAGGAGCTGCTGGCCCGTCTGGCCACGGGCGTAGAAGGTGCGGGACACCTGGACTCCGCCGAAGGACCGGGTGTCGAGAAGACCGCCGTACTCACGCGCGAACGGCACACCCTGGGCGACGCACTGGTCGATGATCTCGACCGAGATCTGCGCGAGCCGGTGCACATTCGACTCCCGGGCCCGGAAGTCGCCGCCCTTGACGGTGTCGTAGAACAGGCGGTGCACGGAGTCGCCGTCGTTGCGGTAGTTCTTCGCGGCGTTGATACCGCCCTGCGCGGCGATGGAGTGGGCGCGGCGCGGGGAGTCCTGGTAGCAGAACTGGACGACGTGGTAGCCCTGTTCGGCGAGGGTGGCCCCGGCGGAGCCGCCGGCCAGGCCCGTCCCCACGACGATCACCGTGTGCTTGCGCCGGTTGGCGGGGTTGACCAGCTTGGCCTCGAAACGGCGCTTGTCCCAGCGCTCGTTGACGGAGCCCTGCGGCGCCTTGGAGTCGACGACCGGCTCACCGGTCAGGTAGTCGGTGTAGGTCATCTCAGCTCACCACTCCGGTCATGACGCCCACGGGTACGGCGAGGAAGCCGCAGGTGAGCACAAGCGCGAGAACGTTGGCGACGGTCTTCAGGGCGCGGTCGCGGCTGCGGCTGCCGGCGCCCAGGGTCTGGGCGGCGCTCCAGAAGCCGTGCCGGATGTGCATGCCGACGGCGAGGACCGCGACGATGTAGATGACGTTGCCGTACCAGGTGGAGAAGGTGTCCACGACGTTCTGGTACGGGCGCCCCTCCTCGAAGCCGCCCGAGTGCACGGTGCCGGTCGTCAGGTCGAGGAGGTGCCAGACGATGAACAGGGCGAGGATGATCCCGCCCCAGCGCATGGTGCGGGTGGCGTAGCTCGCCCGCGGCTTCTTGTGCACGTACTTGTTGGGCCGCGCCTTGATGTCGCGGCGGCTGAGCTGGTAGGCGGAGACGCCGTGCGCGATCACCGCGACCACGAGCACGATCCGGACCAGCCAGAGCGTCCACTCGTAGTGCATGAAGGGCTCGCCGACCGTGCGCAGCCAGTGCGCGTACTCGTTGAACTCCCCGGCCCCGAAGAAGATCTTCAGGTTCCCCATCATGTGGACGACCAGATACGACAGCATGATCAGCCCGCTGACCGCCATCACGGTCTTCTTGCCGACGGAGCTGTCCCACACCGTGCGTGCCATGGACGGTCGTCGGTCCGTCCGCGTTGCCAGAGCCATGTCACTAGAAGTTAGGGGGCGAGGGCCCGATCGGTCCAAGACATCCTCCGGCTCGTTTCCATAGCCAACGGCTATCGTGAAGGCCATGCAGTTCCAGCAGCTCCAGTACTTCGTGGCGGTCGCCGAGACCCGGCACTTCACCCGGGCCGCCGACCTGGTCCATGTGTCGCAGCCGTCGCTGTCCCAGCAGATCAAGGCCCTGGAGCGGGAGCTCGGCGCCGACCTGTTCCTGCGGGCCCGCGGCAACATCACGCTCACCGACGCGGGCGAGGCGCTGCTTCCGCTGGCCCGGCGCATCCTGGCCGACGCGGATACAGCGCGGCTCGAAGTCCAGGAGCTGGTGCAGTTGCGCAGCGGTCGGGTCCGGCTGGGGGCGACCCCGAGCCTGTGCACGGGCCTGCTGCCGGACGTCCTGCGAGCCTTCCACGACCGCTACCCCGGCATCCACCTCATGATCGAGGAGGGCGGCTCCCACGACCTGGTACGCGAACTGGCCCGCGGCGCGCTGGACCTGGCGCTGGTCGTGCTCCCCCTCCCCACCCCCTCCCCCGCCCTCGCGACCGTGGAACTCCTGCGCGAGGACCTGGTGGTGGTCTCCTCCCCGGACGCCCCGAAGCCCGGCCACGGCAAGCGGGCGATCCGCGTCGCCGACCTGGAGGGCGAACGCCTGGTGATGTTCCGGCACGGCTACGACCTGCGGGAACTCACGGTCGCCGCCTGCCGCGCCGAGGGCTTCGAACCGGACTTCGCGGTGGAGGGCGGCGAGATGGACGCGGTCCTGGGCTTCGCCCGGGCGGGCCTGGGCGTGGCGGTGGTCCCACGGATGGTGGCGGCACGGGCGGGCCGGGGCCTACGGGTCACCCCACTGGCCCCGCCCGGCCTGCACCGCACGATCGCACTGGCACACCGCAGCGACGTGGCTCCGCCGCGGGCGGCGCGAGAGCTTCAGCGCATGCTGCTGGAGCACTAGAGCCCGCACCGGACTCCCGTACGACCGTGGCAGCTCAGCCCGTTGCGTCCACCAGCGCCAGCTCGTGCAGGCGCTCCGGTGGGCCCGGGCGGGCGTAGTACCAGCCCTGGGCCGTGTCGCAGCCGAGTATGCGGAGTTGCTCGGCCTGGGCTCCGGTTTCGACGCCTTCGACGGTGACCGCGAGGTTCAGGCTGTGGGCGAGCGAAACGATCCCCTCGACGATCTTGAGGTCGACGGGGTCCGCCGGGAACTGCTGCATGCTCTGGGTGAAGGATCGGTCCAGCTTGAGGACGCTCACCGGCAGGCGGCGCAGGTTGGCGAGGTTGGAGTAGCCGGTGCCGAAGTCGTCCAGGGCGATGTCGACGCCCATCTCGGCCAGTCGGCGCAGCGGCTTGAGCAGGTCGTCGTCGGCGCCGATCAGCGCCGACTCGGTGACTTCGAGGCACAGCGCGTCGGGGTCCACCCCCGCGCGCTCCAGGATCTCGACCGTGTCCTGCACCAGTCCGGGGTGGGTGAGCTGGCACGGCGAGAGGTTGACGTTGATGCGCATGGGGCCCGCGTCCGCGTGCCGCTCGCGCCAGTCCCGGGCCTGGCGCACCGACTGCTCCAGCACCCAGCGGCCGAGCGGAACGATCAGGCCCGTGTGCTCGGCGAGCGGGATGAACCGGTCCGGGCCGAGGACGCCGTGCTGCGGGTGCAGCCAGCGCACCAGCGCCTCGGCGCCGCGTACGCCGCCGTCACCGAGGTGGACCAGCGGCTGGTACTCGATGAAGAACTCGCCCCGGTCCAGGGCGGTCGGCAGCGCCGTGGTCAGCCCGTGCCGGGTGATCGCGCGGGCGTCGGCCTCCGGGTCGGCCAGCTCGAAGCGGTTGCCGCCCGCCGACTTGGCCCGGTACATCGTGATGTCGGCGCTGCGCAGCACCTCCGCCGGGCCGCGCTCACCCGCCGGGCCCTCCACGATGCCGATGCTGCCGCGCACGGTCAGCGCCCGGCCCTCGACGGTGATCGGGGCGACCAGCGCGTTCATGATCCGGGCGGCCAGCTCGTCGACCTCCCGCTCGGTGTCGGGGCCGGTGGTCAGCGCGACGAACTCGTCGCCGCCGAGCCGGGCGACCATCTCGCCGGGCGCGGTCGCGCAGGACTGGAGCCGGTCGGCGACCTCCACCAGCAGCCGGTCACCGGCCGCGTGCCCGAGGCTGTCGTTGATGGTCTTGAAGCCGTCGAGGTCGAGATAGCACAGCCCGAACCGCTGGCCCTCCCCCGCGCCCAGCGCCTTCTCCAGGCGCTCGAAGAACAGCGTGCGGTTGGGCAGCCCGGTGAGCGCGTCATGAGTGGCCTCGTAGCGCAGCCGGAGGTTGAGCAGCCGCCGCTCGGTGGTGTCCTCCATGAGGGCCAGCTGGTACTCGGGGTTGCCGTCGGCGTCGCGCAGCAGGGAGACGGTGAGGTTGGTCCACAGGACCGTTCCGTCGGGGCGGTAGAACGCCTTCTCCACGTGGTAGTGCTCGCGCTCGCCGCGCACCAGCTCCTCGTAGAGCTTCCAGACCTGCGGCGCGTCCTCGGGGTGCGTCCACTCCATGACGTTGCGGCCGCGCACCAGTTGCTCCGCGCCGCCGAACATGCGCACCAGGGCGCCGTTGACCTGCAGTATGTTGCCCGCCAGGTCGGCGATGCCGATTCCTATGGCGGCGCCCTCGAACACCGCGCGGAAGCGGGCCTCGCTGGCGTGCAGCGCCTGTGCCACCACGCCCTGGGCCGCCAGGGCCGCCGCGGAGATCGCCTCCTGCTCGGCCAGCGTCCGTTCGCGCAGCGCCTGGGCGAACCCGGCCGCCATGGCGTGCTGGAGCCGGCCGCTGCGGGCCCGCAGGTCCTCCTGGGCGCTGCCGTCGCCGCAGTACAGCACCAAGTAGGCGTCGACGCAGTCCAGGCTGCGGCTGAGTGCCTCCGGGTCGGTGCAGTGCGCGCCCACCAGGGCGGCGCCCACCGCGCGCGCCTCCTCCGCGTCGAAGGCCCTGGCCAGCAGGCCCTGGCTCAACCGGCGGGCGAGCGGCAGCAGTTGTTGCTCGAACTCCGGCCGGGTCGACGAGGTGGAGGTCACCGGGAACACGGCCCGGCTCCAGATCGTCGCGAACCGGCGCAGTCTGTCCTCCGGCCCGTCCGGCTCCGCGCTCACGCCGTACGCCCCACGCCCGCGAACCCGGAGAAGGCCCATGGATCCTCCTCCTCCGGTGCGGTGTCCGGCCGCCACCGCGGCATCGACACCAGTCCGGGTTCCACCATGTCGTACCCCTCGAAGAACCGCGCGATCTCCTCGCGCGAGCGCATGATCAGCGGGTTGCGAATGTCCTTGTATACGCCCACCGTGCCCTCGGCCCGCTCCGCGGGAAGCGGGATTCCCTCGTACGAGGCATGGGTGAGGATCAGCAGGCTGCCGGGCGCGAGCGCGTCGCGCAGCTCGGCCACCGCCGTATACGGGTCGTCCGCGTCTTCCACGAAGTGCAGTATGGCAACGAGCAGCAGGGCCACCGGACGGTTCAGGTCGAGAAGCCGCTCCACCTGGGGGCTCGCCAGGATCTCGTGCGGCTTGCGCAGATCGGCCGCGACGACGCCGGTGCGCTCGTCGCCGTCCAGCACCGCCTCGCTGTGCGCGACGGCGACCGGGTCGTGGTCGACGTAGACCACCCGCGCCTCGGGGCTGGCGGCCCGCGCCACCTCATGGACATTGCCGAAGGTGGGGATGCCCGAGCCGATGTCGAGGAACTGGGTGATGCCCTCGGCGGCGGCGTAGCGCACGGCGCGGCGCATGAACGCCCGGTTCGCCTGCATCACCTTGGGCAGTCCCGGCAGGAACTCCATGGCCCGGCGGGCGGCTTCCCGGTCGACCTCGAAGTTGTGCGAACCGCCCAGGTAGTAGTCGTAGATTCGCGAGACGCTCGGCACCGAGATGTCGATGCTCCGTGGGGCCCACGCGGGACGCTCCATCTACCTCTCCAAGGCTCAGGCGATCCAGTGTTCGAGCTGAGGCTACTGATCGCCCGCCAAAGGGGCGAGCCGAAACGGAAATTGACCATCCGTTCCCGGTCACTGCCTGCGGCACGTGCCGAATTCACGAGACGGGATTCCGGTTACGAAATGCATCCGAAGCATTCCACAGAGTTCCGAATCATGGGAAAGGGGGACGACGGCCGGTCCGGTCCAACACACAGGTCCACCCCCTCCGTTGCGGTGCGGAAGGGGTGGACCTGTGGTTCAGCGCGCTGACCGTTCGCCCTGCACTCGTCGAGCTCTCGCCTCCTACTCCTCTTCCGGCGCGCCGATCGGCTTTCCGTCGGGGGCCACGGCGTACCAGGTGCCGCCGACGCCCTGACCGTTCGTGTCGCCGGGGGCCTTGTCACCGGCGAAGGTGTAGATGGGCCAGCAGTTGACGGTCTGCTGCTTGGCGCCGTCGGAGCGGGTGAAGCTCATCAGGCCCTTCTTCTGCACGCCCTTGGTGTCGTTGTTCGCCACCGGCGCGACCACCGGCCACTTCTCCAGGCAGGCACCGGTGCAGTTGGAGACCGGCTCCGGCCAGGCCTCGTCCTTCATGAAGCGGTAGACCGTCATGCCGTTCTTGTCGACGACGATCTCACCGAGCTTGGGGTCCTTGCGGGTGGACAGGCCGGGCAGATCGGCGGCCGCCTTGGCCTTCTTGCCGTCGGGGGCCAGCGCGTACCAAGTGCCGCCCACACCCTGTCCCTTGGTGTCACCGGCGTTGACGTCCTTGGCATAGCGGTACGCGGGCCAGCCGCCGATGGTCAGCTGCTTGGTGCCGTCGGCGCGGGTGACCTCGCCGAGCTCCGACTCGTCAACTCCGGCGCCGGCGCTGGCGTCGTCCGCGGGAACCGGCGGCCAGGCCGTGGCGCAGTCGCCGTCACAGTTGGTCTTCGGCGGTTCCGCGGTGTCCTTGTCGAAGCGGTAGAGGGTGAGCCCGGCACTGTCGGTCAGCACCTTGCCCAGCTCGGCGTTGGTGGACACGGAAAGTTCGCCGGCCGCGGTCGCCTGGGTCCCGGCCCCGGCCCCGGCCGCACCCGCTCCGGCGGTACCGGATTCGGCGCCCGTGCCCAGGCCCGTACCGGCGGATCCGTAATCCCCGGCCGCGGCCGTCGCACCGACGTTCTGGCTGCTCGCCGGCGGGGTGGTCTCCTGACCGCACGCCGTCGTCAGCGCCAGCACGGCCACGGCGCTCACCACGAGCGAGGCGCTCCGCCACGAGGTCTTCATCTTCAACTCCCCATAATCACAAGGGTGTTGCAGCGCCCTGCTGCGCCGCCGCACAGCATTGGGTACGCAGCCGGACCATGGTCGTGTTCAATCGCGGCGCAAATTTCTTTCCAAAACCTGTGATCACTCCCGCCACTCGCACAGGTGACCGGGGCGGCGGGCGCCCGGTGGGCCGCCCATCAAACCGCCCGCCGCCGCTGTCCCTCATTCGGGGCAATCCACCCGAGCAGAAAGGATTCTGGACCGTCGGCGGACCTCAGGATCCTGAGTCGTGCATGGACCCGAATCGACCCATTCCGCCCTCGCCGCCCGGGTATTGGCACTGCTGGCCCTGAGCTGGCTGCTCGTGGGGGCACCGGCCGCCCCGGCCGCGGCCGACGCCTGCGCGTACGCCTCGACCGGGCCGGGCGGCACCGAGGCGGTGGCGGTCGCCGGGAGCGCCACCTGGCTCACTCCCCCTTCGTGCCCGCCACCGACGCCACCCCCGCCTCCCCCCACGCCCTGCCCGACCCCGACGCCCCCACCCGAACCGCCGAAGCCCACCCCGAAACCGCCCCCGAAGCCCACCCCCGAGCGGCCCAGGCCGACACCACCACCGCCCCCCACCCCGACCCCGAAACCGCCGCCCCCGGCCCCCGCGCCCGCGGCGCCCCGCCCGCAGCAGGCCCCGCCCCCCGCACCCACCCCACCGCCGCCGAGCCCCGAGCCGACCCCGACGCCGTCGGCCGAGCCCGCCCCGCGTCCTTCCGTGGCCCCGGTGCACTACCCGCGCCACCGCCCCGCGCCCAAGCGGCCGCCCAGCCGCGGTGCCACCGCGCCCCTCACCTTCGTCCTGCTCATCGCCGCGCCCGCGATCGTCGCCGTCGCCGCGCTGCGCCCGCGCTGATCCCTGGAGGCATCCCTTGCCGGAATGGCTTGTTCTCACCCTCGCGATGGTGGCCGCCTGCGTCGTGGTGATCATCATCACGTTCGTCCGTCATCGCACGGCGGCGGACGACGAGGACCCCTCCGAGACGCCGGACGTCATCGAGTACATGACGATGTGGATCGGTGTCGTCTACGCCATCGTGCTGGGCCTGGCCATCGCGGGTGTGTGGGAGGGACGCAGCGCGGCCGAGGACCACGTCCAAGCCGAGGCGATCGCCCTGCACGAGGTCTCCGAGCGGGTCCGCGTGTATCCGCCCGAGGTGCGTGACCGTATTCGGGAGGATGTCAACGCCTATGTCGGACACGTCGTCACCGTCGAGTGGAAGACAATGGCCGACCGCAGCGAGGTGACCGACCGGGGCGCCGAGCTGCTCCAGCGCGTCCGGGAGGACGTCACCGACTACGAACCGCGCACCGACTTCGAGGCCCAGGCCTACCAGCCGATCGTCGACCAGGTCGCCGCCGCCGACCAGGCACGCAACGCCCGCGCCGGCGCGACCGGGGAGACCATGCCGGGGGTGGTGTGGTTCGGGCTGATCGCCGGGGCCGTGATCACCATCGGGATGATCCTCGCCCTCCAGATCCGGCGAACACCCCGCGAGCTGATCCTCGCCGGGCTGTTCTCCGCGCTGATCGCCTTCCTGCTCTTCCTCATCTGGGACTTCGATGCGCCCTACAGCCGAGGCGTCACGGCGTCCGCGGAACCGTTCCTGAACCTCTTCCCGGACGCCAAGGGCTGACGGCGGCTCACCCGGGCGGCACGCCGGGGGCGGGGGCGACACACCGTCGCCGTCCCCCGGTCGCGGGAACACCTGTCCCCTGAGCGGCCCACACGCTTGCCCCATTCGTACGACTGCGTTCGCGCAGATGTGCGCACCTTCCTAGCGTTTCGATCATCGAGGTGCATTTCTGGCGCAAGCGGAAAAGGTCCGCAGCTGCTCCTCGGGGACCCGGAGGAACCACCATGCGCGCGATACGCGTCGCTTCGGCCGCACTGCTGGGCCTGACGGCCCTGACCTTCACCGCGCCCGCCGCCCAGGCGAAGGGCGAGGACAACATCACGCCGTTCGGCTTCAGCGTCCTGCCGTCCACCATCGCGGCGGGCGGCCAGGTCACCCTGCGGATCGAACGGGACGGCGGCTGCAAGGGACCCGCCACGGTCAACTCCGCGGTCTTCGACACGGTCACCATCCCGCCGGGCCAGTCGCACGCGACGGCCGTCGTGGACTGGGACGCCAAGCCGGGGGCGATGTACAAGGTCATGTTCACCTGTGACGGCGCCGGCGGATCCACGGATCTGACCATCGCCGGCGGCCGGCCCACCGGCCACCCGATCCCGCAGCCGCTCGTCCCGCCGCGCGGAGTGCACGCCGGTGAGGGCGGCAGCGTCGCCGGGTTCGACCTCAAGGAGATCGGTCTCGGTGCCCTGCTCATCGCGGGCTCGATCGGGGCGGCCTACCGCCTCTCCCGCAAGCGCACCTCGGAGGAGAGCAGCTGACCCCCGCCGCCGCGCGCACAGGCCTTCGCCCCGGTCCCCCCGCGAGGGGGGGCCGGGGCGAAGGCCTTCTTCGTTGACGTGCGATCCCCGAAGAGCGCCGGAATCAGCTCCGGACGGAGCGGCGGATCAGATCCGCTTCTCGGACCGGCGGCGCATCCAGAACAGCCCGCCACCGACGACCGCGGCGGCCACCAGACCGCCGCCGATGGCGATGTCGGTCGGCGTGGCCCCGGAGGTGGAGCTGCCGCCGATACCGCCCTGCACACCGCCGATGACGGTGAAGGCGGCCGGGCGGGTCAGGGTCTTGCCGTCGCAGGTGACGGTGATGTCGTGCGTGCCGGGGCGCGCGTTGGAGTTGATCGTCGCCGTGCCCTTCGAGGTCTCGTTGGCGCCGTGGATGGGCGACAGCGAGGTCGAGGGGAAGGCGTTGGAGGTCGCGGTGCCGCCGTTCCGGCAGCCGTCGACGGTGATGGTCAGCTGGCCGCCGCGGGCGATGACGCTGGGCAGGGCGACGATATTGCTGGGGGTGTCCCACGCGACGGCCGCCGGGGCGGCGAGCCCGAGGGCGGCCACCGCCGCCGCTGACACCGCCAGGGCACGAGAGTTACGCATCTGATCCTCCGCGGAAGACGCCCCGGGAACGGTCCCCGGTCGATCGGCGAGAAAGCGCCTCCCAGAAAAACCCTCAGATGCCCAGCACAGGGCCGCATTTCGAGAATGGTCCGTCCTGGTGAGCGGACACGCCGAAGGAAAACCGCACAATCGGATATTGCCGCAGGTCACGGACCGTCAGAAATTTCCTGGTCACGGCAACTCGGATGGCGCACCAAGGATTGCCGAACGGAGTCCGGGCCACCCGTTCGCAGTCGCACCCGTCGCCGGTTCCGCGCACGGCGCTTAGCGTTCCCGTATGCGCGAATGACGGGGCGACGGCCGCGTCGAGAGGGGAAAAGAATGATTGGGTCCGAGCTGGCCGAAGAGGAGGAGCGGCGGAAGAAGCGCGCTCCTTGGGGCGTGATAGCGCTTGTTCTGCTGACCGGCCTCGCGCTCATTCGGAATGGTTCGGGGGAGTTCGACGTGGGCCCGCCGCAGCCCGCGTCGGCCGCGGCGGCGGACAGCCGGTTGCCGGGCGGCACCTTCGCGAACGCCCCCGACCCGCTGCCGTACGCCGTGCCGGACCGGGTGCGGATCCCGGCGATCCAGGTGGACGCGCCGATGATGCCGGTGAGCCTGGACGCGAACGGCTGGGTCGACGCGCCGCCGCCGGAGGACCCGAACCTGGCGGGCTGGTTCACCGGTGCCGTGTCGCCCGGCGAGAAGGGCACCGCGGTCGTCGTGGGGCATGTGGACAACAGCCAGGGGCCCGCCGTGTTCTACGGGCTCGGCGCCCTGAAGAAGGGAAGTCGCGTCGAGGTGGCGCGCAAGGACGGAAAGACGGCCGTCTTCGAGATCTACGGCATCGAGGTCTTCGAGAAGAACGACTTCCCCGGCGATCGGGTCTACGCCTCCAAGGGCACCGCTGAATTGCGGGTCATCACCTGTGGCGGCGGTTTCTCCAAGCAGAGCGGCTACGCGGGCAATGTGGTCACCTTCGCCCGCCTGGTCGAGGTCCGCTGAGCGTGCCCCGGCCGGGCGGGCGAAGGGCGCCCCTCAGGTGTACTGCCGCCGCGGGACGGTGACGTGGTAGCCGGAGTCCAGCAGCTCGGGGAGATAGTCCCGCAGGGCGCGGACACTCTGGGAACGGTCCCCCCCGGCGTCGTGCGAGAGCACCACGACGCCGGGGGCGGCGCCGTTCCCGACCCGGTCGACGATGGTCCGGGTGCCGGGGGTGGTCCAGTCGAGGGTGTCGACGGTCCAGGCCAGCGGTTCCATGCCGAGTTCGGCGCCGAGCTGGAACGCGGCGCGGTTCCAGGCGCCGTAGGGCGCGCGGAACCACTGGGGGCGTTCGCCGGTGGCCTCCTCGACGACATCGCTGGTGCGTTCCATCTGGGAGCGGATCTGACGGCGGGTCAGCCGGGTGAGAAGCGGGTGGGACCAGGTGTGGTTGCCCACGACATGGCCCTCCTCCGCCATCCGGGCCAGCAGGTCCGGGCGGGCGGCCGCCATCTCCCCGCACACGAAGAACATCGCGCGTACGTCGTACTCGGCGAGGGTGTCCAGGACGGCGGGCGTATAGCGGGGGTCGGGGCCGTCGTCGAAGGTCAGCACCATGGTCCGGCCGCGGCCGGTCATCCGCAGCAGCGGGGTGTGGCGGACCGGGACCCGGCGGGGCGCCGCCCGGGGCGGGCCGTAGCCGGTGAGGGGCTGGAGTCGGTAGGCGGAGGGCTTGAACGCGCGGCGCGCCGGGGGGCCCGCGGCGGGGGCGGCGGTCCTGACCGGCTCGGCGTCGGTGCCCAGCGCGATCAGACCGGCGGTACCAGCGGCGCCGACAGCGGCGACACCGGCGAACAGGGCCCGGCGCCGGGTGAGCAGCCGGGTGAGCAACTGATCCTTCTGCATGACTCATCAGTCGCCCGGCCGGCCACCGACGCACCACGACGACACTGAACCGGCCGCACGATTCCACCCGCCCGGCCCATGACGGACCGTCAGCAAGGCGGCACCCCAGCGCATCGAGGGTGCCGTCGAGCCGCCCCTCGGCGGCGGGACCTGCGGGTTCCGATAGCCTCGGCGGCGTGACGGAACAGCACGCGCACCGGTTCGAGCGGGGTACGGACGGGCCGAAGGTCATCGTGGTCGGGGTCGACGGCTCCGACTCCTCACTGCGGGCCGCGGCCTACGCGGGCGGGCTGGCCCGGCGGCAGCACGCGCTGCTGGCCGTGGTGTACGTCCAGCCGGTGATGGCGGCGGGCGCGGCGCTGGGGGCGCCGGTCGCGGAGGTGACCGACGAGATCGCCGAGGATCTGGTGGCGCAGATCCGGGAGGCGACCGAGCGCACGAAGGGGATATTCGATGTGCGCTGGGAGTTCCACACCTTCCGCGGTGACCCCTACAACGGCCTGGTGAAGGCGGCCGACGATCTGAAGGCGGACGCGGTGGTGGTCGGCGCCTCGGAGCAGGCGGGGCACCGGATCGTGGGGTCGGTCGCGATCCGGCTGGTGAAGGCGGGCCGCTGGCCGGTGACGGTCGTGCCGTAGGACGCCGTCCCGGCACGAGCGCCGGCCGCCCGCAAGGTCCTTTCGGCCCCCATCCTGCCCCCGGGCGACTCTGGCTCGCCGAGTCCGCGCCCGGGACGATCAGGCAGACGTCTCACTGGGCAGGTTCCCTGGGAGACCGGGAGAAAGGACGGACGCCAGGGTGATCGCTGTTGTGGGACATCCCGACCTCAGCGCCTCGACGCTTGAGCTGGTGGAGGAGGAACTGCGCTCCCGGCTGGCAGGTTTCGCCAGGGCGGGCAGGGCCGGGCTGGTCCGTGCGGGGAAGGGACTGCCGGTGGCGTTCGGCCGGGCCGCCCGCAAGGCGGGGCTGGCCCTGGTGACGGTGCTGCCGTCGCACCACGACGTGCCCGCGCCGCTGCCCGAGCCCGACCGGAAGGCGGCCGGTGAGCTGCTCCTGCTGTCGGAGCAGGTCCGGCTGGTGGAGTACGACCCGGACGACCGGGGCGCCTGCGTGGCCACCGACGAGAGCCTGCTGCGCAGTTGCACGCATGTCCTGGTGGTGTGGGACGGTTCGCCGTCGAACGGACGGGACGCCACAGCCCATCTGGTGGCCTACGCCCGCAGCCACGGAATCGACGTCGAGGTGCTCTGGCCCACGGGGCCGGGAACGAACCGACGGTGGGCCCGGTCGTTGCCCGCGTAGGAGGCAGAAAAGACAGCGCTGTGCCCGCGGTTACCGGAAGCGGGCACAGCAGCCTCAGCATGTAGGGAGTTGCTAAATTTGGCAATTCAGCCTTCCCTCATACGGAGCGCAGGAAGTCCAGCAGGATCCGGTTGAACTCCTCGGGCTTCTCCAGGTTGAGGTAGTGACCGACGCCCTCGATGGTCTCGGTGCGGCCGTCGGGGACGGTACGGGCGAGGCGCTCGGCGGCGTCGAGCAGCTCGGCCGGTTCGAGGGTGCCGTTGAGGGCGAGCAGCGGTACGTCGATCTTCGGCAGCCGGGACCAGGAGTCGGTCACCCGTACGTGCCAGTCCGTCTCGCCCGGCGTGTGCTTGGTGATGGTGTGCAGGGCCATCTCCCGGAGCCGCTCCATGATCCGCGGGTCGATGTCCGCGGCGCTCCGGTGCTCGCCGGGCACCACCCGCAGGAAGGCGGCCAGCCAGCCCTCGAGGTCGCCCGCGCCCAGGGTGCGCGCGTACTCGGCCCCGATCTCCTGGGTCCAGGGGTCCTGGTACTGGAAATCGCCGGTCGCCGCACCGCAGGTGACAACGGCTCGGACGAGTTCGGGGTGTTCCAGCGCCGTGTCCGTGACGATCACGCCGCCCATCGACACACCGACGAGGACGGCGGGCCCGGTGTCGAGATGGCGGAGCAGGGCGGCGAGGTCGTCGGGCCAGCGGAACGGCTCGGTCGCGTTGGCCGAGAAGCCGTGGCCGCGTACGTCCGGGGCGATGACCCGGTAGCGGCTCGCGAGCGCCGGTATCTGGTCCGCCCAGAAGCGGTGGTCGACGAACCCGCAGTGCAGCAGGACGACCGGGTCGCCGGAGCCGGTGTCGAGGTAGGCGAGGTCACCGTCGGCGGACGGGAAGAAGCGGAGATCAGCAGCAGCAGTCATGACAACTAAGGTGTCATCTTCTTGGCGCTTTGACAACCCGGTTGTCATGATGGGTCGATGCATGATGTCCCGGTGAACGACAACGACACCCCGCTTCCGCCCGACGAACTCGGCCATCACGTCTCCGAGGTGTTCGACCTGATCGGCGCGCTCTACCGGCGCGGGCTGCGCAAGATCGAGCAGGGCGAACAGGTCGAGGGGGTCTCCGTCGGCGTGCGCTCCGTCCTGGTGCTGCTGCGCCGGTACGGGCCGATGACGGTGCCTCAGATGGGCCGGATCATGGCGCTGTCCCGGCAGTTCGTGCAGCGCATGGTCAACGACGCGGTGGCGGAGGGCTGGGCGGAGGTCACGCCCAACCCCGCCCACCAGCGGTCCTCGCTGATCCGGATCACGGCAGCGGGCGAGGCGCTGATCGACGCGATCCTCGCGCGCGAGCACGCCCTGAACCGGCAGGTCGGCGGCGGTCTGACCGACGCCGAGCTGCGGGCGTGCAAGCGGGTGCTGAAGGAGATGCTGAAGACCTTCGACGAGGAGGACGCGGGCTGACCACCGGGCGGTCCTACTCCCCCATCACCAGGCCGTCCTTCTCCGCGCCGCGGCTGAACACCACGTCCCGGATCCGGTCCCGCACCGCGGTGACGTCGGCCCCCTGCTTCAGCGCCTGGTTGAGGTCGACCACCCGCCCGGCGTCGATGTCGAACAGCTGCGGTACGAATTCGGCCTTGGTCACCTTCCAGCGGGCGCCCGCCCTGTCCGGCGGCGCGAAGGTGAAGCGGCCGATCGTGGACTGGTTGCCGCGCGGGTCGGGGCTGCCGCCGTGGTTGAACATCTGGCCGGCGATCTGGTCGCCCATGCCGTAGATCACCCAGGTGCCGTTGACCTTCTCGTAGGCCTGCGGGACATGGGCGTGGGTGCCGAGGATCAGGTCGATGTCGGGACGCTCGCCGGTGCGCGCGGCGGTGAGGGAGCGGGCCAGGGTCAGCTGCTGCCGGTCGGGCTCGTCCTGCCATTCGGTGCCCCAGTGCAGCGAGACGACGACCACGTCGGCGCCGGCCCGGCGGGCGGTGCGGGCGTCGGCGAGGATCCGGGCCTCGTCGATCAGGTTCACGGCCCAGGGCTGACCGGCCGGGAGCGGATAGCCGTTGGTGCCGTAGGTGTAGGCGAGGTGCGCCACCTGGGCCTCGCCCGCGCGCAGCACGGTGACCGTACGGGCCTCGGCCTCGGTGCGCGCGGATCCGGCGTGCCGTACGCCCGCCCGGTCGAGGGCGTCCAGGGTGCGGCGGATGCCCTCGGCGCCGTCGTCGAGGCTGTGGTTGGAGGCGGTGGAGCAGCCGTCGTAGCCGGTGGCGGCGAGGCCGGCGGCGACCTCGGGCGGGGACTTGAAGGCGGGGTAGCCGGTGTAGTCGCCGTCCGCGCCGTAGACCGTCTCCATGTGGCACAGGGCCAGATCGGCGCGGTCGACCAGGGGTTTCGCCCCGGCCAGCATGGGGCGGAAGTCATAGCCCGAGCCGCCCGCGTCGAAGCGGGCCCGGTCGATGACGGAGCTGTGCGGGAGGACGTCGCCGGAGGCGACGAGGGTGAAGCCACGGGCACCCGCGGCGGAGGGGGCGGGACGCCCCGGTGACTCGTGCCGGTCGGCCTGGCAGGCCGCGCCCGCGGCGAGGAGGGCCGTCAGGGCCAGGGCCACCTGTCGACTGCGTGCGATCATCACTCACCCCGATGTGGTCGTATTTACACATCAATAGGTAAGAATCGCGACGCATCGGTACCTGGTTCCGACACGCCCCTTAGCCCGTCCGGCCCAGCGCGAACGGTGGCCGGGACCGTTCGTCGAACCGTTCGTCGACGCGATCGACCGTCCGTCGCAGACCCGTGTGCGCGATCTGTCCACGGACGGCGCCCTGCGATGCCATACGGCCATGACGGCCGGAACCACTCTCATCAACGGGACGACGACCGCCGAGCACGAGCTCGCCGCACTGCAGCGGGAGCACGGCCGGCCTCTCTTCGCGCTGCTGCTCAGGCTCTGCGACGGGGACCGGCAGCGCGCCGAGGACCTGGTCCAGGAGACGCTCGTGCGCGCCTGGCAGCATCCCGAGGCCCTGCGCGCCGACGACTTCGACTCCGTACGGCCCTGGCTGCTCACCGTCGGCCGGCGGCTCGCGATCGACGCGCGGCGGGCCCGGCAGGCGCGGCCGCCCGAGGTCGGCGACGCGATCCTGGAGAACGCGCGGGTCTGTGCCGATCACGCCGAACGGGCGGCGGCGGCCCTCGATGTGCGCGAGGCTGTGAAGACACTCACTCCGGAGCACCGTGAAGTCCTGGTGCTGGTGTACTTCCAGGGTGCCAGTGTGGCGGAAGCGGCGCAGGCCCTCGGCATCCCGCCCGGTACCGTGAAGTCCCGCGCGTACTACGCGCTGCGCGCCCTGCGCAGGGTGCTTCCGGGATACGCGGCCGACCTGCGGTGAAACCAATGGCTGAGTCAAACCTCCGTAAAGCGCCTTGCTGAGGACCATGGTTGAGTAATCGGCTGTCTTCATCCGTGTTCCGCACTGGGAGCCCGGTGTCGGGCGACGCGTACGCACCGGAGGAAGGCAGGAAGGGATGCTGCACAGAGGCCAAGAGAGCACGGACGGCACCGGTGGCGGTGAACTGACCGTCCCCATGGCGTGGTTGTACGCCGAGTACATCGCCGACGAGCTGCTGCGCACCGGCGATCTGATGCCGCCGACGTCCTTCGAGTTCCGCGCCGGGCGGGACGCGCTGGCGTTGACGATCTTCCTGTCGGACACCGGTGGTGAACTCTCCGGCATCCGGGTCGTCTCCCAGCTCGACACCTGGCTGTCGCTGACGGCGTACGACCAGCCGTGGCAGGACTGGGTGCGCGAGCGGATGGCGAACCTCGCCGCCACGGCGATCGAGTCCGGGGGGCCCACGCCCGACCTGGACCTCGCCGAGGCCGCCTGGCGCTGGCTGGAGGAGACCGAGCTGCTCGCCCCCGACCTCAACGCGGTGCCCGGCGGCGGCGCGCCGGGCACCGAGGACGAGGGCCCGAAGGTGTGGACCCCGGCCTGGCAACTGGGTCTTCCGCTCGGGCACTTGGCGATCCACCTCTTCTAGACGGGGCCGCGCTCGGGGTCCGCGGAGGCCGTTCGGAAAATTTTTCCGCTACGGGACCAATCCGCCGCCCCGGCGGCTCCGAATCCGTTGGTTGCGATTCTGTGTGTGCCTTGAGTGATTCGGCGGTCACGTGCGTACCGGTGGGAGCAAGGAGTAACCCACCCCACACCCAACGGCACCGAGGATTCAGCATGAGGTCCCTGGAGAGGCATCGCGACGTCGCCGCGTACGCGCTCGGCGTGCTGGACGAGGCGGACGCCTTCCGCTTCGAGGATCACCTCATGGAGTGCCCCAGCTGTGCGGCACACGTGACGGAATTCGGGCCCGCCACCCGGCAGTTGATGCTGTACCGCCGGGCCACCCCGCGCGCCGTGCACCCGATGGCCAAGCCCGGCCCCCGGCTGCTGGACCGGCTGCTGGGCGAGATGGCGGGCCGGAGCCGGATGCGCCGCCGACGTCTGCTGTTCGGCCTGGCCGCCTCGGCGGCGGTGGCGCTGGCGTCCCCCGGGGTCGCCATGCTGACGGCGGACAGCGCGTCGGCGGCCCGCAAGGTCGACGCCACCGACGAACGCTCGGGGGTGTGGGCCCAGGTCACCGCCGAGAACGAGCCGTGGGGCACCCAGGTCGAGCTGAAGGTCAAGGACGGCGCCGGGCCCCGCGCCTGCCGGCTGATCGCCATCGGCACGGACGGCTCGGAGCAGATGGTCACCAGCTGGACGACCGCCCGCCACGACGCCCGCGAGAACACCATGATGGGCGCCGCCGCCTTCCACCCCGACGAGATCGCCCGCTACGAGCTGCGCACCTCGGACGGGGAGCATCTGGTGACGCTGGAGAGCAGCTGAGCCGCTACTTCAGCAGCCGCGACATCCTCCGGTCCGCCAGTGGCTTGCCGCCTGTCTGGCAGGTGGGGCAGTACTGGAGGGAGGAGTCGCTGAAGGAGACCTCGCGGATGGTGTCGCCGCAGACCGGGCAGGGTTCGCCGGTGCGGCCGTGGACGCGCAGGCCGCTCTTCTTCTCCGCCTTCAGACGTCCCGCCGCAAGGCCCCGTGAGCGGTCCACCGCTTCCGTCAGGGTCGTGCGCAGGGCCTCGTACAGGGTGCTCGTCTCCTGCGGGGTCAGCTTCGCGGCCAGTTTGAACGGGGACATCTTCGCCGCGTGCAGGATCTCGTCGCTGTAGGCGTTGCCGACGCCGGCGATCAGGGACTGGTCGCGCAGGGCGCCCTTGATCTGGCGGCGCTCGTCCTTGAGGAGGGCGGCGAGGCGGGGCTCGTCGAAGTCGTCCGCCAGCGGGTCCGGGCCCAGGCGGGCGATGCCCGGGACCTGTTGGGGGTCCTGGACCACGTAGACCGCCAGGCGCTTCTGGGTGCCCGCCTCGGTCAGGTCGAAGCCCTCGCCGGTCTCCAGGGCGACCCGCAGGGCCAGCGGGCCCTTTCCGGGTCTGGGCGGGCCGTCGGGGAGGCGGTCCTTCCAGTGGAGCCATCCGGCGCGGGCGAGATGGGTGATCAGGTGGGGGCCGCCCGCCGTCTGAAGGTCCAGGAACTTGCCGTGCCGGCGCACCGCGGTGACCTCACGGCCCTCGACCGCGGTGAGGGGTGGGTCGTACGTCTTGAGGACGCTGATCGCCATCGGCAGCACCCGGACGATCTCATGGCCGACCAGATGCTCGGTGAGGAAGTCCTTCAGCGCTTCGACCTCGGGGAGTTCCGGCATGGGTCCAGGGTGCCACTCGGGTGACGCAGGCTCTCAGTTCCGGCCCGGGACCATGAACTCGCACCACACGCACTTTCCGGTGCCGCGCGCTTCCACGCCCCATACGTCGGTGAGGAGCTCGACCAGGAGGAGGCCGCGGCCGGAGACGCCGTCGGCGCCTGCCTCGCGGCGTCGGGGCAGGGCGCTGGAGGAGTCCTCCACCTCCACCCGCAGGCGTACGTCGGCGCCGGTCAGGACTCGCAGGGTGACGATCGCGGAGCCCTCGGTGTGCATCAGGGCGTTGGTGATCAGCTCGTCGGCGACCAGCTCGATCTCGTCGGCCCGCTCGCCGGAGCCCCAGGCGCGCACGGCGGCGCGGATCATGTGCCGGGCCTGGGTGAGGGCCTCCGGGTCGCCCGGCGCCACATGCTGCTGGAGCCGGCCGCCGGTCTGCGGACTGGCCACACCCCGGCGGCGCAGCAGGAGCAGCGCCACATCGTCGTCGCCGCCGCGCTCCTCGGCCACTTCGATCAGCCGGTCGGCGAGCTTGCGCACATCGTCGGGGCCGTGGGCGACGAGGGCGGTCAGCGCGTGCATGCCCTCGTCGAGGTCGACGCCGGGCAGCTCCACCAGCCCGTCGGTGCACAGCAGCAGCGTGTGGCCGGGGTCCAGCTCCAGGGTCCGCACCGGGTACTCGAGACGCCCGAACTCGGCGGACAGACCGAGCGGCAGCCCGCCCTCCACGACCACCCGACGGCAGATTCCGTCGGGCTCCCGGACCAGGGGGTCGATGTGCCCGGCGCGCACCACCTGCACCACGCCGGTCGCCAGGTCCGCCTCCGCGTACAGGCAGGTCGCGAACCGGTCGGTGTCCAGCTCGTGGAGGAAGACGGAGGCGCGGGCCATCACCGTCGCGGGGGTGTGCCCCTCGGCCGCGTAGGCGCGCAGCACGATCCGGAGCTGGCCCATGACGGCGGCGGCGTGCGTGTCATGGCCCTGGACGTCGCCGATGACCGCGCCGACCCGGCCGCCCGGCAGCGGGATCAGGTCGTACCAGTCACCGCCGATGTCCCGGCCGAGGGTGCCCGCCGCGGTGCCGGCCCGGTAGCGGACGGCGATGTCGGCGCCGGGGACGCTCGGGATGGTGCGCGGCAGCATGGCCTGCTGGAGTCCGGTGGCCAGGTCCTTCTCCTGCTCGTAGAACATCGCCCGTTGCAGGCTCTGCGCGATGCTGCTGCCGAGGGCGACCAGGACGTTGCGCTCCTCGGGCGAGAAGCCGTGCCGGTCGCTGTAGAGCAGGCCCATGGCGCCGATCGGCCGGGCCTGGGCGATCAGCGGCAGATAGGCGGCCGAGGTGATGTCCAGGTCGGTGATGTGCGGCCACAGGACGGGGTAGCCGTCGGCGAACTCCTGCGGTGACTCGATGAACCGCGGGGCGAGGGTCCGGACGACCTCGCTCATCGGATACGGCTCCTCGATGCCGGTGATCCGGGTGCCGGGGACGAAGCTTCCGGCGGGGCCCTCGGCGATCAGCCGGATGCGGCCCGCCTCGACCAGCCCCATGACCAGGCTGGTGGCGCCCAGATGGGTGAGGCCGTGGGTGTCCTTCAGCACGTCGATGACGTCCTGGACGGTGCGGGCGTGCGCGAGCGCGGCCGTGGTCAGCTCGACCACGCTGGTCTGCCGGCGGCGGGCCTCGTCCAGCTGGGCCCGGTCACGGCGCTCCGCGCTCTCGCTCAGCTCCTGGGTGGCGTCCCGGACGATGCCGATGATGCGGCGCGGGCGGCCCGTCGTGTCGCGCCGGATGTAGCCCTGGGTGTGGGTCCAGCGCAGGGAGCCGTCGCGGCGGCGGATGCGGAAGTAGGCGCCGTAGTTCTCACTGCCGTCCTTCATCGCCTGGGCGACCATCGTGTCCAGGCGGTGGCCCTCCGTTATCGGGACCCGGACGGCGAGGCTCTCGGGGCGGCCGTCGTACTCCTCGGGGCGCAGGTCGAAGACCTCGTGGGCCTGGGCGTCCATGTGGAACAGACCGTTGTCCAGGTCCCAGTCGAAGCTGCCCATGCGGTTGAGCGCCAGGATCGGGTCCGGGTGGGCGGGCCAGTCGTCCGGGAGTGACAGGGCGCTCGCTCCCCGATCAACCATGGGCCCACCTTGCCAGGATTTGTCCGATTCTTCGACCGGTCGCCCGGCGACGACGTCCGTTCATCCGGTGAACACGTCCGTCGGGCTGCCGAAAATGCTCCCGGAGGCGGACGGGTCCTCCGGGACGTCGGGGATCAGCCCGCCCCCGTCGGGCAGGTCGGGCGTCTCGGGCACCGACTCGGGACCGATCTCGTCCGGGGAGTCGGGGAAGGTCTCGGGCTCCTCGGGCACGGTGGTGTCGAAGTCGGGCACGGTCGGCACGGTGCCGGTGTCCCCGGTGTCCTCCGGGGTGAGCGTGGGTGCGAGCGGGGTGTCCGTGGAGCCGGTGCGCTCGTCGGAGGGGTCCGTGCTCTCGTCGAAGGGATCAGTGCTCTCGTCGAAGGGCTCGGCACTCTCGTCGCTCGGGGACAGGCTGTGCTCCGGGAGCGGCGACAGGCTGGCCTCCGGCACGGGAGTCGGACTCAGCGGTTCCGGGCGCGGGACGGGCCGGTCGTGATGGACCTCGTGCCAGATCCGCCGTTCGATCCAGGCGTTGGTGACGACGTTGATGATCGTGATGTGGGCGATGATCCGGGGCGCCGGAGTCACCACGACGACCCGTTCGGGCCGGTAGCCGGACCACGCGCCGCCCTTGGCGCCCGGGTTCCCCGGCATCGCCCGCGGCGCCTCCAGCGGGTTGCCGCAGGCGCAGCGCACCCGGGGCAGGCCGTGGTTGTCGACGAGGACGGCGGTGCCGGCCTGGAGGACGGACTGGTAGGTGGAGGCCCCGCCCCCGCGGTACCCGTGATTGGTGACCCGAGTGTCGGCGCGCAGCACGACCGGGGCGAGACCGCGCAGGTAGTCCGGGATCCCGGCGCGGGAGATGCCCGCGGCCCCGGCGAAGGCGCGCCCCCTGCCCGCGTCGGCGGTGAGGTACCCGATCTGGCGGTGCACATCGCAGCTGCCGACGCGCTCCTGGCCGCCGTAGAGCCCCGGGGTGGACCCGGAGTAGGAGCGGACGCCGCCGGAGGCCGGCTGCGGCGTTCGGGTGACCGGCGGCGGGGTGGCCGTCGAGGTGGCGGTGGAGTCCGTGAAGGGGTCCGGCCCCGCGGCCGCGACGGGCTGGAGGAACAGCTCCTCGCTAGCCGCCGAGCCCCTGTCGCCGTCTCCGGCGCAGCCGGTGGCCAGGAGCGCCACGGTGAGCACGCAGGCCGTGACCAGGATTCCGGTGGGGGTTCGCACCTCGTTCTCCCGCCTCTCTTCGGGCAGTTCGTCACTATTGTCTGCTTCACCCACTTGGGTTACGCAACCGGAGCGGCCGGGCACACGGAGTGACCGGAGGCCGGAGGCTGTCGGCGGGACAATGGACGCGAGGAGCGCAGACCGTGGAGTGGTTCACCGCATCCGAGTACTGGCTGAGCCGGCTGGTCTTCCAGCGGGCCCTGGCCGCGCTGTATCTGGTCGCGTTCCTGACGGCGGCGCTCCAGTTCCGCGCGCTGATCGGCGAGCGGGGCCTGCTGCCCGTGCCGCGGTATCTGTCCCGGCTGCCGTTCAAGGTGGCGCCGAGCCTGTTCCACCTCCACTACTCGGACCGGTTCTTCGCGGTGTGCGCCTGGGCGGGCTGTGCGGTGTCGGCGGCGCTGCTCGCGGGCGTGGACGCGCTGCTTCCGTTGTGGGGCGCCATGCTGCTGTGGCTGGTGCCGTGGGCGCTGTACCTGTCGATCGTGAACGTCGGCCAGACCTGGTACTCCTTCGGCTGGGAGTCCCTGCTGCTGGAGGTGGGCTTCCTGGCCGTCCTGCTCGGCAACGACGAGGTGGCCCCGCCGATCGTGGTGCTGTTCCTGCTGCGCTGGATCCTGTTCCGCGTCGAGTTCGGGGCGGGGCTGATCAAAATGCGCGGTGACGACTGCTGGCGGAAGCTGACCTGTCTGTACCACCATCACGAGACCCAGCCGATGCCCGGCCCGCTGAGCTGGTTCTTCCACCATCTCCCCCGGCCGCTGCACCGCGTCGAGGCGGCCGCCAACCACGTCACCCAACTCGTCGTGCCATTCCTGCTGTTCACCCCGCAGCCCGTCGCCACGGCAGCCGCTTCCCTGATGATCCTCACCCAGCTGTGGCTGGTGCTGTCGGGCAACTTCTCCTGGCTGAACTGGATCACCATCGCGCTGGCCCTGTCCGCGCTCCGGCTCCCGGACACCGCGCCCTCGGTGCCGGACGCGCCTGTGTGGTACTCGGCCGTCGTGCTGACGGTCTCCGCGCTGCTGCTCGCCCTCGGCTACCGCCCGGTGCGCAACATGATCTCCCGTCGTCAGGTAATGAACCGCTCCTTCGACCCGCTCCATCTGGTCAACACCTACGGCGCGTTCGGCAGCGTCAGCCGGGTCCGCTACGAGGTGGTCATCGAGGGCACCGCCGACGACGTACCGCGTGCGGACTCCGACTGGCGGGAGTACGAGTTCAAGGGCAAGCCCGGCGATCCCCGGCGCTGGCCGCGGCAGTTCGCGCCGTATCATCTCCGGCTCGACTGGCTGATGTGGTTCGCGGCGCTGTCGCCCGCGTACGCGGGTTCCTGGTTCGGCACGCTGGTGGAGCGGCTGCTGGAGAACGACCGGGCCACGCTGAAGCTGCTGCGCAGCTCCCCCTTCCCGCCCGACGCGCCGCCCCGCTTCGTCCGCGCCCGTCTCTTCCGCTACCGCTACACCACCTGGCGGGAGTTGCGGGAGACGGGGGCCTGCTGGGAACGGACGTATGTACGGGAGTATCTGCCGCCGACCCGGCTGGCGGCGGAGCGCGTCCGTCCGTAACGCCGCGCCCCGGGTCGGCCGGCGGGACAGCGGAGTTCACACGCCGTAGACGCGGGACGCGGTGCGCGCGAGGACCGCCTCCTTCTCGCGCTCGTCGAGCCCGGCTGTCAACTCAGCCGAGATGTTGATGACTTGGTGGTATGCGGCGACCTGCGTGCACACCGGCCAGTCCGAGCCGTACATCAGCCGGTCCGGGCCGAAGACGTCGAGGGCCGTGTCGGCGTACGGGCGCAGTCCCGCGACGCTCCAGGAGCCGGGGTCGGCCTCGGTGAGCAGGCCGGAGAGCTTGGCGACGGTGTTGGGCAGCGCGGCCAGGGCGCGGAGGCCGCTCGCCCAGGGGTCGAGGGCGCCGGCGGCCACCGGGGGTTTGCCCAAGTGGTCCAGGACGAAGGTGAGTCCGGGCAGGGTCGCCGCGGCCTCGGCACAGGCGGGGAGCTGGTGGGGCAGGACCACCAGGTCGTACACGAGTCCCGCGTCGGCCACGGCCGCCAGCCCTCGCTGGACGTCCGGCCGCAGCAGCCACCGCGGGTCCGGCTCGCCCTGGACCTGGTGGCGGATGCCCTTCAGGCGGTGCCCGCCGGGGAGTTCGCGCAGCCGGGCGAGTTCCTCGGCGACGCCGGGCGCGGTCAGGTCGGTCCAGCCCACCACCCCGGCGATGAGGTCGTGGGCGGCGGCCAGGGCCAGGAACTCCGGGGTCTCCTCGCGAACGGTGACGGTCTGGACGAGGATCACCCGGTCGACGCCTGCCGCGCGGGCCTCGGGCTCAAGGTCGGCGACCGTGAAGTCCCGCCGGATCGGGCTGCCTTGGGCGATCCAGTCCTGGTCCCGCACGGACAGGTCCCACACGTGCACATGCGCGTCGACCGTCATGGCAGCTCCCAGACGACGGGCAGCCCGGCGTCCGCGCCCGTGCCGGAGTAGTCGTGCACGACGTCCAGCAGCTCGGCCATGCGTGCCTGCCAGGCCACGTTGACGGGGAGTCGCTCCAGCTCGGCGAGGAGCCGGGCGTAGTCCGCGCACTCCAGGACGTGGAACAGGTCGCTGCCGCTGCGCCAGATCGTCCAGGAAGTGGCGCCCGCGGCCCGGATGGCGGCCGTGAGCTCGGCCGGGACCTCACGATGCGCTGCCTCGTAGTCGGCGACGCGGTCGGCGCGGACCCTGGTGTGCAGAGCGACTCTCATGACGGCTCCTCGGGGAGGTCGCGCAGCTCCTGCCAGAAGGCTTCGGGTACCGGTGTCGCGAACTGCTCGGCGCAGTCGCGCACTTCCTCGGCCGAACGGGCGCCGACCAACACGCCGGTGACCGCCGGATGGGCCGCGCAGAAGGCCAGGGCGGCGGCGCGCAGAGTGACGCCGTGGCGCTCGGCGAGCTTCTTGAGGCGCAGGGCGCGGTCGATCAACGCGGCCGGTGCCTGGGTGTAGTTGTACGTCGCTCCCGGTCTCGGATCCGCCAGCAGACCTGAGTTGAAGGGGCCGCCGATCACCACGTCCACGTCCCGCTCCTGGGCGGCGGGCAGCAGTTCCGCGAGCGCGGTCCGGTCGAGGAGGGTGTAGCGGCCCGCGCAGAGGACCGCGTCGACGTCGGTGTCGCGGACGAAGCGGGTCAGCATCTCCGCCTGGTTCATCCCGGCGCCTATCGCGCCGACCACGCCCTCGGCGCGCAGCCGCTCCAGCGCCGGGTAGCCCGCGCGGAACGCTTCCTCGGCGTGGTCGTCGGGGTCGTGGAGGTAGACGATGTCCACGCGGTCGAGGCCGAGCCGTTCCAGGCTGGCGTCCAGGGCGCGTCGTATGCCGTCGGCGGTGAAGTCCCAGACCCTGTGGTGGGTGGCGGGTACGGCGAAGCCGTGCGCCAGGTCGTCGCCGCCCAGGTCGGACGGCTCCAGGCGGCGGCCCACCTTCGTCGAGATCCGGTATTCCTCGCGGGGCCGTTCCCGCAGGGCCGCGCCCAGGCGGCGCTCGGAGAGGCCGAGGCCGTAGTGCGGGGCCGTGTCAAAGTAGCGGATGCCGTGCTCCCAGGCGGCGTCGACCGCCGCGTGCGCCTGTTCCTCGGTGACCTCGGTGTAGAGGTTGCCGAGGGCGGCGGCGCCGAGGCCGAGGGCGGTCATTGGCTCACCGGCCGAAGGCGCAAGCCCTGCATACCGCCGTCGACCGCGAGGGCGGTGCCGGTGGTGGCGCCGGACAGCGGACTCGCCAAATAGGCGATGGCACCCGCGACTTCGGCGGCGGAGACCAGTCGGCCGGTGGGCTGGCGGGCCTCCAGGGCGGCGCGTTCGGCGGCCGGGTCGGGGGCCTTGGAGAGCAGACGGCCGATCCACGGGGTGTCCGCCGTACCGGGGTTGACGCAGTTCACGCGGATGCCCTCGCGGACGTGGTCGGCGGCCATCGCGAGGGTGAGGGAGTACACGGCGCCCTTGGTCGCGCTGTACAGGGCGCGCTGCGGGAGCCCGGCGGTGGCGGCGATGGAGCAGGTGTTGACGATCGCCGCGTGCCGCGACCGGCGCAGGTGCGGAAGGGCGGCGCGGGCCGTGCGGACCATGCCGACGACGTTGACGTCGAGGACGCGGTGCCATTCGTCGTCGTCGTTGTCCTCGACGGTGCCCTGGGCGCCGATGCCCGCGTTGTTGATCAGTGCGTCCAGTCCGCCGAGGTCGGCGACGGCGGCGGCGACCGCCTCCCGGACGGATGTGTCGTCGCTGACGTCGGCGCGGTATGCGAGGAGCGGCTTGCCAACGGAGGCGGAGGCCGGGTCGAGGTCGAGCACGGCGACCCGGGCGCCGCGCGCCGCCAGGAGTTCCGCCGTGGCCCGGCCGATGCCTGAGGCGCCTCCTGTCACCAGCGCGCTGAGTCCCTCGAAGTCGCTCATGCCGCGTGCCCCTTCTGCTGCGCCTTGAGGTCGGCGGCCCAGAAGGCGCCGTCCGGGAAGGTGTACCGCGCGATCGACTCGGGGCGCATGGCCGCCGAGAAGCCCGGCGCGGTGGGTGCCGTGTAGTGACCCTCGCGGATCACCACCGGGTCGAGGAAGTGGTCGTGCAGATGATCGACGTACTCGATGACCCGGTTCTCGGTGGTGCCGGTGACCGCCACGTAGTCGAACATCGACAGGTGCTGGACGAGTTCGCACAGGCCGACCCCGCCGGCGTGCGGGCAGACCGGGACGCCGAACCTGGCCGCGAGCAGCAGGATGGCGAGGTTCTCGTTGACGCCGCCGACACGGGCCGCGTCGATCTGGACGATGTCGAGGGCGCCCGCCTGGAGCAGTTGCTTGAACACGACGCGGTTGTGGACGTGTTCACCGGTGGCGACCCTCACCGGGGCGACGGCCTTGCGGATGGCCGCGTGGCCGAGGACGTCGTCGGGGCTGGTGGGCTCCTCGATCCAGTACGGGTCGAACTCGGCGAGTGCGGTGGTCCAGCGGATCGCCTCGGGGACGTCCCAGCGCTGGTTGGCGTCGATGGCGAGCCGGATGTCGGGGCCGACGACCGAGCGGGCGACCCGACAGCGCCGGATGTCGTCGTCGAGGTCGGCGCCGACCTTGAGCTTGATCTGCCGGAAGCCGGCGGCGACGGCCTCGGCGGCGAGCCGGGCGAGCTTGACGTCGTCGTAGCCGAGCCAGCCGGCGGAGGTGGTGTAGGCGGGGTAGCCGCGTTCTTTCAGGCGGGCGTGTCTTCCGGTGGCGCCCTCGCGTCCCCGGCGAAGGATCTCCAGGGCCTCCTCAGGCGTCAGCGCGTCGGTGAGATACCGGAAGTCGATCTGGCGGACGATCCACTCCGGTTCGGCGTCGGCGAGCAGTTGCCACAGCGGCTTCCCGGCGCGCTTGGCGGCCAGGTCCCAAACGGCGTTGACGACCGCGCCTATCGCCATGTGCATCACGCCCTTCTCGGGGCCCAGCCAGCGCAGTTGGCTGTCCCCGATCAGGTCGCGGTTCAACGTCCCCGGATCGGCGCACAGTTCATGGACGTCCCGTCCCACGACATGCCCGCGCAGCGCTGCGATCGCGGCGACCTGGACCTCGTTGCCCCGCCCGATGGTGAAGGTGAACCCGTGCCCCTCGTGTCCGTCGGCCGCGTCGGTGCGCAGCACCACATAGGCGGCCGAGTAGTCGGGGTCCGGGTTCATCGCGTCGGAGCCGTCGAGCTCGCGCGAGGTGGGGAAGCGGATGTCATAGGTGTCTATCGCCGTGACGCGGGCAGGGCTTGGGGACACGGAGTGCCTTTCACTCGGTTGCGGGGGGTCAGTCCTGTGCGCGGCCCGTGGTCAGCCGGGCGATCATGAGGGCGAGCAGGATGATTCCGCCGTAGATGGCCTGGATCCAGTACGGCTGCACCTGGGCGAGGGTGAGCATGTTGTCGACGGTGCCGAGCAGCAGTACGCCGGTCAGGGCGCCGAACATGGTCCCCTTGCCGCCGTCGAGGCTGATCCCGCCGATCACCGCGGCCGCGAACACCGTGAAGATCATGTTCTGGCCCTGGTTGGCATTGATGGCGCCGACGTAGCCGGTCTTCATGATGCCGCCGACCGCCGCGAGCAGACCGGCGGTGACGAACACCCCGAGCATCACGCGGTCCACCCGGATGCCGGCCGCGCGGGCGGCGTCGGGGTTGCCGCCGATGGCGTAGAGGGAGCGGCCGAGGCGGTGGTAGCGGAGGAAGGTGCCCACCACGGCGAAGGAGAGCCCGGCCACCCAGGCCGAGAGCGGGACGCGCAGGAAGGTGGTGGTGGCCAGGGAGAAGAACGCGTCCGGCATGTCGAAGAGCGTCTTGCCCTTGGTCGCGCCGACCAGGACGCCGCGCAGGATGATCAGCATCGCGAGGGTGACGATGAAGGCGTTGAGCTTCAGCTTCACCACCAGCAGCCCGTTGAACAGGCCGATCGCGGCACCGACCAGCACGATCGCCACCATGGCCAGGCCCGTGGGCAGTTCGGTGCCGAAGCCCGCCTGCGCCGCCGGGAGGACCAGCAGCGCGCCGATCGCGGGGGCGATGCCGACGACGGACTCCAGGGACAGGTCGAACTTGCCGGTGATCAGGACCAGTGCCTCGGCCAGGACCACCATCGCCAGCGCGGCCGAGGAGCCGAGGATGGAGATGATGTTGTTCTCGGTGAGGAACGAGTCGTTGACGAAGGCGCCGATCACGACGACGACCAACAGGGCGGGCAGCAGGGCGAGTTCGCGGGCCCGGCGGAGCAGAACGGTGCGTGCGGAGCGGGTGTCGGGCGGCACGGTCACCGGCTCCTTCATGGGCACGGCTTTCGTGTCAGCCATGGGCCACTCCTTCGATGGAGGCGATCAGGTCACGGTCCTGCCAGCCCGCCGGGTGCTCGGCGACCACCCGGCCGTGGAAGAGGACCAGGACCCGGTCGCAGCGGCGCAGGTCGTCGAGTTCGTCGGAGACGACGAGTACGGCGGTTCCGTCGTCGCGGGCGGTGTCGACGCGGGCGAGCAGGGACTGCTTCGACTTCACGTCGACGCCCGCGGTGGGGTTGATCAGGACCAGCAGACGGGGCTCGGAGGCGAGGGCGCGGGCCATCACGACCTTCTGCGCGTTGCCGCCGGACAGATCGGAGACGGGCTGGTCGGGGCCCTCGGTGTGGATGTCGAGGCGTTCGATCAGCCCGGCGGCGAAGTCGCGTCTGCGGTCGGTGCGGACGAAGCCGAAGCGGCCGAGCCGATCCAGAACGCTCAGCGTGGCGTTGTCGCCGATGGTCATGCCGAAGACCAGCCCCTGGGCGTGCCGGTCGCGCGGCACGAACCCGACCCCGGCCTCCAGGGCCGCCCGTACGTCACCGAACGGGAGCTGCCTTCCGTCCAGTTGAGCCGTGCCGCTGGTGGGGGTGTGCAGTCCCGTGAGCGACTCGGCCAGCTCGGTCTTGCCGCTGCCGCTGATCCCGGCGAGGCCGACGACCTCGCCGCGGCGGACGGTGAGCTCGACGTCCCGGTAGGCGTCGGAGGTGAGGCCGCGCACGTCGAGCAGGACCGGCGCGGAGTCGTTGGACTCCCTTGCGTGGACGGCCTGTTCGGCGACGGTCTCTCCGGCCATGGCCTCGACCAGGGCCGCGCGCGGCATGTCGGCGACGGGAGCGGTGACGATCCAGCGGGCGTCCCTGAGCACGGTGACGGTCTGGCACACCTCGTACACCTCCTGGAGGTGGTGCGAGATGAACAGGAAGGTGACACCGGACTGTTGGAGCGCCCGCATGCGGGTGAAGAGCCGCTCGATCTCCCGTTTGTCGAGCTGCGCGGTGGGCTCGTCGAGGACGATGAAGCGGGCGCCGAAGCTCAACGCGCGCGCGATCTCCACCATTTGACGGTCCTCGACCTTGAGGTCGCCGGTGCGGGCCTCGGGGTCGACGCGCACGTCCCAGGTGTCCAGGAGCGAGGCGGCCTCGGCACGCAGCCGGCGCCAGCTGATCAGGCCGTGGTGGAGGGGCTGCCGGTTGATGAACAGGTTCTCGGCGACGGTCAGTTCGGGGACGACGGTGGGCTTCTGGTAGACGCAGGCCACCTTGCGGCGCCAGGCGTCACGGTCGGCGAGGGCGGGGGCGGGTTCGCCGTCGAAGCGGACCCCGCCCTGGTCGGCGGCCTGGAGTCCGGTGAGGACGGTGACCAGGGTGGACTTTCCGGCGCCGTTGCGGCCGACCAGGGCGTGGGACTCGCCGGGCAGGACGGTGAGGCGGCCGTCGGCGAGGGCGGTGGTGGGGCCGTAGCGTTTGACGATGCCCCGGGCCTCGACAAGTGGGGTGTTCATCCGACCGTGTTGCCCCACAGCTCGGGGTCGTCGACGTTCTCCTTGGTGACCAGCGGCGCGGGCAGCTGGTCCTCCAGGTTGCCGCCCGGCAGTTCGACGATGGTGGAGTCGTGGTCGGTGGGGCCGGGCTTGAACGTCTTCCCCTGCATCGCGGCCTTGATGTAGTACATGCCGTACTTGGCGTAGAGGTCGGCGGGCTGGGAGACGGTGGCGTCGATCTCGCCCTTGCGGATGGCGTCGTACTCCTGCGGGATGCCGTCGTTGGAGACGATGGTGATGTGGCCCGCCTGGCCGGCCTTCTTCAGCAGGCCCTTGGACTTCAGGGTCTGGAGGGTGGGCGCGAGATAGACGCCGCCGGCCTGCATGTAGATGCCCTTGACGTCGGGGTTGGCGTTCAGCAGGGTGTCGAGCTTCGCTGCGGCGGTGTCCGACTCCCACTTGGCGGGGATCTCCAGCACCTGCAGCTTCGGGAAGTTCTGCTTCACGCAGGCGCGGAACGCCTCCGAGCGGTCACGGCCGTTGACCGAGGCCAGATCGCCCATGATCTGCACGACCTTGCCGGACGGTATCTGCTCGCCGAGGTACCGGCAGGCCTTCTCCCCGTACGACACGTTGTTGGCCCGCACCACCATGGCGACCTTGCCCTGGTCGGGGGCGACATCCACGGCGACGACCGGAACACCCTTGCGTTCCGCCTGGTCGAGGCCCGCCTCGATGGCGGCGCTGTCCAGCGGGGCGACGACGAGGCCCTTCACGCCCTGGTTCAGGGTGTTGTTGATGTCGGTGATCTGCTGGGAGGGGTCACTGTTGGAGTTGACGGTCTTCATCGCGTCGACGTCCTCGGACTTCGCCATCTTCGGCACGTAGTCGTTGTACGACTGCCAGAACGGCGAGGTGAGCAGCGGGAGGATCACGCCGACCTTGCCGGTCCCGTCCCCACCACCACCTCCGCCGGCGGATCCGGCGCTGTCCTGGGTGCTGCCACAGGCGGCCAGCGCGAGCGAGGTGCTCAGCGCCAGGCCAATCATCCGGATTCTGTTCCGCTTGCGCACTGTCCTGCCGGGCATCGGGCGGCTCCTCGTTGAGGGTGTACGAGCAGATGTCGGCATACTTATCAGACCACTTACACGGCGGAACACCCTTCGACAGCGGATTTCCTTGAAATCTCCCCGAGTGGTCGGACCACTTCGGTGGTTACACTTCGGCTCATCCGGCGAGTGGAGGAAGCGCGTGGACGAGGGGACGGCCCCGCAGAAGGGCACCGTGACGCAGCGCGCGATCGAGCGGATCAAGGCGCTGATCGGCGAGGGAAGTCTGGAGCCGGGGCAGCGGCTGCCGACCGAGCGTGATCTCGCGGCGCAGCTCGGTATCTCCCGCAGTTCGATGCGCGAGGCGATCCGGGCGCTCACCGTGATGGGGGTGCTGGAGGCCCGGCACGGCAGCGGCATCTACGTCACACGGCTGGAGGCGGGCGACCTCCTGGAGACCTTCGGGGTGGTCGCGGACCTGTCCCGGGGGCCGGGCCTGGTGGAGCTGCTGGAGGTGCGCCGGATCCTGGAGTCGACGGCGACGGCACTGGCCGCGGCGCGCATCACACCCGACCAACTCGCCGAGGTCGAACGGCACTTGAAGGCCATGAACGCCACCGACGACCCCGAGCAGATCCTCGCCCACGACCTCGCCTTCCACCGGGAGATCGCGGCGGCAGCGGGCAACGACACGATGGCCGCGATCCTGGAGGGCCTGTCCTCACGCACCTTCCGGGCCCGGGTCTGGCGCGGCTACCAGGAGGAGGGCGCCTTCACCCGCACGCGCCGCGAACACGCCGCGATTCACCGGGCGTTGGTCGCCCGTGATCCGGAGGCGGCGCGGGCTGCGGCGGCGGCGCATGTGGGGGAGGTCGAGGAGTGGTTGCGGGCGCAGTTGGAGGGGTGAGCGGTGGCGCAATCGGCCAGTAGCTGCACCGCTTATCCGGCCAGCACCCTCACCTCACCCTCCGGCAGCTTCTTCCACCAGTGGCCGTACCGGCTGTAGACCCGCGGCTCCCGTTCGGCGAGCAGCTCCACCAGGGCCGCGGCCTCCTCCGCCAGCCCTTCCCACGCCTCGGGCGGCAGCTCGTGGAAGGCCGTCGCCTCGATTCCGCCCGCCTCCGCCGGGCGCCATACCCCGGCGACCTGTCCGTCGACCAGAAGCGTCGGCAGGACGTCGCCGTTGACGCGGGTCACCAGCGGGCGGTAGTCCGGCGGGACCACGCGGCTGCGGTCGGCGTGGGCGAGCAGCACGCTGTCCCACATGGCCATCAGGCGGGGCGGGGCCGGGGTGTCCTCGGGCGGGCGGGGGGCGCCCGGGACGTCGTACAGGACCGTGCCGTCGGGGCCCGTCAGCTCCTCCAGGGAGTCACCGAGCGCGCCCACCGCCGTACGGACGCGGGCCCGCTGAACGGTGGCGAACTGGGCCACGTCGGTCACCGAGGCGGGCCCGAACGCCGCCAGATAGCGCGGGATCAGCGCCCGCAGCGCCTCGTCGGGCCCGCCCTCGAACCGGTCCCCGGGCCCGGCGACGTACGCGGGCGAGTTGCCGAACGACCAGGGCCCACCCGTCACCGAGTGCACCAGCGGTGCCCAGGCCCGCAGCCCCCACCACGCCCCGTCCTTCCTCTCCTCGCCGACCCGTTCCGCGAGCCACGCCGTCATGTCGCCGTTCGACCGCGGCTCCCCCGCGAACTCCAGCAGGCCCGGCTCCAGTTCGGCCGCGTCCGACGGAGTCAGCCCCGCGGCGGCGAAGCGGTGGCCCAGCCGGGTGGCGTGCAGCGTGGGCCGCATCGCCTCCCGGACCAGCGGGTAGTCCTCGCCGTGCACAGCGTGCAGGGTGATCCGCAGCAGGGTCGCCTTGAGCAGCGTGCGGTCGGCGAAGGCGGCGTCGAGATCGGCCGGACGGAAGCCGTCGAGCCGGTTCCACAGCGCGAGATACGGCGACGCCGGCTGCTGCGCCTGGAGCGCCAGGATCCGCCGTACGGCATCGGCGACGCCCAACGGTTCCCGGCGCAGCAGCAGTTGACGGCCGAGAGTGGCCCGGTTCAGTTCCCGCGCGTTGATCTTCACAGCACGGATTCTGCCCTCCTGAACCGCAAGGTCACCAGCTCGAACGGCCGCAGTCGTACGGCGACACCGTTGCCGTCGCGCTCCACCGGGCTGTCGGCGAGCGGGCGCTCCAGCAGGTCGGTGGCGACGACCTCCGCGACCTCGAAGCCGACTGCGAGCGTCGCGCGGCAGCGGCCGCCGTGCGCCTCGTGGAACCGGACGACGACGTCCCCGCTGCCGTCGTCGGCGAGCTTGACCGCGGTGACGACGACCGCGTCCCGGTCGACGCCGACCAGCGGGGCGACCTCCCCGGCGCCGGTGAGCCGCCGCTCGGGCAGATTGACCCGCCAGCCCTCCCGGACCGCGTCGCCGATGCCCGCGCCCGGCACCAGGGCGTGGCGGAAGCGGTGCACGCCCTGGTCGGTCTCCGGATCCGGGAAGCGGGGGGCCCGGAGCAGGGAGACGCGGACCGTCGTGGTCGTGCCGAGGTCGCCGTCGGTGCGGACCGTGCGGGTCACGTCATGGCCGTACGTCGAGTCATTGACGATCGCGACGCCCCAGCCCGGCTCCTCCAGGTGCACGAACCGGTGGTTGCAGGCCTCGAACTTCGCCGCCTCCCAGGAGGTGTTGGTGTGCGTGGGCCGGTGGAAGTGCCCGAACTGGGTCTCGGACGCGTACCGTTCGGCGTGCACGTCGAGCGGGAAGGCGAGCTTGAGGAACTTCTCCGTCTCGTGCCAGTCCACCTCCGTGTCGATCAGCAGCCGGCGCTCCCCCGGTGCGAGGGAGAGCAGTTGGGTGACGCGGGAGCCGCCGAAGGACCGGGTGACGCGCACCCCGTCGCCCTCGGGGACGATGTCGTCCACGTCGGTGAGGTCGGTGACCGTGTTCCGGTAGAACTCATCGACGTCCCAGGCGTCCCACATGTTCGGGAAGTCCGGGTGGAGTTGGAGGAGGTTCCCGGCACGGCCGGGGGCGATGGTCTCGCGGTCGGCGTCGTGGTCGTGGGCGGAGACGACCAGGCCCCGGGCGTCGATCTCGACCCTGAGCAGTCCGTTGTCGAGGACGTGTCCGCCGTCGCGGCGCCCGGAGACGGTGGTCCGGCCCTCGCTGACCGGCGTCCGCGCACCGCCCGCCGGAACTCCTTCGCGGATGTGCGGGGCGGAGTTGAAGACCAGCGGGGTCGAGCCGTCGCCGGCGAGGGCACGCTGGGCCGCGTCGATGATCGCCGTCAGCTCACCCGCCAGCCGCTCGTAAGTCGCCCGCGCCTCCCGGTGCACCCACGCGATGGACGAGCCCGGCAGGATGTCGTGGAACTGATGGAGCAGCACCGTCTTCCAGATCCGGTCCAACTCCTCGTACGGATAAGGGAATCCGGTCCGTACGGCCGCCGTCGCGGCCCAGAGTTCGGCCTCGCGCAGGAGGTGTTCGCTGAGCCGGTTGCCCTGCTTGGTCCTCGCCTGGCTGGTGAGGGTGGCGCGGTGGAGTTCGAGGTAGAGCTCGCCGACCCAGACCGGTGGGTTCGGGTACTCGGCCTCGGCCTTGGCGAAGAACTCCGCCGGGGTCTCCCACACCACGGTCGCCGAGCCTTCGAGGTCGCGCAGCCGGGCCGCCTTGGCGACCATCTCGCGCGTGGTGCCGCCGCCTCCGTCGCCCCAGCCGGTGGGCGCGAGCGAATGCCGGGCGACGCCCTTGTCCTTGAAGTTCCGGGCAGCGTGGGCGATCTCGCTGCCCTTCATGGAGCAGTTGTAGGTGTCGACGGGCGGGAAGTGGGTGAAGATCCGGGTGCCGTCGATGCCTTCCCAGGTGAAGGTGTGGTGGGGGAACTTGTTCGTCTGCGACCAGGAGATCTTCTGCGTCAGCAGCCACTTGGCACCGGCCGCCTTGATGATCTGCGGGAGTCCGGCGGCGAAGCCGAAGGTGTCGGGCAGCCACGCCTCGTCGTTCTCGATGCCGAACTCGTCGAGGAAGAACCGCTTGCCGTGCACGAACTGCCGGGCCATCGCCTCCGAGCCCGGCATGTTGGTGTCCGACTCCACCCACATCCCGCCGGCCGGCACGAACCGCCCGTCCGCGACCGCCTTCTTCACCCGGGCCCACACCTCGGGCCGGTGCTCCTTCACCCAAGCCCACTGCTGTGCCTGGGACATGGTGAACACGAACTCGGGCTCGTCCTCCAGCAGTGCGGTCATGTTGGCGGTGGTGCGGGCCACCTTGCGGACCGTCTCGCGCAGCGGCCACAGCCACGCCGAGTCGATGTGCGCATGCCCGACGGCGCTGATCCGGTGGGCGGAGGGCACGGCCGGCTCGGACAGCACCGTCTCCAGACGTGCCCGCGCCTGCGCCGCCGTGCCGTTCACGTCCTGGAGGTCGATGGCGTCCAGCGCCTTCTCCACCGCCCGCAGGATCTGCCAGCGGCGCGCGGAGTCCGCGGGCAGCTCGGCCATCAGCTCGCCGAGCACCTCCAGGTCGAGCACCAGCTCCCACACCGTCTCGTCGAACACGGCGAGATCCATCCGGACGAGCCGGTACTGCGGCTCGCTTCCCGCGGTCTTCTTGTCGCCCAACTGGGTTGGCAGGAAGGGGCGGTAGTCGAGGATGACCGGGTTGGATGCGGCCTCGATGTGCAGCCGTACCTCCTCGCCGCCCTCGACGGGCGCGCCGATCCGCACCCACTGGTTGCGCGGGTTGAGGCCCTTCACCGGGGTGCCGTCGGGCCGGTAGACCAGGCCCTCGCACTGGAAGCCGGGCATGTTCTCGTCGAAGCCGAGGTCGAGCAGCGCCTCGACGGTCCGCCCGGCCCAGGCCTCGGGGACGGTTCCGGTGACCCGGAACCAGCTGGTGCCCCACGGAGCACCCCAGCGGGCGCCCACCTCGATCGGCTCGGGCTCGGCCGCGAGTCCCTCGGCGACCGGCACAGGCTCGCCGGGCGCGTGCCACACCGCCACCTCCAGCGGTACGGACTCGGGGTACACGGCAGGTCGGACACGTTCGTCGAGAACGCGCTTGAGGCGGGCTTCGACCAGGCTGCGGTCGTCATGCATGCGGGGTGCTCCGTAGGTCGTCCGGGTGCGGGGTGGTTACCAGGAGTGGGTCACGGTCGCGGGGGCTGATGTGGTGTACAGCTCCCCTACCGCGCGCACTTCGAACCGCGCGGCCGTCTCTCCCTGCTCGGGCCGCAGTCCCGCCACGAAGTAGGCGCGCTGGCAGGTGCCGCCGAGGAAGCGCCGGGTGCCGTCGGGGAGGACGCGGTGCAGGGTGTAGTGGCGTATGTCGCCGGGCGCCGGGTTCCAGACGAGGCGCAGATCGCCGCCGCTCGCGCCGGTGACGCGCAGTCCGGAGGGAGTGGCGGGCGCCGTGGCCGCCCCGGACCGCACGGCGAGCCCGCCGAGCCGCCAGCGCACCGGGCCGGCGCTGCCACCGGCCGGGGTGAGCCGGACCCCGATCGCCCGTATCGTGCCAGTCAGCCCTGTGAGCCGTACGGTCGCCGTCTCCCAGCTGTTGACCGAGTTCACAGGGAAATAGGTGTACGGCGGTGTCGACCCCGGAGTGCCGGGCTCGGCGGTGGCGACGGCCAGCTCGACGTTCACAGCGCCCGCGTCGGCCCCGTCGGTCCGGTGGGTCAGCTCGACAACCGTGTCAACACCCACCGGCAGCCGGGTCGCGTACACATCGAGCACGGTCGGCGCGGTCAGTTCACCGTCGACAAGCACACTGCTGCCGCCACACCAGGCGTCCGCGAAGTCGAAGTTCACAGCGGGCCGGGTGCCGGAGGTGTGCACGACCCAGCGCCGCGAGGGCAGCCGGTCCTGCAACCCGAGATGATTCCATGGCGTCGACGAAGTCACCGCCCCACGCTCGTACCACCTGAGCCCGTGCCCCGTGTTGAACACGCTCGCGAACGGCAGCGACGTCGCCGTCGACCGGTCGGCCACCGACACGGCCGGCGCCCGCCAGCTGTCCGTGGCGTCCGGCCGGGCCGGATCCAGCGAACGCCCGCTCCAGAACCGGTCGTCGGCGGCGTGGAACTGTCCCGGAGTGCGGTCCGCCGGGAGGTGGTTGCGGGTCCACTCGGGCCGGTAGAACCCGACGGACACGACATGGGCCCGGTCCCTGGGCACCATCGCGTCCCAGTTCACGGACTTGTTCCAGCCGCTCGCCTCCACATCGACGCCCGCCCACAGCTCGTACCGGTCGCGCCTGATCTGCTCGGCCCGCTGCCCCGAGGACGCCAGACCGCTCGCGGTCCACCGGAAGTCCACGAACATGTCGTCGGCTCGCTCGAAGAAGGGCTGGTTCTGCGCGTTGAGCGCCCCCTGCCAGCTCACCGTGCCGTTCACGGTCATCGAGTCGTACCAGGTCACCCGCTGTCCGGCAGCCGCAGCCCGGGACTTCAGCTCGCGCAGGAAGCCGAGCATGTCGGTGGCGAGGGCGGCGTTGCCGCCGCCGGTCTCGGCGTTGACGAACCAGCCGTCGAAGCCGTACGCCCGTGCCACGGCGACGAGTTGAGCGGCCAGCGGGTAGCGCCCGGCGGAGTCCTTCTGCACCAGGTCCCGGGTCCACTGCAACTGCCCGCCGTAGGCCACCGGCGGCAGGAACACATTGCCGAGCACGGGCACGCCGTGGCGGTGGGCGGCGTCCACGATCGGGGCGTTGGGCGCGAGGATCAGCCCCTCGCCCGAGGAGCCGCCCCAGAACACCAGCTCGTCTATGTAGGACCAGTGGGTGAGGGCGTAGTAGTCGGCGGTGGCCGAGCCCTGCGAGGGATTGCTCGCCGTGGGCCCGAAGGAGACCAGGGACTGGATACGGGCCTGGCCCGAGCGGGCGGTCGGGTTCACCGGCGCTGGGGTGAACCGGGCGGTGAGCGGGACGGACGCGGCATTGAAGGCGAGGTCGGCGTCGTCGGCCGCCCGCCACGCCTTGAGGCTGCGCCAGGTGATACCGGTGCCGGGGGTGCCGGAGGGCAGCGAGTCCGGGTACCAGTAGGAGGCGTACGGCGGGGTGGCGGCTGCCTTGCGCGCCGCCGCGGCCGGGAGTGTGGGCGTGAGGGCTGCCGCGGCCCCGGCGATCAGGACCGTGCGTCTGCTGGGTTTCACGAGCGGGTGCCTCCTTGGGGGGTGGGGAGTACCTGGTCGGGAGTGACCACTTCGGTGATGCCGCGCGCCGCGAGATGGTCCTGGTCGTGGGCGCGGGTGTCGAGAACGGTGGTGGGCCGGACGCCGTCGGCGACCAGGCGGAAGTACGCGTCGAAGACCGGGCCGCCGGGCGCGCACCGGGACCGGGCGAAGGGATCGGCGGGAACGACCAGCGCGGTGGTGCGCGCGGCGGCCGGACCCGGCTTGCCTGCCGCCGCGTCCGCCAGCACCCGGGCCGTGTCCTTCGGCACCCGCTCGCTGGTCAACAGCCCCAGCCCGTACTCCAGTTCCGGGAAGTCCGCGAGCTGCCGGGACACGTCGTGGGAGCACCACCAGGTGATGCCCCACAGGTCGGGGCAGTCCAGGGCGTGCGCGACGGTCGCCTCGGTGAAGGCGGCGGCGTGCTCGGGCGGGATCAGCGGCGCGGGCGCGCCGACCTCCTGGAGCCAGACCGGCCGTCGTGGATCGTCCGCCCATGCCTTGCTCAGCTCGACGAGATACGCGGCGTGGTGCTCGGTGGGCACGGACGAGCGGCCGTGTCGCTGGGCGGTGCCGTTGAACACCCAGGAGTGCACGGCGGTGACCGCGCCCCGGCGGGCGGCCTGGGCCGGGGTGAAGGGCTGGTCGTCCTGGTACCAGGTGGCGTCGTACTCGGCGTGCAGATGGAGCCGTCCGGGGGCGCCCTCCTCGCAGGCGGCGAGCATCCGTTCCAGCCAGGCGTCGATCTGCGCGCCGGTCGCCCGGTCGGGGTCGGGGTGCGGGCCGGCGGCGAACTGGTTGACCTCGTTGCCGAGGGTCATACCGATGAAGTTGGGCCGGTCGGCGAGGGCCGCGGCGAGGGTGCGCAGATAGGCGGCCTGGCCGTCGAGGACGTCGGGGTCGGTGAAGAGGTTGCGCCGGTGCCAGGTGCGGGTCCAGGCGGGCAGGAAGTCGAAGCTGCTCAAGTGGCCCTGCAGACCGTCGACGTTGACGTCGAGCCCGCGTTCGGCGGCGGCGTCGGCGAGCCGTACGAGATCGGCGACGGCCCGCTCGCGGATCAGGGCGCGGTTGGGCTGGAAGTAGGGCCACAGCGGGAACACCCGGACGTGGTCCAGGCCCAGCGCGGCGATCGAGTCGAGGTCGGCGCGCACGGCGTCCAGGTCGAAGTCGAGCCAGTGGTGGAACCACCCGACGCTCGGGGTGTAGTTGACGCCGAAGCGCACGGCAGCAGGCATGCAGTGTCCTTGTCACACACGGGAGGTCACACACGGGATGGGGCGTCAGCCCTTCACCGCTCCCTCGCCGACCCCCCGGAAGAAGTACCGCTGGAGACAGGCGAAGAGGGCGATCAGTGGGGCGACGGCGATGACCGTGCCCGCGGCCACGAGCCGTTCGTCGTTGGCGAAGGTGCCGTGCAGATAGTTGAGGCCGATGGTGAGCGTGAACTTCGACGGGTCGCTCAGCACGATGAGCGGCCACAGGAAGTCGTCCCAGGCGCCCATGAAGGCGAAGATCGCCACGACGGCCAGGGTGCCCTTCACGGCCGGCAGCGCGATCCGTACGAACCGCTGCCACACATTGGCGCCGTCGACGAAGGCCGCCTCCTCGATCTCGTAGGGCAGGTTGAGGAAGGCGTTGCGCATCAGCAGTACGTTCAGCGCGCTGATGGAGCCAGGGAGCACCACGCCGACGAGGGTGTTGTTGAGGCCGAGTTCCCGCATGGTGGTGAACTGGGCGATGATGATGCCCTCCACGGGGACCAGCATCGCGAGGATGAAGGCGAGCGTGGCGGCGCGGCGGCCCCGGTAGCGCAGGCGGGCCAGCGCGTAGCCCGCGAGGGCCGCGCCGACGCAGTTGGTCACGACGTTGGCGGTGGCGACCTTGAGCGAGTTGAGGGCGTAGTCCCAGACCGGGATGGTGTCGGCGACGCGCTCGTAGTTGTGCAGGTTGGGGTCGCCCGGCAGGAACTTGGGCGGGGAGGTGTAGATGTCCTCGGTGGGGCCCTTCAACGAGGTGGACAGCTGCCAGAGGAACGGGCCGATGGTGAGGGCGAGGACCGCGAGCAACAGGGCGTAGCGCAGGGCGAGTTCCCAGACGCGCACCCGCTTGCCGTGTTCGTCGGTGACCCGGGGTTCGGGTTGCGCGAGCTGTGGCCGTGCCTTCTCGATGACGCTCATCCGTCCTCCTTGCGGTCGGCGCGCAGGACGAGCAGCATCAGCGCGACGGTGACGACGAAGACGACGACGGAGATCGCGGAGGCGTAGCCGACGCGGCCGGTCAGACCGGTGCCGGTGCGCTGGACGAGCATCACGAGCGTGGTGTCCTCACCGGCGGGGCCGCCGCTCGGCCCGGCCATCAGATAGACCTCCGAGAAGACCTTGAAGGCGGCCACCGAGGACAGCGCCCCGACCAGCACCATGGTCGACCGGACCGCGGGGACGGTGACCGTGAGGAAGCGCCGTACGGCACCCGCGCCGTCGACCGCGGCGGCCTCGTGGAGTTCGCGGGGGACGTTGGCGAGGGCCGCCAGATAAATGATCATGTAGTAGCCGAGGCCCTTCCAGACCGTGACGGCCATGGCGCTGACCAGCAGCAGCCACTGGTCGCTGAGGAATCCGACCCGGCCGACGCCGATCGTCTCCAGCAGCGAGTTCACCAGGCCGCGTTCGTCGAGCAGCCACACCCAGATCAGGCCCACGACGACGATCGAGGCGACGACCGGGGTGTAGAAGGCGGAGCGGAAGAAGGCGATGCCGGGGATGTTCTTCTGCACGAGCATGGCCAGCAGCAGCGGCAGGATCACCAGCGCCGGGACCACACCGAGGACGTACAGCGTGCTGTTGCGCAGCCCGATCCAGAACATGTCGTCGTGCAGCAGCTCGCGGAAGTTGTCGAGGCCGATGAACTCGCCCTCGATCAGCGTGCGTCGGTCGGTGAAGGCGTTGACCAGGGTGGAGAGGAACGGATAGAGGATGAAGGCGCCGATGACCAGCAGGCCGGGGGCGGCGAACAGCCAGGGGCTCAGCGGCAGTTGACGCCGCACCCGGGACACGGTGGACATCGCTACCCCTGCTGCTGGAGGAGCCGGTCGCAGGCCTCGACAGCGTTGTCAAGAGCTTCCTTCGGGCTCTCCTTGCCCTGGAGCGCCTTGGCGACCTCGTTGCGCAGCTCGGTCTTCATCTGCTCGCTGAACAGCACCGGCGTGTAATTGACCGCGTTCTTCAGCGACTTGGCGGCGGCGATCCGCACCCGTGTCTCGTCGGTCCCGTCCTCCTTCGTGAAGTACGGGTCGTCCAGCGACCCTGCCGTGCTCGGGAAGATCGCGACCTTCTTGGCGAAGGACATCTGGTGCTCGGCGTCGGTGACGTAGTGCGCGAAGGCGACGGCGGCGGGCTTCCGCTCGGTCTGCGCGTTGACCATCACGCCCATCACGTACATGTTCACGTGCCCGGTGCTGGTGATCTGGTCGGTGATCCCGATGTTCTTGTACAGGTTCGGCGCCTGCTTCTTGAAGTTGCCGAGGTCCAGGGCGCTGCCGGGGTTCATGGCGACGGCCTCGGTGAGGAACTTCTTCCCGGACGACTCCGGGGTGGCGGTCAGCGCCTGCGGGTCGAGCGCCTTGGCGTCGTACAACTCCTTGTACTTGGTGAGGAGTTCGACCCCCTTGGCGTCGTTGAAGGCGAAGGCCGTCCCCTCGGCGTTCATCAGCGGGACGCCGTAGCGGCCGAAGTCCTCCACGGTCGGGACGTTGGCGAGGGTGGCGACCCTGCCGTCGGTCTTCTCCGCGATGGTCAGGGCGTTGGCGAAGAGTTCGTCGTACGTCGTCGGCGGCCGGTCGGCGTCGAGCCCGGCCTCCTCGAACAGGGACTTGTTGTAGAACAGCGGGCCGGTGTTGAGGTACCAGGGGAAGGCGTACGTGCCGTCCATGCCCGGTATCCGGTGGCTGGCCCAGGCGCCGTCCAGGTACTCCTTCTTGTACTGGGCGGCGTCCTTGTCCAGGTCCAGGGCGAGGCCCGCCTTGGCGAGCGGGGCGACCAGGTCGGGCGAGACGTTGACGACGTCGGGGAGGGTGCCGCCGGCCGCGTCCGCGCTGATCTTGTCGGCGTAGCCCTCGGCGGGCTGGTCGACCCATTTCACGTTGGTCCCCGGGTACTCCTTCTCGAAGTCGGCGATCAGCCCTTCGAAGTAGTCCTTGAAGTTCGCTCTCAGGTTCCAGGTCTGGAAAGTGATGTCGCCCTCGATCTTGCCGGAGGCGTCGGACGAGCCCCCTCCGTCGTCCCCGGAGCCGCAGGCACTGAGCGGCAGGACGACACAGACGGCGAGAGCGGCAGCGAGGTTTCTGCGGGAAACGGGCACCGTGAACCGGCCTCCTTCGGGGTGGATTCGGTCGACGACGACAGACCTTGCACGGCGCCGCACGGGCCCGTCAATGCATCGCGCACCGCTAATTGCATTAGTGACTAATACGCATTAGGTTGACGCAGCTGAACCGCATTAGTGCACACTGGTGGCCGGAATGTGTCGGAGGAATGGAGGAACCCCGTGACAGGCAGGCGGTCACCGGCCCGGCGGCCCACGATGAAGGACATCGCGCGGCATGCCGGGGTCTCGCAGAGCGCGGTGTCGTTCGCGCTCAACGGGCGGGCCGGGGTCTCGGAGGAGACCCGGGAGCGGGTGCGCCAGGTGGCCGAGGAGCTGGGCTGGCGGCCGAGCACGGCGGCGCGGGCGCTGTCCGGCGAGGGCGCGGCGACGGTCGGCTTCGTGCTGGCGCGGCCCGCGGACACGCTCGGCGTGGACTCCTTCTTCCTCCAACTGGTCTCCGGCATACAGGAGGTGCTGGCCGAGCGTCACCTCGGGCTGCTCTTCCAGGTGGTGGAGGACGTCGCCGACGAGTGCGCGGTGTACCGGCGTTGGTGGGCCGAGCACCGGGTGGACGGGGTGCTGGTGGTCGACCCCCGCACCGACGACCCCCGGCCCGACCTCCTCGACGAACTGGGCCTGCCCGCCGTGGTGATCGGCGGCGCGCCCGAGGAACGCCATCCGGGTCTCTCCACGGTGTGGGCGGACGACGCGGGCGCGATGGCGTCGGTGGTGGACGGGCTGCACGCCCTGGGCCACCGCCGGATCGTGCACATCGCGGGCCTGTCCGGTCTCGCGCACACCGAGCGCCGGATCCGCACGCTGGCCGCCGAGGCCGCGCGGCGCGGTCTCACCGAGGTGCAGTCGGTGACCACGGACTACTCCGACGCGGCGGCAGCGGCGGTGACCCGGCGGGTCCTGCGGGCCGACGCTCCCCCTACCGCGCTGATCTACGACAACGACGTGATGGCCGTCGCCGGTGTCGCCGCAGCCACCGAGCTGGGCTTCTCGGTGCCGGCCGAGGTGTCGGTGGTGGCCTGGGAGGACTCGGCGCTGTGCCGCATGGTCAAGCCCTGGCTGTCCGCCCTGTCCCGGGACAGCGTGGAGTTCGGCCGCACGGCGGCCCGCGAGCTGACAGCACTGCTGGACGGGGGCCCGGCGCGGACGGTACGGGTGCCGGTGCCGCGGTTGATCGAGCGGGACAGCACGGGGGTAGCCCGAAGGAGCTGAACTGCTCCCGCCGCGCTCGTACCCGGGGGACAATGGCCGTATGCGGCTGCGGGGACTGGCCAGTGCCGCCGCCGGGCTGTCGCTGCTGCTGGCGACGGGCTGCACCGGCGGTGGGGAGGAAAGCGCGCCCGAAAGCCCCACCCCCCGTGCGACGGCGACGTCCCCCTCTCCCACCCCCACCCCCACACCCGTGGACCCCGTCTCGATCCAGGCCCTGATCCAGCGCGACCACACCGGCTCCGGCCTCCGCCTCGGCACCGTCCTGGCCCGCACCGACGCCTACACCTCGTACGCGGTGACCTACGAGAGCGACGGTCTGACGATCTCGGGGCTGATGAACATCCCTCGTGGCAAGGGGCCGTTCCCGGCGCTGGTGCTCGCGCACGGCTACATCGACCCCGCCGTCTACACCACCGGCCGGGGCCTGGCCCGCGAGCAGGACCTGCTCGCCCGCGAGGGCTATGTCGTCCTGCACTCCGACTACCGCAACCACGCCCGCTCCGACGACGACCCCGACAACAACGTGAACCTGCGCCTCGGCTACACCTCGGACGTCATCGGCGCCGTCCTGGCCCTGCGCGGTTCGGCTCGGCCGGAGATCGACACCGACCGGATCGGGCTGCTCGGGCGCTCGATGGGCGGCGGGGTCGTGTACAACACCCTGGTCGTCGCGCCCGGTCTGGTCGACGCGGCGGTGGTCTTCGCGCCGGTCAGCGGCCGACCGCAGGACAACATCGACCGGTTCCAGCGCGGTGAGGGCGACCCGATCGCCGCGGAGATCGACGCCGCGCACGGTACGCCGGAGGAGAACCCAGAGTTCTGGCGGAACGTCTCACCGCTGACCTTCGTGAACCGGGTCACCGAGCCCCTGCTCATCCACCACGGCACCGCCGACGACACCTGCCCGCTCGCCTGGTCGAAGCGGACGGTCGCGGCGTTCGAGGCGGCCGGGAAGGACGTGGAACTGCGCGAGTACCCGGGCGAGGGCCACACCTTCGGCCCGCAGTGGCCGCGGTCGATGGCGGCGACGACGGCGTTCTTCGAGCGGCATCTGCGCTGATCCGCACTCTCGACGCGGGGCTTGGCGGCAGGCAGAGTTCTCCTCGACGTACCCGCGAGTAACGCCTGTTCGCACCCCTGCGCAGCACCGAAGGAGCCCCCCATGACCACCTGGGTCGGCCGTACCGCCGTCGAGATCGCCGCTGCCGTGCGGGAGAAGCGGGTCACGCCTCGGGAGGTGGTGGCGGAGCATCTCGCGCGGATCGGACGCCTGGACGGGCGGGTCGGGGCGTTCCGCAAGGTGCGTGGGGAGGCGGCGCTCGCCGAGGCCGAGGCGCTGGGTGCTCGCGGTGATCTGGACGAACTGCCGCTGGCGGGCGTGCCGGTGGCGGTGAAGGACAATCTCGCGGTGACGGGTGAGTCCCTGCGCGTGGGGTCCGCCGCGACCTCGGAGGCTCCGTGCCCCGGCGACCACGTCACCGTCGAGCGGCTGCGTGCGGCGGGCGCCGTGGTGGTGGGGCTGACCAATGTGCCGGAGCTGTGTGTCTTCGGCACCACGGACGGCGTGCACGGCATCGCCCGCAACCCGTGGGACACCTCGCGCTCCGCGGGCGGTTCGTCTGGCGGCAGCGCGGCGGCGGTCGCCGCGGGCCTGGTGCCGGTCGCCCTCGGCAACGACGGCATGGGTTCGCTGCGCATACCCGCGGCCAACTGCGGTCTGGTCACCCTCAAGCCGGGCCAGGGGCTGGTACCGGCGGGCATCGGTGAGGGCGACTGGTTCGGCATGTCGGAGAACGGGCCGCTGGCGACGACCGTCGAGGACGCCCGCCTGATGCTGTCGGTACTGGCCGGCGCGGAACTCCCGCCGGGGCCGGAGCCGACGGCGCGCCGGATCGCGGTGTCGCTGCGCAGCCCGATCGCCGGGATCGCGGTGAGCGCCCCCTACCGCGCGGCCGCCCGGGAGACGGCGGGCCTGCTGATCAAGGCGGGCCACCAGGTGCGCCGCGCCGATCCCCCGTACCCGCTCTCGCTGAGCCTCACCTCGCTCGCCCACTGGACGGCGGGCACCTCGGTCGACGCGCAGAGCCTGGACCGACGCCTGCTGACCCGCCGTACCCGGGTCCACGCGGCGATCGGGCGCCGCTTCGTGGGCCGGGTCCGCGACGGCGAGAGCCGCCAGGAGCTGCGCCGACGCCTCGAACCGTTCTTCGAGCAGTACGACGTCCTGCTCACCCCGGCGCTGGCCCGCCGCTCCCCGCAGGCCGCGCCCTGGCACGAGCGGGGCTGGCTGCGCAATGTCCTGGCGAACACCAACTACTCGCCGTTCACCCCGCCTTGGAACCTCACGGGCTGGCCCGCCCTGGTCCTCCCCGCCGGCACCCTGCCCTCCGGCGCCCCCGGCGCCGTACAGCTCGTGGGGCGTCCGGGCTCGGAGACCGATCTGCTGGAGCTGGCGGCCCAGTTGGAGCGGCTGCGTCCATGGCCGCGGACGGCGCCACTGGAGGACTGAGACTCCGTCGGAATTGTTGTTCCGCGATCCGGATCTTTGGTGTTTCCGCCAGTACGGACGCTCCCCGTGATGTGGAGAGACTGCCAAGGTCATGACCGAGGCAGCGGAAGGACACGACGGTGAGCGTGCAGCAGTACGACAAGATCGGTGAGGCGTTCGAGGGCTTCAAGTCCCTGCCGCTCACGCGGTATGCGGAGGTGCCGGGCTTCCTTGGCCTGGTCGGGGACGTGCGCGGCAAGTCGGTTCTGGATCTCGCCTCCGGCACCGGTTTCTACAGCCGGGAGTTCAAGCGGCGCGGCGCCACGGATGTGCTCGGCATCGACATCTCGGGGGAGATGGTCGCCGCGGCGCGGAAGCTGGAGGACCTGGATCCGCTGGGCGTGCGCTACGAGGTGGGCGACGTCGCCGAACTGGCCGCCTCGGAGCGGCGCTTCGACATCGCCACCGGCGTCCAGCTGCTCAACTACGCGCCGGACATCGCCACTCTGGAGCGGATGTGCCGACGTGTGCACCAAAGCCTGGTGCCCGGGGGCGAGTTCTTCGTGCTCTGCCAGTCGCCCGACTACCGGCCCGACCCGGCGGTCCTTCAGAAGTACGGCTTCCGCTGCGAGCCGACCGGCGAGGAGACCGAGACCGGACCGCGCTTCAGGGTCACGGCGCTGCTGGACCCGCCGATCGGGATCGAGGTCGCGGCCCCGCGCCGCGAGGTTTATGAAGCGGCCCTGACGGCGGCCGGGTTCGGTGAGCTGACTTGGGTGTCCCTGGAGGTGTCCGAGGCCGGGGTGCGCGAGTTCGGCGCGGCCTTCTGGGCGGACCACGCCGCCAACCCCCCGCTGGAAATGCTGCGCTGCCGGGCCCTCACAGGGCCTTGTGCATGATGTGCAGCCCCACCAGCCCGTGCCGGGGATGGTCGAAGGCCTCCGGGACCGTGCCGAGGATCGTGAAGCCCAGCGACGTCCACAGGCCCACGGCCGGGTTGGTCTCGACGACGGAGTTGAACACCATCGCGCGGTAGCCCTGCGCCTTGGCGGCCGTCAGGACGTGCCCCGCCAGGAGGCGGCCGATGCCACGGCCCGCGTGGTCCGGGTCCACCATGAAGCCCGCGTTGGCGACATGGGCGGCCGGGCGGCCGTAGTTGGGGGTGAGGTAGGCGGAGGCGACGATCGCGCCGGTCTCGTCCTCGACGACGTAGACCCGCTTGGGCGGATTCATCCACAGGACCCGGGCAGCCTCTTCGGAGGTGTCCGGGTCCCAGGAGTACGTCTCGCCGGCGGAGACGACGCGATGCCAGAAAGGCCAGATCCGCGGCCAGTCCTCGGCCACGGCTTCTCTGATCAGCATGGGCGCCAGTCTCGCACGCCCATGCGATCGTCACCTTCGGATGGATCCTGCTCGGCGCCTTCAGTCCACGCTGGGCAGGATGTGAGGTTCGGCGAGGTCGTCCTCGTAACCCGCGAGGCGGATCGGGGCGGACCGGGCCCACACGTCCAGGCTGCCGAGTTCTCCGGGCCGGCGGCCCGCTCGTTCCGGACGCTCCTTGGGGCGTTGATCGTGCTGCGTCTTCTCCGGTGTCACCGCGCACTCCTTATGTGTCGGGTCACCCTCGGGACCACCTGCGCCGGGCCGCTGCGCCCGGCGTCTGGAGCCCGCTCGGGTATGAGTCGATGCGATTCGGACGCGGTGGCGCCGGTTTCTCGTTCGGAGCAGGCCGATGTGAACCAGCGTGTCCCGGGACGGACCATGGGTGTTGGGTGGGACCCAGTGCTGCTGTCCGTCCGCTACAGAGTAACCAAATGAGCGGATGCCCGCTCGATAGCGCTGAAAACTCGGGGTTACTGTCTGAAGTCGTCCTGTTTTCTCCCCTCCCCCCGTCACTCGCGTCGCCCCGCACCCCATCGACCGCGCAGTTCAGGTCCCGTTGGCCGTATCGCAAGCCGCCCATGATCTGCTGACGGACGGCAACGGCTTGTCCGGCGGAAGGACTGGCGCATGGAGCTGCGCGGTGTCGAAGAGCTGATGGATCTGCTGTACGCCTGCCGGGGCACACGGTCCGCCCCCGGCCGCGGGGGCGCCGATCCGCACCTGCACGCGCTGCGCACCGCCGCACTGCTGCGCCGCAGCCGCCCCGCCGACAAGGAACTCCAGGTGGCGGGCCTGGTCCAGGCGATCGGCCCGCTACTCAGACCCGGCGACCGATCCGCCCAGCCGGACTGCGCGGCGGACGCCGTACGCCCGCTGCTCGGCGAGCGCGTGGCCCACCTCGTCCGCGCCGGCGGCCACCCCGCCGCCCCCTTGGACGAGGACCTGCTACGGCTGCGGCAGGCGAGTGAGGAGGGCCGCGACGCCGCCTTCGACGCCGGTGTCCTGGAGGACTGGCGCACGGTGCTGGAACTCCTCGCGGCCCGTAACTCCCGCCTGGGGGCTGTCGACTGACGGACCGTCATGAGACGGTACGGCGATGACGACGCCGTACGGACTCAAGGGCAGGGCCGCCGTCGTCACCGGCGCGACCCGGGGTATCGGCCTGGCCGTCGCCCGTGCGCTGACGGAGGCGGGGGCGCGGGTGTGCGTGACGGCGAGGAACGTGGCGGAAGTGGAGCGCACGGCTGCGGACCTGGGCGGCAGGGGCCTGTCCGGTGACGTGTCCGACCCGGCCCACCTCCACGCCCTGACCGACCTGTGCGTAGCCGAATTCGGCCGCCTGGACATAGTCGTCAACAACGCGGCGACCAACCGGCCCTACGGCCCGCTGATGACCGTCGACCCCCTCGACTGGCGCACCGCGTTCACGGTGAACGTCGAGGCACCCCTGCGCCTGGCCCAGCACGCCTGGCGGGCCTGGATGGGCGACCACGGCGGTGCGATCGTCAACATCTGCACCGAGGGCGCCGGCCACGTGGGCCCGAACGTCGGCGCCTACGGCACGAGCAAGTCGGCCCTGCTCCACCTCACCCGCCAGCTCGCGGGCGAACTGGCCCCGAAGGTCCGCGTCAACTCGGTCTCCCCCGGCCTGATCCGCACCGAGATGGCCCGGTTCGTCTGGGAGGACGCCGAGCGGCGGATCGCCGACTCCCTGCCCATGGGCCGGATCGGCGAGCCGGAGGACATCGCCCGAGCCGTCGTCTGGCTCACCTCGGACGCGGCCCGGTGGGTGACGGGCGCCGATCTGGTGGTGGACGGGGGGACGCGGGTGCGGGCGGCCTGGGCCGGTCAGGGGAGCGCCGTGCACGAGGCGCTCCGGGCGCGCACGCCGGGAGCGGACCCCGGCTGACCTACCACTTGCCCGGCGCGTAGTCCTTCATGAAGACGCCGTACAGGTCCTCGCCCGCTTCGCCGCGGACGACTGGGTCGTAGACCCGGGCCGCGCCGTCGACCAGGTCGAGGGGGGCGTGGAAGCCCTCCTCGGCGAGGCGGAGCTTGTCGTAGTGGGGGCGTTCGTCGGTGATCCAGCCGGTGTCCACCGAGGTCATGAGGATGCCGTCGGACTGGAACATCTCCTGGGCGCTGGTCCGGGTCACCATGTTCATGGCCGCCTTGGCGGCGTTGGTGTTCGGATGCCCCGCGCCCTTGTAGCCGCGGCCGAACACACCCTCCATCGCGGACACGTTGACGATGTACGCGCGCCCGGAGACCGCCTTGGCCGCCGCCTCGGCCATCACCGGGCGGAGCTTGCTGATCAGGATGAACGGCGCCGTGTAGTTGCACAGCTGGGTTTCGAGCAGCTCCACCGGGGAGATCTGCTCGATGGTCTGCACCCAGGTGTTGGTGTCGACGACGTCGGGGACGAGGCCGCCCGCGTCGATGGCGGTGCCGTCGCGGTGCCGCTCCACGCTGGCGTTGCCGGCGACCAGCGCGAGGTCGGCCACCTTCTGCGCGTCCAGACCGGAGCCTCCGAGCGGCAGCGCGGTCAGGCCGTCGACCGCGCCGGAGTTGAAGGCGCCGATGACCTGGTGGGCGGGGAGCTCACCGGCGGGCAGCGGGGCGGACTCGCCCTCCACCAGCGCGCCGTAGGCCGACGGCAGCCGCCGTACCGTCTGGGTCGCGTTGTTGATCAGGATGTCCAGCGGGCCGGCCTCGGTCATCCGGTCGGCGAGCGCGACGGCCTGGGCCGGGTCGCGCAGGTCGATGCCGACGACCTCCAGGCGGTGGATCCAGTCCGCGGAGTCGTCCATGGCCTTGAAGCGGCGGATGGCGTCCTTCGGGAAGCGCGTGGTGATGGTGGTGTGCGCGCCGTCGCGCAGCAGCCGCAGCGCGATGTACATGCCGATCTTGGCGCGGCCGCCGGTGAGCAGGGCCCGCTTGCCGCTGAGGTCGGCGCGGACGTCCCGCTTGGTGCGATTCAGGGCGGCGCATTCCGGACAGAGCTGGTGGTAGAAGTAATCGACTTCCACGTACCGGGTCTTGCAGGTGTAGCAGGAGCGCGGGCGCTGGAGTATCCCCGCGATCCTCCCCGCCTCGGTGACCGACGACGGCAGGATGCCCTCGGTCTCGTCGTCGATGCGCTGGGCGGAGCCGGTCGCCGTGGCCTCGGTGACCGACTTGTCGTGGGCGGTCTTGGCGGCCCGGCGTTCCTGGCGGCGGCGCTGCTTGACCGTGCGGTAGATGCCCGCGGTGGCCCGGCGCACGGCGATCGCGTCGGGGTGGTCGACCTCCAGCCGGTCGAGCTCGTCCAGCACGCCGAGGCACACGGCCAGCCGCTCGGGGTCGATGCCGGGGCCGTACACGACCTCTTCCGTGGTCGCCGTGCCTTCCTCTGTCACCGTCATCGCCGCTGCCGTTTCCCTGCTCACCCGTGCGGCGCTCCGACCGCGTCCGCTTTCGAACGGGGAATTCTACGGAGCGCCGGGCGTAAGGACCAAAAAGCGGTCAGGTCAAGGGTCGCAGGCGGTGATCAGCGTCTCCACCTCGGCGGAGAGCGCCGCGGCGAGCAGGTCGAGGTCCGGTACCGCCTCCGCGTCGGCCACCAGGCCGTAGTGGACGGCCCCGCGGTACGTCGACACGGCGACCGCCAGGGACTGGCCGCGGGCCAGGGGCGCGTAGGGGAAGACCGCGGTGACCGGGTTGCCGCCGAGCTTCAGGCCGAGGCTGGGCAGCGGGACGCTGGTGACCAGGATGTCGAACCAGAGCCGGGCCGCCTGGCTGACCAGCGGGCCGCCGAGCCGGTGGCCGAGCGCCGGGACGTGGTCGGCGAGCAGCGCCACGGCACCCGCCCCGCGGCCCGGGCCCGCGTCCTTGTTGCGGTCCATGGCCGCGCGGACGGTGCCCAGGCGGCGCACCGGGTCGGGGTCGTCGACGGGCAGCCGCATCAGGTAACCGGAGAGCCGGTTGCCCTGCGGGTGCGCGGTGCGCGGGCGGCGCTTGGACACCGGGATGAGGGCGCGCGGCGTGACGCCCTCGCTGCCGTCCCCGCGCTCGTCGAGCCAGCGCCGCAGCGCGCCGGCGACGACCGCGATCAGCACGTCGTTGACGGTGCCGCCGACGGCCTTGCGCACCCGGTGCACATCGTCGAGGTCGATCACGACTCCGGCGGTGCGCCGGGTGCCGCTGCCCTCGGCGGTGAGGGCCGCGGTGGTGCGCGCTCCCAGGGTCGATACGGCGACGGAGGCGCCGATGTCCAGGGCCCGGCCCACGTCGGACAGGGCGCCGCGGACCAGGCCGGGCAGCTTGCGCACGTCCGGCAGCAACCCGCGAGCGGGCTCGGCGGGGCGGGGCCGGGGCTCGGGCAGGTCCATCGGGTCGAGGACGGCCGCGGCGAGGGTCAGCGCGCGCAGCCCGTCGGCCAGGGCGTGGTGGAACTTGAAGAGCACCGCGAAGGAGGCCCCGTCCGCGCCGGGCAGCACATGCGCCTCCCAGGGCGGCCGGCCGCGCTCCAGCGGGCGCTGCATGAGGCGTCCGGCGACCTCCTGGAAGTCGTCGGCCGGGGCGTGCAGCCGTACGTGGTCGAGCGGGTCGAAGTCCGGGGCGGGTTCCCGGGCGGCGCCGCCGAAGGCGAGCGGCTGCCGGAAGCCCGGGGGCTGCCACACGTCCCGGATCCGCATCCGCAGTCCGGGGACCGCCGCGGCGCGGGCCGCGAGCAGGTCGGCGGCGTGGGCCCCGGCCGTGGGCGAGTGCGCGGAGAAGACCCCGAGGGCGCCGAGGTGCATCGGGTGCCGCTCGGACTCGATGTTCCAGAACGCCAGGTCGAGAGGTGCCAGCAGGTCAGAAGTCAAGGGCTTGCCTCGCGTCGACGACGGGTGGGCAAGCAGTCAATCGCCCTTGAGCGATTACGGTCAAGTACGATCAAGCTACGCACAGTTAACAGCAGATTAAGTCCAACCCCTTGGGTGCATCTCCCGCCTCTTCCCTCACAGAAGCAACAGGGATCACGCCGAGCGCGAGGTCAGGACACCTGCTGACCCTTCCCCAGCGCGATGACCCCGGCCTTGGAGACCGTGTACAGCTCGGCGTCCCGCTCCGGGTTGACGCCGATCGTCGCGCCCGGCGGTACCTCCACGTTCTTGTCCAGGACCGCCCCGCGCACCACCGCGCCCCGGCCTATGCGCACGTTGTCGTGCAGCACCGAGCCCTGGACCACCGCCCCGGGATCGACCATCACACCCGGCGAGAGCACGGACCGGGTGACCTGGCCGCGGATCAGACAGCCCGCGCTGATGATCGACTCCCCCGCGATACCGCCCGCGCCGAACCTGGCCGGGGAGAGCTGGCCCGAGTGGGTGTAGATCGGCCACTGCCGGTTGTAGAGGTTGAAGGCGGGCCGCTCGGCGATCAGGTCCATATGGGCGTCGTAGTACGCGTCCAGCGTGCCGACGTCCCGCCAGTACCCCCGGTCCCGGCTCGTCTCGCCGGGCACGTGGTTGGCGCTGAAGTCGTACAGCTGGGCCTCACCCCGGTCGGTGAGCTGGGGCAGGATCGAGCCGCCCATGTCGTGCACGGAGGATTCGTCCTCGGCGTCCCGCTGGAGCGCCTCGACGAGGGCCTTGGTGGTGAAGATGTAGTTGCCCATCGAGGCGAACACGGACTCGGGGTCGTCCGCGAGGCCGGGCGGGTCGGCGGGCTTCTCCAGGAACCGCTCCACCGTCTGCCCGTCGGAGCCGGGGCTGATCACCCCGAAGGAGGAGGACTCGGCGCGCGGGACGCGGATCCCGGCCACGGTCACCCCCGCCCCGGACTCGATGTGCTGGGCGAGCATCTGCCGAGGATCCATGCGGTACACGTGATCGGCGCCGAACACCGCGACGTACTCCGGGCGTTCGTCGTGGATCAGGTTCAGCGACTGGAGGATCGCGTCCGCGCTGCCCAGGTACCAGCGCGGGCCGAGGCGCTGCTGGGCCGGGACCGGCGTGACGTAGTTGCCCAGCAGGCTGGACATCCGCCAGGTGGTGGTGATGTGGCGGTCCAGCGAGTGCGACTTGTACTGCGTGAGCACGCAGATGCGCAGGATGTCGCCGTTGACGAGGTTGGACAGGACGAAGTCGACGAGTCGGTAGGTGCCGCCGAAGGTGACCGCGGGTTTCGCGCGGTCCGTGGTCAGGGGCATCAGGCGTTTGCCTTCTCCGCCCGCCAGCACGATTCCGAGCACCGAAGGTCCGCCACGACGCATGGCCGCTCCCCTCACCGTGGTTGATCCATGCCTGCCCCCGCGCACGGTCCCCTACGCCTGTTCGAGGATCTCCTCGTAGAGGCGGGCCGTACGGCGTGCCACCGCGTCCCAGCCGAACTCCCCCACCGCGCGCTCCCGTCCGGCCTCGCCCATCGACCGGGCACCCTCCGGATCGCCGAGGACGGAGTCCAGGGCGCGGGCGAGGGAGCCCTCGAAGTCGTCGTCCACCGGCACCAGAAGCCCCGTCTTGCCGTCCTCGACGACCTCGGGGATCCCGCCGACATGGGAGGCCACCACGGGAGTTCCGCAGGCCATCGCCTCCAGGTTGACGATGCCGAGCGGTTCGTACACCGAGGGGCAGACGAACACGGCGGCATGGGTGAGGAGTTGGATCACCTCGGGGCGCGGCAGCATCTGCGGGATCCAGTGCACGCCCGCGCGGACCCGGCTCAGCTCCTCGTACAGCTCGCGGAACTCCCGGTCGATCTCCGGGGTGTCCGGCGCACCGGCGCACAGCACCACCTGGGCGGCGGGGTCGATGTCCCGTACCGCGCGCAGCAGATGGGGCACACCCTTCTGGCGGGTGATCCGGCCGACGAAGAGGACGTACGGACGGCTCCGGTCCAGGCCGACCCGGTCCAGGACGTCCGTGCCGTGATCGGGTCGGTAGAGGCCGGTGTCGATGCCGTTGTGCACCACCCGCACCCGCGCCGGGTCGAGACCCGGATAACAGGCCAGGATGTCCTCGCGCATGGCGCCCGACACGGCGATCACCGCGTCCGCGGCCTCGATCGCGGTGCGCTCGGCCCAGCTGGACAGGGCGTATCCGCCGCCGAGTTGCTCCGCCTTCCAGGGGCGCAGCGGCTCCAGGGAGTGCGCGGTCATCACATGCGGGACGCCGTACAGCAGCTTGGCCAGGTGGCCGCCGAGGTTGGCGTACCAGGTGTGGGTGTGGACGACTTCGCTGCCCTCCAGGGCGGCGGCCATCGCGAGGTCGACGGAGAAGGTGCGCAGCGCGTCGTTGGCGGTGTCGAGGGCGGTCCAGGGCCGGTGGCGCAGCACGCCCTCGGCGCGGCCCTCGCCCCAGCAGTGCACCTCCAGATCGACCAGGGACCTCAACTCCCGGGCGAGGAACTCCACATGCACACCAGCGCCGCCGTACACATCCGGCGGGTACTCCCGGGTCAGCAGTCCCACTCGCACCCGCAACCCCCTGTCTCGGCCGGTTCCCTCATGGTCACCCAGATGCGGCGCGCGGGGAAGAGCCAGGGGGCCGTGTGAAGCAGCAGTCACCGCACACACCGCCGCCGGGCACCCGGTAGTAGAGGCAGCAGCTGCGCCGCCGCCCGTTCGCGTCGAGGGTGCCCGCGAGGCGGGGATGGGCGAGGAGGGCGGTGGTCAGGGCCCGGGAGCGTACGGCGTCCTCGGTCCGGCCCTGCGCCAGGGCCCACCGCTCCAGCTGCCGGGCGGCCCCGGCGAGCGCGGAACCGGCGTTGCCCCACAGCAGTCCCTCGGCGACCCGGTGGCGCTCGTGCACCAGCGCCGTCAGCGGTTCCAGGTGACCGTGGATCACGGCGTCCACGGGGTCCGCGGCCGAGGGGCGCACCTCGGTCAGCCACAGGTCGTCCGGGGCGCTGCCGTCAGGGTCCCAGCGCAGCAGATCAGGGTCGAGGTCGGGGAGACCGCCGTAGCGCAGCGCGCAGCCGAGCGCCACCGACCAGAGCCGGGCGGCGAGGCCCTGCTGGGCCACCGAGGCGGCGATCCGCAGCTCGGGTGTGTGCAGGGATTCGGCCACCTTCCGGACGCGGAAAGTCATAGAATTTTCGTAAACGTCCGATGATGCGCCGCCGTAGGTCTCCGCCAGGGTCGGCAGGTCCCTGGCCGGAGCTCCGGAGGTGCGTAGGAGGAAGAAGCCGCCGAGAGGGCGGAGCGCGATGAGTTCGGGGTCGAGGTCCACGAAGAGCAGTAGTACCAAGGCCGGTCGTACGGGCCTCAGGGGGTGCCACCCACCCTGGGGAGGACGGAGGGCGTTTTGTACTCCATCGGCAGTAGGAGGCATTGCCTGCTCAGGTACGACGACGGGAAGAACTTTTAAGGGCATCGTGTTGGCTATGGAAGCCGACCGTTCGCCGCGCGGGACCAAGAGCCCCCGCCTCACGCAGAGGAGCAGCTCATGAGCGCCCTCGCGTTGTCCGTGCTGCTGTCGCTCGTCTCCGCCGTCGCCTACGCGGGCGGAGCGATCGTGCAGGAGCACGTCGCGGTGTCCACGACCGGACAGCAGCAGTACGCACCGCTGCGCCGGCCGTCCTGGTGGGCCGCGGTGGCGCTCAACGGCCTCGGCGGTCTGCTGCACGTGGTGGCCCTCGCCTTCGGACCGCTGAGCCTGGTCCAGCCGCTGGGCGCCCTCACCATCGTCTTCGCGCTGCCCATGGCGGCCCTCTTCGTCGGCCGCAAGGCCGGGTCGACCGCCTGGCGCGGCGCCATCATGGCGACCGTCGGTCTGGCCGGTCTGCTCTCCCTGGTCGGCGCGTCCGAGTCGCAGTCCCTCGACACCGCGCAGCGGACCGGCGTGGCCCTGGTCACCGCGGGTGCCGTGGTGACCCTGATGATCGCGGGCCGGGCGGCCCACCGGCACCCGGTCGTGCGCAGCGTGCTGCTGGCGACCGCGTCCGGTATCGCCTTCGGTATGTCCTCGGTGTTCACGAAGATCGTCGCGGTCGACTGGAACGGCGGGGTGACGGCGGGCGACCTGCCGTCGCTGGCCACCATCGGCGTGTTCGCCACGGCCGGACTGCTGCTGTCGCAGGCCGCCTACCGCGGCGCCGGACTCGCCGCCCCGCTGGCGGTGCTGACCGTCGTGAACCCGGTGATCGCGGCCGCGGTCGGCATCACGATGTTCGGCGAGACCTTCCGCTACGGCACCACCGGCACCGCGCTCGCGCTGAGCTGTGGCGTGGTCGCGGCGGGCGGTCTGATCCTGCTGACGACGGAGCGCATCGAGCGCACCGAGCGGACCCGTCCGAAGCCGGAACTCCCCGCCGCACCGGTCCCGGCCGCGGAACCGGTCCCGGCCGAGGAGCTGCGGATCGTGCTCCCGGAACAGCCGAGCGCCCGCATCCCGGCACCCGGCCAGCAGGACCAGGCACTGACCCCGACCAGCTCCTCACCGCACCTGTACGGCCCGTTCTACGGCGGACCGTACATCCCGATGCCGGTACCGGACCGGCACCGGACCCGCGTCAAATCCTGACCCCGCCTGCCCTCAGGTAGGCCACCGGGTCGATGTCCGACCCGAAGCCGGGCCCGCTCCGCACCTCGAAGTGCAGATGCGGGCCCGTACTGTTGCCCGTGGAACCGGAGCGGCCGATCCGCTGCCCCGCGCCGACCTGCTGGCCGCTCTTCACGGAGATCGCCGACAGATGGGCGTACTGCGAGTAGCGGCCGTCCGCGTGCCGGATGACCACCTGGTAGCCGAAGGAGCCCTCCCAGCCCGCGTTCACCACCGTGCCGTCGGCCACCGAGAGCACGGAGGTGCCGGTGGCGACGGGGAAGTCCACGCCGGTGTGATAGCCCTGCGACCAGGAGGAGCCCGCCTTGTGGTACGGCGTGCCGGTGGGCGCGCTGACCGGGGAGACCATGGTCTTCTTCGCGGACTGCTTCTCGGGCTTCTTCTCGGGCTTCTGCTTCTCGGGAGTGGACTTCTCCTGGGAAGTGGCCCGCTCCGGCTTCGACTTGGCGGCCGTCGGGGTCGCCTTCGTGGCGGACTTGCCACCGAGTGCCAGCCGCTGGCCGGGCAGGATCAGGTCCGGATCCCCTCCGACGGTCTGCCGGTTGGCGTCGTACAGCCGCTGCCAGCCGCCCCGGACGTCCTGCTCGTCGGCGATCGTGGACAGCGTGTCGCCGCGCACGACCGTGTACATCTCGGCCTTGCCGGCCCGGGACTGCGGAGTGGTCTGCGGCCGCACGTCGGGGGCGGACGTCTTCACCTCGGGTGTGTCGCCGCCCCGGGTGAGCCCGGCCCGTACCGAGCAGACCGGCCAGGCGCCGGGGCCCTGTCCGTCGAGGACCTTCTCCGCCACCGCGATCTGCTGGTCCTTGGTGGCCAGGTCGGCGCGCGGGGCGTACCGGGTGCCGCCGTACTCCTCCCAGGTGGACTGGGCGAACTGGAGCCCGCCGTAGTAGCCGTTGCCGGTGTTGATGTTCCAGTCGTCGGTCGACTCGCACGCGGCGACCTTGTCCCAGGTCTCCACGTCCGCCGCCTGCGCGGTGCCGGTGCCGATGAGCGGGATCGCCATCCCGGCACCGCCCGCGGTGACGGTGAGCGAGGCGCGGTTGATCCTGTTCGGCTGATACCGGCGGTGCCGGCCGCGTACGGCCATATCGGTGCCCCCTCGACATGCGTCAGGAGGGCCAAAAGTATGCGTCCGTAACAGGCCATGACAAGACGGCAATCGGTCGTGCTGTGGCTCGAGAGGCAGGGCTGGAAATCCGGTTGAAAATCGCCTGAGGCAGCACGGCCCTGTCCTGCGTATCTGCTTGCGGAACACTGAACCACCCGGAAGTGCGGTCGAAGTACCGGCACGTCAAGATGGTCACTGCGGCAATACTGGCGGGCACGACGGCACCACCGATACCGGATTCCTTAGGAGCCAACCGTATGAGCACTACAGCCCAGATCGGCGTCACGGGACTGGCGGTCATGGGCCGCAATCTCGCCCGCAACTTCGCCCGCAACGGCTACACGGTCGCGGTGCACAACCGGACGTCTGCGCGTACGCACGCGTTGGTGGCGGAGTTCGGTGACGAGGGCGAGTTCATCGCGGCCGAGACCGCCAAGGACTTCGTGGCGGCGCTGGAGCGGCCCCGCCGCCTGGTCGTCATGGTGAAGGCGGGCGAGCCCACCGACGCGGTGATCCAGGAGTTCGCCCCGCTGCTGGAGCCCGGCGACATGATCATCGACGGCGGCAACGCGCACTTCGCCGACACCCGGCGCCGCGAGCGCGAACTGCGCGAGCAGGGCATCCACTTCGTCGGCATGGGCGTCTCCGGCGGCGAGGAGGGCGCGCTGCTCGGCCCGAGCATCATGCCGGGCGGCCCGAAGGAGTCCTACGACTCGCTCGGCCCGATGCTGGAGAAGATCTCGGCGAAGGCAGCGGACGGGGCGCCCTGTGTGACCCATGTCGGTCCGGACGGCGCCGGGCATTTCGTGAAGATGGTGCACAACGGCATCGAGTACGCCGACATGCAGCTGATCGGTGAGGCGTACCAGTTGCTGCGCGAGGTCGCGGGCTACTCCCCCGCGCGGATCGCGGAGATCTTCCGGACCTGGAACACCGGGCGTCTCGACTCCTATCTGATCGAGATCACCGCCGAGGTGCTGGCGCACGTGGACGCGGCCACCGGGAAGCCGTTCGTGGACGTGGTGGTGGACCAGGCCGAGCAGAAGGGCACGGGACGCTGGACCGTGCAGATCGCGCTGGACCTCGGGGTGCCGGTGTCCGGTATCGCGGAGGCGGTCTTCGCGCGGTCCCTGTCCGGGCACGCGGACCTGCGCGCGGCCTCGCGGGGTCTCGCCGGTCCCAAGGCGTCCCCGCTGAGCGAGTCGGAGGCGGCCGCGTTCGCCGACCGGGTCGAGCAGGCGCTGTACGCCTCGAAGATCGTGTCCTACACGCAGGGCTTCCACGAGATCGACGCGGCGCGGACGGAGTACGACTGGGACATCGACCTCGGCGCGGTCTCCGCGATCTGGCGGGGCGGGTGCATCATCCGGGCGGCGTTCCTGGACCGGATTCGCGCGGCGTACGACGCCAGGGCGGATCTGCCGAGCCTGCTCGCGGACGATGCCTTCGCCCGTGAGATCGCCTCCGCGCAGGACGACTGGCGTGAGGTTCTCGTGGCGGCGACGCGGCAGGGTGTGCCGACGCCCGGGTTCTCCGCGGCCCTCGCGTACTACGACGCGCTGCGTGCCGAGCGGTTGCCTGCGGCGCTTACGCAGGGGCAGCGGGACTTCTTCGGGGCGCACACGTATCGGAGGGTTGATCAGGAGGGGTCGTTCCACACCTTGTGGGGTGGGGATCGGTCCGAGGTTTCTGCGTAGCCGACCTGGGAGCGCGGGGCTGGGTCGGCTTTCCTTGCCCTGGTTCTTAGGTGAGCGGTGGGCCTGGTTCCGGGTTGGGTACCGGTTCCGGGCCCGGGGGGATCGGGGACGGGTTCGGGTCCGGGACCGGTTGGGGGCCCGGAGGTGGGGGCGGAGGTGTGGGGGCCGGGGGTGGTTCCGGGGTCGGACCCGGGGTGGGGTCGGGGTGGACCGGGTCCGGGTAGGGGTTGGTCATCTCGTCCTCCAGCCTGAAATGAACGGCTCTCTTTGGACTACTGCCCCGCGTACCCCGACTCGGCCGCTCAGTCACCCGCGTGGGCCCCGGCCGCGAGGCCGAGACGTGGGCTGGACAGGACCGGGACCGCGGTCGACGTCAGGTGCTGGGCCAGGGCCATCGAGGCCTGGGCCAGGACGATCACGTCGGCCGCGGTGACCTCGTCGGCCGCGGTGGCGATCCGCCGTACGTACGCCTCCGTGTCGCCCGTCTCGAAGCTCGCCCAGGCGCCGTCGACGAGGCGGGTGCTCACCTCGGACCGGCGTCCGGCGCGCTCGGCCTCCTGCTCGATCAGTTCCGCCGTGGGGCCGAGCGTGCTCTCCAGGGCGGCGAGGACGACGATCCGGGGGCCGGTCGCGACCGCGGCCGCCGCCATCGGGCGGTCGACGCGCAGCACCGGCACGCCGATGTCGGCCGCCTCGGCGACGGCGCCGATGGTCGAGCAGGTGCACAGCACCGCACGCGCGCCCTCGGTGACGGCACGGCGCAGGGCCGCCGCCACATCCTCGGCCACGGCTTCGGGGCCCGCCTCCCTCGCCCGTTCCAGGAGCCGCTCCTCGACGAGGTGCCGCAGTTCCAGGCCCGGGTGGTGTGCGTCGCGGAGGGCGTCGAAGACCGGGACGTGGACGGGAGAGGTGTGCAGAAGGGCGAGCGGCATCAGAAGCGGCCGGGGTGGGCCACCAGCCACTCCTTCGCCGCGCGCACCAGGTCGGGGTCGGCGGCGGGGGCCTCGTCGGGGTGACGCTCGGCCCATTTGATGACGTACGGGCACAGGGGGGCGACGACGATTCCCTCGCGCTCGGCGATGCCGTAGAGCTCACGGGCGAGGGAGCCCGCGATGCCCTTTCCCTCGTGGGCGGGCTCGACGATGGTGTGGACGGGGACCAGGGCGGGCCCGGGGCTGTCGAGGGTGAAGTACTCGATGTGGCCGACGACTTCGTCCCCGCTGAACGCCTCCAGGCGGCCCGCCGCCCGGTCGTCACGGATCTCGGTCTCGCTCACGGGCACGCTCCTGGTCCGTCTGGTTCGGTCAGGCCGGTACGGCCTGCGGGCTGCGCTCCTGGTCCGAGCCCGGCACCGGCTCGGAGGGGTCGGCGCCGAGGGCCACGATGCGGTTGTCGCGGTCCACGTGCACGACCCGCGGCTTCAGCGCGCGTGCCTCGGCGTCGGTGACCTGAGCGTAACTGATGATGATCACCAGGTCGCCGGGGTGGACGAGATGGGCGGCGGCACCGTTGATCCCGATCACCCCCGAGCCGCGCTCGCCCTCGATGACGTACGTCTCCAGCCGGGCCCCGTTGGTGATGTCGACGATGTGCACGAGCTCGCCGGGCAGCAGATCGGCGGCGTCGAGCAGGTCCGCGTCGATGGTCACCGATCCCACGTAGTGCAGGTCGGCCTGGGTGACGGTGGCACGGTGGATCTTGGACTTGAACATGGTGCGCAGCATGTTGAACTCCTGGAAGACGGCTCCCTGCCTGCTTTGTGCAGGTCAAGGGCGGTCTTCAGTCTATACGGGCGCCTCGAAGTCGATGATTGTGACGAATATCGCTTCTCACCGGGGAAAGTGCTCCCCGCCTGGGGTCCGTGCCGATGAGGCTGTTGCGACGCCACCGACCAGGTGCATGCGGGAGTCGCGAGGAGCTCACACGGTCGGCGGCTCCCGGGGCCCCGCCGTGACCTCCGCCTCGGCCCTCCTTGAAACCGTGCCGGGCGTCCCCGAGGTCCACCTCCACGTCGACCTGGGTCCGCAGGAAGATCCTTGAATCGGCTCCGTGTAGTACCCGATCTCATGAGTCAGAGCCCTGACCTGCGACAGCACCGCCAATCGGAACCATTCGACAGCCGGCGCCCAGTGACGACAGCGCATGCGCGTCCCGGGTTCATGACGATCGCCGGGAGGAACGGCCAGCCGACGAGAGGGATACGGTTTCAGTCTTCCGCCTCTGACCTGGCGTCAGCGCCGAACCCACATACGGCATGTTGAGGACGACGACCGCCGACGTCGCGCGGATGACCCTTTGGTGGCAGAGCCGAACGCTACGAGGAACAAGCGGCAGAAAGGGCACGATCCCATGGAATTGGAGCCACTTCTGTGGCGCTTGGCCGACAAGTACGCGCCCGCCCCGTCGGCGTACTCCGTCGCGTCCAGGCCCACGTGGTTCGACCACGCTGGTGATCTCGTCATGGTGAACAGCCCGGTCACCTGGGAGACCCCGGGCGCACCGAGGGCGGGTTCTGCCATCGAATCCCCGCAGGCAGCCATCCGGTGTACGTGGGCTCCTGCGCCTACGCCCCGCACGGCGAGGACGCCGATGCACTCTGGCTCACCGTCACCATGCTCGTGATGCCGCTGGCCGAGTCCTCCCGGATCGAGGCGGCAGACTGGAACGTCCCGGGCTACCACGACGTCCACCTGATCGAGGACTACGCCGTGTTGTGGGGTGATGAGGCCATGCGCGCGTCGCTCCCGCACGTGGACGACGTGCCCTCCTTCGTCCGGGACGCGCGAAGTGACATTCGAGACAGAGGGCCGCGTCACCGACCGGACAACTGGACGCAGGTGGTGCTGGACCGGGAAACCGGTGCGAACGCCTTCGTCTTCCCCGTGCACGATGCGGAGTACGTCACCGGATACGAGATCTTCGACGACCAGAGCAACCTGCTCTGCCTGGTGTTGGCCGCGTGCGAACAGAGAACCGGGCAGGGGCTCTGAGCTGACATGCCGCTCTGGAGCCGGGCCGGATCGCGAGCCTGGTTTCTGCGAGGCCCCGTCGCGAAGAGCCCAGCGGTGCGGGATCCTGCGACGGCCTGGTGGCCGGCGCGGACAAGGTGGTCCGGGTCGGTGAACTCGAACGCTTCGTAGCTGTGGGAGTCATTGGCGAAACGTCGGACATGCCCGCGGTTGCCGGGCGCGTCCGGAAGGCGGAAGAAGCCCGGGATGCCGAGGCGGTGGTTGACAGTGACCAGGACCACGCCGTCACGGACGAAGGCCGTACCGTCGTAGAGCGGTGCGCTGTTGGATCCGGCCGCGAAGCCTCCGCCATGCACGGTGGGCATGATCGGCCCGTGCAGCCGTACGGTGGATATTGGTGTTCTGGGAGGGCTCGGGGCATGGCGGGACGGCCACTCACCGAGGACACGGCCGTCTGCGTCGAGCAGGTCCAGTCAGCGCCCGGGCCGCTCAGCCACCCAGCCGGAGGCGGATCAGATTGGGGTCCTCGGCGGTCAGGTAGGCGGCGCTCGTGACGTAGACGGTGTCCCCGCGCACGGCGACGGACGTGGGGTTCTGCAGTCCGTCGGCCTGGGTCAGCACGATGGAGTGCCCGCCGTCGGGCTTGACCAGCGCGACCTCACTCGTGCCGTTCAGGGTGGCCAGCAGCTGCTCGCCGCGGCCGGTGAAGTCGAAGTCGTCGATCCCCTGCAGCCCGGTCGCCTCGGTCCCGACCCGGCCGGCACGACCGTCCGGGCGGATGGGGATGCGCAGGATGGTGCCCCTGTCGAGGTTGGTGGCCCATACGGCACCGTTGTGGATCTTCAGGCCGTTGACGCCGAGGAAGCCGGTGGAGGCCAGTTCGGGTGCCTCGGACCAGATGGTGGGGGCGCCACCGGTGGTGGGCACACGCGAGATGGTGCCGAGTACGGAGTCGGTGATGTAGAGCATGCGCGTGCGTGCGTCCAGCGCCAGGCCGTTGGGCAGGCCGTTCGCGGGGAGCGCGGCGATCCGCTGCGGCTTGCCGCCGGGGCGCAGGCGCCACACGCCGGTCAGGTCGGGCGTGCCGGTGGCGTAGAGGAAGTACAGCGTGCCGTCGTGCGCGCGAACGATGCCGACCGTCAACGGGAAGCCCAGCACCGGGGTGTGGATGCCGCCGTCGTCGGGCTCGGGCAGGGTGGCCAGTATGCGGGTGGTGCCGTCGCGGGAGACCCTGGCGATCTGCCGACCCGCGGCGAAGGTGAGGTAGGCGTCCCCGTTGGGTGCCAGGGCTATGTTCTCCGGCGTCTGGCCCTTGGCCAGGTCGAAGTGCACGGACACCCGCGGGACGCTCTGCGGTGCGGCTGTGGTCGAGGCCGAGGCCGCCGGGCTGAGCGCAGCGGCGGTGGCCGCGAGAAGGACGGCTGCGGCCGCCGTGAGCCTGAGAAGCTTCTTGGACATGGTTCCTTCACTGGATGTGGCCAACGCGCGTGTCGGCTGGGCTGGGGAAGGCAAGCCGGACCGGACAACCGTGCAACTACGGTCGTCAGCGGCTGGTGTGCGGTGCCCGGCGGTGCGGACGCGCGCGGGTGCACGGTCGCTGAATGTGCGGGTGTCAGTCGGTGAGCACCCGAGATCCCGGCCGCGCCGGCCGGGCGGGGAGGGGACCTTGCGTGGTGGGCGGGGTGGTGGACGGTGCGGTGGCCTGGGCGAGCAGAGTCAGTGCGGCACGCGAGGGTGAGCCCTTCTCCGTGGTGGCAACGACGACGACGGGGCCGACCCCGTGCCCCAGGGTCTGTTGGATGACGGTGAGAGTGCCGACCAGTGGGTGCCGCATCTCGTAGGCCGCGACGGTGCACGGCTTGACCCGGTGGTCGGCCCACATCGACGCGAACTCGGTGCTCTTCGAGCCCAGTTCGCCCACCAGTGCGTGCAGCGCGCTGTCCTGCGGGTGCTGTCCCGCCACGAGCCGCAGGTTCCCCACCACCGCCCTGGCCTTGCCGGCCCAGTCCGCGTACAGCCCGCGGGTGTGATGGTCGAGGAACACCAGTCGGGCCATGTTGGGACGCCCACCCGCACTCTGCGGGGCATCGGGATCCAGGTGTCCGGCGAACAGCGCGTGGCCCAGACGGTTCCATGCCAGAACGTCACTGCGCCGGCCGAGCACGACCGCGGGAACGTCCTCCAGTACCTCCAGCAACTGACGCGTCGCCTCGGTCACCCGCTCCGGCGTGGGCCGCCGGGTCCGGGGGCGGTCCCGGTCCGCCTGGGCCAGGTCGTGCAGGTGCAGCCGCTCGGACTCGTCGAGCCGCAGGGCCCGGGCGATCGCGTCCAGTACCTCGGGTGAGGCCCTCTGCGACTGACCCTGCTCAAGCCGCGTGTAGTAGGAGGCACTCACACCCGCCAACAGCGCCAACTCCTCACGTCGCAGCCCCGGAACACGCCGGCGCTCCCCGTAGGTGCGTACTCCGACATCCGCGGGGCGCAGCTGAGAACGCCGCGTCCTCAGGAAGCCTCCGAGCCGTGTTTGACCGTTCATGGCTCCGAGTATCGACCCGCTCGACAGCGCCGTGCCTGCCCCCTCCGGGGATAGCCACGGGCGGGTCTGGCTGCCGGGCCGCACCTTCTGTGAACTGGGCACCTCCGATCCACCCCCGCACCCAGGAGGATGTCTTGAGCGCCACCACCAGGAGGCTGGAGCCCTTCGAGGCTCTGGCAGCATCAGAGTTCGCCTTCACCAGACGGGCGTGGGTCGACGCCGCGCCCGACCGCGTCTACGAACTGGTCAGCGACGTGTCGGCGATCGGCCGCTGGAGCCCCAATGCGAGCGACGTCGCCTACGATCACGGCGCCGGCCCGAGCGTCGGCGCCTGGTTCAGCGGGCGCAACCGCAAGGACGGAAGAGAGTGGACCACCCGCTCCCAAGTCGTGCGAGCCGACCCCCCGACCGCTTTCTGCTTCGTCGTCGGTGGCCGCGAGAACGGCATCGTGCAGTGGGGCTGGACATTGCGTCCCCAGGGTGACGGCACGCTCGTCCAGCAGTCCTGGCAGCTCCTGCGCCTCGACCCGGTCCTCGGCACGACCCGCGCCGACTTGGACGCGCTCCGCCGCTATATGGAAGACAGCGTCGAAACCACCCGGGCGTCCCTGGCCCAATGGATCGCCGCGGATCGCCGGCCACCCGAGAGCAGGAACGTGCGGGACTGATGCTGGGTGGACGCTGACCTGTCTGACGTCTCGTCAGGCGAGGTGAGGATCGGTAGCACGAGGCCCGCCCAGGGCGTCCGACACCCCGGTCTGTTGCCGTTGGTCGTGATCCGCTGCGCCGATGGGGCCGGCCCTGTGCGCGAGCACGCCCGGCAACTGCTGCGCGAGGCGCTGAACGTGGAGTCTGCCCTCGGCCTCGCGCCGCGCGGACGCTGGGCTGCTGCGGCCGCTGCTCGTGCACCCGGCGCCCGGGGGCCGGGGGCCGTTACGCCGCTCCGAAGGTCTGCGGCATCGCCGGGGCCGGCGCGCAGGTCGACCGAAGGTCGCGGTCCTGGCCTCCGCTGAGCCGGGCCGCATTTCCCTGCTTGCCATGGGCGATCAGGCCGCCGTACAGTCCCTGCACCCGGCTTGTCCGGCCGCTTCGTTTATCCCCTTTGAGCACATGAGGAGCGCCCGGTATGACGGGTGTATTGGCGGTCGCAGGCGGCACCGCATCCGGCAAGTCCACCCTTGCCGAAGCCCTGTCGCTGCAGTGTCCCGAGAGCGTGGCCCTGGTCCATCTGGACGACTACTACGTGCCCGCGCACGACCCCCTGAGGGGTGTGTGGACGGTCAGTGCCGACGGGCACGCCATCCTCGACTGGAACCATCCGGGGTCGATCGACGAGACAGCGGTGACAGACGCCATCGACGCGGCGCTGCTGCGCCCCGGCGTGCTGCTGGTGGTCGTCGAGGGCCTGTTCGCGCTGTCACTGCCGTCCGTGGTCCGGCGGGCGGCCTGGCGGGTGTACGTCGACACCCCCGACGACATACGCCTGGCCCGCAAGATCCTCCGGAAGATCGAGGTGCAGCGGCAGGACCCCCGGCTGTCCCTGCGCAACTATCTGCAGACCGGCAGGGACCGCCACGCAGCCCACGTCGCGCCTTCCCGGGCAGCGGCCGATCTGGTCGTGGACGGGACCGCGAGCGAGGCGGAGATGCTGACGGCCGTCATGCCGCTGATCGGGCCGGCCCTCGCGCCGCCGCCTGCGGCGCCCTCGCGGGCACAGGGGGTGTGCGGTGTGACCCGTACCCCCGGCATCCCTGCGCTCGCGCTATGACGTGCCCGGGGGCACCGGCCCCGGCGAAGGACGCCGCGTGATCACGCTTCCGGCAACACGGCTCAAGCCCCGGCGCCGAACAGCCCGCAGAGCCGTGGCAGCGGCTGTGCTCGTGAGTGAGGCGACGATCTCCTGCATCGGAGTGGGGTTTTCCGTGGCGACGTCGAGGTCACGACTGAAGCGTTCGACCAGGCCGTGAGCCTGCACGGCGTATCCACCGGTGAGGACCAGAGGGTAGGGGGAACCGAGGTCGAGGATGTCGGCGAGGAGACGCTCGTGGAGCGGAGTGAGCTTCACGCGGCGGTCGTGCCAGTGGGAGCGGTGCGGAGCAGCTCGGGGAAGGCGTCCTCCCAGACCTCGCGGATGTAAGGACTGATCAGGCGCCGCAGCACGGGCCACTGCTCGGTGAGCAGGCGGTGGTGCAGGAGGGCCACCAGGTCCTCACTCAGCCCTTCGGCAAGGACGGTCCGGTAGAGCGTCATGCGGGACTTCGGACGGTCCAGGCTGTAGCTCGTCCGCCCTGACCAGACGATGTGGAGCGGCAGGTCCACGTCGCCCTCGACGGGTCCGACCAGCTCCCGCAAACGCTCGGGCAGCCGGCTGCGGTAGCGGTCCCGCAGTACCTCGGCGCGGGGGACGGTGATCGTCGGGTCCATGCATCCAATATCGCTGCTGGGAGGCGGCGGCAGGGCGGATACGAGGCTCCCCTGTCGTACGTACGGGTCGAGCGTCGCCCGCCCCGTGGCGCAGGCGCAGTGGACGAGAAGCACACCTGGCCGGGCGAGGTCGCGGCCGGAGGGGCAGGCGGCATCCATGAAGCAGGCCTCTTCGGCCCCGAACACCGCCCACTCACCTGTGTGTCCAGGTCTCCCGTCATGGCGGCCGGCTGGTCAGCAAGCTGGGACGCTCCGGCGCCCGACGCTGACCTGCACAAACACCCAAACACTGAACCGTAAGCGGCCGACGCCAGCCTACGCAACCGGCCTCGAAGGGGTTCGTGACCATCGCCGCAGCCTTGCCCAGGCCTCGCCCCGTGCCCCGATTTAGACGAGGGGCTGCATTAAATAACAACTTCCATTGGTACTACTCTTCCGCCAAGACCGGACGCCACTTCATCCGGCGTCCGTTTTTGAGAAGGGCATGACATATGGGAGCAGCACCGACAGGGGGAGCGCCTCCGGCGGGCAAGCGGCAGCGGATGATCGCGCGGGGATGGGTCCAGGCGGCGATCCTGGTCACGCTGGGCGGGTTCTTCGTCCTCGGTTTCCTGGCGATCCGGACCTACCAGGCCCAGCCCCCCATCCCCGACCGCACGGTCTCGGCCTCCGGCGAGGTGGTCTTCACCGGTGACGACGTCCGTGACGGCCAGAAGGTGTTCCTGCGCACCGGCCTGATGCAGTACGGCTCGATCTACGGCCACGGCGCCTATCTGGGCCCGGACTTCACGGCCGACTACCTCAACCGCAGCGCCACACTGGTGCGCGAGTACTACGGCGGCGCCAAGTCGGCGGACGCCTCCGGCCGTACGGTCGAGGACTACCGCACCAACCGCTACGACGACGGCACCGGGACCCTGGAGTGGAGCGAGGCGCAGGCCGCCGCCTTCACCGAACTGCGGGAGCACTACCGCGACATCCTCGGCCGCCCCGACGGCAAGCAGGGACTCAAGCCGGACGCGATCACCGACCCGGACGAGATCCACGACGTCACGGCCTACTTCGGCTGGACGGCGTGGACCGCCGCAGCCGAACGCCCCGGCCATGACTACTCGTACACCAACAACTGGCCCTCGGAGCCCCTGGTCGACAACGAGCCGACCGGCCACACCGTGACCTGGAGCGTTCTGTCGCTGATCTTCCTGCTGGCCGGGGCAGGTGCGCTGTTCGCCGCGTTCGGGCGCTGGAACTTCCTCGGCTGGCACCACCGCGACCAGCGGGAACTGCGCTTCCACTCCCCCGACCGGGTCCGGCTCACCCCGGCCCAGCGCACCACCGCCTGGTTCTTCCTGGTGATGGCCGCACTGTTCCTGGCCCAGGTGCTGCTGGGCTCGGCCGCCCAGCACTACCGGGCCGATCTCAGCAGCTTCTTCGGTATCCCGCTCGACCGCTGGCTGCCGTACAACCTGGCCCGGACCTGGCACACCCAGCTGTCGATCTTCTGGGTGGTCACCTCCTTCCTGGCCATCGGCATCTTCATCGCCCCGCTGATCGCCCGCGGCTGGGAGCCGCGCAAGCAGGCCCTGCTGACCAGGCTGCTGCTCAGCGCGCTGGTCGTCGTGGTCGTCGGCAGTCTGCTGGGCGAACTGGCCGGGCAGCGCGGCTGGCTGGGCGATCTGTGGGCCGTGCTGGGCAACCAGGGCTGGGAGTACCTGGATCTCGGGCGGCTGTGGCAGGTCCTGCTGACCATCGGCATGGTGATCTGGGTGGTCATTCTGTTCCGCGGACTGCGCCGCCGGCTCCAAGGAGAGAGCGTCGCCAACATGCCGTGGCTGTTCTTCCTGGCCGCGCTCGCGCTGCCCGCGTTCTACGCGGTCGGCCTGCTGGCCAGTCCCGACACCCAGTTCACCGCCGCCGACTTCTGGCGCTTCATCGTGGTGCACCTGTGGGTCGAGGACTTCATGGAGCTCTTCACCACCGCGACGGTCGCCTATCTCTTCGTACTGCTGGGCGTCGTCCGCGAGCGGGTGGCGCTGTCCGTGATCTTCCTCGACATCGTGCTGTACGGCGCGGGCGGGGTCATCGGCACCATGCACCACCTGTACTTCTCGGGCGAGCCCGCCGAACACCTCGCGCTCGGCGCGACGTTCTCCGCGCTCGAAGTGGTGCCGCTGCTCTTCCTCACCGTCGAGGCATGGGGCTTCCTGCAGATCGGCGCCCGCCGCCGCAGTCCCTCGGACACACCGTTCCCGCACCGGTGGGCGGTCATGTTCCTGGCCGCGGTCGGCTTCTGGAACTTCCTGGGCGCCGGGGTGTTCGGCTTCCTGGTCAACCTGCCGATCGTCTCCTACTACGAGATGGGCACCGGTCTGACGGCCAACCACGCACACGCCGCGATGATGGGCGTGTACGGCATGCTGGCGGTCGGTTTCGCGGTGTTCGCGCTGCGCTACCTCATCCCCGAGAACAGGTGGTCGGACCGCTGGCCCCGGCTGGCGTTCTGGTCGCTCAACCTCGGTCTGGCCTGGATGTCGTTCGCGACACTGCTGCCCAGTGGCGCCCTCCAGCTCTACAAGGTGGTCGAGAGCGGCTACGCCGACGCCCGCAGCCTCGGCTACCTCCAGGGCGACACCAATGTGTTCCTGGAGTGGCTGCGGCTGCCCGGGGACGTGGTGTTCCTGGTCGGCGGCGTCCTGCCGCTGCTGTGGATGTGCTGGCTGGGCGTACGCCACCGCCGCGGCCCGACCAGGCGGCCCGAGGACGCCGAACAGACCCTGCTGTTCACGGAGGTGGGACCCGACCCTGCCCCTGACCCGGCCCCCGAGCCGCCGGCCCCGGAGCCGCCGCCCGCCGAGGCGGTGGCCCCGTGAGCGGGGAGACACTGCTCGCCGCCGGGTATGTGACGGTGCTCCTGCTGGTCGTGATCGGCCTCGACATCTACGGCCGGCAGAGCACCGGCGCCTGGGAGTCCCGTATCTTCACCGGATACCACCGGTCGGTCCATGAGACCCCGGAGCCGGTCCGGCCGGACGAGTGGCCGCACTCGGAGGTGCACCACTTCCACCGGGCCGTCTCGCTGTTCGTCTCCGTGGTCGCGATCGTGCTGGCGACGGCGGAGGCGATACGCCACCACGCGCCGGCGGAGATCGCGCTCCTCGTGGCGGTGTCCGTCCCGCACGGCGCGCTCCTCGCCCTGCTGGGCCGACGGCTGCGGCAGGCGAAGGTCTCGCCGCCGGAGTGAGCAGGCGCGCACCGAGGGGTTAGAAACAGGACCTTCCTGTTTCTAACCCCTTTGCCTGTATCATCCCCGTATGACCCCACGGCGACAGCTCACTGACCCCGGCACCGGCGCTCCGGCACAGCGGGGACGGCGCGCCGCCATCCTCCAGACGCTGCGCGACACGGACAGCCCGGTGAGCGTGGCCGACGTGGCCGAGCGCGTCGGCGTCCACCTCAACACCGCCCGCTTCCACCTGGACGCGCTGGTCGCCGAAGGCACCGCGGCCCGGGGCACCGTACCGCGGAGCGAGCCGGGGCGGCCGAAGGTGGTCTACTCGGCCGTCGCCGACGAAGGGCCGGACGGCTCCCGCAGTTTCCGGCTGCTCTCCGACATCCTGCTCGGGGTCGTCGCCGACTCGGTTTCGGATCCGGTGGCCGCCGCCACCCGCGCCGGTCACTCCTGGGGCTCCTACCTCGCCGACGCACCCGCCCCCACCGAGCGCGTCAGCGCCGAGGAGGGGGAACGCCAACTGGTGGCGGTGCTGGAGGACATGGGCTTCGTGACGGAGGCGGAGGATGAGGCGTCAGGGGCCGAGCACGCCGAACGACGGCTCAACCTGCACCACTGTCCGTTCCGTGAAGTCGCCGAGCGCCGACCGGACATCGTCTGCGCGATCCACCTGGGCCTGATGCAGGGCACGGTCGAGACGCTGCGGGCCCCGCTCGACGCGACGAGCCTCCAGCCCTTCGTCACCCCGCACCTGTGCGTGGCGACCCTGCGGCGCACCGGCGCGGCCTGAGACCCCGCTCCTGCCCCCAGCACCACCGCGCCCGCCACGCCCCGAGGCGACCGGGGTACCCCGCCCGCCAGTCTGTAGCGAGGGTGCCGGGCGCCGGGACGTGGCGGACGGTGGCCATCCGGTATGACGGTGGGACGACCGGATGGTGACCGGGCCGGGAGCACGCCGCGCCCGCCGTGGTTCGTGAGCGCACGAGGTCCAGGTGCTCGGCGGGACGTGACGGTCCGTGTCGCTCCCGGCCGGTCGGAGATCATCATCGCCGTACCGCAGTCCCCGCCGCCTGGGTCGAACGGTCCCGCGGGCGCGGCCTTCCGGTCCTCGCCCGGCCCGCCGAACAGGGCCCAACGGCCTTACCGGAAGGGGCAGGTCGGCCCACTCGGTGCGACGGGGCGCACGACTAGGGTCCGGCCTTCCGGCCGGATGATTCAGAGTTGCTCGTCCGACACCCCCGCGGAGTCGAAGGTGGCCATGTCACGCAGGGCGCGCGCCGCCGCCTGGACGAGCGGCAGCGCCAGCAGGGCGCCCGTGCCCTCGCCGAGCCGTAGCTCCAGGTCGACCAGGGGACGCAGGCCGAGCTGCCACAGGGCGACGGTGTGGCCGGGTTCGACCGAGCGGTGTCCGGCCACACAGGCGGAGACGGCCTCGGGCGACAGCGCGGCCGCCACCAGGGCCGACGACGAGGCGATCACCCCGTCCAGGATCACCGGCACCCGGCGGGCGGCGGCGCCCAGCACGAACCCGGCGATCGCCGCGTGCTCCAGGCCGCCGACCGCCGCCATCACGCCGACCGGGTCCTGCGCATCGGGCCGGTTGTGGTCGAGAGCCGTGCGCACCACGCCCACCTTGTGCCGTCGCGTCGCGTCGTCGACTCCCGCGCCGTGCCCGGTGACCTCCTCCGGATCCGTGCCGGTGAACACGGAGACGAGGGCCGCGGACGCGGTGGTGTTGGCGATGCCCATGTCGCCGGTGAGCAGACAGCGGCAGCCGTCGTCGACGAGTTCATCGGCGACCTGGATCCCGGCCTCGATGGCGCGCAGGGCCTCGTCCCGGCTCATGGCCGGACCGCGTGTCATGTCCGCGGTCCCGCTGCGGACCCGGTGGTTCTTCAGCCGGCCCGGGTCGACATCCGTGGCGGGCACCGGAGTCGCGACACCCATGTCCACCACGACCACCCCGGCTCCGGCCTGGGCGGCCAGGGCGTTCACGGCGGCTCCGCCGGCGAGGAAGTTGGCGACCATCTGCGCCGTCACCTCCTGCGGCCAGACGCTGACGCCCTGGGCGTGGACACCGTGATCGGCGGCGAAGACGGCCACCGCGGCGGGTTCCGGCAGCGGCGGCGGGCAGGTTCCCGCCAGGGCCGCGAGCCGGACCGACACGTCTTCCAGCAGGCCCAGCGAGCCGGGCGGCTTGGTCAGGTTGTTCTGGCGGTCACGGGCCGCCGCCGCGGCGCCGGAGTCGGCGGGCGCGATGGCGGCCAGGGTGCGTTCCAGCAGCGCGCCGACGGCGGGGGCGGCAGCAGTGCGAGGGGTGGGATCGGAGCCGTACGAGGGCACCACGAAGGGAGTCCTTCCGCTGTCGGCGGTTCTCCACGCCGCCGTGAACAGGCCGCGCCCGGGCGGGAAGTGCCTGGCTGCGGGACGGCCGGAATGTCCTGGCTCCCGGCTCTCGGCGCCCCGCTCGTACCGCACGGGCACCGGCGCCGTCTCCCGGCCTTCCCAGCGGCCGGCTCGCGCCGACTGCCAGTGGCCATCAGTGGGAGGCAGCTCCCCGGTCACAGTGGCGGGCCCGCCCCGGACTTGGACCCATGGGGCCCGCACCGGAGTTCCTCCGCACCGTCACGGGGCATCCTGCCATGCCGGGCGCGGAGCGTTCACCGGACCACCAGGCCCGGGTGAGGGCCCCACAAGGCCCTGGTCGCCGGGCGGCCCCGCCCTCGCTCCCCGCTTCAGGCGGTCGGCTGCGGCGGGGCGCTGTCGCTCGCGGTCTCCTCGGCGATCCGGGCGATCAGCCCGTCCAGCACCTCCTCCGCCTGCTCCGGGTCGAAGTCCTCCCCCAGCCGCTTGCGCACCCCGTCGTCGCTGAGCAGATGGTGCACCGCGGGCGTCACACCGTGCCGGGCAAGACAGTTGCGGGCGCACTGCAGCACGCACCCGTCGATGGCGATGACCGGCCGGTCGCTCCGCGCCTTGCGGACCAGGCTCGGCACGTCTCCGCCCACACCGGCGATGCACGACATCTCGGCGATGCCCCGCCGGTCGAGCTGGATGGCGATCCAGTTGGTCATCTGGGCCGCGCTCGAACAACCCGAGCAGGAGTAGACGAGCGGCAGATCACGGCGGCGTTTCACGGGAGCCTCACAAGCCTCACGACAAGAGCGGTAGGTCCGTTCGAGCGTAGGCCGGACGGCGGTGAGGGGACATGGGCCCAAGGGCCCCGACCAGGGCCGTTCGGTCCATGCCCCCCTCCTCACCGCACCTTTCACCCGACCTTGAAGACACCGTGCCCGCCGCGTTCCGCGTCGCTCATGGCGTGCGTGACGAACGGATAGTCACCGGCCTCCGGGAAGGACAGCTCGACGAATCCGCCCGAGGCGGGGGCGAGATCGAGGACCTGCGCGCCCCCGGTCTCCGACTCTCCCCGTCTCAGGTCGTACGCGCCCTCGCGGAACACCGTGTCGAACTGTCCGCCCACGACATGGAAGGCGCTCGACCCGTTCGGCCCGGCCGCCAGCACCCAGATCCGTACGCGCTCACCCGACTCGGCGGTGAGCGGGTCGTGGTCGTACTGGTTGGCATAGCCGTTGAAGGCGACCATGTCGTACTCCTTGGCGGTCACCTTGCCGGGGTCGGCCGTGCCGCCCTGCTCACCGAGGTAGAACTCCGACTGGACCAGCACGTATTCACGGTCCACGGCGGGCAGGTCGGGCGGGTCGATGATCACCGCGCCGAACATGCCGTTGGCGATGTGCAGGGACATCGGCATGGTCGAGCAGTGGTACATCCAGATGCCGCTGCGGGTGGCCGTGAAGCGGTACGTCAGGGACTCACCGGTCCCGATGGTGCGCATCGGCTCGTTGGGCGCGAGCGCTCCGGCGTGGAAGTCGACGGAGTGGCCGATCGATCCGTCGTTGACGAGGGTGATCTCGAAGGTGTCGCCGACGCGTCCGCGCAGCACGGGTCCGGGTGCCGTGCCGTTGAAGGTCCACAGCTTCTGCCGTACGCCGGGGGCGACTTCCCTCGTCGCCTCCTGCACGGTGAGCGTCTTCTTGATCACCCGGGGGCTGGATCCTCTTGCGGCGGACGGGAGTTGGGCATCACGGGCGGTGAAGCCCGCGGCCGGTTCGGCCATCGGGTCGAAGGCGTCGGCGGCGGAGGTTCCGGTGGCTTCGTCGGACGTACCGGCGCCGCTGTGGTCGCTGTGGTCGCTGTGGTCCTGGGCCGACCCGCCGCTGTCCGTGGCGGAGTTCGTGTCGGTGTCGGCGTCCGCTCCGGTGACGTTCACGGCGAAGACCATCCCCATCTGCCGGTGGCCGACCACGGAGCACCAGCCGTCGAGGTCCCGGCCGACGACTCCCGTGTCCAGGGTGTCCTTCTCTCCCGGGCTGATCCGGTCGGTGCGGGCGCCCGTCTCCAGCATCAGGTCGTGGGTGTCGCTGCCGGTGTTGTCGAGGGTGATGACCAGGCGGTTTCCGGCGGGGACATCGACGGAGGCCGGTGTGAAGCGCATGTTGCGGATCGTCACCGTGACCTTGGTGGTGCGGCCGGTCGCCCGCACCGCGTCCCCGTCGGCACCGGTGGCGGCGGACCGCTCCAGGATCGGCAGCGACCGCACGTCCGCCGCGCCGCCGCCCGCGACGGCCAGCATCACGACCGCGAGCCCGAGGGCGACGCCGCCGAGCACACGGTGCGGGCGGGCCGGGGGCTCGGCCGGGGCGGGCACCGGTGCTCCGGCGGTCGCCGCATCGCGCCGGTTGCGCAGTCCTCCTACGACCGCCAGCAACAGCAGCACCAGGAAGAACAGCAGCATCACCAGCAGAAGCAGCGAGCAGGCCACCCGCACCATCGACGGCACCGGCAGCACGCACAGCAGCAGCGCGGCGTTGGTGATGGCCAGCCGGGCGGGCCAGGCCCGTTCGAGGCTCGCGGTGGCGGCTCGCACGGCGGAGGGGCCGCCGCCCAGCACCACGGGGACGAGGAAGCTCAGCGCGCCGAACAGGACTTGGGCGATCCAGCCCGCGGCGAGCGGCGCGGTGAGCTGGGGTATGCGCGCCCCCACCGTGATCCAGGAGGTCGTGGTCAGGAGGATCCCGGCCAGTACGGCCAGCGATCCGGCGAGCCAGGCGCAGCCCGCGGCCACGGACCACGCGGCGAAGGACCGCGGTGCCTTCGCGCGGGCCTCGCGCAGCCAGGGCCGGCCCGCGACGACCAGCCCGGCGGCGTAGGCGAGCACGCCGGGGGCGGCCAGCGGCGGCGGGCCGAGCAGGGTGCCGGCGACGGTGGCGGCGAGTCCGGCGAGCAGGACGGGAAGGGCCAGGCGGCCCGCCCGTTCCGCGCCGTCCGCCACGCGGGTGCGCAGCATCGTCGGCCACAGGGTGATGAGGGTTCCGGCGACGGTGAGGCCGACCCAGCCGAGCAGGTTGATCGCCTCGTGGGCGAACCGCAGCCGTTCGGGCAGATCACCGGCGACCTCACCGCGCGCCATGACGACGCCGAGCCCGGCGCCCACGGGCAGCAGGGCGGAGGCGGCGACGTAGTAGCGGACGGTCATGGAGAACCGGCCGGGCAGCGCCCGCCGCATCAGCCGTACCAGCCATACGGCGTGTGCGGTGACCGCGGCCGCGACCAGGCAGCCGCCGGCCAGGATCACGGGCCATCGGTCGAAGAACATCCCGCCGATCACGCCGACCGCGCCGAGGTTGAGGCAGACCAGGCGCAGTGCGGCGGGGGCGCCCCGGTTCGCCTCGGGCAGCCGCAGGACGGAGGCGGCGAAGTGGCCCGACCAGATCACGATCGCGTTGGTGACCGCCCCGAGCAGCAGCGCGTGGACGAGCAGCCAGAAGGCGTGCGGCAGGAAGTGGTGGGCGGTCCCGACCGCGGCGAAGAGGCCGAGCCAGGCGACCACGATCGCGTTCACGGCGAGGTGCCAGCGGGTGCGCGGGGAACGGCCGGGGGGCGGGGGCTTGGGGGCGGATCCGCTCGGTGTGGGGAGGGACAGGTTCGTGGTCACCGGGGGGTCCTCGGGGTGTCGGAGGGCGATGCCGCCGGGGCGGGGTCAGAGGGTGCGGGGGCCGATGCCCCGGCGCGGCGCGTGGCGAGGGCGGAGGCGGTGGCCGCCGATACGGCGAACAGCAGCACGGCGACGATGTTGAGCACCCCGCCGAGCTGCCACGCGCCGCGGATGTCCCGCAGATCACCGACCAGGACGCGCAGCGCCAGCGACAGATGCAGCAGCCAGGCCGCCGCCGCGAGCGCCGGGTGGTAGGGCAGGGGGCGGCGCAGCACCGCGGGCAGGATCACCGGGGCGTGCGCCATGATCATCGACATCACGAAGCCCAGGAACACGGCGTGCACCACCGCGTCGTACCGCGTCCCCTCGGTGACCGGCCCATTGAGCAGCCACAGCGTCCCGGCCAGGGCCAGCCAGGCGTACCCGGCGAGCAGGCAGGCCGCGGTGAAGCGGGGCAGGCCGGTGGCGCGCAGCAGCTTGCGGGCGACGTCGTGCACGACGAGCCAGGCGACCAGGGCGAGCAGCGCCGCGCCGAGCAGGACGGTGCCGGTCGCGGGCCACAGCAGAGTGGCGACGACGCCGGTCGCGGCCGCGCCGACACAGGCGAGGAACACGGGTTCCGCCGAGGGCGCCAGGACGGCCACGCGGGCGAGTTCCAGCCGCTCCCCCGCAATGGTCAGTACGAGGAACGCCACCAGCCAGGGCAGCATGCGCGGTACGTCGATGCCGCCCAGCCACAGCAGCGCGGCGCCCAGTGCCGACACGGCACCCGCGGCCTGGGCGAGCAGCGCGGCGCTCGGCTGACGGCGCCAGAACCGTACGTACAGCGCGACGAGGGCGGCGCATCCGGCGGCGAGCAGCAGCCGGGGTACGACCAGGTCGACCGGGCTGAGCAGCAGCAGGCCCCCGGCGCCGAGGCAGCCGGGGGCCGCGTAGCCCCAGGGACGCCCCAGGGCGACGGCACGCTCCAGCGCGACCAGCGTGCCCGCGAAGCCGAGCACCATCAGCACACCGTGCACCTGCGGCAGCCGGTCCGCGGTGACCGGCGCCGGCAGACCGAGCATGCCGAGGGCGGCATTGAGCCCGGCGAGGAGACAGAACCCGGCGGCCAGCAGCAAGGGGGCACGGCGGGCGCCCGCGCGGCGGGCGGCGGCGGTGCCGGACACGGACGCGGCGGTCACCGGTGCTCCACGGAGGTGCGGGCCGGGGTCGTGTCCCCGTTCTTGCCCTCGGACTGTCCGCTCATCCCCAAGTGCAGCCTGCACGCGTCCGGTTCGGCGAAGGGCAGCAGTTCGACGTCCTGCGGGGCTCCGCCCAGCGCGGCGAGCCCCGCTCGGGCCAGGCCCTCGTGAACTCCGCAGATGACGCCGGGGTGTTCGCGGGCCGCCTCGACGAACGGGCAGCGCGGCAGGCGGACTTGGCGTGCCTCCGGGTCCGCCTCCGGGGCGAAACCGATCTCCTCCAGGAGTTCCAGCAGCCGGGTCCGCGCCTCGTGGGGGTCGGCCGCGGGCGTCCGTCCGGCGGTGAGGACGCGCCCCCAGTGCTCGCCGGCGGCGAGGGCGTCCCTGCGCGGGTCGGCGCTGGAGCGGGCGATCTGCGCGGCGAGGACGGCGGCGAGTCCGGCGTATTCGCGTGCGGGGGACTCCTGCGGGGGGCGGGCCCGGTAGCGGAAGGCGGGGCGGCCGCGTCCGGACGGATTGGACCGCTCGCGGACGGCGAGGTCGTCGTCGACCAGGGCGTCCAGATGCTCGCGGACGGTGTTGACGTGCAGCGCGCACAGCTGGGCGAGCGCGCTCGCGGTGACGGGGGCGGACTGGCCGCGCAGGTACTGCAGGACGCCGCGGCGCTGCCGGGACAGCGGTACGCGGTTCGTTCCGCTGCCGGGAAGCGGCCCGTTATTTTCCACGGTCATGTCCGTACTATATTGCAGTGAGCGGCTCGCACAGAACCCGGACGGGCCGTCGGCTGCTGGAAGGACATCCCCATGAGCACCCTGATGACCATCGCATCGGACCCCCAGGACGCGGCTGCCGCCGAAGCCGTGGAGGCGCATCACACGCAGCTGGCGGGTGAGCTGGCCGGACGGGTCGCGATGCTGATCGCGGCGGCGGACCGCGACCCGGCGGCGGCCGACGCCGTGCGCGCGGGCCTTGTCGACTTCTGCGACCAGGACCTGCTGCCGCACGCGGCCGCCGAGGAGGAGACCCTCTACCCCGTCGCCCACGACCTGCCCGCCGCCCGCCTCCTGATCGACGGCATGCTCGCCGAGCACCGCAGGCTGGCCGCGCTCGTCGAGGCGCTGCGCACCGCCGGTTCGGCGGTCCGGGCGGCAACCGAGGGCCGGGCGCTCCAGGTGCTGTTCGAGGAGCACCTGGAGAAGGAGAACGCCCTGATCCTGCCGCTGCTGGCGGGCTCCCCGGACATCTCCCTCGCCGGACTCCTCTCCGGCATGCACGACATCCTCGGCGGACACGACCACGGCCACGGACACGAGGACGAGGCGGCGGAGTCCGGCGGCGGCTGCGGCGGCACCTGCGGCTGCGGGGGTTCGGACGAGACGGACGTGCCCGAACTGGACGTACGCGACGTCCCGCACTCGATCCGGCACGCCACCGTGTTCGGCGCGATCGCCGCGGTGCCCTCCGGCCGGGCGATGATCCTGGTCGCACCGCACGACCCGCTGCCCCTCCTGGGCCAGATCGAGGACCGCCACCCGGGCGCATTCGGGGTGGAGTACCTCCAGCGCGGTCCGGAGGCCTGGCGCCTGCTGCTCAGCCACCGCTGAACGCAGCCGACCGGCAGGCGGCGAGGGGATCCGGGCACGCCCCCCTCGCCGCAGGTCAGGGCAGGTCGCCCGACCAGTCCAGGCGCCGCCCTGCCGCCGCCCGGAGCACATAGAGCGCCCTGCCACCAGGACCGTGGGCGCCTATCTCCGTGGGCAGTTCCACTCCCGCCCGCAGCTCGCGCTCCGCGTGACCGGTGATGTCCAGCAACAGTCCGTCGAGGGGACCGCCCACCAGCTCGCCGTAGACGCGACCGGGGCGGGGCCCGGCGTCGTCGTGATCGGCGCTGTAGACGCGCCCTCCCATGATCTCCACCCAATCCGCCCAACCCGGCGAGCCCATCGCGTCCATGCAGGCCAGCATCGCACCCACCACTGACAACGCCGCCGCGCTCCGAGGCCCCGGGCAACTCCTCCTTACTCGGGGGTAGGCCCGGCCGATCCCCTTGTTATACATTCCGTTAACAAGGCGGACGGCGGCCTCGGGACGCCGCACGTTTCCGCCCTGCCCTCATGCACCGCACCCGACGGAGCCGCTCCGTCACTCGACTGAGGAGTTGGGAGCATGGCAAGCAGCACGGTCCGGCCCGCCACGGAGCACGACACCGAGACCGGGACGGTCGCGGGCCGACTGCTCGACTCGGCCGCCACCCTCTCGTACGACCCCCTGGCGGAGGTGGACTGGGAGACGCCGCTGGACGAGGACTTCCACGGCGCCAGCCCGGAGTGGAGCACCCTGTACGGGACCTCGTACTGGAACGAGCTCACCGAGGCCCAGCGCAAGGAACTGACCCGGCAGGAGGCCGCCTCGGTCGCCAGCACCGGCATCTGGTTCGAGATGATCCTCCAGCAGCTGATCCTGCGGGACATCTACGCCAAGGACCCGACCGACGACACGTTCCAGTGGGCGCTCACCGAGATCGCGGACGAGTGCCGGCACTCGATCATGTTCGCCCGCGGCGCCAAGAAGCTCCGGGCGCCCGCCTACCGGCCGCGCCGGGCCGCCGTCGAACTGGGCAGGGCCTTCAAGACCCTGGCGTTCGGCGAGGCCGCGTACGCCGCGATCCTCGTCGCCGAGGAGGTCCTCGACGTCATGCAGCGCGACTGGATGCGGGACGAGCGGGTGGTGCCGTTCGTCCGGACCATCAACAACATCCATGTGGTCGAGGAGTCCCGCCACATGAAGTTCGCCCGCGAGGAGACCCGGCGCCACCTGGCGAAGGCGGGGCGGGTGCGCCGCCACATCCACGCCTTCGTGATCGCCGTCGCGGCGTACGTCATCGTCACGAGCATGGTGAACAGGGCGGTGTACGCCAACGCCGGACTCGACTCCCGCCGGGCGCTCACCGCGGCCCGCGACAACGAGCACCACAAGGCGATGATGCGCTCCAGCTGCGCCGGCCTGATGGAGTTCCTTGCCTCGGCCCGCCTGCTGACGAAGCCGGCGCTGGCCTTCTACAAGCGCGCCCACCTCATCTGACATCCCACCGGCACGCCCACCTCACCTGACCGACCCACCGGCAGCGTCGCCGAGCAGAGCGGACCCCATGACCTACGCGATCACCCAGACCTGCTGCGCCGACGCCACCTGCGTCGCCGTCTGCCCGGTCAACTGCATCCACCCCACGCCGCAGGAGCGGGAGTTCGGCAGCACCGAGATGCTCCACGTCGACCCGCGGGCATGCATCGACTGCGGCGCGTGCGCGGACGCCTGCCCGGTGGACGCGATCATCCCGGTGGACCGGCTCACCGGCCCGCAGCGGGCGTACGCGGAGATCAACGCCGCCTACTTCGCCGATACCCCGGCGCCCGAACCCGCCGACGGCAGCCCGAACTTCCACGCCTGGGACCGGCCCGCGTTCGACCGTGCCCTGCCGTCCGACTTCCGTCCGCTGCGGGTCGCGGTCGTCGGCACGGGACCGGCCGGTATGTACACGGCCCAGGATCTGCTGCTGCACACCAACGCCGAGGTCACCCTCATCGACCGGCTGCCGGTGGCCGGCGGCCTCGTCCGGTACGGCGTCGCTCCCGACCACCCCGCGACCAGGAAGGCGGGCGACACCTTCGCCCGGTTCCACGCCCACCCCCGGGTGCGGATGCTGCTGGGACTGCGGGTCGGCGAGCACGTCACGGCGGAGGAACTCGCCGCCCACCATGACGCGGTGGTGTACGCCGTGGGCGCGTCCGGCGACCGACGGCTCGGCATCCCCGGCGAGGACCGTACGGGCAGTCTGTCCGCGTCGGAATTCGTCGCCTGGTACAACGCCCATCCCGATGTCGCGCCCGACGCGGTCGACCTGTCCGCCGAGCGCGTCGTCGTGGTCGGCAACGGCAATGTCGCCCTCGACGTGGCCCGCATCCTGGTCGGCGATCCGGAGGAGCTGGCCGGTACGGACATCGCCGAGCACGCGCTGCGCGCCCTGCGCGGCTCGGCCGTCCGCGAGGTCGTCCTGCTGGGCCGCCGGGGCCCGGAGCACGCGGCCTGCACCCGGCCGGAACTCCTCGCGCTGACCCAACTGCCCGGTGTGAGCCTGGTCGTCGACGACCACGACCCGCGCATCGGCGCCGCGATCGACGCGGCCGGACCGCGCGAACTCGCCGCCGTACTACGGCACACGGCGCGCGAGCAGGTCGACTGGTCCCGCCCGCCGGGCGAGGGGCGCCGCATCGTGCTGCGCTTCCACTCCGCACCGACGGAGATCGTCGGGGATGCCACGGAGTGCGCCCACGCCGTGCGCGTCACGGCGGCGGACGGTGAACTCCTCCTCCCCGCGACCACGGTGATACGGGCCATCGGCTACCGGGGCACTCCGGTGCCGGGGCTGCCGTTCGACGAGACCACCGGGACCGTCCCGCACGAGCGGGGGCGGGTGACGGGACTGCCCGGCACCTACGTGGTGGGGTGGATCAAGCGCGGTCCCTCCGGCGGCATCGGCGCCAACCGGACCTGCGCCGCCGAGACCGTCGGCACGCTGCTCGCCGACGCCGTCGAGGACGGCCTTCCCCGGCCCGCCCTGTCGGCGAAGGCGTTCGCCCGCCTCGCCCGCCGCCGTGCACCGCATGTCGTGGACGCCCGTGGCATGGCGGCCGTCGACCGGGCCGAACGCGCACGCGGCGAGGACGACGGCAGGCCGAGGGCCAAGCTCGCCACCGTGAACGAGCTCGTCACGGCATCCCGGCGCCGGTGGCGTTAGGACGCCTCGGTGCTGTCCGCCTCCCCGCGCTACTCCGTTCGAGTGGTGCGTTCCGGTCCGCACCCGTACCGTCGGGTGCGGGCAACTGTTCGGCGAGCTGCACCGGGGAACGGCCATGCACATACGCTCACGCGCACTCACCTCCGCGGCCGCGCTCGCCGCCGTCGCCGCCCTGGCCGGCTCCGCGGGTGCGCAGACCCATCAGGCCACGCCGCGGACCGAAGACACTCCGGTGCTCGTCGACTGCCTGTGGCACCCGGAGGTACGGCCCGCCGACTTCATGCTGGCCTGCGCCGACGGCAACAGCCGTCTGGCCTCGCTGCACTGGTCCCGGTGGGGCGAGCGGACGGCTCGGGCCGAGGGCGTGAACTGGGTCAACGACTGCAAGCCGTACTGCGCGGCGGGCCGCTTCCACGCGTATCCGGTGTCCGTACGGCTCGACCGCCCGGACACCTGGAAGAAGCATCCTGAGCTCTCCCACTACTCCCGGATCACCCTCACCTACACCGAGGGCAGGCCCGAGGGATACGCGGCCACCGTGTCGTATCCGCTGTGGGACTAGCGACCGGCTACTGCGCAGCCGTGACCTGCTCCTGCTGCGCGTCGGACGACGTGATCACCTCGGAGGGCTCTCCGCCCCGGTCCATGCGGCCGCCCATGAAGGCCAGGCCCAGGCCCGCCACACCGAGCGCCGCACCCACCAGGACGGGCGAGGACCAGCCCCAGCCCGCGGAGATGGCGAGACCGCCGAGCCAGGCGCCACCGGCGTTGGCCAGGTTGAAGGCGGAGTGGTTGGAGGCCGCCGCCATGGTCGGCGCGTCCTTGGCCTTGGCCATCAGCAGGATCTGCACGGGCGTGGTGATGAGGGCGCCCATCGCGCCGATGACGACGATCGTGATCAGTGCGGGCACGGTGCTGTGGACGGTGAACCAGAAGAGGACCAGCGCTGCGGAGAGCAGGGCGAGGCCGCCGTAGAGCGTCGGGCGCAGGGCGCGGTCGGTGAGGGGGCCCGCGACCAGGGTGCCGAGGGTCATGCCGACGCCGTAGAGCGCGAGGACCAGGGTGGTGGAGGAGTCGGACAGGCCCGTGATGTTGGTCAGCATGGGCACGAGGTAGCTGTAGAAGGCGAAGAAGCCTCCGAAGCCGACGACCGCCGTGGCCAGGCCGATGAACACCTGCTTGTTGCCCATCGCCCGCAGCTCGTGGCGGACGCCCGCCTGGGCGCCGCGGGGCTGGTGGGGCACGAACGCGGCCAGGGCCACCAGGGCGAGCACGCCGATGACGGCCACCGCGACGTACGCGGACCGCCAGCCGAACTGCTGGCCGAGCGCCGTACCGGCCGGGACCCCGATGATGTTGGCGACGGTCAGTCCGAGGAACATCCGTGACACCGCGGTGGCCGCCCGGTCCGGGGCGACCAGCTTGGAGGCGACGACCGCGCCCACGCCGAACAGCGCGCCGTGCGGCAGACCCGCCAGGAAGCGCGCGGCGAAGAGCAGGCCGAAGTTCGGAGCGAGGGCGGACGCGACGTTGCCGATGACGAAGAGCCCGGACAGGAGCAGCAGCAGCCGCTTGTGCGGTATGCGCGCTCCGATGCCGGTCAGGACCGGGGCGCCGACGACGACACCCAGCGCGTAGGCGGACACGATGTTGCCCGCCTGCGGTACGGACACGTCGATCCCGTCGGCGATCTGGGGCAGCAGTCCCATCGTGGCGAACTCGGTCGTGCCGATGCCGAAGGCGACGACAGCCAGGGCCAGGAGTGCCAGTGGCATGGCGCAGGGGAACCTTTCAGGGACGGTGCGGGGAGGAAGGTGGGCATGTTCAGCCCCTAACGGGAGGCAGCAGCGGAACGGAATGAGGAATTCCAAGATCCTGACCCGGCTTTCATGACCTGCGTCACACCGCGCCACCGCTCACGCGGACGTACATGCGCCTCCGTCGCCGGAAAATGCCGCGCCCCGCGCCCGCCCGGTCCCTACACTCTCGGTACGCGTCCGGGCCCGAAGTGGCCGGTGCGTCCTACGTGTTCCGCGTTCAGATTCGAGGGAGGCAGACAGTGCGTACCGTCATCGCTGTCGTCGTCCCCTGGGCACGGTTCGACGTGATCCTCGTGTCTTCGTGAGCCCGGTGCCCGCCGCGCGGCCGGCACTGGAGATCCCGGTCGAAGACCGTCGCTGAGCCCTGCCCCGCCACCGCCCCGTCGCGGTCGGCCACAGGGTGCGCTTCCGCGGGCCTCGGCCGCCCATCGCGCTGCCTCTCCACCACTGACGACACACGAAGAAGGGCCTCAAGGCCGTGCGTACCGACCTCACACTCCGCGCGCTCCAAGCCGTCCGCAACCTCGGCATCCTCGCCCATGTGGACGCCGGCAAGACCACCGTGACCGAGCGGATCCTGTTCCTGACCGGCGCCGTCCACAAGCGGGGCGAGGTGCACGAGGGCACCACCGTCACCGACTTCGACTCCCAGGAACGCGACCGCGGCATCACCATCTTCGCGGCGGCGGTCAGCTGCGACTGGGACGGACACCGGATCAACCTCATCGACACCCCGGGCCACGTGGACTTCGCCGACGAGGTGACGCGCTCGCTGCGCGTCCTCGACGGCGCGGTGGCCGTGTTCGACGCCGTCGCGGGCGTCGAACCGCAGAGCGAGGCGGTGTGGCGGGAGGCCGACCGGCACGGCGTTCCGCGCCTGGCGTTCGTGAACAAGATGGACCGCGCGGGCGCCGACCTGGACTCGGCCGTCGCATCGATCCGGGAACGGCTGGGCGCCACGCCCCTGGTGGTGCAGCTGCCGATCGGCCGCGAGGACGGGTTCGAGGGCGTCGTCGACCTGGTCCGGATGCGGGCCGTGGTGTGGCCCGCGGACACCGGCGCGTACGAGGAACGCCCGGTGCCCGAGTCCCTGCGCGCCGAGGCGCTGCGCCGCCGCCGGGCGCTGGACGAGACCGTCGCCGAACTGCACCCCCAGGCGCTGGAGGAGTACTGCGCCGGTGCGGCGGTCTCGGAGGCCACGCTCCTCGCGGCGCTGCGCGAACTGACCGGCGCGGGTGAGGCCGTGGTGGTGCTGTGCGGTTCGGCGTACCGCAACCGCGGCATCGAGCCGTTGCTGGAGGCCGTGGTGGCGTATCTGCCGTCACCGGCGGACGTCCCGGCCGTGCGCGGCACGATCGACGGCACGGAGCAGGAGCGTCCCGCCGATCCCGCGGCGCCGCTGGCCGCGCTGGCCTTCAAGGTGCACGCGGCGCCGACCGGCCGGATGACGTATCTGCGGATCTACTCGGGTGTGCTGCGAAAGGGGGACACGGTGCTGGACATGGGTGCCCGGCGCACCGAGCGGGTCGGCCGGATCCTGCGCGTGCAGGCCGATCGGCACACCGAGACGGACCTGGCCATGGCGGGGGACATCGTCGCCGTGATCGGTCCGAAGTCGGCGCGTGCCGGTACGACCCTGTGCGCCCCCTCGGCGCCACTCGTGCTGGAACCGCCCACCACGGCCGACCCGGTCGTCTCGGTGGCCGTCGAGGCCCGCCTCGGCCAGGACACCGACCGGCTGGCCTCGGCGCTGGCCCGGCTGGCGGAGGAGGATCCGTCGCTGGTGGTGCGGACCGATCCGGAGACCGGCCAGACCCTGCTGTCGGGCCTGGGCGAGCTGCACCTGGAGGTGGCGGTGGAGAAGCTGCGCCGCGACCGGGGTCTGGAGGTCTCGGTCGGCCGCCCGCAGGTGTCGTACCGGGAGACCGTGGTCCGCGGGGCGACGGGTCTGGTGTACCGGCACGTCAAGCAGGACGGCGGCGCCGGGCAGTTCGCCCATGTGGTGCTGGACGTCGAGCCGTTGGACGCTCCGGACGGCGAGGCCGGCTTCGCGTTCGGTTCGACGGTGGTCGGCGGCCGGGTCCCGCGGGAGTTCGTCCGCGCGGTCGAGGCCGGCTGCCGGGACGCGCTGGCGGAGGGTCCGCTGGGCGGTCATCCGGTGACCGGTGTGCGGGTGACGCTGACCGACGGGGCCACGCACTCCAAGGACTCCTCGGAGCTCGCGTTCCGCGCCGCCGGCCGGTTCGGGCTGCGGGAAGCCCTGCGGGCCTGCGAGATGCGGCTGCTGGAGCCGGTCGCCGAGGTGACGGTGACCGTGCCGGAGGACTCCGTGGGCGCGGTCCTGGGCGATCTGGCGGCGCGCCGCGGCCGGGTGTCGGCGTCGGCGACGCGCGGCGGTACGGCGGTGGTGACGGCGACCGTGCCACTGGCCGAACTGTTCGGCTACGCCTCCCGCCTGCGCGGCCGCACCCAGGGCCGGGGCACGTTCACCACCCGCCCGGCGGGCTACGCGGAGGTTCCGCAGGGCCTGACGGCGGGGGCGACGGGACGGTAGCCCGCCGATGAGCCGGTCCCGCACTCCGAGGAGTGCGGGACCGGCTCGTCGGTTCGTCGGCGCTTTCCCAGCCCCTCCCGAGCCCTCGCCCCTACGATGACCCGGTGATCGACGACGTGAGCGGGCGCAGCTATCACGTGCAGCGATGGGCGGCGAGGGCGGCGCTGACCGCGGCCGCGCTCGCGGTGGTCCTGCCGCTCGTCTACGGCGGCCTCGTCGGCCTGCTGCTGATCCTGGGCGGGGCCCTCGGGCTGGTCGTGGCGGTGGCCGCGGTGTGGTGGACGGTGAGCCTCCGGGGGCCGCTGCGGTGGGTGGCGGCGCTGGTGGCGCTGGTCGTGCCCGCGTGTGTGGTCGCCCTGTTCGCCGCGACCCTCTTCTGGGCGCTGCCGTTGTCGCTGGCGCTGTGGGGCGTCGCCGTCTGGTGCGGCCGGTACGCCCTGCGCGGCACCGGGATGCACCGGGTGCGCGAGCGCCGGTGTCCGCCGCCCCAGCGGCCGTTCCTGATCATGAACCCGCGCTCGGGCGGCGGGAAGGTCGTCCGGTTCGGGCTGCGGGAGCGGGCCGAGCGGCTCGGCGCCCGGGTCGTCGTCCTCGATCCCGAGCAGCCCCAGGATGTCGCCGCGCTGGCCCGGGCCGCCGTCGCCGAGGGCGCCGATCTCCTCGGGGTCGCGGGCGGCGACGGCACCCAGGCGCTGGTCGCGGCCGTCGCCGCCGAACACGGTCTGCCGTTCCTGGTCGTCACCGCCGGTACCCGCAACCACTTCGCGCTGGACCTCGGCCTGGACCGCGACGACCCCGCCGCCTGTCTGGACGCGCTGACCGACGGGGTGGAGCTCCGCGTCGACCTCGGGTTCGCCGATGACCGGCCGTTCGTGAACAACGCCTCCTTCGGCGCGTACGCGGCGATCGTGCAGCACCCCTCGTACCGCGACGACAAACTCGGCACCAGCCTGGAATTGCTGCCCGATCTGCTCACCGGTCGGCAGGGGCCGCGGCTGACCGCCCACGCGGGCGAGGTCACCCTCGACGCCCCGCAGGCCGTGCTGGTGAGCAACAACCCCTACCGCACCGGCGATCCGTTCGGGTTCGGGCGTCGCGACCGGCTCGACACGGGCGTGCTCGGCGTCCTCGGCGTCCGGGTGGAGAACGCCGCCGAGGCCGCCGCACTGCTGCTCGACCCGGCCCCGGCCGGGCTGACCGTGCACACCGCCCGCGAGGTCGTCGTCGAGTCCGACCGGCCCGAGGTCGAGGTGGGCCTGGACGGTGAAGCGCTGCTGCTGCCCTCGCCGGTGCGCTGCCGGGTCGAGCCCGGCGCCCTGCGGGTCCGCGTGCCGCGCAAGCGCCCCGGGCTCGCCCGCCATGAACCGGCCCTGGACTGGCGCCGGTTGAGGAAGCTGGCCGCGACCGTCGGACGTACGGCCGCTCCCGGGCGCCGGTTCTGATCAGTCCGTCGCCGTGGGGCGCCGCGAGACGCGGGTCGCGTCGGCGAGGTCGGTCAGCGGGCGCAGCCGGTAGGTGAAGGCGTAGTCGCGATCGGCGAACAGCTTGTACTCGTCGTGCGTGTGCGCGCCCCAGCTGTTGTCGCCGCCCACGCCCATCTGCCGGTGGCTCACCCGCAGGACGACCTCCTCGCGCGGGGTGAGCTGGTAGTCGTGGCGCACACCGGTCGAGAGGTCCTCCGGGGTGAAGCGGGAGGCGTTGATCTCCAGCAGGGGTTCTCCGCTGACCAGGAGCCCGGCCCCGGCCGCGTCGGTGAGGGCGGCCCAGCGGACGTCGGTCTTGTTGCCGTTCTCCTGCGGGCGGATGTAGGGGGTCCACTGCTCGGCGACGGTGCCGGAGTACCGCCCCACGTCGGTGCCGTTGTTGCGGTCCCAGTGGTTCTCCTCGGGCCCTCGGCCGTAGTAGTGCAGACGGTCCAGGCGGCCGGGGAGGAAGAGGAGGGTGCCGACCTCCGGGATGTAGGGCAGTGAGGCGGCGCCCGGGTGAAGGGTGTTGTCGACCTTGATCTCGCCGTTGCCGAAGACCGTGCAGGTGGTGCTGTACGTCGACTTCACCGTGGTCGGCAGGGTGCCGGTCACCGTGATCTCGACCGCCCTGTCCCCCAGGGCGCGCACGGCGACGTCGGTGACGGTGCGCCGGGTGCCCGCGTCGCGCCAGGTCTCGTTGCGGATGTGCTGGCGGCTGCCCTTGTCGTTGTCGGTGGGCGCCCGCCAGAAGTTGGGCACGGGCCCGGAGCCGAGGAGCCGTACCCCGGCGGCCTCGTAGGAGGTGATGAGGCCGCGCTTCTTGTCGACGGTGAGGGAGAAGCCCTCGCCGGTGACGGTCACGGACCGCTCGCCGTCGACATGCGCCAGGGCCGGGACGCTGTCCAGCGGTACCGGTGTGACGGCCTTCTCGCCCGCTCCGAGGGGCAGTTGCCGCCGGGCCACTTCGAAGCCCGTCTCGGCCCACTTGGTGGACTGCCGGGTGGTGAAGGACAGTTGGAGGAAGTACTCCCCTGACGTCGACCGGTCGGCGGGCGGCTCCACCGGCACGGCGATCTCCTTGCTCGACAGCGGCGGCAGATCGAGCTGGGCGCGGCCGAGTGCCCCCCGCCGGACCGGCTCCCCGTCCTCGATGAGGGCCCAATTCCCGTCGAATTCACGGAGGTTGGTGAACAGGTACTCATTGGTCAGGGTGATCGTGCCGCCGTCGCCGAGGGCAGCGTCGATCGCCTGGTAGACACGCTTGACCTCGGCGGCCTTGCCGGTGTGTCCACGGTCCGCGGTGACGACGCCGTCCGCGACGAAGTTCCCGTCGTTGGGGTTGTCGCCCCAGTCGCCGCCGTAGGCGTGGAAGCTCTTCTCCGACGGCTGCTTCTCGCTGAGGCCGACGGTGGCGGCGTCGAACCAGAAGCGCACGCCCGCGTCGCCCGGGGCGCGGCGGCCGGAGGCCAGTTCGGCGGCGCTCAGAGCGCGGGCGTAGACGCGGGCACGGCGGATGGTGCCGCTGAACTCCCGGGTGGAGTGGTCGGCGTCGGTGGCCAGGGCGAGGGGCGCGCAGTTGACGCTCGGTCTGCGGGTGGTGGTGCGGGTCGCCTTGACCGCGCCGTCGACATACAGGGTGAGCGTGCCCGCGTCGGCGTCGAAGACCCCGGCGATGTGGTGCTCGGTGCCCCGCCAGCCGTCCGACGGCAGCGGCCAGGTCGCGGTGATCCACTCGCCGCCGGAGTGGATGAAGAACTCCAGGTTCTTGCTGGTCTGCTTCAGCGAGTAGTGCGTGTCCCCCTTGGCGATGATCGGCTGCTGGTAGCCGGTGTAGTGCGGGGTGATCCACGCCTCCAGGGTGAGCGAGCCGGTGAGGTCCAGGCGCGGGTCGCGGGCGAAGACGGTGCCGCCGTACAGGCCCTTGGCGCGGTCGAGAGTGCCGGCTGGGGCGAGGATCTCGCCGCGCAGGGCGAACGGACCGGTCTCGGTGAGCAGTTGGCGCGCGGGGGTGGGCCAGCTCAGGGTCTGGTCGGCGAAGTCCCAGATCCAGCCGCCCTGGAGCACGTCGTGGCGGCGGACGAGGTCCCAGTACTTCTTGAAGTTGCCGTTGGAGTTCCCCATCGCATGGGAGTACTCGATCATGACGTACGGCCGGGTGTCCGCGGTGTCCTTCGCGCGGGCCTCCACCTTGGCCGGGGTCTCGTACATCTCGGAGCGGATGTCGCTGACGCCGGGCCGGTCGTCGCCCTCGTACTGGACGACGCGGGTGGGGTCGTAGGACTTGATCCAGTCGTGCATGGCGACGAACGTGCTGCCGCCGCCCGCCTCGTTGCCGAGGGACCAGATGACGACCGAGGCGTGGTTCTTGTCTCGGTGGACCATGTTCTGGGCGCGCGCCACGCATGCCTTCGTCCACTCGGCGTGGTCGCCGGGGTAGTTCTTGTGGATGCCGTGGGTCTCCAGGTTGGTCTCGTCGACGAGGTACAGGCCGTACTCGTCGGCGAGTTCGTACCAGACGGGGTTGTTGGGGTAGTGCGAGGTGCGGACCGAGTTCATGTTCAGCCGCTTGATCACCTCGATGTCCCGGACCAGCTCGGCGCGGGTGAGGGCGGTGCCGCGCTCGGGGTGCATCTCGTGGCGGTTGGTGCCGCGCAACGAGACGGGCTTGCCGTTGATGCGCATCAGGCCGTCCCGCAGGGCGAATTCGCGCAGACCGACCCGGTGCGACAGCGTCTCGATGACCTGGCCCGCCGGATCGCGCAGGCTGAGGACAGCGGTGTAGAGGTACGGCCGCTCGGCCGACCACAGCTTCGGCGCAGGCACCGCCTTGGCCGCCTGTACGGTCGTGTCGGTGCCGGACGCGCCGACTTTCGCGGTCTGTTGCAGCGGCCGGGACCAGACGGCGTGGCCGCCCTCGTCGTACAGCTGCGTCTCGACGGTGTACGAGCCCGCCGTGCCGTCCTCATAGGCGCGCACGCTCGCGGTGACCGAGAGCTCGGCGGACCTGTGGTCGTCGCCGAGCGGGGTGTCGAGCTTGAAGTCACGCAGGTGCACGGCGGGGGTGGAATACAGGTACACCGAACGGAAGATGCCGCTCAGCCGGATCATGTCCTGGTCCTCCAGCCAGTCGCCGTCGGAGTAGCGGTAGACCTCGACGGCGATCTGGTTGGTGCCGGACTTCAGGTGCCGGGTGATGTCGTACTCGGCCGTGGTGTAGGAGTCCTCGTGGTAGCCCACGAGTTCGCCGTTGATCCATACGTAGTGCGCCGACTTCACGCCCTCGAAGTGCAGGAAGGTACGGCGTCCCGACCAGTCGCCGGGGACGGTGAAGGTACGGCGGTACTGACCGACGGGGTTGTAGCGGGTCGGCACGGCCGGCGGCTGGGGCTCCTCGCCGAGGCCGTTGGCGCCCCAGTAGGGGTAGGTGATGTTGAGGTAGATCGGGCGGTCGTAGCCGTGCAGTTGCCACACGGCGGGGACGGGGATGGTGTCCCAGCCGCTGTCGTCGACATCGGTGCGGTGGAAGTCGGGGTCGCGGTCGGCGGGGCGGTCCGCGTACGCGAACTTCCAGGTGCCGTCGAGGCCGATCCGGTACGGCGACGCCGTGCGGTCGGCGGCCAGGGCCTGGGCGGTGTCGGCGTACGGCATCAGCGTGGTGTGCGGGGGTTCGGCGCCCAGGCGGAAGACGTCGATGGAGCCGTTCCATTCCTGGGCGCCGTCGGCCGCGTGGGCGCGCCCGGCCGCGGATCCGGGGGTGAGGGCGAACGCGCCGAGGAGAACGGCTCCGCCCTCCAGCAGACGGCGGCGGCTGACGGTTGAGTGCGGCATGAACGTGGCCTTCCGCGGCCGCTGATGACAGCGGGTGACTGCCGGGACGAGGGTCACCCTAGGTCGCGGGACGACTACGCCACGGCGATCTCCGCCGCGTCGGCGGGTCGCTCGTCGTCATCGGCGGGTGGCTCCTCGAACTGCGTCCGGTACAGCTCGGCGTACCGTCCCCCGGCGGCCAGCAGTTCGTCGTGGGTGCCGCGTTCCACGATCCGGCCGTCCTCGACGACCAGGATCAGGTCGGCCGCCCGTACGGTCGACAGCCGGTGCGCGATGACCACCGCCGTCCTGCCCGCCAGGGCCTCGGCGAGGGCCTCCTGGACGGCGGCCTCGGAGGTGTTGTCGAGGTGGGCGGTCGCCTCGTCGAGGATGACGACGCGCTGCCGGGCCAGCAGCAGCCGGGCGATGGTCATCCGCTGGCGCTCGCCGCCGGAGAGCCGGTAGCCGCGCTCGCCGACCACCGTGTCCAGGCCGTCCGGCAGCGACTGGACGAGCGCGTCGAGGCGGGAGCGGCGCAGCGCGTCCCACAACTCGTCGTCGCTCGCGGCGGGCCGGGCCAGCAACAGGTTGGCGCGGACGGAGTCGTGGAACAGATGGCCGTCCTGGGTGACCATGCCGAGGGTCTCGCGCAGGGACCGGGCGCTCACCTCGCGGACGTCGACCCCGCCGAGGCGCACGGTGCCGCCGTCGACGTCGTACAGCCGGGGCAACAGGCTCGCGATCGTCGACTTGCCCGCGCCGGAGGAGCCGACGAGGGCGACCGTCTGTCCCGGTTCGGCGCGGAAGGACAGTCCGCGCAGGACCTCGGAGCCGCCCCGGGTGTCGAGGGCCGCGACCTCCTCCAGGGAGGCGAGGGAGACCTTGTCGGCGGCGGGGTAGCCGAAGCGGACGTCGGTGAACTCCACGGAGACCGGGCCGTCGGGGACGTCCTTGGCGTCGGGCCGGTCCTGGATGAGGGGTTCGAGATCGAGCACCTCGAAGACCCGCTCGAAGCTGACCAGCGCGGTCATGACCTCCACGCGTGCCCCGGCGAGCGAGGTCAGCGGGGCGTACAGGCGGGTCAGCAGCAGGGCCAGCGCGACCACGGCACCGGGTTCGAGACTGCCGTTGAGGGCGAACCAGCCGCCGAGGCCGTAGACCAGGGCGAGCGCGAGGGCGGAGACCAGGGTCAGGGCGGTGATGAACGCCGACTGGGCGGTGGCGGTGCGGACCCCGATCTCGGCGACCCGGCGGGCGCGGGCGGCGAACTCCTCGGACTCCTGCTCGGGGCGGCCGAAGAGTTTCACCAGGGTGGCGCCCGGGGCGGAGAAGCGCTCGGTCATACGAGTGCCCATCGCGGCGTTGAGAGTGGCTGCCTCCCGGGTCATCTTCGCCATCCGGCGGCCCATACGGCGGGCCGGGATCACGAACACCGGGAGCAGCACCAGCGCGAGCAGGGTGATCTGCCAGGACAGGGTGAGCATCACGACCAGGGTCAGCAGCAGCGTGACCAGGTTGCTCACCACTCCGGAGAGGGTGTTGCTGAAGGCGCGCTGGGCGCCGATGACGTCGTTGTTGAGACGGGAGACCAGCGCTCCCGTACGTGTACGTGTGAAGAACGCGACCGGCATGCGCTGCACATGATCGAACACGGCCGTCCGAAGATCGAGGATGAGTCCCTCCCCGAGCGTCGCCGAAAGGCGCCGGGCGACGATGCCCAGCGCCGCCTCCAGGACCGCGATGAGGGCGATCAGCAGGGCCAGTCGCACGACCCTGCTCTCGTCGTCGCCCGACACGATCGCGTCGACGACCTTGCCGGCCAGGACGGGCGTCGCCACGGCGAGCAGTGCGGTGACCACCCCCAGGCCCACGAACTGCGCGATGCGCGCCCGGTGCGGGCGGGCGAAGCCGCCGATACGGCGCAGGGTGTCGCGCGCGAAGGGGCGGCGCTCCTGCTCGGCGGTCATGACGGAGTGCAGTTGCATCCAGGCTGTGGTCTCCATGCTCATGCGGGAGAAGGTAGGACCTCAAGCATCCTTGAGGTCAATGCGTTTACGAAGACCACTCCTACGAAGGTCCGGATGACCGGCGGACGTAAGCCGGAAGCCCTGATTCGGCAACCCGCAGTTGGGACGGTGCGGAGAACCTCTCCGAATGTGACAGCGGTACAACTCCCCGCCCCGCCCAAGGCCAGACGGCGCCTGCCCGTCCGGCAGATCCTCTGTCTGCTTCCGCTGGTGCTGGTCGCCGTGGTGGCGGTGCGGCACCGGGCCGTGCTCGCCGAGGGGTTCGCGCATCTGGGCAGCGCCGAGTGGCCCTGGCTGCTGGCCGCGGCCGGCGCCACCTGTCTGACGTGGGTGGCGGCGGCCTGCTGCCGCCAGGGTGCGGTGGTCGAACGACTGCCGTCGGCCCGCCTGCTGGCCACACAGTTCGCGGCGGGCGCCGCGAACCACCTCCTGCCGACGGGCCTGGGCGCAAGCGCGGTGAACCTGCGGTTCATGACAGTGTGCGGCCTGCCACTGGCCCGCTCCTCCGCAGCGCTGGCGCTCTACCTCCTGGCCGAGTCCATAGGCCGCCTCGCCCTGCTGGCCGCGCTGCTGCTGGCCTTCCCCGACGCGCTGCGGCTGAGCAGCCTGCTGCCGGAGGGGGCGATGGCCCCACTGCTCATCACGGTGATCGTGGCAGTGGTGGTGGCAGCAGCCGTGGTGATGCTGATCCGTCGCGTCCGCACCATCGTGGTCTCCTTCCTCCGCACCGCCCTCGGTGAGGCCCGCTCGGTGCACACCCGGGCATCGCGGGCGTTCGCCCTGTGGGGCGGCGCGTTCGCCTTCCCGGCGCTTCAGGCGGCCGGACTGGTCGCGGTGGGCCAGGCGCTGGGCCTGGACGTGCCGCCCCTGCACATGGCGGTCGCCTACCTCGCGGCCACGGTCGCGGTCGCGCTGGTCCCCACCCCGGGCGGTATCGGCTCGGTCGAGGCGGCGCTGATCGTGGCGCTGGTGGCGGCGGGCGGTCCGGCGGCCGTGGCGACGGCGGTGGTGCTGGCGTACCGGATCATCACGGTCTGGCTGCCGATCCTGCCGGGGGCGCTGACGCTGGGGGCGCTGGTGCGCTGGAAGGTGATCTGACCGCTCGGTAACCTGCGGGGCCGACCCATGGAAAGGGGCCCCTGTCATGCCGGTCCGCGTCGAACGCGAAGGTCACGTCACCACGGTTGTCCTGTCCCGCCCCGAGGCCCGCAATGCGGTGGACGGTCCGACGGCGGCGGAACTGGCGGCCGCGTTCAGGGAGTTCGAGGCCGATGACGAAGCTCGCGTGGCGGTGCTGTGGGGCGAGGGCGGGACGTTCTGCGCGGGCGCCGACCTCAAGGCCCTGGGCACCGAGCGGAGCAACCGGGTCACCGAGGACGGTGACGGCCCGATGGGCCCGACCCGGATGCGGCTGTCCAAGCCGGTGATCGCGGCGGTCGCCGGGCACGCGGTGGCCGGGGGCCTGGAGTTGGCGCTCTGGTGCGATCTGCGGGTGGCCGAGGAGGACGCCGTCTTCGGTGTCTTCTGCCGCCGCTGGGGGGTGCCCCTGATCGACGGCGGCACGGTACGGCTGCCCCGGCTGATCGGCGTCGGCCGCGCGATGGACCTGATCCTCACCGGCCGCCCGGTCCCGGCCGCCGAGGCCCGGGAGATCGGCCTGGCCAACCGAGTCGTTCCGACGGGCACCGCCCGCGCGGAGGCGGAGGCCCTGGCGGCGACGATCGCCGCGTTCCCGCAGGCATGCCTGCGCGCCGACCGGGCGTCCGTGCTCGATCAGCAGGGGTTGGGCGAGGAGGCGGCGCTGCGGTCGGAACTGGGGCATGGGGTGGGGGTGTTGGCGGAGAGCCTGGAGGGGGCGGCTCGGTTCTCGGCGGGGGCGGGGCGGCACGGGACCTTCGAGCCAGGATGAGCGCCGTCAGGCGGCAGGCGGTCTCGGATACCCGTCCGGATCGTCCGGCACGCCGATCCAGGCGGCGAGGTCGACGGGGTCCGGCGGGGCGTCGCTCGCCTCGGTGACGCACGCGTGCACGGCCCGGACCAGCTCGGGGCAGTGCGTGAGCGCCTCGGCGGCCACCGCGCCGCTCCTGCGCAGGGCCAGCCCCAGCCGGACCCAGGGCTCGGGCTCCAGGGGCCACCCCTCGACCTGAGCGACGGCGAGACGGCGCGCCTCCGCCACCGAGTCCTGGAGCCGGGTCAGATCGGCGGGGTCGATCTCGGCTCCGCTGAGGTCGAGGAAGCCGGATGACACCGGCACGCCGCGCAGCTCGGAGACGCCCGTGGCCGCCTTGCACAGCAACGCGGTGTAGGCGTTGGACGGCCGCGCCGTGAAGTCGGGGCGCAGCGTGACGGCGCTGCCGCGCGGCGGTGCCTTGGGTGCGCCCGAGGTCCAAGCGGCGGCGAGTTCCGCGACGGTGGCGGGGGCGGGTCGCAGGTGGCGCAGACGCCAGCGGAGGCGGTGGGCCACCACTCCTTCCAGAGCGAGCGTGACGATGTCCTCCGGCACGTCCTCGTGGTCGGTCCAGGTCACGGTGGTACCGCCCATCAGCGCGGCGAAGTACCGGCCGGTCTCGGTGAGGCGTGGCGACAGGCACAGGGTGCTGTACGCGTCCCGGGCCTGGGTGCGCCAGTACACCAGCTGGAACTGGGCGCGGCGCAGACGCGTGCCTCGCTCCTCCAGGGTGAGGCGGCGCCAGAAGTCGACCACCCCGAAGAAGGCGAAGACACCCTGGAAGAGGCCGGGCAGGGGGCGCGGGTCGTCACGCCAGGGTGCGTAGAACCTCTCGTCGTCCGGCGGCTCGCTCTCCTCGTGCAGCGCTACGGCGTTGAGTACGGCATGCAGCTTCATGTGCTGGAACTCGTGGACCATGCTGGCCGCGAGCTCCATGCCGTCGGGCGGGGCGCTGGCGACGATGCCGCCGAACGCGTCGGTGGACGACGCGGAGTTGATGATGCCGCCCGGGGCCGCGGGTCGGGGTGTCACTGCCGTGAGGGCCGCCGCCAGCGCCTCCGCGCGCCGGCGGTTCGTTCGGGCGAGCAGGGCGCCGGCCTCCCGGGCCGCCTCGGCCCACGGCATCACCTGGGAACCCGTCAGCGGGGTGGGTGCCATGGGACCGTTGGTCTCCCGGTGCTGATCGATGTCGTCCAGGACGAAGTCGAAGCGGCCGGGCCCCGAGCCGGTCCGCACGCGGTGCACCGGGCGCCAGAGCGAGAGCGTCGGATCCTCCGGACGCGTGACGCGCACACTCTCGCCGCCTCGCCGTGCCAGCGTGAGCGTGCCGCCGTCCCCCTCGACACGGACCGTGCGAAGCCTCGTCCCCCGCAGATCGAAGGCGCCGAGCGTGGGCAGGACCACGAAGCCGTCGCGCACCGGGAGCGAGAGGGCGAACGGCACCTTCGCCCGGTGCGAGGCTGCCGCCGCGACGGAGTGCAGATGCGCCAGGTCGTCGAGGAGAGCGTCGGACAGCTCGATGGGCGAAGTGTGCAGCGCGCGCAGCGTCCGGCTCATCCAGCGGCCGACCGCGGGGTGGAGCAGCACCGTGGTGACGGCCTTGGAACGGGCGTCGTCGGCTTGGAGAAGAAGGTCGCGGCTCTTCGGGACGGACGGCAGCCGGTCCATGCGGCCCGCCATGGCGGACTCCGTGCGGTCCAGCAGGTCGCGCAGCGCGAGGAGTCGTATGCCCCGCTCCTGGGCCCGCAGTCGCTCGGCCGACTGGCGATCGTCGTCGCCTCTGGCGAGGGCACGGAGGGTGGCGCCGTCCACCGCGGCGCCCCGGGCGCTGCGCTCGCGCGCGACCACGGGCTCCGTCGGCGGCCGGTACGTCCTCCTGGGCGGCGGCTGGGCCCCAGGGCGGTAATTCGACCACTCTGCGCCCGACGAGACGCCCGCGCCTCCGCCCTCGCCGCCGAAGTCGGAGACGGACCGCTCCGATCGGACGAAGCGGTCCAGTGCGCGGACCACCGCGGGGGACCGTACGGCGGGCGCGAACTGCGGGGACAGGGCCAGCTCCAGAGAGAGTCCCGCCAGGGCAAGGGGGGTCGAGGCCGGTGGGTCAGGGCTCTGCCCCGACACGTCGGCCGGAGCCGCTTCCCCGGGCGGGCGCGCGCTGTCCTCGGCGAGTTCGGCGAGCACGAGGGCGAGGTTGCGCGCGCAGACGACGATATTGGGGTGGTGCTCGCCGAGCCTGCGCCGCCCCGTCTCGTAGGCGGCCCGGAAGTGTTCGACGGCCCGGTCACGGCGGTCGAGAAGGTGCCAGACCGTGGCGAGTTCGTGCCGGGCGGCGATGGTGTCCGGGTGGTCGACGCCCAGTTGCCGCTCAGCGCTGCGCCAGATCTCCGTGAACTCGTCCCTCGCCCGTTCGAGCAGCTCTCGGTCCTCTTCGTGGTCGCGCATCATCCGCGCCCGTTCATGGCGGGCGATGAGCACATCCGGGTGGTCCTCGCCCATCGCGTCGCGGAGCTCCTGGATCACCTCTTCGGCCACCGCCTCGGCTTCCCGCGCCCGCCCCGCGTCGCGCAGGACCCGAGCGAGGCTGAGTCCGGCGGCCAATGTCTCGTAAACCGCCTCCTGGCCCAGCGCCCGGGTCAGCCGACGCACGACACTCAGTTCCTCGACCGCCTCCGCGAAGCGCCCTTGACGGTGTGCGAGCCGCGCGAGGTCGGCGCGGATGCGCAGCATGCCCCGCTGCCCTTGGGCCGGTGTGCGCGTTCTCAGTTCGAGCGCCCGATCCAGCTCCCGTCTGGCGTCCTCGTACCGGCCCGACAGCAGCAGAGTGCGGGCCAGGCCCGTGTGGAAGGACGAGAGGACCGGATCGTCCGCGGGCAGACTGTTCCCGCCCTGGACCACCAGGAGCCGGTACAGCTCCTCGGACTCCTCCAGGTCGCCGTGGTCCCGCAACGCCAGGGCGAGGTCCAGCCGGGCGACCAGAGTGGCACGCGCCTCCTCGCCCAGGAGGCGCGCCCTGGTCCGCACGACCGCTTGCAGCTCGGCGACGGACTCCCGGTGCAACCCCACGTTGCGGTGGTACCGGGCCGTACCTACGGCGGGCTCGGTCGCCGCCGTCACCAGGTCCAGGGCCGGGCCGATGCTCTCCTCGAACTCGGTCAGCAGCAGGCGCGCGGCCGGACCGTGCGGTGCGAGGAGCCCCCAGCGCGGCCAGTCCGCCGGTCGGCTGCCCCACAAAGAGCCCGTGGCCCGGTCGAGCAGTGCGGTGACCAGGCCGAGCAGCGGCCTGGCCCGCGCGCGGAAGTCGTCGTGGGCGCGGCTGGCTGCCCGGACCATCGCATGGATGGTCAGCCAATGCGTGTTGTCCTGGTCGGCCGCGGTCTCCGGCTCTTCGGGGAACGTGATCAGTTTCAGGCCCTCCAGGCCGTCCAGGGCTGCCCTGAACCGCTGAGTGGTGAGGCCGGTGAACATCGGGTCCCGGGCCAGCAGATCCACGTCGAGGAGATCGAGGTAGGGGATGGGGGCGGGACCGAAGGCGGACAGCAGGCGCAGCAGCGGCCGGGCCATGTCGGCGCCCTGACGGTGCAGCAGGTCCAAGGAGAGTTCCCAGGTGGTCAGCAGCGCGCGGCGGGGCCGCTCGTCATCGCCCAGAGCGGCGTCGGGATCGAAGGCCAGGTCGGCCATCTGCCGGTCGAAGCGGCTCCGATACGCGGGGAACGTGCGGGGCGACGACGCCTCGGGGACGCGGTCTCTGCGTGCCCCGCGCAGATAGGAGCCCGCCAGGTCGAGCGCGAGGGGCAGCCCGCCGAGGTGCTCGGCGAGCTCCCGGGCCTGCTCCTCGGTCCCGGCTCCCGGCGCCAGATCACGGAGCACTTGGGCGCCGTCCGCGCCGGACAGCAGGTCGATGTGCACCGTGTGCACCCAGTTACCCCAGCGTTCGCCACGCGTCTCCCGGCTGGTGAGCAATACCGTTCCGGTCGGATGGCTGGGCGGCTGGAGCCAGCCGGTCCCCTCGGCCGGGCGGTCCTGCGTCAGCAGGGAGAGGTCGTCGATGTTGTCGAGCACCAGCAGCCAGGGCGTGGTCAGGGCATTGAGCCGCTGCCACAGGACGTATGCGTGATCGGCGCCCGGGATCAGGTCGCCGGGTGTCGCCCCCGCGGCGAGCGCCAGCGCGCGCAGGTCCATGGGCTTGCCCTCCCTGTCGGCTCCCGACACCCACCAGACATGGGTCAGGCCCTCGCGGAGGCGATGCGCCACTTCCAGGGCGACGGTCGTCTTACCGCTTCCGCCCATCCCCGACAGCAGCCACACCCCGGGCACGGTGGCGTCACCCCCGGCACGGCGGGTCACCGCACCGGTCAGCGCGTCCACCAGCCCGTCCCGGCCCCGCAGCCGCTCCTTCGGCACCCTGCGCTGGGGCACGACCACCGACTGTTCGGGCGCCGAAGCCGCCGCGGGACCCACGGGCGCGTCACCGGGCTGGGCGCCCACGTACGTCACCACCCGCACATCGCCGTGCACCAGACCGGCGGAGAAGCTGCCCTGCCCCGCGTACGAGGTGACGTTCTCCAGGCCGTCAGCAGGTGAGGACGGGCTCGGTTCCGCCGGTCCGGTCAGCCCTGGTCCGGAGCCGGCGCGGACGGGGGGCCCATCTGTACCCCGCCGTTGATGATTCCCGCGGCCACGGAGCCGTCGCTCGCGGTGAACTTCGCGTCGCCGGCGACGCGAAGGCCGCCCGGCGCCGAGGCGACCGTGCCCGGGGGCGCGTGCGCGGCGAGCAGTGCGCTCAACTCCCCTGCCGCGCGGTCCCGTTCCGCCGTGGACATATTCTCCAGGGCCATGGTGAAGCGGGCCTGCCAGACGCCCTGTTGGATGAGGCGGACATGAGAGGGATCCGCATGGTCGTCCGCCAGCAGCGCCGCCGCCATCTCGTTCAGGCGCTCCATCTCGCGTTCCGCCACCTGCGCGTCGCCCCGGCTCAGCCACCGCGCCACGGCCTGTTGGAGGCCCTGCCACGCGTCCGTCCCGGCCGCCGCCACCACCGCACCGCCACCGGCCGACGCCAACGCCAACACTGCCTCGCCGAGCATCAGGTCCTCCCCCGCGCCGCGTACGTCACCACGACGGTAGCCGCGAACGGCCGCCCGCGGCAGCCGGGTCACGGACCGCGCGGGCGCACGAAGGCGCACGGCCACCCCCGGCCTGCGCCCCCAGCCGCCCCCGTACGGCTCCGTACGGCCCCCGGACCTGGTGCGAACTGCTGTGCGGGATACGGCAGGATGAGCCGTCGCGCCCGGTAGGCGCGCGACGGTACAGTCCGGAATTCGAGCAGGTGACTAAGTGACGAAACTTCACATCCGGCCGACGGCGGAGCGATTCGCCGCCGCTTCTCTCCCCGGAGGTGACCGGTGAATCGGGACATCACCATGGACGACATGGTCATCGCCGGAATAGCGATGGCCGCGGGCCTGCTGGCCGCGTTTCTGCTCCGGATGCTGCTGCGCTGGCTGGGCAAGCACGCCGACCGCACCCGCTGGAGCGGCGACGACCTCATCGTGGACGTGCTGCGGACCGTCGTGCCGTGGGCGGCGATCCTCGGCGGTGCCGCCTCCGCGGGCGCCGCGCTGCCGTTGACGAAGACGGTCCAGCACAACGTCAATCAGACCCTGACGGTGCTGCTGATCTTCGTGGTGACGCTGGCCGCGGCCCGCGGTATCGCCGGGGTGATGCGGACGGTCACCCAGTCCCGGCCGGGTGTCGCCGGTTCCGCCACGATCTTCGTCAACATCACCCGCATCCTGGTCCTCGCCATCGGCTTCCTGGTGGTGCTCCAGACCCTGGGCGTCTCCATAGCGCCGCTGCTCACCGCCCTCGGCGTCGGTGGTCTGGCGGTCGCCCTCGCGCTTCAGGACACGCTCGCCAACCTCTTCGCGGGCATCCACATCCTGGCCTCCAAGACCGTCCAGCCCGGTGACTACATCCGGCTGAGCAGCGGTGAGGAGGGCTACGTCGAGGACATCAACTGGCGCCAGACGACGGTGCGCAACCTCTCCAACAACCTGGTCGTGATCCCCAACGGGGAGCTCGCGAAGACGAACATGACCAACTTCATGCGTCCCGAGCAGCAGTTGACGATCCTGCTCCAGGTCGGCGTCGCCTACGACAGCGATCTGGAGCAGGTGGAGCGGGTCACCAACGAGGTCATCGGCGAGGTGATGGCCGAGGTCGAGGGCGCCGTGCCGGACCACGAGCCGATCATCCGCTTCCACACCTTCGGCGACTCCCGGATCGGCTTCACGGTCATCCTGGGCGTCGGCGAGTTCAGCGACCAGTACCGGATCAAGCACGAGTTCATCAAGCGCCTGCACAAGCGCTACCGCCAGGAGGGCATCCGCATCCCGGCGCCGGCGCGCACGGTGGCGCTCCAGCAGGGGTCGCTGACGATCCCGCAGCAGCGCGTCCCCGACAACGAGCCGGGCGAAGTCCCCTCCGCCCGGCTCGACTGACACCTCAGAGAGTCGCCGAGTTGTCGTGGTGGCCGTCCCGCCGCTTGCGCGGGGCGGCCGGCGAGGACGAGGGCGCCGAGGGCACCGGGGTGACCGTCCAGTCCGGGTGGCCCGGCATCCGCGGGGTCTTCGTGGCGTAGAGCCACTCCCGCAGGAAGCCCGACAGGTCCTGCCCGGAGACCTCCGAGGCCACCGCTATGTAGTCCTCGGTCGACGCCGACGCGTCACGGAACCGCTCCAGGAAGGCGCGCTCCAGCGCGTTGAAGGCGTCCTCGCCGACCTGCTGCCGCAGGGCATACAGGACGAGGACGCCGCCGAGGTAGCGCTGGCTGTCGAAGAGGTTGACGGCGTTCGGGGCGGCGACCGGGCCGGAGCTCTTGCGCCACTGGTCGCCGAGCGCGTAGGTGTGCTTCATCCGCGCTTCCAGCGAGGTCATGCCGAGCGAGTCGGGCCAGCCGCGCTCGTAGCGGTACAGCAGCCCGTAGAAGTCGGCGTGGCCCTCGTTCAGCCACAGGTCGGCCCAGGTGGCGGGGGAGACACTGTTGCCGAAGTAGGAGTGGACCAGCTCGTGCATCATGTGCGAGCCGATCTTCGCCTCCTCCTGGAGGAGGTACTTCGGCCGGTAGATGGTGAGCGTCTGGGTCTCCAGGCCGGTGAAGCCGAAGGGCTCCGCGGCGTCGGAGTTGCACGGCAGCAGTCCGTACGTCTCGAACGGGTAGGCCCCGAGGCGCTGTTCGACCCACGCGACCAGGCCGGGGGTGAGCGCGAGGGCGGGCTCCAGCGCGGCGGCCCGCGCGGTCGGCACCACGTCCCTGAGCGGCAGGCCGTGCGGGCCCTGCCGGTCCTTGATGACGTAGTCGCCGACGGTGATCTGCACCATCTCCGTGGCGATCGGCGAGCGGGAGCGGTAGGTGTACGCGGTCCGGCCGCCGTCCAGGGTCTCGGTGCGCACGAGCTGCCCGCTGGCCACACCGCGCAGCCCGGACGGGACGGTGAGCCGGAAGGTGAAGTCGGCCTTGTCCACCGGGTGGTCGTTGCACGGGAAGACGGTGTGCGCGGAGTCGGGCTGGCAGGCCACCGCGAACCCGTCCGGGGTGGCCACCCAGCCGGTGTGCGAGAGGGTCCGGCGCGGGTCGGCGGAGTACTCGACGCAGACAGTGACCTTGGCCTGGTCCGGAAGGGTGACGGCCGGGGTGATCCGCAGCTTCTCCCCCACCTGCTCGAAGGCGGCACGGCGCCCGCCGACCCGGACGGCGCGCACATCCAGGCCGAGGGCGTCCAGGGAGAACCGGGTCAGCGCCTGGGTGGTGCGGATCCGCAGCGTGGTGGTGGCGTCGACGAGCAGGGTCGTGGCGTCGTAGGCGAAATCGAGGTGGTACGACGAGACCCGGTAGCCGTCGTTGCCGAGGGCGGGGTAGACGGGGTCACCGAGGGTCTCGGGGCCCGGGGTGCCGCTCTTCCCCGGAGCGGCGTGGGCGGAGGGGGCCAGAGTCAACGCCGCGGCGGTGCCGATCAGGGCGGCCGGGGCTGTCACTCGGGTGCGATATCTCATGGTCTGCTTTCGCTCGGGCGGCCGGCTGGTCAGGTCCGGCCTCGCCTCGGGTGAGTGATCCACCTGCATGACCACCGAAAGGGCGGTGGAGGTTGCACTTCCGGCCGAAACTTCTCCCCCTCGCGTCCCACGCGTGTGCGGACCCCTGTCGAGTCGGGGGCGCTCACGAGATATCTTGATGTCGAGCAATGTTGCAGACGTGGAGCGGAGCACCCGGTGACTGACTCGACCATCATCTATACGCACACTGACGAGGCCCCGGCCCTGGCGACGTATTCCTTCCTGCCGGTGGTCCAGGCGTACGCCTCGCAGGCGGGTGTCGCCGTGGAGACGCGGGACATCTCGCTGGCCGGCCGCATCATCGCGGTGTTCCCGGAGTACCTGACCGAGGACCAGCGCATCCCGGACGCGCTCGCCGAGCTGGGTGAGCTGGCCAAGACGCCGGCCGCCAACATCATCAAGCTGCCGAACATCTCGGCCTCGATCCCGCAGCTCAAGGCCGCCGTCGCCGAGCTGCAGGGCCAGGGCTACGCACTGCCGAACTACCCGGACGACCCGAAGACCGACGAGGAGCGGGACGTCCAGGCCCGCTACGACAAGGTCAAGGGCTCCGCCGTGAACCCGGTCCTGCGTGAGGGCAACTCCGACCGCCGCGCCCCCGCCTCGGTCAAGAACTACGCCAAGACCCACCCGCACCGCATGGGCGCCTGGAGCGGCGAGTCCAGGACGAACGTGGCGACCATGGGGCAGAACGACTTCCGCTCCACCGAGAAGTCCGTCGTGATCTCCGAGGCCGGCGCGCTGAGGATCGAGCTGGTCGCCGAGGACGGCGCCACCACGGTGCTGCGTGAGTCCGTACCCGTCCTGGAGGGCGAGGTCGTGGACGCGTCGGTGCTGCACGTGGCCGCGCTGCGCGAGTTCCTCACCGCGCAGATCGCCGAGGCCAAGGCCCAGGGCGTGCTGTTCTCCGTGCACCTGAAGGCCACGATGATGAAGGTCTCCGACCCGATCATCTTCGGTCACGTGGTCCGCGCGTTCTTCCCGAAGACCTTCGAGCAGTACGGTGCCGCGCTCGCCGCCGCCGGTCTGTCCCCGAACGACGGTCTGGGCGGCATCCTCAAGGGCCTCGACGCCCTGCCCGAGGGTGACGCGATCAAGGCTTCCTTCGACGCCGAGCTCGCCGAGGGCCCGGCCCTGGCGATGGTCGACTCGGACAAGGGCATCACCAACCTGCACGTGCCGTCCGACGTCATCGTCGACGCCTCGATGCCGGCCATGATCCGCACCTCCGGCCACATGTGGGGCCCGGACGGCCAGGAGGCCGACACCCTCGCGGTGCTGCCGGACTCGTCGTACGCCGGTGTCTACCAGGTCGCGATCGACGACTGCCGTGCCAACGGCGCCTACGACCCGTCCACGATGGGCTCGGTCCCGAACGTCGGCCTGATGGCGCAGAAGGCCGAGGAGTACGGCTCCCACGACAAGACCTTCGAGATCAAGGCGGCCGGCACGGTCCGTCTGGTCGACCGGGCCGGCAATGTCCTCGTCGAGCAGCCGGTCGCCGAGGGCGACATCTTCCGCGCCTGCCAGACCAAGGACGCGCCGATCAAGGACTGGGTGAAGCTGGCCGTCACCCGCGCCCGCGCCACCGGCGACCCGGCCGTGTTCTGGCTGGACGAGACCCGGGCGCACGACGCCAACCTGATCGCCAAGGTCAACGCGTACCTGCCGGAGCACGACACCGAGGGCCTGGACATCCGCATCCTCGCCCCGGTCGACGCCACCAAGCTCTCGGTGGAGCGCATCCGCCGCGGCGAGAACACGATCTCGGTCACGGGCAACGTCCTGCGCGACTACCTGACCGACCTCTTCCCCATCCTGGAGCTGGGCACCAGCGCCAAGATGCTGTCGGTCGTCCCGCTGATGGCGGGCGGCGGCCTGTTCGAGACGGGCGCCGGCGGCTCCGCGCCGAAGCACGTGCAGCAGCTGGTCAAGGAGGACTACCTGCGCTGGGACTCGCTCGGTGAGTTCTTCGCGCTGGTGCCGTCCCTGGAGCAGTACGCGGCGGCCACGAACAACCCGAAGGCCAAGGTCCTCGCCGACACCCTCGACCGCGCCACGGCGACCTTCCTCAACGAGGACAAGTCCCCGACCCGTCGCGTCGGCGGCATCGACAACCGCGGCAGCCACTTCTTCCTGTCCCTGTACTGGGCGCAGGAGCTGGCCAAGCAGACCGACGACGCGGAGCTGGCGAAGGCCTTCGCCCCGCTCGCCGAGACGCTCGCGGCGAGCGAGCAGAAGATCGTCGAGGAGCTGAACTCGGTCCAGGGCTCCCCGGCCGAGATCGGCGGCTACTACCAGCCCGACCCGGCGAAGGCGGCCGCGGTCATGCGCCCGTCGGCGACCTGGAACGAGGCGCTGGCGTCCCTCAGCTGAAACCCTGAGCCGACGCCGTGAGCCGACGCCGTGAGCCGACGCCGTGAGCTGACGCCGTGAGCTGATGCCTTAGCCCAACCGGAGGGCTGGCCCCGAAATGGGGTCGGCCCTTCCGTATATCCCCAGGTCAAGCGGATGATCCCGTTCAGCCCTGCAGGGCGGTCGATCATGCTTACGATCACTTCCGCGGCCACGGGAGACACCCGCACGGCGCGCGTAGGAGGGGAACCATGACCAGCATGTCCCGGCGATCCCTGCTCGGCTACTCCGGTACCACCGCGGCGGGCGCGGTGCTCGGCAGCGCGGCGTCGGCGCCGCCCGCGCAGGCGGCCGAGGCCCAGGCGGAGGCCACGGCGACCGAGTTCGACCCGCAGACGTTCTTCAAGGGCAGGACGTGGCGGACCGGCAGCTCCGACACCTCCATGGAGATCGAGATCGAGTTCCGCGTCCAGAACTCCGAGACCCCGGCCGCCTACGAGATCAGCCCCACGGAGATCGCCGAGGCCCTCAACGAGCTGGCCGTCGCCCGGGGTTGGCCGCCGATCACCTTCTACGGCACCCCGAAGCAGGCCCCGCTGAACTGAGCCGCGAGTAATTCGCTTGCACGCCCGGCCACCGCTCAGCATCGTGGGCACGGTGAGCGACGAACCCGAGCGGTGGACCCAGGCCAGTGTGTATCCCGACATGTGGGCCGACCCGGACGAGGATCCGCGCGACAACGACGGGCCGGGCCCGGACGGTGAGTTGGCGACGTACCAGAGCGTGCTGCGGGATTTCCGGCTCACCCTGGAGATGAAGTGCCAGGGGCTCGCCCCGGAGCAGCTGGCCCGCCGCTCGGTGCCGCCGTCGACCATGTCCCTGGTCGGACTGCTCCGCCATCTCGCCGAGGTGGAGCGGGACTGGCGCAACTGGATCGTGCCGGGCGACCCGGAACCCAAGCTGTACGGGGTCCGGGACGCCGACTTCGACCAGGCCGCCGCGGAACAGGCCCTGGTCGACGGCGCGTTCGCCGACCTCGCCCGGGAGCAGGCGGCGACCGACGCGGCGTTCGCGGCGTATCCGGACCCGGCGACCCGGGTGGGCGAGGACGACAGCTCCGTGCGCGAGCTGTGGGTGCACCGCATCGAGGAGTACGCCCGTCACTGCGGCCACGCCGACCTGCTGCGCGAGCGGGTCGACGGCCGGGTGGGACAGTAGCCCTGATGAACTTCGCGCTGTCCCCGGGTGCCGAGCACTCCCCCGTGATCCTTCATGTCCCGCACTCCTCGCGGGAGATCCCGCCCGAGGTGCGCTCCGGCATCGTGCTGGACGACCCGGCGCTCGCGCGGGAACTGGACCACATCACCGACTCCCACACCGCGCTGCTGGCCGCCGAGGCGGCCGAGGTGTGCGCCGTGCGGCCCTGGGTGTTCACCAACCGGCTGTCCCGGCTGGTCGTCGACCCCGAGCGGTTCCCCGACGAGCGGGAGGAGATGCTCGCCGTCGGCATGGGCGCCGTCTACACCCGGACCACGCACAAGGGCGTGCTGCGGGCGGCCGACACCGACCCCGAGCCGCTGCTCGCGCGCTACTTCCGGCCGTACGCCGAGGCCATGGCGGATGCCGTGGCGGGGCGGCTGGCCGCGACCGGGCGGGCCGTGATCGTCGATGTGCACTCCTATCCGAGCGCGCCGCTGCCCTACGAGCTGCACGGGGACGGGCCACGGCCCCCGGTGTGCCTCGGCACCGACTCCTTCCACACGCCTCCAGGGCTGCTCGCCGCGGCCCGCAAGGCGTTCGAGGAGTGCGGGGAGGTCGGGCTCGACAGTCCGTTCGGCGGGACGTACGTGCCGCTGGAGTTCTACGGCACCGATCCCCGGGTCGGCGCGCTGATGGTGGAGATCCGCCGGGACACCTACCTGACCGAGCCCGGCGGGCCCGCGGGTCCTGGTCTGCTCCGGCTCGCCGAGGCCCTCGCCCGGCTGGTGGACGCGCTGCCCGGGTGACCTCCGCCTGGAGCACTCCCGGGCGACAGCCGGTCGGGCGGCGGTGAGGGTGGGTGCATGAACGACGAGACCACCACGCTCAGCGAACAGGCGCCGCCCGCGATCCGGGACTGGCCCGCCAGTGACCTCGCCGGGACGGAGTTCGACCCGGTCCTCACCGACCTCATGCGGGAGGGACCGCTGACGCGTATCCGGCTGCCGCACGGCGAGGGCTGGGCGTGGCTGGCCACGCGGTACGACGACGTGAAGGCGATCACCAACGACCCCCGGTTCGGCCGGGCGGAGGTCACCAGGCGTCAGGTGACGCGGATGGCGCCGCATTTCAAGCCGCGCCCCGGCTCGCTCGCCTTCGCCGACCAGCCCGACCACAACCGGCTGCGGCGGCCGGTCGCCGGTGCCTTCACGGTCGGCGCGATGAAGCGGCTGCGCCCGCGCGCCCAGCGGATCCTGGACGAGCTGATGGAGGGCGTCGTCCGCGACGGGCCGCCGGCCGATCTCATCGAGCGGGTCCTGGAGCCCTTCCCGCTCACCGTGGTCAGCGAGGTCATGGGGGTACCGGCCGCGGACCGGGCTCAGGTGCACGCGTGGACCCGGACGATCATCTCCACCACCGGCGCCGAGGACGCCGAGCGGGCCAAGAACGGCCTGTACGGCTGGATCACCGAGACCGTCCGGGCCCGTGCCCACAGCCAGGGTGACGACGTGTACTCGCTGCTCGGGGCCGCCGTGCACCGCGAGGAGATCAGCGAGACGGAGGCGGTCGGGCTCGCCGGGCCGCTCCAGATCGGCGGCGAGGCCGTCACCGCGAACTGCGGGCAGATGCTGTACCTGCTGCTCACCCGCCCCGAGCTGATGGCACGGATGCGGGAGCGGCCCGAGGAGCGCGGCGCCGTCGTGGACGAGCTGCTGCGCTACATCCCGCACCGCAGCAGCGTGGGCCTGGCCCGGATCGCCCTGGAGGACGTCGAGCTGCACGGCCTGCGGATCCGCGCCGGGGACCCGGTGTACGTCTCCTATCTGGCCGCCAACCGCGACCCGGAGGTCTACCCCGACCCCGACCGGATCGACCCGGACCGTTCGGCGCCACCGCATCTGGCCTTCGGCAACGGCCCGCACTACTGCACCGGCGCGGTGCTCGCCCGGCTCCAGACCGAGCTGCTGCTCGGCACGCTGCTGGAGCGGCTGCCGGGACTGCGGCTCGCGGTGGCGCCTGAGGACGTGCCCTGGCGCCGCCGGACCATGATCCGCGGTCCGCAGTCCCTGCCCTGCGCCTGGTGACTCAGGCGCGCAGCCACTCCGTGACGAGCACCTCCCCGCCGGTCCGCAGCCTGAGGGCGAACGGTCCGGAGACCGGGGAGGCGCTGCTGAAGCGGCCCATGGCGTCCGTGGTGAGCAGCGCCGACTGCTGGGGGCCGCCGAGCACCTCGATCCGGGCCGCCTGGGGCGGCAGCACCTGCCCCATCAGGCCCTGGCCGGTCACCTCCACGTCCACGGTGACCTCCCCCGCGCGGAAGGTCAGCATCCGGGGTACGTCGGTGGCGCCCCGCACCGGGATGGCGTCCACCACCGAGTCGAAGGTCAGCTCGGCGATCCTGGCGTCGAGGTCGTGCAGCGCGTAGGCGTCGACGGCGATCCGGCTCAGTTCCGCCGGCACCGGGTCCAGGATGGCGGCGGCCCGCCGGAGCTCCTCCTCCAGCAGGGCGCCGTCGAAGCCCGCCTCCTCGAAGGCGTCGAGGAGGCCGTCGTCGTGCGTGTCGTCGTCGTTCACAGCGCTCCCCGTGCGTCGAGTCGGGCCCTGAGGCGGCGCAGACAGCGCTGGCGCAGCGGTCCGATACTGCCCACGGCGATGCCCAGGGCGGCGGACACCTCCTGGTAGCTGGGCGGCGGTGAGGCCATCAGTACCCGCAGCAACTGGCGGCAGCGGTCGCCAAGTTCGTCGAACTCCTGCCACAGCCGACGGACGCGTTCGCTCTGCGCGGCCGCCTCCTCGGAGTCCAGCAGGGACTCCTCGGGCGTGCGGTCCTCGCTGACCCGGTCCAGCAGGTGCGGATCGTCCGTCGGGGTCAGCCGCTTCAGGTTCTTCAGCACCTTCAGGCACTCGTGCCGGGCGGTGCTGGCCAGCCACGACCCGGCCTTCTCCGGCTCCCGGATCCGCCCCAGGTGCTGGGCGAAACGGAACCAGACGGTCTGGTACACCTCGTGCGCGTCGGCATCGGAGAGCCGGTGCGCGCGCACCACCGACCACACCAGCGGGCTGAGCCCTTCCACGAGCGCTTTCCAGGCCGCCGCTTCACCGTCGACGGCGGACTGGACGAGCGCGCCGACATCAGCACGATCCACGGCCCCACCCCTCGTGTACGGCAAGTCATCGTACGCCGCGGAGGGGGCGGTTCCGAGCCTCATGCCGGAGGAGCGAGCGGCACGACGGGCACCGGGCGCCAGGTCGGCGGGCGCAGCGCCGGCACATGCGCCCCGCGCACCTCCGCGAACTCGGTGTTCGCGGCGATCAGCTGGGCGCGGGCGGCGCGCGGGTCGGTCTCCTTGTGCGCCGTCATGTGCCCCGCGACCATCCCGGCGACCACGGGGGTGGCGAAGGAGGTGCCGCTCCAGTTCGCGAACCCCTCGAACATCACCTGGTCCGGCTTGCCGGTCACGGCCGCGGCCCGCTCCTCGCTCAACAGTCCGGTGTGGCGCGGCGACTGACAGGTGCACAGATAGGCGAAGCCGTAGCGGCAGGCGTCGTAGGTGGAGTGCTGGTACACGTACGGGACGGGCGCGTCGAAGCCGGTCAGCGAGCTGATGAGGCGCTCGCCGGGGGCGTACGCCTTCACCCAGGAGCCGTGGTTGGAGAAGCAGGCGCCGTACTCGCCGTCCCCGCGCAGCGCGCCGATCGACAGCACGGAGTCGGCGTACTCGGGCAGTTCGGCGTAGGCCGCGGGCCAGAAGGGCGTGGCGCTGGCGTTGTTGCCGGCGGCGGCGACCAGCAGGGTGCGCTGGGCGCGCAGTTCCCGCATGAAGGCGTCGAGGCCGAGGAGTCCGTCGGTGCGGCCGTTGGAGGTGCCCGCGGAGAGGCTGAGGATGTCCGGCCAGCCGCCCTGCTCGACGGCCTCGAAGAGCTTGTCGCCGAACTCCGACTCCAGGATGGCGCCCGCGTCGTTCAGCGTGTTGCGGACGGTGATCCCGGTGTTGGGGGCGACGGCGGCGACGAGTCCGGCGATGAACGTGCCGTGTCCGACGTACTGCTGGAGGATGCCGCCGTCGTCGCACTCCTTGATCTGCAGGTCGCCCTCGGTGTGCGCGAGCAGCGGGTAGGAGCGGTAGTCGGCCATCAGCCCGGTGTCGATGACGAGGACTCCGATCGCCGTGTCGGCGTCGTACAGGCCCTCGGCGGCGGCCGGGTTGGGCGGCTGGGTGAGCGGCGCCGGCACGGGCTCGTCGCCGGGGCAGGCGTTGACCGCGATGGACACCACGTGGTTACGGCTGACCAGGCGCCGTCCGGCCCGGGCCTCGGCGGTGCGCACCGCGCGCAGCGCCCCCGCGACGGCACGGTCGCCGCGCCGGTCGCCGTGCCCGGGGTCGCCGACCTGGATCCGGGTGATGCCGGAGCGGTTGGTCTCGGGGCTCGCCCGGCGCACCCGGTCGGCGGTGAGCCCGGTGAACGCGGTGAAGTGCTCCCGCACGGCGTCCTCGACGACGCGGGCCTCCTCCCCGTCCTTGGCCAGCACGACGCCCTTCTCGTAGAAGAACTCGGCGGAGTCGTCCGGTCCCATCGCCAACGGGACGTCGGGCATGGAGCGCTGGATCTGGTCGAACTGCTCGTGGAATCGCTGTGGTGCCATGGCGTGTCCTCCCCCTCAGGCGACGTTCTTCAGACAGAGCTTCCGAGCCGTCGATTGATACAGGGCCAACCCTGTGTGGCCGGCACCTGCGAGGACTACCATCCGCTACGTGACAGCGGGAAACGACCCGGTTCTCGAATTGCTGCCGAAGGTGTTCGCCGCTCCTGGTGAGGCCCTGGCCGGGGCGGAGGAGGTGCTCGGCGCCGATCCCTCGCCGCTGCACGCCTCCGTGGCCCATCAGGTGATCGGGATGTGGCAGCGGGACTTCGGTGATGTGCGGCTCGCGCTGGACCACCTGCGGCGGGCCCGCGACCTGGCGGCGCGCGCGGACTCCGCGGAGCGGGAGGCGGACGTCCTCGGCACGCTCGGCGTGGCGCTGGTGCACGCGGGCCGCACCCGGCAGGGACTCGCCGCGTTCGAGCGGGGTGTCGCGCGCGGCACCGGACACACCCGGGCGCGGGTGCTGTACCGGCGGGCGTACGTGTGGTGGGTGCTCGGGCATCACCCCGAGGCGCTGGAGGACGTCCGGCGGGCGATCCCGGTGCTGCGGCAGGCGGACGACGTGATCTGGACGGCGCGGGCGCTGACCCTGCGGGCGACGGTGCATCTGGCGCTGGGCGCGGTGGAGCGGGCGGACGCGGACTTCACGGCGGCCGAGGCGCTGTGGGACACCACGGGCCAGGAGCACGACAAGGCGGACGCGGTGGAGAGCCGGGGCCTGGCCGCGTTCCGGGCCGGGGACATCCCGGCGGCGCTGCGGCTGCTGGACGAGGCCGAGGAGCGGTACGCCAAGCTGGGCACGCCGACGTTCATGCTGGACATCCGGCGCTGCGAGGTGCTGATGGCGGCGGGCCTCGCCCTGGAGGCGCTGGCCGAGGCGGACGCGGCGATCGGGGTGCTGGACGAGATCGGCGGGCAGTCCACCCGCAAGGCGGAGCTGCTGCTGGTCGCCGCGCGGGCGGCCCGTCTCGCGGGCGATCCGCACACCGCCCTCGCCCGCGCGGCCCTGGCGGTACGGCTGTTCGCCGGACAGCGGCGCACCTGGTGGGAGACGCACGCCCGGCTGGTGCTGATCGAGGCGCGGCTGGCCACCGGGCGTGCCTCGGGGCGGCTGGTCGCGGACGCCGCGGGGGTCGCCGACCGGCTGGCCTCCTTCGGCGCTCCGGCCGCCCCCGAGGCCGCGCTGCTCGCGGGCCGGATCGCGCTGGCGCTGGGCTGGCGGGCCGACGCCGAACGGCACTTGGGGACCGCGGCCCGCAGCAGGCACGCGGGGCCGCCGCTGGCGCGGATGACGGGCTGGGCGGCGCAGGCGCTGCGGGCGCGGGCCGCGGGGTCCGGGCGCGGAGTGCTGGAGGCGTGCCGCCGGGGCCTGGACGTGCTCGACGACCACCGTACGACGCTGGGCGCCTCGGAGCTGCGGGCCCGCGCCACCGCGCAGGGTGCCGAACTCGCCGCGCTGGCACAGCGGGTGAGCCTGGACTCCGGGGGCCCGCGGCGGCTGCTGGTGTGGAGCGAGCGGTGGCGGGCGACCGTGCTGACCGCGCCGCCGACCCGGCCGCCGGCCGATCCGGTGCTCCAGAGCAGGCTCACGGCGTTCCGCGAGATAGCGGACCGCGCGGAGAAGGCCCGGATGGAGGGGCATCCGGTGTTCACCCTGGAGCGCGAACAGCGCCGTCTGGAACGGGAGATCCGCTCCCGGACCCTGCACATGCGCGGGGAGGAGCCCGGCGGCGGCGACCGCTTCGATCCGGCGCGGCTGCTGGCCCGGCTCGGCGAGGACACCCGGCTGGTCGAACTGGCCGTGGTGGACGGGCGGGTGCAGGTGCTGCTGTGCGGGCAGGGCCGGGTACGGCGGTTCGAGGCCGGGCTGCTCGCCGACGCGGAGATCGAGGCGGAGCACGTCCAGGCCGGACTGCGACGCCTCGCCCATCCGGGCGCCGAGGGCCGCCTTCCCGTGGTGGAGGCGGCGGGCCGTCGGCTGGAGGAGTTGCTGCTGGGCCCGGCGGCGGACCATCTGGGCAGCGGCCCGGTTGTGGTCGTACCGCCCGGCCGGCTGCACCGCGTGCCGTGGGCGCTGCTGCCGACGCTGCGGGAGAAGGTGCTCAGCGTGTCGCCGTCGGCGAGCAGTTGGCTGCGGGCGCGGGAGACCGCGCCGCCGCCGGGCGGCCGTCAGGTACTGGTGCGCGGGCCGGGTCTGGCCACCGGTGGCGCGGAGGTGCCCGAACTCGCCGACCGGTACGGCACGCCGACCCTTCTGGAGCACGACGACGCGAGCGTGCCGCGGGTCCTGGAGGAACTGGACGGGGCGGCGCTGGCGCACATCGCCGCGCACGGCACGTTCCGGGCGGACAGTCCGCTGTTCTCCGCGCTGCGGATGTCCGACGGCCCGCTGATCGTCCATGACTTCGAACGCCTGGACCGCAGCCCCTACCGCATCATCCTCTCCTGCTGCGACACGGCCCGCTTCGCCTCGGTCGGCGCCGATGAACTCCTGGGCCTGGTCACCGCGCTCCTGCCGCTCGGCACGGCCGGCGTGGTGGCGTGCACCGCCCCCGTCAACGACGCGGCGGTGGTCCCCCTGATGGTCGCCCTCCACAAGGGCCTCGGCGCCGGACTCTCCCTGGCGGAGGCCCTGCGCGACGCCCGGGCCGCCGTCCCCGCGGACGCGGTGCACCAGGCCACGGGGTGGGCGTTCTCTGCGTTCGGGGCGGCATGAGGGACGCGGCCGGACTCCCTCACGCCGGTTGCGCGTCCGGCAGTTCCACCATCCAGGACAGCGCGCCCCGGTCGCTCGCGCCGAGGCGGGCGTAGGCGCTGTAGAGGTGGTTGCCGACCGTGCGGACGGAGAGGGTGAGCCGTTCGGCGATCTGGCGGTTGCTGAGGCCGGCCGCCGCCAGGGTGACGATCTGGCGCTGCCGGGCGGTGAGTTCGCCGAGGACCAGGCCGGACAGGGCCGGGGTGCGGGCGCCCTGGCAGCGGCGGGCGAGGGCGACGGCCCGGGTGCGTGAGGTGCGGGCGGCGCGCGGGTCGCGGTGGGCCCGTACGGCCTGGGCGTGCGCCTCGGCCGCGTACAGCAGCAGCCCGCGCTCCTGGAGCGCCTCGGCGGCCCGGTCCAGCGCGGGCCCGTCCCCGCGGGCGAGCGCGTCGGCGTGCTGGGCGAAGACCCCGTCGAGCCGTCCCGCGGCCCGCTCGGGAGCGCCGAGGCGTACGGCGTCGTACGGCTCCACGGCCGACAGGGCGGCGTCCAGGTCGCCACGGGCGACGGCGGGCCAGCCGTCCCCGGCTTCCACAGCAGCGTTCACATCTCCCGACTGCGCGACAGCCAGGGCGAGTTCATGGCGGCAGCACCGGTCCTCGGGCGCGCCCAGCAGTCCTTCCCTGGCCCACGCCTCGGCTTCCCGCAGCCGTCCGCCGAACCGGGCGAACCGGGCGCGTACGGCCGCGTATGCGGCCGGTACCCGCTCGCCCTCGTCCACCAGCCACTCCCCCACCGGCGCCGACACGGCCCGTACGTCGGCGAGTTGGACGCTCCGGGTCAGTGCGGCGGTCTCGGCTTCGAGGGCGGCGGCGCACTGGTCCGGGGTGCGGGCCAGCCGCCTCGCCCGGAGCCGGCCGGCCGCGGCCCGCAGCACCGGGCCGTGCAGCGGGTGGACGAGGCGGACGGCGCCCCGGTCGTCGATGCGGATCAGGCCGTCGGCTTCCAGGCGTTCGAGGACCCACAGGTCGAAGGCGTCCATGTCCAGGGCGAGGGGTTCGCCGAAGGCGAGGCGTTCGAGGGTCTCGCGCTCCTCGGGGCGGTCCCGGTCCAGGACGCGCGCGGCGCGCTCGCGCACGGTCGCCGTCAGCGGCAGCGGGCCGCGCCAGGCCCAGGCGTCCACGCCCGGGACCCGGGTGAGCAGCCCCCGCTCGCGCACCGCGCCCAACAGGTCGCGCAGCAGCCGTAGATCGCCCTGGCACAGGCGGTGCAGGCGGTTCACGGTGAGCGGTTCGAGGCCGCCGCCCGCGCCGGCCGCGAGCAGGTGCGCGGTCTCCTCGGGCGGCAGCGGGTCCAGGACGAGCCGGGGCAGCAGCTCGCCGGTCCACAGCCGGGAGATCGCGCCGGGCGCGGGCATGCCGTCGGTGGCGGTGACCAGCAGCCGGGTGCGGCCCTGCACGGCCAGCTGGTGGACCAGGGCGGCGGAGGCGTCGTCGAGGAGGTGGGCGTCGTCGACGATCAGCAGCCGTACCGAGGAGAGGAGTTGTACCGCGCGGTGCAGGGTGACCTCTTCGGGCAGCAGGTGCGCGAAGGCGGCGAAGGGGATGGAGCGGGCCTCGGGCGTCCCGGCCACCAGGGCGCAGTCGGTGCCACGGGCGGCCTCCGCGACGAGCCGGGTCTTGCCGCAGCCCGCGGACCCGGTCACCACGATTCCGTGCCGCCCCGCGGCCAGTGACCTGCGGATCAGCTCGACTTCGCTGTCCCGTCCGGTGAACGGCCAGGGCAGTTCCAGGGTCTTCGCATCCCGTTCGAATGTCATCACACCCAATAGAGCCGGGTTACTCACCCCTGATACAGGGTGACTTGAGTAGCCCCCGACTCAGGCGCGGGGCGGCCCACGGCGGCAACCTTGCCGCATGACCGCTCGCTACTGCTCCCTCGCGCAGCAGTCGGCCCCCGTTCTGGCACCGGGGCTGACCGCCGAGCGGCAGCGCGCGCTCATCGGCGGACGCCGGATGTGGGTCAACAACACGGTCCTGCACTACTGCTTCTTCGACGGCGACAACGACGCGTCCGTGATTTCCGTACCGGGGACCGGGGGGTCCCGGCGGGTGTCGTGGGTCGGCGCGAAGGAGCAGCGGGACGTGGTGCGCGAGTGCTTCCAGGAGTGGCGGGACCTCGGCATCGGGGTGTCGTTCACCGAGGTCTCGGACCGCTCGGAAGCGGAGTTGCGGATCGGGTTCCAGCCGGGTGACGGTTCCTGGTCGACCGTGGGCAAGGACGCGCTCCAGGTCGGCCTGAACGAGCGCACCATGAACTTCGGCTGGGACCTGACCGTGCCCGGGGAGCGGGCGACCGCTCTGCACGAGATCGGGCACGCGCTGGGCATGCTGCACGAGCACCAGAGCCCGTTCGCCGGTATCCACTGGGACGACGAGGCCGTCGTCGCGGACCTCGGCGGACCGCCGAACTTCTGGAGCCGGGAGACGACGTTCTTCAACATTCTGCGCAAGCTGGACCCGGACGAGGTCAACGGCTCCGCCTGGGACCCGCAGTCGATCATGGAGTACCCCTTCGAGGCGGGGCTGATCCTGGAGCCCGAGCAGTTCCGCGGGGGGCTGAACCCGCCCGGCGCTCTCTCGCCCGCCGACAAGGAGTTCGTCCTGCGCTGGTACCCGCCGACCGGCCCCGCAAGGCCGACCGCGCTGGTGCCGTTCCGCTCGGCGCCGATCGGTCTCGGCCCGGGTGAGCAGGCCGACTTCACCGTCGAGCCGTCGGAGACCCGCGAGTACACGGTGGGCACCTTCGGCGACAGCGACACCGTCGTGGTGGTCTTCGAGGAGCGGGACGGCGAGCCCCGCTATCTCACCGGCCAGGACGACTCGGGCACGTCCGGCAACACCAGGATCAAGGCCCATCTCGTCAAGGGCCGCCGCTACTTCGTCCGTGTGCGCCTGTACTCCGCCTGGGGGTCGGGGGAAACCGCGGTGATGTGCTGGTAATCGGCACGGGTACGGACCGCACACGGACGGACGGACCACCAGTCCGGCGCCGGGGGAGCTGCCGGGACGCCACCTTCGGGGGAGGGTGACGTCCCGGCAGCGTCGCGTTCGCCGACCTCTGTCCCTGGACTGCAACCCACTTACCTCAATACTTACTTCACCTATTGACGTAAGTGGTCCAGACCTTTAAGTTCCGTGGGCATGTCAAGACCCCACCCCCCGGCCATCCCCCTGGCCGTTCTCTCCCTGGCCGCCGGCCTGCTCGGCACCCTCCCCACACCCGCGCACGCCGCGGCCCAGGCGCTGCCCACCGGCTTCGCCACCGTCATGAACGCCGCCAGCGGCAGATGCCTGGACGCCCGCGCGGCCGGCACCGCCAACGGCACGGCCGTGCAGCAGTACTCCTGCAACGGCACCACCGCCCAGCGCTGGAGCTTCACCGCCACCAGCGACGGCTACGTCCGGATCAGCAACGCCAACAACACCTCCCAGGTCGTGGACGTCTCCGACGTCTCCACGGCCGACAACGCTCCGGTCCATCTGTGGTCCTACGGCGGCGGCGCCAACCAGCAGTGGCTGCCCGTCGACCTGGGCGGCGGCGCGTACCGCTTCGTCAACCGCAACAGCGGCAAGTGCCTGGACGACCCGGCCGCCGCCACCGCCGACAGCGTGCAGTTCGTGCAGTACACCTGCAACGGCAGCGCGGCCCAGCGCTTCCAGGTGGTGCCGGTGTCCCAGTCGACGGCCACGCCCGATCTCGGCCCGAACGTCGTCGTGTTCGACCCCTCGATGGCGTCCTCCACGATCCAGTCCCGGCTGAACACGATCTTCCAGCAGCAGGAGACCAACCAGTTCGGCTCCCAGCGCCACGCCGTGCTGTTCAAGCCGGGCGCCTACGACGCGGACGTCAACGTCGGCTTCTACACCCAGGTCGCCGGGCTCGGCCTCTCCCCCGACGCGGTCACCATCAACGGCGCTGTGCACGCCGAGGCCGACTGGTTCCCGCCGCAGAACGCCACCCAGAACTTCTGGCGCGGCGCCGAGAACCTCTCGGTCAACCCGACGGGCGGCAACGACCGTTGGGCGGTCTCGCAGGCCGCGTCCTACCGCCGGATGCATCTGCGCGGCAACCTCGCCCTGGACGACGGCGGCTGGGCCAGCGGCGGACTGTTCGCCGACACCAAGGTCGACGGCCAGGTCAACTCCGGTACCCAGCAGCAGTGGCTGACCCGCAACTCCCAGCTCGGCAGCTGGACCGGGTCCAACTGGAACATGGTCTTCGTCGGCAGCCAGGGCGTGCCCGGCACCAGCTTCCCCAACCCGCCGTACACCACGGTCGCGCAGACCCCGGTCAGCCGGGAGAAGCCATTCCTGTACATCGACGGTGACGGTGCCTACAAGGTGTTCGTGCCGTCCGTGCGCACCAACTCCACGGCCACCAGCTGGGCGGGCGGCTCTCCGGCCGGCAGCTCGCTGTCCCTGGACAGCTTCTACGTCGTGAAGCCGGGCGCGACCGCCTCGGACATCAACACGGCGCTGGCGGCGGGCAAGAACCTCCTGGTCACCCCGGGCGTCTACCACCTCAACCAGACGCTTCAGGTCAACCGCGCCGACACGGTCGTCCTGGGACTCGGCCTCGCCACGTTCATCCCCGACAACGGTGTCACCGCCATGAAGGTGGCCGACGTCGACGGGGTGAAGGTCGCGGGCGTCCTCTTCGACGCGGGCACCACCAACTCGCCCACCCTGATGGAGGTCGGCCCGGCGGGCTCCTCCGCTTCGCACGCCGCGAACCCGACGTCCCTGCACGACGTCTACTTCCGCGTCGGCGGCGCCGCCGTCGGCAAGGCGACCACCAGCCTTGTCGTCAACAGCGACCACGTCATCGGCGACCACACCTGGATCTGGCGCGGCGACCACGGCACCGGCATCGGCTGGAACTCCAACACCGGTGACACCGGCCTGATCGTCAACGGCGACGACGTCACCATGTACGGCCTGTTCGTCGAGCACTACCAGAAGTACCAGACCATCTGGAACGGCAACGGCGGCCGGACGTACTTCTACCAGAACGAGATGCCCTACGACCCGCCCAACCAGGCCGCCTGGATGAACGGCTCCACCCAGGGCTACGCCGCCTACAAGGTCGCGGACGGCGTCACCAGCCACCAGGCCTACGGCCTCGGCAGCTACTGCTACTTCAACGTCAACCCGAGCGTCACCGCCGAGCGGGCCATCGAGGCGCCGAACCGCGCGGGCGTGACCTTCCGGAGCATGGTGACGGTCTCCCTCGGCGGCACCGGCACCATCCGGCACGTCATCAACGACCGCGGTGGCCCGTCCAACTCCACGACCAACGTGGCCAACCTGAGCAACTACCCGTAGAAGGAGCCTCGTTCATCATGTCCACCCCACGCATCATCGGACGCGGCACGATTCTCGCCGTGCTCGCCGCCCTCCTGGCGGCCCTGTTCTCCGCGACTCCCGCCCAGGCCGCCTCCGGCACCATCACCGGCCTCGCCGGCAAGTGCGTCGACGTGGCGGGCGCGAGCTCCGCCAACGGCACCGCCGTACAGCTCTACGACTGCAACGGCACCGGCGCACAGGTGTGGTCCAACTCCGGTGACGGCACCCTGCGCGCGCTCGGCAAGTGTCTCGACGTCGTCGACCGCTCCACCGCGGACGGCGCGTCGGTCCAGCTCTGGGACTGTTCCGGCGGCGCCAACCAGCAGTGGGTCGTCAGCTCGGCGCGGGACATCGTCAACCCGGCCGCCAACAAGTGCCTGGACGTCCGCGGCAACACCAGCGCCAACGGCACCCGGCTGCAGATCTGGAGCTGCACCGGCGGCGCCAACCAGAAGTGGACCGCGCCCGCGAGCGGCGGCGGCACCAACCCGTCCGGGTTCGTGGTCTCCGAGGCGCAGTTCAACCAGATGTTCCCGAACCGGAACTCCTTCTACACCTACAGCGGCCTGCGGGCCGCGCTCAGCGCCTACCCCGGATTCGCGAACACCGGCAGCGACACCGTGAAGAAGCAGGAGGCCGCGGCCTTCCTCGCCAACGTCAACCACGAGACCGGCGGCCTGGTCCACGTCGTCGAGCAGAACACCGCCAACTACCCCCACTACTGCGACTGGGGCCAGTCGTACGGCTGCCCGGCCGGCCAGGCCGCCTACTACGGCCGCGGCCCGATCCAGCTCTCCTGGAACTTCAACTACAAGGCCGCGGGAGACGCATTGGGGCTGGATCTGCTCAACAACCCCTGGCTGGTGCAGAACGACGCCTCCGTCGCCTGGCGGACCGGCCTGTGGTACTGGAACACCCAGACCGGCCCTGGCACCATGACCCCGCACAACGCCATGGTCAACCAGGCCGGTTTCGGGCAGACGATCCGCAGCATCAACGGCTCCCTGGAGTGCGACGGCCGCAACCCGGCGCAGGTGCAGTCCCGGGTGGACGCCTACAACCGGTTCACCTCGATCCTCGGGGTCGGCCCCGGCGGCAACCTCTACTGCTGACGGAGAGAGGCGATGCGCACACTGAGATCCCTGACCCGGGCCGTCCTCGGCACGCTTGGCGCGCTGACGCTCGTCGTGGCACTCCCCGCGAGCGCCCACGCGGACGTGCTGACCCTGCTGCCACAGAACGCGGACGGCCTGGAGCAGACCTTCTCCCCCGCCTACGACTACGACCGTGACGGCTGCTACGCGACCGCCGCGATCGGCGCCAACGGCACCCTCAACCCGGGCCTGAGGCTGGGCGGCGACGTCAACGGCAAGTGCCGTGACCACGCCCAACTCGCCAACGCCAACACCTATTCACGGGCCGAGTGCAACAACGGCTGGTGCGCGATCATGTACGCCAGCTACTTCGAGAAGGACCAGATCACCCTGGGCCCGGCGGCGCTCGGGCACACCCATGACTGGGAGCACGTGGTGGTGTGGGTCCGGGACAGCGAGGTCCAGTACGTGTCGGTGTCGCAGCACAACTCGTACCAGGTGGCGGCCCGTTCGGCGATCCGCTTCGACGGCACCCATCCGAAGATCGTCTACCACAAGGACGGCATATCGAGTCACTGCTTCCGCTTCGCGGGCGGCAATGACGAGCCGGCCGAGAACCACACCGGCAACTGGTTCTTCCCGCGTCTCGTCGGCTGGAACGGCTATCCGGCCGGGTACCGCGACAAGCTGATGGGCGCGGACTTCGGTTCGGCGACCATCAAGATCGACGACGGTGACTTCCAGTACGCCTTGGCGAACTCGAAGCCGTCAGGGATCCCCTTCGACCCGTACGCCTGATCCGCTCCCCCGGTTCAGGACACGGCCGGCCCGGTCACGTACCGCCCCCGCTCGTCATACGGCCAGACATTGGGCACGCATCCGTGCATGCCCTTGATCTGCTGCATCATGGCGGGGGCGGGCTGACCGGGCCCCGGGCAGCCCACGTGACCGTGACCGAGGAAGTGGCCCACCTCGTGGTTGATGATCAGCGCCCGGTACGCGGTGACGTCCTTCGCGTAGACGGGTGTTGCCAGCAGCCAGCGCTCCAGGTTCACCATCACGTTCTGCGCCACGTTGCAGTTGTACTCGCCATGGGTGTCGAGGCCATGCTGCGCGCAGATCTCGTCCACGGTCCCCGGGGTCGCGATCCGCACGACGAAGTCGGTCGTGCCGTCCGGCACCCGCTGGAACGCCGAGTGCCCGTCCGCGGTCCAGCCGCGCGGGTCGGCCAGGATGCGCTCGACCTGCCGGGCGACGTCCGCCGCGTCGAGATCGAGTCCGTCCTCCACCTCGACCCGGTAGCGCAGGGCCGGGCCCGATCCCGCCTTCCCGCCGGAGCCGCCCGCGCCGGTGAACGTGCCCGGACCCGTCGAGGGAATGTCGGGCTCGGCGGTGGCCTCGCGTGACGGGGAAGGAGAGGGAGCGGGGGACCCGGTGGCCCGAGGAGGCGCCGAAGAACGGGACTTGTGGCGTGGCGAAGGAGAGTCCGCCGCGTCCACGACCGCGAAACCGGCGGCGCCCAGGACGGCCAGTGCGGCCACGGCTCCCCACAGCGGCGCCCTCCGCCTGCGCGGGGCGGCGCGTCGTCGGCCACGGGATGAACGTGCGGTGCGCGTGGTCATGTTCGCCAGGCTGTGATCGCAGTGTGATCGACCCTGGCTCAAGCGGTAACGAAGAGATAACGGACGGCGGAGTGCGGGTTTATATGATCATCCCGTAACAACGTCGCTGATGGTCCACCGCCGTGCGGATACTGACCGCATGCCACGCGTACTGCTGATCGAGGACGACCACGCCGTGCGGAAGGCAGTCGCACTCGCCCTGCGCCGCCAGGGACATGAGGTCGCCGCCGTGGAGAACGGGGAGGACGGTCTCGGCCGGGTGCGGTCCTTCCGGCCGGACGTCGTGGTGCTGGACCTGATGCTCCCGGGGATGCCCGGCCTGGATGTCTGCCATGCGCTGCGCGCCCTCGACCAGACCCTGCCGATCATCATGGTGACCGCGCGGGGCGACGACGAGGACATCGTGGTGGGGCTGGAGGCGGGCGCCGACGACTACGTGGTCAAGCCCGTGCAGGCGCGGGTGCTCCAGGCCCGTATCCGGGCGGTGCTGCGCCGGGCGACCGGGGCGCCCGGCGAGGCCGGGATCCCGAAGATCGACACCTACGGCGAGCTGGCCGTCGATCGGGCCGGGCTCTGCGTCGCCCGGGACGGCGTGCCGATCGCGCTCGCCCCGTCCGAACTGCGGCTGCTGCTCACCCTGTCCGCCTCCCCCGGCCAGGTGTTCAGCAGACAGCAGTTGCTGGAGGCGGTCTGGGAGCACAGCTATCACGGGGACGCGAGGCTGGTGGACGCCTGCGTCAAGCGGCTGCGCGCCAAGATGGGCGAACCGCCGCGCGAGCCGCGCTACATCCAGACCGTGCGCGGCTTCGGCTACCGGTTCGCGGCCCGGTGAGACGGCCGAGCGTGTCGCAACTGCGCAGTCTGCGCGTGCGGTTGGTGGTGGCCTTCGTAGTGGTCGCCGCGGTCACGGCCGCCACGACCGGCGCGCTGACCTTCCGCGAGGCGCGCCGGGGCGTGCTCCAGCAGAGCCAGGACACGGTGATCCAACTGCTGCGCACCCAGGTCGGACGGCTCGCCCAGGATCTGGCGTTCCCGCCCGGCGAGGACGAGCTGCGCCGGTTCGCGACGGACGTGGCCAATGTCGAACCCACCGGAACCTGGCGGGTCCTGGCCACGTACGGCGAGCTGAGCGCCACCTCGATCCCCGACGACCCGTTCTCAGAACTCACCCCCGCCCTGCGCGCCTCCGTCGAGTCGAGCATGGCCACGGTGTTCCAACGGGTCGACAGCGGCGGCCACACCTCGCTGGTCGTCGGCATGTCGGTCACCTTCGCCGCGTCCGACGGCGGCGCCTACCCATCCGGCGTCCGGGTCTTCCTGACCGTGCCGCAGTCCACGGAACGGGCCTATGTCGACGCCCTGGTCGACGCCGTGGAGCGGGCCACCGTGCCCGCCCTCGGGCTCGCCGTGCTGCTGGCGCTGCTGGCGGCGCGCGGGGTGCTGCGGCCGGTGCGGGCGCTGCGCCGGGCCACCCGCTCCATCGCCGAGGGGCGTCTGGACACCCGGCTGGCGGTCAACGGCTCCGACGAACTCGCCGATCTGTCGCACACGTTCAACGAGACGGCCGCCGCGCTGGAGCAGTCGGTGGCCGAACTGCGCGGCATGGAGGCGCGGGCCCGCCGGTTCGCCGCGGACGTGTCGCACGAGCTGCGCACTCCGCTGGCCGCGATGTCGGCGGTCACCGACGTGCTCGACGAGGACGCCGAGCGCCTGGCCCCGGACACCGCCGAGGCGGTCCGGCTGATCAGCGAGGAGACCGTGAAACTGGCCCGGCTGGTGGACGACCTGATGGAGATCTCCCGTTTCGACGCGGGCGCGGCGGTGCTGCACCGGGACGAGATCGACCTCGCCGAGTCACTGCGCCGCACCCTCGCCGCCCGCGCCTGGACCGGCCTGGTGGAGTGCGAGCTGCCGCCGCCGGATGCCCTGCGCGGCCGGGTCGACCCGCGCCGCCTGGACGTGGTCGTCGCCAACCTGGTCGGCAACGCCCTGCGGCACGGCGCCCGTCCGGTCCTGCTCAGGCTGTCCGCGGACGGAGAGCGGGGCGCGGTGATCGAGGTGCTGGACAGCGGTCCGGGCATCCCCGACAGCGTGCTGCCGTACGTCTTCGAGCGGTTCTACAAGTCGGACGCGGCCCGCACCCGTACCGAGGGCAGCGGCCTGGGCCTCGCGATCACCGCGGAGAACGTCCGGATGCACGGCGGCACGATCAGCGCGGCGAACCGGCCCGAAGGGGGCGCCGTGTTCACCTTACGACTCCCCCTGCCCGCCGACGGGCCGTCCCCGGAGGGCCCGTCATGAGACCTCCACGCCTCCTCGCCGCCCTGTCCCTGTGCGCGCTCACCTCCTGCGGCATCCCCACGACCGGTGTGGTGGAGGCGGGCGGTCCCGCGAGTGGGGTGGTGCCGACGATCGGCGTCTACTTCGTGGTGAACGGCGAGCTGATCGCCGTGCCTCGGCAGATCGGCGCGCCGGTCGAGGTCGAGGACGCCCTGCGGGTGCTGCTGCTCGGCCCGGACGACGCCGAGCGCGGCAAGCGGCTCACCACCGAACTCCCGCTGCTCACCGGCATGCCGACCCCCGACCCGCCGGGCGGCGCCAGCCTCGCGCCCCGGGAGCGCCCCCGGCCGGACCTGCTGACGGTGACCGAGCGGGACGACTCCATCTCCGTCGGCCTGTCGTCCTCGGGTGAGTTGAGCGACCTCGGTGCGGCCCAGATCATCTGTACGGTCACGGCGGCGCGCCGCGTCTCGGACCCCACCGCCGAACCGCTGCCGGTGAACGTCGTCGGCCACGAGGGGTTCACCGTCCCGTGCCCATAGGACCGTGCCCATAGGAAAAGGGCCCCCGCGGACTGCTGCCCACGAAGGCCCTTCGCACCGTCGGGACGACAGGATTTGAACCTGCGACCCCTTGACCCCCAGTCAAGTGCGCTACCAAGCTGCGCCACGTCCCGGTGCGCCCATCTCGCGGTGACCCGCGAGAACGCGCAGGTAAACCTTACCGTATGCGGGTGGATGCTCCTGTCTGCTCCGGTGTGCGCCCCCGTCCCCGGACGGGCGTCGACGGGCGCGGGGCGCGGGTGGCGGGGACCAGCAGGGCGGCGAGTGCCGCGGCCAGGCAGAGCACGGCCAGCAGGGTGAAGCCGTGGGTGTAGCCGGAGGCGTACGGCAGGCCCGAGGGCTGCAGGCTGCTGGTGACCAGGACGCTGGTGACCGCGGCGCCGATCGAGCCGCCGATGGTGCGGATGTTGGCGTTCATCCCGGTCGCTGCGCCGGTCTGCTCGGGCGGCACGCTGCCCACGATGAGGTTGGCCATCGAGGCGAAGGCGAGCCCGATGCCGAGCCCGAACACACCCGCGACGAAGCCGACTTGCCAGCGTTCGTCGTGCCACAGGGCCAGGAAGCCGCAGGCGAGGGCGCCGAGCGCGGCCCCGGCGGTGAGCAGCGCCTTGGCGCCGACGACGGGCTGGAGCCGGCCGCCGAGGACTCCGGAGAGGAACATCGCGACCAGCATCGGCAGCATGAGCAGACCGGACTCGGTGACGCTCGCCCCGAAGCCGTACCCGGCCGAGGCCGGGGTCTGGACGAAGCCCGGCAGGAAGGACCAGATCGCGTACATGCCCGAGCCGAAGAGCAGGGCGGCGGTGTTGGTGGTCCACACCGCGGGCAGCCGCATCACCTTCTGGTCGATCAGCGGGGTGCGGGAGCGGGCCTCGCTGTACAGCCACAGCGCGAACAGCGCGAGCGCGGCGGCGAACAGGCCGAGGGTCCGGGCGGAGGTCCAGCCCCACACGCTCGCCTGGCTGATCGGCAGCAGCAGGGCGACGAGCCAGGCCGAGAGCAGTACGGCGCCGGTCCAGTTGACGCTGCCGCGGGCTCGGGTGACGGACTCGGGGACGTAGCGCAGGGCGATCAGGGTGGTCACCGCGACGACGCCGACCGGGATCCAGAACAGCCAGCGGTAGTCGAGGGCGGTGATGACGGGTCCGGCGGCGACCATGCCGACGCCGCCGCCCGCGGCGATCACGGCGGACAGGTTGCTGATGCTGCGGGCGACCGCACCGGGCGCGAACTCGTCCCGGATGATGCCGAAGGACAGCGGGAACAGGGCACCACCGACACCCTGGACGACGCGGGCAGCGATCAGGACGCCGATGCTCGGGGCGAGCGCGGCGAGCAGACAGCCGAGCGCGACGACGAACAGCACGGCGACGAGGGTGCGCTTCTTGCCGATCAGATCGCCGACCCGGCCGAGGATCGGGGTGAAGACCGAGGCGGACAGCAGATACGCGGTCATCACCCAGGTCGCGGTGGACTGCGAGGCGTGCAGCTCCTGCTGCACGGTCGGCAGGGCCGGCGCGATCAGCGACTGGAGCATGGAGAACACCGCGGCACCCGTCGCGAGGACCGCGAAGGTGAGCCGCGTGGAGGAGCGGGGCATGAGGGGGCCTCTCCGACTGATAAAGTGGAGGTACTCCTCCACTCTAGCGGAGGCAACCCTCCGCTTCAATCGGGACCCTGTCCGAAGCTCTCTCCGACGTTCCCTCCGACTTCCTCCGGGAGGCAGCCGTGTCCGCCCAGTTCCCCGTCAGCGAGATCGTCGCGGCCCGGCGCCCGCACCGTAAGGACGCCGCCCGCAACTACGACGCCCTGCTCGCCGCCGCCCGCGACGCCTTCGCCGAGAACGGCGCGGATGCCTCCCTGGAGGACATCGCCAAGCGCGCCGGCGTGGGCATCGGCACCCTCTACCGGAACTTCCCCACCCGGCGCGATCTCTTCGAGAGCGTGTACGCGGGCGAGGTGAACGACCTGGTCCAGGTCGCGCGGGAGGTCGCCGGGCTGGAGCCGTGGGAGGCCCTCACCACGTGGCTCCACCGGTTCACCGGCTACATGGTCACCAAGCGGGCCGTGCGCGAGGCGCTGGACGACCAGTCGGAGATCTTCGACGCCTGCCGTGACTCGATGTACGCGGCGGGCGGGCCGCTCCTGGAGCGGGCGCAGCGGGCGGGCGTGGCGCGCGCGGACATGGACTTCGGTGATCTGCTGCGCCTGGTCGCGGGTGTCACCGCGACGACCTTCACCGACGACGCCCAGCGCGACCGGGTTCTCGCCATCGCCCTGGACGGGGTGCGCACGGCCCGCTGAACGGGAACGCGGAACGCCCGCCGTCCCCTGACATGACGGCGGGCGCCCGGCCCCCGAGTCGCCGGCCGGCCCTCATGACGGCCGGCGACGGTCTGTTCACGCGGGTGGTTCGATACCGAACCTCCCCGCGGCCTCGGTCAGCTCGCGCCAGACCTTCGGCGCGACCGGGATCCCCTGCTCGGCCCGCTCGACGGCCACCGCGGCGCTGCGCTCGCCCGGGTAGTACACGCCGCTGTCGGTGGGCAGCCCCTTGAGCGTGGCCAGGGTCTCGTCCACCGACGCCGTGAAGGCGTCCGGGTCACCGAAGGCCGCCGGGTCCACGGCGATGAGCAGGGCGTTCTGGCGGTGCTTGCGCCCTTGCGGGTCGTCCGAGTGGAAGGCGGCGAAGATCGGCGCGCCGACGAGCACGCTGGTGAGGATCTCGAAGGCCAGGGACATGCCCGAGCCCTTGGCGCCGCCCAGGGGCAGCGGCATGACCGCCTGCTCGGGGTCGGTCGTCGGGGTGCCGTCCTCGGTGGCGGCCGCGCCCTCGGGCAGGGGGGTTCCGTTCGCCTTCGCCTGGCGGATCCTGCCGAGCGCGACGGTGGCGGTGGCCATGTCGAGCAGCAGCGGGGCGTGCTCCTTCGCCGGTACGGCGATGGCGAGCGGGCTGGTGGCGACGGCGGCGCCCTTGACGCCGGTGTAGCCCATGTTGGGCATACCGGCCACGAACCCGATGCCGACCAGGCCCTGCTCGGCGATCCGGGACACGTAGTAGCCGATGGCCCCGGTGTGCACGGTACGGCGCACCCCCACCGAGGCGATGCCGGTCACCTTCGCCCGGGTCACCGCCTCGTCCGCGGCGGCGCTCAGCGCCACCGGCCCGGGGGCGCGGTCGGCGTCCAGGACCGCCGCGGCCGGGGTGGTCGACTCGACGCCGAGCTCGGGCCGCGCATTGGCCACCCCCTTGGCCAACAGCTCCAGATAGGCCGGGACCCGGGCGATGCCGTGCGAGTCGACGCCGCGCAGCGCGGCCCAGACGAACACCTCGGCGGTGGTGCGGGCGTGCTCGGCACTCAGGCCGCCCTGCTCCAGCAGGGCCGCGGAGAAGTCCCGCAACTCCCCTGCGGGCACGAGCTTCCGGTGGGACATGGTTCTCCTAGATCAGGGTGGTTCAGCTGGATCAGGGGTGGTTCAGCGGGTGACGAGCACGTCGACGACGGCCGTGGTGCCCTCCGCCACGGCCTTGAGGGCGCGCTCCAGGGCGGGAGCGAGGGCGTCGGGCGCGTCGACGGTCTCGGTGTGCATCCCGAACGGCTCGGCGAAGGAGGCGAGCCGCGGCAGCCGGTGCAGATCGGTGCCGAGCCACTCCCCCGTCCCGGCGGCCGCGCCGTCGGGGTAGAAGCGACGGTGGTTGAGATTCATCGACTTGTAGACACGGTTGTTGAAGACGACGATCAGCAACGGCAGTTCGTATGCCCGCGAGGCGTCGTAGGACGGGATCACCGGGTTGTAGGTGAAGGCGCCGTCGCCGATGGTGAGCACCACCGGCCGCTCCCGGGCGGCGAGTTTGACGCCCAGCGCGACCGCCATGCCCTGGCCGAGACCGCCCTGGACGTAGAAGTACGAGTCGGGGGCGTCGTTCCGCAGGTGCCGCTTGACGATCCGGCTGTGGGTGATGGTCTCGTCGACGACGATCGCGTCCTCCCCGTCCAGCAGCCGCCGCAGCGTGGCGGCCACCATCACGGGATCGATGCCCCCGGCCGCTTCGGCGGCCTTCGCCTCGGCCGCCGCGATCGCGGCCCGCTCCCCCGCGTGCCGCTCCTCCTGTGCCGCACGCCGGGCGGTGACCGCCGCCGCGTCCAGGTCCTTCGCCCGCTTGGCGAGCTGGCGCAGGCTGTTGGCGACGTTGCCCTCCAAGTACCGGTCCGCGAACAGGACTTGGTAGGTGATGTGCGGGCGCTGCGGCACCTCGTCGATGACGACGATCCGTGCCTTCGAGGGCCGGCGTGACGGTGGGTAGAAGGGCGCCCGGCAGTTGACCAGCAGGATCAGGTCCGCCTCGTCCATCCAGGGCCCGATGTCGCTGCCTGCGTGCAGCGGGTGGGTGCGCGGGAAGTTGCCGCACACCGCCGAGTCGGGCTCGACGACCGGGATGTTCCAGGCCTCGGCGAAGGCGACGAGAGCCTCCCAGCCGCCCGACTCACGCCCCGAAGTCTCCGTGACGATCACCGGGTTGACGGCCTCGCGGATCAACTGCGCGACCGCGTCGGCCTCTTCGGGCGAGCTGTGCGTGGAGCCGGGCGGGACGACGGGCTTGGCCTCACGGCCGTCCCACTCCTCCAGGAGGATCTCCAGCGGGATGTTCAGATACGCCGGTCCCGCCGGGGCCCGCCAGGCCAGCTCCGCCGCCCTCGTGATCATCGTGGGCAGGGTGTGGACACTGGCCGCCTCGTTGGACCACTTGGTGAACGGACTCGCGACGCCGTGCGGGCCGCCCACGATCGACAGGTTGCGGTACCACTGGCCGCCCGGGTCCTTCCCCGGGCCGTCGCCGTAGGTGGCCGACTCCGAGGAGGCGACCACCATCGGCACCCCGGCGAGCAGGGCGCCGTGCACGGCCATCGAGCCCTGGAGCAGGCCGGGGGCCGCGTGCAGCAGCACGCCCTGCGGGCGGCGGGTGATCAGGCCGTAGCCGGTGGCCATGCCCACGGCGACCGTCTCGTGGGTCAGGTCCAGATACCCGGGGCAGGGCAGTCCGTCGCGGTGGTGCCGGGCCAGCGACTCCCACACGGGGGCCCATTCGGACCCCGACGCGCAGAAGATGTGGTCGGCGCCGGCGGCGGTGAGGGCGGCGACGGCGGCGTCACCGCCGTCCAGGTGCTCGGTGTCGGTCATGTCAGCCCTCGATCGGCCAGTTCAGGACCTCGGAGATACCCCGGCCCATGATCCATTCGAGCTCTTCGGGGGTGAAGTCCCAGTGCTTGGTGAACTGCTCGATGGTGTCGGTGTAGGTGATGCCGTGGCCGAGCAGCCGGGTGATGTCGGTGCCGTAGAAGCAGCGCTGCGGGCCCATCCGGTCGACCATCTCGCGCACGTACTGCTGGATGTTGTTGTTGGGGAACGGCTGCGTCGAGTAGCCCGGCAGCGCCGAGACCTTGACGTAGATGTTCGGGTGGGCGGCGAGATCGGCGGTCTCCTGGACCCAGTAGCCGATCGCGTCGTCGACACAGCGGGCCATGATGCCCATGTGGTCGATGATGATCTTCAGCTCGGGGTGCTTCGCGGCGATCTCGCCGAGCTCCCGCTTCCAGATCGGGGCGTGGACCATGGTGGGGATGCCGAGCTCCTCGGCGATCGGCCAGTACCAGTCGTTGGTGCCGTCGATCATCCAGTTGCGGTCCTGCGGCCGGTGGAAGGTGAGCCGGGTGCCCTTCACATGCGGGTTCTGGGCGAAGTCCGCCAGCATCGCCTTGCCCTCTTCGGGCTTGTTCTGCGGGATGCGGGCCATGATGCCGAACCGGTCCGGGTGGGCCTCGCAGGCCTCCAGGGCGTAGTCGATGCGGTCGCCCTCCCAGGACGGCGGGAGGATCAGCGCCCGGTTGACGCCGGCCTCGTCCATCAGCTCCAGGGCCTCCTCGTAGGAGAAGGGGTCCTCGCGGTGGCCGTTGAGGCGGATCCGCTCGCGGGCCCCGGGCACCCAGGGGCGGTCCGGGGTCTCTTCCTTCCAGATGTGGATCTGCGTGTCGACGACGAACATGGCCTCAACTCTTTCTGTCGAACGGGGCGGTGGGGTGCTGCGGAGGGAACGCTAGGCGGGGCGGGAGCCCTTGCCGAGCCCCGGGAGCGCAAGCTGTTGTTGCGCGAAATACCGCTCTGTGCAGGGCATTCACTGATTGCCCGAGCGGTCTGGATCAGCCGTCGCCGAAGACGGCGTCGACGATGTGCTCGGCGATCGCCAGGGAGGCCGTCGCGGCCGGTGAGGGCGCGTTGCGGACGGCGGTGACCCGGCCGGCCCGGTGGATGCGGAAGTCGTCGGCGAGCGTGCCGTCGCGGTCCAGCGCCTGGGCGCGCACCCCGGCTCCGCCGCGCACCACGTCGGAGACGCCCACGGCGGGCACGTACAGGCTCGCGTCCCGCATGAAGGCACGCTTGGACAGCGAGCCGCGGTATTCCTTGATGCCGGTACGCCAGTGCTGGGCCGCCATCCGCCAGGCTCCGGGGTAGCCGGCGAGGCTCACGAGGTCCCGTGGCGAGACCTGGCTCAGCCGGTAGCCCTCCCTGGACATCGCCAGGACGGCGTTCGGGCCGACCTCGACGGTGCCGTCGACTCGCGGGGTGAAGTGGATGCCGAGGAAGGGGTACCGGGGATCGGGCACCGGATAGACCAGGCCCCGCAGCAGCCGCGCCTTCTCCGGCTTCAGCAGCATGTACTCGCCCCGGAAGGGGATGATCCGCGGTTCCCGTCCGTCGTGCGCGAGCCGGGCGACGGTGTCCGAGTGCAGCCCCGCGCACAGCACCAGCCGGTCCACCCGGACCCGGTCCTGGACGGAGGCCACCTCGATACCGCCGGGCACCTGGGTGATCGCGGTGACGGGGAAGCCGAGCCGCACCTCGCCGCCGGACGCCTCGATGTCCTTGGCGTACTCGCGGGCGACGGCCTTGTAGTCGGTGATCGCGGTGCGCGGCGAGTGCAGCGCGGCGAGCCCTCCGGCCGCGGGCTCGATCTCCCTGATCTCCTCCTTGGAGACCTTCCGCAGCTCGGGCACATGGTTGGTGCGGGCCCGTTCGTAGAGGCTCTCCATCCGGCCCAGCTCGTCCTCGCGGACGGCCGTGACCAGCTTGCCGACCTCCTCGTACGGCAGGCCCCGCTCCTGGCAGTACTCGCGCAGCAGGGCGACCCCGCGCACCGTCAGCTCCGCCTTGAGGCTGCCCGGCGGGTAGTAGATCCCGGCGTGCACGACGCCGGAGTTGTGGCCGGTCTGGTGGACGGCGAGCTCCTGCTCCTTCTCCAGCACCACCACCCGGGTGCCGGGTCGGCGCAGGGCGATCTCGCGGCCGGTGGCCAGGCCCACGATGCCCGCGCCGACGATGCCGATCGTCTCGTCAGCCATCGACTCCTCCTTCGGATCAGTAGGTGACCGCGTCAGTAGTGAACGGCGACGGTCTTGACGCGCGTGGAGAAGCGCAGGACCTCCTCGCCCTGCTCCTTGTAACCGGTCCCTGAGTCGCGGAACCCGCCGAAGGGCAGATGGACGTCCCAGCCGGTGGTCGTGGTGTTGACGGCGACCTGTCCGCACTCGGCCTCGTCGATGAACCGGTACGCCCGGGACAGATCGCGCGTGAACAGGGCGGCGGCCAGCCCGAACTCGGAGTCGTTGACGGCCTCCACGGCCTGCGTGAAGTCCTCGACGGCGCGCACGGCGAGCACCGGCCCGAAGACCTCCTCGCGCCAGATCGCCATCTCGGGGGTGACATCGCCGAGCACGGTCGGCAGGACGTAACAGCCGTGCGCGCGCTCCGGGTCGGCCGCTCCCCCGGCCAGCACGGTGGCGCCCGCGTCGACGGCCCGGCCGATGTCGGCGAGGACCGAGTCGCGCTGCCGGGGGCTGGACAGCGGGCACAGCGTGGTCGCCGGATCGCTGCCGGGGCCGACGGCCAGCGCCTCGACCTCGGCGAGCAGCAGCCGTACGAAGTCGTCGTGGGCCGGGCGCTCCACGATCACCCGGCTGGTGGCGGTGCAGCGCTGTCCGGCCTGGCCGAAGGAGGCGGCGACCACGGCCTTCGCGGCGGCGGGGAGGTCGGCGTCGGCGAGGACGACCGAGGCGTTCTTGCCGCCGAGTTCGCCCTGGAAGCGGACGTTGCGGTCGGCGAGGCGGCGGCGGATGCGGTTGCCGACGGCGTTGGAGCCGGTGAAGGTGACGCCGGCGATCCGGGGGTCGTCGAGGAGGGCCTCCTCGATCTCCGCCGTACGGCCGGTGACCACGTTCAGCACCCCGGCCGGGAGTCCCGCGTCGTGCAGGGCGCGGGCGAAGTGCAGCCCGGAGAGCGGGGTTTCGGTGGCCGGCTTGAAGACGGCCGCGTTGCCGGTGGCGAGCAGCGGGGCGAGCTTGCGGGCCGGGGTGATCAGCGGATCGTTCCACGGGCTGATCACCAGGATGACGCCGATGGGCTCGCGCTGGGTGTGCGTACGGGTGTCGGGGCGGACGTCGTGCAGCAGGGTGCCGTAGCGCTGGCGGGCGAGACCGGCGTAGTAGTCGAGGAAGTCGGCGGCCTTGCCGGTCTCACCGCGGGCCTCGGCGAGCGTCTTGCCGTTCTCGGCGGTGACATCGGCGGCAATGGACTCCAGCCGTTCCCGGATCAGCCGGGCCGCCTCGGTCATGATCCGAGCCCGTTCGAAGGGGCTGGTGCGCTTCCAGAGCGCGAAGCCGCGCTCGGCGTGGTCGTAGGCCCGGGTGACGTCCTTCGCGGGAAGGGCGGGGATACGGGCGAGCGGTTCTCGGACGTCGGCCGGGTCGTGGACGTCGATCCACGCTCCGGACGTCACCCACTCTCCGCCGATGAGGGTTTCCAGGGTGCGCATGGAGTCACTTCTTTTCCGTCAGACATTGGTTGCGCCCGGAGTGCGGGGTGTCCGTGCTGGAATCGGCGGCACCACCGCACCTTCGAGCTTTTGGGGAACGCCCATGCCGTACGCCGTCTTCGCCCACTACCGCTGCGAGCCCGCCGATGAACTCGTGGTGCGGGAGGCGCTGTTGAGGATGCGGGAGTTCACCCGGGGTGAGCCCGCGAATCTCGCCTATGAGGTGCACGCGGAGGCCGAGCGGGTGGGCGGGTTCGTGCTGTACGAGGTGTACGCGGACCGGGCGGGGTTCGAGGCGCACGCGGCGGCCGACTACTTCGACGAGTTGATCGTCCGGACGGTACGGCCGCTGCTGACCGAGCGCACAGTGACGTTCGCCGAGGTGCTTCAGAACTCGTTGCCCCAGCAGTAGCGGGCGATCGTCTCCACCAACACCAGCTTCTTTCGCTGCTGTTCGGCGGTCAGCAGGGGCTTCGCGGCGATGTCCGCGAAGCCCCTCGACGGCGATACGGCCATGTCCTCGATGTCCTTGATCTCGGCCGCCGCGTCGATCCGGCTCATCACCGTGTCGATGTCCTCCAGTTCGGCCACGGTCGCGTCCACGACACCGAGACAGACGTCCCGGTCCTCGGGGAGAGCCCGGAGGAGATCGAGTTCGGACGGGGTGCCCTGGTCGTACGGCAGGACCCAGCGGTCGGCCGGGATCTCGCCGTACAGCCGCTCGACACGAGCGCTGTCCACCTCTGCCGGTGCCGTCCAGCCCGGGCAGATGCCGATACGGACGCCCTCGGGGCGCTCGTCCAGCCGTACCGCCGCCGCCTCCACGGCCAGCGCGTCGTCGTAGGAGAGCGGGGAGTCCTCCGGCCAGTCGAGGAGGAGCGGGTTGTTGAGCTGGATCAGCCGGACTCCGCGGGAGACCAGCAGGCCGATCTCCGTGCGGATGATCTCCGCCAGCGCCTCGCCCAGTTCGCGTGCCGGGCCGAGGCCCTCCGCGTAGGTCGTCGCCGCCAGGTAGGCCGGGGACGGCAGGGTCGCCTTGGGGGCGATGACCGTGAGTTCCGCCAGGCGGGCGGACCAGTCGGCCAGGAGCGGGCCGTTCGCCTTGGGCAGCGACTCGGCGACCCAGCGGGCCAGTCCGTCCGCCGTCTCGTCGGTACGGCGGAAGCCGGAGACCCCTTCGAGGACCGCGCTGCGGAAGTCCTCACGGGGGAAGTCGCCGTCGGTGACCACGGTGGAGCGGAGTTTGCGCTGGTAGGCCACCGCCTCCTCGACCGCCTCGGCAAGGGAGTCCGAGCTGAGGCCGGCCGGGCGGACCAGGCTGCCGTGGTGGTCGATGCGGTAGTTGAAGGTGTCCGCCATGGGTCAGTCCTTTCCGGGTGCCGAGACGCCCCAGGCGGCGAACTCCAGCTCGTAGCCGAGGGATTCGAGCACTTCTTCGGCGATCTTCTGGTCCTCGGCGGCGGTGCCGCCCGCGATGCCGAGGCCGCCGATGATCTCGCCGTCCTTCTTGATGGTGACGCTGCCCTCGGTGGCCATGATCGGCATGGCCGCGCCGGGGAGCTGCGAGAGCTGGGCGAAGAAGACCGGCTGGCTCTCCTGCCACTTCTTCAGCATGGTGCCGGGGCGCTGCATGATCGCGGCGGTGTACGCCTTGGCGCGGGCGATGTCCGGGGTGAGGGGGCGCGCTCCGTCGGGGCGGCGGATCGCGATCGGGAAGCCGCCGGCGTCCACGACGGCGACGCTCACCGCCTTCCCGATGGCCTGCGCGCGCTGATGGGCGGCGGCGAGGATCTCCTCGGCGGCGGCCAGGGTGAGGGTGGTCATACGGATTCCTTCTCTGCGGTGAGGGTGCGGCGCAGGTGGGCGACGGCCGCGTTGTACGCGCGCGGGGTCTCCCAGTACATGGAGTGCGGAGCGCCTTCGACGATCTCCAGGTGTGAGCCGGCGAGCAGCTCATGGGCACGTGTCACCGTCTTGACGCTGAGCACGGCGTCCTTCTCGCCCGCGAGGAAGGCGACCTTGACGCCCGAGTCCTGGATCTCCGTCAGGGTCGGGCCGTTGGTGTCGAGGTTGCGCAGGTCCTGCATGCGGGCCACGTTGAAGGTGCCCATCTGCTGGAAGAGGAAGGTCAGATCGGCGCGCTCCCGCTGGAACGGCTTGGTCAACAGCCGGTCGATCACCGGGAGTTTGACCGCCTCGGCGCGGTCGGCCGCCGCCAGCTCCTTGAGCTCCGGATGGCTGATGCCGCCCAGGGAGTGCCCGAGGACGACGGACGAGACCCGCTCGGGTCGCAGCAGCCCGGCGCGCAGGGCGGCGACGGAGCCGATGGACTGGCCGACCAGCATGACGTCGGTCAGCTCCTCGGCGTCCAGGACGGCGACCACGTCACCGGGGAAGTCCTGGCCGTCGAATTCCGGCATCGAGGAGTCGGACTTGCCGAAGCCGCGCAGGTCCACGGTGACGACCGTGAACTCCTCGCGGAGTGCGGCCACTTGCTGCCACCAGGCGGCGTGGTGTCCGCCGCTGCCGTGCACGAACAGGATCGCCGGGCCGCTGCCGTGGCGCTCGTAGTAGATGGCGGTGCCGTCGGAGTCGGCGATGGGCATGAGAATGAACTCCAGTCGGCGCGGGGTCAGTTGGAGCGCTTGGCGTGGTAGACGAGCTCGATCATGGTGTGGTCGGGGTCGTGGATGTAGCAGAACTTGGACTGGTTCTCGGGGCGCTGGACGGGCCGGGTGTGCCGGATGCCGAGCTCCTTGAGGTGCTCCAGGAAGTCGTCCCAGTCGTCGACCTCGACGGCGAAGTGATAGGGCGCCATGCGCTCCATCTCCTCGACCGGGGTGAAGTGCAGATCGAAGTTGCCCCGGGTCATCAGCACCACGCGGGTGTTGGACTTGGGCATGATCCGCTTCATCCCGAAGACCTTCGCGTACCAGGCGGCGGTCCGGTCGGGGTCGGTGGTGGGGAAGTTGACGTGGTGGATGTAGCGGGGTTCCGCGCTCATGCTCGATTCCCTTCGAGTTGTACGGGGTTGGACAGCACACCGATGCCGCTGATCTCGACCTCCACGGTGTCGCCGGGCTCCAGTTGGCAGGTCGACTCGGCGCCCATCCACAGCACGTCGCCCGGGTGCAGGGTGAGGTGCCGGGTGATCTCGACGATGTGATCGAAGGGGTCGAAGACCATGTCGCCGGTGGCGAACTCCGAGTGGACCTCGCCGTTCACCCGGAGCGTGGTGGTCTGGGCGAGCGCGTCGACGTCGGTCTCGATCCAGGGGCCCATCGGCTTGAAGGTGTCGCTGTTCTTGCTGCGCCAGAACGTGCGGTCCTGGTGCTGCCAGGCGCGGGCGCTGATGTCGTTGCCGATGGTCCAGCCGAAGACGGCGGCGCGGGCCTCCTCGGGCGTGGCGTGCCGCAGCGTACGGCCGATGACGGCGACGAGTTCGGGCTCTGCCTCGAAGCGGCCCTCGACCTCGGCCGGCTTGACGATCGGCTTGAGGTGCCCGGTGAGGGCGTTGTTGGCCCGGTATCCGATCTCGGGACGCTCCGGTGTGGCGGCCTTGGCGTGCGCGATGTGCCGGGGGTAGTTGTAGCCGACGGCGTAGAAGACCGGCGGCACAACGGGCGGCAGCCATACGGCCGTTGACCGGGGCACCGTGCCGATCACATCGGGGCGGCCGTCGATCGGCGACTCGGACAGCAGCTCCACGTCCGCCTCGCCGACCCGGCCCCACACCGCCCGGCCGCCGACCGAGACCCGTGCGTACCTCATGGCGCCAGCAGGTGGGAGACGCGCTTGGTGACCAGGTAGGCGTCGAGCGCCTCGGGTCCGCCCTCGCGGCCGTACCCGCTGTCCTTCACCCCGCCGGAGGGCGCCTCGTGGACGGAGCCGCCGCAGTGGTTGAGCGAGAGGATCCCGGCCTCCAGCTCGGCCGAGAGCCGTTCGGCGGTGGCGGCGGACCGGGTGTAGCCGTAGGCGGCGAGGCCGTAGGGCAGGGCGTTCGCTGCGGCGAGGGCCTCGTCGAGGTCGGTGAAGGGCACTATGGGCGCGAGCGGCCCGAACGGCTCCTCACGCATCAGCTCCGCGTCCGGCGGTACGTCGGTCAGGACCGTCGGCGCGAAGAAGTACCCGGCGCGGTCCGGGCGTTCGCCGCCGGTGCGGACCTTGGCGCCGCGGGCCACTGCGTCGGCGGTGAGCCGCTCCATGGCGACCAGGCGCCGCTCGTTGGCGAGCGGGCCCATGGTGGTGCCGTCGGCGAGTCCGTCCCCGACGACCACCGCCTCCGCCGCCTTCACGAACTCGGCGGTGAAGTCCTCGACCAGGCTCTCGTGGACGAGGAAGCGGCTCGGCGAGGTGCACACCTGACCGGCGTTGGCGAACTTGGCCTGGGCGGCCCTGCGGGCGGCCTGGACCGGGTCTGCGTCGGCGCAGACGATCACCGGCGCGTGTCCGCCGAGTTCCATCAGGGACGGCTTCATGACCTTTCCGGCCTCGGCGGCGAGGAGCTTGCCGACGGGGACCGAGCCGGTGAAGGCGATCAGGCGGATCACCGGGGAGGCGATGAGGTGGGCGGAGACCTCGGCTGGTTCGCCGAAGACCAGGTTGAGGACACCGGCGGGCAGGCCCGCGTCCACGTAGCAGCGGACCAGGGCTGCGGCGGTCGCGGGGGTCTCCTCCGAGGCCTTGATGACCAGGGAGCAGCCGGCCGACAGCGCCGAGGAGATCTTCCGGTTGGGCCCGCCCACGGGGAAGTTCCACGGGACGAACGCGGCGACCGGGCCGATGGGTTCGCGCCGTACGGTCAGCGCGGTGCCGGGGGCCGAGGGGATGATGCGGCCATAGGCGCGGCGGGCGTCGTCGGCGTGCCAGCGCAGGGTCTCGGCGGTGCGCCGGGCCTCGCCGGTCGACTCGGCGAGCGGCTTGCCCTGCTCCTGGGTCATGATGCGGCCGATCTCGGCGGCCCGCTCGCTGATCAGGTCGGCGGCGGCGTGCAGGATCGCGGTGCGCCGCGCGACGGGCGTCTCGCGCCAGACGCGGAATGCCGCTTCGGCCGCGGCCAGGGCGCGGTCCAGGTCGTCGGGGGTGGCGAGCGGTACCTCTCCGATCACCTCCTCGGTGGCCGGGTTCACGATCGGGGCGGTACGTCCGGTGCCGCCCTGGCACCACTCGCCCGCGATGTACATGCGGACGGCGGGGTAGCTGGTCATGGGTGGGTGCCCTCTCAAGAGGCCTCGTTGTCGCGGTTGGTGCGCAGCGCCCAGATGTGGTGGGGCGGGGTGGTCCCGTGGACGCGGGTCTCATAGGAGTCGTCGACCCGGTCCATGTCGGCGGCGTACTCCACCCGGCCGCCGCTCGGGGCGTGCAGGAAGCGGAAGACATTGGAGCCGATGGTGTGCCGGCCGAGTCTGCGGGCCTCGCGCCAGCCCCGTTCGATCATGTGGTTGCCGCCCTCGACCACGTCGTCGAAGCCGGGCACCTCGTAGGCGATGTGGTTGACGCCCGCCTTGTCGGGGCGGTGGCACAGCAGCATGGTGTGCTGGTCGTCGTCGCCGGGGGCCTGCATGAAGACGCCCATCGGCTCGACGACGTCGGTGGGCCGGAAGCCGAGGCGCCCGGTGTAGAAGGCGACGGCCTCGTCCTTGCCCGCCTGGGGGATGTTCAGCGCGACATGGCACATGCGCAGTGGCCGGACCCGGGTGATCGCTTCCAGGGCGGTGTTCCAACGGGTCACGTGGCCAAGGGAGTTGGCGGGGCGCGGGGTGACGGGTGCGGGCTTGGGGCGGGCCAGGGTCAGCCCGACCCCGAATCCCGTCTCGTCGACGGTGTGGTGCACACCGTCCGCGCTCTGCCGGGTGTCCCCCACGGCGGTCACCAGCCGGTCCAGCTCCTCCTCGGTGTCCACGCCCCACACCACCTCGCGCAGGGTGGGCCCGTGCTCCACCGGGGGCGGCAGCAGCGGCCCCGGGCGGGTGTCGAGCTGAAGGGTCTGCCCGGTCAGCGTCTCGAACACGGCGTGCTCGCCGGTCCTTTCGACCAGGAACAGTCCGAAGTCCTCGTAGAAACGGACACATTCGTCGAGGTCGTCGATGCTGTAAGTGACCGATTCGATTCTCTGGATTCCCATGGATTCCTCGTTTCGCGGGTCGCCAGTGAGCCTAGGTTTTGCAAGCGCGGGGACTCAACGGCCCGTGCTCCGCTGGTTCTGCAATCGTTTCTTGCGGCCGGGGAACGGCTACGCCTGGATCACCGGGATGGGATTGCGGGAGAACCAGTCGGTGAGGAATTGCAGAAAGACGCTGATCTTGCGCGGGACGGCCTGTCCGGGCCCGTAGATGGCGAACAGCGGGCGGTCGGGTACGGCGAGTTCCGGGAGCAGGACCTGCAGCGCGCCGGACACGAGATCGTCGTAGGCCGGCCGCTGCGGGAGCAGGGCGATGCCGCGTCCGTGCACGGCCGCCTTCTGGAGGGCGAGGTAGGAGTTGGAGGAGAAGGCCACGTTGCGGATCTTGTGCAGGGTGGAGGCGTGGCCGTGGCCGATCCGCCACACGGGGTCGTTGACGTGCACGAGGCAGTCATGGTGGGCGATGCCGTTCGGCTCGGTCAACGGGCCGTTGCGGTCCAGGTACTCCTTGGACGCGCACAGCACGAACGGCAGCGAGGCGATCTTCTTGAGGCGGACGCTCGAATCGCGGAGATCCCGGGTGTGGAAGGCGATGTCGAATCCGCTGTCGAGGAAATCGTAGGTACGGTCCGACATCCCGCCGAGTTCGAATCGGACCTGGATTTTGGGGTGGGCCGCGGAAAAGGCGGCGATGGCGTCCCCGAGGTCCAGGCTGCCGATCCATTTCGGGCAGATGATGCTGAGGGTACCCTCGGCCCGGTCGTGCAGATGGGCGATGCCCACGTCCTCCGCCTCTATCTCCTGGAGGATCCGGGCGGAGAATTCGGCGTACCGCTGGCCCGGTTCGGTGAGGCTCACCGAGCGGGCCGTGCGGTTGACGAGCCGTACCCCGACCTGTCGCTCCAGCTCCGCCACATGGCGGGAGACCAGGGAGCCCGAGGAGCCCAGCTTCTTGGCGGCTCCGCTGAAGCTGCCGACCTGAGCGACGGTGACGAAGCTGTGCATCAGTAGCAGACGGTCCATGGTTCCTCGGTTCTTTCCGGGCGGAGCAAAGTAAGGGCACCCTAAGTGAAACGATGCCGTTTCATAAGGGGTGTGACCTGCCCTTTTTCCACGGTCACTCTGCGCAGTAGGCCGGTGCCTGAGCCGCGGTGTCCTTGGTGACGAGGGTGAGCGGGGTGCGGGTGACCTTCTCGGCGCCCTTGTCCTTGTCGAGCAGCTTCACGGTGCTCTCCAGGGCGTTGGCGCCGGTGAGCTGGGCCGGGTTGGAGACCGTGCCGAGGAAGGTGCCGTCCTTGACGGCCTCGACGCCGCGCTCGGTGCCGTTGTTCGTCACGATCCTGACGTCGGCCTTCGCGGCCTTGAAGGCGTTGAGGGCGCCGAAGGCCATCTCCTCGTTGGCGACGAAGACATAGTCCAGGTCGGGGTGGGACTGGATCATGTTCTCCGCCACCTCCTGCGCCTTGGCGGGGCTGAACATGCCCGGCTGGTTGGCGACGACCTTGGCGGTGGCCGGCAGGTTGTCGGTGAAGCCGCCCACCAGGACGTCCGAGGCGGCGCCGGGCGCGCCCGCGACGACACCGACCTGGACGGCCTTGCCGCCCGCGTCCTTCGTGACCAACTCGGCGTCCATCTTGCCCACTTCGGCGAGCGGTACGACGGAGGCGCCGAGCACGTCCTTCATGTCCTCCAGCAGCACCGAGGTCAGGAAGATCGGCACGTTCGCCGCCTTGGCCTTGGCTATGTCGGCCTCCAGGGCGTCCACGTTGACCGTCTGGACGATGACCGCGTCGACCCCGCGGGAGATCATGTCCTCGATGTTGGACAGCTCCTTGCCCGGGTCCTGGGTGGAGTTGGCGGTGTAGAGCTCGACGCCCAGTTCCTCGGCCTTCTTCTCGATGGCGCCCTGGAGACAGGTGTGGAACTCGGTGTTGTTGCCGTTGACGAAGCCGATCGTGTAGTCGCCGTCACCGGCGGCGGTGCTCACCGTGTCGTCGTCCTTGCTGCACCCGCTGAGCAGGAGTCCCGCGCTCAGGGCGGTGGCGACGCAGGCGGCGCGGTACCGGGAGGTGATTCTCATCGTGCGGTGCCTTTCGAGTCGGACGTGCGGTTCAGGCGGTTCAGTGGGCCGAGTGGCGGGACTTCTGGAACTGGTTCGCGATCGCGGCGATCACCAGGACCGTGCCGACCGACACCGGCTGGTAGAAGGAGGAGATCTGGAGCAGGTTCAGCGAGTTGGCGACCACGCCGAGCAGGACGACGCCGAGGATCGTGCCGACGACCGTGCCCCGGCCGCCCTCCAGCGCCGTACCGCCGATGACGACCGCGGCCACCGCGCTGAGCTGGAGCATCAGTCCGCCGCCGGGGCTGGGGCTGCTCGCCACCAGACGGGACAGCAGCATCACTCCGGCCAGTCCGGACAGGGCGCCCGCGCCCGCGTACAGCAGCAGCTTGTTGCGGTTGACGCCGATGCCGCTGAGCCGGGCGACGTGCTCGTTGCCGCCGATGGCGAACAGATCGCGGCCGTACGTCGTGTACTTCATGACCAGGGCGGTCAGCGCGAGGACGATCAGCGCCAGCCAGGTCAGGTTGGGCAGTCCGATGAAGTAGCCGGCGCCCAGGTCGGACAGCGCGTCGCCGCCGGAGACGGTCTTGCCGTCGAGGACGACGAGCTGGACGCCGTCCAGGATGGTGGCGGTGGCCAGGGTCACCACGAAGGGCGCCACCTTGGTGTAGGTGATGACCAGGCCGTTGACCAGGCCGATCGCCATCGCGAGGGCGACGCAGGCGAGGATCGTGACGGCGACGGAGGTGCCGTTGTGCAGGAGTTGGGCGGCGAAGGCGGCCACGACGTAGACGTTGCTGCCCATGGAGAAGTCCATGCCGCCAGCGGTCATCACCAGGGTGAGCGCTGCCGCGATGACGGCGGTGATGCTCACCTGCCGCAGCACGTTGATCAGGTTGTCCTGGGTCAGGAACGCGTCGCTCTGGGTGGCGGTGAAGCCCGCGATCAGGAGCAGTACGACGATCAGGCCGAGGTGCGGGATGCGCTGCACGGCCGTCAACAGGCCGCCCTTCGCGGCCGGTTCGGGCCTCGCGGGGGTCTCGGCCTCGGGGGCCGGCGTCTTCAGGCTCATGAGTGGTTCCCTCCCAGGGCGGTCGCGACGAGTTCGTCGCGGGTGATGCGGGCGATGTCGTGTGCGGCCACGACGCGGCCGGAGCGCACGACCACCGCCCGGTCGGCCAGGCGCATGACCTCCTCGGCGGACGAGGAGGCGAGCAGGACCGCCACGCCCCGGCTCGCGAGGTCGTCGATGATCGTGTGGATGTCGGCCTTGGCGGCGACGTCGACACCGTTGGTGGGGTCTTCCAGGAAGACGGCGGCGGGCGCGGTCTCCAGCCATTTGGCGAGCAGCACCTTCTGCTGATTGCCGCCGGACAGGGCGCCGATCGCGGGGTTGCGGGCGAGGGTGACCACGCCGTAGGTCTCCCGGCGCGGGGCGGCGCGGCGGGTCTGCTCGGCGTCGCGGTGCAGCCGGCGCCGGTCGAAGCGGTCGCTGGCGAGCATCAGGTTCTCGTCGACGGACAGTCCGGCGATGATGCCGAGGTTGCGGCGGTCGCCGGTGACACAGCGCAGTCCGCTGCGCAGCGAGTGCCGGACCTTGCCGAGCGGTACCGGGCGGCCGTCGACGAGGAGTTCGCCGTGGTCCGGGCGGGTCCGGCCGGAGAGCAGGTCGAAGAGATAGGACTGGGCGTCCCCGGCCGCGCCGAGCACCCCGACCACCTCGCCCTTGCGGACCTCGACGCCGAAGTCGCGGATGAAGCGGCCACGGCCGAGGCCCCGTACCTCCAGGCCGACCTCGTCCTTCGGTGCCGGGCGGGTGGGGCGGTGGGAGACGACGTCCCGGCCGACCATGTGCCGGACCAGGCCGGTGCCGTCGAGGTCGTCGACGGTGCCGGTGTGCACGACCCGGCCGTCGCGCATGACGGTGACGCGGTCGGCGATGTCGAGGACCTCGTCGATGTAGTGCGAGATGTAGACGATGGCGATGCCCTCGTCGCGGAGCCTGCGCACCAGCGTCTTGACCTGCTCGGCAGCGTGGGCGCCGAGACAGGCGGTGGGCTCGTCGAGGATGAGGACCCGGCCGCCGCGGCGCACCTCCCGGGCGACCTCGACCATGGTCTGCTCGGCCACGGTCAGCGCCCCGGCCGGCTGGTCCACGTCGAGCCGGATGCCCAGATCGCTCAGTGCTTTACGGGCCTCCTCCCGGACCGTGGACCAGCTGACCCGGCCGCCTTTGACCGGCAGGACGCCGAGGAGGACGTTCTCGGCGACGGTGAGTCCCATGACCAGTTCGCGGCGCTGCGGCACGAAGGAGATGCCGAGCCGCCGGGCCTGCCGCATGGTCAGGGAGCGGTGGGCGTCGCCGTCGATGTCGACGGTGCCCCGGTCGGGCTGGTGGACTCCGGCGAGGACGTGCACGAGCGTCGACTTCCCGGCGCCGTTCATGCCCATCAGGGCGTGCACCTCGCCGGCGTGCAGGTCGAGGCTGACGTCCTTGAGCGCGGCGGCGCCGCCGAAGCTCTTGGTGACCCCGCGGACGCGGACCACGGAGGCGGGGCTCACGGGGTGGCCTCGGGGACGACCCGGGCGTAGCCGCGGATGTCGGGGAAGGGCGGCTCCTTGTCGGCCTGGAGGTCCACCTGGAAGGCGTTCAGGCACATGCCGAGCATGGTGAAGTTGCCGAGCGCGCCGATGGTGTCGACCAGGCCCTTGGCGCCGAAGTGGGCGAGCGCGCGGGCGAAGGTCTCCTCGGCGACGAAGTGGTCCTCAAGGATCTCCCGGCAGAACCGGTAGAAGGCCCGGTCCGCCGCGTCGGCGAAGTCCGCCTCCGCGTCCCGGCGCTCGGCGACGGCCCGCACGGCGGCCTCGGGTATCCCGGCCTCGACCGCCTGGTGGACGTGGGCGTTCCAGGAGTACTGCGCGTCCCAGTTGCGGGCGGCCATCAGCAGGCTCAGTTCGCGCAGGTGCGTGGGGAGGGAGCAGTCGAAGCGGGCGAACGCCCCGAGGGACTCGGCCCGTTCGCACATCTCCGGGCTGTGCAGCCAGACCCGGAAGGGACCGCGGACGGCGCCGCGGCGGCCTGCGATCCGGGCGGCCAGCTCCTGCTGCCGCGGATCCATTTCCTCTTGGCTGAGAACGGGGAGCCTCATGTGGCCGATACCTGCCTTTTCTTTCCGGCACGTTGCGGGCACGGAACGAGTCGCCGTGCGATGCCAGGCGACGCTACAGCCGGGTCCGGAAAGCTCACCCCTCCCGGATTGCAAGGTAAAGCTGCACGCCGGAGGGCACCCATTCGCGGGGGCGCGACCTACCGTCGGTCGCCTGGAACCACGTACTGGAGAGGACCCCCCGGATGACCACGATCATCAAGGTCGCGTCGGTGCCGCTGCTGGACCGCGGCGGATCCGTCGTCACGACACCGCTGATCACCACGCCCTCGGCGGGCGGCGAGAACCGGATCACCAGCGGGATGAGCGTGTATCCGGTGGGCTCCGGGGCGCCCTTGCACTCGCACAACTGCGACGAGCACGTGACGATCCTGGAGGGCGAGGCGGAGGTGGTGGTGGACGGCGTGGTGACGCGGCTGGAGCAGTTCGACACCACCTATGTGCCGTCGCCGATCCCCCATCTGTTCCGCAACGTCGGCGACCGGCCGCTGCGGATCCTGTGGGTGTACTCCTCGGGCCATGTGACACGCACCTTCACCGAGACGGGCCGGACGGTGGAACACCTGTCGACCGAGGACCAGATGGGCTGAACCCTGTGGTCGCCGTGGCGGGCCTGCTCGGCCCGTCCTGACGCAAGGCGGACGCCGGTCTCCCCGACCGGCGTCCGCCTCCCCCCTTCAGTGCGTGCCGACCAGCTCCTGCGGGGCCCTGTCCGCCGGGGTCTGTCGGCCGCCGCGCAGGGCGGCGATGCCGATGAAGACCATGGAGGACAGTCCGGCCAGGGCGAAGGCGGTGAATCCCCAGTCACCGTTGTTCGCGGCGAGCAGCTGGCCGCCGAGCCACGGGCCGAAGACGGCGCCGAAGCGGCCCATGCCGGAGGTCCAGCCGACGGCGGTGGCGCGGTTCTCGGGGTGGGAGCGGATGGAGACCGTCGCGTAGATCATCGTCTGGGCGCTGTTGAGGAACACACCGGTGAGGAAGACGACCGTCATGGTCACCCCGAGCGGCATGTGGACGCTGAGCATGAACACCCCGGCGGCGGTCAGCGCGAACCAGATCGCCGAGATGCGCGGGGCGCCGAAGCGGTCGGCGGCCCGGCCGGCGAGCAGCATGCCCGCGATGCCGCCGAGGTTGAAGACGACCACGAAGGTCAGGGCGGAGCCCAGGGCGTAGCCCTCGGCGCGCATCAGGGTGGGCAGCCAGGTGGCGACGCCGTAGACCAGCAGCAGTCCGCCGAAGGAGGCACTCCAGTACAGCAGGGTCTGGACCCACTCGCCGCCGCGGAAGAGGCCGACGAGGTTCGCCCAGCGGTCCGCGGCGCCCGCCTTCTCGGACTTGGCGGCGGGGAGTTCGACGTCGTAGCGGGTGGCGAGCGCGCGGGCCTCCGCCGTCCGCCCCTTGGCGACCAGGAAGCTCAGCGACTCGGGGAGGAACCTCGCGAGCACCGGCGCGAAGAGCAGCGGGAGCACGCAGACCCAGAAGGCCGCCCGCCAGCCGGCCGGCTCGATCAGCCACTTGGCGACGTAGGCGGAGAGGATGCCGCCCGCGTGGTGGGCGGTCATCAGCAGGCCGATGACGATCGCCGCCCGGCCGCGCGGGGCATAGTCGGAGACCATGCTGATCGCGGTCGGCAGCAGCCCGCCGAGCCCGACACCCGCGAGGGTGCGGCCGAGGCCGAAGACGGCGACGGAGTCGGCGATCGCGCAGACGCCGGAGGCCAGCGAGAACAGGATCACGCAGGACACCATGAGCTTCTTGCGCCCGATCCGGTCCGCCACGGTGCCCGCGGTCAGGGCGCCGACCAGCATGCCGAAGGTGGCGTAGGAGCCGAGGTCACCGGCCTGGTCGGGGGTCAGGCCGAAGGTCTGGGTCTCCAGCAGGTGCGGCAGTACCGAGCCGTAGATGAACATGTCGAGGCCGTCGAAGAGCACGGCCAGCCAGCACAGACCGACGACCAGAAGGGCCAGTCTGCCGCCGCGGGCGGATGGAGCGAGGGGGGACATCTTTGTACTTCCTCTCGTGCGGGGTGCGCTAGACGCTAAGGAGCCGTACCGAAAGAGTCAACGTTTTTGTCAACAATCTCATTGACGATCTGGTCGATGGTTTCGGTGCGGCTCCTCGCGCGCCCCTCTGACGCTCCTTACGCGACCGGCGGAGTCCCGTGGGTGTGGAACGACTCGATGGTCTGCAGGCCCCAGGCCTGCCCCTTCTTGCGCTCCTCCTCGGTCCAGGTGATCAGCGGCCAGTCCGGCGCCAGCACCAGCCGGGTGAGCGGATTGCACAGCTCGATCCGGTTGCCGCCCGGCTCGTAGACGTAGAGGAAGAACGTCTGCTGGATGGCGTGCTTGTGCGGTCCGGTCTCGATGAACACCCCGCTGTCGATGGCGAGATCGGCGGCGCGCAGGATGTCCTCGCGGGTGTCGGTGGCGAAGGCGATGTGGTGCAGCCGCCCGCTGGAGCCGGTCCAGTCCGAGGTATAGACGACGTCGTACGACTTGTTCGTGTACGTCAGCCAGCGCGCCGCGATCCGCCCGCTGTCCAGGCGGATCTGCTCGGTCGGCCGGGCACCGAGGACCTGTTGCTGGAACTCGGAGTTGGCGAGCACGTCGGCGGCGAGGAAGTTGATGTGGTCCAGCCGCCGCACGCCGACGCCCCGGTTGGGTTTGGCCTGCGGCTGGTTCTTCAGCGCGGGCCGCAACTCCTCGGGGGCCGCGTAGTGTTCGCTCTCCCAGTACAGGGCGTGCTCATGGCCGTCCGGGTCGGTGGTGACGTAGAGCCTGCCGAGGCCCGGTTCGTCCTCCACCCAGTGTCCTGAGCCGCCGGCCTCCTCGACCGCCTTCACCCGCCGCGCGAGCGCCTCCTCGCTCGAGGTGCGCAGGGCGAGCCTGCCGAGGCCGGGCCGGTCACGGGCGGTGAGGACCAGGCTGTGGTGCTCGTAGTCGTCGAAGGTCCGCAAATAGACGGTGTCGCGCTGGTGGTGATGGACCGTCAGGCCCAGATAGTCGGTGAAGAAGGCGACGCTGGCGTCCAGATCGGGAGTGAACAGCTGCGCGTGGCCGATGTGGGCGATGTCGCCGAGCGGCGGAGTCATCGGTGACCTCCTCGGGGTTGTGCGACGGCTCGGGGGAAGACGGTGCCGTCGAAGATCTTGCGGGCCGTGCGGACCACGGCGGTGCGGCGGGCGGAGGGCAGGCCGTCGGGAGTGGCCTTGAGACTACTGTCGATATCCAGGAATCCGGTGGGATGTTCTATGCGAATTCGGTCACTTTCGGGACTGATCACCGCAAGGTCGGCTCCCACGCCGCCTTCGATCCGCAGACCGGCGGCCACACTGGCCGCGCCCAGCACCCCGATGGAGGGGTGGCAGCGCACAGGAATGAAGGTGCGGGTGGTGATCGCACCGCCCTGGCGGGGCGGGGCGAGCAGCGTGAGCTTGGGCACGGTGGTGTCCGAGACGTCCCCGAGCCCCATCAGACGGCCCGCCCTCAGCCGGATCCGCCGCAGACGGTCGGCCAGCTCGACGTCCTCCTCCAGGTCCCTGGGCGACTCATAGCCGGTGACCTTGAGCGCGGCGGCCTCGATCAGCACCGTCGGCATGCCGTTGTCCACACAGGTCACCGGTACGCCGTCGACCTCGTCCCGGGGCCTTCCGGTCGGCAACAGGGCCGAGGCGCCCGCCGGGAACTCGATCACCACGGGCGCGGCCGTGCCGGGCACACCCGAGATCTCCGCGTCCCCGCCGTACTCGACCCGTCCGCCGGGACTGGGGAAGGTCGCAGTCGCGTAGTCACCGCTGTTGACCATGCGGATCCGTACGGCGGTCTCCTCCTCCCCCGCCCGGACGAGCCCGCGTTCCACGGCGAACGGGCCGATCCCGGCGAGGATGTTCCCGCAGTTCTGACGGTCGCTCACATCGGCTCGGTCGACGGCGACTTGGAGGAAGAGATAGTCGACGTCGGCGTGCGGGTCGGTCGACGGCGACACCACGGCCACCTTGCTGGTGAGCGGGTGCGCTCCGCCGAGCCCGTCGATCTGCCGCGCGTCCGGGCTGCCCATGATCCGCAGCAACAGCTCGTCCCGGGCGGCCGGTTCGGCAGGGAGGTCGGCGGCGAGGAAGTAGGCGCCCTTGGACGTGCCGCCGCGCATCAGCAGACACGGCACCTCGTCGCTCACGGCCGCGCTCCCTCGTACTCCTCGTACGTCCGGTAGTCGACGCCGAGCCGCTTGAGCGTGTCCCGCAATCCGTACCGGTCCAGGCCGAGTTGGCCGTCGAGGAAGGCGGCCCGGGTGGCGGCCTCCTTGGCCTCGCGGGCCTCGGCCCTCGCCGCCGTCTCGCGGGCGCGTTCGCGCGGGACGACCACGACACCGTCGTCGTCGGCGAGGATCACGTCGCCGGGGCGGATCACCTGGCCGTCGACGGCGATCGGCACATTGACCGAGCCGCCGGTGGCCTTGACGGTGCCCTGCGAGGAGACCGCCCGGGACCAGGCGGCGAAGCCCATGTCCCGCAGCTCCTGGGTGTCCCGGATACCGGTGTTGAGGACCACGCCCCGCACCCCGCGCTGTGTCAGCGCGGTCGCGAACAGCTCGCCGAACAGCCCGTCCGTGCACGGGGAGGTGGTGGTGACGACCAGGATGTCGCCGGCGCCGCACTGCTCCACGGCCGCGTGGATCATGAGGTTGTCGCCGGGCCAGCTGAGCACGGTGACGGCGGTACCCGCGACCCGTACGCCCTGCTGGACGGGGCGAATCCCCGGTCCCAGCAAGCCGGTTCGGCCCATCGCCTCACTGACCGTGGCGACCCCGAACCCGGCGAGCACCTCGACGTCCCGCGCGTCCGCCTTGGGCGGGCCGGTGACGATCACGCCGCTCATGCCAGCTCCTTCGCGATCTGCGGGTAGGGGCGCATGTACGCCTCGGCCATGGTCCTGTGGGCGAGACCCAGGTTGGGTCCGGCGTTGCGCTTGAGCTGGACACCGCGGCGGACGGCGAGGTCGGTGTAGTAGTCCCACAGGTGCCGCTGGGCGCCGAGGCACTCCATCGCCTTGCGCTTGGTCTCCCAGACCTCGGTGATGTCGAGCAGCACCTCGGGCCGGAAGCCGCTCATCTCGGGCTGGTGGGGCTCGAAGTAGAAGACCGGCGGGGCGCCGATGATCTCGCCCTCGCCCGGGTAGCCGATGGCCTGGGCGAGCACCCGGGCCTCCAGCGCCATCCGGTTGGCGGCGGGGTGGTCGCCGTTGTACGGGTCCTCGGTGGGGTGGGTGAGGACGACGTCCGGCTGGGTCGCGCGGTACACGGCGACGAGTCGGTCGGTCAGCTCGGCGGTGGCGACCAGCGGGTAGTCACCGGCGTCGAAGAAGCGGACCTCGGCGCCGAGAGTGGCGGCGGCCCGCTCGGCCTCGTCCCGCCGGATGGCCTTGATCTCCGCGAGCTGCTTCCCCTCGCGCCACGCCTTGGCGGACTCGCCGCGCTCGCCGAAGGTCAGACAGGCGATGGTGACCTTCTCCCCGCGGGCGGCGGCCAGGGCGACGGCGCCGCCTGCCCGCCACACGAAGTCCCCCGCGTGCGCGGTGACGACGAGGGTCGATCGTGGTGGGGTGGCGGGCGCGTTGGCCTGTGTCATGTCTGCGAACTCCTTGATGGACAGGTAGGCGCGCCCGCCTCAGGCGTGGTTCAGTCGCGCAGCGCCTCGATCACGCTGCTGAGGTGGGCGCGGACGGCCGTCTCGGCCGCCTCGGGGTCCCTGGCCCTGATCGCTTCGATCATCGCCAGATGCTCGTTCAGGGACTGCTGCGGACGCCCGGGCCGGAGGGCCAACTGGAAGCGGTGGCGCACCAGTTGGGCGTTGAGTCGCTCCAGCAGCTCCAGTGCGGTGCGCTGGCCGGAGAACTCCCGGATCCGGGTGTGCAGTTCATGGTTGAGGTCGGAGTAGGTGACCGGTTCACCGTCGGCCACGGCCTTGGTCATCGCCGTGCCCAGCTCGGTGAGTTCGGCCAGTTGCTCGTCGCCGGCCGCGACGGCCGCCTTCGCCGCGCACAGCCCTTCCAGGACCATGCGGCACTCGGTGATGGCGACCGCTTCCTCCACCGTGACGACCCGCACCCGCGAGCCGCGGTTGCGGATGCGCTCCACGAGGCCCTGGGCCTCCAGGTCGATGAGCGCCGCACGGATGCTCGCCCGTGTCACACCGAACTGCTCGGCGAGTTCGTTCTCCACCAGCCGCTGTGCCGGTGCCATCTCGCCGTGCAGGATCGCCTGCCGCAGCTGCGCGAGCGCGTGCTGTTTGGCCTGCTCCCCGGTGCTCGGACGGGCTTCATTCGGCATCGCTGCCCTCCCTGAGTGAGTGCCTGTCGAACCTAAAACTAGCCCAACAGAATTGTCAACAATTTTGTCCGACGTATTGCGGGCAGAGGCGGGGCGGCGGAGAAGGTGGTCGTCACGTTCGACGAGTGAGCCCTACGGCATCGGCGCCGCACCCTCGTACGCCCCGCGCAGGATCCGCAGCACTCCGTCCGCCGTCACCGTCCGCGGATTCTCCGGCACCTCCCGGGTGACCTGGTCCGCCGCCCGCGCCAAGTCGGCCTCGGCCAGACCGAGTTCGGCGAGGGAGCGGGGGACGCCCGGTGCGCGGGGAAGTTCCCACAGGGCGCGCGGGGCGTCGTCGGTGTCGAGGGCGCGGGCGATGGCCGCGACGGCTTCGGGGGCGGCGGGCGCGTTGTGGGCGAGGACGTGTGGCAGCACCAGCGTGTGCGTCTCGGCGTGCGGCAGGCCGTAGGAGCCGCCGAGGACATGGCAGAGCTTGTGGTGCAGGCCCATGGTGGCGGCGCCGAGGCTCAGTCCGCACAGCCAGGCCCCGTGCAGGGCCTGGCTCCTGGCCGGGAGGGACCCGGGCTCGGCGGCCACCGCCGGCAGCGCCCGCGCCATGACCCGGATGCCCTCCTCGGCCGTGAGCGCGGTCAGGGGCGAGGCGTCGGGCGCCCACAGGGCCTCGACGGCGTGCGCGATGGCGTTGACGCCGCTGGTGAGGGAGAGCGGCACCGGCAGGGAGAGGGTCAGGTCCGGGTCGTAGACGACGCTGCGGGGCTGGACCACCGGGTCCCGGCCGGTGCGCTTGGCGCCGTGCTCGGTCAGGCCCCACACGGCGGTCATCTCCGAGCCGGAATAGGTGGACGGTACGGCGATCAGGGGCAGGCCGGTGCGCAGGGCGACGGCCTTGCCGAGACCGATGGAGGAGCCGCCGCCGACCGCGACACAGCCGTCGGCGCCCGCCGCGCGCACCGCCGCCACGGCCCGGTCGGCGACCTCGACGGGGACGTGCATCCGGGCCTCGGCGTGCACCCCGGCGCAGCGCTCGCCGAGGGCGTCCGCGACGGCCCGCGCGGTGTCGGCGCCGCGCGCTCCGCAGAGCACCAACAGCCGCCGCAGGCCCAGTCGCCGGGCCTCCTCCGGGGTGGCGGTGAGGGCGGCACCGGGGCGCAGCACGGTCCGCACCGGCGGGAAGTCGTGGGTGAATGCGAGGGGCTCGCTGTCCTGCACGGTCGCTCCAGTACCAGGGGGTGGCGCGTCACTTGATGAGCGCGTTGGCCACCACCACACCTACCCCCAGAAGCGCGTCCACCAGTCCGATCAGCAGCGCGGTGCGCCAAGGGCGGTGCGCCCAGCGGGCCGTGACCAGGCCCAGGGTGAACAGCAGGGCGATGTTCAGGGTGAAGGCGGGGTACTCCACGCCGTTCGGGGGCCACCAGCCGAGGCCCGCCCCGGCCAGGATCGCCACCGTGGGCAGGACGGCCGTGACCAGGGGCCACTCCTCGGCGAGCACGCGTACCGCGTCCCAGCGGCGGTGCGGTGAGCGCTCGGCGATGTAGTGGGCGTAGCCGTGGGCGAGGGCGGAGGCCAGCGCGGTCACCAGCAGCCACAGGGCGTCGTAGCGGCGTCTGGCCTGGGAGGCCTGGCCGTACTGGCTGAGGGCGGCGACCATCGAGCAGGCGAGGACGGAGCCGTAGACACCGCCGAACATGATCGCCTCGCGGGTGTCGTGCCGGTGCCGTTCCGCGCCGGCGGCCGGGGTGTCCTGCGCCATGCCCTCCACGATCACCCGGCTCCGGCCGCCCCGCCAGTCGCGACGAAGTGTCCTCCCACCTGGGCCGATACCGCACACACTGTCGACGGTGCGGACCGGCCGCCGCTGGTTAGGGTCCTGCCATGAGCCACAGCTTCGTTGTCCATGTCCCCGACGCCGAGCTCGAACCCGAGCCGCTCGACCCGGCGCAGATCGTCTCCGGCACGCCCGAGGTGAGGGGGAAGGTGGTCTGGGAGTCGGCGGACGGGCGGCAGATCCGCGGGGTCTGGCAGATCACCCCGGGCGTGGTCACCGACACCGAGGCGGACGAGCTGTTCGTGGTGATCAGCGGTTCGGCCACGATCGAGGTCGAGGGCGGCGCGACGCTGGAGGTGGGGCCCGGCGACCTGGCGGTGCTGCGCGCGGGCGACCGTACGACCTGGACCGTGCACGAGACGCTGCGCAAGGCGTACGCGATCAATCTGTGAGCGGTGGGCCCGTGGTGCCCCTGATCTCCAGCGCGGGCGCGGCGAGGTGGACGCGGCCGGGGGCCTCGGGGTGGTCGAAGCGGTCCAGGAGGCAGCGGGCGGCGCGGCGGCCGACGTCGTGGCCGCCGCCGTCGACGGTGGTCAGCCACAGGTGCCGCAGCCGGGAGATGCTCGTGTTGTCGTAGCCGACGACGGACAGGTCGCGCGGCACCGCGAGGCCCAGTTCCTCGGCCGCCGAGAGCGCGCCGACACCGGCGATGTCGTTGACGGCGAAGACCGCGGTGGGCCGGTCGGGGCCGTGGCCCAGCAGGCGCACCATCGTGCGGTAGCCGCCCTCCTCGGTCATGTCGCTCGCCTCCACGCGCGCGTGCCCCGCGAGGCCGTGGGCGCGCATCGTCTCCTCGAAGCTGCGGCGGCGCAGTTCGCCCACCGCGCCGTAGCCCACGATGTGCGCGATCCGGCGGTGGCCGAGGCCGATGAGATGCTCGGTGACCAGCCGGGCGCCCCGCTCGTCGTCCCCCGCGACGACGTCGACCCGGGGCGGTACCGCCTCGCGGGCCCCGGCCACGACGACCGGCATCCGTGCGGCGACCGCCTCCAGCGCGGCCGGGTCGGGCAGGGTGCCGACCACGACGAGCCCGTCGACGCTCAGGTCGAGGAAGAGGTCGGCAGGGGCCTGGCCGGTGCGCCGGTTGAGGCGGGCGTCGGCGAGGAGCATACGCAGGCCGTTGTCGTGCAGCAGGGAGTTCAGCCCGTCGAGCAGCTCGACGAACCAGGGGTTGCGCAGGTCGTTCAGGAGGACGCCGACGGTGCGGGTGCGGCGCTCGCTGAGGCTGCGGGCGGCGGTGTTCGGGCGGTAGCCGAGTTCGCGTACGGCGCGCAGCACGGCCTCGCGCTTCTCCGGCCGCACCTGCTCGGAGCCGCGCAGGACCAGTGAGACGAGGGATTTAGAGACACCGGCCCGTTCGGCCACGTCACGGATGGTCGGCGCTCTCATGCCCTGGACCGTTCCATGGGCCGACCGGCCTTGTCAAAGGGTTGACATCGTCGAGGAATGCCGCTCAGGGTGGGCTGGACAGATTCTGGACCGGTCCAAAGAGGGGCTGTCATGGTGGATGCGCTCGGGGTCGCCGTCATCGGGTTCGGCTGGATGGGCCGGGTGCACACCCAGGCATACGCCCGGGTCCGCCACCACTATCCGCGGCTCCCCCTGCGCCCGGAGCTGGTCGCCGTCGCCGAGGAGGTGCCGGGCCGGGCCGCGGAGGCCGCCGCGCAGTTCGGCTTCGCCGCCGCCACCCGCGACTGGCGCGAGGTGGCCGCCGATCCCCGGGTGCGGGCGGTCAGCGTCACCGCCCCGAACTTCCTGCACCGCGAGATCGGCGTCGCCATGGCCGAGGCGGGCAAGCACCTGTGGATCGAGAAGCCGGTGGGCCTGAGCGCCGAGGACGCCCGCGCGGTCGCCGACGCGGTCGCCAGGGCCGGGGTACAGGGCGCGGTCGGCTTCAACTACCGCAACGCGCCCGCGGTGGAGGCGGCGCGCGAGCTGATCGCCGCCGGGGAGATCGGCACGGTCACACACGCGCGCGTGCGGCTGTTCAGCGACTACGCGGCCCATCCCGAGGGCGCGCTGACCTGGCGCTACGAACGGGAGCGCGGCGGCAGCGGAGTCCTCGGCGACCTCGCCTCGCACGGCGTGGACCTGGCCCGCCACCTCCTCGGCGACCTCGTCTCGCTCACCGCCGACACGGCGGTCTTCGTACCGCAGCGCGCCCGCCCGACCGGCGTCACCGCCGGGCACACCCGCGCGGCGGGCGGGGAACTCGGCCCGGTCGAGAACGAGGACTACGTCAGCTGCCTGCTCCGCTTCGCCTCCGGCGCCCGCGGCGTCCTGGAGGCCTGCCGGGTCTCGGTCGGCGAGCAGAACAACTACGGCTTCGAGGTGCACGGCACCAAGGGCGCGGTGTTCTGGGACTTCCGCCGGATGAACGAACTCGGCGTCAGCCGCGGCACGTCGTACCAGGACCAGCCCGTCAGCACGGTCTACGTCGGTCCGGGCGACGGCGAGTTCGGCGCCTTCCAGCCCGGCGCCGCCAACGCCATGGGCTACGACGACCTGAAGGTCGTGGAGGCGTACCGCTTCCTGCGCTCGATCGCGGAGGGCAGGGCGTACGGCGCCACGCTCACGGACGCCGTGCGCAGCGCCGAGGCCCTGGACGCGATGACCCGGTCCGCCGCGACCGGCGCCTGGGTGGACCTGCCTACGCCGTAGGCATGTTGTAGGGCGTGACCACCTGGATCGCGGACGGCAGCGAGGGTCCCGCGGGCGGCAGCGCGCCGTGGGCGCGCATCACGTGGTGGCACGCCTCGCGCAGGTCCTGGCGCAGATCGTGGTGGAGGACAGCGGACAGCCGGTGCTCACGCAGCAGCCGGGTGTTGTCGTGGTCGAGGTCGTGGGCGACGAACACCGCGCACGCCCGGCCGACGTCGGCGAAGGCCCGGAGGGTGGCGATGTTGCCGCCGCCGATGGAGTAGACGGCGCGGATCTCCGGATCGCGGTCGAGGGCGGCCCGGACCAGGTCGTACTGGGTGGCGTCCAGGCCCTGGCCCTCGGCGATCTCCACCAGCGCGCGCTCGGGGTGGCGGGCCCGCATGGCACTGCGGAAGCCCATCTCGCGCTCCTCCTCGTTGCGGAAGAAGCCACTGGAGAGGCTGGTGAGCACATTGCCGGGCCGGTCGCCGAGCCACTGGCCCATCAGATAAGCGGCGGTGGCGCCGGCGGCCCGGTTGTCGATGCCGACGTAGGCCAGGCGCGAGGTGGACGGCAGGTCGGTCACCAGCGTCACGACGGGGATCCCGGCCTCCGTCAGCCGGCCGACGGCGGCCGTGATCTCGGGGACGTCCGGGGCCTTGAGGATCACTCCCTGCGAGCCGCGCCGGGCGATCCGGTCCAGGGTCCGGGTCAGCTCCTCGACCGGCCCGGTCTCCCGGAAGTGGAAGCGCGAGCGCACCACCGCCGGGTGCAGCGAGGGCAGTTCGGCCTCCAGGGCGGCCCGTACGGCGGTGCTGAACCGCTCGGGGGTCTGCATCACGATGTCGACCATGAAGGTACGGCCGACCAGCCGGACCTGGGTGCGCTGCCGGTCCAGGTCGGCGATGGCCTGTTGGACCTCCCGCGCGGTGCTCTCCCGCACCCCTCCCCTGGCGTTGAGCACCCGGTCCACCGTGGCCTCGCTCAGACCTGCCTGACGTGCGATCTCACGGATCGGGAACGGGTGGCCCATACCGGGACTCCTTGAGGGGTTTTTGATGGATGCCTGCTGGTTGTTCGACGGCTTTGTCCTGACAAGAATGACAGGGCTGAGTCGCCCCTGTCACCGAGAGGACACCGATGTCCTTCACTCCCGTACACCGCCGTGTGTGGCTGTCCGCGCGGGACTGCGACCTCGACTCCTTCCGCCCGCTCGTCGAGCGCGCCACCGACCCCGTCGACTATCCGCACGCCATCGCGGTGGAGCGGAACGTCCTGGTCTACGACGGGACCGCGACGGGTGAGGGGCTGCGTGAGGAGCTGGTGCGCGCGCTCACCGACGGCCCCGGTGTCGTATTGTTCCGCGGCGCGTTCCCCGACCCGGCGGTCGTCGACCGGGTCACCGGGGTCTTCGAGGCCCTGATCGCCGAGCAGCGTGCCGCGGGCACCACGGCCGGGGACCACTTCGCCAGGCCGGGGGCCAACGACCGGGTGTGGAACGCGCTGGAGAAGGCCGCCCGCCACGACCCGTCAGCCTTCGCCGACTACTACGCCAACGACGTCCTCGCCCTGGTCTCCACGGCCTGGCTCGGCCCCGGCTACCAGGTCACCTCGCAGGTCAACGTCGTCAACCCGGGCGGCACCGCGCAGACCGCGCACCGCGACTACCACCTGGGCTTCCTCTCCGACGAGGTCGCCGCCGCCTATCCGGCGCACGTGCACCGCCTTTCCCCCGTACTGACCCTCCAGGGCGCCGTGGCCCACGGCGACATGCCGGTGGAGTCGGGCCCGACGCTGTACCTGCCGTACTCGCAGACGTACGAGCCGGGCTATCTGGCCTGGCGGAGGCCGGAGTTCCAGGCGTACTTCGACGCCCACCACGTCCAACTGCCGCTGGCCAAGGGCGACGCGGCCTTCTTCAACCCGGCGCTGTTCCACGCCGCGGGCACCAACCGCTCGGCGGACGTACGCCGTATGGCGAATCTGCTCCAGGTGTCGTCCGCGTTCGGGCGGGCCATGGAGACGGTGGACCGGGAGGCGGTGGTGAACGCCGTCTACCCCGTGCTGCTGGAGCGGCGGGCCGCGGGCGCGGCGGAGCCCTGGCTGGAGAACGTGATCGCGGCGAGCGCCGAGGGCTACCCCTTCCCCACCAACCTCGACCGCGACCCGCCCGTCGACGGACTCGCCCCGCCCGCCCAGGCGGACCTCGTCCGGCGCGCGCTGCGCGAGAGCTGGACGCCGTCGGTGCTGCGGGACGCGCTGAGGTCCGGCGCCGAGCGGCGCGCGAGCTGAAAGGAACGGCACCATCATGGGACTTCTCGACGACAAGGTCGTCCTCGTCAACGGCGGCACCCAGGGCGTCGGTGCCGCCGTCGCGCGGGCCGCGGTCCGCGAGGGGGCGGTCGTGGCCGTCACCGGGCGGCGGGCCGAGCCCGGCGAGGCGCTGGTGGCGGAGCTGACCGCCGCGGGCGGCAAGGCCCTGTTCGTCCGCGCCGACCTGGCCGACGCCGAGCAGCCGAAGGCGGCCGTCGCCGAGGTCGTGGCGGCCTACGGGCGGATCGACTGCCTGGTCAACGCCGCCGGGCTGACCTCCCGGGGCACCCTGCTGGACACCACGCCCGAGCTGTTCGACCAGCACGTGGCGATCAACCTCAGGGCGCCCTTCTTCGCCATGCAGGCCGCGGTCGCGGACATGGTGGCCCGCGAGGCGCCGGGCACGATCGTCAACGTCATCACGTCGTCGGCGCACGGCGGACAGCCCTTCCTCGCGCCGTACGTCGCCGCCAAGGCCGGGCTCGTCGGGCTCACCCGCAACGCCGCCCACGCCCACCGCTTCGACCGGATCCGGATCAACGGCCTCAACATCGGCTGGACGGCGACCGAAGGCGAGGACGCGACCCAGCGCACCTTCCACGGCGCGGGCGACGACTGGCGGGAACGCGCCGCGGCCCGGCTGCCGATGGGCACATTGGGCCGGCCGGAGGAGATCGCCGACTTCGTGGTGTTCCTGCTCTCGGAACGCTCCGGGGTGGTCACCGGCTCGGTGATCGACTGGGACCAGAACGTCCTTGGTGGACTGGACTAGCGAAACCCCTGCCCTACTTCCTGGACCAGCAAGACCCCTGCACTACTTCTAGGAGCCGCACCCTCATGCGCATCGGAATCCTCGGCCTCGGCCGCATCGGCGCCTTCCACGCCGAGACCCTCTCCGGACTCAACGCCGTCGACTCCCTCGTACTCACCGACCCGTTCGCGGACGCGGCGAAGTCCGCCGCCGAGCGGTTCGGCGGCGAGGTCGTGGACTCGCCCGAGGCCCTGTTCGCCGCCGGAGTGGACGGCGTCGTCGTCGCCGCGGCCACGGACGCCCATCCCGCGCTGATCCGCGCCGGGGTCGAGGCGGGCATCCCCGTCTTCTGCGAGAAGCCCGTCGCCCGGACCATGACCGAGGGCGTCGAGGTCCTCAAGGCCGTGGCGGGCGCGGGCGTGCCGATCCAGATCGGCTACAACCGCCGCTTCGACGCCGGGTTCGTCGCCGCGCGGGCCGCCGTGCTCGGCGGTGAGCTGGGCAAGCTGCACACCGTACGGTCGACCACGCTGGACCCGGCGCCGCCGCCCGCCGGGTACATCGCCGCCTCCGGCGGCATCTTCCGGGACTGCTCGGTGCACGACTTCGACATCATCCGCTGGGTCACCGGACGCGAGGTGACCGAGGTGTACGCCGTCGGCGGCAACCGGGGCGCCGACTACATCCGGGAGGCGGGCGACGCCGACACCACCGGCGCGCTCCTCACCCTGGACGACGGCACCCTCGCGGTGGTCTCCAACTCCCGCCACAACGCCCGGGGTTACGACGTCCGCATGGAGATCCACGGCTTCACGGACTCCATCGCCGTGGGCCTGGAGGACAAGCTGCCGCTGCGCTCCGTGGAACCCGGGGTCACGTTCCCCGCGGGCACCCCGCACGACTTCTTCATGGACCGCTTCACGGCCGCCTACCGCGCCGAACTCACCGCGTTCACCGAGGTCGTGGCCGGCACCCGGACCTCCCCGTGCACGATCGAGGACGCCCTGGAGGCGGGCTGGATCGCCGACGCCTGCACCCTGTCCCTGCACGAGCACCGCCCCGTCACGATCGAGGAAGTACGGCAGGCCTGAGCGAACCGGGCGACGGGCACCCGCGGCGCGGGTGCCCAGGCCGGTCGGAGTCAGCCCGTCTTCTCGCTGATGTTGACCATCCACGGCACCCCGAACCGGTCGGTGCACATGCCGAAGACGTCGCCCCACATCTGCTTGTCCAGGGGCACGGAGACCTGGCCGCCCTCGGAGAGCTTCTCCCAGTAGCCGCGCAGCTCGGTGTCGTCGTCGCCGCTGAGACTCACGGCGTATTTGTGCTCGCCCTGCTTGCCGGCCCCCTCGGGGTTGTCGGCGCCCATCAGGGTGAAGCCGTTCGGGGTCTCCAGCAGGCCGTGCATGATCTTGTCGGCCATCGCCGGGTCCGGCTGGCCGAAGTCGCCGTAGGAGTTCAGGTTCAGCGTGCCGCCGAAGACCTGCTGGTAGAACTCCATCGCCTGGCGGGCGTCGCCGGCGAAGGTGAGGTAGGGGTTGAGTCGTGAAGCCATCACTAGCCTCCCGGTACGGGAACGGTCACTGCTGGGCACGCTAGCGCGGGGCACTGACAACGGCCTGTCGAGGGCTCGAGGCGTGTCTCAGCCGTAGAACGTCGGCCGTGCGGCCAGCTCCACCTCCACCCGGCCGCCCTCGCGCAGGGAGCGCACCCCGGCCTCGCAGACGGCGGCGGCCGCGTACCCGTCCCAGATGCCCGGACCGGTGACCTCGCCACGCCGGGTGGCGTCGACCCAGGCCTGGACCTCCCGGTCGTAGGCGTCGGCGAACCGTTCGGTCCAGTCCTGGGCGATGCTGCCGCCCCAGCGTCCGGCCATGGCGGTGACCAGGTCGTGGCCGTCGCCGACCCGGGCGGTGCCGCGTTCGCAGACCACCTCGGCCTGCACCTGGTAGCCGAAGCCGCAGTTGACGAAGATCTCCACGTCCGCGAGGGCACCGCCGGCGGTCTCCAGGACCACGAACTGCGGGTCGATCAGCCCCTCGGGGGCACCTGCGGACGAGGTCGGACGCAGCACCGTGACGGCCGTGATCTCCTGGCCGGTCAGCCAGCGGGTGACGTCCACCTCGTGGGAAACCGAGTCGGTGATCAGCATGTCGGAGGTGAAGAAGGACGCGCTCGCGACATTGCGGTGCCGCTGGTGCAGCATCAGCGGGCGGCCCAGCTGCCCGGTCTCCAGCAGCGCCTTGAGCCGGACGTACTCGGCGTCATAGCGGCGCATGAAGCCGACCTGGACGCGCCGTCCGCCGAGGGCCCGCTCGGCCTCGACGAGACGGAGTGCGGAGGCGGCGTCGGGGGTGAGGGGCTTCTCGCACAGCACCGGAAGGCCGCGGGCGAAGGCGGCCATCAGCGCGGCCTCGTGCGCCGGGCCCGGGGAGGCGACGAGGACGGCGTCGACCTCGGCCGACGCCATCGCCGCGGCCGGGTCGGTGTGCACGGCGCAGCCGTCGACGCGGCCGGCCACGGCCTTGGCCCGCTCCGCGTCGACGTCCACCACGGCCGTGACCCGCGCCCCGCTGATGACCTCCTGGATCCGGCGGACGTGGTCGGCGCCCATGCGTCCGGTGCCGATGACGGCGATGCCCAGGGGCGTGGTCATGGATGTCCTCTCAGGCGCCGCAGGACCTCAGGAACTTGCGGGTGCGTACGGCGATCGGCAGCGGCTTGTCCGGCTCGCAGGGGTACATGTCCTGCTCGACGATGGCGAACAGCTCGACCCCGAGCCGCTGCGCGGCCACCAGCACCGGCTCCAGCTCCGGCACCCCGGCGGGCGGTTCGCACATCACGCCGCGCTGGACGGCCGGTCCGAACGGGATCTCGTTCTTCACGACGTCCGCGAGGATCTCCGGGTCGACCTGCTTGAGGTGCAGATAGCCGATGCGCTCGCCGTAGGTCTCGATCAGCTTGACGCTGTCCCCGCCGCAGTAGGCGTAGTGCCCGGTGTCCAGGCAGAGGTTGACGAGGTCGGAGTCGGTGGAGTCGAGGAAGCGCTCCACATGGTCCTCGGTGTCGATGTGGGTGTCGGCGTGCGGGTGGACCACGATGTCGAGGCCGTAGGCCTCCTGTACCTCGTGTCCGAGGCGTTCCATGCCCTTGGTGAGGTGGGCCCACTGCGCGCCGGTGAGCTCCGGCGGCTCCAGGATCTCGGCGGTCTTGTCGTCGCGCCAGAAGGAGGGGATGACGACGAGGTGCTTGGCGCCCATCGCCTGGGTGAGGGCTGCGACCTGGCTGACGTGCTCCCAGGTGGACTCCCAGACGGCGGGGCCGCGGTGCAGTCCGGTGAAGACCGTACCGGCGGACACCTTGAGGTCGCGCCTGGTGATCTCGTCGGTGAGGCGGGCGGGGTCGGTGGGGAGATAGCCGTACGGGCCCAGCTCGATCCACCGGTATCCGGCCTCGGCGACCTCGTCCAGGAAGCGTTCCCAGGGGACCTGCTGGGGGTCGTCGGGGAACCACACGCCCCAGGAGTCCGGGGCGGAGCCGACCCGGATGCGGTCCAGTGCCGCCATGTTCACGCCTTCCCTTCGGTGGTGCCGGTGGTGCCGGTGGTGCCGGGCGCGGGTGCGGTGAGGTCGCTCTCCTCGGGGAGTTCGTCCACATCGACTCCGCGCACCTGTGACAACTCGTGCTTGAGGGCGGCCAGTTCGGTGCCGCCGGCCATGTGGTTGGTGAGTTCCTCCAGGCTGACCTGGTCGCGTGCGGCGGACAGTTCCAGGGTGCCCAGGCGCAGCACGCTGAAGTGGTCGCCGACCATGTAGGCGTGGTGCGGGTTGTGGGTGATGAAGATGACGCCGAGGCCGCGGTCGCGGGCGGCGGCGATGTACTTCAGCACGACGCCGGACTGTTTGACGCCGAGGGCGGCGGTGGGCTCGTCCAGGATGAGGACGCGGGCGCCGAAGTGGACGGCGCGGGCGATGGCCACGCACTGGCGCTGGCCGCCGGAGAGGGTGCCGATGGGCTGTTCCAGGTCGTCCAGGACGATGCCCATGTTGCGCAGTTCCTGGTCGGCGGTCCTCTTCATCGTCTCGATGTCGAGGCGGCGGACGGGCCAGGGGCCCTTGGTCAGCTCGGAGCCGAGGAAGAAGTTGCGCCACACCGGCATCAGCGGGACGGTGGCGAGGTCCTGGTAGACGGTGGCGATGCCGCGGTCCAGGGCCTCGCGGGGGGTGGTGAAGCGCACTGGTTCGCCGTCGACGAGGAACTCGCCCTCGGTGTGCTGGTGCAGCCCGGAGATGATCTTGATGAGGGTGGACTTGCCGGCGCCGTTGTCGCCGAGCACACAGGTCACCTGGCCGGGGTGGACGGCGAGGCTGACGCCGTGCAGGGCGCGGATGTTGCCGTAGGACTTGCCGGCGCCGCGCAGTTCGACGATCGGCCGGCCCTCCTCGGGACCCGTGTCCTTGAGGATGGCACCGTGAGGGGTGGTCATTGCGGTCACCTCCGGGTCGCCGTCCGGCGGACCCACAGATTGATGAGCGTGGCGCCCAGGAGCATCACGCCCAGGAACGCCTTGAACCAGTCGGGGTTCCAGCCTGCGTAGACGATGCCCTGCTGGACCATACCGAACATGAACGCGCCGAAGACCGGACCGATCGCCGAGCCGTAGCCGCCGGTCAGCAGACAGCCGCCGATGACGGCCGCGGCGATGTAGATCAGCTCCTGGCCGACGCCTTCGCCGGACTGCACGGTGTTGAAGGAGAACAGCTGGTGCATGCCGACGAACCAGGCGCCGAAGCCGACCAGCATGAACAGCGAGATCTTGGTGAAGGTGACCGGCACACCGACGGCCCGCGCGGACTCCTTGTTGCCGCCGACCGCGAAGATCCAGTTGCCGTACTTGGTGCGCAGCAGCACCCAGGTGGCGAGCGCGGCGAAGACCAGCCACCACACGATGGTGATCTTCACCTGGACACCGCCGACGTCGAAGGACGACGCGAACAGGGCCTTGGCCTGGCCGAATCCGTCCATGTCGCTGATGTCGTCGGTGGCGACGTTGCCGGTGACCCACTTGGTGATGGCGAGGTTCGCGCCCTGGAGGATCAGGAAGGTGCCCAGAGTGACCAGGAAGCTCGGCAGGCCGGTCTTCACCAGCATCCAGCCGTTGAACAGACCCACCGCCAGCGACACGATCAGGGCCGCGATCACACCGACCCATACGTTCATGGTCAGTTGGTAGCTGATCATGCTGGCGGTGAGCGCCGAGGTGATGACGGCGACACCCGACGACAGGTCGAACTCGCCGCCGATCATCAGCAGGGCCACGGGCAGCGCCATGATCCCGATGGTGGACGACTGGTACAGGATGTTGGCCATCGAGCCGCCGTCGCGCACCGGCGGGGCGGTGATGAGGAAGAACACCAGCACCGCCACGGCGCCCAGGAAGACGCCCACTTCGGGCCGGGCGAGCAGCCGCAGCGCCAGCGGGCGCCGGGCGGTGCGCCCGTCGGTCTCCTTCGGGCCGGGGGCCGGCGGTGTGGTCACCGCCGGGTCGGCATGCCGGGTCGTACCCATCACCGGGTGCCCTTCGAGGCGAAGCCCGCCACCGCGTCGACGTTGGTCTTGTCGACGAAGGCCGGGCCGGTCAGCACCGGCTGCTCACCGCCGCCCATGTAGTTGCCGTTGTTCTTGTAGAGCCACAGCGAGTCGATGGCCAGGTAGCCCTGGAGGTAGGGCTGCTGGTCGACGGCGAACTCGATCGTGCCCTTGCTGATGGCTCCGGTGAGGTCCTTGTTGAGGTCGAAGGTGGCGACCTTCGCCTTGCTGGACGACTCCGACACCGACTGGGCGGCGGTCAGCGCGAACGGGGCGCCGAGGGTGACGACGTAGTCGATCGCCTTGTCCTCGGCGAGCTTTGCGGTGATCGTCGACTTCACCGAGGGCATGTCGGTGCCGTTGACGTTCAGCGTCTCGACCGAGCCGGAGAAGGTCTTCTCCACGCCGTCGCAGCGCTGGGTGAGGCCGATGTTGCCCTGCTCCTGGATGACACAGACGGCCTTCTTGGCCCCCGCCTCGTTCAGCCGCTTGCCGAGCGCCTCGCCCGCGACGGTCTCGTCCTGGCCGAAGAACTCCATCAGGCCGAGTTCCTGCCACTCGCTGACGCCCGAGTTGAGGCCGACGACGGGTATGTTCGCCGCCTTCGCCTTGGCTATGACGTCCTTCAGGGCGTCCGGCTTGGCGAGTGTGACGGCGATGCCGTCGACCTTCTGGTCGATCGCGTTCTGCACCAGGTTGGCCTGGACGCCGGCGCTGGGGTCGGCCGAGTAGATCAGCTCGACGTTGTCCTTGGCGGCGGCAGCCTCGGCGCCCTTGCGGACGATGTCCCAGAAGGTGTCGCCCGGCGACTGGTGGGTGACCAGGGCGACCTTCATGCGCGGGGTGTCGGCCTTGCCCGCGGCGGCGCCGTCCGCGCTTTCCTCGGCCTTCTTGCCGCCGGAGCCGCTGGAGCAGCCGGCGAGGGTCAGTGCGGCCGCTGCGGCCAGGGCCACCAGGGGCGCCATTCTGCGGGAGCGGGAGTGCGAAGAGCGGTCCATCTTTCCTGCACCTCACTGTGCGACGGGGGAAAGCCGGGAAGGAAACGCGGCTGGTGCGTTGGTCCCGGATCCAATCCCCTGTGGCGCCCGCTGTCAATACTTTGTTAAGACATCATTTCACAATCAGGTCCGAATGTAAGTACAAACTCTTGACAGGGCCGGGCCAGGGGGCCTACACCTGGGAGGCGGCGGGAACGATCTCTACCCGCTGCGGTCGGGCGTATCCCTGGCCCGGCGGGAGATCTTGAACGGAGCCCCAGCCCCCTCCCCGAAAGGCAGGTACGTCCATGGCGAAGACCCGTGCGGGCGCCCGCGACCGGGCCGCCTCCGCGCTCGACACCCTGCACTTCGCCCTCGACCGGAACAGTCCGGTGCCGCTGTACTACCAGCTCGCCCAGCAACTGGAGGCGGCGATCGAGCACGGGGCGCTCGCTCCGGGCAACCTCCTCGGCAACGAGATCGACCTGTCCACCCGGCTCGGGCTGTCCCGGCCCACCGTCCGCCAGGCCATCCAGTCCCTCGTCGACAAGGGACTGCTGGTCCGCCGCCGCGGCGTCGGCACGCAGGTCGTGCACAGCCAGGTCAAGCGCCCCCTGGAGCTCAGCAGCCTCTACGACGACCTGGAGGCGGCCGGACAGGGTCCGACCACCCGGGTCGTACGGAACGAGACCGTCCCCGCGGCGGCGGACGTCGCGGCCGCCCTCGGCCTCGCGCAGGGCGCCGAGGTGACGCTCCTGGAGCGGCTGCGCTCCACCCACGGCCAGCCGGTGGCGCTGCTGTGCAACTACCTCCCCGCAGGCCTCCTGGAGCTGGACACCGCCAGGCTGGAGGCCACCGGCCTGTACCGGATGATGCGTGCCGCCGGGATCACCCTGCACAGCGCCCGCCAGACCGTGGGCGCCCGCAGCGCCACCGCCGAGGAGGCGGCCCGGCTGGACGAGAAGGAGGGCGCGGCCCTGCTCACCATGCAGCGCACGGCCTACGACGACACCGGCCGCGCGGTCGAGTACGGCACGCACATCTACCGCGCCTCGCGCTACGCCTTCGACTTCCAGCTGCTGGTCAGGACTTGAGCATCGCGGTGAACGGTGTGACAGGCCGCTCCAGGCGTTCACCGTCCAGGACGATCTCGACCGCCTCGTTGTAGAAGGCCACCAGCCCCTGGACGGGGGCCACCGCGGCCAGCGGCTCGGCGTAGCTCCAGACGATGTTCCGCGGGACCTCTCCCTCGCCGCTCCAGCTCCAGTACCGGGCCGTGCCCTTGTACGGGCACCCGGTGCGGTGGTCGGTGGGCTCGAACAGGTCGAGCCTGACGTCCTCGCGGGGGATGTAGTACCGGGTCGGCAGTCCGGTCTCGAACAGCAGCACCGGCCGGTGGGTGTCCGCGACGACCGTGCCGCCGATCTCCACCTGGACATGGCGGCTGCTGGGCATGGCGTCCACCCGTTTGTGCGGGTCGCGCGGGTGGATGAAGATCTCTTCCTCCTCCTCGAACCAGTGGTCGAGGCCGCTCCCCCAGCGCCAGAACCACTCGAAGGCGATGTGGCCGGCGAGGTCGGCGGCGGGGAACGTCCACGCCACGTTCGCCACCGGCTCGCCGTCGGCCTCCAGGTCGTAGAAGATCTGCGACCCCGTGTGCTTGCCCGGTGTCGGGTTCCTGGCCGGGCGGAGGAGGTCGGTGCGGACCTCCTCGCGCGGGAACGCGTGGCACGGGACGGGCAGCTCGGGTTCCCAGACCAGGACGGGGTGCCGGCTGTCGACGACGGTGACATCACCCTTGAGGCCGCGTACCCAGCGCTCGCTGGGCTCCCAGAGGAGGCCTTCGGGGGTCGTCCGGACGTTCCGCTCGGTGGGGAACAGAGGCATGACCCACCCTCCTTCGGCTCCTCTTCGGAGCGTACTCCGGCGGTTGTGCGCGGGCCCGCGGTCGAGCCGGGTCTTGACCTCACGGACAATCCGGGGCAAACATGTACATATACGCCGTAAACATATGGCGTCGACTCCCGGAGACTCCAGCACCATGAACGCTTCACATCTGACCGAACCCGGCGCCTTCGATCCACCGTCCCGCAACGGCGCCGCCGCCCCTCAGCCCGCGGCCCGCGGGTCCACGGACCGGCCGGCCCACCCCCTGCGCCGCGCGGAGGACCACCCCCCGCCCCGGGCCACCGTCAGCCTGGTCGTGCCCGCTCGCAACGAGGCGCGCAACATCCCCTGGGTCTTCGAACAGATCCCGGACTGCGTCGACGAGGTGATCCTGGTCGACGGCGACTCCAGCGACGCCACGGTGCACATGGCCAGGCACTGCCTGCCGACCGTCCGCCACGTCCAGCAGAGCGGCCCGGGCAAGGGGAACGCGCTACGGACCGGCTTCCTCGCCGCGGGCGGCGACTACATCGTGATGATCGACGCGGACGGCAGCATGCTGCCCGAGGAGATCCCGCACTACCTGCACTTCCTGGACAACGGCTACGACTTCGTGAAGGGGTCGCGGTTCATCGCGGGCGGCGGATCACTCGACATCACTCGCATCCGGCGCTGGGGCAACCTCGCGCTGCTGACGACGGTGAACCACCTCTACCACGCCTCGCTCACAGACCTCTGCTACGGGTACTGCGCCTTCCGTCGCAGCTTCCTGGACGACCTCGACCTGCACTCCACCGGGTTCGAGATCGAGACCGAGATGATCGCGCACGCGCTGCGCTCCGGACTGCGGATCGCCGAGGTTCCGAGCCTGGAGCTGCCGCGCCGCAGCGGCCGCTCCAACCTGCACGCCGTATCGGACGGCCGGCGGGTGCTGCGCACGCTCCTCGCCGAGCGACCGGGAGCACAGCCGGCGGGCACAGGGAGCAGCTGATGGGTTCCACCGGCCAACGCCTCCACGTCCCCATGGACACCCCTGTCGAGGTGGTCGACATCGATCTGGCCGAGCCCGGCAGGTTCAGCCCACCGGGCAGCCGCGAACGTATCCAGCCACACGGCCCGGCATTCGCCCTCGTGCGACGGCAGGGCCATCCGCTCTGCATGATCGGCGGCAGCGCCGCCGACCCCGCCGAGCTGTGGCAGACCCTGGCCGACGCGGCCCGGCGCGAACTCGAAGCTCTCTCGGTCCGCGCGTCTCGGCGCACCGCCGAGGCCGGGCCCAGGTCGGCGGGACGGCCCGGGGACGCGCCCCGCGTCAGCGTGGTCGTCCCCACGCACAACCGCTGCGCACTGCTGCGCCGGTGCCTGGACTCGCTCCTGCGGTCGGACTACCCGGAGTCCCGGTTCGAGGTCATCGTGGTGGACAACGCTCCGGCCGACAACGCCACCGAGCAACTGGTCCGCCAGGCATACGGCCCACAGGTCCGCTATATAAGGGAAGCCGTCGCAGGCTCCGCCCGCGCGCGCAACCGGGGACTGGCCGCCGCGCACAGCGCCATCGTCGCCTTCACCGACGACGACACCCTCGTCGACAGCGGATGGCTGAGCGCGCTGGCCGAGGCGTTTTCCACCAGCCGAGCGATCGGGTGCGTGACAGGGCTGATCGCCCCCGCGGAACTCCAGACCGAAGCCCAGGCCGTCCTGGAACGGCACAACGGATTCGGCAAGGGGTACGACACGCGCACCTGGTCGCTGCACGACCCGCCCGAGGATCCGCTCTTCCCGTTCACCGCCGGGCAGTTCGGCGGCGGGGCCAACATGGCCTTCCGCACGGACCTGCTGAGGTCGCTCGGCGGCTTCGACCCAGCGACCAGCGCCGGAACGCCGGCACACGGCGGCGAGGATCTGCTGGCCTTCTTCCGGGTTCTCGTCCACGGGAGCACGCTCGCCTACACGCCGGACGCGATCGTCTGGCACAGTCAGCGGCGTTCCATGGACGCGCTGGCGACGCAGATCTTCTCGTACGGCTCCGGGTTCACCGCCTACCTGACCGCGGCGCTCGTCCACGAGCCCCGCATGCTGCCCGTTCTGCTGCGCAAGCTTCCCGGTGGCGTGCGCTACCTGGCGGCCAGGGCTCGCAGGCTCGACCACGACGACGGCGCGGGATGGTCCCGCAGACTCGCTCTCCTGGAGCTGCGGGGAATGCTGTACGGCCCACTGGGCTATCTGCGCAGCCGCCTTTCCGAGCGCGAACACGACCGGGACGGTCGCCGTCATGGCACCCGTCGGGTGGCTGCGGTACAGGGCTTGTGATGCACTTGGATGGCCTTGCAGCCGGCGTCGCCATCCGACCGATTCAGCCGTTCCGAAACCCGCGAGCCTGGCCATGACCGACGCGCAGACCTCCACCAACTCCTCCGGGAAAGCGCTGTTTGCCGCGGAATTTCCCGGCCGGAGACTGCGGACCCGGCTGAGGCGGGCCGGCCCCGGTACCTGGACGGCGATCGGCGCCCTGCCTGTCGCCGTCGCACTCTGGCTGTTCTCGCTCCGAGACGTACGCCTCGACCGAATGTCGGATCTCGGGCTGCTCCAGGTCCTGCCGGTGACATTCTGGACCGCGCTCGTCGTCCTCACGATCGGCTTCTGCCTCGCGGCCAGCGACCGGCGCACCCCGAACGGCCTCTTCGCGGCGTATGTGATCGCTCTGATCGCGATCATCCATGCCACGCCTTCGCTGCTCTATCCGGAACTCCGTTACGCCTGGGCGTGGAAACACGTGGCCGTCGTCGACGCCATGATCCGGCACAACGGGCAGGTACCGGATGCGGGCGGCTTCGACATCTACAACCAATGGCCGGGCTTCTTCCAGTTCAACGCACTGCTCATCAAGGCCGCCGGGCTGGAGTCGCCGCTGGGTTACGCGATGTGGGCCCAGCCGCTCACGAACCTGCTGTTGATCGGCCCGCTGGTGTTGATCTACCGGTCGATCACGAACAACCGGAGGCTCGTCTGGGGAGCCGTCTGGATCTATTACTCCTGTTCCTGGGTGGCACAGGACTACTTCGCACCGCAGGCCTTCGCCTTCCTGCTCTTCATCTGCGTGATCGCCCTCGTCGTCAGGCAACTGCCGACATCGCCCCGGCCAAACCCGGACGCGGCACGTCGCGGCTGGCCGCCGGCCCGGCTGATACTGGTGCTGATCATCGAAGCCGCGATCATCTCCTCCCATCCGCTCACCCCGATGATGCTGATCAGTGCGCTGCTGCTGCTCTCGTTCCCGCGGCGCAACCGAAGGGTGACGCTGCCGGCCCTGGCCGGGGCGATCGCACTCACCCTGATCTGGGACCTCACCGTGGCGAGGTCGTACATGTCCGACCACCTGGGCACCCTCGTCAGCTCCCTCGCACGGCCCGACGCCAACCTCTGGTCCGGTGTGAGCAGACTGTCCGACGCCGCCTCGAGCCAGGTCGTGGTGGCCTGGATCGAACGCGGTCTGACCGGGAGCGTGTTCCTGCTGGCCGCGTTCGCCTTCGCCGTACGTCCGTGGATCCGGCGCACCCCGCTGCCGCTGCTCGTGCTCGCCCCCCTCCTGCCGGGTCTGGCCAACGCCTACGGAGGGGAGATGGTCTTCCGTTCCTACCTGTTCGCGCTGCCCGCCGCCGCGTTCCTGGTCGCGGCCCTGCTCTTCCCGCCCGGTGGACGCATGCCGGTGGCGATGCCCGTCGTCGGCGTCCTGCTGCTGGCGATGATCGGCGGCCTGGTGTTCGGCTACTACGGCAAGGAGGACGAGAACCATTTCACCGCCCAGGAGGCGGCCGCCGCCCGATTCGTCACGACCGAGACCCCCGCCGGATCGCTGATCATTTCCGTCACCTTCGCCGCTCCCGGTATCGAGATGCGCTACGACCGGCACGAGAACCTGCAGATGGTCGACCGCAACCTGGAAACCAGACGCCTGCTGGTGAAAGACCCCCTGACGGGGCTCGACCCGCTCCTGGCGGTAGCGCAGGGCAGACCGGTCTACATCGTCCTCAACCGAGCGCAGGAGGCAGCGGTGTACCTGAACGGAGACATGCCTGCCGACTTCATGAGGCGGCTGAACTCGGCGCTGGCGAAGGCACCGGACTTCACCCCGGTCTACCGCAACGAGGACGCGGTGGTCTATCGGTTCGACGGTACGACGGAGGGGTGAGGCCAGAATGACGCGGCTGCGCTGGGCCATTGCCGCATCGGGGTGGGTGGCCCTTTCCACCACGGCTCTTCCGGCGGAATTCCCGCTGCGGGTGTCGGTGACGGTCGCCTTTTTGCTGACGTGTCCGGGACTTGCCGTGACGGTGTGGTCCAACGGAGGAACATTCACTTCCGGGACCGGTCGAGCGGCTGTACTGGAATCCGCCGTTCTCGCCGGCGCGCTCAGCCTTTCGGTTTCGGCCCTGGTCGCCGAGGCACTTTTCCTCGGCGGTGTCTTCACCCTCACGCGGGCCCTGCTCGTACTCGCGCTTCTCACTTCGGTCGCGGCGCTGGCACCTGCCCTGCCACGGGCGACTTCTTGACTGCGCGATCTCGTCGCTTATGATGTATCTATACACCGTAAACGCGCAGGGCCTCCCAGCCCTTGCGCGGGGATCGAAGGCAAGCCGTGCAATCAGGCCGAACTCTTCCGCCCGACGCCACAGCGAAACCTGCGGCCATGCGGGCGAGGCTGGCCGCGGTGCTGCCGAGTGACCCCTTGCTGCGCAACGGACATCTCCTGGCCGTCAGCTCGCTCGTCAGCACCGCCCTGGGAGCCGTCTTCTGGGTGTTCGCCACGCACTGGTACGACGCGCGGACCGTGGGCCTCAACTTCGCCGCGGTGTCCGCCGCGACACTGCTGTCCACGATCGGCCAGCTCAACCTCTCCGACTTCCTGGTGCGCTTCCTGCCGTCCGCCGAGCGTCGCACCCGCAAACTGATACTCACCTGCTATGCCGTCAGCATGGTGTGCAGCATGCTGGCCGCCACCGTGTTCCTCCTCCTGGTGCCCGTCGTCGCCCCCGGCCTCGACTTCCTCCTCAACCCGCTGACGGCCGTCTTCTTCGTGACATACACCGCCGGGTACGCCGTCTTCGTCCTGCAGGACGGCGCCCTGACCGGGGTGCGGAGTCCGGGCTGGGTCGTGAACGAGAACCTGATCTTCGCTGTCGTGAAGATTGCCCTCCTGGCGGCGGGGGCCGCGCTGGCGCTCTTCGCCGGCATCCTGATCTCGTGGGCCGGCGCCCTCGTGGTGGCCGTCGTCGTGGCCAACTACGTCCTGCTGCGCCGCGCGGTGCCCCGCCACGAGAGGGAGGCCCGGGACGCGGAACGCCCGCCCCGCCTGGTCGGGTACGCGGCCGCGGACTACGTCGGCTCGCTGTTCCGCATAGCCGCCTACAGCTTGGTCCCCCTACTGGTGCTGAACACCATGGGTGCCGACCACAGTGCCTACTTCCAGATCGCCTGGTCCGTCGGCTGCATCCCCTACCTGCTGGTGGCGAACATGGGGAGCTCCCTGATCGTGGAGTCGGCGCGCGACCCCCGGCAGCTGACGCGGCACGCGATTCGGGTGCTGCGCCACTCGGCGCTGGCGATGGCCTGCGCCGCGGTGGCGATCATCGTCCTCGCGCCGACACTGCTCTCGTTCTTCGGCCCTCAGTACGCGCAAGAGGGCACCACGCTGCTACGGCTGCTCGCCCTGTCGGCGCTCCCGAACACCCTGGTGAGCCTGGCCATCGACGTGGCCCGCGTGCGTCGTCAACTGCGCTTGGTGGTCGGGTTGCAGCTGACGCTGTGCGTGCTGGTACTGGGCCTGTCACATCTGTTGCTGCCGGTTCTCGGACTCGCCGGAGCAGGCACTGCCTGGCTCGCGGCCGAGTGCCTGCTGGCCGTCTACCTCCTGATCCGGCGGTCGCACTGGCTGTTCCCGGGTCCGGAGAACGCGTGGCCGGACGATTCTCGGCCCGGCGACCCCGTGCCGGCACAGGACCGAGCCCCGGGCAAGGAGAAGACCATGACACGAACCGACATCTCCGTAGTGATCTGCGTGTACACGGAGGACCGCTGGGCGGACATCCTTGCCGCCGTGGACTCGGTACGCCGACAGTCCAGGGCCGCGTCGGAAATACTGCTCGTCGTCGACCACAACCGGAAGCTGCTCGATCGGCTCGAGCGTCGGTACGACAACCACCGGACCGTCGAACATCGCGGTCCGCCGGTCCGGGTGCTCGCCAACACGGGCCCGCGGGGCCTGTCCGCAGGCCGCAACTCCGGGATCGCCGCGTCCCGGGGCACGGTCGTCGCCTTCCTCGACGACGACGCGGTGGCGGAACCGGACTGGCTGCGGCACATGGCGTCGGCGTACATCGATCCGCGAGTGATGGCGGTGGGCGGCCGCACCGTGCCGGCGTGGGCCTCGGGTCATCGCCCCGCCTGGTTCCCCGCGGAGTTCGACTGGGTCGTCGGCGGCGCGTACAAGGGGCTGCCCCGAGGGCGGGCGCCGGTCCGCAATGTGCTCGGCGGGAACGCCTCCTACCGCAGGACGGCCTTCGACGCGGTGGGCGGCTTCGCCACCGGCATCGGACGCGACGGCGACAAGCACCCACTGGGCTGCGAGGAGACCGAGTTCTGCATCCGGCTGACAAACGCCAGGCCCGAGGCGGTACTCCTCCTGGACGACCGGGCGGTCATCCACCACAAGGTCCCCGCCGCCCGGGAGCGCTTCAGCTACTTCCGCCATCGCACGTACGCCGAGGGACTGTCGAAGGCCCAGGTCACCCGGCACGTGGGGATGGGCAAGGGCCTTGAGTCGGAGCGCCGCTACACCACCCGGGTGCTCCCTGCCGGGGTGGCGCGCGGGCTGCGCGACACACTGCTGGGGCGCCGGGGAGGTGCGGGCCGCGCGGGAGCCATCGTGACCGGGGTGGTGTCGGCGGCGGCCGGATACGCGGTCGGCACGATCCGAGGCCGCGGCAACAGATCCCCTTTCCACATCCCGGAGGTGCCGTCCGTGCCCGACCACGGGCCGCGTGGACCGGGTGGCACAAGGGAGCTTCCCGAGATGACCTCGGTGCCCATCCTGATGTACCACTCGGTCGCGCAGACACCCGCGTCATCGATGCGAGCCCTGTCCGTTTCCCCGGACGCGTTCGCCGAACAGATGCGGCTGCTCGCCGAGCGTGAGTACACCACGATGACGACGGCCCAGCTCGCCGCTGCCTGGCGCGGCGAACTGCCCCTGCCGCGCCGGTGCGTGCTGATCACTTTCGACGACGGCTATCTGGGGGTCCACCGGAACGCCCTGGACACGCTCCGCGAATTCCGGTTCACCGCCACCCTGTTCGTCGCCACGGGATGGCTTCGCGGCCCGCACGAGATCCACGGCGCCGCCCTCGACACCATGCTCGGCTGGGACGAGGTGCGCGAGCTCGCCGCGGAGGGCGTCGAGATCGGCGGGCACAGCCACAGCCACCCGCAACTGGACCAGATCCCCACCGACGCCCTCCATGACGAGCTGGGGCGCTGCAAGGAGATCATCACCGAGCAGCTCGGCACCCCGCCCGCGTCTTTCGCCTACCCGTACGGCTACTCCGACCGCCGGGTGCGCCAGGCGGTGCGCGCGGCCGGCTTCACCCAGGCCCTGGTGGTGGGCAACGCTGCGGCGGCCCCGGACCAAAGTCCCTTTGCGCTGCGGCGGATGACGGTACGGCGCAGCACCGGAATCGAGGAGTTCGCACGGCTTGTGGAAGGGCGCGCCATCGCCCGCAACTTCGCCCGGGACCGCGCCCTGACCCAGGGATACGCCCTGGTCCGGGGCTCCCGCCGACTGATGCGGAAGGCATCCCGGGCACATGTCTGACACCGGCCGGCCGGATTCGGCCCCGGCCGCGGGGCCGGTCCGCCGACGAACCCGGCTCGTCGCCCTAGGAGTGGTCACCGTGGTACTCGCCCCCGTCCTGTCGTGCACGTCCGGCCCGGCGACCGCACCGCCCAAGGCGTCGCTCGGCTGGGGACTGACCCACACCCAGTACAGCGCCGACGTGGGCAGCCCCGAGGCCCTCAGGACCGCGCGGAAGGCCCTGTCCGCGCGGTCACTCCCGCAGAACCAGCACCTCATGGGCTGGGGCGCCACCAATCCTGAAGCCTGGCCCGGCCGCTACGACTTCGCGGCCCTGGACCGCCGTATCGACCTCATCAGGAAGACCGGCGGCACGCCGGTCATCACCCTGTGCTGTGCCCCGGACTGGATGAAGGGCGGCACGCCGGGCCACACGGACTGGTCGCGTCTGGAAGCGGCCCCGAACCCCGAACACTACGACGACTTCGCCGCTCTCGCCGCGACCGTCGCCGAACGCTACCCGGACGTACGGCACTTCATCGTCTGGAACGAGTTCAAGGGGTTCTTCGACGAGCGGAAGAACCGCTGGGACTACGAGGGGTACACGGCCCTGTACAACAAGGTCTACCGGGCCCTGAAGAAGGTGAACAAGGACAACCTCGTGGGCGGGCCGTACCTGACCATGGACAGCCATCCACCCGGGGTCGAGACATACGCCTCAGACCTCAAGGGCCCTTGGGGTAGCGTCGACCAGCGCGTCCTCGACGCCTTCCGGTACTGGAACCGGCACAAGGCCGGGGCGGACTTCATCGCCGTCGACGGTGCCAGCCGCACCCGCAACGACGAGGCGGTACCGGACGAGTTCCGGGCCACCGACAAGTTCACGGCCGTCGGCCGGTGGGTGCGGCAACAGACGTCCCTGCCCCTGTGGTGGGCCGAGTACTACGTCGAGCGGACAGGCAGCGAGAGCCAGGTGAGCGAACCGCTCGATCACGCCCTGCAGGCGGCCGGACTGATCGCCATGGTCAAGGGCGGCGCCACCACGGGCTTCTACTGGAACCCGCAGGACCGTAGCGGCCGCTGCGCCCGCTGTCTGTGGCGCAGCACCGAACTCACCGACGGCAGCGGCGGCCGGGCGCAGCCGACGCTCGACCTGATACGCCGCTTCGACAAGGAGTTCCCGCCCGGTACCACGTACCGGCGGGTGGACGTGGCAGCCGACGACGCCGCGAGCGTGCGGGTCCTCGCTGATGACACGGCGATGCTCGTCGTCAACACGCGCGACCGGCCCGTCCGAGCCGAGATCGAGGGCCGGACCGTCGACCTGGACGGTTATCAAGTGCGCTGGCTCAAGAGCCCCTGAGGACAGGCGGAGAGATCCATGGCCACAGAATCTGCCGGTAGGCCCTTCCTGGCCGACCGTGAAACACCGGGCCTGATCGTGAAGGTCGGCGACTATCCGCTGCACCACGGCGGGGTGGGCGCGATTCGCAGCCTGGGCAGGCTGGGCGTGCCGATGTACGCCATCACCGAGGACCGCTGCACGCCCGCGGCCTCGTCCCGTTTCCTGGAGCGCGCGTTCGTCTGGCCGACCACCGGCACGGAGGACGCCGAGCGGCTCGTCGAGGGGCTGGTGCGCATCGGCCGGCGCATCGGGCGCCCCACCGTGCCGATACCCACCGACGAGGAGGCCGCCGTCCTGATCGCGGAGCACCAGGACGAGTTGAGGGACCTCTTCCTCTTCCCGCGCGTCGATCCCGCGCTGCCTCGCCGCCTCGCCAGCAAACAGGGGCTGCACGAACTGTGTGTGGAGCACGGCATCGCCAGCCCGTCGGCCGCTTTCCCGCAGTCGTACGAGGAGATCGTCGCCCTGGCCGCGAAGGCCCGCTTCCCGATGGTGGCCAAGAACCGTGAGGCGTTCGTACGGCGCACCCGGCCGGCCGTGAACGGCACCACCCGTATCGCCACCCGCGAGGGCCTGCTCGCCCTGGCCCGCGAGTGGGGCGAGCGTCCCGGCGTGATCCTTCAGGAGTACCTGCCGAGGGAGGACGCCGAGGACTGGATCGTGCATGCCTACTTCGACACCGCCTCCACCGCGCTGGCGATGTTCACCGGGGTCAAGGTGCGCTCCTGGCCGCCGCACGCGGGGATGACGGCGAACGCGTACGTCGTCGACAACCCGGAACTCGCCGACCTCGTCGCGCGATTCATCAAACGGATCGGCTTCGCCGGCATCATCGACCTCGACCTGCGGTTCGACCGCCGCGATGGTCAGTACAAACTCCTCGACTTCAACCCGCGCATGGGCGCCCAGTTCCGCCTGTTCGAGAGCGAATCGGGGGTCGACGTCGTCCGCGCCATGCATCTGGATCTGACCGGACGGACCGTTCCCGCGGGGGAACAGCGAGCCGGTCACCGCTTCATCGTGGAGAACATCGACCTGCCCGCCCTGTTCGCCTACCGCCGCAGCGGCTATACGACGCCGCACGCCCCGGCGCGCGCGAACGGCACCGAGCTGGCGTGGCTCGCGCGTGACGATCCGCTGCCGTTCCTCACGATGCTCGCGCGCGTCGTGCGTCCGGGCGCCCAGCACCTGTTGCAGCTGTGGCGCACCAACCGCCGCAGCAACATGACCAGTTCGACCCGTCATGCCCGCCACCTGCGTCGGCCCACCAAGAGACGAAGGCCGTCCGACGTCCTGGGAGGGACTCCGTGAATACTCCGACAGCAATCATCGGTGCGGGACCGTTCGGCCTGTCCACCGCCGCCCATCTGCGGGCACTCGGCGTTCCGGTACGCGTGTTCGGCGAACCCATGGTGAGCTGGCGCGACCACATGCCGGCCGGCATGCTCCTCAAGTCGACGCCCGCCGCCAGCAACATCGACGCGCCCCAGCCCGGACACACCCTCGTCGACTACTGCGATGCGGCCGGGACACCCCGGCTAGTGAAGGACGACGACATCATCCCGATCGAGACGTTCATCGCCTACGGGGAATGGTTCCAGCAACAGCTCGTACCGGAGCTGGAGCGGGTGCGGGTGGTCTCCGTGGACCGGCGCGGCGGTGACCGGCCCGGATCCACCTCCGCGGGCTTCGAACTGAAGCTGTCCTCGGGCGAGTTGTTCACCGCACGGGCCGTCGTCGTGGCGACCGGCCTGTCGGGCCTCGCCCACCTCCCGCCGGAACTCGCGGGCGCCGCACCGGACGGCCCGTCGCCGGCCGGCCCCGTCTCGCACGCCTCCCAGCACTCCGACCTCAGCCGGTTCTCCGGCCAGGACCTCATGGTCGTAGGTGCCGGTCAGTCCGCCCTGGAGACGGCGACGCTGGCGGCCGAGGCGGGAGCGCGCGTACGTGTGGTGACTCGCGGGCACGGCAGAGTCGGGTTCGGTGCGCCGCCCTGGGACCAGCCGCGGTTCCGCCCCCGGTCACCCTTCGGCCGGGCCTGGTCCCTGTGGGCGCTCTGCTACTACCCGCATCCCTACCGCTTCCTCCCTGCCCGACTCCGTCACCACCTCGTGCGCCGGGTGCTCGGCCCCCTCGGAGCCTGGTGGCTGCGCGACCGCTTCGAGGGCAGGACCGAGATCACCGAGGTCGACCGGATCATCCGTGCGGACGCGCCCGGCCGGCGTCCGGTGCTGACCGTCCGGACCGAAGACGGCCGTACCCGCCACCTGTCGGCCGACCACTTGATCGCGGGCACCGGATACCGGGTCGACATCGCCGCCATGGACTTCCTCAGCCCTGAGCTGCGCACGGAACTGGCGGTCAGCAGGGGGACGCCGAAGCTGGGCGCCGGATACCGCTCGTCGGTACCAGGGCTGTACTTCACCGGGTTGCCCGCCGCCGCTTCGTACGGCCCCGTCATGCGTTTCGTGTGCGGCACGGAGTTCGCTTCCCCGCGGTTGGCACGGCACCTGGCGGCGTCGGGCCGCTAGTGCGCCGCGCCACGGACGAGGCCCCGGCCAGCGGGTCCTTGACTCCAGGGACAAGGTGCCCGAGAGTTGTACATATACGTCGTAAACATACGGTACTAGGCAGCAAAGGTGCCCTGCCATGGCAGGCAGACCAGCCGAGGGAAGTGAAGCTCCGTGGACGCCGTCGACCGTACTGGTCACCGGCGGGGCCGGCTTCGTCGGCAGTCATGCCTGCGTGGAACTCCTCGATCACGGCTACGAGGTGATCGTGGTCGACGACTACTCCAACAGCACTCCACAGGTCTTCGCCCGCATCGAACGGATCGCCGGCCGCTTCGTCGGTGCCGTCTACGAGCTGGACATCCGTGATCGACACGCCCTGTCGGCCGTCTTCGACCGCCACTCCGTGGACGCCGTTGTGCACTTCGCCGCGCACAAGGCCGGGGGCAGGTCGACGCGGATGCCCATCGAGTACTACGACGCCAACGTCGGCGGCACGACCGCCCTGCTGGGCGTCATGCACGAACACGGGGTGCACCGGCTCATGTACCCGTCGTCCTGCGCCGTCTACGGCGACGCCGGGCCCGGTCCGCTCGACGAGTCCACCCCCGCCCGGCCGGCCAACCCGTACGCGGCCTCGAAGTGGATCTGTGAGCAGATCCTCGCCGATGTCTGCCGCCGCCATCCCGAGTACAGCGTGCTGAGCCTGCGGTGCTCCACCCCGGCCGGCGCCCACCCGAGCGGACAGCTCGGCCAGGATCCCCACGCCACGCCGGGATATCTGATGCCGTACCTCGCCCAGGTGGCCGACCGCCGGCGCGAGCGGCTCGAGGTCTTCGGCAACGACTGGCCGACCCGCGACGGAACCGCGATCCGCGACTATCTCCATGTCATGGACGTCGTCGAGGCGCACCGCCTCGCGCTCGACCGCCTCGGCGACGAACCGGGTATGCGCGTGTACAACCTCGGCACCGGTGAGGGCGTTTCCGTCCTGGACCTCGTCGCCACGTTCTCCAGGGAGTGCGGCAGGCCCATCCCGTACGAGATCGGGCCGCGCCGCCCGGGAGACGTCGCGGAACGCGTCGCCGATTCCAGCGCGGTGCGGCGGGCCTGGGGCTGGCGGCCCACCAGGTCGCTCGCCGAGCTGTGCCGGGACGCCTGGCGCTTCCAGCGCCTCAACCCGCACGGCTATGCCGACTCCCCATGAGAACCGTGCACTCCCGGTTCGCCGTGGGACGGCCCCGATGACAGGGCGAACGCCGTCTCCACCAGAGCGACATGGCTGAACGCCTGCGGCGCGTTGCCCAGTTGACGGCCCGCGTCCGGGTCCCACTGCTCGGCGAGCAGACCGACGTCATTGCGGACGGCGAGGGCCCGTTCGAAGACCTCCCGGGCCTGTCCGCGCCGCCCCGTGGCGGCGAGGGCCTCGGCGTACCACAAGGTGCACGCCACGAAGGTGCCCTCGGGACCCCGCACGCCGTCCACCTCGTGCACGCCCTGGCCTCCGGGGCCGTACCGGTGGACGAACCCCCCGTGGTCGAGCCGCTGTACGGCGCGAACGGTGCCCCGCACCCGCTTGTCCCGGGGCGGCAGGAAGCCGAGCCTCGGGATCCGCAGCGCCGAGGCGTCCAGGGCCGAGGAGCCGTAGGACTGCACGAACGACCCCTGCCGCGCGTCCCAACCCTCCCGGCACACCTCCCGGTGCACCTCGTCCCGCAGCTCCCGCCACTTGTCCGAGGAGCCGTTCCGGCCCAGCAACTCACCCATGCGCAACGCCCGGTCGGCGGCCACCCAGGTCATGACCTTGGAATGAACGAACTGCCGCCTCGGACCGCGCACCTGCCACATGCCCTGATCGGGTTCGCGCCAGTGCAGGAGAAGGTGGCTCATCAGTGCCTCCACCAGGCTCCACACGCGGGCGGGCAGGGGTATCCCGGCCCGCAGCGAAAGACAGAGTGTGTCCAGCACCTCGCCGTACACGTCCAGCTGGAACTGGTTCTCCGCCGAGTTCCCGAACCTGACCGGCTGCGATCGCTCGTAGCCGGTCAGCCAGGGCGCCTCGGTCTCGTGCAGGAGCCGCTGTCCCCCGACGCCGTACACGGTCTGCAGGTGGGCGGGGTCGCCCGCGATGGCCCGCATCAGCCAGTTCAGCCATGCCGTGGCCTCGCCCCGGTAGCCGCTGCGCAGCAGGCAGGACAGGGTGAGTGTGGAGTCGCGCAGCCAGCAGTACCGGTGGTCCCAGTTGCGCTCGCCTCCGATGCATCCGGGCAGCGAGGTGGTCGGCGCCGCGACGATGCCGCCGGTCGGAGCGTAGGTAAGCGCCTTGAGGGTGATGAGGGACCGCACCACCGCGTCCCGCCAGGGCCCCTCGTAGCGGCACTGGGCGGCCCAGCGCCGCCAGTAGTCGGTGGTCTCCTTCAGCGCCGTCTCCGCCGGGACGGACAGCGGAGGCGGCGCCCCGGGCAGGTGGGACGGCGACCATACGAGGGTCAGCGCAAGCCGCTGACCGGCCGGGACCGTGAAGTCGAGCACGGTGGGGTCCTGCCGGTCGGGTACGTGTACCGGCCCGTCGGCATGCAGCCATACGGCGTCGGGCCCGGCGACCGAGACCGTGCCGACGTCGGCCTCCCGCACCCACGGCACGACACGCCCCTGGTGAAACCGCAGCCGCAGTTCACTGCGCATGCGCACGGAACCCGAGACCCCCTCGACGACCCGGACCACGCATGGCGATTGCGTACGCGGGGGCATGAAGTCGGTGACGCGCACTGCGTCGGCCCCGCTGCGCCACTCGGTTTCCAGGGCCAGCGTGTCCCGCCGGTAGGCCCGGCGCGTGCAGTGCCCGCCCGTACGCGGAGCCACCCGCCAGAAACCGTTGGCCTGGGTTCCCAGCAGCGCGGCCAGACAGGCGGGAGAGTCGAACCGAGGCAGACACAACCAGTCGATGGACCCGTCCCTGCCCACCATTGCGGCGGTTTCCAGGTCACTGATGAGAGCGTAATCCTCGATGGGTGAACTCATGATCGGCGTACGCCGACATGCACCTTGCCGCACTCCAAGGATATAGCATGTACGTTTACGCCGTACACTTCGGTGTCACCCATCAGTCGTGAGGTCGAGCCAAGAGGGAGAGGGCGCATGAAGAAAGACCCGGAACCGGGCCCGGCTCGACGCGCGAGCGACCGGGGGCGGCACGGCAGGCTCAGCAGGGAGCGGGTGCTGGCCGCCGCCCTGGAACTGGTCGACCGTGAAGGTCTCTCCGCGTTGAGCATGCGCCGCCTGGGCTCCGCACTCGGCGTCGAGGCCATGGCCCTGTACCGCTATGCGGCCAGCAAGGACGCGCTGCTCGACGGGCTGGTCGAGGCCCTGTACCTGGAGCTGGAGGACCGTCTCGCCGAGACGTCCACCGGACGGGCGGCACCCGCCGAGAGCCCCGGAACCGAGAGCCCCGAGTGGCGGGCCGACCTTCACCGAATCGCCCTGATGACGTACGAGGTCTGCGTCGCCCACCCTGAGGTGGTGCCGCTCATCGCCACGCGCATGATGGCGGTTCCGCTGGCCCGGAGGCCGCTGGCCGTCCTCAGAAACCATGAGCGGGTGCTCGCCCTGCTCCGGGGGGCGGGGTTCGACGAGGAGCGCACCGCCGTCGTCTTCCATGCCTTCACCGCATGGGTGCTCGGTTATGTGTCCGTGGAACTGCGAGCCATGGTCGACAACCCCGACGAACCGGATCCCGCCTTCCGGCTCGGTCTGCATCGCATGCCGCCCCAGGAGGTGCCCACGCTCCGTGCGATCACCCCGGTCCTCGCCGAGCGGGGCGGGCCCGACGGCCTGGCAGCCGGGGTGGACGCGGTGATCGACCGTTTCGCCGGCGCGCACTGACACAGCGCTGACACAGCACGGGCTCTCGACGGGAGGCGTCTCAACGGGAGCCGTTCAGCGCGCGAACGGCCCCTCCAGCGCCGCCCATTGGAGCAGCATGATCGTCTTGGCGTCGGCGATCTCCCCGGTCCGGATCATCTCCAGGGCCCTCGGGAAGGGCAGTTCGAGGATCTCGATGTCCTCGCCCTCCTCGTCCAGGCCACCGCCCTCATGGGTGCGGGTGGACGGCCCGTACTCGGCCGCGTAAAAACTCACCCGCTCGGTGACCGACCCGGGGCTCATATAGACGTCGAACACATGCCGTACCGCCCCGATGGTGTGGCCGGTCTCCTCCACCACCTCGCGCCGTACGGCGATCTCGGGGTGCTCGTCCTCGTCGTCGAGGAGTCCGCCCGGGGTCTCGACGAGCATCCCGTCGGGGTGGCCGTTGACATAGACCGGGAAGCGGAACTGGCGGGTGAGCAGCACCGTTCCGCGTTCGGCGTCGTACAGCAGCATCGTGGCGCCGTTGCCGCGGTCGTGGGTCTCGCGCTCCTGGGTGCTCCAGGTGCCGTCGGCGTGCCGGAAGTCGAACGTCGTGGTCCGCTCGACGTACCAGTGGCTGGCGAGCAGTCGCACGTCCCGCACCTTCACGCGCGGGTTGCCGGTCAGATCGAGACCGGTCCGGTCGAGTCCGGTACGGCCGCGGCGGTCGGGAGTGTCGACTCCAGGAACACCAGGAACACCGGGAAGAGAGGAATGGCTCATGGTCCGCTTCTACCATCACCGGCCGAACGGCCCTCGGCGCCCGTGTGCAGCGCGGCCAGCACATCGGCGTCCGTGAGCTGCTCGAAGTCGTCGTACCAGAGTCCGACGGCCATGAAGTCGACCGGCCGGTGCGGGCAGATCACCTCGTCGGCCTCCGGGCCCATCAGGGCCACGCCCTCGGGCGAGCCGACCGGCACCACCAGCAGCACCCGCGCGGGTGAACGGCCACGGATCCAGCGCAGCGCGGCGCGGGCGGTCACTCCGGTGGCGAGTCCGTCGTCGACCACGACGACAGTACGTCCGCGCAGGTCGAGGGCGGGTCGGCCGCTCCGGTAGAGCTGCTCGCGGCGGCGCAGTTCCGCGCGTTCGCGGGCCACGACGGGTTCCAGCGCGACCTCGGTGAGCCCGAGCCGCCCGAGGGTCCACTCGTCGAACACCGGGGGGTCGTCACCGCAGATCGCCCCGACGCCGAACTCCTCGTGGAAGGGCGCCCCGATCTTCCGCGCGACGAGGACGTCCAGCGGGGCGTCCAGCGCCCGGGCGACCTCCTGGGCCACGGCCACCCCGCCCCGGGGCAGCGCAAGGACCACGGGATCCGCCAGATCGCCCCGTTCCCGCAGCTCCCGGGCCAGCTCCCTCCCCGCATGCCCCCGATCACGGAACAGTGCCATGGTGGTCACCCCGCAGAAGCGCCTTACTCACAGCATACGAAAAGGGCCCTCACGGACTCTCGTCCGTGAAGACCCTTCGCACCGTCGGGACGACAGGATTTGAACCTGCGACCCCTTGACCCCCAGTCAAGTGCGCTACCAAGCTGCGCCACGTCCCGGTGCGCTCACACACGGTGAGGTGTGTGATCGCGCGAACAGCACTTTACCCCACACCGGGGGTGGCGCCGAAGGGGGCACCGGGCGCGGCACAATCGGCGTATGGGCAGCACATCGTCGAACGCACGGGACCGGGACGCCGAGGGGCGGGCGCGCAACGCGCGGCCCCGGGACGGGCTCGGGCGGCCCCTGCCGTACGGCGCGCAGGGCGTGGCCCGGCAGCCCGAGGGGATCGTCCGCGCACCTGAGGAGTCCGTCGCCGAGGCGCAGGAGCTGCTGGACGCGGGCAGGCCCTTCCACGCGCACGAGGTCTTCGAGGACGCCTGGAAGTCGGGGCCGGAGGAGGAGCGTGGGCTGTGGCGGGGGCTCGCCCAGCTCGCCGTGGGACTCACCCACGCCGCTCGCGGCAACGTCACCGGCGGCGCCCGGTTGCTCCGGCGTGGCGCGGGTGCGGTCGAGGAGTGGGCCACGGCGTCCGGGCAGCAGCGGCCGTACGGGATGGATCTGGCGGCGGTGACCGACTGGGCGCGGCAGCTGGCGCGGACCGTGGAGAGCGGCACAGTCGTGATCGACGCCGCGGAGTGCGCGCCGCGACTGGTTTAGCGCGGGCGGTGTCGGCGCTGTCAGTGGGGTGCGGCAGACTCGGGGCGTGCGAAAGATTCATGTCATCGGTATCGGCGCGGGCGACCCCGACCAGCTGACCCTCCAGGCGGTCCGGGCGCTGCGCAACACGGACGTGTTCTTCGTCCTGGGCAAGGGCGAGGTGAAGTCGGACCTCACCCAGCTGCGCCGGGACATGCTGGACGCACATGTGCCTGAGGGGACGTACCGCGTGGTCGAGGCGCGCGACCCGGAGCGGGACCGCTCGGCCGGCGGGTCCGCCTACTCCCCCGCGGTCGGCGACTGGCGCAGCGCCCGCGCGGACATCTACGAGCGGATGATCACCGAGGAGCTGGGCGAGGAGCAGACCGGCGCCTTCCTGGTCTGGGGCGATCCGGCCCTCTACGACAGCACGCTCGGGATTCTGGAGGAGGTGCTGGAGCGGGGCCGGGTGGTCTTCGAGTACGACGTCGTCCCCGGGATCAGCAGTGTCTCCGCGCTCGTCGCCCGGCACCGGACGGGGCTCAACCGGGTCGCGCGTCCCGTGCAGATCACCACCGGGCGGCGGCTGGCGGAGGGGTTCCCGGAGGGCGTGGACGACGTGGTGGTGATGCTCGACGCCCACCAGACCTTCCGGCAGTACACCGACCAGGACATCGACATCTACTGGGGCGCCTACATAGGCACCCCGGACGAGATCCTCGCCTCCGGGCCGATCGCGGAGGCGGCGCCCCGGATCGAGCGGCTGCGCGCCGAGGCCCGGGAGCGCAAGGGCTGGATCATGGACACGTATCTGCTGCGCCGCAACCCCCGGGACGAGCACGGCAACGGCTGAGCCACCCGCGCGGTCCGCCCCGGCATGCGGGGCGGGAGCGCCGGTGTGATCGTGACCTCGTGACAGTCGCCGAGGAAGCCGCACGGTCGCCCGCCGCCGATCCGCCCCTGCTCGACAGACGCCGCCGCAACATCGTCTTCGTGACGATCATGCTCGGTATGCTGCTGGCCGCCCTGGACCAGACGATCGTCGGTACCGCGCTGCCGACGATCGTGTCGGACCTCGGCGGCGCCGAGCACATGTCGTGGGTGGTGACGTCCTACCTGCTCGCCGAGACCGTATCCACCGTCCTGGTCGGCAAGTTCGGTGACATGTTCGGCCGCAAGGTCGTCTTCCAGGTCTCGGCGATCGTGTTCATCACGGGCTCGTTCCTGTGCGGCCTCGCCGGGAACATGACCCTGCTGATCCTGTGGCGGGCGATGCAGGGCATCGGCGCGGGCGGCCTGATGGTCACCTCGATGGCGCTGATCGCCGATGTGATCCCGCTGCGCGAACGCGGCAAGTACCAGGGCGCGATCGGCGCGGTGTTCGGGGTGGCCACGGTCATCGGGCCGCTGCTGGGCGGGCTGTTCACCGACCATCTGACCTGGCGCTGGGCGTTCTACGTCAACGTCCCGATCGCGATCGTCGTCGTCTTCGCCGCCGCCCGCACCATCCCCGTCGTCAAGGCGGCCTCACGGCCGATCATCGACTATCTCGGCATCGCCTTCGTCGCGATCGGCGCCAGCGCGCTGATCCTGGCGACGAGTTGGGGCGGCAACGAGTACGCGTGGGGCTCCGGCGTCATCGTCGGCCTGTTCGTCGGCGGGGTGATCGCCCTCGGGCTGTTCTGCTGGGTGGAGACCCGCGCGGCCGAGCCGATGCTGCCCATGCGGCTGTTCCGCAACCCGGTCTTCACCGTCTGCTCGGTCCTGAGCTTCATCGTCGGCTTCGCCATGCTCGGCGCGATGACGTATCTGCCGAGCTATCTCCAGTACGTCGACGGCGACTCGGCCACGGTCTCCGGGGTACGGACGCTGCCGATGGTGATCGGCCTGCTCATCGCGTCGGTGTTCAGCGGCAACGTGGTCAGCAAGACCGGCAAGTACCGGCTGTTCCCGATCGTCGGCTCGCTGGTGATGGGCGTCGGCCTGTATCTGATGTCCCTGATGGGGCCGGAGACCGGGGCCTGGCTGGAGTCGCTGTACATGTTCGTGCTCGGCACCGGTATCGGCCTGTGCATGCAAGTGCTGACGATCGCCGTGCAGAACACCGTCGACTATGCCGACCTCGGCACCGCGACCTCCGGCGTCACCTTCTTCCGCACGCTGGGCAGTTCCTTCGGTACGGCCGTCTTCGGCACGATCTACACCAACAGCCTCGCCCCCAACCTGCGCCAGGGCATCGCCGAGGCATCCGCGGTGCCCGGTGCCGATCCGGCGATCGTGGCACAGGCGGCGACCAGTCCCGAGGGCCTGCACGAACTGCCGTCGGCGGTGGCCGCGCCGATCGTCGACGCCTACGCGGACACACTCCAGACGGTGTTCCTGTGGACGGTGCCGGTCGCGGCCATCGGCTTCGTCGTCTCGCTCTTCCTCAAGCAGGTCCAGCTGCGCGACAGCGCCCGGATGGGCTCCACCGACATGGGCGAGGGGTTCGCGCAGCCGCGCGGCGCCGACTCGCAGGCGGTCCTGGAGGCCTCCGTGGCGAAGATCATCGGCAGTACGGACCTGGACACCGCGCGTCGGCTGGTGCAGGGGTCCGACACCCGGCTCGACGTGGCCGGTGCCTGGGCGGTGATGCAGGTGGAGCTGTTGAACCGGGTGGTCGGCCATGCGAGCCTCGGGCTGATCGCCGCCCGTCGCCATGTGCCGCCGGAGGTGCTGCTGCCGGTCTTCGACCGGATGGTGGACGAGGGCTATCTGACCCGCGACGGCTCACTGCTCTCGCACACCGTGGCGGGCGCCCGCGAGGCCGAGGTCATCACCGACGCCTGGGGCGCCTGGCTGATGAGTCAGGTCGAGCAGGACATCGGCCGCCCCTCGGGCACGGCCCTGCGCGCCGCCGTCGACACCATCGCCAAGCGCCTCCTGAAGGAGGACCTCAGCAGCGGACTGCCGAGCAGTCTCGGGCAGACGGAGGCCGTGGGCGCCCGCTGAAACCCGATTGCCGCGCGACGCCGGTCGCCGTCATGATCGGCCCATGTCCCCCGCCCCCGTCCGCTTCCACGACCCCGGCATCACCGACCACGCCTTCCGCGACTCGGTGCTGGTCCGCTGCCCTCGCTGCGACCGGGTCGCGCACTTCGCACGGGCCCGGGTGATCTGCCGTTCCTGCGGCGCGTGCGGGCCCGTCGCGCGGGGCACCTGGCCGACGCTGTGGCTGCGGGGCGCGACCCGGCACGGTGAGCTGTGGGCGTACAGCCTCGAACACCTCGATCTGATCCGCCGGTTCGTCGCGGCCGACCTGCGGGAGCGGGACCCCTGGTACGAGCACGGCCGGAAGATGACCTGTGTCGGCAGGCTGCCCGCGTGGGTGAAGAGCGCCAAGAACCGTGCCGAGGTGCTGCGCGCCATCGACCGGATGCGCGCCTCGGTCATCGAGGGCTGAGCCCGAGCCGCTCCAGGACCGCGGGCACGTCCGGCACCGCCGTCACTCCCTCGGGCAGCGGAGGGCGTCGTACGACCACCACCGGCAGCGCGAGGTGCCGGGCCGCCGTGAGTTTCGCGGAGGTCGCCGATCCGCCGCTGTCCTTCGTCACCAGGACGTCGACGCAGTGGGCGGAGAGGAGGGCGGTCTCGTCGTCGACGGTGAACGGGCCGCGGGCCAGCAGGACTTCGGTGCGGGGCGGCAGCGGTGGCTCAGGGGGGTCCACCGACCGTACGACGAAGTGCAGGTCCGTCAGGTGGGCGAAGGCCGCGAGGCCCAGTCGGCCGGTGGTCAGGAAGACCCGGCGGCCGAGGCTCGGCAGCAGGTCGGCGGCCGCCTCCAGGGAGGGCACCGGATGCCAGCGGTCCTCGGGTCCGGGCCGCCAGCCGGGGCGGCGCAGCACGACCGCCGGGACGCCGGTGGCCGCGGCGGCGCGGGCCGCGTTCGCGGTGATGGCGGCGGCGAAGGGATGGGTGGCGTCGACGAGGGCGTCCACGTGCTCCTCGCGCAGCCACCGCGCGAGGCCCTCCGCACCGCCGAAGCCCCCGATGCGCACCTCGCCGGTGACGGTGCCCGGCCGTGACACCCGGCCCGCGAGCGAGGTGGTGACGCGCAGCCCGGGGAGCGCGGTGAGCGCGGCGGCCAGTTCGCGGGCCTCGGTGGTGCCGCCGAGGATCAGGACGTGCGGGGACATGGGGCGAGCCTACGGCCGGGCGGACGGGGCCCATGCCCCCGGGCGCCCCCGGCGAACTCTATGAACACAAACGATCAGACGGTGTTCCTCCTCCCCCGGCGCTGCCTAGCATCACGCCGCGACGTCGAAGAAGACGAGGAGAAGCGCCTTGAACGGGACCACAACACGCGCCCTGAGACGGGGCCTTGCCGCCTGTCTGGCAACCCTGACCGTGGGTGCCCTGGCCGGTGCCGCACCGGCCGGCGCGGCCACCGAAGGACTCACGGCCACCGCCTGTCCGGCACCGATCGCCGAGAAGGCCACCTGCTACACCGGGCAGGACGCGAACGGCGCCCACTACGCCATCGCCGTCCCCGCCGACTGGAACGGCTCCCTGGTCGTCCACGCCCACGGCGGCCCCGATCTGGGCGCGGCCTCCGACCCCGCGCGCAGCCTCGACGACCTGGGCCGCTGGTCGGTCATGGTGGACGAGGGGTACGCCTGGGCCGGTTCGTCGTACCGGCGGGGCGGCTACGGCACCCGGATGGCGGCGGCGGACACCGAGAGCGTGCGGCGGCTGTTCGTCGGGGAGTTCGGCGATCCGCGGCGGACGTTCGTGCACGGGCAGTCGTGGGGCGGGAACGTCGCCGCGAAGGTCGTCGAGACCTACCGGGGCCACTACGACGGCGCGCTGCTCACCAACGGCGTCCTCGGCGGCGGCTCGCGGGGCTATGACTACCGGGTCGATCTGCGCGTGGTCTACCAGTACTACTGCCAGAACCACCCCCGGCCGAGCGAGGTCCAGTACCCGCTGTGGCAGGGGCTGCGCGCCGGTTCCACGATGACCTCCGCCGGGCTGCGCGCCCGCCTCCAGGAGTGCACGGGCTACGCCTCGGCCCCGCAGGACCGGACGGCCGTACAGCAGCGCAACCTCGACGACATCCTCGGGGTCACCGGCATCCCGGAGCGCACCCTGGAGTCGCATCTGCGGTTCGCGACCTTCACCTTCCGCGACATCGTGCACGACCGCCTGGGCGACCGGAACCCGTTCTCCAACGAGGGTGTGCGGTACTCCGGTTCGCACGACGACGAGGCGCTGAACGCCGGGGTCGAGCGGTTCGCCGCCGATCCCACCGCCGTGCGGGACCTGTCGTACGACAGTGATCTGACCGGTGAGGTCCGCGTCCCGGTGCTCACCCTGCACGCGATCGACGACCCGACGGCGTTCATCGAGCACGAGTCCGCCTACCGGGCCACGCTCGAAGGGGCGGGCCGGGAGCGGAACCTGGTGCAGACGTTCACCCGGGAGTCCGAGCACAGTGAGCTGAGCGGCGCCGAGTACGCCAACTCGATCGCCGCGCTGGACCGGTGGGTGCGTACGGACGTACGGCCGACGGCGCGGTCGGTGGCGGCCAAGTGCGCCGAGGGCTGCTTCTACGACCCGGACTTCCGGCCCGGCTCCTACGCCTCGCGGGTCGAGCCCCGGCCGGGCGGGCTGCGGTGGCCCGCGATGTCGGCCGCGCAGGAGCGGGAGTGGAGCCGTGTCGCGGGGGTCGGTATCGCGCCCTGAGACTCCCGGAGCATTCTGGTCGCTATCGTCCGGGCATGGAATCCGTGCGTGCCGTGCTCATCGACATCGACGGTGTCCTCACCGTCTCCTGGCAGCCGCTCCCCGGCGCGGTCGAGGCCCTGCGGGAGATCCGCGGGGCCGGGCTGGGGATCGCGCTCGTCACCAACACGACCTCGCGGACGCGAGCGTCCATCGCCGGGGCGCTGGCGGATGCGGGGTTCCCGGTGACGGCCGAGGACATCCTGACGGCGCCCTCGGTGACGGCGGCACATCTCGCCGAGCACTTCCCGGGGGCGCGGTGCGCGCTGCTGAACAGCGGGGACGTCGCGGAGGACCTGGAGGGGGTGACGCTCGTCGAGGAGGCGCCCGATGTCGTCATCGTCGGGGGCGCCGGAGAGGAGTTCGGGTACGCGGAGCTGAACCGGGCCTTCGGGCACCTCCAGCGCGGGGCGCGGCTGATCGCGATGCACCGGAACCTGTACTGGCGCACCGACCAGGGGCTGCAACTGGACTCCGGGGCCTTCCTGGTGGGCCTTGAGCGGGCGGCGCGGACCGAGGCGGAGGTGACGGGGAAGCCCTCGCCGGCCTTCTTCGAGGCGGCGCTGGCCCGGCTGGGGGTGACCGCGGACCGGGCGGTGATGGTCGGGGACGACGTGGAGTCGGACGTACTGGCGGCGCAGCGGGCCGGGATCACCGGGGTGCTGGTCAGGACCGGCAAGTTCCTGCCGGAGACGCTGCGCGAGGCGAGCGGCAGCCCCGACCATGTGATCGACTCGTTCGCCGGTCTCCCGGCGCTGCTGCTCGGCTCGGGGCAGCCGTAGCGGTTCAGGGCAGCAGTAGCTGGACCCCGCCCACGACGGTCGCCGCGATGACGAGCTGCTCGAACAGTCGCTGGTTGATCCGGTTCACAGCCCATTTGCCGATGAACGCGCCGGGCACCACGAACGCGACGAGCGCCGCGTCAAGCAGCAGTGAGCGGCCGTCGATCAGGCCGAGGCCCACGCTGAAGGGCACCTTCGAGACATTGACGATCAGGAAGAAGAAGGCCGAGGTGCCCAGGAAACCGAGCTTGCGAAAGCCCGCCGAGAGCAGATACATCGACATCACCGGGCCGCCCGCGTTGGCGACCATGGTGGTGAACCCGCCGAGCACACCGTAGGAACGGGCCTTGACCCGGCCGCCGCGGGTGACCACGGCGTCCGGGTCCGGCTCAGCCCCGGCGGCCCGGCGACGCCATACGGTCACCGCGGCCATCAGCAGCAGGATCGCCCCGATCGACGTCCGCACGATCCCGTCGTCGGCCCACATCAGGAACACCGTGCCCGCGACGACTCCGGCCGCGACCGCGGGGAACAGCCGCCACAGCGTGGGCCAGTGGGCGTGCCGCCGGTAGGTGAGGACGGCGAGCACGTCCCCGGCGATCAGCACCGGGAGCAGCACGCCGGTGGAGGCACGGGCGGGCAGCACCGCGGCGAAGATCGCCAGACTGACCGTGTTGGCCCCGCTCACGGCGGTCTTCGAGAAACCGACCAGCAGCGCCGCGCAGGCCAGCGCGGCGAACTCCCAGCCGGTGATGTGCCACAGATTCATCGTGTCCATGCGGAGACCGATGCTATGCACATTCAACCAACGGGGCATGCCCGTCTCACCAGTCGGCAATCCAACCTAGGGGCGCGGGGAACTGCGCGAACCGCCACGAAGCACCCGCAGCCGACAACGCACCATCGCCGCCGCGCTCAGTGCCGCTCCACCAGCACAGCGCTCCCCTGCCCCACACCCACACACATCGTCGCGAGCCCCCGCTCGGCCCCCGTGCGACGCATCCGATGCAGCAGCGTCGTGAGGATCCGTGCCCCCGAGCAACCCAGCGGATGCCCTAGGGCAATCGCCCCTCCACTCGGGTTGACCAGCTCCGGATCGATGCCCAGCCGGTCCACGCACGCGAGTGCCTGCGCCGCGAACGCCTCGTTGAACTCGGCCTCCTGGAGGTCCGCCACACTCCACCGCGCCCGAGCGAGCACCTTCTGCGTGGCGGGGACCGGCCCGATCCCCATGACATCCGGGTGCACTCCCGCCGAGGCCCCGGCGACATACCGTCCGAGCGACTCGAGACCGAGGTCGTTCAGCGCCTCCTCGCTGACGAGCAGCAGTCCGGCCGCGCCGTCGTTCATCGGCGAGGCGTTCCCCGCGGTGACCGTGCCGCCCTCCCGGAAGACGGGCTTCAGCCGCGCGAGCTTCTCGTACGAGGTGTCCTCGCGCACGCATTCGTCGAGGTCGACGACGACCCCGTCGGCGCGCTCCACCGGCAGCAACTCGTCATCGAAATGGCCGTTCTTGCGGGCCTCGGCGGCCAGCCGGTGGCTGCGCAGCGCGAACTCGTCCTGCCGCTCGCGGGAGACCCCGTACCGGGCGGCGACCTCCTCCGCGGTCTCCCCCATGGAGAGCAGTCCGTGGAGTTCCTTCATCGCCGGGTTGACCAGCCGCCAGCCGAGCCGGGTGTCGACGGTCTCGATGCGGTGCGGCAGGGCCTCGTCGGGCCGGGGCAGCACGAAGGGCGCACGGCTCATCGACTCGGAACCACCCGCGACCACGATGTCGGCCTCACCGGCGGCGATGGTGCGGGCGGCGGTGGTGACCGCTTCGAGGCCGGAGGCGCAGAGCCGGTTCACGGTGGCGCCGGGGACCGACTCGGGCAGCCCGGCCAGCAGCGCGGCCATCCGGGCGACATTGCGGTTGTCCTCGCCGGCCTGGTTCGCGGCGCCCCAGTACACGTCATCGATGCGCGCCGGGTCGAGCGCGGGCACCTCGGCGACCAGGCCGCGGATCACCGCGGCGGCGAGGTCGTCGGGCCGGACGGAGGACAGCGCTCCGCGCAGTTTGCCGATGGGCGTGCGGCGGGCGGCCGCGAAGTGGACGGGACGCACGAGAAGATCTCCTGACCGAGAGCACGGGCGGTCCGATGACCGGCCATGACCAGCGACTCTCTTAATTAGCACCGCTAGTTTTGGACTATAGACCGCCGACCCGCCCCCTGGGAAGATCCTCCAGGACCTTCACCGACGCAGCCGGAGGAGACATGGCCGAGCCCCGCGAACACATCCTCGCCGCGACCCGCGGCCCGATCGTCGTACGCGAGTGGCCAAGACGCGCGCCGCGCTACGTCGCCCTCCTCGTGCACGGCTACGGGGAGCACTCCGGCCGGTACGAGGAGGTGGCCGGGGTGCTGAACGGGCACGGCGCGGCCGTGTTCGCCCCGGACCACACCGGGCACGGGAAGTCGTCCGGCGAACGGGTGGTGATCGAGGACTTCGAGGAGGTCGTCACCGATGTGCACGCGGTCGCCGAGCTGGCCCGATCCGCCCACCCGGGCATCCCGCTGGTCATGGTCGGGCACTCCATGGGCGGTCTGATCTCGGCCCGCTTCGCCCAGCGGTACGGCGCCGAGCTGACCGCGCTGGTGCTGTCCGGGCCGGTCATCGGCGACTGGCCGCTGCCGCGCCGGCTGCTCGCCCTGGAGGAGATCCCGGACATCCCGATCAGCCCGGCCGCGCTCTCCCGCGACCCGGAGGTGGGCGCCGCGTACGCCGCCGACCCGCTGGTCTGGCACGGCCCGATGAAGCGGCCCACGGTGGAGGCCTTCGTCAGGACGTTGGACACCGTCGCCAAGGACGGGGACATCGGACCGCTGCCGTTGCTGTGGCTGCACGGCGACGACGACCGGCTGGTCCCGCTCGCCGGGAGCCGTACCGGCGTCCAGGACCTGCGCGGCGAGGAGCTGACCGAGCGGATCTACCCGGGCGCCCGGCACGAGGTGTTCCACGAGACGAACAAGGCGGAGGTCCTCGACGACCTGGTCCGCTTCCTGGACGACGCGCTCCAGGAGTGAGGCGTCTGGCCGGAAGTCGTCCGCGGACCCGCCGAGCATGCCCAACCACCCCTGCTCGCACCCGTGTTGACGCCAGCCGGACTCGGCGAGGAGGTGGCCGAAGACAGTCTCCGCGGTGCCGCATGATCGTGAAAGACTGCCCGCAGCGCACACCTTGCCGAGCGAGCAGAGGAGTATCGTGACCGAGCCGGCCGTCCGCATCGACACGACCCGGCCCCATCCGGCCCGGGTGTACGACTGGTACCTCGGCGGCAAGGACAACTACCCGGTCGACGAGGCGCTCGGCCGGCAGATCATGGCGATCGACACGGGCGCCCCGCGGGCCGCGCGCAGCAACCGCCGGTTCATGCAGCGGGCCACCCGCCATCTCGCCGGGCCGGCCGGAATCCGCCAGTTCCTCGACATCGGCACCGGCATTCCGACCGAGCCCAACCTCCACCAGATCGCCCAGTCCTACGCACCGGACGCGCGTGTCGTCTACGTCGACAACGACCCGATCGTCCTCGCGCACGCCGAGGCACTGCTGCGCGGCACCAAGGAGGGCGTGACGGAGTACGTCCAGGCCGACGCCCGTGAGCCGGGGGCGATCCTCGAACGGGCCGCCCAGGTCCTCGACTTCGACCGCCCGGTCGCCCTCTCGCTGATCGCCCTGCTGCACTTCGTCTCCGACGCGGACGGCGCCTACGACGTGGTCGGCACCCTCGTCGAGGCGCTGGCCCCGGGCAGTTGCCTGGTCCTGTCCTGCATGACCGCCGACTTCGAGCCGGAGAACGTCCGGGAGGGCATCGAGCGGTACGCGGCGGGCGGAGTCACCCTGGTGGCGCGCACGCACGGCGAAGTGGGCCGCTTCTTCACGGGACTTGAGGTGCTGGAGCCGGGCATCGTCTCGGTGAAGGACTGGCGCCCCGACCTCGCCCGGGACGAGTCGCCGCTCGGCGAGGGGCCGGTGTCGCTGTACGGAGCAGTCGGCGTCAAGTCCTGAACCCGGCCCGCGGCAAGGCGCTTAGGGCTGATCCCGCGGGCCGGTGAGCATCCGCTCCAGCCGGTCGAAGCGGGCGTGCAGGGCGCGGGCCGTCTCGTCGTACAGCTCCTCGGCGCCCTGGGCGAGGCGATGCCGGCGCTTCTGCTCCCGGCCGACGAACCAGGTGGCCAGCGCGGCGGTGACCATGCCGTACGTCGTGATCCCCACGACCATCACGACCGTCGCGATGACCCGGCCCCAGAAGGTGACCGGGAAGAAGTCGCCGTATCCCACGGTCGTGGCAGTCTCGATCGACCACCACAGGGCTCTCGGATAGGTCGTCAGGTTCGCGCCCCTGGTGCCCTCTTCGGCGGCGACCACCGCCCATGACCCGACGAGCATCACCGCGCCGAGGATCCCCGTCGCCGCCATCGCCGCCTTCAGATGCAGCGAGCGGCCCTCCCGGCCGAGCAGCGTGGCGAGCGCCCTGGCGAGGAATCCGGACAGCATGACGACTCCTTCGGGTACGGCGGGCACGCCATGGGGCCAGTGTCGGGGAGCTGCCACGACCGGGCACGCCGGGGAACGCGTTCGAGTTGCGGCGCAGCGGCCCGCCCCCTCACCCGATCGGTCCGGTGCGGCTGGTGGGCCCGCGGGGCCGGTGGTGCGCTGAGGGAACGTGTCGCGTTCTCAGGAGGCCCCCGCCATGACCCGCTCCCGACCCGTCCACGCCCTCGCCTCGGCCCTGGCGGCAGCCACCCTGCTGACCTGCGCCGCCTGCTCGGACGACGACAGCGGATCCGGCGCCGCGGAGGTCGCCGCCTCCCCGCTCGCGGCGCGGACCACCGCCCCGGCGGCCCTCACCCCCGCCGGAGCGAGGGCCGCGCTGATCACCGAGACCGACATCGAGGACGACTGGACGCAGGTCGACGACGCCTCCGGCTGGCACGACTCCCTCCTCATCGGCACCGTCGACGTCGACGACTTCCTCACCGCGAAGGCGGACGCCGCCGACTGCCAGCGCCTGCTGGACGACCTCTACACGGACCGGCTCCTCGGCAAGCCCTCCGGCGCGTCCGCGCTGCGCGGCTTCGAGCAGGGTGACTCCCGGCTGCTGTACCAGGTCGCCGCCTACGACGCCGACGACCTGTCCGACTCGCTGGCCTGGCTGAAGACCCTCCCGGAGAAGTGCGACCGGTTCCTCGCGACCGACAGCGCGGGCCAGGAGCGGACGGTCGAGGTGATCGAGACCTCGGTGCCGGACGAGGGCGACGCCCGCCAGGGCCTGCGGGTCACGGTCCAGGGCACGGCCGACGGCTCGCCCGCCACCCTCACCCTGGACGTGGCCGCGGTCCAGGTGGGCAGCGACGCCATCACGGTCACCGCGGGCGGCCTGGACGGCGACGAGGACGACTCCGTCGAGGACGCGGTCGAGAAGGGCACCCAACGCCTCAAGGACGTCCAGGCGGGCAAGACTCCGCAGCCCTGACCGAACTCCGCCGTCTTCGCGCGACGTTCACCCTCCCGCTGCCCAACCTCCGCTGGTCCTGTGCCGATTCCGGAGACAGAGTGATCAAGGGACGGCACAATGGCCCCTACGGCCGGTCTCGGCCGTGCGTGCGAGGAACCGTGCGTGCGAGGAGAGGACGAGTCGTGACCGAAGGCCACACCCCGGCGGGCGGGTCCGCGAAGCTCAACACCGGTGTGGCGCACAACGCGCGTGTGTGGAACTACTGGATCGGCGGCAAGGACAACTACGCCGTGGACCAGCGGGTCGGCGAGCAGGTCGCCGGAATGTTCCCGATCATCCGGGACATCGCCCGCGCGGACCGCGAGTTCCTCGGGCGCGCAGTGCGGTACCTCGCCCAGGAGCGCGGTGTACGGCAGTTCCTGGACATCGGCACCGGACTGCCCACCGCCGACAACACCCACGAGATCGCCCAGCGCATCGCCCCGGACGCGCGGATCGTCTATGTCGACAACGACCCGATCGTCCTCGCGCACGCCCGCGCCCTGCTCACCGGCACCGTCGCCGGAGCCACCGACTACATCGACGCCGATGTGCACGACCCGGAGGCGATCCTCGAACGCGCCTCGGCCACCCTGGACTTCAGCCGTCCGGTCGCGGTGATGATGCTCGGCATCCTCAACTTCGTCCTCGACTTCGACAAGGCCCGGGACATCGCCCGACGGGTGATGGCCGCGGTCCCCTCCGGCAGCTGTCTGGTGCTGACCCACCCCACGTACGACGACGAGGTGGGCGGCGCGGGCCAGATCCCGGCGATGGAGTTCTGGAACGAGAACGCCACTCCCCCGATCACCGCCCGCGGCGGCGCGGACATCGCCGCGTTCTTCGAGGGCCTGGAGTTCGTCGAACCGGGCCTGGTGTCCTGCTCGGTGTGGCGGGCGGGCGCCGACTCTCCCGTCGCGGTGCCGCAGTACGGCGGGGTGGCCGTGAAACCCTGACGCCCACAGCGAGTTTCGCGGCCCAGCTCGACGAGGAGAGCGCATGACCACCCTTGCCGATCCCGTGCCCGGAGGGCGTCCCGGGGACATCGAGCGGGCCACCGCCCTGAGCGGGGAGCTGTCCGGCAGAGGTGTGCACGGGATCGTGCTGGCCTATGTGGACACCGCGGGGATCACCAGGGTGAAGGCGGTCCCGACGGCGAAGCTGGCGTCGGCGGCGGCCTGGGGCGTCGGGATGTCCCCGGTGTTCGACACCTTCCTGGCGAACGACTCCATCGTCACCACCGATGTCCTTGGCTCCCCCGACGGCGATCTGCGGCTCTACCCCGATCTGGACCGGCTGGTGGTGCTGGCCGCGCAGCCCGGCTGGGCATGGGCTCCGGTGGACCGGATCACCCAGGAGGGCGAGCCTCATCCGGGCTGCACGCGCACCCTGCTGCGCCACCTGGTCGCCGACGCGGCCCGGCAGGGCCTGACCTTCCGGGCGTCGATCGAGATCGAGTGGTCCGTCGGCCACGGCCCCACCGCCGAGGGCGAGTTCAGGCCCGCGGTGCCCGGTCCGGCGTACGGCGCCGCCCGGCAGGTCGAGCTGAGCGACTGCGCCGCCGAGCTCCTGGCCGCGCTCGCCGAGCAGGGCGTGGACGTCGATCAGATCCATCCCGAGTACGCGGCGGGGCAGTTCGAGCTGTCGGTCGGCGCGCTGGACCCGGTGGCGGCGGCCGACCGCAGCGTGCTGACGCGCCAGACGATCCGGGCGGTCGCCCGGCGCCACGGCCTGGTGGTCTCCTTCGCCCCGGCGGTCTTCGCCGAGGGCGTCGGCAACGGCGGCCACCTCCATCTCTCCGCCTGGCGCGACGGCGCCAATCTGCACGCGGGCGGCGACCGCCGCCACGGTATGACGGCCGACGCCGAGTCCTTCACCGCGGGCGTCCTGCGCCACCTCCCGGCACTCACGGCGGTGACCGCGCCGAGCCCCGCCAGTTACCTTCGCCTCAAACCCTCCCAGTGGGCAGGGGTGTTCACCGCCTGGGGCCGGGAGACCCGGGAGGCGGGCGTACGGGTGATCACGGGCACGGCGGGCCTGCGCGACCAGTCGGCGAACTTCGAGATCAAGCCGGTCGACCTCGCCGCCAACCCCTACCTCGCGCTCGGCTCGGTCATCGCCGCCGGTCTGCACGGCATGACGAAGTCCGCGTCCCTGCCCGGCGAGATCACCGGAAACCCGGCCGACCTGAGCCCCGAGGCGGCCGAGGCGCGGGACGTACGCCGCCTGCCGGCCTCGCTCGCCGAGGCCGTCGAGGAGTTCCGCGCGGACGAGGTGCTGCGGTCGGCCCTCGGCCCGGTCCTCGCCGACGCGGTGATCGCCGTACGGCAGGGCGAGATCGCCGCCGTCGAGGGCCTCGACGACGCCGGGATCGCGGCGGCGTACCGCTGGCGGTACTGACGTGACGGCCCCCGCCCGCGGTCCGGTGCACGAGGCCCTCGCCGCCCAGCCCCTGGTCGACCACCACTGCCACGGCGTGGTCACCGGCAACCTGGACCGCGCGGGCCTGGAGTCCCTGCTGACCGAGGGCGCGGCCTGGCCCGGGATCTCCCCCTTCGACACCCCGGCCGGCGTGGCCGTACGCCGCCACTGCGCCCCGGTGCTCGACCTGCCCCGGCACGCCTCGCCGGACGCCTACACGGCCCGGCGTGCCGAACTCGGCGCGGCCGAGGTGAACCGGCGCTTCCTCGCCGCCTCCCGCACCGACGTCCTCTGCGTCGACACCGGCTATGCCCCGCTCCCCCTCACCTCGCCCGGCGAACTGGCCGAGCTGTCCGGCGGCACCGCCTACGAGGTCGTACGGCTGGAGAACGTCGCCGAGTCGGTCGCGCGGGCGGGCGTCGAGCCGGACGAGTACGGCGCCGCGTTCCGCCGGGCCGCCGAGGACGCCGTACGGCGGCCCGGTGTGGTGGCGGTGAAGTCGGTCGCCGCCTACCGGACCGGCTTCGACCTGGACCCGGCGCGCCCGACGGAGGCGGAGGTCACCGGGGCGGCCCGGCGCTGGTCGGCGGCGGGCGGACGGCTGTCCGACCCGGTACTGGTGCGCCATGTGCTGTGGACGGCCGTGGACCTGGGCCTGCCGCTCCAGCTGCACACCGGGTTCGGCGACAGCGACATCCGGCTGCACCGGGCGGACCCGGCCCGCCTCACCGACTGGCTGCATCTGATCGCGGGCACGATCCCCGTGCTGCTCCTGCACTGCTGGCCGTACCAGCGTCAAGCCGCCTATCTGGCCGCCGTGTTCGAGCGGGTGTATCTCGATGTGGGCCTCACCCTGCACCATGTCGGCCCCGCACGCGCGCGTGCGGTCCTGGAGGAGGCGCTGGAGATCACCCCGTTCCGCAAGCTGCTCTACAGCTCCGACGCCTACGGTCCGGCCGAGTTCTACCTGCTCGGCGCGGTGTCCTTCCGGCAGGGCCTGGCCGCGCTGCTCCAGGACCGGGTCGACACCGACGAGCTGAGCCTGCCCGACGCCTTACGGATCGTCCGGTGGACCGGCTCCGCCAACGCCCGCCGCCTGTACGGACTTCCCGCCGAAACCGTCCCCCGGCGCGACTGAGCGCGCGCCGATCCCGGAAAGTATGATCAAGCAATGTCTGATATGACCGAAACCACGCCCGGTTGGCTGACCTCCGACGAGCTGGACATGGCCCGCGCCCGCATGCCGATTCTGTATGTCGAGGCCGTGCCCGTGCGCGTCGACGACAGCGGCGAGGTCACCAGCATCGGCCTGCTGCTGCGCATCGGACCGGACGGAACGGTCAGCCGGACCCTGGTCTCCGGCCGCGTGCTGCACCACGAGCGAGTGCGTGACGCCCTGCTCCGCCATCTGGAGAAGGACCTCGGCCCGGTCGCGCTGCCCCGCGTCCCGGCCTCGCTCCAGCCCTTCACGGTCGCGGAGTACTTCCCGACCCAGGGCATCACGCCCTACCACGACCCGCGCCAGCACGCCGTCTCCCTCGCCTACGTGGTCCCGGTGACCGGCGACTGCCGGCCCCGCCAGGACGCCCTCGACCTGGTGTGGTTCAGCCCCCAGGAGGCCTTGTCGCCCGCGGTGCAGAGCGAGATGCCGGGCGGCCACGGCGTGCTGCTGAAGCAGGCGATGGCCCATGTCGGATGCGTGGTCTGACGGTCACGGACTGTTTCTCGTGCGCGCCGTGAGGCGGAATGGAGGGGAGTGCGGGAGGGTGCTGTCGTACGCGTGACGGGGCGTCGTGGACCGGCCCTCCCCCGGACGTCTGCGCACCATCAAATTTGAACGGATCGTTTTCTTGAATGGTTCGTGTTTTTGAGGGTAGGTTCGGCGCATGAGCTCATCCGGAACCCCGTCAACCGCCGAGGAGCTGCGCGGTGCCGGCCTGCGGGTGACGGCCGCCCGGGTCGCACTGCTGGAGACCGTCCGGGACGGCGACCACCTGGGGGTGGAGGCGATCGCCTCGGGGGTGCGGGACCGCGTGGGCCATATCTCCCTGCAAGCCGTGTACGAGGGGCTGCACGCCCTGACCACGGCGGGACTCATACGCCGTATCGAGCCGGCCGGCAGCCCGGCCCGGTTCGAGGGACGTGTCGGGGACAACCACCATCACGTCCTGTGCCGGTCGTGCGGGGTCGTCGCCGACGTCGACTGCGCGGTCGGTGATGCCCCGTGCCTGACCGCCTCCGACGACCACGGCTTCGCGATCGACGAGGCCGAGGTCATCTACTGGGGCGTGTGCCCCGACTGCTCGACCCCCCAAATTCTCTGAGCACGAGATCCACCAAGCCCGGAAGGATTCGCCATGGCTGAGAACCCCGACGCAATCGTCACCGATCCCAAGACGGAGGAGGGCACCGGGGGCTGCCCCGTCGCGCACGGGCGTGCCCCGCACCCGACCCAGGGCGGCGGGAACCGCCAGTGGTGGCCGGAGCGGCTCAACCTGAAGATCCTTGCCACGAACCCGCCGGTGACGAACCCGCTCGGCGAGGAGTTCGACTACGCCGAGGCGTTCAAGGACCTCGACCTCGCGGCCGTGAAACAGGACATCGCCGAGGTGCTCACCACCTCGCAGGACTGGTGGCCGGCCGACTTCGGCAACTACGGCCCGCTGATGATCCGTATGGCCTGGCACAGCGCGGGCACCTACCGCATCAGCGACGGCCGCGGTGGCGCCGGCGCCGGTCAGCAGCGCTTCGCGCCGCTGAACAGCTGGCCGGACAACGGCAACCTCGACAAGGCCCGCCGTCTGCTGTGGCCGGTCAAGAAGAAGTACGGCCAGTCCATCTCCTGGGCCGACCTCATGATCCTCACCGGCAATGTCGCGCTGGAGCAGATGGGCTTCGAGACCTTCGGCTTCGGCGGCGGCCGCGCGGACGTCTGGGAGGCCGACGAGGACGTCTACTGGGGTCCCGAGACCACCTGGCTCGATGACCAGCGCTACACCGGCGACCGCGAGCTGGAGAACCCGCTCGGCGCGGTCCAGATGGGCCTGATCTACGTCAACCCGGAGGGCCCCAACGGCAACCCGGACCCGATCGCCGCGGCCCGCGACATCCGGGAGACGTTCCGCCGGATGGCGATGAACGACGAGGAGACCGTCGCCCTCATCGCCGGTGGCCACACCTTCGGCAAGACCCACGGCGCCGGCCCGGCCGACCACGTGGGCAACGACCCCGAGGCCGCCTCCATGGAGGAGCAGGGCCTGGGCTGGAAGAGCACCTACGGCACGGGCGTGGGCAAGGACGCGATCACCAGCGGCCTTGAGGTCATCTGGACCACCTCCCCGACCCAGTGGAGCAACGGCTTCTTCAAGAACCTCTTCGAGTACGAGTACGAGCCGGACACCAGCCCGGCCGGTGCTCACCAGTGGATCGCCAAGGACGCCCCGGAGATCGTGCCGGACGCCTTCGACAGCGAGAAGAAGCACCGTCCGCGGATGCTCACCACCGACCTGTCGCTGCGCCTGGACCCGATCTACGAGCCGATCTCCCGCCGGTTCTACGAGAACCCGGCGGAATTCGCGGACGCCTTCGCGCGCGCCTGGTACAAGCTGACCCACCGTGACATGGGCCCGAAGTCGCTGTACCTCGGCCCGGAGGTCCCCGACGAGACGCTGCTGTGGCAGGACCCGCTGCCCGCGGCCGAGGGTGCGGCGATCGACGCCGCCGACGTCACGGCGCTCAAGGCGAAGATCCTCGACTCGGGTCTGAGCGTCGGGCAACTGGTCTCCGCCGCCTGGGCGTCCGCCTCCACCTTCCGCGGCAGCGACAAGCGCGGTGGCGCCAACGGTGCCCGGATCCGGCTGGAGCCGCAGCGCGGCTGGGAGGTGAACAACCCCGACGAGCTCGCCCAGGTGCTGCGCACCCTGGAGGGCATCCAGGGCGAGTTCAACTCCGGCGCCAAGAAGGTCTCCCTGGCCGACCTGATCGTCCTCGGTGGCTCGGCCGCCGTGGAGCAGGCCGCCAAGGACGCCGGTGTCCAGGTCCAGGTGCCGTTCTCGGCGGGCCGCGTGGACGCGACCCAGGAGCACACGGACGCCGAGTCGTTCGCGGCGCTGGAGCCGGCCTCCGACGGGTTCCGCAACTACCTCGGCAAGGGCAACCGCCTGCCGGCCGAGTACCTGCTGCTGGACCGGGCCAACCTGCTCACGCTGAGCGCCCCCGAGCTGACCGTCCTGGTCGGTGGCCTGCGCGTGCTGGGCGCCAACCACAACGGCTCCAAGCACGGCGTCCTCACCGAGACCCCGGGCAAGCTGACGAACGACTTCTTCGTCAACCTGCTCGACCTGGGCACGGAGTGGAAGGCGACCTCCCCGGACCAGACCGCCTTCGAGGGCCGCGACCTGGCCTCCGGCGAGGTCAAGTGGACCGGCACCCGTGCCGACCTGGTCTTCGGCTCGAACTCCGAGCTGCGGGCGCTCGCGGAGGTCTACGCGAGCGACGACGCGAAGGAGAAGTTCGTGAACGACTTCGTCGCGGCGTGGGCCAAGGTCATGCACCTGGACCGCTTCGACCTGGTCTGAGCGATCCGGGCTCACCAACCGCCCTGACACCCGGGCCGGCCGACACCCGTCGGCCGGCCCGGCCGTCTGTCCGTGTCCCCGATCAACGAAGTGAGGCTGCCCCTGTGGAACTCGCGTTCACCGGCCAGGTCATCGAGTGGCGCGGCCCGTCGCCGTACTACTTCGTCCCTGTACCGGACCAGGAGTCCGCGGACATCCGCGAGGTGGCGTCGATGGCCACTTACGGCTGGGGCGTCATCCCGGTGGACGCCCGCATCGGCGCGGTCCAGTTCACGACGTCGCTGTTCCCCAAGGACGGCCACTACCTGCTGCCGCTCAAGGCGGCGGTCCGCAAGCCGCAGGGTCTGTCGGCGGGCGACGAGGTGGCGATAGAGCTGACGGTCCGGCTGTAGCGCCCCCGGACACGGAACAGGCCGCCTTCTCATCTCTGAGAAGACGGCCTCCGACCTGCTGTGAAGCTGGTCGGGACGACAGGATTTGAACCTGCGACCCCTTGACCCCCAGTCAAGTGCGCTACCAAGCTGCGCCACGTCCCGATACCCGCTGACCTGGGCTTTCACCCGGCCGAACGAACAGGGAAACAATACCGCACTCGGGTTGGTGGTCGCGCACCGGTTTATTCGGCGCGGGCCCGCTCCGGCTTCCCCGAGGGCAGGGATCCGGCGGTCGGCGCGTCGGCGCGCTCCAGGTCCCGTATCGGTCGTACGGCGAGCAGGATCACCGCGACGACCAGGCTCATCACGCCCGCGACGAGGAGGACGTGGTCGGTGCCGAGGGCTGCGGCGGAGGGGCCCGCCAGGGCCTGGCCGACCGGCATCATGGCGAGGGAGCCCGCCACGTCGTAGGCGTGGATGCGGTTGAGGACGTCCGGCGGGACCTGGGTCTGGACGGTGGTCGCCCACATGACGCCCCAGAAGGACATGCCGGCGCCCGCCACGGCGGCGCCCGCCGCCATCGCCGGGACGTCCAGGCCGAGGCCCACCGTCACCGGGAAGCCGACGAAGGCGAAGAGGCTGATCGCGCCCGCGCGGAGCATGCGACGGGGGCGCAGGCGCAGGGCGAGCAGGCCGCCGACGACCGTGCCCGCGCCGAGGGCGGAGTTGATCAGACCGTAGGCGCCGGGACCGTGCTCGCGGACCACCGAGGTCGCCACCAGGGGCAGGCTCGGGCCCCACACCGTGAGCATGTAGAGGCACCAGACGGCGATCACGCCCCACAGCCAGGTGCGCGCGCGGAACTCCCGCCAGCCCTCGACGAGGTCCGCCCGGAAGGTGCTCGGTATCGGCTCGCTGCCGGCTTGCGGTGGGGGCAGGCGCAGCAGCAGGAGGCAGAGCGCGCTCACCGCGTACGTAGCCGCGTGGGCCACGAAGACGCCGCCCGGGGAGGCGAGGCCCACGAGCAGACCGGCGAGGGCGGGTCCGGCGAGCTGGGCCGCGGACTCCGCGATGCGTATGGCACCGTTGGCGCCCTGGACGTCGGAGGCGAGCCGGGGGGTGGTGCTGGCGACGCCGGGCTGGAAGACGGCTCCCGCGACACCATTGGCGAAGCCGATCGCGCAGATCTCCCACAGGACCACCCGCCCGGAGAAGAACAGTCCCGCGGCGAGCGCCTGGGTGCCGAGGCGCACCAGGTCCGCGCCGATCATCAGCCGGCGGGTGCTGAACCGGTCGGCGATCACCCCGCCGAAGACGACGAACCCGGCGAAGGCAGCGGCCGTGGCGGCCATGGCGAGGCCCACCGCGCCCGCGCCGTACCCGTGCTGGAGCAGTCCCGCGGCGAGGGCCACCGGCAGCATGGTGTCGCCGAGGCGGGCGACTGCCCGTGCGACGAAGAACAGGGCGAAGTCACGCGACCACACCGGATGGACGCCCCCGGCCGCCCCCTCGGGCGACGCCTTCGACAACCCCCTCGCCATACCCCCCGCTCCCCTTCCCGCGCACCGGCCTCGGTGCGAGCCGGAGCCCCCTCCGCCCCGGCTCTCACCCTCGTTGCCGGATCATGCCACGCGGCACTGACAACGCCCGAGGGGATTTCATCCGTCGGACGGCAGCCCCAACTCGGGGTGGGCGTCGAGCAGTCGGGTGGGCGCCGCCTGCCGCCAGGAGTCGGCGAGGATGTCCCGCAGCTCGTCCTCGTCCTCCAGCGCCGCGAGCCGTACCCGCACCCAGGCGAACATCGCCTCGTGGTCGGCGATCCAGAACTTCTCCGGCTCCGCCAGCACCAGTTCGTCGCGCTCCTCCTTGGGGCAGCGCACCGCGATGGAGGTCTCGTCCTCGGGCACCGTCGCGAACATCTTCCCGGCCACCCGGAAGGTGGGCATGTTCCAGGCGACCTTCTCCGTGGTGTCCGGCAGGGACAGGGCGATACGGCGTACGTCTTCGGCATCCTGCATGGCAGGCACCGTATCCGCTCCCACTGACAATCACCCGGTCAGAGGGCTCAGACGCTTGTAGTACAGGGTCGTCCCGCGCAGCACCCCGCGCGGGTCGGCGGCGTAGTCGGGGATCATGCCTGCCCGGGTCCAGCCCGCCGCGCGGTACAGGCGCTCGGCGGGGCTGTCGGTCTCGGTGTCCAGGTGGAGGAGGGTGACGCCCGCGGCGGCGGCCGCCTGCTCGGCGGTGGCCAGAAGCGTACGGCCGAGTCCGCGTCCGCGGGCCTGTCCGTGCACCATCAGCTTGACCAGTTCGGCGCGGTGGCGGCTGTTGGGCTTGTCGGGGAAGGCGAGGCTCACGGTGCCGAGGATCCGTCCGCCGTCTTCCGCCACCCACACCGCGTACGGCCCGGCCGCCCGCTCCTTCCACCAGGCCCGAGCCGTCGCCCGGTCCAGCGGTGCGAGGAAGCCGACCGAGGCGCCCCCGTCCACGGTGTCCACCAGCAGTTCCGCCAGCTCGTCCGCGCGGGCGAGGAGTTGATCCCCGTCGAGTCGCGACACGTTCACGGCAGCACCACCGCCAGCACGTACCGCGCCTCGTCCGGACCGGCGCACCGGAACCGTGTGGACCCCCACACGCGCAGCCGCAGGCAGTCGCCGGCCGCCAGGTGGTGCCCGGTCTCCTGCGCGGTGACGTCGAGCGCCCCCGCCAGCACCCAGATGTGCTGCTCCAGGCCCGGCACGGGCGGCCGGTCATAGGCGATGTCGGCGCCCGGGGCGAGTCGCCCCTCGACGAGTTCGCCGCGCAGCCCGGGGTGCGGCGGTGACACGGACCGCCGGACGAATCCCGAGGCCCGGTCCTGCCAGACCGGCTGCTCGGCGGCCCGCACCAGCAGGGCGGGCTCGGACTCGACCTCGCTGAGCAGTTGGGACATGGTCCGCCCGTACACCCCGCACAGCCGGTTGAGCAGCGCGGCGGTGGGACTGATCTCCGCGCGTTCGGCCCGGGACAGCGTGGACTTGCTGACCCCGCTGCGCTCGGCCACCTCGCCCAGCGACCAGCCGCGCTCGGCCCGCAGCGCGGCCAGCCGGGCACCGAGCCGCACATCGACGGGATCGGGCCCGCCCGCCACGACAGCGTGTTTCATATCCGGGACGCTATCCCGAATGCGAACCGGATGTCACTCCCGCCCTCCGAACGCCGCCAGCGTCCGCTCCAGCACCGGCAGCGCCCGCACCACCCGCTTGGACCGGATCAGCAGGTCCCACGCGGGCTCGAACTTCTTCCAGCCGCCCGCCTAGGCGAGATGCCGCAGCCGCTCATGCGCCCCGGGCTGGGCTCCCGCGCCCCGCCAGATGTTGGACCAGCGGTAGAAGTCGCGGTACGCCCGCCAGTACCCGTCCTCCAGCTGACGTGGCGTCATGTTCTTCGGCCGGTACACGACATGGCGGGTGTCGTACAGATCCCAGTCCCGGTGGACGATCCGGTCCTCCGCCTCCAGTTGCTTCCACAGTCCGGTCGACGGATACGGCGTCATGATGTGGAAGGTCGCCGTCTCGATGCCCTGCTCCACCGCCCAGGCCACGGTCCGGTCGAAGACGTCCGGCCCGTCCTGGTCGAGCCCGAAGACGAAGCTGGCGTTGACCATCACCCCTGCGTCGTGCAGGCGCCGTACCGCCGCCGCGTAGTCGGTGCCGATGTTCTGGTTCTTGCGGCGCTCTGCGAGGTTGGCGTCGTTGACCGTCTCGAAGCCGACGAACAGGCTGCGCAGCCCCGCCTCCACCGCCCGCTCCAACAGGTCGGGCTTCAGTACGGAGTTGACCGTGCCGGCCGCCTGCCACAGCCGTCCCATGCCCGTCATCCCGTCGAACAGGGCCTCGGCGAAACGCCGGTTGCCGAGCAGGTGGTCGTCGAGGAAGTAGAGGTGGCGGCCGGGCAGTCGGTCGATCTCGGCCAGGGCGTCGTCGACGGCCTGGGTGTAGAAGGACTTCCCGCCCTCGAAGAAGGCGTCCTTGTAGCAGAAATCGCAGTGGTGCGGACAACCCCGGGACACCACGATCGAGTTCGGGACCAGATAGAGGTGACGCTTGATCAGGTCCCGGCGTACCGGGGGCAGTCCGGCCAGCGTCCGCTGGGTCGAGTCGTAGCGCCGGGCGGGGACGCCGTCGCGGAAGTCCTTCAGGAACAGCGGCCAGGTGTCCTCCCCGGGCCCGGTGAAGATCGTGTCGGCGTGGGCCGCCGCCTCCTCGGGCAGCGAGGTGACATGCAGGCCGCCCATGGCGACATGGACGCCCCGGGCGCGGAAGTGGTCGGCTATCTCGTAGCTGCGCCGGGCCGAGGTGATGTACGGCTGGATCACCAGCAGGTCCGAGGTTTCGAGGGACTCCAGGTCGATCCGCTCGACGTGTTCGTCGTGGAGCGTGACCTCGTCGCCGGGGTCCAGATAGCCGGCCAGGGTGGCCAGGCCCAGCGGCGGGAACAGCGAGTACTTGATGGGCCGGAACAGCGGGCTGGTCGCCTCGGTCAGGGCCGGAAGGATCATCGTCACACGCATGACAACCCAGACTGCGCGCGACCGGTGGCCGGTTCCCGACCCCCGTGACGAGTCGGTCGTCCCCTGCTACGCCTCCGCCGCCGCCCGCAGCGCGTCCAGCACTGGCCGGATCAGCGGATGCTCCTCCGCGCCACGGCGTACGGCCGCGAAGACCCGGCGGGTGGGGGCGACCCCGTCGACCGGGCGGACGATCACCCCGGTCAGGTCCGTCCCGCGCAGCGCGGAGCGCGGGACCAGGGCGACACCGGCATCCGCCGAGGCCAGCGCCACGACCGCGCGGAAGTCGTCGGAGGAGTGCTCCAGGCGCGGCTGGAACCCGGCGCTCTCGCAGGCGAGGACGACCACGTCATGACAGGGGTTGCCGGGGTACGGCCCGATCCACGGGTCCTTGGCCAGCTCCCCCAGCGGCACCTCCGCCAGGTCGGCCAGCCGGTGCGTCATCGGCACCACCGCGTCGAAGGGCTCCGCGTACAGCGGGACATGGCTCAGCCGGGGGTCGTCGGCGGGCGGCGCGCCGCGGTACTCGACGGCGACCGCGATGTCGACCTGCCGGTCCAGCACCATCGGCAGGCTGGCGTCGCCCTCGGCGTCCTGGACCCTCAGCCGTATGCCGGGCGCCGTCTCGGCGAGGCGGGCCACGGCCGGGGCGACGACCTGTGCGATGCCGGTGGCGAAGGAGGCGACAGTGACCGTCCCGGCCGCGCCGGAGCCGTAGGCGGCCAGCTCCGCCTCGGCCCGCTCCAGCTGGGCGAGGACGGCGTTGGTGTGGCTGAGCAGGATCTCACCGGCGGGGGTGAGCCGTACGCCCTTGGCGCCGCGCTCCACCAGGCGGTGACCGGTCTCCTGTTCCAGGGCGGTGAGCTGCTGGGAGACGGCCGAGGGCGTCAGATACAGCGCGGCGGCAGCCGCCGTCACCGTGCGGTGGTCGGCCACCGCACGGAGGATGTGGAGCCGCCGCGCTTCGATCACCCGTCGATTGTCTCAGGTCAGCCGGCCAGCTCCGCCCGGGCGGCGACGAAGGCGTCCACGGCCCGGTCGACGTCCTCGGTGGAGTGCGCGGCGGACAGCTGCACCCGGATCCGGGCCTGGCCCTGCGGCACCACCGGGTAGGAGAAGCCGATCACGTACACCCCGCGCTCCAGCAGCAGCTCCGCCATCCGGCCCGCCTCGGAGGCGTCGCCGATCATGACGGGCGCGATGGCGTGGTCGCCGGGGAGGATGTCGAAGCCCTCCTCGGTCATCCGGCGACGGAACAGCGCGGTGTTCTCGCGGAGCCGGACCCGCAGGTCGTCGGCGGACTCCAGCAGGTCGAGGACCTTCAGGGAGGCCGCGGCGATCACCGGGGCGAGGGTGTTGGAGAAGAGGTACGGGCGGGAGCGCTGCCGGAGCAGGGCGACGATCTCCGCGCGGGCCGCGACATAGCCGCCGGAGGCGCCGCCGAGGGCCTTGCCGAGGGTGCCGGTGATGATGTCGACGCGGTCCATGACGCCGTGCAGCTCGGGGGTGCCGCGGCCGCCGGGGCCGACGAAGCCGACGGCGTGCGAGTCGTCGACCATCACCATGGCGTCGTAGCGGTCGGCGAGGTCGCAGATCTCGGCGAGCGGGGCCACATAGCCGTCCATGGAGAAGACGCCGTCGGTGACGATCAGCCGGCGCCGGGCCGACTGGGCCTCCTTCAACTGGGCTTCCAGGTCGGCCAGATCACGGTTGGCGTAGCGGAAGCGGCGGGCCTTGGACAGGCGGATGCCGTCGATGATGGAGGCGTGGTTGAGGGCGTCGGAGATGACCGCGTCCTCGGGGCCGAGCAGGGTCTCGAAGACACCGCCGTTGGCGTCGAAGCAGGAGGAGTACAGGATCGTGTCCTCCTGGCCGAGGAAGGCCGAAAGACGCGCCTCCAGCTCCTTGTGCACCTCCTGCGTACCGCAGATGAAGCGCACGGACGCCATTCCGTAGCCCCAGCGGTCCAGTGCCTGGTGGGCGGCGGCGATCACCTCGGGGTGGTCGGCGAGGCCCAGGTAGTTGTTGGCGCAGAAGTTGAGGACCTCGCCGGGGCGGCCGCCCGCACTGACGTTGACGGTCGCGGACTGCGGGGTGTCGATCACCCGCTCGGGCTTGTGCAGCCCGGCGGCCCGGATCTCGTCGAGGGTGGCACGCAGGTCGTCGCGCACGGAGTCGAACATCGCAAAGGCTCCTAGGGTTACGCAGTCCAGTCGAGGATGATCTTGCCGCCGCGGCCGCTCGCCGCGTCGTCGAAGGCCGTCTCGAAGTCGCGGTAGTCGTACCGGCCGGTGATCACGGGGGTGAGGTCGAGGCCGGCCTCCAGCAGGACGGACATGGCGTACCAGGTCTCGAACATCTCGCGGCCGTAGATGCCCTTGATGGTGATCATCGAGGTGACGATCCGGGCCCAGTCGACCGGGAACTCCGCGGCGGGCAGGCCGAGCATCGCGATGCGGCCGCCGTGCGTCATGTTGGCGATCATGTCGCGCATGGCCTCGGGGCGGCCGGACATCTCCAGGCCGATGTCGAAGCCCTCGCGCAGCCCCAACTCCCGCTGGCCGTCGGCGATCTGCGTCTCCGCCACGTTCAGCGCCAGGCTCACCCCGACCTTGCGGGCCAGCTCCAGGCGCTCCTCGCTGACGTCGGTGATGACGACGTTGCGGGCGCCCGCGTGCCGGGCCACGGCGGCGGCCATCAGACCGATCGGTCCCGCGCCGGTGATCAGCACGTCCTCGCCGACCAGCGGGAAGGACAGCGCGGTGTGCACGGCGTTGCCGAACGGGTCGAAGATCGCGGCGACATCGAGGTCGACGGGGACCCGGTGCACCCAGACGTTGGACGCGGGCAGCGCGACGTACTCGGCGAAGGCGCCGTCCCGGCCGACCCCGAGCCCGACGGTGGCTCGGCACAGATGGCGGCGCCCGGCCAGGCAGTTGCGGCACTTGCCGCACACCAGGTGGCCCTCGCCGCTGACCCGGTCGCCGGGCTTGATGTCGCTGACGTCGCGGCCGGTCTCGACGACCTCGCCGACGAACTCGTGACCGAGCACCAGCGGGGTGCGAATGGCCTGCTGCGCCCAGCCGTCCCAGGACCGGATGTGCAGGTCGGTGCCGCAGATGCCGGTGCGCTGCACCTTGATGAGGACATCGCCGGGCCCGATGACCGGCTCGGGGACGTCCATGAGCCGGAGCCCCGGCTCCGCCTTCTCCTTGACCAGCGCCTTCACGCGTACGGCTCCCGTGGGTCGGTTTCCCGGACACGGGCATGCCGAAGAAGGCCCGGACCGGGAGAAAAGGTGGTGTCGACTGCAATCTGCCGTACCGTCGTACCCCGGGTCCATCGAGGATTTCTTAACCGCGGCCCAAGCTCCGCTTCACGCCCTCATCGGCCCGCACCGGCCGTCAGGGCCCGAGCCCGTCGCTCTCCCGCCGTTCAAGGCGTACGACGAGGTCGGCGGCGGCGGATTTGATCGTCTCCAGGCCGGTCCTGCCCCAGGCCCTGGGCGCCAGGTCGGCCACGCACACCGTGCCCAGCACCATGCCCGTGCTGTCGATCAGCGGCGCGCCCAGATAGGAGCGGATGCCGAACTCGTCCACGACCGGATTGCCCGCGAACCGCGGGTAGTCGAGGACGTCCTCCAGGACCAGCGCCTTGCGCCGGACCACCACATGGGGGCAGAACCCGTGGTCGCGCGGCAGCCACCGGCCGACCTCCGGGCTGGTGCCGTCGGCCTTGCGGTACGAGCCGCCGGCGGGGCGGCGCAGGCCGGCGAAGAACTGCCGGTGCTCGTCGAGGAAGTTGACCATGGCGTACGGCGCCCCGGTGGCCTCGGCGAGACAGCCGGCGAAGGTGTCGAGCGCGGGATCGGTTCGTTCCCCGAGTCCGAGCCCGCGCAGTCGGCGCGCACGGGCGGGGGCCTCCTTGTCCTCCGGGGTGAGCAGCAGACGACCTGCCGGGCGGGGCGGGTCGTAGCTCATCGGCGCACTTCCTCGGTGTGGGCGTATGGCATGGGCGGGCTCCGTGGGGTGTGCGGGCATCACATATGGGCGCCGTGGCCGGTCGCGGCGGCCGGGGCATGGGCGATGAGGTGTTTGACCAGGGTCAGCAGGGTCTGGACGCCCGAGCTGGAGATCCGGGCGTCGCAGCGCACGACGGGGATCCCCGGGTCGAGGTCGATGGCGGCGCGGACCTCCTCGGGGTCGTAGCGATAGGCGCCGTCGAACTCGTTGATCGCGAGGATGAAGCCGAGCCCGCGCTGTTCGAAGAAGTCGACCGCGGCGAAGCAGTCCTCCAGCCGGCGGGTGTCCGCGAGGATCACGGCGCCGAGGGCGCCCTCGCAGAGCTCGTCCCACATGAACCAGAACCGCTCCTGTCCGGGTGTGCCGAACAGGTAGAGGACATGCTGGGGGTCGAGGGTGATCCGGCCGAAGTCCATCGCGACGGTCGTCTCGACCTTGTTCTCCACGCCATCGAGGTTGTCGGTCGCGGCGCTGACCGTGGTGAGCAGCTCCTCGGTACTGAGCGGCGCGATCTCGCTGACGGCGCCGACGAAGGTCGTCTTGCCGACCCCGAACCCTCCCGCCACCAGGATCTTCAGCGCGGTGGGGAACGGGTCTGCGCCGCCGTCGTAGTCAGAGCTGTCGTCGTAGTCCATCGAGCACTGCCTCCAGAAGAGCCCGGTCAGTGGGGTTGTGGTGGAACTCGGGGGGCTTGGTGGTGAGCGCCCCGCAGTCGACCAGGTCCGACAGCAGCACCTTGGTGACCGCCGCCGGCAGCTTCAGGTGGGCCGCGACCTCCGCGACCGAGACGGGGGCGCGGCACAGGTCGAGCGCCTCCGTGTGTTCGGGGCCCAGATAGCCGAGGGGGGTCGCCCCCGTGGCCATCACCTGGGAGATGAGGTCGAGGGCGACGGTGGGCCGGGTCCGGCCGTTGCTGACCGTGAAGGGGCGCACCAGCCGTCCGGCCGCGTCGTCGAGCCAGGGCCCGTCGCCGGCCGCCGCCACGCTCAAGGCCTCGACGCCGACGGTTCGACGGCGTGCTGGCGGGGCGCGGTCACCAGGTAGGGGCGGACGCTCTTGACCAGCATCGCCATCTCGTAGCCGAGCACGGCCGCGTCGGCCTCGCGGCCGGCCAGCACGGCGAGACAGGTGCCGGATCCGGCGGTGGTGACGAACAGCAGCGTGGAGTCGAGCTCGACGACGACCTGGCGGACGTCTCCGCCGTCGCCGAAGCGGACTCCGGCGCTGCGGCCGAGGGAGTACAGGCCGGAGGCCAGGGCCGCCATGTGGTCGGCGCTGTCGGCATCGAGGCCGTGGACCGACTTGACCAGCCCGTCGCAGGAGAGGAGCACCGCACTGGTCGTGTGCGGTACGCGCTGCACGAGGCCGCTCATCAGCCAGTCGAGATCGGATACATGGCCGGTCGGCGCTTCGCTCGCCATGGGGGATCGACTCCTTGAGGTACGAAGGTGGGCGGGAGCGCTGGGCGTGGGGGTGAACGTGTGTGTGGTCATCCGGCTGGTGTGCTCCCGTCGTGCCGGTTGGTGTGCTCGGAGTGGGACAGGTGCGTGCGCGCGTCCGGTATCCGCGCCGTGGTCACGTCCGTCTCCAGGAACTCCGCGGTCAGGGCGTCGGCGCCCAGGTGGTCGAGTTGGTGCTCCGACTCCAGGGACTGCTGGGCCTCGGCGAGGCCGATCCCCCGCTGGAAGGCGGCCATCAGTCCGGGGTCGTGCCCGGCGAGGTGCTCGGGTTCCTGACGGGGGGCGGGGCCGTCGCGCAGCTGGGGGGCGATGTGCTCCTGGGCGCGGCGGCGGGGCAGCTGGGGCTTGCCCATGGTGCCGCGCACGGCGCCGGTGCGCGGGGTGGGCGGCGCGACGGTGTGCTCGGCGACGATCGCCCGGTCCTGGGCGCGGATGCCGGGAACCGCCTCCGCGATGGTGGGCCGGTCCTCGTGGGAGCCGCGCACGGGCAGCGGCACGGCGCCGTTCATCATCGCCGCCTCGGCCCGCGGCCCGGGCCGCTGCGGCGCCGCCTGGGGGGCGGGCCGGGCATGCGCCCGCGGCTGCGCCTGCGCCGCCTGCCGGGTTACGTCCGTCCCTGCGCCGCTCGCCGTCGCGGGGCCGCCGGAGTCGGTGCCGAGCAGGCCCTGCGGTACGACGAGGACGGCCTGCACGCCGCCGTAGATGTTGGTCTGGAGCCGGACGTTGATGCCGTGCCGGCGGGCCAGTTGGGAAACCACGAACAGGCCGATGCGGCCGTCGGCCAGCAGCCGGGCCACGTTGACCTGGTCGGGGTCGGCGAGCAGGGCGTTCATCCGTTCCTGTTCGCCGACGGGCATGCCGAGGCCGCGGTCCTCGACCTCGACGGCGAGCCCCGAGGTGACGAGGTTGGCGCGCAGCAGCACCTGGGTGTGCGGGGCGGAGAACACGGTGGCGTTCTCGACGAGTTCGGCGAGCAGGTGGATGACGTCGGCGACGGCGTGTCCGCGCAGGGTGCCGTCGATGGGCGGCACGAGCTTGACCCGGGAGTACTGCTCGACCTCGGCGATGGCGGAGCGCAGCACCTCGGTCATGGGGACCGGGTTGCTCCACTGCCGGCGGGAGACGGCGCCGCCGAGGACGGCCAGGTTCTCGGCGTGGCGGCGGATCCGGGTGGCCAGGTGGTCCACATGGAAGAGGCCCTTGAGCAGGTCGGGGTCCTCGATCTCGTTCTCCAGCTCGTCGAGGATCGAGATCTCCCGGTGCACCAGCGACTGCAGGCGCCGGGCGAGGTTGACGAAGACCTCCAGCTTCTGTTCGCTGCCGGCCTGGCTGGACAGCTGTGCGGCCTGGACGACGGCGGTGACGGCGCCGTCGTGGGCGCGGGACAGGTCGGCGGCCAGCAGTTCGAAGTCGTCGGCGTCCTCGGGCGGTCCGCTGCGCGGCTTGCGCCGGGGCGGGCTGTCGCCGCGCCGCAGGGCGTCGACGAGGGCCCGCAGATCGGCCTCGCCGCGGGCGCTGCTGCGGCGCAGGGCGCCGATGCGCTCGCTGACGGAGCGGGCGGTGCGGTCGGCGGCCACGGCGGCGATCACGATGCCCGAGAGGGCCACCGCGACCGCTCCGGCGAGCATGCCCCACAGGGTGAGGCTCGGCCGGGCGCCGGTGGTGCGGACGGTGAACAGCACGGCCGCGCAGGCGGCCAGGGCCACCGCGACCGGGGGGAGCACGGCGAGCCTGAGGAGCTGCGGCCGTATGTGCGTCTCGGGCAGCGCGGGGGCGGGGCGGGCGACCGGCCGACCGTGCCGCCCGCCCTCACGGCGGTCTGCGCGTGCGGCCGGTGCGCGGAGGTGAGACATCGGTGTCCTCGTACTGTGTCCGTCGGGCGTGGTCCACACGACGCCCGGCTCGGTCTGAGCGTCGGGCGAGCGCCATCGCGGTGTCGGTCGAGAGAGCAGAAAAAACGGCCCTACGTCGCCCGACGGACACTGACAGTAGTCGGCAAGGCATCATGTGCGGCGGGCAGTTGACAAAGTCGTACGCACAGCGTCCGGCTCTGCTATGAGGGCCAGCCCGGGATCCCGACAGCCGCCATCGGACCTCGCACCGGAATGACAAACTTCCGATCACACCTGGTCAGAAGCGGTCATGGACAGACGGCGAGGGTCGGAGAGCCTCTCGCTCTCCGACCCTCGCCGTTCACTTTTTCTCCGACCGGGGTCAACCCGGCGACGCCGTTTTCACCCTCCCGAGGGTTCTGGCCCGACTGTCACCCGCCGTATCGAGGGCTCCGCGATGGCCCTCAGCGGTCGCCCGCCATGTCGAGGTCACCGCGCGCGCTCTCCTCGGCCTCGGCCCCGGGCGCCGCAACCGGCTCCGGGCGGCGCCACGGATTCGGCAGGGGCGCGGAGGCGGACCGCCACCAGGGCTGTACGGGGAGCAGTCCGGCGGGCTCGAACGGCTCTCCGGGCCGGGGGAGGGCGGCGGCCTGTCCGACCTCGTCGGCGGCGTCCCGGGTCCACTCCCCCGGCTCCGCCCACGCGTGCGTGGCGAGGTTGAAGGTCGCCCAGTGGATCGGCAGCAGCACGCCGTGCGGCTGTCCGCCCTGGAGGTCGAGGTGGGCGCGGATGCCCTCCTCGGGCGTCATGTGGATGTCCGGCCAGAAATCGCTGTAGGCGCCGATCTGGATCATCGTGGTGTCGAACGGGCCGTACTCGGCGCCGATGTCCTTGAAGCCCTCGAAATAGCCGGTGTCACCACTGTGGAAGATCCGGTGCTCGGAACCGGCGACGGACCAGGACGCCCACAGCGTGTGCTGGGTGTTGCGCAGACCGCGACCGCAGAAGTGCCGGGCCGGGGTGGCGGTGAGGGTGAGCCCGCCGATCTTGGTCGACTCGTGCCAGTCCAGCTCGCGCACCCGGTCGGCGGAGACGCCCCAGTGCTCCAGGTGGGCGCCGACGCCGAGCGGCACCGCGAACACCGTGTCCGTCCCGGCCAGCGCCTTGATCGAGGGCAGGTCCAGGTGGTCGTAGTGGTCGTGCGAGATCACCACGACGTCGACCGGGCCGAGCGCGGCCAGCGGCAGCGGCACCGGGTGGAGCCGCTTGGGCCCGGCGAAGGAGAACGGGGAGCAGCGCTCGCCCCAGACGGGGTCGAAGAGCACCCGGTGACCGTCGATCTCGGCGAGGACGCTGGAATGGCCCATCCAGGTGATCCGCAGGCCGGTGGCGGGCGGGTGCGCCAGGTCGGCGAGGGTGGTGGCGTGCACCGGCACGGTGCCCCGGGGGGATCTGCGCGGCCGCTCGTCCTTGGCGAAGAAGACCTTCGCGAACTCCAGCATCGACCCGGAGGGCCTGGTCCGGGCCACGCCCCCGGGGTTCTGGAAGACGCCGTCCTTGAAATGCGGCGATCTGCGGATGCGCTCCATCCGCTCGCCGGTCGGATCCGCGCCGAAGGCTGCCGGCTCCAGCGCGCGGAGCACGGAGCGCAGGGAACGGAAACCGGTCACGGTACCTCCAGGTGGAGTCGTCGAGGCATCCCATTATGGTCGGCCCCTCCGACAACGACCGCTGTCGGACCTCTGCTGAAGATCCGTTCAGCGCGTTGACAGTGCGGGCACTCGCTCAAGATACTGAACGACAATTCAGTAAGGAGACCTATGGCCGTCCCACTGCTCTCGCTCACCTGGACCGACGACATCACCGGCCACCAGGGCTTTCTCGTGATCGACCGGCTGGTGCGCGGGGTGTGCAGCGGCGGTCTGCGGATGCGTGCGGGATGCACACTCGACGAGGTCACCGGCCTCGCCCGCGGCATGTCCATGAAGGAAGCGCTGCACTACGACCCGGAGGGCCGCTACATCCCGCTCGGCGGCGCCAAGGGCGGCATCGACTGCGATCCGCGCGACCCGGCGGCGTACGGCCTGCTCGTGCGCTACCTCCGGGCGGTACGGCCGTACATCGAGAGCTTCTGGACCACAGGCGAGGACCTGGGCCTGAGCCAGGACCTGGTGGACCGGGCGGCGGCCGAGGCGGGTCTCGTGTCGTCGATCCAGGCGGTCTATCCGCTGCTCGACGACGAGCCCGCGGCCCGGCGGCGGCTGGCGGACGCCTTCGCCGTGGAGGTCGACGGCATCGGTCTGGACGAGCTGGTCGGCGGCTGCGGGGTGGCGGAGGCGGCGCTCACGGCCCTGGACCGGGCCGGGGTGCCGTACGCGGGCACGCGCGTGGCCGTCCAGGGGCTCGGCACCATGGGCGGGGCGACCGCCCGCTTCCTCGCCCGCGCGGGGCTGGCGGTCGTTGCCGTCGCCGATCTCAAGGGCACCATCGCCAACCCGGCGGGCCTGGACGTCGAGGCCCTGCTCGCCGCGCGGGACGCGTACGGCACCGTCGACCGCGGCGCGCTGCGCTCCGGCGACCGTGAACTGCCCGGGGACGCCTGGCTGTCGGCGGACGCGGAGGTGCTGGTGCCCGCGGCCGTGTCGTACGCCGTCGACCGCGAGAACCAGGAGCGGATCACCGCCCGCTGGGTCGTCGAGGCCGCCAACATGCCGGTTCTCCCGGAGGCCGAGGCGCTGCTGGCCGCACGGGGCGTCACCGTGCTGCCCGATGTCGTGGTCAACTCCGGTACGAACGCCTGGTGGTGGTGGACCCTCTTCGGCGACATCGGCCCCGACGCGGCGGAGGCCTTCGCCCACACCCGTCACGCGATGCGCACCCTGACCGAGCGGATGCTCACCCGCGCGGAGACCGACGGCACGACTCCCCGCGCGGCCGCCCACGCCATCGCGGCGGACCGGCATCCGGTGATCGTGGAGAGGTTCGGGCAGTACCGGTGAGCGCGCGCCCGTGAGCCGGGGGCGTCCGAGCCGAACGCCTGCGCACCGGCCCGTGCGGCGCCCCTGGTTGAGCCTTTCACCACCCCGGGGTGGACCCCGGCGCCCCCGGCACCAGGGTTTAGGGTGAGCGCCGTGGCGAGGGTGCGGTTGAGTGTGGCGGAGCGGCGTGAGGAGTTGCTGCGGGCCGCCATCGAGCAGATCGAGGCACGGGGCGTGTCGGCGGTCAGGATCGCCGACGTGGCCTCGGCGCTCGGCGTGAGCAACGCCCTGGTGCTTTACCACTTCTCCACCAAGGAGAAGCTGGTCGCCGCGGCCTTCGCGTACGCCGCCGAGGACGACCTCGCGCAGCTGCGCAAGCTGCTCGGCCGCCGGACGACCGCGCTGCGCCGACTGCGCACGGCCGTCCGCTGGTACGCGCCCACAGGTCAGGCCAAGGGCTGGCGGCTGTGGATCGAGGGCTGGGCGGCGGCGCTGCGCGAACCCGCGCTGCGTGAGGTCACCCAGGCCCTCGACAAACGGTGGAAGGCGGCCATCACCGAGGTCATCGCCGAAGGGGTGGCCGCGGGCGAGTTCCCCTGCCCCGACCCCGAGGCCGCCGCCCTCCGCCTCACCGCCCTCCTCGACGGCCTCGCCGTCCAGCTGACGTCCTACCAGGGCGCCCTCTCACGCGCGCGTGCCCAGGAGTGGGCCGACGAGGCACTGGCCCGGGAACTGGGCATCGAGCGAGAGGCGTTGACGGCAGCGGCGCGCTGAGCGGCCACCCCCGGGAGGCTTGGCGGGGAACTTCAGACGGCCGCGTCGATCCGCATCTTGATGTCGTCCGGCGACAGGCTGCCCTTGGCCGTCACATGGTCGCCCGAGGACTCCCCGCGCAGCCGTCGCCCGATCCACGGCACCAGGTACTCGCGCGCCCAGTGCACATCGTCCCGCCGGACCTCCAGCGTCCCGCGCGGCGGCAGCGGCGGCCAGGGCTGGTCCGGGTCGGCCGGCACCTGAAGGCCGAGCACCTGGCCCGCACGCAGCGCCACGCGCGTGTGCCCCTCGGGCGAGAGGTGCAGCCGGTCGTCGTCCCAGGCACGCCGGTCCTGCACGGTCCTCAGCGACCACAGGTCGAGCACCGGGCAGCCGTACCGGTCGGCGATGGACCGCACATGCAGGTTGTACGTGGCGATCTTGCCGCGCAGATGCTTCAGCACGGGCACGCCACGGGTGTCGAAGCCGGTCGTCACCATGACGGTCCCGGCGGTCTCGGTGAGCTGGGCGATGGCCCGCTCGAACCGCTCGGCGACCTCGTCGGGGTCGGTGCCGGGCCGGATGATGTCGTTGCCTCCGGCGCAGAAGGAGACCAGGTCCGGGGCGAGCTCCCGGGCCTTGGGGAGCTGGTCCGCGACGATCTGGTCCAGCAGCTTCCCGCGCACCGCCAGGTTCGTATAGCCGAAGTCGCCCTCGGGCCGGCGGTCCGCGAGCAGCACCGCGAACCGGTCGGCCCAGCCGACGAACGCCCCGTCCGGGCCAGGGTCGCCGACGCCCTCGGTGAAGCTGTCCCCCACCGCCACGTACGACCCGATCACTGCCTTGCTGTCACTCTTCGAATCGTCTGCCACATCGGCTCATGATTCACCCTCGAATGTGACCTACGCGACCGTAGGCAGGGGTTGACGGGCGGTGAGATAAGCCACGCCTAAAGCCTTGGCCAACTCCGGAATAAACACCGAAGGCCGGACCCGGGGATCAGGGGTCCGGCCTTCGGCCGCGTGTCAGGCAGGTTGCCGGTGTGGCGGGGGTTCGTCAGCCGATGGAGACGCCCTTCGAGCTGAGGTAGGCGACCGGGTCGACGTCCGAGCCGTAGTCCGGCGTGGTGCGGATCTCGAAGTGGAGGTGCGGCCCGGTCGAGTTGCCGGTCGAGCCGGAGAGGCCGACCTGCTGGCCCGCGGTCACCGACTGGCCGCTGGAGACGGACAGCGAGGACAGGTGGGCGTACTGCGCATAGTGGCCGTCGGCGAGCTGGATGACGACCTGGTTGCCGTAGGCACCCGCCCAGCCGGCCGAGACGACGGTGCCCGTGCCCACGGCCTTCAGGGAGGTGCCGGTCGGGACGACGAAGTCGACGCCGGTGTGGTAGCCGCTGGACCACATGCTGCCCGCGACCTTGTAGGAGGTGCCGACACCGGCGCCGGAGACCGGGGCGGAGAAGCCGTTGACGGTGCTCGGGGCGGCCTGGGCGGCCGGCTGCGCCTGGGAGGCGGAGGACTGGGAAGCCGTGGCGGACTGCGACGTCTTCTTCGTGGCGCCCGAGGAGGACGAGGACGACTTGGTGGAGGACTTCGCGGCCGGCTTCTCGGCGGTGTCCGTCGTGGCGGCCTTCTTGCCGATCGACAGCTTCAGGCCGGGGTGGATCAGCGACGGGTCGGTGCCGACGGCCGTGCGGTTGTCCTGGTACAGCTTCTGCCAGCCACCGCTGACGTTCTGGTCGTCCGCGATCTTCGAGAGGTAGTCGCCGGAGCGGACCGTGTAGGTCTTGGTGCTCTGCTTGGCGGACTTCTTGGCGGCGGCCTTCTTCTCGGCCGTCTTCTTGTCGACCGACTGGACCGACTGGACCGACTGAACGGCCTTTTCCGAAACCGACTGCGCCGGGGCCGCGTGGGCGCCGGTGGCACCCAGAAGCGGGAGGGCGAGCGCGGCGCCACCGGTTCCGGCGACGGCGATCGAGCGGGTGAGGCGCAGGCTCTTGGGACGGCGGTGCTTACCCTTCGCGGGCATGGCGAATTCCTCTCCGGCGCCTACGAGGTGAGCTGTCGGGTTCGGACTGGAGATGTCCGGCCGCGCGCTGGGCGCGACTTGACCCCGAGCCTGTTCCGGAGACCGGACCAGGCGGTTGTGCCTGTGGGTCCCCCGCTCCTGCCGTGCACGGGTGAGTGTGCGGATCCCGAGCGGCGGCAGGATTAGGCGTCCGCTCGGATTGGTGGCGAACGTAAGCGACCAAGACGCAAAGGGACAAGCAGAAGGTTCCACGCGAAGGCGTCCTTCTTGATCCCTAGTAAGAATTCCCAGTCACTTTCCGTGCATTAGGGGGAGATCGACTCCCGTAAATACCCTTGAAAAGCGCATGAATTACGTGAACATGACGGACGACGCACTGTCACTGATATGACGCTGCTCACGTGACGTTGCTCCAGACTCCTTTATTCCAGAGCGAGTTGGAATGAAGGCTGCAATTCGGACAGAACGGAATCGGGCGGATATTGGCACTGTTCGCCCGTTTTGGCATATTCCATGGGTGGCCGGTTTCGATGTCGTATCGTCGTGGCGTGCCCGTCGGCGTGCCGAGCCGGACGGACCGGTGGGAGGAGCCCAAGTGACGCAGCAGGTCCCGTCGACCGAGCCGGAGCTGGCCGGAGTTCGCAACTTCCGCGATGTGGGCGGACTGCCGACCGTGGACGGACGCCGGGTACGGCAGGGTGTGCTGTTCCGCAGCGGCCACCTCGCGCATGCGACCGACGAGGACGCGACGTTCCTCGACACCCTCGGCCTGCACACGATCTTCGACTTCCGCAACGCCGCGGACCAGAAGCTGGAGGGCCCCGACGTCGAGCTGACCGGGGTGCGCAATGTGAACCTGCCGCTGTCCGACCCCGCGGACGGCGCCGAGTTCTGGAAGATGGTCCGCGACGGCGACATCGAGCAGCTGCGGGAGATCCTGGACGACGGCAAGGCCGCCAACCGCATGATCGAGTCGTACCGCATGATCATCAAGGAGCGCACCACCGAGCACTCCCGGGTGCTGCACTCCCTCGCCGAGGACAGCGTCCCGGCCCTGATGCACTGCGCCGCCGGCAAGGACCGGGCCGGTCTGTCGATAGCGGTGACCCTGCTCGCCCTGGGCGTCGAGCGGGAGGCGATCCTCGCCGACTACCTGGAGTCCAACGCCAAGCACCGCCGCTACAAGGTGCAGCGCAACAACAGCTACACCCCCGAGGTCATGGAGCTGCTCAGCCCGCTCTTCGACGCGCGCGCCGAGTACCTGACCGCGGCCTTCGAGACGATCGAGGAGAACTGGGGCGGTGTCGACACCTATCTGGAGCAGGCGCTGGGCGTCACTCCCGAGGTCCGGGAGCGGCTGCGCGAGCGCCTGCTCGACTGACGCAGGACCGGGCGGCTACTGCTTCGCGCCCACCTCGAACAGGAAGTAGATGAACGCGGCGAAGACATGCCCCACCGCGATGTAGATGATCAGGCGGACCCACAGGGCGCGCGGGAACTTCTCCTCCATGTCGCTACCGCTCATGGCATCTCTCCGGTGTGTGAAGGGGTCGGACCGCCCAGGCACAGGGCGGCCGTGGGGCTCTGCAGCAGGGTGTGGACGAACAGGAGCTCGACCCCGGCCGGATCCAGGGCGGCGATCCGGTGCGGGGTGAGCGAGTCGAAGTGGGCGCTGTCGCCCGGTGCCAGCCGGTGCGTGGTGTCGCCGAGGCGCAGCCGGAGCCGCCCGGTGAGGACGTAGAGCCACTCCTCGCCCGGATGCACCCGCACGATGTCGCCCTGGGAGCCGAAGGGAACGTGCAGGCGCAGCGCCTGCATCCCGCGGCCGGGGGCGCCGGCCTGCCAGTACGTCCAGCCGCCGGCCGCCGTCGGTTCCATGTCGGCGGAGCGCACGACGGACTCCCGGTCGGCGACCGTCTCGCCGAGCAGCTCGGAGACCGTCGTACCGTAGATACGCGCGAGCGCTAGCAGCATCGGCAGCGAGGGCTGGCGCTGCCCGGTCTCCAGCCGGGACAGATGGGCCGGGGACAGACCGGCGGCGCGGGCCGCGGCCTCCAGGGTGAGCGCGGCCTGGCGCCGGAGGGCACGGAGCTGGGGCGCCACCACGGGCAGCTCGTCGGCCGGCCCGGTCTCGGGAGAGCTCATGCTCTCCATTCAGCCGGAGATTTGCCTCAGCGGCAATTTTCTTGCCTCTGAGGCAAACCCCTTCCAGCTGCCGCTAGCGGTTGGCCACCGCCTGCTTCACCAGCGTCCTGCCGAAGTCCCACATCAGCCCGCCACCGCTGTGCGCGTCGTCCATCACCTCGGTGAAGGCGTCCACGAACCGCTCCACCTCCCGCTCCCCGACGATCAGCGGCGGGATCAGCTTGATCACCTCCAGATGGTCACCGGAGACCTGGGTGAGGATCCGGTGCCGCTGGAGCAGCGGTACGACGACCATCTGCGCGAACAGTCCCTTGCGCGCCGCCTGGAGCATGGTCCACCGGCTGCGCAGCTTCAGCGAGGAGGGCCTGCCGAACTCGATGCCGATCATCAGGCCCCGGCCGCGTACGTCGGCGAGCAGCTCGTACTTGTCGGTCAGCGCCGCGAGCCGGGACCTCAGCAGGTCGCCGGTGACGCGGGCGTTCGCGACGATCTGCTCGTCCTCCAGTACGGCGAGCACCGCGAGCCCGGCCGCCATGGCCTGGGCGTTGGCCCCGAAGCTCGCCGAGTGGACCAGGACCCGGTCCATCGAGGAGTAGACCTTCTTGAAGATCCAGTCCTTGCCGAGGGTGGCGCCGACCGGCACATAGCCGCCGGACAGGGCCTTGGCCACGCACACCAGGTCCGGCTCGACGCCGTCCTCGTGCTGGTAGGCGTAGAAGTCCCCGGTCCGGCCGAGCCCGGTCTGCACCTCGTCGGCGATGAGCAGCGCCTTGTGCTTATGGAGCAGCTCCTGGGCAGCGCGCAGATAGCCGGGCGGGGCCTCGTGCACGCCCTTGCCCTGGATCGGCTCGACGATCAGGGCGGCGACGTCGCCCTTCTTCAACTCCCGGGCCAGGGCGTCGAGATCGCCGAGGGGTACGGCCGTGTCGGGCAGCAGCGGGGCGAAGCCGTCCCGGAAGCCGTCCTCGCCGTTGACGGACAGGGCGCCGGTGGTCAGTCCGTGGAAGGCGTGGTCGCAGTAGAGGACGCGGGGCCTGCCGGTGGCGCGGCGGGCGAATTTCAGGGCGGTCTCGACCGCCTCGGTGCCGCTGTTGCCGAAGAACACCCGGTCCAGGTGCGGGCTGTGCGCGAGCAGCTTCTCGGCGAGCAGTCCGGGCAGTGGCTGGCAGTCGAAGCGGGTGAGATCGGCGAGCTGGGCGTCGAGGACGTCGTGCAGCGCCTTGCGGACGACGGGGTGGTGGCGGCCGAGGCCCATCACCCCGAACCCGGCGAGCATGTCGAGGTAGTCGGCGCCGTCCGCGTCCCAGAAGTAGGCGCCCTCGGCGCGCTCATAGACCTTGTCGAAGCCGATGGTGTGCAGCATGCGCGGGAGCTGGTGGTTCAGGTACTTGCCGTGCAGCTCGTAGCGCTCGGCTCCGCGCTCGGCCAGCAGCGCGCCGAGGTCGAACTCCGTGGTCATTCCGCTGTCTCCTTGACTGGCTCCTGGACGGCCAGGCTCGCGCTGATCCGTCCGGCGACCTCGACGGGCGTGAGGCCGATGTCCGCCAGCACCTCGCCGCGTTTGGCGTGGGCGAGGAACTGCTCGGGGATGCCGAACCGCCGTACCGGCACATCGACGTCGGCGTCACCGAGGGCGAGCGCCACGGCGGCGCCCACTCCGGCGGCCCGGCTGTTGTCCTCGACGACGGCGACGAGGCGGTGTCCGGCGGCGAGGCCGGGCAGTGCCGGGTCGACGGGCTTGACCCAACGGGGGTCGACGACGGTGCAGTCGATGCCGCGGGCCTCCAGGAGCTCCGCGGCCTGGAGGCAGACGGGAGCCATCACACCGACGGCGACCAGCAGCACCTCGGGCCGGTCTCCGCGGTGCAGCACGTCCAGTCCGCCGATCCGGTCCACCGCCGGGATCGACGGGCCCACGGACTCCTTCGGGAACCGCACCAGCGTGGGCGCGTCGTCGACGGCGACGGCTTCCCGCAGCTGTGCGCGCAGCTCGTCGGCGTCCCGGGGCGCGGCGATCCGCAGGCCCGGGACGACCTGGAGGATCGACAGGTCCCACATGCCGTTGTGGGAGGCGCCGTCGACGCCAGTGACCCCGGCCCGGTCCAGGACGAAGGTGACTCCGCAGCGGTGCAGGGCGACGTCCATCAGGAGCTGGTCGAAGGCGCGGTTGAGGAAGGTGGCGTAGACGGCGACGACCGGATGGACACCGCCGGTCGCCAGTCCGGCCGCGGACACCGCCGCGTGCTGCTCGGCGATGCCGACGTCCCAGACCCGGTCCGGGAAGCGGGCGGCGAACTTGCCGAGCCCGACCGGGTGCAGCATGGCCGCCGTGATCGCCACGACGTCCTCTCGCTCCTCGCCGATCCTGACGATCTCGTCGCCGAACACCGAGGTCCAGGACGGGCCGTTGGAGGGGGCGAGCGACTCGCAGGTGAGCGGGTCCATCACACCGACGGTGTGGAAGTGGTCCTCCTCGTGGGCGAGGGCGGGTTCGTAGCCGCGGCCCTTCTCGGTGAGGCAGTGGACCAGGACGGGCCCGTGGAAGCGTTTCGCGCGGCGCAGCGCGGACTCGACGGCACCGATGTCATGGCCGTCGATGGGGCCGACGTACTTCAGGCCCAGGTCCTCGAAGAGGCCCTGGGGTGCGAAGGCGTCCTTGAAGCCCTTCTTGGCGCCGTGCAGGGCCTCGTAGACGGTGTGCCCGACCACCGGGGTGCGCAGCAGTACGTCCTTGCCCCAGGCCAGGACCTGTTCGTAGCTGTCGGTGGTGCGCAGCGTGGCGAGGTGGTTGGCGAGGCCGCCGATGGTCGGGGCGTAGGACCGCTCGTTGTCGTTGACGACGATGATCAGCGGCCGGTCCTTGGCGGCCGCGATGTTGTTCAGCGCCTCCCAGGCCATGCCGCCGGTCAGCGCGCCGTCGCCGATGACCGCGACGACATGCCCCTTCTCCCCCTGCACCTGGCGGGCCTTGGCGAGCCCGTCGGCCCAGCCGAGCGCGGTGGAGGCGTGGCTGTTCTCCACGATGTCGTGCTCGGACTCCTCGCGCGAGGGATAGCCGGACAGGCCGCCCTTGCCGCGCAGCTTGGAGAAGTCCTGACGTCCCGTCAACAACTTGTGCACATAGCTCTGATGGCCGGTGTCCCACACGATGCGGTCGACCGGCGACTCGAAGACCCGGTGGAGCGCGATGGACAGTTCCACCACACCCAGGTTGGGCCCGAGATGCCCACCGGTCCGCGCGACCGCGTGCACCAGGAACTCCCTGATCTCGTCGGACAGTTCCCCGAGTTCCGCCTCGGACAGCGCCTTCAGGTCGCGTGGTCCCCGGATGGTCTCCAGAATCGTCACGTCGGGCCCCCTTCGGTCCGTGCTGCTCAACTCACGGTGACGGCCGGCTCCCCCGACTCGACGCCGTCCTGCTCCATCTGCTCGGCGATCTTCATCGCCTCCTCGATCAGGGTCTCCACGATCTTCGACTCGGGCACCGTCTTGATGACTTCGCCCTTCACGAAGATCTGCCCCTTGCCGTTGCCGGAGGCGACCCCCAGATCCGCCTCCCGGGCCTCGCCGGGACCGTTGACCACACACCCCATGACGGCCACCCTGAGCGGCACCTCCATGCCCTCAAGGCCCGCCGTGACCTCGTCCGCCAGCTTGTAGACGTCAACCTGGGCACGCCCGCAGGACGGGCACGAGACGATCTCCAGCCGCCGTTGCCGCAGGCCCAGCGACTGGAGGATCTGGATGCCGACCTTGACCTCCTCGACCGGCGGCGCCGACAGGGACACCCGGATCGTGTCGCCGATCCCCCGCGACAGCAGGGCCCCGAAGGCGACCGCCGACTTGATCGTGCCCTGGAAGGCGGGACCGGCCTCGGTGACGCCCAGGTGCAGCGGGTAGTCGCACTGTTCGGCGAGGAGCGTGTACGCCTCGACCATCACCACGGGGTCGTTGTGCTTCACCGAGATCTTGATGTCCCGGAAGCCGTGCTCCTCGAACAGCGACGCCTCCCACAGCGCCGACTCGACGAGCGCCTCCGGGGTCGCCCTGCCGTACTTCGTCAGCAGCCGGCGGTCCAGCGAGCCCGCGTTGACCCCGATCCGGATCGGCGTGCCGTGGTCGGCCGCGGCCCGCGCGATCTCCTTCACCTTGTCGTCGAACTGCTTGATGTTGCCGGGATTGACGCGGACGGCCGCACAGCCGGCCTCGATCGCGGCGAACACGTACTTGGGCTGGAAGTGGATGTCCGCGATCACCGGGATCTGGGACTTGCGGGCGATGGTGGCGAGCGCGTCCGCGTCGTCCTGGGTGGGACAGGCGACGCGGACGATCTGGCAGCCGGACGCGGTGAGTTCGGCGATCTGCTGAAGGGTGGCGCCGATGTCCGACGTACGGGTCGTGGTCATCGACTGCACCGACACCGGGGCGCCGCCCCCGACCGCCACCGGCCCGACCTCGATCCGCCGCGACACGCGCCGCTCGGCGATCGGCCGGACCGGCACCTCGGGGACGCCCAAGGGGATGGCGGTCATGACGTCACTCCCGGTTTCCGCTGACCGTCTCGCGCATGGCGCGCAGCGACTCCTTCAGGGAGCCCATGGTGGCGAGGACGGCGGTGGGCTCGTAGCCGCAGTGCGCCATGCAGTTGGCGCAGCGCGGGTCCTTGCCGCGGCCGTACTTGTCCCAGTCGGTCTCCTCGATGAGCTCGCGGTACGTCGGCACATAGCCGTCGCTCATCAGGTAGCAGGGGCGCTGCCAGCCGAAGAGGGAGTAGTTGGGGATCGCCCACGCGGTGCACGGGAAGTCGACCTTGCCCTCCAGGAAGTCCAGGAAGAGCGGGGAGTGGTTGAGCCGCCAACGGCGCCGGTTGCCGCCCGCGAAGGCCTTCTTGAACAGCTCGCGGGTCTGCTCCACGCCCAGGAAGTGCTCCTGGTCGGGCGCCTTCTCGTAGGCGTAGGCGGGCGAGATCATCATCTCGTCGACCTTGAGGTCGTCGTTGAGGAAGTTGAGCACCTCGATGATGGTCTGCGGGGTGTCGGTGTTGAAGAAGGTGGAGTTGGTGGTGACCCGGAAGCCGCGCCGCTGGGCCTCCTTGATCGCCGCCACCGCCTCGTCGAACACGCCCTCCTTCGCCACCGACTCGTCGTGCCGCTCGCGCAGTCCGTCGATGTGCACGGCGAAGGCGAAGTACGGCGAGGGCTTGAACTTGTCCATCTTCTTGCGCAGCAGCATGGCGTTGGTGCACAGGAAGACGTATTTCCGCCTGGCCACCAACTGCCGCACGATCTCGTCGATCTGAGGGTGCATCAGGGGTTCACCCCCGGCGATCGACACCATCGGCGCGCCGGATTCGAGCACCGCGCCCACCGCCTGTGCGACCGGCATGCGCTGCTTGAGCACCCCCGCCGGATGCTGGATCTTCCCGCACCCCTCGCACTTGAGGTTGCACGCGAACAGCGGTTCCAGCTCTACGATCAGCGGGAACTTGTCGCGCTTGCGGAGCTTTTGTTCGGCCAAGTAAGTAGCGACCTTGATGGACTGGCGCAGCGGCATGGCCATCTGGCTCACCTCCTGGGGAGCAGCAAAGAACGGTGCCATTCGTAGAAAGCGGGGAGGACCGACCTGAGAACACGGAAAGCTGATATTCCCCCGCGTACCGTGCCGATCCGGACGAGTTCATGTTCTGGAGCGTCCACGACCACCCGGACGGCCGCAACGGGGCGCTCGCCCGCGCGCACGGCGCTCAGGAGCGTCGCCGCCGACTCCATGTCGACCGCGATTGCGCCGGTCGCGAGCAGGTCGGACCGCTCCGGACCACGGACCACGTGATCGGAACCGGTGAGCGGTCCGGTGTGGACGGTGCGCCCCGGGACGGCGCGCACGAGTTCCTTGACGAGCAGTTCGGTCGCGACGCACTCGGTGGTCCCGCGCGGGTCCCGGGTCTCCTCGGCGACGACCAGGTCGCCGGGGTGCATCCCCGGGGCGAGCCCCGCGCAGAAGCCGGTGGCCAGGACGGCGGCCCCGGCGAACGCCGGGTCGGACAGGACCCGGGTGACGGACCGCTCGGCCGCCTTGGGTCCCATACCGGTGCGCACCACGGTGACCGGCCCGCCGGCGTCACCGCGGTCGCCCGTGCGCAGCGCGAGGTGCTCGATGCCGAGCGCGCAGGCGATCAGCAGCGGAGCCGGGGCGGGCTGGGTGCTCATCAGCCCCCCTTGGCCTCGGCGAAGGGCTCGCCGTGCACATAGCGGCCGAGCGCGGTGAGCGGGAACACCTGCCGGTAGAGGTGGTAGTTGATGGAGAAGTCCCAGGGGAATCCGGTGCCGGTGAAGTACGGCTCGTCCCAGGAGCCGTCCTCGCGCTGAGTGGTGGCGAGCCACTCCACGCCGCGCTCCACGGCCTTGGACTCCCGCTCCCCCGCGGCCAGCAGCGCCATCAGCGCCCAGGCGGTCTGCGAGGCGGTGGAGGCGCCCTGGCCGCTCCAGCCCTTGGTGTCCTGGTAGGAGCGCAGGTCCTCGCCCCAGCCGCCGTCGTCGTTCTGCACGGACTCGAGCCAGAGCACGGCCCGCCGGATCGCCGGGTGCGAGCCGGGGAATCCGGCGGCGACGAGGGCGGGTACGACGGATCCGGTGCCGTAGACGTAGTTGACGCCCCAGCGTCCGAACCACGAGCCGTCCGGCTCCTGTTCGGCCAGCAGCCACTGGATGCCCCGCCGGGTGCGCGGGTCGTGGGCGAGGCCCTCGACGGCGAGCATCTCCACCACGTGTGCGGTGACATCGGCCGACGGCGGGTCGATGACCTCGCCGAAGTCGCAGAACGGCAGCCGGTTGGGGAACGGGCTGGTGTTGTCGACGTCGAAGGCGCCCCAGGCGCCGTTGCGGGACTGCATGCCGAGGTTCCAGCGCACCCCGCGCCCGATCGCCTTCTCCACCCGCTCCGGGTCGTGATGGCGGACCCGGCGCAGCGCGAGGATCACCTCGGCGGTGTCGTCGATGTCGGGGTAGTTGTCGTTGTGGAACTCGAACGCCCAGCCCCCGGGCGGCAGTCCAGGCCGTCGTACGGCCCAGTCGCCGGGCCGGACGATCTCCTCGCCGAGCATCCAGTCGGCGGCCTTGACCAGTTGCGGATGGTCGGCGGGGACCCCGGCGTCGGCGAGCGCGATGGTGGCGAGGCAGGTGTCCCAGACCGGCGACTGGCAGGCCTCGATCATCCGGGCCCCGTCCTCGCGCATGACGGCGAAACGGTCCAGCGAGGCCAGGCCCTCGCGCATCACGGGATGCTGGAGGTCGTAGCCCATCAGATGCAGGGCGATCACCGAGTACACCGCGGGCGGCTGGATCCCGCCCCAGCAGCCGTCGTTCTCCTGCCGCTCGATGATCCAGCGGGCGGCGGTGTTCATCGCGGACCGGCGCAGCCTGCGCGGCGCGATCCTGCGCAATTGGTGCAGCGCCTTGTCGAGGCGCTGGAAGGCGCCGTCCCAACTCGCCGCCGAGGCAAGGGGCTTGGGCGGATTGGGGTTCGCCGGATCGGTGTGCAGTTCGTCCAGCGGGAACGGCGCGGGCCGTACCGGCCGCTGGGCGGAGACGATCGTCAGCGGGACGATGGTCTGCCGGGCCCAGCAGCCGAAGTCGTAGATGTTGAGCGGCACCCAGGTGGGGAAGTAGATGAGTTCGGGCGGGAGTTCGGGCAGGTCCTCCCACTTCCACCAGCCGAACAGGGCCAGCCAGATCCGGGTGAAGACCCGGGCGGCGACGATGCCTCCCTGGGCCCGGATCCACTCCGCGGCCCTCGCCATGTGCGGGGCCTCGGGCTCGTCGCCGGCCAGCCGGAGGGCGACGTACGCCTCGATGGTCGCGGAGAGTTCGGCAGGTCCGCCGTAGAAGGTGGCCCAGGTGCCGTCCTCGCGCTGCTCACCCCGGATGAACAGGGCGGACGCGGCGGTGGTGGACTCGTCGCGGATGCCGAGGAACTGACGCAGCAGCAGATCCTCCGCGTCCATGGTGACGTTGGTCTCCAGGTCGCCCTTCCACCAGCCCTCGGCGTCCTGCCGGGAGAGCAGGTTGTCCGTGGCGCGCCGCACGGCGTGCACGGCGACGTCGTGAACCCCCGCCGCCACGGGGGTGGTGCTGGTTTCGCTGGCCGCGGCAGCGCGGGGTGGCAGGGCCCCGGTGCTTCCGTCGGTCGTCGCTGTCATGGCTTCCCCTTACGTGCAGTGTGCATGTGGTGCGTCTGCTGTGGGTCCGCCGTCGGCCGGTGCTCGATTTCCCGCGACACCGGCCGGCGACTACGCGAGGGCTATTCGACCGATAGTGATCATCTCTTCCGTACTACGACGAAGTCGGCGAGCGCCGTGAACCGCGCCCGTACCCGGTCGGGCATGTCGACGGCGTCCAGGGCCTCGATGGCGATGGTGTGCTGGCGGCGGGCCTCCTCGGCGGTCCACTCGCGGCCCCCGGCCTCCTCGATGAGGGCGGCGCGGGCGGCGAACTCCGCCTCGGAGAAGTTCTCGAAGTCGCTGCTCTTGGCGTCGGCGGCGAGCAGCTCGCCGAGCCGCTCGGAGGCGGATCCGCCCGCCGCGAGCGCGGCCACCACCGGCAGGGACTTCTTGCGCTGGCGCAGATCGCTCCAGGTCTGCTTGCCGGTGGACTCCGGGTCGCCCCAGATGCCGAGCAGATCGTCGACGGCCTGGAAGGCGAGGCCGAGGTGGTAGCCGTACTTCTCCAGGGTGTCGGCGGTGCGGTCGCCCGCGCCGCCGAGCACGGCGCCGATGGAGCTGGCGCAGGCCAGCAGGGCGCCGGTCTTGTTGCCCTCCATCTCCAGGCACTCCTCGACGCTGACGCGGTCGCGGTGCTCGTAGGAGATGTCCTGGGCCTGTCCGTCGATCAGGGCCCGGCTGGCGGTGGTCAGCCTGCGGGTGGCGCGGCCGGCCTCGACGGTGCCGAGCTCCAGCAGCAGTTCGTTGGCGAGGGCGAACAGGGCGTCGCCGACCAGGATGGCCTGGGCGGGGCCGTGCACCTTCCACACCGTGTCGCGGTGCCGGCGCTGCTCGTCGCCGTCCATCAGGTCGTCGTGCAGCAGGGAGAAGTTGTGGACCAGCTCCACGGCGACCGCGCCGGGGATGCCGACCTCGGGTGCGGCCCCGGTGACCTCGGCGGAGAGCACGGCGAGAGCGGGGCGCACGGCCTTGCCGCCGTCGCCCGCCGTGGGCCTGCCCTGGGCGTCGATCCAGCCGAAGTGGTAGGCGGAAACGGTGTCCATGGGAGGTGCCAGGCGGTCGATGGCCGCCCGCAGTACCGGGGTGGCCAGGGTCCGGCCGCGCTCCAGGAGCGCGGTCACGTCCACCGCGGTCTCCTCAGCGGCCTTCGAGGCCGGGGGCACAGTGGGCACAGTCTCTCCTCTTGTTGCGGTACCGGGGGTGCGGGGGCCTGCCGCGCGCTCGTCGAGCATCAGGCCGCCTCTTCCACGTCGAAGAGGTGGCGGGGGCGGGGCCTGCCCAGGGCGCCGAGTGCGGCGTCCGCCGCGCTCACACCGCTGCGGACCGCACTCTCCATGGTCGCGGGCCACCCGGTGGCGGTCCACGCGCCGGCCAGGTAGAGGCCGGGTGCCTGGGTACGGGTGCCGGGCCGCAGCCGCCCGACCCCCGGGGTGGGGGCGAACGTCGCTGTGCGCTCCCGGGTCACGAAGAAGTCCTTCACCTCGGCGTCGCGGGCGAGCGGGAGCAGCCGGGCCAGCTCCGGCAGATAGCGCTCGCGCAGCTCGGCCACCGGGGCGTCGATCTCGTGGTGCGCGGCCGACTGGGAGAGGGCCAGGTACTGCCCCTCCCGGAGCCCGGAGGAATCGGTCCGGTCGAACACCCACTGCACCGGGGTGCCGAGGGCGGCGAAGAACGGGGTGCTGAGCACCGGGCGGTCGTAGACGACATGGACGTTCAGGATCGGCGCGGTGCCGATCTGAAGCAGTCGTTCCGGAGCGTCCAGGGCACCGTCCGGCAGCAGGTCGTGGGCCTCGCTCTGCGGTACGGCGAGGACGACCGCGTCGGCCCGGAGGGTCTCCCCGGGAACCTGGACGGCCCAACGTCCGTTGTCGTCAGTGGAGATGGAGGTGACGCGTGTACGGACCTCGGTACGCACGCCCGCGGAGTCGAGCGCCTTGCGGGCCAGCCGGTCGTGCAGTTCGCCCAGCGGGACGTGCGCCCATCCGATGTCGGCCGCGCCCGGGTCGGAGAGCAGACCGGTCTTGAACACCATCGCGGCGAGCCCCAGTGAGGAGTCGCCCGCGACCGCGTTGAGAGTGGCGATGCCGACCAGGTTCCACAGCGCCTGCACGGCGCGCTCGGACTGGCCGTGCGCGGCCAGCCAGGTGCCGAAGTTCTGGTCGTCCAGGGCGGGGTCGTCGAGGTCGAGCGCCATCAGCGCGAGCGCGGCACGCCCGACGGCGGCCCGCTCGGTGAGGGAGAGGTGCGGATAGGTGGCGAGGCTGCGCCCCAGGTGCAGCGGTACCGGCAGCGGGTCCCGCCGGATCCGGCCCAGACGCCGCCCCGCGGGCTTGGCCAGGTCGAGAACGGGCACGTCGAGACGATCCTGCAACGGCGCCAGCGCACTCCCCTCGATGCGGTCGAGGAACCAGCGGTAGGCGGTGCAGCAGCGCAGATACACATGCTGGCCGTTGTCGACGGTGAGGTCGCCGCGCTGGAAGGAGAAGGCGAGCCCGCCGAGGCGCGGCCTGCCCTCCAGGAGCGTCACGCGCACGCCCGCGTCGGCGAGCGCGAGCGCCGCGGTGATCCCCGCGAGCCCGCCGCCGACCACGACGGCGTCGCCGCCGGTTGTCCTGCCGTCGGTCATCGTGCGTCCTCCCCCGAACGGCCGCCGCGGTGCTTGAACGATGCACGGTCGGCCGTCTCAGTCAGGGACGCCGCCGAAGTGCGGAGGGTTGCGTGCCATTTTTCGCCGGTGGCATCACCTTGGACCGGATTGTCCATCAGGCCCGCCTCCTGACGGTCCGCCGGGTCACATGCCGGGTGTCCAGACCCGACAGGCCCCGCACCGCGACGTACGCCTTCTCGCGTCCGGGCAGCGAGACCCGGCCGCGCAGCACGGCCTCCGGCTCGCGCTCGATACGGTCCAGGAGCCGGCGGTAGATGCCGGCCATGGCGGCGACACAGGCGCCGCTGCGCCGGTCGAGCATCGGCAGCAGCCGGTAGCCCTCGGCGAACAGGGCGCGGGCCCGGCGCACCTCGAAGTGCACCAGGCCCGCGAAGTCGGCACCCTCCGGCACGGTCGGCCCGGCGAACCCGGCCGAGCAGCCGAACTTGGCGAGGTCGTCGGCGGGCAGGTAGGTGCGGCCCCCCTCGGCGTCCTCGCGCACGTCCCGGAGGATGTTGGTGAGCTGAAGGGCGAGCCCCAGCGTGTCGGCGTACTCCGGGGCCCGCTCGACCCCGCGCGCCCCCGGTTCGGTGCCGAACACGCCGAGCGAGAGCCGCCCGATGGCGCCCGCCACACAGCGGCAGTACACCTTCAGGTCGTCCCAGGTCTCGTAGGTCTCGCCGCGTACGTCCATCAGCACGCCGTCGATGAGCTCGTCCAGGCCGTCCAGCGGGATCGGGAAGACCTCGGCGGCATGGGTGAGGGCGACCGCGACCGGGTCGGTGTCGTCCTCGTCGACCGCGCCGCCGCGCACCCGGGTCAGCAGCGCCCGGGTCTCCTCCAGCCTGGCGATCTTGACGTCGTCGGCCAGCGCGCCGTCACCGATGTCGTCGACGCGGCGCGAGAACGCGTACAACGCCGACATCGCGCGCCGCTTCGGCGTGGGCAGCAGCCGGATGCCGTAGGCGAAGTTACGGGCCTGCTGTCCGGTGACGGCCTCGCAGTAGCTGTAGGCGGCGAGTACCGGTGCGGACGCGTGTGGTGCGAACTCCACGGTCCGGATCACCCCTCTCCTCGCAGAGTCACGCCCACCTCGCGCAGCAGCTGAACCTTGCCGGGCTTGGGCGGGCCGGGAAGTACGTCGTATTCGGCGGCGGCGATCGCACGGATCGCCGCCCTTCCCCCCGCCACGAACCCCGCGAGCAGCAGTCTCAGCCTGCCGTGGACGCTACCCACCAAGGGGGCGCCTTCATTCAGGAGACAGCGGGCGCGTTCTGCTTCGTATGCAACCAATGCGCGCACCGATGCGCTCGCGGTTTTCGTGGCGAGATCCGCCTCCTGGACGTGAAAGCGCTTCATGTCCGCGGCGGGCAGATAGATGCGGTCGCGGCCGAGGTCCTCGGCGACGTCCTGGAGGTGCTCGACGATCTGCAGGGCGGTGCACACGGCGTCGGAGCGGCGGATCCGCTCGGGGGTGGCGGTGCCGGTGACGGCGAGGACGAGGTGTCCGACGGGGTTGGCGGACAGTTCGCAGTAGGCGAGCAGGTCGTCGTAGGTCTCGTAGCGGCTGATGAGCTGGTCCTGACGGTTGGCCTGGATCAGGCCGAGGAAGGGCTCGGGGGTCAGCGCGCGACGGCGGACCGTGGGCTGCAGGCGGCGCAGCAGGGGGTGGCGGGGGGTCGAGTCGAAGACGCGGCGGAGGTCGGTCTCGAAGGCGTCCAGCATCAGCAGGCGGTCGGCGGCGCCCGCGGCCGAAACGCCGAGGAAGCGGGCGTCGGCACCGCCGGGGGCGAGATCGCCGTCGCCGATGTCGTCGACGAGGCGGGCGAAGCCGTAGACGGCCATGAGGTCGGTGCGCCAGGCCCGGGGCAGGAAGAAGGGGGCCACGGGGAAGTTCTCGTGCGCGGCCTTGTCGAGCGTGCCGCGCTCCGTGTCCCCGGTGTGCGGCGTGCCGGTTCCCGTCACCACGGACTGCCCGGGGCGGGGACGGCACGTGCTGCGTTGAGCTGGGGAGTTTCCGTAGCCATTGCCGTCACATCTCCCGTTCTACACCGCCGACCCAATACACACTATTTCGGACACGCCGCCCAGCCGTCCGCGCGGGCTTCCCGCAGCGGGTGTGGGGCATTATCGCCCCACTTGCCGCGATTGGGGACCGGTACAGCTTACGTTGTACAACGCACTGTGGTTCGCCGGGGTGTCCTGCGCATCACAAGAACACACCGATTGGTCCCAAGATTCCTAAGGCCAGCCGAAGTTGACGTTTCCTTTGCAGACGCGGAGCCCCGCCGGAAGGGTTCCGGCGGGGCTGTGGGAAGCGGGCTGGGCCGGGTGCGCCGGTCCGGGGTGGACTACTTGCCCGTGAACTTCTCGTACTCCTTGAGGACCTCGTCCGTCGGACCGTCCATGCGCAGCTCGCCCCGTTCCAGCCACAGCACCCGGTTGCAGGTGTCACGGATCGACTTGTTGTTGTGGCTGACCAGGAACACCGTGCCGGCCTCCTTGCGCAGCTCCCGGATGCGCTGCTCGGAGCGCTTCTGGAACTTGCGGTCGCCGGTGGCCAGGGCCTCGTCGATCATCAGGACGTCATGGTCCTTGGCGGCGGCGATGGAGAAGCGCAGCCGGGCCGCCATGCCGGAGGAGTAGGTGCGCATCGGCAGGGTGATGAAGTCGCCCTTCTCGTTGATGCCGGAGAAGTCGACGATCTCCTGGTACCGCTCCCTGACCTGCTCACGGGCCATGCCCATGGCGAGCCCGCCGAGGATCACGTTCCGCTCGCCGGTCAGGTCGTTCATCAGGGCCGCGTTGACGCCGAGCAGGGAGGGCTGGCCGTCGGTGTAGACCTTGCCGCTCTCGGCGGGCAGCAGGCCCGCGATGGCGCGCAGCAGGGTCGACTTGCCGGAGCCGTTGGAGCCGATCAGGCCGATGGCCTCGCCGCGGTACGCGGTGAAGGAGACACCGCGCACGGCGTGCACCTTGCGCACCCCGCGCTCCTCGCCTCGCTTGATGATGCGGCTGAGCGCGGCGGTGGCGCTGCCCTTGCCGCTCTTGGCGCCGTTGACGCGGTAGACGATGTGCAGTTCGTCCGCGATGACGGTGGGACGGGGGTCCGTCCGCTGCTGCTCAGCCACGGCCGTACCTCTCTTCCGCCTTCCAGAAGTAGACGAAGCCACCGACCGCGAAGAGCAGGGCCCAGCCGCCCGCGGCCGCCCAGACGTGGTCGGGCAGGTTCTTCGAGCCGTAGCCGTCGATCAGCGCGAAGCGCATCAGGTCCATGTAGATGGCGGCCGGGTTCCACTGGAGGACGTCCGCGATCCACTGCGGCTTGTCCGCAAGCATGATCGGGATCGAGTACATGACGCCGGAGGCGTACATCCAGGTGCGCATCACGAACGGCATCAGCTGCGCCAGGTCCGGGGTCTTCGCGCCCGCCCGGGCCATGATCAGGGCCAGGCCGGTGTTGAAGAGGAACTGCAGGGCGAGCACCGGGAACATCAGCAGCCACGACAGGTCCGGGTAGCTGCCGAAGACGCATGTCACCGCGATCAGCACGATCATCGAGGCGAGCAGTTGCTGGAGCTGCTGGAGCGAGAACGACACCGGCAGCGAGGCACGCGGGAAGTGCAGCGCGCGCACCAGGCCGAGGTTGCCGGAGATCGCGCGGACGCCCGCCATCACCGAGCTCTGCGTGAAGGTGAACACGAACACGCCGGTGACCAGGAACGGGATGTACACCTCGCGGGACATGCCCCGGTCGGCTTCCAGGATGACGCCGAAGATGAAGAAGTAGACGGCCGCGTTGAGCAGCGGGGTCACCACCTGCCACAGCTGGCCGAGCTTGGCCTGGCTGTACTGGGCGGTCAGCTTCGCCCGCGAGAAGGCGAGGATGAAGTGACGCCGGTCCCAGAGCTGGCGGACGTACTCGACGAGCGAGGGGCGGGCGCCGCTCACGCTCAGCCCGTACTTGGCGGCCAGTTCGGCCGCCGTGAGTCCCTCGTCGGGTGACGGCGGCGCGGTCACCGCGACCTGGCCGTCATGCGTTGTCTCACTCACTGGTGGAAACTTTCGTCTTCGGGATGCGCAGCCTGTGCGGGCATGCCGTGTACCTGAGGTCTGGGTGTGGACCTCCTGTGCGTTCAGTGCAGCTTGTCAGATGACAGGAGGGCGGCCCAGCCGGGTCAGCCGCCACACCGTACGCCACTTCATCGGCCTGCGGGGTCCGCACGGGCTGGTCCAGCCCTCCCGGAAACCGCCGAACCAGGCCCTGAGCGCGGGCCGCGAGGGGCGGCGCACCAGGGTGAGCAGCAGCCAGTCGCCCAGGTAGACCGGGACCAGCAGCGCGGGGAGGTTGCGGCGGGCCAGCCAGACCCGGTTGCGGGCGACCATGCGGTGGTAGACCGCGTGCCGGGAAGGGGCAGTCGTGGGGTGGTACAGCACCATGTCGGACCGGTAGTCGATCATCCAGCCCGCGTCGAGGGCCCGCCATGCCAGGTCGGTTTCCTCGTGTGCGTAGAAGAATTCGTCCGGGAGTCCGCCGACTTCGGCGAGGACCCGGGTGCGGACGGCGTTGGCGCCGCCGAGGAAGGTGGTGACCCGGGAGGAGCGCATCGGGTCCTTGGCGCGCAGCCGGGGCACGTGGCGGCGCTGGGTCTCGCCGGTCTCGGGGTCGGCGATGCGGAAGCTGATGATGCCGAGCTCGGGGTCGGCGGCGAAGGCCTGGCGGCAGAGTTCGGCGGTGTCGTGCTGGGCGAGCAGTCCGTCGTCGTCGAGGAACAGCAATATGTCGACGTCACGGCCGCTGGGACCGAAGGCCTCGATGCCGACGTTGCGGCCACCGGGGATGCCGAGGTTCTCGGGCAGCTCGATCGTGCGGACGCCCTCGGGGACGTCCGGCACCGGTGAGCCGTTGCCGACGACGACCACCTCGACGCGGTCGCCGTCCTGCTTGGCGATCGAGTCGAGGAGGGCGCGGAGTTCGTCGGGGCGGTTGCCCATGGTGATGATCACCGCGCCGACCTTCATGGGCGCGCTCACTTCAGCCTGCTCGACGCGAGGATGGAGACCAGGTGCAGCAGGGTCTGGAGCAGCGCGATGCCGGCGAGCACGGCGACGCCGAGCCGGGAGAAGAAGAGGTCGCCGCGGGCCTGGTCGGCGAAGGCCAGTACGAGGATCAGCAGGGATGCCTCGATACCGAGGATGAGGCGGTGGAACTTGAGCATGGCGGCGGCCCTGCGGGCCAGGGCCATACCGGAGGAGCGCATCTCGGACGCCGCCTCCTGGACCGGGGGCTTGCCGGCCTGGTGCCGGGCGACGCCGACCAGGTCGGTCTCGGCCTTGATCAGGATGGCGCCGAGCGCGGCCAGCGTGCCGAGGAAGGCCCACAGCCAGTCGATCCGGCCGCTGCCCCACACATCGGCGGCGCGCAGCCCGAAGCCGACGAGGACGGCGGCGTCGGTGAGGTAGGCGCCGACCCGGTCGAGGTAGACGCCGTTGAGCGAGTACTGCTTCTTCCAGCGTGCGATCTCGCCGTCGACGCAGTCCAGCAGCAGGTACATCTGCACGCAGACCACGCCGAGCACGGCGCCCGGGATCCCCGGCACGAGCAGTGCCGGGGCCGCGAGCACACCGAAGACGGTCATCAGGTACGTGAGCTGGTTGGGCGTGACCCTGGTGTTGACCAGGTAGCGGTCGACCCGCAGGGACACCTCACGCATGTAGAGGCGTCCCATCCAGTGCTCACCGCTGCGCCGGTCCTTCACCCCCGCGGGGTGGACGACCGGACGGAGTTCAGCTACCGATGGCCTTGACATAGTCGGTGTAGATGTCCTTGATCTGGTCGGTTGTCAGGTCGAGGTGTTCGAGGATCGTGTAGCGGCCGGGCCGGGTCTGAGGGGCGAACTCCACGGCACGGACGAACTCCTCCGTGCTGAAGCCGATCTCCTCCGGCAGTACCGGCAACCCGTGCCGGCGCAGCACCTCGGCCATGTAGGCCGACTCCTCGTGGGCTCCGCGCAGGTACATCGCGAAGGCCGCGCCCAGTCCGCACTGTTCGCCGTGGGCGGCGGCGCGCCTGGGATAGAGCAGGTCGAACGCGTGGTTGATCTCGTGGCAGGCGCCGGAGGACGGGCGGGAGTCGCCCGACACCGACATGGCGATGCCGCTGAGCACCAGGGCCTCGGCGAGGACCTGGAGGAAGTCGGTGTCGCCGATGCCGCCGGGGTGGCGGAGCACCGCCTCGCCGGCCTGCCGGGCGATGGCGGCGGCCAGGCCGTCGATCTTCTCGCCCTTGACGCGGTTGGCCAGCTCCCAGTCCGCGATGGCGGAGATGTTGGAGACGGCGTCCCCGATCCCGGCGCGCACGAAGCGCACCGGAGCCTCCCGGATGACGTCGAGGTCGATGACGACCGCGATCGGGTTGGGCACACCGTAGGAGCCGCGGCCCGCGTCGTTGTCGAGGGTGGCGACGGGCGAGCACAGTCCGTCGTGCGCGAGGTTCGTCGGTACGGCGACCAGCGGGAGGCCGACCCGTGCCGCGGCGAACTTGGCGCAGTCGATGATCTTGCCACCGCCGAGTCCGACGACCGCGTCGTAGTGGCCGGCCTTTATGGCACCGGCCAGCCGGACCGCGTCGTCGAGGGTGCCGCCGCCGACTTCGTACCAACTGGCGCCGGGCAGCGAGGGGGCGAGCCGTTCGCGCAGCCGGGCGCCGGAGCCGCCGCTGACGGCGACGGCGAGCTTGCCGGAGTGCGAGACCCGCTCGTCGGCGAGCACGCAGCCCAGGTCGTCGAGGGCACCCGGGCGGATGTCCACGACGACCGGCGAGGGGATCAGCCGGGTCAGTACTGGCACGCGATCTCCCGTCCGCGGGCGAGATCGTCGTGATTGTCGATCTCCACCCACTGAACGTCGCCGATCGGCGCCGTGTCGATCTTGAAGCCGCGGTTCACGAGCTCCTGGTAGCCGTGCTCGTAGAACTGCTGCGGGTCGGTCTCCCAGACCGTCTTCAGGGCGTCGGCCAGCTCGGGGGCGGCGTCGGCCTCGATGAGGGTGACGCCGATGTACTCGCCGGTGGCCTCGGAGGGGTCCATCAGCTTGGTGATCTTCGTGACGCCCTTGTCGGGGTCGACGACGACCTTCATCTCCTCGTCCGCGAGGGACTTCACGGTGTCGAGGGCGAGGATGATCCGCTTGCCGTCGCCGCGGGCGGCGAGCAGCGTCTTCTCGACCGAGACCGGGTGGACGGTGTCGCCGTTGGCGAGGATCACGCCGTCCTTGAGGGCGTCACGTCCGCACCACAGGGAGTAGGCGTTGTTCCACTCCTCGGCCTTGTCGTTGTCGATGAGGGTGAGCTTGAGGCCGTACTTGGCCTCCAGCGCCTCCCTGCGCTCGTACACGGCTTCCTTGCGGTAGCCGACGATGATCCCGGCCTCGGTGAGACCGATCTCGGCGAAGTTGGCGAGGGTCAGGTCGAGAACCGTGGGTTCGCCCTCTATGCCCGCGGGGCCCACCGGCACCAGAGCCTTGGGAAGGCTGTCGGTGTAGGGGCGCAGACGCCGTCCGGCGCCGGCCGCCAGCACGAGGCCGATCATGCGGGTTCTCCTTCATCGTGTACGGCGGGCGCCCCTGCGGACACCCAGAAGCGGATGCTCTCGACGAGCACCACCAGGGCCACGGCCACGGCGACAGCCGTGAGCGCGACCGTGAACTGCGAGGCGGTGAGTACCGCGGCCAGGACGGTGACGAGCAGGGTCCGTCCTTCGTGCCCCCCGACGGCGCGCACCAGCCAGGCCGGCGGCGCTCCGGCGTTGCCGCGGATGCGATACACCGTGTCGTAGTGATGGTAGGCGACGGCGGCCACCAGGCCGAAAGCCGCAGGAAGGGCTCCGTTCACCTCCGCGTTGGCCGCGATGGCGAGGACGGTGCCGTACTCGGCCGCCCGGAAGAAGGGCGGCACCAGCCAGTCGAGGGCGCCCTTGAGCGGGCGGGCGACGGCGAGGGCCGAGGTAACGGCGTAGACGAGGGCGCCGAGCACCGGCCACGGTCCGCCGAAGTCGGTGAACGCGGCGGTGGCGACCAGCACGAGGCCGCCGAAGAGGGCGACGGCGGGGGCGGCGAAGCCGGGCAGCTTGCGCGCGTGGTCCTTGAGCGCCTTCGCCAGGGCCTGGGCGAGCGGTCCGGAGTCGGCGAGGTCGGCGAGCGCCTGGGCGGCCCGGTCGGTGCGCCGTGCCTTGCGGGTCAGGGAGCGCAGGACGCGGCCCGCGGTGGTGTACGTCGCCGCGAAGGCGCAGCCGACGAGCAGGGCGTAGAAGGTGATCCGCGGGGTGGTGAACGCGGTCAGGACGGCGATCATCGCCCAGCGCTCGCCGATCGGCAGGACGATCATGCGGCGCACCCAGACCGTCCAGCCGACGCTGTCCAGCTTGTCGGAGAGGGCGGCGGTGGGGCTGGTGTTGGCGGTGGCGTCGTGGTTGGCCTCGTTGAAGGAGAAGTCCACGACATGCCGGCAGGTCTGGAGGACCATCGCGCCGAGGGCCAGGGCCCAGACGTCGTCGCCGCCGCGGGCGGCGCCGAGGGCGAGGCCCGCGTAGTAGGCGTACTCCTTGGCCCGGTCGAAGGTGGCGTCCAGCCAGGCGCCGAGCGTGGAGTACTGAAGGGAGTAGCGGGCGAGCTGGCCGTCGGTGCAGTCCAGCACGAAGGAGAAGATCAGCAGCAGACCGGCCGCGACGAAGCCGCCGCGGGTGCCGGTGGCCGCGCAGCCCGCCGCGATGAGCGCGGTGAGCAGGGAGGCGGTGGTGACCTGGTTCGGGGTCAGGCCCCGGCGGGCGCACCAGCGCGCGATGTAGCGGGAGTACGGGCTGATGCAGTACGTGGTGAAGAAGCCGTCGCGGGCCTTGACCGCCGACTTCAGGCGTATGGCCTCGTCGTCGACGGCGGCGACGGCCTGCCGGGCCTCGTTGCGGGCCTGGGGGTCGGCGGGGACCTCCGCGACCAGGCTGCCGAGCTCGGGGCGGTGCACCTCGGTGTCGAGGGCCTCGACGAGCCGGTCGGCGAGGCTGTCCACGAGGGTGGTGCCGGCGGTGGAGTTCTCGCGGGCCAGCGCCCGGGTCAGCGCCTGCCGGGCGGCGGGCTGGGCGGTGACGGCGCCGGGGATCGCGGCGAGCGGGAAGCGGGGGTCGGTCAGTCCGAGGCGCAGCGCGTGCACATGGCCGACGAAGCGGGCGTCGACCACGGCGACCCGCTCCCGGCTGTCCACCTGGGCCAGCAGCGTCTCTGCCTCAGCGGCGTCGGCGGCGGCCCGGACGTCGAAGCCGAGGGAGCGCAGCTCGGCCTCGATCGACGAGCCGGGAACCGGCTGACCGGTGAGGATGGCGGTCGACAACCGAACTCACTCCCTGGGTGCCGACGCGCTGGCGCCGGTCATTGACATGGTGGGGCGCCCCAGTCCGCGGCACCCGGGCGGCATGTCGGCAGAGGTTATCGGATAACGGGAACGCGGCGTTCACCGCCCGTTTCACGGCCGGATCGACACGGTTCGCACTCACCTCTGCCGCGATCATCATCGGGGAAACGGGGCCCGGCCCACAAACTGCGCCCCCAGAGCGGACATTCAGCGCATTTCTTTCGGCGGTGGGGCCGGAGCATAGGGTGAGCCACCATGACATGGCTGATCACAGGCGGGGCCGGGTACATCGGGGCACACGTGGCGCGGGCCATGAGCGAAGCCGGGGAGCGCGTGCTGGCGCTGGACGACCTCTCGGCCGGGGTGCCCGAGCGGCTGCCGGTCGGGGTGCCGCTGGTCCGGGGTTCCTCGCTCGACGGCGAACTGCTCAAGCGGGTCCTCGCGGACCACGCGGTGACCGGTGTGGTCCATCTCGCCGCGCGCAAGCAGGTCGCCGAGTCGGTGGCCCAGCCGACCCGGTACTACCGGGAGAACGTGGGCGGTCTGGCCACGCTCCTGGACGCGGTGGCCGAGGCGGGGGTCCGGCGGCTGGTGTTCTCCTCCTCGGCCGCGGTCTACGGCAACCCGGATGTGGACCTCATCATCGAGGACACCCCGTGCGCGCCGGTGAACCCGTACGGCGAGACCAAGCTCACCGGCGAGTGGCTGGTCCGGGCGGCCGGCGCGGCCCACGGGATCTCCACGGTCTGCCTGCGCTACTTCAACGTGGCCGGGGCGGCGGCGCCCGAGCTGGCCGACACGGGTGTGTTCAACATCGTGCCGATGGTCTTCGACCGGCTGACCCGGGGCGAGGCCCCACGGATCTTCGGTGACGACTATCCGACGCCGGACGGCACCTGCGTGCGCGACTACATCCATGTCGCCGACCTCGCCGAGGCCCATCTCGCGGCCGCCCGGCGCCTGTCCGGCCTGAGCGGCGACCTCACCGTCAACGTCGGCCGCGGCGAGGGCGTCTCCGTGCGGGAACTGATCGACGTCATCGGGGAGGTCAGCGGGCACACCCGGCCGCCGGTGGTGGAGGGGCGCCGCCCCGGGGACGCGCCGCGTGCCGTCGCCTCGGCCGCGCGGGCCACCGAGGAGCTGGGCTGGACCGCGTCCCGCCCGGTTCGAGAGATGGTCGAGTCCGCCTGGCGAGGGTGGCAGCGGCACCACGGCGGATGATCGGCCGGGCGCTGTGACCTGCGGAACGTTTCCGCAGGTCAAAGCACATGACAACGGTGTTCAGTGCCGCGTTGCCTGATACCCCCCACCCGTAGTTCACTGTGATCCGGAAGCGATGACAGGAGGCGGCTTTCCATGGGGGCTGGGCACGATCACGGACACGCCCACGGCGGTCACGGCGGGGGTACGGCGACCTCGGCGTACCGCGGCAGACTGCGCGTCGCGCTGGCGATCACGCTCACCGTGATGGTGGTGGAGATCGTCGGCGGTGTGGTCGCCGACTCCCTCGCGCTGATCGCGGACGCCGCGCACATGGCGACCGACGCGGTGGGGCTCGCCATGGCGCTGCTGGCGATCCACTTCGCGAGCCGTCCGGCGACCGGCAACCGCACCTTCGGGTTCGCCCGCGCCGAGATCCTCGCCGCGCTCGCCAACTGTCTGCTGCTGCTCGGCGTCGGCGGCTACGTCCTGTACGAGGCGATCCAGCGGTTCATCGACCCGGTCCCCACCGAGGGCGGGCTGACCATCGTGTTCGGCGCGATCGGCCTGGTGGCGAACATGATCTCGCTCACCCTGCTGATGCGCGGCCAGAAGGAGAGCCTGAACGTCCGCGGGGCGTTCCTGGAGGTGGCCGCCGACGCGCTGGGCTCGGTCGCGGTGCTGATCTCCGCCGTGGTGATCCTCATGACGGGCTGGCAGGCGGCCGACCCGATCGCCTCGCTGCTCATCGGCCTGATGATCGTGCCGCGCACGGTCAAGCTGCTCCGCGAGACCCTCGACGTGCTGCTGGAGGCGGCGCCCAAGGGCGTCGACATGACCGAGGTACGGGCCCACATACTGGCGCTCGACGGTGTCGAGGACGTCCACGATCTGCACGCCTGGACCATCACCTCCGGGATGCCGGTGCTCTCCGCGCACGTGGTCGTCAGCTCCGAGGTGCTCAGCGCCATCGGCCACGAGAAGATGCTGCACGAGTTGCAGGGCTGCCTCGGCGACCACTTCGACGTGGAGCACTGCACCTTCCAGCTGGAGCCGAGCGGGCACGCCGAGCACGAGGCGCGGCTCTGCCACTGAGGCCGCGGCCGCCGAAAAAGCACCGGTCGGTACCGGAGCGCAGCGGTCCGGCGCACGGCCGCGTCTTCACTCCCACAGCCGGACGGCGCCAGGGTTCCGCCGTCGCCGCGCCGGGCACGATCAACTGCCGGGAGTGCCGGATTCGTGCGGCACACTTGGGGCGCACAACCGATGTGAAGGATGGGTATGCCGATCACACCTGCCGCCGCGACGCACACTCCGTCGAACGGCACCGCAGCGGAGATTTTGCTCGAACTGGTCGACGAGAACGGTGTGACGATCGGCACCGCGGAGAAGCTCGCCGCCCATCAGCCGCCGGGGCGGCTGCACCGCGCCTTCTCCGTGTTCCTCTTCGACGAGCGGGGCCGGCTGCTGCTCCAGCAGCGGGCGCTCGGCAAGTACCACTCCCCCGGCGTGTGGTCCAACACCTGCTGCGGCCACCCCTACCCGGGCGAGGCGCCGTTCGCGGCGGCGGCCCGGCGGACGTACGAGGAGCTCGGGGTCTCGCCGTCGCTGATGGCGGAGGCGGGCACGGTCCGCTACAACCACCCGGACCCGGATTCGGGGCTGGTGGAGCAGGAGTACAACCACCTCTTCGTGGGCCTGGTGCAGTCACCGCTGCGGCCGGACCCGGAGGAGGTCGGGGACACCGCCTTCGTGACGCCCGGGGAGCTCGCGGAGCGGCACGCCAAGGACACCTTCTCGTCCTGGTTCATGACGGTGCTGGACGCGGCCCGCCCCGCGGTGCGTGAACTGACGGGCCCGTCGGCCGGCTGGTGAGTCGGTGACCCTTGCTACGGCACGTGCGCGGGTCTGAGCGGCAGGGCGGCCCAGATCACCTTGCCGCCGCTCGCGGTGTGCTCGACGTCGCACACACCGCCCCACTCCTTGGCCACCTCGCGCACCAGCAGCAGCCCGCGCCCGCCGGTCTGGCCGTGGTCGGCCTCCAGGGCGGTCGGGCGGTAGGGGTGGTTGTCCTCCACGGACACCCGCACCCACTCGGCGCCCACGGCGACCTCCACGGCGAGCATCGGGGACAGCAGCGCCGCGTGCCGGACGGCGTTCGTGACCAGCTCCGAGACGATCAGCAGCAGACCATGCACCTGGTCGTCCGTCAGGGGCACCCGCTGGCGGTACAGCAGATCCCTCACGGCGTGCCGCGCCTGCGGGACGGACGCGTCGACGGCGGAGGCGGTGAATCGCCACACGCCCTCGTAGGGCAGTGGGTCGCCTGATGGGCGTGGGGCGGCCCCACGCCCGTGGTTCTCCATCGTCCGGTCGCCACCCTTGCGCTCGATTGTCACCACGAGTCGAGTGTTGGTAACGAGCCGCTCCGGTCCATGGAACTGAACAGAAGTCAGCTATTTTCGAGCACTTTGTGATCGATGAAGCATGACGTGGTCATGTGCGGGACCGCTCCTGCCCCACCTGTGCCGCCTTTACGAACTATTCGGGTTGTACGGGTTTGGCGGAACCGCGTCGACCTCGATGATCGGCCGCGCGGAGCGGCGGATAGCATCCGGCACATGGAGCCCCAGCTGCTGCACAGCGTCGCCGACTCGGTGGCCACCGTCGTCATCCACCACCCCGAGAAGCGCAACGCGATGACGTCGGCGATGTGGGCCGCCCTGCCCCCGCTCCTCGACGAGCTGGCGGCCGATCCGGACGTGCGGGCGCTGGTGCTGACCGGGGCGGGCGGGACGTTCTGCGCGGGGGCGGACATCGGCGCGCTCCAGGACGCGCCGGAGGAGGCGCAGGGCCTCGCCCTGCGGGCCGAGGACGCGCTGGGCGCCTTCCCCAAGCCGACACTGGCGGCCGTGCGCGGGCACTGCGTGGGCGGCGGTACGCAGCTTGCGGCGGCCTGCGATCTGCGGTTCGCGGAGGAGGGCGCGCTGTTCGGGGTGACCCCGGCGAAGCTGGGCATCGTCTACCCGGCCTCCTCCACCCGGCGGCTCGCGGCGCTGACGAGTCCGTCCGCCGCCAAGTACCTGCTGTTCTCCGGCGAGTTGATCGACTCCGCGCGGGCGCTGCGCACCGGTCTGGTCGACGAGGTGCTGCCCGCGGGCGAACTGGGCAAGCGGGTGGCGGAGTTCACCCGGATCCTGGTGAGCCGCTCACAGCTGACGCAGGCCGCGGCGAAGGAGTTCGCGAACGGCAGTCGGGACCGGGACGCCCACTGGCGTGCGCAGGCACACGGCAGCGGCGACCTCGCCGAGGGGGTCGCCGCCTTCCTTGAGCGCAGGCCGCCGCGGTTCACCTGGAGCGTCCCTACGTCAGGATGAACCTGCTCTTGGAGCGGAACTCCTCGACCAGGTGCGCGGGCGCCTTCTCCGGCGAGCCCGCGTCGTAGGGCGGCTGCGGGTCGTACTCCGTGAGCAGCTGTACGGCCTGGGCGTGGTCGTCGCCCGCGATGCGCCCTAGGAGCGTCAGGCCCATGTCGATGCCGGAGGAGACCCCGGCGGCGGTGACGTACTTGCCGTCCATGACCACCCGCTCCCCCGTGGGCTCCGCGCCGAACCGCTTGAGGTGGTCGAGGGCCAGCCAGTGGGAGGCCGCCCGGCGCCCCTTGAGCAGGCCCGCGGCGGCCAGCAGCAGGGAGCCGGTGCATACCGACGTCGTCCAGGTACTGGTGGCGTCGGCGGCGCGCAGCCAGTCCAGCAGCACGTGGTTCTCCATCTGCGGGGTCTGCCCGGGGCCGCCCGACACGACCACGATGTCCGGGTTCGGCACCTCGGCGAAGGTGCGGTCGGCGGTGAGCGCGAGGTGCCCGGTGTCGGTGCGGACGGGACCGGCGTGCTCGGCGACGAACACGGTCTCCGCGTCCGGGAGCCGGCCGAGGGTCTCGTAGGGGCCCACGGCATCGAGGGCGGTGAATCGGTCGAACAGGACGATGGCGATCTGCATCGGGTGCCTTTCTGCGGGTGTGGAGGCGGGTCAGGTCAGCGGTGCCGGGCGGAAGCGGCGTCGGTACTCGGCGGGGGCCGTGCCGAGGGTCTTGAGGAAGGCGCGGCGCATGGCCTCGGGGGTGCCGTAGCCGCTGGCGCGGGATATCTCCTCGACGCCTCCGGTGGTGTCCTCCAGCAGGCGCCGGGCGTGTTCCAGGCGGACCTGGTCCACATAGCGGCCGGGGGTCGTGCCGGTCTCGTCCCGGAAGGCCCGGGCGAAGTGGCGCGGGGAGAGTCCCGCGCGGGCGGCCAGCGCCTCGACGCCCAGGTCGCCGGCCGGGTGCTCGGTGATCCACTGCTGGACGTCCCGGAGCGGTTCGCGCCGGGCGGTCTGGGCCGCGAGCTGGGCGCTGAACTGCGCCTGGTTGCCCGGTCTGCGCAGGAACACCACCAGATGGCGGGCGATGGTCAGGGCGGTGTCCCGGCCGAGGTCCTCCTCGACGAGGGCGAGCGCGAGGTCGATGCCGGAGGTGACACCGGCGGAGGTGGAGACCTTGCCGTCCCGGACGTAGATGGGATCGGGGTCGACCTCCACGGCCGGATGGTCGCGGGCGAGTCGGTCGCAGTACGCCCAGTGGGTCGTCGCCCGGTGGCCGTCCAGCAGTCCGGCCTCGGCGAGCAGGATCGCCCCGGTGCAGACGGAGACGAGGCGCTCGGCACGCGGTCCGTGCTCACGCAGCCAGTCCGTCAGCCGCGGATCGGCAGCCCGGGTGCCCTGGCCGCCGGGGACCAGGAGGGTGTGCGGGGCGGCCGTGTCGGCGAGGGAGGCGTCCGGTACGAGGGTCAGGCCGCTGGAGGTGCGGACGGGGCCGCCGTCCAGCGAGGCCGTGCGCAGCCGGTAACTGCCCGGGAACTGTGTCTCCGCTCCCGTGAAGACCTCCAGCGGGCCCGTGACATCGAGGCTCTGCACCCCGTCGAAGAGAACCAGGAGAACCGTTCGCTGCGCCATGCACACAATTCTTGGCGGGCCCGGCGATGGCCGCAATGACGAGTTCCCCACCTTTCCTGCCATGTGTCGTCGGCCGCCTGGACTTCGGATACCAACCGGTCGGTAACCTGCCGGGCATGACTACAGCCGCCCTGGACCCGCGCGCGGGCCGCCGCTGCCACAACGCGCTCAACACGCTCCACGCGATGCAGTACTTCGCGCCCGAACTCGGCAAGGAAGCCAGTGACCTGGGGCTCACCCACCCCAAGGCCGTGAACTTCGCGGTGCGGGCCGCCGCCCTGGGCGCCGTCGGGCCCGGCACGGTCGCGGCGACCTTCTACAACTACAAGTACGAGGCCGTGGCCCGGCATGTCCCCGCCGTGTGGGAGGCCGCCTCCCCGGCGCGGGTACTGGCGGCACGCGCGCGTGCCGTCGACGCCATGCTGCGCCGGGTGCTCGGCGAGGAGGTCATCGCATCCGCCGAGATGGCCGAGGCCGCCCGGCTGGCACTGCGGGCCACCGAGGTCTGCTCCCGGCACGCGCGCCCGCTGTACGCGGCCCACGCCGACCTCCCGGTCCCCGAGGAGCCGCATCTGGCGTACTTCCACGCCGCCACCCTGCTGCGCGAGCACCGGGGCGACGGGCATCTCGTCGCGCTGGTCGCCGCCGAGCTGGACGGCCTGGAGGCCCTGGTGACGCACACCGCCACCGGCCGGGGCTTCACCCCGAAGTGGCAGCTCGTCACCCGCGGCTGGAGCCAGGAGGAGTGGGACGCGGCCTGCGCCCGGCTGCGCGGGCGCGGTCTGCTGAACGACTCCGGCGAACTGACCGAGCGGGGCGTGGCCCTGCGCGACGAGGTGGAGCGCGAGACGGACCGTCTGGACCGGGCCCCCTATGAGCACCTGGGCGCCGAGGACGTGGCCCGGCTGACCGAACTCGGCTCGGGCTTCGTCCGTACCGCGCTGGCCGCGGGCGCCTTCCCGGCCGATCTGATCGGCAAGGCCTGACCCCGGGCGGGCATGTCCCGGCGCGGGCGAGGTACCCGGTCCGCACCGGCCGGAGCGGCCGGAAAGGAAAGGGGACGATCGTGTTCCGTGCCATTGCGGACGTACTCCGCCAGATCGGCGGCGCCGTGGCCACCGTAGTGACGCTGCCGTTCCGGGCGCTCGCCCGGCTGTTCGGCGGCGCCTCGGGCGGCGCGCGGCGACGCCGGGCCTGACCCGCACCCGCCCTGATCCCCGGCTGTCGGTGTCACCTGCCACAATTGCCGCGCAACCTCTGTGAGAAGGCGGTACCGGATCGTGACGACACCCGGGTCCAGCGGATCCATGGCAACCGGATCCATCGAAGGCAGGATCGCCGAGGAGCTCGGCGTACGGGAGCGGCAGGTGAGGGCTGCCGTGGAACTGCTCGACGGCGGTTCGACGGTGCCCTTCATCGCCCGCTACCGCAAGGAAGCGACCGAGATGCTCGACGACGCGCAACTGCGCACGATCGAGGAGCGGCTGCGCTATCTGCGGGAGCTGGAGGAGCGCCGGACGGCGATCCTGGAGTCCGTGCGCGAGCAGGGCAAGCTCACCGACGAGCTGGAGGTGCGGATCCGCGGCGCGGAGACCAAGGCGCGCCTGGAGGACATCTACCTGCCGTACAAGCCGAAGCGGCGGACCAAGGCGCAGATCGCGCGGGAGGCGGGCCTGGAGCCGCTCGCCGAGGGGCTGCTGGGCGACCCGACGGTCGACCCGCTCGCCGCGGCGGCCGCGTTCGTCGACGCCGACAAGGGCGTGGCCGATCCGCAGGCCGCGCTCGACGGCGCGCGGGCGATCCTCACCGAGCGGTTCTCCGAGGACGCCGACCTGATCGGCGAGCTGCGCGAGCGCATGTGGGTGCGCGGGCGGCTGGCCGCGAAGGTGAAGGACGGCAAGGAGGAGGCGGGCGCCAAGTTCGCCGACTACTTCGACTTCGCCGAGCCGTTCACCGAGCTGCCCTCGCACCGCATCCTGGCGATGCTGCGCGGCGAGAAGGAGGACGTCCTCGACCTCGCCCTGGAGCCCGAGGAGCCGACCGACGGGCCTTCCTCGTACGAGGGCATCGTCGCCCACAAGTTCCAGATCGCCGAGCGCGGGCGCCCCGCCGACAAGTGGCTGACGGACACCGTCCGCTGGGCCTGGCGGACCCGCATCCTCGTCCACCTCGGCATCGACCTGCGGCTGCGGCTGCGCACGGCAGCCGAGGACGAGGCGGTGAACGTCTTCGCGGCGAACCTGCGGGACCTGCTGCTCGCCGCCCCGGCCGGCACCCGCGCGACGCTGGGCCTGGACCCGGGCTTCCGTACCGGCGTGAAGGTCGCCGTCATCGACGCGACCGGCAAGGTCGTCGCCACGGACGTCATCTACCCGCACGTCCCGGCCAACAAGTGGGACGAGGCCATCGCCAAGCTGGCGCGGCTCGCCGAGGAGCACGCGGTCGACCTGGTCGCCATCGGCAACGGCACCGCGTCCCGCGAGACCGACAAGCTCGCCGGTGAACTCATCACCAAGCACCCCGAGTTGAAGCTCACCAAGGTGATGGTGTCCGAGGCGGGCGCCTCGGTGTACTCGGCCTCCGCGTTCGCCTCGCAGGAGCTGCCCGACATGGACGTGTCGCTGCGCGGCGCCGTCTCCATCGCGCGCCGGCTCCAGGACCCCCTCGCCGAGCTGGTGAAAATCGACCCAAAGTCGATCGGCGTAGGCCAGTACCAGCACGACCTGTCCGAGGTGAAGCTGTCCCGGTCGCTGGACGCGGTGGTCGAGGACTGTGTGAACGGCGTCGGTGTGGACGTCAACACCGCGTCCGCGCCGCTGCTCTCCCGGGTCTCCGGCATCACCTCCGGGCTCGCCGAGAACATCGTGGCGCACCGCGACGCGAACGGCCCGTTCGGCTCCCGCTCCGAGCTGAAGAAGGTCGCCCGGCTCGGCCCGAAGGCGTACGAGCAGTGCGCGGGCTTCCTGCGGATCCGGGGCGGCAGCGACCCGCTGGACGCCTCCAGCGTGCACCCGGAGGCGTATCCGGTGGTCCGGCGGATGGTGAAGACCTCCGGCCAGGAGGTGGCCTCCCTGATCGGCAACACGGGTGTGCTGCGCTCGCTCAGGCCGCAGGAGTTCGTGGACGAGAGCTTCGGTCTGCCGACCGTCACGGACATCCTCAAGGAGCTGGAGAAGCCGGGGCGCGACCCCCGGCCCGCGTTCAAGACGGCCACCTTCAAGGAGGGCGTCGAGAAGATCTCCGACCTGTCGTCCGGGATGGTCCTGGAGGGCGTGGTCACCAATGTCGCCGCGTTCGGGGCTTTCGTCGACGTCGGTGTCCACCAGGACGGTCTGGTGCATGTCTCGGCGATGTCCAAGACCTTCGTCAAGGACCCGCGGGACGTCGTGAAGCCCGGTGACATCGTCAAGGTGAAGGTGCTCGACGTCGACATCCCGCGCAAGCGGATCTCGCTGACCCTGCGGCTGGACGACGAGGCGGCCCCGCAGGGCGACGGCCAGTCCGGTGGCGGTGAGCGCCGTCAGCAGCGCGGCGGCGGGCGTCCGCCGCAGCAGCGGCAGGGGCGCGGCGGTGGCGGCGGCGGGGCCGGCGGTGGCTCACGCCAGGGCGGAGGCTCGCGCCAGGCGCCGCCCCCGGCGAACAGCGCGATGGCCGACGCACTGCGCCGCGCGGGTCTGCTGGACCCGAAGAAGGGCAAGCGCTGACGCACGGCCCGGCCTCTCCCATCCGGAGAGGCCGGGCCGTTGGGCCGTGTGCAGCAACACGAGCGGCCCGTGGACCCGGGGGGCGCGAGGCTGGACCGCGACCAGCCAGCGCCTCCTGGGAGTGCCCATGCCGATCCGCCGCCGTTCCCCGCTTCGACCCCGACTCGGGGCGGTCTCCCTCGTCTCGGTCTGTCTGACCACGCTGTCCCCCGCCGTCGCGGGCGCCGCCACGCATCCCCGGCCGGAGGCCGACCCCGCCCTCCAGCGCCAGTTGGAGGATCTGATCCGCAGACCCGGCGGCCCGCCCGGGATCATCGCCGTGCTCAAGGACGGCCACCGGACCCAGGTCGTGAAGGCCGGGGTCGCCGATCTGGAGACCCGGCGCAAGCCGAGGCCGCACGACCACATGCGGATCGCCAGCGCGGCCAAGGCGTTCAGCGGCGCCGTGGCGCTGTCCCTCGTCGACCTCGGCGACCTCAGCCTGGACGACACCCTGGGCGAGCGCCTGCCGAGCCTGCCGGAGGCGTGGGCCGCCGTGACCCTGCGCCAGCTGCTCAACCACACCAGCGGTCTGCCCGACTACTCCAAGTCGGAGGGGTTCATCGAGACCCTGCTCGCGGACCCCCGGCACCGGTTCGACTCCCGCAAGCTGCTCGACTACGTCGCCGACCGTCCCCTGGAGTTCGCTCCGGGCTCCCGGTACCAGTACTCCAACTCCGACAACATCGCCGTGGCCCTGATGGCCGAGGCGGCGACCGGCGAACGGTACGAGCGGCTGCTGCGGGAGCTGGTGTACCGGCCGCTCGGCATGCACCACACCAGCCTGCCGCAGGGCTATCGCATGCCGCGGCCGTTCCTGCACGGATACGACGTGTCCCCGCCCGAGCCGACGGAGGACGTCAGCGAGCTGATCAGCATGTCCGGGGTGTGGGCCTCGGGCGGCATTGTCTCCACCCCCGCCGACATGACCCGCTTCATCCGCGGCTACGCCGGGGGCAAGCTGTACGGCCACGACGTCGTCCAGGAGCAGCGCGCCTGGATCGACGGCGCGTCCGAGCCCGCCGGGCCGGGCCGGAACAAGGCGGGGCTCGCCCTCTTCCGGTACACGACCCGCTGCGGTGTGGTCCTCGGCCACACCGGCAACACGCCCGGCTACACCCAGCTGATCGCGGCGACCCCGGACGGGCGCAAGTCCCTGACCTTCTCCACCACGACCCAGATCAACCAGACCCTCAAGCCCGACCTCCTGCGCAAGCTGCGCGCCGTCCAGGAGAACTTCGTCTGCGCGCTGCTGAAGGGCAAGAGCTAGGTCCTAGCGTTCGGTCACCTTGCCGTCGGCGACCTCCAGGCGTCGGGTGACGTGGACCGCGTCCAGCATGCGGCGGTCGTGGGTCACCAGCAGGAGGGTGCCCTCGTAGGCGTCGAGGGCCGACTCCAGTTGCTCGATGGCGGGGAGGTCGAGGTGGTTCGTCGGCTCGTCGAGGACGAGGAGGTTGACGCCCCGGCCCTGGAGAAGGGCCAGGGCGGCCCTCGTCCGTTCGCCGGGTGAGAGGGTGGCCGCCGGGCGCAGCACATGGTCCGACTTCAGGCCGAACTTGGCCAGGAGGGTGCGGACCTCGACCGGTTCGGTGTCGGGCACGGCCGCGCAGAAGGCGTCCAGCAGCGACTCCTCGCCGTGGAACAGCTTGCGGGCCTGGTCGACCTCGCCGACCAGCACGCCCGAGCCGAGCGTCGACTCCCCCGCGGTCAGCGGGACACGGCCGAGCAGGGCGCCGAGGAGCGTCGACTTGCCCGCGCCGTTGGCGCCGGTGACCGCGACCCGGTCCGCCCAGTCGATCTGGAGGGAGACGGGGCCGAGGGTGAAGTCTCCCCGGCGCACCTCCGCGTCGCGCAGAGTGGTCACCACCGCGCCGGAGCGGGGCGCGGAGGCGATCTCCATGCGCAGTTCCCACTCCTTGCGCGGCTCCTCGACCACGTCGAGGCGCTCGATCATGCGCTGGGTCTGGCGGGCCTTGGCGGCCTGCTTCTCACTGGCCTCGCTGCGGAACTTGCGGCCGATCTTGTCGTTGTCGTTGCCCGACTTGCGGCGCGCGTTCTTCACGCCCTTGTCCATCCAGGCGCGCTGCATCTGTGCCCGGTCCTGGAGGGCGGACTTCTTGTCGGCGTACTCCTCGTAGTCCTCGCGCGCGTGCCTTCGGGCGACGTCGCGCTCCTCCAGGTAGGCCGCGTAGCCGCCGCCGTAGAGGTTGATCTGCTGCTGGGCGAGGTCGAGTTCGAGGACCTTGGTGACGGTGCGGGTGAGGAACTCGCGGTCGTGGCTGACCACGACGGTGCCGGCCCGCAGGCCCGCGACGAAGCGCTCCAGGCGTTCCAGGCCGTCCAGGTCGAGGTCGTTGGTGGGCTCGTCGAGGAGGAAGACGTCGTAGCGGGAGAGCAGCAGGGAGGCGAGTCCGGCGCGGGCCGCCTGGCCCCCCGACAGGGCCGTCATCGGCTGGTCCAGGTCGACGGCGAGGCCCAGGGAGTCGGCGGTCTCCTCGGCGCGCTCGTCGAGGTCGGCGCCGCCCAGGTCCAGCCAGCGTTCCAGGCTGGTGGCGTAGGCGTCGTCCGCGCCCGGGGCGCCGTCGACCAGGGCCTGGGTGGCCTCGTCCATGGTGCGCTGGGCCTCGGCGACGCCGGTGCGCCGGGCCAGGAACTGGCGGACGGTCTCACCGGGCCGCCGCTCCGGCTCCTGCGGGAGGTGGCCTACGGTCGCGCCGGGCGGGGAGAGCCGCAGCTCGCCCTCCTCCGGCGCGGCGAGCCCGGCGAGCAGCCTGAGCAGCGTGGACTTCCCGGCACCGTTGGCCCCGACCAGGCCGATCACGTCTCCGGGCGCGACAACGAGATCGAGCCCGCTGAACAGGGCACGGTCGCCATGTCCGGCGGCAAGGTTCTTCACGACGAGGGTGGCAGTCATCAGATCCCCGATCCTAAACGCCGGGGGTAGGTGGCCTCACCCCGCTCAGGTCACCGCGCCATTGCCTCCACGAGCACGCTCCCGGAAGTCCGCGCCACCACGAACGCCTCCCCCTTCACCGCCTTCGCGTCCAGAGCAATACGGTGCCGCCCCGCCTCCAGGACCCCGTCGAAGATCTCGTGCGCGTGCGTGCGGTACAAGCGGTCCAGCCGGTACGCCGTCAGCCGCACCCGGCACGGGGACGTCACCTCCACACCCGCTTCCCCGTCCGCCGCGACAAGACGGGTCAGCCGGCGCTGCTGTACCGGGCTGCGGTCCAGGGCGTGCTCTATCTGGGCGACCAGCAGCGGGACGATCGGGGCGAAGCCGTGGACGTAGGCCACCTCGACCCCGGCCCGGTCGAAGGCGGCGCGCACGGCGGCACGTTCCTCCTCGGTGACCGCGCGGCCGAAGGCGACGGCGCCGTAAGCCTTCAGTTCATCGGCGGGGACGCCCTCCGCGTCGCGGGTGATGTCGGCGCCGATGCCGATCGTGCGCAGGGCGGCGGCGAGCTTGGCCAGCAGGGCCACCCGGGCGCCGATCAGCAGGACCCGGCGGCGGAGAGCGGCCGGTGCCTCGCCGAGGAGGGAGGCCAGCGCCGCCCGGTACTCGGCGCCCTGGAAGCGGAAGGGCCCTATGCCGTGGTAGCCGTTGAGCTCCAGATCGACGTGCTCATCGGTCTGCCAGGCGAAGTCCCGCCAGATGAAGTCGGACCCGTCCGCCGAGATCGCCGCGGTGACCGCGCCGCAGGCCAGGCTCTCGCACTCGGGACAGCCGTAGATGACATAACGCCCGTCCGGAAGCGGGGCGTCCGCCTCCAGCAGCAGGCTCTGGACCTGGGCGGTAAAGATCGCGGGTGGGACGTCGGAGGCCAGTGGGGAGACGGCGTCGAGGTCGGAGAGCTGGAACAGCAGCGGGCGGCCGTCGACGATGAAGTCGACGAAGTCCCGGTGCACTTGGTAGTCACCGTTGGCGAGGACGCCACCGGCGCGTATGGCCGGCGCCAGGCCGAAGGTCGCGTACTCGGCAGACATGCTGTGAGTATCCCCAGCGCGGGGGTGATGTGAGCACGGCATGGCACATTCCGCTACGGTCCACGCGTGGAGATCGGGCGGAACGACGAAGTCATCGTGGTCGGCGGCGGGGTCATCGGCCTGACCACGGCACTGGTCCTGGCCGAGCGGGGCCATCGGGTGAGGGTGTGGACCCGGGACCCGGTGGAGCGGACCACCTCGGCCGTCGCGGGCGCGCTCTGGTGGCCGTACAAGATCGAACCGCTCGCCCTGGCCCGGGAGTGGGCGCTGCGGTCGCTGGAGGTGTACGCGGAGCTGGCGGGCGACCCCGACGCCACCGGCGTACGCATGATCGAGGGGGTACTGGGCGAAGGGGAGCTGGACGGGGCGGACGCCTGGGCGGTCGGCCGGGTGCCGGGGCTGCGGGGGACGACGGACGCCGAGTACGGCGGGGCGGGGCTGTGGGCCCGGCTGCCGCTCATCGACATGCCGACCCATCTGCCGTGGCTGAGGGAACGGTTCCGCAGTGCGGGCGGCGCGATCGAGACCCGTACCGTCTCCTCGCTCACCGAGGCCGAGGCGCCGGTCGTGGTCAACTGCACCGGCCTCGGCGCCCGTGAGCTGGTGCCGGACCCCGCGCTGCGGCCCGTGCGGGGGCAGCTGGTGGTCGTGGAGAACCCGGGCATCGACACCTGGCTCACCTCCAGTGACGCCGCCGGGGAGATGGCGTACTTCTTTCCGCAGCCGGGGCGGCTGCTGCTGGGCGGCACCGCGGACGACGGCGCCTGGTCGCTGGAGCCGGATCCCAAGGTGGCCGAGGCGATCGTGCGGCGCTGTGCCGGGCTGCGGCCGGAGATCGCCGGGGCGCGGGTCCTGGCGCACCGGGTGGGGCTGCGGCCGGTGCGGGACGCGGTCCGGCTGGAGCGCGAACCCCTGCCGGACGGACGGGTCCTGGTGCACAACTACGGCCATGGCGGCGCCGGGGTGACGGTGGCCTGGGGATGCGCCGAGGAGGCGGCCGCCCTCGCCTCCGGCTGACCGCTCAGGCGTGGTCGTGGCCCAGTGGGTCGCCCTCGGTCTCGGTGCCGGGCCCCGGGCCGACCTTGAGCTCGAAGTCGCCGTCGTACTCGCGGTGGCCCGTGATCACGGCGAGCTCGACGACCTCGCTGCCCATCTCGGTGCGCACGATGACGGGGTCCCGGCGCAGATCCCGCATGAGGGCGACACACATGCCGATCATGACGAGGACGAACGGCGCGGCGGCCAGGATCGTGAGGTTCTGGAGTCCGGTGAGCGCGTCGCCCTGGCCGCTGCCGACGAGCAGCATGATGGCGGCCACGGCACCGGTCACGATGCCCCAGAACACCACGACGAAGCGGCCGGGTTCGAGCGCGCCCTTCTGGGAGAGCGTGCCCATCACGATGGAGGCGGCGTCGGCGCCGGACACGAAGAAGATGCCGACCAGCACCATCACCAGCAGGCTGGTGGCGGTGGGGATGGGGAACTCCTGGAGCAGGCCGAAGAGTTGGCCCTCGGGGGTGTCCTCGCCGCCCAGTCCGCCGCGCTCACTCACCTTCATCGCCGTACCGCCGAAGATCGCGAACCAGATCAGGCTGACGCTGCTCGGCACCAGGATGACCCCGCCGACGAACTGCCGGATGGTGCGGCCCCGGCTGATCCGGGCGATGAACATGCCGACGAAGGGCGTCCAGGAGATCCACCAGGCCCAGTAGAAGACGGTCCAGCTGCCGAGCCAGTCCGCGACGCCCTCACCGGCGCTGGCCTCGGTGCGGCCGGCCAGCTGGGGCAGATCGCCGAGGTAGGCGAAGATCGAGGTGGGCAGCAGATCGAGCACGATGATCGTGGGGCCCGCGATGAACACGAAGACCGCGAGGATCAGGGCGAGCACCATGTTGGTGTTGGACAGCCACTGGATGCCCCGTTCGACACCGGACACCGCCGAGGCGACGAAGGCCAGCGTCAGTACCGCGATGATGGCGACGAGCAGGCCCTCGCTGACGTCGTCCATCCAGTCCAGCTCCTGGAACCCGGAGCCGATCTGGAGCGCGCCGAGGCCCAGGGAGGCGGCGGAGCCGAAGACGGTGGCGATGATCGCGAGGATGTCGATCACCCGGCCCCCGGAACCGCTCGCGTGCCGCTCCCCGATGAGCGGGGTGAAGACGGCGCTGATGGTCTGGCGGCGGCGCCGGCGGAACGTGGAGTAGGCGATGGCGAGGCCGACCACCGCGTAGATCGCCCAGGGGTGCAGCGTCCAGTGGAACAGGGTGGTCGCCATCGCCGTCTCCATGCGCTCGGCGGAGTCGGCGGGGGTGGTGCCGGGCGGCGGGGTGATGTAGTGCGCCAGCGGCTCGCTGACCCCGTAGAACATCAGGCCGATGCCCATGCCCGCGCTGAACATCATGGCGACCCAGGACACGGTGCGGAACTCGGGCTTCTCGCCCTCGGCGCCGAGGTGGATACGGCCGTAGCGGCTGATCGCGAGCCAGAGGGCGAAGACGACGAAGCAGGATGCGGCGAGCATGAAGGCCCAGCCGCCGTTGTGGATCAGGCCGTTGAGCATCCGGCTGGAGACGCTCTCCAGCGAGTCCGTCGCCGTCCAGCCCCAGATCACGAACGCCACGGTGATGACGGCGGTGACGCCGAACACCACCCGGTCCGTGTCCTGGTGGCCGGGAACGCCCGAAGGGCCTTCCCGGCCACCCCTTTTCCTCAGGTCTTGCGTCAACTCCGGCACCTTCCATGGAAAGCCATGCTTATGTCCTGTTTTCAGGACTTCTACGGCCTACCACAGGTGTCGTCCCCCTCAGGCGTTTCAGCAGTCGGTGTCGGGCTCCCCGACCGTGAGGCGGTACGGGGCGCGTTCATCGAGCAGCAGCGGGACGAGGGCGCGCAGGGGCTGGCGGAGCGGGACGTAGGTGCCGTGCGTCCGCACGCCGTGCAGGGCCAGTTCGTCCTTGATCCCGGCGTACTGATCGTCCGTCAGCCGGTAGCCGCAGGGCGGGTCCTGGAGCACCTCGGCGGGTTCGGCGGGGTCGTTGTCGGCGCCGCCGAGGTAGACCGGCCCGGTGTCCCGCCAGCCCGCCACGCGGGCCGCCGAGGTGGCCGCGTCGACCTGCTTCCCCCGCTCCCCGGCGAAGGCGAACAGGCCGTCCAGCGCCGCGAGTTGGGAGTCGACCCGGCGCCGGTTGTTGACCGGCTCCGGCACCTCGGTCAGGGGTTCCACCCGGCTCTCGATGAGCAGGCCGACGGTGTGCTTGATACCGGACATGTTCCGCAGGATGCGCTCCTGGCCGTCCCCGGCGACCTGCCGGATGGGCTCGCCGGTGACGGGGTCGGTCCAGATGCCGTAGGTGCCGGTGGTGTAGCCCTCGGCGCCGGCGGCGGGACGTACGTAGTCCAGCGACAGGCTCCGGGCCTCGTCGTGCAGGGCCGGGGCGGTGTTGAGGTTGCGCGGCCAGAGGTCGAAGAGGTCCTTGTCGTAGTACGGGGGTGTGCCGCCGTACTCGTGCAGGTCGTAGACCACGTCCGGCTTGCGGTCGCGGATCACCGCGGCCAGTGCGCGGCCCTCGTTGGTCTGGAGAGCGATGTGGTCGCGGTTGATGTCGACGCCGTCGCTGTTGCCGCGGGTGTTCGCGGCCCGGCCGTCGGGGTTGGCGGTGGGCACGACGAGCACCGTGGTGGACTTCAGCAGCCGCCTTGTCCGCGCGTCGTCGCCGTGGGCCAGATCGCGGATCGTGGTCAGACAGGCCTCGCGGCCGGACGGCTCGTCGCCGTGCTGGCTGCATACGAGGAGGACGGTACGGCTGGTGGGGCGGGTGCCGATCCGGACGAGCTGGAGCGGGCGGTCCTGTTTGGTGGTGCCGATCCGGCCGATCGACATCCGGTCGCTCGCCTTGTCGACGGCGGCGAGGAACTGCTGCTCCTCCGGCTGACTCGTCCACCGGGCGCCGCCCGACTGCTCGAAGCCGGTGCGCGGCGGGGTGTCCGCCGCGTGTGCCGGGATGGACAGCAGGGGTGCGGCGAGGGCGGCCGCGATCACCGCGGCGATACGGGACTTCACGATGCCTCCGGGACTCGCTGGGCGGTGCGCGGTTCGCGTACGCCGTCCAGGACGGCCTCGCCGGGGGCCGCCGCCGCGCCGGAGGTGGCCTTGCGGAAGGCGTCGGCGCCGCCGACCAGCGGCACCTTGGCCGAGGTGCGGGACAGATCGAGCGTCAGGGTCGGCTTGGTCGAGGGCGGTTCGATGAGGTCCTTGTCGGTGCCCGCGACGATGAGTGCGAGGCGATGACCGGCCGGGACGACGTGGTCGGTGGCGGCCAGGTCGAGGGTGACGGTGTACGGCTTGCCCGGGGTGAGCGGGGCGCCCCCGAACGAGGCGAGGTCGGCCCAACCGCGGCTCAGGATCGTGTAGTCGACGTTCGCCGTCTTCGCGGCCGTCTCCTTGAAGCAGGCGCTGTCGCCGGTGGTGCTCGCGCCCCAGCAGGTGCGTTCGGTGAGAGTGGTGATGCCCTCGCCCGCGGCCGCGTAGTCGCGGATGGTGTCGGGGCCGAGGTCCACCAGGACGGCCGAGAGATGGGCCGTGGAAGTGGTCGGGGTGGCGGTGACGGTGACCTTCGAGGAGCCGGACAGACGCAGGTCACGGGTGAGCGGTCCGGTGGTGAAGCCCGCCTTGTCCGGCGTGGATTGATCGATGCGGGCGGCCCAGTCGGTCTCGTCGTGCGCGGGGTCGTCCGTGAAGGTCTCGGTGCCGGTGCCCCGGTTCAGACCGAGCACGCCGACGCCCTCCTGGGCTCCCTCGGCGGGGCGCAGTGTCGTCTTCTCGGTGCCGCGCGGCGGCCACACGTGGGAGGTGGCCCACTGGTCGGGGTGCCGTTCGATGTCGGCCATCGGTTCGTCGTCGATGCCGTTGTCGTAGCCGAGGAGTTCATGGTCGAACCAGCGGTGCAGGGTGTTCACCCATTCGGCGCGCCGGAAGTCGAAGGGGTCGACATGGCCGACCTGGGAGAGCCAGATCTTGCGCTCCACACCGTTCCTGGCGAGCGCGTCCCACCACTGGCCGAAGTGCTTGGTGCGGACGTTGAGGTCCTGCATGCCGTGGATGACGAAGACACTGGCCTCGACCTGGTCGGCGTCCGGCACATAGTTCCGCTCGCTCCACAGCGGCGTCCAGGCACCGGTGCGCGGGGCGCCGTCGACGATCTTCTGCTGTACGGCGGCGCAGCGGGCGCGGGCGTCGGGGCTCTCGACGTAGTTCGACAGCCAGTCGGGGCCGGAGTCGAAGAGCGGGGCGCCCTGGGCGAAGTAGTAGTCGTACCAGGAGGAGATGGCGCCGATGGGGACGATCGTCTCCAGGCCCTCGACCCCGGTCGCGGCGACGCCGTTGGCGATGGTGCCGTCGTAGCTCTTGCCGATCATGCCGGTCTTGCCGTTGGTCCAGCTCGTGGCCTTGGCGCGGGTGGTGCCGGTCCGGGTGGTGTACGCCTTGCCGCGGCCGTTGAGCCAGTCGACGACGGCCTTGGCGGACTGGACGTCGGAGCGGCCGCCGACGTCGACGCAGCCGTCGGAGCGGTTGGTACCGGCGAGGTCGACGCCGACGAAGGCGTAGCCGCGGGGCACGAAGTAGTTGTCGTAGAACAGCGGCATCTGGACGACGTCGCCGTCGGCGTCGTAGGTCTTCTTCTGGCTCTCGTTGCCGCGTCCGCAGCAGGAGTAGTAGGGGCTGGCGTCCATGATGACGGGGATCTTGCGGCCCCGCCCGGCTGGTTCGCTGGGGCGGACGATGTCGACGGCGACGCGGTCGGTGCGTCCGTCGGCGTCGCCGTCGAGTCCGGTGTCCACCCAGACGGCCTCGCGGATGGCGGCGTCGTAGGAGTAGACGGGTTCACTCGTGCGCGGGCCCGCTTGGGCCGTCGCCGGGGTGAGGAGGGTGGCCATCAGGGCGGCCGTGGCCGCCGTCGCGAGCGGTCTCCAGATCGTGAAGCGCGTGCGTATCGGCATGCGCGGGACGGTACATCGGTCAACTCCCGTGCAGAAGAGGGCAATCGGACGCGGAAGTGATACGAGGGGGCCTTCGGGCGGTCGGTTTCTGCCGGCGCGTGGTGGCTCGTGTCGGCCGAATGGCGATCGTGTGACAGCCGGGCCGGTGGACACCTGCGGGGACACAGGGACTGAATAGAGTCCGAACAGACTTCGGTCCCCGACGACTTGGAGCTTTCGTGCACCGCAGATTCTTCGCGCCCAGCGTGCTCGCGGCGGCCTCCGTACTGCTGGCGATCCCGGCATCGGCCGCGAGTTCCGCCCCCGGCGCATCGGGCATCGGCGATCCCTACTACCCGGCTTACGGCAACGGCGGCTACGACGTCAGCCACTACGACCTGCGGCTCAAGTACCAGCCCGCGACCGACCGCCTCGAGGGCACGGCGACCCTGCTGGCCCGCACCACCGAGGACCTGTCGCGGTTCAACCTGGACTTCCTGCTAGACGTCGGCGAGGTGCGGGTCAACGGCGCGAAGGCGTCGTTCGCCACCTCCGGCGAGCACGAACTGGAGATCACCCCGAAGCAGGCGCTGGCCAAGGGCTCGCGGGTGACGATCGTGATCCGCTACAGCGGAGTACCGTCCGGCGAGAAGGCGTACGGCTTCACCAGCTGGCACCGCACCGCGGACGGCGGGGTCGCCGCCAACGAGCCCGAGGCGGCCTGGTGGTGGTTCCCGAGCAACGACCACCCACTCGACAAGGCCACCTACGACGTGTCGGTCCAGGTGCCCGACGGCACCCAGGCCATCTCCAACGGCACGCTCCAGTCGACGACCTCACGGCTGGGCTGGACCCGCTACAACTGGCGCTCCAACAAGCCGCAGGCGACCTATCTCGCCACGCTCGCGGTGGGGAAGTTCGACATCACCACCGGCCGGTCCGAGAGCGGCATCCCGGTCGTCAACGCCTACAGCAAGGATCTCGGGGACAACGACGGCGCCGCGCGCGCCAGCATCGAGCGGACCGGGGAGATCGCCGACTGGCTGGCCGAGTACTTCGGGCCGTATCCCTTCAACGCGCTCGGCGGCTATGTGCCGAACACCAACACCGGGTACGCGCTGGAGACCCAGACCCGGCCGTTCTACAGCCCGCGCCAGTTCGCGGCCGGTACCAACACCACGCTGGTCGTGCACGAGCTGGCCCATCAGTGGTACGGCGACCTGGTGTCGGTGTCCGGCTGGAAGGACATCTGGATCAACGAGGGCTTCGCGCGGTACGCGCAGTGGCTGTGGTCCGAGCACGAGGGCGAGGGCACGGCGCAGGAGATCGCCGATTACGTGTACGCGACGCGGGCGGCCGACGATCCGTTCTGGACGGTCCGGCCCGGTGACCCTGGGCCGGACAACCAGTTCCACATCGCGGTCTACGACCGGGGCGCGCTGGCACTCCAGGCGCTGCGGAACGAGATCGGCGACGAGGACTTCTTCGCGATCCTGAAGGGGTGGACGCAGAAGTACGCCTACGGCAACGCGTCCGTGGGGGACTTCCGCACCTACGCCGAAGAGGTGTCCGGGCAGGCGCTGGGGGCACTCTTCGACACGTGGCTGTTCGAGCCGTCGAAGCCTGTCGCCGCGGCGGCTGCCCGTTCGGTGGCTCCGGCTCAGCCGAAGTCCTGGCGGAAGATCGCGGCGACGAACGACGTGCACCACCACGGTCGCTAGAGGGAGTTCTCCGCTGCGCTGGCCAGTAGGTCGGTCCTGGTTATCGCGTCGGCCCTCGTCGAAGGGACCGTGCAGGCATAGGCCCCGGCGATCGCGCCGTACCGGGCGCACCGGTGCGGCGGCTCGCCGGTCAGCCAGCCGAAGAGGAAACCGGCCGCGAAGGCGTCTCCGGCGCCGTTCGAGTCGACGATCGGTGCCGGGGGCGTGACCGTCGGGATGTGGGTCAGCTTGCCGTCGGTCAGCAGGTACGCGCCCTCGGCACCGGCGGTCGCGACGATCGCCGCGGCGCGGCCCCGGTCGGCGAGGCGGCGCATCGTCGACTCCGGGTCGGTGAGGGCGGTCGTGGAGAGGAAGACGACGTCGGCCGCCAGGGCGAAGGGCTCGTGGTAGGGGTTCTCGCCGTCCCAGTTGTGCAGGTCGGTGGAGATCGTCACGCCGGTCTCGGCGAGGACCGGCAGGGCGTGGGCGCAGGGCTGGGTGATGGACACGTGCGCGTGGCGGCTGGCCTCGGCCAGTGCGCGGACCGTGGTCTCCGGGAGGCGGTCGTCGGCGGCGGCCCGGCTGCTGTCGTACAGCGACAGGCGGCGGCCGTCGGGGCCGACGAGGTTCACCGCGCGCTTGGTGCCCAGGGGTTGGCGTACGGCGGTCAGCGCGATGCCTTGGTCCTTGTGCAGGGCGCGGACCAGGTCGCCCTCGGGGTCGTCGCCGAGCAGGTCGAGGTGGTGGGTCTTCAGGCCCAGCCTGGTCAGGCCCAGCGCGACGAAGTCGCCGGTCTGTCCGGCGCGGGTGCGCACCCCGTCCTCGATCATGTAGCTGTCGGCGTACGGGAGCGGCAGCTCCGGTACATGGATGATCGTGTCGACGCCTGCCCCGCCCAGTACGAGGACGTCGGTGTCCCGGCTCAACTCTGCCCCTCCCCATGGTCGTAGACCGTGACGGGGATCCCCCGGCGCACCAGCCGATCGGTGATCAGCGGCTCGACGCGGGACCACTTGCCACCGGCCAGACCGCACCCTATCCGGGGCATGTGGACGGAGGCGCCGAGTTCGGCGGCCTTGTCGGCGAGGCGGTCCAGGGCCGCGTCGATCGCCTCGTAGCGCACGGGGACGCCCTTGCTGCCGGTGCGTATGCCACGCTGGCCGACCAGGTTGGCGACCCACACATAGGGCTCGACCTGGACGAACTGCGCCGCGCCCAGGCCGAAGTCGTTCGCCGCGCGGTCGCGGTGCCAGGCGCGGTAGGCCTTCTCCGGCTCCGGCCAGCGGCGCGACACCGCGAGCACGAAGCCCTTGCCCCATCCCCCTATGTCGTTGCAGACATGGGCGATCACCTTGACGCCCTTCACCGACGGAACGGTGGCGTCACCCCGGACGTATCTGATCTCCGACATGACGCCACCGTAGGCGGTGCCACTGACAGTGGCCTCCGGGTTTACGTCGTGAGCTCGGCCAGCTCCTGGTCCTCCGTCTTCGCCACCCGGCGGCGGACGGCGAACCAGCCGCCGACCAGCATCGCGGCGATGACCGGGATGAGCAGCAGGGTCTTGCGGCCGACCTCGGGGTCCTTCCACATCAGGCCGAGCACGGCGAGCAGGAAGGCGATCGTGACGATCTCGGTGACCGGGCTGCCGGGGAGCCGGAACGACGGGCGGGTGACCAGGCCCTCCTTGGCGCGGCGGACGAACATCAGGTGGCAGATCATGATGATCACCCACGTGCTGATGATGCCGAGGGAGGCCACGTTCAGCACGATCTCGAAGGCCTGGCTCGGCATGAGGAAGTTCAGGCCGACGCCGAGCACGCACACCGCGCAGGTCAGCAGGATGCCGCCGTAGGGCACCTGGCTGCGGTTCATGCGGGCGGTGAACTCCGGGGCCGAGCCCGCCATCGCCATGGAGCGCAGGATGCGGCCCGTGGAGTACAGACCGGAGTTGAGGGAGGACATGGCGGCCGTCAGGACCACCAGGTTCATCACGTCGCCCGCGCCCTCGACGCCGATCTTCGACAGGACCGTGACGAAGGGGCTCTCGTCGGCCGAGTAGACCGAGCCCGGGAGGAGGAGGGCGAGGAGGACCACCGAGCCCACGTAGAACAGACCCACTCGCCACATGATCGAGTTCACCGCGCGCGGGACGACCTTCTCCGGCTCGGCGGTCTCGCCCGCCGCCACACCGACCAGCTCCAGGGCGGCGTACGCGAAGATCACGCCCTGCATGACGAGGACGACCGGCATCATGCCGTGCGGGAGGACACCGCCGTTGTCGGTGATGACGTCCAGGCCGGGCGTCTGGCCGCCGACCTCGTGCTGGGTCGCCAGCAGGAAGATGCCCACGAACATGAAGGCGACCAGGGTGGCGACCTTGATGATCGCGAACCAGAACTCCAGCTCGCCGAAGATCTTCACCGAGATCAGGTTCACCGCCAGGACCACCGCGAGGGCGGCGAGGGCCAGCACCCACTGGGGGATGTCGGTGAACATGCTCCAGTAGTGCGTGTAGAGCGCGATGGCGGTGATGTCGGCGATACCGGTCGTGGACCAGTTCAGGAAGTACATCCAGCCGGCGACATAGGCGCCCTTCTCGCCGAGGAACTCCCGCGCGTAGGACACGAAGGAGCCGGAGGAGGGCCGGTACAGGACCAGCTCACCGAGGGCCCGGACCACGAAGAAGGCGAAGATGCCGCAGACGAGGTAGGCGATGGCGAGCGCGGGGCCCGCGTTGTGCAGTCGGCCACCGGCGCCCAGGAAGAGTCCGGTGCCGATGGCGCCGCCGATGGCGATCATGTTGACGTGGCGGGCCTTGAGGTCCTTGCTGTAGCCGGCATCGCCCGCGTCCGCGGGCGTCTGGGCCGCCACGGTGGGGGATACGGCCTGTGCCGTGTCCACGGCGTCCTTGCTCACGTGGTGGTACCACTCTCTGGTGCGCCCGAGCGGATCGCGCTCGGGTGTCCGGACGTACGAATGGCCTGCGTCCCTCGTAGGGGCACAGACCAAGGGGCCACCTTCCCCCACGGAACGCGACTCATGCGGTGGCGTACGTCACAGAGCGTTACATCTCACACAGCGGTCCCACCCGGCCCCAGAAGGTGTCACAGCATTGGTGAGACAGCGATACTGCTGCACATGACGACCGGCACCGAGGAACCCACCCTCACGATCGACGAGCTGGCCGCGCGGGCGGGGATGACGGTCCGCACGGTGCGGTTCTACGGCACCAAGGGGCTGCTGCCGCCCCCGGTGATCGGCCCGCGCAGGGTGGGGCACTACGGGCGGGAGCATCTGGCCCGGCTGGAACTCATCGAGGAACTTCAGCAGCAGGGCCTGACGCTGGCGGCGATCGAGCGGTATCTGCACCGGCTGCCGCCCGGCCTCGACGCCCATGACCTCGCCGTGCACCGGGCCGTGGTGGCCTCCTGGGCGCCGGAGTCCGTGGAGACGGTGACGCGGGAGGAGCTGGAGCAGCGGGCGGGGCGGGCGCTCGGCGACGACGACCTGGAGCGGCTGGCCGCGATGGGCGTCGTCGAGTGCGCCGACGAGCACTTCCGGGTCGATCTCGGGGTGCTGCGGCTCGGGGTGCGGCTGCTGGACATGCCGCTGTCGCAGGACTCGATCCTCGCCGCGCGCAGGGTGTTGCTCCAGCACTCACGGGCCGCCGCCCACGAGTTGTCGCAGCTGTTCCGCGGCGAGGTGTCCGAACGCGCCGCCCAGGACGTGAAGTCGCTCTCCGCCGATATGCAACCCCTGGTCGTCCAGGCCCTGTTGACGACGTTCCAGCGCTCACTGAAGGAGGAGCTGCGGGAGTGGGTCAAGGCGTCAGAGGTAGACGGAACCGCCTGAGACGTTCAGCGTCTGGCCGGTGAGGAAGCCGCTGCCCTCGTCGACCACGTAGAGGAGCGTCGACACCAGGTCGGACGGCTCCTGGGTGCGCCCCACCGCCTGCCGGGCCCGGACCTGCGCGAAGCCGCCGTCCGCCCCTACCGTCCGCTCGGCCGTGGCGGTGCGCACCATGCTGGGCGCGATGGCGTTGACGGTGATGTCGTACGGCGCGAGCGCCCCGGCCAGCGCCCGGGTGAAGCCGATCAGGCCCGCCTTGGAGGCGACGTACGGCACCATCGTGGGCGGCGCGGTGAAGACGGCCGCCGAGGCGATGTTGACGACCCGGCCCCACCCGGCGGCCCGCAGATGCGGCAGCGCGGCCCGGACGACCAGGAACGGCGCCTCCAGGTTGACCCGCATGATCCGCCGCCAGTCCTCGGGTGTGGTCTCCTCGAACGGCTTCGCGGGATAGACGCCGGCGTTGTTGACGACGATGTGCAGGGTGCCGAACCGGTCGATGACCCGGTCGAGGGCGGCGGCGATCTGCGCCTCGTCGGTGACGTCGGCGACCAGCTCGACGTAGTCCAGGATCCGTCCCGCGGTCTCCGGCTGCGGGACGAGGTCGAGTCCCGCGACCCGGTAGCCGCGCCCGGCGAGTGCGACGGCGAACTCCTGTCCAAGGCCCTGTGCCGCTCCGGTCACCAGGACGGTACGCGTCTCCATGCGGCGAGTGTGACGAGCCGTCAGGCCCTGGGCAAGGGTGTCCATTTCACTCCCCGGAACGCGGCTGTTGCCGACCCGGCCGCGCGGGCCGACGTTGGGGACTCCCCAGCATCAGCCGTACGGGAGCCGTGTTCGATGACCGAGACCGAGCGTGCCGTGGACGACGCCGAGCGCGCCCGTGAACACCGCGGCGCCGCCGGGCGGTTGACGCCGCGCCGGCTGGTGCGGGACGAGCTGGGTGTGCTGCTGGTGCTGGGGCTGCTGATCGCCGCGATCGGTGTTCCGTACCCGGACTTCCTCGACAGCGACAATCTGCTGTCCACCGCGCACAACTCGGTCTACATCTCGCTGATGGCGTGCGGAATGGTGTTCGCGCTCGCCATGCGCGAGGTCGATCTGTCGGTGGGCGGCACCTACGCGATGTGCCTGGTGGTGGGCGCGCTGCTGGTGCGGGACGGCGTGCCGCCCTGGCTCGCGGTGCCGGTGGTGCTGCTCACCGGCATCGCGCTGGGCGTGTTCAACGCGCTGGTGACGACGCTGCTGGCGCTGCCGTCGTTCATCGTGACGCTGGGCACGCTGATGCTGTACCGGGGTGTCGGGCTCGCGCTCGCCGACGGCAAGCAGATCACCGATCTGCCGCTGGAGGACTCCTTCTTCACCTTCGCGGGTGGCGACCCGGGCGGCGTGCCGTTCGCGCTGTGGGTGCTGCTCGCGGTGGTGGTGCTGCTGGCCGTGGTGCTCGCCCGGACCCGGTTCGGGGCCAGGGTGCGGGCGATCGGGTCCAATCCCGACGCCGCCGCCTTCAGCGGCATCCCCGTCGTCCGCACCCGGATCCAGGCACTGGGGCTGTCCGGTCTGACCACGGCGTGCGCCGCCACGCTGGCGCTCGCCTTCTACGGCGCGGGCGACCCGACCCTCGGCCAGGGCTACGAACTCCAGGCCATCGCCGCCTGCATCATCGGCGGCACCCCGCTGGCCGGGGGTCGTGGCTCGGTGGTGGGAGCGGTGGCCGGGGCAATGATCCTCTCGGTCGTGGCCGCGGGCCTGGTGTTCTTCGAAGTCCCCATCAACTGGACGTCGTTCGCGACCGGCGGGGTGATCCTCCTGGCCGTGGCGGCGGACAGCGCGCTGCGCCGGGGCGGGCGGCGCCGTGAGTAAGCGCCTGGGACACAGGCACCGAGCCTTGGAGGCCGTGATGCACACCCGATTCCGTACGGTGGCCGCCGCGCTGGTGCTGGTCGGCGCCGTCGGCTGCGGCAACAGCGGCCCCGGCGACAGCGACGAGCTGGACATGGGCATCGCCGTGGCCAACATCTCGCTCAACTTCGCCCATGAGATGGTCCTCGGCGCCGAGAGCGCCGCCGAGCACGCCGGTGACGTCGACTTCAAGGCGGTGGGGCCGCCCAACACGGACGGGCCCGCCGAGGTGCAGTTGTTCCAGAACCTCACCACCCGCGCCAAGGACGGCATCGTGCTGGAGAACCTCGATCCGCCGATCTTCACCCGCCCCGCCGCGCGGGCCGTGGACCAGGGCATCCCGATCGTCGCCCTGGACACCTCCCCCACCGACGGCAGCAAGGTCACCTTCTACGTCGGCAACGACAACTACGCGCTGGGCGAGTTGATGGCGAAGGAGGCACTGAAGCGGCTCGGCGCGGAGCCCGAGGGCGAGATCGTCATCGGGGTGCCCAACCCCGGCACTCCGGTGCTGGACAACCGGGCCCAGGGCATCGCCGACACCTTCGCGAAGGAGGCGCCGGAGGTGAAGGTGCTCGGTCCCTTCCAGACGTACAGCGATCCCGGGCAGAACCACAGTTCGTGGTCGGCGCAGGTGAGCGCGCACCCGGACGCGCTGGCCTTCCTGGGGGTCGGGGACGCCGACAGCTACAACCTCGCCAAGATCAAGAAGTCGCGCAAGGGCACTTGGCTGACGGCCGGGTTCGACGTCGATCCCAAGACCCTGGACGCCGTGAAGGACGGATCGAACTTCGTGACGATCGACCCGCAGCACTTCCTGAAGGGCTACCTCTCCACCGCGATGCTGATCGAGGCGGTGCGCGAGAACGACCGGAAGCTGCCCGACGGCTGGTTCCTCTCCCCTGGCGGGGTCGTGGACTCCACCAACATCGACGAGATCATCACCCGGCAGAAGTCCGCCGAGGCGGCCTACGAGTATTACAAGCCGGTCATCGAGGAACTGCTCGGCGACCAGGAGGCCCAACTGCGCCCGTTGAAGGACGCGCGCTGACATGGACGACGTCCTGGTGGCCGAGGGGCTGGTCAAGTCCTACGGCGGAGTACGGGCGTTGGACGGCGTGGATCTGCGGCTGCGGGGCGGCGAGGTGCACGCGCTGGTCGGGGAGAACGGCGCCGGGAAGTCGACGCTGGTGCGGATCGTGTCGGGAGCGCTGGCGGCGGACGAGGGTGAGGTGGCGGTGACCCGGGGGACGCGGATCGCCGTCGTGTCCCAGGAGTTGAGCCTCTTCCCCGACCTGAGTGTGCGGGAGAACCTCTTCCCCGACCGGCCGCCGCGCACCCGGCTCGGCCTGCTCGACCGCCCCGCGATGGACCGCGCGGCCCGGCCGGTCCTCGCCGAACTGGGCCTGGACGTCGACCTCGGCGCCCGGCTCGGCGAACTCCCGCTGGCCGACCAGCAGTTGACCGAAATCGCCCGGGCCCTGCTGCTGGACCCGAGGCTGCTGATCCTCGACGAACCTACGTCCGCGCTGCCCGCCGCGGCCGTGGACCGTCTGGAGCGGGTGCTGCGCACACTCACCGGGCGGGGCATCGCGGTCCTGTACGTCACCCACTTCCTGACGGAGGTGATGCGCTTCGCACGGCGCGTGACGGTGCTGCGCGACGGGCGGGTGGCACTGCCCGGGGCGCGCCGAGCCGACGTGGACGTGCCCGAGCTGGTGACGGCGATGCTGGGCGGCCGTCCGGAGCCCGCGGTGCGGCGGACCCGGTCCGCGGTCGATCTGCCGCCGCAGGTGGTGCTGTCCGGGGTGTGCGTACCCGGGCGGCTGGCGGATGTCACGTTCACCGTGCTGGCGGGCGAGGTGGTCGGGGTCGCGGGGCTCCAAGGGGCAGGGCATCTGGCCGCGTTGGAGGTGGTGTGCGGGCGTACGGCGGTCTCGGCGGGGCGGGTCGACGTCGGCGGGCGCGGGCGGCCGCGCTCGCTGCGCGACGCCGTCCGCGCGGGTCTCGCCCTCGTGCCGAGCGACCGCAAGCGGTACGGGCTGATGCTGGACCGCACGGTGTGGGAGAACGCCACCGCGGTGAGCTGGCTGGCGCTCGGCCGGGGCGGTGTCGCCCCCTCCCGCGCCGAACTGGTCCGCCGCACCGCTGACCTGACGGAGCGTCTGCGTCTGCGCGGCGGCCCCTACGACCCCGTGGCCCGGCTCTCCGGCGGGAACCAGCAGAAGGTCGTCTTCGCCAAGTGGCTCGCGACCGAGCCGAGAATCGTCGTGCTGGACGATCCGACGCGCGGTGTGGACATCGGCGTACGGGCCGAGATGCACACGATCATCGGCGAGTTGGCGTCCGGGGGCGCGGCGGTGCTGCTCGCCTCGACCGATCTCGCGGAGCTGACGGAGGTGTGCGACCGGGTGCTGGTGTTCGTGCGCGGCCGGGTCGTCGGCGAGGTGCGCGGGGAGCGGCTGACGGAGCACGCGTTGGCGGTGGCGATGCAGCAAGGGGTGTCGATGGGGTGAGGAGGCGGGGGTACGGGCGGTCACGTCGACAGGGCGCGGGTCAGCGCCCGTGCCGCCGCGCAGACCCTCGCCCCGAGCCGCTCGACGTCCAGGCGCCGGGTGCCGCCGGTGACCGAGATCGCGCCGACCGGCCGGGAGTCCCGGCCGTGGGCGTAGACGGGGGCGGCGACGGCGGACACGCCGATCTCGGCCTCCTCCAGGTTGACGCCGTAGCCGCGGGCCCGGGTCAGGGCGAGGTCCCGGGCCAGCTGGCCGGGCAGCACGAGGGTGCGCGGGGTCAGCCGGGGCAGCGCGCCGCGCGGGGGCCTCGGGTCCCGCGGTCCCGGATCCAGGGCGAGGAAGACCTTGCCGGTGGCGGTGCAGTGGGCGGGCAGCCGGCCTCCGGTGCGGGAGACGATCGGGGTGGCGCGGCGGCCGGTGACCTTCTCCAGGAAGAGGGTGTCGGTGCCGTCCGGGACGGCGAGGTGCACGTTCTCATGGGTGGCCTCGTGCAGATCGCCGAGGTAGGGCAGGGCGGCGTCCCGCAGTTCGCACACGGACGGCGCGGACACGCCGAGCACGAACAGGCCGAGCCCGATGCGGTAGGTGCCCTCCCCGGTCCGCTCGACCAGACCGAGCCGGACCAGCTCGCCGAGCAGCCGGTGGACGGTGGGTTTGGGCAGCCCGGTGCGCAGGGCCAGCTCGGCGAGGGCGAGCGGAGCCCCGGCGTCCCCGCAGGCGCGCAGCAACGCCGCCCCGCGCGCCAGCACCGACTTGGGCGGCGGACGGTCCGTCATGGACCGATGGTCGGACCCGGCGGCCGGGGTGACAAGATGCGCGTCACTGTGAATCGCTAGCCTCGCAGCGGTACGTCGACCAGGAGCGGGCCTCTCAACTCGCCTGCCAGCGCAACCAGTTCATGCAAGTGGTCGGCACTGGTGGCGCGTACCGCGTCGACCCCGAAGAAGTCGGCCGCCCGGGTGAAGTCCAGGGGCCCCAGGTCCGTGCCGGGACACCTGCCGTGGCCGCCCATCGCGGTGTAGGTGTCCTGGAGGGTGCGGTAGGCGCCGTTGCCCAGGACCACGAACAGTACGGGGGCCGACAGTCGGGCGGCGCTCCACAGGCCCTGGAGGCCGAACAGGGCGCTGCCGTCGCCGAGTACGGCGACCACGGGCCGCTCCGGCTCCGCGAGCCGGCGTCCCACGGCGGCGCCGACGCCCCAGCCGAGGCCGCCGCCGACGGTGTGGGTGTAGCTGCCGGGGCGGTCCAGGCGGACCAGGCACCGCAGCAACAGGCCCACGGTGATGGCCTCTTCGACGACCACGGCGTCCGGGGGCAGTCCCCGGGCCACGGCGTGGGCGGCGGCCCAGGGAGCGAGCGGGGCCGTCGAACGGGCGGCGCGGGCCGTGGACTCGGTGTGCTCCCGGTCGGCGGTGTGGCGGTCGCTCGCACGCAGGACGCGGCGTTTGGCGGTGTGCTCGGGGACGCGGTCGCCCAGGAGGCCGGCGAGGAGGTCCAGGGAGGGTCCGAGGGCGCCCACGAGTCCGGTGTCGGCGGGGAAGTTGCGGCCGATCTCGTCCGGGTCGGAGTCGAGTTGGACGACCGTGAGGCCGGGTGGGAGCGGGGGGCCCGGGGTGTAGTGGTGAGGGGTGAAGGCGTGTGCGCCCGTGATCAGGACGGTGTCGTACGGGGTGAGGGTCTCGCGGATGGCGTCGTGGCGTGGGGGGAGCATTCCGGCGTACAGGGGGTGTGTGGTGGGGAAGTTCAGGCAGTCGGCCATCGGCTGGTGGTGCACGGGGGCGCCGCATGCCTCGGCGACGCGGACGAGGGCGGGCAGGGCGCCCTCGCGGCCGACTCCGTCGCCGGCGACGATGACCGGGCGGGTGGCGGCGGCCAGGAGGTGGGCGGCGCGGTCGAGGCCGGGGGCGGGGCCCTGTGAGGGTGTCGGGGTGCGGGGCGGGACGTCCACCTCGGTGTCCTCCGCGAGCAGGTCCATGGGGACGGAGAGGAGCACGGGGCCCGCGGGGGGTCGTACGGAGAGGGCGAAGGCTCGGCGGAGGGCCAGGGGCAGGTCGGGGGCGTGCTGGATGTCGTACGCCGCCTTCACCGCGGGGTGCGCGAGGGTGATGAGGTCGGCGGAGAGCATGGGGTCCTGCTGGAGGTGTCTGCGGTCCTGCTGGCCTGCCATGACCACGAGGGGGGTGCGGGAGCGGCGGGCGTTGAGGAGGCCGATGAGGCCGTTGGCCAGGCCCGCGGCGATGTGGAGGCTGACGAAGGCGGGGCGGGCGGTGGCTCGGGCGTAGCCGTCCGCCATCGAGACCACGGCGCCCTCGTGGATGCCGAGGATGTACTCGGGTGGGTCTTCTGCGGCCGACAGGGCTGCCAGGAAGGGTAGTTCGGTGGTGCCCGGGTTGCCGAAGACCCGGTCCACGCCCTCGCTTCGGAGGATGTCCAGCAGGGCGCGGGCGGGGCTGGTTCCCATGGGGACTCCTCTGCGGCGGGACCGGGTTGTGCGGGGTTCGCCGGTCAGCCTGCGAGGGGGGTGGGGTGGGGGCAAGCGGGGCGTGTCGCTCAGCGGTACGAGGGTTTCTCGCCCCACCCGGGGGCTCCGCCCCCTGGACCCCCAACGGCCCTGAAGGGGCCTCGACCTCAAACGCCGGACGGGCTGAAAGTGCCCGCCCGGCGTTAAGAGGCCCCTAACTACTCCCTTAGTCCCTGAAGGGCTCCCCCTTCTTCGCCTTCTCCACCAGCAGGGTCGGCGGCGTGAAGCGGGCGCCGTACTTTTCCGCCAGTTCGTTCGCCCGGGTCACGAAGCCGGGGAGGCCGCCCTCGTAGCCGTTGATGTACTGGAGGACTCCGCCGGTCCAGCCGGGGAAGCCGATGCCGAAGATGGAGCCGATGTTGGCGTCGGCCACCGAGGTGAGGACGCCTTCCTCCAGGAGGCGGACGGTGTCCAGAGCCTCCGAGAAGAGCATGCGTTCCTGCATGTCCTTGAAGGGGATCTCCGCGTCCGAGCGGGTGAAGTGCTCGCGCAGGCCCGGCCAGAGGCCCGCTCGCTTGCCGGCGTCGTCGTAGTCGTAGAAGCCCGCGCCACCGCTGCGGCCGGGGCGGTCGAACTCGTCGACCATGCGGTCGATGACGGACTCCGCCGGGTGCGTGGCCCAGGTGCCGCCCGACTCCTCCACGGCCCGCTTCGACTCGTTGCGGATCTTGCGGGGCAGCGTCAGCGTCAGCTCGTCCATCAGGGACAGGACCTTCGCCGGGTAACCCGCCTGCGCCGCCGCCTGTTCCACCGAGGCCGGTTCCACGCCCTCGCCGACCATCGCCACGCCCTCGTTGATGAAGTGGCCGATCACACGGGAGGTGAAGAAGCCTCGGGAGTCGTTGACGACGATCGGGGTCTTCTTGATCTGGCGGACCAGGTCGAAGGCCCGGGCCAGGGCCTCGTCACCCGTGCGCTCGCCCTTGATGATCTCCACCAGCGGCATCTTGTCGACCGGCGAGAAGAAGTGCAGGCCGATGAAGTCCGACTGGCGGTCCACCCCTTCGGCCAGGGCCGTGATGGGGAGGGTGGAGGTGTTGGAGCACAGCAGCGCGTCCGGCTCGACGATGTGCTGGATCTCCTGGAAGACCTTGTGCTTCAGCTCCGGGTTCTCGAACACCGCCTCGATCACCGCGTCGCAGCCCGCCACGCCCTGCGGATCGGCGGTCGGGGTGATGCGGGCCAGGAGGGCGTCGGCCTTCTCCTGGGTCGTACGGCCCCGGGCGACCGCCTTCGCGCAGAGCTTCTCGGAGTACGCCTTGCCCTTGGCCGCCGCCTCGTCGGTGACGTCCTTGAGGACGACCTCGATGCCCGCTCGGGCGCACGAGTAGGCGATGCCCGCGCCCATCATCCCGGCGCCGAGGACGGCGACCTTGCGGACCTGGCGGGACTCGATGCCCTTGGGCCGGTTGGCGCCGGAGTTGACGGCCTGGAGGTCGAAGAAGAACGCCTGGATCATGTTCTTCGAGGTCTGGCCCGCGGCCAGTTCGACGAAGTAGCGCGCCTCGATGATCTGCGCCGTCTCGAAGTCGACCTGGGATCCCTCGACCGCCGCCGCGAGGATGTTGCGCGGGGCGGGGTAGGGGGCGCCGTTCGTCTGCTTCTTCAGGTTGGCGGGGAACGCGGGGAGGTTCGCCGCGAACTTGGGGTTGGCGGGGGTGCCGCCGGGGATGCGGTAGCCGGGCTTGTCCCAGGGCTGGAGCGACTCGGGGTTGGCCTCGATGAAGGCGCGCGCCTTGGCCAGCATCTCCTCCTGGGTGGTGACCACTTCGTCGACCAGGCCGTTGTCGAGGGCGCGCTGCGGGTTGTACTGCGTGCCCTGCAGCAACACCTTCAGCAGCGCGTCCGCGATGCCCAGCATCCGGACCGTACGGACCACGCCGCCGCCCCCCGGGAGCAGGCCGAGGGTGACCTCGGGGCAGCCGATCTTGGAGCCGGGGGCGTCGAGGGCGACGCGGTGGTGGCAGGCGAGGGCGATCTCGTAACCGCCGCCGAGGGCCGCGCCGTTGAGGGCGGCGACGACCGGCTTGCCGAGCGTCTCGATGCGGCGCAGGTTGCGCTTGATGGCCATGCCGCCGTCGAAGAGCTCCTGGGCCGTCTCCGGGGTGACCCGGATCAGGTCGCGCAGGTCGCCGCCGGCGAAGAAGGTCTTCTTGGCGGAGGTGATGATGACACCGCGGATGGTGTCCTTCTCCGCCTCCAGGCGGTCGGTGACCTGCGCGAGGGAGTCGCGGAAGGCCTGGTTCATGGTGTTGGCGGACTGGCTGGGGTCGTCGATGACGAGGGTGACGACGCCGGTGCGGTCCTGTTCCCAGCGGATGGTCGTGGTCATGAGGGAATCTCCGTAGAAGTCTCTTGTGGCCGCTGGGGTGTTCAGATGCGCTCGACGATGGTGGCGATGCCCATGCCGCCGCCGACGCAGAGGGTGGCGAGGCCGTAGCGCTTGTCCTGGCGCTCCAGTTCGTCGACGAGGGTGCCCAGGATCATGGCGCCGGTGGCGCCGAGCGGGTGGCCCAGGGCGATGGCGCCGCCGTTGACGTTGACCTTGTCCAGGGACAGGCCCATGTCCTTCACGAAGCGCAGGACGACCGCCGCGAACGCCTCGTTGATCTCGACCAGGTCGATGTCGTCGATGGTCAGGCCGGCCTTGGCGAGGGCCTTGCGGGTCGCGGGCGCGGGGCCGGTGAGCATGATGGTCGGCTCGGAGCCGGAGACCGCCGCGGAGACGATCCGCGCGCGCGGGGTGAGGCCGTAGCGCTCGCCCACCTCGCGCGAACCGATCGCCACCAGCGACGCGCCGTCGACGATGCCGGAGGAGTTGCCCGCGTGATGGACGTGGTCGATCTTCTCGACCCAGTGGTACTTCTGGAGCGCCACCGCGTCGAAGCCGCCGAGCTCGCCGATGTCGGCGAAGGACGGCTTCAGCCTGCCGAGGGAGTCGGCGGTGGTGCCGGGCCGCAGGTGCTCGTCGTGGTCGAGGACGACCAGGCCGCTGCGGTCCTTGACCGGGACGACCGACTTCTCGAAGCGGCCCTCCTTCCAGGCCGTGGCCGCCCGCTCCTGGGAGAGCGCCGCGTACTCGTCGACGTCGCTCCGGGAGAACCCCTCGATGGTGGCGATCAGGTCGGCACCGATGCCCTGCGGCACGAAGTTGACGTCGAGGTTGGTCATCGGGTCGTTGAACCAGGCGCCGCCGTCGGAGGCCATCGGCACCCGGGACATGGACTCCACACCGCCCGCGAGGACGAGGTCCTCCCAGCCCGAACGGACCTTCATCGCGGCCAGGTTGACGGCCTCCAGGCCCGAGGCACAGAAGCGGTTCTCCTGTACGCCGGCCACGGTGTCCGGAAGTCCGGCGGCGATGGCGGCGATCCGGGCGATGACCGAGCCCTGGTCGCCGACCGGGCCGACGACGCCGAGGACGATGTCGTCGATCGCGGCGGGGTCGAGGCCGGGCTGGCGGGCCTGGATCTCGTGGATGAGCCCGACGACCAGGTCGATGGGCTTGGTGCCGTGCAGGGCGCCGTTCGCCTTGCCGCGGCCGCGCGGGGTGCGGATCGCGTCGTACACGTACGCTTCGGTGCTCACAGGGAAGCCTTTCGGTGAGGGTCAGCCCAGCAGGGAACGGCCGATGATCTCCTTCATGATCTCGGTCGTCCCGCCGTAGATGGTCTGGATACGTCCGTCGGTGAACGCCTTCGCGACGGGATATTCGCTCATGTAGCCGTATCCGCCGTGCAGTTGCAGACAGCGGTCGGCGACGCGCTTCTGGAGCTCGGTCGCCCACCACTTGGCCATGGAGGCGTGCACGGCGTCGAGTCCGCCGCCGGAGTGCTCCTCGACACAGCGGTCCAGGAACGTGCGGGTCACCGCGCACTCGGTGGCCATCTCCGCTATTTCGAACCGGATGTGCTGCTTGGTGGCGAGCGGCCGGCCGAACGCCTCGCGCTCCTTGACGTAGGTGGTCGTCAGCTCCAGCAGGTGCTCGGCGCCCGCGATGGCGGCGACCGCGATGCTCAGGCGCTCCTGGGCGAGGTTCGTCATCAGGTGGACGAAGGCGCCGTTCAGCTCGCCGAGGAGGTTCTCCTTCGGGACCCGGACGTCGTGGAAGAACAACTCGGCCGTGTCCTGCGCCTTCTGGCCGATCTTGTCGAGGTTGCGGCCGCGCTCGAAGCCCTCCGCGCCCCGCTCGACGACTAGCAGCGACAGGCCGTGCGCCCCGCCCTCGGGGGTGGTCCTGGCGACGACGATGACCAGGTCGGCGAGGATGCCGTTGGAGATGAACGTCTTGGAGCCGTTCAGCAGCCAGTGGTCGCCGCGGTCCTCGGCCCGGGTGGTGATGCCCTGGAGGTCGGAGCCCGCGCCCGGCTCGGTCATGGCGATGGCCGTGATCAGCGAGCCGTCGCAGAAGCCTGGCAGCCAGCGGCGCTTCTGCTCCTCGGTGGCGAGGGAGGTGAGGTACGGGCCGATGATGTCGTTGTGCAGGCCGAGGGCGAGCCCGGGCGTCCCCGCGCGGGTGAACTCCTCGGCCATGACGGCGCTGTAGCGGAAATCGTCGGTGCCGCCGCCTCCGTACTCCTCGGGCACGGCCATGCCGAGCAGGCCCTGCTTGCCCGCCGCGCGCCAGGCGTCGCGGGAGGCGATGCCGTCCTTCTCCCACTGCTCGTAGTGCGGCAGCACCTCCTTGGCGAGGAAGCTGCGCACCGTCTCGCGGAACGCTTCGTGCTCGTCGGAGTAGATCCGCCGCTTCATGACTCGTGGCCCTTCATCAGGTCGGGTGCGTCCCAGTCGCGTGCCACGTCCGCGGTGTCGGCGCCCGGCCGCGCGGGCCCGGAGCGGACGGCGGTGGGGGTGGCGGAGAAGCGGGGCGCCGGGGCGGGCTGGGTGATGCCGCCGTGGTCGGTGAAGGTGCCACGGGCGGCCAGGTGCGGGTGGTCCGGGGCCTCGCGGAGGGTGAGGACGGGGGCCACGCAGGCGTCGGAACCCTCGAAGACGGCCGTCCACTCCTGTCGGGTACGGGACTTGAAACGGGCGGTGACGGCCTCGCGCAGCTCGCCCCAGCGGGCCCAGTCCTTGCGCGCGTCGGCATAGCCGTCGAGGCCGAGCAGGTCGAGGAAGGTGTCGTAGAACTGCGGCTCCAGGGCGCCGACGGCCATGTACTTGCCGTCCGCCGTCTCGTAGGTGCCGTAGTAGGGGCAGCCGCCGTCCAGGAGGTTGGCGGCGCGGTGGTCCTGCCAGCCTCCGGCGGCGAGCATGCCGTGGATCATCGCGGCGAGATGGGTGGTGCCGTCCACGATGGCGGCGTCCACGACCTGGCCGGTGCCGGTGGCGCGGGCGTGGTGCAGGGCGGCGAGGACACCGACGACGAGGTAGAGGGAGCCGCCCGCGTAGTCGCCGAGGAGGTTGGCGGGGGCGGGCGGGGGCTCGCCGGGGGTGCCGATCATGCCGAGGGTGCCGGTGAGCGCGATGTAGCCGATGTCATGGCCGGCGCGCTGGGCGAGCGGTCCGTCCTGGCCCCAGCCGGTCATCCGGCCGTAGACGAGCCGGGGGTTACGGGCCTGGCAGTCCTCGGGGCCGACGCCGAGGCGTTCGGCGACGCCGGGGCGGTAGCCCTCGATCAGGATGTCGGCGCGGGCGGCGAGGTCGAGGACGTGCGCGGCGCCGTCGGGCGCCTTGAGGTCGACGATCACCGAGCGCTTGTTGCGGTTGGTGACGTCGTACGCGGGATCGATCGCGAGCCCGGGGCCGCCGGGCCGGTCCACCCGGACGACATCGGCGCCGAGGTCGGCGAGGAGCATCGCGGCGAACGGGCCCGGCCCGATCCCGGCCAGTTCCACCACGCGTACGCCGGTGAGCGGGCCGTGCAACGGCGTCTTTGCCATCCGGTCCCCAGGGTAGGTGTGACACTACTGATGTAACACCAGGGATGTTAGGAACTTGCTCCAGCGAGCACAAGAGCAAGCGCTTAGTGACCTTACCGAGGTGCCCTGCCTCAGCGTGCGTCGAGCTCCGCGACCAGCCGCTTCGGCGCGATCGTGCGGTAGCTCTCCTCGACCCAGTCGCACAGCAGCTCGGCGCGCGGGGCGCCCTTCTGCTCCAGCGGGATGCTCACCCAGCCGGACTTGCCGAGGCCGTATCCGGCGGGCTCGGCGCCCGGGCAGGTCAGCGCGTGGGCGTGGGCGGCCTCGTCCTTGAGCTTCACGGTGACGCCCAGCGGATAGCTGCCGTCGTCGACGCCGAGGAAGACGAACACCTTCTTGTTGACCTTCGCCACGGTCTCGCCCCACGGGAACTCTTCCGCCGCGCCCGGCAGGCCGAGGGCGAACTGGCGTACTTTCTCCCACTTCTTCAGGGCGTTCCGGTCCACGGCCATCCGCTGCCTCCCAGCCTGGTCGTCGGGCTCCGCACACCTCACGCTAGCCTCGGCCACCGACAACGGCGCGTGGTGCGGGACGAGAGGTGTCATGAGCAGGCTGAGCAGAACGGATCGTCCCTACGACATCGTGCTCTTCGGAGCCACCGGCTTCGCCGGGGCGCTCACCGCGGAGTACCTCGCGGCGCACGCCCCGGACGGGCTGCGCTGGGCGGTCGCGGGCCGCGACGAGGCGAAACTGGAGCGGCTGCGCGAGGGGCTGCCGGGCGGCGACCGGGTCGGCGTGCTCCGTGCCGACGTGGCGGACCCGGCCTCGCTGCGCGAACTGGCCCGGCAGGCGCGCGTGGTGGCCACGACGGTGGGCCCCTATGTGCGCTACGGCGAGGAACTGGTCGCCGCCTGCGCGGACAGCGGCACGGACTACCTGGACCTCAGCGGTGAGCCGGAGTTCGTGGACCTGATGTACGTCCGCCATGACGCACGCGCGCGGGAGACGGGCGCCCGGCTGGTGCACGCGGCCGGGTTCGACTCGATCCCGCACGACCTGGGCGCGTACTTCACGGTCCGGCAGCTGCCCGAGGGCGTGCCGCTGACCGTGGACGGCTTCGTGACCGCGGACGCCATGTTCTCCGGCGGGACCTTCGCCTCCGCGCTCGGCCAGTTCGCGCGCGGGCGCCAGATGCTGGCCGCCGCACGGGACCGGGCCCGGCACGAACCGCGCCTGGTGGGCCGCCGTGCGCTGGCCCCGACCGGAGCGCCCCGGTACTCCGGGGAGATCGGCGCCTGGGCGGTACCGCTGCCGACCATCGACCCGCAGATCGTCCGCCGCTCCGCGAAGGCCCTGGACCGCTACGGCCCCGACTTCCGCTATCGGCACTACGCGGCGGTACGGCATCTGCCCGTCGCCGTGGCCGGTGTCGTGGGCGTGGGCGGGCTCGCCGCAGCGGCCCAACTCCCGCCCGCCCGGCGGTGGCTGTCGGACCGGCTCAAGCCCGGGGACGGGCCGAGCCCGGAGAAGCGCGCGAAGAGCTGGTTCTCGGTCCGCTTCGTCGGCCAGGCCGGGGGCCGCCGGGTCTTCACCGAGGTCTCGGGCGGCGACCCCGGCTATGACGAGACGGCGAAGATGCTCGCCGAGTCGGCGCTCTGCCTCGCCTTCGACGAACTGCCGCCGACGGCCGGACAGGTCACCACGGCCGTCGCGATGGGCGACGCGCTGATCGAGCGACTGCGGCGGGCGGGGATCGTGTTCCGGGTGGCCGCGAGCCGCTAGGCCGACGGTCCTACAGCGGCCACTGGACGACGGTGTAGATCATTCCGCAGATCCAGGCGAGCCCCGCGAGCGCGGCGAGGACGAGCGCCGCGTTCACGACCCGCTCGACGGGGCGGTCGGGGTCGGCGAGCGGCTTCGGGGAACGGTGCGAGGCCATGCGGTGGGAGGACATGCGTTGGGAGGACATGCGCCCAGCCTGTCGAGCGGGCCGGGCGCGGACATCCGTACGGGTACTCAGTCGACGTACTCAGAAGGCGCCCATTCCCCCAGCGCGGCTTCCAACCGCTGCCGCGCCGCGGGATCCCCGGACGCGGCAGCGATACGGCAGGCAAGGGGGCCGATCTCCCAGCCCGCGTGATAGTCGAAGTACGGCGCCGGGCCCGCCGCGTTGTGGGCGAGCTTGGCGACCAGTTCCGCGAGCCGGAACAGCAGTTGGTCCTCGGCATGGATGCCGGCGCCCCGCACCTCTCCGAAGACCTCCCGGCCCTCGTGCCACCGGTCCCGGTCGCCCGCCACGGCCAGCACGGCGTCGATCTCCGGCGTCCGGTGCCCCTCCCCCGCGGCCGCCGCGAGCACCCGGCCCGCCCAGGTCACCGGGTCCCGCTGCCGTTCGTACAGCGTGCGGCCCCATGACCGGCTGCGGTCCGCACGCGCGCGTGCCGCTAGTTCCTCGTTCGGCTCGGTGGCGGCCCGCAGCGCCTTCCGGCACAGCGCGTCGGCCCGCCGCGTCGTCTCCGGGAGGCGATACGACGGGGTGAGGGCGAGGACGTGGGCGCAGGCGTTGTCGAGGGAAACACGGTGGCCGACGGAGACGAAGACCGGCTTGACGGCCTCCCGCGTGCGCACGGCGCGGCCGACCTCCTCGGTGCCCGAGACCAGCGGCGAGGCCGATCCGCGGGCCGCGCCGGGCTCGTCGTAGGTGAAGGTGAACGGGTTCTTGGCCACGCCGATGGTGGGCAGGCCGGTGAGGACGCCGAGGTGGCTGGCGAGGCCGAAGCGGCGGGGGTGGGCGAGGCCGTAGCCGTCGCACACCACCAGGCCCGGCGGGCCGGGCAGGGCGTCGAGGGCGGCCAGCACCGTGGGGATCTCCCGGAAGGCGAGCAGCCCCGGCACGTACGGGAAGGAGATCCGGCCGACGGCCGTCGCCTCCGCGACGACCTCCAGGGTGGCCGCGTCCAGGGTGACGGCCGCGGCGGCCACGACGTCCAGTTCGTCGTCGTAGGCCACGTCCACGCCGGTGACCCGCCCGGTGCCGGGCGGTGGCCCCGGCTCGTCCAGCACCACGCGGGCGCGCAGTTCGTCCTGGACGGCACGGGCGTCTTCCTCGGTCGCGGGCCAGCCCGCGGGGATGCGTACGGTCGTCATGATGCGGACGAGCGTACGGGTCCCGGAGTCAGCCCTCGCCACCCAGGGCGCGCCGGAGCCCGCTCTTGTCCATCCTCGAACGGCCCTCGACGTTACGGCGCTTGGCCTCCTCGTAGAGCTGATCGTAGGTCTTGGACTCGCCGGACCGGGCGCGTTGCTTGTTCACCGTGCGCGCGGCGATCTCCTTCGCCCGCTCGGTGCTCTCCCCACGCTCCTGCGCGCTCTTCTTGATGTGCTCGTACTGCCGCTCCCGCTTGGGGCTCGAACCGCGTGGCATGTGCGCTCACTCCTTTCGCCGTCGGCGACCGAGTACCCCGGTTCGGGATCACCTCTCCAGGCGTGCCGCGCGGCCCTTCTCGCCCGCTGCCCAGCAGCTCAGGTCGGGGGTGCAGGCGACGGTGTCGTACGAGCCGGTGTCGACGGTCCGCCAGGTGCGGCCGGCGTCGGTGGTCAAGTCGGTGCCGGTGGGGCCGACCGCGAGGGCGGCGGTGCGGCTGTGCGGGAGCCAGGCGACGCCGGAGCGGTAGGCGCTCACCGGTGTCCCGGCGGGACGCCAGGTGCGGCCGCCGTCGATGGTGCGGGCGGACGCCTGCGGGGACGCCTCCCCGGGGCGGTAGTCGCCGCCCACCGCGAGCCCGTGGGTGCGGTCGCGGAAGGCGAGGGCGAAGACGCCCCGCGCCGGGTCCCCGGCCGGGATCGGACTGTCGGTGGCGGTCCAGGTGCGTCCTCGGTCGGCGGAGTGCAGGACACGCGCGAGTGCCGCGCCGCCGGTGGCCAGCCAGACGTCCTTGGACCCGGCCGTCACCAGACACTGGCCACTGGCCGCGAACCCTGCCTCGCCGTCCAGCGCGGCGGGCATCCCGTCGTCGGGCAGGACCGTCCAGCTGCGGCCGCCGTCCGCGGTCGACAGGATGCGGAACCGGCCTTCCACCGGGTCGCTCATCGCCAGCCCGTGCCGACGGTCGAAGAAGGCCATGCAGTCGTAGAAGGCGCGCGGGTCGGTGTTACGGAACGCCTCGGTCCAGGTCGCGCCGCCGTCGTCGGTGCGGTACACCCGGGACGCCTCCCCCTCGCCGATGGCCAGCGCCACGGCCCGGCGCGCGTCGAACGCCTCGACGTCCCGGAACTGAAGCTCCTCGGCCCCCGGCGGCGAGACGTTCCGCCAGCTCGCGCCGCCGTCCGTGGTCCGCAGGACGGTGCCGGCGCTCCCGGCCAGCCAGGCGGTGTCCCGGCTGACGGCGGCGAGCCCCCGGAAGCGGACCGTTGGGCTGCCGGTGTCCTTCACCTCCCAGTGCGCGGACCCGGGTGCCGGTCCCGGCTCGTGCGCCCGCGCGGGTGCGGCCGTCAGCGTGGCCAGTGCCGCCGCGCACACCGCCCCCGCGGCCATCGTGCGAACCGTGCGTCCCCAGCGTCGCGTGTTCCCCAAGGCCCTCATGGCGGGCGAAGCTAGCCCACGCGCACCACGCCGTCCAGATGGCCTCGGCAGCCCCGGACGGCCGCTGCGGGAACGGGAGAAGAACCCCGTCACTCCCGTGCATGAAAGGCGGTGACAGAGGTCACTCGCCCCCCAGGTGCACGCATCGGCCGTTTCCGTCGTCTCTTACAGTGCCCGGCCCGATCCGCCCGGCCGCGTCCAGCCGTAGCAAGGGAGCAAGGCGTTGTCCTACGTCATCGAGCAGCCCGTGGAGGCCCGTCTCGTCGCCGCCGCGCCGCGGATGCCGAACATCCCCGCCACGCTGCACTACGACCGGCGCGACCCGTTCGCCGTCCGGATGACCTTCCCCGCCCCGGCCACCCTGGAGGGCGTGGAGGTCTGCTGGACCTTCAGCCGTGAGCTGCTGGCCTCCGGCCTCACGGAGAACGTCGGCCAGGGCGATGTCCGGGCCCGCCCGTACGGCTACGACCGCACCGTCCTGGAGTTCCACGCTCCCGAGGGCACCGCGGTCATCCACGTCCGCACCGGCGAGGTGCGCCGCTTCCTGGACGCCACGAACGAACTGGTGCCGGTGGGCCTGGAGCACCTCCAGCTCGACCTGGACCATGACCTGGCGGAGCTGATGCGGGACGCCGCTTAATTCCGTTGACACCCTTCCGGCCCCCTCCTACGGTGTACAACGGTCCTGTTGCCGCCGATTGGAGAAGGCCGTTGCTCGTCTGAGGTCATGAGACACCGCGTCGCACCCCCTGAGGTGCGTGCGCAGCGTGCGACCTCGGCGTACGAGCCGTCCTCCGGTGCAGGGCTTTTCTCATGCCCGACATGCTCCGCATGTCCCTGAGGCATCCCCCGCGGGTCGCAAGTGTCTCGATACGCGCTTGCCCTTGATCGCTTCGAGCAACCGCGGAGGCCCGCATGTCAAGTTCCATCACCTGTACGTCCCTCGCCTTCACCTGGCCCGACGGCACCCCCGTCTTCGAGGGCCTCGACACCGCCTTCGGCCCCGGCCGCACCGGACTGGTCGGGGTCAACGGGTCTGGGAAATCGACCCTGTTGAAGCTCATCGCCGGTGAACTGCCGCCCGCCGACGGCACCGTCCGGGTCGCCGGTGAGATCGGCTACCTCCCGCAGAACGTCACGCTGGACACCGCGCTGCGGGTCGACGAGGCGCTCGGCATCGCCGCGCGGCGCGCCGCCCTGCACGCCATCGAGGCCGGTGACGTGGCCGAGGAGCACTTCGAGACCGTCGGCGACGACTGGGACGTGGAGGAGCGCGCCCTGGTCACCCTGGGCGAACTCGGCCTCGGGCACATCCAGTTGGACCGCACCGTCGGTGAGGTATCGGGCGGCGAGTCGGTGCTGCTGCGGCTGGCCGCGCTGCTGCTGCGCCGGCCGGACGTGCTGCTCCTGGACGAGCCGACCAACAACCTGGACCTGTACGCGCGTCGGCGGCTGTACGCGGCCGTCGCGTCCTGGCCAGGGGTGCTGGTCGTGGTCAGTCATGACCGTGAACTCCTCGATCTCGTGGACCAGATCGCCGATCTGCGCGCCGGCGAGATCACCTGGTACGGCGGCAACTTCTCGGCGTACCAGGAGGCGCTGGAGGTCGAGCAGGAGGCGGCCGAGCGGATGGTGCGGGTCGCCGAGGCCGATCTGAAGAAGCAGAAGCGCGAACTGGTCGACGCCCAGGTCAAGTTGGCCCGCCGCAAGCGGTACGGCCAGAAGATGTGGGACCAGAAGCGCGAGCCGAAGATCGTCATGGGGGCGCGCAAGCGCGCGGCGCAGGAGTCCGCGGGCAAGCACCGCATCATGCACGAGGAGCGGCTCGCCGAGGCCAAGGACCGGCTCGACGAGGCGGTGGAGGCCGTACGGGACGACGACGTGATCCGCGTCGATCTGCCCTACACGGCCGTGCCGCCGGGCCGGGAGGTGCTCACGCTCCTGGATCTGGAGCTGGCGTACGGGGCGCGGGTGGCCGGTGGGTTCGATCTGCGCGGGCCGGAGCGGATCGCGCTGATCGGGCGCAACGGCGCGGGCAAGACCACGCTGCTGCGCACCATCGCCGGGGAGCTCCGGTCGGTGTCGGGCGAGGCGCGGGCGCATGTGCCGATGCGGTTCCTGCCGCAGCGGCTCGATGTGCTCGACGGCGAGCGGACCGTCGCGGAGAACGTGGCCCGGTTCGCGCCGGGCGCCACCAACAACCGGGTCCGGGCGCGGCTGGCCCGCTTCCTGTTCCGGGGCGCCCGCGCCGACCAGAAGGCGGCGACGCTCTCCGGCGGCGAACGCTTCCGGGCGGCGCTGGCCGCGCTGATGCTGGCCGAGCCCGCGCCGCAGCTGCTGATGCTGGACGAGCCGACGAACAACCTGGACATGGCGAGCGTGAAGCAGCTCACCACGGCCCTGGAGTCCTACGAGGGGGCGCTGATCGTGGCCAGCCACGATCTGCCGTTCCTGGAGTCGATCGGCATCACCCGGTGGCTGCTGCTCGACGGAGAACTGAAGGAGATCACGCCGGAGGCTGTCGGGTATCCCGCCTAGCTTCACCGGGGCTGGGGGGAACGACCTCAAGGACGTCTCGCGAGGGCCACAGCCTGGTGACGAGGGTTTTGTCCAGGTGGTTCCGGCCTGGATGATGGTGGATCGGTGCCTCATGAACGGGTACCGGAACCTGTCGCCGATTCGGAGTACCCCGTGCCCAGCAAGAAGGCCCTCGTCCGCCGTCCCAGCCCACGCCTCGCCGAGGGGCTGGTGACGCACATCGAGCGGGAGAAGGTCGATGTCGACAAGGCGACCGAGCAGTGGGAGGGCTACGTCGAGGCCCTGCACACCCACGGCTGGGAGACCGTCGAGGTGGATCCGGCGGAGGACTGCCCGGACTCGGTGTTCGTCGAGGACACCGTCGTCATGTACCGGAACGTCGCGCTGATCACCCGCCCCGGCGCCGAGGCCCGCCGCGAGGAGACCGCCGCCGTGGAGGAGGCCGTCGCCTCGCTGGGCTGCTCGGTGAACTGGATCTGGGAGCCGGGCACCCTCGACGGCGGTGACGTCCTGAAGATCGGTGACACGATCTACGTCGGCCGCGGCGGGCGCACCAACGCGGCCGGGGTCCAGCAGGTGCGGGCCGCCTTCGAACCGCTCGGGGCGCGGGTGGTCGCCGTACCCGTGAGCAAGGTGCTGCATCTGAAGTCCGCGGTCACCGCACTGCCGGACGGCACGGTGATCGGACACATCCCGAAGATCGACCGGCCGTCGCTGTTCCCGCGCTTCCTGTCGGTGCCCGAGGAGGCCGGCGGCCATGTCGTGCTGCTCGGCGGGCACAAGCTGCTGATCTCGGCGAGCGCGCCGAAGACCGCGGAACTGCTCACCGACCTCGGCCATGAGCCGGTGGTGGTCGACATCAGCGAGTTCGAGAAACTCGAAGGATGTGTGACATGTCTCTCGGTCCGGATGCGGGAGCTGTACGCCTGACCGGGTGACCGCGTCACTCGCCCAGCCCCGGGACCTGCGATTCCCGGGGCTGTTTGGCATGCCCTCAACTGTCCGGGGAACCCGCCCTGATCAGCGATCTTTACACTACTCTTAACCTACGGCTTCGTAACCTACGGATTCGTAGCCTACGATCCCGTAGGTTCACCCGACCGTTCGCCGGTCCGTTCCGCTCGTGTTACGTCCCCCTGGAGTCCCCGTGACGATCACTTCCCCGCACCTCGGCAGCCCGTCCGCGGCCTGGACCGACGCTCGGCTGCTCTATGCGCTGGAGGAAGTGGTCGAGACGGAGCTGAACCGCCATCTGAAGGTCGCCAAGGACTGGATGCCGCACGAGTACGTGCCGTGGACCGACGGCCGCAACTTCCCCGGCTTCTTCGAGGACGGCGAGGCCTGGGACAAGGAGCAGTCCAAGGTCACCGACATCGGCCGGATCGCCCTGGTGGTGAACCTGCTCACCGAGGACAACCTCCCCAGCTACCACCACGAGATCGCCAGCCTGTTCGGCCGGGACGGCGCCTGGGGCACCTGGGTGCACCGCTGGACCGCCGAGGAGGGCCGGCACGGCATCGTGATGCGCGACTACCTGCTGACCTCCCGCGCGGTGGACCCGGACCAGCTGGAGCAGTTCCGCATGGCCCACATGAGCGAGGGCTTCGAGTCGGACAACCGGCACTCGATGCTGCACTCGGTGGCCTACGTCGCCTTCCAGGAGCTGGCCACCCGGATCTCGCACCGCAACACCGGTCACCAGTCCGGGGATCCGGTCTGCGACCGCATGCTGGCCCGGATCGCGGCCGACGAGAACCTGCACATGATCTTCTACCGGAATCTGCTGAAGTCCGCGTTCGAGATCGCCCCCGACCTGACCATGCAGGCGGTGCGGGACGTGGTCGTGAACTTCCGGATGCCCGGCCACGGCATGCCCGGCTTCGAGCGGCTCGCGGCGCAGATGGCGATCGGCGAGGTCTACAACCTGCGCATCCACCACGACGACGTGCTCCAGCCGGTGCTGCGCTTCCTGAAGATCATGGAGATCGACGGCCTCGGCCCGGAGGGACAGCAGGCGCAGGACGAGCTCGGTCTGTTCATGGGCGGCCTGGACGCGGAGGCCGCCAAGTTCGACGAGAAGCTGGCCGCCCGCAAGGCCCGGATGGCGGCCCGCGCCGGGAACTGACGCCCGCCCGGAATTCTCTTGGGCAAGATCGCGGGCCTGCGGCATCATGCAGGCCATGCGTGACAACAGCAGGTCGGAACAGGCGGTCGGGTTCCTGCTCGGCCTGATCGAGGTGGAGACCGCCGCCCGGGTCCGGGCCCGCACTGGCCTGCCCGCGGCAGAGGCCCCCGAGGCGTCCGTACGGCGGCTCCAGCGCGCTTGGAGGGGCCGCTTCCTGCCCGCCTCGGTGGTGCTGTGGATCCTGGAGAACGACAACCCGGTGCTCAACACCGTGGTGTTCCCGCACCTGGAGCCGCAGCCCGGGCTGCGCCGGGCCGTGGTGCGCGGGGTGCCGTTCGGGTCGGGCCGCACCGACCCGGTCCGGGTGGACACCATCCTCCTGAGCCAGGAGCCGGAGGTGCCGCCCTCCTACGGCCGGCTCGGCCTCGTCGGCTGTCTGCGCGCGGCCACCACAATGAACGAGGGCCGCGCGGCCTCCTCGATGGTCCTCACCCGCGCGGACTGGGCGACGGTCGGCGAGGCGGACCGGGAGCGCCCGCTGCCCGGGTACGCGCGCTGGTCGCTGTCGATCCGCCCGGACTGCCCGCCCTCCGTGCGCGCCGGGTTCGGCTCGCACGCCAAGTTCACGCACCGGCTGCGGCAGGCGGGGATCCTGGGAGGGCCCGCGGAGTTCGCGTTCTCCCACGAGCCCGCCGTCGACGTGCTGGAGATGCTGGGGATGGGCCGGGCCCTGTTCCATGAGCGGGTCCGCGAGGCGGAGGACGCGCTGCGGCCGCTCGTCGAGGAGCACCTGGGCGAGCGGGAGGAGGCCTGGGCGGTGCTGGCCCAGCTGATGGAGACGTTCCACGGGAACACGCGCGAGCTGGTGATGACGGCGGGCGCCATCGCCTGAACCGTCGGTGAGGGGGCGGGGCGGCCGGATTCGAACCGGCGTGTTCTGGTTTTGGAGACCGGTGCGCCTGCCTCTGCGCTACGACCCCGCCCTTGGCATGGGATCGTAATGGCTTGGCCCGATGTCAGTCCTCCCTGGTACCAATGATCCACGGGGGAAGTCCGGCACGGGGGGCGGCAGATGGCGTACGGGGAGAAGGGACCGCGGGTCCCTGTGGTCGACCTGGCCGACCGCCGGGCCCTGGAGCGGTACCGCCCGGCGGATTCCGGAGTGGTCGAGGAGGCGCGGCGGCTGAAGGAGGCCGCGCTGCTGGACTTCGGGCTGACCGAGTCGGCCGTGGCGTCGTGGCTGTACGCGAAATGCCATCACCAGATCCCGACGACAGCGGTGGACACCGCGGCCGTGGTCGCCTCGGGGGACGGCTCCTGCCTGCTGCTCTACAACCCGGACTTCTTCGTCGGACTGGGCCTGCCGGGGGTGAAGTTCGTGCTGTTCCACGAGGCCCGGCACCTGGTGCACCGGCACTTCTTCGCCGACCCCGACCTGCGCGCCGACCCCGTGTTCGTCGTGGCCACCGAGGTCTCCATCAACCATGTCGCGCTGGTCCGGCTCGACAGGGAGCAACTGCCCCTGCTGGACGGCCGGCCGACCGGCGTCGACCCGCGTGAGGTGTTCGAGCTGTACCGCGCGGATCTCCTGGCGCACGGTCTGGAGCCGCTGCCGTACGACCGGTTCATCGAGACGGACATGCGGGTGTACGGCGAGCTGAAGCGGATGCACCGGCCTCCCGTGCCCGAACGGCGGCTCTGTGCGCACCTGGTGGCGGGCGCGGTCCCCGCCGACCAGGAGACCGTCGACCTGGTCGCCTCCTCCGCGCTGCTCAACTCCCTGCTGGCGGCCCGGCGCGGGCACCCGGGCGCGGAGCGGGAACTGCTGGACCTGATGGGCCGCACCGAGGACGGCAACGCCCGCGCGGCCAAGCTCTGGGGCACTCTCGGCGCGGGCATGCTGCGCGGCGAGACCACGCCCACCCGTACCGTCGACTGGTGGCAGCGCTGGCTGGTCGATGTGCTCGCCTCCAAACTGCGCGAGGGCGAGCGCCTGGTGTACCCGAAGAAGCGCGGTGCGCTTCTCACCGCGCTCGGCCAGGACCCGATGCTCTCCCGCCGCGGCCCGGTCCGCGACAAGCTCCTGGTCATCGCCTACGACACCTCCGGCTCGATGTCCCACCGAGTGATCACCTGGCTCACCGAACTCGTCGGCGGGATCGACGGCGTCCAGGCGCACTGGCTGTCCTTCGACGCCGTGGTGATGCCCTTCACGCCCGGCGAGCGGGTCTACGGCGGAGGCGGTACGAGCTTCCAGGCCGTCGCCGACTACGTGGAGGGCCGCACCGAGGTGCAAGGGCGCCGTTTCGAGGAGACCCCGGACGCGGTGGTCGTCCTCACCGACGGATACGCTCCGCCGATCACGCCCGCCGAGCCGGACAAATGGATCTGGCTGATCACCGAGGGCGGCGACGAGTGGCCCGAGCGGCACACACCCGCGATGGACTGCCATCGCGTGACCACAGGATCACGGTAATGACCACGGATGTGAAACAGCCGACCCTGTCCCGTCTGGAGTCCTTCATCGACGCGATGATCGACCTCGGCCAGACCGGGCAGGTCTTCGGCGAGCACGGCATCGGCAAGACGGCGACGTTCTTCTCGCACATCGGCCGGGCCCACCCGGACACCGCCCTGGTGTACGTCCCGGCGGCGAACCTGACCCCGGACGATCTGCTCGTCAACGCGCCGGTGCGCGATCCGCACTCCGGTGAACTGGTGCTGCGCCAGCTGGTGATGAGCCAGCTCAAGCCGGGGCGGCCGTTCGTGCTGCTCATCGACGACTCGCTCCAGGCGGGCGAGACGATCCAGTCGCAGCTGATGCAGATCGCCTGCGACTGGACGCTGGGCGAGCACGATCTGCGCGCCCTCGGCTGTGTCGGCGTCTTCCTCACCGACAACGAGTCGCTGTCCGAGACCTCGGCCCGGCGCGGTGATCTGGCGCTGCTGGACCGTATGGTGACGATGCGCATCACGGCCAACGACACGTCCTGGCGGCGGCATCTGGCGGCCAAGTACCGCCCGTGGGACCTGCGGCCGGTGTTCTCGCTGTGGGCCTCCCTGCCGCCCGCGCTGCGCGAGGTGCTGTCCCCGCGCACCCTCGACCATGTGCTCGCCAACGCGCGGGAGGGCTTCCCGCTGCGCTGGGGCCTGCCCCTGGTCGGCGGCGAGCGGCTGCGCCTGGCCGAGCCCGCCCCGGACGGCCGGCCGGGCCCGAACCGCACCGCCGAGGTCCTGGACCGGATCGCCCAGGCGCTGGGCGTCCCCAATCCGTCGACGATCCCGGACCCGGTACGGCAGGTGGTGCGGGCCGCGCTGCGCAACCGCTGGACGGTGCTGCTCCAGGGCCCGCCGGGGTGCGGCAAGACGGAGCTGGTGCGGCAGACGCTGCGCGAGGGGCTCGGCCGGGAGGCGCTGTACTTCTCGCTGCCGGTCACCAACGTCGAGGACCTGTGCGCGCCGGTGCCGTCGGCCGACGGCACCCTGGACAACCTGCTGGCCGCGAAGTTCACCGGGCGCGAGCCGAAGGCGATCGTGTGGGACGAGTACAACCGGCCCAAGGACAAGGCCGCGTTCGCCAAGCTGATGGAGATCACCCAGGAGTGGTCGCTGGCGGGCCGCCCGATCGAGAACCTCCGCGCGCAGATAGCGGTCCAGAACCCGCCGTACCACCTGGGCCGCAAGCTGCTGGTGGCGCGGAACAACATCGCACAGGCGACCCGTTTCACCGCCTCGCTCCAGGTGCAGCCGGAGGACATCCCGGCCAATGAGTGGCTGCTCGCGCGGTACGGCCCGGACGCCGAGACGGTGCTGGAGTGGTGGAAGCACGACATCGACGACGAGGCCCGGGCCTGGATCACCAAGCGGACCCTGGAGCGGCTGATCAAGCTGCACCGGCGGGGGCTGCCGCTGGAGATGGCGACGGTCTACCTCGGCAACGGCGAGTACGCGCCTGTGCCGCTCACGGCGCTCATCGACCGGCTGCGCGGCCGCCCGGTGACGGGCCTGCACGAGCTGGCCCGGGACGCCGACGCCTGGGAGGCACGGCTGCGCCATGCGGCGGACGTCAGCGACGAGGGCGCGAACGACACCGACGTCGTCCACCAGATCCTGGCCAACGCCGAGCTGTCGCAGCTGAAGAAGCACCGGGCGGTGGTGACCCGGCTGGTGGCGCTGCTCCCGCCGAAGCTGCGGGCGACCTATCTGGTGGGCGCGGCGCAGCAGCAACAGCGGTTCTGGACGGAGGTGTTCATGGCGATGCGCCGGTGACAGCCGTCGAGTCGGGCGCGCCGCTCACCACTCCGCTTCCCGGTAGTCCTTCAGGAACACCCCGGACACCGGGTCGCCCGCCTCGCCCCGCACGATCGGGTCGTACACGCGGGCGGCGCCGTCCACGATGTCCAGCGGGGTGCGGAAGCCCGCGCCCGCCAAGCGGGCCTTCTTCGGCGCCGGGTTCTCGTCGGTGATCCAGCCGGTGTCAACGGCGCACATATGGACGCCCTGGGCGGCGAGTTCGGCGGCGCTGGTGCGGGTGAGCATGTTGAGCGCGGCCTTGGCCATGTTCGTGTGCGGGTGGCCGGCCGTCTTGTTGCGGACCGCGAACCGGCCCTCCACCGCAGTCACGTTGACGACGTAGCGGCGCGGTCGCGGCGCGGCGAGCAGCAGGGGCAGCAGCCGGTCGCAGAGCAGCGCCGGGGCGAGGGCGTTGACGAGCTGGGTCTCCAGGACCTCAGCCGGGTCGAGCGCGCCGAGCTGCGCGGACCAGGAGTTCTCCGGGGAGGGGTCGGGCAGCAGCCCCGCCTCGTCGGCCTCGCGCAGGGCGGCGGGCAGAGCCGCGGCGCCGCCGGTCAGCATCCGCATCGGTGTGAACCCGGGCGCCTTGCGGGCCCCTTCGGGCAGCGCGTCGTACTCCCCGGCGGCGAGCAGCGCGTAGGACTCGGGCGGGCGGCGGACCGTCTGGGCGGCGTTGTTGACGAGGATGTCCAGGGGTTCGCCCTCGGCCCGCAGCTCCTCGCACAGGCCCAGCACCTGGCGGGGGTCGCGCAGGTCCACGGCGAGGACGGTCAGCCGGTCGAGCCACTTCTCACTGCCGGGCTCGGCCCGGAAGCGGCGCACGGTGTCGTGCGGGAAGCGGCTGGTCACCAGGAGTTCGGCGCCGTCCCGGAGCATCATCAGCGCCAGCTGGAAGCCGATCTTGACCCGGCCGCCGGTGAGCAGCGCCCGGCGTCCGCCGAGATCGGTGCTCAGGGCGCGGCGGCTGCGGTTGTCGGCGGCGCAGTCGGGACAGAGCCGGTGGTAGAAGGAATCGACCTGTCGATAGGGGGACTTGCAGACATAGCAGCCGCGCGGCTTGTGGAAGCGGCCCGCGGCTCCGGGGTCGGCCAGCGGGGCGTCCTCGCGGCGGTCCACCGCCCCCGTCGCGGTCGCGGCCATCGCCGACGCGTCGGCCGCGGAGACCTCGGCCCCGCGGGCCTTCCGGCGCCGCAGCCTTCCGTCCCGGGCGAAGGAGGCGGCGACCTGCTCGGCGCGCAGCCGTACCGGGTCGTCGACGGGCAGGGCCCGCAGTCGGCCGACCGTGCGGTGGAAGGCGGCCAGCTCCTCCTCGTCGATGCCGTCGCCCATCCGTCCCCGCCTGTTCGTGCCTGCCGTGGGCCGGGCCGGAATCGAACCGGCTTCTCCTCCATGCCGTAGAGGTGCACCTGCCATTGTGCTACCGACCCGCGCGGCCCGGACGGCCGGATTCGAACCGGCGTATCCGCCCTGACAAGGCGGCGAGTCTGCCTCTGCTCCACATCCGGGGCGCTCCGGGATCCTAACCGCTCCAGGACGGCCGGCCGCACGGATTTACGGGCGGCCCCGGCGGTGCGACGGTGCCCGCAGGGGGTGAACACCATGGCGCAGACCCATGAGTGGATGTTCTACGAGGTCATGTGGCGCGGCTGGGCGGGGCGGGACCGGGTCCCGTATCCCGTGCCCTGGTGGGCGCAGCAGGCCTTCCGCCGCTGGAGCGACGACTTCGACTCCGGCACCTATGAATCGAAGGAGGCGGCCTTCGCCTCCAACGCCCTGTACCGCTACTGGCACCTGGTCGGGGTGAAGGACCATCGTCAGGAGTCACTGATCGGACAGGCCGGCGAGATCGAGCCGGTCTACGACGCGTACTGCCTGTCCTTCTTCCTGCACGACCCGGCGACCGGCACCTTACGGCTGCCGCAGCTCGCCGCCGGCGGCAAGGTGGAGCAGCGGTGGGAGGCGCCGCATCTGCCGGTCGTGCTGACGACGTTCCGCACCCCGGAGGACGTCGAGTTCGTGCAGCGCACCTTCGCGGCCCCGGTCGGGCCCCGGCAACGGGACCTGGTGGTCAGCCGGGTGACGGTGGGCAGTCCGACGGGGCGGCTTCGCGAGGGGCTGCTGTGCGCGGCGGTGCTGCCGGCCGGGCCGAGCGGCTTCCAGCGGCACGACCGGGGCGGCGGCGGCCGGGGCAGCGACCGGCGGCTGACGTTCCTGCGGCATCTGCCGGACGAGCGGCGGGTGGAGACCAGCACGGGCTGGGGTCCGGTGTTCGACACCGCTCCCGAGCAGTTCGGGGTGTACGGCAATCCGGACTTCTCCTTCGACCCGGACACCTATCTGACCCGGGGCCCGTTCCACGACCTGGTCGTGGGCGGCAAGCTGAACGGCGCGCTCCAGGCGCAGGACCAGGTGGCGGGCCTGTGCAGCGCGGTGTTCGGCTGGCCGTTCCGGGTGGTCGAGGACGAGGTGTTCGAGATCGCGGTACGGCTCCCGGTGGACGTCTTCAACGGCCCCGGCGACCTGGCCGAGCTGCGGGCGACCCCCACGGCCGAACTGGAGGGTGTCAACCGGGAGTTCTGGTCGGCGAAGCTCCTCCGGGAGGGCATGCAGCCGGAGTTGCCCCGGCCAGTCGCCCATCTGGCCGACCTCTTCCGGCAGGCCCGCTCCCAGCTGCTGATCCTCTCCGACCACGGCGAGATCCACCCGGGCCCCACGGTGTACGACTCCTTCTGGATCCGGGACTCCTCCGTCGAGGCGACCGCCTGCTCGCTGGTCGGCGACACGACCCTGGCCGAACGGCAGTTGGGCACCCACTACCCGCTGCGCTTCAACCGGGGCACCGGACGCGTCGGGCCGTGCGCGGAGTACGGCTTCTACGGCGGTCCGCACGAGAAGGACGACCGCGAGTGGGACAGCAACGGGCAGGCCCTGTGGGCGATCGGCCGCTTCGACCGCACCAGGGGCCGGCGCGCGGCCTTCGGCGCCAGGCTGTACGTCCCGTACGTCCTCGACGCCGCCCGCTGGATCCGGGACAACCGCGACCCGTACGGGCTGCTGCACAGTGGCTGGAGCGCCGAGCACCTCGGTGAGCGGGACAAGCCGCACTACTGGGACGACCTGTGGGGTCTGGCCGGACTGTACGAGGCCGCGCGGCTCGCGGAGCGGATCGGGGCGCCCGAAGTGCCCGAGCTGTGGGGCGCGTTCGACGATCTGAAGCGGGCGACCGGGGACTCGGTCCGCTGGGTGCTGAGCGAGCAGCGGCGGCGCGGCGCCTGGGAGACGTACATCCCGACCGGGCCCGCGGACGTGGGCCGGCGGGACTCGACGATGATCGGCACGGCCGCGTACTTCCATCCGCTGCGGCTGCACATGGGGAGCAAGCTGGGCGACGACATCGACCTGGCGGCCCGGCACACGCTGGACACGATGTACGCGCACTTCGTCACCGGGGGCTTCCGGCACGACGCGGCCTGGTCCGCCTACGGGCCGTATCTGACCCTGCAGTTGGCGCACGCGTATCTGCTCGCCGGGAATCCGGAGCGGATGGACGCGCTGCTCGGCTGGACGGTCGGCGCGGGCTTCCCCACGGTGGCCGGTCGGACCGTGGCGCTCGGCGCGTGGAACGAGCAGCACGCCTACCCGGTGGCCTCCGACTTCGGTGAAGTGCCCTACCCCCGCTGGTACATGGGGGACATCCCGCACGGCTGGGCGGCGGCCGAGTATCTGCTGCTGATCCGCGACATCCTCTTCTTCGAGGCCGACGAGGACCGGGACCGGCACCTGTACATCGCGCCGGGGGTACGGCCGCACTGGGTGCCCGGCGGTGCGCGGGTCGGGGTGGACGCGGCACCCACCCTGTTCGGCTCGCCGTTCGGCTACCGGCTCGGGCACGATCCGGCGGAGCGGACGGTGACGGTGGAGATCACTCAGGCGCCCCAGGGGGTGCGGTTCGTCTATCCGTGCGCGTTCGGTGAGGTGCGGTCGGTGTCCGCGGACGGGCGGGAGCTGCCGGTGACGGGCCGGGACGTGCGGGTGCCGGCCGGGACGCGGTGGTTCAGTGTGACGTACGCCTGAGCGCGAGGCGTTCCTTCTCGGAGAGACCGCCCCACACGCCGAAGCGCTCGTCGTTGTCGAGGGCGTACTCCAGACAGGCGGAGCGGATCGGGCACAGGCCGCAGATCCGCTTCGCCTCCCGTACGGAGCTGCCCGGCTCGGGGAAGAAGAATTCCGCCCCGGTCTGCGCGCACAACGCCTCGTCCTGCCAGGCGAGGTCGGGCGTGGGGACTGTGTCGATGAACATGGCGTGAAGTGTGCCCGGCGGCGAAAAACGTTCGATCAACGCCGGATCAACGCCGAGCGGCGAAGCCCCCCGGCGTCCGCGCGGCAGGGCCCCGGGCGCCGCTCGATGATGCCCCGGCGGCGCCCGCGAAAGCACGGCGGCGCGCGGTACGGCCGCGTCGGCGTCGCGGTGCCGTGCTGCGTCAGCCCGGCTGTGGCGCGCTCTTCATCACCCCTGCTGGGGCGTGCTCTTGATCACCGCGAAGCGCGCGCCGTAGGGGTCCGCCAGCTTGGCCATCCGGCCGACGCCCTCGACGTCGAGGGCGGGCATCCGCACCTTGCCGTCCAGTTCCAGCGCCTTGCCGACGGCGGCATCGACGTCCGTGACCTCGAAGTACGGCAGCCAGTACGGCTCGGTCTCGGCGCCGCTGGGGTCGTCGGCCAGGGCCACCAGGCCGCCGAACGCGGCACTCTCGTCCTCGCCGGCGGGGTTGATACCGGTGTAGACGCCGCCGGGGAAGTGCATCGCACAGGTCTCCCAGCCGAAGACGCGGTCGTAGAAGGCGGCCTCGCGGGCGATGTCGGCGGTGTACAGCTCGACCCAGCACAGCGAGCCGGGGTCCCCGACGACATCGAGTCCCTTGAGGGCGGCTGGCTGCCACACGCCGAAGGGCACACCGGCGTGATCGGCGAGGATCGCCATCCGCCCCTCCCCCATGACGTCGTCGGGTGGCACCAGCACGCTGCCGCCGGCCTGCTCGACCGCCTTGGCGGTGGCGTCGGCGTCCCGGCTCTGGAAGTAGACGGTCCAGGCGGGCGGCCCCTGCTCGGGGGTGGTCTGCATACCGCCCGCCGCGGTGCGCCCGTCGAGCTGGAAGAAGCCGTACCCGCCGGCCTCCGGCCCCGCCGAGCGGAACTCCCAGCCGAACAGCGCGCGGTAGAAGGAGGTGGCGCCCCCGATGTCGGCGGTTCCGACATCGGCCCAGTTGGGAGCGCCCTGAACAAAGCGGGTGGTGAGCATCGTGCCCTCCTCTGAGGGTTCCCGTCGCCTGCCCCATCGAGTCTTCCACCGCCCACTGACAATCGCCGTCGGGGAGCGTCCTAGGCTGTCGGCGTGTTCTTCGGCAGACGCAGGGAGCAGGAGCGGCAGCGGGGGCTGGCCACCCGGCTGGGGTCGGCCGAGGCCGAGGTCCGGGCGGGTGCGGCGAAGGAGGTCGCTCAGGCCCGCGATCCGGTGTGGGCCGTGCGGGAGCTGGCGCGGGCGCTGGACGGGGAGCCGACGCCGGAGACGTTCGACGCGATCGCGGGACCGTTCGCCGACGCCCTGTGCCGGGAGCGGGCGACCCGGCAACGTGTCGAGCAGATGTTCGCATCCCATGTCGACGACCCCGTCGCCCTGGTGCGGGACTGGACGGCGTTCCTGGCCGAGCTCGGGGTCGAGACGGCCGCGCCGAGGGCCGACGACGATCTGGCCCAGGAGGTGCGCGGCAGGCTGGAGCGGCTGCGGGAGCAGGGCTGGCGGCCCCACGAGCTGGCGCGGATGCGGCCGGACTCCTTCGCGTACATGGTGGCCTTCGGCACCGCCGTCGAACTGCTGCACGAGGCCGTCCTCCGCACCGCTCCCCTTCCCCCACTGGAGGCGGAGCGCGCCCGCCAGGAGACCCGGGACGCCTTCGAGCGGGCCCTCGTCCATCCGGCGGACAGCGACGAGCGCGGCGACATCCTGATCGACCTGTGCGAACGCCCGGACACCGAGTCCTGGACGGACCGCTCCCTGGCTGTGCTGCGTGTCGAGGAGGCCCTGGCCCTGTGCCGGAGCGCCGCACCGGACCGGGCGACCCTGGGTGTGGAGGCCCTGGAGTGCATGCTCCTCTTCAGCGACGAGGTGCGGCGCGACGCGATCCGGGAGTCCCTCGACCGCCTGTGCGCACAGCGGCAGCCGAACGCCCTTGCCACCGCGCTGCGCTGCTACACCCTGCTCCAGAACGAACGCCCGCTGAGCGACCCGCCGGTCGGCCTGTTCCTGACGGCACTGAGCCACCCCGACGCCCCTGTGCGGGCCGCCGCCGCTTCCGGGCTGGACGCGTTCGGCGGCGGCCTGCCCGAGGAGGGCCGGGTGGTCGCCGCACTGGTCGACGCCCTGGACCAGGATCCGGAGATCACGGTCGTGCGCGCCGCCGCGACCTCCCTGGCGCTGATCGTCTGCTCCGAGGAGTCCAACACCCGTGCGGCATCGCTGGCGTTGACCCGCAAGGCCGACGCCGCCGACGCCCGCCTGCGTGCCGCGAGCGTCGAAGGGGCCCTGTTCCGGGAGGAGCCCGGAGCCTTCGCCCGCCTCCTGGCCGAGCTGGAACGGCCTGATGTGGAGCCGGTGTTCGTGCATGTCACCGACTTCATCTGCGGCCTGAAGTACGGCGGCGTCCCGGGCCCCGTACGCAGCGAGCTGACCCGGCTGCTGGAGCAACTCGACCACGCCGGATGGCCCGAGCTGCCGGTCGACGACGACCTCTATCCGGACCCGGAGGACCGCGCCGACCTGCTGGAGAAGACCCTGGAGACGCTCCGCGCCCCCGCCTAGTGTTCGTGCGGCTCGTACCCCGGAATGGTCCCGTCCGTCTTCCTGACCAGGAACAGCCCCACCATCCCCATGTCGGAGTGGCTCTGGACATGGCAGTGGTACATCCACGCCCCGGCGCCGACCCCCTCCCCCGCGATCACCTGGAAGCCGAAGGAGTCCGCCGGGCCCACGATCTTGTTGTCGATGACCTGACTGGGATCGTCGGGCCCGGTGAGCATGCCCGTGCGGTTGTCGGCCCAGCGATGACCGTGCATATGGAAGGTGTGGTAGTACTCGCCGTGCGTGATCATCACGAACTCGATCCGATCACCCACGGTGGCCTCGAAGTTGGGCCCCGAGTGCGCCGGCTTGTTGTTGATCAGCATGTCGTTGAAGACGATCGTGTACGTCCTGTCCGGCAGGACGTCGCCCGCCCGCCGCACGATCACCGGGCCGTAGAGTCCCTTGCGGATACCGACCGTTCCGTGTTCCGTGCCGACGACATGGTCGTGGTAGTGCCAGTAACCCGCGCTGCCCGCCCGCCAGGTGCCGTCCTTGCGGCGCCCCGGGAGATGGGTGCGCCAGGTGTAGGTGCGGGTGCCACCGGGCTCGACGTCGCTCTTGTTCAGCTTGGTGCCGTCGCTGGTGATCTCGTAGTCAAGACCGTGCACATGGAGGCTGGCCGCCACATCCATGGTGTTCTCGAACTCGATGTGCAGGGTGTCGCCCTCGTTGACCTCGATCAACGGTCCCGGGATCGACGCCTTGCCCTTCTCGAAGCCGTAGCCCAGCTGCCCGTCGGCGAGCTTCTCGGCGTACAGCTTGATGTGTCTGACCTCGCCTCCGGCGGCCGCCGTACGCGCCGCCCGGTCGACTCCGCTCGCCTCGGGCGCCAGCGACAACGATGTCGTGAGGGCCGCGCCACCCAGCAGCACCCGCCGGTTGAACCCGCGTCTGTCCATGCCGAACTCCCCTGTTCCGGTACGGAGTTCGAGACAGTAGCGGGACAGCGGCCGTTTATCCACACTCAGGACAAAGTTCGATTCATCGCGGCCATAGGTATTGGCGAGTGACGCAAAGAGGTCTAACTTCTCTGGCGCTGTTGCTGTGACCGAGGAGGTGCCCATGCACTTACGAGGGTTGAGCGGAAGAAGACGCGGCTGGGCGGCGGTCGTCGCGGCCGGAGTCGTCACCGCAGGACTGGTGTCGGGTCCGCCCGCGAGCGCGCGCCCGGCCCCCGACCCGTCCCTGACAACGATGTCCATCAAGTCGCCCCCGGGCGGCGCGAACGTACGGGTGCTGATCTTCTACGGCTCGGCCGCCGCCGGTGACGAGTCACCTCTGGTGAACGCCGGGATCGAGGCGATCGAGCGTATCGGGCTCTCGGGCCCTGCGGACGAGCGGTTCAAGGTCGAGGCGACCGACGACGCCTCGGTCTTCACCGACGAGACCAGGCTGGGCCGTTACAACGCCGTCGTGTTCCCGACCGGCGGCGGCGATGTGCTCGATCCCGAGCAGGAGGCCGGACTCGAGGCCTACATGGAGGCGGGCGGCGGTTTCGTCGGCCTGCACGACGCGGCGCGCGCCGAGCCGTACTCCGAGTGGTTCACCGGACTGATCGGCGCGCGGCCCGCCGCCGGCGGCCCGACCACCGTGCAGCGGGCTACCGTCGAGGTCGGCGACCGGGCGCATCCGGCCACCAAGGACCTCCCCGTGCAGTGGAAGCGGCCCGACCGCTGGCTCAACTGGACGAAGAACCCGACCGGTTCGGTGCACACCGTCGCCCGGGTGCGCGAGTCGACGTACCAGCCCGGGGCGAGCGCCAACGGCTGGGACCACCCGGTGAGCTGGTGCCGGGACTACGACGGCGGCCGGTCCTTCTACACCGCCATGGGCGGCACGGTGTCCGCGTACGACGAGACCGACTTCCGCGCCCATCTGCGCGGCGCCCTGCTGTGGACGACGCGGCTGGCGCGGGCGGACTGCAAGGCCACCATCACCGGCAACTACACGGCCGAGCGGCTCACCAAGCCCAACCAGCCGGGGCAGAACGACCAGATCGGCGAACCGCACGGCCTGGTCACCGCGCCCGACGGGCGGGTGCTCTACATCGGCCGGGGCGGCGCCGACTCCTCGCAGCCGGTGGTCACCGACTGGAACAACCCCGACATCGGCAAGGGCAAGGGCGAGATCCACGTCTACGACCCGAGGACCAAGCAGGTCACCCTGGCCGGGGCGCTCTCCGTCTTCGGCAACAAGGGCGGCGGCGACGAACTGGTCAAGGTCGAGGAGGGGTTGCTCGGTATCGAGCTCGACCCGCGCTTCCAGGAGAACGGGTGGGTGTATCTGCACTACACCCCGCACTCCGGGATCAACCGGACGACGCGGATGGCCGAGCGGCGGGTCTCCCGCTTCACCCTCGACCTCGCGACCGACAAACTCGACCTGGGCAGCGAGAAGGTGCTGCTCAAGTGGCCGGTGCAGATCCACAGTTGCTGCCACGCGGGCGGTGGGATGGCCTGGGACTCCAAGGGCAACCTGTACATCGCGACCGGTGACAACAACTCCAGCCGCTTCAGCGACGGTTACTCGGGCAACAACCCGCAGCCCAACTACCAGGGCGTCTCCTTCGCCGACGCGCGCCGCACCGCGGGCAACACCAACAACCTCAACGGCAAGATCCTGCGCATCCATCCGGAGCCGGACGGCACCTACACCCTGCCGGAGGGGAACCTGTTCACCGGCCGGGAGACCGCCGAGGGCGGCGGCAAGACACGCGGCGAGATCTATGTGATGGGCGTCAGGAACCCGGCCCGTATCTCGGTCGACAAGTCGACCGATGTCCTCTACGCGGGCTGGGTCGGCCCCGACGCGGGCGCCCCCTCGACGACCTGGGGTCCGGCGAAGTACGACACCTTCGCGGTGATCACCAAGGCGGGCAACCGGGGCTGGCCGTACTGCATGGGCAACAAGCAGCCCTACCGGGACCGCAATCTGCCGGATCCCACCAAGCCGCTCGGCTGGTACGACTGCGACCACCCGAAGAACGAGTCGCCGAACAACGACGGCCTGGTCAATCTGCCGCCGGTGACCGGCAACAACATCTGGTACTCACCCCAGGGCGGCGGCCCGGACTTCCCGCGCGACGCCAACGGCGTCCCCTCCTACAAGCAGGCGGAGTCGACGTACCGCCTGCCGTGGCTCAAGGGCGGCGGGCAGGCCGCGATGAACGGCCCGGTCTACCGCTACGACGGCGGCAGCGCGAGGGAGGTCAAGTGGCCCGCGTACTGGGACGGCAAGTGGTTCGTCGGCGACTTCTACGACGCCGACCAGCCGCGCAACGCGGTCATCACCGATCCGAAGAACCACGGTGAGGGCGGACTCCCGGTGCACGCGGAGTCGTTGAAGAAGATCGTGCCGCTCGGCAACGACGGCATCAAGAACCTCATGGACTGGAAGTTCGGTCCGGACGGCGCGCTCTACGTGCTCGACTACGGCCGGGGCTTCTTCACCTCGGACGCCAAGTCGGCGCTGTGGCGGGTCACTTACTCGGGCGGCGCACCGACGCCGGCCCCCGACCAGCTGGCGAGGGGAGCGCGATGACGCGGCAGCGAAGACTCTTCACGGCCCTGCTGGCCGCCGTACTGGTGTTGCTCGGGTTGCAGGCCGCGCCGTCCAGCGCGCGGCCCGAGCGGGCCGCCGCCGCGGAGCAGGTGCTCACCTGGACCGCGGGCGACGACATCACCAAGTACAACTCGGCGCCCACCACGGCGGTGGCGGGCACGGCGACGATCGTCTTCGAGAACAGCGCGGCGACCGGCAACACCACCGGCATGCCGCACACCCTGACGTTCGCCACCAGCGACCCCGAGTTCAACAGCGATGTCCAGCTCAACATCCTGGCGAGCCCGAACGACGACATGGGCGGCCGGCACACCGCCCAGGTCACCCTCACCCCGGGCCGCTACTTCTACTCCTGCACGATCCCGGGCCACGGCCAGATGCAGGGCATCCTCGTCGTCACCGAGGGCACCGGCGAGGACACCACCGCGCCGGAGACCTCGGCCCATGTCTCCGGGACGCAGAACTCCCAGGGGCAGTACGTCGGTTCGGCGAGCGTGATGATCCACGCGAGCGACGAGGGCGGCTCCGGGGTGGACCGGGTCGAGTACGCGATCGGCGACTCCGGTGCCTGGCAGCCGTACATGACGCCGGTCGTGATCGACCAGGTGGGCAGTCACAGGGTGCGCTACCGGGCCTCCGACAAGGCGGGCAACGTCGCCGCCGAGAAGAGCGCGGAGTTCACGGTGGTCGCCCCGCCCACGGAGGACCGGACCCCGCCGGAGACCTCGGCGACGGTGAGCGGTGAGCGCAATCCCGACGGCACCTATGTCGACATGGCGACGGTGACCGTCACCGCCTCCGACACCGGCTCGGGCGTCAACACCATCGAGTACGCGCTCGGGGCCTCCGGCGCCTGGCAGCCGTACACCACGCCGGTGATGGTCCATCAGGTCGGCACGCACACCGTGCGGTTCCGGGCCACCGACAAGGCGGGCAACGTCGCCGCCGAGAAGAGCGTGGAGTTCACGGTGGTCGCCGCGCCGCCCGAGGACACCACCCCGCCGGTGACGGGCGTGACCGTGGAGGGCACCCGCAACTCCGACGGCGCGTATGTGGCGAGCGCGAAGGTCACCGTCAGCGCGACCGACGCGGGCGGCGTCGCGGGCATCGAGTACTCGCTCGACGGCGGGCCCTATCTCGCCTACAGCGCACCGGTGATCGTCGACCGAGCGGGCGCCCACACCCTCGCCTACCGGGCGACGGACCAGGCGGGCAACACCTCCGCGGCCCGGACCGTGAGCTTCACGGTCGTGCCGGGCGGGGTTCCGGCACCGCCCTGTCCGGAGTACGACGAGCGGCTGACGGTGATCGTCGGCACGGTCGACTCCGGGGTGCCGAACCGGCTGACCAACAACCGGTGCCGCATCAACGAGTTGATCGAGGACGAGAAGGAGTGGACCTCGCACGCGCTGTTCCTCAAGCATGTGAAGACGGTCCTGGACCGGCTGCTGAAGGAAGGCGTCGTCGACCAGCGCGAGGTCAACGCCATCACCAAGGCCGCCCGCCAGTCCGGCATCGGCAGGCCGGGCCAGACCGAGGGCTATCGGGCGATCTTCGACGGCAGCGCCGGCTCGTTCGCCAAGTGGCAGCATGTGGGCGGCGGTTCGTTCGGGCTGAACCCCGACGGCTCGATGACCAGCGGCACCACGAAGGCCGGTCTCGGCATGCTGTGGTTCCCCGAGCGCAAGTACGGCGACTTCTCGCTGCGCCTGCAGTGGCGTGACGACGCGCCGGGCACCGGCAACGCCAACTCCGGTGTGTTCGTGCGCTTCCCGTGGGTCCACGACCACCCGGAGGAGACGCGGCCGGAGTGGGTCGCCATCAAGTACGGGCACGAGGTGCAGGTCCTCGACCGTCCCGACGGCGACATGTACAAGACGGGCTCGGTCTACGGCTTCGACCGCGTGGGCCTGGCCGGCGCGGGCGTGACCGAGAAGGGCACCTGGAACGACTACGAGATCCGGGTGGTGGACCAGCACTACTCGGTCTACCGCAACGGCGTCCTGATCAACGAGTTCGACAACACCGGCGGCCAGGACTTCACCCCGCCCCGCTCGGACGACCCGGGCACGGACGGGCGCCGGTTCGCCTCCGGCTACCTCGGACTCCAGGTCCACGGCACGACCGACGTGGTGTCCTACCGGGACATCCGGATCAAGGAGTTGTAGGGCACACGCCCTACGACCCCTCTTTGCGGGCTCGGCTCGGCTGTACCCGCTTGGGCTCTCCCGGCATCTTGGGGTACTCGGGCGGGTACGGCAGATCGCCGAGCCCGTGGTCGTGCTCGTCCCGGCGGGCCAGCTCCAGCAGCGGCTCCAGGGAGAAGCGGTGGTCGTCCATGTCCGCGTGCACATCGCCGAGTTCGGCGAAGCGCGCGGGCATGGTCGCCAGGTCGAAGTCACGGGGGTGCGCGACGCCGACCTCGTCCCAGCGCAGGGGTGCGGAGACGGGGGCGTGCGGACGGGGGCGTACGGAGTAGGCGGAGGCGATCGTGCGGTCCCGGGCGGTCTGGTTGTAGTCCACGAAGATGCGCTCGCCCCGCTCCTCCTTCCACCACTTGATCGTCACCTGATCCGGCATCCGCCGCTCCAGCTCCCGCCCGACGGCGATGGCGGCCCGGCGGACCTGGGTGAAGGTCCAGCGCGGTTCGATGGGCACGAAGACGTGCAGGCCGCGTCCGCCGGAGGTCTTGGGCCACCCCTTCAGTCCGCCGAACTCCTCCAGCACCGCCCGCAGTTCGTGCGCGGCGCGGACCGCGTCGTCGAAGTCGGTGCCGGGCTGCGGGTCGAGGTCGATGCGGAGTTCGTCGGGGCTGTCGACGTCGTCGCGGCGCACCGGCCAGGGGTGGAAGGTGAGCGTGCCGTACTGGGCGGCCCACAGCACGGCCGCCTCCTCGGTGGGGCACATCTCGTCGGCGCTGCGGCCGCTGGGGAAGGTGATGTGGGCCCGCGGGATCCAGTCGGGCATGTTCTTCGGGGCCCGCTTCTGGAAGAAGTTCTCGCCGTCCACCCCGTCCGGGTAGCGCTCCAGGGTGGTGGGCCGGTTCCGCAGGGCGCGCAGGATGCCGGGCCCGACGGCCTGGTAGTACCGGGCGAGGTCCAGCTTGGTGAACCCGCGCTCCGGGAAGAAGATCTTGTCCGGACTGGACAGCCGCACCGCGCGCCCGCCCGCCTCCAGCTCCACCGCTTCACCCATGCGAGCCACGGTAGGCCCACCCTCCATGCCTCGCATACCGGGCAGAGGCGTACATATACGAGCAGAATCGACCCATGGACCTGCCCGTGATGCCGCCCGTGAAGCCGATGCTCGCCAAGTCGGTGGCGAAGATCCCGCCGGGGATGCAGTACGAGGCGAAGTGGGACGGGTTCCGGGCGATCGTGTTCCGCGACGGCGACGAGGTCGAGCTGGGCAGCCGTACCACCAAGTCGCTGACCAGGTACTTCCCGGAGCTGGTGGAGGCGCTCAAGGAGCGGGTGCCCGAGCGGTGCGTGCTGGACGGGGAGATCGTGATCGCCCGCGAGGGGCGGCTGGACTTCGACGCGCTCACCGAGCGGATCCACCCGGCGGCCTCCCGGGTGCGGACGCTGGCCGAGCGCACCCCGGCCTCCTTCGTGGCCTTCGATCTGCTGGCACTGGCCGACGAGTCGCTGCTGGACGTGGAGCTGACCGACCGCAGGAAGCTGCTGACCAGGGCGCTCGCGGGAGCGACGCCGCCGGTGCACCTGGCGCCCGCGACGACCGAGGTCGAGGTGGCCGAGCGGTGGTTCGAGCAGTACGAGGGCGCCGGTCTGGACGGGGTGATCGCCAAGCCGCTCGCCTCGCGCTATCTCCAGGACGAGCGCGCCATGTTCAAGATCAAGCACGAGCGCACGGCCGATGTGGTGGTGGCCGGTTACCGGCTGCACAAGAGCGGGCCGGTCGTCGGCTCCCTGCTGCTCGGGCTCCACGACGACCGCGGCACGCTCCAGCACGTGGGGGTCTCCGCCGCCTTCGCCATGAAGGTGCGGGCCCAGCTGATCGAGGAGCTGGCACCCCTGCGCATGGACGACACCACGGGGCATCCCTGGGCGGCGTGGGCGGAGGAGGCGGCGCACGAGTCGGCCCGGCTGCCGGGGGCGCCGAGCCGCTGGTCCGGCAAGAAGGACCTGTCCTGGGTGCCGCTCAGGCCGGAACGGGTGTGCGAGGTGGCCTACGACCACATGGAGAACGGGGCGCGTTTCCGGCACACCGCCCGCTTCCGCCGCTGGCGCCCGGACCGGACGCCGGAGAGCTGTACGTACGCCCAGCTGGAGGAGCCGGTCCGGTACGACCTGAACGAGATCCTCGGCGGCTGATCGGAGTAGTTCACGCAGGCAATCAGATCCGAGCGGGTAAGGCCACCGTTGAACTAATTAGCGCACAATCGTTAATAGAGAACGGGGTGGCACCGGTGGGCATGGGACGCAGGGCGCGTACCAGACGCGTCGCGACGACCGCGGCACTGCTGGCCTCGGCGATGACGATCTCCCTGGCGGCGGGCTGCGGCACGCCGGGCGACGGGCGTGACGACGGCCGGGCACCCGATCAGGAACTGCGGCACAGCCCCGATGGCGACGAGCAGACCCCCGTCGCCGAGGGCTCGGTGCTCGCCGTGAAGATCGACAACGTCGCCCGGGCCAAGCCCCAGACCGGCCTGGACGCCGCGGACATCGTCTACGTCGAGCAGGTCGAGGGCGGACTGAGCCGTCTGATGGCGGTGTACGCCAGCAAGCTGCCCGAGACCGTCGGCCCGGTGCGCAGCGCCCGCGAGTCCGATCTGGAGCTGCTGCGCCAGTTCGACGACCCGACGCTCGCCTTCTCCGGCGCCCAGCGCAAGCTGCTGCCGCTGATCGACGGGGCACCCCTGAACGCCCAGCCGCCCGGCCGGACCTCCGGCGCCTACTACCGCGGCACCGACAGACCCGCCCCGCACAACCTCTTTCTGCGCCCCGGCCGACTGCTCCCCTCCGCCCCCGGCGCCGGCGCGCTGACCACCGGCTTCCGCTACGGCGCCGCACCCTCCGGCGGCACCGCGGACACCTCGGAAACCGTCCGCTACCCGGCCGCCCGCTTCACCTTCACCTGGTCCGAGGACCGGGCGGGCTGGCTGGTCTCGCAGGACGGCACACCCACCGTGACCTCGGACGGCAAGCGGCCGGCCCCGGCGACGGTCGTCGTCCAATACGTCACGATCCGCAAGTCCGACTACCACGACTCGGCCGGCAACTACACGCCGTACACCGAGACGACCGGCTCGGGGAAGGCGAAGGTGCTGCGCGACGGACGGGCCTACGACGTCGACTGGAAGCGCGCGAAGCCCACGGACGGCACGGATTTCACGACCCCGGACGGCAACCCGGTGAACTTCGCCGAGGGCCAGGTGTGGGTGGTGCTGGCCAAGGCGTCCTGAGGCGTCCCGGGCTTCGCGATCAGCCCTGTGCGACGAGGGGTTCCGTGGGATTGCGGAGCCCCTCGGCCGCGTCCGCGACCCGGCGGATGAGGTCGAAGAAGACGGTCTGCTCCTCGGCGGACAGGGGCGCGAGGAAGACCTGGTTCATCCGGGCGGTGCGCACGGTGAGCTTGCGGTGGATACGCGCCCCGTCGTCGGTCAGGCGCAGCAGGAAGCGCCGGCCGTCCTGCGGGTCGCGGACCTTGTCCAGCAGCCCGCGGCGGCCGAGCCGGCTGATCACCTCGGCGATGGTCGACCGGTCGAGCCCCACCCGCTCCCCCACCGTCCGCTGGTCGAGTCCCGGCTCGGCGACGAGGGTGTTCAGAACGGCGAACTGCGGGGAGGTGATCTCCTCCGAGACCATCGTGTTCCACAGCAGGTGGTGCGCCTGCTGCAACCGCCGGGCCAGATGCCCGGGATGGGTGGCCAGATCCACCGCGGCCATATGCGCTCCCAGTCGTCGAATTCGTTGGTGCACTGAACGATACCGCCAGCGGCGGGCTCCGTCTGCATCCGCCGACCTGCTGTTTTCCGGAGGTCTTGACGCTTCGCCCCTCCGGTGGCAGCGTGAAGGACACCTCGCTGAAATACTCAGTGCCCTGATTAATTGCTGGCCCGGGCGCGCGGACGAGACGGGACTTCACGGATGGACAAGGTGGTTGCCACCGCTGTCGAGGCGGTGGCTGATGTGCCCGACGGCGCGTCGCTGGCGGTGGGCGGTTTCGGGCTGAGCGGTGTGCCGAACGTACTGATCGAGGCCCTGTACGAGCGGGGCGTGTCCGGCCTGTCGGTGGTCTCCAACAACTGCGGCGCCATGGAGTCGGGCCTCGCGGTGCTGCTCGCGGCCGGGCGGATCGCCCGGGTGACCGGCTCCTACATCGGCGCGAACAAGGAGTTCGCCCGCCAGTACCTGGCCGGTGAGCTGGAGGTCGAGATGATCCCCCAGGGCACGCTGGCCGAGCGGCTGCGGGCCGGCGGGGCCGGTATCCCCGCCTTCTACACCCCGGCAGGGGTCGGCACCCAGGTCGCCGAGGGCGGACTGCCCTGGCGCTACGACGGCTCCGGCGGCGTCGCGCTGGCCTCGCCGCCGAAGGAGGTGCGGACCTTCGACGGCACGGAGTACGTCCTGGAGCACGGCATCCGCACCGACTTCGCCCTGGTCCGCGCGGCCAAGGGCGACCGGCACGGGAACCTGGTGTTCAACAAGTCCGCCCGCAACTTCAACCCCCTCGCCGCCATGGCCGGACGGGTGACCGTCGCCGAGGTGGAGGAGCTGGTGGAGCCCGGCACGATCGATCCGGACGCGGTGCATCTGCCCGGCATCTTCGTGCAGCGGGTCGTCGCCCTCACGCCCGGGCAGGCGGCGGACAAGAGGATCGAGCAGCGGACGGTGAGCAGCTGATGGCCTGGACGCGTGCGGAGATGGCCGCGCGGGCGGCCCGCGAGCTGGCGGACGGCCAGTACGTCAATCTCGGCATCGGTCTGCCGACGCTGATCCCGAACTACCTCCCGGAGGGTGTGGAGGTGGTCCTGGAGAGCGAGAACGGCATCCTGGGCACCGGCCCCTATCCCACCGCGGACGCCGTGGATCCGGATCTGATCAACGCAGGGAAGGAGACCGTGACCGTCCTCCCGGGGGCGTCCTTCTTCGACTCCGCGCTGTCCTTCTCGATGATCCGGGGCGGGCACATCGACGTGGCGGTGCTGGGCGCGATGCAGGTCTCCGCGGGCGGCGACCTGGCGAACTGGGCCATCCCGGGGAAGCTGATCACCGGGATCGGCGGGGCGATGGACCTGGTCCACGGCGCCCGTACGGTCATCGTGGTGATGACCCACACCGCGAAGGACTGCTCGCCGAAGATCCTCAAGGAGTGCGCGCTGCCGCTCACGGGCAAGGCGTGCGTGAACCGAGTCATCACCGATCTCGGCGTGCTCGATGTGACGCCCGAGGGCCTGCTGCTCGTCGAGACGGCGCCCGGGGTGAGCGTGGACGAGGTCATCGCGAAGACCGACGCGGAACTGACCGTTGCGGAGGATCTGCTGTGAACCCGGTTTACATCGTCGACGCCGTACGCACCCCGATCGGCCGCTACAACGGAGGGCTCAGCGCGGTCCGCCCCGACGACCTCGGCGCCCACGCCATCCGTGAACTCCTCGCCCGCACCCCGGAACTGGACCCGGCCCGGATCGAGGACGTCTGCTTCGGCAACGCCAACGGCGCCGGTGAGGAGAACCGCAACGTCGGCCGTATGGCCGCGCTCCTCGCCGGGCTGCCGACCTCGGTGCCGGGCGTCACCGTCAACCGCCTGTGCGCCTCCGGCCTGGAGGCGGTCATCCAGGCCGCCCGCGCCATCGCCGCCGGGGACGCCTCCATCGCCGTGGCGGGCGGAGTGGAGTCCATGACACGGGCGCCGTACGTACTGCCCAAGTCCGACCGGCCCTTCCCCGCCACCCACACCGAGCTGTACTCCACCACCCTCGGCTGGCGCATGGTCAACCCGCGGATGGAACCTCAGTGGACCGTCCCGCTCGGGGAGTCGGCCGAACTCATCGCCGACAAGCACAAGATCGGCCGGGAGCGGCAGGACGAGTTCGCGCTCGCCTCGCACCGGAAAGCGGCCCGCGCCCAGCAGGCCGGGCTCTTCGACGCCGAACTGGCGCCGGTGGCGATCCCGCAGCGGAAGGGCGACCCGGTCGTCCTCGGCGCCGACGAGTGCGTACGGCCCGACGCGTCGCTGGAGGCCATGGCCAGGCTCAAGCCGTCCTTCCGCGAGGACGGCGGCACGGTCACCGCGGGCAACGCGTCCCCGCTCAACGACGGTGCCGCGGCGCTGCTGCTGGTCGACGAGGAGGGCCTCAGGGCCACCGGCCGGGAGCCGCTCGCGCGGATCTCCGCCACCGGCGTCAACGCCCTGGACCCGCACTACTTCGGGCTCGCCCCCGTCGAGGCGGTCAACCGGGCACTGGCCAAGGCGGGCAAGGCATTCGACGACCTCTCCGTCCTGGAGCTGAACGAGGCGTTCGCCGCCCAGGTCCTCGGCTGTGTCGCCGAATGGCCCGAGTTCGACCCGGCGATCCTCAACCCGCAGGGCGGCGCCATCGCCCTCGGCCACCCCCTCGGCGCCTCCGGCGCCCGTCTCGCCGGGACCGTGGCCCACCAACTCGCGCGCCAGGGCTCCGGCACCGGCGTCGCCACCCTCTGCATCGGCGTCGGCCAGGGCCTCGCCCTCGTCCTCGAACGTTAAGACCCCGAGGAACCTCATGACTCTCACCCAGCAGGACATCGACCAGGAGATCGCGGCCGAGCACGCCGCGTACGAGAAGCGGGTCGCCGACGGGGCGCCCGTCGAGCATCACCCGCGGCGCGACTACGCGCCGTACCGTTCCTCCGTGCTGCGCCACCCCAAGCAGCCGCCGGTCGCGATCGACGTCAGCAAGGACCCGGAGCTGGTGGAGCTGTGCTCCCCCGCCTTCGGGGAGCGGGACATCACCGAGATCGACAACGACCTGACGCGGCAGCACCACGGCGAGCCGATCGGTGAGCGAATCACCGTCTCCGGGCGGCTGCTGGACCGTTCCGGGCGCCCGGTGCGCGGTCAGCTCGTGGAGATCTGGCAGGCCAACTCGGCGGGCCGCTACGCCCATCAGCGCGAGCAGCACGACGCCCCGCTGGACCCCAACTTCACCGGCGTCGGCCGCACGCTGAGCGACGACAACGGCTTCTACTCCTTCACCACCGTCCAGCCGGGCCCGTACCCCTGGCGCCAGCACCTCAATGCCTGGCGCCCCGCGCACATCCACTTCTCCGTGTTCGGCACAGCGTTCACGCAGCGGCTGGTGACGCAGATGTACTTCCCGAGCGACCCGCTCTTCCCGTACGACCCGATCATCCAGTCGGTGACGGACGACGCGGCCCGCCAGCGGCTGATCGCGACCTACGACCACAGCCTGTCGGTGCCGGAGTTCTCCATGGGCTACCACTGGGACATCGTGCTCGACGGCCCGGACGCCACCTGGATCGAGGAAGGGCGCTGACCGCCATGACGAAGATCGACACCACGCGCCCCGAGACCGTGCTGCCCACGCCCTCGCACACGGTCGGCCCCTTCTACGGCCACGCCCTGCCCTTCCCCGGCGGCGGCGACATCGCCCCGGTCGGCCACCCGGACACCATCGCCCTCCAGGGATACGTGTACGACGGCGAGGGAAACCCGCTGCCGGACGCGTTCCTGGAACTGTGGGGCGCCGATCCGGACGGCCGGGTGCCGCGGGCCGACGGATCCATGCGGCGCGACCCGGCCACCGGCGGCTTCCTCGGCCGCAACGGCGTGGAGTTCACCGGCTGGGGGCGGGTCCAGACCGACGCGAACGGCCACTGGACCGCGCGGACGCTGCGGCCGGGGGCGCGCGGGCACAGCGCGCCGTATCTCAGCGTGTGTCTGTTCGCGCGCGGGCTGCTCGTGCATCTGTACACGCGGATCTATCTGCCGGGCGACGAGACGGCACTGGCCGCCGACCCGCTGCTGTCCCGGGTGGATCCGGAGCGACGCGCCACGCTGATCGCCGCGGAGGAGCGCCCGGACACCTACCGTTTCGACATCCGCCTTCAGGGCGAGGGCGAGACGGTCTTCCTGGAGTTCCAGTGAGTTCTGCCGATGTCGACAGCCTGCTCGGTCCCGGGTGGGCGGAGTGCGCCGCCGCGTCCGCGACCAGCGACACCGCCTTCCTCCGGGCCCTGCTGGACGCCGAGGCCGCGCTGACCCGCGCCCAGGGCCCGGCCGAGGCGGGCCGGGCGGTGACCGAGGCCGCCGACGTCGGCCGCTACGACGTTGCGTCGATCGCGCGGCGCGCCCGGGCGGGCGGCAACCCGGTCATCCCACTGGTCGCCGATCTGACGCGGGCGGTGGGCGAGGAGTACGGCCCGTCCGTGCACCGGGGCGCGACCAGCCAGGACATCATGGACACCGCCACGATGCTGGTCGCCCACCGCGCCCTGGCCCCGCTCCTGGCCGACCTGGCGCGCACCGCCTCGGCGCTGGCCCGGCTGGCGGCCGAGCACCGGGAGACCGCGCTGCCCGGACGCACCCTCACCCAGCACGCCGTACCGACGACCTTCGGTCTGAAGGCGGCGGGCTGGCGTGCGCTGGTCCTGGACGCACGGGACCGGGTGACGGCCGTACGGGAGTCGCTGCCGGTCCAACTCGGGGGCGCGGCCGGGACGTTGGCGGCCTTCACGGCGTACGGCGCCGAGGACGCGCCCGCACTGGTCGCGGCCTACGCACGGGAGGCCGGGCTCGCGGCGCCCCAGCTGCCGTGGCACGCCCTGCGCACGCCCGTCGCCGATCTGGCCGGATGTCTGGCGTTCACGGCAGGGGCGCTGGGCAAGCTCGCGGCGGATGTGCTGACGCTGTCGCGGACCGAGATCGGCGAGCTGGCGGAGGGCAGCGGCGGCGGCTCGTCCGCCATGCCGCACAAGGCGAATCCGGTACGGTCCACGCTGATCGCGGCGGCGGCCCGGCGGGCGCCGCAGCTCGCGGCCACGCTGTACGGGTCGCTGGTGGCCGAGGACGAGCGCCCGGCCGGTGCCTGGCACGCCGAGTGGGAGCCGCTGCGGGAACTGCTGCGGCTGGTGGGCGGTGTCGCCCGGGAGGCGGCCGAACTCACCGAGGGGCTGCGGGTCGACGCGGACGCGATGCGCGACCACCTCGGTCTCACCCACGGGTTGATCGTCTCGGAGCGGCTCGCCGCCGAACTGGCCCCGGTACTGGGCCGCGCCCGCGCCAAGACGCTGCTCACGGACCTGGCCCGGCGCACCCGCACCGAGGGCCGCACACTTGCCGAACTCCTCACGGATGAGCCCGAGCTGGAGGACCTGGATCTCGTCGAGCTCACCGACCCCGCCCGCTACACCGGCAGCGCCGCTGCCCTCACCGACCGTGCTCTGGAGCGACGTTGACCGGCCTTCTCCTCAACCACCGTGTCGAGGGGCCCGCTTCGGCGCCCCCGCTGCTGCTCGGTCCGTCGCTGGGCACGTCGTACGCCCTGTGGGACGCGGTCGCGCCCGAGCTCTCCATCGGGCACCGGGTGGTCCGCTGGGATCTGCCCGGGCACGGCGGCTCGGCCGCGGACCTGATCGGGCCCGGGGCGAGCGTCGGGGACCTGGCCGGTCTGGTGCTGCGGCTCGCCGACTCGCTCGGCGTGGACCGGTTCGCGTACGCCGGGGTGTCGCTCGGCGGTGCCGTGGGACTGCATCTGGCCGTGCACCACCCGGACCGGGTCGCCTCGCTCGCCGTGATCTGTTCCTCGGCCCACTTCAACGGGGCGAAGCCGTGGGAGGAGCGGGCGGCGCTGGTGCGTGCCGAGGGGCTTGCCGGGCTGGCCGAGGGGGCGAACTCCCGTTGGTTCACGGCCGGGTTCACCGTGCCGCGGCTCGTCCAGGACCATCGGGAGGCCGACCCGGGGGCGTACGCGGCGTGCTGTGACGCGCTGGCCGCGTTCGATCTGCGCGACCGGCTGACCGAGATCTCCGCGCCGACGCTGCTGATCGCGGGGCGGGAGGATCCGGCGACCCCGCCGGTCCATCTGCGGGAGATCGCGGACGCGGTGCCGAACGCCGCGCTCCTGGAGCTCCCCGGCGCCTCCCATCTGGCGCCCGCGCAGTGCCCGGAGGCGGTGCTGACGGCCCTGCGCGCCCACTTCGGCGGTGCCGCCCCGCGCGGGATGGAGGTGCGCCGGGAGGTGCTCGGCGACGCGCATGTGGACCGCGCCCAGGCCCGCCAGACGCCCTTCACGGCACGCTTCCAGGACTTCATCTCCCGCTATGCCTGGGGCGAGATCTGGACCGACCCCACGCTCAGCCGCCGCGAGCGCAGCATGATCACCCTGACCGCGCTGGTGGCCCACGGCCACTACGACGAGCTGGCGATGCATGTGCGGGCGGCCCGGCGCAACGGGCTCACCCCCGAGGAGATCGGCGCGGTGCTGTTGCAGACGGCCGTGTACTGCGGGGTGCCCGCGGCGAACTCGGCCTTCGCGACGGCGCAGCGGGTGCTGGCGGAGGAAGAGGGCTGAACCCCCGCCCCCATCACTCCCGTCCCGCCCCCGCCGTGGCCAGCGCCTCCTCCGCCCGCGCCACCAGGCCGTCGGCACCGCACTGCCGGGCCAGGGTCAGACCCCGGCCGAGTTCGGCGGTGGAGCGGGCGGCGATGCCGTACTCGATCCGGGCCGCCGCGTGTTCGTACTGGCAGGGCGAGGCGTCCAGGAAGGTGACCGCCTGCGCGGCGAGCCGCACCGCGCGCTGGCCGGTCTCCAGGGCGGCGGCGCAGCGCAGGGCCTCGCCGATGGCCGTGTCGGTGCCGAAGCGTTCGGCGCGCCGGCGGACGTCGGTGGCCAGTTGGGCGGCCCGCGCCGGATCCTCGGTGGCGAGCGCACGGGCGAGGTCGACGGCCCAGGGGACCATGATGGGGTTGTGGTGACCGCGGGCGGTGGCCGCCTTCTCGGCCTCCTCCAGTTCGTTGATGCCGTCCTTGGTGCGGCCGACGGCGAGCAGCAGCCGGCCGCGCACCGAGCGCGGGTCGGGCAGCACGATGGTGGACGGGTACGGCGGGGCGAAGCCGTACTGCTCGGCCACCTCCCAGGCGTCCTCGACATGGCCGCGGGCCAGCAGGGTGTCGACGAGGTTGCAGGTGGCGGACCAGTACAGCGGCAGCCCGCGGCCCACGCGCTCGGCGAGCCGCAAGGACTCGCGCAGCGACTTCTCCGCCTCCCGCAACCGGCCCCGCCTGCGGTGTCCGACGCCCACATAGGCGTGGGCCAGGGCGAGATGGCCGCCGCTCCAGCCCGCTGACTCGTACCCCCGCAGGGCCTCGGTGTAGAGGGCCTCGGCGCGGTCGAGCCGGTCCGTGAAGGCGTACGCGTTGGCCAGCATCATCAGCAGCTCGATGCCCCACTCGGGGTCGGTCCAGCCGAGGCCGGGCGCGAGGCGGCCGTTGACGAGGGCGCGGTCGCACAGCTCGACGACCTCCTCGGCGTTCTCTCCGCGGGCCATGGCGTCGAAGCCGCATAGGATGAGCAGGGCGCGCTCGGAGTTGTCCCGGCCGGTGCAGGTCCGGGCGAGTTCGGCGAGCCGCTCGGAGCGCTCGGGCGAGGTGGCCTCGCCCGCGTAGATGCCCTCCCACATGAACTGCACAGCCTGCAACCGCAGTCGGGCGGGCCCGGACTCGTGCCGGGCCGCCTCCGCCTCGACCGTGCGGACGGCCTCCTCCAACTGGTCGTTGTGGAGCAGGGCCTGGGAGAGCCGGTACACGGCGTCCACCCGCTCGGAGCCGTCGAGTCCGGGCATCGCCAGCGCGCTGCGCAGATGGCCGATGGTGGTGGCCGGTGCGGTCAGCAGGGCGGCACAGCCCAGTTCGTACAGGACGTGCGGGTGGATCTCCGGCCGGGGCGGTTCACGCAGGGCGCGCTCCAGACAGCTGCGGGCCGCGTCCGGGGCGCCGACGGCGAGGTGTTCCCGGGCGGCGGAGCGCAGTTGGCTGACGAGTTCGGCGTCGTCGTCCGGGTGGACCTCCAGCAGATGCCGGGAGGCGGCCGCTGGGCCGCGCCCGGAGTCGGTGACCACGCGGGCGGCGATGCCGTGCATGGCGGTGCACAGGGCGGGCGGGATGGAGTTGTAGACGGCGCTGGCGATCAGCGGGTGGACGAACTCCAGGTCGCCCTCCTCCACCGGGGCGGCGGCCGGGTCGGGCGTGGTGAGGATACGGGCGTTGCGCAGGAGTTCGGCGCAGCGGACCGCGTCGTCCTGGCTCATGGTGGCAAGCCGGGCGACCTGGTCGACGGTGATCCCGGCGCCGAGGATGGCGGCCGCCCAGGCGAACCGGGTGGCCTCGATGCCGAGTCCCTCCAGGCGGGCGACGAGACCGCCGCCGCGGGCCGAGCGGTTCAGGACGCGCAGTTCGGCCGCGGAGGACTCGACCGGATCGATCTCGCTGTCCTGCACCTTGGCGAGCAGTTCGACGGTCTCGTAGGGGTTGCCCGCGGTGACCGCCCAGACCTCGCGGCAGAACGCGGCGTCGGCGTGCCCGCCGACGGTGGCGCGGGTGAGGCCCGCGGTGGCGTCCGGGGTCAGCGCGCTCAGCGAGGCGACGGGGCGGCTCGCCGTGGCGGCCACCGCGTCGAGGTGGCGGGCGCTCTCGCCGCGCACGTCGCCCGGCCTGCGGGCCACCAGGACCAGTACGGACAGGTCGGCGAGGCGCTCGGCGAAGGCGGCGAGCCAGCGCAGGGTCTCCTGGTCGGCCCAGTGGGCGTCGTCGATGAGCAGCACCAGCGGCCAGTCGCGCCGCGCGAGTCGTGTCACGGCGGCGACCAGGCCGTCGCACACGCCCTGCGGATCGGCGCGGCGTTCGCCGGGGTCCGCTATGCCGAGGGCGGGGCCCGCGATGTCGTACCAGTCGCCGAGGTACTCGCGGGCCTCCTCGGGCAGCAGGGACACCAGCGCGGGCTGGAGCAACTGCCGTACCACGTAGAAGGGGACGGACTTCAGGGCCTCGGCGCCGCGGGCGGACCACACGTGGCAGCCGCGCGCCTCGGCGATCCGGCGGGTCTCGCCCAGCAGGGCGGTCTTGCCGAGGCCCGCCTCGCCCCGGATGACCAACAGGCTTCCCGAGGAGGACCGGTCGGCGCAGAGGGTGTCCACCGCCCTTCGGACGGCGGCGAGTTCGGACTCGCGCTCCCACAGGGAAGCCGAGGCGGCCCCTGTGGGCCGTACCTCCGTCATCCCGCTACCTCCCCAAGTCGCCCGAACGACGTACAGGCATCGAGCGTAGTCCTCCGGCCGCACGCTTGGAGGGCGGTCCGGGGAGCTGTTGCCGTCACGGGTGACGGAGTGTTCGGGAAGATGACAGCGGGGGCCGGGCGGGCCGGTCCGGATCCCTCTCATACGGCTTTCACCGATGCCTCATACGGTGGGGTCATGACGCAGGTGACTCCTCCCGGGTGGTATCCCGACCCGGGGCAGACAAGTGACGGTCCCGCCACCGAGCGCTGGTGGGACGGCAAGGCATGGACGGACCGGACCCGCCCCGTGGGATCGGCCGCCGCATGGGGTCCGCCGGCGCCTTCGCCGGCCGCCGGGACTCCACCGGCACATCCGGCTCAACCGGCATATCCGGCCCAAGCGGAATTTCCCACCCAGCCGGGATATCCGGTCCAGCCGGGGTATCCGGTCCATCCCGGGTATCCGGGGTATCCGCCGCCGTCCGGCGGTCAGCGGCGCGGGCTGCGGACGGGCATAGCCGTGGCGGTGGCCGCCGCGGTCCTCGCGAGCATCGGTGTGGGCGTGTACGTCCTCGCCGACAGCGGGGGGTCGGACGGCGGCTCCGCCAACTCACAGCCGGGACAGGGCGGACAGGGCGGACAGGGTGGTCCGGGAGGCGGCCAGGGCGGCCCCTTCGGCGACGGTGGCTCCGGGGGTTCCGATGGCGGTGGCTCCGGCGGTTCCGAGGGTCAGTCCCCCAGTCCGGAGGGGTCCGAGGCGCCGCGGATCGAGAGCGGTTCGGTGACGGACGCGATCAGCGGGATCAGCCTGCCGGTGCCGGACGGCTGGTACGGCCAGGAGATCACCGCGGGCGCGTCGGTGACGTCGGACGAGTCGTACAAGTGCCCCGGCGACACCTCCTCGACCTGCACCAAGGGCGGCGCCTACTCGGCTCCGGCGAGCCTGCTCGGCACCACCGGCACGAGCGCCGAGGAGGTGGCGAAGGCGGACATCGAGAAGAATGCCGAGCAGTCCTACGGCGAGGGCTACGGCGGGATCACCTCGCACGACGTACTCGCCTCCAAGGCCGTGACCGTGGCCGGGCAGAAGGGCTATCTGGTGCGCTGGAAGGCGGTCACCGCCAAGGGCGCCGACGGCTATGTCGAGTCCCTCGCCTTCCCCTCGCCCGCGGATTCCGGGCAGATCGTGGTGGTCCGCTTCGGCATCGACGTCGGCGAGAAGCAGTCCGTCATCGACGAGATCACCAAGGGCATCAAGGTCGCGTCCGGCGGCGGCAACGGCCAGGACGTCTGAGACCCCCGGGAACCATACGGCCGGGTGGGGCACCTCTCCGCTCAAGAGGGACCCCACCCGGCCGGGGGGTGCGCGCCGCCCCCGTCCCCACGGTGCGGCGCGTGCAGACCACCGTCCGGTCATCCCGTGGACGGCGGCCTGAGCTTCATCTCAGGCCCGGCTTCATCTCAGCCCCGGCTTCATTTCAGCCCCAGCGCGGGCAGTACGGCGGCCTCCACGAACCGGAGCAGATAGTCCGGGTCGGCGAACTCGCCCTCCAGGACCGGCCGGGCCCGCAGCACGCCGAAGATCTGCGCGGCGACGTACGGCAGCGCGGGATGGTCGGCGGCGACCTCTCCGCGCTCGACCCCGCGCTCGATGATCTTCCGGAGCGCGGCCAGCTCGGGCTCGACGAGCGCCTCGCGCAGCGCCCGCTGGAGTTCCGGGTCCTGGGTGACCGCGTGCCCGAAGGCCTGGAGCAGAATCGTGGTGTCGCCGGACAGGTCGCCCGCCGCACGGCCCGCGGCGCGCAGGTCCCCCGCGAGCGTCCCGGTGTCGATCCCGCCGAAGCGCGGACACCTGCTGGCCCGCAGGGCCGCCGCGACGAACTGGGGCTTGGTCTTCCACTGCCGGTAGAGCGTGGACTTGCTGCACCGCGTGCTCGCGGCGATGCCCTCCATGGTCACGGCGTCGTACCCGCACTCACGGATCTGGTCGAGGACGGCGTCGAAGAACTCCTGCTCACGCTCGGGCGTGATCTTGGAGCGGCGCGAGGCGGCGACCGTCTCCGGTCCGTCCGCGGCCTGCGACGTCATCGGCACTTCTCCTCGGCTCGGGCTCGGGGCTTCCAGTGTGGCCTATATCAATCGATACGCCAGTGTACCGGTACCCGGCCGTATCGGTACACTGCCGTATCGGTACAGTGGCGTTTCGGTACTCGCCCGTATCGATGAGTTGGGCACGCTCGCGGAGTCACCAGCTCTACGGGCCGCCGCCCGCACCACCCACGCACCACCGTCAGCGAAAGGGCCGGGGGATGAATGCCCGCACCGAGCCTGCACCAGCCGAGTCGGACGCCGTAGCGCGTCCGCCGCTCGTCCGAGAGCTCCTGCTCGTCGCAGGGCTCTTCCTCGTCTACAAGTTCGGCCGGCAGCTGGCCACCGGCCACACCGGTGAGGCGTTCCGCAACGCGGACCGCGTGTGGGACCTGGAACGAGCCGTCCAGCTGCCCGGCGAGGGCTCGGTGCAGTCGGTGCTGCTGCACGGCGACACCCTGGTCCAGGTCGCGAACACCTACTACGCGACCGTCCACTTCCCGGCCACCGTGGCCTTCCTGGTCTGGCTCTACCTGCGGCGCCCCGCGCACTACGTGTGGGCCCGCCGGGTACTGGCCACCGTCACCGCGGTCGCCCTCGTCGGCCACCTGCTCTTCCCGCTGGCCCCGCCCCGGATGCTCGCCGCGACCGGCCTGGTGGACACCGCGCGGGTCTACGGACCCTCCGTGTACGGACCGCCCTCCAGCGACCACCTGTCCAACCAGTTCGCGGCGATGCCCTCGCTGCACTTCGGCTGGGCCCTGATGGTGGCGATCGGCCTGATCGTCGCCACCCGCTCCCGCCGGCGCTGGCTGTGGCTGCTCCACCCCCTGCTGACCCTGCTGGTGATCGTGGGGACGGCCAACCACTACTGGCTCGACGCGATCGTGGCGGGCGTACTGCTCGCCCTCGCGCTCGCCGTGATCCACCTGCCGCACCGCACCCGGACCACGGCAGGCCGCGGCACCGAACACCTCGTACCGGCCGAAGTACCCGTTGACGAACCGACTCTCGTGGGAGCGGGCCGATGAACGCCACGCTGCTTGCCGTAGTGCTGTCCCTGTTCTCCGCCGTCGCCTACGCGGCCGCCGCCGTCGCCCAGGAGCGGCTCGCCTCCCGGACCCCCGGGAACGGTGTGCTGCGACTGCTGGGCTCGCCGGCCTGGTGGTCGACCGTCGGGCTCAACGCCACTGGCGCGCTGCTGCACGTCGTGGCCCTGAAGTACGGGCCGCTCACCGTCGTCCAGCCGCTCGGGGCGCTCACGCTGGTCGCCGCCGTGCCGCTGGGCGCGCGGGTCGCGGGGCGCCGGGTCAGCACCGTCGAGTGGCGAGGCACCGCCCTCACCCTCCTCGGCCTCGCGGCGATCCTCGTCACGGCGTCCGGGCACGCCCCCGACGATGTGCTGAGCGTGTCCGAGGCGGTGGCGGTCGCCGGGGTCACCTCGGTACTGATCGCCGTGCTCGGGCGGCCGGGCAGGCGGCGGGGCCTGCGGCACGCGACCGCGTCCGGGGTCGCCTCCGGAGTGGCCTCGGCGCTCACCCAGACCGTGACGGTGGCCGCGACGGACCGATCGGGATCGCTGCTGAGCGTGCAGGTGATCGGGGTGGCCCTGGTCGTCGCGGCCTTCGCGGCGGGCGGACTGCTGCTGTCGCAGTCGGCCTACCAGGACGGCCTGGACGCCCCGCTCGCCCTGGTCACCCTGTCCAACCCGGTGGCCGCCGCGCTGATCGGCCTCGCCCTGCTGGGCGAACGCCTTCAGGGCGGCGCGGCCGGAGTGCTGCTGGCAGTGGCGGGCGCGGGAGTCGCGGCCCGGGGTGTGGTCCTGCTGACCCGGGCGACACCCGCCACGGACGACGACCACCCGGTGGCCGCCGTGCTGGCCCTGGAGCCGGGGACGGCCACGCCGGAACCGGCGCTGGCGGCGACGCCGATGCCCCGGCAGCCGGAGCCGGGGCATCTCACGCCGCTGTGAGCCGCGCGTCGTAATCGGTCCTAGCCGACGACGATCGCCGGGTCGCTGACCCCGGGACGACCGTTCTCGACGTGTCCGGCGAACCTGCGCAGGAAGGCCGGGTCGGCGTCGGAGGTGACGGTCAGGTCGTACCAGCGGCGGCTCGCCGCGAGGCCGACGGTGTGCCGGACGGTGGCGCCGGGCCGCACGGTGAAGGTCCGAGCCCGACCGCCGTACCCATTGCTGACCTTCAGCCGGACGCTCGCCTCCCCCTTGTTGGTGAAGGTGAGCCGCACGTCGTCGCCGGTGTGCCGGGCGGTGACCTCGGGCCCGGCGGCCTTGTTCGGGCCCTTGAAGACGCGCAGGAAGCCGTTGGGCCCGTGCACGGTGAGGTCGTACGAGCCGTTCGAGTACGCCGAGTTCCAGGTGTCGGCGATGTTCTTGCCGGCCTCGGTGGTGTACGTCCACGGTCCGTCGGCGCGGCTGCCGGAGGTCACCAGGAAGGCGGCGCCCGCGTGGGCGCCGGAGGCGAAGGCCAGCGTGAACTTACCGGCCGCCGCGTCCACCGAGCCATCCACGTACGGGGCGTACTTCAGCGGGCGGGCGGGGCGCAGACCGCGCTCCTGGCGGGGCATGTCCGGGTCGGCGGGCGGCGTCGGCCTGTAGTCGGGGTGCCGCTCGCGGTCCTGCGGCTCGTACTCGTCCGTCTCCGGCAGGGCGGCCGGGCGGCTGTCCTTGCGGGAGAAGTCGAAGGCCGAGGTGAGATCGCCGCAGACGGTACGGCGCCACGGGGAGATGTTGGTCTCCCGCACCCCGAACCGGCGCTCCATGAACTGGAGGATCGACGTGTGGTCGAGGGTCTCGGAGCAGACGTAACCGCCCTTGCTCCACGGCGAGACGACCAGCATCGGCACGCGCGGGCCGAGGCCGTAGGCGCCGGCCGGGCGCCGGCTGTCACCGGGGTAGAGGTCGAGCGCGACATCGACGGTGGACTTGCCCCGGGAGGCGTCCTTCGGCGGCAGCGGCGGCACCAGGTGGTCGAAGAAGCCGTCGTTCTCGTCGTACGTGATGAACAGGGCCGTCTTCGACCAGACCTCCGGGTTGGAGGTGAGCGCGTCCAGGACCTGGGCGATGTACCAGGCACCGTAGTTGGAGGGCCAGTTGGAGTGCTCGGAGAAGGCCTCGGGGGAGGCTATCCAGGAGATCTGCGGCAGCGTCCCGGCCTTGACGTCGGCCCGGAGCCGGTCGAAGTAGCCGTCGCCGTTCTTGACGTCGGTGCCGGTGCGGGCCTTGTCGTACCAGGGCTCGCCGGGCTGGGCGTTGCGGTACTTGTTGAAGTACAGCAGGGAGTTGTCGCCGTAGTTGCCGCGGTAGGCGTCGGCGATCCAGCCCCAGGAGCCGGCGGCGTCAAGGCCGTCGCCGATGTCCTGATAGATCTTCCAAGAGACCCCGGCCTCTTCGAGTCGCTCCGGATAGGTGGTCCACCCGTACCCCAGCTCGTCGTTGCCGAGCACGGGCCCGCCACCCTGGCCGTCGTTCCCGGTGTAACCCGACCACATGTAGTAGCGGTTGGGGTCGGTGGAGCCGATGAACGAGCAGTGGTAGGCGTCGCAGACGGTGAAGGCGTCGGCGAGGGCGTAGTGGAACGGGATGTCCTCGCGGGTCAGGTACGCCATCGTCGTGGTGCCCTTCGCCGGGACCCACTTGTCGTACTTGCCGCCGTTGTACGCCTGCTGGCCGTCGGTCCAGCCGTGCGGCAGCCCCTCCAGGAACTGCATGCCGAGGTCGTCGGCGGTGGGGTGGAAGGGCAGCAGGTCCTTGGTGCCGTCGGACTGGTGCCAGACCGACTTGCCGCTGTCCAGCCGCACCGGGTGCGGGTCACCAAAGCCGCGGACGCCTCTCAGCTTGCCGAAGTAGTGGTCGAACGAACGGTTCTCCTGCATCAGGACGACGATGTGCTCGACGTCCCGGATCGAACCGGTGCGGTGGTTCGCCGGGATGGCGGCGGCACGCTGGATGCTGCTGGAAAGCGCGGTGAACGCCGAGGTGGCGCCCGCGACTTGGAGGAATCTACGCCGGTTGACATCGGGCATGAGTGAGGGACCTCTCCCCTTGAGGGTGTTCGACCGGACGGAGCCGCTTGACGGATTGCGCGCGGAAGGAGTGTTCCAAGAGCACCAAACGTCAGGGAAGGGTCTGGTGGCGCTTGTGTGAAAGTCGACGGTACGGAAGGTTCTCCCGGCCCGCGCCGGACGGGACCAGCTCCATCAGCAGGCGGCTCCAATCGGCGCGGCTGGCCTCGAACGCGGCCAGCGCCGAGGCCCGAGCCGTGCGCCGGACCCGGTCCAGCACCGCCCGGTCGGCCGACAGCCGGTCCAGCAGCGCGCGCAGTTCCGCCGGCCGTGCCGGATCGACCAGGAACCCCGTCTTCCCGTCCACGACGATGTCGGTGAGGCCGCCCGCCCGTCCGGCGAGCACGACAACGCCCGCCAGCATGGCCTCCAGAGCGACCCGGCACTGCGACTCGGTCCGCGAGACAACGAGCAGGAAGTCGACGGACCGGTAGAACGACGGCATGTGTTCAGGGGCCACCGCGCCCAACAGGCACACGCGTTGGCGCCGCGCGGACGGCAGCGCGTCCACGGCCTTCAGCACGGCTCCCGACAGCGGACCTGCCCCGGCGATCCGCATCCGCCAGCGAGGCGTCAGTGCCGCCATCAGCCCGGGCAGCAGATCCGCCCCCTTCAGCACCGACAACTCACCCGCGAAGCCGACGACTCCGACCGGACCCCTCGCCCGGTGGACGCCCGGACCGTCGGCCGGTCGCACCGGAAGGGGCAGGACATGCGTCGGTCGTATGCCCGCGTCCCGCAGTTCGAGGGCGTGCGCGTGGCTCAGGGCCGCCACACAGCTGTGACGGCGCGTCAACCGAGCGGCCAGGCCCAGCAGAAGGCGACGTACCCAGTCCGGCAGCACGCGCAGACGGTTGTGGCGGGCATGCTCGGGGGCGGTGTGGATGATCAGGACCGTGGGGCATCCGGTGAGCGGGACGACGGCCGCGGCCAGGGTGGACAGCCAGCGGAACGAGAAGGTCCAGTGGACGACGACGAGATCGGCGTCCGGCGCCCAGCGCAGCAGCCGCCACGGCGACGCGCACAGCCAGGTCGAAGCGGCGCGCAGCCGTCCCCGGTCGTCCGCGAAGTGGTCGCGGGAGCGTGCGGAGACGATCCGGAACTCGTAGCGGTCCGCCAGGAGCGCCGCCAGATCGAGTGCGGCCAGCGCCAGACCACCGCCGGACAGTGGCGGATAGTCGTGCACCATGATCACGACCGGTCTGGTGGCCCCCTCACGATCCGACCCCGGCACGTTACCGGCGGCCCGGCTGGTCGTCGGCCCGGAGCGACCAGACCAGTTCGTACGCCAGCATGTCCGGCTCCATGGCCGCCCCGAAGTCGGCCTGGATCGAGGGGTACTCGGTGCGATAGCAACGCGTCGCCCGCAGTTTGCGCTCCAGCGCCGCCCCGGTCAGCCGAACCGTGTCGACCGTCAGCCGGTACCGGTCGCCCACGGTGGCGGCGAGCCCCTCGGCGACGATCTCGTCGGCCGGCGGATTGTGCACGCCGCCCAGCCAGGTGGGCAGCCCGTGGCGGACGACATACGGGCTGTCGCCCCACAGCCTCACCTCCGCCCCCGCCTTCGCCAACTCGACCGCGTACAACGCCACGGCACGGTGGTCCGGGTGGCCGCCGAAGCCGACCGGCGCATGGACGAGCCGGTCCCGCAGCGCGTCCGGCGGCAGTGCCTCCGCGATCTGCGACACTCGGTCCCTCAGGTCGATCCGGTCGCGCACGATGCGCACGAAGGAGTCCGGATCCTCGGCGACGGCCTGGGCCAGCTCCGGGTCGCGGTCGGCGACGTACTGGATGTCCAGTAGGTCGAGATGGCGCGGATCCCGCCCGGCGACGGCCAGGGCCTCGCGGTCCTCGCGGCGGCGTCGGCGCATCCAGGCGGCCGACTCCTCGGCGCCATGCGACGCGTCCAGCGGGGTGACCCGGCCCGGGTCGGGGATCCCGGCGAAGACAGTGACGACCTCCGCGCTCCCGGGACCGTCCAGCACATGCCACAGACCGAACACCGCGTCATCGAGATGGGGGGACAGCAGCACCACTGGGCGATCGTGGGAGGACTGCACGGCGTGCTCCTCGGGCGTCGGCGTCTCGTGCCACCATCATGGGCACGATACCCCCGGTCCTACCCGGTCGACACAAGCTGGCGGTGTGGTGCCAAAGATCGCGATCATCCAGGACGGTACCGAGGTTGCCCGGCAGTCGTACGCCGACATCACCGGATGTTTCGAACGGTGCACCGTCGCGCTGTCGCGAGACGGCGTCGACCTCGCGGTGCACACGTTCACCGACGAGGCCGTGGAACACCTGCTGGACCACGTCCATCCGGACGAGTACGCGTGCCTCGTCTTCGCCTCCAACTCCCTGCTGAGCAGCCAGGTCAACCGCGCCCTGGAACGCCGCGGCCCCGCGCTGGAGGACTATCTGGCCGCGGGCGGCGGGGTGGTGATCCTGCATCAGCTCTTCGACACCCTGGAGCCGGTGCTGCCCCACCGGCTGTGTCCCGTCCTGACGGACCGCGTCTCACCACGCGGCCCCGAGCCCGCCACGGCCTACGACCCCGAGGATCTCCTGCTGCACTACCCGCTCGCGGTGCCGATGCCCACCCTGCACGACGGCGGCCCGCCCGCCGGGCCGCCGTCGTTCTACTACAAGGCGATGTCCTCGACGGGGCTGCCCGAGAGCCTCAAACCGGTCCTCACGCACGGATCCGACGTGCTGGTCGCCCGAAGCTACGACCACCTGGCGGAGCGTGTGGTCGTGGCGACCCCGCCCTTGGACTGGCAGCGCTCGGACGAACTGCTCGCCAACGCGCTGCGGTTCGCCGCCCTCGGCCGGCCGAGCCGTCTGGTCTGGAGCAGCGGCAACAAGCGCACCGCGCTGGTACGGCGCTGGCTCGGCATGGATGGCAAGGCCTCCGTCCGTCCCCTGCCGCCGCACGACGCGCCGCTGGACCGGGTGGACCGCTGGCTGCTGGACAACGTGGAGATGCTCGCCACGCCGCCCGTCGACTACGACGCCGTGCAACGGCGCCCGGAGGTCATCTCCTTCCTGGGCCGCGGCGGCGCGCTGGTGACCACGGACAACGCGGCCTCACCGGTGGCCGCCCGAATCAGCGTGCAGGTCGGCAACCACATCGAGCGCTCGCTGGCCTCCCGCCTGTACGCCGAACTGCGCGCGACCCAGGGCTGGGAGACGATCCAGTACGCCTTCGAACTGCGCAATATCGTCTCGGCGCTGGCCCTTCTCGCCGAGGACCCCGGCAACCTTCGCGCCGGGGCGGTCACGCTGCCCGAACTCGCCGCGCTGCGCGCACCGTTGCGGGAGCGGCTGCGAATCCCGGAACACCGGGAGGACCTGTCCTCCAGCATCGCCCTCGCGGCATCTCTCTTCCTGCTCGCCGACGGATGGCTCGACCGCGCCGACGTCGACTGGATGGCCGAGGACCCTCGTGGGACCCGGTTCGAGGTGGCTCTCCAGATCAGGGCGGTCCTGGCGCTGGCCGATCGGCGCCCCGACTCCGGGTTCCTGACCGCCGCCCGCGAGGGGCTCACCTCCCACGCTCCCGCGCTGGCCTCCCTCGCGCCGGTCGTGCGGATCCTGGACTCGCTGGCGCTGCTGGACCAGTCCGGTCTGCTGGGTCCCGGGGAGCCCACGGACGCCGAGGAACTCAGCACCCTCGTCTGCGACCTGCTGGAGGCCCACCCGCCGAAGGACGCGGCGTACGGCTGGCTGTCCGTCGAGGCGACCGCGGATCTGGTCCGCGGTCTGGTCGTCCTTCTCGACCGGCTGCCGCCCGACGCGAGCACCCTGGCCGACCGTCTCTCCGAGGACCTGGCCGTGGCGGTGGCCGCGCTGCACCGCTCCCAGCACCGCTACGAGCGCAACCGCCGAGGCGTGGCCTGGCTGAGCCGGCTGACGCACGCCCTCGTCGTCGCCGAACGCCGGTTCCCGATCGGGCTGCAACGGCTGACCGATCTGGAGTGGCCCGCGCAGCACATGCGGGAGCCCGAGACCTCCGGCGCGGCCCGCGCGCTGCTGGATCACCTCTCCGCCGAGAACCGCACCTTGCGCGAGGAGACGCAGCGCGGGCGGGCCGAGCACAGGGCCGCCCGGGTGGGCCGGTTCACGGCGACCGCGCTGGGAGCCCTGCTGATCACCGTGCCGTTCGGCTATGTGCTGGCCCTGCTGGAAATCGGCAGACCCTGGGAGATGATCACGAACACCGCACTGATCTCCTCCGCGTATCTCGTGCTGCTCTACATGGTGCTCAGCCTGCTGTCGCGCTGGCGGTTGCTGGCCGGGCCCGCCGATGCGCTGCGGCGCTGGATCGCCGCCAACGTGACGCTCACCCGGCTGCTGCGCAGGCCCGGTCCGGAGCGCGGCCAAAGCTCACCAGTCTGACACCGTCCAGGGCGCGGGCCGCGCGGCGAACATCCGGTCGGCGAGCGCGACCGCACCCCCGGTGCGGGCCTCCACCAAACGGGCGCGTGCGAGGGTCGTGAAGGAGAAGTCGCCGAGATAGGCGGCGCCGAGCGTGCCCACACGCAGCGAGAGGTCCGGTGCAGCATTCACGGGGGTCACCGCCGCATGGTCCGGGCCACCGTCGAGCCGGAACCGTCCGGTGTTGGCCGTCAGCGTCGGATCGTCGACCTCCAGCACGAGCGATCCGTGCACCGCGTACCGCCGTTCGGACAGCGCCGCGGGCACGTCGAGAAGCCGCAGCACCATGAAGTCCCGCACGCCGGTCACCTTGACGGCACTGCGGTCGGACAGCAGCCAGGGGAGGAGTTCGTCCACCGGGAGATGGTCGGCCACGACGGTATCGGCCTGGTCGAAGTCCAAGCAGTACGTCCACAGGGCGCGGCGTGCGTCATCGGTGACCGTGATCAGGTCCTCGACGACCAGACGGCTCACCGGCTGTGCGCGCAGCTCGCCGTGGGTGAGCCGGTAGGTCAAGTACCCCTGGGTGACACCGCCTGGGTCGTCGTAGGCCACGGCGAACCGCTCGGTGGGGGCGGTACGGTACAGCGGCCGGTCCCGGAACCACATCCGCCAGAACTCGGGGCGCCGGGAGATCTGCCCGGTTCGCAGGCGCCGGTGGCGCTCGAAGGTGGCGGGGAGAACCTCGCGACGGGTGGCGGCGGGCAGCATCCGCAGGCCGCCCCCCTCGCAGGCGCCCGGCGACAAGAGGCCGGGCCTGCGCCGCACTTCGAGGGATAGGGCCCGGGAGGTGGCCAGGTAGTCGAAGCGGCCGACGATCGCGGGCACGGGTGTGGTGCCGACGAGGACGGACTCGTCGTGGTCGAGCGCGTCGCGCATGTGCCATTCCATGAGCGCCCGCATGTATCCGCGTCGACGGCTCGTCGGCAGCACGGCGGTGAGCATGGTGCGGGCGCCGGGGACGACGCGCCCTCCGGGGACGGTGAGTTCAAGGTGGTCGGCCGCGGTTCCGGCGACCATCTCTCCGTCCTCGACGATGGCTGTCGTCCGGTCCAGGACGTACAACTCCCGTGCGTCGTCAAGGGCTTCCGCGCTGATGTGCCGCCCCGCCGCGGTCTCCAGCATGGTCACGTACTCGGCGAAGGTGTCCGGTGTCACTGCGGTGAGTCGCATGCCGCATTTCTCGTCCACGCCTCATGGCGGGAAACGCGCCGACTCGGGAGCCTGTGGAGTATGACTGCTTCACGTCTGCATGTGGCGGTGGTGGCACCGCCGTTCTACGAGGTTCCGCCCCGGTCGTACGGCGGGGTGGAGCGGGTCTGCGGATGGCTGGTCGACGGGCTGCTCGCCAAGGGGCACCGAGTGACTCTGGTCGGCGCGGGAGAGCCGCGCACTCGGGCGCACTTCGTGCGGACGTTCACGCACCCGCAGCCGGAGGACGGTCCGGACGTCGCCGGAGTGGAGATCGTGCACACGGCCCGGGCCGCGGCCGCGCTGGCCGAACTGGCGCCGGACGTCGTCCACGACCACACCCGGGCCGGGCCACTCACCGCGCCGGGCCGCGCCTTCGCCCCGACGGTCGTCACGTCCCACACCCCGCTGCGCGGCCCGGAGGCCGCCTCCGACCACCTGCGGGCGCTGAACCCCTGGCTGTCGCTGGTCGCGATCTCCGACGCCCAGCGTCGGGACGCCCCGCACCTGCGGTGGGCGGCGACGGTACACAACGGGATACCGGTGGACTCCAGTCCGTTCCGGGCCGACAAGGACGACTTCGTGCTGTACCTGGGCCGGATCAGCGCCCAGAAGGGCGTCCACCTGGCGATGGACGCGGCACGGGCCGCCGGCCGTCCGATCGTCCTGGCCGGATGCTGGACGATTCCCGAGGAGCGGGCATACTTCGAGGCGGAGATCCGGCCCCGCCTGGCATCGGACGTGACATGGCTGGAGTCCGTCGCCGGCGCGGAGAAGGAGCAATTGCTGTCCCGGGCAGCGTGTCTGCTCTTCCCCATCCGCTGGCACGAACCCTTCGGGCTCGTGGTGGTGGAGGCGCTGGCATGCGGTACGCCGGTGGTCGCTCTGCGGGCCGGTGCGGCACCGGAACTGCTGGAGGACGGGGTGAGTGGTGTGCTCTGCGGCGACCCCGGCGAACTCCCCGCAGCCGTCGACCGCGCCACCCGCCTGGACCCGGCGACCTGCCGCCGATCCGCACAAAGGTTCGACGTCTCGGCCATGGTCGCCGGGTACGAATCCGTCTACCGGCGCGCCCTGGACGGGTTCCGGCACACGACCTCGCGAACCGCGCCCACGAACCCTTCCGCCTGACGGAAGCCGCCTTGCCCACCCCGGGCGGGCGTCACGAATCTGAGTCCCAGCACGGCTCACGGGGCAACGGTGCCCCGCTCTCAAGGACGGGAACGCCATGCCACACATCACCGCCTTCGCCAGGAACCAGTGGTACGTCGCCGCTCACAGCCATGAGGTGGGGCGGGAGTTGTTCGGGCGGCGGGTGCTCGGGGAGCCGCTGGTGTTCTACCGGACCGAGGCGGAGGGGACTGTCGTCGCGCTCAACGACCGGTGTGTGCACCGGCGTTATCCGTTGTCCGAGGCGCCGACAAGGCTGGACGGGGACCGGGTCGTCTGCGGGTATCACGGGTTCACCTACGACACGACCGGCACGTGTGTCCACGTGCCGGGGCAGAAACGCGTCCCCCGTACCGCCCGCATCGCCTCCTACCCCGTCGTCGAGCAGGACTCGCTGGTGTGGGTGTGGATCGGGGACCCCGCCCTCGCCGACCCGGCGGGCATCCCGCGCGCCCGGCACCTGGACTCGCCCGGCTGGGTCACCGTGCGCGGCATGGAGCCGATCGCCTGCGACTACGGGCTCCTCGTCGACAACCTCCTCGATCTCTCCCACGAGACCTATCTGCACGGCGGTTACATCGGCACCCCCGAGGTCGCCGAGACCCCGATCACCACGGAGGTCGACGAGGGCGCCGGGATCGTCCGGGTGAGTCGGCACATGGACGACGCCGAATGCCCGCCGTTCTATGCCAAGTCCACCGGGATCGAGGGGCGGATCATGCGGTGGCAGGACATCGAGTACCACGCGCCCTGTCTCTATCTCCTGCACAGCCGGGTCGCGCCGGTGGGGGTCGTGCCGGAGGCGGACGGGACTGATCCGGGCGGCTTCCACACTGAAATCACCTACGCCATCACGCCCTCCGGCGACGGCGAGGTGTACGACTTCTGGGCGGTCTCCCGGGACTGGGCGACCGACGACGCGGACGTCACCGAGTTCCTGCGCAGCAACAACCACACCGTCGTGATGCAGGACGTCACGGCCCTCAACCTGCTCCAGCGCACGCTCGGCAGCGAGCGGCACGGCTACCAGGAGCTGAGCATCAACATCGACACCGGTGGCCTCGCGGCCCGACGGATCCTCGCGCGGCTGGTCGAGGAGGGCGACAAGCCCGTGGAGAAGGTCCTGTGACGGCACCGACCGGCGAGATCTACCGCATCGACTGGGTGCCGGGCACCGATGTCCTGCACGGCACCTGTCACTGCGGCGCCGAGCACACCGCCGAGGACCCGGTAGCCATGTGGGAGTGGATGCTCGGCCACCCCGAGGGGCATGCGTCCCATGGCTGAACTCATCGTCCGTCAGCGGGAGTTCGTCGCCGATGGCATCCTCGGGCTCAGTCTCGCCCATCCCCTCGGCGAACCCCTCCCCGCCTGGGAACTCGGCGCCCACATCGACCTCGTCCTCGCCCCGGGCCTGGAGCGCCAGTACTCCCTGTGCGGTGCCCCTGCCGACCGGACCGCCTGGCAGATCGCGGTGCTGCGGGAGGAGGAGGGGCGGGGTGGATCCGCCTTCGTGCACGAGCGGTTGGGGGTGGGTGACAAGGTCGAGGTGCGCGGGCCGCGCAATCACTTCGCCCTCCGCCCGGCCTCCCGCTACCGCTTCATCGCCGGTGGCATCGGCATCACCCCGATCCTGCCCATGCTCGCCGCCGCCGAGGCCGCCGGCGCCGAGTGGAGCCTGCTATACGGCGGCCGCACCCGCGCTTCGATGGCCTTCACCGAACAACTCCGCCGCTACGGCGATCGCGTGACCCTCGCTCCCCAGGACGAGACGGGGCTGCTGGAAGTGCCCTCAGTGCTCGACGATCTCCCGGACGGCACCCTCGTCTACTGCTGCGGTCCAGGGCCGCTCCTGGACGCGGTCGAGGACCGATGCCCCTCCGGAGTCCTCCACGTCGAGCGGTTCCAGCCCAAGGAGCAACACACCGACCAGGACACCGAGTTCGACGTCGTCCTCGCGCGGAGCGGCCGTACTCTCACCGTCCCGCCCGGCGTCTCCGTGCTCGACGCCGTGCGCGCCGCCGGGGTCGAGGTGCTGTACTCCTGCGCCGAGGGCACCTGCGGAACCTGCGAGACCGATGTCGTCGAGGGCACCCCCGACCACCGGGACTCGGTGCTGACCGAGGCCGAGCGCGCGGCCGGGGAGACCATGCTCATCTGTGTGTCCCGGTGCCGGGGGAAGAGGCTCGTGCTGGACCTGTGATCCGGAGGTCGGCCTCGATCCGGGCGACCGTGTCCAGCAGCGGGGGCAGCAGGTCACGGCGGACGGATTCCAGGGAGTTGCGGCCCGCGTGCACCGCGATGTTCACGGCCGCCGTCACCGCGCCGCCCCGGTCCCGCACCGGGGCGGCGATCGAGCGCAGGCCCAACTCCAGTTCCTGGTCGACGATCGCGTAGCCCTGGCGGCGCACGCGTCGCAACTCGGCCCGCAGAGCGTCCGGCTCGGTCAGTGTGCGCGGGGTCAGTGGGCTCAGGTCGGCGCGTGCCAGGCGGGTGTCGATCTCCTCGTCCGGCAGATCCGCGAGGATCACCCGGCCCACCGAGGTGACATGCGCCGGGAAGCGGGTGCCCACGGTGATGGCCGCGGTCATGATGCGGCTGGTCGGCACCCGGGCGACGTACACGATGTCATCGCCGTCCAGGACGCACAGGGACGACGACTCCCGGATGCGGCCCACGAGTTGTTCCAGATGCGGTTCGGCGAGCTCGGGCAGGGTGAAGCTGGAGAGGTAGGAGTAGCCGAGCTCCAGGACGCGCGGGGTGAGCCTGAACTGGCGTCCGTCCTGGTGGACATAGCCGAGGTCGGCCAGGGTCAGCAGCAGCCGGCGGGCGGCCGCGCGGGTCAGTCCGCAGTCGCGGGCGACGTCGGAGAGCGTACGGGTGGGGTGCTCGGCGTCGAAGGAGCGGACGACGGCGAGGCCGTGTGCGAAGGAGTTCACGAAGTGGCGTCCGCGGCCCGGCTCGGGCATCATCGCCTCCTGGGGTGTCAACAATTTTGTCAGCGAAACTGGTTGACCTGATCGGTACAGGGCTCTACCTTCCCGCTGAGCGCATTTGAGCACTACTGTGCGGTCAGCGCACAGCCTGTCGGAACACCGTTGTCTGCACAGGAGGAGTCATGCGTCGTCTGCTCGCCGGTCTCGCGGCAAGCACATTCCTGTTCGCCCTGACGGCCTGCGGCTCGTCCGACGACGGTGACTCGTCGGACGGGGCGGGTTCGTCGGGCGGCGTCACGACGGTCACCGTGGGGCTCATCCCCATCGTCGACGTCGCGCCGCTCTACCTCGGCCAGGAAAAGGGCTTCTACGAAAAGCGCGGCCTGAAGCTGAAGTTGACGACCGCTCAGGGCGGAGCGGCGATCGTGCCCGCCGTGGTCAGCGGCCAGTACGAGTTCGGGTTCAGCAACATGACCTCGCTGATGATCGCCCAGTCCAACAACGTTCCGGTGAAGGCCATCGCCAACGGCATTGCCTCAACCGGACAGGACGGCAAGGACTTTGGCGCGCTGACGGTCAAGGGTGACAGCTCGCTCAAGTCACCGAAGGAGCTTGAGGGCAAGAAGGTCGCCGTCAACACCCTGAAGAACATCAACGAGACCGCCGTGCGCGAGTCGGTGCGCAAGGCGGGCGGCGATCCGGACCAAGTCCAGTTCGTGGAGCTGGCCTTCGACCAGATGCCCGCCGCCTTGGACGCCGGGCAGATCGACGCGGCGATGGTGGTCGAACCGGCGCTCGCCACGATCAAGAGCCAGGGCGGCCGGGAGATCGCCTCCTCGCTGGTCGACGTCGCCCCGAACCTGACCGTGGCGATGTACTTCACCTCCACGCAGTACGGGCAGGAGAACCCGGAGGTGGTGAAGAAGTTCCAGGACGCCACCGCCGAGTCCCTCGCCTACGCCGACGCCCACCCCGACGAGGTCCGCCAGATCGTCACCACGTACACCAAGATCCCGCCCGCGGTGCTGGAGCAGGTGACCCTGCCGAAGTGGCCGGCCGACGCCGACCGCGGTTCCATCGAGAAGCTGATGGAACTCGGCGAGCGGGACGGGCTGTTCAAGACGACGCCGGACCTGGACAAGCTGCTCTCGTGAGGGGCCTGAACGCCATGCTCGGCGCGGCCGGGCTCGCGGTCTTCCTCGCCCTGGGCGAGGCGGTGCCGCGGCTCGGCCTGGTCAAGGAGGAGTACTTCCCGCCGACCAGCCGGATCGCCGACGCCTTCTGGACCGAACTCGCCGACTCCGCCTTCTGGTCGGCGCTCGGCGACACGCTGGCCGGCTGGGCGCTGGGCCTCGCCGTCGCCTCCTGCGCGGGGATCGTGGCGGGGGTGCTGATCGCCGTGGTGCCGTATCTCCGCGAAGTCACCGCCTCCACCGTCGAGTTCCTCCGTCCGATCCCCTCCGTCGCCCTGATCCCGCTCGCCGTCCTGCTGTACGGCACGGAACTGCGCTCGGTCCTCCTGCTGGTCGTGTACGCCGCGTTCTGGCAGGTACTGATCCAGGTCCTGTACGGCGTCCAGGACGTGGACCCGGTCGCCGACGAGACGGCGCGGTCCTACGGTCTCGGCACCTGGGCCCGGATCCGGCATGTGCTGTGGCCGACCGCGCTGCCCTACGTCATGACCGGGGTGCGGCTCGCCGCCTCGGTGGCGCTGATCCTCGCCGTGACCGCCGAACTCGTCATCGGGGCACCGGGGTTGGGGGCGCGGATCGCCGTCGCGCAGACCTCGCAGGCGGTGCCGGAGATGTACGCGCTGATCGTGGTCACCGGGCTGCTGGGGCTGCTGATCAACGTGGGTGCGCGCACGGTGGAGCGGTGGGCGCTGGCCTGGCATCAGTCGGTGCGCGGGGAGGTGGCGGTGTGAGGCTGCTCCTTCTGCGGCTCGCGTTCGTGTTCGCGCTGCCCGCCGCACTGGTGGGCGTGTGGTGGGTGGCGTCGGACGACAGCACGGACGTGTACTGGCCGCCGCTGCGGACCATCCTGGAGACCTTCCCGGATGTCTGGACCGGCGACCGGCTCCGGGACGACGTACTGCCCAGCATCCTCCGGCTGACCGGTGGTTACGCCCTGGCGGCCGTGGTGGGTGTCGGGCTCGGCACGGTCATCGGCTCCTACCGGCGGGTGCGCGCGGTGTGCGAGCCGGTTCTGGAGTTCCTGCGGGCAGTGCCGCCGCCGGTGCTGGTGCCGGTCATCATGCTGTTCGCGGGCATCGGCGACACCATGAAGATCACGGTGATCGCCAGCGGCTGTGTCTGGCCGATCCTGCTCAACACCGTCGAGGGTGTACGCGCGGTGGACCCGGTGATGGCGGAGACGGCCCGCAGTTACGGCATCAAGGGCACGGCGCGGCTGCGGCATGTGGTGCTGCGCTCGGCGAGTCCGCAGATCTTCGCGGGGCTGCGCCAGGCGCTGTCCGTCGGCATCATCCTGATGGTCATCAGCGAGATGTTCGCCGCCAGCAACGGCCTGGGCTTCACCATCGTGCAGTTCCAGCGCAGCTTCGCGATCCCCGACATGTGGACCGGGATCCTGCTCCTCGGACTGCTGGGCTTCGCGCTGTCCGTCGTCTTCCAGCTCGTCGAACGGCGGGTGCTGGCCTGGTACCACGGCCTGCGCGCCGCCGCCCGGCGGTCCCCGTGAACCTCATGTACCCCGTGAACCTGGTGAAAGGGCAGCCCATGCTCGACGTCCGCGGCCTGAGGAAGGTCTACGAGGGATCGGGGCGGCGGGTGGAGGCGGTGCGCGATCTGACCTTCACCGTCGACGCGGGTGAACTCGCTTGTCTGGTCGGCCCGTCGGGCTGCGGCAAGACGACCCTGCTGAAGTGCATGGGCGGACTGCTCGCCCCGTCCGGCGGTGAGGTCCTGCTGGAGGGCGCCCGGGTGACCGGCCCGCCGCCCGGGATGGCCTTCGTGTTCCAGGAGTACGGACGCAGCCTGTTCCCCTGGATGCGGGTCGGGGAGAACGTCGAACTCCCTCTGAAGCAGAAGGACTTGGACAAGGCCCGGCGCCGGGAGCTGGTGCGGGACGCGCTGGAGTCGGTGGGACTCGCGGACGCCGTGGGCGCGTATCCCTGGCAGCTGTCCGGCGGTATGCAGCAGCGAGTCGCCATCGCCCGCGCGCTCGCCTACGAGCCCCGGGTGCTCCTGATGGACGAGCCGTTCGCCGCGGTCGACGCCCAGACCCGGGCCGATCTGGAGGACCTGGTACGGCGGCTGTGGCGGGAGCGGGGCGTCACGATCCTGTTCGTCACCCACGACATCGACGAGGCCGTCTACCTCGGTGAGCGGGTCATCGTGCTGTCCGCCTCCCCCACCGTCGTCCAGGAGCAGCTGAAGATCGATCTCCCCGACGAGCGGGACCAGTTGCACACCCGGGTGGCCCCGCGCTTCGCCGAGCTGAGGACCCATGTGTACGAGCAGATCCAGGCGGCGAAGCGGGAAGCGGCGGTCGTGAAGGAGGACAAGCCGCCGTCCCGGTGAACTGCCTCAAGTTGTCGTCTACTGCGCGGCCCACAGCCCGCGGACATGTCCGAGGTGCCGGGTCATGACCTCGCGCACCGCGTGCTCGTCGCGGGCCAGCAGGGCGTCGAGGAGTTCGAGGTGCTCCTCGGCGGAGGCCAGCAGCCGGCCCGCCTTCACCAGCGCGGTCAGGCCGTAGAGACGGGAACGGCCGCGCAGGTCGCCGACCACCTCGACCAGATGGGTGTTGCCCGCGAGGGCGAGCAGGCCGAGATGGAAGCGGGTGTCGGCCTCGACGTACGCGATGAGGTCGCCGGCCGCCGCGGCCTGCACGATCTCCCGGGCGGCCGGGCGCAGCGCCTCCAGCGAGACCGGGTCGGCGGTCCGGGCCAGCTCCACCACCGTGGGGATCTCGATGAGGGCGCGGATGTGCTTGTACTCGTCGAGCTGCTTCTCGGAGACCTCGGTGACCCGGAAGCCCTTGTTGGGCATGGTGTCGACCAGGCCCTCCTTGGCCAGGTCGAGCATGGCCTCGCGCACCGGGGTCGCAGAGACGCCGAAGCGGGCGGCCAGGGTCGGCGCGGAGTACACCTCGCCCGGCAGGAGTTCCCCGGCGATCAGCGCGGCTCGCAGGGCGTCGGCGACCCGCTCGCGGTAGCTGCGCTTCTTGCCGCCCAGCGAGGGCAGGGAGGGGGCGCCGGCGGGCTGGGCGGGCATAGGGAGGTCTCCTAGGGAATGCAATGTCACGCGTCACCGGCATTATCCCCGCCGGAGCCCGGGCCCGGGCCCGGGCGGGTCGGCCAGGGCCCGACGACAGGGGCTGGAGGCGGGTTAGAGGACGAACCCGGCCGGGAACGGATCGTCCGGATCGAGCAGGTACTGGGCCGTCCCGGTGACCCAGGCGCGGCCGGTGAAGCTGGGCAGGACGGCGGGCCGCCCGGCGACCTCGGTGGTGTCGAGGAGCCGCCCGGTGAACCGGGTGCCGATGAAGGACTCGTTGACGAACTCGGTGTGCAGCGGGAGTTCGCCGCGCGCGTGCAGCTGGGCCATCCGGGCGCTGGTGCCGGTGCCGCAGGGCGAGCGGTCGAACCAGCCGGGGTGGATGACCATGGCGTGCCGCGAGTGGCGGGCGGTGGCGCCGGGCGCGTAGAGGTGGACGTGATGGCAGCCGCGGATGGAGGGGTCCTCGGGGTGCACGGGCTCGGCCTCCGCGTTGATCGCGTCCATCAGGGACAGGCCCGCCTTGAGGATGTCGTCCTTGCGGGCGCGGTCGAAGGGCAGCCCGAACTCCTCCAGCGGCAGGATGGCGTAGAAGTTGCCGCCGTATGCCAGGTCATATGTCACCGTGCGCCCGCCGGGCAGTGCGATCTTGCGGTCGAGGGTGACGGCGAAGGACGGCACGTTCTTCAGGGTGACCGCCTTCGCGGCCCCGTCCTCCACCGCGACCTCGGCGACGACGAGTCCGGCCGGTGTGTCGAGCCGGATGGTGGTGACCGGTTCGACGACCTCGACCATGCCGGTCTCCACCAGCACGGTCGCGACGCCGATCGTGCCGTGCCCGCACATCGGCAGATAGCCGGAGACCTCGATGTAGATGACGCCCCAGTCGCAGTCGGGGCGGGTGGGCGGCTGGAGGACGGCCCCGCTCATCGCCGAGTGGCCGCGCGGCTCGTTCATCAGGAGCTGCTTGATGTCGTCGCGGTGCTCGCGGAAGTACAGGCGCCGTTCGTTCATGGTGGCGCCGGGGATCGTGCCGATGCCGCCGGTGACGACCCGGGTGGGCATGCCCTCGGTGTGCGAGTCGACGGCGTGCAGGACGACTCTGCTGCGCATGGTCCCTACGCCAATCCGGCCGCGACGGCCTTCTCCGTGGCGGCCCTGACGGCGGCCTCCTGTTCGGGCAGCAGCGGGACGCGCGGCGGGCGCACGGGACCGCCGTGCCGCCCCACGATGTCCATGGACAACTTGATGGCCTGGACGAACTCGACCCGGGAGTCCCAGCGCAGCAGCGGGTGCAGTCGCGTGTACAGCTCCCTGGCGGTGTCCAGGTCCCCGGCGACGGCCGCGCGGTACAACTCGACGCTCGCGCGGGGCAGTGCGTTCGGGTAGCCGGCCACCCAGCCCTTGGCGCCGGCCAGCGCCAGCTCCAGCAGGACGTCGTCGGCGCCGATCAACAGGTCCAGTTCCGGGGCGAGTTCGGCGATGCGGTAGGCGCGGCGGACGTCGCCGGAGAACTCCTTGACCGCGTGGATGTGCCCCTCGGCGTGCAGCTGGGCGAGCAGTTCCGGCACCAGGTCGACCTTGGTGTCGATGGGGTTGTTGTACGCCACGACCGGCACGCCCGCCTTCGCGACCTCCGCGTAGTGCGACAGCACCGAGCGTTCGTCGGCGCGGTAGGCGTTGGGCGGCAGCAGCATCACGGAGGCGCAGCCCGCGTCGCGTGCCTGCTCGGCCCAGCGGCGGGCCTCGGCGGAGCCGTAGGCGGCGACGCCGGGCATCACGCGCTCGCCGCCGATGGCGGACACCGCGGTCTCGACGACCTTGGACCGCTCCTCGGGGGTGAGGACCTGGTACTCGCCGAGCGAGCCGTTCGGCACGACGCCGTCGCAGCCGTTCTCCACGAGCCACGCGCAGTGCTCGGCGTACTTGGCGTGGTCCACGGCGAGGTCGTCGGTCAGCGGAAGCGCTGTGGCGACGAGGACGCCTCGCCAGGGGCGGTGGTCGGTGGTGGTCATACGTGGCTCCTCGGTGAAGTGTGACATGTCACTGTTGGCGAATGGCTCATGCGTCGGCGTCCGCCTCTTCGGACCGCGCCAGCACCCCGAGCGGCACCGGCCGGGCGAACGGCCGCCGGGACGGGGTCAGGGCGCATCCGGCGAGTCCCGCGACCGCCGGTCCGCACACCCGCCCCTGGCACCAGCCCATCCCGGCCCGGGTCAGCAGTTTGACGGTCCGCGCGTCCCCGGCCCCGAGTTCCTCGACGGCCTCGCGGACCGCACCGCCGGTGACCTCCTCGCAGCGGCACACCACGGTGTCGTCGGTGATCAGCGAAGTCCAGTGCGCGGGCGGCACGTACACGCCATCGAGCGCGGCGAAGAAGGCCCGCAGCCGGGTCCGGGTCCGCGCGGCCGCCGCCCACGCGCGCGGGTCGGGTGCGGTGCCGTGCAGCCGCGCGGCGGCGGACCGGCCCGCGATGTGCCCCTCGGCCAGCGAGAGCGCGGCACCGCCGATGCCGGTGGTCTCCCCCGCCGCCCAGACGCCGGGCACATCGGTGCGCTGCTCCGCGTCGACGTGCACGGCGACTCCGTCGAGCCGGCAGCCGAGCGTCTCTGCGAGGTCGGTGTGCGGCAGCATGCCGTGGCCGACGGCCAGTGTGTCGCACGGGATCCGGCGCCCGGTGCCGGGCCTGACCCGCCCGGCGCGGTCGAGCGCGGCCACCGTCACCGCCTCAAGACGCTCGGTGCCGTGCGCCTCGACGACGGCGTGCCGGGCGAGCGCGGGCACCCGGTGCCGGAGCAATTGGGCCGCGTACCCGGCGCCTTCGACGACCTTGGCGGGCTCGGCGAGCAGCGCCCGGGAGCGCCGTACGAAGGCGAGGGGGTCGGCGGATTCCACGAGGGCCGCGATCTCGACGCCCGCCGCCGCGAGGCCGGTGGCCACCGGCAGCAGCAGGGGGCCGGTCCCGGCGACGACCGCGGTACGGCCGGACACCGCCAGCGAGCCTTTGAGCATGGCCTGGGCGCCGCCCGCGGTGATGACGCCGGGGAGGGTCCAGCCGGGGAAGGGGAGCACCTTCTCGTAGCCGCCGGTGGCCAGGAGCACTGCGTCTGCGTACACCTCGGCGGGTTCCGTCTGCTCGGGGCCGAGGAGGGCCCGGACGGTGAAGCCCGCGCGGGGGCCGCGTTCGACGAGCCAGACATGATGGTCCGTCAAGTGCCGTACGGAGTCCGCGTGGTCGCGCAGTCCGTCGCGCAGCCGCTCCCAGGTGCGCCACTGGTGGTGGAGGGCCTCGGGGCGGCGGGCGCCCAGGGCCGCCGCGGGCCGGCGGTAGAACTGGCCGCCCGCCTCGGGGGCCGCGTCGATCAGGGTGACCCGTACACCGTGGGCGGCGGCCGCGAGGGTCGCGGCGAGGCCCGCGGGGCCCGCGCCGATCACCGCGAGGTGCGGTCGGTCAGTCATCGTGGCCCGTCCCCTCCTGGGTGCGGATGGCGTCGCCGGGATGCAGGGGCAGCAGGCAGGCGCGTTGGTTGGGGCGGTCGTTGACGGTCACCAGGCAGTCGAAGCAGATGCCGATGCCGCAGAAGACACCGCGCGGGCGGCCCGTGCCGCGGGTGCCGCGCCAGGAGGTGATCCCGGCCGCCCAGAGCGCGGCGGCCACGGTCTGTCCGGGCAGGGCCTCGATCTCCCGGCCGTCCAGGGTGACCGTGAAGGCGGGTCCAGGGTGGGCTCCGGCCAGGTCCAGGGGTGTTGTCACGCGGCCTCCTCGGGGGCGGGGAAGCGGTCGGGGCGGAAGGGCGTCAGACCGAGGTCGGGGGTCCGGCCGGTCAGGGTCTGGGCGATGAGGTGCGCGGTGCCGGTGGCGAGGCCGATGCCGGCGCCCTCGTGCCCGCAGGCGTGGTGCAGTCCGGGGACCCGGGGGTCGGGGCCGATGGCGGGCAGGTGGTCGGGGAGGTACGGGCGGAAGCCGACGTAGGAGCGCATCGCGCGGACGTCCGCCAGGACCGGGAAGAGCCGGGTCGCTCCGGCGGCCAGGGCGCGGACCACGGGGAGCGAGAAGGAGCGGTCGAAGCCGACCCGTTCCCGGCTGGCGCCGATCAGCACCGGTCCGGCGGCGGTGCCCTCCACGACCGGGGAGGTCTGGAGCGCGGCGGAGTCGCTGGCCACGTCGGCCACGTAGTCGGCGGCGTACACCTTGTGGTGGATCAGGCGCGGGAGCGGTTCGGTGACCAGGACGAAGCCGCGGCGCGGGAGCACCGGGAGGTGGGCTCCGGCGAGGGCGGCCAGGTCGCCGCCCCAGGTGCCGGCGGCGTTGACGACGGCCGGGGCGTGGAGGTCGCCGTGGTCGGTGCGGACGCCGCGGACCGTGCCGTCGGGGGTGCGCAGTACGGCTGTCACGGTGTGGCCGGTCAGCAGGCGGGCGCCCGAGGCGCGGGCCAGGACGGCGGCGGCCAGGGCGGGCATGACCTGGCAGTCCTGCGGATACAGCACACCGCCGGGCAGGCCCTTGGCCAGGTGGGGTTCGAGGCCGTACAGCCCGTCCCCCGCGACGGTCTCGGCGAGGACTCCGGCCGCGCGCTGTCCGTGGGCGAAACGGTCCAGGGCCGCGAGGCCGTCCGGCGTCGAGGCGACCACCACACCGCCCTTGGCCTCGTACTCGACGGCCTCCCCGAACTCCTCTGCGAGTTCGGCCCAGAGGCGGGCCGAGAGGAGCGCCAGGTCCAGTTCCGGACCGGGCTCCTTGTCGGAGACCAGGAGGTTGCCCTCGCCGGCGCCGGTGGTGCCGCTCGCCACCGGGCCACGGTCGACGAGGATCACGTCGAGGCCCGCCCGGGTCGCGTAGAACGTGCAGGCGGCGCCCACCATTCCGGCTCCGACGACCACGACGTCGCAGGTCAGTCGCTTGCTCACACCAGTACTATGTCACATACTTCTCGCACTGGGAACGTCAACGGAACGTCCACCACACGGAAGAGGTGCCCGACGTGGCGAAGGGCCGAAAGAACGGTCTGTACCGAGGAATCTCCGAGGAACTCTCCGCGCTGATGCGCACGGGCTGGGCCGACAACGAGCGCAGGGACCTGCTCCTCGCCGAGCAGTCGCCCTACGCGGCCCGCCGCCGCGCCGCCCTCTCCGCGCTGTTCCCGGGCGAGCGGCTGATCGTGCCGTCGGGCGGCCTGCGGACCCGCTCCAACGACACCCACTATCCGTTCCGCCCGTACTCCGGCTATGTGCATCTCACCGGCGACCAGGCCCGGGACGGCGCCCTGGTGCTGGAGCCGCGCCCCGACGGCGGCCATGACGCGCACTGCTACCAGCTCCCCCGCGACAGCCGGGACAGCGACGAGTTCTGGACCGGCTACACCGCCGAACTGTGGATGGGCCGCCGCCGCACGCTCGCCGAGTCCGAGCTGGTCCTGGGCCTCCCCTGCCGTGACATCCGCGCCGTCGCCGAGGACCTCACCCACTCCGTGCCCGCGCCCACCCGGATCGTCCGCGGCGTCGACCCCGCGCTGCAGGCCGTCGTCGACACCGACGAGGCGCGCGACGACGCCCTGGAGGAGGCGGTGTCCGGGCTGCGGCTGGTCAAGGACGCCTGGGAGATCGGCGAGCTGCGCCGCGCCGTCGACGCCACGGTCCGCGGCTTCACCGATGTCGTACGGGAGTTGTCGCAGGCCGTCGCCACCTCGGAGCGCTGGATCGAGGGCACCTTCTTCCGGCGCGCCCGGGTCGACGGCAATGACGTCGGCTACGGCTCGATCTGCGCCGCCGGGGAGCACGCCACGATCATGCACTGGCAGGACAACGACGGCCCGGTCCGGCCGGGCGAACTTCTTCTGCTGGACGCGGGCGTCGAGACCCGCACGCTCTACACCGCGGACGTCACCCGCACCCTCCCGGTCAGCGGCACCTTCACCCCCCTCCAACGGGAGATCTACGAGGCCGTGTTCGAGGCCCAGGAGGCGGGCATGGCGGCCGTCAAGCCGGGCGCGCACTACCGTGACTTCCACGAGGCGGCCCAACGCTCGCTCACCGAGCGGCTGGTGGCCTGGGGCTTCATCGAAGGTCCGGCCGAGCGGGCCTACGAGCTGGGTCTGCAACGACGGTTCACCATGGCGGGCACCGGGCACATGCTGGGCCTGGACGTCCACGACTGCGCCCAGGCACGCAACGAGGACTACGTGGACGGCGCGTTGGAGCCCGGCATGGTGCTCACCGTCGAGCCCGGACTGTACTTCCAGCCGGACGATCTGACGGTGCCCGAGCAGTGGCGGGGCATCGGTGTGCGCATCGAGGACGACCTCCTGGTCACCGCCGACGGTCACGAGAACCTGTCGGCGGCACTGCCGCGTTCCGCCGCCGAGGTGGAGGCGTGGATGCGGGAGTTCGCGGGCTGAGCGGGGCCGCCCGGGTCAGCGGGTTCTGACCAGGCGCCGTCGGCGACCTGAACGCCGACGGTGCCCGTCAGACCTCGGGGGCGGGCACCACGCTCAGGTGGGCCGCCGTGCGGCGCGGACGTCCGGTCCGGCGCGAGGGGGGCGTCGCGCGGCGCGGGTCGCGCAGCACCAGCGTCATCCGGGTGTGGCCCATGTCCTTCAGGATGCCGGGGGTCTCGTCGACGATCCGGCAGTCGGTGGCACCCCAGCGCGGGTCCGGGTGGAGCAGCGGCCGTACGGCGCCGTCGTGGGCGAGGGCCTGTTCGCCGACCGTGCGGATCCACAGCGGCAGGCCGTGCCGGTAGGCGGCCTCCATGATCGGGTCCTGGGCGATGTCCCTGCGGATGGCCTGGAGTCCGTGGTCGTGGCCGTGCCGCTCCACGGCGGCCGCGAAGTTCGCCAGCATCGGCAGGCACCAACTGGACTCGTGGTCGCCGAGGACGGTGCCGGCGTCGGGGTGGAACAGCACGAACCGGAGGAAGTTGTCGCCGGGCATGGCCGTGGGATGCGGCTCCACGCCGCGGAAAAGTGACGCGAAAGCGGTGTTGGCCAGGACGACGTCCCAGCGGTGGTCGAGCACCACGGAGGGGAAGGACACGGCTTCCAGGAGCGTGGCGTAGTCCTGGAGGTAGGCCTGGGCCTCGGGATTCTCGGGGACGGGCCGCGGTGCCGGCCGCTGCCCTCCTGCCTGATATGCCATCGGGAGGTCACCCCTCTTGCCTGTGCGGCCTTGACGCGGCGCCCCGATCCTGCTGCCCCGACGCAAGCGGTGTCAACTATCGTGGCATTTCATGCCGGTTGACGGCTGAAATTGGCCACAGTTGTGGCGAGACCTGGATGCGAGTTCGAACCACCCGCTACTCTCCGGGAAGTTCACACGCGACCGCTGGTGAAGAGATGGTGAGAGACGTAGGAGTTCTGTCGGTGACGGGTGGCTTCGAGGGTCCGGGCGCCACGGGGACGGCGGCACTGCCGGCCGTCGTGGTTCGGGTGAGCGCGCTCGCCGACCGGCTGGACGTGCCACACGCCGACGTCTTCCACAGCGGCAGGCTCTCCGTCGCCTCCGGTGTTCCCGAGCCCGTGGTCAAGGCGCTGCTCAGCGGCCGCCGCGCGGGCGAGCCCGACATCCAGGCCCGCTTTCTGCAACGCCTGGACCTGCTGCGCCGTACCCGGCTCAAGCCCAACGGCCGCAAGTACACCCAGCAGGAGATCGCCGACGGCGCGGCCATGTCACGGCAGCAGGCGGGCGCCCTGATAAACGGCGACCGGCGCCCCACGATGGAGCACTGCGACGCCATCCAGCGCTTCTTCCGGGTGCACGCGGGATTCCTCACCGCCGAGGACCCCGAGGCCCTCGCGGGCGCCCTCCAGCGCACCGAACAGGAGCTCCTCCAGCAGCTCGCCGAGCGGGAGACGGCCGCGACGGCCGAGGACCCGCTGGAGCGGCTGCTGCAGGACCACGGCGTGCGCGGGATCGCCTGGCGGGCCGCGCAACTGCCCACCGACCAGCATCGCGACAAGGTCGCCGAATGGCTGGACATGCTCCTGGAGAGCGTCAAGCGGCCCGAGTCGTGACCCGGGGGAGAACTGTGGGCATCCGTAGGGACATGCACCGCCTGTGCGGCGAACTGGTCGGCGAACTGGAGCTTCCCGCTCCGGCGCGCCCGGCCGACCTGTACGGCGCGCTCTGCGCGGCGATGGCCAGACGCCGTGGCCGCCCGGTCCGGTTCCGGATGGCCGCCTTCCCGGCCGACACCGCGAGCGGGCTCTGGCTCGACATGGCCGACCAGGACCTCGTCGTCATCGAGGAACGCACCGCGCCCGACCACCAGTTGGTGATCCTCGGCCACGAGCTGTGGCACATGCAGGCCGGGCACAGCGGTCATCACGTCGACGGCGTCGCGGTGGCGGCCCGGCTGCTCCAGGACCACGCCCAGCTGGAGGCGACGGTACGGCAGGTGGCCGCGCGCAGCCGCTTCGATCTGTCCGACGAGCAGGAGGCGGAGAGCTTCGGGCTGCTGCTGGCCAGCAAGTGCCGGACCTGGCTGGCGGGTTCGTCGCTGCGCGGCCCGGTCCAGAAGGACCATCTGGCGGGCCGGATCGAGGCATCGCTGGGGTACCGAGGCCCGCAGGGCTGAGCGGCCCGCGCACCCGCTCCGGGCTGCGCTGAGTGGGCGAACCGGCGAGTGGCCGGACCCGATTGTCAGTGGTGGGCGGCAAGCTGGTGGTGCGCCCTGATGTGCGGGGCGGTAAGACGACGCCGACTTCGGGGAGAGCCGACCGATGCCCACCGCCGTACTGACCGACCGCGAACGCATCGCCGTGCAGGCGTATCTGCGGCTGCTGCACACCGTGCGGGCCGCCTTCGACGTCGCCGGGGGCCCGCCCGGTGAGGGACGACCACCCGTGGTGCCGCCCGGGGTGCTCGCCGAGGTGGAGCGGGCACTGGCGGACGCGGGACTCACCGGCAACGAGGAGGAGTTCTTCCGGCTGCTGCAGAGCTGGTGCCCGGAGCCGTGACGCTCAGGTGTACGGCACGGTGACGGCCGTCGCGACCAGGCCGCGCTCGACGGTCCAGCGGCCCTCGAAGACGCCGACGCGGCGGCCGCGGACCAGGGGGCCGGGGACCAGGAGGGTGGCGGTGAACGTGCCGCCGGGGCGGCCGTCCGGGTGGGTGAGCAGGTCGATGTCGGCCTCGGAGAAGTCCAGCCACCGTCCGGTGAGGGGGAACCACGCCTTGTAGACGGACTCCTTGGCGCTGAACAGCAGGCGGTCCCAGTGGATCCCGGGGTGGTCCAGGGTCAGCCGGCGGATCCGCTGGGCCTCACCGGGCAGGGACACGGCCGCCAGCACTCCGTCGGGGAGCGGTTCGTCGGGTTCGGCGTCGATGCCGAGGGAGGCCAGGTCGACGGCGCGGACCAGGGCGGCGGCGCAGTAGCCGTCGCAGTGGGTCATGCTGCCGGCCAGGCCGTCCGGCCAGCGCGGAGCGCCCCGGTCGCCGGGCAGCAGCGGCTGCGCGGGCACGCCGAGCTTCTCCATGGCCCGGCGGGCGCAGACCCGTACGGCGGCGAACTCCCGGCGGCGCTTGTCCACCGCGCGCGCCACCGCGGCCGCCTCCTCGGGGAACAGGACCGCGGGCGAGGCGTCCTCCTCGCCGTACGCCTCCACGGTCACCACCGAGTCCGGCAGCAGCTCCTCGATCACGGGGCCCCGACCTCCCTGGGCAGTATGCGGCGCAGCCGACCCGGTGGATCCGGGCGCTTGCGCCACTCGCGCGGGTAGCCGACCGACACCTCCTCGAAGCGGACGCCGTCGTGGAAGGTGGTCCGCGGGATGTGCAGGTGGCCGTAGACCATGGTCTCCACCCGGAACCTGCGGTGCCAGTCCGCGGTCCGCTCGGTGCCGCACCACATGGCGAATTCGGGGTGCCAGAGGACCTCCATCGGGTGGCGGTCCAGCGGGTAGTGGTTGACGAGGACCGTGGGCAGGTCGTCGGGGAGCGCGGCGAGGCGGCGCTCGGTCTGCGCGACCCGGGCCCGGCACCAGGCCTCGCGGGTCGGATAGGGATCGGGGTGCAGCAGGTACTCGTCGTTGCAGACGATGCCGGTGCCCTGGGCGTACCGCAGCCCCTCCTCCTTGGTCACGCAGCCCTGCGGCAGGAAGGTGTAGTCGTAGAGCAGGAAGAGCGGGGCCACGGCGACGGGGCCGCCGGGGCCGTCCCAGACCGGGTAGGGGTCCTCGGGAGTGGTCACGCCGAGTTCCCGGCACAGGGTGACCAGGTACTCGTAGCGGGCGACGCCACGCAGGGTGACGGCGTCCTTCGGGTGGGTCCACAGCTCATGGTTGCCCGGGGCCCAGATGACCTTGCTGAAGCGTCCGGAAAGCGTTTGCAGGGCCCATCGGATGTCAGCCACGGTCTCCGCGACGTCGCCGGCGACCACCAGCCAGTCGTCGTCGGTCTCCGGCCGCATCTTGTCGACCAGCGCGCGGTTCTCCTCGTAGCCGATGTGCAGGTCACTGATGGCCAACAGCTGTCCGGCACCCCCGGCCGATAACGCCACGTCTCGTCCCCCTCGTCACGTGGAAAGCACCACGAGAACACATTCGCGGTTCTGGGACAAGGCGGGTTCGCGCCCACGGCCTGTCGTGTCGCGGCGCGACTACGGGGTCCCTTGATCCACCCGGGCAGGATCGGGGAATCCGTAACACGCATGTTGCACGCGGGGCCTCCGGCAAGCCGTATGATCGCCCCAACACCACCGCCATGAACTTCCCTTCGCACGGGGCGGTTTGGTGTACCTCCAACCTCCCTGGCCGGGCACGGCCTGCTTCGCCGTGCCCGCGAACCGTGAAAGGCGGCCTGAATGGTCTCTCGCGTACGCGTCTGGCTCAACCGCACGTACGCGGAGAACGTGTTCTTCATGGATCAGCTCCGCCGAAATCCCAGCGATCGCGCGGTGGAGATCCATGCGACGCACGGGGACGCCGACTCACCCGTGCTGGCCGCCGCCGACACCGCCGATCTGGAGCCGGAGGGCCTGTCCCCGGCCGGGTATGTGGAGTACGCCCTCGACCAGTGCGTCCGGCGGGGCATCGATGTGTTCGTGCCGCGGCTGCACCAGTCGGCGGTGGTCGCCCACCGCGCGGAGTTCGAGGCGGCCGGCACCGCGCTGCTGGCGCCGCCGCCGGAGGCCGTCGCCGTCTTCCACGACAAGGTGATCGCCTACGAGGCGGTCCAGGCGATCGGGGTGCCGGTGCCGCCGTGGTGGCGGGTGCGGGGCGCCGAGGAACTGGTCGCCGCGGTGGAGGAGCTGGAGGCGGGCGGCCACAAGGCGTGCTTCAAGCCCGCGTCCGGGGCCGGCGGAGTGGGCTTCCGCGTGATCACGCGCGCGCCCTTCTCGATGATGCACCTGACCGGCTTCCCGAGCCCGTATGTGCCGCTTGACCTGGTCCTGGACGCGCTGGCGCAGTCCGAGGAGGAGGTCGACTGGCTGGTCATGCCGCGGCTGGAGCAGCCGGAGGTGTCGGTGGACTGTCTGACCGGCCCGGACAACCGGATCCGGATGGCGGTGGGCCGCACCAAGAACGGCCGCCGACGTGGTTTCACCCTGCACGAGCAGTGGCTGGAGCCCGCGCGGGCCATCGCCGAGGGCTTCGGGCTGCACTACCTCTCCAACATCCAGTTCCGGATGTTCGGGGACCGGCCGGTGCTGATGGACGTCAACACGCGGCCGGCGGGCGGGCTGCACCAGCTGTCACTGTGCGGGGTCAACGCGCCTTGGGCGGCTGTGCAGTTGGCGCTCGGCGAGGACCCGGGCGAGATCGCTCCGCCGTTCCTCGGCCAGGACTACACGGTCGTCTCGGGGCCTCGGCCGCTACGTGGCGTGTCCCTGCCCCAACAGCGGCTGGAGGAGCCCCAGCAGGCGCTGCCCGCCGTGCCCGCGCCCGTCAACTCCCTGGAGGCGAGGGCGGGTCAGGCGTTGCCGCTCTAGTCACCCACCCGGTATGGACCAATTGCCGCACAGGTTCTTGACAGGCCGGTTGGTCCATACCAATTTGGTTGCGCACTCTTCTGCACCACCTCCCGAACCATCCCCACTCTTCAGGGAGTTCGCGTGCGCACCTCACTGTTCGGACGTTCCAGACGTCGCCTTCTCGCTCTGCTCGGCTCGGCGGCCCTCGCGCTCACCGGAGCGGTCGCCCTGCCCGGCACGGCCCACGCGGCCAACATCCTGTCCAACCCCGGCTTCGAGTCCGGCGCCCTCTCCCCCTGGTCCTGCACCGGGAACCTCGGCTCGGTCGTCTCCTCGCCCGTGCACGGCGGTTCCAGGGCCCTTCAGGGCGCGGTGAGTTCGAGCGACATCGCCAAGTGCGGCCAGACCGTACGGGTCCAGCCGAACACCGCCTACACGCTCAGCGGCTGGGTGCGCGGCAGCTATGTCTACCTCGGTGTGGACGGCGGCGCCTCCACCTGGACCAGCTCGCCGTCGGCGTACAGCAAGCTCAGCGTGTCCTTCACGACGGGCGCCGCGCAGACCTCGGCCACCGTCTACACGCACGGCTGGTACGCGCAGGGCACCTATCACGCCGACGACATCAGCCTCGACGGTCCGGGCGGCGGCTCGGACACCCAGGCGCCCACCGCGCCCGGCAACCTGCGCTCCACCGGCAAGACCTCCTCCAGCGTCTCGCTGGCGTGGAACGCCTCCACCGACAACGTGGGTGTCACCTCGTACGACATCTACAGCGGCTCGAACCAGGTGCTCAGCGTGTCCGGTACGAGCGCCACGGTGAGCGGGCTCTCCCCCAGCACCGCCCACACCTTCACCGTGCGGGCCCGGGACGCCGCCGGGAACACCTCGCCCGCCTCCAACGCGGTGTCCGTGACCACGGATCCGGGCGGTGGCGACCCCGGCGGATTCAAGCAGGCCGCGCCCTATCTGTACCTGGGCTGGGGCGACCCGCCGAGCGCGACCTCGGTGATGAGCGCGACCGGCATCAAGTGGTACACGATGGCGTTCATCCTCTCCTCCGGCGGCTGCAACCCGGCCTGGGACGGCAACCGTCCACTGACCGGCGGCAACGACCAGGCCGTCATCAACTCGATCCGTTCGGCGGGCGGTGACATCGTGCCCTCCATCGGCGGCTGGAGCGGCAACAAGCTCGGGCCGAACTGCTCCACCGCGGAGGCGCTGGCCGGTGCCTACCAGCGGGTGATCGACGCCTACGGTCTCAAGGCCATCGACGTCGACATCGAGAACACCGACGAATTCGAGAACGCGGTCGTGCAGGACCGCGTCCTCAACGCCCTGAGGATCGTCAAGGCCAACAACCCGGGCCTGCGCACGATCATCACCTTCGGCACCTCGACCACCGGCCCGACCTACTGGGGCAACCGGCTCATCGACCAGGCCAAGGCGCTGAACGCCAATATCGACGTGTTCACGATCATGCCGTTCGACTTCGGTGGCGGCGCGGACATGTACGGCAACACCGTGAACGCGACCGAGGGGCTGAAGAACAAGCTGAAGTCCGCCTTCGGGTGGAACGACGCGACCGCCTACGCCCACATCGGGATCTCCGGCATGAACGGGCTGAGCGACCAGCAGGAGCTCACCTCGCCGGGCACCTGGACGCAGATCCGGGACTGGGCGAACTCCCACCACATCGCGCGGCTCGCCTTCTGGTCGGTCAACCGTGACCGGCCGTGCCCCGGCGGGGGAGTGGTGAGCAACTGCTCCGGCATCAGCCAGAGCAACTGGCAGTTCACGTCGATCACGGCCGGCTTCACCGGCTGACGTGCACCCGCGTGGGGGTACGGGGTTATGCCTCGTACCCCCACGCCATCGCGATCTCCCTCAGCCGCGGCGGCAGTTCGACCGAGGGGTCGGCCGTGCGGGCGGCCTGGATGCGGCCCGACTTGATGGTGCTGCTCCAGTCGCCGAGCTGCGGGCGGAACCTGCCGTGGTCCTTGCTGCCGTAGTCGAGCATGCCGCTCTCCCACTCGACGCCGAGGTACTCGCACAGGGCACGGGTGGCCCGCTCCGGCTCCGCGGTCAGCTCCTCGTACGTCACCACATGGACGTTCAGGGTCTGCCGGGCCTCCTCCAGCTTCTCGGAGTAGTTGAGCACCTCCGCGAGGATCTCCGCGTGGTCGGGGTCCTTGCGGCGCTCGGTGAGGGAGGCGATGATCGCGCCCGGGTGACGCAGCAGCAGGATGTACCGGGCCTCGGGCCAACATCGGTGCAGCCGGGGCCAGATGAGGGTGTTCGGCGGGGTCTTGTCGACGATGACGTCCTTGCCGCTGCGGGTGAGCTCCAGGTGCATCACCCGGTCCCACAGCAGGTGTTCCAGCTCGGTCTTGTCCAGCTCCAGCGCCTTCATCGCGTCCGGGGTGAAGCCGCGGGTCAGCTGGACGTGGACGGTGCGCAGATGCATCTCGTGCGGGGCGCGGATCCGGCTGTGGCTGTTGAGCAGCACCCGCAGCAGCGTGGAGCCGGAGCGCACCGAGGAGAGCACGAACACCGGGGAGTCGACCAGGCGCGGGGCGCGCGGGGCGACGTAGGCGGGCTGCTTGGTTTCGGCCTCGGTCCGGGGGGCCGGGATGGCGTTCAGGGTGCGGCGCGGCGGGCTCACCGCCTGGATCATCAGCCTGCCCCGACGCCTGAGCCCCTTGCCGATCACCGACTTGCGCGTGTCTCGCACCGTCACACCTTTCTCTTCCCCTTGTGCCTCCGCATCCCAGAGGCAACAGGCGAACTCCAGGTGTCCGGAAGGCAAAGCGTCAGCGCCGCGGAGGGCCTGATTCCGGGTGTGACCTGGCGCTTTACGCTCCCTTAAAACTTCATGGGAGTTTCCGGGACAACCGCTGCGCGCTCAGGACCGTCCGGCCCCCCGGTACAGCTCCAGTTCCCCGTCCAGTTCGACGGCGAGGACCGTCGCGTGCGGGTCGAGGTCCGCCGCGGCGGGCGGGTCGATCCACAGCACGCCCGGTGTCTCGTGCAGCCCGCCGATGACTTGGTGGGGCAGTTCCCGGCCGGTGCCGAGGACGGTGACCCGGCGCGCCTTGCTGACCAGGCCGCGCACACCGGTCTCGGCGCGCGGCGCGTCGAACAGGGTCAGATACAGGGTGCGCCGGTCGGCGGAGAGGGTGCTGGGACCGTGGTGGTGCCCGGCGGGCAGCCCGCGCCCGGTGCCGTACACGGCGTCCGGGTGCCGGGCGATCCAGTCGCCGAGGCCCTCAAGACGCTCGGTCTGTTCGGCGGGGATGGTGCCGTCCTCGCGGGGGCCGACGTCGAGGAGGAGGTTGCCGCCCCCGCCGATCGTCTCGGTGAAGTAGCGCACCAGCTGGCCGAGGGACTTGTAGTGGTGGTCGTGGTGCTGAAAGCCCCAGGAGTCGTTGATGGTCAGGCACAGCTCCCAGGGGCCCTCCGGCGGGATCACCGGGGCGCCCTGCTCGGGGGTCGCGTAGTCACCCTCGCCCGGCATGCGGGCGTTGAGGACGACATCGGGCACCTCGGAGCGGATCAGGGCGGCCAGTTCGGGGATCCGCCACTGTTCCGCACTGCGCTCCCACTCCCCGTCGAACCACAGCAGGTCGGGCCGGTAGCGGGAGGTGAGCTCGCGGATCTGTCCGTCCCGGTAGGCGAGGTAACGCTCCCAGGCGTCGAGGTCCTCGGACTCCGCGGCGGCCTCCGAGTAGCGGTTGTCCTCCTGCTCCGGCGGGCGGCCGGGCTTACGGGTGGAGGCGTAGTCGGGGTGGCTCCAGTCGGAGTGCGAGTAGTACAGGCCGACCTTCAGGCCCTCCTCGCGCAGCGCGTCCGCGTACCCGCCGATCAGGTCGCGTCCCACGTTCAGGCCGCCGTGGGCGGAGTCCCACAGGGCGACTCCGTCGTGATGCCGGCTGGTGAGCACCGCATACCGGGCACCGGCGCGGGCGAAGAGCCGTGCCCACGCCCGCGGGTCGTACCGGGCGGCGGTGAAGCGGTCGAGCTGGGACAGGTACCGGTCGTAGGGCACCCGGCCGTCGTAGAACGACCAGGACTCCGCGACACCGTCCACGGCGTAGACGCCCCAGTGGACGAAGATCCCCAGTTTGGCGTCGGTGAACCAGGGCTGTATCGGCACGGGCTAGCTCCTCGCCAGGCGGAGGGTCAGGATCTGGAACGGGCGCAGTTCGATGGCCACGGTGCCGTCGGTCATCCTCGCCTCGGACAGGGGGCGTTCGAGCAGATCCGTGATGTGGGCGCCGGTCAGGGGGAAGTCGGTGCGCAGGGTGCCCTGGGCGCGGCCGCCGCGGGACTCGTAGAGGCGTACGACGACATCGCCGGAGCGGTCGTCGGCGAGCTTGACCGCCTCGACGGTGACGCCCTCGCCGGTCACGGAGATCACGGGCTCGGCCGCCGCCGTGTCCGCCAGCCGCAGCGGCAGGTTGAGGGCGTAGCCCTCGGCGACCGCGTCCTCGATGGTGGCGCCGGGGAGCAGGGAGTAGGTGAACCGGTGCTGTCCCTGGTCGGCCTCGGGGTCGGGGACGCGCGGGGCGCGGACCAGGCTGAGCCGGACCGTGGTGGTCGTACCGCCGTCCTCGCGGACCGTGCGGGAGACGTCGTGGCCGTAGGTGGAGTCATTGAGGACGGCGACGCCGTAGCCGGGTTCGCCGAGGTGCACCCAGCGGTGGCCGGAGACCTCGAAACGGGCCGCCTCCCACGTGGTGTTCGTGTGCGTGGGCCGCTGGACATGGCCGAACTGGATCTCGGCGGAGGAGTGCGGAGCGCGGATGTCGACCGGGAAGCCCGCCTTGAGGAACTTCTCCGTCTCGTGCCAGTCGATCTCGGTCTCGAAGTCGATCCGGGGGCTGTCGGCGCGCAGGGTGACGGTCTGGGTGATCCTCGAGCCGTTGCCGAAGGAGCGCACGACCCGGATCGAGCCCAGCAGGGGGTCCCGGTCGACGACGGTGATCTCCGCAGCGTCCAGCAGGTCCGTGTAGCGGTTGCGGTAGTGCTTGTCCACGTCCCAGGCGTCCCAGCAGTTGGGCAGGTCGGTGTGGAGGCGGAGCAAGTTGCCCTGGCCGGCGAGGACTTCGCGGTGGGCGCGGTGGTCGTGGACGGAGGACAGGGTGCCGTCCTCGGCCAGCTCGACGCGGACGAGGCCGTTGTCGAGGGCGCGGTCCTCGACGGTGACGGGGTGGCCGGGTGAGGCGTTCGCGAGCGGGGCGCTGCCGCTCGCGGGCACGCGGACGAACCGGGGGCCGCCGTCCCGGCCGCGCACCACCTCGCGGCGCTCGAAGGGGCTGGTGTTCAGGGCCCGGGTCTCCCCCGCGCCGAGCGCCCGGAGCGCCTCGCTGGTCAGGGCCTCCAACTCCCCCGCCACCCGGGCGTATTCGGCCTCCGCCTCGCGGTGCACCCAGGCGATGGAGGAGCCCGGCAGGATGTCGTGGAACTGGTGCAGCAGCACCGTCTTCCAGAGACGGTCCAGCTTCTCGTACGGGTACGCGTAGCCCGGCGCGTGCAGCGCGGCCGTCGTCGCCCACAACTCCGCCTCACGTAGCCTGTGTTCGCTGCGCCGGTTGCCCTGCTTGGTGCGGGCCTGGGTGGTGTAGGTGGCGCGGTGCAGCTCCAGGTAGAGCTCGCCGACCCAGACGGGGGCGTCCGGGTACTCCTCGCGGGCCTTGGCGAAGAAGTCGTCCGGGTGTTCCACGACGACCTTCGGGGAGCCCTCCAAGTCGGCCAGCCTGCGCGCCCGCTCCATGATCTCGCGGGTGGGTCCGCCACCGCCGTCCCCCCAGCCGAAGGGGGCCAGCGAGCGGGTGGCGCCGCCCTTCTCGGCGTAGTTGCGGACCGCTCGGGACATCTCCTCGCCGCTGAAGCGGGCGTTGTAGGTGTCGATGGGCGGGAAGTGGGTGAAGATGCGGGTGCCGTCGATGCCCTCCCACCAGAAGGTGTGGTGGGGGAACTTGTTGGTCTGGTTCCAGGAGATCTTCTGGGTCAGGAACCACTCGTTCCCGGCGAGCTTGGCGAGCTGCGGGTAGGCGGCGTTGTAGCCGAAGGAGTCCGGCAGCCAGACGCCCTTGGTCTCGATGCCGAAGTGCTCGATGAAGAACCGCTTGCCGTGGATGAACTGGCGGGCCACGGCCTCGCCACCGGGCAGGTTGCCGTCGGCCTCGACCCACATACCGCCGACCGGCGCCCACTGCCCCTTCTTCACCGACTCCTGGATGCGCGCCCACACCTTGGGGTAGTGGTCGCGCACCCACTCGTACTGCTGGGCCTGCGAGCAGGCGAAGACGAAGTCGTCGTACTCCTCGGCGAGCGCGGTGACGTTGGAGAAGGTCCTCGACGTCTTGCGCTTGGTCTCGCGGATGGGCCACAGCCAGGCGGAGTCGATATGGGCGTGGCCGACGCCGGAGATGACGTGGGCACTGGCGTGCGCGGGCTTGGCCAGCGCGGGGCGGAGGGCCTCGCGCACCGCGGCGGCCGAGCCGGCGATGTCGTCCAGGTCGAGGAGGTCCATCGCCCGGTCCAGGGCGTGCGCGATCTCGTGCCGGCGCGGGTCGTGGTCGCCGAGCTCCCGCATCAGTTCGCGCAGCACCTGCACATCGAGGTCGAGGTGGAAGACCTCCTCGTCGAGGACGGCGAGGTCGGCGCGCCTGAAGGTGTAGAGGGGTGTGTCGCCCGCGGTGCGGACGTCGCCCAGCGGGGTGGGGCCCGCGAAGCCGTTCGCCAGGATGTCGGGGTTGGAGGCCGCCTCGACCAGGTAGTCGACGCTCTCGCCGCCCGTCGCGGGGTTGGCGATCGGCACGTACTGGTTGAGCGGGTTGACCGCCTTCAGCGGGGTCCCGTCGGTCAGATGGACCAGGGCCTCCGCCTGGTTGCCGGGCCAGTCCCCGACGAAGCCGAGGTCGATGACCGCCTCGACGCGCCGGCCCGCCCACTCGGCGGGCACCTCTCCGCGCATCCGGAACCAGGTGGTGCCCCAGGGCGGGCCCCACGGGGTGTCCATCGCGAAGGGGGCGTAGGAGGCGGCAGCCGCGTCCTCGAAGGGGACCGGCTCGCCGGGCGCCTGCCAGGACTCGACCGCCATGGGCACGGTGGCCGCGTACAGCGCGGGCCTGATCCGCTGGTGGTGCAGGCGCTCCACACGCTCTTCGATCCGCCGGCGTTCGTCGTGCATGAGGGTCTCCAGGTGGCGAGCGGGTCGGGCGGGTGGAGCGGGTGGAGTGGATGGAGCGGAGAAAGCGCTTACGCAAGATAGCCGAGGCCAGGATGCACCTCGGTGTAGCCGTTGACCAGCTTGCGGGCGACGTTCACCGAATCGACCAGGGGGTGCAGGGCGAACGCCTTCACCGCCGTGGCCCGGGAGCCGGACTCGGCGGCGGCGAGGACTTCGCGCTCGACGGCCTTGACCGAGCAGACGAGTCCGGTGGCATGGCCGGGGAGCGGGTCGACGGCGACGGGGTGGGCGCCGTTGGCGTCGACGAGGCACGGCACCTCGATGACGGCGTCGTCGTCGAGGACGGACAGGGTGTGCCGGTTGCGGACGTTGAGGATCAGGGTGGTGCGCTCGTCGCGGGCGATGGCCCGCATCAGGGCGAGGGCGACCTTCTCGTAGCCGCCCGAGAGGTCGTCGGCGTCGCGTTCCCCGGCGCCCGCGGTCTCCCGGTTCTCCGCCATGTACGTGGCCTCGCGCTCGGCGCGGGTGCGGTCCCAGCTGCGCAGGGCGGACGCGGTCGGGTCGGCCATCTCGTCGTAGAACCGGGCCTGTTGGTCGCGCAGGAAGGCGCCGCGGGTCTGCTCGGCCTCCTGGTAGGCGCGGACCGTCTCGCGGTTGAAGTAGTAGTAGTGCAGGTACTCGTTGGGGATCGCGCCGAGGGAGCGCAGCCACTCGGTGCCGAAGAGCTTGCCCTCCTCGAAGGAGCCGAGCAGGGCGGGGTCGGCGAGCAGCCGCGGGAGTTCGTCGCGGCCGGCGACGCGCAGGCCGCGTACCCAGCCGAGGTGGTTGAGGCCGACGTAGTCGATCCACGCCTCGGCCGGGTTCTTCACCCCGAGCACGCGGGCGATACGGCGGCCGAGGCCGACCGGTGAGTCGCAGATGCCGATGACGCGGTCGCCCAGGTGGCGGGACATGGCCTCGGTGACCAGGCCCGCGGGGTTGGTGAAGTTGATGACCCAGGCGTCCGGCGCGAGCCGGGCCACGCGCCGGGCGATGTCCGCGGCGACCGGGACGGTCCGCAGTCCGTAGGCGATGCCACCGGCGCCGACCGTCTCCTGGCCGAGGACGCCCTCGGCGAGCGCCACCCGCTCGTCGTTCGCGCGCCCCTCCAGGCCGCCGACGCGGATCGCGGAGAAGACGAAGTCGGCGCCGCGCAGGGCCTCGTCGAGGTCGGTGGTGGCGGTGACCGCGGGCGCGTCGGGGACCTCGGCGGCCTGCTCGGCCAGCACCCGGGTCACGGCGGAGAGCCGTCTGGGGTCCAGGTCGTGCAGGACGACTCGGGTCACGCGTCCTTCGCCGCGGTCCGTCAGCAGCGCCCCGTACACGAGCGGCACCCGGAATCCGCCGCCGCCCAGAATCGTCAGTTTCACGTCTGCACCTTTCCTGTGCGTCTTTCCTGGCACGATCGCGTCGGCGCCTGGCCTCCTACAGGCTCTCACCCGGGTTGCCCGCCGCGCGGTCGACGGCACGCTCGCCGATCACTGGGCCGCCATCGAGTCAACGCCGGGTCTTCAGGACGGCTTCATCCGGTGGTTCTGAGGCCACGGAATCGTGCGGCGCGTGACAGACGGCAGACGCGTGTTCGAGCACCGGGAGATCACCGCTCCGGTGCTGTTGCGATCGTTCCGCCACGAGGGCCTGGTGGTGCAGAACCACCGGTGCTTCAGGGGCCTCCACTGGCTCGTCGCCCGCTGGGAGGTGACCCTCGCGGACGGCCGTACGCTCACCGCCCCGGCCGAGCTGCCCGATCTGCGGCCCGGTGAGACGGCCGCGGTGCCGCTGCCGTTCACGCTCCCCCGTGACGCGGGCGAGGTCTGGGTGACGCTCCGGGTGACGACGAGGGACGACGAGCCGTGGGGACCGCGGGGCACCGAGGTGTGCGCGCCCAGGCTGCGGCTGCGCGCGGCGCCCGTCGAGGTCGACGCGGAAGGGCTGCTGCCCCTTTCCCTGCTGATCCGGTCGCTGCTGAACCAGTCCCTGCCGACCGCCGCTCGTTGATCGCCGCCCCAGTCCCCGTCGACGCCGCCCGCTGATCCCCGAACCCGACTTCCCTCTCACCGGAGACACTGTGTGCACCTCGCACGAGCCTGGGCAGGAGTCCGCCCGCGCTGACGCCGGCCGCCGCACCTTCCTCAGGGCCACCGCGCTGATCGGCGCCGCGGCCACCGCCGTCACGATCCCTGCCGTCGCCGAGGCGGCCCCGGTCGGGCGTGGCCGGCGGCCCGACACCGAGAGCCGTCGCTTCACGCTCGCCGTGATGCCCGATACCCAGTACCTCTTCGACGGGCCGAGCATCAACGCGGCGCCGGTCGAGGCGTCGTTGCGCTATCTGCTGGAGCACGGACGCGATGACAACGTCGTCTTCCTGTCCCACCTGGGTGATCTGACCGAGAACGGTGCCAGGGCCGAATGCGAGGCGATCGGCGAGGCGTTCGAGCTGCTGGACCGGCGCGGGGTCGGCTACAGCGTGCTCGCGGGCAACCACGACGTCCGTTCCTCGACCACCGACCAGCGCGGTGCGACGCCGTACCTGGACGTCTTCGGCCCGGACCGCTTCCGGGGCGACCCGACCTTCGGCGGGGCCTCCGCCGACGGCTACAACACCTTCCACGTCTTCAGGGCGGCCGGGCGCGAATGGCTCGTCCTCGCCCTGGACTGGCGGCTGTCGGAGCAGGGTTACGCCTGGGCGAGGGACGTGCTCGCCCAGCACCCCACCAAGCCCGTCATCCTCACCACCCACGAACTGGTGTACGGGGACGACGCGTTGTCGTCCTACGGGCAGCAACTGTGGGACAGGCTGGTCAAGGACCACGACCAGATCTTCCTCACCCTCAACGGCCACTACTGGCCCGCCGCCCGAGCCGTCCGCAAGAACGCCGCCGGGAACGACGTCCACCTGCATCTGACGAACTACCAGAACCGCTACTTCGGCGGCGCGGCGATGATCCGTCTCTACCACTTCGACCTGGACCGGAACACGATCGACGTCGAGACGCTGTCGCCGTGGATCCTCGGCCGGGCGGCGAAGGGGCTCAACGAGCTCGAACGGCGGGAGATGGAGCTGTCCGGTGCCGCGGACCGCTTCTCCGTCGACGTCGACTTCGCCGAGCGGTTCGCCGGGTTCGCGCCGGTGCCCGAGCGCCCGTCCCGGCCCGCGTCCCGGATGCTGGTGCGCGGGACGCTCGCGTACTGGCGGTTCGACGGGCACGAGGAGGGCGCACCGGTCGAGGGCACGGTCCGCGACCTGTCCGGGAACGGCAACGACCTGACGGTGGTCAGGGTCGGCGACGCCCCGCTGACCTGGTCCACCGCCCACCACCCCGACCAACCGGGCCACGGCAGCCTGTACTTCCGAGGTGGCAAGCCCCCGCTGACGGGCGCCTGCCTCCGCACGGTCGACGGCGCTCCCCTCAACTCCACGACCTTCAGGTCCGGTTACACCATCGAGGCGTTCTACTGGCTGCCCGCCGGCTGGACCGCGGCGCGCAACGCGTGGGCCGGACTGGTCAGTCGTACCGGCACCGGCGGGGCGGCCGGGAAGACCGAGGGCGACCCCGACGAGCCGCTCGCCACCCTCTCGCTCTCCGACGGACCCGGCCCGCAGTGGGCTGCCCGCCCGCTCAACCAGCAGGGCATCGCCACCAACTGGGGTGACGAGACGGCCCGTGAGCGCTGGTGGCACGTCGCCGTCGTCAACGACGGCAGCCGCACCACGATGTACGTCCAGGGCTGCCCGGTCGCCCGCAACCCGCACGCCCCCGCCGTCGGGCTCACCACGGTCGGCCTCCCCTGGCTGCTCGGCGGCTACGAGTACGGCGGCCGGATCGACCAGATCCTCCACGGCCGTCTCGGTGACGTCCGGATCGTCGGACGGGCGCTGCCCGTCACGTCGTTCATGAACCACTGACCTCCCGGCATCTCTGCAACAAAAGGGACCTTCCGTGAACGATCAGCAGCTGCCCGTCCAGGCCGACCCGTTCGTCTCCGCCGAGGCGCTCGACCCGCAGGGCCTGTCCCGGCGCGGGGCTGTTCGGCGCCGCGTTCGCCTTCGGGGCCGCCGTGCCCACGACGGCCTCGGCGCACTCCCTCGGCGGCGACGACCCGCGGCTCGCCTACCTCGTCGGCGACCACCACATCCACACCGTGTACAGCCATGACGCCAAGTACACCTTCTCCCAACTGGCCGCCGCGGGCGCGGAGTACGGCCTGGACTGGATGGTGTTCACCGAGCACTCCAACTTCGGGCACGCGAAGTACGGCGCCCCGCTGGAGCACCAGGAGATCCTCAGGGCCCGCGCCGAGAACCCGCGCCAGCTGATCTTCCAGGGTCTGGAGTGGTACATCCCGGCCGCCGAGCACTGCACGGTCTTCGCCGCCCCCGGCCGCCACGAGGTCGATCTGCTCACCCGGTTCGAGAGCCTCTACGACGGCAAGCTGCTCGGGTACACCGAGGGCGCCGTCGGCGCCGCGGACACGGCCCGCAACGAGGCGCACGCCGTCAAGGCGATCCAGTGGCTGGCCGAGCAGCGCCGCACCGGATACGTCGACGACGTCCTCGTCCTCGCCAACCACCCCATGCGTCTGGGCATCGGCTCCCCGCACGAGTTGCGGGGCTGGCGGGACGCGGCCCCCGAGATCATGATCGGCATGAAGGGCGCGCCCGGCGCCCAGGGTGCCGCGCTCCCCGGCCGGCGCGGCAGCATCCGCGGTGAGTACGAGAACGCGCCGTCGGCGCAGTCCTGGCCGGGGTATCCGGCGGACGCGTACCGCACCTACGGCGGTTTCGACTGGGCGACGGCGACCGTCGGCGGGCTGTGGGACGCGATACTGGCGGAGGGCCGCCTGTTCTCGATCACCACCAACTCCGACGCCCACCGGATCGTCTTCGACACCTGGAAGAACGGCGAATGGCCGCCGGGGCAGAACTTCGACAACACCGGCCGGCTGCCCGACCCGGTGAACACCGACACCCCGCAGCCCGGCAGCGACTTCTGGCCGGGCCAGTCCTCCCGCACCCACGTCGGCGTGACCCTCCCCCACTACCTGAACGGTGTGGGCGGTGCCCCCATCGGCTACCGCTCGGTGATGGCGGGCCTGCGCGCGGGCCGGATCTGGCTGGACCACGGGCATCTGCTGGACGGTCTGGAGGTCCGGCTGAAGCGGGACCGCGACCACGGCCGGGGCGTCACCCTGGGCGGCAGGCTCCGCGTCCGCAAGGGCGAGCGGCTCACCCTCAGCATCACGGTGACCAGCGCCTCCCGCCCCAACCCGCGGGGAATCCTGCCCGAGTTGGCGCATGTGGACGTCGTCCGGGGCGCGGTGCGCGGCCCCGCCGCCGACCGGGACGGCTGGCGGGCGCCCGACACCAAGGTCGTCCACACCAGCGATGTCAGCGGTCGCAAGGGGACGTACACCCTGCGCGTCCCGCTGGTCGCCGGGGACGAGTCCTTCTACGTCCGGCTGCGCGGCAGCGACGGCAACCGGCACGGCGCCGGGTACCTCGGCGCGGCGGTGGACCCGCACGGACCGGTCGTCCACGAGCCCGGCAACGGTGACCCGTGGGCCGATACGTGGTTCTATTCCAACCCCGTGTTCGTCGATGTGAAGGGTGCCTGATGAAGCGTCAACTGACCTGTCTGGCAGCGCTGTTCGGTGCGTTCGCGCTCGGTGTCGGTACGGCCTCGGCGGCCGGTGACCCGCGCTGGGAGGAGATCGGCACGGCGTACACCGACTCCCTGGGCGGCGGCCAGGGGCTGGCCAGCCGGGCCGACGGTTCGCTGCTGTACCGGGGGCTCATCGACATACCCCTGTCGCTGCGGATCAAGGGCTGGAACCACGTCGGCGACCCGGACATCGCCGAGGGCCATGTCTTCGACGCCTACCAGGGCCCGGACACGGCCACCTCCAAGATGTTCGCGGTGACCACTCCGGCCGGGAAGCGCCACGAGTACGTGCACCGGCTCAACCCGGGCGAGAAGCTGAACAACTCCTTCGTGACCGTCTCGCCGGACAGGCAGTGGATGGTGTCGGGCGAGTGGGGCGACCAGAACCGCCTCCAGGTCTTCCCCACCCCGCTGCTCAACCCGTCCACCCCGCCGGCCGGCGGGGAGCTGAAGGAGGCCTGGCAGATCACCCTGGACAAGCCGGTCCGGGACATCCAGGGCTGTGACTTCGTCACGGACACCCGCCTGGTGTGCGCCGCCAACGACGCGACCGGCTCGCTCTTCCCGGAGATCCGCCCGCTCCTCCAGGTCGACCTGCCCCGCAAGCTGGACGGCCAGCCGATCACCGGTGCGGTGAAGTCCCTGTTCGCCCTGCCGCAGCGCAGCCTGTGCACGGGCACCTTCGAGACGGAGGGCGTGGACTACGACGCGAAGAGCGGCACCCTGCGCGCCCAGGTGATCCAGCCCGGGGTGTGCGCGGTGTCGACGAGCGTGTACTCGTACCGGCAGACCACCGATTGATCCGCCGAACACCGGCCGCTGGGAGGTGTCACCGACGGCCATGACGCCTCGTTCCGCGCCCGACCGGCTGTTGTCCGTGCTCGCCGCCTTCGACCACGAGCACCCGGCCCTGAGCCTGACGGACATCAGCCGGCGGGCCGGGCTGAGTCTGACCACCGCGCACCGGCTGGTGGGCGCCCTCACCGAGTGGGGCGCCCTGGAGCGGGACCCTGACGGCGTCTATCACGTGGGGCTCAGGCTGTGGGAGGTGGCGGCGCTGGCACCGCGCGGGCTGGCGCTGCGGCAGGTGGCGCTGCCGTATCTGGAGGACCTGTACGAAGCGACCCATGAGAACGTGCAGTTGGCGGTGCGGGACGGCGGGGAGGTCGTCTACATCGAGTGGCTGTCGGGCCGTTCGGCGGTGGGCGTGCACATCCGGGTCGGTGCGCGTTGGCCCCTGCACGCCACCGGGGTGGGCCTGGCGTTGCTGGCCCATGACGAGCCCGCCCGGCAGGAGGAGTACTGCGCGGGTCCCTTGGCCGCCTTCACGCCGTACACCATCACCCGTCCCGAGCGGCTGCGCCGGGAGCTGGCCGAGGTGCGGCGCACGGGGGTGGCGGTGAGCAGTCGTCAGGTCACCGACGACGCCCTGTCGGTGGCCGCCGCGGTGCGGGGTCCCGGTGGCGCGGTGGTCGCGGCCGTGTCGGTGGTGGTGCCCGAGGCCGACGCCCAGGTCCCGGTGCTGGCCCCGGCCGTGCGGATCGCGGCGCGGGGGATCTCGCGCGCCCTGGGCTGGCGGCCGGAGGAAGCCTGACCTACCGGTCCGTGCCGTCGTTCCGGACGGCGATGTCAGTGGCTCCCAGTAGGTTTCTGGATGTCCCGCCGGTCTGGCGAGGACGTCCCCTTTGGCATGCATGGGAGTGGTGTGTTGTCGGTCTGGGAGAAGTCGAGCACGGCGCGGGTGGTGCCGCCCGCCCGACCGCGGAAGCTCGCCAAGGTGCCGTTCGTGGAGCTGGCGGACGGACGGTTGCAGGGGGTGGTGTCCAGTGGGTCGGACATCGGGCGGGTCTATGTGTCGTCGGTCGCGGCGGGGTCGTACGCGTTCGCTTGCAGCACCAACAACAACCGGCCCTGCGGCGGGGCGCGCGGGTGGTTCTGCAATCACATCCGAGCGCTCGTCGGTGAGGCCGTGCTCCAGTACGGCGTGGAGCGCGTGGCACGGTATCTGAAGGTCGACGTCGCCGGTGACTCGGCCGACGCGAACACGGTCCTCAACGCCATGACCTCCACCCACCCCGGGCAGGCCGGCAGTTCGGCGGCGGCGCAGGTGTTCAGCCGGTTCCTGCGGCAGCTGGCCTATCTCGAACTGGCGCCCAGCACCGCCCCGTTGCCCGAGATGCAGTGGTTCCCGACCACCGGGGCCGCCTGATGCGTACGGAGCTGCTGACCGGTCCCGTCGACGGTCTGGACGAAGCCCTCGCCGCGGTTGACGGGTTCGACGAGGCGCTGGTCGCCGGGCTGCTGCGCCCGTCGCCCGCCCACGCCGCCGGCCTGGCCGCGCTCGCCGACGCCGTCGCCGGGTCGCCGCTGTCCGCACGGCTCGCGCAGGCGGCCGAGCGGACTGCGGCCGGTGCGGCGGGTGAGGACGACTTCGTCGCGCTCGCCGCCGCTCGCACCGCGCTGCTGGGGTCGGTGCACGACGCCCTCGTCGCGCGGGCCGAGGAGGCCGTCGGACGGACTCGCACGGAGGAGGCCGCGGGTACGGTCGCGGATGCGGATCCTTCGGTCAATCTGCTGGCGGCGGCCCGGAGTTGGCTGTGCGATCTGGCGCGTGCCGGGTGGCAGGGCATCGATCACGAGCTGGTCGGCGGGGCCGCGCCCGTCGTCTCCGCGATGCTGCCCGAGCTGTCCCTGCGCCGACTGGCCACGCTGCTCGACGGGTTCGCCGCCGAACTCGCCGCATCCTGTCCGGGGGCGAGCCTGGAGCGGGTTCCGGTGCGGCGGTGGGCCGATCTGTGGTCGCGGGCCATGCTGCTCACGGTGCCCGGAGCGACCGGCACCGCCACCGTCACCCAGGCGACCGGGCGGCTGCTGCCGCTCGGGGTCGATGTGCAGGAGCACGCCACCGCCGTACAGGCCCAGGTGCACGCGGTGTTCGAGCCCACCGACGGTGGACCGGCGCGGCTGGTGCGGGCCGGGGTGTCCGCGCCGAAGCCCGACACCGTCGTCGGCGCGGGACTGTGGCAGCTGCTGCGGCCGCACATGTCGCTGCTGGCCGCGGTCGGCGAGGGCCGTGTCATGGAGATCGACGCGATGCCCCTCACCGGCGAGGGCGACCTGATATGGGACGACAGCCGCGCCAGGTCGGGCGAGCCCGCCGACGTCTTCACCACCGCGCGGGTGGCGCTGCCCGCGGCCGTCGCCTGCGCGACCGCGCCGCTGGACCGGCATCCGGCCCGCATCGCCGTGCCCGTCCTGGTGGAGGGGTACGCCGTGGACACGGCGGAGGACGACGGGTCGGTGGCGTTCCAGGTCGCCGGGGAGCGGCTCGCCGTCGACACCGCGCGGGTTCCGGCCGCCGGTCCGCTGACCCCGGACGCCGTCGCCGGTTCCGGTGCCTGCTTCGGGCTGCTGCGCTGGGACGCCGGGGAGTTCCTCCTCCAGCCGCTCGCGGTGGAGCGCACGGTGCGCAAGAAGACCGTGGCCGTGCACGCGGGTGCCTGGGCCGGGGGTACGGCCGACAAGGCCGGGGTGCGGGCCGAGAAGGCCGCCACCGACGCGGTGACGGTGCTGCGGGAGCGGGCGGGGAGGCTGCTGCGGAAATGAGCGAGCCAACCGTGCAGGAGAACCCGGAACCCGTTCCGGACGAGAACCGGCGGCAGGTGCTGTACTGGCGGCTGCTGGCCCGGCTCTTCGACCCCGAGGAGCAGGCGAGCCTGGAGTCGGCCAGTGTGGCCGTCGTGGAGGACATCGGCCTGCCTCCCGCGCTCCTCGACCCTGGGGCGTCGGTGGAGTCCGTGGTGCAGCGGCACCCGGAGCTGGCCGCCGAGTTCGACGGTCTGATGACGCCGGGACCCGACGAGGACGGGGAGCGCGACCGGGCCGCCGAGGTGCGGCGCGCGGCACTGGTGTCGAAGGTGCTGCTGAACGTCTTCAGCACCGGCTCGGGCACCGTCACCGCCGAGCAGTTGGCGCGCTGGCAGTCCGACGCGGGCTGGCTGGAGCGGGCGCTCGGCTGCAAGCCGGGCGACCTGCGCGGCGGCCGGGGCGGCGGGGTCGGTGTCGGGGGCGGCATGAGCGGCGGCGGGGGTGTCAGCCCGACCGGTACCGGCCTGGGCGGCGGCACGCCCGACCTCAGCCGGCTCATCCCCGAGATCGGCCCGGAGCTGGGCTCCATCGAGGGCTCCCTGGTCAAGCGGATGCATCTGCGCGAGGTGCTGGCCGACCCGGCGCTGGCCTCCCGGCTGACGCCGAGCATGTCCCTGATCGAGCAGCTGCTGCGCGACAAGGACAACCTCTCGGGTGTCGCGCTGGCCAACGCCAAGCGGCTGATCCGGCGTTACGTCGACGAGGTCACCGAAGTGCTGCGCACCCAGGTGGAGAAGGCCTCGGTCGGTGAGCTCGACCGGTCCGTGCCGCCCAAGCGGGTGTACCGCAATCTCGACCTCGACCGCACCATCTGGAAGAACCTCACCAACTGGAGCCCGGAGGAGGAGCGGCTCTACGTCGACCGCCTCTATTACCGGCACACCAGCCGCAAGACCACGCCCCAGCGGCTGATCGTCGTCGTCGACCAGTCGGGTTCGATGGTCGACTCGATGGTCAACTGCACCATCCTGGCGTCCATCTTCGCCGGGCTGCCGAAGGTCGACGTCCACCTGATCGCCTACGACACCCAGGCGCTGGACCTCACACCCTGGGCGCACGACCCGTTCGAGACGCTGCTGCGGACCCAGCTCGGCGGCGGCACGGACGGCACCGTCGCGATGGCGCTCGCCCAGCCGAAGATCGCCGAGCCGCGCAACACCGTCGTGGTGTGGATCTCCGACTTCTACGAGTGGCACCACACCGAGCTGTTCGAGAGCATGGCCGCCGTCCACCGCTCGGGGGCGAAGTTCATCCCGGTGGGCTCGGTGACCAGCTCCGGGCGCGGCAGCGTCAACCCGTGGTTCCGGGAGAAGTTCAAGGACCTCGGCACGCCGGTGATCTCCGGCCACATCAAGAAGCTCGTGCACGAGCTCAAGTCGTTCCTCACCTGATCACGGGGCCATGTCCGCCCCCGTAGTGATCATCCCATCGAAAGGCATCGCCCTCATGTCCGACCTGCTGCGCGCCCCTGCCGAGATCAAGTACGCCGAGGAGCTCGACTGGCTGGAGTCGATCGACGACAGCCCCAAGCCCTTCTCGTGGCGGCTGTCGCCCAAGATGGTCCGGCTGTTCATCCTCGGCTCCGAGCGGGCCGACGGCCTGGACCGGGAGGTCTCGCAGAAGTGGTTCGGTGACCGCAGCTTCGTGGAGCGGTCCATCGTCACCCTCGCCTCCGACCGGGGTCTGCTGCTCATCGGTGACCCCGGCACCGGCAAGAGCTGGCTGGCCGAGCTGCTGTCCGCCGCGATCTCCCGCAACTCCACGCTGGTGGTGCAGGGCACGGCCGGCACCACCGAGGACCACATCAAGTACTCCTGGAACGTGTCCATGGTGATCGCCAAGGGTCAGTCCCGGGAGTCGATGATCCCCTCGCCGATCATGACGGCGATGGAGGGCGGCGCCATCGGCCGCTTCGAGGAGCTGACCCGGTCCACGAGTGACGTCCAGGACGCGCTGATCTCGATCCTCTCCGAGAAGTACATCTCGGTGCCCGAGCTGGAGAGCGGCTCCGGTGACGACAACATCGTCTTCGCCAAGCCCGGGTTCTCCATCATCGCCACGGCCAACAGCCGCGACCGGGGCGTCAACGACCTGTCGTCCGCGCTGAAGCGGCGCTTCAACTTCGTCCGCATCCCGGTGGTGACGAACAAGAAGGCCGAGGCGGAGATCGTCCGCTTCCGCACCGAGGAGCTGCTGCGCCGCCACTCGATCGAGCTGGACGTGCCGCCGACCCTGCTCGACGTGCTGCTCCAGAGCTTCGCCGATCTGCGCGCCTCGGCCGCGGCGGCGGGCAGCGACGACGAGAAGCTGGAGTCGGCGCTGTCGACGGCCGAGCAGATCGGTGTCCTGGAGGACGCCGTCCTGCACAGCAACTTCTTCGGCGAGCGCGCCCTGACCGCCCGTACCCTCGCCTCCTCGCTGGTCGGCTCGCTCACCCGGCGCGAGCCCGAGGACCTGGCCATCCTCAACAAGTATCTGCACGGCGTGGTCGAGCCGCGCAGCAAGGAACAGGGCGGCTCCTGGCCCGAGTTCCTGGAGGGCGGCCGCGACGCGATCGCCACCCTGTCATGAGCGGCCCTCAGGAGAGCACGTCCTTCACCGGGCTCCGCGGCCAACTCCAGGAGGCCGCGGCCACGTTCGCGGGCGGCCCCGACGCCCTGGAGGGCATCCTCCTCGGCATGGTCGACGACGTCGACCGGGCGGTGCGCGAGCCGCTGGAGATCTTCCCGGTCTGCCACCACTCCCCGGCCTCGGCGCTCGCCATGGCCCGCCGGCTGCGCGAGAAGCAGCCCAAGGTGGTGTATCTGGAGCTGTGCGAGGACATGGCGCCGCTGCTGACCGAGCTGCGCAACTGCCGACTCCCGGTGGCCGTGCAGGCGTTCGCGGGCGAGGCCGACGGTTTCCCCGCCGAGTGGGCGCCGCTGTCGGTCGTCGCGCCGATCACCGAGGCGTCCGCCGAGTACCAGGCCATCGCCTACGCCCTGGACACCCCGGGCGTCGAACTGGTCCTGGTCGACCGGTCCTCGGACCATGTGTTCCAGTGGGACACCCGCGACGAGCGAACCCTTGATGCCGAGGGCGCGGAGGCGGCGGACGAGGCTGCGGCACCTGAGGCGGAGGCCGCGCTGCACGGCGAGGCGGTCGGCGTCGAGATCGGCGATCTGCGGCCCCGCTTCGCGGAGTTGGAGGAGCATCTGCTCCGCCACGGCAAGGTGCGGCACTGGTCGGAGTGGTGGCACCAGTACGTCGAGGTCCCGCTCGGCGACAGCGATCACGGCACCTACCGCCAGGTCATGTTCCTCATCGGCAGCCTGTTCCGGCGGCTGGCCCCGGGCGACGGGTCCCGGGTCCGGGTGGACGAGGACCGCGAGCGGTACATGTGGACCCGGATGCGCGAGCATCTCGCGGCGAGCGGCACCGCCCCGGAGGACGGCCTGTACGTGTGCGGGGCCTTCCACGCGGCCAGCCGCGTCGAGGAGTTCGGCGTGCACGGCAGCGCGGACACCTTCACGATCTCCCCGCGTACCGCCACCAAGTGGCAGTACGGGCTGATCCCGTCCAGCCACACGGCCATCGAGGCGCAGTTCGGCCTGGCCGCGGGCTCGGTGTCGATCGCGGCGACGGAATGGACGAAGGGCCTGAAGCGGACCCGGGTCAGGCCGTACGTGCTGGAGGGCCAGGCCGGGAAGAAGAAGTCCACGGCGAGGAAGACAGCCGCCCTCCCGGTGCCGGAGTCCCCGGCCGACGTGGACCGGCTGTCCGGCTTCCTGCGCCGGCCACCGGTGCTCGACACGCTGGACGAGGCCGAACTGCTCGGCTGGTCGGTGGAGATCGTGCGGGCGGCCCGGCGCAACGGCTATCTCGCCTCCACCGCCGACGCCATCGCCGTGTTCGAGACGTCGATCCTGCTGGCCGGGGTGCGCGACCGGGCCAAGCCCACGCCGTACGACTTCCAGGACGCGGCCGTCACCTGCATCGAGAAGGACCGGGTGCCGGGGCGGCGGGACGTGCGGCGGCTGGTCGAGATCATGATGGGCGGCGACCGGATCGGCCAGGTCGGCTACGACTCGCTGCCGCCGCTGGCCCGCGATGTGTACGACCGGCTGGCGCCGCTGGAGCTCAAGCTCGAACAGCGGGGAGTACGCCGGGCGTTGCTGGACCTGTCGGCCCGGCCGGAGCTGCGGGCCTGCTCCGATGTGCTGTGGATGCTGCGGCGGCTGCTGCCGCACGGCGCCGCGCGGCCGATCATGGGTGAGCGGCGGCTCGGTGAGCGGTCGATCCAGGAGTCCTGGGACCTGGCGCTCGGCACCCACCAGCGGGCGCTGATCGAGCTCGGCTACGAGGGCGTCAGCCTCGAACAGGTCCTGGAGCAGCGGCTGCGGCGCGACGCCTACGACCCTCGGGCGACGACGGCGACGGTGCTGGCCGCGGTCGAGGACGCGCTGCTGTACCTGGGCGGCCGCCGGGTCGCCGACGAACTCGGCTCCCATGCGCTGAAGGTGCTCTCCGCCGAGCGCAGCGTGGACGGCGCGCCGGAGGTGCTGCGCCGGGTGCGTGCGCTGCTGGCGTACTACCGCACCAGCGAGCCGGTGCTGCCGGGCTGGATCGAGTCGTTCGTCAAGACCGGCTACGCCCACTACTGCACCTTGCTGCCGACGGCGTTCCGGGACGAGGACGCGACGGTGGGGCAGGTCGCGGCCATGCTCGGCTTCCTGTTCTCCATGGAGAGCCTGGCGCTGTCGCTGGGCTGCGACCGGACCCAGCTGGAGCTCGCGGTCGCCCAGTCGCATCCCGAGGATCCGGCGAAGACGGCCCTGCTCTGGGCGGCGCGGGTGCAGCTCGGCACGCTGTCCCGGGCCGAACTGCGCGAGCGGTGCGACGAGTTGCTGGACAACCCGCTGGTGGTGTCCGCGTACCCGCGCTATCTGAACGGGTTCGTGCACGCGCTGGGTCCGGTGCCGGGGCTCGCGGACGTGGTCGTGGAGGCGGTGTCGAACGCCTTCGGGCGGCTGCCGGACACGGTGCTGCTGCCGTGGCTGCCGCTGCTGATCACCACCCTGAGGAACGGCGCGGCGGACCTGGCACCGCTGCTGATCCGCGAGGCGGGGCGGGTCTTCCCGGCGCGGCTCGCGGCGCTGGACAGCTGGGTGCCGCCCTGGAAGGCCCCGCAGGCCGACCCGTTCACCGCGACCCGGGCACGGTCCGACGTCCGCCGTGGCGCCGCGCTGCTCTCCGCGCACCCGGCGACCTGCGACGCGGTGGCGGAACTGCTCGGCTGCGACGCCGGGTGGGAGGAGGCCGGGGCACCGGCGGCCCCGTCGGGCGTGGCGCTGCTGACCGCGTATCCGGCGACGTGCGACGCGGTGGCGGAGCTGCTGGGCTGCGCAACCGTGTAACGAAGGCGTGCGCAGGCCGGACTCGCCGGGTCCGGCCTGCGCACCCGGGATGTTCAGCCCTTCTGCTCCACCCGCACCCAGTCCACCTCGGCCCGCACTCCCCCGGCCGCGACGCGGTCCACGCTGGACTGCGGCAGGCCCCAGTACGGGGTCGTGACCTTGTTCCAGCCGGCCGGATAGGCGCCGCCCAGGGCGAGGTTGAGGATCACGTACTGGTTGTGGTCGAAGACCCACTGCCCCCGCGTCGACTCCAGCTTGTTGCGGGAGGTCTCCTGGACCAGCCGGTCGTCGACGTAGAACCGCATGCCGACCGGGGTCCACTCCACCGCGTAGGTGTGCCACTGGTCGGCACGGCCGCCGTTCGGGTAGGTCTGGCGGGCGCCGATGTTGCCGTCGGCGGAGTAGCCGGGGCCGTGCAGGGCGGTGCTGGTCCAGTCGGCGTAACCGACGTTCTCCATGATGTCGGTCTCGCCGGAGGCCGGCCAGGACACCGTCGGATCGTCGACGTTGCTGCCGAGCAGCCAGAACGCGGGCCAGAAGCCGTCACCCACCGGGAGCTTCATACGCGCGCTGACCCGGCCGTAGGTGAAATCGAACTTGGTGTTGGTGTCGATGCGGCCGGAGGTGAAGTCGTAGGTGCCGCCGCCCGCCTTGGTGCAGCCCTTGCAGTGCTTGGCCTCCAGGATCAGATTGCCGCCCTGCTGGCGGATGTTGTCGGTGGAGTCGACGTACGCCTGGGACTCGCCGTTGACCGAGCCCATCTCGGTGCCGGTGCGCACCACGCGCCACTTGGAGCGGTCGAGGGCGGCACTGGTGAAGTCGTCGAAGAAGGTGGTGCGGTAGGCGCCGGACTGGTCCGCCGGGAGCGCCGGGTAGGCCGCGTCCGCGCTGCCGCCCGTGCCCCAGACCTGGAACTCGTAGAGCGAGTAGCCGAATTGGGCGGTCGCCGGGGCCGGGTTGTAGAAGGAGCGGCGTTCCTTGCCGAGCATGCGGACGTAGCGGCCGGTGGCCGGCTGCGGCAGGCGGACCGAGTCGTGCAGGCCCACCGCCTCGCCCGGGGACTTCACGTTGGCGCGGCGAGAGGCGACCTCCGCCGCCGAGGGGCGGTACACCGTGCGCCAGGTGCGGTTGTCGTCGGAGACCTGGAGTTCGTAGTCGACGGCGAACGCGGCCTCCCAGTAAAGGTCGACGGTGTCGATCGTGGAGCGGGCGCCGAGGTCGACGGAGACCCAGCGGTCCGCGTTCCAGTCGCTGGACCAGCGGGTCTGGTCCGCCTTCAGATCGGCCGGCCAGCCGCCGTCGGTGACGAACGCCGGGGAGTTGCCCGCGTGTTGGTAGAGGTTCGAGTAGGCGGGGTGGTTCAGGGCCAGGTTGGCGCGGGTGGTCGAGGCGGGGGCCGGTTCGCCGCCGTAGACCTTGAAGGAGTACAGGGAGTAGCCCCAGGGGGTGGCGCGTTCCACGCCGCGCATGCGGACGTAGCGGCCGGTGACCTCTTGGGGGTAGGTGTGGGCGGTGACCGAGCCTCCGGTGCCGGCGGTCTCCGTGTAGAAGGGCGTCCAGTCCGTGCCGTTCTTGGAGACCTCCAGGACGTAGCGCTTGCCGTAGGCGGCTTCCCAGTCGAGGACGACGCGGTCGATGCGGATGTTCCGGCCGAGGTCGAGGCGGATCCAGGCGTCGTCGGCGAAGTTGCTCGACCAGCGCGACGTGCCGTTGCCGTCGAAGGCGAAGCCGGCGGCCACACCCGCGTTCTCGCTGCCGGAGGCGGTGACGGCGGCCGGGTTCGCGGCGTACGCGGCCGCGGCGCGGTCGGTGTCCCAGGCCGCCGCGGCCGCGAGTTGCCGAGGGGCGGGGGTGGCCTGGGCGGTGCCCATGGTCAGCACCGCGGCCGTGCCGAGAGCGGTCAGAAGGATGCGTGGGGTACGGGTGGGCATGCGGCTCTCCTTGAGCAGGGAGGGTGGGGCGCCGGTTCCCCGTAAAGTCTCAGGACTTAATTTAGGTTGTGATTTAAAACTCAAGGGAAGCCCGCGTCAAGGTGTTGCGCATGATGTGTCACCGCCCGGAGGCTACGGGGGACCGCGACACCCGAGGCTCAACGGCCTTGTCGCCCCCCACCTGTTGAACCCCTGCTGAAGAAGGAAGAGAGCCGCTTCATGCCTTCGACTCCCCCGAACTCCCCCGCGTCCGAGCCCTCCGGCCTGCGGCGACGCGCCGTCCTCGGCGCGGCAGCGGCGGCCCCCGTGCTGGCCTCGCTGTCCGGTACGGCAGCCGCCGCGCCGGACCGCGCCGAGCCGCGCAAGCTCAAGGGCGGCGGCGATCTCGGCGCCAACGTGATCGTCTTCGACCCGGCCGCACCCGGCATCCAGGCCAGGCTCGACGAGGTGTTCGCCCAGCAGGAGTCGGCGCAGTTCGGCACCGGCCGCTACCAACTGCTGTTCAAGCCGGGCACGTACAACGGCCTCAACGCCCAGATCGGCTTCTACACCTCCATCTCCGGGCTCGGGCTCTCCCCCGACGACACCACCATCAACGGCGACATCACGGTCGACGCCGGCTGGTTCGACGGCAACGCCACCCAGAACTTCTGGCGTTCGGCGGAGAACCTCGCCGTCGTCCCGGTCAGCGGCACCAACCGCTGGGCGGTCGCGCAGGCCGCGCCGTTCCGCCGGATGCATGTCCGCGGGGGCCTCAACCTGGCGCCGTCCGGCTACGGTTGGGCGAGCGGCGGCTACATCGCCGACAGCCGGATCGACGGGACCGTCGGCCCGTACTCGCAGCAGCAGTGGTACACCCGGGACAGCTCGGTCGGCGGCTGGACCAACGCGGTGTGGAACATGGTGTTCTCCGGCGTCGAGGGCGCCCCCGCACAGAGCTTCCCGAATCCGCCGTACACCACGCTCGACACCACTCCCCGCTCCCGCGAGAAGCCCTTCCTGTATCTCGACGGCGACAAGTACCGGGTCTTCCTGCCCGCGCTGCGCACCGACGCGCACGGTGTGACCTGGGGCAACGGCACTCCGCGCGGCACCTCGCTGCCGCTGGAGCGGTTCTACGTCGCCAAGCCCGGCGACTCCGCGGCCACGCTCAACCAGGCGCTCGACCAGGGTCTCCATCTGCTGCTCACCCCGGGCATCTACCACGTCGACCAGCCGGTGCGGATCAAGCGCGCGGGCACGGTCGTCCTGGGCCTCGGCTATGCCACCCTGATCCCCGACAACGGCGTCACCGCCCTGAAGGTCGCCGACGTCGACGGCGTACGGCTGGCCGGTTTCCTGATCGACGCCGGGCCGGTCAACTCGCCCGTCCTGCTGGAGATCGGCCCGAACGGCGCCGCCCGCAACCACTCGGCCGACCCCATCACCGTCCAGGACGTCTTCATCCGGATCGGCGGCGCGGGCCCCGGCAAAGCCACCACCAGCATGGTCGTCAACGCCCGGCACACCATCATCGACCACACCTGGGTCTGGCGCGCCGACCACGGCGACGGAGTGGGCTGGGAGACCAACCGCTGCGACTACGGCGTGGTCGTCAACGGCGCCGACGTCCTGGCGACCGGCCTGTTCGTTGAGCACTTCAACAAGTACGACGTCCAGTGGAACGGCGAACGCGGCCGCACGATCTTCTTCCAGAACGAGAAGGCCTACGACGCCCCCGACCAGGCCGCGATCCAGAACGGCTCGGTCAAGGGCTACGCGGCGTACAAGGTCGGCGACCGGGTCACCACCCACGAGGGCTGGGGCATGGGCAGTTACTGCTACTACAACGTCAACCCGAGCATCGTGCAGCACCACGGCTTCGCCGCCCCGAACCGGCCCGGAGTGAAGTTCCACGGGCTGCTGGTGGTGTCGCTGAGTGGCAACGGGCAGTACGAGTGCGTCATCAACGACACCGGATCGCCGACCTCGGGCACCTCCACCGTGCCGTCGACGGTGGTGTCCTACCCCTGATCCCGGTGCCGGGGACACACCTGTGACCGAACGCCGGCGGTCGAGGTGTGTGTTGTACGGCACCGGAGGCGGCCCTTCCCGACTCGGTTCCGGGAGGGGCCGCCGCACCGTGTTCAGCCCAGCGAGGTTCGCGCCAGGTAGGTCACTTCCTCGCCCGCGTGCCGTGCGGTGGCCCGGCAGGCGAGGGTGGTGTCGGCGGTGACCCGGGCCGGGGTGATCCGCCAGCGGACCGTCAGCCGGCCGCCGGGCCGCAGACTCGGGGCGCCGACCGGGTCGAGCGCCTGGATGTCCCAGCCCCCGGGGGCGCCGAGGGTGAGGCGGGGGGCGGTCCAGACGCGGGCGGAGCCGTTGGCGAGAGTGGCGGTCAGGGTGTGGCCCGTCGCCTGCAGGGTCAGGCCGAACGGCTTGCGCGGCTGGTCCGGCGGCGTCCAGGAGTCGCGCATCAGCCGCACCAGCGCGTCCGTCTGCGCGGGGCGCGCCCCGGCGAGGTCGTGCTGTTCCCCGGGGTCCCGGGCGAGGTCGTACAGCTCCACGTCCCACTCGTCGTCCGGGACGTTCCGGTTGTCGCCCGGCGCGAACCGCACCGCCTTCAGATCGCCGCGCCGCAGCGCTTCGGCCAGCCGTCGGCCCCGGCCCTGGTCGACGGCGTCGGCGCGCGGGGTCACTCCGCTGTGATTGCGGTAGAAGTAGAGGGAGTTGTGGCGGGCCGGGTGACCGGAGCCACGGAGCAGCGGGGCCAGGGAGAGGCCGTCCACATCGGTCGGGGCGGGGGCTCCGGCCAGGTCGGCGAGGGTCGGCAGAAGGTCCGTCAGCGGGGTGGGGCGGTCGGTGGTGCCGACCGGGACATGCCTCGGCGACCAGGCGATCAGCGGGACCCGGACACCACCCTCGTAGAGGTTCCGCTTGTAGCCGCGCAACGAGCCGTTGGCGTCGAAGAGTTCGGGGTTCGTCCGGCCCTCCTCGTGCGGGCCGTTGTCACTGGTGACCAGGACGAGGGTGCGCCCCGCGACGCCGAGGGCGGTGAGCCGGTCGACGACCTCGCCGACCAGGCTGTCGAAGGTGGTGATCTGGGCCGCGTGCCGTCGGTCCGGGCCCGGCCAGGGGCGGTCGGCGTACTCACCCTCGTCCGGTGCCTGGCTGGGCGCGTGCGGCAGCGTCGGGGTGAGGCACAGCAGGAACGGCTCGGCGCGATGCGCGTCGAGGAAGGCCAGCGCGCGCTCCTTGAGCAGATCGGGCGCGTAGACCTCCCGGGCCTCGCCGCGGTTGGCGGGGATCTCCTGCCGGGTGCCGTTGTGCCACAGATACCCGGGGAAGTAGTCGTGGGCGTGCCGGTGCCCGATGTAGCCGTAGAACTCCTCGAAACCACGGGAGTTGGGGTGGCTCGGCTGGTCCGGAAGCTCGGGGCCGAAGCCCCACTTTCCGATGATGCCGGTGCGGTAGCCGCGCGAGCGCAGGGCCTCGGCGAAGGTGAAGTCCCGTTCGGTCAGGGCGCCTTGGCCGCCGGGGCCCCAGGGGTTCTCGCGCACGGTGGAGTGGCCCGCGTGCAGTCCGGTGAGCAGCGAGCAGCGGGAGGGCGCGCAGACGGGGGCGGTCGCGTAGGCGTCGGTGAAGCGCAGGCCCTCGGCGGCCAGGGCGTCCAGGCGCGGGGTGCGGATGAGTCTCTGCCCATAGGAGCCGAGTTCGCCCCAGCCGAGGTCGTCGGCGAGGATCACCACGAAGTTCAGCCGATCCGAACCGGACCGCGCGGCCGGTACGGCGGCGGCCGGCCTGCCGTCGGACGACGGCGGCGCCTCTTCGCCGTCCTCGCACGCACCGACCGCCGCGGCCGTGACCGGCACGGCGGCGGCCGCGGTGAGGAATCGGCGGCGGCTCGGCATACATCTCTCCTGGGAGGCGGCGGGTGCGGGGTCCGGAGACGATGGTGATCGCAGCCGGCGGCCCAGGACCATGCACACGCTGTGAACGCTCTGTTTCGACCTTTGAGAGGGGGCGGTCCGGACATCTGGTTCCTTCTCCGTGGCATCGAAACGATCACAAACGGAGGCCCGATATCCCTCGCACCGGTGAGGACCGGGCCGCGTCCGGCCTCCGATACTGAAGGAGCCCCTGGCCCCGAGGAGCCGCCCATGTCCCCGCCGTCCTGGTTCACCCCCGCGGTCGCCCGGCTGCGCACGGCGAATCCGTACGTCGTCGACGCCGCGCTCGCCGCGCTGGTGCTGTTCGCCGCCTCCCTCCAGTGGATCTTCCCGGACGAGGGGGACGACAAGCTGAGCCCGCAGGGCTGGCTGCTCGCCGTGGCCACCGCGCTGCCGCTGGTGTGGCGGCGCCGCGCGCCCTTCACCACCGCGTGCGCCGTCTCCGTGGCCACCTCCTCGATGGCCTGGTACCACGCCCCGCCACCGGACGTGGTCTACGGCGGTCTGGTCGTCCTCTACACGATGGCCGCCCAGGGCAAGGTCTGGCAGCGCCGGTTCATGCTGCTGGGCTGGATCCTCGGCGTCGTGCTCACCATGCAGCACAAAGAGGAGCCGATGCCCTTCGAGTACGCCTTCCAGCTGCTGAGCGTGGCCGGGGCGTACGGCTTCGGCATGCTGGCCCGGGTCCAGCGCGCCTACACCGCCGCCGTGGTGGACCGGGCCCGGCGCCTGGAGCGGGAGCGGGCCGCCGACACCGCGCGGGCGACCGCGCAGGAACGCGCCCGGATCGCCCGGGACATGCACGACATCCTGGCCCACGCGGTGAGCCTGATGGTGGTGCAGGCCGAGGCCGGTCCGGTGGTCGTGCGCAGTGATCCGGCGCGCGCGGAGGCCGCGTTCGACGCCATCGCGGAGACCGGGCGGGACGCGATGACGCAGTTGCGGCGGATCCTCGGGGTGCTGAAGGAGGAGGAGCGCGAGGGCGGCGCGCGGCGGTTGCCGCAGCCGGGGGTGGCAGCACTGCCCGGTCTGATCCGGCAGGTCACCGAGTCCACCGGGCTGCGGGTGGAGCTGCGCGCCGACGGCGAGCCGCGCCCCCTGCCCCCGGACACCGAGGTCGCCGCCTTCCGCATCGTGCAGGAGGCCCTCACCAACACCGTCAAGCACGCCTACGCCTCCTCCGCTACCGTCGCTCTGGACTGGGCGGAGGACGAATTGACACTGTCGGTGACGGACGACGGACGCGGCCCCTCGGGCCCCGGCGGCGGACACGGGCTGATCGGCATCCGGGAGCGGGCCGCGGCCTGCGGAGGTAGCGCCCGCGCCGGGCGCGGACCCGAGGGCGGCTTCCGGGTCGTCGTACGCCTTCCCGCCGGTGACCGGCAGGCGGCGCTCGGGTGAGCATCCGGGTGGTCGTCGCGGACGACCAGGAGCTGGTCCGCAGCGGCTTCAGCATGATCCTGGAGGCGCAGCGGGACATCGAGGTGGTCGCCGAGGCCGGGGACGGCGCGGAAGCGGTCGCCGCGGTGCGGCGGCACACGCCCGACGTCCTCCTCCTCGACATCCGGATGCCCGTCATGGACGGCCTGGAGGCGGCCCGGCGGGTGTGCGGGCAGTCCGCCTGCAAGGTGGTCATGCTGACCACGTTCGACCTGGACGAGTATGTGTACGAGGCGCTGTACGCGGGAGCGAGCGGCTTCCTGCTGAAGGACGTGCGCCGCGACGACCTGGTGCACGCGGTCCGGGTGGTCGCCGCCGGGGACTCCCTGCTCGCCCCGACGGTGACCCGCCGCCTGGTCGCCGACCTGGTGCGCCGCCGTCGGCAGGAGGCCGCCGCCGAGGTCACCCCGCAGCGCCTGGAGGTCCTCACCGCGCGCGAGGTGGAGACCCTGCGGATGCTGGCGCGCGGGCTGTCCAACGCCGAGATCGCCGGGGCCCTGTTCGTGAGCGAGCACACGGTGAAGACCCACGTCAGCAACGTCCTGAGCAAGCTGGGCCTCAGGGACCGGGTACAGGCGGTGATCTGCGCCTACGAGACAGGACTGGTCACGCCCGGGGACGGTGAGTCCTGATCCTCCTCCCCCAGCTCGGTGAAGAGCGTGAGTTGCAAGGCCCCCGGCGCCTCCAGCCGGGAGTTCAGCGAGTTCCAGGGCGTACGCGTCGGCTCGGCGACGACCTCCGCCCCGGCCTCCGCCAGCGTCCGCGTCATCGCTCTTGAGTCGTCCACCTCGAACGCCACCCGTATGTGCCCGGCGACCCGCCGCCCGACCTCGACATCGTCGATGAACCCGGCGTGGTTCGGATCCGTCAGCTCCAGCGTCGCCCGCCCCGCCTCCAGGATGCTCACCCGTCCGCCCGGCGAGGAGAACGCGGCCCGCTCGGGCAGGCCGAGGACATCCCGGTAGAAGCGCAGCGCGGCGTCGTAGTCCTCCGCGGTGACCACCAGGCGCAGCTCACGGACTGCGGGTTCGTCGGACATCGGCGCTCCTTCGTGATCAACGGTTCCTGACGGATGAACTCCCGGGCCGCCCCCGAAGATTCCCGGTTCCCCCTCCCCCGTACGAGTGAGTCGGCCGCCTCTCTCCCTCGTACGACCGAGCCCGGCAAACCCCTCCCTCCGGCGATCCGGTGGCCCCCGGCCCGGGACGAACCTGGGAGCACTCACCCACCTCCAACCGCCGGAGGCCCCCGTGCTCTCCACGCTCGCCCGGACGGCCACCCGCCGTCCGCTCACCGTCATCCTGCTCTGGCTGCTCTTCCTGCTGCTCGGCTTCGGGCTCGGCACGGGCGTCTTCGGGCGGCTGTCCGACGACGTACCGGACGTGCCCGGCACCGAGTCGGAGCTGGCCGAGGAGTATCTCGCCCGCGTCGACCCGGCCGGGGAGACCGTCACCGCCGTCGTCGCGGGCGAGGCGGTCTCCGACGCCGCGCTGCGCGCCCAGGTCGAACGGGCCGTCGCCGAGGTCCGCGAGATCGCCGGGGTCGCCGCCGTGCCCGACCCGTACACCACGCCCGGTCTCACCGCCGAGGACGGACAGGCCCTGTTCATCCCGGTCACCTTCGAGGGCGGCCTGGACGAGGACGCCGAGACGGACGCGACGGACGCCGCCGCGGACCGCATCCGGCAGATCGAGGCGCCCGACGTCCATGTCAGCGGCGGTGAGCTGCTCGGCAGGCAGCTCGGCGAGCGGGCTCAGGAGGACGTCAAGAACGCCGAGTTGATCTCCTTGCCGGTCGTCCTCGCCCTGCTGCTCGTGGTGTTCGGCGGACTGCGCGCCGCCGCCCTGCCGCTGGTGATCGCGGTGAACGGCATCGCGGGGGCGTTCCTCGCGCTGTTCGCGTTCAGCGAGGTCACCGACATCTCGGTGTACGCGATCCAGGTCACCACCATGCTCGGCCTCGGACTCGCCGTGGACTACGCCCTGTTGATGCTGGTCCGCTTCCGTGAGGAGCGCCGGCACACCGACGACGTCGTCGAGGCGGTGCACCGCACGGTCGCCGCGGCCGGGCGGACCGTGCTGTTCTCCGGGGTCACGGTGGCGGTCAGCCTGACCGGGCTGCTGGTGTTCCCGAGCGTGTTCCTGCGCAGCATGGGCCTGGCCGTGGCCGCCGTGGTGGTCGTCGACATGCTGGCCGCGCTCACCCTGCTGCCCGCGCTGCTCACGAAGTTCGGCGGGAGGATCCCGCCCGCGCGGGTCCGCCCGGACGGTGCGGAGGGCCGCCTGTTCGCCCGCCTGGCCCGGTTCGCCACGCGCCGCCGGATCGCCGTGGTCGCCACCGTCGTACCCGCCCTGCTGGTGCTGGCGCTGCCCGTCACCGGACTGACCATCGGCATCGGCGACGCCAAGCAACTGCCCGCGAGCACCGAGGCCCGGCAGTTGTACGGCACCGTCGACGCGCACTTCCCACCCGGCACCGGGGTCGAACCGATCACCGTCGTCGTCAAACCGGGCACCGATCCGGCGACCGCCGAACGGATCGGCGCGCTCACCGGCGCCGAGTCCCGCGAACTGCCCGGCGGGGCAACGGTGGTGGAGATCCAGCCGCCCGGCAGCGTCGACGGGAAGGCGGCGACGGATCTGGTGGAGCGGGTCCGGGAGCTGCGCGGCGACGAGCCGGTCGAGGTGACCGGGGTCGCGGCCCGGCTGGTGGACTTCCGGGAGATGCTCGCCGAACGGGCGCCCTGGGCCGCGCTGACCGTCCTGGCCGGGATCTTCGCGCTGCTGTTCGCCTTCACCGGCTCGGTGTTGATCCCGCTGCGCACCATAGCGACGACCCTGCTCAGCCTGGGCGCCGCGCTGGGTGTGGTGGTGTGGGTGTTCCAGGACGGCCATCTGGCGGGGTTGCTGGGCGCCGAGGGCCTGGGCGCGCTGAGCCTGACCGCACCGCCCTTGATCGTCGCGATCGCGTTCGGACTGGCCATGGACTACGAGCTGTTCATCCTCGCCAGGATGCGCGAGGCCCGGGAGCGGGGCGAGGCCGACCAGGAGGCCGTGGTGACCGGGCTGCGCCGCTCCGGGCGCGTGGTCACCTGCGCCGCGCTGCTGCTCGCGGTGGTCTTCGGGGCGTTCATGACCGGCGGCTTCTCGCCCATCCTCCAGATCGGCCTCGGGCTCACCCTGGCGGTGCTGATCGACGCCACGATCGTACGGATGCTGCTCGTCCCGGCGACGATGGCACTGCTCGGCCACCGCGCCTGGTGGGCACCGGGCCCGCTGCGGCGGTTCCACGACCGGTTCGGGATCACCGAGGCGCCGACGGCGGCGCCTCGGGTGCCGACGAAGGTCTGAGGCTCACCGATCACTTGGGCAGTTCGTCCAGGAGGGGGTGCGCGTGCAGGATCCGCGACTGGAGGGTGGTGAGGAGCGGGCCCGGCTCCACCCCCAGATCGCGGATCAGGGAGCGGCGTATCCGCAGGTACACCGCGAGGGCCTCGGCCGTACGGCCCTCACGGTACAGCGCGAGCATCCACAGCCCGTGCAGCCGCTCGTGGTGGGGGCACTCGGCGCCGAGTGCCTCCAGGGCTTCGGCCGCCTCCCCCGCCGCGCCCAACCGGACGTCGAGTTCGGCCAGTTCCAGTCGCGCCGAGAGCCGCATGCCGGTCAGGCGGCGGCGCTCGAACCAGGGCCAGCGGGCCGGGTACCGCCGGCAGCGGGACATGGCCGTGCCACTCGGCCAGGGCACACCGGTAGGCGGTGCGGGCCGTGGCCGGGCGGGTGTCGCGGGTGCGGCGGGCCTCGGTCAACCGCCTGTGGAACCGCCACAGATCGGCGTCGTCCGGTGCGGCCCGAAGGCCGTAGGCCGCACCCCGGGTGAGCAGCACCCGGGGTGCGGCTCGGCGGGGGCGGTCCGGTTCGAGGATCTTCCGCAGCCGTGCGGCATACGTGGCCACGAGGCCGTGGGCACCGGACGGTGGCGCGTCTCCCCACAGGGATCTGATGAGGTCGGCGCGTTCGACCCAGGCGCCGGGGCGGAGCAGAAGTGCGGCGAGCAGCGCGGTCTGCATGGGCGGGCCCGGAACGAGCTGCTGTCCGGCGCGCGAGACGCGGGTCAGGCCGAGAAGTTCGTACTGGACGGGGCTGTCGGACATGCGCATGGACGACTCCTTTCCAGGTATCGGCATGGGTATTGGTATGGACCAATACTGCCGCCTGGGGCGGCGGTGCGACCTACTCCGGATGGAAATCGGATGGATTCACACCTCGCACCTCTGGCCCAACCGCCGCATCTGTGGGACCTGTTGGTCTAGGCCATTCCTATCGGTTGCCCCCATGAAAAGAGGCGCCATGAAACGTGCGAGACGAACACTCACCGCTTTACTGACCGCCCTGCTCCTCCCGGTCTCCGTCCTGGTCGCGCTCGCCGGCCCGGCCCACGCGGCCCCGCCGTCGGCCACGTTCACCAAGGTCTCGGCCTGGGAGACCGGCTACACCGGCCAGTTCACGATCAAGAACAATGGCGACACCGCCCTGACCGCGTGGACCGTGGAATGGGACCTGCCCGCAGGCACCACCGTCGGCGCCTACTGGGACGCGCTGATCTCCAGCTCGGGCAGCCACTACACCGCCAAGAACCGCGAGTACAACGGAACCGTGGCCCCCGGAGCCTCCGTCACCTTCGGCTTCGTGGCCTCCGGCACCGGCTCCCCCACGAACTGCAAGCTGGACGGCGGCCCTTGCGACGGCTCCGCCACCGACACCCCGCCCAGCGCCCCCGGCGCACCGCAGTCCTCGGGCGTGACCACCACGTCCATCGCCCTGACCTGGGCCCCGGCCACCGACGACAAGGGCGTCAAGAACTACGACGTACTGCGTGACGGCACCGTCGTCGCCACGGTGACCGACCCCGCGTACACCGACACCGGGCTCACCCCCGACACCGAGTACACCTACACCGTCCGCGCCCGGGACACCGCCGGCCAGAACGGCCCGGCCGGCCCCGCCACCCGGGTCCGCACCTCCGCCGGCGGCGGCACGGACCGGCCCCCGTCCGCCCCCGGCACCCCGCGGGCCGACGACATCGCCGAGACCAGTGTCAAGCTGAGCTGGCCCGCGGCGACGGACGACAAGGGCGTCAAGAACTACGACGTCTTCCGCGGCTCCGTGCTCGCGACGACGGTCACCGGCACCACGGCCACCGTCACCGGCCTGACCCCCGACACCGACTACACGTTCACCGTGCGCGCCCGCGACACCGCCGACCAGGTCGGGCCGCCCAGCGGCGCACTCACCGTACGCACCGGCGGCGGCAGTTCACCCTCGACGTACGCCAAGGTCGGCTACTTCACCCAATGGGGCATCTACGGCCGCCAGTTCCCGGTGAAGAAGCTGGACACCCTCGGCGCCGCGGCGAAGCTCACCCACATCAACTACTCCTTCAGCAACATCCATCCCACCGATCTCACCTGCATGAACGGCGTCACCAAGGCCACCACCCCGAACCCACAGGACCCCAACCAGGGTGACGGGGCCGGTGACTCCTGGGCCGACTACGAGCGTTCCGTGGGCGCCGGCGAGTCCGTCGACGGGGTCGGCGACACCTGGAACCAGCCGCTGGCCGGCAACTTCAACCAGCTGAAGAAGCTCAAGGCCAAGCACCCGCATCTGAAGACGCTGATCTCCATCGGCGGCTGGACGTACTCCAAGTACTTCCACGACGCGGCCCTCACCGACGCCTCCCGCAAGAAGTTCGTGTCGTCCTGCATCGACATGTACATCAAGGGCAATCTGCCGCTCGTCAACGGCCGCGGCGGCGCGGGCGCGGCGGCCGGCGTCTTCGACGGCGTCGACCTCGACTGGGAGTGGCCCGGCGCCGAGGGGCACGCGGGCAACCACTACTCGGCGGCCGACAAGAACAACAACACCCTGCTGTTCGCGGAGTTCCGCCGGCAGCTCGACGCACTGAGCGCCACCACCGGTAAGAAGTACCTGCTCACCTCCTTCACCCCCGCCGACCCGGCGAAGATCGCGGCGGGCTGGGACATCACCACCCGGGACGGCACGCCCAGCGTCTTCGACTACATGGACTTCGCCAACGTCCAGGGCTACGACTTCCACGGAGCGGGCAGCGACAACTCCTGGGAGCCGAACCGTACCGGGCACCACATCAACCTCTACCGCGACGAACAGGACCCGTACACCACGGAGTTCAGCGTGGAGCGCGCCATCCAGACCTATCTGGACGCGGGCGTCGACCCGCGCCAGCTGACGCTCGGCCTGGCCTTCTACGGCCGCGGCTGGCAGCAGGTCGCGGACGGAGGCGTGCACGGCGAGTGGCAGACGGCCAACGGCGCCGCGCCCGGCCAGTTCCCGGAGGAGGCCGGGACACGGGGCTACGACAACCTCATGTCCTCGGTACCGGGCCTGACCGTCTACCACGACGAACAGTCGGTCTCCGCCTACGGCTACACCGGCAACAACGGCCAGTGGTGGAGCTTCGACGACGCCTGGACCATCGGCAAGAAGGCGGCCTGGATCAAGAGCAAACGCCTGCTGGGCGGCATGATCTGGGAGATGTCCGGCGACAGCGGCACCCTGATGACGGCCCTGGACACCGGCCTGCGCTGACACCGCACAAGCCACAACTGAACACCCCCCGAAGGAGAAAGCGGGGCCCACGGACACCATCACCCGTGGGCCCCGCCCCGTACGCTCGTGCAGGCGCGTTCACCGGATGAACTCCCGTCCCGTGAAAGGGATTTCTCCGCTTCACCTCTTGACGGCCGGAGTGCCGGGGAGCACATTGGCGACACTTTGAGAGCGCTCTCAAGCGTTCTCGGAGCCTCCCCGCACCCCACACCCGTACCCGAGAGGCAGCACCCCCCATGAGTGAAACCTCCGGCACTCCCCACAGACAACGGCGCCCTGTGCGGCGCGCGCTCATCGCCCTGTGCAGCGCCCTGGGCCTGGCGGCGGCCGCCGTCGCGTCCGCGGACGCCGCCGCCCCGCCGCCCCCGTCCGGCTGGACCCAGGTCTTCGTGGACGACTTCAACGGCGCGGCCGGCACCGGCGTCAACACCGCCAACTGGCAGTACGCGACCGGCCACGGCTACCCCGGCGGCCCCGCCAACTGGGGCACCGGTGAGATCGAGAACATGACGTCCAGCACCAACAACGTGGCCCTGGACGGCAACGGCAACCTCCGTATCACCCCGCGCCGCGACGCCTCCGGCAACTGGACGTCCGGCCGCATCGAGACCAACCGCGGCGACTTCCAGCCCCCGGCGGGCGGCAAGCTGCGGGTGCAGTCCCGGATCCAGATGCCGAACGTCACCGGCGCCGCGGCCCGCGGCTACTGGCCCGCCTTCTGGATGCTCGGCACGCCCTACCGCGGCAACTGGTGGAACTGGCCGAGCGTCGGCGAGCTGGACATCATGGAGAACGTCCAGGGCCTCAACACCGTCTGGTCGACCATGCACTGCGGCACCAGCCCCGGCGGCCCCTGCAACGAGACGACCGGCATCGGCGGTTCCCGCGCCTGCCCCGGCGCCACGTGTCAGGCGGGCTTCCACACCTACGCGCTGGAATGGGACCGCTCGACCAGCCCGGAGCAGATCCGCTTCTACGTCGATGACATCAACTACCACACGGTGCGCGCCAATCAGGTCGACGCGACGACCTGGGCCAACGCCACCAACCACGGCTTCTTCATCATCCTGAACGTGGCGATGGGCGGCGGCTTCGTGGACGCGTTCGGCGGCGGCCCGGACGCCGCGACCGTGCCAGGCCACTCGATGGTCGTGGACTATGTCCAGGTGCTGTCCAGTGGGGGCGGTACCACACCCCCGCCGACCGGTAACCGGGACGCCTACAGCGCCATCCAGGCCGAGTCCCGCGACAGCCAGTCCGGCACGATCACCGAGGCGACCTCCGACACGGGCGGCGGCCAGAACATCGGCGCGATCGCCAACGGTGACTGGGCGTTGTTCCGGGGCGTCAACTTCGGCTCCTCGGCGGCCACTCAGTTCGTCGCCCGGGTCGCGAGCGGTGCCGGGTTCGGGGTCAGCGGACTGGTGGAGGTGCGTCTGGACAGCCGTGGCAACGCGCCCATCGGCAGCTTCGCGGTGGGCAACACGGGCGGCTGGCAGAGCTGGCGGACGATCCCGGCCAACATCGGCGCGGTGACGGGCACGCACGACGTCTATCTGACCTTCACCAGCGGGCAACCCGCCGACTTCGTGAACGTCAACTGGTTCAACTTCGGCCGCTGACCTGGGCGGTACGGCGCAGGCGGCCCGGATGTCAGCCAGAAAAATTCGGACCGCCGGCGCCTGCTCCGATGCAAGACTGCGCGCCATGCCCACCGAACTGGAGTACCTCCGCGAGATCGAGCGCCTGGCCCACCGGGTCACCCTCGCGGCGTCCGACGAGCTCCAGCACCATGTCACCGCGCTGGCGAGAGCACTGCACCACTACCACTTCGAGGGCGACGGCTGCCTGGAGGAGGACCGCCCCCTCGTCCGGCTCTTCGGCGCCGCGGTGCTCAGGCCCGGCGGGCTGGCGGACTACGACGAGACCTGTGCGCGGTTCGGTGTCGAACCCCGGCCCGAGGGCTGGGCGTTGTGGCACACCTGGGGCGACGGCGAACTCAAGGTGACCATGGTCGTGTCCGCCGTGGAGACCACGGAGGGCCTGTTCCAGAACTGGTCGCACGGCAGGTCGGTCGACCCCGTGACCCCGCTGCCGTCCCAGGTCGCCCTGGTCCACATGGGCTGGATGGGCCCGATGACGCTGTCGCCACGCGGCGTCCGCCGCATGGGAGTCGGCGGACAGCCGGCCGACTTCGCGCCCCCTCTCGCCTAGTCGGCCAACGCCCTTGCCGACGGTCGCGCTGCGGCAACCGAAATGGGGCAAGTGGGCATCTCTCACCGGCCGGATGCCATACCGTCAAAGCCTCGGACATCCACCCGCCGAAGCGAGGCCGACGCCGTGCCCGACATCCCGCGCCCCATCGTCGCGATCCTGACCGCGCTCCCGCTGGAGTACGAGGCCGTACGCACGCGCCTCGGCGAACTCGAAACCCTCGTGCACCCGCAGGGCACGCGCGCCAAGGTCGGCCGGCTGGACGGTACTCCGTGGCATGTGGCGCTCGTCCGGACCGGTGAGAAGTCGCTCAACGCGGCAGTCCTCACCGAGCGCGTCATCAACTGGCTCCAGCCACAAGCAGTGATCTTCGTCGGCGTCGCAGGTTCGCTGAAGAAGGACGTCGCCATCGGGGACGTGGTGGTCGCCACCAAGGTCGTCGCCTATCAGGGCGGCAAGCAGACCAAGGAGGGTTTCCACGTCCGTCCCGACGCGTGGCACGCCAGCCACGCGCTGGAAGGGGCAGCCTTCGACGCCCTGGGCACCAAGGCTCACTACAAGCCGATCGCCGCCGGTGACGTCGTGCTGGACGACGACGCCTCCGCGCTCGCCAAGCACATCAAGCACCACTACAACGACGCCGTGGCGATCGAGATGGAGGCCAACGGCATCTCCCACGCCGCCGAGCTCAGCCGCCGGGTCGACGCCCTGGTCATTCGCGGGATCAGTGACCTCGCCAACGGACTCAAGAGCGAGGCCGACGCATCCGGCTCCCAGGTCCGCGCCGCGGCGAACGCCGCCGAAGCGGCACTCGCGACCGTGCGCGAGATGGTACCGGCGCCCCAGGCCACCGCGTCCGCTCCCCCCGCACCGACTCCCGCCGAGGCACCGGCCCAGTACGCCGGAGACCACCACGATCACCGGTACGGCGTCTATCACGCACCGGTCATCGGGAAGGTGGTGTACAACAACCCTCCGCGCCCCAACCGGGGTTGACGCCGCCCACCCCGACCGACGCCTCCGCCCCGGCGGACAGCGCCGCCGTCCGCCTAGGACATCCGGCGCAGTTCCGCCCGGAACCCCGCCGGAGTCACCTCCGTGTGCTGGTGGAAGAACTTGGAGAAGTTCGCCGCGTCCGGAAACCCCACCGCCACCCCGACCCGCCCGACCGGCAGATCCGTGTGCGCCAGCAACCGCTTGGCCTCCAGGATCACCCGTTTGTCGATGAAGCTCTTCGGCGTCTCGCCGGTCGCCGCACGGACCGCCCGGACGAGGGTGCGCCGCGAGCAGCCGAGCTGGTCGGCGTAGGCGCTCACGCTGTGGTTGGTGGCGAAGCCGCGCTCCACCGCGTCCCGGAACTGGGTGAAGGCCGAACCCGCCTCCCGACGGGCCGTGTCATGGGAGCTCGCCGCGAGATGCGCGAGCCGCAGCAGGAACGCCGAGAGGGAGTGCCGCAGCACCGCGGTGTGCAGGCTCAGGGGAAGCGTGGTCGTGTCCTCGTACTCGCGGCGGAGTTGGTCGAGCGCCGTGCGCAGGCCGGTGAGCTGGGGTTCGCCGGGGTGGAGCAGGGGCGGCAGGTCGTAGCGGTAGAGGCCGGTCGCCTCGACCGTCGCGCGGGGCAGGAAGCCGGGCTGCATGGTGAGGACGGTGCCCCGGTACTCGCTGGTCGCCGAGAAGCGGTGGATCTGGCCGGGGCGGATCCACAGGAGGTCGCCGGCGTTCGCCTCGTACTCCGTGAAGTCGATCATGTGGCGGACGGGACCCTCGTCGAACAGCATCACGACGTGGAAGTCGATGCGGTGCACCCGGTCCAGGGGCGCGTCGGCGTGCCAGGTGCGCTCGGGGCCCATCGGGCCGACCTGCATGCCGACACCGAGCACACTCAGGTCGACCGGGAAGGGGAAGGTCCTGATCCCTCCGGCGATCCCTTCGGCGCCTTGTACCGCTCTGCCTGCCATATCCCTCTTGTACCGCCTCAGCCGTCGGCCCGCTGTCCCACTTTCACCACAGGCTGACACACCTGGACCTTCCCTCGAAAAAGTCAGACTTTTACAGTCGAACGCGTCTCACCAGGAACGACGCATCATTCGATGAACTCTTGAAGAGGACTGGCTACAGATGAGCACGCGGACACCGGACAGCTTCGAATGGACCGAACTCGACCGGCGTGCCGTCGACACCGCCCGCCTGCTGGCGGCGGATGCCGTACAGAAGGTGGGCAACGGCCACCCCGGCACCGCGATGAGCCTGGCGCCCGCCGCGTACACGATCTTTCAGAAGGCGATGCGGCACGACCCCGCCGATCCGGAGTGGACCGGCCGTGACCGCTTCGTCCTCTCCCCCGGCCACACCTCGCTGACGCTCTACACCCAGCTCTTCCTCGCCGGGTACGAGCTGGAGCTGGACGACCTCAAGACCTTCCGCACCCAGGGGTCGAAGACGCCCGGTCACCCCGAGTACGGCCACACCGCGGGCGTCGAGACCACCACGGGACCTCTCGGACAGGGCGTCGCCAACGCCGTCGGCATGGCGATGGCCGCCCGCTACGAGCGCGGCCTGTTCGACCCCGAGGCCCCCGAGGGCGAGTCCCCGTTCGACCACACCATCTGGGCGATCGTCTCCGACGGCGACCTGGAGGAGGGTGTCTCCGCCGAGGCCTCCTCCCTCGCGGGCCACCAGAAGCTCGGCAACCTGGTCTTCCTCTACGACGACAACCACATCTCCATCGAGGGCGACACCGCGACCGCGTTCTCCGAGGACGTGCTGAAGCGCTACGAGGCCTACGGCTGGCACACCCAGCGCATCGAGCCCACCGAGGACGGCGATGTCGACGTCCCCGCCCTGTACGCGGCGCTGACGGCAGCGCGGGCGGAGACCGGGCGCCCCTCGATCATCGCGATGCGCACCATCATCGCCTGGCCCGCCCCGAACGCCCGCGACACCGAGGCCTCGCACGGCTCCGCCCTCGGCGAGGACGAGATCGGCGCCACCAAGCGGCTGCTGGGCTTCGACCCGGCGCGCACCTTCGAGGTCGCCGACGAGGTGCTCGCCCACAGCCGCCGCGCCCTCGACCGGGGCGCCGAATCGCACACGGCCTGGGACAAGCGTCTCGCCGAGTGGCGCACCGAGAACCCCGAGCGCGCCGCGCTGTTCGACCGGATCGTGGCCGGTCAGCTCCCCGAGGGCTGGGAGTCCGCCCTCCCCGTCTTCGAGCCCGGCAAGTCCGTCGCCACCCGCGCCGCCTCCGGCAAGGTCCTTCAGTCGCTCGGCGCGGTCCTCCCCGAACTCTGGGGCGGCTCCGCCGACCTGGCCGGGTCGAACAACACCACCATCGACAGCACCAGCTCCTTCCTGCCGACGGGCAACCCGCTGCCGGAGGCCGACCCCTACGGCCGCACCATCCACTTCGGCATCCGTGAGTTCTCCATGGCCGCGGAGATGAACGGCATCGCCCTGCACGGCAACACCCGGGTCTACGGCGGCACCTTCCTGGTCTTCTCCGACTACATGCGCAACGCCGTCCGGATGTCCGCGCTGATGCAGCTGCCCGTCACCTATGTGTGGACGCACGACTCCATCGGCCTCGGCGAGGACGGCCCCACCCACCAGCCGGTCGAGCACCTGGCCTCGCTGCGCGCCATCCCGGGCCTGAACCTCGTCCGGCCCGCCGACGCCAACGAGACCGCCGTCGCCTGGGCGGAGATCCTGCGCCGGCACGCCACCGACCCGGCCCCGCACGGCCTCGCGCTGACCCGCCAGGGCGTGCCGACGTACGAGCGCAACGAGGAGGCGGCCAAGGGCGGTTACGTCCTGCGGGACGCCTCCACCGAGGTGCCGGACGTCGTGATCGTCGCCACCGGCTCCGAGGTCCAGCTCGCCGTCGCCGCGCGCGAACTGCTCGAAGCCGAGGGGATCGGCGCCCGCGTGGTGTCGATGCCGTCGGTGGAGTGGTTCGAGCAGCAGCCGCGCGAGTACCGCGACGCCGTCATTCCGCCGTCCGTGCGAGCGCGTGTCGCGGTCGAAGCCGGGATCGGTCTGACGTGGTACCGGTTCGTGGGTGACGCAGGACGCATCGTCTCCCTCGAACACTTCGGCGCCTCCGCCGACGCCCGGACCCTGTTCGCCGAGTACGGCTTCACCGCCGAGAACGTCGCCGCGGCCGCGCGGGAATCGCTCGCTGCCGCCCGTGGTTGATCCGACCGCCAGAAAGAAGATGATCACAGTGACCGAAGCACTCCAGCGCCTCTCCGACGAGGGTGTCTCCATCTGGCTGGACGACCTGTCCCGTAAGCGGATCGCCTCCGGCAACCTCGCCGAACTCCTCGCCACCCAGCACGTGGTGGGCGTCACCACCAACCCGTCCATCTTCCAGGCCGCGATCGGCTCCGGCGAGGGCTACGAGGAGCAGCTCGCCGACCTCGCGGTGCGGGGCGTCACGGTCGACGAGGCCGTACGCATGATGACCACCGCCGACGTCCGTGCCGCCGCCGACATCCTGCGGCCCGTGTACGACGCGACCGGCGGCCGGGACGGCCGGGTCTCCATCGAGGTCGACCCGCGGCTCGCCCACGACACGGCGGCCACCGTCGCCGAGGCCAGGCAGCTCGCCTGGCTGGTCGACCGCCCCAACGTCATGATCAAGATCCCGGCGACCGAGGCGGGTCTGCCCGCCATCACCGCGGTCCTCGCCGAGGGCATCAGCGTCAACGTCACGCTGATCTTCTCCCTGGAGCGCTACCGCGAGGTCATGGACGCCTACCTCGCGGGCCTGGAGCAGGCCAAGGACAAGGGGCTCGGCCTCGCCCCGATCCACTCGGTCGCGTCCTTCTTCGTCTCCCGCGTGGACAGCGAGATCGACCAGCGGCTGACTGCCCTCGGCACCGAGGAGGCACTCGCCCTCAAGGGCCGCGCCGCCCTCGCCAACGCCCGCCTCGCCTACCAGGCGTACGAGGAGGTCTTCGCCTCCGACCGCTGGCTGAAGCTGGCCGCCGACGACGCCAACCGGCAGCGCCCGCTGTGGGCCTCCACCGGGGTGAAGGACCCGGCGTACAAGGACACCCTCTACGTCGACGAACTGGTCGCGCCCGGCACGGTCAACACCATGCCGGAGGGCACCCTGAACGCCACCGCCGACCACGGCCGGATCACCGGCGACACCGTCACCGGCGGCTACCCGCAGGCCCGCGCCGACCTGGCCGCCGTGGAGCGCCTCGGCATCTCCTACGACGAGGTCGTCACCCGGCTGGAGGACGAGGGCGTCGCCAAGTTCGAGACCGCCTGGCAGGAGCTGCTGGACGCGGTCGCCAAGTCCCTGGACAGCAAGGGAGCGCAGGCCGAATGACCGCCGACCCGACCAACCCGCTGCGCGACGCGCGCGACCGGCGGCTGCCGCGGATCGCGGGCCCCTCGGGCCTCGTCATCTTCGGTGTCACCGGCGACCTGTCCCGCAAGAAGCTGATGCCGGCGGTCTACGACCTCGCCAACCGCGGTCTGCTGCCCCCGGGCTTCTCCCTCGTCGGGTTCGCCCGCCGGGACTGGGCGGACCAGGACTTCGCGCAGGTCGTGCACGACGCCGTCCGCGAGCACGCCCGCACCCCCTTCCGCGAGGAGGTCTGGCAGCAGCTCGCCGAGGGCATGCGGTTCATCCCGGGCGACTTCGACGACGACACGGCGTTCAAGCAACTGCGGTCGGCCGTCGACGAGTTGGACGCCTCCCGGGGCACGAGCGGCAACTACGCCTTCTATCTCTCCGTACCGCCGAAGTTCTTCCCCAAGGTCGTCCAGCAGCTGAAGAAGCACGGCCTCGCCGACGCCCCCGAGGGCTCCTGGCGGCGCGCGGTCATCGAGAAGCCGTTCGGCCACGATCTGAGGTCGGCCGAGGAGCTCAACACGATCGTGCACGATGTGTTCGACCCGGAGCAGGTCTTCCGGATCGACCACTACCTGGGCAAGGAGACCGTCCAGAACATCCTGGCGCTGCGCTTCGCCAACCAGATGTTCGAGCCGATCTGGAACCGGTCGTACGTCGACCACATCCAGATCACCATGGCCGAGGACATCGGCATCGGCGGCCGGGCGGGCTACTACGACGGCATCGGCTCGGCCCGTGACGTCATCCAGAACCACCTCCTGCAGCTCATGGCGCTCACCGCGATGGAGGAACCGGCCGCGTTCGACGCCGGTTCGCTGCTGACGGAGAAGCTGAAGGTCCTCAAGGCCGTGAAGCTGCCCGAGGACCTGGGGCGGCACACCGTGCGCGGGCAGTACGCGGAGGGCTGGCAGGGCGGCGAGAAGGTGCGCGGCTACCTCCAGGAGGACGGTATCGACCCGTCCTCGACGACCGACACCTACGCCGCCGTCAAGCTCCAGGTGGACAACCGCCGCTGGGCCGGAGTGCCGTTCTACCTGCGTACCGGAAAGCGCCTCGGGCGCCGGGTCACCGAGATCGCGGTGGTCTTCCAGCAGGCCCCGCACTCCCCCTTCGACCGCACCGCCACGGAGGAGCTGGGCAAGAACGCGATCGTCATCCGCGTCCAGCCCGACGAGGGCATCACCGTCCGCTTCGGCTCCAAGGTGCCCGGCACCTCGATGGAGATCCGGGACGTGACGATGGACTTCGCCTACGGCGAGTCGTTCACCGAGTCCAGCCCGGAGGCGTACGAACGCCTCATCCTGGACGTCCTGCTCGGCGACGCCAATTTGTTCCCCCGTCACCAGGAAGTGGAAGAGTCCTGGAAGATCCTCGACCCCATCGAGGAGTACTGGGCGCGGCACGGCAAGCCGGCGCAGTACGCCTCGGGAAGCTGGGGACCCGGGGAAGCCGACGAGATGCTCGCACGAGACGGACGGAGCTGGCGCAGGCCATGAAGATCGACCTGACCGACACCACGGCAAGCAAGATCAACAAGGCCCTTGTGCGGGGCCGCCGCGCCATCGGCACCCCCGCCGTGGGCATGGTCCTGACGATGGTGATCGTCACGGACGAGGAGAACGCCTACGACGCCATCAAGGCGGCCGAGGAGGCCTCGCACGAGCACCCCTCGCGCACCCTGGTCGTCATCAAGCGGCACGCCCGCACCCCGCGCGACCGCCAGTCCTCCAAGCTGGACGCGGAGGTCCGGGTGGGCGCCGACGCCGGCACCGGCGAGACGGTCATCCTGCGGACCTACGGCGAGGTGTCCGACCACGCCGACTCGGTCGTCCTGCCGCTGCTGCTGCCGGACGCCCCGGTGGTCGTGTGGTGGCCGGTGGAGGCGCCCAAGAACCCGGCCAAGGACCCGCTGGGCGCGCTCGCCCAGCGCCGGATCACCGATCTGTACGCGGTGGAGAACCCCTTCGAGGTGCTGGAGACCCGGGTCCGCTCCTACGCGCCCGGTGACACCGACCTCGCCTGGACCCGGCTGACCCCGTGGCGCTCGATGCTGGCCGCGGCGCTGGACCAGGCACGGACCCAGATCATCTCGGGGGCGGTGGAGGCCGAGGCCGAGAACCCGGCCGCCGAACTCCTCGCCCGCTGGCTGGAGGCCCGGCTGAACGTGAAGATCGACCGGGTCGTCACCGCCGGTCCGGTCGTCACCGCCGTGCGCCTCGGCACCGCCGGCGGCGAGATCGTCATCGACCGCCCCGAGGGCCCGCTGGCCACGCTGTCCCTGCCGGGCCAGCCCTCGCGGACCCTCGCGCTGAAGGTCCGCACCACCTCCGAACTCATCGCCGAGGAGCTCAGGCGCCTCGACGCGGACGAGATGTACGCCGTCGCCCTGCGGGGCGAGGCCGCCAAGGAGAACTCCTCTCATGTCTGACTCCCCGAAGCTCACCCGGCGGCCCCAGTGGACCGCCCTGGAGGACCACCGCGCCGAGTGGCACGACCACTTGCGTGACCTCTTCGCCGCGGACCCCGAGCGGGCCGAGCGGTATGTGGTACGGGTCGGTGATCTGCGGATCGACTACTCCAAGCACCTCGTCAACGACGAGACGCTCGCCCTGCTTCAGGAACTGGCCGCCGCCACCGATGTGTTCGGGCTGCGCGACGCCATGTTCCGCGGTGACTGCATCAACATCACCGAGGACCGGGCGGTTCTGCACACCGCGTTGCGTGCGGCGCCGGACGCGGTGGTCGAGGTGGACGGCGAGAACGTCGTACCGGGCGTGCACGCGGTCCTCGACAAGATGAGCGACTTCGCCGACCGCGTCCGCTCCGGCGCCTGGACCGGCCACACCGGCAAGCGGATCAGGAACGTCGTCAACATCGGCATCGGCGGCTCCGACCTCGGGCCCGCGATGGCCTACGAGGCGCTGCGGCCGTTCACCGCACGGGAGTTGACGTTCCGCTTCGTGTCGAACGTCGACGGCGCCGACCTGCACGAGGCGGTACGCGACCTGGACCCGGCGGAGACCCTGTTCATCGTCGCCTCCAAGACCTTCACCACCATCGAGACCATCACCAACGCCACCTCGGCCCGCTCCTGGCTGCTGGCCGGGCTCGGCGGCGAGGAGAAGGCGGTCGCCCGGCACTTCGTCGCCCTGTCGACGAACGCCGAGAAGGTCACCGGGTTCGGCATCGACCCGGACAACATGTTCGAGTTCTGGGACTGGGTCGGCGGCCGCTACTCCTTCGACTCGGCGATCGGCCTCTCCCTGATGATCGCCATCGGTCCCGAGCGGTTCCGCGAACTGCTCGACGGCTTCCGGCTGGTCGACGAGCACTTCAGGACCGCCCCCGCCGAGGCCAACGCCCCGCTGCTGCTGGGCCTGCTGGGCATCTGGTACGGCAACTTCCACGACGCCCAGTCGCACGCGGTGCTGCCGTACAGCCACTACCTGTCCAAGTTCACCGCCTACCTCCAGCAGCTCGACATGGAGTCCAACGGCAAGTCCGTTGACCGCGACGGGCACCCGGTGGACTGGCAGACCGGCCCGGTGGTGTGGGGCACGCCCGGCACCAACGGGCAGCACGCCTACTACCAGTTGATCCACCAGGGCACCAAGCTGATCCCGGCCGACCTGATCGGCTTCGCCCGTCCGGTCGACGAGCTGGACGACGAACTCAAGGCGCAGCACGACCTGTTGATGGCCAACCTGTTCGCGCAAGGACAGGCGCTCGCCTTCGGCAAGACCGCCGAGGAGGTCCGCGCGGAGGGCGTGGCCGAGGAGCAGGTGCCGCACCGCACCTTCCGCGGCAACCACCCGACGACCACGATCCTCGCCCGCGAACTGACCCCGTCGGTGCTCGGCCAGCTGATCGCCCTCTACGAGCACAAGGTGTTCGTCCAGGGCGCCGTCTGGAACATCGACTCCTTCGACCAGTGGGGCGTGGAGCTCGGCAAGGTCCTCGCCAAGCGGGTCGAGCCCGCCCTCACCGACGGCGCTGAGGTCCCCGGCCTCGACTCCTCCACCGCTGCCCTCGTGGCCGCCTACCGTGAACTGAAGGAAGTGCACTGAAATGCAGCTCGGACTCATCGGCCTCGGCAAGATGGGCGGCAACATGCGCGAGCGGATCCGCCGCGCGGGCCACACCGTCGTCGGCTACGACCGCAACCCGGACCTCGCCGACGTCACCTCCCTCTCCGAACTGGTCGAGCGGCTCGAAGGACCCCGTGTGGTCTGGGTGATGGTCCCGGCGGGCGCCGCCACCCAGTCCGTCGTGGACGAACTGGGGCAGCTCCTCTCCCCCGGCGACATCGTGGTCGACGGCGGCAACTCCCGCTGGACCGACGACGAGAAGCACGCCCGCGAGCTCGGCGAGAAGGGCATCGGCTTCGTCGACGCCGGTGTCTCCGGGGGCGTGTGGGGCCTGGAGAACGGCTACGCGCTGATGGTCGGCGGCGACGCCGAGCACATCGCCAAGGTGCAGCCCGTCTTCGACGCGCTCAAGCCCGAGGGCCCGTACGGCTATGTCCACGCGGGCAAGGTCGGCGCCGGGCACTTCTCCAAGATGGTCCACAACGGCATCGAGTACGCCATGATGCAGGCCTACGCCGAGGGCTGGGAGCTGCTGGAGAAGGTCGACTCGGTGACGGACGTCCGCGAGGTCTTCCGCTCCTGGCAGGAGGGCACGGTCATCCGCTCCTGGCTGCTGGACCTGGCGGTCAACGCCCTCGACGAGGACGAGCACCTGGACAAGCTGCGCGGCTACGCGGAGGACTCCGGAGAGGGCCGCTGGACCGTCGAGGCGGCCATCGACAACGCCGTACCGCTGCCCGCGATCACGGCGTCCCTGTTCGCGCGGTTCGCGTCCCGCCAGGACGACTCCCCGCAGATGAAGATGATCGCGGCCCTGCGCAACCAGTTCGGCGGCCACGCCGTCGAGTCGAAGTAGGTCCGGCCGTGGGCGCATAGAGGTTTGACACCGCCCACACGGCCCGCCAGAGTCGCGGCTGATGGAGATCAACGATCTGACACCGGCCGAACAGCGCGTCTGGCGGGCCTTCGCCACCGGTACCGCGGTGGACCTCCGGGACACCGGCGCCGACGACCGCGCCCCCGAACGCACCGTCCGCGCACGGGTGTTGCGGGCGCTGCTGCTGAACGGGCCGCACGAGCCGGGCGAGATCGCCGCCGTCAAACTCGCGGGCGCTTACGTCACCGGCGTCCTGGACCTGCGGTACGCGACCGTCGACAGCGTCGTCCGGCTGAGCCAGTGTCACTTCGACACGGCACCCGACCTGTCCGGCGCCCAGCTGAAGTACCTCAACCTCAGCGACTCCGTGCTGCCCGGACTGTCGGCGGCCCGCGTCCGCGTGGACGGCAGCCTCAGGCTCACCGGCTGCCGTATCGACGGCTCGGTCCACCTCGGCGGCTCGCAGATCGCCGGAGCGCTCTTCCTGGAGCGGGCCCGACTCGTCGCCGCCGAACCGGAGTTGCCGGTGCTGCGGCTCAGCCAGATCACCGTCGAGGACGATCTGTGCGCGCCGGGACTGCACACCGAGGGCGGTATCCGGCTCGGCGGCGCGCGGGTGGCCGGATCGGTCAATCTGGAGGACGCCCGGCTGAGCCACCCCGGCGGCACCGCGCTCGACGCCGAGTCCCTGGACGTCGGCACCAATGTGCTCGGGCGGCGACTGCGGGCCGAGGGCCGCATCGACCTGCGCGGTGCCCGTATACCCGGGCGCCTCGACCTGCTGCGGACGACCCTGTCGAACCCCGGCAACACCGCGCTGCGCGCCAGCAGCGTCGTCATCGGCGAACTCTGGCTGCGCGAGGGACCGCGGATCACGGGCCGGCTCAATCTGCGCCGCGCCCAGATCGAACAGCTCGACCTGGAGCCGGAGATGCTCCCCGACGAGGTGCGGATACTGGACCTCACCTACACCTTCCTCACCCCGCACGAGCCCGTCGAGCGCCGGCTGCCGATGCTGGTCCGCGACGGCACCACCTACGACCCGCACGGCTACGAGCAGTTGACCGCCGCCTACCGGCGCAGCGGCGACGACCACGCCGCCCGGCGCGTCCAGCTCGCCAAGCAGCGCCGCCACCGGTCCACGCTCTCCTGGTACGGCCGCCTCTGGGGCCATGTCCAGGACGCCGCCGTCGGCTACGGCTTCCGTCCGCTGCGCGCGTTCGCCTGGCTGCTGTCCCTGCTCGCGGTCGGCTCGGTGGCCTTCGCGCTGGACCGGCCGCCCGCCCTCAAGCCCGCCGAGGCGCCGGAGTTCAACCCGGTGTTCTTCGCCCTTGACCTGCTGGTGCCGGTGATCTCCTTCGGCCAGGAGGCGGCCTACGCGCCCGAGGGCTGGTCCCAGTGGCTGTCCTACGTCCTGGTCCTGGCGGGCTGGATCCTCGCCACGACGATCCTGGCCGGTGTGACCCGGACCGTCAGCCGCCAGTGACGGCCCGTACCGCGTGCTGCGCGGCCAGCCGCACCGGCGCGTTCGGGGCGCCGTAGCCCTGATAGGCCGCGTCGCGCTGGACGAGTTCGAAGAAGACGCGGCCCACGGTCCGGGTGTAGCAGTGCCGGAAGACGCCACCCGTGTCCCGGTCGTAGAGGATGCCGAGTTCGCGGTAGGTCTCCAAATCGCCGTCGGTGAGGTCGAATCGGGCCGCGAGGTCGTCGTAGTAGTTGGCCGGGACCGGGAGCAGGAGCCCGCCGGCCGCGCGGAAGCGGCGCGCCGCGGCGACGACATCGTCCGTGGCCAGCGCGATGTGCCGGTCGTGGACCGTGTCGTCGCCCGGTGCCGCGCCGACGGTCAGGGCGATCCGGACGCTGCCGTCGGCGTTGGTGACGGCGCGGCTGCGCAGCAGTCCGTACGGGTCTGCGACGTCCACGCTCGGCTGCGCGTCCAGGCCCAGCACACTGCGGTGGAAGAGGGTGGCCTCGTCGAAGTGGTGCCAGGGCTGGGTGAGCGCGAGATGATCGACGCCGGTCACGGAGCCGGCCGCGGGGGTGTGCGGCACGTCCTCGAAGTCGCCGCGCCAGTCGGACGGGGCGCCGCAGAAGAAGAGTTCGGTGCCGTCGGGGGCGGCGACCGCGTCCAGGGCCGCGTCCTCGGGGGCGCGGCGGCGCGGCAGCACCGGGGCGAGCAGGGCCTCGGCACGCCGGGCGGCGCCCGCTGGGTCGGGTGACTCCAGGCCGATCGCGGCGAGTTGGGCGCCTTCCCGGCGGGCGGCGCCGCCGGTGTTGACCAGGACCCGGGCCTGCCCCTGCTGCCAGAGGTCGACGGGCTTGCCGCGGTGGCGGGCGGTGCGGGCGAAGCCCAGCGCGGACAGGACCGCGGCGACCGGTTCGGCGTCCGGGGTGAGCAATTCGGCGAAGGCGACCCCGGTGGGGACGACGGATGCGGGCGGTTCGGCCAGGCCCACCGACTCCTGCAGAACCAGCAGGGAGCGCCGGGCGTCCACGGCGGTAGAGCCCGCCTCGGACTGCCGGAAGACGTCGTTGAAGACCTCCAGCGACAGGGGTCCGTCGTACCCGGCGCGCAGCACATGCCGCACGAGCCCGGTGATGTCGAAGCCGCCCTGGCCGGGGAAGCAGCGGTGGTGGCGGCTCCACTGGAGGACGTCCATACCGAGCAGGGGGGCGTCGGCCAGTTGCAGGAAGAAGATCTTCTCGCCGGGGATGTCCTCGATGCCCTTCGGGTCCGAGCCCCGGGAGAGGATGTGGAAGCTGTCCAGGCAGGTCCCGAGCGCCGGATGCCCGGCCTGCTCGACGATGCGCCAGGCGTGGTCGTACGTACTGACGTGCCGCCCCCAGGCCAGCGCCTCGTAGGCGACGCGAATGCCGAAGTCCTGTGCAAGATCGGCGAGTTCACCGAGCTGACGGGCGGCGAGGGCATCGTCGGCCACCGCCTGCGGGGAAACACTGGAACAGACGAGCACGGTGTCGGCACCGAGGCGCCCCATCAGCTCGAACTTGTGCCGGGCCCGCCGCAGACTGCCGACGAAGACGTCCTCCGGCACGGCCTCGATGTCCCGCATCGGCTGATAGAGGTCGATGGTCAGCCCCAGGTCCGCACAGCGGGCGCGGATCTCCTCCGGGGTGAGCGGGCTGGCCAGCAGGTCGTTCTCGAAGATCTCCACACCGTCGAATCCGGCCCGGGCGGCGGCGGTGAGCTTCTCGGTGAGGGATCCGCTGAGAGAGACGGTGGCGATGGACGTACGCACGTCGGTACCTCTCTTGCTGCGGGGGCTTGGTGCGGGGGCTTATTGCGGGGCGGCCATGGCGTCGGTCAGCGCGGCGAACTCCGCGAGCATCCGTGCGCTGTCCGGCTCCCGCCCGGTGAACAGCCGGAACGCGTCCACGGCCTGGAAGACGGCCATGCCACCGCCGTCGAGCGTGGCGCAGCCCAGCTCCCGGGCGGTGCGCAACAGCTCGGTCTCCAGCGGCCGGTACACCACCTCGGCGACCCACAGCCCCGGATGCAGCAGCTCCGCCGGGAAGGGCAGCCCAGGGTGCGCGGCCATACCCGTAGGCGTGGCATGCACGATGCCGTCGGCCTCGGTGAGCAGCTCGGCGAGACGGTCGGGGGAACCAAAAGCAGCGCGGCCCTCCCCGAAGTGCCGGTTCAGGGAGTCGGCGAGGTCGGCCGCCCGCTCGGGCATCGCGTCGACGACAGTGACGCACTCCGCGCCGAGCGTGAGGGTGGCATGCGCTACCGCCGCCCCCGCACCGCCCGCACCGAGCTGGACGACCCGCTCCAGGGAAACATCGGGCAGCCCTCGCGCGAACGACGCCGCGAACCCGGTGACATCCGTGTTGTGGCCGACGGCCCGGCCACCGCCCTCGAACACGACCGTATTGACCGCACCCAGCGCCTCGGCCTGCGGCGACAGCGCGTCGAGGTGCTCGATGACGAGCTGCTTGCAGGGATGCGTGATGTTGAGCCCGTCGAAGCCCAGCTCCCGCGCCGCCCGCACCAGGTCGCCGACCCGCTCCGGCGGTACGCCGAGCACCTCGATGTCGATCAGCCGGTACAGATACCGCAGGCCCTGCCGGTCGGCCTCCCGCTCGTGGAGGGCCGGGCTGAGCGAGGGTCCGATTCCGGAGCCGATCAGTCCGACGAGATACGAGTCCTTGGGCACCGCGGACCTCCAGTGGCAGCTAATGTACGAACTAGTACGTTAGTCATAGCACCCTTCCCCGGGCAGAGGAAGTCGCCGGCGCCCAGCTCTTACAATCGCGACACCCGTCCCTCGCCCGAAGGAACCCGATGACCAGCGTCGACGAACAGGCATCGCACGGCGGACGCATCCGTGACGCCGCCCGCACCCAGGCCGAGATCCTCGACGTGGCGACCCAGGAGTTCGCGCGCGCCGGCTACGACGGCGCCCGGGTCGACGAGATCGCCGCCCGCACCCGCACCACGAAGCGGATGATCTACTACTACTTCGGCGGCAAGGAGCAGCTGTTCACGGCGGTCCTGGAGAGGGCGTACGGGGTGATCCGCGAGGCCGAGCAGCAGCTCGACGTCGACCATCTGGACCCGGTCGCGGCGATCCGGCGGCTGGCGGAGCTGACCTTCGACCACCACGAGGCGCACCCCGACTTCATCCGCCTGGTCAGCATCGAGAACATCCACGGCGCCGAGCACATCGCCGCCTCCGAGAAGCTCGGCAGGATCGGCTCCCCGGCGTTGGACGTGATCCGCCGGATCCTGGCGACGGGGCAGGAGTCCGGGCTGTTCACGGCCGACGTCGACGCCGTCGACCTGCACGCGATGATTAGTTCGTTCTGCTTCTTCCGGGTCGCCAACCGGCACACCTTCGGCGCGCTGTTCGGCCGCGACCTGATCGACCCCGCCCAGCGCGAGCACTACCGCACCATGCTCGGCGACATGGTGATCGCCTACCTGACCGCGGAGCGCGCGGCGGACTGACCCGGACACCGGGCGCGCGGAGCGCCCGGTCCCGGCTCGTACGGCAGGACCCCTTGACACCTGGGAAACGCGGGCGCAACATCCCTTCCCACCGGGACTAACTATCCAGTGGGTTAATTAGCCGAAGAACCGGCCCTTCTCCCCTCCGCTCACTCCGCCTACGTTGGAGTTCCCTCAAAGGAGCCGCCGTGTCCGTCCCCACCCCAGCCGCCCCGCCCGGGCAGCCGAAGAAAGCCGCGACCGCTGCCTGGATCGGCAGCGCCCTGGAGTACTACGACTTCTTCATCTACGGCAGCGCGGCCGCCCTGATCTTCCCCGAGGTCTTCTTCGACGAGTCCGACCCGGCCACCGCGACCCTGCTGTCGCTGGCCACCTTCGGTGTGGCGTACGCGGCCCGGCCGGTCGGCGCGCTCTTCCTCGGCCACTACGGCGACCGCCTCGGCCGTAAGAAGATCATGGTCTTCACGCTGATCCTGATGGGCCTGTCGACGTTCCTGATCGGCTGTCTGCCCACCCGGGACCAGGTCGGCACGCTCGCTCCCGTGCTGCTGGTGCTCTGCCGGGTCCTGCAGGGCATCTCGGCGGCCGGCGAGCAGGCCAGCGCGAACTCGATGACGCTGGAACACGCGCCACCGAACCGGCGCGGCTTCTTCACCAGCTTCACCCTCAGCGGCACCCAGGGCGGCCAGCTGCTCGCCACCCTCGTCTTCATCCCGATCGCGGCGCTCCCCGAGGAGCAGTTGCTGTCGTGGGGCTGGCGGGTGCCGTTCTGGATGAGCATCGCGGTCGCCGTGGTCGGCTATGTCATCCGCCGCAAGCTGGACGAGACCCCGGCCTTCGAGCAGCAGGCGGCGACGGAGGGCGTGGTCAAGCTGCCGCTGGCGGTGCTGATGCGCGAGCACTGGGCGGATGTGCTGCGGGTGGTGGCGGCCGCGCTGGTGGCCTCGGTGAGCACGATCTTCACGGTGTGGGCGCTGGCGTACGCGACGAGCGACTCCGTCGGCATGAGCCGTTCGTCGATGCTGTGGGTGGGCGCGCTGGCCAACCTGGTCGCGCTCGCCGCGATCCCGCTGTGGGCCACGCTGTCGGACCGGATCGGGCGCCGTCCGGTCTTCCTGGCCGGCGCGGCGGGCAGCGCGGCGATGATGTTCCTCTACCTGTGGTCGATCTCGACGGGCAACTACCCGCTGACCCTGCTCCTCGGCATAGTGACCTTCGGTGTCGTCTACAGCGCCGCGAACGGCGTGTGGCCGTCGTTCTACGGCGAGATGTTCTCCACCCGGGTCCGGCTGTCCGGCATGGCGATCGGTACCCAGATCGGCTTCGCGGTCGCCGGTTTCGCGGTGACCTTCGCGGCGCAGATCGCGGGCCCGGACGGCGACAACTGGTCGGCGGTGGCCCTGTTCACGGCCGCCCTCTGTGTCCCACCGGTGATCGCCGCGATCTCGGCCCGCGAGACCCACAAGGTGCCGACGGAACACCTCGGGGAGCGCACGCCCGTGGCGGCGGCCCAGCCGGAGACGGTGACGGCCTGACCCGACGACGACCCGACCGTCCCGGACCCCGGATGCCACGCAGGCTCCGGGGTCCGGGCCGTCACGCGTTGGACCAGCCCCGCTCGCACAGGACGAGCCGGTAGCCGTCGGGGTCCTCGACCGTGACGCCCCACTGGTTCCAGTACGGGTTGGGCGAGGCAACCCGCTTGCCGCCGTGCGTTTCGAGCCGCGCCACCAGCTCCTCCGGCACGGGCCCGTCGACGTAGATCACGAGGAGGTCCTCCTCGGTGGGCCGGGGCTCCACGGGCCGGGCGGGCTCATGGACGAGTTCGAGATGCCAGTCGGCGTCGGGCCAGCCGAGCATCAGCAGATCGTGCTCCCCGGGTTCGGACCCGCCCTCCGCCCGCCATACGACGCTCAGCCCCAGCCCCTCGCCCCAGAACCGCTCGGCGGCGGCCAGGTCGCGGGACGGGCGGGCGATACGGAGGTGACTGCGGCCGTTGACGGGCATCGGGTCCTCTTGTCCTGGCTGGTGACGGGCTTCCTGCTCTCCCGGGCAGCCTAGGCAGGGCGGAGTCGCCGCACCATCGGCCATCGGCCCTGCGCCGAGCGACCTAGGACGCGGTCATCGGCCGGGGATTCCGTACGCCCGCTCCACCTTCAGGCGCAGCACCAGCCGCCGGTCGCGGACCATCGCGGCGCGGAAGTCGTCCCAGTCGGGGTGCTCGCCCTGGACGTCCCGGTACAGCCGGATCAGCTCCTCGACGGTGTCGTCGTGCGGGTCCTTGGCGACCGGCGTGAGATCGGCGGTGCCCTCGGCCACCGTGTACGCCCAGCGGTCGGCGCTGGTCACGTGGTAGGAGGCCCGCGGATCCCGGCGCAGATTACGGGTCTTGGCACGGTCGTCCGTGAGGGAGACCCGGATGATCCGTTCGTCGGGGTAGTAGGCGTGGGCGACGTTCGACAGCTGGGGGCGGCCGTCGCGCTTGAGGGTGACCAGTACGCCGCCGTGGCCCGCGGAGAGCAGGTGCAGCAAGTCCTCTTCAGTCCGGTCCTGAGTCATGTCCGGGTAACGCCCGGGCGGTCCCCCACGTTCCCCCGGCAGCCATCCGTAGACAGTGTCTACCAATCCTGATAGACACTGCACATGTCGGAATCCGAGGCAGGACTACGAGAACGACTGGTCGACGTGGGGGTGGAACTGGTCGCCGCCGAGGGCGTCCAGGCGCTCACCCTGCGGGAGATCGCCCGCCGGGCAGGTGTCTCGCACGGGGCGCCGCGCCGCTACTTCCCCACGCATCTGGAGCTGTTGTCGGCCATCGCGCGCCGCGGCTTCGTCGAGCTGGCGGACAGGGCGACGCGGGCCGCCGACGACAACGGCGGTCCGCGGGCCCGGCTGGCCGCGCTGGCCCACGCCTATCTGCGGTTCGCGGTGGAGCGCCGCGGGATGTACGAGCTGATGTTCCGTCACGATCTGCTGAAGAGCGGCCACTTGGGTCTGCGCGATCACAGCCTGCCGCTGTTCGGGCGGCTGGTGGAGCTGGTGGGCCGGGTCCGCCCCGACGTCGACGCCCGGCTGGTCGGGGGCGCGCTGTGGGCGAACCTGCACGGCGTGGGCCAGCTGTGGGGCTGGGGCAGTCTGCAACTCGCCGTCGGCACCCAGGACTTCGACCGCATGGTGGATGCGGTGCTGGTGGTCTACCTCGGGCCGGACGAGACGTGAACCCTCGTCTCACGCTGGCCGCGAGCGTGGCGGGAGCGGTGATCGTTGCCCTGGACGGCACCGTGCTCACCATGGCGCAGCCCGCGCTCCAGCGCGATCTGGGGGCGAGTCACGCTCAGGTCCAGTGGACGAGCACCGGCTATCTGGTGGCGGTGGCCAGCCTGTTGGTGTTCGGCGGGCGACTGGGCGACCGGTTCGGCCACCACCGGCTGTTCGCCGTCGGCATGCTCGGCTTCGGCGCCGCGTCCGCGAGCATCGCACTGGCGTCCGGGATCGGCGCGGTGATCGGACTCCGGGTCGTGCAGGGCGTGTTCGGCGCGCTGCTGCAGCCGACCACGCTCGGGATGCTGCGGGCCGCCTACCCGCCGGACCGGCTGCGGACGCCGATCGCCGTACGGACCGCCGCCATCGGGTTGGCGGCCGCCGCCGGTCCGCTCGTGGGCGGGGCGCTGGTGGCCGGTTCCGGCTGGCGGGCCGTGTTCTTCCTGAACGTGCTGCCCGCGCTCGTCTTCGGCGCGCTCGCCCTCGCCGTCCGCACCCCGCGCCCCACGTCCCCGGTCCGGCTCGACCTGCCCGGCGCGCTCCTGCTCGCGGCGACCCTGGCCACGCTGGTGCACGCCCTGGTCGCCCTGCCGGAGCAGGCGCCCGTCCTGCTGGTGACGGCGGTCGCCGGAGCCCTGTTCCTGCGTCACGAACGCCGTACGGCAAGCCCGTTGCTGCCGCCGGACGTCATCGGCAAACGGGCCGTCGGCGCGGCGCTGGGCACGCTGGCCGCCGCCTCGGCCGCGCTGTCCGGCACCTTGTTCGCCGGCACGTACCTCCTCCAGGACACCCTCGGCCTCGACCCGTGGCGGACCGCGCTGCACTGTCTGCCGCTGGCCGTGCTGATGGTGGCCGCCGCGCCCTGTTGCGCGGTGCTGCTGCGCTGGGTCGGGGCCCGCCGGACCACCCTGGCGGCGCTCGCCCTCCTCGGCGCGGGGATCCTGCTGCTCTCGCGTGCGTCGGACACCCTGGGCCTCGGCACCGGCTTCGGGTTGCTGGGGGCCGGGTTCGGCACGGTGATGGTGGCGGCCACGCATGTCGTCGTACGGGAGGCCGCCGTCGAGTCGGCGGGTGTGGCGGGCGGGCTCCAGCAGACCGCGATGAACGTCGGGCCGGTCCTGGGCGTCGCCGCGGCGACCACTCTCATGGCGGCCGACGGGGGTACCCGGCTGCCGCTGGCGGTCCTCGCCGCGCTCGCCGTGGCCGGCATGGCGGCGGCCCACGCCCTGCCGGGACGTTTCTCCTCGATCGACAAGAAGCCCGGCGATCCGCGGGACCGCACACGTGTTCCTGCGCGACGATGAGATCGCGGGCCGCCCCGGCTGGGTAGGCCGGAGCATTCGGCACCCGCGTTCGTGAGGAGAGCGATGGCACTGCTGCGACAACAGGTCGAACCGGGCGAGGTCGGCCTGGACCCCAAGGCGCTGGACCGCCTCGACCAGTACTTCGCCCACTACGTCGACGAGGGGCGCCTGCCCGGCTTCCTGGTCGCCGTCTCCCGTGGCGGACGTGTCGCCCATCTGACCACGCACGGTCTGCGGGACGTGGCCGCCGCACGGCCGGTGGCGGCCGACACGCTCTGGCGGATCTACTCCATGACCAAGCCGGTCACCTCCGTCGCCGCGCTGCTGCTGGTGGAGGAGGGCAGGCTCGGGCTCGATGACCCGGTGGGCCGCCACCTCCCGGCCTTCGCCGCACCGCGGGTGCACGTCTCGGGCTCCGGCGCCGACGTCCGCACCCGGCCGGCCGCGGGACCGCTGCTGATCCGGCATCTGATGACCCACACGGCGGGCCTGACCTTCGCGTTCTACCACTGCCACCCGGTCGACGCCCTGTATCGCGACGCCCACCTGGACTCCGCGGTGCTGCCCGGCTCGAACCTGGCCGAGACCGTCGACGTGTACGCGAGCCTGCCGCTCCAGTTCGACCCGGGGACGCAGTGGAACTACTCGGTCGCCAGCAATGTCCTCGGCCGGGTCATCGAGGTCGTCTCGGGGCAGCCGCTCGACGAGTTCATGGCCGAGCGCGTCTTCGGCCCGCTCGGCATGACCGACGCCGGATTCTGCGTCACGGACGAACAGGCGGACCGGCTCGCCGAGTTGTACGGCGCGACCGAGAGCGGCGGGATAACCCCGATCCCCGGGCTGCCCCTGCACGGCCGTCCCCGGTTCCTGTCCGGCAGCGGCGGCATGGCGGCCTCGGCGCACGACATCCACCGGTTCATGGAGCTGCTGCGCCGCCGCGGCGAACTCGACGGCACCCGGCTGCTCGCCCCGGAGACGGTCGACCTGATGACCTCCAACCACCTCCCGGGCGGCGCCGACCTGCGTTCCTTCGGCAGCCACCCGGCCCATGACGAACCCGGCAACGACGGCATGGGCTTCGGCCTCGGTGTCTCCATGGTCGTCGACCCGGCCCGCACCAGGGCTCCCGCGAGCCTCGGCACCTACGGCTGGAGCGGCGCGGCGACCACGACCTTCTGGATCGACCCGGTCCGCGATCTGACGGTCCAGTTCATGACGCAGGTCCGGCCGAAGGCCTCACACACCATGTTCCCGGACCTCAAGCGGCTGGTGCACGAAGCCGTCACCGACTGACCCGCAGCGTGAACTCCAGGCCGTCCAGGGCCAGTTCACGCAGCCACCGGGCCGACCGTGCCGCCGTCTCCGCGGCACGGCTCAGGCCCGGCGGCAGTGAGCCGTCCAGGATGTGGGTGACACCGAGGGCGAGCGGCCGGGAGACACAACGGGCCATCGCGCTCTCCTCCTCGTCGCCGACCAGATCGAGCAGACAGCCGCCCGTCCAGGTCTGCCCGTCGGTGCCCTGCACATCGAGGGAGACGGCCAGCACCACCCGGTCCCGGTCGGCGTCCGTCGTGGGATACCGCGCCGCCAACTCCCGGGCCAGCGCGGCGATCCGGTCGTCGTCGCCGCCCTTCAGCTCCTCGAAGACCGAGTCCCAGGCGCGCAGCCAGCCCTCCAGCCGCAGCGTGCCGCGGACGAAGGTGCGGGGCTTCCACTCCGGCGGCAGCTCGTACTGCGCGACGAAGGGGAGGCTGTCCCGGTTGGGGTAGACCTCGAACGCCTCGCCCTCCACCGTGTGCCGCCGGGTCGCCTCCCAGGGACGGACCGCCGTGGTCTCGACCCCGTCCTCGATGTAGCGCGCGGGTGAGCGCAGGGCGCCCAGCACCCCGCCGGGTGCCCAGCTGAAGCGATACCGGAAGTCGTTCGGCTCGGCCGGGACTCCGCCGCAGTACGAGGTCAGCCGGTACGAGGCCGCCGTGGCGTCGCCGATGGCCTCGCGGGCGCGGGCGACGAGGGAGTGGGCGAAGAGGTGGTCGATGCCCGGGTCGAGGCCCGCCTCCGTGAGGACGACCAGACCGGCCCCGGCCGCCGCGGGCACCTGTTCCAGTACGGCGTCCGACACATAGCTGGAGCAGGCGAAGTGGGCCCGCCGGGCCACACAGGCGGCCAGCAGTCCGGCGTGCTCGGGCGCGGGCAGCATCGACACGACGACATCGCCGGGGGCGAGTTCGGCGGTCAGCGCGGGGACTGTGTACGCGCGGGGCTCGGCGCGTCCGGTCAGGCCCCGCTCGGCCAGGGCCGCCGCGGCGCGCTCCTCGGTGCGGTGCCACAGCCGGACCCGTCCGGCCGTCTCGCACAGCCGGGCCAGACCGCTGCCGGTGGACAGCCCGGCGCCGACCCAGTGGACGGTGCCGCTCGCGGGAACGAGGTCAGTCACGGCGGAACTCCCCTTCCTCGATACCGACTTCACCACGGGCCCGCTCGAACCGGGCCAGACAGCGCGTCCAGGCCCCGCCGCTCCCGAAGCCGAGCAACTGTGGCATCAGGGCCGCCGAGAAGTCGGTGCTCGACTCCCTCGGCAGCAGGGACGGCAGGTTGTCGATGGCGATGAGATCCAGGGGCGGCTGCTCGCGCAGCCGACGGGCCGGGGCGGTCCAGTCGGTGGTGCGGTCGTAGACCGGCAGGACGTTCAGCGGCGAGCCGACATCGCAGGTGACATCGCACAGGGTGCGCAGTCTGCGGGCGGGATCGTCGAGGTCCTCGTCCCGGAGGAAGGGCGGGATGGGGGTGGTGGCGAGCACGGCGTTGACCATCACGTCGTGCGCGAGCAGGGCGGAACGGTCCAACTCGCGGGTCTCCGCCAGATCCCAGCGGGTCGGCTCGACCCCGGCCACCCGGAACGCCTCACCGGCACCCCGACCGCTCCTGCCCAGGGCGCCGATCACCAGCGCGGTGAACTCCCCGTCCCCCCGCAGCAGCGCGTCCAGCTCCTCCTTGACGGTCGGCACGAGCGGCGCGTCGAGCCGCCCCCGGTGCTGGAGCACCGCGAGAGCGGCCCCGAGATACCCGGCCCAGAACCCGAAGGCGGCGAGCCGCCGCCCGTCCTCGTCCACCAGATACTCGACGTCGTACAGCGCCCCGCCCCCGGCCGCGAACCGCCCGAGCAGCGCGCCGGCACCAGGCTGCCCCTTGTACGCGTGCCCGAAGAAGACATGCCGGTGAATCAACTCGGCGGGTCCGTCGGGCAGTTCCTTCAGTCCTACGACGACGGCGTCACCCGGCGCCGACACCCACGAGCCCGCCTCGGCGACCCGGCAGCCGGCCTTCTCGTACTCCTCGACGGGGAAGATCCGCTGCGGCGACTGCTCGACGGTCATCGTCACCCCGTTCTCGACGAGGCGCCGGGCGTCGGCGGGGACGACGGGAGTGCGGCGTTCCGTGGCGCGGACCTCGTGTCGCAGCCACAGATGGAGTTCGGTCATACGCGGTTGGCCTCCGGGCGCAGGGCGTCGGCCGCGAACCGGTCGGCGCTCAAGGGGCTGACGTCCACGAAGGGTACGTGGCCGAGGTACAGGTCACGGACGACCTCGCCGACGGCCGGGCCCTGGAGGAAGCCGTGGCCGGAGAAGCCGGTCGCGTACAGGAAGCGGGAGACGGAAGTCGCCTCGCCGATCAGGGCGTTGTGGTCCGGGGTGAGCTCGTACAGGCCCGCCCAGCCGCCGGTGCGGCGCAGGTCGAGCAGGGCGGGGGCGCGGCGCTCCATGGCCTGGTACAGCCGGGGGATCCACCGGTCGTGGGTGCTGGTGTCGAAGCCGGGGCGCTCGTCGGGGTCGGACATGCCGAGGAGGAGGCCAGGACCTTCGGTGTGGAAGTAGAGGCTGGTGGTGAAGTCGATGGTCATGGGCAGGCCGGGCGGCAGTCCCTCGACCGGTTCGGTGACCGCGATCTGGCGGCGCAGCGGCTCCACCGGCAGCTCCGCACCGGCCATCGCCCCGACGGCCCGGGACCAGGCACCTGCCGCGCAGATCACGGTGCCGGTGGCGATCGGGCCCTTGGTCGTCCGCACTCCGGTGATGGTGTCGCCGCGCAGGTCGATGCCGGTGACCTCGGTGTGCCTGAGGACGGTCGCGCCGTGGCGGCGGGCGGTGGCCGCGTAGCCCTGGACGACGGACTCGGGGGTGCAGTGCCCGTCGTCGGGAGAGTAGGCGGCGGCCAGCAGTCCGTCGGTGACGATCAGCGGGGAGAGCTCGCGCGCCTCGGCCGGGCCGAGCATCCGGCTCGGCACACCGAGGGAGTTCTGGAGCCGTACTCCTGCCTCGAAGGAGGCGACCTCCTCGGGGGTGGAGAGCAGGAACAGATAGCCGACCTTGTGCAGGCCGATGTCCTGCCCGGTGTCCGCCTCGAACCGGTCGAACGCCGCCAGGCTGCGGGCGCCGAGCCGGATGTTCAGCTCGTCGGAGAACTGCGCCCGCACCCCTCCGGCCGCCTTGGAGGTGGAACCGGCCGCGAGCTCGTCCCGCTCGACGAGAACGACGTCCCGCACCCCCGCGCGGGCCAGATGACAGGCGATGCTCGCCCCCATCACCCCGCCGCCCACGACCACGACCTCCGCCCTCACCGGCCCGGCTCCCGCGCCGCGTCGATCACGGCCCAGGCCGCGGCGGCGTCCTGGATGCCGAGGCCGACGCTGTTGTAGTAGACGATGTCCTCGGGCCCGGTGCGGGCGGTGCGGGCGCCGGTGAGCACGCCGCCGAGGGGGATCAGATCGTCCGGTGCCAGCCGGGCGGCCACGAGGGGCCCGGCATGGTGGGCGGCGTTCTCCGGGTCGTCCACCACCACGGCCGCCGACCGCCGCACGACCTCGGCGTCCACCTCGTGGCGGGTCGGTTCGAAGGAGCCGACGCTGACCACCGTGCAGCCCGGCGCCAGCCACGCGCCGTGGACCACCGGGGTGGTGCTGAGGGTGCAGGCGGCGACGAGCGAGGCGTCTCGCACGGCCTCCTCGGGGGTGCTCACCGGGTCGACGGCGATGCCCAGTTCGGCCGTCAGGGTCTCGGCGGCGCGGGTCCGGTTGCGCTCGGTCGGGCTCCACAGCCGTGCCGACTTCAGGTCCCTCACCCGGGCGAGGGCGCGGACGTGGGCGAGGGCCTGGGTGCCGGAGCCGAGGACGGCGAGGTCGGCGCTGTCGGGGCCGGCCAGCGCGTCGACCGCGACGGCGCTGCCCGCCGCCGTGCGCAGGGTGGTCAGCGCGGTGCCGTCCAGCACCGCGACGAGGCGGCCGGTCACCGGGTCGAGCGCGGTGACCACGGCGTGCACGGTGGGCAGCCCGGCGGCCGCGTTGCCCGGGTTGACGCTGCCGATCTTCGCGACCGGTCCGGTGTCCGCGGACAGCCGGGAGAGGTACGCGAACATCACGCTGTCGTCGAAGCGGCTCGGGTGCATGATCTTCCCGGGCAGATCGGCGGCCGAGGAACCGAGCGCGACGAAAGCGGCGCGCTGCGAGGCGATGGCCGCGTCCCAGGAGAGCAGCCGGGTCACCTGGTCGCCGGAGAGGAAGAGGACGTCGTCGGTCATTCCCTCTTCCTATCCGGGCGGCCCCCGCCGGAATCAGGACCAGTGGGCCACGGCGTCCAGATGGGGCAGATGGTGGTCGAGGCGCTCGCGCTTGGTGCGCAGATAGGTGATGTTGCTCTCGCACGGCGGGATGAGCAGCGGGACCTGCTCGGCGACCGTGATGCCGTGCTCCAGCAACGCCTCACGCTTGCGCGGGTTGTTCGACATCAGCCGGACCGACCGCACGCCGAGGTCGGCCAGGATGCCGGCGGCGGCGCCGTAGTCGCGGGCGTCGACGGGCAGGCCGAGGGCGAGGTTCGCCTCCACCGTGTCCAGGCCCTCCGCCTGGAGGGCCATCGCCCGCAGCTTGGCGAGCAGTCCGATGCCGCGGCCCTCGTGGCCGCGCAAGTAGACGACGACACCGCGGCCTTCGGCGGCGACCGCGCGCAGCGCGGAGGCCAGCTGGTCGCCGCACTCGCAGTGCTGGGAGCCGAAGGCGTCTCCGGTCAGGCACTCCGAATGCAGCCGGGTCAGGACGTTCTCGGTGCCGATGTCGCCGTGGACCAGGGCCACTTGCTCGTCGCCGCGATCGTGGTCCATGTAGCCGACCGCGCGGAATTCTCCGTACACCGTGGGCAATGGGGCATTCACAATGCGTTCCACGCCGGTGCGCTTGGGAGACTTCTTTCCGAGTACGCCAACTTTTTCTGTCATGATCTGGTTCCTAAGCAGAGACGAAAGGCCGTGAAAAGATGAGTGGTTCGGGAACGCGGTCGGCATCCGGGCTGGTGCCGGCGGACACCACGGAGGACGTACGGACGCGCGGGGCGGGCGTCTCACGGCAGGTCGCCGTCCTTCCCGTCGGCAGCTTCGAACAGCACGGGCCCTTCCTGCCGCTGGCCACGGACACGCTGGTCGCCTGTGCGGTCGCCGGGGCGATCGCCGAGGCGTACCCGGTGCACCTCCTTCCGCCAGTGACGATCTCCTGCTCGCACGAGCACGCGGCCTGGCCCGGGACCGTCAGCATCTCCTCGGTGACCCTTCACGCGGTGATACGGGACATAGCGGATTCGCTCCGCCGCTCGGGTGTGGAGGCCCTGGTGGTGGTCAACGGCCACGGCGGAAACTACGTACTGGGCAATGTCGTTCAGGAGTCCTCCGCGCGGGGTGAGCGGATGGCGCTGTTCCCGGCCGCGGAGGACTGGGAAGAGGCGCGGGAGCGGGCCGGGGTGACCACGTCGCTGCTGACCGACATGCATGCGGGGGAAATAGAGACCTCCATCCTTCTGCATACGCATCCGGAAATGCTGCGGCCCGGATACGAGACCTCCGATTTCGTCGCGGACGACCGGCGTCATCTGCTCTCCCTCGGTATGTCCGCCTATACCGATTCGGGTGTCATCGGCCGTCCTTCCCTGGGTTCGGCGGAAAAGGGGAAGGAACTGCTGTCGAGCCTGTCGGATTCCTTCGCCGCGTATTTCTCGGTGCTGGGCGCAGAGTAGGGCGCCCAGCGCCGTCCGACCAGCACCAGCGCACCGGGCAGGCTCGCCGCGAGGCACAGCACGCCGTAGACGACGGCGACGGCGAGTCCGCTGCCCGCGCCGAGCCCGGCGGCGCCGAACGCCCAGGCGGTGACGCCCTCCCGGGGCCCCCAGCCGCCCACGTTCAGCGGCAGGCTCATCGCCAGCAGCGCCAGCACGGCCAGCGGCAGGAGTACGGCGACGGAGGCGTCGCTGCCCGCGACCCGGGCCGCGAGGACGAACGTGGCGAGGTGTCCGGCGAGCACGACGACCGAGGACACCGCGACGCCGGGCCAGTTGCGGCGGGACAGCAGTCCCTCGCGGGCCTCGTCGAGGGAGGCGCGCAGGACGCGTCCGCGGCGGGACGGCGGGCGGCTCATCCGCAGGGCCACGACCACCGCGAGCGCGCCGAGGGCGGCCAGTGCCGCGAGCGGCGCGAAGTGGCGGGCCTCGGCGCGCACGGGGGACGGCATGGTCAGCAGGACGACGGCGCCGACGAGGGCCAGCGCGAGCTGTCCCGCGGCCCGTTCGAGCACCACGGAGCGCACGCCCCGGCCCAGGTCACCGGCGCTGCGCCCGTGCCGTACCGCCCGGTGCACATCGCCGAGGACGCCGCCGGGAAGGGCGGCGTTCAGGAACAGTGCCCGGTAGTAGTCGCCCACGGCCGCCCCGAGCGGCAGCCGGATCCGCAGCCCCCGGGCCACCAACTGCCAGCGCCACGCGCTGAACACGGTCGTGACGACACCGATCCCGACGGCGGCGAGCACGGCCGGGGCATCGATTCTGCTGAGCCCGTCGAGGAAGACTCCGGTACCGAGCCGCCAGAACAGGACGGCGAGAATCGCGACACCGGCGAGGGTGCCGAGATGGGTACGGAGGTTGCCACGGCGGGGGGTTGGGGGGACGGTGGGGGGCTGGGGAGCGGCGGAGACGGTGAGGGCTGCCGGAACCTGGGCAGCCGTAGGCACCGAGAGCGCGGTCGGCCGCTGGGCGGACCGCGCGACCGAGGTGCGCAGATGTACGCGAGGGTGCGAGGGCTTGGGCGACACCGGGGCACGCCCCCGGCCACCCCGCCGTCGCCCGGTCACCCACGCCGCCGAGGCGCGCAAGTGGCCGCGGGCCCTTGCGGGGGACGCCCCCGCCGTCTCCGCGCTCATGACTCCGCCCCGTCCATCGGGCGGGTGAGGGCGAGGAGGTCGCTGTGGTGGACCACCACGCGGAGTTCGCCCGCCTCGCACGCCGCCAGGCGTTCGCGGAGGTAGCGCTCGGCCGGTTCGCGCAGTTCGGGGCACTGCTCGACCGCCGCGCCGACCCAGCCGCGCAGCCATTGCGCGGTGAGGGCGGAGTCGGCGGGGCCGAGCTGCCAGGGGCTGGGGTGGACGCGGACCGTGGCGCCGCGTGCGGAGAACGCCTCGCAGGCGACCGTGATCGCGTCCGGGCCGAGCAGTTCGGTGCGCCGCTGGTGGGCGTTGAACGCCTCGGCGAGCTCCGCGTCCAGGGGATCGGACGGGGTGAGTTCCACCTTGCCGACGACGGACAGCGTCAGCAACGCGGGGCAGCCGGCTCCGGTGCAGGCGTCGGCGAGGGCCTCGATCTCCTCCTGGGTCAGCACGTCCAGCAGCGCGGAGGCCGTCACCAGTGAGGCACCGGCCAGCGCGTCCGGGGTGAGCCGGGCGACGTCACCGCGCCGCGTCTCGACGGTGACCCTGCTGCCGTCGGCGGCGGCGCGCGGGGAGGCCACCGCGGCGAAGTGCAGGAGGTAGGGGTCCCGGTCGTGCAGGATCCAGTGCTGGGGACCGTCCAGCCGGGGCGCGAGCCAGCGGCCCATCGAGCCGGTGCCGCAGCCCAGGTCGTGGATGACCAGACCGTCGGAGGACCGTCCCGGCAGATTGGCGAGCCGGATCCGCAGCGGGTCGATCAACTCGTGCGCCCGCGCGGCCCCGTCGGGCGCCTCGCGCAGCTCCAGCCACTCGGGCGCGTACCGCGGCGGCTCCTCGGGACCGGCCTCGCGCAGCTTCACCGTGGGACGCTCACCGGGGCGGGGTGTGGGGCCCGCACCCCGGTGAGCCGTGGGGACGGGGTCCTCGTCGGGGCCGGCCACGGCGGGCGTCGGGCCCGCGCCCGGCATGGCCGTGGGGACGAGGTCCTGGTCCGGGCCGGCCGCCGCGGCCGTAGGACCCGCGCCCGGGATCACCGAGTCACCCATGGCCCTCGGCTCCCTCGGGCCCGGCTGGCCCGGAATCCACCCCGTGTCGTCCGTCGCCGCCGTCTTCCTCATGCCGCCCTCCTGGGTTCGTTCGGCAGTCGGCCCAGAACTCCGGCCAGGCTGCGAGCCGTGGTCGCCCAGCCGTCGAGGGCGGCCCGCCGCCCCCGCGCGGCCGCCTTCAAGCGGCGTCGTACATCCGCCTCGCCGAACCAGCCGCGCAGCTCCGCGGCGAGCGCGGCCGGGTCCTCCGGCGGGACGAGGATGCCGGGCACCCCGCCGTCGGGGGCGCGGCCGACCGCCTCGGGGACGCCGCCGACGTCCGTCGCCAGCACCGGAATGCCGCGTGCCAGCGCCTCGGTCACCGCCATGCCGTACGTCTCGGCGTAGGAGGTGAGGACCATCAGGTCGGCGGCGGCATAGCTGGCGTCGAGTTCGGCGCCGGCCCGCGGTCCCGCCAGCACCAGCCGGTCCTGGAGGCCGTACCCGCTGATCAGGGTCCGCAGTCCGGCCACGTACTCGGGGTCCTGGCCGAGGCCGCCCACGCAGACGCAGCTCCACGGCAGGTCGGTGACCGCCGCCAGCGCCTCGATCAGCCGGTGCTGCCCCTTGCGCGGGGTCACCGCGGCGACGCACAGCAGCCGGGAGACGCCATCGGTGCCGGAGGCGAGGGGCGCGATGTCGGCGCCGGGGGTGGCGACATGGACCCGTTCGGGGGCGAGGCCGTGGTGGGAGACGAGTCTGCGCACCGCCCAGTCGGAGGTCGCGATCACGGCGGGCACCGCCCGCAGCACCGCGCGCTCCCGCGCGTCCAGCTCCGCGGCGACCTCGGCCGAGAGCCCCGTCTCGTCGCCGAGCGGCAGATGCACCAGCACCGCGATCCGCAGCCGCTCCGCCTCGGGTACGACGATCTCGGGCACCCCGCACGCGACGAGACCGTCCATCAGCACCACCGTGCCGTCGGGCAACTCCGCGAGTGTGCGGCCCAGTTCGTCCCGGGCCGCGGCGCCGGGCCGGGGCCACTCCCCCGTCACCGCGTGCTTGTGGACCTGCCAGCCGAAGCCGGGCAGGTCCAGACTGACCCGCCGGTCATAGGCGTTGCCGCCGCTGGGCATCGCCGGGTCGTCGACGCCGCCCGGCAGGACGAAGTGCACGGAGCGCAGGGACATCGGCACGATCTCCGCGTTCTTCAGGGCGGAGTGCTGCACCGGCACATAGGTCAGCCGGGCCCGGTCGAGACCGGCCCGCTCGGTCGTCAGGTCGGTCACAGGGCACGCTCGTAACTCGCCCAGGCGACATGCGATTCGTGCAGCGTGACGGTCATTCCGGCGAGTCCCCGGGCGCCCTCGCCCAGCGCCCCCTTGTGCACCCGCTCGGCGAGCCGGTCGGCGATGACCTTGGCCAGGAACTCGGTGGAGGTGTTGATCCCGGCGAAATCCGGTTCGTTGTCGAGATTGCGGTAGTTCAACTCGGCGACGACGGCGCCCAGTTCCTGCGTGGCCAGGCCGATGTCGACGACGATGTTGTCCTCGTCCAGCTGCTCGCGCCGGAAGGTGGCGTCCACGAGGAACGTCGCTCCGTGCAGTCGCTGCGCGGGCCCGAAGACCTCGCCGCGGAAGCTGTGGGCGATCATGATGTGATCGCGGACGGTGATGCTGAACAACGGACGACCCTCCAGGTGCGGCGCGTCTGATCCCCGGCTGATCGTTGCCGAGGATGTGGAGTAGTACGGCTCTTCGCTTCCCGTTGTTCAGCCGACTCTCACTCTTTTCTCAGGTCAGGCGCTCGTCCCGTACCGCACGCGATGACACATGGCCGGAATCTCGCCCGAGGTGAGCCTCGGCAGCACCTCCGGCAACTCCTCGAACTCACATTCCCCGGTGACCAGGGCGTCGAGCGCCGGGTCCGCGAGCAGTTCCAGGGCGAGGGCCAGCCGGTCGGCGTAACTGCGGGAGGCGCGGCGCGGGGAGACGGTGCCGACCTGGCTGCTACGGAGGGTGAGCCGCCGCGAATGGAACGCCTCGCCGAGCGGCACGCTCACCTGCCGGTCGCCGTACCAGCTCAGTTCGACGACCGTGCCTTCGGCGCGCAGCAGTTCGAGGGAGCGGGCGAGGCCCTGCTCGGTCGCGCTGGCGTGCACGACGAGGTCGCAGTCGCCCAGCGCGTCCCGCGGCAGCGCGAAGTCGGCACCGAGCGCCTCCGCGGTCTTCGCGCGCGCCGGATCGGCGTCGACCAGTTGCAGCCGTACGCCCGGGAAGCGGGCCAGCAGCGCGGCCACCGAGCAGCCGACCATGCCGCCGCCGACCACCGCGATCCGGTCGCCGACCAGGGGCGCCGCGTCCCAGAGGGCGTTGACGGCGGTCTCCACGGTGCCGGCGAGGACGGCCCGTTCGGCGGGCACGTTCGCGGGTACCCGGGTGACCGCGCTGACCGGGACGACGTAGCGCGTCTGGTGCGGGTAGAGGCAGAAGACGGTGTCGCCGACGAGGTCGGCGGGGCCCTCCTCGACGACTCCGACGCTCAGGTAGCCGTACTTCACGGGTGCCGGGAAGTCGCCCTCCTGGAAGGGCGCCCGCATCGCCGCGTGCTGGCTCTCGGGGACTCCGCCGCGGAAGACGAGGGTCTCGGTGCCGCGGCTGACACCGGAGTACAGGGCGCGGACCAGCACCTCGCCCTCCGAGGGGGCCGGCAGCGAAACCTCCCTGATCTCTCCTTCACCCGGACTGCTGAGCCAGAACGCGCGAGCGGGTGGCTTCATCCGCATCCTCCTGAACGAACGGGAAGTGGTTCACGTACCGAGGTGTGCACAGGCCGCGCACAGTACGCGGCGTTGATCGACTCTGTCACACGGCCGGAGGATGTTCGGTGGCCCTGAACAACACTTACGACGCGAGGCTGGTCCAGCAGGAGACCGCCCTCGGAGCGGGCGTCCAGATCCTGGTGCTGGCGCTGCTCGGCACGGCGATCGGCATGGGGCCCGCGGGCTGGCTCACCGGACTGGCCTTCGCCGTCGCCACCTGGGCGGTGCTCTCCCGCGCCCTGCACCGCTCACGGCTGCGTTCCTTCGGCCCCGCCAACCGGGTGACCCTGGGCCGTTCCATCCTGGTCGGCGGAGTCACCGCGCTGGTCGCTGACTCCTTCCAGAGCCCGCCGCCGCTGACGCTGCTGGTCGGTCTGACGGCCGTGGCCCTGATCCTCGACGGCGTCGACGGCAAGGTCGCCCGCCGCACCGGCACCTCGACCGCGCTCGGCGCCCGCTTCGACATGGAGGTCGACGCGTTCCTGATCCTGGTGCTCAGCGTCTACGTCTCCATGGCGCACGGCCCCTGGGTCCTGCTGATCGGCGGCATGCGCTACGGCTTCGTCGCCGCGGCCCGCGTCTGGCCGTGGCTGAACGCGCCCCTGCCGCCGAGCACGGCCCGCAAGACCGTGGCCGCGCTCCAGGGCGTGTTCCTGCTGCTCGCGGCCTCGGGTCTGCTGCCGCACCTCGCGGAGTTCGGGGTCGTCGCGACCGCACTGACCACGCTGGTGTGGTCCTTCGGACGGGATGTGCTGTGGCTGCGGCGGACGTCGCGGGTTCAGCAGGAGGTCGTGGAGACGGAGGAATTGGTCGCGGTCTGACGCGGGGGCAGGGCAGCTTCAGGCCCGCTTCTCCGTCCGACGCGGCAGCAGCATCAGCGCCGCCAGGGGTACGGCGGCCAGGGCCAGCCACGGTACGGCCCCCGGGAGCCCGCTGTTCAGCAGGGCGCCGCTCGCCGCACTGCCGACCAGCACGATCAGCCCGGACCCGGAGGACAGCGCGCCGGTGTACAGACCGAGCCGCCCCTCGTCGGCGAGGTCCGGCACCCAGGCCCGCGCGGCCGGCGCCACGAGCATCTGGCCGAGCGTGAGCAGGACGACGAATCCGGCCGCCGGCAGCAGACCCGCGGTGCGCCACGCGGCCACCAGGGCGAACCCGCCCGCAATGAGCAGCAGCCCGGCGCCCATGGACCGGCGCGGGGCGAGCCGCTCGCCCACCCAGCGGGTGACGGGCAATTGGGCGGTCACCACCAACAGCGACGACAGCGCGAAGAGCCAGGCCAGCGGCGCCTGCGAACCGGCCACCCGCTCCACTTCGGCGGGCAGCGCCAGGTAGAGCTGGTTGTAGGCGAGCAGATATGCGCCGTACGCGCAGCACAGGGCGAGGAAGCGCCGGTTGCGCAGCAACGGGCCGATGCCGCCCCGGACCCGGACACGTGGGCGCCCGGGGATGTGCTGCGGCAGCAGCCAGGCGTGTCCGGCGAGGACGAGCACGAAGATCCCGGCGCCGCCCAGGCACACCGCGCGGTAGTCGACCGAGAGCAGCAGCGCGCCGAGCAGCGGCCCGACGAACGCCCCGGCCTGCCCGGCCACCGTGAGCAGCGCGAGCACCCGGGTCCGTGAACCGCCCGCCCGCTCATGGACGACGGCCTGCCGGGCGACCTCGGACTCCACGGCGGGCGAGAACAGCGCGGCGGCGAACCCGATGAGGAGGACGGCGCCGATGACGGTCCAGGTCCGCTCGGCGAACGCCAGCCAGGCGAACCCGGCGATCCGCAGCGCGCAGCCCGCGAGGACGACGGGACGGATGCCGTACCGGTCGGCGAGCGCGCCGCCCACCACGAACAGCCCCTGCTGGCTGAAGGTCCGCAGTCCGAGCACGAACCCGACCAGCCAGCCCGCCATGCCGATGTCCTGTCCGAGGTGCTGGGAGAGGAAGGGCAGGACGGCGAAGAAGCCGAGGTTGAAGGCGAGCTGGGTGAGGAGGAGCAGGCGGACGAGCGGGGGGAGGCGGACCCTTGCGGGTGCGGTGGTCATGAGCCGGCCCGGACGCGCCGCTTGGGCAGCCGTACTCCTCCCGCCGCCGTGACCGCCAGCGCGCCGAGCAGGGCCAGGAGGGCGGCGGGGGCGAGGACGGCCCAGGGGGCGCGTTCGGCGTAGGGCTGGTTCTCGGCGAGCAGCAGGCCCCATTCGGGGGACGGCGGCTGGGCGCCGAGGCCGAGGAAGGCGAGCGAGGCCAGGGACAGGGCGATGCCGGGCAGGCGCAGCAGGGCGTGACGGGTGACGGGCGGCAGGATCGCGGGCAGGAGTTCGTGCCGCAGCAGGTAGCCGGGTCCCGCACCCAGCGCGCGGGTGGCGGTCACATGGAGGGCGGCGCGTTCCTGGCGCAGCAGCGCGGAGGTGTGCGCGGCGAGCGGCGCCCAGGCCACGGCCGCGACGGCCAGTGCCGGGGTGGCGGCACCGCTGCCGGCCACCGCCGTGACGAGCAGGGCGACCAGGACCGGCGGAAGCGCGGTGACGGTGTCCACGAGCGGCCCCGAGAACCGGGGCGCGAGTCCGAGCAGCACGCCGGCGACCAGGGCGACCGCCCCGACCGTGACGGCGAGGAGCAGGGTGTCGAGAGCGCCGTGGGCGACCCGGGCGAGCAGGTCGCGGCCGAGGGCGTCGGTGCCGAACGGGTGGGAGCGGGAGGGTGGTCGGAGCCGGGCGCCGGTGTCGACGGCGAAGGGGTCACGGGGCAGGCCGAGGGCGATGACGCCGAGCAGGAGCCCGGCGTGGAGGAGAGGTTGGGGGCTTCGGGCGGGGGTGGTGGGGCCGTGCGGGGTGGGCAGGACGCCGTCGCGGAGGGCGGGTCCGGTGAGCAGGTGGGTGCCGAGGTGGGCGAGTCCGGCGGCCGCCGCGGCGAGCAGGACGAGCAGGAGGGTGCCCGCCTGGAGAACGGGCAGGTCCTGGGCGAGGGCCGCCTGGAGGGTCGTGCGGCCGAGGCCGGGGATGTCGAAGATCTGCTCGACCGCGACCGCACCGCCGGTCAGTCCGACCACGAACAGGCCGGTGTTGGGCAGCAGTCCGGGCAGGCTGCGGCGCAGCGCCTGGCGGGCGATCGTACGGCGGGGCAGTCCGCGGGCGGCCGCGGCCCGCGCCCAGGGTTCGGCGAAGGCGCCGGGCAGCAGGTCGTCGAGGAGCCGCCCGAGGACCGCGCCCGCGGGCAGGCCGAGGGCGAGCGCGGGCAGGACGGTCCAGCGGGGTCCGTACCAGCCGAGGGCGGGAAGCCAGCCGAGCTGGACGCCGACGACGGTGGCGAGCACGGTGGCGGTGAGGAACTCGGGCAGTGCGGCGAGCACGGCGGAACCGGTGCCCCCGGCGCGTCGGCCGCGGGCACCAGGGCGGAGGGTGCGGGCGCAGATCAGCGCGGCGGTGACGGCGGCGACGACCAGGGCGACGCCCATCAGCAGCAGGGAGACGCCGAGGGCCCGGAGCACCTCGGGCCCGACCTCTCCGCCGCTGAGCCAGGAGGTGCCGAGGTCGCCGCGGAACAGCCCGCCCAGCCAGTCGCCGAGCAGGTGGAACGGGCCCGCGTCGAGACCGAGTCGGCCTCTGATGTCCGCGAGCGCCTCCGGCGTGGGGTCGCGGTCCGCTGAGCGGGCCTTGAGCACGGTGCGGGCGGGGTCGGTGTGCGAGACCCAGGGAAGCAGGCCGATGGCGGTGATGAGGGCCACCGCGATACCGGCCCGCCACAGGATCGAGGACGTGCGCCGGCCCACCGGTCAGCGCCGGGTGCCGGTGCCGACGAGGGCGCGCTCGTACGGGTCGAGGAGGGCGCCGCGCACCGGGGCGGCGACGCCGGTGACGATCCGCTGGTGGACCAGGGGGATCACGGCGTCGGTGCCGAGGATCCGGGCCTCGGCGGCCATCGCCGCGTCCTGCCGCGCGGCGGTGTCGCCGGCGTCCTCGGCCTTCGCCACGGCCCGGTCGACGTCCCGGTCGCAGAGCTGGGCGAGGTTGTAGCCGCCGTCACACGTGTAGTCACTGGCGAGCACGGAGACGGGATCGCCCGTGTCGACAAGGGTGTTGCGCGCCAGCACGAAGGCGTCGAACTCGCCGTCGAGCGCGTCGCTCTCCAGGCGTGAGTACTCGCGTACCTGGAGGGTGACGTCGAACCCGGCTTTCTCCAGCTGCTGTTCGAGCGCCTGGGCGACCTCGGGGAGTTCGGGCCGGTTGTCGTAGGTGGCGAGGGTGATCCGGGTGCCGTCCGGGTCATCGGCCGCGGTCCGCCCGACGGGCCGGGTCCGCTTGCCCTCGGCCCAGGTGACGGCGGGCCCGTAGATCCCGGTTCCGGCGTCGGCGTACCCCTCGTACACGTCCTCGGCGAGCACGGAGGTGTCGGCGGCCTCCCGTACGGCGGCCCGCAGCCCGGCGTCCTTGAACGGCCCGGACTCGGAGTTGAGCAGCAGGCTGGTGGTCCGGGTGGTCTCGGTGGCCTCCAGGACGTCCTTGTCGAGGGAGGCGGCGTGGGCGACGGGGACCGCCTCGGCGAGGTCGACCTGCCCGGTGCGCAGGGCGTTGGTGCGGGCGGTGCCGTCGGGGATGAACTTCACGTCGATGCCGGGCGCCTGGGCCCGGCCGCCCCAGTAGTCGTCGTACCGGTCGAGCGTGACCGCGGTGCTGCCCATGACCTTGGTCAGCTCGAACGGCCCGGTGGCGGTGCCGACCAGATCGACGCGGGCCTCGGCGTCGTAGGCCCTTGCGGAGAGCACGGCCAGCGAGGGGCTGGACAGCCGTAGCGGCAGCACAGGGTCGGGATCCTCGGTGGTGATCCGTACGTCGCCCTCCCCCGCGGCCTTCGCGGTGAGCCCGACTCCGGCCAGGGCGGCGGGGGCGGGCCTGGCCTCGGTGGCCCGGGTCAGCGAGGCGGCCACGGCGGCGGGCGTGACGGCGGAGGCGTCCTGGAAGGTGGCCTCCCGCAGACGGAACACCCAACTGCGCTCCCCCTCCCGCCGCCAGGACACGGCGAGCGCCGGGGCCGCGGCCCCGTTGGCGTCGAGCGAGGTCAGCCCTTCGGTGACGCCGAGGCGGCTGAGGATGGTGGCATCGGCGCCGTAGGGCGACAGGTTCTCGGCGGGCGGGAACGCGAGCGCGACCCGTAGCCGGGAGCCCCCGGAGGCGTCGCCCGTGGCGTCACCGGAGGCGGCGAAGCACCCGGTGAGCAAGGAAGCGGACAGCAGCGCGGCAGCAGAAAGACGAACTCGGCGCACGGTGTGGCTACCGCCCCATCGGTATCTCGAAGTGAACAATCCCCTGCCCGCCGCCGGGGTCCTCCCGCTCGTCGTGCACGACCTTCCCCAGGGACCGCCAGAACGCCTCGGCCCCCTCGACAGCGGGGTCGGTGTGCAAATAGACGGCCCGATACCCCCCGTCCGCCACGGCGAACTCCGTCAACTCCCGCACCAGCCGCCGCGCGAGCCCGCGCCGCCGGTGGTCGGGCCGCACATAGATCCGCCGCAACTGGGCGGTCGCGCCGGAGGGATACCGCTCGGCGACGTGCGCCGGATTGGGCGGCGCCTGCGGCCCGCGCGCGTCCAGCGCCCCGGTGGCGACGATCTCTCCGCTCCCTGCCGCCACGGCAACGAGCAGGGCATGCCGCGCAGGTACCACGTAGGCCCCCACCGGATCCACGATGTCCTCGTGCCATCGCGGCACATACCCGCTGCCGAAGTCCCGGTAGACGGTGTCCAGCATCACGGCCCGAACACCTCCGACGTTCTCCGGCCCGGCCGCCCTGATGTCGTAGTCATGCACTTGCACATCATATGCAATAGAGCCGGTGGCATGATCACCCGCCCTGCCCGCGCGGGAGGTGTGGCCCACATCACTCGCATCGAGTGCAGCGTCACAGGGGCGTCAGGGCCTTCTCACAGGTGTAGGTGACCGGCGACAGGCGGGGGACGTGGATGCAACGGGCTCGGGACGGTGAGTTCGACGCCTTTGTGGCGGCCCGGTGGTCCGGGCTGCTCCATCTCGCCCGGCTGCTCACCGGAGGGGACCGGCACCGGGCCGAGGATCTGGTGCAGGAGTCCCTGGTCAAGCTGTGGTCCGTGTGGGCGAAGGTCGGCGAGGAGGCGCCCGAGGCCTACGTCCGTCGGGTCATGGCACGCGCCGCCGCGAAGTCGGCACGGCGCCGGTGGTGGGGTGAGCGCCCGGTCGAGCAGGTGCCCGAACTGGCCGTCCCCGGCGACATGTCCACCGCCGTCGCCGAGCGCTCACGGCTGGAGAACGCGCTCGCGCAGCTGACGCCCAGGCAGCGCGCGGCCGTCGTACTCCGCTACTACCAGGACCTGCCCGACCGGCAGGTCGCCGAAGTACTGGGCTGCCCGGTGGGCACCGCCCGCTCGCACGCCTCACGCGGGGTCGCCCGCCTGCGGCAACTGCTGTCCGACGTCATCGAGCCGGTGGGGTGAGGAGGAAACCATGGACCACTTCGAGACGAAGGACCACTTCGAAGAGCAGCTCGCCCATCTGATGCGCTCCTCCCAGGAGTACGCCCCCTTCGAGCCCCGGCACCGGGCCCGGCTCCACGAAGCGGTACGGATCCGGCGCCGGTTGCGCGCCGCCCGTACCGCCGCCGGATCGGTGCTCGCGGTGGGCGTGCTGGCCCTCGCGCTGGCGCTGCGGCCCGACGGCACCCAACAGGTGGAGCCCAGCTCTCCCGCGCCCGCGCCGACCACGAGCCCGACGACCTCCGTGTCCGGCCCCTTGCCGACCTCGGAGCCGCCGACGTCCGTCGACACGTCCACGGCGACGCCCACCGACACCTACACCGACGCCCCCGTGTCGACGTCACCCCCGGTCACCCAGTCGGAGTCGGAGTCGCTGCCCCCGCCGGAGACCTCGATCACCCCCTGAACCCCCGCGCCTCCTCACCACCCGCCGAGGGCTGCCCCAGCACGCTTCACGGCAGAGCACAGACAAGGACGAACAGTGACACAACCATGGACGCGACGGGAGGACGTCGAGACACGGCGACCGATAGCCCTCGACTCCCGCGAACCCGTTCTGGACCTCGTCGTCCCCGTCTTCAACGAGGAGGCGGACCTGGAACGCAGTGTGCGAACGCTCCACGCCCACCTGCGCACCGGCTTCCCGTACCCCTTCCGCATCACCGTCGCCGACAACGCCAGCACGGACGCCACACCCCGGATCGCCGCCCGCCTCGCCCATGAGCTGCCGGAGACACGGTGGCTGCGGCTGGAGGAGAAGGGACGGGGCCGGGCCCTGCGGGCGGCCTGGTCGCAGTCGTCGGCGCCGGTTCTGGCGTACGTCGATGTCGATCTGTCGACCGAACTGGCCGCGCTGCTGCCGCTGGTGGCGCCCCTGATTTCCGGGCATTCCGACCTCGCCATCGGGACCCGGCTGGCGCCCGGGTCGCGGGTGGTCCGCGGGCCCCGGCGGGAGTTCCTCTCCCGCGGCTACAACACCCTGCTCCGCTCCACGCTGGCCGTCGGGTTCTCCGACGCGCAGTGCGGGTTCAAGGCGGTGCGGCGCGAGGTCGCGGAGCGGCTGGTGCCGCTGGTGCGGGACGAGGAGTGGTTCTTCGACACCGAACTGCTCGTGATCGCCGAGCGGGCCGGGCTGCGCATCCACGAGGTGCCGGTCGACTGGGTGGACGACCCGGACAGCCGGGTCGACATCCGGGCCACCGTCCTCGCCGACCTGCGCGGCATCGCCCGCATCGGTACGGCCCTGGCCCGCGGCACCCTGCCGTCCGACGCCGCCCGCCAACGGCTGCTCCCCCAGCTTCTGCGGTTCGGCCTGGTCGGCGCCGTCAGCACCGTCGCCCACCTCCTGCTGTACGCCGCCCTGCGCCCGGCGATCGGAGCGCAGGCGGCCAACGCGCTGGCGCTGCTGGTGTGCGCCGTCGCGAACACGGCCGCGAACCGCCGGTTCGCCTTCGGGGTGCGCGGCCGGGACGGGGCGCTGCGCCATCAGGCCCGTGGTCTGCTGGTCTTCGCCCTGGGACTGACGCTCACCGCCGGAGCGCTGGCCGCGCTGCACCTCATGGCGCCCGACGCCGCACCGCGCACCGAACTCGCCGTGCTCGTCGCCGCCAACCTCACCGCGACCCTGCTGCGGTTCCTGCTGCTGCGCGCCTGGGTGTTCCGCACGGGAGCCGCCCGATGAGCGCCACCGTCAGCACCTGGAACGCCCGCCTCTCCGAGGAACCGCCCCCCGAACGCCCCCGGCTGCACCAGGCCGCCGAGCGCTACGGACCCGTCCTCGCCCTCTACGGTGCCCTGAAGCTGATCGGCTTCACCGTCTTCCTCTGGCTGCTGCACTCGGCCGGCGACTTCCGCGAGAAGCACCCCCGCTTCGGCGGCGGCGCCCACCCCTGGGACGTCCTCGCCACCTGGGACGGCTGGTGGTACCGCCAGATCGCGGAACACGGCTACGACCCCGCGCTCGTCCCGGTCCCCGGCGCCACCGGAATGATCACCATCGAGGGCAACTCGGCCGCCTTCTTCCCGCTGTACCCGGCCCTGATGCGCCTGGTCTCGGAGACCACCGGCCTGGGCTCGTACGGCGCCGGCCTGCTCGTCTCCGTCCTCGCGTCGTTCGCCGCGGCCCTCGGGATCTACACGGTCGCCGAACACCTCGGCGGCCGCCGGGCCGGTCTGGCCGCGGCCGGACTGTGGGCGGTGTGGCCGGGCTCGGGCGTGGAGTGGTCGGTCTACTCGGACTCCCTCTACGTCGCCCTCGCCGCCTGGGCCTGCCACGCCATGCTGAGCCGCTCCTGGCTCACCGCCGGTCTCCTCACCTTCCTCGCCGGCCTCAACCGCCCCACCGCGGGCGCCCTGATCGTGGCCCTGGCCGTCGCCGTACTGCTCGCCCTGCGCCACCACCGACAGCAGGAGGGTGTCCTACGGCCCATGCTCGCCCTGGCCGTCGCCCCGCTCGGCCTGATCGGCTATCTGGCCTGGGTCGGACACGAAATGGGCGACTACGGCGGCTACTTCAAGCTCCAGGACGGCGCCTGGGCGCACACCTTCGACTACGGCGCGCAGACCCTGGACATCCTCACCTCGGTCCCGGTCGGCCACTTCGACTATCTCTTCGCCTACCCGTTCGCGGACGTCGTCGGCGTGGGCACGGTCCTGCTCGGCTTCACCATGCTCGGCCTGCTCGTCCGCCAACGCCCACCGGCCGTACTGGTCGTCTACACGGTCCTGACCATGGCCCTGATCCTCGGCAGCCAGCAGATCTTCGCCAACGTCTCGCGCTATCTGCTGCCCGCGTTCCCCCTCTATCTCCCGCTCGCCTTCGCCCTGCGCCGCCTGAGCCCGCTCGCGATGTGCTGGCCCCTCGGCATCGCGGCCGTGGCCTCGGGTTCCTACGCGGGGTATGTGATCTTCGAGCTGGGGGTCCCGTAGGGGGCGGGGTGGCGCCGGAAACGCGAAAGACCCCTCAATGATCAGGGGTCTCAGCTAGTGTCCGAGGGGGGACTTGAACCCCCACGCCCGATAAAGGGCACTAGCACCTCAAGCTAGCGCGTCTGCCATTCCGCCACCCGGACCAGGTGTCTGCCGCCTGGCCGGGGGTGTTCCCCGCGGCGACATGGACAACAATACCAAGCTTTCGGAGCGCCCTTCACCTGCATATCTGTCGGGTGGGAGGGGTGACTGGAGCCATCGGGGACGGACTTCACCAAGGGTGACCGGCGGGTCACCCTTGGCTGTGACCTGCGGCTTCTTACGGCATGAGGTGGTACTCCGGGAAGTTCCCCGGCAGCCTCTCCCCCGCCGGTCCACGCGTCACCGCCCGCACCAGCAGCTCGCCGCCGACGAACGCCCCGCGCCAGGACGCGCCGAATCCGCCGAACAGCTCGTCCCGGTCGCCGCGGGAGCGTGGCTTGCCGTGGCCGACCTTGAAGGCGCGGATCTGCGGGGCGAGCCGGTCGAAGGCGGACCGGTCGTCCGTGGAGAGGGTGGCCACCAGCGCGCCGTTCGAGGCGTTCATGGCGGCCAGCAGCTCGGCCTCGGTGTCGACCAGGACGATGGTGTCGACCGGCCCGAACGGCTCCGCGTGGTGCAGCGGTGAGGACGGCGGCGGGCCCAGGAGCGTGACGGGGTGGACGTAGGCCGAGGTGTCCTGGCCGGGCAGGAAGCGCGCGTCGGACAGGCTGCCGCGGTGCAGCGGCACCGCGCCCCGGTCGACGGCCTCGGCGACCTGGTCGTGCAGCTCCTTGGCCTTGGCCGCGTTGATCACCGGTCCGAAGTCCAGTGCCGGGCAGGGGTCCTCGGGGTGCTCGACGGCCAGCGGGTGACCGACCCTGAGCGTGCGCACCGCCGGGAGGTACGCCGCGAGGAACTCGTCGAACAGCGAGCGTTGGACGACGAAGCGCGGGTACGCCGTGCAGCGCTGTTTGCCGTAGTCGAAGAGCTTGGGCACGACCGCGGTGAGCGCGTCCCAGTCCGTGTAGTTCCAGATACCCCAGGTGTTGAGTCCCTCCTGTTCGAGTACATGTCGTTTGCCGAGGTCGGCGACGGCCGTCGCCACTGCGGCGCCGGTGTCGCGGCCCCCGACGAAGGAGACGCAGCCGATCTCGGGCGCCCGCACCAGCGCCTGGGACAGCTCGCCCCCGCTGCCGCTGACGAGGGTGACGGGTATCCCCTCACGGGCGGCGAGCGCCGAGGCCAGGGTGAGGCAGGCGACGCCGCCGTCGGTCGGGGTCTTGGCGATGACCGCGTTTCCTGCCAATGCCTGTACCAGTACTGCGTGAACGAGCACGCTCATCGGGTAGTTCCAGCTCGCGATGTTGGAAACCGGTCCGTCGAGCGGGGCCCGTCCGGCGAGCATCGGCTCGATGCCGTCGACGTACCAGCGCACTCCGTCGATGGCCCGGTCGACGTCGGCCTGGGCGAGCCGCCAGGGCTTGCCGATCTCCCAGACCAGCAGCAGCGCGAGGAGTTCGCGGTGCTGGGTGAGGGCGTCGAGGGTGGCCGCGACGCGGGCGCGGCGCTCCTCCAGCGGGAGGTGGCGCCAGGCGCGGTGCTGGTCGAGCGAGGCGCGTACGGCCCGGTGGGCGGTGGCCCGGTCCAGGCGGGGCGGGCCCGCTATGGGGCTGCCGTCGACGGGGCTGGTGGCGGGCAGGGCCCGGCCGTCCGCCTGCCAGCTGCCGTTCCACAGGTTGAGGACGCGGTCGTCCCGGAAGGCCTCCGGGGCGACGGTGAGACAGCGCTGCCAGGCGTCGGACCAGGAGGTGCCGCATTTCAGGGTGAGGGTGGTTGTGGTTGCCATGGGTTGCTCCGCTCTCGGTGCACAGTCGGGGGCGGCGGGCGCTGGTGCTTTACGGCTGCTCTTCGAGCCGGGCGAGGACGAGCTTCGCGGTCTCGGTCGGGGTGCTCCCCACCCGTACCCCGGCCGCTTCCAGGGCTTCCTGCTTCGCCGCCGCCGTACCGGAGGAGCCGGAGACGATGGCGCCCGCGTGGCCCATGGTCTTGCCCTCGGGAGCGGTGAATCCGGCGATGTAGCCGACGACGGGCTTGGTGACGTGGTCGCGGATGTACGCGGCCGCGCGTTCCTCGGCGTCGCCGCCGATCTCCCCGATGAGGACGATGAGTTCGGTGTCGGGGTCGTCCTGGAAGGCGGCGAGGCAGTCGATGTGGGTGGTCCCGATGACCGGGTCGCCGCCGATGCCGACACAGGTGGAGAAGCCGATGTCGCGCAGTTCGTACATGAGTTGATAGGTGAGCGTGCCCGACTTGGAGACCAGGCCGATGCGGCCGGGCTTGGTGATGTCGGCCGGGATGATGCCCGCGTTGGACTGGCCCGGGGTGATCAGGCCGGGGCAGTTGGGGCCGATGACACGGGTGCCCTTGTCCTGCGCGTAGGTGGTGAAGGCGACGGAGTCGTGCACGGGGATGCCCTCGGTGATGACGACCGCGAGGCCGATCCCGGCGTCGGCGGCCTCGGTGACGGCCGCCTTGGCGAAGGCGGGCGGTACGAAGAGGACGCTGACGTCCGCGCCGGTCTCCGCGATGCCCTCGGCGACCGAGCCGAAGACCGGGACGGCGCGGTCGTCGAAGTCGACGGTGCGGCCCGCCTTGCGGGGGTTGACGCCGCCGACGACGTTGGTGCCCGCGGCGAGCATGCGCCGGGTGTGCTTCATGCCCTCGCCGCCGGTCATGCCCTGGACGAGGACCTTGCTCTCCTTGGTCAGGTAGATCGCCATGGTGTCCCGTCTCCTTAGGCTGAGGTGGCGAGTTGGGCGGCCTGCCGGGCGGCGCCGTCCATGGTGGTGGCCTGCTGGACCAGCGGGTGGGCGTGCGCGTCGAGGATGGCGCGGCCGCGCGCCGCGTTGTTGCCGTCGAGGCGGACGACGAGCGGTTTGGTCAGCCGGACGGTGTCCAGGGCCTGCACGATGCCGTCGGCGACCGCGTCACAGGCGGTGATCCCGCCGAAGACATTGACGAAGACGGACTTCACGGCCGGGTCGGAGAGGATGACGGACAGCCCGTCGGCCATGATCCGGGCGGAGGCGCCGCCGCCGATGTCGAGGAAGTTGGCGGGGCGGGCACCGCAGCCGGCGACCACGTCGAGCGTCGACATGACCAGGCCGGCGCCGTTGCCGATGATGCCGACCTCGCCGTCGAGCTTGACGTAGTTGAGGCCCTTGGCCGCGGCGGCCGCCTCCAGCGGGTCGTCGTGCGCGTCCGCCTCCGCGCCCCAACGCGCCTGCCGGAACCCGGCGTTGCCGTCGAGGGTGACCTTGCCGTCGAGGGCGAGGATCTGCCCCTGCGCAGTCCGCACAAGGGGATTGACCTCGACGAGGACGGCGTCCTCCCGGACCAGCACCTCCCACAGCCGTACCAGCACGTCGACGGTCTGCGGGGGAAGTCCGGCCGCGTCCGCGATCTCGCTCGCCTTCGCCGAGGTGACGCCTTCCGCCGGGTCGATGTGGACCCGGGCCACCGCCTCGGGCCTGCTCGCGGCGACCTCCTCGATCTCCATGCCGCCTTCCGCGGAGGCGATGGCGAGGAACCGCCCGGCCGCGCGGTCGAGGACGTAGGAGACGTAGAACTCCGTCTCGATGTCCACGGGTTGGGCCAGCATCACCTTGCCGACGCGGTGGCCCTTGATGTCCATGCCGATGATCTGTCGGGCCGTCAGTTCGGCGGCGGCCGGGTCGGCGGCGAGCTTCACTCCGCCCGCCTTGCCACGTCCGCCCGTCTTCACCTGCGCCTTGACGACGACCCGGCCGCCGAGCCGACGAGCGATCTCGCGCGCCTCCTTGGCGGAGTCCGTGACCTCGGCCCTCGGGACCAAGATGCCGTGTTCCTCGAAGAGTTCCCTTGCCTGGTGCTCGTACAGGTCCATTCCGGCTCCTGACTCAAAAGTGCCGCACGCCCCCTGGACACCACCCACCGGATGCGGGATAACAAGCTTCATACAGTATTCGTCGACTGTATGCAATGTACCGCGAGAGCCGTTCCAACCCCCTACGAAGGGACAGGACTTCGCCATGCCCGACGACACCCAGGACCTCATTTCCGGTGGTCATCTCGTAGCCAAGGCCCTCAAGGCCGAGGGAGTCGATCGCATCTACACCCTGTGCGGCGGCCACATCATCGACATCTACGACGGCTGCGTCGACGAGGGCATCGAGGTCGTCGACGTCCGCCACGAGCAGGTCGCCGCGCACGCCGCCGACGGCTACGCCCGCATCACCGGCAAGCCCGGCTGCGCCGTCGTCACCGCGGGGCCCGGCACGACCGACGCCGTCACCGGCGTCGCCAACGCCTTCCGCGCCGAGTCGCCCATGCTGCTGATCGGCGGCCAGGGCGCCCTCACCCAGCACAAGATGGGGTCCCTCCAGGACCTCCCGCACGTCGACATGATGACGCCGATCACCAAGTTCGCGGCGGCCGTGCCGGACACGGCGCGCGCGGCGGACATGGTGTCCATGGCGTTCCGCGAGTGCTACCACGGCGCGCCCGGACCCTCCTTCCTGGAGATCCCGCGCGACGTCCTGGACGCCAAGGTGCCCGCCGACAAGGCCCGCGTGCCCCGGCCCGGCGCCTACCGCGCCTCGACCCGCTCGGCCGGCGACCCCGAGGCCATCGAGAAGCTCGCCGATCTGCTGGTGCACGCCGAGAAGCCCGCCATCCTGCTGGGCAGCCAGGTGTGGACCACCCGCGGCACCGAGGCGGCCATCGAGCTCGTCCGCACCCTCAACATCCCGGCGTACATGAACGGCGCCGGACGCGGCACCCTGCCGCCCGGCGACCCGCACCACTTCCAGCTGTCGCGCCGCTACGCCTTCTCCGGCGCCGACGTCATCGTCATCGTCGGCACGCCCTTCGACTTCCGCATGGGCTACGGAAAGCGGCTGTCGCCGGACGCGACGGTCGTCCAGATCGATCTGGACTACCGGACCGTCGGCAAGAACCGCGACATCGACCTCGGCATCGTCGGGGACGCCGGTCTGGTGCTGAAGGCGGTGACCGAGGCCGCCTCCGGGCGCCTCAACGGCGGTGCCTCCAAGCGCAAGGAGTGGCTGGACGAGCTGCGCTCGGCCGAACAGACCGCGATCGAGAAGCGGCTGCCGCACCTGCGCTCCGACGCCTCCCCGATCCACCCCTACCGGCTGGTCAGCGAGATCAACGACTTCCTCACCGAGGACTCCCTCTACATCGGCGACGGCGGCGACATCGTCACCTTCTCCGGCCAGGTGGTGCAGCCCAAGTCGCCCGGCCACTGGATGGACCCGGGTCCGCTCGGCACCCTCGGCGTCGGCGTCCCCTTCGTGCTCGCGGCCAAGCAGGCCCGGCCGGACAAGGAGGTGGTCGCCCTCTTCGGCGACGGCGCCTTCTCCCTCACCGGCTGGGACTTCGAGACCCTCGTCCGCTACGACCTGCCCTTCGTCGGCATCGTCGGCAACAACTCCTCGATGAACCAGATCCGTTACGGCCAGAAGGCCAAGTACGGCGAGGCCCGCGAGCGCGTCGGCAACACCCTCGGCGATGTCCACTACGACAAGTTCGCGCAGATGCTGGGCGGTTACGGCGAGGAGGTCCGCGACCCCGCCGACATCGGCCCCGCCCTCCGCCGCGCCCGCGAGTCGGGGAAGCCCTCGCTGATCAACGTCTGGGTCGACCCGGACGCGTACGCCCCCGGAACCATGAACCAGACCATGTACAAGTGAGGTGACCGCCATGACTGGAACGCCGACCAAGGCCCTCGAAGGCATCCGCGTCCTGGACATGACGCACGTACAGTCCGGGCCCTCCGCGACCCAGCTGCTCGCCTGGCTCGGCGCGGACGTCGTCAAGCTGGAGGCGCCGACCGGCGACATCACACGCAAGCAGCTGCGCGACCTCCCGGACGTCGACTCGCTCTATTTCACGATGCTCAACTGCAACAAGCGGAGCATCACCCTCAACACCAAGACCGAGCGCGGCAAGGAGATCCTCACCGAGCTGATCCGCCGCTCCGACGTCATGGTCGAGAACTTCGGCCCCGGCGCGATCGACCGGATGGGCTTCACCTGGGACCGTATCCAGGAGATCAATCCTCGGATCGTCTACGCCTCCATCAAGGGATTCGGCGAGGGCCCGTACACCAACTTCAAGGCGTACGAGGTCGTCGCGCAGGCCATGGGCGGGTCGATGTCGACCACCGGGTTCGAGGACGGGCCGCCGCTGGCGACGGGGGCCCAGATCGGCGACTCGGGCACGGGCGTCCACGCGGTGGCGGGGATTCTCGCCGCGCTGTTCCAGCGGGAGACCACCGGGCGTGGTCAGCGGGTGAACGTGGCCATGCAGCACGCGGTGCTCAACCTCTGCCGGGTGAAGCTGCGCGACCAGCAGCGCCTGTCCCACGGCCCCCTCGCTGAATATCCCAACGAGGACTTCGGCACGGAGGTTCCCCGCTCGGGCAACGCCTCCGGCGGCGGCCAGCCGGGCTGGGCGGTCAAGTGCGCGCCGGGCGGCCCGAACGACTACGTGTATGTGATCGTCCAGCCCGTCGGCTGGAAGCCGATCAGTGAGCTGATCGGCCGCCCCGAGCTCGCCGAGGACCCGGAGTGGGCGACGCCGGAGTCCCGGCTGCCCCAGCTGAACAAGATGTTCCAGCTGATCGAGGAATGGTCCTCCACCCTGCCCAAGTGGGAGGTGCTGGAGAAGCTCAACGCGCACAACATCCCGTGCGGTCCGATCCTGTCCACCAAGGAGATCATCGAGGACTCCTCGCTGGTCGACAACGAGATGGTGGTCACCGTGCCGCACCCCGAGCGGGGCGACTTCGTGACCGTCGGCAGCCCGCTGAAGCTGTCCGACTCCCCTGTCGAGGTGACCAGTTCACCACTGCTCGGCCAGCACAACGAAGAGGTCTTCATCGGCGAGCTCGGCCTCGGCGACGAGGAGCTGCGCCTGCTCAAGTCGAACGGAGTGATCTGACGTGATGGCCGAAGACCGGGTCCTGCGGGTGCGCGCGCTCCTCGACTCCGTGCGGGCCGAGGGACGCACCGCGCTGACCGCGCCCGAGGGCAAGGTGATCGCCGACGCGTACGGGATCGCCGTACCCGGGGAGGAACTCGCCACCGACGTCGAGGAGGCCGTGGCGTACGCGGCGCGCTTCGCCGGGCCCGTGGTGATGAAGATCGTCTCGCCGGACATCCTGCACAAGACCGACGCCGGCGGAGTGATCGTCGGCGTGGCGGGCGCCGCCGACGTACGCAAGGCGTTCCACACAATCATCGACAACGCGCGGGCGTACAACGCCTCCGCGCGGATCGAGGGCGTCCAGGTGCAGGAACTGCTCCCCAAGGGGCAGGAGGTCATCGTCGGCGCGGTGACCGACCCGACGTTCGGGAAGGTGGTCGCCTTCGGGCTCGGCGGGGTGCTGGTGGAGGTCCTCAAGGACGTCACCTTCCGGCTCGCTCCCCTGGACGCGGACGAGGCCCTGTCGATGCTGGACTCGATCCGGTCGGCGGAGATCCTGCGCGGGGTGCGCGGCCAGGCGGCCGTGGACCGGTGGGCGCTGGCCGAGCAGATCCGCCGGGTCTCCCAACTCGTCACGGACTTCCCGGAGATCGCCGAGGTGGACCTCAACCCGGTGATCGCCACACCGGAGGGGGCGGTCGCGGCCGACATCCGCGTGATCCTCTCCGACACGCCGGTGAAGCAGCGCCGCCGTTACTCGCGCGAGGAGATCCTCACCTCGATGCGCCGGCTGATGCAGCCCTCCTCGGTCGCCGTGATCGGCGCCTCCAACGAGCCGGGCAAGATCGGCAATTCGGTGATGCGCAACCTCGTCGACGGCGGCTTCGCCGGGGAGATCCATCCGGTGAACCCCAAGGCCGATGACATTCTGGGCCGCAAGGCGTACAAGAGTGTCACGGACGTTCCCGGTGAGGTGGATGTGGCGGTCTTCGCGATCCCCGCCAAGTTCGTGGCCTCGGCCCTGGAGGAGGTGGGACGCAAGAAGATCCCGAACGCCGTGCTGATCCCCTCCGGGTTCGCGGAGACCGGCGAGCACGAACTCCAGGACGAGATCGTGGCCATCGCCGAACAGCACGGCATCCGGCTCCTCGGCCCGAACATCTACGGCTACTACTCGACGTGGCAGGACCTGTGCGCCACGTTCTGCACTCCGTACGACGTCAAGGGCGGGGTGGCGCTCACCTCGCAGTCCGGTGGCATCGGCATGGCCATCCTGGGCTTCGCGCGCACCACGAAGACAGGCGTGTCGGCCATCGTCGGCCTCGGCAACAAGTCGGACCTGGACGAGGACGACCTGCTGACCTGGTTCGGCGAGGACCCGCACACCGAGTGCATCGCGATGCACCTGGAGGACCTCAAGGACGGGCGGGCCTTCGTGGAGGCCGCCAGGGCGACCGTACCGAGGAAGCCTGTGGTGGTGCTCAAGGCCGGGCGGACGGCCGCTGGAGCCAAGGCGGCCGGGTCGCACACCGGGGCGCTCGCGGGCGACGATGCCGTCTACGACGACATCCTGCGGCAGGCCGGTGTGATCAGGGCTCCCGGGCTCAACGACATGCTGGAGTACGCCCGCGCATTGCCGGTGCTTCCCGCTCCCCAGGGCGACAACGTCGTGATCATCACCGGCGCCGGTGGCAGCGGCGTGCTGCTGTCCGACGCGGTGACCGACAACGGCCTGACCCTGATGGAGATCCCGCCCGACCTGGACGAGTCGTTCCGGAAGTTCATCCCGCCCTTCGGGGCCGCGGGCAACCCGGTCGACATCACAGGGGGCGAGCCGCCGTCGACGTACGAGGCGACCATCCGGCTCGGCCTTGAGGATCCGCGGATCCACGCGCTGGTCCTCGGCTACTGGCACACCATCGTCACTCCCCCCATGGTCTTCGCCGAGCTCACCGCGCGCGTGGTGGCCGAGTTCCGCGCGCGCGGGATCGAGAAGCCGGTGGTGGCGTCACTCGCGGGCGATGTCGAGGTCGAGGAGGCCTGCCAGTACCTCTACGAGCGAGGGGTCGTGGCCTACCCGTACACGACGGAGAAGCCGGTGGCCGTGCTCGGCGCGAAGTACCGCTGGGCCAGGGCGGCGGGACTGTTGGGGGGCGGTTCATGAGGTGAGGGAGGGAGGGGTCGGCCGACGGTGCGCGTCGGCCGACCCCAGGACCCGAGCGCGCACGAAAGGCATTGGACAGGGGGCGCTGGCCAGAACTTTCGACGCAAGGGGTGCAATCAACGTGACAACCACGGACGTTACACAGGTCGCCACCTACCGGGAGGTGACCGACAGGAACGGACGCGTCTACCGCGTCGGCGAGTCCGACATCGACGTCATGGGGCGCAAGCGCAAGTGGATGGTGATCCTGCCCTGGATCGGCATGATGGGCATCTCCTCGGCCGAGTACGCGTTCGCGTCCGCCGAGGATACCCTCCACGAGGCGCACCATTGGTCCAGCGGCAGCATCTACTGGATGATGACCGTCTGGGTGTTCTGCCAGGCCGCGGTCGCCTTTCCGGCGGGGCGGCTGCGTGAGAACGGCAAGCTGCCGGCGCGCTGGGCGATGATGCTGGGCGCGGTCGGGACGCTGCTCGGTTATCTGTCACTGGCGTACGCGCCGCATGTAGCGGTTGCCTTCTTCGGATTCGGCATGTTCAGCGGCATGGGCGCGGGCATGGTGTACGCCACCTGCGTCAACATGGTCGGCAAGTGGTACCCGGAGCGGAAGGGCGGCAAGACCGGCTTCGTCAACGGCGGTTTCGCCTATGGCTCGGTGCCCTTCGTGTTCATCTTCACCGGCTTCATGGACGGCTCCAACTTCCGCTGGGTGCTGGTCACGGCCGGTGTCTTCCTCGCCGGCGTGGTGGCCGTCGCCGGTTTCTACTTCCGGGACCCGCCGAAGAACTGGTGGCCGGCCGACATCGACCCGCTGAACCCCCCGGAGGACCCGCGGGCCCGGCGTTCGCTGGAGAGGAACCCTCCGGCCGATAAGCAGTACTCCCCGATGGAGGCGTGGAAGACCGGCCGGGTGGCCCTGATGTGGTTCTGTCTGGCCTGCACCTCCGGCGTGAACATCTTCGGTATCGCCTTCCAGGTCGACATCGGCGAGGACGCGGGCTTCGCGGCCGGAATCGTGGCCACCGCGATGTCACTGAAGGCGATCGTCAACGGAACCGGCCGCGGCGTCATCGGCTGGCTCTCCGACCTCTACGGCCGCAAGCGGTGCCTGCTCTATGTGTGCGCCATCCTGGGCCTCGCCCAGTTCGGCATCATCTGGTCGGCCGAGATCAAGAACCTGCCGCTGTTCCTGATCTTCTCCGCCATCTCCGGCTTCGGCGGCGGTGCCATCTTCCCGATGTTCGCGGCGCTGACGGCGGACTACTTCGGCGAGAACAACAACGCCACCAACTACGGGATGGTCTACAGCTCCAAGCTCGTCTCCGGTCTGGGCGCCGGTATGGGTTCCGTGGTCGTCGGCGCCTGGGGCTACAACGGCGCCTTCACCCTTGCGGGCTGCATCTCGATCTTCGCCGGCTTCGTGGCCCTCTTCCTCACCCCACCGGGACGCGACCGGAGCAAGCGCCACATCACTCCCAACCCGCAACCGCTCGGCGAGGAGACGGCGTGACCTGACGGAACCGTCCGACGCCGCGAACCGTCCCTGCCGCGACCTGGCGCAAACGTGAGGAGGCCCTCCCCGTCCGGGGGAGGGCCTCCTCAGGCGTGTACGGCCGTCAGCACTTCTCGCGCAGGGAGTGCAGATGCTCGCTGGAGCGCCGGGCGAAGGTGAAGGACTCGGCCGGGTTGTCGTGCTCGGCCTGCCAGTGGTGGGCGAGCCGTTCGCCGCGCAGCCTGGTCACACCGGAGATGAACCGCTGGTAGTCGATGTCCCCGTCGCCGACGTCGACCATGCGGTAGCCGTAGGTGTTGGCCGGGTCGCTGACGCCGTCCTTGACGTGGAAGAGCGGGTAGCGGTGGGGCCGCTTGAGGACATAGTCGAGCGGGTCGAACGGCGCGGGCGTGCCGTCGGGCCGCTTGGAGAAGCGGAACTGGCCGGAGTACGCCCAGAAGATGTCCATCTCCAGGAAGACGAGGTCGGGGTCGGTCTCGGCGAGCAGCACGTCGTAGAGCCGGACCTTGGGGTTGTCGGTGGCGAAGGAGAACTCCTCGGAGTGGTTGTGCTGGTAGAACTTCATGCCGCGGGCCCTGGCCGCGGCGCCGTAGGTGTTGAACTCCTCGGCGGCCCGCTTCCAGGCGTCGACGGTCGAGCCGTAGCGGAACGGCCCCGAGGCGGTGCCGATGTGCTTCAGGCCGAGCGCCTGGGCGTCGTCGAGGACCTTGGTGAGGTTCTGGGCGAAGGTGTAGGCGTTCGGGTCGCTGGAGTAGTAGCCGACGTGGCTGCCGATCGGGTTCAGACCGTGGCTGCGGGCCAGCCGCTTGAGCTGGGCGAGGGTGATGGGGCCCGCCGAGCCCTGGGTGTAGCCCGCGAACTCGACCTCGTCGTAACCGTACTTCTCCAGTTCGGCGAAGACGGCGGCGAAGCCGAGGGTGGAGACCTTGTCGCGCAGGCTGTAGAGCTGGATGCCGAGCCGGCCGGGCGGCAGGACGGGTCGGCCGCGGCCTGCGGCGTCGGTCGCGGCCGCGGCATCGGTGGCGGCCGTGGCGGGGGTGGCCGCGGCGCCCAGCAGAGCGGCGGCGGTGGCACCGGCGGCCACGCCGAGCATGCCGCGTCTGCTGAGGCGGTGGGTGAGTTCGGGATCGGTGGAGAAGGTGCGGCTCATGCTGGAACTCCTCGTGATCACGGGGCGTTGTCAGTGGTGAGTGCTTCACTGGGGACCAGTCGGACGTGAGGGGTTCAGCCCTCAGACCAGACCGGCGAGTTGGAGCAGGAGTGACTTCACATCGGTGGCCGCGAGGCGGTCACCGACAGCGCGGGGGGTGGAGCAGATGAGGAGCGGACCGTCGTCGTCGCTCGCGGGAAGGCGGCCGTGGCTGCCGCGAATAGGTGAGGGATCCAGGGGCACCACCGCCATGCGGTAGCGCATGCCGAGTTTCTTGCGCGCCAGGGCGGTCGCGGCCTTGACCTTGACGTAGGGGTCGAGCGGGTCCATGAAGAGTTCGACCGGGTCGTAGCCGGGTTTGCGGTGGATCTCGACCAGGCGCGCGAAGTCGGGTGCGCGGGCGTCGTCGAGCCAGTAGTAGTACGTGAACCAGGCGTCCGGCTCCGCCACGGCGACGAGTTCGCCGGAGCGCGGATGGTCCAGGCCGTACCTCTTCTTGCCCTCGTCGTCGAGGAGTTCATCGATTCCGTCGAGGCCGGCGAGCGCGGCCCGGGTCGCGTCGAGGTCTTCCGGTCGGCGCACATACACATGGGCGATCTGGTGATCGGCGACGGCGAAGGCGCGGGACGCCATCACGTCGAGGTACTCCATGCCGTCCTGGGTGTGCACCTCCAGCAGGCCCGCTCGGCGCAGGGCCCGGTTGATGTCGACGGGCCGGTTGACGCGGGTGATGCCGTACTCGGACAGCGCGACGACGGTGCGGCCTTCCGCGTGGGCGTCGTCGAGGAGCGGGGCCAGGGCGCGGTCCAGGTCGGCGGCGGCTTTCAGGGAGCGCGGGTCGTCGGGGCCGAAGCGCTGGAGGTCGTAGTCGAGATGAGGGAGGTAGCAGAGCGTCAGGTCGGGGTGCCGGGTGCGGTTGATGTGGCGGGTCGCGTCGATGATCCAGCGGCTGGAGACCAGGTCGGCGCCGGGGCCCCAGAAGTGGAAGAGCGGGAAGGTGCCGAGTTCCGCGGTGAGTTCGTCGTGCAGCTCGGGGGGCCGGGTGTAGCAGTCGGGTTCCTTGCGGCCGTCGGCGTAGTAGATCGGACGAGGGGTGACGGTGATGTCGGTGTCGGCGCCCATGGCGTACCACCAGCAGATGTTGGCGACGGTGTAGCCGGGGTGGGCACGGCGGGCGGCGTCCCAGAGCTTGTCGCCGGCGACCAGGCCGTTGTGCTGGCGCCACAGGAGCACGTCGCCGAGCTCGCGGAAGTACCAGCCGTTGCCGACGATGCCGTGCTCCGACGGGTGGGTGCCGGTGAGGAAGGTGGACTGGGCGGCGCAGGTGACGGCGGGGAGCACGGTGCCGAGGGCAGCACGGGAGCCGGAGCGGCCGAGGGCCTTGAGGTGGGGCATGTGGTCCAGGAGACGGGGGGTGAGACCGACGACGTCCAGGACGAGGAGCGGGGTGGGACCGGGGCCGGGAGTGGGGCCGCTGCCGGGGGCGGTCCGTGGGGTGCTCGTGCTCATGGGAGCTCCTTCAGGCCGAGGTCCGTCAGCAGGTCGCGGGCGAGGGTGAGTTCGGCGGCGATGCCGTCGGCGAGCTGGGCCCGGGTGGTGGGGCGCAGCTCGGGCGGGAGGGCCTGCCAGGTGTAGGTCTCGACCTCCAGATGGCGGGCGAGCGGGTGCGGGCCGCCGACGAGCCGGGTCAGGGCGGTCTTCAGGACGGGGAGTGTGGAGGTGAGGGGCGCGGCGGGGGCCGCGTGCAGGGGGACGTGGAAGTGGGCGCGCCAGGGCGCGGCGTCGGGGAGCGCCTGGCCGCCGAGGGCCTCGCCGAGGTCGTCGGTGCCGCGCAGGCCGGCCGCGGTGCGGATGCGGGTCTGGTGCAGGAAGCGGGGCTCGTCGAAGGCGGCGAGGGCCGTGCGGACCTCGGGGAGGTGCGGGTGCTCGGCGTGCAGGGCCGCCGAGAGCTGGGACTTGACGAGGGGGACACCGGAGGCGACCAGGGCGTCGAGGGCGGTGTGCGGATCTTCGAAGGAGGTGGCGAGATGGCAGGTGTCGACGCAGACGCCGATGCGCGGATGGTCGATCGCGGTGAGCGGGGCGATGGCGTCGCCGGTGGTCTCGATGACACAGCCGGGTTCCGGTTCCAGGCCGACGCGGATGGAGCGGCCGGTGAGTTCCTCCAGCGCGTCGAGCCGTTCGCCGAGGGTGCGCAGAGCGGCGTGGGCCGACGCGGTGGGCCGGGTGCGCCAGGCGAGCGGGAGGGTGGAGATGCTGCCCTCGTCGACGTCGTCGGGGAGCAGTCCGGTGAGCAGCCGGGCGAGGGCGGTGGTGTGGTCGAGGCGCTCGGGGTCGGTCCAGTCCGGCCGGTAGACGCGGTACTTGACCTCCTCGGCACCGAAGCCCTCGTAGGGGAAGCCGTTGAGGGTGACGACCTCCAGTCCTCGGCGGTCGAGTTCGCAGCGCAGGCCGCGCAGCGCGGACGGGTCGGTGCCGAGGGCGTGCGCGGCGTCCTTGGCGAGCCACAGGCCGATACCGAGGCGGTCCCGGCCGAGGCGGCGGCGGACGGGCTCGCAGTGGTCGCGGAGCTGGGCGAGGACGCCGTCGAGGGTCTCGGCGGGGTGCACGTTGGTGCAGTAGGCGAGGTGGACGGTGGAGCCGTCGGGGTGCCGGAAGCGCATGGCTCACGCCCCGCCGCGGAGGATCGAGTTGCCCTCGTGGGTGGCGTCGGGGGCGGTGAGGTCGAGGTTCAGCCGGCCGCTGAGCCCGTAGAAGGCGACGGGGTTGCGCCACAGCACCCGGTCGACCTCGTCCTCGGTGAACCCCTCGGCCAGCATCAGTTCGCCGACCTTGCGGGTCTTGAGGGGGTCGCTGCGGCCCCAGTCGGCGGCGGAGTTCACCAGCACCCGCTCGGGGCCGTGGGCGCGGAGGATGGCGACCATCCGCTCCTCGTCCATCTTGGTGTCGGGATAGACGGAGAAGCCCAGCCAGCAGCCGCTGTCCTTGGCCTCCTTGACGGTGGTCTCGTTGAGGTGGTCCACCAGGACGCGGTCCGGGGACAGCGCGGACTCGGCGACCACGTCGAGGGTGCGGCGCAGTCCGGCCGCCTTGTCGCGGTGCGGGGTGTGCACCAGCGCGGGCAGCTCGTGGTCGGCGGCGAGCTGGAGCTGGGCGGCGAGCGCGGTGTCCTCGGCCGGGGTCATCGAGTCGTAGCCGATCTCCCCGACGGCCACGACCTGGTCCTTGACGAGATAGCGGGGCAGTTCGTCCAGGACGGGCAGGCAGCGCGGGTCGTTCGCCTCCTTGGGGTTGAGAGCGAGCGTGCAGTGGTGGGCGATGCCGTACTGGGCGGCCCGGAAGGGCTCCCAGCCGAGGAGGGAGTCGAAGTAGTCGAAGAAGGAGGCGGGAGAGGTGCGGGGCTGGCCCAGCCAGAAGGAGGGCTCGACGACGGCGCGGACGCCCGCGGCGTGCATGGCCTCGTAGTCGTCGGTGGTCCTGGACGTCATATGGATGTGGGGGTCGAAGATGCGCATCAGGACTCCTTGCCGTGGGGGTGGGCCGAACCGTGCGGCGGGCGTGCGGAGCCGGGTTCGGTCAGGGCCAGGACGCGGTGCAGGTCCTCGGGTACGGGACGGCCCGCGGCGGTGCGTTCGGCGGCGTAGTCGCCGAGCATGCGGGCGAGTTCGGCGTCGGCGCGGGCCCGGCGCTCCAGGTCGGCCACCGCGCCGACGGACACGCCGGTGAACAGGCACTTCAGTACGGCGTGGCGCCACTGGTGGGCGTCGAGGTGCCGGGCGGCGTAGGGGCCCACGGCGGCGGCGAGCAGGCCGGTGTCGTTGGCGCGCAGGGCGTCCTCGACGAGCGGGAGGGCGTCGGGGCCGGGCACGAGATGGGGCAGGGCGTGCAGGACGGCGCGGCGTTCGGGGCCGGTGCCCTGGAAGTACACACGGGTGATCGCCTCGGTGTCGGCCCGGGCCGCGTGCAGGATGAGGACGCGGGCGGCGTCGGCGTACCCGGGTCCGCAGCGGCGGCCGGCCTCGGCCAGGCGCAACTCCCATACGGAGATGGGTCCATGGGTGCCGGGATGGGCGGCGGCCTCGGTGAGGGCCCGGTCCAGCCAGGTACGGGCGGCGCCGGGGAGGTGGGCGGTCAGGTGGGTGTGAAGGGTGTCGGGGTCTGTGGCCTGGGGGTTCGCCGCCGGGGTGCCCGTGCTGGGGTGGAGTGGGGTCATGGGGTGCTCCCTTCGGGGGCGGCGGCGCGGAGGAACGGGAGGGAGAGTGCGGCCTGTTGAGGGCCGGCGTGGGAGTGACGGGGCAGTTCCACGACGGTCAGACCCTGGTAGCCGGTGGCGGCGAGGGCCGCGAGGACGGGCGGGAAGTCGATCTCGCCCTCGCCGAAGGGGAGGTGCTCATGGACGCCGCGGCGCATGTCCTCGATCTGGACGTGGCGCAGCCAGGGTGCGGCGGCTCGGACGCAGTCGGCGGGAGGAAGGGGTTCCAGGCACTGGCAGTGACCGATGTCGAGGGTGAGGCCCAGGTGTTCGGGGTCGCCGAGGGTGCGGCGCAGGTGGTGGAAGTCGGCGAGGGTGGCGAGGAGGTGGCCGGGTTCGGGTTCGACGGCGAGGGGTACCTCGGCGGCCGCGGCCGTGTCCAGGACGGGGATGAGCGCCTCGGCCAGGCGCTTCCACGCGGTGTCCGGGTCGGTGCCGGCGGGGGTGCTGCCGCTGAAGCAGTGCACGGCGTGGGCGCCCAGGTCGGCGGCGATCCGGACGGCCCGGATCAGCAGGTCGACGCGGCGGGCGCGGGCGTCCGGGTCGGGGTCGAGGAGGGAGGGGCCGTGTTTGCGGCGCGGGTCGAGCACATAGCGGGCACCGGTCTCGACGGTGACGCCCAGGCCGAGGGTGTCCAGGCGCTGGGCGACTCGACGGACGCGGGCGGACAGATCCGGGGCCAGCGGGTCCAGGTGCATGTGGTCGAGGGTCAGGCCGACGCCGTCGTAGCCGAGGTCCGCGAGAAGGGAGAGGGCGTCGTCGAGGCGTAGGTCGGCCAGGCCGTTGGTGCCGTACCCGAAACGCAGGGGGGTGGCGGCGAGGGGGCCGTCCGCTGCGGGCGTCATGTGATGCTCACCTTCCTCGCGAACCGGCGGCCCAGCGGGGCGAGGGCCGCGACGAGCAGAGCGGTGGCTGTACCGCCGGAGCGGGCGGCGAGGGCGGCCTGGAGGGGGATGGTGGCGCGGATCCCGGCACCGACGGCGCGCTGGGTGAGCGGGGGTGAGGGATTGAGGGCGGCGTGGAAGTAGGCACGGGCGGTGGTGGCCGCGTAGGCGGTGGCGAGGGCTTGGCGGAGGGGGGAAGGGGTGGGGCGGAGGGCTGAGGCAAGGAGCGCGGGAGGGGCGGGAGGCCGGGCGGGGGGCCGGGCGGGGGGCCGGGCCCGGGTGGGTGGGAGCGGGGCCGGCTGAGCGCCCTGCGCGTCGGAGGCACCCCGCGCGCGGGAAGTGCCCGGCCCGTCAGACGCGCCAGGCACCTCGGAGGCGCCAGGCACGTCAGAGGCACCCCTTGCCCCCGAGGCGCCCTCCGAGCCCCGGTCGCGGCCTCCGACTCGGGTGATCAGGGTGCTCAGTGCGGCGGTTGTGGCCAGGGCCGCCAGGGGTGCGCGGGAGGAGCCGCCCTGGGTTTCGTGGCGGGAGATGGTTGTGACCGTCAGGGTGTGAGTGCCGAGGAGGGCCGCGGAGGGGAGGGCCTCGCGGATACGGCCGCCGGTGGCGGCGGCGCCCAGCAGGAGGTCGAGGGCGCGGGCCGTGGCCATGGCGGCGGGGCCCGCCGGGGTGTGCTTCAGGCGTAGGTCGTAGGCCCAGACCGTGGCGGCGAGGGGTACGGCGACGGAGAGGGCGGGGCGTCCGGCGCGGGCGGCCAGGGCCAGGCCGGTGGCCGTGAGGGCGCAGGCCGCCGTGAGGGCCGCGGTCGGGCGGATGCGGCCGGAGGGCAGGGGACGGTGGGGGCGTTCGGCGGCGTCCTCCTCGCGGTCGGCCCAGTCGTTCAGGGTCATACCGGCCTCGTAGAGGCAGAGGGAGGCGCCGATGGCGAGGAGGGTGCGGGAGTTGTGGGGTGCGGAGGTGGCGGCCGCGCCCGCCAGGGCGTCGCCGGGGACGGTGAACAGGGCGGGGAGACGGAGGAGTTCGGCCCAGGCGAGCGGGACGTTCGAGTTCGGGAGAGCCGCTGACGCCCGGTCCCTCGGCACAGCCCTCCGGCTCACCGCTCCTCCCCCTCTGCGCCCCGCAGCACATCCGCGAACCGCACCAGTTGCGCGTACTGCTCCCCCAGCGCCGCCGGTCCGGAGCCCACCGGGTCCTTGAAGTAGAAGCCGAGTGCGCTCAGCGGTCCGGACAGTCCCCTCTCGTGTGCTCGGGCGGTGAGTCGGACGAGGTCGAGGATCAAGGGGGCGGCCAGGGCCGAGTCGCAGCCCTGCCAGATGGTCTGGAGGATCATGCGCGTGCCGAGGAAGCCGTCGAAGGCGATGTAGTCCCAGGCCGTCTTCCAGTCGCCGAGTGCGGGGACGTCGTCGATATGGACCTCGCCCTCGGGAGGCGTGGCGAGGGTCTCGGCGAGGACGCGTTCTTTGCCCGCGTTCTTCGCGGCGGCGGCCGCCGGGTCGGCGAGGGCGGCGCCGTCACCGCCGCCCAGGAGGTTGGTGCCGGACCAGGCCCGGACCGCCAGGGCGCGCTGGGTGAACATCGGGGCGAGGGCCGCCCGGAGCAGGGTCTGGCCGGTCTTGCCGTCGCGGCCCGCGTACGGGAGCGCGGACTCGGCGGCGAGGGGGGCGAGTTCGGGGTGGTGCAGGCCGGTGGAGGGGGTGAAGTTGACGTACGGGCAGCCGGCGCGCAGCGCGGCGGCCGCGTAGAGCGAACTGGGCGGCAGGGCCGCGCCGGTGGACGCGGGTTCCGTCGAGGCCACGTTGACCACGACCGCGCGGGTCAGACCGAGGCGCCGTACGAAGTCCTGGATGTCGTGGGCGAAGGAGGCAATCAGTGCGGGCTCGTCGCGGGTGTCACCGGGAAGCGGGCCACCGGGCCTGATCTCCCGGTCCGCTGCGGCCAGTTCGGACTGAACGGCGGTCGGCAGGCCGGGGGGCAGGACGCCGCCCGCCGCGAGTTCCTCCGCGCGCTTGGGCAGCGGGCAGTCCACGGTGTCGTGGCCGCCGAAGACCAGCGACGGCAGGGCCGGCAGGCCGGAGTCGGTGAAGGCGGGGGTTTCCGTGACCATGCCCGTCGGCGGGTGCAGGCCCGCGGAGACCGCGGCACAGCCCGCGACCACCGTGGTGGCGACGGAGCCACGTGCGCCGATCAACCACACTCCGACTAGGGATCCAGAACGGGACGCGGACATGGGCAGCCTCCTTGTCGTGCGGAAACCGTGGTGGAAGACGGCGGGCGGAGGTCCGGCGTCCCCCGCCCGCCGCCGTTCAGTCGCCCTCCGTGGCCCTCGTGGGCTGCGTGGGCAGTTCCTTGATCCGGATGTCCCGGAAGGACACCTGGTCGTCGGATCCGTGGTTCTGGATGCCGACATGCCCGTCACGCAGGCTCCGGGCCGGATCGGTGTTGGTGAAATCGTTGATCTGCACGCCGTTGAGCCAGACCCGGAGGCGTTCGCCCTCCACCCGGATCTCGTACGTGTTCCACTCCCCCGGCGGGTTCAGCGCACGGTCGCGCTCGGCCAGGTCGGCGGAGTGGAATCCGTAGACCGACCCCGTGGTCTTCTCGGGGACGTCGGTGGCGTCGATCTGGATCTCATAGCCGTTGTTGACAGCCGACCACGGGTCGTCCGAGGGCGGAAATCCCACGAATACACCGGAATTGTCGTCTCCGTCGACCTTCCAGTCGAGCTTCAGCGAGTAGGCGCCGAAGCCCCGCTCGGCGTACCAGAGCATGCCGAGGCCGCCGGTGGTGGTGAGGGTTCCGTCGGGACCCGGCTCGAAGGAGCCCGGTCCTGCCTGCCGCCAGCCGGCGAGCGAGTCGGCCGTGCCGTCGAAGAGCGGCTGGTAGCCGTTCTCCGGGCGGCAGTCGGCCTGTGCGGCGCCGGTGGCCCAGCGGAGCCCGCCCAGCAGGTGCTGCCGGAAGGCGGGGTCGGCGTAGGACTCCTGGGTGTGGCCGCCGCCGGTATAGAAGGCCCGGCCGCCCTCGTTGGTGTGGCACCAGGCGATGGGATGGTCGCCGTTCATGGTGCCGCCCATGTACGAGGACTCGTCGAGGGAGGCGAGGACACGCACCCGGTCCCGGGGGTTGGAGCGGTAGTTGTACCACTCGTCCGTCCGGTTCCAGGCCGTCGGCAGCTGCGAGGTCGCCGCGTGGGCGTGGTCCTCGATGTCCACCGTGGCCTGCTGGATCGCCGGATGCGATTGAAAATACGCCCCGACGACACTGCCGTAGAACGCCCAGTCGTACTCGGTATCGGCGGCCGCGTGGACGCCGATGAAGCCGCCGCCGTGGCGCACATAGCGTTCGAACGCGCGCTGTTGCGCGCCGTTGAGCACATCGCCGGTCGTCGACAGGAACACCACGGCGTCGTACCGGCGCAGGTTGCCCGGAGCGAACGCGCCGGCGTCCTCGGTCGCGTCCACGGTGATGCCGGCGTCGGCGCCCAGTTCCTTGAGGGCCGTCACGCCCGCGGGGATGGAGTCGTGGCGGAAGCCCGCCGTCTTGGAGAAGACCAGCACCCGTTCCCCGGCGGAGGGTTCGGAGGCGGCCGGTCCCGACATACAGCCGAGGAGCAGGGCCGTGCCGGTGATCGCGATGGCCAGTCGGCCGGTCGATCGCATCGTCCGCATCCCTCCTCAGCCGGTGGTGAACGTGAAGTCGTCGACGTCGAACAGCGCGCCCGAGCCCGTGGCCCCCTTGAAGACCAGGTACAGAGTGGTCGTGCCGCGCGGTGCCCGGGTCAGCGGTGCGGTGACGTCCTGGAAGTTCTCCCAGCCGCCGGTCACGGGCACGGTCGCCCTGCCGAGCAGGGTGCCGGTCGAGGACCCCGCACGGACCTCGAGCGTGCCGCCCGCGCCGCCGGACGAGACACGTGCCGTGACGGACTTCGCGTTGCCGAGGGCGTACGGCGTGAAGGAGATCCAGTCGCCGTTGTCGATGTCGCCGACGGTCCGGCCGCCGTGGGCGCCGGTCTTGGTGATGAGGGAGACTCCGGAGCCGTTGCCGAAGTGCTCGGCCTGGCGGTGCTTGGGCTGGAGGACGCTCTGGTCGTGGGTGGTCAGCGGGGCCTGGCCGCCGCCTCCGCCGTCGGTGTACTCGGCGTCCATCACGCCGAAGATGTTGGCGTCCTCGTCGTGGCCGCCGTCGGCGCTGGTCTGGATGGTGCCGGTGCAGCCGTTGGCCGAGGTGACCGGGTGGCCGTGGCTGTCGTGGCCGAGCACGAAGGTGACCTTGACCTTGGCGCAGTCGATGGTGCGGTCCTCGGGGTCGCTGACCTTCACCTTGAACGGGATGGCGTCACCGAAGGCGAACAGCTGCCCGTCCTGCGGGAGTTCCAGCGTCACCTTGGGCGCGGTGTTGCCCACCACGACCTGCACGCTCGCGCTGCCGGTGCGCCCGGAGGGGTCCTTGGCGGTCAGGGTCGCGGTGTAGGTGCCGTTCTTGCGGTAGCGGTGGGTGGGGTCGGCCGTGGTGGAGGTGGTGCCGTCGCCGAAGTCCCAGCTGTACGTCAGGGCGTCGCCGTCCTGGTCGGTGGTGCCCTCGGAGGAGAACTGGACCCGCAGCGGGGCCTGTCCGGAGGTGCGGTTCGCCGCGGCCTGGGCGACCGGGGAGTGGCCGTCGGTGGCGTTCTCGATGCGGTAGAGCGCGGAGTGCTCGTCGCCGCCGAACCAGGAGACGCCGTAGTCGAGGACGTAGAGCGCGCCGTCGGGGCCGAAGGCCATGTCCATCACCTGGGTGCCGGTCCACGGCACATCGTCGATGGACTGCACGGTGCCGTCGGTGTCGCTGCTGATCCGCTTGATCCAGCGGCGGCCGAACTCGCCCGCGAAGAAGTCGCCGTCGTAGGCCTCGGGGAACTTCACCGGGGAGTCGAGAGCGGGGTCGTAGTGGTAGACCGGGCCGCCCATCGGGGACTCGGAGCCGGTGCCGAACTCGGGCAGCGACCCGCCGTCGTAGGGGATCCAGGCCGCCTGGGCCGGGGGCAGGTCGGTGAGACCGGTGTTGTTCGGCGAGGTGTTCTTCGGGGCAGCGCAGTCGAAGGCGGCGCCGGACTGGCCGGTGCCGAAGTCGTGGTCGACGTAGGCGTCGTTGTCGCCGGTGCAGTACGGCCAGCCGAAGTTGCCGGGGCCGGTGACGCGGGCGAACTCGACCTGGCCCGCCGGTCCTCGGGAGGGGTTGGCGGCGCCGGCGTCGGGGCCGTAGTCGCCGACGTAGAGGATGCCGGTCTCCCGGTCGACGCTGAAGCGGAACGGGTTGCGGAAGCCCATCGCGTAGATCTCGGGCCGCGTCTTGTCGGTGCCCGGCGCGAACAGGTTGCCGTCGGGGACGGAGTACGAGCCGTCAGCGCCGACCTTGATGCGCAGGATCTTGCCGCGCAGGTCGTTGGTGTTGCCGGAGGTGCGCTGGGCGTCGAACGCCGGGTTGCGCGTGGCCCGTTCGTCGATCGGCGTGAAGCCGTCGGACTGGAAGGGGTTGGTGTCGTCGCCGGTCGACAGGTACAGATTGCCGGCCGCGTCGAAGTCGATGTCGCCGCCGACATGGCAGCAGATGCCGCGCGAGGCGGGGACGTCGAGGATCTTCTTCTCGCTGGCGGTGTCGAGGGTGCCGTCCGCCTTCAGCACGAACCGGGAGAGCCGGTTGACGCCGTCGAAGGGCGCGAAGTCGGCCGCGCTGCCGGTCTCGGGGGCGTCGCCGGCCGGGGTGTTCATCGGGGGCGCGTAGTAGAGGTAGATGAAGCGGTTGTCGGCGAAGTCCGGGTCCACGCCGATGCCTTGGAGGCCCTCCTCGTCGTGCGCGTACACGTCGAGCTTGCCCGCGAGCCTGGTGTTCCCGGCCGCGTCGGTCAGGCGCAGTTCGCCGTCGCGTGAGGTGTGCAGGACGGAGCGGTCGGGGAGGACGGCGAGCGACATGGGCTCGCCGACCTCCGCCTCGCCCTTGGCGAGGGTGACCTGCTGGAAGTCCTCGGCGGCCACGGCGTTGTCGGCGACGGCCGGTGGCGCGACGAGGGTGAGGGAGGCGCCCGCCAGCAGCGCGCCGCTGAGCAGCGCGACCGTCTTGCGGAAGATACGGCGTCGTCTGTGGATCTCGGTTCTGTCGTGGCCGGTGGTGCGGTCGTTCGCGTGCACGAAATGCCTCCAGAAAGGGGCCGGTTGTACATGCGGTTGCCTTGCGCCGGGGTGCGCCGTCACCCCGGAGACCTGTGGAGGGGCTCAGTTGCCGAACGCCGCGTCGAACGAGGCCGACGGGGGTTCGAAGTCGTATGCCTTCAGGCGGGTCAGTGCCTCGGGAGCGCCCTGGAGCCGGTCCATTCCGGCGTCCTCCCACTCCACCGAGACGGGGCCCTGGTAGTCGATGGAGCGCAGCATCCGGAAGACGTCCTCCCAGGGGACGTCGCCGTGGCCCGCGGAGACGAAGTCCCAGCCGCGGCGGGGGTCGCCCCAGGGCAGGTGGGAGCCGAGGCGGCCGTTGCGGCCGTCGAGGCGCTTGCGGGCCTCCTTGCAGTCGACGTGGTAGATCCGGTCCCGGAAGTCCCACAGGAAGCCGATCGGGTCGAGGTCCTGCCACACGAAGTGCGAGGGGTCGAAGTTCAGGCCGAAGGCGGGGCGCCGGCCGACCGCCTCCAGGGCGCGCTGGGTGGTCCAGTAGTCGTAGGCGATCTCGCTGGGGTGGACCTCGTGGGCGAAGCGGACGCCCTCCGCGTCGAACACGTCGAGGATGGGGTTCCAGCGCTCCGCGAAATCGTCGTAGCCGCGTTCGATCATCGACTCGGGGGCGGGCGGGAACATGGCGACCAGGTGCCAGATGGCGGAGCCGGTGAAGCCGATGACGGTGTCGACGCCGAAGGCGGCCGCGGCGCGCGCGGTGTCCGCGATCCGGGTCGCGGCGCGTCGCCGTACGCCCTCCGGGTCGCCGTCGCCCCAGATCTCGCCGGGCAGGATCGCCTGGTGGCGTTCGTCGATGATGGCGTCGCAGACCGCCTGGCCGACCAGGTGGTTGGAGATCGCCCAGCACTTCAGGCCGTACTTGTCGAGCAGTGCGTGCCGCGAGGGCAGGTAGGTGGGATCGGCGAGCGCCTTGTCGACCTCGAAGTGGTCGCCCCAGCAGGCGAGTTCGAGTCCGTCGTAGCCGAAGTCACGGGCGAGGCGGCAGACCTCTTCGAGGGGGAGGTCGGCCCACTGTCCGGTGAAGAGCGTGAAGGTGCGCGGCATGTCCGGTGGCCTCCTCAGACCGCTATGGGTGTGTAGACGGAGTTCTTCTCGGCGCTCTCCTCGACCGCGGCGAGGACGCGCTGCACCTGGAGCCCGTCGGCGAAGGAGGGGTCGGGCTGCCGTCCCTCGGCGATGGCGTGCACCAGGTCGCGGGCCTGGTGGACGAAGGTGTGCTCGTAGCCGAGGCCGTGGCCCGGCGGCCACCAGGCGTCGAGGTACGGGTGCTCGGGCTCGGTGACGAGGATGCGGCGGAATCCGGCGTGCGCCGGGGACTCCGTACCGTCGTGGTAGGAGAGTTCGTTGAGCCGCTCCAGGTCGAAGGCCAACGAGCCGTGCTCGCCGTTGAGTTCGAGGCGCAGGGCGTTCTTGCGGCCGGTGGCGTAGCGGGTCGCCTCGAAGGAGGCGAGGGCGCCGGAGGGGAAGCGGGCGGTGAACAGGGCCGCGTCGTCCACGGTGACCTGGCCGGTGCCGCCGGTCGCCGCGGCGGCCAGGCCCTTGACCGCTCCGGCCAGCGGACGCTCCCGTACGAAGGTCTCGGTGAGGGCGGAGACCCCGGACAGCCGCTCGCCTGCCACGTACTGGGCGAGGTCCACGATGTGCGCGCCGAGGTCGCCGAGCGAGCCGGAGCCGGCGTGCTCCCTGCGCAGCCGCCAGGTCAGCGGGAACTGGGGGTCGACCAGCCAGTCCTGAAGGTACGTCACCCGCACGTGCCGCAGTCGGCCGAGCCGCCCCTCGGCCACCATCCGGCGGGCCAGCGCGGTCGCGGGCACCCGGCGGTAGTTGAAGCCGACCATCGCCAACTGGCCGCGCTCCCTGGCCTGTTCGGCGGCCCGGACCATGGCCTCGGCCTCCTCGACGGTGTTCGCGAGGGGCTTCTCGCACAGGACGTGCTTGCCCGCGGCCAGCGCGGCGACGGCTATCTCGGCGTGGCTGTCGCCCGGGGTGCAGATGTCGACGAGGTCGACGTCGTCCCGGGCGATCAGCGCACGCCAGTCGGTCTCGGCCGCCGCCCAGCCGTGCCGGTCGGCCGCCGCGCGCACCGCGGCCGCGTCCCGGCCGCACACCGCGGCCAGCACCGGGCGCCGGGGCAGGTCGAAGACGCGTCCCACGGTGCGCCAGCCCTGGGAGTGGGCGGCGCCCATGAAGGCGTAGCCGACCATGCCGACGCGCAGCGGCGGCTGCTCGGCCTCGGCACCTGCTGACTGCTGCGGCTGTGCCATGCGGATGTCCTCCTCGTGCTTTCGTCGGGGGGTGGCGCACCTGGGGCCTGTCGTTTGGATCAGTCCGGCGTCGCGGGCCCTGGCACGCGCATCTGCCGCGTTGTCGTCAGTCGCCGACGCTCCGCGTCGACGCCCTCCTCCGCCTTGCAGCTGCACGCGCCAGACCCCGCTCGGCTCAGTTGACTTGCGCCGTTCCTCACAGCCGGCCTGATCCAAACGACAGGCCCCAGGGCCTGCCAGGCTGATCCGGCGGAGCAGGCCCCGGCATGGCTCACTTGAAGCCGGTGGACATGTACTGGTCGACGTTCTCCTTGTCGACGACGGCGGAGTACAGCGTCAGCGAGGCCGGGATCTCGAACTCGGCGAGTCCGGAGACGCCCTTGGCCTGGCCGAGCGCGCGGGCGAGGTCGATCGCGGAGGCGGCCATGGTCGGCGGGTAGAGGACCGTCGCCTTGAGGACGCCATCGTCCTGCTTGATGGCCTGGAAGGCGGAGAGCGCGCCCGCACCGCCGACCATCAGGAAGTCGTCGCGTCCGGCCTGCTCGATGGCGCGCAGCGCGCCGACGCCCTGGTCGTCGTCGTGGTTCCACAGCGCGTCGAACTTCGACTGGGCCTGGAGGAGTTGGGCCATCTTGGCCTGCCCGGACTCGACCGTGAACTCGGCGGCCTGGCGGGCCACCTTCTTGATGTTGGGGTAGTTCTTCAGCGCGTCGTCGAAGCCCTGGGTGCGCTGCTGGGTGAGTTCGAGGTTGTCCAGGCCCGCCAGTTCGATGACCCGGGCGTCCGGCTTGTCCTTGAGCTTCTCGCCGATGTAAGTGCCGGCGTTCAGTCCCATGCCATAGTTGTCGCCGCCGATCCAGCAGCGGTACGCCTGCGGGGAGTTGAAGATGCGGTCGAGGTTGATGACCGGGATGCCCGCGCGCATCGCCTTCAGGCCGACCTGGGTGAGCGCCTTGCCGTCGGCGGGCAGCACCACCAGGACGTCGACCTTCTTGTTGATCAGCGTCTCGATCTGGCCGATCTGGGCGGCGGTGTCGTTGGAGCCCTCGGTGATCTCCAGGGTGACGTCGGAGTACTTCTTCGCCCGGCTCTTTGCGTTGTCGTTGATCGCGTTGAGCCAGCCGTGGTCGGCCTGGGGTCCGGCGAAACCGATGGTGACGGCCTTGCCGGGCTGGTCGTCGGCGGCCGGCTGGTCGTTGGCGGCCGGTTCGTCGTCGGACTCGTTGCTGGTGCAGCCGGTGAGGACGGCACCCGCGGATACGGCGGCCGCCCCGAAGAGCAGTCCTCTGCGGCTCGTGAACTCTGGCATGGCGGTGAACCCTTTCCTCAGGTCGTGCTTGCGGTACGGCGCTGGACCAGCACAGCGGCGACGATGATCGCGCCCTTGGCGATCTGCTGGACGTCGCTCTGGAGGTTGTTCAGGGCGAAGATGTTGGTGATCGTGGTGAAGATCAGGACGCCGAGCACAGAGCCGGTGATGGTGCCGCGGCCGCCGCTGAGCAGCGTGCCGCCGATGATCGCGGCGGCGATGGCGTCGAGTTCGTAGAGGTTGCCGTTGGTGTTCTGGCCGGAGCCGGACAGGATGATCAGCAGGAAGGCGGCGATACCGCAGCACAGCCCGGACAGCAGGTAGAGGTAGAGGCGCTGGCGGCGGACGTCGATACCGGCGAGCCGGGCGGCCTCCGCGTTGCCGCCGACGGCGACCGTGCGGCGGCCGAAGGTGGTGCGGTTGAGGATCAGCCAGCCGATGACGGTGACGACGGCGAAGACCATCACCAGCGGCGGGACGCCGAGGACGTAGGCGTCGCGTTCGCCGAGGTCGAGGATGCTGGGGATGGTGACGATCTGGGTCTTGCCGTCGGTGATCTGGAGGGCCAGTCCGCGCGCCGAGGCGAGCATGGCGAGCGTCGCGATGAACGGCACCATCCCGCCGTACGCGATCAGCAGTCCGTTGACCAGTCCGCAGCCGACGCCGACCAGCACCGCGGTGAACAGGACGCCGCCGAAGCCGTAGTCCTGGGTGGCGACGGTGGTCGCCCAGACCGAGGCGAGGGCGACGATCGCGCCGACCGAGAGGTCGATGCCGCCGGAGGTGATGACGAAGGTCATGCCGACGGTGACGACGCCGATCACGGAGGCCTGGGTGAGGACGAGTTGGAGGTTGCGGGTGTCGAGGAACTCGTCGGGCTTGGTGATGCCGCCGATGACGACCAGCGCGGCGAGCACGCCGAGCAAGGACAGGGTGCGGACGTCGGCGCGGGCCAACATCCCGCGCCACGCCCAGGGTTGACTCGTCGACGGTATTTTGTCGGCGCTGTCCCTGGGCGGAGACATGTGCTGCGTCATGACGCCGGGCTTCCTTCCATGACGAGGTCGAGGACACGGTGTTCGTCGAGGTCGCGGGCGGGCGCGGTGTGCACGACGCGCCCCTCCCGCAGCACCAGGACACGGTCGGCGAGGCCGAGCACCTCGGGCACCTCGCTGGAGACGAGCAGGACGGCGAGACCCTCGTCGGCGAGACGCCGCACGACCGCGTACAGCTCGGCACGGGCGCCCACGTCGACGCCCCGGGTGGGTTCGTCGAGGAGCAGGACCCGGCAGCCGCGCAGCAGCCAGCGGGCGAGCACCGCCTTCTGCTGGTTGCCGCCGGACAGGGTGCGCACGGGCACGGCCGGGTTGTCGGGCCGCAGCGACAGCTCACGGGTGGCGGCGCGGGCGGCGCCCAGTTCGGCGCCCCGGTCGATCCAGCCGCCGCGGGAGAAGCGGGACATGGAGGAGACCGAGACATTGCGGGTGACGGACTCCAGCATCAGCAGGGCCTGTGCCTTGCGTTCCTCGGGGGCGAGCCCGAGTCCGGCGCGGACGGCGGCGCGCACGCTGCCGGGCCGCAACTCCCGTCCTTCCACGAGGACTTGACCGGAGGAGGGCTTGCGGGCCCCGTAGATCGTCTCCAGGATCTCGGAGCGCCCCGAGCCGACCAGTCCGGCGAGCCCGACGATCTCACCGGGCCGGACCTCCAGGTCCAGCGGCTCGAACTCGCCGTCGCGGGACAGCCCCTGGACCTGGAGCACGGGCGTGCCGGTCGCGTCTCCCACGGGCCGTTCGGGGAAGACGTACTCGACGTTGCGGCCCGTCATCAGGGCCACGACCTCCCGGGTGGGCGTCGACTTCGCGGGCAGTCCGACCGCCACGGCCCGGCCGTCCTTGAGCACGGTCACCCTGTCTCCGATGCGCCGGATCTCCTCAAGGCGGTGCGAGATGTAGACGACGGCGACCCCGTCGGCGGTCAGGTCGCCGACGATGCGGAAGAGGTTGTCGACCTCGTCCGGGTCCAGAGCGGCGGACGGCTCGTCCATCACGATCAGCCGTACGTCGTGCGACAGCGCCCGTGCCATGGAGACGATCTGCTGCTGCGCCGCCGACAATTCCCCCACCAGCCGCGCGGGATCGATCTCCGGGTGCCCAAGTCGCTTGAGGATCAGGGCAGTTGACGCCCATGCGGTCTTTCGCCGTACGACGAACCCGGCGGCCGTCGGTTCATGGCCGAGGTGGACGTTCTCGGCCACCGACAGGTGCTCGACGAGGTCGAGTTCCTGGTAGATGGTGGCGATGCCCAGGCGCATGGCGGCGATCGGTGAGCGCAGGGTGACGTCCTCGCCGCGCCAGCGGATGGTGCCGGTGTCGGGCTGGTGGGCGCCGGCCAGGACCTTGATGAGGGTGGACTTCCCGGCGCCGTTCTGACCGAGCAGACAGTGCACCTCGCCGGCCTGGACGTCGAGGTCGACTCCGTCGAGGGCCCGGACACCGGGGAAGGACTTGGTGATGCCGGACATGCTGAGCAGCGATGGTTCTGGTGCCATGAGCTCCCCTTGGCGGACGTGCGGGCCGGTGTCAGGGCAGGGCGTAGCAGGGCAGGGCGAAGCAGACGGACGTGCTGGAGTGACTCGTGTAACGAGTTGCTGTCGAAGGCTCGCTGAGCAGGTGCGGTTACGCGGGTGAGAACAGGTGGTCGCTGATGAGCCGGGCCGCGCCGATGACTCCGGCGGTGGGGCCCAACTCCCCGAGCACGATGGGCAGATTGCCGGTCGCCAGTGGCAGCGACTGGCGGTAGACCTGGGTGCGGATCGCGGCGAGCAGGGTGTGGCCGAGGCCGGTCACCCCGCCGCCGATCACCACCAGGCCCGGGTTGAAGAAGGAGACGAGACCGGCGATGACCTGGCCGGTGCGGTTGCCGCCCTCCCGGATCAGATCCAGCGCGGCGGCATCGCCCGCGGCGGCCGCGGCGGCGACGTCGACGGCACTGAGCGAGCCGTTCGCCTCAAGGCGCGCGGCGAGTTCGGCCGACCGCCCCTGCTGGGCCGCCTCCACGGCGTCCCGGGCGAGGGCCGCCCCGCTGAAGTGGGCCTCCAGACAACCCTGGTTGCCGCAGGCACAGGGCCTGCCGTCGGGGACCGCCTGGATGTGCCCGATGTCGCCGGCACTGCCCGTCGTACCGCGGTGGACATGGCCGTCGACCACGATGCCGCAGCCGATGCCGGTGCCGATCTTCACGCAGAGGAAGTCGCCCACGGAGCGTGCCACGCCCGCGTGCTGCTCCCCCATCGCCATCAGGTTCACGTCGTTGTCGACCATGACCGGGCAGCCGAGTTCCTGGCTGAGCGCCTCCCGCACGGGGAAGCCGTCCCAGCCGGGCATGATCGGCGGGGCCACCGGGACGCCCTCGGGGAAGCGGACGGGTCCGGGGACGCCGATGCCGGCGCCGTCGTACCCCTCCGCGAGTCCCGTGGCCCGGAGTTTGGCGGCCATGGCGAGGACCTGCTCGAAGACCGCGACCGGGCCTTCGCGCACGTCCATGGGGTGGTTGAGGTGTCCGAGGATCTCCAGTTCCGCGTTGGTGACGGCGACGTCGACCGAGGTCGCGCCGATGTCGACACCGAGGAAGCGGAGCCCCGGGTTGAGCCGGATGTTGTGTGAGCGGCGGCCACCGCGCGAGGCGGCGAGTCCGTCGGCCACGACCAGGCCCGTCTCCAGCAGCCGGTCCACCTCCACGGCCAGCTTGGACCGTGACAGATCGACCTGATCACCCAGTTGCGCCCGGGAGTTGGGACCCCCGTCGCGCAACAGCTTGAGCAGCCGGGCCTGATGGGCGTTCGCGGGTCGCGCCGTCATCCGTCTCACGTGCCCCTCCCCGCCTCAATCGGCCACCAGTTGCCGGGCTTTCGAGGGGAACGTAGCAGCGGTAGCGGTGGCTGGGAAGAATCTGTGCACGAATTCCCTACGACTTTTTCCACTCTCAGGACAAAGCCCGGTGTTGTTCGGTGAACCTCAGGTCCGCTGGCGGGCGTGGTACGAGGTGCGGGTGTGCTCGGTGTGCTCGCGCATCAGTTCGGTGGCGCGCTGCTGGTCCCGGTCGGAGATGGCCGCGATGAGGCGCCGGTGCTCGATCCAGGACTGCTGCCCGCGCTGCCGGGCCACCGGCGTGTAGTACCAGCGCACCCGCCGGTCGACCTGGGCGGCGAGTTCGGCGAGGACGGCGTTGCCCGCGAGCTCCATGACCTTGGCGTGGAAGCGGGCGTTCATCGCGACGGCGGCGTCCACGTCGTCCGCCTCCACCGCCCGCTCGCCCTCCGCGCACAGCTCCTCCAGGGCCGTGATCCCGGCGGCCCCGGCGTTGGCGGCGGCGAGCCGGGCTGCCTCGGCCTCCAGCAGGGTCCGCACGGTGAGGAGCTGATCGGCCTCCTCCTCGGTCGGCTCGTGCACGAACGCGCCCTGGGCGGGCCGTAGATCGACCCAGCCCTCGGTGTTCAGGCGTTGCAGCGCCTCGCGCACGGGCTGCCGCGACACACCGAGATGACCTGCGAGTTCGCTCTCGACCAGATGCTGGCCGGGGCGCAGCGCACGGGTGGTGATGAGTTCGAGCAGAGCCTCGTAGACACGGTCCCGCAGCGGCCCGGGCCGTTCCAGCTTGGGCACCGCCCCCTGCGGAAGTCCTGTCGACAACATCGCGGTCCCCCTCCAGAGCCGTCGGACAACACCTGAACCTCGGAATTGTCTTTCGTCTACAGTCTACGGCGCACAACGGCCAGGGAAAGGGGGAGTTGGCCTTGTCACACCCCGGTCGCGGGCGCCGTCACGGGCAGCGTACGACCTGGCCCGCGTACGACAGGTTGCCGCCGAACCCGAACAGCAGCACCGGGTCCCCGGCGGCGATCTCCCCGCGCTCCACCAGCTTGGCGAAGGCCAGCGGGATGCTCGCGGCCGAGGTGTTACCGGAGTCGGTGACGTCCTTCGCCACCACGGCGTTGACCGCGCCGATCTTCACCGCGAGCGGCTCGATGATCCGCAGGTTGGCCTGGTGCAGCACGACCGCGGCGAGGTCGGCGGGCGTGAGCCCGGACCGCTCGCAGGCCTGCCGGGCGATGGCGGGCAGCTGGGTGGTGGCCCAGCGGTAGACGCTCTGCCCCTCCTGCGCGAACCGCGACGGCGTCCCCTCGATCCGCACGGCGTGCCCCATCTCGGGCACCGAGCCCCACAGCACCGGCCCGATGCCGGGCGCCTCACCCGGAGCCGACGCCTCGACCACGGCGGCCCCCGCCCCGTCGCCGACGAGCACACAGGTCGTACGGTCGGACCAGTCCGTCACATCGGACATCTTGTCGGCGCCGATCACCAGGGCCCGGGTGGCGGCACCGGCGCGTACGGCGTGGTCGGCGGTGGCCAGCGCGTGGGTGAATCCGGCGCACACCACGTTGACGTCCATCGCGGCGGGCGAGGGGATGCCGAGCCGGGCGGCGACCCGGGCGGCCATGTTCGGGGAGCGGTCGACGGCGGTGGAGGTGGCCACCAGGACCAGGTCGATATCGGCCGGTACCAGCCCCGCCGTGGCGAGCGCCTTGGCCGCGGCGTGCCCGGCGAGCTCGTCGACCGGTTCGTCGGGCCCGGCGATATGGCGTGTGCGGATGCCCACCCGGGATCTGATCCACTCGTCACTGGTGTCGACGATGCCGGCCAGGTCCTCGTTGGTGAGTACCTTGGCCGGCTGGTAGTGGCCGAGCGCGGCGATGCGCGAGCCGTTCATCGGGTGGTCCCCCTCGTTGCCTTGGGTAGCGGGATCCACCAGTCTGATCAGTGACTCACGGGTACGGCGGCAGGTGATGCCACAGGAATCGGGCGCCCGGGTTGTCGGCTTCTGTCAGCCACTCGGACGCCCGAACACTTCTCGAACGGTCAGCCGTCCCCGGTCACCCGGTGAACAGCTGTGTCGCCTTCTGCACGAGCTCGTAGAGACCGTAGGCGAGCGGTGCCCCGACCCACAGCCAGGCGAAGGCGATCAGCCCGCGCCGGTCAGGCGGACTCTGGCTGCTGTCGTTCGACATCGACGGCCTCCTGACGGGGTGCGGGGATGTGGTGGCGGGGATGGACGGGCCGGACGAGTTCATTGGCGACGAAGCCGACGACCAGCAGGCCGATCATGATGCCGAAGGAGAGCCCGTAGAGGGAGGCGCCGGTCCTGCCCGCCTCCTCCTGCCGGTCGGCGATCCAGTTGACGATCAAGGGGCCGAGCACACCGGCCGTGGACCAGGCGGTGAGCAGCCGGCCGTGGATCGCGCCGACCTGGTGGCTGCCGAAGAGGTCTTTCAGGTAGGCGGGGATGGTGGCGAAGCCGCCGCCGTAGAAGGAGAGGATCACCAGCGCGCACAGGATGAACAGCGGCTTGGAGGAGTCGCCGAACAGGGCGATGGAGGCGTACATCAGCGCGCCGACGCCCAGGTAGACGCGGTAGATGTTCTTCCGTCCGATCAGGTCCGAGGTGGAGGACCAGCCGATGCGGCCCGCCATGTTCGCGGCGGAGAGCAGGGCTACGAAGCCTGCGGCGGCTGTGGCTGACACCGTTGTCTCGGTCTCGGCGAAGAAGTCCATGATCATGGGGGCAGCCTTCTCCAGGATGCCGATTCCCGCGGTCACGTTCATGCAGAGGACGATCCACAGGCACCAGAACTGTGGTGTGCGGATTGCTTGTTTCGCTGACACCTGCGGGCCGGTGGGGGCTGGTCGCGCCCCCGCGGCGGTAGCCGCAGATTCAACACCGCCCCGCGCCCCCAGGTCGGTTCGCGGCACCCTGACCAAGAGCACACCCAGCGCCATGAATACGGCATACGACAGGCCGTGCACCAGGAAGGCCACGGCGATGCCGTCGGAGTCCGCGCCGAAGGACTCCAGCATCCGGGCCGACCACGGCGAGGCGATCAGGGCGCCGCCGCCGAAGCCCATGATGGCGATGCCGGTGGCCATGCCGGGGCGGTCCGGGAACCACTTGATCAGGGTGGAGACGGGCGAGATGTAGCCGATGCCGAGGCCGATGCCGCCGACGAAGCCGTAGCCGAGGACGATCAGCCAGTACTGCTCGGTGGCCGCGCCGAGGGCGGAGAGCAGGAAGCCGGAGGAGAAGCAGCACAGGGCGACGGTCATCGCCCAGCGCGGGCCGTTGCGTTCGACGAGCGTGCCGCCGAACGCGGCCGACAGGCCCAGCATCACGATGCCCAGCTGGAAGGGGAGCGCGCTCTGGGTGCCGCTGAGGCCGAGCGCGGATTCCAGGGGCGGCTTGAACACGGACCAGGCGTAGGCCTGTCCGATGGAGAGGTGGACCGAGAGAGCGGCCGGGGGAACAAGCCAGCGGCTCCATCCCGGGGGTGCGACGGGGGGACTCATGATCCCGAACGGTAGGAAGCGAGCCGGTAGTTGAGAAGCCAACGGGTCGACCGTATGCGGTGAACGGTATGCAGCGCGCGACGAACGGTCGAACCGACCGGTTTCCGGTGCTGCGCGAACCCTTGCCGCCCCAACGGGCATACTGTAGACAATATTTCGTCGACAGAGTTTCGGCAGTGCGCCCTCTCCGCGGTATCCCTCGGCCGAACGGAGCTCCCCCGTATGAAAGTCGCAGTCCTCGGCGCCGGAGCGATCGGCGCCTATGTCGGTGCCGCGCTCGATCGCGCCGGTGCCGATGTGCATCTCATCGCCCGTGGACCGCATCTCGCGGCCATGAGGCGGCACGGCGTGCGGGTGCTCAGCCCGCGCGGTGACTTCACGGCCGCCGCCCACGCCACCGACGACCCCGCCGAGGTCGGCCCGGTCGACTATGTGTTCCTGGGTCTGAAGGCCAACTCGTACGCGGCGTGCGGGCCGCTGATCGAGCCCCTGCTGCACGACACCACGGCGGTGATCGCCGCCCAGAACGGCATCCCCTGGTGGTACTTCCACCGGCACGGCGGCCCCCACGACGGACATCGCGTGGAGAGCGTCGACCCGGGTGGCGCGGTCAGTGCGGTGCTCGCGCCCGAACGGGCCATCGGCTGTGTCGTCTACGCGGCGACCGAGCTCGAAGGCCCCGGTGTCGTACGGCACTTGGAAGGCACCCGGTTCTCCATCGGCGAGCCCGACCGCACGGTGTCCAAGCGCTGTCTGGACTTCGGCGAGGCGATGATCGCCGGCGGTCTGAAGTGCCCGGTCGAGCCCGATCTGCGGGCCGACATCTGGGTCAAGCTGCTCGGCAACATCTCCTTCAACCCGATCAGCGCGCTGGCCCGCGCCACCATGCGGCAGATGTGTCTGCACGGCGGCACCCGCAAGGTGATCGAGACGATGATGGCCGAGACGCTCGCCGTCGCCGAGGCCCTCGGCTGCGAGGTCGGCGTCTCCATCGAACGCCGGATGGCCGGCGCCGAGAAGGTCGGCGACCACCGCACCTCCACGCTCCAGGACCTGGAGCGCGGCAAGCCGCTCGAACTCGACGTCCTCCTCGCGGCCGTCGTCGAGTTGGCGGAGATCACCGGCGTGGAGGTGCCCACCCTGCGCACCGTGCACGCCATCTCGGACCTGCTCGCGCTGAGGAGCGCCGCATGAGGAAACGCCAGACCAAGACCTATACGAGGCTCACCCATCCCCTCATCAGGGACTCCCGCGACGAGCCCTTCCGGCAGGCGAGTTGGGAGGAGGCCCTGGCCCGTGCGGCCGAGGGGCTCGCCCGCAACCGCGGCGCGTTCGGCATGTTCTCCTGCGCCCGGGCCACGAACGAGATGAACTACGTGGCGCAGAAGTTCGCACGGGTCGTGATGGGCACCAACAACGTCGACTCCTGCAACCGCACCTGCCACGCGCCGAGCGTGGCGGGCCTGTCGGCCGCGTTCGGCTCCGGCGGCGGGACCTCCTCCTACGAGGAGATCGAGCACACGGACGTCATCGTGATGTGGGGCTCCAACGCCCGCTTCGCGCACCCGATCTTCTTCCAGCACGTGCTGAAGGGGATCAGGAACGGCGCCCGGATGTACGCCGTCGACCCGCGCCGGACCTCCACCGCCGAATGGGCGGAGAGCTGGCTGGGCCTGAACGTCGGCACCGACATCCCGATGGCGCACGCCGTCGGCCGGGAGATCATCCACGCGGGCCTGGCGAACGAGGCGTTCATCGCGCGGGCGACCACCGGCTTCGAGGAGTACAAGGCGCTCGTCGAGCCCTGGACGCTGTCGCTGGCGGAGAAGGTGACGGGCGTACCGGCCGCCGCCATCAAGGAGTTGGCGCACGCCTTCGCCCGCGCCGAACGCGCCCAGCTCTGCTGGACCCTGGGCATCACCGAGCACCACAACGGCACCGACAACGTCCGCGCGCTGATCAACCTCTCCCTGCTCACCGGCCATGTCGGCCGCTACGGCAGCGGGTTGCAGCCGCTCCGCGGGCAGAACAACGTGCAGGGCGGCGGCGACATGGGGGCCATCCCCAACCGCCTGCCCGGCTTCCAGGACATCCTCGACGCGGACACGCGGCTGAAGTTCGAGTCCGCTTGGGAGACGGTGATCCAGCCCCATTACGGCCTCAACCTCACGGAGATGTTCGAGGCGATGGAGGAGGGCTCGCTCAGGGCCGTCTACTGCATCGGCGAGAACCCGGCGCAGTCGGAGGCCGACAGCGAGCAGGCCGTACGTCGGATGCGGGAGCTGGACTTCCTCGTCGTGCAGGACATCTTCCTGACGAAGACGGCGGAGTTGGCGGACGTCGTCCTGCCCGCGACCGCCGGGTGGGCCGAGACGGACGGCACCACCACCAACAGCGAGCGCCGGGTCCAGCGGGTGCGGCGGGCGGTCACCCCACCCGGTGAGGCGCGCGAGGACATCGACATCATCTGCGAGCTGGCGGCCCGGCTCGGCCACGAGTGGAAGTACGCCGACGCCGAGGCCGTGTGGAACGAGCTGAGGTCCATATCGCCCGACCACTACGGGATGACGTACGAACGCCTGGAGCAGCACCAGGGCATCCAGTGGCCGTGTCCGAGCACCGACGGCATCGAACCGAGCTATCTGCACGGCCGGTTGTGGGAGACGGACCCGGAGCGGCGCGGGACGGCGGCGCCGTTCGGGCTGGTGCAGCACGATCCGCCGGTCGACCTCACCGATGACCGGTACCCGATCCGGCTCACCACCGGGCGGCGTCTCGACTCCTACAACACCGGTGTGCAGAGCGGGAGTTTCGCCTCCCCGCTCCGGCGCGGCGAGTACGTCGAGCTGTGCCCGGAGGACGCCGAGCGGTACGGGGTCGTCGTCGGCGAGGAGGTCCAGGTGACCTCACGGCGCGGCTCGGTGGTGGCGCCGGTGTGGGTCGACACCGCGCTGCGCCCCGGGCTCGCCTTCATGACCATGCACTTTCCCGACGAGGTGGACACCAACTCGCTGACGATCGAGGCGAACTGCCCGATCGCGGGGACGGCGGAGTTCAAGGCGTCGGCGATCCGGATCGAGAAGCTCCCCGTCGCGACCATCGTGAGGTGACGCAAGTGGACCTGCACTTCGGCGACAGCAAGCCGACGGACGACGAACGGGCGGCCGTCGACGCCCTGTTGGGCCCCCCGGAGTCCTCATGGGAAGGCGCCGACCGCTCGGATGCCGACCTGAGGTGGGCGCGCGGCGGACGCGCCGCACGCGAGCGGCGGGACCTGCTGTTGCCGGGGCTGCACGCGATCAACGACCGGATCGGCTGGATCAGCGACGGCGCCCTCGACTACCTGTGCCGCCGGCTGACCGTGCCACCCGCGGAGGCGTACGGCGTCGCCACCTTCTACGCGATGTTCTCCGTCAAACCCCGCCCGGCCACCGTGCTGCACGTCTGCACCGACCTCGCCTGCGCCGCCGCGGGCGCCGCCGGCCTGTGCGCGGGCATCGAGGCGAGCCTCGGCCCCGGCGTCCACGTCGAGCGCAGCCCCTGCCTCGGCCTGTGCGAACGCGCCCCGGCGGCCCTGGCGATCAGGGCGGGCGACCCGGTGCGTACGGCGGTCTCGGCGCCCACCACCGTGCACGACGCCGTCCTCGCCGCGACCGCGCCGGACTCGGCGCCCGAGGAGCCGCCCGCGGCGATGGCGGTGCCCCAGGCCGGGGACCCGGGGCTCACCCTGCTCGGCCGGGTCGGCGTCGTGGACCCGGCGAGCCTCGACGACTACCGCGCCCACGGCGGCTGGACCGCCCTGCGCCGGGCCTTCGAGCTGGGCCCGGCCGGCGTGATCCGCGAGGTGACCGACTCGGGCCTGGTCGGGCGTGGCGGCGCCGCCTTCCCCACCGGCCGCAAATGGCAGGCGACGGCGTCCCAGCCCGACCATCCGCACTACCTCGTCTGTAACGCCGACGAATCCGAGCCGGGCACCTTCAAGGACCGCGTGATCATGGAGGGTGACCCGTACGCCCTGGTCGAGGCGATGACGATCGCCGGGTACGCGACCGGCGCGCACCACGGCTACCTGTATCTGCGCGGCGAGTACCCGCGCGCCATTCAGCGCATGGAGCACGCCCTCGCGCAGGCTCGCGCGCGGGGACTGCTGGGCGCAGACATCCTCGGTCAGGGGTACGCCTTCGACATCGAGATCCGCAGGGGCGCGGGCGCCTACATCTGCGGTGAGGAGACCGCCCTGTTCAACTCCATCGAGGGCTACCGGGGCGAACCGCGCTCCAAGCCGCCGTTCCCGGTGGAGAAGGGCCTGTTCGGCAAGCCCACGGTGGAGAACAACGTCGAGACGCTGGTCAACGTCCTGCCCATCCTGACCATGGGCGCCCCGGCGTACGCGGCGATCGGCACCCCCAAGTCGACCGGGCCGAAGCTGTATTGCGTCTCGGGCAGCGTGGACCGGCCCGGCATCTACGAGCTGCCGTTCGGCGCCACGCTGGGTGAGCTGCTGACCCTCGCCGGGGTGCGGGACGGGCTGCGGGCGGTGCTGCTGGGCGGCGCGGCGGGCGGGTTCGTCCGGCCCGACGAGACGGACATCCCGCTCACCTTCGAAGGCACCCGGGAGGCCATCACCACACTCGGCTCGGGCGTGGTGATGGCCTTCGACTCGTCCGTACCACTGCCCCGGCTCCTGTTGCGCATCGCCGAGTTCTTCCGCGACGAGTCGTGCGGGCAGTGCGTGCCCTGCCGGGTCGGGACCGTGCGGCAGGAGGAGGCGCTGCACCGGATCGCGGAGCGGACGGGTGCCGCGGCCGCCGAGGACATCGCCCTGCTCAGGGAGGTCGGCCGCGCGATGCGGGACGCCTCGATCTGCGGTCTGGGACAGACCGCCTGGAACGCCGTGGAATCCGCCATCGACCGCCTGGGGGCGTACGAATGACCGTGACACCGCTGGGGATTCCCCGCCGACTGCTGGAGTTCACCATCGACGGGGAGCCGGTCCGGGCGCCCGAGGGTTCGACCGTCCTCGACGCCTGCCGGGCCGCCGGGAAGGACATCCCGACCCTGTGCGAGGGCGACACCCTGCGGCCGAAGAACGCCTGCCGGGTCTGTGTCGTCGAGGTCGAGGGGTCCCGGACCCTGGTCCCGGCCTGCTCCCGCAAGGCCGAGCCGGGCATGGAGGTGCGCACCGACACCGAGCGCGCCCGGCACAGCCGCAAGGTCGTACTGGAGCTCCTCGCTTCTTCGGTCGACTTGTCGACCACACCGAAGGTCGCCGAGTGGATCAAGGAGTACGAGGCCAAGCCCGAGCGTTTCGGCCCGGACGCCGCCCGGCTGAATGAGGAACCCAAGGTCGACAACGATCTGTACGTGCGCGACTACGACAAGTGCATCCTCTGCTACAAGTGCGTCGACGCCTGTGGCGACCAGTGGCAGAACACGTTCGCGATCTCGGTCGCCGGGCGGGGCTTCGACGCCCGGATCGCCGTCGAGCACGACGCCCCGCTGACCGACTCGGCCTGTGTGTACTGCGGGAACTGCATCGAGGTGTGCCCGACCGGGGCGCTGTCCTTCAAGTCGGAGTTCGACATGCGGGCGGCGGGCACCTGGGACGAGTCGGCGCAGACGGAGACGACCACGGTGTGCGCGTACTGCGGAGTGGGCTGCAACCTCACTCTGCACGTGCAGGAGAATGAGATCGTGAAGGTCACCTCGCCGCACGACAATCCGGTGACCCACGGCAATCTGTGCATCAAGGGCCGCTTCGGCTACCAGCACGTCCAGAACCGGAACTGATCGGGGCTGATGGGGACATGGGACGAGTCACGGAACGACGCAAGGTGCTCCGCATCCGGGACGGGGCCGTCTCCACCCGGCCGGACACCCTCGTCGCCGAGGAGCCCCTGGAGATCCGGCTGAACGGCAAACCCCTCGCGATCACCATGCGGACGCCGGGGGACGACTTCGCGCTCGCCGCCGGGTTCCTGGTCAGCGAGGGGGTACTGGGCTCGGCGGCGGAGCTGCAGAACATCGTGTACTGCGCGGGCGCGACCGCGGACGGCTCGAACACCTACAACGTGGTGGACGTGAAGACGTCCCAGGGCGTGCTGATCCCGGAGATCACCCTGGAGCGGAACGTCTACACGACCTCGTCCTGCGGCCTGTGCGGCAAGGCCAGCCTGGACGCCGTCCGCACCACCGCCCGCTGGCCCATCGCCGACACTCCCCCGGTCCGCGTCGAACCCGAGCTGCTGGCGAGCCTCCCCGACCGGCTGCGCGCCTCTCAGCGGGTCTTCGACCGGACCGGGGGGCTGCACGCGGCGGCCCTGTTCACCGAGGACGGCGAGCTGCTCGACATACGGGAGGACGTCGGCCGGCACAACGCGGTCGACAAGCTGGTCGGCCGCGCCCTCCAGAACGGCGACCTGCCGCTGTCCCGCACCCTCCTGCTGGTGTCGGGGCGGGCCTCCTTCGAGCTGGCGCAGAAGGCGGTCATGGCCGGGATCCCGGTCCTGGCGGCGGTCTCGGCGCCGTCGTCCCTCGCGGTGGACCTGGCCGCGGAGACGGGGCTGACCCTGGTGGGCTTCCTGCGGGGCAACTCCATGAACGTGTACGCGGGCGAGGACCGGATCGCCCTGCGGGCCGCGGCCACCCAGGGCTGAACGGTCCCCCGCGACACGGCAGCGGGACCCTGCCGGCGGGGAGCGCCCCCTGCGCCGCAGGGTCCCGCTGGTACGTGGACCGCCGGCGTCAGCCGGTGAACCTCACCTCCGCCGCCCGCACGACCGTGCCCAGGCGGGGGAAGTCCAGCCGGATCGACGCCTCGTGCTCGGCCGCGGTGAAGGCCGTCATCGCGTCCTCCACGAAGACGAGCTCGTAGCCGAGGTCACCGGCCGCGCGGGCCGTGGACTCCACGCCCAGGTTGGTGGCGATGCCGCCGAACACCAGGGTGGTGATGTTCCGCTCGCCGAGCCGGTCGTGCAGGCCCGTGCCCTGGAAGCCGCCGATGGTGCGCTTCACGACCTCCAGATCACCCTCCCGCGCCAGGCCCGCCGCCAGGGCGCTGCCAGGGGGCTGCTCGGCCGCCTGGGGGCGCTCCACCCGGATCAGCACCACCGCCGCGCCCGCCGCCCGACAGGCGGCCGCCAGCTCGCCGCAGGTGGCGAGCACGTCCGTGCCCTTGCGGGGTTCAAGGGGCAGCGCGACGATGCGGTCCATCAGGTCGACCAGGACCAGAGCCGTGCGCATGGGATCGAGTGCGAGAGGTGCGGTCATGACGGAACGTTATCCCTCGTCAGCCCTCCGTACCGGAGAACCCGATCAACGGGCCCGTGGACGCGGCGCGTTCGGACGCCCCATGGACCAGCCGCGCGCAGGCCACTAACGTCCCGGAGCGTGCCCGACGACGCACGAGCACGACAGCGCACGGGAACCGGGATCGGTCTGCTGCTGGCCCTGGTTCTCGGCGCCGTGCTGCTCACCGCCCTCCCGGGGGACGACGGGACGGACGGCGCCTGCGCGGCCCGTACGGTCCGTTCCTGGTCGACCGACGAGCGGCTGACCTCGGAGTTCGCCCGCTACGGCGACGACGCCTCGCGCACCGACGACTGGACCGGCGGCGACGGCACCCACTCGGTACGGCTGCCGGACGGACGGGTGCTGTGGCTGTTCTCGGACACCTATCTGGGGCAGGTGTACGGGCCGCCCAACCCGGTCGGCGAGTCCTACGCCTGGCGGGACACCTCGGCGCCGATGGTGCGCAACTCGGCCGTGGTGATGCGGGACGGGCGGCTGGAGAGCACCCTGCCCGCTCCCCTGTTCGCCGATCCGGCGCCGGGGCAGTGGCGCTGGCCGGTCGCGGCCCGGGTGGAGCCCCGTCGGCCCGGCTCCCCGGAAAAGGTGCTGCGGGTGGTGCTGTGGGTGCGGACGGCGGGGCAGACGCCCTGGATCTACGGGGTGCCCACGGCCACCGAGGTCGCCACGCTCTCGCTGCCCGATCTGCGGGTCGAGTCCACGGTCAAGGTGTTCGACCAGCAGCTCGTCACGGATCCGTCCCGGCGGGTGCTGTTCGGCACGACGCTGGTGGAGCAGGACGGGTGGACGTACGTCTACGGCGGTGACGACCGCCGGGCCGTGTCCCGTCCCGCCTCGCGGGCCTATGTGGCCCGGGTGCCGGAGGGCGGGCTCGCCGATCCGGCCGCCTGGGAGTACTGGGACGGACGGGAGTGGGCGGCCGGAGTCCGGCCGCGCGCGGTGCTCGGGGACGGGCGGCGCACGGGCGTGGGCAGCGCCTTCTCGGTGGTGCGCGACGGGCCGACGTACGTGCTGTTCACGATGGCGGCGGGTGGGGACGGGCTGACGACCGTGACCTCCTACTGGGCCTGCTCGCCGACCGGGCCCTGGCACGGGCCGACGAAGGACTTCAGCCCGTCCCTGCCGCAGGGACAGGTGGCCGCGTACAACCCCCAGACCCATCCGGAGCTGAGCGAGGACGGGCGGGTGGTCCTCAGCTACGACGTCAACTGGCTGGAGACCACCGGCGCCGCGGCCAACCTCAGCCGGAACGTGTCCCTGTACCGACCGCGATTCGTGACTCTGCGACTGGGGCCTGGGGGGTGAGCTCCTTGTCCTGGGAGCGCCGCTTGGCGATCACCGCGCAGACCATGAGCTGCATCTGGTGGAAGAGCATCAGGGGCAGCACGGCGAGGGAGGCGTGCGTGCCGAAGAGGACGCTCGCCATGGGGAGCCCGGCGGCCAGGGACTTCTTGGAGCCCGCGAACTGGATGGCGATCCGGTCCTCACGGTTGAAGCGCAGCGCCTTCGCGCCGTACCAGGTCAGCAGCAGCATGACGGCGAGGATCACGGCCTCTACGGCCAGCAGTCCGCCGAGCCTGGCGGGGCTGACCTGGCTCCAGACACCCGCGACCATGCCCTCGCTGAAGGCTGCGTAGACGACCAGCAGGATCGACCCGCGGTCGACGAGGCCGAGGAACTTCTTGTGCCGGAGGATGAACCCGCCGATCCAGCGCCTCAATAGCTGACCGGCCAGGAACGGCACGAGGAGCTGGAGCACGATCTTCAGCAGCGAGTCGGCCGAGAAGCCGCCGCCATTACCGCCGAGCAGGCTCGCCGCGAGGAGCGGGGTGGCGACGATGCCGAACAGGGAGGAGAAGGAGCCCGCGCAGATCGCGGCGGGCACGTTGCCGCGGGCGATCGAGGTGAACGCGATCGACGACTGGACGGTCGAGGGCACCAGGGTGAGGAAGAGCAGGCCCTGGTAGAGCGGGTCCGTCAGCAGGACCGGGACCGTGCCCCGGGCGGCCAGGCCGAGCAGCGGGAAGAGGACGAAGGTGCAGGCCAGGACGGTGAGGTGGAGGCGCCAGTGGCGCAGTCCGTCCAGCGCCTCACGGGTGGAGAGCCGGGCGCCGTAGAGGAAGAAGAGCAGGGCGATGGCGGCGGTGGCGGCGCCGTCGGCCACCTCGGCGCCCGTTCCGCGGGCCGGCAGCAGCGCGGCCAGGCCCACCGTCCCGAGCAGCAGCAGGATGTACGGGTCGATCGGCATCCGACGCGGCCAACGCAGGCGTTTCACTGTGCTCCACTACTTCGCTGTACGTCCGGTTCTCGGGCACGGTCGTGCCCTCTCCATCGTCCTCCGCACCCTCGCGATCGGGAATCCCGCACACCACTCTGACTGTCATCACGTTCCGCGATAACCTTCAGAGGTGTACGACCCCTCCCATCTGCGGACCTTCCTGGCGGTTTCCCAGACCCTGAGCTTCACTCAGGCCGCCCGGCGGCTGGGGCTGCGGCAGTCGACGGTCAGCCAGCATGTGCGGCGCCTGGAGGACGCGGCGGGCAGACAGCTGTTCGTGCGCGACACCCATTCCGTGGAGCTGACCGAGGACGGCGAGGCCATGCTCGGCTTCGCGCGCCGGATCCTGGAGGTCCATGAGCAGGCGACGGCCTTCTTCACCGGCACCCGGCTGCGCGGCCGGCTGCGCTTCGGCGCCTCGGAGGACTTCGTCCTGACCCGGCTGCCGGAGATCCTGGAGGGCTTCCGCTACGAGCACCCCGAGGTGGACCTGGAGCTGACCGTCGAGCTCTCGGGCACCCTGCACGAACAGCTGGCCGCCGGGAAGCTGGACCTCGTGCTCGCCAAGCGGCGCCCCGAGGACCCGCGGGGCGAGCCGGTCTGGCGCGACCGGCTGGTGTGGATCGGCGCGGAGCGGCTCCGTCTCGACGCGGACCGGCCGGTGCCGCTGATCGTCTATCCGCCGCCGGGCATCACCCGCGCCCTGGCCCTGGAGGCCCTGGAGCGGCAGGGCCGGGAGTGGCGGATCGTATGCACCAGCGGCAGCCTCAACGGGCTCATCGCGGCGGCCCGGGCGGGCCTCGGCGTGATGGCCCACTCCCGGGGCCTGATCCCACCGGGCCTGGTCCGGATGCCGGAGCGGTCGGGCCTGCCGGAGCTCGGCAGGGTGGACTTCGTCCTGGTCCACGGCCGACGCCGCCCGGCGGCCCAGGGCGCGGCGGACGCTCTCGCCGCGGCGATCCTCGCAGGCGGCGACCGGTTGCATCGCCGTCAGTCGGACGTACGGAGCCGCTGATCGGTCGTACAGATTCGGTGGAGATTACGGTGACGAACCTTACTCAACCGTCGGCTTTCTGTCCGACCCTTCCCCATGTGCGTGCATTTTCGGTGACGGTCCAGCGGCCGTCCGGACCTCGTTCGGTATTTCACCCCCTCCCGTCCTGCCGGAGCGTCGGGTAGCTTTCACGGCCAGCGCGGGGAGTCACCAGAGACGGGGCAAAGGAGCGGGGAGCCGGGTTTGCGCGAGTTCACCAACCCTCCGTTGGCGTTGGCACCGCCGGTGGGCGGACTGGCCGACGTGGTGTTCCAGCATGCCCAGGAGAACCCGGCGCACGTGGCACTCGGCCGCAAGGACGAGACGGGGCAGTGGCGGGACGTCACCTGCGCCGAGTTCCGCGACGAGGTGCTGGCCCTCGCCAAGGGGCTGCTCGCCCGGGGCATCCGGTTCGGCGACCGGGTCGCGATCATGTCCCCCACCCGCTACGAGTGGACCCTCTTCGACTTCGCCCTGTGGACCATCGGCGCCCAGGTGGTGCCGGTCTACCCGACCTCCTCGGCCGAGCAGTGCTTCTGGATGCTCTACGACGCCGAGGTGACCGCGGCGATCGTCGAGCACGAGGACCACGCGATGACCATCGCCACCGTCATCGACCGGCTGCCGTACCTGCGAGAGCTGTGGCAGCTCGACGCCGGATGCGTCCAGGAGCTGTACGACGCGGGCGCCCACCTCGACGACGAGGTGGTGCACCGGCACCGCCAGGCGGTCACCCCGGACTCGGTCGCGACCGTCATCTACACCTCCGGCACCACCGGCCGCCCCAAGGGCTGTGTCATCACGCACGGCAACTTCATGTTCGAGGCGGACACCGTCATCGAGCGCTGGGAGCCGGTGTTCCACTCCAAGAAGGGCGACGAGGCGGCGACCCTGCTCTTCCTGCCGCTCGCGCATGTCTTCGGCCGGATGGTGCAGGTCGCCGCGATCCGGGGCGGGGTCCGCTTCGGCCATCAGCCGCAGATGAACGCGGCCGCGCTGCTGCCGGACCTCGCCGCGTTCAGGCCGACCTTCTTCCTCGCCGTGCCGTACATCTTCGAGAAGGTCTTCAACGCCGCCCGGCGCAAGGCCGAGAAGGAGGGCCGGGCCGGCGCCTTCGAGAAGGCCGTCGACGTGGCCGTGAAGTACGCGGACGCCATGGAGGCCAAGGCCTGGGGCATCGGACCCGGCCCGTCGGCGGGCCTGCGGATGCAGCACCAGCTCTTCGACAAGCTCGTCTACGGCAAGATGCGCGCCGCGATGGGCGGCCGGATCCGGCACGCCATGTCCGGCGGCTCGGCGATGGACCGCAAGCTCGGCCTGTTCTTCGCGGGCGCGGGCGTGCACATCTACGAGGGCTACGGGCTGACCGAGTCGACGGCGGCGGCCACCGCCAACCCGCCCGAGCTCACCCGCTACGGCACCGTCGGCCAGCCCATCCCCGGAATGACCGTGCACATCGCGGACGACGGCGAGATCTGGCTGAACGGCGGCAATGTCTTCCAGGGCTATCTGAACAACCCGAAGGCCACCGACGAGACCCTGCACGACGGCTGGCTGGCCACCGGCGACCTCGGAATGCTGGACGAGGACGGCTATCTCACCATCACCGGGCGCAAGAAGGAGATCCTGGTGACCTCGGGCGGCAAGAGCGTCTCGCCGGGGGTGCTGGAGGAGCGGGTAAGGGACCATCCGCTGGTCGCCCAGTGCATCGTCGTCGGCAATGACCGCCCGTACATCGCGGCCCTGGTCACGCTGGAGCAGGAGGCCGTGGAGCACTGGCTGAGCATGCGGGACAAGCCGCTGATGAGCCCGGCCCAGCTGGTGACGGACGCCGATCTGGAGGCGGAGGTTCGGCGGGCGGTGGTCGCCGCCAACACCCTCGTCTCCCAGGCCGAGTCGATCCGTACGTTCCGGATCCTCGCCCAGCCGTTCACCGAGGAGCACGGCCTGCTCACCCCGTCGCTGAAGCTGAAGCGCAAGGCGATCGAGAAGGCCTACGCGGGCGAGGTCGAGGCGCTGTACACGGCCTGAGCCGGGCGGCGGGTCACACGAGTTGGTAGCCGCGCAGATTGCCGAGCAGCAGGTGGCAGTCCTGGAGCGAGCCCGAAGTGTCGCCCAGGGAGCGGTAGATACCCCACTTCGGGCGCACCCGGTCGGCGAGGAAGGTGTCCACGCCGGTCCGTGACCGGTCGATCAGCGTCGTGCCGCCCTGGCGCAGGATCCAGCGCACCGAGCCCGACGTGCCGTCGCCGACCTTGATCTGGAAGTCGACGTCCGTCCAGGAGTTGTGCAGCGGCGCGAGCGGGGTGCGGCCGATGAGGAGGTTCGCGAGGTGCAGCTTGAGCTCGATGGTCTGCACACCGTCGACCCGGCGCAGCGACTGCACGACGATCGGCTCGGTGCCGGTGCCGGGCTGCTTCATCTGCATGATGTGCGTGAAGCTGGTCGTGGCCTTCAGCGAGCTCGGGATGTACATCGAGTACGTGAGCCGCCAGGTCTGTCCGGGCAGCCAGCGCAGAAAACTGCCGGACGAGGTGCGCAGACCGGTGACCTCCTGGCGCTGTCGGTCCGTGGAGGTGTCCCGGTCCACCATGTGCATGTTGAACCGCCAGTTGGCGCCCTCGGCGCGGATGTGCGGCTGTCCTCCGGGGTGCGAGTCGGCGCGGTCGTCCTCGATGGTCTCGAAGGCGCCGAGCCCGTCGGTGCTCGCCGACGGTGACCATTTCAGCTGCCAGGAGGCGGCCTGGGCCGGGGTGGCGGGCAGACCGACGGCGGCGGCGGTCGCACCGCCGAGGGCGGCGCCGAGCAGGGTCCTGCGTGTGGGGTTCATGACTGCTCCCTCATGGCATCGTGGGGTTCACACACGTGGACGCAGTTCACTATTACGTCCGCTGGTGCCATTAGAGAGTCCCGACATGACGGCCCACGGTCAATGGTCTGGACTGATTCACCGAACAGGAATGCATCACGGCCCGTGATCGTTGACGATATGAGTACCACCTGACGACAACCGTAAGGATCAAGAGCTCGTGAGCAGCAAGGTCCCCCCGATCATCCTCAACAACGGCGTCGAGATGCCCCAGCTGGGCTTCGGCGTCTGGCAGGTGCCGGACGACGAGGCGGAGCAGGCGGTCAGCACGGCGCTGGAGGCCGGGTACCGCAGCATCGACACAGCGGCGATCTACGGCAACGAGGAAGGCACCGGCAAGGCCATCGCCGCCTCCGGCATCCCCCGTGACGAGGTCTTCGTCACCACCAAGCTCTGGAACGCGGACCAGGGGTACGACTCCACCCTGCGCGCCTTCGACGCCTCGCTGGCCAAGCTGGGCCTCGACTACGTCGACCTGTACCTCATCCACTGGCCCCTGCCGTCCAAGGACAAGTACGTGGACAGCTACAAGGCCTTCGAGAAGCTGTACTCCGACGGCCGCGCCAAGGCGATCGGCGTGTCCAACTTCCTGCCCGAGCACCTGGAGCGGCTACTGGGCGAGACGTCGGTCGTCCCCGCGATCAACCAGATCGAGCTGCACCCGCATCTCCAGCAGCACGCCGCCCGTGACTTCCACGGGGCGCAGGGCATCGCCACCGAGGCCTGGTCGCCGCTGGGCCAGGGCAAGGGCCTGCTGGAGGTCCCGGCGATCGTGGCCATCGCCCAGAAGCACAACCGCACCCCGGCCCAGATCGTGCTGCGCTGGCACCTCCAGCTCGGCACCGTGGTCATCCCGAAGTCCGTCACCCCCTCCCGCATCCGGGAGAACATCGACGTCTTCGACTTCACCCTCGACACCGAGGACCTGGCCGCGATCAGCGCCCTCAACGAGGACCGCCGGATCGGCCCGAACCCGGCGACGTTCGACATCGTCTGAGACACCGTCACCGGTGGGCGGCCCGGCCGACGGGCCGCCCACGCACGTCAGTTGGGCTGCCCGATCGGGCGTATGACGACGGTGTTCACGTCGACTCCGTGCGGTTGCCGGATCGCCCAGACGATCGAGTCGGCGAGCTGGTCGGCGGTGAGCAGATGGCCGGGCGGCAGGCTGCCGTAGCTGTCCCAGAACGGCGTCTCCACCCGGCCGGGCGCGATCAGCGTCACGCCGACGCCCCAGTCGGTCACCTGGCGGCGGGTGTTCTCCGCGAGCCCGGTCAGGGCCCACTTGGTCGCGCCGTAGAGATTGCCCGGCCCGTGCACGAACCCGGCGACGCTGCCGACCAGCACGATCCGGCCCCGGGTCTCCTTCAGGGCGTCGATCGAGGCCCTGATGAGCAAGGCCGGTCCGAGGACGTTGGTGAGGATCATCTCCGGCCAGCCCGCCGGGTCCCCCTCGGCGACCGAGTCATGGGTGGCGATGCCCGCGTTGGCGACGACAGTGTCCAGACGGCCGAACTCCTTCAGCGTGGTCTCGACGGCGCCCTTGATCTGCTCGTAGTCCGAGGCGTCCCCGACGATCGTCAACAGGCCCTCGGGGTCCCCGAGTTCCTCGGCGAAGCCCCGCAGCCTCGCCTCGCCACGGCCGGTGACGGCCACCCGGTGCCCGGCGTCCAGCAGTTGCCGCGCGGCCGCGGCTCCGATGCCACTGCCGCCGCCGGTGATGAGCGCGACCGGAGAGTCGGTCATGGGTACCCCCTGTTTGTCGTTGAACACCGGGTCGGTGAACGACAGGGAGTCCATCAGTTGGAGCGCTCTCGAAGTCAAGCCTCGCCGCAGGTGGGGCGGTACCCGGCCGAGGGGAACCAGCGCCGCCACTGCGCCTCGGTCAGGCCACCGTCGGCCCGCTCGCACACGGTGGCCGCGGCCCGGTCCGGGCTCAACGGCACGAGCCGCTCGGCGAGATGCGCCGTGCCGACGCGCAGCGCGCCGTCACCGGAGGTGAAGCGCAGGGCGAGCGGCGGACCGTCCCCGACCGGAAGCACGGCGGGCGGCAGACTCGGCGTGGCCGTCTCCCAGACGTGCACGGATCCGTCGGGCGCGCCGACCGCGAGGAGCGAGCCGTCGGCGGAGAACGCCAGGGTCTCCTCGTGCACCGTGGAGCCCACCGCTCTCAGGACCGCGGTCCGGCGCCAGGTCCGCTTGTCCCACAGGGTGACCCGGCCCTGGCCATCGGCGACGGCGAGGGACCGGCCGTCTCGGCTGAAGGCGGCGGCGCGCAGGTAGTCCTCCCCTTGAACTCCCTTGATTCCGGGGCGTGGTTCGCCCGTCTCCGTGTCCACCAGCACGCCCTCCGCGGTGAGTGCGGTGCGACCGTCGGGGTCGCGGGCGAGGATCTCGGTGCCGGCGATTCTGTTACGCGGCACGCGCTCCGCCGCCCGGGAGTGCCAGGCGTCGTCCATGAGTCCGTGCAGCGAGAGGGTGCGTACGACGCTGGTCCGGCCGCCCTCCCGGTAGCGCAGGACGTCCTGGGCCGGGTCGAGCCTGATGTCACCGATCGTCCGACCTGCGACGGGGTAGGTCAGGAGAGGTTCGCGCGGGGCGTCGTCCGCCGGGTCCGGCAGGTCCGTACGCCACAGGGTGAAGGTGTCCAAGCCCCAGGCCAGGGCGTAGGGGCCGGCGAACTCGACCTGGATGGCGCCGGCCGCGATCGGCAGCCGGGGGCGTTCCCGACCGGCCCGGAAGTCCCAGGTGACGATCCCTTCGGAAGTGCCGGAGGCCACAGCCCGGCCGTCGGGGGTGAAGGTGAGATCCTCCCCTTGGCACAGCGCCCGTTCGGTCGCCTCCGGGATGTCCCCGGTGACCAGGCGGCCCTTGCCGGTGTCGAGCACCCGCAGCCCTGTTGCGTCCCGCGCGCACCAGGCGATATGCCGGTCGCCGCTGCTCAGCACGGGCAGGGCTCCATCGTCGTTGCCGCGGTCGTACCGCATGAGCATCCGCTCCCGGCGTACGTCCCACACCTCCAGGGTGGCCCGTCCGTCGTCCGCGTCGCGATTGAGCCGCCGTAGAAGGAGCGTTTCGCCGCCGGCGCCGAACGCGACGTCGGTGTCGGTCCAGGGGCCGGTCGGCAGCCGGTGCGTGCTGCCGTCCGCGAGCCCGGCGACCACCAGGCCGTTCCGGCTGCCGGGGGTGCGGTAGGCGATGCGGCGGCCGTCGTCGCTGACGTCGGTCACGCCTTCGGAGAGCCCGTCGAGCCGCACCGACCTCAGCTGCCGGTGGCTCGGCACATCCCACTGAACAGCCTTGTCCCGCACGACCGTTGTCAGGATCCGGCCGTCCCGGCTCAGCCAGGCGGGGGCGTTGAGGACGCGGCCGCCCTCCTCGGGCTGGACGAAGGCGTCCTGTTCGCTCTGGGCCGCGGCCGTGCGCAGGGCGGTGCGGGTCTCGGGCAGGTCGGCGGTGCGCCAGGCGGCGAGGGCGAGCCGCATCGCGGTGCGCGGCTCGGTGTTCCGCAGAGTGTCGACGAGTCCGGCGGCCCGGCGGGCCTCGGCCTCGTCGCGCTGCCGGGAGCTGACCCCGCTCTGCCGCCAGGCGGCCACCCCGGCGACCACGGCCAGGCAGAGCAGCACCGCGAGGGCGCCGGTCAGCGCGCGCAGCCTGCGGGCCGCCCGGGTCGCGGCGCGCCGGGCGCCCTCGTGGGCGACGACACTGGCGGCAAGGAAGTCCCGTTCCCCTCGGCTGAGTTCGGCCCCGTCCCCCTCGCCGAAGGTCTCGCGTGCCTCCGTCAGCCGTATCCCCCGGTACAGCGCGCCCGCGTCACGGTCCAACTCGGTCCAGGCGTGGGCGGCTTCCGTGAGTCCGCGGTGCAGGCGGAGGCGTTCGCGGTCCTCCTCGACCCAGCCGCGCAGCCGGGGCCAGGCGCCGATCAGGGCCTCGTGGGCCAGCTCCACGGTGTCGCCGTCGACGGTCAACAGGCGCTCACCGACCAGGCGTTCGAGCACGTCGGTGGTGGTGGCGTCGGCGTCCAGCTCGGTGCGGGTGATCGGGCGCCGGGTGTCCTCGGTGCCGTCGCCGGGCTGGACCAGGCGCAGCAGCAGGGCCCGGGCCGCGGCGGCCTCGGCGGGGGTGCAGCGGGCGTAGGCGGCCTCGGCGGTGTGGGCGACGGCGCCGTGGACTCCGCCGATGGCCTCGTAGGCGGCGAGGGTGAGGGCCTTGCCGGAGCGGCGGCGCCAGACCTCGCGCAGGGCGTGCGCCATCAGGGGCAGCCCGCCCGGCTCTCCGGTGACGTCGGCGACGATCCGCGCCGTCAGGGCGCGTTCGACGACCAGTCGGCGGGCGGCGGCGGGCCGGACCACGGCCTCGCGCAGCCCGCGCGGTGACATCGGCCCGACCAGCAGCGCCGCGTCCCGCAGGGCCTCGGCGAGCGGACCGTGCTCGGCGCAGCGGCCGTAGAAGTCGGCGCGGACGGCGATCACCACGCGCAGTCGCGAGGCGGGGTCGGTGGCGGTCAGCAACCGGCCGAGGAAGCGGTCGCGTTCACCGGGCTCGGCGCAGAGGGTGAACAGTTCCTCGAACTGGTCGACGACGAGGAGGGTGTCGCCGGGCCCGTCGTGCGGGGTGAACAACTCCTCGTGCGCCTTCGCGGGATGGGGCCCCGGGGTGAGCAACCGGATGACGGCGGGCCGGTGTTCGACGGGGTCGACCGTCCGCAGCGCCGGAATCAGACCCGCCCTCAGCAACGACGACTTGCCGCTGCCCGACGCTCCGACGACCGCCGCGAACCGGGTGCGGGCGGTGAGGCGCAGGAGTTCGGCGATCAGGTCGTCCCGGCCGTGGAAGTGGTCGCCGTCGCCGGTGCCGAAGCGGGCCAGGCCCGGATAGGGGCCGCCGCCGTCCTCGGGGTCGTCCGGGACCCGGGTCTCGGCGAGCGCCTCCCGCAGCCGCCTGGCCCACTCCTCGGGGTCGCCGCCGCACGCGGTGACGTACGCCGTGAGCACCGCCGCCGACGGCAGCCGTTCACCGCCCGCCGCCGCGGCCAGGGTGGGCGCCGAGTAGCCCGCGCGCTCCGCCATCGCGCGGTAGGTCAGACCGCCCGTCTCGTCGCGCAGCTTGCGCAGTTCGTACGCGAACCGCTGGACCGGCCCCTCCCCGGGGTCCAGTGGTTTCTCCCGACGTCCCATCCGCGTCTCCCCGTTCGCCCACCGTCAAGCTAACCACCGGCCCCCGGCGAATTGTTGGGCACCGCGGATCGGGGCTGCCCAACAACGCCCTGACGTCTGGACTCGACGGTGCACGCCTCTCCCCTCACGCACCGGAGCCGGCCATCGCCACCGCACATGTACCCGAGCCCGTCCTCCTGCCCGGCCGGCGCCCACGCGTCCGCGTCGGCCGTCCCGCGCCGCACGTCTCCGCCGCCGCGGTCCTGCTGCCGGTCGCCCTCAGCCTCGCCCTCGGCCTGTGGGGCGTCGGACGCGGCGGCAGCCTGTGGCGGGACGAGGCGGTGACGTACGACATGGCACAGCGCTCGCTGCCCGACCTCGCGGGGACGCTGGCGCAGGCCGACGCCGTGCACGGCCTGTACTACCTGCTGCTGCACGGCCTGTTCGAGGTCTCCGGCGGCCTGGACCCACTGCTCGTCATCCGGCTGCCCTCGGTGCTGGCGGCGGCCGCGGCGAGCGGTCTCGTGGCGCTGCTCGGGCACCGGCTGGCCGGAGCCCGCGCCGGGCTGCTCGCCGGGATCGCGTTCGCGCTGTTGCCGCCGGTGCAGCGGTACGCGCAGGAGGGCCGCAGCTACGCGCTGGTGTGCGCGCTGGTCGCCTGGGCCTCGTATCTGCTGCTCGGCGCGGTGCGCTCGGGGCGCCGCCGGGCCTGGGCCGGGTACGCCGCGGTGCTGCTGTCGGCCTGTCTGCTGCACGAGTTCGCTGTGCTGGCGGCGCTCGCGCATCTGGTGGCGCTGCCCAGGCCCGCCCGGCGGGCCGGGCTGGCGGCGATCTGCGCGGTCGGCGCCGGGCTGACCCCGCTGGCCGTCCTGAGCATGGGCCAGTCGGAGCAGGTCGGCTGGATCGGCGGGCCGGGGGCGGGGGCGCTGCTCGGCTTCGCCGGGGTGGCGCTGCTCGGGACCGGCTGCGCCGTACTCGCCAAGGGCCCGCTGCCCCGGCTCGCGCTGCCCCTGCTGGTGCTGCCCGCCCTCACGCTGCTGCTGCTCTCCCCGCTGAAGCCGCTGTACGTGGACCGTTACGTCCTCTACGGCCACCTGGGGACGGCCCTGCTGATCGGTGCCGCCCTCGACCGGCTGCTCCGGGCGCGGGCCGTACCGGTGCTGATCGCGACGGGGGTCGCCACAGTGGCTGCTGTGGCCGCGCTGGTGCCGACGACCCTGGATCTACGCACGCCCGAGAGCCGCACCGACGATGTCACCGCCATCGCTCAGGCCGTACGGGAGACGAACGCCGACGCGATCGTGTTCATGCCGTCCCGGCGCCGGGTGTGGACCCTGACCGACCCATCCTCCCTGCACGGCATGCGGGACCTCGCCCTGGAGCGGTCTCCGGCCGACTCGCGCACGCTGTACGGCACCGAGGTGCCCGCGGCCGAGATCCGCGCCCGGCTGCTCGCGACGGACCGGGTCGTGGCGCTGCGCGATCCCGCCGGGCAGCCGGTCGACCGGACCGCCCAGGAGATCACCAAGCGCCGGGTGCTCGACCGGCACTTCGTGGAGTGCGGCACCCGCACCCTCCAGGGGGCGCGGATCACTGTGCACGCCCGGCCGGGAAGCTGCTAGGCCCTGTCGTTTGGATCAGTCCGGCGTCGCGGGCCCTGGCACACACTCCCCCAGAAGGGGACCCCCAGCCGCGTTGTCGTCGGTTGCCGACGCTCCGCGTCGCCGCCCTCCTCCGCCTTGCAGCTGCACGCACCAGACCCCGCTCGGCTCAGTTGACTTGCGCCGTTCCTCACAGCCGGCCTGATCCAAACGACAGGCCCTAGCCGGTGCGGACGGCGGTGTGCACGGTGCGGGCGGTCAGGACGTAGAGGTCGGGGCGGTGGTGCACGCTCGCCTTGTCGTCCGGGTCCAGGAGCCGGTCCAGGGTGGCGCGGTCGGTGGCGTCGAGGGCGTCGGCGAGGGACTCGCGCAGGCGGCCGAAGGTGGCGGCGGCGACGGCACGCGCCCGGTCGGTCGCCGGGGCGGGCAGGTCCAGCAGGAAGGTGCGGGTGCCGGACGGCTTCAGACCGGCGGCGCTCATCATGGCCCGCCAGTCCTCGGGCACCGGCACACTGTCCGGCAGGTTGGCCCGCATGTCGGCGAACCAGTCCGCCTGGAGCGCGTCGATCCGTGCCTCGAGGCCCGGCCGGCCGATGCCGAAGTCGCGCGGCAGGAAGCGGGTGGGCAGTCCGCCCTCGACGAGGGCGAGCGTGCCGCCGACCGCCAGCCGCTCGGCGTATGCCCGGATGGCCGCCTGCTGGTCGCCGAGGTGGTGCAGGCTGTTGCCGGCCCAGATCAGGTCGGCGGGGTAGTCCAGATCGGCCATGACGTCCGGGAGTTCCCCGGTCAGCGTGGCGAAGCGGTCCGCGACCCCGAGCCGCTCCGCACGCTCGCGGGCGAGGTGCAGCAGCGGCTCGGAGCCGTCCACGGCGACGACCCGGGCCCCGGGGAAGGAGTCGGCGAGCAGACAGGAGACGACGCCGGGCCCGCTGCCCGCGTCGACGATCAGGCCCGGCTCGGTCTGCTTGCCCCCGAGCCAGGCGAGCGCGTGCTCGTGCAGCGGGGTGAACAGCTCGGCCTGCGTCTCCAGGTGCTCGGCCATGTCGGCCCAGTCGATGTCCGTGTGGTCGTGGTGATGCGCGTGCTCGTGTGCGTGATCGTGCGCCATGGTGGCCAGCCTCTCCTCCGGGTGCCGACCAGCGTGCGCCGACGCACCGACGAGAGGCAAACGGCCTTGCCGTATCCGCAAAAGCCGTGGCCACGGAGAGCGGGGGGGTGCCGGGGCCCGGCGGTACTGGGCCCCGGCGGGGGAGCCGCCTACGACAGCGGCGGGTAGGCGTTCTGCATCAGCTGCTGGAACTGGGCGGAGAACCAGTGCCCGGAGACCGGCGCGTTCGGCAGGGCGCCGGACATGTTGTTGCCGTTGCGCGCGTTGCCCGTGTACGTGGGATCGCACATGCGGTCGAAGCCCTTGCCCTCGTCGTTCGGGATGGCGGAGCTGGACCCGTCGGACTCACCCGGGGGCTTCATCCAGACGTAGGCGTCGATCCCGGTGGCGGGGGCGGCCTTCGGACGCTCACCGAGGCCCGCTCCGGACTGGTTGCACCAGTTGCCGAGGTGGATGCGGCGGTCGTAGCGGCCGCCGTCGACGAAGGTGTCCACGCTCGTCGTAGCGCCGGGTCCGGTGGGCCGGGCGGTGCCGCCCCAGCCGTTCCTGGAGGTGTCGATCAGCATGCCGATGCCGGAGTTGAAGCCGACCGAGACCAACTGGTTGCGGAAGGCCTGGGCGAAGGACTGCTCGTCCACGTAGCGGTTCCAGTCCACCCACTTCGACTGGCGGACGGAGGTGCCGTTGACCGCGGAGTCGATGGTGAAGTGATCCTCCTTCAGGGCACCGTAGTTGGCCGTGTTGGTGATGAAGCCGTGCACGTCGTTGACCGTGGCGCCCTCGGCGGTGGCCGCCTCCTTGAAGGTGTTGGCGGAAGCGCCGAAGTTGTCGTCCCAGCCGATCCAGCCGTGGTGGCCGGCGTCGACGTAGTTGTAGACGTTGGGCACGTCGCCCAGCTCGCTGAGCGCGTAGCCGACGCCCTTGACGTAATTGCCGTTGGCCTTCATCACATCGCACTCGGGGGTGGCCGTCGGGCGGCTTCCGGTGTTGGTGACGAGGTTGGGCAGCGAGTCGATCTCGACGGTGGTGACGATCCGCAGCCCGGCGTACTTCGGGTCCGCGAGGATCGCGGCGATCGGGTCGATGTACTCGGTCTTGTACCGTCCGATCTCCGTCGGGCCCAGCTCGCCGTTGGAGGCGAGGGCCGCGCAGTCACGGCCGGGCAGGTTGTAGATGACCAGCTGGACGACGAGTTCGCCGCTGCCCTTCTGGGTCAGCGCCTCGTCGAGGTGGTCGCGCAGGCCCATGCCGCCGTTGACGCCGTTGATGGCGGCGATCCGGTCCAGCCACACACCGGTCGGCTGGCCGGCGATCCGGCTGCCGCCCGGCTCGGCGGTGGCCTTCGCGGCCCACTCGGGGTTCACATAGACCTTGGCCCCGGAGTACGGGTTGTCCACGCGGTTGCCCGGCTGCGGATCCGGATCGGGATCCGGGTCGGTGCCGCCGCCGTCGTCGACGTTGCAGGTGACGCCGTCCAGCGTGAAGGTGCCCGGGATCGCGTTGCTGCCGCTGTAGGAGGCGTTGAAGCCGAAGCTGACCGAACCTCCGGTGCCCAGGCTGCCGTTGTAGCTCTCGTTGGCGGCGGTGACGGCCGTACCGCTCTGGGTGATCCTGGCGTTCCAGCCGTTGGTGACCTGCTGGTTGCCGGCGTACGACCACTTCACCGCCCAACTGCTCTTGGCGGCGGCGTTGTTGGTGACGGTGACGGCGGCGGTGAAGCCGTTGCCCCACTGGCTCTGCACCTTGTAGTCGACGGTGCAGGGGACCGCGGCGGTGCCGACGTCGTCGGCGGGCACGGCGGCGAGCGCTGTCCCGGAGGCCCCGGCGACCAGCGCCAGGGCAGCGAGCATCGCGGTTCTGGTACGACTCATGACTGCGGGTGTCCTTCGTGTCGATGCAGGGTTTCGATACGGGAAGGAGTTGCCCGAGGGCCGCCCGGCGACGGCTAAAAGTACTGAACGCGGGGGGTGGCGCATGGAGCGACTCCTTTGCAGATCAGCGCGCCGTGACGGACGCGTCGACTGATGGAACCGCTCCCACTGGTGTCAACGAAGTTAGCGCCAAGTGTCAGTAAAGGACAGGGGAGTTGCCGACTTTTATTAAACGCGTGCATCGAATCTTTTCGACTCTTCAAGCCCCTTGACCCCTCGCACCCCCCTCCCCACTATGGGAGCGCTCCCACTGGTTCAAGCCTTGACTTCTCCGAGCCGCGAGGAGGAACCAGCACATGCATCCCCCACCCCGGAGGCGAAGAGCGGTACGGCGCGCGTGGACCGCCGTCATGGCCGCTCTGGCGCTTCCCTTCACGATGCTCGCGACGGGCACGACGCCCGCGCAGGCGGCGCCGCTCCAGTGCAGCGTCGATTACAAGACGAACGACTGGGGCTCCGGCTTCACCACCGACGTGACCATCACCAACCGTGGCACGGACGTGATCGACGGCTGGACCCTGACCTACGCCTACTCGGGCAACCAGAGGCTCAGCAACGGCTGGAACGGCACCTGGTCGCAGTCCGGGCAGAACATCACCGTGCGGAACGCCTCCTACAACGGGCGGATCGCGGCCGGCGCCGCGGTCTCCACCGGCGCGCAGTTCAGCTACAGCGGCACCAACGCCGCACCGACCTCGTTCGCGATCAACGGCACCACCTGCACCGGCGCCCACCAGCCCCCGATCACGGTGCTGACCAGCCCGGCCGCGGGCGCGGTCTACTCGCAAGGGGACGCGGTGCCGCTCGCGGCCACCGCGGCGGCCGCCGACAACGCCACCATCAGCAAGGTCGAGTTCTACGACGACACCACGCTGCTGGGCACGGACACGAGCGCCCCCTACTCGCTCTCCGTCTCAAGCTTGACCGTGGGCAGTCATTCCCTGCTGGCGAAGGCGTACGACAGCCTCGGCGCGTCCGCGGAGTCCACGCCGGTCGGCATCACGGTCGCCTCGGGTCCCGCCGTGGTGGCCTCGACCACCCAACTGGCCGTGCAGCAGGGCGAGACGGGCACGTACGACATCAAGCTGTCGACGCAGCCCGCGGCCAACGTCACTGTCACCACCGCCCGCGCCAGCGGGAATTCGGGTCTTTCGGTGACCGGCGGGGCCTCGCTCACCTTCACCCCGTCGAACTGGAACACCACGCAGCGCGTGACCATCACGGCCGCCTCCTCGGGGACCGGCGCGGCGACCTTCGAGTCGACCGCGAACGGCCACGCGAAGGCCGCGGTGACCGTCACCCAGATCGAGGCGTCGGGTGAGTACGACGCCCGCTTCCTGGAGCTGTACGGGAAGATCACCAACCCGGCGAACGGCTACTTCTCCCCCGAGGGCATCCCGTACCACTCGGTGGAGACGCTGATCGTGGAGGCCCCGGACCACGGCCATGAGACCACGTCGGAGGCGTACAGCTATCTGCTGTGGCTCCAGGCCATGTACGGCAAGGTCACGGGCGACTGGACCAAGTTCAACGGCGCCTGGGAGATCATGGAGAAGTACATGATCCCCACCCACGCCGACCAGGCGACCAACTCCTTCTACAACGCCTCCAAGCCGGCCACCTACGCGCCCGAGCTGGACACCCCGAACGAGTACCCGGCCCGGCTCGACACCGGTGTCTCGGTCGGCCCGGACCCGATCGCGGCCGAGCTGAAGAGCGCGTACGGCACGGACGACGTGTACGGCATGCACTGGCTCCAGGACGTGGACAACGTCTACGGCTACGGCAACTCGCCCGGCAAGTGCGAGGCGGGCCCGTCGGACACCGGTCCGTCGTACATCAACACCTTCCAGCGCGGCGCGCAGGAGTCGGTGTGGGAGACGGTGCCGCAGCCGACCTGTGACGCCTTCAAGTACGGCGGCACGAACGGGTACCTGGACCTGTTCACCGGTGACTCGTCCTACGCCAGGCAGTGGAAGTTCACCAACGCACCGGACGCCGACGCGCGTGCGGTGCAGGCCGCCTACTGGGCGGACAAGTGGGCCGACGCGCAGGGCAAGGGCGGGGAGATCTCCGCGACCGTCGCCAAGGCCGCGAAGATGGGCGACTATCTGCGCTACGCCATGTACGACAAGTACTTCAAGAAGATCGGCAACTGTGTCGGTGCGTCGGCCTGCCCGGCCGGCACCGGCAAGGACTCCTCGCACTACCTGCTCTCCTGGTACTACGCCTGGGGCGGCGCCACCGACGCCTCGGCGGGCTGGGCCTGGCGCATCGGTTCCAGCCATATGCACGGCGGCTACCAGAACCCGATGGCCGCCTACGCGCTCGCCAGCTACGCCGACCTGAAGCCGAAGTCGGCGACGGGGCAGGCGGACTGGGCGAAGTCCCTGGAGCGGCAGATCGAGTTCTACCGCTGGCTGCAGTCCAGCGAGGGCGCGATCGCGGGCGGGGCGACCAACAGCTGGGCGGGCCGCTACGCGACTCCGCCGTCCGGCAAGTCGACCTTCTACGGCATGTACTACGACCAGCAGCCCGTCTACCACGACCCGCCGTCCAACCAGTGGTTCGGCTTCCAGGCGTGGTCGATGGAGCGGGTGGCCGAGTACTACCAGCAGACGGGGAACGCCGCCGCCAAGACGGTCCTCGACAAGTGGGTCGACTGGGCGCTGGAGCACACCACGATCAACCCGGACGGCACCTATCAGATCCCGTCGACGCTCCAGTGGTCGGGCCAGCCCGACACCTGGAACGCCACGAGCCCCGGCTCGAACGCGGGCCTGCACGTCACCGTCGCCGACTACACCAATGACGTCGGTGTGGCGGCCGCGTACGCCAAGACCCTGACGTACTACGCCGACCGCTCCGGTGACACCGCTGCGGCGACGACGGCGAAGGCGCTGCTGGACGGCATGTGGGACAACCACCAGGACGCCCTCGGCATCGCCGTCGCCGAGAACCGCGCGGACTACAACCGCTTCGACGATGCGGTCTACGTCCCCAGTGGCTGGACCGGGACGATGCCGAACGGGGACACGATCAACGCGTCGTCCACGTTCGAGTCGATCCGCTCCTTCTACGAGGACGACCCGGCCTGGTCGAAGATCGAGTCGTATCTGGCGGGCGGCGCGGTGCCCTCGTTCACGTACCACCGGTTCTGGGCCCAGGCGGACATCGCCCTGGCCATGGGTTCGTACGCGGAGCTGCTCGAATAACAGCCCCCGCCTGGCGCTCAACGGCGCCTGAAGCGTTCCGCGTACGTGGTCTCGTCACCTGACGGCGAGACCGGACGGCCGGGCGGTCCCCTCCCGCACGGGGGACCGCCCGGCACATCTCGCTCCATGGGGAAAGCGCTTGCCGTTCTCAGTGCCTTCCCTCTGCACCTCCCTTGTCCTCCCACCCCCCGGAAAGGACTCCCCGTGCGAAGAACCCGTATCCTCACGGCCGTCCTGGCGCTGGCTGCCGGGCTGCTCGCGGGCACACCGCCCGCGCTGGCGGCCGAGCCCGACGAGTCGCCGGTGTCCATCGCCGCCGACACCTACACCTGGAAGAACGCCCGGATCGACGGCGGTGGATTCGTCCCCGGCATCGTGTTCAACCGCACCGAGAAGAACCTCGCCTACGCCCGCACCGACATCGGCGGCGCCTACCGCTGGGTGGAGTCGTCGAAGACCTGGACGCCGCTGCTGGACTCGGTGGGCTGGGACGACTGGGGTCACACCGGCGTCGTCAGCCTCGCCTCCGACTCCGTCGACCCGGACAAGGTGTACGCGGCGGTCGGTACGTACACCAACAGCTGGGACCCGGGCAACGGCGCGGTGCTGCGCTCCGCCGACCGGGGCGCCAGCTGGCAGAAGGCGAGTCTGCCGTTCAAGCTGGGCGGCAACATGCCCGGCCGGGGCATGGGCGAGCGCCTGGCCGTCGACCCGAACCGCAACAGTGTGCTGTACCTGGGCGCGCCGAGCGGCAAGGGCCTGTGGCGGTCGACGGACTCCGGGGCGAACTGGTCGCAGGTGGCGAACTTCCCCAACGTCGGCAACTACGTCCAGGACCCGAGCGACACCAGCGGCTACGCCTCAGACAACCAGGGCATCGTCTGGGTCACCTTCGACGAGTCCACCGGCACCTCGGGCAACGCCACCCGGACGATCTACGTCGGGGTCGCCGACAAGGACAACGCGGTGTACCGCTCGACGGACGCGGGCGCGACCTGGAGCCGGGTCGCCGGGCAGCCCACCGGCTACCTCGCCCACAAGGGCGTCCTGGACGCGGAGAACGGCTACCTCTATCTGTCGTACAGCGACAAGGGCGGCCCCTACGACGGCGGCAAGGGCCAGTTGTGGCGGTACGCGACGGCTACGGGCACCTGGACGAACATCAGCCCGGTGGCGGAGGCGGACACCTACTACGGCTTCAGCGGCCTGACCGTCGACCGGCAGGACCCGGGCACGGTCATGGCGACGGCGTACAGCTCCTGGTGGCCGGACACCCAGCTCTTCCGCTCCACCGACAGCGGCGCCACCTGGACCAAGGCGTGGGACTACACCTCGTACCCGAACCGCGCCAACCGCTACACCATGGACGTCTCCTCCACGCCCTGGCTGACCTGGAGCGCCAATCCGGCGCCGCCGGAGCAGACGCCCAAACTCGGCTGGATGACCGAGGCGTTGGAGATCGACCCGTTCAACTCGGGCCGCATGATGTACGGCACGGGCGCGACGATCTACGGCACCGAGAACCTCACCAACTGGGACAGCAACACCCAGTTCACCATCAAGCCGATGGTTCAGGGCCTGGAGGAGACGGCTGTCAACGATCTCGCCTCGCCGCCCTCGGGGGCACCCCTGCTCAGCGCGCTCGGTGACATCGGCGGCTTCCGGCACACGGACCTCACCAAGGTCCCGGCGATGATGTACACCCAGCCCAACTTCACCTCGACGACCAGTCTGGACTTCGCGGAGTCCAACCCGAACACGGTGGTCCGGGCCGGCAACCTCGACTCGGGTCCGCACATCGCCTTCTCGACGGACAACGGCGCCAACTGGTTCGCGGGGACGGATCCTTCGGGGGTCTCCGGCGGCGGCACGGTCGCCGCGGCGGCGGACGGCAGCCGGTTCGTGTGGAGCCCACAGGGCGCCGGGGTGCACTACGCGACCGGCTTCGGCACCTCCTGGTCGGCCTCCTCCGGCATCCCGGCGGGCGCGATCGTGGAGTCCGACCGCGTCGACCCCAAGGTCTTCTACGGCTTCAAGTCCGGGAAGTTCTACGTCAGTACGGACGGCGGCGCCAGCTTCACCGCCTCCGCCGCGACCGGACTGCCGAGCGGGGACAGCGTCCGCTTCAAGGCACTGCCGGGCGTGAAGGGCGATGTGTGGCTGGCGGGCGGCGCGAGTGACGCCGCGTACGGGCTGTGGCACTCCACCAACGGCGGTACGAGCTTCACCAAGCTGTCCGACGTCGAGCAAGCCGACACCATCGGCTTCGGCAAGGCGGCGCCGGGTGCGTCGTACCAGGCGCTCTACACCAGCGCGAAGATCGGCGGGGTGCGCGGGATCTTCCGCTCCACCGACCAGGGGGCGACCTGGACGCGGATCAACGACGATGCCCACCAGTGGGGTTGGACGGGCGCGGCGATCACCGGTGACCCGCGGGTCTACGGGCGCGTGTACGTCGCGACCAACGGCCGGGGCGTCATCTACGGCGACTCCTCCGACAGCGGCGGCACGGATCCCGATCCGGATCCCGACCCCACCCCGACCGGCGCCTGCGCGGTGACGTACAAGGTCACCAACCAGTGGCAGGGCGGGTTCCAGGCAGATGTGCAGCTCACCAACACCGGGACGAGCGCCTGGTCCGGCTGGAACCTCGTCTGGTCCTTCCCCGACGGGCAGAACGTCTCCCAGATGTGGAACGCCGAGCACACCCAGTCGGGTTCCTCGGTCACGGCGAAGAACGTGGGCTGGAACGCCAATGTGGCGGCCGGCAGTTCGGTGAGCTTCGGCTTCACCGGCAACTGGACCGGCACCAACTCCGAGCCCACGGCCTTCAAGGTGGGCGACCAGTCCTGCACGGTGAGCTGAACCCCGAGGGGCGCGTGCCGCTGTCGGCGCGCGCCCCTCTTCGTCACTTCACGTCACCGGCGAAGATCGACTCCTCCGACTCCCAGTCGGGCGCGACCTCGACCTGGAGGAAGGTCTCCTTCTTCGGCAGCTCGCAGGCCCACGTCACGGAGAGCGAACGGCCCGCCAGGATGCGGGTGTCGGGCAGGCCGTCGAGACCGTCGTCGTAGATGGCCTCGCCCTCCTTGCCCTCGTCGCCGTAGGCGCAGTTGACGGTCATCTGGTTGGCGTCGACCGTCGCGTCGGAGTTGTTGACGACCTTGATGGTGAACTTCACGTACGGCGTGTTCTCCGGAGCCGCGTAGTCGCTGGACACCCCGCGGCCGAAGCCGGAGAGGCTGACCTCGACGTCGTTGTCGTAGGCCACGGTGTCGGTGAGGCCGTAGGCGTCGCCGCTGCCGGCCTCCTCGGCGGCGGGCTCGGACCCGGCGTCCGACTCCGCCCCGGCCTCGCCCTCGGCGGCCGGGGCCGTCTTGGTGACCGTGACCGTGGGCGCGGGCTTGGCCTCGCTGTCGCCGCTGACCCCGGCCGTGACGGCGGAGGCGATCACCGCGGCGACCACGGCGGCGGCCGTGGCGATCAGGGCCGTACGAGGCCCCTTCGGCGGCGGGGGCGCGACCGGCGGCCCGTATCCGGGCATCGGCGGCGGCGTGAACTGCTGACTCATGATCCCCCCAGGGAAGTGGTGCTGAGAAGTGAATCTTCCCTGGGGAGAGCCGAAACGTGTAGATCCCGTAATGAAAATGTGCTCAGGGCGCGTATACCACGGGCCGCGGGGCCGTGGTCATGCCGTTGCCGAGGAAGAAGCTCGGGTGCGGGGGCTGGTTGTACGCGGTGTTCTGCCAGGCGAGAGCCGTGCGATACATCGTGTCGTGCAGCAGGGTCGTGATCCTCGTGCTCGTCTCGTGCGGGGTCGAGTAGATCCGCAGGGCCGTGTTGTCGCTGGTCGGCCAGATGACCTCCTCGCGCCAGTCGCCGAGGATGTCACCCGAGAGCGACGGGGTCGCCTTGGTGCCGTTGTTGGAGTGGACGGAGGCCCCGGTCAGCAGCCGGGTGTCCGACGAGGTGCCGTACTTGTCGATCCGGGTGCCGTCGAGGAGTTCACGGACCGTGTCCCCGTCCCACCAGGACAGGAAGTTCACGGACGAGGGCTCACGGCCCTTGGACGCGCCCGCCTCGTCCCGGATGCCGGTGTCCGAGGCCGACCAGACCTCCGCGCCGTCGTTCCCGGCGTAGATGTCCCCCGCCACGCCCCGCCCGTTGTCGCAGCAGGCGGCGAGCTTCCAACGGACCGCGCCGTTCGCGGGGTTGAGGTACAGCTCGGCCGGCTGGGACGTCGACTCGGAGACCTTGAAGTACTCCAGGCCCGAGGTGGACGGATCGAGGTCGCCGAGGTGCTGGGCGTCCCCGTGCCCGGTCTTCGCGGTCCACAGCCCGTTGCCGTTGTCGTCGACGGCCATCGCGCCGTACACGATCTCGTCCTTGCCGTCGTTGTCGACGTCCCCCACGGACAGACTGTGCGAGCCCTGACCGTCGTACCCCTTGCCGGAGTTGGTGGAGGAGTTGGTGTCGAAGGTCCAGCGGCGGGTGAAGGAGCCGCCCCGCCAGTCCCAGGCGGCGATGACGGTACGGGTGTAGTAGCCGCGCGCCATGATCAGTGAGGGCCGGGAGCCGTCGAGGTAGGCGGTGCCCGCCAGGAAGCGGTCCACCCGGTTGCCGTAGGAGTCGCCCCAGGAGGAGACCGTGCCGCGCGCCGGGACGTAGTCGACACTCTGCATCGCCCGCCCGGTCTGCCCGTTGAACATGGTCAGGTACTCGGGGCCGGACAGGACGTACCCGCTGGAGTTGCGGTGGTCCGCCGACGAGCTGCCGATCACCGTGCCGCCGCCGTCCACGGTGCCGTCGGCGGTCTTCATGGCGACCTCGGCCTTGCGGTCGCCGTCGTAGTCGTAGACCTGGAACTGCGTGTAGTGGGCGCCGGAGCGGATGTTGCGGCCCAGGTCGATCCGCCACAGCCGGGTGCCGTCGAGCTTGATGCCGTCGACGATCGTGTTGCCGGTGTAGCCGGACTGGGAGTTGTCCTTGGCGTTGGTGGGCTGCCACTTGAGGACCAGGTCGAGGGCGCCGTCGCCGTCGAGGTCGCCGACCGAGGCGTCGTTGGCCTCGTAGGTGTAGGCGACGCCGTCGGGTGTGGTGCCGCCGGACGGCGGGGAGATCGGGACGTCCTTGTACCCGGTGCGGAACTGGATCGCGTGGACGGAGTCGCCCTGTTCCACGCCGTTCACGATCGCGCGGACCGTGTAGTCGGCGTGCGCGGGGGCGCCGGAGTGGAAGTAGTTGGTGGAGCCGGTGATCGGGGACGAGTTGACCTTCGTACCCGCCCGGTAGAGGTTGAAGGAGACGCTGTCGGGGTCGGTGCCGAGCCAGCGCCAGCTGACCAGGTTGCCGCTGCCGGTGTACACGCTGACCACGCCCCGGTCGAGCGCCTCGACCTGGCGTGCGGTGGCGGCCTCGGCCGGGCCGGCGCCGGTGAGCGCGGTGAGTCCGGCGGCGACGAGCGCGGCCGTGGCGCCGAGCGCGGACAGGACGGCGCTGTGTCGTCTGCGGTGCCTGTGCGGGTGCGGGTGCGTCATGAGACGTACCTCCTGGGAGGACGGACGGGTTCCGTTCCTCCTCAGTCGCCGCCGGCGTCCGTCAAGTTGCCGCGTTTCCCGGCCAGTTCGGGGTCCTGGAGGCTCACCCGGACTTACGGAACGCCCGCAGGCCGAACACCGGGTCGGGGCGGCGGCGGTCCGGGTCCGGAAGGGTCTCCAGGCCCGCAGCGAAGCGCTCGGTGAGCGGATCGCCGGGCGGCAGCCGGGTGAACCAGCCGCGCCGCAGGTCGGCCGCGGTTCCTCGGGGGCTGCGGCCCTGCCCGAGGCCGGTGAAGCCGGCGGCGCCGATCAGGTCCAGACCGTGCTCCGCGGCGAGGGACCCGACCCGGTCCGCGGCGTCCGGCGCGGCGCGGCGCGGGCGCGGTTCCAGCACGGCGTCGATGTCGCTGCCGACGTCATGGGAGGCGGCCTTGTCGACGGTCGTCACATAGACCCCGCCCGGCCGCAGCACCCGGGCGCACTCGGCGACCACCGCGGCCACGTCGTCGCCCCGGTCCAGCAGATGCAGCAGCCACACACTGGTCACCGCGTCGAACGTCCCGTCGGGAAAGGGCAGCCGGCGGCTGTCGGCGAGCACGACCGCGCCGGGCAGCCGCGCGACGGCCATCCGGGCCATCCCGTACGTCAGATCCGCGCCCGTCACCCGCAGCGCGGGCCGCGCCGCCGCGAGCCGCCGGGTGACGATCCCGGTGCCGCAGGCCACGTCGAGGAGGTTCCGGGCGCCGTCCGGGATCAGGCCGAGCACCGCCTCCGCCGCCGCGGCGGCCCGGGGTTCACCGCCCCGGGAGGAGTCGTAGACGTCGGCTTCCTTGTCGTAGTCGAGCACGCGCCCCTCACTCGGCCCCGTGTCCCGGAGCCAGCGCCTCCACCCGCGCGGCCAGCTCGAAGTCCTTCTCGGTGACCGCGCCGCCCACACTGTGCGTGTTCACGGTCAAGTGGATCCTGTTGTAGCCGAGCGTGAGGTCGGAGTGGTGGTCGAGCTGGTCCTGGACCTGGGCGATGTGCACGACCATCGCGGTGGCCGCGAAGTGCGAGGAGAGCCGGTAGGAACGGGCCAGCCGGTCCCCGTCCAGGGACCAGCCCGGCAGTTCCGCGAGGCGGTCCTCGATCTCCTTCTGCGACAGCGGTTCGACGGCCATGACGCCGCTCCTTCCTGGGCTGCGGACTCCCTTCAAGACTGCCACAGGACGAGCGCCGAAGCCCTGGTCACAAGGGCGGCATCCCGGGTGTGGCGGTCAGTCGACTACCGTCGTGGCATGACCACCACTCCCACCGACCGGGGCGTCGGGCCGCTGCTGCGGGCCTGGCGGGAGCAGCGCCGGGTCAGCCAGCTGGAACTGGCGCTGCGCGCCGACTCCTCCGCCCGGCACATCTCCTTCATCGAGACGGGCCGCTCCCGGCCGAGCGAGGAGATGGTGCTGCGGCTCGCCGAGCATCTGGAGGTGCCGGTCAGGGAGCGCAACGCCCTTCTGCTCGCGGCCGGTTACGCGCCGCGCTATTCGGAGACCCCGCTCGACGACCCGGCGATGGACGCGGTGCGCGCGGGCATGGAGCGGCTGATCCAGGGCTATGAGCCGTACCCGGCGATCGTGGTGGACGCGATGTACCACGTGCAGGCGGCCAACCGGGGCATCCTGATGCTGCTGGACGGCATCCCCGAGCATCTGCTTGCTCCCCCGCTGAACGCGATGCGGCTCACCCTCCACCCGGAGGGCCTGGCGCCGCGCATCCGCAACCTCCGGGAGTGGCGCGGTCATCTGCTCGCCCAGATGGAACGGCAGATCGCCCTGCACCGCTCGGAGCCACTGCGGGAGTTGTACGAGGAGGTGGCGGCCTACCCGGTGCCGGAGGAGGACCGGAGCGCGGAACCGGCCGAGCCCGTCCCCTACTTCGCCCTGCCGCTGCTGATCGAGCACGAGGGCCGGACGCTGTCGTTCATCTCCTCGATCTCCACCTTCAACACCCCGATGGACGTGACGGTCGCCGAGCTGGCCATCGAGACACTGCTCCCGGCCGACCCGGCGACGGTCAAGTACCTTCAGTCACTGCTGCCCTGACGTGCCTTCAGCGCCAGCTGCTGAAGCGCGGCGAACCCGGCGACGGTGAGTGCCTGGAGCACCGTCCACACCGCGCCGGCCGTGGTCGGCGACAGCCACACCGCGAGCGCGACCAGACTGAGCGCGGCCCAGGCGAAGTTGGCCTCGATCACCACCCGCACGGGGAGCGCGGCGGGATGTGCGCGGGAGGCGAGCCAGCCGACGGCGCCCGCGTACACCGCCAGGAACACGCCGAGTTCGAGCAGTAGCGTCCGGTCGACGCCGAACAGACGGCCCAGTGGCCCCGAAGCGGCCAGATAGGCAAGGGCGTTGGTACCCGTCACCACCGCGTCGAGGGCGAGGAACCGGCGCAGCACGATGCGCGGGTCGGAGGTCCGGGCGAGCACGGCTAGCTGGGTTGCGGACATGACGAATCACCCTCCGTCGGGTCGGTCGAGGAACGGAATCCGGGGCAGTGGAAGGCGGGTTCCGGATCGGAGTGCGCCGACCCGGAGCCCGGTGACCCAACGATCGCGCGCCCGTCGTGCCTGGTCGATTACCTCCCGGGTAATGCCGGGCGCGGCAGTGGCGAGCGCCTCATCACCGAACCGGTGAGAGCGCAAGCGGAACATGGCACACTGCACGGGTACTTCGGCGCGTAGGGGAGGGCGTGGCGTGAGTGAGCGGCGGCCTGCGCCGACCGTGGGTCAGGTGGTGCTCGGCAAACGGTTGCAGGAGCTCCGGGAGGCGGCCGGACTCAAGCGCGAGGAAGCCGCGAAGGTCCTGCGAGTGGCCCCGGCGACGGTACGGCGGATGGAGATGGCCGAGGTCGCCCTGAAGATCCCGTACGTACAGGTGCTGCTGGACACCTACGGCGTGCCCACGGAGGAGGCGACGGCCTTCGTCTCACTGGCCGAGGAGGCGAACCAGCCGGGCTGGTGGCAGCGGTACCACGATGTGCTGCCGGACTGGTTCAGCATGTACGTGAGCCTGGAGGGCGCGGCACGGATGATCCGCTCCTACGAGCCGCACTTCGTGCCGGGCCTGCTCCAGACCGAGGACTACGCGCGCGCCGTACTGGAGGCGGGGACGATAGGCCAGACCGGGCCCGAGTCCATAGAGCGGCATGTGGCCCTGCGGATGGAGCGGCAGCGGCTGCTGGAGAGCCCGGAGCGGCCGCACATCTGGGTCATCATGGACGAGACGGTGCTGCGGCGGCCGGTGAGCGACCACACCTCGGTGATGCGCGAACAGCTCGACCGGCTCCTGGAGTTCGCCGAGCGCGACCGGGTCACCCTGCAGATCGCCGAGTTCGCCCGCGGCCCGCACCCCGGCACCTACGCGCCCTTCACCCTCTTCCGGTTCGCCGAGCCCGAGCTGCCGGACATGGTCTTCACCGAGTATCTGACCGGTGCGCTGTATCTGGACTCCCGCACGGAGGTCGCGGCGCATCTGGAGGTCCTGGACCACATGTCCACGGGTGCCGCCTCCGCCGACCGCACCAGAAAGCTCCTCAGGGAGCGCCGCGCGGACTTCTGACGAACGTCCCACCTGTGACCCGGACTTCCGACCCCTGAGGAGCGGACACCGTATGACCGACATCGACACCAGCCGGCCGCACCCGGCCCGGGTGTACGACTGGTGGCTGGGCGGCAAGGACAACTACCCGGTGGACGAGGAGCTGGCCCGGCGGATCCTCGCCGTGGACGGCACGGTGCTGCGCGGGGCGCGCGCCAACCGCCGGTTCATGCACCGGGCGACCCGGGCCGCCGCCGAGGCGGGGATCCGGCAGTTCCTGGACATCGGCACCGGCATCCCGACCGAGCCCAATCTGCACCAGGTGGCCCAGTCGGTCGCCGCCGGGTCGACGGTGGTGTACGCCGACAACGACCCGATCGTGCTGCGGCACGCTGAGGCGCTGCTGCGCAGCTCCGCCGAGGGCGCCACGCACTATCTGCACGCGGACGTCCGCGACCCCGACACGATCCTCGGGCAGGCGGCCGTACACCTGGACCTCGACCGGCCGGTCGCCCTGTCGCTGGTGGCGCTGACCCACTACCTGGGCGAGGAGGTCCACGGCCTGCTGAAGAAGTACGTCGACACGCTCGCGCCCGGCAGTTTCCTGGTGCTGTCGCAGGTCACCCCGGATCTCAGCCCCGAGGCGATCGAGAAGGCAGCCGAGCAGTTCCGCCGCAGCGGCACGCCCTTCCATCCCCGCTCGCTCGCCGAGTTCTCCCGGTTCTTCGAGGGGCTTGAGCTGCTCGGACCGGGCGTGATCCCGGTGACCGGGTGGCGCCCCGAGCCGGAGGACGTGGCCGCCCAGGCCGAGGGCATCGTGCCGGTGTACGCAGGAGTCGCCCGTAAGCCGTGACCCGTACGCCCTGACCCGTACGGGTGCCGTCAGAAGGTGCGCTCCCCCGCTCCGCCCTAGGTTCGAAACAACGGGCAAGCAAGGGAGCGCACGTGACCGACACCCAGGTACCGCCCACCGAGCCCGGCGCGGCGCTGCTGAAGGCGGGCAGGTTCTTCCGGCCCGGCACGCCCGCGCCCGACCTGCACAGCGTCGAGCTGACCGGCGGCCGCGAGGCGGACTCCTTCTACCGGGACCGCTGGAGCCACGACAAGGTCGTGAACTCCACGCACGGCGTGAACTGCACCGGCTCCTGCCGCTGGAAGGTGTACGTCAAGGACGGCATCATCACCTGGGAGACGCAGCAGACGGACTACCCGAGCGTCGGCCCCGACAGGCCCGAGTACGAGCCCCGCGGCTGCCCGCGCGGCGCCGCCTTCTCCTGGTACACCTACTCCCCCACCCGGGTGCGCTACCCGTACATCCGCGGTGTCCTGCTGGAGATGTACCGGGAGGCGAAGGCCCGGCTGAAGGACCCCGTCCTCGCCTGGGCCGACCTCCAGGGCGACCCCGAGCGCCGCCGCCGCTACCAGCGGGCCCGCGGCAAGGGCGGACTGGTGCGCGCCAACTGGGACGAGGCGGTGGAGCTGGTCGCCGCCGCGCATGTGCACACCATCAAGACGTACGGCCCCGACCGGATCGCCGGGTTCTCCCCCATCCCCGCGATGTCGATGGTGTCGCACGCGGCGGGCGCCCGCTTCCACTCCCTGATCGGCGCCCCGATGCTGTCGTTCTACGACTGGTACGCCGATCTGCCGGTCGCCTCCCCGCAGGTCTTCGGCGACCAGACCGACGTACCGGAGTCGGGCGACTGGTGGGACGCGGCGTATCTGATGATGTGGGGCTCGAACGTCCCGGTGACCCGCACCCCGGACGCGCACTGGATGGCGGAGGCCCGCTATCGCGGCCAGAAGGTCGTGGTGGTGTCGCCGGACTACGCCGACAACACCAAGTTCGCCGACGAGTGGCTGCATCCGCACCCCGGCACCGACGGCGCGCTCGCCCTGGCGATGGGCCATGTGGTGCTGAAGGAGTTCTTCGTCGACCGCGAGACTCCCTTCTTCGCAGACTACGTACGGAAGTTCACCGACCTGCCCTTCCTGGTGACGCTCACCGAGCGGGACGGCGCCCATGTGCCCGGGAAGTTCCTGCGCGCCTCCGACCTCGGCCAGCAGGGCGAGGGCGCCGACTGGAAGACGGTCGTCCTGGACGAGGTGACCGGCCGCGCCGTCGTCCCGAAGGGATCCCTCGGCTTCCGCTGGACCGAGTCCGGCAAGGGCGACTGGAACCTCGAACTCGGCGACATCAAACCCCAGTTGAGCCTGCACGGCAGCTCGATCGCGACCGGCGTGGAGGTGCTGCTGCCCCGCTTCGACACCGAGGGCGGACCGCACGGCCAGGGCCGGGGCGACGTGCTGCGCCGGGGCGTCCCGGCCACCCGCCTCGGCGGCGCCGACGGCCCTCTGGTGACGACGGTGTACGACCTGCTGCTCGCTCAGTACGCGGTGTCCAGGCCCGGCCTCCCGGGTGACTGGCCCTCCTCCTACGAGGACGCGGACTCGCCCGGCACCCCCGGCTGGCAGGAGGCGCACACCTCCGTCCCGGCCGCCAAGTGCGTCAAGATCGCCCGGGAGTTCGCGCGGACCGCCGAGCGCTCCAAGGGCCGCTGCATGATCCTGATGGGCGCCGGCACCAACCACTGGTTCCACTCCGAGACCATCTACCGCGCCTTCCTCGCCCTGCTCCAGCTCACCGGCTGCCAGGGCCGCAACGGCGGCGGCTGGGCGCACTACGTCGGCCAGGAGAAATGCCGCCCGGTGACCGGCTGGGCCACCCTGGCGGCCGGGTCCGACTGGTCCCGCCCGCCGCGCCAGATGATCGGCACCGCGTACTGGTTCCTCAACACCGACCAGTGGCGCTACGACCGGTTCACCGCCGATGTCCTCGCCTCACCGCTCGGCGAGGGCCGCTTCGAGGGGATGACGGGCGCGGACTGTCTCGCTCTGTCGGCGCGTTCGGGGTGGATGCCGTCGTATCCGACCTTCGACCGCAATCCGCTGGAGCTGGGCGAGGCGTTCGGGGACCCGGTGGCCAAGGCGGTGGCCGAACTGCGCTCGGGAACCCTGAAGTTCGCCTGCGAGGACCCGGACGCGCCGGAGAACTGGCCGCGCGTGCTGACCCTGTGGCGGGCGAACCTGCTGGGCTCGTCGGCGAAGGGCGCCGAGTACTTCACCAAGCATCTGCTGGGCACCCAGTCCTCGCTCAGCGCCGAGGAGGCGCGGCCCGAGGAGCGGCCCCGCGATGTGACCTGGCGGGAGGAGGCACCCGAGGGCAAGCTCGACCTGCTGCTGTCGCTGGACTTCCGGCAGACGTCCTCGACGCTGCTCTCCGATGTCGTACTCCCGGCCGCGACCTGGTACGAGAAGCACGATCTGTCCAGCACGGACATGCACCCCTACGTGCACTCCTTCACCCCGGCCGTCGACCCGCCGTGGCAGGCGCGCACCGACTTCGACACCTTCAAGGCGCTGGCCGAGAAGCTCAGCAAGCTGGCCGAGGGCCATCTCGGGGTGCGCAAGGACCTGGTGGCCGCGCCGCTCCAGCACGACACCCCGGGCGAGACCGCCCAGCCGGGCGGAGTGGTACGGGACTGGAAGCGCGGCGAGTGCGATCCCGTGCCCGGCGAGACCATGCCGAACCTGGTGGTCGTGGAGCGGGACTACACGAAGATCGGCGCGAAGTTCAGCTCGCTCGGCCCGCTGGTCGAGCAACTGGGACTGCCCGCCAAGGGGATCGCGCTGAAGCCGGACAAGGAGGTCGAGCACCTCCGGCACCTCAACGGCGTCGGCTTCGACGGCCGCCCCGCCCTCGACACGGCGGTGAAGGCGGCGAACACCATCCTCGCGCTGTCCGGCACCACCAACGGCCGTCTGGCCACCCAGGGTTTCCACACCCTGGAGGCGCGCACCGGGCAGGAGATGGCCCACCTAGCCGCCGAGCACGAGGGCAAGCGGATCACGTACGCCGACACCCAGGCCGCGCCGGTGCCGGTGATCACCTCGCCGGAGTGGTCGGGCAGCGAGTCGGGCGGGCGCCGCTACACGGCGTTCACGCTCAACACCGAGCACCTCAAGCCCTGGCACACGCTCACCGGGCGCCAGCACTTCTTCCTGGACCACGACTGGATCCATGAACTGGGCGAGGCGCTGCCGGTGTACCGGCCGCCGCTGGACATGAACAAGCTGTTCGGCGAACCCCGCCTCGGCCCCGACGGCAGCCGAGAGGTGACGGTCCGTTACCTCACCCCGCACAACAAGTGGTCCATCCACTCCGAGTACCAGGACAACCTGTTCATGCTGGCGCTCTCCCGCGGCGGCCAGAACATCTGGATGTCCCCGCAGGACGCGGAGGCGATCGGCGTCTCCGACAACGACTGGATCGAGGCGGTCAACCGCAACGGCGTGGTCGTGGCCCGCGCGGTCGTCTCGCACCGGATGCCGGCCGGCACGGTCTACATGCACCACGCGCAGGAGCGCACGGTCAACGTGCCGAAGACCGAGACGACCGGTCTGCGCGGCGGCATCCACAACTCGCTCACCCGCCTCATCCTCAAACCGTCCCATCTCATCGGCGGCTATGCCCAGTTGTCCTGGGCGTTCAACTACCTCGGTCCGACGGGCAACCAGCGTGACGAGGTGACGGTGATCCGCCGCCGCAGCCAGGAGGTCGAGTACTGATGCGTCCAATGGCCCAGATCGCCATGGTGATGAACCTCGACAAGTGCATCGGCTGCCACACCTGCTCGGTCACCTGCAAGCAGGCGTGGACCAACCGCCAGGGCATGGAGTACGTCTGGTTCAACAACGTCGAGACCCGCCCGGGACAGGGCTATCCGCGCCGCTACGAGGACCAGGAGCGCTGGCGCGGCGGCTGGGAGCTGAACAAGCGGGGCGCGCTGAAGCTGAAGGCGGGCGGGCGGCTGCGCAAGCTCGCCGGGATCTTCTCCAACCCCAAACTCCCGGAGATCAAGGACTACTACGAGCCCTGGACGTACGACTACAAGAACCTCACCGACGCCCCGCTCGGCGACGACTACCCGGTCGCCCGGCCCCTCTCGCAGCTCGACGGCAAGCCGACGAAGATCGAGTGGTCCTCGAACTGGGACGACAGCCTCGCCGGCGCCCCGGCCTACGGCGATCTCGACCCGATGGTGGAGCGGACCCGGCAACAGGCGTCGGACAAGGTGCGGTTCGAGTTCGAGCAGACGTTCATGTTCTATCTGCCGCGCATCTGCGAGCACTGCCTCAACCCGTCCTGTGTGGCGTCCTGTCCGTCCGGCGCGATGTACAAGCGGGCCGAGGACGGCATCGTCCTGGTCGACCAGGACGGCTGCCGGGGCTGGCGGATGTGCGTGACGGGCTGCCCGTACAAGAAGGTCTACTTCAACCACCGCACCGGCAAGGCCGAGAAGTGCACCATGTGCTACCCGCGCATCGAGGTCGGACTGCCGACGGTCTGCTCGGAGACCTGCGTGGGGCGGCTGCGTTATCTCGGGGTCGTCCTCTACGACGCCGACAAGGTGACGGCCGCCGCGTCCGTGAAGGACGAGAAGGCGCTGTACGAGGCCCAGTTGGGGGTGTTCCTCGACCCCGAGGACGAGGAGGTGCGGCGGGCGGCGGAGACCGCCGGGATCCCGTACGACTGGCTGGAGGCGGCCCGCCGATCCCCTGTGCACACGCTGATCAGCAAGTACCGGGTGGCGCTGCCGCTGCATCCGGAGTACCGCACGATGCCGATGGTCTGGTACATCCCGCCGCTGTCGCCGGTGGTGGACGCGCTGTCGGAGTCCGGGCACGACGGCGAGGACGCGGGGAACCTGTTCGGCGCGATCGACACCCTGCGCATCCCGCTGGAGTACCTGGCGGAGGTGTTCACCGCGGGTGACGTCGGGCCGGTGCGGGCCTCGCTGGAGAAGCTCGCCGCGATGCGCTCCCACATGCGCGCCCTCAACCTCGGCGAGGAGCCGGACCCCGAGGTCGCGGCCACCGTGGGCATGGAGCCCGGCGAGATCGAGGAGATGTACCGGCTGCTGGCCATCGCCAAGTACGACGACCGGTATGTGATCCCCACGGCCGCCGTGGGCGACGCACGTCGGCTGGAGGAGTCCGCGCTGCCGGAGGGATGCAGCCTGGACTACGAGGGCGGCCCCGGCATGGGCGGCGACGGGCCGTTCGGCCAGGACTCGGCAGGACGCAAGCTGCTGCCGGTGGTGTCCGTGGAGAACTTCCACGTGCTGCGCAAGCGCCAGACCTCGGACGACGCGGAGGAGACCTGATGCCCTCGGACGCCGTGTTCTACCAGGCGGCCGCACTCTGCCTGACCTACCCCGACGACGACTTCCGCGCCCGGCTCCCGCTGCTGCGCGAAGCCGCCCCTCAACTAAGGGAGTTCACCGACCACGCGGCGGTCATGGACGCCCAGGAGCTGGCCGCGCACTATGTGCGGGTCTTCGACTTCAGGAACCGGCACAGCCTGTACCTGAGCTGGTGGCGGGACGGCGACACCCGGCGGCGCGGTATGTCGCTGGTCCGCTTCAAGGACGTCTACCGCGAGGCCGGCCTGGAGTTCAGCGGCGAGGAGCTGCCCGACTTCCTGCCCGCGGTGCTGGAGTTCGCCGCCCGCACCGGCAACACCGACCTGCTCACCGAGCACCGTGACGGCCTGGAGCAACTCCGCACCAGGCTCACCGACTTCGGCACGCCGTACGCCTCCGTCCTGGACGCCGTGTGCGCCACGCTGCCGACCGCACGCACCGGGGTACGCCGATGACCACACTCCTCTGGGGCGTCCTGCCGTACGTCGCCTTCGCCCTGCTCGTCGCCGGTCTGATCTGGCGCTACCGCTACGACAAGTACGGCTGGACCACCCGCTCCTCACAGGTGTACGAGTCGAAGCTGCTCAACATCGCCTCGCCTGCCTTCCATTACGGGATCCTCTTCGTGCTGGTCGGCCATGTCGTGGGCCTGTTCATCCCGGAGTCCTGGACGGACTCCCTCGGCGTCAGCGAGCACACCTACCACCTGTTCTCCCTGTACGGCGGAACCGCCGCCGGCATCCTCACGGTCGCCGGGATCGCGCTGCTGGTGTACCGCCGCCGCACCCGGGCACCGGTGTTCCGGGCGACGACCGCCAACGACAAGCTGATGTACCTGGTGCTGGTCGGGGCGATCGTGATGGGCATGGCCGCCAAGCTGAGCCATGCCTCCGGCGACGGCTACAACTACCGCCACTCCATCGCCCCGTGGGCGCGGAGCCTGTTCACCCTCAGCCCCGACATCGACCGGATGGAAGGCGTCCCGGTGCTGTACCAGGTGCACGCGGTGATCGGCATGGCGCTGATCGCGCTGGTGCCGTACACCCGGCTGGTGCACATGTTCAGCGCGCCGGTGCAGTATCTGTTCCGGCCGTACGTGGTGTACCGCACCCGGGACCCGGAGCAGCTCGGCCCGCGCCCGGAGCGGCGGGGCTGGGAGCGGGCCGGGTCCTGACGGCTCAGGGGCTTACGCGGCGCCGCCCTTCGTGTCCTTCTCGTCGTCGACGATCTCCGCGTCGACCACGCCTTCCTCCTCCGGGGGCGCGGTGTGCCGGTCCGTGGGCTCCGAGCCGGCCTGGGCGTACATCGCCTGTCCCATCTTCTGGCTGACGGAGGCGAGTTTCTCCACGCCCGTACGCAACTCGCCGGTCTCGGCGCCGCGTTCCAGGAGCTGCTTGACCTCCGTGATCGCGGACTCCACCTCGGACTTCGCCTCCGGGGGGACCTTGTCCTCGTTGTCGCGGAGGAACTTCTCGGTCTGGTAGACGAGTTGCTCGGCCTGGTTGCGGGTCTCGGCGGCCTCGCGGTGCTTGCGATCCTCCTCCGCGTACTGCTCGGCGTCCCGCATCATGCGGTCGATGTCGTCCTTGGGCAGTGCCGAGCCGCCGGTGACGGTCATCTTCTGTTCCCGGCCGGTGGCCAGGTCCTTGGCGGAGACGTGCATGATCCCGTTGGCGTCGATGTCGAAGCCGACCTCGATCTGCGGCACCCCGCGGGGCGCGGGGGGCAGACCCGTGAGATCGAAGACGCCCAGCTTCTTGTTGTACGCGGCGATCTCGCGTTCGCCCTGGTAGACCTGGATGCCGACCGAGGGCTGGTTGTCGGTGGCGGTGGTGAAGATCTCCGAACGCCGGGTCGGGATCGTGGTGTTCCGCTCGATCAGCTTGGTCATGATGCCGCCCTTGGTCTCGATACCCAGGGACAGCGGGGTGACGTCGAGGAGCAGGACGTCCTTGACGTCGCCGCGGATGACACCTGCCTGGAGCGCGGCGCCGACGGCCACCACCTCGTCGGGGTTGACGCCCTTGTGCGGGTCCTTGCCGGTCAGCTCCTTGACCAGGTCCGTCACGGCCGGCATCCGGGTGGAGCCGCCGACGAGGATCACGTGGTCGACCGCGGCGAGCTTGATCCCGGCGTCCTTGACCGCCTGGTGGAAGGGGGTCTTGCAGCGGTCGAGGAGATCGGCGGTGAGCTCCTGGAACTGGGCGCGGGTCATCTTCTCGTCGAGGTGCAGCGGGCCCTCGGCCGAGGCGGTGATGTAGGGCAGGTTGATCGTCGTCTCGGAGGAGCTGGACAGTTCGATCTTGGCCTTCTCGGCTCCCTCGCGCAGCCGCTGCACGGCCATCTTGTCGTTGCCGAGGTCGATGCCGTGCTGCCCCTTGAACCTCTTCACCAGGTACTCGACGACCCGCTGGTCCCAGTCGTCGCCGCCGAGGTGGGTGTCGCCGTTGGTGGCCTTGACCTCGATGACGCCGTCGCCGATCTCCAGCAGGGACACGTCGAAGGTGCCGCCGCCCAGGTCGAAGACGAGGACGGTCTGCTCCTCGCCCCGGTCCAGGCCGTAGGCGAGGGCGGCGGCGGTCGGCTCGTTGATGATCCGCAGCACCTTCAGGCCCGCGATCTCCCCGGCCTCCTTGGTCGCCTGCCGCTGGGCGTCGTCGAAGTAGGCGGGCACGGTGATCACGGCATCCGTGACGTCCTCGCCGAGGTAGGACTCGGCGTCCCGCTTCAGCTTCTGCAGCACCCGGGCCGACAGCTCCTGGGCCCGGTAGCGGGTGCCGTCGACGGAGCCCTCCTGCGGGAAGCGCCAGCCGCCGTCGCCCATGTGGCGCTTGACCGAGCGGGCGGTGCGGTCGACGTTGGTCACCGCCTGCCGCTTGGCCACCTCACCGACGAGCACCTCCCCGTTCTTGGCGAAGGCCACGACCGAGGGGGTGGTCCTCGCCCCCTCCGCGTTGGCGACGACCGTGGCCTCACCGCCCTCCAGCACGGCCACCACGGAGTTCGTGGTCCCGAGATCGATTCCGACCGCACGTCCCATCGCTGTCCCCTTCCGCCAGGGCGCTTCCCGGACTCCAGCACAAAACTTGAGTGGGCTCTTGTCAATGGTGCGCTCTGGTCAAGGGTTCGGGGTACCCCGGCGGGGCTCAGCTGAGCGTGCGCTCGGGCTCCCGCGGCTCGCCGCGCAGGGCCACCGCCCGCCGGGGCCGGTCCGTGATCAGCACGTCCACCCGCGGATGGCTGAGGAACGTCTGCATCAGGGTGTCGTCGTTGACCGTCCACACCATGCTGAACAGGCCGTGCCGGGTCGCCTCCCGCAGCACACTGGCGCGCGCGAGCCGCTGGTGCACCGCGACGCCGGTGGCGCCGCAGGCGCGCACCCGCCGCATGGGCAGCAGCTCGCTGATCCGGGTGCCGGGCAGCCGGGCCCAGCCCACCTCCTTGCGATCCCGCCCGAGCGACAGAGCGGTGCGCACCCCGGGGTACGCGGCGGAGATCGCGGCGACGGAACGGTCCTCCAGGGTGGTGGCGACAAAGCCGTCCGTGCCGAGCAGGGCGACGGCCCGGTCGATCACCTCGCCCTCGTAGCCGACCTCCTTCAGGTCGAGGTGACCGACCAGCTTCCCGGCGATCAGCGACATGACCTCGTCGACCACCGGCACCGCATATCCGGCCCGCTCGTTCAGCTCGGCGTGGCCGATCGACGACAGCAGCGGCCCGGTGTGGTCGACACGGGCGTCGTGGTAGACGACGAGGACGCCGTCGGCGGTGCGCCGGATGTCGAACTCCACGTACTCGGCACCGCTGAGCAGCGCGTCCTCGTACGCCTCCCAGGTGGCGGCACCGGCACGTTCGGAGCCGCCGCGGTGGGCGGAGACGGCGGGGCGTCGCGGCATGGTGGTCAACTCCCGGATGAGGTACGAGGTGCGGGCACCGGAGCGGTCGGGTCGCCGGAGCCGGTCAGCAGGCTGCCGGGCCCTCGGCTGACCCTGCGGAGCAGGAGGTAGCCGATCACGACCAGGACGACGAAGGGCAGCCAGGCCAGAGCGTACGCGGTGCCGTAGCGGCCGACGTCGAGGATGGAGCGGCCGTCGTCGACGTCGGTGGCGTTCACCCCGAAGAACGCGAGCAGCAGCGTCGGCGGCAGGGCGATCAGGGTGGCCGCCGTGACCAGCGCGGAGACGATGCGGTTCTGTCGCTCGTCGCGTTCGGCGAGGGCTGCGTCCAGGGCCGCGGAGCGGGCGTTGATGACGGAGGTGAGCCGCTCGACCATGCGGGCGGAGTTGTCGAGGCTGTCGCGGATGCCGAGGGTGTCGCGCAGCGAGGACTGGAAGCCCTCCATGAGCATCTCCGGGATCAGCAGGCTGTCGACGTACGCCTCGACGCCGAAGGCGAGGTCCAGCTGGAGCTCGTTCACGCCGTCGGAGAGGCGGGAGATCAGGGTGCGGACCTCGGAGGGCGAGTCGGTCAGCGCCTGCTCGTTCTCCTTCATCATCGCGAAGGCCGCGAGCCGGGTGCGCTGGAGCACGGCCAGGGCGGAGATCATGCCGAGGGCGACCACGGCCAGCCCGTTCTCCACGTGTAAGGCCCAGCCCGCCTGGACGGAGACGCCGCGGCCGTGCGCGGAGAGGGTGACGCCGTGGTTCTTGAGGTTGGGCGGCACGCTGACCGTGAGCCGGTCGGCGCCCCGGGCCGGCATCATGCCCCGGTAGACGATGCCGTTCAGCAGGGTCGCCTGGCGGGTCTCGTCGGCCTGGGCGAGCAGCTCGGTGCGCAACCGGCCGCCGGGGAAGACGAGTTGATGTACGTTCAGGCCGAAGGTGAGCGGTTCCGTCAGTCCCAGACGGGTCCTGAGGACCTCCAGGAGCGGACGGTCGCCCCAGTTCAGGTCCGCCCGGTCGAAGCAGGTGGTGGCGAGCCAGGAGGCGACGGCGAGCCCGTCGGTGTCCCCCGCGAACTCGCAGTCCAGCAGCAGAGTGGCGTCCCCGCGCGGGGTGGCGACGACGAGGAGGTCGACTCCGGTGAGGGTCAGACCGTGGTCGCCGCCCGGCAGTCGCAGGTCGCCCGGGGCTATCCGCTCGGCCAGCACCGGCACCGGCAGCACCGACTCGCCGGACTCCAGATGCGGCCTGAACCGGCCGAACCGGAACCGGTCGACAAGGGCCTCGGCGCCTAGCTCCGGCGGGCGCACCCGGCAGCCCAGACTGAACAACAGCAGGATACGGGTGAGTTCCCGGGCTCCGGAGTCAAGTACCGCACGACCGCCCGCCGTTCCCGTCGCCATCGCGTTCCCTTCGAGTCATCGGCGTCCATCTCATACCCCGAACAAACAGCGCGCAGGCAGCCCGTGACGGGCGGCCTGCGCGACCATGATCCTCGTTGTTCAGGCGAGCTTGGCGGTCAGGGTGATCGGAACGGCCTTGAGGGCCTGGCTGACCGGGCAGTTGGCCTTGGCGTCCTCGGCGGCGGCGAGGAAGTCCGCCTCGCTGATGCCGGGCACCGTGCCCTCGACGGTGAGGTGGATACCGGTGATGCCCTCGCCCGGCTGGAAGGTCACGTCGGCGGAGGTGACCAGCTTGGTGGGCGGGGTGCCCGCCTTGTCCAGGCCGTTGGAGAAGGCCATGCAGTAGCAGCTGGAGTGCGCCGCCGCGATCAGCTCCTCGGGGCTGGTCTTGCCGTTGGCGGCCTCGGCGCGCGAGGGCCACGACACCGGCTGTGCGGCGATGGCGCCGGAGGAGTCGAAGGTGACGACGCCGTTGCCCTTGAGCAGGTTGCCTTCCCACACGGTGTGTGCGGAGCGCGTGGTTGCCACGATGAATCCCTTCAGTGAGGTCCCGTGTTCGGGGTCCGTGTGCACCATCCGATCACATTCCGGCTCAGCTCACCCGGAAGACCGGCCCGCGTGGGGTGAACGGCAGCCGGGCGCCCTGCGGAACGAGGTAGGCGTGCTCGCGCCGCACCCGCAGCACGTCGCACCAGCCGTCCGTGATGACCAGGACCGGCGCCCCGGGCGGGAAGTCGTCGGCGCGGTGCAGCAGATCGATGCCCGGCTGGAGCACCGTGCCGCCCCGGCCGTGCACCCGCACCCGCCCGGCGATCTCGGTGACCGGCACATACCCGGCGTCGTGCGGGGCGGCGTCGCAGAACACCACGCGCGCCGCCGGCACGTCCCGGGCCTCGGCGTAGGAGGCGATGGCGCCGAGCGCCTTGCCGAGCAGCTCCCGGCTCATGGAGCCGGAGGTGTCCAGGACCACGCCGAAGGTGCAGCGGGCGATCTCCTCGGGCGGGAAGTACCGTCCCGCGCGCGGGATGTCGGGCGTGGAGGCCTGTCGGCGAGCGGGCCGCGCGTACGTCCGTACCGGCTCCGGGCGGGGCACGAACTCGTCGAACCAGCGGGCCAGTTGCGCGTCCCAGGGCAGCGGCGGATGACTCAGCGCGCGGATCTCCTCGACCAGGCCGCCGGGCAGGAAGCCGCGTTCCTGCCGCTGGTGCAGGTCCAGGCCCTGGTAGAGGCCGCGGCGGTAGAACTCATCGAGGTCGACGTAGTCGCGGGGCGGGCACAGCGGGGCGCCGAGGATGTCGCCGACGCCCTTGCCGCGCAGGGTGGACAGGCGCCGCATCCGGCGCAGGTCACCGGCGAGCCGGTCGTAGACCTCCTCGGCGGACAGACCCGCGAGCCGGGCGTCGTAGAGCAGGCCCTCGGGCATGGTGCCTACGTCCATCTCCTTGAGCCAGCCGTTGATGACGTAGTCGCAGGCGACGTTGAAGAGGTAGGGGTCGCGGGTGCCGCAGCGGTCGCCGTGGCGCAGGGCGGCGTGCAGCATCTCGTGGGCGAGGATGAACCGCCACTCCTCGTCCTCGAAGGTGCGCAGCGGGTTGACGTAGATCTCGCCCGCCTCGGCGTTCACCGCGGCGACGGAGATGCCGTGGGCGCGCGTGAGTTCGGCGTCGGCGATCAGCTTGACGCCGGCCGCGATCCCGGCGAGCAGCGGGTAGGAGGAGATGAACCAGCTCAGGGCGCGCTGCCAGGGGCGCGGCGCGACCACCTCACCGGTCAGGCTGTCGCGGCGGCCGCCCGCCATGTCCATCGCTGCGGACATGGTGCGGGTCAGCGCGGTCGCGAAGGCCAGCTGATGGTCGGGCGGCTGTCCGTACCAGCCGTTCCACTCCACCAGGTGCAGGTCCGCCTCGTCGCCCGCGGTGCCGCAGCGCTCGTACGCGGCCGGGATGCCGTCCCGGCGCCAGCGGGCGGCGAGCTGCTCCTCGTCGCCGTCCGGGTATGCGCCGGGGAGGCTCTCCGGGGTCCGCCCGATGGGGAAGCCCAGCAGGAAGCGGTTGACGACGACGCAGCGGGCGGCGAGGTCCGCGCGGTCGGGCTGCACCCGGACGCCCTTGGCGGCCGGGACATGGCCGAAGCCGAGGTGGAGGATCGCGTGGGCGAGCGCCCAGGCCCAGGCGGCCGGTTCGGCGAGCCGATCGGGGTGGACGTGCAGGGCGGCGGAGGAGCTGACGCGGACGAGGCCCTCGCGCGGGGAGTGCTCGCAGTCCTCCTGACGGCAGACGTCGAACTCCACGGCGGCCAGCGCCGGGTTGAGCCGCACCAGCCGCATGCCCTCGGCGAAGGCCTCCGCCGCGCGGTCCCGCTTCTTCGGCCGGTCGCGGCTCACCGGCGCGCCTCCACCAGCCGGGGCATGTCCCGCGCCGCCTCGACGAGGAACCAGGAGGGCAGCACGGGGTTGCCGTCGGCGTCGGAGGCGATGACGGTCTGGGCGACCTCGACGGAGATCTCCGCGAGCTGCACGAGCAGCGACTTGGCGCGGTAGGCGGTCTGCCGGCCGCTCGCCGACATGTGCTCCTTGCTGGCGGGCAGTTCCTTGACCAGCCGGCCGCGGAAGGAGTCGGCGAGGTAGTAGAGCAGGTCCCGGTCCGCCGGCCGGTTCGGCCAGCGGGCGTCGCCCTTGATGATCGCCTCGATCCCGAACTGGCTGCGCACGATCTTGACGTAGCCGCAGAACGCGGTCGCGTGGACGGGCGTCAGCGTGCCGTGCGCGAGGACCTTCAGGGTCTCCTCGTCCAGGTTCCGGCCGAAGGAGTGCAGGGCGTCGGAGAGCATGTGCCAGGAGCGGGGCGTGGAGAACGGCTCCTCGGTCTTGGGCGGCTTGGACCACAGATGGTCGGGCCGGTCGGTGAGGTGGTCCACCACCCAGGGGTGGACGTCGTGGTTAGCGGCCCAGACCAGCCAGTCCTTCGGGGACGCCTCCAGGTGCACATGGGTGAGGCGGTTGACGAGCGCGGAGGCGATGGGGCGGGCCAGCGCGTTGTCGGTGGCGCGGTTGCCGGCGCCGATGACGATCGACCCCTTGGGCAGCTCGTAGTTGCCGATCCGGCGGTCCAGGATCAGCGAGTAGAACGCCTTCTGCACATCCGGCGTGGCCGCGTTCAGCTCGTCCAGGAAGAGGCAGTACGGCTCGTCCCGGGCGATGGTCTCCGGCGGGCAGAACACCGACCGCCCGTCGCGGATCTGCGGCACGCCGATCAGGTCCTCGGGCGCGAGCTGGGTGCCGAGCAGGCTGACGCACTCCAGGCCGAGCGACTCGGCGAAGTCCCGCACCAGGGAGGACTTCCCGATACCGGGGGCACCCCAGACGAACACCGGCCGCACGGTGGCGAGGCCGAGCAGGAGGTCGGGAAGACGGGCGGGGGTGACGGTGACGGCAGCCTGCAAAGCAGGGACTCCTCAAGACTGTTCGAGCGATTTCGACTGCGAACAGTGTGGGTGTACGACCGTTTTGACGCACCCGGTTTTCAGGCCGCCCGTTCCTCCGCCTCGGTCTCCAACGGCACTTGGGGCCCGTCGGACTCGCTCAGCCAGCGGCGCAGGACGTGGTGCACCTGCTCGGCGCCGACCAGGTCCGTGCCGTCCGCGACCGGCGCGGACAGGGCGAGGGGTGACAGCAGGAAGGGCCGGCCCTGGGCGCCGCCGAGTCCGCCGTGGGAGCCGATCTGCTCCTCGAAGGCGAGGACTTCGCCGTCGGTGGGGTCGTGCATGGAGTTGACCATGATGTCGGCGGTGTGCGGGAAGGAGTGGGTGCGCCGCACGGCGTCCGCGGCGCCGGGCCCGAAGGCGGCGAGCGGTCCCGGGTCCTGGTCCAGGCGGTCCAGCGGGATCTCGGTGCCGAACGGGCCGAGCACGACCCCGCCGTGCAGTTCGCTGCGCACCAGCAGGAAGCCGATGCCGGGGTGGTTGGCGAGGGTGGTCAGCAGCGCGGGGTGGCGGGCGTCGATCTCCTCCTTGGTCATCCGGTGCGGGACGTCCGGGAAGGAGACCAGGCCGAGGTTGCCGGAGGCCAGCACGATCGGCTCGGAGTGCCGGTCGGGGCGCTGCCTCTCACCGCGCTCCTCGACCGGGATGCGCAGGGCGGCCCGCACGGCCGTACGGGCCTCCGCGCCGCTGTGGGTGCGCCGGGCCCGGCGCGGCACGGGCAGTCCGCAGCCGGCTCGCACCAGGTCGCCGAGGGTGAGTCCGTAGCGGGTGCGGAAGGTCTCCCCGGGGCTCTGGCCGTGGTCGGACAGCACCACGATCCGGTACGGCCGCGGGGCGTGCTCGGCGACGTTCTCGATCAGTTCCAGTGCCCGGTCCAGACGCTGGAGGACCTTCTCGGCGTCCCGGCCGGCCGGCCCGGAGTGGTGGGCGACCTCGTCGTAGGCGACCAGGTCGGCGTAGACGGCGGAGCGGCCCGCGAGCATGTCGCCCATCACCGCGGCGACGACGACGTCCCGCTCGACGACGGTCGCGAAGGCCCGGACGAAGGGGTAGAGGCCGCCGCGCGAGACCCTCGGGCGGGTCCTGCCCAGCCGGGCCCGGGTGGACTGGCCGATCTCCCGGCCCACCTCGGCGACGAACGACAGCGCGGTGCGCACCGCGTTCGCCGGGTCGGAGAAGTAGGCGAAGTAGCCCGCCCGGGAGCGGTTCTCGCGGCTGCGGCGCCGGGTCGCGATGGACAGCACCAGCGCCTGCTCCTCGGCGCCGCCGCTGAAGAGGTTGCCGCGGCTGGCGCCGTCGAGGGTGAGCAGTCCGCCGTCGCCGGTGGCCGTCACGGCGCGGCGCTGGAGTTCGGCGGCGCTGGTCGGGCGGTTGCAGACCATCACCTCCCGGCTCTCCTTCTCGTACCAGCGGAAGGCGGGGACGTCGTGGTTGCTGCCGTGCAGGATGCCGAGCTGGCTGGCGCCGGTCTGGCTGGACCAGTCGGTGCGCCAGGGGGTCAGCCGGTGGGTGGGCCGGTCGCCGTCCGTCCAGCGGGCCAGGGTCGGCATCAGCCCCTTGTCGAGGGCGTCCCGCAACACCTCGTGCCCCACGCCGTCGAGCTGCAGGAACACGGTCCCGGGCGTGGACGGACAGGGCGGCCCGCTGCCCCGTCGCCGGTCGGCGAGCCGGTACAGCCGGCGCCGATAGGCGTCGTCGTCGCGTACGGCGAGGGCGGCGCCGGTGGCGGAGGCGACGGCCGACATCACGGCCGCGACCACCACGGCGGTCTCCCAGGCGGCGCCGCCGCGCTCGGCGGGGTTCAGCCGCAGGGCGACCAGTAGGAGGGCGCCGTTGAGGAAGAAGACCAGCAGCCCGAGGACGAGCGCGGGCACGAGCAGCAACAGCCGCACCAGCAGCGGCCAGGCCAGGGCCGACAGCACACCGAAGGCACCGGCGCCGAAGGCCGCGGTGACCGCGATGCGGGTGGCGCTGTCGCCGTCCGCGGACTGGAGCTGGAAGTCCGGCAGGATCCCGGCGAGCACCAGCATGGTGAGGGTGGACACCGCCCACACGGTGACGCTCCGCCCGACCTGACTGGCGACCCGCCGCCAACGCCGCCCAAGCACGCCCCGTACACCTCACGTCCCGACCCATCGACCAGGCGGGCCTGCCTCCACCTTGTCATACGGACGTGCGGAACCCCGGGGTCGATCAACGCCCGTCGTAGCCCGCCGTCGGCAGCGACAGCCGCCGGTGCACCCGGGCCTTCATCTGGCGGTCGTAGCGGGGCTCCTCGCAGCCCACCGTCTCCACCCGGACCCCGCGCCGCGCGCACTCGGCGGTGAACTCCTCCACGGAGGACAGCGCGCTCTCCAGCACCCGCCGGCTGGGCACGACGAACAGGTCGACGCCGGCCCGCACCCCGTCCCAGAGCACGCAGTGGTCCGGCCTGAGACCGCGGACCAGCAGCTCCCGGCTCACCGTGTATCCCCGCTCCGCCGCCCAGCGCGCGCAGATCGCGTGCTGGCTGCGGGAGTCCACCAGAAAGGGATCGGCGTCCAGTTCCTCAAGCGGCGTCAGACTCGCGATCGCCGTGACCCGCACCGGTCCCATGGCGCCCCCTCACCTCCGGGTTTCAGGCGCCGACACTACTCCTGCCCGTAGGCTTCGGGGGAGTCGCGCGAAGGAGGCAAAGAGGTGCCCGTGGAGATCACCTGGTGGGGTCACGCCACCTGCACGGTCGCCGACTCGGACGTACGCGTGCTCACCGACCCTCTGTTCGCACGCCGGCTCGCGCATCTGCGCAGGCGCCGGGGCGCGCTCCCTCCGCCCGGCGCCTGGCGTGCGGACGTCGCGCTCGTCTCCCATCTGCACGCCGACCATCTGCACGTTCCCTCCCTGGCGCGGCTCCCGGAGGGCACGCGCCTGCTTGTGCCCCGGGGCGCACCCCGGGCGGTACCGGGGCTGCGCCGGCTCACCGGTCTGCGGGTGACGGAGATGGCGCCCGGCGAGGTGACGGACGTGGGCGCGCTGCGGGTACGGGCCGTGCCCGCCCGGCACGACGGACGGCGGCTGCCCGTCGGACGCCACCACTCCCCCGCGCTCGGCTATGTCATCGAGGGCGAGGCCCGCACCTACTTCGCCGGGGACACCGGCCTGTTCGACGAGATGGCGCACGAGGTCGGCCCGGTCGACGTGGCGCTGCTGCCGGTGGGCGGCTGGGGTCCGTACCTCGGCGAGGGCCATCTCGACGCGGGGCGCGCGGCGGAGGCCCTGTCCCGGCTCGCGCCGGGCAGCGCGGTACCGGTGCACTACGGCACGTACTGGCCCATCGGCATGGACGCCGTGCGCCCCCATGAGTTCCATGCGCCGGGCGATGAGTTCGTACGCCTCGCCGCGGAGCGCGCGCCGGGCGTGGCGGTGCACCGGCTGGGGCACGGCGAGAGCGTACGGCTGGAGGTGGCCGCGTGAGCTGGCTCGCCGCGGCGTCGACGACGGTGCCGACGGAGTCCACGCAGCAGGCCATCGGCTATCCGACGCTGTTCGTGCTGGTGCTGCTCGGGGCGCTGGTGCCGGTCGTGCCGACGGGGGCGCTGGTCAGTACGGCGGCGGTGGTGGCGTTCCATCAGACGGCGCCGTTCGCGCTGGCGATGGTGTTCGTGACGGCGTCGGTGGCCGCGTTCCTCGGGGACGTCACGCTGTACTGGCTCGGGCGGCGCGGGATGGGCTCGAGGAACGGGTCGCGGTGGCTGGAGGCGATCCGGTCCCGGGCGCCGGAGGAGCGGCTGGAGCAGGCGCAGACGAAGCTGGCCGAGCACGGGGTGGCGGTGCTGGTGGTGTCCCGGCTGGTGCCTGCGGGGCGGTTGCCGGTGATGCTGGCGTGTCTGCTGGCGAAGTGGCCGCTGCGGAGGTTCGCGCGGGGGAACTTGCCTGCGTGTTTGGCCTGGGCTGTTACGTATCAGTTGATCGGGATTTTGGGTGGGTCGCTGTTTCCGGAGCCCTGGGAGGGGGTGGTGGCGGCGGTGGCTTTGACGCTGCTCATCAGTGTGGTGCCGGGGCTGTGGAGGCGGGTTCGGGCCGCTCGGTGAGGTTGCGTCGCGGCGGGGTGCGCCGCTAGTTCTCCCATCGCTGCGCGTCGCCGCGGAGGTCGTCGAAGACCGACTTCACATGGAGCAACGCACGCCGTACATGGGGCAGTTCCCAGGGCGAGGGTGAGCCCAGGCATTCCGCACGCTCCTCGTCCGTACCGCCCAGCAGGTCCCCGGTGGACAGCCGTACGCGCGGTGCGGCGAGGTCGTCGCCGAAACGGTGGCCGCCGGGCGCGGGCATGCCGAGCCGGGCGGTGAGGAACTCCTCCAGGTCCTGGGCGTCACTGACGCCGTGCGCGCCGAGGGCGGTGCGCAGCGGGCCGAGGTCGACGTACAGATGCCGGCCGGCCTGCGGGGGCCGGGCGAGGGCTCCCGCGGCGACGACCTCCGTGTGCAGGGCGGCGGCCACGCGCGCGTGGAGCCGGACGGAGGACGCCTGGCGGGCCCGGACGGGTCCGGGCTCGGTGAGGGCGTATCCGGCCGCGGCGGCGACCGGGCCCGCCACCCGGGCGCCGAGCGCGGTGAGCACATCGAGCACGCGCGCGTGCAGGCGCGCCCCGACGTCGCCCGGCGGGAAGCGGGCGACGGCGGCAGGCCAGCCGGGCGGCAGCAGCGCGCCGGCCAGGTCGGTGACGACGGTGACCCGTTCCGGGAGCATCTCGGCGGGGCTGAGCAGCACCGATTCGTGCGGGTCGTGCCGGGTGTCCCGCCAGGTCTCGTCGCTGACCAGGTGCAGGCCCTCGGCCGCGGCGGCCTCGACGGTCTCGTGCATGACCTCGGGCGGCGCCACGGTGGCGGTGGGGTCGTCGGCGACGGACAGCACCAGCAGCCGCGGGTCACCGCCCTCGGCGCGGACCCGGCGCACGGTCTCCAGCAGGGCGTACGGATCGGGTACCCCGCCGCACTCGGCCGGGGTGGCGACATGGAAGACGGGTCTGCCCAACAGGCGTGCGTACGGCGCCCACCAGGCCGCGCAGGGCCGGGGCACCAGGACGTCACCGCCGAGCGCGGCGGTCAGCGCGAGCAGCAGGGCGGGGGCGCCCGGCGCGGCGACCACGCGGTCGGGCTCGGCGGACAGACCGCGCCGGTCGAAGTGGCCGCAGGCGGCGTCCAGCAGGGCGGCGCCCCCGCCGACGGGTTCGCTCTCGGCGCGGCCGGCTGCAGCGGCGAGCACGGCGGACAGTTCGGGCAGCACGGGCAGCCCGTCCCCGGGCAGCGGTGGCCCGTAGCGGACGGGGCCATGGCTCTCGGGAACCCTCCGCGCCACCCTGACTCCCTCCTGGCTTCCCCTTACCCGGCGGACCCCGCTCAGATGTCCGCCGTCGGCGCCTTGCTGCGCCGCAGCCGGTACACGGCACCGCCCGCCGCGCCCGCGATCAGCACCCCACCGGCGACCAGCGCGGGCACGGAGTCGGTGAAGGCGCCCCCCGCACCGGCGTGCACGCCCTTCTGCACGACGGCGGGCGGGCAGCTCTCCCGGTGCGGCTCGGGCGGACACGGCCGTCGGCTCGCGCCGCCCTCCTTGGCGACGGTGAAGGTCGCGCTCCACTGCTTGCCCTGGCCTCCGGGGGCCGCGGGACACGTCCCGTCGACGGTCCACGCGGTGTCGGGGCCCACGGAGTCGACCCCGCCTTCGAGTTCCGCGGCGGAGGCGATCCGGGCGGTGCCCCGGTAGGCGGGCCCATGGGCGCCGTCCTCCTTGCCGCCGATCCTGTGCAGGGCGACCGTGCCCTCCTCGAAGGCCTGCGAGGTGGCGTCCAGGGTGGCGGGCGCGGGCCCGCCGGTGGGATCACAGGTGACCGAGACGGTGACGCTGCCACCCGGGTGCGTACTGCTGGGGCTGACCTCCGCGGACGGTTCCGCGAGGGCGGCCGAGGCGCAGAATCCCAGCACGACACCGCCCAGCGCGAGAGCGGACAGCAGACGGACGGTGCGGCGCATGGCGCGGGCTCCTTAGCCGACGACTCCAGGACACCCACCCATCACAGCCCGCCGGGCGGGACCCCGCGCGCGGCCGGACCCCATGCGGGTGACGGCGGAGCGCGCAACCTACGCGACGTCCCGCAGGACCTGCTCCCGGACCCGCCCGCAGCACCGGCTGATCAGCCGGGACACATGCATCTGCGAGATCCCCAGTTCCTCGGCGATCCGGCTCTGCGTCATGTCCCCGAAGAAACGCATGTACAGGATCGCCCGCTCCCGCTCCGGCAGCGCGGCGATCCGCGGCTTCACGGACTCCCGGTCCACGACCGTGTCCAGCGCCGGATCCACGGAACCCAGCGCGTCGCTCAGGGAGTACCCGTCCTCACTGCCGGGCAGCTCCGCGTCCAGGGACAGCGCGGTGAAACTCTCCAGCGCCTCCAGACCGATCTTGACGTCGGCCTCGGTCATGTCGGCGTGCGCGGCGATCTCCGCGACCGTGGGCCGGTGCCCGGAGACGGTCTGGAGTTCCTGCACGGCGAACCGCACGCGATTACGCAGATCCTGCACCCGGCGCGGCACATGCAGGGTCCACATGTGGTCCCGGAAATGCCGCTTGATCTCGCCGGTGATGGTCGGCACGGCGTAGCTCTCGAAGGCGTTGCCCCGCTCGGGGTCGTACCGGTCCACGGCCTTGACCAGGCCGAGGGCGGCCACCTGGCGGAGGTCCTCGAAGGACTCGCCGCGGCTGCGGAACCGGCCCGCGAGCCGGTCCGCCATGGGCAGCCAGGCCTCGACTATCTCCTCGCGGAGCGTGTCGCGCCGTGGCCCGGCGGGCAGTTCGGCGAGTTCGCGGAACGCCTGCGCGGTGTCGGGGGCGTCGTCGTGCGGGTGGTGCTTCGCGCTCACTCGTGTGGGCATGTGCGTCGCAACTCCCTCGGGTTGTGCCCTGGGTCGACGGTCACCGTGGGAGCGCGCGGCAAGCCGGACTGGCACAGCCGTGTCGACGGATGGCCGCTCCCACGGACGTGCCTCCTGTCCGAAGCACTGAGGATTCGCCTGCCCGGACCTTCGCGACGCAAACACATGCTCAGGTTCTCGGCGGGCGCCCCGCCCTTCTCCGTGTCGGCGCGCTCTTCCCGGGTACGCGGTGCACAACCGAAGATCTGGAGGGAGTCATGCAGCGAGGCAGCGACCGCCTGAGCGCGCACCGCGACGACGAGATGAAGCACGAACTCCAAGGACTGCTCCGGTCCGGTCATCCCACCCGGACCGAGGAGTGGCACGATCCCGAGCCGAGCGCCGACGACGATCCGCTGGTCGCGGGCGGTCCGGCGGCGCCGGGCATGGGTACGGCCGCACTGCCGGCGGTCCGCCAGGAACTGGCCCGCGTCCTCAGCCGCGGTCTGTTCCCGGCGGGTCCGCGCGAGCTGGCGGGCGCGCTGCGGCGGGCGTACGCGCCGGACGCCCTGGTGGAGTCGCTGGAGCGGATGCCCCGCTCGGCGCGCTACGCCACCGTCCAGGAACTCGCCGAGGCCCTGTCCGAGCCCGCCCGGCACCGGTGAGGTGCGGCTCAGCCGCCCGGTGCCGCGGTGTCCTGGCAGCCGCGGTCCCGGGCGCCCTCGCGGGTGCGCCCCGCGGCGACCGGGCGGCGCGGGTTGCGGCGGAGGTACTCGCCCTCCAGCTCGGCCATGCGGACGTTATGGGTGCGCAGCGCGTCGGTCGAGCCGTACAGCAGGGCGTCGTGGCGCGTGCGGTGGATGGTCTCCAGCTCCCTCATGAGCTGCTGGTCGTCCAGCCGGCTGGGGTCGACTCCGGTCATGGTGGCACCCCGCTCGCTCGTCGAGTCCGTGTCCTGCCTCCACTGTACGAACATGCCACGCCTCGGGCCCGCCCGCCCGGCGGGCCTCAACGGGCCCGTTCCACCCGGCGCTCGTCCCACACCGGCTCGGCGGTCTCGCGTACCCGGCCGTCGGTGCCGAAGACCAGGTAGCGGTCGAAGGCGCGGGCGAACCAGCGGTCGTGGGTGACCGCGAGGACCGTGCCCTCGAAGGCTTCCAGGCCCTCCTGGAGGGCTTCGGCGGACTCCAGGTCGAGGTTGTCGGTGGGCTCGTCCAGGAGCAGGGCCGTGGCGCCCTCCAGTTCCAGCAGGAGGATCTGGAAACGGGCCTGCTGGCCGCCGGAGAGCCGGTCGAACGTCTGTTCCGCCTGCTGGGTCAGCTCGTAGCGGCGCAGCCGGGACATCGCCGCGCCCCGGTCCTGGGCGTGCTCCTTCCAGAGGATGTCGAGCAGGGTTCGGCCGGCCAGCTCGGGGTGGGCGTGGGTCTGCGCGAAGTGGCCGGGGACCACGCGCGCGCCCAGCTTCCAGGCGCCGGTGTGCGCCACCTCGTCCCCGGCGAGCAGGCGCAGGAAGTGCGACTTCCCGGAGCCGTTGGAGCCGAGGACGGCCACCCGCTCGCCGTAGAAGACCTCAAGCGAGAACGGCTTCATCAGGCCCGTCAGCTCCAGACCCTCGCAGGTGACCGCGCGGACTCCGGTGCGGCCGCCCTTCAGGCGCATCCTGATGTCCTGCTCGCGCGGCGGCTCCGGCGGCGGGCCCGCCTCCTCGAACTTGCGCAGCCGGGTCTGGGCCGCGGCATAGCGGGAGGCCATCTCATGGCTGACCGCGGCCGCCTGGCGCAGGGTCAGCACCAGCTTCTTCAGCTGGGCGTGCTTCTCGTCCCAGCGGCGCCGCAGCTCCTCGAAGCGGGCGAACCGCTCCCGCCGCGCGTCGTGGTAGGTGGCGAAGCCGCTGCCGTGCACCCAGGCGTCGGCGCCGGTCGGGGACGGTTCGACCGACACGATCCGCTCGGCGGCGCGGGCGAGGAGCTCACGGTCGTGGGAGACGAAGAGGACCGTCTTGCGGGTCTCCTTCAGCCGCTCCTCCAGCCAGCGCTTGCCGGGCACGTCCAGATAGTTGTCCGGCTCGTCGAGCAGCAGCACCTCGTCCGTGCCGCGCAGCAGCGCCTCCAGCACCAGCCGCTTCTGCTCACCGCCCGACAGCGTCCGCACCTGACGCCACTGCGCCTTCTCGTACGGCACGCCCAGCGCGGCCATGGTGCACATGTCCCACAGGGTCTCCGCCTCGTACCCGCGCACCTCGGCCCAGTCGGCGAGCGCCTGCGCGTACTTCAGCTGCGCCGCCTCGTCGTCGACCGTCATGATCCCGTGCTCGGCGGCGTCCACCGCCCGCGCGGCCTCCTGGATGCCGGGCGTGGCCACCGACACCAGCAGGTCGCGTACGGTCGTCTCGTCCCTTACGGAGCCCACGAACTGGCGCATCACACCCAGGCCGCCACTGACCGTGACCGATCCGCCGTGCGGTTTCAGCTCCCCGGAGATCAGCCGCAGCAGGGTCGTCTTGCCCGCGCCGTTCGGGCCGACCAGGGCCGTCACGGACCCTTCGCCCACGCGGAAGGACACATCGCCCAGCAGCGCCCTCCCGTCGGGGAGGTAGTACTCCAGGTGCGCGGCTTCGAGATGTCCCATGGGGTGGAATTCTGCGGGTCGCACCGGCGGCCCGGCAAACCGATATCCGGCGGCGTCGGGCTGCCGGCGTGGTCGGGCCGTCCGGCCTACTCCAGGGGCTCGCCCGCCGGGCCGCCGTCACCGGCCGGTGCCACGCTCGCCCCGGCCCACGACAGGGCCTTGAACCCGTCGGAGGGCGAGCCCTCCAGGACCACCACACCGGTGTTGGCCAGCCGGTGCGTGGCGGCGAAGGCGATGTCCACGTTGTCCGCGCGGGCCGCGGCCCAGGTGCGTATGACCGCGCCGTGGCTGACCATGGCGACCGTGCCGACGCCGCTCGCCGCCGCCTCGGCGACCACCGCGTCGAACCGGCCGAGCACCTCCTCGCCGTTCTCCCCGCCGGGCATCCGCAGCGCCGTGTCCCCGGCCGCCCAGGAGAACGCCGTACGCATGTACAGCTCGCCGTCCGCCGTGTCGCCGGGCAGCATCTCCAGGTCGCCCGCGGAGATCTCCCGTATGCCGTCCCGCACGAGTGGGTCGAGTCCGCGCGCGGCGGCCAGCGGGGCCGCGGTGAGCTGGGTGCGGCGCAGGGTGGAGACGTACAGGGCCTCGATGTCCTCGCCCGCGAGGGCCTCGGGGAGCGCGGCCGCCTGGGCCTCGCCGAGCTCGGTCAGACCCGGTCCCGGGACGGCGGTGTCCAGCAGGTAGTCGACGTTGGTGGGGGTCTGGCCGTGGCGGACGAGGAGCAGACGCATTCAGGGCCCTCCGGGAACGGACCGGCAAGGAAACAGCCACTTCAGGGTACCCGTGACGACATGAGCCCTGATGTCGACCTCACCATCCCCAAGCCGGGCCACCATGTGCTGCGCGATCGGCTGCTCGCCCTCGACTCCCGGCTGTTCGAGTTCGCCGCGGAACAGCACTGGCCCGGAGCCGAGCGGGTGCTGCCCCGGCTGAGCCGCAGCGCCAACCACGGAGTGCTGTGGTTCGCCGCGGGCGCCCTGATGGCGGCGACCCGCACTCCGCGGGCGCGCCGGGCCGCGGTGCGCGGTCTGGCCTCGCTGAGCCTGGCCTCACTGACGATCAACACCCTCGGCAAACGCTCGGTGCGCCGCCCGCGGCCGGTCCTGGACCCGGTGCCGCAGGTGCGGCATCTGAAGCGGCAGCCGATCACCACCTCCTTCCCCTCCGGTCACTCCGCGTCGGCGGCCGCCTTCGCGACCGGGGTCGCGCTGGAGTCCCCGGCGTGGGGCGCCGCGGTGGCCCCGGTCGCCTGGTCGGTGGCCCTGTCCCGGGTCTACACCGGGGTGCACTTCCCGAGCGACGTCCTGGCGGGCGCGGCCCTCGGCGCCTGCGCCGCGTACGCGGTACGGGGCCTGGTGCCGACGCGTGCCCAGCTCCGCCCGCCGGCCCGGCCGCGCGCCGAGGTGCCGGCGCTGCCCGAGGGCGAGGGTCTGGTGCTGGTCGCCAACATCGCCTCGGGCACCTCCGACCGGGTGCGGACCCTGCTGGACGCGCTGCCGGGCGCCGAGGTGGTGGAGTGCGAACCGGACCAGGTGCGGCCGGAGTTGGAGAAGGCGGCGGCACACGCCCGGGTGCTCGGGGTGTGCGGCGGCGACGGCACCGTGAACACCGCCGCCGAGGTGGCCCTGCGGCACGGGCTGCCGCTCGCGGTGCTGCCCGGCGGCACCCTCAACCACTTCGCCTACGACCTGGGCGTGGAGGACGTGCGCGATCTGACCCGGGCCCTGGAGCACGGCCACGCGGTACGGGTGGACGTGGGCCGGTTCCGCAACGGCACCCGGCGGGGCGTGTTCCTCAACACGTTCAGTCTGGGCGTGTATCCGGAGCTGGTGCGCGAGCGGGACACCTGGTCGCACCTGATCGGCAGCTGGCCCGCCGGGGTCGTCGCCGCCCTGCGCGTCCTGCGCGCCGACCGCCATCCGCTCCAGGTCCGGCTCGGGACGTCCGCCAGGCCGCTGTGGCTGCTGTTCGCCGGGAACGGCACCTATCACCGGATGGGCCTGGCCCCCGGCCGCCGGCTCGACCTCGCGGACGGCGTGCTGGACGTACGGGTGGTGCACGGCGGCCGCCGCCCCGCGCTCCGGCTGCTCGCCGCGGCCGTGGCGGGCCCACTGACCCGCTCCCCCGCTCATGCGGCGGTCCAGGTCGGCCGACTGCACCTGGCCGATGTCGCACCGGGTTCGCTGCTCGCCTACGACGGTGAAGTCATCGAGGTGGAGGGCGAGGTGACGCTGGAGAAGCTGCCGGAGGCGCTCACCGTGTACCGGCCGCTGCCCGGCCACTCGCACCTCTGACACATCGTCAGTCCACATCGCAATACGGGTATCTCATTATTCGGCACGCGGGCGTACGGTTGCGGCACGTCGAACAGGACGACGACAAGACGAGGGGAACGCCATGTCGAAGCCGCGCGAGACCGCCGTGTACACCCATGGGCACCACGAGTCGGTGCTGCGCTCGCACACCTGGCGCACCGCCGCCAACTCCGCGGCGTACCTGCTGGATTCGATCGAGCCGCACATGCGGATCCTGGACATCGGCTGCGGTCCGGGCACCATCACCGCCGACCTGGCGGCGCTGGTCCCGGACGGCCGGGTCACCGGGGTCGACCGGGCCCCCGGCATCCTGGAGCAGGCCCGCGCCACGGCCGCCGAACGGGGCCTGGACAACGTCGACTTCGCGGTCGCCGACGTGCACGCGCTGGACTACCCGGACGACAGCTTCTGCGTGGTCCACGCCCACCAGGTGCTCCAGCACGTCGGCGACCCGGTCGCCGCGCTGCGGGAGATGAAGCGGGTGACGCGGCCCGGCGGGTTCATCGCGGTCCGCGAATCCGACTACGCGGCCATGACCTGGTACCCGGCATCCCAAGGGCTGGACGACTGGCTGGACCTGTACCACGCGGTGGCCCGCGCCAACGGCGGTGAGCCGGACGCCGGGCGGCGGCTGAAGTCCTGGGCCCTGAGCGCGGGCCTGACCGACATCACCGCCACCTCGACCGCCTGGACCTTCGCCACCGCCGAGGAGCGGGCCTGGTGGAGCGGACTGTGGGCGGACCGCACCCTGGCCTCGTCCTACGCCGGCCTGGCCGTCGAGGGCGGCCACGCCGGCCAGGAGCGACTGCGCGCGGTCGCGGACGCCTGGCGGGAGTGGGGCGAGCGGGAGGACGGCTGGTTCTCGGTCCTGCACGGCGAGATCCTGTGCCGGAAGGAAGGCTGAACGTCACCCCTCCTCGCCGGTGAAGGAGTACGCGGCCCAGGGGCCGGTGAGTTCCACTCGCGCCCCCGGGGCCTCGGCCTTCGCCCGGTCCACCGCCTCCACGAACTCCTCGCAGTCCCCGCGGGGCACCAGATAGGCGGCGTCGAGCACCCGCCGCCCCGCGGGATCGTGGAGCAGTGAGTCCTCGGCGAAGGAGGAGAGCGCCGCATGCAGTTTCGCGGCGAATTCGACGGCCTCGTGCCAGGCGTCCTCGCCGGGTTCGACGCGGACGACCCGCACGCCCCACTCCACCCGCCCCTCCAGGCGGTCGAGGGTGTCGCGGAAGTACGTCTCGCGGGACTCCATCATCGTGCGCAGGGCGCTGTCGTCCCGGAAGACGGTGGCGAGCCGCAGCGGCAACGGGGTGGTGACGGCGGTGAGCGCGTCGACGACGCCGTGATGGGCCCTGGTCAGGTCCTCCAGACGGTCGCGCAGCGCCTTCTCGGTGAAGGTCGCCTCGGGCACCGTGCTGTAGACGGCGATCAGACCGTGGTGGGCCAGCTGCCTCGGCGGCTGACCGGCGACGCCGGTCAGCTGGGCCTGGAGGGCCGATCGGAACGGCCGGCAGACGGCGTACACATAGCGCAGTGCGGCCATCAGGCCTCCGCGAGCAGCAGCCGCCCGGCCGCCGCGATCGACAGGGCGTCGATGCCCGCGGCGTGCAGCTGCTCCTCGGGGGAGGCCGAGCCGGGCATCGTACGGACCGCGAGCCGCACCAGCCGGGGCACCGGGCGCCCGTCGAGGAAGGCGTCCAGGACGGCGTCGCCGAGGCCGCCCTCCTCGTGGTGGTCCTCCACGGTGATCAGACAGCCGGTCTCCTCGGCGGCCCGGCGCAGCGTGGTCCGGTCGACGGGCTTGACCGAGTACAGATCGATCACCCGGGCCCGGACGCCCTCGCGCTCCAGGGCGTCGGCGGCGGCCAGCGCCTCGTGCACGGTGACCCCGGCGGCGACCAGGGTCATCCGGTCGTGGCCGGAGGAGCGCAGCACCTTGCTGCCGCCGACCGGGAACTCCTCGTCGGGGCCGTAGATCACCGGGCTCGCGCCGCGGGAGGTGCGCAGGTAGCGGATGCCGTCCAGGCCCGCCATGGTGGCGACGAGCCGGGCGGTCTGGTTCGCGTCGCACGGGTGGAGCACGGTCGAGCCGTACACCGCGCGCATCATCGCCAGGTCCTCGAGGCCCATCTGGGAGGGCCCGTCCTGCCCGATGGCGACCCCCGCGTGCGAGCCGACGAGGTTGATCCCGGCGCCGCTGATCGAGGCCATGCGCACGAAGTCGTGGGCGCGGGTCAGGAAGGCCGCGAAGGTGGCGGCGTACGGCACCCAACCGCGGGTGGCGAGCCCCACCGCGGCGGCGACCAGCTGCTGCTCGGCGATATAGCACTCGAAATAGCGGTCGGGGTGTTCCTTGGCGAAGAGTTCCGCGCGGGTGGAGTCGCCGACCTCGCCGTCCAGGGCGACGATGTCACCGCGTGCCGAGCCGAGCGCGGCGAGTGCCCGGCCGTAGGCGTCCCGGGTGGCGATCGCCTCCCCCAGGCCGAACTCGGGCCGCTCGGAATCCCCGGCGGGCACGGCGTGCAGCATGCGCACGGCGGGCGGTTCCTGCGGCCGGATCCGGGCCTCGCGCCGCCCGCCGAGTTCGGCGACGGCCGCCGCGGCGTCCTTCAGCGGCTTGCCGTGCAGTCCCTCGCGGTCCTGGACGGACGCCACGCCCTTGCCCTTGAGGGTGCGGGCGAGGATCGCGGTGGGCTGTCCGGCGGTGGACCGGGCCTCGCCGAGGGCGCGGTCGATCGCGCCGACGTCGTGCCCGTCGATCTCGACGGTGTGCCAGCCGAAGGCCTGGAAGCGGCGGGCGTAGGCGTCCAGGTCGTGGCCGTGCCGGGTCGGTCCGCGCTGGCCGAGCCGGTTGACGTCGACGATCGCGGTGAGGTTGTCGAGATGCTCGTACGCCGCGTGCTCGGCCGCCTCCCACACCGAGCCCTCGGCCAGCTCGCCGTCCCCGCACAGCACCCACACCCGGTAGCCGACGCGGTCCAGGCGCTTGCCCGCGAGCGCGATGCCGACGCCGACCGGCAGTCCCTGGCCGAGCGATCCGGTGGCCGTCTCCACCCAGGGCAGCCGCCGGGGCGTGGGATGCCCTTCGAGCGCGCTGCCCAGCGCGCGGAAGGTGAGCAGTTCGGCGTCCTCGACCAGCCCGACCGCCTTGAACGCGGAGTACAGCAGCGGCGAGGCGTGTCCCTTGGACAGCACGAAACGGTCGTTGCCGGGGTGGGCGGGGCGATCGACGTCGTAGCGGAAGTGGTGGGCGAGGAGGACGGCCATCAGGTCGGCGGCGGACATGGACGAGGTCGGATGCCCGGACCCGGCGGCATCGGAGGCCCGCACACTGTCCACGCGCAACTGCTGTCCCAGTTCGACGAGTTCGGCGGTGTCCATGAGTCTCCTTCCGCGGGACGGCCGGTAGCCGCGGATTCACGCACGGTGAACCCGGCGCTCCTCAGCCGCCGGGTACCCCCGGCGCGGGGTGCCTAACGCGGGCCCTGTGGAGATCGGGCGAACCGATCACCGCGGCGGTCCGGTGCCAACTAGGCTCGTGCCCATGGAGATTCTGGGAGCCACGCTGCGTGTCTGCGTCGACGACCTGGAGGCCGCGGTCCCGTTCTACGAGCGCCTCGCCGGCGGCCGGGCCCAGCGCTTCGGGCGCGGCGGTGTGGAGGTGGCCGCGGTCGGCTGCTTCCTGCTGATGAGCGGCCCGGAGGAGGAGCTGGAGGTGCTGCGCAAGGTCGCCGCGACGATCGCCGTGAAGGACGTCGAGGAGGCCCGGGACGTGCTCGTCGAGCTGGGCGCCCGGGTGATCGCGGGCCCGGTGCCGACCCCGGGGGGCCGGAACCTGATCGCGATGCATCCGGACGGCACGGTGTACGAGTACGTGGACCGTCAGGCCTGATCCACGGAACGGCGCACCATCTCGGCCGTGAGCGCCCAGCGTTCGTGGTCGCGCCAGGCGCCGTCGATGTAGAGCATGGCCGGGGAGAAGCCCTCCAGCCGGAACCCGCAGGCGCGGGCCAGGGCGATGGAGGCGGTGTTGCCGGGCTGTACGTTGATCTCCAGCCGGTGCAGCCGCAGCGCCCCGAACGCGTGCCCGACGACCAGCCCGAGCGCCTCGCGCATCAGTCCGCGCCCGGCCGCGTGCGCGAAGGCACCGTAGCCGAGGGCGCCGGAGCGGAAGGCGCCCTGGACGATGTTGTTGATGTTGATGAACCCGGCGAGCGAGCCGTCGTCGTCCTTCTCGCACACCAGGAAGCCCGCCTTGGTCGGGTCCTCGATCAGGCGCCCCGCGTAGGCGGCGTAGTGCGTGACGTCGTCCGGCGGGAACAGCCAGGGCTGGTGCAGCGCCTTGCTCTCGCGGGCCCGGGCGGTGAACTCGGCGGCGTCGTCGAGGCCGAAGGGACGTATGCCCACGCGCGGGCCCTCGGTCAGATAGCGGGATGCGATGTGCGGCATCCCGCCAGCCTACGACCGCTCACCTGCGCCGGTTCATGAAATACGCCCCGAACAGGGCACCGATGATGCCCATGCCCAGCAGCGCCGTCCACAGCGGCATCGTGACCACGGGAATCAGCAGCCGGATCTCGGTCTCCTGGGTGTTCTGGAAGATGAAGATCAGGGCAAGGACGGCCAGCACCAGCACGGCGATGCGCCCTGGGGTGAGTGCCGGGTTCCGGCCGCTGCCCTTCCTGCCGGTCTTGGCTCCGCTCTCGGAGGTCTTCGGACTCATACCCCCAGGGTGCGCCCGAAGACCTGGTCACGCACGGTGAGGCCGGTCTCCGGGTGGCTCAGCCGCCCACCACCGGCAGCTGGAGCACCCCGGTGTCCCCGGGCGCGCTGACCACCGTCACCGGCTTGATGCCCCGGTTGCCGAAGTAGGAGTCGTCACTCGCCGCGATCACGAAGCTCAGCCGGTGCCCCCGCTCGTAGCGGTGCACGATCCCGGGCAGCGTCACGGTGAAGGGCCGCGTCACGTCCGGCACCCGCACCGGGGCGACCAGGCGGTGCACCAGGGTCCTGGTGCCGTCGGGTGCGACGTCGTAGAGCTTGGCGAAGAGGACGAGCTTGTCGGCGGCGTTCCCGGACCCCTGGGTCCGCTCGGCCTTCGGGGAGAGCACCTTCAGCGTGGCGCGGGGCGCGCCGACGACATCGGTGGTCCGGGCGAGAGGCTCGCCGGTCCAGGCGAGATGGGTGCCCTTGGTGTCGTAGGGCGCCGGGTCCGGCAGCCCGAGGACCCCGGCCAGCGGGCTCTCCGAATGGCTCGTCGGGAGCGGCCAGTTGGTGTACGTACGGCTGCCGCGCGCCACCTTCGCCCGGTCGTCGACGAGTTTGCCGTCGCCGGAGAGGTACAGCTTGCGGCTGGGCGCGGGGAGGCGGTCGGCGGTGGCGTAGGTGCCGTTGGGGTCGGTGATCCAGTCGCGATAGTAGGCGAAGGCGGGGCCCGTGCCGACGCGCTGCCCGCCCAGGTAGCGGTCGAACCAGGCGAGGATCCGCCGGCCGACGTAGCTGGTCTCCAAGTTTCCCTGGACCAGGTTGAGTTCACCGGCGGCCGGATCGCTGATGCCGCCGCTGTGGCCCCAGGACTGCCAGATCATCTTGGTGGGGGTGCCCTGCGCCTTGAGCGCCTGGTACGTCGCCGTCGCCTCGTTGAGGTTGAAGAGGCTGTCGGCCTGGCCCTGGATCAGCAGGGTCGGCGCCTTCACCCGGCCGAGACAGGAGACCGGCGAGACGCCGCGGGCGTAGGAGAGCAGGTCGGCGGTGCGGTCCGCCGGGTAGCTGCCGGAGTTGAGGGTGCGGATGGTGTCGCAGGCCCGGGTGACGAAGTGCAGACAGGTCAGGGAGTTGATCCGGGACGGGTCGAGGTTCGCCTCCAGCAGGGGCTGGCCCTCCCCGATGAGGTAGAAGCCGTTCGTCCACTGCCATTTGAAGGCGCCCGGCACGCTGGAGGCGCCGACGGCGTTGTTGGGGTCGAGGGAATAGACGAGGTCGTTCCAGGTGATCATCGGGACGATCGCGTCGACGCGGTGATCCATGGCCGCCGTGGCCAGCTGGATCGCGCCGCCGTAGGAGCCGCCGATCATGCCGACACGCGGGTCGCCGGGGGCGTCGAGGGTGACGAAGTCGGCGGTGGTGCCGTCGTCGGCGGACCTCTTGCCGCCGAGGAAGTCGACGAGCCGCGAGGCCGCGGTGCCGTCGATCGCCGGGTCGTCGAGGGAGATCAGGCAGCCGGAGCGGCCGAAGCCGAGCCCGGAGTAGATGAGCGAGACATAGCCGCGCTGGGCGAAGGCCCGGCCGATGGCGTCGGTGGAGCCGTCGTTCTTGCTGCCGCCGAAGCCGTTGGTGGCGAGCACCGCGGGCGCGTGGTCCACTCCGGAGGGCCGGTACAGGTCGGCGTCGATCGTGCAGGTGCGGCCGCCCGCCTGGACGGTGAACTCCAGCGCGGTGACGGAGTACTGGGGGGTCGCGGTGGCGGGCCGGGTGAGTGTGGCGCCGAGCAGGAGAGCGAGGGGGACGCAGGATGCGAGCACACGACGGGACACGAGACCTCCACACTGAGGACAACCCGGCACACTGAGGACAACCCGACTTACCGACCGGTAAGTTCCGGCCGGTAGTCATGGTGTGACACGTGTCAGAGGAGGTCAATCGCCGTAACGGGTGTTTCTTGACCGAAGTTCAGCGCAGCGCCGGCTGATCCAGCGTCAGGGTGCCCGCGTCGGCGTCCAGTTCGGCCGCCGCCCCGAAGGGGATCGTCAGCGCGTCGGAGCAGTGCCCGAACCCGAACTCCTCCACGACGGGCACCCCGAGCCCGCCCAGCCGGTCCAGGAGCAGGGGGCGCAGCCGCTCGTAGGGGTCGCACTCCTCCCACGAGCCGAGCAGCAGTCCGCCGACGCCGTCGAGCCAGCCCGCGCGCAGGAGCTGGGTGAGGTACCGGTCGATGCGGTAGGTCTCCTCCCCCACGTCCTCCAGGCACAGCAGTCCGCCCCGCGCGGACGCACGCGCGTCCGGGGTGCCCAGCTCGGTGGCGAGCAGGCACAGACAGCCGCCGAGAGTGACCCCGCGTGCCCGGCCCGGTACGACGGTCCGGCCGCGGGAGGCGATCTCGCGGACCGTCTCCGGGGCGAACAGCGTGGCCCTGAGGTGCTCCTGGGCCGTCGCGCTCTTGATGAAGTCGATGCCCGCCGCCATCGGCCCGTACAGCGTGGCGAGGCCGAGCCGCTGGGCGAACGCCTCGTGCAGCACGGTGAGATCGCTGAAACCGACGAAAACCTTCGGCCCGGCCGCGCGCATCGCCGCCCAGTCGAGCAGGCCGATCAGCCGCTGCACGCCGTATCCGCCGCGCGCGCAGAGCACGGCGTCGACGGACGGATCGCACCAGGCGTTCTGGAGATCGGCGGCCCGGTCGGCGTCCGTCCCGGCGAGATAGCCGAACTCGGGGTGCCGGTCCAGCACATGGGGTGCCACCACCGGGTCCAGGCCCCAGCCGCGCAGCACGTCGAGCCCGGCCATGAGCCGTTCCTCGGGCACGGGCCCGCTGGTCGCGACGACGGCGACGCGGGCGCCGGGGGCGAGCCGCCGCGGACGGACGAGTTGCTTCACTTGACGAGCTCCAGGGTCGGGATGCCGGGCGGGTCGAGACCGAACACCTGAGCGTAGAGGGACAGCTCCGACTCCAGCACCCGCACCATGGTCTCCGCGCGCCGGAAGCCGTGCCCCTCCCCCTCGAAGGCGAGGTAGGCGTGCGGTACCCGCCGCCCCGCCATCCGGGCCAGGAACCGTTCGCACTGCGCGGGCGGGCAGATCACGTCGTCCAGGCCCTGGAGCAGCAGGAACGGCGCGGTGATCCGCTCGGCGTGCTCGCTCGGCGAGCGTTCGGCGTACCGTCCGGGCACCTCGGCGCGCGGCCCGACCAGGCTCTCCAGATACCGCGACTCGAAGTCGTGGGTCTCCCCGTCGGCCCAGGCGGCGAGGTCGAGGATGGGGTAGATGATCGTGCCGCAGGCGTAGACGTCGGTGGTGGTGAGGGAGGCCGCGGCGGTCCAGCCGCCCGCGCTGCCGCCCCGCACGGCGAGCCGCCGCCGGTCGGCGGTGCCCTCCTCGGCGAGGGCCAGCACGACGGCCGCGCAGTCCTCGACGTCGACCACACCCCACTGCTCGCGCAGCCGGTCGCGGTACTCCCGCCCGTACCCGGTGGAGCCGCCGTAATTGACCTCGGCGACACCGATGCCGCGCGAGGTGAAGTAGGCGATCTCCAGGTCCAGGACGAGGGGCGCCCGCCCGGTCGGCCCGCCGTGCGCCCAGACGACGTACGGCGCGGGCCGGTCACCGGGGGCGACGCAGCCTGGGTTGTGGGGCGGGTAGACGTGCGCGTGGATCTCGCGTCCGGCCGGTCCGGTGAAGGTGCGGATCTGCGGCTCGGGGTAGTAGGCGGGGTCCACGGGGTCGTCGTGCTCGGCTCCGACGACCCGGGCGCGGCCGGTGCGGGTGTTCAGCTCGACGACCTCGTAGGCGCTGCGCGGGCTGGCCCCGACGGCGACCACGCGCTCTCCGTGCACGGCGAGGGTGGGTGAGAACTCGGTCCACGGTCCGGCCGCGTCGACGACCTCGCCGGTCTCGGGGTCGAGTATCCCGAGCGCGGTGGCGCCCCGGCCGTGCACGACCGCGATCAGTCCGTCGTCCAGCGGGGCGAACCAGCGGTGGCCGAGCTTCCACAGCGGCCCGCCGAACTCCTCCTCGCGCGGGCACAGGGGAACGCCGTCGCGGTACAGGTTCCACCAGCCGGTGCGATCGCTCGTGTACAGCAGCGAGCCGTCGGCCGCCCAGTCGGCCTCGGCGATGGACTCCTCGGGTCCGCCCGCCACGGTCCGCGCCCCGGACAGCCCCTCACCCACCTCGGCGACGACCAGCTCGGTCCCGTCCCACGGCATCCGCGGATGGTCCCAGGCCAGCCAGGCCGCCCGCCGCCCGTCCGGCGAGAGCCGCGGCCCGGTGACGAACCGATGGGCCCCGTCGCTCAGTTCCCGTACGGCACCCCGGTCCTCGGCGGCCGATCCGTCCAGCGGTACGGCGGCCAGGACGCGCCGTACGTCGCCCGGCCCGTCCCCGGTGAACTCCTCCAGCACGCACCACACTTCACCGCGGTCGGGCAGGATCAGCGGTTCGGCCCAGCGCAGTCCGCCGCCCACCTCGGACACCGGGGTGAGCGGGCTGGGCTCGCCACCGAACTCGTAGCGGTGGAGCCGCTGGTCGGCGAAGTCGACGAACACCACGAGCGGTTCGCCGTCGACCAGGGCTCCGGCCCAGGGGTGGCCGCCGTACTCGATGACCCGGCTGCGCACGTTCCACGGGGCCGGCAGTACCGGCTCCTGGGTGCCGTCGGCGCGCCGGCGGACCAGGGCGCGGCGCCCGCCCTCGGTGGGTCGGGGCTCGGTCCACCACACCTCGTCCCCGACGAAGCCCAGGTACTCGGGGTGCCCGTCGTGCGCGGCGGCGAGGGCCGCGTCGATGGGCGAGGGCCAGGAACCGTACGGCAAGGTCTGCACGTTCTCCCCCAACTCCGCTACGCCGTCCGCAGGAAGCGGTCCAGGACCCGGACCCCGAAGTGCAGGGCCTCGACGGGGACGCGTTCGTCGACCCCGTGGAAGAGGGCCTGGTAGTCGAAGCCCTCCGGGAGCTTCAGCGGCGCGAACCCGTAGCCGGTGATGCCGAGCCGCGAGAACTGCTTGGCGTCGGTGCCGCCGGACATGCAGTACGGCACGACGTGCCCCCGCGGCGCGAACTCCTCGACGGCGGCCCTCATTTTCGCGAACGTCGGCGAGTCGACCGGCGCCTGGAGGGCGACCTCGCGGTGGTGGAACTCCCACTCCACGTCCGGCCCGGTGAGCCGGTCGAGGGTCGTACGGAACTCGTCCTCGCCGCCCGGCAGATAGCGTCCGTCGACATGGGCGACGGCCTCACCCGGGATGACGTTGACCTTGTAACCGGCGTCCAGCATGGTCGGGTTGGCGCTGTTGCGGACGGTGGCCTCGACCAGGGACGCGGCCGGGCCGAGCTTCTTCAGCAGCGCGTCCACATCGTCCAGGTCGGGTGCGATGCCGTACACCGCGGCGAGTTCGGTGAGGGCGGCGCGGACCGTCGGGGTCAGCCGCAGCGGCCACTCGTGCGCGCCGATCCGGGCGATGGCGGCGGAGAGCCGGGTGACCGCGTTCTCGCGGTTGACCTTGGAGCCGTGCCCGGCCCGCCCGCGCGCGGTGAGCTTCAGCCAGCCGGTGCCCCGCTCCCCGGCCGCGATGGGGTACAGCTCCCGCCCGCTGCCGTCGTGGAAGGTGAACGCCCCGGATTCGCTGACGCCCTCGGTGCAGCCCTCGAACAGCGCGGCATGCCGATCGGCGAGGAACCCGGAGCCGTCCTCGGCGCTGGCCTCCTCGTCGGCGGTGAACGCGATCACGACGTCCCGCCGGGGCCGTACGCCCTCGCGGGCCCAGGCGCGGACGACGGCAAGGATCATCGCGTCCATGTTCTTCATGTCGACGGCGCCGCGCCCCCACACGACCCCGTCGCGGATCTCCCCGGAGAAGGGGTGCACAGTCCAGTCCCGCGCCTCGGCGGGCACCACGTCCAGATGACCGTGCAGCAGCAGCGCGTCCGCCGAGGGATCGCTGCCCTCGATCCGCGCGACGACGTTCGTGCGGCCCTCGGTCCGCTCCAGCAGGGTCGGCTCGATCCCCGCCTCGGCCAGCCGGGCGGCGGCGTACTCGGCGGCGGGCCGCTCCCGGCAGTCGCCCCCGCCCCGGTTGGTGGTGTCGATACGGATCAGCTCGGACGTGAACGTCACGACCTCGTCCAGTGCCTGCCGGTCAGCCATACTGCTCCTCCACCGCCGCCGAGACGATCGTGGTGACCGCCTTGAAGGTCCGGATCCCCTCGTACATCGTCCCGCTGGTGTACGCCACCTTGCGCTCCCCGATCCGCTCCACCCCGGGCACGACGGTCGCGGCCATCGACAGGTGCTCGGCGTCGAACTCCACGGCGACGGTGAACGGGCCGCCCTGCACCGGCTCATGACGGACCGCCAGCGCGGCGGCCTCCTTGGCGGCGCCGCGGATGTCGGCGAAGGTCCGGTTCGGGGTGCGGCAGACGGCGGCGTAGCGTGAGACATGGTCCTTGACGGCGACCTTCGGCGCCTCGGGCGCGTAGCCGAGCGCGTCCTCGCAGGCCACGTCGTCGCCGGTGACCAGCACGACGGGCACCCCGTACTCCGCCACGACATGGGCGTTGAGCAGCCCTTCGCTGGCCCGTACGTCGTTCACCCACACCCCGGTGACGGAGTTGGCGAGGTAGGTGTGGGCGAGGACGCCCTCCATGCCGGCGCCCGCGTGGTAGCCGACGAAGGCGATGCCGTCGACGTCGCCGTGCTGCACGCCCTCCACCATGGACAGGGCCTTGTGCCGCCCGGTGAGCATCTCGGCCCGCTCGTCGAGGCGTTCGAGGAGGAGGTTGCGCATGGTCCAGTGCGCCTCGTTGATCAGGACCTCGTCGGCGCCACCGTCGTAGAACCCCAGAACGGCGGCGTTGACGTCCGAGGTGAACATCGAGCGGCAGCGCTCCCACTGCGGCGTGCCCGGCAGCACGTCGGCCGGCCAGGTCACCCCGGTGGCGCCCTCCATGTCGGCGCTGATGAGGATCTTCATGACCTGTCACGGTACGCGCCGGGGGCGGGCCCGGCCAGGAAGCGGCGTCAGGTCTTGTGCAGCCGGTCGACCAGGATGTCGATGACGAGGGGGGTGCGCGGGCCGTAGCCGAGCAGGACGCCGTCCTCCAGGTCGACGACGCGGCGGTTCATGCCCGCCGGGGTCTGGGCGATTCCAGGGATCTGGACCAGGCCGTCGATCCCGCCGACGGATTCGAGTCCCTTGGTCATCATGAGGATGACCTCGGGCTGGGCCCGGACCAGCGCCTCGCTGGTGATGGGCGTGAACGGCTTGTCGAACCCGGCCTCCTCGCCCGCGTCGACGGCGCCCGCGGCCTCGACGAGGGAGTCGGCGCCCGAGCCCTTGCCGCCGATGAGATAGACGGCCGCGCTGCCGCGCATGTAGAGGAAGGCGACCTTGGGCCTGCTGCCCTCGGGCACGGCGGCGCGGGCGGCGGCGAGTTCGTCGCTCATCCGCGCGTTCAGCGCCTTGCCCGCGGCAGGGACGCCGAGGGCCTCGGCTACGCGGGTCGTCCGGGTGGTGACATCGGCCAGTTCCGTCGCCGGGTCGAGGACGACGACCGGCACTCCGGCGTCCCGGATCTGCTCGATGGCCTCGCTGGGGCCGGTGTCGGTGTCGGCGAGCACCACGGTCGGCCGCAGCGACAGCACGCTCTCCGCGCTGACGTCGTGCGCCTTGGTGACCTGGGGAAGGTCCTCGGCCTCGGCGAAGGTGGCGGTGATGTCCCGGCCCACGACGCGGTCGCCGAGTCCCAGGGTGAACACGATCTCCGCGACCCCGCCGTTGAGCGGCAGGATGCGGGAGGCGTCCTCGACGGTCACCTTCCGTCCGTCGGAGGAGTCGACGGTGACGGGCAGTTCGGGGGTGGGCGGCTCGCCCTCCAGGGGGACGAGGGTGTTCTTCGCGAGCCGCTTCTCGGCGGCCGCGGCACGCTCGCTCGCGGAGGCGGGCGAGGCATCCGACCCGCTGGACGGCGAAGTGCCGCTTCCGCAGGCGCCGGTGAGCAGTGCCACGGCGAGCACCACGGGCAGGCCGAGCCGACGTGGTCTTCCGGTCAATTTCATTGCTGTCCCCTCCGGACCCTCGGTTCACCACAGTTGATCAATAGCTTAGGTTAGCCTTACCTTATTATCTCGTGGTGGGGGTGTGCTGTGACATCACCAAGTGGGCTGCGTGGCAAGAGAGTTGGCCGTGCGGCCGTACTGGCGGCCTCGGTCGCCGTCCTTCCGCTGGCCGTTCCGGCGTCCGCCGCGGGCGGCTCGGCGAGCGGGCCCGAGGGCCAGAGACTCACCGTGTCGAAGTCCTCCGGCCTCGACCCGGCGGGCGAGACGGTGACCGTCACCGGCTCCGGCTACAACACGGAGAAGGGCATCTACGTCGCCTTCTGCGTGGACAACGGCGCCGGAAAGACGCCGACGCCCTGTGTGGGCGGCGTCGACATGTCCGGGGAGTCCGGCGCGTCGGTGTGGGTCTCCTCCAGCCCGCCGTCCTACGGCGAGGGTCTGGCGAAGCCGTACGAAGGCAGCGGTCACAAGGGCTCGTTCAGCGTGCAGTTGAAGGTGCGGGCGAAGGATGCCAACACAGACTGCACCAAGTCGGAGGTGACCTGCGCCGTGATCACCCGCAACGACCACACGCGGGGCGGCGACCAGAGCCAGACGGTGCGGATTCCGGTGACCTTCGGTGGCACGGGTGGCGGCGAGAGCAGCAACACCGGCGCGGGCAGCGGCAGTACGCCGTCGAGCACCCCGGCGCCCACCACCGCCGATTCCGGCGACCCGGGCACCGATGAGCCGAAGGGCCCGCTGGCCAGCACCGGTTCCCTCGCGCTGCCCGTCGGACTGACCGCGGTGGCGCTGGTCGGGGCCGGTGCCTGGACCTGGCTCTGGGCGCGTCGGCGCCGGGCCGGCGTGCACTGACGTCCCCTGATTCCCGTAATCCCTAGGAGACTTGACGATGACGAAGAGACCCGGTGCCGCCGTGGTCGCGGGCGGCGCGCTGCTGGCCCTGCTGGGGCAGGGCACCGCGGCGGCACAGGACACGGAGGTGTCCGGCGGCTACGTCAGCTGGACGCTCGACACGGGTGAGCTGACCCTCGGAGGTTCGGCCCGCCCGGCCTGGCTGCCGGCCACCAGCGGCTCGGCCGACCCCGAAACCGGCGCCATGGACCTGAAGTTGGGCGGTACGGCCCAACTGGCGCCGGCCGCCGAGACTGCGCCCCCGCTGATCCTGGCGGACCTGCGCCTGCACTTGGACGGCGACTCGGGGGCGCTCCGCACCCGTACGGCCGTCGACGGCGAGGCGCGTGAACTCGCCCTGGCCGAGGTGGAACCCGGCGACACCGCGGTCCGCACCGGCGGGGTGACCTGGACCGGCCTGACCGCCTCGCTCACCGACGAGGGCGCGGCGCTGCTCTCGCGGTGGAGCGGGCAGGAGTTCACCCCGGGGTCCGCCCTTGGCCGATTCGACGTGACAGTGGGAACCGGCACAGTGGCCGCCGAGCCCCCGCAGGCAACGCCTCCGACCACACCTCCCGCGGTCGTCACACCCCCACAAGCCATCGTGAGCGCCCCCGAGTTGTCCGCGGGCTCCCAACAAACGGTCACCGGCGAGGGATTCGAGCCCGGTGAGGTGTTGCTCGTCGCGATCGACCAGGACACCCGGTACCAGGTGACGGCCGATGAACAGGGCCGCGTCTCCCGCGAGTTCCCGGTGTACGCCACCACCGCCGAGGGCGAGCACACGGTGGAGCTGTACGGCGTCTCCGGCGAGCGCCGCGCCGCCGCGGGCTTCGGTGTACGGACGGCCAAGTCCTGAAGCCGTTGACAACCAACATCAACTGATACTTAGGTTAGCCTTACCTAAGTAACTCCTCGCTCTCCAAGAAGGGTTCTCCGATGAGAGTCGTTCCTGCCGCCGCCCGCGCGGGCCTCGCCGTCGCCGCCTCCGCCGCCCTGACCCTGGGCCTGGCGACGTCGGCCTCCGCCGCCACCTCGACCCGCACGATCGTGGACGGCTCCACCACCTACAACCTCTCGGTGACCGCCCCGAACTCGGCGTCCGCGGCCGGCCAGGTCATCAACGTCACCGGCTCCGGCTTCAACCCGGGCCAGGGCATCTACGTCGGCCTGTGCGTCGTCGAGGGCGCCCCGGGCGCCGCCAAGCCCACCCCGTGTCTGGGCGGCCAGGACGAGAGCGGCTCCACCGGCGCCTCGCACTGGGTCAACAACGTCTTCGGCGGCATGTTCGCCAACAGCTCCAAGTTCGGCACCGGCGGCACCTTCAACGTGAACATCTTCGTCAAGGCGACCCTCGACGACGGCAGTGTCTGCGGCCAGGACGTCGACTGCGCGATCGTCACGCGCGCCGACCACTTCGACACCAATGACCGCAAGTACGACGTGCACGTCCCGATCACCTTCCAGTAGGCAACCCGGCAGGCCGGGCCCTCCCCACCCGAGGGCCCGGCCCCGGCCCGATCCCGGGGTGCCGGCGCACCCGACAAGTGAGGAACTCCGATGCATCTCAGACGCCCGGCGGCGTTCGTCGGCGCCGCCGCGCTGGTGGCCGCCTCAGCCGCCGCCGGATCCACCGCCCAGGCCGCCGACACCCCGAGGACGGCACTCGGCAAGGACGGCCAGAAACTCTCCGTCTCCGCCTCCGCCGGCCTGGACCCGGACGGGGAGACGCTGCGGGTCACCGGCTCCGGCTACGACGAGACCAAGGGCATCTACGTCGCCGTCTGCAAGGACAACGGCGACAACCGCATCCCCACCCCCTGTCTGGGCGGCGCCGACCAGAGCGGCGGCAGCGGGGCCTCCCGGTGGATCATCCCCCGGGACGCCTCGGACGAGGGAGCGGGCACCGTCGCCGAACGCTGGGGCGAGGGCGGCACCTTCGACGTCGAGCTGAACGTCAAGGCGAAGGACGGTGGCCTCGACTGCTTCGAGGTGGCCTGCTCGGTCGTCACCCGCGTCGACCACAACGCCGCCGGCGACCGCTCGCAGGACGTCCGGATCCCGATCGCCTTCGAGGGCCAGGACCCGGGTGACGGGGACGGCGGCGGGGACGGCGTGGACGTCCCGCCGGGCACCGTCAGCTATGCGAAGGCGGCCGAGTTCACCACCGCGGGCCGCCCCCTCGACCTGCTGCTGCACCCCGACTCCGGGAAGCTGTACGTCGGTTCGGACAACATCCCCGACACCGCGGACGTGGCCGAGCAGGGTCTGTACGCGCTGGACGCGGGGGACGGCGAGGTCCTCGGCCACATCGCCCAGGCGCCCGGACTCAACGGCACCCTGGCGCCTCGGGTGGTCCGTCGGATCATCGCCCCGCTGCCCGGCGACGGTGTGGTCTTCCACTACCCGCTGCGAGGCATCGGCACCGCCAAGGACGGCGACGCCACGGCCCAGGGCCTGTGGTTCAACGGGGCCTCCTTCACCGGCGTCGGCCAGGACTCCGACACCTCGACAGTGCTGATCGCGGCGGGCGGTGAGCTGCGCCGGACCGAGCCGGCGACCGGTGCCGTGAAAGCGACGATCGCCCTGGAGGGCGGCTCCGAACTCGGCGTGGACGCCGCTCGCGACGCGGCCTGGTCCGTCGGTACCGCCGAGGGCAAGCCGGTGCTGCGCCGCGTGGACACCGCCACCTTCCGGGTCACGGCCACGGCGGAACTCCCCGCCGATGTCCTGACGTTCGTCGAGCCGGACCCCGCGACCGGCAACGTCTGGGTGGGCAGCGGCAGTTCGGTGCTCGTCCTCGACAAGGACGGCAAGCCGCTGGCCACCCTCACGGGCCAGGACCGGGCCATGGCGGCGGCCTTCGACAAGGCCACCGGGCGCGCCTTCGTCCTGCGCGAGGACCTTTCCGACGGCGCCACGGACAACACCGGGTCCCTGGAGATCCTCGACAGCGCGAGCTTCCGGCCCGCGGCCGACGCGGTCGCGCTGCCTGGCAGCGTCCGCACCGGCACCTACGCGGGCATCGCGGTCGCGCCGGGCGCCACGTCCGTGTACGTCACCCAGTCGGCGGAGAGCAAGGTCGTCAAGTACGACCTGCGCATGTCGCCGAAGGTGACCCAGTCCCCCACCGACCAGTCCGTCACCACCGGCGACAAGGTCACCTTCGTCGCGGCGGCCGAGGGCACCCCGGAACCGGCCGTGCGCTGGCAGGTCAGCCCGGACGGCGGCCAGACCTGGTCGGCGGTCGAGGGCGCGGACGAGAACGCCTACACCTTCACCGCGCTGGAGACGCAGGACGGCTACCGGTACCGGGCCGAGTTCACCAACTCCGTCGGCACCACCCGCACTTCGCCGATCACCCTGACGGTCAAGGCGGCCGACGACGGGGGCGACAACGGCGGCGGTGACGGAGACGGAGACGGCGGCGAGTCGCCCGAGACACCCTCCGGCTCCAAGACCGTCACCGGGCCCGAGGGCCAGAAGCTCACCGTCACCCCGGTCAACCACCTGGCCACCGAGGACCAGACCCTCAAGGTCACCGGCTCCGGCTACGACGTCGACAAGGGCGTCTATGTCGCCCTGTGCGTCGACAACGGCGCCGGTGAGCTGCCGACGCCCTGCATCGGCGGGGTGGACATGAGCGGCGCGTCCCACTCCTCCGCATGGATCTCCTCCAACCCGCCGGACTACGGCCAGGACCTGGCGACGCCGTACAGCGATGGCGGCACCTTCGAGGTGGAGCTGACGGTGGACGCCAAGGACGACTTCACCGACTGCTTCAAGGCGAAGTGCGTCCTGGCGACCCGCGCCGACCACACCCTCTCCGGCGACCGCACCCAGGACGTCAAGGTGCCGGTGAGCTTCGTCGGACAGGACCCGGTGGACACCGACGACGGCGCCGGCAACAACGGCGGCACGGGCGGCACCGGAGGAGGCACCGGCGGCACCTCGTCCAGCGCGGGAGGCACCGGAGCCACCGGCACCAACACCTCCACCACAGGAGGCAGCCTGGCCTCCACCGGCGTCGCCGTCGGCACCGTGGCCGCGCTGGCGGCGGCGCTGACGGCGACCGGCTGGGTGGCGTACCGCCGCGGCCGTACCGTCGGTTAGGCGCGGCCGACGACGGCCCACTTCGACGGCAGTTCGATGCGGTCGCCGTCCGGGGTGTACTCCGTGGTGGCGAGGGGCATGTCGCCCGACGCCAGCACGGAGAGCCCGGCCGTGCGCAGATAGTCCAGGACCGCGTCGTCGGCGACCTCGCCGGGGGCGATGCCGTGCCGGAAGACGGGGGCGAGCTTGGGCGGCGGGCCCGAGGGGCTCTGGGCGAGTCCCATCAGGACCGGCTTGGCGGCTTCGGCGAGTTCGACCAGGAAGGCCCGGCCCTGGGTGCCGACGAGGGTGGCGATGCCGTCCACGAGCGCCTGCCGGTCGTCGGGCTCCGCCTGGTGCAGCACGCCCCGCATGTAGACATTGGTGTCGCCGAGCTCCGCGTGCAGCGTCTGCACCTCGTCCTTCTCGCCCGCGTCCAGGATCCGGTAGGTGGCGAGCCCGGCGGGGTCCGACTGCCGGGCGTGGTCGATCGCCGCGACGGACAGATCGGCCCCGACGACATGCGTGAAGCGGCCGGCGAGGAACCGGGTCTGGGTGCCGTTGCCGCAGCCCAGGTCCACCAGGGGCAGGGTCGGCGCGGTCAAGTACGGTTCGAACAGGGCCAGATGAAGACCGACGGTCAGCACCGGCTCCGCGTCCCAGAACACCGCCCCCTGCTCCTCCGGGGCCTCCCGCCAGAAGCTCTCCCAGGCCTCCCGGTACCGACTCGTCACGCTCATGCCCAACTCCCCAGGGTGCGACGCCAGACCGCCACGAAGTGACGGGCGAGTACGGTCTATCGCGCCCGGGGCACCGCTACAAGGACGTGGCGCATTCCTTCACGCCGCATTCGATCCGCGTACGCCCTGCTCCACCGCGGCCGGTCAGCGTCTTGGGAGCGTCAGTTCGAACCAGACGGTCTTGCCGGTACTCGTACGGCTGGCGCCCCACTCCCGTGCGAGGGTGCTCACCAGGCGCAGCCCACGGCCGAACTCATCGGCCGGACCGGCGTTCAGCAGCGTCGGCAGCTCGTGGTCGTCGTCGTCCACCTCGCACAGCAGGGTGTCGCCGCGGACCAGGCGCAGCTCGACCGGACGGCCCTGGGAGTGCCGCAGGGCGTTGGTGACCAGCTCGCCGGCCAGCAGTTCGGCGATGTCGGCGAGTCGGTCCAGACCCCAGTCGTGCAGTTGCTCGCGGACCACGGCGCGGGCCCGGCCGACCTGGACGGGATCGCGGGCGACCCGCCACTCGGTGACGTCCTCGGGCCCGATGCCGTTGAGCCGGGCCATCAGCAGCGCGACGTCGTCCTTGCGGCCGCCGCGGGTGTTGAGGGCGCGGATGATGGTGTCGCAGGCGTCGTCCATGGACGCGGCCGGGTGGGCGGCGGACTCGCACAGGGTCGCCAGGCCCACGCCGATGTCCTCGCCGCGCATCTCGACCAGGCCGTCGGTGCACATCACCAGCCGGTCGCCGGGCTCCACCCGTACCCGCATCGACTCGAACGGCACCCCGCCGACTCCTATGGGCGCGCCCGTCGGCAGGTCGAGCAGTTCGCTGCGCCCGTCCTCGGCACGCACCAGCACCGGCGGGATATGGCCCGCGTTGGCGAGGTGCAACTCGCTCGCGATCGGGTCGTAGACGGCGTAGAGACAGGTGGCGAGGTAGGTGTCGCCGAGGCGCTGGGCGAGGTCGTCGAGGTTGCGCAGGAGTTGCGCGGGCGGCAGGTCCAGGGCGGCCATGGTCTGTACGGCTGTTCGCAACTGGCCCATCATCGCGGCCGAGTTGAGGCCGTGGCCCATGACGTCGCCGACCACGAGGGCGGTGCGGGCGCCGGGGAGTTTCACCGAGTCGAACCAGTCGCCGCCGACCCGGCCGAGGAGGGTGCCGGGCAGATAGCGGGTGGCGATGTCGCAGCCCGCCATGCGCGGCGGGATGTGCGGCAGCATGCTGTCCTGGAGGGTCTCGGCGACGCTCTCCTGGAAGGTGTACATCCGGGCGTTGTCGAGCACGAGGCCCGCGCGGGCGGCGAGTTCGGCGCCGGTGACCCTGTCCATGTCGTTGAAGACGGGCCGCTCGGGGTGGCGCAGCAGGATCATGAAGCCGAGCACCACATGGCGGGCCTTGAGCGGTACGACCAGCATGGAGCGGTGGGTGATGAGCGGCCGGATGTCGCGCTTCTCGAACTGCGAGGCGATGGCGTGGCCCATCTCCTCGCTGATCCGCGGCACCAGCACCGGCTCGCCGGTGGTCATGCACTGGAAGAACGGGGTGTGCGCGGGGAACGGCATGGCCTCGCCGACCGGCACGACGTCGTCCCAGCGGCCGGGTTCGTCGGTGTGCTCAAGGGCGACCCGGTGCCACATGGTGGTGGTGTCCGGCACGCCGTCGGGGAACCCCTCGCCCGCGACGACCTGTTCGCGCAGATAGGTGCCCGCGACATCGGTGAAGCGGGGCACGACGGCCTTGCTGACCTCGACGATGGTCCGGGAGAGGTCGAGGGAGGTGCCGATGCGGCCGCTCACCTCGTTGAGGAACTCCAGGTGTTCGCGGACCGCCGCGTACTCCAGGTCCGCGCTCTCCTCGGGGCGCTCCTCGGGCGCGGGCAGTCCGAGCACGGCGGCGCGGGCGGCGCGCTCCCGGCGGGCCCTGCGCTCGGCGCGCCGCGGCACACCCCAGTCGGGGGTGACGGGCACCCGGTCGTTCTGGCTGAACTCCAGGACGGGATAGCCCAGTTCGAGGATCTGCGCCACGATGCGGGAGCTCTCGCCCACGCTCATGCTGGGCAGGATCTCGGGCAGCCGGCCCGCCAGCTCCTCGGCGCCGGGGAAGTCGGTGTGCAGGGCGAACCCGGGGGCGATCCGCTCACAGCCCATGCCGTCGGGTCCGGTGCCGTCCGGGTCCTGGCGCCGCAGTCCGTCGGCGTCGGCGGCGAGCACCAGCAGCCGCTCCCGCCCGGGGCCGACCAGGGGGTAGGCCCACCACAGGACGTCGGAGCGGTCGTCGCCGGGGACGGTGAGGCGGGCGCGGCCCGCGGCGGGGAAGTTGAGCCGTCCGTCGAGGGAGGACTCCAGGTCGGGTCCGAGGTCGTCGTAGGCCGTGTAGGCGCCGTAGGGGGTGACTTCGGCAGCCTCCGGCAGCGCTCCGGAGACCGGCAGCAGATCGGCGGCGGGCCGGCCGATCGCCTCCTCCCTGGCGGCGCCGAACAGTCGCCGGGCGCCGGTGCTCCAGTGCGAGACCAGGCCCTCGCGGTCCACCACCACGACGGCCAGCTGGACACGGCCGCTCGTGGCGCGTTCCGTCGCGCCGTTCCCAGCTCCGCGGCTGGGAGGTGCGTCCCTCTCGATGCCACGGTCCATGGCCAAGGCCTCTCTCCCCACGGCTTGGCAAGAGCTGCGCCGCCGACACCACCGTACGGCGACTGTCCCTGCTGATGTGCGGCAACGGGGGAATTGGTCGGTGCCCGCGCCCCGGCGCGCACACCCGCGCGCCGATCGTTCGGTTCAGTCCTCGTGGCCCAGCTGAAGATCCCGTTCCGTACGTCCACCACCGGCCACCTGGAGCACGGTGGCGACCGGCGGATAGCCCGCGGCGATCACCGTGTACTCGCCGGAGGAGAGGTCGACGAAGCGGAACCTCCCGTCCGGTCCGGTGGTGAGCGTGTCGACGACGTTCCCGGCCACGTCCAGCAGCGTCACCCGTGCGTCCTCGACGGACCGGCCGCCACTCGCCCGGACGGTGCCGCGCAGGAGGGCTCCCCCGGCGAGTTCGATGTCCTGCCGGGTCTCCCGGGCGGCCTGCACGGTGACCGGGAGGGCGGCCGGGCGGAAGGCGGGGGCGCTCGCGGCGAGGGTGTACTCCCCGGCCACCAGCTCGGTGATGACATAGCCGCCCTCGCGTCCGCTGCGGGTGGTGGCGACGACCTCGCCGTGCACGTCGGCGAGGGTGACGGTCGCCTCCCGTACGGGAGTTCCGTCGGCGGTGACCACCGCGCCCGCGAGCCGTCCGGCGCCGCCGAGGACCACGTCCAGCTCGACCGGCCGCTCGCCGACGGTCACCGAGACGGCCTGCGGCTGGTGTCCGCCCGCGGCCGCGATCAGGACGTACGCCCCGGAGCCGGGCGTGGCCAGCGCGTACCGTCCGTCCTCGCCGCTGGCGCCGCGACCGAGCTGCGCTCCGACGGCGTCGATGAGGGTGAGCGCGGCGCGCGGGACGACGGTTCCGTCGGGGTGCTGCACGGTGCCGCAGACGGGGATTCCGGCGGTGTGCGGCGAACGCGTCTGCGGGACGGGGGCGTTGACGGGCGCGGCGGTCCCGGTTTCGACGGCGGGGTGGGACACCAGCGGTTTCTCCTTGAGGAAGAAGGCGATGAGCAGGCCGAGGACGAGGACCGGCACGAGGTAGAGGAAGATCCTCGGCATGGCGTCGGCATAGGCCTGGATGTAGGCGTCGCGCAGGCCCGGGGGCAGCGCGTGGACGGCCTGCGGGGTGATGGACTCGGGGCCGGGCAGTCCGCCGCCCGCGGAGGCGGGCAGCCGGTCGGCGAGGGCGTCGGTGAGCCGGTCGGCGAAGAGGGTGCCGAAGATCGCGGCGCCGACGGATCCGCCGATCTGCCGGAAGTAGTTGTTGGCGCTGGTGGCGGTGCCGAGGTCGGCGGGGCGTACGGAGTTCTGCACGGCGAGGATCAGGACCGGCATCACCATGCCGATCCCGGCGCCGAGCACGGCCATCCAGAGGCTGTAGTGCAGCCGGGGCGTGTCGGTGTCCAGGCGGGACAGCAGCCACATGCCGACGACGGAGAGGCCGCTGCCGAGCACGGGGTAGACCTTGTACCGCCCGGTGTGGCTGATGAGCTGCCCGGCGACGACGGAGGCGCCGACGATACCGCCCATCATGGGCAGCATCAGCAGCCCGGACTCGGTGGCTGACGCCCCGTCGACCATCTGGAGGAAGGTCGGCAGATAGCTGGCGGCGCCGAACAGGGCGACGCCGATCACCAGGCCCACCAGGGACGTGACGTTGAAGACGGAGTCCTTGAACAGCCTCGGCGGGATGAGGGGTTCGGCGGCGGAGCGCTCGGCGACGAGGAAGAGCACGGTGGCCACCGCCGCGCCCGCGCCGAGCCCGAGGACGACCCGCGAGCCCCAGGCGTGCTCGGTCCCGCCCCAACTGGTCAGCAGGACCAGGCAGGTGGAGGCGGCGGCGAGCAGCAGCGCGCCGAGGATGTCGAGCCGGGGCCTGGCGGTCGGCTTCGGCAGCTTCAGCACCGCGGCGACGACGGCGAGCGTCACGAGCCCGAACGGGACGTTGAAGTAGAAGCACCAGCGCCAGGAGAGGTGGTCGGTGAAGTAGCCGCCGAGCAGCGGGCCCGCGACGGAGGCGAGGCCGAAGGCGGCACCGATCAGTCCCATGTACCGGCCGCGCTGCCGGGCCGGCACGATGTCGGCGATGATCGCCTGCACCCCGATCATGAGCCCGCCCGCGCCGACGCCCTGGACGGCACGGTAGGCGATGAGCTGGTCCATGGTCTCGGCGCGCCCGGCGAGCGCGGAGCCGGCGACGAACACCACGATCGCGAACTGGAAGACGCCCTTACGGCCGAGCAGGTCGCCCAGCTTGCCGTAGACCGGCAGGCCGATGGTGGAGGTGAGGAGGTAGGCGGTGATCGCCCAGGACATCCGGTCCAGGCCGTGCAGCTCACCGACGATCTTCGGCAGCGCGGTGGCGACGATCATCTGCTCCAGCGCGGCCAGCAGCAGCGCGAGCATCAGCCCGAAGAAGACCAACCGGACCCGGCGCGGGCTGAGTTCGGTATCGGCCGCCGGTGGCGTCGTGGGCGGTTCGGGGGGTGCCTCGACCGGTCGGTCCTGTACCGGAGTCGTCCCGCCCACGTACCGCTCCCCTCGTCGCACCTGCCACGCAATTCCCGCGTAATGCGACAACTACGAGCAAGCGCGACGAGTTACGCCGATCCGGCGCGGCACGGGGAGATCCACTCGATCCGGTGAGCGAGTTCAACACCCCCCGGACACCGGGGACTTACTTCTCGACCTCGGCGGCGAGCCGGTCCAGCAGGGCGCCGTAGATCCGGCCGAGCCCCTTGGGGGCGAAGGTCTTCTCGAAGAAGCCGCCGATACCGCCGGCCCCCTGCCAGGTGGTGGTGACCACGACGCGGGACCTGCCCTCGCCGGCCGGGGTGACCCGCCAGGTGGTGACCATGGAGGAGTTGCGGTCCTTCTCGACGAGCTCGCCGTCGGTGGGCTCGCTGACCTCCAGGAGGCAGTCGCGCACGCGCTTGCTGGTGGCCTGGAGCTTCCAGTGGACGAGGGTGCCCTCGCCGTCACCGCCCTCGCGCACCTCGTACTCGCTGAAGTGCTCGGTCAGCACCTTCTCGCGGGTGCCGCTGTAGTCGGCGAGCGCGTCGAACACCTTCTCCGCGTCCGCCGCGACGACCCGCTCCGTGACGGCTTCGACCTGCGCCATTGACTTCCTCCGTGAGGTGAATTGCGGGGACAGGCCCGCTCGGGGCCGGGGCAAGCCAACCACCCCGTGACCCGGCCGCCCAAATCGGGGTCGCACGATCAAGGGAACATGTGTTCTATTCTGTGGCCAGTGCTACCGAGGAGGGCTCATGCGCTGGGAGAACCTCGCCCTGGAGTCGGACCGCAGCGGCTCCGAACACAGCCGGGCCGACGCCGCGCTGTTCGGCGCCGACGCGGTCACGACCCGTACCTTCGACACCCCCGAGTTCCGTGGCATCACCTTCCACGAGATCCGGGCCCGCTCGATCATCAACCGGGTGCCGGGGGCCTCCCGCATGCCCTTCGAGTGGACGGTGAACCCCTACCGCGGCTGCTCGCACGCGTGTGTGTACTGCTTCGCGCGCAAGACCCACAGCTATCTGGACCTCGACACCGGGCTCGGCTTCGACTCCCAGATCGTGGTCAAGGTGAACGCCCCGGAGCTGCTGCGCCGCCAGCTCGGCTCGCGGCGCTGGCTCGGCGAGCACATCGCGATGGGCACGAACGTCGACTGCTACCAGCGGGCCGAGGGCCGCTACCGGCTGATGCCGGGCATCATCGGCGCCCTGCGCGACCACGCCAACCCCTTCTCGATCCTGACCAAGGGCACGCTCATCCTGCGCGACCTGGAGCTGCTGAAGCAGGCGGCCGCGGTGACGGACGTCGGCATCTCCGTCTCGGTCGGCTTCACCGACGCCGAGCTGTGGCGCACCGTGGAGCCGGGCACGCCCGCTCCGGAACGGCGCCTGGAGGTCGTGCGCACCCTCGGTGAGCACGGCATCGGGTGCGGGGTGCTGATGGCTCCGGTGATCCCGTTCCTGAGCGACAGCCCGGCCCAACTGCGAGCCACCGTAAGGGCGATAGCGGCGGCAGGCGCGACCTCGGTGACACCGCTGGTGCTGCATCTGCGGCCCGGCGCCCGGGAGTGGTTCATGGCCTGGCTGGAACGGCACCACCCGTATCTGGTGCGCCGCTACCAGCGCTTGTACGCGGACGGCGCCTACGCCCCGAAGTGGTACCAGCGCCGGATCACCCGTCAGGTGCACGAACTGGCCGAGGAGTACGGCATCGGCCCCACGCGCGCGGGCATGCCCCGCCGGATCCGTGAACCGGAGGCGGCCGAGCCGCGGCTGACCGAGTCTCAGATGTCCGAGCCGGTTCAACTCTCGCTGATCTGAGAGCATCCGAGATCTGAGAGCATCCGAGCGCATCGCGCGATCCGATTGGGTCAAGTATTGGCAGAACACGTTCTTCCGGGCGGGCTTTCCGGGACTATGCGGCGGGGACCGTGACCCTCGCGGTCCGCACACCCTCCGTCCTGGGAGGACTCGATGAGAAAACGCGCAGCCGTGCTGTGCGGTGCCGCCGTCGTCTTGGCCGGGTCGTTCACGGCCGTGCCCGCCGAGGCCTCCGCGCCCCACTCGGCGCCGAAGCTCAGCTGGAAGAACTGCGGCACGACCACGTATCCGACGCTCCAGTGCGCTTCCCTCAAGGTGCCGCTCGACCACGCGAATCCGCACGGGCGGAAGATCACGCTCGCGCTCTCCCGTGTGCCGCACACCGCGACGAAGTTCCAGGGCCCGCTGCTGGTCAACCCCGGCGGCCCCGGCGGCAGCGGTCTGACCCTGGCCGGATTCGTCGCCAACACGCTGCCCAAGGAGGTGGCGGCGCAGTACGACGTCATCGGCTTCGACCCGCGCGGGGTCGGCAAGAGCAAGCCCGCCCTGGACTGCAAGCCCGGGTACTTCAACCCGGTGCGCCCGGACTCGGTGCCGAGCACCCCGGCGATCGAGCGGGCCAACCTCCAGCGTGCGCGGTCCTTCGCGAGGGCGTGCCGCGACAAGCACGCCGATCTGCTGCCGTACATCAACACGATCAGCGCCGTGCAGGACATGGACGCGATCCGGCAGGCCGTGGGCAACAAGCGCATCAACTACTTCGGTTACTCGTACGGCACTTACCTCGGCGCGGTCTACGCCAAGCTCTTCCCGCAGCGGGTGCGCCGGCTGGTGCTGGACTCCGTGGTCGATCCCACGGGCGTCTGGTACGAGGACAACCTCGCTCAGGACTACGCCTTCAACGACCGTCACCTCGCCTTCATGGCGTGGGTCGCCAAGCACCACGCGACCTACAAGCTGGGCACCGACCCGGCCAGGATCGAGGAGAAGTGGTACGCGATGCGGGCCGCGCTGGCGAAGAAGCCGGCCGGCGGCAAGGTGGGCGCCGCCGAGCTGGAGGACACCTTCCTGCCGGGCGGCTACTACAACGGCTACTGGCCTTATCTGGCCGAGGCGTTCGCGGCGTACGTGGGCGACAAGAACACCGATCCGCTGGTGGAGGCGTACGAGGACTTCGCCGCCGTGGACGCGGCCGGGGACAACGGCTACAGCGTCTACACCTCCGTGCAGTGCCGGGACGCGGACTGGCCGCGTGACTGGGGGCAGTGGCGCCAGGACAACTGGGCGGTGTACCGGAAGGCGCCGTTCATGACCTGGTCCAACGCCTGGTACAACGCACCCTGCGCGTTCTGGCCCACCGACACCCTGGACCCGGTGAACGTCGCCAACCACGAACTGCCGCCGACGCTGCTCCTCCAGGCGACCGGGGACGCGGCCACGCCGTACCACGGCGCCGTGACGGTCCACCGGATGCTCAAGGGCTCCAGCCTGGTGGTGGAACAGGGCGGGCAGAACCACGGCATCTCGCTGAGCGGGAACGCCTGCCTGGACAAGCACCTCGCGCAGTACCTGACCGACGGCACGGTGCCGCGCAGCGGCGGTGAGGTCGACGCGGTGTGCGACGCCCTGCCCGACCCGAAGCCGCCGACCGCGACATCGTCCCCGTCGTCGCGCGGCGCGACCCTGCACGGCCTGCTGGGCTTCCGCGGCTGAGGCACCCTCGGGGGGCGGGCGATGTCAGTCCCATGGTCCACCATGGACGCATGACGGAACTGACCGGAACCCCCGCCCCCCGGGGCGACCTTGGAGGACATCGACACGTGAGCGGGATCCGCGTGCGGGACATGGTCTACGGCGACTGCGAGCGGGTCTCCGAGATACGGATCGGCGGGTGGCGTAGCGCCTACCGGGGACTGATGCCGCAGAGCCATCTCGACGCGCTCAGCGTCGCGGAGGACGCCGAGCGCCGCCGCGCCCGGTTCACCGACCTCGCCGACACCGTGGTGAACCTGATCGCCGAGCGGGACGGCAGCACGGCGGGGTGGGCCTGCCACGGCCCCTACCGCGAGGGCGAGGCCCGGACCGGGGACGCCGAGCTGTACGCGATCTATGTCGACCCCGGCCACTACGGCGACGGCATCGGCCACGCCCTCCTGGAGGAGTCCCTACGGCGCTGCTCGGCCGCCGGGCACGCGCGGATGTTCCTGTGGGTACTGAAGGAGAACACCGGTGCCCGCCGCTTCTACGAGCGGGCCGGTTTCCGTCCGGACGGCGCCGAGGAGCCCTTCGAGGTGGACGGCGTCCTCGTCCCCGAGGTGCGCTACACACGGCGGCTGGGCACCGCCTGACGCCATCTCACCGCTGCTTCGGAATCCGCGCCAGCGCGTGCACCGCCGCCTCCGCCAGCGTCGGATGAGCCAGGGCCTCGCTGAGTACGGTCCGGGCGCGGGCGTCGCCGAGGGTGCCGAGGCCCTCCACGCAGGCGAGCGCCACCCGGCGGTAGGGGTCGTGGGGGCGCAGCCGTCGCTCCAGGGTGGTGATCAGCGCGGGGACGGCCTCGGGCGCCCGCAGCTCCACCAGCAGGCGGACCGGGTGCAGGGCGTAGGCGACGCGGAGTTCGTTGGTGGCGAGGGCGGCCGCCGCCCGGGCGGTGCGCGGGTCGCCGAGCCGGGCCAGGGCGTGGGCCGCGGACGCGCAGCGCTGCGGGTCGCGGTGGTTCAGCAGCAGGACGAGGGACTCGAACGCACGCCGATCGCCGGCGAGTCCGAGCCGGAACGCGGCCAGCTCCCGGGCCCACAGCGACTGCCCCGGCGCGATCAGCGCTTCGGCCAGCTCGTCGAGATCCCCGGCCACCAGCAGCCGCTCGAAGCCCGCGCCCCCGCCCGACTCCCGCCGTAAACGCTCCGTGAGTGATCGCAACTCTTCGTCCATGACATCGACCCTATGGGGGGCCGGGCCGGCACGGGACCTACATCACAAAGCCGGTGAAGGACGAGGACTGGCGCGCTCGTTACCCGCCGGTTAAGCTCAGACGAGCGAGATACCCCCTCGCGATGGACCCGCGGTGGCCTGGTGACGCAGCCGCCGAGGGGAGAAGTCGGTTCGGTGCCTCAGGTACCGCAGTACGACTCGGCCACGGGACAGGGCCGGTCGGCCATCACCGTTCACCGGACGTGTGCACGTCCGCGTCGACGGCACCGGGCGTGTGCGCTTGCAGCCCGGACCACACCCGCATCCCGCATTCCTATCCGCACCCGGTGCGCCCCTTCGGCGCACCCGGGCGCGTTCCCAGTCGTCACCCTCATTCCTGGAGTCCCGCGATGGCCACTCCCCTGTCCGACACCCCTCAGTCCTCGATCCGGACCGTCGCCGTCGTCGGCCTCGGCACCATGGGCACCGGCATCGCCGAGGTGCTCGCCAAGGCCGGCCGCGAGGTCATCGGCATCGACATCTGCGAGGCCGCGGCCGCCCAGTCGCTCGCCGCCCTGAAGGCCTCGACCGCCCGCGCCGTGGAGCGCGGCAAGCTCACCGAGCAGGACCGCACCGCCGCCCTCGCCCGGATCCGCACCGCCACCGACCTGGCCGCCGCGGCCGAGGCCGACCTGGTCATCGAGGTGGCGCCGGAGTCGTACGAGATCAAGCAGCAGATCTTCCGGGCGCTGGACGGCATCGTGCGGCCCGAGACGATCCTGGCGACGGGCACCAACGCGCTCTCCGTCACTCGGCTCGCCGCCGACTCGGCGCGCCCCGAGCGGGTGCTGGGCCTGCACTTCTTCAACCCGGCCCCGGCGATGCGCCTGGTCGAGGTGGTCTCCTCGGTGCTGACCGCGCCCGCGGCCGTCACGGCGGTCACCGACCTCGCCCTCGACCTCGGCAAGGAGCCCGTCGCGGTGGGCGACCGGCCCGGCTTCGTCGCCGACGGACTGCTCTTCGGCTACCTCAACCAGGCCGCCGCGATGTACGAGGCCAAGTACGCCTCCCGCGAGGACATCGACGCCGCGATGAGGCTCGGCTGCGGACTGCCCATGGGCCCGCTCGCCCTGCTCGACCTCATCGGCATCGACACCGCGCGCACCGTCCTGGACGCCATGTACGCCGAGTCCCACGACCGGCTGCACGCCCCGGCGCCGATCCTCAAGCAGCTCAGCGAGGCGGGCCTGACGGGCCGTAAGTCGGGCCGCGGCTTCTACAGCTATGAGGCCCCGGGCAGCTCGGTCGTCGTGCGGGACGCGCTGACGCCGCTGGAGGGCGAGAGCCTGTCCGAGGGCCGCGAGGTCCGCTCGGTCGGTGTCGCGGGCTCCGGCACCATGGCCTCCGGAATCGCCGAGGTCTTCGCCAAGGCCGGTTACGAGGTCGTCCTCGCCGCCCGCAGCGCGGAGAAGGCCGAGGCCGCGCGGGCCCGGATCGGCAAGTCGCTGGCCCGCTCCGTCGACAAGGGCCGGATGACCGCCGAGGCCGCCGCCCGCACCTTGGACCTGATCACCCCGGCGGGCTCCTACGACGCCTTCGCCGAGGTCGACCTGGCCGTCGAGGCCGTCGCCGAGGACCTGGAGATCAAGCAGCAGCTGTTCGCGACGCTGGACAAGGTCTGCAAGCCCGGCGCGGTGCTCGCCACCACGACCTCCTCGCTGCCGGTCGTCGCCTGCGCCCGGGCCACCTCGCGTCCGCAGGACGTGATCGGTATGCACTTCTTCAACCCGGCGCCGGCCATGAAGCTGGTCGAGGTCGTCCGCACGGTCCTGACGGCCGACGACGTCCACGCCACGGTCCGTGAGGTCTGCGGCCGGATCAAGAAGCACGCCGTGGACTGCGGCGACCGAGCCGGATTCATCGTGAACGCCCTGCTGTTCCCGTACCTGAACAACGCGATCAAGATGGTGCAGGAGCACTACGCCACCCTCGACGACATCGACGCGGCGATGAAGCTCGGCGGCGGCTACCCGATGGGCCCGTTCGAGCTGCTGGACGTGGTCGGGCTCGATGTCTCGCTGGCCATCGAGAAGGTCCTGCACCGCGAGTTCCGCGACCCGGGGCTGGCCCCGGCGCCGCTGCTGGAGCACCTGGTGGCCGCGGGCTGCCTCGGCCGCAAGACCGGCCGGGGTTTCCGCGAATATGCCCGCCGGTGACCGTCCCGGCGACTGGTTCCGCGTAGGCGAGGACTGGGGCGGACTGCTCGACCCCGCGGCCGTTCCCCCGCCCGTCCAGGGCGGGGGAACCCCGGGACCTGCGCACCATCCTGCGCAGATGCAGTACGTTCGGGTCATGTCCCAGCCCGCCAAGTCCTCACGTACACCAGCCACGCCCGACGCGCCGGAGAGTGCCGCAGGCAGTCGTGCGGCCGCCCAGCGGCTCAAGATGCGCCGAGAGCTGGCGGCCGCGGCGATGGACCTGTTCGCCACGAAGGGGTACGAGGCGACCACCGTCGACGAGATCGCGGCGCAGGCCGGGGTCGCCCGCCGCACCTTCTTCCGCCACTTCCGCTCCAAGGAAGAGGCGATCTTCCCCGATCACGACGACACCCTGATCCGGGCCGAGGCGGTGCTCAACGCCGCCCCCGCGCACGAGCATCCGCTCGACACGGTGTGCCGCGGCATCAAGGAAGTCATGCGGATGTACGCGGCCCGCCCGGAGATCTCGGTCGCCCGCTACAAGCTCACGCGCGAGGTGCCCACCCTGCGCGAGGCCGAGATCGCCTCGGTCGCCCGCTACGAACGCCTCTTCACCCGTTATCTCCTCGGCCACTTCGACGAGCACGCGCACGACGACGACGCCAACGACGACCCGCTGCTGGCGGAGGTCGCCGCCTCCGCCGTGGTCACCGCCCACAACCATGTACTGCGCCGCTGGCTGCGGGCGGGCGGCCAGGGCGATGTGGAGACCCAGCTGGACCACGCCTTCGCGATCGTCCGCAAGACCTTCGGCACCGGTATCGGCGCCGGCCGTACGCCCCAGCCCCAGCCGGCCGCGGCGACGGTCTCCACCCAGGGCGAGGTGCTGGTGACGGTCGCCCGGACGGACGCACCCCTGGATCAGGTGATGCGGACCATCGAGGAGGCGCTCAAGGAGCGCTGAAGCCCCCCGCGAGGGCACTTCGCCAATGTGATGACGGCCACCCCACGGGGTGGCCGTTTTGGCATGTCAGAGCAGGTTTTCCGGGGCTTTTCGGCGAGCGTTCGATCGATCATCGCTCATTTGTTACGTAAAGATTTCACCTGAGAGCAACTTCTGGCACTCAGTGCCTTGCGGGCTGACACGCGGTGTCATACGTTCAAGGTGTCCGGCCTGTCCCGACGAGCCCAACGGCTCGCGCGCCGGACGCCTGCGTCACAGGCAACCTCCCGCGCCACAAAGCGCTGCCGATCAGCTTCAACTCGCCGAACCGACGGCAACCACACATCCTCAGCAGCACCGACGTAACCCTCAGCGTCCCTCCCTCAGGACGCGTATCGCCGGAGGCATCACCGTGACCGTGAAGGACATCCTCGACGCGATCCAGTCGCCCGACTCCACGTCGGCCGACTTCGCCGCTCTCCCGCTCCCCGAGTCGTACCGCGCGATCACCGTGCACAAGGACGAGACGGAGATGTTCGCCGGGCTCGAGACCCGGGACAAGGACCCCCGCAAGTCGATCCACCTGGACGACGTGGCGCTGCCGGAACTCGGCCCGGGCGAGGCCCTGGTCGCCGTCATGGCCTCCTCCGTGAACTACAACTCGGTGTGGACCTCGATCTTCGAGCCGCTGTCCACCTTCGGGTTCCTGGAGCGCTACGGCCGGCTCAGCGAGCTCACCAAGCGCCATGACCTGCCGTACCACATCATCGGCTCCGACCTCGCGGGCGTCGTGCTGCGCACCGGCCCGGGCGTCAACTCCTGGAAGCCCGGTGACGAGGTCGTCGCGCACTGTCTGTCGGTGGAGCTGGAGTCCTCCGACGGCCACAACGACACGATGCTCGACCCCGAGCAGCGGATCTGGGGCTTCGAGACCAACTTCGGCGGCCTCGCCGAGATCGCGCTGGTCAAGTCCAACCAGCTGATGCCCAAGCCGGGCCACCTCAGCTGGGAGGAGGCCGCCGCTCCGGGCCTGGTCAACTCCACCGCCTACCGCCAGCTGGTCTCCCGCAACGGCGCCGGCATGAAGCAGGGCGACAACGTGCTGATCTGGGGCGCGAGCGGCGGACTCGGCTCCTACGCCACCCAGTTCGCGCTGGCCGGTGGCGCCAACCCGATCTGTGTGGTGAGCAGCCCGCAGAAGGCGGAGATCTGCCGGTCCATGGGCGCCGAGGCGATCATCGACCGCAACGCCGAGGGCTACAAGTTCTGGAAGGACGAGAGCACCCAGGACCCCAAGGAGTGGAAGCGCTTCGGCAAGCGCATCCGTGAGTTCACCGGCGGCGAGGACATCGACATCGTCTTCGAGCACCCCGGCCGCGAGACCTTCGGTGCGAGCGTCTTCGTCACCCGCAAGGGCGGCACCATCACCACCTGCGCCTCGACCTCCGGCTACATGCACGAGTACGACAACCGCTATCTGTGGATGTCCCTGAAGCGGATCATCGGCTCGCACTTCGCCAACTACCGCGAGGCCTGGGAGGCCAACCGGCTGATCGCGAAGGGCAAGATCCACCCGACGCTGTCGAAGGTCTACTCCCTGGAGGAGACCGGCCAGGCGGCGTTCGACGTGCACCGCAACCTCCACCAGGGCAAGGTCGGCGTGCTGTGTCTGGCCCCCGAGGAGGGCCTGGGTGTGCGCGACGAGGAGATGCGCGCCAAGCACATCGACGCCATCAACCGCTTCCGCAACATCTGAGGGCACCATCATGAGCGAGCGTCAGAAGGACCGGCCGTGGTTGATGCGGACCTACGCCGGTCACTCCACGGCAGAGGCGTCCAACGAGCTGTACCGTCGCAACCTCGCCAAGGGTCAGACGGGTCTGTCCGTCGCCTTCGACCTGCCGACGCAGACCGGCTACGACCCGGACCACATCCTCGCCCGCGGCGAGGTCGGCCGGGTCGGGGTGCCCGTCTCGCACCTCGGTGACATGCGCCGGCTGTTCCAGGACATCCCCCTGGAGCAGATGAACACCTCGATGACCATCAACGCCACCGCCATGTGGCTGCTGGCGCTCTATCAGGTGGTCGCGGAGGAGCAGGGCGCGGACATCACCAAGCTCCAGGGCACGACCCAGAACGACATCGTCAAGGAGTACCTGTCCCGCGGCACGCACGTGTTCCCGCCGGGGCCGAGCCTCCGACTGACGACGGACATGATCGCGTACACGGTCTCCCACATCCCGAAGTGGAACCCGATCAACATCTGCAGCTACCACCTGCAGGAGGCGGGCGCCACTCCGGTCCAGGAGATCGCCTACGCGATGTCCACGGCGATCGCGGTCCTCGACGCCGTCCGGGACAGCGGCCAGGTCCCGCAGGAGCGCATGGGCGATGTCGTCGCCCGGATCTCCTTCTTCGTGAACGCGGGCGTCCGCTTCGTCGAGGAGATGTGCAAGATGCGCGCCTTCGGCCGCATCTGGGACCAGGTCACCCGCGAGCGCTACGGCATCCAGGACCCCAAGCAGCGCCGCTTCCGCTACGGCGTCCAGGTCAACTCGCTGGGTCTGACCGAGGCGCAGCCGGAGAACAACGTCCAGCGGATCGTGCTGGAGATGCTGGCCGTCACCCTCTCCAAGGACGCCCGTGCGCGGGCCGTCCAGCTCCCCGCCTGGAACGAGGCGCTGGGCCTGCCCCGGCCCTGGGACCAGCAGTGGTCGCTGCGGATCCAGCAGGTGCTCGCCCATGAGAGCGATCTGCTGGAGTACGAGGACATCTTCGAGGGCTCGAAGGTGATCGAGGCCAAGGTCGAGGCGCTGGTCGCGGAGTCGCTCGCGGAGATCGAGCGGATCCAGGAGATGGGCGGCGCGATGGCCGCCGTCGAGTCCGGCTACCTCAAGTCGCAGCTGGTGGCCTCGCACGCCGAGCGCCGGGCCCGGATCGAGTCCGGCCAGGAGAAGATCATCGGCGTCAACATCTTCGAGACGACCGAGCCCAGCCCGCTCACCTCCGACCTCGACACGGCCATCCAGACGGTCGACCCCGCGGTCGAGAACCGGGTGATCTCCGCGCTGGAGCACTGGCGGGACACCCGCTACCAGCCGCCCTTCAACCACCCGCGCCCCTGCAAGGCGCTGGAGAAGCTGAAGGAGGCCGCCAAGGGCAGCGCCAACCTCATGGAGGCCACCCTGGAGTGCGCCCGCGCCGGTGTCACCACCGGTGAGTGGTCCGGGGCCCTGCGCGAGGTGTTCGGCGAGTTCCGGGCGCCGACCGGGGTCTCCTCCGCGCCCGTCGCGGTGACCGCCGAGGAGGGCACCGCGATGGCCCTGGTGCGCCGCAAGGTGGAACTGACGGCGAAGGACATGAGCGTCGGCAAGCTCCGCTTCCTGGTCGGCAAGCCCGGCCTGGACGGACACTCCAACGGCGCCGAGCAGATCGCGGTGCGCGCGCGTGACGCCGGGTTCGAGGTGGTCTACCAGGGCATCCGGCTCACCCCGGAGCAGATCGTGGACGCGGCCCTCGCCGAGGACGTGCACGCGGTCGGCCTGTCCATCCTCTCCGGATCGCACGCCCAGCTGGTGCCGGACGTGCTGGAACGCCTCCGTGTGGCCGGTGCCACAGATATCCCGGTGATCGCCGGTGGCATCATCCCGAATGGTGACGCCGAGCAGCTCCGGGCCGCCGGAGTGGCCGCGGTCTTCACCCCGAAGGACTTCGACATCACCGGAATCATCGGCCGCATCGTCGATGAGATCCGCAAAGCGAACAAGCTCGACCCCCTGGAGGTCCCCGCATGACCGTCAACCGTCTCCGCCCGCGGCGCTCCTGCCTGGCCGTGCCGGGCTCGAACCCCCGCTTCCTGGAGAAGGCCCAGGGTCTCCCCGCCGACCAGGTCTTCCTGGACCTGGAGGACGCGTGCGCGCCGCTAGCCAAGCCCGGGGCGCGGCACACCATCGTGAAGTTCCTCAACGAGGGTGACTGGACGGGCAAGACGCGGGTCGTGCGCGTCAACGACTGGACCACCGAGTGGACGTACCGCGATGTCGTGACCGTGGTCGAGGGCGCGGGCCAGAACCTCGACTGCATCATGCTGCCGAAGGTGCAGACGGCCGAGCAGATCGTGGCGCTGGACCTGCTGCTGACGCAGATCGAGAAGACGATGGGCTTCGAGGTCGGCAAGATCGGCATCGAGGCGCAGATCGAGAACGCGCAGGGCCTGAACAACGTCAACGCGATCGCGACGGCGTCCCAGCGCGTGGAGACCATCATCTTCGGCCCGGCCGACTTCATGGCGTCCATCAACATGAAGTCGCTGGTCGTGGGCGAGCAGCCGCCCGGCTACCCGGCGGACGCCTACCACTACATCCTGATGAAGATCCTGATGGCCGCCCGCGCCAACAACCTCCAGGCGATTGACGGCCCCTACCTCCAGATCCGCAACATCGACGGCTACCGCGAGGTCGCGCAGCGCGCCGCCGCGCTCGGCTTCGACGGCAAGTGGGTGCTGCACCCGGGCCAGGTCGAGGCGTCCAACGAGATCTTCTCGCCGTCGCAGGAGGACTTCGACCACGCCGAGCTGATCCTGGACGCGTACGACTACTACACGTCCGAGGCGGGCGGCAAGAAGGGCTCCGCGATGCTCGGCGACGAGATGATCGACGAGGCCAGCCGCAAGATGGCGCTCGTCGTCTCCGGCAAGGGCCGGGCCGCCGGCCTGCAGCGCACCAGCAAGTTCGAGATTCCGGAGGCGTAAGGCCATGCAGTTCGGGCGCACCTACGAGGAGTTCGAGGTCGGGGCGGTCTACAAGCACTGGCCCGGGAAGACGGTCACGGAGTACGACGACCACCTCTTCTGTCTCCTCACCATGAACCACCACCCGCTCCACATGGACGTCAACTATGCGGAGAACACGACGGACTTCGGCAAGAACGTCGTCGTAGGGAACTACATCTACTCGCTGCTGCTGGGCATGTCCGTGCCGGACGTGTCGGGCAAGGCGATCGCGAACCTGGAGATCGAGTCGCTGCGGCACGTGGCACCGACCTTCCACGGTGACACCATCTACGGCGAGACCACGGTGCTCGACAAGACGCCCTCGAAGTCGAAGAACGACCGCGGCATCGTCTACGTCGAGACCAAGGGCTACAAGCAGGACGGCACCCTGGTCTGTGTGTTCCGCCGCAAGGTGATGGTGCCGACCGAGACGTACATCAAGGAGCGCGGCGGCGAGCAGCCGGGCCGCCCCGAGCTCAAGGAACAGGGGAAGTAGTCATGGCGCGACTCGCCCAGACCGCCGGTCTGACCGACATCCAGCAGGAGATCCTGTCCACCGTCCGCGACTTCGTGGACAAGGAGATCATCCCGGTCGCCACCGAGCTGGAGCACCGCGACGAGTATCCGCAGCAGATCGTCGACGGCCTCAAGGAGTTGGGCCTGTTCGGCCTGATGATCCCCGAGGAGTACGGCGGTCTGGGCGAGTCGCTCCTGACGTACGCCCTGTGCGTCGAGGAGATCGCGCGCGGCTGGATGTCGGTGTCCGGCATCATCAACACCCACTTCATCGTGGCGTACATGCTCAAGCAGCACGGCACGCAGGAGCAGAAGGACCACTTCCTGCCGCGGATGGCGGCCGGTGACATCCGTGGCGCCTTCTCGATGTCGGAGCCGGGTCTCGGCTCGGATGTGTCGGCCATCACGTCCAAGGCGGTAAAGGACGGCGAGGAGTACGTCCTCAACGGCCAGAAGATGTGGCTGACGAACGGCGGTACGTCGTCTCTGGTGGCCGTTCTGGTCCGAAGTGACGAAGGACACCCCGAGGGCACCGCCCCCCACAAGTCGATGACGACCTTCCTCGTCGAGAAGGAGCCCGGCTTCGGTGAGGTCCGCCCCGGCCTGACCATTCCGGGCAAGATCGACAAGATGGGGTACAAGGGGGTCGACACCACCGAACTCATCATGGATGGCCTGCGAGTTCCCGCGGACCGGGTGCTCGGCGGGGTCACCGGCCGAGGTTTTTACCAAATGATGGACGGCGTCGAGGTCGGCCGCGTCAACGTCGCGGCGCGTGGCTGCGGTGTCGCTCAGCGTGCGTTCGAGCTCGGCGTCCAGTACGCCCAGCAGCGTCACACTTTCGGCAAGCCGATCGCCCAGCACCAGGCGATTCAGTTCAAGCTGGCCGAGATGGCTACCAAGGTCGAGGCCGCCCATGCGATGATGGTGAACGCGGCACGCAAAAAGGACTCCGGGGAGCGAAACGACCTTGAGGCTGGGATGGCGAAGTACCTCGCCTCCGAGTACTGCAAGGAGGTCGTGGAAGACGCCTTCCGGATCCACGGCGGCTACGGCTTCTCCAAGGAGTACGAGATCGAGCGCCTCTACCGAGAGGCTCCGATGCTGCTGATCGGCGAAGGTACCGCCGAGATCCAGAAAATGATCATCGGTCGCAGGCTGCTCGAAGAGTATCGATTCCAGGGCTGATTGTCCGGATACGGGGTGTTTTCTTGGAGAAGAAGATCACACCCCGTCAACACTCTTCGGCCGCCGACTCGGCTTCCTGGCTTGCCCAGTTGTGGTCCGCGACCGGTACGATCCCCGGAAAGCCGCCGTCCCCCCTCAATGCGCGGCATCATCCGCTACGAAGGTCATCCATGCCCCACAGCCAAACCTCTGCACCTCGCGACAGCCTGGCCGGCGTACGCCTGGCACGCGGAGCCTCGCCGTGGCTTCTCCCGACCGTCGCCACCGCAGCCCTCAGCCTGGCCAAGGCCCGCCGCTCCGGCGCCGCCAGGGCCGTCGCCGTGCCCGCCACCGCCCTCGCGGCGGGCATGCTGTGGTTCTTCCGCGACCCCGAGCGCGAGATCGCCCAGGGCCGCGTCATCTCGCCCGCCGACGGAGTGGTGCAGAGCATCATGCCGTGGAAGGACGGCCGCACCCGCGTCGCGATCTTCATGAGCCCGCTCAACGTCCACGTCAACCGCGCGCCGCTCTCCGGCACGGTGACCTCGGTCGAGCACATCCCTGGCGGGTTCGTTCCGGCGTTCAACAAGGAGAGCGAGAACAACGAGCGCGTGGTCTGGCACTTCGACACCGAACTCGGTGACATCGAGATGATCCAGATCGCCGGCGCGGTGGCCCGCCGTATCGTCCCCTACATCCCCCAGGGCACGAAGGTCGAGCAGGGTGACCGCATCGGTCTGATCCGCTTCGGCTCCCGTGTCGACATCTACCTGCCCGAGGGCGTGGAGGTCGCGGTCGAGGTCGGTCAGAAGACGGTGGCTGGGGTGACTCGCATTGACCGTGATTGATCCTGAGACTCAGCCGGGCTGGGTGCCCGAGGCGGACGAGGTCGACGAGGTCGACGAAGAGGAGATGCCCCTCTCCCTGCGTCTGTCGATAGCGGACACCCTCACTCTCGGCAACGCCACGTGCGGGTTCATGGCGGTGTACTTCACCACCACCGGCATCCTGATCCCGCACCTCACCGGCAGCCAGGAGACGGGCATGGCCCGGCACAGCGCGGCGACCGCCGTGATCCTGATGCTGTGCGCGGCGGTCTTCGACCTGTTCGACGGCCTGGTCGCGAGGAAGCTCCGCTCGTCCCCGATGGGTGCCGAGCTGGACAACCTCTCCGACCTGATCAGCTTCGGTCTGGCGCCCGCCTACTTCGTCCTGGTCTACGGCATGGTCGCGAACGACGCGCACCAGAAGGTGGCCGCGGTCGGTGCGATCGTGGTCCTGCTGGCCGTGGTGCTGCGGCTCGCGCGCTTCTCGTGCGTGACGCCGACCAACGGCATGTTCCAGGGCATGCCGTCGCCGTTCGGCGCGCTGACGGTGGTCTCGATCGTGCTGCTGGAGCTGCCCTTCGAGGCGACGCTGCTGGCGATCATCGGTACCGCCTGGCTGATGGTGAGCCGGGTGGAGTACCCGAAGCCGCGGGGCCGCCTCGCGGTGGCGATGCTCGCCTGGATCGTCCTGTCGATGGGCCTGCTGGCCGCCTGGGCCTTCGAGGCCCCCAGCGGACAGCTCCTCCTCCAGACCGGCTGCGCCCTGCAACTGGTCATGGGCGCGGTGATCCCGCTGTTCGCCACGGCCCGCCGGGTGAACAACTTCCGCGACAACCGCCGCGAGGCGCGCGGAGCGCAGCTCCCGTAGACGTATGGCGAAAGGCCCTGGATCCGTGTTCGTACGGATCCGGGGCCTTTCGTCTTGTCTCAGCTCAGGAGGTCAGCGCAGGAAGTCCTCCGCGATGCGGGAGGCCGAGCGCTCCAGGATGGAGCCCGCGTCCGCGATGCACTTGGCCACGTCCGGCTCGATCTCCGTCAGCGGGTAGGCGCGGCGGATGCCCGCCCGGCCCAGGGCCTGCGGGGGAAGCGCCAGACGGCCGCAGACCGCGACCACCTCCTTGTCCGCCGCCCGCGCCGCGGCCGCCACGCCCGCCGGGGCCTTGCCGTGCAGGGTCTGCTCGTCCAGGGATCCCTCACCGGTGATGACCAGGTCCGCGCGCTCCAGGGCGGGCGCGAAGCCGAGGACGTCCAGCATGACCTCGATACCGGGGCGGAAGCGGGCACCGATCAGCAGGGCCCCGTACCCGATGCCGCCCGCCGCGCCCGCACCCGGCGAGGCGGCGTGCTCGGCGGCCGGGGAGCCGACGGACTTCTCCAGCACCCGCGCGAAGTGCGCGAGGGCCGCGTCCAGCGTGGCCACGTCGTCCGGCGAGGCGCCCTTCTGCGGCCCGTAGACCGCCGGTGCGCCCGTGGGCCCGGTCAGGGGGTTGTCAACGTCGCTGGCGAGCACCAGCTCGACGGCGTCCAGACGGGCGTCCAGGCCGGAGAGGTCCGCGGCGGCCAGCGCCGCGAGCCCGCCACCGCCGGGCGGCACCGGCTCCCCGTCGGCGTCCAGGAACCGCGCGCCGAGCGCGGACAGCATCCCGGCGCCACCGTCGGTCGTGGCGCTGCCGCCGACGCCGAACACGATCGTCCGGGCGCCCGCGTCCAGGGCGGCCCGCAGCAGTTCCCCGGAGCCGTACGTGGACGCCGTGAGGGGCGCGAAGACGCCCGCCGGGAGCCGCTGGAGGCCGCTGGCCTCCGCCATCTCCACGACCGCCGTGTCGCCGCGCAGCGCGAACGCCGCCGTCACCTCGTCCCCGAGGGGCCCGGCGACCCGTACCTCACGCCGCTCGAAACCGGCCGCGACCGCCGCGGCCACCGTGCCGTCGCCGCCGTCGGCCACCGGCAGCGCCTCGACCTCGACGTCCGGCACGACCCGACGCAGTCCGGCCATGACCCGCTCGGCGACCTCCACGGCCGTCAGCGAGCCCTTGAACTTGTCCGCGGCGATGAGCACGCGCTGTGTCACCTGTGATCCCCTTGCTCTCCGGGCCTCGCGCATGTCAAGGCCAGTCGCGCCGCTGCGACCATAACCGGAGGACACCCTCGCCGTCATGCCCCGCCCGGTCCCTGGACGGGGCCGCACTGCTCCCGGACCGCGCCCCCGCTGTCCGGCCCCCGCGGAATCGGGTAGACCGGTGCTATGACCCCTGTGGGCACCGAGCAAGAGCTCGCCGACCGCGTCCTCGGGGGCTGGCTGGGCCGGATCGCCGGGAACATGCTGGGCAAACCGGTCGAGCAGGGCGATCTGTGGACGCGGGACCGTATCGACCGCTATCTGCGGCGGGCCGCCGCGCTGCCGCTCACCGACTATCTGCCGGAGCCGCCCCCGGGTGACGACGAGGGCTTCGAGCTGCGGCCCGAGTGGCGGAGCTGCGTCCGCGGCCGGATCCACGGCAGCTGCCGGGACGACGATGTCGACTACGCCATCCTCGGCCTGGACCTGCTGGAGACCCACGGCTTCGGCTTCAGCACCGAGCAGGTCGGCGACCTGTGGCTGCTGCGGCTGCCGTACCTCCAGACCTTCACCGCCGAGCGGGCCGCGTACCGCAACCTCGCCAACGGGCTGAAGCCGCCGCTGACTGCGACCTTCGACAACCCGCACCAGGAGTGGATCGGCGCCCTGATCCGGGCCGACATCTTCGGCTGGACCTGCCCCGGCCTCCCCCACCGGGCCGCCTCCCTGGCACGCCGGGACGCCGTGCTGTCGCACACCGGGAACGGCGTGTACGGGGCGATGTGGGCGGCGGCGCTGGTGTCGGCGGCCTTCACCGCGCCCACCGTGCGACAGGCGCTGACCGAGGCGCTCACCGTGATCCCGGCCTCCAGCCGCCTCGCCCGTACCGTGCGCCGGGTGATCTCACTGCACGACACCCGGCTCTCCTGGGAGGACACCCTCACCACGGTGTCCGAGGAGACCGCGGGCCTCGGCTGGATCCACACCGTCCCGAACGCCGCCGTCCTCACCGCCGGGCTCCTGTACGGCGACGGCGACTTCACCCGCACCATCACCCTCACCGTCCGCGGCGGCCTGGACACCGACTCCAACGGGGCGACGGCCGGTTCGGTGGCCGGGATCCTCACCGGGGCGGAGGCGATCCCCGCGCAGTGGCAGGACCCGCTGGAGGACACGGTGCGCAGCGCGGTGTTCGGCTTCGACGGGGTGCGGATCAGCGAGCTGGCGGAGCGGACGCTCCAGCTGGTCGGGAGCGAATGACGCGGTGGTTACCCTTCCAGGGTGACCACTCAGGACTTCGCCACGTACATCGCGGGTCTCCCCCGTGTCCTCGCCGGTGCCGCCGCCCTGTTCCGGGACGCCACGGGGCGGGTGCTGCTCGTCGAGCCCAACTACCGTGAGGGCTGGGCGCTTCCGGGCGGCACGGTGGAGTCCGACGACGGCGAGACCCCGCGCCAGGGCGCGCGGCGCGAGACGGCGGAGGAGATCGGACTCGACGTCGCTCTCGGCCCGTTGCTCGCGGTGGACTGGGTGCACGGTCCGGGCCGACCGCCGCTGGTCGCCTACCTGTACGACGGCGGGGTCCTCGGCGAGGACGAGTTCAAGGCGATCCGGCTCCAGGAGGAGGAGCTGCTGTCCTGGCGCCTGGTGGAGCCCGCGGAACTGACCGACCACCTGCCGGGCGCCCTGGGCCGCCGGGTCCTGGTCGCGCTGGAGGTGCTGGCGGACGGCGGCGGCACGGCGGAGCTGGAGAACGGCCACCGGGCCGGCTGAACCGGCCCCGCGACAGCGCGATCAGTGCGGTGCCCTTGGCCATGCGCGGGCGCTACCACCGGCCGCCGTACCCGGGCACGAATATCCGTTCGCCCCGCTCCGGGCCCCCGCTTACCCTCGGTGACATGACCAAGCCCCTCGTCGCCCTGCTCAGCGGCGCCGGTATCAGCACGGACTCCGGAATCCCCGACTACCGCGGCCCGAACGGCCTGTGGCGGCGCGACCCGGAGGCCGAGAAGCTCGTGACGTACGAGTACTACATGGGCGATCCGGAGATCCGTCGGCGCTCCTGGCAGCTGCGGCGCAAGAACCGCACGCTCAAGGCCGAGCCGAACGCCGCGCATCTCGCGGTCGCCGAGCTGGAGCGGTCGGGGGTACCGGTCAGGGTGATCACACAGAACGTGGACGGGCTGCACCAGCTCGCCGGGCTGCCCGCCCGCAAGGTGCTCGAACTGCACGGCAGCGCCCGCAGCGTGGTGTGCACGAAGTGCCATGCGCGCGGCCCGATGGAGGACGCGCTGGCCCGGGTCGCGGCCGGTGAGGAGGATCCGCTGTGCCTGGAGTGCGGCGGGATCCTGAAGTCGGCGACGGTGATGTTCGGCGAACGCCTCGACCCGGTGGTGCTGGGTGAGGCGGTCGCGATCACCAAGGCCTGCCAGGTGTTCATCGCGGTCGGCAGCAGCCTTCAGGTGCAGCCCGCGGCCGGGCTCGCGGGCGTCGCCGCCGACCACGGCGCCCGGCTCGTCATCGTCAACGCCGAGCCGACGCCGTACGACGACCGCGCCGACGAGGTGATCCGGGAGCCGATCGGGACCGCCCTGCCGGAGCTGCTGCGCGGGATCGGCGCGTCCTAGCAGTCGGGCTAGGCGCGGATCCCGTCGCACGTGATGTGCAGCTGCCGCGGGCCGCGCAGCACGGCGTTCTGCCGGTACGGGGGCGGGTCCTGGACGAGACGCGGATTCTCCAGCCTCCGGGCCAGCTCCGCCAGGGCGAACTGGGTCTCCAGTCGGGCGAGCGGTGCGCCGAAGCAGCTGTGGACGCCGCTGCCCAGGCCGAGGTGCTGGATGTCGGGGCGGTCCGGGTCGAAGCGGTCGGGGTCCTCGAAGCGCTGCGGATCACGGTTGCCCGACGCCAGGACCAGCCAGACGGGGGCGCCCTTGGGGATGGTGACACCGCGGATCTCGATGTCGGCGAGGGTGGTGCGCTGCGGCACCAGTTGCACCGGCGGCTCGAAGCGCAGCAGTTCCTCGACGATGGGCACGGCGAGCCGTGGATCCTCGCGCAGCCGCCCCAGGACGTCGGGATGGCGCAGCAGGGTCAGCATGCCGTTGGTGATGAGGTTGACGGTGGTCTCGTGCCCCGCGATCAGCAGCAGGGCCGCGGTGCTGAGCAGTTCCATCGTCGACATCGCCCCGTCCCCGCCCTTGGCCGTCGCCAGTTGGGACAGCATGTCCTCGCCGGGGTGCTTGCGCCGCTCCTCGATCAGTCCGGCCAGGTACATGCCCAGTTCCATCCGGGCGTCGTGGGCGTCCTTGCCCCGCTCGGCGGGATCCGCGTCCGGGTCGGGGTCCAGGCTGGCGGCGAGAGTGTCCGCCCAGACGTGGAAGCGCGCCTCGTCCTCGCGCGGCACGCCGAGCAGCCGGCAGATCACCGTCACCGGGAAGGGATAGGAGAACTGCTCCACCAGGTCGAAGCCGCCCGGGTCGCCGATGCCGTCGATGAGACCGGTCACGATGTCGTGGAGCTCAGGGCGCATCCCGTCGACGCGGCGCGGGGAGTGGGGCGGGCCGAACGGCCGGTTCGCCATGCGGCGCAGCCGATCGTGTTCCGGCGGGTCGAGCTTCAGGAAGCCCGGTGGCAGGGCGCCGCCCTCCGCCGAGCCCGGCTCGGCCAGCGGGTCCGAGGTGTGCGAGGCCAGGTTGCGGGCGTCGGAGCTCATCCGCGGATCGTGCAGCAGGCTGCGGATCTCGTAGTAGGTGCTGATCACGTACGGCCCGTCGGCCTCGTGATGGACCGGGGTCCTGCGCAGCTCTTCGTAGATCGGGTACGGATCGGGCCGATTGGCGTAGTCCAGGATCCGGTGCAGCAGGGATTGCGTCATGGCAGGTCCTCGTGGCCGTGCGGGTCAGTGCGCGGGGGTGAACGTCATCCGGCGGTCGGCCGGCGAGTAGCCGCTGAGGGTCACGGTGGGGCCGTGGGTGGGGACCGACGGGTCGGGGAAGTCCGCGTCGATCGGGCGCTGCCCGTCCGGGTGCCGGTCGACCGTGGCGAACGGCGGCGGGAAGGGCGCCGTGGTCTCGATCAGCTCCTGGTAGAACGGCAGCCACCGGGCGTGGTCGAACGTCACGGCGCCGACGACCCGTCCCTGATAGCCGTAGACGCCGGTGAAGCGGTGGGCCTTGAGCGAGCCCTGCGTGATGAGGATCTCCGTGCCCAGCGACGGCACCCCGACCGACTTGATGTTGACGCCGAACTGCGAGGACCAGAAGGACGGCACCTCCATGTGGGGCACGCGGTCGGTGCTCTCGCTGAGCATGTTGTGCGCCGCGACCGCGGCCTGGGTGACGGCGTTGCCCCAGTGCTCCAGGGACAGGAACTGGTAGCCGAACAGCGGGTGCGGGCAGCGGGCGACGTCGCCGGCCGCGTAGATGTCGTCGGTGACGATGCCGCGGATGTCGAAGGCGCGGCAACCGGCGTCGCAGGCGATGCCGCGCGGGCCGGCGCCGAGTCCGGACCCGGCGAGCCATTCGGTGTTGCGGGTGGCACCGAGCGAGACGACCACCACGTCGCACTCCACGGTGGAGCCGTCGGACAGGTGCGCGACCCGCACCCTGCCCGAGGCGTCGCCCTCCAGAGCGGTCACCATGACCCCGCACCGCAGGTCGACTCCGTGCTCGCGCTGCAGCTCGGCGGCGACCGCCCCGACCACGCCACCGAGTGCCCCGACCAGCGGGGCCGCGCCCCGCTCGGCGACGGTGACCGGGAGGCCGCGTTCGCGGCAGGCGGAGGCGATCTCGGATCCCGTGAACCCGGCCCCGATGACGAGGACCCGTCCGGGTCCCGCGTCCAGCCGCCGGGCGAGCCCCGCGCTGTCTTCGCGGGTCCGCAGGCAGAAGACACCGCCGAGTTCCGCCTCCGCCTCGCGCGGCCACGGCCGTGCCCGCACTCCGGTGGCGATCAGCAGCCGGTCGTACGGCACCTCGTCGCCGTCGGCCAGCCGCACCCGGCGGGCGGCCATGTCCAGTCCGGTGGCCGCGACGCCGAGCCGCCAGGTCGCGTCGACGGGCCGGAGCCTCGGCAGTGCGGTGCGCTCGGCGCTCGCCCGGCCCAGCAGCACCTGCTTGGACAGCGGGGGCCGGTCGTACGGTTCGTGGGGCTCGTCACCGATCAGGGTCAGGGTGCCGGTGAAGCCCTGGGCCCGCAGGGTCTCGGCGGCCCGCAGGCCGGCCAGCGAGGCGCCGACGACGACAACGCGGCCCTCGCGCCTCAGTCGCTCCAGGGATCCGTCACCGGGCACCGGGCACCGCCTCGGCCGGTGCGTCCACGGCGTCGACCAGGATGGCCTGGACCGGACACGCCGCGACGGCCTGGGCCAGCTTCTCGCGCTGTGCCTCCTCGGCCTCGGGGTTGTACAGCAGAGCCTCCTCGCCGTGCATGGCGAAGATCTCGGGGGCGAGGAACGCGCACTGCGCGTACCCCTGACAGCGGTTCAGATCGACGGCAAGCCGTACCACGGTTCGGTCCTCTCCACTGGGTCCCTGTCACTCCCCCTGCGACCACTCTCGGTGGCCGGGCGCGATGTGACGACGAGAAGCGGACCGATCGGGTGAGGGGGCCGGTCAGGCCCGGGGGGCGGGACGCCGGCCGCGGAGGATGTGCAGGCTGAGGAGCAGCGCCCAGACCGGGAGGACCAGTTCGGACCAGGGCACGTTCGCTCCCACCACGAGCAGCGTCAGGCCCGCCAGGTAGCCGAGGACGACGAGCGGGCGCGGGAGGACGCCGAGCCGGCGGCCGATGGTCGAGGCCGTGAGGATGAACACCGCCGCCATCCGCATGGCGTACGTGGTCAGCAGGGCGTAGGCGAAGTCGCGGCCGAACGGCGAGCCCTGCTGCCGGCTCTCGTCGAGCACGGTCCCGGCCGCCGCGGCCGCGCCGAACAGGGTGGCGACGAAGATCAGGCCGCTGCCCAGGAACACGGTGGCCACGAACCGGTCCTCGCGCTCGCCGGCCTGCTCGCGCAAGGCGCCCATGAACCACAGGAAGGCGATCCCGGCGAACGGGAGCAGCGTCAGCGCCATCCGTACGGCACCGCGCTGCCCGGCGTCGACGGCCACGGTGTCCCCGTCGCCCTCGGGCAGCGCGAGGCGGACCAGGACGATCGCCGCGGCCATCAGGATCGCGAAGACCACCCCGGCCACCCCGGCGGCCCAGGGCGTCGCGAGCCGCTCGTGTCTGCGCTCCATGGTCTCCCGCTTTCTGCCTGCCCCTCCTCCGTACAGACATCAGCGATCGCGGGGCCGCGCCACCGGGGTCACTCGGGAGGGAGCACGGCGTACACCTTACGGGTCACGGCAGCGCTGTCGAAGAACACCTGCGCGGGCTCGGCCATCGGACCAGAATGCGATCATGACTGCTCGGATCCGCCATGTGACGATCGACTCCGCCGACGCCTACGGCCTCGCCGCGTTCTGGTCCCAGGTCCTGGACCTGCCCCTGCACGAGGACGACCGGCCCGGCGACGAGTACCCCCTGATCGAGGGGGCGGGGCTGCTGTTCGCCACCGTCCCAGAGCCCAAGACCGTCAAGAACCGGGTGCATCTGGACCTTGAGCCGCAGGACCGCACCCGGGACGAGGAGGTCGAGCGGGTCCTCGCCCTGGGCGCCACCCTGGTCGACGACCGCCGCAAACCGGACGGCACGGGCTGGGCGGTGCTCGCCGACCCGGACGGCAACGAGTTCTGCGTGGAGCGCAGCGCGGCGGAGCGGGCGTCCGGCTGAGCCGCCCGGTTCAGAACAGCGCTGTCCCGCCCTCGAAGTCCAGCAGTCGCTTCTTGCGGTCCAGGCCGCCGCCGTAGCCGGTGAGGCTGCCGCTCGCTCCGACGACGCGGTGGCAGGGGACGATGATGCCGATCGGGTTCTTGCCGTTGGCGAGGCCCACCGCGCGGGAGGCGCCGGGATTGCCTAGGGCGTCGGCCAGTTCGCCGTAGGAGCGGGTCTCGCCGTAGGGGATCTGCCGGAGCTGGTCCCAGACGCTGCGCTGGAACGGGGTTCCCTTCAGGCGGAGTTCGAGGGTGAAGTCCTTCAACTCGCCCGCGAAGTAGGCCTCCAGTTGTTCCTCGGCCGCCGCGAACCCGGTGGGCCCGGTGTCGTCCCGGGGGCCGAAGGACTCCTCCGGTGGGCGGTGGCGCTGCTCGGTCATGTACAGGCCGCACAGGACGCCGTCGTCGGCGACGAGGGTCAGCGGGCCATAGGGGCTGTCGATCACGGTGTGCTGCCGCATGGAACGTCCTTATACCGGAAGGAAGTTGATCGGGTGGCTGTCGGTCGCCCACAGGTACTGGACGGCGTACGCCCGCCAGGGCCGCCAGGCCGCGGCGCGGGCGGTGAGGGCGGCGGGGGTGGAGGGCAGGCCCAACTCCCCTGCCGCGCGGCGGATTCCGAGGTCCGTGGGGAGGAAGGCGTCGGGGTCGCCGAGCGCGCGCATCGCGATGACGTCGACCGTCCACGGGCCGAAGCCGGGCAGCGCGAGGAGCCGGGCGCGGGCCTGAGCCCAGTCGCTCTCCACGCCCAGATGCAGGCTTCCGTCGGCGAGTTGGCCGACCAGCGTGGTGAACGTCGTGCGGCGGGTGCGCGGCATCGCCAGCGACTCCGGGTCGAGCGCCGCGAGTGCCTCGGGTGCCGGGAAGAGGTGGGTGAGGCCGCCCTCGGGGTCGTCGACCGGTTCGCCGTGGGCGGTGACCAGACGGGCCGCGTGGGTGCGCGCGGCGGCGGTGGAGACCTGCTGGCCGAGCACGGCCCGTACGGCGAACTCCGCCTCGTCGACCGTGCGCGGGACCCGCCTGCCGGGGGCCTTGGCGACCAGGGGTGCGAGGAGTGGGTCCGTGCTGAGCTGCTCGTCGACGGCGACCGGGTCGGCGTCCAGGTCGAGCATGCGGCGGCAGCGGCTGATCGCCACGGTGAGATCGCGCAGGTCGCTGAGGGTGAGGCGGCAGGCGATGTGGTCGGGCTTGGGGGTCAGGGACACGATGCCGTGGCCGTAGGGCAGGCGCAGGGTGCGGCGGTAGGCGCCGTCCCGCCACTCCTCGACGCCGGGGACGGCGGTCGCGGCCAGGTGGCCGAAGAGGTTGTCGGGGTTGAGCGGGGCGCGGAACGGCAGGCGCAGGGCGAGCGCCCCGGGCGTCTGTCCCGGGCGGGGCGCGCGAGCCCGCAGCTCGCTCGGGGCGAGGGCGAACACCTCGCGCACGGTGTCGTTGAAGGTGCGGATGGAGGAGAACCCGGCGGCGAAGGCGATCTCCGCCATCGGCAGTGGGGTGGTCTCGATCAACAGGCGGGCGGTCTGGGCGCGTTGGGCGCGGGCCAGGGCGAGCGGGCCCGCGCCCAGCTCGGCGAGGAGCTGGCGCTCGATCTGCCGGGTGCTGTAGCCGAGCCGGGCCGCGAGGCCGGGCACGCCCTCGCGGTCCACGACCCCATCGGCGATCAGCCGCATCGCGCGGGCGACGAGGTCGGCGCGCTGGTTCCACTCCGGGGAGCCGGGGCTGGCGTCCGGACGGCACCGCTTGCAGGCCCGGAACCCGGCCTGCTGGCAGGCGGCGGCGCTCGGGTGGAACACCATGTTCTGCGGCTTGGGCGCTACCACCGGGCAGCTGGGCCGGCAGTAGATCCCGGTGGTCAGGACGGCCGTGTAGAACCAGCCGTCGAAGCGCGCGTCCTTCGCCTGGACGGCCCGTACACAGGCTTCGGTCTCGGTGTGCATCCCCTTCTGCATGCGTCCAGCATCGACCACGCGGCGAGGGAAGGCTGGCGAGAATCCGACATCAACCTCGGCTGTCCTGGGCCCATGCCGATTCACGCAGCAGCCGCAGCCCATTGAGGCCGACCAGCACGGTCGAGCCCTCGTGCCCGGCGACGCCGAGCGGCAGCGGGAGGTGCCCGATCAGGTCCCACAGGACGAGAACGGTGATGAAGGCGCCCGCGATGACCAGATTCTGCACCACCAGGCGGCGGGCGGCCCGGGAGAGCCGTACCACCGCGGGTACGGTCGTCAGCTCGTCGCGCACGATCACCGCGTCCGCCGTCTCCAGCGCCAGGTCGGAGCCCGAGCGGCCCATGGCGATCCCGGAGTGGGCGGCGGCGAGGGCGGGCGCGTCGTTGACGCCGTCGCCGACGAACAGCACTTTGCGGCCCCGGTCCTGGAGGGCTCGTACGGCGTCGACCTTGTCCTCGGGGAGCAGGCCCGCTCGCACGTCGGTGAGGCCGGTGGCCTCGGCGACCCGGGCCGCGGCGCCGGAGTGGTCGCCGGTGAGCAGGACGGGGGCGGTGCCGGTCAGGGCGGTGAGGGCGGCCGTGGTGGCGGGGGCCTCGGGACGCAGACGGTCGGTGAGGGTGAGGGTGCCGACGGGCTTGCCGTCCCAGGTCACCGCGACGACGGTGGCGCCACCGTCGGCGTCCGCGCGGCCCACGCTCACCTCACGTCCCTCGACGGTGGCGGTGACGCCCCGCCCCGGAGTGGCGGTGAAGTCCTCGGCGGGCGCCGGACGAAGGCCGCGGGTGCGGGCGGCGGTGACGATCGCGCGGGCCAGCGGGTGTTCGCTGGGGTGCTCGGCGGACGCGGCCAGCGCCAGGAGACCGTCCTCGTCGAGGCCGGAGTCCGGCAGCGGCCGTACGCCGGTGACCTCGGGGGCGCCCTCGGTGAGGGTGCCGGTCTTGTCGAGGGCCGCGAGGTCGATCTCGCCGAGGCGTTCCATGGCGACGGCCGACTTCACCAGGACGCCGTGACGGCCGGCGTTGGCGATGGCCGAGAGCAGGGGCGGCATGGTCGCGAGGACCACCGCGCACGGCGAGGCGACGATCATGAAGGTCATCGCCCGCAGCAGGGCGTCCGTCAACTCGGCACCGAAGGCGAGCGGCACGGCGAAGACCGCGAGGGTCGCGACCACGATGCCGACGGCGTAGCGCTGCTCGATCCGCTCGATGAACAGCTGGGTCGGCGCCTTGGTACGGGACGCCTCCTCGACCAGGGTGACGATGCGAGTGATCACCGAGTCGGCGGGGTCGCGCTCGACGCGGACGCGCAGGGCTCCGGCGCCGTTCAGGGTGCCCGCGAACACCTCGTCGCCGGGGCGTTTGAGGACCGGCAGCGGCTCGCCGGTGATGCTCGCCTCGTCGGCCTCGCTGGTGCCGTCCAGGACCCGGCCGTCGGCGCCGATGCGCTCGCCGGGGCGGATCAACAGCACATCACCGAGGGCGAGTCCGGCGGTCGGTACGGTCTCCTCGCTCCCGGCGCCGGTGACCCGGGTGGCCGTGGCGGGCGCGAGGTCGAGCAGTCCGCGCACGGAGTCGGCGGTGCGGGCGGTGGCCAGGGCCTCCAGGGCGCCGGAGGTGGCGAAGATGACGATCAGCAGGGCGCCGTCGAGGACCTGGCCGATCGCGGCCGCGCCGAGCGCCGCGACGATCATCAGCAGATCGACGTCGAGGGACCTCTCGCGCAGCGCCCGCAGCCCTTCGAGAGCGGGCTCCCAGCCGCCGGTGACGTAGGCGACGGCGTACAGCGGGCCGTAGAGCCAGACGGGAGCGCCGGTCAGGTCGAGGGCGAGACCGAGCAGGAAGGCGACGGTCGCGGCGAGCGCCCAGCGGGCCTCGGGCAGGGCGAGGATCCGGGTGCGGCGACGGGGGGCCGCCGGGGCGGGCGCGGTGGCAGGGGCGGGGGCGAGTGCGGTGGACACGGGGGCCACCATACAGGAACACATGAAGACTCATTCATCTATTCATACGTGATGGGTAGGATACGCCCATGGGTCATGGAGCCGTCACCACCACCGACGAAGAGCGCGTGCGCCTGGACGCGGACAACGTCGCGAAGGTGGCGACCACCCTCCAGGCCCTGTCCACCCCCTCCCGGCTGCTGATCCTGGCCCGGCTGCGCGAAGGCCCGCTCCCGGCCACCGAGTTGGCCGCCGAGGTGGGCATGGAGCAGTCCGCCTGCTCGCACCAGCTGCGGCTGCTGCGCAATCTGGGCCTGGTGGTCGGCGAGCGGCGCGGCCGGTCGGTGGTCTACACGCTGCACGACCACCATGTCGCCGAACTCCTCGACCAGGCCGTCTATCACGTGGAGCATCTGCGGCTGGGGATCAGCGACACGGCGGACTGACCGCTACGTCGCCTTCGTCGAATCCTCCGTCGCGGCCTCGTCCTCCGCCACGAAGTCGACGACCGCCAGGGCGAAGAGCAGTGCGAGGGCCAGGCCGATCACGACCGCGCCGGTCGGGTACGGCCACAGGGCGATCGCCAGCAGCGCCGCGACCACCAGCAGCCAGCAGATCCAGGTGCGGTACCGGTGGACGAAGCGGCCAACCCGGCCCGTGCGCATCCCCGCCCGTTCGGCCGTCGAGCGGACGGCCGCGATGCCCGAGTACCACAGCTGCCGGACGAACGTGGCCCGACGGCCGGGTCCGGTGAGCCAGGCGGCGAGGGCGACCACGACACCCACGGCGATCGACACCCGCACGCCGGTGCGCAGATACCGGATCAGCGTGTCGTAGATCGACTCGGCGGCGGGCTGGGAGACGCCGGAGGGCAGGGCGTCCAGGTACACCGTCCGGAAGACGGTCAGGGCGAGACCGAGCAGCCCTACGGCGAAGGCGAAGCCGAGCGCGCCGGCGACCAGGGCCCGGCGACGGTGCGTGGCGAGCAGTACCCCGCCCACGATCAGCGCCAACGAGATGACCGGCAGCCAGAATCCGACGAGCTGGAGCAGCCGGAATCCGGTACGGGCCCGGCCGATGTCCTCGGACTGGACGACCGTGATGTCGGTGTGGATCTCGGGGATGTTCCCGGCCACGGTCATGCCCTCGTCGACGAGGCGCTCCTTGACCCGTTCGACGACCGGCCCGAGGTCCAGGGTCACCGTGTCGTTCTCGACCTTCACAGCGCCGCCGCCCTCGCCGGTCAGCGCCTTGACGACGGCGTCGTGGGCCCGGCGGTTGGCCTCGGTCCAGATCCGGTCGAAGGCGTCCGAGGCGACGACCGCCTGCGCCTTGTCGTGGACGAAGCTGGCGACCGCGTCCTCCAGCGAGGGGCCGAGCTTGCCGAGCGCCTTCTCCACCAGCGGCCGGTCGGCGACCGGGGTCTGGGAGAGCAGCGCGGTCAGGTCCAGGCGATCCATCACGGCGTCGGTGACCCGGGTCGCGACGGCGTTCTGGACGTCCCGGTCACGGGCGAGCGGCTCGACCGTGTCGACGTAGCGGTCGGTGTCCCCCGCGATGGAGGCGGTCCAGGCGGCGACGGCGCCCAGCGGGGCGAGGATGCAGCCGAGGACGATCAGCACGGCGGCGAGTGTCGACCGGACCCAGTGCCGCTTCGGCCGCGCCGTCTGTTCCGCCTCCAGCGCGGCAACCCGCGCCCGCAGCCGTTCCAGCTCGGCCTGAGAGCCGTCCGGGGTTTCCGCGTCGCCCGCCATGCCGTTCTCCCTCCTGCGCCCCTGGGGTCAGCAGACCCCGGGGGCGGGAGGGCGGCGACCGCGGCGGGCCGTCCGGGTGACAGAGGGTGTCCGGCGCCGCTTCGAACGGCGGCGGGTCAGACCTTCAGGAGAGCTGTGCGGCGAACGCCTCGTGGGCCCGCTCGTCGAAGAGGACGAACGTCACCTCCTCGACCTCGGTCCGCGCGGACCGTACGGTCTCCATCGCGATCCGGGCCGCGTCCCGCATCGGCCAGCGGTAGACGCCGGTGGAGACGGCCGGGAAGGCCACGGTGCGGGCGCCCAGCTCGTCGGCCACGCGCAGGGATTCGCGGTAGCAGGAGGCGAGCAGGCCGGAGCGGTCCTCGGTGTCGCTGAAGACGGGGCCGACGGTGTGGATCACCCAGCGGGCGTCCAGCTTGCCCGCCGTCGTGGCGACGGCCTGGCCCGTGGGCAGGCCCTTGCCGTAGTGCGAGGCGCGCAGCTTGCGGCATTCCGCCAGGATCTCGGGGCCGCCACGGCGGTGGATGGCGCCGTCCACTCCGCCCCCGCCGAGCAGGGAGGAGTTGGCGGCGTTCACGATGGCGTCGACGCTCTGGCGGGTGATGTCGCCCTGGACGAGCGTGATGGTGGTCATGTCTGCCTCAGCCTTCTCCAGACGGCCTTCGCCGCGTTGTGCCCCGACATCCCGTGCACACCGGGTCCGGGCGGGGTGGCCGAGGAACAGATGAAGACGGCCGGATGCGGGGTGCTGTACGGGAACAGCGACAGTCTGGGCCGCAGCATCAGCTGGAGTCCGGAGGCCGCGCCGGAGCCGATGTCGCCGCCGACATAGTTGGCGTTGCGGGCGGCGAGTTCGGGCGGGCCCGCGACGGCACGGGCGAGGACGCGGTCGCGGAACCCCGGGGCGAAGCGCTCCAGTTGGCGCTCCATCGTGTCCGTGAGGTCGCCGGTCCAGCCGTTGGGCACATGGGCGTAGGCCCAGAACACCTGCTGTCCGGCGGGGGCCCGGCTCGGGTCGACGACACTCGGCTGGACGGTGATCATGAACGGCCGGTCGGGCGCCCGGCCCTCCCGGGACGCGGCGCGCAGCGCGGTGCCGATCTCCGCGCTGCCGGCGCCGATCTGCACCGTCCCCGCGCGGCGGGCCTCCGCCGCGGTCCAGGGCACCGGTCCGTCCAGCGCGTAGTCGATCTTGAAGACGCCCGCGCCGTAGCGGTAGCGCTCGTAGTAGCGGCCGAAGCCGGCGATCCGGGCCAGCGCGGTGGGCGAGGTGTCGAAGATGTACGACCGTGCGGGCGGCAGATCGTCGAGGCGCTTGACCTCGTAGTCGGTGTGGATCGAGCCGCCGAGGTCCTTGAGGTACGCGGCCAGCGCGTCGGAGATCGCCTGGGAGCCGCCCTTGGCCACCGGCCAGCCCCGGGCGTGCGCGGCCAGGGCGAAGACCAGGCCGACGGCACCGGTCGCGAAGCCGTTCAGCGGGGCCATGACGTGCGCCACGAGTCCGGCGAACAGGGTCTTCGCGCGCTCTCCCTGGAAGCGGCGGGTGAGCCAGCTCGACGGGGGCAGACCGACGAGGCCGAAGCGGGCGAGGGTGACCGGGTCGCGGGGCAGGGCGGTCAGCGGCAGGGACATGAAGTCCCGGGCCAGGGCGTCCCATCGGGGCAGGAACGGCTCGACCAGCCTGCGGTACGTCCCCGCGTCCCGGGCGCCGAAGGAGGCGGCGGTCTCCCCGACCGAGCGGGACAGCACGGCGGCGGTGCCGTCGGGGAACGGGTGCGCCATCGGCAGCTCCGCGTGCAGCCACTCCAGGCCGTACTCCTGGAGCGGCAGGGCGCGGAACGCGGGGGAGTTGATGCCGAGGGGGTGCGCGGCGGAACACGGGTCGTGGCGGAAGCCGGGGAGGGTGAGCTCCTCGGTGCGGGCGCCTCCGCCCACGGTGTCCTTCGCCTCGAACAGCGCCACGGAGTGGCCGCGGCGGGCCAGCTCCACGGCGGCGGTCAGGCCGTTCGGTCCCGCACCCACCACGACTGCGTCGAGCATGGACGGCACGATTCGGTCCCCTTCGTCAGCCGGATGGCCACTCAGGGTCAGGATATGCCGGGTGCGCCTCATGGCTCGGGGCGGACCGTTGCATTGCGGCTGCGGGTGCATGGGGGCCGGTCGCGCAGTTCCCCGCGCCCTTGGGTGGGATCAGGCGGCGCCAGTCAGCAGTGCCTGCACCCTTCGTGCCGTCGCCTCGTCCCTTGCCGCCGTGAACGGCAGGGCGTTTCCGCCTGTTACCCGGAAGGGGTCGCCGCTCACGGTCAGGTGGGTGCCGCCCGCCTCCTCCACCAGGAGCAGGCCCGCCGCGTGGTCCCAGGCCGCCTCCCAGCTGAAGGCGACGGCGTCCGACTCGCCCCGGGCCACGGCGAGATACTCCAGGCCCGCCGAGCCGCAGGGGCGCGGTGCCACGCCGTCGGTCCACAGGCCGCGCAGGGCGTGCTTCTGGTCGTCGGTGGTGTAGTCGGGGTGGGAGGTGGCCACGCGGAGGTCGCGGCCGGGGTCCGGGGCACCGGAGTTCAGGCGCTCGCCGTCGAGGAAGGCGCCCTTGCCGCGTATCGCGGTGGCCAGTTGGTCGCGGGCCGGGGCGTAGGTCCAGGAGGCGAGCAGTTCGCCGTGCTGGACCAGGGCGACCAGGGTGCAGAAGCCGGGGTCGCCGTGCACGAACTGGCGGGTGCCGTCGACGGGGTCGACTATCCAGACCGGCGCGGCGCCCTGGAGCGCGCCGTAGGTCGCGGGGTCGGCGTGCACCGCCTCCTCGCCGACCACGACGGAGCCGGGCAGCAGCGCGCCGAGCGCCCCGGTGAGGTACTGCTCGGCCCTTCGGTCGGCGTCGGTCACCAGGTCGTGGGGGCCGCTCTTCTGGTCGACCTCGTGCGCGGCGAGCCTGCGCCAGCGCGGCATGATTTCCAGAGCAGCGGCCTGGCGGACGGCTTCCTCCACGTCGGAGGAGCGCCGAGCGAGAAACTCGTCGATGGTTTCCGTGTCTACGATCATGTCCCCCATAAGAACATGCGGCACTGACAATCCTCGCCGGGGTGGTGTACGCCGGGTGGAATCGGCATGAATACGCGGGTTTGCCGCGAGTGTTCCACGTCACCGTCCCACGGCGTACCCTTGCGTGCCCCGCGGGTTCGCCCCCGCCGACAGCACCCCGGTCCGCGGATCCCGCGCCACCGCGCACAGCCGCCCCTCCGACCAGGGATCCCCCACGGTCACCCGGTGCCCGCGCGCGATCAGCTCCTCGATCACCTCGGGGTCCGTGCGGGCCTCCACGGTGACGCTGCCCGGTCGCGTCCCGCGCGGGTGGAAGGAGCTGGGGAAGCTGTCGTTGTGCCAGTTCGGGGCGTCGATCGCGCCCTGGAGGTCCGGTCCGCCGCGCACCCGCTCGCGCAGTGCGACGCCCAGGAAGAAGTGCAGCTGCCACTGGTCCTGCTGATCGCCGCCGGGCGTACCGAAGGCCAGTACGGGTTCTCCGTCGCGCAGGGCGAGGGAGGGCGAGAGGGTGGTGCGCGGGCGGCGCCCGGGGGTCAGCGTGGCCGGAAGGCCCTCCTCCAGCCAGGTCATCTGGAGCCGGGTGCCGAGCGGGAAGCCCAGTTCGGGCACGACGGGGTTGGACTGGAGCCAGCCCCCGCTGGGCGTGGCCGCGATCATGTTGCCCCAGCGGTCGACGATGTCGAGGTGGCAGGTGTCGCCACGGGTGACGCCGTCGGGGGTGACGTCCGGCTCCCCCCGCACCGGGTACCGGGCGACCGTCGGCTCACCGGCGCCCGGCGCGGTGGCCTCCTCGTCGAGCACCACGCGCGCGTACGCGCTCACCCGGGGCGTACGGCCCCCGGGGCTGCCGGGCCGGAGCTCACAGGACGCCTTGTCGCCGACGAGCGCCCGCCGCTCCGCGTTGTACCCCTCGGAGAGCAGCTCGCCCAGCGGCACCTCGGCCGCGTCCCCGTACCAGGCCTCCCGGTCGGCCATGGCGAGCTTGCAGTTCTCGATCAGCAGGTGGACGTAGTCGGCGGAGCCGTGGGCGGGCAGTTCGGCGCGGAGCAGGGCGAACTGCTGGAGCAGCACCGGTCCCTGGCTCCAGGGTCCGGCCTTGCACAGGGTCCAGCCGTTCCAGTCGTAGGTCACCGGCGCCTCGTAGGTGGCGGACCACCCGGCGAGGTCGTCGCCGGTGAGGGTGCCGGTGTGCCGTTCGCCGCTGGTGTCGAGGGTGGGCCTGGCGGCCTGCCGGACGAGCGCCTCGGCGATGAATCCGGTGCGCCACACCCGGCGGGCCGCCTCGATCCGCGCCTCCCGGTCCCCCGCCCCGGCCACCTCGGCGAGCAGGCGCTTCCAGGTGGCGGCGAGGGCGGGGTTGCGGAACAGGCGGCCGGGGCGCGGCGGTTGTCCGTCCGGCAGGTACACCTCGGCCGATGTCGTCCACTCCGTCGTGAACAGCTCCCGTACCGCCTCGACGGTGGCGCCGACGTTCTCCACGGGCGGGTGCCCGTGTTCGGCGTAGCCGATGGCGTACTTGAGGACGTCGGCGAGGGACTTGGTGCCGTGGTCGCGGAGCAGCAGCAGCCAGGCGTCGAAGGCGCCGGGCACGGCGGCGGCGAGGGGGCCGGTGCCGGGGACGAGGTCCAGGCCGAGCCCTCGGTAGTGCGCGACGGTCGCACCGGCCGGGGTGACGCCCTGTCCGCACAGCACCCGTGCCTCACCGCCGGCCGGGGCGAGCAGCATCGGGACCTCGCCGGCCGGGCCGTTGAGGTGCGGCTCGACGACGTGCAGCACGAACGCTGCGGCCACGGCGGCGTCGTAGGCGTTCCCGCCGTCCTCCAGGACGGCCATCGCCGACTGGGAGGCCAGCCAGTGGGTGGAGGACACCATGCCGAAGGTGCCCTGGAGCGTGGGGCGGGTGGTGAACATAGGGCCTCTCACGGGAGTTGACTGGGACGTCGCGATCGACATCCGAACAGGTTCCCGGGTTCACACGGGCCGAACCGGTCATCAGCGCAGCCGCCGGTCGCCACGATCCGTGGCATTAACCGATCTAATGACCATTGTTGTTCGTTCATTGATTGATCTCTTTCGCAACCGGAGCGTGCGCTTTTAGGTGCGTTATGCAGCGGCTTCCCGGTCGCCGTCGGGGATTTGTCGACTCGCTGTGGCTGTCTCTGGCCATAACTTTCCGTGGCGATGGCGCGACAGTCCGGGGTCGAAGTAGTGTCCGGGAACCGGCGTTTGAATCCGGGAAGCCGCAGGCCCTGGCGGGGGTCCAATCCGAGCCAGGGCCTGCCGGTCACATCAGATTCACGATCCGCAGCACCATTTCGCGAAAGGAAGTTCGATGCCATGGAATCGCTATCGTCTCCCCGGCCCCGAGGGGCCGGCGGCGACGAAGCTTGAAATTATCATGTCTCCGTTTTCGCTCCCAGGTTGCGCGCAGGCCGATGACTTGGCTGTCACCGTGCGAGGCGGCTTCCGCGTCGCGCCGGCGGTGGGGCCGCTCGTCACGTCGGCGGGGACGACCGGGGGGTGGCAGGTGACCGCGCCGGTCATCACCGCGGCTGCTGTCGCCAGGGGAACTCAAGCCGTCCACCGGCGAGTTCAGGTCGGCTGAGCAGTCGCGAGCAGCCATACGGCGGTGGCACGCCCAGGGCCGGCTGCCACCGCCACCGCACCCCCCATTCATCGCACGGGCACCGCGATTTACTGCGAAAAGGGCCGCCAACGGCCCGCGGGTTCCCCGAAATACGTGCCCGTTCATCCCCCGAAAGGGTCTGCAAGGACGATGGCAGCATCCGCCACTCGCACCAGGAGCTGCGCCAACTGCGGCAGGACGTTCGAGAAGAAGGTGAGCCCCGGCCGCCCCTCCAAGTACTGCAGCCCCTCGTGCGGCGCCGCACTGCGCCGCAAACCGGCACCTCCTCCCGATCCGTCCCTCGACGACTCCGTCGTCGAGATCGGGCGCCAAGTCCGGAACCAGGCCGGAGACCTGATCTCCGACGTCGACGAGGAGACCACCTCCGCACACCTGCTGCACAAGTACTCCGGTCTCATGCGCCAGTTCGAGGACCTTGAGGCGGCACTGGTGCGTCGTGGCCGGGCCCGCGGCGAATCCTGGGAGGCCATGGGGGACGCCCTGAGTGTCAGCTCGCACCGGCTGCGCAAGAAGTGGACCGCCGAAGCGCTGGAGCGCTGGGAGAAGAACCGGGACGCACGCGCGGCGGTGGCCACGCACACCCGCGGTACGTCACCGCGCGCCGCCCTGTGGCCGGCCGGTACCGCACCGGGCTCCGCCGAGGCGCCGCCGGGTCCCCTGCCCCAACCGGACGCCGCCGCCAATCAGTTGGCCATCAGGATCTCGCGGCTCCAGCGCCGCAGCGGACAGACGATGCGGGAGATCGCCGACTACGCGCTGATCTCCCCGTCCTACCTCTCGAAGATCGCGGCGGGGACGCGGCGCCCGTCCTGGCCCGTCATCGAGCGCCTCGCCGAGGCGTACCGGGTCGACCCCGGGCAGCTGCGTCCCCTGTGGGAGGCGTCCGTACGGCCCGAGCCGGATCCTCCCCCGCCCACCACCGATCCGGAATCAGCGGCCGCGCGCCTGAACACCGTTCTGCGCTCGCTGTACCTGTCCACGGGCCGGCCCGATCCGTGGAAGCGCCGGGACGCCACCGCCGGTGCGCTGAGCGTGGGCACCACCGCCCGTGGCCTCGGCGACCCGCGGGTGCCCGACCGGGACACCACCGGCCGCCTCGTCCTCGCCCTGAACGGCGATCTCTCCGACACCGAGCGCCTGTGGCCGACCGCCACCACGCGCTCCCGGTGACGGTCCTCCGTCCATCTCACCGCCGCCCCAGGGGAGGAACCCGTGCGCCTCACCCATCCCGAACCCCCGGCAGTCGACCTGCCGCCCGCCTTCCTCGCCTTCCACGCCCTGCACCACCCCCACTACCTCGCCTACGCCGGTGCCCACCTGCCGCCCGAGGACGCGACGGCCGCTGTCCGCGAGGCCTTCGGCGATGTGGTGGCCCACTGGTCGGCCATAGTCAGCCATCCCAACCCCACGGCCCGCGCCTGGGAGCACTTCACCCGCTGTATCGACGCCCGCACTCCGCCGCTGCCCCTGAACACCAACCGCACGCTGGAGTATCAGGCGGTCGTGCTGCACCTCATCGCCGGTTGCTCCATTCCCGTCACGGCCGACACCACCGGCCAGCACCCCAGCAAGATCCGCTACCTGCTGCACGCCTGGCACGACCGGACGGCCCGCCCGCAGCGGTCATGACCTCGGGTCGGCGACCCGGCGCAGCGCCCGCGTCTGCTCGGCGAGCGGCCCCAGGCCGACATCGTGTCTGCGCTCGTCCAGGGTCTGCGGCTGCCGCACCGGGTAGGGGCGAAGCGTCTCGGGGCTGACGCGCGTGCCGTAGAACTGGGGTTGGCCCTGTTCCACGGCGCAGTGGTCGGCGATGTACGCGAGGTGGACGGCGGAGCAGCGCCCCTCCAGGACGGCCTCGGCGATCAGGTCGCGGCAGCGGAGCTGGAAGTCCAGATCCGGGGCGTGCAGCAGGATCATCAGCGCCGCCGTCGAGGCGGGGTCGCCCACCTGGTCGGTGGTCGGCCAGCCGTGGGTGCGGACGATGGCCTTGAGCGCCTCGGTGTTGGCGTGGCGGCACTCGACGATGTCGCGTCGGCGCCGCTCGGTGGGTGCGGCCTGGGCCCGCCGCATCAGGTCCTGTTCCTGGTCCGCGCGGCACCGCAGCTCGGTACCGAGGGCGGCCGCCAGAGCGGGGAGCATCCAGGGGACCGCGGGCTCCGGATGCGCGGAGTCGGGACCGGTGCGTACGGGCGTGAGTACGGGGCGGCCCGACATGGGCTTCACGGCGCCGCTCCGAGCCGTAGCGCGAACCACACCCGCTTGCCCGGGGTGCCGGGATCCGCGGGCGCGATGCCCCAGTCGTCGGCCAGCGCGGCCACGATGGCCAGTCCGCGTCCGGACTCCGCGGCCTCGTCCGACGCGTGCATCCGCGGCAGGGCGGGTGAGCGGTCGGCGATCGTCACCCGAAGCTCGGACTCCCGGCAGTCGATGGTGAGGGTGATCAGATCGTCCGGGCCGGTGCCGGCGTGCCGTACCGCGTTGGTGAACAGCTCGTCCGTGGCCAGTACGACGTCGTCCAGGTGACCGGTCGCCGAGGGCAGCCGGCGGAGGTGCTCGGTGACCAGGCGCCGCACGCGAGCGGCCTGAGCGGGGCTGGCGGGGATCGCGGCGTGCAGGCGTGGCGGTCTGCTCATGGAGATCACGGCATGCCCCGTCCGGTGCGAGGGTGACGGCGTGCGGGGCTGTGCTCCGGATGCCGTCATTGATCCTCCTGATGGCCGCAGCGCGGTCGGAAAGGCAAGGGCTGCCTGTGCAGCCAACAGTCCCGTAACCGACCCGGGCCAGGGGGTGTACGGGTTGTCCGGTTGCGGGCGCGTAGTGGCTTCATCGCGACGGCCCGCTCATGCCACGGCCCCCAGGACCGTCTGGGACCGGCGCACGAACTCGTGCACGAGCGGCTCGTGGCGGCGGGAGTCCAGCCGCTTGCGGAAGTCGCGCAGGGCCTGGACGGACCGCTCGCTGTGCACGGTGGTGAGCGTGTCGAGTGCCTCGGAGGCGGTGCCGATGGCCTCGTCCAGCCGGTTCTGCTGAAGGTGGGCCGTGGCCAGCACGGAGCGGCTGATGGCCTGGCGCCTGCGCCGGTCGGCGTTGGCGTTCACCGAGTCGCTCGCCGTGCGCTCGGCCTGGGCGGCGAGCCCCAGGTCGCGGAAGCAGAGCGCGGACTCGGCCGCCAGATAGTGGTCGTCGAGGAAACGCACCCAGGGTGACTCCTGGTCGGCGCCCCGGCTGGCGCCCAGTTGACGCTCGGCCCGACGCAGGGCCTCGCCCGCCCGGCCGGCATCGCCCTGGGCCGCGTGTCCGCGGGCCGACATGGCGTGCAGGCGCATCAGGCCCAGCGGGCTGCCCGCTCCCTTGGCGGTGGCGATGCCCGCGCGGGCCAGGGACACTCCCTCGTCCGGGCGGCCGAGGTTGGTGGCCAGATGGGACAGACCGGCGAGAATCTGCCCGCCCAGCACCCGGTCACGGCTCTCGGCGCACAGCCTCAGCGCCTGGGTCATGTAGCGCTGGGCCAGCCCGTACTCCGCGGCGTCGTAAGAGCTCCAGCCGGCCATCGCGGCGAGCCTGGCCGCGGCGGCGTACAGCAGGCGCTGCTCGGGCGGGGGTGTGCCGCGCCGCTGGAGCATGGGGACGACCTCCGTGGCCAGGTAGTGCACGATGCTGGTGCGGACACCGGCGCCGCCGTAGTGGTTGTCCATCTGGTCGAACAGGGCGATCATCGCGTGCACCTGCTCGACCGGTCCCCCGTCGGACACCCGCGTCGGACGGCCGCCGTCCTGGTCCTCCAGTAACCACAGCAGCCACTCGCGCTGAGGGTTGGCCAGGGCGCCGACGACGAAGGGTGCGGGGCCGAGCAGGCTGCGGCGGGAGATGTCGGTCGAGCCCAGTTCGGCGAGCGTGTGGAGGGCTTCCGCCACGTCCTCGTCGTAGACCAACGACCGTCCCGCGACCGGGCGTTGCTGATCGCGCTGGAAGCCGAGGTCCGCGGGTGACACGGCGCGGCCGAGCCGCTCGGACAGCACCGCGGCGATCAACCCCGGCGTCTCGCCGCGTGGTTGCTGTCCCTGGAGCCAGCGGGTGACCGACGTCTTGTCGTAGTTGGAGTCAAGGCCCTGCCGGTGTCCGAGATCGTTGACCCGGAGGGCGAGTGAGGCATAGGAACAGCCGGACTCCTTCAGCGCGGACGCCAGTGCCTTGTTGGCGCAGGCGTTCCCCTTGCCCTGGCTCCTTGCGTGTCCCTCGGTGACGGTGGCCATCCAGGTCTCGCCTCGCTCGTGTGCGGATACGCCCTTGCCGGTTCCTCAAGTCCGTGCGGACCGCGCGCAGTTGGCCTCGGCGCGCCGACCCGTGCGGCAGGTCCCACGATCACTATGGTTGCCTACACGCTCGATTCGCAACTGGCGTTCTGATAATTTCGATTCGATCCTCATCGCTCTGTCTCTGTCGTCGACCGCGTGGCACACTGCACGCTGTGACGGCCGCTCAGGGAGGTAGAACGTGAGCGAGAACCGCTCGGGCGGCAGCGCACCGACTGTCCTGCGGATGGTCCTCGGCAAGCGGCTGAAGCAGCTGCGGGTGGAGGCCGGTGTGTCGTTCGAGGACGCGGCACGGGCGATCGAGGTCACCCCGCTCACGGTCCGCCGGATCGAGAAGGCCGAGGTCAAACTCCGCATCCCGTACGTGAAGGAGCTGCTGCGCACCTACGGGGTCCCGGCGGAGGAGACCGAGGGGTTTCTCGAACTGGCCCGGAAGGCCAACGAACCCGGCTGGTGGTACCAGTACCGCGACGTACTCCCGGACTGGTTCCAGGCGTACGTGAGCCTGGAGAGCGAAGCCACCGTCATCCGTCTCTACGAACCGCACTACGTCCCCGGTCTGCTGCAGACCCACGACTACGTCACCGCGCTGATGCGGGTCGGCTTCCCCAACGAGTCGAAGGAGGACATATCCCGCCGCGTCGATCTGCGGCTCAGGCGCCAGGACCTGCTCACCAAGCCGGAGGCGCCGGCCGTCTGGGCCGTCCTCGACGAGACGGTGCTGCGCAGGCCGGTCGGCGGTCCCGAGGTGATGCGGGCTCAGATCGACCGGATCGACGAGGCGTTGGACCTGCCCAAGGTCCGGATCCAGATCATGCGGTTCTCGGCCGGTGCCCACCCGGGCGCCTTCGGCCCCTTCCACCACTTCCGCTTCGGATTCTCCGAACTCCCGGACGTCGTCTACACGGAGAACCTGGCCGGCGCGGTCTACGTCGACCGGCCCGCGGACGTCGTCAACTACCTAGAGGTACTGGACCGGATGTCCGTCCAGGCGGAGCCGGTCGCACGAACCAGGGCAATCCTGGCCGAACTGCGTAAGGAGTTGTGACCATGGAATCCATGGACCCGATCTACAGCGGCATGCCGGCCACCGATCTGGGCACCCAGGGCTGGCACAAGCCCTGGAGCGGCACCAACGGCGGCAGCTGCGTCGAGGCGAAGCGGCTGCCCGACGGAAGCGTCGCCTTCCGCCAGTCCACGGACCCCGACGGTCCCGCGCTGGTCTACTCCCGCGACGAGATGATCGTGTTCCTCGAAGGGGCCAAGGCGGGCCAGGCGGACTTCCTGGTCGCCTGAGCGACGCACCACTACGCCCGCACTACCGGACAACCCGCGCGCGCCCTCCTGCCGTGCGGGTTATCCGCTCACACTGAGCGGGTCCGGTGCCCGAAGGAAGTGGTATGCACACGTCGCCCCGCTCCGGCCTCACCGCATGAACCTCCAGGAGGCCCTCACCCGGTGCAGCACTCTCGTCGTCGAGAGCGCCGACGGCATCGGCAGGAGCGAGCTGATCACCGAGCTGGCCGGACACGGCTTCCTGATCAGAGGCGGCGCGGATCGCCTGCACCATGTGGACCCGACCCGGCCGTACCGCGAACTCTTCGCCGGACCGGGCCGGCTGGCGCTCGACGGCAGCATCATCCATGAACTCGTCTACGGGCCGCTGCTGCGCGGCGAGTCCCGTGTGTCCTGGATCCAGGCGCTCGACTTCGCCGAGTCCGTGGCCGAACGCGACGGGGCCCTCATCCATCTGACGGCGCCCCGGCATCCTCCCCGGACCGCCGCCACGGACTTCACCGAGGCGGCCGATGCCTACACCCGGGTGTTCCGCACGCTCTCCCAGCACGTACCCGTCGTCACTCTCGACGCGGGAAGCCCTCGACCGCGCATCCCCCGCGCGTGGTCCCGCACCTCTCGAAGTCGCGGGGAACAAACCGAAGTTGACGGTAGGTTAGTGACCGACCGCGTGACGCACGGCAGGAGAATTCCCATGGCAGACGGCCAGCCCTCCCCCGACCAGGAAGCCCTGTCCAAGATCGACACCACGGTGCCCCACTCGGCCCGTATCTGGAACTACTGGATGGGTGGCAAGGACAACTACGACGTCGACCGGGAGGCGGGCGACGCCTACCGCGAGATCGCGCCGAACATCGAGACCATGGCCCGCGCCTCCCGGCAGTACCTGATCCGCACGGTGTCCTTCGTGGCCGGCGAGCTCGGCATCCGCCAGTTCCTCGACATCGGCACCGGCCTGCCCACCTACGACAACACCCACCAGGTCGCCCAGCGGGTGGCACCCGAGTCGCGCATCGTCTACGTCGACAACGACCCCCTGGTGCTGCGGCACGCCGAAGCCCTGCTCACCAGCACCAACGAGGGCATCACCGAGTACATCGACGCCGACCTGCACGACCCCGAGAAGATCATCGAGGCGGCACGCCGGTTCCTGGACTTCGACCAGCCGGTCGCCCTGATGCTGATGGGCATCCTCGGTCACGTCCAGGACTACGAGGAGGCCATCTCCATCGTCCGTCGCCTGCAGGCCGTGCTGCCGTCCGGCAGTTACTTCGTCCACTACGACAGCACGGACACCGACGCGGAACTCAAGCGCGCCCAGCAGGGCTACGACGACACCGGCGCCATCCCGTACGTCCTGCGCAGCCCGCGGCAGATCGCCGCCTACTACGAGGGCCTGGAGCTGCTGGAGCCGGGCATCGTCTCCTGCCCCCTGTGGCGCCCCGAGCCCGGCATCACCCCCGAGCCCACGGACGTCTACGGCGGCGTGGCCCGCAAGTCCTGAGAGGGACCACCCGGGTCAGCTCCCGCCGCGTGCCGTCACCAGGCCCGACTCATAGGCGAACACGACCAGTTGGGCGCGGTCCCGGGCGCCCAGCTTGGTCATCGCGCGGCTGACGTGGGTCTTGGCCGTGAAGGGGCTGATCACCATGTGCTCGGCGATCTCCTCGTTGCTGAGCCCGCGCGCGGCCAGCGCGGTCACCTCGCGTTCGCGGCGGGTGAGGCCTTCCAGACCGGGGGCGGTGGCCCGGTCCGGGGGCCGGGCCACGAACTCGCCGATGAGGGTGCGGGTGACGGACGGGGAGAGCAGCGCCTCGCCACGGGCCACGACCTCGATCGCCTGGAGCAGATCGGCGGGTTCGGTGTCCTTCAGCAGAAAGCCGCTGGCGCCCGCGCGCAGCGCCTCGAAGACGTACTCGTCGTGGCCGTAGTTGGTGAGGATCACCACGCGGACGTCCGCGAGCGCGGGGTCGGCGGCGATCCGGCGGGTGGCCTCGATGCCCGTCATCACCGGCATCTGGACGTCGATCAGCGCGATGTCGGGCACCTCGGCGCGGATCAGGGCCACGCCGCGCTCCCCGTCTGCCGCCTCGCCGACCACCTCGATGCCGTCCTCGGCCTCCAGCAGGGCCCGGAACCCGGCCCGCATCAGCGCTTGGTCGTCGACCAGCGCGACCCTGATCATCTCGTCTCCCCCAGCCGTACCGGCTCCCCCAGCGGCAGTTGGGCCCGTACCGAGAATCCGCCCTCCTCGCGCGGCCCGGCGTGCAGGGTGCCGCCGAGTGCCGTGACCCGCTCCCGCATACCGGTGAGGCCGATGCCGGGCACGGGCGGCCGGTCCGGGACGGCGTTTCCGTCGTCCTCCACCCGTATCTCCAGTTCCTCGGGGCCATAGGTGAGTTCGACGCGGACCTTCGCCTGCCCCGCGTGGCGTGCGGCGTTGGTGAGCGCCTCCTGGACGATGCGGTACACGGCCCGGTCCACGGTCGCGGGCAGGGGGCGCTCGGTGCCGGTCACCGCCAGCTCTGCCGCCAGTCCCGCCGCCCGTGCCCGCTCCACGAGCAGCGCCGGGGTTCCGGTGGGCTCGTCGGTGCGCAGCACCTCCAGGGTGGCCCGCAGTTCGCGCATCGCCTCCCCGCTCGCCTCCTGGATGGCGAGCAGCGCGGGCGGCACCTCCTCGCCCCGCTTGCGGGCGAGGTGCACGGCGACTCCGGCCTGGAGCTTCACGATGGAGATGCTGTGGGTGAGCGAGTCGTGCAACTCCCGGGCGATGCGCAGGCGTTCCTCCCCGGCGCGGCGCAGGGCGGCCTCCTCCCGGGTGCGCTCGGCCTCCAGGGCGCGCTGTTCGGTCTGGCGCAGATACGCCTGCCAGTTGCGGTCGGCGAGCCCGGTCACCACGGCGCACAGGAACCAGCCCGCGAGCAGCGCGGACTTCTCCAGCACCTCCTGGGTGCCGGGCCCGGTCGCCAGGTACGCCGCCAGGAACACCCCGCCGCCCGCCGCGGCGAGCGCCCGGTGCCCGACCCGGGCCGCGGTGTGCACGGCGCCGATGACGGGCAGGGCGGCCAGCGTCCCCGGCTGGGCGTGCAGGACGTACGCGGCGCCGCTGACCGACGCCACCGCCAGGACGGCGCGCGGTGCCGCCCGGTAGAACCCCAGCGCCACGCAGCCCACGACCATGAGCACGTAGTCGACCGGCGCCGTGTCCTGGTCGAAGGCGGCCGTGGTCAGCACGAGGGCGCCGACCACGACCGCCAGGGCCGCGTCGGCGAGATGCCTGCGTGTGACCGTGATCCCGCTCATGACCGCACAGTAGACGCATCCGCCGACACCGGCGTCAGACCTGTGGACAACTCCCGGACTACTCCCGGCGCAGTACTCCCCGGCCCGGCACGGCCCGGCCGGCGCAGCCGCAACTCCCTTCGGCCGTACGACGACCGGGCGCCCGCCCGCGGCGCACTCTGCTGCCCATGACCACAGCCTTCCGCTACACCAAGCCCCAGCCGCCCAAGGCGGCCACCGGACGCGTCGCCGAGGTCTACGAGCAGCTCTCCCGCGACTTCGGCATCGACGAACCGGTCACCTTCGTGGTGCTGTCCTCGGCGCCGGAACTGCTCACCGCCACCTGGGCGTTGATGCGCGAGTCGCTGATCGCGGGACCGGGCGGCCGGACCGGCAAGGAGATCGCGGCGTTCGGGGTGTCGCAGGCCAACCAGTGCCCGTTCTGCGTGACCGCCCACACCGTGCTGCTGCATGCCACCGGAGACCACGCCCTCGCCGAGCGCCTCGCGCGGGGCGAACGCCCGGAGAACAAGGAGCACGCGCGCGTGCTGGAGTGGGGCAAGGGGACCCGCGTCCCGAGCCCGGCGTCCAAGCCGTACCCCTTCCCGCGGGAGCACGCCCCCGGGTATCTCGGCACCGCGCTGTCGTTCCACTTCATCAACCGCATCGTGTCGGCCCTGCTGACCGAGCAGATGCTGCCCGGCAACGCCGAGCGCTTCCGCGCGGTCCGCAGCCTCGCGGGCCGTACGCTCTCGCGGACCGTGCGCCGCCCGGCCCGGCCCGGTGACGCGCTGGCGCTGCTGGACCGCGCCGACCCCGGCGAGGCCCCCGCCTGGGCGGGTGACACCGCCGTCGGCCCGGCGTACGCGGCGCTGCTCAAGGCGGCCATGACCGGCGCCGACCTGCTCGACGCGGACGACCAGGCCCTCGTACTGGAGACGATGTGGCACTGGGACGGGCGGCACCCGGGGCTCGCCCTGGAGGGCATCCCGGACCGCCGGGAGCGGCCGGGGGCGCGGCTCGCGCTGCTGGCCGCCCTCGCGCCGTACCGCATCACCGACGAGGACGTGGCGGCCTGGCGGCGGCCGGAGCACACCGACCACTGTCTGGTGCACCTGGTGGCCTACGGCGCCTTCACCGCGGTCGACCGGATCGAGTCCGCGCTGAGCCGGTCGACCGCGCGGACATAATCGGGCATTCACCGCGCGACCGGTTGGCCTCCGTCACCGCGCGCGCACGGAGCGAGTTGACACTTCCGCCCCACAGGCAGTCGTGCAACACTGCCGTTCCGTCCGCAGTGTGGACTCCTCCGCACCGTCCCCCACGAAAAGTGCGCCGTGCGCCCCCTTTCACTGCCACTCGCCCTGACCGCCCGCCTGTCCCCCGTCGTGGTGCTCGCCGCGGCGGGCTGGGCGCTGACGTCCGGCCCGTTCGCCCCGGCACCGGCCGCCGACCCCCAGACGCAGGCACAGGAGAAGACGGAGAGTCAGTCCGAATCCGCACCCTCCACGTCCGCCGCGTCGAAGACGTACACCGGCGCTCCCGCGCCCTGCGACAGCGTGTCCTCCAAGACGGTCACCTCACTGGTCCCGGGCGCCAAGACCGCGGGCAAGGAGATCCCGTCGACCGACACCAAGCTGCGCCGCACCTGCTCCTGGAACGCGCTCAAGGGATACGACTACCGCTGGCTCGATGTCTCCTTCGAGATCAAGGAGTCGGATGAATCGGCACAGAACGCGTACGAACAGCGCATCAAGGACAAGAGCGGCGGAGGGGATGTTCCGGGCCTCGGTGACGTCGGCTATTCGGTGGTGAATCTGACCACCGAGGACAAGCAGGAGACCCGCGAGGGCGTCGTGCTGGTCCGGGCGTCCAACGCGCTGGTCGTCGTCACGTACAACGGCAGCGACTTCGAGTCCAAGGGCGCGCCCAGCTCGGACGAGATCAACAAGGGCGCCATCAAGGCCGCCAAGGACGCGGTGGGGGCGCTGGAGGACGGCCAGAAGGCCTGACCGTCCTCCGGCCGGTGCGTCAGACGGTGCTCTCGTCCCGGCCGCGCGCCAGCATCAGCAGGAGATACAGCACCATCGAGGTGCCGAGGCCCACCGCCCAGCCGTAGTCCGCGAGCGAGGACAGCGCCGGGACGGGGGTGCCGTCGATCAGCGGATCGAAGTTCGCGCCGCCGATGGCCAGCACGCCACCGGTCAGGAACGCCACGACCGCCCGCCAGTTCCAGCCGCCCTCGTACCAGTAGCGCCCGCCGGCGCGGTACAGGTCGGTCAGGTCCAGGCGGCCCCGGCGCAGGATCCAGTAGTCGGCGATGAGGATGCCGGCGACCGTGCCGAGCAGACCGCCCACCAGACCGAGCCAGGTGAAGATGTAGCCCTGCGGGTCGGAGTACAGCTTCCAGGGGAAGATCAGCACGCCGAGCACACAGGTGGCGAGGGCGCCGGTGCGGAAACTGATCCTGCGGGGCGCGATGTTGGAGAAGTCGAAGGCCGGCGAGACCAGGTTGGCGGCGATGTTCACCGACAGGGTCGCCACCAGCACGGTCACCAGGGCGAAGAGCAGTCCGACCACGTTGTCGGTCTTGGCGGCGAGTTGCACCGGGTCCCAGATCGGCTCGCCGTAGACGGCCGCCGAGCCGGAGGTGACCATCACCGACAGGAACGCGAACAGCGTCATGGTCGTGGGCAGTCCGAGCGCCTGCCCCCACGTCTGGGCCTTCTGGCTCTTCCCGTACCGGGTGAAGTCCGGGATGTTCAGCGACAGCGTGGACCAGAAGCCGATCATGCCCATGAGGGACGGCCAGAACAGCTTCCAGAAGTCGCCGCCCCAGCCCAGCTTGGAGGGCTGGTCCAGCAGCGGACCGAAGCCGCCGGCCTTGTCGCTCATCCACCACAGCATCACGAAGGCGCCGACCAGCACGAACGGAGCGGCCCAGTTCTCGAACCGGCGGATGGTCTCCATACCCCGGTAGATGATCGCGACCTGGATCGCCCAGAAGATCGCGAACGACAGCCACATGGTCCAGGCGTATCCGCCGATCTTCCCGGCGTCCGCCCAGCCGTCGCCGATCAGCTTCCCGGCCAGGAAGAAGATCGCCTCCCCGCCGATCCAGGTCTGGATGCCGAACCAGCCACAGGCCACCAACGCCCGTACGACAGCCGGGAGGTTGGCGCCGCGGATGCCGAAGGAGGCGCGTGCGAACACCGGGAAGGGGATGCCGTACTTGGGCCCCGCGTGTCCGGTGAGCAGCATCGGCACCAGCACGATGACATTGGCCAGCGCGATGGTGAGCACGGCCTGCTTCCAGTCCATGCCGACCGCGATCAGACCCGAAGCGAGGGTCCAGGAGGCCGTGTTGTGGGCCATGCCGACCCAGAGCGCGGAGAAGTTGTACGTGGTCCAGGTCCGCTTCTCCACCGGGACCGGGAGCAGGTCGTCGTTGGCGTACGGACCGCTGGGCAGCGGGGACCCCGGGGTGAGCTCCACCCGGCCGTCGGCGAGGGTGACTTGGGAGGACGGCGGTATCGCCGTGGGAGCGGTGTCGGTCATGGGCAGGCCAATCAGGGACGGTGGGACGGGAGAGGCCGTGCGGATGGCGCCGGGGGGTGCGCTGAGGGAAGCGTCCTGGCCCCCTTCCCGGGAACGGCGGGAAGGGGGAGCTGTGGGAAGGGAGTTCAGCCGTTGAGCGCGGGGATGACCTGCGCGCCGTACGCGTCGATGACGGCTTCCTGGGCGTCGTGCATGTCGTAGACGGCGAACTGGTCGACGCCCAGCTCACGCAGGGCGGTCAGCTTCTCGATGTGCTTCTCGACCGGCCCGATGACACAGAAGCGGTCGACGATCTCGTCGGGCACGAAGGCGGTGTCGGGGTTGTCGGCGCGGCCGTGGTGCGAGTAGTCGTAGCCCTCACGGGCCTTGATGTAGTCGGTGAGTTCGTCGGGTACGGCGGCGGAGTGCTCGCCGTACTTGGACACCAGGTCGGCGACATGGTTGCCGACCATCCCGCCGAACCAGCGGCACTGCTCCCGCGCGTGGGCGAGCGCCTCGGGCGAGTCGTCCGCGGTGACGTAGGCGGGGGCGGCGACGCAGATCTTCACGTCCCCGGGGTCACGGCCGGCCGCGGCCGCCGCGTCCTTGACCGCCTTGACCATGTACTCGGTGAGATAGAGGTCGGAGAGCTGGAGGATGAATCCGTCCGCCTCCTCGCCGGTCATCCTCAGCGCCTTCGGCCCGTACGCGGCCATCCAGACCGGGAGTTCGGCGCCCTCCTTGATCCACGGGAAGTGGACGACCGTGCCGCCGAGGTCGGCCTCGTCGCCGCGGGCGAGGGCGCGGATGACCTTCATGGCCTCGCTGATCCGGGCGAGGGTGTTGGGCTTGCGTCCGGCCACCCGCATCGCGGAGTCGCCGCGGCCGATCCCGCAGATCGTGCGGTTGCCGAACATGTCGTTGAGGGTGGCGAAGGTGGAGGCGGTGACTTCCCAGGTGCGGGTGCCCGGGTTGGTGACCATGGGTCCGACCGTCAGCTTGGTGGTGTTGGATAGGATCTGACTGTAGATCACGAACGGTTCCTGCCACAGCACGGCCGAGTCGAAGGTCCAGCCGTGCGTGAAGCCGTTGCGCTCGGCCCGCTTCATCAGGCTGATGACCTTCGAGGCCGGCGGGTCGGTCTGCAGGACGAGTCCGAAGTCCATGTGCGCCACTCCTAGTTGAGGTACTGACAGGTGGAGCGGGGGGTGTAGACGCCGTGCCCGGCGCGGCCGGTGTACTCCCGCTCGCTGATGACGACTTCACCGCGGGAGAGGACCGTCTCCACCCGGCCGGTGGTGCGCTTGCCCTCGTAGGCCGAGTAGTCGACGTTCATGTGATGGGTCTCGGCCGACATGACCTGCTCGGCCTGAGGGTCGTAGATCACGATGTCGGCGTCGGAGCCCGGCGCGATGGTGCCCTTCTTCGGGTACATCCCGAACATCCGGGCCGGGGTGGCGCAGGCGATCTCGATCCAGCGGCGGCGCGAGATGTGCCCGTCGACAACGGCCTGGTGGAGCAGGTCCATCCGGTTCTCCACGCCCGGCAGCCCGTTGGGGATCTTGGAGAAGTCGCCGCGGCCCAGCTCCTTCTGGCCGACGAAGCAGAAGGGGCAGTGGTCGGTGGAGACGACCTGGAGGTCGTTGGTCCTGAGGCCCTTCCAGAGTTGGGCCTGGTGCTCGCGCGGCCGCAACGGCGTGCTGCACACGTACTTCGCGCCCTCGAAGTCAGGCTCGGCGAGGTTGTCGGTGGACAGGAACAGATACTGCGGGCACGTCTCGCCGAAGACGTTCAGCCCCTCGTCGCGCGCCCGCGCCAGCTCGGCCACCGCCTCCATGGCCGAGACGTGCACGACGTACAGCGGCGCTCCCGCGACCTGCGCGAGCCGGATGGCCCGATGGGTCGCCTCGGCCTCCAGCAGGGCCTTGCGGACCTCCCCGTGATAGCGCGGATCCCGCTCCCCGCGCGCCAGCGCCTGCTCCACCAGCACATCGATCGCGATGCCGTTCTCGGCGTGCATCATGATCAGTCCGCCGTTCTCGGCGGAGCGCTGCATGGCGCGCAGGATCTGGCCGTCGTCCGAGTAGAAGACGCCCGGGTAGGCCATGAACTGCTTGAAGGAGGTGACGCCCTCCTCGACCAGCAGGTCCATCTCCTTGAGGGTGTCCTGGTTGACGTCGGAGACGATCATGTGGAAGCCGTAGTCGATGGCGCAGTTGCCCTCGGCCTTGGCGTGCCAGGCGTCGAGCCCTTCGCGCAGGCTGTGCCCGACGCTCTGCACGGCGAAGTCCACGATGGTGGTCGTACCGCCCCAGGCGGCGGCCCGGGTGCCGGTCTCGAAGGTGTCGGAGGCGAAGGTGCCGCCGAACGGCAGCTCCATGTGGGTGTGGGCGTCGACGCCGCCCGGGATGACGTACTTGCCCGTGGCGTCGATCGTGCGGTCCTCGCTCCAGTCCTGCGTACCGGGCACGGCGAGGGCGGCGACCCGGCCGTCCTCGATCAGGACGTCGGCGTGGACCTCGTCGGACGCGGTGATGACAAGGCCGCCACGGATTACTGTTTGGCCGGTCATGGGTCCTCTCCCTCGGTGATCGCGTGCGGCTTGGTGGTGGCTGGTCGCGCAGATCCCCGCGCCCCTGGGTGGGATGCGCTGACGGGAGCTCTTACGGCGCCGTGAGCGGTCCGTACGCCCCCGGCGCCCGGTCCCGGTAGAACTGCCAGCGGTCGCGGACTTCTCGCAGCTTGGCGAGATCCAGGTCGCGGACGACGAGTTCGGTCTCCTTGTCGCTCGCCACCTCGCCGACGAACTGGGCCTCCGGGTCCACGAAGTACGTGGTGCCGTAGAAGTCGTTGTCGCCGAGGTCCTCCACGCCGACCCGGTTGATCGCGCCCACGAAGTACTCGTTGGCGACGGCCGCCGCGGGCTGCTCCAACTGCCACAGATAGCGGGAGAGTCCGCGCGAGGTGGCCGAGGGGTTGAAGACGATCTCGGCACCGGCTAGGCCGAGCGCCCGCCAGCCCTCGGGGAAGTGGCGGTCGTAGCAGATGTAGACGCCGATCTTGCCGACGGCGGTCTCGAAGACCGGCCAGCCGCTGTTCCCGGGCCGGAAGTAGAACTTCTCCCAGAATCCCTGCACTTGGGGGATGTGGGTCTTGCGGTACTTGCCCAGATAGGAGCCGTCGGCGTCGATCACTGCGGCGGTGTTGTAGAGGACGCCGGGCTGTTCCTCCTCGTACATCGGCAGTACGAGGACCAGTCCCAGCTCCTTCGCCAGCGCCTGGAAGCGCCGTACGGTCGGGCCCTCGGGGATCTGCTCGGCGTACTCGTAGAACGCCTTGTCCTGCACCTGGCAGAAGTACGGCCCGTAGAACAGCTCCTGGAAGCACAGGACTTGAGCACCCTGCGCGGCCGCGTCGCGGGCCGCCTGCTCGTGTACCTGGATCATCGATTCCTTGTCGCCCGTCCACGCGGTCTGGAAGAGGGCGGCGCGGATCACTCTGCTCATCGGGACCTCCGGTCGCTCGGTGTGCAGCGAGACTAGGAAGTCCGAACGCGGGCTTTGAGTGGCACGGTGTCACGTCTGCGGGCCTCGGGCGTGCCACGGTGTCACCTCTTCGTGGGCCCATGTTTCACCGCCGTTTTCCCAGGTCGTGGCATGTTTCAGCCCTGTTGCGCGTCGTGTGCGAGCAGGGCGATGTGCACGGATGCGGCCTGCTCGAAGTCGTCGAGGTCCACCCCGAGCCGGGCCTGTATCGCTTCCAGCCGGCGATAGAGGGCGGGCCGGGAGACGTGGTGGAGCTGGGCAGTGCGGGACTTGTTGCGGCCGGTGGCGAGGTAGGTGCGCAGGACCGCCAGGAGATCCTCCTGCGGGTCGCCCAGCAGCCCGTCCAGTTCCCGTTCCGCGAAGGACTGCACATGCGGGTCGTCCCGCAACAGCCGTACCAGACCGCGCAGATGGACGTCCCGGAGGCGGACTACAGCGGGCAGGTCGAGGGCGTCGGCCACCGCCTCCGCCACATGCCGGGCCTCGCGCAGCCCTGCCGGTACGTCGTCCCAGCCGGCCCGGGGGTCGGCGGCGGCCACGATCGTGCCGGGCGCCTCCGAGCGCAGCCGGGTGGCGAAGTTGGCGGCGAGCACGGTCGCGTCCTGGTCCCGGGCCAGGCTGAGCAATACAGCTGTTGCCGAGTCGGCGAGCTCGGCGACGATACCGGGCAGCCCCAGCATGCGGAGCACCCGGTCGAGTTGGGCGGGGTCGCCGTCCCGGACGACCAGCGGCACGAAGGTGCGCCGGTTGACGGGCAGTCCGGCGGCCCGTGCCCGGGGCAGCAGTTGGCGGGCCGGTACGACCCCGCTGACCAGGTCGGTGAGCAGGCTCTGCGCGGACTGCTCCTCCCAGGTGCAGGCGGAGTTGCCGCCGAGCATGCGGTGCAGGACCAGCGCTTCGGCGGCCCGGTCGGCGAGCAGCCGTCCGGTGGCGGTGTCGCCGCGGTGGCCGCACAGCACGATCTGGCCCCAGCGTTCGCCGCGGCCGCCGAGTTCGGCGCGGATCCAGCCGTCGCCCTCGCTGCCGCCTGCCTGCCGGGAGATGCGCTCCCAGTCGCGCAGGACGTCGTCCACGGCCGGCCGCTCCCCCGCGGTGGCCAGCACCCGGTGGGCGAGGTTGGTGACGACGACCGGACAGGCGCTGTGCTGGGCGACCTCGTCCAGCAGCCGCTGGAGCGGGGCGCCCGCGGTGATCAGCCCGGTGAGGGCGGTGCGCACCGACTCCGACAGACTGACCGCGGCGAACTTCCGCCGCACCAGCCGGGACTGGACCTCCTCGGTCAGCTCGGCGAAGGGGAACGGCCGGTGCAGCACGACCATGGGCAGCCCGCACCGCTCGGCCGCCCGGCGCATCACCTCGGGGGCGGCCGGGAAGGCGCGGCCGAGCCCGAGGACCACGGCCGCCGCCTCCGCGCGGTGCAGGGAACGGATGTACTCGGCCTGCGCGCTCTCGTCACCGGCCAGCAGCACCCCGGTGGTGAGTACCATCTCGCCGCCGCTGAGCATCACCCCGACATCGGCGGCCTCGGCGACATGCACCCAGCGCACCAGCCGGTCGAGCTGTCCCGCTCCGGCCACCACCTCGGGCTCCCCGGCCAGCACCCGCTCCAGGGTGAGGACCTGACGGACCGACAGGGCGGGTTCCCAGGTGGTGGTCATGGCGGTGCCGTCCCTTACTGAAGACTCCTGAGAGCGCGTTCCAGGATCGCGGCGCCCTCCTCGGCCTCCGCGACGGACAGCGTCAGCGGCGGGGCGACCCGCAGCGCGCTGGTGTCATGGCCGCCGCCCTTGCCGATCAGCAGCCCGCCCTCGCGGGCCGCCTCCAGCACGGCCGACGCCGCCTCGGGCGCCGCCCGGCCGGTGCCGGGTTCGGCCAGCTCGATACCGATCATCAGCCCGCGCCCCCGCACCTCCCGGACGTACGGCACCTGCGCGCCGACCGCCCGCAGCCGCTCGATGAGCAGCCCGCCGACCCGCCGGGCGTTGCCCTGGAGATCGTGTTCCAGGAGGTACGTCAGGTTCGCGAGGCCGGCCGCCATGGTGATCTGGGTGCCGCCGAAGGTCGAGATGCTGTTGGCGTCCAGGCAGTTCATGATCTCGGCGCGGGCGATCACCCCGCCGATGGACGCGCCGTTGCCGATGCCCTTGGCGAAGGTGACGATGTCCGGCGGTCCGTTCTGCCCGTGCGCCTGCCAGCCCCAGAAGTGCTCGCCGGTGCGGCCCCAGCCGGTCTGCACCTCGTCGGCGATCCACAGGATGCCGCGCTCGGCGAGCACCTCGCGGAAGGCCGCGTACAGTCCGTCCGGGCCCGAGGTGAAGCCGCCGACGCCCTGGATGGGCTCGGCGATGAGGGCGGCGGGCGGGCGGGTGTGGCCGAGGAGGTCCTTCAGGTCCGCCACACAGGCCGCGGTGAAGTCACGGTCGTCGAGTTCGGCGTACGGGCCGCGGGTGCGGACACCGCCGTGGACGTACAGCGTCTGCAGCGGTGACAGGGAGGTCGGGGACCAGCCGCGGTTGCCGGTGATGCCGACGGCGCTGAAGGAGCGGCCGTGGTAGCTGTTGCGCATCGCCAGGATCGTGTTGCTCTGCCGGTATGTCGTCGCCAGCAGCAGGGCGGTGTCGTTGGCCTCGGTGCCGGAGGTGGTGAAGAAGACGCGGGCGTCCGAGATTCCGGACAACTGGGCGATGCGTTCGGCGAGTTCGACCATGGGCCGGTTCAGGTACAGGGTCGAGGAGTGCAGGATCCGTCCGGCCTGCTCGCTCACCGCCTTGGTGATCTCGGGCAGCGCGTGCGCGGTCATCGTGGTGAGGATGCCGCCGAAGAAGTCGAGGTACTTGTTGCCCTCGGAGTCCCAGACATGGCGGCCCTCGCCGTGGGTGATCTCCAGCGGGTCCTCGTAGAAGAGCGCGAGCCAGTCGGGGAGCACCCGGCGGTGGCGTCCCAGCAGATCGTCGGCCGTCACGGCTGCACCAGCCCTTCGTAGGCGTCGGGGCGGCGGTCGCGGTAGAAGGCCCACTGCTGCCGCACCTCTTCGATGACGTCGAAGTCGAGGTCGCGGACGACGAGTTCCTCCCTGCTGTCGCTGGCTACCTCTCCCACGAACTGTCCCCGCGGGTCGACGAAGTAACTCGTCCCGTAGAAGTCGTTGTCGCCGTACTCCTCGACGCCGACGCGGTTGATGGCGGCGACGAAGTACTCGTTGGCGACGGCCGCGGCGGGCTGCTCCAGGCGCCACAGGTAGGACGAGAGACCACGATGAGTGGCCGACGGGTTGTAGACCAACTGGGCGCCGTTCAGACCGAGTTGCCGCCACCCCTCCGGGAAGTGCCGGTCGTAGCAGATGTAGACGCCGACCTTGCCGACGGCGGTGTCGAAGACCGGCCAGCCGACGTTCCCGGGTTTGAAGTAGTACTTCTCCCAGAAGCCCTTGACCTGCGGGATGTGGTGCTTGCGGTACTTGCCGAGATACGAGCCGTCGGCGTCGATGACGGCGGCGGTGTTGTAGTAGAAGCCGGACTGCTCGACCTCGAAGACCGGGACGACGATCACCATGCCGGTCTCGCGCGCGAGCTCCCGCATCCGGCGCACCGTCGGCCCGTCGGGCACCGGCTCGGCCCAGCGGTAGTGCTCCGGCTCCTGCACCTGGCAGAAGTAGGGGGCGTTGAAGACTTCCTGGAACCCGATCACCTTGGCGCCACGGCGGGCCGCCTCATGGGCGTGCTCCTCGTGTTTCGCCACCATGGACTCGGTGTCGCCGGTCCAGGTGGCCTGGACCAGAGCGGCGCGGACGACGTTGGCCATGAGCTGCTCCTTCGACGGGACGTCAGAGCCTCTACGCCCGTAGACGCAGGCCGTAGAGGCACGAACGTAAGCCTCCCGGACGGGCTTGCCAAGACCATCGCCATTAACCCGCTGAGTCGATCCGGTTTCACACTCCTGTGGGTGAGTACCCCACCCGGTCAGGCGGCGAATCCGGCGACCCTCAGCGCGTGGACGAGGTCCCAGTGGCGCTCCTCCGACACACCCCGGGCGGCCTCCAGCAGCAACGGTACGAGGGTCGGCGGGTCCGCGGCCACGCTGCGCACGGCCTCCTCGGGGGTGCGGACCCGGACGTAGGCGTCCAGCAGGGCGCCGACCTCGCGGCGGCGCCCCTGACCGGCGAGCCCCAGCACGGCCCGTCCGACCTCGTCGGCGGGCCGGACGACCCCCTGGCGCATGATCTGCTCCGCGTCGGCGCCCCGGCCCGCGGCGACCAGCGCGTCCGCGGCGGCGACCAGCCGGTCGGCGGGCAGCGAGGCCGCCTCCCACAGCAGGGTGGCCCAGTCCGCGCCGAGCCCGGCCCGCTGAAGCTCGACGGCGAGCAGCGGGTAGCGCGCGGCGGACGAGTACGCGATCTCGGCGAGCAGCGCGTGCGCCTCGCCGCTGCGCCCCTCGTGCCGCAGCCGTACGAGCCGCTCGACAGCCCCCACGACCTCCCGCCGGTCGCCCCCGTCGACCGCTTCCACCCGCGGCTGCTCCACTTCCGCCGCCTCGGCGGCCCCGGCGAACCGGGCCCCTCGCGGGGTACGGCGGCCCGCGGCGGCCGGCTCGGGCAGTACCGGCACGGCAGCGGGCGGGACGACGACGGGGGCGGTCTCCTCCTCGGCCATCCCGGCGAAGCGCGCACCGCCGCGACGGCGTTTGCGCTGCTTGGGGGTGCTGCCGTCGTCGGGCGCGGGTGCCTGCGCCGGCACCCGCGCGTCCACGGCGGGCGCGGCCACGCCCCAGTCCCGCGTCGGCGGCTCCGCCGGCCGGCGGTCCAGCTCGGCCATCCGCGAGCGGAGTTCGGCGCAGCGCGCGGTGGCCCGCGCATGGTCGTCGCGGGCCCAGGCGAGGTCGTACCGGACGGCGTCGGCCTCGTCCTGGCTGGTGGCGACGGACAGCGACCGGCCCAGTTCCGCCTGCCGCTCCGCCGCGTACCGCTGCTCGCGGAGCATGACGTCGAGCCGGTCGCCGAGGGCGTCCCGGCCGCCGGGACGGGAGTCGTGGGCGAGGAGCGCGGCGGAGTGCAGCGCCCGTACGCCCTCCGCGTGGGCGCGGGCCGCTTCGGGGCCGCGGTCCGCCGCGAGGTCCTGGAGGAGTGCCTCCACCACGTCCCACGGCGGCACCTCACGCCCGTCGAGACAGGCCCGTATGCCGTCCGGATCGCGTTGCCAGAACACCCCGCACCAGCCGCCGCCCTGATCGAGGCGCGCCATCAGGCCGTTCAGGTAGTTCGCGAACTCCCGCACCCGAGCCGGGAGTTGTTCCACAGCCATGCCCAACACTCCCGCCTGACCGGAGTACTCCGGTCCGTAGGCAACACCAGCCGTGTTACGGGGAGGCTACGGGGAGTTTTCAGGTGGGACGCAGAGTACGCCTGCCCTGCCGGAACGTGACGTGCGGGCGCCCCTCACACCCCGGCCGGCGAGCACATCCCGGCCAGGTCGTCCATGGACAGGCCGAGCACCCGCGCCAGCGCGGCCACGGTGAAGAAGGCCGGGGTCGGCGCCCGGCCGGTCTCGATCTTCCGCAGCGTCTCGGCGGAGACGCCGGCCGCCGACGCGACCTCCGCCATACTGCGCCCGCCGCGGGCCTCGCGGAGCAGGCGCCCGAGTCGTTCGCCGCGCTCGCGCTCTTCCGGGGTGAGGGGGGTACGCACCATGACCCCATTCTAATACCGGTATAGTAATTGGCATGGTGGAGCTCAAGACAGACACATCGATCGATGCCATGCACGCCGCCGGACAGGTCGTCGCGCGCGCCCTCACGGCCGTACGAGAAGCCGCTGACGTGGGCGTTTCCCTGCTGGAGCTGGACGAGGTGGCGCGCGGGGCACTGCGCGAGGCCGGTGCGGGCTCGCCCTTCCTCGGCTACCGCCCCTCCTTCGCGCCGACGCCCTTCCCGGCCGTCATCTGCGCCTCGGTGAACGACGCGATCGTGCACGGCATCCCGACCGCCTACCGGCTGCGCGACGGGGACCTGGTCTCCATCGACTGCGGCGCCCAGCTGAACGGCTGGGCGGGCGACTCGGCGATCAGCTTCACCGTCGGCCGCCCGCGCCCGGCGGACCTGCGCCTGATCGAAACCGCCGAGCGCGCCCTGGCGGCGGGCATCGAGGCGGCCGTGGTCGGCAACCGCATCGGCGACATCGCCCACGCCATCGGCACGATCTGCCGCCAGGCCGGCTACGGCATCCCCGAGGGCTTCGGCGGCCACGGCATCGGCCGCCGGATGCACGAGGACCCCGGAGTCCCGAACGAGGGCCGCCCTCATCGGGGTATGCCACTCCGCCACGGCATGGCCCTGGCGATCGAGCCGATGCTGATCGCGGGCGGCACGGACGGCTACCACGCGGCGCCGGACGGCTGGACCCTGAAGACGAACGACGGTTCAAGGGCGGCACACACGGAACACACGGTGGCGATCACGGAGGACGGACCGAGGATTCTCACGGCCCGGTGACAGGCCTGCACATGCCCACCGCCCCCATCCGTGCCATCGTGACTTAAGCGCACCTTGTCCCATCGGGAAGGTACGAATCCGATGACCAGCGGCTACTTCCCGGAAGGTCCGGAGGGGGACCCCTTCGGAGAATTCCTCGCCCGATTCTTCGGCGGCCCCCGCCCCGGCCCCCGCCAGATCAACATCGGCCAGCTGCTCAGCCAACCCGCCAGAGAACTCGTCCGCGGCGCCGCCCAGTACGCCGCCGAGCACGGCAGCCGGGACCTGGACACCCAGCACCTGCTGCGCGCCGCGCTCTCCGCCGAGCCGACCAGAAGCCTGCTGAGCCGCGCCGGGGCCGACCCCGACTCCCTGGCCACGGAGATCGACGAGCGCTCGGGCCCGGTCCAGCACCCGCCGGGCGAGGCCCCGCCGCCGACCTCGCTGTCGCTCACCCCGGCCGCCAAACGCGCCCTGCTGGACGCGCACGACCTGGCGAGGGCCCGCGGCGCCGGTTACATCGGCCCGGAGCACGTGCTCAGCGCCCTCGCCGCGAACCCGGACTCCGCCGCCGGGCACATCCTCAACTCGGCGCACTTCGCGCCCACCGGGCTGCCGCCCGAGGCGCCGGACACCGCACCGCGACCGCGGCCCGAGGGACAGCACGCGGGCGAGACGCCCACGCTGGACAAGTACGGCCGCGATCTGACCGACCTCGCCCGGCAGGGCCGGATCGACCCGGTGATCGGACGGGACGAGGAGATCGAGCAGACCATCGAGGTGCTCTCCCGGCGCGGCAAGAACAACCCGGTACTGATCGGCGACGCGGGCGTCGGCAAGACCGCCGTCGTGGAGGGCCTGGCCCAGCGGATCGCCGACGGGGACGTCCCGGACGTGCTGAGCGGGCGGCGGGTGGTCGCGCTGGATCTGACGGGAGTTGTCGCGGGCACCCGCTACCGGGGCGACTTCGAGGAGCGCATGACCAACATCGTGGGCGAGATCCGCGCCCACTCCGACCGGCTGATCGTCTTCATCGACGAACTGCACACCGTGGTCGGCGCCGGGGGTGGCGGCGAGGGCGGTTCGATGGATGCCGGGAACATCCTCAAGCCCGCCCTCGCCCGCGGCGAACTGCACATCGTGGGGGCCACCACGCTGGAGGAGTACCGGCGGATCGAGAAGGACGCGGCGCTCTCCCGCCGCTTCCAGCCGATCCTGGTGCCCGAGCCCACCACCGCGGACGCGATCGAGATCCTGCGCGGCCTGAGGGACCGCTACGAGGCCCACCACCAGGTCCGCTACAGCGACGAGGCGCTGGTGGCCGCCGTGGAGCTGTCGGACCGCTATCTCACCGACCGCCGGCTGCCGGACAAGGCGATCGACCTGATCGACCAGGCCGGCGCCCGGGTACGGCTGCGCTCGCGCACCAAGGGCACGGACGTACGGGCCATGGAGCGCGAGGTCGAGCAGCTCGCCCGGGACAAGGACCAGGCGGTCGCGGACGAGAGCTATGAGCAGGCCACGCAACTGCGCGACCGGATCGTGGAGTTGAAGCAGCGGATCGCGGACGCGGCCGGGGACGGCGCAGCCGACGAGGGGCAGCATCTGGAGGTGACCGTCCAGGCGGTCGCGGAGGTGGTGTCCCGGCTGACGGGGATCCCGGTGGCCAGTCTCACCGAGGAGGAGAAGGACCGGCTGCTGGGCCTGGAACAGCATCTGCACGAGCGGGTGATCGGCCAGGACGAGGCCGTCCAGGTCGTGTCGGAGGCGGTGCTGCGGTCGCGGGCAGGGCTCGCCAGCCCGGACCGGCCGATCGGCAGCTTCCTCTTCCTCGGCCCGACCGGCGTCGGCAAGACCGAGCTGGCCCGGGCCCTGGCGGAGGCGCTGTTCGGCAGCGAGGAGCGCATGGTCCGGCTCGACATGAGCGAGTACCAGGAGCGGCACACGGTGAGCCGTCTGGTGGGCGCCCCGCCCGGTTACGTCGGCCACGAGGAGGCGGGGCAGCTCACCGAGGTGGTGCGCAGGCACCCGTACTCGCTGCTGCTGCTCGACGAGGTGGAGAAGGCGCACCCGGACGTCTTCAACATCCTGCTCCAGGTGCTGGACGACGGGCGGCTGACCGACGCCCAGGGCCGGACGGTGGACTTCACCAACACGGTGATCGTGATGACCAGCAACCTGGGCTCCGAGGCGATCACCCGGCGCGGCGGAGGCATCGGCTTCGGCTCGGGCGGGGCGGAGGCGGACGAGGAGGCGCGGCGCGAGCGGATCCTCAGGCCGCTGCGCGAGCACTTCCGGCCCGAGTTCCTCAACCGGATCGACGAGATCGTGGTGTTCCGGCAGCTCGACCCCGAGCAGTTGCGGCGGATCACCAATCTGCTGCTGGACCGGACGCGCCGGCTGATGCACGCGCAGGACGTCGCGGTGGAGTTCACCGGCGGGGCGGTCGACTGGCTCGCCGAGCGCGGCTATCAGCCCGAGTACGGCGCCCGCCCACTGCGCCGCACCATCCAGCGCGAGGTCGACAACCAGCTCTCCCGGCTGCTGCTGGACAACAAGGTCACCGGGGGCGGCCGGGTGACGGTGGACGTCGAGGACGGGCGGCTGGCCTTCCGCGCCGAAGGCAAGGATGCGGAAGAACCGGCGCCCGCCCCCGAGTTGTGACTACGACGCCGGCCGCACCACCATCGCGGAGCCACCGCCCCGGCGTACCTTCTCCGCGGCGGCGAGCCACTTGCCGTGCGGCAGGCGCTGTACGGCGGTCGCCGCGCCGATCTCGGGGTTGAGCCGGAAGCCGTGCCCGATGGACTCCAGCTGCCCCTTCAACGCGCTGTCCCACAGGCCCGGTTCGAGCTCGGTGGTGGTCTGGTTGCGCTGGCTCGCGCGCGGCGCGGCGATCGCGTCGACGAGCGGCAGGCCGCGGTCCAGATGGCCGGTGAGGGTCTGGAGCACGGTGGTGATGATGGTCGCGCCGCCCGGTGAACCGAGCGCCACCACCGGCTTGTCGTGCCGGTCGAGGACGATGGTCGGGGACATCGACGAGCGCGGGCGCTTGCCCGGCCCCGGCAGGTTCGGGTCGTGCACGGCGGGGTTGGCCGGGGTGAAGGAGAAGTCCGTCAGCTCGTTGTTGAGGAGGAAGCCACGGCCCGGGACCGTGATGCCGCTGCCGCCGGTCTGCTCGATGGTGAGCGTGTAGGAAACGACGTTGCCCCACTTGTCGGCCACCGTGAGATGGGTGGTGCTGTCGCCCTCGTACGTCGTCGGGGCCGCCGTGCCACCGGCGGCGCAGTCCGCCGGGTTCCGCGGGTCCCCCGGAGCGAGCGGGCTGGTCAGCACCGCGTCGTCCTTGATCAGGCACTCACGTGAGTCGGCGTACCGCTGCGAGAGCAGTTCCTTCGTCGGTACGTCCTCGAAGGCGGGGTCGCCGACCCAGCGCCCGCGGTCCGCGAAGGCGATCCGGCTCGCCTCGATGTAGCGGTGGAGGTACTGGACCTCGCTCGCCTTCGGCAGGTCGGTGTTCTCCAGGATGTTGAGGGCCTCGCCGACGGTCGTGCCGCCGGAGGAGGAGGGCGCCATGGAGTAGACGCCGAGACCGCGGTAGGAGCTCTTGCTGGGCGCCTGGACTTTGGTGCGGTAGGCGGCCAGGTCCTCGGCGGTGAGGTCGCCGGGGCGGGCCTTCCAGCCGGAGGCCGGGTCCACGGGCGGGCGGTTGACGGTGTCGACGATCTCCTCGGCGAGGTCGCCGCGGTAGAGGGCGCCGACGCCCTTCCTGGCCAGCTCGGCGTAGGTGCGGGCGAGGTCGGGGTTCTTGAACGTGGCGCCCACGGCCGGAAGTTCGCCGCCCGGCAGGAACAGCCCGGCGGTGTCGGGGAAGTACCGGAACCGCGTCTCGTTGGCGGCGGTCTGGGCGCGGAAGGTCTGGTCGACGGTGAAGCCGTCCCGGGCGAGCCGCTCGGCGGGCTTCAGCAGCGCCCCGAGGCTCCGGCTCCCCCACTTGTCCAGCGCCCGCTGCCAGGTGGCGGGCGTGCCGGGCGTACCGACGCTCAGTCCGCTGCTGACGGCCTCGGCGAACGGGATCGCCGTGCCGTTCTCCAGGAATAGTCCCGAGTCCGCGCTCAGCGGGGCGGTCTCCCGGCCGTCGATGGTGCGTACCGTACGGGACTTGGCGTCGTAGAAGACGAAGTAGCCGCCGCCTCCGATGCCCGCGGAGTACGGCTCGGTGACGCCCAGCGCGGCGGCGGTGGCGACGGCCGCGTCGACGGCGTTGCCGCCCTTGCGCAGCACCTCGATACCGGCGGCGGAGGCGTCCGCGTCGACGCTGGCGACGGCACCGCCGTGGCCGACGGCGACGGGGACCTTCTCGACGGCCGTGCCGGAGCCGCCGGGCGGCGCCGCGGCCCCCACCGACACCACGGCGGCCGACACCGCGAGGACCGACAGCTTGCGTGCGACGGTAGAACGCATCCGCACCTCCAGTCAGGGACCAGTTTGCGCAGCTTAATCCCTCGACATGCCCCCGTCAGGAGCACCCGCTACCATGCCCGCCCATGAATGACGACGTACGCAACATCGTCCTCGGCGTGGTGGCCGCGGGCATCAGTGCCGCGCTCGGCTGGCTGGCCCGGACCTATGTGTGGCGGCGCAGGCTCCGCCGCAAGCAGGCGTTCTTCGGGCTGCCGGAGAACTCGGAGTCACTCCTCGTCGTCAACCGCGACCCGGCCACCTCCGAACCCGCGGTGCACCGCTTCGACGTGTTCGCGCTGCTGGAGCTGTCCGCGCTGATCAAGGACTGCGGCGCGCACACCCAGGTGGTCACGCAGGACGCGGTCCATCAGGGCTTCGGCGAGCGCACCGAGTTCTGTGTGGGCGGCCCCGGCTCCAACCGGCGCATGGTGGCCCATATGTCCGCGATGCTGCCCGGGATACGGATCAACGTCGACCCCGAACCCGGCCCGGACCGGGGCGCCTTCCAGATCGGCACCGAGCGCTACCGCCTGGACGCAGGCGTGGCCGAGTACGTGCTGCTGGCCCGGCTCACCGCGGGCGACCCGAAGCAGAGCCGTCCGGTCTTCCTCTTCTGCGGCCAGCGCGCCATCACCAACCAGGCCGCGACCCGCTATCTGGCCCGCAACCACGAGCGGCTGGCCCGCAAGTACGGCAGCAACTCTTTCGTCCTGCTGCTGAAGGTCGCCAACTCCCAGGCCTATGGACCGGATGTGGTCGAACTCGTCGGCGATGTCACCCGGACCGCGCAGACACCCCTGCCGGCCGCGGCGACTCCCCGGAACTCCCACCGCGCCTCCTGAGACCACATACACTTCAACAATCGTTACTGGCACGTAACTTACCCACGGGTTACTTACGGTAAGAGGTCTTGGTTACCGTCGGGTCACTTTGCACTGACACGAGCGAGGAGTGACCCGTGGGACATCGCAAGGCTCTGCGCACAACCGCCGTGGGCATCGTCTCGGCGACCCTGATCGCCGGCGTCGGCCCCGTCGCGTCGGCGTCGACGGGCGGCATCCGCTTCGTCGACATCACCGGCGACGGCGGTACGACACTCAAGGCGAACGTCATCACCCCCGCCGACGCCGACGGCAGCCGCCGTTACCCGCTGCTGGTGTTCCCGACGAGCTGGGCCACGCCCCAGGTCCAGTACCTCGCCCAGGCCCAGAAGCTGGCGAACTCCGGTTACATAGTGGTCAGTTACAACGTCCGCGGCTTCTGGCAGTCCGGCGGCGAGATAGAAGTGGCGGGCCCGCCCGACGTGGCCGACGCCTCCCGGGTGATCGACTGGGCGCTCGCCAACACCCCGGCCGACGCGGGGCGGATCGGCATGGGCGGGATGTCGTACGCGGCGGGCATCAGCCTGCTCACGGCCGCGCAGGACGAGCGGGTCAGGGCGGTCGCGGCGCTCAGCGGCTGGGCCGACCTCATCGATTCGATCTACTCGGGCCGCACCCAGCACACCCAGGCCGCCGCGCTGCTGAACGGCACGAGCCTGGTCACCGGCAGACAGAGCGCCGAAGTCAAGGAGATCTTCAGCGCCTTCCGGACCTCCGACCTGAGCAAGGAGGACGCGATGGTCGCCTGGGGGAAGAAACGTTCAGTCACGACCTATCTGGACCAGCTCAACGACAGCGCCCCCGCGGTGTTCCTCGCCAACGCCTGGGGCGACTCGATCTTCCCGCCCAACCAGTACGCGGACTTCTACGAGAAGCTCACCGGCCCCAAGCGCCTGCAGTTCCGGCCCGGCGACCACGCCACCGCCGAGATCACCGGGCTGCTCGGTCTGCCCAACGACGTCTGGACCGACACCGAGCGCTGGTTCGACCACTATCTGAAGGGCGAGGCCAACGGCATCGACCGCGAGCAGCCGGTTCGGCTCAAGTCCCGCACCGGCGGCGGCTACGAGGGCTACCCGGACTGGAAGTCGGTCGGCGCGACCAGCCGGAAGATCACCCTCGCCGGTTCCACCACGATCCGCGCGAACGTCAACTCCGGCGCGGACGGCGGAACAGTCGTGCTCTCCGGCATCCTGGACCAGTTCGCCAAGGTGCCCCCGATGGCGTCCATCCCCCTGCTCCCGCGCCGCTGGGCGGCCGTGTGGCAGTCCGAGAAGTACGGATCCGCCCAACAGGTGCGCGGCACCGCCCGGTTGCACACCACGCTCACCCCGACCAAGGAGAGCGGCACCCTCGTCGCCTACCTCTACGACGTGGGGCCGCTCGGCCTCGGCAAGCTGGTCAGCAATGCGCCGTACACCTTCCACGGGCGTACGCCCGGAGAGCCGTTCGGTGTGGACCTGGAGCTGTTCTCCACGGCCTACGACGTCCCGGCAGGGCATCGCCTCGCCCTGGTAGTCGACACGGTCGACCCGCTCTATGCGGAGCACAACCCGACCGGCGCGCAGCTGACCTTCTCCTCGCCGGCGAACGACCCGTCCTTCGTGTCGGTCCCGTTGCGCGAGCAGTGATCTCCGGCTGCCGCCGGGCGGGTATGGCTCCATGACTGCCACCCCCGCGGTCCAGGGGCCGTGGGGAACCCCCACCTGCCGGCAGCGTCCCCCTCGCGACCTGCGTCAGGGCCGGTCCTAGGGGGACGAACCGCTCATCGTAGTCGAGGGTCGGCGGGAGGTACTTCCCGGGCGGGGGGCGGGGCTTGAGCATCCGGCGTCCGGTGCCGACGAAGGCACACGTGTGGTACACGGCATGGGTCGAGCTCCCGCTCAGTGCTTGAGGATCTTGGACAGGAAGTCCCGGGCGCGCTCGCTCTCCGGGGCGGTGAAGAAGTCCTCGGGCGCGCGGTCCTCGACGATCCGGCCGTCGGCCATGAAGACGACGCGATTGGCGGCCGACCGGGCGAAACCCATCTCATGGGTGACGACGACCATGGTCATGCCCTCATGGGCCAGTTGCCGCATGACTTCGAGGACTTCGTTGATCATCTCGGGGTCGAGCGCCGAGGTCGGCTCGTCGAAGAGCAGCGCCTTGGGCTCCATCGCGAGGGCGCGGGCGATCGCCACCCGCTGCTGCTGGCCGCCGGAGAGCTGGGCGGGGAACTTGTCGGCCTGGTCGGCGAGTCCGACGCGGTCGAGGAGTTCCCGCGAACGCCGGTCCGCCTGCTCCTTCTTGCGCCCCCGGACCCTGACCTGACCCAGCGAGATGTTCTGGAGCACCGTCTTGTGGGCGAAGAGATTGAAGGACTGGAAGACCATGCCGACGTCCGCGCGCAGCCGCGCGAGCGCCTTGCCCTCCTCGGGCAGCGGCTTCCCGTCGAGCAGGATGGTGCCGGAGCGAATGGTCTCCAGCCGGTTGATCGCCCGGCACAGGGTCGACTTGCCCGACCCCGAGGGGCCGATGACGACGACCACCTCCCCCTTGCCGACGGTGAGGTTGATGTCCTGGAGGACGTGCAGCTCCCCGTAGTACTTGTTGACGTCGTGCAGCTCGATCAACGGATCGACGACCATGCCCAGCCCTACCCACTCTCAGCTGTGTCTGGTTGCCGCAAGCTATCCAGATAGGACTGGAGTTAAGGTGCGACACGCACTTTTCGGGCATTAGCCGTATTTAACCCGCAGCTCAGGCCAGGGATTCATGCCTCCGCGACTTCGGCGTACAGCTGCGAAAGCTCGGGCGCACCACTGGAGGCCCACTCGTGCCCCGAGGTGACGACATCGAACTCACGGCCCGAGGAGAGCCGTACGACGGGCTGGCCGTTGGGCCAGATCTCCCACTGGGCGCCGGGGACCGTGCGCACGAGGACCGTGCCGAGATAGAGGCCGGCGTCGTTGCCGAGCCAGGGCAGCACCTCCTCGTCGTCCCGCCAGCGCGGAAGCAGCTGGTCGAGCGCCTCCAGCGAGGCGGCGGAGTCGTCGAGCCGGATCCCCTCCCGGGCCGCCTGGGAGCGGAGCAGATCGCACTCGGAGAGCAGCTCGGCGATGCCCTCGTGAGTGTCGTCGCCGTCCGCGAACACGGCTACGCCGCGGGCCGGAGAGTGCCGCTTCCGCCAGCCGCCCAGGAAAGGGATGTTCATACGCTCAGCCTCGCACCGACCATGCCACCGGCACCACCGGCACGCGGGAACCGACCGCCCGGATACCTCTTGCCAAAGCTTATTCATTCTCCGTAGAGTTCATCAGGTCATGAGTTCAACGAATGTTGACTTTGGCCTTCCGGGAGGCGGGGACCCGTGCGGAAGATCCCATTCCAGGTGAACGAGGGCGGACTGGTCGCCCTGCTGCCCAACGGTCATGTGGAGTTCCTCGCCGACTCGGCGCGGCAGCTGATCCTGCGGCACAACGCCGGACGGCCGGTGTCCGCCGAGGAGTTGATGACCCACGCGCTCAGCGATCCGCTGGTGACCCTGGACCGGTTCCATCTGTCCGCCCCGGCCATCGCGTTCGTGGAGACCACGAACCTGTGCAACCTGCGCTGCAGGCACTGCTACGCGGACTCCGCGCTCAAGCGGCCCGACGAGATGTCGACCCCGCGGATCAAGGCCCTGCTGGACGAGTTCGCCGAGATGGGCGTGCTCCAGGTCTTCCTCACCGGGGGCGAGATCTTCTCGCACCGGGACGCGGTGGAGATCATCCGGCACGCCCGCAGCAAGCCGTTCTCCACCCAGATCTTCACCAACGGCCTGCTCATCACCGAGGAGAAGCTCGCGGCGATCCCGCCCGGCCAGTCGTTCTTCATCAGCTTCGACACGGCCGACCCCGAGCGCACCGTGCGCGGGCGGATGGACTTCCCCAAGCTCCAGCACGCCTTCGAGATGATGCGCAAGCACGGCCATGTGTTCCGCACCGCGATCTCCGTCCACCGCAACAACATCCAGGACGCCGAGGAGATCTTCGAGTGGTGCGCGGAGCGCGGCTATCCGCGCCCGCAGTGGCTGGAGACCCACCCCGTGGGCCGCGCCCTGCTCCACCCCGACATGCTGCTGCGACCCGAGGACGTCGACGAGGTCTTCGAGGTCTACCGCAGGTGCATGGAGCGGTACTCGACCTCCCCCGAGACCGACTCCGGCACCGAACCCGCGAGCGCCCCCGGCACCCAGCCGGGCCGGCGCGCCGCGGACGAGATCCGCGGGGTGGACACCATCCAGTTCTGCCAGCGCCTCGAACGCGCCGTCGGCCAGGAGAAGTGCGGCCGCTCGGTCGTCTACGTCAACAGCCGCGGCGACATCTACCCGTGCAGCAACTGCATGTCGGGACAGCTGCACCGGGCCGGGAGCATCGCCGAGCGGTCCTTCGCCGAGATCTGGGAGAGCGGCTTCGACGCCTTCCGTGACATCCGGTTCAGCGACCACAGCGTGTGCGGGAGCTGCCCGGTGGCCAAGGAGGACATCTGGTGCCAGTTCCGGTGCCCGCCGCTGGCCCGCAATCTCACCGGTGACCCGAAGGGGTGCGGTGCCACCGAATACCTCCAGGAGTTCATGCTCCGCTCCGGCCGCTACTGGCGCGAGCGCAAGCAGCGCAACGTACGCCTGACTCTCACCCCGCGCTAGACGCGGCCCGAGGCCGCACGGCCCGGCCCTGCGCCGGGCCCCACCGACCCCGCTCCCGATGACGTGAGCGGGCCCCGTCCGGGGGCGGCGCGACCGCTGCCGCCCCTCATCGAAGGGAACACGGACATGCCCGAAGAGAAGAAGGTCATCCGCATCCACCTCGAGCCGGGCGAGGAGGGCGTGACGCTCAGTGCCGTCGGCGCCGCCTCGGCCACCGCGCCCAGCGAGACCCTCCTGGTGGAGGCCACCAACATCACCGAGGCCACGGTCATCGAGGTCGAGATCTGACCGACTCCTGTCATGAGAAGGACCGGAGCACTGCAGGACCCCCCGGGCTCGTAGAGGGACGGGCTCGCGGAAGAGCGCTCGAGGGACCCCCGGGACCGCTGAGGGATCGGGAGCGGGGGCGAGCGCTGCACGGCCTTCCCGGCCCGTGAGGGACGGGCCGGGAAGGGCCGCGCGAACGTCAGGCGCGGCGTGACCGACGAACGGGGGCCGACCCCGGACAGGAGACGAGGTCGCGATGAGCAAGGCGGTTGCTTCAGCCGGCACGACAGCCGTGCGCCCCGGCACGGGGCTCGCGCGGCTGCTCCAGGAAAACCCGGCCCTCAGGATCGGCCAGGACGACTACAACATCAACGTGACGGCCAACTACGGCGACCGGCTGGACCCTTCGGAGGTCGCCGAGGCCCTGCGCGCCCACCCGGGCGCCGGCCGGCCCGCGCACCTGTACTTCCATGTGCCGCTGTGCGCGTACATCTGTCACTTCTGCAATTACGTCAAGCGCAGGGTCCCCGGCGGCGCGGAGGGCGAGCGTGCCTCGCGGGTGTGGACGGATCTGCTGCTGGAGGAGTCCCGCCGCCGGCTCGCGCACGCGCCCTGGCTCGCCGAGGCCCGGATCGAGTCGGTCTACCTGGGCGGCGGCACCGCGTCCCTGCTGGGCACCGAGCAGTTGGGGCGACTGGTCGGGCACATGCGGGCCCACTACACGCTGACCGACGACTGCGAGATCTCGCTGGAGGGCAACCCCGACAACTTCCAGCACGACGAGCTGGCCGAGGCCTGCGCGATCGGCTTCAACCGCTTCAGCGTGGGCGTGCAGTCGCTCCAGAGCGAGGTCAACGCCTTCGCCGGACGCGGCCACGACGCGGAGATGTCGCTGAAGGCGATCGAGAAACTCCGGGCCACCGGGCGGCCGTTCAACGTCGACATGATGTTCGGGCTGCCGCACCAGACCCCCGGGAAGGTCGCCGACGACATCCGGCGGCTGACCGATCTGGAAGTGCCCACGATCACCATCTACCGCCTGCGCAACGCCGACCGGGCGAAGATGGGGATCGGCAACCGCGCGCTGTGGAACGTGGAGAGCGTCCGCGACCGGCTGCGCGAGGAGCACGTCTTCCCCGGCCTGGACGAGACGTACGAGATGCGTGAGGCCATCGTGGAGCTGCTGCTGGACGCGGGCTACCACCCGAGCCCGTGCGGCTGGTGGAACCGGCCCGGCATCTACCCCGAGGGCAACATCCCGCGCGTCTCGCGCAACAAGTGGCAGCGCCACGACTCGATGATCGCCTACGGCCCCGGCGCCTACGGCTGGCTCACCGGCGACGACGACACGGTCGTCCAGACCCACAACATCGCCGACATCAGCGGCTACGCCCGGCTGATCCAGAACGGCCCCGAGCTGCCGCTGGCGTTCGGGCGGCGGCTGGTCGGCCTGGAGGCGGTCGGCCTGGTGCTCGGCTTCAACTTCAAGGCCAACCAGCCCATCGACGCGGGGCGGTTCAGGCGCCGGTTCGGCGTCGAGCTGTTCCACGACGAGCCGTTCGCCGGGGTGTTCGACGAACTCCTGGAGCGCGGACTGGTCGAGCCGGTACCGGGGGCCGCGGAGAGCGTCATACCCACGCTGGACGGCGAGGCCCTGCACGAGGAGATCATCAGTGTCTACTTCCACCAGCGCGTCGGCTCCTTCGCCGAAGCCGTGTGCCGGAGGTGACGGCGTGAGCGTGCACCGCCATGTCCAGTGGCGCAAGGACTCCGGCGGGGAGTCCTACCGCGTCCTGCGGTCCTTCCCCGCCGCCCCGGCGAGCGCGACCGTCCTGCTCGCCGCGCCCGGAAGCGTCTCGGCCCTCGACGGCGAGGGCCGGGACGACCTGCTGCTCGCCGGACTGACGGAGCGTCTGGTGACCGCCGGACGGCAGGTGTTGCAGTGCGACATGCCCGTCCGTGACCCGAAGTCCCCTTTCACCGAGGCGGAGTTGCAGGCCAGGGTGGAGCGGCTCGGTCAGCTGGTGCGTGGGAGCCGGCACCTGACGGCCGGGCCACTGACCCTCGTGGGTTTCTCGCTCGGCGGCCAGGCCCTGCTGCGGCTGCTGGAGTCGGGCTCTCCCCCGCGCGCCGACCGCGTGGTGCTGGTGGGCACGGTGGTGGACGAGGACGTCTTCCTGAGCTCGCGCGTCCCCGCCGTCGAACTCGTCTACGGCAGCCGCGACCTGATCGGCTATCTGGTCGAGGACTCGGAGGGCTCGGACAAGAACCCGCAGCCCGCCGTCTTCGAGCCGGGCATGTACGGCGACTGGTCCGCGCGCCACGTCATCGGCTCGCCGACCCCCGAGGTCCGGGTCCATGTACTCGAAGGGCTCGGCCACACCCTGCACCCCGTCGGTCCGGGACCCGCCCGTGACCCGTTGCGGGCGCTCACCTCCCTGGTGGGCATCGCCTCTTGACGCCGCGTCAGCACACAGCACGAACAGGAAAGGGAAAGAAATGCCCGCGAGTGAGACGCTCTCCAGCCGGCGGTTCGACAAGATCGCCAACAACTTCGCCACCAGCGAGGTGCACAAGTCGAGCCCGACGATGGCCGCCCTGCACGAGACGCTGGGGCCGCAGACGGGCAGCGCGATCTGCGACGTCGCCTGTGGCGCGGGCCATCTGGCGCTGTCCTTCGCCGAGGACTACCCGGCCCGGCTGGTGGGCGTCGACCCGGCGCCGTCCATGCTGGAGTCGTTCCGGGGTCTGGCCGCCGAGCGGCAGGTGACGGTGGAGACCGCGCAGGCCGTCGCCGAGGAACTGCCCTTCCCGGACGCCTCGTTCGACCTGGTGGTGTCGCGGCTCGCCCCGCACCACTTCCAGGACATGCCGAAGGCGGTCGGTGAGATGACCCGGCTGCTGCGGCCCGGCGGGCGGCTGGCGGTGATCGATCTGGAGGGCCACACCGACCCCGTGTTCGACGCGCTCAACCATGAGCTGGAGATCCTGCACGACCCCACCCATGTGCGCAGCTACACCCTGGACGAGTGGGTCGAGTTCTTCCAGGGCGCCGGGCTCAACGTCCCCGTCGCCCGCGGCGGCCAGGCGGAGAGCCGGACCGGCGTGCCGGTCAAGCGCTGGTGCGAGATCGCCTCCTCCGGCGCCGAGGCGGAGGCCGCGATCCGGCGGCGGCTCGCCGAGGCCCCCGAGGCGCACCGGGCGGCGCTGGGCATCCGGCAGGAGGGCGAGGAGTTCTTCATCCCCGTGCGCACCTGCATGCTGATCGGCGTCAAGCCGCTGAGCGGGGTGCGCTGACATGCCCGTCATCAGGCTGTTCTCGCCGGACGCGAGTCCCGGCCCCGCCGCGCTGGAACAACTCGCCGCCGACATCACCCAGTTGCTCGGACTGCCCGCGGGCCACTGCTGGGTGTGGTGGCAGCGCCTCGAACCCGGCACCTACCACCGGCCCGAGTGGCGCGCCCCGGACTCTCCCCCGGCCCCGGTCGGGTTCGTGGTCTGCAAGGAGAGCTACAGCAAGGACCAGGTGGGCGCGCTGCTCCGGCTGCTCCAGAGCAGGCTCTCGGAGCTGCTGAACGTCCCGGCCGACGAGATCTTCCTGACCGTCCAGCGGGCCGTCACGGGCGAGTTGCTGGTCCGCGACGAGGTGTGGTTCGCGCACCTGGAGGAGCCCCGGCCGAACGCCGTCACCGACCTGGTGCCGATCGGGCGGGTCCACAGCGACCGCAGCGACCTCTCCGACGACTACTGGGGCGACGTGACCTCGGTGATCCGGCTGGACGGCGGGCGGTTCGGACCGGAGGCGCTTCTCGGCCTGGACACCTTCTCCCATCTGGAGGTCGTCTTCCACTTCCACCGGGTGGCCCCGGAGAAGATCCACACCGGCGCCCGGCACCCGCGGGGCAACCCCGACTGGCCGCGGACCGGGATCTTCGCGCAGCGTGCGAAGAACCGACCCAACCGGATCGCGGTCTCGCGCTGCAAGCTGCTGAAGGTGGACGGGCTCGATGTGCATGTGCGTGGCCTGGACGCCGTGGACGGCACTCCGGTGCTCGACATCAAGCCGTATCTCACGCAGTTCGGGCCGCGCGAGGAGGTCGTACAGCCCGCGTGGGTCGACGACCTGATGCGGGACTACTACTGAGCCTGCCGCACCCCGAACGCTCCACCTGAACCTCCGCCGATCGGAGCCGACATGAAGAAGTCCGCCGAGCGGGAGCGGCTGCCGCGCAGCGCGCTCGTGCTGCTGGCCGCGGTGTTCGTGGACGCCCTCGGCAGCGGGCTCTACATGGCGGTCTCGGTCGTCTTCCTCACCCGCTATCTGGACCTGGGCAGCACTGAGGTGGGGCTCGGGCTGGGTGTCGCGGGCGCGGTGTCCTTCGCGCTGCTGGTGCCCACCGGGATCCTGGCGGACCGGGCCGGTCCGCGCCGGATGCTGATCGCCGCCCATGTGGCCCGGGCGGCGCTGCTGGCGTGTTACCCCTTCGCGTCGGGGTTCGTGCCGTTCCTGTGCGTGGTCTCGCTGCTGGCGGTGGCCGACCGGGCCGCCTCGCCGCTGGTGCAGGGGCTGTTCGGGGCGGCCGTGGAGGCCGGGCAACGGGTGCGGGCGATGGGGATGGCCCGGTCGCTGCAGAACCTGGGGCTGTCGCTCGGCGGACTCGCGGCCGCCGGGGCGCTGTTGTGGGACAGCGACGGGGTGTATCTGGCCGTCGTGTACGGCAACTCGCTGTCGTTCGTGCTCGCCGCGGTGCTGGTGACCCGGCTCGGGGCGGGTGGCGCGGGCGGCGGCCGGCCGCTGCCGTGGCGGCGCCGCCTCGCGGTCTTCCGGGACCGCCGGTTCACCGTGCTGACCTGCCTCAACTCCGTGGTGAGCCTGCATGTGACGGTGCTGACGGTGGGCATCCCGCTGTGGGTGCTGGCCCATGACGAGCTGCCCCGCTCGGTGATCGCCTGGACGCTGGTGCTCAACACGGTCGTGGTGGTGCTGTTCCAGGTCCGGGCGACGCGGGGGATCGAGACGGCCGAGGACGGCGGCCGTGCGCTCCGGCTGAGCGGGCTGCTGCTCGCCGTCGGCTGCTGCGCCCTCGCCGCCACCGGCGCGCTGCCCACGGCCGCGGCGGTCGCGGTGCTGCTCGGCGCGGTGGCCTTCCAGGCGTTCGCGGAGATGCACCAGCAGGCGGGCGCCTGGGCGATCTCCTACGACCTCGCGCCCGAGGACCGCCGCCAGGTCTATCTGGCTTTCTTCAGCCTGGGCAACGCCGCCCGCAACACCTACGGTCCGCTCGTCGTCACGTTCCTCGTGGTGCAGCGCGGAGCCGTCGGCTGGCTGCTGCTCGGTGCCCTGGCGCTCGGCTCCGGTGCCTGGGCGGCGCGGGCCGGCCGGCCGCCCGCCGCTCCCGGTGCGCCGCCCGCGCCGGCCGTATCGCTGACCGATGTCCAAGGAGAGACCCATGGCACCCACCCCTGAGCAGTCCGTCATCATCGTCGGAGCGGGACCCACCGGACTGGCCCTGGCCTGTGAACTGGCCGCCGCCGGAGTCTCCTGCACCGTGCTGGAGCGCCGCACCAAGCCGTCCGCGCAGTCCCGGGCCATGGCGCTGTACAGCAGGACGCTGGAGGTGCTCGATCTGCGCGGGCACGCCGACGCGCTGACCGCCGTGGGCCGGCCGGTCGGCCGGATGCAGCCCGCGCAGGGCGCGTCCATCGACTTTACCGGCATCGACAGCCCCTTTCCGGCCCTCTACGTGGTCCCGCAGAGCCGCACCGAGGAGGCGCTCCAGCAGCGCGCGATCGACCTCGGGGTCATCGTGCAGCGCGGCGCCGAGGTCTTCGGCGTGGAGCAGGACGCCACCGGGGTACGGCTGCATGTGCGCACCGAGTCCGGTGAGTGGGAGGAGACCGCGGACTACGTGGTGGGCTGCGACGGCGCACACAGCGCGGTGCGCGAGATGTCCGGCATCGCCTTCCGCGGCCGTACGTACGACATCGCGCCGATCCTCGCCGACGTGCGGCTGCGGAAGGCGCCGCCGGACGACGTGGTGATGCTGACCGGGGGCGGCGCGATGATGGTGTCGGTGCCGTTCGGGGACGGTCTGTACCGGGTCGCGGTCGGGCACCGGGACCATCCGTGGACGCGGGACGAGGTGACGCTGGAGGAGCTGGCCGAGCGGCTGACGGAGGTGCTGGGCTTCGACCCGGAGCCGTACGACGCGCAGTGGCTGGCCCGGTTCAAGATCCACCAGCGGCTCGCCGACCAGTACCGCACCGGCCGGGTGCTGCTGGCGGGCGACGCGGCGCATCTGCACTCGCCGCTCGGCGGGCAGGGCCTCAACCTCGGTATCCAGGACGCCGTCAACCTCGGCTGGAAGCTGGCCGCCACGATCCAGGGCTGGGCGCCGGCCGGGCTGCTCGACACCTACCAGTCCGAGCGGCGCCCGCAGGCGCAGCGGATCCTCAAGGCCACCGACCACGCCACCCGGATGGCCACCCACCCCTCCCCGGTCGTCACCAATCTGCGCCGGATGGTGCTGTCCCGGCTGCTGGGGCGGCGCCGGATCAACAAGTTCGCCGGTGAGGCGATCTCCGGACTGCGCGCCGGCTACGCGGGCCGGGGCCGGCCGGTCGCACTGGGCGGTGCCCGGCTGCGCCCCGGTCAGCGGGTGCCGGATCTGGCGGTGCCGCAGGCCGAGGGCGCGCCGGTGCGGCTGTACGAGCTGATGCGTGACGGCCGGTTCCTGCTGCTCGACCTGGGCGCGGACGGGACGGCGGCCGCGGTCTGCGAGTCCTGGGGCTCGCGGGTCTGCCCGGTCCGGGTGGACGGCCCGGTGCCCCAACTCTCCGGCGTCAGCACGGTTCTGGTCCGCCCTGACGGCTACGCTGCCTGGGTGGACAGCACGTCGTCGGCCACGGGCCGCGAGGAGCGCGTACGGCAGGCGCTGCACCGCTGGTGCGGCACCGAGGGCCCGACTCCCGCGCGCCGCACGACCACCGCCGCCGAGGCCGCCGGCCCGGCCCGGCCGGCCCAGGAGGAGACCGCCGAAGCCCCCGACTCGGAACCGGCCCGCGCAGACCGCACGTGACGAGAGGACACCGTGAAGGACCGACCGAGCCCGGCCGAATCCCTCGAACCGCCTCCCGCGCGGGGGCTTGTGCGGACCAGACGTGGAAAGGCTCGTCGCCGTGGCACACCAGCTGATGTCGTCGCGTTCCCAGCGGACCCGGGAGGCCATACTGCGCGCGGCCCGGATGCACTTCGCGGCCGACGGCTACCAGCGGTCGACGATCCGGGCGATCGCGGCGACGGCGTCCATCGACCCGTCCATGGTCATGCGCTACTTCGGCAGCAAGGAGCAGCTGTTCGACGCCGCTCTCGACGTGGACCTGGGTTTACCGGACCTCACCGGTACGCCCTGGGAGCTGCTGCCGCAGGAGTTGATCACGCGCTTCCTCGCGCCCTGGGAGGACGATCTCGACGAGGGTTCGATGCGGCTGCTGCTGCGCTGCGCGGCGACCAACGAGCGGGCGGCGGAGCATCTGCGGCGGATGCTGCACGAGCAGTTCACCAGCAGTCTGCGCGGCGCTCTGGGGCCGGAGCGTGCGGACGCGTGCAGCGGGGTGCTCGCGGCGCAGTTGCTGGGCGTGGCGTTCACCCGCTACGTCCTGCGGCTGCGGCCGATCGCCGATCTGCCGGTGGCGGCGCTGGTCGAGCTGGTGGCACCCTCGATGCGGACGGTGCTGGCGGCGGAGTGAACAGGAACGGTCAGAGTAAGGAAGAACCCAAGACTCCGCATGTTCATGGTCTGACGGTGCCCGACCTGATAAGGTATTTTCACTGTACAGTGAATTTCTTATTCCTCAATACACCACGCAAAGTGCAGTGATCTGATGAAATCCAGGCGCACAGACGGTTCCGTTTCACCATCCGAGGGACCCGAGCTGTCCGACGCCCCGGCCACCTACCGGGGCCGGTCCAAGCGTGCCCGCAGTGGGCGTCGCCCCGGGGACAGCGGCACCCGGGAACAGATCCTCGAATCGGCACTGCACCTCTTCGCCGAACGCGGCTACGCCCGCACGACGATCCGCGCCATCGCCGAGAGCGCCCAGGTGGACCCCGCCCTGGTACACCATTTCTTCACCAACAAGGAAGGCGTCTTCGACGCCGCGATCAACTCCCCCTTCAGCGTCTCGGCGGTGGTCGGCGAGGCGCCGCTGGCGGACACCACCACCACTCAGGCCGAGTGGCTCGCCATGACGTACTTCTCCTTCTGGGAGAACGAGAAGACGCGGTACGCCATGAAGGCCATCTACCGCGCCGGGCTCGCCGACGGCGCCACCGCGGAGGTCCTCAAGCACCGCATCGAGACCAGCGCCAAGGCCTGGGCGAACGCGTCGGGCTACAAGGAACAGCCGGATGCCGAGGTCCGCGTGGCCCTCGCCTCGGGACACCTCGCCGGACTGGCCATCCTCCGTTACGTCCTGGAGGTCCAGCCCCTGGCCGGCATGGAGTTCGCCGAGTTCATGGCCTGGGTGAAGCCGTCCCTGGAACTGCGGCTCTCCGCCGAGCTGAAACCGCGTCAACCCGCGGAGCCCGGGGCCGACGAGGACTGACCGCACGCGGCGAGCCGCTCGCCGTCGCACGCCGGACGGGCGGGACCGGGCCGAGGCCCTGGTCCTGCCCGTCCGGCGTTCGTGCAGGTGGGACAGGTCCGGGTTGCGGGCCCTCACACCTCGTCCCGCCAGATGGCCTTGACCGCGGTGAGGAAGATCCCGGGACCGGCGCCGAAGATCACGCCGTGCGCGCCCGACCGGGGCGGCTTGGCGAAGGTGCGCTCCAGCATGTCGAGCATGGAGACGGAGCCCAGGTTCCCCAGTTCGCGCAAGGAGTCGCGAGCCGGGTCGAAGATCTCCGGGGAGCATTCGAGCCCCTCGGCGAAGCAGGACAGGATCTTCGGGCTGCCGGTGTGACAGGCGGCGAACTCCGGCCCGTGGTCCGCGCCGACGGGCGCGTCACGCTCCAGCCACTCCTTCAGCTTCGGGGTCAGGCCCCGGATCATGTCGGAGACCACCGGGGAGTTGTGCAGATGCAGCCCGTCGTTGTCGACGTAACCGCCCACCACACCCCTGGCGTTGACCTCCAGGCAGTTCCAGGAATCCTGGATCTCCATGCGCCGGCCGGTCGACCGGTCCTGCACCACGCACGCGCCTGCTGCGTCGCCGACGAGCCCCTTGAAGATCATTCCGTCCATACCGGTGTCCCGCTCGTGGAGATAGTGGCTCAGCGTGTCGGAGCACACCACCAGCGCCTTGGTCTCCGGCCGCGCGGTCACCAGTTCGGCGGCCGTCGCGATCCCGAACGCCCCGCCGGCGCAGCCCATCTGGGTCACCGGGATGCGCCGGGCGGTGGGTGCGATGCCCAACCGCTCCATGAGCTGGATGTCCAGGCCGGGCATGGTGTGCCCGGTGGCGCTGGACGTCACCAGCGCGGTGACCTCCTCCGGCTCGAGACCGGCCTCGCGCAGGGTCGCGCGGGCCGCGCGCTCGGCGAGCTCCAGGCAGTCGTTCAGGTGCGCGCGGGTGCGCTCGGCGACCGAGTCGTCGTTCCTGAACTGCTCGGCCAGCGGGCGTGAGTACCAGCGTGTCCGTACGGTCGTGGCACGGACCACTTCGAAGACGCGGGCCAGCTTTGGGTGATCCGGATACAGCTCCGCGATGCGTTCCAGCACCTCCTCCGTGCTGACCTGATGGACGGGCAGGGCGACAGCGGGAGCAATGACGACAGGCACGACGCCTCCATGGCAGTGCGGAGCTTGCGGGAGGAGGGGGCACCGACCACGTCCGGCCCGGTGGTCGGGCGCCCGGGCGACGTCGCAGTCGCCGCCGGGCAAGGCTCAAACCGTGGAAATCTACGCATGCCGAACACTCCCCCCGGTGTCTGACGGTGCTGTCCCTCGCGGGCGCTGTGCGGCGCGGCGGTGATACGTGCGCAGGCAGGAGCGCAGCCGGTGCCGACACAGAACGATCCAGGACTTTGCCTGTGAGCCTCCCCGGGTAACCGATCGAACGCTCTGGGTCGGCCTCTGAACACGAAGGTACGAGAGGGGAGTTGACTACAACTAGAGCGAAATTCAACGCGCATGGAATTCAATCCGGGAGGACAGCCGAGAGCAACGGCCACCGGGATCACACCGAGAAAGGGCCGACCGCCATGCACGCACCACCGCACTACGCGGACCCTGACCCCTGGACCGAACGCGCGGCCTGCCGCGATACCGACCCCGAGACGTTCTTCCCGCTCCCCGGAGCCTCGGGCGGCCTCGATCGTGAGGCCATCGCCAAACGACTGTGCGGGCGCTGCCCGGTGGCCCGGGAGTGCTTGCGCGAGGCGCTCGTGCGCGACGAGGGGGCCGGGATCTGGGGCGGGTTCAACGCGCGGGAACGGCGTGAGCTGCTGCGGATCGCCGGGACGCTGGAGTCGACCGGAGCGGAGCTGGCCGCGTATCTGGCGGGCGGCGGACGCCGGCTCAGCGCAACGCCCCGGGAGCGGCCGGCGTATGTGTGGTACCTGCGCCGGCACGGCTGGACCCCGCGACGCATCGCGGGCGCCCTCGGCATCAGCTTCGGCCAGGTCCAACAGGCTTGGCAGCTGGCCGAACTGGCCTCCTCCTGCACCCGCGGCCCAGTCAGCGGCATGCCGCTTCCCCGGGCCCCGAGGAAGCGGGTACGGCGCGGCGGCGAGCAGGTCCTGCCCGGCCCCGAACGCTCCACGGCACGCGACGGCATGACACCGCTGGGCCGCCCACCACTCCCGCCGTACGGCGCCCCCACGCGGGGTGTCGCCCCGGCCCTGCGCCCTCAACTCCCGGCTGCCGGGGGGCATCCGGCGGGTCCGGTGCCCATGGGACGGGACGTGGAGGGGGGTTCCAGGGCGAGCACGGGTCCGGCGGCGGGTACGCGTGCCGCGGCAACTGGCCCGGCGGGCTCGGGTTCGAGTCCGCGGAACTCGGGGCCGGGGGCTGTCGGTGGACGGCGGGTGCCGGGGGCGGGCCAGGGTGCGCGCAACGCCGTGCCGGGCCCTTCCGACGGGCGGCGGGTGCCGGGCGTCGGCCGGCCCTCGGCGCCGGCCGAGGCCGGCGGGCGGGGAGTGCCGGGCGGTGGTCGGGCGTCGGTGCCGCTCGGGTCCGACGGGCGAGGTGTCCCGGGCGGTGCCCGGACCTCGGTACCGCTCGGGCCTGATGGGCGGCCCCTGACCGGCGGTGCCCGGGGCTCGCGGGGCTCGCAGGTGCCGCCCGGTGTGCGGTATCCGGCTGGACCGACACCCGCGGACGGAGGGCGCGTTCCCCTCACCGCGGACGGACGGCCCGCCGCTTCTGGAGGCCGCCCCGGCACGCCTGGCAACCCCAACTCCCGGCGCATTCCGGCCGAGCAGCCCCGCACGCCCCTCTCCCCCGGCGCTCGCCGCGTCCCGGGCGGCGTCGTCCCGAACCCCGCGCGAGTGCCCGGCAACCGGCCTCAAGCTCCCCTCACCCCGAACGCCCAGCGCACGCCCGGCAACCGACCCCAAGCCCCCTTCACCCCCAACTCCCCCCGCACCCCGAGTGATCGCACGCGGCAGCCCCTCGGCCCCGAACCTCGGCGCGCCCCCGGGCCCATCGTTGCGGATCGGGTGCGGGTGCCGGTGGGGCCCAAGGTCCGGCGGCGGCCGGAGGGGCCGAGGGTTACGTTGACCAGTGGGTCCGCGAGGACCTTCGTGGCGCCGGGGAATCCTCGGTTGACCATCACCATTCGGCCCGTTCCGGGTGGTGGGGCGTCATGAGCGGCGCGGCGGGGATGCAGGCCCGGCGGCTCGCGGGCACCGTGGTCACCGACGACGGCGCCGAGATCGTCGTATACGCGCATGGGTCGCCCCAGGCCGAGGCCACCGTCGTGCTGTCGCACGGGTGGACCATGTCGGCCCTCGAATGGCGGCCGCACATCGAGGCGTTGACGCGTCCCCGGCCCGGGTTTCCCGCGCTGCGAGCGGTCAGCTACGACCAGCGGGGGCACGGTCGGTCCACCCGGGGTGAGGCGCCGTTGGACATGGCCCTGCTCGGGCGGGACCTCGACCTTGTGCTGCGCCGGGCCACCGCGCCGGAGGACGGTCCCGTACTGCTCGTGGGGCACTCCATGGGCGGCATGTCCGTACAGCAACTCGCCGCCGCCGAACCCGACCTGTTCGGACCGTGGGTCGCCGGCGTCGCGCTCTTCTCCACCTGCGTCGAGGACGTGGGAGCCGTCCCGTTCGTGCCCCAGGACCGGGGCGCGCAGCGGCGGGCGCAGGCCGAACGGCTGGTCACCGACGGCCTGTTGCGCTCGCCGGGCTGGGCCAGGGCCGTACACCGGCTGCTCACCGGACCGCTCTCGCACCCCTCGGCCGCGCCCCTGTGGCACGCCCTGTTCGGGCGCGGCCCGCAGACCGACTCCGCACGGGCCGACGCGCATTCGCTGCGCGCCATCCCGCCGCTGACCGTCGCCGAGTTCTTCGCCGCGCTCACCACCCATGACTGCGCGGGCCGGCTCGACGCGCTCGGCCGGATCCCGACCCGGATCCTGGTCGGCGCCCTGGACACCTACACACCACCCGCCCAGGCCGTGCGCCTGGCTGACGACATCCCGGGGGCGACCCTGCACACCGTGCCGAAACAGGGCCATGACCTGCCGTACGAGCGTCCCGTGCTGGTCGTGGAGACCGTGCACGCGCTCCTGCGCGACCTACGACAACGGCGCGAGACCGCCCCGGCCGCACCCCGGGAACTCGCCCTGAAATCGGGAGCGGAACGATGACCCGGCCTGTCCCGACCGCCGCGGAGAACGGCGGACTGCGCCCTGATGTGCTCAGGGCGCGCCGGATCGTGGTGAAGGTGGGCTCGTCGTCACTGACGACGGCGGTCGGCGGACTGGACTCCGACCGCGTCGACGCCCTCGTCGACGTGCTCTCCCGCACCCGCTCCGGCGGCACCGAGATCGTGCTCGTCTCCTCGGGTGCCATCGCCGCCGGACTCGCCCCCCTGGGCCTGGACGAACGCCCCGCCGACCTGGCCGGGCAGCAGGCGGCGGCCTGTGTCGGCCAGGGCCTGCTGGTGGCCCGGTACACGGCCTCCTTCGCCCGCTACGGGCTGCGGGTCGGCCAAGTCCTGCTGACCGCCGATGACATCGGCCGCCGCGCCCAGTACCGCAACGCCTACCGCGCCCTGTCCAAGGTGCTGTCCATGGGCGCGGTACCGGTCGTCAACGAGAACGACACGGTGGCCACGTCGGAGATCCGCTTCGGCGACAACGACCGGCTCGCCGCCCTGGTCTCCCACCTCGTCCGCGCCGACCTGCTGGTCCTGCTCTCCGACATAGACGGCCTCTACGACGGCGACCCCAGGCGCCCCGGGGCGCGGCGCCTGACCGACGTCCACGGCCAACAGGACCTGGCGAGCGTGGAGTTGGGCGGCGCCGGGACCTCCGGCGTCGGCACCGGCGGGATGAAGACCAAGGTGGAGGCGGCCCGGATCGCGACCGGGGCGGGCGTCCCGGTGGTGCTCACCGCCGCCCGGCACGCCGCCGACGCCCTCGCCGGGCGGGAGACGGGCACGCTCTTCCACCGCACCGGGGACCGCAACTCCGACCATCTGCTGTGGCTGGAGCACGCCAGCAGCCCGCGCGGCACGGTGCAGCTCACCGCGGACGCCGTGCACGCGCTGGTGCAGGGGCGGGGCGCGCTGCCCGCGACGGGGGTGACCCGGGTCGCGGGCCAGTTCGTGGCGGGCGACCCGGTGGAACTCCTCGACGAGGAGGGCCATGTGGTCGCCCGCGGCCTCGCCTCGCTCGCCTTCCAGGAACTGTCCATGCTGCGCGGCCGTTCGGGCCGGGAGGTGGTGCACCAGGACGACCTGGTCCTGCTCCCGCCCGCGGCCCGCGCCGCCGGGCTCCCGGCGCAACTGCGCCGCGCGGTGAACGTACGAGTCCTGCCCGCCCGAGAGTTCGCGTCCAGGGACGCGGGCGGCCCCGGAATCTGAGATCCGACCGGACCCGGACGAACCTGGGGCGGCGCCCGTCGAATTCCACGACGGGCGCCGCCCCAGGTCTCGCACCGCTCTAGTCGATGCTGCGCACGATGTGCGGCTCACCGGGTTCGTTCTCCACCCCGGCCAGGCCCAACGGCGGCCCGAGTGCCCGGCGGCGGACCCGCCGCGACTCGCCCCGGTACACGAGCCGGCCCGCCGGCCTGGTCTTGGTGATGATGCGTATCTGCATGAACGGACCTCCCGTCTAGGGCAGCGGGGCGGCGGTTCCGCCCCTGGTGTGCCCGTCGCCCACCAGGACGTACTTGGTGGTGGTCAGCGCGGTCAGCCCCATCGGGCCGCGCGCGTGCAACTTCTGTGTGGAGACGCCGAGTTCGGTGCCGAGTCCGAGCTCGCCGCCGTCGGCGAACCGGGTGGAGGCGTTGACGGCGACGACCGCGGTGTCCAGCGCGGCGACGAACCGGCGGGCGGCGGACTGCGAGTCGGTGACGATGGCCTCGGTGTGCCCGGTGCCGTACCGGCGGATGTGCTCGACGGCCGCGTCCAGGGACCCGACGACAGCGGCGGAGATCTCAAGACCCAGATACTCCCGGCCCCAGTCCTCCCCGCCGGCCGCAACGACTGCCCGGTCACAGGCCCGTACGCGTGCGTCCCCGTGCACGACCACACCCCGCTCGATCAGCGCGGGCAGGACCCGGGGCAGGAAGTCGGCCGCCACGGCCTGGTGCACGAGGAGCGATTCGGCGGCGTTGCAGACGGAGGTCCGCTGGGTCTTGGCGTCGACGACGATCGCGAGCGCCTTGTCGAGGTCGGCGTGGGCGTCGACGTAGACATGGCAGTTGCCGACGCCGGTCTCGATCACGGGTACGGCCGATTCGCGCACGGTGGTCCGGATCAGCTCGGCGCCGCCGCGCGGGACGAGGACGTCCACCAGGCCGCGCAGGGACATCAGTTCGTGTACGGCGGCATGCGTCGTCCCGGGCACCAGCTGCACCGCGTCGACGGGGACTCCGGTGTCCGCCAGGGCCTGGCGCATGGCGGAGACGAGCGCGGCGTTGGTGTGCCGGGCGGTCGAGGAGCCGCGCAGCAGGGCGGAGTTGGCGCTCTTGAGGCAGAGGGCGGCGGCGTCGACGGTGACGTTCGGGCGCCCCTCGTAGATCATCCCGACCACGCCGAGCGGCACCCTGATCCGGCGTACCTCAAGCCCGTTGGGCATGACGGTGCCGTCCACGCCGGCGCCGACGGGGTCCGGCTGGGCGGCGAGGAAGCGTACGGTACCGGCGAGCGAGTCGAGCAGCTCACGAGTCAGGGTCAACCGGTCCAGCACGCTCGCGGCGAGCCCCGCGTCCCGGGCGGCGGCGAGGTCACGCTCGTTGGCGGCGAGGATGTCGGCGGGGTCGACGGTCAGGCGCCGGGCGATGGCCAGCAGCGCGGCGTTGCGTACGTCAGCGGTGGTACCGGCAAGCAGCCGGGAGGCGGCGCGAGCGGCAAGGGCAGCGCCGCGGACGTCCCGCTCGCCGGGCTCCCGCGCCCCGGTCGGGGCGCCGACGGACACATCGGCGGTCATCCCTCACCGCCGTCCCCCACCACCGCGTCCAGCTCGGCCCCGGGTGACGGCACGGGCTCCGTCCCCGACAGCTCGGCCAGCATCACCCAGGCCAGCGCCTCGGCCTCGTCCGGATGGACGGTGAGACCGGAACCGGTGCCGCTCATAGCAACCCCCTGTGGTGTACACCCGCCGCCGCCTCGGACGACAAGGGAAACTCAACAACTGCTGAACTCGCCTCACCGAAGCGTTCCACGCCCCAGTACCCCCGACAAGGCCGGTAGTTGCGCGGCACGACCACCCCTGGCCCGGGACTTGAGCGAGGCTCCACGAGGCAGGACGACCCCAGAGCGGGAGATCACGAGCGCCGGCCCCACCTGAAGGCCCCGCCACCCCTCGGGTGGACAATCCAGGCCGAAGCCGAGGCCGCTACCGCCGCGACCCCACCACCACCGCCGCCGCCGACCGGCGCAGCCGTATCCCCCAGAAGTGCCCTCCGGGCGCCGCCACTTGAGGCCGAGACCCCTCCGGCGCCCCCGACGTCTCGGCACGGGCCAGGACGAACACTCCCCGCCCCGCAGCGACCGCCGCGACCACCCCGAGACCCACCGTCATCAGCCCCGTCGCATACCGATCCCCTAGCACCACCACGCCCACCACCACCGCGAACACCGGATTGACCAGCGTCAAGGTGGCGAGCGGCGCCTCCAGCCCGCCCCGATAGGCGAGTTGGCACAGCAGCAGCCCCGCCGGTGCGAGAAACACCACCCCACCGACCACCAGCACCGTCGCCGCGAACGTCCCCGACCCCGCCCCGGTCACCCGCAGCACCGCGGTCTGCGCCAGCGCGGACGCCGCCGCGAAGGCGACCCCCGCCGCGGCCGCGTACGACAGGCTCGCCACCGTCGCCCCCCGCCCCACCGCAGCCACGAGCACCGCCACCCCCATCGCGACCGCGGTCAGCAGCACGACCCCGATCAGCTCACCGGAGTCCAGCGTCCGGCTCTCCCCCGCCGACGGCACCAGCGCGAGCAGCCCCACCACACCCGCCACGGTCAGCCCCGTCCCCGACCACTGCGCGGCGCTCAGCCGCTGCCGTAACACGGCCGACGACAGCAACGGCGCCGCGACCAGCGTGAGCACACCGAGCATCTGGACGGCGACCAGCGACCCGTACCGCAGCGCCGCCGTGTGCAGCACCGCACCGAGCGCGTTCAGCAGCAGCGCGATCCACCACGCCCCCGACCGCCGAAGCCCCACCCCATGCGCCCCGGCGACCCGGAGGGCAGCGACCCGCTGCGCCACCGCCGCCGCGGCATACGCCACCGCGGATGCCGCACCGAGCACCAGAACCGAGAACACGGTGTTCACGACGTCCTTTCACCGCGCCGGACACGGGAGCGAGAGGTACCGGCCACCCTATTTCACGTTCTGTTGAAGTCTACGGGCGCTGAATTAGCTCCGGCAACCAGGACAGCCGGGGGCGACATGCGTTCGAGAAGGACTCCATCCGACGTCCACGGGGATTCCTGCCGCGGCTCCTACCCTCACCGCACTCACCCGCCCGGCAAGAATATCTGGACCACGGAGAGTCGCTCATGACGTACGTCATCGCCCAGCCCTGCGTCGATCTCAAGGACAAGGCCTGCGTCGACGAGTGCCCCGTCGACTGCATCTATGAAGGCCAGCGGAAGATGTACATCAACCCCGACGAATGCGTGGACTGCGGCGCCTGCGAGCCCGTCTGTCCGGTGGAGGCCATCTTCTTCGAGGACGACGTCCCCGCCGAGTGGGCGGACTTCCGCCGCGCCGACACGGAGTTCTTCGCCGAGCTCGGCTCCCCGGGCGGCGCCGCCAACCTCGGCCCGGTCGAGAGTGACCACGCGGTCGTCGCGGAGCTGCCCGTCTCGGAGACCCGGTGACGAACGGGTGAGTTCGACGGCTGTTCACACGGCCCTCGTTGACGTACGCCCGCCACCTCCATAGCTTCGTCCCCGCCTGACATCACGTCAGCAAAGGCTTCGCCGAGGAGAGGGGCGGGACGTGCGGATGGGTCTTCGGGGCGCGGGGGTCGTGTGCGCGCTGATCGCAGGTCTGCTGCCGGTGTCGGCGGCGACCGCCGCCGCGCGGACCGCGGACGGTCCGCTCCCGTTGGAGCGGCTCTTCGACAACACCGCGGTCAGCGCCGACTCCCGCCCCGCCGAGGCGGACTTCGACGGCCACGGCGCCTCCCTGTCCGCCACCGACCTGGCCGCGGCGGGCTGGCACCCCAGTGCCTCGCTCAGCGTGCAGGGCGCCCGGCTGACCCTGCCGGACCGCGCCGCGGGCGAGCCGGACAACGTCCTTGCCGACGGCCAGGACGTCCGGGTCCGCGGCCGCGGTGACGCCCTCGCCCTCCTTGTCGCCGGCACGACCGGCGCGGAGGTGAGCGGCTCCGGCACGGTCGCGTACGCGAACGGCACGCGCACGCCGTACACGCTCACCGCCCCCGACTGGCGCACCGGCCCGCTCGCCACCAAGGCCCTGGCCCTCCCGCACATCAACACCCCGGACGGCCAACTCGCCGAGAAGCCACGGCTGTACGTCGTCACCGTGCCGCTCGCGACGGACCGCGAGGTGACCTCGGTACGGCTGCCCCGGGCGGCCGGTCTGCATGTGTTCGCGGTGTCCGTGCGCACCACCGGCCGGGGCTGGACCGGCAGTTGGGCCACCGCCACCGGTGGCTACACGGCCGTCGGCCCCTGGACCGACCGGACGCTGCGGCTGGTCGTGCACACCTCGGCGGGCGGGCCGCGGGTCCGGGTCCGGTTCGACAACACCTTCGCGGCGGCCCCGGTACGGATCGGCAGCGCCACGGTGGCGGTCCAGGAGTCCGGTGCCGCCCCGCGGACCGTGCCCGTGCCGCTGTCGTTCGGCGGTGTCGCGGGCACCGAGATCCCGGCGGGCGCGCAGGTGTTCAGCGATCCGCTCGGCTTCCGGGTGCCCGCGGGGACGAACCTGCTGATCAGCTTCCATCTGCCCGGCACGGTCACGGCGGCGCCCGTCCACCGGCTCGCCCAGCAGCGGTCGTACCTCAGCGATCCGGGCGACCACGCGGCCGACGGTTCCGCCGAGGCGTACACCTCGGCCCTGACCAACTGGCCGCTGCTCGCCGGGGTGGACGTGAGCGGCGGGCCGGGGTCCGTGGTGCTGCTCGGGGACTCGATCACCGACGGGGACAAGTCCACGGTCGACGCCAACCGGCGCTGGCCGGACGTGCTGGCCGCCCGGCTGCTCGCCCAGGACGAGGTGCCGCACTACGGCGTGCTCAACCAGGGCATCTCCGGCAACCGGATCATCGCCGACCGCTATCCCGGCGACGGCGTCTCCACGGACACGGCCGGGGTGCACGCCCTCAACCGCTTCGACCGCGATGTCCTCGCCCAGCCGTCGGTGCGTACGGCGGCGGTGTTCGAGGGCGTCAACGACGTCCGCTGGGGCGCGACCTCGGAACAGGTCATCGAGGGCCTGAGCCGGCTCGCCGACCGGGGACACGCCCGGGGGCTGCGGATGCTGGCGGCGACGATCGTCCCGTGCGAGGGCGAGACACGCTGCACGGCCGCCGTGGACGCGGAGCGGGTCGAGGTGAACGCGTGGATCCGGGACGCGGGCGTGTTCGACGGTGTCCTGGACTTCGACGCGGCGCTACGGGATCCCGCGCATCCGGCGCGCATCCTGCCCGGCTACGACAGCGGCGACCATCTGCACCCCGGCGACGCGGGGCTGGCCGCGCTGGCGGAGTCGGTGGATCTGCGGATGCTGATGCCGTAACCGCGCGGGCCCGCTCACACCTCCAGATCCACCACCACCGGCGCATGGTCCGACGCGCCCTTGCCCTTGCGCTCCTCGCGGTCGACGTAGGAGTCCTTGACGGCCTTGGTGAAGGGGTCATTGCCGTAGACCAGATCGATGCGCATGCCGCGGTTCTTGGGGAAGCAGAGCTGGCGGTAGTCCCAGTAGGTGAAGGGGTGGTCGTACTTCAGGGGGCGCGGGACCACGTCGGACAGGCCCGACTCGCGGAGAGAGGCGAGGGCGGCTCGCTCGGCGGGGGTGACATGGGTGAGGCCCTCGAAGGCGGCGACGTCGTGGACGTCATCATCGGTCGGCGCCACGTTGTAGTCGCCCATGACCGCGAACGGCCGGCTGCCGGCCGCGTCGCCCGCGACCGCCGCCTTCAGGGCCTCGAACCACTGGAGCTTGTAGGCGTAGTGCGGGTGGTCGACCTCACGGCCGTTCGGCACGTACACCGACCAGACCCGGACCGGGCCGCAGGTCGCGGAGATGGCGCGGGGCTCCACCGAGCCGTCGTAGCCGGGGTCTCCGGGCAGACCCTTGACGACGTCCTCCAGGCCGACGCGGGAGAGCACCGCCACGCCGTTCCACCGGCCGGTCGCGTGCACCGCCGACTCGTAGCCCAGCTCGCGCAGCTGCTCGGCCGGGAAGGCGTCCTCGGCGACCTTGGCCTCCTGGAGGCACAGCACGTCGGTGCCGCTGCTCTCCAGCCAGGCCAGGAGCCTCGGCAGGCGGGCGGTGATCGAGTTCACGTTCCAGGTCGCGATGCGCATGCCTCACAACCTACCCGGCACCACTGACAATCAGAGTGCCGCGCTCTCCCCGGGCGCCAGCCTGAGGTGCTCGGCACCGCCGAGGGCGCCGATCTGGTTGTCGTAGATGGGCCGCGCGAGGTCGGTGAGCAGGGCGTCATGGATGTCGTAGGCGCGCTGCGGCTTGACCTCGCGGACGTAGTCGATGACCTCCGAGATCTTGTTCCAGGGGGCCATGACCGGGAGCATCAGCGTCTCGACCTGGTGGTCGGGGACGGTGAGGGCGTCGCCGGGGTGGAAGACGCGGCCGCCGTCGACGAGGTAGCCGACGTTGGTGATGCGCGGGATGTCGGGGTGGATGACGGCGTGCAGTTCGCCGTGGACCTGGACGTCGAATCCGGCGGCGGTGAAGGTGTCGCCGTGGCCGACGGTGTGCACCCGGCCGGGGAAGGCGGCCGCGAGCTTGTCGGCGACCGACTTCAGGGTCCAGATCTCGACGGCCGGGTCGGCCTCCAGGGCGCCGCGCAGCCGTCGCTCGTCGAAGTGGTCCGGGTGTTCGTGGGTGACGAGGATCGCGTCCGCGCCGTGCGCGGCGTCCTCCTCGCTGAAGACTCCGGGGTCGAGGACGAGCGTGCGCCCGTCCTTCTCCAGACGGACGCAGGCGTGCGACTTCTTCGTGAACCTCATGGCACCATCCTGCCCCCGTGGCGCCGGGCGGGCTCACTCGGTCGGCGTGGTCTCCTCCCGGATGACCTGCTGCGCCACGGTGAACGCGCTGTTCGCGGCCGGGATCCCGCAGTAGACGCCGGCCTGGAGCAGCACCTCCTTGATCTCGGTGGGCGTCAGTCCGTTGCGCAGGGCGGCGCGGGTGTGGAAGGCGAGCTCGTCCAGGTGTCCCCCGGCGACCAGGGCAGTGAGGGTGACACAGCTGCGGGAGCGCCGGTCGAGGCCGGGCCGGTCCCAGATCTCGCCCCACGCGTAGCGGGTGACGAACTCCTGGAAGTCGCCGGAGAAGTCGTCCGCCTGCTCCAGGGCCCGGTCGACATGCGCGTCGCCGAGCACCTCGCGGCGCACCTTGATCCCCGCGTCGTAGGGGTCGGGACGGCCGCCCGGCACGGGGGCGGGGACGACGGCCGGGGCGATCTCGGCGATGGGCGCGGGCTGCGGGGGTGCCATCGGCGCGACCGGTGCCGCCGGTGCCGTGGCCAGGACCGGCTTCACCGGGGCGGCGGGGATGGCGATCTGGCCCGCGCTGGAGTCGTAGGCGGGATGCCAGGCCGTGGAGAAGTGCCTGACCAGCAGGTCGGTGACGGCGGCGGGCTGCTCGACCGGTACGAGGTGGGAGGCGCCGGGCACCACGGCGAGCCGTGCGTCCGGGATCCCGGCGACCAGGGTGCGGGCCTCGGCGGGCCCGGTGACCTGGTCCTCGGAGCCGACCAGGACGAGGGTGGGCGCTCCGACGCCGGCCATCTCGTGCCGCACGTCGAAGGCGGCCAGCGCCTCGCAGGCGGCGATGTAGCAGCCGGGGTCGGTGGTGCGCACCATCTGTACGGCCCAGTCCGTGATCGCGGGCTGGGCGGCGGCGAAGCCCTGGGTGAACCAGCGCTCGGGCGAGGTGCGGGCGATGGGGTCGAGGCCGTTGGTGCGCACGATCACGCCGCGCTGCCGGAACTCGTCGGCCGTGCCGAAGCGGGGCGAGGCGGCGATCAGGGCGAGCGAGGCGATCCGCTCCGGGTGCCGCAGGGCCAGCTCCACGCCGATGGCGCCGCCGAAGGCGCAGCCCGCGTAGCCGAAGCGCTGCACGCCGAGGGCGTCCAGCGTGCCCAGCAGCCGAGTCGCGAGTTCGCCGACGGAGCCCGTCGGGTAGGCGGGTGCGCCGCCGTGTCCCGGCAGGTCGAACCGGAAGACCCGCCACTGCTTGACCAGTTCGGGGATCTGGCGGTCCCACATGTGCCAGGTGGTGCCCAGCGAAGGGCCCAGAATCAGTACGGGTGCGTCCTCCGGCCCGTCGAAGCGGTACTGCAAGGTGTTCGTCACGCTCTCACTCACGCCCTGCACGCTCTCACATCTCACCATTTCTCACGTGCTTGGGTCGCAACCCCGTGCAAGCCGTCCCACCTTGTGACGGCCCCGCGAAGATTCTTTGCATTCGGGCTCGCCCCTACCCTCGCGGGCCGAGGTCGGCGAGGGCGGTGAGGGCGGCTTCGTACAGAGCCGGGGCGACCAGCTCCCCGGGTACCAGCAGGAAGTCGGCAACCGGGGTCAGCAGCAGGCTGCCGGCCTCGAAGCCGTACGGCTCGGCGGCCTCCGGGGCTCGGCCCGGACGCGGGCCCGGGGCGACCGGGGTGAGCCGCATGCCGTAGTGCAGGGTGCGCGGGTCGTCGGGTCCGCTCGGCCCGGTGTCCTCGCTCAGCCACTCCTCGCGCCGCCGGACCTCACGCACCGCCGCCGGGTCGAGGTCCTTGAACAGCGCGTCGAGGCGGGCGGCGCCCTCGGGGTCCACGTCCGCCCACTGCCGCAGCAGTTCCAGGAGTTCGGGTGCCAGCCTGAACTCGTCGGCGAGCCGCGCGAGTCGGGGGATGTCGACGTCGCGCTCCGGCGTCAGCGTCATCATCACGTCGACCAGGTCCTTGGCGTTGAAGGGCCGTTCGAAGCGTTCCTCGGCGACGGCGAGAAGCCCCGCGGCGACCGGATCGTCCGGCAGCCGCGGCCGGAGCGGAACCGCGCCGCCGTCGCCGGTGAGCGCGCAGGTGAAGATCTCCACACGGGGGTCGTAGTCCAGCAGCGGATCGGCGGCCGGCCAGGACAGCGTCACCAGGAAGTGGCGGCCTTCCGCGCCGAACATCGTCAGGTCCATCTCGGTCGGGCCGTACTCGGCGGCGAGCGCGCCGACGACCCGCCACAGGGCGGTCCGGTCCGGGACGACCAGGTCGATGTCGTTCATCGGGCGGGGCAGGTCGTCCGGGTACCACGGGGCGAGCGCGAACCCCTTGACCGGCCGTGCGCCGAGCGGTTCGGCCGTGCGCCGGAGGCGGGAGTAGAACGCGGTCCGCTCGGCGAGGCGGCGCACCTCGTCGGCGGAGCCGGTGCCGATCACTCCCTCGCGGACGGCGGCCGTCACCACCAGCATCCGCGTGGCGGGCGAGATCCGGCCGGCCGCCTCCACCACCGCGCGCGGCGATTCGTCCTCGTGCAGGTCGAACAGGCGCCGGAAGAAGGCGAGATCGACAGTGGGCGCAGTCACATCGGTGTCCTGACTCATGAGTTGGGGGCGTGCCAGTAGACGTGATCGGTCTCCCAGCCGCGCCGGTGCAGCGCGGCGACGACTCGGGCGCTGTGCTGCCGGCCCGGGGCGCCCGTTCGGTGCACGACATTGCCGAGCAGGGGGAGCCCGGCCCGGGTGCCCCGGGCGAGGGCGGCGTCGGTCAGCAGCCGGCTGAGGGGCCGGGTCTCGAACGGGACGGGGACCAGGATGTCGAAGAGTTCCAGGTACTCGTTCCCGGTCACCTCGTCGGTGAAGGGAAGCAGCGTCGCGTGCCCGGCGGGCTCGCCGTCGGCGACGGTCGCGACCAGCGTGACCCGCTCGGGCGCGGCCAGCACCGCGTCGGCCTGCGCCTCGGCGTCGGCCCGGGGCACGGTGACGCCCTGCTCGGCCGCCCCGGTCTGGAAAGCGTCGGCGAACCAGCCCCGCACCCGCTCCTCGTGCTCGGGCCCGGCGGCCAGCACGGTCACATCCTCCGGTCCGGACCCGGTCGTACCCCCGAAGTCATGGCGCACATAGGTCAGATGCTCGGCCCACGGCGGGCCGAGCCGGACCCCGGGTCCGGTGCGCAGCAGCACACCGGAGACGTCGGGATGGCCGGCGACGGCGTGCGCGCGCAGCGCCTCGGCCGCGGCCTGCGAGCCGGGCGGCGGATCGGCGTACTCGATGAGACAGAAGTCCCGCCCGGTGAGCGCGTCCTCGGTCCTGCCCAGCACACACTCCACCTCGCCGACCCGGACCAGGAGATCGGCGTCCCGGCAGGCGGCGAGGTACGCGGGGTCCACGCGCACGTCGGTCATCCCGGTTCCCCGGTCGGTCGTACGACGGTGATCTGGCGGTCGGCGATCGCGGCGGCGGCGCTCCGGACCTCCTCGGCGGACACCGCCTCCAGGGCGCGGATGCCCTCCTCCACGTTCCAGGGCCGGGTGCCCAGCGCGGTCTCCCGGCCCAGCGTCATCGCGTGGTCCCAGGGCCGCTCGGCACCGGTCACCAGTTCCATGACGGCCTGCCGTCGCGCCACGGCGAGGTCCTCCGGTTCCGGTCCGTGCCCGGCGACCTCCAGGAGCAGTTCGCGTACGACTTCCTGGGCGCGGCCCAGGTTGTGGTGCTCGACCCCGGCCATGATCCGCCAGGCCCCGGCCTCCGTGTAGTGGCGGGACCAGGCGAAGAAGGCGTAGACGAGCCCTTCGCGGCCGCGCAGCCTGCGGTAGAGCAGGGACGACGGGGAGGGGCCCAGCAGGTGAGCGAGGATGTTGTAGGCGTGTCGCCGGGGGTCGCTCATCGAGGGGGCGCGGCCGCCGGTGGCGAACCAGGAGAACTCGCCGGAGCCGCCCTCGTGCGGACGCCAGGGTCCGGGCGTGAGTTCGGCCAAGGGGGCTGTCGGGGTCGCGGTCTTTGACTTTGTCTCTGTCTCTGTCTCTGGCGCGGCGAGGTGTTTCGCCGCTTCGATCGGACCGGTTCCGCCCGTGCACACCAGAGCCATGCGTCGGCGCAGCAGCACCTCGCGGTGGACGGCGAGGACATCTGTGAGGGTGAGCCCGTCGATGTCCTGGACGGTTCCGCCGACCGGTCGGCCGAGCGGGTGCTCCGGGAAGACGGCGGCCAGGAAGGCGTCCTGCACGGTGTCGCTGGGATCGGCGTCCGCGGCGGCCAACTCCTGGAGGACGGCCTGCCGTTCGGTGTCGAGCACCTGGTCGTCGAGCCGGGGTTCCAGGACGGCCCGGGTCAACAGCCCGACCACCTCGGGGACATGCGCGCTGAGCACCTGCGCCTGGAAGAACATCTGGTCGAGCCCGGTGACGGCGTTGGCCTGTCCGCCCAGCCGCTCGATCCGCTCGCTCAGCGAGGGACCGCCGTCCAGCGGCGCCGACATGAGCAGATGTTCCAGCATGTGCGCGGCGCCGCCCTGTCCGGCCGGATCGTCCCGTGACCCGAAGTCGGCGGCCAGGCACAGGGTGCTGGTGCGCCATCGCCCGTCACTCTCACCGATCACCGCTACCGGCGGATCATCGCTCATCGCGATCCCTGCACCTTCGTTCGTTTCGGAAGAGCTCCCGGCCGGGGCGCGGGGCCCGGGTCCGGGGGTGGAACGCTGCCGGGAAGCAGCTGATGGCTTCCCGGCAGCGCGGCCGTCACTTGCCCGGCTTCACCTTGACCTTGTCCAGACGCGGCCGAAGGCCGGTGGCGTGGTTGCGCTCCATGGGTGTGCACCTCCTCTCCGGGCTCGGGTTCGAGGGACTCGGCCGGGCCCCGGGCTCGCGCCTTCGGGGCCGGCCACCGGCACCGCTCCGTGGCGAGCACGGCCGCGGACCGGCGGTTCAGGGGCTGGAGGGCGTGGGGTCACGTGCCGAACTCGATCGTTCCCGTTCGCCGGCCCCGCCGGGCGACCCGTCCGAAGCCGAGCACGGCCATGGCCAGCCAGCCGGCGCCGGTGACCACGCCGAGCACGGCCCGGCCGAGGACCCGTACCGCCGGATCGCCGTCGACGACGCCCCGCAGCGCGGCGAGTTCATGGGTCAACGGGATGGTCTGGGCGAGGAGTTGGACCGGCACCGGCCAGTAGTCCACCGGCACCTGCACCCCGCAGACGACCATCATGCCGAGGTACGCCACGTTGGAGACGAGGTTGCGCAGGGACGGCCGGTCGGCGACGAGCGCGGCGAGGGCCAGGCCGACGCAGTAGGTGCCGAGCGCGGTGAGCAGCACCAGGACCACCGCCGCCGAGGCACTGCCCGGGGTCCACCGCACACCGAAGACGGGTCCGAGGACGAACAGCGCGACGAGCGAGGTCGCGGTGCCGGTGAGCACCCACTGGAGGCTGCGCACGACGAAGGTCCAGGCGAGATGGGTGGGCGCGGCGACGAGCAGGGGCAGTGTGCCGAGGGACCGTTCCCAGGCGCTGGAGGCGACGACCATGGTGGCCTCGATGGCGCAGACCATGAGGGCGTTGCCGATGACGAGGAACTCCTCGTCGCCGCCGGCGTCGGTGAGGCGTGCCACCAGGGTGAAGAACAGGACCTGGCTGAGCATCCGGACCAGCCAGCCGAACAGCCAGGTCTTCCACGTGTAGATGACGGCGAGGTCGGCCAGGGCGATGGCACTGCCGTGCCGGAGCAGGGGGAGCGCCTTGGAGCGCGTACCCGCGTTCACACGTGCCCCAGGGTGCCGAGGACCCGCACCCGGGCGAGGACCCGGCGCAGCAGCAGCGTGGCGCAGCCGAGCCCGGCCGCGGCGAGCAGCACCAACGCCAGGAGCTGCACGGGCAGTCGACCGGGCGCCTCGGGGCGGAAGGCGGACCGCAGCAGATCGGCCGACCACGACAGATAGATCACCCGGCTGAGCGGACGCACCCACTCCGGCAACAGCCCCAGCGGTACGACGATCCCCGACAGCAGATAGAGCGGAAAGCTCAGCGAGTTCTGGTACGGCCGCCCGCCCCGGGTCAGCACCAGCACCGCGGCGATCACCGCGGCCGTGCAGGCGGTGGTGAGGGCGGTCGCGAGAATGCCGGTGACAAGGACGAGCGGATGGTGCACGGTCAGCCGGACACCGAAGCAGAGGCCGACGGCCCATGCCTCGGCGAAGGCGACGAGCCCGGCCGCGGTCACCGCGCAGATGCGTCCGGTGAAGACCGGCGCGAGGGCCGCGGGGGCGGCGACGGTGGCCTCCAGGGTGCCCTCGGCACGGTCGCGGTCGATCAGGTCCCCGGCGGTGAACAGCGCCATCGACCACAGGGCCATCAGCGTCGGGGCGATGACCACGGTGGAGGCGAGTCCGGGCCGGTTGGGGGCGTCGGTCATGGCCAGCAGGACGAGTGTGTACAGCGGAACGGTGGCCAGCATGTGGAGTTCGCCGGGAGAGCGCCACAACAGGGCGGCCTGGAGGCTCAGTCCGGCCCGGAAGGACCTCATGTGGCTCACCAGGCTCACCGCACTTACGGGGCTCATGAGGTGACCTCCATGCCGCGGTCGCCGATCAACCGGAGGTAGACCTCTTCGAGGCTCGGGCGGGTGGTCGCCAGGTCGGTGACACCGCCGTCGACGAGGAGCCGCAGCACCGGTGCGAGCGCGCCCCGCTCCGATACTTCGATCACCGTCGTGCCGTCGGGGCCGGTGCGGACGGAGGTGACCTCGGGGCTGCCGTCCAGCCGGGCGATCAGCGGCGCCGGGACGCCGGTGGCCTCGACGCGTTCGTGCCGGGACAGCAGCGCGCCCAGCTCCCTCGGGGTGGCGGTGTGCCGGATCCGGCCGCCGTCGATGAGGGTGGCGCGGTCGCAGACGGTCTCGGCCTCCGCCATGTCATGGGTGGTGAGCAGGACGGACCGGCCCTCGCCGCGCAGTTCGCCGATCAGCGTGCGGAAGTCCCGCGCGGCGACGGGGTCCATGCCGGTGGTCGGTTCGTCGAGCAGCAGCACCTGGGGACCGTGCATCAGTCCGCGGGCGAGGTGCAGCCGCTGTTTCATGCCCCGTGAGAAGGTCTCCACCCGCTCGTCCGCATGTGCGGTGAGTCCGAAGCGGTCCAGCAACTCGGCGGCGCGGGGCTGGATTTCACGGCCCGGTATGCCGTACAGAGCGCCCCAGTAGCAGAGGTTCCGGCGGGCGGAGAGCCGGCCGTACAGTCCTCGGTCGCCGCCGAAGACGCAGCCGATCAGCGGGCGGACGGTGGTGAGTTCGGTGACGACGTCATGGCCGAGGACGCGTGCCGTGCCCGCGCTGGGGACCAGGACGGTGGCGAGAATCTTGCAGAGGGTGGTCTTGCCCGCGCCGTTGGGGCCGAGCAGCGCGTGCACCTCGCCTTCCCCGACGGTGAGGTCGATGCCGTCGAGGGCGGTGCGGGAGGGGTTCCGTCCGCCCTTCGAGGGCAGGAACTCGCGGCGCAGTCCCAGAACTTCGACGGCGTTCATCGCGGCGCCCGTCGGCGGGGCGGGGGCCGTCGGTCGGATGCGCGGGAGAGCGGGGGCGGATCAGGTCGGTCCGGTAATCGGCGGGGCGTGAGGGGGCGGGAACGGGCCGGTAATCGGACCTGTAATCGCGGCTGTGTCAGGACCTGTAATCGGCGAGGGCCAGGACGGCCGAGAGGTCGGGGCGGGTCGAGCGGTCGGGACAGGTCGAGGAGTCGGGGACGGCTCGATAATCGCCGGCACGACGTTCGCGAACTCGACATGGATTTCGCGTCTTCCACGACAGGCATTGCCCTCCTCGTGTGTGCGAGGACCTCTGCCGTCACGGCCGAAGTCCCGTTCGGCGGTGAGGCGGGAGATCCAGGCGGCCCCGGACACGACTGGCAGCCGGCGCGGTGGTCGGCGACTCGTGCGCCAGTCGAGTCGCCGACCATGCTAATGCGGGAGCCGCTGGAGGGGTACCGGGCCTGGTCCGGACCTCATGCATCGGTGGGCCCGGACCTCATGGGTCGGCGGGCCCGCCCAGACCGGTCAGGGCGCCGACCGGATCCAGGTCGGGCGTGCCTCGGGGCCACCAGTCCTCGTGGCCGGGCTCCGATTCGTACGCGTACCACAAGCCGTCGCGCCCCAGGCGGAGTTGGACATGGCCGCGCGGGTGGGTGAGGCGGTTGCGCCACGGCCGGAAGCCGGGGAGGTCGGCGGCGAGAAGGAGCGGGCGGGCCCGGTCGAAGCGACCGGCGGGCGGATCCCACGGCTCTTCCAGTACGGCGAGCCCTTCCGGCCCTCCCTGGCGCCACGCGGCCACCGCCCGCGCCAGCTCGGCGGGCGTGCGCTCGGCGGCGGAGGCCAGCGCGGCGTACAGGGCGCGGCTTCCCGCGGTGAGTCCGGAACCGGGGCGCGCCGCGGCCAGTCGTACGGCGTCCTGCCACAGCGTCAGTTCGGCGAGCGGGTCGCGGCCGGTGCCGAGGAGCGCGTGGGCGCGGGCGGCGGCGTCGGTGGCCAGCTGGTCCAGCGCGAACGGGTCCGGGCCGCCCGGTGCCGCCGGGTAGACCGGGGGCTGCTCAGGGTGCGGCGGTACCGGCAACGGCGCTGGCAGGGGCGGGAGTCGGCGGGGCGCGAGCGCCTCACTCGCACGTACGCCCGGCAGCGGCGCCGGTCCCTGGTCCTGCGCGGCACGGGCCGCTCGGGCCGCGCTGAGTCGGGACAGGGCGTCGAGCAGTTCGCGCTCGCCGCGGCCGCGCAGCAGGAGCAGGACGAAGGGGTCGGCGTCGAGCAGACGGGCCGTCTGGTAGCAGAGGGCGGCCGCGTGCTTGCAGGGGTGCCCCGAGTCCGGGCAGCTGCACCGGGGGTCCAAGTCCTGCGGCCCCGGCAGCAACGGCACCCCGCACTCGGCCAGGGAGTGCGGCATCTCCTTGTCCAGCAGCGCTGCGATATGCCCCGGCCGCTCGGCGGCGGCGTCCAGGAACCGCTCCCAGTCGGCGTCGGCGAGCGTCCTGAGCCGCACCTGAACCCGGTACGGCCGTGGCCGGCTGCCCTTCACATACGCGAGGACCAGTCCCGGCGTGACGGTGATGGCATCGACATGCCCCTGCTCGGCATATCCCCGCCCCCGGGCAAGCCGCTTGGGGTCCAGCGCACCCTCCTCCAGGGCCGACACCCACGCGTTCCCCCACCACGTCTCCGCGAACCCGCCGTCACCGGCACCCCGAGCCGGAAACGCCGGGAAGGTGCGCCGCAGTTCGCCGTCGCGGGAAGGGGCTGCCATGGACTGGGGGGCTCGGGGGGCGGTGGGAGGCGCGGGGGCGGGAGATGCAGTGCTGGGTGGCGCGGCTTCGGGGGCCTGGGTGTCCGGGTCGCCGATGCCGCTCCACGCGGGGGCGTGCGGCAGGTCGAGGGGCCGGCGGTCGGGCGCGGATCCGCCGGGGCGCACGGTGGCGTCGGGGTCGGTCGGGCCTTCCTCCGGCGATTCCACGTCCGCGGGCAACCGGAAGGCGTCGGCGAGGAGTTCGCGCATGGCTCGGACCCGGGCCGCTGCCGGGTCGTTCCGGGGTGCGCGGCGGGCCGCGCGGGGCGGCTCCGTCCGGTCCGGCGCCTGGCTCCGGTCCCGGCGTGCGGCACGGAGCGCCTCGCGCACCAAGTCCGCGGGGCGGCCCGGGTGTTGACGGGCCAGGTCGCTCGCGCTCGCGACGGCATCCGGGCGCGCCGCGTGCTCTTCGGACGGGTCAGCGGCACGTGACGAGTACTCATGGGCGGCGTCACCGGCGCGTGCCGAGCGCTCATGCGGGGCGCCACCCGCGTGACCGCGGTGTTCGTAGGCGGTGCCGCCCGTTGAGGCGTCCGCGGAGGCGTCGCCTTCTTCGGCGCCGTCGGAGTTCGCACCGGGCCCCGTGGCGCCCTCATGGCGATGAGCCGACACCGCCCGCCGAAGTGCCGCGCGCGCCGCGTCCGCCGGACGTGACGCCCGCTCCCCCTCCGGCTTCGCGGCTCCCTCCTCGGCGGGCACCACCGCCGCTGCCCTCGCAGCGACCTCGTCGCCCTCGGCCTTCCCGGACACCTGGTCCCGCGCCGCCCGCAACGCGCGGCGTGCTGCCTCCGGCGTCACCGCCGCCTCTTCAGCAGCCTCCCCGGAACCCCTCGCACCGCCCTCCCCCTCCCCGGCGGCCGCCCTGTCCCGCGCCGCCCGCAGCGCGCGGCGTGCCTCCTCCGAAGGGCGGTTCATGACGTCCTCCGGAGGGAGACCAGGTCGGAGAGCTCGCGGGCGGTGAGCTCCGTGAGGGCCGATTCGCCGGAGCCGAGGATCGCGTCGGCCAGGGCTCGCTTGGACTCCAGCATCTCGGCGATGCGGTCCTCGATCGTGCCCTCGGTGATGAGGCGGTGGACCTGGACGGGCTGGGTCTGGCCGATGCGGTAGGCGCGGTCCGTGGCCTGTTCCTCCACGGCCGGGTTCCACCAGCGGTCGAAGTGGATGACATGACCGGCACGGGTGAGGTTCAGGCCGGTGCCGGCCGCCTTGAGGGACAGGACCAGGACGGGGGTCTCGCCCGCCTGGAAGCGGTCCACCATGCGCTCGCGCTCGGGGACCGGTGTGCCGCCGTGGAGCAGGTCCACCGGGACCGCGCGGGAGGCGAGGTGGGAGGTGATCAGCCGGGCCATCCCGACGTACTGCGTGAACACCAGGGCCGAGCCGTCCTCGGAGAGGAGGGTGTCCAGGAGTTCGTCCAGCAGCGCCAGCTTGCCCGAGCGGGCGAGCAGGCCGTCCCCCGCCGCGGGCTCCTTGAGGTACAGCGCCGGGTGGTCGCAGATCTGCTTCAGCGCCGACAGCAGTTTCAGGACCAGACCGCGGCGCGCCATGCCCTCCGCCGTCTCGATGGCCAGCATCGACTCCCGCACCACCGCCTCGTACAGCGCGGCCTGTTCACGGGTGAGCGGCACCGGGTGGTCGGTCTCCGTCTTGGGCGGCAGCTCCGGCACGATCCCCGGGTCCGATTTCTTGCGGCGCAGCAGGAACGGCCGCACCAGCCGGGCCAGCCGCTCCACCGCCTCCTCGTCCTCGCCGTTCTCCACCGCACGCGCGTGCCGGGCCCGGAAGGACTTCAGCGGCCCGAGCAGCCCCGGCGTCGTCCAGTCCAGCAGCGCCCACAGCTCGGACAGGTTGTTCTCCACCGGTGTGCCGGTCAGCGCCACCCGCGCCGGTGTCGGGATCGTGCGCAGGGCCTTCGCCGTCGCCGAGTACGGGTTCTTGACGTGCTGTGCCTCGTCCGCGACGACCATGCCCCAGGTCTGCTGCGCCAGCGTGGGCGCCGCCGTGCGCATGGTGCCGTAGGTCGTGAGGACGAAGCCTCCGGTCAGGTCGTCCAGGGTGCGGTCGGGGCCGTGGAAGCGGCGGACGGGGACGCCGGGCGCGAAGCGGGTGATCTCGCGCTGCCAGTTGCCGAGGAGGGAGGCCGGGCAGACCACCAGGGTCGGTTCGGTGCGGGCCCGCTTCAGGTGCAGGGCGATGACGGTGATGGTCTTGCCGAGCCCCATGTCGTCGGCGAGGCAGCCGCCGAGGCCGAGGGTGGTCATCAGGTCCAGCCAGGCCAGCCCGCGCAGTTGGTAGTCGCGGAGGATCGCCTTCAGACCCGGTGGCGGCTCGGCGGGCCGCACTCCTGCCGTGAGCCGGTCGCGCAGGGCGGCGAGGGCGCCGACCGGGACCGCCTCCACGGTGTCGCCGTCGACCTCCGCGGTGCCGGTGAGCGCCACGGACAGCGCGTCGACCGGGTCGAGCAGGCCCAGTTCGCGCTTGCGGGCCTTGCGGACCAGGGCCGGGTCCACCAGCACCCAGTGGTCGCGCAGCCGGACGACCGGGCGATGCGCCTCGGCGAGCGCGTCCATCTCGGCCTCGCTGAGCGGTTCCCCGCCGAGCGCCAACTGCCAGCGGAACTGGAGCAGTTCCTCGCCCTCGAAGAACCCGGTGCCGTCGGTCGCCGAGCCCGGGGCGGGCCGTACCACCGCGGCGGCGGTCAGGTCCTGGGCGAGGTCCCGGGGCCAGTGCACCCCGACGCCCGCCGCCGCGAGCCGGGTCGCCGCCACGCCGAGCAGATCGCCCAACTCCTCGTCGGAGAGCGCCAGTACATCGGGCATGTCCTGCTCGGCGAGCCGGTCCAGCGGCGGCCAGACCCGGGCCGCGCGGCGCACCGCGAGGGCCGCGTCGACCCGCGCGCGGGGGCCGAAGGCCGCGTCCGCCTCGCCCGCCCACAGTGCCGCCGCGTCGGCCACCAGGGTGGGGTCGGCGAGGCTGTGCACCTGGACGATCGCCGCGCCCGCGCTGCGCACGCCCTCCTCGGCGTCGAAGAGTTCGTGTGCCGACAGGTCCAGCCGCAGGGAGATCCGCACGCCCGCGTCCATCCCGGCGGCGACCTCGGCGGCCCAGTCGTGGGCGTCGGGCAAGCGCTGCGGGCGACGGTCCGCGAAGGGCTTCCCGGAGGCGTACGGGGCGGCCGGGGTGCGGGGCAGGGTGTCCGCGACGGCGTCCAGGAAGGAGCGCATCAGCGCTTCCGGCTCGGGCAGCCGGAGCGGGCCGGGGCCGGGCAGCGGCACCGCGTGGCCCTCGTGGGGCAGGGCGGCGGCGATGGCCCGCAGGTGGGCGATGTCGTCCGGGTCGAGCGGACCGGCGCGCCAGGCGTCGTGGCCGGTGGGTGTCAGTCCGGGCAGGAGGCGGCCGCGCGCGGTGAGGCGCAGCGCGTGCTGGGCGGCGGCGCCCCAGGCGGCCGTGGCGGGGTGGGCGGCGGGATCGCGGCGGGCCCGTACGAGGAGGGGCAGCGCGGTGTCGAGCGGGAGGGCCAGCGCGGGGGCGGACCTGCGGCGCACGCCTGATCCGTGCGGCCGTACGACGGTCAGTTCGGTCGGCTCCGGCCCGGCGGGCAGGGGGCCGTCCGCGGGGTCCCAGAAGGCGACGCGGCCCGCGCGCGGGAGCGGTCCGGGCAGGAAGACGGCGGCCAGGCGCAGCGGCACCGAGTCCGCCGTACGCGGACCGCCCGTGCCGTCTTCGGCCACCGCGGCCGTTTCGCCCATGTGTCACCTCCCTGCCCCGAGTCGGATCAGACGTCTTCGACTCTACGGGCGGGGTCTGACAATCGGCCCCGGCGACCGGCCCGGGCCGGGTTACGGAACCGTGCGGGAGACGACGTACACCATGGGGAACTCGGGGTTGCCCGTGTTCACCACGATGTCCTGCGTGGGCGCCGGGTTCTTCTGCTCGCGGACCAGTCCGAAGTAGTCGCCGGGCCGGGCTCCCTCGCCCGTGAACTTCCAGCCGGTGACCTTCTGGTCGCGGGCGCCGATGGTGATGTCGTCCCGCTCCAGGTCGTCCCGGCTCAGGCCCAGTTCGGCCAGGAAGGCGTCGAGACCGGCGTGCGTGGTCTGGAACTGGACGTAGAGGCGGCTGGTGCGCCAGTTGTTGGTCTCGTAGTACGCGACCTGGTTCGCCGGGTGCGGTATCGGGATCTGGTAGAGGCGGCGCTGGACCTTGGACGGCCAGCCCTCGGTGAGGCCCGTCGCCGAGTACTTGGCCTCCTTGTCCTTGCCGCTGTCCCGGCTCTGGTTGGCGGAGATCACCAGATAGCCGGCCGGGACGCCGATGAGCAGCCCGATGATGAGCAGGGTCAGGGCGCGGCGGCGGATCATGTGGCGCCGGTCCTCGGCGGGACGGGACGGCTCGTCCGCGGGTTCGGCCTGGCGGGGCAGATCGGGGGTCATGGTCACGCGGGCCCCTGCGACGCACGGCGGGAGGCCACGTACCGCTCGTAGCGCTCATGGCGCTCCACCCGGCGCCGGTTGGCGCGCCGGAAGCGGCGGGCGACCAGCCGGGCGAGGTCGGCGGCGCCGACCATGCCGGCCTCGGGGCCGAGCTGGGCGCGCGCGATCCGGGCCTCGGGGCGGTAGCCGCGGCCGGTGAGGTGCCGCTTGAAGGCGTCCCGCGCGGGGGCGATCAGCAGGTCGTCGGCGGCCGAGACACCGCCGCCGATGACGAAGCAGGACGGGTCGAGGGCGGCGGCGAGGTTGGCGATGCCGACGCCGAGCCACTGGCCGATGTCCTGGAGCAGCTCGATGCACATGGCGTCGCCGTCCCGGGCCAACTCGGTGATCATCGGGCCGCTGATGTCGGCGATGTTGCCCTTGACGTGCTCGATGATCCCGTACGCCACCGGGGAGTCGGCCGCGGCCAGCTCACGCGCCTCGCGCACCAGCGCGTTGCCGGAGCTGTACTGCTCCCAGCAGCCGCGGTTGCCGCACGGGCAGCGGTGCCCGCCGGGGACGACCTGCATATGGCCGAACTCGCCGGCGACGCCGAACTTGCCGCGCTTGACCTGGCCGTCCTCCAGGATCGCGCCGCCGATGCCGGTGCCCAGCGTGATCATGACCAGGTGGTCCTCGCCCCGGCCCGCGCCGAACCGCCACTCCGCCCACGCGGCCGTGTTGGCGTCGTTGTCGACGAGCACCGGCACCGCGAGCCGCCCGGCGAGCCGGTCCCGGAGCGGTTCGTTGCGCCAGGACAGGTGCGGGGCGAACAGGACGCGGTTGCGGTCGGCGTCGACCCAGCCGGCCGCGCCGATGCCGACGGCGTGCACGTCGTGCCGGTCGGACAGGTCCAGCACCAGCTCGACGATGGTGTCCTCGACGACCTTGGGGCTCTTGGACTTGTCCGGGGTCTCCGCGCGGAGCTTCTCCAGGATGTTGCCGTCGGCGTCGACGACACCGGCCATCACCTTGGTGCCGCCGATGTCGATGCCGACGGTGGGGACCCGGGGCGCCGTCAAGTGGGAGCGGCGTTCACGGGTGCCCACCGTGCGGAGCGCCGGCGCGCGGCGGGAGCCGATGGGGGCGTTGAAGGTGCCGTAGGTGCTCATCAGGCCCGATTCTGCCTCACCGCCGACCCCGGTGCCGTACAGGGAAACAATGGGGTGGTTCACGATGTACGCCGTCTACAGGCCGTATGTGGCTTGTCGCGCAGTTCCCCGCGCCCCTAGGTGCGTTCCAGTTCGTGGCGTAGATCGTCCAGGTCGTTTCCGCCTGCCATCTGTCTCGTCAGCTCGTCCGGAGTGATCTCACCGCGGGTGTGGTTGCCCACCATCGTGCCCCTCTTCAGCAGGACGAAGCGGTCGCCGACCATATAGGCGTGGTGCGGGTTGTGTGTGATGAAGACAACGCCCAGGCCCTCGTCCCTCGCCGTCGCCACCATCTTGAGGACCACGCCCGACTGCTTGACGCCCAGCGCCGCCGTCGGTTCGTCCAGGACCAGGACCCGGGCGCCGAAGTGCACGGCCCGCGCGATGGCCACGCACTGGCGTTCGCCTCCGGAGAGGGTGCCGATGGGCTGGTCGACGTCGCGGAGGTCGATGCCCATGTCGCGCAGCTCGGCCCAGGTGGCGCGGCGCATGTGGTCGACGTCCATGCGCTTGAAGGGGCCCTTGCCCTTGCGCGGCTCGGAGCCGAGGAAGAAGTTCCGCCAGACCGGCATCAGGGGTACGACGGCCAGGTCCTGGTAGACCGTGGCGATGCCGCGGTCTAGGGCCTCGCGCGGGGAGGACAGCTTCGTCTCCTCGCCGTCGATGCGCAGGACACCGCCGTCATGCTGGTGCAGCCCGGAGATGATCTTGATCAGCGTGGACTTGCCCGCGCCGTTGTCGCCCAGGACGCAGGTGATCTCGCCCTCGTTGACCTCCAGGGAGACGCCTTCGAGGGCGCGGATGTTGCCGTAGTGCTTGCTGACGTCCGCCAGCTCGACGAGCGTCACTTGGTGGCCTCCGCGCGCTTGCGGACCCAGGCGTTGAGCAGGGTCGCGAGGAGCAGCATCGCTCCGAGGAAGAACTTGAACCAGTCGGGGTTCCACTCGGCGAAGACGATGCCCTTGCTGGTCATGCCGAAGATGAACGCGCCGACGGCCGAGCCGACCGCGCTGCCGTAGCCGCCGGTGATCAGACAGCCGCCGATGACGGCGGCGATGATGTAGATCAGCTCGTTGCCGACGCCCTCGCCGGACTGGACGACGTCGTAGGAGAAGAGCAGGTGCTGGCCGGAGATCCAGGCGCCGAACGCGACGCCCATGTAGAGGCCGATCTTGGTCTTGGCGACCGGGACGCCCACCGCGCGGGCCGCGTCCTGGTCGCCGCCGACCGCGAAGATCCAGTTCCCCGCGCGGGTGCGCAGCAGGATCCAGGAGGCGAGGGCGACCAGGCCGAACCACCACAGGATGGTGATCTTGAAGTCGACGTCGCCGATCGTGAGCGTCGAGGCGAAGACGTCCTGGGCGCTGGAGAAGCCCTCCATGTCGGCGATCGACTTCGTCGAGACCGTGCCGTCGATCAGCTTGGTGAAGCCGAGGTTCATGCCGGTCAGCATCAGGAAGGTGCCGAGCGTGATGATGAAGCTCGGCAGCTCGGTGCGGGTGAGCATGATGCCGTTGAAGGCGCCGATGGCCAGGGTGACCAGCAGGGACACCCCGACGCCGACCCAGGTGTTGGCGGTCATCTGGTAGCTGACCATCGACGACACGAGGGCCGACGAGGTCACCATGACGCCCGCGGAGAGGTCGAACTCGCCGCCGATCATCAGCAGGGCGACCGGGACCGCCATGATGCCGATCGTGGAGGAGGCGTAGAGGACCGTGCTCAGGCTCGGTGCGCGCAGGAAGCCGTCGGCGACGAACGCGAAGAAGACGAAGACGGCGATCGCGCCGACCACCGAGCCGAGTTCGGGGCGGCCGAGCAGCTTGCGCAGCGCGGAGGTCTCGATGAGCCGGGTGTCGGCCGTGCCGGCGCTCATCGGGTGCCCCGCTGCGTGTACTCCTCCAGCTGGGCGGCCTGGTCCTTGGTGATGATCTGCGGGCCGGTGAGCACGGGCTTGCCGCCGCCGAGGACATCGGCGTTGTACTTGTACAGCCACAGCAGGTCCACGGCCTGGTAGCCCTGGAGGTAGGGCTGCTGGTCCACGGCGAAGCCGAGGGTGCCGTCCTGGAGCGAGGCCGCGACCTTGGCGTTGAGGTCGAAGGTGTCGATCTCGGCGTCGCTACTGGCGCCCTGCTTGGCCTTGACGGCGGTGTCGGCGTACGGCGCGCCGAGCGTGACGACCGAGTCGATGGAGCTGTCGGCCTGGAGCTTGGCCTCGATGGCGGACTGGACGTCCGGCATGTTCGTGCCGGTGACGTACAGGTCCTGGACGGTGCCGTCGAAGGTGTTCTTGATGCCGTCGCAGCGCTGTTCGTGGCCGACGTTGCCCTGCTCGTGCAGGACGCAGACGGCCTTCTTGCGGCCGCGCGCGTTCAGCTCCTCGCCGACGGCCTCTCCGGCGATGGTCTCGTCCTGCCCGATGTGGGTGAGCGCGCCGAAGTCCTCGGACTCCGCCGAGCCGGAGTTCACGGTGATCACCGGGATTCCGGCCTTGCGGGCGCGGGCCACGGCGGCCTTCATGGCGTCGGGCTTGGCGAGGGTGACGATGATCCCGTCGACCTGCTTGTCCACGGCCGCGTCGACGAGCTGGGCCTGCTGCTGGGCCTCGTCGTCGTGGGAGTAGAGGAAGTTGATGTTGTCCTTGACGGCGGCCTGCTCCGCACCGCTCTGGACGATGTCCCAGAAGGTGTCGCCATCACCCGAGTGGGTGATCATCGCGAAAGTCCAGCGGGGGGTGTTCACCGCCGCCCTGCCCTGGGCCGCCGCGGCCTTGCGGGCGTCCTCGGCGCGCTTGCCGCCGGTGCTGCTGCAACCGGCCATCCATGGGACTGTCGCGCACAGTGCCCCTGCCAGCGCGATTCCTGTCCAGGTCCTCAACCGTGCCACGAGGCCGTGCCCTTCTTGCTGTGCCTGACGTACGCAAGGGGCCGGTGTCCTCACCAGCCCCAAACGCCCCAGTATCAAACACAGGGATCACGCGCCGGGTGACCGGGGAGGGCGAGTCGGTCGCATTGTCCGGACATTGCGACGAGCTCGGGTTTTCCAGCGGGGCCGGTTACGGCCGTACGAGGAGCTGGAACTCGAAGGAGTAGCGGCTCGGCCGGTAGAGGTGATCGCCGTACTCGACCGCCCGGCCGGTGTCGTCGTAGGTGGTGCGCTGCATGGTGAGCAGCGGGGCGCCCTCGGCCTCGGTGAGCCGCTCGGCCTCGGCGGCGGTGGCGGCGCGGGCGCCGATGGACTGCCGCGCGCTGTGCAGGGTGATCCCGGAGGAGCGCATCATCCGGTACAGGCCGGTCGCCTCCAGCTGGGCGTTGTCCAGGTCGAGCAGTCCGCCGGGCAGATGGTTGCTCAGGTACGCCATCGGCTCGCCGTGCGCGAGGCGCAGCCGCTCCACCCGGTGCACCTCGCTGCCCTCGGTGACACCGAGCGCGGCCGCGATCTCGGCGGAGGCCGGGACGACGGTGTTGACCAGCACCTTGGTGGCGGGGCGCTGACCGGCCGCCTCCAGGTCGTCGTAGAGGCTGCTGAGCTCCAGGGGGCGCTTGACCTGGCTGTGCACGACCTGGGTGCCGACACCGCGGCGGCGGACCAGCAGACCCTTGTCGACCAGCGACTGGATGGCCTGCCGGACGGTGGGCCGGGAGAGACCGAGCCGTGCGGCGAGCTCGATCTCGTTGCCGAGCAGACTGCCGGGGGTGAGGGCGCCGTGCTCGATCGCGGCCTCCAGCTGCTGGGACAGCTGGAAGTACAACGGCACCGGGCTGCTCCGGTCCACAGTGAGGTCGAGCGACACGGTCGGGTCCACTTCTGGTTTCGGCACGGGGCGAGCGTAGCTCCGTGGCCGGTTGACGGGAAGTCGTGTAGTTCGATTGTCCGGACATACGAATTGACAGGGCGCCGGATGCGACCGCACTTTGGTCCCATGCGCATCGGAGTCATCGGTACAGGCCGGATCGGCACGATCCATGCGAACACACTGAGCCGGCATCGGGAGGTCGGTTCGCTGATCCTCACGGACGCCGATCCCGGGCGGGCCGCGGAGCTTGCCCTGCGACTGGGCGAGACGGCGGCCCCCGGGGTGGACGAGATCTTCCGGTGGGGCGTGGACGCCGTGGTGATCACGACGGCGACCTCGGCCCACGCCGAGCTGATCGGCCGGGCGGCGCGTTCGGGGCTGCCGGTGTTCTGCGAGAAGCCCATCGCGCTTGATCTGCCGGGCACGCTCCAGGCGATCAGCGAGGTGGAGAGTGCCGGAACGATCCTTCAGATGGGCTTCCAGCGCCGCTTCGACACGGGCTATGCCGGGGCCCGGGAGGCGGTGCGCGCGGGGCGGCTCGGGCGGCTGCACACCGTGCGGGCGCTCACCAGCGACCAGGCGCCGCCCCCGGCCGCCTATCTGCCGCTGTCCGGCGGGCTCTACCGGGACACGCTGATCCATGACTTCGACGTACTGCGCTGGGTGACCGGGCGCGAGGTCAGCGAGGTGTACGCGGCCGGGTCGGACGCCGGTGGCGCGATGTTCCGCGAGGCGGGCGACGTGGACACCGCCGCGGTGGTGCTGACCCTCGACGACGGGACGCTCGCCACGGCCACCGCGACCCGGCTGAACGGCGCCGGCTACGACGTGCGCATGGAGCTGGCCGGGGAGCGGGACACGATCGTCGTGGGCCTCGACGACCGCACCCCGATCGCCTCCACCGAGCCGACCGGACCACCGGCCGCGGACAAGCCCTGGCCCGGGTTCCTGGAGCGCTTCGGCCCCGCCTACGAGGCCGAACTGGTGGCGTTCGTCGAGGTGGTCACGGGTGAGCGGGCCAACCCCTGCGACGGCCGCGAGGCCCTTCAGGCGCTGCGCGTGGCCGAGGCCTGCGAACTCTCCCGGCGGGAGCGAAGACCGGTCCGGCTGGCGGAGCTCCCGGGCGGTCACGAGGCGGCCCGGATCTGAGACCGCGGCTGTGCCGCCTGCCACCGCACCGGCAGGCTCCGCATGCAGCGCGCGTATCGCGGTGCGTGCCTCCAGCCGGGCCAGGGGCGCGCCCAGGGCGCGCAGGCGGGCATACTCCGGATGCGGATCGCTCCGGAACCCCTCGCACACCTGCCCGCCACCCGGACAACGGACGGCGCCCCCAGCTAGTGCCCGTTCTCCCCGGATTCCTCCAGCAGACCCGCGTCATGGGCCAACAGGGCGATCTGCACCCGGTTGTTGAGGCCGAGCTTGGTCAGGATGCGGGAGACATGGGTCTTCACCGTGGCGACGCTCATGAACAGGCCGGTCGCGATCTCCGCGTTGGACAGTCCCCGGCCCACCGCCACGGCGACCTCGCGTTCGCGGTCGTTCAGGGCGGCGACCCGGTCACGCGCGCCGGTACGGCGGGTGTCGGCGGCGGCGTCCGCCGCGTGCTCCATCAACTGGCGGGTCACGGTGGGCGACAGCACCGGATCGCCCGCGGCGACCCGCCGCACCGCGTCGACGATCTCGGCGGGCGGGGTGTCCTTGAGGACGAACCCGGCGGCGCCCGCGCGCAGGGCGCGCAGCACCTGCTCGTCGGCGTGGAAGGTGGTGAGCAGGACCACCTGCGGGGCGTCGGGGCGTCCGCGCAGCCGTTCCGTGGCGGTGAGGCCGTCCATCGCGGGCATCCGGATGTCCATCAGCACGACGTCCGGGCGGCAGCGCTCGACGAGTTCCTCCACCTCGGCGCCGTCGGCGGCCTCACCGACGATCTCGATGTCGTCCGCGCCGCCCATCATCAGGGACAGACCGGCCCGGACCAGCGGGTCGTCGTCGACGAGGAGCAGTCTGATCGCAGTCATGGACCTTAACTAATCATGGTTGCCGGGGCGCGGGACGCACGGTCGGGCTAGATTGCCGAACCGAGCGACCGACGAGAGGGATCTCCTTGCGTTACCGGCTTCTGGGCCGTACCGGCCTGCGTGTGTCCGAACTGTTCCTGGGTGCCATGACCTTCGGCGAGGGCGGCGGAGTGGGGGTACCGCGGGAGGAGGCCGCGCGCATCCTCGACACCTACGCCGAGGCGGGCGGGAACGTCGTCGACACCGCCGTCAACTACGGTGACGGGCAGAGCGAGAGCATCGTCGGCGAGCTCCTCAAGGGGCGGCGCGACCGGTTCGTACTGTCCACCAAGTACACCTGCACGCGCGACGGCGAGGACCCCAACGCCGCGGGCAACCACCGCAAGAACCTGACCCGGTCGCTGGAGACGAGCCTGCGCCGGCTCGGCACCGACTACATCGACCTGTACTGGGTGCACATCTGGGACCCCAACACCCCGGTCGAGGAGACGATGCGCGCCCTCGACGACGCCGTGCGCTCCGGAAAGGTCCTCTACATCGGCGTCTCGGACGCCCCGGCCTGGCTGGTGTCCCGCGCCAACACACTGGCGGAGCTGCGGGGTTGGACGGAGTTCGCCGGACTCCAGGTGCCGTACAGCCTGCTGAACCGGGACGTCGAGCGGGAACTGCTGCCCATGGCCGAGGCGTTGGGCCTGTCGGTGGCGGCGTGGAGTCCGCTCCAGGGCGGGATCCTGTCCGGCAAGTACACCCGGCCGGGCGGTGTCGGCGGGGGCGAGCCCGCGCGGCTGGACGCCGGTGCGGTCGGTGAGCGGGAGCACGCCGTGGCGCGGGCGGTGGGGTCGGTGGCGGACGAACTCGGCGTCTCCCCGGCGCAGGTGGCCCTCGCCTGGACCATGACCCGCTCCGCCGCCGTGCATCCGATCGTCGGCGCCCGGCGGGCCGGGCAGCTCGCCGACAACCTGGGCGCGGCCGGACTGACCCTGCCCGCCGAGCTGATGACGAGGCTTGAGGAGCCGACCGGCTTCCGCCTCGGCTTCCCCGCCGAGTTCATCGACGCCACGTCGAAGTGGGTGTACGGGGCGGCGGGACAGCGCGTGGTGCCCCGCCGCCTCCCCTGAGCGCTGATAAGCCCTCAGGCCCGCAGGACGACGCCGTAGCGCGTGCGCAGGCGGTGCAGTTCCCAGCGGACCACCGCCGTCACCGAGGCCGGACCGGCCAGGACGGCGAGCGCCTGGACCACGGGCGGGCCGGGCGGCAGTCCGCCCGCGGCCAGGCTGATCAGCGCGAACTCCCACACCAGCACCAGCGTGAGCAGGGCGGGCAGCGCGGCGTGCACGCCCGCGGAGTTGAACCCGGTGCGCACGGCGGGCCCGGTGGCGAAGAAGAGGAAGAACACGAGCCAGAAGACCGGCAGCGTCAGCCCCAACTCCAGCCAGGGGAAACCGCCGTCGGGGGTGACGGGCCTGCTGTTCTGGGCCAGGGCGATCCCGACGAAGCACAGCGGTACGGCGGTCACCGCGCCGACGTACCACAGGGCCGACTTCCCTGCGGCCCGCACCCGGGGCCGCATCTCGGCCTTGGTCTGCGCCGACGCCATGCGGAACAGGAACGCGATCACCAGGGGCGCGCTCAGGAGCAGCAGCGGCGGGGTGACGGCGATGCGCATCATGTACTGCTGCTGTGCCTCGCTGATGTCCTCCGGCTTGCCGTACATCACCAGCAGCCCGACGGACATGACCACCGCGGTCCAGGCCCGCACCCGCTGGACGCGCATCAGGTCCGGATCCTCGATACGGCGGTGTCCGTTCGGCGGGAAGAGCCGGTGCGCCCGGCTGCGGGCGGAGCGGGCGAAGACGTACCCGGCCATGAGCGGCAGCGTCACGAACCAGGTGCAGGGGATGAGGAGCAACGCCCAGGCGCAGCCGTGGACCCGGGTCCGCCCGCCCCGCAACAGCACGCGCAGCGGCGGCCATTCGGCATCGCGCAGGCCCCGAAGACCGCCCAGCAGCGTGGTGGGCGGGGGCTGCGGCGGCGGCACATGGGGATGGGGCGGCGGATAGCCGTAGGGGTACGGCTGGGGCGGGACCTGCGGGGGCGGCGGCGGGTACGGTCCGCCGTTCGGTGGTCCCGGCGGCGGTGGCTGGTACGGGTTGTACGGTCCCCCGAAGCTCACTGTGCGGTTTTCCTTCCGGTGCCGGCGGCCTGTGCGCCGCTCAACGGTGTGACAGCCGCACCACCCTAGTCAACCGGGTTCACCACAGCCGCAATTGTCACCCCCAGGGCAGCCAGGCCCGCACCTCGAAACCACCGTCCGCCGTCGGGCCGTGCTCCAGCCGGCCGCCGGTCAGCGTCGCCCGTTCGGTCAGCCCGATCAGGCCCTGCCCGGAGCCGGGCACATGCGGCACCTCGCGCTCCGGCGCCGGATTGCGCACCCGCACGTCGAGGCCGTCGCCCGGGGCGCCGGTGACCGTGACGGTGACCTCGGTGCCGGGGGCGTGCTTACGGGCGTTGGTCAGGCCCTCCTGGGCGATGCGGTAGGCGGTGCGGCCCACGGAGGCGGGGACGGTCGCGGGATCGGTGACGCGGTTGTCGAGGCCGACCTTCATCCCGGCCTCGCGGGACTCGGCGACCAGCGACTCCAGCGCGCCGAGCGTGGGCTGGGGACGGCTGTTGTCGTCGCGGTCCCCCGCCCGCAGTACGCCGATGATCTCCCGCAGGTCCTGGAGGGCCTCGTGGGCGCTCTCCCGGATGACCCCGGCGGCGCGCGCGATCTCCTCCTGGGGCGCGTCCGGCCGGAACTCCAGCGCGCCCGCGTGCACGCTCAGCAGCGTCAGCCGGTGGGCGAGGACGTCGTGCATCTCCCGCGCGATGGCCTCGCGCGCCAGCCGCTGCGCCTGCTCGGCCCGCAACTGCGCCTCGGTCTCGGCGCGCCGCGCCCGGTCGCGCAGGCTGAGCATGAGCTGACGCTTCGACCGGACGAACATGCCCCAGCCGACGACGGCGCCGTTCAGCACCACGCCGAGGACCAGCGTCCAGCCGTACGGGATATCGGGGTCGGGGCGCAGCCAGTAGAAGAGCGGGGTCAGGGCCAGCGCGATCCCGCTCACCCAGGCCACGTAGCGGAACGGCCGGTGCACGGCGAGGGTGAACACCGCGACCAGGGCCGCGCCGGACGCGGTGAGGGAGAGGAAGCTGACCGGAATCATCGCCACGGCGAGCCCCAGCGGCCAGCGGCGGCGCAGCCAGACCGCCGCGCAGGCCAGCGCGCCGAGCACCTGGTCGAGGGCGGCGACGGCCTCGGGGAGGTGCTCCTGCTCAATGCCGTCGGCGGTGAGCAGGCCGACGCAGACGGCCGCCAGGAAGCAGCTGAAGTCGACGACCCAGTCCCGCGCGGTGCGCCGGTGCCGCCGCCCCGGGCGTTCGCCTTCGGGGTCGAGTTCCTTCACCACGGCCGAGGGCAGCAGCCAGCGCTGCGCCACGAAGGGCTGCGGTTCGGGGCCCGGCATCTCACCACTCACGGTCGACAAATCTACGCAGACCCGCGCCGCGGCACCGCCCCTGAGGCGAGATCGTCGACCAAAGTCGCGGCATCGCCGACTTTCGGCGCGGCGGAGCGGGGGAAGGGCGGACTTCCGTCGGCCCCGCCCCGCCCCACGGCCGATGTGCGCGGGGGGACCGCGGGGCGAGGGTGGTGCCATGAAGCAGTTGCTGGAAGTTCTCGGGTTCCTCGCCCTGGTGCAGGGCGTCGCCGGTCTGCTGCACGAGTTCACCGACTGGGACTGGGGCCTGGTGCAGAAGCTCGGCTTCCTCGACGGCTACGAGATCTACGCGAGCGTCACGCTGCTGGTCCTGGCGTTCGCGCTGTTCGCGGTGGCCGAGAGCCGGAAGCCCGGCTGAACCCGGACCGGACCTCCGGCCGGTCGCACCCTTCCTCGGGTCCGACCGTGATCGCTCGGCTCAGCAGCCGTAGTCGATCAGGTCGAAGGAGGCGTAGTGGTCGGAGGTGTAGTAGTCCTCCTCGTACGCCTGACCGGTGACGATCCGGCGAGCACCGCGCGTGGACACGCCCGGCGTCTTGACCGTGTACTCGTGGTAGTAGCCCGACGAGTGGCTGGGCAGAATGCCTTCCCGGTTGTAGAAGACGGATCCGTCCTGCGAGTACGGGAAGGGTCCGCCCTGCTCGATCAGGTTGAGCGTGGTGTACGCCTGGGAGGGCAGGTCGCTGTAGCAAATGTCACCGACAGCGGTGGCGGCCGCGGTCGCCGAGGTCGCGGTGACGGTACCGCCCAGCAGGACGGCGGACAGGAGCGCGACTGCGGCGCCGATACGAGTGGTCCGTGGGGGGAATCTCATGCGCACCATGATGACGCGCGTAGACGCTGACATGTCAATGACAACTTCACAGATTTTCCCGGCAAGTCCGAGAAGTTTTCAGGGAGTTAACCTGCCACGCCGACGACTCCCGGCGCCGAGCGGACCGCGGCCGACGGGAACCGGAGCGACGGGCGCGACGGGCGCGACGCCACAATAGGAGCGGGTGACTCGCATTCAAATCGAACAGATATGGAAACGAGGATTCCGAATCACCTTCCGACATCGATGGAATTCGAACACCCGCCGCCTTTCTGTTCAATTTCCATTTGATCAACGAACGGGGCTCTTCCCAATTAAGTCAAACCCTTACGGGCGCCACCGCCTGGTGCTACAACTACTGGCACGGTCTAGCGGGGTCCCAGGGGGGTGGTCCGATGATGACGGGCGCCTCCAGCCCTTCGTCGAAACGGCGGAGCCCAACTTCGCGAGACTCATTACGTCCCGTCTCATTTCCGTTGATCGGCTTGCCGAGCACGGTGAGAGTGATTTGCGCGCTATTACTGGCGCTGCTGCCGTCGGCCATTCCCGTGCCGGCCCACGCCACGGATGATCAGGGGGCCCTGCGTCCCGGCCCGGTCGACTTCGTCGTCCTGGTCGACGAGTCCGGGAGTCTGTCGAAGGCGGACGTCGCCGCGGAACGTGCGGCCGCCGCGGTGCTGGCGCTCGGGGAGGTCTCCGAGAAGTCCCGCGTGGCCGTGGTCGGCTTCGGCAGCGTGACACGGTCCGGACAGGCCCCCGTGGACACCGTGTGCCCGCTGACCCGGGTGGACGCGGCCGGCCGGGAGCGGCTGAGTGCCTGCGTTTCGGGCCTGCACCGGCGAACCGACGCCGAGGGCAACGGCACCGACTTCCCCGCGGCCCTGGCGCAGGCGCTGTCGCTCCTCTCCGGCAGCGAGGACAGCACCCCGAAGATCGTCTTCCTGCTGACGGACGGTCAACTCGACGTCAGCGACAGCCCCGCTTACGGCGACGATCCCGATGCGCGCAATGCCAACGCTCGGAAAGCGCTCAAGAAGAGGATCGAACAGGCCCGCGCGGACGAGGTGCAGATCTGGCCCCTCGGCTTCGGCTCGGCCATCGACAAGCAGCAGCTGGACGCGCTCGCAGCGGGCGGCTACCAGAGCCGCTGCGCCGATCTGCCCTCCGCCCGCCCCACCGCGCGTGTCACGGCAGGTTCCGCCGACGTGGCCGAGGTCCTGCTCACCGCCTTCGCGGGCGCACGCTGCGCGCGCACGACACCTGGTGACACGGCGTCGGTGTCGTCCAGCGCCGATCTGGAGGTGACGATCCCGCCGGTCGCGACGGACGGGACCATCGACGTCATCAAGGAGAACCCGGACGGCGTCGCGGTGACGTACTACGACCCGCGCGGCCGAAAGGTGCCGCTGAACGGCAGAGCCCACGGCTCGGAGTTCGAACTGGTCGGCCAGTCCGGGCCGGTGGAGGCGCTGCGCATCCGCAATCCCTACCCCGGAACCTGGCGGGTCCATGTGCAGGTGCTCGACGGGGCGTCGGCACAACGGATCACGGCCACCGCGATCTGGCAGGGCGTCCTGCGCTCCTACATCCTGGTCTCCCCGCCCGTCCCGACCGCCGGACAGCAGGTCACGGCCCACGTCACGCTCCAGACCCGACAGGGCGTCGTCCTCACCGAGCGCGCGCAACTGGCCGGCATCAGAGTGTCGGTGAAACTGACCGGCACCGGCTTCCCGGCCCGCACCGTGCGCCTGACGGACGACGGTGAAGGACCTGATCCCCAGGCACACGACGGTGAGTTCTCGGCGCGCATCACCGTACCGCGCACCGCCACCGGGGCGGTGTCCTTCACCGGGTTGATGCTCGGCGAGGGCATCGCGGGCGACCTGAGCCCGTACTCCACCCGACTGGCCACCTCCGCACCGCTGGTGACCGGCGCGATCGTCCTCGAGGACCGGGAGGTGCACCCGGGTGACACCGCGCACGGCAGCGTCGAACTACGCAACGACGACGACTCCGAGCACCGTCTGAGCCTGACGCTGGACGACGGCTCTTCGGGCAGCGCGCTCACCGTGGGCCCACAGAGGATGACGGTCGCCGCGGGCAAGGCCGTGCGCCTGCCCCTGCGGCTCGACTTCGGGCAGGACGCGGCGCTCGGCGCAGTGTCAGGGCGGTTGACGGTGCGGGACGAGACATCGGGCCAGGTCTTGACGCAGACCTTCGTCACGGTCCGGGTCGTGCCGGTGCCCGGCTTCCTCGACCGGTACGACAGGCAAGTGGGCGCCGCGGCCGCCTTGCTCCTGGCCCTGGCGGTGCTGCTGGGGTTGCGCTGGCAGGACCGGCGCCGGGCCCGCGAGACCTCGGACATCCAACTGATCTTGTACCGCGGCGACATGGAGCTCAGCCGGCTGCGGGCACCCGCCCACGCCGGCCCCGAGTTCGGCTTCTCGCTCCGTGCGGCCACGGGCGGCAACCAGCGGCTCCTGCTGGACGACTCCCCGGGCCGCCATCGGGTACGCCGAACCGCCGACGGCGGACTCGTCGTCCGGCTGGCGGGTGGCGAGCGACTCGTCGTCCCCCGCAACCAGCGCTCCGCTCTCACCGACGGTCTTTCCCTCGGCTTCGCCGACCACCGTCCCGCCGCTCGCTCGGCGCGATCGTCTCCCACCGGACGTGGCGCGCGCGGCGCCGAGAGGACCGCGCCGAAGGAGCGGTCCGAGGGACGGTCGCGACAGATCCGAGGCAAGCGCGAGTCGGCCGCCCAGAACACCACGCTGAAAACACGGCGGCCTTATGACGACGATTTCTGACGCGCGAGGCGTCCGCACGGTTCGCGGACCATCCACCCGGTCACCGCGCGCGTACGCCATGTCCCCTCGAGGTGAGGCTCAGTGAAGATCTATCAGCCGATGCTCTTCGTCGGCCTCGGGGGCACCGGTTGCCTCATCGGCGCCGAACTGGAGAACCGGCTGCGCGAGGCGCTCTGCGGGCCGGACGGCACCGCCCTGTTCCCCGTGCTCCGGGGCCGACAGCTGCTGCCGTACCAACTGCCGGACTGTCTGCAGTTCGTGTACGCCGATCTCAACGAGGCCGAGCTGAACCGCCTGCCGCACATGCGCGCCGACGGGCCGCTCAAGGCCGCGTACAGCCGGACCTCGCACGCCACCTTCGGGTTGCTGCCGCGCTTCGACTCCTATCCCGAGGTGGCCCGCAGCCTACGGACCAATCTGCCCGGGCCACTGTGCACATGGCTGCCACCGCGGGCCAGCGAGCCACGCGTCGCACCGCTGATCCGGGGCGCGGGACAATTGCCCACGGTGGGTCGGGGGGCGCTGTTCGAGACCTTCCGCAGTGGCCTCGGCGCGGCCATGGGACCGCTGCGCGAGGCGATCTCGATGATCAGCAAGTCGGGCGGTGATCTGACGTCGCTGGGGGGCACACTGGCCGACAGCTGCGACGTGTTCGTGGCCTTCTCGGTGGCCGGCGGCACGGGTTCGGGCATCTTCTACGACTATCTGCATCTGATCGGGCAGGCCTTCGACGAAGCCCACTACCGGGTGAAGATCTACCCGCTGGTGCTGATGCCGTCCGCCTTCGACGACGGGCGCGGCGGCGGCAGGGCCGCACGGCTCAACGCCGGCCGCGCGCTGGTGGACCTGTTCCGCCTGGTCGACGACCAGAACGCACCCGACGCCGAGGACAACCTGGACGACGTCGGCACCCAGGGGCAGCTCCGCCTGGAGTACCCGGGCGGCCTGGCAGTGCGGCTGCGCCCCTCCACCGCGCAGACGGCGTTCCTGTTCAGCCGTACCTCCGGCATCGAGCGCGAGGACCTGCACCGCAGTGTCGTCTCGCTCATGATGTCGCTGCTCGGCACCGAACTCGGCGACGACGACGGCCGCACGCACGACAGTGACCACCTCTACCAGTCCTTCGCCGACTCCTTCATCAACACGAACGTGGAGCGCGCGGCCATCGCGCCGACCGGAATCGGCCACCGGGGGGTGTCCACGAGCCTGGTCGCCTCCATGACCGTGCCGGTCGACGAGTTGGCGGAGCTTCTCGCCTCGCGACTTCAGGCCACCGCACTGCGTCGGCAGGACGCGGCGCCCCGCCCGCCTGACGGCTCCAGACGGGAACTCGTCCGCGAGTTCTTCACCGCCTCGAACATCGACCCTCTGTGGGGCCGGACCAGTCTGCCCATCAACGAGCCCCGCCCTGTCACCGGAGCCCGCGCCATCCTCGACGCGCTCGCCACCCGGCAAGTCGCGATGGAGGACGCCCTGGGCGACCTGGATCGCCAACTGCGGCAACTTGTCGCCGAGTTGGCGGCGGGATTCGACCCGGTGCGCGGGGTGCGGCAACTGCTGGGCCGGTGCGACGTCATGGAGCTCCACCACGTTGTCCTCGGCGACCCTGGAGCCAAGGACCGGCTGGAGCGGGTCGGCTTCGCCGGTCTGCTGGAGAACCGGCGCCGTGAGCCCGAGCGCCCACCCGGACTGACCACCGGTCCCCCGCAACCACAGGGAATCCGGGACCGCATGGGCGGGCTGGTCAAAGCCAAGTGGACCGACCCCGAGGTGTCCGCCGTTCTGCAACAGCAGGACACCTGGTACCAATGGGAGTCCCGGCGTACCTGGCACCGCCACTGGGCCGACCATGCGGCGCGCTGGGACCGCACCCTGGCCGGGGTCAAGTCCGAGCTGAACGCCCTCGTCGCCGCGTTCCGCGAACAGGCCGACGAGGAGCACGCCTCCTTCAGTCAGCGCACCCGCCACCTCTACCGGCCTCGCACGGGCGTGTCGTATCTCCTGCCCGCCCAGGCGGACCTGGCCTCCTTCTACGAGGCGGTGGTACGGCGGTTGCTGCTGGCCGAGGGGTTGCGCGAGACCGAGGACGAACAGGCCCTGCTGGGACGCCTGGTGAGCTCCGAGCAATGGCGGGCCGCATTCGGCGAGGCGCGAGCCGAACCCCGTCGCGCGGTACACGTGATCAAGGATCAACTCCAGCACCGGATCAAGCGGCTGTTCGTGGAACCCGGCAACCGGGAAGAGCGCCCCCTGCTGCCGCGGCTGGGCACTCTGCTGGCCGAGGCGGCCACGGGCGGTGGCGGACAGGTCGGCGACGACGCACTGGAGCAGTGCCGGCACAAACTGGCCTCACTGCTGCCGGTCGGATTCTCGCCGGAGGGAAGCGGTCGGCTGAAGGTGCTCATCGTGTATCCGGCTACGTCCTCCGACGCGACCGTACGCAGGTTCCTGGAACGCGAGATGCGGCTGCCGCGTGACAGCGAACGCGAGATCGAGTTCCGGCCGGTGTCCACGGAGTCCATCACGGTGGTGCTCTTCCGCAGCTCGATGAGTCTCACCGAGGTGCCGGAGGTGCGCGAGACCCTGACCCTGTGGGCCGAGGCACTCGCCGCGGAACAGCCCGGCGACCACCTGAGATGGCGTCAGCGGCTCGGCTACGGCTACGACTTCCTGATGGGCACGGTGGCGGACCGGAGGCACATCCTGCACCGGCTGTTGTGCGCCATATGGAACAACCAGGTCCAGGTCTTCGGAGACATCACGAGTCCGCGCCGGATCCGCATCGGTCTGCAGGACCGGGACTCCGCCGCCATGGTCTGCCCGCTCGACGCCCCCGGCGGTGGGCTGTCCAGCTGGGGCAACCTGCTGCGCGCGTACGAGGCATGGACGCTGGCCGAGGACAGCGGTGGAATCCGCAACGCGTTCTGCGAGCAGCTGATGACCACCACCCCCTTGGGCCTTGAGGTATCGCCGATCCCCCCGCACGGACTGTTCCACACGCTGGTCCATGAGGTGGCGCCGCAGCAGAGCAGACTGCTGGAAGTGATGGCCCAACAGGAGGACGGACAACGGCCCGCCGGCTTCACCGACCTCACCGCCTTCTGGAACGAGACCCTGCCGGGCGCCATCGACCTGCCCTTCCCACGGACGCACCGGATGTCGGGCTGGACCCTTCGTAAACTCCACCAGTCCTTCCAGCCCGCGTCCGGCCACTACCAGCCCCCGGTGCACGACCGGCGCTTTGGTGCCGGCGCCGACCAGACCAAGGACCCCCGGGGAGAGTGACCATGATCGGCTCCACCGACGACCGGCTCGTTGTCTGTATTGATCTGCGCCACGAGCTGGACAAGGTGATGGGCTCCCCGACCCTGGACGACCGCTTCCGCTACGCGATGCGCGAAGCACATGTGCGGTCCGCGGATGTCTCGCGTGTGCTGGTCATCGACACGGTCGCCGATCTGCCGGCACATCACGCGGCCTACGAGCGGCTGTGCTCCGACCCCCTGGTGTCGAACCTGCTGTGCCTGGCGGTGGGGCCGCTGCCCGGGCCGGACGAGCGGGTCCTGAGCCTGCCCGCGCAGCTGCGGCCCCCCGTGGCGGCCACGCTGTGGATCGGGGATGTACGGGGCATCGGCTGGCGTCCCGGCCAGGCCCGCTCGCTGGCGCTGACCGACACCGACATCGCGGCGGACGACAGTACCGGCCTGGAGCCACTGATCGACCTGCTGCGGGTGGCCGAGGTGTTCGACGAGGCCGTGGCGGCGCTGAGTGAACTGCCGTCCGCCGTCGCGAGCCCGTCGCTGCGTCTGCTGGCGCACGAGGTGCCCGAACAGGATCTGATGCGCGCCCAGTTGCAGGCTCTGGACGCCTGTGTGTCTCCACCGGACGACCTGCGCGCCGGGCGCGCTCCGGGCGGCGCCCTGGACGTGCTGGCCGGATACGTCCAGGCCGAGGACCTGTCGGTGGAGGACTGCCTGCCCGAGAGCAGCCTGCTGCGGCAGGCCCACTGGCGCAGCGTCGGACGCCTCGGTGAAGCGAACGACCGGCTGGACGCGCTGGCGGGCTGGCGCGGACTGCTGATGGTGGGCGAGCCGGCCGGGGACGTGGTGCAGGCGGCGCGGGAGGCCAGTCATGCGCTGGCCGATTACCGGGATGCCATCGAGCAGACCTTCGAGTGGGCCGACGGACGGGCTGGACTCAACGCCGACGGCCGTGACCATCTCGCGCAGATGGGCATCCAGCTACCGCTGGTGCCCGGCACCCGCCCGGAGGAGGTCGGCGGCGAACTGCGCCGACAGGTCGTCCAGCAACTGCGCAGGCGCCGCCCACTGCCCGAGATCGTGTCGTGGCTGCGGGACTTCGCCGCACGTGCGGTGCCCACCGGGAGCGCCGCCCAGCTCGACCGGCTGCACCGTATCTGCCCGGACGACCTTCTCGACACCCTGCGCGAACCGCCGCCGCCCTCGATCGGCACCGATCCCGTTCCGCCGGCCTTCTGGGCGGCCGCCGCCGCGCTGCTGGCGGGGCTCAGCCCAGTGGGTGTGTGGGGTGTCCTCATCATCCTGGTGCTGCTCGGGGCCGGCGCAGCCCGCACCGCCGGCTCACCCGGCAGGGTGCCGCCCGCCACCGCGGGTGCGCTGGCCGTCTCCTGGCTGGTCGGCGGCGCCGCGGGGCTGGGGCTGCGCTCGGTCGGCGTGCCCGTGTGGACCGGGACCCCGCTGCTCGTACTGGCCCTGCTGGCGGCCGCGCTGTCAGCCCGCTCGCTGTGGGTCGCCGCCGTACGACAGTGGCGGTCCGACACCGGTCTGGCGGAAGCCGGCGAGGCCGTGGAGCGGCTTGGTGACGTTCTCGACCAGGGTGTCCTGCAGCACTGGCTGTTGGCGGACGCCCGGGCCGGTGCGTCCGACCAGGCCAAGGCGCTGGCACATCTGGTGCAGTCGGTCTGCGACACGCTGGCCGAGTTCGCCGAACAGCTCAGCCGCCGAGCCCGCCCCGCCTGGGACTCCCCACCGCGTGACGGCGGCCGGACCGGGCCGGCCGGTGGGCGCGGCGGAAGCACGTTCGCCGTGGAGTACGTCGGCCAGGCCGGGCAAGCCCTGCAGACGACCCTCGCCGGGGACGTCGCCGATCTGGTGGCGGAGGTGCTCGCACCGTACTGGGAGGTCGTACTGCGCGATCCGTCCAGCGCCGCGGCACTGCCCGTGGCCTCCCGTACCGACGGGCTGATGCACGAGTACATGCAGCAGTTGGGAAAAATGGGCACCACTCCCCCGCCCCCGTTCGCCTCGGCATCGGCCGGCCGGCCCGACCCGGCCACCCTCGTCGGAGTGGACCTGCGCCGGATCGTCGACGTCCTGCTGCCCGACAGCCGCCACGACGCGCTGCAACTGTGCTCCCCGGACCAGTTGCGCATGCTCGACCGGGCGCCGGGCTCGGCCCGCAGCTTCGGCTTCGTGCCGCATGCCATGCAGGGGGCATTCTGGAAGGCCGCCGTGGGCTCCGCAGGCTCGGAGAAGGGACCCGACGGCCAGGGCACCGGCGTGGACGACGCGCCGCGGAACGACCGCTGGGCCGCGCACGGGTCACCTGCCGTGGTGGGCATGCCCGAGATCGTCTGGACGGCCTCGGGCCGGTTCGCCGGGCTGCTCCGGCTGGTGCCCCTGTCCGCGGGGGCAGTCCGGTCGGTGTGGCCGGAGGCGGACGTGGACGACGTCTCGTCGGACGACTCCTCGTCGGCCTCGCGTGCGCCGGGCGAGACAGGGTGAGAAGGAAGGGCACGACCCGATGGGTACGCAACGAGGCCCGGAGCGTGACGGGATGAACGAGAGCTTGTCCTTCGTCGACTCCTCCGGACTGCCCGAGCGGGTCCGGGTGCTCGAATACGGAGTCGACGAACAGCCCAGGTCGGCCGCCGGTTTCCGCACCCGCACCCTACGGCTGGAGGACGGGCGGCTCTATCTGCAACGGCGTCTGCTGCCGGCGTACACCACCCGCGCGGAAAGCGTCGACGCGCTGGAGGCGGAGATCCGTGCCGGGCTCACCCTGGTCCGGATGTTCCTGGAGGTCAGCTATCCCGCCGAGTTCACCCGGCTGGCCGGATACGCCATCGAGGTGGAACAGCCGTTCCTGCTGCTGGACCCGCCGCGCGAAGGGCGGACCCTGGCGGAACGGGCCGGCGGACTGATGCTGTCCGCGGAACAGAAGAAGTTCGAGAGCAGCCTGTTCCGGGCCCTGCGCCTGCTGGAGTGGGCCGGACTGGTGCACCGGTCGATCAGCCCGGCGACGGTGCGCTGGGACGGCGCTCGGGTTCAGCTGACGAACTTCGGCAGTGCCGACCGGGTGGGCCGTCCCAGGCAACGGATGGGCTCCCTGCCCTGGGCCCCGCCCGAACAGCGTGAAGGCACCGGCGCCAACGACCACCGCGACGACATCTGGAGCGCCGGCCAGCTCGTGTACTTCGTCGCCCACGCCGGGGAGGCATCGGGTAACCGGATGCCACCGGTCGCCGGGCCGGTCCGTGACGACCTGCTCAAGGACGTGTTCGCCGAACGCGCCGAGCAGCGGCCGGACGCCAGGACGATGCTGCGGCGCATCGCCGCGCCGGATCCCTGGGACGACCTCGGCCGCCCGTCGGATCCACTGCTGGAGGGCCGTCACCGGTTCACCGAACTCCTCGCCGACAAGGGCACGTCGGCGTGGCCGGTGGTGCCGCGGGCCGCGGATCCCCGCCTTCCGCAGGCCGAGCCGGATGCCGAACCGGGCGGACGGAGCGGATCGTACGAGCAGTTCGGCGGCGGCTGGGGACGGCGCCGCGGGCGTCCCGGACCGGGGCGCTGGGGAACGGGCGGCCGCAGGGCGGGAGAAGGCGGATAGTGGATCAGGTATTTCCCAACGGGCAACCGCGACAGCCGGTGCACTGTCCCAGTTGCCTCCAGGAACTGCACCTGGACGAAAAGCAGTTGTTCCTCTCCGACCCGCAGACGAACAACATGGTCTCGTGGGACCCGAGTTCGGAGCCCAACCGGATGCGGCGCCAGGACCAGCTGAACCGCGCTTTCTTGAAGTGCCCCAACGACAAACCGGACCGGCATTTCCTGCCGGTGCCGTACCTCATGTTCGGCAAGCCGCTGACCATCGCCTTCGTCGGGCAGTCAGGCACCGGCAAGACGCATCTGCTGGCGGCGATCATGGCCGAGATCGGCCGGGGCGGCCTGGACTCCCTGGGGATCCGCTGCCGTTCGGTCAACACCTCGCAGCACCACGCCTTCCTGGCCCGGGCGGTCAACCAGCTGGAGGCGGGCAGGGTGCTGCCGGCCACCAGGCCCACCGACTTCGTCGAGTTCACCGACGCCCTGCTGATCACCGTCAACGGGCAGACCAGACCGGTGGCGTTCTTCGACATCGCCGGGGAGTCACTGCATCTGCCCGGGAAGGCCACCGAGTTCCTGCTCGGAGTGGACGCGCTGGTCTTCGTCGTCGACGCGCTCAGGGCGCTGCGGCTGAAGCAGCTGACGCTGGCCCGGGAGGTCGCCGGTGTACCGGCACAGGCGGCGGGGCTGGCCGATCCCACCTTCTCGGCCGTACTGGACCGGCTGCCGCGTGAGGGCGGGCTGTGCGACGTGCCTACGGCCATCGTGCTGAACAAGTGCGACGTGCTGCGCTTCGAACCGCCGATCGATCAGTGGCTGCGCGAGGACGGTCGGCCTCAGAGTGCCCCGGACCCGGTGGATGTCTTCCGGGAGAGCCAGGACGTGTTCGCGTTCCTGACACACCATCAAGCCACGCCGTGGCTGCGTCCGTTCATGGAGTGCCGTCGCTGCACCCTGCACTTCGTCTCGGCGACCGGCATGTCCCCGGCCGTTCTGCCCGCGGCCGGCGGCTCCTCGGCGACCGGTTCGCCGACCGCCTTCGCCGGCGGCGTCCGCCCCCGCCGGGTGCTGGGCCCCCTGCTGTCCGTGTTCCAGATGTGGGGTCTGCTCGAACCGCCCGTGTCCGTAGCGCGGCTCAGAGAGGTGTGAGAACGTGCTCGTCTCGAACGCCGAGGTACACCAGGTCCTTTGTGCCTACGACCCCGAAAACCCCGCCGGCAACACAGGTTTTGGTCCCGTCGCCTCCTCCCTGCCCACCCTGGCGGAGGTCAGCCTGTTCAAGCTCGCGGGTGCCATCCTGCGCCCTCCCGGAGACTCCGCCGCCGGAAACTCGATCGCGTACGAGCGGCTCTCCTCGGACCAGGACCTCATCGTGCGCCGGGTCGTCGCGATCGACTCTCTGAACCGGGAGAACCTGCTCAGCCAGGCCCTAGTCGCAGGGCGCGGCCAGTTCACCGCCGAGCTGGCCCTGGGACTGGACCAGGCGGACTGGCCGCTGGGGGACGGGATCACGCGTGTACAGCTCGGCGATCGGCTCCCGCGCCCGGACCTCGCCGAGCTGGACCGCCTGGGCCGGGCGGGCGCGGACCGGTTGCGGGAGGTCAGCCGGGGGGCGGCGCTCACCGAGGCCCTGTGCCATCTGACGGCATGGGTGCTGACCGATCCGCTGCCCAGGCTGTCGGTCGCCGCGTCCCAGGTCGGCGAGGAACCGCGAGCGGTGCTGCTCGGCCTGGTGGACATGTTCTCCGTGCTGGTCCCCGGCCGTTGGACCTTCTCCACACAGGAGTCCGCCGAGTCCGAGGCCTACCGCCTCATCGTCATGCCGGAGTGGCCCCGCCCCGGCAGCCGCGACTACGGGCGGTTGCGCCTCGGCGGCCGGCCCGCACCCGACGGCGCGGCGCACGCGGCGGCGTCCCTGCTGGTGACCCGCTACCAGGCCTACGGCCTGGCGGGGCTGGAGCTGCTCCGTCGTCAGCAGGGCTGGCACGAGATGAGCGCGGTCGATCGTGCCGAGACCCTGCGCAACCTGTTGACCCTGCATGCCGAGACCACCCCCCACAAAGAGCTGCCGGCAGCTCCAAGTCCCTCACCTCTGGCGTCCCAGGAGTACACCATCGAGGGCGCCGAAGAACTGACGGGGCTCGTCGTCTCGCAGGCGAGCCAGGCCACCGAGGGCCCTGGCGTCCAGGAGTCGCCCACCCCGGAATCCTCCACGGCGTCATTCGATCCGGCACCCGCCCAGCTCGCGCCCTCGCACAGCGCGGGAGATCCCCCGGTCGACGCACCGGATGGGGAGGAGCGGGTCCGGGAAGCCGCCGCGCTCGTCGAGAGGCTGTTCCAGGCCCGCAGCGACGAGGAGGGGCAGGAGCTGCTGCAGGAGGTGGCGAGCCGGGCCGGGGTGTGGAACGAGTCGCAGACCGAGATCGCCTGTCTCACGGCGATTCGCTACGGGCTCGGGCTCCAGTACCGCCGAGTGGACGGGCAAGCCTGCCAGCCGGTGTTCACCCACGACCCGCAGGACCTGTTCGACCTGTTGATCCGCACCGCCCTGTACCGAAGGGACGCCGCCATCGAATGGGCCGTGTTCCTACGCCAGGAGTACGTCGCCGTACTCACCGACCCGCTGCGGTCCGTGGTGCGGCAGATGTTCGAACAGGACGCTCGGCATGAGCTCGTCGTTCACCACGCCTTCTTCGTCGTGATGGGCCGATGGGCGGGTCCCATCGCCCTGCAGCTGGGCCCGCCGGGGAACGTGCCGCCCGTTCCCGGCGAGCCGCCCGCGGTCCCCGCCCGGCTCAAGCGCTCGGCCTGGCGACCGGGCAGGAGGCGGCGCGGCGGAGCCCGAGCGCCGCGTCATGCGGAGGCGGTGCCACGAGCTCAGCCGGAGGGGAACACCGACGACTTCGTCTTGCTCGGCAAGGTGGCGGGGTCCTTCGTCATCATCGTGATGGTCCTGCTGGTGATCGGGGCGATACTGGACAAACAGCCCTGACCCTCGCGCCTGGCGACATGGTCAGAGCAGGCCGATTCCGAAGGTCTCCTCCTCCGGGATGTGGGTCAGCAGCCGGATTCGGGGGCCGCGCCGGCCGTCCTCCCCCTGACGTGACGCGACATGCTGAAGCCGTTCGGCGATCTGATGGGCTGTCCGGCCGAAGGCGACCGCATGGGCGAGGGCGGTACGGCGCCAGCTGCCGTCGGGATCGGAGCCGACGGGGCCGGAGGCCAGCACGGCGGGGACGTAGCCGAGCAGGTGCAGCTGGAACGCGAAGAGGTCGCGCAACTGGGCCTCGGTGCCGTCCGCCGTCTCCTGCGGCAGGGCGTCCAGCACCACCAGCGGAGGCGGTTGCCGCCGCTGGGCGCACAGATGGCGTACAGCACTGTCCACGTCCTCCGGCCGAATGGACCGGGCGCTGCCCGGCAGGCGCAGGGCCGCCCCCTGGTCGAAGGGACGCATCTCGCCGTGCAGGAGGATCACATCGACGGGCCTGTTCCCAGCGACGCCGAGGGGCTCCGGCGAGAGCAGGAAGTCCTCCGTCGCCCGCCAGACCAGCGCCCCGCCGACCGTGTCCGCCGGCAGCGCCCTGGTGGACTCGGGCCCCGGGCGGGGCACGGTGCCGACGGTGTCGCCCTTGACGTCCACCTCGATCTGGGTGACCGGCCGTTCCTCGGCGGCGGCGAGTACGGCCTGCCGCAGATGTGCGGGTACCTCTCCGCGTGCCTCGCGCTGATAGGCCGCCCACGCCTTGCGCCACGACTCGTCGGCCTTGCCGGTGGGCAGCCCCGGGCCCTCGTACCGGCCGAGCCGACGCAGCGCGAACTGGAGGTTGCGGCGGCGTGCCTCCTCCAGCAGCGGGGTGTCGAGCATTTCCGCCAGGGCGTCGGCGGGGATGCCGACGTCGGCGCCGTTCCGAGCGGCGTGCAGGTGCCAGACGGTGGGTACCTCGGTCTCCGTGGTCAGCCGCAGGAGTTCAGCGGCTTCCTCGGCCGCCCTGCGACGCTGCCTTCGCGACTTGTGCTGGGCGCGGGCCATGAGGTCGGCGGCGCGCAGCGTCAGCCGCTGGGCCGGGTCGTGGTCCTCCGCCTCGGGCAGGGGATCGGGCAGCGATTCCGCGGGCAGCAGGCGGTGCAGTCGCAGCCAGGTGGCGTGCACCAGTCGGTTGTCCGGGCCCAGCCAGTGGGCGGCCGTGCGCATCGCGGTGGCCGACCGAGGGCCCCCGCCGAGCATGAGCGTGTCCAGTTCCGCCCTCCACAAGGCCGCCAGCCCGGCGGGCCGACCCGTCTCGCCGGGGTTGGAGCGGTCCCGGCTCAGCAGCCGCTCGAACGCGTCGATCCGTGCCCCTTCCGTGATCAGCGGCTCCTCGGCGATGGTCGCGTACAGCCGTACCTGCTCGGCCAGGAGCATGAACCGGCGGTTCGTGCCGGGGATGGACTCCAGTGCCGTGGTCACCGTCGCGAGGTGATTCCTGACCTCGCCGACCGGCCCGCACACCAGTGCGTGCAGACCGTAGGAGAGCCATTCGGCCGCGGTGGGCGGGGTACCCGAACGTCCTGGTGCGTCCCGGCGGGACCGCAACTGGGTCAGCCAACGCCGCAGCACCTTCTCGGCTTCCTCGAAGCGCCCCCAGCGGTGCAGTAGTGCGCACTCGGCGCCGTTCATGGCCGTGCCGGCCACGCCGCGAAGGTCTTCACGCAACGGCTCGGACCGTGAGATCCACTGGTCCGCCCGCCCCAGATCGCCGGCGACGGACAGCGCCGTCGCGGCCCGCAGGGCCATCACGGACAGGCGTCGCTCGTCGTCGGAGGCTCGCCCCATGGCCATACGGGCGTAGCTCTCGGCCTGTTCGAGTTCGAGCATCTGCGCACTCGCGCGGGCCAGCACCATCAGTGTCTCGAAGGCAAGTTCCGGCTCCACCTGCCCCGACACGGCGGGCAGGGTGACCTCCCGTAGCAGCCGCTCGGCCTCCTCGGCTTCGCCCACGAGCAGTTGCGACCTGGCCTGGAGAAGATCCGCTCGCAGTGCGTCGCGGCTGAATCCGGAACGGATGGAGGGTTCGGCCGTCAGCGGCAGCCCGGAACGCAGCTCCGCCTCGGCAGCCGCGAGCCGCACCCAGTCCTCCACGGGGGCCGGAATCGTCTCCAGCCGCCGTTGCCAGGCCCGTACCAGATCGGGACGGTCCACCAGATCCCAGTCCTGCATGGCGTAGCGAGCCACGAGCCGGGCCTGGGGAGCCTCGCCCGAGACTGCCGCGTCGAACATGGCAGTGAAGGCGCGGTCCGCCTCGGCATGGCTGAAGTGGGCCTGCTCCTGGGTGCGTCCGATCCTGACCTGGCAACTGGCCAGCAGCAGGCGGGCATCGGCGATCCACAGATCTCGCAGGGCGTGGGCGGGACCGTCGTCGGCCTGCCGCGTCTTCTCCAGCAGGCTTTTCAGCAACGCGTACGCCTCGCGTACGGGGGCCAGTCCCTCACGCAGTTCCTCGTGCAACCGCAGGGCAGCGGTGATGACATCGACCCGCAGCCGGTCCTGCCGGACGGGCGGCCGGTCCGGGCAGGTCATATCGGTGCGGCGTGCCACCAGCTTCAGATATCGCTCCACATCGAACCAGCCGGGCCTGCCGCCGTACAGCACGGCGTGCAGCTCGCCATAGGCACGTTCCAGTGCGATGTCGTACCAGAGCTGCAACGGCATGACCCGGGGATCGGGCAGGCCGAGTCCGTCGCGTTCGCTCTCCGGGCTCTCCAGGTCGGCGCTGAGCAGCCGGTCGGCGAGGTCGATCACGGTCGCGAAGTCGCCGCGCTGCCAGGCCAGCGCGATCTGCCGGTGCCAGGTCTGCGCGACGCCGTCGAGGAACGCGTCGCGGTCGCTGTGCCGGTCCACGGCGGAGTGGAGCTGGTGGTAAACCTGCTCGGCGACCCAGCCCGCCGTCTCCTCGGCGCTGCCCGCTTGTTGGGCGAGGTCGGCGCAGCGACGGGCGGCGTCCCGGTGGAACTGGCGCCAGGCCGGCTTCTCCTCGGAGCGCATCGTCCGGCGCAGTTCGCGCCGCACGTTGACGTGCACGTCCAGCCGTGTGTCCTTGGCCCTGATCCACGCCGAGCGCCTGGCATAGCCGATCAACCGGTCCCACAGATCCCTCGGATCCTCTGGTTCGTCCGCTGCGGCTGTTCCGGGCCGGTTGCTGTCCGCGGACAGCAAGGGTACGAGGACCTTCAGGAAGTACTCGTAGGTGGGATGGCGGGCGACCGCGCAGTACTTGAGGGCGTTACGGGTGTAATCGTCCTTGATGTAGCTCAGTTCCCGGTCGACGACGAACAGATACAGCGAGTCGCCCGCGGTCGGCAGCTTGTCCGGGGAACCGGCCAGCAGCGCGAGGACGAGCGGATTGAAGGCCGGTGAGCCCTCGATGTCCTGCGCGCAGACAGCGACTATCCGCTCCGCCTGACCGGCGGCGACGCCACGCAGCCGGAGATAGATCTGCGCCTCGCGGGCCGTGAACGGCTGGAGCCCGAGAGCACGCCACGGTACGTCTCGGAAGGCCGTGCGGAAGACCTCCTGCTCGGTGACGTCGGCCCGCCCCGAGAGCACCACACGCAGCCAGGGCACTTGACGGACGAGTTTGCTGAGCATCCGCAGTAGCGCGGCCAACTCCTCCTCGGGGGCCTGCAACAGTTCGTCAGTGGTGTCCAGACAGAACAGGACGGGTGCGTCGTCGGCGATATCGTTCAGGGCGTCGGCGAACTCGGAGACGATGCACGTCGGCAGCGGGACGGCGTTCCAACGCTGAAGAGGTGTGTTGCCCGGCGGATCGAATTCATGATCCAGATCCCGGCGGCGGTGCCCATAGCTCCTGAGGAAGGCGTCCATGCGCCGAACCGTGTCCCCGCGGTCGAGCACCTGCGCCTGCTCCAGGAACCGCTCGGCGGCGTTGACCAGCAGGAGTTCCGGTAAGTCGAGCAGACGCTGGGACACCATGGTCTGCGCGTCCAGGACGGCGGAGATCACGGGCGGGTGCTGTTGGATCCCGAACCGCGAGACCAGCCAGGCGAGTTGGGTGCTCTTGCCCATGCCGCCGGTGGCGTGCATGTGAATGACGCGGGGCGGTCCGGGCGGGATGCCGTCCGGGACCACGCCGAGCGGCGGGGGCACCGTGCCGTGGACCGCCGACTCCAGGATCCCCTCGACATCACGGCGCGAGACATAGTGCCTGGTCTGTTCGAAGTACTCGTGCAGCCCTCGGCTCATCTCCAATCGGCGTTCCGCCCGCTCGCGGCGGCGCACCAGGTCGGAATCGAGGGCGTCCGCAGCGAATCTGCGCAGATCGTCCGGAGCCACGGCTTCCGCGAGTTTTCGGCACACGGCGAAGTCGGCGACGTTCTCGAACGCCGGGTACCACTTGTCAAACTCCTCGCCCGCCTCCCGGTGTCGGCCGGCGAGCACCAGCAGCCGCAACCGCTCGACCATGGCGGTGTTTCCGTCGGCGCGGGTCAGATGAGAGGCCAGCCGGGCGGCCGTCTCGGCCATCGCGGCCGGCAGTCCCTCGGCCGTGAAGGCCTCCCGGTCGTCCTTCCACCAGGCGGCCCAGGCACCTTTGCGGATCACGCCGTTGAGCTGATACCACCCGGCTTCGGCGGGATACGCGGCGAGTACCCGCCGCATCTCGTCGAAGGAGTAGTCCAGACCGTCGGCGGCGACGGCGAAGACGGGTTCGTTGAGGCACGTCATGAGGCTGCAACGCTTGAGAACCTCGTAACGCACCGGCTTGCGTTCCCGCGAGTCACTGAAGTGTCGGAACGCCTGGTCGTAGTCGTCGTTCCCGGCGCCGGGGACACGTTCTGTCCGTTCCATTCGCCCTTCGCCCCCCTTCTTCGCCTCAGCCGAGCCTGGCCAGTGCGGTATCGCACACGTCCTTCAGGAGCTGCGGGCCGAAGTCTTCCGCAATCGTGCCGAGTTTCTCTCTGACCAACGCGCGCCACTCGGGCATGTCGTGCCAGTCGTAACCCATTCGTGTACCCAATTCCCGCAAAAGCGGACCGCCATGATGTGCCGACCAGCGCTGGAGCGTGACGTCGTTGCGCTCCACCACGAACCCGGCGAGCAGGTCGTCGGTCCGATCGTGGTGCGGGTTCCTGGCGGTCGCCACGACGGTGATGGCACTGTGGCTGTGCAATGCGGGTTTGAACAGCTTCTTCACCAGATACCGGGCTACGGGGCGCACCTTCTCGTTCTCCACGAAGTGGTCGAGAGCCAGTACGAGGTGAGTGTCGGGCGGTGCGGCCTTGACCAGCAGTTCCATCGCGGCGCCGACCAGTTCGTCCCGGACGGGACTGACCCCGGTGTGATAGCCGCCGTCGCCCTGGACGTTGAGGCGCTCCCGTGCGACCAGTGCCTCCACATCGGCAAGCTCGCCGTCGATGTGCCAGCCGCCCTGGCGATCGCTGTGCGTGCGCACGCCCTCGGTCAGCAGGGCCACCGTCTCCAGGACGACGTCGTCGGCCTGTGGCATGTCCTGTGCCGCCCTGGGTGGTTTGGTACTGCCAAGGCGACCGAAGTCCAGGTAGAGGGCGCGGGCCCCCGGCCGCTCCTCCCAGACACGCATGGTGGACAGGAGGAACCAGGTGGTGCCCATCTTGTCGTCCGGCTCGCCGCCGGAGAGCACGATCAGTTGACTGACGTCGGCCCCCGACTCCATCTGTTCCAGCGCCGTCCTGCGCTGACCGACCCGGTCGGTGGCCCGCTCCAGGCTTCCGTACAGATCGGCCGGCGACGGCGGCGGGGGTGCGGAGGCCTTCGGCAACACCAGATCAGGTCGGCAGTTGACGGTCACGGCAGCGGATACCGACGAGTCGTCCTTCGTGGCGGACCGGACAGCCACATCGAGGCTCTCGCCGTCGATCAGCGCGCCGTACAGCCTGGTCAGTGACGCGCACAGATCGTGCTCGGGGTCCGACTCCGGTGCCGGTGTCAGCGATATCACGGCGGGTACAGGTGTCAGGGCATCTGCCCGCGCATAGGGCTCCAGCAGCCGGTGCGCCTCGTCACGAGCCTCGTCGTTGCTGGAGACCACCAGCCGGACGGGGGAGAGATTGAGCCCGCCGAGTTCGTGCGCCCCTTCTTTGAAGAGTGTTCGCGCGGCGCTGCCGGCCAGGTGGAGCACTTGGGGTTTGCTGGCCTTCACGGTCTCGGCAAGCACGCTGTGGCTCACTGGCCCTGGGAGCACGTCGACCTCCCACCGTTCGGCGTGCGCGTGAACCGCGTCATGCACAGCGACGTCCTCGTGCCACGGAGGATCGTCCGCCGCCCCCCGTTCCACGTGGGAATCCACCCCCACTACGAGTACCCGCACCGGGAGATCACCGAACGACAACGGCCCACCCGATTGAAAACTGCCAGGGCCGGCAGTGGTGCGCAGCACCCTGGGCACGGCCCGATCCTCCGCGAGCGCCGTCTCCCGCGCCAGAGCCTCCCAGTCCACCGCGCGCAGCTCCGGCTCATGCAGACGCAGCATCAACGAGCCGGGATCCTCCCCCTCGCCCAGGTCCTCCGCCACCAGCTCCCGCACCGACTCCCACAGGGCCTGAGGCCCGCCAGGATCCGTCAGGGCCAGTGGCATGTCGATATCCTTCGGCTCTTTGTGTTCAACACCGCTCTCCCGGACAAACGACCTCTCGACGGAATAGGCCACCGAAGCGGTCTCTCCGGCAGCTTTGATCCTCAGGTGGACGACGTGCGTCATTCACCCACCCCCCACAATCCGCGCACTTTATCGGTGGAACCTACGACTCCGCTGAAAGACCCCTGAACGCCCGCTCCACCTGACCGTCGTCGGCGAGTTTGCGCAGCACTCCTTCCGGATCCAACGCGCCGGGCACCGACTCTTTCCCTTTTGCGAAAAGGACTTCACGAACGCGCCCGCACAGCTCCTCCACGGTGGCCGGGAGCACCCCACGCTCCGAGCGGTCGCGCCGCCACCGCGCACTGTCCGAGTCCCGCTGCCTCAGGACGTGTGCTCCGGTGAGCCGGCCCAGCAGGGCCGCGTACATGTGATGCGCGGGCGTGCTGCGCTTCAAGCTCTCGTGTTCGCAGGCAAGTTGGTCGTCGCCTATACGTCGATGGCAGGCGCCTATGTCCATGGGCGTGCCCTGGGCGTAGAGCAGTCTGAGCGCCTTCAGTTCGTAGTCCCTGGCCGCCTGCATGGCGGAGTGCCCCGCCCGTTCTCCGTTCAGCTCGATCGCCCGGGCGGCCTGCTCCCGCTTGATCCGGGCGCGGGCCGCGTCCGTCATGGCCTGGACGATGACGTCCCCGGAATGTTCGACCACCCGCAGACAGCTGACCAGTTCGTCGTCGTACTTCTCCAACTCGTCCCGGTCTCCGCTCAGTCGGACATCCAAAGCCAGCAAGCACCCCTCCACGGTGTGCAGATGCTCCTCGATGGTGTCGGGGCCCTCCAGGACCAGGTACTGGCCGAGTCGTTCATGGTCGGCACGGGCCAGCCGGAGATGGCGCGTGTACGCAGTCCCGTCCGCCGCGGCCTCGGCCAGCTGTATGTGGGTGTCGCGACGTATGGTGAACAGCTTCTTGCGCAGGATCTCTCCGTCGGCCCAGCGGCTGTGAACCGCGTCGCGGAAACGGACGTCGGCCAGCGACTCGAAGGCGAGCGGGATGCGGTTCAGCGCGTCGGACAGTTTTCCCTCGTCGACCATCACCCGCAGCAACTCGACCTCGACCGCGTCGGCCACGAGGCTGGCTCTGGTGCCCGAGTCGCAGAATTTGAGGTAGTCGAGGGCGACTTCCCGGGCCAAGCTCAGCCTGCCGGTGTCCCTGAGTCCGCTGAGGATCCCGACACTCATGGCCATGGCCAGGGGTGAGTCGTCCACGACGGGGTCACCGGGCCCCTTCCCAAGGAGCACGGACAGACCGGGACGCTCGCCCTCGTCGATGGCCTTGAACACACTGCCCAGGCGGTGGGCCATCTTGAACTGGTCCGAACCCTTGTCTCTTATATCGGCGGTGACTCGCTCCAGTTTGCGCACCGTGTCGTCCAGGCCGCGGGGGCCTCTGCGCGGCCGGGTCATACGGACCGCGACGAAGTGCAGCCATGTCTCCCAGTCGCTTGCGCGCTCCAGGTAAGGCATCGCCTCGGGTATGAGCCGCTGCACGTCGGCCGTTCTGCCGTGGGTCCGGTGCCTGAGAGCCACCTTCACCCGGCCGGCGGTGTGCCGGATGGCGATGCGGTCCACCTCGGCCCGCAGCGAGCCGTCCGTGTCGAGCCAGGTCTCGTGGTGACGCCGTACCGCCGTGGCGACTGCGGGTTGCATCCGTACCTTCACGTGCATCCCGTCCGTCGGCAGCAGACAGTCGACCAGGCAGTCATCGGCCAAGGACTCCAGCAGGCGGCGGAGTTCGTCCTTCTCCTCGCTCGCCGAAGACACTTCACCCTCGGTGCCCTCCGGATCCGGGACCTGGCCGACGAGGCGCTGCCGATGGCCGCGCAGCCCCGCCCACACCTCGGCGAGCAGGCCCGGCGCGCAGTCGTCGTCCGGATGCAGCACCCGGTGCCGGGAGCTGAGCCAGGACAGGGCGAGGAGCAACAGATGGCGTGGATCACGGCGCGGGATGCACCGCAGCGCGCCTACCGCCCACTCCTCGATCAGCCGCCAGTCGTCGGGAATCGGCTCGGCGGTGTCCTGCCCCAACGCATCGCCGTCCACGGTCGCCAGGCGTTGCAGCCGTTCCGTGCCGTCGGGCTCCGACGCCACTTTGTCGGCGAAGCGCAGCAGACCGGGATGTCCCTCGGCGCGCGCGAGCACGATGTGCACGAGCTTGCGCTGGTCCTCGCCGGCCACGTCCCGGGAGGCCGCGCTGATGATGCCGCCGAGGTCAGGGAGGCTCTGGGCGTACAGGAACGCCTCGGCCGGGGACAGGAGGGGGACGGGAACATCGGGCATCCGGCGCTGGTCGAGGTGGAGCGGTAGCGGGCTGGTGATCAACAGCCGGGTTCCGGGCGCCCGGTGAGCGGTCATCGCGTTGATCAACCGCTGCCAGTGCGGGTCGAGCCAGGGGCCGACCGCGGCGGGGTCGTGGCCGTTGGCGGAGGGCGTCCCCAGCTCCCGGGGCGTTTGCGCGATCAGGTTTCCCACGTCGCGCAGGAAGAACAGGAAGTACTCGGTGTTGTTGTTCGTCAGGCGTTCGTCGATGTCGTTGCACAACCGCTCGAAGGCAGTGTCGTCGGCGAGGAAGTCCCCCAGCTGCTTCTGCGTGGGCACGCGCTCCTCGCGGATCTCGAACGCCTGGCGTAAAGCGGACTGCTCCAGCAAGACGCCGACGAACCCACACAGAGCTTCCCAGGGCTCGGCCTCCATCTGTCTTCCCTCGGGCGGGTACTCCACGACGTGCCGGTAGCGGTGGACGTACTGGCCGATCAGCTCGCGAGCACAGGCCTCCTTGCCGACACCGGTCATACCGTGCAGGACGGCGCCGTTGGCCTCGCTGCCGCCTATCCGGGCGAAGATCTCGCTGGCCTTCCACATCGGGTCGTGATGGCCGATGAGGCTGCACGCGGGGTGCTTGAGCGTCGGCGGATCGGGGCTGCGGAGCGGCGGAGGCTCCACGACCAGCCCGCAGGCGTCGGCGCCGTAGATCACGGGTGCGGCGAGGTCGAGCGTCTTCAGCGTCCGGCACTCGGCCAGCGCCGCGCCCACCGCACGGGGCAGGGTCAAGCCCTGCGTGAGCAGATAGTCGTACACCTTGGTGATGAAGGCGACCGCGGCCTGGTCGCCGATCCGGTGCCGGAAGGCCAGTACGGCGCAGCCGAGGCTCCGGGCCAGCTCCACGGCCAGACCGTCGCCGTCCGGCCCGGGGCTCACCGACGTCCGGGGTTCCAGCGCGAGGTGCGAGGGTACGCGGAACATCTCCAACTGGTCCGCGATCGAGGGACTGCTGGCCGGCCTCGTGGTGATCACGGCGAGCCGCAGACGCTGGTCGTTGCCCCCGGTCGCCAGCATTTTGACCAGCTCTCGGGCGCTCAAGGGTGACTTCGTGCCGGCCGCACCGGTGCGGGAGACCGCCGACCAACTGCCGGCAACTCCGCGATCGGCCAGGTGAAGGATCATCTGCCAGCGACCCGAGTCCCGCCGGCTGTCGGAGCGCTTGGCGCTCTGCACCTGATCCTTGAGCTGATCGTGTGTCACATGGTACGAGAGCGTTCGCGTCGTGATGTCCAGGCCGCTGCCGTCGGCGGCGATGTCCCGCACCTTGGCGAACACCTGTGACTGCTCGGCATGCAGGTCCAACGGCTCACCGGCCATGGTGCGGTTGAAGACCCCCACGAGATGCAGCGGGGCGTCGGCCTCCGCCCGGCGGGCCGGTTCGACCCTGGACGAGCCCTTCGCCGCCACGTCGTGGACGAAGGTGAGTCCGCGGTCCACGAGGGAGCCGTGGGCGTCCGCTGCGAGGAGGAGCGGGTAGCCGAGCACCTCCCGTTCCGGGCCGTCCGGATCCAGCCGGATCAGTACCGTCGAGGGCCGCCCCAGCGGCAGCCTGTCCCAGATCTCCTGGGTGAGCACCGAGGTGCGCAGCCAATGGCCCAGTCGTCGCAGTGTGTTGGCCTCCCCGGCCTCGTCGAGCCGCCTGTGCCACATGAACTTGTGCAGGTCGGTGAGGAAGTCGTAGTTCTCGAGGTGACTCTCCGCACTCGCTTTCAGATCGACTTGGGACTCATGCCGTTCCCCCGACCCGCCCCCACCGCTGATCCGCCACCGCCATCGCGGTCCGTTTTCGTCCTTGCTGAAGTTCAGGACTTCAAGCAAGACGTCGTAATCCCCCGACACGTTCTCAGCCCCCTAAGAACCCCGCGCATATGCCAGTGCAGAGCAGAGTAGACCCATGGGGGCCTCGTACGCCCCGCACCGGCGGAGAATTACTCTCGCTCTTGACGACGGGTTCTTCGGGCTCGATCTCGCGACACAATAGATCGAATATAAATGCGAATTCGATCTCAGTGCTCGCGAATCCACCTTTTCAACTCCTCCACCGTCCCGGCATGGCCCTCCGCGTCCATCAACCGACCGGGGCTGCCGAAGGTCCGGCGCAGGACCTTGCTCGCCAGCGCCGACGTGCGCGGGTCCCGTGCCAGCGGCCCGAGTCGGGGAAGAGCGCGCAGGATCTCCACCATCTCCCCGCACGTCAGCGGAGGCAGCGCCGTGCGAGGCAGCACCGGAGTGAGGTCGGGCAAATCGGACCGGGAAGTCAACAAAATTCTGCCGGGACCGTCCGCCGTGGTGAATTGTTCGACCAGGGCGCCAAAACGAGGATCCTGAGCAATCGCCCGGTCGACGGCGTCGAGCACGAGGAGAAGCCGGAGAGTGGTCGATTTGTCGATCAATTTCTCCCATTGCGACGCACGGCAGAGCCCGCCGAGCCCAGGCGCATGAATGATCAGATTCCGCAGGAGTTCGCGGAACGGGTCCTCCGAGGACGGGGAGATCACCTCCTTCCAGGCCGGTCTCGGATGCCAGAGGATCACGTCGAAGGACTCGCGGTGATCGTGCGCCAGCAGCGACGCGCACGTCGTCGCACCCATGCCTTCCTCGCCGTGAATCACGGCACCTCGCGCTCCGCTGCCCACCGCGAGCGCGCCGCTCACCCCGGTCATCTCCCGCAGACGTCCGACAAAGGAGCGCGGCCGGTCCGGAAGCGCGCCGACGCCGGGTCTCGGGAGACCGCGCACGGGTCCCCGCGTCATGGGGCGATCGGGCAGCCGCAGGGACCGGGCGGCGCCGCCGAAGAGCACGGGCGTCGCCGCGGCGAACAACGGGGTGCGGTGTTCGGTGAGTTCCGCGTCCTCCACGCAGTCGACGAGCGCGTTGTGCATGGCCTGGGGAAGCGTGTGGTCGTGGCGCAGAAGGTGGGTGTAGAGGCGTACGGCGAAGGCGCGGGCGAAGTGATTGGTGACGGGGAAGCGCATGGCGACGACGGCGCAGCCGAGGCGCTCGGCGACGGAGGCGGCCAAGGAAGTGAGGGCGGACGCCGGGGCCGGCCGGGCATCGCCCTCCTCGTCCGAGGTCTGGCCGCCCGACCAGCAGGCGGAGAGGAGCACCAGCCGGGTGCGGCCGCACGCCGGGTCCAGAATGCGGACGAGGTCGGGCGTGCCGACCTCGTCCGCCGTGCCGTCGGTGCACTCCAGATACAGGCGGCCGGGGCGCCCGTGGGCCACGACATGAAGGACATCCCAGCCGGCGGGTTCACGCAGCATGCCGCGCAGGGTTCGGCGGCTCACGCCGAACTGCCTCGTCCGCAGCTCCACAGGGACGGTGTCGCCGCGTCCGCCTGCCGCCAGATCGAGCAACTCGGCACGCAGGAAGGCCCGGTGCGCTCCCAGGTCCACGGGAGCGGTCGTCTGCGGCAGGCTGAACAGGGCGAGCATACGCAGGTGCGATGGCAGGGTCGGGGACGACTCCACGGCCGCCCGGGACTCGGGCCGTACCCCGCGCACGAAGACCACGCCGTGCAATGACAACGGGACGTCGTCGACGAGCGCCAGCTCCCACGGAAGCATCTCGAAGTCACGCAACTCCGCAGGCAGTCGGCACTCCACCACAACCGGTCCCAGCGCCTTGAGACGGCCCGCCATGTCACCCAGTCCGGTCCGGCTGATCGACTCGGCGCAGGCCCGCACCGCCTCCTCCAGGGCCCCGGTGCCCACCCTCTCCCTGCGCAGCTCGTCGATCCGTCCCGGCAGCGCGTACAGCACGTCCAGTTCTTCCGGTGCGTCGAGTCGCACCTCGGTGAACTCGGTACCCGCGCCGCCCGGCCGCTTCAGCGACCAGATCCACCAGTCCGGCCGACCGCTCGCAGGATCCAGGTGGAATTGACGGATCCCGAGCACCGCGGATCGCTCCATGCCGAAGCGCGTTCCCTTCTGCACGCCTGATACCGATTTCAACTCGCTTTTTTTCAAGGGTTATTGATGCACCATCAAACGCCCTACGCTACGTCATCCACGACTCGGGCTGTCGACACCACAGCGGGGGGACCGCGATGCCCAACGGCCGTTACAGGAAGTACATCGAGCATGTCCGCGCCGATCTCGCCATGGAGCCGTCCTGGCCGCCGTCCGCCGACCGGCGACTCGGTGATGTGGGTGTGTTCCGGCAGGGACACTTCGAGCGCAAGGGCACACTGGAGACATTGTTCGGCCTGGCAGTCAAGCCCCGACCCGTCAAGAACAGGACCACGGTCTATCACGGTGATTCCAAGGGCACGGTGCGAGTCCACCACAATTCGGCCATCGGAGCCGGAGCTGCGCTCGTCACCGCCGACAGCTCACTCGTCCTGGAGTTCGACAAGGCGGACTCGGTTCTCTTCCACGCTACGGGCTGCCGCACCGAGGAGATCGACCGTATCGAGGCCGTCGAGCAGCTCATGAAGGAATTGCACGGCAAAGGCGAGTGGCCGCGCAAGCAGGTCGTGATCACCGAGGTCACGCACGCCAGGCGCACCACGGCCGTCATGTGCAGCAAGCGCAACGACCGCATGTCCCTGCGCGCCGCGGCCGATCCCACCGTCACCGGCCTCGATCTGCTCACCGCTTCCGGCGGCCTGCAGTGGACGGGCGGCTCAGCGGCCAGCCTGCAGGTCCTGTCGGAGGGCCGGCTCACGCCTCTCTACCGGGCGCGGGGCATGATCCGGCACCTGTTCCGGGCCGACGAAGTCGGGTTCCTGGACGACGTGGAGGATGTCGAGGGCGACGACGCGGAGTGGTACGTGGACGATGTGAGCAGCCTGGACTTCGACACCCTCCCGTGACGCGGCGAGGCGGTCAGGCGTCCTCGGGGAGCCCGAACGTGCCGTACTCGGGCCTTCCCGCCAGGTCGTACGACTGGATGGAGACGCCCGTCGAGGTGACGCTGCCGCCGGTGCTGCGGAAGGCGGTCGGGGTGGTGCCCTCGGTGAAGAGCCGGTGGCCCGCTCCCAGCACGACCGGGAAGGTCAGCAGGTGCAGCGTGTCCAGGACGCCGCTGCCCAGCAGGGCCCGGACCAGAGCGCCGCTGCCGTGGATCTGGAGCTCGCCGTCCGTGCGCTCCTTCAGTGCGGTCACCTCCTTGGCGAGGTCGCCGTCGATGACGCTGGTGCCGGCCCATTCCGGGGCGGTGAGGGTGGTGGAGGCGACGTACTTCGGCAGCGAGTTCAGCCGTCCGGCGACCGGGTCCTCGGGGTCCGTCACCTTGGGCCAGTAGGAACTGAAGATCTCGTACGTACGGCGGCCGAGGAGGAAGGCGCCGGCCCGGTCGAAGACGCCGCTGATGAACCGGCCGAAGTCCTCGTCGTCGTAGGGGAAGGCCCAGCCGCCGTGTTCGAAGCCGCCGCGGGTGTCCTCCTCGCGGCCGCCGGGGGCCTGATAGACGCCGTCGAGGGTGACGAAGAGGGTGGAGACGAGCTTGCCCATGAGGGGTGCCGCCCTTTCCGGGGATGTGGGGGTCTGTCTGTCATGAGGTCAGACCCCGTCGGCACCCGCAACTCATCGGCCGTCGGGGGACGCGCTGCCCGGCGTGGGTGGAGAACCGTGTCCGTTCGCCGCCAGCGTGCGGAGCTGTCGCCCGCTGTGATGGGCGCATGACTTCTTACGACGGAACTCTCCCCCTCGACGGCAAGGTGGCTCTGGTGACCGGTGGCAGCCGGGGCATCGGGGCGGCGACGGCGGTACGGCTGGCTCGGGCCGGGGCGGATGTGGCCGTGACCTATGTGAACGGCAAGGAAGCGGCGGCGGACGCCGTCCGGGCGGTCTCCTCGCTCGGGCGGCGAGGAGTGGCGCTGCGTGCGGACTCCTCGGACGCCGGGGAGGCGGCGGGGGCGGTGGAGCGTACGGCGGAGGCGCTGGGTGGGCTTGATGTGCTGGTGAACAACGTGGGCGTGGGGGTGCTCGGGCCGCTCGCGTCGCTGTCTCCGGATGAGGTGGACCGGGTGCTGGCGGTGAATGTGCGCGGGGTGTTTCTGGCGTCCCAGGCGGCGGCTGCGCGGATGCCGGAGGGTGGGCGGATCATCACGATCGGGACGTGCATGACGCAGCGGGTGCCGGGGCCCGGGGGGACCTTGTACGCCATGAGCAAGTCGGCGTTGGTCGGGTTGACGAAGGCGCTGGCGCGGGAGCTGGGGTCTGTGGGGATCACGGCGAACATCGTGCATCCCGGGCCGATCGACACGGATATGAATCCGGCGGATGGTCCTTATGCGGCTGGGCAGGTGGCGATGACTGCGCTGGGGCGGTTCGGCACGGTGGAGGAGGTGGCGGCGATGGTGGTGCATCTGGCGGGGGCGTCGTATGTGACGGGAGCGGAGTTCTCGGTGGACGGCGGCCACGCGGCCTGAGGCCGAGAGTTTTTCGCCCCCGCCGCCCCTACCCGTCCCGTCCCAGGGGGCTCCGCCCCCTGGACCCTCGCTCCTCGAACGCCGGAGGGGCTGTCTTCAGCCCCTCCGGCGTTCGAGGAGAGGTCGGGTCAGCCGCCCAGTTCCTGATGGCGCGTCTCCAAGGAGCGCGTGCCCGTCTCCGTCAGGGAGCCGTGCAGGCGTAGGCGGGAGATGCCTCCGTCCGGGTAGATGTCCACCCGTGCGTGCGTGGCCACCGCCGGGGTCGGGAGGAGGAAGCGGTGGTTCGTGTCGGGCTGGAGGCGGGTTCGAGGGAGGATCTCCCGCCAGGCGTCCGTCTCACCGTCCCGGACCGACACCGACGCCCAGCCCGCGCTGTTGCCCTTCAGATACGCCGTGTCGATCTCGATCGCGCGGATCTGCGACTGGGACACCAGGCGGTACTGGATCCAGTCGTTGCCCTGGTCACGGCGGCGGCGGGTCTCCCAGCCGTCGTCCATCTTCCGGGAGCGGCCGGGCTGGATCGTGTTCGTCGCCGGAGAGTAGAAGAGGTTCGACGCGTCCTCCACCTGGCCGCCGTTCTCCAGCGCCACCACGTCGAAGGTGCCCAGCGCCGCCAGCCACGACGGGTCCGGGACCACCTCGCCGTACACCCGCAGGCGTGCGATGCCGCCGTCGGGGTGCTGGTTCACCCGGAGGTGGGTGAAGCGTTGTTCCGCCGAGACCGCGAAGCCGTTCGCCGCGTGGCCGCCCACCGGCGTGCGCGGTACCAGCGTCGTCCACTTCACGTCGTCGCCCAGCAGTTCCCCGGGCGACGGCGAGCCCGCCACCGACGTTCCCTCGATCGACACAGCCTGCGGGTAGTTGCCCCGGAAGTGCGCCGTGTCGACCACGATTCCCCGGATCACGCCCGGGGCACCCAGGCGCACCAGCGCCCAGTCGTGGTCCTCCGCCGTCGGCCACGGGTGCTGCGCCGACGCACCACGTCGCCGCCGCGTCTCCCAGCCGTCCATGATCTTGCCCTTGTGCCCGAAGTGCTCGGGGTCGAACTCCGCCCGCTCGGGCACCAGCAGGTTCTCGCGCTGGGCGAAGAACTCGTCGTTGGCGGCGATGACACCGGCCCCGAGCTGCCGGTCGGCGAGGTTGGCGTACTGGGTGAAGGGGAAGTCGGCGGTGCGGTAGTCCGCGTACGGGTCACCGCCTCCGTACGGGTTCGCGTCGCCGGTGAAACTCGGAATCGCCGTCACTGCATATGCCTTTCGGTGTCGGGGCCGGGGAGTGCGGTCAGTCAGTGGGTGCGGGTCAGCAAGCGGCCCCTCGGCTCCGTGAACTCGCCGTTCACGACCACGCGTTCGCCGCGCAGCCACGTCGACTTCACCACTCCGTACAGGGTCTTGCCCGCGTACGCCGTCACACGGTTGCGGTGCTGGAGGGCCGCCGGGTCCACGGTGAACGTCTCGTCGGGGGCCAGGACCGCGAAGTCGGCGTCGCGGCCCACCTCGACGGCGCCCTTGTGCCGGTCCAGGCCCACCAGCTCAGCCGTGCGCGACGACATCCAGCGCACCACGTCCTCCAGGCCGTGCCCGCGCCTGCGCGCCTCCGTCCACACCGCCGCGAGGCTCAGCTGGAGGCCGGAGATGCCGCCCCAGGCCGTGGCGAAGTCGTCCGTCTTCAGGTCGGCGGTCGACGGGGAGTGGTCGGTCACGACGCAGTCGATCGTGCCGTCCGCCAGCGCCTGCCACAGCAGGTCCTGGTTGGCGGATTCACGGATGGGCGGGCAGCACTTGAACTCGCTTGCGCCGTCCGGGACTTCCTCGGCGGTCAGGGTCAGGTAGTGCGGGCAGGTCTCCGCCGTCACGCGTACGCCCTCCGCCTTCGCCGCCGCGATCAGCGGGACGGCGTCCGAGGAGGACAGATGGAGCACGTGCACGCGCGCGTCCAGCCGCTTCGCCTGCGCGATCAGTTGCGCGATCGCCGTGTCCTCGGCGTCCCGCGGACGCGAGGCCAGGAAGTCCGCGTACTTGGGGCCGCCGTGCTGCGGCGCCGCCGCCAAGTGGTGCGGGTCCTCCGCGTGCACGATCAGCAGGCCCCCGAAGGAGGCGATCTCCGCCAGGGACTGGGCCAGCCGGTCCTGGTCCAGGTGCGGGAACTCGTCCACGCCGGACGGGGACAGGAATGCCTTGAAGCCGAATACCCCGGCCTCGTGCAGCGGGCGCAGGTCCTTGACGTTGTCGGGCAGCGCGCCGCCCCAGAAGCCGACGTCGATGTGCGCCTTGTCGGCCGCGACCCGCTGCTTCACCCGCAGGTTGTCGACCGTGGTGGTCGGCGGCAGGGAGTTGAGCGGCATGTCCACCAGCGTGGTGATACCGCCGGCCGCCGCAGCGCGCGTCGCGGTCCAGAAGCCCTCCCATTCGGTCCGGCCGGGGTCGTTGACGTGCACATGGGTGTCGACCAGGCCGGGGAGCAGGACATCGTCGCCGAGGTCCTCCACTCGGGCGGCGCTCTCGACGGAGGCGTCGTACGGCAGCACGGCCGTGATCTTTCCGGCAGCAACCACGACCGCCGCGGCCCGTGTTCCCTCCGGAGTGATGACTCGCGTCGAGCGCAGCACCAGTTCTGCTTCGGACACCGGACCCCTCTCAGCACGGAATTCAACGTTCTGTTGAAGGAGTCTTCACTCCCGCATCGGCGCCGTCAAGGGCACACTGCTACCCAGCATCCCTCCCGCTCCCACTCTGGACGTTTCCACAAAGCGGAATTAGAATTCCGGCAAGCAGAACGTAGCTACGCACAAGCGGGGAGTCAACCGACCGCCGGGTAGGCTTCTGCCCTTCCCGCCAGCCCCGAAAGGAACGCGCCGTGCCGACGTCCAGCGCCAGCACCACCGACTCCGCCAAGTCCGCCAGCGGTGGCGTCCAGTCACTCGAGCGCGCCTTCGACCTGCTGGAGCGGATGGCGGACGCCGGCGGCGAGGTGGGCCTGAGCGAGCTGTCCGCGAGCAGCGGGCTCCCGCTGCCGACCATCCACCGTCTGATGCGCACCCTGGTGGCTTGCGGCTACGTCCGCCAGCAGCCCAACCGGCGGTACGCCCTCGGCCCGCGGCTGATCCGGCTCGGCGAGTCCGCCTCCCGGCTGCTCGGCACCTGGGCGCGCCCCTACCTCGCCCGGCTGGTCGAGGAGACCGGCGAGACCGCGAACATGGCACTGCTGGACGGCGACGAGATCGTCTACGTCGCCCAGGTGCCCTCCAAGCACTCGATGCGGATGTTCACCGAGGTCGGCCGCCGCGTCCTGCCGCACTCCACGGGCGTCGGCAAGGCCCTGCTGGCGAACACCCCGGCCGCCGAGGTGCGGGCCCTGCTCGGCCGGACGGGCATGCCGGCCGCCACCGAGAAGACGATCACCACCGCCGACGGTTTCCTCGCGGCCCTGGACGACGTACGCCGGCTCGGGTACGCCGTGGACGACAACGAGCAGGAGATCGGCGTCCGCTGCCTCGCGGTGTCGGTGCCCGACTCCCCCACCGCGGCCGCCATCTCCATCTCCGGTCCGGCGGGCCGGGTCACCGAGGAGGCCACCGAGCGGATCGTGCCGGTGCTCCAGCAGATCGCCCAGGAGCTGTCCGAGGCGCTGGCCACCCAGAACCCCGCATGAGCGGCTTAATGCGCTGGCCCGGCCGGTACACCGACCGGCACGGCACCGAGGAGCTCACCTTCGAGTCCGACGGCCGCGAGCTGATCCGCACGACGATCAGGGGCGTCCGCTTCGAGGGCGAGACCATGGACACGCTCGGCGCGCTGACCGGGGAACCGCCCGACCCGATGTTCGTGCTGCGCGACGGGGATCTGTGGTCCTGCCTGCTGGAGTGGGGGCTGACCATGCCCGTGGAGGTCGGTGACGAGGGCGAGCGGATCGCGACCCTGCACTGCGCCCTGAACCTCTGGTACCCCGAGGAGACGGAGGACCTGACCGTCACCCTGCGCCTCGACGGGCGCGAACTGCGCGCCACGCACCCCGACTTCGAGGACGCGCTGCACGAGATCGGGGCCGCGCTGCCGGTCGACACCCGGCTCAAGGCGTGCATCTCGTGCGCGTGGTCGGACTACAGTCCGGTCGGCCACGGCATGATGACCGGGCTGGCGTGTTTCCGTGACGCCAAGGACGCGTACCGCGTCTGCGACGGCAAGCACGGGCCCCGGGGCATCTTCGAGATCTGGCCCCGGCACACCGAGTTCGTCCAGGAGACCTGGCTGTGCGAGCAGTTCGAGCACCGGACGTCGGACCGGGGCTATCGGGGACCGTTCCCCTTCCGCGGCTGGAGCTAGGAGCGCCGCTCCCCGAACAGATCCACCGCGTTCCGTACGCCGGTCAGCCCCGGCGCCAACGCGCTCACCGAACCGATCGCCCCGGCGATCAGCAATAACGACCGCTGTAAGCGCGGGGTCTCCGGCGTTCCGCTGATCGTCATCGCGGCCATGGCCGCGAGTTCGTCCTCCGCGATCGCCCGGTCCGGGAACTCGGCCGGGAGCGCGGCGAGTTCACGGCGCAGCCGGGACACCGCGGTCCGCAGTTCCGCCACTCTCGGATCCTCGTCGCTGCCGGTCACCGGCCTCTGCCCCAAGCTCCGCAACACAGCTCTCCCCCCGCGCACGCCGTTGTGCGCGTCCACGTAGTGGCCCCTCCCGAGCGCCCCCGGACGTGATCGGGCGCCGTGGGGACGCGGGTCAGTAAACGCCACCACCGCGCGGTGCGCCACCACGCGGACCGAAATTCAGCCCCGGGAAACCGGGCCGTGGGCACGGTGTCAGGTATGCAGGAGACATGACGCAGAACGAACAGCAGGTCGCCGGGCTGATTCTCGCCGCGGGCGGGGGCCGGCGGCTCGGCGGGCGGCCCAAAGCCCTGCTCGAACACCGCGGACGTCCACTCGTCGAACACGCGGTCGGGGTGCTGCGTACGGCCGGCTGCGTCCGGGTCCATGTGGTGCTGGGGGCGAGCGCCTCGGCCGTACGGGAGCGGGCGCGGCTCGGGGACTGTGTGCTGGTGGACAACCCCGAGTGGGAGCGGGGGATGGGGACCTCGCTGCGGGCGGGGCTCGACTCGCTGGCCGGGACGGGGGCACGGGCCGCGCTGGTCTCGCTGGTCGATCAGCCGGGGATCGGCGCGGAGGCGGTGGCGCGGGTGCTCGCCGCCTACGACGGGGAGTCGTCGCTGGTCTCGGCCGCCTACGACGGCGTACGGGGGCATCCGGTGCTGTTCGGGGCCGCGCACTGGGCGGGGATCGCGCGGGCCGCGACCGGGGATCAAGGGGCGCGTGGGTACCTGAAGGAGCATGCCCAGGCGGTCCGGCTCGTCGAGTGCGGGGACGTGGCCCGGCCGTACGACATCGACACCGAGGCCGACCTGGTCCACCTTGAGTGACACCGGGCCTGACGCCGGGCGTGGCACCTGGAGTGAGCGGGGTGGCACTGAGCGACACCTTGCCTCGACCCAGAGAATCTCGATATCAACAAACCATTGAAGTTCCACGATGAGGAAACTACTATCCACTGTTCAGAAGCGTCCGACCGCACAGCGGGCGCTCTACGTTCCATGCGTGCCGCTTGGCACCCGGTGCCACCGCTGAAGGAAGTGACAGCTCATGTCCGCACCAGCGCCGTCCCCGCTGGCCATCGTCGACGCCGAGCCCCTGCCCCGGCAGGAGGAGGTCCTCACCGACGCGGCGCTCGCCTTCGTGGCCGAGCTGCACCGCCGGTTCACGCCCCGGCGTGAGGAGCTCCTCGCCCGCCGTGCCGAGCGCCGCGCCGAGATCGCCCGCACCTCCACGCTCGACTTCCTCCCGGAGACCGCCGCGATCCGCGCGGACGACTCCTGGAAGGTGGCCCCGGCCCCCGCCGCCCTGAACGACCGGCGGGTGGAGATCACCGGCCCCACCGACCGCAAGATGACCATCAACGCCCTCAACTCGGGCGCCCGGATCTGGCTCGCCGACTTCGAGGACGCCTCGGCGCCGACCTGGGAGAACGTCGTCCTCGGCCAGGTGAACATGGCCGACGCGTACACCCGGAACATCGACTTCACGGACGAGCGCACCGGCAAGTCCTACGCCCTGCGCCCGGCCGGGGAGCTGGCGACGGTCGTCATGCGCCCCCGCGGCTGGCACCTGAACGAGCGCCACCTCGTCGACGCGGACGGCACCCCGGTCCCCGGCGCCCTCGTCGACTTCGGCCTCTACTTCTTCCACAACGCCCAGCGCCTGCTCGACCTCGGCAAGGGCCCGTACTTCTACCTGCCGAAGACCGAGTCGCACCTGGAGGCCCGCCTCTGGAACGAGGTGTTCGTCTTCGCACAGGACTACGTCGGCATCCCGCAGGGCACCGTCCGCGCCACCGTGCTGATCGAGACGATCACGGCCGCGTACGAGATGGAGGAGATCCTCTACGAACTCCGCGACCACGCCTCCGGGTTGAACGCGGGCCGCTGGGACTACCTGTTCTCCATCGTGAAGAACTTCCGGGACGGCGGGCCGAGGTTCGTCCTCCCGGACCGCAACCTGGTCACGATGACGGCCCCGTTCATGCGGGCGTACACCGAACTCCTCGTCCGCACCTGCCACAAGCGCGGCGCGCACGCCATCGGCGGCATGGCGGCGTTCATCCCGTCCCGCCGGGACGAGGAGGTCAACAAGGTCGCCTTCGAGAAGGTCAAGGCGGACAAGGACCGCGAGGCGAACGACGGGTTCGACGGCTCCTGGGTCGCCCACCCCGACCTGGTGCCGATCGCGATGGCCTCCTTCGACGCCGTGCTCGGCGAGAAGCCGAACCAGAAGGACCGGCTGCGCGAGGACGTCGACGTCAAGGCCGAGGACCTCATCGCCGTCGACTCGCTCGCCGCCAAGCCGACGTACAACGGCCTGGTCAACGCCGTTCAGGTGGGCATCCGTTACATCGAGGCCTGGCTGCGCGGGCTCGGCGCGGTCGCCATCTTCAACCTCATGGAGGATGCGGCCACCGCCGAGATCTCCCGCTCCCAGATCTGGCAGTGGATCAACGCGGGCGTGCAGTTCGAGAACGGCGAGAAGGCCACGCCCGAGCTGGCCCGCAAGGTGGCCGCCGAGGAGCTGAAGAACATCAGGGCCGAACTCGGCGACGAGGCCTTCGCGGCGGGCCACTGGCAGCAGGCCCACGATCTGCTGCTGGAGGTCTCCCTGGACGAGGACTACGCGGACTTCCTCACCCTGCCCGCGTACGAGCAGCTCAGGGGCTGACCCTTACGACGCCGGTTTCTCCGAGTGGCCCAGGGACTTGTCCGGGGCCACTCGGTCGCGTACGGCCTGCTTCACCGCCGTCGGCTCGGGGAAGCCCTGTTCGCGGCGGTCCCAGACCACCTCGTCGTCGACGCGAACCACGAAGACGCCGCCCTTGCCCGGCTTCAGGGCCAGTTCGGACAGCTCCGCCTCGAAGGTGGTGAGCAGTTCCTGCGCCAGCCAGGCCGCGCGGGGCAGCCAGCGGCACTGGGTGCAGTACTCGATCTCGACACGGCCACTCATCCGAGGTGCACCGACCAATCCTGTTCGGCCGCGGGCTTGCCGTGCAGGTCGGGGACCTGCTTGAGCCACGCGGGGCGTCCTTGCTGGGTCCTCTCCGCGCGCCGGGCCTCCTCGGCGGCGAGCTCCTCCCGGGTGGGGAAGTCCGTGGGCAGCCAGGACGCCGAGGCCCGCACACGCGCGCGGAGGTAGCCGACATACGCCTCGCGGGCCTGCTCGGCGGTGGCGAATCCGGGCTCGTCCAGCAGCCAGGCGTCCGGCACCTCGGCCGCGATCTCCCGCAGCAGCTCCTCGGTGACCCTGGGCGCCAGCTCGGCGTCGGCGGCGCGGGTGTCCGGGGCGTAGTGGCCGAGGGCGTGGTGGCGGAAGTCGTAGGCCTTCGCGGGGTCGGAGGTGTCCCAGCGGTGGTGGAAGACGAGAGCGGCGCCGTGGTCGATGAGCCACAGGCGCGGGGGCACAGTGCCCAGGGTGGGCCAGACCATCAGGTTGGAGCTGTGCACCGTGCGGTCGACGTTGACGGTGAGGGCGTCCAGCCAGATGATCCGGCCCGCCTCCAGGGGATCGACCGGGAACACCTTGGCGATCTCGGGCGTGAAGTCCTTGGCGCCCGGCAGGAAGTCCATCCCTAGGTTGACCCCCGCGCTGGCGCTGTGGAGCTCCCGCACCTCCTGGTGGGGTTCGTCGTCCGCGATCGCCGGGTCGAAGCGCACCAGCACCAGCTCGGGGAAGCGCAGCCCGAGGGCCCGTGCCAGCTCCCCCACGATCACCTCGGCGACCAGCGCCTTGCGGCCCTGCGCGGAGCCGGTGAACTTGACGACGTAGGTGCCGAGGTCGTCGGCCTCGACGACCGCGGGCACGGAGCCGCCCGACCGCAGGGGGGTCACGTATCGAACAGCAGTCACGTCGCGCAGCACACCGGCAAGGGTAGATCAGCGCAGCGGGTTGGGCAGGGGCCGGTAGCGGGTCGCGGCGCCGTCGGCCTCGGTCCAGCGCAGGAGGAGGTTGGTCTTGCCGGGGAGGGTGGGGGACGCGAGGAGCGCGGGGATCTCGGGGAGGTCGTGGGCGGCGAGCGCGCGGCGTACGCCGGGCCAGGGGGCGAGGCCGGGGCGGCGTTCGGCGAGGGCCGCGCCCACCTCCCAGAGGTGGTTCACCACCAGGCAGTACACCAGCCGCTCCCACCCGGCGGCCCGGTCCACGTCCGCGAGCAGTTTCACGCCCTCGGCGTCCCGGAACAGCGCCTGCACGGGGGTGCCGCCCGCGTCGACGGCGACGAGGGTGTTCTGGAGGTGCGCTTCGAGGACGACGCCGTGGTCGGCGAAGGCCGTCAGGACGGGCGGTACGACGGCGTCGAGGTAGGCGTCCCACCAGGCCACCGGGTCCTCGGCGGTGTCGAGGGGGCTGCCCGGGAAGCCCTCCACCAGGCCCGCCGCGAGCAGCGGGGTCGCGCCGGGGCGCAGCCGGTCCCGGAATCCGTCGCGGACCAGTACGGCCAGCTCCTCGAAGGCGAAGTCGGCCGTGCGGTAGCCGCGGTCACTGAGCCAGGCGCCGGGGACCGCCGCGAAGGCCCGGCCGACGGCCGCGTCGGTCCGGCGGAGCTTCAGCAGGTCGTGGCGCCACAGCCGGCGGATGTCGTTGGTGATGCGCACATCGAGGCTGAACTTGAGGAACAGGTCGCGCTCGGGGGCGTACACCGTGCGGATCGCGGCCGTCGGCCAGGTCTCGAAGCCGGTGCTGCCCAGATGGATCAGCCTGCCGTCGGCGAAGGCGGGCCCGAGGTCCACGAGGTCGAGCTGCCAGGGGTGGGCGGGCAGCAGCCGGTAGCCGGGCGGCGCCTCGCCGAGGGCGTCCAGGGCGCCGGTGTCGCCCTCCTCGACGACCGTGTCCGCGCGCACCCCGAGGAGCACCAGCGGGAAGCGGGCGTACGCCTCGGGCGCGTACGGCAGCCAGCCCGCCACCGGACCGCCGCCGCGCGCCTTGGGCGCCGGGTGGTGCGGATGCCCGGTGACCAGGGACTGCTCGGAGCGCAGATACGGGTCGGCGGACGGGGTCGCGTCCGCCCGCGCGGTGAGCAGCGCGGCGACCGCGTCCCGGCTGTCGACGATCTCGGCGGGCAGTTCGTGGTTGTCCAGGCCGGTGTGCCGGCGAAGTTCCTCGGCGACGAGTTTCACCAGTTCGGCATGGCCGACGCGGACCCAGCCGCCGTCCACGAGCATCTCCGCCCCGGCCGGGCGGCGTTCGCCGCGCACCCGCAGCAGCCGGCCGCTCGGCAGCCGGTGCGCCGGTGGCTCACCGGGCCGGGTGAGCGGTTCGGCCACCTCCCGCAGCAGGCAGTTGAGCAGGGGCGCCGCCGCAAGGGCGTCGGCGCGGTCCGCGACATCGGCGCGCTGTGCGGCGTCGGCGTCGGCGGGCGGGGGCATGAGGTCCACGCGCTTCACTCGTTCTCTACGGTCCGTTCGGGCGGAGAAGATCAGTATGTCTGCAAGTCACCGCCCGACCTGACGTCCTACTCGTACCCGAGGAGCCCGACCGTGCACCGTCCCCTCACAGCCGAGGCCGAGGTAGCGGCCGAGTTGGCCGATGTCCGCCCCGGCCTCGCCGACCGGTACCCGGCCGAGCTGCCCGGTGCCCGGGCCGCCGTGCTGACCCGGCTGTGGCGGGCGCTGGTCCATGAGCCGCTGCCGTGGGTCACGGCCCACGAGAGCACCGGAGACGGCCTCACCCTGCGCCTTTCCGACGGCCGCCGGCTGCGCGGGCCGCGCGCGGATCCGTACGCCATCGCCGCGTATGTCACCGAGGTGCGCCTGGACGGGACGGCGTACGGCGATCCGGCGCGGCTGATGACCGACCTGGGCGTGGCGCACGGTACGGGGTTCGTGGCCGAACTCGGGCACAGTGTCGCCTCGTTGGCGCTGTCCAGGGCCGGGCAGCTGCCGGTTGCCGCCGCAGATGACCCGAAGGAGTGGCCGGTGCGGGACTGGGAGTGGGAGCAGCGGGTGGTCGACGGGCATCCCTACCACCCCAACTGCCGTTCCCGGCCCGGGTTCTCGGTGGCCGAGCAGCTCGCCTACGGGCCCGAGCACCGGCCGCTGGTGGAGCTGGGCCTGTGGCCGGTACCGGCGGACGAGTGCCTGCTGACAGGTGACTGGCCGGACGAACTGCGGGACGGGGAGCGGCTGTTGATCCCGGTGCATCCCTGGCAGCTGACGCATGTGCTCAAGCGCGGTTGCGAACGGGGCCTCGGCGGGGCGCGTCCGCTGATGTCGCTGCGCACGCTGGCGCTGCCCGGCGGGCCGCACGTCAAGACCGCGCTGAGCGCCCGGCTGACCTCGTCGGTGCGGGACATCTCGGGCTACTCGATCGCCCTGTCGGCGACGCTGTCCGCGTTCGCGGAGTCGCTGGCGGCGCGGACGGACGGGCTGCTGCACATCACCCGCACCCTGGGCGCGGCGACCGCGGACTCCCCCGATCTGGCGGCCGTCCTGCGCGAGTCGCCGCAGGAGTACGCCGGTCCGGGCGAGCGGGTGGTGCCGGTGGCCGCGCTCGCCACCACCGAACTGCCGGCCGATCCAGCCTGGTTGGCGGCCTTCGCGCGACTCACCCTCACCGTCGGGCTGCAACTCCTGGACCTGGGCGTGGCCCTGGAGGCGCACGGCCAGAACCTGCTGGTCGTCCTGGACGCCGAGGGCACCCCGCGGCGGCTGGTCTACCGCGATCTCGCCGACATCCGGGTCAGCCCGGCCCGGCTCGCCCGGCACGGCATCCCGGTCCCGGAGCTGACCGGACGGATCGTCACCGACGACGAGACCACCCTGCGCCGCAAGCTGTTCGGCTCGCTGGTGGCGGGCGCGCTCGCGGGTACGGCGGGTTCGGCCGCGGCGCTCGGCGGGGCGCTGGAGACGGCCGTACGGGATCTGCCGCGCACGTCCGATCTGGCCGTGCTGCGCGAAGAGCCGCTGCCCGCGAAGGCGTTGACGCTGATGCGGCTGTCGCCGCGGACGCCCGGGGACCAGTGGGCACCGCTGCCCAACCCCCTGCGGTCCGGCCCCTTGCGGTGAGCGTCCGTTTCACAGGCAATGACAGGCAATGAGCGGTCGTTTTGGAGCGGGACACGTCCGCCACTAGGATCCGCCGATGATCACAAGAACACGGCTGGCGGCGGGGGCCTGTGCCCTGCTCGCCGCGCTGACGGCGGGGCTGGCGTTCCCGGCCGGGGCGGCCGCCGGTGAACCCACGGGCGAGGACGCGCCGAAGGTGAATCTCGTCCTCGACGTGAGCGGCTCGATGCGGGCCCGGGACATCGACGGACAGTCCCGGATGGCCGCCGCGAAGCAGGCGTTCAACGAGGTGCTCGACGCCACCCCCGAGGAGGTGGAGCTGGGCATCCGGACGCTGGGCGCCAACTACCCGGGCGACAACCAGAAGACCGGCTGCAAGGACACCGCGCAGCTCTATCCGGTCGGCCCGCTGGACCGCACCGAGGCCAAGACGGCGGTGGCGACCCTCACGCCCACCGGCTGGACCCCGATCGGTCCGGCGCTGCTGAAGGCGGCCGACGACCTCGACGGCGGCGCCGGCTCCAAGCGCATCGTGCTGATCAGCGACGGCGAGGACACCTGCGCCCCGCTGGACCCGTGCGAGGTGGCCCGGGAGATCGCCGCCAAGGGCATCGGGCTGACCATCGACACGCTCGGTCTGGTCCCCAACACCAAGATGCGGCAGCAGCTCAGCTGTATCGCGGAGGCGACCGGCGGCACCTACACCTCGGTGGAGCACACCGAGGAACTCAGCGACAAGGTCAACCAGTTGGTGGACCGGGCGGCCGACCCGGTGGTGACTCCGGTGGCGACCGAGGGCGCGGAGCGGTGCGCCGACGCGCCCACGGTCGAGTCCGGTCTGTACACCGACCGCGAGGAGTTCGGGCAGCAGCGCTGGTACCGGGTGGACGTGGAGCCCGGCCAGGAGCTGCGCGCCTCGCTGAGCGTGGCCGCCGACCGGGCGGTGAACCCCTCCTACGGGGTGCTGCTGCGTGCCGTGACGGTGCACGGCCGGGAGATCGTGCGCGGTGAGGCGGCGGGCAACGGCCGTACGGACGTGGTCTCGACGGGCGTGCGCTACCCGAAGGCGGAGAGCGACGACGAGGACGCGACGGCCGAGGCCGTGTGCCTCCAGGTCACGCACTCCTTCTCGGCGGCCTCGGGCGTGAAGACGACGCCGGGTCTGCCGCTGGAGCTGACGATCGACGTCGTCGACGGTCCGTCGGGCTCCAGTGACGTGGCCTCCTTCGGCCTCGGGCGCGGCTGGTGGCTGCTGGGCGCGCTCATCCTGACCGGCTTCCTCGCCGGGATCGTCTGGGGCTGGCTGTCGCGCTGGCGGGTCGCGGTCTGGAGGACCAACTGATGCGGATCACACGTACGTTCACCGCCGCCCTGCTGATGCTGGGCCTCGCGGCGGCGCCCGCGCTGGCGGACGAGGAGCCGAAGGACGACTCCCCCACCACGGCCGGCACCTCCTTCCGTACGGCGACGGAGATCGCGCAGGGCCAGGAGGCCACCGCGAACGCCTCGGCCGGTGACTACCTGTACTGGTCGTTCCCGGCGGACGCCGGACAGCGCCCGACCGTCGAGGCGACGGTGAAGCTGCCCGAGACGCACGCCGCCGAGACCTGGCAGATCGACGTCTACGACGGACTGCGGCGCCGTCAGTCCTGCCAGTACGGCGCGCAGACCCGCACGGCCGCGGCGGACGCCGCGTCCGTGGAGCTGGCCTGCGTCATGCGCACGGTGCGCGCCTGGTCGGAGCCGTGGGCCAACGACCCGCTGCCGGGCACGTACTACGTCCGGCTGACGGTGGTGGACCTCGCCACGGGCGACCTGGGTCTGCCGGTGGACGCCTCGGTCCGGGTGGACTCCAAGGACATCGGCGGCGCGGCGGCGGTGGACGGCTCGCTGGGCGAGCCGCTGGTGCCGGGTGTCGCGATGAAGACCGGGTCGGAGGAGTCCGAGGAGGAGACCGCGGTGCTCTCCAGCCTCGACCCGGAGGACGGCTGGTCCTCCGGCTGGTGGTCCGACCGCTGGATATGGACCGCGGTGGGCGGTGCGCTGGCGGCGCTCGCGGGCGTCGGCGGCTATGCGCTGACGCGCGGTCCGGGACGCCCGCCGGGCGTGTAGTCCCTTGTCCTCAGGGCCCGTCGCACGTGATGCGGCGGGCCCTTCGTCATCCCTCCCGCAGCGCCTTGGCGAGCGTGCCGTCGCCGGTGACGGTGATCCGCCCGTCGCGCACGGCGTCCGGCACGCTCGACTCCCCCCGCGCCACGGCCGTACAGGTGCCGGTGTCCAGCGCGAGGCGTGCGTCCGGTTCGGCCGGGGCGGGGCCGTCGCCGTAGACGGGGCCGCCCTCCGCGCCGACGTACACGTGGAACTCCCCCTCCTCCAGCCGCACTTCGACCAGTCCCTCACCCTCCAGGTCCCGCAGCAGCGGCAGCGCGAACCAGTGGGCGCGGACCGCGTCGGTCGGGCGCCGCTCGCCCAGCTCGGCCTGGCCCCAGGTGCCGAGCGCCTGGAGGACCGGGAGCAACTCGCTTCCGCGCGGGGTGAGTTCGTAGACGTAGGCCGCGCCGGGCGGGGGCAGCCGGCGGCGGGTCGTCAGGCCGTCCCGCTCCATGTCCTTCAGCCGTGAGGCCAGTACGTCGGTGCTCACGCCCGGCAGATCCGCGTGCAGGTCGGTGTAGCGGCGCGGCCCGGCCAGCAGTTCGCGGACGATCAGCAGGGTCCAGCGGTCGCCGACGACGTCGAGCGCGCGGGCGGCGGAACAGTACTGGTCGTAGCTTCGGCGTGGTGACATGGGACGCAGTCTAGACATGTCATTGGACTTTCCAAGCGCTAACTTGGTAAAACCAAGCAACACCAGATACTGGAGGGGCGCATGGAGTTCCGGCAGTCGAACAAGCTCAGCGAGGTCTGTTACGAGATCCGCGGCCCGGTGATCGAGCACGCCGACGCGCTGGAGCAGGCCGGCCACAGCGTGCTGCGCCTGAACACCGGCAACCCCGCACTGTTCGGCTTCGAGGCGCCGGAGGAGATCCTCCAGGACATGATCCGGATGCTCCCCCAGGCACACGGCTACACCGACTCCCGGGGCGTCCTCTCCGCCCGCCGGGCCGTCGCCGGGCGCTACCAGAACCTGGGCCTCGACGTCGGCGTCGACGACGTCTTCCTCGGCAACGGCATCTCCGAGCTGATCTCGATGGCCGTGACCGCGCTGGTCGAGGACGGCGACGAGATCCTGATCCCGGCCCCCGACTTCCCCCTCTGGACGGCCGTCACCACCCTCGCGGGCGGCAAGCCGGTGCACTACCTCTGCGACGAACAGGCCGACTGGTACCCGGACCTGGAGGACATGGCGTCGAAGATCACGGACCGCACCAAGGCCGTGGTCATCATCAACCCCAACAACCCCACGGGCGCCGTCTACCCCAAGGAGATCATCGAGGGCATCCTCGACCTCGCCCGCCGACACGGCCTGATGGTCTTCGCGGACGAGATCTACGACCAGATCCTGTACGACGGCGCGGTCCACCACTCGGTCGCGACGCTCGCCCCCGACCTGGTGGTGCTGACCTTCTGCGGTCTGTCGAAGACCTACCGGGTGGCGGGCTTCCGCTCCGGCTGGCTGGTCGTCACCGGACCCAAGCAGCACGCCCGCAACTACCTGGAGGGCCTGACCATGCTGGCCTCCATGCGGCTGTGCGCCAACGCGCCCGCGCAGTACGCCATCCAGGCCGCGCTGGGCGGCCGCCAGTCCATCAACGAGCTGACCGCGCCGGGCGGACGGCTGCACGAGCAGCGGAACGTGGCCTGGGAGAAGCTCAACGAGATCCCCGGGGTGTCGTGCGTGAAGCCCAAGGGCTCGCTGTACGCGTTCCCCCGACTGGACCCCAAGGTCCACAAGATCCACGACGACGAGAAGTTCGTCCTCGACCTCCTCCTGCGCGAGAAGATCCAGGTCGTCCAGGGCACCGGCTTCAACTGGCCCACCCCCGACCACTTCCGCATCCTCACCCTGCCGCACGCCGAGGACCTGGAGGCGGCCATCGGCCGGATCGGGCGGTTCCTGAGCGGGTACCGGCAGTAGCGGACGGGTAGGTCGTCGGCCATGAGCGAGCGCCCCCTGCTACTCCTCGACGTCGACGGCCCCCTCAACCCGTTCCGCGCCGTCTACGCCCGGCACCGCGGCTATGTCACCCGCAGGCTGCACCCCGCCAACTGGTCGGCCCGGCAGACCCCTGGGTCGCGGCGGCTGCGCCGGGGACTGCGGGTGCGGCTGCACCCGGGGCACGGGCCGCGGCTGCTCGCCCTGCCGTACGAACTGGCCTGGGCGACCACCTGGATGCACGAGGCCAACGAGATGATCGCGCCCGCGATCGGGCTGCCCGAGGATCTGCCGGTCATCGAGTTCACGGACCTGTTCGCTCCGGACCCCGAAGGGCTGTACTGGAAGACCCGGCAGGTCGTGGCGTGGGCGGCGGGGCGGCCGTTCGTGTGGGTCGACGACATGATCACCGATCTCGACACCCGGCACGTGAGCCGGCACCACACCGGTCCCGCCCTGCTGCTGCGGATCGATCCGCGCCGGGGGCTCGGGGAGGCGGAGTTCGGGCGGCTGGAGCGGTGGGCCCATAGCCTGTGACGTATGGGTGATCTTCTGCTGGTGCGACATGGTGAGACCGCGTGGTCGCGGTCGGGGCGGCATACCGGGTCCACCGATGTTCCGTTGACCGAACACGGGCGCGAGGAGGCTCGGCGGCTGGTGCCGTTGATCCGGTCGCATCGGATCGGGGCCGCGTTCGTCAGTCCGTTGCAGCGGGCCCGTGAGACGGCCGAGCTGATCGGGCTCACCTCGACGCGGATCGATCCGGACCTGCGGGAGTGGGACTACGGCGGCTACGAGGGCGTCACCACGGTCGAGATCCAGCGCGAGCGGCCCGGCTGGTTCCTGTTCACCGACGGGGTCGCGCCGGGGCCGCCCGAGCATCCCGGGGAGAGCCCGGCGCAGGTCGGGGAGCGCGCGGACCGGATGCTCGGCAAGGTGGACGCGGCGCTCGCCAACACCGAGGGGGTGGTGGTCCTGGTGGCGCACGGCCACTTCCTGCGGGTGCTCACGGCACGGCGGCTCGGGCTGGCGCCGGCGGACGGCGCGCTGTTCCAGCTCGCCACCGGAAGCGTGTGCCGACTGGGCACCGAGCACGGGCGGCCGGTGATCGCGGGCTGGAATGTCAGACCCCCGTCGTAGCCTTCGAAGCGGTGGGGACATCGTGGGAAGTCCGTGGGGACACCATGGGAAGGGAGCACGCCGTGACACGACCGCCGACCGCCGCGCAACGGCGTGTGATCGACGCCGCCGACCCGGTCACCGGGCGGCTCAGCGGTACGGAGACCCAGCTCGCGGCGCTGGTGAAGCGGGGGCTCGCCTTCCGTCACCCGCGCCCGCCGCACGCCCACTTCCTGACCCCGGCGGGCCATCGCATACGGGAGGCGGCGGGCGCTGCCGATACGGCCGGGCCCGCGCCCGCCGCCGCGACGACGACCGGGGTGTTCGCCGCGCGCATCGGCGGGGAGGAGGAGCCGCCGCCCAGGGGTCCGGCCCGGGTGCGTGAGGTGCGCAGCGCCTGGGAGGGGCTCGTGGAGCTGCGCCGGATGACCCATCCGGACGGTGCCACCGACCGGCCGTGCGGCTGGGAGCGTACGCATCTGGTGCAGGCCGCGGCGCTGGCGCTGGAGGCGGCCGGACATCCGCCCGCCGGACCGGACGGCGACGGCTACCGGGTGCGCGTGACCCCGCAGCCGGAGGCGGTGGCCGTCCACATGCCCGGAACGGATGCGCTGCGCGGCTGCGCGGCGACTCTGGAGAAGGCCGGGTGGCAGGTGGGCGAGCACACCGATCCTCGAGCACGCGAGCGCTATCTGCTGGCTTCTCCGCGACGGATGTAGAGGGCACATGTCAGGATCGGAGCGACCGAGAAGCGTGGCACGCGAAAGGGAAGCCGTGACCGAGCCGTTTTCCGTACCGGTGACCGTCCGTGGATACGAGACGGATGTGCAGGGGCACCTCAACCAGGCCGTGTACCTCAACTACGCGGAGCACGCCCGCTGGTCGCTGCTGCGGGCCGCCGGGATCACCCAGGCCGGGCTGATCGGCAAGGGCGTGGGCCCGGTCGCCCTGGAGACGACGATCCGCTACCGACGCGAACTGCTCGCCGGTGACGAGGTCGAGGTGACGTGCGTCTTCGACTGGAGCGGGGGCAAGACGTTCCGCATGGAGCAGACGATCCGCAAGGCGGACGGGACCGTGGCGGCCGAGATCACGGCGGTCGGCGGACTGCTGGACCTCGCGGCACGCAAGCTGATCGCCGATCCGCAGGACTACTTCAAGGAGTTGGCGACCGACCCGAGCCTGTTCGGGCTCTGAGCCGCCGTGACCGACGTGTCCCGCGGGAGCGTGACCGTCACCGTCAGGCCCCCGCCCTCGCGGGGTACCGCGGACACCTCCCCGTGATGGGCGTGGGCGATGGCCCGCACGATGGACAGGCCGAGTCCCGCGCCCTTGCCGGTGACCACCCGGTCGGCGCCGAGCCGCCGGAACGGCTCGAAGAGGAACGGCACTTCGTACGGCGGCACCGGCGGCCCGGTGTTGCTGACCTCCAGCTCCACGCGGTCGGTGTCCGGTGCCCGGGTCACCACCCGGACCCAGCCGCCGTCGCCGGTGTTGTGCCGGACGCCGTTCTCGACGAGGTTGTGCACCAGCCGCTCCAGCAGCAGCGCGTCGCCGAGCGTGGTCGCCTCCGCGGACTCGTCGTGCACGGCGGTGCCGGCCAGGTCCGCCTCCGCCGCGCCCTGGTCCACCACATGGGCCACCACGTCCGCGAGGTCCACCGGCAGCCGCTCGGCGATCTCGTGCTCCGAGCGTGCGAGCAGCAGCAGTCCGCTGATCAGCCGTTCGTGCCGGGCGTTGATCTCCAGCAGGTTCTCGCCGAGCTGCCGCACGTCCGCTGAGGCGGCGGGCCGGTGCATGGCCATCTCGACCAGGGCACGGCCCAGGGTCAGGGGCGTGCGCAGCTCGTGCGAGGCGTTGGCGACGAAGCGGCGCTGGCCGTCGAAGGAGCGGTCGAGGCGCTCCACCATCGTGTCGAAGGTGTCGGCGAGATCCTTGACCTCGTCGTCGGGGCCGCGCAGCGCGATGCGTTCGTGCAGTCCGCGGTCGGCCGCGGGGGCGCCGGCGATCCGGCGCGCGGTGTCGGTGACCCGGTGCAGCGGCGCCAGGACCCGCCCGGCGAGCAGCCAGCCGAGACCGGCCGCCGCGCAGCCGGCGACGCCGAGCGCGATGCCGCCCTGCGTGAGCAGGGAGGTGGTGGCCTCGTCGCGCCAGCGGTCGCGCTGCTTCTCCATCCACTGGTCCAGGTCGACTCCGGGCGGCGGGGTGGTCAGCCCCGGCCCGCCGCCGACCACGGTGCGGGCCTCGTCCTGCGGGGCGTCGCCCGGGGACGGCGTGGAGTGCCCGCTCGGGTGGGTCCGGGACACCACCTTCGTGCCCGCGCCACCCAGTTGCTGCCCGAGGAGCGCGTAGGTGACGCCGAGGAGCACGACGCCGCCGACCAGGAAGAGGCCGCCGTAGGTGAGGGTCAGGCGGGCCCGCAGGGAGATACGGCGCGGGCGGCTCACGGGATGCGGTACCCGACGCCGGTCACGGTCTGAACCAGGGGTGGATCGCCCAGCTTGCGGCGGAGTTTGAGGACCGCGAGCCGTACCGCGCCGGTGAACGGGTCGGCGTTCTCGTCCCACGCCTTCTCCAGCAGCTGTTCCGCCGAGACGGCGGCCCCGTCGGCCCGCAGCAGCTCCGCCAGCACGGCGAACTCCTTCTTGGACAGCGGGACATAGCGGCTGTCCCGGAAGACCTCGCCGCGGGCCGGGTCGAGGGTGAGACCGGCCCGGCACAGTACGGGCGGCGCGGCGGGCCGGGAGCGGCGGCCGAGCGCCAGGACACGGGCGGCCAGTTCGGGGAAGGCGAAGGGCTTGACGAGATAGTCGTCGGCGCCGAGGGCCAGGCCGCGCACCCGGTCGGTGACCTCGGCGGCGGCGGTCAGCATCAGGACGCGGGTGGGGGACGCCGAGGCGACGACCGCGCGGCACACGTCGTCGCCGTGCACGACCGGCAGGTCCCGGTCGAGGACGACCACGTCGTAGTCGACGACACCGACCCGCTCCAGGGCGGCGGCGCCGTCGTGCGCCAGGTCGACGGCATGGGCCTGGCCGCGCAGCCACTCGGCGACGGCGTCGGCCAGCATCGGTTCGTCCTCGACCACCAGGACCCGCATCCAGGTCACCCCTTCCCTCGGCGCACAGGTTGCCGCAGCCCGCGTTTCCTGGGCATAAGGCCGGACTTGGAAACGCTGGGGAAACGGCCCGCCCGCTTCGCTTCGAGCCGGAGATCCCGACACGAGGAGATGAAGTGATGCGGATTAGGACCCGTGGCGCCGGTGCGGCGCTGCTGCTGACGCTCGCGCTGGCCGTGACCGGCTGCGGCTCGGGCGGTGCCGGCGACAAGGCGGCCGATCTGGCGGGCGAGGCGAACGCCCAGGACGAGATGGCCGTGAAGTTCGCCGAATGCCTGGGTGAGCACGGAGTGAGCGTGGAGACCGGTGAGGGCGGCGGCATCCGGATCACCGGCCAGGTACCCAAGGAGCAGGTCGACGCGGCCATGGAGGCCTGCCGCGAGTACAGCCCCATGCAGAACGGGGCGGGCCAGGACCCGCAGGCCGAGGAGCGGATGCGGAAGATGGCGCAGTGCATGCGGGACAACGGCGTCGAGGACTTCCCCGACCCGGAGCCGGGCCGCGGCATCCAGCTCGACCGGGGCGTCGCCGACGACCCGGACTTCGAGCAGGCGCAGAAGGAGTGCGACAAGTACGCCCCCTCGGGCAGCCGCCGGTCCACGGATACCCAGGGCGATGACTGAGGCGATGAGCATGACGGACGAGGAGACGCTCACCGGACGGCCGGATCCCCTCGAAGCGCCGGGCCCGCGCCGTCGGCGCCGTGGACTGCGCCTGCTCACGGCGCTCGGCGTGCTCGCCGCCGTGGGCGGGGCCGCGGCCGCCGGAGCCGGTCTGCGGGACGAGGGTTCCGGTACGGCGGCCGAGGACCGGCGCCCGCCCGCGACCGCCGAGGTGACCCGGCAGACGCTCCAGGACAGCCGTACCGAGGACGGAGAACTGGGCTACGGCACCTCCACCACCGCGAGCAGCCGTGTCCCGGGCACGGTCACCCGGCTGCCGGACGCCGGGGAGCGGATCACGCGAGGTGAGGCGCTGTACCGCGTGGACGACGAGCCGGTGGTGCTGCTGTACGGCGCGGTCCCGGCGTACCGGGAACTGAAGCCGGGCGCCGAGGGCCGGGACGTGGAACAGCTGGAGCGCAATCTCAAGGCCCTCGGCCACGACGGTTTCACGGTGGACGACACCTACACGGAGGCCACCTCCGAGGCCGTACGGCAGTGGCAGGAGGACCTGGGCCTCGCGGAGACCGGGACGGTGGCGCCGGGCCGGGTGGTGTTCGCGCCGGCCGCCGTCCGGGTCTACGCCCTGGACACCGAGGAGGGCGCCGCCACGGCCCCGGGCCAGAAGATCCTGTCGTACACGGCGACCGCCCAGGCCGTCACCGTCGAACTCGACACGGCCGACCGGCGGTTGGCCGAGCCGGGCACCAAGGTGGACGTGGAGCTGCCGGACGGGACCCGGGTGGACGGCCGGGTCTCCGAAGTGACGACCGAGGTCGATCCCGGCAGCGGTGCCGCCGACGACGGCCCCACGACCGTGGTGAAGGTGATCGTCGCGCTGGACGGGACGAAGGCGCAGAAGGCGGCCGCCTCCTACGTACTGGCCTCGGTGGACGTGGAGTTCACCGCCGGGGAGCGGAAGGACGTGCTGACCGTTCCGGTGGCGGCGCTGGTGGCGCTGGACCGGGGCGGGTTCGGTGTGGAGGTGGTCGCGGCGGACGGCGGCACGTCGTACGTTCCCGTGCAGACCGGCCTGTTCGCGGACGGGCGGGTGGAGATCAGCGGTGACGGCATCACGGCCGGTACGACGGTGGGGATGCCCGCATGATCGAGCTCACCGAGGTCACCAAGGTCTATCCGGGCGGCGTCACCGCCCTCGCCGGAGTGTCGCTCGCCGTGGCGCACGGCGAACTCGTCGCCGTGGTCGGGCCGTCCGGGTCCGGCAAGTCGACGATGCTGCACATGCTGGGCACCCTCGACCGGCCCACCTCGGGGCGGGTGCGGATCGACGGGCACGACGCGAACTCCCTGTCCGACGCGCGGCTCTCGGCGCTGCGGGCGCGGCGGATCGGGTTCGTGTTCCAGCAGTTCCATCTCACGGCCGGGGCGTCGGCGCTGCGGAACGTGGCGGACGGGCTGCTGTACTCCGGTCTGCGGCCGGCCGAGCGGCGCTCCCGGGCGACGGCGGCGCTGCGCCGGGTGGGCCTCGGTCACCGGCTGCACCATGCGCCGCACGAGCTGTCCGGCGGGGAGCGGCAACGCGTCGCGGTGGCCCGTGCCGTGGCCGGTGAACCGCCGCTGCTGCTGGCGGACGAGCCGACCGGGGCGCTCGACACCGCGTCCGGGGCGGGGGTGATGGCGCTGCTGCGGGAGCTGAACGCGACCGGGACGACGGTGGTGATCATCACGCACGACCAGGAGATCGCCGCGTCGCTGCCCCGGCAGGTGCGGATGCGGGACGGCCGCCTGGTCGAGGACTCGGCGGCCCGTACGACGGCGGGAGCGGCCCGATGACGGCGACCCTCCCCGCGCCCGAGGTGCTGCGTCCGGCCCGGCTGCGCCCCACCGACATGGTCCGGGTCGGCGCGGTGGGTCTGCGGACCCGACCGCTGCGGGCCTTCCTCTCGGCGCTGGGCATCGCGATCGGCATCGCCGCGATGGTGGCCGTCGTCGGGATCTCGGCGTCCTCGCGCGCCGATCTGGACCGGGTGCTGGCGGCGCTCGGCACCAATCTGCTCACCGTCTCCCCCGGCAGCACGCTCACCGGCGGACAGTCCCAACTGCCGCCCACCGCCGAGCGGATGGTCGCCGGGATCGACGGGGTGGAGTCGGTGTCGGCGGTCGGCAAGGTGGCGGACGCGAAGGTGTACCGGACGGACCGGATACCCGAGGTCGAGACAAACGGTCTGACCACCTACGCGGCCCGTACCTCGCTCCGCTCGGCCACCGGCGCGGCACTCGCCGACGGCGCCTGGCTGAACGCGGCCACCGCCCGCTACCCGGCCGTGGTGCTGGGCGCGGCGGCGGCCGACCGGCTGGGGGTGAGCCGTGCGGGCGAGGACACCCGGGTGCTGGTCGGCGGCCGCTGGTTCACGGTCGTCGGCATCCTCGAACGGGCCGCTCTGGCACCCGAGTTGGACTCGGCCGCGCTGATCGGGTGGCCGGTGGCCGAGCAGGAGCTGGGCTTCGACGGACGGGCGACGACCGTGTACACCCGCTCGGCGGAGCCGAGGGTGGAGTCGGTGCGGGAGGTGCTCGGGGCCACCGCCAACCCTCAGGCGCCGAGCGAGGTCGAGGTCTCCCGGCCCTCGGACGCGCTGGTGGCGCAGCGCGCGGCGGGCGAGGCCTTCACCGGGCTGCTGCTGGGCCTCGGCGCGGTGGCGCTGCTGGTCGGCGGGGTGGGCGTCGCCAACACGATGGTGATCTCGGTACTGGAACGCCGGGCCGAGATCGGCCTGCGCCGCTCCCTGGGCGCGACGCGCGGCCAGATCCGGGGCCAGTTCCTCGCCGAGTCCCTGCTGTTGTCGGCACTCGGCGGAGCGGGCGGAGCCGTCCTCGGCCTAGCGGTGACCGCCGGCTACGCCCTGTACCAGGGCTGGCCGACATCCGTACCGCCGTGGGCGCTGGCGGGCGGGGTGGCGGCCACACTGCTGATCGGCGGCCTGGCGGGCCTGTACCCGGCACTGCGCGCGGCCCGGCTGTCTCCGACGGAGGCGCTGGCGACGCCATGAGCGGGAGCGAAAGGACACGGGGCGGGCGAAGTCCTCCGGTTCGGAGGCGCCCTTGGGGGCGCGGGGAACTGCGCGACCAGCCAGGACGCCGCAGCAGCCGAACGACGACCCGTCGCGGCCCTGACGGCGGAACGCTACGCGTCGGCGAGCTCCGGCTCGTGTGCGACGTCATAGGACGCCCGCGCCTCCGCGATGTACACCCGGTTCCGCTCCGCCCAGTCGGTCAGCCGCTGCAAGGTCTCGTGCAACTCAAGCGCCTGCGGCGTGAGTTCGTACTCCACCTTCGGCGGGACCGTCGGGTGCACGGTGCGGGTGACGAGGCCGTCGCGTTCCAGGTTGCGCAGGGTGAGGGTGAGCATGCGGCGGCTGATGCCCTCGATGCCGCGCTCCAGTTCCGTGAAGCGGATGGGGCCGTGGGCGGCGGCGACCAGGATCTGGACGCTCCATTTCCCGGCGACCCTGTCAAGAACTTCCCGCACGGGGCAGGCGTGCGCGTTCACGACCTGCGGGGTAACACCGGTGTTCCTCTGGGACATCGAACTGCCTCCTTACGCCGACCTCGATGGTTCCGCACGATGTCCCCCGTTACAAGTCGTGCACCTTTGGAACCTGGAAGTACACGGAGGCGATGCCGCCATGACGGCCATCATCGAGTCCCCCACGCGGGCGACGCAACGCACCTACTCCCGCTGGGCGTCCCTCGTGATCCTGTGCGCCGGGACGCTGATGACCATTTTGGACGGCAACATCGTCACGGTGGCGATGCCGGCCGTCCAGAGCGACCTCGGCTTCTCCCCGTCGGGTCTCGCCTGGGTGGTGAACGCCTATCTCATCCCGTTCGGCGGGCTGTTGCTGCTGGCGGGGCGGCTCGGCGATCTGGTGGGCCGCAAGCGGATGTTCACGGCGGGCCTCGCGGTGTTCACGGTGGCGTCGGTGCTGTGCGGGGTGGCGACCTCCCCGGGTGTGCTGATCGCCGCGCGGGCGCTGCAGGGGGTCGGCGGCGCGATGACCACCGCCGTGGTGCTCGGGATGCTGGTGTCACTGTTCCCCGAGCCGCGTGAACGGGCCCGCGCCATCGCGGTGTTCAGCGCGGTGGGGGCGGCCGGCGGGGCGCTCGGCACCTTTCTCGGCGGGGCGCTGACCCAGGCGCTGAACTGGCACTGGATCTTCCTGATCAACCTGCCCATCGGGGTGGTGGCATGGGTTGCCGCCGTGCGGGTGCTGGACCGGGAGCCGGGCGCCGGTCTCGGCAAGGGCGCGGACTACCCGGGCGCGGCGCTGGTGACGGGGGCGCTGATGCTGACGGTGTACGTCATCGTCGGCTCGGCCGATCACACCCTGCCCACGACCCTGTCACTGGCCCTGCTCGCCCTCACCCTGTTCCTGGGCTTCACCCTCCGCCAGGCACGCGCCGCCCGGCCACTGCTGCGCCTGCGCCTGTTCGGCTCCCGTCTCCTCACCGGGGCGAACGCCGTACAGATCCTGATGATCGCGACCATGTACGGCTTCCAGTTCATCGGAGCGCTCTATCTCCAACGGGTCCTCGGCTACGGCGAGTTGCTCACCGGCACGGCCTTCCTGCCCGCGCCGGTAGTGATCGGCCTGCTGATGCTGGGCCTGTCGGCGCGGGCGATCGGACGGTACGGCGCCCACCGGGTGCTGACGGCGGGCCTCGCCCTGATCACGGCGGGCATGGGCCTGCTGGGCCGGGCCCCGGCCGATGGTTCGTACGCGCTGGACGTCCTGCCCGCCATGCTCCTCCTCTCGGTCGGCTTCGCGGCGGCGATGCCCGCACTGACGGGTCTGGCCATGTCCGGGGTGCCCGAGGAGGACGCGGGCGCGGCGTCGGGGCTGTTCAACACCACGCAGGTGGTGGGCGGTTCACTGGGTCTTGCGGTGCTCTCGGTACTGGCGGCGAGCCACACGGAGCAGCTGCTCGGTGACGGTGCCAAGACGGTGGCGGCCACCGCGGAGGGGTACCAACTGGCGTTCCGGGTCGCGACGGTCATCGCGGCGGCGGCACTGGCCCTGGCCGCGGCGGTGCTCCGCCCCTCCCGCTCCGCTAACTGAACGCCTCCGTGTGGTCCTCGGCCCACTCCCGGTACGTGCGGGCCCCGCGGCCCAGCACCTCCCGTACATCGTCCGTGATCACGTCGTTGTGACCGGCGCGGACGTACGAACTCCCGGCCAGTACACCCCGCAGATAGGGCTCCGGCATACCGGAACCCCGGAGGTGGGAGCGGACCTCGTCCGGGGTGAGGTCAAGGGTGCGCACCGGGCGGCCGAGGACGTCCGCCAGGACCGTCGCCTGGCCCGGGGCCGTGATCGGCTCCGGGCCGGTCAGGGTGTACGTCCGGCCCGCGTGGCGGGGGTCCAGCAGCGCCGCCACCGCCACCTCCGCCACGTCCCGCGGATCGACCACCCCCTGGCGGCCGTCACCCGTCAGATTCGGTACCGGCTCACCCGACCGGATGGGATCGGCCCAGCTCAGGGTGTTCGAGGCGAAGGTCGACGGCCGCAGGACCGTCCAGTCGGCCCCGCCCGCGCGCAGGGCCTCCTCTCCCGGGATGTGCCAGGTGCCGCCGGGACCCACCCCGGGGTCACCGGTGCCGATCGCCGAGAGCTTCACCAGCCGGGACGCCCCGGCCGCCCGCGCACGGGAGATCAGGTCCACGTCGGGGCGGGTGTCCGGGCCCAGCACGGCCACCAGGAAGGCGGCCTTCACCCCGGCCAGCGCCGAGTCGACGGACTCCGGGTCGAGGAAGTCGCCCCGCACCACCTCCACCCCCGGTGCCGCGTCGAGCCGCGCCGGGTCCCGGGTCAGGGCCCGCACCTTCTCCCCGCGCGCCGCGAGCCGTCGTACCACTTCACTGCCGATGGTGCCCGTGGCACCGGTGACCAGGATCATGCGCACCAGCGTGCCGGGGCGCCCCGGCCCGGCTCTTGGAAATTCCGGCACGGTTCACCGGCCCGCTCGGGCCCGCCGCCCGTCTACCGTGAGGAGGTGACCCCCGAAACCGCCCTGCGGCCCTGGATCGACGGCATCGAGACCGGGCACCTCGACCAGCTGCCGCGCGCACCGTTCCCCCAGGTCCCGGACGCCGCCACCAAGTTGGTCGTCCGGGTCGAGGAAGGGGGCCGGCGCCAGGTCCTGGTGGTCGGGCCGCGCACCCGTGCCTCGTACCACACCGGTGAGCGACGCGCGTCCTGTGTGCAGGTGCGGCTGGCGCCGGGCACCGGGCGGTCGCTGCTGGGGGTCCCCGCCGTCGAACTCGTGGGACAGGTGGCCGCGTTGGAGCGGTTCACCGCCGAGAACGCCCGCCTCCTCGCCCGCGAACTGCGGAACCTGGACCTGGAGGAGACGGTGGGCCACCTGGCCGCCGTGCTCCCCGCCCGCCTCGCCGACGCCACCGACCCCGCCCGCACCGCGCTGCTGCGGGCCGGTGTCGACGCCATGAAGGTCAGGGCCGGACACGCCCCCGCCCAGGTCGGCACCGTTGCCCGGGAACTGGCCGTGAGCGAGCGGCAGTTGCGCATTCTCTTCGCCGAGGGAGTCGGTGTCTCCCCCAAGCACTACGCCCGGATCGACCGCGTTCACCATGTCCTCGCGCACGCGGAGACCGAGCCCTGGGCCGAGCTCGCCACCGCGACCGGCTACTACGACCAGTCGCACATGACCACCGACTTCCGTGCCCTCATGGGAGTCCCGCCGCGCTCGTTCTTCACCGGCCTCCTCCCGCGCGCCACCCCCTGCCGGACGGGATGAAACCAGGTGCGGCCCCGGCCCCGTGCCTGAGAGGCTCACCTCCCATGGCAGCACGACGAATCAAGCCCAGCCTGTACATCTCGGTCGACATCGAGGCCGACGGGCCGATCCCGGGGCCCTACTCCATGCTCAGTCTCGGCGCGGCGGTCGCCGGGACGCAGGATGCCGACGGGTTCACTCCGGCCGATCCCGAGGCGTCCACCTTCTACCGGGAACTGCGCCCGATCAGTGCGGACTTCGTGCCCGAGGCGCTCGCGGTCAGCGGGCTCGACCGGGAGCGCCTCGGCCGGGACGGGAGTGAACCGGCGGTCGCGCTGAGGGAGTTCAGCGAGTGGGTGCGGGAGGCCGGACAGGGGGCACAGCCCGTCATGTGCGGGTACCCGGCCTCGTACGACTGGACCTTTCTGTACTGGTACCTGATCCGGTTCACGGGGTCGAGCCCCTTCGGGCACTCGGGGTGCCTCGACATGAAGACCCTCTACGCGACCAAGGCCGGGCTGCCGCTGCGAGCCGTCGCCAAGGGCACGATGCCGCGCGAGCTGCTGTCACGGCGGCGGCACACGCACCACGCCCTGGACGACGCGATCGAACAGGCGGAGCTGTTCGCCAACCTCATGGCGTGGCCGGGGACGGGTGGGGCGAGCCGGTGAGCTCCTCGCCCGCCTCCATCGGGTGGGTCACATCAGCAGCGTCATGGTCCTTGCCCAGGTGGTTGAAGACCAGGTTCAGCAGCACCGCCACCACACAGCCCGTGGAGATGCCGGAGTCCAGGACGATCCGGGCGGTCTCCGGGAAGGAGTGGTAGAACTCCGGGGCGGAGATGGGGATGATGCCCACCGCCAGGGAGACCGCCACGATCAGCACGTTGTTGTCCTTCTCCAGGCCGGCCCGGACCAGGGTCTGGATGCCGCTGGCCGCGACCGAGCCGAACAGGACCACGCCCGCCCCGCCCAGCACCGGGCGCGGGACGACCGCGATCAGTGAGGCGGCCATCGGGCACAGGCCCATCAGCACCAGGAAACCGCCGCCCGCGGCCACGACGTAGCGGCTGCGGATCCTCGTCATGGCGACCAGGCCGATGTTCTGGGCGAAGGCGCTGCACATGAAGCCGTTGAACAGCGGGCTGATCGCCGAGCCCAGGGTGTCCGCGCGCAGGCCGGCCGCGATGGTCCTCTCATCCGCCGGGCGGTCCACGATCTCGCCCAACGCCAGCATGTCCGCGGTCGATTCGGTCATCGAGACCACCATCACCACGCACATCGAGATGATCGCGGCGAGCTGGAGCTGCGGTGCGCCGAAGTGGAAGGGCGTCGGGAAGCCGATCACGCTCGCGTCCGCCACCGGGGCGAAGTCCGTGACGCCGAAGGGGATGGCTATCAGGGTGCCGCCGAGCAGGCCCAGCAGCACGGCGATCTGCTTGACGAAGCCCCGGGTGAAGCGGCGCAGCAGCAGGACCAGGAGGAGGGTTATGGCCGCCAGGGTCAGGTTGGTGCTCGAACCGTAGTCGTCCGCCGCGGGGTTGGGGCCCTGCGCCCAGCCGAAGGCCACGGGCAGCAGCGAGATACCGATCAGGGTGATGACCGTGCCGGTGACGACCGGTGGGAAGAAGCGGACCATCTTGCTGAAGAACGGCGCCGCGATGAAGCCCAGCAGGCCCGCGACGATCACCGCCCCGAAGATGATCGGCAGTGCGTCGGACTTGTCGTCGGTGGAGGCGACGATCGCGGTCATGGGGGCGACCCCGGCGAAGGTGACGCCGTTGACGAAGGGCAGCCGGGCGCCGATCTTCCAGATGCCCAGCGTCTGGAGGAAGGTCGCGAGGCCCGCCGTGAAGAGGCAGGCGCCGGTCAGGAAGGTCAGGTCGGTGGCGGACAAGCCGATGGCGGCGCCGACGATCAGGGGCGGGGCGACGACGCCCGCGTACATGGCGGCCACATGTTGCAGGCCGGTGGTCGCCATTTTCACGGCGGGGAGTTTCTCGTCGACGGGGTGGGCGGACACGGGCGGCTCCTCCGGTCGGTTGACAGCACGTCGGCTCTGACGTGGGTTTCAAGGAGGTGATGCGCGGTCGTGCGGGACCGGTAAAGAGGGGGACGGGAGGCCGTTCCGGGGCGCGCACGTCCATGCGCGCCCCGGAGACGGCCGCCATGGACCCCGCTCGGGTCCACGGCCACCGGCCGAGAGCCGTCCCTCTCAGCCGGATGTCTTCAACAGGTCAGCCCTGTGCGGCGATCCGCGCCAGTCGCTGCGCCTGCTCGCGGGTGGAGCGGGCGATGGCGTCCTCGTCGACGGTGAGCAGCCGGTCGTTCGCCACGATCTGCTCGCCGTTGACGAAGGAGGCGGTGACCGGGGCCGCCGCGCCGAAGACCAGCGCGGTCACCGGGTCGGCGATGGAGGCGTGGGCGAGGGTATCGAGCTTCCAGAGCACCAGGTCGGCCAGCTTGCCCGGCTCCAGCGAGCCGATCTCGGCGGCGCGGCCGAGCACTTGGGCACCGCCGTAGGTGCCGAGGCGCAGCGCCTGACGGGCGTTCAGGGCGGCCTCGCGGTGGGCGCCGAGGCGGTTGATGAGCAGGGCGTTGCGCAGTTCGGTGTGGAGTTCTCCGGACTCGTTGGAGGCGGTGCCGTCGACGCCGAGGCCGACGGGGACACCGGCCGCGAGCATGTCGGGGACGCGGGCGATGCCGGCGGCCAGCCGGGCGTTGGAGGACGGGCAGTGCGCCACACCCGTCTTCGTCCGGGCGAACGCGGCGATGTCGGAGTCGTTCATGTGGACGCAGTGCGCCATCCACACGTCCTCGCCGAGCCAGCCGGTGGACTCGAAGTAGTCGGTCGGGCCCATGCCGAACAGCTCGTGGCAGAACTTCTCCTCCTCCACGGTCTCCGAGCCGTGGGTGTGCAGCCGTACGCCGAGCCTGCGGGCCAACTCGGCGCCCTGCTTGAGCAGTTCGGTCGACACCGAGAACGGTGAGCAGGGGGCGACCGCGACCTGGGTCATCGCGTCGAAGGAGGCGTCGTGGTGCTCCTTGACGGTGGCCTCGGTGGCGGCGAGGGCGCCCTCCAGGGTCTCGACGGCGAAGTCCGGGGGCAGGCCGCCGTCCTTCTCGCTGCGGTCCATGGAGCCGCGGGCGAGGGTGAAGCGGACGCCCATTTCGCGGGCGGCGCGGATGATCGAGCCGGACAGGTCGCCGGAGCCCTGGGGGAAGACGTAGTGGTGGTCCATGGCGGTGGTGACTCCGCCGCGGGCCATCATGGCGAGCGAGCCCTGGGCGGCCGAGTACGTCATCGCCTCGTCGATGCGCGCCCAGGTCGGGTACAGGGCGACCAGCCAGTTGAACAGGTTGTGGTCGGTGGCCAGGCCGCGGGTGATCCACTGGTAGAAGTGGTGGTGCGTGTTGACCAGTCCGGGAGTCACCAGATGGCCGGTGGCGTCGATGCGCCGTACGACGTTCTCCAGGCCCTCGGGTGCCGGGCCGGCCCCCAGCGACTCTATGCGGTTGCCGCGTACGACGACGTGACCCGAGGCGTGCTCGGTGTCGTGGGCGTCGACGGTCGCGATCGCACAGTTCTCGATGACGATGCGCTGGTCTGCTGCCATGGTTCGTCCTTTGCGCTGTGGTGGAGAGGGCACGGCAGGACCCGGGGGATTTGAGTGCCGCGGCCGGGTTCACAAGGCCCGGCCGCGGGTGCCGAGATGGGGAGTTGTCGTCTACAGGTTGGTCATGTCGACCGGGATGAGCTGCTCGGCGCCGTCCCGCAGGATGGTGGCCTCGATCAGGCCGTAGGGGCGATCGGCGGCGTAGTAGACCTCGTTGTCGTTCTTCAGCCCGAACGGCTCCAGGTCCACCAGGAAGTGGTGCTTGTTCGGGAGCGAGAAGCGGACCTCGTCGATCTCGCTGCGGTTGTTGATGATCCGCGAACCCATCTGGTACAGCGTCTGCTGGAGCGAGAGCGAGTAGGTCTCGGCGAAGGCCTGGAGCATGTGCTTCCTGGTCTGCTCGTAGGACTTCTCCCAGTTGGGCATGCGCTGCTCGTCGTCGGTCCAGTTGAACCGCCAGCGGCCGGACACCTGGGTGGCCAGGATACGGTCGTAGGCCTCCTGGAGCGTCGTGTACTTGTCCTTGACGTAGCCCCAGAACTCGGAGTTGGTCGAGTTCATCACGATCAGGTCCTTCAGACCGGAGATGACCTCCCAGTTCTCACCGTCGTAGGTGATCTGGGTGACCCGGGTCTCCTGGCCCTTGCGGACGAAGGAGTGCCTGACCTCGTCCGCGCCGATGAACCGGGAGTTCGCGTCGGAGGCGGCGATGCGCTCCCACTCGTACTCCTCGATGCGGATCCGGGCGGTCGTGATCGGCTCCTGCGAGGTCACGAAGTGACGGGCGAGGTGGATGCCGAACTGCTCGGCCGACTCGATGCCGTGCTCCTTGGCGAACGCGTACACCGTGTTCTTGGTGGTGTCGGTCGGCAGGACATGGGCGTTGGAGCCGGAGTAGTGGACCTCGTCCATGTCGCCGCTCAGCGCCACGGATACGTTGAGGTCCTTGATGTGATGGGTGGCGCCGTCCCGCGTGATCTTGACGACCCGGTTCTCGGCCTTGCCGTACTGGTTCTGTCCCAGGATGGTGGGCATCTAGCTAGCTCCCTCGGTAAACGGAGTAGCCGAACGGGTTGAGCAGCAGCGGTACATGGAAGTGCTCGCCCGGTACGACGGCGAACGTGATCGCCACCTCGGGGAAGAACACGGCGGCACCGCTGTCCCGATTCGCGGGGGCGTCCTGCTGCGCATCGGCTTGCTTCTTCTCGAAATACGCCTCGACCGCGAAGTCGAGCCGTACATGGGTGGTCCCCTCCGGCAGGGCGGGGAGGTCCTTGCACCGGCCGTCCGCGTCGGTGGCGGAGCCGCCGAGCGCCCGCCAGTCGGCGTCCCGGCCCGAGCGGGCGGAGAGCTGAACGGCGACGCCCTCGGCGGGGCGGCCGACGGAGGTGTCCAGGATGTGGGTGGACACGGAGGCCGTGGTGCTGGTGCTCATGGGGTCAGGCTTCCTCTTCGACGAGTCGGGCCAGTCGGATGCGGTTGATCTTTCCCAGCTCGGTGCGGACGATCTCGCGCTCCTGCTCCGGCGAGTTGCCGATCCGCTCCTTGACGGCGTCGCGCATCTGCTCCCCGGTCCGGCCGGTGGCGCAGATGAGGAAGACATGGCCGAACCTGTCCTGGTAGGCCAGGTTCAGTTCGAGCATCTCGGCCCTGAGCTCCTCGGAGGCGCCGGCCATGCCGCGCTGCTCGCGGGCCGAGGTCGGGTCGCCGGGCTTGGGGCGGCCGATCGGCGGGTGGCCGGCCATCGCCTCGTCGAGGTCGGCGGCGGTCAACTCGGCCGTGGCGGTGTCGCTTGCGGTGTAGAGGTCCTCGGTGGAGGCGTACGGGCGGGCGGCGAGGAGCCACTCGCCCCAGGCCCGGGAGGCGCACGCCTCGTGCAGCTCGGCGAGGGCCGCTCGCTGCTCCAGGGCGTTGAACCGGATCAGGCCCGGCGTGGATGTGGACGTCACGGGAGCCTCCGTGGCCTTGTGCTGAACGGGCTGCCGATAGCTAACGCCCTGCGCGACACCACGTCAACACTTTGTTGAAAATTCCGGGTACCGAAACCCCGGCGGCACCCGTCAGCCCTCCTTCTCCCGGTTCAGGTAGTTGTAGACGGTGAAGCGGCTGACACCGAGGGCGCCGGCCACGGTTTCCACGCCATGCCGTACGGAGAAGGCGCCACGCGCCTCGAGTATCCGTACGACCTCCTGCTTGGCCTTGCGGTCCAGCTCGGCGAGGGGCTTGCCCTTCCTGCGCTCCATGGCGGCCAGGATGTGGTCCAGGGAGTCCGCGAGCTGCGGCAGCCGTACGGCGACCACCTCGGCCCCCTCCCAGGACAGCACGACGTCGTCCACGCCGGCCTCGTCGGGCGGGAGGATCTCGCCGCCCATGGCGTCGACCAGGGGCTTCACGGCCGCGATGAAGGACTCGTCGTTCACCGCTCACCCTCCCCGAGCACGTTGATCTGGAGCGAGACACGGGTGGCGCCGGACTCCAGGGTCCTGCGCAGCAGCGCGTCCACCGCGGTGAGCACGGCGTCCGCGCCGCCCTCCACGGTGTTCCCGAACGGCCCGACATCCACCGCGTCCAGCTCGGCGGCCTCGACGACCTCTCGGGCCACGAGCGCGTGCGCGGGGGCCTCGTCGAGGTCGAAGGGCTCGGTCGTGAATTCCACTCTCAGTCGCACGCGCTCAACCTAACGCGCGCCACCGCATTCCGCCGAGCCCTCTTGACAAGCCCGGACACCCGACGGCAATCTTCCAATAAGCAGAAACTAACTTCCGCAATACGGAATCTCGACACGGAAGGGAGCGCCGGGCCCTATGGGATTCGCAGAGCAGCGCTTCAACGTCAACCTGTCGATCCTCTTCACGGAACTCCCGCTCCTGGAGCGCCCCGCGGCCGCCGCCGCGGCCGGCTTCACCGCGGTCGAGCTGTGGTGGCCCTGGATCGACTCCCCCACCCCCGAGCGGTCCGAGCTCGACGCCCTGAAGAAGGCCATCGAGGACGCGGGCGTCCGGCTCACGGGCCTGAACTTCTACGCCGGACAGCTCCCGGGCCCGGACCGCGGCGCCCTGTCGGTCCCGGGCGAGGAGTCGGAGCGGTTCCGCGCCAACATCGACGTGGCCGCCGACTTCGCCCAGTCGCTGGGCTGCAAGGCGCTCAACGCCCTCTACGGCAACCGCGTCGAGGGCGTGGACCCGGCCGAGCAGGACGCGCTGGCGCTGGAGAACCTCACCCTGGCTGCCCGCGCCGCCGACCGGATCGGCGCGATCCTGCTGATCGAGGCGCTCAACAAGCCGGAGTCGCCGCTGTACCCGCTGGTCAGCGCGCCCGCCGCGGTGGGCATCGTCGACAAGGTCAACGACGCCACCGGCCTGGGCAACGCGAAGTTCCTCATGGACCTCTACCACCTGTCGATGAACGGCGAGGACCTGCCGTCGGTGATCGAGCGCTACGCCGCGAAGACCGGCCATGTGCAGATCGCCGACAACCCCGGCCGGGGCGCCCCGGGCACCGGCTCGCTCCCGCTGGCGGACCTCCTCGACCAGCTCACGAAGGCGGGTTACGACGGCTGGGTCGGCCTCGAGTACAAGCCGGGCGACCGCCCGAGCGCCGAGGCCTTCGACTGGCTGCCCCGCTGACCCCCCGCACCGAAAGGCACATCCTCATGAGCAACCTCCCCAAGATCGCCTGGATAGGCCTCGGCATCATGGGCTCCCCCATGTCCGAGAACCTGATCAAGGCGGGTTACGACGTCACCGGCTTCACCCTGGAGCAGGACAAGCTGGACCGGCTGGCCAAGGCCGGTGGCAGGGCCGCCGGTTCGATCTCCGAGGCCGTCAAGGACGCCGATGTGGTCATCACGATGGTGCCCGCCTCCCCGCAGGTCGAGGCCATCGCCTACGGCCCGGACGGCATCCTGGACAACGCCCGCGCCGGCGCGCTGCTGATCGACATGTCCTCGATCACCCCGCAGACCTCCATCGACCTGGCCAAGGCGGCCGGGGACAAGGGGATCCGGGTGCTGGATGCCCCGGTGTCCGGCGGCGAGGCCGGTGCCATCGAGGCCGTGCTGTCGATCATGGTCGGCGGCGAGCAGGCCGACTTCGACGAGGCCCGGCCGGTACTGGACGCGCTCGGCAGGACCATCGTGCTGTGCGGTCCGCACGGCTCCGGTCAGACCGTGAAGGCCGCCAACCAGCTGATCGTCGCCGTCAACATCCAGGCGTGCGCCGAGGCCGTGGTCTTCCTGGAGAAGTCGGGCGTGAACCTGACGGCCGCCCTGGACGTGCTCAACGGCGGTCTGGCGGGCTCGACCGTGCTGACCCGCAAGAAGGACAACTTCCTCCAGCGGGACTTCAAGCCGGGCTTCCGGATCGATCTGCACCACAAGGACATGGGCATCGTCACCGACGCCGCCCGCAATGTCGGCGCGGCCCTGCCCGTCGGCGCCGTGGTCGCCCAGCTGGTCGCCTCGCTGCGCGCCCAGGGCGACGGCGGCCTGGACCACTCCGCGCTGCTGCGCGCGGTCGAGCGCCTGTCCGGCGCGCAGATCTGACGCGCACCCCCAGACCTCCGGGCGGCGTCGCCGCTGACACCTGTCCTGTCGCGCCCAGGCGGCGGCGTCGCCCGGAATCCACTTCAACAAACTGTTGACGTCACTTTTCCCCACTTCTAGGCTCCACCAAGCGGAAGAACTTTTCCGCTGCCATCCGCACATCCGCACGGAAGTGCTAACGCACGGAAGGTCCACGATGTCGAAGCGCGTGCTCACGACCGAGTCCGGCGCCCCGGTCGCCGACAACCAGAACTCCGCCTCCGCCGGCATCGGCGGCCCGCTCCTCCTCCAGGACCAGCACCTTCTGGAGAAGCTCGCCCGGTTCAACCGTGAGCGCATCCCGGAGCGCGTGGTGCACGCCCGTGGCAGCGGCGCCTACGGCTACTTCGAGGTGACCGACGACGTCACCGGCTTCACCCACGCCGACTTCCTGAACACCGTCGGCAAGCGCACCGAGGTGTTCCTGCGCTTCTCGACCGTGGCCGACAGCCTCGGCGGCGCGGACGCGGTCCGCGACCCGCGCGGGTTCGCGGTCAAGTTCTATACCGAGGAGGGCAATTACGACCTCGTCGGCAACAACACCCCGGTGTTCTTCATCAAGGACCCGATCAAGTTCCCGGACTTCATCCACTCGCAGAAGCGCGACCCGTTCACCGGCAAGCAGGAGCCGGACAACGTCTGGGACTTCTGGGCGCACGCCCCCGAGGCCACGCACCAGGTGACCTGGCTGATGGGCGACCGCGGCATCCCGGCGTCGTACCGCCACATGAACGGCTACGGCTCGCACACCTACCAGTGGACCAACGCCGAGGGCGAGGCCTTCTTCGTCAAGTACCACTTCAAGACGAACCAGGGCATCCGCAGCCTCTCCGCCGAGCAGGGCGCCGAGCTCGCGGGCAAGGACCCCAACTCGCACCAGACGGACCTGCTCCAGGCCATCGAGCGGGGCGTGAACCCGTCCTGGACCCTCTACGTGCAGCTGATGGCGGCGGCCGAGGCGGCGGAGTACCGCTTCAACCCCTTCGACCTGACGAAGGTCTGGCCGCACCAGGATTACCCGCTCCAGCGGGTGGGCCGGCTGGTCCTGGACCGCAACCCCGACAACGTCTTCGCCGAGGTCGAGCAGGCCGCGTTCTCCCCGAACAACTTCGTTCCGGGCATCGGCCCCTCCCCCGACAAGATGCTCCAGGGCCGTCTGTTCGCCTACGCGGACGCGCACCGCTACCGCCTGGGCGTCAACCACACCCAACTCGCGGTGAACGCGCCGAAGGCAACGACGGCGCAGAACTACGGCCGGGACGGTCTCATGGCGTCCAACTCCCAGGGCCGGTACGCCAAGAACTACGAGCCGAACTCCTACGACGGCCCGGCCGAGACCGGCCGTCCGCTGTCCGCCCCGCTCGCGGTGACCGGCCACACCGGCACCCACGAGGCGCCGCGGCACACCAAGGACGACGACTTCTTCCAGGCCGGCGAGCTGTACCGGCTGATGTCCGCGGAGGAGAAGTCCCGGCTGATCGCGAACATCTCCGGCGGCCTCGCCCAGGTCTCCCGCGACGACGTGATCGAGCGGAACCTGGCCCACTTCCACGCCGCCGATCCGGAGTACGGCCGGCGGGTGGAGGAGGCGGTCCGCGCCCTGCGCGAGGACTGAAAGGCTCCCTGACCGCGTCCGCGCGGCCGGGCGACCCGGATTGAGGGGTGGTCGACCGGCGGCGGGCGCGAGCAGGGTGAGGACCGCGGCGGTGTGCGAGCCAGTGCGGTGGTGAAGGAACCGAGCCTCTTCTCGACCAGAGGGAAGGGTGATTCGGGCTCCGTCGCGACCGCCGCGGTCCCGAAACGAACCAGCGCCGGATACGGACGGTCCCGTATCCGGCGCTGCTCTGCGTTCCCGGGCTGTCCCGAGGCCGTCCCGGCGCTTTCCCGGCGTGCGGACCGGCCCCGCGCGCAGGAGGCTGAGGGCATGGAACAACCGACGCAGCAACCGCACATCGTGGTCCACTCCCCCGCCCTGGACGGATCCCGGCGGGTCACCGCGGGGGACGAGACGCTGGGCATCGCCTCGCACGTCGACGACGTCGCCGAGTTCCTGCGGCTGGCCGACCTCTACGTCACCGACGTCGCGGAGTCCGACCTGATCGAATGGCAGGGCGGCGGCCCCGACGACTGGCCGGGCCTCTCCGAGCACCACGAGTCCCATGGGGCCCACGAGGCGTGAACCGTCTACGCCGCCGTCCGTAGTCCGGCTACGCAACCCTCAAATCAACCTCTGAACCCGCGCCCGGGGGCTTCAACCACCCCCGGGCGCGGGCACATTCTCGTCTGCACGGGGCCCGCCGGCACGGGGGCGGCGGGCCCCCGCGGGCCGGACCCGGTCAGGGGTGTCCGGGCGGGCCCGGTACGACGGGGGCGGCGTGAGACCCGCCGGTACGGGGGTGTACGGCGGGTCTCAGGCCGGAGTCGGCCGCGGGTCGCGGCCGACCGGCAGCACGGCATACCGAAGGGGCGGCCCACCCCCCGGGTCGGGCCGCCCCGTCCGACCTGTGGGTCAGACCTTCAGCGTCTTGATCGAGGTCGGCGCGTGGCCGGGCTCGGTCGCGAGCTCCTCGAACTCCACGACATTGCTGATGTCGTTGGTGGTCGACATGGAGATGTTGGTGACGCGCTCCAGGATCGCCTCGACGACGACCGGCACCTGGAACTCGGCGGCGAGCTTCTTGGCCTGCTCCAGGGCGGCGCCCAGTTCGGCCGGGTCGGTGACCCGGATCGCCTTGCAGCCGAGGCCCTCGGCGACCTTGACGTGGTCGACACCGTAGACGCCCAGCTCGGGCGAGTTGATGTTCTCGAACTCCAGCTTGACCTGGAAGTCGATGTCGAAGGCCCGCTGCGCCTGCCGGATCAGCCCCAGGTAGGAGTTGTTGACCAGCACATGGACGTACGGGATCTTGTGCTGCGCCCCGACCGCCAGCTCCTCGATCATGAACTGGAAGTCGTAGTCGCCGGACAGGGCGACGACCTGCGCCTCCGGGTCGGCCTTGGCGACGCCCAGCGCGGCCGGGATCGTCCAGCCGAGGGGGCCCGCCTGACCGCAGTTGATCCAGTGCCGTGGCTTGAAGACGTGCAGCATCTGGGCGCCGGCGATCTGGGAGAGGCCGATGGTGGAGACGTACCGGGTCTCGGGACCGAACGCCTTGTTCATCTCCTCGTAGACGCGCTGCGGCTTGATCGGGATGTCGTCGAAGTGCGTACGGCGCTGGAGGGTCGCCTTCTTCTCCTGCGCGGACGCGGCCCAGACGGAGCGGTCGGGCAGCCTGCCCGCCGCCTTCAGCTCGCGTGCCACCTCGACGAACAGCGCCAGCGCGGCCTTGGCGTCGGAGGCGATGCCGTAGTCCGGGGCGAAGATCTTGCCGATCTGGGTGGGCTCGACGTCGACGTGGACGAAGGTCCGCCCGGCCGTGTAGACGTCCAGCTTGCCGGTGTGGCGGTTGGCCCAGCGGTTGCCGATGCCGAGGACGAAGTCGGACTCCAGGAAGGTCGCGTTGCCGTAGCGGTGCGAGGTCTGCAGGCCCACCATGCCGGCGTTCAGCTCATGGTCGTCGGGGAGCAGGCCCCAGCCCATCAGGGTGGGCACGACCGGGGTGCCGGTCAGCTCGGCGAACTCGACCAGGAGGTCGGCCGCGTCGGCGTTGATGACACCGCCGCCCGCGACGATCAGCGGCCGCTCGGCGGCGTTCAGCATCCCGATCGCCTTCTCGATCTGGGCGCGGGACGCGGCGGGCTTGTAGACCGGGAGCGGCTCGTAGGTCTCCGGGTCGAACTCGATCTCGGTGAGCTGGACGTCGATCGGCAGGTCGATCAGGACCGGGCCGGGACGGCCGGAGCGCATCAGATGGAAGGCCTGCTGGAAGACGCCGGGGACCTGTGCGGCCTCCAGGACGGTCACCGCCATTTTCGTGACCGGCTTGGCGATCGAGGCGATGTCGACGGCCTGGAAGTCCTCTTTGTGGATCACGGCGGTCGGCGCCTGGCCGGTGATGCACAGGATCGGGATGGAGTCACCGATGGCCGAGTACAGACCGGTGATCATGTCGGTGCCGGCCGGCCCCGAGGTGCCGATGCACACGCCGATGTTGCCCGGGTGGGTCCGGGTGTAGCCCTCGGCCATGTGCGAGGCGCCCTCGACATGCCGGGCGAGGGTGTGCTGGATGCCGCCGGACGCCTTGAGCGCGGCATAGAAGGGGTTGATCGCCGCGCCGGGCACACCGAACGCGTTGCTGACGCCCTCGCGCTTGAGGATCTCAACTGCCGCGCGGACAGCGGTCATTCGAGCCATCGAGTACTCCTGCTTCGGCTGTCGGATTCGCACTCCCGTCGCGCCCCGCCGGTTGAGCTCTTCCGTATTGCGGAAAGTAATTTCTACTATCTGGAAGCAATGTAGGTGGCGGTACGAAGGCAGTCAAGAGACGGACAAGCAGGGGTTCCGCGCGGCACCATGGGTGCCATGCCCCAGAGCTTGGCGGTGTGCTGCCCGGCCTGCAGACGTGAGCACCTGTACGCGGCTCCGTCGTATCCGTGCGTCTGCGGCGCCCCCGTCACCCCGCCGCTGGACCCGCGCGGCACTCCGTGCGCCGTCACGCACCGGGTGTGGGCGGAGGACTGGGTGACCGTGGAGTGCGCCGCCTGCGGACGCCGCGGCCAGTGGCCGCACCCGGAGCTGGGGTGCCCCTGCGGGACGGTGGTGCGGGTCCCGGTGGCGGGCACCCTCTCCGAGCCGGGCGGCGAAGTGCCCCGGGCGGCCCCCTCCCGGCACCGGCCCGCCTTCCAGCCGGTCACCATCCGCACCGCGCGGGACGCGGTCACCGCGGCCGCGCTGTATCTGCGCTGGCTCGGCTACCGGGACATCCGCCGCGCCGACCAGCGGCCCCCGTCCGGCATCGGCCTCGCCGCGCGCGGTCTGCTGGCGCAGGTCGACCCGACCGTGCAGCCGGCCGCCGTACGGGATGTGGAGTGCCTGTGGCTGACGGCCATGACGGAGTCCGCCGTCTGCGCCTACTTCTCCCTCGCCGGGTACGCGCCGGACGCCCGCACCCGGGCCGACGCCCTCGGCGTCCCGCTCTTCGTGCTGGACCTCACCGGCACACCGCAGCCGGTCAACAGCCACGCCGACGCGCTGGACTCCCCCGCGGGCTGACCCACGGGGGAGCGGAGGACATGGCTACGGGTTGACGCAGCCGATCGAGCCGACCGGGAAGTTGTTGCCGGTCGAGGTGGCCGTGAAGCCGAAGGTCGTACTGCCGTCCGGCGCGATGGTCCGGTTGTAGGCGGCGTTCGCGACCGTGACCGTGCCGTCGGACCCGGTATTCAATGTTCCGTTCCAGACGCTGCTGATCCGGGTGCCGGAGCCCGGCTGCCAGCGCACGGCCCAGCCGTCCTGGGCGGTCGTGCCGTGGTTCATCACCTCGACGGAACCCTGGAAGCCACCGCTCCAGGAGTTCGTCACCGAGTAGACGGCCATGCACCCGGTGTGCGGGTCGGTCGGCGTGGGCGTCGGAGTCGGCGTGGGCGTGGGCGTCGGCTCACCGCCGTTCGAGCCGCCGATGCCCGTCACCTCCCCGTTGCCGCCGTCGAAGACGATGTCGGAGCAGGAGAAGAAGTTCTCCGCGCTGTCCGAGCGCACCCACTGGATGAACATCACCGCGTCACCGGTGCGGCCCGAGGGCAGCCTCAGGTCCCAGTAGTAGTGGCCGGACTCGCTGCCCACCGAACCGGACTGCGGCGGGTTGGTGACCGTCTGGACCAGCTCCAGATCGGCCCAGTCCAGCTGAGTGGCGGGCGAATAGCCGGGCTTGGAGACATAGACCCGGAAGTCACCCGGGTGCGCCGCCCAGTTGCTGTACTTGACCCGGATCGACCCGCCCGAGGTCAGATGGGTACGGGGCCAGTCGGAGCGGGCGGCGTTGTAGCCGGTGAAGTTGTACGGGGACCGGTCACCGGCGCTGCACAGCTTGCCGTCGGGCACATAACCGGCGCCCCGGCCGCCCGCGTTGGAGTCGAGCACGGCGAACCAGTTGTACAGCGCCGTCGCACCGCTCTCCGCGAGCGCGGCCTTGCAGGCGGGGTTCGTCGGGTCCAGGGCGCCGGTGCTGGTCCTGGCGTCCTGATAGCAGAGGTAGGTCCGCGATCCGGGCATCATCGCCACGCCGTGCGCCTGCGCGCTGCCCTGCCCGAGTAAGGCCAGGCCCAGCCCGCTGAGAAGGGTTGCCAGCACCGCCGCCCAGGAGAGGAGGCGGTTTCCGCGTCGAGCCATCGTGTCGTTCTCCTGTCGGTCGTCGAACTGTCCGCTGTGGAACCCCCCGCCGGACCGGGGCCGGCTGCGCGCCGGTGCGGCGGGGGAGTGTGGGGGTGGGCCGCACGGGTCAGGCGACGGCGCAGGCGGTGCCGTTCAGGGTGAAGCCGGACGGCTCGGCGAAGGTGCCGCTGTAGGTGCCCTGGAAGCCGAAGTTCTGGCTGCCGCCGGCCGCGATGCGCGCGTTGTGCGCGACGGGGCTCGCCACGAGGGCGCCGGTCGCCCCGGACAGGTTCGCGTTCCAGGCGCCCGTGACCCGCTGCCCGGAGGGCAGGGTGAAGCCGAGCTGCCAGCCGTCCAGCGCGGCCGAACCGGTGTTGCGGACGGTGACGTTGGCGGTGAAGCCGCCCTGCCAGACGTTGGTGTCGTACGCCACCTGGCAGCTCGCCGCCGGGTCGCCCGGGTCACCGGGGTCGGTGCCGCCGGTGTTCACGGCGGCGGAGAAGGAGTTCACCGCGAGCCCGGCGCCGTTCTGCCACGGCTCGAACCCGGCCTGGACACTGGTCAGATACCAGTTGGGCTGCGCCATCCCGCGGGCGACGGCCTGGTCGACGAAGTCCATGACGTCGAAGTTCCAGGAGCTGATCGCCGACGGGGCGACGAAGGAGATCACGTCGTTGGAGCCGTTGCCGCCGGTCCACACCTCCCAGCTCCGGCCGCCGACGGTGGCGGTGCCGACCGGCGAGCCGATCGGCTGGATCGGTCCGACCCGGTTGAACCAGATCATGATCTCGGTCCGGTTGACGCCGTCGGTGCGCGGCGTCGGGTCCAGCCAGATGTCGTACGAGGCGTTGTAAACGGCGTCCGACACGAAGCCGTAGGAGATGCTGCTGGGTGCGCTGGAGATGGTGCTGAGCTGCGCGGGGAGGTTGGTGCCGGGCGAACAGTTGGTGTAGTGGCAGCCGTTGAAGACGGACGGGTAGGACTTCGGGGCGCCGTTGGTGGGCACCGAGCCGTCGGCCTGGGTGACCCGGAAGCCGGTGTCGGTGGCGGTGACGCACTGCGCGGCGCTGGTGCCCCAGCGGTTGTTCTGGACGACGTAACGGCCTTGGATCACGGTCGATCCGTACTGCTCGCAGATCGTGGTGTCGGCCTGGGCCGGTGGGCCGGCGGCGACCAGGGCCGCCAGGGGGGCCAGAGCGGTGAGCACGGCGCCGAGGAGCGCGCGGACGGTGCGGAGGCGGTGCGGTGACGATCGCATGCGGGGGGCCTCTCTGCGGGGAACCGGATTCGACAGGGGGGTGCTGCGGGGGTTCCGGGAGCGCTCCCGATCCCTCATCATGGGAGCGCTCCCACCCCACCGGTTTCGGTGGCGACTGTAAGAGTGCCGCATGTCCCTGACAACCCTGTGCGCGCGAATCCGTCGAAGGGATTTCGAACCGCCAGGTCACCGCTTGATCGCTCAACGGCCTTACGGGGCAAGGGGTTTGGGAGCGCTCCCGAAAGTTGCGACCAGCGGGCCTACGCCGAGTCCCGCACCACCAGGCGCGTGCGCAGGATGACGTGGCGCCAGGCCACCTCCGGCTGTTCGAACTCCTCCAGCAGCAGTCGCACCATGGTCCGGCCGATCTCCTCCAGCGGCTGGCGGACCGTCGTCAGGGAGGGCTCGGTGTGGCGGGCGAGCGTGAAGTCGTCGAAGCCGATCACCGCGACGTCCTCGGGCACCCGGCGGCCGGCCGCCCGCAGCACGCCCAGCGCTCCGGCGGCCATGGTGTCCGAGGCGGCGAAGACGGCGTCCAGGTCCGGGTGCCGTTCGAGGAGTTCGGCCGTCGCCCGGCGACCGCTGTCCTCGGTGAAGTCGCCCTCGACGACCAGCGTGGGCAGGGGATCCACGCCCGCGGCGGCCAGCGCTTCCCGGTAGCCGCGCAACCGGCACTGGGTCACGTACATGTCGAGCGGCCCGGTGACGGCGGCGATCCTTCTCCGCCCGGCGCGCAGCAGGTGCTCGACCGCGTCGCGGGCGCCGCCGACGTTGTCCGCGTCCACGTAGGTGACGCGCTCGTCGCCCGAGCGCCGGCCGAGCAGCACGGTGGGCAGTCCGGCCTCGGCGAGCATGTCGGGCAGCCGGTCCTCGGCCCGTACGGACATCAGCAGGACGCCGTCCACCCGCCCGCCGCGCGCGTATTCGACGAACCGCTTCCGCTCGGCGTCCGTGCGGACGAGGGTGAGCAGCAGTTGCACGGAGGTGTCGGCGAGGGCGTCGCCGACCGACCGGACGATCTCCGAGAAGAACGGTTCCCCGAACAGCCGCCAGTCCCGCTCGGTCATCGCCAGCGCCACGGCGTCCGCGCGCCGCCCGGCCAGCGAACGGGCCGCCAGATTGGGCACATAGCCCAGTTCGGCGATGGCCCGCTGGACGGTCCGGCGGGTCGAATCCTTCACGCCCGCCGCGTTGTTGATGACCCGCGAGACGGTGCCGCGCCCCACACCGGCGCGAGCCGCGACCTCCTCCAGCGTCGGCGAGCCAGGGCGCTGCTTGCCCATAACCACCCCCAGGGCACCCGATCTTACGGTCGAGTAGCGCCGTGATCGAGTGCCCCTGGGCGGATCAGCCGGTGAAGCGCTCCCGTAGCTCGATCTTGCGTACCTTTCCGGACACCGTCATCGGGAAGGTGTCGAGGATCCGCACCCCGGCCGGGATCTTGTAGTGGGCCAACTGCCCTTCGCAGAAGGCCCGTACGTCCTCCAGGGTCGGTGGGTCGGCGGAGTCGCGCGGGATGACGCAGGCGAGGACCTCCTCGCCGTAGCGCTCGTGCGGGACGCCGATGACCTGGACGTCGGCGATCTTGGGGTGGGCGTAGAGGAACTCCTCGATCTCGCGCGGGTAGATGTTCTCGCCGCCCCGGATGATCATGTCCTTGATCCGGCCGACGATCTCGACGTAGCCGTCCTCGCGCATCACCGCCAGGTCGCCGGTGTGCATCCAGCGGGCGGGGTCGACGGCCTCGGCGGTCTTCTCCGGTTCGTTCCAGTAGCCGAGCATCACGCTGTAGCCGCGGGTGCACAACTCCCCTGCGGTGCCGCGCGGTTGGGTGACGCCGGTCGCCGGGTCGACGATCTTCACCTCGACGTGCGGCAGGACCCGGCCGACGGTGCCGGTGCGGTGTTCCAGGTCGTCGTCGCGCCGGGTCTGGGTGGAGACCGGCGAGGTCTCGGTCATGCCGTAGCAGATGGACACCTCGGCCATGTTCATCTCGCTGACCACCCGCTTCATCACCTCCACCGGGCAGGGCGAGCCCGCCATGATGCCGGTGCGCAGCGAGGAGAGGTCGTAGGAGGCGAAGTCGGGGAGGTTGAGCTCGGCGATGAACATCGTCGGCACGCCGTACAGGGAGGTGCAGCGCTCCCGCTGGACCGCTTCCAGGGTGGCCCTGGGTTCGAAGGACGGGGCCGGGATGACGATGCAGGCGCCGTGCGAGGTCGCCGCCAGGTTTCCCATCACCATGCCGAAGCAGTGATAGAAGGGCACGGGCAGACAGACCCGGTCCTGCTCCGTGTAGGCGATCAACTCCCCCACGAAATAACCGTTGTTGAGGATGTTGTGGTGGGAGAGCGTGGCGCCCTTGGGGAAGCCGGTGGTGCCCGAGGTGTACTGGATGTTGACCGCGTCGTCGCAGGACAGGTCCCCCGGCAGCTCGGCCGGGACGGCGCGGGCGAGCAGCGCGTCCCAGCTCGGGGAGCCGAAGTACACGGCCTCGCGCAGGTCCGGGCAGTTGCCGCGGACCTCGTCCACCATCGCCCGGTAGTCGCTGGCCTTGTGGCCGAGCGAGGCGAACAGCAGGGAGATCCCGGCCTGTTTGAGCACGTACTCGACCTCATGGGTGCGGTACGCCGGGTTGATGTTCACCATGATCGCGCCGATCCGGGCGGTGGCGTACTGCACCAGCACCCACTCCGGGCCGTTGACCGCCCAGATCCCGACCCGGTCGCCCTTGCCGACCCCGCTCGCGAGCAGCGCGTACGCCAACTCGTCGACGTCGACGAGGAGTTGGCCGTACGTCCAGCGCCGCCCGGAGGGCACGTCGACCAGCGCCTCCCGATCCGGCCAAGTCGCCGCCGTACGGGCCAGGTTGTCGCCGATGGTGTCGCCGAGGAGGGCGGTCGCGCCCGTTCCGTGGGTGTACGACAGTCCGGTCACCGGAAGTCCTCCTCGCGGTACTCGGCGTCCGAGCCGGCCGCCGTGGCCTCACGCAGTTCGATCCGGCGGATCTTGCCGGAGACGGTCTTGGGCAGTGGCGCGAACTCCAGCCGACGGACGCGCTTGTAGGGGGCGAGCACCTCACGGGAGTGCTCGAAGAGGACCTTGGCGGTGTCGGGACCCGGCTCCCAGCCCTCGGCCAGGACGACATACGCCTTGGGCACGGCGAGCCGCAGCTCGTCCGGGGCGGGCACGACGGCGGCCTCGGCGACCGCCTCGTGCTCCAGCAGGGCGCTCTCCAGCTCGAAGGGGCTGATCTTGTAGTCGGAGGCCTTGAAGACGTCGTCGCTGCGCCCGATGTACGTCAGATAGCCCTCCTCGTCCCGCGACGCGACGTCTCCGGTGCGGTAGTAGCCGCCCGCCATCGCCTCCGCCGTACGGTCCGCGTCGCCGTGGTAACCGGTCATCAGGCCGACCGGGCGGGCCGACAGGTCGAGCGCGATCTCGCCCTCGCCGGCGCCGGGCGCGCCGGAGACCGGGTCCAGGAGTTCGACCCGGTAGCCGGGGCTGGGGCGGCCCATGGACCCGGTCTTCAGCGGCTGGCCGGGGCTGTTGGAGACCTGGACGGCGGTCTCGGTCTGCCCGAAGCCGTCCCGGATGGTCACGCCCCAGGCCCGTCGGACCTGCTCGATGACCTCGGGGTTCAGCGGCTCCCCCGCCGCCACGGCCTCGCGGGGCGGGGTGGCGAGCGCGGACAGGTCGGCCTGGATGAGCATGCGCCAGACCGTCGGCGGGGCGCAGAACGTGGTCACGCCCGCGCGGTCCATCTCCGCCATCAGCCGGGCCGCGTCGAAGCGCGTGTAGTTGTGCAGGAAGACGGTCGCCCCGGCGTTCCACGGCGCGAACAGGTTCGACCAGGCGTGCTTGGCCCAGCCCGGGGAGGAGATGTTCAGGTGCACATCGCCGGGCTTGAGGCCGATCCAGTACATGGTGGCGAGGTGGCCGACCGGGTACGACAGATGGGTGTGCTCGACCAGCTTGGGCCGGGCGGTGGTCCCGGAGGTGAAGTAGAGCATCAGCGGGTCGTCGGCGCGGGTCGGGCCGTCGGGCGTGAACCCGGCGGGCGCGTCGTAGGAGTCCTCGTACGACAGCCAGCCCTCGCGCGCGCCGCCCACGACCACCCGGGTGTAGTCGCCGGGCACCTCGTCGAACTTCCCGGTGTCCTCGGCCCGCACGATCACCTGCCGGACCCGCCCGCGCGCCACCCGGTCGCGCAGATCGGCGGGCCCGAGCAGCGGGGTGGCCGGGATGACGACCGCGCGCAGCTTCATCGCGGCCAGCGCCGTCTCCCACAGCTCGGTCTGGTTGCCGAGCATCACCAGCACCCGGTCCTCGGCCCCGACGCCTCGCGCGCGCAGCCAGTTGGCGACGCGGTCGGAGCGGGCGGACAGCTCGGCGAAGGTGAGCCGGGCCTCGGTGCCGTCCTCCTCGACGATGTGCAGCGCCGTGCGGTCGTTGCCCTCCGCCATGACGTCGAACCAGTCGAGCGCCCAGTTGAACAGCTCGGGCCGGGGCCAGTCGAAGCCGGCATAGGCCGTGGCATAGTCCTCGCGGTGCTCCAGCAGGAAGTCCCGTGCCCTGCGGAATTCCTCGGTGGCCGTCATGTGTCCTCCTCGGTTCCGGACCATTGCCCGGCGGCTCCCTGCCATCGTGTAATCCGTGATGCAGGTCTCACTACCCCCAAATGGGGGTGTACGCCGCAGAGGAAGGGCGGGCAGTTGACGGCAGATGGCACCGGAGCGGTGGAGATCCGCGGCGCGCTGGTCCGGCTGCGGCGCACGACCGGGCTCCCGGTCGCGTTCGGCGGCCTGGTGGAGTCCGTCCGCCCGCAGATGCTCATCAGCGAACTCAACGGCACCGCCACGCACTCGCTGAGCCGTCTCGCGGTCACCTCCGGCACCGGCCTCGGCGGCCGCGCGGTCGCCCTGGCCCGCCCCTGCGCGGTGACCGACTACTCCTCCTCGCGGCAGATCAGCCACGAGTACGACAGCGCCGTCGCCACGGAGGGCCTGCGCTCCGTGCTCGCGGTCCCGGTCGTCGTACGGCGGCGGGTCCGCGGAGTCCTCTACGGCGCCCTGCGCACCGCGCAGCCGCTCGGTGACCGGACGCTGTCCGCGGCGGTGGCCGCGGCGCGGGACGTGGAGCAGGCGCTGGTGGTGCAGGAGGCGGCGCGTGACCTGCTGGCCGTGGCTGCTCGGCCGGAGCCGGAAAGGGGTGGCGCCGGGTGGGAGCAGGTCCGCGAGGCGCATGCGGCGCTGCGGGCGCTGGTGCCGAGGATCTCCGATCCGGGGCTGCGTTCGGAGTTGCTGTCGGTGTGTGGGCTGCTCACCGCCGAGGGGCGGGCGTCGTCGGTCTGTCTCGCGCCTCGGGAACTCGATGTGCTGGCCTGTGTGGCGGCGGGGGCGACGAATGTGGTGGCCGGCGAGCGGTTGGGGTTGCGGGCCGAGACGGTGAAGGGGTACCTGCGTTCAGCCATGCGGAAGCTGGGGGCGCGTACGCGGGGGGAGGCTGTGGTCGCCGCGCGGCGGGCCGGGCTGTTGCCGTGACGCTCCGCTGGAAGTGCCACGCGAGGCCGTCGATCGACTGCTGCGCCGTCGTGGCTGGTCGCGCAGTTCCCCGCGCCCCTGGGTGGGTTGCACTTGCCCTTTCATTCATCCATCCCCTGAGCTGTTATTTGCCTCACTCGACAGGCACTCCGTAATTCAAAGACCCATTGCCTAATATTGGCCCGGACACGACACAGGGAGGGGAGCGGTGACCGTGCCACGGGAGTTCAGCGAGCCTGCCAGATCCCGCTCCGACCTGGTCATCGGCCGGGACGAGCCGTTCACCGCCGCGCGTGCGCAGCTCGCCCGGGGCGGCAGCGTCCTGCTCCACGGGCCCGCCGGAATAGGAAAGTCGACCGTCCTGCGGGCATTGGCCGTCGAATACGGCGAAGCGGCACGGACCGTGTTGCGCTGCTCGGCCACCGAGTCCGAATCCCATCTCCCCTTCCTCGCCCTCGCCGACCTCCTCGGCCTGGTCCTGGACGAGGTCTGCGACAAGCTGCCCGCCGCGCAGCGCACCGCCCTGGAGTCGGCGCTCACCGGCCGCGGCGAGTCCACCCTCCAGCGCGACGGACTCGCCCTGCGCCTGGCCGTGCTCTCGGCCCTGCGCGCGCTGGCCGCCGAGGGCCCCGTCCTGATCGTCGCGGACGACCTCCAGTGGCTGGATCCGGCCAGCGCCGAACTCCTCGGCTTCGCCGCCCGGCGGCTCGGCGACACCCAGGTCCGGATGCTGTGCGCGGCCAGAACCGAGGACCAGGAGTACGACAGCCATCTACGCGCGTCCCCGCCGGACACCCTCGCCCTCCGGCTCGGCCCGCTCTCCCGCACCCAGACCGCGGCCCTGCTCGACCACCGCGGCTACACCGGCCTGCCCCGCACCACGGTCCGCGACATCCACCGCACCAGCGGCGGCAATCCGCTCTTCGCCCTGGAACTCGGCCGCGCGCTCGCCGAGAACCCCACCCCGCCCCGGCCCGGCGAGCCGCTGCCGGTGCCGACCTCGCTGCGCGCCCTGGTCCTCAACCGGCTGGAGATGCTCTCGCCCGCCGCCCGCCACACCCTCCTCGTGGCCAGCGCCGGGGCCCGCCCCACCCTGGCCCTGCTGCACGCGGCGGGCCGCACCGACGCCGAGGCGGAGACCGCGCGGGCGGCCGGACTCGGGCTGCTGGCGACGGACTCGGAGGGTCCCGCCGTACGCTTCGCGCATCCGCTGATCTCGGCCGCGCTGTACGCGGAGGCGCCCGCGCAGGAGCGGCGGGCCGCGCATGCCGCGCTGTCCAGGGCGGCCTCGGACCCCATCGAGCGGGCCCGGCATCTGGCGCTCGCGACCACCGGCACCGATCCGGCGGTGGCCGCCTCGCTGGCGGAGGCCGCCGCGCTGGCCCGGGATCGCGGGGCGCCCTCGGTGGCAGCCTCGCTGGGCCGGCTCGCCGCCCGGCACACCCCGGCGGAGGACGGCCCGCAGGCGCTGCTGCTCCAGGCCGCCGAGGACGCCATCACCGCCGGTGAGCTGGACCTCGCCCGGGACATCGCCCGCGAGGTGCTCTCCGGTTCGACGGTGCCCGCGGAGCGGGTGCGGGCCTGGATCGTGGTGATCGAGACCGCCGGTCACGCGATGACCGAGGTCGACGCGGTCTTCCCGCAGGCGCTGGCCGACGCGGGCGACGACCCGAGACTGCTCGCCCGGATCCACTACCAGCTGGGCTGGCGGGCGCTGCTGGTGGACGGCGACTTCGATCCGGCGCGGGAGGAGACGGCGTACTCGGCGGAGCTGGCGGCGCGCGGCGGCGACCGGTACACCGAGCTGATGGCGCTCGCCTTCCAGGCGCAGATCGAGACCCTGATGGGCCACCCGGACGCGCCCCGGACCATCAAGCGCGCGCTGAAGGAGCCCCAGGACCCGCGGGTGGCCAGCCATCACAACGGCGCCGGGTACGCCCGGTTCCGCTGGCTGATGATGAGCGACCAGCTGCCCGACGCACGGGCCACCGTCACCGCCCTGCTGCGGGAGGTGCGGCGGCGCGGCTCGGTGGAGAGCGAGGTGCACTTCCTGCGCGGACTGGCCGAGACCGAGCTGCGCACCGGGCACTGCGCCCGCGCCCTGGACCTCGCCCGGGAGAGTCTGCGGCTGGCCCGGGACACCGGGATCGGCGAGGTCGCCTCCGCCGTGCTCACCTCGCTCGCGGAGGCGGCGGGCGGCGAGCTGGACCGGGCGCTGGCCCTGGCCCGGGAGGCCCTGGACCACTCCGAGCAGGACGGCGACCAGATGTATGTCTCCCGCGCCCTGGCCGCCCTCGGGCACGCCCAGTTGGTGGCCGGGGACGCGCCCGCCGCGGTGGCCTCGCTGCGCCGGGTGCGCGAGCTGGAGCAGGGGCTCGGCATCACCGACCCGGCGCGCGGGCGCTGGCACGGCGATCTCGCCGAGGCGCTGGTGCGGATCGGGGAGACCGAGGAGGCGCAGGACGTCATCGACACCGCCCGCGCCCGCGCGCTGCGGCTGGGCCGGGAGAGCGTGCTGGCGGTGCTGGACCGCGCGGAGGCCATGGTGCGCGCGGCGCGCGGCGAACGGGACTCCGCCGCCGTCCAGTTGACGTCCGTGCAGGACCGGCTGGCCAAGCTCGGCTACGGCCTTGAGGAGGCGCGGGCCGCCTTCGCGCTGGCGGCCCTGCGGACGCACCGGCCGGGGCCGACCTCGTACGACGAGGCGGCCCGGCTGTTCCGGCGGTGCCGGGCGCTGCCCTGGCTGAGCCAGGTGGAGTCGGCCGCGACGATGCCGCAGCCCGCGGAACCGGCCCCGGCCCCGGCCGCCGCGCTCGACGCGCTGGACTCGCTCGCCTCGATGGAGCGTCAGGTCGCGGCGCTGGTCATGGAGGGCGCGACGAACCGGGAGATCGCGGCCCGGCTGTTCATCAGCGTCAAGACCGTGGAGGCGACGCTGACCCGGGTCTACCGCAAGCTGGGGATCCGATCGCGCGTCGACATCGTCAGACTGGCGGCGGGCCGTCCCGGCAGCTGAGATCCGCGCGATTCACCGGCAGCGGGGGTTTGGCGGGGGCCGACCGAGGGTTTTCCCTGCCCAACTCCCTTAGGGGGTTCCCTCCTTGGGAAGGGGATTCAACCAGTTCTAGCGTATGCCCTGTGCCGCTCGCCGGGCACACGGGAGTCGGTCCCGCGACTCCCGTGCTTCACCCCCACACCCGCGCGACCCCCCACCGGCCATCAATGAGGAGACTCATGTTCGGGCTCACCCGTGCCAAGAAGACCGCGGCCGCGCTCGCGGCCACCGCCGCAGCGGCCACCGCGCTGATCGGCGTCGCCCCCACCGCCGCCGCGGCTCCCCAGCCCATCGTGGGCGGGTCGACGACCACGACCACCGCGTACCCGTTCATGATGCAGATCACGGACTCCTCGCAGAACCAGTTCTGCGGCGGCACGCTCGTCTCCGCCACGAAGGTCGTCACCGCGGCCCACTGCATGGTCGGCGAGAGCACCAGCAGCGTCAGAGTCGTCGGCGGCCGCACCTATCGCAACGGCACCAACGGCACGGTCAGCCGGGTCAGCAGGATCTGGATCCACCCGAGCTACACGGACGCCACCAACGGCGACGACGTGGCCGTGCTGACCCTGTCGACGTCGATGCCGTACACCACGGCGCCGTACGTCTCCTCGACCCAGACGGGCGTGTACGCGGCCGGCACCACCGCCCGGATCATCGGCTGGGGCACCACCTCGGCGGGCGGCAGCTCCTCCAACCAGCTGCGCACGGCGACTGTGCCGATCGTCTCCAACTCCAGCTGTGCGAACTCCTACGGTTCGGACTTCATCTCGTCCGACATGGTCTGCGCCGGATACACCTCCGGCGGCGTGGACACCTGCCAGGGCGACAGCGGCGGTCCCCTGCTTGTCGGGGGCGTCCTGGCAGGGATCACTTCCTGGGGCGAGGGCTGCGCGGCGGCTGGTTACCCGGGTGTCTACACCCGGCTGACCACCTTCTCCAGCCTGGTGACCGCGCAGGTCAACTCGTAACCCGGAAAGACTCCTGAGTATCCCTCAGGTGCAATACCAGGGGGCGTTGCGGGCCTCCACGAGCGGCCCGCAACGCCCTCTATCCATGTCCTGCCGTCTTATGAGGGCAGGACGGTCCCGAAGCGGATGTCGTACGACGACTCCGGGTGCATGACCTGAAGCATGTGCGCCCCTTCCGTCAGGACCTCCGCGCGCTGGGCCTTGGTGAGGTCACCGAAGGGCTCGATGACGAGGGCGCCGTCGATGATCCGCCAGACGCCCGCGAGGAAGCCGTCGACGAGGAACGGGCAGTAGACGGTGTTCACCTGCCAGGTGCGGCCCCGGTTCGCGGGCGGGATCACCCGGGTGCGGTCGGCGTGGGAGAGCAGCAGGTTGTCGAACTCGGGCAGGAAGCGGGGCGGGGCCGGGGTGGCCGGGTCGGGCCTGGGGGCGTCGGGGAGGTCGAACAGCTCTACGCCGTTCTCGTCCCGGAAGGTGATCAGCTCCGGGCGCAGCCGCTCGAAGGCGGGGCGGGTCCGGGTCAGCCCGCACCAGGTCTGGAAGTCCTTGACCGAGGCGGGCCCGAAGGCGGCGAGATAGCGCAGGACGGTGGCGTCGACCGACGCGGCGGGCTCCTCGGCGCGGCCGAGCCAGTGCTCGACGGTGGTCAGGGAGACCTGGGCGCTGCGGCCCCACACTCCGCGCGGGGTGACCTGGACCAGCGGCAGCTTGCAGCGGGCGGCGACGGCCAGGGACTGCGGATCGGCGTCCGGCCACTCGGCCCCGAGCGCCTCCCGCAGTTGCTTCATGGTGCGCGGCGCCTCCTCGACGAGGTCGCGGGCGAGGACCGCGAGCCGGTCCAGGTCGACACCGACGAGGCCCTTGCGGAAGAGGTTGATCTCCCGGGTGCGGGCGGGCTGCACCAGGGGCCGCAGGATGAGGCTGTCGTCGGCGCTGTGCAGATGGATGGTCGAGCGCATGGTGACGATCCGCACGGTCTCGCGCCGTTCCAGCGACCCGGCGAGCTCCTCGGGCCGGAAGCCGTCGAGGCGGGCGGCGAGCGCGTAGTACGGCGGCTTGACCTCCTGCGCCTGGAGGCCGACCAGGTGCTCCACGGCGGCCTGCGCGGACATCGGGGTGCGGCGCAGCAGCAGTTGCCGGTCCAGGGTGGCGCGGTTGAGGGCGCGGGTGCCGAGAACGGGGCCCTGGGCGGTCGTCGTCTTCGTCATGTCCCGCACGCTAGTACCGGTTGCGGACAGATACGGTCCGCGATGCCACGTTCCGTCCGCGCTCGCTCGGCCGGGTCCGCCGTATAGCCTGCTAGGGCCTGTCGTTTGGATCAGGCCGGCTGCAGGAAACGGTGCAGGTCGGCCGAGCCGAGCGGGGTCTGGTGCGTGCAGCTGCAAGGCGGAGGAGGGCGTCGACGCGGAGCGTCGGCAACCGACGACAACGCCGCAGCTGTGCGTGCCAGACCCCGCGACGCCGGACTGATCCAAACGACAGGCCCTAGCTGGGAGATCACCGGGCGTCGGCCGAGAGGCAGCCACGATGGCGAAGAACCACCGGAAGTCCGTCTGGCGCCGCGCCCTGACACCCCCGGCCGGCGCCCCGGAGCCCACGACGCCCCCGGACGGGCCCGCGCCCGCCGAGCCGGAGCCGGCGAGCATCGTGCAGGCGGCCCTGTACCGGGACGGGGTGCGGGTCTCCTCCCCCGCCACGCTCGCCGAGACCTACCGCGAGCTGCGCGAACAGCCGTCCGGTATGGCCTGGATCGGGCTCGCCCGGCCGCCGGAGTCCGAACTGAAGTCGCTGGCCGCCGAGTTCGACCTGCATCCGCTGTCGGTCGAGGACGCGCTGGAGGCCCATCAGCGCCCGAAGCTGGAGCGGTACGGCGACACCCTGTTCGTGGTCCTGCGCGCGGCCCGCTATCTGGACGCCCCGGAGGAGGTCGACTTCGGCGAGCTGCACGTGTTCGTCGGGCCGGACTTCGTCATCACGGTCCGCCATGGCGCGGCGCCCGATCTGTCGGCGGTGCGCCGCCGCATGGAGGAGACTCCGGAGCTGCTGAAGCTGGGCCCGGAGGCGGTGCTGTACGCGATCCTCGACGCGGTGGTCGACGGGTACGTCCCGGTCGTCGCGGGCGTCCAGAACGACGTCGACGAGATCGAGACGGAGGTCTTCCGCGGCGACCCCGCCGTCTCCCGCCGCATCTACGAACTCTCCCGCGAGATGGTCGAGTTCCAGCGCGCCACCCGCCCCCTGGTCGGGATGCTGCACGGCCTGATGGCGGGCTTCGCAAAGTACGGCACGGACGAGGAGCTCCAGCGCTATCTCCGTGACGTCGCCGACCACGTCACCCACACCAGCGAGCGCGTCGACTCCTTCCGCCAGGCCCTGACCGACATCCTCACCGTCAACGCCACCCTGGTCACCCAGCAACAGAACGCGGAGATGCGGGCGTTGGCGGAGGCGGGGTTCGCCCAGAACGAGGAGATCAAGCGGATCTCCTCCTGGGCGGCGATCCTGTTCGCCCCGACGCTGGTCGGGACGATCTACGGCATGAACTTCACGCACATGCCGGAGCTGCACTGGGTGCTCGGATACCCCTTCGCGATCGCCCTGATGGGGATCATCTGTGTGAGTCTGTACGTCATCTTCAAGCAGCGGGACTGGCTCTAGCCGCCGGGCCGGAAAGTGACCGAGGTGCCGGTGAAGCGGGCCTCGATTCCGGCCGGGGTGGGGGTGACCGAGCGGAGGTGCAGGCCCTCGGGGATGTTGCGCAGGGGGACGGGGGTCTCCAGGGCCTTGTCCAGCAGCGTCCTGAGGGGCGGGAGCAGCTCGCCGTCGACCGCCTGGACGTCCTTGAAGGCGATGCGGTTTCCCGGTGCCGCCGAGACCGCCGCGCTCACGGTGACGTCACCGGCGAGCGGCAGCGTGGCCGTCGCGTTGACGCGGCCCGGTTCGTCGCCCCGCGACACGGTGACGCCCAGCGCGGCCGATACGTCCTCGTACGACAGGAACGCGGTCGCGTCCACACTGTCGGCGTGTGCTTCGTCGGCGTCGCCGGAGGTCCGCAACTCGTCGAGGGCGACGGTGAGTTGGGTGACCGGGAGCGGGCGGTCCGCTCCGTCGGCGGGGATGTCATGGGCGGTGAGGTCGACGTGCCGCAGACTGCCCCCGGCCAGTTGGGGCAGCACCGGGAAGCCGCTGACCCGTACCGAGGGCCGTTCGGCGGTCCCCATGCCGTCCTGGAACGCCTCGGCCGTACGGCTCTCCGCGCGGGCCGCGGCGAACCGGTCGGCCACGACGGCGCCCAGCAGGACGGCCACCAGGGACGCGGCGACGACGATCCCGCGCCGCCGCCTCGCGCTCGGCGGGCTCGCGTGGACGGCCTCGGTGCAGCGGGGGTCATCGGGGTGGGGCATGAGGTTCCTCTCCGGGGCGGCTCAGCAGGTCTCGTACACGGGTGACGGCGAGGTCGTGGTCCACGCCCATCGCGATCAGCGCGGCGGTCGCGGCACCCGTGCCCTCGTCGGCCCAGGTGCCGTCGTTCACGCACTCCAGGAGCCCGAGCAGATACCCCTCCAGGGCCCGGCTCAGCGGGCCGGGCGGCACGGATGTGTGGAACAGGCCCTGCCGCCGGCCGCGGGTGATGATCGCCTCCGCCGTCGCGCGCGCCGGGGCGAGGACCTCCTCGACCCGCTCGGGCCCGAGGTCCTGGGGCGCGAGCCGGAGGAGCATGCGGTAGCGGTCCCCGACGGGCCACACGGCGAGGACGAAGCGCGCCAGGGCCCGGGCGGCGTCCGGCTCGGGTTCGGCCGGGGCGTCGAGCGCCTGTCGCAGGGCCGCCGCGGCCTCCGCCACCAGCCCCTCGACCAGGGCGGACCGGCCGTCGAAGTGGCCGTAGACCGTGCGCCGCACCACGCCCGCCACCTCGGCGATGTCACCGAGGCTGCTGTCGGGGTCGCGGCCGAGTGCCTCTCGGGCCGCCTCCAGGATGCGGGCCCTGGTGCGACGGGGTGCGCGCCTCATGAGCCGATAGTTGCACACCGATGAGCAATAAACTAGCCTGCACATCAGTGGGCAATTAACTTCCCGTCCTGCCCCGTCCCACCCCGCCCTGTCCTGCCCAGGAGCTTGCGATGCCTCTCGTTGCCGACACCCCCGTGGAGAAGATGCCGGGCCCCTACCCGCGCCGCTGGTGGGCCCTGCTGGTGCTCTGCCTGAGCCTGCTGATCGTCGTCATGGCGAACACCTCGCTGATCGTGGCCGCGCCCGACATGACCCAGGACCTGGGCCTGTCCAGCAGTGACCTCCAGTGGGTCATCGACGGTTACACCGTCCCGTACGCGGCGCTGATGCTCGTGCTCGGCGCGATCGGCGACAAGTACAGCCGCCGCGGCGCGCTGGTCCTCGGGCTGCTGGTCTTCGCCGCGGGTTCGGTGATGGGCGGTCTCGTCGAGGAGACCGCCCTGGTCATCACCGCCCGCGCGATCATGGGCGTCGGCGCCGCAGTCGTCATGCCGGCCACCCTGTCGCTGCTGGTCGCGATGTTCCCGCGGGCCGAGCGCGCCAAGGCCATCACGGCCTGGTCCGCGACCTCCGGACTCGCCATCGCCGCCGGTCCGCTGACCGCGGGCTGGCTGCTGGAGAGCCACGCCTGGGGCTCCACCTTCCTTGTGAACGTCCCCGTCGCGCTGCTCGGCGTCGTCGGCGCGCTGCTGCTGGTACCGCCGTCGAAGGCCGCGGGCATGGGCCGGATCGACTACGTCGGCGGTCTGCTGTCGATCGTCTCGGTCGGCTCCCTGGTCTACGCGACCATCGAGGGCCCGCACTTCGGCTGGGGCGCGGGACCGGTCACCGCGGCCGTGGTCGCCGGCGCCGGCCTGCTCGCCTTCGTCGCCTGGGAGCTGCGCCACCCCAACCCCATGCTGGACGTACGGAAGTTCACCGAGCGCCCCTTCAGCGGCTCGATGCTGGCCGTGCTGTTCTTCTTCTTCGGCACCTTCGGCGCGATCTACTACTCCACCCAGTTCCTCCAGTTCGTGCTCGGCCACAACGCCCTGGAGACCGGCGTACGGCTGCTGCCGCTGGCGGGTGCGGTGTTCGTCGGCGCCGCGGTCACCGGGCGGCTGGCCCCGAAGCTGGGCGTGAAGGCGGTCGTGGGAACCGGCATGGTGATCGGCACCGCGGGCCTCTTCCTGCTCACGCAGATCGAGTCGGGCTCCACCTACACCGCCTTCGTGGCGCCGCTGGTGCTGCTCGGGTTCGCCATCGGGCTGAGCCTGTCCCCCGCCACCGACACGATCATGGGCTCCTTCCCCGAGTCGGAGCTGGGAGTCGGCGGCGGCGCCAACGACACGGCACTGGAGCTGGGCGGCTCCCTGGGCATCGCGGTCCTCGGCTCGCTCCTCGCCACCGCCTACAAGGACAAGCTGACCGAACTGGTCGGCGGCCAGCTCCCCGCCCCGGCGCTGGACACCGCCAAGGACTCGGTGGGCGGCGGACTCGCGGTCGCCGAGCAGGTCGGCCGGAACCCCCAGGGCGGCGCCGAGCAGGCCCATGCCCTGCTGGGCGCGGTGCACGAGTCCTTCGCCCACGCCATCGCGCAGACCAGCCTGATCGGCGGGATCATCATGGCCGTCGGCACGGTGATCGTCTTCGTGGTGCTGCCCGGCCGCAAGGCCACGGGGAAGCGGCACCAGGAGACGGCGGCTACGGAGGACGCGCGGAACTCCGAGACCGCGGGCGTGCGTTGAGCCCGCCTCCCAGGAACGGCCGTGCCTGAGCGGCGCACGGCCCTGGGGACGGTGCCGGGAGGGACGCCCGGTACCGTCCCTTCTATGTCCGTTCTGCCGCTACGTCCTCGACCACGAGGCGTGCGTGCTTCTCAGGTACCCCGGCCGCGATGAGCAGGACGACGGCGGCCCGGGTGCCGTCGTCCTCCAGCGCCCCGGAGTTGACCTCCTCCAGCAGGGCCACGGTCATCGCCTCCAGAGCGGCGCTCAGCACCGCGGGCGGCAGATGGGTGTGGAAGACGCCGTCGCCCTGGCCCCGTTGCAGGATGGCGGTGGCCGCGGCACGGGCGGGCTCGATGATCTCGGTGACCCGCTCCCTGCCCAGATCCCGGTGGGCGAGCGCCAGCAGCATCCGGTAGCGGTCGCCCACCGGCCACATCGACAGCGCGAACCGCGCGAGTGCCCGCTCGGCGGGTTCCGCCCCCTCCCCGGTCGCCTGCGGTGCGCTCGCCACGGCGGCCCGCAGTGCCTCGCCCGCCTCCTCGGCCAGCGCCTCCAGGAGCGCGGCCCGGCCGGGGAAGTGGCCGAACAGGGTGCGCCGTACGACACCGGCGGCACGGGCCAGTTCCTCCAGGGTGATGTCGGGGTTGCGCCCCAGCTCCTGGCGCGCGGTGGCCAGGATGCGCGCCCGGTTGGACCGTGCGTTGCGTCGCTGGGGCACACGGCCTGCAGGCTGGGACACGGCTGGACCTCGATGGACATCGGAGGGGAACGAACTCTTGCATTCTGGCATGCGGGCCACCGGCGGTGGCCGGGCCGATCACCGCGGCGATCGGCCCGGCGCGCACTCCAGAGCTTCGGGAATCGAGGGTCCCGGCCGATCGGGCGTCAGCTCGGCGTTCAGCTCACCGCCTTGGCGACCAGCTCGCCGATCCGGGCCGCGTCGGCATCGGTGAGCCGGGGAAGGGCGAAGCCGGTCGGCCACATGGTGCCCTCGTCGAGGTGCGCGGTGTCGTTGAATCCGAAGGTGGCGTAGCGCGCGTTGAACTTCTGCGCGCTCTGGAAGAAGCAGACGATCTTGCCGTCGCGGGCGTAGGCGGGCATGCCGTACCAGAGCTTCGGGGCCAGTACGGGGGCGTTCTCCTTGACGACGGCGTGGATGCGCTCGGCCATCACGCGGTCCGAGTCCTGCATTTCGGCGATCTTGGCGAGCACGGCCGCCTCGTCCTCGGCCGCCTTCTCGGCGCGCGAGGCGCGGCGCGCGGACGCCTTCAGCTCCTTGGCGCGCTCCTTCATCGCGGCGCGCTCCTCGGCGGTCCACTGCTCGGCCGCGCTGTCGGTGGTCTTCTCCGCGGTGCGCTGGGTGTTCGTCATGGCCGGTTCCTTCCGGTTGTGTCGGTCAAGGGGGCGCTCTGCCGGGTCGTGGCGGCGAGCCGGTTGAGCAGGTTGGTGGTGCCGATCAGCAGGATCAGCGCGGCGAGCTGCCGCTCGTCGTAGTGGGTGGCGGCCCGGTCCCAGGTCGGGTCGCCGACCGCGTCGGGGCGGTCGGCGAGCCGGGTCGCGGCCTCGGCCAGTTCCAGGGCCGCCCGTTCCGCGGGGGTGAAGTGCGCGGTGTCCCGCCAGGCGGCGAGGGCGAGCAGTCGCTCGTCGCCCACCCCGGCCTCGCGGGCCGTCCGGACGCCGTCCTCGACGTCGGCGCCGCAGCCGTTGACCTGGCTGATCCGCACGTGCACCAGGGCCAGCGTCCGGGGGTCCACGCCGGCCGCGTGCACGGCCGCCATGATCTCCTTCAGGGGCCGGGCCGCGTCGGTGAGGACGTCGGCGGGGTTCCGCATACGGGACCGCACTGCGCTCTCCTTCGCTTCCGGTTCGGTGCCCCTCGCCTCGGGGCGTGACTCCATAACAGCCCGGCCCGTCCGTGCGGACCATGGCGATGGAACACCGTGGGACAGCACAACAGCCCTTGACCTGCGACGACTTGACTGGGAAGACTTCATGGCCAGTGGGACGAACAGGCGGGGGAACAACCATGAGCACGCACGAACCACAAGCGCAGGCGGATCCGCAGGAGGAGCTGGCGGCCCGGCTGCGCATGATCCAGGAGCTGTCCGGACTCGGGGTCCGGGCCCTCGCGCGGGACGCGGGGCTCAGCTCCTCGTCCCTGTCGCGGTACCTCAACGGGCAGACCGTGCCGCCGTGGCCCGCGGTGGTCGCGCTGTGCCGCCTGGTCAAGCGGGACCCCCGGCCGCTGCGCCCGCTGTGGGAGCGGATCTCCAATCCGCTTCCGGCGCCCCCGAAGAGCAGCCGCCAGGCCCAGCCGCACCCCCGCAACGACCTGCCGCGCGACATGCCCGACTTCACCGGGCGCGAGGAGGCGCTGGCCGCCGTGTTCGCCGCCGTGGACAGCCATCGCGCGGTCTCCGTCGACGGTATGGCGGGCGTCGGCAAGACCTCCCTCGCCGTGCACGCGGCGCACCGGCTCGCCGCCGGCTTCCCCGACGCGCAGCTCTATGTGGATCTGCACGGCTTCACCGAGGGCCGCCCTCCGCTCGATCCCGACTCCGCGCTGCGGATGCTGCTGGGCGCGCTGGACGTCCCCTCCGAGCGGGTCCCGCAGCAGGGTGTGGAGCAACTGGCCGCCTGCTGGCGGTCGGAGCTGGCGGGGCGCCGGGTCGTGGTGGTCCTCGACAACGCCGCCGACGCCGACCAGGTCCGCCCGCTGCTGCCCGGCGCCGGTGCCTCCGTCGCCCTGGTCACCAGCCGCAACCGGCTGCTGGGCCTGGACGAGGTGCCGCCGGTCTCGCTCGACGTACTGAGCCCCGCGGAGAGCGCACGGCTGCTGGCCCGGGCGAGCGGCGAGCCGGACGGCTCCGGCGGCAGGCTGGCCGGTGACCCGGAGTCCGCGGCCGAGGTGCTGCGGCTGTGCGGCCGGCTGCCCCTGGCCCTGCGCCTGGCCGGAGCCCGGCTGCGGCACCGGCCGGGCTGGACGGTGGGCATCCTGGTCGAGCGGCTGGCGGAGGGGAGCGACGAGTTCGACACCGCCTTCGCGATGTCGGTACGGCAACTGGACCGGCCGCACGCCCGGTTGTTCCGGCTGCTGGGCCTGCTGCCCGGGGAGTCGTTCGACGAGTACGTGGCGGCGGCGCTGGCGGACGTCCCGGTGCGCAGCGCGCGGGCGATGCTGGAGGACCTGGTCGACGCGCACCTCGTGCAGCAGCCGACGGCGACCCGCTACCGGCTGCACGACCTGGTGCACCAGCACGCGCGCCGCGCCTCGGCGGAGACGGACTCGCCGGCCGAGCGGGAGCGTGCCCTGGTCCGGGTGCTGGACTTCTACGTCCATACGGCGGCCGCCGCCGACGCCGCGATGCCGTTCGTGGCGCCCGGCCGTGCCGTCTCGGCGGGCCCGGCCCCGGCGGAACTCCCCCGGTTCGCGGACAAGAACGCCGCCTTCGCCTGGCTCACCTCGGAGTACGGCAACCTGATCGCCGTGTTCGAGACGGCCGCGGCGGTCGGCGCCGACGCCCACGTCTGCGAACTGCCGCGCTATCTGCGGGCGTACTTCGCGCGGCGCTGCGGCACGACGCATCTCAACGTCCTCTTCGAGCGCTCACTGGCCGCCGCCGAGCGGCTGGGCGATCCGCTGCACCTGGCGCAGGCGTACAGCGATCTGGGCTTCGCCCGGTACAACGCGGGGCGGACGGCGGAGGCGACCGAGGCGTACGAGGCGGCCGGGCTGCGGGTCGTGGAGGCGGGCGACACCCGGGCGGAGGCCGAACTGACGCTGCGCCGCGGCTACTTGAGCTGGGACGCGGGGCAGGTCGAGGAGCCGCTGGAGCTGTTCCGGCTGGCGGGAAAGCTGTACGCGAACGCGGACTGTCCCGAGGGCACGGCCCACGCGGCCGCCGCCGAGTCCTGGGCGCTGCTCCAACTGGGCCGGCGCGAGGAGGCGGCCCTGCTGGCCCGTCAGGTGCTGGACGTCCCGCACCCCGACGCCGCGTGGCCGCCCGCGCTGACGGCCCGGATCGTCCTCGGGGTGGCGCTGGCCCGGGAGACGCCGGACGCGGCGTCGGAACACCTCCGTGCGGCGCTGTCGCTGGCCCGCGAGGACGGCCATCTGCACAACCAGGCCTGGTGCCTGAACTGCCGGGGTGTCGCGCTGCGGCACATGGGCCGTTACGAGGAGGCGCTGGCCAGCCACCGGGAGGCGTTCGCGCTCCTGGACGAGCTGTTCGAGGAGCACTGGAAGATCCACTTCCTCAACGGCTACGCCGAGACCTGCCGCTTCGCGGGCCTGACCGACGAGGCGCTGCGGCTGCACCGGCAGGTGCTGGAGCTGGGCCCGCGGCTCGGCAACCGGTACGAGGAGGCCCTCGCCCACGAGGGGATCGCCGGCGTTCTGGAGGGGACGGACCCGGCGGGGGCCGCGGAACACCGGGCGGCCGGGCGGGCCGTACTGGAAGCGCTGAATAGCCGCTGACCTGCATGGATGCCGCGTGAGCGGCATCACCGGACCGACTATACATCTCGTGTATACGCGCGACGTATAGTCTCGGCATGCCTTCTCCGACCAAGAAGATGAAGAAAACGGGGGCCGCGTTCCTCGCCGCCACGATGTTGTCCGCCGCGATGGCATTGACGGGGTGCACCCGGCTGGAGACGACCTCCCCCGCCTCGGCCCGCGCCGACGCCAAGGCCGACGTCCAGGCCCGGGCGGGGACCGTCGACTGCCGTGAGGCCAAGTGCATAGCGCTGACCTTCGACGCGGGGCCCAGCGAGAACTCGCCGCGGCTGCTGGACATCCTGAAGGAGGAGCAGGTCCCGGCGACCTTCTTCCTCCTCGGCAAGCGGCACATCGAGAAGTACCCGGAGCTCGTCAAGCGGATGGCCGACGAGGGCCACGAGATAGCCAGCCACACCTGGGACCACAAGATCCTCACCGATCTGGACCGGGAGGAGATACGTGAGGAACTGGAGCGCCCGAACGAGGAGATAGAGCGCCTGACCGGGCGCCGCCCGACCCTGATGCGCCCGCCGCAGGGCCGCACCGACGACACCGTGCACGAGATCTGCCGGGAGCTGGGGCTCGCCGAGGTGCTCTGGAGCGTGACGGCGAAGGACTACAAGACCAATGACTCGGCGCTGATCAAGAAGCGCGTCCTGGACCAGTCGGACCGGGACGGGATCATCCTGCTGCACGACATCTACCGGGGCACGGTGCCCGCGGTGCCCGGGATCATCGACGCGCTGAAGAAGCAGGGGTATGTGTTCGTGACCGTGCCGCAGTTGCTCGCGCCGGGGAAGGCCGAGCCCGGCAAGGTCTACCGGTGAGGGGCTGGGGCCTGTCGTTTGGATCAGGCCCGGTGCAAGAAGCGGTGCATGGCAACTGAGCCGCGCGTGCCAGGGCCCGCGACGCCGGACTGATCCAAACGGCAGGCCCTAAGTGGTCACCAGGTCAGGCGGAGTCGGTACGGGGAGCGGTGGATCATCGTCGGCCGCATCGTGACCGGGTCGTCCTCCGCCAGCCTGAGGCCCGGCAGTCTCCGGGTCAGCGCCTCCAGGGTGATCCTCAGCTGTTCGCGGGCGAGTTGGGAGCCGGGGCAGCCGTGCGCGCCGAGCCCGAAGGCGAGGTGGCGGCCCGGGGCGCGGGTGATGTCGAAGGCGTCGGGCCGGGGATGGCGCTCGGGGTCCCGGTTGGCAGCGCCGAAGGCGACGAACAGGGCTGCCCCGGCCGGGAGTTCGGTGCCGGCCAGGGTGACCGGGCGGGTGGTGACCCGGCGGAAGCCCTGAAGGGCGCTGTCGTAGCGGGCGGCCTCCTCCACCGCCGCCGGGATGCGGTCCGGCTCGGCGCACAGCAGCGCCCACTGGTCCGGGTGGCGCAGCAGATGCAGCACGGTCGTGCCGAGCAGCGCGGTGGTCGTCAGATGCCCGGCGAGCAGCAGGTTCTGCAGGTGCGCGACGAGCTCGTGGCGCTGCTCCAGGGACACCTCGTCCGCGCCGGGCGGCAGGACGGAGGCGACGAGTTCGCTGCACAGGTCCTCGCGCGGCGCTGAGTGCCGCCGCCGTGCGTAGCCGTCTAGGACCTGCTGCATGGCGACCACGTCCTCGGCCGCGGCGACCTGCTCGGTCTCCTTCAGGGGCCGGAACAGCAGCTCCTCGGCGCGGTGTCCGCCGTGCACGACGGCGGGCACGTCCGCCGGGTCGATACCGACGATCCGGCCGATCACCTCACCGGGGAGCCGGTGGGCGTAGCCGGACATGAACTCCACCGAGCCGTCCGCGGCGAAGGAGTCGATCAGCGCCGCGGCCCGCTCGGCAGCGTACGGCAGCACCGTGCTGACCCGGGCCGGGGACAGACCGCGCACGATCGGGGTGCGCAGCCGCTGGTGCAACGCCCCGTCGGCGGTGACGACGACGGGGCGGCCGCCGAATCCGCGGCCGAGCACGGCGAGCGCGGCGGGCGCGGGCAGCACGTCCGGCCGTAGCGCGTTGGCCGAGGAGAAGTCCTCGGGGCGGCGCAGCACTTCACGCACGTCGGTGTCCCGGGCGACCAGCCAGGCGTCGAGTTCGGCGACATGGGTCAGGCCACCGGTATGCCGGGCGCGGGCGTAGTGCGGGTAGGGGTCGCGCTGCAACTCGTCCAGTCTTCCGTGCGGTCGACGGTCCACGAGACGCCCTCCGGGCCGGTGGTGGCGGTAGGGCTCATGGTGCCGTACGGGTGTGCGGCTGGGTAGGCGGTGATTCGGCCGCCGGGTCAGAACACCAGGGACCAGCCTTCCCGGGCCGCCTGTTCGGCGGTGTAGGAGACGCCGTGCACCTTCAGCCCCTCGGCGTCGAAGAGGTTGATCTCCCCTCCCCTGTTGCCGAGTCCGGCGTCCTCACCGAGGGCGACCAGCAGGCTCACGCCCGCGGCCAGCGGACCGGAGGGCACGGGGACGCGCTTGCCCTGGCGCCCGCCGACGGTCCAGCCGGTCAGGTCCACGGGGCCGGGCGAGGCGTTGATCAGGGTGACGGTCTCCGCCTCGGGCGCCGGACCGCGCGGGTTGACCAGCGCGGCGACGACCCGGACCGGACGCGTCCCCGGCTCGGGGCGGGAGCCGTCGACCACGTCGAGGGCGTGCCCGGTGAGGTCGTCGGTGTGCCAGGACTGGCTCTGGAAGGCGAGGAAGATCCCGACCCAGCGCTCCTGCGCGGGGAAGTGCAGCAGCATGCCGCCGTCCTGCCAGACCCCGTCGTCGCCGCGGAAGCGCCGGCTGTTGCCCTGGTTCATGTGGACGTCATGGACGCCGTTGCCGGGCCGGAAGTCGAACACCTTGTCCCGTACGCCGTTCTCGGGCCCCCAGCGCTCGCCGAAGACGTGCACCCGGGCCTGCGGGTCGTCGACCGCACGCCGCACGTAGTGGTCGAGGAGGTCGGCGAGGTCGTTGTCGGGCCCGGAGAGGTCCGGGGGCAGCTGGCGCATCCCGGCCGGGTCGAAGAGGTTGCCGCGGACGAAGTCCAGGTTGGCCCCGCCGGATCCGGAGGGCAGCGTGCTCCAGCCGCCCGGCAGCCCGGTGAGCCGGGCGGTGACCGGGTGGCGGAAATCGTCGGCGACGAAGTACAGCAGCTCCGAGGGCTGTTGCTGGGACAGGACGTTCACCGCGGCCCGGTAGTGCGTGCCGTGATCGTCCGTCAGGTGGATCTGGTAGTGCGGCGTGTCGGTGGCGCCCTCGCGCCGGGTGTCGACGGCCCGTGCGATCAGGACGCCGTAGGACTTCAGTGGCATGTCGACCAACTCCCCCTGTGGGCGGGCGGACTGCCCGTCCGATGAGGGAAGCCTAGGGCGGGCGGGCAGCCGTGCACCGGGGTTCGCGCGGGGCCACGTCACCTGTACGCCTGCCCGTCGACAGGGTGTTGGTCCATGTGTGTGAGCCGTATACGACAGGGCCGTTGAGCTGGCCGGATTCCTTAGGATCGGGCAGTGGTCAACTTTCAGCTCGAACGCACGGTGCCGCTTTCCCTCGACGAGGCCTGGCGCCGCCTCACCGACTGGCCCCGCCATGGGCGGGTGGTCCCGCTGACCCGGGTCACCGTCGTCACTCCGGGCCCGGACCGGAAGGGCACGGTCCTCGTGGCGCGTTCGGGCCTCGGCCCGCTCGCTTTCGACGACCGGATGGAGGTCACCGTGTGGCGTCCGCCGACCGAGGAGGCGCCCGGTCTGTGCCGGCTGGAGAAGCGGGGCCGGGTGGTGCTGGGCTGGGCGGAGATCGAGGTGCGCCCCGGACCCGGCGGACGGGCCCGGGTGGTGTGGCGCGAGGAGCTGCGGCTACGACTGCTGCCGGGACTGTTCGACGGGCCGCTGCGGTCGGCGGCGCGGTATGTGTTCGGGCGGGCGGTGAACAGCCTGCTGCGGATGCCCTGAGAGCGCCTGACAAACTGGACCGCATGATCCCAAAGCAAGTCGTGGAGACGGAAGTTGACGAGGTCGAGCAGCTCGCCGCGGACGCCCTGCGCTGGTTGACGGCGCAGGCACGCCCGACCGGGGACGGCGGCCTCGGCTGGCCGGTACGGCCCTCCGACGCGACGACCGAGGCCATGTTCTACGACGGCACCGCCGGGATCGTCCCCGCGCTGCTGGAAGGCTGGCGGCACTTCGGTGACGACGCCTACGCGGACACGGCGCTGCGCGCCGCCCGAGGTCTCGGGGCGGCCGTCGAGGAGACCGGGGACAGCTCCCTGTACTTCGGCCTCACCGGCATGGCGATCGCCCTGCGCGCCGTCCACGACGACCTTGGCGACGCCGCCTCCGGTGCCGCCGCGGACCGGGCGATGGAGCTGGTGCGCTCCCGCTTCGACGGGACGCGATGGGGCGAGCTGTTCGAGCTGATGGGCGGCAACGCCGGGATCGGCCTCGGGGCGCTGGCGCTCGGGGACGTGGAGTTCGCCGTACAGGCGGTGGAGCCGTACGCGGACGCGGCGGAGCGGACCGCGGCCGGGGTGCGGTGGGCCCACCGGCCCGGGGCGACCGGGCGGATGCACCACGTCTCGCACGGCACCCTCGGGATCGTGTGCGCGCTGGCCGCGATCGGTGCCACGGCCGGTCGCGCGGACCTCACCGAACTGGCGCTGGCGGGCGCGGCGGACGTCGTCTCCCGTGACGAGGCGGGGCCCGACGGGTTCCTGGTCCCCCATTCCGACCCGCGGCACGCGGGCGAGCGGACCGCCCGCCACAACTACGGCTGGTGCCACGGCCCGGCCGGTGACGCCCAGGTCTTCCGCCTGCTGCGGGACGCTCTGGACGACTCCTCCTGGCCGGAGTTGGCCGACCGCTGCTGGCACACCGTCGTCCACTCCGGGCTGCCCGCGCGGCTGACCCCCGGGTTCTGGGACAACAGCGGGCGCTGCTGCGGCACCGCGGGCGTGCTGGCGCTGGCCTGCGACCGGATCGCCGAGCAGGCGGAGTCACCGGAGTTCGCCCGGGTCCTGGTCGCGGATCTCGCCTCGCGGGCCACCCGGGACGCGGACGGTGCCCGCTGGTCGAACGTGGAGCACCGGGCCACGCCGAGCGAGCTGGAGGCGGAGACCGGCTGGGCGATGGGCAACGCGGGCATCGCGCGTGAACTGCTGCGCTGGGTACGGCTGAACAGGGGCGGCGCCCCGGACTACGCGTTCGCGTGGCCCGACCAGCCCGCGGTGCGGCGCGCCTCCGGTCAGGCCACCGAGCCGATCCGGCCGGCCGGGGTCGAGGCCGCCTCGTGATGGATCGGGGTGTGGGCGCCGGTCAGTGAGACCCCGCTGCCGCCCCGCCGGTTCGCCACGATCTCGGAGGCGATGGACAGGGCGGTCTCCTCGGGCGTACGGGCGCCGAGGTCGAGGCCGATCGGGGAGCGGAGCCGGGCGAGTTCCATTTCGGTGACGCCGACCTCGCGCAGTCGTTCGTTGCGGTCGAGGTGGGTGCGGCGCGAGCCCATCGCGCCGACGTAGGCGACGGGCAGCCGCAGGGCCAGTTGAAGCAGGGGTACGTCGAACTTGGCGTCGTGGGTGAGCACGCACAGGACCGTACGGGCGTCGACGTCGGTGCGCTCCAGGTACTTGTGCGGCCACTCGACGACGATCTCGTCGGCCTCGGGGAAGCGGGCCTCGGTGGCGAACACGGGCCGGGCGTCGCAGACCGTGACGCGGTAGCCGAGGAACTTGCCGATCCGCACCAGCGCCGACGCGAAGTCGATCGCGCCGAAGACGATCATCCGGGGCGGCGGTACGGACGCCTCCACCAGAACCGTGAGCGGTGCTCCGCAACGAGAGCCCTGCTCTCCGATCTCCAGGGTGCCGGTACGGCCCGCGTCCAGGAAGGCACCCGCCTCGGCGGCAACCGTGCGGTCCAGCTCGGGATGGGCCCCGAAGCCACCGTCGTAACCGGGGCCATCCTCGTAGCCGGGCCCACCGTCGTACGACTCCCCGTCCGGGCGGACCACCAGGGCGCGGCCCATCAGCTCCGCCGGGCCCGAGACGACCCGCGCCATCGCCGCCGCCTCACCACGGGCGGCGGCGGCCAGCGCGGCCCTGATCACCGGACGGGCCGGATCGGCGGCCCGTACCGGGGTGACCAGGATGTCGATGATGCCGCCGCAGGTCAGTCCGACCGCGAAGGCGTCCTCATCGCTGTAGCCGAACCGCTCCAGTACGGTTTCGCCGTCCTGGAGGGCCTGTTGGCACAGGTCGTAGACCGCGCCCTCCACACAGCCGCCGGAGACCGAGCCGATCGCCGTGCCGGCGGTGTCCACCGCGAGCGCGGCGCCCGGTCGGCGGGGCGCGCTGCCGCCGACGGCGACCACGGTCGCCACGGCGAAGTCACGCCCCTGCTCGACCCACCGGTGCAGCTCTTCGGCGATGTCCAGCATCTCTCGGTCTCCTTAGGGCAGTTGTGGAGGGCCGGCGGCTAGTGGACGCCGAGCCAGCTCTCTATGGGGTTGAGGGCGAAGAACACCACGAAGATCACCGTCAGGGCCCACATGAAGGCCCCGATCTCCCGGATCTTGCCCTGCGCGGTCTTGATGGCCACGTACGAGATGACGCCGGCGGCCACACCCGCGGTGATGGAGTAGGTGAACGGCATGATCACGACGGTGAGGAAGACGGGGATCGCGGTGGCGCGGTCGCCCCAGTCCACGTGCCGGGCGTTCATCATCATCATGGCGCCGATGACGACCAGGGCCGCGGCCGCGACCTCGCCGGGCACGATCGCCGTGAGCGGGGTGAAGAAGAGACAGGCCGCGAAGAACAGTCCGGTGACGACCGAGGACAGGCCCGTGCGGGCGCCCTCGCCGACGCCGGTGGCCGACTCGACGAAGACCGTCTGGCCCGAGGCGCCGGAGACACCGCCGATCGCACCGCCCGCGCCGTCGATGAACAGCGCCTTGGACAGGCCCGGCATCCGGCCCTTGTCGTCGGCGAGCTTCGCCTCGGTGCCGACGCCGATGATGGTGGCCATCGCGTCGAAGAACCCGGCGAGCACCAGGGTGAACACGATCATGCCGACGGTCATCGCGCCGACCTCGCCCCAGCCGCCGAACTCGACGTCACCGAAGATCGAGAAGTCCGGCATGGAGACCGCGCTGCCGTGCAGTTCGGGAGCGCCGGCCGCCCACTGCTTGGGGTCGATGGCGTCGAAGGCATTGAGGATGACGGCCAGTACAGTGCCGCCGACGATGCCGATCAGGATCGCGCCGGGGACGCCGCGGGCCTGGAGCATGAAGATGGCCAGCAGGGTCACGGCGAACAACAGCACCGGCCAGCCGGCCAGTTCGCCCGCCGGGCCGAGGGTGAGCGGGGTCGACTCGCCCTGATGGACGAAGCCGGCCTTGGAGAAGCCGATCAGGGCGACGAACAGGCCGATGCCCATGGTGATCGCGTGCTTCAGCGCGAGCGGGATCGCGTTCATGATCATCTCGCGCAGGCCGGTGACGACCAGCAGCATGATGACCACGCCGTACATCACACACATGCCCATGGCCTGCGGCCAGGTCATCTGCGGGGCGACCTGCGAGGCGAGCACGCCGGAGACGGAGAGGCCGGCGGCGAGGGCGAGCGGCACCTTGCCGAAGAAGCCCATGAGCAGCGTGGTGAGGGCCGCCGCGAACGCGGTCGCGGTGATCAGGGCCTTCTGCGCGAGGGTGTCCCCCGCCGCGTCCTTGCCGGACAGGATCAGGGGGTTGAGCAGGAGGATGTACGCCATCGCCATGAAGGTGGTGACGCCGCCGCGCACCTCGCGCGCGACCGTGGACTGTCTCCTGGATATGTGAAAGTACCGGTCGAGCCAAGACCGTCCGGCCGGGACGAGGGTGCCTTCACCCGCGTCGTCGGCAACGGTCTTCGGCTCCAGTGACTGCTGGGTCATGTGGGCCTACTCCCAAGGTTCACAGGGGCACCCGTATCGGGAACCGCAGGCGCGGTCACGGGATTTGGGAAGGTGCTTCGGCCGCACGACCCGGGGGACGGCCCGAGACGAACGAACTGGATCCTCCGGGCGGCGCGGCGAAGTGTGACGTTCCCGGCGCCGCCCGGAGAGACTTGCGTGGTGCCAGGACCTGTCGTGGCGACAGGCCCCTTACGCCGTACCCGTGAGGTGTTCGGGCCGTACCGGCGTCCTGTCCAGCTCCAGTCCCGTGGCGTTGCGGATCGCCGCGAGCACGGCCGGAGTCGAGGACAGGGTGGGGGCTTCGCCGATGCCACGCAGCCCGTACGGCGCGTGGTCGTCGGCGAGTTCGAGCACATCGACCGGGATGATCGGCGTGTCGAGAATCGTGGGGAGCAGATAGTCCGTGAAGGAGGGGTTCCTGACCTTCGCGGTCTTGGGGTCGACGATGATCTCCTCCATCACCGCGATGCCCATGCCCTGGAGGGTGCCGCCCTGGATCTGGCCGAGGACGGACAGCGGGTTGAGCGCCTTGCCGACGTCCTGGGCGCAGGCCAGCTCGATGACCTTGACCAGGCCGAGCTCGGTGTCCACCTCGACGACGGCGCGGTGCGCGGCGAAGGAGTACTGGACGTGGCCGTTGCCCTGGCCGGTGCGCAGATCGAAGGGCTCGGTCGGACGGTGCCGCCACTCGGCCTCGACCTCGACGGTCTCGCCCTCCAGCACGTCGACCAGGTCCCCGAGGACCTCACCGCCGTCGGTCACGACCTTGCCGCCCTCCAGGAGCAGCTCGGCGGTGGCCCAGGCGGGGTGGTAGGAGCCGAACTTGCGGCGCCCGATCTCCAGGACCTTCTCGCGGACCAGCTCGCAGGAGTTCTTGACGGCGCCACCGGTGACGTACGTCTGCCGGGAGGCCGAGGTCGAACCCGCCGAGCCCACCTGGGTGTCGGCCGGGTGGATCGTCACCTGGGTGACGCCCAGCTCGGTGCGGGCGATCTGCGCGTGCACGGTGACGCCGCCCTGGCCGACCTCCGCCATGGCGGTGTGCACGGTGGCGACGGGCTCACCGGCGATGACCTCCATGCGCACCTTGGCGGTGGAGTAGTCGTCGAAGCCCTCGGAGAAGCCGACGTTCTTGATGCCGACCGCGTAGCCGACCCCGCGCACGACGCCCTCGCCGTGCGTGGTGTTGGACAGACCGCCGGGCAGCTGTCGTACGTCGGAGCCCTCGCTGGACTCCCACTGGCGCTCCGGCGGCAGCGGCATCGCCTTGACGCGGCGCAGCAGTTCGGCGACCGGGGCCGGGGAGTCGACCGGCTGCCCGGTCGGCATGATCGTGCCCTGCTCCATGGCGTTGAGCTGCCGGAACTCCACCCGGTCCATGCCCACCGCGTCGGCGAGCTTGTCCATCTGCGCCTCGTAGGCGAAGCACGCCTGGACCGCGCCGAAGCCGCGCATGGCGCCGCAGGGCGGGTTGTTGGTGTAGAGGGCGATGGCCTCGATGTCGACGTCGTCGATGACGTACGGGCCGACCGACAGGGACGAGGCGTTGCCGACGACGGCCGGGGAGGCGGAGGCGTAGGCGCCGCCGTCCAGGACGATCCGGCACTTCATGTGGGTCAGCTTGCCGTCGCGCGTGGCGCCGTGCTCGTAGTAGAGCTTGGCGGGGTGGCGGTGGACGTGCCCGAAGAAGGACTCGAAGCGGTTGTAGACGATCTTGACCGGCTTGCCGGTGCGCAGCGCCAGCAGACAGGCGTGGATCTGCATCGAGATGTCCTCGCGACCGCCGAAGGCACCGCCGACACCGGCCAGCGTCATCCGGACCTTGCTCTCGGGCAGGCCGAGGACGGGGGCGATCTGCTTGAGGTCGCTGTGCAGCCACTGGGTGGCGATGTAGAGGTGGACGCCGCCGTCCTCCTCGGGCACCGCGAGGCCGGACTCGGGGCCGAGGAAGGCCTGGTCCTGCATGCCGAAGGTGTACTCGCCGCTGACGACGAAGTCGGCCTTCCTGGCGGCCTCTTCGGCGTTGCCGCGGACGATCGGCTGGCGGTGCACGATGTTCGGGTGCGGGACGTGGCCGATGTGGTGGTCGTCGCGGCCCTCGTGGACGAGGATCGCGTCGGGGGCGGTCGCGGAGGCCTCGTCGGTGATGACGGGCAGTTCGCGGTACTCGACCTTGATCTTGGCGGCCGCGCGGCGGGCGGTCTCCGGGTGGTCGGCGGCGACGATCGCGACCGGCTCGCCGTGGTGGCGTACCTTGCCGTGCGCGAGGACCGGGGTGTCCTGGATCTCCAGGCCGTAGTTCTTCATCGCGGCCGGCAGGTCGTCGTAGGTCATGACCGCGTAGACGCCGGCGGTCTTCAGCGCCTCGCTCGTGTCGATGGACACGATCTCGGCGTGGGCGACGGTGGAGCGCAGGATCTGGCCCCAGAGCATGTCCTCGTGCCACATGTCGGAGGAGTACGCGAACTCGCCGGTGACCTTGAGGGTGCCGTCCGGGCGGAGCGTGGACTCGCCGATGCCGCCCTTGGTCTGGGAACCCTGGGTGATTTTGGTGGGAGCGCCGTTGGTGGGCATCAGGCTCAGACCGCCTCTCCCTGCCGGGCGGCCGCGAGGCGGACCGCGTCCATGATCTTCTCGTAGCCCGTGCAGCGGCACAGGTTGCCCGAGAGGGCCTCGCGGATGTCCGCGTCGCTCGGGTTGGGGTTGCGCTCCAGCATCTCGTCAGCGGCGACCAGCAGCCCCGGGGTGCAGAAGCCGCACTGGACGGCGCCGGCGTCGATGAACGCCTGCTGGATCGGGGAGAGTTCGGCACCCTCACCGGTCTGCGAGTCCTGCCCCTTGGCGGACCAGTGCTGGGCGTCCTGGACGGACGTACCGCAGGCGCCGGAGGCGCAGCCGCCGTGCTCGGCACGCTGCTTGGCGTACTCGGCGAGCCCCTCGACGGTGACGACCTCGCGGCCCTCGACCTGACCGGCGGCGACGAGGCACGCACACACGGGCATGCCGTCCAGGCGCACCGTGCACGACCCGCACTCGCCCTGCTCGCAGGCGTTCTTCGAACCCGGCAGGCCGAGCCGCTCGCGCAGCACGTACAGCAGGGACTCGCCCTCCCAGACGTCGTCGGCTTCCTGCGGACGTCCGTTGACAGTGAAGTTGACACGCATCAGGCGACTCCCTCCGTGTGAGCGGCGGTGCCGCGGTAGGACTCCCAGGTCCAGGTCAGCGTGCGGCGGGCCATGACGCCGACCGCGTGGCGGCGATAGCTCGCGGTGCCCCGGACGTCGTCGATCGGGTTGCAGGCGGCGGCGCACAGGTCCGCGAACTGCTTGGCGACCGACGGGGTGATGATCTTGCCGTTGTCCCAGAAGCCGCCCTCTTCGAGCGCCGCGTTCAGGAATTCCTCGGCGGCCTTGGCCCGTACGGGGGTGGGCGCGGCGGAGCCGATGCCGGTGCGCACGGTCCGGGTGTCCGGGTGCAGGGCGAGCCCGAAGGCGCACACCGCGATCACCATGGCGTTGCGGGTGCCCACCTTGGAGTACTGCTGGGGCCCGTCCGCCTTGGCGATGTGCACGGCGCGGATCAGCTCGTCGGGCGCCAGCGCGTTGCGCTTCACGCCGGTGTAGAACTCATCGATCGGGATACGGCGGCTGCCGCGCACCGACTCGACCTCGACCTCGGCGCCGGCCGCCAGCAGGGCGGGGTGGGCGTCGCCGGCCGGGGAGGCGGTGCCGAGGTTGCCGCCGACGCCGCCGCGGTTACGGATCTGCGGGGAGGCGACCGTGTGCGAGGCGAGGGCGAGACCCGGCAACTCGGCGCGGAGGTTCTCCATGATGCTCGTGTAGGGCACGGAGGCGCCGAGCCGGACGCTCTCCTCGCCGACCTCCCACTCGTAGAGGTCGCCGACGCGGTTGAGGTCCAGGAGGTACTCGGGCCGGCGGTGGTCGAAGTTGATCTCGACCATCACATCGGTGCCACCCGCAATCGGCACAGCGGTGGGGTGCTCGGCCTTTGCGGCGAGCGCCTCCTCCCAGCTGGCGGGGCGAAGGAAGTCCATGACCGGCTCTCTTCTTCGTCTCGTGAGTCGTGCAGATTGAGCCAATCCGTGTGCGGCGGGCCAGGCTCGTTCATGTGCTGTTAACGCGGAGTGAGGTCAGTACACAGCGCTGTGCTCCACCGGGGTCAGTCACGGAAACCATGAAGGAGTTGGCTGGCCAGGCTGGTCATCTTGTAGATTCGTATGAACGGAGGGCATCAGTAACCTCCTGGTTTTCCTCTGGAAACGTGCGACGCACACCACGTGACCTGGGACACAGCCGAAACGCGAGCCACGGGACGGCGAGCGGCGCTCACCGGTCCGCCGGACGGGCCCCGGACCTCACCCATACCTAGATCCATCGTAGATTTCGAGACAAAGAACGGCGGCGACGAAATGCGGCTGCGCGCACTGCTGGACACGGACGCGCTGGGCCTCAAGCTGCTCGGCGGCGAAGAGGAACTGGACCGCACCGTCCGGGGCGTGATGACCACGGACCTGCGGGACCCCAGCCGCTATCTGGCGGGCGGCGAGCTGGTGCTCACGGGCCTCGCCTGGCGCCGCGACTCGGCGGACTCCGAGCCGTTCGTCCGGATCCTGGCGCAGGCCGGGGTGGCCGCCCTGGCGGCCGGCGAGGCCGAGCTGGGCGATGTCCCCGAGGACCTGGTGGCGGCCTGCGCCCAGCACCGGCTGCCGCTGTTCGCGGTGCACGAGTCGGTGGCCTTCGCCTCGATCACCGAGCATGTCGTACGGCAGGTCTCCGGCGAGCGCGCCGGGGACCTCGCGGCGGTCGTGGACCGGCACCGCCGCATGATGACCTCGGGCCCGGCGGGCGGCGGCCCGGACGTGGTCCTGGACCTGCTCGGCTCCGACCTGGACCTGCGGGCCTGGGTGCTCTCCCCCACCGGACGGCTGATCGCGGGCTCGAAGGTGGGCGGCCCGGCGCTCCCCGCCGACCTGTGCGCCAAGCTCGCCGCCGAGCACCTGGCCGCCGCCCGCACGGGCCGGCGCGGACCGCACCGGATGGTGCTCGGCTCGACGCCGTACTCCCTGTTCCCCATCCGCAGCACCGGCCGCTCCCCGCAGGCCGCGCGGGATGTGCGCGAGACGGTGCTGTCGGACTGGCTGCTGGCGGTGGAGGCGGACGCCGGGGACTGGCCCGAGGAGCGGCTCGACCTGCTGCAGGGCGTCACCCAGCTGATCGCGGTCGAGCGGGACCGCCGGGACGCGGCCCGCACGGTGCGCCGCCGGCTCGCCCAGGAGGTGCTGGAGCTGGTCCAGACGGGCGCCGCGCCCGCCGAGATCGCCGCCCGTCTCAGGGTGGCCGCCCCGGTGCTGCTGCCGGGCCTGGGAGCGGCCCCGCACTGGCAGGTCGTGGTGGCCCGGGTGGAGTGGGACGGCGGGGAGGTGGAGGGCGGTCCGGTGGCGCAGTCGCTGCTGGAGGAGATCCTGGTCGACCCGCTGACCACCGGCCCGGAGCCCTCGGACCGCATCGCCGTGGCGCACACCGGCGACGAGGCCATCGCGCTGGTCCCGCTGCCCGCGGTCTCCGCCGAGCACGACGGCTCGGAGGAGGGCATCCTCGCCGATCTGCTCCTGGAGTCGGTCCGGGACCCGCTCTCGGCCGGTCTCGACGACGACGGCCGGGTCACCCTCGGCGTCAGCGCGGCCGTTCACTCGGCGGAGGGGCTGCGCGGGGCGCTGGAGGAGGCGCGGCACGCCCGCCGGGTGGCGGCGGCGCGTCCCGGGCGGGTGTGCGCGGCGGGCCACCAGGAACTGGCCTCGCACGTACTGCTGCTGCCCTTCGTCCCCGACGACGTGCGGCGCGCCTTCACCGCGCGGCTGCTGGACCCGCTGCGGGACTACGACCGGCGTCACCGTGCCGAGTTGATCCCGACCCTGGAGGCGTTCCTGGACTGCGACGGTTCCTGGACGCGCTGTGCGACCCGGCTCCACCTCCACGTCAACACGCTGCGCTACCGGGTGGGGAGAATCGAGCAGTTGACGAGCCGGGACCTGTCCCGTCTTGAGGACAAGCTGGATTTCTTCCTGGCGTTGCGGATGAGTTGAACCGAGGTCATCCGGGCGGGCCCCGAGGTTAGTGGCTGTCCCATGACTTTGTGAAATCCTTCACCTACCCCCTTGGCCAGCATGGTCAACAGATGCTGGAATGCGCCCACCACCAAAGCTCAATGGCGTGCTCGGGGAGGGCAACGTGGCGCATTCCGCCATGTCTGGTTACGGAACGACCGCCGGTGACGATCCACTCCAGACCGCGGTATGGCGGCTGCGCTCACGCGCGTGCTGGGCCGACGCGGCGGCGCTGCTACGTCCGGACACCCCGGCGGCCTCCCTCCAGCGGGCCTCGCTGCTGGTGGAACGGTGCCTGTACACCGAGCAGGGCTGGGAGGACGCGGAGGACGCGCTGCGTACGGCGGAGGCCGTGGCGCACAGCGACGAGGAGCGCGGCGCGGCCGCTTGTGAACGAGGGCAACTTGCCTACGCGGCCACGCTGCACACGGTCCGGGACCGGGCCGACGAGGCGCGGGCGGCGCTGGGCCGGGCGGCGGCGCTGATCCCGCCGGGGGCGTCGGGGCGGGCGCTGCTGGACTACCGGCGGGGGCTGCTGGCGGAGAACCTGTCGCACTCCCCGCAGGCGGCGCGGGCGGCCTACCGCCGGGCGCACGCGGCGGCGACGGCGCACGCGGATCCCCTGCTGCTCTCCTTCACCTGGCGTCACCTGGCCGGACTGGCCCTGCGGGAAGGCGAGTTGGCGGAGGCGCGGCACGGCTTCGCCGAGTCCCTGCGGATCCGCGAGGAGTTGGGCTACCTGGTCGGCACGGCGCCGGCGCTGGCCTCCCTGGCGGACACCGAGCCGGAACCGGAGGCCTCCCGGCTCCGCGAGGAGGCGCGTCGGCTGTTCCGCCTTCTGGGCGGTGTACCGACGTGGCTGGCCCGCCACTTGGCGACCCAGGGGCCACCGGCGACGGGGGCGGCGACGGCCTGACCCGAGGGGGCGTCAGGACGCCCCGGCGAAGTGCTCCCCCACCAGCGCCCGCACGACATCCAGGTCCCGGGCGATCAACGCCTCCAGCAGGGCCGTGTGTTCGGCCGCGTCGGCGATCAGGTCGGCGCGGCCGCGGGTGGGCGGGGTGCCGACCAGGGGCCACTGGGAGCGGCGGTGCAAGTCCTCGGCGATGTGGACGAGTTGTTCGTTGCCCGCGAGGGACAGGACCGCCGAGTGGAAGGTCCGGTCGGTCTCGGCGTAGGTCGCGCGGCAGCCGCCGGCGGCGGCCCGTACCGACGCCTCGGCGAGGGGGCGCAGATCCGCCCAGCGCTCCGCCGGGACCGTGCGCGCCAGCCGGAGCATCACCGGCACCTCGATCAGGGCCCGCACCTCGGCCAGCTCAGCCAGTTCGCGCGCGCCCCGCACCACCACCCGGAAGCCCCGGTTCGGCACGACCTCCACGGCGCCTTCGAGGGCCAGTTGCTGCATGGCCTCGCGGACCGGGGTGGCGGAGACGCCGAAGCGGTCGCCGAGCACGGGGGCCGAGTAGACCTCGCCGGGCGTCAACTCCCCGGCCACCAGCGCGGTGCGCAGCGCGTCGAGGATCTGGCCGCGCACCGAGGACCGCTGCACGGCCACCCGGGGGCGCGGGATCGGCGCCTCGCTGTGGGTGTGCTCGCCGCGGACCCGGTCCACCTCGGCGGCGGCGGGCTGTACCGGCACCCGGGCCGCGCCCCTGACCTGCGCAAGCCCCGCGATCCGGGCGGCCCGTGCGTCGGTGGAGCCCTGCGCACCCTGGTTCACGGGCTCCTCCTGGGGACGTTTCGGTACTTGGGGTCATTACGGCGGGTTGTTACTTGTCCGTCAAGCACCATAAGCGCACCGGGCGTCAGTTCAAATCCAGGCGATCTTGGGTAAGGTAAGGCTTACCTCAAAACCGCATCACTTCAGGAGACCCGGATGCCCGTGCCCCGTTCGGCCACCGCGGACGCGTACATACGGCTCACCGAGGTCCTCCCGTCACTCGGGGTCACCGAGCTGGGCTCCGCGGACCCCATGCCCACCGGCTCCGGCTGGGTCTCCGCCGCCGAGCTCGCCGCCGCCGAGGGCCCGCTCGACGCCTTCCTGGCCTGGGACGACGCCCAGATCCTGCGCGACTACGAGCAGCGCGCCCGCCCGGACGTCACGGCCACCTTCGGCCTCCACCGCTACGCCTGGCCCGCCTGTCTGCTGATCACCGTCCCCTGGTTCCTGCACCGCCGCGTCCCACGCCTGCCCGTGACACATGTCTCCTACGACCGCACCGCCCCCGGCCTCGCCATCGGCCGGCTCGCCGTCCGCCCCACCGCCGGCTTCGCCTGTCTGCCCGGCGACCCGGCAGCGAGCCTGCCCGGCGCCCGGGTGGTCCCCGACGAGGAGGCCCTGCGCACCGAGGTCCGCGCGGCCGTCGCCGAGCACCTCGAACCCGTCCTCGCCGGATTCGGCCCCCGGATGCGCCGCCGGGGCCGCGCCCTGTGGGGCATGGCGACCGACGAGATCGTCGAGAGCCTGTGGTACGTCGCCCATCTGCTCGGCGAGGAGGAACGCGCCACGCGCGAGCTGGAGCTGCTGCTGCCCGGCTCGACCAAGCCGTACGCCGGTTCCGCCGCGTTCCGCGTGCTGACCGGCCCGAACGGCGAGTCGCTGCCCACCCGGGACCGGGTGAGCTGCTGCATGTTCTACACCCTGCGCCCCGAGGACGCCTGCGCCACCTGCCCGCGCACCTGCGACGCCGAACGCGTCACCAAGCTTCTGGCGACGGCGAGTTGAGCCACGCGCGCGGTCTTGAGCACCCCGCGCGCTCCCCTAGGATCGACTCCCCGCGACCCGTCGCAGGATTACGGGGGTTTCACAACTTCCTCACTTGTCGCGGGAACTTTCCGTGGAACCACCCGTACGGGTAGTCTTATTCGAACTCAACTCCCGCCCCTCACGCGGCAGTTCGAGCAGAACGCCGCCCTGGGCATCCCCTTGCACTTCCTTGGCGGCCTCTTGCCCCGAAACCCCCTGAGGGCCGGAGGGATTGGGCCACTATGGCGGGCGTTACGCCCTATCCCAATGCAAGGGACCCCAGATGAGACTTACCGACATATCGCTGAACTGGCTGCTTCCCGGCGCCGTACTGCTCCTGGGCACGCTGGCGGCGGTGGCGGTGCTCGCGCGCGGAAAGCGCTCCTCGGGGAAGGACACGAGTGCCGACGACTCGTGGGAGCGCAGCGAAGAGCGCCGCAGGCGCAAGGAGGCCGTATACGGCACGGTCTCCTATGTGCTCCTGTTCTGCTGTGCCGCGGTGGCGGCGGCGCTCTCCTTCCACGGACTGGTCGGATTCGGCGAGCAGAACCTCGGCCTCACCAACGGCTGGCAGTACCTGGTCCCGTTCGGCCTCGACGGGGCCGCGATGTTCTGCTCCGTGCTCGCGGTGCGCGAGGCGAGCCACGGTGACGCGGCGCTCGGCTCCCGGATACTCGTATGGACGTTCGCGTTCGCCGCGGCCTGGTTCAACTGGGTGCACGCGCCCAGGGGGCTCGGCCACGACGGCGCCCCGCACTTCTTCGCCGGCATGTCCCTGTCCGCGGCGGTGCTCTTCGACCGGGCGCTGAAGCAGACCCGCCGGGCCGCCCTGCGCGAGCAGGGCCTGGTCCCGAGGCCGCTGCCGCAGATCCGCATCGTCCGCTGGCTGCGGGCGCCCCGGGAGACCTACAGGGCCTGGTCCCTGATGCTCCTGGAGAACGTGCGCAGCCTGGACGAGGCGGTCGAGGAAGTGCGCGAGGAGAAGCTGAAGAAGGACGAGCAGCGGATGCGGCGCCGCGAGGCGCATCGCGTGGAGCGCGCCCAGCTGCGGGCGATCAGCCGCGGTCACCGCGGGTTCGTCGGCCGCGGCGGAGGCCGCCAGGTCGAGATACAGGCGGTGGAGCGCGGCTCGGACCGGGTCACCGCGGAGCCTGCCATATCGACGCCGGAGCAGCTGCCCGTACGTACGCGTCCCTCACTTCAGCCCGTACGCAAAGGTTCTGACCCGGTGACTGTCGATCTCACCGCGGAGGACGACACCATGGCCCTGCCGCGTCTTGACTCCCTGGAGCGCAAGCTCAAGGACCTGGAGCAGCAGTTCGGCTGAAAACCGCTCTCCGGAGGCGGGTCACGGGAGGGGAGTACGGCAGGCGCCGTACTCCCCTCCCGTCGTCATGCGGCCTCCGCGTCGAGCTCGAACCACACGGCCTTGCCCACCCCGTGCGGCCGTACCCCCCACGCGTCCGCGAGGGACTGCACCAGCACCAGGCCCCGGCCGTGCGTACCGTCGTCGGCGGTCGGTACGCACAGCCGGGGCCTGCGAGCCACGAAGTCCCGCACCTCCACCCGTAGTCCACGGGGTCCCACGGTGGCGGTCAGGACCGCGTCGCGGTCGGTGTGGACCAGTGCGTTGGTGACGAGTTCGCTGGTCAGCAGCTCGGCTATCTCGGAGCGTCCGGGCCTGCCCCAGTCGTGCAGCAGCTCCCTGAGCTCTTTGCGCGCCGCGGGCACCGCCCTGAGGTCGGCGCGCCCGAGTCTGCGCCTGAGCCCGCAGGTCGGCGCCCGTTCCGCGACGCCGTCCGCCGTATCCTCCGTGTCCGCCGAGAAGGCCCCGATCGCGATGGGACCGCCCCCTCGTGCCTGCCTCTTCATGACCCCCGCCCGCGTGCCGATGTCGTTCCCCTCCTCGAACACGTTCACGGGATCCATGCCCGCTCGGGCACGGGGCAGTCATGTCGAATCGTCAACTACCAGACGTTCGGCCACGAAGGGGTCGCGGGCGGATGAACGGCCGGGCGCACGACTGGGGAAGCGGAGGTTCCGCGTGCGGTTGAGTACAGGATTCACCCTGGTGGGCACGGGGACGGCGAACCCCGTGGAGACGGGACACGGCCGACAGGTGAAGCGCCGGCCCCACGGCCGACCAGGGGGCATCGGCCGAACTGCGCATCCCCGTCTGCCGATCCGGCCGTATCCGACCGCCGGGGCGGGATACGCGGGGCCGCCCTCCCGACCCCCGTGGCGAGAGGGCGGCCCTGGTGCCCCCCGGCGGTGCTGTGGTCAGTAGAGCTTGTTGACGGCCTTGGTGGTGGTCTTCTTGAAGGCGGCCACCGGAGCGTCCGAGAAGTCGCCCATCTGCGACCAGTCCACGACCGTGACGGTCCTGCCGTCCCGGCCGACCGAGAGCAGCCCGATGTCGGTGGCGCCCCAGGAGGTCTCGGTGTGCAGACCGTGCACGCGGGCGCCCTCCTCGACGGGCAGCGAGCCGTAGGACTTGTACCTGGCCTCGACCTCCGGGTCGGCGGCCTCGATCCGCCCCGCGCAGGACTTGATGTGCTTGTTGAGGCTGCTCGCGAGGGCCTTGGCCTTGGCGTTGGTGCCCACGACGACGGTCAGCTGCCGGGCGCTGGTGTCCAGGTCGGTGCGGAACGGGCGGTAGCTGGAGTCATGGGCGAGCAGCGCGTCCCCCAGGCAGAACCGCAGCTCGACCGGCACGCCGCCCTTGACCTTTCCGGCGGTCCAGGTGGACGAGGGGTGCGGCGGGAGTTCGGAGGCCGACAGGAAGCGGGGCGAGTTCGCCGCCTGCGGTGCGGCGCCGGCCGGTACGGTGAGTGCCGCGCCGACGGTGAGGCCGGCGAGGGCGCATACGGTGACCGCGCCTGCTCGGGTGCGCTTGGGCATGGGTGTCCCCCGTGGGTAAGTGTGGGTGCGGGTCGTCGTCACCGCGCCGCCGGCTGGTCGGTCCGCCGGTCGTCGGTGCGACACCAAGAGCATCAGCGGTCACAGGACCCGGACGCAACAGGGGATGCCGCTTCCCTGCCGGTGGAACCATCCCAGGCCGTCTGACGTGCAGGTATATGGGGTGCCTGGGATGCCGTCCCGGGCGGGAGCACACGGGGGAAGGGTGTCGGCACAGGACGAGGTAGCCGAGTTCGCGGCGCTGCTGCGGCAGTTCAAGGAACGGACCGATCGCAGTTACGGCTCGCTGGCCCGTCGGCTGGGCATGAACACCTCCACGCTGCACCGCTACTGCGCCGGGGACGCGGTCCCCCAGGACTTCGCCCCGGTGGAGCGCTTCGCCGCGCTGTGCGGGGCGACGGCGGAGGAACGCATGGAACTCCACCGGCGGTGGCTCCTGGCGGTGGCGGCTCGGCAGCGGCCCCGGGGGGCGGTGGCGGGGGCGGAGGAGACCGAGGGCGCTGGGGCGGAGCCGGAAGCCGAGGTCGCCGTCGAACCCGAACCCGAAGTCGGCGACGCGACGCCCGAACCGGTGTCCACCCCACCGCGCCCCCGCCCCTGGTACCGCCGCCGCAGGATCACCGTCGCCGCGGCCGTGGGCTCCGTGCTGCTCGCGACCCTGGGCACACTGACCGCGCTGGACACCGACCGGGGCGAGCGGGGCGGCGGGAAGGGCGGGGCCGCGGCGTCCCGGACGTCCGTGCCGGGCGTCACGAAGAGCCCCTCCCCCACCGCCTCCGCCTCGCCCTCAGCCACCAACCCGTCGCCTTCGAAGAGCGGTTCGGGGAAGCCCTCCTCGTCCACCACCGAGCCGGGCACCGGCGCGCCGCCCTCGAAGGGCGCGAACGCCGGCGGGACGCCGCTCACCTGGAGCGCCGACTCGCATATGTGGGCGCAGGGCTGCGGGCACGACTACGTCATCGACCGGCCCCCGGCGAAGGTGGCGCCGCCCCCGCCCCCGCAGGACGCCCGGACCTGGGCCGGGTCGCAGGGCGCGGTGCACGGGCGGAACACGATGGTGCGGATCTCGGTGCAGGGCAAGTCGTCCACGGCCGTGGTGCTGGAGGCGCTGCGGGTCCGGGTGGTCGGGCGCGCGGCGCCCGTCGAGGGCAACTCCTATGCCATGGATCAGGGTTGCGGCGGAGCGGTGACCCCGCGTTTCTTCGACGTCGACCTGGACAAGGACCGCCCGATCGCCCGCCCGGCCGACGGCAACGACTCCGGCACCACCATCCCGGCGATGCGCCTGCCCTACCGGGTCTCCGCCGAGGACCCCGAGGTCCTGCTGGTCACCGCCGGCACCGAGGGCTGCGACTGCCGCTGGTACCTCGAACTGGACTGGTCCTCCCAGGGCCGCACCGGCACGATCCGCATAGACGACGAGGGCCGCCCCTTCCGCACCACCGCGATCGAGGGCCTGCCCCGGTACATGTACGACACGCTGAACCGGAAGTGGGGGCCGTACAGCTAGGGCCGCGGCATGTTGCGGAGGTTGGAGCGGGCCATTTGGAGCATGCGGCCCACTCCGCCGTCGAGGACGATCTTCGAGGCGGACAGGGCGAAGCCGGTGACCATCTCGGCGCTGATCCTCGGTGGGATGGAGAGGGCGTTGGGGTCGGTGACGATGTCGACCAGGGCCGGGCCCTTGTGCCGGAAGGCGTCCTTGAGGGCGCCGGCCAGCTGCTTGGGCTTCTCCACCCGGACGCCGAAGGCACCGCAGGCGCGGGCGACGGCCGCGAAGTCGGGGTTCTTGTTACCGGTGCCGTACGAGGGCAGTCCCGCGACCAGCATCTCCAACTCCACCATGCTGAGCGAGGAGTTGTTGAACAGCACGACCTTCACCGGCAGGTCGTGCTGCACGAGGGTCAGGAAGTCGCCCATCAGCATGGCGAATCCACCGTCGCCGGACATCGACACGACCTGGCGGCGGCGGTCGGTGAACTGGGCGCCGATCGCCATGGGCAGCGCGTTCGCCATCGAGCCGTGAGAGAAGGAACCGATCACCCGGCGACGGCCGTTGGGCGTGATGTAGCGGGCGGCCCAGACATTGCACATCCCGGTGTCGACGGTGAACACCGCGTCGTCGTCGGCGAGTTCGTCCAACACCGAGGCGACGTACTCGGGGTGGATCGGGACATGCTTCTCGACCTTCCTGGTGTACGCCTTGACGACGCCCTCCAGCGCGTCGGCGTGCTTCTTCAGCATCTTGTCGAGGAAGCGCCGGTTCTCCTTGGCCCGCACCCGCGGGATCAGACAGCGCAGCGTCTCGCGCACATCGCCCCACACCGCGAGGTCCAGCTTGGAGCGGCGGCCGAGGTGTTCGGGCCGGACGTCGACCTGGGCGATCTGCACGTCGTCGGGCAGGAAGGCGTTGTACGGGAAGTCCGTGCCGAGCAGGATCAGCAGATCGCATTCGTGGGTGGCCTCGTAGGCCGCGCCGTAGCCGAGGAGGCCGCTCATCCCGACGTCATAGGGGTTGTCGTACTGGATGTGCTCCTTGCCCCGCAGCGCGTGTCCGACCGGGGACTTGATCTTCTCGGCGAACTCCATGACCTCCGCGTGCGCGCCCGCGGTGCCGCTGCCGCAGAAGAGGGTGACCTTGTCGGCCGCGTCGATCATCCGGACGAGCCGGTCGATCTCGGTGTCGCCGGGGCGGACCGTGGGCCGGGTGGTGACCAGGGCGGTCTCGACGGGCTTGGCGGGGGCGGGCCGGTCGGCGATGTCACCGGGGAGGGCGACCACGCTGACGCCGGAGCGGCCGACGGCGTGCTGGATGGCGGTCTGGAGCAGCCGCGGCATCTGCTGCGGGCTGGAGATCAGCTCGCTGTAGTGGCTGCACTCGGCGAACAGCCGGTCCGGATGGGTCTCCTGGAAGTAGCCGAGGCCGATCTCACTGGAGGGGATGTGCGAGGCGAGGGCGAGGACGGGGGCCATGGAGCGGTGGGCGTCGTAGAGGCCGTTGATGAGATGGAGGTTGCCGGGGCCGCAGGAGCCCGCGCAGGCCGTGAGCCTCCCGGTGATCTGCGCCTCCGCGCCGGCCGCGAAGGCGGCGGTCTCCTCGTGGCGGACGTGCACCCACTCGATGCCGGAGGTGCGGCGCACCGCGTCCACGACGGGGTTGAGGCTGTCGCCGACGACGCCGTAGAGGCGCTCGACCCCGGCGCGGACGAGGATGTCGACGAACTGTTCCGCGACGTTCTGCTTGGCCATGGCTGCGGGTGCCCCTTCGGTCGCCTCGGGTCGCCTTCGATCCCTTGGGTTCCATTGGAGGCACAGGGCCGGGCGCTTCGCTCGGTCAGCTCTCCCAGACGGCGGCGGCCGTACGGTCGTCGGCGTAGCCCTTGACCCGGACCTGGGTGTCGGCGAGGAAGGCGGCGAGGCCGGGCGGGGTGGGGCCGGACCAGCGGCCGGTGAGGTGGTGGGCGAGTTCCGCCTCACCGCGCAGGGGTTCGGCGAGCCCACCGGTGCACATCAGCAGCGTGTCACCCGGACGGGCCACCGAGGCGCGGAAGCGGAAGGGCTCGCGGGCCGGTTCGGGGGCGGGCTCGTAGGGGCTCGGCGGTGTGGGGATGCCCAGGTCCATGGTGAGCCGGTCGCCCTCCGGCGTCTCGGACGGCGGCGAGCCGAAGCCCACGACGGCCTCGCCGACGGCGTCCGTGACCCGGGGCTCGATGTCCTGCCACTCGCCGTCCCGCAGACGGAACAGGCCGCCCTCGCCGACGCCGAAGAAGACCCGGGTACGGCAGTCGGGGTCGGCGGGCAGCAGAAGACAGCGCAGGGTGGCCGCGTACTCCTCCGGGTCGATGCCCTGTTCGGTGGCGCTGGCGCGGAGTTTGCCGAGGCTGCGGTCGGTGAGGCGGTGCAGGCCGGACTTGAGGTCGCCGCGGCGGGCGGCGCGCAGGTCCTCGGCGAGCCGGGCGTGACTGCGGCCGACCGCCCTGCCGATCCAGAAGCAGGCCTCGGCCGCGGCGCGGTGGGCGCCCGGGGTGGCGCGGGCGCCGGTGGCCATGGCGACGAGCACCAGCGCGGTGTCGCCGGAGCCGAAGCGGGCGGTGAGGAGGGAGTCCCGGCGCGGTTCGCCCCGGTAGCGAGCGGAGTCGCCCCGGACGGAGGCGGCGCGGAGGGTGCAGGTGCCGTAGTGGGCGCCGTCGAGGACCGTGTCGGCGACGAGGTCGTCCAGGTCGTCGGGGTCCGCGGGAGGGAGGGCTGTGGGTTCGGCCGCGTAGGTGGGCGGGCCGGAGCCTACGTAGTCGACGAGGGACGGCTGCTCGGTACGCGGCGCCGGGATCGGCGTCGGGGGTGGATCGCTCGCCCGCGCCGGCGGGGTGCCGCCTTGCTTGGGGACGGGCGCCGCCCCAGTGGTCACCGTCGTCGCCGCCGAGGCGAACCTGTCGTCCAGGGAGTCCTCGGCCGCCGTAGGCCCCGTGTCCGCCCTGGTGTCGTCGTACAGCTGCGTCCACCAGTCGTCGTCCCGACCGGTGGGCCTTCCCCCCTGCTGGCTCATGCCCCTAATTGTCCACCGGCAGAGCCGGATGAAAACGGGGCAACCCGAAAATCGGGTGAGGGGGCGAACAGGGTGACGAAAAGGGGAGAAGTGAGTCGCCGCGTGGCCCGGCGCCGCTGACCTGCGGGGGTCCCGGGGCTCCGGCACTCTGGTCAGATGGGAGTGTGGGATCTCCTGCTGGTCGGCATGGTCATCCTGCTCGGCCTGTGCGGAGTGCTCGTGCCCGGTGTGCCGGGATCGTGGCTGGTGTGGGCCGCGGTCATGTGGTGGGCGCTGAAGGATCCGCGGCCGGAGGCGTGGGTGCTGCTGTGCGCGGCGACCGTCGCCCTGTTCCTCTCCCAGGTGGTCCGCTGGGCCCTGCCGCCCAGACGGCTGCGCGAGAGCGGCGCCACCCGCCGGATGGGCGTGTACGCGGGCGCGGGTGCCTTCCTCGGCTTCCTTCTGCTCCCGGTGATCGGCGCCATCCCCGGTTTCATGGGCGGCATCTATCTGGAGGAACGCCTGCGCCTGGGCCGCCACGCGGAGGCGCGGGCCGCCCTGCGCACGGCGATGCGCTCGGGCGGCTCCAGCGTGCTGGCGGAACTGTTCACCTGTCTGCTGATCGCGGGGGCGTGGCTGGGCCTGGTCATCTGGGGCTGACGGCCAGTCCCACTACAGCGCGTGTTCGAGCGTGAGCAGGGCCGTCTTGCGCTCCAGGCCGCCCGCGTACCCCGTCAGGGAGCCGTCCGCGCCGATCACCCGGTGGCAGGGGCGGACGATCAGCAGCGGGTTGGCGCCGATCGCGCCGCCGACGGCCCGGACGGCGGCGCGGGAGGCGCCGATCCGCGCGGCGATCTCGCCGTACGTGGTGGTGGCACCGTAGGGCACGGTGTCGAGCGCGGCCCACACCTTCCGGCGGAACTCGGTGCCCTCGGCGCGCAGCGGCAGCCGGAACTCCTTCAGCTCCCCCGCGAAGTAGGCGGCGAGCTGCTCCTCGACGTCCCGGAAGGCGCCGGGGTCGTGCAGCCAGCCTTCCTGGACCGTGCGGCCGCCTTTCTGGCCTGGCACGGACAGCGAGGTCAGCGCGCAGGTCTCCGGGTCGGCGGTGAGCAGGAGCGAGCCGACGGGGCTGTCCAGGCGCGTCCACTGCATGGTCATGACGGTCACTCCAACTCCCCTGCCACGCGCAGGTGTTGTACGGCGTAAGAGCGCCAGGGGCGCCAGTTGTCGGGGATGTCCATGCCGGGCGGGGCGACATCCGGGTCGCCGAGGGCGCGGGTGCGCACGACGGCGACGGTACGGGGGTCGAGGCCGGGCAGCGCGAGCAGCGCCGCCTCGGTGTCGTCCCGGTCGGCGCCCGCGTCCAGGCGTACGGCGCCGTCGGCGAGGGCGGCGGTGAGCGCGCCCAGGGTGCCGTGCGGCTCGGCCTCGGCGAGGACGGCCGGTTCCGGGAAGAGGTGGGTGAGGCTGCCGCAGGGCGAGTCCAGCGCCTTCCCGTAGGCCCGCACCAGCCGCTCGGCACCGGCGGGCCCGACCAGCGCCCGTACGGCGAGTTCCTCGGGGTCGGCGGCGCCGGGTGAGCGGAGTCCGGGGCGGGCGGCGACCAGCGGGGCGAGCCGGGGGTCGGCGCCGAGCCGCTCGTCCACGGCGTAGGGGTCGGCGTCCAGGTCGAACAGGCGGCGCAGGCGCTGGACGGCGGTGGTGAGGTCGCGGGGGTCGGTGAGGTGGAGGTGGGCGTCGAGCCAGCCGCCGGGGTGGGTGCCGGTGTCGGTCCTGGTGCTGCCGGGCAGCTCGTCGACGGCGACGATGCCGGTGCCGTGCGGCAGGCGCAGGGTGCGGCGGTAGGTGCGGCGGCCCGGGATGCCGCTGACGTCCTCCACGCCGGGTACCGCTTCGGCCTGGAGCAGGTCGAAGACGGCGCCGGAGCGGTAGGGGCCGCGGTGGGCGAGCCTCAGCGGGATACCGGCGGTCGGGGCGGCGGGCCGGCGGGAGGCCCCGGTGGCGGCGCGGCGCAGTTCGCTGGGGGTGCGGGCGTAGACGGTCCGGATGGTGTCGTTGAACTGCCTGACGCTGGCGAATCCGGCGGCGAACGCGATCTCGGTGATCGGCAGGCCGGTGGTCTGGAGCAGGACGCGCGCGGTGTGGGCCCGCTGGGCACGGGCCAGCGCGACGGGTCCGGCGCCCAGCTCGCCGGTCAGCTGCCGCTGCACCTGGCGGGGGCTGTAGCCGAGCCGTCCGGCGAGCCCGGCCACGCCCTCCCGGTCCACAACCCCGTCGCCGATCAGCCGCATGGCCCGGCCCACGACGTCCGCGCGGACGTTCCACGCGGCCGAGCCGGGCGCGGCGTCCGGGCGGCACCGCCGGCAGGCCCGGAATCCCGAGCCCTGCGCGGCGGCGGCGGTCGTGAAGAAGCGGACGTTACGGCGCTTGGGGGTGACGGCGGGGCAGCTCGGGCGGCAGTAGATGCCGGTGGTCTCGACGGCGAAGAAGAACTCGCCGTCGAACCGGGCGTCCCGGCTGCGCACCGCCTCGTACCTGGTGTCCTCGTCCATCACGCGTACCAGTCTCGGTCAGTTCCGAGGCCGGCGCTGGCGGGATTCGGACACCACGATGACCTCCCCGGGCTGCTTGGTGTCACAGCCGCCCGTTGCGCTTCACCTCCATGGCCGCCCGGCCCTCCGCGTGCTTGCGCTTCCAGTCCCGGCGGATCTCGGCGCGCAGCCGGGCGTCCGTCTTGGCGACGATGCGCTGGTTCTCCCGGATCAGCTTGCGATAGCTGTCGAGCCGTCGCTCCGGCAGCTCGCCGGAGTCGATGGCGGCGAGGACCGCGCACCCCGGCTCGCTCTCGTGGGCGCAGTCGTGGAACCGGCACCGCCCGGCCAGCTCCTCGATCTCGGCGAAGACCTGCCCGACCCCCGACTCGGCGTCCCACAGCCCGACGCCGCGCAGCCCCGGGGTGTCGATCAGCACCCCGCCGCCCGGCAGCGCCAGCAGGTTCCGGGTGGTCGTGGTGTGCCGCCCCTTGCCATCGACGTCCCGGGCGGCTTGGACGTCCATGACGTCGGCCCCGAGCAGCGCGTTGGCCAGGGTCGACTTGCCCGCGCCGGACTGGCCGAGCAGCACGGACGTACCGCCGCCGACGACGGCGGTGAGGACGTCGAGGCCCTCGTCGAGATGGGCGCTGACGGTCAGCACCGGCACCCCGGGCGCGGTCGTCTCGACGTCCTGCACGAGATGGGAGAGCGTCACCGCGTCCGGCACGAGGTCCGCCTTGGTCAGCACGACCACGGGCTGCGCGCCCGATTCCCAGGCCAGCGCGAGGAACCGTTCGATGCGCCCGAGGTCGAGTTCGACGGCGAGCGACACCGCCACGACGGCGTGGTCGACGTTGGCCGCGAGGATCTGCCCCTCGGAGCGCTGGGAGGAGGTGGAGCGCACGAAGGCGGTACGGCGCGGCAGATACGTCCGTACGTAGCGCGGGTTGCCGCCGGGTTCGACGGCGACCCAGTCACCGGTGCACACGACCCGCAGCGGATCGTGCGGTGTGACGAAGGCGGTGTCGGCGCGCAGCATCCCGTCGGCGGTGACCACGTCGCACTGCCCGCGGTCGACCCGGACGACCCGTCCGGGCAACAGCCCTTCGGCGTCGTGCGGGGTGAACGCGTCGGCCCATTCGGCGTCCCAGCCGTAGGGAGCCAACGCGGAGAAAACAGAGGTGGAAGTCAACGAGGTGACCCTTCACAAGGGTGGGCCCCGGCGGTGTGTGGTGGGTCAGCCGGTGGCCACGGAGGTGGACGTGATGGATTCCTGGATGCGGGCAGCGCCCATCGCAATGACAGCCATCGGTCGACACCTCCTTCACAGCACGCTCGTAACGAACTCCGTCACAGTACCCGGGGCCCACCACGGGCCGTCAATCGAATTAATCAGGCCGTGCCGCACTCCCGGCCGTTCAGCTCGAAGGCGTGCGGCGGGGCGTTCCTGCCCTGCCAGGACGCGATGAAGCCGAAGCTCAGAGTGCCGTCGGCGGGGACCGTCCGGTTGTACTCGGCCGCGGTCGCGGTGACCCGGGAGCCGTTCTGGCCGAAGCTCGCGTCCCACATCTGGCCGATGTGCTGGCCGTCGCGGAAGGACCAGGCCACGCGCCAGGTGTCCAGGGGCCGTTCGGTGGTGACGGTGACGGTGGCCTGGAAGCCGTCGGGCCACTGGTTGACCAGGTCGTAGCGGACCCGGCAGTCGGCGGGGGCGCTCGTCTCGGGGCCGGCGCCCGCCGTGGTGGTGGAGGTGCCCTGGGGCTCGGGGTCGGGGTCCTCGCTGGCCGTGGCGGACCCGGTGGCGTCGGCGGAGGCCGGCGGGGAGTCGCTCGCGCCGGTGTCCGTGTCCTCCGCGGAGGGCTCGAAGGACGCGCCGGGGTTGTCGGCCACCGGCTGACGGTCCCCGGGGTCACCGGCCGCGTCGCCGCCGGAGCCGGATCCGCCGAACGGCATCAGCGACACCCCGAGGGCGAGCAGGGACACCAGGACGGCCGCGACCAGGAGCCCGCCGCGCACCGCCTTCGCCTTCTGCGCGGCGAGGTCGGCGGCGCCGTCCGGGGCGGGAAGTTCGGGGCGTCCGGCACCGAGGCGGACCTCGGCGGCGCGGCGGCGGCGCTCCAGGTAGGCGAGGCCGCCCCAGCCGATGACGCCGCCGGCCAGGGCGGCGGGCAGTCCGAGGCCGTGCAGCCGCAGACAGGCGGCGGCCTCGGAACAGTCCACGCAGGTGGCGAGGTGGCGGGAGAGGTCGTCCGGGGTGTCGGCGATGGGTGAGCGGGTCACCGCGTCGAGCAGCCGGACATAGCCGCGGCACTGCGGGTCCTTCGGCGCGTCGAGATGGTTGCGGTGGCAGCGGTCCCGGAACAGGCCGCGCACCTGGGCGAGTTCGTCGGAGAGGGTGGCGGGGTCGAGGCCGAGCCGGCGGGCCACCACGGACAGCGGCAGCGCCTCCACCTCGGCCAGCCACAGCAGTTCGGCGTCCGGCTGCTGCATGTCGCGCAGACCGCGCAGGGCGAGCGGGCGGCTCTGCGGGGGTCCGGAGTAGCGGGCGGCCTTGGTGGAGTTGAGCCACAGCCGCAGATCGGGGTCGAGCCGGTTGCCCCGGCCCGAGACCTCCCAGTCGGCCGCCGTGGTGCGTACGGCGGTCAGCAGCAGGGGTATCCGGGGCAGTCGGGGGGAGCGGCGGCCGGCGTAGCGGGTGCCGTAAGACTCGGCGGCGCGGACCTCGCGCATACCGGTCGAGAACGCCTCCGTGGCCAGTTCATGGGCCGCGGTGGAGCCGGCCGTGCACAGGTCGGCGTACGAGAGCACGGCGTCCCAGCACTCGGAGAACAGCGCGGCCTCGGTGGCGTCCTGGGGGGTCGGCAGGTCGGGCATGGGTCTCCTGCATCCATAGCGAGGTCAACTCGCCATATTGGCAATGGAGTTGGGGGGAACCTCGCGGCAGAGCACGACCCTTTCACGTATTCGACACAACTGACAAGCGCGCTATTCAAATGTCACGGGCGCCCGTCCGGCCCCTCGGCTCCGAGGAGTTGTACAGATCCCGGGCGCCCCGTGCTCACCTTCCGTCACACAGGTGTCGGCTCCGCGGCGGGCAGACTATCCATGAAGGAGCTCACCGAGAAGACCGCGCGGCCAGGTCCGGGCGGGCCGTAGCCGGGAGGCGAGGAGAGACCGAACTCCTCCATCGTCTGCCGATACGCCTGGAGCAGCCGGATGTGGTACTCCAGCGGGGCGCCCTGCGGGTTGGCCTTGCCCAGCGGGGTCGTAGGCTCCGGGCACCAGGTGGTGAAGCGGGGCGTGATGCCCTGGGACATGAAGAACCGCAGGCCCTCGGTGGTCGACGCGATCGCCTCGTCGACCGTCTTGAACCCGAAGGGCTCGGCCATCTCCACGCCCGCCACGAAGTTGGGGATCACATTGCGCGCGCCGAAGATCTCCGCCGAGTCCAGGATCCGCTTGTGCCACTCGTCCCGGCCGACGTACCGCTCCTTGCCCGGGCAGTACATCTTGAACAGATACTCGTCCCACACCTCGTAGTTGGGGTGGTAGATCTGCACGCCGTAGTCCTTGAACCGCTGGACATCGTCACGCGGCAGCGCCTGCGCCACGACCTTGCCGATCCACCGCCCCGGGAACCGCTCCTCGATGGCCTTGGCGTACCGCCCGTAGAAGTCGGCCTCGTCACGGCCGCCGACGGTCTTGGTGATCGCGCCGCCGGTCAGCGTGTACGCGGTGGACGCCTTGGCGGTGTCGTACCGGTCGATGATCTCCAGCGCCTCCAGCACCTCCTCCACGTCCTTGACCCCGGTGTACGGCCGCCCGGCCGCCTTGTGCTGGCGCCAGTTGTGGTTGATGTCGCAGTACTGGCACTCCTCCTTGGCGCCGAAGTACTGGCAGACCCGGAAGACGGTGAGGTAGATCAGATAGCCCCACTGGATGGTCGGGGCGACCTCCATCACGGACTTCCCGTTGGAGAGCTTGTGCCGGTAGTACTCCGGCATCGGCGGCACACCGACGTCGGAGATCCGCTTGCCGTCGAGGTACAGCCCGAGCATGCCGTCCTCGTCGGCGGCGACGCGATAAGGCGACGACGGATTGACCCGCACGGACACCACGGTCCGCCGCAGGTCGTACGGCCCACCGGTGAGGATGATCTCCTCCGGCGGCCGGCGCAGCGCGGCCTCGCCCAGCTCGGGCAGGGTGCCGTGGTCGAAGGAGAAGATGAAGTACGACTTCGGCTTCACCTCGCCGGCCTCGTTGTCGCTCAGCGCGGACGCGTCGAAGGCGACACCGCCGCGGAGCAGGTCCTCCTTGAAAACGGCCTCCCGCGGCACATGCGGAAACCGCTCCATCAGATCCTCGACCAGCGCGGTACGGCTGCCCATCCCGTGTCTCCTCCCGGCTCAGGCGTTCGACTCCTCACGGTATGCCCCTGCGTGCCCGAGGCCGGTACCGGGTCCCTCGTCGGCCCGTCGCCGGGGGCCCGAGGTGTTTTGACGTTCCCACGCAAACGCGTCACCTCATCTGATATGCATCGCTACACGATGTGTCGCGGCAGCACCGCGGGGGGACGGGTGACGGCTTCGGGCAGCGCTCAGCTGCTCTTCGTGCACGGGATCGGCGGCCTGCGGGACGCCGATCGGGAACGGCGGGCGTGGCTGGATTCCCTGGCCGACGGGGCGCGCAGGGCTGGGCACAGCGACGCCGTCTCCCGGCTCACCCAGGGGTGGCCGGCCGATGTGCGGTTCGCCGACTACAGCGACCTGTTCCTGGACCGGGGGGCACAAGGGGACACCTTCGGGCCGTCACAGAACGACGAGGCCTTTCTGTCCCGCCTCGTCGCGGAGCTGACCGAGGAGCTCGCGCACCAGGCCTTGGAGCGACAGGCTCCGGATCTGCTGAGGATGGTGGAGAACGCCCGGCAGCAACTGTCGGACGAGCAGACACAGGGCATCGGCGAGCCCCTGCGGATCCTGGCCGGCGTCCTGACCACGCTGCTCCAGATACCGGGGCTGCGCCGGGCCGCCCAGTGGGCGAGCGGACGTTCCCTGCTGGGGCAGCTCTCCCAGGTGGGCCGCTATCTCGGGCGGGGCGAGCCGGACGGCGGCGGCCGGTGCCTGGACACACGGGTCCGGGATCGAGTGCTCCGGGGCCTGGATCCCGGGCGTCCGCTCGTGGTCGTCGCCCATTCGCTGGGCACCGTGGTGGCCTTCGAGGCCCTTCAGCACTACTCGGGACCGGTCCGGCTGCTGATCACGCTCGGCTCCCCGCTCGCCACGGCCACGGCGGTGCTGCACCGGATCCACCCACGTCCTCCGCGCACCCCGGAACCCGTCGAGCGGTGGCTGAACTTCTGGGACCGGGACGACATCGTCGTCTGCCGCCCCCGGATCCAGGACTGGATGCTGCCGAACCGGGCAGGCGTGCTGCCCGACAGCCACCGGGTCGACTCCGACGGGATCTGGGTGCACACGGCCACGAAATACCTGCGGCAGACCGCTGTCGCCGGGCCCGTCGTCGAGGCGCTGAAGCGATGACGGCGGCGAGAGCGCGGCATGTTCTGGTCGTCGCGGCCCAGTGCCGTTCCATGGGCCGGCTGACGGGGCTCGTGCGGGCGGCGCGGGATCTGCACACCGTCCTGACCGATCCGTCGCTCGGCGGCTGCACCCGGCGGATCGGCGACCACCGGTCCCTGCTGATCGGCGACGACCTCTCACCGGAGGACGTCCGCACGGCCATGACCGAGGCCCGCGCCCGGGCGCGGGCCGACTCGGCGGTGCTGGTGGTGGCCCTGCTCGGACACGGGTTCACCCCGCCGCAGGAGACCGACCTGTACTACATGGTCGGCGAGTCCACGACCGAGGACACCGGCTCCGCCGTACCCGTCGGGCAGTTGCTGTCCGACGCCGCCGACACGGTGGGCGTGGACGGCGTCATCGCCCTCGTCGACACCTGCCACGCCAGCGGCGCGATGCCGGACGCCCGCCGGCTCGCGGGCGGGGTGCGGGCGGGCCGGGCCCGGCTGGCCGTGCTGACCGCCGCGGTCGCCGGAGAGGCCGCCCGCGACTTGAAGCTGACCTTCGCCGTGACCGAGGTGATACGGGAAGGACTCGCCGACGCCGGCGGCGCGCTCTACGTGGACCGCACCCTCACCGAGACACTGCGCAGACGGGTCGGTCCCCAGACCGTGGGACGCGCCGAGTACGACAACGACCCCTGCGCCCTGCAGAGGCTGTGGCTGGCCCGCAACGCGCGGCACACCGCGGTCGCGTCCGGGGAGAGCGTAGGACCCCTCGGGCGCCAAGTGCTGCGGGAGGCGGTGGAGATGTGGCGGACACCGGCCGGCAGCCTCCCCGAGCGGCTGACCCCCACCGTGCTGGAGGAGCTGCGCGACTTCGCCGTCGCGGGCCGGGCCGAGGGCGAGGCGGACCCCGTATGGCGGGAACGGGTGGTCGAGGTGACCACGGCGCTGCGGGAGTGCGTGCGCCTGTCGGACCTCGTGGAGGACGCGGTGGGCGACACCCTCACCAGCGACCTGCTGCGCACCGCCGGGCGACTGGCCGGTCTCCCGCCCCTGCCGGAGGGCGGGCGGCTGCTGCCCGGCCTGCTGGAGTACGCCGCCCTCAGGGCCCAGCCGGCCGACGGCGAGCCCGGAGCGGGACTGGCCCGGTTCCTCGCGGCGGTCGCCGACCTCACCGGACTCGGCGGCGAGCACAGCCCGCTGCGCGCCTGGGCCCGCGAGCACCGGGTCACCACCTGGTTCAACGACGCGCTCAGGGACTTCGCTGCGGACCGCGAACAGCAGCGGCTGCGGCTGGTCATCAGCCTGGCCGGAGGGTGGACGGGCTGGCCGGAGGAGGTGGAGGCCCATCTCGTGCGCGGCGGCACCGAGCGCCCGGCACAGTGGACCTCTCCCCGGGTCTCCCCCGACCGCGCCGGGGCGGTCCGGGCCATCGAGCAGGCACTGTCCTGGGCACGCGGCCAACTGCCCGCCCCGGACCTGCTGGTGAACGTGGACGTGGCCGCGCCCGCCCACCTGGTGGCCGAGTGGTGGCCCGAGGAGGAGACGGTCGGTCACCACTTCCTGGGCGCCCATCACACCGTCGTGGTCCGCTGGAGCGGCCGGCTCGACCCCGCCAAGGGCAACGCGGAGGCCAACGACGCCGCGCGCAAGTCCCTCCAGGCCATGGCCGCCTGCGGGCAGGTCCCCGTGGAGTGGGTCGACGCGCGAATCCTGCACGACCGCGGCGGACTGGAGTTCGCGCTGCGCGCCGGGCAGTACGCCACGGCGGTGGGCGTGGACCACCACCCCGAGGACCTGCCGGACCTCCTGGACCTGTTCCTGCCCTACGCGCCCATCGTGCTGTGGCCCCGCCCGGACGTCCCCGCGGCGGACGACCGCATGCGGAGTGTGGTGCGGCAGCAGTGGCACACCCTGCCGGGGGGCTTCGCCGACGCCTACCGCGACCGCTGGAAGGCTCATCAGGACTGTCCGACGTGTCTGGGTGACGTCCGGGCTGTCTGGCACGACGAGCACTGGCTGGAGTTCTGCCGCCCGTTCGAACGACGTGTCGTCACCGCGCTGGAGGAAGAGTCGTGACCTGGAAGCCCTATTACCAAGGGGACGGGGTACAGCGACGGGCCGCGCTGGCCCCGCCCCCGCCGTGGCGGACCTTCCCACGCGCCTCCCAGCACCGCGAGTACCAGCCACCGGAAGGGCTCGCCGACGCTGTGAACGCGGCGCTGCACCTGCGCCGCCCGCTGCTCGTGACCGGGCCGGCCGGCTCCGGGAAGTCCACGGTCATCGAGCAGGTCGCGCACGAGCTGGCCCTCGGGCCGGTGCTGCGCTGGCACATCACCTCGCGCAGCACCCTTGCCGAGGCGCTCTACCGCTACGACGCCCTGGGCCGCATCCACGCCCAGAGTCTGCGCGGCGCCACCGGCCGGACCGCCCGCCAGCACCGCCTCGCGGGCCGGCACGGCGACGACATCGCCCCCTTCCTCCAGCTCGGCCCCCTGGGCACCGCCCTGCTCCCGGCGGAGCGCCCCTGTGCCCTGCTCATCGACGAGATCGACAAGAGCGACCTGGACCTGCCGGGCGACCTGCTCGACGTACTGGAGCGCGGCGAGTACGAGATCCCGGAACTCGTCCGCCACCGGCGGCACAAGGTCGCCGTCCGGCTCTGGGACAGCCGGGACACGGCGACCGTCGAGCGGGGCCGGATCCGCTGTACGGAGTTCCCGTTCATCGTGCTGACCAGCAACGGCGAGCGGGACTTCGCACCGGCCTTCCTGCGCCGCTGTGTCCGCTACACGATGCCACCGCTGACGGCGGACCTGTTGCGGGACATCCTGCGCGCGCACTTCGGCGAACTGCCCGACGACGACGCCCTGGAGCTGATCAGGGAGTTCGTCGCCCGCGCGAACAGCGGCCACCACCTCGCCGTCGACCAGCTGCTGAACGCGGTGGCCCTGCTCACCGGGGACTCGGCGCCCGAGGGCAGGCAACGCCAGGACCTGCACGACCTGTTGCTCACCGAGCTGTCCCGTGCCTGAGGGCGGCCTCGACCGGCTGCTCGCCGCGCTGGCGGCGTGCGCTCCGGCCGGCGCGGACGCCCGCACCCTGGCGGACGCCGTCTGGCTGGCCGCGGCCCGCTCGGCCGCCGACCGCCCCGGACCCGCGGCCCCCGCCGAGCACTCCTCCGCGCGGACGGCCGCAGCGCCGGCCGCGGCGCCGCGCCAGTCGCCCCCGCCGCCGGCCGCGCCTTCGAGCGACCCGGACGTCTCCGCGTACACCCCCGGCGGCGGTGCCCGGGTGCGCGGCACGCCGCTGTCGGTGGGCCGTGCGGAGGCGCTGCCCGAGACACTCGCCGTCGGCCGGGCGCTCCAGCCGTTCCGCCGGGCCTGGCGCGGCGGCAGCCGGTCCCGGCTGGACATCGACGCCACCGTCGACCACTACGCGCGCGGCGGTCCGCTCGTCCCGCTGTTCTCGCCCCGTGCGGAACGGTGGTTCGAGGTCGTCGCACTCGTGGACACTTCCCTGTCCATGACCATGTGGGAGGAGACGGCGCAGGCCCTCACCCGACTCCTGGACGGCCTCGGCGTCTTCCGGAAAGTGTCCACCTGGAAGTGGACCTGGGCCGACGGTCAGCCGGGCGTACGTGACCACGGGGGCGCCCGGGTTCCGCCGGACCGCGTACCGCACCACGGCAGCGGAGCCCACGGCCGACGACTGCTGCTGGTGTTCACCGACTGCGCGGACCGCGGCTGGCACGGCCCGGCACCCTGGCGGTTGCTCAGCGACTGGGGGCGGCGCGTCCCCGTGCTCCTGGTCGACCCGCTGCCGCCGCGCCTGTGGCGGCGCTCTGCCCTGGACCTGCCCGCCGTACGCGCCACCGCCGCCCACCCCGGCGGCCGCAACAGCACCCTGCGCCACCGGGTCCCCCTGCGCTGGCGTCCGCACTCCGGCGCGTCGGAGGGACTCGGTCCCTGGCAGGCGCTGCCGGTCGCCGCCTGCACCCCGCACTCCCTGGGCCGCTGGGCGAAGACCGTGATGGGCACCGACCCGGTCGGTTGTGACGCCGTCCTCGTCCCGGCCACCGGGCGTCCTCCGCAACCCAGGCCCGCCCACGGCGACCCCCCGGTCGACCCCGAGGCCCTCGCGGACGCCTTCGTCCGTACGGCCTCGGCGCCCGCCGTCCGGCTCGCGGTCCTCTGCTCCCATCTGCCCGAACTCACCCTGCCGTTGCTGCACGCCCTGCGCGAACAGGCGGTACCCGAAGCCCGGTTGGCCGATCTCGCCGAGGTCCTCACCAGCGGACTGCTCACCGTGACCCACGTCCCGGGGCACGATCCGGTGCTGACCTTCCGCGAGCCGGCCCGTGCCCGCTTGGGCGCACAGCTGACGACGCACGACGCCTGGGAGGTCCTGCGCGCCTTCACCCGGCATCTGGAAGCCCACCCGCACGCTCCGCACGGGATCGCCGCGGTCGTCCATCTGCCGGAGGCGGTGGCCCAACTCCCAGCTCAGCTACAGCCCTTCGCCCGGGCGTCGTTGGCGACGAGGCGGCGGCTCGGGGTGGGCGGGGGTGCGGAGGCGGCGGGTCCGGGGCGGAGTGAGGAACTCCCGGCGACGGTGCTCATCAGCAGGATCGGGCGGACGACCGAGCTGAGCGGGGGTACTCATCTGGAGCATGTCGGCACGGGTGTTCTTCTGGGGCCGCGGCTGATTCTGGCCGTGGCGCCACTGGATGGCGAGCTGATGGCGATCAGGGCCCGTGGTCGGCGGGTGGAGGAGTTCGACGAGGCCTGGTGCCAACCCATATGGCACAGCAAGGCCACCGGGGTCGGTGTCTTCCTCGCCAGTTCCGACCTCGTCGACCCCGGCAACTTCACCCCGCCTGCCTGGACCGAACCTCTCGGGGCGCCGTCGGCCACGCCGTGCCGCCTCATCGTCCCCCCACCTCCTGGAGGATCACCTGACGTCGTGCTCGGTGTCCTGCGCCGCGTCCCCTCGGGCGAGCTTGTCTTCGAATCCGCGAGTGGGCGGCGGCTGTCCGCGCCCATCGGGGCTCCCGTATTCCAGACGCGCGAGTTGGTGGGGCTTGCCAGGGCGCCCCTCCCACCGGACAAGTTCACCGTCGTCGGCATCAGCGAACTCGAGCATCAACCGGGCTTCCTGGACGCCGTGCGCTCGCACCTTCCCCTCGGCGGCGCCCCGAAGCGCCCCTCCCGCTTCCTGATCGGGGACCTCCCGCGCGCACCGCGGGGAGGGGCCGCCGTCCTCGCCGAGGAACTGGCCGACCAGGACTGGTCCGAACCGATCGTGCTGGGCGGCGAGTTGGCGGATCAGCGACGGTATGCCGCCTCGGGCCTTCTGCGCCGGGAATGGGACGAGCGCACCGTGGACCTGGCCGTCTGGGTCAGCGGCAGCACCGTGGCCGAGATCCGCACCCGGTACGCCGAGGCGGAGGCGGTGATCGCGGGGACCGCCACGGCCGACACCGATGCCGGTGTCCAAGCCTTCTTCGACCGGCTGCGCACCATGCGCCGACCCTGGATCGTCGTCGTGGACGGACTGGACGAGCCGGTGCTCCCCGAAGCGGTAAGGCCGCCGCTCACGTCGTTGGGACGGGTCCTGGTCACGGGGACGGGCCCGCGGTTGCGTGCCTTCGTCCCCCGGCCGTACCGCCCGTCACGGGTCCCCGCCGCAGGGTCCGTCCGGACCACGGAATCCCCGTACTTCTTCCTCAGCTGGGCGCGGACCGACGCTGAAGACCCTTACGTCAACCGCTTCTACAACGACCTGATGACCGAGCTGTCCGCCCGGGTCGAGGACTTCTTCGAGCAGCCGTCCTTCGAGGAACTCTCGCGGCTGAGCCGTACCGTCGGCTCCTGCCGGACCTTCGTGGCGCTGTACTCACCGGCGTACTTCAACAGCCCGCGCTGCGGAAGCGAGTTCGCGGCCTTCACCGAGAGACTGGGGCGGCATCAACGGTTCAGCGGGGTCGACGCCCGCGCGCTCGTCCCCGTCATGTGGGCGCCCCAGCCCGTGTCCCTCCCCGACAGCGCGGCACGGTACCAGTGGCTGGAGCCCGAGATGGGTGAGGAGTACGCCCAGCACGGGCTGCGGCACCTGCTGCGCACCGAGCCGAACGGCGAACCGTATCGCCGGGTCGTCGCAACCGTCGCGCGCGCGGTCCGCACCGCGGCGGAACACTATCGCCTGCCCACCACGCCCGACCTCGACCTGGCCTCCGTCCTCCCGGCCTTCCGTGCCCAGCCGGTGCCCAGACCGTCCGCACACGCCCAGGTGTTCCTTTCGCCCGGTGCCACACCCCTCGTGCGGCGCGCTGAGCGGGTCATCGTTGAGCAGGGGCTGACCATGTCCGTCGGCAGGATCGACGGCTCACTCGCCGACCGCCTCGACGAAGCCGAGCGCCTCTCCGGGATCAGCATCCTGATCATCGACCCGCGGGACCTTCGCGCCATCGAACTCCAGGAGGCCCTCGACGACTTCGCCCGCGCGAATCGCCCGCTCACCGGGGTGATCGTTCTCCGGGAGGACGATGAGGTCGACCTCCCGGACGAGCTGAGGAGGGTGTTCTCGGATAGGCGGGCGCGCCGCAAGTACCCGCTCTTCGTCGGCGTGACCAGCGACGGGTTCGACCATCGGCTCACCGACCTGGTCGCGGTCGCCACCAACCAGCTCATGGACGTGGCGCCCCCGCGCCGGCTGCCGAGCGGTCCTCCGGCCCCGCCCCTGCTGGGCATGCCCGACTTCCTTGCGCCCCCGCCGAGAGACCGCGAAGCCCATGACGACTGAGACCGGCACCAGGGGCAGAATCGTCACCTTCTACTCGTTCAAGGGCGGTGTGGGCCGCACCATGGCGCTGGCCAATGTCGGCTGGATCCTTGCCTCGGGCGGGTACCGGGTCCTCGTCGTGGACTTCGACCTGGAAGCCCCCGGCCTGCACCGCTACCTTCAACCGTTGCTGATCGACGCCGACCTGAGGTCGACCGACGGCATCCTGGAACTGGTCCAGGGGTACGTCCGGGAGGTGCTCAGGCCGCCGTCCGAGGACGAGCCGGACGACGAGGACTGGCTCCGCACCTGGCTCCGGCCCAGCCGGTATGTCACCGGGACCGGCCTGCGCCTGCCCTCCGGTGGCCGCCTGGACCTGATGCCCGCCGGACGGCAGCAGGTGAGCTACGCGGCAGCCCTCACCACCTTCAACTGGTCCCGTTTCTACGAGGCACTCGGCGGCGGCGTGTTCCTCCAGGCGCTGCGCGGGCGGTTGGCCGAGGCCTACGACTACGTCCTGATCGACAGCCGGACCGGAGTCGCGGACACCGCTGCCATCTGCACGGTCGCGCTGCCGGACGTCCTCGTCGCGTGCTTCGCCTACAACGCACAGAGCATCGAAGGCACAGCCACGAGGGCGCAGGCCGTCCGACGGTCGGCTCCGCGGCCGGTACGAGTGCTGCCGACGCCCATGCCGGTCGAGGACCACGAACTGGAGCGGCTCGAACGAGCGCGCGACCTCGCCCGCGAGACCTTCGCTCCCTGTCTGTCCTGGCTCGACCCGGACGACCGCGAGCGCTACTGGGGCGAGGTCGAGATCCCGTTCCGAAGCTTTCACGCCTACGGAGAGATCCCCGCGACGGTGTCGGATCGCCCACGCGACCCCCACACCCTGCTCGCCGCCTACGAACGGCTCGCCTCCTGGATCAGCGACGGCGCCGTCACCTCACTGGCTCCGCTCCCGCCGGAGGAGCGCCAACGGCTGATGGCGGCCTACCGCACCCGGACCCCGTACCCGGACTACCCGTCGAGGTAGGTTCCAGGCAGCGTGACCGCGGATCTTCGAACCTCGGGAAGGGGCCGCATGACCGGGACCGTGACCAACTGGGCCGGCAACATCACCTACGCCGCCAAGGAGCTGCACCGGCCGCGCTCGCTCGATGCGCTCAGGGCGCTGGTGGCCGGGAGTGGGCGGGTGCGGGTGCTGGGGAGTGGGCACTCGTTCAACGAGATCGCCGAGCCGGGGGCGGATGGGGTTCTCGTGTCGCTCGCCGGGCTGCCCGCACCGCTCGACGTCGACACGGCCGCCCGGACCGTGCGGGTCGGTGGCGGGGTGCGGTACGCGGAGCTGGCGCGGGTCGTGGACGGGCAGGGGCTCGCGTTGCCGAACATGGCGTCACTGCCGCACATCTCCGTTGCCGGGTCGGTCGCCACCGGTACGCATGGGTCGGGGGTGGCCAATGGCTCGCTCGCCGCGCCTGTGCGGGAGGTGGAGCTGGTCACAGCCGAGGGGGACAGCATGCGGATCGGGCGGGACGATGCCCGTTTCGGCGGTGCCGTCACCTCCCTCGGCGCGCTCGGTGTCGTCACCGCGCTCACCCTGGACCTGGAGCCCGCCTTCGAGGTGGAGCAGCATGTGTTCACCGAACTGCCGCTGGAGCGGCTGGAGTTCGAGACGGTGGCCAGGGCCGCGTACAGCGTGAGTCTGTTCACCGACTGGGCCGCGCCGGGCTTCCGGCAGGTGTGGCTCAAGCGGCGCACCGACCAACCGCTGGCCGACTTCCCGTGGGCCGCGCCCGCGACCGAGAAGCTGCACCCGGTGCCGGGCATGCCCGCGGTCAACTGCACCGAGCAGTTCGGCGTGCCGGGACCCTGGCACGAGCGGCTGCCGCACTTCCGGGCCGAGTTCACCCCGAGCAGCGGCGCCGAGCTCCAGTCGGAGTACCTGCTGCCCCGGCCGTGCGCCATGGACGCGCTACGGGCGCTGGACGCGATCCGTACGGTGGTGGCGCCGGTGCTCCAGACCTGCGAGGTGCGGACGGTGGCCGCCGACGAGCAGTGGATGTCTCCGTCGTACGGGCGGGAGACGATGGCGCTGCACTTCACCTGGGTCGAGGACGCGACGGCCGTGCTGCCCGTGGTGCGGCGGGTCGAGGAGGCGCTGGCGGGTCTTGAGGCCCGGCCGCACTGGGGGAAGGTGTTCACCATGGCGGCCGAGGAGCTGCGTGCGCGGTATCCGCGGGTCGGTGACTTCCGGGAGCTGGTGCGGTCGCTGGACCCGGGCGGCAAGTTCACCAACGCGTTCGTGCGCGACTTCCTCCACCCCCTTTCCTAACCCCTTGTCGAAAGTCCCTCGCAGGCCATAGCCTTGCGCCGCGCCGGTGCTGATGTCGACCCGGCCCGCGAGAAGGGACGGACGGCACCTCATGAAGCGCACCTCACGTGACATCCGCACCGCGAACCGCTACGAGGTGCTGCGCCAGATCATCGCCGCGTCACCGACCTCCCGGCAGGAGCTGGCGGCCGCCACGGGGCTGAGCCTCGCCACGGTCGCCACGCTCGTCGGCGAGCTGCTCGACCTGCGGATGATCACCGAGGTCGGCTTCGAGGACTCCGCGGGCGGGCGCCCCCGCGGCCTGGTCGCGGTCAACGCGTCGGGGGGCGCGTTGATCGGCGTCGACATCGCGGAGACCTACGTCCATGTCGAGCTGTTCGACCTCGCGCTGAACGTGCTGGCCCGCGCCGAGGAGGACGTACGCCCCGGCGAGTCCCTGCCCGAGCAGGTGGTCGGCCATGTCGCCTCCGCCGTCGGCTCGGTGGTCGCGCAGGCCGGGGTCGAGGGCTCCCGGGTGCTCGGCGTCGGGGTGAGCGTGCCGGGGCAGGTGGACCGCGCCACCGGCACCTCCGAGTACGCGCCCAACTGGGACTGGCACGAGGTGCCGCTGCTCGATCTGCTCACCGAACACATCGCCTACCCCCTCTACCTGGACAACCCGCTGCGTGCCTCCGCGGTCGCCGAGCTCTGGTTCGGGGCCGCGCGCGGGCGCGGGGACGCCGTGGTGATCAACCTCGGCACCGGCGTGGGCGCCGGGCTCGTCCTCGGCGGGGCGCTGCACCGGGGTGTCAGCAACAGCGCCGGCGAGTGGGGCCACACCACGATCGTGCTGGACGGCCGGCTGTGCCGCTGCGGCAAGCACGGCTGCGTGGAGGCGTACGTCGGAGCCTCCGGGATCATGCTCACGCTGCGGGAGCTGAGCGCCGACAGCGCGCTGCTGCACCCGGAGGACCAGACGGCCACCATCGCCGCGCTGGCCCGGCGTGTCGAGGCGGGCGACCCGGTGGCGCTCAAGGCGGTCCGTGACACCGTCCGCTATCTCGGCGCCGGCATCGCCGACCTGGTCAATCTGTTCAACCCCGAAGTGGTCGTGCTCAGCAGCTGGGTCGCGACCGCCCTCGGCGAGCCCCTGGTCGCCGAGGTCCGCGAGGCCGTCGCCCGGCACGCGCTGCCGCGGCCGATGGCCGCCACCGAGATCGTCCTCTCCCCGATCCCCACCGACCCGGTGTGCCTGGGCGCGGCCACGTTCGCGCTGGAAGGCGCCCTGCGGACCGTCGGGCAGAGGCAGCCCAAGAGGAGCCGTACCGCACCACCTTCATGACGACGGAAGGGATGCACGTGACTCACCCCCGCACCAAGAGACCGGCGCTGCTCACCGCGGCGGCCGCGCTCGCTGTCGCAGGCCCCCTCATATCCGCCCCCCATGCCGCATCCGCGTCGGCCGCAACCCCCATGGCGGCCGAAGTGTCCCCGTACTCCGCGCAGACCATCGACAACATCGGTGCCTCCGGCGCCTGGTGGGTCAACGACCTGAAGAACTTCGACCCCAAGGTCCAGGCCAGGGTGGCGAAGCTGTTGTTCTCCTCGGAGGGACTCGACCTCAGCAACTACCGCTACAACATCGGCGGTGGCGGCATCGCGGTCACCACCCCGTCCCGCGCCCCGGAGGACTTCCGCAACGACGACGGGAGTTATGACTGGTCCAAGGACAAGGGCGGCCGCACCTTCCTCGCCTACGCCGCGAAGTACGGCGTCGAGGACCTGGTCGCCTTCGTCAACAGCGCCCCGGCCGAGTGGAAGACCAACGGCAAGAGCTGCGGCGGGTATCTGAAGGCGGAGAACGAGCAGGACTTCGCGAAGTACGTCGCCGATGTCACCGACCACTTCGCCCGTCTCGGCCAGAAGTTCGACTGGATCAGTCCCTTCAACGAGCCCACCAACAGCTTCGACTCCTGCGGCCAGGAGGGCATGCTCGTCGATGTCTCCCAGCGCGACGACATCGTGCGGGCGCTCGGCGCCGAGCAGGAGGCGCGCGGGCAGCGGACCGGCATCATCGCCGACGAGGCCACCAGCACGGTGAAGTTCAACGACGAGGTCCCGCGGTGGATCAGCGAGCCGGGCACCGCCCAGTACGTCGACAAGCTCGCCCACCACACCTACGACAACCCCAGCGACGCCAACCGGGCGAAGGTCTACGAGACCGCGAAGAAGGTCGGCATCGAGTCCTGGTCGACGGAGATCTGCTGCTTCGGCAAGGGCGGTACGGGCTGGGCACAGGAGTACGACCCGAGCATCGACGGCGGCCTGAACCTGTCCCGGATCATCCACAAGGACTTCGCGGTCGCCCATGACTCCGCTTTCCACTGGTGGGTGGCCCTGTCGGAGATGATCGGCACCGACCCGTACGCCAAGAACGACGCGGGCTGGAACGACGGCCTGATCTACTACGACCCGGACTACGCCACCAACGGCAACCAGACCCTGTACTTCACCAAGCGGTACTACGCGCTCGGCCAGTACAGCAAGTTCGTCAAGCCGGGCTCGGTCGCGCACAACGTGACCGGGGTGCCGGAGGGTGTCGAGGTCAGCGCCTACGACCGCAAGGGCAAGTGGGTCGTCGTGGTCAACAACCACAACACGACCGACACTTCGCTCGACCTGCACTTCAACAGCCGGACACCACTGCGGGCTTCGCAGGCCGTGCGGACCTCGGCCACGGAGGACTGGGCGCACGTCGCCAAGCCCTCGGTGAGCGGTGGCACGGTGTCGGCCTCGCTTCCGGCGCGGTCCGTCACGACGTATGTCCTGGACCAGAAGGCCAAGGGCAGTTCGGCCGTCACGGGCGCCTGGCAGGGCAAGCAGTCCGGGAAGTGCCTGACGGCGGCGGTGACGATCAGCACCTGCGACAGCGGAGGCGGGCAGGAGTGGTCGTACGACCGGAGGGGTGCGCTGAAGGGCTCCAACGGCTATCTGACGGCCGGGAGTTCGGGGCTGACCACGAGCGCCGCCTTCGCCGGTGACGCCGGCCAGCGCTGGCTGCTCAACGCCAACGGACAGATCGTCAGCGAGGCCACGGGCCAGTGTCTGGACGTCGGTGGACAGGCCACCGCGGACGGCAGCGAGGTGGGTCTGTGGACCTGCAACGGCGGGACCAACCAAGCCTGGTTCCGGCAGTAACCGGTAACGCCTGAAAGGGAGTTGCGGGCCGCTGGTGCGCCGGCCCGCGACTCCGTCGCGTCCGGAATTCCGAACGCCGCGCAACGCTTCGAACAGACTTCGTCCAACCCCTTGCCGAAGCATTAGCCGAAGGTTAACGTCCCGCACCGCAAGAGCAGCAGCACGAGAGACAAGGACGTCAGATGTCGGCACTGAGCAACAGCAACTGGGACCGCCGCACCGTTCTGCGCGCCGCCATGGGTCTGGCCGCCGCGGGTGGCCTCGCCGCGTGCGGGGGCAACAACGGCCGTGGCGGCGGGTCGGGTTCGGGCACCAGCCTGACGCAGTACTTCCACGCCTACGGCGAGGCGGGCACCGAGCAGGCGATCAAGAAGTACGCGAAGGCCTACGACAAGGCGAACGTGTCCACGCAGTGGATCACCGGAACCAACTTCGAGAGCAAGCTGTTCTCCGCCCTGCTCACCGACAACGCGCCGGACGTCTTCGAGTTCCACCCGCAGATCCAGCTCGTCCGCAGCGGCCAGGTCGCCGATCTGAGCGACCTGATCAACCCCGTCAAGGACGACTTCAACCAGGCCGACATCGCCTCGCACACCATCGACGGCAAGATATGGGGCGTCCGCATGATCGACGACCCCCAGTTCTTCTACTACCGCAAGTCGATGCTGGCCGACGCGGGCGTCGAACCGCCCACCACGCTGGACGAGTTGGTCGAGGCGGCCGCGAAGCTCACCACCGACAAGGTCAAGGGCGTCTTCCTCGGCAACTCCGTCACCCCGGTGATGAACCCGCTGATCTGGTCGACGGGCGCCGACACCCTCGACGACAAGAACCAGATCGCGTACCACACGGACGCGGTCGCCGACGGCCTCGGCAAGCTGCGGACGATGTTCAAGGACGGCCATATGCTCCTGGACGCGCCCGCCGACTGGTGGGACCCCTCCGCCATCACCCAGGGCCTGGTCGCCATCCAGTGGTGCGGCATGTGGGCGATGCCGGTGATCGAGAAGGCGCTCGGCGACGACGTCGGCATCATCCCCTTCCCGTCCTCGGCGCCGGCCGGGAAGCAGGCGGTCACCAACGGCGGCTGGTCGATGTTCGTCAACGCCAAGTCCAAGCACCTGGACGAGGCGAAGGAGTACGTCAAGTGGCTGTGGATCGACCAGAAGGAGTACCAGGAGGACTGGGCGCTGTCCTACGGCTTCCACATCCCGCCGCGCACCTCGCTCGCCGAGTCCGCCGACAAGCTGAAGTCGGGCCTGGCCGCCGAAGGGGTCAAGCTCTTCAACGAGTTCGGGCACTTCGACAACCCGGCCTGGACACAGGCCATGATCGTCGCCCTGGAGGGCGTCATCGCCGACGCCGTGCGCAAGGGCGGCAGCCCCGAGGCCGCGCTCGACAAGGCCGACAAGACGGTGAACCGCGAGCTGAAGAAGCTGTTCGGATAGGCCGGCGGAAAGAACACCACGTCATGTCGACGACCACCGCGCGCGGTGTCGCCAAGAGCCCCGCCGCCGACGAGACCCCCGCGGTCCCGCGGCGGCGCGGGGTCCGTGGCCGCACCCTCAACTTCTGGCTGTTCACCGGCCCGTTCCTGATCGGGCTGGTAATCTTCGTCTACATCCCGATCGGCTGGAGCGCCTACCTCTCCTTCTTCGAGGCGCGCTACACCGTCACCCCCAGCGAGTTCATCGGCTTCGAGAACTACTCGTACATGCTGACGAACGACAAGTTCGTCGAGTCCCTGATCACCTTCACCGTCTTCGCCGCCATCGTCGTCCCCATCACCTGGGCGCTCTCGCTGGGCCTCGCGCTGATGGTGCACCGGATCCGCTTCATGAAGGCGTTCTTCCGGTCGGTGTTCTTCCTGCCGACGGCGGTCAGCTTCGTGGCCGCCTCGCTGATCTGGAAGATGTCCGTCTTCAGCGGCGTCCGCTTCGGCCTCGCCAACACCGTACTGAGCTGGTTCGGCGTGGAGAACATCGCCTGGCTGGCCGACCCCAACCCGCCCTGGTACTGGCTGGTCATCGTCACCGTACGGCTCTGGCTCCAGTCCGGCTTCTACATGATCCTGTTCCTGGCGGCCCTGCAGAACATCCCGCCGGAGCTGTACGAGGCCGCCGCCATCGACGGCGCCAAGCCCGGCTGGCAGACCTTCCGTCACATCACCCTGCCCCAGCTGCGGGCCACCTCGACGGCCGTGATCCTGCTCCTGCTCGTCGCCGCCTACCAGGCCTTCGACGAGTTCTTCAACCTGCTCGCCAAGACCACGTGGGGCCGACCGCCCCTGGTCGAGCTGTACTACACGGCCCTCGGCGAGAACCAGGACTACGGCGCCGGCAGCGCGGGCGCCATGATCCTTACCCTGCTGATCTGCGTCGTCACCCTGCTCCAGGGGAAGATCATGGGCTTCGGACGGGGTGAGGAGGCCAAGTGAGAACCCGACGGACGACCACCACGGGCCTGTACATCGCCACCGGCTTCGCCGCCTTCCTCTTCCTCGTCCCCTTCTATCTGATCGTCCGCAACGCCCTGTCCACGGACGCCGAGATCACCGGCGAGAACTGGAAGTTCTTCCCCACCGACATCCAGTGGGGCAACTTCACCGAGCTCTTCGACGACCCGACCGTGCCTTTCGGCCAGTCCCTGTGGAACTCCGCGGTCGTCGGCGTCCTGCACACCCTCGGCACCCTGCTGGTGTGCTCACTGGCCGGGTACGGCCTGGCCCGCATCCCCTACCGGCACGCCAACAAGATCTTCTACGCCGTCCTGGTGACCCTGATGGTGCCGACCGCCGTCACCTTCGTGCCCAGCTTCGTGCTGGTCTCCTCGCTGGGCTGGGTCTCCACGCTGCGCGGGCTCGTCATCCCGGGCCTCTTCTCCGGTTTCACCTGCTTCCTGTTCCGGCAGTACTTCCTCGGGTTCCCCAAGGAACTGGAGGAGGCGGCACGCGTGGACGGGCTCGGCTACTGGGGCGCGTACTGGCGGATCGTGGTGCCCAACTCGCTGAACTTCTTCGCGGCGATCGCGACGATCACCTTCATCAGCGGCTGGAACGCCTTCCTGTGGCCCCTGGTCATCGGCCAGGACCAGGAGGCGTGGACGGTGCAGGTGGCGCTCTCCTCCTACATGACCAACCAGACCGTCAACTTCCATCTGATCTTCATGGCCACCGCCGTGTCCATCCTGCCCCTGGTGTTCGTGTTCCTGTTCCTCCAGCGCTGGCTGGTGCAGGGCGTCGCGCAGACCGGCATCAAGGGCTGACGACCAGCCTTCAAGACCTTCCGAGACCTGGAGTCCGATGTCTTTCCGCACCACCACCTACGTCGAGGACGTCTCACCGGGCCGCGGGGCCCTGCCGCCCCGCACCCGGTACGCGTCCTCCGACGCGAAGTCCCTCTCACTCAACGGCCGTTGGAGCTTCCGGCTGTCGGCGACGGCGGACGCCGAGGACGACTCCTTCGCCGCCGAGGGGTACGACGCCACGGACTGGGCACCGGTGACGGTTCCCGGCCACTGGGTCCTCCAGGGGCACGGTTCCCCCATCTACACCAACCACCTCTACCCCTTCCCGGTGGACCCGCCGTACGTCCCGACGGACAACCCCACCGGCGACCACCTGCGCCGCTTCGACCTCCCCGAGGACTGGCCCGCGGACGGGGACGCGACGATCCGCTTCGACGGCGTGGAGTCCTGCGCCCGGGTCTGGCTGAACGGCACCGAGCTGGGCGAGTTCAAGGGCTCCCGGCTGCCGCACGAGTTCGCGGTCGGGCACCTGCTGAAGGCGGGCGGCAATGTGCTGGCCGTCCGGGTCCACCAGTGGTCCGCGGGCTCGTACCTGGAGGACCAGGACCAGTGGTGGCTGCCCGGCATCTTCCGCGACGTCACCCTGCTGAACCGCCCGGCGGGCGCCGTCGGCGACTTCTTCGTGCACGCCTCCTACGACCATGTCGGGGGCGCGGGCACGCTGCGGGTGGACTCGGCGGCCGAGGGCCGGGTGACCGTGCCGGAGCTGGGTCTCGACCTCGCGACCGGGGAGTCGGCGACGGTGCCGGTGGAGCCGTGGACCGCCGAGACGCCCCGGCTGTACGACGGGGTGCTGGCCACCGAGGGCGAGCGGGTCCCGCTCAGGATCGGCTTCCGCACGGTCGTGCTCGAAGACGGCCTGATCAAGGTCAACGGCACGGCGCTCCTCTTCAAGGGCGTCAACCGGCACGAGTGGCACCCGGAGCACGGCCGCGCGCTGGACCTGGCGACCATGCGCGAGGACGTGCTGCTGATGAAGCGGCACAACCTCAACGCGGTCCGCACCTCCCACTACCCGCCGCACCCCGCCTTCCTGGATCTCTGCGACGAGCTGGGCCTGTGGGTCATCGACGAGTGCGATCTGGAGACCCACGGCTTCACCGAGCAGGACTGGCGCGACAACCCCGTCGACGACGACCGCTGGACCCCGGCCCTGCTGGACCGCGCGGCCCGGATGGTCGAGCGGGACAAGAACCATCCGTCGGTGATCCTCTGGTCGCTGGGCAACGAGGCCGGCACCGGGCGCGGCCTGACCGCGATGGCGGAGTGGATCCGTGGCCGCGACCCCGACCGCCTGGTGCACTACGAGGGCGACGGGGACTGCCGGGACACGGATGTGTACTCGCGGATGTACGCCTTCCACGACGAGGTCGAGCGGATCGGGCGGGGCCTGGACGGCGGCACCCGCAAACGGCGCGAACTCCCCTTCATCCAGTGCGAGTACGCCCACGCCATGGGCAACGGTCCGGGCGGACTCGCCGACTACCAGGAGCTGTTCGAACGGTACGAGCGGCTCCAGGGCGGCTTCGTCTGGGAGTGGATCGACCACGGCATCCGCCACCCCGAGCTGGGCTACGCCTACGGCGGCGACTTCGGCGAGGAACTGCACGACGGCAACTTCGTCTGCGACGGGCTGGTCTTCCCCGACCGGACGCCGTCCCCGGGTCTGGTCGAGTACAAGAAGGTCATCGAGCCGGTCCGCTTCGAGGGCGACGGCGCCGACGGCACCGTACGCCTGGTCAATCGGTACGACTTCGCCGATCTGTCCGGGCTCGCGCTGGAGTGGGCGTACGAGGTGGACGGCCTGGCGGTGGAGGCGGGCACGCTGGCGATGCCGCGGCTGGCGCCGGGTGCCTCGGCCGATGTGAAACTGCCCGAAGCCCCCGCCCACGGCCGGGGCGGCGAGGCGCTCTGGACGGTGCGGGCGGTGCTGGCCGAGGACACCGCGTGGGCGCCGCAGGGGCATGAGGTGGCCTGGGTCCAACTCCCGGTCACCGAGCGGGTGAAGCCCTCGGTGGCGGCGGGCGTCGCGCCCGTCTCGGGCGAGCGGATCGTCCGCCTCGGCCCGGGCGCCTTCGACGCCCGTACCGGCGCGCTGCTGCGGGTCGGCGGCGTCGAGGTGGGCGCGCCCCGGCTGGACGTGTGGCGGGCGCCCACCGACAACGACGACGGCGCCGAGTGGCAGACGGACCTCCGCCACGGGCTGCTGTGGCGGAAGTTCGGCCTGCACCGCATGCAACACCGGCTGGACGGCGTGGAGTCGGGCACCGACGCGCTGACGGTACGGACCCGGGTGGCGCCCGCCGCCTGGGAGATCGGCCTGGACACGGTGTACCGCTGGACCACCGACGGCGATCGGCTGCGGCTGACGGTGTCGGTGACCCCCCAGGGCGACTGGACGGTGCCGCTCCCCCGGCTCGGCGTCCGGTTCGCCCTGGCCGGGGCCGACGCGGTGCGCTGGCTCGGGGGCGGTCCGGGTGAGGCTTACCCCGACTCCAAGTCAGCGTCCAGGCTGGGCCGTTGGGAGTCCACGGTGGACGGCCTCCAGACCCCGTACGTCCGCCCGCAGGAGAACGGCGCCCGCGCCGACGTGCGCTGGGTGGAGCTGGGCGGACTGCGGATCGAGGGCGACCCGGAGTTCTGGTTCACCGCCCGCCGCTGGACCACCGAGCAGCTCGAAGCAGCGCGGCACCTGACCGACCTCACGCCGGGCGACCGGGTCTGGGTCAACCTCGACCACGGACAGCACGGCATCGGCTCCCAGTCCTGCGGCCCCGGCCCGCTGCCGCGCTACTTCCTGCGGGCCGAACCGGCACAGTTCTCGTTCGTCTTCTCGGAGGTGAGCTGAGCGGCGCCATCGAGGTCCGGGCAGTCACCCGGACCTTCCGCACCACGGCTACACCGGGGTGAACGGCTGACCAGGGGGCGGGGTCAGCTCCGCCCAGTGGTCGGCGAGTGCCGGGACGGGCTGGGGGACGGGACCGAGTCCGCCGTGGTGCGGGGTGTCGAGATCGTGCACCGCGTCCTGGACCGCGCGTTCGGACAGGGCCGGGGGCGGGGCGGGCAGGGTGTAGTGGACGGTGTGGCCGCCGTCGGTGTCGGCGTGGTGCGGGACGGGCGTGTAGCCGTTCCAGTCGATGCCGTTGAGGCGGTGTATCTGGTCGGCCCAGTGCTGCGCGTCGCGCAGTTCGCCGTGGCGCAGATGGTGCAGGTACAGACAGAGCGCCGCGGTGACGCTGCCCGCACCGGCGGCGTACTGCCACCAGAACTGGGCGCCCTCCTCCTGTCCGGCGAGATGGAGCAGACAGGCGAAGGGCAGGGCGCCGTCGGGGTCGCGGCTGGCGTCGAAGGCGGTGATGCGGCGGGCGGCACCGTCGTGATGGACGGTGCCGCGGCACAGCAGACGCAGATCGCGCGCCGCCTGGTCGTGCAGCGCGGCGGGCGCCGGACGGTCCTGTCCGGCGCCGCTCGGCAGGGCGGAGAAGAACCGCACCCAGCGCAGCTCGTGCAGCTGACGGGCCAGGCGGTGCCGGGCGGACTCCAGGTCGGCGTGGGTGTACTCGCCCCGGAAGACACGCGCGCGGCGCAAGGCCTCCTCGATGCTGCGCGGGGTGCGGCTCATGCGTGGGTCACTCCTTGTCGTCGTCGGGGGTGGCGTCGGACCGGTACCCCATGGCGGCGGCCAGCCGGTGTTTGGCGGTACGGCGGGTGGAGCGGACGGTGGCCTCGCTGATGCCCATGATCAGGGCGGTGTCACGGGTGGCGAAGCCGAGGGCGTCGCGCAGCACGAGCACGTCGAACTGACGCTCGCTGAGCCGGGTCATCCCCCGGTACAGCCCCATGCCCTCCTCCAACTCCGCGAACTGCTCGCCGTATTCGGCATGGAAGGTGGAGCGGAAGGCGCCGAGCAGGGGTGCGCTGGCGGCGCTGATGGCGCGGGCGAAGGCGAGCGTCTCGGTGGTGGCGGGGCTACGGCCCTGCGCGGCGAGTTCGCCGTGCACGCGCCGCTTGAACAGGGCCCAGGCGAATCCGCCGGGGTTGTCCATGACCTCCAGACGGCCCCAGATGGTGGCCAGATGGACGAAGGTGGTGTCCACCAGCCGGCGGGCGGCGGTGGCGTCGCCGAGGTGGATCCGGCCGTACTCCAGGCAGGCCCGGTCGTAGCGGGCCTGGAACGCCCAGAACTCGGGGGGCATGACGGATCGGTGGGTGCGGGTCGTGGGTCCTGCGGGGTCGGGGGCGGGACTGGTCATCGGCGGCCTCCGGGGGTCGGGGTGGCCGTGGTCACGGGGGACTGGGGCTGATCGCTCAGGGCGGATGCCCCAATGCGGACTCCGGCGCCGAGGAGGCGTCGCACTAAGAACCACACGTCGGGCGCGTAGGAGCGCGCCGCGGCGGCGATGGCCAGCACGAGGCCGGCTACGTCGTAGTTCACAGTGGGTGTTTTCCTTCACTTTCCGACGGTGCCGTACCGCTCCGTCCCCCGTGTCGTTGCGGGCCGGACACCTGGAGCCTGGTTGCTCTGGAAAACAGATAAGCGGATCCCACCCGCCAAACGTGCAGCCCGCCGAGCAGATCTTCCTGACGGAAGGTACCCCTCCGCCTACTGTCGGGTATCCCCGCCTTTGCGCCCGCTCACCTCTCACGCCCCCGAGCTGGGGTTCCGTCGAATCCGATGAACTCCGACCACCGTTTGCGCGAACGTGACACACCAGCAACTACTTTGACGGTGTGTCACAGATCACGTTTGGTCGTTGCTGATACCAATGCGCCGGTTCGGGCTCAGTGGTCCGCGCAGCACGGGGTCGGGTCCCGCACCTCGAAGGGGACCAGGACCCCGCCCACCGCGGGCATCGCGGAGAGCACCAGGGCGCCGTCCTGCCAGTGCGGGCGGACGTGGTCGCGGGTCATGAGGCGGGTGTCCGGGCGCGGGGGTTCCGCGGCGCCCAGGACCGTCACACGGTCGATCGCGGAGCGGTCGAGCAGCTCCGTGATCGTCAGCGTGCCGGTGAGCGCCGCGGAGCCGGGGTACGCCACGGCACGGCCGACGGCGTCGGGGACGCCGTCGCGCACCTCGTGACCCTGGCCGGTGAGCGCCTCCCGGGCGGTGCGCAGGAGGGGCTCGGACGGCCAGGTGAAGGACAGCGCGACCCGCGGCCGGTCCCCGCGCACCAGGTGCGTGCAGCCGAACGCACCCTCGGGGAGGGTGAGTTCGGCGGCCAGCCGGAGCAGCAGGTGATCGGCCGCGCGCAGGTCCCGCAGCTCCGGGTCGACGGTGAGGGCGTACCCCTGGGTCACGACGGCAGGACCCACACCGGGTTGGAGTAGAACCACAGGTCCACCCACGGGTCGGCGTCACCGACGACGTCGATCGCCGGACCCGCGGGGTCGACCGCGGCGCCCCTCGCGCCGACCGCGGACCGGTTCCCGTCGGTGCCGCGCAGCCGGACGTACAACGGGCGGTCCACCCGGCCGAGTTCGTAGGTGAGGCGGACGGTGCCGGACGCCTTGTCCACCTCGTAGGACTTGACGACCTTGGCGGTCGGCGCGGTGAGGGTGTCCCGGTCGGACGCGGCACCGGTCATGTCGCCCTGGATGACGTCGACGCGCGCCAGCTTGGGCAGGAAGCCCGCCCAGTTGGGGCCGTCGGCCGGCGCGATGTCCACGCTCAGCGTGACCTTCGTGCCCTTCTTCACGTGCAGCGCGCCGCCCAGCGTGGCCCAGCGGCTGCCGCCGGCGACCCGGACGTCGAGGCCGCTGATCAGCTGGCCGTGGTCGACCCAGATCCGCCCGGCCCGGATGCCGTCCATGACGGCGGCGTAGGAGAAGCCGTCGGCGCCGACGTGCGTACGGCTGTACTGGCCGGGCCAGTAGTCGCCCTGGGTGACGTCGATCTTGCCGCCATAGACCGGGTCGTCGTAGCGGCCGTTGGTGTTGAAGTCGCCGCCGCCGCGACCGGCGGTGTCGGCGTAGACCTGGTGGGAGTCGGAGTTGGCGGTGATCCACCAGGGCTTGCCCTCGGCGAGGAGGCTGTCCCACAGGCCGCCGACGGTCGCCGTCATCCAGTCGAAGCCGCCCCAGGTGCGGTAGCTCTCCGGCGGGTACCCCGCGTAGGAGTTGGCGCTGGGGTTGTTGTCGTAGATGCCGCGGGCGCGGGCCATGCCGAGCGGGGCAGGCAGACCCGCGGCCTGGTGGCCGGGGGCGCCCTCGAAGCCGACGGCGATCTGGCGGTCCGCGCCGGTGGCGTCCCGCCAGCCGCGGATCTCGTGCGGGGAGTCGACGCCGCGCCGCGCCGGGTGGTTGGCGAGCATCAGCGCGTCCTTGACCTTGCGCCGCTGCACTTGCTCCGCGAGGAAGTTCAGGCCCGCGATGGCGAGGGCCTCGTTGGCGGGCGTGGAGTCGGAGGCGCCCTTGACGCTGCCGTCGTAGTCCGTCTCGAACTGCTTGAGGACGGAGACCTCGTTCCTGCCCGGGTGGACGAAGACCGTGCCGTGCTCGGCGGCCGGGATGTTCCACTCCAGGCCCTGGAAGACGAGGGTGTCCTCGTAGGCCGAGCGGGCCTCCTGGATGTCCGGGTTGACCTTCTCGACACCGATCTTGGCGTGCGTGGTGCTGCCGTGGTCGGTGATGACCAGCCAGTCCATACCGTGCTTGGCGCCCTGACGGACCTGGTCGACGACCCGGTACTTGCCGTCACTGCTGTACTGGGTGTGGATGTGGTGGTCACCGGCCAGCCACAGGAAGCCCTTGCTCCGGCGGGTGCGGCTGACACCGTTGTCAGCGGCGGCGGCCGGGGTCTGACCGGCCAGCACACTGCCGGCGGCGAGACCCGCGCCGAGCAGGCCCGCGCGGCGCAGCAGCGAACGGCGCGACTGCTGCTCGGGGGTGAGCGCCTCATCGGGGACGTTGACGTCGAAGGCGGCGGGCAGCGGCGTCACCTCCGCGTGGTGGTGGTCGTGGTCGTGTCCGTGGTGATGGTGGTGGTGATGATGCCCGTGGCCCATGACGCCCTCCCAGTTGCCGCCGACTGCCCGCGGCCGACTCCGCGGCGCGATCACGCCGCGTGTGGAGGATCGAGGCGAAACATGAACGCTGAACAAGCAACGTGCAGCCGTCGAGTGCCCCCCACACGGCGGAACCCCCACGCCCCTCACAGATTCCCCAACTAATGTTGCACGTAACACCAGTTGACATCGAACCTGAGCTCCGTTCAGCTTCACTGGCAACCGCTTGCTACCACTCACCTCTCCCTCACCCCACGGAGCCACCCCCACCATGAGACGAGTCCTCGGTACCCTCGCGGCCGCCGCGCTGGCCCTCACCGGCCTCGCCGCCGCCCCCGCGGAAGCGGCCACTTCCGGCACCTTCGACGTCCTGACCTACAACATCGCGGGCCTCCCCCTCGGCCTCGGCGACAGCGACCCCGAGACCAACACCCCGCTGATCGGTCAGCGCCTCGGCACGTACGACCTGGTCAATGTGCAGGAGGACTTCAACTACCACGCCTCCCTGTACGCCAACGACACCCACCCCCACCGCACCGCGACCAGCGGCGGCGCGGGCCTCGGCGACGGCCTCAACACCCTGTCCGACCACGCCTTCGAGGACTTCGAGCGGGTCGACTGGAACGACTGCACCAACGCGGACTGTCTGACCCCGAAGGGCTTCACGCTGGCCCGGGTCCGGCTCGCCGAGGGCGTCTTCGTGGACCTGTACAACGTCCACACCAACGCCGACACCACGGACGCGGCGCTCGCCGCCCGCCGCGCCAACATCGAGCAGCTGTCGGACTTCATCCAGGCCAACTCGGCCGGGAACGCGGTGATCGTCATGGGCGACACCAACACCCGGTACACGCGCGCGGGTGACAACATCCGCACCCTGCTGTCGGAGAACGGTCTCACCGACCCGTGGGTCGACCTGGTCAAGGGCGGTACGGCGCCCGCGCAGGGCAGCGAGGCGCTGGTCTGCGACGCGGCGGCGCCGACGAACGACTGCGAGGTCGTCGACAAGGTCCTCTACCGGGGCAGCGACCTCGTCTCGCTCAACGCCACCCGCTACAACAACGAGTGGGCGTCCTTCCTGCGCTCCGATGGTGAGCACCTCTCCGACCACTTCCCGCACTCGGTCGATTTCTCCTACACCGTCAACTCCTCGCTGCGGGCGAGCGACTTCTTCGGCGGCCCGCACGGCACGGCCTTCAACGACGCGGACGACCTCCCCACCACGCCCGCTCCCCACACCCTCACCCTGCGCGGCGGTTCCCGCCTCGACGCGGTGGCGCTCGCCCACGACGGCGGTACGACGCTGAGCCACGGCGGGACCGGCGGCACCGCGGCCTCGCTGACCCTTGCCTCCGGTGAGCACCTCACCTCGGTGAAGCTGACGCAAGGCCAGAAGGACGGCCGTACCCGGATCTTCTCGGCCGCCTTCGGCACCGACAAGGGGCGGAGCGTGACCGCCGGTACGGCGACGTCCGAAGCGAAGACCTTCACGGCGCCGTCGGGCTGGCAGATCGTGGGCTTCACGGGGCGGTCCGGGGATGAGATCGACAAGTTGGGGGTGCTGTACGCGCCGATCGGCTGAGTGCGGGAGGGGGCTGCGGAGTCGGTCCGCGGCCCCCTCATTCGTTGCGCAGCACCTCCGCCACCGTCAGCCGCCCCGCCCGCCGGGCCGGGACCAGCGCCCCCAGTACCGCGATGACGACCCCGGCGAGGGCCAGGCCCGCGAGCGCCGGGGCCTGCCAGACGTCCGTCATGTAGCCGGGCAGGGTGATGTCCACGGCGTCCGCCATGCGCGGCACGACCAGCTCGTGCCCGGCGATGCCGAGCGGTACGCCGAGCAGGGAGCCGAGCGCCCCGAGCACCGCCATCGAGGTCACCGTCATCGCCGTGACCTGGGCCGGAGTCATGCCGATGGACTTCAGCATGCCCAGGTCCCGGCGCCGGTCATGGGTGTTGAGGACAACGGTTTTGAAGACGCCCAGCGCGGCGACCAGGGTGAGCATCAGGGTGAGTGCGGTGGCGGAGCCGATGATGGTCTGGGTGACGGAGTTGGAGCCGGTCGGGGTCGGGGAGACACCCGGGTCGGCGGCGCGCGCGGCCCGCGCGTAGGCGTCCGGGTCGGCTCCGTCGCGCAGCCGCACGTGGTAGGCGATGGGGTCCTCGCCGGGCGCCAGGGCCCGCAGCGTCGCCCAATCGGCAATGATCAGCTGGGAGTTGCTCTCCATCGCCTCCCCGACCACGAGCACCCGTTCGCTGCGGTCGCCGCGCTCCAGACGCAGGTGGTCGCCGACGCGCAGTCCGTTCTGGCGCAGGAAGGCGGATCCGGCGACGATCTCGCCGGAGGCCCGCGTCCAGCGGCCCTCGGTGAGCACGGTGTCCAGGCGTGGCCGGTCGCCCCGGCGTCCCTCCAGCATCACCTCGTGCGAGGAGCCGGCCATCCGGACGTCGACATCGGCCCGCGCGGTGACCTCCCGCGCCCCTGGCAGCCCGGCCAGCAGGTCGTGCAGCGCCCGGTCGTCGTGCGAGGGCAGGACCTCCCGGCCGTCCTTGAAGTTACTGGCGTACACCGTGACCTGGTAGGCGTCGCGGCCCGCGGTCCCGAACCGCTCCATGGTGGTGGCGAGGCCGGTCGCGAAGGTGACGGTCGCCGCCCCGAGGACCACCGCGGCCAGGGTGAGCGCGCTGCGTCCCGGGCGGGCGAACGGCAACCCCACACCGAGGCTCACCGCCCGGGGCAACCGGCTCCCGGCCAGCCGCCGTTGGACGCCGAGTGCCCGCCCGGTCCGTGGTGCGCTGCCCGCGCTGATCGCCCGCGCCGCGGACATCCGGTGCGCGCGCAACGCCGGTGCGAGGGCGGCCAGTACGCACACCGCGGGCATGCCGAGCAGGGCGAGGACGTTGACCCAGGCGGGGACGGTCACACTGTCGTGGAAGATCCCGGCATCCGGCCCGGTGAACACGAACTCGAAGAAGGGGCGCGCCAGCAGATTGCCCACGGCCGTGCCCAGGGCACAGCCCAGGACCGCCGGGACGGAGATCATCGTGAGGTACACGGCGACGACCTGCCCCGGCGTGAACCCGATGGACTTCAGTACGCCGATGTGCCGGAGCCCGGAGATCACGGCGCCGCTGACGACGTTGGCGATGATGAGCACGGCCACCGCGATCCCGAGGATCCCGAAGGCCATCAGATAGGGCGTGTACGCCCGTGCCGCGCTGCTCACCCGGTCCTTGAGGGTGAGGTAGGACCGGGAGGCGGTGAGCGCGTCCGCGGGGAGCGCCTCCGTCACCGTGGCGAGCGAGGAGCGCAGCCGGTCCTCGGAGGAGGCGTCGGTGAAGCGGAACAGCAGCTGCGTGGTCTTCGGGCCGAGGGCGGCGGCCTGTTCGGGGGTGACCCAGGCGTCGGCGGTGCGGCTGAGGTCGAAGGCGAATCCGACGATGGTGAGCCGGGGGCCGGAGGGGACCTGAAGGGACTTGCCGAGGTCGTCCGCGGCCCAGTCGGAGTCCCGGTTGAGGACGATCTCGCCGGGGCGCGTCGGCCAGCGGCCCGCCCACACGTCGAGCCGGTCCACGGGGGCGTCGGGTCCGGCCCGGCCCACCACCGTGATCTCGCTGCCGAGGCCGAAGTTCATGGAGTTCTGCGGCAGTGCGACCGAGACCTCGGCGTAGGGACCGGCGACGGCCTCGACCCCGGGCTGCCGGGCCGCACGCGCGAGTGCCGCGTCGGACACCGTGTCCCGGTCGAAGGCGGCGACGACATGCGGGCCGCGCTGCTTGCCGAACGCCTTGTCGAAGGGGGCCGAGGCGGCATCGACCAGGCCGAGGGCGACCACCATCGCCGCCGTGGAGGTAAGGGTGACCAGCGCGATCACCAGCGTCTGGAGCCTGCGCCGCCGTACCGCCGCGCGCGCGGCCCGCCAGACCGCCCTCATGCGGACGGCTCCAGGCTGTGCTCGCCGGCGACCCGGCCGTCGGCGAACTCGACGATCCGGCTAGCGCAGCGCCGGGCCAGATGCGCGTCGTGGGTGACCAGGACGAGGGTCTGACCGATCTGGTTGAGGTCGATCAGCAGGTCCATCACCTGCTCGCCCGAGCGGCTGTCCAGGGCGCCGGTCGGCTCGTCGGCCAGCAGCAGGGCGGGGCGGTTCATCAACGCCCTTGCCACGGCGACGCGTTGCCGCTCGCCGCCGCTGAGCACCGCCGGGTAGGCGTTGCGCCGGTCGGCGATCCCGAGCTCCTCGAAGAGCTCCAGGGCGCGGCGGCGGGCCTGGCGGGCCGGGCTGCCGGTCAACTGGGCGGCGAGGGCGACGTTGTCGAGCGCCGAGAGGTCGTCGATGAGATTGAAGAACTGGAAGATCATGCCGATCCGGCGCCGCCGGTACAGCGCGAGCCCCTTCTCCGACAGTTCCCCCACACTCTCCCCGTGCACGACGACCGACCCGGCACTCGGCCGGTCGAGCCCCGCGATCATGTTGAGCAGCGTCGACTTTCCGCACCCCGAGGGCCCCATCACCGCCACGGCCTCCCCCGCCGCGATCCGCAGCGACACCCCGTCCAACGCCGTGGTCTCGCCATACTCCTTGCGCACTCCGTCGAGTCGTACGACGACCCCGCTGTCCTCTGTGACCATGGCGAGGACGCTACGGGGCACTGCGGTTGCGGGCATCCGTCCCCGGATGGCAGTCGGCGGCCCGTCTCATCCCTGGGATGCAGGCCCTGCATCTCCCGGCCGATGCACACCGGTCGGCCGTCTGCCAAGGTGAACTCGTGTGGGAGTCAATGGTGCTGGTGGCGGCGGGTGCGGCCGTGCTGGGTCTTTCGGTGGCGCTGATCCGGACGCGCCGCCGGTGGCGGGCCGCGGTCGGTGAGCGGGGCTGGCTGCTGGAGCGTGAGCGGGAGACCGCCGCGCAGGCCGCCGTCACGGCCGAACGGGACCGTATCGCACGGGAGTTGCACGACATCGTGAGTCACAACGTCAGCCTGATGGTGGTGCAGGCGAGTGCGGCCAGGGAGGTGCTCGGCACCATGCCGGACGAGGCGGCGACGGCCCTGCGCGCGGTGGAGGACGCGGGACGCGGGGCGATGACGGACCTGCGCCATCTGCTCGGTGTACTGGCGCCGTCGCCGGACGGGGAGGACGTCGAGGAGGATGAGGGCGGTACAGCGACGGTCCAGGTCCCACAGCCCGGACTCGACCGGCTCGGCACACTCGTCGACCGGGTCTCCTTCGCCGGACTGCCGGTCGAGGTACGGATCTCCGGCGAGCCGCGCCCGCTGCCGCAGGGGGTGGACGTGACGGCGTACCGCATCGTCCAGGAGGCCCTGACCAACGCCCTGCGGCACGGCGACGGCGGCAAGGCCGAGGTCACCGTGCGGTACGCCGATCACGCCCTGCGCGTCGAGGTCCTCAACACCGGCCCGAGCGTGCTGACCGGCGAGGCCCCGCCCCGGCCGGTAGGGCAAGGGCAGGGGGCGGGGCGCGGGCTGCTGGGGCTGCGGGAGCGGGTCGCGGTGTACGGCGGTGACCTGGACGCCCGGCGCCGGCTCGGCGGCGGTTACCGGGTCCGGGCGCGCATCCCGCTGGACCGCCCGTGACGGGGCCCCGGGTCCTGGTCGTCGACGACCAGACGCTGATCCGCACCGGCTTCCGGCTGATCCTGACCGCCCGGGGCATCGAGGTGGCGGGCGAGGCCGCGGACGGTGCGGAGGCGGTGTCGCTGGCCCGCGAGCTGAGACCGGACGTGGTCCTGATGGACATCCGGATGCCGACGATGGACGGCCTGGAGGCGACCCGCCGGATCCTCCAGGAGGCGCCGGAGTGCCGGGTGCTGATGCTGACCACCTTCGACCTGGACCACTACGTCTACACGGCCCTGTCGATCGGGGCGAGCGGCTTCCTGCTCAAGGACGTCACCCCGGCACACCTGGCGGCCGCGGTACGCCTGGTCGACTCCGGCGACGCGCTGCTGGCCCCGTCCATCACTCGCCGCCTGGTGGAGCGCTTCGCCTCGGCGGCCCCCACGCCCGCGCCGCCCGCCTCCCTGTCGGCGCTCACCCCACGGGAGCTGGAGGTCCTGACGCTGCTGGGCCGGGGCCTGTCCAACACAGAGCTGGCCGGGCACCTGACCCTCAGCGAGGCGACGGTGAAGTCCCATGTGGCGCGCATCTTCTCGAAGCTGGCCCTGCGTGACCGGGCGCAGGCGGTGGTGCTGGCGTACGAGACGGGTCTGGTGCAGCCGGGAGCGACCTGAGCCGCCGGCGGATCCCTAAGGGTCTTAGCTTGTAGGCTAGTGCCCCCAGTATTGGAGGTCACCGATGCCCCGCGCGGGTCTCACCGCTGACCGCATCACCGCGGCCGCCGCCGATCTGGCCGACGAGGTCGGCTTCGACAAGGTCAGTCTGTCAGCGCTGGCGCGGCAGTTCGGCGTGAAGGACGCGAGCCTCTACTCGCATGTGCGCAACCTCCAGGACCTCCGGACGCGGATCGCGCTGCTCGCGGGCGGGGAGATGATCGACCGGATCGCCATGGCGGTCGCCGGCCGTGCGGGCAAGGACGCGCTGGCGGCCTTCGCGGACGCCTACCGCGAGTACGCCCTGGAGCACCCGGGCAGATACGCGGCGACCCAGATCCGCGTCGACCAGACCGTGCTGACGGACTCCCCCGCGCTGCGCCGCACCGCCGAGATCACCTACGGCATGCTCCGCGCCTACGGCCTGGAGGAGCCCGATCTCACCGACGCGGTACGCCTGTTGCGCAGCACCTTTCACGGCTACTGCGCCCTGGAGTCCACCGGCGCCTTCGGCGCCCCCAGGGACGTACGCCGCTCCTGGGAGCGGGCGGTCGAGGCCCTGCATGTGGCACTGGAGAACTGGCCGGGGCAGTCGCTACACCACTAGCCCCTGCACTTGGGCGTACGTCGGTGTCCCGCCGCACGGAGTCCGCCCGGCCCGGATGTCGGTGGCCGTCTCCACCGCCGCGCCGAGCGCCCGCCGGTAGAGCAGCGAGCCCAGGCTGACGCGGCGGACGCCGAGGTCGGCGAGGTGGGAGAGAGCCGGGCCGGTGGGTGAGTACAGGATGTTCAGGGGGGCGTGGAGGTGTCGGACCAGGGTGGCGATGCGCGCGGGGTCGGACAGCCCGGGGACGAACACTCCGTCGGCGCCCGCCTGTTGGTAGGCGTCGAGCCGACGCAGCGTGTCCCGTTCGTCCCCCTCCCCCAGCCAGTGGGTGTCGGTGCGCGCGTTGACGAACAGGTCCGGTGCCGCCTTCTTCACGGCCGCGATCTTCGCCGCGTGCACCGCGGCGGATCCCGAGCCGTCCTCCAGGTTGATCCCCACGACCCCCACCACGGCCAGCTGCCGGGCGAACTCCCCCACCGCGTCCGGGTCCTGGCTGAAGCCGCCCTCCGCGTCGACGGAGAGCAGGAACGGCCCGTTGCCGAGGGTGAGGGCGAGCCGGAGGGTCTCGTCGCGTGTCACCGACGCCCCGTCCGGCAGCCCCGCCCCCGCGGCGACGGCCAGGCTCGTGGTGGCGACTGCCCCGAAGCCCTCGGCGACCAGCGCCAGGGCGGAGGCGTGGTCCCAGGCATTGGGCAGGAGCAGCGGTTCACCGGTGTGGTGGAGACGGGCGAAGGGGGTCATGACCGCACCGTAGGCCCGGGTGGCTTCGGCCCCGGCCGAACAATGACCGGAGCCGCGCCGGTGACCGTCAGCCCGCCCGCTCCGTCGCGCTCCGCAGCACGCAGAACTCGTTGCCCTCGGGGTCCGCCAGAACCGCCCAGCCCGTGCCGTCCGGGTTGCGTCGGTCGGCTTGCAGGGTGGCGCCGAGGGCGAGGACGCGGTCGATCTCCTCGTCGCGGCTGCGGTCCTCCGGCTGGAGGCAGAAATGCAGCCGGTTCTTGACGGTCTTGGCCTCCGGCACGTTGATGAAGAGCACCTTCGCCTCCTCGATCAGCACCTCCTCGTCGCCGGGCCTGTCGTCCTCGTGCACGGGCAGGTCCAGGACCTTCGACCAGAACTGGGCGAGTGCGTAGGCGTCGGTGCTGTCGACGGTGGTGTGCCGGATCACGGAAGTCATGCGCGCGATTCTCATCCGGACCCGGCACACCCGGCAACGAGATAACGGCAACCTTCCCGCCCCCGGCGGCAACCACCCGGCATGACATCAGCACGACGCACTCCGTCCCGCCACCGCCGCATCCGCGCCGCCCGGAAGCCCGCCATAGGCGCGCTCGCGGCGGCCGGACTGCTGGCGGGCGCGTGGTACGCCACGGCCGGGGCGGCGACGTCCCCCACCCTCGCCGTCACCAGCACCACCGTCAGCCTGCCCGCCAAGTTCCCCTATCTCTCCGCCGGTTACAACAACACGCGGGAGTGGACCCGTACCGCTACGGCCGTGGCGCCGAACGGGAGTCTGCGGGTGGCGTGGCCCGCCTCGGACGGGATCCATGTCACGCCGCTCACCTCGGCGGGGAAGCGGTCGGGGGCGGACACGGTGGTCAAGGGGGCCAAGGAGGTCGGGGGGCTGGTCGCGCACGACGACGGGTTCGCGCTGCTGACCCGGGTCGCCGACAGCAACAAGTGGAAGGAGACAGCGGCGGCGATCGTCCGTTACACGGGCGGCAAGAAGACCTGGTCCACCAAGCTCACGGGCACGGCCTCCCACGACACGGCCCCGCTGCTGGACGGCCAGCTCACCTGGAACGGCACCAAGTACGGCGCGTACTTCGTCGTGCACGGCGCGGGCGGCTTCGCCGACGGTCACTTCGGGGACAAGCTGTCCTACGTCAGTGCCAAGGGCAAGAAGCTGAGTGGCGGCTGGAGTTGGGGGTGCAGCCACAACGAGGGCGTCGCCCTGCACCCGGAGAAGACCGGCGCCTTCACCTCCCTCTGCTTCGACGACTGGCGCTCCGGCCTCTTCGTCTCCACCGGCATCGGCGCCCCCGACACCGCGCCGGTGGTCCAGCGGGAGCAGTGCTGGGCGGGCTACTGCGGCGGCACGTTCGCGGGCCGCACCGGCGACCTGGTGAAGTCCTCCACCGGCCGCTACGCCACCGCCTTCGCCTCCCGCGGCGCGGCCTCGGCCGCGAAGAACCCGGACGACGCGAGCGGGCGGGGGTGGACCGTGAAGCCGAAGACCAGCACGCATCAGGTGGCGGTCGTCTTTCTGAAGAACCGAAATGCAGGTCCCGGAAAGGCAATTTACCTTTCGAACACCAAGGGCACCGAACATGTGAATGTGCGCCTCGCCCCGTACGGCAAGGACCGGCTGCTGCTTTCCTGGGAATCCCTGAAGAACGCCAAGTGCGCGAAGGGCACCTGCACCGGCACCTTCGCCGGGACGCATCTGCGGCTCATCGACTGGAACGGCAAGTTCCGGAGCGCGGACAAGGTGGTCACCGCCCGGATCACCGGCGACCTGGCGGTCCAGAAGGACGGGACGCTGAACTGGGCCTACGCCCCGGTCGCACCGTCGTACAACACGACGCTCACGGGGGCGTCCCCGACCACGACGACCCTGAAGGTGGGCCGCCTCAAGCCATAGGGAGAAATGAACTTGTTTCTTCATATGCGGAATGGGTTGATTGGCTCCCTCGAATTGCCGTGTTCGGGTGCCTTGATTCAGCGCGGCGATGGAAATCCGTAAAACGAGGCCTTTTGACGTGCTACCACTGCTGGGCAGTTCACGCACCTCGGGAGGACCTAGCAGTGACCGATTCCCTGCATGTATCCGTGCGGACAGGCAAGCGACGCAGACGCGGCGGGTCCGTGGCCTTCAGGACGGCGGCCACGGCCGTCCTGCTCGGCTGCGGACTTCTCTCGGCCAGTGTGGCAGTGGCCCAGGCGCCGCCGCCCAGCCTGGCCGGCAGCGGTTTCGAGATCGACACCGACGCCAACCTCGTCGTCGACAACCCCAACAGCCCCGACGACTGGGACAGCGTCGCCGAGATCCGGGTACCGGACAACGCGATCGGCAACGCTGACACCTCGTTCGGCCAGGGAGCCAAGGAGGACAGCGCGGTTCCGTCGGTCGTCGACGGCGGTATCCCGCCGAACAAGAGCGATCTGCGCTTCTTCGGCGTCTACCAGGAGGGGGCCAGCACCACCGGCTTCCTCAACATGTTCTGGAGCCGGGTCCAGGAGCCGACCGGCACCACGAACATGGACTTCGAGTTCAACCAGTCCGAGACGCTCAGCACCAACGGCGTCACCCCGGTGCGGACCACCGGCGACGTGCTGATCACCTACGACCTGTCCCAGGGCGGCACCCGGCCGGTCATCTCGATCCGGACCTGGACGGGCAGCGCGTGGGGGCCCGCCACCAACCTGACCAGCCCACCGATCAGGGCCGCCGCCTCGATCAACACCACCGCCATCGCGGCCGGGGACAGCGACGGACTCGGCGCCCTGGACGCCCGTACCTTCGGTGAGGCGCAGATCAGCCTGGCCGCGGTCCTCGGCGGCAACGGCACCACCTGCAAGTCCTTCGCCTCGGCGTATCTCAAGAGCCGCGCCTCGGACGCCTTCAACTCCGCGCTGAAGGACTTCATCCCCCCGCAGAGCGTCGACATCTCCAACTGCGGCAGCGTGCAGATCAACAAGACGGACGACCAGGACGAGGAGCTCGACGGAGCCGAGTTCACGCTCTACAAGGACAACGCCCCCCTCAACGGCACGCGTGGTGACGAGGACACGGCCACGACCTTCAAGTGCACGACCGTGAACGGCACCTGCACCATCGACGACGTCCCGCAGGGCGAGTACTGGGTGCACGAGACGGTCGTCCCGACGGGCCACGACCCGGCACCCGACCAGCATGTCACCGTCGTCGCCAACGAGACGGAGACGCTGAACTTCTCCGACCCCCGCCAGATGGGCGCGATCCGCGTCACCAAGGTCCGCAAGCACGCCGCCAGCGGTCCCGGTGACCACGCCCACGAGGGGATCACCTTCACGCTGAGCAACGGCGCCACCGCGACGACCGACGCCAACGGTCAAGCATGCTTCAACAACCTGCCGTTCGGCACCTACACGGTGACCGAGGGCGACCACGCGGGCTACGCGGACAACGCGCCCAAGGAGGTGACCGTCGACTCCAAGGCGAGCTGCACGGACAACCCGTACAACGGCGAGACGGTCTCCTTCCGCAACACGCCACTGACGGACCTCACGCTCACCGCCATCCCCCAGGTGACGGGCGCCACCCAGTCCGAGTTCTCCTGCAACGGCCAGACGGCCACCAACGTGACACCCACGTCGGCGACCTTCCCGGACCTGCCGCCCGGCACCTACACCTGCACGGTGGTCATCGACCCGTGACCTGACCGTCCTCGGGGTGCCCCGGCCGGGTCCGTCCCGGCCGGGGCACCTGCACGTCGAGACCCGTCTCGGTGCCGTCTTCCCAGGTCACGTGCAGCTCCGTGCCGGTCACGACGACCGAGACCAGATCCGCCAGCGGGCGCGGATCCGGCTGCGCGGTGAGCCTGGCCAGGGCGACGAAGAGGGTGGCGTCCGCTCCGGTGACTCCGGTGAGCGAGTCGTCGAGGCCGACGAGCGGCCGCAGTTCGGCCCGTACGCCGTCCGGCGCCGCCCACCCGGTCACCCGCACCGGTGTGCCGGGCTCCGCGCCCGCCACCAGGTACGCCCTCACCTCCACGGCTCCACGCACCAGCACCGCGCTCGTCACCCTCGCCCCGGAGGCCACCGTGTGCCGCGACGCCGCCCAGTCGTCGCCGGCGCCCAGGGGCTCGATGCCGGTGCGGCTCGGGTCGTCGCCGACGAAGACGCTGTTGTCGTGCGCCGGGGACGGCTCCGTCGTCGTGGAGTACGCGAGCCGCGAATAGTAGGGGTCGTAGTCGGCGTGCTCGCTGCCGTGGTTGTGGAGGCGGACCAGGCCGTCGGAAGTCGTGGACTGGAGAAGCCAGTTGGGCGGGGCGATCGGGTACGCCGAGTCCGGGCCCTCCGCCGGGGATGCTTCCTCGGGTGCCGTCCAGACCTCGTGGTCGGGTGGGAGCAGCAGACCCAGGAACCCTTTGCTGGCCCAGTACGGGGACGCGGGGCCGGAGTAGTCCTGGAGCACCGCGGGGTTCGGGCCGTGCCAGCCCAGGGTGAGCAGGCCCCGGTCGTCCACCGCGCCGCGCTCCAGGAAGTGGCGCAGGGCGCCCGAGGCGAGGCGCCGGGTCTGCCCCGGGGGCAGGGGGGTGTGGCCGGTCAGGGCGCCCAGCCACAGGGGGGCCGTGGTCGCGAAGCGGTACGTCAGGGAGCGGCCCTGGTGCATCGGGGCGCCGTCGGCGGCGAACAGGTGGGCGTAGTCCGTCAGATGGCGGGAGAGCCTGCCGCCGTAGAGGTTCAGGAGATCGGCGTCGTCCGACAGCCATGCGTGCAGCATCGGGTAGAGATGCATCGCCCAGCCGTTGTAGTAGTCGAACTTGCGGCCGTCGCCGTCGGTGTACCAGCCGTCCCCGAGGTACCACTGCTCGATGCGTTCCAGGCCGCGGTCGATCGCCTTCCGCGAAGCCTCCGGCTCGTGGTCGATCGACTGGAGGAAGCCGCCCACCGTCACCGGGAACAACTCCCAGTTGCACGGCCAGGGTTCGGCCGTCAGCGCGTCGCCCAGCCACTGGGCCGCGCGCTGCTGCACGGCGTCGTCCAGGCGGTCCCACAGCAGGGGGCGGGTCAGGCGCAGGGCCAGGGCGATGGACGCAGCCTCCACCAGGGGCTGGCTGCGGTGCTGAACGCGGGGCCAGGCGCCGGCGGCACCGGCGGCCAGTCCGTCGGCGTAGCGCTCCAGGGCCGTCTCGTCCCGGCTGAAGGCGGCCAGCAGGAGCGTACGGGCGTAGCCCTCCAGGCCGTCGGAGAGGCGGCCGGAGAAGCTCTGCCGGTCGCCGGGGAGGTGGTAGAGGGCGCGGTCGGCGGTGGCGTACGGCTCCACCCCGGCGAGCAGGACGTCGGCGGCCGCCTCCCAGTGCGCGCGGGTGAAGCCGGTCCGGGGGCTCAGGGCGCGGTCGTCGGCGGGCAGGTCCATCAGCGGCGTTCCTTCCAGCAGTGGCCTGAGGCGCCCCGGTTCCGGTCGGGACGCCTCAGGGGTTCATCCCACCCGCACAAGGCCCTCGGGCACCAGACCCCGGTCGAGAAGTTCGTCGCGGACGATCTCCGCGTACGCCGTGGCGCCGCGGACCGAAGTGTGGGTGTTGTCCCGTTTCTCGTTGTACAGGTACAGGGACTTGGAGCCCTCGACGCCGAGCGACTCGACCAGCGCCTTCGTCCGGGCCGTCAGGTCGATCAGCGGGACCGACCTGTCGGCGGCGACCGCACGGATGACCGCCGGATGGTCCACACCGAGGCCGTTGACCAGGAGCGCGGTGCCGTTGTCGAGGGTCCCGTCGGAGTTGAACCAGCGCCGCACGATCGGGGTGACGAGCACGGGCTCGCCGCCCCGCTCCCGGACCCCGGCCACCAGCGCCTCCAGGTTGGCGCGGTAGGTCGCCTCGTCCGTCGTCTTGTCGTTGTGGGCGAGCTGGATCAGCACGAGGTCGCCTCGGCGGATCTGCGGCTGGACCGTCGCCCACAGCTGCGGGTTCCCCAGATAGGTGACCGTACTCTCCCCGGAATCCGCGTAGTTGGCGACCGAGAGTCCCTTGCGCAGGTACTGCGGAAGCCGCTGGCCCCAGCCGGTGTAGGGGTCGCCGGGCTGGTCGCAGACGGTGGAGTCGCCGACCAGGAAGATCTGCCGGGCGTGCCGGGCGGGGGTCACCCGGATGCCGGCCAGCGCGGGCGCCGAGCCGCCGATCGCCAGGTCGAGGCCGGGAGTTCCGGCGGCGCCGGTCGGTTCGCCCTCGGGGGTGCGGACGTTCACGGTGAAGCTGCGGGCGACGCGTTCACCGGCGGACGCGGCCGTCTCGGGGAGCAGGGCGCGCCGCGTCTCGCCGGTGACGGACGTGCTCGACTCCGCGTCCCCGCCGAGCAGCACCCGCACCTCGTACGTGCCGGGCGGGACGTCGAAGTGGCAGGCGCCGGCGGTGCAGTTGGCGAGGCCACCGGCCGGCCCGGCGGCCTGCGCGGGTACGGCGCTCAGGCCCGCGCCCAGCGTCACCGCCACCAGCACCCCGATGTTGAAACGTCTCACTCGCGCCTCCTCCGTCACGGCGACCAGTCCTGGCGCTGGACCGTACCGCCATTGGCAAGCGCTTTCTAGACTTTGGCTCAGATTTACAAGGTTGCCAACATCCAGGCAGCGAAAGCCCTTTCGCGAAATCGATTCAACTGTCAACCTCGGTCACACCCGCCCCCACACACACCTCCCGAAGGAGGCACCCATGGCTCCCCCCATGCCCGCGTCCGGACCGGTCGGCCGCCGTACCTTCGTCCTCGGCGCCGCGGCCACGGCAGGCACCGCGGCCCTCGGCGGCACTGCCTCCGCCGCCGCCTTCGGCTGGAGCGACGACGGCTCGAACTACGTCGTCGACACCGGCGCCAACCTGGTCTTCAAGGTCAGCAAGTCCAACGGCGACCTGTCCTCGCTGGTCTACCGGGGCGTGGAGTACCAGGGCTACGACGGCAAGAACTCGCACATCGAGTCCGGCCTCGGCTCCTCCACCGTCACCATCGCCCAGTCCGGATCGACGGTCCTGGTCTCCGTCACCTTCGGCACGCTGAAGCACTACTACGCGGCCCGCAGCGGCGAGAACAACATCTACGTGTGGACCAACAAGGCCGACACATCCGTGTCCGCGACCCGCTTCATCCTGCGCGTCAAGGCCGGGCTGTTCCTCAACGACGAGCCCGATTCCTACACTTACGCGCCCACCACCATCGAGGCCTCCGACGTCTTCGCCAAGTCCGACGGCCAGACCCGCTCCAAGCACTACTCCAAGCGGCGGGTGATGGACTACGACTACGTCGGCTGGTCGGCCGGCGGGGTCGGCCTGTGGATCGTGCGCAGCAATCATGAGAAGGCCTCCGGCGGCCCCTTCTACCGCTCGCTGCTGCGCCACCAGAGCGCGGACGGCGGCGGCCTGTACGAGATCCTGCACTACGGCCAGAACCAGACCGAGGCGCAACGCTTCGGCCTCCAGGGCCCGTACGTCATCGCCCTCACCGATGGCGGCGCACCCTCCTCCGCCCTCTTCCCGGGGCCCCTCACCACCTCCTGGGCGGACTCGCTCGGCATGTCGGGCCACGTCGGCGCGAGCGGCCGGGGCCGGGTGGCCGGGGTCGGCATCAGCGGCCGGAACACGGCGTACGCCTACACCGTGGGCCTCGCCAACTCGGCCGCCCAGTACTGGGGTTCGGCGCGCGCCTCGGACGGCTGGTTCTCCATCCCCGGAGTGCTGCCGGGGACGTACACGCTGACCGTCTACAAGGACGAACTCGCCGTGCACACCGGCTCGGTGACGGTCAGCGCGGGAGCGACGACCACCCTGAACACGATCGCGATCCCCTCCTGCAACGACCCCTCCAACGCGAGCGCGATCTGGCGGATCGGCGACTGGAACGGCACGCCCCGAGGGTTCAAGAACGCCGATCTGATGACGTACGCGCACCCGTCCGACGTCCGGGCCGCCGCCTGGACGGGGAACGTGGTGATCGGCAGCGGCAGCGAGACCTCCGCCTTCCCCTGCTACCTCTGGAAGGACGTCAACAGCGGGATCGTCGTGTACTTCCGGCTCACCGCCGCGCAGGCCGCCGCCGCGCACACCCTGCGCATCGGCGTGACGACGGCCTACGCCAACGGCCGCCCGCAGGTCGTCGTCAACGACACCTGGACGTCCGCCATCCCCTCCCCGCCCACCCAGCCGAACACCCGGTCGCTGACCAACGGTTCCTACCGCGGCAACAACCACACCTTCACCTACAGCGTCCCGGCCTCCGCCTGGCTGACGGACACCGGCGCCTACAACACGCTGCGGATCAACGTGGTGAGCGGTTCGGGGACGACGTCCTATCTCAGCGCCGGCACCTCGATCGACGCGATCGACCTGCTGGCCTGAGGCTGACCCAAGACGGAGTCAACTCCCGTGCGTCCAGTGCTGGTTCGCGCCTCCGTTGCAGGTGTACGTGATGATCGCGGCGGAGTTGGCGGCGGACGCGCCGTTCACGTCGAGGCACTCGCCGCTCGCGCGGGAGACGACGTTGACGTAGGAGCCGGTGGTGGTCACCGACCACTGCTGGTTCGTCGCCGAGGCGCTGCAGTTCTCCTGGGTGACCGTGCTCGAGTTCTCCTGCAGGCACAGGGAGCTGTGCCGGGCCATCAGCCGGTAGTAGCCGCCGCCGACGGACTTGAACCAGTACTTCTGGTTGTTGCCGCCGTTGCAGTCGTACTGCTTGATCTGGGCGCCCTGCCACTGCGACTGGCTGGTCACATCGGCGCACTTGGCGGAGTGCCGGGCGATCAGCGTGTTGTACGTGGCGCTCGTGCCGTTGACCGCACCGGTGGCCGTGTCGATCGTAACCTCCGGAGTCCAGGACATGGACATCGTGGTGGAACTCGGGAAGGTCAGCGGCAGCCACACATAGCGGGAGTCGTTGACGGTCCCGCCGAAGGAGTTGCCCCAGCGGTCGCCGAGGTAGAGATAAGAGGTGGCCGAACTCCCCTGCATGGGAAGGACGTACGCGGTCTGCGAGCCGTAGGTGGTGGAGTCGCCGATGTTGGTCATGGCGGTCCAGGGACCGGCGAGGGACGTCGCGGTGGCGTACTGCTGCTGGTTGGGGCTCCAGCCGGTGGCGCCCGAAGTGAGCATGAAGTAGACGCCGCCCCGCTTGAACAGCGCCGGGGCCTCGCGGTGGCCGCCGTGCCAGGGGTCGGCGACCAGGGCGGCGATGCCGGTGTAGTCGGCGGTGAGCCGGTAGATGTGCAGGTCGTAGTTCTCCCGGGCGGCGGAGACCATGTAGCCCGTGCCGTCGGTGTCGACGTAGACCGTGATGTCCCGGGACATGTGCTGGCCGAGCGGGCGGAAGCTGCCCTGCCAGGTGTAGTCGCCGTCCACGGTGTCGGAGACGGCGACCGCGGCGCGCGCCTCGCTGTAGTCGACGCCGTTCTCCTTGTGCATCCACATCACGAACTTGCCGGTGGCCGCGTTGTACATGACCTTGGGCCGCTCGATGTTGGCGGTGGCCAGCTCCGGATCAGTGGCCTCGGTCAGGACGTGGTTGCGGAACTCCCAGTTCTTCAGGTCGGTGGAGCGGTAGGCGTCGACGTATCGAAAGGTGTTGTCGGCGTTGCGGTTCTCGCCGAACCAGTAGTAGTACGCGCCGACCTTGATGACTCCGCCGCCGTGTGCGTGCAGGGGGCTGCCCGAAGTGTCCGTGAACTGGATGCCGTTGGTGACGGTCTGGGGTGCCGCCTGTGCGGGCCCGGCGGCGACGAGGGCACCGGTCAGCGCCAGACAGAGGGCGAGCAGGATCGCGTACGCGCGTCTCATCTCAGGCACTCTCCTCTGTCGCGCTGTCGGCCACGGGAACGCCGAAGTCGGGTGTGCCGTCGGGGTGCCAGCCGAGGGTCTGGACGCGGGTGTGCCGGTTGGGGTCGTTCAGCGGGTCGCCGACGATCTCCTTGTACTGGCGGGCGTGGTAGACGAGGACGTCGGTGCGGCCGTCCTCGGCGACGGTGAAGCTGTTGTGGCCGGGGCCGTACTGCCGGGTCGTGTCGTTGCTGGTGAAGACCGGGGCCGGGGACTTGGTCCAGTTCGCGGGGTTCATCAGGTCGGCGTCCGCGTCGATGGTGAGCAGGCCCATGCAGTAGTGCCAGTCCGTGGCGCTGGCCGAGTACGACATGAACAGCCGTCCGTTGCGGGCGATGACCGAGGGGCCCTCGTTGACCTTGTAGCCGATGCACTCCCAGTCGAACTCCGGCGTGGACAGCCGGACTTGGGAGCCGGTGAGGGTCCAGGGGTTGGCCATCCTGGACAGCCACAGCGCGGTGTTGTTGGCCATGCCGGGCTCGTGCTGGGCCCAGGAGAGATAGCGGGTGCCGCGGTGAGTGAAGGTGGTGGCGTCCAGGGAGAAGGTCTCCCACTGGGTCCTGAGCTGGCCGCGCTCCACCCAAGTGCCCTTGAAGGGGTCGGGGTTGGCGTTCTCCAGCACCCAGATCCGGATGGCCCACACATCCTCGGCGGGCGCCGCGGCGAAGTAGATGTACCACTTGCCGCCGATGCGGTGGATCTCCGGCGCCCAGATGTGGGCGCCCATGTTCCCGGTGGCGTGCTTGCGCCAGATGACGGACTCGGCGGCGGTGGCGAGACCGCCGAGGGTGCGTGCGCGGCGCAGGATGATGCGGTCGTACTCCGGCACGGTGGCAGTGAAGTAATAAGTGCCGTCGGAGTGGCGGTGGATGTGCGGGTCGGCACGGTTGAGGACGAGCGGATTCACGTACGGAGCTGCCTTCTCGGGGCTCGGGGCGGCACTGGCCACGGTGGGGGTCGCGGCGAGGGCGGCGCCGGCCATGACGCCCTTCAGCATCAGTCGGCGACTCGGGATGTGCGGCAGGTCGTCGTCTTCGCGGGTCATACGGACTGCCTCTCGGGGGTGGGGGTGACCTCGGGACACTCACAGAGTGTTCGAAACCACGAACCGCATCTGTGATCCCGAACGCCGAAAAGGTAGAGGTGCGTTACAGGGAGGTCAACGGGTCCGGCGTGACCAAACGGCCGCCCGGCTTGGCACAGGCCGGCCCATTGCGGCTGAACTCAACGAGTGATGAGATCTATCTCATGACGGATCAGAACGTCGTCGTGGACGACGAGGTCGAGGTGTTGGTCGTCGGTGGTGGGCCAGTGGGACTCACCGCCCGTGCGTTACTGGAGCGTTGGGGCGTCGAGGTCCTGCTGGTCGAGAAGTACCGCGAGTTGTCGCCCTTCCCCCGGTCCCGGCTGGTCAACGTGCGGTCGATGGAGATCCTGCGCGGGCTGGCACTGGACGAGAAGGTCGCGGGCGCCGCCTTCCGCCCGGAGTTCGGCAGCATCCGCTTCCGGGAGACCCTCAACAGCCCCGACTACGCGGGGGCGGACTGGGTCGGGGTCAAGACCCCGATCCCCGAGAGTCCGGTGCTGGGCGTGGTCACCACGCAGGACCGGCTGGAACCCCATCTGCTGGGCGCGGCCGCCGCACCGGTGCGGTTCGGGTCCGAACTCATCGAGGTGACCGAGGAGTCCGACGGCGTCGTGGCCGAACTCCTGGACCATGAGCGGGGCGTCCGGACCCACGTCCGCGCGCGCTACGTACTCGCCGCGGACGGCGCGACCTCCACGGTCCGGCGCCTGCTGGACATCGGCACCGAGGGCCCCGGGGCGATCGCCGACGTGACCACCGTGGTGTTCGACGCCGACCTCGACCGCTGGTGCGCCCAGCACCCGGCGGGGGTGTACTTCCTCGCCCACGGTTCCCTCATCCCCCTCTATCCCGAAGGCGGTTGGGCGTGGCTCGGCCCCGTCCCCGAGGCCACGGAGGACACCGACTGGCGGGCGTATGTCACCCGCCTGCTCGACACTCCCGACGACGTGCCGGTGAACGTACTGCGCGTGCAGCACTGGGAGATGAAGGCGTTCGTCGCCGAACGCTTCGGGCACGGCCGGATCCTGCTGGCCGGCGACGCGGCACACGCCGTCCCCGTCACCGGCGGCCTCGGCATGAACGCCGGGCTGGCCGATGTGCACAACCTCTGCTGGAAGCTGGCGGGTGTGCTGCGCGGCTGGGCCGCGCCGGGACTGCTGGACACCTACGAGCCGGAACGGCACCCCGTCGCCGAGCGGACACTGCGCCAGGCGGTCGCCAACGCCCAGCTGCTGTTCCAGGTGCAGGCCCGGCGCCGGGAGCAGCTGGGCTCCGGGGCGCCATCCTCCGAACAGATCGAACTGCCCTGGTCGGAAAGGTACTTCGCACAGCTCGGGCTCATCCTCGGCGTCACCTACGACTCGGCCGCGGTGCTCCCGGACGGCAGCGCCCCGCCCGAGCCGGACGACCCGGGAACGGACTACGTCCCCACGGCGCGGCCCGGCCACCGGATGCCGCACTTCCGGCTGGGCCCGGACCGCTCCTCGCTCGACGCCCTGGGCGAGTGGTTCACCTTGTTCACGCCGGACCCCGGCGCCTGGAAGGGGCAGGAAGCCCCGTCCTGGCCGCTGCGCGTCGAGACCCTGCCGGCCGAGCACACCGACGCCTGCGGCCTCGGCCCCCGGGGAGCGGTGCTCGTCCGCCCCGACGGCCATGTCGGCGCCCGCTGGCCCGACGGCCCGCCGGGCGACCGCGCGGTGCGCGAGGCACTGGCGGTGATCACCGGCCACTGATCCCACATGACGGACGAACGGATCGCATGTTGGACGCCACCGGCCGTCCGTCCACCTTTGGACTAACGTCATGACATGACCAGCGACACCACCCTCGCCCAGGCGCTCGCAGCCGGTCCCGTCGTCCTCGACGGCGGGATGTCCAACCAGCTGGAGTCCGCCGGACACGACCTCAGCGACGAGCTGTGGTCGGCACGGCTGCTCGCCGAGCGGCCCGAGGCGATCACCGAGGCGCACCTCGCCTACTTCGAGGCCGGCGCGGACGTGGCGATCACCTCCAGCTACCAGGCCACCTTCGAGGGGTTCGCGGGGCGCGGGATCGGACCTGAGCGGGCCGCCGAGCTGCTCGCGCTGAGCGTGGAACTGGCCCGCGAGGCGGCCCGCCGGGCCAAGGCGGAGCGGCCGCTGTGGGTGGCGGCCTCCGTCGGCCCGTACGGCGCGATGCTCGCCGACGGCTCCGAGTACCGCGGCCGCTACGGCCTGAGCCTCGACGAACTGGAGCGCTTCCACCGCCCCCGGCTGGAGGTGCTGGCGGGCGCGGCACCCGACGTCCTCGCGCTGGAGACCGTCCCGGACGCCGACGAGGCCCGGGCCCTGCTGCGCGCGGTGCGCGGACTCGGCGTCCCGGCCTGGCTGTCGTACTCCGTGGCCGGTGACCGCACCCGCGCGGGCCAGCCGCTGGAGGAGGCCTTCGCACTGGCCGCCCATGCGGACGAGATCATCGCGGTCGGCGTCAACTGCTGCGCTCCGGAGGATGTGGAGGGGGCGGTCGAGACGGCGGCGCGGGTCACCGGCAAGCCGGTCGTCGTCTACCCCAACAGCGGCGAGTCCTGGGACGCGGACGCCCGCACCTGGCGCGGCGACTCCCGCTTCGCCCCGCCCCAGGTCCGCGGCTGGCACGACAGCGGCGCACGGCTGATCGGCGGCTGCTGCCGGGTGGGGCCGGAGGCGATCTCGGGGATCTCGGGGGCGTTGCGGACTCAGTCGGGGTGAACGCCTCTGGTCCACCCCTGGGAGGAGGATCAGTGCCGCCGCACCGCGCCGGGGATCCGGAGCCGCCGTACCACCGACCGCAGTTCCGTACCGCGCAGGGGTGAACCGTCTGCCGGGTCCGGTGCGGGTGCGGGTTCCTCGGACGCGGCGTCGGCGGCCCACAGGGCCAGTTCGCGGTCGCGGGGGCCGTTCACGGTGTGCGGTTCGCCCTCGCCGAAGATCCGCACCGGGTGGGTGGCGTCCCAGTGCCGCCAGCCGGGGTCGCCGTCCTCGGCGAACCGCACCCAGGCGCCGTGCATCGTGGCGGAGAGCTCGGGCGGGGCGCCCTCACCGGCGAGTTTCGCAGACTCGGGGGCCCGGCCGGTGTCGAAGACGAAGCCCAGCTCCAGGGCGTGGCAGGAGCCGAGGTCCGGTCGGTTGGACGGCCAGGCGAACTCGTAGACGTGGGTGGTGCCGGGGCGGGCGTCGGCGAGCCGGTGCAGCGGGATCCGCAGCAGATGGTCGGTGACCATCTGGCCGACGATCTCGGCGGTGCCGGCCTCGGGGTGCAGGGTGCGGTAGCCGCGGGCCACCTCGTGTCCGCAGCGGCAGCGGGCCATGGCACCGGCCAGCGCGACCGGCCCGAGCCGGTCGACCCGCTCCAGCAGCCCGCCCGGCACCAGCCACAGCCGGTACTCGTCGCGGGTCCACCCGGTCATCAGCTCGACTCCGCGGGCGGCCCCGCCCTCGACCAGCGCCTGCAGCGGATCGCCGGGCACGAGATCGCCGTCCTCGACGATCCCGAAGGCGGGCCCGCCGAGCACCGGGCTGCTGAGCCTGCCCACCTCGGCCTGGGTACGCAGCAGCAACTGCCGGTCGACCTCGGCGAAGGCGGCGGCGGTGGCGGGCACCTTCAGCCGGGTGGCCATCCGGCGCACCATCCGCCGTACCTTGTCCCGCTCGGCGACCTCCGGCGGCCCGCTCTGCAGAATCGCCCGCCGGACCAGCCCCTGCGCCTGCGGGGCGGCGAGCAGCGCGCCGGTGCTGATGGCCCCGGCGGACTGCCCGAACAGGGTGATCCGGTCGGGGTCACCCCCGAAGGCCCCGATCGAGGCGCGCACCCACTCCAGGGCGGCGAGCTGGTCCCGCAGCCCGGGATTGGCGGGGGCGTCGGGGAACAGCCCGTACCCCTCGACGCCCAGCCGGTAGTTCACCGAGACGAGCACGATCCCGTCCCGGGCGAAGTGCCGCCCGTCGTACACCGGCACACCGGAGGACCCGCGGGTCAGCGCGCCCCCGTGCAGCCACACCATGACCGGCAGCCGCGCGCCCGGGCCGGGTTCGGGCGTCCACACATTCAGGTTGAGACAGTCCTCCCCCGCCACCACCGGGTCGGACAGATACTGCGCGAAGGCTTCCGAGTACGGCGGTTTCGGCGCCGTGGGCCCGAAGACGCCGGCGTCCCGTACGCCGTCCCAGGGCTCGGGGGGCAGCGGCGGCCGGAACCGGCGGGGCCCGAAGGGGGGCGCCGCGTACGGGATGCCCCGGAAGACCGCGACATCGTGCTCGTATCTGCCACGCACAGCCCCGTAAGGGGTGCTGACCACGGGTTCCGTCCGGTCCGCCGCCATGCGCCCACCAGCCCTTCGCCACGCTTCCGCACCGTTCTCATCAGAGCATCACCTCGCCCGGATGTATTCCGGTGCAAGAGCCGACGGGCGCGGGCGCCGCCCTCGGCGCCCACGACCAGTCGCGTCATTGACCACTGTTTTCCCCCGGATCTACGGTAGAAGGCGCTTTCTGAAATGTGCTTTCCGACCCCGTTCCCTCAGCCTCCGGGAGAGCCATGCCACCCAGCCGCCCCGCCCCGCGACCGAGGGCCGTACTCGCGATGGACCCCGTCCACGCCCCCCGGCTGTTCCCCCCGGAGCTGACGGCCCGGCTGCGGCAGGTGTGCGACATCGACCCGGCACTGGTCCTGACGGACTTCACCGGCCCCTCGGCCGCGGCGGCCCTGTCGCGCACGGAGGTCCTGATCACCGGCTGGGGCGCCCCCCACCTGGACGCCGGTCTCCTCGCGGCCGCCCCCCGGCTCCACACGGTCCTGCACGCCGCGGGCTCGGTCCGCGCCCTCGTCGGCGAGGCGGTGTGGCGCCGCGGCATCACCGTCTCCAGCGCGGTCTCGGCCAACGCGCTCCCCGTGGCCGAGTACACGCTCGCCATGATCCTGCTGGCGGGCAAGGACACCTTCGCCCACCGCGACCGCTACTGCGCGACCCACACCCACCCCACCCACGCCGAGACCGCGCACACCGGCAACATGGGCCGCCGGGTCGGCGTGATCGGCGCCTCCCGGGTGGGCCGACGCCTGCTGGAGCTGCTCCGCCCCTTCGACTTCACGCTCCGCCTGCACGATCCGTACGCGACCCCCGCCGACGCGGCAGCCCTGGGAGCCGGCCTGCTCCCCTTGGACGAGCTGCTGCGCACCAGCGACATCGTCACCCTGCACGCCCCCGACATCCCCGAGACCCACCGCATGCTCGACGCCCCCCGGCTGGCCCTGATGCGGGACGGCGCGGTCCTGGTCAACACGTCCCGAGGAGCCCTGATCGACCCGGAGGCCCTCACCGCCGAGCTGGTCTCCGGCCGTCTCACCGCGATCCTCGACGTGACGGAACCCGAGCCCCTTCCCGCCGACTCGCCCCTCTACCGCCTGCCCAACGTCTTCCTGACCCCTCACATCGCGGGTTCGCTGGGCAACGAGCTGGAGCGGCTGGGCCGTACCGTCGTGGCGGAACTGGAGCGCCTGGCCACGGGCCGTCCCCCGCTGCACGAGGTGCGGCGGGCGGACCTGACGAGGGTCGCGTAGCACCGGCGGCACCGGCTCTTCCCCTGATCCTGCGGCGAACCTAGGGTAGGAAGCGCTTACTATTTCGCGCTGGTAACTTTTCATGGCCCTCGGGCGGGCCGGAGAGGTGGTTCCCGATGGTCCGTACGGGGAGTGCGAACGTGGCGGCCGGGCCGACCCTGGCGGTCGTCGCCCGCGAGGCGGGGGTGTCGGTGCCGACCGCCTCCAAGGTCGTCAACGGCCGCGAGGACGTGGCGCCCGAGACCCGGCGACGGGTCACCGAGGCGCTGGACCGGCTCGGTTACGTCCGCAGACCGCGCTTCGACGCCGTCCGGACGCCCGGTCTGATCGACCTGGTGGTGGACTCGCTGGACACCTCCTGGTCCGGCACGGTTCTGCACGGGGTGGAGGCGGCGGCGCACGACGCCGGTCTTGAGGTGGTCGTCTCGGCGGGGCAGCCCCGGGCGACGAGCGGCCGACCGGAGCGCGGCTGGCAGGAAAAGCTGACGGCGCGCGGCTCCGCCGGGGTGCTGTTCCACCTGCCCGACCTCACCGCCGCCCAGTACGGCTGGCTGGAGCAGCACCGCATTCCGTTCGTGATGATCGACCCCCTGCTGGAACCGCCGCCGGGGGTGGTGTCGGTGGGTGCGGCGAACTGGCAGGGCGGGGTCACCGCGACCGAGCGTCTGCTGGCGCTCGGCCATCAGCGGATCGCCGTGGTCGCCGGGCATCAGCGCACGCTGGCCAGTGACGCCCGGGTGGCCGGCTACCGTTCGGCGCTCGCCTCGGCGGGTCTGCGGCACCGGCCGGAGTACGTCCGGCACACCGGCTCCGACCACCGCCTCGCCCACCGGCGGACCCTGGAGCTGCTGGACCTGCCCGAGCCCCCGACGGCGCTCTTCGTCTGCTCGGACCGAATGGCGCACGGGGTCTACGCGGCCCTGGCCGAACGGGGGTTGAGCGTCCCGGACGACATCAGCGTCGTGGGCTTCGACGATCTGCCCGAGTCCCGCTGGATCACTCCCGCGCTCACCACGGTCCGCCAGCCGCTGTCGGAGATGGCGGCGACGGCCCTGCGGCTGCTGGTGCGCATGATGGACGGGGACCGCCCGGAGAGCACCCGCACGGAGCTGTCGACGCGGCTGGTGGAGCGGGCGAGCACGACGGCACCGCGGTTGTCATGGTCCACAAGTCGGAGTTAGCTCTCAGGGTTCGAGCTTCGTCGCCCAGCCGATCCCGCCCCGGAGGTGGGCGCGGAAGTCGGGGTCTGCGTAGGACTCGGCGGTGTGGCCGAGGGCGGTGTAGAAGACGCGTCCGGCGCCCTGCTCACGGCACCAGGCCAGGGGGTGGTCGGCGCCCATGCCGCCGCCCTCGTACGACGACTCGTCGGCACGCATCAACACCCGTACGGTGGCACGCGGGTTGGTGGTGAAGTCGTACCACTCGTCCGTGCAGTCCCAGACGGACGGCAGCCGGCGGGTCGCCGGGTGGTCGGGGTCCTCGATCAGGGCGCGGCCCGGCTGGAGGCGCGGGTGGCGGGCGAAGCGGGCGCCCAACAGCTCGCCGTAGTAAGGCCATTCGTACTCGGTGCAGGCCGCCGCGTGCACCCCGACGAAGCCGCCGCCCGCCTCGACGTACCCGGCCAGCCGCTCCCGTCCGGCCGGGGTCAGCACCTCACCGCTGGTGGAGAGGAACACGACGGCGCCGTACGCCTCCAGCGGCCCGGCGAGCGCGCCCGGATCCTCGGTGTGGTCGACCTCGAACTCCCCGAGCGTGCGCAGACAGTCGACGGCGGCCGGGATGGAGTCGTGCCGGTAGCCGGTCGTCCGTGTGTACACGAGCAGCCGTGGCCCCATCGGACGAGCCTAGCCCCTGGGCCCCAACGGGCCTCATGGTTGGGTCGGTTCGTCTTCCGCTCCGCGCGCGCCCCACGACAATGCGTGCATGACGGATGACTGGCGGCAACGCATCGACGCCCTCCAGGAGGAGCTGATCCGCCGGGACGACCCGGCCGCCTGGGTGCGGGAGGCCGACGCGGTGGACGCCTCGCTGCGCTATCCCCATCTCGCCCTGCGCGGACCGGTGTTCGGAGTGGCCGTGCTGGACCCCGCCGCGGGAGAGCGCTGGCGGCTGCTGAAGCCGGTGGTGGATCCCATGCCGCAGGTGGCCCGGGACAGCCTCAACTCCCATCTGTGGTTCGCGGCGAAGGACGGCCCCGACGATCCGGCGGTACGGCGTGAGCTGCTGGCCGCGGTGGCGCTGCTGGACGAGGAGCCGGTGAACGAGGTGGCGGCGTGCGGGGTCCGCTACCGGGTGGTGCGCGCCGACGAGTTCGCGCGCGGCGACGGCGCGAACCTGGAGCCGCCGAGGCCCACGGACCCGCAGCCCACCGCACCCTGCTGGGAGCGGCCCCGCCGGTACCCGCCCGGCCCCGACGTCGGCTTCGTCCTGGATCCGGGGCACGACGAGGGCCCGATGGCCGGGGCCACCCGGCTGGGGCTGCGGGACTTCTCCTACGTCGGCGCCCGCGTCCCCGACCCGGTGCGCGCCGACTCCGAGCGGGCGGTCGACTCCCACCCGGACATCGTGCTGCTGCCGGTCTCCTTCGGCGTGGTCGAGCGCGGCCCGGGCGGCTGGGAGCCCTCCGGCGGGCTCGCGGCGACCCCGCACGAGGCCCGGCGTCAGCTGTACGACGGGATGGCCGAGGTATGGGCCGTGCTGTACCGCTACGACGACGCGACGCGGGCCGTGTACGCGAAGGCGGCCGAGGAATTCCGGGCGCTCGGCCGCGCCGACGAGGTGTCGGTGGCGGACCGCCACTTCCGGCTGTGCCGGGTGGAGCGGATGCTCCGCATGGGCCCGGACGGCCCCGAGCCCGCGCGCCCCTCGGACCATGACGAGTACGGGCCCATACGGCTGCATCCGACGATGGACGAGAACGGCAAGATCGCCGAGGAGTAGGGCGGGGCCGGTTCAGCCGGTGGCGTTCTGCTCGTTGTCCGGCGCCCCGTCACCGTCCGGGGGCAGATCGCCGCGCTCCACACCGCCGCCGCTCGCGCCGCCTCCCGCACCGGTGGCCGGGAGCAGGGCGTCCAATTCGGCTTCCGACGGGCGGTGCACGGCCTGGGCGGCCTCGCGGAGCACGCCCTCGGGAATGCCGTCGCCCTTGACCCGGACCACATGGCCCTTCTTCGGTATGGCGTACTCCTGGCCGCCGTGCCAGGCGTCGCCGTCGCGTTCGCAGGTGGTGCTCGTCTCCTCGGCGCAGCGGGCGGCGGTCATCGTGCCCCGGTCCACGGAGAGTTGGAGCTGGGCGCCGTTCTTCTGGGAGACGTACACGGCGGAGAAGCCGTCGTCGCCGATCACGCCCACGGACTGCTGGGCGAGGGTGAAGCCGGGCGCCTCGGTGACGTAGACGTGTTCCGGCGCGATGCCCAACGCCGAGGCACGGGAGGCGAGTTCGGCCGGGTCGGCGGCCGGGTCGGCGGACTTCTCGGAGCCGCAGGCGGTGAGCAGGAGGGAGGAGAGGAGCAGTGTGGTCAGAACACCCCGTTGATGGATCATGCCCCTCATCCTGCCGCACACCTGTTCCATCGGAGCCGGGAATCCGCATAGCCTCGAAGCCGATGAACACGATTCCCGCCCTGTTGGACCACCTCGTCCTCGCCACTCCCGACCTGGCCGCGACGGTCGCCGACTTCACCCGGCGCACCGGTGTGACACCCGCCCCCGGCGGTGCCCATGTCGGCCTGGGCACGCGGAACCACCTGGTGGGTCTGGGCGGCGTCAGCTATCTGGAGATCATCGGCCCGGATCCGGAGCAGTCGGTGCCCGGCGCCCCGGGTCCCTTCGGTGCGGACGGTCCGACCGGCCCCCGCACGATCACCTGGGCGATCAGCCCGCCCGACCTGGACGCGGCGATCGCCGAGGCCCGCGCGCACGGCTACGACCCGGGCCCGGCGCGCCCGATGAGCCGTCGCCGCCCCGACGGCACCCTCCTTCGGTGGCGGCTGACCGACGGCGCCACCGCCCATCCGTCCGGCCTGGTGCCGTTCCTGATCGACTGGGGCGGGTCGGCGCACCCCACGGCCTCGGGTCTGCCGACGGTGCCGTTGCTGTCGATGTCCGCGAGCGCCCCGGACCCGGACGGGATCCGGCCGCTGCTGTCCCTCCTGGGCACCGGCCTCGCACTCACCGAGGGCCCGGTGGGGATCTCGTTCACGCTGGACACCCCGAACGGACCCGTGACCTTCCACTGAGCGCACGCCCCGCCATGTCCGTTTCCTTCAAGACCCATCACGCCGCCGCTGCCTACGGTGGCCCCATGACTCCACGTATCGACGCCATCGGGCTGGTGGTCTCCGACATGGCCGCCGCCGTCACCTTCTACCGCCGCCTCGGCTTCGCCTTCCCCGAGGGTGCCGAGTCCGAGCCGCACGCCGAGGCTCCGCTGCCCGGCGGGCTGCGGCTGATGCTGGACACCGAGGAGATTGTCCGCTCCCTCACTCCCGACTGGCAGCCGCCCGCCGGCACCCGGCACTCGCTGGCCCTGCGGTGCGACGACCCGGCCGAGGTGGACACCGTCTACGAGGAACTCGTCGGCGCCGGCTACCACGGCGAGCACAAGCCATGGGACGCGTTCTGGGGCCAGCGGTACGCGGTTGTGCACGACCCGGACGGCCACGGTGTCGACCTGTTCGCGCCGCTAGGGCCCGCGGCCGAGTAGCACCCCGAGCGGCACCCCCGCCAACTCCTTGACGTCCCGGGCCAGATGCGCCTGGTCGGCGAACCCGGTGCGGGCCGCCGCCTCGGCGAACGGCACCTCGGCGCGGGCCAGTTCGAGCGCCCGCCCGAAGCGCAGGATGCGGGCCAGCGTCTTCGGTCCGTAGCCGAAGGCGTCCAGGGCCCGCCGGTGCAACTGGCGTGCGCCGACCCCGAGTTCGTCGGCGGTCGCGGCGACGGGCCGGCCGGCGTCCAGGGCCGCCACGAGGCGTCGCAGCAGTGGCTCGGGTGCCTCGGCGCGCTCCAGGACCAGCTCTTCGAGCGCGGTCGGGAGGTCGGCGGCGCCCGCGATGCGGTCGTTGAGCCAGCGCACCTCGGCGGCGGGCCAGAGATCGGCGAGGTCCACGCGCCGGTCGCGCAGTTCGTGCGCGGGCACGCCCAGGAAGGCGGGCGCGCCGCCGGGGCGGAAGCGCAGGCCGTACCAGGCACCGCCGTCCTCCTCGGTGAGGTGGGCCCGGGTGTCGGCCCCGGCGACCATCAGCCGGCCCTCGTGCCAGAGCAGGTCCATGCAGCCGTCGGGCAGGACCCGACCGCCGCCCCCGGTCGGGGTGCTGGCCCACACGACGGCGCCGGACAGCCGGGCCGGCCGTTCCCGGTACATGGCTACGCCCCCCGCGCCCGATGGTCCTGCGGGCTCACCCCGTACACCCGCTTGAAGGCGCTGGACAGCGCGAACGCGCCGCCGTAGCCGACCCGTCGGGCGATCGCGTCGAGGGTGTCACCGGTGTCCCGCAGCGCGTCCGCGGCCAGGGCCAGCCGCCAGCCGGTGAGGTAGGTCATCGGCGGTTCGCCGACCAGTTCGGTGAACCGGCGGGCGAGCGCGGCCCGGGACACCCCCGCCTTGGCCGCCAGCGACGCCACCGTCCAGGGATGCGCCGGATCGTCCTGCACCAGCCGCAGCACCCGCCCGACCACCGGGTCCGCCATCGCCTTGTACCAGGCCGGCGCCGCCGCCTCGGGCCGGGAGAACCAGGCCCGCAGCGCGGCGATGACCAGCAGGTCGAGCAGCCGGTCCAGGACCACCTCCTGACCGGGTTCGTCGCGGACGATCTCCTCCATCAGATACGGCGTGAGCGGGCAGTCCCACACGTCCGCGGGGAGCGAGAGCAGCGGCGGCAGGGCGTCCAGCAGCCGTCCGCTGACCTCGCCCTGCCACAGATAGGTGCCGATCAGCATCACCGCCGAGCCGTCGAGCCGGTCACCCCAGGTGCGCACCCCGAGGTCCATGGAGCCGTTGAGGGGGCGGCCGTCGGGGTAGGAGCACTCGCCGCCCGGCAGGATCACGGCCTGCGGGGCCGTGGCAGGGTCGTCGGCGCAGGTGTACGGGTCGGGGCCACGGGCGATGGCGAGGTCGCCGGGGCCGAGCCGCACCCGCTCCCCCGTGTCCGGCGTGATCCATGCCTCGCCGCGCACCATGAGCATGACGGTCAGCGGGGCGCGGTCCTCGATCCGCACGGCCCAGGGCGGCTCGAAGCACGCGCGGATCATGAAGGCGCCACGCGCGCGTGGTCCGTCAAGAAGACCTGCAAGGGCGTCCATGGCGCCAGCGTAGACGCGCGCGCATGGGAATGAGCCGTTCGGCGATGGGCTGTTGACGCCCGCGGCCGTTGACTGGACGCATGACGACGAACACGCAGAACGCGACGAACACACAGAACACGACCGTGATGGTGACCGGCGCCTCGGGCCGTACCGGCAGCCGGGTGGCCCAGTCCCTCGGAGCGGCCGGTCTCGACGTACGGGAGGCGACACGGTCCCGGGGCTTCGACTGGGAGGACCCGACGACCTGGGCGGAGGCCCTGCGCGGCGCCGACGCCGCCTATCTGATGTACCCGTCCGACGTGGGCAGCCCGGCGGCCGCCGAGGGCGTCGGGGCGCTGGCCCGGGAGGCGGTCGGGCTGGGCGTACGGCGGCTGGTGCTGCTGTCGGCGCGCGGCGAGGACCAGGCGCTGCCGACCGAGGAGGCGCTGAGGTCGTCGGGCGCGGACTGGACGGTCGTACGGGCCGCGTGGTTCGCCCAGAACTTCAGCGAGGGCCCGCTCGCGGACGGGCTGCGCGAGGGCGGGGAGCTGGTCTTCCCGGCGGGCGAGGTCGAGGAGCCGTTCCTCGACGTACGGGACATCGCGGACGTGGTGACGGCCGTGCTGACGTCCGGGGACCGCTATGCGGGGCAGACCCTCGAACTCACCGGCCCGCGCCTGCTCTCCTTCCGCCGGGCGGTCGCGGAGGTGGCGGCGGCCACGGGCGCCGAGCTGACCTACACGCCGGTGCCGGCACCGGCGTACGGCGAGGCCCTGACCGGGTTCGGCGTCCCGCGGGAGGAGGCGGACCTCCTGATCGAGGTCTTCGAGACCCTCCTCGACGGCCGCAACGCGCATCTGACGGACACCGTCCAGGACGTCCTGGGCCGGGCGCCCCGCGACTTCGCGGACTTCGCCCGGGAGGCCTCGGCGGCGGGCGCCTGGAAGGCGTGACGGTCAGGGGCCGTCCGGCTTGTGCGGGGGGTGGGTGCTCCTGACGTGGGTGCGCAGCCGGGAGGTCACGTCCTCGTGGGGCAGGAAGCGGGACCAGCGCTCGGGGAACTCCGAGGGCATGTCGGGGTCGTCCGGGTCCTCCTGGGCGGCGGCCTCGCGGTAGGCGGCGGCGCGGGCCACGTACTCGGCGACCTGGGCCTGCCGCAGCCGCTCGTTGGCGTCGCGGGCGGCGGCCGTGGCGGCGGCCGGCCAGACCCGGTCGATCGCCGCGTTGACCGCGGCCCCGACGAGCACCGCGAACGCGGAGACACCGATCCACAGCAGGACGGCGACCGCGGCGGCGAGCGAGCCGTAGATCGTGGCGCCCTCGACGGTGTTGGTGAGGTAGATCCGCAGCAGGAAACTGCCGAGGACCCACATGCCGAGGGCGACCAGTGCGCCGGGGACGTCCTCGATCCACGGAGAGCGGACGGGCACGGAGACGTGGTACAGCGTGGTGAGGAAGGCGACGGACAGCAGGATGACCACCGGCCAGTACAGCACTTGGACGAGGGTCTCCGACCACGGCAGGATGTTGAGGACCGCGTCCGGGCCCGCCACCATCAGCGGCAGCGCGATCGAGCCGATCACCAGGGCGACCAGGAACAGCACGAAGGCGACCAGCCGGGTCTTGACGATGCCGCGGACGCCGTCGAGGCCGTACATGACGGTGATGGTGTCTATGAAGACGTTCACCGCGCGGGAGCCCGACCACAGCGCGAACAGGAAGCCGATGGAGATGACGTCGGGGCGGCCGCCCTTCATCACGTCGTCGAGGATCGGCTGAGCGATCTGCCGTACGCCCTTGTCGGACAGGACCGTGCTGGACGCCTCGATGAGGTTGGCCTCCAGGCTGGTGATGGTGTCCGTGCCGGTCCAGTCGTCGACGTAGCCGAGCAGTCCGATCATGCTCAGCAGCAGCGGGGGGACGGACAGCAGCGTGAAGAAGGCCGCCTCCGCGGCGAGACCGAGGATCCGGTACTCGATGCACGAGTTGACCGTGTCCTTGAGCAACAGCCAGGCGGTCCTGCGCTTGGAGACGTCCCGGTAGAGGGCACGTGCCCGGTGGAGTCGGCCGGACGGCCGCTGGGGGGATTCACTTGCTGGCTGCACGACCTAACGGTATCCGCCATCAGGGCTTGTCCCGTCCCGCCCCGGGACCGCCGCGTCGGTGAGATGACCGGTCCGATACGGAACGGTAGGTTCACACCATGGACGGCACCACCCACACCGTGACGAACCAGCCCCCGCCCCTGGTCGGGTACGACGTCTACACCACGGACCGGGCGCTCACCGAGGCCGTCGAGCGACATCTCGCCCCGGAGCTGCTCGACGAGGTGAACGAGGACCTGTCGGGGCTCGGCCGGTCGGCCGGTTCGGCGCAGCTCCAGCAGTGGGCGGCGCAGGCCGATGAGAACCCGCCGCGGCTGCGCACCCACGACCGCTACGGCAACCGCGTCGACGAGGTCGACTTCCATCCGGCGTGGCACCGGCTGCTCGGCAAGGGCGTGGCGGCGGGGCTGACGTCGGCCTGGAACCGGCCGGGCGGGCATGTCCGGCGGGCGGCCGGGTTCCTGGTGTGGACGCAGGTCGAGGCGGGCAGCGGCTGTCCGCTGTCGATGACGCACGCCGCGGTGCCCGCGCTGCGCACCGACCCGGACCTGGCCGCCGAGTGGGAGCCGCGGCTGACGTCCACGCTCTACGAGCGCGAGCTGCGGCCGGCCCGGCTGAAGGCCGGGGCGCTGTTCGGGATGGCGATGACGGAGAAGCAGGGCGGCAGTGACGTACGGGCGGGCACCACGGCCGCGCGCCCGCTGCCGGACGGCGAGTCCTACGAGCTGACCGGGCACAAGTGGTTCTGCTCCGCGCCGATGTCCGACGGGTTCCTGGTGCTCGCGCAGGCGCCGGGGGGCCTGACCTGCTTCCTGGTCCCGCGAGTTCTGGAGGACGCCACCCGCAACACCTTCCGGCTCCAGCGGCTCAAGGACAAGCTCGGCAACCGGTCCAACGCCTCCGCGGAGGTCGAGTTCGACGGGACCTGGGCCCGCCGGGTGGGCGAGGAGGGGCGCGGGGTGCGCACCATCATCGGGATGGTGGCGGCGACCCGGCTGGACTGTGTGCTCGGGTCGGCGGGCCTGATGCGGCAGGCCGTGGCCCAGGCGATCCACCACTGCGACCACCGCGTGGCCTTCGGCGGCAGGCTCGTCGACAAGCCGCTGATGCGCAATGTCCTGGCCGATCTGGCCCTGGAGTCCGAGGCGGCGACCACGCTCGGGCTGCGGCTCGCGGCGGCCTACGACGACGGGGGCGAGCAGGAGCGGGCGCTGCTGCGGATCGCGGTGCCGGCCGCCAAGTACTGGGTGACCAAACGCTGCACGCCGGTGACGGTGGAGGCGGCCGAGTGCCTGGGCGGCAACGGCTATGTCGAGGAGTCCGGACTGCCGCGGCTGGTCCGGGAGTCACCGCTGAACTCGGTGTGGGAGGGCGCGGGAAATGTGCAGGCCCTGGATGTGCTGCGGGCGCTGCGCCGGGAGCCGGAGTCGCTGAACGCCTGTCTCCAGGAGATCGGCCGGGCACGCGGTGCCGATCACCGGCTGGACGGCGCGATCAAGGGTCTGCTGACCGAACTCGCCGACCTGGAGGGCGTCGAGGGACGGGCCCGGCGGCTGACCGAGCGGCTCGCGCTGGTGCTCCAGGGGTCGCTGCTCGTGCGGTTCGCGCCATCGGAGGTCGCCGACGCGTTCTGCGCGTCGCGGCTGGGCGGGGACTCGGGCGCGGCCTTCGGGACGCTGCCGCCGACCCTTGCGCTCGGTGCCGTGGTCGATCGGGCTCGTGCTCTCGGACCCGTATGACCTGCGTGGACGAGATGGAGGGGGTGGTGCTGCGCCGACACGGCACCACCCCCTCGCAGGCCCGTTCGAGGCCACGAACGCCGCTCGGGACGGCGTTGCTCAAGTTTCAATCAGGCCAAGCCGGACCACCAGGGTTGCAAGGGGTTGCAACTTATTGGCCGCTGTGGGCGGACTGTGTCCCTCCGCAGAGGATGCGAGTCACTATGAGACGACCAGTCAGGAATCGGCACCATCCCGGGGAGGACCAGTGGCGATGTCACCGATGGACGTGACACAGCTGGCCGCCGTCGACTCGGCGCGCGCGGCCCGGATGCTGAAGGACATGCGCAACGCCACCCTCGCCGGACAGCGCGGACCCGTCGCGCCGCGCCCGGTGATCGAGCAGTCCTGGGGCCGGATGCTGCGCAGCGGGGTCGACCCGGACCATGACTTCCGCTCCGGGCTGCTCTCCCGCGAGGAGGTGCAGCGGCGCCGGGAGTCCTCCACGCTGCGGCATGTGCTGCCGGTGCTGCGCGAGGGGCTGCTGTCGGTCGCGGACGTCGCCCACCACATCATGGTCGTCGCCGACGAGGACGGGCGGGTGCTGTGGCGGGAGGGCAGCGCGCCGGTGCTGCGCAAGGCCGACGGGCTCGGCTTCGAGCTGGGCGCCGACTGGCGGGAGGACGTCGTCGGCACCAACGGCGTGGGCACCCCGGCCGTGGTGCGCCGCCCCGTGCAGGTCTTCGCCGCCGAGCACTTCGTCCGCAGCCATGCCACCTGGACCTGCGCCGGTGCCCCGATCACGGATCCGCGGGACGGGCGGCTGATCGGTGTGGTGGACGTCAGCGGACCGCTGGAGACCATGCATCCGGCGACCCTGGCCTGGGTGGACACGGTGGCCAAGCTCGCCGAGGCCCGGCTGCGGGAGCTGCATCTGACCTCGCTGGAGCAGCTGCGGGCGGTGGCGGCCCCGGTGCTGTCCCGGCTGGCCGGGCGGGCGCTGGTGGTGGACCGGGACGGCTGGTGCGCGGCGGTGACGGGCATGCCGTACGCCAGCCGGATCGCGTTGCCCAAGTCGCTCGCGGCGGGCCGCCGATGGCTGCCGCCGCTCGGGCTGTGCGCGGTGGAGCCGCTGGCGGGCGGCTGGCTGCTGCGGCCCGCCGACGAGCCGGTGCCGAGCGAGGGCACCCGGATCGTGCTGGATCTGTCGCAGCCGCGCCGCTGGTCGCTGACGGTGACCGGCGCCGCGGGTGCCTGGAGCCATGAACTCAGTCCCCGGCACGCCGAGTTGCTGTATCTGCTGGCCCTGCACCGGGGCGGCCGCGGCGCCGCGGGCCTGGCCGAGGACATGTTCGGCGACGCGGGCCGCACGGTGACGGTCCGGGCCGAGATGTCCCGCGTACGGCGTTATCTGGGCGGGCTGCTGGACCATCGGCCGTATCGTTTCTGCGAGGAGGCGGAGGTCGAGGTCCTGCTGCCCGAGAACCCCCACGACCTGCTGCCGCACTCGACGGCGCCGGGGGTGGCGGCGGGCCGTACCGGCTGAAGTGCCCAGGACGCCATCTTTCGCATATTTGCGAGGTCTTCGTCCGCGGCACCCTCCCGCTGCCGTAGCATCCCTTAACGGGTCACCCACCTGCTCCTGAATCAACGCACGGACCATCAGGCGCAGTTGGCTCGCCCTCGGGAGGACGTCATGACCAGGACGCGCGGCAGACACCGGCGGCAGAAGCGCGGCCGCGCACTGCGCGGAGTGCTGGCGGGCACCGCCCTGGCGCTCACCGCGGCCGCCACCATGATCAGCGCCTCCCAGGCCACGGTCGACGACAACCCCGGGGAGCTGAAGCCCCTCACCTCCCGCGCCGAGCTGAGCACCCTCAGGCTGAGCGAGGACCTGGTGCCCGAGCGGTCCCTGGACCGGCTCACCACCCGGCTGGGCCGACCCGTCGGGGTCGACACGGTGCTCGCCGACGCCGACCGCACGCTGCGCGATCCGGCCGACTGCACGGCCGCCGAGCGCGCGGCGCTACCGATAACGCCCGAGGCCACCCGCGCCTACTGCTGGGACGCCGCCGACACCCGCGGCTGGCGGTCGGGGCCGGTCACCACTTCCGGGGACGCCGACGATGACGGCCGCTGGGGCGAGCGGCGCGTTCTGCTCTCCGCCTGGTCCGACGGCACGGCCTCCCGGGTCGCGTTCGTCGACGCCACCGAACTCGACCGCCTCCGCTACACCTGGGTCGGGCTCACCGTGCCCACGGACGACGGCAGCGCCTACCGCCCGCTGCGCACGGCGGTCTCCGGCATGGTCTGGTACCAGGACAAGCTGCTGGTCACCACGCGGGACGGCGTCTACGTCCACGACATGCACCGCGTCCAGCGCGCGGCCGGGGCGGACGGTTCACGGTTCGTCCTGCCCGCCGTCGGCGTGTACCGCCCGGCCGGAGCGAGCCCCGTCGGCCTCTCCCTGGACCGCACCACCTCGCCCGACAGCCTGGTGGCGCGCGGCGGCGACCGGCTGTGGCGGTACGCCTTCAGCGCCGACCCGGGCCGCACCGGCCTGCTCGCCACCGGAAGGGCGACCGAGGCGTTCCGCTCGGGGGCGGACGGGCCCGGCGGGGTGCTGTCGCACCGCTCCCGCTGGTACGTGACACAGGCCGGCGAGGAGCACGGCACGCTGTGGCGGCAGGGCGCGAGCGAGGCGCGGGCCACATACTGCGGGGCCCATGACAGCCACCGCTGCTGGAGCGGGTCGACGTCCTCCCTGTCCTACTGGCAGGAGACCGGGGAGGTCTGGTCGCAGTCGGGGCGGACCCTGTTCGCGCTGCCGCTGAGCTCGATCGACAGATCGCTGGATTAGATGGTTCCCTGGGCGGCATGCCCAACATTCCCGTGACCACCTGGTCCCTGGAGCAGACGGACCCCGCCGACCTGCTGTCGGCCGCCGCCCCCGAGGGTGACGTGCGGATCGTCCGCTCCGAGGTCCCCTCTCCCGAGTTCAGCCGCTTCCTGTACGCCTCCGTCGGCGGCGACATCCGCTGGATCGACCGGCTCGGCTGGAGCCACGCCCAGTGGCGGGAGCACCTGGACCGCCCCGGGGTGGAGACCTGGGTCGCCCACGACCGGGGCACGCCCGCCGGGTACGTGGAGCTGAGCCCGCAGGACGACGGGGTCGTGGAGATCGAGTACTTCGGGCTGCTCCCCGCCTTCCGGGGCCGCCGCATCGGCGGCCACCTGCTCTCCTACGGCGCCGCCCGCGCCTGGGACCTCGCCGAGCGCTGGCCCGGACTGCCGGTGACCAAGCGGGTGTGGCTGCACACCTGCAGCCTCGACGGCGAGCACGCCATGGACAATTACCAGCGCCGCGGCTTCAAGCTGTTCGACACCAAGGTCGAGGAGCAGCCGGAGGTGTCCGCGCCGGGCCCCTGGCCGGGGGCATACCCCGCCTGACCTGCGCGAGGCGGTATCTCCCCGCCATGTGACCAAGGACACCCTTGTCTCGCTCTACGAGACAAGGGTGTCCGCATGATGGACGAAGCTGGACTGTGTCCAGAACGCCGTGACACGCTTCCGTCATGTCTGGAACTGGAATTGCCTTGGTGAGTCGGCGGCACGTCGACCTCGGCCGCATGTCCAGCGCCATCTGTCCGGCGCGCTGAGAGCACATTCAGCACCGCCCGGCATCTCCCCTTTTGCTTGCTTTCCCGCGCAAGGACGCGCACGTCTGTCGTGTGCCTGTGCGCAGGTCAGAGCCGCTTTCCCGCCTGTCCCGAAGGACGTATCAACCATGGCCGCCACCCCTGAGAACCCCGCCGCCGCGAGCCCGCGCCGCAAGGTGAGCCGGCACCGCGGCGAGGGCCAGTGGGCCGCGGGGCACTTCACCCCGCTGAACGGCAACGAACAGTTCAAGAAGGACGACGACGGTCTCAATGTGCGGACACGCATTGAGACGATCTACTCCAAGCGCGGCTTCGACTCGATCGACCCCAACGACCTGCGCGGCCGGATGCGCTGGTGGGGTCTGTACACCCAGCGCCGCCAGGGCATCGACGGTGGCAAGACCGCCGTTCTGGAGCCGGAGGAGCTGGACGACGAGTACTTCATGCTGCGCGTCCGCATCGACGGCGGCCGGCTGACCACGCGGCAGCTCCGCGTCGTCGGTGAGATCTCGCAGGAGTTCGCGCGCGGCACCGCCGACATCACCGACCGGCAGAACGTCCAGTACCACTGGATCCGGATCGAGGACGTGCCGGAGATCTGGAACCGCCTGGAGGCGGTCGGGCTGTCCACCACCGAGGCGTGCGGGGACACGCCCCGTGTGATCCTCGGCTCGCCGGTCGCCGGGATCGCCGCCGACGAGATCATCGACGGCACCTCGGCCATCGACGAGATCCAGCGCCGGATCATCGGCAACCCGGCGTTCTCGAACCTGCCCCGCAAGTTCAAGTCCGCGATCTCCGGCTCGCCGCTGCTGGACGTGGCGCACGAGATCAACGACATCGCGTTCGTCGGGGTGAACCACCCCGAGCACGGCCCCGGCTTCGACCTCTGGGTCGGCGGCGGCCTGTCCACCAACCCCAAGATCGGGGTCCGGCTCGGCGCCTGGGTCCCGCTCGACGAGGTCCCGGACGTCTACGAGGGCGTCATCTCGATCTTCCGTGACTACGGCTACCGTCGGCTGCGCACCCGCGCCCGGCTGAAGTTCCTGGTCGCCGACTGGGGCCCGGAGAAGTTCCGCCAGGTCCTGGAGGACGAGTACCTCCAGCGCAAGCTGACCGACGGCCCGGCCCCGGCCCAGCCCGTCGAGCGCTGGCGCGACCACGTCGGCGTGCACCGGCAGAACGACGGCCGCTTCTACGTCGGTTTCGCCCCGCGCGTGGGCCGCGTGGACGGCACCACCCTGACGAAGATCGCCGAGCTGGCCGAGGCGCACGGCTCGGGCCGGGTGCGCACCACCGCCGAGCAGAAGATGCTCGTGCTGGACGTCGAGGAGGGCCAGGTCGACTCGCTCGTCGAGGGCCTGGAGGCGCTGGACCTCACGGTCAGCCCCTCCCCGTTCCGGCGCGGCACCATGGCCTGCACCGGCATCGAGTACTGCAAGCTCGCCATCGTCGAGACCAAGGCGCGCGGCGCCTCGCTGATCGATGAACTGGAGCGCCGGATCCCGGAGTTCGACGAGCCGCTCACCATCAACATCAACGGCTGCCCGAACGCCTGCGCCCGTATCCAGGTCGCGGACATCGGTCTCAAGGGCCAGCTGGTCCTCGACGACCAGGGGCAGCAGGTCGAGGGCTACCAGGTGCACCTGGGCGGCGCGCTCGGCCTGGAGGCCGGGTTCGGCCGCAAGGTGCGCGGTCTGAAGGTGACGGCCGAGGAACTGCCCGACTACGTCGAGCGGGTCCTGAAGCGGTTCCAGGCCGAGCGCGAGGCCGGCGAGCGGTTCGCCACCTGGGCGGCGCGCGCCTCCGAGGAGGCCCTGTCATGAGCGAGCGGGCCGCCCCCTTCTACTGCCCCTACTGCGGTGACGAGGACCTGCGTCCGAGCGAGCAGGGCCACGGCGCGTGGGAATGCGCGGCGTGCAACCGGGCCTTCCAGTTGAAGTTCCTCGGGCTGCTGGCCCGGGGCCTTCAGCAGAACGAAGCAGGGGGAGACGAGATATGACGACCACTCAGGAAGACCGCGCCACCGAGGACTTGAAGGCGCTCGCCGAGCAGGCGGGCCGCGACCTGGAGGACGCCTCCGCACTGGAGATCCTCCAGTGGGCGGCGGACACCTTCGGCCGGCGCTTCTGTGTGACCTCCTCGATGGAGGACGCGGTGGTCGCCCATCTCGCCTCCCGCGCGTTGCCTGGTGTTGACGTGGTGTTTCTGGACACCGGCTATCACTTTCCCGAAACCATCGGTACACGCGATGCGGTAGAGGCGGTGATGGACGTCAACGTCATCACGCTCACCCCGCGTCAGTCGGTCGCCGAGCAGGACGCGGAGTACGGCCCCCGGCTGCACGACCGCGATCCGGACCTGTGCTGCAAGCTGCGCAAGGTCCAGCCGCTGGAGCAGGGCCTCACGGGCTACCGGGCGTGGGCGACGGGCCTGCGCCGCGACGAGTCCCCGACCCGGGCGAACACCCCGGTCGTCGGCTGGGACGAGAAGCGGCAGAAGGTCAAGATCTCGCCGATCGCCAAGTGGACCCAGGAGGACGTGGACGCCTATGTCACCGAGCACGGCGTCCTCACCAACCCGCTGCTGATGGACGGCTACGCCTCCGTCGGCTGCGCCCCCTGCACCCGGCGTGTCCTGGAGGGCGAGGACGCGCGCGCCGGCCGCTGGGCGGGCCGCGCCAAGACCGAGTGCGGACTGCATCTGTGACCACGACCCCGTTTCCGGAGAATCAGGAGAACCACGTGACGACCGGAGCCACCGTCTGGCTCACGGGTCTGCCGTCCGCCGGCAAGACCACCATCGCGTACGAGCTGGCCGGCCGGCTGCGCGAGGAGGGCCACCGTGTCGAGGTGCTCGACGGCGACGAGATCCGCGAGTTCATCTCCGCGGGCCTCGGCTTCACCCGCGAGGACCGGCACACCAACGTCCAGCGCATCGGCTTCCTCGCCGATCTGCTCGCCCGTAACGGCGTCAAGGCGCTGGTGCCGGTGATCGCGCCGTACACCGACAGCCGCGAGGCGGTGCGCAAGCGCCACCAGGAGAGCGGGGCGGCGTACCTGGAGGTGCACGTGGCCACTCCGGTCGAGGTGTGCTCCGTACGCGATGTGAAGGGCCTGTACGCCAAGCAGGCGGCGGGCGCGCTGTCCGGGCTGACCGGGGTCGATGACCCGTACGAGGAGCCCGAGTCGCCCGATCTGCGGATCGAGTCGCAGAACCAGTCCGTGCAGGAGTCCGCGGCGGCCGTGTACGCCCTGCTCAGCGAAAGGGGCCTGGCATGACGACGACCGTCTCCTCGGTCGAGGAGGGCACGCGCACGCCGTACGCCCTCTCCCACCTGGACTCGCTGGAGTCCGAGGCGGTGCACATCTTCCGCGAGGTGGCGGGCGAGTTCGAGCGGCCGGTGATCCTCTTCTCCGGCGGCAAGGACTCCATCGTCATGCTGCACCTGGCGCTGAAGGCGTTCGCGCCCGCGCCGGTGCCGTTCTCGCTGCTGCACGTCGACACCGGGCACAACTTCCCCGAGGTCCTGGAGTACCGCGACCGCGCGGTGGCCGAGCACGGGCTGCGGCTGCATGTCGCCTCCGTGCAGGACTACATCGACCGCGGCGTGCTCAAGGAGCGTGCCGACGGCACCCGCAACCCGCTGCAGACGCTGCCGCTCACGGAGAAGATCCAGAGCGAGAAGTTCGACGCGGTGTTCGGCGGCGGGCGCCGCGACGAGGAGAAGGCGCGCGCCAAGGAGCGGGTGTTCTCGCTGCGCGACGAGTTCTCCCAGTGGGATCCGCGCCGTCAGCGGCCCGAGCTGTGGAACCTGTACAACGGCCGCCACGCTCCCGGTGAGCACGTGCGGGTCTTCCCGCTCTCCAACTGGACCGAGCTGGACGTCTGGCAGTACATCGCCCGCGAGGGCATCGAGCTGCCCGAGATCTACTTCGCGCACGAGCGTGAGGTGTTCGCCCGCAGCGGCATGTGGCTGACGGCCGGTGAGTGGGGCGGCCCGAAGGAGGGCGAGACCGTCGAGAAGCGGCTCGTCCGCTACCGCACGGTCGGCGACATGTCCTGCACCGGCGCCGTCGACTCGGACGCGACCACGCTGGACGCGGTCATCGCCGAGATCGCCGCGTCCCGGCTCACCGAGCGGGGCGCGACCCGGGCGGACGACAAGCTCTCCGAGGCCGCGATGGAAGACCGTAAGCGCGAGGGGTACTTCTAAGCATGAGCACCACCACGGAACTCTCCGAGACGACCCTGCTGCGGTTCGCCACGGCCGGTTCGGTCGACGACGGCAAGTCCACGCTCGTCGGCCGGCTGCTGCACGACTCCAAGTCGGTGCTCGCCGACCAGCTGGAGGCCGTCGAGCACGCTTCCCGCAACCGCGGCCAGGACGCACCCGACCTCGCGCTGCTCACCGACGGGCTGCGCGCCGAGCGCGAGCAGGGCATCACCATCGATGTCGCCTACCGCTACTTCGCCACCCCGCGGCGCCGGTTCATCCTCGCCGACACCCCGGGCCATGTGCAGTACACGCGGAACATGGTCACCGGCGCCTCCACCGCCGAGCTGACGGTGATCCTCATCGACGCCCGCAACGGCGTCGTCGAGCAGACCCGTCGGCACGCCGCGCTGGCCGCGCTGCTGCGTGTCCCGCACGTGGTCCTCGCCGTCAACAAGATGGACCTCGTGGAGTACCAGGAGTCCGTGTTCGCCGCCATCGCCGAGGAGTTCACGGCGTACGCGACCGAGCTGGGCGTCCCGGAGATCACCGCGATCCCGATCTCGGCGCTCGCCGGTGACAACGTGGTGGAGCCGTCCGCGAACATGGACTGGTACGGCGGCCCGACGGTGCTGGAGCACCTGGAGACCGTGCCCGTCACGCACGACCTGAGCCACTGCCACGCGCGGCTGCCCGTGCAGTACGTGATCCGGCCGCAGACCGCCGAGCACCCCGACTACCGCGGTTACGCGGGCCAGATCGCGGCGGGCTCCTTCCGGGTCGGCGAGCAGGTCACCGTGTTGCCGTCGGGCCGCGCCACGAAGATCTCGGGCATCGACGTCCTCGGCGAGCCGGTCGACGTCGCCTGGACCGCCCAGTCGGTGACCCTCCTGCTGGAGGACGACATCGACATCTCGCGCGGCGACCTGATCGTGCCCAGCAAGGACGCGCCGCCGACCACCCAGGACATCGAGGCGACCGTGTGCCACGTCGCCGACCAGCCGCTCACCGTCGGCCACCGGGTGCTGCTCAAGCACGGCACCCGCACGGTCAAGGCGATCGTGAAGGACATCCCGTCCCGGCTCACGCTGGACGACCTGTCCCTGCACCCGCACCCGGGTCAGCTCGTCGCCAACGACATCGGCCGGGTGAAGATCCGGACCGCCGAGCCGCTGCCGGTCGACTCCTACGCCGACTCACGGCGCACGGGTTCGTTCATCCTGATCGACCCCAGCGACGGCACCACGCTCACCGCCGGCATGGTCGGCGAGTCCTTCGCCTCCCCGGAGCCCGTCAAGGACGAGGCCGAGGACGACGGCTGGGACTTCTGATCATGAACTCGACCGCACCGGGCGGGATGCCGCGATGTCCGCGCTGATCCCGTACCCGTACATCCGCCGTACTCCCGGCCGCGCTTCGTAAGGGCGTCGAGCCGGGTCGTCGAGAGGAACTCCTCCCCGTGCCTGCCACCCCCGCCCTGCGCCGTGCCCTCGCGGTACTGGCCGTGCTGCCGCTGCTCGCGCTCGCGGCCGCCTGCGGCTACGGCTCCCAGGCCGTGGAGAACACCGAGCAGGCGATCCCGGGGGCGGCGAAGGTCGACGGTCTGGACTCGGTGCGGATCGGCTACTTCGGGAACCTCACCCACGCGACCGCCCTGGTGGGGCGGCACGAGGGCATCTTCCAGGAGCAGTTGGGCGGTACGACGGCGAAGTACGCGGCGTTCAACGCCGGTCCCTCGGAGATCGAGGCGCTGAACTCGGGGTCCATCGACATCGGGTGGATCGGGCCGTCGCCCGCGATCAACGGCTATGTGAAGGCGGACGGTTCCAACCTTCGGATCATCTCGGGCTCGGCCTCCGGTGGCGTGAAGCTGGTGGTGAACCCGGAGAAGGTCAAGTCGCTGAAGGACGTCAGAGGCAAGCGGATCGCCACTCCGCAGCTCGGCAACACCCAGGACGTGGCGTTCCTCAACTGGATCGCCGAGCAGGGCTGGAAGGTCGACGCGCAGAGCGGCAAGGGTGACGTCGACGTCGTCCGCTCCGACAACAAGGTGACGCCCGACCTCTACCGGTCCGGGTCGATCGACGGCGCCTGGGTGCCGGAGCCGACCGCCTCGAAGCTGGTCGCCGAGGGCGGGAAGGTGCTGCTGGACGAGGCCGACCTGTGGCCCGGCGAGGAGTTCGTGATCACGAACGTGATCGTGTCGCAGAGCTTCCTCAAGGAGCACCCCAAGGCCGTGGAGGCGGTGCTGAAGGCCTCCGTCGAGGCCAACCGGTGGATCAACGCCAACCCGGAGGAGGCGAAGGCCGCGGCCAACGCGCAGTTGGCGACGGACACCGGCAAGGCCCTGCCCGCCGACGTCATCGACACGGCCTGGCCGTCCATCGGGTTCACCGACGATCCGCTGGCCGCCACGCTGGACGCGCAGGCGCGGCACGCCGTCAAGGCGGGTCTGCTGGAGCGGCCGGACCTGACCGGCATCTATGACCTGGCACCGCTGAACAGGGTCCTCAGAGCCGAGGGCGAACCCGAGGCCGACGACGCCGGTCTCGGCGTCAAGTAACGGATCCGACGATTTCCCAGGAGGTGACGACCATGGCAACCGCCCTCGCCAAGGCTGTCGGCACGGACACGTCCGTGGAGCACGCCGCGCGTATCACCCACGTCTCGAAGTCCTTCGGCGGCCCCGCCGGGCAGCAGCTCGTCCTGGACGACATCACCCTCGATGTCGCACCCGGCGAGTTCGTCACCCTCCTGGGAGCCTCCGGCTGCGGCAAGTCCACCCTGCTCAACCTCGTCGCCGGACTCGACCGCCCCAGCGCGGGCGACATCACCACCGACGGCCGCCCGGCCCTGATGTTCCAGGAACACGCCCTCTTCCCCTGGCTCACCGCGGGCAAGAACATCGAACTCGCCCTCAAACTCCGCGGCATCCCCAAGCCCGAGCGGCGCGCGCGGGCCGAGGAACTGCTGGACCTGGTCCGCCTGGGCGGGGCCTACGGCAAGCGGGTGCACGAACTGTCCGGCGGTATGCGCCAGCGCGTCGCCCTGGCCCGCGCCCTGGCCCAGGACAGCAAACTCCTCCTGATGGACGAGCCGTTCGCCGCGCTGGACGCCATCACCCGCGACGTCCTGCACGACGAACTGACCCGCATCTGGCGCGAGACGGGCCTGTCCGTCCTCTTCGTCACCCACAACGTCCGCGAGGCCGTACGCCTGGCCCAGCGGGTGGTGCTGCTGTCCTCCCGCCCCGGACGCATCGCCCGGGAATGGACCGTCTCCATCCCGCACCCGCGCCGCATCGAGGACAGCGAGGTCGCCGAACTGTCCGTCGAGATCACCGAAGAACTGCGTGGGGAGATCCGCCGCCATGGCCAGCACTGACACCACCGCCAAGGACGGCAACGACCTCGCCGGACTCGAAGCCGGCCTCGACGCCCTCGACACCGTCCAGACCACCCGCACCCCCCTGCGCGAGACCCTCCTCCGCAAGGTGCTGCCGCCGATCACCGCGGTCGCGCTGGTGCTGGTGGTGTGGCAGCTGCTGGTCTGGGCCGAGATAGCCCCCGCCTACAAGCTCCCCGCACCGTCCGCCGTATGGGACGAGGTCCAGGCGGCCTGGCTCCAGGGCACCCTGCTGGACTACATCTGGACCAGCGTCTCGCGCGGCCTGCTCGGCTTCCTGTTCGCCCTCGCCATCGGCACCCCGCTCGGCCTGCTCGTCGCCCGGGTGAAGTTCATCCGGGCCGCCATCGGCCCGATCCTCTCCGGCCTCCAGTCCCTCCCCTCGGTGGCCTGGGTTCCTCCGGCCGTGCTGTGGCTGGGGCTGAACAACTCGATGATGTACGCCGTCATCCTGCTCGGCGCGGTCCCCTCCATCGCCAACGGCCTGGTCGCGGGCATCGACCAGATCCCCCCGCTGTTCCTGCGCGCCGGACGCACCCTCGGCGCGACCGGTCTGAAGGGTGCCTGGCACATCGTGATGCCGGGCGCGCTTCCGGGCTATCTGGCGGGTCTGAAGCAGGGCTGGGCGTTCTCCTGGCGTTCACTGATGGCCGCCGAGATCATCGCCTCCTCCCCCGACCTCGGCGTCGGCCTGGGCCAGTTGCTGGAGAACGGCCGCAACAACGCCAGCATGTCCCAGGTCTTCCTCGCCATCTTCCTCATCCTCCTCGTCGGCATCGCCATCGACCTGCTGATCTTCAGCCCGCTGGAGCGCCGGGTCCTGCGCAGCCGCGGCCTGCTGGCGAGAAGGTGAGTCCCATGCGCCACACGCCGGTTCTTCTCGTCATCGCCCACGGCAGCCGCGACCCGCGGCACGCCGCGACCGTGGACGCCCTGGTACGGCGGGTGCGCTCGCTGCGCCCCGGGCTGCGCGTGGAGACCGGCTTCCTGGACTTCAACATCCCCTCCGTGCAGGGCGTCCTGGAGTCCCTGGCGGCCGAGGGCGTGCGCGACGTGGTCGCGCTGCCCCTGCTGCTGACCCGCGCCTTCCACGCGAAGGCCGACATCCCCGCGGTCCTGCGGGACGCTCCGCCGCAGCTGCGCATCCGGCAGACGGAGGTGCTCGGACCGTCCCCGCTGCTGCTCACGGCGCTGGAGCGACGGCTGTACGAGGCGGGGCTCACCCCCGCCGACAAGTCCTCGACCGGGGTCGTGCTGGCCTCGGCGGGGTCCACCGACCCGGAGGCGAGCGCGGTGATCGCAGCAATCGCGCGGGAGTGGCGGCACACCGGTTGGTGCGCCGTGCGACCCGCGTTCGCCTCCGCATCCCTGCCCCGCACCGAGGACGCGGTCCGCGAACTGCGCGCCCTCGGCTGCGCACGGGTGGCCGTCGCGCCGTACGTCCTCGCCCCCGGCTTCCTCCCGGACCGCATCGCGCGGGGCGCCGCCGGGGCGGACGTCCTGGCCGAGGTGCTGGGCCCCGCTCCCGAGGTGGCGCGACTGCTGCTGGAGCGCTACGACGAGGCCCGGGTACCGGTGCTGGCGGCCGTGGGCGCCTGAGCCCGTCCCCGCCTGGTCGGATTCGGGAAAAGCGCCTCCCTTGTCCCGGCTGTCTGCTGGGATGGTCCCTCGAGGACGAGCGGGGGAGAGCAGTTCGCGTGGCGGGTCGTGAGTTCGGGCATGTTCTGGGCCTGCCGCGGGCCCTGTCCGGGCTGCCGTTGAGCCCCTTGGCCGTCGGTTACGGCGACCTCGCGGCCGCCCAGCACGCGGCGGGATTACGGCACCTCGGCGAGGCGCTCGCCCCCGCGGGCGACTTACGTGTCCTGGACGGCCTGTACGTCCCCTCCGGTCCGCGCGGCCGACGACGGGTGGACGCGGACCTGCTGGACGACCTCGCCGGTACCGCCTCCCCCGCCGCTCGGGTGGCGGAGCTGCTGGCGGGGCTGCACCGGCGTGATCCGCAGGGGCCGCGCCGGGTCGTGCTGTACCAACTGATCTGTCTGCTCCAGGAGTCGTGCCCCGTCGCGGAGCTGGGCGTGCATCCCGACGAACGGGCCGGTCTGGTGGCGGCGGCCGGGCTGCGGCCCACGCTGGACCGGCGGCAGCGGGACGCGGCCGAGTCGGTGGCCGACGCCTGGGAGCGGCGTCGGCTGCACCGGGTGCGCGGCCTGGTGGAGCGGTTACCGCAGGGCGACCCGGGACTGGAGCGGTTACGGACCGCGCTGGAGGCCCGGTCGGCGAAGGCCGAGGCGGCTCTCGCGGCGGCGCGCCGGGCCGAGGAGGGCGGCGCGGCGGACATCGCGAGCGAGCGGTATCTGCGCGCGCTGGACCTGGCGGCCGATGACAGACGGGCCGTGCGGGGCCTGGTGCGGGTGCACCGGCCCGGACCCGAAGCCCCGTTGCGCGCCGAACTCGCCCTGGATCACATCGCGTTGGACTGGGACCGCGCCGGCTCCGACTGGCGGCTGCTGTGTCTGTACCGCACGGAGCAGGGCGCGGTCCGGGTGCGCGAGGTGCCCGCCGACGCCGCCCGGGACACGGCCGTACCTCTCGGCACCGCGGTCCGCTACGCCGTGTTCCCGCTGGAGGACGGGCGGGTGTCCGGGCCCCCGCTGGTGTCGCACCGGGTGCTGTTCGCGCCCGAGGTGGCCGGGCTGTCACTGACCGACGGACCGGGGCGGATCGCGGGAACCTGGCGGCGGCCGCCGGGAGCCGCCGAGGTGACCGTCGAGCTGGCCGGAGGGACGCGGTTGGACACCCGCGCCGACGGTTTCACCTCGACCGGGCTGCCGGTCGGCCGCCACACCCTCCGGGTCGTGTGCCACTACCGCACGCCGGACGGACGGCTCGTCCCCTCCCCCGGCGTCCGTGCCGCACACACGGTCCATCCCTGGCCCGATCCCGTCCGCACCCTCACCGCCACACCCGACGGCGACACCGTACGGTTCGACTGGACCGGAGGTGCGGGCGCCGAGGTCCGCCTGGTGGTGTGGCCGGGCCGACCACCGCTTCCCGGGGCGGAGTTGCGGACGTCGGAACTGCCGCCCGCCGTGACCTCACCGGCCGCCGGGCACTCCCGGGTCGCCGCCGTCGCCGTACTGGGCGAACGGGCGCTGGCCGGGCCCGCGGTCGACGTCGAGGTGCTCCAGCCGGTGACCGGGCTCACCGCCCGGCGGCTGCCCGACGGGGCGGTCTCGGTCCTCCTGGACTGGCCCGGGGCGACGAACCAGCTCATGGTCCGCTGGGAGGGTCCCGACGGCGCCGGCGAGCGGACCGTCACCGCGCACGCCTACCGGCGCGGCGGGCTGCGACTGCGCCTGGGGCCGGGAGAGGTGAGGCTGCGCGCCACGGCCGTGCCGCAGGCGCCGGACGGGGTGGTCGTGACCGCGGCCGGTGCCGAGACCGTGCTGCCGCCGGACACCTTCATCGGCTATCAACTCGTGCGCGACCGGCGGCGGTTCCTCGGCAAGGGCCGTACCCTGCTGAGGGTCACCCTGTCCTCCCTCGGTGGTGCGGGCGGCCCGGAGGTCCCCGAGTTCGTGTGTGTCGCCCGCAGTGGGACGCTCCGGCCGCGCAGCGCCGCCGACGGCACGACCGTTCTGCGTATCCCCGGTACCGATCTGACCCGGCACGGCACGGTCGAGCAGGAACTGCCGGCCGCGCCGCTCCCGACCCCGTACACCTTGCGCGGCTTCCTGCTGGGCGAGCACGCGGCCGCCGTGCGACTCGAAGAACCGTCCCCCGCGACCCTGGTGGTGCGCTGACCATGACGACCGTGATCTGCCCCTACTGCTTCGCCCGCTCCGCCGCGGCCAGGCTGCCCTACCGCTGTCTGATGACGCCGACCGGCGTTCGTGGCGGCAAACCCTGCGGTCCCGAACGGGACGACGTCTGGGCCGGGTTCATGGGGCCGGGAGTGCCGCCGAACGCCCGGATGCGCGGGCCCGTGTTCGGCGCGCCCCGCAGGGTCGGATGGCGGGTCGGCGCGGGCAGCAGCGTGCCGTGCCCGGGGTGCGGGGTGGGCACCACGACCCGGGTGTGCGGGTCCTGCCACAGCGACCTGCCGAGCGACTACTGCGACCACGACAGCCGGATCATCGCCCTGGTCGGGGCGAAGGCGTCGGGCAAGAGCACCTATGTCTCGGTGCTGGTCAACGAGTTGAACCACCGGGTGGGCCAGGCCTATCACGCGACGCTGGCCGCGATGGGGCAGAGCACACAGATCCGGGACCGGGAGATGGCGGAGGACCTGTACGAGCGGCTGCGGCTGCCGGACGCCACCCGGCCGGCGGCGCTCGGCTTCAACGACCCGCTTCTGTACCGCCTCAGCCTGCCCCGGCGCGGCCGTCTCGGTTCCGGGACCCGGCACACCGCGCTGGTCTTCTTCGACGCGGCGGGCGAGGATCTCGCGGGTGCCGAGGCGATGGACCGCTACACCCGCTACCTCAGCGCCGCCGACGGGATAGTCCTGCTCGTGGACCCGCTGCAACTCGGCTCGGTGCGGGACCGGTTGCCGGTCCACGACGGTCCTCCGCTGCCCGTGGTGGAGACCCCGCCGCAGCAGATCGTCGCCGACCTCGCCCGACGGCTGCACGCCCATGGCAAGGGCGGTTCCCGGGGCCGGGTGGCCACCCCGATCGCGGTGGCGGTCACCAAGACCGACATGCTCAGACCGCTCCTCGACCCGCACTCCCCGGTGCTGCGCAACGCCCCGCACCCGGACGGCACCCTCGACGAGGACGACCGGCTCGGCGTGCACGAGGAGATCCGCTCCCTGCTCACCGGCTGGGACTCGGGCGCGCTCGTGCGGCAACTGGAGCTGGACTTCGCCGAGTTCGCCCTGTTCGGGCTGTCCGCGCTGGGCGCTCCACCGCCCGCCGAGGCACCGGCGGACGTGCCCAAATCCGGTCCGCAGCCGGTCCGGGTGGAGGATCCGCTGCTGTGGCTGCTGGCCCGGCGCGGACTGCTGCCGGTGCACCGCACTTCGGGGAAGGAGCGGGTCAAGTGACCCTGGCCCAGCTGCACTACACGTCGGCGCCGCCGGGCCCGGACGGTTCGGGCTTCCGGTTCACCGCGGTCAGCGCGGGGGTGCCGCAGGGGCTGCTGCGGGAGGCGGAGCAGCTCATCGGTTACGAGCCGCCGCGCGACTGCCCGGCCCGACCGGACGCGGAGCAGCTGAAGAGCTTCCCGAAGGCCTTCTCCTTCTCGGAACTATCTGACGGCGGGCGGCTGTTGAGTCGCTCCGTCTACACCGGCGCGGACTACACCGGGCGCTGGGGCAACTTCCACGCGCACGCGCTGCATCTGCCGCCGGGGGCACGGCTGCCGGACGGTGCGCTGCCCATCACGGCCTGGGAGTCCTCCCGTTGGGCGGACAGCACGCCCACGGACGGGCGGCCCGGGCCCGTCGACCGGCTCGAACCGTCCGGGCTGCTGCGCCGGGACGGGCTGGTCTCGTTCGCGGCGTCCCGGGCCGCCTGGCTGGCGCCGTTCTTCGCCGATCTGCGGGCGGTGGCACAGGACCCGGGCGCCGGTCAGATCGTGCTCGTGGAGCACGACAGCGCGGACGTCGCCCAGTGGATCGCGCTCGCCTGCACGGTGCTGCCGCGCGAACAGGCGCACCGGCTGACCTTCACGACGTACACCCGCCGTCCGCAGCAGGCCCGGCAGCAGATCGTGGGGGCGGTGCCGTCGTCGGAGCGGATCGCCCAGGATCACCGCTACCGGGTGCACGACTGCACGGGGCTGCCGCCGTCGGAGCCGGTCGCCGACACCTGGGCGGAGCTGTGCGCCCGGATCTGGACCGCGGGGCGGCCCGATCTGTTCCGCGACTCGGGGGACGGACTGGGGCCGCTGGCGGTGGCGGCGCTGACGGCGGGCATCACCCTGCGGTCCGACGCCCGGGCGGCCGCGGCCCGGTGGGCCGCCGGGCAGGCGCTGTCCGAGGCCACGCTGAGCGCGCTGATCGCGGGGCTGTGCCAGGGCGCGGCGGACGACGACGAACCGGCCGCGCTCGCCGCCCTGTTGGAGCGGCTGGACGGACAGGTGCCCACCGCCGTCTCGGCGCCGCTGGCCGCGCAGGTACTGGCGAGCGCGGTACTCGGCGGCGGCCCGGTGCCCGCGCTGCGCCCCGGGTCGCTGACCCCGCGGGCCCATGCCGAGCTGGCCCACCGGCTGGCGCCCGCGCTGCGTTCCGGTATCGCGGACGCCGCGCAGCCCGCCGACGGACGTCCGCTCGCCCTGCTGCGGATCGCGGATCTGCTCGACGTCGACTGCCAGGATCTGCTTCCCGAGCTGGCGGGGCGGCTGGCCCGCGCCCTGGTGAAGGTGGACCCGGAGGAGCGGTCGGCCGTGGCCGAGGAGCACCCCGTGGGGCATCCCGCCCGGCCGGCGCCGGAGACCGTCGAGGCGCCCGCGCCCCGGATCGAGATCTCGGCGCTGCTGGACGCCGTGCAGGAGCACCCCGCCCTGCGGATCGCGCTGTTCGGCTCCCTGGACGCGTTGGCGGCGGCCGATCCGCCCGGTGCGGCGCGGGCGCTGGCCGCGTCGGGGCTGCCGGTCGGGCTGCACACCGGCTTCCCCCATCTGCGGATGTGCGTGCTGGCGGAGCCCGGCGGCGACCGGCTCGCCCGGTTCCACGGGGTGCTGCGGACGGCCGGGGTGTCCCCGCACGCCGACACCGCCGTACTGCGGACCGCGCTGCGCCTGGTGTGGGCCGGGACGCTGCCGACGGGACAGGAGGCGAGCCTGCTCCTGAACGAGCTGGGGTCGGATCTGCATCAGGCCGCCGGGACCAGGGACGTGCTGATCGAGGCCGCCCTCACCGCGCCGTCCGACGACCCCGACGTCCCGGATCTCGCCGTCGATCTGCTGCGCAGCTTCAGCACGGAGCTGCGGCCCGCCGATCGCCCGGCACTGCTCCTGCTGGAGTTCGCGGGACTGCTGGGCACCACCGGCGAGGGCGAGAACTGGGTCGACCATGTGCTGACGCTCCGCGACGGCACGGCCGAACCGGTGCCGGACACGGTGCTGCGGCGCGTCTGCGACGCTCTCGCGGAGCGGCTGCTGGACTCCTCGACACCGGAGAGCGAGCTGTACGCCCTGGCCAGGTCCGGCGAGCCGCGACTGCTGGCCGCGTACGAACGCGCGGCGCGCTCCTCCCGGGTGGGCGACCGGCTGCGGGTCGTCCCGTCCTACGTCGCCGCCTGCTACTGCGCGTGGAGCGCCTACTCCGGCACCCATCCCGCCTGGGACGAGACCAGTTCCGCGCTGCTGGCCAAGGTGTTGCGGCCGATCGTGAAGGCGCTGCCCGCCGAGGACGTGGCCGCGGTGGAGGCGGCGCTCGGGCGGGCCGGGCGGGGCAAGCTCGACGCGTTCCGGGCCTGGAACCGGCCCGGCGCGCTGGGGCGGCTCGCGGGGCGGCTGTCCGGGCGCGGGAAGCGCGCGGAGCCGGGCGCCGCCTGGCCCGGGGACGTGGAGCCGCCGTACCGGGGAGGCCGCCGATGACCGCCATGACGGTGGTGTGGGGCTACTTCGCGTGGTGCGGTCTGATCGCCCTGGGCGTCGGCATGGGCCGGGTGATGTGGGAGTTCCTCGGGCTCGGGGTGCGGGGGGTCTGGCAGGGCCTCGGGCCGTGGCGCACGGGCCGCCCCGACCGGCGGATCCCAGCCGTCGGCGGCGACGAACCCGCCCCGCTCGTCTACTGGTGGCGGCAGATGTGGTCCGACGGGCTGAGCGCCGCGAGCTACGGCGTCGTCGTCATGTGGACCACGCTCGCCGACCCGTGGCTGGAGCGGACCGGCAGGAACCTGTTCCGCGGCCGCCTGCCCTCGGGGTCGCGCGCCTCCTCCCCGGCCGGTGCGGTGCTGCTGGTCGTGTTCGTGGCCCCGGGCACGGCGGCGGGCGCGCTCGTGGGCACCGCCCTGGCCACCTTGCTGCTCGGGCTCTTCCTCGTGACGTTCACCCTGCTGCTCGCCCTGATCTGGCTGGGCTGCGCGGCGACCGTACCGGTGCTGCGGGGCGCCGAGCGGGCGTGGGAGCTGGCCCGGGGAGTGCGCGTCAAGTGCCCCTACCCGCAGTGCTACCGGCCCGTACCGCTGGCCGTGCACCGCTGCCCCGGCTGCGACGCCGAACACGGCTCGCTGCGACCCGGCCGCTACGGCCTGCTGTGGCACCGGTGCACCTGCGGGCGCCGGCTGCCGACGACCCGGTTCGCCAAGCGCGGGGCGCTGACGGCCCAGTGCCCGTACTGCGCCCGGCGGTTGCCGGAGGTCACCGGCTCCACCCGGGTGGTGCACACGCCGCTGATCGGCGGCACCTCCTCCGGCAAGACGATGCTGATGGCGGCGATGGTGGAGGGGCTGCACGCGTTCGCGCGGCGCGGCGAGCTCACCGTCGAGTACGCCTCGGCCGACGACCGGACCGCCGCGAACGACCTCGGTCAGGAGCTCCAGCAGACCGGTTGGGCCCGCGCGACCACCGGCGGCCAGCCGCGCGCCCTGATGCTGACGGTCACCCGGGGGCGCCGCCGTCGGCTGCTCTATCTCTACGACCCGATGGGCGAGTCGGTCAGCGAGGCCGACCGGGTGCGCGCCCAGCCCTACCTCCAGCACGCCGACGGAGTCGTCCTCGTCGCGGACGTCCTGGCCGACGCCAAGGTGCGCGGCAGGCTCGGCACGGACGACCTCGCACGGGCCAAGGCGGCCCGGCCCTCGGCGCAGGGGCCGTGGGACACCTACCAGCGGCTGGCGGGCGAACTCCAGGCACTGACCGGGCGGCGCAAGCGGCTGTCCGTGGCCACCGTCGTCACCAAGCGGGACGTCCTGGACCAGCTGACCTCCCTGGCCGTACCGGGCGCCGAGGTCGACAAGTGGCTGACGGAGATCGGGCTCGATCCGCTGGTCCGGATCCTCGGGGGCGACTTCCGGGCGGCCCGCTACTGGGCGGTCAGTGCCCGGGCCGCCACCGGCGCCGGGGCCCTGGAGAGCGAGCAGCGCCGGGCGGCCGAGCCGGTGCTGTGGCTGCTCGCCGCCTCGGGACTGCGCACCGGAGCGCTGGCCGGGCCGGGCGGCACGGCGGGACCCAGGGAGCGCAGGATCCGGCTGCGCGGCCTCCGTGACCGTGAGAGGACCCCGGCATGACCCAGGTGACCCCGTCCATCGGGCGCTGGCGGCGGGCCATGGCAGGCGTGTTCGTCGCCTCCGTCGTGCTGACGGTGCTCGGCCTGGTGGGGCTGGCGCACTGGCTGCTGGCCTGACCGCGACGGCTCAAGGAGAGGAAAAGGAGAGGAATCGGCGTGAGCGACATTCCCGGCGGGGCCATGGCCAACCGGCCGGTCCACTTCATCTGGCTGCTCGACTGCTCGTATTCGATGCAGGGCGAGAAGATCGGCCAGCTCAACTACGCGATCAGAGAGGCGATCCCGGAGATGCGGTCGGTGGCGCACGACAACCCGGCCGCCCAACTCCTGCTGCGCACGGTCAAGTTCTCCACGACGGCGCAGTGGCACCATCAGACCCCGGTCCCGGTCGACGACTTCACCTGGCAGGACGTCCAGGTGGACGGCACGACCAACCTCGGCGAGGCGCTCACCCTGGTCTCCCGGGAGCTCCAGAGCCCGCCGATGCCGCAGCGGGCCCTGAAGCCGGTGCTGGCGCTGGTGTCGGACGGGGTGCCCACGGACGACTGGAAGGCCGGTCTGAAGGCGATCGACGCGACGCCGTGGGGCCGTAAGGCGGTCCGGGTCGCCATCGCGATCGGCGCCGACGCCGACCGCTCGGTCCTCCAGGAGTTCCTCGGCAATCCGGAACTCCAGCCGCTGGACGCCAACAGCCCCAAGCAGCTCGCGGCGGCGATCCGCTGGGCCTCCACGGCGGCCGTGAAGGCGGCCTCGCAGGCGGTGGCGGGCCCGGCCGACCCGCTGGCGAAGCAGCCGTACGCGCCGCCGGTACTGGACGACGATGACGATGACGACGTGTGGTGACGCTCGGGGTGCGGCGCTGGGACACGATGGGCGACAGCGTCCAGGGCGTCGGCAAGCGGTGCAACCAGGACTGGTGGGCGTGCGAGGGCACCGGCGCCGGGGACGAGCCGCTGGTGCTGGCGGTGGCGGACGGGCACGGCTCGGCGGCGCACGCCCGCAGCGAGCTGGGGGCGCGGTTCGCCGTGGACCGGTTCGTGGGGCTCGCGGCCGGCTTCGGCCGGGCGGCCCGGGACTGCCATGAACCGGGGCGGCTGGCCCGGCTGATGGCCTACGCCCGCGACGACTTCCCGCGCGCCCTGGTGCACGAGTGGCGGTCGGCGGCGCTCGGTCACTGGGACCGGCACCGCTCGGTCGCCGACGGCGAAGCGTCCGAGCCGGAGGCGGGCGAGAAGCTGCTGCTGTACGGCACCACCCTGATCGGCGCCGTGCTCACGCCGTGGCTGTTCGTGGCCTGGCAGATCGGTGACGGCGATCTCGCGGTGGTCGAGCACGACGGTGCGCTGCTGCGGCCGCTGGCCCCGGCCGAGGAGGACCTGGGCGACGAGACGGAGTCGCTGTGCGGCGCAGAGGCCTGGCGCGCGGTGCGCACGCACTGGGCGCCGCAGTTCGACGAGGCGCGCGGGCCCCGCCTGGTCGTGCTGTCGACGGACGGTCTGTCGAAGAGTTTCGCCTCGGCCGACGGGTACCGGGAGTTCGTCGTGGGGCTGGACGACCGGTTGACGGAGGAGGGCGCGGACGGGGTGCGGGCCGTGCTGCCGCAGTGGCTGCGGCAGGCCTCGCGGTACTCCGGGGACGACACGACGCTGGTGGCCGCGCTGCGGCCGGAGCACCTGGCACTGGAAGCGGAAGAGAAGACGGAGAGTTGAGCGATGAGCGGCATGCTCGACAGCGGGACATGGCTGGCCGTGGACAACGGCGAGGAGGTCGAGATCATCGGCATGCTGGGCGCCGGTGGTCAGGGCGAGGTGTACCGGGTGCGCACGGCGGCCGGGGACAAGGCCCTGAAGTGGTACTACCCGACCTGCGCGACACCGGAGCAGGAGGCGATCGTCCAGGAGCTGGTGGAGCGGGACTTCGACGACGACCGGTTCCTGTGGCCCGAGGCGTATGTGCCCGCGCAGGGCGGTTCGTTCGGCTACCTGATGGAACTGCGCCCGGAGCGCTTCAAGGGGCTGCCCGATCTGTTCCGCCGCCAACTGCGCACCACCACACGGGCCTTGCTGACGGCCTGTCTCTACACGGTGGAGGCGTATCAGGCGCTGCACTCACGTGGCATCGCCTACCGGGACATCTCCTGGGGCAATGTCTTCCTCGACCCGGCCACCGGTGACGTGCTGGTCTGCGACAACGACAACGCCGTGGTGGAGGGCGACACGAGCGGGATCTCGGGGACGATGAAGTTCATGGCCCCGGAGCTGGTGCGCGCCGATCCGGGTGCCCGGCCGGGCACCCAGTCCGACCTGCACTCGCTGGCCGTGCTGCTGTTCATGCTGCTGATGAACCATCATCCGCTGGAAGGCAGACGCGAGTTGGGCATCCACTGCCTCGACGAGAACGCGGAGAAACGGCTGTACGGCAAGAGCCCGCTGTTCCTGTTCGATCCGGCGGACAACTCCAACGCGCCCGACCCGATGGAGCACGCGACGGTGCTGGCGACCTGGGACGCGGCGGTCGGCACCCTCCAGGACCTCTTCACCCGCGGCTTCACCACCGGACTGCGGAACCCCGCGGCCCGGGTGCGCGAGACGGAGTGGCGCAACGCGCTGCGGGCGGTGCTGGACTCGGTGGTGGAGTGCGCCTCCTGCGGGCGCGAGAACATGACCGAGCCGGGCGAGAACCCGCCGCCGAGGGCCTGTTGGGGGTGCGGGACGCGGCTGATGCTGCCGCCGCGGCTGACGGTGACGACCCCGCCGCCGCACGCCCGGCATCACATCCGGCTGCGCCGCTCGGCCCGGGTGCAGGCCCACCATCTGCTCCCGGAGCCGGCCCGGCACGACTGCTCGGACCGGAGCCTGGTGGCGGAGCTGGTCGAACACCCCGCCAAGCCGGGCCGGTTCGGCATCGCCAACCGCTCGCAGGAGACCTGGACGGGCACCCGCACGGACGGTACGTCCCAGCAGGTCGCCCCCGGCCAGACCGTACCGCTGCGCTCGGGTCTGGAACTGGACCTCGGGGGCGGGGTACGGGCGGTGGTGCGCGCCAAGTAGCTCACAGGCCCAGGACGCGTCCGATCTCCTGGGCCAGCGCCAGCCCGCCGCTGCCCGCCGCGACCCCGATGCCGATGGTCTCCAGGGCGGCCCGGATCCGCCCCCGGTCGGCCGCACGGCCGTCCTGCCCGGCACCGGCCAGCTCGCCCTGGATGACCTGGGCCTGCGGGACGAGCGCGGGGCTCTCCACCCGCAGCCGCTCGACGAGCTGGTCAGCCAGACGCAGCAGGGTCGCGGCGTCGGTGCCGTTGTTGATCTCCATCCGGCCGTGGTCGCCGAAGATCGCCGGGCCGTTGACGTTGTTGATGTGGTAGTTGCTGCCCATGTACCGGCTCCTGTTTCCGTTCCCGGGTCAGGGCTTCGCCGGCGGTTTCCCGCCGCCCGCGCCGCCGCCCCCGCTGCCGCTTCCGCCCTGCGGCCCGCCGCCCTGGGGGCCGTTGTTGTGCTGGGTGCCGCCGGCGCCGAAGATGGCGGGCCCGTTGACGTTGTTGACGTGGTAGTTCTGCGTGATGATCTTCTGCGCGTTGTCGAAGGAGCTCGTGTCGACGTTGTGGTCCTTCAGGAAGCGCTCGGTCGCGGTCAGCACACCCTGCTGAAGGCGGACGAGGTAGTCCAGCGCGTCCATGCGCTCCGCGTAGCCCGCCTGCTCCCAGTCACCGTGCAGCTCGCGCAGGCTGGTGGCGGCGCCGTAGTCGACGATGAGGTGCTGGTTCCTGACCTTGCGGCGCAGCTTGCGCAGCGCGCGCTCGTTCTTGTACAGCCAGCGCGAGCGCTCCAGCATGCGGCTGGGGGCACCCCCCAGTTCGGACCAGGTGTGGGTGGTGGCGTACTTGGTGAGGCTCCACCAGCGGTCGAAGCGGGCCAGCGGGAGGGTGTCGACCTCGTGGAAGCGGGCTTCGAGCGGCGGAATCGCGTAGGCGGCCACCTCCCAGCTGAGGCTGGGCTTGGCGAGTATCGCCCGCAGATACATGGAGACGATGAGCCGTCCGCCCTCGCCGACGCGTTCCAGGCACAGATGGGTGCGCATGCCCGCGCCGCGCTGTTGCAGACCGGCCTGGACCAGCTGCTTGGGGACGTGTGCGTTCGGACGCCCGGTGCGGTCGGGGACCAGCTCCGGGAGCAGGTAGGCGTTGCTGCCGACGACGTAGAGCCGGTTCCTGGTGCGCAGTCCGTCGAGGCCGGAGATGCTCTCCATCCGCCGGGCGACATAGGTGTGCAGGTCGATGGCGTCGAAGTCGGTGACGGCGAGTTTGGTGCCGCCCGGGCCCTCGGCCGGTTCGCTGACGTCGATGGGACCCCAGATGATCTCCCTCTCCTGGAGCCGCATACCGCTGCCGACGAACGGATTGACGAACGCCGTCTCGTCGGCGTACGGCAGGACGTTGGAGCGCTTCAGTTCGTTGAGCCGCGTCTCGGCGTCCTCCTCGACGGGCGGGGCGAGCGTCTCCGGCTTCTCGGTGCCGCGGTACACCTGCTGGGCCGCGCCCCTGGCCCGGGCCTGGGTGTGCCGGACCAGCCCCCAGGTCACGACGAGGACGCCCGCGGGGCCGTAGACCGCGACCATGACGAGGGAGCCGTGTCCGGCGAACAGGGACCACAGGGCCACCAGCAGCGAGCCGATGAACAGGGCGCCCAGCACGGCGAGTTGGCGGTCCAGCACCTTTCTGCGCCGGACGGCCGCGCGCGCGTGGCGGGCCACGGCCACGAAGTTGATGCCGAGGGTGAGTCCGATCGCGGTGAGCCGGTCGCCGGTGAGGTCGCGGTCGATGTCGCGGGCGAGGTCGTCGTGGAGGTGGACCGTGGCGCAGAACCGGCGCGTCACACCGTCCTTGCGGTACTGCGGCAACAAGGGTAAGACTCTGCCCGCCACGCCGACCCGCCCCCCTGTTGCCGAAGTCCCGCGGCTCTCACCTTAGGGACAACAGGTGCCATTTGTCGCGGAGTTGGCCATCCCGAGCAGCTCCTCCAACGGCAGTGAACCGGGCGCGCGCCCCTCTCGTGCGAAGGTGTTCGCGAGGTGCTGGAGCAGTTCGTTCAGCGGGGTCGGTACGTCGTGCAGGCGGCCGAGGAGTGCGATCTCGCCGCTGAGGTAGTCGGCCTCGATCGTGCCGGTCCCCCGGGCCAGTGACTGCCAGGAGGAACCGCCGGCCCGCTCGACCCCGCCGAGCGGGACCAGGGTGACCTTGTCGCCGCGGGCCGCCCGCTCCTCCTCGGGGCTCACGAACTCGATACCGGCCGCGTCCAGTGCGGCCACGGCCTCCGCTCGCACCTGCTCGAAGAAGGTGACCGCCTCCCGCCGCGCCGCCGGCCCGCTCACCGCCTCCAGCGCGTTGCCGATGTTGCCCAGCAGCTTGGCGTACTGCCAGCGGGTCACGTCCGGCACCACCGGCGCCTCGAAGTGGGCCTTCTCCAGGTCGGCGGAGATCCGGTGGAGGGTGTCGTCGGTGCCGCGGGGACAGCGGCCGAGGTGCAGGATCCCGGTGAGCGGGATGCAGGGTGCGGAGATCACGCCGGGTTCGAGGAAGGTGGCGGGCAGCCACACGCAGACGCCGTACACGCGCCGGAAGACCCGCAGGGCGAGGCGGGGGCCCTCCACGCCGTTCTGCGCGCACAGCACGGGCAGTCGCTCCGCGGCCGTGCCGCCGCCTTCGACGGGGGCCGCTCCCCAGGTCCGCAGCGCGGCGGCGGCGTCCTGGGTCTTCACCGCGAGGAGGAGCACGTCGTCGGGGCGCAGCGGGCCGAGTTCGTCCGGCTCCCCGACCGCCGGCAGCCGGTGGACGTACTCGCCGTCCGGTGTGGTGAGCCGCAGCCCGTGCTCCCGGAGGGCCGCCAGGTGTGCGCCGCGCGCCACCAGGACGACCTCGTGCCCCGCCCCCGCGAGCCGTCCGCCGATGGCCCCGCCGACGGCTCCTGCTCCGATGATGATGTATCGCATGCGACGAGCCTCGCACGGCTAACTACTGGTCATCTCCATGAGTTTGACCACGGTGTTCCAGTTGCGGCTGGTCGCGGTCAGGCCCTTGGTCACGCCGGGCTTCGCGAGCTGCTCGGCGAGCTTGGAGCGGCCGAGGCCGTCCGGGGCGTAGAGGTAGAGGCAGCGGTCGCCGAGGCGGAACTCCTCCGGCAGGAAGGCGGACCGGTCGATCCCGGCGAAGCGCTCCTCGTCGACCGGCTCGGAGAAGTACGTGACGTGCAGCTGCTTGCCCTCCAGTTCGGCGGCCGGGAAGGGACAGGCGTCGACGACGGCCGACAGATAGGCGTGGTCGTGGACGATGACGTCGACCGGGAACCCGAACCGCCGCTCGATCGCCGCCGCGATCCGCGCGGTCCAGGACCGCGCGTCGCCCTCCCCCGCGGCGAAGACGGCCTGGCCGCTCTGGAGGTAGGTGCGCACGTCGTCGAGGCCGAGGCCGGTCAGCAAGGTACGCAGTTCGGCCATCGGGACCTTCTTGGCACCGCCCACGTTGATGCCCCGCAGCAGCGCCGCATACGTCGTCGTCATGGGCACACCCTAGGGCCTGTCGTTTGGATCAGGCCGGCTGCAAGAAGGGGGCTGGTCGGAGGGGCCGAGCGGGGTCCGCGGCTGCGCGTGCCAGACCCCGCGACGCCGGACTGATCCAAACGGCAGGCCCTAGGTGGCCGTCGCGCCCCGTGGGGGTGGGCACGACGGCCGGGTCCGCTGGGGCGGACTGCGCTGAACTCTGGCCGATCCAAGGGGTGTGGATCAACTACTACACGCACCTGTGACTTACGCAACAAGCTTTCGTAATGACAAAGAGTCCCCAAATAGATGTAAGGGGCCTCCTCCTCCCCAGTGGGGAGAAGGCGGGGTCCAGGGGGATGATTCCCGCCGCGTTCACTTCACCGAGCAGCACGACGAGATGCCTTTATCCGCCCCATACCTTCGAAACGAAAGGTGGCGGCAGGGGGCTGCCACCGCGCACGAGGGGGCAAGCCCATCATGGGGAACGGAGACATACGGGTGCGGGGCCTGGCCGCCCGGGCAGGCGGCTGGAGCGCCCGACATCGATGGGCTGCCATCGGCATCTGGTTGCTGTTCGTCGTCCTGGCGATGGGGCTCAGCTCCGCGGTGGGCCGGGTCGACGTCGACGAGAGCCAGGCGCTCAAGGGCGAGACGAAGACCGCCGCGCAGATCATCGACGACGCCGGGATCGACGAGCCCGCCGGTGAGACCGTCCTGGTCCAGGCGAAGGACGACGGCCTGAAGGCCACCGACTCCGAGTTCCGCGCCGCGGTCACCGCGGTGATGGACGCGGTCGAGGGGACCGGCAAGGTCACCGACATCAGCTCGCCGTACGACACGGACACCGTCTCCAAGGACGGCCGCAGCGCGCTGGTGCAGTTCGACATGCGCGGGGACGCGGAGACCGCGGCCGAGCGGGTCGAGCCGGTGCTGGACGCGGTGGCGAAGGTCCAGGGCGACCACCCGGCGCTGACGATCGAGGAGATCGGCAGTGCCAGCATGATGAAGACGTTCGACGACGCGTTCGGCGACGACTTCAAGAAGGCCGAGTACTCGGCCGTGCCGGTGGCCCTCGGCATTCTGCTGATCGCCTTCGGCGCGCTGGTCGCGGCGCTGCTGCCGGTGCTGCTGGCGATCACCGCGATCATGGCGACGATGGGCCTGATGGGCATCGTCAGCCATGTCATGCCGATGGGCGATGTCGCCAACTCGGTGATGCTGCTGGTCGGTCTGGCCGTCGGCGTCGACTACTGCCTGTTCTATCTGCGCCGTGAGCGCGAGGAGCGGGCCGCCGGGCACGACTCGCAGACGGCGCTGCGGATCGCCGCCGCCACCAGTGGCCGCGCGATCGTGGTCTCGGGTGTCACGGTGTGTGTGGCGATGGCGGGCATGCTGTTCACCGGTATCGCCGACTTCGAGGCGATGGGCCTGGCCTCCCTGATCGTCGTGGCGGTCGCCATGGTCGGTTCGGTGACCGTGCTTCCCGCGCTGCTCTCGCTGCTCGGCCACCGCGTCGAGAAGGGCCGGATCCCCTTCCTGCACCCGGAGAGCAAGCTGCGCCGCAAGCGTTCGAACGCCAACCAGGACAGCCGGCTGTGGACCGCCGTCCTGGGCGCCGTGCTGAAGCGTCCGGTCGTCTCGGTGGTCGTCGCGACCGGTGCGCTGCTCGCGGTCGCCGCGCCCGCGGTCGGCATGAAGACCCAGAACCTCACGCTGGACCAGGAGTTCGGCGACTCGCTGCCCATCGTGCAGACCTACAACCGGGTCAACGAGGCCTTCCCCGGCGGCTCCGAGCCGGCCGAGGTGGTCGTCAAGGCGGACGACATCAACTCCGCCGAAGTGCAGGGCGCCCTGGCCGACTTCAAGAAGGAGGCCGTGGCCTCGGGGGCCTCGCGCGGCCCGGTCGAGATCAAGCTGCACGACGCGCAGAACCTCGCATTCGTCTATGTCCCGCTGGTCGGCGGTTCCGACCTCGACAAGGCGGGCGAGAGCCTGGAGAAGCTGCGGGACGAGGTCCGTCCGGCCACGCTCGGCAAGGTGGACGGCGTCGAGGCGCCGATCACCGGGCAGGTCGCGGGCAGCCATGACTTCAACAACCAGCTGGCCGGAGCGGTCGTCCCGGTCTTCGCCTTCGTCGTGGTCTTCGCCTTCATCCTGATGCTGCTGTCCTTCCGCTCGCTGACCATCGCGATCACCTCGATCGCGCTGAACCTGCTGTCGGTGGGCGCGGCCTACGGCATCCTGGTCGCCGTCTTCCAGCACGGCTGGGGCGCGTCCCTGGTGGGCGCGGAGGGCGTCGGCGCCATCATCACCTGGCTGCCGCTGTTCCTCTTCGTGATCCTGTTCGGCCTGTCGATGGACTACCACGTGTTCGTGGTCTCGCGGATCCGCGAGGCGCGGCTGAAGGGCCGTACGACCAACGAGGCGATCAAGCACGGTGTGGTCACCACGGCGGGCGTCGTCACCAGCGCCGCGGTCATCATGGTCGCCGTGTTCGCGATCTTCGGCACGCTGTCCATGCAGTCCATGAAGCAGATGGGTGTCGGCCTGGCGGCGGCGGTGCTGATCGACGCGACGATCATCCGGGGCGTGCTGCTCCCGGCGGTCATGGCGCTGCTCGGCGAGCGCAACTGGTACCTGCCGACCTGGATGAACCGGCTCCCGGACCTCACCCACGACGAGGCACCCGAGGTGGTCACCCGGCAGGCGCGGGACGACGAGGGGGAGCGCGTCCCGGTCTGAGCCCGACCGCATGAAAGCGGCTCGATAGAACGGAGGGCCCGTCGACTCACGGGGGAGTCGACGGGCCCTCGAGCATGTTCAGCGCGTGGGCAGTTCGGCCTCGATCAGGTCGGCCGCGCGCCGCGTACCGCCCTCCTCGGCCATCTGCGCCTGGAGCTCCTTCAGGCGCCGGGCGACCTCGGGGTCGCCGACGAGGGCGAGCGCGGTCTCCCGCAGCGCCTCGGCGGTGGCCTCCTCGGTCGGCAGGTGCCGGGCGACACCGAGCGCCTGGAGCATGTCCGCGTTGCCGAACTGGTCCACGGCCTGCGGTACGGCGATCATCGGGGTGGCGGTGGCCATGCCCTCCTGGCTGCCGCCCGCGCCGGCGTGGGTGACGAACAGGTCGGCCTGCTTCAGTACAGCCAACTGCGGCACCCACGAAGCCACTTCGACGTTCGCCGGTACGTCGCCCAGCTCGGCCGGGTCGACATGGCTGCCGATCTGGAGCACCAGGTGCCAGCCCGGCAGCTCCCCGAAGGCCCGGACGCACTCCCGGTAGAAGCCGGGCTGCTTGGTGAAGGCCGAGCCGAGCGAGACGAGGACGACCTTCTCGGCCCCGGCGGGACGCTGCCACTCCCCCTCGGCCGTGCGGTCGCCCTGGCAGGCGCCGACGAACGAGTACACGCTCTCGTCGACCCGGTCGGCGTTGGGCTGCAGCGCCTTCGGGATCAGCACCAGGGAGCGGTCGGGGCGGCCCGCGAACCGGTCCGGGTCGAGGGTGACGCCGTTCTCCTCCAGCCAGGCAGTGAAGCGGGCGTAGTAGGCGCGTCCGCGCTCGGTCTTCTTCGGCTCCGCCCACATCGGCTCGGCGATCTCCTCCTCGTACCCCTCCCAGGCGACGAGGTTCGGCGAGAGCGAGACGCAGGGCACGCCCCAGCGGTGGGCCAGGACCCGGGCCGGGTAGGAGGTGATGTCGTGCAGGACGAGGTCCGGTTCGTCGCCCTCGTAGGCCGCGACGAGCTGGGGCAGCGCCTGGATCGCGTCGGCCAGGAACGGCTCGACGTTGTCCAGCAGGGTGCTGCCCCACGCCTCCGGGTCGGCGTCCGGTCCCGGCAGGGTGGAGTTCCACCGCTTCGGCTCGGCGCCGGTTACGGCGACCTTGTCGGCGAACGCGGGCGGGATCGCGTAGGTGACCCGGTGCCCGCGCGCGACGAGCTCACGGATCACTTCGAGGCTCGGGTTCACGTGGCCGTGAGCGGCGATGGAGAACATGGCGATGTGTGCGGGTGAGGTCATGGGCACGAGAGTAAACGAGACGAGACGTCTCGTGCAACTAACTCGGTGATCCATGGCGTGACCCATGCCGCGACCCCTGCAGTGACCAATGCAGCCGAAGCCACCGCTCCGGCGCCACCTCCCCCACCAGGACCCGCCGGTCCAGGCCCGCCGCGTGGAACGCCGCGTCCACCCGGCGCCCGGGATGAACGCGGCGCAGGGAGGCGTGCAAGGAGCCGCCCACCCCCGAGAAGCCCAGTTCGACGAGGTGCCGCCAGCTCGCCTGCTCGGCGGGTCCGAGCAGCGGGGTGGGGCGCCGCTCGATGCGCAGGATCCCGGCGTCCACCCGGGGCGCGGGCCGGAACCGGGTCCGGGCGACACGTCCGACCAGCCGCCACTCGTGACGCGGCCAGCTGCGCACGGTCAGCAGGGTCCAGCTCCCGTAGTCGCCGGTGCGTTTGCGCGCGTACTCCAGCTGGGTGATCAGGGTGGCGTCGGTGAGGGCGAGGGCGCGCAGACACCAGTCGACGATGTCGGCGGTCCGCGAGAAGGGGACGTTCCCGGCGACCGAGAAGGGGGTCCGCGGGGGCCGGGCGGCGAGGAAGTCACCGCCGATGACGTGCACTTGGGGTGCGGCGGAGAAGCGGGTACACAGTCCCGGCAGGAGCCGGGAGTCGATCTCGTAGGCGCGCAGCTCGTGACAGCGGGGGGCGAGTACGGCGGTCAGCGCGCCCTTTCCGGCGCCGACTTCGAGCAGCAGGGCGGGGCGGTGGCCGGGCGGGACGGCGATGCGGGCGAAGCGATCGGCGGTGGCGCGGTCGGCGAGGAAGTTCTGCGAGAGCGCGCGGGAAACACGCGTGGGGCGGGCCATGGCCTGCGGTCCTTGTCTTCCGGGAAAGGGGAAATCGGCAGCCGAAGGCCCTGACCGGAAGACAGAGAAGGAAGTGCGGGGGCGGTCGCTGGATCAGCGGGTGAGGCTCCCCGGGCCGGTCAGGGCTCCGAGGCCGCGGCGCATCCGGATGGAGTGCGTGCAGCCCCGGCCGAGACCGGAGATGAAGATCGCGTTGAAGGCTCCCACGGACGGCACGCTAGGCGGGCGGAGTCCGGGCCCACAACCGAATTACGTCAGCGCTGATAGCGGGCGAGCACCAGGTTCCCGTCCTCCTCCAGCCGCTCGCGCAGCTCGGTGAGGCCGATCGCGCCGCTGTAGTACTCCTGGAGGGCGGGGGTGGCCACCTTGTCCTTCCACTCCGGGTAGCCCCGTACGGACTGGGCGGGTGCCGGGTGCAGATGGCCGGCGAGGGCCGTACCGGTGGCCCAGTCGTGTTCCTCGGTGTGCAGCGCCGGGTCCTTCAGTGCCGCGGTGCCGGTGGGCAGCATCCAGTCACCGAGGGCGAGCCGGACCATGTTCCGGGGCTGGAGCAGGAAGTCGATGAAGTCGGCCGCCTCCCGCTGGTGCGGACTGTCCTCGGCGATGGAGAGGGTCTGCGGGCTGACGCCCTGGGTGAGCCCGTCCGCGCCCGCCGGGGCGGGCAGCACCTGCCAGTCGAAGCCCTCGGGGGCCTGCTGCACGATCTGCTGGCGGTAGGAGAAGCCGAGCGGGACCATCGCGTACCGGCCGCCGAAGAAGCCGGGCAGGGTGTCCGAGCCACCGCTGCCCAGTGTGGTGGGCGACGCGCTGCGGTCGGTGTTGACCTGGTCGTGGACGATCCGCGGCAGCACCTCGTCGGCGGCCTCGAAGCGGACGGTGACCTTTCCGTCGGCACCGCGGTGGAGCAACTGCCCGCCGGCGGAGAGCGAGAGGTTGAGGGTGGCGGAGACCGGGTCCTTCAGCGGCCAGGCCACGCCGTACTTCCCGTCCCCGCTCAGCTCCTCGGTGATCGCCCTGAACTCCGCCCAGCTCCATGGCCGTTCGGGCGTCGGGATCCGTACGCCCGACTCCTTCAGCCAGGCCGCGTTGGCGATGAGGACCCGGGGCTCCTGGAGGAAGGGCACGCCGTAGACGCCCTCCCCGAAGGTCGCCGTGTCCCAACTGCGCTCCGGGATGTCGGACTTGAGGCGCTCGGGCAGCAGGTCGGTCAGGTCGGCGAGATAGCCGCCGTAGGCGAAGTCCGCGAGGTCGTCGGAGGCGTCGTGGATGATGTCCGGCGCCTCGCCGCCCTCGAAGGCGGTGAGCAGCTGGTCGTGGACGCTGTCCCAACTGCCCTGGACGTACTCGACCTTGACGTCCGGATGACTGGCGTTCCACTCCTTCAACAGCTCCTGGTTGACCGCGACGGACTCCTCCTGCCAGGCGAGGGACTGGAAGCGCAGGGTGACCGGGCCGTCCGCGGAGTCGCCGCCGCCCGTGCAGCCCGCGAGGAGGAGCAGCAGGACGAGGACCCAGCGGGCGCGCATCAGCTCTTCACCGCCCCGGCGAGCATGCCACCGGTGATCCGGCGCTGGATGACCGCGAAGACGAGGAGCGAGGGCAGGGTCGCGAGGAAGGCCGCGGCGGCCAGCGGGCCGAGGTCGGCGACGCCCTCGGCGCCGATGAAGTGGGTGAGGATCACCGGAAGCGTCTGTTTCTCGGGGGTCTTCAGCAGGACCAGCGCGAAGAAGAACTCGTTCCACGCGGTGACGAAGGCGAACAGCGCGGTCGCCGCGATGCCCGGCGCGAGCAGCGGCGCGACGACCGAGACGAGGGTGCGCAGCCGCCCGGCCCCGTCGACGGCGGCGGCCTCCTCCAGCTCGGTCGGCACGGCCCGGACGTACCCCACGAGCATCCACAGCGCGAAGGGCAGCGCCCAGACGACGTAGACCAGGATCAGCCCGAACAGGGAGTTGATCAGGCGGAGTTCCTTCAGCACCAGGAACAGCGGGATGATCACCAGGACCAGCGGGAACGCCTGGCTGACCACGACCCAGCCGGTCGCGGCGCGGGCGAGCGGGGTGCGGCGGCGGGCGATGACGTAGGCCATGGGGGTCGCGATCAGTACGGCGATCAGGGCGGCGGAGAAGGCGGCGACGAGGGAGTTCGACGCGGCTTCCAGGAGGGGCTGTTCGTCGAAGGCCTGGCGGAAGTTGTCGAGGGTGGGGTGCTCGGGGATCCAGGTGGGGTGCAGGCTGCCGAGTTCGCGGGGCGGCTTGAACGCGGTGGAGATCAGCCAGAGGAAGGGGAAGGCGAGGAACACGAGATACGCCAGGAGGGCCGCGTACTGGCCCACACGGGCCGTGGTGCTCGTCCTCATGTCTCCTCGCCTCCTCGCAGTCGGCCCACCAGGAACAGGGCGAGCAGGATCGAGATCAGGGCGACCATCACACAGCCCATCGCCGCCGCGTAGCCGAACTGGCCGTAGCGGAAGGCCTCTTCGTAGGCGAAGAGCATCGGCAGCCGGGTGCGGCCGCCGGGGCCGCCGCCGGTGAGGACGTAGACCAGCGCGAACGAGTTGAAGTTCCAGATGAAGTTGAGCGCCGTGATGGCGAGGGCGACGGGTCTGAGGGCGGGCCAGGTGACGGTCCAGAAGCGGCGCCAGGCGCCCGCGCCGTCCATGGCGGCGGCCTCGTGCAGCTCGCGCGGGGTGTTCTGGAGGCCGGCGAGCAGGGCGACGGTGGTAGTCGGCATCCCGGCCCAGACGCCGACGACGATGACGGCGGGCAGGGCGGTGGCGAGGCCGCTGAGCCAGTCGCGGCCGTCGCCGAGGCCCAGGTCGCGCAGGGTCTCGTTGAGGATGCCCGCGTCCGGGTTGTAGACCAGCCGCCACATCACCCCGACCACGACCTCCGGCATGGCCCAGGGGACGATCGCGAGGGCGCGGGCCAGCCAGCGCAGCCGTAGGTCCTGGTTGAGGAGCAGGGCGAGGCCGAGCGCGAGCAGGAACTGCGGGACGGTGACCCCGACGGCCCAGACCAGGCCGATGCGGAACGACTCCCAGAACAGGGTGTCGTGCAGCAGATCCCGGAAGTTGAGACCGCCGATCCACTGCGTGGGCTGGGTGCGGCCGGACTGGGAGTCGGTGAAGGCCAGCAGGATCCCGTACAGCAGCGGTCCGACGCTCAGCAGCAGGATCGGGATCAGCGCGGGCAGTACGAGGAACCAGGCCCCGCCCGCGCGCGGCCCGCCTGGCGCCGACGCCGGCCGCCGCTTCGCGGTCACCAAGCTCACCCGATCGACTCCTCGCTGCGGCCAGGGACAGTCTGACGATCTCGGACTGGGTTTGGTCATGGTCGTGACAGGCGGATGGGCCGTCAAGACACCGCGCACACGTGCCGACCTGTACGAATGCGAGACTGGCCGACGGATGACCACGCACCGAGGGCGACATGGAGGCGGACGATGGACGAGACGCGGGCCCGTGAGGTGCTCGCCGCGGCGGGCGTGCTGCCCGGCCCGGCGCGGGACGCCGCTCTCCTCGCCCTGGGCGAGAACGCCGTGTTCGCCGCCGGTGACCTGGTCGTCAAGGTGGGCCGGGACGCCGAGCTGCTGGACCGGGCCCGGCGTGAACTCGACATCGCGCTGTGGCTGGCGAAGGCGGGCGTGCCGGCGGTCCGGGCGGCCGAGCCCGAGCCGCTGCTGACCGAGGGACACCCGGTGACGGTGTGGCACCGGCTGCCGGATCCGGTACGCCCGGCGGAGCCCCGCGATTTGGCCGAACTCCTACGGGTCGTGCACGCCCTGCCCGCGCCGCCCTTCGCGCTGCCCCCGCGTGATCTGCTCGGCGGGGTGGAGCGCTGGCTGCGGCTGGCCGGCGACGCCATCGACCCGGCGGACGCGGCGTATCTGCGCGAGCGCCGGGACGGTTTCGCGGACGCGGCGAGCCGCCTCACCCCCCACCTGCCGCCGGGCCCGATCCACGGCGACGCCCTCCCCCGCAACGTCCACGCCGGCCCCGACGGCCCCGTCCTGGTCGACCTGGAGACCTTCTCCACCGACTTCCGGGAGCACGACCTGGTCGTCATGGCCCTGTCCCGCGACCGGTACGGCCTGTCCGCAGCGGCCTACGACTCCTTCGTCGCCGCCTACGGCTGGGATGTGCGCGAGTGGGCGGGCTGCCCGGTGCTGCGGGGCGCCCGGGAGACGGCGAGCTGCGCCTGGGTGTCCCAGCACGCACCGAGCAACCCCAAGGCCCTCGCGGAGTTCCGCCGCCGGGTGGCCTCCCTGCGGGACGGGGACGAGACGGTGCGGTGGTATCCGTTCTGAGCCGTGGCCGGGGCATTCTCAGGTCTCGGCCGCCTGGATCGAACGGGCCGCGTGGCGCAGTTCGGCCAGCACCGTACGGACCGCCTTCCGCGCGATGCGCTCGGGGCGGTACAGGGCATCGATATGGCGTCTCGCCCGGACTCCGCTGAGGGGTCTGAGGGTCAGGGCGGGGTGCGGGCGCATGGTCCAGCGGGGCATCAGGGCGATGCCCCCGCCCGCGGCCACGGCCTCGGCCACCACCGCGAACTCGTTGATGCGGTGGGCGAGACGGAGCCGCCGCCCGGCGGCCGCCGCGATCGCGTCGATCGTCGCCATCACCGGAAACCCGTCGTGCACGGTGATCCACGGCTCGTCGGCCACATCGCGCGGGGTGACCCGGCGCTTCGCGGCCAGCGGATGCTCCTTGGGCATGGCCACGTCCAGCGGTTCCCGCAGCAGCGTGGTCACCGTGACCGTGTCCGGCCAGGGCGGGGCATGCTCCAGACGGTGCGCGAGGACGATGTCGTACTCCCGTGTCAGGCGCGGGAAGTCCTCCTGCGGTACGTCCTCGTCGGCGAGCCTCGGCACCGGCTTGCCGGGACCGGCCAGCGCCCGCAGCAGCAGCGGGAAGAAGGAGCCGCCCGCGCTGTGGAACGCCGCCACCGACACCTCCCCGTCCGGGCGCCCCACGAACTCCTCGACGCTGCCCCGGGCGCGCGCCAGCGCCGTCTCCACCTCCACCGCGGCGCCCGCCAGCGCCTGCCCGGCGTCGGTCAGCACCAGCCGTCTGCCATGCCGCTCGGTGAGCGGTACCGGGATCGCCCGCTGGAGCAGCCGGAGCTGCTGGGAGATCGCCGACGGGGTCACCAGCAGCGCCTCGGCGACCGCCGTGACACTGCCCAGCTCACCCAACTCGCGCAGGATCCTCAGCTGCCGTTCGTCCATCCTCTCAGTGTAGGAGTGCTAAAAGATCGTTTAAGAAACTGGCACTGGGCTTCAGGGACGTTCCGGGGCACCGTAGGGGGGTGTCCGACGTCCGCCGTACCGATGCGGTACTCCTGCTGGTCGCGATCGTCTGGGGATCCAGCTATCTCTCCGCCCAGACCGCCACCGCCGCCCTGCCCGTCCTGCTGGTGCTGTTCGCCCGCTACGCCCTGTCCGCGCTCGCCTGTCTCGGCCTCGTCCTCTCCCGGCGGGGCGCGCGCCGGTGGACCCGTGCGGAGCTGCGCGCCGGGGTGCCGCTGGGTCTGACCCAGGCGGCGGTGCTGATCGTGGAGACGTACGGCGTCGCCCACACCACCGCCGCCAACGCCGGGCTCATCATCAGCCTGACCATCGTGCTCACCCCGCTCCTCGACCGCTCCGGCCGCTCCGGCGGACTGCCCGCCGCCTTCTACGCCGCCACCGGCGTGTGTGTCCTCGCCGTCGCCCTGCTGATGTCCGGCAACGGCTTCCACGCGCCGCGCCTCGGCGATCTGCTGATGCTCGGCGCGGCGGTGGTGCGGGCGGGGCATGTCGTCCTGGTCGGGCGGCTCACCGTCGGCCGGGCGATCCGTCCGCTGCACCTGACGACGGTGCAGACCCTCGTCGGGACCGTCCTCTTCCTTCCGGCGGCCGGGGCCGACCTGCCGACCCTCGTCCACGCCGACGCGGCCACCTGGACCCAGCTGGTGTATCTCGCCCTGTTCTGCAGCGTGTTCGCCTTCCTGGCGCAGACCTGGGCCGTGCAGCGCAGCTCCGCCAGCCGGGCCAGCCTGCTGCTGGGCACCGAGCCGCTGTGGGCGGTCGCGGTGGGCATCGCCCTCGGCGGTGAGCACCTCACCCCGCTCACCGGCGTCGGCGCGGCCCTGATGCTCACCGGCACCTACTGGGGGCAGGCGGTGGAGCGCACCCACCGGACGGAACACCCAACGGAAAAGGACCTCACATGCCCGAGCACGACACCTCCCCGCACGCCCCCGAGGGACGCGACACCTCCGCGCAGCACTCTGAAGGACACGACACCTACGCGCACCTGATCTCCCTCCTCGACACCTCCCGCGTCGACTACGAACTCCTCGACCACGCACCCGAGGGCGCCACCGACGCCGTCTCCGCGCTGCGCGGCCACCCCTCCTCCCAGGCCGCGAAGTGCATCGTGCTCCGGGTCAAGGTCGACCGGCGCACCACCCGGCACGTCCTCGCGGTCGTCCCCGGGGACCGCCGGGTGGACCTGGACGCCGTCCGGGACCTGTACGCGGCGCGCTACGTGGGCTTCAGCGACCCGGAGACCGCCGAGCGCCTGGCCCGCTCGGTCCCCGGCACGGTCCTCCCCTTCAGCTTCGACCCCGGCCTCGAAGTCCTCGCCGACCCCGAGGTGGTGGCCCAGCCGAACCTCTACTTCAACGCGGCCCGCCTGGACCGCTCCCTGCGCCTCTCGGGCACCGACTACGCACGGCTCGCCCGGCCCCGCGTGGAACGCATCGCGGGCACGGCGGCCGATGTCGTACCCGCGCCCTGATGTCACAACCCACCGCTAGGGTCCGGCCCATGACCGAAGACCCCATACGGGCCGAACAGACCCTCGCCGCCTGGACCCGGATCGAGACCTGGTTGCGGAAGCACGCGCCCCGCACCTTCGAGCGGTTGCCCGAACCCACGACGGAGGACCGGCTCCGCTCGCTGGAACAGGAACTCGACCTGACGATCCCGGCCGATGTGCGCGCCTTCTACCTGCTGCGCAACGGCACCGGACCGGCCTCGGACTTCGACTGGCCCACCTCCCGCGAAGACCCCGAACCGACGGGCTACTTCCTGCCCGACGGCGAGGGAGTCGGCCCCTTGGAGGACCTGAGCATGTGGTTCGAGGGCCCGGTGGCCGCCGAGCGCCTGGACGACGCCCCCGGGCAGCGGTACCTGCCGATCACCACCATCGACCCGGACGGCTTCTACGGAACCTTCGTCGACTGCACGCCGGGCCCGGGGTACGGACTGCTCGGCGGCTACGCCGAGGCCGACATCCCGAGCCCGGGGAAGACGACCTTCGCCGCCTTCCTGACCGAGGTCGCCGACGCGCTGCACGAGGGGCGGGGCTTCGGGGGCGTCGACGCCCCGCGGGTGATCGAGGGGCGCCTCGACTGGCGGTAGGCGGGCGGTCGGCGCCCCGGGATCAGACCGGCTCGTCCGCCGGCGCCCGCAGCGGCCAGGTGCCGTCGATCACCGCGTCCGACTCGCCCTTGCGGCGCAGGAAGTCCTGGAAGTCCGCCGCCCACTCGGCGTACCACTCGATCTGGCGGCGGTGCAGTTCCGCCGGGCCGAGGGCCGCGATCTTGGGGTGGCGGTCGGCTATGGCACAGGCGAGCCTGGCCGCGGCGAGGGCGTCGGCCGAGGCGTCGTGGGCGGAGTCGAGCCGGACGCCGTACTCCGCGCAGACCGCCTCCAGGTTCCGCTTGCCGCGGCGGTAGCGGTCGGCCCAGCGGTCGATGGTGTACGGGTCGATGACGGGCGCGGGGTCCTGGCCGCCGAGCCGCTCGCGCAGCGACGGCAGTCCATGGCGCCGCAGTTCGGCGGAGAGCAGGCTCAGATCGAAGGCGGCGTTGTACGCGACGACCGGCACCCCCGTCCTCCAGTACCCGACCAGGACGTCGGCGATGGCGCCCGCCACCTGGTCGGCGGGGCGGCCCTCGGCGGCGGCGCGTTCGTTGCTGATGCCGTGCACGGCGACCGCGTCCGCCGGGATCTCCACGCCGGGATCCGCCAGCCACTCCCGGCGCCCCAGCGTCTGCCCGGCCCTGACCTCTATCACGGCCCCGGTGACGATGCGCGCCTCGCGCGGATCCGTGCCGGTCGTCTCCAGGTCGAATCCGATCAGCAGCTCACGGTGCCAGCCCATGGGCGGTCCCCCTTCTTGGTGGTGCGTTCCCCCAGTGGTCTCCACCTTCCCATGAGCCACTGACAATCAGAGGACCGCGTTCCGCTTGCCGCCCGGAAGGCTCGCGTCGCCCCCCGAGACGCCCACGGGATGATTCAGGACACAGGCCGCGAATCCGCCCACGCCACCTCGAACTCCTCGCGGTAGGTCGGGAAGAGCCCGCTGTCGTCCGGCTCGCCCGACTTGACCACCCGGTTCCCGCCGCGCAGCACCAGCACCGGCGCCTCCATGCCCCGCGTGCGGCGCAGATAGGACTGAAGGACCGCGATGCCGTCCGAGCCGTCGCCGTCGACAAGGTAGGCGGTGAAGCGCGGGGTCTCGTCGTAGACCTGGATCTCGAAGGCCCCGGGGTCTCGCAGCCGGGCGCGGACCCGGCGCATGTGCAGGATGTTCATCTCCACCGAGCGGCTCAATTCCCCGCGCTTGATGCCCAGTTCCCGCTCGCGCCGCTTGACCGCGCTGGAGGCCGGGTTGAGGAACAGCAGCCGCACCCGGCAGCCGGACTCGGCGAGGCGCACCAGGCGCCGCCCGGAGAAGTTCTGGACCAGGAGATTGAGGCCGATGCCGAGGGCGTCCAGGCGGCGGGCCCCGCCGAAGATGTCCTCGGCCGGGAACTGCCGCAGCAGCCGCACCCGGTCGGGGTGGACGGCCACCACATCGCCGTACCGGTCGCCCACCAGGTCCTCGACCGCGTCGACCGGCAGCCGGCGCGCGGAGGGGACGTCACCGCTCGCGCCGAGGGCGTCCAGCAGCCGTGCCGAGGCCCGTTCGGCCTGGTTGAGCACCGCTTCGGAGAGCGCCCGGTTGCGGGAGACGACGTTCCGGGTCACCTCCAGCTCGTCCAGGGCGAGTTCGACGTCCCGGCGCTCGTCCAGATAGGGCTCGAAGCACGGCCAGTGCTGCACCATCAGCTCGCGCAGCTGCGGCAGCGTCAGGAAACTGAGGACGTTGTCGTCGGCCGGGTCCAGCAAGTAGCCCTTGCGGCGGCTGACTTCGCGTACGGCGGCCGCGCGCTGCACCCACTCCTGTCCGGCCGGTCCCGCCGCGGCGACCACCCAGTCGTCGCCGTGGACGGGTTCGTAGATGGGACGCAGTACAGCGGCCACGACCGCGCGCAGCCGCTGTTCGACGAGGTTCAGCCAGATGTAGGCCCGGCCGGCCCGTTGGGCGCGGGTCCGCACCTCGCGCCAGGCGTCGGCGTCCCAGTCCAGCTCCGGTCCGATGGCGCCCGCGTCCATGGGACGCGCCAGGGACACCGTGCCGGGCGGGACGTCTGTGGAGTTCCCCTCGTGACCCTCGTCACCAGGGGGCAGCTCCAGCCCTCCCGAGCCCACCCGCGCACCGCCTTCCGCTCCCCCGAGCACTCCCCGTCTCAACGATCAAGGAAGGGTACTCCGGGACCGGTCGGCGGTGCAGCCGGATGGACAGGGTCGTTTCCCAACTGCCTCAGTCGAGGCGGCCGTTCGCTCCGGCCAGCTCGGCGGGAGTGAGCGGATTCATAGCGGTGACGTCACGCGGGGCGAGCGAGAAGCCCTGCCAGTGGACCGGCATGGGCTGCTGGTCCTCGTCCCGGGCGATGTGGTGGAAGCCCACGTTCACCCAGACCGAGGGGTTGGTCAGGGTCTGGCCGTTGACCCACTTGTCCACCGACTTGGGGTGCCCGGTGGGGCAGTTGCCCTTGTTGTTGCTGGCGTACTGCTCGCACTTGTTGTACTGCGTGAAGTACACGTCGTGCTTGGTGAACCCGCGGCCGGAGTACTTGGCGTTGGGACCGGCGACGAGCTCGTAGGAGCGGGGGTGGCCGTCCTTGTTCTTGCCGGTCGCGCTCACCACCCGCCACCACCGCATGTTCTTGGCGTCGCCCGCCGTCTCCTTGGTGATCTTGGTGGCGGTGGTCTTGTTGGTCGGCGCGCGGTCACCGGGGGCCTGCGGGGTGACCTTCGAGTCGTACTGCTCGATACGGCCCTTGGAGGAGCCGTCCAGGCCGAAGTCGAGCTTCCAGAAGACGTTGTGGCTGTGGCTGAGCGCCCGGGCCTTGGGCCCCTTGCCTATCGGCCAGCCCCGGCCGTCCCCGGCGTCGTAGTCCTGCGGCGCCAGGCTGCCGGTGGCGCCGACGTTCAGGTGGATGGTGCCGTCGTCCGAGAAGCGCCACTCGGTGATGTACTCGTACCAGCTGACCTTGTTGACGGCGTAGACGAGCAGGTCCTTGCCCTGCTTCTGGTAGAGCTTCTGGCCGCCCTGCATGGGCTGGTTGAGCATGCGGTACGCGTGCCCACGCGCGCGTGTCGTGGTGCACAGGCCCTTGACGTTACGGGTGTCGGTGGACTCCGGCGCCCGGACCTTGACGGTCCGGATGGTGCCGCCCGGGCACTCGCCCGCGGCCAGGTTCTCCAGACCGTCGCCGAAGTAGTAGCTCGTGACGTCGTCGTACTCCTCCGAGCCGTCGTCGTACGGCACGTGGATCTGGGCGAGCTTGGAGCTGTTGAGGACCTTGATCGGCTTGCTCTCGCCGGGCGGCTGGTAGGTGATGTCCTCCAGGATCATTCCGGCCATGGCCTCGTGGCGCCAGCACATGCGCCAGGTCGTGCCGTTGGAGAGCTTCTGCTCGATGCGGTAGGCCGCGCTGCAGTCCGGGGCGGCGGCGGGCGCCGCCTTGGGCTGGGCGGTGGCCGGACCGGCGCCCGCGGCCGCGCCCGCCGTCAGGCCGGCCACGGCGAGGGCGGCCAGGGCCGTCCGCGTACGGGCCCGGCTCACTCTGTTGACGCGCATGAAGAATGGACTCCCTTGCATAAGGAGTGAAGTCGGAAAGGGTGAGGACGGAAGGGCGAGCCGGTCAGCGGTCGAGCTCGGCGACCGTGCGGGCGCTCAGGTCGATCACCAGGTGCCGCATGTCGATCCACGGCCCGTTGAGGGCCTTCGGGAACAGCCGCGTGCAGCGGTGCTCTCCGCACTTGTCGAGCGCCGCGGGCTGCGCGCCCTGAGCGGCCCGGAAGACCATGCTGTCGATCTCCAGCTGGTCCGGTGAGGTCAGCTCCTTGCCGGTGGCGTCCTTGTAGTCCGCCTTCAGACCCGCGCTGAGCGGGCTGGCCAGCAGGATCTTCACGGCCTCGGTGTTCTCGGAGCGGCTGAGCGGCGGCTGGACGCCGCGCTCGGTGCCGGTCCGCTCGACCTTGCCGGTGTCGAGGTTGACCGTCTTGATGACGAGCGTGTCGTCCTTGTAGTCGTAGAACGTCACGTCGGCGCGCCGGGGCGCGGACGGGTCGTCGAGCTCGTCGGCCTCCGGCTCGGCGAGGTCGATGCCGAGCCGCTGGGGACCGCGGTCCCCGTCGACGTCCTCGCTGGACCGGAAGAGCTGCTGGTTCAGCGCGATCTGCTCGACGCGGGTCAGTTCGTCGTCGGTGAGCGGGTCGCGCCCCGTGCCCTTGTCCCCGTCGGCCGGTGCTTCCTGGACGACGCCGGGTGCGACGGCCTGGTCCTGGCCCTCGCCCCGCGCCTGTCCCTGGGCGCCCTGCTGGGCCCCCGTGTTCGTGCCTCCCGTTTCGTCCGCCCCTGCCGTCCCCGGCAGTGTGACCGCGACCATGGCCGCGGTCCCGGCCAAGGCGATGGCCGCACCGGCCACCACCTTGCCCAGATGGCGGTGCACTGTCCTGCGCACTCGTTCCCCCTACTCCCCCTGGGTCCCCGGGAGTATGTGTCTGCCCCACTGGTTCGGCATACGGGCTATGCCTGGTCCCCCGCTAAGAGGGACCTGAGTCATAGGTGGTTCCATCACTTTCGGGGAGACTCGGAGCCAAGGCGCCCCCGGTGGCGCGCTCCACCTGAAAGAGTCGTGTCCATGCAGGTCTGGCCTGGAGAGGCGTATCCACTCGGTGCCACCTACGACGGCGCCGGCACGAATTTCGCGGTCTTCACGGAGTCCGCGGACCGAGTAGAGCTGTGTCTGCTGCACGACGACGGCTCGGAGACGGCGGTGGAACTGCGGGAGAGCGACGCGTTCGTCCGGCACGCGTATGTGCCGGGTGTGATGCCCGGGCAGCGGTACGGCTTCCGGGCGCACGGGCCGTACGCCCCCGACCGCGGGCTGCGCTGCAACTCCGCGAAGCTGCTGCTCGACCCGTACGCCAAGGCGGTCAGCGGTTCGATCCGGTGGGGCGAGGAGGTGTACGGCTATCACTTCGAGGCGCCCGACGAGCGCAACGACCTGGACTCGGCGCCGCACACCATGTCGTCGGTCGTGGTCAACCCCTACTTCGACTGGGGCGACGACCGGCGCCCGCGCACCGAGTACCACCACACGGTGATCTACGAGGCCCACGTGAAGGGCCTGACGATGCGTCACCCGGGGCTGCCGGAGGAGCTGCGCGGCACCTACGCGGCGCTGGCGCACCCGGCGATCATCGAGCATCTGACCGAGCTGGGGGTGACGGCGCTGGAGCTGATGCCCGTCCACCAGTTCGTGAACGATCACCGTCTGGTGGACATGGGCCTGAACAACTACTGGGGCTACAACACGATCGGCTTCTTCGCCCCGCACAACGCCTACGCCTCCTGGGGCGACCGCGGCCAGCAGGTCCTGGAGTTCAAGTCGGCGGTCAAGGCGCTGCACGAGGCCGGGATCGAGGTGATCCTGGACGTCGTCTACAACCACACCGCCGAGGGCAGCCATCTGGGCCCGACGCTGTCCTTCCGGGGCCTGGACAACCTCTCCTACTACCGCCTCACCGACGACCGCCGCCACTACATGGACACCACGGGCACCGGGAACTCCCTGCTCATGCGGTCCCCGCACGTCCTTCAGCTGATCATGGACTCGCTGCGGTACTGGGTCACCGAGATGCATGTCGACGGCTTCCGCTTCGATCTCGCGGCCACCCTGGCCCGGCAGTTCCACGAGGTGGACCGGCTGTCGTCGTTCTTCGACCTGGTGCAGCAGGATCCGGTGGTCTCCCAGGTGAAGCTGATCGCCGAGCCCTGGGACGTGGGCGAGGGCGGCTACCAGGTGGGCAACTTCCCGCCGCTGTGGACCGAGTGGAACGGCAAGTACCGCGACACCGTGCGGGACCTGTGGCGCGGCGAGCCGCGCGCGCTCGCGGAGTTCGCCTCCCGGCTGACCGGCTCCTCCGACCTGTACCAGGACGACGGGCGGCGGCCGCTGGCCTCCATCAACTTCGTCACCTGCCACGACGGCTTCACCCTGCACGACCTGGTGGCGTACAACCACAAGCACAACCAGGCCAACGGCGAGGACAACCGGGACGGCGAGAGCCACAACCGGTCCTGGAACTGCGGCGCGGAGGGCGAGACCGACGATCCCGCGGTGCTGGAGCTGCGGTCCCGTCAGATCCGTAACTTCATGGCGACGCTGATGCTGTCCCAGGGCGTGCCGATGATCAGTCACGGCGACGAGTTCGCGCGCACCCAGCGGGGCAACAACAACGCCTACTGCCAGGACAGCGAGCTGGCCTGGCTGAAGTGGCCGGACCCCGCGCGGGAGGACGACGGCGAGCTGCTGGACTTCACCCGCGCGATGGTGTGGCTGCGCCGGGACCATCCGGTCTTCCGGCGGCGCCGCTTCTTCCACGGGCGGCCGGTGGAGGGCACCCACGACGACCTGTCGGACATCGCCTGGTTCACTCCCGAGGGCAAGGAGATGGCCCACCGGGACTGGAACTCCGCTCAGGCCTCCGCGCTGACGGTGTTCCTCAACGGCAACGCGATCTCCGAGCCCGGCCCGCGCGGGGAGCGCATCACCGACGACTCCTTCCTACTGATGTTCAACGCGGCGCCGAGGACCCTGGACTTCGTGGTGCCGGTCAACCACGGCCGCCAGTGGCAGGTGGTGGTCGACACCGCGCGCGTGGAGGGCGTGCCCGCGGGCACCGGCCCGAAGGTGCAGGCCGGGGACCGGCTGACGCTGGTGGACCGGAGCATGGTGGTGCTCCAGCGGCCGGTCTAGGCGTGGGTGCCCGCGCGTGCGGGGGCGGGTTCGGCGGACGGTGACAGGAAGGGCGGCAGGGCGGGTACGTACGTTTGCATGACACCTGAGCGACCTGACCCGGTGGCGCCCACGGCCACGTACCGGTTGCAGCTGCAGCCCGACTTCCCGTTCGCCGCCGCGGCCGAGGCGGTGCCGTACCTGGCCTCGCTCGGCGTCTCGCATCTGCATCTGTCCCCCGTGCTGGAGGCGGTGCCGGGCTCCACGCACGGCTACGACGTCGTCGACCACGCGCGGGTGCGCGAGGAGCTGGGCGGCGAGGACGGCCTGCGCGCGCTGTCGCGCACCGCGCGGGAGCACGGGCTCGGCCTGGTCGTGGACATCGTCCCCAACCACATGGCCATGGCGCCGCGGCACAACCACGCCCTGTGGGAGGTGCTGCGCGAGGGTCCCAAGTCGCCGTACGCGCGCTGGTTCGACATCGACTGGGAGGCGCAGGGCGGGCAGGTGCTGCTGCCGGTGCTGGGCGGGCCGCTCGGGCAGGAGCTGGTCCGCCTGGAGGTCGACGGCGACGTACTGCGCTACTACGACCAGACGTTCCCGCTGCGCGAGGGCACCGGGGACCTGCCGCTGCCGCAGCTGCTGGACGCCCAGTGGTACCGGCCCGCGTGGTGGCGGCTGGCCCGGACCGAGCTGAACTACCGCCGGTTCTTCAGCATCTCGGAGCTGATCGGGGTGCGGGTGGAGGACCCGGAGGTGTTCGAGGCCACGCACGACAAGATCCTGGCGCTGCTCCACGAGGGCGTGCTCGACGGGCTGCGCGTGGACCATCCCGACGGGCTCGCCGACCCCGACGGGTATCTGCGGCGGCTGCACGAGGCGACCGGGGGCCGCTGGACGGTCGTGGAGAAGATCCTCTCGGACGGCGAGCGGCTGCCCGCCGCCTGGCCGGTCGCCGGGACCACCGGCTACGACGCCCTGCGGCACATCGACGGCCTGTTCACGGACCCGGCCGGGTTCGGGGAACTCCTCGGTCAGTACCGCCGGTTCGCGGCCCCGCAGACCGACCGGGGCGGGCAGTGGGAGGCGACGGTGCGGCGGGCCGCGTACAAGGTCGTCACGCACGAGCTGGCCGCGGAGACCGAGCGGCTGACCCGGGTGGCGGAGCGGGTGTGCGCCACCTCGCCGGAGCCCGCGCTGCGCGACCGGGCGCCGTGGGCGCTGCGCACCGCGCTCCAGGAGCTCCTGGTCCGCATGGAGGTCTACCGGCCCTACGCCAGTGGTGACCCCGGCGCCGTCGTCACCGAGGAGGCGGCCGCCGAGGCGCGGCACGCCTTCGTCGTCCCGGAGGAGGCCGGTGCCGTCGACGTCGTGCGCGCGCTGGTGCTGGGGCGCGCCGGTGAGGGTCCCGACCAGGCCGAGTTCCGTACCCGGTTCGCGCAGACGGCGTCGGCGCTGCGGGCCAAGTCCGTGGAGGACACAGCCTTCTACCGCTATGTGCCGCTGCTGTCGGCGACCGAGGTGGGCGGCAGTCCGGGGAGTCCCGCGGTGTCCCCGGAGGACTTCCACACGTACTGCGCGCGCGTGCAGCGCGACTGGCCGGCCATGGGGGTCGTCGTGTCGACGCACGACACCAAGCGCAGCGCCGACGTCCGGGCCGCGCTGGCGGTGCTCACCGAGTGCCCCGAGTGGTGGGCGGACGTGCTGGCCGAGGTGACCCGCACCGGCGAGGGCGTGCCCGACGCGCAACTGGCGTGGGCGGCCTGGCAGACCGTGTTCGGGCTCGGCCCCGCGGACCCGGAGCGGGTGCGGACGGCGCTGCTGAAGCATGTGCGGGAGGCGGGGCTGTTCACCAGCTGGACGGAGCAGGAGCCGCCGTACGAGGACGCGGTGGCGGCCTTCGTCGCGGCGGGGCCCTGCGGTCCGCCGGGGGCGCATGTGGCCGCCCTGCGCGACCGGCTGGCGCCACAGATCCGGGCGAACCTGCTGGGCACGGCCCTGCTCCACCTGACGATGCCGGGCGTGCCGGACGTGTACCAGGGCACGGAGGGCGAGTACCGGGCGCTGGTGGACCCGGACAACCGGCGGCCCGCGAAGTTCCCGCCTCCGGCGGCCGGGGAGAAGGACACGGTGACCTCTGCGGCCCTGCGGCTGCGCGCCCGCCGCCCGGCTGCCTTCGGGGACGCGGCGACGTACGGCCCGCTCACCGCGGAGGGACCGGCGGCCGCCCACTGCGTCGCCTTCTCCCGCTCGGACGAGGTCGTCGCGGCGGTGACCCGGCTGTCGCTGCGACTCGCGCAGGCGGGCGGCTGGCGGGAGACGCGCCTGCCGCTGCCGCCGGGGCGGTGGGTCGACGTACTGGCTCCGGAACGGGAGTTCAGCGGGTACGCACGCGTGGAGGAGCTGTTCGGGCGGCTTCCGGTGGTGTTGCTGGAGCGGGCGTGAGGGCGTGAGGTGGGCCGAGGGGCGTGCGTCGAACCACGCGCGCCCCTCGGCTGCCTCCTCCCCCGGCTCACACCCGCGCCCGCTCCCCGCACGCACCCCGCCGGGTCGGCGCACGGTGACAGAGCCCATTCGGACTCTCCGCTCCCGGTGCCCCTGGTTCCGCTACGAGCCCGTCGACGCCCCACCGCTCCCACCGGCACCTTCCGTCCGGCCCGCCGACGGCGAGTGCCCCTGGGCGCCCCCTGGAGCCTCCCCCTGGATGTCCTTGACAGTGCTCGACGGCCGTGGGGTACTGCGGATTGCGAAGCCGGGCGGATGTGACGGGGGTGAGTCTCCTGCCGGAGCTGCGCTACCCCACGGTGACCGAAGTCGTCTCCTCGGCCCGGGCGTTGGCGGCCCAACGACCGGGCCTGTGCACTCTGCGGCAGGTGGGTGTGTCGCGGGCGGGCCGCCCTCTGCACCTGATGTCCGTGGGCCGCGCCCGCCCCGCCGTGCTGGTGGTCGCGGGGGCCCACGCCAATGAACAGACCGGCGGCCCGACCCTGCTGGCGCTCGCCGAACGCGTCCTGCACGAACGGGCGTTACGGGCCGACACCTCGTGGCACTTCCTGCTCTGCGCCGACCCCGACGGGACGAGCCTGCATGTCACGCCGGCGCCGCGGAACCTGTTCGACTACCACCTCGGGTTCTTCCGGCCCGCGGGCCCGGAGCAGCCGGAGTGGTCGCCCGCCGTGCTCCCGCCGGACCGGCTGCCGCCCGAGACCCGCGCCCTCACCGGCGTCATCGACGAGGTGCGGCCCTACCTCCAGGCAACCCTGCACGGCACCGATCTGGGCGGCAGCTGGGTGCAGTTGACGAAGGACGTGCCCGGTCTCGCCGAGCCGTTCGCCAAGTCGGCGGCGGAGCTGAACATCCCGGTGGAGACGGGCGCCTCGGACGCCGCGGGCTGGCCCGCGTCCGGGCCCGGGGTGCATGTGATGCCCGCGCCGGGGGCGGGGGCCGCCTACCCGAGCATGCCGGACGACGCACGGCACAGCACCTGGCACCACGTCCACCGGTACGGCGGACTGACGGCGGTCGTGGAGGTGCCGATGTGGGCGAGCGACCTGGTGGACGACCCGGTACCGCATCCGGCGCCGGCCGCGGCGCTGCGGCGGCTCGCGGACCGGCTGGTGCGGGACGCGCTGGAGGTGGAGCGGGTGTACGCCGACGCGCTGCCCCGGCTGAACGGCCTCGACGGGCCGCTGTTACGGGCCGCGCGGTGGGCGCTGGAGCTGGTGCCGGGGCTCGCCGCGGACTGGCGGCACACGGCGCCCGCGGACAACACCCGCGCGTACATCGGCAGTGTGGACGCCTTCGCACGCCGGCTGCCGTTGCGGTCCGCGGCGATGCTGCTGCGGGTGCTCCTTGCGGCCGACGACCGTGCGGCGCCGCGTCTGGAGCGGCTCGTGGCGCAGTGGAGCAGTTCCTTCGAGCGGCGCTTCAGGGCCCGGTGGGTGCCCTTGGCGCACCAGGTCGAGCACCAGTCCCGCACGGTCGTGGCGGCGGCGCTGCACGCGCGTGACCGGGCGATGTGAGTGCCGCCGGGCCACGCGCGCGTACCCGGGCGCGGGTGCCGCCGCCGGGCGGTCAGTCCAGGCCCGGCAGCCCGGCGATCCGACCGCTGTCGAGGGCGAACACCGCCCCGGTCCAGGCCGCCATCTCGCAGGAGTTGCCGAAGGTCCGCGCGTACTCGACCGGCCGGCCGTTCCACTGGCCGCTCGCCCTGGCGGTGACCGGCGCGTAGATCATCGGGCAGACGGTGTCCTCGGGCCCCAGGGCGTCGATGTCGCCGTGGACCGCCGCCAGGTCCCGGCAGGCCTCCGCCGCGCGCCCGTGGCCCTGGGGCGGGTCGCACATCAGGAGGGTGCCGCGGGTGTCGCTGGACTGCTCGTCGCCCGTGGTGAGCGTGAGCCGGAGCCAGTTGCCCGGGAGGGTCTCCAGGTCGGCGGCGTGCGCCGGGACCGTCGCGAGGACGAGGAGCGAGGCCGCCGCCGACAGGGCCCCGCGGACCCCGGCCCGTCCCGCCTTCGCGGTGCCCGCCTTCACAGTGGTGGAAAGTGTCATTCCCGATGCATCGGCACTGCGGCCTCGGAACCCCACCCGGACTCACCCGAACGGGAGGGCCCGCCCACGTGCCGCGCGGCCAGGTCGAACGCGGCGAGCACCACCCGCGACTGGTACTCGACCTGGCGCGCCACCGGGATCCAGCGCGCCCCGCAGCCGTCGCGGTAGTCGTCGCACCAGGCGTCGATGAGCCGGTCCAGCTCGGGCAGCACCCCGGCCGGGTCGCTCCCCGCACCGGTGACCAGTTGGTGCAGCAGGCCCGCGGTGCGCAGCGCGAGGCGCCGCCCGGCGATGCGCAGGGTGGCCAGGTGGGCGGTGCTCAGCGGGGGGAGCGGCTGGGCGTCGGCGGTGACGATGTCGGGGTCCCACGCGTCGGCGAGGCCGGGGCAGACCAGTAAATAGTCGTCGACCGGGGCGAGCAGCCGCTCCGTGTCGGGCGTGGTGGGCAGCCGGTGGCGGGTGCGGGCCAGCAGCCGGGCCAGCAGCCGGGAGTCGTGCCGCAGGGTGCGGCTGACCGTGCGCAGGAAGGTCGCCGCGTCGGCCGGTGTGGTGTCGTCCTCCACTGTGGCCACGCCCCACATGGGTGCCTCCACCACAGCCGTCACGGTGCCGTACCGGTAGGGGTGGAACCAGGTCGACTCCACCGCGGCCTCGGTGATGGCCGCGGCCAGATCGCCCCGGCGGGGCGGCGGGATCCGGTAGACGGCGGGGCCCAGGCGGGGCCAGTACAGGGTGTCGTACGGGCCGAGTTCGCGGGGGATGCCGAGGCGGGCCGCGGTGTGGGCGAGGCGGCGGGAGAAGCCGGGCAGGTCGTGGGTCAGCTCGACGAAGCCCCCGCCGACGTCGACGCCGTGCAGGGAGCACTGGAGGAGGGGCCGCAGTTCGTCCTGGAGGGCGAGCAGGGCGCGGGTCTCGGGCAGCGCGGCGTGGTCGGCGCCGTCGGGCAGCCACTCGGGCTGCTCCAGGAAGCCGGGCCGGAAGAAGTTCCGGAAGTAGCGGCCGAGGGTGTACGGGCCGTGCAGCCAGCCCTCGTTGCGGCGCAGTCCGTCGGGGTCGAGGCAGAGCAGGAGGTTCCAGGTGGCGTCCGCCTGGCGGCGGGGGTCGGCCAGGACGCGTTCGGCGAGCCGGAGCACGGTGGCGCCGCCCACGGGTTCATTGGCGTGCGGGCCCGCGACGACCAGGGCCTGACGGGGGCCGTGGCCTACGGAGAGCAGCCAGAGCGGGGTGCCCGCGCGGGAGGTACCGGCGCGGCGCAGGCGCGCCTGGGAGGGGTGGCGGGTGACGAGCGTGGCCGCCCGGGCGCCGAGTTCGTCGACGGTCGGGTAGCGGAGAAGTGGCAGCAGGGCGCACCTCCGCGAGCCGGTGCCGTCGGTTCACTTGATGTGCATGAGGTACGCACAGTCAGTCACGACTTGTGGTGGTGCGTCAACAGTCGTGCATGTACAGGGATTTCACCCACCGCACCCCGTAAAGCCAAGGCCAGAGCTAAGGTCCGGCTTAGTTCACGGCGAGCCGGAACGCCATCTGCCCGAAGCCGACCTGATCGCCCTCGCGGACGACGGCCGCCCCGATGACCCGCCGGCCGTTCACCGTCGTGCCGTTGGTCGAGCCGAGATCCCGCAGCACCCAGAGGCCGCCCTGGCGGCTCAGCTCGGCATGCACCCGGGAGACCGTCTCGTGGGCCAGCCGCAGTCCGTTGGCCGGGTCGCGCCCGATCCGCAGCGGATGGCCGCCGCCGGGGTGCGGCAGCAGCAGCTTGGGCAGCCGCTCGGCCTGCCAGGCCCTGCGCAGCCGTACGCCGAAGCCGGACACGGCCTCTACGGTGCCGAAGACCAGGCGGGAGAACTTGCTCTCCTGGGGCAGGTCGGCGGTCAGGGCGAGCAGTTCGTCGGAGCGGCGGGCGGCGAGGGCCAGTTCCATGCGGCGGATGAACGTGTCGTGCGAGAGCCGGCCCATGGCGACGCCGTCCCGCAGCACGCTCAGCGCTTTGTCGCGCTCCGCGTCGGAGAGCCGCGCGGGGTACGTGTTGAACTCGAAGGACGACGTCACGCTCGTGATTGTCGGTCAGCGGCGCCGGAGTGTCCAGAAAACGAGAAAACCACCGCCACGCACGCGTATCCGACGACACCTGCCGCAAAAGGGAAGATTCAAAAGCGGATTGATCTCGTTTGAAGCACCATGGACGGGCTACATCACGGTGAGCAGACGAAGGGGAACCGTCCGTGCAGTTCGAGGTGTGGGCACCGCAGGCCGGCCGTGTGACGCTCCATTACGGGGACGCCACGCGCGCGTTGGAGCGCGATCCGGAGCGAGAGGGCTGGTGGCAGGGGGAGGCGGAGGCGGCGGACGGCACCCGCTACGGCTACGCGCTGGACGACGGGCCGGTGCTGCCCGACCCGCGCTCGCGCCGCCAGCCCGACGGGCCGGACGGACACAGCGCGGTCGTGGACCACGGCGCCCACGCCTGGCGCGTCGAGTGGGCCGGACGCCCGCTGCCGGGCGCGGTCCTGTACGAGCTGCACGTGGGCACGTACACCGCCGAGGGCACCCTGGACGCGGCCGCCGAACGGCTCGGGCACCTCGTCGAACTGGGCATCACCCACGTCGAGTTGATGCCGCTGTGCCCCTTCCCCGGCCGGCACGGCTGGGGGTACGAGGGGGTCTCGCTGTGGGCGGTGCACGAGCCGTACGGCGGGCCCGCGGCGCTGAAACGGTTTGTCGACCGGGCGCACGAACTCGGGCTCGGGGTCGTTCTGGACGTGGTGCACAACCACCTCGGCCCCTCGGGCAACTACCTGCCGGCCTTCGGGCCGTACTTCACCGAGACCCATCACACCCCGTGGGGCGCGGCCGTCAACCTGGACGCGCCCGGCTCCGACGAGGTGCGGGACTACTTCGTGGGCAGCGCGCTGGCGTGGCTGCGCGACTACCGGATCGACGGGCTGCGGCTCGACGCGGTGCACGCGCTGCGGGACACGCGCGCGTGCCACTTCCTGGAGGATCTGTCGGCGGCGGTGGACGCCCTCGCGGCGGAGGTGGACCGGCCGCTGTTCCTGATCGCCGAGTCGGACCTGAACGACCCGCGGATCATCACCCCGCGCGGGGAGGGCGGCCTCGGGGTCCAGGCGCAGTGGAACGACGACTTCCACCACGCCCTGCACACCGCGCTGACCGGCGAGTCCCAGGGCTACTACGAGGACTTCGCGCGCTCCCCCTTCGCCGCCCTCGCCAAGACGCTCACCGGCGGCTACTTCCACGACGGCAGCTATTCCGGCTTCCGGGGCAGGCATCACGGGCGGGCGCTGGACCGGGCGCGGGTGGCCGGGCACCGGCTGCTGGGCTACAGCCAGACCCACGACCAGGTCGGCAACCGCGCCCAGGGCGACCGGCTCGCCGCCACCCTCTCCCCCGGCCTGCTGGCCTGTGCGGCCACCCTGACGCTGACCGCTCCCTTCACACCGATGCTGTTCATGGGCGAGGAGTGGGCGGCGGGCACGCCCTGGCAGTTCTTCACCGACCACACCGACCCCGAACTGGCCGAGGCGGTACGGCGGGGCAGGCGCCGGGAGTTCGCCGCGCACGGCTGGGCCGAGGAGGACGTACCCGACCCGCAGGACCCGGCGACCCGGGACCGCTCCTGCCTGGACTGGTCCGAGCCGGACCGCGAGCCCCACGCACGCGTACTGGCCTGGTACCGGCGACTCATCGCGCTGCGCCACGAACAGCCCGACCTCACCGACCCCGACCTCGCCGACACCAAGGTGGCCCACGACGAGCGTCAGCGGTGGCTCGCCTTCCGGCGCGGGGACGTCCGGGTGGCCGTCAACCTCGGCAAGGACCCGGCCCGGATCCCCCTGGGCCCACGCCACGCGCGCGTACTGGCCGCGTGGGAGCCGGTGGAGGCGCCCGGCGCGGACGGTGTGCTGCACCTGCCCGGGGAGTCGGGTGTGGTGCTGCTTCAGGAGTGAGCGGGGCTCAGGACCCACCATCCGCTTCGCCGTCCTCGCGCAGCTCGGTCACGCGTTCCAGCAGGATCGCCTCCCAGGCCAGGTCGAGTCGGCGGCGCAGTTCCGGGAGCGGGGTGCGGCCGGGGCCGTCGAGGGCCTCGGCGAGGTGGAGGACCGTGTCGCAGCGGGCCAGCCACAGGCCGCGGAGGCACGGGCGGGCGCCGTAACCCGCCAGGGTGGCGGCGCGGACGGCGGCCGGGGAGCCGACGGCGCGGGCCAGGCCGGCGATGTCCTCGGCGGGGTCCCCGACGACCGCGTCGGTCCAGCCGAGCACACCGCGCACCCGCCCGTCGGCACTCACCACGAGGTGCTCGCCGGTCAGGCCGTGGTGGACGAGGACGGCGGTGGCGGGCTGGGCGGCGAGCTGGACCGCGGCCGCCTGGGTGAGCTGGTGCATGCGGGCGGGGTCGAACTCGTCGGCGGCGGCGAGGCGTCCGGCGGCCCGCTCGGCGCTGCGGCGCAGCGCCTCCAGGGAGCGCGGGCCGGTGCGCGGCACGCCGAGGGACTCGGCCTGCCGGACGGGCACGTCGCGCAGGCCGGTGAGCAGTCCGGCGAGATCGGCCTCGCCGACCGCGGACACGTCGTGCACCTCGGCCGAGCCGCCGGGCACCTTCGTGTCCAGCGTGTAGCTCAGTCCGGGCGCCCACTCGCCGTGCGCGACGCTCGTCGGCACGGCGACCGGGACATGGCCGCGCACAAGGTCGCGCAGCCGCAGCTCGCGGCGCTGCCGGACGGCCCCCTCGCGGTCAGGTGCGAGCCGCAGCACATGGCGGGCGCCGACCCACCACGTCGCGGGTCCGCCGCCCTCGGCGACGGGCCGGACCTCGGGTCCTGCGGAGTCGTCCGCGCCCTCCTTGAGCAGGGAACGGACCAGTCTGCGGACGGTGTCCGCGGTGGGTGTCGGTGCCTGGGTCATGGGTCGCGCCGTGGGTCGCTGGAGGGGTGCCGGAACTGCTGGGAGACCGTCTCAGTCCACTATGACCATCTCGCGGGTGGTCTCGTTGAGGCGTCGGCCGCCGTCCTCGGTGACCGTGACGATGTCCTCGATCCGGACCCCGAACCGCCCGGGCAGATAGATGCCGGGCTCCACCGAGAAGCACATGCCGGGCACCAAGGGCTGTTCCTCGCCCTCGATCATGTACGGCGGCTCGTGCGTGGTGACGCCGATGCCGTGCCCGGTGCGGTGGATGAAGTACTCGCCGTACCCGGCGTCCGTGATCACCGCGCGGGCGGCCCGGTCGACCTCCTGGCACGCCCCGCCGGGCCGTACCGCGCGGAAGCCCGCCTCCTGGGCCTCGCGCACGATGTCGTGCACCCGGCGCTCCTCCTCGGTCGGCTCCCCGACGTGGACGGTGCGGGAGGTGTCGGAGCCGTAGCCGCCCAGGAGGCCACCGAAGTCGAGGACGACCATGTCGCCGCGCTCGATGACGCGGTCGCCCGCCTCGTGGTGCGGGTTGGCGCCGTTCGGGCCGGAGGCGACGATGGTGAAGTCGACCGTGCTGTGGCCGTGCTCGCGCAGCAGCCGGGCCAGGTCCGCGGCGACCTCGGACTCGTGGCGCCCGGCGAAGGAAACCTTCCGGATCTCCTCGTACGTCGCGTCCGCGGCAGCGCCCGCCGCCGCCAGCCGCTCCAGTTCCGCCGCGTCCTTGACCGCGCGGAGCATCGGCAGCGCCTCGGTGAGGGAGGCGTAGGAGGAGCCGGGCAGGGTGTGCGCGAGGCCCAGCAGATGCATGGCCCAGGCGTTGTCGCTGATGCCGAACCGGCCGCCGGAGTCCAGCAGGGCCGCGGTGGCGGCGTAGGGGTCCTTGCCGTCGGTCCAGTCGCGCAGGGTCAGCGCGGGCGCGCCGGCCGCCTTGGCGGCGTCGGGGGCCTCCAGCGCGGGGACGATCAGGGCCGTGTCCTGGCCGGGGACGAGGACCAGCAGGGTGAGCCGTTCGGTGACGGCCGTGGGCGCGTAGCCGGTGAGCCAGACCAGGTCGGGGCCGGGGGCGACGAGCAGCCCGGCCAGACCGGCGTCGGCGGCCGCCCGCGCGGCGCGCTCCATACGGGCGCGGTAGTCGTCGGCGGTGAAGGGAGCGGGCGTACGAGCGGTCATCCGGGCCTCCCTGGGCGGGGTGAAGGTGACTACGGGCAGCATCCTGCCCGGACGGCGGGGGCGGCGCGAGCCGGTCGGCACTCTTGCCCGGACTCTCAGCCCTCCAGGGCCATGCGGACGCCGAGGAGCAGCAGGACGCCTCCGGACACCTGTTCAAGGCGTCGGCGCACCCCCGCGCGGGACAGCAGGCTCTTCATCCGGCCGACGAACCACACGTACAGGCCGTAGTAGCCGATCTCGTAGACCGCCCAGAGCGCGGCCAGGCCGACCATGGCCGGCAGGTGGGGTGCGCCGTCGGGGACGAACTGCGGCAGGAAGGACAGGGCGAAGACGGCCGCCTTGGGGTTGGCGAGGTTGAGCAGCAGCCCCGCGCGGTAGGAGGCCCAGCCGCTGCGGGCGCCATCCGGCGCGGCCTCGTTCTCGGGTTCCTCCCGGCTGCGGCGGGCCGCGCGCAGGGTCTGGACGCCGAAGCCGACGAGGACGACCGCGCCGACGACGCGCATCACGTCGTACGCCACCTCGGAGGCCGTGAGCAGGGCGGTGAGGCCGAAGGCGGCGACCACGCCCCAGACGAAGACGCCGGTCTCGTTGCCGAGCACGGTCAGGAAGCCGGAGCGGCGGCTGTGCAGGGACTGCCGGATGATCAGGACGGTGCTGGGTCCCGGCGAGGCGGCCACCAGGGTGCAGGCGCCCAGGAAGGCGACGAGAGTGGTCAGCATGGGGGTCATGGTGGCCGGGACGGGCCCGTGGGGACAGGGGTTTTCCCGGCGCGGTCGGGAGACCGGATCCCGGACCGGTCAGGTGACGACCCCCGGAACCACGGTGAGCTGCTGGTAGCCGCCGCTCGCATGACGCACGGTCAGGGTGACCTCGCTGCCGGGCTCGGCGTCGGCCACCGCGCGGGCGAGGTCGGCGGCGGTGTCGATCCGGGTCCGGCCGAAGACGAGGAGGATGTCGCCGCGGACCAGCCCCGCCGAGTAGCCGGGGCCGGGCACGTGGACACCGACGACCCGGGCGCCGGCCTTCTCGGCGTCCACCGCCTCCACGCCGAGGGTCGCACCGGCGGGCGCGGGCGCCGGGCCGGGCGTCGCGGACAGGGTGGGCCGGGGCCCGAGCGAGGCGGAGGGGGCGCCGTGGGCGCGGGCGCCCGGCGCCGCCGTCGTCGCCCCCTGCCCGGCCTGCTGGAGTTCGGCGAGTCTGCTCATGCCGATCACGGTGGCGCCGACGGTGCCGAGGCCGACGCCGGACAGCACCAGGACCGTGCCGACGAACAGGGCGAACAGCAGGGTCGTGAGCCGGCGTCCGCGCCGGCGCGCGGCGTGCGGGCGGCGGGCGGCTGCCTTGCGGGGGGAGCCGGCGGGCTCCTGGCCGGGCATCGGCTTGGGACGCAGCGCGGTGTGTTCCATGCATCGCCTCCGGCTGGCGGACTACGGTTCGGCTCCGGCTGAGGACTACCCGGGGCGCCGGCGCACGACCTGCCACGAACGAGTGAGACTGACGCCCGGTCAGAAGCGGAAGCTTCAGGTGCGGAGGCCCGGTCAGGAGCGGAAGCCCGGTCAGGAGCGGAAGCCAGACCCCTCCTCGGACGTCAGCGCGACCGCCAGCTCCCGTGCCGCGCCCTGGAGTGCGCCCGCGTGCACCAGTTCCGCGCGGTGGACGAGCCGGGGATCGGTGACCGGTACGGCGACCCCGCCCGGCACCCCGGTCGCGGCCGTGCGGGGCAGCAGGGTCAGACCGTGGCCCGCGACGGCCAGCGCGGTGAGGACGCGCAGGTCGGTGCCCTCGTAGCGCAGGGCCGGGCGGAAGCCGTGGCCACCGCCCGCCGCGCGGAGTTGGGCGAGCGGCAGACCCGCGTCGGGGGCGTCCAGCCAGCGGGCGTCGACGAGTTCACCGAGACGCAGATTGGGGCGCCGGGCCAGCGGGTGTGCCGCGGGCAGCAGCACGCACACCGGTTCCTCGCCCGCCCCGCGCGTGGTCAGCGGTGCCACGTCGGGCAGCCGCAGCGGATCGCTCGGGGCGGCCAGGCCGTCGACGAGTCCCAGGTCGGCGCCGCCCGTGGCGACGGCGGCCGGGATCGCGTCCCGGGTCAGCACCTTCAGGGTCACCCCGGCGGCCGGGAGCGCAGCGAGGACCCGGGGTCCGAGGGCGGTCGGCGCGGCGGCGAGCGTCAGCCCGTGGGCGGGCGCGGCGGCCAGCCGTACGACGTCGGCGCGGGCCGCGTCCAGGCGCAGCAGCAGCGGGCCCGCGTGCTCCAGCAGGCGCTCGCCCGCCGCGGTGGGCGCGACCGGGCGGCGGGTGAGGAGCGGGGCGCCGAGGTCCTGTTCGAGGGCCGCGATGTGCTGGGACACCGCCGACTGGGTGTAGCCGAGTTCGCGGGCGGCCTCGGAGAAGGAGGCGAGGCGGGCGACGGTGACATAGGTGCGCAGCAGATGCGGGTCCATGGCCACCAGCATCGCATCAGCTCTGCTTATCGGGGGTGCAGCAATCATCGTTGGACGTGAACTCGCGTGGCGCCCAGGATGAACGGCATGACCGAGACCCTCGCGCGGATCGCCCTGGTCGGCGACCGCTCCCCCAATGTCGTGTCGCACACCCGCATCCCCCAGCTCCTCGACGCCCTCGCCGCCCGTGAGCGGCTGCTCCTGGACGCCTACTGGATCCCGTCCGAGCAGGCGGGCGAGCCGGGCGCCGTGGACGGCTTCGACGCGGTGTGGGTGGTGCCGGGCAGCCCGTACCGCAGCGAGGCCGGTGTGCTCGCGGCGATCCGCACCGCACGCGAGCGGGGCATCCCCTTCCTCGGGACCTGCGCCGGGTTCCAGCACGCGCTGCTGGAGTTCGCCCGCCATGTCTGCGGCCTCACCGACGCGGCGCACGCCGAGACCGACCCGGCCGCCGAGGACCCGCTGATCGAGCCGCTGGCCTGTTCGCTGGTGGGCCACGAGGGCGTGGTGGTGGTCGAGCCGGACTCGCTGGCGTGGTCCGTGATCGGCGCGGAGCGGACGGTCGAGCGGTACTTCTGCGCCTACGGTCCCTCGCGCCGCCTCGACGCCCTGAGCGCGCACGGCCTGCGCTTCTCCGGGCGCGACGAGGACGGCCAGGTCCGGATCGCCGAACTGCCCGGCCACCCCTTCTTCCTGGCCTCGCTCTTCCAGCCGGAGCTGTCCGGCGACGGCTCCCGCCCGCACCCGATGGTCACGGCGTGGGCCAGGGCAGCCGTGGAACACGCGGGTCAGCCCGTGTGACGAGGGCGGGCGAGGCCCGGTGAGGGGGCTGGCGAGGCCGTGCGAGAGGGCTGGCGAGGCCCGTTGTCAGTGGCGCCTGTTACGTTCTGTGACATGACCGATCACGCGCTGCGAACGCTGCGGCAGAACCCGCGCCTGGCCGAACTGGCCGCGTTCCCCTTCGAGTTCGACCTGAGCCGTGCCGACCACGGCCATGGCGAGCCGGTCCGCCTCGCCTCGGGCGGACCGATAGAGGTCGTCGCGGGCACGGGCGCGGGCGGTACGTACTTCGTGTGCGCGGACGGCTCGATGCTCTACGCCGACTCCGAGGGCGGGGCCGGAATCATCGGCTCCAGTGTCGAGGAGGCGCTCCAGGTGGTGCTCGGCCTGCCCTGCTGGTTCGACTTCGTGGACCTGTCGCCGCTGGACGGCGAGGAGGTGATCCTCGCGCGGGTCGCGCAGGCCGAGGAGGAGATGCGCGAGGACTGCAGCCTCGACGAGACCCGGGCCGAGCTCCGTGCCGCCCTGGGCTTTCCCGAGCGTTCCCCGGTCGAGCTGGTGACCCTGCTGCACACGGCTCTTCTGCGCACGGAACCCGACTTCCTGCTGCTCACCGAGGACGAGGGCTTCGCCCACCGGCTGCTGGACGAACACCCACGCCCACCACTGTGGGAACCGGTGCTCGCCCGAGGCCGCGCGGATCTGGCCCTGCTGCGGACGAGCGACCCCGCCGGCTGGGACCCGGTGGCCGGGGATCCCGTACGGCGTCGGCTCGCCCTGCGGGCCGCGCAGTTCGACCGGGCGGACGGAGATCTGGAGCTGCTGCGGTATCTGCTCCGGCGCGAGACCGAGTCGTCGATGACGGACGAACTGCGGCTCGCCGCGGTCCTCGTGGGGCGGTACGGAGACATCGGCGATCTTCCGCTGCTGTACGAGGTCCGGGAGACGGACTACGACACGCACTGCGGCCTCAGCGAGATCCCCGAGCCGGGCGCGGACGCCGCTGAGCTGCTGCGCTGGGCCGAGGAGCTGGACGAGTGCATGTTCGGCACCGACCCGGCCGACGAACCACTGGCGACCTGGACCGAACTCGCCCTGGACCAGGGCCTGACCGAGCTGGCCCGGGTGGCACTGATCCGCGCGCTGGACGAGGTCTTCCTGGACCAGAGCGTCCTGCGGCGGCCCGGTGATCCGACCCGGCTGGAGATGTCCCGGATCAGCGGGCTGGCCGTCGAGTTGGAACAGGCGGGCGACCTCGCTCAGGCGCTGCGCGCCCGGCGCTTGCACGTCACCCTCCAGGAGACGGCGTGGGACCGGATCTCGGGGCGTCTCGACCAGGCCCGGCTGGAGCGGGTCTGCGGGCAACTTCCGCAGGCCATCGGCACATTGGCCGCGATACGCACCCTCCTGGCCGACCCCGGCGACGACTCCCTGAGGTACTGGGACCAGGTGAACTTCGGCCGCTTCATAGCCAGGGAGCACTACGCCCTGACCCGGGCCCTCGTCGACGCCGACCTCCCGGAGGAGGCTCGCACCCTGCTCGCCGCGGCCGACGCGATACTCGGCGAGCTCTCGGGACAGGGCATGCAGAGCCAACGGGAGCTCGCCGAGGAAACGGCGGAGCGGGTGCGGGACTTCAGGGACCTCGGCTAGAGGCTTGCGCTGACGGGCACGGCCGGCGCCCGGCCCGGCAGGAAGCCGTGGGCCCGGCGGGACAGGTACTCAGGCTTGTAGCGGTCGACCGAGCGATGCCAGTTCAGGATGCCCGCCATCCAGTTCCGCAGGTCGGCCACATAGGCGTCCATGGCGTCCCGCGCCTCGCCGGAGAGACCGAAGTCGTCGTACACGACCGGCAGTTCATGCGCGACGACATGCTCGAACTGCCGCATGCGCTGGGTCAGCAGATCGTTCACGACACCGAGCGCGGTCGGGTAGTCGCAGCCGAAGAAGTTCTGCACGACGAGGATCGAGTTGTGGATCTCGCCCTCGTACTGGATCTCCTTCTGGTACGAGAAGACATCGTTGAGGAGACAGCCGTAGTCCATGGCGGCGTTCTCCAGGGAGCGCACCGGACCGCTGCGGTACACCTCCGGGGGGACCGCGGGGCCGTGGCCCATCCGGCACAGGGCCATGGTGAGATCGGAGCCGAAGGTGGCCCGGCGCATCTCCAGGTAGTCGACCGGGTCGGGGACGCGGTGCTGGAGCTGGTTGGACAGCTCCCACACCCAGCTCTCGGTCATGACGTTCACCGCGTCCTTGAAGGTGCGCCGCTGCCCGGGCGTCATCTCCGCGGTGGTCCGGGCCCACAGGTCGACGAGTCCGCGCTCCATGGCGTTGGCGGGGACGATGAGGCTCTCCTTGCCGTCGACGGGCATGCAGTCGGCCAGGCGGCGCGTGGTGAGGTGGGCGGCGGCCAGGTCGCGGCGGTTGCCGAAGACGAGGGGGTAGTAGTCATCGCCGTAGGTGCCCCAGGCCAGCCAGTGCGCGCTGAGGTCGAGGGCCTCCTCGGTGGCGTCGGGGTCCAGGCCCGCCGAGCACAGCGCGAGGTCGGCGGCGGCGAGCCGGTCCTCGTCCCAGACGCCCTCCGTCAGGATCCCCATGCGGTGGGACCAGTCGACCAGCCGCTGCCGGGCGCCGGGCAGATGCGGGCACAGCTCCACCTGGAAGGGCATGTGGATGTCGGGGATGAGGGACGGCCCGACGTTCTGGAACGGCACATGCGTGTAGGCGCGCAGGCGTTCGGCACCTGCCGAGGCGAGCAGGGCGCCGATGTCGGCCGCGGAGGTGCCGGGGCCGGTGAGGCCGTGCCAGGGGTTGGTGGAGCGGGCACGCTCGTTCATGTACCGGCTGGAGCGCAGATGCCATTCGTGGCCGCCGGACTGCCAGTCCTGGAGGCCCTGGGTGTAGGCGGCGACCGCGGCGACCTCGTCCGGCGTCAGACCCCGTTCCACGGCCAGCGCGGGGACCTCTGTGAGGGCGGTGTGCTCGAACTGGTGGAGCCGGGAGGTGAGGACGTCGTTGACGGCTTCGGCGGCCTCCTGGGTCGTACAGCCGAAGAAGGTCTCCAGCACCAGGACGCCGTTGCTGAGTTCGCCCTCGTCGTCGACCTCGCGCTGGTAGGAGAAGAGGTCGTTGCGCAGGTGCACGGCGTCCGAGAAGGTCTCCATCAGCACCCGCATGGGCCTGGACCCGGAGACGGAGTCGGGGACCTCGGCGCGCGCGTACTCCACGAGTCCGGCCGACCAGGGTGCGCCGCCCACCTTGCGGCGCATCTCGATGTACTCGACGGGGTTGGCGATCCGCCCCTCGTTGATGTTGGACAGCTCCCACATGGACTCGTTCAGCAGATGCTCGGTGGCGACGGCGAAGCGGCGGCGCCAGTCGGCGGACATCGCCGGAATGGTGCGCGCCCAGAGGTCGGCGAGGCCCGCCTCCACCGGGTTCTCCGGCTCGGGCATCGCCGTCGCGGGGTCCATCGGCATGAACAGGGCGAGCCGGTCGAGATGCGCCTTGCCCGCCGCGCGGTTCTGGGTGCGCTTGAACATGTCCAGGAAGTGGTCGTCGAAGAAGAAGACCCACACGTACCAGTCGGTGATCAGGGAGAGGGCGGGGCCGTCGCATTCGGGGTGGGTGTAGGCGCAGAGCAGTCCGTAGTCATGCGCTTCGAGATCGGACTGCTCCCAGATCCCGGATCCCTCCAGCATGCCCATCTCGCGCGCCCACGCCGTCGAGTGGGCGCGCGCCTCGTCGACATGCGGGTTGAGCCGCGCGGGATACGGCATGTAGAAGTGCGGGAGTTCGAAGGGCTGCTGCGTCATGGCCGGGCCCTACCCGGGGCCCTCAACGGGCATCCGCCCGCCGGGACATGATCACACCATCGCGTGAACCGGGGACGAACCGTGAACTCCCGGGAGCCCTTGTGGCGTTCGCCTCCGCACCCGTGTGGCGGGACTGTACGCCTGCCGAACCGCGTGCTCTTGCCGAGGCCGGGCCGGGGCGCCACCGTGTTCGCATGACCTCCTTCACGCTCCCACATGAGCTGCACGGCGACGGTGCCCACAAGGTGTTCGCGGTGCATGGCTGGTTCGCCGACCGGTCCGCGTACGCGAGCGTCCTGCCCGACCTCGACACCATGTCCTTCACGTACGCGCTGGTCGATCTGCGCGGCTACGGCGAGGCGAAGGACGCCGTCGGCGCGTACTCGACGGCCGAGGCGGCGCAGGATCTGCTGGAGCTGGCCGACCGGCTCGGCTGGGAGCGGTTCTCGGTGGTGGGGCACTCGATGGGCGGGGCGGTGGCCCAGCGGCTGCTGGCGCTGGCGCCGGGGCGGCTGCGCCGGATCGTGGGCGTCTCCCCGGTGCCCGCCTCGGGGCTGCCGCTCCCGGCCGACCAGTGGGAGCTGTTCGCGGACGCGGCGCAGCTGCCGGAGAACCGCCGGACGATCATCGACTTCACGACCGGCGGGGTACGGCCCGCGGCCTGGCTGGAGCGCATGGTGGCCCGCTCCGTCGCGGTGAGCGACCCGAAGGCGTTCCGGTCCTGGCTTGACTCCTGGGCGGGGGAGGACTTCCACGCCGAGGTGGCGGGCGCACGGGTGCCCGCGCTGGCGGTCGCGGGCCGGCTGGACCCGGCGCTGTCGGCCGCGCTGCTGCGGGAGACCTGGCGGCGCTGGTACCCCTACGGCGAGGTGCGCGAGCTGTCGGGGGCCGGGCACTACGCGATGGACGAGTCCCCGCTGGAGCTGATCCAGGTGGTGGAGGCGTTCCTCGACGCGGACGACGAGGACGACGTGGACGACGAGGGCGACGAAGAGGCCGAGCCCGAGGGCGAGGAGGCGTGACCGTCCGGCCCTCCCCGCCCGTCCCCGATGTCTTCGATCCCCGGCAGTACGCCACCGGTGTCCCCTACGCCTCCTATCGCGTCCTGCGCGACCACCACCCGGTGGCCTGGCAGGACGAGCCCGAGGTGCTGGGCTGGCCGGCCGGCCCGGGGTTCTGGGCGGTGACCCGGCACGCGGACGTGGTCCGGGTGCTGAAGGACCCGCTGACGTACTCCTCCCATCTCGGCGCCACCCAGATCCGGGATCCCGACCCGGCGGACCTGCCGTTCATCCGGCGGATGATGCTCAATCAGGATCCGCCGGGACACGGCAGGTTGCGGCGCCTCGTGAGCCGGGCCTTCACCCCGGGCCGGGTCGACCGGTTCACCGCGCTCGCCGAGAAGCGTGCCCAGAGCCTGTTCGCGGGGGCCCTGGAGACGGCCCGGGAGCAGGACGGCACCGTCGACCTCGTCACCGCCGTGACCGATGACTACGCCCTGCTCAATCTGGCCGATCTGCTGGGCGTCCCCGAGCGGGACCGCGGGCTGCTGCTGCACTGGACGCAGCGGGTCATCGGGTACCAGGACCCCGACGAGTCCGGACCGCCGGTGCTGGACGGGGCAGGGAAACCGGTCAATCCGCGGTCCCCGGCGCTGCTGCGGGACATGTTCGACTACGCCGGCGAACTGGCCGTGTACAAGCGCCGGTACCCGGCGGACGACGTGCTGACCATCCTCGCGCACGACGCCGAACTCACCGGCCCCGAGCTGGAGATGTTCTTCTTCCTGCTCACCGTCGCCGGGAACGACACCGTGCGCGGCGCGGCCCCGGGCGGACTGCTGGCGCTGGCCGAGCACCCTCAGTCGTACGAGCGGCTGCGTGCGGGGGACATCGAACTCGGCCCGGCCGTCGACGAGTTGCTGCGCTGGCATCCGCCGGTGCTGAGCTTCCGCCGTACCGCCGACTGCGACACCGAGCTGGCCGGGCGGCGGATCCGGGCCGGGGACAAGGTCGTGGTCTTCCATGCCTCAGCAAACCGGGACGAGCGGGTCTTCGCTGCCCCGGACCGGCTGGACCTGACCCGTACGCCGAACCCGCATGTCTCCTTCGGTGACGGCCCGCATGTCTGTCTGGGCGCGCACTTCGCCCGGCTGCAACTGCGGGTGCTGTACCGGGAGGCGCTGCGGACCCTGCCGGTACTGCGCGGCGCGGGCCCGCCCGTCCGGCTGGTGTCGAACTTCATCAACGGAATCAAGTCGCTGCCGGTCGAGGTGACTTGAGCGTCAGCGGCGAACCTGGATCAGGCCGTGGCCGCCACTCGTGCGCCAGCGCTGTCCCTCGGCGGCGGTCAGGGCGGCCTCCGTCCCGGCGTCGAGGCCGGTGATCACCTCGGACTTCAGGGTGCGCAGCGCGGCGACGGGCCCGGGGAACCAGGCGGTGACGTCCGCGAAGGCGGTGGTCGGCGGCCATCTGCGGTCCCCCACCAGACGGCGGTAGTTGAGATCGCCCTTGAGGATCGTCAGCGTGGCCCGCGCCAGCTCCTCGCGGAGGTCGCCGGGCATCCGCTCGTACGGCAGGGGCGCGCAGGAGAAGGGGTGGGCGCGGACCGTGAGCCGCCCGTCGGTCAGCGCCGTCCACAGGGTGTCGCCGTACGCCCGCGCCGCGCCCGGTGCCGCCCTGAGCCTGTGCAGGGCGTCGAGTACGTCGGCGGGGGTGGCGTCGGAGACGAAGTACGGGTGCGGTTTGACGTGCAGGACGGCCCGCTCCAGGCGCCCCTGGCCGAGCAGGTGGGCGATCAGGAGGAGGTCGGGGATGAGTTCGCGGCCGGCGTTGTCGGCGATCAGGCACAGAAGCGGAGCCCTCCGCAGCAGGGACCTCAGGGCCGCGCTGTCGTCGGCGACCAGGGGCGGGGTGCCGGAAGGGTCGGTACCGTCGGCGGCGGACAGCCGGAAGCCGAGGTCGGCGCGGTTGCCCCACAGCGAGCCGTGCAGCAGGGCCCGGTCCCGCTCGTCGGGGGAGAGTGCGGCGAGACCGTCCAGCGCGGACAGTTCCTCGTCCGTCTCCGGGGAGTCCAGCTCGGCCAGCTTGGCGGGGCGGAAGGGGTCGACGCCCTGCCAGGTGCCGGGGGTGAAGTAGCCGACGGCGCCGAGGAGTCGGCGGTAGAAGTAGTTCTCCGACCACAGCCACGGTACGTCGGCCCAGGGGCGGCCCGCGTAGGTGTCGGTGCCCCATTCCCGCCAGCGGTCCCGGTCGTGGGCGTCGGCGGGGAGCGGCTCGATCACGCCCTTGGTGCAGTCGTGCAGCAGCGCGTCGAGCGCGGCCTGCCGGTCGGGGCCGTACGGGAGCGCCGTGCGGACCTGCTCGATGATGGCGGGGTGGCGCTCGGTGAGGACGGCGTAGGGGAAGCTGCCGGGTTCGTCGCCGAGGATCACGGGCGGGGTGTCGTCCATGCGGCGACGGTATCGCGCGCACCGGGCCCGTCCCCGGCTCAGACGCCTCTGGCCTCCCGCTCCAGCTGGGTGGCGAGGGTGAGGTAGCGGGGACGGCGGGGCACCGGGACCATGCCGCGGATGAGCAGGGCCCACATCTCGGCGACCCGGCGGGGCTGCCGGGCGACCGGTTCGACGGAGCGGCCGACCGTGCGGGTGCCGACGAAGAAGCAGACGAGGGAGTGGGCCGCGGCGTCGATGTCGACATCCGGATGGACGTCCGACTCCTTGACCGCGCCGAGGAGTTTGCGGGAGGCGATCTCCAGCCACTCCGAGAACGGGTGCTGCATCGGCGCCTTGACGGCGACCGGGCCGGTGGCGAGCCGGAGCCCGGCCCGCGGGATCGGTCCCTCGACCGACATCCGGGTTATGCCGAAAGTGGTGCGCATCAGCGCTTCCAGGGAGGAGTAGCCGCGGGCGTCCATCTCTCCGGCGATCTGGCGGGAGGCCTGCGACTGGAGCTCCATGATCGCGTGCGCGAGGTCTTCCTTCGCCGCGAAGTGGAAGTACAGGGCGCCCTTGGTGACTTGGGCGTGCTCGACGATGTCGCTCAGACTGGTCGATTCGTAGCCACGACGATCGAACAGGTCAGCGGCAGCGGTGATGATCGTCGCGCGGGTCTGCTCTGCGCGTAACTGCCTCGCCATCGGCTGAACTCTCCTGGGACGGAAAAGAACGGGTCATGCCGTTTGTTTTTTACTCCGCATACACCATAGCTCACTGCGCGACCGTGCCCACCCGGCATGCGAAGACTGCTGAATCCCCTTGCACACCGATGACTTGGAGCTGATCGTCCGGACCGGGCTCCGCCTCGATCCACGTGGGCTGATCCAGCTCCGCATACCGGTCGAAGGTCGCGTGGAAGGATATGGGGGCGCGCCGCCCGCCTCCTGTCACCCGGGCCGCCTGACCGGCCGCCTCCAGGAGCAGCATGCCGGGGACATGATCCAGGGGGTGGTCGAAAAAAACGGGATGCGCGGTATCCACGCGCAACTGCCAGCGCCCCGGACGGTCCGGCCGGGCCAGGACGACATCGGCGGGGACCGTGCGCTCCACCAGGGCGGGCGGCACTCCGGGCGGTGGGTCAAGTGCCTGGACGTTGGCGGCCGTTCGGCCGCCGCGCAGTCTGCGGTAGACCGGTTCGCTGGTCCAGGAGGCGGCGAAGAACGCGCTCGCGACCTGCGTGTTCTCGATGGTCACGGTCGCGGTGAGGTGGAAGGCGACCACGCGTCCGGCGCGGCGCCGGACGTCGAAGATCGTGATGTCGACGACCGGTTCGGCGGGTGCCGGACCCACGGCGAGGTGTTCGGGCCGGGTACTGACACGCAGTTCCTGCAACACGAACCGGTGGTCCAGCGGCACGTCGTACTCGGTGTGGGCGAGGAGCGTGCCGCCCTGGCGGACGGTTTCGGTGACGAGCAGCGGCTCGTATGCGGTACGGTCGCTCGAAACGTGCAGCGGATGGGCTCGCGGCCATTGCGCGGCTACCCTGAACTGGTCGGTTCCGATCCGCCGCCAGCCGGTGAGGAGGGTCTCGGCGAAGGCCGCGCGATGCACCAACTGGCGGGGCACGGCGGCGGTGAGGGCGTCGGACGCCGTAGGGAAATCGACGAGTTGCGGCAATTCAGGCATGTCTCTCCCTGGCTCCCCCGACAGTGTTGACAGACGGCGAGGTGCCCGTGCCGTGAGCGCTAGAGTACGAGCCGACCGGTTTGTTTTCAATGAGACCAGGGTGACCAGGATCGGTGCGCGTCCGCGCCGTCGCACTGTGGGCCATCCCGTCAACTCGGCGCATCGGAGGGGCCCTTATGGCGAAGCAGGAACGCGCCATCAGGACGCGCAGAGCGATCCTGGAAGCCGCGGGTGCGGTGTTCGACGAGCACGGCTACGCCTCCACGACGATCTCCATGGTGCTGGAGCGGGCCGAGGTCACCAAGGGCGCCCTGTACTTCCACTTCCCTTCCAAGGAGTCCCTCGCCCAGGCGGTGCTGGACGAGCAGGTGCCGTTCGGCGCGGTGCCGCCGCAGCCGTGCAAGCTCCAGGAGATCGTGGACATGAGCTTCGTCTACGGCCGGCGCCTGCTGAGCAACCCGCTGCTGCAGGGCAGTGTGCGACTGACCGTGGACCAGGCCACGCCTCCCGGGGTCGACCACTCCGGGCCCTTCCGGCAGTGGGCCGACCATGTGATCGACCTGCTGGAAGAGGCCGACAAGCAGGGCGAGTTGCTGCCCACAGTCGTGGCCAGGGACACCGTGGAGCTGCTGGTCGGGTCCTTCGCCGGCATTCAGCTGATGTCCCGGGCGCTGACCGGCCGGGAGGATCTCGGCCACCGCATCTCGGTGCTGTGGGCGCACGTCCTGCCGAGCATCGCGGTGCCGGGGCTGCTGGGCCGGCTCGACACCGCCCCGGACCGGGGCGCGCGGATCCTCGCCGCGCTCGGCGAGGACGGGGAGCTGGTGCGGAGGGACGAGCCATGATCCTGCTCACCGGGGCGACCGGCACGGTCGGCGGGCTGGTCGCGCGCCGCCTGCGCGGCACCGTTCCCCTGCGGCTGCTGACCCGCCGCCCGGAGCGGGCCGCGGACCTCGCCGGGCCGCAAGTCGAGGTGGTGGGCGGCGACTTCGACGATCCGGGGAGTCTGCGGCGGGCGCTGACGGGTGTGACGTCTGCACTGCTGGTCACCGCGAACCCGCTGACGCACGCCCATGACGAGCACTTCCTGGCGGCGGCGCGCGCCGGCGGGCTCCGGCATGTGGTGAAGCTGTCGGCGCTCGCGGTCACCGACCTCGACGCCACCGACCTGATCACGACCTGGCAGCGCGACAACGAGCAACTCGTCACTGACTCCGGCCTGTTGTGGACGCATCTGCGGCCGCGCGCGTTCATGTCCAACACGCTCGGCTGGGCCATCTCCATCCGCGCGGAGGGCGTGGTGCGGGCCGCGTGCGGTACAGCGGTCAACGCCACCGTCGATCCCCAGGACATCGCGGACGTGGCGGCGCTGACGCTGCTGGCACCCGAGGCGCACGCCGGGCGGGCGTACCCGCTCACCGGCCCGGAGGCGATCAGCCCCGTGGACCAGACGAAGATCCTCGGCGAACTGCTGGAACGGCCCTTGGCGTTCGACGAGTTGAGCGAGGAAGAAGCCCGGCGGCGGCTGCTCGTACGCTATCCGGCACCGATCGCCGAGGCGCTCGCGGAGAGCGCGTCCCGGGGCCGGGCCGGGGCGAAGTCGGAGGTGGACCCCACCGTCGCAGAACTGCTGGGGCGGCCCGCCGGGGACTACCGGCGGTGGGCGCTCGGTCATCTGGCCGCGTTCCGCGGCGACGGGACATGACGACGGGCCGGCCGATGCCCCATCCGCACCGGCCGGCCCGTCCGCTCAAGCGGTCGGAGCTTCAGCTCAGAAGGTCAGCTTCCAGCTGTTGATCCGACCCGTGTCCTGCGCCGCCGTGTCCTGCACCCGCAGCTTCCAGGTGCCGTTCGCGACCTCGCTGGAGGCGTTCACCGTGTAGGTGGCGATGACGTTGTCCGCGGAGTCCGAGGAGCTGGCGGACTTCAGGCGGTACGTCGAACCGTCCGGCGCCACCAGGTCGATGACCAGGTCACCGCGCCAGGTGTGGGTGATGTCCACGCCGACCTGGAGCGCCGAGGGGGCGTTGCCGGTGCGGCCGGAGACCGTGATCGGGGACTCGATCGCGGAGCCGGCGTCCGGGATGGAGACGGCCGAGGTGCTGGTGAAGGTGGTGCCCCCCGTGGAGCCGCCGCCGGAGCCGCTCACCGCCTGCACCGTCTTGGTCGCGTCCGCCAGGCCCGCGCCGCAGCCACCGGAGCAAGTACCGGCCAGAGCCCGCGAGTTGGTCTTGATCGCGGACTCGATCTGGGCCGGGGTCAGCTCGGAGTTCGCCGACTTCATCAGCGCGGCGAGACCCGCGATGTGCGGGGCGGCCATGCTGGTGCCCTGGTAGTACTCGTAGCTCTCCGCGCCCGGACCCTGCGCGCCGGAGTTCAGCGTGGACAGGATGCCGTTGGCGGTGGTGGCGGTCTCACCGCCGGGGGCGGCGATGTCGACGACGGTGCCGTAGTTGGAGTAGGAGGCGCGGTTGCCCTGCCGGTCGGCGGCCGCGACGCTGATCACGTTGGCGCAGCTGGCCGGCGAGTAGTTGGCCGCGTTGGCGTTGCTGTTGCCCGCCGCGACGACGACGGTGGTGCCGCGGTTCACGGCGCCGTTGATCGCGTTCTGGGTCGCGGTGGAGCAGGTGCCGCCGCCACCGAGGCTCATGTTGATGACCTTGGCGACGTTGGTGTTGGCCGGAACACCGGAGACGGTGCCGCCGGATGCCCAGGTGATGGCGTCGATGATGTCGGAGTCGTAGCCGCCGCACTTGCCGAGCACGCGCAGCGGGGAGACCTTCGCGCCGTAGGCGATACCGGCGACGCCCTTGCCGTTGTTGGTGACACCGGCGATCGTGCCGGCCACGTGCGTGCCGTGCCAGGAGGAGTCGTAGGCCGGGTCACCGGAGGCGCACTGGTTGGCGGCGGTCCAGTCGCCCACGTCGGCCGGGTTGCTGTCCCGGCCGTTGCCGTCGCCCGCGACGGTGGTGTCCGAGATGAAGTCGTAGCCGCCGACGATGTTCGCGGCGAGGTCGGAGTGGGTGACATAGCCGGTGTCGATGACGGCGACGGTGACTCCGGTGCCGGTGGCGACGTCCCAGGCACCCGGCACGTTCATGCCCGCGGTGGTCTCGAACAGGTCCCACTGCTTGCCGTACTCGGTGTCATTCGGCGTGGCCAGCGGCTTGTTCAGCCGGTCCGGTACGACGTAGGCGACCTGCGGGTCGGCCTGGTACTCGGCGACGACGTCGGCGACATCGGCCTTGGTGAGGTCCTCGCCGAGGTCGACGAGGGCGGCGCCGGTGCCGAGGCGGCGCTGGAAGTCCAGCGACTCGCCGGCCTCCTTGCCCTTGGCGGCGGCGTCCGCGTCGGCGGCCTTGTTCGACTTCGCCTCGGCGGCGCCGGACTTGTAGCCGACGATGAGGCGCTCGGCCGGGGCGCCGGGGGCCGCCTCGGTACGGGCGGTGGGGGCGTCCTTGGTGGTGGCGGAGTCCTGGGCGACGGCCACCGTGGCGGTAGCGGCCGTGAACAGCGCGGCGGAGACCGCGGCGACGGATATCAGCTTCCGTCGCACGGGGGGAGAGGTACGCAAGGGATTGCCTTTCGTGGCCGTACTCCGGGCAGCGCGGAGCGGCGGTCAATTCGCTTCGTCGTCGAAGCGGAGGGGGGCGAACCGAGAACCGAAAAGCGTTGCGCTGTGGCCGGCCAGGCGCGGTGGGGACCGGCCCTTCAGGGGTTACCTGTGGGTCGGCTGTGCTGGAACGATAGGCAAACAGAAGGTCATAGGGATACAGGGGAAACCCTCGATCCGGCCGGAAACCAACCCTCGTGGTCAGCCGGTTGACTGCTTGTGTCCGCTTTTGCAGGGGCTCGCGCCCCGCTGAACGCGCCGGGCCGCTCGCCCGTACTGGACAGAAGCAGACCCCGCACTGGACAGCAGCGGACACCCGCCCGGCCGAGGAGACCCCCACATGACCCGGACCCGCGCCCGGCTCGCCACCGCCGTCGCGGCCCCTGTGCTGCTCGCCCTGTGGGGCGCGACCCCGGCCGCCGCGCACGGCGCGCCGACGGATCCGGTCAGCCGGGTGATGGCCTGCTCCCCCGAGGGCGGCGCGGACGCCCGCTCGGCGGCCTGCCGCGCGGCCGTCGCCGCGAACGGCACGCCCTTCACCGCCTGGGACAACCTGCGCATCGCGAACGTGAACGGACGGGACCGGCAGATCGTCCCCGACGGAGAGCTGTGCAGCGGCGGCCTGCCCGCCTACAAGGGCCTGGACCTGGCCCGCGCCGACTGGCCGTCGACCCGCCTGAACCCCGGTGCCGCGCTGACCATGCGGTACGTCTCGACGATCCCGCACACCGGCACGTTCCGGCTCTACCTCACCGAGCAGGGCTACGACCCCACCGGTCCGCTCTCCTGGTCCGACCTCCCGGAACAGCCCTTCGCCGAGGTCCGCGACCCGGCGCTGACGGACGGCGCCTACCGCATCCGCGCGACCCTGCCGAAGGACCGGACGGGCCGTCATGTGCTGTACACGGTGTGGCAGAACAGCAGCACTCCGGACACGTACTACTCGTGCTCGGACGTGGTGTTCCCGGAGCGGGAGACGGCGCCGACGCGAAAGCCGGAGAGCACGAGGAAGCCGTCGGCCGGGGAGACCACGAAGAAGCCGGAGACCACGGCGCCCGCGGCGACCACGGAGAGCCCCGAGGTCGCCAGGAGCCCCGACAGTTCCCCGGTCGCGCAACGCCGTACCGCGGCCACGACGTCCGCACCGGACTCCGGCCCCTCGGCCCCGCTGCTCGCGGGCGGCGCCGCCGCGGTGCTTCTCCTCACCGGGGGCGCCACCCTGGCCGTACGCCTGCGTCGGAGGTGAACTCCGCGGCTACGTCCGTCAGTTGACGAAGACGAGCTCGCCGCCGTCGGTCACCGGGGCGTACTTGGCGGTGAAGTAGCCGTTCGCGAAGCAGAGCGAGGAGCCGGACGTCTTCGTGAACTGCTGGGCCGTGAAGTTGATGCTGTTGTCGTCGTTGCTCGCCGTGCCGGTCAGGCTCGGCGCCTGGTAGACGCAGGTGATGGCGCCCAGCAGCGTGCGCAGTTTGACGGTGGTCCGGACGGTGGATCCGCCCGCCGGGGTCACCGTGACGGTGCCGTCGGAGGTCACGGTGGTGCCGTAGGGCAGGTTGTCGACGGTGATGCTGCTGACGCCGAGCACTCCGAGGACGTTGCTGGTGCAGCTCGCGCTGTCGAAGGTGTGCGCGCCGAGCGACTCGGTCGCGGTACCGGGAGCGGCCGGGTTGTCCATGACAGTGGCGGTGAACTGCGAGGACGTGCAGGAGACACCGCTGGTGCCGGTCGCGCTGGAGTAGAGGGTGGCGGTGGTGCCACTGGCCAGCGGTGCGGTCAGGACGTCCCCGACGGCGACGGGTGTACCGCCGGCGCTGCCCTTGGTGAGGACCGGGGTGTCGGCGGCCGAGGCGGGGCCGGCGAGGGGAAGCGCGCAGGCGGCGGCGGTGCAGATGAGGGTGAGCAGGGTGCGAGTGCGCATGCGGGGGCCTCTTCTCCGAAGCGGGGGGTTGGATTTCAGAGGGGGCCGTCCCGTCCGGCGCCACGGATCCGGGCCGAGCCAGGGAGAGTTGTAGACCTGATTGACCGTCAACGTCAAGACAGACAAGGCGAGTTGGCGAGTTCGCAAGTGCCGGGTCACAGCTGACACATATCCAACACTCTTTTTTCACAACTGCCTTGACCCTCAAATGTAACCCCGGGTAACTTCCTCGAACGCTACCGCGGAGTACGGGAAAGCCCTTCCGCGCCCTCCGCTCGTCCGCCGCTGTCCGCGCCAGGACAACGTGCCCGAAGACCTGGGAGCAGACATGGAAAGCGGTACCAGCAGCAGACCGGGGCGCGTCCGCGCCCGGCGCGCCGCCGTACTGGCGGTCCCCGCCACCCTCACCCTCGCCGGGCTCGCCGTGCTCACCGCCCAGGGCGCGCTGGGTGTGCAGTTCGCGATCTCCGGGATGCCGTTCACGGTGACCGCCACCGAGCTGAACGGCACCGGCTTCGAGCAGTTCGGCGGCCTGGACAACATGGCTCCGGGCAGCCCCAACGAGGGCGACACCGGAGGCCAGGTGCTGGTCGTCACCTCCGTGATCAAGGACGCGACGCTCACCAGGCTCTGCCAGAGCGTCGACCTCGGCGGCGTCAATCTGCTCATCACCGCGGGCAGCGGCGCGGAGAAGGTGACCGCGAGCGATCTGACCACCGACTCCACCGAGCTGTCCGGTGACGCCGCCTTCTCCAACATCGAGATCGGCAACGACGCCAGCACCCTCACCAAAGGCGGGGTGCAGGGCCCCAAGGGCGTCTTCAGCCAGCAGGCCGACACCGTGCGCATCGCCGATCTGCGGCAGACCAACTACGCCACGACGGCCGGGGTGTTCAAGCTGCCGGGCCTCAAGCTCCGCTTCAGCGAGTCGGGTTGCTGATGCTGTCGATGTCCCGCACGGGCTTCCGCCGCTGGCGGGGCGAGCGGCCGTTCTGGGGCGGGCTGCTGCTCGCCCTGGGCGGCGCGGAGATCCTGTTCACCGAGAAGGCGTCCATGAAGGTCGTCCTGCACCTGGGGATGCAGGGCCTGGCCGGATATCTCCTGCCGACCCTGATGCTGCTGCTGGGTCTGCTGATCCTCTTCAACCCCACCCAGCGCCTGTTCTACTCGATCACCGGGCTGCTGCTCTCCCTGGGCACCTGGCTCACCTCGAACCTCGGCGGCTTCTTCCTCGGCCTGCTCCTCGGCGCCACGGGAAGTTGTCTCGCCTTCGGCTGGCTCCCCGATCAGGAGCCGCGCCGCGGCCGCCGGCAACGTCGGCGCGCGGCGCAGCGGGAGGCGGGGGAGCCCGCCTGAACCCGGCTCCCCCGCCGCCCGTCACCCCTGCCACTCCCCCGTCACCACGGAAACCGGCCAACGCGGTCCACCTCATTGACGTACTCCCGTCACACCCCTACTTTCTGATCGCTCCACCGAACTTCGTTCGCAATACCGAACATTCATCCCGCGTATCGGCCGCGACCGCCCCTGGAGTCCCCCCATGACCGCTCTGTCCCGCAGAACCCTCCTCGGCCTGGCGGCGACCGCCCCGCTGGCCGCGACCGGTGCGCTGACCCTCGGCGCCGGGACCGCGTACGCCGCGGACTCGGCGTATGTGATGGCCTACTTCACCGAGTCGAACACCATGCTGGAGGCCGACTACGGACTGCATCTCGCGGTCAGTACCGACGGGCTGCGCTGGACACCGCTGAACCAGAGCGCCCCCGTGGTCACCCCGACCGCCGGTGCGGGCGGGCTGCGCGACCCGTTCGTGCTGCGCAAGCAGGACGGCACCTTCGTGGTGCTGGCGACGGATCTGAGCGGCACCGACTGGAGTCGCACCAGCGTGTACATCCATGTCTGGGACTCCACCGACCTGCGGTCGTTCACCGACTACCGGCTGCTCAAGCTGCACGACATGACCACCACGCACAGCTGGGCGCCGGAGGCCTATTGGGACGCGGGGCGCGGGCAGTACGGCATCCTCTACTCCTCGGTGAACAGCAGCGGCCACAACGTGATCATGGTCAGCTACACGACCGACTTCCGCACGACGACCAGTCCCCAGGTCTTCTTCGATCCCGGCTACGACGTCATCGACGGCAACCTCACCATCGGCGTGAACGGCGTCAACTACCTCTATTACAAGAGGGAAGGGACGCTCGTCGGGGCTCGGTCGTCGTCCCTCGGCCCCGGCAGCTTCACCCCGTTCAGCACCGCGGTCGCGCACGGCGGCACCGAGGCGCCGACGGTGGTGAAGTCACTGACATCCAACACCTGGTACCTGTGGGGCGACACCTACACACCCAACGGGGTCTTCTACGTCTGGCAGTCGACGAATCTCGCGTCCGGAACCTGGGCCCCGCTCGACCAGAAGCTGTACACGCAGCCCCTCAACTCCAAGCACTGCGGCATCCATCCGATCACCTCGACCGAGTACGCCAACCTGCTCACGCGGTGGGGCGCACCGGCCTGGAACCGACTCAAGTCCTACAACTTCCCGGACCGTTACGTCCGGCACAGCGGTTTCCTCGGGCGGATCGACGCCTACCCCTTCGACCCGTTCCCGGACTCCCAGTGGAAGCTGGTGCCAGGGCTCGCAGACTCCTCCGGGGTGTCGTTCCAGTCGGTCAACTACCCGACGCGCTACCTGCGGCACTACAACAACGCGCTCCAGCTCGACGCGAACGACGGCACCTCGGCCTTCGCCGGGGACGCGACCTTCTACCGTACGGCGGGGCTGGCCGACGCTTCCTGGGCGTCGTTCCGGTCGTACAACAACCCGACCCGGTACCTCCGTCACTACGGCTACGCGCTGCGGATCGATCCGATCTCCACGGCCACGGAGCGGCAGGACGCGACGTACCAGGTCGGGTACTGAAGGCTTGTGATCAGTCCAGGCCGACCGACGCCAGCCAGGCCTTCGCCACGTCGAGCGGGTCCTTGTTCTCCAGCTGGACCTGGGAGTCCAGGTCCAGCAGGGTCGTGGTGTCGAGCTTGGCGGAGACCGCGTCGAGGGCGTCGATGCCCTCCTGCGACAGGCCCGACTTGTAGACCAGCGGGGTCACGTTGGCGAAGCCGAAGAGGTTCTCCGGGTCCTTCAGGACGACGAACTTCTCCTTGGTGATGGTCGGGTCCGTGGTGAAGATGTCCGCGGCCTGCACGGTGTTCTTCGTCAGCGCCGCCTGGGTCAGCGGACCGCCCGCGTCGAGCGCCTTGAAGGACTTGAACTCCAGGCCGTAGACGTCCTTCAGGCCGAGCAGGCCCTGGTGCCGGGTCTGGAACTCGGGCGAACCGCCGATGACCATCTCGGGGGCGATGTCCTTGAGGTCGGCGAGGGTGGAGTCGGCGGTCAGGCCGTGCTTCTTCGCCGTCTCCGCGTTGACGCTCACGGAGTCCTTGTCCTCGGCGGGCGAGGACTCCAGCAGCGTCAGCTTCTTGTCGAGCTTGGTCTTCACCGCGGCGTTCACCGCCTCGGCGCTCTTCTGCTCCGCCTTCGGGTCCAGGTACGCCAGCAGCGAGCCGTTGTACTCCGGAAGCACCGTGATGGAGCCGTTCTTCAGCAGACCGTAAGTGGTCTCACGGCTGCCGATGTTGGGCTTGTAGGTGACCTTGAGGCCCTTGGCCTTCAGGGCCTCGCCGTAGATGTCGGCGAGCAGGATGGACTCGGCGAAGTTGTTGGAGCCGACGACGACGGTGTCGCCGCTCGCCTTGTCCCCGGCCAGGGGATTGTCGTTCTCTTCGTCGGAGGAGCCACACCCCGCGAGCAGGGCCGCGGTGGCGGCGAGCACGATGATGGACCTGCTGCGTGAAGCGGTAGAAGTCACGGAACTGATCCAATCCAGCGGCTTCTTGCTCAGTCAAGAGAATCCGGGTCACCGATTGGCCTCAATGAGTAGTCAGTTGTGACCGCATGTGAAGACGTATGCCTCAAGAGGCGATAGTCTCCCCGCAGTTGACGCCAAAGGCCGATCAAAACCAGGAGGAATGGTGTCCACGAAAGAGGTGGACGCGTCCACCACGACACACAATTCCCCGCTCGGCATACGGCGCTTCATCGACCGTCGGCCCTTCCGCCGCAAGCTCAATCTCCTGGTCGGCGTGCCGCTCGCCGTAGTGGCCGTGCTGCTCGCCTACCTCATCAACGACCAGCTCGACCAGTCCTCCGAGGCATCCGACGCGGCCCGGCTGGTCCGGGACAGCGCCGAGGTGGCCACGCTGGTGGACCGGGTGGAGGCCGAGCACCAGCAGGCCATCCTGCTCTCCGTACGGCACGAAGCGGCCGGTGAGGGCGCCGCCCCGCCCTCCACGGACGCCTACGACCGGGCGCAGACCGCGGTGGACGCCCAGGTCGTCAAGGTCCGGGAGACCTTCGGCGACCGGCTGCCGGAGACCGAGGCGCGGGCGCTCAAGGAGATCAGCGCCCTCGGCAGCCTCCGGGACACCATCGAGCAGGGCTATCTCCCCGCGGACAACATCGATCCGGCGTACACCAACGCCGCCAAGGGCGTCATCGACGGCCTGGGCCTGGACCGCAACGCCGGTCTCGCGGCCACCTTCACCGGCAATCTGCTGGACTCGCTGCTGCGCGCCGACGCCGCCCACAGCGCCTTCGAGACCGGGGTGTTCTCCGCCTCCACCGGTGACTCCAACGCGCTCATCGAGTTCATCGGCGCGGTCGGCTCGTACGAGGTGTACACCTACCAGGCGGACCGTTTCGCCCGGTTCGCCACCGCCGAGCAGACCGAGGAGCTGCGCGGGATCGAGCACAGTTCCCCGCAGGCCCTCATCGTCCGCCAGTACGCCGAACTCCAGATCGACCCGGGCACCCTCCAAGCGGACTCCCCCGACGAGATCCGGCGGTCCTTCCAGGCCGCGCTCGTCTCCTACCCCGCCTACCGGGAGCAGGCCGAGATCCGGCTCGGGATCACCGCCTCCCTCATCGACCAGATCGCCGACCGCGCCGAGGACGCCTCCGGGGACGCCGCCTGGCGCGCCGGACTGCTGCTCGCACTTGCCCTGTTCGGCTTCGCCTTCTGGTTCGCCCTGTCGGTCATGGTCCGCCGCTCGGTGGTCCGGCCGGTGCAGGCCCTCACCGGCGCCGCCCGGGAGGTCGCCGAGGTCGCGGACCGTGAGCTGGCCCGGGTCGCCGACGACGACGCCGAGGACGACGGCCCGCCCCGGCTGCGCGAGGTGCCGGTCACCGCGCGCGACGAGATCGGCGACCTCGCCGAGGCCTTCAACCGGGTGCAGACGACCGCGGCCGCGCTGCTGGAACGCCAGGTGCTCAGCCGCCGCAACGTCGCCGAGATGTTCGGCAACGTCGGCCGCCGCGTCAGCAACCTGACCACCCGCCAGCTCTCCCTGATCGACGCGGTCGAGCGCGGCGAGACCGACCCCGAGCTGCTGGAACGGCTCTACAGCATCGACCACATCGCGGTCCGGCTGCGCCGCAACGCCGACAGCCTGATGCTGCTCGCGGGCATCCGTGAGTCGGGCCTCGGCTCCGGTCCGCTGGCGCTCACCACCGTGGTGCGGGCCGCGCTCGGCCAGATCGAGGGGTTCCAGCGGGTACGGCTCCAGGCGCGCTCCGAGGCCGCGGTGGAGCCGGACGTCATCGGCGACCTGACGCTGATGGTGGCCGAACTCCTGGAGAACGCGGTGTCGTTCTCGCCCGCGGGCGCCCCCGTCGAGGTGACCGTGGCGGCCGGGGCGGACGGCGAGTCCGCGTCGATCGTGATCTCCGACCACGGTCTGGGCATGAGCGCCGAGCGGCTCGCCGAGGAGAACGCCCGCCTCGTCCGCCGTGAGCGTCTGGACCTGGTGCCGACCAAGGTGCTGGGCCTGTTCGTGGTCGGTACGCTGGCCCGCCGCTGGGAGATCGAGGTGACGCTGACCCGGACGCCGGGCGGCGGTGTCACCGCCGAGGTCAGCGTGCCGTCGTCGCTGCTGCTGCCGGTGCCGGAGGTGGCGGAACCGGTGACCGCCAAGGCCCCGGCGGCCCCAGAGGCTCCGGAGACCCTGGAGGCCCCGGAGGTTCCCGCGGACGAGGCGCCGGCCACCGGCCCGCTCCCCGCGGCCGCGGCCCCGGGCTCGGTCCCGGCCGACTCCGGCCCCCTCCCCCGCCGGCTCCCCCGGCGCGAGGGTCCCGCCACCGACGTACCCCCTGCCGATCACGCGCGCGCCGACCGGCCGGAAGCCCCGTCCGGCTCCCGCCCGCTGCGCCGACGCGTCCGCGGTGCCACCCTGCGCACCACCGAGGACACCGGCGCCCACCAGGTGCTGCGCCGGTCCGTCCACCCCGCCGACGCCGACGCCGTACGGTCCGCGCTGGAGGAGTTCGAGGCGGGCGTGGAGCGGGCGCACCGCGACAGCGACACCACCCAAGAGACCCCGATCCCCGACCAGCGGGACCAGAACAACCTCCCGGAAGGAGCGGAGCAGTGAGTACGTCGACAGGTGGCACTCCGGCAGAAGCCGCCACACCGGCCGAGCTCCAGGCCGCCGCAGCCGACTTCACCTGGCTGCTGAATCGCTTCGCGACCGAGACCGCGGGTGTCGTCGACGCCATCGCCGTCTCCTCCGACGGGCTGCTGATCGCGGTGTCCGAGCTGCGTGAGCACGCCGACTCCGAGCGGCTCGCCGCGATCGTCTCGGGCATCACCAGCCTGGCTGCCGGGGCCTCCGGCAACTACGGCCTCGGCAGCCTCAACAAGGTCATCATCGATCTGGAGGGCGGGCATGTCCTGGTCTCCGCGATCGGCAGCGGCGCGGTGCTCGGCGTGGTCACCGACAAGGAGGCCAAGCTCGGGAACATCGCCTACGAGATGACGCTGTTCGCCAACCGCGCCGGTGCCGCGCTCAGCCCGCAGCTGGTGCTGGAGCTGAAGAACAGCGTCGGCGCCGCGTCGGCCCGCTGACCGGCTTCCGGCTGGTTCCCGAGAAGGACGGTTACGGACCTCATGGCGGACGGCATTCCACCCCCGGGCCCCGACCCGGTCGGCCCCGCCCCCGCCGTACGGCCGTTCCTGGTCACCGCCGGCCGGGTGGCGCCCAGCCCGTCCGGCCGGACGATGCCCGTCGAGACCCAGGTGGTGGCCACCGCCGAGGGGCTCGGCGCGCTGGAGCTGCTCTCCTTCGAGCAGCACGACATCGTTGCCGCCTGCAGGCAGCCGCAGTCCATCGCGGAGATCGCGGCCCGGCTGCGGCTGCACCTGAACGTCGTCCGGGTGCTCGCGGAGGATCTGCGGGCCGAGGGACGGCTGACAGTGCACGTGCCGAACGCCGATGCCGTCCACGATTCATCCGTACTGCGAAGAGTGATCGATGGCCTGCGCGCCATCCCCGACTCCCGGGGGGTACTCCGTGACACCGACTGAACCGGCCGCCGCCGTACGACCGCCGCTGCCGGTCAAGATGGTGATCGCGGGGGGTTTCGGCGTGGGCAAGACGACCGCGGTCGGCTCCATCTCCGAGATCGAGCCGCTCACCACCGAGGCCGCGATCACGGAAGTCGCGGCGGGCGTCGACGACTTGACGCACACCCCGGGCAAGACGACCACGACCGTCGCCATGGACTTCGGGTGCATCACCATCGACCCGACGCTGAAGCTCTATCTGTTCGGTACGCCCGGACAGGAGCGGTTCGGGTTCATGTGGGACGACCTCGTCGAGGGCGCGGTGGGCGGGCTCGTCATCGTGGACACGCGGCGGCTGGACGACTGTTATGCCGCGGTCGACTACTTCGAGCACAAGGGGATCCCGTTCGCGGTCGCGGTGAACGCGTTCGACGGGAAGGTCGAGCATGAGATCGAGGACGTGCGGTGGGCGCTGGATGTGAGTGACGGGGTGCCGCTGGTGGTGTTCGACGCGCGGGAGCGCGGCTCGGTGCGGGACGCGCTGCTGATCGTCCTGGAGCAGGCGCTGGCCCGCACCGAAGCCTGAACTAACCCACGTGCGCCCTGCGTACGCCACGGGAGACCGTCAGCCTCGCCACCGCCCAGAACAGCCCCAGCGTCGCCAGCGCCATCGCCGCGACCAGCGTCGCTCCGCCCACGACCTTCTCGTAGTCCCGCTGGTACAGGCCGTCCACGATGTAGCGGCCGAGGCCGCCGAAGCTGACGTACGCCGCGATCGTCGCCGTCGAGACGATCTGGATCGCCGCTGAGCGCAGGCCGCTGAGGATCAGGGGGAGGGCGACCGGGAGTTCGACCCGGAAGAGGACCTCCGCCTCCGCCATGCCCATGCCGCGGGCGGCGTCGACGGGGGCGGGGTCGACGGAGCGCATGGCCTCGTAGGTCGTGACGAGGATGGGCGGGATCGCCAGCACCACCAGGGGAATCAGCACCGGGGCCATGCCCAGGCCGAGGAGGAGGAACATCAGGACCATCAGGCCGAAGCTGGGCAGGGCGCGGCCGATGGTGGCGATCAGGGCGAGTGTGTTGCCGCCCCTGCCGGTGTGCCCGGTCACCAGACCGACCGGGAGTCCTACAGCCGCCGCGATGCCGAGGGCCATCAAGGTGTACCCGATGTGCTCGGCGACGCGCGTGGGGATGCCGTCGTAGCCCTCCCAGTGGGCGCTGTCGCCGAGGAAGTCGGCCATGTAGTTGAGGATGTTCATCCGATGGCCTCCTTCGCCACGGTCGGACGTCCGCCTCGGGGCATCCATGGCGTCAGCAGCAGGCGCAGGACGATGAGTACGGCGTCCACGGCGGTGGCGAGCACGGCGGTGCCCACCACGGAGAGCCACACCAGACGCGGCTGGTCGTACTTCAGACCGGCGTCCAGCATGTTCCCGAGGGCTCCCTGGTTTCCGATCAGCATGCCGACGCTGACCAGGGAGATGCTCGACACGGACGCCACGCGCAGCCCGGCGATGATCGCGGGCGCGGCGATCGGCAACTGCACCTGGAGATAGCGCCGCACCGGCCCGAAGCCCATGGCGGTGGCCGCCGCCAGCGTCTCCTGCGGTACCGCGCGCACGCCGTCCACGATGGCCGGGACCAGGATGACCAGGCTGTAGACGGCCAGCGGGATCATCACCGTGGTCTCGCTCAGGCCGGTGTAGTCGATGAGGACCACGAAGAAGGCCAGCGAGGGAATCGCGTAGAGGACGGTGGTCACCCACAGCACCGGCGGGTACAGCCAGCGCAGCCGCACGCAGAGCTGAGCGAGCGGCAGCGACACCACCAGGCCGGCCAGTACCGGGATCAGCGCCTCGCGCAGATGGATTCCGACCAGGCCGAAGTAGCTGTACTCGAGGTAGCTCGGCATGTCGAAGAGCTCGCTCATCGCGCGACCTTCTCCGTCTTCACGACGCTCCGCGCACTCTTGGCGTGAGCCCCCCGGATCGCCTCGCCGATGGTCTGCTGGGAGACCACCCCGGCCGCCCGGCCCTCGCCGTCCACCGCGACGGCCCAGCCGGTCGGTGACAGCACGGCGCAGTCCAGCGCGGCCCGCAGCGAGTCCGTACCGGAGACGAACGGGCGGCCGTGGGGCAGAAGTCGGGCGGGCTCGATCTTCCCGGCGGTCAGCTCCCGCGGCTCGGCCCAGCCAAGAGGCTTGCCGTCCAGGTCCGTTACGAGGAGATAGGGGGCGTCGCCCGTGTCGCGGGCGGCGATCTGCTTGGCGCCGGCGTCGATGGCCACGATCGGCGTGGTGAGCAACTCCAGGCCCGCGGCGGGGAAGAAGGACAGCCGGCGGATGCCCCGGTCGGTGCCGAGGAAGTCCTCGACGAAGGCGTCGGCGGGGTTCGTCAGCAGTTCGGCGGGCGGGGCGAACTGGGCCAGCCGGCCGCCGGTGCGCATCACGGCGACCATCGTGCCGAGCTTGACCGCCTCGTCGATGTCGTGCGTGACGAAGACGATGGTCTTGCCCAACTCGCCCTGAATACGCAGGAGTTCGTCCTGGAGTCCCTTGCGGACGATCGGGTCGACGGCGGAGAACGGCTCGTCCATGAGCAGGACCGGCGGATCGGCGGCGAGGGCACGGGCCACGCCCACGCGCTGCTGCTGTCCGCCGGAGAGCTGGTAGGGATACCGCTTGGCGAGCGCGCCGTCGAGGCCGACCCGGTCCATCAACTCCCGTGCGCGGGCCCGGGACTTCTCCTTGCCCCAGCCCAGCAGGCGGGGCACGGTGGCGATGTTGTCGAGGATGGTGCGGTGCTGGAAGAGACCGGCGTTCTGGATGACGTAACCCATCGACCGGCGCAGGGTGTTGACGGGCTGCTGCTGGATGTTCTTGCCGTCGAGGAGGATGGCGCCCTCGCTGGGTTCGACCATCCGGTTGATCATGCGCAGGGTCGTCGTCTTGCCGCAGCCCGAGGGACCGACGAGGACGGTGATCGAGCGGTCGGGTATCTCCAGCGACAGCCGGTCGACCGCCACCGTGCCGTCCGGGTACCGCTTGGTGACTGAATCTATCCGTATCAAAACGCCGAATACCCTTCGGGTCTGGCAGAAGTCGCCCGCTTCCGGCCGGGGTTGAGCAAGCCGTTGCCGGGAGAGTCTAGACCTCTCACCAGATGAGGACTCCGCCTCCCATGTCCTGTGCACGCACTGCCGTCTCCTCGATGATGGACAGTCGGGAGCCGATGTGGTCGGCGTGCTGGGTGACCGTCCGGTCCGGGGAGCAGGTGAGCGTGGCGAGGTGATCCAGGTTCTCCTTGACCAGGGCGCATTCGGCCAGGAACGCCGGTATCTCCCCGGGCGCGACCAGGTCGCCGACGACCAGGGCCGGGAAGAACCGGGCGCCGAGGGAGCGGATCGCCCGGGAGCCCCAGACCTTGGTGCGCCAGCTCTCCGGACCGGCCAGGTCCAGGACGCCCTCGGGGGTCGGCTGGACGTCGATGTCCCCGTCCTCCCGGAGCAGGAAGATCTCCACAGTCAGACTCATGGCCGCAGTTCACCATGGTGAGCGCGGTCGGAACGACCCGTTTTCGGTGGGCGCCGGGATGTCGGCCGCAGGCGTCCGCGTCCCGCATGGTGGAGTCATGAGCGAGCAGCGGCGCTTCGACGTCTGGCAGGCGGGACCCGGCTACGAGCGGTACATGGGGCGGTGGAGCCGGAAGGTGGCCGAGCGGTTCACCGCCCTGGAGGGGCACGCCGACGGGCTGCGCTGGCTGGATGTGGGGTGCGGCACGGGGGCGCTGTCGGCGGTGCTGACCGCCCGGTGTCGGCCGGCGGTGGTGCTGGGCTGCGACCGGTCCGCCGAACTGGTGGCGACGGCCCGGGTGACGGCGCACGGTCCGGTGGGGTTCGCGGTGGCGGACGCGCGGGCGCTGCCGGTGCGGGACGGGTCGTGGGACATGGCGGTCAGCGGTCTGGCGCTCAACTTCCTTCCCGAGCCCGCCGAAGGGGTCGCCGAGATGGCCCGCGCGGTGCGGCCCGGCGGGCGGGTCGCCGCGTACGTCTGGGACTACGCCGAGGGCATGGAGCTGCTGCGCCGGTTCTGGGACGCGGCCGCGGCGGTGGATCCGGCGGCGGCCGAGCTGGACGAGGGGCGCCGGTTCCCGATGTGCAGACCTGACCCGCTGTACGCGCTGTGGACCGGGGCAGGTCTGGAGGAGGTCCGGATCACCCCGGTCGTCGTCCCTACCGTCTTCACCGATCTCACCGACCTGTGGGCCCCGTTCCTCGCGGGCCAGGGCCCGGCCGCCGGCTATGTCACCGGCCTCCCGCCCGAGGACCGGGACCGCCTGCGCACCGCGCTCGCCGAGTCCCTCCCCGCGGAACCGGACGGCACCATCGCGCTGGCGGCCCGGGCCTGGACGGTCCGCGGGACCAAGCCCTGAGCGTCGGCGCTACGCCGCCACCGGCACCCCCTCCGTCCGCAGCACCCTCCGCTCCGCGTCCACCGCGAACACCTGGCAGCCGGGGCGGGCGGAGGCCCAGGCGATCCCTTCGGCGCCCATCGCGAAGGCGGCGGTCGCCGTGCTGTCGGCCTCGGTCAGGGAGGGGGCGACGACGGTGACGCTGAGCAGGCCGGTCGCCGGGCGCCCGGTGCGGCCGTCGAGGATGTGCGCGCCCCGCTCGTAGAGCGCGGAGGTCGCGACCGCCGCGTCGGTGATCTCCAGGACCGTGCACAGCCGGTCGGCGCGCTCGGGATGCCGTACGCCCACCCGCCAGGGCCCGCCCGCGGCGACCACGTCACCGCCGGCGTTGAGGCAGAACCGCTCCACCCCGGCCGCCCGCAGCAGCTCCGCCGCCCGCTGCACGGCCCAGCCCTTGACCACCGCGCAGGGATCGAGGCCCCGCCCCGGCAGCCGTACGTCGAAGGCGCCGCCGGTGGCGACCCGGTACTCCTCGCACAGGCCGAGGACCTCGGCGAGGTCGGCGCTGACCTCGCCGGGGCCGATCTCGCCCCGGTCCAGCCGGGACACCTCGCTGCCGTGCTTGAACGGGCTGAACCGTTCGTCGACCTCGCGCAGCCAGGCGAAGACGGCGTCCACGGCGGCACCGGGGACCTGCTCGTCGTCCACCCGGAGCGAGACCGGGAACCCCATGACCTGCTCGACGCGCCGCACCTCAGGCACCCTGCTGGTCGAGGGCGGCCTGGAGGGACTCCGTGTAGCCGTCGCTGGTGATCGTCGCGCCGGACACCGTGTCGATGTCCGCGCTCTGCGCTTCGAGGGTCTCCTCGATCAGCGTCGGTACGGCCGCCGTGGTCTGCGGGTGGTTCGGCTGCTGGAGCATCCGCACCGAGGAGATCGTGTCGCCGTCGAAGGTGACCTCGACCTGCACGGCCCCCTTCTCGGTGTTCACCACCGAGCCCTCGACGACGAGCGCGGAGCTGCCGGACGTGGAAGAAGAGGACGGGGACGGCGCAACAGTCTCCGTCGTGGACGGTGCGGACGCGGCTGGGGTGTCCGTCGACGGCGCATAGCGCCACAGCGGGACCAGACCGACGGCGGTCAGGACCAGGACGGGTATGGCTCGCTTCACGGTGTCCCTCTCATCCCGCCAGGCTGAAACGCTCGAAGTGGATCTGCGGTTTGGGCACGTCCAGCGCGCGCAGGCTGCCCAGGACCGCGTTCATCATCGGCGGCGGCCCGCACAGGAAGACGTCCCGCTCGGCGATGTCCGGCACCATCCGGATCAGCTCGGCCGGGGCCAGCCGGTCCGGCGCGACCGGGCCGGTGACCAGGTGCAGCTCGGCGCCCTTGGCGAGGGCCAGCTCGCGCAGTTCGTCGTAGAGGACCGCGTCCCGTTCGCCGGCCACCCGGTAGATGACCACGGCGTGGCCCGTCACCTCCTCCAGCAGCGCCCGGATCGGGGTGACGCCGACGCCGCCGGCGATGAGCAGGGACTCCGGCCGGGTGCGGTGCAGGGCGGTGAAGGCGCCGTAGGGGCCCTCGGCGAAGACTCGGGTGCCGACCTTGAGATGGCGCAGGGCGGCGCTGCCGTCGCCCGCGGCCTTGGCGGTCAGGCGCAGGCCGCGGCCGTCGGGGGCGGCGGACAGGGAGAAGGGGTTCGCCTGCCACCAGCGGTCCTTGGTCAGGAACCGCCACAGGAAGAACTGTCCGGCGCGGGCGGGCAGCCGGTCGAGGTCCCGGCCGGTGATGTGGACGGAGACCACGTTGTCCGACTCGGGCACGACCGCCGAGACGCGCAGCTGGTGGCGCCAGTTCCGCCACAGCGGCAGCACCAGCCGGCCCACCAGCACCGAGCCGAGGGCGACGCCCCACAGCCCGTACCAGTAGGCCGTGGCGGCGGAGGAGGCGGTGAACGTGGTACCGACCGCGACCTGGTGGGTGAAGGCCAGCACCACCGCGAGGTAGGTGTACAGGTGGATGAAGTGCCAGGTCTCGTACGCCAGCCTGCGCCGCGCGAACCGGCCGGAGACCGCGCCGACCACGAGGATGATCACCAGCGCGGCGACGGCCCGCAGCACGCCCTCGACGGTCTCGGCGAGGTCGACGAGCTGGTTGACCGGGTCGAGGCCGGAGGAGTCGGCGTAGCCGAAGGTGATGAAGACGGCGTGCGCCAGCAGCGTCCACAGGATGCCGAAGCCGGTCCAGCGGTGCCAGGAGGTCAGCCGGTCCATGCCGATCCGCCGGTCCAGCCACGGCAGCCGGGCCACCAGCAGCAGCTGGAACGCCATGAACAGGGCGCCGTAGAGACCGGCGAGGCGGCCGAGGACGAGCAGCGCGTTGGACGCGCCGAAGCCCGCGTCGACGAAGAAGTAGGTCACCACGGCCGCGTTCGCGGCCAGCACGGCGTACAGGCCGGTGCGGGCCACCACCCTGGGGCGTATCGCTGTGGGGGGCGCAGGGGGCGATTGGACGGTCGTCACGGGTGGCAGCTCCTCATGGGGGTCCGGGGCCGGGGTACCGAGCTTGGCCGGAGGAAGCTGTCGATCAGCTGTCGTAGATCTTTCAAGTGGTTATCGATGTGTCCGGGCCCCGGGACCGGGCTGTGGTGGCGGGGCCCGGGTGACGCAGTATGGGCGGGTGGAAAAAGTACGACTGCTCGTCGTGGACGACGACCCGCCGATCGCCGATCTCGTCGCGACGGTCGCCCGGTACGAGGGCTGGGACGCGGTCACGGCGAACTCCGGTGAGGAGGCGCTGCGCCGCGCCGCCGAGTTCCGTCCGGACATCGTCGTGCTCGATCTGATGCTCCCGGACGTGGACGGCTTCGGTGTGCTGGACCGGCTGCGCCGCTCCGGGACGATGGTGCCGGTGGTGTTCCTCACCGCGCGCGACGGCGTCGCGGACCGGGTGGCGGGGCTGACCCGGGGCGGCGACGACTACCTGGTCAAGCCGTTCGCGGTGGAGGAGCTGATGGCCCGGCTGCGGACCGTGCTGCGGCGCAGCGCCGGGCCCGGCTTCCAGCGCTCGGTGCTGCGGGTCGGCGATCTGACCATGGACGAGGACACCCGCGAGGTGCACCGCGGCGAGAAGCTCCTCACCCTCACGCCCACCGAGTACGAGGTGCTGCGCTACCTCATGCGCAAGTCACCGACCGTGCAGACCAAGGCGCAGATCCTCGACCACGTGTGGGAGTACGGCTTCGGCGGCCGCTCCAACGTCGTCGAACTGGTCGTCAGCCGGCTGCGCCGCAAGCTCGACGACACCGGCCCGGCGATGATCCACACCGTGCGGGGCTTCGGCTACGTCATCCGGCAGGCTGCGGAGTGACAGGGCGGCTTCGGCGGGCGTACGGCAGTCTGCGGCTCGGGACCCGGCTCGCGCTGGGGCTCGGGGCGCTGGCGCTGGTGGTGTTCGCGGTCGTCGGCACCGCGCTGACGACGTACATGCGCGACTATCTGTCGGCCCAGCTGGACACGCAGCTGGCGCAGGCGCAGGTCGCCCAGTCCAAGAGCATCGCGGACTACGGCACGCTGTCCGGGAAGAAGTACTACCGCTGGTACTACGCCGTGTACGACGTCTCGGACGGCACTCCCGAGCTGCGCGAGCCCGAGACGGACACCGATCTGCCCGAGGACGTCGAGGACTTCACCGCGGTGGCGCAGGCGCGGGTCGACCGGGGTGCGGAGGTGCTGCGCACCGAGCACCTCAAGGACACGGGCCTGTACCGGCTGCGGGCCTGCGAGGTGGAGCCCGGGGTGGTGCTGGTCAGCGCGGCGCCCATGGACGACATCGAGGACACCGTCACCGAACTGGTCACGATCCAGGCCGTGACCTTCGGTCTGGCGCTGCTGGCCCTGGTGGTGGCGGGGCGGTCGATGCTGCGACGCGGACTCAAGCCGCTGAGCGACATGGCGCACACCGCGCGGGGCATCACCTCGCACGATCTGACGGACTCGGCGCGGCTGCCGGTGCGGCACGACATGCGCGGCGGCGGGCCCGAGGTGGAGGAGCTGCGGACCGCGTTCAACACGATGCTGGAGCACATCGACGAGTCCCTCGCCGTGCGCACGGAGGCCGAGCAGCGGCTGCGCCGGTTCGTCGCGGACGCCTCGCACGAGCTGCGCACCCCGCTGATGTCGGTACGCGGCTACGCGGACCTCTTCCAGTACGCGGCCGCCAACGCCCCCGAGGAACGCGACAGGCATCTGGCGCGGCTGCGCGCGGAGGCCGCCCGGATGGGCTTCCTGCTGGACGATCTGCTGCTGCTCGCCCGGCTGGACGCGGCGGAGGTGGAGACCCCGCTGCGGCCCCGGGAGACCGATCTGGTGGAGCTGGTCCAGGACGCCGCGGACGCCTTCCGCGCGAGTCACCCCGGCCATCCGCTGACGGTGGCACCGGGTCCCGAGGCGCTTCCCGCCCGGGTGGACCCGCAGCGTGTCCGGCAGGTCCTGGACAACCTCCTCACCAACGCGGCGATGCACACACCACCCGGCACGGAGGTCTCGGTCGCGGTGTCGGTCGAGCACGGGCTGGCCCGGGTCCGGGTGGCCGACGCGGGGCCCGGTATCCCGCCCGCCGACCGTGAGCGCGTCTTCGATCGCTTCTACCGCGTGGACAAGGCCCGCAGCCGTGACCGCGGCGGCAGCGGTCTGGGGCTCGCCGTGGCGACCTCCCTGATCCGGGCGCACGGCGGCACGATCGACGTGATCAGCGAGCCGGGCTCGACGGTGTTCACGGTGTCGGTCCCGGTGGCCTCGCTCTAGCCTCGCCGCTTGGCGTCCGGCCATTCGGCGTCGTTCCAGTCGACGGTCATCGCGCCGACCGGCTCGAAGCTGATGTCCGGGTCGTCGCTCTGGACCAGGCACAGGAGGCGGTGGCCGAACAGGGCGGCGCTGCGCGCACGGGTGGCGAGGATGTCCAGCAGCGCCTGGGCCGCGTCGGGTTCGGCCCGGCGGAAGCGGTCGTAGCCGGTGAAGGCGAGGACGAGTCCGGTGGCGTCGCGGGTGGTGCCGTACTCGTAGGACTCGACGTCGGACAGGCAGTCGTTGAGGGCGTCGAGGTTCCGGCCGTAGTAGTCGGGGAACTCCAGTGCCTCGGCGATGTCCCGGTGCATGTCGGCGGCCGTCGCCCACCCGCCCGCGTCCAGCGCGACGACGCGGTAGCCGTGCTCGTTCAGCCAGCCGACGGCCTCGTCCAGCAGGCTCCGCCGCCAGTACAGGGTGATGAAGGAGTTGATCATCAGCCGGAGGCCGAGGTCGCCGGAGAGGTCGGCGTCGGGGTCGAAGGCAGCCATGCGCGCACCCTATCCGGATCTTACGGACCCATGACGTGGCGGACGCCGAGCCCCGGGAAACCCCGGTCACCGCCCTAGCGTGGGCCCATGCGTGTACTGGTCACCGGCGGTGCCGGGTTCATCGGGTCCCAGGTCGTGACGGCACTGGCGGCCCGCGGCCACGAGCCCGTCGTGTACGACGTCCGGGCCGACCCGGCGTCGGACGTACGGGATCCGGATGCCGTCCGCCGGGCCCTGACCGGTGTGGACGCGGTGTGCCACCAGGCGGCGATGGTCGGCCTCGGCACCGGTTTCGCGGACGCGCCGGAGTACGTCTCCCGCAACGACCTCGGCACCGCCGTCCTGCTCGCCGCGATGACGGAGGCGGGGGTACGGCGTCTCGTCCTCGCCGGGTCGATGGTGGTGTACGGCGAGGGCCGCTACGGCTGCGTCCGGCACGGTGTCGTCCGGCCCGGCCCGCGTGCCGTCGCCGACCTGGACGCCGGGCGTTTCGAGCCGCGCTGCCCGGAGTGCGGGGAGGAGTTGGCGCCGGGTCTGGTCGGCGAGGACGCGCCGGTCGACCCACGGAACGTGTACGCCACGACCAAGCTCGCCCAGGAGCATCTGGCCGCCTCCTGGGCTCGGGTGACGGACAGTCAGGCAGTGTCCCTGCGCTACCACAACGTGTACGGGCCGGGCATGCCCCGCGACACTCCCTATGCCGGGGTCGCCTCCTTCTTCCGGTCCGCGCTCGCCCGTGGCGAGGCCCCGCGGGTCTTCGAGGACGGCCGCCAGCGACGGGACTTCGTGCACGTACGGGATGTGGCGGCGGCCAACCTGGCGGCCCTGGAGGCGACTTCACCTGCGGGGGCGCTGGTGGTGTACAACACCGGCAGCGGGGATCCGCACACCGTCGGTGAGATGGCCCGTGCGCTGGCGGTGGCCCACGGCGGGCCCGAGCCGGTGGTGACCGGGGAGTACCGGCTGGGGGACGTGCGGCACATCACCGCCGACTCCGCGCGGCTGCGGGCCGAGTTGGGGTGGCGGGCGGGGGTCGGCTTCGAGGACGGGATGCGGGAGTTCGCGGCGGGCGGATAAGAGGGCTCAGCCTTCCGCCGTCGGCAGGGTCACCTCGAAGCGGCAGCCGCCGGGGATGTTCCGTACGGAGGCCCGGCCCTGGTGGGCCTCGACGATTCCGCGGACGATGGCGAGGCCGAGGCCCGCGCCCGCCGGCGGGGTCCGGGCGTCGGTGCCGCGCCAGCCGGTGTCGAAGACGCGCGGCAGGTCCTCCTCAGGGATGCCCCCGCAGCCGTCCGTCACCGACAGCAGCACGCCCTCGGGGACACGTTCGGCGGCGATGGCGACCGTGCCGTCGGACGGGGTCCGCCGGATGGCATTGACCAGGAGGTTGCCGAGGACCCGGCTCATCTCCTTGCCGTCCACCTCGACCGGCACCGCTGCCACTCCGTCGCCGACGAGCCGCACCCCGTGCTCCCGGGCGAGCGGGTCCGCGCCCGCGAGGGCGTCGCCCACCAGGTCGTACAGCGAGATCCTGGTAGGGGTCAGGGCCAGGGCGCCCGCGTGGATGCGGGAGAGTTCGAAGAGGTCGCCGACCATGTCGTTGAGGCGCTCGACCTCGGTGCGGATCTGCTTCAGATAGCGGTCGGGGTCGGCGGCGACCCCGTCCTCCAGGGCCTCGGACATGGCACGCAGCCCGGCCAGCGGGGTGCGCAGATCGTGGGAGATCCAGGCGACGAGTTCCCGGCGGGAGGACTCCAGGGCGCGTTCGCGCTCGCGGGACGCGGTGAGGCGGGCGCTGGTGGCCTCCAACTCCCTGCTCAGTGCGGCCAGTTCGGCGGTGGCGGGGCCGTCGGGGGAGGTGAAGGCGCCGCCGTCGCCGAAGGAGCGGGCGGCGAGGGCGAGGTCGCGGCTGCGGGCGACGACCCAGCGGCCCAGCAGCAGGGCGGTGGCCAGGGAGACCACGGCGGCCATGGCGACGACCAGCGTGACGACCTTCAGATCGTGCTCCGAGAGGAACATCGCCCGGGCGACCACGAGGGTGCCCGCGAGCATCGCGGTGACGGCGACGGCGGCGACCACCGCGAGGTGCACGGCGAGCGAGCGGCGCCGCACCAGCCGCAGCACGCCCGCGCCGAGCACACCGGCCGTGGCGGCGCCGAGGAAGGCGCAGAGGGCAATGAGAAAGGTGTCCCGCACGGTCAGACCCCCTCGAACCGGTAGCCGACGCCCCACACCGTCCGGATCAGCCGGGGGCGGGCCGGGTCGTCCTCGACCTTGCCGCGCAGCCGGCGCACATGGACGGTGACCGTCGACAGATCGCCGAAGTCCCAGCCCCACACCTCCCGCATCAGGTCCTCCCGGCCGAACACCCGGCCCGGGTGCCGCAGGAAGAACGTGAGCAGGTCGAACTCGCGGACGGTAAGGGCGAGTTCGGTGCCGTCCTTGACCGCCCGGCGGGCCGCCGGGTCGACGGTGAGGCCCGCGGCGCGCAGCGGTCCCGGGGACTGGGCGGGGCGGACGCGACGCAGTACGGACTCGACGCGCAGGACGAGTTCGCGGGGGCTGAAGGGCTTGGTGACGTAGTCGTCGGCGCCGACCTCAAGGCCGAGGATGCGGTCGTCCTCGTCGCCGCGCGCGGTGAGCATGATGACCGGCACCGGGCCCTGTCCGCGCATCCTGCGGCACACCTCAAGGCCGTCCATGCCGGGCAGCATCAGATCCAGGACGACCAGGTCCGGCCAGTGCTCGGCGGCCCGCGCGAGGGCGTCGGGCCCGTCACCGGCGCGGTCCACGACGTAGCCGGCGCGGTCGAGGTACCCGCAGACCACCTCGGCGACGGTCGGGTCGTCGTCGACGACGAGGATCCGAGGTTGAAGCTGTTCCATGCCGCCAGCCTCGCACCACGCGCGCGCGAGTGCGCCGGTCCCCCTGCCGACGTCCTTGTTTCGTAAGGAGCCGATGACCGATACACACCATTTGCGCTCGTAGGGTGAACGGCGTGACCACCTCTTCCGCTGCGGAATCCGACCCGGTGTCGGTCGACGTCGTCCTCCCCTGTCTCGACGAGGCCGAGGCGCTGCCCTGGGTGTTGGAGCGCATCCCGCCGGGCTGGCGCGCGCTCGTCGTCGACAACAGCTCCACGGACGGCTCGGCGGCCGTCGCGCGGGCGCTCGGCGCGACCGTGGTGCGCGAGGAGCGGCGCGGGTTCGGCGCCGCCTGCCACGCGGGGCTGACCGCCGCCACGGCCGACGTGGTGTGCTTCTGCGACTGCGACGCCTCCCTCGACCCGTCCGATCTGGTGCCGTTCGTGGACCGGATCCGCTCCGGCTCCGCCGATCTGGTGCTCGGCCGGCGCCGTCCGCGGGGGCGGGGCGCCTGGCCGGTCCACGCCCGTGCCGGGAACCTCGCGCTCGCCCGGCTGCTGCGCCGCCGCACCGGACTGCGGCTGCACGACCTCGGCCCACTGCGCGCCGCCCGCCGCGAACCGCTGCTCGCCCTCGGCCTCACCGACCGGCGCAGCGGCTACCCGCTCCAGATGGTGGTGCGGGCCGCGGACGCGGGCTGGCGGATCGCCGAGTACGACGTCCCGTATCGGCCGCGCACCGGAGCCTCCAAGGTGACGGGCACCTGGCTCGGGACCTGGCGGGCGGTGCGGGACATGAGCCGGGTGCTGGCGGAGCGGGGTGCGCGCGCGTGACGACGCTGCTGGTGATTGCCAAGGAACCCCGGCCGGGCCGCGTGAAGACCCGGCTGACCCCGCCGTTCACCCCGCAGGAGGCGGCGGCGCTGGCGGCGGCCTCGCTCGCGGACACGCTGGACGTGGTGGCCCGGACGCCCGCCCGGCGCCGGGTCCTCGCACTGGACGGGACGCCGGGCCACTGGCTGCCGCCCGGCTTCGAGGTCGTACCGCAGTGCGCGGGCGGCCTGGACGAGCGTCTGGCCGACGCCTTCGCGGGCTGCTCGGGCCCGGCCCTGCTCATCGGCATGGACACCCCGCAGGTGACGCCAGAGCTGCTGACCCTCGATTTCACCGACTGCGACGCGTACTTCGGCCCGGCGGAGGACGGCGGCTTCTGGGCCCTGGGCCTGGCCGAACCCGACCCGGCGCTGCTGCGCGGCATCCCGATGTCGACCCCGCACACCGGCGCCGCCCAGCGCGCCCGGCTCGCGGGGCTGCGGGTGCGGGACCTGCCGGTGCTGCGGGACGTGGACACGGCCGAGGACGCGCGGGCGGTGGCGAAGGAGGCGCCGGAGGGCCGGTTCGCGGGGCTGCTGGAGCGGCTCACGGCGGTGGGGCCCCGATGATTCCCCGGCCCCGCTCGATCGCGCCGCCGCCCACCTGGTCCGCCGACCCCTACACCCACGCCCTGCGCACCGGCCACGGTCCCCTCTTCCTGCGCCGGGCCGACGGCTGGCTGCTGCCGCTGGACGTGGAGCGGTGGTGCGCGGCGGCGGACGCGGCGGATCTGGAAGTACTGCGGCGGTGCGAGGGCGCCGTGCTGGACGTGGGCTGCGGGCCGGGGCGGCTGGTGGCGGCGTTGGGGGCGCAGGGGCGCCGGGTGCTCGGCATCGACGTCAGTGAGGCGGCCGTGGCGCGCACGCTGCGGCTCGGCGGGGCGGCCCTGCGCCGCTCGGTCTTCGAGCCGCTGCCCGCGGAGGGCCGCTGGGGCACGGCCCTGCTGATCGACGGCAACGTCGGCATCGGCGGCGACCCGGGCGCACTGCTCGACCGGATGACCCAACTGCTATGCCCCGGCGGCCTGTTGATCGTGGAGACGGTACCGGGGCTCGACCTCGACGAGCAGGTCCTGGTGGACGTCACCGACGCACACGGCGCGGCCGGCGCCCCCTTCCCGTGGGCCCGCCTCGGCACGCCCGCCCTGCTGCGCCGCGCAGAGGGCGCCGGGTGGCGTGCCGTGGGTCAGTGGGCGGTCGGCGGGCGGTCCTTCGCGGCCCTGCGCACCCGCAGGACGAAGAGGACGGCGGAACCCCCGAACAGCAGGGCCGTGAGGAGCAGCCAGCGGGCGAGGAAGCCGTCCGGGGAGAGCCCGGTCACGGAGCCGTAGCGGTCCGACACCCGCCCGGTGATCAGAGGGAACCACACGAGCAGCAGCAGGCTGGACAGGGCGGCCGGGACCCTGACGTACATCACGCGCCCTCGTCCCGCCGCCGCCCCGAGCGCCCGGTCCACCGCCGAGTACAGCGGCAGCAGCACCAAGTCGTGCAGGACCGCGGCGCCGACGAACCACAGCGCGATCTCGAACCAGTCCCCGTCCAGCAGCCGTACGCCCGCATACCCGGCGAGCGCGAACGAGCATGCGAGGAGCAGCAGTTGGAGTGGACTGCCCAGCGGAAGCGTCGGTCGCATCACAGGTCTCCGAAGGTCATCCGGGCCACCCACTTGGTGTTGAGGACTCCGGGCGCCGCGGGCACGATGACCCGCGCCGGGTGGCCGTGGTCGGGGGAGAGGTCCTCGCCGTTGACGGACAGGGCGAGCAGGGAGCGCGGGTCGGCGACCTGGTTGGCGCGCAGGGCGGCCCGGCGGAAGGCGCCGCGCTGTTGCAGGGACTCCACGAAGACGTCCGGCGGATCGTCGTACCCGACGAGCGCGGCGAGGTCCCGCAGCCGTACACCGCGCCACCACTGGTCGGAGGTCGACCAGCCCTCCACGCAGGCGATCGGCAACGCGGCGCTGTGCTGCGGGAGTTGGAGCAGCTCGGCGCGGGAGAGACGGACGGTTCCGGTGCGACCGGTGACGACCAGGCGCCACGCCTCGTCGCCGGTCTCCGCCGGGCGGATGCCCGCGTAGGCCGCCGTCTTGTTGATCTGGAAGCCGTTCGGGCCGTCGCCGGGGTCGGCGGGGCCGTGCGGGGCGAGGACGGCCGTCCAGCGCAGTCCGTCGAAGTTCTGCCCGACGCTGGTCGCGAACAGCAGCAGCGAGCCGCCGCCGACGAACCACAGGGCGCCACGCCGGGACACGGTCGGCTCGGCGGGTTCGGTGGGGACGAGGTCGTTGCGCTCCTCCCTGATCTGCCGCAGATTGCGCATAGCCAGAGGCAGTTTGAGCGCCAGGTGGGCGAGGAACGCGGCGAAGAACACCCACGCCCCGTAGAAGTGCAGCGGGTAGAAGGAGCCCGGGAAGATGTAGTCCAGCTGGACGTTGAGCATCCCGGTCACGAACTCGAACAGCGCGCCGCCGACCAGGAGCAGCAGCGAGAGCCGCTCCAGGGCGTGGGCGAGGGAGCGGGCGGGCGGCAGCGCGAACAGGCGCGGCACGACCGACCAGAGCTTGGCCAGCAGCACCGGGATCAGCGTGATGCCGAGGGTGACATGGACGCCCTGGTTGAGCCGGTACAGCCAGTGCGGATCGGTCGGCCAGGAGAAGAGATAGAAGCCGAGGATCCCCTTGTCCGGTGTCTTGTCGTTCACCGGCGACAGGTCCGGGTTGTAGGCCGCGTACGACACCAGGCCGGTCAGGAACAGCACCGTGATCCCGCCGAGGAGCACCACGCCCAGCACCGAGGTGAGCCAGGGGCCGCGCAGCGGGCTGCGCCAGAAGCCGGGTGAGAAGGGAGACCGTTCCAGGGAACGCCCGAGGGACCTTTTCATGCCCCGACCGTAGGCCGGGAGGGGGCGCCGGAAGGCGTCACGAACCATGACGAAACTCTGACGTCGCCGCCTGTCAGCCGTCCGGTCCAGAGTCCGCGCCCTAGCGTGCTGACGTGACCCGCGAACCCTCCCGCGACCCGCGCCGAGATCTGTACGCCGCCGCAGCCGCCGCGCTGCTCCTCGCGACCGCCGCTGTCGTCGGCACCGCGATCGAGCACCGTGACGGCACCCTCTTCGTCGACTGGCCGCCACTGCTGGCCGACTGGGGCCCGCACACCGGACCCGGCACCCCGGCGGCGATCGTCGTAGCGGTCGCGGTGGTGGCGTACGGCCCGTCCCTGGCCGCCCGACTGCCCTGGCGCGGGCTGCTGTTCACGGTGTGGGGCACGGGCACGGCATGGATCTTCTCGCTGGCGCTGGTCGACGGCTGGCACCGCGGGATCGCCCGCCGCCTGACGACCCGGTACGAATACCTCCAGGTCATCGACCGCTTCCAGGACATCCCGGCCACCTTGCGGGACTTCACCGGGCACATCCTGATCGGCTCCCCCGACCACTGGCCCGCACACATCGCGGGCCATCCCCCGGCGGCCACGCTCACCTTCGTCTACCTGGACCGGATCGGCCTGGGCGGCGGCGCCTGGGCGGGCGTCTGGTGCATCGTCACCGGCGCCACGGCCGCCGTAGCGATCCTCGTCACCGTCCGCACCCTGGCCGACGAGAGACTCGCCCGCCGCGCCGCCCCGTTCCTGGCCCTGGCACCGGGTGCGGTGTGGCTGGGCGCCTCCGCCGACGCCTGGTTCGCGGCGGTGGCGACCTGGGCGGTGGCCCTGCTCGCCCTGGCGGTGACGGGCCGGCGACCGCGCCTGACCGGCCTCGCCTCCGGCCTCCTGTTCGGCCTGACGGTGTATCTGTCGTACGGCCTCACCCTCTACGTCGTGATCGCGGCGGCCGTGCTGTTCCTGGGCTCGGAGCGGCTCCGGCCGCTGCTCTTCGCCGGGGCCGGATTCCTGGTGGTGCCCCTGGTCCTCACCGGTCTGGGCTTCAACTGGTGGGAGGCGTACGACCTGTTGGTCACCCGGTACGACCAGGGCGCCGGGGGCACCCGGCCGCAGTCCTACTGGGTGTGGGCCAACCTCGCCTGCCAGGTGCTGGTGGTGGGCCTGGCGACGGCGGCGGGGCTGCGGCGAACCGGAGTGGCACTGCTGCGCGGCGGCAGTACGGCCGCTTTCCGGCTCGCGGTGCTGGTGGCCGCCGCGCTGACCGCGATGCTCGTCGCCGATCTGTCCGGGATGAGCAAGGCGGAGACCGAGCGGATCTGGCTGCCGTTCGCGCTGTGGCTGCTGCCGTCGTGCGCGTTCCTGACCGGACCACGTGGCTGGCTCGCCGTGCAGGCGGGGCTCGCGTTGCTCGTCAACCACCTGCTGCGGACGGGCTGGTGATCAGGGCAAGGGCCGTTCGGTTGATCACGGCAGGGGCTGTTCGGTCCAGATGACCTTGCCCTGGGGGGTGTAGCGGGTGCCCCAGCGCTCGGTGAGCTGGGCGACCAGGAAGAGCCCCCGGCCTCCCTCGTCCTCGGACCGGGCCCGGCGCAGCCGCGGTGAGGTGCCGCTGCCGTCGGAGACCTCGCAGATCAGGGCGCGGTCGCGGAGCAGCCGCAGCTGGACGGGGCCGGTGGCGTACCGGATGGCGTTGGTGAAGAGTTCGCTGGCGACCAGCTGGGTGGTGCAGGACAGTTCGTCCAGGCCCCAGGCGGCGAGCTGTTTGGCCACCGCGGCGCGGGCGCGGGAGACGACCGACGGGTCGCTGGGCAGGTCCCACTGGGCGACCCGGTCGGGGCCGAGGGCATGGGTGCGGGCGACCAGCAGCGCCACGTCGTCGCCGGGGCGGGCCGGGAGCAGCGCGTCCAGGACGGCCTCGCAGGTGTCCTCGGGGGCCCGGCCCGGGTGGGCGAGGACGGCGCGGAGCCGTTCGAGACCGGTGTCGATGTCGCGGTGCCGGTCCTCGACGAGTCCGTCGGTGTAGAGCACCAGCTGGCTGCCCTCGGCGAGTTCCAGCTCCGCCGTCTCGAAGGGCATGCCGCCGAGGCCGAGCGGCGGTCCCGAGGGCAGGTCGACGAAGTCCACCGAGCCGTCGGGGGCGACGACCGCGGGCAGCGGGTGCCCGGCGCGGGTCAGGGTGCAGCGCCGGGACACCGGGTCGTAGACGGCGAACAGGCAGGTGGCGCCGATGCTCCAGCTCTCGGAGGGCGCGTTCTCGACCGCCCAGCCCTCACCCCGGTCAAGGCGCCCCACCAGATCGTCGAGGTGGGTGAGGACGTCGTCCGGGGGCAGGTCCAGGGCGCAGAAGTTGTGCACGGCCGTCCGCAGCCGGCCCATCGTCGCGGCGGCGTGCAGCCCGTGCCCGACGACGTCGCCGACGACCAGGGCCACCCGGGCGCCGGAGAGCGGGATGACGTCGAACCAGTCGCCGCCGACCGCGGCCTGCGCGGGCAGATAGCGGTAGGCGACCTCGACGGCGCGCTGCTCGGAGCGGCCCCGGGGCAGCAGGCTGCGCTGGAGGGCGAGTGCGGTGTTGTGCTCGCGGGTGAAGCGGCGGGCGTTGTCGACGCACATCGCGGCCCGTCCGCCCAGCTCCTGGGCGAGGGAGAGATCGTCGTCCTCGAAGGGCTCGGGGTTGGCGCAGCGGTAGAAGCTGACCACGCCGAGGGTGGCGCCGCGCGCTCGCAGCGGCACGGTGATCAGGGAGTGCGTGCCGGCCGCGAGCACCCGCTCAAGGCGCACCGGATCCTGTGCGAACCAGCCGCCCGCCTCGGACAGCACCGGCTCCAGCACCGCCTTGCCGCTCTCCAGGCAGCGGGCCTGCGGGGTGGTGGCGACGTAGGCGAAGCCGTCGCCGACGTGGTACAGCCGTGGCTCGTCGTTGCGGCTGCGCAGGGCGACCCGGCGCAGCGGGACCTCGGTGCCGAACGGCTCGGGCTCCTCGCCGTTGAGGACGGCGTCGGGCAGGTCCACGGCGGCGAAGTCGGCGAACCGGGGGACGACGACCTCGGCGAGTTCCTCGGCGGTGCGGGTGACATCGAGGGTGGCGCCGATCCGCACCCCGGCCTCGTGCAGCAACTCCAGTCTGCGGCGGGCCAGTACGGCGAGCCGGCCGACCCCGGGCTCCCCCACGAGCACCACCCGCCCGCCAGGTCCGTCGCCGGGGGGCGTGCTCACGACGTGCGGGGCGAGCGCCGTGGGCGGGGGTGCCGGCCGGGTGAGGGCGACGGTGCGGGGGCTGCCGAGGAGGCGGGCCTCGACGACCGCTCCGGTCTCCCCGGCCGCGCTGACGACCGTACGGCGCAGCAGGGTGGCGATCCGGCCGCCGGTCAGGGTCACCTCGTCGAGGGTGCGGTCGGGCGAGGCGAGCAGTGCCTCGGCGCGTTCGCGCAACACGGCGAGGTCGATCCGGCCGAGTCCGGCGCTGCCGTCCTGGTCGGGGCCCGGCTCCCGTCCGGCCCGGTGGTAGGCCGCGAGCAGCGCCCGCTCCCGCTCGGTGGCCTGGTCCCGCAGCCGGGCCTCGATGGCCCGGGCGGCCTCCCGTACCAGCCGGACCATGACCGGGTCGCTCTGGTCGCGCAGGCAGGTCAGGTCCAGGACGGCCTCGATCCGCCCGCTGAACGGGTCCCGGACGGGGGCGCCGACGCAGGCGAAGGGCTGGAGGCAGTCGGCGAAGTGTTCCCGGCCGACCACCTGGACGAGCGCGCGTTCGATCAGCGCGGTGCCGATGCCGTTGGTGCCCGCCGCCTCCTCCGAGACGTCGAAGCCGGGGGCGAAGCTCACCGCGTCGAGCCGGTCGAGCAGGTTGCGGCCGCCGCCGAGCCGCTGCACCATCCACCCCTGTCCGTCGCAGAGGGCGATGGTCGTGCCCAGGTCGGCGAGGGAGTCGGCCAGCTTGCGCAGAACCGGTCCGGCGGCGCGCGTGAACCGCTCGTCGAGCGCCACGTCCGGCTCGTAGGGGATGTAGAGCCGGTCCGGATCGAGCCCCGCGGACCGGCATCTCTTCCAGGAGGCCAGCACCGGATCCCGGACGTCCGAGTCGACGCGGGCTCCGGCGAGGAATCGTTCGTGGGCATCGACGAGTCCGCCGATGTCGTCCCAGGCGACGGACAACGGCCTCACTTCCCTCAAGGAGTTTCACCCTAGACCCATTGTGACCCACCTCACAACAATCCGTGAACGGGGCCCATCGCCCCCGCCAGGACCCGCTCGGCCGGGCCCTGCTCCACGACCTCACCCGCCTCCAGCACGGCGACGCGGTGTGCGAGGCGGGCGGTCGCGGGGTCGTGGGTGATCAGCACGAGGGACGGACCGGCGGCGTCGGTGAGCAGCCCGGCGAGCAGGTCGAGCAGGCCGCGCCGGGTGACGGTGTCGAGACCCGAGGTGATCTCGTCGCAGACCAGGACCCGGGGCCGGGCCAGCAGGGCGCGGGCGAGCGCGGCGCGCTGGAGCTCGCCGCCGGAGAGCGCGCCGGGGCGGCGGTGCGCGAGGTCGCCGGTGAGACCGAGCCTCTTGAGCGCCTCCAGGGCCTCGGCCCGTGCCGCGGGCCCGTCGGTGCCGCGCAGGCGGACCGCAGTGCGGGCGATCTGGTCCAGCACGGGCCGGTGCTCGTCGAAGGCGGCGCGGGCGTCCTGGAAGACGTACTGGACGGCGGCGAGCCGGGCCCGGTCCCGGTGTCGCAGGCTGCGCGGGAGCACCGCTCCGTCGAGCAGGATCTCGCCGTCGTGGTCGCGGTGCAGCCCTGCCAGGCAGCGGCCGAGGGTGGTCTTGCCGCTGCCGGAGCGCCCTACGACGGCGAGGCACTCGCCTGCTCGCAGGGTGAGGTGGGGTACGTGCAGGACAGGGGTGCGGCCGTGTACGGCGGTCAGGTTCCGGACCTCCAGAACGGACCGCTTCTCGACGGCACCGGTCCGGTCCGTGATGGAGGCAGCGTCGGCTTCGAGCAGTTTCCGTGTCCACTCGTGGCGGGGCGCGGCCCACAGCCGTTCTGCCGGTCCGGACTCCACGACCCGGCCCGCGCGCATCACCAGCACCTCGTCGGCGAGCGCACGCACAGTGTCGAGGTCGTGGCTGAGCAGGACGACCGCGATTCCGCGCGCCGCGACCGCCGCGAGCCGCTCGACGATCCGGCTCTTGGTCGACGGGTCCTGTCCGGTGGTGGGTTCGTCGGCGACGACGACCCGGGCGCCGAGCAGGAGCGCCTGGGCGAGCACGAACCTCTGCTGCTGACCGCCGGAGAGCTGGTGCGGGTAGCGCCGCAACAGGGCTTCGCCGTCCGGGAGTTGGGCATCGGCCAGGGCGCGCCGCAGATCGGAGCGGTCGCGGCCGTGGGCGCGGGCGATGTCGTGCAGCAGGGCGCCGACCCGGCGCACCGGGTTGAGGACGGCGGCGGGGTGCTGGGGGATGTAGCCCACGGGTCCGTCGTCCGGCGCGCACACCTCGCCGGTGACCCGGGCGCCCGGCGGGTACTCCCCCAGCAGCGCGAGGCCGGTGGTGGTCTTGCCGCTGCCGGAGGCGCCGACCAGGGCGGTCACCCTGCCGGGCGGCACTCGCAGATTCACCCCGTCCACGATCGCGCGGCCGTCGATCTCGACCCGCAGTTCGCGGATCTCGGCGACCAGGTCAGGACTCACGAGTCGCGCCTCTCCGGTGAGCCCTTCTCCAGCGCCGCGTCGAAGAGCAGGTTGGTGCCCGTGGTCAGGGCCACGATCAGCAGCGCGGGCACCACGACGGCCCACGGCTGGACGAACAGTCCGGTGCGGTTGCGGTCGACCATGACGGCCCAGTCGGCGGCGTCCGGCGCCACGCCGACGCCGAGGAAGGCGGCCGTGGAGACCAGGTACAGCACACCCGTCAGCCGGATCCCGGCGTCGGCGCCGAGCGTGCGCAGGGCGGAGCGGCCGACGTACCCGACGGCGACCCGCCACCGGCTCTCGCCCTGCATACGCAGCGCCTCGACGGCGGGCCGGGCCGCCGCCCCGGCCGCCGCCGCGCGCACGATCCGCGCCGCGTCCGGCACATTGACCAGCGCGACGAACAGCGCGAGCCCCACCGCGCCGGGCGCGAACACCGAAGCCACCAGCAGGATCAGCAACAACGACGGCACGGCGAGCAGCACGTCGAGGGGCCGCATCAACAGCTCCTCCAGCCACCGCAGTCGGGTGAGCGCGGCGATCAACCCGACCGGCACGGCGACGAGATAGGCGAGGCCGGTCGCGGCGATCGCGGTCACCACGACCGTACGGCCGCCGTGCAGCACCTGCCGCCAGACGTCCCGGCCGACGAAGTCGGTGCCGAGCCAGTGCCCGTCGCCGAGCGCGAAGGACACTCCCCGGGGGCCGGGGTCACCGGCGAACAGCGGTCCGAGGAGGGCGAGTCCGAGGGGTACGGCGACAACAGCGACGCCGAGTCCGAGGCGGCGCCGGGTCATGCGGCCACCTCCGCCCGCGGGGTCAGCCGGTGCGCGATGAGGTCGGCGCCCAGGTTGAGGACGACGGTCAGCACCCCGAACACCACCGCGAGCCCCTGCACGACCGGGACGTCGCGTTCGGCGACGGCGTTGAGCAGGACGGTGCCGAGTCCCGGGATCACGAACAGGGCCTCCACGACGATCACTCCGCACAGCAGCCAGTCCACCGTGCGGGCCAGCTGCTGTACGGCGGGGGCGGCGGCGTTGGGCAGGGCGTGCAGCCAGCGGATCCGGCGCTCGGGAACGCCGTAGCGGCGGGCGTGGGCGGTGTACGGCGCGGCGAGGGCGTCGATCATCCCGGCCCTGACCAGTCGGCTGAGCGAGCAGACGGGGCGGGCCAGCAGCACGAGTACCGGTAGGACGAGGGCGGTTGGGTGACCGAGCAGATCGGTGCCGTAGCCCACGGCAGTCGGTGGCAGCCAGGCCAGTTTCAGCGCGAACACCGTGACCAGGAGCACGCCCAGGGCGAACTCGGGGACCGCGTACACGGCGAGCGTGACGGAGCTGATCAGCCGGTCCGCCGGGCGGCCCTCGTGGCGGGCGGCGAGGACGCCCAGGCCGAAGCCGATGGGGATGAGCAGGGTGAGGGTGAGGGTGGCGAGCAGGAGGGTCGGTCCGAAGGCGTCTGTTATGTACTGGGTTACGGGGCGACCGGAGGTGAGGGAGGTGCCCAGGTCGCCGTGGAGGAGGGCCGCCGCCCAGTCCGCGAAACGCTCATGGGCGGGGCGGTCCAGGTTCAGGGACTCCCGGATCCCTGTGATCCGGGCGGGGTCGGGCTGGTCCCCGGCGAGGGCGACTGCCGCGTCGCCGGGGAGGGCCTCGGTGAGAGCGAAGATCAGCAGTACTACTGCGGCGGTCTGGGCTGCACCCAGCGTCAGGCGCTTCGCGACGAAGGTGGTGCTTGTGCTCACGCCAGCCAGACCCGGTCGAAGCGGGCCCAGTCGAGGGTGTTGGCGGGCGCCTTCTCGTCAACACCCCTCACATTCCTGGCCGTTCCCAGGATCCAGTCCGCGAACCCCCAGATCAGGAACCCTCCCTCCGCATACAGCCGACGCTGCATCCGCTCGTACACAGCCGCCCGCTCACCCCTGTCCCGCGTCGACTGGGCCTGCTGATACAGCTCGTCGAAGTCCTTGTGCCGCCAATGAGTCGCGTTGGTGGTGGAGTCGGTGAGGAGGCGTTGGGAGATGTGGGCCTCTATGGGCATGGCGCCGGAGCGGTAGCAGCACAGGCTGCCGGAGTCGAGGATGTCGCTCCAGTAGGAGTCCTTGCTGCCCATGCGGACGTCGATCGTGACGCCGGCCTTCGCCGCCTGGTCACGGAGGATTCCGGCGGCCTCGGTGAATCCGGCGGCGACGGCGGAGGTGTCGAGGGTGACCTTGAGCCGCTCCGCCCCGGCCCGTTCGAGCAGTGACTTGGCCCGGTCGAGGTCCTGCTCGCGCTGGGGCAGGGAGTCGGCGTAGTACTGGTATCCCTTGCCGAACAGGTCGTTGCCGATCTCGCCCGCGCCGGACAGGGCGCCGTCGACGAGTTCCTGACGGTCGGCGATGAGGAAGAACGCCTCGCGGACCCGGGGGTCGTCGAAGGGGGCCCGGTCGGTCTTCATGCAGAACGCCTGCATGGCGCTGCCCCGCAGCCGCACGATCCCGATCTGCCCCTTGCCCTCGTGGGCGCGGGCGGTGGTGGGGTTCAGTTCGTGCGCGTACTCGACCTGTCCGCCGAGGAGCGCGTTGACGCGGGCGGACTCCTCGTTGGCCACGACGATTTCGAGCTCGTCGAGGTGGGGAGCGCCCTCCCAGTAGTCCTCGTAGCGGCGGAACACCGCCGACCGGCCGGGCGCGAAGGAGACGAACCGGAACGGTCCGGACCCGATCGGCCGGCGGTCGAAGTCGGAGGCGTCCTCGGGCACGATGTACGCGCCGAACGCGGCCAGGATGTTGGGGAGTTCGGCCGTCGGCCGCTTCAGGACGAACTCGATGCCGCGCTCGCCCGTCGCCCGGCTGGCGTCGAGGTCGATCGGCTCCAGGGACGCCTTGGCGCGGAACGCCTGCGCGGGGTCGGCGATGCGGCCGTAGCTGTGCAGAACGTCGGCGGCGGTGACCGGCTTGCCGTTGTGGAAGGTGGCCCGACGGAGGGTCACCTGCCAGCGGTCCAGGGTCTTGTTGGGCTCCCACTTCTCGGCGAGGCGGGGCCGGGCGGAGAGGTCGGCGCCGTAGTCGGCGAGTTTGTCGTAGAGGGCCTTGGCGCGGGCGACGTCGGCGAAGAGGTTCGCCCGATGCGGGTCGAGGGTCTCGCTCGCGCCGCCCCCGGCGAAGGCGGCGCGCAGTCGGCCACCCCGCTTGGTGGTCCTGCCGCCGTTGTCGTCGGTGCTACTGCCGCAGCCCACTACGGCCAGCGCGGCGGCTCCGGTCGTGGCGGCGAGGAAGCCGCGTCGGCGCAGGCCGGGGAAACGCTCGTCGTGCATGTGTCTGTCCTCGGGGTGTCTAGGCGGTGCGAAGGCGGGCGACGAGATGGAGCCGGTCGGCGTCGGCCGAGACGCCGGGCAACTGGCCGTCCCGCCAAGGGGGTTCGGTACGCGGGCCGGGCCCGTCGTGGAGTTCGAGCACCTCGAAGCCGTGCGCGGCGAGGAAGTGCCGTAGCTCCTGCGGGAACAGCAGCCGCCAGGCGGAGTGCTGTTCGACGGGTCGCGCCCCGTCGTCGGTGGTCCATACGCGGGTACGGCACAGGAGTTGGGCGGTGCGGTCGACGGACAGGGTGGTCGTGGACCGGTACTCGGTGCCCTCCAGGGCGAAGGCGGTTTCGGCGGGCCGGTCGAGCAGGTCGGCGCGGCCCAGGAAGTACGCCCCGTTGCGCAGCTCCGCGACCAGCAGCCCGCCCCGGGTCAGGGTCCGGCGGCAGGAGGCGAGGAAGCCGTCGAGCTGGGCGTTGGTGTGGCAGTACAGCAGGGCGCTGTCCAGGCAGACAACGGCGTCGTGGGCGGCCCGGCCGAAGTCGAAGCCGTGCAGATCGGCCCGGAGGTACGTGGGCCCGGGGTGACGGCTTCGGGCGTGCGCGAGCATGGTCTCGGAGCGGTCGGCGCCGGTGACGGTGCGGCCCGCGGCACTGAGGTGGGCGGCGTCCCGGCCGGTGCCGCAGCCCATGTCCAGGACACGCGGCCCGGCGCCGTGGCGGCGCAGGCAGTCCTCGGCCCAGCGCCCGGCAAGCCGCTCGGGGTCGGGAAAGCGGGCCTCGTACAGGGCCGGTTGGTCGGTGAGCAGGTTGCGGCCGGTCATACGAGGCTCCGCTCCACGGCAGCCCGCGGCAGCGCCCCGCGCCGGTGCAGCCGGGCCACCCCGGCGGCCGAGGCGAGACCGACGACGGCACAGCAGATCCAGGGCAGTTGCCCGCCGCTGTCCATGGCCCAGCCGATGCCGGCGCTGCCCGCCGCGGCCGCGATGCCGGAGACGGCGTAGAAGACGCCGAAGTAGGTGCCGGTCAGCTCGGGGCGGCCGAAGCGGGGGATGAGTCCCATGACGAGCGGGGAGGCGATCATGAGGCCGAGGTGGAGCAGCAGGGTGCCGAACAGGACGGTGACCGGGCTGTCGATCAGGGGCGGCAGGAAGGCCAGTCCCATCACGGCCAGCCCTGCCGCTATCCAACGGGAGCTGTAACCACGGGACTTGAGGCCGTGAGTGATCCGCAGCTGAAGGGCGAGGGTGGCGATGGTCCCGACGAGGAAGACCAGGCCCGCGGCCCCGTCCCAGCCGGTGGCCTGCCGGGCGCGCTCGGGGAGCAGCAGGTACAGCTGGTTCTCCAGGGTGAACATGCCGACCATGGCCAGCGCGAAGGCCAGGAAGTCCCGGTTGCCGAGGACCTCACCCCAGTCGCCGCGCACTCCGCCGCCGGTCGGCTCGGTCTTCCGCGCGGGCAGCACCAGGGCCTGCGCCACGGTGAGCACCGCGAAGATCCCGGCGGCGGTCAGCGCGGAGGTCCGGAAGTCGACGAGGAGCAGGGCGCTGCCCAGCAGCGGCCCGATCAGCGCGCCGGTCGTGGCGAACACGTTGAACAGCGCGAACGCCTCCGCCCTGCGCTCCCCCGCCTCCTGGGCGAGATACGACCGGACGGCCGGGTTGAACAGCGCCCCCGCCAGTCCGCTGAGCACGGACGCGGCGAGCAGCACGGCGAGCGAGCCACCGAGCGCGAACAGGCCGAACCCGACGGTTCGCAGGGCGCATCCGGCGATGATGACGCCCCGCGCGCCGAGCCGGTCGGAGGCCGAGCCGCCGATGACGAACAGCCCCTGCTGACTGAGGTTGCGCACTCCGAGGACCACCCCGACGACAGCCGCCGACAGGCCCAGGTCGTCGGTGAGGTGGGTGGCGAGATAGGGGACGAGGAGGTAGAAGCCGGTGTTGACGCCGAGCTGGTTGACGAGCAACAGGCGTACGGCGAACGGGAACCGGCGGATCTCATGCCAGGTCCGCACAGGTCACCCCCAGCCCCGGTCGCTCGCTCGCGCGGACGAAACCGTCGCCGCCCCCGATGCCGGTCCACGGGTCGTGGGCGAGCAGTAGATGGCCGTCGAGGTCGGTCCAGCGGGCGCGGTCGGCGAGGTGGACGGCGGGCGCGAGTCCGAGGCTGCTGGCGGTGAGGCAGCCGAGCATCAGTTCCGTACCGCTGCCTTCGAGAGCGTCGGCGATCCGCAGGGCCGCGTGGACGCCGCCGCACTTGGCAAGCTTGACGTTGACGCCGTGCACCCGCCCGGCGAGGCGGCGGGCGTCGGCCGGGGTGACGGCGTCCTCGTCAGCGATGACGGGCAGCGGCGACTTCTCGGCGAGGGCGCCCAGCGCCTCGGGGTCGCCGGGGGCGAGGGGCTGTTCCACGGCTTCCACGCCGAGGTCGGCGTAGCGCGGGAGCAGCGCGGCGGCCTGGGCCGGGGTCCAGGCGCCGTTGGGGTCGAGGAGCAGCCGGACGCCAGGTGCCGCGTCGCGGATGACCCGGACGCGCTCGATGTCGTCCTCGGGGTCGGCGGCGCCCGCCTTAGCCTTGATGATCTCGAAGCCGCCGGCGGCGAGTCGGCGGGCCTCGGCGGCGGCGCGCAGGGGCCCGGTGATGCCGATGGTCCGCGCGGTGGCGGCGACGGGGGTCGCCGAGGTGCCGAGGAGGCGGTGGACGGGGACCCCGGCGCGCTTGCCGACCAGGTCCAGCAGCGCGGACTCCACGGCGGCGGTGACGGCCGCGGGTGTACCGGCGGGCGTCACCTCCCCTTCCCGCAGCGCCTCCAAAGCACTCTCCGGGTCGGCGAAGCGGCTCCATTCGACGTCCCCGAGCAGCCGTCGCAGCGTGTCGGCGTCGAGGGCGTAGTACACGCTGCTGACGGCCTCGCCGTGGCCGGACAGGCCCTCGTGCTCGACGGTCAGCCATACGGCGTCGCGGGCGGCCATGGTGGAACGGGATATGCGCAACGGCTCGGCGAGGCGGAGCCGTACGGTGCGCAGGCGGGACTTCACCGCATGCCTTTCAGGGGATCGACGACCCGGGTGCAGCGCGCCCAGCCGGTGGCCTCGGCCGCGTACGGGTGGGGTATCTCCACGGGCCGGGTGGCCGCATCGGCCGGGTCGAGTCCGTGGGCGAGGGCGAAGCCGTCGTCGTAGACGGTGCCGAGGTAGCGGTGCGGGCCGTCGGGGAAGACGGTGGCGACGACCGCGCCGGGGTGGACCCGGGCGGCCCAGGCGGCGACCCGGGCGGCGGCGCCGGTGCTCCAGCCGCCGCTGACGAAGCTTCCGCGGGCGAGCCGTCGGCAGCTGTCGACGGCCTCGGCGGGCCCGACCCAGTGCACCTCGTCGAAAGCGTCGTAGGCGACGTTGCGCGGATGGATGCTGCTGCCGAGGCCACGCATCAGCCGGGGTGCGGCGGGCTGGCCGAAGATGGTGGAGCCGGTGGCGTCGACGCCGATGAGCCTGAGGTGGGGCCAGTGGCGGCGCAGGGGGCCGATCAGGCCCGCGCTGTGGCCTCCGGTGCCGACGCTGCACACCAGGATGTCCAAGTGGTCCAACTGGGTGCCGAGTTCGGCGGCGAGGGAGGCATATCCGGCGGTGTTGTCCGGGTTGTTGTACTGGTCCGGCCAGTAGGCGCCGGGGAGTTCGGCGAGCAGTTCGCGCAGCCGGGCGAGCCGTGCGGCCTGCCAGCCGCCCTGCGCGGCGGGGCGGTCGGCGAGTTCCAGGCGGACGCCGTGGGCGCGCAGCAACTGCCGCATGGACGGCTCCAGTTCGCTGTCGCCGACCAGCACGATGGGATGCCCGAGCGCCTGCCCGGCGAAGGCGAGCCCGATGCCGAGGGTGCCGGAGGTGGACTCCACCACCGGTGCGCCGGGCGCCAGTTCGCCGCGGTCCCGGGCGCCGAGCAGCATCGACACGGCGGCCCGTGCCTTCATGCCGCCCGCGGCGAGCCCTTCCAGCTTGGCCCAGAACCCGGGGTGCGCGCCGGGCAGCCCGGTGGTGATCCGGACGACGGGCGTACGGCCGACCAGGTCGAGCAACTCCCGTCGCGCGGTGGTTCGTACGGCGGTCGCGGTCATCGTCGGCCTCCGTCACCGCGGTACCGGTGGACCACGCCGGGTCCGCCGTCGAGCCAGAAGAAGGGGTAGGGCTCCGCGCACACCGCGCTCACCCCGTGCCCGAGGAACCGGGGCAGCACCGCGCTGCCGGTCTGCGCGAACATCACCAGCTTCTTGCCGTGCCGCAGCGCGTGTTCTCGCAGCGGTTCGAAGGTGCCGTTGCCCAGTGTCATCCCGGAGACCAACAGCGCGTCACAGGCGTCGGCGGCGCCGAGCGCGTCCCGCGTGACCGGCTCCCCCCACTCGGTCGCACCGCCCTTCAGATCGCACGGGACATAGCCGAGGCCGCGTGAACGCAGCTCCTCCAGCAGCGAGTTGACTACGCCGACGACGAGCACCGTGGCTCCGGCGGGCAGGTCGAGCAGCTCGACGACGGCCCGTGCGCGGGCCCGGGACTTCACCAGCGACGAGCCGGTCGGCAGCGGGACGCTCTCGGCGCCGCTCGCCCGGGTGTGCGGGGCGGTGTGCATCAGGTAGGCGTCGAGCGCGGCCACCCGCACCGGCTCCAGCGGATGCTCCAGCAGCCGGGCGACATCCGCGCCGGCACAGTCGTCGAGCGCGCTGTCGGACAGCGCACCGGGTTCGACGGAACAGGAGCCGACGGCCTCGGCGAGGCGCAGGCTGAGCACCTCGTTGCGGTAGCCGGTACCCCGCCCGTCGTGCCGTACGGCCTGCCGGGTGGTGAAGGCGACGGCGATCCGCAGGGCGCCCGGATCGGGCCCGAGGGCGCCCGCCCGGACCTGGTCGAGGAGTTGGGCGTACGAGGTCATCGGACGACCAGCTCCGCCCGCAGCCCGGCCAGCAGCCCCTCGACCCGGTCCCGCGCGCCGAGCCCGCCGGGATCGCCCGCCATGACATGGCCGAGGTACTCGTTGTTGCTGCCTGCGGCCTGCACGGCGTGCCCGGGCTCGGCGAGCTGGATCTCCAGCACGTCCTCCGCGTCGGTGACGCTGCTTCCGTCGAGCGCTTCGAGGGTGCCCGTCCGCTCCGGTACGAGGAAGCCGATGGCGGCGCTGCGCAGTCCCGTGTCGGCGGGCCGCAGGTCGGGGGCGTTGCCGAGGGCGACGTCCACGCAGGCGGCGGCGAGGTCGATGCCGGTGACATGGCGGACCAGTTCGGTGATGCGGTTGCCGGCGGGCCGGGGGTTGACCTCGACGACGCGTGGCCCGGCGGAGGTCAGCTTGATCTCGGTGTGCGCGACGACCCCGTCGGTGAGGCCGAGCGCCTTGAGCGCGTCCACCGCGGTCCGCCGTACCGTGGCGGATTCGGCGGGGGTGAGCGCGGCGGGGAACATATGGCCGGTCTCGATGAAGGCGGGCGCTCCGCCGATGCTCTTGTCGGTGACTCCGAGGACCCGCACGGCACCGCCGTGGGAGACGGTCTCGACGCTGACCTCGGGGCCGTCGAGCAGCTCTTCGAGGAGGACCAGGGGCACCCGTTCCTGCCCGCGCGCGTTGACCGGGAATCCGTGCAGCGCGCGTACGGCCTCGGCAAGCCGGGCTTCGTCGTCGACGCGCCGCACATACATCCCCGCGCACAGGTCGACCGGCTTGACGACCAGCGGGTAGCCGATCTCCCGGGCGGCGCGGGCGAGTTCGGGCCACTCCTGGTGGACGGCGAAGCGCGGCTGCGGCAGTCCGGCGGCGGCGAGAACCCGGCGGGTGGCGTCCTTGCGGCAGGCGGTCCCGACCGCCTCGGGACCCGGACCCGGCAGGCCCAGCCGTCCGGCGAGCCGGGCGGCCGTCGGAAGGTAGTAGTCGCAGGACGTGACCACCCCGTCGAAGCCCAGCACGCCGTGCAGCCGCTCCACCTCGGGCAGCAGGGCCTCGGTGTCGTTGGTGTCGGCGGTGATCACATGACGGGCGCCGAGCAGCGGGTGCGCGGTCCCCTCGGGCGCCGAGCGCAGGTAGTGGTGCAGATCCCGGGTGAGGAACGTGAACTCGTGCCCGCCTTCCCGGATCGCGCGTGGCAGCAGCCTGCTCATCGAGCCGACCCAGCTCTCGACCACCAGCAGATGACCCACAACTCCCCTTTTCGCAGTGCGGACGAACGCGGCCCGCACACGTTAACTGATAATGATTCCCATTGTCATCTAGTGGGTGTGACGCAGGCCACGGAAAGGGTCGGGAAGTTTTACCCGCTCCGATGATTGTTTCGGCGAGCACGCCCGTATCTCCTGGTGTCCGAGCCATTCGCCTCAGGAGGTCCGATGCGTTTGTCGCGCAGCACGGCGGGAACCGTCTTCGTCGGCGGCGCCCTGGTGCTCACCCTCTCCGCCCTCGCGTACCCCGCGATGCTCGGAGTGGAGACCACCTCGTCCGACACGTCCCGCATCATCGCCAACACCCGTTACGGGCCGTTGACCGAGGCGGACCGCGACTTCGTGGTCAAGGTGCGGTCGGCCGGACTGTGGGAGTACCCGATCGGCGAGATGGCCCTGCAGCGCGCGGACTCCGCGGCGATGAAGGAGGCGGGCGCGCATCTGGTCGTCGGCCACTCGGGCCTCGACGAGCTGTGCCGCAAGATCGCACCCGAACTCGGCATCACCCTGCCCAACCAGCCCAGCCCGCAGCAGCAGCAGTTCGTGGCGACCGTGGACTCCAAGTCCGGCAAGGAGTTCGACTCGACCGCGGTCGCCATCATGCGGGTCGCCCATGGCCGGATCTTCCCGGCGGTGGCCAGCATCCGGGCCAGCACCCAGAACACGCTGGTCCGACAGCTCGCGGACCTCACCAACGACACGGTCCTGGACCACATCACGGTGCTGGAGAAGACCGGACTGGTCAACTACGACCAGGTCAACTTCCAGCAGACCTCGCCTCCGAAGCTGCCTGACGAGCAGCTCACCCCGCCGCCGCCGCAGCCCGGCGCCCCGGTCCTCGCCCTCAAGCCCCGGCCGGACCTCAACGTCAACACCGCCTCGCCCAAGCCGAACCCCAGCCCTAGCGGCACGGTGCGCTGAGCGGGGTCACAGGGGCTTCGCCGGCCAGTCCAGCAGCCGGGCGCCGATCACCGCGGTCTGGAGGGTGTACCGCTGCACCGGGTCGGCCGGGTCGGCGCCGGTGAGCTGGCGGACCCGGTCGAGGCGGTAGGTCAGCGCGCGGACGCTGAGCGAGAGCCGGCGGGCCGCCTCCGCGGCCACACAGCCGGAGTCGAAGTAGGCGGTGAGCGTGTCCAACAGCGGCCGCGCGCCGCCGCGGGCCCGGCGCAGCGGGCCGAGGACGGTGGCCACCAGGTCGGCCATGGCCTGCCGGTCCCGGGTGAGCACGGGGTACACCAGCAGTTCGGAGGCGTGCAGCACCGGCTCCGTCAGCTCCAGGCGCTCAGCGAGGTCCAGCGCGTTCAGCGCCTCCTCGTAGGACTGGACGACGCCGAGCGGGCCGGGGTGCGCGCGGCCGAGCGCCACCTGGCCGCCGTCGGTGGCGGCGTGCGCGTGCTTGGCGAAGTGGGCGAGCACCTCGGCCTGATCGCCGGGGGCGATGCAGACCAGTCGGCCGTCCTTGGTGGTGAGCAGGATGCTGCGGTCCCCGAACCGGCCGATCAGCGCGCGCTCCACCTCGCGCGGGACGGGGTCGCCGTCGTCGTAGGCGGTCCGGCCGCGGGCCACGGCGACGGCGTGTGCGTGCGACAGCCGCAGCCCGTACCGCTCCGCGCGCTGCGCCAGCAGACCGAGGTCGCTGCGGCCGTACAGCAGATCGTCCACGAACTCCCGGCGGGCGGCCTCCTCCTGCCGTACAGCGTCCCGCTGGGCGCGCTCGTACCCCTCGGCGAAGGCGTCCACCGCCTGTGCGACGGCGGCCAGGACGGCGTCCGCCGAGACGTCGGTGCCGGTGGGCCAGTGGGCGCGGGTCTCGGCCAGGTGCGCGGCGACGAGGGCCCGCAGGCCGAGCCCGGCCTCGGCGGCCCGCTCGCCCAGGGAACGGCGGGAGTCGCGCTCCGCGCGGGTGAGCCGGCGGCCGGTGGCGGAGGCGTCGGCGAGGATGCCGGAGTAACCCGTGAGGTACTCCTCGAATCCGTCCGGCCCCGCCATGCCCGTTCCCCCTCCTCGCCACAACGCTGCGCAGCCCGCGTGCGCTTGCGTTGTTTTCTGACGACTTTCTATCGCATGGGGCGCGCAGGGGGTACGGCGCGGACGGGGTCGTTGGCGGAGGGCGTCGAGGTCAGCCGGTCTTCCAGCCGTTGCGGGTGTCGATGCGCTCCCATTCCACGGCCCACTGCGCGAGACGTCGGCGCTCCATCAGCTGCCGGACGACCCAGACCGTGCCGAGGACGGTCCCGGCGGCGCACAGGGCGGCCAGCGTGCCGCCCGAGACGGCGTGCAGGGTGGTCTCGCCGGCGCTCAGCGGCGCGGCCGTGATCTGGTCGTGGCCGTCGGTCCAGACCCGGATCGTGGCCCCGGCCTTGATCTTCGGCGGGACGCGCGCGTCGTCGGTGTGGGTCCGTCCGTCGGGGCCGGTCCAGCGCACCGTGGCCCACACCCGGTAGTCGGCCGGTACCCGGGCGGGCGTCTTGCCGGCCGTGTCCTCCACCAGCACCGCCGACACCTGCCGGCTCCGGACGCGCTGCTCCTCGGCGGCCCGCTCCACCGCGCCGACCGCGACCAGGCCCGCCAGCACCCCGCCCACCAGGGCGAGCACCCATCCGGCGAGCACCACCCAGGCCTCGACGAGATCGCAGCGCCGTCTCAGCGGGCTGCGCCGCCACCGCCACATCCGTACCTGTTCGGACCGTGCTTCATCCATCGGCCGACACCCCCTGGAGAGCACCGACAGGACATTCCCAGTGTGCCCCCGTCCGCCGGATGTCGCTCTCGCCGGGTTTCCGACCGCCTGCGTCGACATGTGAACCGATGTGGCCGAAAATCGACTGTCCGCGGGGCGCTTCCTGCCCAAGGGGCGTGCGGAGAAAGTCAGTTCGCCTAAGTTGGGCACCGCCTGATCACCCTCACCCGATCACGCTCACCTGATCAACGAAGCCACAGCAGGAGGCCGCACCGTGTCGGACGTCGATCCCCAGATCCGCGCGTCGATGGAGATACGCGCCCGCATCGACACGACGAAGCCGCACTCGGCGCGCTTCTGGAACTACTTCGTCGGCGGCAAGGACAACTACGAGGTCGACCGCGAGATCGGCGACCACATCAAGGAGATCTTCCCCGGACTGGTCGACGTGGCCGTCACCAGCAGGCACTTCCTGGGCCGGGCCGTCCGCCACCTCGCCGTCGAGCAGGGCATCCGGCAGTTCCTGGACATCGGCACCGGTCTGCCCACCGCCGACAACACCCATGAGGTCGCCCAGCGCGTCGCCCCGGACGCCCGGATCGTCTACGTCGACAACGACCCCATCGTGCTGGCCCACGCGAACGCCCTGCTCACCAGCACTCCGGAGGGCAGGACCGCCTATCTGGACGCCGACCTGTACGACCCCAAGTCCGTTCTGGAGGCGGCGGCGGAGACCCTGGACCTCTCCCAGCCGGTCGCGCTGATGATCCTCAACACCCTGGGCCATGTCGCCGAGCACTCCGCGGCCCGCGACCTGGTGCAGCGGCTGATGGCGGGCCTGCCGTCGGGCAGCTACCTGGTGATCAGCGACTCCACCGCCACCAGCGAGGGCATGATCGCCGCGTCGGAGGCCTACAACGCGAGCGGCGCGGTGCCGTACTACGTGCGCAGCGTCGAGGAGATCGGCGCCTTCTTCGACGGCCTCGACCTGGTCGAGCCGGGTGTCGTCCAGGTGACCGAGTGGCGCCCGGACGGGACCGGCCCGCAGGGCGTCTCCGTGGACGCCTACTGCGGGGTGGGCCGCAAGGCCTGATCGCCCGCGATCACCGCTGAGGGGGGCCGTTCCGCAGGCGCGGAACGGCCCCCCTCCCGGCTCCTTCACCACCCGGGACTCGAACGCCGTGGTCCAGGTCCTCACCCGTTTCTTCGGTGGGCCGTCGGTTTCCGGACTCCGCCGCGTCACATCCAGCGGGCATCTTTCGCTCGTCCCCACTGCTCCGCCTTGTGATGCCGTCCGCCCTGCGCCCCGTGGGCGTGACGCGGAAGGACGACGTGCGCCATGTCCCTTCTCCCGCTCCCCGCCGCCGCCCCCGCCCGCCGGTACTCCCCCTCCCTCGCCCGCGTCGCCCGCCCGGTGCTGACCGTCCTGCCGCTGCTGCTGATCGGCGGCTGGGTGGCGGCCGACTGGCGCGGTGTCTACGACGGTGCCGCCCGGCTCGCCGCCGCCGATCCACGGTGGCTGCCGGCCGGGGTCGCCTTCACCTGTCTGACCTGGGTGGCCGCCGCCGTGGTCCGGCAGGGGGCGATCCCGGAGCGGCTGCCGCCCCTGCCGCTGCTCGCCTCGCAGTTCGCCGCGGGCGCCGCGAACCATGTGCTCCCGGCGGGTCTCGGCGCCCATGCCGTGACCCTGCGGTTCCTTCAGGGCCAGGGCATACCGCTGCCCCGGGCGGCCGCCTCGCTCGCCCTGTACTCGCTGGTCAAGCCGGTCGCGAAGACGCTCGTACTGCTCGGCCTGCTGGTGGCGGCGCCGGGGCTGATCCGGCTGGAGGGACTCGTCCCGGACGGCGGAACGCTGCTGCCGGTCGCCGTGGGCGCGACGGCCGTACTCGCCACGCTGGGCCTGGTCCTGGCCCTCGTGGGGCCGGTGCGCCGCGGCTGTGCCGGGTTCCTGCGGACCGCCCTCACCGACGCCCGGCTGCTGCACACCCGGCCGAGCCGGGTGCTGGCGCTGTGGGGCGGGGCGGCCGTCACCCCGCTGCTCCAGGCCGGCGTGGTCGCCTCCGTCGGGGCCTCGCTGGGGCTGCCGCTGTCGTGGACGCAGATGCTGTTCGCGTTCCTCGCCGCCAGTACCGCCGTCGGCGCGGTGCCCGCCCCGGGCGGGATCGGCCCGGTGGACGCGGCGCTGGTCTTCACGCTGGTCGCCCTCGGCGCCTCGCTGGGACCGGCGACGGCGACCGTGATCGGCTATCGCGTGCTGACGGTGTGGCTGCCGCTGGTGCCGGGGGTGCTGGTGCTGTCGGCGCTGGTCCATCGCAAGGTGCTCTGAGGCGGGTCCGGCAGGGGATCCTCTGAGTACGCGTACTCATCCGGTGCGCGCGCCCGCCGGGCACAATCGCCGCATGCCCCTCTCAACCCCCGTCCGGCGCACGCGTCTTGCCGCGGCCGGTCTTGCCCTGGCCGGCTCCCTGGCCCTGACCGGCTGCGGTGAACCGCGGCCCGCCGACGCGCAGGACGGTGCCGCCGCGCGCCCGCCGGGCGCGTCCCCGTACGTGGAGCCGGGGGCGAACGACGGAGCGCCGCACTACAACGAGAACAACGCCCACCGTCAGCCCCGCGAGATGTCCCCGGCGCACGAGAAGGACGCCCAGCGGGAGGCCGAGCGCATCGAGCCGGTGCTCAAGAAGCTGTGGAAGCAGGGGAAGTGGGATCCCGGTTCGGTGCGGGCGGCGCTGCTCGGGCTCGGCTACGCGGAAGGGGACGGCGGCCTTGCCGTCGAGGCGATGCGCTCGCGGTACCAGGACGGTGAGTACGTCGTCCCGGAGGGCGCGATGGTCGGGCTGCGGGTCCACCGCGACGCCTGTGTCACGGCGTTCGTCCAGAAGTCCAACTACGGCGTGCAGGCCAACGGGCCGTACCTGGAGACGGGTTGTATGACACCGCCCGTCGGGCACTGAGGCCCGGAGCCGGTCAGCGCTGGTGGAGCCGGGCGGCCAGCAGCGCGACGTCGTCCTCGGCGTGCCGGGCGTCCAGCCGGGCGAGCGCGAGGTCGAGGACGTCCTGGACTCCGGTGGCGGCGGAGAAGCTGAGCCGGGCCAGCCGGTTCAGTGAGTGGTCGATGTCCTCGCCGCGGCGCTCCACGAGTCCGTCGGTGAAGAGCATCAGCGCCTGGGAGGGGTCGAGCGGGTAGGTGGCGGCCTGGTAGCCGCCGAGGCCGGTCCCCAGGGGCGGGCCGACCGGTACCGGGAGCAGGGAGACCCGGCCCGATCCGTCGATCACAGCGGGCGGGAGGTGACCGGCGCTGGCCAGGGTGACCTGTCCGCGCACCGGGTCCACGCGGGCGATGAGGCAGGTGGCCGGGCGGCGCTCGGGCTCGGCCGAGGCGAGGTCGTCGAGCTGGCGCAGCACGCGGTGCGGCGGCAGGTCGGCGGAGGCGATGTAGCGCAGGGCGGAACGGTAGGCGGTCATGTCGACGGCGGCGTCCAGGCCGTGCCCCATGACATCGCCGACGACCAGCAGCGTACGGCCGAAGTGCAGCCGTACTGTCTCGCACCAGTCGCCGCCCACCAGGGCGCGCTGTCCGACGGGCAGATAGCGGATGGCGACGTCGAGATTGGGGTGCGGGCGGCCGGGCTCGGCGAGCAGGGCCCGCTGGAGCCTGCCGACGATGCCGGCGACCGCGTCGTGCTCCCGGGCGTGCCGGATCTCGGCGGCGGCCCGCTCGGCCAGGAACATGAGCAGCTCTTCTTCCGCCTGGCTGAAGGGCGCCCCCTCCCGGGAGCAGACCAGCAGGCCGTACCGGTGGCTGTGGACGGCGACCGGTACGCACAGGGCGGGCCGGGAGCCGCCGGAGGTGAGGCGTACGGCCGCCTTGCCGGTGATCTCGCCGACCCAGCCGGCGTCGGGGAGTATCGCGGGGTTGCCGCGGACGGCCTCGTACTCGGCGCCGGGCTCGCCCGGCGAGCGCAGCACCGCCACGGCGGCGCCGACCTGGGCGGCGGCCTCCTGGGTCAGCTCCGCGCGGGTGGTGTCCTCGTCCAGGGTGGTGCCGATCCGGGCGGCGGCCGCGCGCAGGGCGCTCAGCGGGGAGCCACCGGCGCCCCACGGGACCGACCCGGCGGCGTCGGCCTGATCGGCCGTCGCCGGACTCTGAAACGACTCGAACGATCGCGCCACAACTACAACAGTAAAAGCACGCCGAACCGGAACAGGTGACGACCAGGTTTCCTCATCTCGAACGCCTGTACGTTCGAGAGTGTCGGGACGGCCGGGCGCGACGCCCTGATCCGCCCCGACGCCCTGATCCGCCCCGACGCCCTAGTCCGCCGCGACCCCCTGCTCCGCCGCAACGCCCTGCTTCGCCGCGGCCACCGGTGCGGCGTCGGGCGTGGTCCAGCGGATCCGGGTCGCGCACAGGGACACGGCCAGGGCGGAGGCCGCGACGACGGCCATGCCCCACACCAGGCTGGTGGCACCGGCGACGAAGCCGATGAGGGCCGGTCCCGCGAGCAGCCCCGTGGTGCCCATCGCCGCGACCAGCGCCAGGGCCTCCGGGCCGCGCGCCGCGGCGGCGACGTAGACGCACGGGGTGACAGCCGCGACCCCGAGACCGACGCAGGCGAAGCCCAGCAGGGTGGGCAGCACCCCGCCGACCAGCAGGGCGAGGGCGAGTCCAGTGCCGGCGAGGGCGCTGCCGAGGCGGACGATCAGGGCGTCGCCCCAGCGTTCGCGCCAGCCGTCGGCCATGAGCCGGGCCAGCACCATCACCACCGAGACGACGGCGATGCCCATCGGCACCAGATGCTCCGGCGCCTTGACGACGTCCTCCAGATAGAGCGCCGACCAGTCGTTCATGGCGCCCTCGGTCACGGTGCCGAAGGCCATGGCGCAGCCCATCCACAGCGTCAGCGCCGACGGCAGGGCGAGTCCTCGGCGGCGCTCCTTCTTCTTCGCCTCCCGCGGCCGGGGCTCCTCGTCGGTCAGCAGCCGGGGCTGGGCGTAGGCGAGGAGGAGGACCAGCAGGACGGTGGCCACCGTGAAGTGGGCGGTGACGGCGGAGGTCACCAGGTTGGTGCCGGAGGCCAGCAGCGCGGCGGCGAGGGAGCCCGCGCTGAAGGTGGCGTGCAGCTGGGACATGGCGGCGCGCTGGTAGCGGGCCTCCAGTGCGGCGCCCTGCGCGTTCATGGCGACGTTGAGGCAGCCGACGGCGACTCCGTCCAGGCAGATGACCAGCAGCGCGACCGGGTAGTTCGGGGCCACGGACAGCGCCATCAGAAGGGCCCCGAGGCACAGGGCGGAGACGAAGGCGAGGCGCCGCGAGCCGAGCCGGCGCATCAGCACCGCGACCAGCGGGAAGGAGGCGGCGGCGCCCGCGCCGCAGGCCATGAGCAGCAGCCCGAGCTCCTCCTCGGTCAGGTCGAGCCGGGTCTTCAGGGCGGGGAGCCGGGCGGCCCAGGTGGCGTACTGGAAGCCGAGGAGACAGAAGAGTGCCGCTATCGCCGACTGGGCGCGGCGGAACTCACCAGGGACGCGGAACACGGTCATCAGCCTGCTTTCTGCGCATCGTTGCTTCGGCACCCGCGTGAGCGTCGCGGAGTGCCGTCGACATGTAGACCGCGTTCTCGCCGTAGCTCGCGGGGAGTTCGACCTCGCGGTGGGTCAGATAGCCGTGGGCCGTCCAGAAGGTCTCCATCCCGCCGACGGCGACCAGCGAGATCCGCCGGTAGCGCAGGGCCCCGGCCGTGGCGGTGAGCCGGTGCAGCAACCGGCTGCCCAGCCCTTGGCCGCGCAGCGGCTCGGCGACGACGAGGTCGTGCAGATGGAGGTTGGGCGAGCGGAAGACGGTCCGCTCCGGGCGGCTCAGATCGGGGTAGCGGAAGGCCGGGTAGGGCAACGCGAGGACATAGCCCGCGAGTTGCCCGTCGAGGTGCAGGACGAGACAGGTGCTGGGCGAGGCCCGGCCGCGCGATTCCAGGGCGGCCCGGCCCTCCAGCAGGGAGCTGTCTCCGTAGGCGGTGGCTTCGAGGGCCGCCACACCGGGCCAGTCGGCGGCGGCGACGGCCCGGATGCGCAGGTGGTGGTCCATCGGCTCAGACCTCTCCGCGGATCGTGCTGTGCGGCAGCGGGCGGAATCCGTTGAAGCCCTGGGTCAGATAGCTGATGGCGTACGCCCCGGCGGACAGCACCCACACCGGGTCGCCCGAGGCCGCCGCTCCGGGCACCCGCACCCGGGGGTGCTCGCTCGGGTAGGCGTCGTCACTGTCGCAGGTGGGACCGGCGACGACGGCGGGCACGTACTCCGCGCTGTGGGTGGGGAAGACCAGGCGGTAGCCCAACTGGTCCATCTCGTACAGGCCGTTGAACTTCCCGCAGCTCAGGTAGAGCCAGCGCGCCCGCTCGCCGTCCGGCTGCCGGCGCTCGGTCAGCCGGGACACATGGGCCCGGATCGCGCCGTGGTCGGCGACCAGGTGCCGACCCGGCTCCATGACTACGGCCAAGGGTGCCGGGGAGAGGTCCCTGAGCCGCTCGATGCCCTCGCGGATCACCACGAAGATCTTGTCCAGCGGGGGTTCGAGGGCGCCGCCCCGCCGGTCGACGTAGCCGAGCGCGGGCAGTCCGCCGCCGAGGTTGACGTGGTCCGGGACGATGCCGCGCCGGTGCAGCGCCGTCAGGGCCTCGGCCAGCGAGTCGAAGGCCAGCCGCCAGGCGGCGGTGGTCATCTGCTGCGAGCCGACGTGCAGGGAGAGCCCGGCCGGGGTCAGCCCCGCCGCCCGCGCGGCCTGAAGCACCTGTACGGCGTCCTGCGCCGAGCAGCCGAACTTCCGGGTCAGCCCCCACAGGGCGCCCTGCCCGCCGGTGGCCAGCCGGCAGAACACCCGTGAGCCAGGGGCGTGTTCGGCGATCGCCGTGACGTCCGCCAGGCTGTCGGTGGCGAAGTCGCGGATGCCGAGCCGGTGAGCCTCGGCGATGTCGGTGTCGGACTTGACGGTGTTGCCGTAGTGGATCCGGTCCACCGGCACCCCGGTGCGCAGCGCCAGCGCGATCTCGCCCGGGCTCGCCGCGTCGAAGCCCGCGCCCCGGTCGGCGAGGCAGGTGAGCACCTCGTCGACCGGGCAGGCCTTGACGGCGAAGCGGACGTCGAGGCCGGGCAACTCCCGCAGCAGTGCGTCGTACTGGGCCTCGACGCCGACGAGGTCGTACACGACCCGGTCGTCGGTGGCGGCGGCCAGCGCCGCGCGCAGCCGGGGGCTCAGCCGCCCGCTCACCGGGTCGCTCCCGGCAGTCCGGTGTCCCGGCTCGCCCCCACGAGAGGCGCCCAGGACTCGGTCAGCAGCGCGAAGTCCTCGATGTCCTGCCGGGCCTCGTCGAGCAGCCGCGCCCGGCGTGGCACCAGCGCCTCGGCGAACTCGGCGTATCTGCCGCCCAGTAGGCGATAGGCACGGTCGACCTGGTCCAGGCGCCCCTCGTTCTCGGTGCGGTCCAGTCCGGTGCTCTCGCGCAGGAGGGCGGCGACCGCGTCGGCGCGGATCTCCTGCCGGTGGTCGAGGAGGGCGGCTCCGGCCGCGGCCATCCGGTCGTAGACGAAGTTGAAGTAGAGCATGGACAGCAGGAACTTCACGAAGCGTGTCTGGTAGGCGGCGAAGCCGGTGTCCGTGCGGCGCTCCGGGGTGTGGAAGTTCTCGATGTGGCGGTTGTGCAGGACGCCGGGGAGGGTGGCGTCGTGCACCAGGTGGATGTGGAAGTAGTCGCTGCCGATGGTGTTCCGGGCGGGCGGCAGCGGCATCCGCTCGTACACCCGGTGGGCGAAGCCGATGTTGCACATGTCGACCCGCATCGGGTCGACCAGGGCCAGCTTGGTGCGGTCCTCGCTGTACGGGGCGGTTCCGGCGCCGGTGAAGGACTCCGCGGCCAGCGCCCGCTTCCGCTCCGCGGTCCAGTGGCCGGGCGCCCACAGGCTGACGACGTTGTCATAGACCCTCGGGTCGAGCCGGCGCATCTCGGCGATGTCCACGGAGAGTTCGCCGATGAAGGAGCCGCCCGCCATCGAGACGGGGCGTTCGCGGTACGCCGGATCCAGGTCCGTCTCCGACACCTCGGCCGAGACCTCGACGGCCCGCCTGCCCAGTGCGGTCAGTTCGGGGTGGACGGGGAAGACCGGGGCGCCGTCCTTGGTCTGGTAGCGGGAGTCCGAGTCGCGGCGGTGCACCGAGCGGCAGCCGAGGGCGGCGGCGATCAGGAAGGCGCGGTTGGTGCAGGCGCCGTAGGAGACCTCGGGCGGGAGCATCAGGTCGAGCATCAGGTCCGGCTTGGGGACGCGGGCGCGGTCGATGACGGTGCGCAGGAAGTCCCGCTGCCGGGTCTCGTCGAGGTGGTGGACGGTGATGCGCGGGTGCGGGGCGAGGGCGGCGACGGTCCGGGCGTGTTCGGCGAACGTCCGCTCGTCGCAGGAGTCGAGGATCAGCAGGTGCACCTCGACGCCGAAGTGCCGGACCGCGTGGGCCGCTTCCGCGCCGATCGCCGAGATCATCGGGGAGCAGGCCCGGTTGGTGGGCAGGACCAGACAGACGCGGTGCCCGTTCACCGGGCGTCCCAGGAGTCCAGGCCCAGTACCTTGCGGCCCAGGCCGGTCAGGTCGGCGGCGCCGTAGCGGAGGGACTCGGGCCGGACCGCGTCGCCGAGCAGGGTGCCGTTCCAGTCGGGGGTGCCGAGGGTGCGCCAGGAGTCGACGCGTGAGCGCCTCAGCTCCTCGTGTTCCTCCAGGGCGGGCATCATCGAGAGGTACTGGACCGCGCGGGCGCCGCTGCCGGAGTTGGGGGCCACACCGTGCGCCAGCAGCCCGTTGAAGATCAGCAGGTCGCCGGCCCGGAGGTCGGGCCGCACCAGGGGGAACTCCCGGCGGTCGACGGCGGGCCGGATGGGGTCACGGCCCTCGGGCTGCTCCACCCGCCACCGGTCGAACTGCCGGAACAGCTCCGGGCAGCACTGGAACCCGCCCAGTTCGGGCTCGGTGTCGTTGAGCGCGATGATGCCCTGGACGCGCTGGGGCAGTACTTCCAGGGTGGTGTCGACGTCCCAGTGCAGCTCGATGTCGAAGCCCTGCTCGGTGGGTTCGATCAGGGAGCGCGAACGGTTCTTGATGTTGGGCGGGTTGAGGTTCAGCCGGTCCAGCGTGGTCCACAGCTCCTCGCAGTCCCAGATGTCGACGAACGCGTCGTAGACCCGCTGGTTCTGGCGGCTGTCCCAGATGAGCTGGTGGTGGTACGCCTCGACGAAGCCGTAGACGAACAGGTCGCGGTCCAGGTCGGAGCGGAACTCCCGCTCCTCGTACCAGGTTTCGGGGCGCTCGGGGTCGAGGCCCTGGAAGTCCCAGGCGAACTCCAGCAGGCCGCGCGCGGCCTCGGGGGAGATCGCCTCGCGGACGACGACATAGCCGTACGTCTGCCAGCAGGCGAAGTCCTCCGCGGAGAGCACGCGCAGGGGGCGGGACTTCTCGATCCGGCGCAGGGGGGTGGGGGTGAGGTAGGTCTCGCCGTCGGCGCTGAAGTAGGGGCGGGTCGATGCCGCCCGGTGCAGACGCTGGTCAGGGATGGGCATGGCTGGTGCTCCAGGCTCGTTTGTGCTGCGGCCGAATGGCCGAGTATTGGACTAGACCAAGGAGGGGTATCCGGGGCTATAACGGAGTCCGCCGAGCGGCCGGAAGGCAGGAGCATGACCACCGATGCCGGTGCGCGAGCGCCCAAGTACTACCGCGTCAAGGAGCAGTTGCTGGAGTTGACACGGACCTTGGGGCCCGACGCGCCGATCCCGGCGGAGCGGTCGCTGGCGGTCGCGCTGCGCACCTCGCGCACCACCGTCCGGCGGGCCCTGCGCGAACTCGCGGGCGAGGGACGCCTGGACCGGGTGCACGGCAAGGGCACGTTCGTGGCACGTCCGAAGGTGTACGGGACCCTGCGCCTCGACTCCTGCGCCGAGGATCTGCGGGCCCAGGGAGTCGAACCCGGCGCGCGGACACTTGACGTCGGCCGGGTCGCCGCGGACGAGAAGCTGTCGGGGCTGCTCGGCGTCGGCGTCGGCGAACCGGTGCTGCGCGTCGAGCGGTTGCTGCTGGCCGACGGCGAGCCACTGGCGGTCGAGACGACGCACCGCAACCCCGGGGCGGGGCACGCGGCGGAGGGCGAGGTGACCGTCGAGACCACGCTGGCGACCCCGTGCGAGGCCACGCTGCTGCACACCGACGTGGGCCAGCCGATGCTGCTGGTGACCCGGCACTCGCGCACCGCGGACGGCGAGCCGGTGGACTGGGTCCGCTCGGTGTACCGCGGCGCCCGCTACCGGTTCGTGACAACGTTGCTACGGGCGACGGACTAGGGCCGGTGTTGTCGGGTTCGTCGTCCACCCGTAGCACGGGCGGCGCGGCGGCAACGGGGACGCCCCCCGCGCGGGCCCGGCGCGGCCGGTTCTCGGCAACGCCCGCGCTGCGGGCGGAAGTCGTCGGGCGATCCCTAGCGGAGGGCATCCGCGCTCCCCTCCCCCAGGATGCGGCGGCGGGTCCGCGCCAGGGCCTCGGGGTCGGCGCGGTCCACGTACCAGGGGCGGTTCAGGCGGTCGGCGTCCTCCCGCGGGACCAGGTGGACGTGGAGGTGGAAGACGTCCTGCCAGCCCGCGGGGCGGTTCGCCTGGAACAGGGTCAGGCCGTCGGGCTTGAGCACACCGTCGAGGACCGCGGCCATGCGGTGGACGGTGCGCATCACCGCCGCCGCGTCGTCCTCGGGGATCTCCCAGATGTCCGCCGCGTGCGCACGCGGGATGACGAGGGTGTGGCCCTCCATCACCGCGGTGTTGTCGAGGAAGGCCACGGTCCGCTCGTCCTCGAAGAGGATCTCCGCGTGCAGCCGGCCCGCCACGATGTCGCAGAACACGCACTCGGCCGTCATGTCAGCCCCCGTCCGTCCGGGCGGCGGCGTCGATCAGCTCGCGCCAGCGGCGTACGGCGGCCGGGTCGACCGGGCTGTCCCAGCCCCGGTGCCGCACCGAGGTACCGACGTGGAAGGCGTCGACGCCCCGGGCGCGCAGCGCGGGCACGTGCCCGGCGCCGAGTCCCCCGCCCGCCATCATGGCCACGGTGTGGCCCGGCTCCCCCTGGCGGTCCGCCTCCGCGAGCAGGGTGGGCAGACCGTCCGCGACACCGGCGACGCTGCCCGCGGACAGCAGGGTGTCCAGGCCGGGCAGCCCCTCGATGGCGTGCCGCAGCGCCGTCCGGTCGGCAGCGTGGTCCACCGCCCGGTGGAACGTCCAGCGGCAGCCCGGCACCGCGTCGAGCAGGGCGGGGACCGCGAGCAGGTCCGGTGCGCCGTCCGCGGTGAGGAAGCCGAGGACGAACTCCTCGGCGCCCGCCGCGCGCAGCGCCCCGGCGGCGGCGCGCAGGGCGTCGAGGTCGGCGGCCTGGAAGCCGCCCTTGTCGCGCAGCATCACCCGTACCGGCACGGTGACGGCGTCGCGGGTGCGGACGAACTCCGCGAGCGCGGGGGTCATTCCGTCGGCGTCCATGTCGGCCGCCAGCTCCAGCCGGTGGGCGCCGCCCGCGACGGCCGCCCGCGCCTCCTCGGCGGAGGTGACGACGACTTCGAGAATCGCCTCGCCCATGGCTCAGGCCTCCGTCCGGGTCGCGGCGGCCGTCGCGGGGGTCGGCGGCGGCCAGGTCATCCCGGTGAGATCGGGGACGATCAGATCGGCCGCGGCCAGCGCCTCGGCGGACTGGGTGGAGGTGATCGCCACCACGTCGGCACCGGCGGCCTTCGCCGCCGCGACCCCGGCCGGGGCGTCCTCGAAGACCACGACGTCTCCGGGTGAAACCCCGAGCGCCGCACAGCACTTGAGGCAGCCTTCCGGATCGGGCTTGCCGCGGCTGACGTCGTCGGAGGTGATCAGCACGTCGAAGAGGTCCAGCGCCCCGACCGCGCCGAGTTCGTGCCGGGCGTAGTCCCGGGTGCCCGAGGTCACCAGCCCGAGCGGGACCCCCGACTCCTTGAGCCGGGCGAGGAGTTCGAGGGCACCGGGAACGGCGCCGACCGGGGGCATGTCGGGGAGGGCCGTGTAGGCGAGGGCCTCGGCGAAGAGCTCGTCGACGGTGTGTCCGGGGAAGCGGGGCAGATGGTCGAGCAGCGCCTCGCGCGGGGGCCGCCCGGCGAAGCCCCGGATGGTGGCCTCGTCGTGGGGGACGCCGTGGTTGCGGAAGAGCCGCGACCACGCCTCATGGCTGCGGGGCTCGGTGTCGATCAGGGTGCCGTCGAGGTCGAACAGCGCGGCGGTGTACATGTCGGTTCCTTCGGACGGTCGGTGGCTCACCGCACCTGGGCGGAGAGGGCGGCAAGGTCGCGTGCGGTCCTGGACAGCGGAAAGCGCGCCGCGTTGCGGAACCCGGACCGGCGCAGGCCCTCCAGCGCGCCGGGGTCGTCCCGCAGCCCGGTCAGCTCGGCGAGCGCCCGCCGGGGGTCGGCGAGGAGATCGAGCGGCAGCGCCGAGTCGCCGAGCGCGTCCCGCAGCCCCGGCACCGGCTGGTAGGCCACCGGCAGTCCGCAGGCCTGCGCCTCCACGGCCACCAGACCGAACGCCTCCAGCTTCGCGGACGGCACCACCAGCAGATCGTGCCCGGCGAACGCGGCCCACAGCTCCCGGCGGCTCAGCCACCCCAGATGCCGTACGGCCGACAGGTCCCGTTCCCCGGCCAGCCGCCGGAACTCGGCGACCGGCGCGGCCATGCTGAGCCGCACACCCGGTACCCCGGAGAGCGCGGCGGCCAGTTCGGCGGCGCCCTTCTCCGCGGTGAGGCGGCCGGCGTAGAGGACCCGAAGTGGCCCGCCGTCCCGAGGAGTTCGTACCGGTGGTTCGGCCAGCAGGGCGTCGGGGACGCCCCAGGGGATGTGGACGATACGGTCGCTGTCCGTCTCCGGGGCCACTCGGCGCAGTTGGTCGGCCATCCCGGCGGTCGGCACCACCAGGGAGCGGGCCGCCTCGACGGCCTCCCGCAGCACCGCGCCCTGGGTGTCGTACTCGGCGGCGAACAGCAGGTCCGTGCCGTGCACCAGGCCGATGGCGGGCTGCTTGGGATAGCCCCGCAGGAGCGCCGGGGTGGCGCCGAAGGCGAGGTGCTGGAGGTGCACGACGTCCTGCTCGGTGTGCGGGAAGCGGGCGGTGACCGCGTCCGTGAGCCGGTCGACGTAGGCCCAGAAGCCCTCGCCGCTGAGCTGTTTGCCGGGGACGTCGAGCAGGGCGAGGGTGCTCTCGTCGGGCGGCGGGGAGCCGTCTTCCGGGACGAGCATGAACGCGCTCGCCTTCAGCGGCCCGTCCGGGTCCAGGTACAGATCCTTGAGCAGTTCGACGCTGCCGCCCGGGCTGCCCCAGGGCAGGTCGAGTCCGGTCAGGGTCCGGGGCGCGCTCACCGCAGCTCCTCGTACAGCCGCGAGATGTCGATCCCGCTGGTCCGGGTGTATTTGCGGCCCAGACTCTGGTAGCTGGACATCGCGCCCTCGGCCACCAGGAACACGATCTTCCCGAAGGGCATGCGGGGGTAGACCCGCACCGGCCGTGCCACCCGGATCTCCAGGGTCCAGCGGATGGCGTGGCCCACGTGTCCGAGCGGGGCGGAGACATGGACCCAGACACCGAGCGCGCCGAGGCTGCGGTCGCCGTTGATCATCTGGGCGTAGCGCTCGGAGTGGGTGCGCTCATGGGTGACGCCGAGGTAGAGCCGTCCCGGCCGCAGCACCATGCCCTCGGGCGGGATGACGTGCTCGGTGACGCGGGTCGCGGCGGCGGCGTCCAGCTCGTCGCCCTCGCAGACCCGGATGCGGTCGCCGAGGTGCCAGTCGTAGGCGTTGGGCGAGATCCGCTCCGGGTCGAAGGGCTCGATGACGATGTCGCCGCGTTCCACGGCGGTGGCGATGGCCTCCCTGGTGAGGATCATGTGGTCGGCACCGCCACGTCCTTCCAGTAGCGGGACTCCTGGGGGCCCGCCGAGGACTGGTACTTGCCGCGGTAGAGGTCGACCTCGCCGAGCGACACGAAGAACATGATCTGGCCGATCTTCATCCCCGGGTACACCCGCAGCGGCTGGACCGGGGAGAGCATCAGCGTCCACTGGCCGTGGAAGCCGATGTCGCCGATGGGTGCCGTGATCTCCACGAACAGCCCGAGCCGGCCGACCGAGGACCGCCCGAAGAGCAGCGGCACGTACTGGTCGGAGCCGACCTGTTCCACGGTGTGCCCGAGATAGAGCTGGTCGGGCCTGAGGACATAGCCGTCCTCCCCGATGATGATCTCCCGGGTGGCGTTGGGCCGGTAGGGGTCGATGACGTCGTCGGTGTAGGTCAGCAGCCTGTCGCCGAGGCAGACGTTGTAGCTGTTGGGGTTCACCTGGGCCGGGTTGAACGGCGAGATGACGATCCGGCCGTCGCTCGCGGCCTCGGTGATCTCGGGACCGGTGAGGATCATGCCGCCCTCCCCGTGGCGCCCGCGGCTGCCCCGAAGTCGAAGTCCACCCGGTCCGCCACGTCCAGCTCCCGCAGCATGCGCAGGATCCCGGAGAAGTCGGTGACGAGCAGCTCCGCCTGTCCGCCCCGGGAGTCCTCGACGATGTCGCGGGCCTTGGGGATGCCGGCGAACCGGAGGACCTTCAGCCACCAGTCGAAGTCCTCGGCGCAGAAGGCGTTGATCGCGGCGGGCAGGGACGCCACGAAGAAGTCCTGCTGCTGCCGGGAGAGGTTGACGAAGACGTCCTTCATCACCTCGACCATGACCGGGCCGTGCGCCGACTCGTCGCGGGCGTGCAGCCGGGCGATCGTGGAGTGCAGCGGCTGCACGGTGGTGTCCCGGGCCATCAGGTCGAGGAAGGCGTTCACGCTGACCTCACCGACCGTGGTCCACAGCAGCAGGAGCAGATCCGACTTCCAGCGCTCGGCGGCGGCGTCCTGCGCCTCGTACAGGAGCCGGTTGGTGACGGGGTGACCGCAGTCGGGCTCGGCGGTGATGCCCCGGGCCTCCCGGGTGCGCTGCATGCCGAGCATGTGCATGTACGTGTGCCACACCTCGTCGATGTGGGACTGCCGCACGATCTCCTTCACCTCGAACCGGTCCACCCCGGGGAACACGGCGTGGCCGAGCTTCTCGAAGGTGGGGTTGACGACGAACTCCTCGGCGGCCACGACGCGTTCGTTGTACGCGATCCAGCCCAGGGTGTTCACCGTGCGCCGCTTGTCCTGCGGGGCGCCCTGGAAGTCGGGGTGCTCGCCGAACGGCATCAGCGCGACGGGGTAGTCGAGCAGTCCGGGGTCGTACTCCCCCGCTCCGGTGACCTTGTCCATGTCCGTGCGCACGGTGGCCCGGCGGGGCCAGGCCGCCGCCAGTCTGCGCAGGGTGCTCGGGCCGACCTGGCCGGTGGCTTCCTCGATGGTTCCCAACTCTTGCGTTCCTCCGTTGTCTTGCCGCGTCACTCGGCCGTCCTGCCGCGTCATCGGACGGGTCCGGCGGTGGGGCGGGCCTCGATGACCCGGTAGCCGCTGAAGCCGAGCGGCGCGCCGATCTCGGTGAGTTCGAGGCCGGCGGCATCGAGGAGTCCGGTGAACTCCCGCTCGGTGCGCTCCCGGCCATGGGTCAGAACCATCAGGTTGAGGTCGCTGACGGTGAGGAAGGGGTCGGTCGTGGTGTCCGCGACGGGCGGGGCGACGACCTCGACGATCAGCACCCGGGCCGTGTCCGCCATGGCCTGGCGGCAGTTGCGCAGGATCGTCACACAGCGCTCGTCGTCCCAGTCGTGCAGCACGCTCTTGATCACATAGCGGTCGCCGCCCTCGGGCACGGCGGCGAGGAAGTCCTGGGCGACGAGCACGCACCGGTCCGCGACGCCCGCGGCGGCGAGGGTGTCCGGGGCTCCGGCCACGCCGACCGGGGTGTCGACCAGGACCCCGTGCAGATGGGGGTGGTGCCCGAGGACTCCGGCGAGCAGGGCGCCGTTGCCGCCGCCGACGTCCACGACGGTCCTGACGTCGGCGAAGTCGTAGGACCGAGCCAGCGCCTGGGCCTCCGCGCCGCCGCTGACCGCCATCGCGGCGTGGAACTCCGCGCCCAGCTCCGGATCGGCCGCGAACAGGTCGAAGACCGAGCCTCCGGTGACCGACTCCACGGACGGCCGTCCGGTGCGCAGGCACTCGGTGAACCGTCCCCAGGAGGTCCAGACGGCCTCGCCGAAGTAGGGCATCAGCATGGGGCGGACGGAGCCCGGCACGTCCGAGCGGAGCAGTTCGCCGGCCGGTGCCAGCCGGAAGCCGTCCTCGCCCCGCTGTTCCACCACGCCGAGGGTGGCCAGGCCCCGCAGCAGCCTGCGCAGGGCCGGGGCCCGGGTTCCGGTGCGCTCGGCCAGCTCCTCGGTGGTCAGGGGCTCTTCGGCCAGCAGGTCGGGGAGCCGCAGCCGGGCCGCGGCGTGGATCATCTGGGCGGGTATGAAACCGAAGGCGAGGCGGTAGAGGTTGGCTGCCGCCATCGGGTCGATCAGGGTCACGTGCCACTCGTTTCCGGACGAACAGGAGCGAAGGAGACGGGAAGTGCGGTCAGTCCGCACAGGATGCTGATCTGGCGCCAGCGCAACTCGTCGGGTGGGACGGCCAGTTGAAGGGCGTCGAACCGGTCGAGCAGCGCTCCGAGCGCCGTCGTGGCGAGCATCCGGGCCAGCGGCGCGCCGAGGCAGTAGTGGATGCCGTGTCCGAAGGCCAGATGGGGGTTGGGATCGCGCCGGACGTCGAGGGCGTCGGAGTCCCGGAAGGCTTCGGGGTCCCGGTTGGCCAGGGACAGGCCGATGTTGACGACCGAGCCGCGGGGGATCACGGTCCCGCCGATGACGACGTCGTCGACCGCCACGCGCAGGGAGGACTGCCCCGCGGAGCCTTCGTACCGCAGCAGTTCCTCGACGGCCGAGGGCAGCAGGGCGGAGTCCTCCCTGAGCAGCCGCAACTGGTCGGGGTGGAGCAGCAGGGTGAGCAGTCCGTTGCCGATCAGGTTGGTGGTGGTCTCGTGCCCGGCGACCAGCAACAGCACTGCCAGGCCGATGAGTTCCTCGTCGTCGAGGCTGCTGTCGCGCTCCTGCGCCACGATGAGGGCGCTGAGCAGATCAGGCTGCTCGTCGGGCGCCAGGTCCGGTCGTACGGCAGCTCGCCTGACCGCGACGAGCCGGGTGAAGTAGGCGCGCAGGCGGCGCGAACGCTCCTCGCGGGTACGGGGTCCGGCAGCGGTGGACAGGGTGCGCGCGGCCCAGGTGCGGAAGGTCTCCCGGTCCCGGGTGGGCACCCCGAGCAGCTCGCAGATGACCAGTACGGGCAGCGGGAAGGCGAGGTCGGCGATGATGTCCGACCGCCCGGTGGGCGCGACGGCGTCGAGGAGTTCGCCGGTGACCGACTCGGCTCTCGGCGTAAGGGCGTTGATCCGGCGGCGGGTGAAGCCGTGGGAGACCAGTCCGCGCAGCCGGGTGTGGTGCGGCGGGTCGTTGTTGGCCATCGGGGAGTAGGCGTTCGCCGTGTCGACCGCGTGGCCGAGACGTCGCGGGTCGTTGGAGAGCCCGGGGTCGCGCAGGGCCTGGCGGGCCTCGGCGTACCGGGAGATCAGCCAGTACGTGAAGCCGCTCTCCTCCCGCACCAGGCGGACCGGTGGTTCGGCGCGTATCCGCAGGTGGACCGCGTCCGGTTCCGTGAGCAGCCGGTACGGGCTGAAATCGAGCAACGGTTCGAGTTCCGGCTGAGTCTGCACCTGTTCCCCCTGAGCCGACCGACCGGATCACCCTCGCACCGTGGCCGGAACGTGTCGTCCGTCCCTGGACCGGATTTGCGTCTCAGACTGGAGGTTGAGGTTCCGACTCCGTCTCCACCGGCCGTCACCTGGGGCGACGAAGCCGGGCTCGGATGTCGCTAGATCTTTGCGGCGACCTATCAGTACTCTGCAGACGAGACGAGTGGTCCAGACCATCGGTCGTGGCCGCTTCCCGTATGTCCGTCTTCGGGATCATGCACTCATGGGGGTTATTTCACAGCATGACGAACACAACTGGGGCTGACTGTATACGGGTCCTGATCTGCGACCCGCGCCATCTGATGCGAGCGGGGATGGTCAGCGTCCTGGAGAGAGAACCGGACATCAGCGTGGTGGGCGAGGCCCTCGACGGCCGCGAGATGCTCGCCGCCGTGCAGAGCCTGCGTCCGCACGTCGCACTCATCAACCACGACTCCGACGCCGTGGACGGCATCGCCATGGCGCGCAGTCTGCGGAGAATGGCCCCGGACAGCGCGCCGGGCGTCCTCATGCTCAGCTCCCGGAACGAACAGGCGGAGCTGCTGTCGGCGCTGAAGGGCGGGGTGCGCGGCTTACTGCCGGGCAACTGCGATCCCCGGACCCTGCCCGCCGCCATCCGTGACATCGCCGGCGGCGCGATGGTCCTGAAGTCACCGAAAGCCGTGCAGCTGATCGGCCGACTGCTCAACCGCTCACCCGAGGTGGCCGCCTCCGCCGGCTCCGGGCAGCTCGCGCTGCTCACCACCCGGGAGCGCGATGTGCTCTCACTCGTCGCGAACGGCCACTCCAACCTGGTGATCGCCAAGATGCTTTCGCTGAGCGAGGCGACGGTCAAATCGCACCTCTATCACCTGTGCCAGAAGCTCGGCCTGCGCGATCGCACGCAGGCCGTGATCCTCGCGTACGAGACGGGTCTGGTCCGCCCCTGCGCGGCGGCCTGATCGCACCCCTGAGGGCGGTGCCGGCGGCCACGACCACCGCCGGCACCGCCCTCAGCCCATGGCCGGAAGCAGTTCGGCCGGGTCGACATGGCTCACCGCCACCGACAGGAAGGCGTTCGCGGACGTCGGGTCGCTCGCTATCCATCGGGTGAACTCCAGTCGTTCCGCGGTGACTTCGAGCCGTGCGGTGTCCAGTGCGGTGCGATAGCGCGGCTCCATCAGCCGACGGTGGCCCTCGGCGTAGCGGTCCAGCGCGGCCGCCAGTTCCCGGTCGTCGTGCAGCCCGGCGCCGACCGACTCGGCCAGCAGCGCGGCCTGTTCGAAGGCGTCGCTGATGCCGGTCCCGGTGATGGAGTCCTTGTGGCATCCGGCGTCCCCGGCCAGGACCCAGCCGGGACCCGTGACGGTACGGAGGTGGTTGAGCTGGCTGCCGGTGCCGCGCAGCCGCTCCACCCGCCTGGCCGACAGGGCGCGTTCGGCCAGTTCGGGGGCGGTGGTCCGGATGGCCTCCCGATAGGCGCGGTCCGCGTCCCGCCGGATGCCGGCGAACTCCGACTGGGGGAAGTAGGCGGCCACCAGCGTCAGTTCGTCATGGGTGCCGACCACGCCGATGAGCCGTCCGGTGCGCTCGTACACCTCGAACTGCGCGGGCAGCCCCTCCCAGTAGCCGTAGTACACACAGGTGCGCGGCGCGTCCTCCCGCTCCACCGCCGCCCCGAGCAGACCCGCCAGCGTCGAGCGCATCCCGTCGGCGCCCACCACCAGACGGGCCCGCACCTCGCTCTCGCCCCGGCCGGTCCCACAGCGCACCCCGGTCACCCGGCCGCCCTCGCAGAGCACCCCGGTGACGGCGCACCCCTGCCGGAACTCGGCCCCGGCCTCGACGGCCGCGTCGATCAGCATGCTGTCCAGCACGTACCGGCGCGGCGCGTACACCGCATCGATGCCCTCCTCCACGGGGACCGGCCCGGCGAGCCGGACGTCCTGGAGCGCGTAGGAGATCCGGCGCACCGGCGGACACCCGGTCGCCGCCAGGCGGTCCAGCAGCCCCCAGCGCCTGAGCAGCCGCAGCCCGGGCCGGTGGATGTGCTGGGTGGACAGGGTGTCGCTGGGGAAGGCCGCGCGGTCCAGCAGCAGGACCCGGTACCCGGCCCGCGCGAACAGCAGCGCGGCCGAGGCACCGGCGCTGCGCGCACCGGCCACCACCACGTCGTAGGACTCCATGAGTGGGTGCATCCTCCTGTTCAGAAACCGGCTCGCAGGGGCAGGTGCGGATCCGTGCGGTCCGGTGCGCGCGGGCCGACGGTCACCAGTACGAGCGGCTGGAGCGGGCCCGGGGTCAGACCGAGGGCGGAGCGCAGGCCCGCCGGGTCGAAGTCGCAGTGCACATGGCTCTCCAGACCGGCGGCCGCCGCGGCCAGCGCGATCCGCTGCGCGGCGGCACCGGCCACGATGTTCTGCGCCCGGTACCAGCGGTCCCCGTGGCGCTCCACCCCGGCGCGCGGATCGCCGCAGGGCGCGAGGACCGCGGTGGCGGTACGGCATTCGTCGGCCAGCATGGGGCTCTTGGCCGCGGCGAGCACGTCCCGTACGGCGTCGGCGCGCCGGGTGCCGATCAGCGCGTGGGTCACGGCGTCGTAGAGGTAGGCGCCGGTCTCCACCTCGGGAATCCGCTGGACGACTCCGGCGAGTTGGACCGGGATCCCGGCGGCCACCGGTTCGCCCGCGGCGGCGAGCAGGGCGGCGAGCGTCCGCCGGGGCACCGGGGCCGGGCGGAAGCCGTACGCCGTGCGGCGGCCCGGGAAGCCGTCCGCGAGGGCGAGAGTGGTGGGCGGGAGGGGGTGCCGAGGGCCGTCGGGGAGCGGCCGGGGGGCGGGTGTGGCGTCGCCGAAGTCCCCAGGGGCGGCGCGATGGATGGCGGCGTGCAGGGCGGCAGCCTCGGCCAGAGCGGGAATTTCGCTGATGGGCACGGGTTCGGGCCGGGCGGCGGGCACCTCGCCGTGCCGGCGCGCGGAGGGTACCGCCGGCGGGGCGTCCGGCCGGTGCAGGGTGATCACCGCGAACACGCTCTCCGCGAAGGGCGTGAGGCCGAGCAGCTCGTCCAACGCGCCGTCCTCGTACCGCAGATGGACGGTCGCCGTCAGCCCCGTCGCCTCAGCGGCGGCCACCGCCTGCGCGGTCGCCACCCCGACGTCCAGGCTCTGCAGGCGGTAGCCGAAGACTCCGTACTTGGCCATGTTGCGCCACAGCACACTGCTCAGCAGCAGGACGAACTCCGTTCCCCGGTCGGGTGGTTCGGCGAGCAGTGGAGTGATCAGGTGCCGTCCGTCGCCCTCGCGCAGGCTCTCCAGGGTGTGGTGGACGGGGTCGTAGTGGGACAGTCCGGCGGGGAGGCCGTCCATGGCGGGGTGGGCGAGGTAGAGCTCCACGGGATAGCGGGAGCCGGAGGCGGCGGCGGTGCGGCCGGGTGACAGGAGCTGCCGGCGGGCGGCCGGGCTGCCGAGACCGAGCGGCATGATGCCGCTCATCCAGCGCATCCGGGTCAGCCCGCCCGCCCGGTGCAGCAGCCAGGACAGCCGCCGCAGCGGGTCCGCGTCCCGCGCCTCAGGACGGTCCGGCAACGTCCGGCGGACCGCCGCCGGGTAGCGCTTGTGAACCGGCGGAAGCCGCATCGCATCGGCCGCGGGCAGCGCGTCCGGCGGCTGGTGTCCGGAGGCGAGGTACTCCAGGGCGGCGGAGCCGGTCGAGGCGGTCGCGGCGCTCATGAAGCCTCCCGTGCGGGGTGGGGGGTGATGGCGGGGTTCACGCGGCCCACCCCATGGCGACGCAGGGCGCCCGAGGCGGCCACGCGCCCCTCCAGCGCGGCCGAGATGGTCACGCGGCCCACCCCATGGCGACGCCAGGCGGTCGAAGAGTTCACGCGGTTCTCCCGCGCGGCCGAGGGGGTCACGCAACCCACCCCGTGGCGACACAGAGCGACCGAGGAGACCACGCAGCCCACCCCATCGCGACGCAAAGCAGTCGAAGCGTCCACGCAGTCCGCCCTATCGCGGCGCAAAGCAGTCGAAGCGTCCACGCAGTCCGCCCTATCGCGACGCAAAGCAGTCGAAGCGTCCACGCAGTCCGCCCTATCGCGACGCAAAGCAGTCGAGGCGTCCACGCGGTCCGCCCCGGCGCGGCGCCAGGCAGTCGAAAGGATCACGCGGCCCTCCAGTGCGGGACGGGCATCAGGCAGCGCTCGTCGGCGCCGGGGGTGCCGAGGGCGATCTGGAAGACCGGTTCGTGGCCCGGGGGCAGGCGCAGGGCGCGGGCCAGTGGTGCGGCGGCGTAGCCGTTGTGGATGCGGGCGGCGAGCCCGGACCCGGCGCTCAGCACGCACAGCCGCTGCGCGACCACCCCCGCCTCGTGGTGCAGCACCCTGAACCCCCGGTCACCGAAGGTCACTTGGGCCCGCCGGGCGGGCACCGACAGGAACACCACGGCGTTCACCGTGCGGTAGTCGATGTTGGCCGCCTCCAGACCGAGGTCCACGGACCGGGCGGGACCGAGGTACCGCAGTCCGCCCGCGGTCACCTCGTGCACTCCGGCCTCGGCTCCGGTGACATCGACCGCCCACAGGTGAGCCGTGACGGGCGGCGCGGAACCCTCCGGCACCGCGTCGGACGCATACGGCGCGAAGGCGGGCCGGACCGCGTCCAGCACGGCCTCGACCGGCACCGGCCGCGGCTTCGGGTGGAACGCCGGGGCTCCCGAGGTACGCCTGCGCAGCAGGTCGGCGAGTTCCCCGGCCGGGACGGGCCCGGCGGTCGGGGGCTCCTCGTGGGGCAGCCGGGCGAAGAACGCGGTGTCGGTGAGACGGGCGGCGGCATCCAGCTCGACGAGTTCGGCGAGCGCACCGACACCGGTCGCGGGAGCCGCCGGCCGACAGGCCGCAGGGGGCACCGGCAACTCCGCCTCGGAGCACGGCGGTACGGCCTCCCCCCGCCCCGCGTACAGCGGCAGCACCGCGGCCACGCTCTCCTCCGGGCGCGTGACCCCGAGCAGCCGCTCCAGCACCCCGTCGAGGAACTGGTGCCGCAGCTGCCCCGGTACCCCGAGCGCGCCCGCGACCATCAGCGCGTTCCCGGCCATCAGGCCCGCCTCCTGCGCGCACAGCCGGTACGCGTAGGCGCCGTACCGGAAGGCCGTGCGCCAGAAGACCGTGGACAGCAGCAGCGCACCCACGGCGGCGTCGAGGTCCGTGCCGAGCGCCGCGCCGAGCAGGGCGCGGAAGTCCCCGGCCCGCAGCAGGACCAGGGCGTGGTGCGCCGGGTCGTAGGCGTAGACGCCCGCGGGGAGTCCGTCGTGCCCCGGGGTCCACAGGTAGGTCTCGACCGGCGCGAAGCAGCGGGCCGAGGGGACGGCACGGTGGTAGGGCCAGCGGGCGGTCGGGCCGAACTCGGTGCGCAGGACACCGCAGGTGTAGTGGAGCAGCGCCGAGTGGAGGGCAGCGGTCGGCACGACCCGCCCCCCGGCACTCTCCCCGAGACCCCGGCCCAGCGCGCCAAGACCCCGGCTCGGCGGACCGAGCGTCCGCGGCGGCGACGGCAGCGGATACCGGGGCAGTGAGCCGTGGCGCGTGAACCGCTCCGGTTCCCGCGGTCCGCCCTCCCGGCCGCCCGGCCCCCGCCCGATCAGATCGGCGTAGTCGTGCAGGGAGCGGTGCCAGTACCGTGCGCCGGGCGACTCGGGGGCCCGGCCGGGCCCTTCGACGGCGGTCATCCGCGGAGTCCTCACGGGAACGGGTGGGGGTGGGGGTTGATGTCCGCGGGCGTCAACTCACGGTCGCGGTAACCGAGTTCGTACGGCACCGTCAGCAGCCGCGGGATTCCGTCGACCCGCCGGTTCCGGTGCCCGAAGGTCATCGGCAGGGTCCCCGGCACCATCACCTTGACGCAGGCAAAGCCGCCCGCCCGGTGTTCCGGGGTCGTCTGGTCCACGACCACCACGTCCAGGCCCCGGTCCAGACAGCGGCGGAGCATCTCCTCCAGGTCCGCCCGCAGATCGGTGTGCGCGGGCCACCGCCACTGCTCCTCGAAGCTCGCGAACGGCCGTGCCTCGCGCTCCCCCAGCAGGAAGTCGAACCGGTCGAAGGCGTCCTCGTGGCTGTAGAGCACGGAGTGGTCGCCCATCACCTTCACCAGGGACGGGTCGCGCACCATGCGCCCGGCGCGCTCCCGCTCCGCCGCGTCGTAGATCTTGGCGTGCTCCAGCAGATGCGCCATCTCGTGCAGGACGTTGACGACGGCCTTCTCGGCCAGCAGCGCGGAGCCGCCCGCGCACAGGACACGCGGTCTGCCCGGGTCGCCGAGCGTGTCCAGGCCGACCGCCCAGAAGCACGGGACGCCCTGTTCCAGGGTGGCCGAGTAGAGCTGGACCTCGTACCCCGTCCGATGGCGCAGATGCTCGATCATCATGGGGATCGAGCGGTCCCGCGCGGAGTGCGGATCGACGCGCGGGATCGGCATCCGCCCGTACCAGGTCATCAGGAAGGCGTCCCGCTCGGCCACCTCCAGCAGCCCGCACAGGACGGCCTCCTCCAGACAGCCGCCCATGGCACAGCCGTTGGAGATCTCGTACACGAAACGCGGGTCGTCGTGGCTGTGCGCCGCGTAGTAGGCGTACCGCTCCGGGACGAGCACCGGCTCGGCGCGGGCGAAGGACCAGCCCCACACCCAGGGCATCACCAGGTCCTCGTGGTACCGGATGTAGGGGAAGCCGGGCAGGTCGTGGCGGTCGTCGGGGTAGAGCCCGAAGAGGTGCGGGTCCAGGGCGCGTTCGCCCAGTTCCCGTCGGCTCGCGGTGACCGTGGTGCGCCGCCCCCGGGGCTGCTCCCCGCCGAACCGCTCCAGCGCCTCCAGCACGGCGGTGATCCGGGAGGTGCGGTAGTTGGTCGTACGGCCCCACCCGTGCTGCGAGTTGTTGCCGCGCAGGGAGCTGAGCGGGGCCACCGCGCGGGGCAGCGGCCCGCCGCGCTCGTCGTCCACGGACGGCACCACACCGGCCGCCGGGTCGACGTAGATGTCGTACAACTCCCCTTCGCGCGCGACGACGTTCTGCACCCGGAAGACGTCGGGCGCGGGCTTCGGGCGGGCGGCCGGGACGATCCGCGCCGCCTCGGGGCCGTCGGGCGGCAGCCCGCCGCAGTCCTCGCACAGCGAGTACGGCAGATAGCGGTGGGAGCTGACGGCGAGCGAGGCCAGGTCGACACGGATGAAGCGGTCGTCCGGGCGGCGCCCCGCGACGACGTCCTCGGACCCGCCTCGGCCGGAGAGTTTCGCGTCGAGGAGGTCCACGGCGAGTTCGGCCGCCACGGCCGCCGCCGTCCGGGTGCGCAGGGGCGACAACTGGGCGGCCAGGGCGGTGCCGTGGCGGGCGCGCAGGGTCTCGTGGTGCTGCGCCTTGTCGCGGGCGAGCCGGCGGCGCCAGTCGGCGCAGGTCGGGCAGGCGTCCCCGACCACGGGTCCGACGTGGATCGCGTCCGTCTCGGTGCGCAGCGGGATCCAGGGGACACCGGCCGCCTCCGCAGCCTTGGGGAGGTCGGTGTAGCCGGTGGTGTCGGCGGTGTCCGAGGCGACGAGGACGGCCGCGCAGGAGCCGAGCGCGTCGGCGAGGGCGCCGCGGTCCGGCCGTACCAGCGGGAAGGTGCGGGCCAGCGCGGCGGCGGTGGCCCGGTCGAGCAGGCCGCCGTCGCCGAGCAGGGCGACCGGGCGGGTCGGGTGCTCACGCATCGAGCAGCACCACCCGGACGAGATGCGGCAGTACGGCGTGGACGGCCGGGTCCTGGTCGAGCGGTACGACGACGGGTTCGAGTCCGTCGGCGCGCAGGGCCTCGACGAGCGCGCGGTGCCGCTCCCCGTCGGCGGCCTCGCCCGGGACCCACAGGGAGACCTCGGGTGCGGGCGCGTACTCGGTCTGGTCGTGCGCGTGGGCCTGGTGGGCCAGCAGCAGGCGCCCCAGGCCGGATTCGGCGGCCTCGGCGGGGGTGAACCCGACCCCGCGCTCGCTCGGCCCGGTCGCCTCGTCGCCGAGCCGGAAGAGGTAGGCGGTGACCCCGGCGGGAGCCCGGAGCGTGGACACCGACAGTTCCTCGCCGGTGGTCAGCAGCAGATCACGGAACCGGCCTGCGGCAGGGGTGAGTTGAAGCCCGTCCAGCGCCACGCCCAGCGCCTCGGGCGGTATGAACGCCCCCCGCGTCAGATGGTCCAGCAGCGCCCGCTCCACGGCATCGGCCCGTGTCGTCCCCGCGGCCGTGCCGAAGGGGAACTGCCCGAACACCGCGTCCGCCGGTACGTCCCTCCGCGTGCCGTCCGCCAGCGCGAACCCGGTCACCGAGGCGTCCGCCGGCAGCGCGCCCGGCCGTACGGCGTGGGCGGCGAGCCCGTGCCGCAGGACGGCGTCCTGGGCCTGTGCGAAGTCGGCCCCCGCGCCCCAGACCGGGAAGGACTCCCCGGGGCGCCCGGGGTCGGCGACGGCGACCCGGACGACCCGCAGCGGGAACTGCTCGTAGTGCGCCTCGGTCAAGGGACCCAGCACACCGAGCCGCTCGTCGGTCAACGCGGCGGCCCGCTCGGCGAGTTCGTCCTCGTCCGAGGTGACCGGGGCCACCGGGAGCCGGTGGGCGGACGTCTGAAGCGTCTCCAGGTCGACCCGGACGACACCGGCCGACGACAGGTCCTCCTCCGCGACCCCGGTGACGGACTCGAAGGCGCGGAACACCAGGTGGTTGGCGACGATGCCCGGCACGGGTCCGGTGAGGAAGTCGCTCCGCGCGTCCGCCGCGGGGCTGCCCAGCCGCCGCCACAGACTCCCCCAGCGCGTCTCCGGACGGTCCGCCGGACACACCGGGCCGATCCACGCCTCCTCGCCGAGAAGGGTCACGGGGATGAGCGTCCGCCCGAGCCGCGCGCACGCCCGGTCGACCGCCGACAGCGTGCCGGGGTCGACGCGATCGGCCGCATACAGCACCAAGTCGGCTTCCTCCACCGCTCGTTGCAGCTCGGCAGCGTCCAGTGGACCGGCGTCCGGCGACCCGGCGTCCAGGGCCTGCTCCGCGTCCCGCTGCCGGGCCTCCGCCGCGAGTTCGTCGAGCCGCGCCCGCACCTCCGGTTCGCTGCCCGTGAGACGCGCCGAGACCCGGGCCACACCGGTGAGCAGCGCGCCCTCGACCGCGGCGGCGAGCACGGACCCCGAGCCCAGGACCAGCAGCCGCGTCCGGCGGTACCGCTGGAACCGCAGCGCGGGCGAGGAGCGGAACGCCTCGACGAAGGCGATCTCGGCTGCGTACGCCTCCAACTCGCCCTCGGACAGTGTGTGTTCCTCGTCCTCGCCGACATCGCGGACGAGGCCGGCCTCGTGCAGCGCGCCGACCAGCCGCTCGACCATCTGCCGGGTCGCGGGCCGCATGCTCGCGGTGAGGTCGCCGACGCTGTGTCTGCCGTCGAGGTGCGGGGACAGCTTCTCCAGCCACGCGTAGGTCGAGGTGCCCTGGAAGGTGACGATGTCACTGCCCTTGGTCAGCAGCACACCGTCCCCTTCGGGGGCGGGGGTGAAGAAGACGCCGGTTCTCATCCGCGGACGCATGGCCGCGATCGTGCTCTGCATGGTGGAGGACTCCGCGTTCTGCTGGTCGGGCGTGCGCGCCCCGGGCGAGTCGTGAGGTCGATCGTGTCAGCGGGCCCCCGCCCCGGTCGTCCGTCGGCAGTCTGCATTCCTGCCTCCGCCGAGCGGACGCGAGCGGGCCCGGTCTCCCACTGGTGTGGGGGTCGTGGTCTCAGATCCGCTGGTGATGGCTGGTCAGTTTCTCCAGCACCGGGACGAGTTCCGCCGGCCCCGGCAGGCGGGCCAGCTCCTCGCGCCAGGCGGCCGCCCCCTCCCGGCAGTCCCGCAGCACCGCGAGCAGCGCCGCCCGCAGCGACTCCGCGCTCGGCTCCCGCCGGTCGAGGGCGACTCCGGCGCCCTTGCGGACGAGTTGTACGGCCGCCGCCTCCTCGTCCCAGGCCGGCTCCGGCACGATCAGCTGGGGCACGCCCGCCGCCGCGGCCGAGGCGAACACCTCGGCACCGCCGTGGTGGACGACGGCGGAGCAGGTCGGGAGGAGCTGGGGCAGGGGGACCCGCTCGATGTCCAGCTCGGTCTCCAGCCCACGCAGCGCTTCCCCGAGCCGCTCCCCAGCCACCCACACCCGCGGCCGCAGCGGCCGGCCGCGCAGCCGCTCCGGGACGGTCGCACCACCGCCGTAGGGCACCCAGCGCACATTCTCGTACCGGACGCCCGGCGCGGACAGGCGCATCCCGGGTGGCATCGGGTCCACGGTCCACTGGCCGAGGACCAGTTCCTCCGCGTAGGGCAGTCCGTAGGGTTCGAGGAGCTGCTGCATGGTCTCCTCCAGCGGCTCGGGGAAGCCCGGTGACTGGTCCCGGTAGCGCGCCGAACGCCCGTGCAGCCAGGCGATGTTGTCCCGTCCCCACAGCAGCCGGGCGTGGGCGGCGCCGCCGACCCGGGCGGCGACGGCGGCCGGCAGACAGAAGGGGTCCCAGAGCACCAGGTCGGGGCGCCAGCGGACGACGGTGCCGGTCAGCTCCTCCAGCAGGGGTCGCAGGGCCGCGAAGGCGCGGGTCGTCCGGTACCACCGGGCGCCCCAGTCGGGGCACTCCCCCGTGCCGATGTGCAGTCCGCCGCCAGGGTGGTCGGCCAGGGCGGGGTTGCGGGTGAGGTCGGTGAGCGCGGCGAGGTCCTCGCCCTGTCCCACCGGGACGGCCGCGAGCCCCGCCTCGGTCACCCCGCGCACCAGGTCCGGGTGGGTGGCGACGCGCACCTCGTGGCCCGCGTTCCGCAGCGCCCAGGCGAGCGGGGCCACGGGGAAGGCACGGGCCGCAACGGGAAAGGCGGCGAACAGGACACGCACGGGTCACTTCCTTCTTGCGGGGTGTTCGGTGAGCGGGCGGTACCAGTCGACGGTCTCCAGCAGGCCCCGCTCGAAGGGAACCCGGGGCCGGAATCCGAGGCGCCGCAGCTTGCCGTCGTCGACGCAGTAGCGGCGGTCGTGCCCCTTGCGGTCCTCGACCGGGCGCACCGCGTCCCAGCCGGCGCCGCAGGCGTCCAGGAGCCGCCCGGTCAGCTCACGGTTGGTCAACTGCGTCCCGCCGCCGACGTTGTAGACCTCGCCGGGCGCGCCGTGTTCCAGGACCAGCCGGAGGGCCCGGCAGTGGTCGAGGACGTGCAGCCAGTCCCGGACGTTGCCGCCGTCGCCGTACAGCGGCACGGGCCGCCCGGCCAGCAGCAGGGTGACGAAGCGGGGGATCAGCTTCTCCGGGTGCTGCCCCGGACCGTAGTTGTTGCTGCACCGGGTGATCCGGACGTCGAGGCCGTGGGTGCGGGCGCAGGAGAGGGCGAGCAGGTCGGCAGCGGCCTTGGTGGCGGCGTAGGGGGAGTTGGGCCGGACGGGGGCCTCCTCGGTCCAGGAGCCCTCGTCGATGGAGCCGTACACCTCGTCCGTCGACACCTGCAGGAAGCACCGGGCACCGGCGGCGAGGGCCGCGTCCAGCAGGATCTGGGTGCCGAGCACATTGGTGTGCACGAAGGCCCCGGCGGCGGCGATGGACCGGTCGACATGGCTCTCGGCGGCGAGGTTGACCACCACCGAGCCGCCCGGCAGCAGCTTCTCGACGAGCGCGGCGTCGGTGATGTCCCCCTGGACGAACCGCAGTCGGGGATCGTCGAGGACCGGCGCGAGGTTGGCCGGGTCCCCGGCGTAGGTCAGCGCGTCGAGGACGGTGACCTCGACTTCCGGGGGGCCGTCGGGCCCGAGGAGGTCGCGGACGAAGTGCGAGCCGATGAACCCGGCCGCTCCGGTGACGAGGTAGTGCGTCATGAGGCGATCCGCACGGTGCTGTGGTCGCCGAGCACGAGCCGGTGCGCGGTGGGCACCCGGGGCGCGGGCGCGACCTGGACGTGACAGCCGATGAGGGAGGCGTCGATCCGGCGCACTCCGGTGATGGTCGCCTCGCTCAGCACGATGGAGAACTCGATCTCGCTGTCCTCGATCCGGCAGTTCTCGGCGATCGAAGTGGACGGCCCCACATAGGAGTCGACGATCACCGAGCCGGCGCCGATCAGCGCCGGGCCCACGATCCGGGAACCGCGCACGACGGCTCCCGCGCACACCCGTACCCGGCCGACGAGTTCGCTGTCGGCGCTGACGGTGCCCTCGACGGCGGGTTCGAGCACCTCCAGGACACTGCGGTTGGCCTCCAGCATGTCCGCGACGGTGCCGGTGTCCTTCCAGTACCCGGTGATGACGGTCGGGCGGATGTCCCGGCCCTGCGTGAGCATCAGCCGCAGCGCGTCGGTGATCTCCAGCTCACCGCGCCCGGAGGGGGCGATGGCGCGGACGGCGTCGTGGACGGCGGGGGTGAACAGATAGGCGCCGACGATGGCCAGATCGCCGACGGGCCGCTCCGGCTTCTCCTCCAGATCCGTGACGCGTCCGTCGGCGGACAGTGTGGCGACGCCGTAGGCGCCGGGGTTGGGGACGCGGGTGAGCAGGAGCTGGGCGTCCGGCCGGTGCGTGCGGAACTCGTCGAGCAGCGAACCGATGCCTCCGACGATGAAGTTGTCGCCGAGGTACATCAGGAAGTCGTCGTCGCCGAGGAACTCGCGGGCGATCAGCACGGCGTGGGCGAGTCCCAGCGGGCGGGGCTGCGGAAGGTAGGTGACCCGCAGTCCGAAGTCGGAGCCGTCGCCGACGGCCCGCTCGATCTCCTCGGCGGTGTCGCCGACGATCACTCCTACGTCCTTGATGCCGGCGCCGGCGATGGCTTCGAGGCCGTAGAAGAGGACGGGCTTGTTGGCGATGGGGACGAGTTGTTTGGCGGAGGTGTGGGTGATCGGACGCAGTCGCGTGCCCGCACCGCCCGCCAGTACGAGGGCTTTCACGGGACTCCTTTCGGCTTCAGCGCTTCAGTGCCTCGGCGCGCGGTACTTGGCGACCGTCAGCGGGCCGAAGACCGCGAGCAGCAGCGCGGACCAGCCGAGCGTGGCGGCGACCGGGTGCGCGATCGGCCACGCGGCGTCGGCGGGTACGGCGACGGGGTTGCCGAACAGCTCCCGCACGGCCGACACGACCGCGCTCACCGGGTTCCAGTCGGCGAGCAGCCGCAGCCCCGTGGGCAGCCCTTCGGTGGGGACGAAGATGTTGGAGATCATGGTGAGCGGGAACATCAGCATGCCGACCAGATCGGTGGCCGACCGCGAGGGCAGGACGAGGCCGATCCACATGCCCAGCCAGCTGAAGGCGTAACGGGCCAGGAGCAGCAGCGCCAGCCCGGCGGCCATCGCCGTGGGACGCCAGCCGACCAGGAGCCCGCAGACCGCCATCACCACCAGGGTGATGACCCCGCCCAGGCACTCGGCCAGCGACTGCCCGACGGGCACACCGGTCCGGCTCATGGGCAGGGCGTGGAAGCGGTCGGTGACGCCCCGTTCCTTGTCCTCCGCCACGACGGCCGCACTGGCCGCGATGCCGAACACCGCCATCTGCGCGAGCATGCCCGGCACCACGAAATCGACGTACGAGACACCGCCCGGCGGCCGCATGTTGCTACCCAGCACATAGACGAAGAGCAAGGTGAACAGCAGCGGGATCACCAGCGCCATGGCGGCCCGTTCCGGGGCGCCGCGCAGATGGATCAGATAGCGCCGGGCGACGGTGGCCGCGTCACCGGCGGCCCAGCGCAGCCGGGAGAGCGGGGGCTCCTCGGAGGTGTGCCACGCGCTCGGCGGCAGGGGCGCACTCATGCCATCTCCCGGTCTCGGCTCGGCCCGTTCAGCAGGTTGAGGAACACCTCGTCCAGCGTCGGGCGCCGCAGGGCGAGGTCCTCCACGGCGATCCCCGCGAGGTCCAACTCGCCCAGTACGGCGGCGAGTACGGCCGTTCCGGACACCGCTCCGGAGCCGACGGCGAGGGTCGCCCGGCGCGGATCGTCGGCGAGCACGGGCGCCCGGCCGCCCGCGCGGGCCAGGATCTCGGCGGCCCGGCCGCGCTGTTCGGCGTGGCGGACGGTGAGGTCGATGGACTCCCCGCCGAGCGCGGACTTCAGCTCGAAGGGGGTGCCCTCGGCGACGACCCGGCCGCCGGTACCGTCGGGATCCGTCAACACCGCGATCCGATCGGCCAGTTGGTCGGCCTCGTCCAGGTACTGCGTGGTCAGCAGCACGGTCGTCCCGGCCCGGACCAGCTCCCGTACGCTCTCCCAGAGCCCGGCCCGGCTCTGCGGATCGAGCCCGGTCGTGGGCTCGTCGAGGAACATCACCACGGGCGGGACGACCAGCCCGACCGCGAGGTCGAGGCGCCGGCGCATACCGCCGGACCAGGTGCGCACCGGCCGGTGGGCCGCGTCGGTCAGCCCGAACCGCTCCAGCAGTTCCTCGGCCCGTCGCCGTACGGCGGCTCCGCGCATCCGGTACAGCCGGGCGAACATCTCCAGGTTGTCCCGGCCGCTGATCACCTCGTCCACCGAGGCGTACTGCCCGGTCAGCGCGATGCTCCCGCGCACCCGGGCCGGGTGCCCGACGACATCGTGCCCGGCCACGCGGGCGGTACCGCCGTCCGGGAGCGACAGGGTGGCCAGGATCCGCACCATCGTGGTCTTGCCCGCGCCATTGGGCCCGAGGAGTCCGCAGACGGTTCCGGGGGCGACGGTGAGGTCGACTCCGCCGAGGGCAGGCGTCGCCCCGAACGCCTTGCGCAGTCCGCGCACCTCGATCGCGGGGGCGTCGGGAGGGGGTGGGGGCACGGGGTCTCCTCGCTGAGTCAAGGTGGACGGGGAATCAGACGGCGGGTCGCAGCCGCACCGGCAGCGTCAGCAGCCCGCGCATGTCCCCGACGGGGCGCCACAGTTGGGGCGCGTCCGGATCGGCCGCGGCGAGCTCCGGGAAGCGCTGGAGCAGTACGGCGAGGACGGTCTCCGTCTGGAGCCGGGCGAGCGGCGCGCCCAGGCAGAAGTGGATGCCGTGGCCGAAGGAGAGATGGGGGCCGCGGGCCCGGGTGACGTCGAGCCGGTCGGGCTCGGGGAAGACCTCCGGGTCCCGGTTGGCGGCCGAGAGGGCCACGCTGACGACGCTGCCCGCGGGGACGACGGTGTCGGCGACCCGCACGTCCTCCCGTGCCACCCGCAGCGTGGTGCGCGCCAACGACGCCTCGTAGCGCAGCAGTTCGTCCACCCCCGAGGGCAGCAACTCGGGGCGGCCGCGCAGCAGCGCGAGCTGGTCGGGGTGGCGCAGCAGGGCGTCGACGGCGTTGCCGATCATCCCGGTCGTCGTCTCGTGGCCGGCCACGAGCAACAGCACCAGCAGGCCGACGAGTTCCTCGTCGTCGAGGCGCTGTCCTCGGTCGTGCGCCACCACAAGGGCGGCGAGCAGGTCGGGTTGCTCGTCCTGGGGCAGATCGGTGCGGATGCGGGGGCGCTTCGCGGCCACGAGGGAGGCGAACCAGCGGTGCAGTCGGCGCGTGCGGTCCGCGGGCCCCGATCCGTTGCCGGAGACGGTGAGCATCCGGGTGGCCCAGGTCAGCAGCGCGCCCCGGCTGCGGTGCGGCACACCCAGCAGCTCGCTGATCACCAGGACCGGCAACGGGAAGGCCAGCGTCGCCATCAGGTCGACGTCGCCCTCGTCCGGGACGGCGTCGAGGAGTTCATGGGTGAGCCGCTCGACCCGGGGCCTCAGCTCCTCCACCCGGCGCGGGGTGAACGCCCCCGAGACCAGCCGCCGCAGCCGGGTGTGGTCCGGCGGGTCGCTGTTGACCAGGGGCAGAAAGAAGCTGTCGGCGCCGGAGACGCCGTAACCGGCGGAACTCAGCGCCTGTTCGGCGAGCCGGGGGTCCTTGGAGAACCGGTCGTCTAGCAGCACCGCCCGGGCGTCGGCGTGCCGGGTGATCAGCCAGTAGTCGAGGCCCTGCGGGTTGCGGACGAGCCGGGGCCCCGGGGTCTGCCTCAAGTCGGCGTAGTAGCCGTGCTGATCCGCGAAGAAGGCGGAGGTGTCGATCTCGATCGGCCGGGTCACCGGTGATCCAGGAGGGACTCGACGACATCGGCCGCGGCGGGAGCCCCGCCCGCCCGCCGGATGTGCTCGCGCATCTCCTGGACGCGCCGGGCGCGGGAGGTGTCGGCCAGCGCGCCGACGGCCGCGTCCCGCAAGGTCCCGGCGGTGACCTCGCCGCGGTGCAGCGTCACTCCGAGTCCCAGCTCGGCCAGCCGGTCCGCGTTCGCCCGCTGCTCGCTCATCTGCGGAATCGCCACCATCGGCACCCCGAACGACAGCGCCTCCATCACACTGCCCATCCCCGCATGCGTCACGAACAGATCAGCCTCACGCAACACCTGAAGCTGCGGCACATGCGCCCGCACCTCCACATGCCCGGGCACCCCCGACAACCGCGCCGGATCCACCCGGTCCCCCACCGCCATCACCACATCCCACGGCAACCCGGCAAAGGCATCCACACACGCCTGGAAGAACCCCGGATCATCGTTGTGAATCGTCCCCAACGACACCAACACCAACGGCCGTTCACCACCCGACCGACTCCACTCACCGTCCGTCGCCCGCCGTCCGAGGCCGGGCCCGACGAAGTGGACATCGTCACCGAAGGTCTCGCCATGGAACTGGAACTCGCGCGGGATGAACACCAGCGCCGGTCCGGACTCGCTGCCGGTCATCAACTCCTTGGGCCCGAGCGGGACCTTGACCCGGTCCAGCAGCTTGGCCACACCGTGGAACACCCGCATGATCTCCGGGTGCAGCGGATCGACGTCGGTCCGGTCACTGGCGAGCGACCAGTCGGCGCTCGCCGCGAAGGTGGTCCGGTACGGCAGCGCCGTAATGCCCCGTCGTGCCGCGGCCAGCCGGGCCGCCCACCCGGACGGGTCGTCGTAGACCACGAGGTCGGGCCGGTCCGCCGCGAACGCGCGGTCCAGCGGCCCGAGTACGGCCACGGTCTCGCGCAGCAGATCGCGCAGCACCTTCGCCAGGTCCGCGCTGCCGAACCGGTCCGGGCGGTCCTCGGCGCTGTCGTCGGCCGGCAGCCCGTCCATGGTGGACTCGTAGAGAAGCGGCACCGCGCCGGTCCCGGCCACGGCGTCGGCGAACCTGCGGGTCGTGGCGAAGGTGACCCGGTGCCCGCGCCCGGTCAGTTCCTCGGCGACACCGAGCGCCGGGTTCACATGACCGTGTCCGGGCAGGGCGAAGAACGCGATGTGGGCGCTCATCGTCCCGCCTCGGCGGGCACCAGCAGGGATTCGATGACATCGGCCGCGGCCCGAGCGCCGCCCGCCCGCCGGAGGTGCCGCCGCATGTCCGCCACCCGGCCGCCGAAGGAGCCGTCGGACAGCACCGCGAGCGCCGCCTGCCGCAGGCTGTCGGCCGTCACCTCGGTCCGGTGCAGCATCGTTCCGAGTCCCAGCTCGGCCAGCCGGTCCGCGTTCGCCCGCTGCTCGCTCATCTGCGGAATCGCCACCATCGGCACCCCGAACGACAGCGCCTCCATCACACTGCCCATCCCCGCATGCGTCACGAACAGATCAGCCTCACGCAACACCTGAAGCTGCGGCACATGCGCCCGCACCTCCACATGCCCGGGCACCCCCGACAACCGCGCCGGATCCACCCGGTCCCCCACCGCCATCACCACATCCCACGGCAACCCGGCAAAGGCATCCACACACGCCTGGAAGAACCCCAGATCATCGTTGTGAATCGTCCCCAACGACACCAACACCAACGGCCGTTCACCACCCGACCGACTCCACTCACCGTCGAACCGCCGCTCCGACCAGCACGGTCCGACGAAGTGGAAGTCCTCCCCGAACGTCTCGCCCCGGAACTGGAACTCGCGCGGGATGAACACCAGCGCCGGTCCGGACTCGCTGCCGCCGAAGAACTCCTGGGCGGTCAGGCCCACTCCGAGCCCGGCCAGCAGGGTGGCGATCTCTCCGTACACGGCGGTGAGTCCGGCATGCTCCGGCTCGAAGCTCGCGTACTCCCCGTCCGTACCGAGCGACCAGTGCTCGTTCGCGGCCAGCGTGGGGATGCTGCGCACGGCGGGTATCCCCCAGCTGTGCGCGAGGAGGCGGCCGGTCCAGCCGGACAGCCCGTCGTGGACCAGCACGTCCGGACGGTCACCGTCGAACGCCTCGGCGAGCCTCGGGTACACCGCCTCGGTCTCCCGTACCAGGCCGCGCAGCACCTGCACGAAGTCGCCCGTGGTGAACCGGTCGACGCTCTCCAGATCGCTCATCGCGTTCCGGGTCTGCCGCATGGTCGACTCGTACGGCACCAGCGTGGCGCCGGCCTCCTCGACCTCCGCGCCCTGGCGTGCGGTCACCGCGTAGCTGACGCGATGGCCGCGCTTCACGAGTTCCGCGACGATTCCCGCCGTCGGATTGACGTGACCGGTTCCAGGAATGTTGAAGAAGGCGATATGGGACATCGAACCACCTGTGTCTCCGGGCGGGCAGAACTGTCATCGGACCGGCAACGTAGCAAAGGAATCCGCCCATTAGGTATGCGCCGCCGCAGCCAGTACGCCGCATTGACCGGAAGGTGAGTCCGCGTCTCGCACCGGAGTGGGAGGCGACCCACCGGCTTCCTACTCGTGCGGGGAGCCAGAAACCAGCGGGGCGGCGGAAGAATTCGGGGTGCTCCCCGGACAGCATGGCGACCGCCGCCCGGGCCTCGGGCGGCTCGCGGATGCATTTCCCATCCGTCGGAATATCCATTGTCGAAGGAGGCACCATGCCCGTCGCCGACCTGCTGGCCGATGACCTGCTGGAGCTGGACGCCCTGACCGAGGACGAGCTCCTCACCGTCGAGGCGGACGAGAACGAGGCGCAGGCCATCCTGTGCTCCTGCTGCTGCTCCTGGTGCGGTTGCTGAGTATCGGTCTGATACGCGTCTCCCGGGAGGCCCGGCCTCCCGGGAGACGGCTGGACCCTGTCGCCCCGGAGGTCGGAGTACGCGATGACAAGTGAAGAGAACTGGGGAATGCCGCCCATCCCGATTCCTCCCCTCGGGGTGAAACGCCTTCTCCTGGTCGGCACCGGATCATCCAATGCCGCATTCCTTCCGCTATGGGTCAACTGGTTCCAGGTCAGTTATCCGCAGGTGGAATTGCGCATTGTACTCACGCGTTCCGCACAGCGTTTCGTGACCCGGGAGGGCCTTTCGGTTCTCACCAATCGGCTGGTCTTCGAGGATTCCTGGTCCGAGGAGCCGCAGTCGCGGAAACTCCATGTGGAACTGGCGAGCTGGCCCGACGGAATCGCCGTTTACCCGGCGGGCCTGCACTTCATCGCCCGCCTCGCCCAGGGTCTCGCCGACACCCCGGTGACGATGGCACTGCAGTGCACCGAGGCGCCGATCGCACTGGCCGCCGCGCTGCCTCCGGGCGGCTGGGAGAGCGCCGCGATGACGGACCACCGGGAGCGTCTTGAGCGGCGCGCCAATGTCGTACTGCGAGCGCCGGTCACGGGGCTGAGCATGACGACCGGGCGCCATGACGGCAACCAGCCGGACACCCTCCCGAACCTCCTCAGGAGCCTGGAGGACCTCCGCACCCGACGGGAGGCGGTGAACGGTGCCGGCGCCCGCTGAACCGGGGGCGGCGGCCCGGCATGTGGCGGTCTGCACGGCCGCCGCGTACAGCCACATCGGCCCGCTGCTGGGCACCGTGGCCGAACTCGTCCGGCGCGGTGTGAAGGTCAGTTACGCCACGACCGAGCAGTTCGCGCCCCTGGTGGAGTCCGCGGGCGCCACCCCCGTACCGGTCCGCTCCTCGCTCCCCGCCGACCCCGCCGACTGGCCCACGGACATCCGACGGCTGCCGCTCCTCTACCTCGACGACGCCCGCGCCACGCTGCCCCGGCTGGCGGCGGCCTTCGCGCGGAACCGCCCCGACCTGGTCCTCACCGAGGACCCGGCGGGCGCGGGCAGCGTCCTCGCCGCGAAGTGGGACATCCCGTCGATGCAGGTCTGGACGTATCTCGCGGCGCCCCAGCACTGGTCGCTGGCCCCGCCCGGATCGCCCACCGCGAACCCCGTGGCCCCCGAATTCCTGTCCCGGCTGGAGGAGTTCCTGGCCGAGGAGGGCGTACGGACCACGGCTCGGGACCACTTGAACACGGCGCTGTCGGGCGGACTGGTCCTCATCCCCCGCTCGTTCCAGCCGGACGGCGACACCTTCGGCGAGGAGTACGCCTTCGTCGGCCCGGCCCCGGCTCCGGAACCGGCGGGCTGGACCCCGCCCGACACCGACACCCCGGTCGCCCTGGTCTCCCTGGGCTCGATCGACCACGCCCACCCGGAGTTCTTCGCGACGGTCGCCGAGGCGTTCACCGGCCTGCCCTGGCACGTGGTGATGGCGACCGGCGACCGCTGCGCACAACTGCCCCCGCTCCCCGCCAACGTGGAGGCCCGCGCCTGGGTGCCGAACCGGGCCGTGCTGCGCCACGCCGCCCTCGCGATCCACCACGGGGGCATGGCCACCACGATGGAGGCCCTCCAGCACGGCGTGCCGTCCCTGGTGGTCCCCCGGCTGCCCGAACAGGCCGGTACGGCGAGGCGCGTTCGCGAGCTGGGCCTGGGCACGGCGATCCCGTTCCACTCGGTCACCTCCGCGGCCCTGCGTACCACGGCCCTGCGCCTGCACGCGCACGACGGGGTACGCGCGCGGCTCACCGCGATGCGCGAGGAGATCCGCCGCGCGGGCGGCGCGCGCACCGCGGCCGACGCCGTCCTCGGACGTCTCGCTCCCGCATGACCGCCGAAGTCATCGGCGACGGGTTCATCGCCCGCCACCTGCGCCGCCACCCGCTCCCGCACCACCGGGTGACCGTCCTGGCCGCGGGCGTCTCCAGAACCTCGGAGACCGCGCCGGAGCAATTCGCCCGCGAGGCAAGGCTGGTGACCGACACGGCCCGCCGCTGCCTCGAACAGCACCGGCTGCTGGTCCTGTTGTCCACGGCGGCCACCGGCCTGTACGGCCGACAGGGCGAGGGCCGCGAGAGCGCGCGGATCACCCCGCTGACGCCGTACGGCCATCACAAGCTGGCGATGGAACGGCTCGTCACCGCCTCCGGCGCCCCCGCGCTCGTCCTGCGCCTGAGCCATCTGGTCGGCCCGGACCAGAACCCGGCCCAGCTCATCCCGTCGCTGGTCCGTCAGATCCGCTCGGGCACGGTCACCGTCCACCAGGGGGCGCGCCGGGACCTGCTGGACGTACGGCACTTCGGGACGGTGCTGAACCGGCTGCTGGAGCGGGGAGTCCACGGCCGTACGGTCAATGTGGCCTCGGGGATCTCCCACTCCGCGGAGGAGATCGTCACGGCGGTGGAGAAGGCCATGGGCCTGCGGGCACGCCGCGTCGCGCACGAGGTGCCGCCCGAGTCCGTGCGGATCTCCACCCGCCGGATGCGGGCCTACGTCCCCGAGGCCGCGCACTTCGGCTTCGGCCCCGCCTACCTGGACGAGGTCATCGCGCGCTACGCGCCAGCCACGGTGTGAGGCTGGTGTCCACGATCAACTCCTTGTACGTCTCGTCCCCCGGGAGCGGCACGATGAGCCACTGCCCGGGCGGAAACAGCCGGCCCTTGGTCCGGGCGAGCCCGCCGTAGACGGATCTGAGGAACCCGGGCACGGAGTCCCGGGGTACATCGTGGAACTCCACGCCGTCGACGGTGATCCTCGCGTCGTCCTCGGGGAACAGCCGCACGCTCACATACGGCGACCCCATCAGCTCCACGAACGCCTCGTGCGGCAGCGAGCCGTCCGGGTCGAACACGGTGAACAGTTCGGCCGACGTACGGCGCGAGGTCTGGTCCGCACCGATGTCGTCGGTGACCGACATGCTCACCCCGAACTCCACCGCGAGGTCACGGATCGCCACGACAGCGGACTCGGTGGTCGGCAGATGTGCTCTCTCCATGCCCTGATCATGCCCGACACCCCCAGAAAGGTCTAGACCGGTCGCTCCGGTTCCGTGGGCGGCTCCGCGGGGGTCGGCGCCGGCGGGCCGAAGAGGACGGCACGGGCCACGGGCGGCGCGAACAGCGCGGCCACGGGCTCGGAGAGGGTCAGCACGGCACGGAAGGCGCGGCCCACGACCGGGTCACCGGGTGCGCGCTGCTGGACCCGGCGCAGATACCAGCCCGCGACCCGGTCCGCGGGGCCGGCGTCGAGGGCGTTGCCGATCGCGCCGGGCATCGCGCGGTCGGCCCCGGCGGAGATGTCCCACGCCTGCCGGGACGCCGCGAGCAGCGCCCGCTGGACGCGCCGGGTGGAGGGTGTGCGGCGCGGGTCGGCGAGCGTGTCGCGCAGGGCGACGGCGCTCATCGCGGCCACGGCCATGCCCTGGCCGTAGATCGGGTTGAAGGTGCACAGCGCGTCGCCGGTGGCGAGGAATCCTGCCGGGTGGCCGGGCAGGTCGTAGCGGCGGCGGACGTTGGCGGTGCGCCGGTAGCCGAACGGCGGGGAGAGCGGTTCGGCCTCGTCGATCCAGCGGTCCAGCAGCGGATGGCCGAGCCGCTTGGTGTACGCCACGAACTCCTCGTCGCCCGCGGGCGGTTCGTCGCCGCGCAGCCCCGAGACGATCACCAGGTGGGTGCCGTCCTCCAGGGGCAGCGCACCGCCGCCGTTGAGCTGGCCGGGGCCGGGATAGACGTAGTAGCCGAGGGTCTCGCCGTCCAGGACACCGCCGCGGCCGCGGTAGATCCGGGAGGCGTACGCGAGCCCGGTGTCGAGCCCCTCCTCGTGCGGGGCGGCGGCACCGATCGCCGCGAGCCACTGCGGCGCCCTGGTCCCCGCCCCGCTGGCGTCGACGACCAGGTCGGCCTCCAGCGGCCGCGGTTGGGCGCGCTTCTCGCCGGACCGCTCCCGCAGCAGCACGCCCCGCACTCGCGAGGCGTCCCCGAGCAGCCCGACGACGTCGGCCCCCTCCACCACGTCGATCAGCGGGTTGGCCAGAACCCGACGTCGCACCAGCCCCTCCAGTTGCGCACGGGACCCGGTGTAGATGTGCGTGGAGGCGGACACCCGGCGGAGCCAGCGGCCGTCCTGCCACAGCACCAGGTCCGACGGCATGCCCACCCACGGCGCGCCCGCGTCCCGCAGTTCTCCCAGGAAGCCCGGCAGCAGCGACTCCATGGCCACCTGCCCGCCCTGGAGCAGGACATGGGGATGGCGGCCCTGCGGCACGCCGGACCGCGGCTCGGCGCCCTCCGGGAACCGGTCGCGCTCGACGACGGTCACCCGGTCGGCGTGTCCGGCGAGCGCGTGCGCCGCCAGGAGCCCCGCGAGGCTCCCACCCACGACCACCGCATGCCGTCCGTCCTGACGGCCCGTTCCTACGGCAGAGTCCACCGATCCGCTCCCCTGGTCACCCGAACTGGGACAAGCCTCAAGTATCCCGTCCCGGCAAGCGGGTTGACCATGTTTCGGCCCTTCCACAGGGGGCGACCAGGAGCAGCCGAGGGGCGTACGGCGTACGGCCCTGGGTTCAGCCCTCGTCCGGCGTCAGCCGCAACGAGATGCTGTTGATGCAGTACCGCTGATCGGTGGGCGTCGCATACCCCTCCCCCTCGAACACATGCCCGAGGTGCGATCCGCACCGCGCACACCGCACCTCGGTGCGCACCATGCCGTGGGAGGTGTCCGACAGCAGCTCCACCGCGTCCGTGTCCTTCGGGTCGTAGAAGGACGGCCAGCCGCAGTGGGACTCGAACTTGGTGGTCGAGGTGAACAGTTCGGCGCCGCAGGCGCGGCAGGAGTAGACACCCTCGGTCTTGGTGCCGGTGTACTCACCGGTGAACGCGGGCTCGGTACCGGCCTGCCGGAGTACGGCGTACTCGGCCGGGGTCAGTTCCGCGCGCCACTGCTCGTCCGGCTTCTCGACGTCGTACGACATGAGCCTCAGCCCCTCACTTGGACAGACGGTCCAGGATCTGCGGGCCCAGGTCCGTCACATCACCCGCGCCCATGGTGAGAACGAGATCACCGGGCTTCGCCATTCCCGCCACGACCGCGGCCACCTCGGCCTTGTCGTGGACCGGGGTGACGTCCGCGCCCGCGACCCGGGCCGCATCGATGATCAGCTCGCTGGTGATGCCGGGGATCGGGTCCTCGCGCGCCGGGTAGATGTCCAGGACCAGGGAGGCGTCCGCGAGGGCCAGGGACTGGCCCATCTCCTTGCCCAGCTCCTGGGTGCGGGAGAAGAGGTGGGGCTGGAAGACCACCAGGATCCGGGCGTCACCGGCGGCGGCGCGCATGGCCTCCAGGTCGGCCGTCATCTCGGTCGGGTGGTGCGCGTAGGAATCGATGACCTGCACGCCCGCGGCCTCGCCCTTGAGCTGGAGGCGGCGCTTGACGCCGGTGTAGGCGGCGATCGCCGGTGCCAGCTCGGCGGCGGGGATGCCGAGGGCGGCGCCCGCGGCGAGGGCGGCAACGGCGTTGTGCGCGTAGTGGCGGCCGGGGACGGAGACCGTGAAGGTCAGCTCCTGGCCGTCCAGGACCACGGTCACCTCGCTCTTCAGCCCCTGGGCGACCACCGACAGCACCCGCACGTCGGCGTCCGGCGCCTCGCCGTACGTCACCACGCGTACACCCTCGACGCGCCGCGTCAGCTCGCGCGCGCCTTCGTGGTCGGCGGAGATCACCAGCGTGCCACCGGGCACGATCTTGCCCGCGAAGGTCTCGAAGGACTCGTAGATCTCGTCCATCGAGGCGTAGTTCGCGTGGTGGTCGAGCTCCACGTTGAGCACGATCGCGACCTCGGGCGCGTACTTGTGGAAGCTGCGGTCCGATTCGTCGGCCTCGGCGACGAAGATCTCGCCGTCGCCGTGCAGCGCGTTGGAACCGGGCGCGTCCAGGTCGCCGCCGATGGCGTACGACGGGTTCAGGCCCAGCTCGCTCAGCGACACGGCCAGCATCGAGGTCGTGGTGGTCTTGCCGTGCGTACCGGCCACCGCGATCGGCCGCAGGCCGTCCATCAGGGCGGCGAGCGCGTCGGACCGGTGCACCACCGGGATGCCCAGCTCGGCGGCGCGGGCCAGCTCGGGGTTGTCGGCTCGGATCGCCGAGGACACGACCACACAGCTCGCGTCGTCGGCGAGGTGCCCGGCGGCGTGCCCGATGTGCACGGTCGCCCCGAGCGCCCGCAGGGCCTCGGCGGTGGCGGACTCCTTGGCGTCGCTGCCCGCGACGGCGGCTCCGCGCTGCGCCAGGATCTTCGCGATGCCAGACATACCGGCGCCGCCGATGCCGATGAAGTGCGGTCGGTCCATGGCGGAGGGAAGGCCGGCTGCCATGTGCATATCTCCCAAGATCCGGTACGACGGTGAAGGCGCCCCCAGCCTATGGGGTGCGCCGGTCCCCCGGAGCACTAGGCCTTGCTGTGCGAGAACAGCTTCAGTACCGGTACCCCCACCTTGTGCCGGGCCCGGGAGGCCCAGTCCCGGTGGAAGAACTCCTCCACGTAGTGCGGATCGGTCAGCACGATCACCTCGTCCGCGCCGGTCTCGGAGACCAGCGATCTGAGCGCGTCCAGCGGGTGATCCTCGACCAGCCGCCCGTCCGCCTCGCTCCCGGAGGCCCGCAACGCCGTGAGGGAGACCTCCAGGGCCCGCTCGCCGAACCCCTTCGCCTCCTCCCCCTCCGGGGTGTCGCCCTCCCGTGCCGCCTCGTCCAGCTCGCCCAGCGCCACGTCGTCGATGGCCCGCAACAGGCGATCGGCCTGGTCACCGCGCGGCTGGAGCAGCACATGGAAGGAGACCGGCACGTCCCCGTGCAACGTGGTGACGAACTCCACGTCCGCGGACGTCAGGGCCTTCTCGATCATCAATACGCTTCTGAACACCAGGCGCCCCTTCTCCTGCAGGGCCGTGCGAGGCCCTGCGGAAACCATCCTGCCCCGTGGTCGCACGGGGACTGCGAGTTTTAGTGTGCCCGCCGGAAGCTAAACGGAACGGGTGATTCCGCCGTTCTCGGGATCACAAGACCGAACCGTCACCCCAAGGCGCCCGCGACCCCCGTCAGGCCCGCCCGTACCGGGTGAAGAGGAAGCCCTCCTCCTCCAGCAGGGACACCAGTGCGAATTTCCTGGGCACCTCGACCGAGGGGCCCCCGGCGATCCGCTGCGCGCCCCCCGCGGTGAGCATCGGGGACACCGTCAGACAGATCTCGTCCAGCGCATCGGCCGCCACCAGCTGTCCGAGCAGGGTCGGCCCGCCCTCGGTCAGCAGCCGCCGGTACCCGAGCCCGGCGAGCCCGCGTACGGCGCGCTCCGGCTCCACGCCCGCGCCGTCACCGGCGAGCACCACCCGCACGCCCGCCCGCTCCGCCGCAGCGATCCGGTCCGGGGCGGCGGAGGCACCGGTCAGGACCACCGTCGGCACCAGCGGCTCGGTGAACAGCGGAAGGGAGAAGTCCAGGTCGAGACTGGCCGTGACGACCGCGACGGCCGGTGCGGGCGCCTGCCCGGCGGCCTCCCGCCGGTCCGCGAACTCCGCCCGCGCGCGGGCCGGCCGGTACCCCTCCTGCCGTACCGTCTGCGCGCCGACGACCACCACGTCCGCCAGCGCCCGCAGGGTGCCGAAGATCCGCATGTCGGCCGCGCTGGAGATCGGCTGCGACCTGCCGTCGTGCTGGGCGGCGCCGTCGAGGGTGGACACCATGTTGGCGCGCAGCCAGGGCTCGGCGGTGTCGGGATAGGCGTAGGCGTCGGCCAGCTCGCCGAGACTCCACTCCCGGTCTGCCGTCCCGGATTCGAGTGTCTGATCGGTCACAGGGAACAGGTGTCGCATGCGGGAAGTGTTCCACGGGGCGCGGGGGCGGGCCTCAGGAGCGCGCGCAGGAGCATGGGGCCGCGCCGGACGCCCCCGCGGACCACCCCCTAAAATCGATAGACGTGTCCTCCTCTCCCTCCGCCGGCTCCTCCACCACCGGCTCCCCCACCGCCGGCGAAGCCCCCATAGCCGAAGCGGCCCCCGTCTCCCTCTGCTCCCGCGAGCCGCACGTCCCCGCGGACCGTCTGGTGGCCGAGATGGTCCCGCCGCCCCGCTTCGACTCGGTCCGCTTCAGCACCTACCTGCCGGACCCGAACCAGCCCAGCCAGACCGAGGCGGTCCAGGTCCTGGAGACCTTCGCGGCGGGCCTCGGCGGAGCGCACGCGGTGGGCGGCTCCGCCAGGCGCGGCTTCTTCGGCCTCGGCAGACCCAAGGCCCCGAAGACCCCGCCCGGCCCCCGGGGCGTCTACCTGGACGGCGGCTACGGCGTCGGCAAGACCCACCTGCTGGCCTCCCTCTGGCACGCCACTCCGGCCGAGCCCTCCCTCAAGGCGTTCGGCACCTTCGTGGAGCTGACGAACCTGGTCGGCGCCCTCGGCTTCCAGCAGACGGTGCAGACCCTCTCCGGCCACCGGCTGCTCTGCATCGACGAGTTCGAGCTGGACGACCCGGGCGACACGGTCCTCGTCTCCACCCTGCTCGGCAAGCTCGTGGACGCCGGGGTCGCGCTCGCCGCCACCTCCAACACCCTCCCCGGCAAGCTCGGCGAGGGCCGCTTCGCGGCGGCGGACTTCCTGCGCGAGATCCAGGGCCTGTCGGCGCACTTCCGCCCGCTGCGCATCGACGGCGAGGACTACCGCCACCGCGGACTGCCCGAGGCACCGGCGCCGTACGGCGACGAGCAGGTGACGAAGGCGGCGTACGCCACCGAGGGCGCCTCCCTCGACGACTTTCCCCGGCTGCTGGAGCACCTGGCCAGGGTCCACCCCAGCCGGTACGGCGCGCTGACCGACGGCGTGCGGGCGGTCTGCCTGACCGACGTACAGCCGGTCCCGGACCAGTCGACGGCCCTCAGGCTCGTCGTCCTCGCGGACCGGCTCTACGACCGTGAAGTGCCCGTGCTGGCCTCGGGTCTGCCCTTCGATCAGCTGTTCAGCGAGGAGATGCTGAAGGGTGGCTACCGCAAGAAGTACTTCCGCGCGATCTCCCGCCTCACCGCGCTGGCGCGGGACGCGAAGCCGCTCGTCGAAGCCTCCGGAGCCGCCTGAGCCGGGCCGAGGCATACCCGTACCGCAAACCTGGGCATATCGTCTAATAAGCGGGTACACCGGACCTCTGACAGGGAGGTCGTCATGGTCGAGGAGCTGCTCACCGTGGCCGCGGCCGCCGGCGCCGCCGGGCTGGTCTACTTCGCCGCCGCGGCACGGGTCGTCAAGCAGTACGAGCGCGGGGTCGTCTTCCGGCTCGGGCGGCTGCGCGGCGCGGTGCGCCAGCCGGGGCTCGCCGTGATCGTGCCGGGCGTGGACCGGCTGCGCCGGGTCAACATGCAGATCGTGACGCTGCCGGTGCCGGCCCAGGAGGGCATCACCCGGGACAACGTCACGGTGCGGGTGGACGCGGTCGTCTACTTCAAGGTCGTGGACGCGCCGTCGGCGATCGTGAACGTCGAGGACTACCGGTTCGCGGTCTCGCAGATGGCGCAGACCTCGCTGCGCTCGATCATCGGCAAGAGCGATCTGGACGATCTGCTCTCCAACCGGGAGAAGCTCAACCAGGGCCTGGAGCTGATGATCGACAGTCCCGCGATCGGCTGGGGCGTGGGCGTCGACCGCGTGGAGATCAAGGACGTCTCCCTGCCGGACACCATGAAGCGCTCGATGGCCCGCCAGGCGGAGGCCGACCGGGAGCGGCGGGCCCGGATCATCAACGCGGACGCCGAGCTCCAGGCGTCGAAGAAGCTGGCCGAGGCGGCGCAGCAGATGGAGGACACCCCCGCCGCACTCCAGCTGCGCCTGCTCCAGACGGTCGTGGCGGTGGCCGCCGAGAAGAACTCCACCCTGGTGCTGCCGTTCCCGGTGGAGCTGCTGAGATTCCTGGAGAAGGCCCAGCAGCCGCTGCCGGAGCGCCACGACGGAAAGTGAACACGCTCTACGCGCGTGGTTCACCTGACGGAAAGCAGATGGTAGACACGGCGTCGACACAGTCCTGTCCGCCAGCAGGAAGGTTCCCGCATGTCCGACCACGGCACTCATAGCCGCCGTCAACTCCTCGCCCGCACCGGCGCCTTGGGCGTATCGATCGCCTTCGCCGGAAACCTGACCGAACTCTTCGCGGGCACCGCCGCCGCGCAGACCCTGGGCCACACGGGCTACGGCCCCCTCGTCCCCGACCCCAACGGCCTCCTCGACCTGCCGGAGGGCTTCCGCTACCGCGTGCTCTCCCGCGAGGGCGACCCGCTGCGCTCCGGCGAGGGCAAGGTGCCCTCCAACCACGACGGCATGACGGCCCTGCCCGGCCGCCGCGGCCGCGTCCATCTGGTCCGCAACCACGAGAACCGCAATACCGCGAAGCTCCCCGTCCCCACGGTCGAGGGCCTGACCTACGACCCGCAGGGCAAGGGTGGCTGCACGGCCCTCACCCTGGACCCGCACGGCGAGGTCCTGGCCGAACGGGTCGCCATCGCCGGTACGGCCGTCAACTGCGCGGGCGGGCCCACCCCTTGGGGCACCTGGCTGACCTGCGAGGAGACCGAGGACAGAGCGGGCACCAACGGCTACACGAAGGACCACGGCTTCATCTTCGAGGTCGATCCGGCCGACCCGCACCGCAGCGGCGCGGTCCCGCTGACGGCGATGGGCCGCTTCCAGCACGAGGCGGTGGCGGTGGACCCGCGCACCGGCATCGTCTACGAGACCGAGGACGCCTTCCAGACGCCCTTCGGCCTCTTCTACCGCTTCCTGCCCAACCACCCCCACGGCGGCGCCGGTTCACTGCGCGCGGGCGGCCGCCTCCAGGCGATGCGGGTGCCGGGCGTACCGGACCTGTCGTCGATCCAGGAGACCGGCACGACCTTCGACCACGTCGACTGGGTCGCCGTACCGGACCCGCTGGCCACCGAAACCCCCATCCGCCACCAGGACTTCGGCCGCAAGGGCATCACCCACGCCCAGAAGCTGGAGGGCTGCTACTGGGGCGGCCGCTCGGTCTACTTCGTCTCCTCCTACGCCCGCAGCTCGGAGGGCTCGGCGGCCGACCACTACGGCCAGATCTGGCGCTACGACCCCACCCACCGCCGCCTCACCCTCGTGATCGTCTTCGGCCCCGACACCGACATCCAGCTCCCCGGCGAATCGCCCGACAACATCTGCCTGGCCCCGTCGGGCGGCCTCATGGTCTGCGAGGACGGCAGCGGCGCCCAGCACGTCTACGGCGTCACCCGGCACGGCGAGGTCTACGAGATGGCCCGCAACGCCCAGAACATCGGCACCCCGGGAGCCCCCGAGTGGGGCGAGTTCGCGGGCGTCGCCTTCTCCCCCGACGGCCGCACGATGTACGTCAACTGCTACACCCCGGGGACGACCTTCGCGGTGCGGGGCCCCTGGCGCAGGTGACGCGCGCCAGGGCGCGGGCGGCAATCCGGAGCTTGTCCGATTAGTCCGGTTATGTTCATTCGGTGATCCTTCGAGCACGACAAGTCACCGCCGTCTGCGCCCTGGCCGCCGCCCTCTGCGCCTGCGCCTCCCCCGAGGCCGAGGCCCCCCGGGCCGCCCGCCCCGCACCGGCGGCGGCCTCCGTGGCTCCCTCGGAGCCGCCCACGCTGGCGCCGGGGCCCGCCGGACTGACTCGCGTCTTCCGGAACGGGCCCCGGTCGTCGGAGAAGGTCGTCGCGCTCACCTTCGACGCCGACATGACCGCCGGTCAGGGGGCCCGGGCGGCTGGTGGGGAGCGGTTCGACAATCCGGGGCTCATCGCGGCGCTGCGGGCGCTGAAGGTCCCGGCGACCGTGTTCATGACCGGGCGGTGGGCTGAGGAGTACCCCGACCAGGCGCGCGGCATCGGACGGGATCCGCTCTTCGAGGTGGCCAACCACTCCTACAGCCACCACGCCTTCACCGGGGACTGCTACGGGCTGCCCACCCTCTCCGAGGCGCGGATGCGGGGCGACGTCGAGCGAGCCTACGCCGCCTTCCGCGAGGCCGGTGTGCCGGACGCCATGCCGTACTTCCGGTTCCCCGGCGGCTGCTACGACCGCGCGGCGCTCAAGGCACTGACCCCGGCCGGGGTCACCGCCGTGCAGTGGGACGTGGTGAGCGGGGACGCCTTCGCCACCGACGCCGACGCCGTGGCCCGGCAGGTGCTGGACGGGGTGCGGCCGGGGTCGGTCGTCGTCATGCACTGCACCCGCAGCGCCGCCCCGGCCACCGAACGCGCCGTCCGCACCGTCGTCCCCGAGCTGCGGCGCCAGGGATACCGGTTCGTGAAGGTGTCCGAGTTGATCGGGGCCGCCCGCACGGAGCGGTGAGCGCTCTACGCTGGACCCATGAGCGACAGCGACTATTGCACGATCGCCGACGCGACCAAGCCGCCCAAGGCCGACGGACCGCCGTACGCCGAGTGCGTGCTGTGCCGGGAGCCCACCGAGTACCCCGAGTCCTTCAAGGGCCTCACCCTCTGCCCGGTCTGCGAGTGGCGGGAGGCCGAGCGGACCGCCTGCTCAGGGTGATCTGCGCGAGCACAGCGCGCAGGCCAGGGCGATCGCCGCGGCGGTGAAGAGGGTCGCGGCGATCAGGGGCAGCGCCGGCAGCGGGACCGTGCCCGAGCGGGAGCCCGTGACCAGCCCGCTCACCGCCGCCTGCGCCGGGGAGCCGGTCAGCACCACCGACAGCAGCGCGGCGAGGAGCATCGCGGGTATCGCCCGGCCGGTCGTGCGCAGCACCGGCCAGGTGGTCAGCGCTCCCACGGCCGTTCCGAGCAGCGCGCAGACCAGCGCGGCGACCAGCCCCGCGGCGCCCGCCGGGAGCCGCGACACCTCCGTCTGGTAGTCCGCGCTCTTCGGATCGCTGATCAGCGTCACCAGGACCGTCGCCAGCGTGCCGAGCGCCGTCGCCGCCGTCAGCGCGACCAGCAGCGCGGCGAGGTGGGCCCGTCCCGGACCGACGGCCGCCGCCACGACACCTCGGGCCGCGGGCGGTTCGCCGGTGACGCAGATCCGCACCAGCCAGGCCGCGACCGGCAGCAGGGCCGCCGCCGCGTAGCCGAGCGAGTCCAGCACCGGCTGACCGCCCTGGACGCCCACGGCCAGGAAGACGGCGTAGAGCAGGAACGGCGGCAGCCAGCGCTGGGAGCGCAGGAGCAGGGCGGTCTGGTAGCGGAGCAGTGCGGTCACTGGGCTTCCTCACTGCCCACGGTCACCACATGCCATGGCGGGCGGGCCGTCAGCAGGGCGCGGAGCAGGACGTCGGAGTGGGATGCGGGGACCGTGACGCGGTAGGTGCCCGCGGTGGTCTCTTCGAGCGCGGTGAGGGGGAGCCGGGCGGTCTCGGCCGGGAGGGTCCCGCCGCTCGGACCCTGCGCCACGACCACCGTCCGCGGCCCGGACCCCCGCGAAGTCTGTTGTTCCGTACGGCGGTTGACGGAGCCGTCGTGGACCGTGCAGATCACGTCCGGGACTCCGGCCAGCCGCCGTGGGTCGTGGTCGACGAAGACCACGGAGGCCCCGGCGGCGGTGCGTTCGGCGACCGCGCGTTCCAGTTCGGCGCGGGCGTCGGTGTCGAGGCCGGTCCATGCCTCGTCCAGCACCAGCAACTCCGGCTCGGCCAGCAGCGCCTGGGCCACGGCGACCTTCTGGCTGCTCCCCTTGGAGAGCTGGGCCATCGGCGTACGGGCGTATCCGGCGGCGCCGAAGCGCTCCAGCCAGTCGCCCGCGGTGCGCTGGGCCGACTCCCGGGACAGGCCGTGGACCGTGCCCAGGTGGGTGAGGTAGCCGAGGGCGGTGAACGGGAGGGCCGTGGGGAAGCGCTCGGGGACGTAGGCCGTGCGGGGGCGGCCGGTGATCCGGCCCTCTGTCGGCGCGTCGATGCCGGCGAGCAGGCGCAGGAAGGTGGATTTGCCGGTGCCGTTCGCGCCCTCTACTCGGGTGAGTGTTCCGGGAGCCATGGCCAGGTTGACCGCCCGTAAGACCCAGGGTCCGCGCAGGCCGTAGCGGCGGCCCACGTTGTCCAGGCGAAGATCACGTCGCATGGGGGTCATCCTGTCGCATGGCGGGTGCGGCGCCCCTACAGGTCGGACCGGGCACCGGTCGCTGGACTGGCAGACTTGGATGAGTGAGCCACGAATCCCCCGCCAGTCCCTTCCGTTGCGAAGCCACCCCTCGCGACCTCGCGCCGCAGTTCGTGCTGCCGCTCGTCGTGCGGATCGAGCGGGCCGCGCCGCCGGCCCGTACCGACGCCCTGGAGACCGCCGCCCGTGCCGTGCTGGTGCTGCTCGCGGATGAGCGGGCCGATGGGGACGGGGAGTGGGCCGAGGCGGTGCGGGACTGGCAGGACGCCCGGATCCGGAAGGTCGTACGGCGGGCCCGGGGCGCCGAGTGGCGGAAGGCGGAGGCGCTCCCGGGGATCACGGTGACCGGGAAGTCCGCTGAGGTCCGGGTCTTTCCGCCGGTCCCCCTCGACGGGTGGCCCAAGGAGCTGGCCAAGCTCCAGGTGTCCGGTACCGACCTCGACGATCCGGAGGCCCCGGTCGCCGCGGATCCCACCGCGCCGGTGCTGTGGCTCAACCCGGACCTCGACATGTCGGCCGGAAAGGCGATGGCCCAGGCCGGGCACGGCGCCCAGCTCGCCTGGTGGGAGCTGTCCGAACAGGAGCGCACGGCCTGGCGCGACGCCGGGTTCCCGCTCGCCGTACGGACGGCGCCCCGCGACCGCTGGCCCGGCCTCACCACCAGCGGTCTGCCGGTCGTCCGGGACGCGGGCTTCACGGAGATCGCCCCGGGCTCCTGCACGGTGGTCGCCGATCACCCGTCCCTGCGGCGGGCCGAGGGGTGATGACATGATCGGGTCGAGTTTCTGATCAGTAACTGACGTACTTCACGGGGGAGTTCACATGCGTCTGTCGACGCGCGGAGGTCGTTTCGTCGTACCCGTCGGGCTGGTGCTCGGTCTGCTGACGGCATGTGGGAGCGGGAGCGGGGGCGAGGGCGGCGCTCCGGCACCCCAGGGCTCCGGCAGGAGTACGACGGCCGCCGCCAAGGGCTACAACCCGCCGCTGAAGTTCCAGGACCAGCCCGCGCACGACATCGCGGGCGGGGTCGACGAGGGGAACTGGTCCGTCGAGCTCAGGGAGACCACGGCGTACGCCGTCTCCGACGAAGAGGTCCGGGCGGTGAGCGTGCTCGACGGCGAGGAGCTGTGGAGCGTGCGGCCGCGGGGACAGCTCGCCGAGGACACCGACTACGGCACCGACGCCATCGCCGGGCCGCACTTCGTCGCCATCGACGGGAGGATCGCCCTGCTCGCCGCGTTCTCCGTCACCGAACCCGGCTCCGGCACCACCCCCGACCGGCCGCTGATCGAACTCACCGCCGTCGCCGCCGACTCCGGCAAGCGCCTGTGGACGGCCACGGTCGAACGGCCCGAAGGGCACGAGGAGGGCGAGCCCTACCTCGCCGGGGCCGATGCCACCACCGCGGTGCTCACCTTCGGCGGCGAGACCGATGCCGTGAGCGTCGGCATCTCCCTCGCCACGCGCGAGACGACCTGGACCGAGCAGGGCTTCGACGCCCGCTTCGTCGACACCGGCGTAGTCGTGGGACGCGGCGGCGCCGACAGCGCCCTCGGCGGCGGCGCCACCGTGGAGGGCCGCAAGACGGCCGACGGCAGCAAGGCGTGGACGTACCGGGACCGCCTCAACAAGACCGAGCTGAGTCCGGTCGGCGGCGGTCTGTTCACGGCGGTCGTCGACGCGCCCTTCGAGTCGGAGACCCGGATCGCCGACCTGCTCGCCATCTCCACCGGCAAGCCGCCGGCCGGGCTCCGGACCGGACGCGCGCTCGGCGAGCCGGACGACCTGTCCTGCTGGTGGGCCGAGGGCTCCGCCGTAGTGTGCGAGACCGAGAAGGACTTCGACGAGCGGGTCGTCGCCCTCGACCCCGAGAACTGGGGAGAGCTCTGGTTCATCTCCTCCGACGACAAGACCCGGCTGATGCCCGACGTCTCCACGGTCTTCCGCTCGGCGGTGTACGGCGAGACCGAGAACGGCTCGGTGGTCCTCGACGCGCGTACGGGCAAGGACAGGGCCTCGGGCGACGGTGACGCGCCGTTCGCGGTGGACGAGTACGCCGGGCTGTTCGGCACATCACTCGGCACGATCGAGTCCCGTCGCGCGGTGAGCTAGGGCCTGTCGTTTGGATCAGGCCGGCTGCAGGAAGGGTGCAGTCCGGCCGGCCCGAGCGGGGGCGATGGGGGTGCCCCCGCGCGAGGTTGTTCGAGCGTGGGGGAGCGTGCAGCCGCAAGGCGGAGGAGGGCGGCGACGCGGAGCGTCGGCAACCGACGACAACGCCGCTGGGGTCCCCCCTCTGGGGGAGTGCGTGCCAGGGCCCGCGACGCCGGGCTGATCCAAACGACAGGCCCTAGGCCGGGCAGGCCCCCCGCGCCCAACCTCAAATGTTGCTCTGAAGCCCGGCCCGGGGGGATTCACCGCCGCGCGCCGGGGCCATACCCCCTCCACGCACGTGACGGAGGGGGACGGCGATGGAGCGACTGGGGACGGGCATCGGGTGGCGGCCGGAGATCGCGGAGGCCGTGGAGGCGATGGAGGGCATCGACTGGGTCGAGGCCGTCGCCGAGAACGTGTGTCCCGGACATCTCCCGGAGTCGCTGCTGCGGCTGCGTGCGCGCGGGGTCACCGTCGTCCCGCACGGCGTCTCGCTCGGGCTCGGCGGCGCCGACCGGCCGGACCAGGAGCGGCTGAGCGCCCTCGCCGAGCGGGCAGAGGCGCTGGGCTCGCCGCTGGTCACCGAGCACATCGCGTTCGTGCGGGCGGGCGGCCCGCTCACCGCGTCGCCGCGCCTGGAGGCCGGTCATCTGCTGCCGGTGCCGCGCACCCGGGACGCCCTGAAGGTGCTGTGCGAGAACGTCCGGATCGCCCAGGACGCCCTCCCCGTACCGCTGGCCGTGGAGAACATCGCCGCCCTGTTCTCCTGGCCCGGCGAGGAGATGACCGAGGGGCAGTTCCTGTACGACCTCGCCGACCGCACCGGAGTGCGGCTGCTCATCGACGTCGCCAATCTGCACACCAACCACGTCAACCGGGGCGAGGACCCGGCCGAGGCGCTCGCCGAAGTGCCGCTGGAGGCCCTCGCCTACGTCCATGTCGCCGGCGGTTTCGAGCGGGACGGCGTCTGGCACGACAGCCACGCCCACCCGGTCCCGCGGCCGGTGCTGGACATCCTGACCGATCTCGCGTCCCGGGTCGCGCCGCCCGGTGTGCTCCTGGAGCGCGACGAGAACTTCCCCGAACCGGACGAGCTGGAGCGGGAGTTGGGGGAGATCCGGGCCGCCGTCGAGAAGGGCGGCAGGGTACCCGAGGCCCGGCCCGTCACGCCTGGTACGGCACCGGAACCGGCCGCCGACGACGAGGCCCGCGAGCGGCTCGCCCTGGACCAGGCGGCGCTGCTCTCCGCCCTGGTCGCCGGGACCCCCGCCCCCGAGGGCTTCGACCGCGCGCGCCTCGGGGTGCAGGCGCGGGCGCTCGCCGGGAAGCGGGCGGACGTAGTGGCGAAGGTCGCGCCGGAACTGCCGGTGATCCTGGGTCCGGGATACCGGCCGAATTTCCTCGCCTACGCCCAGCGCAACCCCATGACCAGCGGCTATCGCCGGGACGCGCTCGACTTCGCCGGTCAACTGCTGCACGGGGAGGCGGCGTTGGAGGTGCCCGCCAGGAAGGAGCTGAACCAGTGGTGGCGGGAGCGCTCGGGCCCGGCCCCGCTGGCCCACTCCCGGCTGGCGCGGATACGGCGGTCCCTGACCGGCCGGTGAACGAGGGGCCCCGCTTAATAGTTAATATGCCCATCCCACCCCTCGAAGCGCACTGACGTGCGGTGCCGAAACTGGAGGCACCATGCGACCGCGACCGCCCGTCCCCGGCCGGGGCATCCTCAGCGGAACCGGACTCATCATCACCGGCCTGACGGCGACCCTCGTGGCACTGATCGTCCCGATCTGGTCGTACGCCGACCGCTCCGGGACCGGTCTGGACGTCCTGAACGCCGAGACCGTGTCGACGGAGTACGGCCCCCTGTCGGGGCTGGACCGCGACTTCATCACCAAGGTCCGGCTGGCCGGACTGTGGGAGCTGCCCGCCGGTCAGCAGGCCCAGCGCAAGGGCGGCACGGCGGCGGTGCAGACGGCGGGGGAGCATCTCGTCGAGGGGCACACCTTCCTGGACGAGCGGGTCCGTGACGTCGCCGCCAAGCTCTCCCTGGCGCTGCCCAACGAGCCGAACGAGCAGCAGCGGCAGTGGCTCGGCGTGCTGGACTCCGCCGAGGGCGCCGAGTACGACTGGCAGTTCGCCAACCTGCTGCGGCTGGCGCACGGCAAGGTGTTCTCGGTGGTGGCCCAGGTCCGTGCGAGCACGCGCAACACGCTGGTCCGTGAGCTCGCCGACGACGCCAACACCACCGTGCTGGACCACATCACCGTCCTGGAGGCCACCGGGTACGTCGACTTCGACGCCCTGGCCCGGGAGATGGCCGCCGGGAACACTCCCCCGCTCACCCGTTCCCCGGCACCGCCGGGACCGGTGACCGACCCCTCCCCCGCGATCCCCGTGACCCCCTCGCCGGTGCCGACGCCGTCGTACCCCCTGCCGCCCGCAGCCAGCCGCCCTCAGGAGTCCTGAGCGGGCCAAACGGAACGTCACATCCCGACAACGCATCGTCCGGATTGTGAATAAGGCATGGCGCTCGCAGGAGCCTTTGGCATAGAAACGCGGCATGTTCTGGGTCCTTCTCCTGCTCCTGGCCTGGGCCGTCGCCGGCACCGCCTGCACCCGGCTGTGCCTGGCCGCCGTACACGCGGCGGCCGCGGATGTGAACGCCGGCCGGGAACACGATCTGACGCTGTACGAGGCCGCGTTCCTGTCCGGCGGCCCCCGCCGGGTCGCCGATCTGACCCTGGTCTCCATGGCCCGCCAGCGCCGGCTGCTGCTGGCCCGTACGGGCTGGGCGACGGTCGTCGACCCGCGCGGCCGGGACGACATCGAACGGTCCGTCATAGGGGCCATCGGGCCCGAGGGGCAGTCCCGGATCGAGCCGGTGCGGGACGCCGCGGCCGGTGCGGAGGCGGTGGGCAGCCTCGCCGACCGGCTCGTGCGGGCGGGCCTCGCGGTGCCGGACGGCGCCCGCGGCGGGACAGCGGCCGCGGTACGGCAGGTGCAGGCCGCCGCGGCGGCCGTCCTCGTGCTGGGCGCGACCGCGCTGCTGATGCCCGGCGCCGCCGACCTGCCCCGGCATCTGGTCGCCCTCTGGTTCGGGCTGCCGCTCGCGCTCACCCTGAGCTGTCTGGCCATAGCCCGGGTCGAGATCCACCCGTACTCGCGCTGGGCCTCCCCGGCCGGGCAGCGGCTGCTGGGCACCCTCGCCCGGCACACGGCCGCCGGGGACGACCGCCGGTATCTCACCACGGTCGCCGTCCGTGGCGTCCGCGCGATCGGGGAGCCCGACCTGCGGGCCGCCTTCGAGCACCGCGAGCCCCTCCGGCGCGACTGACGCCTTCGGCTCGCGGGGGCGCACAAGGGGCATTGACGGCGACACCCGCCGGACGGTGCTTGCCTTCGCCGACTGCCGAACGAACCATCCCTTTTGTTGCGTACGCGCACCGAAGGGACACGCGATGAGAGCCCCCGCCCTCTACTCGGCCGCCGGGTCGTTGCTCCTGACCACCCTCGCCGCCGCCCCCGCCGACGGCGCGGAGGCCGTGCCCGGCCTGGCCGAGCTGCGCGGCACCGCGGTGGCCGCCGAGCGCGCGAAGGACGCCGGCATCCGCTTCGGCTCCTGCTCCAAGGAGCAGGACATGCCGGGCAGCCTCCGCTGCGGCACGGTGAGCGTCCCGCTGGACTACGCGAATCCGAACGGCAGGCAGATCAAGCTGACGGTCAGCCGGGTCCTGGCCACCCACAAGGACCCGCACAACAGCAAGCGCCGGGTGCCCCGGCAGGGCGCGCTGGTCTTCAACCCGGGCGGCCCCGGCGCCTCGGGCACGTACTTCCCGCTGATCGGCCTGATGCCCGAGTGGAAGCGCATCGGGGCCGCCTACGACCTCGTCGGCTACGCCCCGCGCGGGGTGGGCGACAGCGCGCCGCTGTCCTGCCAGGACCCCAAGAGGTTCTTCAAGGGCCCGTCCCAGGCGCCCATCCACCCCTCGGAGTCGTACAAGCGCGAGCGCATCGCGCAGGCGAAGGCGTACGCCCGCGGCTGCGCCCAGCGCTCCGGCAGCGCGCTCAGGCACTACCACTCCCTCAACAACGCCCGTGACCTGGACGTCCTGCGGGCCGCGCTGGGCGAGGACAAGCTGACGTTCATGGGCGCCTCGTACGGCACGTACTACGGCGCGCTGTACGCGACGCTCTTCCCCTCGCATGTGCGGCGGATGGTGTTCGACGCCGCCGTGAACCCGGAGCCGGAGCAGATCTGGTACCGCAACAACCTCGACCAGTCAGCGGCGTTCGAGAGCCGCTGGGCGGACCTGCGGGAGTGGATCGCCAAGCACCACAAGGTGTACGGCCTGGGCAACACCCCGGCGAAGGTGCTGCGCAGCTACCTCAGGGCGAGCGCGCGGCTCGCCGCCGAGCCCGCGGGCGGCAAGGTGGGTCCGGGGCAGCTGCACGGGGCCTTCCTCCAGGCCGGGTACTACGACGACTACTGGCCGCTGCGCGCGGAGGCGCTGTCGGCGTACCTCAAGGGCGATCCGCAGCCGCTGATCGACATCGCGGCACCGGTGACGGAGGCGGCCGCCGAGGCGGAGAACAGCAAGGCGGTCTACACGGCCGTCGAGTGCAATGACGGGCCCTGGCCGACCGAGTGGCGGGTGTGGGACCGGGACAACACGCGGCTCGCGCGGGTGGCGCCGTTCGAGACGTGGGACAACGTGTGGGCGAATCTGCCCTGCGCGTACTGGCCCGGGCCGCGTCAGTCGCCCATTGATGTGCGCACCGGTCCCGGTGAGCTGCCGCCGACGCTGATCCTCGCCGCCGAGTGGGATGCCGCGGCACCGTATGAGGGGGCGCTGGAGCTGCATCGGCGGTTGTGGCACTCGGTGTTGGTGACCGAGCGGGACGCGGGGACGCACGGGATCGGGGGCGGGCCCAACAAGTGCGTCAACGCCCATCTGGACGCGTACCTGCTGGAAGGGCGGCTCCCGGTGCGGCGCGCCGCGTGCGCGCCGCACCCGGAGCCTCGCCCCGAGACGTCCTAGGCCAGCTCTGCGACCAGGTCGCCGACCGACTTCCTGCGGCCCGTGTAGAACGGGACCTCCTCGCGGACGTGCATACGGGCCTCCGAGGCACGCAGGTGACGCATCAGGTCGACGATGCGGTGCAGTTCGTCCGCCTCGAAGGCGAGGATCCACTCGTAGTCGCCGAGGGAGAACGAGGCGACGGTGTTGGCCCGGACGTCGGGGTAGCCGCGGGCCATCTTGCCGTGGTCGGCGAGCATCCGGCGGCGGTCCTCGTCGGGCAGCAGGTACCAGTCGTAGGAGCGCACGAAGGGGTACACGCTGACGTAGTCGCGGGGCGTCTCGTCGGCGAGGAACGCCGGGATGTGCGAGCGGTTGAACTCGGCGGGACGGTGCAGCGCCATGTTCGACCAGACCGGCTCCAGCGCGCGGCCGAGCTTCGTGCGGCGGAAGAGGTTGTACGCCTCCTGGAGCTGGTCGCTGGTCTCGGCGTGCCACCAGATCATGACGTCGGCGTCGGCGCGCAGCCCGGACAGGTCGTAGGTGCCGCGGATCGTCACGTCCTTGGCGGCGAGCTGGTCGAACAGCTCCTGGACCTCGTCGGCGTAACCGCCGCGGTCCTCGGGGAGGACGTCCTTCAGCTTGAAGACGGACCAGAGGGTGTAGCGGATGACCTCGTTGAGGTCCTTGGCCAGCTTGCCCTTGTTCGGGACCCTGCCGGACTCGGTGGTGGGGGCGTCGTCACTCATGTCCCTCATTCTCCTGCTCCTCCGTGCAGACTCTGCACCGGGTTGGCGGTGAGCTCCTGCACTGCGCGCAGGTCACCCTGGATCTGGTCGACGGCGGCGTACGCGCTCGCGATGCACGCCGGGATGCCCACACCGTCGTAGGCGGCGCCGCACAGGGCCAGGCCCGGGACGCGGCCGATGTGGTCGCGGACCCGCGCCACGCGCGCGTGGTGGCCGACGGGGTACTGGGGCAGTCCGTCGGTCCAGCGGGTGACGCGGGTGGCGACGGGCGCTGCGTCGAGGCCGGTGGCCGCCTTGAGGTCGTGCCGGGAGACGTCGACGAGGGCGGCGTCGTCCCGCTGGAGGATCTCGGTCTCGCCGTAGCGTCCGACGGAGGTGCGCAGCACCAGCAGGTCCGGGTCCTCCTCGGCGATCCAGCCCCACTTCCGGGAGGCGAAGGTGGAAGCCTTGATGGTGTGGCCGTCGACGGGCGGCACCAGGAATCCGCTGCCCTCGGGGAGCGCGGTCCCGGCGCGGCGGTAGACGAGGGTGATCAGGGCCATGGAGGCGTACTCGACGGCGGTCAGCTCGGCCGCGGCGGCCGGGGCCTCGGCGCGCAGCAGGTCGGCGGCGACCGGGGCGGGTACGGCGAGGACGACGGCGTCCGCGCGCAGCGTCCGGTCGCCGGTGACGATCCGCCAGCCGTCCGGCGCGCGGCGCAGCCCGGTCACCGGGGCGCCGGTGACGATCTCGCCGCCCCGGGCCCGCACCGACTCCGCGACGGCGAGCGGAAGGGTGCCGATGCCGCCCTGGATGCCCATGAACACCGGGCCGGACTGCTGCTGGTTGGCGGCGGCCTTGGCCTGGATCTCACGGACCGCCTCGGTCAGCGAGTCATGGGTCCGCGCCGCCTGGAAGAGCTGCGGTACGGCCGAGCGCAGCGAGATGCGGTAGGCGTCGCCCGCGTACACCCCGCCGAGCAGCGGCTCGACGAGACGGTCGACGACCTCCCGGCCCAGCCGCTCGGCGACGTACGCCCCGACCGCCACGTCCTCGCCGACCTCGGTCCGGGGCAGTTCGGCGTCCCGCTCGATCCGGGCGAGGCCCTCGTCGGAGAGCACGCCGGACAGAGCCGCGGCGGTGCCGGGGACGCCCATGACATGGCCCTTGGGCATGGGGCGCAGGGCGCCTCGGGTCCACAGGGAGGCGGTGGCGACGGCGGGCGGCTGGAGGCGGTCGTCGAGGCCGACCTCGCGGGCGAGAGCGACGGCCTCGGGGCGGCGCGCGAGCATCGACTCGGCGCCGAGGTCCACGCGGACGCCCTCGATCTCGCCGGGCAGCAGCTTGCCGCCGACCCGGTCCGCCGCCTCCAGCACGGTCACCCGTCTGCCCTCGGCGAGCAGCCGGTGGGCGGCGGCGAGGCCGGCGATCCCGGCGCCGATGACGACGACCTGTCCGTGTTCCGCTGAAGTGCCCGAATCCGTGCCCGCTGCGTGCATGATCCCACTCTCTCAAACACCACTGACACTCCCGCCAGGGCCGTTCGGCCCGGACCCGCCGCCGAGCGGCCGGGCGCCGCGTGCCCGGCCCGAGTCCGGACCGTGACCGCATCGGAACCGGCGCGGCCCAACGTCCTGGCCTGGTCAGGCGTCGAAGGAGCATTCAGGCCCGTCACGACCCCGGGGGGTACGCCTCATGCGCTCACGACGTTCCGTTCGACCCGTCCATGCCGTCACCGGTCTGCTGCTGGCCGCAGCCCTGGCGCTGACCGGATGCAGCGGCGCCGCCGACTCCAGTGACTCCGGCGGCAGCAACGAGGCCGCCAAGTCCCAGGCGGACAGCGCCGCGGGCGCCGGGGCCGAGGACTCCGGTGCCGACAAGGCGACCGCCCCGCCGAAGGTGACCGCGAGCCACATCATCCGTACGGCCTCGCTGACCGTTCAGGTCAAGGACGTACCGAAGGCCCTCGACGAGGCCCGCACCACCGTCGAGAACGCGGGCGGCTACGTCGGCAACGAGACGACCTCCCTCGACGGCAAGGGCAGGGAGCGCACCCGGGTCGTGCTGCGGGTGCCCGTCGACTCCTACGCGGACGTCCTCGCCGATCTGGAGGGCACCGGCAAGCTGATCGACCGCACGGCGAAGGCGCAGGACGTCACCGAGCAGGTGGTCGACGTGGAGAGCCGCATCACCTCGCAGCGGGCCAGTGTGGCCCGGATCCGGGAGCTGATGGACCAGGCCACCAAGCTGAGCGATGTGGTCACGCTGGAGGGCGAGCTGAGCACCCGCCAGGCGGACCTGGAGGCGCTGCTCGCCCGGCAGGCCTCCCTGAAGGACCGCACGAGCCTGGCCACCATCACCCTGTCGCTGTCCGAGACGCCGGTGAAGAAGGCGGTCGCCGAGGACGACGACCCGGGGGTCGTGGACGCGCTGACGGGCGGCTGGGACGCCTTCGTGACGATGCTGCGGTGGATCGTCATGGCCGCGGCGGCGGTCCTGCCGTTCGCCGCCGGTGCGGCCCTGCTGATCGTGCTCTGGCTCCGCCTGGTCCACCCGCGCCTGAACCGCCGCTCCGAGCCCGCGCCCGCGACGACCGCGCTCGGCCCGCTCCCGACGACTCGGCAGGCACCGGAGCCGAGTCGCGAGGAGGACTGAGCGCGAGCCCGAAATGATCTGCGCCCGTAGCGTGTTCGCATGAGCATGAGCTTCGGGCGGGGTACACGGGAACGGCTGGTCGTGATCGGTGGCGACGCCGCGGGCATGTCCGCGGCGTCGCAGGCGCGCCGGATGAAGTGCGCCGGGGAACTGGAGATCGTGGCCTTCGAGCGCGGCAACTTCTCCTCCTACTCGGCGTGCGGCATCCCGTACTGGGTGGGCGGCGACGTCTCCGCGCGGGAGGAGCTGATCGCCCGGACGCCCGAGCAGCACCGCGCGCGGGACATCGATCTGCGCATGCGCACCGAGGTCATGGAGATCGACGTGGCGGGGCAGCGGGTGCGCGCGCGTGCCGTCGATTCCGGGGCCGAGTCCTGGACGTCGTACGACAGACTCGTGATCGCCACCGGTGCCCGGCCGATCCGGCCGGAGCTGCCGGGTGTCGACGCGCCGGGGGTGCACGGCGTGCAGACGCTGGACGACGGGCAGGTGCTGATCGACACGCTGGCACGCACGCGTGGGCGGCGCGCGGTGGTGGTCGGGGCCGGGTACATCGGGGTGGAGATGGCCGAGGCGCTCATCAACCGCGGCTACGAGGTGACCGTCGTCAACCGCGGCAAGGAGCCGATGTCCACGCTCGACCCGGACATGGGCCGGCTGGTGCACGAGGCCATGTCGGGGCTCGGCATCACCATGGTCGACGACGCCGAGGTCACCGAGATCCTCACCGGTGACGACGGACGGGCCCGCGCGGTGGCGACCGGGGACGCCGAGTACCCGGCGGACGTCGTGGTCCTCGGCATCGGCGTCCGCCCGGAGACGACGCTGGCCCGGGCGGCGGGGCTCCCCCTCGGCAGTCACCAGGGGCTGCTGACGGACCTCGGGATGCGGGTGCGCGGCCACGCGAACATCTGGGCGGGCGGCGACTGCGTGGAGGTCCTCGACCTGGTCTCGGGCCAGCAGCGGTACATCGCCCTGGGCACCCACGCCAACAAGCACGGGCAGGTCATCGGCACCAACGCGGGCGGCGGCTACGCCACCTTCCCCGGTGTGGTCGGCACCGCGGTGAGCAAGGTCTGCGACCTGGAGATCGCCCGCACGGGCCTGCGCGAGAAGGACGCCGACCGCGTCGGCCTCCAGTACGTCACCGCCACCATCGAGTCGACCGGCAGGGCCGGTTACTACCCCGGCGCCTCCCCCATGACGGTGAAGATGCTCGCCGAGCGCCGCACGGGCCGCCTGCTGGGCGTCCAGATCGTCGGCCGCGAGGGCGCGGCCAAGCGGGTCGACATCGCGGCAGTGGCCCTTACCGCAGGCATGACGGTGGAGCAGATGACGGCCCTGGACCTGGGCTACGCCCCACCGTTCAGCCCGGTGTGGGACCCGGTACTCGTGGCAGCCAGAAAGGCGTCAAAGGCGGTGGCGCACGGCGCCTAAGCCGTCCCGCTGATCCTCGGCAGCGAAGCCACGGACGCACTCGACGGAGCAGCCACCGGCTGCTCCCCACTCCCAAGACCCGGCTTGGCATGCGCGGCCGACGCGCGGACGGACCGCAGCCGATGGCTCACCGCCTCGTCGAGCGTCACCGCCCGCCCCGTCTGCGCGGCGAGCCGGCCGGCCTCCTGGCCCAGCCGTGCGACGTCCTCCCACGGCAGCCGCACCACCAGGGAGAGCTCCGCCTCGCCGTCCGGCAGCGCTTGCATCGAAGGAGCCACTCGATCGTTCATCGCCTGTCCTCACGTAGACCCGGTTGAGAAGCCATACGCGCGCGGGGACACCGGCGTTCACCGATTCCCGGACCTCATCCGGGGAAGAAGACAATCGTGGTCATTCCCGTCCATGACGTGAACCCCGTACGGGGCACCCCCTGGGTGACGTACGGTCTGATCGCCGCGAACGTCCTCGTCTTCCTCGTCATGCCCGGCACGTTCGCCACCGCCGGGGAGAGCCGGCTGTCCCAGATCTGCCAGCTGCACGCGTTCCTGGACCACTACGCGGCGGTGCCGCGGGAGTTGATCCACGATCAGCTGCCCGGCCTGGTCCCGACCGGCGAGGTCGCGGGCGGCCCCCAGGGTCCCGGCTGTGTCATCGGCGAGCCGGGCTACGACAAGTCACCGATCCTGTCGGTGTTCACGGCGATGTTCCTGCACGGCGGCTGGCTGCACCTGCTGGGCAACATGCTGTTCCTGCTGATCTTCGGCAACAACATCGAGGACCGCATGGGCCATGTGCGGTTCCTGCTGTTCTACGTCGTCTGCGGCTACGCGGCCGGTTACGGCTTCGCGTACCTCAACGACGACTCGGGCGACCCCCTGATCGGCGCCTCGGGTGCCGTCGCGGGGGTGCTGGGCGCCTATCTGGTGCTGTATCCGAAGGCCAGGGTGTGGGTGCTGGTGCCGTTCCTGATCTTCCTGCCGCTGCGGCTGCCGGCCTGGCTGGTGCTGGGGTTCTGGTTCGTGCTCCAGGCGGTGTACTCGTCCGGCGAGGGAGTCTCCGGCGCCGGCACGGTCGCGTACACCGCGCATGTCGTCGGCTTCCTCGCGGGCATGCTGCTCGCCTGGCCGCTGAAACCGGGCACCCCACCGCCACCGGAGCCGCGCGGCCTGCTGTTCGGCAGACGGGCCCGGCCCCGGTACCCGGGGTGAGTCAGCGCGCGGTGCGGGTGTGGACGTACTCCACGAGCCGGGTCAGGCTGTCCGGGTCGGTGTTCGGCATGACGCCGTGGCCGAGGTTGAAGACATGGCCCTCCAGGCCCGCCGCCGCGTCGAGGACCTCCTGGGTCCTGGTCTCGACGGCCTCGGTGGAGGCGAACAGCACGGTCGGGTCGAGGTTGCCCTGGAGCGCCTTGCCGGGGCCGACCCGGCGGGCCGCCTCGTCCAGCCGGACCCGCCAGTCGACGCCGACGACGTCCGCGCCGGCCTCGCCCATCAGGCCGAGCAGTTCGCCGGTGCCGACGCCGAAGTGGATGCGCGGGACGCCGTATCCCTCGACGGCCTTGAAGACCTTGGCGGAGGCGGGCATCACCGAGCGGCGGTAGTCGGCGGGGGCGAGCGCGCCGGCCCAGGAGTCGAAGAGCTGCACCGCGGAGGCGCCGGCCTCGATCTGGACCTTCAGGAAGGCGGCGGTGATCTCCGCGAGCCGGTCCAGCAGATCGGCCCACAGCTCCGGGTCGCCGTACATCATCGCCTTGGCGTTCTCGTACGTACGCGACGGACCGCCCTCGACGAGGTAACTCGCGAGGGTGAAAGGCGCGCCCGCGAAACCGATGAGGGGGGTGGTGCCGAGTTCGCGGGTGAGCAGGCCGATGGCCTCGGTGACGTAGGAGACGTCCTCGGGGGTCAGATCACGCAGCTGGGCCAGGTCCGCCCGGCTGCGGATCGGCTTCTCGACGACCGGGCCGACGCCGGGCTTGATGTCGAGGTCGATGCCGATGGCCTTGAGGGGGACGACGATGTCGCTGAAGTAGATCGCCGCGTCCACGTTGTGGCGGCGCACCGGCTGCAGAGTGATCTCGGTGACCAGCTCGGGGCGCATGCAGGACTCCAGCATCGGAATCCCCTCGCGCACCTTGCGGTACTCCGGCAACGAGCGCCCGGCCTGCCGCATGAACCACACCGGCGTGTGCGGCACGGGTTCCCGGCGGCAGGCCTTCATGAAGGCGGAGTCATGCGTAACGGTCGGCGTCGTCTCGTGTGCACTCACGCAAGAGAGTCTCGCATGAGGGCACAGCTCCACCGGGCTCTCCCCCTTCACCGCACAGAACAGAGTGGGTGTCTAGGCCAGCGCCGCGCCTCCGTTCCCCTTAACCTTCCGGCATGGCTGCGGCTCAGGAACGACTGTCGGACGGCACTGGTGGGACGGGCGACGCGAAGGAGGGGGACCGGGATGGCGACAGCACGGCCCCGCCCGCGTTCCAGACCGCGGTTCAAGCACTGCGCAGCAGCCGGCTGAGGCCGCAGATCGAGGTGGAGTCGACACGCGCGCCCCAGCGCCTCGCCCCGCACGCGTACGCGCTGGAGGCCACGGTCGTCGACGGTGACCAGGATCTGGCGGACGGACGGCTGGTGCTGCTGCACGATCCGGCCGGGCACGACGCCTGGCGGGGCACGTTCCGGCTGGTGACGCTGGTGCGGGCGGAGCTGGAGCCGGAGATGGCGGCGGACCCGCTGCTGCCGGAGGTGTGCTGGTCGTGGCTGACCGGGGCGCTGCAGGCGCGCGGTCTGGCCTGCGGCGAGCCCAGCGGCACCGTCACGCGGGCGAGTTCGCACTACTTCGGCGGACTGTCCGAACGTCCGTCGGCCTCGCAGATCGAGATCCGCGCCTCCTGGACCCCCCGCGAGGGCCTCGGCGGGGTGCCGGACACCGCGGGGCATCTGGCGTCGTGGGCGGACCTGCTGGCGCAGATCGCGGGGCTGCCGCCGGCCGGCCCCGGTGACGCGGCGGTGGTGACACTGCCGCAGCGGAGGGGACCGCAGTCGCGCTAGACCGGGACGATCAGGCAGGCATGAGTCGCGGACGTGTGGGCATCACTTTGTCGATACGACCACTTTCAGTCATGAGTGACCACTCGAACGAACCGATTCGTTCACCGAACGATCGACCGTACGTCCGAATTGCACTAATTGTTACTCACTAGATCGTGATCATTCTCTAAAGGACTCCCGGTTCGGTGCCGAAGACGTCTGTGACCTTCAAAGCCGTCCCGCACCCCAGGAGGCCTGGTGTCCGTTCTCCTTGAGCAGCCCGCAAGCCTGGTCGCCTACCGCCCGAACAAGCCCACCGCCATGGTGGTCGTGGCCGATCCCCGAGTCCGCTCCACCGTCACCCGCCATCTGTGGGCGCTCGGTGTCCGCGATGTCATCGAGGCGTCGTCCATCGCGGAGGCCCGTCCCCGCGTCGGCAACCCCCGCGACATCTGTGTCGCCGACGTCCACCTGCCCGACGGTTCCGGCCTGACCCTGCTGTCGGAGACCCGCGCCGCGGGCTGGCCCAACGGCCTCGCCCTCTCCGCGGCCGACGACATCGGCGCCGTCCGCAACGCCCTCGCCGGGGGCGTCAAGGGCTACGTCGTCACCGGCACCCGTACCAACGTCGGGCTCCCCACCCGGCCCGGTGCCGCCCCCATCGGTGCCGCCGCCCGTATGCACCGCCGCCCCCCGGGTGCCCCGAGCCACCCGGGCGGCTACCGCGAACTGTCCGGCCGTGAGGTCGAGGTGCTGCGGCTGGTGGCGGAGGGCCAGTCGAACAAGGCCATCGGCGTCTCGATGGGTCTGTCCGCGCTGACCGTCAAGAGCCACCTCGCCCGGATCGCCCGCAAGCTCGGCACGGGCGACCGGGCCGGCATGGTCGCCGTCGCCCTGCGCACCGGCATCATCCACTGACCCCCAACCCGCCATTCACGGACGTGAACGGATCGGCCGCCGGCCCGCTCCGTCCGTGCCCCGCCCGTCGTGAACCGGAGTATTCACCGACCTGACTGGTTTGCGACCCCCAGGCGCCCGTCGACGGAACGTTCCGTCGACGGGCGCTGTCCATCCACGGATACCCTTGACAGGTGACCGACGCCCAAGAGACCGCAGCAGACAGCTCACTGCGAACCACCGGAGGCGCCCCTCCGGACGACGGCGGATCGTCTGTTACGGGGGCGCCGAGCGGGGTTCCGACCCCTGAACCCACCCCTTTGCTGGAACCGCGCGAAGGCATTCCGCCGGTGATCGCCGACGCGGAGTCCCTCGCCCGGGTGATCGCCGCGTTCGACGCCGGCTCCGGCCCCGTCGCCGTGGACGCCGAGCGCGCCTCCGGCTACCGCTACGGACAGCGCGCCTATCTGGTGCAGCTGCGCCGCCAGGGCGCGGGCAGCGCGCTGATCGACCCCGTGGCCTGTCCGGACCTCTCCGGTCTCGGCGAGGCGCTGGCCGACGCCGAGTGGGTGCTGCACGCCGCCACCCAGGACCTGCCGTGCCTGCGGGAAATAGGCATGATCCCGAGCCGGATCTTCGACACCGAGCTGGCCGGACGGCTCGCCGGGTTCCCGCGCGTCGGGCTCGGCCCGATGGTCGAGAACGTCCTCGGGTTCGTGCTGGAGAAGGGGCACTCCGCGGTCGACTGGTCCACCCGCCCGCTCCCCGAGCCCTGGCTGCGCTACGCCGCGCTGGACGTGGAGCTCCTGGTCGACCTGCGGGACGCGCTGGAGAAGGAGCTGGACCGACAGGGCAAGCTGGAGTGGGCCCGGCAGGAGTTCGACGCCATCGCCTCGGCCCCGCCGGCCGAGCCCCGCAAGGAGCCCTGGCGCCGGACCTCCGGGATGCACAAGGTGCGTCGGCGCCGGCAGCTCGGTGTGGTGCGCGAGCTGTGGGAGACCCGGGACCGGATCGCCCAGCGGCGTGATGTGTCGCCGGGCAAGGTGCTCTCCGACGCGGCGATCGTGGAGGCCGCGCTCGGCCTCCCCGCCAACGTGCACGCGCTCTCCGCGCTGAACGGCTTCGGGCACCGGATGGGACGGCGGCAGCTGGAGCAGTGGCAGGCCGCGGTGGACCGCGCCAAGGCGCTCACCGAGTCGCAGTTGCCGCAGCCGGGCCAGTCGGTCACCGGCCCGCCGCCCCCGCGGGCCTGGGCGGACAAGGACCCGGTCGCCGCGGCCCGGCTCTCGGCGGCCCGCGCCGGGGTGTCCGCGCTGGCGGAGCGGCTGAACATGCCCCAGGAGAACCTGATCACCCCGGACACCGTGCGGCGGGTCTGCTGGGAGCCCCCGAAGCCGGTGGACCCGGACTCGGTGAGCGCCGCCCTCGCCTCCCACGGTGCCCGCCCCTGGCAGATCGACCAGGTGACGCCGGTCCTGGTGGCGGCGCTGTCGGCGTAGCCCCGCTCATCGCGTGGCCCCCCGCATGAAGCCGTTGTAGATGAACCGCTGGAGGAACAGGAAGACGATCAGGGTCGGCAGGATGACCAGCACCGCTCCTGCCGAGATCGTCTCCCAGTGGGCCGCGTAGGGGCCGCGGAAGCGGAACAGCGACGTCGAGATCACGCCAAGGTCTTCCGACGGCATGTAGAGGAAGGGGATGTAGAAGTCGTTGTAGACGGTGATCCCCTTCACGATCACCACCGTCGCCGTCGCGGGCTTCAGCAGCGGGAAGATGATCTTTCGGTAGATGGTGAAGGCACCCGCGCCCTCCAGCCGGGCCGCTTCGTCCAGGGAGATCGGGATGGACCGGACGAACTGCAGGAAGATGTAGATGGAGACGATGTCCGTGCCCATGTAGAGCACAATCGGCGCCCACAGAGTGTCGAACATCCCGAAGCTGTCGACGATCTGGAAGGTCGCCACCTGGGTGGTGACACCCGGGACCAGCGCGGCGACCAGGAAGAGCGCGACCACCAGCTTCCTGAAGCGGAACCGGAACCGGTCGATCGCGTACGCCGTCATCGAGCCGATCAGGACCGTGCCGCCGATCGCCGCCAGCAGGATCAGGGCCGTGTTGCCGAAGGCGGAGAGCATCCGGCCGTCCTGGAACGCCGTCACGTAGTTGTCGAAGTTCAGCAGGTTGCCGGGGAGCGAGAGCGCCCCGTCGGCCTCCGCCATCTCCTCCTCCGTCTTCAGCGACGTCAGCACCACGACGGCCAGGGGCAGCAGGACCACCACCGTCGCCCCGATCAGCGACAGGTGGACGAGGGCACGGGCCACCGTTCGGCGCGTCATACGAGGTCCACCTTGTCGTCGGGGACGAGGCGCCGCTGGACCCAGGTCACCAGCAGGATGATCAGCAGCAGCACGACCGCGGCGGCCGAGGCGAGCCCCGTCTTGTTGAAGCGGAAGGCCAGGTTCACGGTCTGGATGACGAAGGTCTCGGTGCCGGTCGCCCCGCCGGTCATGATGTACGGGATCTCGAAGACCGACAGCGACCCGGAGATCGACAGGATGACCGTCAGACTCAGCACCGGCTTGATGCCCGGCGCGATGATGTAGCGGAACTGGTGCCAGCGGTTCGCGCCGTCCAGCTCGGCCGTCTCGTACAGCTCACCCGGGATCGACTGGATCGCGCCCAGGAAGAGCACGAAGTTCAGGCCCAGGTAGCGCCAGATCGAGACGCCCGCGAGCGAGGTGTTGGCGGAGGTGGAGGTACCGAGCCAGGCGTGGTCGGTCGTCACGCCGAACAGGCCGAGCACGGAGTCGAGGGTGCCGCCGTCCTGGAAGAAGTAGAGGAAGACGAAGCCGATCGCGACCCCGTTGATCAGATACGGGAAGAAGAGCACGCCCTTGTAAAAGTTCCGGAAGCGGACGTTGAAGCTCAGGACCGTCGCGAAGTAGAGCGCGGCCGCGATCTGCACCGCCGAGGCGGCGAGGTAGTAGCCGCTGACGAAGAAGACCCGGAAGAGATCCTCGCGGGTGAAGATCTCCGTGTAGTTGCCGACGCCCGTGTAGTTGAGCTCGGGGCTCACGCCGTCCCAGTCGGTGAAGCTGTAGGCGACCATGTTGGCGATCGGCGCGTAGGTGAAGACGATCAGCAGGGTGAGCGGGGCGATCAGGAACAGCCAGGGTGTCAGGCTCCGCCCTCGGCGTCCCCGGGCGGGGGCGGACTCCGCCCCCGCGTCCGTCTTCTCGGCCGCCCGCTGAGCGGTGGCCGCCATCAGCCCTGCGCCTCGGTCCACCGCTCGCTGAGATCGGCGAAGAAGTCGTCGAGGCTGCCCTTGGTGGCACCCCGGGCGAGGTCCACCAGCTTCTGGCGGTACTCGGGTGCGTAGATACCGGTCTCCGACTGGTTGTCGATCTGCTTGACCTCGGCGCCCTTGGAGTCGTCCACCTCGATGAACTTCACGCCCGCGTCCTCGTACGGCTTGAGCACCTCGGGAAGCGGGGCGTCCTTGCGCGGGGAGATCGCCAGATTGTCCTTGTCGTAGCCGGACTTGTCGGTGAACCAGTCGATCCAGGCGCGGGCCGCGTCCTTGTGCTTCGAGTGGACGTTGACGGCCTGGTTGTAGTCGGGGGAGAGAGCGGCGCAGAACGTGCCGTCCGTCTGGGCCGGGAAGGGCATGAAGCCGATGTCGTCGGGGTCGGCCCCGGCCTTCTCCGCGGCGTCCTGGAACTGGACGATCGCCCAGGTGCCGAGCCACTGCGTGGCGATCTCGCCCTTGGCGGTACGGGCCTTGGACTCCTCCCAGTTGGTGGTGGTCGGGTCCTTCTCGGCCAGGCCCTGCTCGACGATGTCGTGCAGCAGGGTGTCACCGACGCGCAGATCGGCGTCCGGCGCCCAGGGGTCGCCCTCGGCCAGCTTGGTGGTGGCCTGGGTGTCGCAGTGGACCGAGCCGTTGACGTACGTCCATGAGGTGAGCGTCCAGCCGGCCGCGAAGTTGGTGTAGTAGGGCACGGCGTCGGTCTTGTCCTTGACCGCCTTGAGCGCGGTGAGGAACTCGGCCGGGGTGGTGGGCCATTCGGTGATCCCGGCCTCCTCCCAGACCCGCTTGTTGTAGACGAATCCGGGGGTCACGCCGACCGGGCTCTGGCCGTAGACCTTGCCGTCGACGGTGGTGAAGTCGGTGAAGCGGTACTTCTCGGCGCGTTCCTCGACCGTGCCGAGGGAGGCGAAGAACTTCGGGTAGTCGGCCTTCTTGATCACCGCGGGGATCAGCAGGACGTCACCGTAGTTCTCGGTGTTCATCCGGATCTTGACCTCGGACTCGTAGTTGGTGAGCGCCTCGAACTCCACCTCGACCTTGGGATAGGTCTTGTTGAACTCGGCGGCGTACTGGTCCATCGTGCCGTCCTGCACCAGGTCGGTGCGCACGGTGAGGACCTTGATGGTTCCGCTGACCTTGGCCGGGTCGGTGGGCGCCTTCGCGTCCGCCCCCTCCGACGAGCCTCCGGTGCCGGTGCACGCCGAGAGCAGCAGGGCGGCACCCGTGACCATGGCGAGGACTGTACGGCGGTACATGTGCATCAGCTCCGTTCACATGAGACGGACGAGCACTGCGGGTTGGCTGGTTCGGAACTCTGACAGCGCTTTCTCAACCGGTAAAGTCCCTATCTCGCCAAGGCTGGAGAAAACCTTCCCCGTACTGGGGTTGACCGGTTTAGGGAGTGCGCATGCTGGAGGCCACACCGCTCGGCGACGGATGGATCCTGCGGCACGAGACGGCGGCGCTTCCGGCCGTGGTGCCGGGGTGCGTGCACACCGATCTGCTGGCCGCCGGGGTGATCCCGGACCCCTTCCTCGGGCGGAACGAGACCGAGGTCGCCTGGGTCGGGCGGCGGGACTGGACCTACGAGCGGGACCTGCGGGCGGCGGCCGACGGGGCGGAGCAGACCGACCTCGTGTTCGAGGGCCTCGACACGGTCGCCGAAGTCCTGCTGGACGGACGGCTGTTGGGCCGCGTCCGCAACATGCACCGCTCCCACCGCTTCGACGTCACCGGGCTCTCGGGACGGCTGTCCGTGCGGTTCGTCTCCGCGTACGCCGAGGCCGAGGCGGTGCGCGGCAAGCTCGGAGAGCGGCCCGCCGCCTACGCCGAACCCTTCCCGTACATCCGCAAGATGGCCTGCTCCTTCGGCTGGGACTGGGGGCCGACCCTGGTGACCGCGGGGATCTGGCGGCCGGTGCGCCTGGAGCACTGGTCGACGGCGCGGATCGCCCGGGTGCGCCCGCTGGTGACGGTCGAACCAGGTCTGGGGCGGCTGGAGTTGGTCGTCGACATCGAGCGGACCCGGGTCGAGGCACCGCTGACCGTCGAGGCGACGGTGGGCGGCGTGCGGGCGCGCGCCTCGGTCGACGGCACCGAGGGCGTCGTACGGCTCGACGTGCCCTCGCCGCGGCTGTGGTGGCCGCGTGGTTACGGCGAACAGGCTCTGTACGACGTGGAGTTGACGCTGTTGCACGGCGACGAGCCACTGGACGTGTGGCGGCGGCGGATCGGCTTCCGGAGTGTGGAGCTGGACCGGTCACCGGACGCGCACGGCACCGGGTTCACCGTCGTCGTCAACGGCGAGCGGCTCTTCGCGCGGGGCGTGAACTGGATCCCCGACGATGTCTTCCCGTCCCGGGTGACCCGGGCGCGCTACCGGGCGCGGCTCGGGCAGGCGGCCGACGCGGGCGTGGACCTGGTACGGGTCTGGGGCGGCGGGATCTACGAGAGCGAGGACTTCTACGACGCCTGCGACGAGCTGGGCCTGCTGGTCTGGCAGGACTTCCCCTTCGCCTGCGCCGCCTACCCCGAGGAGCAGCCGCTGCGCGGGGAGGTCGAGGCGGAGGCCCGGGAGAACGTCGTACGCCTGATGCCGCATCCCTCGCTGGTGCTGTGGAACGGCAACAACGAGAACCTGTGGGGCTTCCGGGACTGGGACTGGGAGCCGCGGCTCGCCGGGGAGTCCTGGGGCGAGGGGTACTACCTGGGCGTAATGCCCCGGGTGGTGGCCGAGTTGGACCCGACGCGGCCCTATACGGCGGGCAGTCCCTGGTCGGGGAGCTGGGACCGGCATCCGAACGATCCGGCGCACGGGACGCACCACTCCTGGGAGGTCTGGAACCGGGACGACTACACGCGCTACCGCGACGAAGTGCCGCGGTTCATGGCCGAGTTCGGCTGGCAGGCGCCGCCCGCCCACGCGACGCTGCGACGGGCGCTGCCGGACGAGGTGCTCGCGCCGGACTCCCCCGGCATGCTGCACCACCAGAAGGCCGAGGACGGCAACGGCAAGCTGCGGCGCGGTCTCGAACGCCATTTCGCCTTCCCCGAGGGGGACTTCGACCGCTGGCACTACCTCACCCAGGTCAACCAGGCGCGGGCGGTGGCCGCCGGGATCGAGCACTGGCGGTCCCACTGGCCGGTGTGCGCGGGCACGGTGCTCTGGCAGCTCAACGACTGCTGGCCGGTGACCTCCTGGGCCGCGATCGACGGGGACGGCCGGGAGAAGCCGCTCTATCACGAGCTGCGGCGGCTGTACGCGGACCGGCTGCTGACTCTGCAAGTGCGGGAGCAGGAGCTGGTGTTGGCCGCGGTCAACCAGGGCGCCGGGGCGTGGGAGGCGGCGGTGCGGTTGCGGCGGATGTCGGTCGAGGGGGATGTCCTCGGCGAGGTGAGCGTGCCGATGGCGGCGGAGAGGCGGGCCGTGGGACTCGTCGGTGTGCCCGAGGAGCTGGCGCCCGTCGGGCCCAAGGAGTTCCTGGTCGCGGATGTGGGTGAGTTGCGGGCGCTGTACTTCCCTGCGCCGGATCGGGAAATCCCTTATCCCCGGCCTGAGTTCGAGGTCGACCTCGTGCCGGGCGGAGTGCGGGTGACGGCCCTGACCCTCGTACGGGATCTGCTGCTCCAGGCCGATCGCCTCGCCCCCGGGGCGCGGGCCGACCGGGGGCTGGTGACGCTGTTGCCCGGCGAACAGGTGACCATTGGTGTGCGGGGCTGGGAGACTCCGGTCCTGGAGACCGCACATTCGGCCCTGTACTGCGTGGAGCCCTCCCGATGACCTCGACCTCCGGTCCCCGCGTCACCATCAAGGACGTCGCCGCGCGCGCCGGCGTGTCCAAGGGCGCGGTGTCCCTCGCCTTCAACCACAAGCCGGGGCTCTCCGAGGCGACCCGGGACCGGATCTTCCGGGCCGCCCAGGAGCTGGGCTGGGCACCGAACCTCACGGCGCGCTCGCTCGCCGGGGCGCGGGTGGACGTGGTGGGCCTGGCGATCTGCCGGCCCGCCCGGCTGCTCGGGCTCGAACCCTTCTACATGGAGTTCGTCTCGGGCGTGGAGAGCGTCCTGGCCGAGCAGTCCTGCTCGCTGCTGCTGCGGCTGGTGCGCAATGTGGAGGAGGAGGTCGGGGTCCAGGACTCCTGGTGGCGGGGGCGGCAGATCGGCGGCTCGATCCTGGTGGACTTCCGGGCCGACGATCCCCGGGTGGCGGCGGTGCGGCGGCTGGGGATGCCGGTGGTCGCCGTGGGGCATCCCTCGCTGACCGGTGGGCTGCCCTCGGTGTGGACCGACGACACCACGGCCGTGACGGAGGCCGTGCGGTACCTGGCCGCGCTCGGGCACCGGCGGATCGCCCGGGTGGGCGGGGCGGCGGCGCTCGGGCACACGTCCATTCGTACGGCGGCCTTCGACGAGGCCGCGCGGTCGCTGGCGCTCGCCGGAGCGTGGCAGGTGGCTACGGATTTCTCCGGGGACGCGGGGGCGAGGGCCACGCGGTCGCTGCTGGCGGCCGCGGCGCCGGACCGGCCCACGGCGATCGTGTACGACAACGACATCATGGCGGTGGCGGGGTTGTCGGTGGCGGCGGAGATGGGGCTGCGGGTGCCCTCCGACGTATCGCTGCTGGCCTGGGACGACTCCCAGCTGTGCCGCCTCACCCATCCGACGCTGTCCGCGATGAGTCATGACGTGCATGGGTTCGGGGCGGAGGTGGCGCGTACGTTGTTCGGGGTGATCACCGGGGAGGGGCCAGGGTCACACCCCGTGCCCACTCCTGTACTGACTCCGCGAGGATCGACAGCTCCTCCGGCGATGTGACCTTCGCCGCTCCCGCCTCCGGGACTGGGCAGCTACGTTACTCATAAGTAGCATGGTCGTAAGCGCGCGCTCAGTGCGTGCGCCGCAGCAGTGCAGTCCCGCACCCTGGAGGAGAGCCATCGTGCCTCGTACCGTCAGGGACGTCGTCTTCGTCGACGGCGTCCGCACCCCGTTCGGCAAGGCGGGCCCGAAGGGCATCTACCACGAGACCCGCGCCGACGACCTTGTCGTGAAGGCGATCCGGGAGCTGCTGCGCCGCAACCCGGCTCTGGAGCCCAGCAAGATCGACGAGGTCGCCATCGCCGCGACCACGCAGATCGGCGACCAGGGTCTGACCATCGGCCGCACGGCGGGCATTCTCGCCGGTCTGCCGCAGTCCGTGCCCGGCTACTCCATCGACCGCATGTGCGCCGGCGCCCTGACGGCCGTCACCGCCGTCGCGGGCGGCGTGGCCTTCGGCGCGTACGACATCGCCATCGCCGGTGGTGTCGAGCACATGGGCCGCCACCCGATGGGCGAGGGCGTGGACCCGAACCCGCGCTTCGTCAGCGAGAAGCTGGTCGACGAGTCCGCCCTGTTCATGGGCATGACCGCCGAGAACCTGCACGACCGCTACCCGAGCATCACCAAGCAGCGCGCCGACGAGTACGCGGTGCGCTCGCAGGAGAAGGCCGCCAAGGCGTACGCCAACGGCAAGATCCAGCAGGACCTGGTGCCGATCTCGGTGCGCCGCACCAACCCGGAGGCCGGTGAGACGGGCTGGGGCCTGGTCACCGCCGACGAGCCGATGCGCCCCGGCACGACGATCGAGAACCTGACCGGTCTGAAGACGCCGTTCCGCGTCCACGGCCGGGTCACCGCCGGTAACGCGGCCGGTCTGAACGACGGCGCCACCGCCTCCCTCATCGCCTCCGAGGACTTCGCCCGCGAGAACAACCTCCCGGTGAAGATGCGCCTCGTCTCCTACTCCTTCGCGGGTGTGGAGCCGGAGGTCATGGGCTACGGTCCGATCCCGGCCACCGAGAAGGCCCTCGCCCAGGCGGGGCTGACCATCGACGACATCGGCCTGTTCGAGATCAACGAGGCCTTCGCCGTCCAGGTGCTCGCGTTCCTGGAGCACTACGGCATCGCCGACGACGACGCGCGCGTCAACCAGTACGGCGGCGCCATCGCCTTCGGCCACCCGCTGGCCTCGTCGGGCGTGCGTCTGATGACGCAGCTGGCCCGGCAGTTCGAGGAGCAGCCGAACGTCCGCTACGGCCTGACCACCATGTGCGTCGGCTTCGGCATGGGCGCGACAGTCATCTGGGAGAACCCGCACTTCGAGGGGGACAAGTGAGCACCACCGCTGAGCTTTTGAAGGGTGCGGCCGAGCTGTTCCCCGACGAGGTCGTGACGTCCGCGCACGTACGCCACCTCGACCTGCCGTTCGGCGCCGGGCGCTTCGCGCTCGTCACGCTGGACAACGGCTTCGACCACACCAAGCCGACCACCTTCGGACCGCAGTCCCTGGCGAACCTCAACCTCGCCATCGACCAGGTCGAGAAGGAGGCCGCGGACGGCTCGATCGTCGGTATCGGCATCACCGGCAAGCCGTTCATCTTCGCCGTCGGCGCCGACCTCAAGGGCGTCGAGCTGCTGAAGGAGCACGAGCACGCGCTCGCCATCGGCAAGGGCGGCCACGAGGTCTTCAAGCGCCTCGCCGGCCTCGCCGTGCCGACCTTCGCCTACTACAACGGCGCGGCCATGGGCGGCGGTGTCGAGGTCGGTCTGCACTGCACCTACCGCACCGTGTCGAAGGCGCTGCCCGCCTTCTCGCTGCCCGAGGTCTTCCTGGGCCTCGTCCCGGGCTGGGGCGGCTGCACGATCCTGCCGAACCTGATCGGCGCGGAGAAGGCCGTCTCGGTGATCATCGAGAACAGCCTCAACCAGAACAAGCAGCTCAAGGGCAAGCAGGTCTTCGACCTCGGCATCGCTGACGCGCTCTTCGAGGGCGCGGACTTCCTGGAGCAGTCGCTGATCTGGACGGCGAACGTCCTCAAGGGCGATGTCGTCGTCGAGCGCCCGGCGATCGACCGCGGTGAGGCCTGGGACCAGGCCGTCGCCAAGGGCCGCTTCATCGCGGACTCCAAGGTGCACGGCGCCGCCCCGGCCGCCTACCGCGCCCTGGACATTATCGCGGCGTCCAAGGACGGCGACCTGCAGAAGGGCTTCGACGCCGAGGACGTGGCGCTCGCCGACCTGATCATGGGTGGCGAACTGCGTGCCGGCATCTACGCCTTCAACCTGGTGCAGAAGCGCGGCAAGCGCCCCGCGGGCGCCCCGGACAAGAACCTGGCCCGCCCGGTCACCAAGGTCGGTGTCGTCGGCGCCGGTCTGATGGCCTCCCAGCTCGCGCTGCTCTTCCTGCGCCGCCTCGAGGTGCCGGTCGTGCTGACCGACATCGACCAGGAGCGCGTCGACAAGGGTGTGGGCTACGTCCACGCCGAGATCGAGAAGCTGCTCGGCAAGGGCCGTATCAACCAGGACAAGGCCAACCGCCTCAAGGCCCTGGTCACCGGTGTGCTGGACAAGGCCGAGGGCTTCGCGGACGCGGACTTCATCATCGAGGCCGTGTTCGAGGAGATCGGTGTCAAGCAGCAGGTGTTCGCGGAGGTCGAGGCGGTCGCCCCGGCGCACGCGATCCTCGCCACCAACACCTCCTCGCTGTCCGTCAGCGAGATGGCGTCGAAGCTGAAGAACCCCGAGCGGGTCGTGGGCTTCCACTTCTTCAACCCGGTCGCGGTGCTGCCGCTGCTGGAGATCGTGCGCGGCGAGCAGACCGACGACGCCTCGCTGGCCACGGCCTTCGCCGTCGCCAAGAAGCTGAAGAAGACCGCGGTCCTCACCAAGGACGCCCCGGCGTTCGTGGTGAACCGCATCCTCACCCGCTTCATGGGCGAGATCCAGAACGTCATCGACGAGGGCACGTCGGTCGAGGTCGCCGAGAAGGCGGTCGAGCCGCTGGGTCTGCCGATGTCGCCGCTGGTGCTCCTGGAGCTGGTCGGTCCGGCGATCGGCCTGCACGTCTCGGAGACCCTCAACCGGGCCTTCCCGGACCGCTTCACGGTCTCCCCGAACCTCGCCGCCGTCGTCAAGGCCGGCAAGCGCGGCTTCTACGTCTACGACTCCGGCAAGCCGGAGCTGGACCCCGAGGTCGCCGCGCTCCTCAAGCAGGGCGATGTCGTCCTGACCGAGGAGCAGGTGCGGGACCGGGTCCTCGACGCGGTGGCGCAGGAGATCGGGCTCATGCTCGACGAGGGCGTCGTCGCCGAGGCCCAGGACATCGACCTGTGCCTGATCACGGGCGCCGGCTGGCCCTTCCACCTGGGCGGCATCACGCCGTACCTGGACCGTGAGGGTGTCTCGGAGCGCGTGAACGGCAAGAAGTTCCTGGCGCCGGGCCTCGCCTCGATTCCCGCCTAGCAACGACTTCGGTGCCCCGCACGCCACTTGGTGTGCGGGGCATCGTCGTGTCTAGCGGTGCTCCTGCCAGGCGGCGAGCGCCAGCCCCGGCTCGTCCTTCTGCCGGGCCACGCGCAGCACGCCGTCCGGGGTCAGGCTCGCCGCCACCACCCGGCCCTCGGCATCCTCCGCCACGGCGACCCGGGTGCCCGCGGGCAGGGCGGGTCCTGACTCCGTCCACCACAGGCCCGCCGACTCCTGCTCCGTCGGGTACGCGGCGAACGCCACCCGCCCCGAGGAGGAGCGCTGGGCGAGCAGCGTGCAGTCGTGGCCGTTCAGGTCGCAGCGGACGGCGGAGACCGGTCCCGAGCCCGCGGCGGCGAGCAGCGGGACCGGGTCGCCGTCCGGGCGCCAGGCGTGCAGCATGCCCTCGGGATCGCTGAAGAAGAGGGTGGTGTGCTCCTTCGAGGTCGGCAGCGCGCCGAGCGTCCCGGGCTCGATCCGTGCGGCCAGCGGGTCGGCGGCGAGCGGGCGGGCGCCGGGCTCCTGCTGGAGCCAGCGCAGGACGCCCTCGGGGCTGGTGGCGTACACCTCGACCAGGCCCGACTCGGCGGTGACGGCGACGAGTTCCTCGCCCACCTTGGAGCCCTTCAGGTCGTGCCAGGTGTTCCAGCCGCCGCGTTCCTTCTGGTTGATGGTGTGCACGCCCTTGCCGCGATTGCGTACGAAGAGGTGGGCGCGGCCCTCCGCGTCGACGGCGACGGCGGGGGTGCCGGTGCGCTCGCCGGTCTTGTTGGGGTGGCCGATGGACTGCCAGTCCAGGGCGGCGAGCAGGGGGCGGAAGTGGGTGGAGTGCACGAGCCCCGACTCGCCCGAACGGGTGGGGCGCCAGGCGATGAGGTGGCCGTAGCCGTCGGGGCCCTGGCCCAGCGCGAAGCCCGGCTGCACCTTCTGGTCGCCGCCCACCCGGCGGGGAGCGTCCCAGTTGCCGCCGGGGACGCGCTCCGCACGGCACAGGACGGCGTCCTGGGTGTGCCAGTAGACGCTGAGGCGGCCGTCTCGGCCGCGTATGAGCCAGTCGCCGTTCACCGGATCACTCTAAACGGGGGCGTCCCGGGCAGCGCGTGCGACCCTGGGGCCATGGAGGCTGCCCTGCTCGTGATCGTCGATGCCGCGAACGTGGTCGGATCGGTGCCGGACGGATGGTGGCGGGACCGCCGGGGCGCGGCGGAGCGGCTCCGCGACCGGCTGGCGGCGGACGGGGTGCCGGGACGGCCGGGCCCGGTGGAGATCGTGCTGGTGGTGGAGGGCGCGGCGCGGGGCGTCGGGTCCGTCGAGGGCGTACGGGTCGAATCCGCGCCGGGCAGCGGCGACGACCACATGGTGGCGCTGGTCGCGGCACGCCGGCCCGACCGCCCGTGCCTGGTCGTCACGGCCGACCGCGAGCTGCGCCGCCGAGTGACGGAACTGGGCGCGGAGGTGACGGGGCCTCGGACGGTACGGTCCGGCTAGCGCACGCGCGCGTGCAGTACGGCGCCGTCCACCACCGCCACCTCCTCGTACCCCTCCAGCAGCCGCCGCAGCGGCCGGATCCGTTCCGGGGCGTACGGCTTGCCCCGGGAGTCGTCGATGATCAGGCGGGGCGGATCGGTGGCGAACTCCCGGTTCAGGGTCGTCCAGGCGCCCTTCATCGCGTACCGCTCCCCCACGCTCGGGCCGTCGCGGCCGCCGCTGTAGTTCGTCAGGAGACCGGCCGTCAGATAGCGGGTCGCCGGGGTGCGGTCGGACAGCCAGTACGTCTCGGGGTGTATGCCCCACACGAGGATCCGGTCCTGCGGGGCGGTGTGGCGGCCGATCGCCTCCGCCAGGCGCTCGGCATGGGTCAGTTCGGGGCGAGGCGTCAGCAGTCCCCAGGTGAGGAAGAGGGTGGCGCAGCAGGCCGTGGTGATGAGGGCGCGCATCGCCCGGGGCCGGGGCAGGTGCCGTAATGCCGCTGTCGCCAACAGGGCCAGCGGCGGGGTCAGTTGCAAGTAGTAGTGGCCGAAGAAGTGGAAGCCCAGGGCCACCGCGCCTCCCGAGGCGGCCAGCCACAGCCAGAGGTCTTTGGGCTCCGGACGCCTCGCCCGTACCAGCAGCGGCAGTACGCCCGCGCAGGCCACCGTCAGGATCGCGGTGTTGGTCAACGCCCGGCCCAGGACGTGCAGTTCGGAGCCAGTGAAGGAGGCGTACGCGCCCGATCCGGTGACCGTCCAGAACAGGAAGCCGGACGGGTCGGTGAGCAGGGCGGCCAGCAGCACCGGCAGTACGGCCCCCAGTCCGAGCCCGACCAGCCCCGCCCAGGAGGCGCCGCACAGCCACAGCACCGGCAGCAGTACCGCGCCGCCCGTCTGCTTGGCGAGGAAGGCGCAGCCCACGGCCAGGCCCGCCGCGGTCCAGCGGCGGCGGTCGGCGCACCACATCGCGGCTGCCGTGCACGGCAGCATGAACACCTCGAAGCCGGCCGCCTGCGCGTCCTCGGGGTTCAGGCCGATGGAGATCAGCAGGTACAGCACTCCGGCCGTGCGGCCCGCCGTGTCACCCCAGCGGCGGCGGGCCAGCGAGGCGAGCAGGGCCGCGGTCAGCAGGTGCGCCAGGACCGCCAGCAGCCGCACCGACACCAGCGAGTCGGAGCCCGCCAGCGCGAACGCCCCCTGGTAGAGCCACGGAACGAGCGGGGGCTTGCGGTCCACGACTGTCTCGTAGAGCTCCCCGCCGTGCGCGAGCATGCGGGCCTGTACGGCGAGATAGCCCTCGTCGGGGTTCCAGAGAGGGTGGACGAAGGACGGGACGCGGGTGAGACAGGCCAGGAGCGACAGGGCCGGGAGCAGGCGTCTCCAGTAGCCGTCGCCGATGCGCGGGGTGGATACGGAGCGTTGCGGGGCGAGGAGCTCGGCGTCCATGGAAGTGCACGCTATCCGGCCCCGCAGTCCACGCCGAAGCGGGACATACGGGGCCGGAGTGTTCGACGGAACGATTACTCGGAGTCACCGCGCGGGGGCTTCATCACCTGGCCGACGGTCATCTCCTCCTGCTTGCCGAGGCGGCTGTGGGAACGGCCGTACAGGAAGTACACGAAGAAGCCGGCCACCATCCAGATGGCGAACCGGACCCAGGTCTCGGCGGGCAGGTTGATCATCAGCCAGAGCGAGGCGCACACCGACAGGATCGGGATGACCGGCACCCACGGAGTGCGGAAGGACCGGTGCAGGTCGGGGCGGGTCCTGCGGAGGATGATCACGCCGATCGCGACCACCACGAAGGCGAACAGGGTGCCGATGTTCACCAGCGCCGCCAGTTCGGTCAGCGGGGTGAAGCCGGCCAGGATCGCGATGATCACACCGAGCAGGATGGTCGGCCGGTGCGGGGTCTTGAACCTCGGGTGGACGTGGGAGAAGAACCGCGGCAGCAGTCCGTCCCTGCTCATCGCGAAGAACACCCGGGTCTGGCCGAGCAGCAGGATCATGCAGACCGTGGTCAGGCCGACCGCGGCGCCGAAGCTGATGAAGCCCGCGAACCAGGGATGTCCGGTGGCCTTGAAGGCGTCGGCGAGCGGGGCGTCCACGGACAGCTCGCTGTAGTGCTGCATGCCCGTGACGACGATCGACACGGCGACGTACAGCGTGGTGCAGATGAGGAGGGAGCCGATGATGCCGCGGGGCATGTCGCGCTGCGGGTTCTTGGTCTCCTCGGCGGCGGTGGCCACCACGTCGAAGCCGATGAAGGCGAAGAACACCACCGAGGCGGCGGTGAAGATGCCCATCACACCGAAGTTGGAGGGCGCCCAGCCGAACATCAGCTGGATCAGTGGCGCCTGGAGACTCTCCCCGGCGTCCACGGCCTGCTGCTTCGGGATGAACGGGTCATAGTTCTCGCCGTCGATCAGGAAGGCACCCGCGATGATCACGGTCAGCACGACCGTCACCTTGATGGCGACGACGATCGAGGTGATCCGCGCGGACAGCTTCATCCCGAGGACGAGGATGCCGGTCAGGACGATCACGAGGGCGAAGGCGAGGATGTCGAAGCCGAACTCCCCCGCGCCCTCTCTGCTGCCCAGCGCCGCGGGCATCTCCCAGCCCGCGTTGTCCATGAGCGACTGGACGTAGCCGGACCAGCCGACGGCCACCACCGCCGTGCCCAGCGCGAACTCCAGGACCAGGTCCCAGCCGATGATCCAGGCGGGCAGTTCACCGAGGGAGGCGTAGGAGAAGGTGTAGGCGGACCCGGCGACCGGGACCGTGGAGGCGAACTCGGCATAGCAGAGCGCGGCGAGCGCGCAGGCGACGCCGGACACCACGAAGGCCAGGGCGACGGCCGGACCGGCGTTGTTCTTGGCGACGGTCCCGGTCAGGACGAAGATGCCGGTGCCGATGATGACACCGACTCCGAAGACCGTCAGATCCAGGGCGGACAGGGATTTCTTGAGGGCGTGCTCCGGTTCCTCGGTATCGAGGATGGACTGCTCGACCTTCTTCGTCCGGAAGATGGTGTTGGCCACGGGCGTACCTCCCACGCTTGTCGTCCTCGACATGATCGAGAGGGGGCGTGGTGCGTATGCCCTGACACGAGCCAGGTCACCCGGATGGGCCGGTTCCACCACCGCAAAGGAGGGTGGGACCGGCCCATTCGGCGGTACTCAGTCGCGCGCGGGCTCCGCCTCGGCCGGAGTGCGGTCGTACCGCCCGTCCAGCTTGGAGACCAGCCCGGTCACCTGGCGGGCGATGTCCGGGGCGGTCAGCCCGATCTCGGCCATGACCTCGGCGCGCGAGGCGTGGTCGAGGAAACGCGGCGGGATGCCGAAGTCCCGCAGCGGGACGTCGACGCCCGCGTCGCGCAGGGCTTGGGCGACGGCGGAGCCGACGCCGCCGACGCGGGAGTTGTCCTCGACGGTGACGACCACCCGGTGGCGCTCGGCGAGCGGGGCCATGGCCTCGTCGACGGGCTTGACCCAGCGCGGGTCGACCACGGTGGTGGAGATGCCCTGCTTGTCGAGGAGGGAGGCGATCTCCAGGCACATCGGGGCGAGGGCGCCCACCGAGACCAGCAGCACGTCGGGCCGGTCGGTGCCCGGCTCGCGCAGCACGTCCATGCCGCCGACGCGGCCCACGGCGGGTACGGCGGGGCCGACGGCGCCCTTGGAGAAGCGGACCACGGTCGGCGCGTCCTTCACCTGGACGGCCTCGCGGAGCTGGGCGCGTACCTGGTCGGCGTCGCGCGGCGCGGCGAGCCTCAGGCCGGGGACGACCTGGAGGATCGACATGTCCCACATACCGTTGTGGGAGGCGCCGTCGGTGCCGGTGATCCCGGCCCGGTCCAGCACGAAGGTCACCCCGCACTGGTGCAGGGCCACGTCCATCAGGACCTGGTCGAAGGCGCGGTTGAGGAAGGTGGCGTAGACGGCGAAGACCGGGTGCACGCCACCGGTCGCCAGGCCCGCGGCGGACACGGCGCCGTGCTGCTCGGCGATGCCGACGTCGTAGACCCGTTCGGGGAAGCGCTTGGCGAACTTGTCCAGGCCGACCGGCTGGAGCATGGCGGCGGTGATGGCGACGATGTCGTCGCGCTCCTCGCCGAGCCTGACCATCTCCTCGCCGAAGACGGAGGTCCAGTCGGCGCCGCTGGTGGCGATCGGCAGCCCGGTGTCGGGGTGGATCTTGCCGACGGCGTGGAAGCGGTCGGCCTCGTCCTGGAGGGCGGGCTGGTAGCCGCGGCCCTTCTCGGTGAGGCAGTGCACGATGACCGGGCCGCCGAACCGCTTGGCGCGGGCCAGGGCGGACTCCAGGGCCTCGATGTCGTGGCCGTCGATGGGGCCGACGTACTTCAGGCCCAGGTCCTCGAACATGCCCTGCGGGGCGATGAAGTCCTTCAGGCCCTTCTTGGCGCCGTGCAGGGTCTCGTAGAGCGGCTTGCCGACGACCGGGGTGCGCTCCAGGAGGTCCTTGCCGCGGGCCAGGAAGCGCTCGTAGCCGTCGGTGGTGCGCAGGGTCGCCAGATGGTTCGCCAGGCCGCCGATGGTCGGCGCGTAGGAGCGCTCGTTGTCGTTGACGACGATGACCAGCGGGCGGTCCTTGGCGTCGGCGATGTTGTTCAGCGCCTCCCAGGCCATACCGCCGGTGAGGGCGCCGTCACCGATCACGGCGACGACGTGGTCGTCGCGTTTCTGGATCTGGTTGGCCTTGGCGAGGCCGTCGGCCCAGCCGAGCACCGTGGAGGCGTGGCTGTTCTCGATGACGTCGTGCTCGGACTCGGCCTGCGAGGGGTAGCCGGACAGGCCGCCCTTCATCTTCAGCTTCGAGAAGTCCTGGCGGCCGGTGAGCAGCTTGTGGACGTAGGACTGGTGGCCCGTGTCCCACAGCACCTTGTCCCTGGGCGACTCGAAGACCCGGTGCAGGGCGATGGTCAGCTCCACCACACCGAGGTTGGGGCCGAGGTGGCCGCCGGTCTTGGAGACCGCGTCGACGAGGAAGGTCCTGATCTCGCCGGCCAGCTGGTCCAGCTGCTCCAGGCTGAGCCGGTCCAGATCGCGCGGTCCCCTGATGCGGGTCAGCAGCGGCACCCGTGCCTCCTTGCAGTAGAGCTGTTGCCGGGCTTGTCGAGTCTAATGTTCCGCCTGCGCGGCCAGCGCGCGGGCGGTGCGTCGTACATCACGCGATCGGCTGTACCCACAATGTGCCGTTCCTACGACATGACTGTGCCCGGCACCGCCATTGGTGCCGGGCACAGGTCCTGCGGTACGCGGTTATGCGCGACCGGCGGTCTTCTGGGTCCTGCGGGTGATCGCGTCGATGACGACGGTCGTGAGCAGCACACCACCGGTGATCATGTACTGGACCGGGGAGGCGATGCCTTCCAGGGCCAGGCCGTACTGGATGGAGACGATCACCAGGACACCCAGCAGGGCGTTCCAGGTGCGGCCCCGGCCACCGAAGAGCGAGGTTCCGCCGATGACGGCCGCGGCGATGACGTTCATCAGGAACTCACCGGTGCCCGCGCCCTGGTTGGCGGAGGCGATCTTCGAGGCGACGAAGAGGCCACCGATGGCGGCGAAGGTGCCGGAGATCGCGAAGACCGAGATCCGCATCAGCTCCACGTTGATGCCGGCCCGGCGCGACGCCTCGACGCTGCCGCCGAGCGCGAACACCTTGCGGCCGTACGCGGTGCGGCGCAGGACGAAGTCCGTGATCAGCAGGACCGCGATGAAGAGCACCACGGCCAGCGGCAGGCCCTTGTAGGAGTTGAAGACCGCGGCGACGGCGAAGGAGACGACCGCCAGGAGCGCGGTGCGCAGAATGGTCTCGCTCAGCGGCCGGGACGGGACGCCCGCGGCCTCGCGGCGGCGGTTGCCGTAGAAGGAGCTGAGGAAGAACAGCACGACCGCGGCGGTGGCCAGCCCGTAGGCGGCCGCGACATCGGAGAAGTAGTAGCTGGTCAGCTTGGCGACGATGCCCTCGCTGTCCAGGTTGATGGTGCCGTTGTCGCCCAGGATCTGCAGCATGAAGCCCTGCCAGAACAGCAGAGCGGCCAGCGTCACGGCGAAGGCGGGGACGCCGATCTTCGCGAAGAAGAAGCCGTGGATGGCACCGGCGACCGTGCCGGTGAGGATGGCCAGCACGAAGGCGAGCCACTCGTTCATGCCGTGGGTGACGTTCAGCACCGCGAAGGTGGCGCCGGCGACACCGGAGACCGAGCCGACCGACAGGTCGATCTCGCCCAGCAGCAGGACGAACACGATGCCGACCGCGATCATGCCCGTGCCGACCATGGCGACGGAGATGTCGGAGAGGTTGCCCGCGGTGAGGAAGTTGGAGTTCAGGCTCTGGAAGATGATCCAGATGACCGCCAGACCGATGACGACCGGGATGGAGCCCAGGTCGCCGGCCTTCATCTTGCGCTTGAACTCGGTCACATAGCCCGCGAGGCCCTGCTCGCGCACCAGCAGCCGGGGGTCGACGGCGACGTCGGAGCCGCGTGCCGCCTCGGGGTTCTCCACCGCGTGGTCCTCGGGAGGCGTGGAGGTCTTGTCGATGCTCACTTCTGAACCTCCCCATTGGAGCGCGCCGCACGACGGGTCACGGCGTTGTCCGTGGCACCGGTGATGGCGGAGATGATCTCTTCCTGCGAGGTCGACTTGACCTCGAAGACGCCGTTGTTGCGTCCGAGCCGCAGCACGGCGACCTTGTCGGCCACCGCCTTCACATCGGCCATGTTGTGGCTGATGAGGATGACGGCGTGGCCGCGCTCGCGCAGCCGCTCGACGAGGTCGAGGACCTGTGCGGTCTGCTCGACACCGAGAGCCGCGGTGGGCTCGTCGAGGATGACCAGTTTGGGCGCGCCCAGCATGGAGCGGGCGATGGCGACCGTCTGGCGCTGACCGCCGGAGAGCGAGGCGATCGGGATACGGACGCTGGGAATGCGGATCGACAGCGTGTCCAGCAGCTCGCGGGAGCGGCGCTCCATCTCCACCTCGTCCAGGATGCCGCGCTTGCGCAGCTCCCGGCCCAGGTAGAGGTTGCCGACGACATCGATGTTGTCGCACAGCGCGAGGTCCTGGTAGACCGTCGCGATGCCCAGGCTCTGGGCGTCGTGCGGCCGGCTGATCGACACGGCCTTTCCGTCCCACTCGATGACGCCGTCATCGATGGGGTGCACGCCGGCGATCGTCTTGACCAGCGTGGACTTTCCGGCGCCGTTGTCGCCGACAAGGGCGACCACTTCACCGGCGTGGACCTCAAGCTCTACGTCGGTGAGCGCCTGAACGGCACCGAACCGCTTGGAGACCCCGCGCAACGCCAGCACGGGCGTAGCGGACACGTGAACCATCTCCTTCGCCGCCTGACCCGGCGGGAGGTTGTGCAGAAGATATTGGGGGGAGTTCCGTCCGGCGCCCCGCGCCGAGCTTGCGGGGCTGTATGTTGCGCGGGGCACCGGAGGAGCCTGGAGCTCAAGTCCCGTACGGGAATTCAAGGACGAATTCCCGTACTTGGAAAGGGACTCGATGCTGTTTACTCGAGGCCGATCTTCTCGCAGGCCGCCTTGTACTTGGCGGTGCAGATCTCGGCGACGGTGTAGACGCCGTCCTTGACGACAGTGTCGTTGATGTTGTCCTGCGTCAGCGAGGTGACGTCGACCAGGACGGACGGGATGCCCTTGTTGGTGGGGCTGTCCACCTTGTCCGGGGCGATGGAGTCGAGCGCCTTGCCCTGGGCGAGCGCGACGGCCATCTCGGCGGCGGCGTCGGCCTCGGGGGCGTACGGCTTGTAGACGCTCATGTACTGCTCACCGGTGACGATGCGCTGCACACCCGCGAGCTCGGCGTCCTGGCCGGTGACCGGGACGTCGAGGCCGGCGGCCTTGAGGGCGGTGATGATACCGCCGGCCATGCCGTCATTGGCGGAGTAGACGCCGATGATCTTGTCCTTGCCGATCGCCGAGATCGCGCCCTCCATGTTGGAGTTGGCGTTCTCCGGCTTCCACTCCTTGGTGTCGTACTCCTTGCCGACGTTCACCTTGCCGTCGAGGACGGAGTGCGCGCCCTCCTTGAACTGGGCGGCGTTCGGGTCGGTGGAGGAACCGTTCATCATGACGATCTGGCCGTCCTTGGCCTTGTCGCCAAGGGCCTCCAGGAGCGCCTCGCCCTGGGTCTTGCCGACCGTCACGTTGTCGAACGAGGTGTAGGCGTCGATCGGGCCCTGCGCCAGGCGGTCGTACGCGACGACCGGGATGCCCGCGTCCTTGGCCTTCTGCACGGAGGACTTGATGGCCGCGGCGTCCACCGCGTCCAGGATGATCACGTCCACCTTGTTGGTGATCATCGAGTCGACCTGCTGGCTCTGCTGGCTGGCGTCCTGCTTGGCGTTGGCGTAGACGACCTCGCCCTTGCCGTTCGTCAGCTCGCCGATCTTCTTCTCGATGAGCGGGCGGTCGAACTTCTCGTACCGCGCGGTCTGGTTCTCCGGCAGGAGCAGACCGACCTTGATGTCGTCGCCCTTCTTGGCGGCCGACTTGGTGGAGTCACTGTCACCGGCCTCATCGGCGCTGCCACAAGCGGCGAGCGAGATGGCCATTGCACCTGCGGCAACGGCAACGGCGGCACGACGCATACGCGTGTTCACTCTAGAAACCTCCCTGACGAGGCCGCGTCGTTGCGGCCGAGGTGGCTGGAAGTCAACTCGGCCACGCGTGCGACGTCAAGAAGTAAATCCTTAACGGGTTGGCAACGGTGCCATCCGTTCTCTAAGTGAAGGCGGGCGCCGAGGCGTGCAGAGTGCTGTCCAAAAGGGTCGAATCGCCCATCTCGCCGAGAGCGAGGGCAAGCGCTCCGAGTACCTCCGCACGGCCCCCAAGAGCCCCCGGGAGAACGGAGAGTTGACGTGCTGCGCTGGGGATCGCGTACCGGCTCACGGACTCCCTGATGGGCCCGAGAACCAGTTCGCCGGCCTCGGCGAGATCACCACCGAGGACCACCCGGCTCGGGTTCAGGAGATTGCAGAGATTGGCCACCCCACTGCCGATGTGGCGGCCGACGTCGGCGATCACCCGACGGCAGCCCGGATCTCCGTCCCTGGCCAGCCGGACCACACCCTCCATGGTGAGATCCGTACCGTGACTGGACTGGAGAAGCGGCAGCACATAGCGCGCCGCCGTGAACGTCTCCAGACAGCCCCGGTTGCCGCAGCGGCAGACCGGGCCGGATTCATCAAGTGTAATATGTCCGATTTCTCCGGCCGTGCCGCCAGGCCCTCGGTAGATCTTTCCGTTGATCACCAGACCCGAGCCGACACCGCTCGCGACCTTGATGTACGCCAGATCGCGCACCCCCCGGCCGCTCCCCCAGACCAGCTCCCCGAGGGCGCCCAGGTTGGCGTCGTTGTCCACGTGCACCGGCACGCCGAGCCGCCCCCGCAGCTCCTCGGCGGGCTTGGTGCCGGTCCAGCCCGGCAGGATGGCGGTGGAGCCCAGGGTCCCGGACTCCACGTCGATCGGGCCGGGCACACCGAGGCCCACGCCCGCGACCTTCGAGCGGTCCACCCCGGTGGCCGCGATCAGGCGGTTGACCAGCTCTTCGGCCCGGTCGAAGCCCTGCGTCGAGGAGGCGTCCACATCGAGCGGCTCGGACTCCTCGGCGAGCACCTGGTGGGCCAGATTGCCCACCGCGACGCGTAGGTGGGTATGCCCGAAATCGACGCCGATGACAATGCCCGCGTCCCCGCTCAGCGAGACGCTGCGGGCCCGGCGGCCACCCGCAGAGGTGGGCGTGACCTCGACGGTTCCGCCGTCCTTCAGCTCCCGGACGATATTGGAGACCGTCGCCGCCGACAGACCTGTCGTCCTGGCGATCTCCGCCTGGGTGAGCGAGCCCGCCAGCCGTACGGCACGGACGACCCGTTCCAGGTTGGCTCGGTGCAGCGACGACTGCGACCCCGGAGTCTCCACGACGACCTCCTGCGCGCGGGACCGCTTCAGTGAGGCCCCGTCTATGTCCAACTAGTGAACTCTAAGCTGAGCCGTTCGGGTTGCCTCCCGTCAAGAGGTTGAACAGTATCCAGGACGCAGCACACACGGACGCACGCCGCTCCCAGGAGAGGGAACGGCGTGCGTCCGGTTGACTGCCGAGGGTTACTTCGAGGCTTACTTCAAGGTCGCGGAGGTCAGACCCGCCTGTACCTGCCGCTGGAACGACAGGTACACGACCAGCATGGGGATCATCGCGATGGTGACACCCGCGAAGAGCACCGGGAGGTCGGAGGCGTACCCCTGCTGCTGCTGGAGCTGGATCAGCCCCTGGGTCAGCACATAGCGTTCCGGATCGTCGCCGCTCTGCGGCTGCATCAGCACCGTCGGCAGGATGAACTGGTTCCACTGGCCGAGGGTGTTGAAGATGCCGACACTGAGCAGTCCCGGCTTCGCCATCGGCAGCATCACCTGGAAGAAGGCCCGGCTGTGCGAGGCGCCGTCCAGGATCGCTGCCTCGAACACCGCCGTCGGCAGGGTCCGGAAGAAGGCGTGCATGAAGAAGACCGTGAACGGCATCGAGTAGGCGACGTACACCAGGATCAGACCCTGGTACGTGTTCAGCATGTCCAGCCGTTTGACCATGAAGAACAGCGGGACCAGGGCCAGGAACACGGGGAACATCGCGCCCGCGACGAAGAAGTAGTACAGGAACCTGTTGCCCCAGAACTGGTAGCGGGCCAGCACGTACGCCGCCATGGAGCCGAACAGCATCGTCAGCGGCACCGAGAAGATCAGCACGATGACGGTGTTGACGAAGTAGTCCCCGATGCCCTTGTCCCAGGCCCGGGAGAAGACGTCCAGCGACCAGCTCTCCGGCCAGCCGAACGCCGAGCCGCCGATCTGGGCGTCGGTCTTGAAGGAGCTGAGCACCAGCCACAGCAGCGGCAGCACGATCAGCAGCGCCCACAGGGCGAGGAAGCCGTGCGAGAAGACGTTCAGTACGACGCCCTCGCCGCGTTCGTCGCCCGGCCGGGCCGGTGCCTTGCTGACCGGGGGCGGGGTCGGGGGTGCCGATTCCTTGATGGGTGCGCTCATGTCGTCGTCTCTCCCGCTCAGAACTCGATGCGCTCGCGGCGGGTGGCGCGCAGCGTGACCACGGACACGATCAGGGTGAGCAGCAGCATGATCACGCCCATGGCACAGGCGTAGCCGCTCTTTCCGTACAGCAGGAAGTTGCGCATCATCACCGTCGCCATGACCTCGCTGTGGTGATCGGGGCCGCCGCCGTAGTCACCGGAGGTCATGGTCGTCACCAGGATGAACATGTCCATCGCGGCGATGCCGAGGTAGACCCAGGCGGTCTGCACGGAGTCCCAGAGCAGGGGCAGGGTGATGCGGAAGAAGGTGTGCGCCCGGCCGGCGCCGTCGATCAGCGCGGCCTCGTAGATGTCCCGGGGGATGGACTGCATGGCCGCGGAGAACAGCACCAGATAGAAGCCGACGCCGTGCCAGACGACGACCGCGATCAGCGCCCACAGCACGATGTTGGGTTCGTTGAGCCATTCCACGGGGCTGGCCGAGTCGACCAGGCCGAGCTTGATCAGCATCCCGTTGAGCATGCCGCCGCTGTCACTGCGGTACACAGCGCCGAACAGCACGGCGAGGATCGCCAGCGACAGGACCTGCGGGAAGAAGTAGACGACCTTGTAGAACCCGGAGCCGGCCACTCCGGCGACTCCGCCGGCCCGTCCGCGTCCGCCCGCGTTCAGCATGAACGCGAAGAACAGGGCGAGCAGAATGGTGATCGCCGGGATGAAGATCAGGAACAGGATGTTGTGCCAGATCGCCCCCATGAAGATGTCGTCCTTGAACAACGCGGTGTAGTTGTCCAGGCCGACGAACTTGAACGACTGCGACTGCCCCTTCCAGTCGGTCAGCGAATAGCCGAACGTCTGGATGTAAGGCCAGATCACAAAGACCACGTAGAGCGCCACGGGAACAACCAGAAACCCCGCGACGAACCGGTACTGCCCTTTACGCATAGGCGTTTTCCTGCCCCTGAAGTGCCGTTCCGGGCCGGGGTCGTCCGGCCCGGAACGTGGTCGTCGTGCGAGATCAGTCCCGACGGTTCTTCTTGGACTCCGGGTCCTCGGCCTGCTTGTTGACGGCCGCCTGGGCCCGCTTCAGCCACTCCTTGGGCTGGATCCGCTTGGCCATCAGCTCGTTGGACGCGTTCTCGATCGCCGTACCCATCTCGCTGTACCACTCGGTGTACAGGTAACGGAAGGTGTTGTCACCGGCCGCCTTGGACGCCTCGACCGTCGACTGCGTGCCCGGCCGCAGCTGGACGCTGGAGTCCACGCCGTCCGCGAGAATGGTCAGCGAGTTCGCCTCCTTGGCGAACAGCGTCGACCACTCCTTGGACAGCATCATCCGCATGAACTCCTTGGCCGCGGGGAGGTTCTTGGCCTTGGCGGGGATGATGAACGGCTCACCGGAACCGGCCCGGATCGCCTCGAAGGGCAGCTTGCTGTCGGGCAGCAGCGGCATCGGCAGGAACTTCATGTCGAAGTCCTCCGGCGTCGTCTTCAGCTGCTCGTTCTCCAGCCAGGAGCCGCTGGTGATGAAGGCCGCCTTGTACTGGTTCCATCGGGTCTGCGACTCGGTGTGGGTCAGACCGTTCGTACCGGGCATCAAGTAGCCCTTCTCGACGACCTCGTAGATCGCCTCGACGGCCGCCGTCGCGGCCTCGGACCCCACGAACGCGTCGGGTGCGAGGTTGTCGATCGCCTTCATGGCGTCCAGACCGCCGGTCTTGGCGATCAGGTCCATGATGGCGACGTTGATGTAGTACGGGTACTTGCCCTGGTGCGCGAGGCCGCCGATGCCCTGGGACTTGGCGTCCTTGCAGATGGCGAGGAAGTCGTCCCAGGTCTGGGGCGCCTCCCAGCCCTTCTCCTGGAAGAGCTTGCCGGAGTACCACAGGCCCCACACCGTGTAGATGTAGTTGAGGGCGACGACCTTGCCGCCCTGCATGCCCGCGTCCAGCGTGCCCGGGATCAGGGTGTCGCGGACCTTCTTGCTCGGGTCGTCGATCGACGGGGCGTCCAGGACCGCGGCGAGGTCGAGGAGCTGGCCGTTCTTGTTGAGGACGTCGATCGGGATCTGCTGCGCGCCCGAGTCGTCCACGATGTCCGGCGGGTTGCCCGCGTTGAAGCGCGGCTGGAGCTTGCCGGTGATCTCCTGGGTGCCGGTGTGGGTGGAGGTGACCCCCCACTTCTTCTCGAAGGACGCCTCCCACGCCTTGGCGTAGTCGTCGCCGTAGCCGCCCTTGAAGACGACCACGTCGAGCTTGCTGCCGTCCTTCACGCCGAACGGGTTCTTCTCGGACGTCTTGCCCTCGGTCTCACCGTCGGACGAGTCGTCCCCGCCGCCGCTCGCGCAGGCGGAGAGGAAGCTCATCGTCGGCACCGAGATCAGACCGAGTGCGGCGGACCGCTTGATCAGATCGCGGCGGCCTGTGCCCACCTCTGTGCTGTTCGGGTCGGAGCTGGATCCCATGCTCAAGTCCTCGCCTTCTCCAGGACTCAGGCGGTGAACCGGATCCTCGCCGGCACCGCGGTCAGGTCAAGCAGGGTCATGCAGGAACTACCGTGAATCGCCGACAGGTATAGTCCACTTCCCGCCAGCGGAGCAAGATCGAATGCAAGGTTGGCCGGTGGTCTTTTCCGAGTTGAGACCTCTTGGAAATATGAGCGGGTCGTGGACCCCCTGGCGGAAAAATCCCCGCCATCACCCCCGAATGCCACAGCCAACACCCTTGACACAGCAGGCGACTTGAGCCACTACTAATCCTTGCGCACCGAAGCTGACAACGTTGTCCAGAGCGCAGGGAGAGTGCTTGCCAGATGAGACACAGACGTGGCACGGCGGTCGTGTGGGCGACCGCCTTCGCTTTGGCGGTGGGCTCACAGGGCGTGGCGGTGGCCCTGCCCGAGGCCCCCACCGTCGACCGGGAGTTCAGCTCCTCCTTCGAGAGCGGTGACCCTGCCCCGGACTGGCTCAACACGGTCGACACGGCACCCGACGGCAGCAAGCGGGCCGAGGGGGTGGACGGCGGCTACAGCTCGGGCATTCCGGGCAATGTGACCGACCATGTCACCGACGTACGGGCGAGCGGCGAGAACACCGGCGGCGGCGAGGTGAAGGAGAACCTCGTCGACGGCGAGCCCAGCACCAAGTGGCTGGTCTTCCAGCCCACCGGGTGGGTCGAGTTCGACCTTGACAAACCGGTGAAAATCGCGAAATACGCGCTCACTTCGGCCAATGACTTCGCCGGGCGCGATCCGCGGGACTGGACCCTGAAGGGCTCGACCGACGGCACGAACTGGACGACCCTGGACTCCCGCTCGGGTGAAACCTTCGCCGAGCGGTTCCAGACGAAGACCTACGACCTCGCCGAGCCGGGCGAGTACCGGCACTTCCGGATCGAGGTCACCCGCAACAACGGCGCCTCGGACATCCTCCAGCTCGCCGACGTCCAGTTCTCCACCGGCGACAGCGACACCCCGATACCGCAGGACATGCTCTCGCTGGTCGACCGCGGCCCGAGCGGCTCGCCGACGGCGAAGGCGGGCGCGGGCTTCACCGGCAAGCGGGCGCTGCGCTACGCGGGGCGGCACACGGCGGACGGACGGGCGTACTCGTACAACAAGGTCTTCGACGTGAACGTGGCGGTCGGCCGGGACACCCGGCTGTCGTACCGGATCTTCCCGTCGATGGCGGACCGCGATCTCGACTACGACGCCACGAACGTCTCGGTGGACCTCGCCTTCACCGACGGCACGTATCTGAGCGGCCTCAAGGCCACCGACCAGCACGGCTTCCCGCTGACACCGCGCGGGCAGGGGGACTCCAAGATCCTCTACGTCAACCAGTGGAACAACGTCGCCTCGCGGATCGGGTCGGTCGCGGCCGGCAAGACCGTGGACCGGATCCTCGTCGCCTACGACTCCCCCAAGGGCCCGGCGAAGTTCCGCGGCTGGCTGGACGACGTGAGCCTGAAGAGCGTGCCGCAGGAGCGGCCGAAGGCGCATCTGTCGGACTACGCGCTCACCACCCGGGGCACCAACTCCAGCGGTGGCTTCTCGCGGGGCAACAACTTCCCCGCGACGGCCGTCCCGCACGGCTTCAACTTCTGGACGCCGGTCACCAACGCGGGCTCGCTGAGCTGGCTCTATGACTACGCGCGATCGAACAACTCGGACAATCTGCCCACGATCCAGGCGTTCAGCGCGAGCCATGAGCCGAGCCCCTGGATGGGCGACCGGCAGACCTTCCAGGTGATGCCGTCGGCCGCGTCCGGAACCCCGGAGACCGGGCGGGACGCCCGTGAGCTGGCCTTCCGGCACGAGAACGAGACCGCGCGGCCGTACTACTACGGGGTGCGGTTCGAGAACGGGCTGAAGGCGGAGATGACGCCGACCGACCACGCGGCGGTCCTGCGCTTCACCTACCCCGGCGACGACACCAGCGTCCTGTTCGACAACGTCACCGACCAGGCGGGCCTGACCCTCGACAAGGACAGCGGGACCTTCACCGGATACTCGGACGTGAAGTCCGGCCTGTCGACGGGCGCCACCCGGCTCTTCGTCTACGGCGAGTTCGACAAGCCGGTCACCGAGGGTGACTCCAGCGGCGTCAAGGGCTACCTGCGCTTCGACGCCGGGGACGACCGGCGGGTCACCCTGCGCCTGGCGACCTCGCTCATCAGCGTGGACCAGGCCAGGGCCAATCTGCGCCAGGAGGTCCCGGACGGCACCTCCTTCGACGCGGTCAAGAACCGCGCCCAGCGCCAGTGGGACCGCATCCTCGGCAAGGTGGAGGTCGAGGGCGCCACGCCGGACCAGCTGACCACGCTGTACTCCAGCCTGTACCGGCTGTACCTGTACCCCAACTCCGGTTTCGAGAAGGTCGGTTCGAAGTACCAGTACGCCTCGCCCTTCTCCCCGATGCCGAACCCGGACACCCCGACGCACACCGGCGCGAAGATCGTGGACGGCAAGGTCTACGTCAACAACGGCTTCTGGGACACCTATCGGACCACATGGCCCGCGTACTCCCTGCTGACGCCCTCTCAGGCGGGTGAGATGGTCGACGGGTTCGTGCAGCAGTACAAGGACGGCGGCTGGACATCTCGCTGGTCCTCGCCGGGCTACGCGGATCTGATGACCGGCACCTCCTCCGACGTCGCCTTCGCGGACGCCTACGTCAAGGGCGTCGGCTTCGACGCGAAGGCGGCCTATGACGCGGCCGTGAAGAACGCCACCGTCGTGCCGCCCTCCTCGGGCGTGGGCCGCAAGGGCATGGCGACCTCGCCGTTCCTCGGCTACACCAGCAGCGACACCCACGAGGGCCTCTCCTGGGCGCTGGAGGGCTACCTCAACGACTACGGCATCGCGCGGATGGGCCAGGAGCTCTACAGGAAGACCGGCGAGAAGCGCTACCAGGAGGAGTCGGAGTACTTCCTGAACCGCGCCCAGGACTATGTGAACCTGTTCGACTCCCGGGCCGGCTTCTTCCAGGGCCGGGACGCCAAGGGTGACTGGCGGGTGGAGTCGGCCAAGTACGACCCGCGCGTGTGGGGTTACGACTACACCGAGACCAACGGCTGGGGCTACGCCTTCACCGCCCCGCAGGACTCCCGCGGTCTCGCCAACCTCTACGGCGGCCGCAGCAAGCTCGCCGACAAGCTCGACGCGTACCTGGGCACCCCGGAGACGGCCTCCCCCGACTTCGTCGGCTCCTACGGCGGTGTCATCCACGAGATGACGGAGGCGCGGGACGTGCGGATGGGCATGTACGGGCACTCCAACCAGGTCGCCCACCACGCCCTGTACATGTACGACGCGGCCGGGCAGCCGTGGAAGACGCAGGCGAACGTCCGTGAGGTGCTCTCCCGCCTCTACACCGGCAGCGAGATCGGCCAGGGCTACCACGGCGACGAGGACAACGGCGAGCAGTCGGCCTGGTTCCTCTTCTCCGCGCTCGGCTTCTACCCACTGGTCATGGGCAGCGGCGAATACGCCGTCGGCTCCCCGCTGTTCACCAAGGCGACCGTCCATCTGGAGAACGGCGAGGACCTGGTCGTCAAGGCGCCGGGGAACAGCGCCCGCAATGTCTACGTCCAGGGTCTGAAGGTCAACGGCAAGACCTGGACGTCGACTTCGCTGCCGCACAAGCTGCTCGCCAAGGGCGGGGTCCTGGAGTTCGACATGGGCCCGCGGCCGTCGGCCTGGGGCACCGGCAAGAACGCGGCGCCGGTCTCCATCACCCAGGACGACAAGGTGCCCACGCCCCGGGCGGACGTGCTGAAGGGCGAGGGCGCGCTGTTCGACAACACCTCCGGGACCAGCGCGGCGGTGACGTCGGTGGATCTGCCGACGCCGGAGCCGGCCGAGGCGGTCCAGTACACGCTGACCTCGTCCGACCGCGCCAAGGCGCCGACCGGCTGGACCCTCCAGGGCTCCTCGGACGGAACCGAGTGGACGACGCTGGACCGGCGCACGGGTGAGTCCTTCACCTGGGACCGGCAGACCCGGGCGTTCTCGGTGGGCTCACCGGGTACGTACGAGAAGTACCGCCTGGTGCTGGACGGCGAGGCGACCGTTTCGGAGGTCGAACTCCTCGCTGAATGAGGAGAGTTGAGGCCCATGCCGCTACCCGTGCCCGTGCTCCCCGCCGGTGTGGACCCGGCCTGGCTGCCGCCCGCCGCCTTCGAGGCGATCGGCAGCCGGGTCGACCCTGATCCGCGGATCGGGGCTCCTGGTGGACACGGTGCACGGTGAAGTGGCGGAGGCTTGTGCACGGTTCGGGGGAAGCGTCGTACGTGACGCTTCCCCCGAACCGTTCGACCTGGTGCTCGACCTGACCGGCGCCGACGACAGCGAGGCGTTCACCTTCGAGCGCGCCGAGAACCGCACTACGGTCACCGCGACCGGCCAACGCGGGCTGCTGCACGGCCTGTTCCATGTCGTACGGCTCGGCGAGGACGCCTTCGGCGGGCAGCGGGCGCGGCTGACGCACCGGCCCGGCGTGGCGCTGCGGGTGCTGGACCACTGGGACAACGTGGCCGTGCATCCGGTGATGGGCCAGGTGGAGCGCGGGTACTCCGGCGGCTCCCTGTTCTGGCGGGACGGCCGGGCGCGCGGCGATCTGGAGCGGGTGCGGGTCTACGGCAGGCTGCTGGCGGCCTGCGGGATCAACGCCGTGACCGTGAACAACGTCATGTGCACGCGACCGAGGCACGGCTGCTGACCGAGCGGATCGGCGACGTGGCCAGGATCGCCGAGGCGCTGAGGCCCTACGGCATCCGCACTCACCTCTCGGTGTCCTTCGCCGCGCCGATCCTGCTCGGCGGCCTGGACACCGCCGATCCGCTGGACCACGGGGTGCGGCGGTGGTGGGAGCGGGCGACCGCCGAGGTGTACGCGGCAATACCCGACTTCGGCGGGTACCTGGTGAAGGCCGACTCCGAGGGGCAGCCGGGGCCGTTCGCGTACGGCCGCAGCCATGCCGACGGCGCGAACATGCTGGCGGCGGCGCTGGCACCGTACGGCGGGACCGTGCGCTGGCGGGCGTTCGTGTACGACCACCGCCAGGACTGGCGGGACCGCTCGACGGACCGGGCGCGGGCGGCGTACGACCATTTCGTGCCGCTGGACGAGGAGTTCGCGGCGAACGCGGTGCTCCAGGTGAAGCACGGGCCGATGGACTTCCAGGTGCGCGAGCCGGTCTCGCCGCTGCTCGGGGCGATGCCGGGGACGCGGCTCGCGGTGGAGGTGCAGGCCACCCAGGAGTACACCGGGCAGCAGCGGCACGTGTGCTGGCTGGGCCCGATGTGGGGCGAGGCGCTGCGGTTCCGGCCGGAGGGGACCGCTCCGACCGGGGGCCTGTCCGACGGCCTGGTCGCCGTCTCCAACGCCGGGGACGACCCGTTCTGGACCGGGCATCCGCTGGCCCAGTCCAACCTGTACACCTTCGGGCGGCTCGCCTGGGACCCGGGCGCCGATCCCCTGGCGATCCTCGACGACTGGATCGGGCTCACCTTCGGGCCGGGTCCGGCGGCGGGGGTGCGGGCCGTGCTGGAGGGGTCCTGGCGGACGTACGAGAAGTACACCGCGCCGCTCGGCGTGGGGTTCATGGTGCAGCCGGGGCACCACTACGGGCCGAGTGTGGACGGGTACGAGTACAGCCCCTGGGGCACCTACCACTTCGCCGACCGGGACGGGGTGGGCGTCGACCGGAGCGTGGCCACCGGGACCGGGTACGCGGGGCAGTACGCCAAGCCGTGGGCCGAGGTGTACGAGTCGCTCGCCACCTGCCCCGACGAACTGCTGCTGTTCTTCCACCATGTGCCGTACGGGCATGTGCTGCACAGCGGGAGGACGGTGATCCAGCACATCTACGACACCCACTTCGAGGGGGTGACGGAGGTCGAGGAAGCGTCCGAAGTGTGGGCTTCGCTAAGGGAGTTGATGAACGCGGGACGTCATGCGCGGGTCACCGAGCGGTTCGCCGAGCAGCTCCGCGGCGCCCGTGAGTGGCGGGATCAGATCAACAGCTACTTCCTGCGGAAGTCGGGCGTTCCGGACGGGCGGGGGCGGGATCTCTACTGACAGATCCCGATCGTGGTGCTTATGATGCGGGCGATGAACACCTTCCCCTCTTCCGGATTGGGGGAATCGTCCACGCAAGGTGAGTGCTGATGGCACTTCACTTCGCGGACACGATTCCGACCCGCCTGTCGATGTGGCAGCGCGTACGCGAGTACGCCGTGCCACCGTCCATGATCGAGACCGCGACCGCGCGGCGTACGGCCGGTGACTGGGCCGGTGCCTGCGCCGCCGCCCGGGTCGACGTCGACCTCGATCTGCGCGCCGTACGTCACCGCTACGGCACCGAACTGCTCACTCGACTCCGCGCGGACCTGCGCCGGTTGGCGCCGGATCTGCTGCGCTGGCACATGCCGCGGATCGCCCCCGACGGGTGGCTCCGGCCGGGTCTCACCCTCTCGCTGGCCCGGTATTCGGGTTCGGTGCAGCTAGTGGTGCGGACGCCTCCTGCCTGGGCGGACGCCGGACAGCGGATGTCGCTGGCGCTGTGGGACGAGTCCTCCGGGAGCTACGACTCCGGGCACCATCCGCACCCGCATCCCGACCGGCGGTTCCGGCTCGATCTGCACCGGCACCTGTGGGATTCCGGCCGCAGCGGGGAGTTGGCGCACCGGTGCGGTGATCCGCCCGACTCCTTGTGGAACACGGCGGGTTGGGCTGCCGAGGCCGAGCAGCTGCTGCGGGCCGAATGCGGCCTTGCTCGCGGTGCCTTCACCGTGCGCACCGGTCCGCGCAGCCATGAGGTGCTCGAACTCGTCGCCCCCGACGACAGCCACGCCCCGACGCTCCGGCTGGTGCAGGAGGAGCTGCCGCCGCAGGAGGTCGCGGCGCTCCCGGTGCTGCCGGAGGCGGCGACCCGGGTGCTGCCGGACCTGGAGCTGCTGCGGGCGGGGCTGCTCGCCGCCGACCGGCTGCATCCGCTCGTCGCCGCCGCGTTGCCCGCGTACGCCTCTCCTCCGGCGGCGCACCCGGTTCCCGAACCCGTCGATCCGCATCGGGTGGAGTGCCGGGGCGAGGTGCACCGGATCGCGCTGCGGGACGGGGTGCTGACGGCGGTCGACCACGACGCGGTCGAACTGCGCCGGGAGGAACTGCTGGTGGCGTTCGGCGGCCCCCCGCTGCCGTGTCTGCGGGCGATCGACGCCGTGCACCGCAGCCCGGAGGCGCTGCCCGCGGTCCGGGAGCGCCTCGGCCACGGTGATGTCGGCGGGGCGCTGGCCGTGGTCGAAGGGCTGCTCGGTCCCGGTGCGATGCTGCGCGAGGGCCCGCTCCGGGAGGAACTGGAGTCGGCCGCCGCCCGCCGCATCGAGCACGGGCTCTTCCGCTCGGGCCTGGTCGCCGTGCACCCCGCCGCCGACGTCGGAGCCGAAGGGCGCCGTATCCGGCTCGACCGCCGTACGCCTCCCGTACTGCGCCGCAAGCGCGGCAGCCGTACCCGGCCCCGCCTGGCCTCATAACCGGACGACTTCGTCCGCTTCTCATTCTTCAGCCCTCGGGGCTGCCCCGTTCCCTAGACCTCACCTGGTGATGCCCATGACTTCGCGCACGCTCCTTCCCGTCGACGCCCAACTCTCCCTCGCCGACGACCTCCTGACGCTCCTTCGGACCTCCAGCACCGAGCCGCGCCCCGACGAGCAGCTCGAAGCGCTCACCCTCGCCGTCGCGGCCGACCTCCCGGTGCTGCTCTGGGGCGAGCCCGGCATCGGCAAGACCGCGGCCCTGACACAGCTCGCCGCCTCGCTCGACCTGCCGCTGACCACCGTGATCGCCAGCGTCCACGAGCCGACCGACTTCTCCGGACTGCCCATCGTGGGCGACGACCCTGCCGTGCGGGGCGTGCCGATGGCGCCGCCGCAGTGGGCCGTGGAGCTGGTACGGGCCGGGCGCGGGCTGCTCTTCCTCGACGAACTGTCCACCGCCACCCCCGCCGTCCAGGCGGCGCTGCTCCGGGTCGTGCTGGAGCGCCGGGTCGGCAACCTTCAACTGCCGCCCGGGGTACGGATCGTGGCCGCCGCCAACCCGCGCGCCTCGGCGGCGGACGGGTGGGAGCTGAGCCCGCCGCTGGCCAACCGGTTCGTGCATCTGTACTGGGTGCACGACAAGGACGTGGTGGTACGGGGTCTCGGCGGGGTCTGGCCCCGGGCCGAACTGCCCCGCCTCGCCCCGGAGCGGTTGCCGGAGGCGGTGGCCTTCGCCCGCCGCGCGGTCTGTGACTTCCTCGCCGCCCGGCCCACGCTGATCCACCGGCTGCCGAGCAGCGAGACACGGCGCGGCGGGGCCTGGCCCTCACCGCGCAGCTGGGAGGCCGCGCTGACCCTGCTGGCCTTCGGTACGGCGGCCGGCGTCTCCCGGGAGGTGCTGGCGCTGCTCGTGCGGGGTGCGGTGGGCGACGGTCCGGGGCTTGAACTCCTCGCCCACCTGGACCGGATGGACCTGCCGGACCCGGAGCTGCTGCTCGCCGATCCGGCCACCGCGGAGCTGCCCGAGCGGGGCGATCTCCGGCAGGCCGCGCTGGAGGCGGTGGTGGCCGCGGTGGGGGCGCGGCCGGAGCGGGGGCGCTGGGAGGCGGCCTGGGCGGTGCTGGTCCGGGCCCTGGAGACCGGTGCTCCGGACCTGCTGGTCGCCCCGGCCAAGGCGCTGGCGGCGGTGCGGCGCGACGACTGGGAGGTGCCGGCGGCGGTGGAGCGGCTGGCCTCGATCGTCGGACTCGCGGCGCGCGCGGACCGGTCGGTGGAGCGGGCCAAGGTGGGCCGATGACGGGGGCGGTGCGTGCGGAGGGCGCGCGGGCCGTGCGGCGTCCGCTGCCCCGGCCGATGGCCCCGCCTCCGCCGCCGCGTCCGGTGCGGGCGACCGTTCCGGCGGCGCCGGTCCGTCCCGGCGAGCCCGACCATCCGGACGGGCTCCCCCTGGACATGGAGAAGTTGCTGGCCGCCCGCCTGCACGCGGTGAAGGTCCGCCCCTACCTCGCGGTCGCGCTCTTCGCGCTCCGGATCGTGGAAGACCGTGCGGTGCCGACGATGGCGGTCGACGCGCACTGGCGCTGTTACGTCTCCCCCGGCTTCGTGGCGCACACTCCGGTGGAGGAGCTGGCGGGCGTCTGGGTGCACGAGGTCTCCCATCTGCTCCGGGACCATCACGCGCGCGGCGAGCGCTACGCGCGGGAGAACGAGAAGTACGGGCCGGGCGAGCGGCTGCGCCGGAACATCGCCGCCGACTTCGAGATCAATGACGACATCTACGGCGACGGCCTGCCCCGGCCCACGGGGGCGATTCTCCCGTCGCTGCTGCGGCTGCCCGACGGGCTCCTGATGGAGGAGTACCTGCGCACGGCGTCCATGTCCGGGGCGCTCGCCGAGCTGGCCTGGCTGGACTGCGGTGGCGGTGCCCACGGCCAGGAGCGGCCGTGGGAGCTGGGAGCCGACGGGGCCCACGGGCTGACCAGACAGCAGCGGGACGCGGTGCGCTTCCGGGTCGCCGAGGGGATCAAGGGCAAGCCGGGCGAGGCCCCGGAGGGCTGGCGCCGCTGGGCGGACGAGGCTTTCCATCCGCCGCAGCCCTGGCGGCAGTTGCTGGGGGCCGCGGTGCGCTCGGCGGCCGGGGCGCCGGGGGTGGGCGAGAACCACAGCTACCGGCGTCCGTCCCGGCGCTCGGCCGCCGTTCCCGGGGTGGTGCTGCCGAGTCTGCGGCGCAATCCGCCCCGGGTCTGTGTGGTGATCGACACCTCCGGGTCGGTGAGCGACAGCGAGCTGGGCAGCGCGCTGCTGGAGGTGGCGGCGATCGCCCGAGCGGTGGGCGGGCGGCGCGATCTGGTCTCGGTGGTCTCCTGCGACGCGGCGGCCGGGATCGCCGTACCGATCTGCCGTGCGGAGTCCCTCGATCTGATCGGCGGCGGGGGCACGGATCTGCGCTCGGGTTTCGCGCGGGCGCTGCGTTCGCGGCCCCGCCCGGACGTGATCGTCGCCCTGACGGACGGCCAGACGCCCTGGCCGTCCGAGCAGCCGCCGTGCCGCACCGTCGTCGGCCTCTTCCCGCGTCCGCCCCGCGCCGTGAACGAGAACGACCCGGACTATGTCCCGGACTCCCCGCCGTCCTGGGCCCGTGTCGTCACGATCGGCTGAAGGCGCAGGACCGCCACGCCGAGCGGGTCGAGGCACAGGGGTTCGCCCCGCTCGATCCGCTTGCCGGTGAGGAGGTCGGTGGCGGTGACATGGGAGGTCAGGTCGACTGTGGCGGCGGCATGGTTGAGCAGGAAGAGCAGGTGTGTGCCGTCGGGGGCGACCCGGGTCGCCGTTTCCACCGTGCGGTGGTCCGCGTACGGGCCGAGCAGGTCGTGGCGGTCGAGGATCCGGCGGACCACGCGGTCCACGCCGGGCTGGTCGAGGGCGGTGGCGACGTACCAGCCCTCGCCCTCGCCGTACGGGTGCCGGGTGACCGCCGGGGTGCCCGCGTAGAAGTCGCCGCCGTAGGTGGCGACCGGTTCGGCGCCGCGGGGCCGCACGATCTCGAGGACGAGCCGGGCGTGGGCGTCCAGTTCCGGCACGGTCTGGGTGTACTCCGCGGGCCGGGCGTCCCATTCGTCGACGCGGACGCCCATCAGCGGGGCGAGCGGTCCGGGGACGTCGGTGAGGAAGGCACGGTCGTGCTCGTCGACGCGGCCGGAGAGGAAGGTGGTCAGGACGGTGCCGCCGCGCGCCGCCACCTCCTCAAGCCGGCTCGCGAGGTCGCCCTTGACCATGTGCAGGACGGGGGCGAGGACCACGTCGTACGGGGTCAGGTCGGCGGTGACCGGGACGACGTCCACGTCCGCCCCCGCCTCCCGGGCGGCCCGGTAGTAGGCGTGCACGGTGTCCTGGTACTTCACCAGCCGGGAGGGCCCGTCGGACATCTCCAGGGCCCAGCAGCTGTCCCAGTCGAAGAGCAGCGCGGTGCGGGCCGGGGTACGGGCGCCGAGGGTCGCCGTGCCGAGCAGTTCCAGCTCCCGGCCCAGTGCGGCCACTTCCCGGAAGACGCGGGTGTCGTCGCGGCCCGCATGCCCGATCACGGCTCCGTGGTACTTCTCGCAGGCACCCCGGGAGGCCCGCATCTGGAAGTACAGGGCCGCGTCGGCGCCGTGGGCGACGGCCTGGAAGGTGGCCAGGCGCAACTCCCCCGGCTGCCTGAGCGGGTTGACGTCACGGCAGGCCGTCGTCGACGGGGTCGCGCGCACACGGTCGCCGTCGGCAACAGCCAGGGCGGCGGACTGGCCCTGGCGGCGGCCCGGCGCCCGCGACATTCCGGTACGCGGCCCGCGCGACGACCTCGTTGCCGTACTGGACGGAGCCGGTACCGCCGCCGACGGTCCAGTCGGTGAAGGCGAGGGGGACCGTCGCGGTGGTGCCGTCGGTGTAGGCGACGGTCGCCTCGGACCGGCGGTTGCCGTTGACCGCGCTGCCGATGAAGGACAACTGCGTGACGCCGTCGCGGACTTGGATGGTCTGGCCGTCGGCGGTGGCGTTGTCCGGACGGCCGTTCGGCGAGTCGGGCCAGCTGAAGGTCAGCCCGTTCACCGTGCCCTGCCCGCCCGGCGTCAGCCCGGCCGCCGCGAGCGCCTGCCGGGAGTAACTCCGGCCGCCGCCGTCGTAGTCGGCCTCGTCGTGGTCGCCGGAGTCCTCGGAGATCCCGGTGTTGTCGTAGGCGGCGAGCAAGGTTCCCGGCGCGGCCACGGTGAGCGACACCGGCTGCTGGTACGAGCCGCCGTCGGAGGTCACCGTCACCCGCGCCTCGTGGAAGCCCTGGGGTGTGTCCGCGGTCGTGGTCAGGGTGATCTCCTGGGCGCCGTCGACGACCGTGCCCTCGCCGGGCGTGGCGGTGACGCTGTCCGGGGCGTCGACCCGGAACCGGACCTCGGGACCCGCACCCGCCCCGCTCATCGAGAGCACCCGGATCCCGACCTTCGCACTGTCGCCCGGGGCGAGCCTCACGGTCGTCGGACCGACCCCAATCTGGTACGGCTGCTCCCCAGCCCGGAACGACGGCGGGGCGTCGTCGGGAGCGCCGCCCCAGCTCCTGTCCGGCGCACCGGAGAGCGTCAGGTCGAGGCGACCACCGTCCCGCACGAAGGAGGCTGGGAGCCAAGGCCGGTCACTGGTACGACCGTTGACCCTCAGGGAGCGGATGTACGGCGCGTCCGCGGCGGCGCCCTCCGCGCGGACGGAGATGTCGTTGCCGCCCGGGCGGTCGATCTCGATCCGCGGGAACAGCGGTGAGGCGAGGACGAGTTCGGCCCGCGAGGGCACCTGCGGATACAGGCCGAGCGCGGAGAAGACGTACCAGGCCGACATCGCCCCGAGGTCGTCGTTGCCCGGAATCCCGCCGGGCTCCGCCGACCACAGCTCGCGCATCGCGGCGCGCACCGTCTCCTGCGTCTTGTACGGCGCTCCGGCGTAGGCGTACAGGTAGGGCACGTTGATCGACGGCTCGTTGTCCAGCTCGGACTTCTCACCTCCGCTGCCGGTGAAGGCCCAGCCGCCGTCGGCGTCGTGGAAGAAGGAGTCCAGCCGCGCGACCGCCCGGTCCCGGCCGCCCATCGCCGCGAACAGGCCCGCCGGGTTGTGCGGAACCATCCAGGTGTACTGGGCCGCCGTGCCCTCGACGAAGCCGTTGCCGGTGGCCGGGGTGAAGCCGGTGACCCAGCTGCCGTCGGCCTTGCGGTTGGCGATGTAGCCGCCCGACGGGTGGGCGGCGATGTTGAAGTTGTTCTGCCACCACTGCGAGCGGCGCCCGAACTCCGCCGCGATGTCCTTACGGCCCGCGGCCGGGGCCAGCTGGGTGAGCGCGAAGTCGGCGCCGGACATCTCCAGCGTCTCGGCCGCGCCGCCCCAGGCGTTGGAGACGGAGGGCATGTAGTGATGCTTCAAGTACTTGTCGAGGGAGGGGCGTTGGCCGACCGACAGCACCGGCTTCCCGGCGGCGGACAGGTCCTTGTCGGTGGGGACGGTCGCCGCCTTGAGGAGGGAGGCAAAGGCGCCGCGGAGATCGAAGTCGGTGCCGCCGAAGGCACGGATGCCGGCGAGCGCGATGGGCGAGGGATCGCCGTTCATGACGTGGGTGCCGCGCGCGCCGTGCAGCCAGCGGTCCCAGATCCCGCCGTTCTGCTCCGCGAGTTCGTACAGCGACTGGGCGATGTCCGAGCCGGTGCGGGGCTCCAGCAGGGTCAGCACCTGCACCTGGTCGCGGTAGACGTCCCAGCCGGAGAAGGTGCCGTACTGGGCGCGGTGGCCGCTGCGGACGGTGTGGACCTTGCCGTCGGCGCCCCGGTATCGGCGGTCCGCGTCGCTGATGACGTTCGGGTGGAGCAGGGAGTGGTACAGGGCGGTGTAGAAGGTGGTGCGCTCCTGTTCGGTGCCGCCGCCGACGCGGATGGCGTCCAGCCGGTCACGCCAGTCGGCGCGGGCCGCGTCCCGGACCGCCTCGAAGGAACGGCCGGGCGGGTTCTCCGCGACCAGATTGGCCTCGGCGCCCGCCTGACTGACGTACGAGATCCCGACCTTGACGTTCACCGGATCCGCGCTCGGCGCGAACTCGACGTAGCCGCCCGCACCCTTGCCCGGCACCGGCCGCCCGCCGTTCGCGAACCCACCGGTGCCACCGCTCGTCTCACGGGACCCCGGGTTCAGCCGATCGTCGCGCCAGGTGCCGGTGGCCTGGAAGGTGCGGTCGAAGCGGGCGGTGAAGTACAGGGTGTAGTAAGCCCGTCGGCCCTCGGGGTCGAGGTAGCCGCAGAAGTTCCCTGAGGTGACGGAGCCGGAGACGGTCCGCTTCTCGGGGTCGATGCTGATCGCCGAATCGGTCGACCCCACCTCGGAGTTGGCGGTGCGGATGAGCAGCGAGGCGGGCTTGTCGGGCGGGTAGGTGAAGCGGGCCGAGCCGGTGCGGGCGGTGGCCGTGAGGTCCGCGGTGACGCCGGAGGCGAGACCGACCCGGTAGCGGCCGGGTTCCGCGCGCTCGTCGGCGTGGCTGAAGTCGGCGGCGTACACCTGGTCCTTGGTGTCACCGGCCGGGGACGAGGTGACCTCGCCCGCGTACGGGAAGAACGGGATGTCCCCGCTGCCTCCGGCGCAGCCCGTGCCGGACATGTGCGTGAGGCTGAAGCCGCGGATCCGGGTGGCGTCGTAGTGGTAGCCGCCGGGGGCCGCGGTGCGGGTGGCGTCGCCGCGGGTGTTCTCCGGGCTGAAGGAGAACATGCCGAAGGGGGTGACGGCGCCGGGGAAGACGTTTCCGCCGTTCTTGGTGCCGATGAGGGGGTCGACGTAGGTGGTGGGGTCGTCCACCAGGGTGGACGCGGGTGGGGATGTCGCCGCCAGGGCGGGTGTGACGCCGGCCGCGAGCAGGGCGGCCAACAGCACGGACAGGGGACGGAAACGCATGACGCGGCCCCTCCTTCTCCGGACGGGTCGCGCACCACAGGTCGCACAAGCCGCGGGGACAGTAGCGTGCGCCACCGGTACCACGGAAGAGCACCTCCCCCGCCGCAGGCTCGCACACCGGCCACCCGGACGGGCCAACTCTCCAACTGGCTTGACATCGTTGTCCGTTGGGGCGGTAGCATCATGTGTAGACCACTCAGACAACGTTGTCGCGCGCCTTCACCCCTTCACGCCTTGGCGCCGCACAAGCCACGCACACCCGGACCGGCACTTCCCCCCCTCGTCGGCCCGGCTCGCGGACCCGGTGGAAGTCGGCTCACTTCCCACCGGGTCCGCCCGGAGCGGGTCGGCCTCTCGGAACCGCGACTGCCGTGTTGCGCGTGCTTGCTGGTGCCTGTCCGCCGACAGGGCACGGAGCATGAGGAGGCGTCATGCGGTTCCCCGGGCCTCGCCCGACACCCCCGGAGCCGCCCGAGCGGCCGCGAGCGGTTCCTCCCGCCCCACCGGCGCGGACGTCGGTACCGGTACCGGTGCCCGAGCCGCCGTTCGCCGAGGGTGTGGTCGAGAGCGTCACGGAGTGGTTCGGACTCCAGGTGGCGCCCTACGCCGCCGAAGAGCCGACCCTGCGCAAGGTCGAGCGACGTCTCGCGGAGAACCTCGACGAACTCGACCTCACGGGCGAGGATCCCCTCGACGCGCTGGCTGAGTGGGCCGAGGAGAAGCTCCGCGACCTGGCCGTCACCGTCGAGGCGGCTGAGCCGAGTGCGCCCGGGGCGGGCGCCGAGCACACTCCCACCGAGCGCCTCCTGGACACCGCCACGGCCGGTGCGGCGCTGCTGCGGGACCCGTTGGCGGGCGCCTTCACCACGGCCGAGGCGCTGGCCAAGCACCAGGAGGGCATGTTCGCGAAGGCACTGCGGTACGGCGCCCACGCCGCCGCCTGCCTGGTCGCGCCGGGCCTGATCGTCAATGACGTGGTCGCCCTGCTCACGGACGCCGTGGCACCGGAGCCCACCGCGCTGAAGGAGGCCGACCGCAAAAAGGCCGCGGATCGCAAGCGGATCGCGGACTTCACCCAGTCCCAGGGCTTCAACCTGCTGAAATCAGTTGCGGTGTAAGGAAGTTGCGTCCTGGCATGGACTTCCCCAGCGCGCTGGGCGCGGGCGGTTGGAGGATGCGGGACCAGGCTCAGGCTCACCACAGGGAATGGCACGGACCTGGTGGGCGACGGCTCACGCCCACCAGGTCCGGCCGTTCCGGAGCCCGCTCAGCCGACCCGGCAGGGCAGGTTCGTCGCCGTATCACCTCCGCTGCCGGCGACGACGTAGCCGAAGGTGGTGGATTCGCCCGGATCCAGCGAGCCGTTCCAGTTCGCGTTGTGGACCATCACCGCCTGGCCGTTGTACGTGGGGGTGCCGTTCCAGAGGCTGTCGACCCGCTGGCCGCTCGGGAGGGTCCAGTCGACCATCCAGCCGAGCATCGGGACGTCGCCGGAGTTGGTGACGGTGACCTCGGACTGGTAGCCGCCGCTCCAACTGCCCGTGGCCCTGCGGGTGGCGGTGCACGTGCCCGGGACCGGATCGGTGGGGTTGCCGGGCTCCTTGATGCCGGTCACCTCGCCGTTGCCGCCGTCGAAGACGATGTCGGAGCAGGAGTAGAAGGTCTCGGCGCTGTCGGAGCGCTGCCAGACCATGTAGACGATGTGGCGGCCCGACTTGTTCGCCGGAAGCTGCCCGGTCCAGGAGTAGTTGGCCTCGACCGTGCCCGGGGAGCCGTTGAGCGGCGGGTGGTCCACGCTCAGGAACGGCTGTGACTCCATGTCGTCCCAGGTCAGGGTCTGGGTCGGGTCGAAGCCGTCCTTGGTGATGTAGACGTAGAACCAACCGGGGTGTGCCGCCCAGGCGTTATAGGAGAAGTCGACCGTCGCGCCCGAGGTGAGATGGGTGAGCGGCCAGTCGTCGCGGGGCTGGTTGAAGCCGGTGAAGTTGGTGTTGCCGCCGCTGCACAGCTCGCCGTCCGGCACGAAGCCGCGGGTGCGGCCGGCGCCGTCGGAGCGGAGCACGGAGAACCAGTTGTAGAACGGGGTCGTCCCGCTGACCTGCTGTGCCGCCTTGCAGGCCGGGTTGACCGGCTTGATCTCACCGGTGTCGGTCAGCCCGTCCTGCCAGCACAGGAAGGTCCGACTGCCCGGCTTCATGGGCGTACCGTGCGCCTCCGCCTCGGTCCCGGCGGACATCACGAGCGCGAGGGCCGGGATCGTGGCGAGCAGGGAGACCAGGACGAGGAAGAGGGCCTTGGTGCGGAAGGTGAGCGCTAATCGGTGTGGTTGGTTGTCGGGCGCGGAGGCCATCGTCGATCTTGTCAGGATCATGACAGTTCAGTCCATCCATCAGGTACGGGCCGAGCGGCATGTGCATGCGGATGGGTGGGGCGGGAGCGGTCCCGCGGGCGGGTTCCGGTCCACCGAATGTGGGAGCGCTCCCACCTCACTTGAATCGGAAAGTAGCGCCATGGGGCGCGGTTGTAAACGCCTGGCGCACAGGTGTCAAGCGTGTGCCGTGGCATCGCCGGTTCGGGTGGCGGTAACGTCGTACGTACGATCACGCCACGTGCCGGCGTCCAGACTGGCGGCCATGGGAGCAGTGATGACCACACCCCGGCATGGACGGGCCACCGAGGACACCTGGATGTTCCCACCTGCCGACGGCTGGACCTTCGACGAGGTCAAGCACTTGGAACTGCCCTTCGACTGGGAACTCGTGGATGGGCGGATCGTGGTTCGGGGACAGACCAAGTTCTGGCACAACCGCGTGCGCGACAGGCTGCTGATCGCGCTGGAAGCCGCGCGCACCGAGCCGTACGAGGTGGTGACCGAACAGTGCGTCATGGTGGACGAGCAGAACACCAACAAGCCCGACGTGATCGTCTTCGACCCTCGGAAACTGGAGTTCTTGGAACTCGAGTGCGTTCCGGTGAACAGGCTCGCACTCGTCGTGGAGGTCGTCTCCCCAGGGTCCCGCCAGGACGACCGGGTACGAAAGCGCGCGCTCTTCGCGACGGCCAAAGTGCCGCTCTACTGGCGCGTGGAACTCGAACGGGATCAGGTAGCCGTCCACGAGTACTGGCTCAACACGGATACGCGCTCCTACATCCCGGCGCCCATGCATCCCGTGCATCAACACAAGCTCATCACTGAAGTGCCGTTCCCCGTCGAGATCGACCTGGACATCCTCGTCGGCTTCTGAGTGCCCCCCGTGATGCTGCTCCAGCAGCTTCCGGAGCCTGAAGTAGCTTGCCGGGCATGTCGGACGGAGCTGCGTATCTTGTCGTCGCCGATGCCCTGCGGGCTCGGATTCTCGCTGGCGAGTGGGGAGTTGGGGCCCGGCTGCCGTCGCGGGCTCGGCTTGCCCAGGAGTACGGGGTCGGGCGCAATGTCACCCAGCGGGCCGTGGAGCAGCTGGTCGTCGAGGGGCTGCTCGAAGGGCGTGCCGGATCGGGTACGTACGTCCGCGTGCCGCGCGAGCGGCTGCGGATCGTCCGGTCGCGGCACGGGGCATCCTCGCTCGCCGCGCTGAAGGAGCGCGGCCGGGCCGGTGCCTGGGACGCGCACAGTGACGTAAGGGTGCCCGCGCCCGTGAGCATCGCCGAGCGGCTCTCGATCCGGCCCGGCGATCTCTGTGTCCGTACGCACTACGAGTTCCTCGCCGACGGCCATCCCGTGCAGCTCTCCGAGTCCTGGGAGCCCATGGCCCTCACGGACGGCACTCCGATCGTGCTGCCGGAGCGGGGGCCCCTCGCGGGCAAGGGGGTGCTGCAGCGGATGCGTTCCATCGGCGTCGAGATCGAGACCGTGGTCGAACTGCCGCGTCCGGCACGCGCCACCCGGGAGCAGGCGAATCTGCTGGGGATCGCCTTCGGGGACCTCGTGCTGCAGATCGAGCGGACCATCTACGACATCGACCGGCGGCCGGTCGAGACCGCCGACATCGTCATTCCCGACGTACGGAGAGAAGTGGCCTATGAGTTCGCCGTGGAACGGCCGACCGTCGTATGAGTCGCATACGGCCGACCCTTCGGCTCGGGCTGCTGCGCGATCCCGACTTCCGTCGGCTCTGCGCCGCCACCGCGTTCGGTCAACTCGGCGACCGTATCGTCTTCCTGGCACTCCCCCTGGTCGCCCTCACCGCCCTGCGCGCCGACGAGTTCCAGGTCGGCTTGCTCACCGCCATGACCACGGCCGGTTCACTGTTCGTGGGGCTGCCCGCGGGCGCCTGGGTGGACCGGATGCGGAAGCGTACCGTGATGATCAGCACCGATCTCGCCCGTGCCCTGATCCTTTTGACGATACCCGTGGCCTCGTGGGCCGGGCTCCTCTCCCTCCCGTGGCTCTACACCGTCGCGTCGGTCCATGGCGTGCTGACCGTCTTCTTCGACGTCGCCCAGGTGAGCCATCTGCCCCGTCTCGTGGGGCGCGGCAAGCTGGTGGAGGGCAACTCCACGCTCTCAGCCGTCCGTTCAGTCACCAGCATCAGTGGCCCCGGCGTCGCGGGGCCGTTGGTCGGCTGGCTCGGGGCTCCTGTGGCGGTGCTGGCCGGTTCGGTCGGGATGGGACTCTCCGGGCTGCTCGCCTGCGGGATCCGGAAGCGTGAACCGCGGCCCGTGCCGAGTGCGCGGCCCCGACTGGTCCGGGAGATCAGGGAAGGGCTGCGGTTCGTTCTTCGGCAGTCCGGTCTGCGCGGGATCATTCTCGCCGACGCGGTCTTCAATCTCTTTCTGGTCATGTATCAGACCATGCTGCTGGTCTTCCTCCAACGCGAGACGGGAACGGGCTCGTTCGGCATCGGACTCATCCTCTCGGGGATGGGGTGCGGGGCGTTGGCCGGTGCCCTCACGGCGAGCGCGTTCTCACGGTGGGTCGGGCAGCGGCGGGTCATCTGGCTCGCTCCTCTTGTCACTTGTCCGCTCGCCGCCCTGATGCCCTTCGCCCGCCCGGGCTGGAGCCTGTACGTCGCCGCTGCCGGGCTCTCGGCCCTTTCGCTCGGCGGGGTCGTCCGTGTCGTGGCCCAGTCGAGCTTTCAGCAGGCGCTCACGCCCGATCGGTTGCTGGGCCGGGTGAGTGCGACCGCGCGGTTCGTGTCCTGGGGTGGGATTCCGCTGGGCGGGCTCCTGGGCGGCGCCTCGGGTTCCGTGTTCGGCGCGGCCACGACGCTGTGGATCGGCGCGGCCGGGATGACCCTCAGCGCACTGCCGACGTTTCTGTCCAGGACCCTCTCACCCCACTCACCGGCACCGACCCCGCCGACGGCAGTCGTACGGTGAACTCCGTCCGGCCCGGTTCGCTCTCCACGTCGATACGGCCGCCGTGGGCCGTGGTGACGGCCGCGACGACGGCCAGGCCCAGGCCGGAGCCGCCCGTGCTGCCGGGGGCGCGGGAGCGGGAGGTGTCGGCCCGGGTGAAGCGTTCGAAGACCGTGGGGAGGAGGGCGGCCGGGATGCCTGGGCCGTCGTCCGTGACCCGGAGCACGCAGTCGGCGCCCCGCGTCTCCACCGTGGCGACGACCCGCGTGCCCGCGGGGGTGTGCAGGCGAGCGTTGGCCAGGAGGCCGGCGACCGCCCGGCGGAGGCGGGCCTCGTCGCCGACGACCAGGGCGGGCGCGTCCAAGGGCAGGACGAGCCGCCAGTCGTGGCCGTCACCCGCGGCCCGCGCGTCCCGCACCGCCTCGGCGACCAGTCCCGCGAGGTCCACCTCCGCAAAGTGCGGTGGACGCCCCTCGTCCAGCCGGGCCAGCAGCAGGAGGTCCTCGACCAGACCCGTCATCCGGGCGGACTCGGCAAAGACCCGCCGCCAGGCCAGTACCGGCTCGATCCGGTCCGTGCCGCGGTTCATCAGCTCCGCGTAGCCCGCGATGGAGGCGAGCGGGGTGCGCAGTTCATGGCTGGCGTCGGCGAGGAAGCGGCGCATCCGCTCCTCGGTCCGCCGGCGTTCGGTGAGCGAGGACTCGACGTGGTCGATCATGCGGTTGAGCGCGGCGCCCATCCGACCGGCCTCGCTGCCGGGGTCGGTGTCACGCTCCGGGACCCGGGGGAGGGCGGTGACGTCAGCGCGGTCCAGCGGGGCGCGGGAGATCTCGGCGGCGGTGGCATCGACCCGGCCGAGCGGGCGCAGCTGACGCCGGATCACCACCGCGCAGACGCCACCGGCGACGACCAGTCCCGCGGCGGCGACGGCGGCCCCGGTGCGCAGCATGCCGCTGATCATCCGCTGGACGTCCGCCATCGGCAGCCCGGTCAGCACCCGCATCCCGTCGCCGTCGAGCACGGCGACGCGATAGGTGCCGAGGCCGGGGACGCTCCGGGTGAGCGGGGTGCCGTCGGCCCGGACGCCTGTGAGGGCGGCCCGCTGGGCGGCGTCGAGGTCCCTGGGGGCGGCGTCCTGGCCGACGACGGCCGCGGAGAGCAGGGCGCCGTCCTCGTCGAGCCGGGCGGCGAGCAGCCCCGCGGGATGGCCGCCCCTGTCGAGGAAGGCGAGCCCGTCGGGGTGCAACCGGGCCCCGTCGAGGCTGCGTTCGGCGGCGTCGGTGACCCGGTCGTCGAACTGGCCGAGCAGCGCGGCACGCTGCACATAGGCAGTGGTGAGGGCCGTCGCCGCGCACACCGCGACGAGCGTGGCGCCGATGAGGAGCAGCAGGCGGGCGCGGAGGGAGCGGGCGCGCGGTCGGTGGGTCATCCGCCGTCCTCGGGTCCGCGCACGGTGTGGATCATCGGAACCCCCTGCTTCCAGACATGTCCCGATCCTGTCCCGGTCCGCTGAGGGAATCCTGTACTCCACCTGAGCTGCACCGATGTCCTGATGTGCGGCCGTGGTCCGCCGTTGCTCCGCGAAGGTTCCGCCCCCGGCCCCGGATGGGCGCGCGGTCGTTCGGCACCCCGTCGACCAGCGCTGATCGCGACTGGAAACGGCGGTCGGGTCGCCGCTCCGGTGACGGTCCGGACCGCGGGGCGAGGACACCACCGTCGCGGAGACCGGCCCGGTCTCCTTCCGCCGACTGGGCCGCGCGGTGTTCGCACCGGCCGCCTGGGCGGCGTACGCCCTCCTGGTGCTCGCCACGGTCGTCGCACTCGTACGGGAGCCCGCGCTGCGCCCGGATCCCGGGCAGGTGTTCTTCACCGACTCCCTGCTGACCGTGCAACTGGTGCTGCTCGTCGGGCAGACGGCCGGCATCGCCTGGCACGAGGCGTTCCATGACAACCGCGGTGACGTGCGGGCCGCGCGGGGCGATCTGGACGGCGCCGTCGAGGACTTCGGCTACGCGCAGGCAATCCTGTGAAGGTTCGTCATGGGACCGTGCCGGGAATGGCCGTGAACCGCCAGCACCGCCCGGAAGAACGCGGAGGGCCGCATCCCCGTCGCGCCGGGGATGCGGCCCTCAACTGCCTTGCTGGACCGCTTACTTGCGGATCAGGTTGCGCAGCACGTACTGCATGATGCCGCCGTTGCGGTAGTAGTCGGCCTCACCGGGGGTGTCGATGCGGACGACCGCGTCGAACTCGACGCCCGTGTCGGTGGTGACCTTGACCGTGCTGGGGGTGGTGCCCTCGTTCAGCTCGGTGATGCCCGCGATGGAGAAGGTCTCCTCGCCGGTCAGGCCGAGCGAGTCGGCCGACTGGCCGGCCGGGAACTGCAGCGGCAGGACGCCCATGCCGATGAGGTTCGAGCGGTGGATGCGCTCGTACGACTCGGTGATGACGGCCTTGACGCCGAGGAGCGCGGTGCCCTTGGCGGCCCAGTCGCGGGAGGAGCCGGAGCCGTACTCCTTGCCGCCCAGGATGACCAGCGGGGTGCCGGCGGCCTGGTAGTTCTGCGAGGCGTCGTAGATGAACGACACCGGCGCGTCGGCCTGGGTGAAGTCGCGGGTGTAGCCGCCCTCGGTGCCCGGCGCGATCTGGTTGCGCAGGCGGATGTTGGCGAACGTGCCGCGGATCATGACCTCGTGGTTGCCGCGGCGCGAGCCGTAGCTGTTGAAGTCACGACGCTCCACACCGTGCTCGGTGAGGTACTTGCCGGCCGGGGTGTCGGCCTTGATGGCGCCGGCCGGGGAGATGTGGTCGGTGGTGACCGAGTCGCCGAGCTTCGCGAGCACGCGGGCGCCCGTGATGTCGGTGACCGGGGTGGTCTCCATCGTCATGCCCTCGAAGTACGGGGGCTTGCGGACGTAGGTCGACTCCGCGTCCCACTCGAAGGTGTTGCCGGTCGGGATCGACAGCGCCTGCCACTGGGCGTCGCCCGCGAAGACGTCCTGGTAGGACTTGGAGAACATGTCCTCGCCGATGGCGTTGGCGACGACGTCGTTGACCTCGGCCTCGGAGGGCCAGATGTCCTTCAGGAAGACCGGGTTGCCGTCGGTGTCGACACCCAGCGCGTCCTTGGTGATGTCCACCTTCATGGAGCCCGCGAGGGCGTACGCGACGACCAGCGGCGGGGAGGCCAGGTAGTTCATCTTGACGTCGGGGTTGATCCGGCCCTCGAAGTTCCGGTTGCCCGAGAGCACCGAGGTCACGGCCAGGTCGTGGTCATTGACCGCCTTGGAGACCTCCTCCGGCAGCGGGCCGGAGTTGCCGATGCAGGTGGTGCAGCCGTAGCCGACGAGGTTGAAGCCGACCTTGTCGAGGTACGGGGTCAGGCCCGCCTTGTCGAAGTAGTCGGTGACGACCTTCGAACCCGGGGCGAGGGTGGTCTTGACCCACGGCTTGCGGGTCAGGCCCTTCTCCACGGCCTTCTTCGCGACCAGCGCGGCGGCGACCATGACGTACGGGTTGGAGGTGTTGGTGCAGGAGGTGATGGCCGCGACCGTCACCGCACCGTGGTCGATCGTGTAGGTCGAGCCGTCGGGGGCGGTGACCTCGACCGGGTTCGACGGGACGCCGTTGGAGACGGCGGGGGCGTCGGAGGCCGGGAAGGACTCCTGACCCGCCTCGTCGGCGGTGGCGACGTAGTTGCGGACGTCCTGGGCGAACTGCGCGGCGGCGTTCGCGAGGACGATGCGGTCCTGCGGGCGCTTCGGGCCGGCGATGGAGGGGACGACCGTGGAGAGGTCCAGCTCCAGCTTCTCGGAGAAGTCCGGCTCGGCCTTCGGGTCCAGCCAGAGGCCCTGCTCCTTGGCGTACGCCTCGACGAGCGCGACCTGCTGGGCGGAACGGCCGGTGAGCTTGAGGTAGTTCAGGGTCTCGCCGTCGATCGGGAAGATCGCGGCGGTGGAGCCGAACTCCGGCGACATGTTGCCGATGGTGGCGCGGTTCGCGAGGGAGGTGGCAGCGACGCCCTCACCGTAGAACTCGACGAACTTGCCGACGACGCCGTGCTTGCGCAGCATCTCGGTGATGGTCAGCACCAGGTCGGTGGCGGTGGTGCCGGTGGGCAGCTCGCCGGTGAGCTTGAAGCCGACGACGCGCGGGATCAGCATGGAGACCGGCTGGCCGAGCATGGCGGCCTCGGCCTCGATGCCGCCGACGCCCCAGCCGAGCACACCGAGACCGTTGACCATGGTGGTGTGGGAGTCGGTGCCGACGAGGGTGTCGGGGTACGCCTGGCCGTTGCGGACCATGACGGTACGGGCCAGGTGCTCGATGTTCACCTGGTGGACGATGCCGGTGCCCGGGGGGACGACCTTGAAGTCGTCGAAGGCGGTCTGGCCCCAGCGCAGGAACTGGTAGCGCTCCTTGTTGCGGCCGTACTCCAGCTCGACGTTCTGCGCGAACGCGTCGTTGGTGCCGAACTTGTCGGCGATGACGGAGTGGTCGATGACCATCTCGGCCGGGGAGAGCGGGTTGATCTTCGCCGGGTCGCCGCCGAGCGCGGCGACGGCCTCACGCATGGTGGCGAGGTCCACGACACACGGCACACCGGTGAAGTCCTGCATGATCACACGGGCGGGCGTGAACTGGATCTCCTGCGACGGCTGGGCCTGGGAGTCCCAGTTGCCGAGCGCGCGGATGTGGTCGGCGGTGATGTTGGCGCCGTCCTCGGTGCGGAGCAGGTTCTCCAGCAGCACCTTCAGGCTGTACGGAAGGCGGGCCGAGCCTTCCACCTTGTCCAGCCGGAAGATCTCGTACGACTCGTCGCCCACCTGCAGCGTGCTGCGGGCGTCGAAGCTGTTCGCCGACACGACAGTCTCCTTCTTTGATGTGCGCGTTCCCACCGCATCCTGCCGCCACGTCGACTTGGCCGATCCGCTAAGGTCAGGCTAAGTTAGGTAACCCTTACCGGGCTGGCGGCTGCGGTACGCCTCGGCAGATATCTCGATGTCGAGATAACTCTAGTACATGGGGCCGGGATGGTCATGCCCGGCCTCCCTGTGATGTCCTTCTTCGACCATGAAGCGAGGCGATTTCCATCGGCATGCCAGCGGCTGGACGGCATGGGTACCCCTGCCGACAACCGCGTGGACGCGACTGCGTCCCGGGCGCGCCCCACTGCGCTGTCCCCTGCTGACCGACGCCGACCTGGCGCGCGCCGCCTGGACGGCGACGCATCTGCCCGAGCTCTTCGCCGCGCTCCGGCACGCGGTGTGCGCGCACCACGAGGGCTTCCCGGAGGGCCTCGACGTACGCGCCGTCCACATCCACCCCGTCTCCCGGGACGGCATACCGTACGTCGGCGTCGAGTTCCGCGATCTCGGCGTCGCCCTGCACGGCACCCGCGTGGTGGACCTCGGCGGACCCGAGGTCGCCACCGACCGCGGGATCGCGGAACAGGACGCCACCGACCCGCGCGCCGGCCTGGACGAGGCGCTCATCGGACACTGGAGCGGCATCCCCTTCGACTACGGCGTGATGGAGTCCTCGGAGTTCGAGTTGCGCGCCAACGGACAGGGGTGGAGCAATCTCGCCAACGCCCTCGGGGAGTGCGTCACCCGGCTGACCTGGCGGTGCCCGGAGCCGGGACTGCTGGAGCTGCGGACGGAGGGCGGAGCGGTCTCACACCACGCGTACCGGGTCACCGGCGACCCGGTGCCGACGGTCGCCTTCGACGAACCGGTGGAGTTCTGTCATCAGTTCGCCAGGTCGGGGTAGGCGGTCCCTCAGCTGGACCGGGCTCCGTCCGATATTGATGCTTTTGCCCGGACCTTGACGGTCTGTCACCCGAATGGCGCCCCCAGGAGGCGCCATCTCATATCTGAGATAGCCTCACCCTCATGGCAGACGACTACCTCGTACGCATCGGCAAGCTCATCCGTGACGCCCGGCAACACCGTGGCTGGACACAGACGCAGCTGGCCGAGGCGCTCGGCACCTCCCAGAGCGCCGTCAACCGGATCGAGCGCGGCAATCAGAACATCAGCCTTGAGATGATCGCCCGAATCGGTGAAGCCCTGGACAGCGAAATCGTCTCTCTGGGCTACGCGGGCCCGATGCATCTGCGGGTGGTGGGCGGTCGTCGGCTGTCCGGCGCGATCGATGTGAAGACGAGCAAGAACGCGGGCGTGGCCCTGCTGTGCGCCTCGCTGCTCAACAAGGGGCGCACGGTGCTGCGCCGGGTCGCCCGCATCGAGGAGGTCTACCGTCTGCTGGAGGTCCTCCAGTCCATCGGGGTGCGCACCCGCTGGATCAACGACGGAGTCGACCTGGAACTGGTGCCGCCGGCCGAGCTGGACATGGCCGCCATCGACGCCGAGGCCGCCGTCCGCACCCGCTCCATCATCATGTTCCTCGGCCCGCTGCTGCACCGCATGGACAGCTTCAAGCTGCCCTACGCCGGCGGCTGCGACCTCGGGACGCGCACCATCGAGCCGCACATGATCGCGCTGCGCCGGTTCGGCCTGGACATCGCGGCGACCGAGGGCCTGTACCACGCCCAGGTGGACCGGGCGATCTCCCCCGACCGCCCGATCGTGCTGACCGAGCGCGGGGACACGGTGACGGAGAACGCGCTGCTGGCCGCGGCCCGGCACGACGGCGTCACCGTCATCCGCAACGCCTCCTCCAACTACATGGTCCAGGACCTGTGCTTCTTCCTGGAGGCGCTCGGCGTCAAGGTCGAGGGCATCGGCACCACGACGCTGACCGTGCACGGCGTGCCCACCATCGACGTGGACGTCGACTACTCCCCCTCCGAGGACCCGGTCGAGGCGATGAGCCTGCTGGCCGCGGCGGTGGTGACGGAGTCGGAGCTGACGGTGCGCCGGGTGCCCATCGAGTTCCTGGAGATCGAGCTCGCGGTCCTGGAGGAGATGGGCCTCGACCACGACCGTACGCCCGAGTACTTCGCGGACAACGGCCGTACCCGGCTGGTGGACCTCACCGTCCGCCCCTCCAAGCTCGAAGCCCCGATCGACAAGATCCACCCCATGCCGTTCCCGGGCCTGAACATCGACAACGTCCCGTTCTTCGCGGCCATCGCGGCCGTCGCCTCGGGCAAGACGCTGATCCATGACTGGGTCTACGACAACCGCGCGATCTACCTGACCGACCTCAACCGCCTGGGCGGGCGCCTGCAGTTGCTGGACCCGCACCGCGTCCTGGTCGAGGGCCCCACCCGCTGGCGCGCCGCCGAGATGATGTGCCCGCCGGCCCTGCGCCCCGCGGTCGTCGTCCTGCTGGCCATGATGGCCGCGGAGGGCACGTCGGTGCTCCGCAACGTCTACGTCATCAACCGCGGCTACGAGGACCTCGCCGAGCGCCTGAACTCGATCGGCGCGCAGATCGAGATCTTCCGGGACATCTGAGCCGTCCCCGGCGGAGACGGCAGGGCTCCCGCAGGCCGGCGCCTGCGGGAGCCCTGCCGTTCGTTCACGGCGCGAGCAGCAGGCTGTCGCCGCGCTCCTTGGCGGCGGCGTAGCGCCGGGCCACGTCCTGCCAGTTGACGACCTTCCACATGGCCTCGATGAAGTCGACCTTCTGGTTCTTGTACTGGAGGTAGAAGGCGTGCTCCCAGGCGTCGAAGACCAGGATCGGGGTCGAGCCCTGGCCGACGTTGCCCTGGTGGTCGTAGATCTGCTCGACGACGAGGCGGCCGCTCAGCGGCTCGTACGCCAGCACGCCCCAGCCCGAACCCTGGGTCGTGGCCGACGCCTTGGAGAGCTGGGCCCTGAACCAGTCGTAGGAGCCGAAGGACTCGGCGATGGCGTCCGCGAGCTCGCCCACGCCGTCCTTCTCCAGCGGTTCGCCGCCGCCGTCACCGGTCATGTTGTGCCAGTAGACGGAGTGCAGGATGTGGCCGGAGAGGTGGAAGGCCAGGTTCTTCTCCAGGCCGTTGATCGAGCCCCACGCCTCTTTGTCCCGCGCCTCGGCGAGCTGCTCCAGCGTGTCGTTGGCGCCTTTGACGTACGCCGCGTGGTGCTTGTCGTGGTGCAGTTCGACGATCTCGGGGCTGATCACCGGGGCCAGCGCCGAGTAGTCGTACGGAAGTTCCGGGAGCGAGTAGACCGGCATGTCCAGCGTCCTCCGACATTATTGCGAATGATGTGCAGCTGCACGCTAACAGCAAGAGTGGCATCCGCGGGTTCGGAGTGCGCAGGGCGTCCCGTTCGGTACTGTCGGACGGGACGCGACAGGGCGGACGGTCCACGGCGGGAATCCGGGATGCGGGCAAACAGATACGTACGCGCAGGAAGTGCCCTCGGGCAGCTCCTGCTCGTCGTCGTGCTCGCGCTCGGGGTGTTCGTGATGCACACCGTGGGGCATCCCGAGGAGTCCTCGTCCCATTCCGGGATGCAGAACGCGTCGCACGCCGCACCGATGGACCATCCGGCGGCGCACGATCCCGACGGCTCGTCCACCCACGAGCCCGCCATGCCGATGGACATGGCCTCGCTGTGCGTGGCCGTGCTGTTCGGCGCCTGGGTGCTCGCCGCGCTGCTGAGGTCGGCGTTCACCCGGCACGGGGAGTGGCTGGCGCGACTGCTCGCCCAGGTCGCCTCCGTGCTGCGGCCCAATCCGCCGCCTCGCGGCCCCGATCTCACCCAGCTGTCGGTTCTGCGGCAATAGGCCGGTTCCTTCCACGGGCGTCAGCCCGTGACTCGGCATGCCCGGAAGGACAGAACCACACGCAAAGTGAGATCACCCATGACTGCAATCAAGCGCGGCCTCGCCGCGGCCGGACTCGTCGCCGCCGGCGCCCTGTTCCTCGCGGCCTGCGGGGACGACGACATGGACGGGACGGAGCACGGCAGCTCGGCGTCCAGGTCGGCGGAGGCCGAGGCGGGGACGGAGACTGAGGCTGGTTTCAATGACGCCGACGTCGCCTTCGCCCAGATGATGATCCCGCACCACGAACAGGCCCTGGAGATGGCGGAGCTGGCCGACGGCCGGGCCTCCGACGCCGAGGTCAAGGACCTCGCCGGGAAGATCGAGAAGGCCCAGGGCCCCGAGATCCGGACCATGAAGGGCTGGCTCAAGGAGTGGAAGCAGCCGACCGCGGCGGAGTCCATGCCGGGCATGGACCACGGCTCAGGCCACGGCGGTGACGGCATGATGTCCGGCACGGAGATGACGGAGCTCAAGGCCCTCAAGGGCACCGCGTTCGACAAGGCCTTCGCCGAGATGATGATCGAGCACCACAACGGCGCGATCAGCATGGCCGAGGACGAGCGGAAGAACGGCGAGAGCGCCGACGCCAAGAAGATGGCCGAGGCCATCGTCGAGGGCCAGTCGGCGGAGGTCGAGCAGCTCCAGGACATCGTCGACCGGCTCTGAGCACAGCGGGACCGGGCCGCGGAGGCTTCCCTCCGCGGCCCCGGTCCGGTGCGGGCGTTCAGCCCTCGGTCAATGTCACGTCCTGCTGCCGGGAGGCGTGGAAGGCGGGCAGGGGCAGGCCGGCGCTGGAGTCCAGTTCCATGACGGTCGCCTCGACGTGCGCCGCGCCCGCCTCGATGGCGCCCGGGGTCGGCTTGCCCGTGTTCTCCCAGCGGTGCTCCAGGCCGTCGCAGATCGCGCGCGTGCCGCCGATGCCATGGCGGACCGTGTCGTCCTGGCCGACCGAGGAGCTGACGAACACCGGGCCGGTGCCGCCCGTACAGCGGTAGGTGCCGGAGAGGGTGACCGTGCCGTCGGCGGCGATCCGGCCGGTCGGGTCGACGGTCACCGTCTCGAACGGGTCGGCCGGGGCGGCGGGGGCGGTGAGCAGCAGCAGGGCGGCACCTGCGGCGAGGCCGAGGGCGAGGCGTACGGGCATGAGGGGACCTTCCGGATGAGCGGAACTCGGGGGGCTCCACCAGTACCCGGCGGGCGCGCCCGCGCGCGTGATCATCACCCCTTCGGTGGCGAGTTGGCGGCGGGCGTCCGTGTACCGTCCGGGAGTTGTCCCCGTGTTGTCACACCTCCGGCCCGCCCGTGGCGATGAGTTCACGCGGGGAGCATGGTCTACCCATACGAAGAGGCCGGACCGTGTGGATCCGGCCTATGTGGATCCGACCTATGTGGAGGTGCGCCATGCGTGCCCACCAGCCTTCGTGTTCGCTGACCGCTCCGCACGCCGCGGTCGTCGTCGCCGCCCGTCCCGAGCAGGGGTGGAGCCTGCTGTGCGACGGCACGATCGTCTTCGACGACTCCGGGGAGCTGCTGCCGGACGGGCGGGTCGTCGCCCCGCACCGTGTGCCGGTCCGTCCCCTGGCGATGGCGGCCTGAAGCCCCGTTACGGCAGCACCGCGAAGCCGTCCAGTTCCACCAGGGCCTGGTGGTCCCAGAGCCGGACCACCTCCACCACCGCCATCGCCGGGTAGTCCCGGCCCGCCAGCCGCCGCCAGATGCCGCCCAGTTCGGGGGCGTGTGCGCGGTACGCCGCGACATCCGTGGCGTAGACCGTGACCCTGGCCAGTTCGGCCGGGGTGGCACCGGCCGCTCGCAGGGCCGTGAGCAGGTTGGTGAGCGCCTGCTCGAACTGCTCGGGGAGGGTGTCTCCCACGACCTTGCCGTCGGCGTCGAGGGCCGTCTGGCCCGCCAGGAACACCAGCCGGGTGCCGGTGGCGACCACCGCGTGCGAGAAGCCCGTGGGCGGGGAGAGTTCGGGTGGGTTGACTCGCTCGGCGGTCATCCTGAGTCCTCCAGGTCGGCGTACAGCTCCTTGGCGATGATGCCGCGTTGGACCTCGCTGGCGCCCTCGTAGATGCGCGGGGCACGGACCTCGCGGTACAGGTGCTCCAGCAGATGGCCGCGGCGCAGGGCCCGCGCCCCGTGCAACTGGACGGCCCGGTCGACGACGTCCTGGGCCGTCTCGGTGGCCAGCAGCTTCGCCATCGCCGAGCGCCGGGGGACGTCCGGGGCGCCTTCGTCGTACGCCGTCGCCGCCGCGTAGACCATCAGCCGGGCCGCCTCGGTGCGCAGGGCCATGTCGGCGACCTGGTGGGCCACCGTCTGAAGGTCCCTCAGCTTGCCGCCGAACGCGTCCCGTCGGGACGTGTGGGTGAGCGTCGCGTCCAGGGCCGCCTGGGCCATGCCGACCGCGAAGGCGCCGACGCTGGGGCGGAAGAGGTTCAGGGTGCCCATCGCCACCCGGAAGCCGCGGTCGGGCTCGCCGAGGAGGTCGTCGGCGGTCACCGGGACCGCGTCGAAGGCCAGGCTGCCGATGGGGTGCGGGGAGAGCAGGTCGAGGGGGGTGCCGGTCAGGCCGGGGCGGTCGGCCGGCACCAGGAACGCGGTCACGCCCCGGGATCCGGCGCCCGGGGTGGTCCGCGCGAAGACGGTGTAGAAGTCGGCGTCGGGGGCGTTGGAGATCCAGCACTTCTCGCCAGTGAGGCGCCAGGCGGACGGGCCGTCGGGGGCGGCGGCCAGGGACAGGGCCGCCGCGTCCGAGCCCGCACCCGGCTCGCTCAGCGCGAACGCGGCCACCGCCCGGCCCTCGCCGACCCGGGGCAGCCAGTGCGCGCGCTGTTCCGGGGTGCCGTGGGCGTGCACCGGGTGGGCGCCAAGGCCCTGGAGGGCGAGCGCGGTCTCCGCCTCGGTGCAGGCGTAGGCCAGGGACTCGCGCATCAGGCAGAGGTCCAGAGCGCCGGAGGTGAAGAGCCGGGGCAGCAGGCCGAGGGTGCCCAGCTCGGCGACGAGCGGACGGTTGACCTGGCCGGGCTCGCCCTTCTCGGCCAGCGGCCGCAGCCGCTCGGCGGCCAGCCGGCGCAGTTCGGCACACCAGGCGGTCTGTTCCGGTTCGAGTGAGAATGCGGGCATCGCCGTCCTCTCTCCCCGCGGCTGTCGAGGTGGCCGCAGAGCCACTCCCCCGACGGTATCGCGCACAGTTGACTGCCGTCACCAACACGATACGCTCGACGAGCGAGCCCACCAGGGAGCCCACCAGGCAAGGGGGCGCACCGCCATGAACCACTCGGCGCATCTCGACACCTTCGCGCGGGACCACCTCCCGCCGTCCGAGCAGTGGCCGGAGCTCAGCTTCGACCTGCCGGAGCTGCGCTACCCCGAACGGCTGAACTGCGCCGCCGAACTGCTGCACGGCCCCCCGGACGACCGCCCGGCGTTCCGCACCCCGACGGGCCCGGCCTGGACCTACGGCGAGCTGCGCGCCCGCGTCGACCGGCTGGCGCATCTGCTCACCGACGATCTCGGGGTGGTCCCGGGCAACCGGGTGCTGCTGCGCGGCCCCACCACCCCGTGGCTCGCGGCCTGCTGGCTGGCGGTGCTGAAGGCGGGCGCGGTCGCGGTGACCGTGCTGGCCCAGCAGCGCCCGCACGAGCTGCGCACGATGTGCGAGATAGCCGAGGTGGGGCACGCCCTGTGCGACATCCGCGCCGTCGACGACCTCGCCAAGGCGGAGGTACCGGGCCTGCGGATCGCCACCTACGGCGGTGACTCCCCGGACGACCTGCTGCGCCGGGCGGCGCCGAGCACGCCGTACCCGGCCGTGGACACCGCCTCCGACGACGTGGCGCTGATCGCCTTCACCTCCGGGACCACCGGACGGCCCAAGGGCTGTATGCACTTCCACCGTGATGTGTTGGCGATAGCGGACACCTTCTCCAAATATGTGCTCCAGCCACATGTGGGCGATGTCTTCGCGGGCAGCCCCCCGCTCGGCTTCACCTTCGGGCTCGGCGGGCTCGTCGTCTTCCCGCTGCGCGCCGGGGCGAGCGCGCTGCTGCTCGAACAGGCCGGTCCCAAGCAGCTGTTGCCGGCCGTCGCCGAGCACCGGGTGACTGTACTGTTCACGGCGCCGACCGCCTATCGCGCGATGCTCGACGAGCTGGCCGGGCACGACGTCTCCTCGCTGCGTCGCTGTGTGTCGGCCGGGGAGAACCTGCCCGCGGCCACCTGGCGGGCCTGGCACGAGCGGACCGGGCTGCGCATCATCAACGGCATCGGCGCCACCGAGCTGCTGCACATCTTCGTCTCCGCCGCCGACGAGCACATCCGCCCCGGCACCACCGGGGTCCCGGTCCCCGGCTGGCACGCGCGCGTGGTCGACGCCGAGGGCCGGGAGAAGCCCGACGGGGAACCGGGGCTGCTCGCGGTGCGCGGACCGGTCGGCTGCCGCTATCTCGCCGACCCGCGGCAGCGGGAGTACGTGCGGCACGGCTGGAACATCACCGGCGACACCTACGTCCGGGAGAGTGACGGCTACTTCCGCTACATCGCCCGCGCGGACGACATGATCATCTCGGCCGGGTACAACATCGCGGGCCCCGAGGTCGAGGAGGCCCTGCTGCGCCACCCGGACGTGCTGGAGACCGCGGTCGTGGGCCGCCCGGACGCGGCGCGCGGGCAGATCGTGATGGCGTTCACGGTGCTCAGGCCCGGCGCCCGGCGCGACGCGGAGGCGCTGCGGACCTTCGTGCGCGAGGAGCTGGCGCCGTACAAGTGCCCGCGCGAGATCGTCTTCCTCGACGCGCTGCCGCGCACGGCCACCGGAAAGCTCCAGCGGTTCAAGTTGCGAGTGGCGGCCGAGACCGGGAGTGACCGGTAATGATGCCGACGACCTAAGATGATCAACGTGTCCGACCAGCATGCACCTCGGTCTCTGATCGTCACGCTCTACGGCGCCTACGGCCGCCATGTGCCCGGCCCGGTGCCCGTCGCCGAGCTGATCCGGCTGCTGGCCGCGGTCGGCGTGGACGCTCCCTCCGTGCGCTCGTCGGTGTCCCGGCTCAAGAGACGCGGGCTGCTCGTGCCCGCCCGGACGGAGGACGGCGCGGCGGGCTACGAACTCTCGCCGGACGCCCGCCAGTTGCTCGACGACGGCGACCGGCGCGTCTACGCCACCGCACCGCCCGACGACGAGGGCTGGGTGCTCGCGGTCTTCTCCGTACCGGAGTCGGAGCGGCAGAAGCGGCATGTGCTGCGCTCCCGCCTGGCCGGCCTCGGCTTCGGCACGGCCGCCCCCGGCGTGTGGATCGCGCCCGCACGGCTGTACGAGGAGACCCGGCACACACTGGCCCGGCTGCGCCTGGAGCCGTACGTCGACTTCTTCCGCGGCGAGCACCTGGGCTTCACGCCGACCGTGGAGGCCGTCACCCGCTGGTGGGACCTGGCGGCCATCGCCAAGCAGCACGAGGCGTTCCTCGACCGCCACGCGCCCGTGCTGCACGACTGGGAGCGGCGCTCGGACACCCCGCCCGAGGAGGCGTACCGCGACTACCTCCTCGCCCTGGACTCCTGGCGCCATCTGCCCTACGTCGACCCCGGGCTGCCCGCCCGGCTGCTCCCCGAGGACTGGCCGGGCGTGCGGTCGGCGGCGGTGTTCCGGGCGCTGCACCGGCGACTGCGGGACGCGGGGGCGCGGTTCGCCGGGCTGTGACCCCGGCCACAACTCCGGTCCCTCAGAGAACCCTCAGGCCCTTCCGGCACTCTTCTCAGATTTCTCACCTAGCGTGCACCGAGTCGCATGCCAGGTAAGGAAAAAGAGGACTGTTGCGCATGACCACCACGGCAAGGGCTCAGGGAGCCACGATCTGGCTCACCGGGCTGCCGAGCGCGGGCAAGACGACGATCGCCCGCCTGCTCGGCGACCGGTTGAAGACCGAGGGACATCGCGTGGAGGTCCTGGACGGCGACGAGATACGCCGCTTCCTCTCCGCGGGCCTGGGCTTCTCCAAGGAGGACCGCAACACCAACGTGCAGCGCATCGGGCTGGTCTCCGAGGTGCTGGCCCGCAACGGCGTCCTCTCCGTCGTCCCGGTGATCGCCCCCTACGCCGACAGCCGCGAGGCGGTACGGGCGCGGCACGCGGCGAGCGGGACGCCGTACGTCGAGGTGCATGTCGCCACCCCGGTCGAGGTGTGCAGCGAGCGGGACGTGAAGGGGCTGTACGCCCGGCAGGCGTCGGGTGAGCTGTCCGGGCTGACCGGGATCGATGATCCCTACGAGCCGCCGGTGGACCCGGCGCTGGTGCTGCGGACGCAGGAGCAGAGCCCCGGTGAGTCCGCGGACGCCGTGTACGCGGTGCTGGCCGAGCGGGGGCTGCTGTGAGTTTCGCCCTCTCCCACCTGGACGCGCTGGAGTCCGAGGCGGTGCACATCTTCCGCGAGGTGGCGGGCGAGTTCGAGCGTCCGGTGATCCTCTTCTCCGGCGGCAAGGACTCCATCGTCATGCTGTACCTGGCGCTGAAGGCGTTCGCGCCCGCGCCGGTGCCGTTCTCGCTGCTGCACGTCGACACCGGGCACAACTTCCCCGAGGTGCTCGACTACCGGGACCGCGCGGTGGCGGCACATGGGCTGCGGCTCCATGTGGCCTCCGTACAGGACTACATCGACCGGGGTGTGCTGCGCGAACGTGCCGACGGGACGCGGAATCCGCTGCAGACGGTGCCGCTCACGGAGAAGATCCAGAGCGAGCGCTTCGACGCCGTGTTCGGCGGCGGGCGCCGTGACGAGGAGAAGGCTCGGGCGAAGGAACGGGTGTTCTCGCTGCGGGACGAGTTCTCCCAGTGGGATCCGCGCCGTCAGCGGCCCGAGCTGTGGAACCTGTACAACGGGCGGCACACTCCCGGTGAGCATGTGCGGGTGTTCCCGCTGTCGAACTGGACCGAGCTGGATGTGTGGCAGTACATCGCCCGGGAGAACATCGAGCTGCCGGAGATCTATTACGCCCATCACCGTGAGGTGTTCGCGCGGGGCGGGATGTGGCTGACGGCCGGTGAGTGGGGCGGGCCCAAGTCCGGGGAGACCGTCGAGAAGCGGCAGGTCCGCTATCGGACGGTCGGCGACATGTCCTGTACCGGCGCGGTGGATTCCGACGCCGACACCATCGAGAAGGTGATCGCCGAGATCGCCGCGTCGCGACTGACCGAGCGGGGGGCGACCCGGGCGGACGACAAGCTGTCCGAGGCCGCGATGGAAGACCGTAAGCGCGAGGGGTACTTCTAGGCATGAGCAAGACCATGGAACTCTCCGAGACGACGACCATCGACACCCTGCGGTTCGCGACGGCCGGTTCGGTCGACGACGGCAAGTCCACGCTCGTCGGCCGACTGCTGCACGACTCCAAGTCGGTGCTGGCCGACCAGTTGGAGGCGGTGAAGCACGCTTCCCGCAACCGCGGCCAGGAGGCCCCGGATCTGGCGCTGCTCACGGACGGTCTGCGCGCCGAGCGCGAGCAGGGCATCACCATCGATGTGGCCTACCGCTACTTCGCGACACCGCGGCGCCGGTTCATCCTGGCCGACACACCGGGCCATGTGCAGTACACGCGGAACATGGTCACCGGCGCCTCCACCGCCGAACTGGCGATCATCCTGGTCGACGCCCGCAACGGGGTCGTCGAGCAGACCGTCCGGCATGCCGCCGTGGCGGGGATGCTGCGCGTCCCGCACGTCGTCCTCGCCGTGAACAAGATGGACCTCGTCGGTTACGAGGAGCGGGAGTTCGAGCGGATCGTCGAGGACTTCGCCGGTCACGCGGCCGAGTTGGGGCTGCCCGGCTTCACCCCGATCCCGGTGTCGGCGCTCGTCGGGGACAACGTGGTGGACCGCTCGACGCACATGGACTGGTACCGGGGTCCCGCGCTGCTGGACTTCCTGGAGGAGGTCCCCGTCGGCGTCGAGACCGCGGACGCCCCGGCCCGCTTCCCGGTGCAGTACGTCATCCGGGACGGCGAAGTCCGCTACTACGCGGGCCAGTTGGTGTCGGGCGCGCTGCGCGTCGGTGACCGGGTCACGGTGCATCCCTCCGGCGAGACCTCAGAGATCACCGGTATCGACGTGCTCGGTTCAGCCCGGGAGGTGGCGTACGCGCCGCAGTCGATCAGCGTACGGCTGGCCGATCAGCGGGATGTGTCGCGCGGCGACCTGATCACCTCGGGGGTCGACGTCCCGGCACTCACCCGGGAGGTCCGGGCGGCGGTCTGTCATCTGGCCGACCGTCCGCTGAAGGTGGGCGACCGCGTCCTGGTCCGCCACACCACCCGCACCGTGAAGGCGATCGTCCAGGACCTCGGCGGCGCGGAGTCGCTGGCCGCGAACGACCTGGGCCGCATCTCCCTGCGCACGGCGGAGCCACTGGCCCTGGACGACTACGCGGTGTCCCGCTGCACCGGCGCCTTCATCGTGATCGACCCGGCGGACGGCGCGACGCTGACCGCCGGGATGGTGGAGCTGTAGCCCGCACCACCACTGGATGCCCTCAAGTCCCGGGGCCTGTCTGACGATTCCCGTCGTCCGCCCGAAGGGCGGGCCGAGCGGCGTATGGTGCGTGCGATCGCAAGGCGCCGGAGCGTCCTCGTGGCGGAGCCACGTGGGCGGTTCGGCAACGCGGCGAGCGGGCGTGCCATACGCCGCTCGGCAGGCGGGAATGGTCAGACAGGCCCCAGCGTCAGGCGGGGCTTGGGGGCGTCCGTGCGGCCGGTCTGGGGGCGGCGGCTGCCTGCGCGGTACGGGGCCGGCCAGGTCACGCCCGGGCCGTCGTAGGACTGTTCCGCCGCCGCGTGCAGGGTCCAGTGCGGGTCGTAGAGGTGGGGGCGGGCCAGGGCGCACAGGTCGGTGCGGCCCGCCAGGATCAGGGAGTTGACGTCGTCCCAGGAGGAGATCGCGCCGACCGCGATCACCGGGACGCCGAGGGAGTTGCGGATCCGGTCGGCGTACGGCGTCTGGTACGAGCGCCCGTACTCCGGTCGCTCCTCGGCCACGACCTGCCCGGTGGAGACGTCGATGGCGTCGGCGCCGTGCGCGGCGAAAGCGCGGGCGATCTCCACGGCGTCCTCGGCCCCGGTGCCGCCCTCGGCCCAGTCCGTGGCGGAGATACGGACGGTCATGGGCCGTTCCTCGGGCCATACGCCCCGGATCGCGTCGAAGACCTCCAGTGGGAAGCGCAGGCGCTCGGCGAGGGAGCCGCCGTAGGCGTCGGTGCGGCGGTTCGTGAGCGGGGAGAGGAAGCCGGAGAGCAGATAGCCGTGGGCGCAGTGCAGTTCGAGGAGGTCGAACCCGGCACGGGCCGCCCGCCAGGCCGCCGAGGCGAACTGCTCCCGCAGATCGGTCAGTTGGGCACGGGTCAGCTCGCGCGGGGTCTGACTGTCCGGCCGGTAGGGAAGCGGGGAAGCGGCCACCAGGGGCCAGTTGCCGTCGGGCAGCGGCTCGTCGATGCCCTCCCACATCAGCTTGGTCGAGCCCTTGCGCCCGCTGTGCCCGAGCTGCACGCCGATCGCGGTGCCGGGCGCCTGCGCGTGCACGAAGTCGGTGATCCGCCGCCACCCCTCGGCCTGTTCGGCGGTGTAGAGGCCGGTGCAGCCGGGGGTGATCCGGCCCTCGGCGCTGACGCACACCATCTCGGTCATCACCAGACCGGCGCCGCCGAGGGCACGCGCGCCCAGGTGGACGAGGTGGAAGTCGCCCGGGAGACCGTCGACGGCGGAGTACATGTCCATCGGTGAGACGACGACCCGGTTGCGCAGGGTCAGTCCGCGCAGCCGGAGCGGGGTGAACATCGGGGGCGTGCCGGGCGGGCAGCCGAAGTCCCGCTCGACCGACTCCGTGAAGCGGGGGTCGCGCAGCCGGAGGTTGTCGTGGGTGACGCGGCGGCTGCGGGTGAGGAGGTTGAAGGCGAACTGGCGGGGCGGCTGGCCGAGATAGAGACCGATGTTCTCGAACCACTCCAGGCTGGCGCGGGCGGCGCGCTGGGTGGAGGCGACGACCGGCTTGCGCTCCTCCTCGTACGCCGCCAGCGCCCGCTCCACGGAGGGCTGTTCCTCCAGACAGGCGGCGAGGGCGAGCGCGTCCTCCACGGCGAGCTTGGTGCCGGAGCCGATGGAGAAGTGCGCGGTGTGGGCGGCGTCGCCGAGCAGCACGATGTTCTCGTGCGACCAGTGTGCGTTGACGACCGTGCGGAAGGTGGTCCAGGCGGACTTGTTGGTGTGCAGGGGGCGTCCGCGCAGGGGGTCCGCGAAGATCTTGGCGCAGCGCTCGATGGAGTCGGCGACGTCCAGGTCCGCGAAGCCGGCGGCGCGCCAGACCTCCTCGCGCATCTCGACGATGACGGTGGAGGCGTCGGGCGCGTAGGGGTAGCCGTGCAGTTGCATCACGCCGTGCTCGGTCTCGGCGATCTCGAAGCGGAAGGCGTCGAAGGCGAAGTCGGTGGCCAGCCAGATGTAGCGGCAGTGGTGGGTGGTCACATGGGGGCGGAACACATGGGCGTAGGCCTCGCGGGTGGTGCTGTGCACACCGTCGGCGCTGATGACCAGGTCGTGGGTCTCGGCCAGCCAGGCGGGGTACGGGGCTTCGGAGTTGAAGCGGAGGTCCACGCCGAGGGTGCGGCAGCGGTTGTGCAGGATCTCCAGGAGACGCTTGCGCCCCAGGGCCGCGAAGCCGTGTCCTCCGGAGGTGTGGCGGGTGTTGCGGTGGCTGATGTCTATGTCGTCCCAGCGGGTGAAGTGGTGCTGCAGGGCCTCGTAGACCTGGGGGTCCGCGTGTTCTATGCCGCCGAGGGTCTCGTCGGAGAGGACCACTCCGAAGCCGAAGGTGTCGTCGGGGGCGTTGCGTTCCCAGACGGTGATCTCCCGGGTGGGGTCCAGGCGTTTCAGCAGCGCGGCGGCGTACAGCCCTCCAGGTCCACCACCCACAATCGCCACTCTCATGGTCAGCGCCCCTTCCACTTCGGAGGGCGCTTGGCCGTGAACGCCTTGTGGAACTCCGAGTAGTCCTCCCCCGTCATCAACAGGGCCTGGGTCGCCGCGTCCATCTCCACCGCCGCCGCCAGCGGCATGTCCAGTTCCGCCGTCAGCAGTGCCTTGGTCTGGGCGTACGCCAGTGCCGGGCCCTCGGACAGGCGGCGGGCCAGCGTCGCCGCCGCCTCGTCCGCTCCGCCGTCCTCCGTCAGTTCGCTGATCAGGCCGATGCGCTCCGCCTCGGGGGCGCGTACCGGCTCGCCGAGCATCAGCAGCCGGGTCGCGTGGCCCAGGCCCACCACCCGGGGCAGCAGATACGCCGCGCCCATGTCGCCGCCGGACAGGCCGACGCGGGTGAAGAGGAAGGCGAAGCGGGCGGTCGGGTCGGCCACCCTGAAGTCCGACGCCAGGGCGAGTACCGCCCCCGCGCCCGCCGCCACCCCGTGGATCGCGGCGACCACCGGGAACGGGCACTCCCGGATCGCCCGCACCACCTGGCCGGTCATCCGGTTGAAGTCCAGCAGCTGGGCCGTGTCCATGGAGAGGGTCGCGCCGATGATCTCGTCGACGTCGCCGCCGGAACAGAATCCGCGCCCCTCCCCGGCCAGCACCAGGGCCCGTACCGCCCGCTCGCGGGACAGCTCGGCGAGCAGGTCGCGCAGGTCGGCGTAGGCGCCGAAGGTGAGGGCGTTGAGCTTCTCCGGGCGGGCGAGGGTGACCGTGGCGACGCCGTCCGTGAGCTCCACGCGCAGATGCCGCCAGCGTTCGGTGCGGGCGGCGGAGCCGGTGAAGGGACTCATGAGGGGCGGCCTCCTCGGGCGGACTGCGGGCGGCGCTGTCTCACTGAGGTCTACCCCTCGAATTTATCACCCATCCGTGACTGTCGTCAGGATGGCGCGATACGTCACCGTCGCGACCCGGGTGTCACGGATCGTCGACACCCCCGTAACGGCGGGCTCGGACGTGCGAGGCGGAGCGTTGACCCGGGTAAGCCGCTCGCTACGGGGCCGAAGGTCCCGGACGGTGCCCGACTGAGGACTCTGCCGACGGGCGCCGTACCATTCATAAGGTTGAAAGCAGCACAGACTGCTTGATGAACGGACCCGCCGTGCACGATCGCCTCCCCTCCCCCGCCTCCTGGCGCATCGCACTGCCGCACACCACCGCGGCGGTGCCGGTCGCTCGCGCCCTGGTCCGTACCGCTCTGGCCGAGCTGGAGCACAGTGCCGACGGCGACACCGCCGAGCTGCTGACCGCCGAGCTGGTCGCGAACGCCGTGGAGCACGCGGCGGGCGAGGGGCCCATAGAGCTGGTGGTGGAGCTGCTGCCGAGCGGCTGCCAGGTCGAGGTGCACGACCCGGACCCGGCGCCGCCGGGCAATCTCACGCACCCGAGCGACGGCGAGCCCGATCCCTGGCAGGAGCACGGGCGGGGCCTGCTGCTGATCCGGGCCCTCAGCTCGTCCTGCGGCCACCGGCCGACTCCGTCGGGCAAGGCGGTGTGGTTCCGTCTGCCGGCGGTGCCCGCCCAGCGCCGCCCGCAGTAGCCGCCTACGCCGCCGCCCGGCCCAGCGTCGCGACCAGCACCGCCTTGATCGTGTGCATCCGGTTCTCCGCCTCGTCGAAGACCACCGAGTGCGGCGACTCGAAGACCTCGTCGGTGACCTCCAGCGAGTCCAGGCCATGGGTCTCGAAGATCTCACGGCCCACCTTCGTGCCCAGGTCGTGGAAGGCCGGGAGGCAGTGCAGGAACTTCACGCCCGGGTTGCCGGTGGCGCGCAGGACGTCCATGGTCACCGCGTACGGGGCCAGCGCCTTGATCCGCTCGTCCCAGACCTCCTTGGGCTCCCCCATGGAGACCCAGACGTCGGTGGCGACGAAGTCGGCGCCCAGGACGCCCTCCGCCACCGACTCGGTGAGCGTGATCGCGGCGCCGCTGCCCTCGGCCAGCCGCCGCGCCTCGGCCACGACCTCCTCGCCCGGCCAGTAAGCCTTCGGCGCGACGATCCGCACGTCCATGCCGAGCAGGGCGCCGGTGATCAAGTAGGAGTTGCCCATGTTGAAGCGGGCGTCGCCGAGGTAGGCGAAGGCGATGCCGTCGTCCAGGGTCTTCGGGGTGTGCTCCAGCATCGTCAGGACGTCGGCGAGCATCTGGGTGGGGTGCCAGTCGTCGGTGAGGCCGTTGTAGACCGGCACCCCCGCGTACGCGGCCAGCTCCTCGACCTTCTCCTGGCTGTCCCCGCGGTACTCGATGGCGTCGAACATCCGCCCGAGCACCCGCGCGGTGTCCTTGACCGACTCCTTGTGCCCGATCTGTGAGCCGGAGGGGTCCAGATACGTCGTCGAGGCGCCCTGGTCGGCGGCGGCGACCTCGAAGGCGCAGCGGGTGCGGGTGGATGTCTTCTCGAAGATCAGCGCGATGTTCCGGCCACGCAGGTACTGGATCTCGGTCCCGGCCTTCTTCGCGGCCTTCAGCTCGGCAGCCAGCTCGATCAGACCGCGGAACTCCTCCTCGGTGAAGTCCAGCTCCTTGAGGAAGTGGCGGCCGGCGAGGGCGGTCGGGACTGTCGCCATGGGGGCGCTCCAGAGATGCGTGAACAGGGAAACATGATCAGGGACTCTGGAAGTCTATACGATGTTCCACATTTCTATACGGGCCCACGTTCGACCGGGCAGCTCATGCACCGGGGTCCACCCCTCCCCCGCCCCAGCTCGCTCCCCGGGATCTCGATGACCTCGATGCCCTGCTTGCGCAGATGGGTATTGGTGGTGGAGTTGCGTTCATAGGCCACGACGACGCCTGGTTCGACCGCGAGGACGTTGCAGCCGTCGTCCCACTGCTCGCGCTCGGCCGCGTGCACGTCCTGGGTGGCGGTCAGCACCCGGATCTCGCTCAGGCCCAGCGCGGCGGCGATCGCGCGGTGCATGTGCTCCGGCGGATGGTCGGTGACCTTCAGCTCCTTGCCGTCGACGCCCGGCTCGATGGTGTACGAGCGGAGCATGCCGAGCCCGGCGTACTGGGTGAAGGTGTCGCCGTCGACCATCGTCATCACCGTGTCGAGGTGCATGAAGGCTCGCCGCTTGGGCATGTCGAGCGCCACGATCGACTCGGCGGAGCCCGCCGCGAACAGCTTGTGGGCGAGCATCTCGACGGCCTGCGGGGTGGTTCTCTCGCTCATCCCGATCAGTACCGCGCCGTTGCCGATCACCAGCACATCGCCGCCCTCGATGGTGGACGGGTAGTCGGCCTGCCCCTCGGACCAGACATTGAACGTCTCCTCGCGGAACAGCGGGTGGTGCCGGTAGATCGCCTCGAAGTGCACGGTCTCGCGCTGGCGGGCGGGCCAGCGCATGGCGTTGACGGAGACGCCGTCGTAGATCCAGGCGGAGGTGTCCCGGGTGAAGAGGTGGTTGGGGAGGGGGGCGAGAAGGAAGTCGTCGAGGTCCATGGCGTGGAAGCGCACGGAGGTCGGTTCCGGATGGGCGTGCAGGAACTCGCGTTTGGTCATGCCGCCGACCAGCGCCTCGGCCAGTTCGGGCGCGGGCAGGTTCTCGAAGGCGGCGCGCAGATGGTCGGTGGCGAGGACGCCGTACTCCTTCTCGTCGAAGACGCGGTCCAGGACGAGAGTGCGGGCCGCCGGGATCGCCAGGGCCTCGGTGAGCAGGTCGCCGAAGAGGTGGACGGTGACACCGCGGTCGCGCAGGACGTCGGCGAAGCCGTCGTGCTCGGCGCGCGCCCGGCGCACCCAGAGCACATCGTCGAAGAGCAGCGCGTCCTTGTTGCTGGGGGTGAGCCTTTTGAGCTCCAGATCCGGCCGGTGCAGGATGACGCGGCTGAGCCGCCCGGCCTCGGAGTCGACATGGAATGCCATGTCTCCATCCTGACCATCGGCGGCGATATTCACCCCCTTCTTGACCACTTCGCTCGCCATCACTTCCGGTTCTCGTCCTCTTGACGACAAGCGGAGTCCCCATTTATCGTCGGCGTGACGAAAATCAGCGAGGGGGTCGCTCATGGCCGACATCACCCGGCGCCTCGGCTGGCGCCATCTGCGGGGCGCGCCGACGGCGCACATCCGGCACCACCGCTCGGGCAAGCTGGCGCACGACGGCCCCGGGATCAGCTTCTGGTTCCGGGCGCTGAGCGCGGCCCTGTCCGAAGTCCCGGTCGACGACCGGGAGCTGGCGATGACCTTCCACGCCCGTACGGCCGACTTCCAGGACGTGGCCGTCCAGGCGACGGTGACCTACCGGGTCAGCGACCCGGCCGTGGCCGCCGCCCGGCTGGACTTCTCCATCGACCCCGACACCGGGGCCTGGCGCGGCACCCCGCTGGAGCAGCTCGGCACCCTGCTGACCGAGACGGCCCAGCAGCACGCACTCGACGTCCTGGCCCGTACGCCGCTGGCGGCCGCCCTGGTGGACGGGGTGAGCGCGGTCCGTGAGCGGGTCGCCGCGGGCCTCGCCGCCGAGCCGCGGCTGCCCGCCACCGGCATCGAGATCGTGGCCGTGCGCGTGGTGGCCCTGCGCCCGGAACCGGAGGTAGAGCGGGCCCTGCGGACCCCGGCCCGCGAGCTGATCCAGCAGGAGGCCGACCGGGCCACCTACGAACGGCGGGCCGTCGCCGTCGAGCGGGAGCGCGCCATCGCCGAGAACGAACTGGCCAGCCAGATCGAACTCGCCCGCCGTGAGGAGCAGTTGGTCGAACAGCGCGGGACCAACGAACGCCGCAAGGCGGAGGAACAGGCCGCGGCCGACGCGGTGCGCGCCGAGGCGGAGGCGGCGCGGACGGTGCGGCTCGCCGATGCCGAGGCCACCCGGTCGGTACGGCTCTCGCGCGCCGAGGCCGAGGGCGCCCGAACCGTGGGCGAGGCGAAGGCCGAGGCGCAGGCCGCCTGGCTGCGGGTGCACGCCGAGGTGGACGTCGCCGTGCTGCGCGCCCTGACCGGGACGCGGCTCGCGGAGAACCTGCCCCGGGTGGACAGCGTGACCATCTCGCCGGACGTGCTCACCGGACTGCTCTCCCGGCTCGGCGGCGACGGGGACCGGGCGTGAGCCTCGCGCCGCGCGCGGTGCTGGTCCATCGCACCACGGAGTACGAGGAGTTGGTGGCCCGGCACGGCACGCACGGCCAGGCCGCCTACTTCCTGCGCTCCCGGGGCCGGGACATCGAGGAGGTCGCCGAACGGCACCGGCGAACCCAACGGGCGCTGGCCGAGGTGACCTCCGCGATCCCGCTGACCTGGCGTCAGGCCCGGGTCGAGCGAGCCGACTTGGACCGGTTTCTGTTCGCGCCGCAGGACGTGGTGGTCGTGGTCGGCCAGGACGGATTGGTGGCGAACGTGGCCAAGTACCTGGCGGGGCAGCCGGTCATCGGCATCGACAGCGATCCCGGCCGCAACCCGGGTGTCCTGGTACGGCACCGGTCCGCGGACGCGGCGAAGCTGCTGGCGACATCCGGAACGACTCCTGCCGACGAACTCACCATGGTCGAGGCCGTCGCCGACGACACCCAGCGCCTGGTCGCGCTGAACGAGATCTATCTGGGCGCGGCCGGACACCAGACGGCCCGCTACCGCCTGGGCCTGGAGGACGACGGGGGTGTCGTCGAGGCCCAGGCCTCGTCCGGGGTGCTGATCGGCACCGGGACGGGGGCGACCGGCTGGCTCCGGTCGGTGTGGCAGGACCGGGGAGGGCGGCTGCGGCTGCCCTCCCCGGCGGAGGAACGACTGCTGTGGTTCGTCCGGGAGGCCTGGCCCTCCCCGGCCACCGGGACGTCCCTGGTGGCCGGGGAACTGGGCGCCGCCGCCCGGTTGACCCTCACCGTCGAGTCCGAACGCCTGGTGGCCTTCGGGGACGGCATGGAGACCGACGCCCTGCAACTGACCTGGGGACAGTCGGTACGGGTCGGGGTGTGCCGGGAGCGGCTGCGGCTGGTCGGCTGACCGACCCGCCGCAGCCTCGGGTCACAGCCGAGGGTCGACCGGCTCCGACTCCAGCGCCAGTACGCCGAACACCGCCTCGTGCACCCGCCACAGCGGCTCGCCCTCGGCCAGGCGGTCCAGGGCCTCCAGGCCGAGCGCGTACTCGCGGATCGCGAGCGAGCGCTTGTGGTTGAGGAAGCGGCGGCGCAGCCGGGTGAGGTTGTCCGGGCGCGTGTACTCGGGACCGTAGATGATCCGCAGGTACTCGCGGCCCCGGCACTTGATGCCGGGCTGCACCAGTCGGCCCTCCGGACCGCGCACCAGCGCGCCGAGCGGCTTGACGACCATGCCCTCGCCGCCGCGGCCGGTCATCTCCAGCCACCAGTCGACGCCCGCCCGCACCGACTCCGGGTCGGCGGTGTTGACGTAGAGGCGACGGGTGGTCTGGAGCAGGCCCGAACCGTCGTGCTCCACCAGCCGGTCGAGCAGCGCGAGCTGTTCGTCGTGCGGGAGCGCGGCGAGGCTGCGGCCCTGGACCGCCAGGATCTGGAACGGCGCCAGGCGGACGCCGTCCAGGCCCTCGGTGGTCCAGCAGTAGCGGCGGTACGCGTCGGTGAACGCGGCCGCGTCCACGGCCCGTTCGCGCTGCCGCGCCAGCAGGTCCGTCACCTCGACCCCGCGCGCCGCGGCGCCCTCCAGCGCGGCCAGCGCGCCCGGGAACACCGCGCCGGAGGCGGCGCCGACGGCGGCGTACTGCGAGCGCAGCAGCCCGGACGCCTTCAGCGACCACGGCATCAGCTCGGCGTCCAGCAGCAGCCAGTCCGTGTCGAGTTCGTCCCACAGTCCGGCCTCGCCGACGGCGTGCCGGACGCGGCCGAGGATCTCCTCGGTCACCGACTCGTCGTCGAGGAAGGGCCGTCCGGTACGGGTGTACAGCGCCCCCGTCGGACCGTCGACGCCGAACCGCGCCTTCGCCGCCTCCGCGTCCCGGCACACCAGCGCCACCGCCCGCGAGCCCATGTGCTTCTCCTCGCACACGACCCGCGCGACCCCATCCTGCCGGTACTGCGCGAACGCCTCCTCCGGGTGCTCCAGATAGCCCTCGACCTGCGAGGTCGCCGTAGGCGCCATGGTCGGCGGAAGGTAGGGCAGCAGTCGCGGGTCGACCGCGAAGCGACTCATGACCTCCAGGGCCGCCGCCGCGTTCTCCTCGCGGACCGTGATCCGTCCCGCGTGCCGGGTCTCCACCGTGCGGCGCCCGTGCACGTCCGCCAGGTCCAGCGGCCGCCCGTCCTGCCCGCCCGGCGCCTCGGAGCGCAGCGGCTTGGTCGGCTCGTACCAGACCCGCTCCGCCGGTACGTCGACCAGCTCGCGCTCCGGATAGCGCAGCGCGGTCAGCTTGCCGCCGAAGACGGCGCCGGTGTCCAGGCAGATGGTGTTGTTGAGCCACGTGGCCTCGGGCACCGGAGTGTGGCCGTAGACCACAGCGGCCCGGCCCCGGTAGTCCTCCGCCCACGGGTAGCGCACCGGCAGGCCGAACTCGTCGGTCTCCCCGGTGGTGTCGCCGTACAGCGCGTGCGAGCGGACCCGGCCGGAGGTGCGGCCGTGGTACTTCTCCGGCAGACCGGCGTGGCAGACCACCAGCTTGCCCTCGTCGAGGACGTAGTGGCTGACCAGCCCGTCGATGAACTCCCGTACCTGGCGCTTGAACTCCTCGCTCTCGCCCTCCATCTGCTCGACGGTCTCGGCGAGTCCGTGCGTGTGCTGGACCTTGCGGCCCTTGAGGTAACGGCCGTACTTGTTCTCGTGGTTGCCCGGTACGCACAGCGCGTTGCCGGAGCCGACCATCGACATCACCCGGCGCAGCACACCGGGGCTGTCGGGGCCGCGGTCCACGAGGTCGCCGACGAAGACCGCGGTGCGGCCGTCCGGGTGGACGCCGTCGGCGTAGCCCAGCTTGCCCAGCAACGACTCCAGTTCGGCGGAGCAGCCGTGGATGTCGCCGATGATGTCGAAGGGGCCAGTGAGGTGGGTCAGGTCGTTGAAGCGCTTCTCGGTGACCACGGTGGCGCGCTCGATCTCGTCCACGCCGCGCAGCACATGCACCTTGCGGAAACCCTCGCGCTCCAAGTGGCGCAGGGAGCGGCGCAGTTCGCGGATGTGGCGCTGGATGACCCGGCGGGGCATGTCGGCGCGGTCGGTGCGGGCCGCGTTGCGCTCGGCGCACACCTCCTCCGGCACGTCCAGCACGATGGCGATCGGCAGCACGTCGTACTGCTTGGCCAGCGCGATCAGCTGCTTGCGGGCGTCGGACTGGACGCTGGTGGCGTCGACGACCGTACGGCGGCCGGCCGCGAGCCGCTTGCCCGCGATGTAGTGCAGGACGTCGAAGGCGTCCCGGGTGGCGCTCTGGTCGTTCTCGTCGTCGGAGACCAGGCCCCGGCAGAAGTCCGAGGAGATGACCTCGGTGGGCTTGAAGTGGCGGCGGGCGAAGGTGGACTTGCCCGAGCCGGAGGCGCCGACGAGGACGACGAGGGAGAGATCGGTGACGGGCAGGGTGCGCCCCTGGGTCTCGCGGGTCTCGGTCATGCAGCCTTCGCCTCCTTGTCGGCGCGGTCGGTGGACGGGGTGGTGGACGGGGTGGTGTTCAGCTCGAAGACGGCCATCTGGGTGGGCGGACCCACCTCGGGGTCGTCGGGTCCGACGGGGACGAACTCCGCGGTGTAGCCGTGCCGTTCGGCCACCGCCTCCGCCCAGGTGCGGAACTCGGCGCGGGTCCACTCGAAGCGGTGGTCGCCGTGCCGGACGTGCCCGGCCGGGAGGGACTCCCAGCGCACGTTGTACTCCACGTTCGGGGTGGTCACCAGGACCGTCCGGGGGCGGGCGGCGCCGAACACCGCGTACTCCAGGGCGGGCAGCCGCGGCAGGTCGAGGTGCTCGATCACCTCGCTGAGCACGGCGGCGTCGTATCCCTTGAGCCGGTGGTCGGTGTAGGCGAGCGAGCCCTGGAAGAGCTTGACCCGGGACGCCTGGCGTTCGCCCATGCGGTCCAGCTTGAGGCGGCGGGAGGCGATGGTGAGCGCCCGCATCGAGACATCGACGCCGACGATCTCGGTGAACGCCGTGTCCTTGAGCAGCGCCTGCACCAACTGGCCCTGGCCGCAGCCGAGATCGAGCACCCGGGCGGCTCCGGCGCCGCGCAGCGCGGCGAGGATCGCGTCCCGGCGCTGCACGGCGAGCGGGGTGGGCCGCGCCTCCTCCTCGGCCTCGGCCTCGACCGCGTTGTCGAGGTCCTCGACCTCGCTGTCGTCGGCCTCGGCGAGCCGCACCAGTTCGAGGCGCTCCATCGCCTCGCGCGTCAGCGACCAGCGGCGGGAGAGATAGCGGCTGGTGATCAGCTTGTGCTCGGGGTGGTCGGCCAGCCAGCCCTCGCCGACCCGCAGCAGCTTGTCGACCTCGTCGGAGGCGACCCAGTAGTGCTTGGCGTCGTCCAGGACCGGGAGCAGGACATAAAGGTGGCGCAGCGCCTCGGCGAGGGTGCGCTCCTCGGATTCGAGCAGCAGCCGTACATACCGGGAGGCTCCCCACTCGGGGAACTGCTCGTCGAGCGCGACCGGTTCGACGGTCACCGTCCAGCCGAGCGGCTCGAACAGGCGCTGGACGAGCGCCGGGCCGCCGCGGGCGGGCAGCGCGGGCACCTCCACGCGCAGCGGCAGCGGCTCGGCGGCGCGCTCCGGGCGGGCGGTGCACACGCCCCGCATGGCGCTGGAGAACACCGCGCTCAGCGCCACCGCGAGCAGCGAGGAGGCCGCGTACGGGCGATCGTTGACGTACTGCGCGAGCGCCGCGTCGGGGGCGCCGCCGCGGCCCTTGCCCTTGCCCCGCTTGACCAGTGCCACCGCGTCGACCTCCAGCAACAGCGCCGCGGTGCAGCGCTCGGCGTTCGCCTCGGGGTAGAGGACGTGCGCCTTGCCGTAGGACGTGGAGAACGCCTGGGCCTTCTCGGGATGCTTGTGCAGCAGGAAACCGAGGTCGGTGGCGGGGCGTTCGGGGGTGCCGGTGGTACTGATCGTCAGGAACATGGGCAGGGCCTCTGAGGCTCGATGGACACGGGTGTCGCCGTATGCACGAAGGCCCCCAGGACGGTGATCCCGGGGACCTTCAGGACGACGCTCACACCTTCGCACGCCGGGCGCGACCGGCGCCTTTGTTTATTCCTACGGTTCCGGCGGCTCCCGAGGCTCTCGCGGTGCTACGACAGCTGCGACTGCACCTGGGAGGAGATCAGTTCCAGGTGGTCGAGGTCGGAGAGGTCGAGGAGCTGGAGGTAGACGCGGCGGGAGCCGATCTCGGCGTAGCGGCCGATCTTGTCGACCACCTCGGCCGGGGACCCCGCCAGGCCGTTGGTCCTGAGCTCGTCCACCTCGCGGCCGATCGCGGCGGCCCGGCGGGCGACCTCCGCGTCGTCCTTGCCGACGCAGACGACGAGGGCGTTGGAGTACGTCAGCGCGTCGGTGCCGCGGCCGGCCGCCTCGGCCGCGGCGCGGACCCGGCCGAACTGGCGCTCGCTGTCCTGGATGCTCGCGAAGGGCATGTTGAACTCGTCGGCGTACTGGCCGGCCAGGCGCGGGGTGCGGGTGGCGCCGTGGCCGCCGATCAGCACCGGGATCCTGGACTGGACGGGCTTGGGCAGCGCGGGTGAGTCGGTGAGGTCGTAGTAGGTGCCGTGGAAGTCGAAGGTCTTGCCGGGGTCGGTGGCCCACAGGCCGGTGACGATGGCGAGCTGCTCCTCAAGACGCGCCACCCTCTCTTTCGGGAAGGGAATGCCGTATGCCTGGTGCTCCTCCTCGAACCAGCCCGCGCCGAGGCCGAGTTCGATGCGGCCGCCGGACATCTGGTCGACCTGCGCGACCTGGATGGCGAGCACGCCGGGGAGGCGGAACGTCCCTGCGGTCATCAGGGTGCCGAGGCGGATGCGCTTGGTCTCACGGGCGAGTCCGGCGAGGGTGATCCAGGCGTCGGTGGGGCCGGGCAGGCCGTCCACGGAGCCCATCTTCACATAGTGGTCGGACCGGAAGAACGCGTCGAAGCCAAGGTCCTCGGTGGCCTTCGCCACGGTGAGCAAGGTGTCGTAGGTGGCCCCCTGCTGGGGCTCGGTGAAGATGCGAAGATCCATACCTCCATCCTGCATGGCCGAGTGGTGGTCAACCCCGTTGGCCCCTCCGGCCCCGCTCCGCCACGGTCGGGTGAAAATCGCGGGCGGCGGACCGCGGGGCGGCACGCGCCAGTGACCCGGTTCGGTGGTGATCGTTGGCTCGGGCGGAGCCGGACCGACCGGCTCTCCGAGGAGGCCGCGATGTCCGATGAATCCCAGTCGAAGGGACTGCTCCAGCAGATGGAGGAGCTGATGGCGGCGCTGAACGCGGATCTGTCCGCGCTGGACAAGGATCTCCAGTCGGCCGGGGCCTCGGGACGAGGTGCCGGCGCGACGGCGGGCGCGAGGGAGGACGTCGACTGAGGGGTGTGTCCGCAGGCTACGTCCCGTGCGGCCCGCCCCGCTCATTCCGCCCCGCTCAGCCCGTCTCTCTCAGCCCGCCTCTCTCTCGGACTGCCGTAGCACCTGGTCTCTGTCCCGGTCCGCGAGTCTGCGGAGCATCTCCAGGACCCGGTCGCGGGACTCGTCGGCCGCATCGATGGCCTCCATGCACTGCCAGTAGGTGCCCTCGTCGTCCGCCGCGCTCGCCAGGCCGACGAGGGCGATGCCGACCTCGCCGAGGAGACCGCCGAGGTACATCAACGCCTGGCGGGCGTCGCCCAGTTCGCCGAGCTGGGCCGCGCGCAGGTCCTTGGTGTCGATTTCGGGGGTGTCCAGCACCCCGCAGCCCCGGCCCGCCAGCTCGGTCAACCCCAGCGCCTCGCCGCGCAGTTCGGGTGGGCCGAAGACCGCGAGCCGGCTGCCTATCGCCTGTGCCAGGGCCTGCGCCTGCCACACCTCCGTCATGATGTCCGGCGCACGCTCGGTCCCCGCGAGGGCGCGCCTGCTCGTCACGATGAGCCGCACCGCGTCCATGCGCTGCCCCCGTCTGTCCGACGCGCCCATGGCACGTCCGCCCGAACTCCGTTGTCCACTACCCAGAGTGAGGGTGTGTGAGACGAAAAGCCAGAGGAAGACGGAAATCTGTGGACAACAAATCGATGTCGAGCGGCTAAACGGATACGGAGAGTGAAAACGGATCGATCGACTCCCGGATGTGGTCCAGAAGTCACGGCGCCGGGAAGCGCCGTTCGTTCCGGTCGATCTTGGCGGCGAGGGCGGCGAGCAGGTCGACGCCCAGCACCTCGCACAGTTGCAGCAGGTAGGCCAGCACATCGGCGACCTCGTCCGTGACCCGGTGCGCGGTGTCGGGGTCCGACATCACCCGCGCCGACTCCTCGGGGGTCAGCCACTGGAAGATCTCGACCAGTTCGGAGGCCTCCACGCTGAGCGCGGCGACGAGGTTCTTGGGGGTGTGGTACGGCTGCCAGTCGCGGGCCGCGGCGAACTCGGCCAGTCTGCGCTGGAGCTTCGCCACGTCGAGGTCTTCTGTCACGGGTTCAGGTGTACCACCGTGACGCCGGGCGTTCCGCGGGCCCAGGCCGGGTCGCTGACCGTGCCGACGAGACGGATGTGGCCGCGCTCGCCCATCCGGGCCGCGAGGCCGAGCAGTTCGGCGCCCTGGCGTGGGTCGAGGGCGCGTTCGAGGCCGTCCGTGAGGACGGTGAGGGTGCGCATCGCGGGGGGCACCTCGCCGGGCGGGTCGACCTCCAGCACGCCGGGGCCGGTGAGCAGCACCAGGGTGAGCGCGAGGTAGCGCAGTTCGCCGTCGCCGAGGCGGCCGAAGTCCGTGCGGCCGCCGTCGCCCCGGTCCAGCACGCCCCGGACGGTGCCGTCGCCGAGCGGCTCGGCGAGGACCTCGGCGACGGGGCCGCGGCATCCGGCGCGGACAGCCGCGACGAACTGCTGGTGGCGGCGGGCGCATTCCTGGCGGGTGCGCCACAGGACGTCGGCGAGGTTGTCGCAGCCGCCGAGCAGCCGGCCCGAGCCGATCGGGACGGGGACGCGCATCCAGTCGGGGCGAGGATCACAGGGGAAGACCGAGCGCAGGGCGACGACCATCTGCTCGGCGGCGGCGAGGACCCTGCGCTGTCCGTCCGTCTTCCCGGCGACGCGCAGCGGCAGCAGGGCGGTGCCGAGGCGGTCGTCGGGCAGCGGGGCGCGGGTGACCGGCGAGGATCCGGCGGTGTGCCAGGCGGCCTGCACGGTGCGGCGCCCGGGATCGCGCAGCGCGGTCTCCAGGAGGGTGACGCCGTCCGCGGTCAGCCGCTCGCCGACGACGCGCAGTTCGGGCTCGGCCTGTACGGCGACGTCGAGCCGGACCGGGCCCTCGGGCCCTTCGGCGGTGCACCCGACCCGGAAGCCCCGGCGCCGCTGGGCGTCGGGGCGTGCCCCGTAGGGGACGCAGGCGACGGGGTCCGGGAACACGTCGGCCAGCGCAGCACCGCCACCGAGCCGGGCGAGCGCCTCGTACGCGAGCAGCGCGGTCGTCTTCCCGCATCCGCTGGGTCCGGTGAGCACCGTGACCGCTCCGAGCGGCACGCCGACCCGCCGGTGTCCGGCGAAGGCGGCGAGGCGTAACTCGCTGATGTGGGGACGAGCGGGCCCTCCGGCGCCGGAGGGAAGGGGCACCCGGGGCGACGCGGCGCCGGACGGCGTCGCCGGGGTGGAAGGCACGGCCATATGCGGACCGTAGGACTCCGGTGGGCGGCGAACCGTTTTGGCGGTGGCAGCTTCCTACGATCGGGGGATGCTGCCGCCGGGGTCACGACCCCGGGGCGCCCGCGCCCTCCATGATTCCGCTCACCTCGGTGCCGTTCGGGGTCAGCAGGAAGACATTGCGGTCGACCCGGTGCATCCCGCTGGACAGGCCGAAGACAACGCCCGTGCTGAAGTCGAGAACACGCTTGGCGACCTCGGTCTCGGCCCCGGTGAGGTCGAGCAGGACCGGGATCCCCGACATCAGCGTCTCGGCGACCTCACGGGCGTCACCGAAGACGTTCACCCGCAGCACGACGAAGCGGCGGCGCGGCTCCGTCTCGGCCTCCGGGTGCGCGCGGTGGTCCACGGCGGACGGCCACGCGTCGCGGCCCCGCAGGGGTACGACCTGGGCGAGCCCTTCCCACTGTTCATCGGTGACGTCGTAGCGGCGGTTCACCGGCTCCCCCCGAACTGACTGGTACGCAAAACCTGCACCGGCCAATTCTTACGCCAAGTCACCCGTTCGGCCCAACTGCGACACGGACGGCGACCGGCGAAACCTCCGCGACGGCCGCGCTCGGGCGCCGCTCAGGCGTCCCGGCGGGTGAAACGGAGGGTGGCGGTGACCGTGGTGAGACCGCGCATCATGCCGAGTTGGTTCCAGCCCATGCCGAACTGCTCGCGGTCGACGGTGAACTCGGCCTCCAGGGTGACCGAGGAGGCGTCGGACCCGGCCAGGCGGGCGGTGACGGACTGCGGCCTGCTGATGCCGCGGACGGTCAGCCGGCCGTCGACGCGCACGGCGCCATCGCCGCCCGGCTCGGCGCCGCTCACCTCGAAGGTGAGCTCGGGGTGGTTGTCGGCGTCGAAGAAGTCGGCGGAGCGCAGGTGCACATCGCGCTTGGTGTTCCTGGTGTCCAGGGAGGCGGCGTCCAGGGTGACGGTGCCGACGGCGGACCCGTCGGGCCGTACCTCGCCCTGTCCCGCGACGCCCGCGAAGGCGCCCTTCACGGTGACCAGACCCCACATCGTCCGGTGCTTGAGGGCAACGGTGGTGGCGGCGGGGTCGAGCTGCCACAGTCCGGTCTCCACGGCGACGGTCATGGTCCTGCACTCCTCGGATGGGTACTTCAAATTTGGATGACCTCACGCTAGCCGACGATCCAAATTTGAACAACCCTCTCGTCCAAAATTGGACAACGGGTAGAATCGACGCTATGGCCGACCCGCAGGAGACCCCTACCGACCAGCTCGGATGCCCCGCCGCGTCCGCCGACAGCCTGCTCCCGGCCGAGCTGCGCTCCTGGATGCGGATGCTGGCCGCGACGGCGGCGGTGGAGCAGCGGCTGCGCTCGGTGGTCAAGGAGACGCTGGACGTCTCCCACGACGAGTTCCTGATCCTGTGCCTGCTGGCCGAGCAGCCCCGGGAGGGCCTGCGGATGAGCCGGATCGCGGAGCTGCTGGGCCGGCCGAAGACCCGGCTGACGTACCAGATCGCCTGTCTCCAGCACGCCGGGCTGGTCACCCGGCAGTCGGTCTGCGGGGACAAGCGCGGCGTCGAGGTCGGCCTCACGGCCAAGGCCCGCGAGCTGCTGACGCAGGCCTCCGGGACGCTCGCCGGGACGGTCACCGAGGCCCTGAGGGAGATCTTCGGCCCCGCCGAGCGCGAGGCGATGTGCGGGCTGCTGCCCGGCCTTGAGGAGGAGACACCGGGCTCGGGGCGGTGACCGCCCCGAGCCGCGTGGTCACGCGTGGCAGGTGGGCAGGCTGCCGCCGTTGTACGTGATCATCTCGCCGAACGCCTCCGCCACGTCCACCGTCCGGCCGGAGGCGATCGCCTCGCGCTCGTCCAGTTCGGCGTAGGCGCGGTGGAGGTTGCCGACGACGCGCTCGAACTCCGTGAGATGGCTGAAGGCGCCCTTGCCCGCCTCCTTCGCCGCCACCAGCGGGGTAAGCCGCTGGGCCCTGCCCTCCGCCGCCACCCGCTGGATCCAGCGCAGGTACTCCTCCGTCTCGTCCAGCACCTCGGGACCCCGGACCGGACCGTGGCCGCAGACCACCGTGCGGGGCCGCAGGGCGCGCAGCCGGGCCAGCACGGCCAGCGAGCCGGAGACCGAGCCCATCAGGACGAACGGGGAACTGCCCGCCATCGCGATGTCCCCGGCGAACAGGACCCGCTCCTCGGGCAGCCACGCCACCACGTCGTCGTTGGTGTGCGCGGGGCCCAGGTGCAGCAGCCGGATCTCGCGGTCGCCCTGGTACAGCGTCAGCTCGTCCGTGAAGGTGAGGTCCGGCAGCCGTACCGACAGGTCGCCCCACGCCACGTCCGGCCAGACCCCCGTGAGGGCCAGGCCGTTCTTGACCATCTCCGCGCGGGTGCGGGCGTGCGCCACGACCGTCGCGCCCCCGAAGGCGCCGTTGCCGTGGGTGTGGTCACCGTGGTGGTGGGTGTTGACCAGCACCCGCACCGGGCCCCGGCCCAGGCCGTCCACGGCCTCCCGCAGCGCCGCCGCCCGCGCCGCCGTGGCCGCGGTGTCGACGAGCACCAGCCCTTCGGGGCCGGCTACCACGCCCGCGTTGCTCAGGCACCAGCCCCCGTCGGGCTGGAGGTGGGCGTACACGCCATCGGCGACCTCGGTCAGCTCGGTCCGCAGCCTGGTGGCGGATCCGCTCATGACATCGCCGCCCAGTACGGGTATCCCGGCGCCGCCCAACTCGTCCCCCCTCCGGTGGTCTGCGTCCAGGACACCGCCGGCGGCTGGAGCGGCAGCGGTTCGCCCTCCGCCTGCTCGTCCTGCCGGCCGGAGAGGGCCAGCAGGACCGTGAGCAGGGCCGAGAGTTCTTCCGGTGTGGGTTCGCCTCGTAGCACTCGTATCACCCGTTCCTCGGAGTCCGCCCCGCTCACTGGGGCTGGTTCCCGTGCTTGCGGGAAGGCCGGTCGGCGTGCTTGCGGCGCAGGGTGCGCAGGGCGTCGATCAGCCGGGCGCGGGTCTCCGCCGGGTCGATCACGTCGTCCACCAGGCCGCGCTCGGCGGCGTAGTAGGGGTGCATCAGCTCCGAGCGGTACTCCTTCACCAGCTGCTCGCGCGTCGCCTGCGGATCGTCGGACGCGGCGATCTCCCGCCGGAAGACGACGTTCGCCGCGCCCTCCGCGCCCATCACCGCGATCTCGTTGACCGGCCAGGCGAAGGAGACGTCGCAGCCGATGGACCGCGAGTCCATGACGATGTACGCGCCGCCGTACGCCTTGCGCATGATCAGCTGCACCCGGGGCACGGTCGCGTCGCAGTACGCGTACAGCAGCTTCGCGCCGTGCCGGATGATCCCGCCGTGCTCCTGGTCCACGCCGGGCAGGAAGCCGGGCACGTCGACCAGGGTGAGCAGCGGGATGTTGAAGGAGTCGCAGAACCGCACGAACCGGGCCGCCTTCTCGGAGGCCTGGATGTCCAGCGCGCCGGCCTGCACCGTGGGCTGGTTGGCGATGACGCCGGTGACGTCGCCGCCCATCCGGACCAGTGCGCAGACCACATTGCGGGCCCAGTTCTCGTGGATCTCGAACAGGAACCCGTCGTCGACGATCTCCTCGATGACGTCCCGGACGTCGTAGGAGGCGCGCGGGTCGGCCGGGACCAGGTCCAGCAGGGCCTCGGTGCGCCGGTCGGCGGGGTCGGACTCGGCGACCTGGGGCGCGGATTCGCGGTTGTTCGAGGGGAGCAGGGAGAGCAGGAAGCGGACGTTCTCCAGGCACTCCTCCTCGTCGTCGAAGACGGCGTGGGCCACCCCGGAGGAGGTGGAGTGCGGGTCGGCGCCGCCGAGCCCGTTCATGGTGATCTCCTCGCCGGTCACCGCCTGGACGACGTCCGGTCCGGTGATGAACATCTGCGAGGTGCCGCGCACCATGAACACGAAGTCGGTGAGCGCCGGCGAGTAGGCGGCGCCGCCCGCGCAGGGGCCCATGATGACGCTGATCTGGGGGATGACCCCGGAGTTGCGCACATTGCGGGAGAAGATGCCGCCGTATCCGGCGAGCGCGGTGACGCCCTCCTGGATCCGGGCGCCGGCGCCGTCGCACAGGCCGATCACCGGGGCGCCGGCCGCCGTCGCGAGGTCCATCAGCTTGTGGATCTTCTGCGCGTGCGCCTCGCCGAGGGCACCGCCGAAGATCCGGAAGTCATGGGCGTAGACGAAGGCGGTGCGGCCGTTGACGCGGCCCCAGCCGGTGATCACACCGTCGGTGTGCGGGCGGCGGGCCTCCAGGCCGAAGCCGGTCGCGCGGTGCCGGCGAAGGCCCTCGGTCTCGGTGAAGGTGCCCCGGTCGAAGAGCAGGTCGATCCGTTCGCGTGCGGTCAGCTTCCCCTTGGCGTGTTGTGCCTGGGTCGCCCGCTCCGAGGGACCGCGGTGCACCGACTCGCGCAGTTCATGGAGTTCGGCCGTCCGTTCCCGGAGTGGAGGGGTAGTGCGGTCCATTGACGCTCCTCACAAGTCGTCAAGAGGCCTGTTCAGCCCCTTCTCGGAACGCGTGGCCGACAGAGTGCGTCGGGGGGCTGGAGCGCTGGTGGAGCGGGGCTTAAGCAGGCTCACCAGGGCGTCGAGCCGCATTCAACCGTGGCGAAGCAGAATCAGGGCGTCCGCCACGGGGGACTCCGCACGGGGGACGAAGGGAAGTGGTCACATGACGTACCCGACCGGCGAAGAGCCCTGCGGAACCGGCGAGTTGCCCGCGGCCGGGGCACCGGTCGCCCTGGTGACCGAGTGCGCCTCGGGGATCGGGGCGGCCGTGGCACGGCGGCTCGCGGCCGAGGGCATGCGGGTGGTCGTGAACTGCGAGCGCAGCCCCCGGGCCGGCGAGCGGCTCGCGGCGCAGCTGCCCGGGGCGATGTGCTTCGCCGCCGACATCGCGGTGCGCGAACAGGCCGAGGCGCTGGTCGCGGCGACCGTCGAGCGGTACGGACGGCTGGATGTGCTGGTGAACTCCGCAGGGGTGACCGAGGTACCGCCCCAGCGGGACGGCGAGGCGGCGGACGCCGAGGTGCTGCGGGAGATCTTCGACGTCCATGTCCTGGGGACCTGGCAGATGTGCGTGGCCGCGATGCCGCAGCTGCGGGCGGGCGGCGACGGGTGCGTGGTCAACGTGTCGACGGTGACGGGCGTACGGCCGTCCGCCGGCTCCGTCCCGTACGCCGTCAGCCGGGCGGCCCTGGACAACATCACCCGGCTGCTGGCGGCGGTGGCCGGTCCCGACGTCCGGGTGCACGCCGTGGCGCCCGGACCGGCGGACGCCTCCCCGCGCAAGCACCCGGACACGCCGGAGGAGGTCGCGGAGGCCGTGCTGGCGATGGTGCGGTCCCACTGGCCGTCCGGTCAGGCGCTGACACCGCTGCGCTGACCGGACGGGCCGCCCGGCCGCTACGGCCGGCGCGTCTCCGCGAACTCCTTCGCCCGCCGCAGGGTCGCCCTGCTGTTCGTCCCCAGCGCGTTGCGCACCGTCTCCCGGGCCTTCGGGTCGGCCAGGATCACGCTGTGCCGGGACGTCGCGAGCGTCGTGCCGTCGGGCAGCGCGTCCAGCCGCCACTCCCCGGTGTGGGCGACCAGCACGGTCGGCGTGCGGATCTGCTTGTAGGCGATGCTGCCGGCCTCGGGCCTGCACACCCGTACCGACTCGCTGTGGTGCGCCGTTCCGTCGGGGCCGCGGGTCTCCATCACCATCCGCTGGATGCCCGGGGCCTCATCGGTGAGCTCCAGCGAGGCCACGTGCTTCAGCCGCCCCGGCCAGCGGTCGGCCTCGTGGAGGAAGCCGTAGACGACGTGCGGGGGCGCCGCGATGCGCAGGCTGTCCTCGAAGGTGTACGGCGCCCTGGGGTTCTCGGCGGCGATCCGCACCCCGGCCAGTTCGGCCGGGCTGTTCTGGTGCAGGGCGTGCAGCACGAAGTGCTCGTCGGTGAACGCCTCGAACTCGTGGTGGAGTTCGAGCAGGGTCTCGCCGCCGCCGAGATCCTTCGCCAGCCAGCGTCCGCTCATCGAGGCCAGCGGCGCGGCCGGTTCCTCCTGGCGGAAGTCGACGGTCAGGGCGTGCGGGTCGAGCACCCGCTCGGAGGTCCAGCTGCGGATCTCCGAGCCCGCGAACGCCCAGATGCGGATGTGCTCCCGGCCCTCGGTGCGCGGGGCGCCCTCGACATATTCGGCGTGGACGCAGGGCTCGAACATCAGCGGCCAGACGGTCACATCGGCGACGAGCGCGTGGACGGCCCGCGCGGGCGCCGCGATCCGGGTGGTGTGGACGGTGTTCGGCATGCCGGTCCCCTCGACTGTCGGTGACGGTCTGTCAGTGACGTGCCCGGGCGATGGACCGTCACCTGACCACCACCGCGGCCGAGTTGAAGCCGCCGTGGCCGCGTGCCAGCACCAGTGCGGCGCGCAGGTCGACCGGGCGGGGGGCGCCGGTGACGAGGTCGAGGTGCCAGCCGTCCTTGGGCCGGTCCACGTGCGCGGCCGGCGGCAGCACCCCGTCGCGCAGCGCCAGCAGGGCGGCCACCAGGTCGAGCGTGGAGCCGCCCGCGCCGATCCGTCCGGTCATCGTCTTGGGGACGGCGACGGGGACGCCGTACGGCCCGAAGAGCTCGCCGATCACCTCGGCCTCGGCCTCGTCCAGGGCGGGCACCCCGGAGGCGTCGGCGAAGACGACGTCGATGTCGTCGGTGGTCGCCCCCGCGTCCTCCAGGGCGAGGCGGGCCGCCCGTCCGAGGTTGCCGGGCCCGGTCGGCGGGTCGAACGCGGCGGCGTACCCGGCGACCTCGCCGAGCACCTCCGCGCCCCGCTCCTCGGCGGCGGACCGTTCCTCCAGTACGACGTAGGCGGCGCCCTCGCCCGGCACATAACCGGAGGCGTCCTGGTGGAAGGGCAGGTAGGCGCGGTCCGGGCGGCTGTGCGGGCTGACCTGTCCGGTGGCGAGGTGGCCCGCCCAGCCCAGCGGGCACAGGCCCGCGTCGGAGCCCCCGGCCAGCAGCACCCTGGTGCCGTCGCCGAGGCGCCGCCGGGCCTGGCCCACCGCGTCCAGGCCCCCGCACTGTTCGGTGACGAGGGTGCCGCTGGCGCCCCGCATGCCGTGCCGGATGGAGACCTGGCCGGTGCAGGCGGCGTAGAACCAGGCGAAGGACTGGTAGGCGCTGACGCTGTCGCTGCCGGTGCGCCACAGGGCGCTCATCTCGTGCTGCCCGAACTCGTAGCCGCCTGCCGAGCTGGCGGTGAACACGCCGGTGCCGTACTCCTCCATCGAGGCGGGGTCGACATCGGCGTCGTCCAGGGCCTCGGCGGCCGCGGCCAGCGCCAGCCGGGTGAAGCGGGCGGTCTGCGGCAACAGCCTGCTGGGCACGTACTGTTCGGCCACGAAGGAGGCGACCTCACCGGCGACCGGGACGCGGTTGACGGGCGCGTCGCGGGCCGGGCGCAGGGCGCTGACCCCGCGCAGGGTCGACTGCCACCAGGCGCGGGTGCCGACGCCGTTGGGGGCGACGACGCCGAGGCCGGTGACGGCCGCGCGCACCCGGGCCTGCGGTGCGGAGGAGAGGTCGGGGGTCATTCGGGCTTCCTCAGCACGAGGGCGCTCTGCAGGCCCCCGAAGCCACTGCCCACGCTGAGCACTGTGTTGAGGGGCTGAGCCCGCGCGGTCAAGGGTACGTAGTCGAGATCGCATTCCGGGTCCGGGGTGTGAAGGTTCGCGGTGGGCGGGACGGCACCGTGCTCCAGGGCCAGGGCGCAGGCGGCGGCCTCCAGTGAGCCGATCGCGCCGAGCGAGTGGCCGATCATCGACTTGATGGAGCTGACCGGCACGTCGTAGGCGTGCGAGCCGAGGCTCAGCTTGAGCGCGTTGGTCTCGTGGACGTCGTTCTGCCGGGTCCCGGAGCCGTGCGCGTTGACGTAGTCGACGGCGTCGGCGGGCAGCCGGGCCTCGTCGAGGGCGGCCCCGACCGCGGCGGCCAGTTCGGTGCCGTCGGGGCGCAGTCCGGTCATGTGGAAGGCGTTGCCGCGGGTGGCGAACCCGGCGATCTCGGCGTAGACGTGCGCGCCGCGGCGGCGGGCGTGCTCCTTCTCCTCCACCACGAGAATGGCGCCGCCCTCGCCGAGCACGAATCCGTCGCGGGTGAGGTCGAAGGGCCGGCAGGCCTCGGCGGGGTCGTCCCCTTCATAGGGGGTGGTGGCCTTGATGGCGTCGAAGGAGGCCGCGGTGATGGCGCACACGGGCGCCTCCGCGGCGCCGGCCAGCATCACGTCCGCCGACCCCTCCGCGATGATCCCGGCGGCGTGGCCGAGGGCGTCCAGGCCGGAGGTGCAGCCGGTGGAGACCAGCGCGACCGGTCCCTGCGCGGCGACGGTCCAGGCGACCTCGCGGGCGAGCGCGCTCGGCACCATGTAGTCGTACAGCTGCGGTACGGCATAGGTGGTGTCGGTGCGCCAGTCCCGGCCCTCGTCGCTGAGCAGCGGGTAGGCCTGGTCCAGGCTGGTGGCGGCGCCGACGGCGCTGCCGATGCTGACGCCGGTGCGCAGCGGGTCCAGGCCGCCGAGGGCGAGTCCGCTGTCCGCGACCGCCTCCCAGGCGCTGACCACGGCGAACTGCGCCGAGCGGTCCATGCGGTGGATCTCCCGGACGCCGAGTCCGGCGGCCGCGGGGTCGAAGTCGACCTCGGCGGCGACGCGGGAGCGGTAGCCGGCGGCGTCGAAGAAGGTGATGTGCCGGGTCGCGGCCCGGCCGCCGGTGAGCAGCGCCCAGTAGTCCTTGGTGCCGATGCCACCGGGGGCGACCACACCCAGCCCTGTGATCACTGCGCGTCGGGTCATGCGGCGATGGTCGGCGCGCACGCTCAAGGGGTGGTGGAGCGGGTCGCGATCTGGCCGGGACCCATCGGTCGGCACCGCCTCCCCCGGTGCACCGCCTCTTGACCACCCCTCTAGGCGAACTACCCAGACTGCAACCGCCGTGGGCACCCCCCGAGAGAGAGGTAGAGGCTCGGTGACTGCAGCTCCTCACCCCAGCATCCATCCACCGGCGACGGCCTCGGAGGCCTCCTCGCGGACCGAGCGGCTGTCCCGTGTGGTCATCCGGTTCGCGGGCGACTCCGGGGACGGCATGCAGCTGACGGGTGACCGGTTCACGTCGGAGACGGCGTCGTTCGGCAACGACTTGTCGACGCTGCCGAACTTCCCCGCCGAGATCCGCGCACCCGCCGGCACCCTGGGCGGTGTCTCCTCCTTCCAGTTGCACTTCGCGGACCACGACATCCTCACGCCCGGCGACGCCGTGGACGTGCTGGTGGCGATGAACCCGGCGGCACTGAAGACCAATCTGGCCGATCTGCGCGCGGGCGGTGAACTCCTCGTCAACAGCGACGAGTTCGACTCCCGGGCACTGACCAAGGCCGGGTACGAGCGCTCCCCGCTGGACGACGACTCCCTCCAGGGGTACCGGCTGCACCCGGTGCCGCTGACCAGCCTCACCGTCGAGGCACTGAAGGAGTTCGGGCTGAGCCGCAAGGAGGCCCAGCGCGCGAAGAACATGTTCGCGCTCGGCCTGCTGTCGTGGATGTACCACCGGCCCACCGAGGGCACGGAGAGGTTCCTGAAGTCGAAGTTCGCCAAGAAGCCCCAGATCGCCGCGGCCAACATCGCCGCGTTCAAGGCCGGCTGGAACTTCGGCGAGACGACGGAGGACTTCGCGGTCTCCTACGAGATCGCCCCGGCGGCGGACGCCTTCCCGTCCGGCACCTACCGCAACATCTCCGGCAACCTCGCCCTGTCCTACGGTCTGCTCACCGCGGCCCGGCAGGCGGATCTGCCGCTGTTCCTCGGCTCGTACCCGATCACCCCGGCCTCCGACATCCTGCACGAGCTGTCGAAGCACAAGAACTTCGGTGTGCGGACGTTCCAGGCGGAGGACGAGATCGCGGCGGCGGGCGCGGCGCTCGGCGCGGCCTTCGGCGGTTCCCTCGCGGTGACCTCCAACTCCGGTCCCGGGATGGCGCTCAAGAGCGAGACCATCGGTCTGGCCGTGGCCCTCGAACTGCCGATGATCATCGTCGACATCCAGCGCGGCGGCCCGTCGACCGGCCTGCCGACCAAGACCGAGCAGGCCGACCTGCTCCAGACGATGTACGGCCGTAACGGCGAGGCCCCGGTGCCGATCGTCGCCCCCAGCACTCCGGCGGACTGCTTCGACGCGGCGCTGGAGGCGGTGCGGATCGCGCTGACCTACCGCACCCCGGTCTATCTGCTCTCCGACGGCTACCTCGCCAACGGGACCGAGCCGTGGCGGATCCCCGAGCTGCACGAACTCCCCGACCTGCGGGTGAATTTCGCCGACGGGCCCAACCACACGCTGGAGGACGGCACCGAGGTCTTCTGGCCGTACAAGCGCGACCCGCTCACCCTGGCCCGCCCGTGGGCGATCCCCGGTACGCCGGGCCTTGAGCACCGCGTCGGCGGCATCGAGAAGCAGGACGGCACGGGCAACATCTCCTACGACCCGGCCAACCACGACTTCATGGTCCGCACCCGGCAGGCGAAGGTCGACGGGGTCTGGGTGCCGGACGTGGAGGTCGACGACCCGCACGGCGCGAACACCCTTGTCCTGGGCTGGGGTTCGACCTACGGCCCGGTCACCGCGGCCGTGCGCCGGCTGCGCACCGCCGGGGAGCCGATCGCGCAGGCGCATCTGCGCCATCTCAGCCCCTTCCCGCGCAACCTCGGCGAGGCCCTCGGGCGGTACGAGCGGGTCGTGGTGCCCGAGATGAACCTCGGCCAGCTCGCGTCCCTGCTGCGCGCCCGCTACCTCGTCGACGTACGAAGCCACACCCAGGTGAGCGGCATGCCCTTCAAGGCCGAGCAGCTCGCCGCGGTGCTGAAGGAGGAGATCCATGCGGCTTGAACTGACGGCCCGTGACTTCAAGTCCGACCAGGAGGTGCGCTGGTGCCCGGGCTGCGGTGACTACGCGATCCTCTCGGCCGTCCAGGGCTTCATGCCCGAGGTCGGGGTGGCGCGGGAGAACATCGTGTTCATCTCCGGGATCGGCTGCTCCTCCCGGTTCCCGTACTACATGAACACCTACGGGATGCACTCCATCCACGGCCGCGCCCCGGCGATCGCCACCGGGCTGGCCGTGAGCCGGCCCGACCTGAGCGTCTGGGTGGTGACCGGTGACGGCGACGCGCTGTCGATCGGCGGCAACCACCTCATCCACGCCCTGCGCCGCAATGTGAACCTCAAGATCCTGCTGTTCAACAACCGGATCTACGGCCTCACCAAGGGCCAGTACAGCCCCACTTCGGAGCTCGGCAAGATTACGAAGTCGACGCCGATGGGTTCGCTGGACGCACCGTTCAACCCGGTGTCGCTGGCGGTCGGCGCGGAGGCGTCCTTCGTGGCCCGGACCGTCGACTCCGACCGCAAGCACCTCACCGAGGTCCTGCGCGCCGCGCACCGGCACCCGGGCACGGCACTGGTGGAGATCTACCAGAACTGCAACATCTTCAACGACGGTGCCTTCGAGGTCCTCAAGGACAAGCAGCAGGCGCAGGAGTCGGTGATCCGGCTGGAACACGGCCGGCCGATCCGCTTCGGGACGGACGGCGCCAAGGGCGTCGTCCGCGACCAGGCCACCGGCGAGCTCCACGTGGTGGACGTCACCCAGGAGAACGAGCACCGCGTCCTCATCCATGACGCACACGCCGACTCCCCCGCAACGGCCTTCGCCCTGTCCCGGCTCGCCGATCCGCAGACCCTGCACCACACGCCGATCGGTGTCTTCCGGGACATCGAACGGCCCGTCTACGACACGACGATGGCCGACCAGTTGGAGGCCGCCGTCCAGCAGAACGGCAAGGGCGACCTCGCGGCAGTCCTCGCCGGCAGCGACACCTGGAGCCGCTGATCCGCTCCGTCTCAGCACCAGCTTTCGTAAGGAGACCCAGTGACCACTGTTGCTGCCGCAAACTCCGAATGGTTGACCACAACCGTGATCGGCGGCATCGCGCTGACACTGTTCGTGGGTGTGCTGTTCGCCGCGGCCGCCCGCCGGATCCGCCAGCCCGCAGTCGTCGGTGAGATCGCCGCGGGCATCTGCCTGGGCCCCAGCCTGCTCGGGCTGTTCCCCGGCGATCTGCCGGAGAAGTTCTTCCCGGCCGAGGCACGCGCCCATCTGGGCATGGTGGCCCAGGTCGGTCTCATCCTCTTCATGTTCGTCATCGGCTGGGAGTTCGACGCCACCAGCTTCAGCGGACGCCGGAAGTCCACCGGCATCATCTGGCTGAGCTCGATCGCCTGCCCGCTCGCCCTGGGCATGGGCCTCGCCGCGCTGATCTACGGCACCTACGGGACCGTGAACGGCAAGGAGGTCGGGACGTTCGAGTTCACCCTCTATCTCGGCGTGGCCATGTCGATCACGGCGTTCCCGGTGCTGGCCCGCATCGTCGCCGACCAGGGGCTCCAGTTCAGCCGCGCCGGGGCGCTCTCCTTGGCCCTGGCGGCCGCCGACGACGTCCTGGCCTGGTGCATGCTCGCCCTGGTCGTGGCGCTGGTGACGGCCAGCGGTACGGGCGCGTTCATCACCATGCTCCTGTGGTCGCTGGTGTACGTCGCCGGCATGCTCTGGGTCGTCAAGCCGGTCCTGCACAAGCTCACCGACCGGATGGCCGGCTCGGCCCTCCAGTACGTCATGGTGATCGCCGCCTGCGGTGCCTTCGGCTCGGCCTGGATCACCTCCGAGATCGGCATCCACGCCATCTTCGGCGCGTTCTTCTTCGGTCTGGTCATGCCGCGTGACCGCAGGCTGATGCAGTCGGCGTTCGGCCCGACGGAGAAGGCCAGCAAGCTGCTGCTGCCCCTGTTCTTCGTGGTGACCGGTCTGTCCGTCGACCTCACCACGATCACCGGCAACGGTCTGCTGGTGATGCTGGCCGTCATCGTCGTGGCCTGCCTCGGCAAGCTCGGCGGCGTGGCGATCCCGGCCAAGCTGACCGGGATGAACTGGCGCGACGCCACCGTGCTCGGACTGCTGATGAACACCCGCGGTCTGACCGAGCTGGTGATCCTCAACGTCGGTCTGCAACTGGGCCTGCTCACCGTCGAGTTGTTCAGCGCCATGGTCATCATGGCCCTCGTCACGACGGCGATGGCGGCGCCCCTGCTGACCATGCTGCTGGCCAAGGAGAACGAGCGCGCCCACGAGGAGCTGCTGCAGTCCCAGCCCGTCATCCGCATCACCACGTCGTCCCCAAAGTGACGGAAAGGCAGGCACCCACCATGGACTTCGCCTGGTCCGAGGAACAGCGAGAGGCGTACGACCGCACCCTGGCCGCCGTGCGCGAGGCTTTCCCCCCGAGTGACGGCACGGCCGAGTACTACGACCGCGGTGACTTCAAACAGCTCGGCACGCTCGGCCTGCTGGGCCTGTCCGTGCCGGCCGAGTACGGCGGCGGCGGGCTCGGCGCCCTGGACACCGCACGGCAGGTGGAGGCCCTCGGGCGCGGCTGCGACCGCACCGGGCTGGTCTTCGGCGCCTCGGCACATCTGTTCGCCTGCGCCATGCCGATCGTCGACTTCGGCAGCCCGGCCCTGAAGTCCCGGGTGCTGCCCGGGATGTGCTCGGGCGAGCTGATCGCGGGCAACGCGATGACCGAGGACGAGGCGGGTTCGGACGTCTCCAGGCTGGCCACGGTCGCCGAGCGCACCGACGGCGGCTGGATCCTCAACGGCGAGAAGAGCTTCGTCACCAACGGGCCGGCCGCGGACGTCTTCACGACGTACGCGACCACCGATCCCAAGGCGGGCTATCTGGGCGTCACCGGGTTCGTGGTGGAGCGTGGCGCGCCCGGTCTGACGATCGGGGAGCCCTTCGAGAAGATGGGCATGGCCCATGTCCCGGCCGGGCGGCTGAAGTTCGAGAACTGCTTCGTGCCGGACGAGCAGATCCTCGGCGCCGAGGGCCAGGGCGGCTTCATCTTCCAGCACTCGATGGGCTGGGAGCGGTGCTGTCTGTTCGCCGGGTTCCTCGGCCTCGCCGACCATCTGCTGGACCGGTCCGTGGAACAGGCCCGCACCCGTAAGCAGTCGGGGCGCCGGATCTCCCGCTTCCAGGCCGTGTCCCACCGGATCGCGGACATGAAGCTGCGCACGGAGAGCGCCCGGCTGCTGCTGTACCGGGCGGCCTGGGAGATGGACCGGGGCGGCCCGGCCACCCTGTGGATCGCGCTGTCCAAGCTGGCCGTCTCGGAGGGCGTGATCTCCACCGCGCTGGACGCGATCCGGCTCTTCGGCGGGCGCGGCTACCAGCGCTCCGAGGGCATCGAGGCCGCCCTGCGGGACGCGGTGCCCTCCGTCATCTTCTCCGGCACATCGGACATCCAGCGCGACATCATCTCCAGGGAGCTGGGACTATGAGCACCAACGTCAGCCTGCACCGCCTGCTGTACGACTCCGCCCGGCGCTATCCGTACTCGGTGGCGGTGCACGGGGCGGACGGCCCCATCGACTACCGCAAGCTCGACCGCCTCGCGGACCGGTACGCCGCGGCCCTGCTGGAGAGCGGGGTGGGGGTCGGCGACCGGGTCATCATCTGGAGCCACAAGAGCGTCGACGCCATCGCCGTGATGCAGGCGGCGCTGCGGATCGGCGCCATATACGTGCCGGTCACCGGCTCCAATCCGCCCGCCCGGGTGGCCCGGATCGCCGCCGGCTGCGAGCCGCGGCTGGTCGTGGCCGACGCGGGCGGTGTGGAGCGGGCCAAGGCGGCGGAGTTCGACGCGGCGCCGCTGGCCGGTTTCGCGGAGCTGCTCGGCCGGGCCGAGGACGGCGCGCGCCCGACGCACTTCAAGAACGAGCCGGACGATCCGGCGTACATCCTCTACACCTCGGGTTCCACCGGTGAGCCCAAGGGCGTGATGATCAGCCACCGCAACGCGCTGGCGTTCGTGGACTGGGCGGTCGAGGAGCTGGAGCTGACGGTCTCCGACCGGCTCTCCAACCACGCGCCGTTCAACTTCGACCTCTCCGTCTTCGACCTGTACGGCGCCTTCGCCTCCGGCGCCTCGGTGCATCTGGTCCCCGAGGAACTCGCTTACGCGCCCCTTCAGTTGGCGGAGTTCATGCGGCAGCGCCTGATCACCGTCTGGTACTCGGTGCCGTCCGCGATCAGCCTGATGATGCGGGAGGGCGGCCTGCTGGAGGGTCCCCCGCCGTCGAGCCTGCGGGTCTGTCTCTTCGCCGGCGAGCCGTTCGCCATCCACCACGTCCAGGAGCTGCGCAAGGCCTGGCCCGGGGTGCGGCTGCTGAACTGGTACGGCCCGACCGAGACCAATGTCTGCACCTCCTACGAGGTCACCGAGGCCGACCTGGAGCGGGAGACCCCGCTGCCGATCGGCACGGCCTGCTCCGGTGACACCGTCACGCTGGACGGGCCGGAGGGCGGTGAGGGCGAGGTCGTCGTCACCGGCCCGACGGTGATGCTGGGCTACTGGGGGCGCGGCCCCCACGAGGGCCCGTACCGCACCGGCGACATCGCGCGCCTGGACGCGGACGGGAACCTGGAGTACGTCGGACGCCGCGACCACATGGTGAAGGTCCGCGGCAACCGGATCGAGCTGGGCGAGATCGAGGCGGCCATCGGCACCCTCGAGTCCGTCGCCGAGGTGACGGTTCTGGTGATCGGCACCGGCCTCACGTCCCAACTGCACGCCGTCGTCGTCCCCTCGCCGGGGCAGCGGCCCTCCCTGCTCGCCATCAAACGCCGTTGTGCGGAAAGGTTGCCCACCTATATGAACATCGACCGTTTGCACATCGCCGAGGACCTGCCCAGGACCCCGAACGGCAAGCTGCACCGGGCCGCGCTGGTCACGGCCGTAGAGGCGGGTGAGCTGTGATGCAGACCGCCATGCCCACGATGGCCTCGTCCGTCGACATCCAGCTGTTCCGTACCGTGATGGCCTCGCTGGCCAGCGGGGTCTCCATCGTGACCACGCTGGACAAGGAGGACGAGCCGCGCGGTCTGACGTGTTCCGCGGTGTGCAGTGTCTCCGTGGACCCGCCGCTGCTGCTGGCCAGCGTCAGCAACCGCAGCGGGACGCTCCGCGCGGTCCTGGACCGGGCCCAGTTCTCGGTCAACATCCTCGGCTCGCAGGGCCAGATGGCGTCCCAGCTGTTCGCCTCGGGCGCCACCGACAAGTTCGAGCGGGTCCGCTGGACCCCGGGTCCGGCGACCGGGACCCCGCTGCTGGCGGTCACGGTCGGCCACGCGGAGTGCGAGCTGCACGACGCGGTGGAGGCCGGCGACCACACCCTGCTCATCGGCCGGGTGGTGGGCGGCGGCACCGCGGACGAGCGGTTCCCGCTGACCTACTGGCGCGGCGGCTACGCCCGTCTGCTGCCGTAGCCGACGGTCTGAACCCGGCGTTGGGCCACAGCGGCCCGCGCCGGGTTCTTTCGTGGCTGGAGCGGCGCCCGGACAACGACAGGTGCCGCCGTCCTCCTCGCGGAGGACGGCGGCACCTGTCGTGCGCTACGCGCCTAACGGGACGTCGCCGAGGTGACCGAGGTGACGTTGTCCCGGGTCAGCAGGCGGCGGAAGTCCGCGGGGGCCGCGGTCTTGACCCACCAGAGCATCTTCAGACGCTTGGGGATGGTGAAGTGGTAGACCCGGGCGTCCGGGTCGCCGAAGGCGTACAGCGGCGGGATGAACTTCTCGCGGCGCAGCTCCGAGAAGATCATGTCCGCCGCCGGACCGGCGGCCAGCTCGCCCGCACCGACCCGCTCGATGGACCGGAGCGAGCGGTCGATGACGCCCCGCAGGCCCTCCGGGACGTGGAACCAGATGCCGCCGAGCTCGAAGCGTTCGACCGGCGTCCAGTCCCGCCCCGCGCTGGACTCGCAGTCCAGGCGGGCCCGCTTCAGCGAGAGGTCCGCGAGGATCTGCCAGAGCAGCCAGACCCGGGAGAAGGCGTTGTAGAGCGCGAACTCCTTGGCGGCGATACGGGCGCAGCGCAGCCAGCGGTCGTTGAAGGCGTTCAGGTCGTCCTGGAAGGCCGCCACCCGGGCGAACGGCGCCGTGGCGAAGTCGTCGCGGCGCACGGCCGGGATGAGCGCGCCGGCCAGCGCGTGCACGATCTCGGTGGCCATGGTGACGTCACGGGAGAGGAACAGGTCGTTGCGGGCCGCCGTCCGCTCCAGTGCGAACCAGCGGTCCCCGTAGGTCCGGGAGGCGGTGCGCTGCCACAGCGGCGCGTTGGTCCAGGGCCGGACGGCGGTCGCCGAGGCGAACTGCTTCTCCAGGTCGGGGAACTGCTCGACGACCGTGCGGAACGCTTTCTCGGGGTCGTCCGGAAGGTGGTCCCAGCGGTCGGGGTCGAGGCTGAGGGTGACTCCGGTGGCGGGGTTGCCGCCGCCGGCGTGGTTGTCGAAGCGGACGAGCTGGACCCAGCCGCCGTCGAAGAGGTGGTGGACGGTGCCCTCGGACCAGGCGGTGGCCTTCGGGTAGTCCGCGGGCGGCCGCACCTCCTCGAACGGGGTCACCCCGGTCATGTGGGTGGCGATGACCCGGGAGCGCAGCCCGAGCCGCGGCTCGGCGTCGTCGCCGCCGTTCCGCGCCACCAGGAAGGAGTCGGGGCCGCTGACGTCGACCAGGTAACGGGCCTTCCAGACATGCCCGTCGGTGGTCTCGATCCGCGCCCCGTCCTCCTCGGTCCAAGCGTCGGTCGCGTGCACCCCGTGCGGCAGTATCGCGGCGCCGTAGCGGTGGGCGATGCGCTGGGTGTACGCGTCGACGGTGCGCCGCTCCAGATGCCATTCGGCGTGCTCGCCGGGCACGTTGAACTGGATGGACTCCTCGGGGCTCTGCGACCGGCCGGGCCGGTGGTAGAGGAAGCCGAGGCTCTTCTTGACGCCGCTGTCCCGCCGTACGTCCGCCGGCAGGTCCGGGAACAGGCCGAAGGCGGCGATCTCCGGGATGTCGAAGCGCTTGGCCAGCAGCAGGAACACCTCGGCCGTGTAGGGCACGGTGGTCTCGCCCGACGGCTCGCTGCGGTCCTCGGCGCCGGGCACCACGAGCACCCGTACACCCTGCCGGGCCAGGACGGCGGCGAGCAGGCCGCCGGCCATGGTGCCACCGAGCACGGCGACGTCGTACCTCTCCCGGAAATCCGCGGGAGGAGCCGCGCGGTCGCCGGCGGGGGCGGTTCGGTTGATCTTCATGGGTTCAACTCCCCTCGGTTCACTCCCTGGACGCGCGTGGGCGCCGGCCCCACCGGGGCCGGCGCCGATCGCGTCATCAGAAGATGCGCTTGCCGCGCAGCTTCGCCTTCACGGCCTCCCGCCCGTTGCCCGTCATCATCCGCTTGACCACCGGGTCGGCGTCGTTGCGCAGCCAACGGGCGGTCTTCAGGATGGTCTTGGGTCCGGGGATCATGAAGCGCAGATTCCGCTCCGAGAAGCCGAAGTTCTTCGGCACGAAGTTCACGGTCTCGAGCTGCTCGTAGATCGTGTCCGCCGCGTCGCGCGCGGTGGTCGTTCCGGCCTCGTAGTCGAGGACCTGCCCGATCATGAGGTCGTACAGCTCCTTGAAGCCGTCGTGGTCGGGCCAGTACAGACCGAGGTGCGGGGCCTTCTCCAGGTCCTTGAAGTGCTGCTCGTTGCCGTCCTTGAAGTACTTGAACAGGCCCTCGGAGAGCCGGTAGGTGCCCGCGTTGGCGCCCCAGGCCCACATCCGGTAGACGGCCGTCCACAGGTCGTAGTCGCTCCAGGAGATGAAGGAGGCGTTGACCAGCGAGTCGTTGTAGTCGAACAGGCCCTGCTGCATCGTGTCGACGTACTCGAAGCGCTCGCGGGAGAAGTCGCCGTCCTTGACGGCCTCCAGCAGCCGCCAGGTGAGGCTGTTGATGGCCTCGGCGGTGTTGGACAGACCGCGGGAGTACAGCGGGTCCAGGAAGCCGGCCGCGTGCGAGAGCAGGAACCAGCGGTCACCGGCGCACTGGCGCGAGGAGTACTGGAGCCGGTCGGTGGAGACCCAGTTGCGCACCCCGCGGGCGCCCTCGTACTGGCGCGCGATGTCCGGGAAGCGCGAGGCGTAGGAGTAGAACTCCTCCTCGGGCGTCATGTCCGCGGACTTGGGGTACTTGCGCGGGTCGAGGGTGAGGCCGACGCTGCACAGCGGGTTGCGGGACCACTCGTGGTTGTCGAAGCCGATCACCCAGAACCAGCCGCGCTCGAACATGTGGTGCACCGTGCCCTGGTACCAGGGCGAGGGCGGGGTGTCCGCGGCGCTGCGGTGGGTGAACAGGTCGTCCGTCTTGCGGACGTTGGTCATGTGGTTCCACATGGACCGGGAGTGGTGCAGGAACCGGCAGGGGTCCTCGCGCAGCTTGAACTTGTCCGCGAGCGGCGAGCGGTAGCCGCTGGCGTCGACGACGTACTTGGCGCGGTACTGCTCGCCCTCGGCGGTGCTCAGGGTGACCCCGCTGTCGTCGAAGTCGACGTCGGCGACCCGGAAGTTCTGCCGGGATTCGGCGCCGTACTTCAGGGCCACGTGGAACATGTACGCGTCGGTGTCCTGCCGGTACAGGTGGCTCGCCTCGTGCAGCAGACCCGGGGTGCCGAACTGGTTGACCTCCTGCGGGTCCTGGTCCTGGCCCTCGTGGTGCAGCAGGAAGCTGAAGTGCTTCTTCACACCGAACTTGGGGCCGAGCACCTTGGTGCTGTTCGTGAAGGTCGCCAGCGTCTTGATCTCCGGCACGTCGTAGCGCTCGGCGATGGTGCGCAGGCACACCAGCGTGTACGGGATGGTCGACTCGCCGATCGCGAAGCGCGGGTGGGCCGAGGCGTCCAGGAGCAGGACCTTGACGCCGTTGCGGGCCAGTACGGCGGCGAGCATGGAACCGGCGATGCCGGACCCCAGGATCGCCACGTCGTACACCGGCGCCGGGCCGGTGACCAGGGCGGGGCTGTCGGACACGGGGAACTCCTCAGGCTTGTCGGGCTGCTGGTCTCGGGGATCCTGTTCGGGGTGCGGTCACTCGGGCTCGGGCACCCGGAAGGCCCGTCCGATCACCGGCCAGCCCGCGGCCATGTGCTTGAGTTCCTCCGCGAGTTGGAACTCGCTGCGGTCGAAGCGCTTCTTCATGAAGAGCGTGAGCCCTTCCCAGGTCAGGTCGCCGATCTCCTTGGGAGCCTTGGTCCGCGACCAGCGCAGCGTCTTCGCCAGCTTGATCGGGTTCACCTCGGTCCAGTGGACGTCGGGGTCGTCCAGGCCGAACACCGGCGGGATGAAGTCGGCCTTGCCGAGCAGCTTCATGATGTGGTCGGAGGCCTCGCGGTCCTCGCGGCGGCCGTGCTGGACGTCCTGGATCGTCTCGCTCATGGCCTTGAGCAGCTCACGGGCGGGCGCGTACTCCGGGATGGCCCCGTTGGGCGCCTGGCGCTCCAGACGGTCCAGGACCTTCGGGTCGTGGTTCTCCAGGAAGCGGGCGTAGGCGCGGTTGATCTCGAAGGTGGCGAGCGCCTGGCTGAGCACCCAGGACCGGTAGTAGGCGTTCCACAGGAACCAGCTCTTGGTGCCGGTGTAGGCGTTGGCGACCAGGTCGTCGTTGAAGTCGAGCAGGCCCTGCTCCAGCTCCTGGACGTACTCGAACCGCTCGACGGCGAAGTCGTCGTCCTTGATGGCGTCCAGCAGGCGCCAGGTCAGGGCGTGGATGATCTCCATGGTGTTGGACAGGCCGCGGGAGAACAGCGCGTCCACGAAGCCGGCGGCGTGCGAGGTCAGGCACCAGCGGTAGCCGACCGTCTGCTTGGAGGAGTACTGGAGCCGCTCGGTGCGCACCCAGTCGCGGACCGTGATGGACCCCTCGAACTGCGGTGCGATGTCGGGGTACTTGGCGATGAAGTTGCGGAACTCCTCCTCGGGGGAGCAGTCCGGCGTGGGGTGGATCCGCGGGTCGAGGTTGAGGCCCACGCTGCACAGCGGGTTGGTGGCGCGCGGGTGGTTGTCGAAGGGGATGACCCACATCCAGCCGCCCTCGAACATGTGGTGCAGGGTGCCCTGGCTCCACGGGCTCGGGTTCTTGTGGCTGCCCTTGGGGACGGTGTCCTCGTACGGCTTCACATTGATCATGTGGGTGAACAGCGAGCGCGACTGGTGGCGCAGCCGGCTCGGCTCCTCGCGCAGGCCGAACTTCTCGGCCAGCGGGGAGCGGTGACCGCTCGCGTCCACCACGAACTTCGCCCGCACCGGATCGCCCTGGACCGGTATGACGGTGACACCGTCGTCGTCGAACTCGGCGTCGACGATCTTCGTCTGCTGGCGGACGTCGGCGCCGTACTTGATGGCCACGGCCAGCATCCAGGCGTCGACGTCCTGGCGGAAGAAGTGGTTCTCGGTGTGGGTGATCTTCGGGATCGGGAACATGCTGGTTTCCAGCGGGTTCTGGCGGGCGCCCTCACGGTGGTAGAGGAAGCCGAAGTTGCGCTTCACACCACAGTTGGTGGAGATCTTCGACTGCACGGACTCGAAGGTCGTCAGCCACTTGATCTCGGGCACGTCGTACCGCTCGCTGACCAGCCGCATCAGCATCGAGGTGTACGGGATGGTGGACTCACCGATGGCGAAACGGGGGTGCGTTCCCGCGTCGAGGACGAGCACCTTCGCGCCGTTGCGGGCGAGGCAGGCGGCCAGCGTGGTGCCCGCCAGACCCGACCCCAGGATGGCCACGTCGTACTGCGGCGACGTAGGGTGCTTCGAGCGAGTCGGCATGAGCCTCTCCTTGGTCGATCCCGGCATCCGTTTCGGCCAAGCTAGGACCACTGACTCAAGCCCCACTCAGCCACCGCTCAGGGCCGCGCCGCACCGGGATACAGCCGTACCGGTGGTGTGCCACCGCCACAGGCCGGGCGGCGGCACACCGCACGGTTCAGCTCTGGACCCAGCGCCGGCAGGCGAGAGCCAGTTCCTGCCGTGCGCGGGCGCGCGGGCCCGCCCAGGCGCAGTAGCCGTCCGGGCGGATCAGCACGACCTCCGGTTTGTTCCAGGGCCCGGAGTCCGCGACGATCCGGCCGCCGATCCGGACGAGGCGGCCGTCCCCCTCCGCTACCGCCGGCAGCAGCGGGGCGCCGTCCTCCCGGTCGATGAGCACGAACCCGCCGTGGCGCAGCGCCTCGTGGATGCGGACGGGAGCGCCGTGCCCGGCGACCCTGAGGTCGGGGACCCGGGTGCCGGTGAGGGGTGAGGCGCCGACGGCCGAGGCCATCGTCGGGTAGCGGGTGGCGATGCCCGACAGATGGCCGACCGCGGTCCGGTGGGTCGCGGGGATCCGGCTGGCCACGGACATCACGGTCCTGCGGGCGATCCGCGCGGGCAGCCGGTCGGACGTCATCATGCGGGTGGCGATGTCCGTCACCTTGATGACGCCCTGGGAGACCCGGCGCCGTTCCAGCTCGAAGGTGTCGAGCAGGTCGTCCGAGGCCCGTCCGCCCACCACGGCGCCCAGCTTCCAGCCGAGGTTCATGGCGTCCTGGATGCCGAGGTTGAGCCCCTGTCCGCCGAGCGGGGAGTGCACATGGGCGGCGTCGCCGGCGATGAGCATGCGCCCCTGGCGGTAGAACGACGCCTGCCGCTCCTGGATGTGGAAGCGCGAGGTCCACAGCGGCTCGCTGGGCCGCATGTTCCTGCCGAACAGCTTGGCCAGGGTCCGCTCGACCTCGTCGAGCGTGACCGGCTCGTCCGACCAGGGCTTGTCCCGGTCGATCACGCCCATGCGGTACCAGCCGTTGCCGAAGTCGGTCGCCACCACCAGCCCGGCCCGGCCGACGCGGATCAGCAGCTGGTCGTCGAGCGGGGTACCGAGCCGCACATCGGCGACGATGATCGTGTACGGGTAGGTCGCGCCGGTGAACTCGGCGCCCATGGCCTCCCGCACCCGGCTGCGCGAGCCGTCGCAGCCGACCAGCCAGGAGGCGCTCTCCTCCCACACCTTGCCGTTCTGCTCCAGCGTGCAGTGGACCACGGGACCGTTCTGCCGGCAGCCGGTGAGGGCGACGCCCCGGTCCACGGCCACGCCGAGGTCGGTGGCGCGCTTCTCCAGGATCTCCTCGGTCTCCCCCTGCGGAATGATCGTCAACTGGCCGTAGTCGGTGGCCAGTCGGCTCATGTCGAACAGGGAGTGGCCGAGTGACACCCGGACCTGCGGGATCGGGTTGGCGCGGGCCAGCACCTCCTCGGCGAGCCCGCGCATGTTGAGGACCTCCATGGTCCGGCCGTGCAGTCCCAGTGCCCGGGACTCCCTGGTGCGGTCCTCGCGACGTTCGACGACCCGGCAGCGCACACCCGCCATGGCGAGTTCGCCTGCCAGCATCAGCCCCGTGGGACCGGCACCGGCGATGATCACGTCGTATGCGACGGTCTTCGTGCTCAAGACGATGCCCTCTCTCCGCTCGTGTGACGAATCGTCAGCTGACGTTTGTGGCGCGGTGCTTGATGATCCGGCCGACAACGGGCCAGTACGCGGCCATGTGCTTCAGCTCCTCGGTGACCTTGAACTCCTCCTGGTCGAACCGCTTGCGCAGGAACAGCGTGAGTCCGTCGTAGACCAGGTCACCGATCCCGTCCGGGGCCTCCTTCTTCGCCCAGCGCAGGGTCTGCAGGACCTTGAGCGTCGAGGCGTCCGTCCAGTGGTTGTCGGGCTCGGAGAGACCGAAGGCGGGCGGTACGAAGTCGACGGCGCGCAGCTGCGCGAGGATCTCGTCCGCGGCCGCCCTCGGGTCGGCCGCGCCCTTCTGGACTTCCTGCACCAGGGTGCTGACGTTCTTCAGCAGCTGGCGGACCGGGGCGTAGTCGGGGATCGCGCCGTCCGGGGCCTGGCGTTCGAGGCGTTCCAGGCCGGCCGGGTCACGGTTGTCCAGGAAGGTGGCGTAGGCGCGGTTGATCTCGAACGTGGCGAGGATCTGGCCGAGCGACCACACCCTGAACCAGGCGTTCCACAGGAACCAACTGCCGAACGACGTGTAGGCGTTGGCGACGAGGTCGTCGTTGAAGTCGAGCAGGCCCTGCTCCAGCTCCTGGACGTAGGAGAACCGCTCCTCGGCGAAGTCGTCCGCCTTGATGGCGTCCAGCAGCCGCCAGCCGAGGGCGTGGATGATCTCCATGGTGTTGGACAGGCCGCGGGAGAACAGCGCGTCCACGAAGCCGGCCGCGTGCGAGGTCAGGCACCAGCGGTAGCCGACCGTCTGCTTGGAGGAGTACTGGAGCCGGCCGGTGCGCACCCAGTCCCGGGTGGCGACCGCGCCCTCGAACTGCGGGGCGATGTCGGGGTACTTGGCGACGAAGCGGCGGAACTCCTCCTCGGGGGTGCAGTCCGGCTGCGGGTGGATCCGCGGGTCGAGGTTGAGGCCGACGCTGCACAGGGTGCTGGTGGCCAGCGGGTGGTTGTCGAAGGGGATGACCCACATCCAGCCGCCCTCGAAGAGGTGGTGCAGGGTGCCCTCGCTCCAGGGGCTGGGGTTGTGGTGCGTGCCCTTGGGGACGGTGTCCTCGTACGGCTTCACCCCGATCATGTGGGTGAACAGGGAGCGCGAGTGGTGGCGCAGCCGACTGGGCTCCTCGCGCAGGCCGAACTTCTGCGCCAGCGGGGAGCGGTGGCCGCTGGCGTCCACGATGAACTTCACCCGCACCGGGTCGCCCTGGTCCGGGATGACGGTGACGCCGTCGTCGTCGATGTCGACGTCGACGACCTTCGTCTGCTGGCGCACCTCGGCGCCGTACTTGAGGGCGACGTTGAGCATCCAGGCGTCGGTGTCCTGGCGGAAGAAGTGGTTCTCGGTGTGGGTGATCTTCGGGATCGGGAACATGCTGGTTTCCCGCGGGTTCTGGTGCGCGCCCTCGCGGTGGTAGAGGAAGCCGAAGTTGCGCTTCACACCGCAGTTGGTGGAGATCTTCGACTGCACCGCCTCGAAGGTGGTCAGCCACTTGATCTCCGGCACCCCGTACCGCTCGCTGACCAGCCGCATCATCATCGAGGTGTACGGGATCGTCGACTCGCCGATGGCGAACCGGGGGTGCGTTCCCGCGTCGAGGACGAGCACCTTCGCGCCGCCGTTGGCGAGACAGGCGGCCAGCGTGGTGCCGGCCAGGCCGGACCCGAGGATGGCCACGTCGTACTGCGGCGACCTGGGACTCTTCGGACTGAGGCGGTCAGGGGACATGAGCCGCTCCTTGGTCGTTTTCAGCCGTCTGGCTAATGGATCCGGCCAAGGTAGAAGCACCCCCTCAAAGGCAACTCCTATTCCGGTCATCTTAGGGGTTAATGCAGGCCAATACATTTATCGTTCAATCCGCTCACATTCACCTATTTCCGGCCAGCGGTCGACCCCTCGGACAAGGTGCGCGCACAGCAGAACGGCCGGCCTCCCCCGAGGGGGAGACCGGCCGTCCAGGCCGTACGGGAACCGTCAGCCCATGTGAGCCACCGGAGCACTGCTCTCACCGGGCCGCGGCTTGGGCGTGTTCATCATCGCCGCGATGGCCACGGCACCACAGGCCATGATCACACCGGCCCAGGTGAACGCGGTCGTGAACCCTTCGGTCATCGCATCGTGGACGACCGCGGGATTCTTCGCCTGCGCGGCGTGATCGGCCAGGTACTCCGCCGCCGCGTCGGCGGCGAGGGTGCTGAGCAGCGCGGTACCGATCGAACCACCGATCTGCTGCGCGGTGTTGACGGTGCCGGAGGCGACGCCCGCGTGCTCGTCGGCGATCCGGTACGTCGCGTAGTTCATCGCGGTCGCGATCACCAGACCCATGCCCGCGCCCTGGACGTACAGGGCGGGCGCGACCATCGTCCAGTACGACGAGCCCGGGTCGAGCGCGGCCAGCCAGAACAGCGCGCAGGCCGCGATGACCATGCCGGGCACCACGAGCGCGCGCGGCGGGGCCTTGGGGATCAGCTTGGTGGACACACCGCCGGCGAACATGCCGACGCCGAGCGGCAGCGGCAGGAAGGCCAGACCGGTCTCCACCGGGGAGTACCCCTTGACCAGCTGGAGGTAGAAGGTCAGGAAGAACAGCGCACCGAGCATGGCGATCATCGCGACGCCCACCGCGAGGTAGGAACTGCCCCGGGTGCGGTCGGTGATCACCCCGAGCGGCAGCAGCGGATGCGAGGAACGCGCCTCCACCGCGACGAAGGCCGCCAGCAGCACGGCGCCAGTAACGAACAGGCCCACCACCAGACCGGAGCCCCAGCCCTCGGACTCGGCCTCGCTGCACGCGTACACGACCGCGACGAGACCGGTGGTGACCAGCAGCACGCCGGGGATGTCCATCCGCGCGCGCACCGCGGCACGCTGCTCCGGGCCGAGGTACAGCACGCCGAGCGCGGCGATCACGGCGATCGGCGCGTTGACGTACATGCACCAGGTCCAGTCCATGTACTCGGTGAGGAAACCACCGAGCAGCAGACCGATGACGGCACCACTGGCGACGATGCCGCCGAAGATGCTGAACGCCTTGGCGCGTTCCTTCTGGTCGGTGAAGTTCACCGAGATCAGCGACAGCGCGGTGGGGGCGAGCAGAGCGCCGAAGGCGCCCTGGAGCGCACGCGCGGTGAGCAGCATCTCGATGTTGGGGGCCGCGCCGCCCAGGCAGGAGGCGAGCGCGAAGCCGGCCAGGGCGATCAGGAAGGCCCGCTTGCGGCCGGTGTAGTCGGCGATCCGGCCACCGAGCAGCAGGAGGCTGCCGAAGGCCAGGGTGTACGAGGTGACGACCCACTGCCGGTTCTCATTGGAGAAGCCGAGGTCGGCCTGCATCTCCGGCAGCGCGATGTTCACGATCGTGATGTCGAGAACCACCATCAGCTGGGCCAGGCAGATGAAGACGAGGGCCGTCCAGCGCTTGGGGTTCGCTAACGGGGCCGCTCCGACGGCGCTACCGCCGGGGACCCGGTCCTCGGATGTGGTCATGGGGGGAGATGCCTTTCTCCGTCGTGTTCCGCGGCCCCGGAGCAGGGGCCGCAGACGTTGGCTCGGCCGGCGGGTCGGCCTCCGCAACGGGCGGGGGCGTCACCGCTACATGAATTCACCCGTTGATGGATTCATCTTGCCATGAATTATTCTCCCTGCGCGACGGTGCAGGCAAGTACCCAGTTCGGACCATCCACCCGAAGTACAGCGACAGCAGTGAACCGTCGAGCGGAGGACAAGCGATCCCCGAGCCGGTCAGGCCCTGGACGGTGTTCGTGGCGTCGTAGTCGATGGCCTCCTCGCCACCGACGACGAACTCCTCGACCACCCCCATGACGGGGTGCAGCTCGTTGTCGTTGACGGCGAAGGAGTCCTGGAGGGTCCGCCACCACTGCTCCACCGGCACCGTCCGGAACTCCCAGCCGTGCCGCTCCATGGCCAGCAGCAGCTCCTTGAAGGCCGCCTTGCGCCGGTTGACCAGGTGGTACGTCAGCCCCCACGCGTGCTCCCCGCGCGAGATCCGCACCAGGGCCGAGGTGACGTAGTCCACCGGGGTCATCTCGATCTCCAGATCGAGATCGGGGGCCATTCCCAGCTGCACACAGCCCTTGATCACCCGGGTGGTGAAGTGCGTGGTCAGACAGGCCCCGGTGCGCGAGTCGCCGAGGACACGGCCGGGCCGGTGCATGTCCACCGGGATGCCCCGCTCCTGCGCCTGGCGGACCAGCAGTTCGGCCGCCCACTTGGTCTGGACGTAACCGGTCACCAGCTTGCCCGCGCCGAGGATGTCGTCGCCCTCGGCGATCACGGTGCGGCCGTCGGCGGGGATGCCCCAGATGCCGTACGTCGACACGTACGAGACCGGGATCTGCGCCGGGCCCGCGCAGGCGAGCCGGAGGATCTCCTCGGTGCCGCCCACGTTGGCGGGGCGCAACTGCTCGTAGGTGTAGGAGAAGTTGACCCAGGCGCCGTTGTGGTAGATCGCGTCCAGGGTGCCCGCGAGCCGGGTGAAGTCCTCGTCCGTCAGGCCCAGTCGGGGCTTGCCCAGGTCGCCGGGGACCACCGTGATGCGGTCGTCGGCGCCCTCCCGCCAGGTCAGGTACTGCTCCAGGTTCTGCCGGACCCGGGCCAGGCCCGACTCCGGTGTGTCGCAGCGGACCAGGCAGTGGACGGTGGCGTCGGTGGTGGCCAGCAGCTCGTCGAGGAGGTACGCCCCGAGGAAGCCGGTGGCACCGGTGAGCAGGACGTTCGCGGGGTTCGTGTAGCCCTCGCCGACCGGTCCGGCCGGCACGATCGCCGGGTCGAGGTTGACGTCGGCGGCGATCAGCGCCGGTTCCGTCCAGTCCGCGGCCGGCGCCGGCGCGGCCTCGCCGTCACCGCCGAGCTCGGTGTCGAGCAGCCGCACCCAGTCCTCCAGCGTGGTCCGCTCGAAGAACTGGCTCGGCCGCACGCTGATGCCCAGATCGCCCTTGCAGCGCTTGACGACCTCCATGACCATCAGCGAGTCCAGGCCGTGCGACATCACGTCGGCCTCCGGGAGCACCGACTCCGGCGGCACCGCCAGCACCTCGCCGAGCACCTGCTGGAGGTAGCCGGTCAGCACGGTCGCCCGGCCCGCGGTGTCGGCGCCCTCCAGGGCCTGGAGCACCGCCGTGGACGTACCCGATCCGATGCCCTCGTCGATCTCGACGGTGCGCAGCACCGGACGGTCGGCGCGGGCCTCCATCACCGGCTTGTACACCGACCAGTCGGCGGCGCACACCACGGCCTGCGGCGCCTCCCCGGCCAGCAGCGCGTCCAGCAGCCGCAGACACTGCGGTGCCGAGAGCATGCGCAGACCGGTGGAGGTCAGGAACTCCACGACGTCGGCGCCGAACAGATTGGACGTCAGCTCCCACGGTCCCCAGCTCACGGTGAGCGCGGTCAGACCCTGGGCCTGCCGGTACTCGGCGAGCGCGTCGAGGAAGGAGTTGGCGGCGGCGTAGCTGGTGACGTGCTGCGAGCCCCAGGTCGCGGCGATCGAGGAGAAGCCGAGGAAGAAGTCCAGCTCCAGGCCCTCGGTCAGCTGGTGCAGCAGCCAGCCGCCGACCACCTTGGGCCGCCACACGGCGTCGTAGTCGCTCGGGTCCGACACCGGGATGTCCCGCAGGAACTGCGGGACCGAGGTGCCGGCCGCGTGGACCACACCGCGCAGCGGCATCAGGCCGGTCGCCAGGCCCTGGATCACCGGCAGCATGTCCTCGATGTCGTTGACGTCGGCCGCGACCACGTCGACCAGGACCCCGGTCTCCTCCAGCCCGGAGACGAAGTCGACGCGTTCGCGGACCGAGCCGGTGAGCGTGGGGTCGTTCCACTGCTGCCGGGGCGGCAGCGGGGTGCGGCCGAGCAGGACGAGCTTGCCCGCGCCGTTGTCGGCGAGCTTGCGGGCGAGGGCCTGGCCGATGCCGCCGAACGCGCCGGTGATCAGATAGGCGCCCTGGCGGTCGATCGTCGGCCGTCGCCGCAGTTCGTCGGCGGTGAGCGGGTACTTCACCAGCCGGGCCACCCGGCGCGAGTCGCCGCGCAGCGCCTGCTGGTCCTCGGCGGCGGTGTCGGCGAGCGCCGCGGCCAGCGCCGCGCCCTCGCCGGTCTCCCCCTCCGGGTCCGGGTCGAGGTCGATCGCGCCGGCCCAGTGCTCTGGGTGCTCCAGCGCGATCGCCCGGCCGAGGCCCCAGAGCGTCCCGGCGAAGGGCGAGGTGACGCCCTGTTCCGCCAGCGCGGGCACCGCGCCCCGGGTGACCAGGCTGAGCCCGGTCCTCGTGCAGGCAGCGCGGGCCGTCAGGCCCTGGACCAGGGCGACGGCGGCCAGTTCGGCGCGGTCCCGGAAGGCGGTCAGCGACTCCGCGTCGGCCGCGTCCGGGCGGGGCGCGTCCAGACCGGTCAGCAGCACGACCCGGTGCGGGGCGACCCCGTCGGGCAGATCGCGCAGCCAGTCGTCCAGGTCGGGGGCGCCGGACTCCTCGATCCGGCAGTGCGCGCCGAGCGCCCGCAGGGCCGTGGCCAGCCGGCGGGCGGTGCCGGTGCGGTCGGGCACCAGCAGCCAGCCCTGCCCGGACAACTCCGGTGCGGCGGCGGCCGGTTCGATCTCCTGCCACTCCAGCCGAGTGAGCAGTTCCTCCGGGTCCCGCCAGGGCGCCGGGGCCGGGGCCGAGGAGGACGCGGGCTCGGTGACGACCATCAGCTCCCGGATGCCGCCCAGGTAGGCGCCGTCCTCGGAGAACAGGTCAACGCTGCCGGAGACCGTGCCGGGCTCCTTGCCGGCCTGGGCGATGGCCCGGACGTAGCGGGCGCGGTCCAGGGACTCCATGGTGGCCTCGGTGACCCGGCCCGCGAAGCCCGCCTTGCTCAGGCCCGCGCTCCAGGAGACGGCCGCGACGGCCGCGTCGAAGACCTGCACCGCGTGGTCGGCGGTCTCCTCGCTGTCCAGGCCGAGGGCCACCAGCACGCCCTCGTCACCGCGTCGCGCGGAGACCACGGCGCCGATCAGCGCGTCCGACAACGAGGCCGTCTCGTAGTGGAGTTCGTCCTCGTACTCGTGTCCGGCGAGGGTCGGGGCGGAGTGCCGCGAGCGGGAGCTCGCCCGGCGTCGCAGCACGGCGCGGGCATGCCGGGTCCAGGGCGCTCCGGCGGCGGCCTCGGCCGGGGTCTGGCTGTGCAGGGTGACGATCGCGCAGCCGTCGTCGTCGGTGTCGACGGTGATCTGCAGGACCCGTCCGGCCCGGTCCATGGGCGGCGGCCGGAACACGTCGAGCTTCTCGACGCAGGACCACACACCGCCGAGCGCGTCCCCGGCCGCGGCCCGCGCCGCCCGGCCCAGCGAGCCGACGGGCAGGAACCGGAAGCCGTCCGCACCGGTGCGCGCGAAGCGGTCCCAGTCCGGCGCGTCGAGCTGGAGCTCATAGGTCGGTACGGCGCTGTGCAGCCGGGTCCCGGCCTGCGGCACCGGAGTGCCCGCGGCGGCGGCCCGGGGTGCCTCCCGGCGCTCCTCGTACCAGTAGCGCTCGCCGTTCCAGGGGGTGACCGGCAGGGCCACCCGGCGCGGGGCGCGTCCGGTGCCCGAGTGCACCGCCGTCCAGTCCACGGTCTCACCGCGCAGGTGCAGCAGACCCAGCGCCCGCTGGACGGCGGTGCGGTCCTCGGGTGCGCCGGCCCTCGGCTTGTACAGGGACGGCACATACAGGCAGTCGCCGTCCAGGCCGGTGCGCTCGCCGATGCCGCTGAGCACCGGGGAGGGGCCGATCTCCAGGAAGGTGCGGGCCCCTTCCGCGTGCAGCGCGGTGAGGCCGTCGTGGAAGCGGACCGTGCCGGCCGCGTGCCGCACCCAGTACTCCGGGCCGCTGTCCTCGGCGGTCCAGGCGCGCCCGGTGTGGTCGGAGATCAGCGGCAGGGTCGGCATCCGGTAGGTCAGCGACTGTACGACCTCGCGGAAGTCGGCGAGCATCGGCGCCAGCAGCGGGGAGTGGAAGGCGTGGCTGACGGTCAGCCGGGTGGTGCGCATGCCGCGCGCCTCCAGCGCCGTGCGCACCGCGTCCACATCGGCGGCGGCACCCGAGATCACCACGCTGGAGGGGCCGTTGACCCCGGCCAGCGACACCGTGTCGCGGTGTCCGGCGATGGCCGCGCGGGCCGTCGCCTCGTCGCAGTCCAGGGCGGCCATCGCGCCGCCCGCCGGGAGCGCGGCCATCAGGGCGGCGCGGGCCGCGACCAGCCGGACAGCGTCCGGCAGTTCGAAGACTCCGGCGATGCAGGCGGCGACGATGCCGCCGATGGAGTGGCCGAGCAGTCCGCTGGGCTTCAGGCCCCAGGACTGCCACATCCGGGCGAGCGCGTACTCCACCGCGAACAGCGCGGGCTGGGTGTAGCGGGTGTCATCGACCGGGGAGTCCTCGCCGGGCTCCGGCCACACCACCGACGCCAGCGGGCGGTCCAGCCGCGCGTCGAAGAGGGCCGCGACCTCGTCGAAGGGGCCGCGGAAGGCGGGCTCGTCGGCCAGTCCGCGGGCCATTCCGGCGTACTGCGAACCCTGGCCGGTGAACAGCCAGGCCGTCTTGCGGTGCTTGTGGACGGGCAGTTCGGCGGTGACGACGCCGGAGGCCCGCTCACCGCGCGCGAACGTCTCCAGCGCCTCGGCGAGTTCACCGGCGTCGGTGCCGGTGACGGCGAGCCCGTTGCGCTGCCGGGACCGGCCGACCTGGCTGGTCCAGCTGATGTCGGCGAGCGGCGCCCCCGGGTGGGCGCGCAGGTGTCCGGCGTAGCGTCCGGCCAGCGCGGCCAGGCCCTCCGCGGAGTGCGCGGACAGGGTCAGCACCTCGGGTCCGCCGTACTCGACGGCCTCGGCCCGCTCGGGTACGGCGCTGATGACGGCGTGCGCGTTGGTGCCGCTCGCGCCGAAGCTGCTGATGCCGCCGATGCGCGGCCGGTCGCCGGTGTCGCCCCAGGCGCCGCCGTCCTTGGTGACCTCGACGTTCAGCTTGCCCCAGTCGACGTTCGGGTTGGGGTCGTTGAAGTGCAGGTGCGGCGGGAGCTCGCCGTTCTGGAGGGCGAGGACCAGCTTGAGCACCCCGGCGATGCCCGCCGCCGACTCCAGGTGACCGATGTTGGTCTTGATGGAGCCGACCTTCAGCGGGCTGTCCGCCGGGCGGTTGCGCCCGATCACGGCCTGGAGGGCGCGCAGTTCGATCGGGTCGCCGAGCGCGGTGCCGGTGCCGTGCGCCTCGATGTAGTCCACGTCACCGGGGGCGATCCCGGCCTGCTCCAGGGCGCCGCGGATGACGCCCTGCTGGGCGGCCGGGTTGGGCACCGTGAGTCCGCTGCTGCGGCCGTCGTGGTTGACGGCCGAGCCGCGCACCAGGGCGAGCACCGGATCGCCGTCGCGCTGGGCGTCGGAGTAGCGCTTGAGGACGACCACACCGGCGCCCTCACCGCGCACATAGCCGTTGGCGCTCGCGTCGAAGGTCTTGCAGCGGCCGTCCGGGGAGAGCCCGCCGAACTTGCTCATCATGACGAAGCCGTACGGCGAGAGCATCAGGTTGACGCCGCCGGCGAGCGCCATGTCGCACTCGCCGGTGCGCAGGTCCTGGCAGGCCTCGTGCAGGGCGACCAGGGAGGACGAGCAGGTCGTGTCCATGACCTTGCTCGGTCCCATCAGGCCGAGAGTGTAGGAGATCCGGCCGGCGACGAAGCTCGGCTCGCCGACCAGCTGGTAGGCGTCGACGTCCCGGATGTCGCCCTCGCTCTGCCTCAGCCGGGCGTAGTCGGTGGTGGAGACGCCGAAGTAGACGCCGGTGGAGCTGCCGGTCAGCCGGTCCGGTGCGTAACCGGCCCGCTCCAGCGCCTCCCAGGCCACCTCCAGCACGATCCGCTGCTGCGGGTCCATGCCGACGGCTTCGCGCGGCGAGATCCCGAACACACCGGGCTCGAAGAGGTCCACCCGCTCGTCGAGGAAGCCGCCCTGGGTGACGTACGCCTTGCCGGGCCGGTCGGGGTCGTCGTCGAAGACCGCCTGGGCGTCACCGCGTTCCGCCGGGAACTCCCGGATGGTGTCGGTGCCGTCCACCAGCATCCGCCACAGCGAGTCGGGGCTGTCGGCACCGCCGGGCAGGCGGCAGCCGAGCCCGATGACGGCGATCGGCTCGTCCAGCGGCCGGCTGCGGTTCTTCGCCAGCTCGCCCTGGAGCCTCTCGATGGTGCGGACGGCTTCGACGAGGCGGGCCCGGTAGTCCGGGGTCGTCATGGTCAGTCTCCCTCGGTCAACAGGGCTTCGGACGACGCCAGCGCGTCGTCGAGACGGCTCAGCAGGTCGTCGTCGTCGAGATCTGCGGGATCTGTCAGGTCCTCGGCCGGCTCCTCGGCGGCTGCCGCCGCCGCGGGTCCGGTCAGGTCCTGGGGTTCGGTGAGCACTTCGTCGAGGACGAAGCGGGCGAAGGACGTGACATTGGGGCACTCGAACATGACGGTGCCGGGCAGTTCCAGGCCCAGCTCGCGTTCGGCGCGCTGCTTGAGGTCCTGGGAGAGCACCGAGTCCATACCGAGGTCGAAGAAGCCCTGGTCGGGCGAGACATCGGCCTCCTCGCCGAGCACCTGCGCGACAAGCCTGAGCAGCAGGTCGACCAGCCGCTCCGCCCGCCGGTCGGGCGGCAGCGCGAGCAGCTCGGTGGCGAGATCACCGGCGGGCTCCGGCGCGGTCTCGGCCACGGGCTGCGGCTCGGACTGCGGGCGGGGTTCCACCGCGTAAGGAGTGTCCACCCAGTAGGGCTTGCGCTGCCAGGGGTAGGCGGGCAGCGTCACGGGCCGGTGCGCGCCGGGGACCAGCCGGTCCCAGTCGACGTTCGCCCCGTGGGCGTGCAGCGTGGCCGCCAGTTCCAGCAGGTCGACCGGGCCGAGGTAGGCCTTCTCGACACCGCTGGGCTGACGCCTGCGCGGCGCGGTGAGCTGGACCGGGATGGACTCGCCGGGTTCCGCCGCCGCGTCCAGGGCGGCGCCGAGCATCCGGATGGCGCGGCTGCCGGTGCCGATGTCCAGCAGGACGTCGATGCCGGACATGATGACCTCGTTGGCCAGACCCGACCAGCCGTTCGCGGCGGAGTGGCGGGCCACCCTCGCCCCGTCGGGCTGCGCGGGCACGGGCACTCCGGCCGCGAGCAGCCGTACGGCGTTCAGGAGGGTGAGGTCGCCCGCTACGACGGAGGCGGCGTACTCGCCGATGTCCCATCCGACGACCGCGTCGGGCTCGACGCCGAGCGCCTTCCACAGCGCGGTCGTGGCGAGCTGGCCGGCGAACACCTCGCCCGCGTGCTCCACGCTGCCCGGGAGCGCCGGGCCGTCGCTCTCGCCGAGCTCGGCGCGCAGCGCCTCATGAGCCTCGGCCAGGGCCGTGCGGTAGATGTCCGCGGCCTCGGGGTCACCGGCCAGCGCTTCCTCGTAGCCGGACATGTCGGCCGGGGTGCGGCCGTAGACGAAGAGCACGGCCGCGTCGTCCCGGGCCTGTACCGGGTGGGCCCGGTCCAGCGCGGCGAGGACTTCCTCACGGGTGCGTCCCACGGCGGTGACCCGGTGCGCGAGATGGGCTCGGCGGGCGCCCGACGTCCAGCACAGGTCGGCGAGTTCACCGTCCGGGGTGGCCGCCACCCGCTCCCGCATCAGGGCCACGGCGGCAGTCAGGGCGTCCGGCGTCGCGGCCGACACGGTCAGCACACAGGGCCGGGCCGGCCCGGTCGCGGCCGGGGTCGCCGGCTGCTCGGGGGCCTCCTGGACCAGGACGTGCGCGTTGGTACCGGTGAAGCCGAAGGCGCTGATGCCCGCGATCCGGGGCCGTTCGCCGCGCGGCCACGGCACGGGTTCACCGGCCACCGCCAACGGCAGCTTCTGCCAGTCCAGTTGTCCGGTCGGCTCGGACAGGTGGAGCTGGGCGGGGATGCGCTCCCGGCCGAGCGCCAGCACCGTCTTGATCAGTCCGGTGACTCCGGCGGCGGCCTCCAGATGGCCGACGTTGGTCTTCACCGAGCCCACCAGCAGCGGCCGGTCACCAGGGCGTCCGGTGCCCAACGCGCCTGCCAGGGCGCGCAGTTCGACGGCGTCGCCGAGCCGGGTGCCGGTGCCGTGCGCCTCGACGTACGACACCTCGTGCGGTTCGATCCCGGCCTGGTCGAGGGCGGAGAGGATGACCTCTTCCTGGGCGGTGCCGCTGGGCACGGTGAACCCGCCGCTGGCCCCGTCCTGGTTGACCGCGCTGCCGCGGATGATCGCGTACACCCGGTCACCGTCGCGCAACGCGGTCGAGAGTTTCTTGAGGATGACCACACCGGCGCCCTCGCCTCGGCCGTAGCCGTCGGCGGAGTCGTCGAAGGTCTTGCACCGTCCGTCGGGCGCGAGCGCCCCGGCCGCCCCCATGGAGAGGAAGACCGTCGGGGTGGCCATCACGTTCACCCCGCCGGCCAGCGCCAGCTTGCTCTCCCCGGCGCGCAGGCTCTGGCAGGCCAGATGCACGGCGGTGAGCGAGGAGGAGCAGGCGGTGTCCACGGCGAGGCTCGGACCGCGCAGCCCCAGGAAGTACGAGATGCGTCCGGCGGTCGCGCTGAAGGAGTTGCCGGTGCCGTAGTACAGGTCCACATCGGCCTGACTGCGTGTCACCAGCTGCTGGTAGTCGGTGGTGTTGAGGCCGACGAACACTCCGGTACGGCTGCCGCTCATCCGGTCGGCCCGCACCCCGGCGTCCTCCAGCGCCTCCCAGGCCACCTCCAGGAACAGCCGCTGCTGCGGGTCCATGGTGCGGGCCTCGCGGGGCGAGATCCGGAAGAAGGAGTTGTCGAACCCGTCGACGTCCCCGAGGAACGACCCACGCGCGGGTACCCCGTCTAAGGCCGCGGCGTCCCAGCGCGAGGCGGGCACATCACCACTGGCGTCGACCCGCTCGTCGAGCAGCCGCCAGAAGTCCGACGGCCCGGAAACCCCACCCGGGAGCCGGCATCCGATGCCGACGATGGCGACGGGTTCGACAGCGTCGTCGGACTCGGGAGCAGGAACCGAGGGCTCCGCACGAACGACCGGCTCAGAGGCGCCGCCAAGGGGCGCGGGGAACTGCGCGACCGGCCCAGACGGCGCGGCAGGGACGGAATCACCTGTCGAGGCACTCTCCGAGGAAATCTCCGGCGCCTCTTCAGCGACAGGCTCGAGAACACCCTCGGCGGCGCCCTCCGGCGTCAACGTCATGATGTAGTCGGTAAACCCATCGATCGTGCCGTGCGCCAGCGCATCCGCCCCGTCGACAGGCACCCGCAACTGCTCCGCCACCATGCGCCCGAACTCCGCGACGGAGATCGAGTCGACACCCAGCTCGAAGAACCCCCGGGTACGCGGCAACCGCTTCCGCGGCCCGTGCCCAAGGATCTTGATGAGCACGGAGTGAACCGTGGACGCCACGTGCTCCCGGTCGAGAGCGACCGGCGCGGCCTCCTCGACGGCCTCCTCAACGACCTGCTCAAGAGCGACAGGAGCCTCAACAACCGCAGCCGGAGCCACAGTTGCCGGAGCAGGAGCCGGAGCCACGACCTCGGGCCGGTCGGCAGCAAGCTCCGCCACGACCTTCCCGCTCGCGTCCACGAGCCGCACCTCGGCCCGCAGCCCGCTCAGATCGGCCGGCCCCGAGCCCTGCTCACCGCGCTCCACACCGTCCAGCCAGAACCGCTCGTCGGCCCAGCGGTGCGGCGGCAACGACACCGGCCGCACCGGCGCCCCGTGCGCCGTGGCCCAGTCGACCTCGACACCCGCCTCGTGCAGCTTGGCCCGGGAACGGGCCAGCATGGTGGGGCCGTTCTGGCCGCGGACCAGCGAGGAGACGACCGGTCCGCGCCGCTCGCGATGGGCGAGCGAGGACTGGAGCGGCCGGGCCAGCACAGGATGCGCGCCGATCTCGACGAACGCCGTCTCGCCCTGTGCGAGCAGTGTGTCGACGACGGGCCACAGCCGCACCGCCTCACGGAGGTTGGCGCTCCAGTACGCGGCGTCCAGCGGGACGTCCTGCCCCGGCAGGGCGGTGGACAGGAACGGCACGGCCGGCGTCGAAGGCGTCAAGTCCGCGAGCAGCGAAGCCAGTTCGTCGGCGTAGGGCTGCATCAGCGGGGAGTGGAAGGCGTAGTCGACCGGGAGCGAGACCACGTTCACGCCGTCGTCGGCGAGTTCGCGGACCGCGGCCTCCACGGCCTCCTTGGGTCCGGCGATGACGACGGAGGCGGGCCCGTTCTCGGTGGCGACGCACACCTCGGGGTGGCCGGCCGCGAGCCGTTCGGCGACCTGGTCGGCGCCGAGCTCGACATTGGCCATCCGGCCGGTGCCGGCGGCGGCGTGCATCAGCCGCCCGCGGTGCGTCACCAGCCGTACGGCGTCCTCGAGTTCGAGCGCTCCGGCCATGTGGGCCGCGGCGACCTCGCCCATGCTGTGGCCGATCACCGCGTCGGGGCGCACGCCCCAGGACTGCCAGAGCCGGGCGAGCGCGACCTGGACCGCGAACACCGCGGGCTGGGCCACGTCGGTGGCCTTCACCCGGGCCGGGTCGGCGTCGCGCAGGACGTCGTACAGGGACCAGCCGGCCTCGGCGCGCAGCAGCTCGTCGATGTCGTCGAGGGTGTCGCGGACCACGGGCTCGCTCTGGGCGAGGTCGAGGCCCATCTTCGGCCACTGCGAGCCCTGTCCGGAGAAGACGTGGACGAGCTTGGGCGGACGGTCGGCGGCCCGGCTGCCGTCGGCGTCGGCGAGCGCCGCGGTGAGTTCGGCGGCGTCCTTGCCGACCACGGCGATCCGGTGCTTGTGATGGGTGCGGCGCACGGCGGCGGCCGCGGCGAGGGGGGCGACCGGGTCGGTGAGCCGGGCGGCGTAGTCCGCGGCGAGTGCGCGCAGTCCGTCGGCGGTGGTCGCGGAGACCAGCAGGGTGTGCGGTCCGGCAGCGGAATCGGCCGCGGGCTCGGTGGCCGCGGGCTGCGGCGCGCTGCCGAGGACCACGTGCGCGTTGGTGCCGGAGAGCCCGAACGCGCTCACTCCGGCGGTCAGTTGACGCTGGTCGTCGGGCAGCCGTACGTGCTCCACCGGGACGTGCGTGCCGGAGGACTCCCAGTCGATCATCGGCGCCGGGTAGACGTGGTGGATCTGGCCCGGGACCGTGCGGTGGCGCAGCACCAGCAGCGTCTTGAGGAGACCGGCGATACCGGCGGCGGAGTCCATGTGCCCGAAGTGCGCCTTGTGCGAGCCGACCAGCAGCGGTGACTCGGCGGACCGGGTCTTCCCGATCACCTCGGTGAGGGCGGAGATCTCCAGCGGGTCACCGAGCGGGGTGCCGGTGCCGTGTGCCTCGACGAACACCGGCTCCTCGGGCGTGACGGACGCCGACGCCAGCGCCGCGCGCAGCAGGTCCTGCTGCGCGACGGCGTTGGGGGCGGTGAGTCCGGCGCTGCGGCCGTCCTGGTTGACGGCCGAACCGCGGATCAGCCCGTGGATGCGGTCATGGTCGCGTACCGCGTCGGCGTAGCGCTTGAGTACGACGACCCCGCAACCCTCGCCGCGGACGATGCCGTCGGCGCGGGCGTCGAAGGGGCGGCACCGTCCGGTCGGGGACAGCGCTTGCACCTTGCCCATGAAAACGGAGAGTTCGGGCGCGACGATCACATTGACGCCACCGGCCAGCGCGGCGTCGGCCTCGCCGTTGCGCAGCGCCTGGCAGGCGAGGTGGACGGCGACGAGCGAGGAGGAGCAGGCGGTGTTGACAGTCATCGCCGGGCCGTGCAGCCCGAAGGTGTAGGCAATGCGTCCGGCGGCGAAGCTGAACTCCTTGCCGGAGGCGAAATAGGGGTCTATGGCGCGGATCCCGGAGGTCCGCGCGTGCAGCAGCAGATAGTCGGAGCCGAGAATGCCCATGTGCACGGAGGTCCGGCTGCCCTCCCAGGCGCCGCGCGGCAGGCCCGCGTCCTCCATGGCCTCGGAGCAGACCTCCAGCAGCAGCCGCTGCTGCGGGTCCATGCCCCGGGCCTCACGCGGCGAGACGCCGAAATAGTCGGCGTCGAACCGGTCGATCTCGTCGAGGAATCCGCCCTCACGGCAGTAAGTGGTACCGGGGTTGTGCCGGTCGGGGTGGTGGAACTCGTCGCTCCAGCGGTCCGCGGGCACCGGCGCGACGACGTCCACGCCGTCCATCAGCACCCGCCACAGTCCGTCCAGGTCGCGTACGCCGCCGGGGAAGCGGCAACCGACCCCGACGACAGCGATGTCGTCGGGGCGGGGCTCGAACCGTCGGTTCTCAGCCATGGACCGGAATACCTCCCGTTGTGACCTGACGGCGTAGGCCCGCCAGGTATCCCGCCAGGGACCGGATCGTCGGATACCTGACGAGGGCGCGCGGATCCACCTCGAATCCGAGCCATTGCGCCAGAGCCGTGGTGATGACCAGGCTGTCCGCGGAATCGATGTCGAACTCGTCGAAGCAGAGGTGGACCGACACCGTCGCCGGCGGCAGCAGGGTTCGTTGGGCTATCTGCTCCACCAGCCAGTTCTCCACCGCTTCGGGGGTGATCTCCTGGGGGGTGACCCCCTGCGCAGTTCCGCTCACCGTGGCACCTCTCTCCCTCAAGTGCGGCCGAAAGCGACGGTAGGGAGACGGACTCAAGACGCCCTTGAGAGAGCCCGGGGTTGGCCGGTCCTCGACCGTCCCAGAAGGGGGTTCCCGGCGTGAACGGGCGTCTGGACCACCAGAGTCCGGCCCGTCCGCCCCCTTGGAGCCAGCGGTCCTGCGGGCCCCGGAACGGCTACATCAGTTCGATGCATTCCGGCCAGAGGGGGCGGACTCACCCCCTCCCCTCTCGAACCCCTGTCGACGGCGACTTGAGCGCCCCCTGTTCCGATCCCCGTCGAACAAGGTCCGCCGACCTCCCTCCGAGCGCGGAAGGAACCCTCCCTTGACCACCGACCCGCAACTGACGCTGTTCTGCCTGGCCCACGCGGGTGGCAGCGCGCATCCCTACATCCGGCTCGCGGCCGATCTCCCCGATCACGTCACCGTCGTACCGCTGGAGCTGCCCGGCCATGGCACCCGGGTGCGCGAGCCCCTGCTGCACGGTCTGACCGCGCTGACCGAGGAGGCGGTACGGCTGATCGGCGAGCGTCGGCACGAGCCGTACGCGATCTTCGGGCACAGCTTCGGCTCGCTGCTCGGCTACGAGGCCTCACGGGTGCTGACGGCCCAAGGGACGCCACCGCAACTGCTGTTGGTGTCCGGGCGCAACGGTCCCACCGAGCCGCTGTCGCACCGACCCTTCCACCATCTGCCCGACGACGGCTTCGTCCAGGGGCTGCAGCGGATCGGCGGGCTGCCCGAGGCGCTGCTGGCCGAGCCGGAGCTGCTGAAGTTCTATCTCCCGGCGATCCGGGCCGACTTGCGGGTCGTGGAGACCTACTCGCACGCCCCGGGTGCGCGGCTGACGGTCCCGGTGGCCGCGTTCGCCGGGCGCAAGGACGTGCTGACCGACGCCTCCTCGATGGCCGCGTGGTCGCGGATCACCACCGGGGTCTTCGATCTCACCCTGGTCTCCGGCGGCCATTTCTTCATCCAGGAGCCGGAGTTCAGGGCCGCGCTGAGCACCCGGCTGACCAGGTTCGCGGCCACGGCGGGCCGGATTCCGGCGGCTCGTGGCGCGGTCGCCCGAGCCGTTGCCGAGTGAACCTCAACCGACTGCGCCCAGCATCTCGGGCAGTACGGCTCTCCCCCCACGCTCAAGCCCGAGACCAACAGGAGGCCCCAGTGGCGGCGCTGTCCCAAGAAGAGATCCGTCGCAGGATCGGCGAGTACATCGAGCAGCAGTTCCTCGGTGAGAGCGAGGTTTCGGAGCTGACGGACGACACCCCGCTGCTGGAGTGGAGCGTCCTCACCTCCATGAACACCTCCCTGCTGCTCTCGTTCATCCGCACCGAGCTGGGGGTCGTCGTGCCCCCGACCCACATCACCGGCCGGCACTTCGCCAACCTGGCTGCCATCACGGACATGGTCTACTCCCTGGCCCCGCAGCCCGCTGCCTGAACCGACCGAAGGAAGAGAGAGCATCGTGGACGCACAATTCGACGTCGCAGTCATCGGCGGCGGCCCCGCGGGATCGACCGTGGCCTCGTACCTGGCCAAGGCCGGTCTGTCCGTGGCCGTGTTCGAGGCGGAGAACTTTCCTCGTGAGCACGTCGGCGAGTCCCTGGTCCCGGCCACCACCCCGGTGCTCCTGGAGATCGGGGCCATGGACAAGATCGAGGCGGCCGGCTTCCCGAAGAAGTTCGGTGCCGCCTGGACCTCCGCCGAGGACCGCGACATCAACCACAACGGCTTCCGTGGCCTGAACCACGACTTCCGTGCCGCCGAGGTCCTGTTCAGCGAGCGGGACCAGGACGGCGTGGACCGGGACCACACCTTCCACGTGGACCGCAGCAAGTTCGACCACATCCTCCTCAAGCACGCCGAGGAGCTGGGTGCCAAGGTGTTCCAGGGCGTCCGGGTCGGCAAGGTCGACTTCGACGGCGAACTGCCGGTCGTGGAGGTGAAGGTCGGCGCCTCGTCGACGCAGATCCCGGTGAAGATGGTCGTCGACGCCAGTGGCCGGCAGACCCGTCTGGGCACCCAGCTCAAGTCCAAGATCCCGGACCCGGTCTTCAACCAGTACGCCGTGCACACGTGGTTCGACGGTCTGGACCGCAAGGCCCTCGCCGTCAACAAGGACCAGGCCGACTACATCTTCATCCACTTCCTCCCCCTGCTCGACACCTGGGTGTGGCAGATCCCGATCACCGACACGATCACCTCGATCGGTGTGGTCAGCCAGAAGAAGCGGTTCCAGGAGTACGGCGGCGACCGCGAGAAGTACTTCTGGGAGACCGTGGCCTCCCGCCCCGAACTGCTCGACGTGCTGAAGAACTGCGAGCAGGTCAAGCCGATGAAGACGGAGGGGGACTACAGCTACGGCATGAAGCAGATCGCCGGCGACAACTACGTCCTCATCGGCGACGCCGCCCGCTTCGTGGACCCGATCTTCTCCTCCGGTGTCTCCGTCGCGCTCAACAGCGCCCGGCTCGCCGCGAAGGACATCATCGCCGCCGCCGAGGCCGGTGACTTCAAGCACGAGCGGTTCTCCGCCTACGAGAACAAGCTCCGCAAGGCGGTGGGCTACTGGCACCGCTTCATCGAGGCCTACTACCGCCTCAACATCCTGTTCACCGCCTTCGTCCAGGACGACCGCTACCGGCTGGACATCCTCAAGATGCTCCAGGGCGACGTCTACGACGACCAGGAGCCGAAGGCGCTCTCCGCGATGTGGGAGATCATCGAGGCCGTGGAGAACGACCCGACCCACCTGTGGCACCCGTACCTGGGCCAGCTGAGGTCCCCCACCGCCGCGCCCAGCTTCTGACCCACCCGGCCCTCCCCCAGCCGGGAGAGCGCCAGAGCTGGAGCGCAAGCAGCCGGCCGCGTACCTTCTCCGGAACTTCCGGGAAGGTACGCGGCCGGCTCTGTGTGTGCCGTGCCGCGAAGCGGCGCGCGCGAGGCGCGCGCCGCTTCAGGCGGCACGCGCCTGCGCGATGACGGTGAGCAGGGCGCGCGGGGTCGGGGCGTCGGCGACGATCGTGTCGGGCAGCATCAGCCCGTACTCCCGCTTGAGCCGGCCGGTCACCTGGAGCAGCGCGAGCGAGTCGTAGCCGAGCCGGTAGAACGGCGTGTCCACGACGTCCTCGGCCGCCAGGTCGATGCCCTCGGGGATACCGGCGCTCTCGCCCAGCAGCCGGAGCAGATCGGCGAGGGTGAAGCCGGGCGAAGGGGATTCGGACAGGGTCATGGATGCCTCCTGGAGAAGGGGAACGGGAATCGGTGACGGTGAAGCGAGGGAAGAACAGGGGGAGTCGGAGTCTCAGAGCCGGCCGAGCAGCACGCCGAGCAGGCTCTGGTCCAGCGTGGTGTCGGCGGCGGTGTCCTCCGCGGCGCCGAAACCCTCGTCGCGCAGGGCGGCGCTCACCACGTAGTCGGACTCCAGGGCGAAGGTGCCGAAGCTCCACTCCGGGCCGGTGCCCGGGGAGCCGTCCGGCCGCTGGAGCCGGATGCGCGCGTCGTCCAGCGTGAAGCCGAACTCGGTGAACCGGAAGCGCAGTCCCTGGCCGATGGCCTTGCTGTACGCCTCCTTCAGCGTCCACAGGCGGACCAGGGCGCTGTTGCGGGTCTGTTCGGGGAGCGAGTCCAGCAGCTCGCGCTCGTGCGGCGTGCAGGCCTGGAACTCCACACCGGTGCCCACCATCGGGCGCTCGGCGCGCTCCACGTCCACGCCGAGCAGTCCGCGCCGGGTGACCCCGACGACCATGACCTCCTCGGTGTGGCTGAGGCTGATGTCGATCTGGTCGCAGCCGCGCAGATACGGCCGACCACCCGGCTTGTACGCCAGGTCCACCGCCTCGGGGCTGCTGGCGAGCACCCGGGCCGCGGTGTGCTTCAGCAGCAGCCGGGAGGCGAGGAAGCCCTCCCGTACCCGGCGATGGGTCAGCCGTTGGAAGCGGCCCCAGTCACGGGGGCCGAGGAGCGGGCGCAGAACCCTTTCTCCTGAGTCCTCCGGGAGCCAGTCGGTGACTCTGCCGTAGGTCACGACAGTGCCGCCCGCGGACAACGGCCGCAGGACCTCGTCCCACTCTCCCTCGGGACCGGACACGAGCACGGGGGCTCCGGCGGCGGGAGCGGCCATCAGACAGCCGCCTTCACCAGACGGTCGCGCAGATAGGCGACCAGGGAACCCACGGACGTCATGCTGTCGACCATGTCGGGCAGGGAGAGCTCACCGAGCTCCGGTACGGCCTGCTCAACGCGGTACTTCAGCTGCATGATGAGGACCGAGTCGAAGCCCAGGTCCTCACGGAGCAGCGATTCCGTGCCCACCTCGGCCACCGGGTCGTCGATGACCCGTCGCACCGCCTGGACCACCGCGGAGATCAGATCGCCGGACGAGTCGTCGGCGTGTGTGTCGTCGGCGCGCGCGCTCATGGGCCGTTTCCTTCCGGTCAGGACTCAGCGAGGTTCGTCTCGTACAGGTCGTAGGAGCGCTTCTGCTCGTAGCGTTCGAGGACCGCGTCGAAGAGACGTCCCTCGACGGCCTCCTGCGGGGCCTTCGGTATGTCCAGGCCCAGCAGGGCGCCCAGCCGGTGCAGCGCCCCGGTGATCCACGCCGGGTCGGCGAGGAAGGTGCCGGGCCGGGCGTCGTGGTGCTCGCGCCAGACGCCGAGGCTGGCCGCGGCGGCGCAGACCAGGGCGTAGCGGTCGGTGAGGGCGAGGGTGTCCGGGGTGGAGAGGCCGTCGCCGGAGGTGATCCTGGCGAACCGCCCGCGCAGCTTGCGGAGTTCCGCGAGGAAGGCGGTGACCAGCTCGCCCAGTTCGCCGCCGACGCCGGCGCAGGCGCCGAGGATCGGGACGATGGGGTCGGAGGTCCCGGCGGGTGTCAGCGCGCCGAGATCGGCGGGCGGCAGGTCCTCCCAGGGCCGCAGCAGGGTGGCCGGCGGCGCCTCGTCCACCAGCCAGGACTCCCGTGCCAGTTGCGGCAGTTGGGCGACCAGCATGGCCTGGCGGGCGGCGGTACCCGCGTGGCCCTGGGCCAGCAGCGGCAGATCGCGCGCCATCCGCCCGAAGGCGCCGTAGGGGCCCTTGGCGTCGAAGTACGCCTCGCCCAGCACGGTGGACAGATCGTGCGCGGAGTCCTGCAGGAGCTTGGGCACGGCGTAGGCGGCGGCCGCGGCGCAGGCGCTCACCCGGTCGGGCAGCAGATGCAGGCCGCGTGCGGCCGCCAGGGCGATGCTGTCGCTGATCAGCAGGTCCAGCAGGGCACCGGTCAGCACCTCGCGGCCGTACGTCGACTTCAGCGGGCCGTAGGGGTCATCGCCCCGGGTCTCGACGGCGAACCGGATGGCCGTGCGCAGCACGGTGTCGGCGGCGGCGATCAGCACCGAGGGCAGCAGGGCACGGGTGACGACCGAGCAGCGCACGGCCAGGCCCATGCCCTGGCCCGCCCGGCCCACCACGGCCTCGTCCGGCACGGGGCAGCCGCTGAACTCCAGGCCGCCGAACTCGCAGCCGTCCAGGCCGACCGTCCGGTACCGGTGGAGGGTGCGCAGGGTGCCCTCGGGCAGGATCTCGCGGTCGATCAGCAGCACTTCGTGCGTGCCGTCCTCGGTGCCGGCGATGACGGTGAGACCGCGGGCCCGGGCGTAGTTCAGCACGGCGGTCTTGGCGCCGTGCAGGCGCCGCCGGCCGTCGCCCTTGACCAGCGCGAACTCGTCGCGCACAAAGTCGTTGGCGTGCGCGACGGCGGGCCGGGCGACCGCGATCCGGCCACCGCCGAGCAGCAGCGCGGCGGTCCACTCGCGTTGCGCCGTGTCGCCGGCGGTCCACACGGGCGTGGCGGCGAAGTAGCAGTTGAGCCCGTACCCGAACCCGAGCGCGAGATCCCGTCGGCAGGCGGGCCGCACGACGCGGCCGAGCCCGTCGATCCGCTCCAGCCGCCCGCCGTACTCCACCGGCACGAACTCGGCGCCGAACTCATGGTCGTCCAGCAGCCGTTCGGCCCGTGCGAGCGAATCGCCCCCGAGCGCACCGGCCCCTAACGGGGCCAGCGCACGCTCCAGTTCGTCCGTACGGATCCGGAGCCGTCCCTCGGCCGTGGTCGCACGCACAGATCGCTCCACCGGGTGTCACTCCTCGCGGTCCGCAGGGTCCGATCCGTCCCCGTGCGACCGGCTGTCGCGCCCACCCGCACGAGAACGAACCAAGGCTGCGCCGGACCACTCAAGCCCTGGTGGACCGCACCAAGTGCCTGTGGAGTGGAATATGCCCAGGTCAGATTGGACCGGTCCGTGTCCTAGGCCGGCCCCCTGCCCGGCGGCCGTAACCACGCCACCGACGCGCGGGGCCCGTCGTCGGCCCGGGCCGCCCGCTCCGCGGGATCGCCGAGCACCAGACAGTCCAGCGCCTGCCGCAGCCGGTCCCGTTCCTCGTGCGGCGCGCCCACACAGCCGTCCAGCAGTGAGACCGCCCGATGGCCGTGCCGTCTGGCCTGCACGGCGAGCCCATGACCGGGTCCGACCTCCGCGCACAACAGGGCGCCCACCGTGTTCAGTTGACCGAGCGCGGCGTCCAGCAGCACCGGACGCGAGGGCTGCAGCGCCCAGAACTCGGGGTCGACCGCCCGCTCCGGCTCCGGCCGCCCGCCCGCGCACCCGGACAGCAGCGGCGTATGCGGAACGGCGTACTCGGACGCCTCGAAGGCCGGCAGGGTGTCCCGGCAGGCCTCGGCGACCAGCGGGCCGTGCAGTCCCGCGGGCACCTGGACCCGCATCCAGGTCAGCCCCGCTCCCTCCAGCGCGCGCCGGGTGGCCGCGAGACCGAACTCCGAGCCGGACACGATCGTCTGTCCGGGCCCGTTGCTCGCGGCCACCACCGTCCCGCCCCGCAGGAAGGGCGAGACCGCGGGCGGTGCCGCGGCGACGGCGAGCGCCCCGCCCGCCGGTGCCCCGGCCAGCGCCTCGGCCTGCACCACGACCAGCCGCACCGCGTCCGTCAGCGGCAGCACCCCGCTCTGGACAGCGGCGACCAGCTCGCCGACACTCTGTCCGAGGACCGCGCCGGGGCGCAGTCCTCGGTCCCGAACCGTCTCGCTGAGCGCGTGGCAGACCGCGAACAGCAGCGGATGCACCTCGGCCACGGTGCGCAGCCGCGCACCGGACGACCACAGTCGGTACAACCGTTCTCCGGTTTGGCCCAGCAGTCCCAGGACCGTGTCCATGGCCGTGGTGAAGGCGGGCTCGTACCGGTACAGGCCATAGGCCATGGCGGGGTACTGAGCTCCCGCTCCGGGCAGGAGCAGCGCGACCGGCGGCACTGATCCGTCAGTACCGGCCCGGCGCCCGCACCCTGAAGAGCGAGAGCGGCTGGTCCAGCCGTAGTTCGGAGGAGGAGTCGAGCAACGCCCCCTGGAGCGACTGGAGTTCATAGCTCGGGTCGAGCCCGAGCTCACCGGCGAGCACATCGCGCAGCCGCTGGTAGACCTCCAGCGCCGTGGTCCGTCGCCCGGCCCGGTACAGGGCCAGCATCAACTGGAGGTGAATCCCCTCGTGCAGCGGATGCCGGGCCGCGAGCCCGAACAGCTCCCCGATGATCTCGTGATGGCGCCCGAGGAGCAGGTCCGCCTCGATCCGGCGGCACAGTATGCCCATCCGGGACTCCTCCAGGCGGGTCACCTCGACGTCGAGGATCCTTCCGCACTCCACATCGGCGAGCGCGGGACCGCGCCACAGCGACAGAGCCTTGCGGAACAGGTCCGCCGCCGCCTCGTAGTCCCCCTTCTCCAGGGCCCGATGACCGCCGCCGGAGAGCCGCTCGTACTCCCGGACGTCGACAGAACCGCCCTGGGTGTCCAGCAGATACCCGCCGGGCTGGGTCACGAGCACACTTTTCGCGCCCAGAGGCATATCAGGCGATGGGCCTCCGATGGCGGAGGTGATAAGGTTCCGAAGTTGAAGTATGTACGTCTGTAGGGTCGTTGCCACGCTGGGCGGTGGGGTCTCGCCCCAGACCTCCTCCACCAGCATCCCGACGGAGACGGGACGGTCAGGGTTGAGGGCCAGTACCGCGAGAACCTTGCGTGGCTTGACCGCGGAAGGCACCACAGACTTGCCGGTCTGCATCACTCTGCATGCGCCGAGCACTTCGATGTCCATCGGCATCCTCTCTGTTGCCTGCACTCCGCTGCTGAAATTCCGCAGCATTGGTTCCGCTGGGTGATGTGATGGTCACGTGATGGTCCGGTGAGCGTCTTGACGTGCACTCAACTCGGACTCAAGTCGGCCTGGAACACGGGTACTTGTGGATAGAGCGGCCGTATCCCGCCACTCCGCAGCAGCCCGCGCATGGCCGAGCGCTGGAGCTTCCCACTGGTCGTACGCCGCACCACACCCTGCCGGACGAGCAGGATGACGGCGTCGGGGATCCCGAACTCCCCGTCGAGGTGGCTCTGTACGGCCTCGGCGAGCGACGGCAGTTCACCGTCGAGGAGGCCGTTCTCGCGCACTTCCTGGATCACGATGAGCCGGTCACGCTCCGGCCCCGTGGTGACAGCCGCCGTGACCCCGAACTTGGGGTTCAGGCCCTGGACCGAGGTCTCGATGTCCTCCGGCGCGACATCGACCCCGTTGACAACGACGCCCTCCTTGAGCCGTCCGATCACGAACAGCTCGCCGTGATCGTCCACGGCACCGAGGTCGCCACTGCGCAAAAACGATCCGTCATGGGCGGAGGTGACCGCTCCGAAACTCTCCTCGGTCTCGGCCCGGCGCCGCCAGTACCCCGGGGCCACACTCTCGCCCCGGATCCAGATCTCGCCCACCCGCCCCGGCTCCAGTACCTGCCGGGTCTCCGGGTCGACGATACGTAACTCCACCCCGAACGGCCGCCCCACACCGACCAGGGTCCGACTGAGCGTGCCGTTGCGCGGTGCGGCCAGCCGGCCGGCGGCGAGCGCGATACTGTCCACCGCGCGCTCCACCGGCGGCCGACCGGGGCTGCTGCCCGTCACCAGCAGGGTCGCCTCGGCGAGCCCGTAGGCCGGATAGAACGCCTCGGACCGGAACCCGGCCGGGGCGAACCTCCCCGCGAAGGCGGCCATGGTGGGCTCCCGCACGGGTTCGGCCCCGTTGACGGCGACCTGCCACGAGGACAGATCGAGCCGCTCGACCTCTTCGTCCGTGGCCGCGCGGACACACATGTCGTACGCGTAGTCCGGACCGCCGGACACGGTGACGCCGTACCGCTCGATCATCCGCAGCCAGCTCAGCGGCCGAGCGGCGAAGGTGGCGGCGGGCATCAGCACGCCCCGGGCCCCGAGGTGCAGCGGATGCAGCAACTGCCCCACCAGGCCCATGTCGTGGTACGGGGGCAGCCAGCCCCCGATCACCGAGTGCTCGTCCGTGCCCAGCGCCCGGGTGATGGCCTCCTGTCCGGCCAGCAGGTTCCGCTGGCTGATCAGGACGCCCTTCACCTGGGTCACCGAACCGGACGTGTACTGGATGAGGGCGATGTCCTCGTCCGCCGCCACCGTCGGCCGCCAGTCCTCCGGATCGGGCAGCGCGGCCCGGTCCGCCGCGAGGCACACCAGGTCACTGCCCGCGAAGAGCCGGGACAGTTCGGCCGCCACGGCTGAGTCCGCGAGCGCCAGGGACACATCGGCGTCCTTGGCGACGGCGGTCAGCCGGCGGACATTGCGCCCGCCGTCCAGCGGGGACGGACAGGGCACCGCGGTCGCCCCGGCGTAGAAGCAGCCGAGCAGTCCGGCGATCTGCAGCGGTCCTTCGCAGTTCGGCAGCAGCACGCGCTGCGCCGCCCCGCCCTGCGACTGGAGCCATGCCGCCAACTGCCGTGCCTGCCGGTCGAGTTCGCCATAGGTCAGAGTCCGGACCGACGGCCCCGACCCCTCGTCGTGGCGCGGGGTTGACTCGGCGCCGACGAAGCTGAAGGCTTCGCGGCTGGGATCCGCCGCCTCCATGCGACGTCGTAATGCGCCAAGAAAACCACCCATTTCGAACCGCCCCCGTTCGACTCAATGGCGCGAAGCTAACGGCCGATGCTCAAGGAACGCATGACCTCTCCTCGACTCCCGGACGGGCGTCGGGCGCTTGAGACGCATCATAACGAGGGAAGATGCCGTCGCGGTACGGGTAATTCATGATGTGTTGAGGAATCGATCCGGTCGGATCCTGTCCGCGACTCCTCACCGCACCCACGCTGAACTTGGCAAGTATCGCTCGGAGCCTCAGCGTCCGGATCAGAACAGATTCGCGAAACTCACGACTTGGCCGCGATCGAACCCCTCTTCGATCTCCATCGAGGGGCGGGACGGGGCCGAGAGGCGGCCGAGGCGCCCTTCAGCGCTCACTCGCCGCCGGGCCGGCACCGCACCGATGCTCAAGGTCCCTCCGAGTCCGAGGGCGCACCCTGACGCCCGGGCCCCTGGCCCCAACAGTCTCCGTCGGCGCGCGAACACCATGGGATCCACTGGTGCTCCGGGGATCCTCCAAGACTCCTCCAGCCCGTTCCCCGACGTTGAGTGGCGGCACGCCATACGTCCCGCGGCGAGGAGGCTTCATCCATGTCCGGCTCGTTACTCACCCCCACCGACACGTCCGGCGCGGTGCGGCAGGCCGCCGAACTGGCCGCACGGCACGCCGCTGCCGCGGATCTCGCCCGGCGCCTGCCGGGCGAGGTGGTGGAAGCCCTGGTCGCGGCGGGGTTCGCCCGGCACTTCGTGCCGGTCCGCTGGGGCGGACGGGCGGGCGGATTCACGGAGTTGCTGGACTCGGTGGCCACGGTGGGCGAGGGCTGCACCTCGGCGGCCTGGATCGCCACGGTCACCTCCGGGGCCGCCCGGATGGGGGCCTGTCTGCCGGAGGAAGGACAGCGCGAGCTCTGGTCCGGTGGCGCCGACACCCTCGTCGTGGGAGCGCTCAACCCCACCGGGCGGGCGGTGCCGGTCGCCGAGGGCTGGCGGCTCACCGGCCAGTGGCCGCTGGTCAGCGGGGTGGACTTCGCCGACTGGACGCTGGTCTGCGCACTGGTACCCGGGCCCGAGCGGGAGGAGGCCCGGTTCTTCGCCGTGCCGCGCCACGACTACCGGGTCGCCGACACCTGGTTCAACGTCGGCATGCGGGCGACCGGCAGCAACACCCTGATCGCGGACGGGGCGTTCGTCCCCGAGCACCGGTCGGTCGCGCGCGAGGACATCTGGCGCGGGCGGGCCGTCGGCTCCGCCGCGCGCTGTCACACCGCCCCGCTGCGTTCGATCAGCGGCACCCTGTTCGCCGCCCCCGCGCTCGGTGCGGCCCGCGCGGCCGTGCGGGCCTGGTCGGCGCGGATGGCGGGCCGGCCGAGCCCGGCGGCGCAGGGCGTACTGGCCCGCGCGGAGGGTGACATCGAGGGCGCGGCCCTGCTGCTGCACCGGGTGGCGCGCACCGCCGACGACGGCTGCGGCGACGCGCACGAACGCACCCGGGCGCCGCGGGACTGCGCGCTGGCCGCGGACCACCTCGTCGACGCGGTGCAGCGGCTCTTCCGCTCGGCCGGCTCCGGCGCCCAGGCCGAGGCCGACCCGCTGCAGCGGATCTGGCGCGACGTGCACTGCGTGGCGAGCCATGCCGCGCTGCGCTTCGAGACCGCGGGCGGCGCGCACGGCGGCCAACTGCTGGGGGCCGGGTGAGGCAGAGCCACAGCCGCACCGACACAGGCCACACCAACAAAGAGAAGGAGTGACCGAGTTGCACGGAGAAACCGCTCCACCTCGCACCAGCCCGTTCGCCGATCCCGGCCTCTACGCGGAGATCACCCAGTTCTACGCCTGGCACATGGCGCTGATGGACGAGGGCGAGCCGGACGCCTGGGCCGACGCCTACACCGAGGACGCCGTCTTCGAGGAGCCGGGGCGGACCAATGTACTGCGCGGCCGGGAGGCCATCCGGGCCTCGATCACCAAGCGCACGGCGGAACTCGCCGCGGCCGGGACCGTCATGCGGCACTGGATGAGCAACCTGGCCGTCACCCCGCAGCCGGACGAAACCCTGCGCGCCCAGTACTACTCGCTGGCGATGCGGGCGCCGCGGGGCGAGCGGCCCGACATCTTCGCCCATGTCGTCTGCCGGGACGTGCTGGTACGGGAGGGCGAGCGCTGGCTCATACGGCATCGGCACGTCGGCATCGACGCCTTGGAGAAGTGAGGGGACCATGCGGATCGGAATCGTCTTCTTTCCCACCGTGGGACCGGCCGACAAACCGGCCGCACAGTATTTCGAGGAGTGCCTGCGCTTAGTCGATCTCGCGGAGGAACTGGGCTACGACCACGTCAAGATAGTCGAGCACTACTTCTTCACCTACGGCGGTTACAGCCCGGACGCCACGACATTTCTGGCGGCCGCGGCGGGCCGGACCCGGCGGGTCAGGCTGGGGACCAGCGCCACCATTCCGGCATTCCAGCACCCGGTGAAGCTGGCCGGGAAACTCGCCATGCTCGACAATCTGTCCGGCGGGCGGCTCGACGCCGCCTTCGGACGGGCCTTCCTGCCCGATGAGTTCGAGGCGTTCGGCATTCCGATCGACGAGAGCCGGCGGCGCTTCACCGAGAACGTCGCCGCCATTCAGAAACTGTGGGCCGAGGAAAACGTCGTATGGGACGGGGAGTTCCACAGGTTCGGCCCCGTCACCCTGCTGCCGCGGCCGGTGCAGCAGCCGCATCCGCCCGTCTTCGTGACCACCGCGCAGAGCCTGGACTCCGTCGCCGACGCCGCCCGGCTCGGCCACCACCTCCAGACGGTGCCCAACGCCATGTCCCGGGAGGGCCTTGAGGAGCGGCTGAGTCTCTTCCGCGCGGAGTGGGCGGGGGCGGACTCGCCGCGGATCCACCTCAGCTATCCGACCGTGGTGCACGAGGACCCCGAGCGGGCGCGCAAGGCGGGGCAGGCGGACGACGAGGCCAACACGGCGTCGTTCCGGACCGCGGTCGAGTCCTGGCGGAAGGTGTCGAGCGAGGCGTATCCCGGCTACGGCAAGCTGGCCGAGAAGCTCGCCCGGGGCTCCGACTTCGAGGCGAAGGTCGCCGAGAACAAGCTGCTGGTCGGCGCTCCGGACGCGGTGCGGGGCCAGTTGGAGACCATCGCCGAGTGGTACGGCGACGACGTCACCCTGAGCCTGGGCGTCCACTCCGGCCATCTGTCCTACGAGGACGCGGCCACCACCCTGCGCCTGCTCGCCGAGAAGGTGCTGCCCGGACTGTTCCCGCTCCGGGCCGCCTGAACAGACGTGCCGTCCCGGGCCTGGTGGCCTCCGGGACGGCACGTTCCTGTCGCGGCCCTGTCACACGCCGAGCGCCGCACGGTCGAGCAGCGGCTCCCACCAGGTAGCGTTGTCCCGGTACCAGTCGACGGTGGCGGCGAGCCCCTGCTCGAAGGGGATCGAGGGCCGGTAGCCCAGCTCCTCCTGGATCTTGCCGATGGCGAGCGAGTACCGGCGATCGTGTCCCTTGCGGTCCTCGACCGCGCGCACCCGCTCCCAGCCCGCGCCGCAGGCCCGCAGCAGCAGACCGGTCAGCTCACGGTTGGTCAGCTCGGTACCGCCGCCGATGTGGTAGACCTCGCCGGACCGGCCGCCGCGCAGGGCAAGTTCGATGCCGGCGCAGTGGTCGTCGACGTGCAGCCAGTCGCGTACGTTGCCGCCGTCGCCGTAGAGCGGGACGTCCTGTCCGGCCAGCAGCCGGGTGACGAAGAGGGGGATGACCTTCTCCGGGAACTGGTGCGGCCCGTAGTTGTTGGAGCAGCGGGTCACCACCACGTCCAGGCCGTGGGTGCGGTGGTAGGAGAGGGCCAGCAGATCGGAGCCCGCCTTGCTCGCGGCGTAGGGCGAGTTGGGGGCCAGGGGCTGGTCCTCGCGCCAGGAGCCGGCCGGGATGGAGCCGTACACCTCGTCCGTGGAGACATGGACGAAGCGGCCGGTGCGATGCGCCCGCGCGGCGTCGAGCAGGACGGCCGTGCCGGTCACGTTCGTCGTGACGAAAGGCAGCGGCCCGTGGATCGAGCGGTCGACGTGGGACTCGGCGGCGAAGTGCACCACCGCGTCATGGCCGGGCACCACGGAGTTGACCAGTTCCACATCGCGGATGTCTCCCTGGACGAACGTGCATCCGGGATGGTCCGCCACCGGCCGGAGATTGGTGAGCGTGCCCGAGTAGGTGAGGGCGTCCAGTACCGTGACTTTCGGATTCGGGATCTTTGGATAACGTCCCGAGAGTAGATTTCGCACGAAATTGGAGCCGATGAAACCGGCGCCGCCGGTGACGAGAATCCTCATGTCCGGAGACTGCTGTCACCGGCTCAATATGCGGTGGTGGCCTGCTCGCGGGCGACTGGACTTCAACTGTTCCCGTGTGTACGGCGGCAGTTGCTTGTGCCTATGCTGCCGGATATGCGCGGCATACTTCTCGCCGGTGGGACGGGATCGCGTTTACGACCTCTCACCCAGGCGGTTTCCAAGCAGCTCATGCCAGTGTTCAACAAACCGATGATCTATTACCCGTTGACCACCCTCATCAATGCGGGTGTCCGGGAGATCCTGATCATCACGACGCCCCACGAGCGGGAACAGTTCGAACGGCTTCTGGGCGACGGTTCACAGTGGGGGCTCCGGCTGGAGTACGCCACCCAGGACCGCCCCGAGGGGATCGCGCAGGCGTTCCTGATCGGCGCCGAGTTCATCGGTGACGAGCCGGTGGCCCTGATCCTGGGCGACAACATCTTCCACGGCGTCGGGCTCGGCACCCAGTTGCGGTCCAGGCGGGACATCACCGGGGGCTGGATCTTCGCCCACCAGGTGAAGGACCCCACCGCCTACGGCGTGATCGAGTTCGACGACCAGGGCCGGGCGACCTCCATCGAGGAGAAGCCCGAGCGGCCCAAGTCCCCCTACGCGGTGCCGGGTCTGTACTTCTACGACAACGACGTCATCGACATCGCCCGCAAACTGCTGCCCTCCGCCCGGGGCGAGCTGGAGATCTCCGACGTCAACGCGGAGTACATCAGGCGCGGCAGTCTCCAGGTCACCGTGCTGGAGCGGGGCACCGCCTGGCTGGACACCGGCACCTTCACCTCCCTGGTGGAGGCGGGTGAGTTCGTCCGGGTCCTGGAGGCCCGCCAGCGGCTGATGATCGGCTGTGTGGAGGAGGCCGCCTGGCGTGCCGGGCTGATCGACGACGACCGGCTCGCCCAGCTCGCCGAGCCGCTGATGCAGAGCGGATACGGCGAGTACCTGCTCGAACTCCTCCAGCCGTCCGCCCCGTAGGAGGCACCGTGCAGATCAAGGCGCTGTCGATCGAGGGTCTGTGGGAGGTGACTCCCCAGCAGCACCAGGACGCCCGGGGCCGGTTCATGGAGTGGTACCGCTTCGACCACCTCGCCGAGGCGGTGGGGCATCCGCTGGACCTGCGGCAGGCGAACCTCGCGGTCTCCTCGCTCGGTGTGGTGCGCGGCATCCACTTCGCCGATGTCCCGCCCGGCCAGGCCAAGTTCGTGACCTGTCCGGCCGGTGCGGTGCTCGATGTGATCGTCGACATGCGGGAGGGCTCACCGACCTTCGGGCGGTGGGAGGCGGTACGCCTCGACGGTGACACCCGCAAGGCGGTGTACATCTCGGAGGGTCTGGGCCACGGCTACTGCGCGCTGACCGACGAGGCGACCGTCGCCTATCTCTGCTCCGCGGTCTACGCCCCCGAGCGGGAACGCGCCGTCCACCCGATGGACCCCGATCTGAACATCGACTGGCCCGCGCTCGGCGAGCCGCTCCTTTCCGAGCGCGACTCGGGTGCGCCCACCCTCAAACAGCTCGGCGAGGAGGGGCAGTTGCCGGACTACAACGCCTGTCGGCGCTTCACCGCCGGCCTGGACGCCGCGGCCGCCGCGAAGGGAGCCTCCGGATGAGCGCGCCGGCGAGGACCGAGGTGTACGAAGTGGAGCACCGTGCCGAGATCGCGGCCCCGGCCGCCTTCGTGTACCGGCTGCTCGCCGACGTCACCCACTGGCCGCGGCTCTTCCCGAACATCGCCCACATGGAACGGTTCTCGGGCGACGGCACGAACGAGCGGGTCGGCGTCTGGCTGACCTCCGGCGACCGGGTCTTCCCCTGGGTGGCGCTGCGCGTCCTGCGCCCCGGGGAGCTGCGGGTCGACTACCGGCAGGAGACGACCCAGGCGCCGGTCGCCGACATGGGCGGCTCCTGGATCGTGGAGCCGCTCTCGGAACGGGCGTGTCGGGTACGGCTGCTGCACGACTGCCGGCCGGCCTCGGACGAGCCCGCCACCCTGGAGTTCATCGCCGGGACCCTGGAGCGCAACAGCACGGCCGAACTCGCCGCGTTCAAGGAGGCGGCCGAGCGGGAGGCCGCCGACGAACGCCTGGTGACCGAGATCGAGGACACCGCGAGGGTCGACGGATCGGTCGCGGACGTCTACGAGTTCCTCGCCGACGCGGCCGCCTGGCCCGAGCGCATCCCGCACATCGTGTCGGTGGACGCCCGCGAGGGCGGCGACGACGTGCAGCTGCTGGACTGGGTCACGCACACCGAGCGCGGTGTGGACCACCCCTCCAAGGTGGTCCGGGTGTGCTTCCCGCCGGACCGGATCGTGTACCGGCACCAGCTGCTGCCGCCGCTGGCCGCCGTGCACACCGGTGGCTACACCGTGACCGCGGACGGGGACGGGGCCGTCGTGTCCTCCCGGCACACCGTGGTCCTGTCGGCGTCCGGCATCGCGAACGTGCTGGGCGAAGGGGCGGACGTGGAGCAGGCCCGCGCCTTCACCCGGCAGGCGCTGAGCACCAGCAGCCGGGAGGTGCTGGCGCGGGCGAAGGAGTTCGCCGAGCACCGACGGCACGGGGGCGGGTGAGGACACCCGTGTGCCGGTCAGCCGCTGGTGAGCACCACCTTGCCGCGCACATGGCCGGTCTCGACCTCGCGATGGGCCTCGGCGGCCGCCGCCAGCGGGTGTGCGGCCGCGATGGGAAGCACCAGCTCGCCCCGGGCCGCGAGGCCGGCCAGTTCGGCGAGCATCCCGGCGGAACGGGCGCCCCGCAGCCGTACGATGCCGTGCTCGTCGGCCGCCTTCTGGTCCACGGTGGTGCCGATCCGGGCGCGGTCGGCGACGAGTTCCAGCGAGGCGTCCACGGACGCGCCGCCGACCGCGTCGAGGACGACGTCGACGCCCTCGGGGGCCAGCGCCCGCACCCGCTCGGCCAGTCCGTCGCCGTACACGACCGGCTCCGCGCCCAGGGCCCGCAGATATGCGTGGTTGCGCTCGCTCGCCGTACCGATGACCCGCGCGCCCAGGCGCCGCGCGAGCTGTATCGCGACGGTGCCCACTCCCCCGGCCGCGGCGTGCACCAGCAGGGTGTCGCCGGATGCGACCTTCAGTTCGCGCAGCGCGTTGCAGGCGGTCTGGCCGACGGCGGAGAGCACTCCGGCCAGCTCCCAGGGCAGGGCGTCCGGTTTGCCGGTGACCGAGTCCGCGGGGACGGTGAGGACCTCGGTGTAGGCCGCCATGGCCGTGAAGCCGAGCACCTCGTCGCCCGCGGCGAAGCCGGTGACGTCCGCGCCGACCTGGTCGATCACCCCGGCGAACTCGTTGCCGAGCCGCTGCGGGAAGGTCACCGGGACCAGGCCGGCGAAGTCCCCGCGCCGCAGCTTCACATCGACCGGATTGACCCCGGCGGCGCGGACCCGGACCCGCACCTCACCGGGTCCCGCGACCGGTTCCTCGATCTCCAGCGGGCCCAGAACCTCCGGACCTCCGTACGCGGAGAACACGATTGCCGTAGCCATGCGGTCTTCCTCCCGTTCCACATCCGGTCCTCACGTCCCAACCACCCTACGATGCTTGGCAGTTGAGACGCTCAAGCGTCTCTCGGAACGTGTCTCGGAACGTGTCTCGGAACGTGTCTCGGAAACGGGGGAGAACCCATGGCTGACACCGCCGGCACCGGCGACAGGCTTGATGCGCGGCTGGTGAGACTCGGCGCGATCATCGTGTGCGGCGCCTTTCTCTCGGCGATGGACGCCACCATCGTCTCGGTGTCGCTGGACAGTGTCGGCCGGGAGTTCTCCGCCTCGCTCTCCTCCCTCCAGTGGGTCGCGGCCGGGTATCTGCTCGCGCTCGCCATGGTCGTCCCGGTGACCGGCTGGGCCGCCGAACGGTTCGGCGCCCGGCGCATGTGGCTGTTCGCGCTCTCGCTGTTCGTCGCGGCCTCGGCCCTGTGCGGCGCGGCCTGGTCGGTGGAGAGCCTGATCGCCTTCCGGCTGTTACAGGGCCTGGGCGGCGGGCTCATTCCGCCGCTCGCCCAGATCCTGCTGGTGCGGGCCGCCGGGCCACGGCGGATCGGCCGGGTGATGACGCTGGTCAGCGTGCCCACCCAGCTCGCGCCGATCGTCGGTCCGAGCGTGGGCGGCCTGCTCGTCCACGACCTGGGCTGGCGCTGGATCTACTACGTCAACCTCCCCCTGGGCGCGATCGCCATCCTGTTCGCCTGGCTCGCCCTGGAGAAGGACACCCCGGCCCCCGGTGAGTCGGGCCGCCTCGACATCGTCGGGCTGGTGCTGCTCTCCCCCGGGCTGACCGCGCTGCTGTACGGGCTGTCCGTGCTGGAGGAGTCCGAGGACGGCTTCGGCTCCGGGCGGGTCCTCGGCTTCGTCGGCGGCGGGGCCGTGCTGCTGGCGGTGTTCGTCCTGCGCGCGCTGCGTCCGCGGGCCCTGGCTCCGCTCGTCGATCTGAAGCTGTTCGCCAACCGGTCGTTCGCCCTCTCCTCCGGGCTCCTGTTCCTGCTCGGCGCCACGCTGTTCGGCGCCATGTTCCTGCTGCCCCTCTACTACCAACAAGTGCAGGGCCACGACGCGTTGCGGGCCGGTCTGATGCTGGCCCCGCAGGGCGCCGGTACGGTGATCGCGCTCGCCCTCGCCGGGGCGCTGGTGGACCGCTTCGGCCCCCGCTGGATCGTGCTGACCGGCATCGCGCTGACCGTCGCCGGCACCCTCGCCTTCACCGGAGCCGGTACCGACACCGGCGACGCCCTGCTGACCGGCTCGCTGGTGCTGCGCGGTCTGGGTCTCGGCGCCGTCGCCACTCCCCTGACCGCCTGCGCCTACCGCTCGCTCAGCAAGGACGCGGTGCCCCGGGCCGCCCCCGCGCTCGTCATCGTCCAGCGCATCGGCGGCTCCCTGGGCACCGCCGCGCTCGCCGTACTCCTCCAGGGGCGGATCGGCGGGGCGCACGGCGCGGGCGAGCCGTCCGCAGCGGCCCTCGCCGACGCGTTCAACACCACCTTCTGGTGGACCGTCGGGCTCAGCGCCGTGGCCCTCGTCCCGGCGCTGTTCCTGCCCGGCCGCCCGCGCGAGACCGAGGACGCCGAGCCACCGGAGTCGGACGACGGCTCAAGCCCCGCGTCAGCGGATTTCGAGCGGCGGCCGTAAGGCTGCGCCCCGCAAGGCCCACTCGCCTCAGCCGGAAAGAGGAGCTGCCATGTCCGCCCGAACTCCCCAGACCCGTCGCCGCGTCCTGCGCTCGCTGGCCGTCACCGCGCTGGCCGTCCCCTCGCTGCTCATGGCCGCCGGCGCCGCGCAGGCGGACACCACCGCGGCGGCCGCCAAGTCCTACTCGCCGGTCGGCACCTGGAGCGCCCAGGTGCAGACGTCCATCCCGAGCTCCGGCACGACCAGCTTCACGTTCCTCTCCGACGGAACCATGGGCAACGACACGGACACCTGGTACTGCACCGGCAAGACGACGTTCTCGTACGACATCAAGCACCCGCACAAGGACTCCAGCGGCAATGTCGACGGCTCGGTCGTGGGGCACCAGGACGCCGTCTTCAGCGACAAGGACCACTGGACCTCGCACGGCGTGTCCAAGGTCCTCGACCTCCAGGGCAACGTCGTGAGCAGCTTCACCGTCGACGTCGTCGCCACCCGGACCTCGTAACGCATCGGCGAACATCGACGAACGGAGTTCCGGCCATGCGCGTGCTGTTCACCTCCCCACCCGCCCTGGGCCATCTCTTCCCGGTCATCCCACTGGCCTGGGCGCTGCGCTCCGCGGGCCACGAGGTGCTCGTCGCCTCGTCCGACACGGCCGTGGACGCGGCCGTGAAGGCGGGCCTGCCGGTCGTCGACGTGTCCCCCGGCACCGACTTCGACCGGGTCTTCGGCGGCGGCCCCCAGCTCTCGCCGGCCGAGCTGGCGGCGCAGATGAAGGTGCGCGGCCAGGCGATCGTCAAGGCGGGCGGCGCCACCACCCCGGCGATGCTGGAGCGGTTCGCGACCGTGAGCGACCTCATGGCGGACGGCACCCTCGGGATCGCCGAGGAGTGGCGGCCCGATCTGGTCGTCCACGGCCGGCTCCAGGGTGCGGGGCTGCTCGCCGCCCGGCGGCTCGGGGTGCCGGCGGTGGAGCACGGCTTCGGGATGCTGCGCGAGGGCGGCTTCGCCCAGGGCTTCCTGCCCTACCTGGCACCGTCCTTCGAACGGCACGGCGTGCCCGTGGAACTGCCCGCCCACGCGGTCCTGCACGTGGCACCGCCGAGCCTGATGAGGGGCGAGGGCGAGGGCTGGAACATGCGGTACGTCCCCTACAACGCCGGGGGCGAGCTGCCCGGCTGGCTCACGGCCCCCCGCCCGCGCGCCCGGATCGCCGTGTCCCTCGGCACCATCGTGCCCAGGATGCTGGGCACGGGCGGGCTGGAGAAGCTGCTGGGGGCCGCCGCCGAGACCGACGCCGACTTCGTCGTCACCGGGATGAGCGAGCAGGACCTGCCTCAGGTGCCGGAGAACGTACGGGTCGTGCGCTGGCTGCCGCTGAACGCGCTCCTGGAGCGGTGCGACGCCACCGTGCACCACGGCGGTTCCGGCTCCACCCTGACCGCGCTCACCTTCGGTCTGCCCCAGCTGCTGCTGCCCCACGGTGCGGACAACTTCGTCAACGCGGACGTCATCGACCGGGCCGGCCCGGGGCTGTCCGTGGACCCGCACGAGGTCACCACCGGCACGCTGGAACGGCTGCTGACGGACGACTCACTGCGGGCAGCCGCCCAGCGGGTGGCGGAGGAGGTCAGGCAGCAGCCGTCCCCGGCTCAGCTGGTGGGCGAGCTGGCGAAGTTCGCGGCCTCCTGAACCGGCGCAACGGAATGAGGGGCCGACGTCGCTGTCGGCCCCTCTTCGGTGTCCGTGCCGCTCAGAGGTTGTGGATCCCGCCGTCCACCAGCAGCACCACACCCGTGGAGTACGCGGCCTCGGCGAGCGTCAGCACGGACTGCGCCACGTCCTCGGGCGTGCCGATCCGGCGCAGCGGGGCACCCGCCTTCACGGCCTCGCGCGGGCCGGTGAAGTCGGCGGTCCAGGGCGTGTCGATGAGCCCGGGGGCCACTGCGTTGACCCGGACCTCCGGCCCGGCGACGTTGGCCAGGAGCCGGGTCAGATGGTTGATCGCGGCCTTGCTGACGGCGTACGGGATCGAGCTGCCGGTCGGCTTGACGCCCGCGATCGAGGAGACGTTGACGATGGCTCCGCCGCCGTCGGCCTTGAGGTGGGGCAGGGCCGCGACGCTCATCTGCCAGGTGCCCACCACGTTGACGTCCAGGATCTCGCGCCAGATCGCCGGGGTGGCCGCGGCGAGGTCGGCGTGCGGGATCAGCCGGGTGGCGCCCGCGTTGTTGACCAGCAGATCGAGTCGGCCGAGCCGCTCGACCACCGTGTCGACGATCCGGACCGCCTGCTCCTCCACCGCGATGTCGCCCTGCACATAGACGGCGCCGGGCAGGGAGTCGGCGAGTTCCTTGCCCTCCTTCGGCGAGTTGCGGGAGTTGACCGCGACCCGGTAGCCGGCGGCGGCCAGGGCCTTCGCGGTGGCCTCGCCTATCCCGGACGTCGAACCGGTCACCAGGGCGACCCGCTGCGTGGACATGTGTGCGCCTCCATCGGGAGTCGGGGGTGGGGCGTCGGGAGTGGGGCGTACGTGTCAGTCCGTGCCGTCGTGGGTGACCCGCCGGTACCGGATCAGCCAGCCGTCCTCGTGGCGGACCAGGGTGTCCTCGGCGTAGGTGCTCGCGGTGATCCGCGGCCGGCCGCCGCGCTCGGTGGCCATGGAGAAGGCGTAGTAGCGCGTGTGCACGACGCCCTGCTCGTCCTCGGGGTCCACTTCGAGCATGCCCAGCCAGTGGCGCCGGGTGATGCCCTCGGCGACGATCTGGTCCACCCGCTTCTGGGAGGCCACGGCGATGTCCACGCGGCCGGTCAGCGGTTCGGCGACGTTCTGGTCGAAGACGCCGTCCTCGGTGAACGTGTCCGCCCACTCCTCGACGGCGCCGTTGTCGAGCAGCCGCATCTGTCGGGCGTAGAACTGCTGGATCTGCTGGAACAGACTGCCCGTCATGGAGTCCTTCTCCTCTTTCTCGGCGGGGTGTTCTCGGCGGCGTCATCTCGGCTGCGTGGAAGCCTCCGCGGCCCGGGCCGAGACTGACAGCCGGCTCTCAAGGTGAACTCGATTCATCGCACAGCGGTTGGGCCGACCCTTCCCCACGACAACCCACCTCGGGAGGGAGACAGTTCATGAGGCTCGACGGAAGGGTCGCGGTCGTCACCGGCGGCACCAAGGGGCTCGGCCGGCGGATCGTCGAGGCGTTCGCGGGCGAGGGCTGCAAGGTCGTCGCGGCGGGCCGGGACAAGAGCGTCGGCGCGGACCTCGTGGGGAGCGGCGGGGACGTGATCGTGCACGAGGCGGACGTACGGGACCCCGAGTCGGTGGACGAGCTGATGCGCGCCGCCGCCGAGTACTTCGGCCGGCTGGACATCGTGGTGGCCAACGCGGGGGTCAGCCGGCCGGGACCGGCGGCCCTGCTCGCCCCCGCGGACTTCGCCGACACCATGGCCACGAACCTCGGCGGTGTCTTCCACTGCACCCGTTCCGCGGTGCCCTACCTGGAGCGCAGCGAGCACGGCGGACGGATCGTCAACCTGTCCTCGGCGCTCGCCACCCGCGTCGCCCCGGGCGCGTCCGCGTACGCGGCGACCAAGGCGGCGGTGGAGATGTTCACCAGGGTGACGGCGGTGGAACTGGCGCCGAAGGGCATCACCGTCAACGCGCTGTGCCCGGGCCTGATCGACGAGGGCATGACCCGCTCGATCAAGGACAACGAACGGGTGTGGGCGCAGTACGCGCCGAAACTCGCGATGGGGCGCCTCGGCTCCCCCGACGAGGTCACCGCCGCCGCGCTCTTCCTCGCGGGGGCGGAGAGCTCGTACGTGAACGGGCATGTGCTGGAGGTGAACGGGGGCCTCAACTGGTAGTCGAACGGCCCGGGTGCGCACGACGGCCGGCGCGGACCGCGCCGGCCGTCGTGCGGATCAGGCAGTCGCCGCCCCGTCGGTGGCGAACGCCGCGTTGACCGCGGCGAGGTACTGGCGGGGGGTCTCCGCGACCGCGACGGCGTCCTCGTCGACCTCGATGCCGTACTCCCGCTCGATCTTGCCGGTGGTCTGGAGCACGGCCAGGGAGTCGTAGTTCAGCTCGGTGAACGTCTTGTCGAGGATGTCGCCGTCCAGGTCGACCGTGTCGTCCGCTCCTGCGCAGTCCCGGAGCAGCGTGGTCAGATCGTCGAGGGTGATTTCAGTCGGCATGGTCTCTCCGTCTCCTACGTGGGGTTCTCATGTGGGGTCCCGCGGTCGGGTGGCACGGGCTCAGCCCGGGACGCGCACCACCATCGCCGCGTTGAAGCCGCCCCGGCCGCGGGCCAGCACCAGTGCGGTGCGCAGCGCCGCCGGGCGGGGCTCGCCCGTCACCAGGTCGATGGGCAGACCCGGGGCGGGACCGTCGACGTTGACGGTCGGAGGGATCACCTGGTCGCGCAGGGAGAGCAGGGCCGCAGCCAGATCGAGTGCGGCCCCGCCCGAGGACAGCCGGCCGGTCATCGTCTTGGGTGCGGTGACCGGAACGCCGTTCGGACCGAAGAGCGCGGCAAGGGCCAGGGCCTCGGTACGGTCGGCGGCCAGGACGCCCGCCGCGTCCGCGAACACGACATCCACGTCGGCCGCGGTCAACCCCGCGTCCCTGAGCGCCAGTTCGGCGGCGTCCTTGAGGCGTGAACCCTCGCCGGACTGCGCGGCCGGGTCGAAGGTGGCCGCGTACCCGGCGATGGTCCCGTAGGTCTCGGCGCCCCGTTCCCGGGCGGCCGCCGCGTCCTCCACGACCAGCAGTGCTCCCCCCTCACCGGCGACATGCCCGGAGGCGTCGGCGGAGAACGGGAGATAGGCACCGGCCGGATCGGTGACCGTGCTGAGGCGGCCGTCGGCGAGCTGGGCGGCCCAGCCCCAGGGGCACAGCGCGGACTCGACGCCGCCGGTGACCACGAGGCGGATGCCCTTGCGCACCACCTGCCGACGGGCCTGGGCGACCGCGTCGAGCCCGCCCGCCTGCTCGGTGACGAGCACCCCGCTGGGGCCGCGCAGCCCGTGCCGGATGGAGATCTGGCCGGTGTTGACGGCGTAGAACCAGGCGAACGACTGGTAGGCGCTGACGTAGCGCCCGCCCTTGCTCCACAGCGCCTCCAGCTCCCGCTGCCCGAACTCGAAGCCGCCCGCGGAGCTGGCGGTGACCACGCCCGCCGCGTACTCGGGCAGTGCGGCGGTGTCGACGTCGGCGTCGGCCAGGGCCTCGTCCGCGACGGCGAGCGCCAGCCGGGTGACGTGGTCGGTCTGCGGCAGCAGCCGCCCCGGGGTGTGCTCGGCCGGGTCGAAGTCCCGGACCTCCCCGGCGAGTCGGGCCGGATACCGGTCGGCGTCGAACCGGCTGATCTCCCGGATGCCGCTCGCCCCGGCCAGGGTCGCCTGCCACCACTTCTCCCGCCCGAAGCCGTTGGGCGCGGCCACGCCCATACCCGTGACGACGGGGGGCGCGGTGGCCGTGGGCGCTGTCATCGTGCGTCTCCCTTCTCGGGGCGGATCAGGACCATCGCACTCTGGAAGCCGCCGAAGCCGCTGCCGACGCTGAGGACGGCGTCGGTGCGCTGTTCCCGGGCGGTGAGCGGGGTGTAGTCCAGGTCACAGGCCGGGTCGGCGGTGTGCAGGTTCGCGGTGGGCGGGATGACTCCGTGCTCGATGACGAGGGCGCTGGCCGCGACCTCCAGGGAGCCGATCGCGCCGAGCGAGTGACCGATCATCGACTTGATGGAGCTGACCGGGATGTCGTAGGCGTGGCTGCCCAGGCTGCGCTTGAAGGCGGCCGTCTCGTGCCGGTCGTTCTGCTTGGTGCCCGAGCCATGGGCGTTGACATAGCCGATCTCGGTGCGGTCGAGCCGCGCCTCGTCCAGGGCGACCCGGATCGCCTCGGCCATCTCCCGGCCGTCATTGGTGAGACCAGTCATGTGGTACGCGTTGCAGCGGGTGGCGAAGCCCGCGATCTCGGCGTAGATGTGCGCACCGCGCCGACGGGCCGCTTCCAGCTCCTCCAGCACGAGTACGGCGGATCCCTCGCCGAGCACGAAGCCGTTGCGGGAGGCGTCGAAGGGCCTGGAGGCGGTCTCGGGTTCGTCGTTGCGCGGCGAGGTGGCCTTGATGGCGTCGAAGCACGCGATGGTGATCGGGGAGATGGGCGCCTCGGTGGCGCCCGCGATCATCACGTCCGCGCTGCCCTCCCGGATCAGTTCGACCGCGTGCCCGAGGGAGTCGAGGCCGGAGGTGCAGCCCGTGGACACCGTGGCCACCGGCCCCTGGGCGCCGGAGCGCCAGGCGACCTCGGCGGCCATGGAGCTCGGCACGAAGTAGTCGAAGAGATGCGGTACGGCGAGGGTGTGGTCCACCTCCCACCTGCTGCCGCCCTGGCTGACGACGTTGTACTCGGCGTCCAGGCCCATGGTGCAGCCGACCGCGCTGCCGAGGGTGACACCCGTGCGCAGCGGGTCGAGGCCCTGCTCCAGGCCGCTGTCGCGCAGTGCCTCGCGGGCGCTGACGACGGCGAACTGGGCGGCGCGGTCGAGGCGTTCGGCTTCGGCGGGGCTGAAGCCGTGCTCCAGCGGGTCGAAGTCGGCCTCGGCGGCGATCCTCGACCTGAACTGGGCGGCGTCGAAGGTGGAGATGGACCGGGTGGCGGTCCGGCCGGAGGTGATCAGGGACCAGAACTCCTTCGTTCCCACCCCTCCTGGAGCGACCACACCGATCCCGGTGATGGCGACACGACGGTTCATCGGCTGCCTTTCATGAGTAGCGGCTGCCTTTCGTAAGGGGCTGCGTCCGCGGGCGAGGGGCGTCGTACGTCGCGGCACAGCCGGGCCAGCAGCTCGGGCAGGGCCCGGCCGCGTACGAAGTGGTGGTCACCGGCGACGGTCCGCTGCCCGTGGACGCCGTCGGCCCACGCCCGCCAGCCGTCCATCACCCGGGGACCGGCCAGCGGGTCGTCGGTGCCGGCGACGGTGAGCAGCGGGGTGGTGAGGGGTGCGTCGGCGGCCCGGCGCAGCTCGCGGGCGAGCCGCAGGTCGTCGCGGATGACGCCGAGAGCCGTGCGCTGCCAGACGCCGCCGCGCGGGGTGCCCGGTTCCACCGCGCCGAACGTCTCCAGCACATCGAGCAGCCGGTCGTCGGGCAGGTCGCAGGCGTCCACGAGGGGGGTGCGGGAGTCGGGCGGCGGACAGGCGCCCACCACCACGAGCTCCGGCCCGCGGCGGCCCGTCCGCTCCAGGGCCCGGGCCACGGAGTACGCGATCAGGCCGCCCAGGCTGTGCCCGTACAGCACGTACGGCTCCTCGGGCGGCGGTCCGTGGTGGCGCAGCAGGTCGGCGAAGAGTCCGCGGACCGTGGTGACGCGGGGTTCACGGCGTCTGCCGTCGCGGCCGGGGAGCAGGACGGGTACCGGCAGCGCCGCGTCGCCGAGCCGCGCGGGCCAACCGCCGAAGGCGGAGGTGCCGGCGCCCGCGTGCGGGAAACAGAAGAGTTTCGGTAATCGGGAACTCCGGGTCATCGCCACCTCTTGGGTCGTCACCTCTTGGGATGTCTCTCGGGTCGTCTCTCGGGTGCCTCTCGGGGTGTCGCGAGCCGGGTCAGTCTGAGAAGACGTCCTCGACCACAGATGGAGCGGCAGTGGTGCGGCGCCACAGCCGCGCACGGTGTGCCGAACGTCGTCCGGTCCCTGAGGTCCCTTCAAGCGCCCTTCCAGGTGCTGCTGTGAGCATCCCCGCGTCGTCCGGACCCTGTCGTCCGGACCTTGTGGATCGGACCTTCCGGAGCACCGTCAGGAGGATGTATGTCGGAGCAGGAGTCACGGACGGCCGTGGTGACCGGCGCGACCAGCGGGATCGGCCTCGCCACCACCCGGCTGCTGGCAGAGCGGGGTTACCGGGTCTTCCTCTGCGCCCGTACCGAGGACAGCGTGCTGCGCACGGTGAAGGAACTGCGCGACGAGGGCCTGGACGTCGACGGCCGCCCGTGCGACGTCCGTTCCACCGAGGACGTCCAGCGCTTCGTGGGCGCCGCCGCCGAGCGGTACGGCACGGTCGACGTGCTGGTCAACAACGCGGGCCGCAGCGGTGGCGGGGTCACCGCCGACATCGCGGACGAGCTGTGGCTGGACGTCATCGCCACCAATCTCAACAGCGTGTTCCTGATGACCCGTGAGGTCCTGAACACGGGCGGCATGCGGCACAAGGACTGGGGCCGCATCGTGAACATCGCCTCGACGGCGGGGAAGCAGGGAGTCGTGCTCGGCGCCCCTTACTCGGCCTCCAAGCACGGCGTGGTCGGCTTCACCAAGGCGCTCGGCAATGAGCTGGCCCCCACCGGGATCACCGTCAACGCGGTCTGCCCCGGCTATGTGGAGACGCCCATGGCGCAGCGGGTGCGCTCGGGATACGCGGCCGCGTACGACACCAGCGAGGAGAAGATCCTGGAGAAGTTCCAGGCCAAGATCCCGCTCGGCCGGTACTCCACCCCCGAGGAGGTCGCCGGTCTGGTCGGCTACCTGGTCACCGACGCCGCCTCCTCCATCACCGCGCAGGCCCTGAACGTCTGCGGCGGTCTCGGCAACTTCTGAGCAACTCCCGACAGGTACCGCCGACTTCGGAGAGGTGACAACGATCATGACCGTACGCGAGGTTGAGCACGAGATCACCATCGAGGCTCCGGCAGCCGAGGTGTACCGGCTCATCGCCGACGTGGAGAACTGGCCGCTGATCTTCCCGCCCTCCGTGCTCGTCGAGCGGGTGGAGCACACCGGGAACGAGGAGCGGATCCGGATCTGGGCCACCGCCAACGGCACCGCGAAGAACTGGACCTCCCGCCGTGTCCTGGACCCCGAGGCGCTGCGGATCACCTTCCGCCAGGAGGTGTCGGCGCCCCCGGTGGCCGCGATGGGCGGCACCTGGATCGCCGAGGCCGTGGAGCCGGGCCGCACCCGCCTGCGGCTGCTGCACGACTACCGGGCCGTCGACGACGACCCGGCCGGACTGGAGTGGATCGACCAGGCCGTGGACCGCAACAGCCGCGCGGAACTCGCCGCGCTGAAGACCAACGTCGAACTGGCCACCGGCGCCCCTGACCTGATGCTCTCCTTCGAGGACAGCGTCGAGATCAACGGCTCGGCCAAGGACGTGTACGACTTCATCAACGAGGCCGACCGCTGGAAGGACCGGCTGCCGCACGTCGCCGAGGTGGACCTGACCGAGGAGACGCCCGGTCTGCAGGTGCTGCGGATGGACACCCTGACCAAGGACGGCTCGTCGCACACCACCGAGTCGGTCCGGGTGTGCTTCCCGCACGACCGCATCGTCTACAAGCAGACCACGCTGCCCGCCCTGATGGCCCTGCACACCGGGCGCTGGACCCTGGTCGAGGACGACCGGGGCGTCACCACCGCCACCTCCCAGCACACGGTGATCGTCAACACCGGGAACATCCACGCGATCCTGGGCGAGAGCGCGGGCGTCCCCGAGGCCCGCACCTTCCTGCGCAACGCGCTCGGCACCAACAGCCGCGCCACGCTGGGCCACGCGAAGACCTACGCGGAAGCCAAGGCGCGACAGTGAGTGCGGCGTTGGAGGACCGGGCCGCGTTCCTGGAGTGGTTCGACGAGCGGCGGGCGGCGAACACCTACCGGGTGACGCCGGTGCCGCTCGACGCGCTCGACGGCTGGCACTTCGACCCCGGCACCGGGAACCTCGGGCACCGCAGCGGCGGCTTCTTCACCGTGGAGGGGATCGAGGCGTCCCTCGGCGAGGACGTCGGCAGCTGGACGCAGCCGATCATCATCCAGGACGAGATCGGCATCCTGGGGATCCTGGTCAAGCGGTTCGGCGGCACGCCGTACTTCCTGATGCAGGCGAAGATGGAGCCGGGCAATGTGAACACGCTCCAGCTGTCCCCGACGGTCCAGGCGACGCGCAGCAACTACACGCGCGTGCACCGCGGGAGCGCGGTGCCCTATCTGGAGTACTTCGTGGACCCCCGGCAGGGCCGGCGGGTCTTCGACTCCCTCCAGTCCGAGCAGGGTTCGTGGTTCCTCGCCAAACGCAACCGGAACATGATCGTCGAGATCCCCGAGGACGCCGAGGTCCCCGCACACGACAGCTTCCGCTGGGTGAGCCAGGAGCTGCTGAAGGACCTGCTGCGGATCGACAACGTCGTCAACATGGACTCCAGGACGGTCCTGTCGGGCCTGCCGTTCCTGCACGGCGAGCAGTCCGGCACCGGCGACGAGCCGCACACGAAGGCCGAGATCCTCAGCTGGTTCACCGAGGCGCGCAGCAACCACGTGCTGGAACGCCGCCGCATCCCGCTGAACCAGGTGAAGGGCTGGAGCCGGGGACCGGAGCGCATCGAGCACGAGCGCGGAGCCTTCTTCACCGTGCTCGGAGTCGAGGTGGAGGCCAGCAGCCGTGAGGTGGCCCGCTGGTCGCAGCCGCTGCTGGCCCCGGTGGACCGGGGAGTGGTCGCCTTCCTGGCCCGCCGCCCGGCCTCGGACGCGGACTGGCAGGTGCTGGTGCACGCCCAGAGCGAGGCGGGCACCTCGGACGTGGTCGAGATGTCCCCCACGGTGAACTGCGTCCCCGCCAACTACACCCACCTGCCCGCCCAGCAGCGCCCGCCCTTCCTCGACCAGGTGCTCTCCGCGCCCGCCTCCCGCATCCACTTCGACACCGTGCTCTCCGAGGAGGGCGGCCGCTTCCACCACGCGGAGAACCGCTACCTCCTGGTCGAGGTGGGGGACGACTTCCCGGCCGCCGGACTGCCCGACGACTACATCTGGATGACCCGCCGCCAGCTCACCGGCTTCGTCCGCTACGGCAACCACGTCAACGTGGTCGCCCGCTCACTGCTCGCCTGCCTCATGGACTAGGGGGATCCCGGATGCCTTCCGTGGGCCTGGGCCTACTCGGCTGCGCCGACATAGCGATCCGCAAGGTACTGCCCGCCCTGACCCCGGACAGCGGGCTGCGGTTGGTGGCCGTCGCCAGCCGCGCCCCCGAGAAGGCCAAGGAGGTGGCCGTCCGCTTCGGCACCCGAGCGGTGACCGGCTACGCGGAACTCCTGACCGACCCCGAGGTGGATGCGGTGTACATCCCGCTGCCCCCGGCGCTGCGCGGGCGGTGGGTGCGGGCAGCCCTGGACGCGGGCAAGCACGTCTTCGCTGAGAAGCCCCTGACCACGAACGCGAGGGAGACGGCCGCCCTCGCGGCACGGGCGGCCTCCTCCGGCCTGGCGCTGATGGAGAACTACATGTTCGTCCACCACGCCCAGCACGCCTACGTACGCACCCTGCTGTCCGACGGCGCGATCGGCGAACTCCGCACGTTCCAGGCGGCGTTCACCATCCCGCCCCGCCCCGCCGGCGACCACCGGCTGGACGCCGCCCTGGGCGGCGGAGCCCTGCTGGACGGCGCGGGTTACCCGATACGGGCGGCGCAGTACTTCCTCGGTGACGACCTGACGGTGCTGGGGGCGAGCCTTCACCGGGGCGCGCCCCAAGCGGTGGACACAGCGGGCGCCGCGCTGCTCCGCACCCCCACCGGAGTCACCGCCCACCTCACCTTCGGCATGGAGCACTTCTACGTCTCCCGCTACCAACTCCTGGGCACCACGGGCCAGATCACGGTGGACCACGCCTTCACCACCCCGGCGGACCACCGCCCCCTGATCCGCGTCGACCACCACGACCACCAGGAGCGGCGCACCCTGCCGCCGGACAACCAGTGCGCGAACACACTCGCCCACTTCGCGAGCGCCGTCCGCACCGGCACCCCCACGGACATCGCGACGAGCGTGGCGCAGAGCGGGATCGTCGAGGCGATCAGGGACACAGCGGGGTCGTAGTCGGTCCACTCGGTGAGATCATCGAGGCGGGCGGAACCGACCTCCACTGCCCCTGTGTCCACTCCTCATGACAGGCAGAACCAGTTGAACGACAAGGCGCCACAGCAGCCGGACCCCCGACCCGCCATCTCCGAGCCCGAACTCGTGGGGTCCTCGCTCCCTCCGATGCCCCCGGTGCCGCCCACGGCACCCCAGCCCTGGGGCGCCGCCCCGCCGGGCCGTCGGAGCAAGCGTGGCTTGATAGTCGGCGCCGCCGTCGCCGTGCTCCTCGCGGGCGGCGGCATCGGCTGGTGGGCGCTGGCCGGGGACAGCGACCCGCTGGACCACGTCGAGGTCTCGGGCGGGAAACTCATCAGCGACAGCGGCGACTCGTACGAGGACTGCAGCGACACCGACGAGTACGCGTACAACGACTGCGACTCGTACAGCGGTTCGGACGCCCCGACCTACGAGTTCACCTACAAGATCACCAACAAGGGTGACGAGCACGCCAACTACTCCGTCATCGTCAACGGCTTCGACGAGGACGGCGACTTCGTCGGCCAGACCTACATCGGTACGACGCACCTGGCCGCCGGCAAGTCCGACTCCGACAAGGGCGAGTTCGACGAGTACGTGACCCTGGAGAAGGGCCACGAGCTGTCCGACATCAAGTCCGTGAAGGTCGCCTACGTCGACCGCATGGCCCTGGCCAACTGACCCGTCACACCAGCCGCCTGATCTCTCCGCGCACCCGGTAGAAGCCACCCGGGGCGGAGTGCAGGGCATCCACCACATAGCGGGCGCCGGGCTGGCGGATCGCGCGGGGGAACTGGACGTTCCAGCCCGGCTCATAGCCTTCGGAGACGACACGCACGCGCACGCGGCCGCCCTGCTCGAAGCACTCCACGACGACTCCGCTCCCCGCCGCCGGGACGACGCTGACCGTGGCGACGGAGGCGGCCGTGGTCAGGGGCGCGTACGTCGGCAGGGCGGCCGCCAGCTTGATGTCGGCGGCGACCGGGACGGTGCCCGACTGCGCGGCGGTGATCGCGGCCTCGCTCGCGTCGATGCAGGCGAGCGAGCCGTCGGTGGAGACGGTGTAGAGCCGTCCGTCGTGGTACTGCATGGAGAGCGCCGAGCCGCCGCCCGTGCCGAGCTTCCACAACCGTGTGCCGTCGGCGGTGAAGCAGTAGACGGAGGAGGCGGAGTCGCCCGCGAAGACGTACCGCCCGCCGGGGGACGTGGCGCACGAGTACACCGCGGCGTCGCACGGGTAGGAGGCCTCGACGAGACCGGTGGACTTGGCGAGCCGCTGGACGACCCGCCGCCCCGTCCCGGCGTAGACCGCGTCCTGCTCCTGCCAGCCGAAGAGCACATTGCCGCCGGTCGCGGTGTGCCAGAGCTGGCGGGTGCCGTCCGCCGCGTAGGCCGTCACACCGCTGCTGTGCCCGTGGTACACGGCGCGGTCGTCGGCCCGCACCATCCAGCCGTGCTCCCCGGACGAGTTGCGCGACCACTGGAGCTCGTCCTCGTGGTCGATGACCGTCAGACCGCCGTCGCGGTCCGAGACGTTCAGCACGCCCGCGTGGATGTCCAGCCAGAAGATGTCCACGTCGGCCGCGATGTCGTAGGCGGCGAACGGCACCTTCGCCGAGAGGTCGTACACCCGCCCGTCGTCACAGCCCGCGTAGATCCAGAAGTCGTCCGCCACCAGGCACTTCACCCCGTCGGGCAGGGAGTAGTGCGCCAGCACCTCGCCGTCGTGGCCCAGGTTGTACACGTCGCCGTCCTGGTTGCCGATCCAGCAGCGGTCCTCGTCGACATGGATGCCGAACGCGGAGGCGCCGGTACGGAACCGCCACAGCACCGGAGCGGTGGCCCGCGCCGTGGACGGGGCGGACGTCACCTGACGGCGCGTCACGGGCCGGGCCGCGCGCTGCCCCTGAACGGCGGGCGCATACCCCTTGCGCACCTTCTCGGCGATCTTCTTCGCCGCCGCTGCCCGCGCCTTCTCGACGGTCGGAAAGGTGGAGGTCTGACGCTGCCCGTCCACGCCGATCCGTCCGTACCGCACGGAGACGGTCGTCCCCTCGACGGTCACCTCGTAGAACTTGTGAGCGCTTCCGCTCTCCTGGGACAGCTCCAGATACGTCGTGTTCCCCGACTGTCGTGCCTGCGCAGCGGACACAGCACACCCCTCCCCAAGGTCTGGCCGAGCCGATACGGCCGATCTCCAGTGACTCCAAACTAGTGGCCACCACTGACAGCCGGCCGCTGCTCGGTGATCCAGCGGGCGGCGAGCAGTCCGGAGCCCGCGGTGAGGACGGCGGCGGCGACGACCGTGGCATCGAGGCCGAGGGTGTCGGCGAGGACACCGGCGACGAGGGCGCCGGCGGCATAGCCGATGTCGCGCCAGAAGCGGTACGTGCCAAGAGCGTTGGCGCGCCAGGCGGGGTGGGCGTGGTCGGAGACCGAGGCGATGAGGGCCGGGTAGACCAGGGCGGTGCCCAGGCCGAGGGCGACCGCGGAGAGGATCCCCGCGAGGAGCGGCCGGTCGAGCAGGACGAGTGCGAGGACGAACCCCGCGGCCTGGACGAGCATGCCGGTGACGATGAGGGGTTTGCGGCCGATGCGGTCGGCGAGGTGGCCGCTGGGGATCTGGCCGATGCCCCACAGGATGGGATAGAGGCCCTTGATCAGGCCGACGGCTGCGATGCCGAGGCCGTGGTCGGTGAACAGGAGCGGGAAGACACCCCAGGTGAGGCCGTCGTTGAGGTTGTTGACGAGACCGGCCTGACTGGCGCCGCGCAGGGAGCGGTCGCGCCAGGAGGTGCGTGCGAAGGTGGCCTTCAGGCCGGTGTCCTCGTCGGTGGGCAAGGGCCCCGCGTGGTGGGCGAGTTCGAGGGCGACATGGTCGGCCGTGTCCCGGACGACGAGGGACAGGCCGAGGCCCGCGACGACGAAGACGACGCCGATGAGCTCCGGTACGGGCCGCAGACCGTGGCTCGTGGCGAGGTAGCCGGTGAGCAGAGCGGTGACGCCGACGGCCGTGTACCCGGCGGCCTCGTTGAGGCCGGTGGCCAGTCCCCGGCGGGCGGGGCCGACGAGGTCGATCTTCATGTTGACCGTCATCGACCACGTCAGGCCCTGGTTCAGGCCGAGGAGGACATTGGCGGCGACGATCCAGCCCCACGACGGCGCCCAGGCGAGGACGAACGGCACCGGAACGCCGATCAGCCAGCCCGCCACCAGCAGTTGCTTACGGCAGAAGCGGGCGGTCAGCGCGCCCGCCGCGAGGTTGGTCAGGGCCTTGGTCAGTCCGAAGGCGATGATGAAGGAGAACACGGCGAGGTCGCTGGTGAGGCCGAAGGTCTCGGAGCCGATCAGTGGAACGGTGGTGCGCTCCAGGCCCACCAGACCGCCCACGGCGACATTCACGATCACCAGCAGCGTGAACTGGGGCCAGTTCTCGCGCAGACCGAGGCGTACGGGGCGGCCCGGGGTGCCGGCCGGGGCGCTGGGCGCGGGGACGGCCTTCACGGGTGGGTGCCCTCCGGGCCCTGGACGAGTTCCTGTCCGTGCGCGGCGGCGTAGTCGGCGGGTCCGCCGTCGAGCACCGCGACGTCGGTGTGACCGGCGCGTTCCAGCAGGCTGGCGGCGGTCATGGCGCGCTCGCCGTGTCCGCAGGCCACGACCGCGCCGACGGGAGCGGCCGCGGACGCCTCGGCGAGGGTGCCGAGTTCGATGTGGATCGAGCCGGGGACATGCCCGGCGGCGAACTCGGACTCCTGGCGCACATCGACGTAGGAACGGCCGTGCGTGCGGTCGGCGGGGAGGAACGCGGTGGTCGCCTGCCGGTGCCCGGCGGCCGTCCAGGCGGGCATGCCGCCCGCGAGACGGCCGGCGAGGCGTTCGTATCCGATCTTGTACGCCTGCCAGACGATGTCGTCCGGATCCTGTGCGTCGGCGGTGACGAAGGCGAGCGGGGCGGTGTCGGGCAGCAGCCAGCCCAGCCAGGTACCGAACTGGCCGCGCAGCGGAATCGCCACGGAGCCGGGGATGTGTCCGGCGGCGTAGTCCGCGGCGGGGCGTGCGTCGACGACATGGCCGCCGTCGGCCATGAGGGCGCGGACCTGTTCGGCGGTGAGGTCCGGCAGCCGTGGCGTGCCGGACAGGAGGCCGGGTCCGCGCCGGTTGGCCTCGGCGAGGCGGTCGAAGTAGGCGGGGTAGGTGCCGGGGCCGGTGACGAGCCGCCGTACGAACGTGTCCTCGTCGGCTGCCGCGAGCAGGGGGTTGTCCCGCTTCTGGGCGCCGATCGTGGAGGTGCGCTCGGTCCCGGGCGGGGCGGAGCAGAACGAGCCGGCGCCGTGGGTGGGCCACACCGCAGTGTCGTCCGGCAGCGCGGTCAGGCGCCGGAGCGAGTGGAACTGGGCGCGGGCGAGTTCCTCGGTGCGGTCGGCGCCGAGCAGGTCGGTGCGGGCGGCGGAGTTCACGATCAGCGAGCCGCCGGTGAACACGCCGAGTGCGCGGCCGTCGTCGAGGAGCAGGAAGGCGAGGTGCTCGTCGGTGTGCCCCGGCGTGGCCAGCGCGCGCAGCGTCAGTCCGCCGAGGTCGGCCTCCTCGCCGTCGGTCAGGCCCCGGTGATCGAAGGAACGGTGCCCGGCGGCGGAGGCGAGGATCGCGGCGCCGTGGTCGTGGCCGAGCTGGACGGCGCCGGAGAGGAAGTCGGCGTGCAGGTGCGTGTCGGCCGCGTACGCCACGGTCAGACCACGCCGCCCGGCCGCCGTGTGCAGGGCTCGCAGGTCACGGCCGGCGTCCACGGCGAGCGCGCGGCCGTCGCCCAGGTCCACGAGGTAGGCGCTGTTGCCCAGCCCGTGGTCGACCAGCGGAATCAGATGATCGTCGGCGAATCCCATCGTGCTGTCCTTCCCGGAGGATGCGCCGGGCGGGGAGCGTCACCGCCGCGCTTCAGTTACAGTAATCCATAGATATTTGGAGGAAGCAATGCGGGACGCCACCACGAGCGGCGGCAAGGCCGCCCTCTACGACGCGTTCGCGGCCAGCGGCAAGGCCCTGGCCAGTGGAAAGCGCCTGGAACTGCTCGATCTGCTCGCTCAGGGCGAGCGCACCGTCGACGCCCTCTCGAAGGCCGCCGGGCTGAACCTGACCACCGCCTCGGCCCACTTGCAGACGCTCAAGCAGGCCGGTCTCGTCGCCACCCGCCGCGAGGGCGTCCGGATCCACTACCGGCTCGCCGGTGACGACGTCGCCCGGCTCTTCGCGCTGCTGCGCAAGGTCGCCGAGCACCACCAGGCCGCCGTCCCCGCCGCCCGCGACGCCTACCTCGGCGAGGACGGCGCCACCGAGGTCACCCACGAGGAGCTCCTGGCCCGGGTCGGGGCCGGCGACGTGGTGGTGCTCGATGTGCGGCCGCTGGAGGAGTACCTCGCCGGCCACATCCCCGGCGCGGTCTCCCTCCCCGTCGCGGAACTGGCCGACCGGATCGGCGAACTGGCCGAGGACACGGAGGTCGTCGTCTACTGCCGCGGCGAGTACTGCGCCCTCGCCTACGACGCCGTACGCCTCCTCGCCGAGCACGGACGGCGGGCGGTCCGGCTCAACGACGGCATGCTCGAATGGCGCCTCGCGGACCTGCCGGTGCAGGTCGGGCGCTGACCGGGCTCGTGCGCAAACGGCATGACCCGCCGGTCGCGCCCCCGGCGGGTCATGTGCTGTTCCTGCGGGCTCAGACGGCTGCCACGGAAACCTTCCGGGCGGCGGGCTCGGGTTCGAGGACGCGTTCCGCCAGATGTCCGAAGAGCACGCCGAACGCCGTCCACAGCACCGCCTGGATGCCGATGGAGGCGAGGCGGAACTCCCACAGGTCCGTCGCCGGGAAACCCTCGGGCACGTTCTCGCCGGAGGGGAGGAAGACCATCGCGACGGTCATCACCGCCAGGAAGGCTCCGCCCGCGACGACGGAGGCGTTCCAGTTGCCCAGTTGCGGTGCGATCCGGCGGCCGAGCAGCACCGCCGCGATCGTCAGCAGCACGCTGAGCGCGATCATCAGGAAGAACAGCGCGGTCCGTTTGTCGATGGTGTCGGGGTTGCCCACGGCGGGCGGGCTGGCCGGGTACTTCAGCATCGGCACCAGGTACCCGGCCCCGAACGCGCCGAGCGCGGTCAGCGCGGCGGTGGCGCGCGCCCCGAACCGGCCGATGCGGCCCAGCGCGAAGCAGAACGCCAGGGCGGCGATACCGCCGACCGCGATCCCGAAGACGAGGACACCCGTGGCCAGACCGGCCGTGGACTGCACGCTCCGGCTGACGAGTTCCTCCCCGCCGGCCTCGTGATGGGCGTTGCCGGACTCGAAGGCGATGGCCGCGTCGACCGGACCCTCGCCCACGAGGTACGCGAAGATCAGCGCCAGTGTCCCGGCGCCCAGCCCCGCGAGCATGCCGCGCACCAACAGGGCGCGCACGACAGTGGAGTTCATCGGTGCTCGCCCCGTCTCAGTGGCAGGGGAAGCCGAGCAGATGGCGGGCGTCGTGCACCCACTCATGAACGCCCTCACCGGACACGACGGCGGTGGCGCCCTGCTCGGCGCCGACGAAGTAGAGCAGGACGAGCATCAGGACGCCGAAGAACACCGCCCACGGGGCGATGGCCCGCAGCGGCAGTGGCGTGAGGGTCTGGGTGGTGGAAGTGGGGGTGGGGGCAGCGGTGGACTGCGCCATGGCGAGACCTCCTCGGGAACACGCGTCCCGCATCGTGTGGAGCACTCGACGACGGCTTGGGTCTGACTCACCACCACCTCACGGGGAGGGGCGGCACACAGTGGCGCGACCGTGCCGGACTTGCACCGGACTTCCGTGGCGCCGTCGTCCTGTCGCCCAGATGGTAGGGGCAATACGGGTTCCGGCCAACATGGCGTACGCCACCCTACGATGGGCGGCCGACGCCGGGACCTGCCGCGAAGGGGATGCCATGACCGTCCGATTGACGCTGGTGTGCGCCGCCGCGCCCGCGACGGACACGGTGCGTTTCGCCGATGCCGTGCCCGACGACAGGGCGCTGGAGCGGGCGCGCCGGATGGCCGGGACGCTGCCCTCGGCCGGCGACCGGTACACGGCGCCGTCGCTGCGGTGCCGCCGCACGGCCACGGCGCTGGGGTGGGAAGCCGTGGCCGTCGAACCCGAACTGCGCGACCTGGACATGGGCCGCTGGCGGGACCGCACCCTGGACCGGGTCGCGGCCGACGAGCCGGACGGATTCGCCGCCTGGCTGACCGACCCGCACGCGTCTCCGCACGGCGGCGAGTCCGTCGCCGGGTTGTGCGCACGGGTCGCCGCCTGGGCCGACGCGCTGCCGCCGGACACGGGGCGGATGGTGGCCGTGGTCGAGCAGGCGGCGGCCCGCGCGGCGATCCTCCACGCGCTCTCCGCTCCCCTGCACTCCTTCTGGCGCGTGGACGTGCCCCCGCTCACCACCGTCCAGCTCACCGGACGGGCCGGGCGGTGGAACCTGCGGACGGGGGCGGCACCCGCCACGGCGCCGGACGACGGCCCCCGGTGACCGACGAGCGAACCGCCCGCGAGGGATCAGCTGTCGGCCCCGGCGGCGCGACGCCTCACCAGCCACCACGCGCCGCCACCCAGGGCGAGCAGCGCCACGGCCGCCACCCCGATGACCGTCCCTCGCGAGCTGCCTTCGTCCTCGTCGGCGGCAGTATCGGCGGCGGCGTCGGGAGTCTCGGCGGACGTCTCGGCGGGGGCGGATGACGCGGCGGCCGACGGCGTCGGGCTGGGGCCGATGGGTTCCGCACCCGGTGCCGCGGCCTTCAACTTCAGTACCGGCGCGGGCTGTTCGGACTCCACGCCACCGCCGGGCAGTTCGATCCACCGGGAGATCTCGCCGTCGCTGTAGGTCTCGACGGTCTTGAACGCGAGTTCCTTCGCGTCCGGCAGCTGCCGGACCTTCACCTTGTACTCGGCGTCCGTGCCGACGGCGAGCTTGGGGCCGCCCACGGTGTAACCGTCGTCCGTGGCCTTGAACTTCCAGCCCTTGGGCGCCGCCACGAGCGTGACATCACCCGGTGCGATACCCGCGGGCAGGACGACCCGCATCTCGGTGAAGCCCGCGCTGCCGGACTCGGCCTCCGAGACGAAGCCGAGGGTGACGTTCTCGGCCAGGGCCTGCGCGGTGTCGGACTCGACCTCCGCGTGGGCGGCGGCCGGGCCGGCCAGGGCGACGGTGGCCATCAGGGCGAGGGCGCCGACGACACCCGACCGTCGCGCGGTCCGTCCGAGGGCGTGCGTGAACGTGGGCATGGGGAGGGACATGGGGAACTCCTTGCTGATGCCGAGAGCCGGGCAGGCCGAAGCCAGGCCCGGGTGGGGGAAGGACCGGGACGTGCTCGTGTCCCGGTGGTCCCCTGCGCACCAGCGCGTGTTGCAGCGTGTGCGTCCGTGGGGTGGCCGGGTCGGCGAAGCGGCCGGGCAGCCGTGCGCCCGACGGCCTGCCGACATCCCCGGAGGGCAGGCGTGGCAGCACCCGGGCCAGCGCGGCGCCCGCGACCGCGCGCACGGTCCGGGCGGCCGCCGACGCCACGGTGACGGCCGTGTCGGCACGGTGCAGCAACCAGGCCGCGACAAGGGCGGCCAGCAGATGGGCGGCGGTCATGGCCGACCCGGCGTCGTGCCAGACCTGCCCGTCCCCCGTCGCCGTCCCGGGATGACCGACGTGCCCTTCATGACCGTACGACCCGTCCCCATGCCCGCCACCGGCCCGGCTCAGGGCCAGATGCAGCCCGCCCTGCGCCGCGAGCGTGCAGCCGATGACCACGGGCAAGGACAAGCGGCGGCCCGCCACGGGCCGCACCAGGACGAACTGGGCCGCGGCGAAGGCCGCCACGAGCCGCCAGGGCACCGCGCCCTCGGCGACCGCGTGGTGACCGAGCGCGGCGAGCACACTGCCGACGAGCGCGAACAGCCCGGCCCGCGCGCACGCCACGGCGCGATCCGGCCGCGGGCGGTCGCCCGAACCGTCGTACGCCCTCACGTGATCACCTGCCACGGTCGCCCATCGCCTTCCCCTACGGCAGAAGGTGAGGCGGTGTTCACCGCGAGGGTCGGGCTGTTCAGGCGCGCACCGGAACGGGCGCCTGCTTCACCCGGGCGACGGTCAGGACGTACAGGAGCAGGCCCCCGGTGGTGAGGGCGAAGCCCGCCCACACGCCACAAGGCACTGCTGGACAGCATCGAGGGACCGATCGTGCTGGTGGGGCACTCGTACGGCAGTGCGGTCATCTCCACTGCCGCCGTGGGAAATCCGAACGTGAAAGCACTGGTCTACCCGGCGGCGTTCGTACCGGACGGGGGGAGGCGCGCAGTCGCTGGTCGGGAAGTTCCCGGGCAGCACCGTGGGCGAGTCCCTGAAACCGGTGCCGCTGCCCGACGGACAGGTCGACCTCTACATCGACCCGCAGGTCTTCCACTCCCATTTCGCGGCCGACGTGTCGGCGGAGGAAGCCGCCCTCTACTCGATCACACAACGCCCGGCCACCGGCGCCGCCCTGGGCGAGCCCGCCAGCGGCGCAGGAGTTCATGGCCCAGCGCTCCTGCGCGAAGACCCAGGTGGTCGAGGGCGCTTCGCACATGGTGTTCGTCTCCCGGCCGGGCGCGACGGTGGCTCTCATCGAGACGGCCGTGCTCATGAAGTAGGGCCTGCGGATCCACGCCTTCTGGTACGTCATAGCCAATGTGGCCCAGGTGGTGCTGTGGGGAATTCTCACCCCCGACGTCGTCATCTTCCACATCGGGCTGCGGATCAACCGGCTGCGAGCGTTCTCCAGTTGGCTGCCGGCCTTCATGTCGATGCCGCGCATGCTGCGCGAGCTGTCACAGGAAAAGAGCAGTGGACTTCTCGGCTACAAGGTCCTCTACGGCGGCCTCCGAGACTTCTACGTCGTCCAGTACTGGTCCGACAAGGAACGGCTCCTCGGGGGGGGAGGGCCAGGTGGGCATCTGGCACGAGACGTTCCTCGTCCCGGCGGGCTCCTACGAATCGGTGTACGTCGACATGCCCGCCTACGGCCTCGCCGCCGCGACGGGCGTCGTACCGGTCGGCCGGCGCGGCGACTCGGCGGCCGAGCGCCTCCGGGCGGCCGAGAAGTAGCCGCCCGTTCCACGAGGACCACGCACACCGAACCGCCCCCGAGTACCGGAGTCAGCGCCCCTTCTTCTCGGCAGGCTCCAGAATCGCCACGCACTCCACGTGATGCGTCATCGGGAACAGATCGAACACCCGCAACGTCCGCACCCGGTACCCCCCGTCCCGGAAGTACCCCAGATCCCGGGCCAGGGCCGCCGGGTCGCAGGCGACGTACGCGATGCGGCGGGCGCCCAGGGACGACAGGTGCTCGACCGTCTTGCGGCCCGCGCCCGCCCGGGGCGGGTCCAGGACGACGAGGTCGACCTCGGTGATGCCCGTCCGCGGCAACACCGCCTCGACCTTGCCCTGTTCGATGCGCACCCGGTCGAAGTCGGCGAGGTTGTGCCGGGCGTCCTCCACCGCGCGCTTGCCGGACTCGATGCCGAGGACCGCGCCCTGGTCGCCGAGGCGGTCGGCGAGGGCGCCCGCGAACAGGCCCACGCCGCAGTAGAGGTCGAGTGCCATCTCGCCCTTGCGCGGCAGCAGCCCCTGCATCACGGCCGTCACCAGCGTGTCCGCCGCCTTCGGGTGCACCTGCCAGAAGCCGCCGCTGCCGACCCGGTGGGTGCGGCCGTCGGCGCGTTCGCGGACGAAGGGGCGGCCGTGGACCCGGTGGATCCCGCCGTCCTTCTCCTCGACCCGCATCACCGACACCGGCTTGTCCAGCTCCACGATCGGCAGCCGGGCGCCCGGCCGGGGCGTGAGGATCACCTGGCGGTCCTGCGAGCCGGTCGCCGCGATGGCCTCGATCGACTCCATCCCGGACCAGTCCCGCTGCTCGATGCCGAGCTCGCTGACGCCCTCGGCCGCGATCATGCAGTGCTCGACCGGCTCGACCTCGTGCGAGCGGTGTCGGCGCAGACCCGCCCGGCCGGTGTCGGGGTCCACCGCGTACTGCACGCGCGTGCGCCACTGCGGCACCTCCCCCGCCGGCAGCTTGTCGCCCTCGGCGGGCATCACCGTGCCGTCCCAGCCGGCCTCCTCGGGCGTCAGCCCGGCCAGCCGCGCGAGCTGCTCGGCGACGACCTCGCCCTTCATCCTGCGCTGCGCGCCCGGCTTGGCGTGCTGCCAGTCGCAGCCGCCGCAGCGGCCCGGACCGGCGTAGGGACACGGCGCCTCGATGCGGTCCTTGGACGCCGACAGCACCTCCACCGCGTCCGCGCGCAGGAAGCGGGCGCCCTCCTCGCCCTCGGTGACCCGGGCGACGACCCGCTCACCGGGCAGCGTGTGCCGGACGAAGAGCACCTGGCCTTCGTCGGTGCGGGCAATACAGTGGCCGCCGTGCGCAACGGGCCCGACCTCGACCTCGTACTCCCGCCCGACGAGCGACCCCACCTGCGAGTTCTTCGGTTCTGCCTGCATGGCGGGGTGACTCCAGATACGTGAGGAAGGAACTACGGGACAACAGACCGACGGGCCCGACAACAGCCCACCAGTCTACGACTGCTTCGAGGAGTCCTTCGTCCGCTCCACCGCCGGGCCACGCCGCACGGAACCCGGCGCGTTCCACTCCTGCCGCCTGCGGGCCCGCTTCTTGGCGACCTCGGAGGACTGGAGCTGGTAGGGCACCGACGTCACCATGACACCCGGCGTGAACAGCAGCCGGCCCTTCAGGCGCAGGGCGCTCTGGTTGTGCAGCAGATGCTCGTACCAGTGGCCCACGACGTACTCGGGGATGATCACGGACACGGCGTCGCGCGGCGACTCCCGGCGCAGGTTCTTGACGTACTCGATGACCGGCCGGGTGATCTCGCGGTACGGCGAGTCCAGGACCTTCAGCGGTACGTCGATGCCGCGTCGCTCCCACTCGGCCTTGAGCGCCTTGGTCTCGGCCGGGTCGACGTTGACGCTGAGCGCCTCCAGGGTGTCCGTGCGCATCAGCTTGGCGTAGGCGAGGGCGCGCAGCGTGGGGCGGTGGATCTTGGAGACCAGGACCAGGGAGTGCACCCGGGAGGGGCGCACGCTGTCGTCGCTCGGGCCCTCGGGCGCGGCGATCTCCTCGGAGACCCGGTCGTAGTGCTTCCGGATCGCGCTCATGGTCACGTAGAAGATCACCATGCCGAGCAGGGCGACCCAGGCGCCGTGCGTGAACTTGGTGACCAGGACGACGACGAGCACCAGGCCGGTGAAGAAGGCGCCGAAGGTGTTGATCGCGCGGGAGCGGACCATGTGGCGGCGCTTGGCCTGGTCGGTCTCGGTACGCAGGTGCCGGTTCCAGTGCCGGACCATGCCGATCTGGCTGAGCGTGAAGGAGACGAAGACACCGACGATGTACAGCTGGATCAGCCGCGTGGAGTCGGCCCCGTAGATCCACACCAGCAGGGCGGCGGCGCCGGCCAGCAGCACGATGCCGTTGGAAAAGGCGAGCCGGTCGCCGCGGGTGTGCAGCTGGCGCGGCAGGTAGCGGTCCTGGGCGAGGATCGAGCCGAGCAGCGGGAAGCCGTTGTACGCGGTGTTGGCCGCGAGGAAGAGGACCAGGGCGGTGGCGGCGGCGAGCAGGATGAAGAAGAACGTGCCGTCCCCGAAGACGGCGGCCGCGACCTGTGAGATCACCGGGTCCTGGACGTAGTCCTCACCGACGGGCACGCCGTTGTGGACGAGGTCCTTGGCCGGGTTCTCCGCCATGTGCACATCGGTGGCCATGGCGAGCCCGATGATGCCGCAGAACATGGTGACCGCGAGGCCGCCCATGAGGGCGAGCGTGGTCGCCGCGTTCCGGGACTTGGGCTTGCGAAAGGCGGGGACGCCGTTGCTGATCGCCTCGACGCCGGTGAGCGCCGCGCAGCCGGAGGAGAAGGCGCGCAGCAGCAGGAAGACCAGGGCGAAGCCGGCCAGGCCCTCGTGCTCGGGCTTGATCTCGTAGTCCGCGGTCGGGGCGGCCATCGAGTCGTCCAGGACCAGGCCCTTGAACGCACCCCAGGTGATCATGATGAAGACACCGGCGACGAAGACGTACGTCGGGATCGCGAAGAGGCTGCCGGACTCCTTCACGCCGCGCAGGTTCATCAGCGTCAGCAGCACGATGATGGCTACGGCGCACAGCACCTTGTTCTCGACCACGAACGGCACGGCCGAACCGAGGTTCTCCACGCCGGAGGAGATGGACACGGCGACGGTCAGGACGTAGTCGACGAGCAGCGCGCTGGCCACGGTGAGGCCCGCCTTGGGGCCGAGGTTGGTGTTGGCGACCTCGTAGTCGCCGCCGCCGCTCGGGTAGGCGTGCACGTTCTGCCGGTAGGAGGCGACCACCGTGAACATCAGGACCACGACCGCGAGCGCGATCCAGGGGCTGAAGTGGTAGGCCGACACACCCGCGATGGACAGGACCAGCAGGACCTCGCCGGGCGCGTACGCCACAGAGGACAGCGGGTCGGATGCGAAGACGGGGAGTGCGATGCGCTTCGGCAGGAGCGTTTCCCCGAGCCGATCACTGCGCAGAGCGCGCCCGATCAGAATCCGTTTGGGCACGTCGGTCAGTTTGGACACAACAGAGGATCGTAGGCGTTCGAACGGGCTGCCGCCCACCCGCCACCCCAGTTCCGCCGGTCCCCTGCCCTCCGGGTGAAATCGAGGGCGTCGCGGCTGCGGATTCCGCGGCTCCCGGCATCGCCATGCCTATATGACAAAACCCGCCCGTTTTCCCGGCCGTTGCCGCTCCAGGAGGTCCCATGGCCACCACCGCCCAGCTGATCGGCGCCGCCGCCGCACTCGTCGGCCTCGGAATCCTGACCCTGGCCAGCGTCCGCAGCATCAGCCGCCGCTGATCGACCCGATCGCGCGGCAACCGTGCACAGGGGTGCCTACGTCCTAGTGCGCGTGTGTAGCTTGGGCGTCGATCTGAGACCCTGATCTCGCCGAGCAGTATCTCTTGACATCTGGAAGGACGGTCGTGCACATCGTCATCATGGGCTGCGGAAGAGTGGGTTCCGCTCTCGCCCAGACCCTGGAACAACAGGGGCACACGGTCGCTGTGATCGATCAGGACCCCACCGCCTTCCGCCGACTCGGCCCCGGTTTCGGCGGCCGCCGGGTCACCGGTATCGGCTTCGACCAGGACACCCTGCGCGAGGCGGGCATCGAGGAGGCCGGCGCCTTCGCCGCCGTCTCCAGCGGCGACAACTCCAACATCATCTCCGCGCGCGTGGCCCGCGAGATGTTCGGCGTGGAGAACGTCGCGGCCCGTATCTACGACCCCCGCCGCGCCGAGGTCTATCAGCGCCTCGGCATCCCCACGGTCGCGACCGTGCGGTGGACCGCCGACCAGATGCTGCGCCGGCTGCTCCCCTCGGGCGCCGAGCCGCTGTGGCGCGACCCCACCGGTGGTGTCCAGCTCGCCGAGGTGCACACCGCCACGTCCTGGGTGGGTCACAAGATCAGCAGGCTCCAGGAGGAGACGGGCGTCCGGGTGGCGTTCCTGACCCGGCTCGGCGAGGCCATCCTGCCCAGCTCGCAGACGGTGTTGCAGGAGGGCGACCTGGTGCACGTGATGATGCGCACCGATGAGGTCGACAAGGTCGAGGCGGCGTTCGCCCAGGGTCCCGAAGAGGAGGGCGGTCACTGATGAGGGTCGCCATTGCCGGTGCCGGCGCCGTCGGCCGCTCGATCGCGGGCGAGCTGCTGGAGAACGGCCACGAGGTCCTGCTCATCGACAAGGCGCCGACCGCGATCTCGGTCGAGCGCGTCCCGCAGGCGGAGTGGCTGCTCGCCGACGCCTGCGAGATCACATCCCTGGACGAGGCGGCGCTCCAGCGCTGCAACGTGGTGATCGCCGCGACCGGCGACGACAAGGTGAACCTGGTCGTCTCCCTGCTGGCGAAGACGGAGTACGGCGTCCCGCGCGTCGTCGCCCGCGTCAACAACCCCAAGAACGAATGGCTCTTCAACGAGTCCTGGGGCGTCGACGTCGCCGTCTCCACCCCGCGTCTGATGTCCGCCCTGGTCGAGGAGGCGGTGAGCGTCGGCGACCTGGTCCGGCTGCTGCGCTTCAGCCATGGCGACGCCAACCTGGTCGAGCTGACCCTGCCCGAGGAGTCGGCCCTGGCCGGCACCCAGGTCGGCGATGTGGAGTGGCCGCAGGACACCTCGCTGGTCACGATCATCCGGGGCACCCGGGTACTCACCCCGACCCGCGACGACTCCCTGGAGGCGGGCGACGAGCTGCTGTTCGTGGCCGCGCAGGCCCGCGAGGAACAGCTGGAGGACCTGCTCTCGGTGCGCCGCGAGGACACCGCGAGCTGAGACACCACGCACGAAGAAGGGCGCCCCGGGAGATCCCGGGGCGCCCTTCTTCGTGCGTGGTTCAGTTCGCCGAACGGGCCTCGGCCTGCCGCTCCTTCTCCGCCTTCTCGGCCGCCTCCATCTCCGCGAACACATCGATCGGAGCGGGTGCCTTGGCGAGGAAGACCCAGGTCAGCCAGACGGCGAGCAGGAACGGCGGAATCTTGAGGGCGACCAGGACCCAGCCCAACTGGGTGGTGTCCGCCCACCAGTAGAGGGGGAAGAGGATCGCGCACTTGGCGAGCAGGATCGTGCCCCAGGCGTAACTCGCCTTGGCGTACGCCTTCTTGCGGCCGGGGTTGCGCTTGCGCCAGGAGAGGTTCTCCTTGAACACCGGGCCGAGGATCAGACCGATCAGCGGGACCCCGCACAGCGTGGTGATGATGTACGCGAGCCCGAGGCCCAGCGTGTAGAGCATGCCCGGCAGATAGAAGTCCTTGGCGTTGCCCGTCATCATCGCGAAGACCACACCGAAGGCGACGCCGAAGACACCGCTGAAGGCGTGCTTGACGGTGTCCTTCATCACGAGCCGGACCACGACCAGGACCAGCGACACCGCGAGCGCGGCGATCGCGGACATGTGCAGGTCCTTGTTGATCGTGTAGATGGTGACGAAGAGCAGTCCGGGCAGCACCGTCTCGACCATGCCGCGCATGCCGCCGAAGGCCTCGAACAGGGCGGCCTCGGTCACCGCCCGGGCGTCTGCCGCGGCGTCTGCGGTGGTGTCTTCGGTCGGCTTGTCGAGCGACGTCACCGGCTACTCCCGTCCGAGGGGTCTCAGTTCGTATTTCGGGTTGAACAGCACGCGGCGGCCCCGGCTCATCGAGATCCGGCCCGATGCGATCAGTCGGCGCCCCGGCTCTATCCCCACGATGGAGCGTCTGCCGAGCCACACCACGTCCAGCGCGGCGGAGCCGTCGAACAGCTCGGCCTCCAGGGCCGGGACCCCGGCACGCGGCCGCAGGGTGACCGTGCGCAAGGTACCAGTAACGGTGACTATCTGTCGGTCGTGGCAGTCACCGATGCGGATACAGCCGGCCGTCTCGGCGTCCTCTCGCAGCTCCTCGGACTCCAGGTCCTCCTGCGACGAGGAGAGCCGGTCGAGCATGCGCCGGAACCGGCCCACCGGCTTCTCGGAACGAGGAAGAGAACTCATGTCTGAAGCGTACCGGGGCGCACCGAGACGTACGTACCCGCGGGCCCGGGGCTCCAACCAAGGGTGAGCATGGTTCGACTTGCCTAAAGCTTTTAGGTAAATACATAATCACTTTCGGTAGGCGATGGGCAGGCGATCCGCACACGATCGGTGGACGAAAGGAAGGCGGGCATGGCGCGCGCAGGACTCACCCCGGAGCTGCTCACCCGCGCCGGGGCGGAGCTGGCCGACGAGGTCGGCTTCGAGCAGGTGACCGTCTCGGCGCTGGCCCGCCGGTTCGACGTCAAGGTCGCGAGCCTGTACTCGCATCTGAAGAACTCCCACGACCTCAAGACCCGGATCGCCCTGCTGGCCCTGGCGGAGCTGGCCGACCGGGCCGCCGACGCGCTGGCGGGCCGGGCCGGCAAGGACGCGCTGACCGCGTTCGCCGACGTCTACCGCGACTACGCCCGCACCCACCCCGGCCGCTACACCGCGGCCCGCTTCCGCCTGGAGCCCGAGACTGCGGCGAGGAGCGCGGGAGTACGGCACGCCCAGATGACCCGCGCGATCCTGCGCGGCTACGACCTGGCCGAGCCGGACCAGACACATGCCGTCCGCCTCCTGGGCAGCGTCTTCCACGGCTATGTCGACCTGGAGCTGGCGGGCGGCTTCAGCCACAGCTCCCCCGACAGCGAGGAGTCCTGGTCCCGGATCCTGGACGCCCTCGACGCCACGCTCCGCAACTGGCCCTCAGTCTGAAAGCCCTCCCATGCACACCGCACCCCTCACCGCCGGCCTCGTCCGCGGCGCCCTGGACCTGGAACCCACCGAGCACGGCCTGCTCCCGCACCGGCTCCCCGCCAGGGCCCGCGCCCAGTGCGCCGACCCCCAGCTCGCCATGGCCGAGTCCCAGCCCTCCGGCGTACGGCTGGCCTTCCGCACCCGCGCCACCACCGTCGAGCTGGACACCCGGCCCACGAAGCGGTCGTACGTCGGACTCCCGCCGCGTCCGGACGGGGTGTACGACCTGCTCGTCGACGGCGCCCTGACCGAGCAGGCGGTGGCGAACGGCGGCGACACCCTCGTCGTCGACCTGGCCACCGGCGGCCAGGAGCGCCGCCCCGGCCCGGTCGCCACCCTGCGTTTCACCGGGCTGCCCGCCCGGGAGAAGGACGTGGAGATCTGGCTGCCGCACAACGAGACCACCGAACTCCTCGCCCTGCGCGCCGACGCCCCCGTCGAGTCCCTGCCCGACCGCGGCCGCCGGGTGTGGCTGCACCACGGCAGCTCCATCAGCCACGGCTCGGACGCGGCGAGCCCCACCGGCATCTGGCCGGCGCACGCGGCGGTCCTGGCGGGCGTGGAACTGATCAACCTGGGCCTCGGCGGCAGCGCCCTGCTCGACCCCTTCACCGCCCGCGCGATGCGGGACACCCCGGCCGATCTGATCAGCGTCAAGATCGGCATCAACCTGGTGAACCTGGACCTGATGCGGCTGCGCGCCTTCACCCCGGCCGTCCACGGCTTCCTGGACACCCTCCGCGACGGCCACCCCGACACCCCGCTGCTGGTCGTCTCCCCCATCCTGTGCCCCATCCACGAGGACACACCGGGCCCGGGAGCCTTCGACCCCGAAGCCTTGGCCACCGGACGGCTGCGCTTCCAGGCGACCGGCGACCCGGCGGAGCGGGCGGCCGGAAAACTGACCCTCAGGGTGATCCGCGAGGAACTGTCCCGCATCGTGGCGCAACGCACCCCCGAGGACCCGAACCTGCGCTACCTCGACGGCCGCGACCTCTACGGCGAACAGGACCACGCCGAACTCCCGCTCCCCGACGACCTGCACCCGGACGCGGCCACGCATCACCGCATGGGCGCCAGGTTCGCGGAACTGGCCCTCGGGACCCCAAGGCCCTAGCGCTCGAACCGGTACCCCATCCCCGGCTCAGTGATGAAGTGCTTCGGATGCGAGGGATCCGCCTCCAGCTTCCGCCGCAACTGAGCCATGTACACCCGCAGATAGTTGGTCTCCGTGCCGTAGGACGGCCCCCAGACCTCCTGGAGCAACTGCTTCTGGCTGACCAGCCGCCCGGCATTGCGGACCAGCACCTCCAGCAGATGCCACTCGGTGGGCGTCAGCCGGACGTCCGTGCCGTCACGGTTGACCTTCTTCGCGGCCAGGTCGACGGTGAACGTCCCGGTCTCGACGACGACGTCCTCCTCACCGCCCCCGAGCGGCTCGGCACGCCGGACCGCCGCCCGCAGCCGGGCCAGCAGCTCGTCCATGCCGAAGGGCTTGGTGACGTAGTCGTCGGCGCCCGCGTCGAGGGCCTCGACCTTCTCGTCGGAGGAGTGGCGCGCGGACAGGACGAGGATCGGCACCCGGGTCCAGCCGCGCAGCCCCCGGATCACCTCGACACCGTCCATGTCCGGCAGCCCGAGGTCGAGGACGACGACGTCGGGGTGGCGTGCGGCGGCGAGCTGAAGGGCGGTGGCGCCGTCGTGCGCGGCGTCCACCTCGTACTTGCGGGCCTTGAGGTTGATCACTAGGGCGCGCACGATCTGCGGCTCGTCCTCGATCACGAGCACCCGGGTCATGTGGCCTGCCTTTCGGGTTCCGGAACTGTGGGGCGGAGGAGCGGTCCCGCGGCAGCGCGGAGCGTGAGGACCATCGTGAGCCCCCCGCCCGGGGTGTCCTCCGCGGTCAGCGTCCCGCCCATCGCCTCCGCGAACCCCCGGGCGACCGCGAGCCCCAGCCCCACTCCGGCGCCGCGCGGAGCGTCACCGTACCGCTGGAAGGGCGCGAAGATCCGCTCTTTGGCGTCGTCGGGGACGCCGGGCCCGCGGTCCACGACGCGCACCTCGACCCGGTCGGCGAGGGAGCTGGCGGAGACGAGGACGGGCGTGCCCGGCGGGCTGTACTTGACGGCGTTCTCCACGATGTTGGCGACCGAGCGCTCCAGCAGCCCGGGGTCGACGGCGACCATGGGCAGGGTCTCCGGGATGTCGAGTTCGACGCTGTCCTCGGGCACCCCGCCGAGGGCCATCGGCACCACCTCGTCGAGGTCGATCTCGCGGACGATCGCGCTGACCGTGCCGGTCTGCAGGCGGGACATGTCGAGGAGATTCCCGACCAGGTGGTCGAGGCGGTCCGCGCCCTCCTCGATCCCGGCCAGCAGCTCCGCCTCGTCCTCCTCGGACCACGCCACGTCGTCGGAGCGCAGGCTGCTCACGGCCGCCTTGATCCCGGCGAGCGGGGTGCGCAGGTCATGGCTTACGGCGGCCAGCAGCGCGGTGCGGATGCGGTTGCCCTCGGCGAGGGTTCGGGCCTGGTCGGCCTCCTCGCGGAGGCGGCGCCGGTCCAGGACCACGGCGGCCTGCGCGGCGAACGCGGCGAGCACCCGGCGGTCCTCGGCGGGCAGCACCCGGCCGGTCAGCGCGAGCGCCATGTGGTCCCCGGCCGGCATGTCCACGTCGGCGTCCTCGGGCCGTGTGACCGGCGGCCCCATTCCGACGCTGCCCGCGCAGGTCCACGGGTCGACATCGCTCGCCCGCTCCAGCAGGGCCGCCGACTCCATTCCGAAGGTCTCCCGGACCCGTTCCAGCAACGCCTCCAGGCTGGTCTCGCCGCGCAGCACGTCCCCGGCGAGGAAGGAGAGGATCTCCGACTCGGCGCGCAGCCGGGCCGCCTGATGGGTCCGGCGGGCGGCGACGTCGACCACCGAGGCGACCGAGACCGCTACGCCCACGAAGATGACCAGGGCGAGGATGTTCTTCGGGTCGGCAATGGTGAGCCGGCTGACCGGCGGGGTGAAGAACCAGTTCAGCAGCAGCGACCCGAACGCGGCCGAGGCCAGCGCGGGCAGCAGTCCGCCGATCAGCGCCGCCGCGACCGTCAGGGCCAGGAACAGCAGCATGTTGTTGGTGAGACCGAGGTCGGCGTCGACATGGGTCAGCAGCAGCGCGAGCAGCGCGGGGCCGCCGATCCCGGCCAGCCAGCCCCACACGATCCGGGACCGGCCGAGCCGGGCACCCCGGGCGACGGGCAGCCCGCGCCCCTTGGCCACCTCTTCGTGGGTGACGATGTGCACGTCGAGATCGGGCCCCGACTCCCGGGCGACGGTCGCGCCGACGCCCGGCCCGAAGACGTACTGCCAACTCTTGCGGCGCGAGGAGCCGAGCACGATCTGGGTGGCGTTCACCCCGCGCGCGAAGGCCAGCAGCGCCGCCGGTATGTCGTCCCCGACGACGTGGTGGAAGGTGCCGCCGAGATCCTCGACGAGGGTCCGCTGTACGGCGAGTTCCTTGGGCGAGGCCGCGGTCAGCCCGTCACTGCGGGCGATGTACACCGCGAGCACCTCACCCCCGGCACCCTTCTCCGCCAGCCGCGCCGCCCGCCGGATCAGCGTCCGCCCCTCCGGACCGCCGGTCAGCCCCACCACGATCCGCTCCCGCGAACCCCAGATCTTCTGCACCCGGTGCTCGCCGCGGTACTCGCGCAGGTACTCGTCGACCCGGTCGGCCACCCACAACAGCGCCAGCTCCCGCAGAGCCGTCAGATTGCCGGGCCGGAAGTAGTTGGACAGCGCCGCGTCGACCTTGTCCGGCTGATAGACGTTGCCGTGCGCCATCCGCCGCCGCAGCGCCTGCGGCGACATGTCGACCAGCTCGATCTGATCCGCCCGCCGCACCACCTCGTCCGGCACCGTCTCCTGCTGCCGCACCCCCGTGATCGACTCCACCATGTCCCCGAGGGACTCCAGATGCTGGATGTTCACGGTCGATATGACATCGATCCCGGCCGCCAGCAGCTCCTCGACATCCTGCCAGCGCTTGACGTTGCGGGAGCCGGGGACATTCGTATGGGCCAGCTCGTCGACCAGCGCCACCTGCGGGCGGCGGGCGAGAACGGCGTCCACGTCCATCTCGGTGAAGGCCGTGCCCCGGTACGCCAGCTCCCTGCGCGCGATCTGCTCCAGACCGTGCAGCATCACCTCGGTACGCGGCCGGTGATAGTGCTCGACGAAGGCGACGACGCAGTCGGTGCCCCGCTCGGCACGCCGGTGCGCCTCGGAGAGCATCGCGTACGTCTTGCCGACGCCGGGTGCCGCACCGAGGTAGATCCGAAGTCTGCCGCGTCCCACAGCGTCGACCTTACGGCCAGCAAACCGGACATATGACACCGGGTGCGGCGGCCGGGGTGCTTTTGACGCAACCCTGACGCACCGCACCCGGCGGGGGCTCTCCCCCGGCTCAGGAGGGGTTGTCCCCGTGGGTGAGGGTCTCCCAGGCGACGAAGAGGTTGTTGCTGCCGGCCGGGCGGCTGTTCCTGGTCAGCGTCTCGGTGTTGGTCATGGCGTGGCCGAGCCGGTTGTGCAGGGCGTTGTAGCCGACCTCGGTGACGGGCCCGAGCCCGAGGTGCAGGGAGCCGCCGCACAGCCAGCCGGGCACGGCCGTACCGAGCTGGTACTTGGACTGGAATCCGAGCGCGTGCCGCAGCCGCTCGCCGACGTCGGTGCCGTACAGGTCCTGGCCCTGGATCCGGCTGGTCTCGGCGATGTGCGAGATCGAGGAGATGCCGTAACCGGTGTGCGTGAGGTCGCGGCAGGTCTCCTGGGTGAGTCCGGTGACGAAGGTGGACTGGCCCTGCCAGTACTTGACGATCTTGTCGCGGGTGTCGAGGTTCTGGCTCGGCACGGTCTTCGGCAGCGCGCCGTCGGATTCGAGGTAGACGTAGGCCGCGGTGCGGGTGCGGAACTTCGCCATGGCCTTGTCGTAGGACGCCTTGTCCTCCAGGAAGACGGAGATGCCGACGGCGGCCTCCATCATCGTCAGCTCCCAGTTCCCGTTGGAGTTGGAGCCGTTGATGATCTCGGGGAGGTAGACGTTGCGGAGCATCGTCGCGAACCGCCCGGAGTTCGGCCAGCCGCCGGCGTAGGTGTGCTTGATGATCTCCGCGGCCTTGGACCAGGACGAGCCCGCCCAGCCGGTCTGGAGCGGGGCGTTGCTGTTGGTGTGGTCCGTGATGACGGCGGACCAGGCGTCCATCAGCTGGATGGACTTCTGGGCGTAGCGCGCGTCCCGCGTGATGTACCAGGCGAGGGCGTTGGTGTACGCGGCCATCGCGTCCTGGCGCTCGTCGGTGCAGCCGTGGTCGGGATTGGAGTACGAGCCGCACTCCACCACCGCGCGCGGCTTGGGCGTGCGGTTCTGGTCGGCGTACCTGCTCCCCATCATCTGGTCGTAGGCGCCCTTCCAGGGCTGGGCGCCGACGAGGACCTTGGAGCGGGTGAAGTCCAGCTGGCTCTTGGAGACCGTGACACCGGGGTGCGCGAAAGCGGTGGGGGCGGCGTCGGCGGGCCAGGCGAGAACGCTCGCGACGAGGGCTGCCACCGTCGCGAGGAGGGGGGTACGGCGCATAGCGACTCCGTTCTCATGCATGAACAAGGAGCGCCTCTGTGAACGCAGGCGTTGGCCGCAGACCATAGGTCCAGACCAATAGGCCGTCAAGAGCCCGCGCAACGGAAAGGGCCGCACCCCGAGGGGTACGACCCTTTGCCGCCTGTCTGTCCGGCGTCTAGCGAACCTCGGTGATCTCCGGGCCGCGCTGCAACTGCCCCATGCCGCCGGAGAACCGGGAACCGGCCTCCTCCTGCTGGACCCCCTCGGGGACCATCTGGGCGTCGTTCGGCAGCTTCAGCACGATCGGGTCGCGGGGCGCCATCGGGCCCTCACCGCGGACCACGACCGTGTCCCGGAAGATCTGCTCCAGCAGTCCGGCCGCCTGCGGCTGCACCGCGCCCTGGCCGGAGATGACCCCGCGCAGGAACCAGCGCGGGCCGTCCACACCGACGAACCGCACGACCTGGAAGCCGCCCGTGCCGTCCGGCAGCTGCACCGGGACCTGCGCCCGCAGCTCCCAGCCCAGCGGACCCTCGACCTCGTCGATGATGCCGCCCTGCTGGGTGATGCCGGTGCCGATCTCCTCGCGCACCTCGCCCCAGATGCCCTCGCGCTTGGGAGCGGCGAAGGCCTGCAACTGGACCGCGCTGTCCCGCAGGACGACGGTCGCCGCGACGATCGCGTCGCCCGCGACCTCGACCCTCAGCTCCATGCCCTCGACCCCGGGCACGAAGAGCCCGCCCAGGTCGACCCGGCCCTCGCCGGGCTCGCGCACCTCGGTGCTGTCCCACGGCCCGTCGGGCCGCGGCTCCGGCTCCAGACGCACGCGCTCGCGCGTGCCCTCGTCGTCCGCCTCGGTGTCGACGCCGTCGACGACCTGCTCGGGCTCGCCGGCCGCGTCCTCGGCGGCACCCTTCTTCTTGCGACGTCCGAACACGTCACTGTCCTTCCCGGTCGGATACGACCGAAGCGTATCTAGTCCCACCCGTCGTGCCGCCGTCGGCGGCCTGACCGCTTGTGCCGCGCCCGCCGTCCACGGCGGCGTGCCCACCGGTGGACCCGAAGCCCCCCTCGGCCCGCGCCGAGTCGGGAAGCTCCGCGACCTCCTGGAAGCGGACCCTCTCGACCTGCTGGACGACCAGTTGGGCAATCCGGTCGAAGCGCTCGAACCGCACGGACTCGCGCGGGTCGAGATTCACCACGATCACCTTGATCTCCCCACGGTACCCGGCATCAACCGTCCCTGGGGCATTCACCAGGGCGACACCGCAGCGGGCGGCGAGACCGGACCGTGGATGCACGAAGGCCGCGTACCCCTCAGGGAGCGCCACAGACACCCCGGTCGGCAGCACCGCGCGCTCCCCCGGCTTCAGTTCACAGCCCTCGGTGGTGCGCAGATCCGCCCCCGCGTCGCCGGGGTGCTCGTACGACGGAAGCGGTACGTCCGGGTCGACGCGGCGGATCAGCACGTCCAGGGGGGCACGGCTCACGGGTTCACCTCGAAGGCGCGGGCGCGGCGCACCTGGTCCGGGTCGCTCATCGCGGCCCGGATCTCCTCCGGGCGGCCGTTGTCGATGAAGTGGTCGACCTTGACCTCGATGAACAGCGCCTCGGCGCGGACGGCGAGCGGGCCGTCGGGGCCGCCGACGCGTCCGGTGGCCCGGGAGTAGATCTTCCGCCCGGCCACCGCGGTCACCTCGGCCTCGAGGTGCAGCGTGGTGCCCACCGGCACCGGCCGCCGGAAGTCCGTCTCCAGCCGTCCGGTCACGGCGATGGTGCGCAGCAGCCAGTTCAGCGAACCGAGGGTCTCGTCGAGCGCGGTCGCGAGGATCCCGCCGTGGGCGAGGCCCGGGGCGCCCTGGTGCTCGGGGCGCACGGCGAACTCGGCGGTGAGGGAGACCCCTTCGCCCGCCCGCGCCTGGAGGTGCAGCCCGTGCGGCTGCTCACCGCCACAGCCGAAACACTCGCCGTAGTGCGCGCCGAGCAGCTCACCGGGCGCGGGGGCGTCCGGGTGCCGTACCGGTGTCACGGCGTCGGCCGGGGGCTGAAGGCTTGCGGATGTACCACTCACAGGCGCAGACCTTACCCGCGCGTCGGCGCCTTCCGGACACCGTGCCAAGCTTGGCTCCATGCAGCTCTCCGCCACCCCGTACGAAGAACGCCTCACCGCCCCCCGCTCGTGGTGGCTGATGTCGGTGCTGGTCGGCGTCTCCCTGGCGCTGATCCTGCTGCCGTTCGGCACCCTGCCGATGCTCGGCGGACTGGCCGGCGGCACGGCCGCCGCGGCCGTGGTGGCCAGCTCCTACGGCTCGGTCCGGATCCGGGTGGTGGCCGGTTCGCTGATCGCGGGCGAGGCGAAGATCCCGGTCAAGGCGCTGGGCGAGGCGGAGATCCTGGACGCCGAGGAGGCTCGCGCCTGGCGGACCCACAAGGCCGACACCCGTGCCTTCCTGCTGCTGCGGGCCTACATCCCGACGGCACTGAAGGTGGCGGTCACCGACCCCGAGGACCCGACGCCGTACCTGTACCTGTCGACCCGCGAGCCGGAGGCACTGGCCGAGGCCATCAGGGCGGCGAAGGCGGCCTAGCACACAGGGTCGAAGGGTCCCCGGTGCGGGGACCCGGTGCGCGCCCTCAGCGGGTGGGTCTGCCCCGCCCGAACCGCTTGCGGCCCACTTCCCCGGTGATCTCGCCCATCGTCAGCGGATCGGCGGGCGCCTCCAGCGCCGGGAGGTCCGCGAGCGCGTCCCAGGGCACCTGGTTCTTGCGCAGATCGGCGCGGATCCGGTCGGCCAGCCTTCTGGTGTCCCTGCGGTTCATCAGCGCGCCGACGGCCGCGCCCACCATGAACGGCATCAGGTTCGGCAGATTGCGCACCATGCGCTTCATGATCTGCTGGCGCAGCTGGTGCTTCATATGGCTGTTCAGCGCCAGACCCACCGTCGACGGTCTGGTCACGTCGACGCCGCGCTCCCCCGACCAGGAGTCGAGGTACGCGGTGGAGCGCTGTTTCAGGTTCCCCGGCGGTCGCACGCCGTAGACCTCGTGGAGTTCGGCGATCAGCTTCAGCTCGATCGCGGCGACTCCGGTGATCTCCGCGGCCAGCTCCGCGGGCATCGCGGGCGGAACAGGCAGCATCGCCGCCGCGCCCACGCCCGCGCCGACGGTCGAGGTCGCGGCCATGGCGCCCGTCACGAGCTTGTCGGCGAGCTGCTCGGGGCCGAGCCCCGGGAACTGTCCGCGCAGGGTCGCGAGGTCCCGTACGGGCACACGCGGGGCGTTCTCGATGACGCGGTCGGCCAGGTAGGCCAGCCCCGCCTTGGCGCGGCTGCCGCCCTTGCGGACGCCTTCTCTGGCCTTGTCGCGCATGACCGCGGCGCGGCGCCGGGCCACGGGCGCGGGAGACTGCGCCGGCACCGGCGGATCGCCAGGGCCGGCCGCCGGTTCGAGCGAGGCCGATCCAGTACCGGATGAGCCTCGCTCGTCGTCACGCGCGCCGTAGGGGCCGCCGGGCGGCCCTTGGTCCGCTCCCCGCGCGGGGAAGCGGCGCTTCCAAGGAGAGGTCGAGCCGGTCATGCCCGACCCGCCCTCAGTCGCAGTCGCGGCAGATCGGCTGACCGTTCTTCTCCCGGGCCAGCTGGCTGCGGTGGTGCACCAGGAAGCAGCTCATGCAGGTGAACTCGTCCTGCTGCTTGGGCAGCACCCGGACGGCCAGCTCCTCATTGGAGAGGTCCGCGCCGGGCAGCTCCAGGCCTTCTGCGGCCTCGAACTCGTCGACGTCCACTGCGGAGGTCGACTTGTCGTTCCGCCGGGCCTTGAGCTCTTCAAGGCTGTCCGAGTCGACGTCGTCGTCGGTCTTGCGTGGGGTGTCGTAATCCGTTGCCATGTCGCTCTCCCCCTCTGGGTGTCTGCGGTGTCTCAGCGCACGTAACGCGTGAGAGGCCGGACTTGTGCCCGACCTGAGGCGGAGATTTTGCCTCACATCAAGGTCTGTTACTCAATCGACACCCAACCGGACTCCTCAAGAGTGATCGGCTTGGATGGCGAACGGGACCGTACACGGTCCTAACGCCGCAGTTCAAAGGCGTCTCACCGTGTACTTCCCGTGATCAAGACCCGTGAAAACCCGGATTTTCCCGGCTTTCCGACAGGTCACATGATCACTCACAGTAGATGGCCGGAAATTCGCCCTTGTGATCGATCACACACGGTACAGCTCGGTTCGCGTTCAGAAAATTCCGCGCAAAGCGAACAAGCCCGAATGTCGGCTCGTCGATCTCACACCGGCAACGCCACTCTCATCTCCAGCCCACCACCCTCGCGCGGCTGCGCCGCGATGTGCCCGCCGTGGGCCCTGGCCACGGACCTCGCGATGGACAGACCGAGCCCGACCCCCTTGTCACTGCCGGTCCGCTCGGTACGCAGCCGCCGGAAGGGCTCGAAGAGATTGTCGATCTCGTACGCCGGGACGACCGGCCCGGTGTTCGAGACCACGAGCAGCGCCTGGCCGTGCTGGAGCTCGGTGGTGACCTCGACCCAGCCGCCCTCGGGGATGTTGTACCGCACGGCGTTCTGCACGAGGTTCAGGGCGATCCGCTCCAGCAGTACGCCGTTGCCCTGGACCACCGCCGGATCGCGCTTGCCGCGGATCTCCACGCCCTTGGCCTCCGCCTCGCCGTGCACCTGGTCGACGGCCTGCTCGGCCACCTCCGCGAGGTCGACGGGCTTGCGCTCGACGATCTGGTTGTCGCTGCGGGCGAGCAGCAGCAGTCCCTCGACGAGCTGCTCGCTGCGCTCGTTGGTGGCCAGCAGCGTCTTGCCGAGCTGCTGGAGCTCCATCGGCGCGCCCGGGTCGGACAGGTGCACTTCGAGCAGCGTGCGGTTGATCGCGAGCGGGGTGCGCAGTTCGTGCGAGGCGTTGCCGACGAAGCGCTGCTGGGCGGTGAAGGCCCGCTGGAGGCGCTCCAGCATGTCGTCGAAGGTGTCGGCCAGCTCCTTCAGCTCGTCGTCCGGTCCGTCAAGCTCGATCCGGCGGGAGAGGTCGGAGCCGGCCACCGCGCGGGCGGTGCGGGTGATCCGGCCGAGCGGCGACAGGACGCGTCCGGCCATGGCGTAGCCGAAGGCGAAGGCGATGACCGCGAGGCCGAGCAGGGCCAGCAGGGAGCGGCTGAGCAGGGTGTCCAGGGCGTGCTCGCGCTGTTCGTTCACACACTCGTTGAGCGCGTGGTTCAGCTCGTCCGCGGGCAGCCGGGTGGCGCCGAGGTTGCACATGTCGCTGGAGACCTGGCCGGAGAGGATCTTGAAGGGCAGGTCACTGCCGACGTTCAGCGCGCTCGCGGCGAGCAGATAGATGATCGACAGCAGCAGGATGCCGGCAATCAGGAACATGCCGCCGTAGAGCAGGGTGAGCCGTATGCGGATGGTCGGGCGCAGCCAGGGGAAGGGCTGCACCGGCCTTCTCGGGTCCCAGGTCGGTTTCGGCGGCGCCTGGGGCGGTGCGGGGGTCGATGCCATGACTCAGATCCGGTAGCCGGAGCCGGGAACGGTGACGATGACGGGGGGCTCGCCCAGCTTGCGGCGCAGCGTCATGACGGTGACGCGGACGACATTGGTGAACGGGTCGGTGTTCTCGTCCCAGGCCTTCTCCAGCAGCTGCTCCGCGGAGACGACCGCGCCCTCGGAGCGCATCAGCACCTCCAGCACGGCGAACTCCTTGGGCGCGAGCTGGACCTCCTTGCCGTCGCGGAAGACCTCGCGGCGGTTGGGGTCGAGCTTGATCCCGGCGCGCTCCAGGACGGGCGGCAGGGGGACGCTCGTACGGCGTCCGAGGGCACGCACGCGTGCCGTCAGCTCACTGAAGGCGAACGGCTTGGGGAGATAGTCGTCGGCGCCGATCTCCAGGCCCTCGACGCGGTCGCTGACGTCGCCCGAGGCCGTGAGCATCAGCACGCGGGTGGGCATGCCGAGCTCGACGATCTTGCGGCAGACGTCGTCGCCGTGCACGAGCGGGAGGTCGCGGTCGAGGACGACCACGTCGTAGTCGTTGACGCCGATGCGCTCCAGAGCGGCCGCGCCGTCATACACGACGTCGACGGCCATGGCCTCCCGGCGCAGTCCGGTGGCCACCGCATCGGCGAGCAGCTGCTCGTCCTCGACGACGAGTACGCGCACGTCGCTGTTCCTTCCTCTGTCCACCCGCGTAGCGCCGCTTCGGGGCGCGCGAGCAGGGGTCCGGTGGGGGTGTTGGCCTCCATCCTGCCCTTTTCGGCCATAAGTCGGCGGTAAGACGGGTGAGTGACGGATGAAGGGCGGGTGTGAGGACCGGGAATGCGAGATTTTCTCGCTGGGTTGAGGTTTCCGTGAAACAGAGCGGGGGGAGGACGGCTTTACACCCCGCGATCACGCTCCGCTTGTGCCGCACCACCATGCGGTACAACGCAATCCGCTTTCCGCAGAGCGGCCGACGTGATCGCCCCTTCCGAACGGCACACCCCCGTGCCACCGACCCACGACCCAGGACGAGGGGGCACAGCATGGACGCATTCACCGCAGGGCTTCTCCAGCGCATAAGGGCGACCGAGTCCGACCTGACGCGAGCCCGCGACGAGGGCGACGACTTCCTCGTCGAGGTGGAGCAGGGCGAGCTCGACGACCTGCGCCGCCTCGCCGCGGAGCACGGTGTGGAAGTCGGCGCGTACAGCGTCTGACCAGCACGCGCGCACAGGAGCGGGCCCCCGGCGAATCCAGCGCCGGGGGCCCGCTCTCGTGTGCTGCGGCCCGCTGTCAGTCGTGCCAGGCGCCGAAGTCCTCCAGCAGCCTCTGGAGGGGCTCGAAGACGCCCGGGGTGGCGGCGACCGCCAGATCGCCGTTGGGGCCTTCTCCGGGCCGTCCACCGGTCAGCGCGCCCGCTTCCCGGGCGATCAGGTCACCCGCGGCGAGGTCCCACGGGTGCAGACCCCGCTCGTAGTAGCCGTCCAGGCGTCCCGAGGCCACGTCGCACAGGTCGACCGCGGCCGAGCCGGAGCGCCGGATGTCGCGCAGCAGCGGGATCAGCCGGTGGGCGACCTCGGCCTGGTGCAGCTTGACCGCGGAGACGTAGTTGAAGCCCGTCGAGACCAGCGCCTGCTCCAGGGGCGGCGCCGGGCGGCAGGCCAGCTCGCGCTCGCCGTCCCAGGCCCCCGTGGCCCGGGCGCCACCGCCGCGGACCGCGTAGTACGTCTCCCCGCGCATCGGGGCCGCTACCACTCCGACGACGGTCTCGCCGTCCTGTTCGGCGGCGATGGAGACAGCCCAAGTCGGCAGTCCGTACAGGTAGTTGACCGTGCCGTCGAGCGGGTCGACGATCCAGCGGACGCCGCTGGTGCCCTCGGTGGAGGCGCCCTCCTCGCCGAGGAAGCCGTCGTCGGGGCGCCGGCCGGAGATCAGGTCGGTGATCAGCTTCTCGGCCGCGATGTCCATCTCGGTGACCACGTCGATCGGGCTCGACTTGGTCCTGGCCACCGCGAGGTCGGCCGGGCGGCCGTCCCGCAGCAGGTCGCCCGCGCGGCGCGCGGCCTCCTGGGCGATCCGGAGCAGGTCCGAGTGCAGGGGGTCGGTCACGGGGCTCCTCAGGCGTGGGGGCTGTCCGCGCCCGCGGCGGCGGGCCGGGGGGCGCGGGCCGGGCAGCAGCCGACCGGGCACAGGTGGTGGCTGGCGCCGAGCGTGCCGAGGGCGCACGGGGTGACCGCGCGGCCGCTCTCGACGGCGGCCCGCTCCAGGGCCAGTTCCCGGACGGCGGCGGCGAATCTCGGGTCTGCGCCGACGGTGGCCGAGCGGCGCACCGGCAGCCCCAGCTCCGCGGCCTTCGCCGTGGCCTCGGTGTCGAGGTCGTAGAGAACCTCCATGTGGTCCGAGACGAAGCCGATGGGGGCCATGACGACCGCCGGGACGCCGGCGGCGTGCCGCTCCTCCAGGTGGTCGCAGATGTCGGGCTCCAGCCACGGGATGTGCGGGGCGCCGGAGCGGGACTGGTAGACGAGCCGCCAGGGGTGGTCGACGCCGGTGCGCTCGCGGACCGCCTCGGCGATCAGCCGGGCCACGTCCAGGTGCTGCCTGACGTACGCCCCGCCCTCGCCGTGGCCCTCGACCGGGCCGGAGGTGTCCGCGGCGGAGTCCGGGATGGAGTGGGTCGTGAAGGCGATGTGGGCGCCGCTCCGGACCTCTTCGGGGAGGTCGGCCAGAGACTTCAGCACACCGTCGATCATGGGCTCCACGAAGCCCGGGTGGTTGAAGTAGTGCCGCAGTTTGTCGATCCTCGGCGGCTGAAGGCCCTCCGCCTCCAGCGCGGCGATCGAGTCGGCGAGGTTCTCGCGGTACTGACGGCAGCCCGAGTACGAGGCGTAGGCGCTGGTGGCGAGGACGAGGACGCGGCGGCGGCCGTCGCGGACCAGCTCGCGCAGGGTGTCGGTCAGATAGGGCGCCCAGTTGCGGTTGCCCCAGTACACCGGCAGGTCCAGGCCGTGGTCGGCGAAGTCCTTGCGCAGCGCATCGAGCAGCGCGCGGTTCTGGTCGTTGATGGGGCTGACCCCGCCGAACAGGAAGTAGTGCTGTCCGACTTCCTTCAGGCGTTCCTTGGGGATGCCGCGCCCGCGCGTCACGTTCTCCAGGAATGGAACCACGTCGTCCGGGCCTTCGGGGCCGCCGAAGGAGAGCAGGAGCAGGGCGTCGTAGGGGCTGGCATCGAGCGCGTCTGGCATGCGTCCGATCCTGCCACCCGGCACTGACACCCGGGAAACGGCGGGGTGTCGACCTGGGTTCCCGACCGGCCGATCGGGTGCGTTAGGGTCACCTAACTCGTAAGCTGTATCGGCCACGTACACGCCTTACGCGGCGCCTTCGCGCGCCGCCTTCCCCGCGACCGGAGACCCCGTGCCCAGCCCCTACCGCGCCCTGTTCGCCGCCCCCGGCTCCAAGGGCTTCTCCGCCGCGGGCTTCCTCGGCCGGATGCCCCTGTCGATGATGGGCATCGGCGTGGTGACCATGGTGTCCCAGCTGACCGGCCGGTACGGCCTGGCCGGCGCCCTGTCGGCCACCATCGCGCTGGCCGCCGCGGTGGCCGGACCGCAGGTCTCACGGCTGGTGGACCAGTACGGCCAGCGGCGCGTGCTGCGTCCGGCGACCCTGCTCTCGCTCGTCTCGGCGGCCGGACTGCTGCTCGCCGCGCACTACCGCTGGCCGGACTGGACGCTGTTCGTCTTCAGCGCCGGCATCGGGTGCGTGCCGAGCGTCGGCGCGATGATCCGGGCCCGCTGGGCGGCCCTCTACCGGGACACCCCGCACCTGCACACCGCGTACTCCTTCGAGTCCGTGGTGGACGAGGTCTGCTTCATCTTCGGGCCGATCATCTCCATCGGTCTGTCCACGGCCTGGTTCCCGGAGGCCGGTCCGCTGCTCGCCGCCTGCTTCCTGGCGGCCGGGGTCTTCTGGCTGACCGCCCAGCGGGCCACCGAGCCCGAACCGCACCCGCGCGAGAAGCACGAGGGGCGCGGCACCAGCGCCCTGCGCTCCGCCGGGCTCCAGGTGCTGGTGGCCACCTTCGTGGCGACGGGAGCGATCTTCGGCGCGGTCGACGTGGTCACCGTGGCCTTCGCCGAGGAGCAGGGCCACAAGGGCGCCGCCAGCGTGGTCCTCGCCTTGTACGCGGCCGGTTCCTGTGCAGCGGGCGCCGTCTTCGGGCTGTTGCGCCTCAAGGGGGCGCCCGAACCTCGCTGGCTGCTGGGCATATGCGCGATGGCCGTGAGTATGATCCCCCTCCTACTGGTCGGAAACTTGCCGTTTCTGGCCGTGGCGCTGTTCCTTGCGGGCCTCTGCATCGCTCCCACGATGATCACGACGATGTCCCTCATCGAGCAGCACGTACCACGCGCGCAGCTGACCGAGGGCATGACCTGGATAAGCACCGGGCTCGCGGTCGGGGTCGCGCTCGGCTCCTCCGTGGCCGGCTGGGTGATCGACGCGGCCGGTGCGCGGGCCGGGTACGGGGTTCCGGCGGTCTCCGGAGCCGTCGCGGTCGCGGTCGGTTTCCTCGGGTACCGCCGGCTCAGCAGGCCGGCTCCGGGTCGGGGAGGCACCGTTGAGCAGCACAGCGAGCGGGAAGAACGGCACGTGGCGTAACTGGGGCGGAAACGTCTCCGCCCGCCCCGCGCGGGAGGTCGAACCGGCCTCGGTCGAGGAACTGGCGGCCGCCGTACGGAAGGCCGCCGAGGACGGCCTGAAGGTGAAGGCCGTCGGTACCGGGCACTCCTTCACGTCGATCGCCGCCACCGACGGTGTGTTGATCCGCCCTCAACTGTTGACCGGTATCCGCAATATTGACCGGGACGCCATGACCGTCACGGTCGAGGCCGGTACCCCGCTCAAGAGACTCAACCTGGCCCTGGCCCGCGAGGGTCTGTCGCTGACCAACATGGGCGACATCATGGAGCAGACCGTCTCCGGGGCCACCAGCACCGGCACCCACGGCACCGGCCGCGAGTCCGGCTCGATCGCCGCCCAGATCGTCGGACTTGAACTGGTCACCGCCGACGGCTCGGTGCTCACCTGCTCCGAGAAGGAGAACCCGGAGGTGTTCGCGGCGGCCCGGATCGGCCTGGGTGCGCTCGGCATCGTCACCGCGATCACCTTGGCCGTGGAGCCGGTCTTCCTGCTGACCGCCCGCGAAGAGCCCATGCCCTTCGACCGGGTCACCCGTGAGTTCGACCAACTGTGGGCCGAGAACGAGCACTTCGAGTTCTACTGGTTCCCGCACACCGGCAGCACCAACACCAAGCGCAACAACCGCAGCGCGGGCCCGGAGCACCCCGTCGGACAGCTCAGGGCGTGGTTCGAGGACGAGTTCCTCTCCAACGGCGTCTTCCAGGCCGCCCAGTGGGTCGGCCGCGCGGCGCCCGCCACGATCCCGGCCATCGCGCAGATCTCCAGCAAGGCCCTGTCCGCGCGGACTTACACGGACATCCCCTACAAGGTCTTCACCTCGCCGCGCCGGGTGCGGTTCGTGGAGATGGAATACGCCCTCCCGCGCGGGGCGGTCGTCGAGGCGCTGCGTGAACTGCGCACGATGGTCGACCACTCCGGCCTCAGGGTGAGCTTCCCGGTGGAGGTGCGCACCGCACCCGCCGATGACATCACCCTGTCCACCGCCTCCGGCCGGGACACCGCGTACATCGCCGTCCACATGGCCAAGGGGACCCCGTACCAGCGGTACTTCACCGCCGCCGAGCGCATCTTCACCGCGCACGAGGGCCGGCCGCACTGGGGCAAGGTGCATACGCGGGACGCGGAGTACTTCGCCGAGGTCTACCCGCGCTTCGGCGAGTTCACCGCGCTGCGGGACCGGCTGGATCCGGAACGGCTGTTCCAGAACGACTACTTGAGGCGGGTTCTGGGCTCGTAGCCGGGTCCACGACAGTTGGTTCCGATTCTGATGTTTAGGTGAAGTACGCCACTTTCAAGATCCCCGGATCCCTTGCCGCAGAAGGCCAACTCCCGTCCCTTGCGCCAATTCGGGCGGCGTGCCAATCCACGCACGTGGCCCAAATGGAGTACTGTTGCGAGCCCTGGGTCCGGTCTCCCGCCAGGGCGTCCGCGACCTTCAAGGACCGCCGGGAGGGGGCTAGTTGCACAGGGTGACGGAGTTGGTCACTTAGCGTTGCGAATAGGTAACCGTGCCATAACGGCGATCCAGGGCCCGTGCCCGACACGCCGGGCAACTCGGCAAGGTTGTGGCAGGCTGCACCCGGGCAGGCCACACTCGACTAGCGGAAGCAGCGACGCACGTGACGTCGGCAGGCACCACCCGGGAGGTCCCCATGCCCGAACTGCGTGTCGTGGCCGTCTCCAATGACGGCACACGGCTGGTGCTGAAGGCTGCGGACAGCACGGAGTACACGCTTCCGATTGACGAACGGCTCCGCGCCGCCGTGCGCGGCGACCGTCCCCGCCTCGGCCAGATCGAGATCGAGGTGGAGAGCCATCTCCGCCCCCGCGACATCCAGGCGCGTATACGCGCGGGTGCCACGGCCGAGGAAGTCGCGCAGATGGCGGGCATCCCCGTCGACCGCGTCCGTCGCTTCGAGGGCCCCGTGCTGGCCGAGCGCGCCTTCATGGCCGAGCGGGCCCGCAAGACCCCGGTCCGCAGGCCCGGTGAGAACGCCGCGGGACCCCAGCTCGGCGAGGCCGTCCAGGAGCGACTGCTGCTGCGCGGCGCCGAGAAGGACACCGTGCAGTGGGACTCCTGGCGCCGCGACGACGGCACCTGGGAAGTCCTGCTGGTCTACCGGGTCGCGGGCGAACCGCACTCGGCGAGCTGGACGTACGACCCGCCCCGGCGGCTCGTCCAGGCCGTCGACGAGGAGGCGCGCTCGCTGATCGGCGAGTCCGAGGACCTCGCCGCGCCGGAGCCCAGCTTTCCGTTCGTCCCGCGGATCGCGCGGCTGCCGCGCGACCGTCCGCTGGACCGCGCGCTCGACCGTGCCCACGACCGGGAGCGGCCGAGCCTGCCCGCGCCGACGCCCGAGCCGGTCGAGGAGGCGGTGAGTGAACGGGACTCGCTGACCAGCCTGTTGGAAGCGGTCCCGAGCTTCCGCGGCGATCTCGTCGTGCCCGAGCGCCCGTCGGAGACGCCCGCGCCGGAGGAGCCCCCGGCCGCTGAGCCCGCGGCGGAGGAACCGCCCGCCCCCGCGGCGTCGGCCGGTTCCGCCTACGCGGACGTCCTGATGCCGCGTTCGGTGGGCAGCCACCGCGACCGCCTCATCGGCTCGACCGACCGCCAGGCCGAGGCCGACGGCGTCCGCCCGGGCCGCCGGGCCGCGGTCCCGAGCTGGGACGAGATCGTCTTCGGCACGCGCCGCAAGAAGCAGGAGTAGTCGACCGTAGGACACTTGGGGCCCGCGCCGGTTGGCGCGGGCCCCGTTCTGTGCGTGCGTCGGAGCAGGCCCTCTGCTCCGCGCCTACTGCGGGTCCGGCCCGACCGCCACCGGCCGCGTGGGGTCGGCGGACCACTCCGACCAGGAACCCACGTAGAGCGCGGCCGGGATGCCGGCGACGGCGAGGGCCAGCACCTCGTGGGCGCCGGAGACGCCCGAACCGCAGTACACGCCGACCGCCGTGCCGTCCGTGGCGCCCAGGGTCTTGAAGCGCGCGTGCAGTTCCTCGGCGGGCAGGAAGCGGCCGTCGGCGGCGACGTTCTCGTTGGTCGGCGCGGAGACGGCGCCCGGGATGTGTCCGCCGACCCGGTCGATCGGCTCCACCTCACCGCGGTACCGCTCCCCCGCGCGGGCGTCCAGCAGCAGCCCGGAGCGGGCCAGGGCGGCGGCGCCGTCCGCGTCGAGCCGTCCGGCCGCGCCAGGCTTCGGCTGGAAATCGCCCTCGGCCGGGGTCGGCGCGGTGGTCTCCAGGGGGCCGTCCCAGGTCGGCAACCCGCCGTCGAGGACCCGCACGTCCGGGTGACCCGTCCAGCGCAGCAGCCACCACGCGCGGGCCGCCGCCCACCCCTGTCCCCCGTCGTACACGACCACCGGCCGTCCGGCCGAGACCCCCGCGCGGCGCATCGCGGCGCCGAACTCCGTGAGGTCCGGCAGCGGGTGGCGGCCGGCCGTCCCGGGGGCCGAGGCGAGCTCTTCGTCCAGGTCGACGAAGGCCGCGCCGGGGATGTGCCCGGCCGCGTACTCGGCCCGGCCGTCGAACGGCGGCTCGCCCGCCGCTCGAGCCACGCTCAACTGCCAGCGGACGTCCAGGAGCACCGGCGGACGCTGTCCTGCCAGGTCGCCGGCCAGTTCGGTTGCGGAGATGATGGCGTTCATGGCCACCATCCTCGCGTACGGGGTGGCCGCGAAGTCCAGCTCCGGCTACTCTGCTCGGCCGGACAGCCCCGATCACGAGGCGTACGGGATCGGGCACATGCTGTACAGCCGATCGACACCCGTGGGCAATCGCACGGAAACGGACGAGAGACGGCACTCCGGGCATCCTCCGGAGACAGCGCGCGGTACGGCGCGCCCGAGACGCGTGGCACCACGGGTGGTGCGAGCATCGGCACGGGGTCCGGAGAGCGGAATCGACGCGGCCACCACGAGCGGCCGAGGAGAGAGTGACGATGACCGAGGCACGGGGGTCGGCCGGCCTGAACGGCGAAGCGCACACCCGGCACGCGCCCGGCTCGCCCTGCTGGGTGAGCCTGATGGTGCACGGGCCTGCCGCGACCCAGGAGTTCTACGGCGAGCTGTTCGGCTGGGAGTTCCAGCCTGGACCGCAGCAGCTCGGCCCGTACGTACGCGCGCTGCTCGACGGGCAGGAGGTGGCCGGAATCGGCCAGCTGCCGCCGGACCGGCATCTGCCCATCGCCTGGACGCCCTACTTCGCCTCGACCGACGTGGACCAGACGGCCGAGACGGTACGGCTGTGCGGCGGCACGGTGGGAGTGGGCCCCCTGGACGCGGGCGAGGCCGGGCGCCTCGCCATCTGCTCCGACCCCACCGGCGCGGTCTTCGGGGTCTGGCAGGCGGCGGCCCACCTCGGCATCGCCCTCACCGGCGTCCCCGGCACGCCCGTCTGGAACGAGCTCCTGACCTTCGAGACGGCGAGCGTCACCAAGTTCTACGAGACGGTCTTCGGCCACGAGCAGCAGGCGGTCGCCTCGGCGGACTTCGACTACGTCACCCTGCACCTCGGCGGCCGCACCATCGCCGCGATCCTGGGCCTCGGCCAGTCCCTGCCCCGCGACCGGGGCCCGCACTGGATGACCTTCTTCGAGGTGGCCGACACCGACGAGTCGACCGCCCGTGCCGTGTCCCTGGGCGGCCACGTCCTCAAAGCCCCGCACGACAGCGCCCTCGGCCGCATGGCCACCCTCACCGACCCGGAGGGCGCCCGCTTCTCCCTGCTCCAGAGCAGCCCCTGACCTCCACACCGTCAGGCCGACGGCACCGGGAGCACGTCCGGGGACAGGGCCGCGGCTCTCGCCGTGGCCGCTGTCATGCGCTTGCTGTGATGGCGGCGGCAGAGGACCTCGTAGCCGATGGCTTCGGACTGGTTGACGTCGCCGACGACCACCTGGGCGCCCTCGACCACCATCGCGCCGCCTATGGTGCGGGCGTTGTGGGTGGCGCGGGCGCCGCACCAGCACAGGGCCTCGACCTGGAGGACCTCGACTCGGTCGGCCAGCTCCACCAGGCGCTGGGAGCCGGGGAAGAGCTTGGAGCGGAAGTCCGTGGTGATGCCGAAGGCGTAGACGTCGAGGCCCAGGTCGTCGACCACGCGGGCGAGTTGGTCGATCTGCTCCGGGGCGAGGAACTGGGCCTCGTCCGCGATCACGTAGTCCGCGCGGCCCCCTTGGGAGAGGTGGTCGACCAGGTACGCGTACAGGTCCTGCCCGTCCTCGACCTCCACCGCGTCCGTCACCAGGCCCAGCCGGGAGGACAGCTTGCCCTCGCCCGCCCGGTCGTCCCGGGTGAAGATCATGCCGACCAGACCGCGCGCCGAGCGGTTGTGCTCGATCTGGAGAGCCAGCGTCGACTTCCCGCAGTCCATGGTTCCGGAGAAGAACACCAGCTCGGGCATGGGAGGTTGAGCACCTTTCGGTGGAGGGGGCGGACGGCGATCAGGAGCGTACTTCGAGCAGCGGGACCAGTTGCTCCGCCGGGGTCATCGAGCCGTGGTTGCCGACCATCACCGACTCCTTCGGCTCCCGCTCGGACGCGATGATCAGCACATCGTCCCGAGCGGCCGCGACCACGTCGCCGATCCGGGCGTACACCCGCTCGTCGATGTGCGGGCCGAACCAGCCCGCCGCGATCGCCTCCTCGCGCGAGGCCACCCAGAACTGCTCGCCGAGCACCTCGCGCCAGCAGGTCAGGACGTCGTTCTCGGCGCCCGGGACCGCGTAGACATGGCGCGCCCGGCCCTCGCCGCCCAGCAGGGCGACCCCGGCCCGCAGCTCCCAGTCCTCGTCGAAGTCGATGCGGTGCTGCTCGTCGAAGGGGACGTCGACCATGCCGTGGTCGGCGGTGACGTAGAGCGCGGTGCGCGGCGGGAGTTGCTCGGCGAGGCGCTGGACCAGCCGGTCGACGTACATCAGCTGGCCCCGCCAGGTGTCGGAGTCGACGCCGAAGCGATGCCCGGCGCCGTCCACCTCGGCGTAGTACGTGTAGACCAAGGAGCGGTCCCCGGCGGCCAGTTGCGCGGCCGCCAGATCCATCCGCTCCTCCCCGCTCAGCCGCCCGTGGAAGGTGCCGCCGCTGAGCGCCACCTTGGTCAGCGGGGTGTTCTGGAAGGCCGGCGAGGACACCTGCGCGGCGTGCACGCCCGCGTCATGGGCGCGCTGGAAGACGGTGGGGTACGGCTGCCAGGGCCCCGGCGCGGTCCACGGCTGCCAGCGCAGCTGGTTCATCAGCTCGCCGGTGTCCGGATTGCGCACGGTGTACCCGGGCAGTCCGTGCGCCCCGGGCGGCAGTCCGGTGCCGACGGAGGCGAGGGAGGTCGCGGTGGTCGCCGGGTAGCCGGTGGTGAGCGGCCGTCCGGTGCCGCCCCGCGAGCTGGCCAGCAGCGACGTCATGAAGGGCGCGTCCTCGGGATGCGCCTTGAGCTGCTCCCAGCCGAGACCGTCGATCAGGAACACGCAGTTCCGGTCGGCCGGGGTCAGCTCGCTGATCGCGGCGGACATGCCGGGCACGTCCATACCGGCGGCCAGGGTCGGCAGCAGGTCGGCGAGCGAGCCGGCGCCGTACTCGGGCAGGGGGGCGGAGTCGAGGGGAAGCGGCTGCGGGTCGTGCTCCCAGGCGGGCTGTGCCATCAGCGGCTGACGTCCGCGGTCGCCTCGGAGAGCGACTGTGCGAAGGCGAGCGCCTGGCGCACCGTCTCCGGTCCGTCGCCGGCCTCGCTGACCCGCAGGCTGAGGTCGTCGGCCGTGGAGTTGCCGGTGTAGCCGTGGTCCGCCTCGCAGTTGGGGTCGCCGCAGGCGGCGGGCTCCAGGTCGATGCGGGAGACGGCGCCCCAGCCGATGGTCAGCACGACCTCGCGGGGCAGGGTGCCCGGTGTGTACGACTCCGGGTTGGCGACCACCCGGCTGACCACGACCGACGAGATCCGGCCGATCTTGACCGACTCGGTGGACGTCGTGGCGTACGGGGTGGGCGAGGTGGTGTCCGCCGCCTGCTCGTCGGTGTGGCTGACGATGAAGCGGTTGTCGGTGAGGACCAGGACCGTGACGTGCCTGCGCACCTCGTTCTGGTCGAAGGTGGTCTCCTGGTGGACCAGGTACGACCGGATGGGCTCGCCGCCCACGGCGGCCTCCACCGCCTCGGCCACGAGGGCCGGGTAGTAGCCGCTGCGCTCGATCGCCGCTCGCAGCCCCTGGGTCGTCGTACTGGTCTTGGCCATGACCCCCATCCTACGGGGGCCCACTGACTGCGAGGGACCGCTCGCGCCGGTCAGTAGGCGGGCAGCGTGCGCGGCCCGAGGTCGTCGCGAGCGGGCGGCGGGGCCAGCCGTACGGTGGCGCCGAGCACGCTCAGGCCGTGCGGGGCGACGACCACCGGTTCCAGGGTCACCGCGACGACCTCCGGGTGGTCGTGGACCAGGCGCGACACCCTCAGGAGCAGCTCCTCCAGCGCGGGGGTGTCGGCCGGGGTGGAGCCGCGCCAGCCGAAGAGCAGCGGCGCGGTCCGGATCGAGCGCACCAGGGTGGACGCCTCGCGGTCGGTCACCGGGATCAGCCGGTGGGCCATGTCGCCGAGGAGCTGTGAGGCGGCTCCGGCGAGCCCGAACGACAGGACGGCGCCGGCCGCCGGGTCGATCACGGCCCGTACGACCGTGTCCACCCCGCGCGGGGCCATGGCCTGGACGACCGGCCGCAGTTCCTCCGGCCTGCCGAACAGCTCGACCAATTCGGCGTAGGCCCGGCGCAGTTGCTCCTCGTCCGCGAGATCCAGCCGGACGCCGCCCAGGTCGGCGCGGTGGCGCAGGTGCGGTGCGGTGGCCTTGAGGGCGACGGGGTAGCCGACCGCGCGGGCCGCTTCGGCGGCGGCGTCGGGGGTGGGCGCGGGGACGGCGCGCCGTACCTGGACGCCGTACGTCCCGAGCAGGTCGGAGGTCTCCTCGGGGCCGAGGGTGAGGCCCTGCCCGCGCGTGAGGAGGCCGTCGATCAGGGCGGCGGCGGCCCGCTCGTCGATGCCGTCGTACTCGGGGACCCGGCCGGGCTCGGCGGCCTCCCGGCGCCACTGGGCGTACTTCACGGCTTCGGCGAGGGCCCGGACGGCGCGTTCGGCCGCGGGGTAGGCGGGGATGAGGCGCCCGCGCGGGGAGGGCGGCTGGTCCCGCGGCGCGTCCGCGGGGGCGGGCGCGGGGGGCGCGACCGGCCCCGGTTCGGCCGGGGCCCGGGGTGCCGTGCTGGCGGCGGCGGACAGCGCCTCCGCCAGCCCGCCCAGCTCCACGTGCACCACCAGCACCGGTTTCCCGGGCACCTCCTCCGCGGCCGATCGCAGCGCCTCGGCCAGCACCGCGTCGCCCGGCGAGGTCTCACCGATCGCCGGGATCGCCGTGACGACCACGGCGTCGCAGGTGTCGTCGGCCAGGGCGCGTGACAGGGCCCGGCGGAAGTCCTCCGCCGACGCCCCGGTCGTCAGGTCCAGCGGCGGCAGTGGCCGCAGGTCCTCGGCGAGGCAGGCGTCGTAGGTCAGCAGGCCCAGCGACTCGGAGTTGCCGAGGATCGCCACGCGCGGACCGGACGGCAGCGGCTGGCGGGCGAGGAGCAGCCCCGCGTCGACCAGCTCGGTGATGGTGTCGACCCGGATCACCCCGGCCTGCCGCAGCAGCGCCGACACCGTGGCCTGCGGCAGCCGTGTCGCCCGTACGGCGTGGCCCTGCGGGGCAGCTCCCCCGTGCCGCGCGCCCTGCACCACGACCAGCGGCTTGGCGGCGGCCGTCCGCCGGGCGAGCCGGGTGAACTTGCGGGGGTTGCCGATGGACTCCAGGTACATGAGGGCGACATCGGTGTCCGGGTCGTCGTACCAGTACTGCAGGACGTCGTTGCCGGAGACGTCGGCCCGGTTGCCGGAGGAGACGAAGGTGGACACGCCGGTGACACCGGTGACCCCGCCGCCGCGCCGGTGCAGCCGGGACAGCAGCGCGATGCCGATGGCGCCGGACTGGGCGAACAGCCCTATCCGGCCGGGCCGTGGCATCTCGGGCGCCAGCGAGGCGTTCAGCCGGACGTCCGCCGAGGTGTTGATGACACCGAAGGCGTTCGGCCCGATGATCCGCATGCCGTACGTACGCGCGTGCCGGACGAGTTCGCGCTGGCGCTCCCGGCCCTCGGGCCCGCTCTCGGCGTACCCGGCGGAGACCACGACCAGCCCCTGGACGCCGTGTTCGCCGCACTCGGTGACGACCTGGGGGACCTGTTCGGCCGGTACGGCGACCACGGCGAGGTCGACATGGCCGTCGATGTCCCGCACCGAGCGGTGCGCGGGCACGCCCGCCAGCTCCTTCAGCTCCTCGGGGAACGCCTGGTTCACCGCGTACAGGGGGCCGCGGTAGCCGCCCGCGCGGATGTTGTCCAGGACGCCCCGGCCGACGCCGCCGGGGGTCCGGCCGGCGCCGATGACGGCCACCGAGCCGGGCACCAGCAGGCGTTGCACGGACCGGGCCTCGGCGCGCTGCTCGCGCGCGTACTGCACGGCGAGCGAGCGGTCGGTGGGCTCCAGGCCGAACTCCAGGCGGACGACGCCGTCCTCGAAGCTGCGCTTCTGGGTGTACCCGGCGTCCGTGAACACCTTGATCATCTTGGTGTTGGCGGGCAGCACCTCGGCGGCGAACCGGCGGATCCCGCGCTCCCGCGCGACGGCGCCGATGTGTTCGAGGAGGGCGGAGGCGACACCGCGGCCTTGATGGGCGTCCTGGACGAGGAAGGCGACCTCGGCCTCGTCGGCGGGGGCGGAGGCGGGCATTCCGTCGGGGCCGATGCGGTCGTAGCGTACGGTGGCGATGAACTCGCCGCCGATGGTGGCCGCGAGTCCCACCCGGTCCACGAAGTCGTGGTGCGTGAAGCGGTGGACGTCCTTTGCGGACAGTCGCGGGTAGGGCGCGAAGAAGCGGTAGTACTTCGACTCGTCCGAGACCTGCTCGTAGAAGCTGACCAGGCGCTCGGCGTCGTCAACGGTGATGGGTCGGATGCGCGCGGTGCCGCCGTCGCGCAGCACCACGTCGGCTTCCCAGTGGGCGGGGTACTCGTGCCGGTCCGAGGCGCTCTGCATGGGGCCCAGATTACGGCTCGCGTCCGACAACGGCGCGGGGCAGTCTGTGGAGGACGGGTGCCGGATCGAGGCCGCGGTCCGGCGACCACACGGAACGGGACGAAGGTCTGTTCCGGGCACGCTTCACGTTGTGGAACACTGGTCTAGACAACCTGAGCACCTGAAGGGCAGCATCACATGGCTGAGCGCCGCGTCAACGTCGGCTGGGCCGAGGGCCTCCACGCCCGCCCCGCTTCCATCTTCGTCCGAGCCGCCACGGCCGCAGGCGTCCCGGTGACGATCGCCAAGGCTGACGGCAACCCCGTCAACGCGGCCTCCATGCTGGCCGTTCTGGGCCTGGGTGCCCAGGGCGGCGAGGAGATCGTGCTCGCCTCCGACGCCGAGGGCGCGGACGCCGCCCTGGACCGGCTGGCCAAGCTGGTCGCCGAGGGCCTCGAGGAACTCCCCGAGACCGTCTGAGCCAGTGCGCACGCGGCACTCGCCGCTTCCCGAGGGGCTCGTCCGAATTATCGGGCGGGCCCTTCGCCTTTCCCGCCGGGCGATCGCCATTTCCGAATTCGGGCAGCAGAAATAATCCCCCGCGAATTACTGCCTCTTTGTATACGGCGCGCGTGTTAATACGGCTGACCCGACATGTTTACGGGATGTTGCGAATTCCTCACACGCTCCGGTCCCGCGGACAGCTTCAGCCGGTGCGCGCCGTTCGCGCGCTCGGTGTGCATGGCCGTGATCGCCCGCGCGCGCTCGCTGTCGCCGCGCGCCACCGCGTCCACGATCGCGCCGTGCTCCGCCCACGCCTCCACGGGGCTGGCGGGCGCCTCCACCGCGTACATCCAGGCGATCTTGTGCCGCAGCTGGGTCAGCATCGAGGTCAGCGCGGGGCTGCCGGAGGCCTGGGCGAGCGTCTCGTGGAACCAGCTGCCCAGCGAGCGCAGATCCTCGCTGTTGCCCCTCCTGGCCCGCTCCTGACCGAGCCTCACCAGGCCGCGCAGCACCTTCAGATGCGCCTCGGTGCGCCGCTGGGCGGCGCGGGCGGCGCCCAGCGGCTCCAGCAGGCCGCGCATTTCCAGCAGGTCGGCGGCCTCCTGCTCGGTCGGTTCCGCGACACACGCGCCCGCGTGCCGCCGGGTCACCACGAAGCCCTCCGCCTCCAGTGTGCGCAGGGCCTCCCGGACGGGGACGCGCGAGACACCGTAGCGGCGGGCGAGCAGTTCCTCGGTGAGCCGGCCGCCGCGCTCGTGGACTCCGGCGACGATGTCGTCCCGGATCGCCGTGCATACCGACTGCGCCGGAACACGCATGACCGACCTCCGCTTTAATCCCCGTGAAACGTCGATGGCTGACGTGTTCATCGACTCTATGGCAATGAGCGGGAATTTCCGATGGCGGGCCGGAATCCATGGATATTTTTTGGACAACAGGGCCCGGTAAAAGCCGAAAACCCCGACTCTGGGAGCCGGGGTTCCGGTAAGCGGTGGCGGATGCCGTCAGAGGCTCACACCGTGCGAGCGGAGGTAGAAGAGCGGGTCGATGTCCGAGCCGTACTCCGCGGTCGTGCGGGCCTCGAAGTGCAGGTGCGCCCCGGTGACGTTGCCGGTGGCACCGGACAGGCCGATCTGCTGGCCCGGGGTGACGCTCTGGCCGACCGCGACACCGATCGACGACAGGTGCCCGTACTGGGTGTACGTGCCGTCATGCATCCGGATGACGATCTGGTTGCCGTAGGCACCGCCCCAGCCGGCCTCGACGACGGTGCCCGTGCCGACCGAGTGGACGGAGGTGCCGCTGGAGGCGTGGAAGTCGATGCCGGTGTGGCTGCCGGAGGACCAGACGGCGCCGCCGGCCTTGTAGCTCGTCGAGACGTAGGAGCCGGAGATCGGGGAGACGAAGGTGTTCAGGCGCTTGCGCTCGGCCTCACGGGCGGCGCGCTCCTTGGCCTCGCGGGCCTCCTCGGCGGCCTCGGCGGCCCGCTTGCGCGCGGCCTCCTCGGCCTCCTTCTTGGCCTCCGCCTCGACGGCCGCCTGCTGCTGCGCGGCGGCCTGGGCGTCGATCTGGTCGGCTACCGAGTCACCGATGGTGATCACGGGGGTGAGACCGGTCTGCTCCGCGGGGACCTCGGCGGCGAGCGCCGGGGCGGCCGCGAGAGTGCCGACGACGCCGGTGGTGGTGAGGGCCGCGACGCCCGCCGCGCGGGCGGTCGTGCGCTGCATCCGGCTGGGACGGCGGTGCTTCCCGGTGGCGCGGGTGAACGCCATGTAGTGGCTGGTCCTTTCCTTCCTTCTCGCCTACCGGGTTAGCTGACGGGTTCGGAGCAGGAAGGTCTCCTACGGACCCCCTCGCACTACGCGCGGGCGCCCGATTCACCCCAGGGACTGCGGTGGGTCCCCGGCTCCCCTGGCTCGCGCCGTAGGGGGACTCGGCGATGACTGTCCGGTGCCGCGGTCGCGGCGCACTGCCTGACGGACAGCCCGCATGACGCTAATCGGGGCAACTTTCAATTCCCAAACGGATCACTGTTTTTGTAGCGCATGCCACAGGTCAGACAGGCAACCTCTCCCCCAATTCGGACATAAAGGGGCCCTGGTGGCGCTTCCGTCACCAGGGCCCCACACGCGCGTGACCGCGCGTTCACATCCGAGGAGGTGTCTACTCGGCCGTCACGACGGTGACTTCACCGATCCCAAGGGCCTCCACGGCCTCCTTGATCTGCGCCGCGTCACCGACCAGCACCGTCACCAGACGGTCCACCGGGAAGGCGCTCACGACCGCCGCGGTGGCCTCCACGGTGCCCGTCTCGGCGAGCCGGCGGTACAGCGTGGCCTGGTAGTCGTCGGGCAGGTGCTGCTCGACCTGGTCGGCCAGGGTGCTCGCCACGGCGGCCGCCGTCTCGTACTTCAGCGGCGCCACCCCGACCAGGTTCTGCACGGCGACGTCCCGCTCGGCGTCGGTGAGCCCGCCCTCGGCGAGGGTGCGCAGCACCTTCCACAGGTCCTCCAGGGCGGGACCGGTGTTCGGCGTGTCGACGGAACCGCTGATGGCGAGCATCGCCGCGCCGCTGCCGTCGGGGGCGGAACGCAGGACCTGCCCGAAGGAGCGCACGCCGTAGGTGTAGCCCTTCTCCTCGCGCAGGACGCGGTCCAGGCGGGAGGTGAGGGTGCCGCCGAGGCAGTACGTGCCGAGGACCTGCGCGGGCCACACGCGGTCGTGCCGGTCGGGTCCGACGCGGCCGATCAGCAGCTGCGTCTGGACGGCTCCGGGGCGGTCCACGATGACGATCCGGCCGGTGTCGTCGGCGGTGACCGGGGGCACCGGCCGCGACTCGGCCGAGGAGCCGGTCCAGGAGCCGAGGGTGTCGGCGAGGAGCGCGTCCAGGTCGGTGCCGGTGAGGTCGCCGACGACCACGGCGGTGGCCGTGGCGGGGCGCACATGCCGCTCGTAGAAGGCGCGTACGGCCGCGGAGTCGATGGCCTCGACGGTCTCCTCGGTGCCCTGGCGCGGGCGGGACATGCGGGCGGTCGCCGGGAAGAGCTGCCTGGACAGCTCCTTGGCGGCGCGCCGGGAGGGGTTGGCCAGCTCGTGCGGGATCTCGTCGAGGCGGTTGCGGACCAGCCGCTCGACCTCGCTGTCGGCGAACGCGGGCGCCCTGAGGGCGTCGGCGAGCAGTCCGAGTGCCTTGGGCAGCCGGGAGACCGGCACTTCGAGGGAGAGGCGCACGCCGGGGTGGTCGGCGTGGCTGTCGAGGGTGGCGCCGCAGCGCTCCAGCTCGGCGGCGAACTCCTCGGCCGTGTGCTTGTCGGTGCCCTCGGAGAAGGCGCGCGCCATGATCGTGGCGACGCCGTCCAGGCCGGCCGGCTCGGCCTCCAGGGGGGCGTCCAGGAGCACCTCGACGGCGACGATCTGCTGGCCGGGGCGGTGGCAGCGCAGCACGGTCAGGCCGTTGTCGAGGGTCCCGCGCGTGGGCGCCGGGAAGGCCCAGACCTTCGCCTCACCCGCCTGGGGCTGGGGGTGGAACTCCATCGGGGCGAGCTCGGTCACTTGGCCGTCTCCTCGTTCTCGTCGCTTGCTTCCACGGTGGCCGCGGACTCCAGGTCCTCGGTGGGTTCCTCGACGGTCTCCATGGGGACGGTCGGCTCGTAGACAAGCACCGCGCGGTTGTCGGGGCGCAGCCGGGCCTTGGCGATCTCCTGGACCTCCTCGGCGGTCACGTCCAGCACCCGGCCCACGGCGGTGAGGGCGAGCTGCGGGTCGCCGAACAGCACCGCGTAGCGGCACAGTTCGTCGGCGCGGCCCGCGACGGTGCCGAGCCGGTCCAGCCATTCGCGCTCCAACTGGGCCTGGGCGCGCTCCATTTCCTCGGCCGTCGGGCCCTCGGCCGCGAACCGGGCGAGCTCCTCGTCGATGGCGGCCTCGATCACCGGGACCTCGACGTCGCCGGAGGTCTTCACGTCCAGCCAGCCCAGGGAGGGCGCACCGGCCAGACGCAGCAGCCCGAACCCGGCGGCGACGGCCGTACGGTCGCGCCGGACGAGCCGGTTGTACAGGCGGGAGGACTCGCCGCCGCCCAGGACGGTGAGCGCCAGGTCGACCGCGTCGGACGCGCGCGTGCCGTCCTCCGGGAGACGGTAGGCGGCCATCAACGCCCGCGCGGGGACCTCCTCCTCGACGACCTCGCGCAGCTGCTCGCCGATGATCTCCGGCAGCGAGCCGTCGCGCGGGGTGGGCTTGCCGTCGTGGGCGGGGATCGAGCCGAAGTACTTCTCGACCCAGGCGAGCGTCTGCTCCGGGTCGATGTCACCGACGACCGACAGCACGGCGTTGTTCGGGGCGTAGTACGTGCGGAAGAACGCGCGCGCGTCCTCCAGGGTCGCCGCGTCCAGGTCGGCCATCGAGCCGATCGGCGTGTGGTGGTAGGGGTGGCCCTCCGGGTAGGCCAGCGCGGTCAGCTTCTCGAAGGCCGTGCCGTAGGGGACGTTGTCGTAGCGCTGGCGGCGCTCGTTCTTCACGACGTCGCGCTGGTTCTCCATCGACTCGTCGTCCAGGGCGGCGAGCAGGGAGCCCATGCGGTCGGCCTCCAGCCAGAGGGCGAGCTCCAGCTGGTGGGCGGGCATGGTCTCGAAGTAGTTGGTGCGCTCGAAGCTGGTGGTGCCGTTGAGCGAGCCGCCGGCGCCCTGCACCAGCTCGAAGTGGCCGTTGCCCTTGACCTGGGCGGAGCCCTGGAACATCAAGTGCTCGAAAAGGTGAGCCAGGCCGGTACGTCCCTTGACCTCGTGACGTGAGCCGACGTCGTACCAGAGGCACACCGCCGCGACCGGGGTCAGGTGGTCCTCGGAGAGCACCACGCGAAGGCCGTTGGCCAGGCGGTGCTCGGTCGCTGTCAGGCCCCCGGTGCCTGCCTGGTCTGTGGCCGTGTGACCCATGGGCATGTGCGTCCCTTCGATCGCGGCGCGGTCCTCGAAACCGCGGCTTTCCTGCCGGTCCTGCCACTGTATGCAAGCGTGCGCGGCGTCGGCGAAGTTCCCGGACTGCGTACGCCGAGGGCGGATGCCGGCATCGGATCGCGTAGCCTGCGGGCAGTCGTGAGCGGAGGTCACTCTCCGCACCGGTCCGCACGGCCGACGCCGGGTCCTGGTCCGGGATGTCAGTGCCGCGGTCCACAATGGTCCGCGTCAGATCCGGTGCGCGCGCCCAGCAAGCGAGCACGAAGACAAAGGAGCCTTGGCAGCGATGGCCCGCCGCAGCACGAAGACCCCGCCGCCCGACGACTCGTTCGAGGAGAAGATCCTCGACATCGACGTCGTGGACGAGATGCAGGGCTCCTTCCTTGAGTACGCGTATTCGGTCATCTACTCGCGCGCCCTGCCGGACGCCCGTGACGGCCTCAAGCCGGTGCACCGGCGCATCGTCTACCAGATGAACGAGATGGGCCTGCGCCCCGACCGCGGCTATGTGAAGTGCGCGCGCGTGGTCGGCGAGGTCATGGGCAAGTTGCACCCGCACGGCGACGCGTCGATCTACGACGCGCTGGTGCGCATGGCCCAGCCGTTCTCGATGCGTCTGCCGCTGGTCGACGGCCACGGCAACTTCGGCTCGCTGGGCAATGACGACCCGCCGGCCGCCATGCGGTACACCGAGTGCCGGCAGGCCGCGGCGACGAGCCTGATGACCGAGTCGATCGACGAGGACACGGTCGACTTCGCGCCCAACTACGACGGCCAGGAGCGGGAGCCGGTGGCGCTGCCCGCCGCCTTCCCCAACCTCCTGGTCAACGGCTCCTCCGGGATCGCGGTCGGCATGGCCACCAACATGCCGCCGCACAACCTCTCCGAGGTCATCGCGGCCGCCCGCCACCTGATCCGCTATCCGAACGCGGATCTGGACGCCCTGATGAAGTACATCCCGGGCCCCGACCTGCCCACGGGCGGCCGGATCGTCGGCCTGGCCGGTATCCGGGACGCCTACGAGACGGGCCGCGGCACCTTCAAGATCCGCGCGACGGTGTCGGTGGAGACGGTCACCGCCCGCCGCAAGGGCCTGGTCGTCACCGAGCTGCCCTTCACGGTCGGCCCGGAGAAGGTGATCGCCAAGATCAAGGACCTGGTCGGTTCGAAGAAGCTCCAGGGCATCGCCGACGTCAAGGACCTCACCGACCGCGAGCACGGCCTGCGCCTGGTCATCGAGATCAAGAACGGCTTCGTGCCGGAGGCCGTCCTGGAGCAGCTCTACAAGCTGACGCCGATGGAGGAGTCCTTCGGCATCAACAACGTCGCTCTGGTCGATGGCCAGCCCCTCACTCTCGGCCTCAAGGAGCTGCTGGAGGTCTACCTCGACCACCGCTTCGAGGTCATCCGGCGCCGCAGCGAGTTCCGCCGCACCAAGCGCCGCGACCGCCTGCACCTGGTGGAGGGCCTGCTCACCGCGCTCGTCGACATCGACGAGGTCATCCGCCTGATCCGCTCCAGCGAGAACAGCGCGCAGGCCAAGGAGCGCCTGATGGAGCGCTTCTCGCTGTCGGAGATCCAGACGCAGTACATCCTGGACACCCCGCTGCGCCGGCTCACCAAGTACGACCGCATCGAGCTGGAGGCGGAGAAGGACCGGCTCAACGAGGAGATCGCGGAGCTGACCCGGATCCTGGACTCGGACGCCGAGCTGCGCAAGCTGATCTCCGCCGAACTGGCCGCGGTGGCCAAGAAGTTCGGCACCGAGCGGCGTACCGTCCTGCTGGAGGCGGCGGGCGCCCCGGTGGCGGCCGTACCGCTCCAGGTGGCCGACGACCCGTGCCGGGTGCTGCTGTCCTCGACGGGTTTGCTGGCCCGTACGTCGAACGGCGACCCTTTCGCGGAGGACGGTGACGCCAAGCGCACCAAGCACGATGTGATCGTCTCGGCGGTCCCGGCCACCGCGCGGGGCGAGGTGGGCGCGGTGACGTCCGCGGGCCGGCTGCTGCGGATCAACGTCGTCGACCTCCCCACCCTGCCGGACACGGCGTCCCGGCCGAACCTCGCGGGCGGTGCGCCGCTGTCGGAGTTCGTCTCCCTGGAGGGCGACGAGACGGTGGTCTGCCTGATCACGCTGGACGAGTCCTCACCAGGCTTGGCGATCGGCACCGAGCAGGGTGTGGTGAAGCGCGTGGTGCCGGACTACCCGTCCAACAAGGAGGAGTTGGAGGTCATCACCCTCAAGGAGGGTGACCGGATCGTCGGCGCGATCGAGCTGCGCACCGGCGAGGAGGACCTGGTCTTCATCACGGACGACGCGCAGTTGCTGCGCTACCAGGCTTCGCAGGTGCGTCCGCAGGGCCGTCCGGCGGGCGGTATGGCGGGGATCAAGCTCACCGACGGTGCGAAGGTGATCTCCTTCACCGCGGTGGACCCGGCGGCCGAAGCCGTCGTCTTCACCGTCGCGGGCTCGCGCGGCACGCTGGACGACTCGGTGCAGACGACGGCCAAGCTGACCCCCTTCGACCAGTACCCGCGCAAGGGCCGGGCCACCGGTGGTGTCCGCTGCCAGCGGTTCCTGAAGGGCGAGGACTGTCTGTCGCTGGCCTGGGCGGGCGCCGTACCGGCCCGTGCGGCGCAGAAGAACGGCACACCGGCCGAACTGCCCGAGATGGACCCGCGCCGCGACGGCTCGGGCGTGTCGCTGGCGAAGACGGTGTGGGTGGTGGCGGGTCCGGTCTAGGCCCCTGGACCGGGCTCGTCCTCGGAGCCCCGGACATAGCGCAGGACGCCCCACATGCCGTGTTCATCGGCGTGCGGGGCGTCGCTCGTGCACCCCTGCAGCTCCTTGGCGAGGGCGGGCGCGTCGATGCCGGAGCCGATGAGGACGAGCTGGGTGAGACGGTCGGCGCCCTGCGCCCAGGGCTCCGGGTAGAACCGCAGAAACCGCCCGACGGCGTGCACGGAGTACCGGTTACCGGCGTCGTGCGGCCCGAAGTCGACGTACCCCTTGATCCGGTAGAGCCCCTCGGGACGGCTGTCGAGGAAGCTCATGAGCGAGCGCGGATCGAGGGGCCGGCCGGAGACGAACGAGACGCTGTCGTACGCGGCGTGCAGATGCCCGTCATGGTCACCGTGCCCGTGCTCATGCAGATCGTCGAAGGACAGCTGCCCGACGCGCTCCTCGCCGGGCCGGCAGTCGAAGAGGAACTCGGGGTCGATGCGCCCGTAGGTGGCGGGTACGACGGCGGCGCGCTCGGCAAGCTCACCGACGAGCCGGAGCACCCGCTCGGGCTCCTCCGCTCGATCGGTCTTGTTGACGACGACGAGGTCGGCGAGGGCGACGTGCCGGTCGAGCTCGGGGTGCCGGGCGCGGGTGTCGTCGAACTCGGCGGCGTCGACGACCTCGACGAGACCGCCGTAGACGATGCCGGGATGCTCGCTGGCGAGCACCATGCGGACCAGTTCCTGTGGTTCGGCGAGGCCGCTGGCCTCGATGACGATGACGTCGATGCCCGCGGCGGGCGCGGCGAGCCGCTCCAGGTAGAGGTCGAGTTCACTGGCGTCGACAGCGCAGCACAGGCAGCCGTTGCCGAGGGCCACGGTCGAGTCGCCGAGGGCGCCGGCCACGGCCATGGCGTCGATCTCGATGGCCCCGAAGTCGTTGACGATCGCTCCGATCCGGCTGCCTCCGCTGCGGTGCAGGAGGTGGTTGAGGAGCGTGGTCTTGCCGGAGCCGAGGAAGCCGGCGAGGACGACGACCGGGATCTGCTGCGCGGTACGGCTGGGCAACGAGCGACCTCTCTCACACCGACGCGTGCACCGGCTCTTGTCCCGGCGCGCGTACGAAGAATCAATGCCGGTCCAGGATACGAGCCGCAAGAAACCGGGCGAAGTGAACGATTGTTAGCAGCACTTGCGGGGCAGACGTTGGGCATGGCGCCGGACTGTGCGACCCTCGCTTCCCTCCGTGCGCCTCCTCTCCGCCTCCCTGCCGATCAGAGCCGCTCGGCACCCTGGGAGACGGCAAGCGCCGCCCACCGCTCGCCGGTCCCCTTCAGTCGACCCGCACCCCGACGACCGGCGGACGGCCGCCTGATTCGGGGGTTGACATGGCCACACAGACTTCGGGGATGCGCTCGCTCGGCGCACTGGTCAAAGCACGGGTCACGGCGGTGACCCGCTTCATTTCCACGACCGGTTCGCACCACCGCAAGCGGGCTGCCCTCATCGAACAGCACCGGCTCCACTTCGACCTGCTGTGCAAGGCCATGGACGATCCGGCACTGGCCGCGGTCCTCGACACCTACGAAGCCGACATCCCGCTGGACAAACAGCGCCAGTACCTCTTCGCCAACGCCCTCTACGTCAACGCCCTGTTCTTCCACCGCATCGGCGCCGTCACCCTGGCCGAGCTGCACGGGCATCTGCGGGTCATGTGCCAGAACCCGGTGTTCCGCGAGTACTGGGAGGCCACCCGGCATCACCGCAAGAGCCTGCCCGACACGTCGGAGGAGTTCGCGCTGGGGCGGATGATGGACGACCTGGTCCAGGAGCTCGCCGAATCGGACAGCGACGAGTGGTGGGTGGTCGGCGATCCACCTGATAAACCGTCATAACCAGCGGAAAGCACGGTTAGTCAAGGGCAGACGGACTACTTCACTCACACGCCGACTCGTATCTCCCGCCACTGGCGCATCGGAGTCGCTATCTTTCTCCCTGCCCCTCTCCGGGCGCTCCGACGGACACCAGCGCGCTCGGAGAGATCGCCCTGTCGGCACACCAGACAGTCAGGCCAGGCTCGGAGGGCACCCCATCATCCAGAGCCATAAGGCGGTATCCCCCTGTGAAGATCGTGCGCCGACTCGGTGCGACTCCTCGCGAGCGCGGAAGCGCGTCCGGCCAGACCTGCCCGGACATCTTCGAGTTGGAGGACGGTGATTTCGCCGTCATCGGGACGGATGTCACCGAGGAACTCGACGGGAAGCTGCCGCCGGACGCCGGGCGAGCCGAGTACGAGCGGATCGTGGTGATCACCCGCGAGACGCTCCTTCGCGCGAAGCGGGACATCCCCGACTCCTGAGCCAACGCCCGATCTGCCCCCCAGCCATCACTTCCTAGGACGTCGACCGTGGAAGCTTCCTGCCGTCTCCGCATAGTCCGCCGCATCGACTCGCCTCCCGAGGAGGAGCGATGCACCACTGGCCGGACCTGTCCCGCCGTCTTCGTGCTGTCCGAGGGCGACCTCATCGCCATCATCGGAACCCCACCGAAGGCGATGATCAGCCAACGCCGGCTGCCCTCGGGCAAGACGTTGGTGGTCATACCTCGTCACACCCTCCTCAGCGCTCTGGAGAGCCTCGACAGAGCCGCCTGAGGACGCCGGGGCCGCTCGCCCCTGGCGAGGCAGCGAGTTCCGGGCCTGCCGCGCGGCTGCGGCAGGCCCTTCGCCGCTCGGCGTTTTCCCTTCGTGCGGTACGGGCAGGATGTCCGGGCCGATCCGGGGGGAGGCTGGCGTGGCAGGGGTTTCCGCGTGGCGTTCAGCGGTCAGAGGCGGTATCTGGCTGACCACGGCCGGAGCGGGAGTGGCCCTGGTGGGCGCCGCGTCCGTCGTGGTCAGCGGCTGGCTCATCGACGGCGTGGAGCGCGTCAACGGAGACCGACGGACCGCGGCCGAACGCAGCGTTCTCGGGGACTACTTCGGCGCCGTGAGCGCGGTCTTCTCCGGCCTCGCCCTGCTTCTGCTGGTCACCACGCTGCTCTTCCAGCAGCGTGAGCTTCAGCTCCAGCGCCGGGAACTCGCCCTCCAGCGGGAGGAGTTGGTCGCCTCACGGGCGGAACTTCGCCGAAGCGCGGCGGCGGACCTGCGGGGGCTCCACGTCCAGCTCACCCAGATGCAGATGGACGACCCCTCCCTGACCGAAGTGTGGAACGACTTCCCCGGACAGCCCCATTCGGTCATCAAGCAGCATCTCTACGCCAACTTGACCTACAGCCACCTTTTACTCGCCTTCCAATGGGGCGACCGGTCGGAGGACGATCTCCTGCACGAGGCCCGGGACATCGTGCGCAGCCCCGCTTTCCGCAGCTACTGGACCGCCTCACGTTCCCTGAAGGCGGCCCTGCCTCCCGACTCCGACGAGGGGCGCATGTTCCGGCTGTTCGAGCGCGCCATCGCCGAGACGCGCGGGGGCGATCCGCCGGGGCCCGGAGCCGGGGCGGGAGCGGGCGCGGGCGCGGGCGCCTAGCGTCGGCCCTGTGGACCGTGCCGGTCCGTCACGCGGCGGGCACCGCCACCGGTGCCCCCGGCCCCACATAACGGGCCGCCGGGCGGATGATCTTGCGGTCTTCCGCCTGCTCCAGGATGTTGGCGCTCCAGCCGACGACGCGGGCCGCCGCGAAGGTGGGGGTGAACATGTCGCGGGGAAGGCCGCAGAGTTCCATGACCACGCCGGCGTAGAACTCGACGTTGGTGTGGAGTTCGCGGCCGGGTTTGAGGTCGGCGAGGATCGTCTCGACCTGGCGCTCGACCTCCACGGCGAAGTCGACGCGCGGGCCGCCGAAGCGCTGGGCGATCTCGCGGAGCAAGCGGGAGCGGGGGTCCTCGGTGCGGTAGACGGCGTGGCCGAAGCCCATGATGCGGTCACCGGCGAGGACGCGTTCACGGATCCAGGGGTCGATGCGGTCGGGCGTGCCGATCGCGTCGAGGGTGTCGAGCGCCCTGCTGGGGGCGCCGCCGTGCAAGGGGCCGGACAGCGCGCCCACGGCTCCCACGAGACACGCCGCCACGTCCGCTCCGGTGGAGGCGATGACCCGCGCCGTGAAGGTTGATGCATTGAAGCCGTGATCAATGGTTGAGATCAAGTATTGCTCGACGGCCCTGGCCCGCACGGGATCCGGTTCCGAACCCGTCAACATGCACAGGTAGTTCGCCGCGTACGACAGATCCTCCCGCGGCTCGACCGGCTCAAGCCCCCGCCCGAGCCGGTACAGCGCGGTGAGCAGCGTCGGTACGGCGGCCGCCGCGGCCAGCGCGTCCCGGCGGCGTTCGTTCGCGCCGATGTCGTACACCGGGCGGAAGCCCCGCACCTCGCCGAGCAGGGACAGCGCGGTGCGCATGGCGGCGAGCGGTCCGGAGCCGCCGGCGCTCGCGCTCGCCACGGCGATGGCGGGCAGCACCGCGCGGACCTCGTCGGGCAGGCACCGCAGCGCGGCGGTCTCGGCGGCGAAGGCCGCGGCCTGTCCGGTGTCCGGCAGTTCGCCGTGGACCAGGAGATGCCAGACGTCCTCGAAGGCGCGGGTCTGCGCGAGTTCGACGGCGGAGTACTGGCGGTAGTGGTAGAAGCCCTCCAGCCCCCGGACGTCCCCGATGGCGGTGTCGGTGACGACGACGCCCGCGAGCCCTCGCGGCGCCTCGATGAGAGTGGTGGCCGACCTGTTGACGGACATGATTTCCTCCCTGGACTTGATTCGACTGTCCATGCTTGACTGAGAATCTGTCAATGTTGATTGAATCAATACATCAGTCAATGCGTCGTCCAGCGGATACGGTGGCCTCCATGCGCGATCAAGAGCCCGGCTCCGGGCACACGACCCGGCGGCTGACCACCAAGGAGGCCGCCGAACTGCTCGGCGTGAAGCCCGAGACCGTGTACGCGTACGTCAGCCGCGGTCAGCTCAGCAGCCGACGGGTGCCGAGCGGCCGGGGCAGCACCTTCGACGCGAAGGAGGTCGAGGAGCTCGCCCGGCGCAACCGGCGGGAGAGCGGCGGCACTTCGGGCTCCGGAAGCGAGCTGTCGGTGCGGACCCGCATCACGTTCATCGACAAGGATAGGTACTACTTCCGGGGTGTCGACGCGGCCGAACTCGCCGTCCGCCACTCCTACGAAGAGGTCGCCGAGTGGCTGTGGACCGGGCAACTCCGCCCCGGCATCGGCTTCTCCGCCCCTGAGGCCACGGTCGCCGCGGCCCGTCGCGCCGTCGACGCGCTGCCGGAACACACCGGCCCCACCGACCGGTTGAGGGTCGCCGCCATCGCCGCCGCGACCGCGGACCCGCTGCGCTTCGACCTGTCCGAGGAGGCCGTACTCGGCACCGCGCGGGCCCTGATCCCCACCCTCGTCGCCGCGCTGCCGCCGGTCCGGCGCGGCCACCGCGACACGGGCCCGCTCGCCCACCGGCTGTGGGCCCGGCTCAGCGGCCTCCCCTCGGACGAGGCGTCGCTGCGCACCCTGGACACCGCCCTGGCCCTGCTCGTCGACCACGACCTCGCCGCGTCGACGCTGGCCGTGCGGGTCGCCGCGTCCGCCCGCGCGCACGCCTACGCGGCCGTCTCCGCGGGCCTGGGCGTCCTGGAGGGCCCCTTGCACGGCGCGGCGAGCGGGCTGGCCCACCGGATGCTGCTGGACGTCCTCGACCGCGGTGACGCGGCGCCGGTGATCGCCGAAGAACTGCGGGCGGGCCGCCGCATCCCGGGCCTCGGGCACCGGCTCTACCCCGGCGAGGACCCACGCGCGCGGGTGCTGTTCGGGCTGCTGGAGGAGATCCCCCGGGCCGAGCCCGCCCTCGCGGCGGCCCGCGACATCGTCGCCACGACCGCCCGGCACACCCCGCTACACGCCAATGTCGACCTAGCGCTGGCCGTGTTCACCGTGGCCGGCGGCATGCCCGCCACCGCGGGCGAGACGGTCTTCGCCGTCTCACGGACGGCGGGCTGGATCGCCCACGCCTTGGAGGAGTACGGCGAGCGCCCGCTGAGGATGCGCCCCAGCGGGCACTATGTCGGCCCGAGGCCGCCGCAACCACTGCCGGAGTAGGACACGAGCGGATCGGGAAGCCACTCTGGATCAACTCAGGTTAGGCTCACCTTTGTGAGTACCTGCTCGAGTGACTCCCGGGACCTCGATGAGCCCATCGCGGGCACCGCGGCCACCGCGAAGACCTGGCTGCTGCTGGAGCAGCCCGGTCCGTGGGGGGCCAAGGCGCTCACGTCCAGCCATCTGGACCCCGTGCTGGGCCGCGCCCTGGAGTCGGCCGCCAAGGGCACCGGCGTGCGCATCGCGCTCATCCGCCGCCCCGGGCGCCACGCCGACCGCGGAACGCCCACCGCGCGGCAGGTGTACGCCGCCCACACCACTCCGGGGAACGCCTGGCTGCACGGCGCGACGCTCCGTGATCCGCGCCGACTGCTCGACCTGGACTTCGCCACGCTCGGCAAGGGCGACCACAGCGGCTTCGACTCGGCGCTCCAGGCGGCCCCGCACACGGGCGACCCGCTCGCGCTCGTGTGCACCAACGGCAAGCGGGACCGCTGCTGCGCCCTCCTCGGCCGCCCCCTCGCGGCCGAACTCGACGCCTCCGGCGTGGGCGGCGTCTGGGAGGTCACCCATCTGGGCGGACATCGCTTCTCCCCGACCCTGCTGGTCCTGCCGTACGGCTACGCCTACGGCCGGGCGGAGGCGCACTCCGTCAAGGAGATCCTCCACCGCGCGCGGGAGGGGCGGATCGTCGTCGAGGGCTGCCGCGGGAACTCCGCGTGGGAGCGGCCGGGGCAGGCGGCCGAGCTGGCGGTGCGTACGGCCGTGGGCGAGTACGCGGCGGACGCCCTGAGCGTCGTGCGTACGGAGGGTGCGGCGCCCCGCTGGACGGTGACCGTCGCGCACGGCGACGGACGCCAGTGGCATGTGGTCGTCACCCAGGGTGCCGCGCTGCCGCCCCGCGCGGAGAGCTGCGGGACCTCGGTGCTGGGCTCGCCCGCGCGGATGGACGTGGTCGCGGTGCACGAGTTGACGACCACGACGGCACTGGCCAGCTGACGTCCATGGTGGACCGCCCCGTCCACCATGGATCACTCATCCACTGTCGATCACGAGATCCAGCCCGCCGATCAAACGATCCAGCCCGCCGATCAAGAGATCCAGGCCACACCCCTCTCGGCGCCCCCGCCGCACCCACGTACCGTCATGGGTATGAGCCCCACTCCCCCCGCACGCCGCCTGCGCCTCGGCCTGCCGCGGCGGATGTTCTCGCAGGTGCTGCTGATGCAGGTGGCCATCGCCGCGGGAGTCGCGGTGCTCGCGACGGGCCTGTTCCTCGCGCCGCTCGGCAACCAGCTCGACGACCAGGCGATGCGCCGGGCCCTCGCCATCGCCCAGACCACCGCCGTCGAGCCGCAGATCGCCGAGGACGTCGTGAACACGCCACCGACGGCCGACGGGCCGGTCCAGCGGGAGGCGGAACGGATCCGCGAGGCCACGCGGGCCGAGTACGTCGTGGTGATGGACTGGCGGGGTGTGCGCTGGTCGCACCCCACGCCCGACGAGGTCGGCAGGACGGTCTCCACCGACCCGGGACAGGCCCTGGCCGGTCATGAGGTCATGGAGATCGACGACGGCACCCTGGGCCGCACCGCCCGCGGCAAGGTGCCCCTGCGGGACAGTGACGGCGACATCGTCGGCGCGGTCTCGGTCGGGATCGCCTACGACAGTGTCCGGGCCCGGCTGATCCACGCGATCCCGGAGCTGCTGGCGTACGCGGGCGGCGCCCTCGCGGTCGGCGCGCTGGCGGCCTGGCTGATCTCCCGACGGGTCCACCGGCAGACCCGTGACCTGGCCTTCTCCGATATCTCGGCGCTGCTGGCGGAGCGCGAGGCGATGCTGCACGGCATCCGGGAGGGCGTGGTCGCCCTGGACCGCGCGGGCCGTATCCGCCTGCTCAACGACGAGGCGCACCGCCTGCTCGGCATCGGCGACGAGGCCATGGGCCGCTCCCTGGACGAGGCGCTCGGGGAGGGCCGTACGGCCGATGTGCTGGCCGGGCGGGTGACGGGCACCGATCTGCTCACCGTGCGCGGACAGCGCGTCCTGATCGCCAACCGCATGCCCACCGACGACGGCGGCGCCGTCGCCACCCTGCGCGACCGCACCGAGCTGGACCAGCTCGGCCGGGAGCTGGACTCCACGCGCGGGCTGATCGACGCCCTGCGCGCCCAGGACCATGAGCACGCCAACCGGATGCACACGCTGCTCGGGCTGCTGGAGCTGGAGATGTACGACGACGCCGTGGAGTTCGTCGGCGAGGTGGTGGGCGACCACAGGGCGACGGCGGAGCAGGTCACCGAGAAGATCAAGGACCCGCTGCTCGCGGCGCTGCTGGTCGGCAAGGCGACCGTGGCGGCCGAGCGCGGGGTGGCACTGCTGATGTCGGACCGGACGCGGCTCCCGGACCACCTGATCGATCCCAGGGGCATCGTGACGATCGTCGGCAACCTGGTGGACAACGCGCTGGACGCGGTCGGGGGAACCGCGCACGCGCGCGTGGAGGTCGAATTGCGGGCCGAAGGACGCACCGTGGTGCTCGGAGTGCGGGACACCGGTCCGGGAATCCCGGCCGGACAACGTGAGTTGATCTTCACCGAGGGCTGGTCGACCAAGGAGGCTCCGGCCCATCGTGAGCGCGGGATCGGGCTCTCCCTGGTGCGCAGGCTCGCCGAACGGCAGGGGGGCGCCGCCGGCGTGGACGAGGCGCACGGCGGCGGCGCGGAGTTCACCGTCGTCCTGCCCGACGCGCTGACCGAGCCGGACGCCGAACCGGCGCTCACCGGGCCCGCCGCCCACCGGAACGCCGAGGAGGAGTCGCGATGATCGAGGTCCTGGTCGTGGACGACGACACACGTGTCGCCCAGGTCAACGCCGCCTACGTCGAGAAGGTGCCGGGCTTCCACGTGGCCGGTGCGGCGCACAGCGCGGCGGAGGCGCTGCGCCGGGTCGAGGAGCTGCCGCGGGTGGACCTGGTCCTGATGGACCACTATCTGCCCGACGACACAGGTCTGTCGGTCGTACGGGAGATGCGGCGGCGCGGCCACGAGACCGACGTGATCATGGTGACCGCGGCCCGGGACGTCTCCACCGTCCAGGAGGCGATGCGGCACGGCGCGCTCCAGTACCTGGTGAAGCCGTTCGCCTTCGCGGGGCTGCGCGCCAAGCTGGAGGCGTACGCGGAGCTGCGCCGCACCCTCGACAGCGGCGGCGAGGCCGAACAGGCCGAGGTGGACCGCATCTTCGGCGCGCTGTCCGCGTCCTCGGAACCGGGGCTGCCCAAGGGGCACTCCCCCACCACGGCCGATCTCGTACGGCGTTCCCTGATCAACGCCGAAGGCCCCCTGTCGGCCCAGGAGATCGCGGAGCGCACCGGAGTCAGCCGCCAGACCGCGCAGCGCTATCTGAAGCTCCTGGAGCGCACGGGCCGCGCGCGACTCACCCTCAAGTACGGCGACGCGGGCCGCCCGGAACACCGTTACGTGTGGGCGACCCGCGCCTGAGGGCACGGCCGGTGGTGGGGGCGGGGGAAGCGGCCGTACCCGCTCACCTACATACGGATCCGGTGCGCGGTTGTCTCCGGGCGACCGGGGAGCAGGACCGCTCCTAGGGTCAGACAGGCCCTAGGCCGCCCCCGCTCCCGTCAGTGACCGCACCTCGGTCTCCGCGTGCTTGGCCTCGTCCGGGACTTCGGCGGAGGTGGCTGTGCCGAGCCAGCCGGCGACGAACCCGAGCGGGATGGAGACGATGCCGGGGTTCTGGAGCGGGAACACCTGGAAGTCGACGCCGGGGAACAGGGATTCGGGGCTGCCGGACACCACCGGGGAGAGCAGGACGAGGGTCACGGCGGGGATCAGACCGCCGTACACCGCCCAGACGGCGCCTCGGGTGGTGAGGCCGCGCCAGAACAGTGAGTAGAGCAGCACGGGCAGATTGGCGGACGCGGCGACGGCGAAGGCGAGGCCGACGAGGAAGGCTACGTTGAGGTCGCGGGCGAGCAGGCCGAGCGCGATGGCGACCACGCCGATGCCGACGGCGGCGACGCGTGCGACGGCGACCTCGCTGCGCGGCTTGGCCCGTCGGCGGCGCAGGGACGCGTACAGGTCGTGGGCCACGGACGCCGAGGAGGCGAGGGTGATTCCGGCGACCACGGCGAGGATCGTGGCGAAGGCGACGGCGGCGACGATCGCGAACAGGACCGTCCCACCGGTGGAGTGGGCTCCGCCGCCCAGATCGAGCGCCAGCAGCGGTACGGCCGTGTTCCCGGCGGCGTTGGAACCGCGCACCGCGTCCGGGCCGACGATCGCGGCGGCGCCGAAACCGAGGACGATCGTCATCAGGTAGAAGCCGCCGATGAGCCCGATCGACCAGACCACCGAGCGCCGGGCCGCCCGCGCGGTGGGCACGGTGTAGAAGCGGGACAGGATGTGCGGGAGCCCCGCGGTGCCGAGCACCAGGGCGAGTCCGAGGCTGATGAAGTCGAAGCGGGCGGTCCAGTCGCCGCCGTACTTCAGGCCGGGGGCCAGGAATGATTCGCCGTGGCCGCTGCGTTCGGCCGCGGTGAGCAGCAGCTGGTCGAAGTCGCCGTGGAAGCGCACCAGGACGAGCACGGTCAGCGCGATGGTGCCGCCGAGCAGCAGGACCGCCTTCACGATCTGGATCCAGGTGGTGGCCCGCATCCCTCCCAACGACACATAGATCACCATGAGCGCGCCGACGCCGATGACGGTCCAGGTCTGCGCCGCCTCGCCCTGGCCGCCGAGCAGCAGCGCGACCAGGCTGCCCGCACCCACCATCTGCGCCACCAGATACAGAACGGACACGGCGACCGAGGAAGTTCCCGTCGCGATCCGCACGGGCCGTTCGCTCATCCGCGCGGCGACCACGTCGGCGAGGGTGAACCGGCCGCAGTTGCGGACCAGTTCGGCGACCAGGAAGAGCACGACCAGCCAGGCCACGAGGAAGCCCACGGAGTACAGCAGTCCGTCGTAGCCGTAGAGCGCGATGAGTCCGGAGATGCCGAGGAAGGATGCTGCGGACATGTAGTCGCCCGCGATGGCAAAACCATTCTCCATCGGCGAGAAGAGCCGACCGCCGGCGTAGAACTCCTCGGCCGACCCCTGCCGGTGGCGGCTCACCCAGGTCGTGATCGCCAGGGTGACGGCGATGAACGCGCTGAACAGCAGCAGCGCCAGGGTCTGGTGATCGCCCGTCACGCGGTGCCGCCCCTCGTGCCGCGGGTCAGTTCCTGGGTGTCCCAGCGCAGTTCGAGCGCGGCCCGGTCGCGGCGCAGCCGCGCGTGCCGGGTGTAGGCCCAGGTGAGCAGGAAGGTGGTGAGGAACTGTCCGAGCCCGGCGAGCATCGCCACGTTCACCGCGCCGGCCACCGGCCGGGCCATCAGGCCGGGCGCGGTGGTGGCGGTCACGACGTAGCCGACGTACCAGGCCAGAAAGCCCACGACGGCCGGGACGACGAACCTCCGGTACTGGCTGCGCACTTCCTGGAAGGCGGCGCTGCGCTGCACCTCCAGGTAGACGTCCGCGGCCGTGGCCCCGTCGGCGCGGGCCGGCGCTACGGCGGCGGAGGCGTCGTCGGACTCGCCCCAGCCGGAGGCCAGGGCGTCGTACCAGGGATCGTCGTACCGCACGCTCCCGGTCGGCCGGATCGGGTCCGGCCGGTCAGGACCACCCTCGCGCGTGCGGGAGTGACCGTTGCTTGAGTGCATGCCCAAGGATGGACAGAACGGGAAGATCCCCGACTCTTGTTCCCCTCTCGCTTCACCCCATCAGGTGATTTGTCCGCACGGGACTGTGCGTGTCCCTTCACATACGCGTAAACCGGGGCAGGTCGTGGCGGAGTCCGCCGACGACCTGCCCCGGTCCGGGTCCTACGCGTCGATGCGGGAGCGGTCCAGTGTCGCCGCCGAGGAGGAGATGAACTCCTTGCGCGGCGCCACGTCGTTGCCCATCAGCAGGTCGAAGACCTGCTCGGCCGCTTCCAGGTCGGAGAGGTTGATCCGGCGCAGGGTGCGGTGGCGCGGGTCCATCGTGGTCTCGGCCAGCTGGTCGGCGTCCATCTCGCCGAGGCCCTTGTAGCGCTGGATCGAGTCCTTGTAGCGGACGCCCTTGCTCTGGAACTCCATGAGCTTGTCGCGCAGTTCGCGGTCGGAGTACGTGTACACGTACTTGTCCTGGCCCTTCTTGGGCTGGACGATCTCGATGCGGTGCAGCGGCGGCACGGCCGCGAAGACGCGTCCCGCCTCGACCATGGGCCGCATGTAGCGCTGGAACAGCGTCAGCAGCAGGCAGCGGATGTGGGAGCCGTCCACATCGGCGTCGGTCATCATGACGATCTTGCCGTAGCGGGCCGCGTCGATGTCGAAGGTACGGCCCGAGCCCGCTCCTATGACCTGGATGATCGCGCCGCACTCGGCGTTCTTCAGCATGTCGGTCACGGAGGACTTCTGGACGTTGAGGATCTTGCCGCGGATCGGCAGCAGCGCCTGGAACTCGGAGTTCCGGGCGAGCTTGGCGGTGCCGAGCGCGGAGTCCCCCTCGACGATGAACAGTTCGCTGCGCTCGACGTCGTCGCTGCGGCAGTCGGCGAGCTTGGCGGGCAGCGAGGACGACTCCAGGGCCGTCTTCCGGCGCTGCGCGTCCTTGTGCTGACGGGCGGCGATACGCGTGCGTGCCGCGGCGACCGCCTTCTCCATGACCACCCGGGCCTGGGCGGCCGCGTCCCGCTTGGTGGACGTCAGGAACGCCTTGAGTTCCTTGGTGATCACGGTGTTCACGATGCGGCGGGCCGCCGAGGTGCCGAGCACCTCCTTGGTCTGCCCCTCGAACTGAGGTTCGGCCAGCCGCACCGTGACGACGGCGGTGAGGCCCTCCAGGGCGTCGTCCTTGACGACGTCGTCCTCCGCTACACGCAGCAGCTTCTTGGCGCGCAGCACCTCGTTGAGCGTGCTGGTGACGGCGGTCTCGAAGCCCGCGACATGGGTGCCGCCCTTGGGGGTGGCGATGATGTTCACGAACGACTTCAGAGTCGTGTCGTAGCCCGTGCCCCAGCGCATCGCGACATCGACGTCGAGTTCCCGGGTGACCTGCGTGGGGGTCATCTGCCCGTGCTCGTCCAGGACCGGGACGGTCTCCCTGAAGGTGCCCTGGCCGGAGAAGCGGAGGACGTCGCAGACCGGCTTGTCGGTGGCGAGGTACTCGCAGAACTCGCTGATGCCGCCGTCGAAGCGGAAGGACTCCTCACCCTTGCTGCCGCCCTCGCCGAGGCCGAACTCGTCACGGACGACGATGGTCAGGCCGGGCACCAGGAAGGCGGTCTGGCGGGCGCGCTGGTGGAGGTTCTCCAGGGAGAGCTTGGCGTCCTTCAGGAAGATCTGGCGGTCGGCCCAGTAGCGCACGCGCGTGCCGGTGCGGGTCTTGGGGATCTTCTTGGGCTTGCGCAGACCACTGGTCGCCTCGAACTTGGCGTCGGGGCCCGTGGCGGCGAAGGCGCCGGGCACACCGCGCCGGAAGCTGATCGCGTGGGTGTGACCGCTGCGGTCCACCTCGACGTCCAGCCGCGCGGACAGGGCGTTCACCACGGAGGCACCCACGCCGTGCAGACCGCCGGAGGCGGCGTAGGAGCCGCCGCCGAACTTGCCGCCGGCGTGCAGCTTCGTCATGACGACCTCGACGCCGGACAGGCCCGTCTTGGGCTCGACGTCGACGGGGATGCCACGGCCGTTGTCGCGGACCTCGACCGAGCCGTCGTCATGAAGGACGACCTCGATGTGGTCGCAGTAGCCCCCGAGGGCCTCGTCCACAGAGTTGTCGATGATCTCCCAGAGGCAGTGCATCAGGCCGCGGCTGTCGGTCGAGCCGATGTACATGCCCGGACGCTTACGCACGGCTTCGAGGCCCTCAAGGACGAGCAGGTGCCGCGCGGTGTAGTTGGAACCGTCCCGGTCTGCTCCTGCCAGCAGCGCTGTGGACGGCACGGACGTCTCGGCGGTCACGCGGTTCGCTCCTCGCTGAATTTCAGATGGTGCCCTTGTGAGTAAGGGCGTGGCTTCGGTTGCCGCTCAGAGGGTACCGAGGCCTGGTAGAGCCGATGTAACGCCACCCTCGTCTGTTGGCAGACTAGTCCAGAGTCGCATGCCTGTTCGATCCCTCGATGGAGTGAAGTACATATCACGTTCCCTTCCAGGCATGAACCATTTAGGCTCCGGGCACGTCCTCATGAACAAACCGGCAATCCAGCCGGGGGGACCGACACCGACCGACAGCGCGAACCCGTAAGACACACAGACACGCAATACGGCACATTCGCCGCCAACCTGCAGCAGCCAGCCGCCTGGAAAGATTTTTCAAGGAAAAGCCACGAGCGGGAACGTTTTCGGGCTGGTTGGATGTTGACCCTGGTACGACAGCTCGTCGAGCTAGAGAAGAGGCGACGTGACTACTGTTCTGACCCCCGCGAGCCCGCTGACGGCCGCCGATCGCTGCGACCGTTGCGGCGCCCAGGCATACCTGCGCGTCGTCCTGGTAAGCGGCGGAGAACTGCTCTTCTGCGCCCACCACGGCCGCAAGTTCGAGCCGGGACTCAAGAAGATCGCCGCTGAGATACAGGACGAGACGGAGCGGCTGACGACCGTTCCCGCCACCGCTTCCGAAGATGAGCGCTGACACCTCGCGTCCACGACGAGCCAGCTCCAGGCATTAGGCCGGTGTACGGGCGGCTGCCCCTGATTTCCAGGGGCAGCCGCCCGTACGCGTAGGAGAACCGCTCAGGGCTCCGTGCGCGCCCCTCGCGCGGCGGCGACGTCCCAGCCCAGTTTCGTCAGGGCGTCGGACACCCGCGTATAGACCCCGGGGCTGCCCGGGCGGCCGCAGCCGCTCCCCCAGGACACCAGCCCGATCAGCCGCCCCTCGGCGACCAGCGGTCCTCCGCTGTCCCCCTGGCAGGCGTCCCGCCCGCCCAGCACCTCACCGGCGCACAGCATGCTGTCGGCGAGGTAGGAGCCGTCACCGCCGCCGGGATAGGCGCGCTCGCAGCGGCTGTCGGAGAGCACGTGCACGCGCGCCGCCCGCAGACCGTCCGCGTAGTCGCCGCCCCCGGTCGCGTCTCCCCAGCCGTAGACCATGGCCGACGCGCCCGGCGCGTACGCCCGGTCCCCCGCCGCCGCCATCGCGATCACCGACTCCCGCGGCAGTGGCTCGGCAAGGGTGAGCACGGCGAAGTCCCCGGCGTTGGTGACGTCGTCGTACCCCGGATTCACCCAGGTCTCCCGTACGTCGATCTCCTGCCCCGCGCTCGTCCGCAGGTCCGTGCGCCCGGCTATGACCTTGAGGTCGTCCAGCTGGTCCGGCGGCGCCCCGAGGATGTCCTCGCCCATGCAGTGGGCCGCGGTGAGCACGGTGGACGGGCCGACCGCCACACCACCGCAGAACTGCCCGGAGCGCGTACCCCCGAACCGGTCACGGCTGGACAGCGCCACCGTCCAGGGGCTGTCGGAGACCTCGACGGGGAATCCCCCGACGATGACACTGTCGGCGGCCGCCGGTGCGGCGGACGCCAGGGGTATGACGGCCGCCGCGGCAGCCAGGACCAGTGGCCGGGCCAGCGCCCGGACCAGGGGACGACGCATACGCGCTCCTCACTCAGGGTTCCCTCGGGACACCCAGCGTGATCCACGCCGTCGCGCCCCGCACCCGCGCGGGCAACGCGAAGGCCCGGCTCCCGCTCGGGGAACCGGGCCTTCGGCGTCGTAGGGCCGCGACCTAGTCGAGGTAGTCGCGCAGCACCTGGGAACGCGACGGGTGGCGCAGCTTCGACATCGTCTTGGACTCGATCTGGCGGATGCGCTCGCGCGTCACGCCGTACACCTTGCCGATCTCGTCGAGGGTCTTCGGCTGACCGTCGGTGAGACCGAAACGCATGGAGACGACGCCCGCCTCGCGCTCGGACAGGGTGTCGAGGACGGAGTGCAGCTGCTCCTGGAGGAGCGTGAAGCTGACCGCGTCGGCCGGGACGACGGCCTCGGAGTCCTCGATGAGGTCACCGAACTCGCTGTCGCCGTCCTCGCCCAGCGGGGTGTGCAGCGAGATGGGCTCGCGGCCGTACTTCTGGACCTCGATGACCTTCTCGGGGGTCATGTCGAGTTCCTTGGCCAGCTCCTCCGGGGTGGGCTCGCGGCCCAGGTCCTGGAGCATCTGGCGCTGCACGCGCGCGAGCTTGTTGATGACCTCGACCATGTGCACCGGGATACGGATGGTGCGGGCCTGGTCGGCCATGGCGCGGGTGATCGCCTGACGGATCCACCAGGTGGCGTACGTGGAGAACTTGTAGCCCTTGGTGTAGTCGAACTTCTCGACCGCGCGGATCAGACCGAGGTTGCCCTCCTGGATCAGGTCCAGGAAGAGCATGCCGCGGCCGGTGTAGCGCTTGGCCAGGGAGACCACCAGTCGGAGGTTGGCCTCCAGCAGGTGGTTCTTGGCGCGGCGGCCGTCCTCGGCGATGATCTCCAGCTCGCGCTTGAGCTTGGGGGCGAGCTTGTCGGCGTTGGCCAGCTTGTCCTCGGCGAACAGGCCGGCCTCGATGCGCTTGGCGAGCTCGACCTCCTGCTCGGCGTTGAGCAGCGGGACCTTGCCGATCTGCTTGAGGTAGTCCTTGACCGGGTCGGCGGTGGCACCGGCGGCGGCGACCTGCTGGGCGGGCGCGTCGTCCTCGTCCTCGTCGGAGAGCACAAAGCCGGCGCTCTCGGCGCCCTCGGGCTCGCCCTCGCCGGGCTTGGCCTCTTCGAGGACCTCGTCCTCGGCCGACTCGGCGTCGTCCTTCTTGGCGGTGGTCTTCTTCGCCGCCGTCTTCTTGGCGACGGTCTTCTTCGCGGCCGCCTTCTTGGCGGTCGTCGTCTTCTTGGCAGCGGCCTTCTTCGCGGGTGCCTCGTCCTCGACGGCCGCGTCGGCGGCGGGTGCCGCAGGCGTGGCGGTGGCGGTGGCCTTCTTGGTGGTCACCGTCTTCGCCGCGACCGTCTTGGTGGCGGTGCGCTTGGCCGGACTCTTCGCTGCGACGCTCTTTCGGGTGCGCTTGGGCTCCGCGGCACTGACCATCAGCGTCACACCCTCTTCCTCGAGGATCTGGTTGAGGCTGCGCAGTACGTTCTTCCACTGAGTGGCCGGAATCTGGTCAGCTTCGAAGGCCCGACGCACGTCATCGCCGGCGATCTGCCCCTCAGCCTTTCCCCGCTCAATGAGCGCCATGACAGAGACGGACTCGGCGATCTCCGGCGGGAGCGTACGGGATGTGCTGGCCGACACGAACAACCTCTCGGAACGTTGGAAAACGGCTTCCGGCCCCGTCCACGACGGACAGGAGCCGACCACCGGCTTGGGGATGGGCCGACGGTGCGGGCGGGGGCCGGGAAGATGCACAGCGCCTTGTATGGCGTCCGTATTCCCTCCGCGGCAGTCACCTCTTAGGTCATCGCGCTGTTCCCACGAGCGTTACGCCCAATCTGCGTGGCCCGAGTCACACCCCGTAAGCACTCAAAAACTGTCAGATACGGACAGTTCAGGTCAGCCGGAGGCCTTGAACCCAAACGTACCGCCCGTGCCGCCGCCTCGCCGCACCGTCGGACCCCGCAGGATCACCCGGATCCTGCGGGGTCCGACGGGAGGCGGTTCGCCGGCCGAGCGATGCCACAGGAGGGGGAGGCATCCCCGGCCGCGCCGCCCGCGGGGCGCGGTCAGTGCTCGCGCGGGGCGGGCACCACGCGCTCCACCTCTGGGTGGACGGTGAGCAGCTGCCGCATCGCCGTCTCCGCCGCCCCACCGTCACCGGCGGCGAGGGCGTCGACGATCCGGCCGTGGTGGGCCAGCGACGACTCGTTCGGCCGCTCACAGCCCGTGACCGGACCGCCCGAGACCTGGAGCGCGGCCGAGACGATCCCGGAGAGGTGCTCCAGCATGCGGTTGCTGGCGACCTGGATGAGCAGCGAGTGGAACTCGGCGTCCGCGCGGGAGAAGGTGAGGGCATCGCCCTGCCCCAGGGCATGGCCCATGATCTCGACCATGTCGGCCAGCCGCTGCTGGATGTCCTCCCGGCCGTGCCCCGCGGCGAGGCGCGCGGCGAGCGGTTCGATCGTCCAGCGCAGCTCGCTCAGCTCACGCCGCTGGTCGTCGCGCTGCGGCCCGAAGGCCCGCCACTCGATGATGTCCGGGTCGAGGAGGTTCCAGTCGCTGACGGGACGCACGCGCGTGCCGACGTTCGGCCGGGCGCTGACCAGGCCCTTGGCCTCCAGGACGCGGAGCGACTCACGGACGACGGTGCGGGAGACCTCGAAGCGCTGGCCGATCTCCTCGGGCACCAGCGGGCGGTCGGCACCCAGGTCGCCGGAGACGATCATCTGGCCGAGCTGCTGGACGAGTTGGCCGTGCAGTCCGCGTCCGCGGCTGCCCGCGGCACGTCGGCCCACGCGGCCCAGCTCCGGCTCCGCGCCCTCCCAGGTGGGGGGTCCGACGCGGTCGGCGACAGGGGCCTCGGCGTAGGGGTAGCGGTCGAGTTCGCCCGGGCCGACGAGACCGGAGTCGGCGGCGCGGGCGGCGGTCATCATGGTGTGCGCAAGGGTACTCACGGATCCTTTGTCGGCGCCCTCTCCAACTCCCTTGAGGTCTTTGGTGAAAAGCACACGAAAGGGTGATCGCTCACCCCGTCGCAATTGACGCCTTATCGGAAAGAAATGGGCTTTCCACGGGGAGTTGTGCGCACGACAGGCATCGAATGGGCCCGGACGGTCGTCATCGGACCCTGCTGCGCAGGGTCGTGAGCAGATACGCGCACAGCAGAGTGGTCAGCGACAACGCCAGTGCGCCGCCCACAGGTTGAGCCAGCACCCGCGCGACTCCGGCCAGATAGCGCTCTCCCCCGAAGGGCCACTGCATCAGCAGCACTTCCCTGACTCGCAACGGAAATCCCGCCGCCGACCGCACCCCGGGCCCCTCCAGCACCTTGTGCACCAGCGGTACGACAAGCACCGGCACCGCGACCACGGCGGCGAGCCCGGCGGTCGTCGACCGGAACACCCCAGCGGCCAGCACCCCCGCCCAGGCGCACCCCACCACCAGCCCGACCCAACTCGCGCTCATCGAGACCCACTCGGCGGGAACCTCCGCCACCTCCCGTCCGTATACGAGATACAGCGCCTCCGCGTCACACCCCACCGTCACCACGGCCAGCCCCACCGCGGTCAGCCCGGACACAAGCAGCTTGGCCGCGAGCAGTCCCAGCCTGCGAGGCACCGTGCCGCGGTCCGCCGCCAGCGCGGGGTGACGGAACTCGTCCCCGAAGGCCAGCGCGCCGAGCAGCCCCGCACCGAGCGCCGCGGGCGGCAACGGCAGCTCCCGCGGCCAGGCCGCCAGCAGCCGCTCCTGCGGGGTGTGCCCGACCCGGGCGAGCACCAGAGCGGTGACGACGGAGACGACGAGCACGACGGCGGCGGTGAGGAATCCGGTACTCACACCGACGGCACGCCGGAGTTCGTAGCGGAGGGGGCGGAGGGGGCTGGGGGCGGAGCGGACGGAGATGGGGGGTGGGAGGGAGGGGAGGGGGGAGGGGGGAGGGGGCGAATCGCTCGAATTCCGAGAACCGAGGGGACGGGCCTCGGAAGCAGTCTCCTGCGGCTGTGCGTCGTCCGGGCCGTCGGACGACGAGGGCACGGGATCCGCCTCCTTCTCGGCCGCCGCCCCGGGGCCCATGTCCCCGACCTCGTCGGCGAGTTGGTGCACCAGAACGCCGTGCCGGAAGGCGATCTCGCCGATGTCGGCACAGGTACTGCCGTACACGGAGAGGCGGTTGCCGTTCTCGCGGACGATCTCCACCGAGCGCTGTGCCGTGCGGGCATCCTTGGCGAGGAGTGCCGCGAGGCGGTTGGCGTGCGGGGTGCGGACGGCGACGCGGGGGCGCAGGCGCGTCCGGGAGAAGTCGGAGGCGTCCTGGTCGGCGACGAGTCTTCCCTGGTCGAGGGTGATGACGCGGTCGGCTGTGCGGGCGGCTTCCTTGGGGTCGGCCGTGGTCAGCAGGACGGTGCCGCCTTGGCCGGCGTGGGCGCGCAGAACGCCGTACAGCCAGCGGCTCTCACGGGCGGAGAGTCCGTCGGCGGGGGCGTCGAGGACGAGTGTGTGCGGGTCGGCGAGCAGGGCGCCGGCCAGGCCGAGGCGGCGGTCCATGCCGCGGGAGAGGGTGCCCAGCCGTTCGTCGCGCAGGCTGACGAGGCCGACCACTTCGAGGACTTCGTCGGCGCGGCGGACGGGGACGCCCGCGGCGGCGCAGAGCATGCGCAGATGTCCGCGCACGGTGCGGGCGGGATGGCCCGGGACATCACCGAGGAGGACGCCGACCTCACGGGAGGGGTGGGCGATCCGGTGCAGGGGGCGGCCTCTGAAGTGAGTGAGACCACGGCCCTGTTGGAGTTCGAGCATGAGTCTGAGTGCCGTCGTCTTGCCCGCTCCGGGTGTGCCGAGCAGTGCGGTGACGCGGCCGGCGCGCGCCTCGAAGGAGACGTCGTCGACGGCGGGCGGGAGCTCCTTGCGCGGGTCGCTGGTCAGTCCGAAGGCCTGGATCACCCGAAGCAAGATAGCGCGCTATGTCCGGTTTTTCGGGCAGCGCAAGGCCCGTTCCACGCGCGGCAGTCGGCACGCTCGGATCCCTGTTCGCCGTTCGCTCGGGGGCCCGGTCCCCGCTCGGGTTTCCGGTGCTCGCCTCAGACTTCGGGGCGGAGCATCGGGGGGTTGAGGAGGGTTGCGCCGCCGGCCCGGAAGAGCTGGGCGGGGCGTCCGCCCTGGCGGGTGGTGGTGCCTCCGGTGGGGACGAGGAAGCCCGGAGTGCCGGTCACCTTGCGGTGGAAGTTGCGGGGGTCGAGGGCGACGCCCCAGACGGCTTCGTAGACGCGGCGCAGCTCTCCGACGGTGAACTCGGTGGGGCAGAAGGCGGTGGCCAGCGAGGAGTACTCGATCTTCGAGCGAGCGCGCTCCACCCCGTCGGCGAGGATCTGGGCGTGGTCGAAGGCGAGCGGGGCGAGGGGTTCGCCGTCGCGGCCGTAGCCGCCCTGCTGGAGCAGTTCCTCGACCGGTGCCCAGCGTGCGTTGCTGGCGTCGCCGCCCGCGCGGGGGGCGGGCAGGTCGGGGGCGAGGGCGAGGTGGGCGACGCTGACGACGCGCATGCGCGGGTCCCGCTTGGGGTCGCCGTAGGTGGCGAGCTGTTCCAGGTGGGCGCCGTTGTCCTGGACGGGTACGGCCGGGTCGTGGGCGCGCATCCCGGTCTCTTCGGCCAGTTCGCGTGCCGCTGCCTGGGCCAGGTCCTCGTCGGCCCGTACAAATCCGCCGGGCAGTGCCCAGCGCCCCTGGAACGGCGGTTCCCCCCTGCGTACCGCCAGCGCGCACAGGGCATGGCGGCGCACGGTCAGCACGACCAGGTCCACGGTGACGGCGAAGGGCGGAAAGGCTGACGGGTCGTAGGGCATGCGGCGATCATAGTCGTCTGCCTGACGATAAACACTCCCTTCGCCGGTCGCATCGACCAATGATCGAGTCCGTTCCGTGCCGGGTCTCCCATGCGTCGTGCGCTGATCGAGTGCACTCCGTGCCGGGCCTCCGCTGAGTCGTGCTGTGGGGTGTCGTCCGAGGTCACACTCCCAGTTGCAGTCCGTCGGCGGCCTCCTCGACCATGGCGAGCCCGAGGCGGCCGATCCGTACCGAGAAGGGGGCGCCCGCGACCCGCAGTCCGGTGAGGACGATCTCCCCGAGGGGGGCACTGGCGGCGGGGCGGAGGGTGACGGTGCCCGCGGGGGCGTCGGGGCGGATGCCGGCGAGGGAGGTCAGCAACAGTACTCCGGCCGCAGCGGCGGTGGCGGCGGGACGGCAGGACGCCGGGTGCGGGATCGGTGCGCTGCCGTCGGTGCGCTGCTCTCCCCCGTACATCTCCGGCAGGCGGTGGTCGAATGCCTCGGCCGCCGCCAGGGCGCCGCGCAGCAGCCCGCTCGCCTCCTTCTCGAATCCGGCGGCGATCAGACCGGCCACGGCAATCGCCGTCTCGTGGGTGCGTACGGCTCCGCCGCGGTGGCCGAAGGTGTTGAATCCCGGCTCCTTGGCGGCCAGTCCGCGCAGTCCCCAGCCGGAGTCCATCGCCGGGCTGCCGAGGAGTCGGGCGAGTTGCTCGGTCTGCACCTTGTCGAGGAGTCCGGGTGCTCGTTCGCCGCCGCCCAGCAGACCGGTGTCGAGGAGATGGGATGTGGCCGCGCCCAGGTGCGGTACGAGCCGTCCGTCCGGGGCGCGGGCCGCCGCGGGCCTGCCGCCGCCGAGGTCGTCGATCCAGAAGTCCCGCTGGAACGCGGTACGCAGGTTTCTCGCCCACTGCCGCAGCCCCGGGCCACCCGGTCTGCCGAAATCATCCAGGAGATCGGCGCCGAGCAGGGCCGCCCGGTGGGCATGGGCCTGGGTTTCGCAGCGCTGCGGTCCGCCGGGGTGCGGGTCGCTGAGATAGATGCCCTCGCCGAGGGTCGTGCGCAGCCAGGCCAGGCATCGCTCGGCGGCCGGGAGCAGTTCCTCGGTCTCCTTTTCCGGGAGCCCCCAGCGTCGGGCCTCGGCGAGGAGAGCCGGGAAGAGCAGGGTGGCTTCCGTGGCCGTGCAGCTCGGTGGCAGGTGCGGGCCCGCATCCCGGCGCGGGCCCGGGATCATCCCGGAGCTCGGTCCGTCGGTCAGCTGGGTGCGGGCCAGGGTGCGGAGCGTGCCCGCGGCGAGGCGGGTGCCCAGGGGCAGTGTCATGCGGGCCGCGGCGAGGGCTTCGGCGGGGGCCAGGCCGCACCGCCAGGGTGCTCCTGCGGCGAGGTGGGTGTCGGTGGGGTGGTGAGGGTCGCGCAGCAGGAGGGCTTGCAGATCGTCGACGCAGACGCGCAGGAGCGCTTGGGCGCCTGGGTGGTCGCCCGCGGCTCGGGCTGGGGCCAGCGGCGTTGTCGCGGCTGCCCGGGCTACGGCTCGGAGCGGGCCTGCTCCGTCCAGCCTTGCCTTCAGCTCCACACTCGCGCTGCCGCCAGGAGGCAGTTCGATCTCCCAGCGCAGCATGCCCGCGGAGGCCAGGGCGTCGGTGGGTGGCGGATCCGCGGTGACGGCCGAGCTTCCCGTGGGGCCTGTCCAGCGCAGGCCGGAGTCGTGGACGGTGGCGGGTAGTTCAGGGCCGGTGCTGCCGGAGGCGATGGCGCCGAGGTCGGCCAGATCTGTCCCCAGGGCGACTTCGAGGGGCAGGCGCAGGGGGCGGGGGGCCGAGCTGTGGAGGGTGATCCGCTCGGTGCCGTCCGCTCGCCGGACGCGCTCGACGATGAGGTCGGGGTCCGGGCCCGCGTCCGGGGATGCTCGGAGGGTTCCTACGAAGCGCGCTCGGTCCGCGGTGGTCATGCGGGCGTGCACGGGGAGGGGTTCGCGGCCGGCGACTCGTACGTGGCACCGGGAGATCAGGCGTCGGCCCGCTCGGTAGAAGCCTTCCAGCCCCTCGCCGGTCAGCTGCGCGCGTTCCGTGGAGATGGCGAGGCCGGGGAGGGCCACGCAGATGAGGGCGGTGTGGGTGGGGGGCAGGTCGGAGGGGCGGCGGGGTGGGGGTCCGGGTTGTGGTGGTAGGGGGGTGCGGTGGGTCGTTGCTGCGGGAGGCAGGGGTGCGGGTCCTGCGGGTGGCGGCGGGCGCCGGTGAATGCCGGGCGGGCTGTGGGGTTCGGTCCCGTCGGCGTGGGGTGGTGTGTGGTTTCCCTGTCCGGACCGTGGTGTGGGGTGAGGGCTGGGCAGGCCGATGTCGTGGGGCGTAGAGGGGGGCTTGGACCGGAGTCCCGGCAGACCGATGTCGTCGAGGGTGGAAGTCGGCCTGGACGGGAATCCGGGCAAGCGGTTGTCGTCGGCCGTGGAGGGCGGAGTCGGCTGGTGCATGGGGCGGCTTCCTCTGCGCTCTGTGCGCCTGGGGCGTGTTCGGCGCCGGGCGGGGGATCCGGGGATACCTGGGCAGATCGGCGGCATGGCCCGTGCAGGCGTTCCGCCACTCAGGTGAACGGGGTGACGCTCCTCGGGGTCACGCCCGCGAGCGGGTGACCCGGGCGAACGGGCGTGGCTGGGGTGCGCTTCGCCTGTGATCACGCATCCCCCTCGGGTGCGGCGTTCGTACCGTCCTGGCAACTCCCGCGGCGCTTGCCCGAGGCGCGCGTGGGCCGGGGCTTGCGCGTTGCGCCGGGGTGCGTACCGCCCGCCGAGGTGCGAGGGCGCGGCACCCTGGTCCTGGGCTGGCGGCCTGCCCTGCCGACCGGGCCTGCCGACGAACTGTCGGCGGGTCGCGACACTGAACGGTGGCTGGGTCGCGAGGGCGAGCCACTGACCGGGCGGGTCGGCGAGCCGTCCGCCGGTGGCAGCGGCGAGTCATCGGTCAGCGGAACTGGCGCGCTGGCGGTCGGTCGTGATGCCGAGTCATCGGTCGGTCGTGATGGCGAACTCTCGGCCGAACCGGCTTCAGGGCCACTGCCGTTACGTGCCGCTCCCGCCTCCGGGACAGCCCGCCCGCGCTCCGTGCGCAAGCAGCGTCGGATGGACTCCGGGTCCAGTCCCTCATTGCAGGCCTGATGGAGAAGGCGGGCGAAGAGATAGTCCGGGTCCGCGCCGAGGGCCATGGCGAGTGCCTCGCGGGCTTCGAGTTCGTCGCCCGTGGACCAGGCGACCCAGCCGACGAGGGTGAGGGGCGCCGCGGAGTGCTCGCCGTAGGGACCGACGCAGCGGCGGGCCAGGGCTCGCCACAGGCGCAGGGCGGGGCCTGCCTCGTAGCCCTCCATCCACGCGGCGGCGCGGTCGCGAGTCGTGCGGTCCTGGAGACCGAGGATGAGCCGGGCCGCTTCGTCGTGGGTGAGGAGGTCGTCGTCGCGCAGGTCCGCGGTGAGCGTGCCGGAGACGGACGGTGCTTCGGCCAGGCGCTCCATCATCCGCTCCGCGAGTTCCAGGGTCTCGTCCGCGACCTCCGCGCGGGATCCGTCTTCGAGAATCCGCGGGACCAGGGCCATGCCGGCGGTGTCGAGGGCGATCTCCTGTTCCAGGGCGGCTCCGGTCTCCCAGGGGAACAGCCGGGCGCGCAGCTCACGCAGGGTGCCGCGCACCTGGAGCCCGGCGTAGGTGGCTGCCGCGGCCAGTACCGAGGTGCCGGGCAGACCCATCGCGGTGCCGCCCGGCGGGCAGCAGCCTTCGTTGGCGCAGCAGTACGACCAGAAGCGGCCTTCCGAGATGCACAGGGCCTCGATCACCGGTACATCGAGGTGACCGCACTCGATGCGCAGTTTCTGTGCCAGCGGCCGCAGGCGTTCCATGACCTGTCGGCCGCACTCGCCCGCTGCGGGCTCCTGGCAGAGGAAGGCCACGATCTGCTCGGGTCGGGTGCCCCGGCGTTCGCTGCCCGTGACCAGTCCGTGGGCCAACTGCCGGGCCGCGGACGGCCAGTCGTCCGCGTTGGTGGGGATGCCGAGCCGGGCCCGCCCGCCGAAGCGGCCGCGGCCGTCCCGGTCGTGCAGGGCGACCAGGACGATGCTGTCCTCGGGGCGGTAACCCAGCAGATACGGCAGCGCGTCGGCCAGTTCGGCCGGGGTGCGCAGGGTGACTTGCTGTTCGCCGCCGTGGCCTTCGTAGGCGGTGCAGTCGAGTTGGTTCGCGGGGTGCGTCTCGCGCCCCGCGATGTCGCTGTTCTCAGGGTTTCCAGCGGTTTCACCGTGATTCGTCATGGCAAGACGATCTCGCGGATCGCGATCCTCCGCTTTGCCCTGTGGATAACTCAAGGCAGGGACATGGCAATTGCACTGGGCGCGACCTTCGGCATGCCCAGGCCGGAGGCCTCGTTCGGCGGGCCGGCAAGGGGGACGCCGCCTCAGCCAACCCACCAACCGGACAGGTTCAGCCCGCCGCAGCCAGCACCAGCGGGAGCACCTCACCGCTTCCGGCCCGCCGCAGCAGCCGACCCGCGACCGCCAGAGTCCAACCCGTGTCGGTGTAGTCGTCCACGAGCAGCACGGGACCGCGCGAGGTCGCCAGGGCCTCGGCCAGTTCCCCGGACACACTGAACGCGTCCGACAGTGCCCGCAGGCGTTGCGCCGAGTTGCTGCGGCGCACCGCATGCCCCGGTCCCGTGTGCGTCAGCGCGCCGAGGAACGGCAGCCGCCCGATGTCCGCGATGCCCTGGGCCAGGGTGCCCACCAACTGCGGCCGCGTCAGGGACGGCACCGCCACGACACCGACCGGCCGGGCCGCCGCCTGTTCCCCGCCCGACGCCCAACCACCCGGAGACCGCGCCCAGTCGGCGAGTACGGCCACTGCCGCGCGCAGGACGTCGTCCGGGACCGGACCGTCCCCTGCGTTCTCGGCCAGCAGCGGACGCAGGCGGTTGCCCCACCCGATGTCCGAGAGCCGCCCCAGGGCGCGCCCGGTGGAGCATTGCTCGCCCGCCGGGATCCGGCCCTTGAGCTCGATGCCCAGGGCAGGCATCCCGGTCGGCCACATCCGGCGCGGCTCGACCTCGGCCCCGGGTCGGTCCAGTTCCTTGGTCGCGCCCGTCAGCGCCTCCGCCGTAACAGTGGAATCCGTCCACGGGCCCGCGCAGTTGTCGCACCGGCCGCATGCGGTGGCGCCCTCGTCGTCCAGCTGTCGGCGCAGGAATTCCATGCGGCAGCCGGTGGTGCCGGCGTACTCGCGCATGGCTTGTTGCTCGGCGGCTCGCTGTCGGGCCACCCAGGCGTAGCGCTCGGCGTCGTACGCCCAGTCCGCTCCGGTGGCGATCCAGCCGCCCTTGACGCGCTTGACCGCGCCGTCGACGTCCAGCACCTTCAGCATGGTCTCCAGGCGGCTGCGCCGTAGCTCCACGGCGGCCTCCAGGGCGGGCACGGACAGGGGACGTCCGGCCCCGGCGAGGGCGGACAGGGTCTGTCGGACCTGGGCCTCGGGCGGGAACGCGGTGTCGGCGAAGTAGCGCCAGATCGCCTCGTCCTCCTTGCCCGGCAGCAGCAGGACGTCGGCGTGGGCGACGCCTCGGCCGGCCCGCCCGACCTGCTGGTAGTAGGCGATCGGCGAGGAGGGCGAGCCGAGGTGGACCACGAAGCCCAGGTCCGGCTTGTCGAAACCCATACCGAGCGCGGAGGTCGCCACCAGGGCCTTCACGCGGTTCGCGAGCAGATCCTCCTCGGCCTGGAGCCGGTCCGCGTTCTCGGTGCGCCCTGTGTAGGAAGCCACGGCGAAGCCGCGCTGCCGCAGGAATGCGGTGGCTTCCTCCGCCGCGGCGACGGTGAGGGCGTAGATGATCCCGGAGCCCGGCAGTTCGTCCAGGTGCTCGGCCAGCCAGGCCAGGCGGTGTGCGGCGTCCGGCAGTTGGACCACGCCGAGTCGCAGGCTCTCCCGGTCCAGCGGGCCGCGCAGCACCAGGGCCTCTCCGGCGACGGTGCCCAGTTGCTCGGCGACATCGGCCGTGACGCGCGCGTTGGCCGTAGCGGTGGTGGCGAGTACGGGCACGCCGGGAGAGAGTTCGGCCAGCATCGCGCGCAGCCTGCGGTAGTCCGGGCGGAAGTCATGGCCCCAGTCGGAGATGCAGTGCGCCTCGTCGACCACGAGGAGACCGGTGGTGGCCGCGAGCTTGGGCAGCATCAGGTCGCGGAAGTCCACGGAGTTCAGGCGCTCGGGGCTCACGAGGAGCACGTCGGTCTCCCCACGCTCGACCTCGTCGTGGATGGTGTCCCACTCCTCGGGGTTGGCCGAGTTGATGGTGCGCGCCCGGATGCCGGCCCGCTCCGCCGCCCCGACCTGGTTGCGCATGAGCGCCAGCAGAGGCGAGACGATCACCGTGGGGCCGGAGCCGCGCCGCCGGAGCAGGGCGGTGGCGACGAAGTAGACCGCCGATTTCCCCCAGCCGGTGCGCTGCACCACCAGGGCGCGCCTGCGCTCCCGCACCAGCGCGGCCACGGCCTGCCACTGGTCCTCCCGCAGGCGCGCGGAGCCTCCCGGGTCGCCCACCAGCTGACCGAGGATGGCATCGGCTTCGGCACGGAGTTCCAGTTCGTCCATGCCCCCATGCAACCCGATGGCACTGACAGTCAGCCACTCCGGCCCCGGGCGGGTCACCTGAAGCGGCGGCCCCGCGCGCGTGCGCGCACGATCAGGGCGGTTGCGCAGGAGATCACCCAGGGACACCCAGGGCCAAGATCATCGGCGGCCGGGTTACCTGGCCGGAAACTCTGCAGCGCGCGGAGAACCGGCCATTCGCCCACCTCTGCCGCCTTTCTCTCGGACGACCTACGCGCATCACGCGTTAGCTGGTGGAGCACGGGGTAGGGATATAAGACGCACACCATCTCATATCGGTCAGCCATCCCAATTGCTCGTTGCCGCAACCAAGTTCGACAGGAAGAATTGAGGTCCGCTCCCCGCACGGCTCGCCCTTGGTCCGGCAGGGCTCCGCTGTGGTGCGCGCTCCCCCGAATCCACCCCGCCCTCAGTGTGGGCGCGTAGCCGAAGGGAGGACCGTGACCTTCGGATTCGCTCCGTCCCCCGCGGCATCCACGTCGACCTCCAGCGACCTGTCCGCCACCGCAGTGGGCCGCGTACTGGAGCCCGCGGAGTGGGCCGCCGCCGAGATCCCCCTGCTGCGCAACCCTCGCGAGGTCGTCAGCGGACTGCACTCTCGGCACCGCCCCGAACCGGCGACCGCGATCGTGGCCGTACTCGACCCGGACGAGCGTCTGCGGGCGAGCGCCTCGTTCATCCGACGCTCGGCCGTGGCCGACGGCTGGATGTTCCGCAACGTCCTGCTCGACCAGCTGCGCCGGGTGATCCCGCACGACCTGCGCCGCCGCACGCCCGTGCGCACCGCCGTCCTGCTCTACTGCCGTGAGGGCGACGCGCGTTGGACGCAGGAGGACGGGGCGTGGATGTGGGGCCTGCGTGACGCCTGCACGCTGCACGGCCTGCGCTGCGGCGCGTACATCACGCTGACGCGGGACGGCTGGCAGGTGCTCGGCGAAGGACGTGGCGGGCGCCGCCCCAGCGTGGACTCCACACCGGAGCCGTTCGCCACCTCCGAGTCACCGCCCCCACTGCCCCGCACCGGCGGCGCCACCTCGGAGCTGCTGCGCCGCGCCGCGGCCCGCTGAGCGGGACCGACGCGGACCCCCTCGGCGGAACGTTTCCTCGCTGCCACCACAAGCGGCAGCGAGCCATACGTCCACCGGACACCCCACGGCCATCGATCGGCCGCGCGCCGGTACACGCCGCAAGGTCGCACCTCACCCGGGCGCACCTCACAAGGGCACCCCATGACGGCACGGCCAAAACCGCGGCCGACCCGGACGCACACTCACGCGCACGCCGAAGTCCCCACCGTGCTGGTACCACCGCGGCACCCGGCCGCCGACCGCTCCCGAAGAACCGGAGGCAGGTCAGACGCCCGCGCCCAGCACCGAGTTGATCTGCTGCGGGTCGCCGCAGACGATCAGCAGGGCGCCGGCCCGGCCGAGGGCCAGGGGCAGGGCGGTGGCGGCAGTGTCTTCGGATCCGCCGTTGACGGCGACCACGACCACGGCACGCGAGGCCGCACGGCTCGCGACGGCGGCGTCCGCATAGAAGACGTCGTCGCCCGCGTCGTGCTGGCCCCAGTAGGAGGCTTCACCGAAGGACAGCTCATGGGCGGCCCACGGGTGCTGTTCGCCGGTGGTGATCACCAGCACATCACCAGGGGCACGTCCCGACTCCAGCAGCAGGTCGACGGCTTCCTCGGCAGCATCGAGCGCACCCTCGGCCGAGGCCGGGATCAGCTGGATCTGCGGAGTCGCCACAGCCGGTGCGGAGACGGGGGCAGCCGGACCCGAGGGTCCGGGCTTAGCCACGGCCGCGTCACGGGGCGTGCGTTGCGTCGGCGCCGTGGGCCGCGGGGGCCCGGGACGGCCGGGACGCGACGGAGCCGCGGGACGCGGACCGGGTACGGGACGAGGGGTCGGCGCGATGCGGGGACCCTGGGCACTCTCGTGAATCTGAGGCTCCTCGGGAATGAGAGGCATGGGCTGATATTTATCAAACGTTGGTGCGGCTCGCGTGAACGGGGGGCACATGAGTGCGAACGAAACGGTCAGAAATCGAAGCCGAGCTGCCCCTCGATCTCCGGAACACTCCGTTCCGCCCAGCTGCGGACCTTCTTGAGGTGCCGCCACTGGGGCAGCGCATCAAGATACGCCCACGACAAGCGGTGGTACGGGGTGGGTCCCCGCTCCTCCAGCGCGGCCTTGTGCACGGGTGACGGATACCCGGCATTGTCCGCAAAACCGAAGTCTGCATGGTCGATACCCAGTTCGGCCATCATTTTGTCGCGCTGAACCTTGGCGATCACCGAAGCCGCCGCGACCGCCACGCACGACTGGTCGCCCTTGATCACCGTACGAACCCTCCAGGGGTCCCCCAGGTAGTCGTGCTTGCCGTCGAGGATCACCGCTTCGGGGCGAACCGGCAGGGCGTCCAGGGCGCGCACCGCGGCCAGGCGCAGCGCGGCCGTCATCCCCAGGCTGTCGATCTCCTCCGGCGAGGCGTGACCGAGGGCGTAGGACGTCACCCACTTCTCCAACTCCACCGCCAATGCGGTGCGCCGCTTGACGGTGAGCAGCTTGGAGTCGGTGAGACCTTCGGGGGGCCGACGCAGTCCGGTGACGGCCGCACAGACGGTGACAGGCCCGGCCCAGGCGCCGCGCCCCACCTCGTCGACACCGGCAATGATCTTCGCTCCGGTCGTTGCGCGAAGGGAGCGCTCGACGGTGTGGGTAGGTGGTTCGTACGGCATGGCGCCCTTAGCGTACGCCGCCCGGATCACCCGGCGATACCCCGGTTTCCCCGAGCGGCGTCACAGCCACCGTCGCGCGCGCTCAGCCCTCGCTCGGCCGGAGCAGCGGCAGCATCAGCTGATCGATCATCTCCGCCAGCTCCTCGTCACCCCATTCACTTCCGCACATCTTGGACCGGTACATCATCATGGCCGGGATGGCATCGAAGACGCACGCGTTCGCCGCGTCGGAGCGCACCTCACCTCGCTCTATACCGCGGGTGATGACCTCACGCAGCAGTCTGAGGGTCGGCCCCACGACACCGTCGAAGATCACGCTGTGGAACCGCTCCGCCTGACGCTGATCGCATTCGTGAATGACCGCGCGGAGCGCGAAACCGGGGCGCGAGTACATGGCGTCCCGTGCGAGACGGCACAGCGCGAGCAGGTCCTCCCGCACGCTGCCGAGATCCGGCACCGCGTCGATGCGCGGCAGCCCGGACTTCAGCGCGTCGGCCACGAGGTCCTCCTTGGACGGCCAGCGGCGGTAGACGGCCGCCTTGCCGGTCTGAGCACCGGCGGCGACGCCCTCCATCGTGAGGCCGTTCCAGCCGACCGTGCTGAGCTGCTCCAGGGTGGCGTCGAGGATGGCGCGTTCCAGTACGGCGCCGCGCCGGCGCATCGAGGCCGCCTGAGCGGGGGCGGCCGTCCAGCGCGAGGTAACCATCTGTGTCTCCAGCGAGCAAAGAAGCGGGGATTCGGGGGGATATGGGGAGACCGCGCGGCAGCGACGGGGGGAACGCCACGCGGCGACAGGTGAAGTGAACGCTTGCGTTCACTACTGGGGACTCACTACCGTTGACGCGACAGTGAACGCGAGCGTTCACTAAGGCGCTTATGGGGGACCCATAGTGACAACCTCTCAGTTGATGCAGGACCAGAAACCAGGTGCGGCCCGCAGGCAGGGCCGACCCGGTATAGCGCTCACCGTCATCGCGGCATGCCAACTCATGGTGGTACTCGACGCGACGATTGTGAACATCGCACTCCCGCACATTCAAGACGCACTCAAGTTCAGCACGACCGACCTCACCTGGGTGGTCAGTTCCTACACCCTCACCTTCGGCGGTCTGCTGCTCCTCGGCGGCCGGGCCGGTGACATCCTCGGTCGCCGCCGGGTCTTCATGACCGGCATCCTGCTCTTCACCTTCGCCTCGCTGCTCGGCGGACTCGCCCAGGAGCCCTGGCAGTTGCTCGCCGCGCGCGTGCTCCAGGGCGTGGGTGGCGCCATCGCGTCGCCGACCTCGCTGGCGCTCATCACGACGACATTCCCCGAAGGACCGGAACGGAACCGGGCGTTCGGTGTCTTCGCCGCCGTCTCCGCGGGCGGCGGCGCCATCGGACTGCTCGCCGGCGGCATGCTCACCGAGTGGCTCGACTGGCGGTGGGTGCTCTTCGTCAACGTCCCGATCGGCGTTCTGATCGCCGTCCTCACCCCGCTCTACATCAACGAGTCCGAACGGCACACCGGCCGCTTCGACATCGCGGGCGCATTGACCTCGACGCTGGGTATGGCGTCCCTCGTCTACGGGTTCATCCGTGCCGCGGACGAGGGCTGGCGCGACAGCCTGACCATCGGCTCGTTCGTCGCCGCGGTGCCTCTGCTGCTCGCGTTCGCCTTCATCGAGTCGCGGGCCAAGGAGCCGATCACCCCGCTGCGGATGTTCGCCGACCGCAACCGCTCCGGCACATACGTGATCATGCTGAGCCTGGCCGCGGCGATGTTCGGCATGTTCTTCTACATCGTGCTCTTCGTGCAGAACGTGCTGGAGTACAGCCCGATCGAGGCGGGCCTCGCCTTCTTGCCGGTGACCGTGGTCATCGCCATCGGCGCGGGTCTGTCGCAGCGGTTCCTGCCGGTACTGGGCCCCAAGCCGTTCATGCTGACCGGCTCGGCACTCGTGGTGGTCGGACTGGCCTGGCAGGCCCTCATCAGCGCGGACAGCTCGTATGTGGGCGGCGTGCTCGGGCCGATGCTCCTGTTCGGCTTCGGCATGGGTCTGAACTTCGTGACGCTGACGATCACCGCCGTCTCCGGAGTCGCCCAGCACGAGGCCGGCGCGGCGTCCGGTCTGCTCAACGCCATGCAGCAGGTGGGCGGGTCGCTCGGTCTGTCCATCCTGACGACGGTGTTCGGCTCGGCCAGCAAGGACGAGGCGGAGACGCAGATGGCCAAGTTCATGGCAGAGGCCTCTCCGGAACAGAAGGCCCAGTTCGCCGAGACCCACCAGCTGCCCGCTCCGTGGGGGCACGAGGTGCTCACCCAAGGCATCTCCATGGGCTTCGTGGCTGCCGCCTCGATGGGCGCACTCGCCCTGGCCACCGCCTGGTTCGTGATCAAGGTCCGTAAAAGCGACCTGGAGGCTCTGTCCGGCACGGCCGGTCCCGTCGCCGGTTGATCCGGCCGGGGCCGCAGGGGATCGCGGATGGCCGGACCTCGCCAAGGGGACCGACGGCGAGGGCGAGGGTCCGGCCACCCGCACCCACCCCATCAACCCGCCAACCGGCCACGGCACCAGCACCAGCACCAGCACCAGCACCAGCACCAGCACCAGCACCAGCACCAGCACCAGCACCAGCACCAGCAAGACGTACATCTCCACCCCCGAACCCCTTTCGCCCCCTGACTGCGTGAGCCCATGGATCACACAGCGGATGCCAGGAGAACGGCAGGGCGGTCACGGAGAGTTCCCTATATGCACGGAGAGTTTCGAACCGACCTTCGGCGGCACATCTAGGGCCCGAGTACGCGGCGAGAGCCCGAGGAAAATGCGACCTTCGAGAGCCGCACCATCCTCAGGCTCCCAAGCCCTCCGGACCCGCCACGCCGGAACCCGGAACCCACTCCGGAAACGCCTCGGTCCGCTCCACCCACTCCGTCGGCGGAACCCCGGCCTTGCCCGCGGCCAGCACCCCGCCCACGATGGCGCACGTGGTGTCCACATCGCCGCCGACCTGCGCGGTCGTCCAGAACGCCTGCTCGTAGTCGCCGAGGGACCGCGCCGCCGACCAGATCGCGAAGGGCACGGTGTCATGGGCGGTGGTCCGCCGCCCGCAGCCCAGCACGGCCGCGACGGTGGCGGCATCGCCGTAGTCGAGCATGTCGCGCGCCCGGCGCAGCCCCGCGCCCACCGCGCTCTTCGGGACGAGCGCGATCACGCCGTCGAGCAGCGCCTCCGGGCTGGGCGGCCCGCCCGGCGCACCGGCCAGTGCCGCCGCGGCGGCGACAGCCATGGAACCGACGACGGCCTCGCGGTGCTGATGCGTGGGGTAGGCCGAGATCTCGGCCTGGTGGGTGGCCTGCTCCGGGTCGTCCGCGTACCAGGCGCCCAGGGGCGCGATCCGCATCGCGGCGCCGTTGCCCCAGGAGCCCTGGCCGTTGAAGAGCGCCGCGGCCAGCTCACGCCAGTCGCCGCCCTCCCGGACCAGTCGCAGCAGGCGGTTCACGGCGGGGCCATAGCCCCGGTCGAAGTCATGGTGCTCGGCGAAGGAGCGGGCGAGCGCGTCCTGGTCGATGCGGTGGTGGGCCGCGAGGACGGCGACCACGGAACAGGCCATCTCCGTGTCGTCGGTCCACTGCCAGGGGCCGTCCGGCAGCTCGCGACGCTTCAGCAGCGGGTAGTTCTCCGGTACGAAGTACTGGGAGCCCAGCGCGTCTCCGACGGACAGTCCGCGCAGGCTGGCAACAGCGCGGTCCAGGCGCCCGTAGGGTGAGGAATCAGCGGTCATCGCTCTGCCACTCTATCCGGTGATTCCGTACGGTTCCGGATCTCGCCAGCGTTCGAAGGGCCGGTCAAGCACGTACTTGCCGTCATCACCCAGAACGAGCATCCGCATCTCCGCGTTCCCGGGATTCGACAGCGACTCGAATTCCGCGACGGTCCAGTGGAACCACCGCATGCAGAACAGGCGCATCGCCAGGCCGTGGGTCACCAGCAGGACGTTCGGCGGGTGGTCGGGGGCCTCGAAGCTGCGGTACAGGCTCTCCAGGAAGCCGCCGACCCGGTCGTACACATCGGCTCCGGACTCGCCCTGGGCGAAGCGGTAGAAGAAGTGCCCGTAGGCGTCCCGGTAGGCCTTCTGAAGGCGTACGTCGTCGCGGTCCTGCCAGTTCCCCCAGTCCTGCTCACGCAGCCGGGGCTCCTCGCGGACGCGTATGAGCTCGGGGTCCAGGTGGAAGGCGCGGAGCGTCTCGTGCGTACGCCGGTAGGGGGAGACGTAGACGCTGACCGCCTCGCGGCCGAACACCTCCCGCAGCCGTTTGCCGGTCTCCTCGGCCTGCTCCCAGCCCCGGTCGGTGAGGGCCAGCGCGTGGTCGGGTTCGCGCTCGTACACGGTGTCATCAACATTGCCCGTTGACTCGCCGTGCCGGACAAGGATGATGCGCCGTGGTCGTGCCATGCCAAAACCCTAGATCGGGTGACGGCCGATAGAGCACCCGTACGCGCTCCATACGGCGTAGGTCACACCTTTCCCGGAGTGATCCATCCAGGGAGGCGCGTGATGATCAGACCGTCCAGCTGGGTTCCATCTCCACGATATCGCCGGTGAGCGCGGCGACATCGGCCTCCGTCTGAGCCCGCAGGGCCAGTCGTTCGACCCGTTCGGCCCGGTACTTGCCGTGCTCGGCCGCCGACAGCCACATCGACAGGACGAGGAACTCGTGGCCCGGCGCCTCACCGAACATCCCGCGGACCATGCCGGGCGAGCCCGCCATGGCGGGGTTCCAGACCTTCTCCTGCATGAGCGTGAAGTGCTCGGCGCGCTCCTCGTGCACCCGGCAGTGCGCGACGCGGAGCAGATCGGCGTCGGTGAAGCGCGGCTCGAAGCCGGTCTTCACATCGAAACGGTGGTCGAAGAGTTTGACCTGGGCGTCCTTGAACGTGCCCGACTGGGACGCCGCCAGCCGGTCGTGGGAACGCGCCATGAAGGAGTCGTAGAAGGCGCGGCTCTCCCAGAAGGCGATGATGTGCGCCACCCCCGGACGGCTACGGCTCCAGCCGCCTCCCTGTCCCCGAAACCCCGGCTCCCCCAGAAGCCCCGCCCACTTTCGCTGCCCCCGCTCAAAACCGCGGCGGTCCACCACGGTGCAGCGAATCCACTTGACCAGCACCGCGCCATGGTACGGCCCCGGGGCGCGGCGTCAGGTGTCCTCGCTCCCACTGCTCCTCCACAAGGGCACACGCGCGCGTGGCAGGATGGACAATCGGCCTTGTCTGTCGGGCAGTTCAGGCCGCATGAGGGATGGCGAACGGGGAAGGGGAGTCTGGTGAACGGCCTCAACAAGGGGATCCGTAAGGTCGAGATCGCGCTCAAGTGGGACCCGAGTCCGGCGGGGCAGCCGCCCACCGACCTCGATCTCGTCGCCGCGACCTACCTGGCGAGCGACCCTTACGGCGATCCGGCCTTCGTCGTGCACTTCGACAGCCGGTCCCCCGACGGCACCATCTATCTCAACCGCGACAGCCACGACGGCAAGGGCTTCGGCTGGGACGAGGTCATGACGCTGGAACTCAACCGGCTCGATAGCCGGTACGCGCGCGTGGTCGCCGGAGTCGTCATCCAGCAGCGCACCGTGGAGCGCACCTTCGTCAGCGTGACCCACCCGGGCCTGCGCATCCGTGAGGGCTACACCGACCTGGCCACGGACGACTTCGGCGGCGTCCTGGGCTCCACCGCGGCCACCGTCGCGGAGTTCGCCCGCCAGGAGGACGGCACCTGGGACTTCCACCCCGGCATCTACGGCTACGAGGACGACCCCGCGACCTTCACCCGGGCGATGGGCAAGACCCACCAGCCCTGACCACGGCCCACGAGGCGACGGAGGAGCCATGAGCGAGACCGAGAACACGCACCTCATGCAACGCATCTTCGCCGGACTGGCGGAGGGGGACGGCCGGCCTCTCGCCGACAGCCTCGCCGAGGACTTCAGCTGGACGATCATCGGTACGACGAGCTGGTCCGGGACCTATGAGGGAAAGAAAACCGTCCTCAACGAGCTGTTCCGGCCGCTTCTCGCCCAGTTCGCGGACACGTACACGAACACCCCGCAGCGTTTCATCGCCGCCGGCGATCGTGTCGTCGTGGAGTGCAAAGGGCGCGCCACGACCAAGGACGGAAAGCCGTATCACAACACGTACTGCTGGGTTTGCCATATCGAGGACGGGAAACTGCGGGCGCTCACCGAGTACTGCGACACCGACCTGATCGCGACAACCCTCGGGGACCCAGGCGACCGGCAGGCCCGATAGCCACGACAGCCGAGTGGGGAGCCGGCAGTTCGCCGACTCCCCAACCCGGGCAGTTACTTCCGCGCCTCAAAGGCGCTCACCTTCAGCTGCAGCCGCTGGTCGAGCCGCAGCCCTCGCAGATGTAGCAGGAACCGGCCCGCTGCATCTTGGTTCCGCAGGAGAAGCAGAGCGGGGCGTCGGCCTGGATGCCCAGCTGCATCTCCACCAGCTCGGCGCTGGTGTGGGCCTGCTTCGGGGTGGGCTTGACTTCCTCGACCTCGATCTTCGGCGGGGCGACGGCCTTCAGCTCCTGGGTGCGCGGAGCGGACTGGGCCAGGCCCTCGACGTCGACCTCGTCGTCGGCCGGCTCGTACGAACCGGTCTCCAGGTGGCGCTGACGCTCCTCGGCGGAGTGGATGCCGAGCGCGGAACGCGTCTCGAAGGGCAGGAAGTCCAGCGCCAGGCGGCGGAAGATGTAGTCGACGATCGACTGCGCCATCCGCACGTCCGGGTCGTCAGTCATACCGGCCGGCTCGAAGCGCATGTTGGTGAACTTCGAGACGTACGTCTCCAGCGGCACTCCGTACTGGAGGCCGACCGAGACGGCGATGGAGAAGGCGTCCATCATGCCCGCGAGGGTGGAGCCCTGCTTCGACATCTTCAGGAAGACCTCACCGAGACCGTCGTCCGGGTAGGAGTTGGCGGTCATGTAGCCCTCGGCGCCGCCGACGGTGAAGGACGTCGTGATGCCGGGACGGCCCTTCGGCAGGCGCTTGCGGACCGGGCGGTACTCGATGACCTTCTCGACCGTCTCGCGGATGGTCGCCTCGGCCTTCTGCGTGACCTCGGTCTTCTCCTTCTCCTTGGTCTTCGCGGAGAGCGGCTGGCCGACCTTGCAGTTGTCGCGGTAGATGGCGAGCGCCTTGACGCCCATCTTCCAGGCCTCGAAGTAGATCTCCTCGACCTCCTCGACGGTCGCCGACTCCGGCATGTTGACCGTCTTGGACAGGGCGCCGGAGATCCACGGCTGGATCGCGGCCATCATGCGGACGTGGCCCATCGCGGAGATGGAGCGCTCGCCCATGGCGCAGTCGAAGACCTCGTAGTGCTCGTGCTTGAGGCCCGGAGCGTTGACCACATTGCCGTGCTCGGCGATGTGGGCGACGATCGCCTCGATCTGCTCCTCCTGGTAGCCCAGGCGGCGCAGGGCCTGCGGGACCGTGCCGTTGACGATCTGCATCGAGCCGCCGCCGACCAGCTTCTTGAACTTGACCAGCGCGAGGTCGGGCTCAAGACCGGTGGTGTCGCAGGACATCGCCAGACCGATGGTGCCGGTCGGGGCGATGACGGACGCCTGAGAGTTACGGAAACCGTTCTTCTCGCCGAGGCGCACCACGTCCTGCCAGGCCTCCGTGGCGGCGGCCCAGATCGGCGTGTCCAGGTCGTCCATGCGGACGGCCTTGGTGTTCTCGTCGGCGTGCTGCTTCATGACCCGCAGGTGGGGCTGCGCGTTGCGGGCGTAGCCGTCGTACGGGCCGACGACCGCGGCGAGTTCGGCGGAGCGCTTGTACGAGGTGCCGGTCATCAGGGAGGTGATGGCACCGGCGAGGGCGCGGCCGCCGTCGGAGTCGTAGGCGTGGCCGGTCGCCATCAGCAGGGCGCCGAGGTTGGCGTAGCCGATGCCGAGCTGGCGGAACGCGCGCGTGTTCTCGCCGATCTTCTGCGTCGGGAAGTCCGCGAAGCAGATGGAGATGTCCATCGCGGTGATGACGAGCTCGACGACCTTGGCGAAGCGCTCGACGTCGAAGGACTGGCTGCCCTTGCCGTCGTCCTTCAGGAACTTCATCAAGTTCAGCGAGGCGAGGTTGCAGGACGTGTTGTCCAGGTGCATGTACTCGCTGCAGGGGTTCGAGCCGTTGATCCGGCCGGACTCCGGGCAGGTGTGCCAGTGGTTGATGGTGTCGTCGTACTGGATGCCCGGGTCGGCGCAGGCCCAGGCGGCCTCGGCCATCTTGCGGAACAGGGACTTGGCGTCGACCTCTTCGATGACCTCGCCGGTCATCCGCGCGCGGAGGCCGAACTTGCCGCCGGTCTCGACCGCCTTCATGAACTCGTCGTTCACGCGGACGGAGTTGTTGGCGTTCTGGTACTGGACGGACGTGATGTCGTCGCCGCCCAGGTCCATGTCGAAGCCCGCGTCGCGCAGGGCGCGGATCTTCTCCTCTTCCTTGACCTTGGTCTCGATGAAGTCCTCGATGTCGGGGTGGTCGACGTCGAGGATGACCATCTTGGCCGCGCGGCGGGTGGCGCCACCGGACTTGATGGTGCCGGCCGAGGCGTCGGCGCCGCGCATGAAGGAGACCGGGCCGGAGGCGTTGCCACCGGAGGACAGCAGCTCCTTGGAGGAGCGGATGCGGGAGAGGTTCAGGCCGGCGCCGGAGCCGCCCTTGAAGATCATGCCCTCTTCCTTGTACCAGTCGAGAATCGACTCCATGGAGTCGTCGACGGACAGGATGAAGCAGGCGGAGACCTGCTGGGGCTGGGGCGTGCCGACGTTGAACCAGACGGGGCTGTTGAAGCTGAAGATCTGGTGCAGGAGGGCGTAGGCCAGCTCGTGCTCGAAGATCTCGGCGTCGGCGGGCGAGGAGAAGTACTTGTAGTCCTCTCCGGCCTTCCGGTACGTCTTCACGATGCGGTCGATGAGCTGCCTCAGGCTCACCTCGCGCTGCGGGGTGCCGACGGCACCGCGGAAGTACTTGCTGGTGACGATGTTGACCGCGTTCACCGACCAGAAGTCGGGGAACTCGACGCCGCGCTGCTCGAAGTTCACAGAGCCGTCGCGCCAGTTGGTCATGACGACGTCACGGCGCTCCCACTGGACCTCGTCGTACGGGTGCACGCCGGGGGTGGTGTGGATGCGCTCGATACGCAGGCCCTTGGTCGCCTTGGTGCCCTTGGCTCGGGAACCTCGTGCCGGACCGCTCGCCGTCTCTGTCATGCCGCCTCCCTGTACGGGCTAAAACGCCCTGAAGTGCCCCGATGTTCCCGTGGCACGGTGTTCTGTCTGGTGTTGCGGGCATCTCTCGCTGCCGCCCGCAACAGGTCTTCGGTCGCCGCCGCGCGGCCGGACCCGGAGCCTGGACCCCCGGTTCCGGTCCGTCGGTCAGTCGGCGGCGTTGGCGGGCACGGGGACCTGTGCAGTCCCTCCGGACCCGCGATCGTCTTCCTGGCTCCCCGCACTCGTGTCGTCGCGGTCTTCGTCGTCCGCGGCGGGGCTAACCGTCTGCCTGAGTTCCGTGATGGCGGCCTCGAAGTCCTCCAGCGAGTCGAACGCCCGGTAGACGGAGGCGAATCGCAGATAGGCGACGAGGTCGAGCTCCTGCAACGGGCCGAGTATGGCCAGTCCCACGTCGTGGGTGGTCAGCTCGGCGCTCCCGGTGGCCCGCACCGCCTCCTCGACCCGCTGGCCGAGCTGGGCGAGCGCGTCCTCGGTGACAGGCCGTCCCTGGCATGCCTTGCGCACGCCGTTGATGACCTTGGTGCGGCTGAACGGCTCGGTGACTCCGGACCGCTTCACCACCATGAGCGAGCACGTCTCCACGGTCGTGAAACGACGGGAGCAGTCAGGGCACTGGCGGCGCCTGCGGATCGACGTGCCGTCGTCGGTCGTACGGCTGTCGACCACACGGCTGTCGGGGTGCCTGCAGAAGGGGCAGTGCATGAACTCCCAACCCTCCTCACAGCAGACTCAATAGCCTCGCTGGGCCTCATGGGCCCCTCGAAGCAGCCCCAAGCATAGGCGATGCCCGAGGACTCGAAGACCCGGGGGACCACAACTTCTGGGCTGCTGCTGCAATCCAACCACTAGATGTGGGGATTGGCTCATACATCCACGCCACGCGCGCGTGTCGCCCTCATACGGAAGGGCCTCCCCTGGTCGCACCACTTGGCAGCCGTCCCACGGCAACACGGGCGCACACAGCCGTACCGTCGCGACACATGCGGAGATACCGTGAGCGCCACAGGGAGGCGTCGCGGGGCTCCCGCACAGAAGGGGACCAGGTCCCGGCCGGCCGGGCACCGGATGGCAGACTGGGGCAACAACCGCGAGGTCGCCGAGCTGGCGGTGAAGGGTACAACATGGGCCCTTTTGTCTGCCTGGCGCCGCGTTAGCCATACACCCAAACACATGATCACGGCAGGCGAACCGCGATATTTCACTCGAACGTGTGTTTGGCGCAACCTTTCGAAAGCAACTACCGTTGTCCAGCAGGGAGACCATCGAGAGGGGCCGACGTGACCACCACCGCAGACAGTGCCACCATCACTGCCCAGGACCGCTCCCAGGGCCGACTCGAGCCGGTGCATGCGATGAACGAAGCCGCGAATCCAGAGGGGCACAAGCGCTCCCTGCCGGGCCGACCTCCAGGGATCAGGGCGGACAGCTCGGGCCTGACCGACCGGCAGCGCCGGGTCATCGAGGTCATCAGGGACTCCGTGCAGCGCCGCGGCTACCCGCCGTCGATGCGCGAGATCGGCCAGGCCGTCGGCCTGTCCAGCACCTCCTCGGTCGCACATCAGCTGATGGCGCTGGAGCGCAAGGGCTTTCTGAGGCGCGACCCGCACCGCCCGCGCGCGTACGAGGTGCGCGGTTCCGACCAGGCCGCCTCCGTGCAGCCCACGGACACCGCCGGCAAGCCCGCGGCGTCGTACGTCCCGCTGGTCGGCCGGATCGCCGCCGGTGGCCCGATCCTCGCCGAGGAGTCGGTCGAGGACGTCTTCCCGCTCCCCCGGCAGCTGGTCGGTGACGGCGAGCTGTTCGTCCTCAAGGTCGTCGGTGACTCGATGATCGAGGCAGCCATCTGCGACGGCGACTGGGTCACGGTCCGCCGCCAGCCGGTCGCCGAGAACGGCGACATCGTGGCCGCGATGCTCGACGGCGAGGCCACCGTCAAGCGCTTCAAGCGCGAGGACGGCCATGTCTGGCTGCTCCCGCACAACTCCGCGTACGAGCCGATCCCCGGCGACGACGCGACCATTCTCGGCAAGGTGGTGGCGGTGCTGCGGCGCGTGTGAGCACCGCGCGGCAGATCTCGCCGATCTGACCGGGCCCCGGGACCTCTGCGCCGGTTCCGGGGCCCAGTTCTTTCCGAGTCCGGCTGAAGTCGGTCAGCGAGGGGTGGTTGGCCTGTCCCGCAGCCGGGACAGGCCAACCACCCTCACTCGTCTCCGGCCTGCGCTTCCGCCTGCTGCGCCGCCGCGTCGATCGCGGCCAGCGACCTGCGCACCTGGTTACGGTCCGTCGTATACCAGAAGTCAGGCAGTGACGCCTTCAGATAGCTCCCGTACCGCGCCGTGGCCAGCCGCTGATCCAGTACGGCGACCACCCCACGGTCCCCCGACGCCCGTACGAGGCGACCGGCGCCCTGGGCCATGAGCAGCGCCGCGTGGGTCGCGGCGACCGCCATGAAGCCGTTGCCCCCCGCGTCCTCCACCGCCTTCTGGCGGGCGCTCATCAAAGGGTCGTCGGGGCGCGGGAACGGGATCTTGTCCATGACGACGAGCTGGCAGCTCGGGCCCGGCACATCGACGCCCTGCCACAGCGAGAGCGTGCCGAAGAGACACGTCCGCGGGTCGGCCGAGAAGTTCTTGATGAGCTCGCCGAGCGTCTCCTCGCCCTGGAGCAGGATCGGGAACTCGGGGATGCGCGAGCGCAGCTCCTCGGCCGCGAGCTGAGCGGCACGCATCGAGGAGAACAGGCCGAGCGTGCGGCCCCCGGCCGCCTGGATCAGCTCCGTCAACTCGTCCAGCATGTCCGCCCGATCGCCGTCCCGCGCGGGGCGCGACAGATGCTTGGCGACATAGAGGATGCCCTGCTTCGGATAGTCGAAGGGCGAGCCGACGTCGACGCCCTTCCACTGCGGGAGGTCGTCTCCCTCCGTCCCCTCGGGGGCGAGGCCGAGGGAGGCGCCGACGCCGTTGAAGTCGCCGCCCAGCTTCAGGGTCGCCGAGGTCAGGACGACCGAGCGGTCCGCGAAGAGCTTCTCCCGCAGCAGCCCGGAGACCGACATGGGGGCGACCCGGAGGGAGGCACCGAAGCGGTCGTGGCGCTCGTACCAGACGACGTCCCACTCGGAGCCGTTCGTGATCCGCTCCGACACGTCGTGCACGGCCTCCACGGAGGCCAGCGCCTGCTTGCGGACCGCGTCCTCGTCCTGGACGGACTTGTCGCGCGTCGCGCCGATCGCGGAGATCACCGTGCGGCAGGCGTCCCGCAGTGCCATCAACGCGTAGCCGAGATCCTCGGGGATCTCCTCGAGACGGCCCGGCAGCGCGAGCTCCATCAGCCGCTCGAAGCCCTCGGCTGCGGTCTGGAGCTGGTCGGCGGCCTTCTCGTTGACGAGCTTGGCGGCGCGCCGCACGGCCCGGTTGACCTGGCCCGGAGTGAGCTCTCCGGTGGCGACACCGGTGACCCGGGAGACCAGTTCGTGCGCCTCGTCGACGATCAGCACCTCGTGCTGCGGAAGCACCGGGGCGCCTTCGATCGCGTCGATCGCGAGCAGGGCGTGGTTGGTGACGACGACCTCGGCGAGCTTGGCGCGCTCACGGGCCATCTCGGCGAAGCACTCGGCGCCGTAGGCGCACTTCGTGGCACCCAGACACTCGCGCGACGACACGGACACCTGAGCCCAGGCCCGGTCCGAGACACCGGGGGTGAGGTTGTCGCGGTCGCCCGTCTCGGCCTCGTCGGACCAGTCACGCAGCCGCAGCAGGTCCTGTCCCAGCTTGCTGGTCGGCGCGGCCGCCTCGAACTGGTCGAAGAGGCCCTCCTCCTCGTCCTGCGGCACACCCTCGTGGAGACGGTGCAGACACAAGTAGTTCGACCGGCCCTTGAGCATCGCGAACTCCGGACGGCGGCGCAGCAGCGGATGCAGGGCGTCGACCGTGCGCGGCAGATCCCGCTCCACCAGCTGGCGCTGGAGGGCCAGGGTGGCCGTCGCGACGACGACTCGTTCCCCGTGCGCGAGAGCGGGAACCAGATAGCCCAGGGACTTTCCGGTGCCGGTGCCGGCCTGGACCAGCAGATGCGAACCGTCGTCGATCGCCTCCGCGACGGCTTCGGCCATGGTCACCTGGCCGGGGCGCTCCGTACCGCCGACGGCAGTGACAGCAGCATGCAGGAGTTCGGGGAGTGAGGGCTTCGTCATAGCGCGACCACCCTACGACCCGGCACTGACAAACGGGTGATCACGGGGATTGCGGGGGGCTGGATCAAGACCGGGGGTCCTTGGGTGGTCGTGGGTACGGGGCTGTGTCCGGTTCCGGTGCGGCCTGAAATCGATCGACCGCGAGTGGGAACCCCTCCCGCCCGAGCGGTGTACCAAGAGTGACGACACTGCAGCGTGGCGTTACAGCAGATCGCGCAAGGCCCGGTCTCTGACCATGAGGGCGGCCTGCTTGGCAGGCAGGTCGACCTCTGCGGCGAACCGGAACCCGGCGTTCAGGAATGCGGCGACGGAGGGAGTGTTGCGAAGGTCGGGTTCCGCGATGACGCGTGCACAGGCGAGCCGCCTGTCGAGCGCACAGTCGGCAACGGCTCGCAGGAGCGCGGAGCCGAGGCCTCGCCCACGGTCGACGACATCACCGATGAGGAGGTGGATTCCGGTGTCATGAGGACGGGCGGGATAGTGGCGGGCGAGCGGATCGAGGTCCGCCCGGTAGATCTCCCAGTAACTCATCGGCGTACCGTCCAGCACGCCCACGCACGGCACACTGCGCCCGTCTCCGTCGAGCTGGGACCGCATGTGTTCCCCGGTCACGCTCGGGGGCCCGGCCAGCTCCCAGAAGGCGGCGACGGCGGGGTCGTTCATCCAGCGGCTGATGAGAGGGAGGTCGCGTTCAACACGGACGGGGACGAGGTGGAGCATGCCCGCGCCTGTCTTGATCGGCCCCCAGTCGACGACGCGGTCGAGGAGGTCGTCGCCGGAGGGTAGGGCAGAGGCGGGCTGGGTGAGCGTCGCCGTACCCGCGCCCCCGTCACCACCCCCTCCCCCGTCCCCGGGGTCCATGACGGACTCCTCCGTCGCCGCGATCAGCGCGAGGAGTTCGGCGGGCAGCCGCAGATCCAGCGTGTCCTCGCTGTCTCCGCCGGGGTGGGCACCGGCGGTGTCCGTGCTGACTGCTGCGGCGGGGTCGATACCGGCGTCGGTGCTCGCGTCGTTGGGAGCCACGGCGACGCTCCTCTCAGGAAACGGGGTGGGTCATGTTCCTCAGAAATGCGGGGAGTGCAGGGGGTTGGCGATGGTGACGTAGACGGACTGGGTGTCGACCGGGCCGACGAGTTCGTCCAGGCCGTGCAGGCGGGTCAGGAGGTTGGCTTTGCAGCGCAACGTGGATGAGTCGAGCAGGCGGGCCGGAAGCGAGGTACGCAGGGGTGCGGGGCCGGAGGCCACGTCGCCGAGGAATCGACGGAAGGCGGCGAGCAGCAGTCGCTCGTCGGCGAGGCTCTGGGAGCCGAACGCGCCGATGAGACCGAACACGTTGTTGATGGCGAGGTAGTAGGCGAAGCGCTCGTCTGTCACGTCGTCGGGGACGAAGGTGTCGCTGTGTTTGCCGATGCCGGGCAGTCGGGCGTCGAGTTCCTCGCGGCGGGACTCGCGGAAGTAGTAGCCCTGGTTGTCGCGGTAGCGGCCGCCGGTGGGCCAGCCGTCCGGGTCCAGCAGGAGCAGGGTGTTCTGCTGGTGCGCCTCCAGGGCGATCCCTGCCTCGGCGTCCAGCCAGAGCACCGGGCGGACCACGTGTTCGAGGTAGCGCAGGAACCACTCGGCGGACACGGCGCCTCGGGGTCGGCCGGTGCGGGCGGCGAGGCGGGTGACGAGGTCGGCGAGACGGGACCCCCAGGCCGGCGAGGTCGGTCGGGAGCTGCCGGAGGCGTTCGTCTGCGCGGGCTGCGGTCGGGGGGAGACGAGTCCGGCGATGCAGGAGACATCGGCAGCCGGATGGAAGGGGTTGTGCCTGATCATCACGTCCAGCCCGGGGACCGGCTCACCCTGCGGTCCGTCGACGGCGAGCCAGGCCGGGTCGCGGACGATGTCGAAGCTGGGGTGTGCGGACTGCCAGCGGCTTGACAGACCGGCACGCAGAAGGCGGTGGACCTCGACACCGCGGTGCAGTTCCTTGCGGAGATTCTCACGACGGGAGTTGGTGATGCGCAGGCCCAACGAGAGCTTGAGCATGGCGGGGGCGCCGGATCGGTGGACGGTCCGTACGGAGGAGGTGGGGTGCCAAGGGGCGCCGTGAGGACCCAGGTCCCGGAGCAGTCCGGCGTCGAACAGGGCGGCGGTCCCGGGGCGGTTGCGGATCTCGCGGAGCTGCCAGGGGTGCAGGGGCAGGGCCGCGTGGGTGTCGGGCAGTGGGAGCCCGGGGCCGGCGAGTCGGGTCGTGAGCTGGGGCGCGGTGACAGGGCGGCCGCGTTCTGTCCAGGCGGAGTCGGTGGCGAGGACGGAGGGAACTACCGCGATCCAGTGGAGGGGAAAGGAGCCGCGCAGTTCGGGTGAGTAGAGGTGAACTTCGGCGTCCGAGAGGCCTTCGCGGCTCTTCGGGGCGGGGTGGAGGGGGTGTCCAAGGACCAGTGCCTGTTCCGCACTGAGGAAGAGGTCGGGGCCGTCGGCCGGCCGTTCCCGGCGGTCGCTGATGAACAGGGCGGTCCGGCGTACCGAGTCGGCGACTCGGGAGACCAGGTCGGTGCGGTCAGAGGCGGCGGGTGTCCCTTGCCTGGCGGCGATTGCCCCAATGTCGGAGCTTTCGGTTCCGCTCCAGGTTCCGTCCCAGGTTTCCGTGCCCTCCAGCCCACCCTGGGGTTCCCTGCCCTCCTGGCACTCCGATGCATTCGGCGTCTCCCGGGCGAGCAGCGCCGCGACTGTGACCGCGTCGGCAGGTGGGGAGTGTTCCGGGGCGCCCTCCAGGTGCGGCAGGCCGAAGCGGTGCCAGCCTGTGGGGGACCAGTGGTGGACCGGTGCGATCAGGGCCGTACCGCTGTTGGGGAGAGGGACGCGGAGGGCCCCGTCCACGGGAGCGGGGAGGCCGAATTCCCGCACCCAGCAGCGGAGCAGGTTCTCCACGGCGGCAGCCTGGGCCGCGGTGTGCGGGTCGGGGTGCCGGCGGAAGTCGGCGGCGGGTTGGCGCAGGCGCTCGGCGACGGGGGCACCGTCTTGTTCCGGGGTCCGCTGCGGTGAGGGAACCGTGTCCTCCGGGCGCGGTGAGCCGGGAGTCTCCGCCTTCCCTGACTCAGGGCGGGCTCCCGGCTCCGAGCCGGCAGCACCCACCCCCGCTCCACCCCCGTGCTCGGCACCGCCCACCACATCCAAGCCCTCGCCCACCCTCGGACCGCTTCCCAGCTCCGGCTCGACTCCCCGCTGTCGAGGGGCCGTCGCCGCCGTGGTCGGAGTGGAGGGCGCCGGATGTGAGGGGTCGAGGCCAGGGGAGTTGTCCGCGCCTCTCGGGGTGTGCCCGTCCGATGTGTGGCTGGTGTTCAACGTCTGCTCTGTTCCTGGTTCCTGGGGAGGTGGTTCGAGTGGGGAAGAAGCCGTCAGTGGCGGGGTCGGGTCTCGGTGTGGGCTCGGGCGGCCGTGTGGATGGCGTCGGTGAGGCGGTCGAGGACCGCGGCTGCCTGTTCGTCGCTGATCGTCAGGGGTGGGAGGAGCCGTACGACGCTGTTGTGACGGCCGCCGAGTTCGACGATGAGTCCTCGTCGCAGACACTCCCGTTGGACGGCGGCGGCGAGTTCGGGGGCTGGAGGGCGCGCGTCGTGGGTGCCCTCGGTCCGCGTCGGATCCTGGGTCGGCTCCGGGTGCTGTTTCGGTGTCGGCCCCTCCCCCGGGTCCACCACCTCGACCCCGATCATCAGGCCCCTGCCCCGGATATCGCCGACGCAGGTGAACTCGGCGGCCACTGCCCGGAGTTCGGTAAGCATGCGGGCGCCGAGGTGTCGGGCGCGCTCGGCGAGGCCGTTCTCGCGGACGTGGGCGAGGGTTGCCGTGCCCGCTGCCATGGCGAGTTGGTTGCCTCGGAAGGTGCCCGCGTGGGCGCCGGGTTCCCAGGCGTCGAGGTCTTCGTGGTAGACCACCACGGCCAGCGGGAGGCTGCCGCCGATGGCCTTGGAGAGGACCATCACGTCGGGGGTGACTCCGCTGTGCTCGACGGCCCAGAAGGCGCCGGTGCGGCCGACGCCGGTCTGGACCTCGTCGACGATGAGTGGGATGGAGCGGTCGGCCGTGAGCTGCCGCATGCGGCGCAGCCAGTCGTCGGGGGCGGGGATGACTCCTCCCTCGCCCTGTACGGGTTCGAGGATCATCCCGGCGGGGTGCGGTACCCCCGACTTGGGGTCGTCAAGGACGGATTCGGTCCAGCGGGCGGCGAGTTCGGCACCGCGTTCGCCGGCGACGCCGAAGGGGCAGCGGTAGTCCTGGGGGTAGGGCAGGCGGGCAACGCGGACGTCGAAGGCGTTGCCAGAGGCTTCGAGGGCGCCGGTGGTCATGCCATGGTAGGCGCCGGTGAAGGCGAGCAGGCCGCTTCGGCCGGTGGCGGTGCGGACCAGCTTGAACGCGGCCTCCACGGCATCGGTTCCGGCGGGTCCGCAGAACTGCACGCGTGCGTGGTCGGCGAGTCCGGGGGGCAGCGTGCGGAACAGTTCGGTGGTGAAGGCGTCCTTCACCGGGGTCGCGAGGTCGAGAACGTGCAAGGGGGCACCGGAGTCCAGGACCTTGCGGATCGCCTCCAGGACGACGGGGTGGTTGTGGCCGAGGGCCAGGGTTCCGGCGCCGGAGAGACAGTCCAGGTACCGGCGTCCGTCCGCCCCCTCGATCGTCATTCCGCGCGCCCGTACCGGCACGATCGGCAGGGCCCGCGCGTAGGTGCGCGCCGCCGATTCGCGCGCCGACTGCCGTCGCAGGATCCCCTCGTGCCAGGAGGAGCGCGCACCCGAACCGGCCGCACGCCCTCCGGGCCTCCGCCCACCCTGCTCACGCGCCCCCGGCGCGGGCGCGCCGACCTCACCGGTCCCGTCCGCACACGCCCCCGCCATCGGAACCGACAGGGGCACCGGCACTCCAACCTCAGCCGCGCCCACCTCACCGGCCCCCGCCTCACTGGCCTTCACAACCCCAGCCAACTGCCCGGTCAGCCCCCCGGCCACAGCCCCACCCGAAGCCCCGTCAACACCCACCGATGCCCAACCTCCCGCCGCCCTGGGGCGAGCACGCCACCCGTGTTCTCGCCCGTCCCGACATACGCACCCCCGCGAGCCTTCACTCGAAGATGCGGGGAAATGGGTACAGGGGGCCGCCTACGGACAGCGGAATCCCCATCGCTACCAACCCCGGACAGCTCACCTGGTTACGGGTTGCTTCAAGATCCTTGCCGTGACGGAACCGTTGCCGTTCCGTCGGAAGTCCCCCACAGCGAGCGCATAGTGTGTGTTGCCGTTCCCACAGTCGCCTTCGCCGCCTTCGGTGGCGCGGGACTGCGGCAGCGCTGCCAAGTTCGTTCACCTCAGGGGGAGTCAGACTCATGCGATCGATACGGCCGTCGTTCACCACTCGCCGAGGGAGGAGCGCGCGGCGCAGAACCTCCCCCCTGCCCGCCGCTGTCGCCCTCGCCGCGGCCCTCGCGCTCACCGCCACCGCCTGCGATTCGGGCGACGAGGCCACCGACGGCGGGTCCTCCGCGACCGCCGCCGCAGGTGACGACAAGATCTCGATCCCGGACGACATCAAGGACCGGCTCAAGGAGCACGGGATCGACATCGACAAGTGGAAGGACGGCGCCTGGAAGAACTGGAACAAGGACGACTGGCTGCGCGAGGCCGAGGACTTCGTCAACCCGATCATCGAGGACCTGTGGGACCCGGACCGGATGCGCGAGGCCGAGGAGCCGGACCAGGGTGTCGACGACAGCGACCTCTCGGGTGACCAGGGTGTGACCGACCCGACGCCCGCTCCGGTGGACGCGCAGGCCGTTCCGGCTAAGTACCACGACGCCGCGCCGACGGCGGGCAAGGTGTTCTTCGACTCGCCCGAAGGCACGATGGTGTGCTCGGCGACGGTCGTAGCGGACCCGGCCAACCCCGGTAAGTCCAACCTGGTGTGGACGGCCGGCCACTGTGTGCACGCGGGCAAGAGCGGCGGCTGGTACCGGAACATCGCGTTCGTGCCGTCGTACAACAACGACGCCATGGAGACGGCGGAGTTGGAGGGTGCCACGCGCGAGCAGGTCGCTCCGTACGGGGTCTGGTGGGGTGACTGGGTGCAGACCTCCGACCAGTGGATCGAGCAGGGCGGTGCGACCGGCGGTGACGGTGCCTCGTACGACTTCTCCGTCATTCATGTGACGCCGGAGGAGGGCAGCGGCGGGAAGTCGCTGGAGGAGATGGTCGGTTCGGCGCTGCCGGTGGACTTCAACGCCCCGGCCGTGCCTGAGGTGGACAGCATCACCGCGACCGGTTACCCGGCGGCGCCGCCGTTCGACGGGCAGAAGATGTACCAGTGCGAGGACAAGCCGGGTCGGCTGTCGCTGAAGAAGGCGGATCCCACGATGTACCGGATCGGCTGCACGATGACCGGCGGTTCGTCGGGTGGTGGCTGGGTCGCGACCGGCTCGGACGGCAAGCCGGCGCTGGTTTCCAACACCTCCATCGGGCCGGTGGAGTCGGGCTGGCTGGCCGGGCCGCGGCTCGGTAAGGAAGCCAAGGGTGTGTTCGACGAGGTCAGCGGGAAGTTCGCCGGCCAGTGAGCCTGGGGCAGGACGGCGGTGGGATCGGGAAACCTTCACGGTCCCGCCCCCGTTCGCCCTCAACTCCCCGGGCATAGTGGGTTGTCGCGTGCCCGGGGCACGCCGGACACATTGAGAGCAGCAGTTCTACGGGGGTCATCGCACCATGCGTTCCACACGTTCCCGCCTCGCCGCCACCGCGCTTCTCGCGGCCGTGGCGCTGACCGCGACCGCGTGCAGCGGTTCCGGCGGCGACGAGGCGAGTGACAAGCCCAGCGCTTCCCAGCCGGCCGATCAGGGCAAGGCCGAGGTTCCCGCGGGTATCGCCGACAAGCTGAAGGAACACGGTATCGACGTCGACGCCTGGGCGGACGGCGGCTGGCAGGACTGGGACAAGGACAAGTGGCTCAGTGAGGCCAAGGACTTCGTCAATCCGGTGATCGAGGGTCTGTGGAAACCGGAGCGGATGCAGTCCGCCAAGGAGGCCGACAAGACCATCTCCGTGAAGGACGCCTCCGCCGACCAGGGCGTCAGCGACCCGGAGCCGGCGCCCGTGGAGGCGACGGCCGAGAAGACGCCCTACCACGACAACGCGGCGCCCGTCGGCAAGGTGTTCTTCGACTCCCCGGACGGTCCCGCGGTCTGTTCCGGCACGGTGGTCAAGGACGTCAACCACCCGGGGAAGTCCAACCTGGTCTGGACGGCCGGCCACTGTGTGCACGCGGGCGGTGAGGGCGGCTGGTACCGCAACATCGTCTTCGTCCCGGCCTACAACGACCTCGGCAAGTCCGAGGCGGAGCTGAGCAACGCCGACGCCACCGAGATCGCCCCCTACGGCAACTGGTGGGCGGACTGGGCCTCCACGTCGAACGAGTGGATCCAGGGCGGCTCGTCCACGGGCGGCGCGGGTGCGGCGTACGACTACTCGGTGCTGCATGTGAAGCCGGAGCAGGGCGCGAAGTCGCTGGAGGAGACCGTCGGGGCCGCGCTGGACGTGGACTTCTCGGCTCCGTCCGCGACCGAGTCCGGCACGATGGGCGCCTGGGGCTACCCGGCGGCGCCGCCGTACAACGGGCTGAAGATGTTCAAGTGCCTCGACCGGCCGGGCCGGCTGTCGCTGAGCCCGACGCTGCCGACGATGTACCGGATCGGCTGCACGATGACCGGTGGCTCCTCGGGCGGTGGCTGGTTCCGGGTGGTGGACGGCGAGACCATGCTGGTGTCGAACACCTCGATCGGCCCTGAGGACAACACCTGGCTGGCGGGCCCGCAGCTCGGCAAGAGCGCCGAGGCGCTGTACCAGAACATGAGCAAGACCTACGGCGGTCAGTGACGAACGGCGAAGGCCCGCCCCCGCTCAAGCAGCGGGGGCGGGCCTTCGTATTGCCTGTCAGGCCGCCGGGGTCGGCACATACGGCGCGAGTTCCGCCGCCAGTTCCTCGTGCACCCGTACCTTGAGCAGGGTGCCCTCCGGGGTGTGCTCCTCGGAGATCACCTCTCCCTCGTCGTGCGCGCGGGCGACGAGCTTGCCGAGGGTGTACGGCACCAGCGCTTCGATCTCGACCGAGGGGCGGGGCAGTTCGTTGTCGATCAGGGCGAGCAGTTCCGCGATGCCCTGGCCGGTGCGGGCCGAGACGGCGATGGAGCGCTTCTCGATCCGCAGCAGCCGCTGGAGGGTCAGCGGGTCGGCCGCGTCGGCCTTGTTGATCACGACGATCTCCGGTACCCGGGTGGCACCGACGTCCGTGATCACTTCGCGTACGGCGGCCAGCTGCTCCTCCGGGTTCGGGTGCGAACCGTCGACCACGTGCAGGATCAGGTCGGACTCGCCGACCTCCTCCATCGTGGAGCGGAACGCCTCGACCAGGTGGTGCGGCAGGTGCCGGACGAAGCCGACGGTGTCCGCCAGCGTGTACAGCCGTCCGCTCGGGGTCTCGGCCCGGCGCACGGTCGGGTCGAGGGTCGCGAACAGGGCGTTCTCGACCAGCACGCCCGCGCCCGTGAGCCGGTTGAGCAGGGAGGACTTGCCGGCGTTGGTGTAACCCGCGATGGCGACCGAGGGCACCTTGTTGCGCTTGCGCTCCTGGCGCTTGATCTCGCGGCCGGTCTTCATCTCCGCGATCTCCCGGCGCATCTTCGCCATCTTCTCGCGGATCCGGCGCCGGTCCGTCTCGATCTTGGTCTCACCGGGACCACGGGTGGCGAGGCCGCCGCCCTTGCCGCCGCCCATCTGCCGGGACAGCGACTGACCCCAGCCGCGCAGCCGCGGCAGCATGTACTGCATCTGCGCGAGCGCGACCTGCGCCTTGCCCTCTCGGGACTTGGCGTGCTGGGCGAAGATGTCGAGGATCAGGGCCGTACGGTCGATGACCTTGACCTTGACGACGTCTTCGAGGTGGATGAGCTGGCCGGGGCTGAGCTCACCGTCGCAGATGACCGTGTCGGCGCCGGTTTCGAGGACGATGTCCCGCAGCTCGTTGGCCTTGCCGGAACCGATGTAGGTGGCGGCGTCGGGCTTGTCGCGGCGCTGGATCACACCGTCGAGCACGAGCGCGCCCGCGGTCTCGGCGAGGGCGGCGAGCTCCGCGAGGGAGTTCTCCGCGTCCTGCACGGTCCCGGTGGTCCAGACACCCACGAGGACGACCCGCTCCAGACGGAGCTGGCGGTACTCGACCTCGGTGACGTCCTCGAGCTCGGTGGAGAGACCGGCCACGCGGCGCAGGGCCGCGCGCTCGGAGCGGTCGAACTGTTCGCCGTCCCGCGCTCCGTCGATGTCGTGGCTCCAGGCGACGTCCTCTTCCATCAGGGCATCGGCCCGAAGACCTTCGGCGTAGTTGTGCGCGAGGCGCTGCGAGTCCTGGGAAGGGGAAGAAGAGGAGGTCATTGGGTCCTTACGTCGTTGAGGATTCCGGTACGGCGGTCAATGTGCACAACGTACGAGTGCCCTGGGAGATTCCCGCGGAACCGTCGGGTTCCGGGCCCCGTACCGCGCCGACCTGAAGATGGTCGCACGGGACGGGGCGTCTCGTCATCGACTTATTGCGCGGGCGCGGCCTTCGCCGGGGCGACCGGCTTCCAGTCCGGGTGGCCGGGCATGGGCGGGGTCTTCTCGCCGTACAGCCAGGGGTGCAGGAAGCCGTTCAGATCGCGTCCGGAGATCTCCGAGGCGAGGGCGACAAAGTCGTCGGTGGTGGCGACGCCGTCCTGGTGGTGGGTGACCCAGGCGCGTTCCAGCCGGTCGAAGGCGGGGCGGCCGATCTCCTGACGGAGGGCGTAGAGGACGAGCGCGGCACCGTCGTACACGTTGGGGCGGAAGATGCTGATCTTCCGGCCGGGGTCGGGGGCCTTGGGCGCGGCCGGGGGCCCGCCGGCGGTGCGCCAGCGGTCGGAGGCGCCGTACGCGGCCTTCATCCGGGCCGCCAGGGGACGGTCGGCCTTCTCCTCCGCGTACAGGGCCTCGTACCAGGTGGCGTGGCCTTCGTTGAGCCACAGGTCGGACCAGGTGCCGGGGCTGACGCTGTTGCCGAACCACTGGTGCGCCAGTTCGTGCACCATGATCGATTCCACGTACCAGGCGGGGAAGGCGCGGTCGGTGAACAGGCCTTTCTCGAAGAGGGAGAGGGTCTGGGTCTCCAGTTCGAAGCCGGTGTTCACGTCCGCCATGAGCACGCCGTACGTCTCGAAGGGGTAGCGGCCGACCTTGCTCTCCATCCAGGAGATCTGGTCCGGGGTCTTCTCCAGCCAGGGTTCCAGCTGCTTGCGGTGCGCCGTGGGGATGACGTCGCGGACCGGGAGGGCGTGCGGGCCGGTGCGGCGCAGGACCGTGGAGCGGCCGATGGAGACCTGGGTGAGTTCGGTGGCCATGGGGTGCTGGGTGCGGTACGTCCACGTCGTCACCGCGCGGGAGCGGTCCACGTCGGTGGGGAGGCCGTTGGCGACGGCGGTGTAGCCGTTCGGGGCGGTCACCTTGATGGTGAACATCGCCTTGTCCGAGGGGTGGTCGTTGCCGGGGAAGACCAGATGGGCGGCGTCGGCCTGGTTGGCCATGGCGAGGCCGTCCGCGGTGCGCACCCAGCCGCCGTCGCGGCCCCTGGCCGGCGTGGGGTCGCTCGTGTGCCGCACGGTGATCCGCATCCAGCTCCCGCGGGGCAGCGGGTCGGCCGGGGTGACGACGAGGTCCTCGCCGGTGGTGGCGAAGGCGGCCGGTTCGCCGTCGAACTCCACCGAGTCGACCGTGCCGTGGGCGAAGTCGAGGTTGACGCGGTCGAGGGTGGTCGTCGTCCAGGCGTCGATGGTGGTGACGGCCTGGAGGGGCTTGCTGTTGCTGCCGGGATAGGTGAAGGAGAGGTCGTACGAGGCGACGTCGTAGCCCGGGTTGCCGAGGTGCGGGAAGAGGCGGTCGCCGATGCCCAGGGGTTCGGCGGGGGCGCCGGCGGCGACGAGGCAGACGGTCACGGCGGAGGCGAGGAGGGCGGTGGCCTTACGAGAGGTGACCTTGCGGGAGGTGACCTTGCGGGGCGTGACCTTGCGGGGCGTGTGCGGCATGGACCACCGCTACCAGCGGCCGCGCCCGGGGCGGCGACGACGCGCGCCCGGCCCACCCGAACGGGGTCCGCGCGCTCTGTTACGTCGGCTCGCGGCGTCCTACGACACCCCGTCCCACGGCACGCCGTCCTACGACACACCTGGCTGCGTCTGCGTCCTGGCCACGTCGTACACCCCGGCCACGTTCCGCATCGCCCGCATCAGGGCGGGCAGATGGGCCGCGTCCGGGAGTTGGAGGGTGTAGGTGTGCCGGACCCGCTGCTGGGTGGGCGGTTCCACCGTCGCCGAGACGATCTCGGCGCCCTCCAGCGCCATCGCCTCCGTGAGGTCGGCCAGCAGATGCGGGCGGACGAACGATTCCGCTACCAGCGTCACCCGGCACTCGCTGGTGTCGCCCCAGTGGACGGGGATCTCCGGGCGGCCCGCGCTCTTCATGCGCGCCACCGCCGTGCACTCCACGCGGTGGACGGTCACCGCTCCCCCGCGTACCGCGAAGCCGGTGATCCCGTCGGGGGGCACCGGTGTGCAGCAGCCCGCCAGCCGTACCGTCGCGTCGGGCTGGTCGACCACGACGTTCGCGGCGGGACGGGCCGAGGGCGAGCCCTCGGTCGACAGGGCCTCCGTCGTGGGGCGGGGCGTGGTCGCGCCGTCCTCGGGGCGCCCGTCGGTGTCCTCGGCGGAGGGGTGCGAGGCCAGCCAGCGCTGGATGGCGATGCGGGCCGCGGGAGTGTGGGCGTGCTCCAGCCACTCCCTGGAGGGCTCGGAGGCGGGGTCCTGACCCATGAGGAGCTGAACGGTGTCGCCGTCCCTCAGCACCGTGCTCAGGGTCGCCAGCCGGCCGTTCACGCGTGCGCCGATGCACGCGTGCGCGTCCTCGCCGTACTGCGCGTACGCCGCGTCCACACAGCTCGCGCCCTCGGGCAGGCCGAGCGTGCCGCCGTCGGGGCGGAAGACGGTGATCTCGCGGTCCTGGGCGAGGTCCTCGCGGAGGGTGGACCAGAAGGTGTCGGGGTCGGGGGCCGCCTCCTGCCAGTCCAGGAGGCGGGAGAGCCAGCCGGGGCGGGTCGGGTCGGCGCGCTCGCCGTCGACGGGCTCGTCGGAGGAGGGGGCGTAGGGGTTGCCGAGCGCGATCACCCCGGCCTCGGCCACCTTGTGCATCTGGTGAGTGCGGATGAGGACTTCGACGACCTGGCCGTCCTCCCGCGCCACCGCCGTGTGCAGGGACTGGTAAAGGTTGAACTTCGGTACGGCGATGAAGTCCTTGAACTCCGAGACGACCGGCGTCATACAGGTGTGCAACTCGCCCAGGACGCCGTAACAGTCCGCGTCCTCGCCGACCAGCACCAGCAGCCGCCCGAAGTCGGCGCCGCGCAGCCGGCCGCGTTTGCGGGCGACCCGGTGCACGGAGACGAAGTGGCGTGGCCGGATGAGGACTTCGGCCTGGATGTCGGCGTCCCGGAGCACCGTGCGCATCTCGTCGGCGACCTCGGCGAGCGGGTCGTCCGCGCGGGAGGCGTTGTCGACGATCAGCTCCCGCGTGTGCTCGTACTCCTCGGGATGCAGGATCGCGAAGACCAGGTCCTCCAGCTCGGTCTTGAGCGCCTGGACACCGAGGCGTTCGGCGAGCGGGATGAGGACGTCGCGGGTCACCTTGGCGATGCGTGCCTGTTTCTCGGGGCGCATCACGCCAAGGGTGCGCATGTTGTGCAGCCGGTCGGCGAGTTTGATCGACATCACGCGGACATCGCTGCCGGTCGCGACGAGCATCTTGCGGAAGGTCTCGGGCTCGGCGGCGGCGCCGTAGTCGACCTTCTCCAACTTCGTGACGCCGTCGACGAGATAGCGGACCTCGGCGCCGAACTGCTCGCCGACCTGATCGAGCGTCACCTCGGTGTCCTCGACGGTGTCGTGGAGCAGGGAGGCGGTCAACGTCGTGGTCTCGGCACCGAGTTCGGCGAGGATGAGGGTCACGGCGAGCGGGTGCGTGATGTACGGCTCGCCGCTCTTGCGCATCTGGCCGCGGTGCGAGGACTCGGCGAGCACATACGCGCGGCGCAGTGGTTCGAGGTCGGCGTCGGGGTGATGGGCGCGGTGGGCCTCGGCGACATGGCCGATGGCGTCGGGCAGCCGGTCACGGGCGGCCGGGCCGAGCAGTGCGGCACGGCCGAGGCGGCGCAGGTCGATCCGGGCCCGCCAGCGAGCTGCGGGCCCGGTTACCGGGCCGGGCGTCGCGGGGTTCGTGGCCTCCGCACTCATGGGCACCTCCGGCTGCGTGGACCGGCGGACGGGGTGCCCCATGGCGGACACGGCTCAGGGGACTGGCAACGGTCCCCCGTCCGGGCCGGTGCTTGATGCTACCGAGCCCATCACGCGCGGCTGACCGCCTCTCGCCGAGCGTGAAACGGATCACCCATTCGAGCGAAGGTTCGCAGGTTTACGGTTTCGAACCCCGCGACCTGCGGCCGACCGGGGATTCGATCCTCGACCGGGTGGCCGCGGAAGCCGAACCTCCGCAGACCGGACACCCGTCACACCGATACCAAGTCGTTGCCCAAGCACAGGGGGCGTGCCGCCGACGCGGCGACGGCGTGGCCCGGCTCAGCGTGCGAGCGTCGTCAGCCAGGTCGCGTCGAGTTCACCCTCGGCGACGATCACCGCGGGGCCGGTCATCTCGATCTCGCCGTCGGGGAGCTCGGTGATCACCAGGGTGCCGCCGGGCACGTCGACGGTGTACGTCGCCGGGGTGCCGGTGACCGCCGGGTCGGCGCCGTCGCGGCGGGCCGTGGCGACGGCGACGGCACACGCGCCCGTGCCGCAGGACCGGGTCTCTCCGGCGCCGCGCTCGTGCACGCGCAGCGCGACGTGCCGGGGTCCGCGGTCGACGACGAACTCCACGTTCACACCGTCCGGGTAGGCCGAGGCCGGGCTGAACGGCGGCGCCTCGTGCAGGCTCCCGGCGTGCGCGAGGTCCTCCACGAACGCCACCGCGTGCGGGTTGCCCATGTTCACGTTCCGCGCGGGCCAGCTGCGCTCGCCGACGCTCACCGTGACGTCCCCCTCGGGCAGGCGCGCCTTGCCCATGCCGACCGTGACGTCACCGTTCTTGGCGAGGTGCACGCGCTTGACGCCCCCGCGCGTGGCGATCGCGAGGTCTCCCTCGGTGATGTGTCCGGCGCGCTGGAGGTAGCGGGCGAAGACGCGGACGCCGTTGCCGCACATCTCCGCGATCGAACCGTCGCCGTTGCGGTAGTCCATGAACCACTCCGCCTCGGCCGCCAGGTCCTTCGCCTCGGGGTGCGCGGCGGACCGCACGACGTGCAGCAGGCCGTCCCCGCCGATGCCCGCGCGCCGGTCGCACAGCGCGGCGACGGCGGACGGGGGCAGGTCGATGGCGTTCTCGGGGTCCGGGACGATCACGAAGTCGTTCTCGGTGCCGTGACCCTTGAGGAAGGCGATCCGCGTGCTCATGCCTCGATCGTACGGTGCCGCACCGACAGCCACGGAAACGGAGCCCGCGGCTCAGCCGGGGCGACGAAAGGGAGCCGACCGCTCAGCGCAGCCGCGCCACGCGCCACACCGCGAGCACGACCACCGCGGCCACGACCACGACGTAGGCCAGCACCACGCGCCAGTCCGGGCGCCGTCCGGAACCCCGCTGGGGCAGGCCGGGCCACGTGTAACCCACGCGGCGGGCCGCCATCATTCCCCAGCCGGCCGCGCAGGAGCAGATCAGCAGGCCCAGCATGGCGATCACGGCGCCGCTGTCGCCGAAGTCGAAGGCCAGTGGGAAGGCGAACATCAGCGAGCCGACCGCGGCCAGCGCCACGATGGGCGCGAGCTGCCAGATGCGCAGCCTGCGCTGCGGGCGCAGCTCGACCTCGACCTCGGGGCCCCCGGCGAACATCTCCTCCGGCTCGGGGCCGTCGTCGGTCACACCGTCCGGTGCCTCGTCGGGACCGTCCGGGCTCAGACGGTCGCCGTCCTGCTCCGTTTCGCCCCGGTCACCGGTGACGGGTTCGGTGTCTTGTGCGGTGTCGCGAGGGCCGGCCTCCATCGCCACGCGCCCTCCCAACTCGGACTCCACTTGGTCGATCGAAGCTCGATGATGGCACGGCGCCGGAGGCCGCGATGACGGCCGGAGCGTCCCGATGCCATGACGTGATCAGGCTGTAACCGGTCGTTCGACCAACGCCATTGCGAGGTGCGGAAGTTCTGTGAGATCCGCCGCAGCCCCACTCAGCCAGTGCACCCGGGGGTCGCGCCTGAACCATGAATCCTGACGGCGCGCGAAGCGTTTGGTGGCACGTACGGTCTCGGCGCGGGCCTCCGCCATGGTGCACTCCCCGGCGAGCGCCGCGAGCACCTGCTGGTAGCCGAGCGCGCGCGAGGCCGTACGCCCCTCGCGCAACCCCTGCGCCTCCAGCGCGCGCACTTCCTCGACGAGCCCCGCGTCCCACATCCGGTCGACCCGGCGGGCGATGCGGTCGTCGAGCTCGGGGCGGGCGACGTCGACGCCGATCTGCACGGTGTCGTAGACCGAGTCATGGCCCGGCAGGTTGGCCGTGAAGGGCTGGCCGGTGATCTCGATCACTTCCAGGGCGCGGACGATACGGCGGCCGTTGCTGGGCAGGATCGCGTGCGCGGCGTCCGGGTCGGCGGCGGCGAGCCGGGCGTGCAGGGCGCCCGAGCCGCGCAGGGTGAGTTCGTCCTCCAGACGGGCGCGGACCTCGGGATCGGTGCCGGGGAACTCCAGGTTGTCGACGGCGCCGCGGACGTACAGGCCGGAGCCGCCGACCAGGATCGGCCAGCGTCCCTCGGCGAGCAGCGCGTCGATCCGCTCGCGGGCCAGCCGCTGGTACTCGGCGACGGACGCGGTGACGGTGACGTCCCAGATGTCCAACAGATGATGGGGGACGCCGGCCCGTTCCTCGGGCGTCAGCTTGGCGGTGCCGATGTCCATCCCGCGATAGAGCTGCATGGAGTCGGCGTTGACGACCTCGCCGCCGAGCTGTCGGGCCAGGAAAACGCCCAGATCGGACTTTCCGGCCGCGGTGGGACCGACGACGGCGATGACGCGGGGGGCGGAGGGTGCGCTGCTCACCGCCCCAGTCTCGCAAACCTCACGGGGTGGCCTCGAACGAGTTACGTGACGGCCCGGGCCCGACGTCGTTGCCGTTTGCGTGGTGCGCGCCGCCGGTCTGCGAGAGGCGGCGATCCGGGCGACGCAAACGGACGCACCGGACGACGCGGGATTTCGCCCGCACGAGTAACGTATGGAGTTGATATGGGCGTTTTGGCACGGCTTTTCCGGAGGTCCAAGACGACGCAGGAGGCGTCGACCGACGAGGCTCAGGCCGGCACCGAGGCCGCCGGGTCCGAGGCGGGAGAGACGGCTCAGGCGGAAGAGGCCACTGAGGCGAAGGGTTCGGCCGAGGCCGGGGCTCCGGAAGAAGCGACACCGGTGACGGCTACGGCGGCGAGGGCCGTCGACAGCGAGGGCGTCGAGATCCCCAAGCAGCAGTCCGCCGACGAGGCGGCCGACCGGGAGGCCGGCGAGGGCGCCCGCACCTGAACATCCCGCGTGGGAAGGCGAACGATGGGTCTCATGGACAATTTGAAGGCCAAGCTCGGCCCGGCCAAGGGCAAGGTGTCCGACCTCGCCCATCAGCATGGGGGCAAGATCCAGCACGGTCTGGACAAGGCCGCCAAGGTCGTCGACGAGAAGACCAAGGGCAAGTACAGGGACAAGATCCACACGGGCACGGGCAAGGCCAAGGGCGCCATGGACCGACTCGCGCACAAGGACCACGGGACGGGCGGCGGGACGGGCACGGGCACGAGCGGGGACACCACCCCGCCGCCGGCTTCCTGAACCCACGGCACACCGACGGACGGCCGCGGAGCACCCCGCTCCCCGGCCGTCCGCCGTCGTTCCGGGACGGCGGCTACGACCAGGTCGCGACCAGGTACCCCACGCCGTACGGCGCGCTCTCGTGCAGCAGCGCGCCGGACAGCCCGGCGTCCTCCGCGGCGCCCGCGAGGACCTGCCAGGGCGCCCGGCCGGACGCCTTCAGCTCCCGCGCCAGTCGGACGTCCAGCATCTGGAGCGCATCCACGTCCGCCGCGCCCAGGGCCCGCGCGACGTCCGCGTCGAAGGGCTCCGCGCGCTCGTCGAGGTAGCCGGGTGCCTTGAGCGTGCGGCAGGCGCTGGCGTCGCCCATCACCAGCATCGCCACGCGTCCGGGGCCCGCGGCGATCTCCCTTCCGACTTGGATACACCGCTCGGCGTCCAGAGGTTCCCCCACCCCGAGTCCCTCGATCGGGGCATCGGCCCACGCCGTCCGCTCCAGCAGCCACGCGGCCACCGCCAGCGAGGAGGGCAGCTCCCGCGCGGAGTCGTCCGCCCGCTCCGTCCCCAGCCGTACGTCGACCTCGACGCCGAAGCCGCGGAAGGAGCCCCGCGCCCCTTCCGGATGGGCCCCGTGCCCCTCCTGCCCCGCGGGCCCGACGACGATCAGCCGGTCGGGCCGTGCGGCGGCGAGCACGCCGAGCGCGTCCGCGCACGCGGTACGGGCGGCGTCCAGTTCGGGCGCGGCACCCGCGGCGACCTCGGGCACGAGCAGCGGCGGACAGGGGCAGACAGCGGCGGCGACAAGCATGATCGGCAGCGTAACCCCGCACGCCCGCGCACGTCAGTCGACGGCACAGCCTCCGGTGACCACCGGCAGCGGCTCCGGGACGCCGATCGTCGGCAGCCCCAGCATCACACCCGCCGACTTGGCGGCCTGCTCGGCGTTCCGCTTCTCCCAGGCGTCACCCGCGCGGGTGCGGCGCACTTCGAGGACCGCGCCTTCGGCGAGGAGGTGGTGGGGAGCGGCGTAGGTGATCTCGACCGTGACCACGTCACCGGGGCGTACGTCCTGGTCGGGCTTGGTGAAGTGGACCAGGCGGTTGTCGGGGGCGCGGCCGGAGAGGCGGTGGGTGGCGCCGTCCTTGCGGCCCTCGCCCTCGGCGACCATCAGTTCCAGGGTGCGGCCGACCTGCTTCTTGTTCTCCTCCCAGGAGATCTCCTCCTGAAGGGCGACGAGACGCTCGTAGCGCGCCTGGACGACCTCCTTCGGGATCTGGTCCTCCATGGTCGCGGCCGGGGTTCCGGGGCGCTTGGAGTACTGGAAGGTGAAGGCCTGGGTGAAGCGGGCCTCGCGGACGGCGTGCATCGTCTGCTCGAAGTCCTCCTCGGTCTCGCCGGGGAAGCCCACGATGATGTCGGTCGTGATCGCGGCGTGCGGGATGGCCGCGCGGACCTTCTCGATGATCCCCAGGTAGCGCTCCTGGCGGTACGAGCGGCGCATGGCCTTCAGGACCGTGTCCGAGCCGGACTGGAGCGGCATGTGGAGCTGCGGCATCACGTTCGGCGTCTCGGCCATCGCCGCGATCACGTCGTCCGTGAAGTCACGCGGGTGCGGGGAGGTGAAGCGGACGCGCTCCAGGCCCTCGATGGACCCGCAGGCCCGCAGCAGCTTGCTGAACGCCTCGCGGTCGCCGATGTCGGAGCCGTAGGCGTTGACGTTCTGGCCGAGCAGCGTGATCTCGGAGACGCCCTCGCCGACCAGGGCCTCGATCTCGGCGAGGATGTCGCCGGTGCGCCGGTCCTTCTCCTTGCCGCGCAGGGCCGGGACGATGCAGAAGGTGCAGGTGTTGTTGCAGCCGACGGAGATCGACACCCATGCCGCGTACGCGCTCTCGCGCCGGGTCGGCAGCGTGGAGGGGAACGCCTCCAGGGACTCGGCGATCTCGACCTGCGCCTCCTCCTGCACGCGGGCGCGCTCCAGCAGGACGGGCAGCTTGCCGATGTTGTGCGTGCCGAAGACGACGTCCACCCAGGGCGCCTTCTTCACGATGGTGTCGCGGTCCTTCTGCGCGAGGCAGCCGCCCACCGCGATCTGCATCCCGGGCCGCGAGGCCTTCCTCGGCGCGAGCCGCCCGAGGTTGCCGTAGAGGCGGTTGTCGGCGTTCTCGCGGACGGCGCAGGTGTTGAAGACGACGACGTCGGCGTCGCCGTCGGCGCCCTCGGGGGCACGCACGTAACCGGCGTCCTCCAGCAGCCCGGACAATCGCTCGGAGTCGTGGACGTTCATCTGGCACCCGTAGGTGCGCACCTCATACGTTCGCTTGACGTCCACGGCGTGGCTCCGGTCGATGCTGCTCATGCCCTCAAGGGTAAGGGCGCGCCGGGAGCGCCCCTCCCGGTCGCCGATTTCTCCGTACCCCGGAGGCTCACCCGGGACCGTCCGCCCGTCACATCCGACGGCAGTACAGCGCGTCCGGTGTCCGTCGTGAGCCCACCCGGCCCGTGTACGCGATGCCGGCCGCGTACTCGTCGTCCGCGCACTGCCCCTTGTAGTGGCCGGACGCGAAGTCCCCGCCCTTGGGCGACGCCCCGCGGTTGTCGCCCCGGTCGAACCAGACCGTACGGCCGCCGGTGGCGCCGACCGGGGCCGCCGAGCACAGCGCGGCCGAGACCGCCGAGCCGCGGACGCTGTAGCCGGTGAGCAGATGGCCGTCGGGGCACTGGAGCTTGGTGTAGCCGGACGCCCAGTCCTGGCCGGGGCGGACGTGCCGTTCGTCGACGACCACCTCGTACCCGCCTGTCGGCCCCGACGACAGGCCAACGTCCGAGCAGAGCCCGCGGTTCCCGGTGCGGCTGAGGCCCAGCAGGCGCTGCCCGTCCGGGCAGACGGCCTTGCGGGCGCCGGAGTCCCAGTCGGGCCGCGCCCGCATCCACCGGGAGGCGATGAAGTCGCCGTGGTCGGGGCTCAGCATGGACCAGTCGGCCACGGGCGCCACCTGTCCGGTCCGCCCCTGGGCCGCCGTCAGCCGGGTCCAGGCGGCCGCCCTCCAGTCGTCGCCGTCGTGGACGCCCATCCGGTGGCCCGCCACGTCCCAGTGCAGCAGCGCCCAGCCGTTGCCCTTGCGGCCCTCGTGCCAGCCGACGAGGGGCCAGTACGCGAAGTCCGCGTCCATGCGGATGAGGTGGTCGACGAAGTTCTCGAACCAGGCGCGCTGTTTCGCGCCGGTCTCCTCGCGGCCGCCGACGCCGAACTCGCTGATCCAGACGGGAGCGGTGAAGTGCTGGTCCGGTTCGGAGGCGACGTAGAGGGCCTGGCGGTTCACGACGGAGATCAGTTCGCTCGGACTCAGGTCGCGATAGCGGGGGTCGGTGGTCTCGCCGGTGCCGGTGGCGCCGCTGTGGTTGGGGCCCGTGTAGTCGTAGAAGTGGGCGGAGTACACGAGCTTGCCGGAGTCGACGAGGGTGTGCGAGAGGCGGCGTACCGGCTCCAGGGTGGGGCGTTCGTGGGCGAAGCCGTCGATGGGGATGCCGGTCCAGTTGATGCCCTCGACGATGATCAGGAGGTCCGGGTTCGCCTCCGTGAGGATGCGGTCGGCGACCCGCTGCGAGGCGGCGAACCAGTCGTGGTCGTCGCCGAGGCCCCAGTTGGGGTCGTCCCAGACATTGCGGCGGACCTCGTTGTAGAGGTCGGCGCCGACGACCCGCTTGTTGTCCTTGTAGCGGTTCGCCATGAAGAGCCAGTCGGTCTCCCAGGCCGCGGTGGACTGGCCGGTGTTCCAGCGTTCGTTGCCGTCGACTCCGCAGCACCAGCGGGTGGTGTTGGTGTGGTTGTTGAGGATGACGGCGAGGCCGGCGGCGGTGAGTTCGCGGACGACCACGTCGTAGACCTGGAGCGGGGTCTTTCCGCGCAGGGACGGGTTGGCGGCCACGGCGTCGTCCGTGACGGGGCGGGAGTCGCGGATCATCTCGTTGGAGAAGGGCAGCCGGATGCTGTTGATGCCGATCTCGTGGAACCCGGCGATGATCTCGGCCATGGGCGCGCGGTCCAGGCCGAGCGGGATACGGCCGGAGTTCTCGCCCGCGTGATGGTTGGCGTCGTCCTCGGTGCTGCCCGAGCCGTTCCAGGTGCCGCTGGCGCCGTGCCAGTTGCCCGAGCGCAGCTTGAACCGGTCGCCGTCGGCGTCGACGATCCAGCGGCCCCGGGTGCTGAGCGGGCCCGTCCAGTCCGCCGCCTCCTCGGCCGCCCGCGCGGGGACGGACGTCAGGGGGACCAGGAGGAGTACGGCGACCAGGGCCGCCTTGAGGAAGCTCATCCGTCTGAGGAAGCTCGTCCGTGTTGTCATGGCAGCGTCATGATGACGCGGCGCCCGCCCCTAGTCCAGACCTTGGCATCAGGGCTCGATGAGCCCCGCGCGGATCGCGTACCGGGTCAGCTCCAGCCGGTCCCGCACGCCCAGCTTCTGGAGCAGGTTGGCCCGGTGCCGCTCGACCGTCTTGGCGCTGATGAAGAGCAGCTCACCGATCTCCTTCGAGGTGTGCCCCTCGGCGACCAGCTTGAGGATCTCCTCCTCCCGCTCGGTCACCGGCCGCTCTGGCAGCCGGTCACCGCCGTGCAGCCGCTCCAGGTACGAGCGCACCAGCGCCCGCTCGGCCCCGGGATAGATGAACGGTTTGCGCTCGCGCTGGCGGTCGTCACCGCCGGGACGAAGATCGCCACGGGGTACTGGGCGGCGCGGCGGGCCGGTATCTCGGAGAAGGGCCGCTGGCGCGCGGGCGGGGCGCTGGTGGCCCGCGGCGAGTTCTCCATCGTCATCGCGGGCCTGGCGGTCAGCGCGGGCATCGAACCGTCGTCCCTGGGCCCCCTCGCCACCGCCTACGTCCTCATCCTCGTCATCGTCGGCCCCCTCACCGCACGCTTCACGGAGCCGGTGGCGACGTGGTGGACGGAACGGCGGAAGGTGGAGCCACGGGAGGCCGCGGAGGAGGCGGCGCCCCTTTAGCGGACGTCTTTGCAGGGCGCAGGAGCCTTCAAGAACTCTCGCCCCAGCCCTGCCGCCGCAGCACCTCCGCCACGTCCGGGGCCCGGTAGTGCTCGCCCTTGAGGACCTTGCCGTCGGCCCGGCGGGCCACGTGTCCGTCGGGCCCCAGCTTGGTCATGTTGGAGCGGTGCACCTCGGCGATCACCGCGTCGAGGTCGATCCCGTGGACGAGGGCGGTGCCGTAAGCGACGTACACCACGTCCGCCAGTTCGTGCGCCAGTCTGTCGAGCGGTCCGGCCACGGCGACCTCGGCGACCTCCGCCGCCTCCTCCGCGAGCAACTCGCCCCGGTGCGCGGCCACTTCCGGCGGGATCTCGGTCGGGGTACTGCGGGCGTCGAGCCCGAAGGCGTGGTGGAAGGCACGGACCAGATCGGCGGGCGAGGAGCTCATACGGCGACCCTATCGGCCGTCCTGCGGGCCGCCGCCCCTGGTCAGCGGGGCGTACCGCCTGGCAGGATCGCCCGCATGTCCACGCTGTTGCCCCCTATCGGCAGGCGCCGGGCCCTCCAGGGCGCGGGCGCCGCCTTCGTCGCCCTCGGGCTGCTGCTGTGGTGGCTGCTGCCCCTGGGCGAGGAGCCGCCGAGCGGGACGATCACCTTCAGCACGGGCACCCAGGCGGGCGTCTACCACGAGTACGGCGAGCGGCTGCGTGCCGAGCTCGCCAGGGACATGCCCGACCTGAAGGTGGAGCTCCAGACCAGCGCCGGATCGCAGCAGAACGTGCAGCGGGTGGCGACCGGCGAGGCCGACTTCACCATCGCCGCCGCCGACGCGGTGGAGACCTACGAACTCGCCGACGGTCCCGGCGCCGCCCGGCTGCGCGGTGTGGCGCGGCTGTACGACGACTATGTGCAGCTCGTCGTGCCGCCGGACTCCGACATCGACTCCGTCGAGGACCTGCGCGGCAAGCGGGTCGCCATAGGGCTGCCCGACTCGGGCGTACGGCTGATCGCCACCCGGGTGCTGGAGGCGGCCGGCATCGACCCGGAGGAGGACATCACGCCCCGCTCGGACGGCATCGACACCGGGCCCGGCCTGCTGGGGCACGGCCTCGACGCGTTCTTCTGGTCCGGCGGGCTGCCCACGCGCGGGCTGACCGAGATCGCGGAGACCTCCACCTTCCGGTTCGTGCCGCTGGACGAGGACCTGGTCGCCAAGGTGCACGCCCAGGGCGGCGCCACCCGCTACTACCGGGCCACCAACATGCCGGAGTCGGCCTACCGGACCATCCAGAACGGCTCCACGGTGGCGACGATGGCGGTGGCCAACGTGCTGGTGACCCGCAAGGACCTGGATCCCCGGCTCACCGAGTGGCTGACACGGACCGTGCTGGACAGCCGCGACGGCATCGGCGCGCACGTCCACTCCGCCCAGCTGGTCGACGTACGCACCGCGATCTACACCGACCCGCTCCCGCTGCACGAGGGAGCCCGGCGCTACTACCGCTCGGTCAAGCCGTAGCGGCGTCGCTCGGGCTGTTCACGCCGCCGACCCGCCCCGCGGCACCCGTACCGTCACCTTCAGTCCGTGCGGTTCATGACGGGCGTACGCGATGGTCCCACCGCCCGCCGAGAGCAGGGCCCGGGAGATGGACAGGCCGAGGCCGGAGCCCTTGATGTTCTGGTGGTGGCCGCTGCGCCAGAAGCGGTCGCCGATACGGACGAGCTCCTCGTCGGTCAGTCCGGGACCGAGGTCGGTGACGACGACGGTGGCGGTGTCGCCGTTGGAGGCGACGGTCACCTCCACGCGCTGGTCCTCGGGCGTGAACTTCACGGCGTTGTCGATCACCGCGTCCAGCGCGGACGACAGCGCCACCGGGTCGACCCACGCGGTCGTCGCCGGGCACTCCCCGACCAGCGTCACGCCCTTGGCCTCGGCCGTGGGCGACCAGGCGGCGACCCGTTCCGCGGCCAGCTCGCCGATGTCGATGAGCCGGAGCTCGGCCGCGGTGTGCTCGGCGAGCGCCAGGTCGAGCAGATCGTCCAGCACCTGGGCGAGGCGTTTGCCCTCGGCCTGCACCGAGGCGATCTCCTCATTGCCCTCGGGCAGTTCGAGGGCGAGCAGCTCGATCCGCAGCAGCAGCGCGGACAGGGGGTTGCGCAGCTGGTGCGAGGCGTCGGCGACGAAGGCGCGCTGCTGCTCCAGCACGTCCTCGACGTTGTCCGCCATCTCGTTGAACGACCGGGCCAGGCGCCGTAGTTCCGGCGGTCCGCCGGCCGCCGCGACCCTGGACTTCAGACGACCGCTCGCGATCGCGTGGGTGGTGGCGTCCAGGACGCGCACGGGCCGCAGCACCCAGCCGGTGAGCCGGAGGGCCGCGCCGACGGCCAGCAGCATCGCGGCGAACTCGCCTGCGGCGATGACCAGCCAGCCGTGCAGGATCCGCGAGCGCATCTCCCCGGTGGGCGAGTCGGTGACGACGACCGCGACGACATCGCCGTCCCGGACGACCGGTGAGGCGACGACGAGACGGCCCCGCTGCCACGGCCACACCTGCTCCGGGTCGTGGCTGCGCCGGCTGAGCAGCGCCTCCTCGAAGGCCTCGCGCACCTCGCCCGTCTCGGGCAGGAACCAGGTCTCCGGCGCGTTGGCCAGCGGGGTGTCCCCGGGCAGGAAGACGCCTGCGCGGATGCCGTAGACGCCGTAGTAGCTCTCCAGGGCATGGCTGAGGTTGCGGCCCTCGTCGCGGTGCCCCTGGGAGGTGTCCATCACGGAGCGGGTGATCGCCGCGAAATACGCGGTGTCGTCGATCCGGTCGACGACCACCTTCTGCTGCTGGGCGGCGGCCAGGCTCACGGCGAGCGGCACCCCGAGCGCCAGCAGTACGGCCGCCATCAGGACGATGAGCAGCGGGAGGAGTCGAGTGCGCACCCGTACCCGCTAGGCGGCCGGGGCGACGAGCCGGTAGCCGACGCCGCGCACGGTCTCGATCAGGGCCGGCATCCGCAGCTTGGCGCGCAGGGAGGCGACATGGACCTCCAGGGTGCGTCCGGTCCCCTCCCAGCTGGTCCGCCACACCTCGCTGATGATCTGCTCCCGCCGGAAGACCACACCCGGCCGCTGGGCGAGCAGCGCCAGCAGGTCGAACTCCTTGCGGGTCAGTTGGACGACCGAGCCGTCCACTCTGACCTGCCGGGTCGGCAGCTCGATGTGCACCGAGCCCAGCCGCAGCACGGTGTCCGCCGCGGCCGCCGGGTCCTCGTGGACGCTGCGCCGGCTGACGGCGTGGATCCGGGCGAGCAGTTCGCCGGTGTCGTACGGCTTGACGACATAGTCGTCGGCGCCGAGGTTGAGGCCGTGGATGCGGGAGCGCACGTCGGAGCGGGCGGTCACCATGATCACGGGGGTGCTGGTGCGCTTGCGGATCTTGCCGCAGACCTCGTAGCCGTCCTGGTCGGGCAGGCCGAGGTCGAGCAGGACGACACCGAATCCGGCGCCCTCCGGGACCAGCGCCTGGAGCGCCTCCTCGCCACTGCGGGCATGGGTGACGTCGAAGCCGTGCCGCGCCAGAACCGCGGACAGGGCGGCGGCGACATGGTTGTCGTCCTCGACGAGGAGCAGTCTCATCCCGTCCCCCTCCTGTTCATCGGCCGTACGGGTTGATCACCGAGCATGATCCGGACATGACTCGGCACGCGCGCGCGTGCACATGGCAGTCACGCTGATTGATGCTGACGCCGTCAAGTGGGTTCCGGTTGCGCGGGGCTTGTCGTTATCCACCCGGTACGCGCCCAGGTCGCAAGTGCTACGACACGTGTCTGATTGCTACCGGATCGTGATGCTCAAATTCCCCTCAGGACTAATGACGCAGGTCGGATACGGTTATTAGTGTCCTCCGAAACCGAGGAGGACGGAGCCTGAGAGCGATGACCGAAGTATCGGTGGCCAAGGAAGATGTGGCCGCGACCGGCGACCTGGTCGTCCTGAAGAGTGTCAACAAGCATTTCGGCGCGTTGCACGTGCTCCAGGACATCGACCTGACGATCGCCCGCGGCGAAGTCGTCGTGGTCATCGGACCCTCCGGGTCCGGCAAGTCCACCCTGTGCCGCGCCATCAACCGCCTGGAGACGATCGACTCGGGGACGATCGTCCTCGACGGCAAACCGCTGCCCGACGAGGGCAAGGAGCTGGCCCGGCTCCGTGCCGACGTCGGCATGGTCTTCCAGTCGTTCAATCTCTTCGCGCACAAGACCGTGCTCGAGAACGTCATGCTGGGCCAGGTCAAGGTCCGCAAGACCGAGAAGAAGAAGGCCGAGGAGAAGGCCCGCAAGCTGCTCGACCGGGTGGGTGTGGCCAACCAGGCGGACAAGTACCCCGCCCAGCTCTCCGGCGGCCAGCAGCAGCGCGTGGCCATCGCACGCGCCCTCGCGATGGAGCCGAAGGTCATGCTCTTCGACGAGCCGACCTCGGCCCTCGACCCGGAGATGATCAACGAGGTGCTGGAGGTCATGCAGCAGCTCGCCCGTGACGGCATGACCATGATCGTCGTCACCCACGAGATGGGCTTCGCTCGTTCGGCCGCCAATCGAGTGGTGTTCATGGCGGACGGTCGAATCGTCGAAGAGGCTGTGCCGGACCAGTTCTTCAGCAACCCGCGCAGCGACCGTGCCAAGGACTTCCTGTCCAAGATCCTGCACCACTGACGGCGCATCGACGTCCTCGACGACCCTGCGTCACCCGCACTGACGGCTCGCCTCTCTTCACCAGACAAAGGATGTTCACCATGAAGCTCCGCAAGGTCACCGCCGCGGCCGCCGCCGCGTTCGTCCTCTCCCTGACCGCCACGGCCTGTGGCGGCGACGACGACAGCGACAGCGCCGACTCGGGTTCCAGCGGCGGCGACAAGATCAAGGTCGGCATCAAGTACGACCAGCCCGGCCTCGGCCTGAAGGAGCCCGACGGTTCCTTCTCCGGCTTCGACGTCGACGTAGCCACCTTCGTGGCGGGCGAACTCGGCTACGAGCCCAACCAGATCGAGTTCATCGAGACCAAGAGCGCCGACCGCGAGAACGCGCTCGCCCGTGGCGACGTCGACTTCATCGCCGCCACCTACTCCATCACCGACGAGCGCAAGGAGAAGGTCGACTTCGCCGGCCCGTACCTGCTGGCCCACCAGGACCTGCTGGTCAAGGCTGACTCGGACATCGCCGAGGGCACCGACCTCAACGGCAAGAAGCTCTGCTCGGTCACCGGCTCGACCTCGGCGCAGAACGTCAAGGACGAGATCGCCCCCGACGCCCAGCTCAAGGAGTACGGCACGTACTCGGAGTGCATCGCCGGTCTGCAGAGCGGTGCCGTCGACGCGGTCACCACCGACGACTCGATCCTCGCGGGCTTCGCCGCGCAGGACCAGTACAAGGGCCAGTTCAAGCTCGCGGGCCTGAAGCTGAGCAACGAGAACTACGGCGTCGGCGTCAAGAAGGGCGACACCGAGACCGTCAACAAGATCAACGACGCGCTGGAGAAGATGGTCAGCGACGGCGCCTGGGAGACGGCCGTCAAGGAGAACTTCGGCCCGGCCGACTACAAGAACGAGCAGGCCCCGAAGATCGGGACCATCGTTCAGTAACGCGGACTTCCGCAGCCGCGCCGCCGCCGTCGGCCTGACCCTCACGGCGGCGGCGCGGCACGTCAGTGCGGCGGCGGCCCGACACGACCGCCCCGTACGTCACGTACGCCACCCACCCGGAAGCGCGGGAGATCGTGTTCGACTTTCTTTCTGACTATGACGACCCGAGTCTGCTGGGCGCCTTCTGGGTGACGATCCAGCTCACCATCTTCTCGGGCATCGGTTCCCTGGTCTGGGGAACCCTGCTGGCGGCCATGCGGGTCAGCCCCGTTCCGCTGATGCGCGGTTTCGGCACCGCCTATGTGAACATCGTCCGGAACATCCCCCTGACCGTCATCATCGTCTTCACCTCGCTCGGCCTCGCCGACATCTTCGGCATGACGATGGGCGCGCCCGACGACTTCGAGGCCCAGGGCTTCCGGCTCGCGATCCTCGGTCTGGTCGCCTACACGGCCGCCTTCGTGTGCGAGGCGCTGCGCTCCGGCATCAACACCGTGCCCGTGGGCCAGGCCGAGGCGGCCCGCGCCATCGGGCTGAGCTTCAGCCAGGTGCTCCGGCTGATCGTCCTGCCGCAGGCGTTCCGCTCGGTCATCGGCCCGCTCGCCAACGTCCTGATCGCCCTCACCAAGAACACCACGGTGGCGGCCACGATCGGCGTGGCCGAGGCGGCCCTGCTGATGAAGGAAATGATCGAGAACGAGGCCCAGACGCTGCTCATCGGCGCGATCTTCGCCTTCGGTTTCGTGGTACTGACCCTGCCCACCGGCCTGTTCCTCGGCTGGCTGAGCAAGCGACTGGCGGTGAAGCGGTGACCTCGGTTCTGTACGACGCCCCCGGCCCGAAGGCCAAGCGGCGCAATGTGATCTTCTCGATCGTCTTCTTCGTCCTGCTGGCGCTGGTGGCGTGGTGGGTCTGGACGGTGATGGACGACAAGGGCCAGCTGAAGTGGGCCCTGTGGGAGCCGTTCTTCACCGAGTCCGAGGCCTGGACGACGTATCTGCTGCCCGGCCTCGCCGACACCCTGAAGGCCGCCGCGCTGGCCATGGTCATCGCGCTGCCGCTGGGCGCCTTCTTCGGCATCGCCCGGATGTCCGACCATCGCTGGGTCCGCATCCCGGCCGGCGTCGTGGTCGAGTTCTTCCGCGCCATCCCGGTGCTGCTGCTGATGCTGTTCGCCAACGAGTTCTACGCCCGCTCCACGGACGTCACCAGCGCGGACCGGCCCCTGTACGCGGTCATCACCGGTCTGGTGCTCTACAACGCCTCGGTCCTCGCCGAGATCGTCCGCGCGGGCATCCTCGCCCTGCCCCGGGGCCAGACGGAGGCCGCCAAGGCGATCGGTCTGCGCAAGGGCCAGACGATGACCAGCGTCCTGCTGCCGCAGGCGGTCACGGCGATGCTCCCGGCGATCGTCAGCCAGCTGGTGGTCATCGTGAAGGACACCGCGCTCGGCGGCGTGATGCTCGGCTTCACCGACCTGCTGAACGCCCGCGGCACGCTCGCGGCCAACTACGCCAACGTCATCCCCAGCTTCATCGTCGTGGCGGTCATCTACATCGTCGTCAACTTCATCCTGACGAGCTTCGCGAGCTGGCTGGAGGGCCGGCTGCGGCGCAGCAAGCGCAGCACCGGCGCGGTGCTCGGCGCCGAGGACATGGAGGAGATCAACCCGGCGGCGATCGGCGGTTCCTTCGGCACCGGCGGCGAGGGCGGAGGCATCGGCGGCATCAGTGGCTTCACCCATCCACCGAAGAACTGACGCCCGGTCAAGTGACCTGAGCAACACGCGAAGCATGGCGTGAACGACACGGAGGCAGTGGCATGATCGCCACTGCCTTCGGTCACTTGACGCAAGCACCGGCAATGGGTTGCATACGTTCTGTGATCGTGCACCCTGCTCCAACCTCCTGTTCACACACGTCCCTCGGGGCACCGCTGCGGGCAGGGGGCACCACGCCGTGGACCCGGTGATCATCGTCGGAGCGGGGCCCGTCGGGCTCACGCTCGCCCTTGCGCTGGCGCGTCAGGAGGTGCCGTCCGTCGTCCTCGACGAGGGGCTCGGCAAGGACGAACCCCGTCTCGCGCGCACCGTCGTCCTGCGCGAGGACACCGCCGCCCTGCTGGAGCGGCTCACCGGGCTGCCGGTCGCCGAGGCGGGCTGCCGCTGGGCCGGATGGCGGTCGATGCGGCGCAGGCAGGTGATGCGTCAGGTGTCCTTCGTCGACCCGGCGGCCGGCGAGGGTTCGGCCGCCCCCGTGCACCTCGCCCAGCACGTCCTGACCGGCGCCCTGCGCGCGGCGCTCGCGGGCGAGCGGCTGGTGCGGATCGCCGTGGACAGCCGCCTCGACGGCATCGAGCAGGAGCCCGCGGGCGTCACCGCGCACACCAGAGGCCCCAAGGGCACCTGGTGGCGTGGCAGTTACCTGGTGGGCTGCGACGGCCCCCGCTCCACGGTCCGCAAGCTCCAGGACATCCGCTTCCCCGGCCGGACGGCGGTCGAACGGCACGCGGTCGCCGCGCTGCGCACCGAACTCCCCTGGCCCGACGAGGCGTTGCTGCACCGGATGCCGCCCTGGCGGACCTCGGGCCCGTCGGCCGGTGAGGTCACCGCGCGCCCGCTGCCGGACGGCGCCTGGCGGCTGGACTGGCTGCTCCCGCCGGGCAAGGACCTGGTCACGCCCGAGCTGCTGGTGTCCCGTGTCCGGGAGACCCTCGCGGGCTGGACGGGCGGCCCGACACCGCCGTACGAGCTCCTCGACACCGGGGTCCACACCGTGCACCACCGGCTGGCGCGGCGCTGGCGGGCCGGGCGGGTGTTCCTCGCCGGGGACGCGGCGCACTTGCTCGGGGCGCTCGGCACCCAGGGGCTCGACGAGGGGCTCAGGGACGCCGACAACCTCGCCTGGAAGCTGGCGCTGGCCTGGCATCACGGGCCGCGCGAGGCGCTGCTCGACAGCTACCAGACGGAGCGGCGCGCGATCGTCGCCGCCCGGCTGCGCGCTGCCGACCAGGCGCTGCCGCTGGTGCGCGGCGGTGGCGGGCTGCGGGCGTACGTGCCCGGCTCGGCCCGGGGCCATGACGCGCTGCTCACCGAGGGCCATCTGGGGCGCGGGGCGCTCGGTGCGCCGGGGGCGTACGCCGATTCGCCGCTCGCGCCCCGGCATCTGGAGGGCGAGGTGTCCCTGGAGACGGCGGTGGGCGCGCCGGTCGTCGATGTGCGGGTGACCGCGGAGGACGGCTCGTTCGTCCGGCTGCGGGACCGGCTGGGCCGGGGCGCGCTGCTGGTGCTGCTGATCGCGCCGGGCACGGGCGTGTGGGACCGCAAGCACTGGGTGACCGCCGGGATCATGCCCCGGCTCGCGGCGGCCGTGGCGGCCCTGCCGCATCCGGCGGAGCTGCTGGTCGCCGAGAGCTACCCGGGGGCCGCCGCGCACTCGGTCCTGCTGATCCGCCCCGACGGTCACCTGGTCACGGCGCTGAGCGGGGTGCGCCCGGCCGATCTGTACGCGGCCGCGGAGGCGACGCTGGGCGGGCCGGTGGAGTCGGGGGCGGAGGCGACGGCGGGGACGCGCTGAGCGGCCCGGCCCGGTCGGGGTGGGCGTCACCAGGGCGCCCACCGTCCACATGCTGACGACGAGTTGACCGGCCCACACGCCCATGGTGTACTCCGCATCGTGACGGACACCTGTGTGCACCTGTGGCGGAAGGTCCATGTGGACCTCGTCCGCTACGCGGGCTGCATGTGTACCCGGTCCTGCTGAATTCGCATCTCTCCTCCTTCGCGCGCACCACCGACGTGCCGTCGCGCGCACCCCGCGAACCCTCATCAGGACGGTCGAAGTGTCTGTCTCCCCCTCCCCTTCCGTGTCCACCGCCACCGCTCCCACACAGGCGGACCTCCTCGATTTCGTACGTCGCACCGCCGCCGACGCCGAGCTGATCGCCTCGCTGCCGCTCGACCCCGAGGGCCGCACGTGGGTGCGTCTGGAGGGGCCCGCCGGGAGTGAGGCCTGGCTGATCGGCTGGCCGCCCGGCTCGGGCACCGGCTGGCACGATCACGCGGACTCGGTCGGCGCGTTCCTGACGGCGGCCGGTGAGCTGAGGGAGAACTCGCTCACCGCCCGGCTGCCCACGGACGGCTGGAGGACCCTGGAACTCAGCGAGGACGTGGACCGGGAGCGCAGACTGCCGGCCGGCAAGGGCCGCTCCTTCGGCCACCACCATGTCCACGAGGTCCTCAACGAGTCCCCGGACCGCCACGCGATCTCCGTCCACGCCTACTATCCGCCGCTGCCCCGGATCCGCCGCTACAGCCGCAGCGGGCCCGTGCTGCGCCTGGAGCAGGTCGAGCGCCCCGAGGACTGGCAGTGAGCGGCCGGGGCGAACGGCCCGTCGGCATCGACGAGTTGCTGGAGCGGGTCCGCGCGACCTACGTACGCGTCCCCCCTCGCGAGGCCTACGACGCCGCCCAGGCCGGTGAGGCGCTGCTGGTGGACATCCGGTACGCGGCCCTGCGGGAGCGGGACGGGCTGGTGCCCGGCGCGCTGGTGATCGAGCGGAACGAGCTGGAGTGGCGCCTGGACCCACGGGGCAGTCATCGCGTGCCCGAGGCGGGCAGCCATGACCTGCGGGTGGTGGTCTTCTGCAACGAGGGGTACGCGTCGAGCCTGGCGGCGGAGTCGCTGCACCGGCTGGGGCTGCGCCGGGCGACCGATCTGGCCGGCGGGTTCCAGGCCTGGCGGGCGGCCGGGCTGCCGGTCACCGGGGTGGGGCGCTGATCACCGGGGTGGAGCGCTGGCTTCCGTCGCGGCGCGGCTGAGTCACCCGGCGTTCGGCGGGCAGTAGAGCGGTGCCGTGTCCGCGTTGCTCTTGGTGACCAGCCGGACCGGGGTGTGGGCGATGCGGTCGGCGTCCCAGTCCCTCAGCAGGCCGATGGTGTTGGTCACCGCGAGTTCGCCGGTGTCCGCGGCCGAGTTGGCGACGGTCGCGGCGAAGCGGCCGTCCTTGAGGGCGGCCAGGCCCTCGTCCGTGCCGTTGACCGTGACGATCCTGACGGTGTCGGCGCCGGCCGAGTCGAAGGCCTCACGGACGGCGAACGCCATCTCCTCGTTGGCGACGAAGGCGTAGTCGAGGTCCGGGTGGTCCTGGATCATCTGCTCGGCGACCTTCCTGGCCTTGCCCGGGTCGAACATGCCGGGCTGGTTCGCGACCACCTCCGCGCCGGCGGGGAGCGCGGACTCGAAGCCGCCGACCAGCAGATCCGAGGCGGCTCCCGGCGCCCCCGCGACGATCCCGACCTGGACCTCCTTTCCCGCGGCGTCCTTCTCGATCCAGCCGGCGTCCAGTCGGCCCACATGTTCGAGGTCGACGACGACCGCGCCGAGGAGGTCCGCCGTGTCCTCGGGAACGACCGAGGTCAGAAAGACCGGGACGTCGGCGCTCCTGGCCTTGGCGATGTCGTCCCGGAGCGCGTCCACGTCCACCGTCTGCACGATGATCGCGTCCACCTGGCGGGCGATCATGTCCTCGATGTTGGCCAGTTCGGTCGCCGCGTCCTGGCGGGAGTTGGCGATGTGGAGTTCGGCGAGGTTGTTCCGGGCCGTGTCGTCGACGGCCGCCTCCAGACAGGTGTGGAACGGCGAGGTGCCGCCGTTGACGAACCCGAGGGTGAGCGGGCCGTCGTCCCGGTCCGCGGTCTCGGGCCGCAGCATCCCGCAGCCACTGAGGATCAGGCTGCCGCCGAGCAGGGACACGGTGAGCGTTCTTCGGCGGCGGACGGAGCGAGGCATGGCGGGCTGCCTTTCGGAGCGCACGGAGGACGGCCCCGCGCGGGCTGCGTCGGGGTCAACTCGTCGGTGGGGCCACAGACTTGAGCCCCATCCGGGCCCGAACATCCGCGCGACGTCGGCAGACCGTACAGCCCCCGAGAGCCCGGTCGTCCCTCCTGGGCGCGCAAGGTAAGGCTGCGACGTATGCATACGTCGGAGCCGCCCGGCCCCGCGCCTCAGTACCCCTCGCCCACCATGAACTCCGTGTCCTCCCCCTCCGCTTCCAACGCCTGCCGGACCACCCGCAGGGCCATCCCCTCGGGATATCCCTTCCGGGCGAGCATCCCGGCGAGACGGCGCAGGCGCTTGTCGCGGTCGAGGCCCCGGGTGGACCGCAGCTTGCGGTCCACGAGTTCACGCGCGGTCGCCTCCTCCTGCTCGGAGTCGAGCCGGCCGACGGCCGCGTCGATGAGCGAGGAGTCGACGCCCTTGGTGCGCAGCTCCTGGGCGAGCGCCCGCCGGGCCAGTCCCCGCCCGTGGTGCCGGGACTCCACCCAGGCGTCCGCGAACGCGCTGTCGTCGATCAGCCCGACCTCCTCGAACCGCGACAGCACCTCCTCCGCGGCCTCGTCCGGGATCTCCCGCTTGCGCAGGGCGTCGGCGAGCTGCTTGCGGGTGCGCGGAGTCCCGGTGAGCAGGCGCAGGCAGATCGCCCGTGCCCGCTCCACCGGGTCCCCCGGGGGCTCCCCCTGCTCGGCCCTCGACGAGGCAGAGGTACCTCCGTCCTCACCGGACGGCTCTTCGCGACCGCGCCGACGACGCCCCCGGGCGCCGCCCGCGCCACGAGCCCCGCCGGCTCTCCGGCGCGAGCCGCCGACGAGCTCATCGCCGTACGGCCCGTCACCGCCGTACGCGTCGCAGTCCTCGCCCCCCGCGGGGCCCGTGACGCCTCTCCCGTCCCGCTCCCCCGGCGGGTCGGGGCAGGCGTACTCGGCCCAGTCGGTTCGTCGTGTCACGGGGTCAGCTCTTGGCTGCGGCGGCCTTGGTCTTGGTGGCCTTGGCCACGGCCGGAGCGGGCACCGTCTTGGCGTCGTCCGCGGCGGCGGCACCCGCGGCGTCCGTGCCCGCCTCGGCCGCGGGCTGCTCGGGACGCACGCCGACGCCCAGCTTCTCCTTGATCTTCTTCTCGATCTCGTTGGCCAGGTCGGGGTTGTCCTTCAGGAAGTTGCGCGCGTTCTCCTTGCCCTGGCCGAGCTGGTCGCCCTCGTACGTGTACCAGGCGCCGGCCTTGCGCACGAAGCCGTGCTCCACGCCCATGTCGATCAGGCCGCCCTCGCGGCTGATGCCCTGGCCATAGAGGATGTCGAACTCGGCCTGCTTGAAGGGCGGTGCGACCTTGTTCTTGACGACCTTGCAGCGGGTGCGGTTGCCGACCGCCTCGGTGCCGTCCTTCAGGGTCTCGATACGCCGGATGTCGATTCGCACCGATGCGTAGAACTTCAGCGCCCGGCCACCGGTCGTGGTCTCCGGGGAGCCGAACATCACGCCGATCTTCTCGCGCAGCTGGTTGATGAAGATCGCGGTGGTCTTCGACTGGTTGAGCGCGCTGGTGATCTTCCGCAGCGCCTGGCTCATCAGACGGGCCTGGAGACCGACGTGGCTGTCGCCCATCTCGCCCTCGATCTCCGCGCGCGGGACGAGCGCGGCGACGGAGTCGATGACGATGAGGTCGAGGGCGCCGGAGCGGACCAGCATGTCCACGATCTCCAGGGCCTGCTCGCCGTTGTCCGGCTGGGACAGGATGAGGTTGTCGATGTCGACGCCGAGCTTCTTGGCGTACTCGGGGTCCAGGGCGTGCTCCGCGTCCACGAAGGCCACCTGGCCGCCGGCCTTCTGCGCGTTCGCCACCGCGTGCAGGGTCAGGGTCGTCTTACCGGAGGACTCCGGTCCGTAGATCTCGACGACGCGGCCGCGCGGCAGGCCGCCGACGCCGAGGGCCACGTCGAGCGCGGTCGATCCGGTCGGGATGACCTCGATGGGCTCCATCGACCGCTCGCCCATGCGCATGACCGCGCCCTTGCCGAATTGCCGTTCAATCTGTGCGAGTGCGGCATCCAGGGCCTTCTCGCGGTCGGTTCCTGCCATGGGTTCCACCCGATTTGCTTGAGTCGATCGCTTCACGTCAAAGACGCTAACGCCTGCCACTGACAATGCGCCCCGACGCCCGTCCAGCCTGTGGATAACTCGGGTGCTTCTCCATCGAAATCGCCACAAAACACCCGCCGAGAGGCCCGTCGGCGCTTCCATGAGAATGGATGTTCGATTTTCGTGTCAAGCGCACCACGCGGGGTGCGCCCGGGGCGGATGACGGCTCTATCGTGCAGCCATGACCATCGAGGTTCGCCCAGCGTCGGTCTACGAGGACGTCCGGGCCGTGATCGGGCCGAAGTCGCCCACCGCAAGCGTCTGCTTCTGCCTGAGCTACCGGATCCCCTCCAAGCTCAACAACGAGCTGCGCGGCCCCGCCCGCGGCGAGTACGTCGCCGAGCTGTGCCGGGCCGAGCCGCCTCCCGGGGTGCTCGCCTACGACGGTGACGAGCCGGTCGGCTGGGCCGCGGTGGCCCCGCGCGCGGAGACCTCCTTCGCCCGCAACCGCAAGATCCCGCACGTCGACGATCTGCCGGTCTGGTCGCTGTGGTGCGTCCGGGTCCGCCCCGGCCACCGCAAGCAGGGCATCTCGCACGCCCTCATCGAGGGCGCCGTGGAGTTCGCCCGCGCGCACGGCGCCCCGGTCGTGGAGGCGTACCCGCTCGACAACGGCGAGGCAAGGGTCGATCTGACGATGGCGTACGCGGGGCTGCGCAAGAACTTCGAGCGCGCCGGGTTCGTGCACGTCGCCGACACCACCTCGGTGCTGGCGGGGCATCCGCGGATCCTGATGCGGCTGGACCTGCGCTGAGGGGTCAGCCCTCGTCGGAACCCGGCGCCTGGTCCGGGGAACCGTCGCCGGGAGCGTCCTCCTGCCGCGCCCAGGCCCGCCGCACGCGGGCGATCAGGCCCGGTCCCGGCCCCCGGCTCCGGTGGCCGTGCACCCGGGGGTCGTCGGTGACGTCGTACCGCTTCACATACGCGCCCAGGAACGCCTGAAGGGTGGCGACCGCCGGGATCGCGATCAGCGCGCCCACCGCGCCCAGGAGCGCGGTACCGGCGATCACGGAACCGAAGGCGACCGCGGGATGCACGTCGACGGTCTTCGCGGTCAGCTTGGGCTGGAGCACATAGTTCTCGAACTGCTGGTACACCACCACGAAGATCAGCACCCACAGCGCGTACCAGGGATCGACCGTGAAGGCGATCAGCATGGGCAGGGCGCCCGCGAGATACGTGCCGATGGTGGGGATGAACTGCGAGACCAGGCCCACCCAGACGGCGAGCACGGGCGCGTACGGCACGTCCAGGGACTGGAGCAGGATGTAGTGGGCTATCCCGGAGATCAGCGCCATCAGTCCGCGGGAGTACAGATAGCCGCCGGTCTTGTTCACGGCGATCTCCCACGCGCGCAGCACCTCGGCCTGCTTGGCGGGCGGCAGGACGGAGCACAGGGCGCGGCGCAGTCGCGGGCCGTCCGCGGCGAAGTAGAACGAGAACAGCGTGATCGTCAGCAGCTGGAAGAGACCGCCGATGACCTGCGCGGACACATCGAGGACGCCGGTGGCGCTGTTCTGCACGTAGTTGCGCAGCCAGTCGGAGCGCAGCAGGCCCTCCTGGATGTCCACCCGCTTCAGATCGGTCTGGAAGTGGGTGTTGATCCAGTTGATGACGGAGTCGAGGTAGTCCGGGAAGCCCTCGACCATGGTGATGATCTGGCCCGCGAGCATCGAGCCGAGCAGGATGACGAACCCGGCGGAGACCACCATCACGGCGAGGAACATCAGCGCGGTGGCCAGGCCCCGGCGCATCCCGCGGGCGGCCATCCAGCTCACCGCGGGCTCGATGGCCAGCGCCAGGAAGAACGCGATCAGGATGTTGACCAGCAGCCCGGTGAGCTGGTGGAAGGCCCAGCTGCCGAGCTGGAAGGCACCGACGAGCGCGAGGGCGAGCACCATGGCGCGCGGCAGCCAGCGCGGCATGCGGGCGCCCGGCCGCGCGGCGCCCCCGTCGGCCGGGGGCCGGGTCGGGGGCGTCGTACCGAACGGAGAGGCCTGCTGGGCGAGGTGCCCGGTGTCGTCAGTGGGTGCCACGGAGCAAGTCTCGCCCACGCCACCGACAATCGGGGGCCGGGGTGCGATCTTCGTGACCTGTCAGCGCTGTTCCTGTGGCACGTTCATGACGTGGCAGACGACCCGCCACACGTCCTTGGCCTCCCAGCCGGCGTCGAGCGCCTGGTGCACGGTGCGTCCGCCGAGCTCCGCCATCACGTGATCGCGCGCGAAGGTGTCGGCGTATCCCATACCGAAGTGCTCCGCCATCCGCTCCCAGAAGACCGTCAACCTCATGACGTCAGTATCCCGCCCCTGAGAGTGGGCCCGAGCCGGGACCCCTCGCCGAGACCGCTTTCCGGCCTACGGTCTGACCCATGGCCGAAACAGGAGCTTCACCACTCCCCCCGACGCCCCCGGCGCGCTCCCCGCTGTTCCGCGCCGAGCAGTTCGTGTGGCTCACCGCGCGCGTGCTGGAGCAGCGCCTCTTCGCGCACCACTTCCTGCACGGCGGCACCGACCCGGTCGAGACCGCGCTGGACGCCTACCGCAACGATGACGGCGGATACGGGCACGGGCTGGAGCCCGATCTGCGCGGTCCGGTGAGCCAGCCCCTGCACACCGCGCACGCGCTGCGGGTACTGGACGCCGTCGGCCGCTGCGGCGGGCAGCGCGTGGAGCGCGTCTGCCGCTATCTGACGTCGGTCTCCACCGCGGACGGCGCCCTGCCCGTGATCCATCCCGGTCAACGGGGCTATCCGGCGGCGCCGTTCATCCCGATCGTGGACGACCCGAGCAGCGAGCTCCTGGCCACCGGCCCGGTCGTGGGCGTGCTGCACCGCAACGAGGTGTGGCACGCCTGGCTGTTCCGGGCCACGGACTTCTGCTGGCAGGCGGTGGAGGCCCTGGAGAAGTCCCATCCCTACGAGATCGAGGCCGCCGTGGCCTTCCTGGACTCCGCGCCCGACCGCCCCCGCGCGGAGGCGGCCGCGGACCGGCTCGGCCGCCTGGTACGGCAGCACCGGCTCGCGGCTCTGGACCCCGACGACCTGGCCGCGTATCCGGTCGCGCCCGGCTACGCCCCCACCGAGCACCACTTCCCGCACGACTACGCGAAGTCCCCGCGCTCACTCGCCCGCGCGTGGTTCACCGACGACGAGATGACCCGCTCGCTGGACTTCCTCGCGGCGCAGCAACAGGACGACGGCGGCTGGCCCATCCGCTGGCGCCAGTGGTCCCCGGGCCCGGCTCTGGAGGCCCGCCCCATGGTGACGATCGAGGCGCTGCACACACTGCGGGCGTATGGGCGGGCCATCGGATGACATCCCCTCCCTGACGTGCGTGAGAGCCCGTCATCCCCCCAACGCCCGCACCCCCGCCGTCACCACCACGGCCGCCCCCACGACCACCAGAAACGGCGCCCGCAGCACCAGCGCCACGGCCGCCGCGGCCAGCCCCGCCGCTCTCGCGTCCAGGACCAGCGCCCGTCCGTCGGCGAAGGTCTGCTGGGCCGTGAGGGCGGCCAGGAGCGCGACTGGGAGCAGTGCGGCGAGCCGCCGGACCAGGGGCCGCTCCAGGACCCCGGCCGGCACCAGGAGCCCGGCGAGCTTGACGGCGTAACAGCCGAGGACGGTCAGCCCGATGGCGATCCAGATGGTCATCGGTTCTCCTCCTTCAGCCCGCGCCGCCCCTGGGCCCACAGCACCGCGGGCGCCGCGAGCGCGGCCACCAGCACCGGCACTCCGGCGGGCAGCACCGGCAGCAGCCCGAGCCCCAGGACGACCGCGGCCCCGGCGACCGCGCGCTCGGTCGTGCTGGTCAGCATCGGCGCGAGCAGCGCCAGGAACACGGCGGGTCCGGCCGCGTCGAGACCCCACGCGTCGGTGTCCCCGATGGCTTCGGCGCCGAGCGCCCCGGCCAGCGTGGTGAGGTTCCACAGCGCGTACAGGCTGAGCCCGGTCACCACGAACCCGATCCGCGCGGCCCGCCGGGTGGGCTGGGCGAGCGCGACGGCCGCCGTCTCGTCGATGACCCACTGGGCGGCGAACGGTCGTACTACGCGCGGGAGGGCGAGTACCTGCGACAGACGCAGCCCGTAGAACGCGTTGCGCACTCCGAGGAAGAAGGCCCCGGCGGCCGCGGCGAACGCCCCGCCGCCCGCGGCCAGCGCCCCGACGAGCGCGAACTGGGACGCGCCGGTGAACACCAGAAGGCTGAGCGCGCAGGTCTGCCACAAGGTGAGCCCGCTGCCCGCCGAGGTCACCCCGAACGCGAACCCGGACAGCCCTACGGCGACACCGACCCCGAGCCCGTCCCGTACGACGGCGGCGTCCGGCTTTCCCTCGCCGTCCCGTATGTCTGTGAGTGCTGTGTCTGCCACGCCTCGGACGGTACGAGGAGCCTCCCCGCCGGGTCTTGTACGTTCTTGCGCTCGCGCTGGTAGGCGCCGGGAGGCACGCCCACGATCCGGGTGAAGTGCCGGTTCAGGTGCGGCTGGTCGGCGAAGCCCACGGCGACGGCGGCCTCGGCGGGTGTCACGCCCGTGTCCAGCAGTCGGCGCGCCTGCCGTACGCGGGCGTCCGTGAGCCAGGTGTGCGGCGGCATGCCATAGGCGTCGCGGAAGGCGCGCAGCAGCGCGAACGGGCTGGTCCCCAGCTCTCCGGCGAGCTTCTCCAGGCTCGGCGGCTCCGCCATCCGCTCCTGGAGCACGCCACGCGCGCGTGCGGCGATCCGGGCTCCCGCGGTGCGTATCTCGCGCTGCGGCAGCGGCCCGCCGTTGAGCCGCAGCAGCCGGGTCACGGCGACCCGCAGCAGGGTGTCGGCGGCCAGGGCGTTGCCCTCGTCGGCGGCGCGCAGTACCTGGTGGACCAGGGACACGGCATGGGCATCGTCGAGCACCGGGGAGACGAACCCGGGTGTGCCGCGGATCGCCGTGGTCTCGGCCGCGATCTCCGCCACCACCTCCGGCGACGGGTACACGGCCCCGTACCGCCATCCCTCGGGCACCCCGGCCCGCCCGGTGTGCGGGGTGTCGGGGTTGACCAGCGCGAGCGCTCCGGCACCCGCGGACACATCGGAGCCGCGGTGGTGGAAGACCTCGACGCCGTCGGCGATGGCGGCGATCACGAAGTTCTCGTGGGTGTGCCGGACGAAGGTCTTGCGGATGTACCGGGCCCGCAGCAGGTCGACACCGGGCAGCTCCGGGTACCGCCAGTGCCGTGCCCGCTCGCTCGAATCCGCCATGCCCCCATTCTCACCGCACCCGGACCGGCGCCGCCCGCGTCCGCGTTCGCGCAGGTCAGCGTGATTGTCAGTGGCCGGGTGCAGGATGGACGCATGGTCAGCTCCGCACACCGAGCTCTGGACGGCTTCTCCCCCGCGACCCGCGGCTGGTTCACGGGGGCCTTCTCCGCGCCCACCGCGGCCCAGGCGGGCGCGTGGCAGGCCATCTCCGAGGGCTCGGACGTGCTCGTGGTGGCGCCCACCGGCTCGGGCAAGACGCTGGCCGCGTTCCTCGCCGCCCTGGACCAGCTGGCCTCGACTCCGCCGCCCGCCGACCCCAAGAAGCGCTGCCGGGTGCTGTACGTGTCGCCGCTGAAGGCGCTCGCGGTGGACGTCGAGCGCAACCTCCGCAGCCCGCTGACCGGCATCCGCCAGGAGTCCGTCCGCCTGGACCTGCCCGAGCCGGAGGTCAAGGTCGGCATCCGCTCCGGCGACACCCCGCCCGCCGAGCGCCGGGCCCTGTCCACCCGGCCCCCGGACATCCTGATCACCACCCCGGAATCCCTGTTCCTGATGCTGACCTCGGCCACCCGTGAGGCGCTGACCGGCATCGAGACGGTGATCCTCGACGAGGTGCACGCCGTCGCGGGCACCAAGCGCGGCGCCCATCTCGCGCTGACCCTGGAGCGCCTGGACGAGCTCCTGCCGAAGCCGGCCCGCCGCATCGGCCTGTCCGCCACCGTCCGCCCGGTCGACGAGATCGCCCGCTATCTCTCCCCGCGCCGCAAGGTGGAGATCGTCCAGCCGAAGTCGGGCAAGGAGTTCGACCTCTCGGTGGTGGTCCCGGTCGAGGACCTCGGAGAGCTGGGCGGCTCCCCGGTGGCCGACGGCAATGAGGGCGCCGAGCGGCCCTCGATCTGGCCGCATGTCGAGGAGCGCATCGCCGACCTCGTCCAGGCCCACCGCTCCACCATCGTCTTCGCCAACTCCCGCCGCCTGGCGGAGCGCCTGTGCAACCGCCTGAACGAGATCGCCTACGAGCGGGCCACCGGCGAACCCCTTGACGAACACCACGCCCCCGCCGAGCTGATGGGCGGATCCGGTGCCGCCCAGGGCGCCCCGCCCGTCATCGCCCGCGCGCACCACGGCTCGGTCTCCAAGGAGCAGCGTGCCCTGGTCGAGGAGGATCTGAAGGCCGGGCGTCTGCCCGCTGTGGTGGCCACCTCCAGCCTCGAACTCGGCATCGACATGGGCGCGGTCGACCTGGTCGTCCAGGTGGAGTCGCCGCCCTCCGTGGCCTCCGGCCTCCAGCGGGTGGGCCGCGCGGGGCATCAGGTGGGCGCGGTCTCGACCGGAGTGGTCTTCCCGAAGTACCGCGGCGACCTGGTCCAGGCGGCCGTGGTCACCGAGCGGATGCGCACCGGCGCCATCGAGTCCCTGCGGGTCCCGGCCAACCCTCTGGACGTACTGGCGCAGCAGGTCGTCGCCATGACGTCGATGGACACCTGGCAGTTCGACGACCTCCTCGCGACGGTCCGCCGCGCCGCCCCCTTCGCCTCGCTCCCGGAGTCCGCGTTCACGGCCGTCCTCGACATGCTCGCCGGGCGCTACCCCTCGGACGCCTTCGCCGAACTGCGCCCGCGCGTGGTGTGGGACCGCGTCGCCGGCACCGTCACCGGCCGCCCCGGCGCCCAGCGCCTCGCCGTCACCTCCGGCGGCACCATTCCCGACCGGGGCCTGTTCGGGGTGTTCCTCGCCGGCTCCGACCCCAAGAAGGGCGGCGGCCGGGTCGGCGAGCTCGACGAGGAGATGGTCTACGAGTCCCGCGTGGGCGATGTGTTCACGCTCGGCACCAGCTCCTGGCGCATCGAGGACATCACCCGGGACCGCGTCCTGGTCTCCCCCGCGCCCGGTGTCCCCGGCAGACTCCCCTTCTGGAAGGGCGACCAGCTGGGCCGCCCGCTGGAACTGGGCCGCGCGGTGGGCGCGTTCCTGCGCGAGGTCGGTTCGCTCAGCAAGGAGGACGCCCGGCTGCGGCTCCTGGCCGCGGGCCTGGACGCCTGGGCCGCGGACAACGTGCTGTCCTACCTGGACGAACAGCGCGAGGCCTGCGGTCACATCCCTGACGACCGGACCATCGTCGTCGAGCGCTTCCGCGACGAGCTGGGCGACTGGCGGGTCGTCGTGCACTCCCCCTTCGGCGCCCAGGTGCACGCCCCCTGGGCCCTCGCGCTCGGCGCGAAGCTCTCCGAGCGGTACGGCATGGACGCGCAGGTGATGCACGCGGACGACGGCATCGTGCTGCGCCTGCCGGACGCCGACCTGATGGGCCTGGACCTGCTCGACCAGGAGCCGAAGAAGGCCGGCACCGAGTTCGACGCCGACCAGGCCCCCGTAGGCGCCTCGGATGTCGTCTTCGACAAGGGCGACGTCGACCAGATCGTCACCGACCAGGTCGGCGGCTCGGCCCTGTTCGCCTCCCGCTTCCGCGAGTGCGCGGCGCGCGCCCTCCTCCTGCCGCGCCGCAACCCCGGCAAGCGCACCCCGCTGTGGCAGCAGCGCCAGCGCGCGGCCCAGCTGCTCCAGGTGGCCAGCGAGTTCGGCTCGTTCCCGATCGTCCTGGAGGCGGTCCGCGAATGCCTCCAGGACGTCTTCGACGTCCCCGGCCTCACCGAGCTGATGGGCGACCTGGAGTCCCGCAAGGTGCGCCTGGTCGAGGTCACCACCCCCGAGCCCTCCCCGTTCGCCCGCTCCCTGCTGTTCGGGTACGTCGCCCAGTTCCTGTACGAGGGCGACTCCCCGCTCGCCGAGCGCCGGGCCGCCGCCCTCTCCCTCGACTCACGGCTGCTGGCCGAGCTGCTCGGCCAGGCGGAGCTGCGCGAGCTGCTCGACGCCGAGGTGCTGACCGAGCTGGAGCGGGAGCTCCAGTGGCTCACCGAGGACCGGCGCGTCAAGGACGTCGAAGGCGTCGCGGACCTGCTGCGGCTGCTCGGCCCGCTGACGGACGCCGAGCTGACCGAGCGGGGCGCGGAGCCACACTGGCCGCGGGAACTGGCCGGAGCCCGCCGCGCCATCAAGGTCCGTGTCGCCGGCACCGACCACTGGGCGGCGATCGAGGACGCGGGCCGACTGCGCGACGCCCTCGGCACCGCACTGCCGGTCGGCGTCCCGGAGGCATTCACGGAACCGGTGAAGGACCCGCTGGGCGACCTCCTCGCGCGCTACGCCCGCACCCACGGCCCCTTCACCTCGGTCACCGCGGCGGCCCGCTTCGGTCTGGGCGTGGCGGTCACCGAGGGTGCCCTGCAACGGCTCGCGGCAGCGGGCAGGGTCGTCCAGGGCGAGTTCCATCCGGCCGGGATCGGTCAGGAGTGGTGCGACGCGGCGGTCCTGCGGCGACTGCGCCGGCGCTCCCTCGCCGCGCTGCGGCACGAGCTGGAGCCGGTGCCTCCGGCCGCGCTCGCTCAGTTCCTGCCCCAGTGGCAGCACATCGGCAAGGGACACGGACTGCGCGGCATCGACGGACTGGTGCGCGCCATCGAGCAGTTGCAGGGCGCGTCGGTGCCCGCCTCCGCGCTGGAGAAGCTCGTCCTGCCGTCCCGCGTCCAGAACTACACACCCGCGATGCTCGACGAACTGACCTCCGCCGGAGAGGTGGTGTGGGCCGGGGCCGGCGCCCTGCCCGGCAAGGACGGCTGGGTGTCCCTGTACATGGCGGACGCGGCCCCCCTGTTGCTCCCCGCGCCCCACCCCCTGGAGCCGACCGCACTCCACCAGTCGGTGCTGGACACCCTTTCCGGCGGCTACGGTCTGTTCTTCCGGCAGATCGCCGACCAGGTCCGCGCCACCACCCACCCCGAGGCCACCGACCCCCAACTCGCCGACGCCCTCTGGGAGCTGGCCTGGTCGGGCCGTCTGACGAACGACACACTGGCCCCGATGCGCTCCCTGCTGGGCTCCGGCCGCACCGCGGGATCCACGGCCCACCGAGCCAAGCGCACCGTCCCGCGCGGGCGCTACGGATCGCTCACCGCCGCCGCCCGCCCCGCCTCCCGCTCGGGCCCGCCGACCGTCGCCGGGCGCTGGTCCCTGCTCCCGGCCCACGAACCCGACCCCACCGTCCGCGCCCACGCCCTGGCCCGCACCCTCCTCGACCGGCACGGCGTGGTGACCCGGGGCGCGGTGTCCGCGGAAGGCGTCGAGGGCGGCTTCTCGGCGACATACCGCATCCTGTCCGTGTTCGAGGAGAGCGGTCAGGCACGGCGCGGCTATGTGGTGGAGGGCCTGGGCGCCGCGCAGTTCGCGATGGACGGCGCCGTGGACCGCCTCCGCGCGGTGGCGAACGCCCGCGACCGCGGCGAGTCCCTGCCGCCATCGGAGTTCCCGTCCAACGACTTCCCGCCCCAAGCCTTCCCGACGGGCGACTTCCCGGCCCGGTCCCTACCGACGGGCGATTTCCCCACCGGTGACTTCACAACCGGCGACTTCCCGCCCGAGTCCTTCCCTCCCGCCCCCTTCACAGACCACGCCTTCGCGAACCCCACCTTCGACGACGGCGTCGACAAAGGCGCCCCCCACACCCCCACCCGCCCCGACGAATACGTCTCCCCCCGCGATTTCCCGCCACCACCCCCCGCCCGACACCCCGGCCGCCGCAACCGCCCCACCCCCGATGCCCGAGCCGTGGTCCTCGCCGCCGCCGACCCCGCGAACGCCTACGGCGCCGCCCTTTCCTGGCCCGAGCCCCCGACCGGCGCCGGGCACAAGCCGGGCCGCAAGGCGGGCTCGCTGGTGGTGCTGGTGGACGGCGAGCTGACGCTCTACATGGAGCGCGGCGGCAAGACCCTGCTGGCCTGGCCCGGCGGCGCCCCCGACGACTCCCCCATGGACGACCCCCGCCTTCACGCGGCGGCCGACGCCCTGGCCGCCGCCGCCCGCGCGGGCTCGCTCGGCACGGTCACCGTCGAGCGCGTCAACGGCGCCTCGGCCCTGACGTCCCCCTTCGGCACCCTCCTGGAAGGAGCGGGCTTCATCGCCACGCCCCGCGGCCTGCGCCTGCGCGCCTGATCCGGCACCCCCGAGGCCCGCGCCTTCAGGCCTGCCCCAGTCCGCCGAGGCGGCCATGCCACCCTTGACCCATGCCCGAAGGAGACACGGTCTGGCAGGCCGCGAGGCGCCTGCACACAGCCCTCGCGGGCCAGGCGCTGACCCGCACCGACTTCCGGGTCCCCAAGTTCGCCACGATCGACCTCGCCGGACGCACCGTCCTGGACGTCACCCCGCGCGGCAAGCACCTCCTCACCCGGATCGAGGGCGGCCTGACCGTGCACTCGCATCTCGGGATGGACGGCTCCTGGAAGGTGTACGCCGACCGGCAGCGCTGGTCCGGCGGCCCCGCCCACCAGATCCGCGCGATCCTCGCGACCACGGACCGCACGGCCGTCGGCTACCGCCTCCCGGTCCTCGAACTCCTGCGCACCACCCACGAGTCCCGAGCCGTCGGTCACTTGGGCCCCGACCTCCTGGGCCCGGACTGGAACCCCGACCTGGCGCTGGCCAACCTCCTCGCGGACCCCGCCCGCCCCCTCGGCGAGGCCCTCCTCGACCAGCGCAACCTCGCCGGCATCGGCAACATCTACAAGAGCGAGCTCTGCTTCCTGCTCGGCGCCACCCCCTGGCTCCCGATCGGCGCCCTCCCGCCCGACCGCGCGACCGAACTCCCCAGGCTCGCCCAGCGACTTCTGGAAGCCAACCGGGAACGCCCGGTCCGCAGCACGACCGGCCGCCGCGGCCAGGACCTCTTCGTCTACGGCCGCGCGCCCCGCCCCTGTCTGCGCTGCCACACCCCGGTCCGCTCCGCCAACCAGGGCGACGGCTCCCGCGAACGCCCCACCTACTGGTGCCCGAGCTGCCAGACCGGCCCGTCCCCCGCACCGGGCCGCCCCTCGCCGTAGAGCTGGACGCCCCGCACGACTAATTGACGACCCGTCAGAAACCCTCGTACCGTCACCTCATGGCCGTCACCGTGTACGACCTCACCGGACGCACCGCCTTCGTCACCGGCGCCGCGAGCGGGATCGGCCGGGCCTCGGCCGTCCTGCTCGCGGAGGCCGGCGCCACCGTGCACTGCGCGGACCGCGACCCGCAGGGCCTGCACGAGACGGCGACCCTGATCAAGGACCGCGGCGGCATCGCCCACACTCACCCCTTGGACGTCACGGACCGCGCCCAGCTCCACCAGGCGGTGGAGTCCTGCGGACGCCTGGACGTGATGGCCGCGATCGCCGGGATCATGCACAGCAGCCCGGTCCTGGAGACCACGGACGAGGACCTCGACCGGGTCGTGAACATCAACTTCAAGGGCGTCCTGCACGCCTGCCAGGAGGCGGCCCGTCTGATGCTCGCCGGTCAGGTGCGCGGCAGCATCATCACCATGGCCTCGGGCGCCGTGGACACCGGCGGCCCCGGCCTCCTGTGCTACGGCGCCGCCAAGGCGGCCGTGGTGCAGCTGACGAAGACACTGGCGACGGAGGTGGGCCGGCACGGCATCCGGGTGAACGCCGTGGCACCGGGCTGGATCCGTACCCCCATGACGGACCGCCACGACGACGAAGCACAGGCGCACACCGAGGCGCTCATGACGCGGATGGCGCCCCTGGGCCGCGTCGGCGCACCGGAGGACGTCGCCCACGCGGTGCTCTATCTGGCCTCGGACGCCTCGGCGTTCACGACCGGCCAGATCCTGCGTCCGAACGGGGGTGTGGCGATGCCGTGGTGACAGGGGCCGCCCGCCACGCCCGGACCCACCGCCCCGTGGCGACGGCGCCCACGGCCCGCGCCTTCGGCACACAGTGCACCGGCAGCAGGCTCAGCCCCCATCCCCCGGCGGCCACAGCGCCCTCCAGCACCCCGGCGTCCGGCGCCATGGCGAGCCGCAGCACGGCCCACCACCACAGCACCCCGAGCCCGAGCGCCGCCCCCCAGCGCGCTATCCCCGCCATGACCGCCACCTCCAGCCCGACGCTAGACCGCCGCCCTCACCCGGAGGGAGGGCGCACCGGCGGCACACGGAAGCACCCAGGACGACGCTCCTCAGCCGTTCTCCGCCTGGAACATCCAGTGGTGCTTCTCCAGATCCGCCGTGATCGTGATGAAGATGTCCTGGCTGACCGGGTCCGCCTCGGCGGTCGCCGTGACCCGCTCCCGCATCCGGGCGATCACCGCGCCGAGGGCCTCGACCAGCGTGCCCACGGCGTCCACGTCCTTGACCCAGCCGTCGGACACGGCCCCGATGCCACTTCCCGTGGCCACCGTCGCGGCACGTCCGTCGGGCGGGACGCCCAGGGCCGAGGCCCGTTCGGCGACGGTGTCGGAGTGCAGCCGCGCGATGTCCACCACCTCGTCGAGCTGGAGATGCACGCTGCGGAACCGCGGCCCGACCACGTTCCAGTGGATCTGCTTCGCCACCAGGGCGAGGTCCACGAGATCGACGAGGGCGCCCTGCAGGGCCTCGGCGACGGTCTTCAGGTCGGCGTCGGACAACGGGCTCTTCACGACGTACATCGAGGTGCTCCGATCGGTGGTGCCCCGAGTGCCACGCCCTCCACGATGCACGAAAGCCCCGGCCGTCGCCTCTCCAGTCCTGCTGGAGAAGCCCCGGCCGGGGCTTCGTACACGTCCTCAGCGCATGATCAGCTCATGCGCCCACGCGCGTGGGACTCACGCGGCGACCACGTCCACAGCTTCCGCGGGCGCCTTGATCGTCACCCGTTCCGGTGGCACACCGGTCACCGAAACGGAACCCAGCATCGGCCGGACCGACGTGGGCACGGGCTCACTGGGGGTGGCCGCTGCAGACTGGGCCAGCTCGGCGAGGGCGAGCTCGTCGCTCACTTCCCGCATGAGCTCGGACATCCGTACGTCCAGCGCGTCGCAGATGGCGGAGAGCAGCTCGGAGGAAGCCTCCTTCTGCCCCCGCTCCACCTCGGAGAGATAGCCGAGCGATACTCGGGCGGACGAGGAGACTTCGCGCAGAGTACGGCCCTGGCGCTGGCGCTGCCGACGCAGCACGTCACCCAGCAGGCGACGGAGCAGAATCATCGGTGGCTCCCTCCTCGGACCGCGTAGCCGCATCCTTCACGCCCCACCGTACCGCCTCGCGCTGCGGCCGTGCGGGGAGCGATGTCGTGTTCACTCAGGGCTGCAAACATCAAAACCCCCCGTTCTGTTCCGTATCCTGTGCCCGCTCATTCTCGGTCTGTTCGCTCGCAAGCTGCTGAAGGAGCAACGCGAGTACGCTCCGTACACTCTCCATACGAATTTCCGCCCGGTCGCCGTTCAACCGCAGCGAGGACACTTTCCCGCCGCCGACGGTCCCGAAATCGGGCTCACAGGGCCCTTCCACGGCCACGAAAACTGTGCCTACGGGCTGTCCGTCCTGCTCGTCAGGACCGGCGACACCGGTGGTCGCGACGCCCCAGTCGGCCCCGAGAGCCTTCCGCACGCCGGCCGCCATCTGGGCCGCGACCTGCGGATCCACCGCTCCCTGCCGCTCCAGCAGGGCGGCGTCGACGCCGAGCAGTTGCGCCTTCAGTTCCGTGGCGTAGGCGGTCACCGAACCCCGGAAGGCCTTGGACGCCCCGGGAACCCCTGTGATCTCCGCCGCAACAAGACCACCGGTGAGCGATTCAGCGACGGCGAGGGTCTCGCCCCTCACTGTCAGTAGTCGCACCACGTCGGCGGCCGGGGAACTCACGCTTCCGTCTCCTCCAACGCGGCCTTGCGCTCGGCGATTCCCTGTCTGCGCAGCACAATGGCCTGTCTTACATAGTCGAGCCCGGTCACCACGGTCAGGACCACCGCCGCACCCATCACCCAGAACCGAAGAGTGGCCAGCCACCCCGTCAGCGCCAGGATGTACATGCCGACGGCCACGCCCTGGGTGAGCGTCTTGAGCTTGCCGCCACGGCTCGCGGGGATGACGCCGTACCGGATGACGAGAAAACGCAGCAGGGTGATCCCGAGTTCCCGGCCGAGGATCACCGCGGTCACCCACCACGGCAGATCGCCGAGCGCGGACAGACAGATCAGCGCCGCCCCCATGATCGCCTTGTCGGCGATGGGGTCGGCGATCTTCCCGAAGTCGGTGACCAGGTTGTAGGTCCGGGCCAGATGACCGTCGAACAGGTCGGTGATCATGGCGATGGCGAAGGCCGCCCAGGCGAACGAGCGCCACGCCGGGTCATAGCCGCCGTCGGCCAGCATCAGCGCGACGAACGCGGGCACCAGCAGCAGCCGGAGCATGGTCAGCAGGTTGGCGATGTTCCAGACGCTGGCCTGGTTGACGGCCGCCGCCGCGATCTTCCCGCCCCGGGCCGACTTCGCGCCCCCCGGTTCGCCGGAGACCGCCGCCGCGGGTGTCGCCTTGGGGGAGCCGCCCGCGGCGGATGCCGGGACTCCGGTCATCTGGCCCCCTCCTCACCGGATACGAGCGAGCCGTGGAGCGGCTCGGCCACGAGGTCGACACCCTCGGTGCCGACCACCTTCGCCTCGACGATACGGCCGACGCTCAGGCCCTCGCCGCTCGTGAGCAGCACCTGGCCGTCCGTCTCCGGCGCCTGGTGCGCGCCGCGGCCGTACACGCCCTCCTCGTCGACGGACTCGACCAGCACCTGGACGGTCTCGCCCAGACGCTCCTCGGCCCGCTGCGAGACGAGCTGCTCGGCCAGCCGGGAGACCCGGGCGAGCCGGTCGGCGACGAGGTCCGGGTCGAGCTTGTCCTCGTAGGTCGCCGCTTCGGTGCCCTCCTCGTCGGAGTAGCCGAAGACGCCGATGGCGTCCAGGCGCGCGTGGTTGAGGAAACGCTCCAGCTCGGCCAGGTCCGCCTCGGACTCGCCGGGGAAGCCCACGATGAAGTTGGAGCGCACACCGGCCTGGGGGGCCTTGCTCCGGATGGTGTCGAGCAGCTCCAGGAAGCGGTCGGTGTCGCCGAAGCGGCGCATCGCGCGGAGCACGGCGGGCGCGGAGTGCTGGAAGGAGAGGTCGAAGTAGGGCGCGATCTTGGGCGTGCCGGTGAGGACGTCGATCAGCCCGGGGCGCATCTCGGCCGGCTGGAGGTAGCTGACGCGCACCCGCTCGATGCCGTCGACGTCGGCCAGCTCGGGCAGCAGCGACTCCAGCAGGCGGATGTCGCCGAGGTCCTTGCCGTAGGAGGTGTTGTTCTCGGAGACCAGCATGATCTCCTTGACGCCCTGCTCGGCCAGCCAACGCGTCTCGTTCAGCACGTCGCTGGGGCGGCGCGAGATGAAGGAGCCGCGGAAGGAGGGGATGGCGCAGAAGGTGCAGCGCCGGTCGCAGCCGGAGGCGAGCTTCACCGAGGCGACGGGCGCGCCGTCGAGCCGCCGGCGCATCGGCGCGCGGGGGCCGGAGGCGGGCGCGAGGCCCTCCGGGAGGTCGGCCGGGGCGTGCCCGGGCAGCGCGACCTCGGCGGCGGACTCCTGCCGCTCGGCCGGGCTGATCGGCAGCAGCTTGCGCCGGTCGCGCGGGGTGTGCGAGGCGTGGACGCCGCCGCTCAGGATGGTCGAGAGGCGGTCGGAGATGTCCGCGTAGTCGTCGAAGCCGAGCACGCCGTCGGCCTCCGGCAGCGCGTCCGCCAGCTCCTTGCCGTAGCGCTCGGCCATGCAGCCCACCGCCACGACGGCCTGGGTTCTGCCGTGCCCCTTGAGGTCATTGGCCTCCAGGAGGGCGTCGACGGAGTCCTTCTTGGCGGCGTCGACGAAGCCACAGGTGTTGACGACGGCGACGTCCGCGTCGGAGGCGTCCTCCACGAGGTCCCAGCCGTCCGCCTCCAAGCGGCCTGCGAGCTCCTCCGAGTCCACCTCGTTACGGGCGCAGCCAAGAGTGACGAGTGCGACGGTACGGCGTTCAGGCATGGGCTCAAGACTACTTTGTCTCACTGACACCCAACGTCGATGGGGTTGGCCAAGATCGACCAACCCCGTCCGTTTGTGCGGTTGGCTCAGCCGACCTGGGGGTCGCCCTTGGTGTAGGTCAGGCGTTCCACCGCACCGGGCTGCCAGTCGTCGTCGATCTTCTTGCCGTTGACGTAGAGCTGGATCGCGCCCGCGTCACCGAGGACGAGGTTGATCTTCTCGCTGTCCTGGAAGGTCTTGGAGTCGCCCTGCTGGAGCAGTCCGTCGAAGAGCAGCCGGCCGTTGTGGTCCTTGGCGGAGATCCAGCTCTTGCCGTCGGCGGCGCTGACCTGGACCGTCACCTTGTCCTGCGGCGCGGCGGCGATGGCACTGTCGGACGGCTCCGGCTTCGGGTCCTCGGGCTTCTCGCTCTTGGGCTTGGTCGTTTCGGACTTGCTGGTCGACGGAGTGGCACCTTCGGCGACCGATGCCGCGCCGCCGTCGTCGTCGCCCTTGAACGCGGTGAACCCGACGAAGCCGATCACGGCGACGATCGCCGCGACCATGGCCGCCGTCCAGTTCGGTCCGCGCCGCTCCGGGCGGATGCGCTCCGCCTCGAACAGCGGGGCCGCGGGGGTCGGCGCCGGACGCCCCCCGTGGTCCGCGTCGTACTGGGTGAGCAGCGGCGCCGGATCGATGCCGACGGCCTTGGCCAGGGTCCGGATGTGACCGCGCGCGTACACGTCGCCGCCACAGGGGCCGAAGTCGTCCGCCTCGATGGCGTGCACGATGGGCAGGCGGACGCGGGTGGCGTTGCTGACGTCGTCGACGGTCAGTCCGGCAGCGATACGCGCCTGCTGGAGGGCACGGCCGACGGAGAGGCGGTCTTCGCCGGAAACGTCTTCGAACGGACGCTCGTCTTCAGGGGAGTTGCCGATGGACACGGGGGCGCCTTTCGAGCGTGTAGCCACCTGTGCTGGAGGTTCAGTCTAGGGGGGGTACGAAAGGGTGGGGCAACCGGGCGGTGGGACTTTGTACGCCATCGGTATGGCCGGACACACCGATAGCGGGGCAGCAGCTTTTCGCTTCCCTCAACTTGACGTACGCCGAAGGGAAACGGTTGCTCAATGATCCCTTACGGGTGAGTCACGATCGGACATCGGGGGTCTCCTCCGCGCGGCACTTCTCTCAAGCCTCCCCGCGGATCTGCGCCAGCACGCCATCCAGCTCATCAGGCTTCACAAGAACGTCACGAGCCTTGGAGCCCTCGCTCGGTCCGACGACGTTCCGCGACTCCATCAGGTCCATCAGCCGGCCCGCCTTGGCGAACCCGACCCGCAGCTTGCGCTGGAGCATGGAGGTCGAGCCGAACTGCGTGGAGACGACCAGCTCGGCCGCCTGGCACAGCAGGTCCAGGTCGTCGCCGATGTCCTCGTCGATCTCCTTCTTCTGCTTGGTGCCCACGGTGACGTCGTCCCGGAAGACCGGCGCCATCTGGTCCTTGCAGTGCTGGACGACCGCCGCGACCTCTTCCTCGGTCACGAAGGCGCCCTGCATACGCGTGGCCTTGTTGGCGCCCATCGGCAGGAACAGCCCGTCGCCCTTGCCGATCAGCTTCTCGGCGCCGGGCTGGTCGAGGATGACCCGGGAGTCGGCGAGCGAGGAGGTGGCGAAGGCGAGCCGGGAGGGCACATTCGCCTTGATCAGACCGGTGACCACATCCACCGACGGCCGCTGCGTGGCCAGCACCAGATGGATACCGGCCGCGCGCGCGAGCTGCGTGATGCGCACGATCGCGTCCTCGACGTCCCGCGGAGCGACCATCATCAGGTCGGCGAGCTCGTCGACGATCACCAGCAGATACGGATACGGCTGAAGCTCGCGCTCGCTGCCGTCCGGCGGCTTGACCTTGCCGTCCCGTATGGCCTGGTTGAAGTCGTCGATGTGCCGGAAGCCGTACGCCGCCAGGTCGTCGTACCTGAGGTCCATCTCCCGTACGACCCACTGGAGCGCCTCGGCGGCCCGCTTGGGGTTGGTGATGATCGGCGTGATCAGGTGCGGGATGCCCTCATAGGCGGTCAGCTCGACCCGCTTGGGGTCGACGAGGACCATGCGGACGTCCTCCGGGGTCGCCCGGACCATGACCGACGTGATCAGGCAGTTGATGCACGAGGACTTACCGGAACCGGTGGCTCCGGCGACCAGGACGTGCGGCATCTTCGCCAGGTTGGCCATGACGTAGCCGCCCTCGACGTCCTTGCCGAGCGCCACCAGCATCGGGTGGTCGTCCTCGGCCGCGGCCGCGAGGCGCAGCACGTCACCCAGGTTGACCATCTCCCGGTCGGTGTTGGGGATCTCGATGCCCACGGCCGACTTGCCGGGGATCGGCGAGATGATCCGCACGTCCGGGCTGGCCACGGCGTACGCGATGTTCTTGGTCAGCGCGGTGATCCGCTCGACCTTCACCGCGGGCCCGAGCTCGACCTCGTAGCGCGTGACCGTCGGCCCGCGGGTGAAGCCGGTGACGGCGGCGTCGACCTTGAACTCACTGAAGACATTGGTGAGCGAGGCGACGACTGCGTCGTTGGCCGCGCTGCGCGCCTTGCCGGGTCCGCCGCGCGCGAGGAGGTCGAGCGAGGGCAGGGAGTAGGTGATGTCACCGGACAGCTGGAGCTGCTCGGCGCGCGGCGGCAGGTCGGTGGGTGCCTCCGGCGCGGGCTTGGTGAGGTCGGCGACCTCGGCCTTCAGCCGCTCCTGCCTGGGCCGCGCGGCCGGGACGGGGGTGGGTGTCGGCGTGGTCTCCTCGCGGTCCCCGACGCTGACGCCCTGGGTGAGGTCGGCGACGATCGGCGAGGGCGGCATGCCGTGCAGCACGGCCCCGTCGAGCGCGGCGGCGGCGGCCGCGGCGACGTCCACGGCGTCCATGGGACGGCCCAGGTCCGGCTGGGGCACCGCGGAGCGCCGGGGACGCCCGCGACGCCGCGAGAGGGCCTCCTGCTCGGCGCCCTCGGGGTCGTACTCCTCGGGCGCCGATCCGCGCCGACGCCCCCGCGCGGGCAGCGCCTCACGCCACTGCTCGTCATAGCGCTCGTCGTCGGAGAACTCCTCCGCCTCCGGGTCGTGCAGGACCCCGAGCTTCACCCCGAGCAGCCTGAGCCGCTGCGGGATGGCGTTGACCGGCGTGGCCGTGACCACCAGCAGCCCGAACACGGTGAGCAGCACCAGCAGCGGTACGGCGAGCATCTCGCCCATCGCGTACGTCAGCGGGGTCGCCGCGCTCCAGCCGATGAGCCCGCCGGCGTCCCTTATGGCCTGCATGCCGTCACTGCGCGCGGGCGAGCCGCAGGCGATGTGCACCTGGCCGAGCACGCCGATCACGAGCGCCGACAGGCCGATCACGATCCGCCCGTTGGCCTCCGGCTTCTCCGGGTGCCGGATGAACCGTACGGCGATCACCGCGAGCAGGATCGGCACCAGCAGATCGAGCCGGCCGAAGGCGCCGGTCACCAGCGTCTCGACGAGGTCGCCGACGGGACCGCGCAGATTGGACCAGGTGCCCGCGGCGACGATCAGGGCGAGACCGAGGAGCAGCAGCGCGACGCCGTCCTTGCGATGGGCGGGGTCGAGGTTCTTCGCGCCCTGCCCTATCCCGCGGAACACCGCGCCGACGGCATGCGCCAACCCGAGCCAGACGGCGCGCACCAGTCGGTACACGCCCCCGGTGGGGTTGGGCGCCGGCTTGGGCGCGGGCTTCTTGGCCGCGGCCTTCTTGGCGGGCGCCTTCTTCGCGGGAGCCTTTTTGGCTGCGGCCTTCTTGGCCGGACCCTTCGCGGGAGCGGCCGCCTTCTTCGCGGGCTGCTTCTTGGCTGCGGAGGGACGTGAGGCCATAGGTGTGAGATTACCGGTGGAGGCGACAGCGGACACGCGTGCCCACTGCTTCACCCGTTCGTGTCGCCGTTACGACGGCGCTGAACTGACGCGCGTTCACAAAGCGGTCATCCTCAACACGCGCCGCGCGGGGGTCAGTTCTGCGAGGGCACCGAGGAGGTGTTGCCCGCGCCGGGCTCCAACGCGTCCAGCGCGCGCCGCAACCCGGTGAGTTTGCGCTCCAGATGGGCGGCCGTGGCGACCGCCGCCGCGTCCGCGGACTCGTCGTCGAGCTGCTTGGACAGCGCCTCGGCCTGCTCCTCGACCGCCGCGAGCCGCGCGGACAGTTCGGCGAGCAGCCCCGCCGGTTCCTTGGTCTCGGCGCCCGCAGTCCTGCCGCCGCCCTCCAACTGGAGCCGCAGTAGCGCCGCCTGCTCCCTGAGCTGGCAGTTCTTCATGTACAGCTCGACGAACACGGAGACCTTCGCCCGCAGCACCCACGGGTCGAACGGCTTGGAGATGTAGTCGACCGCACCGGCGGCGTATCCGCGGAAGGTGTGGTGAGGTCCGTGATTGATCGCGGTGAGGAAGATGATCGGGATGTCCCGGGTCCGTTCCCGGCGCTTGATGTGCGCGGCGGTCTCGAAACCGTCCATGCCCGGCATCTGGACGTCCAGCAGAATGACCGCGAAGTCGTCCGTGAGCAGCGCCTTGAGCGCCTCCTCCCCGGACGATGCCCGCACCAGGGTCTGATCGAGCGCGGAGAGGATCGCCTCCAGCGCGAGCAGATTCTCCGGCCGGTCATCGACCAGGAGGATCTTGGCCTTCTGCACCATGGCCCGCCCTCCTCGCCCCGGCATGGGGCCTCCCCTGTCCGCAGGACTTGGGGAAGCACCGACGGGTGCTTCCCCAGGGGACGACTCCCTTGCGCCGCCCGTCCTCGTGCCGGTCATGGTAGCCGCACCCCGCCCGTCGCCACACCCTGTCACCGCGATGTCACTGTGCACGTAGCAGAAACGTAGCGGGAGACCAGAAGGTTCCCCCAATCCCGTACTTCTACACGGCTTCGAGCACACTGCGTCAGCAACTCCGCGTGAACACCGTAGGTTCCCGTCAGGCTCTGCCCCAGCCCGCTCACCGGGCCCGTACGAACCCCGTACGAAGCCCGACCGATCCCGTCACTCCTCCCGCATCCACTGCTGCATCACCGACAGCAGGTGATCGGGGTCGACCGGCTTGGTGACGTAGTCGGAGGCGCCCGACTCGATCGCCTTCTCCCGGTCGCCCTTCATGGCCTTGGCGGTCAGCGCGATGATCGGCAGCCCGGCGAACTGCGGCATCCGGCGGATCGCCGTGGTCGTCGCGTACCCGTCCATCTCGGGCATCATGATGTCCATCAGCACGACCGCCACATCGTCGTGCTGCTCCAGCACCTCGATGCCCTCACGGCCGTTCTCGGCGTACAGCACCGAAAGGCCGTGCTGTTCCAGCACGCTGGTGAGCGCGAAGACGTTGCGGATGTCGTCGTCGACGATCAGCACCTTCTCGCCACCGAACCGGATGCCCCGGCGCACCTGCGGCGCCGCCTCCAGCTCCACGGTCGGCCACTCCTGCTGAAACGGCCGCTGCTCCAGCTCGCCGACGGTCTTGCGGCGACGGCGCCGGAAGAGCGCGGCGGCACCGTTCTGCGTCTCCTGGTACGACTTCACCTCGGCCGGTGTCTCGATCTCCGCGCCCGACAGCTCCGCGGCGGACGACACCAGGTCACCGGCCTCCAGGGACGGCATGGCCTGCGGGTGATAGCCCTGCGGCGGCAGCTCGCTCGGGTGCAGCGGCAGGTACAGCGTGAAGGTCGAGCCACGCCCCGGTTCGCTCTGGGCCTGGATCTCGCCGCCCAGCAGCTGGGCGATCTCCCGGGAGATCGACAGGCCCAGGCCCGTACCGCCGTACTTGCGGCTGGTCGTGCCGTCGGCCTGCTTGAACGCCTCGAAGATCACCCGCATCTTGCTGGCGGCGATGCCGATGCCGGTGTCCGTCACCGAGAAGGCGATCAGTCCGGCGTCCGGGTCCCGCAGCGAACCGGTCTCCAGCAGCTGCTCCCGGATCGCCATCGGCACGTCCGTCCCGGCCGGCCGGATGACCAGCTCGACCGAGCCGGAGTCGGTGAACTTCACCGCGTTGGACAGTAGGTTGCGCAAAACCTGGAGCAGCCGCTGCTCGTCGGTGTGCAGGGTGGCCGGCAGTTCCGGCGAGACCCGTACGGACAGGTCCAGGCCCTTCTCCGCGGTCAGCGGGCGGAAGGTCGCCTCGACGTAGTCGACGAGCTGGACGAGCGCGATCCGGGTCGGGGAGACGTCCATCTTGCCCGCCTCGACCTTGGACAGGTCGAGGATGTCGTTGATCAGCTGGAGCAGATCGGAACCGGCGCCGTGGATGGTCTCGGCGAACTCGACCTGCTTCGGAGTGAGGTTGGCGTCGGCGTTGTCGGCGAGCAACTTGGCCAGGATCAGCAGCGAGTTGAGCGGTGTGCGCAGTTCGTGCGACATGTTGGCCAGGAACTCGCTCTTGTACCGCATCGACACCGCGAGCTGCTCGGCGCGCTCCTCCAGGACCTGCCGCGCCTCCTCGATCTCGGTGTTCTTCACCTCGATGTCACGGTTCTGCTGGGCCAGCAGCTCGGCCTTCTCCTCCAGTTCGGCGTTGGACGCCTGGAGTGCCTTCTGCCGGTTCTCCAACTCGGCCGACCGCTCCTGGAGTTGCTCGGTCAGCTCCTGCGACTGCTTCAGCAGCACCTCGGTCTTGGTGTTGACCGAGATGGTGTTGACGCTGGTCGCGATCATCTCCGCGATCTGGTTCAGGAAGTCCTTCTGGATCTGGTTGAACGGCGTGAAGGAGGCCAGTTCGATCACGCCGAGCACCTTGCCCTCGAACAGCACCGGCAACACGATCACCTGCGCGGGCGGCGCCTCGCCGAGCCCGGAGGAGATCTTCAGGTAGCCGCTGGGCGCGTTCTCCACCAGGATCGTGCGCTTCTCCTGCGCCGCCGTCCCGACCAGCGCCTCGCCCGGCCGGAACGAGGTCGGCATGGAGCCCATCGAGTAGCCGTAACTGCCCAGCATCCGCAGCTCGTACTGGTCCTCGGCGCCATGGCTGGCATCGGGCATCGCCAGGAAGAACGCGCCGTGCTGCGCGGAGACCACCGGAGTCAGCTCGCTCATGATCAGCGAGGCCACGTCCTGGAGGTCCCGGCGGCCCTGCATCAGCGCGGAGATCCGGGCGAGGTTGCCCTTGAGCCAGTCCTGTTCCTTGTTGGCGATCGTGGTGTCACGCAGGTTGGCGATCATCTTGTTGATGTAGTCCTGGAGTTCCTGGATCTCGCCGGACGCGTCGACGTCGATCTTCAGGTTCAGGTCACCGCGGGTCACCGCGGTCGCCACGCGCGCGATGGCACGCACCTGCCGGGTCAGGTTCCCGGCCATCTCGTTCACCGACTCGGTCAGGTCCCGCCAGGTGCCGTCCACGTCACGCACGCGAGCCTGGCCGCCGAGCTGTCCCTCGGTGCCCACCTCGCGGGCGACGCGGGTGACCTCCTCGGCGAAGGACGAGAGCTGGTCGACCATCGTGTTGATGGTCGTCTTCAGCTCCAGGATCTCGCCCCGCGCGTCGATGTCGATCTTCTTGGTCAGATCGCCCTTGGCGATGGCGGTGGTGACCATGGCGATGTTGCGCACTTGACCGGTCAGGTTGGACGCCATCTGGTTCACCGACTCGGTGAGGTCCTTCCAGGTACCGGCCACACCGGGCACCCGCGCCTGGCCGCCCAGGATGCCGTCCGTGCCCACCTCACGGGCCACCTTGGTGACCTGGTCGGCGAACGAACTCAGCGTCTTCACCATGGTGTTGAAGGTGTCCGCGAGCTGCGCGACCTCGCCGCGCGCCTCGATCGTCACCGTCCGGGTCAGGTCACCGTTGGCGACGGCCGCCGCGACCTGGGAGATGTTCCGCACCTGCATGGTCAGGTTCTTGGCCATCAGGTTGACGTTGTCGCTGAGGTCCTTCCAGATGCCGACCACACCGGGAACATGCGCCTGGCCGCCCAGGATGCCCTCGGTGCCCACCTCACGGGCCACCCGGGTCACCTGTTCGGCGAACGAGGACAGTTGGTCCACCATCGTGTTGACGGTGGTGACGAGTTCGAGGATCTCGCCCTTGGCGTCGACGGTGATCTTCTTCGACAGGTCGCCCTTGGCGACTGCGGTGGTGACCTCGGCGATGTTGCGCACCTGAATGGTCAGGTTGTTCGCCATGAAGTTCACGGACTGCGTGAGGTCCTTCCAGGTGCCGGAGACCCCCTGCACCTCGGCCTGCCCGCCGAGCTGTCCCTCCGTACCCACCTCACGGGCCACCCTGGTGACCTCCTCCGCGAAGGAGGACAGCTGGTCGACCATCGTGTTCAGGGTGTTCTTCAGCTCCAGGATCTCCCCGCGCGCGTCCACGGTGATCTTCTGGGACAGGTCGCCCCGGGCCACCGCGGTGGCGACCTGCGAGATCCCGCGCACCTGCGCGGTGAGGTTGCCGGCCATGCCGTTCACGGAGTCGGTCAGGTCCCGCCACACACCGGCCACACCGGGCACCTGCGCCTGCCCGCCGAGCCGCCCCTCGGTGCCCACCTCACGGGCCACCCGGGTCACCTGCTCGGCGAAGCCGGAGAGCTGGTCGACCATCGTGTTGATGGTGTTCTTCAGCTCCAGGATCTCGCCCCGCGCGTCGACGTCGATCTTCTGGGAGAGATCGCCGCGCGCCACCGCGGTGGTCACCTGGGCGATCTGCCGCACCTGCGAGGTGAGGTTGCCACCCATGAAGTTGACGGAGTCGGTCAGCTCCTTCCAGGTGCCGGACACCCCCGGTACGACCGCCTGACCGCCCAGGCGCCCCTCCGTGCCCACGTCCCGGGCCATCCGCGTCACCTGGTCGGCGAAGGCCGAGAGCTGGTCCACCATCGTGTTCACGGTGTTCTTCAGCTGGAGCATCTCGCCGGAGACGTCCACGGTGACCTTCTGCGACAGGTCACCGTTGGCCACGGCCGTCGTCACCTGCGCGATGTTGCGGACCTGCCCGGTGAGGTTGCGGAACGCGGTGTTGACGGAGTCCGTCAGGTCCTTCCACGTCCCCGCCGCCCCCGGTACCTGCGCCTGCCCGCCCAGCTCACCCTCGACACCGACCTCGCGCGCCACGCGCGTGACCTCGGAACCGAAGGACGACAGCTGGTCGACCATGCCGTTGACGGTGTTCTTCAGCTCCAGCATCTCGCCGGCCACATCCACGGTGACCTTCTGCGAGAGGTCACCGTTGGCCACGGCCGTCGTCACCGCGGCGATGTCCCGCACCTGGATCGTCAGGTTCCGGAAGACCGTGTTGACGGAGTCCGTCAGGTCCTTCCACGTCCCCGCCGCACCCGGCACATTGGCCTGGCCACCCAGCTGCCCCTCGGCGCCGACCTCGTTGGCCACGCGCGTGACCTCGTCGGCGAAGATCCGCAGCGTCTCGGTCATCTGGTTGATGGTGTCCGCGAGCTGCGCGACCTCACCGCGCGCCGACACGGTCACCTTCTGCGACAGATCACCGTTGGCGACCGCGGTGGTCACCTGGGAGATCCCGCGCACCTGGGCGGTGAGGTTGCCGGCCATGAGGTTCACCGAATCGGTGAGGTCCTTCCACACGCCCGCCACACCCGGCACCTGCGCCTGCCCGCCGAGCTCGCCCTCGGTGCCCACCTCGCGCGCGACCCGGGTCACCTCGGAGGAGAACGACGACAGCTGGTCCACCATCGTGTTGACGGTGTTCTTCAGCTCCAGCATCTCGCCGGCCACATGAACCGTGACCTTCCGCGACAGATCGCCCTTGGCGACCGCGGTGGTCACCAGCGCGATGTCGCGGACCTGCGCGGTCAGCCGGTACGCCATCGTGTTGACGGAGTCCGTGAGGTCCTTCCACGAACCCGACATGCCACGCACGCGTGCCTGACCGCCCAGCTTGCCCTCGGTGCCCACCTCACTGGCCACCCGGGTGACCTCGTCGGTGAACGTGGACAGCTGGTCGACCAGATTGTTGACGGTACGGCCGACCTTCAGGAACTCCCCGCGCAGCGGATGCCCGGTGCCGTCCGGGGCCTGCGTCCGCAGCTCCATGCGCGGCGACAGATCACCCTCCGCGACCGCGGAGAGCACCCGGCCGACCTCGGACACGGGCCGTACGAGATCGTCCACCAGGGCGTTGGAGGCGTCGATCGCGGCCGCCCAGGAGCCCTCACAGGCGCCTGTTTCCAGCCGTTCCGTGAGCTTGCCCTCGCGGCCCACCATGCGCCGCACCCGGGACAGCTCACCGGTCAGATGCAGATTCCGGTCGGCCACCTCGTTGAACACGGCCGCGATCTCGGACATCACGCCGTCGCCGGAGACCGTCAGCCGCTTGCGGAAGTTCCCGTCCCGCATCGAGACGAGGGCCGCCAGCAGCCGGTTCAGGGAAGCCGTGTCCACCGCGGTGGTCCCGCCACGCGGCTTGCGCTGGTTCATCAGGGACTGTCCGCCTTTCGCGCGCGTCTTCGTGCCCCGCGTCGCTGCGCCAGACTCCACTGTGTCCCTCCCGCAGGGGTCGACCTTCACTGCCGTACTCCCGGCGCGCCGGTTGGGCGCACCGGTTACTGCTGCGTAATCCTGCCGGATACCACCAGGCCGCATCACGGGCTGCTGCCCGCCTTACGCGGAAGACACCCAGCCTGCCAGGACCTTCACAAGAAGCTTGCCCAGTGTTTCACCCCCGCCGAACCCGGCCATAACAGTTCGGCAGCTTCACACACCGTCCGCACACCCTCCGGGCGGAAACACTGCAGACCGGCATCCGCGTGGACGGCGAAGGTAAGTAACCTTGCATGCGGCTGTCCAGCCGCACCGGTCCGTCCGGCTAGGGCGGTGGCACGGAAACGAGCGGGCATCGGAGGGGCGGCCGCAACATGACCACCGGACTGATCCCGGGGGAGCAGCCCTCGGACCCCCGGCCGACGGACGGCCTGCCGCACCAGCGGCAGGAGCCGGTCGGCCAGGGAGCCCTGCACAGCGACAACCGGTCGAGGAGTTCTGTGATCACCGCGCGCGCGGCCGCCAGCTTCGAGCCCGTCGGGCGCTCGGTCGCGAGCGCCCGCTCCTTCGTCCGCGACACCCTCCAGGGCTGGGGCTTCGCCGACATCCTCGACGACGCCGTGGTCCTCACCAGCGAACTGGTGACCAACGCCGTGGTGCACGCGGGCACTTCGGCCGACGTCCTGTGCCTGCGCACCGACGACGGCGTCCGCATCGAGGTCGCCGACCGCTACCCGGAGCGCGACATCCCGCTCCAGGGGGTGGCTGACGACATGGGCAGCCCCGAACGCGAGGGCGGCCGCGGCCTCCAGCTGTGCCGAGCGCTGGCCAACCGCTGGGGCGTCGACTACACGCCCACCCACAAGCAGGTCTGGTTCCGACTCGACCTCCCCGAGCGCCCGGTGGGCACCCGCGCCGCGGGTCCCTCGCTCCCCGCCGACCTCCTCCCGCTGGCCGACGGCCGCGTCCGCGTCGCCGTCGTCCAGATCGACCGCACCGGCTCCATCTCCGCGTGGAACGAGGACGCCGAGGAACTCTTCGGCTACGCCGCCGAGCAGGTCACCGGCAAGCCCCTCACCGACCTCGCCGCCTGGCCGCACACCCCGGGCACCAGCACCGGCATCGCGGAGGCCCTCCAACTCTCCCGCTGGGAGGGCAGTTACGGCATCCGCGACGCCAACGGCCGGGTCACCCCGGTGTACGCCTCCCACCTCCGGGTCCGCGACACCGGCGGCGAGCCGTCCACGGTCTGCCTCCTCGTCCGGGACCACGAACGCGCGGTCCTCCAGACGCCGTTGCGCATCCTGACCTCCGACGCCGGCGGCTCCGGCGAGGGCCAGAGCACCGACCCCTTCGAGGTGTTCATCGGCTCCCCGGCCCCGGACGACCTCGACGGCCTCCTCCAGCGCACGGTGGAGCGCGCCCGCGACATGCTCGACGGCGACTCCGCCTTCCTGCTCCTGGCCACCGACGACGAGACGGAGTTGGAGGTCCGCGCCTCCACCGGCCTGCCCTCCGCCCGCCAGCGCTTCGCGCGCGTGCCCGTCGAGGCCGGCCCCGGCCGCTACGGCTCGGCCCGGATGCCCGCCGTCCACGACGACCTCACCGCCGTCCCCGGCGCCGTCCCGCTCCTCAGCGGCACCGGCATGCGCTCGGTGGTCACCGTCCCGCTGAAGGTCGAGGGCCGCCTCACCGGCTCCCTCGGCGTCGCCGCCGAGGCCCCGAGCAGATACTCCAACGAAGAGGCCCTGCGCCTGCAGTTCGCCGCCGACCGCATCGCGCTGGCCGTCGAGTCGGCCCGCCTCGGCGAGCTGGAACGACTGCGCCGCGGCTCACTGAGCTTCCTGGTCGAGGCCTCCGACCTGCTCGCCGGCACCCTGGACCGCGACCAGACCCTCGCCCTGATGGCCCAGATGACGGTTCCCACCCTGGCCACCTGGTGCGCCGTCTACACCATCGCCGACCAGGCCTCCGAGCCCTACCTCTCCTACGTCCTGCACGAGGACGAGGAACTCATCGACGGCATCAAGTCGTTGCTCTCCAAGATCGCCCCGCCCGACCCCGTCCCCACCCCCGGCGCCCGTATCTGGTCCGCTCCCGCGCAGGCCGCCCACGAGGCCGCCCTGCGCACCTCCATGCGCAGCCTCGGCCTGGGCTCCCTCGCCCGCGTCAGCTCCGGCATCGGCCCGACCCTCGCCACGGCGTCCGCGGTCGGCGGCGAGACGGTCGTCCTGCCGCTGGTGGCCCGCAACCGCGTCATCGGCATGCTCACCCTCGGCAAGCCCACGGACGAGCACTTCCGCCAGGAGATCCTGGAGCTGGCCGAGGACCTCTCCCGCCGGGCCGCCCTGGCCCTCGACAACGCCCGGCTGTACTCCGAGCGCACCGCCATCAGCCAGTCCCTCCAGCGCAGCCTCCTGCCACCCGAACTCCCCGTCATCGACGGCGTGGAGGTCGAGGTCATCTACCGCGCGGCCGGCGAGGGCAACGAGGTCGGCGGTGACTTCTACGACCTCTTCCCGATCAGTGACGGCGCCTACGGCTTCGCCATCGGCGACGTCTGCGGCACCGGCCCGAACGCGGCCGCGGTCACCGGCCTCGCCCGGCACGCCCTGCGCCTCCTCGCACGCGAGGGCCTCAGCGGCCCGGCGGTCCTGGAGCGCCTCAACTCCGCGATCCTCGACGAGGGCGCCCGCAGCCGCTTCCTGACCCTCCTCTACGGCGAGCTGCGCCCTCAGGAGGACGGCAGCGCGGAGTTGAAGGTGGTCTGCGCCGGCCACCCCCTCCCGCTGCGCCTGCGCCAGGACGGCACCGTCGAACCGGCCGCCGAACCCCAGCCGTTGCTGGGCGTCATGGAGGACCTGGAGCTGTACGAGCAGACCGTCACCCTCGACCCCGGCGACGTCCTGCTGTGCGTCACGGACGGCGTCACCGAGCGCCGCGAGGGCAGCCGCATGCTCGGCGACGACGGCCTCACCGACGTCCTGACGACCTGCACGGGCCTGACCGCCGGCGCGGTCGCCGCCCGCATCATGCGCGCCGTGGAGCGCTTCGCCTCGGACGCCCCGTCCGACGACATGGCGATCCTCGCGATGCGCGTACCCGGCCTCCACAAGGACTGAGCCCGAGAGGGCGGACATGCGAAAGGCCCCCGCCCGAAAGGGCGAGGGCCTTGTGCTGTGGAGCCCCCAAACGGAATCGAACCGTTGACCTTCTCCTTACCATGGAGACGCTCTACCGACTGAGCTATAGGGGCCTGTTCCCTTCGCGGTCTCCCGCGTGGCAACGAGTTAGATCATACCCTGAATTCGCCCGTGGTTCGAACCACCCATTCCTCTGGACCGGGCCGCCGCCTCCTGCCACCATGCGGCGCATGCTGACCCGAGGCATCACATCCTTACGCGGCCCACTCACCGCCGCGGCCCTGATCACGGCCCTCTGCCTGACAGCGTGCTCCACCGACTCGGAACCCGAGTCGAAACCCGGCTCGCGAGGCTCCACTGCCGCCGAGAAGCCCAGCCCGTCACCGAAGCCGCAGAAGGAAGTCCCGCGCCCCGGCGACCAGTCGGTCGAGCTCGACTGGAAAGGCACCCCCCGCTCCTACAAGGTGCACGCCCCTCCCGGCTACACCCCGGACAAGCGCCTCCCCCTGGTGATCGCCATGCACCCCTACCCCGGCACCGGCGAGTACGCGGAGCTGATCACCGGCCTAACCGCGAAGGCCGACAAGGAGAACTTCCTGGTCGTCTACCCCAACGGCTACAACGAGGGCTTCAACGCCCTGATCTGCTGCGGCTCCGAGGACGACATCGGCTTCCTGCGCACGATCACCGACCGCTTCACCGACAAGTGGAACGCCGACCCGGACCGCATCTACGCGACCGGCATCTCCAACGGCGGCGACATGTCCTTCAAGGCCGCGGTGGAACTCCACGACACCTTCGCCGCCATCGCCCCGGTCAGCGGCGGCTACATCGGATCCGCGCTGGAGGACAAGACCTACGTCCCCGAATCCCCGGTCTCCGTCATCACGTTCATCGGCGAACTGGACAAGTACTACGACGAATTCGACGCCGGCACCAAAGCCTGGGAGAAACGCCTGCGCTGCGAGCGGGGCTCTCCCAAGAAGGTGGAGAAACAGACCACCCGAACTACGGCACAATGCGCGGACGGCTCCCAAGTGGTCAGCTATCGACTGTCCGAGATGTTCCACTCATGGCCCGGCGGTTCCAACAACGACATGGCGTTCACCGACACCACCGTCAACGCCACAGACCTGATGTGGGAGTTCTTCCGCGCCCACCCCAAGAAGCGCACCTAGCGAGCGCGCTCAGACCGCAGGCTGGAGCAGTCCGCCCAGGGCATTGCAGGCAGAGACGATCCTCTGCATGTCCCGCTTGGTCAGCGCGGCGTCGACGGGAAGCGTCAGCGTCTCGTCGGCGGCCCGCTCCGTCTGCGGCAGCGACACACACCGCCGGTACTCCGGCAGTCGGTGCACGGGCGTCTTCACCGGCACCTTGCAGTCAACTCCCCGCGCCCGCACGGCGCGAGCGAAGGCATCCCGGTCGGGCCGCCCGTTCCCGGGCACGCGCACGACGTACTGCTGGTAGGTGTGCCCGTCACCCCCGTCGGGCGTCCACACACCCTTCAACTTCGAGTCCAGATAGGCGGCCCGCTGCCGCCGCTGAGCAATCTCGTCGTACGGCACCTCGGACTCGCCCTGTTCCAGTACGAGCAGCCCGTGCTGCTGTCCGATCCAGTGCAGCCGCGCGATATCGGCGGACCGCCCGAAGCGGTGCACGACCACGACAGCCGCGGTACGCGGGGTCACGACCGCCTCCACGGCGGCCGCGTCCAAGCAGTACGTCACCGGATCTATGTCGGCGAACACCGGAAGCGCCCCCGCCAGGACCACGGCCTCGGCGACCTCGGCGTTCCCGAAGGCCGGTACGACGACCTCGTCGCCGATGCCGACGCCGGCGGCTCTGAGCATTGCAGCAGTACCCATGCTTCGGATATTGGTTCCGCAACGTGAACTTGAGGTGACGGACAGCAAAAAAGGGTCAGACCCGAAACCGAAGTTCCGGGTCTGACCCTTATCAAGTTTTGTTCGGCGGCGTCCTACTCTCCCACAGGGTCCCCCCTGCAGTACCATCGGCGCTGTGAGGCTTAGCTTCCGGGTTCGGAATGTAACCGGGCGTTTCCCTCACGCTATGACCACCGAAACACTATGAAACTGTCGAACAATGCCGCACCACATCCATGGACGTGGGGCTGTTCGTGGTTTCAGAACCAACACAGTGGACGCGAGCAACTGAGGACAAGCCCTCGGCCTATTAGTACCGGTCACCTCCACCCATTACTGGGCTTCCAGATCCGGCCTATCAACCCAGTCGTCTACTGGGAGCCTTACCCCATCAAGTGGGTGGGAATACTCATCTCGAAGCAGGCTTCCCGCTTAGATGCTTTCAGCGGTTATCCCTCCCGAACGTAGCCAACCAGCCATGCCCTTGGCAGAACAACTGGCACACCAGAGGTTCGTCCGTCCCGGTCCTCTCGTACTAGGGACAGCCCTTCTCAATATTCCTGCGCGCGCAGCGGATAGGGACCGAACTGTCTCACGACGTTCTAAACCCAGCTCGCGTACCGCTTTAATGGGCGAACAGCCCAACCCTTGGGACCGACTCCAGCCCCAGGATGCGACGAGCCGACATCGAGGTGCCAAACCATCCCGTCGATATGGACTCTTGGGGAAGATCAGCCTGTTATCCCCGGGGTACCTTTTATCCGTTGAGCGACGGCGCTTCCACAAGCCACCGCCGGATCACTAGTCCCGACTTTCGTCCCTGCTCGACCCGTCGGTCTCACAGTCAAGCTCCCTTGTGCACTTACACTCAACACCTGATTGCCAACCAGGCTGAGGGAACCTTTGGGCGCCTCCGTTACTCTTTAGGAGGCAACCGCCCCAGTTAAACTACCCATCAGACACTGTCCCTGATCCGGATCACGGACCCAGGTTAGACATCCAGCACGACCAGACTGGTATTTCAACGACGACTCACCGCGAACTGGCGTCCGCGTTTCAAAGTCTCCCAGCTATCCTACACAAGCCGAACCGAACACCAATATCAAACTGTAGTAAAGGTCCCGGGGTCTTTCCGTCCTGCTGCGCGAAACGAGCATCTTTACTCGTAGTGCAATTTCACCGGGCCTATGGTTGAGACAGTCGAGAAGTCGTTACGCCATTCGTGCAGGTCGGAACTTACCCGACAAGGAATTTCGCTACCTTAGGATGGTTATAGTTACCACCGCCGTTTACTGGCGCTTAAGTTCTCAGCTTCGCCCGACCGAAGTCGGACTAACCGGTCCCCTTAACGTTCCAGCACCGGGCAGGCGTCAGTCCGTATACATCGCCTTACGGCTTCGCACGGACCTGTGTTTTTAGTAAACAGTCGCTTCTCGCTGGTCTCTGCGGCCACACCCAGCTCGAGGAGCAAGTCCTCTCACCAGACATGGCCCCCCTTCTCCCGAAGTTACGGGGGCATTTTGCCGAGTTCCTTAACCATAGTTCACCCGAACGCCTCGGTATTCTCTACCTGACCACCTGAGTCGGTTTAGGGTACGGGCCGCCATGAAACTCGCTAGAGGCTTTTCTCGACAGCATAGGATCATCCACTTCACCACAATCGGCTCGGCATCAGGTCTCACCCTGTATAAGTGGCGGATTTGCCTACCACTCGGGCTACACCCTTACCCCGGGACAACCACCGCCCGGGATGGACTACCTTCCTGCGTCACCCCATCACTCACCTACTAACCGCTTGGTCCGGCGGCTCCACCACTCCCCTCAACTCCGAAGAGATCAGGGCGGCTTCACGGCCTTAGCATCACGATGCTCGATGTTTGACGCTTCACAGCGGGTACCGGAATATCAACCGGTTATCCATCGACTACGCCTGTCGGCCTCGCCTTAGGTCCCGACTTACCCTGGGCAGATCAGCTTGACCCAGGAACCCTTAGTCAATCGGCGCAAACGTTTCTCACGTTTGTATCGCTACTCATGCCTGCATTCTCACTCGTGAACCGTCCACAACTCGCTTCCGCGGCTGCTTCACCCGGCACACGACGCTCCCCTACCCATCACGATCCCCGTTGGGGGTATATATCGCAATGACACGACTTCGGCGGTACGCTTGAGCCCCGCTACATTGTCGGCGCGGAATCACTAGACCAGTGAGCTATTACGCACTCTTTCAAGGGTGGCTGCTTCTAAGCCAACCTCCTGGTTGTCTCTGCGACTCCACATCCTTTCCCACTTAGCGTACGCTTAGGGGCCTTAGTCGATGCTCTGGGCTGTTTCCCTCTCGACCATGGAGCTTATCCCCCACAGTCTCACTGCCGCGCTCTCACTTACCGGCATTCGGAGTTTGGCTAAGGTCAGTAACCCGGTAGGGCCCATCGCCTATCCAGTGCTCTACCTCCGGCAAGAAACACACGACGCTGCACCTAAATGCATTTCGGGGAGAACCAGCTATCACGGAGTTTGATTGGCCTTTCACCCCTAACCACAGGTCATCCCCCAGGTTTTCAACCCTGGTGGGTTCGGTCCTCCACGAAGTCTTACCTCCGCTTCAACCTGCCCATGGCTAGATCACTCCGCTTCGGGTCTTGAGCGCGCTACTATGTCGCCCTATTCGGACTCGCTTTCGCTACGGCTTCCCCACACGGGTTAACCTCGCAACACACCGCAAACTCGCAGGCTCATTCTTCAAAAGGCACGCAGTCACGAGACGAAGAGCAAGCTCTCCGTCCGACGCTCCCACGGCTTGTAGGCACACGGTTTCAGGTACTATTTCACTCCGCTCCCGCGGTACTTTTCACCATTCCCTCACGGTACTATCCGCTATCGGTCACCAGGGAATATTTAGGCTTAGCGGGTGGTCCCGCCAGATTCACACGGGATTTCTCGGGCCCCGTGCTACTTGGGTGTCTCTCAAGCAAGCCGCTGACGTTTCGACTACGGGGGTCTTACCCTCTACGCCGGACCTTTCGCATGTCCTTCGCCTACATCAACGGTTTCTGACTCGCCTCACAGCCGGCAGACTGTGAAAGAGAGATCCCACAACCCCCACGACGCAACCCCTGCCGGGTCTCACACGTCGTAGGTTTGGCCTCATCCAGTTTCGCTCGCCACTACTCCCGGAATCACGGTTGTTTTCTCTTCCTGCGGGTACTGAGATGTTTCACTTCCCCGCGTTCCCTCCACACTGCCTATGTGTTCAGCAGCGGGTGACAGCCCATGACGACTGCCGGGTTTCCCCATTCGGAAACCCCCGGATCAAAGCCTGGTTGACGACTCCCCGGGGACTATCGTGGCCTCCCACGTCCTTCATCGGTTCCTGGTGCCAAGGCATCCACCGTGCGCCCTTAAAAACTTGGCCACAGATGCTCGCGTCCACTGTGCAGTTCTCAAACAACGACCAGCCACCCATCACCCCGAACCCTTAACGGTCCGAGTGCACTGGGGCCGGCATCCGAAGACAGACCTTTACGGCCGTGCCCTCAGACACCCAACAGCGTGCCCGGCACACTCCCCGCTTCCCTCAACGTTCCACGCTCCGAAGAGCAGTACTGGAAGGAGAAGACGGTCAAGTGTGCCGAATAATCAACGTTCCACCCATGAGCAACCAGCACCGGACATTCGCCGATGTACTGGCCTCTGGACTGCCGAGGCAGCCTAGAAGTGCTCCTTAGAAAGGAGGTGATCCAGCCGCACCTTCCGGTACGGCTACCTTGTTACGACTTCGTCCCAATCGCCAGTCCCACCTTCGACAGCTCCCTCCCACAAGGGGTTGGGCCACCGGCTTCGGGTGTTACCGACTTTCGTGACGTGACGGGCGGTGTGTACAAGGCCCGGGAACGTATTCACCGCAGCAATGCTGATCTGCGATTACTAGCAACTCCAACTTCATGGGGTCGAGTTGCAGACCCCAATCCGAACTGAGACCGACTTTTTGAGATTCGCTCCACCTTGCGGTATCGCAGCTCATTGTATCGGCCATTGTAGCACGTGTGCAGCCCAAGACATAAGGGGCATGATGACTTGACGTCGTCCCCACCTTCCTCCGAGTTGACCCCGGCGGTCTCCTGTGAGTCCCCATCACCCCGAAGGGCATGCTGGCAACACAGAACAAGGGTTGCGCTCGTTGCGGGACTTAACCCAACATCTCACGACACGAGCTGACGACAGCCATGCACCACCTGTACACCGACCACAAGGGGGCGCCCATCTCTGGACGTTTCCGGTGTATGTCAAGCCTTGGTAAGGTTCTTCGCGTTGCGTCGAATTAAGCCACATGCTCCGCTGCTTGTGCGGGCCCCCGTCAATTCCTTTGAGTTTTAGCCTTGCGGCCGTACTCCCCAGGCGGGGAACTTAATGCGTTAGCTGCGGCACCGACGACGTGGAATGTCGCCAACACCTAGTTCCCACCGTTTACGGCGTGGACTACCAGGGTATCTAATCCTGTTCGCTCCCCACGCTTTCGCTCCTCAGCGTCAGTAATGGCCCAGAGATCCGCCTTCGCCACCGGTGTTCCTCCTGATATCTGCGCATTTCACCGCTACACCAGGAATTCCGATCTCCCCTACCACACTCTAGCTAGCCCGTATCGAATGCAGACTCGGGGTTAAGCCCCGAGCTTTCACACCCGACGTGACAAGCCGCCTACGAGCTCTTTACGCCCAATAATTCCGGACAACGCTTGCGCCCTACGTATTACCGCGGCTGCTGGCACGTAGTTAGCCGGCGCTTCTTCTGCAGGTACCGTCACTTTCGCTTCTTCCCTGCTGAAAGAGGTTTACAACCCGAAGGCCGTCATCCCTCACGCGGCGTCGCTGCATCAGGCTTTCGCCCATTGTGCAATATTCCCCACTGCTGCCTCCCGTAGGAGTCTGGGCCGTGTCTCAGTCCCAGTGTGGCCGGTCGCCCTCTCAGGCCGGCTACCCGTCGTCGCCTTGGTGAGCCATTACCTCACCAACAAGCTGATAGGCCGCGGGCTCATCCTTCACCGCCGGAGCTTTCGACCCTCACAGATGCCTGCGAGAGTGATATCCGGTATTAGACCCCGTTTCCAGGGCTTGTCCCAGAGTGAAGGGCAGATTGCCCACGTGTTACTCACCCGTTCGCCACTAATCCACCCCGAAGGGCTTCATCGTTCGACTTGCATGTGTTAAGCACGCCGCCAGCGTTCGTCCTGAGCCAGGATCAAACTCTCCGTGAATGTTTTCCCGTAATCGGGACGACACCACGAGAGCGGAACAGTCGGAGGAATGATCCGACCGTTCACAGCGTCCTCGCTGTGTTATTTCAAAGGAACCTCGTCCTCCCGAACGGGAGAGACGGGGTATCAACATATCTGGCGTTGATTTTTGGCACGCTGTTGAGTTCTCAAGGAACGGTCGCTTCCTTTGTACTCACCCTCTCGGGCTTTCCTCCGGGCTTCCCTTCGGTCTTGCGTTTCCGACTCTATCAGATCTTTCCGATCCGATTTCCTCGGTGCTTTCCAGGTTCTCGCTCTCGCGTTTCCCTTTCCGGCGGTTCCGACTTTATCAGAAGTTCCGAGTCGGATTTTCCATCCCCTTCGGGGACTTGTTCCGGCGCACGAAGCGGCCGGGTGCCCGTTGAGGTGGAGCCGTAAACGTACTGGAGCGGGGCGCCCCGTTGCAAATCGAGGCGCCCCGCTCCGGGTTCACGCGGCTGAGGACCGACGGTCCGTCAGACCTCCACCACCACCGGCAGGATCATCGGCCTGCGGCGATAGGTGTCGGAGACCCACTTGCCGAGCGTGCGGCGGATGAGCTGCTGGAGCTGGTGGGGCTCCACCACGCCGTCCTGGGCCGACCGCTCCAGGACCTCCGTGATCTTCGGGATGACGTCCCCGAAGGCGGAGTCCTCGATGCCGGAGCCGCGGGCCTGGATGTGCGGGCCGCCCGTGATCTTGCCGGTGGACGAGTCCATGACCACGAAGACCGAGATGATGCCCTCGTCGCCGAGGATCTTGCGGTCCTTCAGAGCCGGCTCGCCGACATCGCCGACGGAGAGGCCGTCGACGTAGACGTAACCCGCCTGGACCTTGCCGGAGATCTTGGCCTTGCCCTCGATGAGGTCGACGGCCACGCCGTCCTCGGCGATGACGATGCGGTCGTGCGGGACACCTGTGAGGGCGCCCAGCTCGGCGTTGGCGCGCAGGTGGCGCCATTCGCCGTGCACCGGCATCAGGTTCTTGGGGCGGCAGATGTTGTAGAAGTACAGGAGCTCGCCCGCGGACGCGTGGCCGGAGACGTGGACCTTGGCGTTGCCCTTGTGGACGACGTTCGCGCCCCAGCGGGTCAGGCCGTTGATCACGCGGTAGACCGCGTTCTCGTTGCCGGGGATGAGCGAGGACGCCAGGATCACCGTGTCGCCGTCGACGATGCGGATCTGGTGGTCCCGGTTGGCCATGCGGGACAGGGCCGCCATGGGCTCGCCCTGGGAACCCGTGCAGACGAGGACCACCTCGTTGTCCGGGAGGTCGTCCAGCGTCTTGACGTCGACCACCAGGCCCGGCGGGACCTTCAGATAGCCCAGGTCCCGCGCGATCCCCATGTTGCGGACCATGGAGCGGCCCACGAAGGCGACGCGGCGGCCGTACTCATGGGCCGCGTCCAGGATCTGCTGGATGCGGTGGACGTGGCTGGCGAAGCTCGCCACGATGATCCGCTTGCGGGCGCCGGCGAAGACCTGCCGCAGGACGTTGGAGATGTCCCGCTCGGGCGGGACGAAGCCCGGGACCTCCGCGTTCGTCGAGTCGGCGAGGAGGAGGTCGATGCCCTCCTCGCTCAGACGCGCGAAGGCGTGCAGGTCGGTGAGGCGGCTGTCCAGCGGGAGCTGGTCCATCTTGAAGTCGCCGGTGTGGACCGCCATGCCCGCGGGGGTGCGGATGGCGACGGCCAGGGCGTCCGGGATGGAGTGGTTGACCGCGATGAACTCGCAGTCGAAGGGGCCGATGCGCTCGCGGTTCCCCTCCGCCACCTCAAGGGTGTACGGGCGGATGCGGTGCTCCTGGAGCTTGGCCTCGATCAGGGCGAGGGTCAGCTTGGAGCCGATCAGCGGGATGTCCGGCTTCTCGCGCAGCAGGAAGGGGACCCCGCCGATGTGGTCCTCGTGGCCATGGGTGAGGACGATGCCCTCGATGTCATCGAGGCGGTCCCGGATGGACGAGAAGTCGGGCAGGATCAGGTCGATTCCGGGCTGCTCCTCCTCGGGGAACAGCACTCCGCAGTCGACGATCAGCAGGCGGCCGCCGTACTCGAAGACGGTCATGTTCCGGCCGATTTCGCCGAGGCCGCCGAGCGGGGTGACCCGCAGGCCGCCTTCGGGGAGCGGCGGGGGCGAGCCGAGTTCAGGATGCGGATGACTCAAAAGACTCTCCTCAACCACGCGCGCCACGTACCGGTAGGGCACGTGGCGCGCGTGACGTTCGTGCAGAAGCAGTTGTCGTTGTGGCGCAGGCACCGGTGGCCTGCTTATTCAGTTGTGAAGTCGGTGCGCGGTCGGCCGCGCGAAGTCTGTTGTCAGAGCTGTACCCCGCCCGCGGCAAGATCGATCTTGAGCTGTTCGATCTCTTCGGGTGAGCACTCGACCATCGGGGCGCGCAGCGGTCCGGCGGGCAGGCCCAACTGGGTGAGTGCGGCCTTGGTGGTCATGACGCCCTGGGTGCGGAACATGCCCGTGTAGACCGGGAGCAGCTTCTGGTGGATCTCGGTCGCCTTCTGGACGTCACCGCTGGTGTACGCGTCGACCAGGGCGCGCAGCTCGGGGGTGACGACATGGCCGACGACGGAGACGAAGCCGACCGCGCCCACGGAGAGCAGGGGCAGGTTCAGCATGTCGTCGCCGGAGTACCAGGCCAGGCCGGAGCGGGCGATGGCCCAGCTGGCGCGGCCGAGGTCGCCCTTGGCGTCCTTGTTGGCGACGATCCGGGGGTGCTCGGCGAGCCGGACGAGTGTCTCGGTGTTGATCGGGACGCCGCTGCGGCCGGGGATGTCGTAGAGCATCACCGGCAGCTCGGTGGCGTCGGCGATGGCCTTGAAGTGCCGGTACAGGCCCTCCTGCGGGGGCTTGTTGTAGTACGGCGTGACGACCAGGAGGCCGTGGGCGCCGGTCTGCTCGGCCTGGCGGGCGAGCTGGAGGCTGTGGTGGGTGTCGTTGGTGCCGACGCCGGCGACGACATGGGCCCGGTCGCCGACCGCCTCCAGTACGGCTCGTACGAGATCCGATTTCTCCGCGTTGCTGGTGGTGGGGGACTCGCCGGTGGTGCCGTTGATGATCAGGCCGTCGTTGCCTGCGTCCACCAGGTGCGCGGCGAGCCGCTGGGCGCCGTCGAGGTCGAGTGCGCCGTCCGCCGTGAAGGGCGTGACCATAGCGGTGAGGACCCGCCCGAAGGGGGTCTGCGGAGTGGAGGTCGGAGCCATGGGTTACACGCTACTCGCTGCTCAAGGCGTGGTCTGCCCTAGGGGTGCGGGAAAAGTCAGGACAAAGATGGAGCCCGGCACTGCCTGCTCGGGGGTTCAAGCAGTGCCGGGTCCGTTTGATCAGGCTAGATGAACTTCTCTAAATGCCGCAATACGGACACTTCGTGAGGCTGATGCGCACATCTGTACCGGGCCGGGAACGCGGGTGCGTTACGGCGCCACACGTCCGTTCGCATTGAAGGCCGCGTGGGTGAGCGGCATGAGCCTGGCCCACTCCGCCTCCATCTTCTCGCCGACCATCTCGATCTCCCGCTGCGGGAAGGAGGGCACCTTCGCCAGCTCGTGCTGGGTGCGCAGGCCGAGGAAGTGCATCAGCGAGCGGGCGTTGCAGGTGGCGTACATCGAGGAGAACAGGCCGACGGGCAGCACCGCGCGGGCGACCTCGCGGGCGACGCCGGCGGCGAGCATCTCCTGGTACGCCTCGTAGGACCGGCGGTAGGAGTCCTCCATGGCGTGGCCCACCAGCTCCTGCTGGGCCTGGGTGCCCTCCACGAAGACGTACTTGCCCGGGCGGCCCTCCTGGACGAGCTTGCGGGACTCGCCGGGGACGTAGAAGACCGGCTGGAGCTCCCTGTACCGGCCGGACTCCTCGTTGTACGACCAGCCCACGCGGTGCCGCATGAACTCGCGGAAGACGAAGATCGGGGCGCTGATGAAGAAGGTCATCGAGTTGTGCTCGAAGGGGCTGCCGTGCCGGTCCCGCATCAGGTAGTTGATGAGGCCCTTGGAGCGCTCGGGGTCCTTCTTCAGCTCGTCCAGGGACTGCTCACCGGCGGTGGAGACACGGGCGGCCCACAGCACGTCTGAGTCGGCCGCGCTGTGCTTGACCAGCTCGACGGTGACATCGCTGCGGAAGCTGGGCTTGAGATCGTCGGCGGGGGTGTCGGTCACGACTCGGAGGGTCCTTCCATCACTTCACTCGGGCGGCGCCCACTCTACGGCCCGGCACTGACAGTGAGGTGTTCGGTCCCGGTCCGGCACGAGTTCTGCGAAATCAGGGGAAGAGGGCACCTTTTGGGGTTCTCGTGCGTCTGTCTCAGTGAGAACGATTCGTTCGAACTGTCCGTTAGGAGCCGCAACCCCCGATGTTCCAGAGCAATGTCACTCCCCCGCCCCGCGAGCGGGCGACCGCCGGGCAGATAGCCGGGCGGTGGCTGCTGGGTCTGACCATCGTGTCCGCGCTGGCAGGGTCGCTGATCCTCGGGACGCCGGCGCTCTCCCAGGACCAGGCACCGCAGCAAACGCAGCAGACGCAGGCGACAGACGGTCGCTGACCCCATCCGGACCCCCGAGGGTGGTGGGCGCGGAGCTGTGTCGATAGCCTCACCGGGCACAGCCCCAGCATGGATTGAGTGAGGACCAGCCGTGCCCCTGCCCTTCCTGACGGCCGACCGAGCCTTCGAAGCAGCCGACGATGTCGCGCTGCCCTTCGACGACCGTGACCGCTGGCGGCGGCCCTACCGTCCCGGGCCATGGCGCGTGGGCGCGGCCGCGCTGCTGCTGCTGCTCGCCTCCTATGTGCTCTTCGCGGCGGTCATCATCGCGCTGACCGGCACTCCGAGTTCGGCCGCGGTGGTCTTCGGCATCGCGCTGGTCGTGATCTCCGCCTCGCTGCGGCTGCTGCGGATGGGCGTGTGGGTGAGCGCGCGGGGTGTGCGCCACGTCGGCTTCTTCGCCACGCGTACGGCGCCCTGGGACCGGGTCGTCGCGGTGCGGACGGTGCAGCAGCCGGTGCGCTGGCTCGGGCTGCCGCGGACCGTGCAGGGGCAGGCCCTGGTCCTCGCACGCTCCGATCGGGCCGCGGAGGATCTGGCGCCGCTGATGACCACGCACAACTCGGACTTCCTGGGGCGTCCGGACGCGTTCGACCGGGCCGCGGACACGGTCGAGGCCTGGGGCTCGGAGAACGGCCGCGGCTGACTCACGAACGAAGGGCCCGGTCCACGGAGGTGGACCGGGCCCTTCGTCGTACCGCCGACTCAGCGCGTCGCTTCCCGCAAGGTGATCGCGCGTTGCATCGCCTTGCGGGCGCGTGGGGTGTCCCGGGCGTCGTGGTAGGCGACGGCAAGGCGGAACCAGCTGCGCCAGTCCTCGGGCGCGTCCTCCGTCTCGGCCTTGCGGCGGGCGAAGACCTCGTCGGCCGAGTCACGGTCGATCCGGCCGCTCGGCGTGCGCTTCAACTCGTCGACGGGCAGGCCGCCCTCGGCGTCGAGTTCCGCGGCGAGGGCGTTGGCCTTGCGGACGAACTCGGTGTTCTTCCACAGGAACCACACGCCGATCACCGGCAGGATCAGCACCGAGACGCCGAAGGTGACGGTGAGCAGGGTGCCGGCCTTGATGAGCATGACGCCCCGGCTGCCGACCAGGACGAAGTAGACCAGCAGGACGGCTGCCGTGAGGGCGTAGGACAGTTTGGCGCGCATCAGCTATCAGCTCGGCCCAAGTCCAGGAAGTGTTCCAGGCCGAAGGTCAGGCCCGGGGTGGTGACCACGCGGCGGGCGCCGAGCAGGATGCCCGGCATGAAGCTGCTGTGGTGCAGGGAGTCGTGGCGGATGGTCAGGGTCTCGCCCTCGCCGCCGAGGAGGACCTCCTGGTGGGCCAGCAGGCCGCGCAGGCGGACGGAGTGGACGGGGACGCCGTCGACGTCCGCGCCGCGCGCGCCGTCCAGCGCCGTCTCCGTGGCGTCCGGCGCCTCGGCCGTGCCCGCCGCGCGCCGCGCCTCGGCGATGAGCTGGGCCGTGCGGGTGGCGGTGCCGGAGGGAGCGTCGACCTTCTTCGGGTGGTGCAGCTCGACGACCTCCACCGACTCGAAGTAGGGCGCGGCGATCTGCGCGAACTTCATGTTCAGCACGGCCCCGATGGAGAAGTTCGGCGCGATGAGCACACCGGTCTCCGGGGAGTCGGCGAGCCAGCCGTTCAGCTGCGCGAGGCGCTCCTCGGTCCAGCCCGTCGTACCGACGACCGCGTGGATGCCGTGGCTCAGGCAGTAGTCGAGGTTGGCCATCACCGAGTCGGGCGTGGTCAGTTCGACGGCGACCTGGGCGCCGGTCTCGGCCAGGGTCTCCAGCTTGTCGCCCCGGCTCAGGGCGGCGACCAGCTCCATGTCCTCGGCGGCCTCCACGGCCCGTACCGCCTCGGAGCCGATCCGGCCCTTGGCACCGAGGACCGCCACTCGCAGCTTGCTCATCTTCTTGCTTCCTTCGGGAGGGGCTTACGCGGGAGAGGCTTACGCGACCGCATCGTGCAGACGGGACGCCTGCTTGTCCTTCAGCGGGCCGATGACCGACAGCGAGGGCCGCTGTCCGAGGACGTCCCGGGCCACCGAGCGGACGTCGTCCGGGGTGACCGAGGCTATCCGGGCCAGCATGTCGTCGACGGACATCTGCTCGCCCCAGCACAGTTCGCTCTTGCCGATACGGTTCATCAGCGCGCCGGTGTCCTCCAGGCCCAGGACCGTGGAGCCCTGGAGCTGGCCGATGGCACGGCCGATCTCGTCGTCGGAGAGTCCCTGCTGGGCGACGTGGTCGAGTTCGTCGCGGCAGATCTTCAGCACGTCGTGCACCTGCGAGGGCCGGCAGCCGGCGTAGACGCCGAACAGTCCGCAGTCGGCGAAGCCGGAGGTGTACGAGTACACGCTGTACGCCAGGCCGCGCTTCTCGCGGACCTCCTGGAAGAGCCGGGAGGACATGCCGCCGCCGAGGGCGGTGTTGAGCACGCCCAGGGCCCAGCGGCGGTCGTCGGTGCGGGCGAGGCCGGGCATACCGAGGACGACATGGGCCTGCTCGGTCTTGCGGCCGATCAGCTCGACGCGGCCGGAGGCGCGCAGGGTGCGGCGGCCGTCGCGCGGGGCGATGGGCGCCGCGTCGGGGTTCTTCAGGGCGCCGGACTTCTCGAAGGCGGCGCGGACCTGTCGTACGACCTTGTTGTGGTCGATGTTGCCGGCGGCCGCCACGACCAGGTGGGTCGGGTCGTAGTGCTTCTTGTAGAAGCGGCGGATGCGGTCGGCGGTGAGGGCGTTGACGGTGTCGACCGTGCCGAGGACCGGGCGGCCGAGGGGGTTGTCGCCGAACATGGTGTGCGCGAACAGGTCGTGCACACAGTCGCCCGGGTCGTCCTCGGTCATGGCGATCTCTTCGAGGATCGCGCCGCGCTCGACGTTGACGTCCTCTTCGAGGATGAGCGAGCCGGTCAGCATGTCGCAGACGACGTCGATGGCGAGCGGCAGGTCGGTGTCGAGCACACGCGCGTAGTAGCACGTGTACTCCTTCGCCGTGAACGCGTTCATCTCGCCGCCGACGGCGTCGAGGGCGGAGGAGATGTCCAGCGCGCTGCGCCGCGCGGTGCCCTTGAAGAGCAGGTGCTCCAGGTAGTGCGTGGCGCCGTTCAGCGACGGCGTCTCGTCCCGGGAGCCGACATGGGCCCATATGCCGAAGGTCGCCGAGCGGACCGAGGGCAGGGTCTCGGTGACGATGCGCAGGCCGCCCGGGAGGGTCGTCTTACGGACCGTGCCGATGCCATTGCTGCCCTTGATCAGGGTTTGGGTACGGGCGACGGCCCGCGCCTCCGAAGAGGTGCGGGCCGTCGTCGTGGTGCTACGCGACGTCACTTGTCGGTGTCGTCCTTCTTGTCGTCGGCCGACTCCTCGCCCTCGATCACGGGGATCAGGGAGAGCTTGCCGCGGGAGTCGATCTCGGCGATCTCGACCTGGACCTTGGCGCCCACGCCGAGCACGTCTTCGACGTTCTCCACGCGCTTGCCGCCGGCGAGCTTACGGATCTGCGAGATGTGCAGCAGACCGTCCTTGCCCGGGAGCAGGGAGACGAACGCACCGAAGGTGGTCGTCTTCACGACCGTGCCCAGGTAGCGCTCGCCGACCTCCGGCATGGTCGGGTTGGCGATCGAGTTGATCGTGGTGCGGGCGGCCTCGGCGGCCGGGCCGTCGGAGGCCCCGATGTAGATGGTGCCGTCGTCCTCGATCGTGATCTCGGCGCCGGTGTCCTCCTGGATCTGGTTGATCATCTTGCCCTTGGGGCCGATGACCTCACCGATCTTGTCCACGGGGATCTTCACGGTGATGATCCGCGGGGCGTTCGGGGACATCTCGTCCGGCGTGTCGATCGCTTCCATCATCACGTCGAGGATGTGGAGGCGGGCGTCACGGGCCTGCTTCAGCGCGGCGGCCAGGACCGAGGCGGGGATGCCGTCGAGCTTGGTGTCGAGCTGGAGGGCGGTCACGAACTCCTTGGTGCCGGCGACCTTGAAGTCCATGTCACCGAAGGCGTCCTCCGCACCGAGGATGTCGGTGAGGGTGACGTAGTGCGTCTCGCCCTCGATCTCCTGGGAGATCAGGCCCATGGCGATACCGGCGACGGGGGCCTTCAGCGGCACACCGGCGTTCAGCAGCGACATGGTGGAGGCGCAGACCGAGCCCATGGACGTCGAGCCGTTGGAGCTCAGCGCCTCGGAGACCTGGCGGATCGCGTAGGGGAACTCCTCGCGCGTCGGCAGGACCGGGACCAGGGCGCGCTCGGCGAGAGCGCCGTGGCCGATCTCGCGGCGCTTCGGGGAGCCGACGCGGCCGGTCTCGCCGGTGGAGTACGGCGGGAAGTTGTAGTTGTGCATGTAGCGCTTGCGCGTCACCGGCGACAGCGTGTCGAGCTGCTGCTCCATACGGAGCATGTTGAGGGTGGTGACGCCCAGGATCTGGGTCTCGCCACGCTCGAACACCGCGGAGCCGTGCACGCGCGGGATGGCCTCGACCTCGGCGGCGAGCGTACGGATGTCCGTCACGCCACGGCCGTCGATGCGCTTCTTCTCCTTGATGACGCGCTCACGGACCAGGGTCTTGGTCAGCGAGCGGTACGCGGCGGAGATCTCCTTCTCGCGGCCCTCGAACTCCGGCAGGAGCTTCTCGGCGGCGAGCGCCTTGACGCGGTCCAGCTCCGACTCGCGCTCCTGCTTGCCCGCGATCGTCAGCGCGGAGGCGAGCTCCGGCTTGACGGCGGCGGTCAGCGCCTCCAGGACGTCGTCCTGGTAGTCGAGGAAGATCGGGAACTCGCCGGTCGGCTTGGCGGCCTTCGCGGCGAGGTCGGCCTGGGCCTTGCAGAGCACCTTGATGAAGGGCTTCGCGGCTTCCAGACCGGCGGCGACGACCTCCTCGGTCGGCGCCTCGGCGCCGCCCTCGACCAGCTTGATGGTCTTGTCGGTGGCCTCGGCCTCGACCATCATGATCGCGACGTCGCCGTCCTCCAGGGTGCGGCCCGCGACCACCATGTCGAAGACGGCGTCCTCGAGCTCGGAGTGCGTCGGGAAGGCCACCCACTGGCCGTTGATCAGCGCGACGCGGACGCCGCCGATCGGGCCGGAGAAGGGCAGACCGGCCAGCTGGGTGGAGGCCGAGGCGGCGTTGATCGCCACGACGTCGTACAGGTGGTCCGGGTTGAGCGCCATGATCGTGGCGACGACCTGGATCTCGTTGCGCAGGCCCTTCTTGAAGGACGGGCGCAGCGGGCGGTCGATGAGGCGGCAGGTGAGGATCGCGTCCTCGCTCGGCCGACCCTCACGGCGGAAGAAGCTGCCGGGGATCTTGCCGGCGGCGTACATCCGCTCCTCGACGTCCACCGTCAGCGGGAAGAAGTCGAGCTGGTCCTTGGGGTTCTTGGAGGCGGTGGTGGCCGACAGCACCATGGTGTCGTCGTCCAGGTACGCCACGGCGGAACCGGCGGCCTGCTTGGCCAGGCGGCCCGTCTCGAAGCGGATGGTGCGGGTGCCGAAGGCGCCATTGTCGATGACGGCCTCGGCGTAGTGGGTCTCGTTCTCCACTAGCGTTTTCTCCTCGTCTTTCGTCCCTGTCCCGCCCGTGTGGCAGGGGGACGGTTGCGGAGAAGCGCGCCGGGCTGTGCGGGCCGGTCTTCGATCGAAGCACCCGGGGCTCGCTTCCCCCCGGGGGCCACTACCGAGGACCGGCGGCGGCGAGGTGCGCTTCTCCTCGTTCGTAGTCGTGACGTCGCCATACCCGGCGGGCAGGGTCTGTCACGCTGTGTCGTACGTGCTGTGTCCTAGGTATTGCGTTGTGCTACCACACTACAAAGCGTCTGTGACACTCCGCACGTACAGCAAAGGGAGCGGCCCCCTGTAGATGGGAACCGCTCCCTTCACGGCGTCTTACTTGGCGCCCGCCGCACCGCGGCGGATGCCCAGGCGGTCGACCAGCGCACGGAAGCGCTGGATGTCCTTCTTCGCCAGGTACTGCAGGAGGCGACGGCGCTGACCGACCAGGATCAGCAGACCACGGCGGGAGTGGTGGTCGTGCTTGTGGGTCTTGAGGTGCTCGGTCAGGTCCGAGATGCGGCGCGAGAGCATGGCGACCTGGACCTCGGGGGAGCCGGTGTCGCCCTCCTTCTGACCGAACTCGCTGATGATCTGCTTCTTCGTAGCGGCGTCGAGCGGCACGCGTACTCCTCGTAGTCTTCGAAAATTGCCACCGAGTGCCCCCGGTCTGTGTCTCGGGGGAGCTTCCGTTACTCGGGAGGCGGGGATCCGCTGGGCGCGGCCTCCAGAGCCTTCGAGGGGCTCCGGGGGTGCGTACACAAACGGCCGTCACTCAGGGTACCAGCCAGAGGTGGGCGCCCTTGCATCGGTTCCGGAACCGGGCTGTCGGCGGAGGCTGGGCCACTAGGGTGAGCGCGCCGATCATGGGGACGTCGGGGTCGTCCGTACATCGGGGTCGTCCGTACATCGGGACGGACCGTACGTCGAATGATCCATACGTCGGAAGTCTGGAAGGGGTCGCTGGACATGGCGGAGACGGAAGCGGAGATCAAGGCGCGCAAGGAGCGGGAGCGGGACGAGCTGTACGCCCTCGACATCTCGGGCGTGCGGTGGGAGAGCGCGCCGGGCACGGAGTCGCACGAGGAGCGGGTCGAGATCGCCCAGCTGCCCGGCGGCGCGGTGGCCATGCGGTCCTCGCTCGAACCGGAGACGGTGCTGCGGTACACCGAGGCGGAGTGGCGGGCCTTCGTGCTGGGCGCGCGGGACGGCGAGTTCGACCTGGAGCCGGCGCGGGGCGACGGGGGCGCGGCCGCCTCGGAGTGAACGGGTGGTGGTCGTAGGGGTGTTTGTCGCGTAGGTAGTAGAGGCATACGTGCAGCGCGCTCCTGCGATCGCCAACCCGCTTGCCGTCCGGGCTGGTTCGGCGAGGGGTGTGGCGGGGTGCTCCGAGGAGTGGTGTGGCGAGTCGTTCGGGACGAACTTGATTGCTTGCTTCGGTTTCGTTCCGGATTGTTCACAGGTGTCGCCCGGTTTGTTCACCAATGAGACGGCTGCGTACGTCACTTCGGGGCAGGCTGTGACGCAGTGGGCTGTTGCTCGGGGGTGGACGGGCCTGCCGGGCTGATGCCTGTGGTGATTAGGCTGGGACCGGGCGCGACGCCAGAACCCGTGGACCGGGCGTCGGCGTCCCAGGGGGAGAGCCGACTGGAACGGACGACCTCGAACGACTTCGGACGACTTCGAACGACGAGCATGGTCGCCCCGGCACGGCATGGGGGTGCTCGACCACACCAGGAGGAATTGTGAGCAGCGATCGGGACGGGATCCGCGGGGGCTGGGCCACACCCGGCGATGACCAGCCCGACGCGGAGTCGGCGAACGAGGTCACGGGTGAGTTCACCATCGACTACGCGCCGCCTGCCTGGTACACCCAGAACGCGAGTGGCTCCGCCGGTTCGGGGGGCTCGGGTTCCTCTGCCGGTACGGCATCACAGGGGCCGGGTCAGGGTCAGGGGCAGGGTCCGGCCTCGGGTGAGGCGGCCGCCGCCCCGGGGGCTTCGTTCACTCCTTCTCCTACGTCGCTGCCGTCGTCCCTGCCGGGTTTGACGCCGCCGGTTCCGCAGGGGTCGCCCGCGCCGGGCGCGCCCTTCACGCCGCCGGCTCCGCCCGCGCCTGCGCCTGGGGCGCCTTTCACGCCTCCCGCTGCTCCCGCGCCCGGGGCGCCGTTCACGCCGCCTCCGCCGGCGGCCGGTGGACCGGTCGCCGTGCCCAGGCTGCCGGTGGGCAGTGGCTTCGAGCCGCAGGTGACGCCTCCGCCGAGCGAGGGAGCCTCGCCTACGGCTGTACCGAACATCCCGGTGTCCCAGTGGAGCGCACCGGCTTCCGCCCCCTCCGAAGCGACGTCCGCCGCTCCGGCCGCCGAGGAGTCCGACTCCGGGAACGGCGATCTGGAGAGCGGCGCGACGATGCGCTTCTCCTCGGTTGCCCTGAAGAGGGAGATCGAGGAACGGTCGGCTGCTTCGGCCGAGGTCCGGGAAGAGGTTGCGGGCTCCGTCGGCGGTACGGCTGAGGCGTCACCCGAGTTGACGGGGGCGCCGTCGGTCGAGGGCTCGGATGCGTCGGAGGCTGACGGTGGTTCGGGGCAACTGGATCCGGGCGTGGCGGACGCCGAGCCGGTGAGTGCCGGAGCGGCCGACGTCGAGCCTGCGGATGTGGAGGTGCCGGACGCGGAGCCCGCCGAGGACGGGCCGGCGCAGGTCGAGCCGGCGGACGCGGGGCTGGTGAACGCCGAGCCGGAGAGCGCGGGAGCGGCCGACGCCGAACTGGCGGACGCGGAGCCGTCCGAGCCTGTGAACGCGGGGCCGTCGGAGGACGGGCAGGCTTCTGCAGGGCTGGTCGGCGCGGAAGCCGAGGGCACCCCTTCGGTGGATGCCGCGCCGGTCGTCGCGGAAGCTGAGGACACAGCGGCTGCCGACGCGGAAGTTGCGGATGCCGGGGAGGAGAACCCGGGATCGGTGAACGCTCAGTCCGCGAACGCCGGTTCGACCGACGCGGCAACTGCGGAGGCCGAGCCGGCGGAGGGCGGTCCTGCCGGTTCCGAGCCCGCGGACGCCGAGCTCGTCGACGCCGGTCCCGCCGGCTTCGAGCCCGCGGACGCCGAACTGGTCGACGCCGGTCCCGCCGGTTCCGAGCCGACGGACGCCAAGCTGATCGAGGACGGCTCGGCCGCTGCCGAACCCGCCGACGCCAAGCTGGTCGACGCCGATCTCGTCGGTGCCGAGCCCGCCGACGCCCAGCCCTCTGAGCCTGAGCCGGCGGACGCCGAGCCTTCGGACTCCGTGCCGGAGGATGCCGTAGCCGAAGACGCCGTGCCCTCGGACAGGGACCTGACCGAGGCCGCACCGGCAGACGCCGTACCGCAGGACGCAGTGCCCGCCGACGCCGTACCGGAGGACAGCGCGCCGCAGGACGCCGTCCCGGCGGTTGCCGATGCCCCGCAGGACGCGCCGCCCGCCTGGACTCCCCCGCAGGCACCGCAGCCCGGGATGCCCCCGCTGCCGCCTTCGTACCAGCCCGCCGCCCCGGCCGCCGCGCCGCAGTGGCCCGCACAGCCGCAGCAGCCGACGGCTCCCGCCGAGCCCCAGGTCGCGCCCGCCGCGCAGCAGCAGCCCGCGCCCACCCAGCAACCGCAGTTCCAGCCGCAGGCCCCGCAGCCCGCGCCCGCCACCTGGAACCAGCCGCCCGCGGCCCCGCCGGCGGCCGCCGCACCGCAGCAGCCGGTCCCCGGCTTCCCGCAGCAGCCCGGGGTCCCGGCTCCCGCGCCGCAGGGTGCGTACGGATTCCCGCAGCCGGGAACGCAGCCCGCACAACCGACCGACGCGCCCGCCCCGCAGGGCGGCTACGGCCTCCCCCAGCCCGGCGCCCCGGTGCCCGCGCAGCCGGGTCAGCCGACCGACAACCCTGCCCCGGCGCCCACGCCGCAGGCCGGATACGGCTTCCCCCAGCCCAGCGCCCCGGTGCCCGCGCAGCAGCCTCCGGCACCCCTACCGACCGACAACCCTGCCCCGGCACCCACACCGCAGGCCGGACACGGCTTCCCGCAGCCGGGAACACAGCCCACCCCGCCCGCACAGCCGACCGACGCACCCGCCCCGCAAGGCGGCTACGGCTTCCCCCAGCCCGGAACGCAAGCCGCTGCCGCGCCCAACTCGCAGGGCGGTTACGGATTCCCGCAGTCCGGCGCCCCGGCCCCAGCCTCGCCCCCCGGTCAGCCCGCCCCCAACTCCCCCGCCCAGCCCAGCGGTTACGGCTTCCCGCAGGCGCCCGGCCAGCAGGGCCCCGTGCCCGGCCAAGGCGCCGTACAGCCCGGCATGCCCCCGCAGGCCCAGCCGCAAGCGCAGCCTCAGCCCAACGCACCCCAGCCGGGCCAGCCGCCGCAGGCCCCCCATGGCCTCCCGCCGCACGGTCAGCCCCAGCCGGGGATGCCGCCGCAGGCCGGTGCATCGCCGCAGGCCCACCCGGGCGTGCCGCCGCAGGCCGACGCGTCGCAGCACGGGGGCGTACCCCCGCAGGGACAGGCTCAGCCCGCCGCACCCCCGCAGGGCCAGCCCGGCATCCCCCCACAAGGCCACGTCGCCCCGCACCAGCCCGCTCCCGTCGACCCCAGGGCCGGGGCCGCCTGGCCTCAGCCGGTTCAGCATGATCAGCGGCAGCCGACCAATCCGGGGGCCGCGCCCCTCGGTTACACCGCTGCCGTGGAACTGTCGTCGGATCGGCTGCTCAACAACAAGAAGCAGAAGGCGAAGAGCGGGCGGCCCGCAGCCGCCGGTGGCCGGTTCAAGATCGGTGGGAAGAAGGAGGAGGCCGAGCGGCAGCGGAAGCTCGAACTCATCCGGACGCCCGTGCTGTCCTGCTACCGGATCGCCGTCATCAGCCTGAAGGGTGGGGTCGGCAAGACCACGACCACCACCGCCCTCGGGTCCACCCTCGCCACCGAGCGGCAGGACAAGATCCTCGCCATCGACGCCAACCCGGACGCCGGTACCCTCGGCCGCCGCGTGCGTCGCGAGACCGGGGCCACCATCCGTGACCTCGTCCAGGCGATCCCGTACCTCAACTCGTACATGGACATCCGGCGGTTCACCTCCCAGGCCTCGTCCGGGCTGGAGATCATCGCCAATGATGTCGATCCGGCCGTGTCCACCACTTTCAATGACGAGGACTACCGGCGCGCCATCGACGTGCTCGGCAAGCAGTACCCGATCATCCTCACCGACTCCGGCACCGGTCTGCTCTACTCCGCCATGCGCGGTGTGCTCGACCTCGCCGACCAGCTCATCATCATCTCGACGCCCTCCGTGGACGGCGCCTCCAGTGCCAGTACGACGCTGGACTGGCTGTCCGCCCACGGGTACGCCGATCTCGTCTCGCGCTCCCTCACCGTCATCTCCGGTGTGCGCGAGACCGGGAAGATGATCAAGGTCGAGGACATCGTCAGTCACTTCGAGACCCGCTGCCGCGGTGTCGTCGTCGTGCCCTTCGACGAGCATCTCTCCGCCGGTGCCGAGGTCGACCTCGACATGATGCGGCCCAAGGTGCGGGAGGCGTACTTCAACCTCGCGGCGATGGTCGCCGAGGACTTCGTACGCCATCAGCAGGCGCACGGGCTGTGGACCAACGACGGCAACCCGCCCCCGGTGGCGGCCCCGCCGATGCCCGGCCAGCCCCTTCCCGGTCAGCCGCAGCAGCCTTATCAGCCCGGGCAGCCCGTTCCGGGTCAGGGTCAGTACATGCCCGGACAGCCTGGGCAGGCCCAGCAGCCCGGACAGCCCTACCCGCAGCAGGAACAGCCGCCCTACCCGTATCCCCAGCCGCCCCAGCAGTAGAGCCCCGACGCAAAGGGCGGCCGGTGCCCGTCAGGCACCGGCCGCCCTTTGGCGTCGTAGCAGCCGCCGTCAGCGGTCGCCCGCCTCCGCCGCGGCCGTCAGTTCGCGGCTGACCTTGATGTCCTCGCCCATCCGCTCGATCAGCGCGTCCAGCGAGTCGAACTTCACCTGGCCGCGGACGTAGGCCAGGAAGTCGACGGCGACATGCAGGCCGTAGAGGTCGAGCCCGACCCGGTCGATGACATGCGCCTCGACCGTGCGCTCCGTGCCGTCGAACGTCGGATTCGTGCCGACGGAGATCGCGGAAGGCATCATCTCGCCCTGGGCGTGCAGCCAGCCGGCGTACACACCGTCCGCGGGGATCGCGGTGTGCGGAAGGGTCTCGACGTTCGCCGTCGGTACGCCCAACTCCCGGCCCCGCTGGGCGCCACGCACCACCACGCCCTCGACCCGGTGCGGGCGGCCCAGGATCTCCATCGCGCCCTCGACATCGCCCTCGCCGACCAGCCGCCGGGTCAGGGTCGAGGAGAACGGCTGGCCGCCGCCCGCCTCGCCGGACACGAACAGGTCGACGACCTCGACCTCGAAGTCGTACGTCTTGCCCAGCTCGGCCAGGAACACGACGTCACCCGCCGCACGGTGGCCGAAGCGGAAGTTCGGGCCCTCGACGACGGCCTTGGCGCGCAGCTTGTCGATGAGGACCTTCACGATGAAGTCCGCCGGGGAGAGGTTGGAGAACTCCGTGGTGAACGGGAGGACCAGGACCGCGTCCACGCCCAGGTCCGCCATGAGTTCGGCCCGCCGGTGGTGCGGGGCCAGCAGGGGCGGATGGGTGCCCGGGCGCAGCACCTCCTTGGGGTGCGGGTCGAAGGTGACGACCACCGCGGGCAGGCCCAGTTCGCGGGCGCGGTCCACGGTGTGCTGAATGATGAGCTGGTGTCCGCGGTGGACACCGTCGTAGGAACCGATGGTGACGACGCTGCGCCCCCAGTCCTGGGGGATGTCCTCCAAGCCACGCCAGCGCTGCACTGTGACCGCTCCTTGTCGAACCCGTGTCCGTCACTACCTTCTACGCAGGTCTAAGGGTGCCATGCCGTGTGCTCCCGCCCCGCATCGGCATGGAGGCTGTGACGGTTCGCACGTGACGCGATCCAGTCAAACTCAAGCAGGCCCGGTGCGGGATCCGGTCCGGGCCGATCCGCTCAGGCGGGGACGCGGGCGCCCGCCAGGTTCTCGATCATGCGCCGGGTACTGGGTCCCACCACGGCCGCCCAGTCCTGCGGCGCGTCGGTGAGCCACCCCGCCACCCGGGCGGCGAAGCCGGGCACATGACGGCCGAGGTCGACAAGACCGCGGTCGAAACGGGCCGCGCCGTCCGGGGTGCGGACGAGCAGGAGTCCGGTGCGATGGACCAGGTCACGCAGCCCTTCGCCGTCCCGCTGGGCGGCTGCGTGCAGTACGGCGTCCAGAACGGCCGGATCACGCTCATGGGCGAGAACGACATCCAGAAGTTCCTGGCGCAGGGGGCGGGAGCCGGGGGCCCCGGGGATCGCGAGGACGCCGGCCAGGGCGGCGCGTACCGGCTCGGGGCCGCCGTCCAGGAGGCTGGTGACCAGCGGGAACAGTACGGCTCGGGCGGCCGGGCCCTGGTCCAGGCGGCGGTCCACGTACGCGGCGACGTCCCCGGCCCGCTCCGGCCGCAGCTCCACCGCCTCCCGGACCAGGGCGGCGACCCGGCCGGACAGCGAGGGCGTGGTGACGTCCGCGAGGGTGCGCAGAGCCGGGCCCGCGTCCGGGCGGCGCAGCCGCTCCCGGAAGGCGTCGAGGACCAGGTCGGGGTGGGTGGTCAGGGCTCCGACCAGGGCGCTCGGCGGGAACTGCGGGTCGCCGGCCGCGAAGTGCCGCAGCGCGAGCGGGAGGTGCCGGGCACGGGTGTGCGGGTCGCGGACGAGGAGGGCGAGCGCGCCGCCGTGCAGGGTGCAGTCGGCGGGGCGGGCGAGGAGGGCGAGGGCGGCGTAGCGCAGGAGTTCGCGGTCGGCGGTGGTGCGGACGTGCGGGGCCGCGCGCAGGCCGTACGCCACGGCCGCGACCCGTCGCGCGGGCCGCTCGTCGTGCGCCCATCGGTCGACGGCCCGGCAGATCGCGGACGGCTCCTCCTCCGCCAGCACGGCGAGCAGTTCGTCGGCCCGCCGGTGCCCCACCCCGACGAGTGTCTCGGTCAGATCGTCCAGCGCGCCGTGCCGATGCGTGTGCAGCAGCGCCTGCGCGGCCCGCGCGACGGTCGCGTGCGGCGTCGCGGGCAGCGGACGGTCGTCGTGGAACCAGCGGGTGAGGTGCGGTTGTACGGCGGTGGCGTCGGCGACGAGGAGCCGGGCTGCGGCGTCCAGGTACCGGGGGCCCGTCCTGGTGTCCGCGAGGACCAGTCGGCGCAGGAGGTCGAGGCGAGCCTCCTCCGGCAGCGGCAGGGCGGTCCAGAAGTCCGGGCCGAACTCGGCGGGCACGGGCCGCTGTCGCTGTCGCCAGGTCACGATGCGGTCGGTGAGCAGGTGCAGGACGTCGGTGTACGGGGTCGCGTCGGGGACCCTCAGCAGGGTCTGCGAGAGGAGGCGGGCGGCCCACCAGGAGTGCGGGTCGGCCTCCAGGGCGTGGGCCAACTCCTGGAGCCGGAGGGCGAGTTGGAGGGGGGTGTGCTGGCGGGCGAGGAGGAGCAGGGCCTCGACCACCGGTCCGATGCGGTGGTGCGGTACGGGGAGGGGGTGGTGGTTCTCCGTGCGGCGGCGGTGGACCAGGGCGCGCAGGGCCTCGTCCAGGTCGAGGTGCATGCCCTGGATCCAGTCGGCGAACTCCTCGTGGGCGAAGCGGTAGCCGTTGCCGGCGGGGACGAGGAGGCCCTCGGTGAGGACGGCGGAGGCCCAGCCGGTACCGCCGCCGAGCCGTGCGGGCGCCGGGCCCCAGGGGAAGACTGCCTCGAACGAGGTGCGGTCCAGTTCGCCCTGGCCGGGGCCGAGGCTGCGGCGGGCGGCCTCGTGGACCTGGCCGGAGACCTTGGCGGCGAGGCGTTTGACGGCGGTGCCCCGGAGGCCGTTCTCGGCGGCGAGGCGTACGGCGATGCGGAGGGACATGAGGTCCAGGTGGGCGGCTAGGACGTCGTCCCTGGCGATGCGGGTGCGGGGGGCGTCGGGGAGGGCTGTGCGGACCTCTGAGAGCAGGCGGAGGGTGAGGGGGTGGCGAGCGTCTCGTGGGGTGAGGGCGGTGTCGGGGATGCGGTAGCGGGTGCGGGCGAGTTGCGCTTCGTCGGGTGTGAGTTCCCCCAGCCGCACGCACCCCGCGAGCCGCCGGCTGTTCTCGCCCCCGCCGCCCCTGCCCGTCCCGTCCTGAAGGGGCTCCGCCCCTTCGGCCCCGATCGGCCCTGAAGGGGCCTCGTCCTCGAACGCCGGACAGGCTGAGAAATCGGCCTCGTCCTCCTCGGCCTGGTCGGCTCCTCCGGCGTAGAGCATCTCTGCCGGGAACATCGCCCCCGCCCCCTCCCAGTACTCCTCCCTGCATGCCACCACCAGCCGCGCACCCGTCTCCCGGAGCCAGTTGGCTGTGCCGGTGGTCCAGTCGGACAGGCGGTGGGAGAGGAGTGGCGGCATTTCCTCGGGGCTGTCGAGGAGGAGAAGCAGGGGGTGAGGGATGGCTCGGGTCAGGCGTTCCGGGGTCAGGTCGCCCAGCGCCTCCGGCGCCGTCCCTCTGGACGCCGCGATGATGCGGGCCGCCCGGGAGAGTGCTCGGGTCGCCGCGTCCGCCACCGACGTGTCGTTCTCCTTCAGGTCGGCGCCGCGCAGCCACAGTGTCGGAGCGGGGTCCGGGCCCCGGTGGCGGCGGGCGGCGAGCGCGGCCAGTTCGGTCGTACGGCCGCTTCCCGGCGGGCCCACGAGGGCGAGCACGGAGGCGTCCGTGGCCGCGGTGAAGGTGTCGAACTCCCTTGCGGGACGGGCCCGTTCGACAGGCGCCGCGTCCGTCGGGCCCGGCGGGCCGTCCTGGCCCACCGTCGTCGCCGTCAGTTCCAGGACGCCCGCGAGGTTCAGGTCGGCGCCGTAGGAGGGGACCGTGGTCGCGTTCTCGGAGAGAAGGGCGGACAGCGGGCCGGGGGCCGGTGGGCGGAGTGGGATCGCGAAGCCCTCGTCGCGCCGGCCGCTGCGCAGTGCGGTGCCGAGGACGGCGATGACCGCGCCCGTCTCGGCGTCCAGGACCGGGCCGCCCGCCGCTCCTCCCCCGAGGCGCAGCGCGTCCCGGCCCGCCGTGCCGATCGCCAGTTCCAGGGCGTCGGAGAGATGGTGGACACGGTCCGTGGCGGTGTAGGTCACCGGGGTGGTGCCCAGGACCCGCGCCTCGCGCCAGCCGCCTGCCGCGATGCGGACGTAGCGACCGGGCTCCGGGCGCCCCCGGACCGTCACCGGCAGCGGCGCCGCGCCGAGACCCTGGGTGCGGACCAGCGCGAGGCCGAGGGTGGGCAGGGCGGTGATCGCGTCGGCCGTCACCTCGCAGCCGCGCTCCCCGGTCGTGGTCAGCACCAGGCGGGGCAGACCGTCCACCGCCTCATGGCTGGTGAGCACCGTGCCGTGGTGGTCGGCCACGAAGCCGAGGCCGCGCAGGCGCCCGGCGAGATCGTGGATGCGGACCAGGGCGCCGTCGGCGTCCCGGGTGAACCCGGACATCCGCGCGCCGTCCTCCGGTGTCCCGTGGCCGTCCCTGGGCCCCGGGCCCCGTCCCGCCATGGTCGAACCTCCCCTCCGTACCGCCGTACCTGTTCGACGGTAGGCGCGGGATGATCAGCGGGACAGATCGCCCGGCGAACGCGCCCCCTTCCGCTCCCTCGGTTCACTCCGAGCGCCTGCCCGCGAGGGTGAACAGAAGGGGATGGGTGGATACACCCTAGGGGTGGGGGAACCGAGGGGGGACCGTGGAGCGGCGGGCAGCGCAATACCCCGTGCGCGCCGCTCCACGGGCGAAGCGATGCCTCAGGAGCCTCAGCCGAAGACGGCCAGGCTCTTCGCCTTCCCCTTGTGCTCCTCGACGAGCGCCAGGAAGCGGCCGTCCGGATCGAAGACCGCCACCGCCCCGCGGCCCGCGTACTCCTCGGGCATCTCCAGGCGTACGCCGTTCAGGAGCAGCCGCGCCCGCTTGGCGTCCACGTCCCAGCGCGGGAACGCGGCCGTGGCGGCCTCGGCGATCGGCATCACGGCCAGCTCTTGCTGGAGCTGGTCCAGCGTCTTCGCCGCGTCCAGCTTGTACGGGCCCACCCGCGTCCGGCGCAGTGCCGTGAGGTGGCCGCCGACGCCCAGGCCGACGCCGAGGTCACGGGCGAGGGCGCGGATGTAGGTGCCCGAGGAGCAGACCACGGACACCACCAGGTCCACGACCGGGGTGCCGTCCTCGGCGACCGCGTCCCTCATGTCGTACACCGCGAAGGACGAGACCGTGACCGGGCGGGCCGGGATCTCGAACTCCTCGCCCTCGCGGGCCCGCTTGTAGGAGCGCACGCCGTCGATCTTGATGGCGCTGACCTTGGACGGCACCTGCATGATGTTGCCGGTCAGCTTGGCGATCCCGGCGTCGACGGCCTCGCGGGTGACCTTCGAGGCGTCTGCCGACCCCGTGATCTCGCCCTCCGCGTCGTCGGTCAGGGTCGTCTGGCCGAGCCGGATCGTGCCCAGGTACTCCTTCTCGGTCAACGCGAGGTGACCGAGCAGTTTGGTGGCCTTCTCGACGCCGAGGACGAGCACGCCCGTCGCCATGGGGTCGAGGGTGCCTGCGTGGCCGACGCGGCGGGTCCTGGCGATCCCGCGCATCTTGGCGACCACGTCGTGCGAAGTGAAGCCCGACGGTTTGTCGACGATGACAAGGCCGTCGGGCGTCCGGTTCTTCTGGGTCATTCGGCGCTGTCGTCCTCGTCTTCACCCGGCTTCTTGTACGGGTCCGCCTCACCGGCGTAGTCGGCGCCGGCCGAGACCTCGCGCACCTTCGCGTCCGACTGGCGCGCCTTGTCGAGGAGGTCCTCGATGGTCCGGGCGGTGTCGGGCAGCGCGTCGGCCACGAAGGTCAGCGTCGGGGTGAACTTCACGCCCGCCGCGGCACCGACGGCGGAGCGGAGCACGCCCTTGGCGCTCTCCAGTCCGGCGGCAGCGGCCTTGCGCTCCTCGTCGTCGCCGTACACGGTGTAGAAGACGGTCGCCTCCCGCAGGTCACCCGTGACCCGGGTGTCCGTGATGGTGACGTGCGAGCCGAGCCGCGGGTCCTTGATCCCGCGTTGCAGCTTCTGGGCCACCACCTCCCGGATGAGGTCCGCCAGCCTTTTCGCCCGCGCGTTGTCGGCCACTGGTCCGTCTCCTTAAGTGCTTTTCTCTTGCTTCAGTCTTCGTCGCTGTGGAGCCTGCGTCGAACCGAGAGCAGTTCCACCTCGGGCCGCCCGGCGACCAGCCGCTCGCAGCGGTCCAGTACGTCGGTGAGGTGGCCCGTGTCCCCGGAGACCATCGCGAGCCCGATCTCGGCCCTGCGATGGAGGTTCTGATGGCCCGTCTCCGCCGCACTCACCGCGTACTTGCGCTGGAGCTCGGCCACGATCGGACGGACCAGGGAGCGCTTCTCCTTGAGCGAGTGGACGTCGCCGAGAAGCAGGTCGAAGGACAGAGTCCCCACATACATGTGTGTTCCGGATGTCCCGCCGGTTCGGGGTACGGGCGCCGCGTCGACGCCGATACGGGAACCGTACACGCAACGGCCGGGGCCGATCGACGGAAATAACTTCCGCCGACCGGCCCCAGTCGCGTGTCAGGTCACACGCGCGGCTTCTCGCGCATCTCGTACGTCGCGATGACGTCGTCGACCTTGATGTCGTTGAAGTTGCCGAGGTTGATACCGCCCTCGAACCCTTCGCGGATCTCGGTGACATCGTCCTTGAAGCGACGCAGACCCTCGATGTTGAGGTTCTCCGCGACCACCTTGCCGTCGCGGATGAGGCGCGCCTTGGTGTTCCGCTTGACCTCGCCGGAGCGGATGAGAACACCCGCGATGTTGCCCAGCTTGGACGACTTGAAGACCTCGCGGATCTCCGCCGTGCCGAGCTCGACCTCTTCGTACTCCGGCTTGAGCATGCCCTTGAGGGCCGCCTCGATCTCCTCGATCGCCTGGTAGATGACCGAGTAGTAGCGGACGTCCACGCCCTCGCGCTCGGCCATCTGCGCGGCACGGCCGGCCGCACGGACGTTGAAGCCGATCACGATGGCGTCCGAGCCCATCGCCAGGTCGATGTCGGACTCCGTGACCGCACCGACGCCGCGGTGCAGGACGCGGATGTCGACCTCTTCGCCGACGTCGAGCTGGAGCAGCGAGGACTCCAGGGCCTCGACGGAACCAGAAGCGTCACCCTTGATGATGAGGTTGAGCTGCTGGACCTCGCCGGCCTTGAGCACCTTGTCCAGGTCCTCGAGGGAGACGCGGCGCGTGCGCTTGGCGAACGCGGCGTTGCGCTCACGGGCGGCGCGCTTCTCCGCGATCTGACGGGCCGTACGGTCCTCGTCCACCACGATGAAGTTGTCGCCCGCACCCGGGACGTTGGTCAGACCCAGCACCTGGACCGGAGTCGAGGGGCCGGCCTCGGCGACGTTGTTGCCGTTGTCGTCGAGCATGGCGCGGACGCGGCCGTAGGCGTCGCCCACCACCATCGTCTCGCCGACCCGCAGGGTGCCGCGCTGGACCAGGACGGTCGCCACGGCACCGCGGCCGCGGTCGAGCCGGGACTCGATCGAGATGCCCTGCGCGTCCTGGTCGGGGTTGGCGCGCAGGTCGAGCGAGGCGTCGGCCGTCAGGATCACGGCCTCCAGCAGGGAGTCGATGTGCAGACCCTGCTTGGCGGAGATGTCGACGAACATCGTGTCGCCGCCGTACTCCTCGGCGACCAGGCCGTACTCGGTCAGCTGACCGCGGACCTTGGTCGGGTCGGCGCCCTCGACGTCGATCTTGTTGACCGCGACGACGATCGGGACGTCGGCCGCCTTGGCGTGGTTGAGCGCCTCGACCGTCTGCGGCATGACGCCGTCGTTGGCCGCGACGACCAGGATCGCGATGTCGGTCGACTTCGCACCACGGGCACGCATGGCGGTGAACGCCTCGTGACCCGGGGTGTCGATGAAGGTGATCTTGCGGTCCTCGCCGTTGACCTCGGTCGCGACCTGGTAGGCACCGATGTGCTGGGTGATGCCGCCGGCCTCGCCCGCGATGACGTTCGTCTTGCGGATGGCGTCGAGGAGTCGGGTCTTACCGTGGTCGACGTGACCCATGACGGTCACAACCGGCGGACGGACGACCAGGTCTTCCTCGGTGCCCTCGTCCTCGCCGAACTCCAGGTCGAAGGACTCGAGCAGCTCGCGGTCCTCCTCCTCCGGGCTGACGATCTGAACCGCGTAGTTCATCTCGCCGGCGAGGAGCTGGAGCGTCTCGTCGGAGACGGACTGCGTGGCCGTGACCATCTCGCCGAGGTTCATCATGACCGCGACGAGCGACGCCGGGTTGGCGTTGATCTTCTCCGCGAAGTCGGTGAGCGACGCGCCGCGGGAGAGACGGATGGTCTCGCCGTTGCCGCGCGGCAGCATCACGCCGCCGACGCTCGGGGCCTGCATGGCCTCGTACTCCTGGCGCCTCTGCCGCTTCGACTTGCGGCCACGACGCGCGGGACCGCCGGGACGGCCGAAGGCGCCCTGCGTGCCACCACGGCCACCGGGACCACCCGGACGACCGCCGAAGCCGGGACGGCCACCGCCGCCACCGAAGCCGCCGCCACCGCCGCCGGGGCCACCGCCACCGGGACGACCGGCGAAACCGCCGCCGCCACCGGGACGGGCACCGCCGCCGCCACCGCCGGGACGACCGGCGAAACCGCCGCCGCCACCGGGACGACCGGCACCGCCGGGACGACCGGCACCGCCCGGACCGCGGCCGCCGGGGCCACCGCCGGGACGCGGGCCGGCAGCGGGACGCTGCGGCATCATGCCGGGGTTCGGACGGGGGCCACCGGGGCCGCCGCCGGGACGCGGGCCGCCGCCCTGCGGACGGGGCATGCCGCCCGGGGTGGGACGCGCGCCGCCCGGGGCCTGCGGACGGGGACCGCCCGCCGCGCCCTGGGGACGGGGACCGCCCTGGCCCTGCGGACGCGGAGCGCCGCCGGGAGCGCCGGGGCCACCGGGGCCGCCCGGACGCGGGGCACCGCCGGGACGGGGCGCCTGCGGGCGCGCCATGCCGGTGGAGCCACCCGAGGTGAAGGGGTTGTTGCCCGGACGGGGACCGGCCGGACGGGCACCGGGACGCGGCGCCTGGCCACCCGGACGCGGAGCGCCGGGACGGTCGCCACGGTCACCGCGGCCCTGACCACCCTGGCCGGGACCACCCGCGGGACGCGGGGCGCCCGGACGCGGGGCCTGGCCACCCGGACGCGGAGCGCCCGGACGGGTGCCGGAACCCTGGCCCTGAGCGGCGGCCGGGGCGGCGGGAGCCGCCGGAGGCGCCGTGAACTCGGGCGTGGTCGGAGCCGGGGACGCCGGGGCGGGCCGCGGCGCGGGCTTCGGGCCCGGAGTGGGACGGGGGCCGGGAGCGGCCGGCGCGGCGGGAGCCGCGGGCTTCTCGGCGGCGGCCGGCTTGGGGGCCGGCGGGCGCGGGGCGGCCGGACGTGCGGCCTGCGCCGGAGAGGGGGCTGCCGGCTTGGCCGGGGCAGCCTTGCGGGCGGAAGCGGGCTTGCCGCCACCGCCACCCTGCTGGAGGGCGTCCGTCAGCTTACGGACAACGGGCGCTTCGATGGTCGAAGACGCCGAACGGACGAATTCACCGAGTTCCTGGAGCTTGGCCATGACGACCTTGCTCTCCACACCGAACTCCTTGGCGAGTTCGTATACCCGGACCTTAGCCACTTCGCTCCTTTTAGGTCCGGGTTGCGTCCGGACCGTCGCTACTTCATGGGCGTACTCATCGCGTGCTCATCGAGTGCTCATCGCAATCTCGACCTACTTCCAACTCGCGGGGTACCTGGGCCACGCGGGGGTTCCGCGCAACGCTTCTTACGGTGTTGCCTGCTCGACGTAGAGACGCAACGCCTTCGTGTCGAGCGGTCCCGGGGCGCGCAACGCCCGTGGGAACGCCCGACGGCGTACCGCCAGGTCGAGACAGACCAGGGCGGGGTGCACATATGCACCCCGGCCGGGCAGCGTACCGCGATGATCCGGGACACACTCGTCCTTAATCGCCACGATCCGCAGCAAGTCCTTCTTGGCCGCTCGCTCCCGGCATCCCACGCAGGTGCGCTCGGGGCATGCTGGGGCTCGCGTCCGGCCAGACACTGTTAAGTCTACCTCCCCGCACCGACCTCACCCCTTTGGGGCAAAAATCGAACGGTTGTTGTCGTGATCTAAGCCACCTGCGGCGCGGATCTATTCCCCGGGCTGCTCGGTGTCGGGACGGATGTCGATGCGCCAGCCGGTGAGGCGGGCCGCGAGCCGGGCGTTCTGCCCCTCCTTGCCGATCGCCAGCGACAGCTGGTAGTCCGGCACGGTGACCCGGGCGGACCGGGCCGCCATGTCCACGACCTCCACCTTGGAGACACGGGCCGGGGAGAGCGCGTTCGCCACCATCTCGGCCGGGTCGTCCGACCAGTCGACGATGTCGATCTTCTCGCCGTTCAGCTCGCCCATCACATTGCGCACCCGGCCGCCCATGGGGCCGATGCAGGCGCCCTTGGCGTTCAGACCGGAGCGGGTGGAACGGACCGCGATCTTCGTACGGTGACCGGCCTCACGCGCGATGGCGGCGATCTCCACCGACCCGTCGGCGATCTCCGGCACCTCCAGGGCGAAGAGCTTCTTCACCAGGTTCGGGTGCGTACGGGAGAGGGTGACGGAGGGGCCGCGGACGCCCTTGGCCACCCGTACGACGTAACTGCGCAGCCGCATGCCGTGCTGGTAGGTCTCGCCGGGCACCTGCTCCTGCACCGGCAGGATGGCCTCCAGCTTGCCGATGTCCACGAGGACGTTCTTCGGGTCGCGGCCCTGCTGGACCACACCGGTGACGATGTCGCCCTCGCGCCCCGCGTACTCGCCGAGCGTGGCGTCGTCCTCGGCGTCGCGCAGCCGCTGGAGGATGACCTGCTTGGCCGTGGTGGCGGCGATGCGGCCGAAGTCGGACGGGGTGTCGTCGAACTCCCGCGGCTCCTGGCCCTCTTCGAGGTCCTCGGGGTCCTCCTTCGCCCACACGACCACGTGCCCGGACTCGCGGTCGAGCTTCACGCGCGCGTGGCGGTGGCTGCCCTCGGTGCGGTGGTACGCGATGAGGAGGGCCGACTCGATCGCCTCGACCAACAGGTCGAAGGAGATCTCCTTCTCCCGAACCAAGCCCCGCAGGGCGCTCATGTCGATGTCCACGGCTACGCCTCCTCCTCTTCCTTCATGTCCTTCTTGTCCTTGCGGTTGAACTCGACCTGCACGCGGGCCTTGGCGATGTCACCGAAGGCGAGTCTGCGGGCCGTGGCCTTGCGGCCCTTCACACCGGGCACTTCGAGGTCCACGCCCTCGTCGTCCACGGTCAGGATCCGGGCCACCAGGTCGCCGCCCTCGGCGAGCTGGAACCTCACCAGGCGGTCGACGGCGCGCACATAGTGCCGGTGCTCGGTGAGCTCACGCTCGGCGCCAGGGGTACCCACTTCGAGGTCGTACGCGGTCTCGCCCATCACGTTGGTCTCGTCGAGCTTCGCCGAGAGCGCGCGGCTCACATCGGCGATCTGGTCCAGGTCGGCTCCGGTGTCGGAGTCGACGACCACGCGCAGCACTCGCTTGCGTCCGACGGAGTCCACGGCGATCTCTTCGAGGTCCAGGCCCTGGGAGCTGACGAGCGGTTCCAGAAGTTCTCGCAGCCTCTCGCTCTGGGTGGTGCTCATCCGGGTGACTCCTCGGCCGCGTGTGCTGTTGTGGGATGGGTCGCGTGTCTGGTCAAAGGGTATCCGGTCCGGGGGTGTGTTGCCGTCCATCGGGTAGCGGACGGGTGCCGGTGAGTGGTCTTGGACATGTCCACGGGTACCGTGATCACGGGCGTGCCGCCCGCCCCCTCCGTACGAGCCCCCGAGGACGTCTGCCGTGCCGTTTCCCCCGCCGCCGCGCATGCCCTCGGGGCCGCGCAGAAGGAGCCTGTTCGCCTCGGCCGCCGGAGCGGTCCTGCTGGTGGGCTGTTCACCCGGCCCCGACACCGACGGCACCGCCGGCAGCCCGTCGGCCGCCGACCGGGCACGCGTGCGTGCGGCCCGGGACAGCGCCGCCCTGGTGGAGCGCTACGACGCCGTGATCGCCGCGCATCCCCCGCTGGCGGAGCGGCTGAGCCCGCTGCGCGCCGAGGTGGTCCGGCACGTGGCGGCCTTCGGCGGTACGGCGGCCGCGAAGGCGACGCCCTCCGCGTCCGCTTCCCCTTCCGTAGCGGCGAGCCCGTCGGCGGTGCCGGCCGACGAGAAGGGCGCGCTGGCGGAACTCGCCGCGGCCGAACGGACCCTGTCGGACCGGAGGACCGAGCAGCTGCTCGATCTGCCCGGCGAACTGGCCCGGCTGCTGGCCTCGGTGGCGGCGGCCGGAGCGGCCCATGTGTATCTGCTGACGGAGGGTGACGGGTGAGCCGGGCGAACGACGACAAGCCGCTGAGCGGGGCCAAGGCCGCGGAACTGACGGCCCTCCAGGCGGCGCTGGCCGCGGAGCACGCGGCGGTGTACGGGTACGGCGTCGTCGGCGGGCGGATCCGCGAGGGCCGCCGCGGCGAGGCCCGGGGCGCGTACGACGCCCATCGGGCCCGGCGGGACACGCTGGTGCGCGAGGTGCTGGACCTGGGCGGGGAGCCGGTGCCCGCGGAGGCGGGTTACGCGCTGCCGTTCGCGGTGCCGGACTCCTCGGCGGCGGCCCGGCTCGCCGCGGAGGTGGAGGACCGGGTGGCCGGGGTCTACTCCGATCTGGTGCGCGCCTCCACGGGGCCGCGGCGGCGTACGGCCGCCGAGGCGCTGCGGGAGGCGGCGGTGCGGGCGGTGCGCTGGCGCGGCGAGAGCGTAGCCTTCCCTGGGCTCGCCGAGCGGGCGGCCACCGGCTCGGCATCGGCGACGCCCACGGCGTGACGCGTACTGGAAGGAAACTCTCGCGTATGGCTTTCGAACCGCCGCGGCGTCTGGTCAGGGCGCTCGGTGAGACGGCACCGGACGCCGAGGGCTGGCTGGAGAAGCTGCCCGAGGCGGCACAGCAGGCCGTGGCGCTACGCGAGTTGACCGTGGAGCGGGTGCAGGTGCCCGGCGGGCGCAGCAGTCTGGTCGTGCTGGTCAGGCGCGCGGACGGCACCCCGGCGGTCCTGAAGCTGGCCCCGCCGCGGGCCCGTCCGGAGAGCGAGCGGGCGGCCCTCGCGCACTGGGGCGGTCTGGGCGCGGTGCAGCTGCTGGAGCCGTTCACCACGGAGGGGGTGCTGCTGCTGGAGCGGCTGCATCCCGATGTCTCGGTGCGGTCGTTGCCGGAGGCGAAGGCGCTGCTGGAGGCCGCGGGGACCTTGCGGCGGCTCTGGGTGGAGCCGCCCGGGGACCATGTGTTCGAGACGGTGGCCGAGCGGACGGGTCGGCAGGCGGAGGCGATGCGGGCGACCGCGTCGGCTGCGGCGGAGGTGGCGGCGCTGGTCGAGGCCGCGCTCGCCGCTCGGGCGGAGTTGCTGGCCGCACCGCCCGAGCACCGGTTGCTGCACGGGACGTTCCGGCAGAGCAAGGTGCTGGCCGGGGAGCGGACGCCGTGGCTGGCCGTGGGGCCGGATCCGGTGGTCGGCGAGTGCGCGTTCGACCTGGCCCGGCTGGTCCGGGACCGGGTCGAGGACCTGATCGCCTCGCCCTCGGGAGCGGCGACGACACGACGCCGGGTGAAGCGGCTCGCCGAGTCCCTGGAAGTGGACCAGGAGCGGTTGCGCGGGTGGACGCTGTTCCGCGCCGTGGAGTCCGGCGCACGGGCCCTCCGCGTGGGGCGCGCACAGGACGCGGAACTGCTGTTGGAGTTCGCCGGCTGGCTCTAGGGCGTGGGGCGGGGACGGGACGTGCCGGGCTGTTGCCGGGGTTCAGCGGCCCGGTCCAGGCCGTGGGGCCGGGGACGGGACGTGCCGGGCTGTTGCCGGGGTTCAGCGGCCCGGTCCAGGCCGTGGGGCGGGGGCAGGATGCCGAGCCGTCACTGGAGTCCACCGGCTGGGAGACCGTCGGCGGGGGCAGGACGCCGAACTGTCGCCGGACTTCGATGGCCGGTACGCCGTCGACGGGACCGGATGCCGAGCCGTCACTGGAGTTCGCCGGCTGGGAGGCCGTCGGCGGGGGCAGGACGCCGAACTGTCGCCGGACTTCGATGGCCGGTACGCCGTCGACGGGACCGGATGCCGAGCCATCGCTGGAGTTCGCCGGCTGGCTCCAGGTCGTCGGGCGGGGCACGGCGCCGAACTGTCGCCGGTGTTCGCCGGCCGGCAGGTCGTGCGCGGGGTTGGTCCACGCCCCCCTGCCGGGGCCTTCGCAGGGGGGCGTGGTGGGTCCGGCCGACGTGCCTCCCGAGCGTGCCGACCGGGGTCTCGGGCGGTCGCCGCGGCGGGCGCCCGAGGGTCCTCAGTGGCGGTCGCCGGAGCGCGCGGGCCGTGCCGGCGGCGGCCTCTCGGCCGGGGGCGCGGACAGGATGCCCTCGATGGCCAGCAGCCGGATGTGCTCACGGATGTGCGCCGCCTGGTCCGCCTCGCCCAGCGGGGCCGAGGCGGCATGCTCCGCGTACGGGACATGGGCGAACAGCGGGAGTTCGGCGGGCGCCAGCGGCCAGGAGAGGCCGCGCTCCCCGGCCCGCAGGGACAGTGCGCGCACGCCGTCGGCCCCGGTACCGCCGTCGGTGAGTACGGCGCTCGACGGGTGCAGCGCCGCCAACCAGGCCAGCAGGTGCACCCGTTCGAGCCGGACCCGGCTCAACTCCCGCTCGTAGGAGTCGGCGTTGCGCCGCCAGCGGTCCCGCTGCTGCCGGCAGTTCTCCAGATCCGACGCGAGCCGGAGCGACGGCTCGGCCCGCCGCTCCCGGGTCCGGGCGGGCGCTCGCAGGACCCGGCGCAGCGCGGCGGCGAGACGGCCCGGGAGGGCGGCGGGTTGCCGGACGTCGCCGGGGCGAGGGTCATCGGGCCTGCGGGCGTCGGGCCGAGGGGCGTCGGGCCAAGGCGCCTGCGGGGGCGGGGGCATGAGGTACTCCGGTGGCGGTGGACGGTGGGGTCGGTGCGGGGCGTCCGGGATATCGGTCGCGCCGCGGCCGGGGGTGCGGGGCCCGAGGTGCGCTTCTGGTCGCGGGTGGAGCCGGTGCGGCGGTAGCGGCCCGCGCTGCGGGCGTTGGCGGCGCGGCACGCGTCGTCGACGGGCTCACGCCGGCGCAGGTGGCGCTGGTACGCGGCGCGGGTGCCACAGACGGCGAGCTGCCCCCGCCGTGGCGCGGTCCGGTCGACGGCGGGAGTCCCGGCGGGCTGTGCCGGGGTCTGCTGCGTCCTGCGGTTGGCCCGGCGTTCCAGGGCGTGGCGCTGGGGGCCGGTCAGTCCGGCGACCACGCCCTGTCGGCGGCATCGCGGCAGGCCGCTCTCCCGTCGCAGCACCGCGGCCCGGCAGGCATCGAGTACGGGGCAGGCCGCGCAGATCGCCACGGCCGTGGCCTGGGACCGCCGGGTGAACCAGAGGTCCGCGTCGCGCTGTCGGCACGCGGCGCTCGATTCCCAGGCCCGCGATCCCCCGTCCGCCGCCGCGTCGGCCAGGTCCGGCCGGCCCGGCCCACCGCCGCTCATCCGACCGGCCCGGTCGGGCCGCACACCGGCGCGGGCGGCAGTGCGGGCGGCGTCGGCAGTGTGGTCATGGGCGCCGGAACGGCAGCGGTGTCCTCGGGCTGCGGCACCGGTGTCAGCGGACCCAGGTGGGCGGCCACATTGGCGAGGGAGCAGCGCTCGGGCCGGCCGTCGACCGACATCAGAGGCATGCCGTCGTGGTTCCGGCAGCCCTGGAAGTACCAGACGTCCCCGTGCGCGTCGCGCTGCGGGACCGCCAGATCGTACGTGGTACCGCCGAGCCGGAAGGGGCGCGCCTGCCGCCGTCCGGTCGTGGCGCCCGGTGTCGAGGCGGCACCGCGGGCCACCACGGCCACCCGCACGCCGCCGTGCTCCCCCTCGCCGACGACGGTGTGCGGGCGGTTGCCCTCCTTGACCACGGTGATGCCCAAGTAGGCACGCCAGTCCGCCCATTGCGCGGGTCCGTCGACCCGGAGCAGCACCCGGACCCGGTCCCCGTCCACGCGCACCCCGGAGGGCCCCTGATGCTCGGTCAGCTGGCGTTCGATGGTGTGGGCGACGGACCGTGCCCGTGCGCAGGCGGCGTCCCAGTCCAGCGCCTGCCGCTCCAGTTCGGTGGCCGCGGGCCGGGTCCGGGACCAGCCGCCGTCCGACCCGCGGTGCAGCACCGCGCCGAAGGTGCGCTCCGGGTCGACCAGGAGACGGGCCGTGTCGAGCGCCTGCGCGACGGCGGTGGCCTGCTCGGGCCGGACGGACTCCAGTACCGCCCGGATCACGCCCGCGACGTGCGGGAGGTTGCTGTTCATGCCGACACCGCCTCGGTCGTCCAGCGCAGTTTCCGTAACGCGCGGTAGGTCAGCGTCTTGACCGCGCCGACGCTCCGGCCCATCGCGAGTGCCGTCTCCTCCGCGCTGAGTTCGTCGAGGAAGCGCAGTTGCACGCAGTGCCGCTGGGGGGCGTTGAGGGTGTGCAGGGCGCTGAGGACCGTCTCATGGGCCTCGACGGCTTCGAGTTCGCGCAGGACCGGGGAGTCCGCGCCGTACCGGGACAGCTGCGGGTCGTCGAACTCGGCGACCGGGGTCTCCAGGCGGGTGCGGCCACGACCGAGTTCGTCGAGGTAGAGGTTCTTGGCGATGGTGGTCAGCCAGGCCGCGAAGGCCGTGCCCTGCCAGGTGTAGGCGTCGATGCGCCGCAGGGCGCGGGTGAACGCCTCCTGGGTGAGGTCCTCGGCCAGGTGTCGGTCGCGGGTCCGGACGAGCAGGAAGCCGTACACGAGGCGGTAGTGCTCGTAGTACAGGGCGGCGAACGCCTCCCGGTCCCCGCCGCGGGCCCGGGCGATCAGTTCGGGTTCCGGATCGTCCGGAGCGGTGGTGACGGTGTGCGGTAGGGACACGATCAATTCCTCCCGGATATCTTCGATACGCATGTAGATGTAGATTTCCAGAGCGGACGTCAACAGCCCGCACCAGGGGCCGCGACCCGCATCCAGAGCTATCTACAGTCTTCACGTAGACGCATATTGTGTCAAGAGGCCTACACAGAGTGAGACTTGAGAAGGTCCGCACCTCCGCGCGCCCCCCAAAATGCCCTCATCGCCGATCTGCGATCTACTTGCGCTTGTAGATATTGATGGCCGATCCTCGGATGCGTGACGAACCCGCAGAGCCGCCCGGAAGACCCAGATCCGGGCCACGATCCGCCGCGCCGGGACGAGGACCTGGCAGCGCTGCTCGCCCGTCTGCTGACCCAGGCCCAGGGCAGGACCCAGAAGGACCTGGCGACGGAGGCCGACATCTCCTACCCGACACTGAACGCCTGGGTGAACCGCACCCGGGGCACCTCACGCATCGAACCGGAGAAGCTGCGGGCCATGGTCGAGGTCTTCCGGCGCTGGGGCGTGCGGACGACACCGAAGGAGTTCTTCGAGGCAGCGGGCCGGCCGGTGCCGGGCCCGAGCGAGGACGAGCGCGAGGCCCGACTCCTGAAGCTCTACCGGCAGTTGCCGGAGGCACGCCAGCGCGCACTGATCAAGGATGCGGAGGCCATGCTCCAGGTCAGCCGCATTGTGTGAGCCCAGCGGTGTCCTTCCACGGAATATGACGAAACGCCTCACAGAACCCACACGTCACGGGTACCATCAGTCAGCCGCTGACCTCCCGGAGCGGATCACTCATGCCGTAGTGCATCCCTGGGGAGACTGTTGTGTGCATCCACATTTTCCTGACGGACGGCCTGCCGGGTCTCGCCGTCTGGGACCCTGACGAAGTCGGCATCCGCGTCGCCAGAGACGCGCCAGTACGCGACGTGCTTCGCGAGTTGCGGGACATCCTGATGATCGACCTCGGTGCTCCCGCCTCACGGGGCGGACCGCTGCGCTGCTTCTGCGGCATGCGGGTGGAGCTGCCGGACGAACTCCTTCCCTACGCACCGGCCGCGGAGGCCGGCTGAGCCCTCGGCTCGGACAACACACCACCACCGAGACGGCGAGGCCGTTCCCGCCCTGGGCGGGAACGGCCTCGGCCGAAAGCGATGCGACACCGGCGCGACTAGGCACTCAGCCGTGCGATGGCCTCCTCGACCGTCATTTCCTCGCGCTCACCGGTACGGCGGTCCTTCAGCTCCACCACGCCCTCGCCCGCGCGCCGCCCGGCGACCAGGATCCGCGGTACGCCGATCAGCTCGGAGTCGGTGAACTTCACGCCCGGGGAGACCCCGGCGCGGTCGTCGCACAGGACCCGCAGGCCCTTCGCGGCGAGCTTCTCGGAGACGTCGAGGGCCAGTTCGGTCTGGAGGGCCTTGCCGGCGGCGACGACATGGACGTCGGCCGGGGCGACCTCGGCGGGCCAGCACAGGCCCTTGTCGTCGGCGGTCTGCTCGGCGAGCGCCGCGACCGCGCGGGAGACGCCGATGCCGTAGGAGCCCATGGTGACGCGGACCGGCTTGCCGTTCTGGCCGAGGACGTCGAGCTTGAGGGCGTCGGCGTACTTGCGGCCGAGCTGGAAGATATGGCCGATCTCGATGGCGCGGTCCAGGCTGAGGCCGGTGCCGCACTTCGGGCAGGGGTCGCCGTCCTGGACGACCACCACGTCGACGTACTCGTCCACCTCGAAGTCACGGCCCGCGACGACGTTCTTCGCGTGCGTGCCCTCCTTGTTGGCGCCGGTGATCCAGGAGGTGCCGGCGGCCACGCGCGGGTCGGCGAGGTACTTGACCTTCTCGCCCAGGCCCTGCGGACCGACGTAGCCGCGCACCAGGTCCCGGTTGGCCGCGAAGTCCGCCTCGGTGACCATCTCGACGACGGCCGGGGCGAAGTGGGCCTCGACCTTGCCCATGTCGACCTCGCGGTCACCGGGGACACCGACGGCGACGATCTCGCCGTCGACCTTCACGAGGAGGTTCTTGAGGGTGGCGGCGGCCTCGACGCCGAGGTGGGCGGCGAGGGTCTCGATGGTGGGGGTGTCCGGGGTCGGGATCTCTTCCAGGGCGGGCACGCCGTCGGCGTCCACCGGCTTCAGCTCGTAGGTGATCGCCTCGGTGTTCGCCGCGAAGTCGCAGTTCGGGCAGTCGGCGAAGGTGTCCTCGCCGGCCTCGGCCGGGGCCAGGAACTCCTCCGACTTGGAGCCGCCCATGGCACCGGCGGTGGCGGCGCAGATGCGGTAGTCGAGGCCGAGGCGCTCGAAGATCCGCTGGTAGGCCTGGCGGTGCAGGGCGTAGGACTGGGCGAGGCCCTCGTCCTCGGTGTCGAAGGAGTACGAGTCCTTCATCAGGAACTCGCGGCCGCGCAGGATGCCGGCCCGCGGGCGGGCCTCGTCGCGGTACTTGTGCTGGATCTGGTAGAGGATGACCGGCAGGTCCTTGTAGGAGGACGCCTGGTCCTTCACCAGCAGGGTGAAGATCTCCTCGTGGGTCGGGCCGAGGAGGTAGTCGCCGCCCTTGCGGTCCTGGAGGCGGAACAGCTCCTGGCCGTACTCGTCCCAGCGGCCCGTCGCGTCGTACGGCTCACGCGGCAGCAGCGCGGGGAGCAGTACTTCCTGGGCGCCGATGGCGTCCATCTCCTCGCGGACGATGCGCTCGACGTTGGCCAGGACCCGCTTGCCGAGGGGCAGCCAGGACCAGATCCCGGCCGCGGTACGCCGGACATAGCCGGCGCGGACGAGGAGCTTGTGGCTGAGGACCTCGGCGTCCGCCGGGTCATCGCGCAGCGTCTTCGCCATCAACTGGGACATGCGCTGGACCGGTGCGTTCGCCATGGGTGTCGTACTCCTGCTGCGTGAAGGTGATGGCAGGAGGTTAGCCGGGGGGTGCGGGGCGGCGGAAATCGGTTAGGGGCGGCGCAGCGGCAAGGGGGCGCCCATGACGGCGTACGGCTTGGGGGCGCTGGGGAAGAGGACCTGGCGGGCGAGGTCCTGGTAGCCGAGGGAGCGGTACAGGCCGCGGGCCGGGCTCTCGGTGTCGATCGCGGAGAGGATCGAGCGGGGTTCGGGGGCACCGTCGGTGATCGTGGTGATCAGGGTTCTGCCGACGCCGCGGTTCTGGTACGCCGGGTGGACGTGCAGTTCGGTGATGACGAAGGAGTCGTCGAGCCAGAGGCCGTTGCCCTCGGCGCGGAGGTACGGCTCCACGACGGTGGACCACCAGTGGGCGCGGTCGTTGGGCATGCCGTAGACGAACCCGACGAGTCGTTCCCCGGTGGTGGCGCCGAGGGCTCGCGCGCCGGGGTAGGTCATGTGGCGCAGCACGATCTGACGGCGTACGGCGACCTCGTCGGGGCCGAGCCCGAAGGCGACCGCTTGGACGGCCAGTGCCTCGTCTACGTGGGCTGACAGGTCCAGGGGGCCGATGACGAGGTCCATGCCGGGAGGGTACAGCGGGGCGCGCGTGGCGGGCTCAGAACAGGACGCTCATGAACGCGCCGACCTCTTCGAAGCCGACTCTGCGGTACGTCCTTCTGGCCGCGGTGTTGAAGTCGTTGACGTAGAGGCTCACCACGGGGGCCACATCCGCGAGGGCGTAGCGCAGCACGGCGGCCATGGCGGGGGCGGCGAGGCCCTTGCCGCGGTACTCCGGGGCCACCCAGACGCCCTGGATCTGGCAGGCGCGGTCGGTCGCGGCGCCGATCTCCGCCTTGAAGACGACCTTGCCGTGTTCGTCGAGGCGGGCGAACGAGCGTCCCGAGCCGACCAGTTCGGCGACGCGGGCCTGGTACAGGAGGCCGCCGTCGCCGGCCATCGGGGAGACGCCGACCTCCTCGGTGAACATCGCCACGCACGCCGGCATGATCGTGTCCATCTCGTCCTTGCGGATCCGGCGGACGTACGGGTCGGGGGTGATGGTCCCCGGCATGCGGTCGGTGACCATCAGGGGCTGGTGGGCGCGGACGTCGCGGGCCGGGCCCCAGTTGGGTTCGAGCAGACGCCAGAGCTGGGCGGTGGGTTCGGCGGGGCCGACGATCGAGGAGCAGCGGCGGCCCGCTCTGCGGGCGCGGTCGGCGAAGGCGCGGACGGCTCGGGGGGTGGCGCAGATGGGGACGAGGTTGGCGCCGGCATAGCAGAGGGAGGTCAGCATGCCGTCCTCGTACCAGCCCCACATCTCGCCGCCGAGGCGCCAGGGGTCGAGGCCGGCCACCTGGACGCGGGATGTCACGAAGGCGTTCGCGACGGGCTCGCGGTCGAGGACGGCGAGCGCGGCGTCCAGGTCGCTCGGTTCGAGGACCCGGGTTGTGGTCTGCGTCAACACGGGCGGGCCTCACGGGTCAGGGGGCTGATCTCCGCACTGTACCTGCGGAAGCTGAGCTGTGACGGGTGCGGTGTTGGCTGCTTCGCCCCCGCCGCCGCCCTCTGCCCGTCCCTCCCCCCGGAGGGGGGACCCCCACTGGGCACTGCCGCCCCCAGACCCCCGCTGTCGGTCCTGAAAGGGCCTCGTCCTCAAACGCCGGACGGGCCGAAAACGGGGTCAGCCCGCCACCGATACCGACGGCTCGCCCGACGGGGTGCCGTCCGCCTCCATCTGTTCGGCCAGCTTCATGGCCTCCTCGATGAGGGTTTCGACGATCTTGGATTCCGGGACCGTCTTGATGACCTCGCCCTTGACGAAGATCTGGCCCTTGCCGTTGCCGGAGGCGACGCCGAGGTCGGCCTCGCGGGCCTCGCCGGGGCCGTTGACGACGCAGCCCATGACGGCGACGCGGAGGGGGACCTCCATGCCGGTCAGGCCCGCGGTGACCTCTTCGGCCAGCTTGTAGACGTCCACCTGGGCACGGCCGCAGGAGGGGCAGGAGACGATCTCCAGGCCGCGCTGCTTGAGGTTGAGGGACTCCAGGATCTGGAGGCCGACCTTGACCTCCTCGGCGGGCGGAGCGGAGAGGGAGACGCGGATCGTGTCGCCGATGCCCTGGGAGAGGAGGGCTCCGAACGCCACCGCGCTCTTGATCGTGCCCTGGAACGCCGGGCCCGCCTCCGTCACACCGAGGTGCAGCGGGTAGTCGCTCTGGGCGGCGAGCTGCTTGTACGCCTCGATCATGATGACCGGGTCGTTGTGCTTGACCGAGATCTTGATGTCCCGGAAGTCGTGCTCCTCGAAGAGGGACGCCTCCCACAGCGCCGACTCCACCAGGGCCTCCGGAGTGGCCTTGCCGTACTTCTGGAGCAGGCGCCGGTCCAGCGAGCCCGCGTTCACACCGATGCGGATCGGGGTGCCGTGCTCCTTGGCCGCCTTCGCGATCTCCTTGACCTTGTCGTCGAACTGCTTGATGTTGCCCGGGTTCACCCGGACCGCGGCACAGCCCGCCTCGATCGCGGCGAAGACGTACTTCGGCTGGAAGTGGATGTCCGCGATCACCGGGATCTGGGACTTGCGCGCGATCGTCGACAGGGCGTCCGCGTCGTCCTGCGTCGGACACGCCACGCGGACGATCTGGCAGCCCGACGCCGTCAGTTCCGCGATCTGCTGGAGCGTCGCGCCGATGTCCGACGTACGGGTCGTGGTCATGGACTGCACGGACACCGGGGCGTCCCCGCCGACCGCCACGGATCCGACCTGGATCTGCCGGCTCTGGCGGCGCTCGGCGAGCTTGGTCGGAACGGACGGCATGCCGAGAGAAATCGCAGTCATCTGCTGTGCAACCCCAAGTCGTGGATCAAGGTCCGGTCCCGTCAGCGGCGGGCTCCAGGCTTCGAGATTACGGCACCGGCGATCGTGCGAGCACATCCCACTGGCAAACCACCCGTTGGAAGGCGGCCGGGTACCCCAGGGTCCCCGGCCGCCGCGAACTCCGTATGGCTAGGAGATTCTCACCGGGTTAACCACGTCCGCGATCAGGACGAGGAGGGTGAAGCAGACGAAGATCCCGGCCACCACGTAGGCCACCGGCATCAGCTTCGCCACGTCGAACGGGCCCGGGTCCGGGCGGCGCAGCACCTTGGCGACGTTGCGGCGCAGCGACTCCCACAGGGCGCCCGCGATGTGGCCGCCGTCGAGCGGCAGCAGCGGGAGCATGTTGAAGAGGAACAGGGACAGGTTGAAGCCCGCCACCAGCATGACCGCCATCGCCAGCTGCTGGCTCGCCGGGATGTCCAGGGTGAAGATCTCGCCGCCCACCCGGGCCGCGCCGACCACGCCCATCGGTGAGTCGGCCTCGCGCTCGCCGTCACCGAAGGCCGCGTCCCACAGGGCCGGGATCTTGGCGGGCAGGGCCGCGAGAGAGTCGACGGCGTCGCCGACCCGGGCGCCCATCCAGGTCACCGAGTCACCGAAGTCCTGCTTGACGATGCCGGTGGCGGCGCTGAAGCCGAGGAAGCCCGCGGTGACGTACTCGCCCTGGACGATCTGCCCGCTGGAGTCCTTCTTGGCGACCTGGTTGGTGGCGATCTTCGCCGTGAGGGTGACCTCCTGGCCGCCTCGCTCGACGACGATCGGCACCTCCTTGCCGGGGTTGGCGCGGATCAGGTCGGAGAGCTTGTTCCAGTCGTCGGTGCGGACGCCGTCGAAGGCGACGATCCGGTCGCCGGCCTTCAGGCCCGCGGCGGCGGCCGGGGAGGCCGCGTCGCCCTTCTCGCACTTGTCGCGGTTCTCGCTCTGGGCGATGACGCACTGCGAGACCGAGCTGACGCTGGTCGTCTGCTGGGAGATGCCGAAGCCCATCAGCACGGTGAGGAACAGGCCGATGGCGAGGACCAGGTTCATGAACGGGCCCGCGAACATCACGATGACCCGCTTCCACGGCTTGCGCGTGTAGAAGAGGCGGGTCTCGTCACCGGGCTTGAGTTCCTCGAACGCGGCCTCGCGGGCGTCCTCGATCATGCCGCGCCAGGGGGAGGTCGAGCGGGCCTCCAGCCGGCCGTCGGGGCCGGGCGGGAACATGCCGATCATGCGGATGTAGCCACCGAAGGGAACGGCCTTGATCCCGTACTCCGTCTCGCCCTTCTTGCGCGACCAGATGGTCGGGCCGAAGCCGACCATGTACTGCGGCACGCGGATGCCGAAGAGCTTGGCGGTGGACAGGTGCCCCAGCTCGTGCCACGCGATCGAGAACAGCAGCCCGACGGCGAAGACCACTATGCCGAGGATGAACATCAGGGTCGTCATGCACGGGCCTCCGCCGTCTGTGCCGCCAGTTCCCGGGCCCGGGTGCGCGCCCAGGTCTCCGCTTCGAGGACGTCCGCGACGGTGAGCGAGGTTCCCGTGACCGGGGTGCCGTGCTCCTGGACCACCCGTGTCACGGTCTCCATGATCCCGTTGAACGGCAGCGCGCCGGCCCGGAAGGCCTCCACGCACTCCTCGTTGGCGGCATTGAACACCGCCGGGGCCGTACCCGCGAGCTCGCCCACGTGCCGGGCGAGGTTCACCGAGGGGAAGGCCTCATTGTCGAGCGGGAAGAACTCCCACGTCGAGGCCGTGCTCCAGTCGAAGGCGGGCGCCGCGTCGGGGACGCGCTCGGGCCAGCCCAGACCGATGGCGATCGGCCCCCGCATGTCGGGGGGCGTCGCCTGGGCGATCGTGGATCCGTCGGTGAACTCGACCATCGAGTGAACATACGACTGGGGATGCACGACGACCTCAATGCGGTCGAAGGGAATGTCGTAGAGGAGGTGCGCCTCGATGACTTCCAGGCCCTTGTTGACGAGGGTCGCGGAGTTGATGGTGATGACCGGTCCCATGGCCCAGGTGGGGTGGGCGAGGGCGTCCTCGACGGTGACATGCGCCAGCTCGTCCTTCGTCCGGCCGCGGAAGGGGCCGCCGGAGGCGGTGACGACGAGCTTGCGTACGTCCGCCCGGGTGCCGGCGGCCAGGGCCTGGAACAGGGCGGCGTGCTCGGAGTCGACCGGGATGATCTGGCCGGGCTTGGCGAGCGCCTTGACCAGCGGGCCGCCCACGATGAGCGACTCCTTGTTGGCGAGCGCGAGGGTGCGGCCCGCCTCCAGGGCGGCGAGGGTCGGGGCGAGGCCGATGGAGCCGGTGATGCCGTTCAGGACGGTGTGGCAGTCGGCGGCGGCGACCTCGGTGGCCGCCTCCGGCCCGGCGAGGATCTCGGGGAGCGGCTCGCTGTCGCCGTACTGCTCCCGGAGCGCCTCGCTCAGCGCCGGTACGGCCTCCTCGCGGGCGACCGCGACCGTGCGCACCCGCAGTCGGCGGGCCTGCTCGGCGAGGAGGGCGACGCGGCCGCCGTTGGCGGAGAGCGCGGTGACCCGGAAGCGGTCCGGGTTGCGCAGGACGAGGTCGATGGCCTGCGTGCCGATCGACCCGGTCGAGCCGAGGATCACCACGTCCTTCGGGCCGTCTCCCGCGACGGGGTCGTACACCAGGTGCGGGTCCGCGAGGGGGGCTGGAGAGTCGCTCATCCCCCCATTGTTGCCGCAATGGGTGTCGTGGACGTAAGGGCGGTCCCCCTCACGGGGGTGGAGGGGGAACGCCCTGTCGGTGGCCGGTCAGCGGATCGGGCGGTGCACGTTCTCCCGTTCGCTCGGCCCGGGGGTGGCGTCGGCGATCCAGGGGCCCTCGCCCGAGGGGTCGACGATGCCGTCCTCCAGCCACTCGTAGGTGCCGGACAGCACGCCCTTGACGACCTTGCGGTCGAGGACGTCGGTGTTGGTCCACAGCCGGCCGAAGAGTTCCTCGATCCGGATGCGGGACTGGCGGCAGAAGGCGTCGGCGAGCTGGTAGGCCTCGCGGCCGTGCTCGCCCCGGGTGCGCAGGTGCTCGGCGCGTACGCAGGCCGCGCTCATCGCGAAGAGTTCCGCGCCGATGTCGACGATCCGGCTGAGGAAGCCCTGCTTGGTCTCCATCCGGCCCTGCCAGCGGGACATGGCGTAGAAGGTGGAGCGGGCGAGCTTGCGGGAGGTGCGCTCGATGTAGCGCAGGTGCGGCGAGAGGTCGACCTCGTGCTTGAAAGCGCCGAAGGTGTACGGCAGCCGGCCCGGGCCCGCGACCAGTTTCGGCAGCCATTTGGCGTAGAAGACGCCCGCGTTCGCGCCCGCCTTCGCCTTGTCCTGGAGGGACTTGTCGGGGTCGATGAGGTCCCCGGCGACCGAGAGGTGGGCGTCGACGGCCTCGCGGGCGATCAGCAGATGCATGATCTCCGTGGAGCCCTCGAAGATCCGGTTGATGCGCAGATCGCGCAGGATCTGTTCGGCGGGGACCGCGCGCTCACCACGCGCCCGGAGCGACTCGGCCGTCTCGAATCCGCGTCCACCGCGGATCTGGACGAGCTCGTCGGCCATCAGCCAGCCCATCTCGGAGGCGTACAGCTTGGCGAGGGCGCCTTCGATCCGGATGTCGTTGCGGTCCTCGTCGGCCATCTGCGAGGCGAGGTCGGTGACGGCCTCCAGGGCGAAGGTGGTGGCCGCGATGAAGGAGATCTTCGCGCCGACCGCCTCGTGGTGGGCGAGCGGCTTGCCCCACTGCTCGCGGGCCGCGGACCATTCGCGGGCGATCTTCAGGCACCACTTCCCGGCCGCGACGCAGGACGCGGGCAGCGAGAGGCGTCCGGTGTTGAGGGTCGTCAGCGCGATCTTCAGGCCGGCGCCCTCGGGGCCGATGCGGTTGGCGGCGGGCACCCGGACCTGGTGGAAGCGGGTGACGCCGTTCTCGATGCCGCGCAGGCCCATGAAGGCGTTGCGGTTCTCGACGGTGATGCCGGGCGAGTTGGTCTCCACCACGAAGGCCGTGATGCCGCCCTTGTGTCCCTCGGACTTCGGCACCCGGGCCATGACGACGAGGAGGTCGGCGACCACGCCGTTGGTGGTCCACAGCTTCACTCCGTCGAGGACGTACTCGTCCCCGTCCGGTACGGCGGAGGCGGCGAGCCGGGCCGGGTCGGAGCCGACGTCCGGCTCGGTGAGCAGGAAGGCGGAGATGTCGGTGCGGGCGCAGCGCGGCAGGAACCGCTCCTTCTGCTCCGCGGTGCCGAACAGCTTCAGCGGCTGGGGCACGCCGATCGACTGGTGGGCGGAGAGCAGCACGCCGATCGCGGGCGACGCGGAACCGGCGAGGGTGAGGGCCTTGTTGTAGTACACCTGGGTGAGGCCGAGGCCGCCGTACTTGGTCTCGATCTTCATGCCGAGGGCGCCGATCTCCTTGAGGCCGGTCATGACCTCGTCGGGGATGCGGGCCTCGCGTTCGATCAGGGCGCCGTCGACCTTCGTCTCGACGAAGTCGCGCAGTTTGGCGAGGAACTCCTCGCCGCGCTGGGTGGCCTCGTCGGTCGGCATGGGATGGGGGTGGATGAGGTCGAGCCGGAAGCGGCCGAGGAACAGTTCCTTGGCGAAGCTGGGCTTGCGCCAGTCCTGTTCGCGGGCCGCTTCCGCCACTTGGCGGGCCTCACGCTCAGTCACAGTGGGCTTGGAGGTTGGTGCGGACATGAGGCTCACCTCGCCGCGAATAGGGATCTCTGCCGGATCTGAGAGTTACTGACCGGTGCTACTCGATCGTATGTACCCGATTCGGGGCGAGGTGACCACCCCGCGTGCGGCCGTTCAGCCGATGTCGACCGAATACCTCTTGGTGTCAAGGCGCCCGGTGCCCTTGAAGACCTCGGTACCGGACTCGATGCCGGAGACGTACTTGTCGTTGCTCAGCAGCTTGCGGCGGACCAGGGCCTGGGTGAAGTCGTCCAGGTTCAGGGTGGCCTTGGTCGTGTTGGCGCGGCGGACGAAGGAGTAGACGTTCCAGCCGATGTTCCCCTGGTAGATGTCCCACATCGCGCCGCCCAGGCTGACGCTGCCGTACTTGGTGCCCAGCGGTCCGGCGCCGCCCTGGCGGTTCAGCCAGATCATGATCTCGTCGGTGGGCTGGTCCTGCCAGTCCGCGGTGTTCTTGGTGTGCAGCCACAGGTCGTAGGCGACGTTCATGGTGCCGGGGCTGGAGCTGACCGTGAATTCCCAGGTCGTCCGCACCGGCTTGCGGTCGCCGACCCTGAGCGGCAGGCCGGTCGTCGACTTGTCGACCTTCCAGCCCCAGTGCCATCCGAGCACCGTGCCGGCATACGTCTTGACGTCGTAGTCCTTGCCGGAGCCGCTGTTGGCCCAGCTGTAGTCCGTGCCCCAGGAGATGGTGGAGCCGGACTGGGAGTTGTCCCAGACGCACTGGCTGCCGGTGGCCTTCTCCTGGTTCCAGAGATTGTTGTTCACGTAGTACTTGCCGAGCGTGATGGTGTCGAAGGCCGCGCACTTCTTGCTCGACTCGCCGGCCTGGGCGACCGTGACTCCGGCGGCCGCGGCGAGGGCGACGACGGAGGCGGTGAGGGCCTTGGCCTTCTTCGACATGCGGGGCCTGCGGTGTTGCATCGGGGGTTCCTCCCGGGGGACGGTGCGGGTACGCCCCTCAGTGGCCGCCGACGGCGCCGGGGTTGCCGTGGTCCCGGAATTTGGTTGTCGAAGCGCTTCGACAACCTATGGACACCCACTCCCGGTGGAGCTACTGTCGAACCACCCTCACCCGCCCCTATTCATCGTGCGCACTGTCGAAGCGCTTCACAAAGCTTGGAGAGCTGGATGGTCACCCTCGCCGAGGTCGCCCAGCACGCCGGAGTCTCGGCGAGCACGGTGAGCTATGTCCTCAGCGGCAAGCGGTCCATCTCCGCGACCACCCGGCACCGGGTCGAGCAGAGCATCCGCGAGCTGGGCTACCACCCGAACGCGGGCGCGCGGGCGCTGGCCAGCAGCAGGTCGAACATCATCGCGCTGATGATCCCGCTGCGCACTGACATGTATGTGCCGGTGATGATGGAGATCGCCATCGCGGTGGCCACCACCGCACGCACCCATGGCTACGACGTCCTGCTGCTCACCGGCGAGGAGGGCCCCGACGCCGTGCGCCGGGTCATCGGCAGCGGGCTCGCGGACGCGATGATCCTGATGGACGTCGAACTCGACGACGAGCGGCTGCCGTTGCTGCGGGACGCCGGACAGCCCGCCGTGCTGATCGGGCTGCCCGCCGACACCTCCGGGCTGACCTGCGTCGATCTGGACTTCCGGGCGACCGGCGCGCTGTGCGTGGAGCATCTGGCGGGGCTCGGGCACCGCGACATCGCTGTCATCGGCGAGGCCCCCGCGGTCTACGAACGGCACACCGGCTTCGCCGAGCGCACCCTGGACGGACTGCGCTCCGGCGCGCAGCGGTTGGGGGTGCGGCTGCTGCACCGGCCGTGCGAGGGCGGCTACGACGCGATGGCCATGACCCTCGCCCGGGTCTTCGACGAGCGTCCGGACACCACCGGCCTGGTCGTGCAGAACGAGTCGGCGGTGGAGCCGCTGCTCGCCCTGCTGCGCCAGCAGGGCCGCGCCGTGCCGGAGGACGTGTCGGTGGTGGCGATCTGCCCCGACCAGGTCGCCACCCAGGCCTCGGTGCGGCTGACGTCCGTCTCCATCCCCGCCCAGGAGATGGGCCGGCACGCCGTGGAGCATCTCGTCGCCAAGCTCGACGGCCGGGGCGAGGCCGAAGTCGTGCTGATCGCCCCTGAGCTGACGGTCCGGGCGAGCTCGGGACCGGCCGCTTCCTGACCTGCCCGGCTGCCCGACCTGCCTGGCCCTTCCTGACCTGTACGTCCCCGTGCGGCCCCGGCCGGGGCGGCTTCCCCCTGTCCTCGTTCAGGAGTACACCTCGTGAATCAGCCTGCCGAAAACCAAGCGAAGGTCAGCCTGGCGCAGTCCTCCCCCACCGTCGGCACATTCCGCGAACGGGACGGCGCGCTGGAGTGGAGCGGCCGCCAGGAGACCGTCCGGGTCGAACCGTGGGGTCCGGACGCGGTGCGGGTGCGGGCCCGGCTCGGCGGGCCGTTGCTGGAGGGCCTGCCGGGCGCGCTGCTCGACGAGGCCCCGCCGACCTCCTCCACCGTCAAGATCGAGAACGGCACGGGGCGGCTGACGGTCGGCGCGATCACCGTCGACATCGACGCCGAGGGCCGGCTCCGCTTTCTGTGCACCTCGGACGGCGAGGAGCTGCTCGCCGAGGAACGCGCCCACTTCTGGTGGCCGGGACCGCGGCTGTACACGGCGGTCGGCAACGGCCACCACCGTCTGGAGCAGCGCTTCGCCGCCTACGACGACGAGCAGCTCTACGGTCTGGGCCAGCACCAGCACGGCCGCCTGGACCAGAAGGGCCTGGTCCTGGACCTGATCCAGCGCAACGCCGAGGTCGGCATCCCGGTGCTGGTCTCCAGCCGCGGCTACACCCTGCTGTGGAACAACCCGGCGATCGGCCGGGTGGAGCTGGCGCACAACGGCACGCGCTGGGTGGCGGACTCGGCCCGGCAGATCGACTACTGGATCGCCGCGGGCGACCCGGCCGACGGCCAGCGCCGCTACAGCGCGGTGACCGGCCGTACGCCCATGCTGCCCGAGTGGGCCGCCGGGTTCTGGCAGTGCAAGCTGCGCTATCGCACCCAGGACGAACTCCTCGCCGTGGCAAGGGAGTACAAGCGCCGCGGACTCCCCCTGTCGGCGATCGTCTGCGACTTCTTCCACTGGACGCACCTCGGCGACTGGAAGTTCGACCTCAGCGAGTGGCCGGACCCGGCGGCGATGGTCCGTGAACTGGCGGACATGGGCGTCAAGCTGGTCGTCAGCGTCTGGCCGTCGGTGTCCCCGCTCTCCGAGAACCACCCGGTGATGGAGCAGCGCGGCTACTTCATCGGCACCCAGTACGGACCGATGGCGCACGCCGACTGGCCGGACAAGGAGGTCGCCTCCACCGTCCAGGTCGCCTTCTACGACGCCACCAACCCGGACGCCCGGGAGTTCATGTGGTCGAGGATCAGGTCGAACTACCTGGAGCCGTACGGCATCACGGCCTTCTGGCTGGACGCCTGCGAGCCGGAGCTGAAGCCCGGCTTCCAGGAGAACCTGCGCTACTGGGCGGGCCCGGGCCTGGAGGTCGGCAACCTCTACCCGGCGGAGAACTCCCGCGCCGTCTACGAGGGCCTGCACGCCTCGGGCGAGACCGAGGTGGTGACGCTGAACCGCTCGGCGTGGGCGGGCAGTCAGCGCTACGGCGCCGCCCTGTGGTCCGGTGACATCGGCACCGACTTCGCGACCCTGCGCCGCCAGATCGCGGCGGGCCTGAACACCGCGCTGTCCGGCATCCCCTGGTGGAACACCGACATCGGCGGCTTCCACGGCGGCGATCCGCAGGACCCGGCGTACCGCGAGGTCATGGTCCGCTGGTTCCAGTTCGGCGCGCTGTCCCCGCTGATGCGGCTGCACGGCTTCCGCGACCCCGGGATGCCGCTGGGCCCGGACATGACCGGCGGCCCCAACGAGGTCTGGTCGTACGGCGAGGAGGCCGGGGCGATCATGGAGCGGTATCTGCGGCTGCGCGAGCGGCTGCGGCCGTACGTCCTGGACGTGATGCGGGAGGCGCACGAGGAGGGGCTGCCGGTGCTGCGGCCGCTGTTCCTTGAGTTCCCCGGGGACCAGGGGTGCTGGGCGGTGGACGACGCCTATCTCTTCGGCCGGGATCTGCTGGTCGCCCCGGTGCTGACGGCGGGCGCCACGGCCCGGACGACGTATCTTCCGGCGGGCGCGAGCTGGACCGACGCGTGGACCGGGCGGACGTACGAGGGCGGTGCGGCCGTGACGGTCGACGCCCCGCTGGACCGGATCCCGCTGTTCCTGCGGGACGGGGCGCGGCTGCCGATCGCCGGATAACGTGTGCGGCCGGTCCCGTAGGGGAGGGACCGGCCGCACGCCCTACTCGGTCAACTGCTGCTGACCGTCAGGTTGTTGGTGACGAAGTCCAGGCCGCCGGAGGACGAGGTGATCTCGTAGCCGAACTGGACGTCCCCGATGGTCTCGTTGCCCATCCAGCCCTTGGTGTCCTTGATCCACTTCAGGATCGGCAGGATGTTGACGGACCCGGAGCTGGAGTCCGAGGTGCGCAGGAACGAGAAGACCTCGTTGGCGCCGTTGTTGCCCTTGTACACGTTCCAGGTGTGCCCGCCGAGCGTGACCGAGCCCTGTGAGCTGCCGAGCGGGCCGACGGCGCCGTTGTAGTTGACCCACAGCATGATCTCGTAGTCGTAGTCCGTGTCCCAGATGTCGTACGAGGTGTTGTAGGCGCCGGACGACGGGACGGTGACGTTGTAGTTGCTGGTCAGCGAGGCCAGCGAGGTGATCGACTTGTTGACCACCTTCTTGGCGTTCGGGTACGACTTGATGCCGCCGGTGTTGGGGTGGTTGGCCCAGGCGCCCCAGCTGGTACCGGAGTTGGCCCAGACGCACTGGCTGCCGGCGCCGGAGCCCCAGATGTTGTTGTAGAGCGTGTAGCCGTTCAGGCTCGTGTTGCCCCACTGGTCGCAGGAGCTCCAGACCGCGGCGTGGGCGGGGGCGGAGGCGAGGCCGACGGTGGCGCCGAGGGCGAGCGCCGGGGCCAGCAGGGCCTTGGTGAGGCGGCTCAGTGTGCGGGTTGAAGCCATGGTGTCCCTTCCATGGGTGGGGGGAAAGCGGGGAGTCACCACGCCTCCGGAGTGAGGACGTGGTCTTCTCCGGCGACGAGGTCGAGCGGTCTCGTGCCGGTGGAAGTCCTGAGCTCGACGCGGACGGTCCGGGTGGGGCGGATCCGTGCGGTCACCGCGTCGGGGGTCCAGCCGAGGTCGATCTCGGCGCCGAACCGGGTGCGGATTCCGCGCAGTCGGCCCCGCGGGAGGCCCTGCGGCCGCGCGGGCAGCAGGACCAGCCGGTCGGGGGTCGACTGGACGAGCGACTCGATCAGCACCGCGGGCAGGGTGTGGGCGGCGTCGGCGTTGTAGACGTCGCGGTTCGGGTAGTGCGCGCTCATCAGGGAGGCGTGGAAGAAGTCGCCGTCCAGGACCTGGCCGAGGGCATGGGCGACGCGTTCGCCGTCGCGCAGCCGGGCGGCGACGAGGGCGTGGTGGAGGTGGCCGTGCGCGGAGTCGTTCTCGGTGCCGCGGAGTTCGAGGGCGCGGTGGGCGGCCCGGGCGAGGCCGGGGGTGTCGTAGGGGTTGATCTCGTCCAGTGGCCAGACGCCGTGGAGGTGGCTGAGGTGCCGGTGGTCGTAGGTGTCCGTGAGGCCGGGCCAGGCCCATTCGGCGAGGGCGCCGTCGTCGTTGAGCCGGTGCGCGGGGAGCCGCTCGGCGAGGGCTCGCCAACGGTCGGCGTGCTCCGGGTGGTACCTGGCGGCCGTGAGCAGCGCGTGTCTGGCGGCCGAGAGGTCCATGGCCGCGTTCACGGTGCCCCAGCTCGCGTTCGCGGGCCGGTTCTCGGGTGAGTAGGAGGGGACCACGACCAGGTGGCCGTCGGCGTCGGTGCGGGTGAGGAAGTCCTCGTAGAACTCGGCGACTTCGGCGAGCAGGGCGGCGGTGCGCGGATCGTGCGTGCCGTGTGTCTCGTCGTGCTCGACGAGCGGGCCGAGCAGCCAGGCGGCGCCCGCGGTCCACAGATGCAGCGGGTATGCGCGGCTGAAGTGGTACAGGCGTCCGGACTCGCCGTCGGTGTGGGCGGGGGCCAGCACTCCCCGGGTGCCGAAGACCGCGCGGGCGTTGTCGCGCCAGTGCTCCGACTGGCCATGGACCAGGCGGGCGTGGGCCTCGGTGACCTCCGGGAGCGCCGCGGCGGCGGCCGAGGCGATCTGGAGGTTGAGGTTGGCGTCGGTGGTGAAGGCGCCCGACCATGCCGTGGTCCAGTCGCCGGTCCACAGTCCGGTGAGCCGGGGCGGCAGCAGTCCGCTGCTGGACAGCAGGTGGTAGCGCCCGGCCGCGAAGAGCCGCTCCAAAAGGGCCGCGCTCCGGGTCCGCTTGAGCAGTTCGGAGCCGGGCAGCGCGCGCTCGTCCGGGGCGCCGTCGAGGTCGAGGCAGACCCGCTCGTAGGCGGTGCGGTGCAGGGGCAGATGGCGGGCGAGGAGGGCGCCGTAGAAGTGCTCGGTGCCGGTTGCGGGGAGCAGGGCGCGCAGGGCGCGGCCCTCCTCGATCACGTCGATCTCGCCGGTGTGCCGACGGACCCGGGTGAGCAGCAGGACGGAGGCGGCACCCTCGACGCGCACGCCGGGTGGCACGAGGGACGAGGTGCCGCCGGTGATCACGGCCAGGGTGACGCCGGTGTAGGCGCGGTCACTGTCCGGGTAGCGGGCGCGCAGGCTGAGCAGGGCGCCCTCGGGGGTGAGCAGTGCGCCGTGGCCGACGCCGAGGCGGTCGGGGGCGCCGGGGAGGCAGTGATCGAGGGCGATGTCCAGGCGTGGGCCCGCGGTGGTGACCCGCTGGACGATCACGTCGTCGGCGCGGGAGACGAAGACCCGGCTGCTCCAGTCGGCGCACTCGGCGCTCGTCTCGCCGGTGGTGAAGTCGACGGAGCGCCGGTAGCCGTGGCTCTCGCCGGGTGGCCTGCGCAGCCGTATCCGGAAGGCGGGGTGGAAGGGCTGCACCCATTGCAGGGGGCGGCCGTCGGTGAAGTCCTCGGCGGCGGTGGTGTCGCCCGCCAGGAGGCGGTCCTGGAGTGCGGTGAGCCCGGCGGCCAGCTCGGGCGGGCGGGCACTCTCGCCGCCGTTCGGACGGACGAGGGTGTGCTGGGTGACGATGACCCGGTCATCGTTCGGATCACCGAACGCAAGCGTGCCGTGGTGGCCGTTGCCGCTGAGGAAGGCGTCCTCCCAGCGGGCGGCGGGGGCGGGTTCCCAGGTGCCGTGCACGGGGCCCTCGGTCATGGCTTCAGCACCGCCGCTCCGTAGCGGCCGAGGACGACCCGGTCGGTGACGGTCGCGCCGGTGAGCAGGTCGCGGTGGGTGCCGGGGACGGGGACGGTGACCGGCTCGCGGGCGTGGTTGAGCAGGAAGAGGGCCTCGCCGCGGCGGACGGCCTCGACCCGCGGGGGCAACCCGTCGAGCACCGGCCGGACACCCGCCGGCGCGGCGATACGGCCGAGCAGCTCGCGCAGTGCGGGCGGCTCGGGCAGCGTCGAGACGTACCAGGCACGGCCATTGCGCAACACGGCGGGCAGACCGTCGAGTTCACCGCCCCGGTAGGCGGCCACGGTCTCGGCTCCGTCGGCCCGCTCGATCTCCTCCGACCAGAGCGTCCCGCGGAACCCGTCGCACTCGGCGCTCTCCCCCGCCTCCAGCGGCCACCACTCGTGCAGCGTGCGGATCCCGAACAGCTCCCGCAGCCGGGCGTCCATGCCGCCGGGGCGCACCCGGTCGTCCTCGTCGGCGACTCCGGTGAGGAAGCCGGAGACGAGGGTGCCGCCCTGGCGGACATAGGCGAGGAGGTTGTCGATCGCGGTGTCGGTGAGGGCGTACAACTGCGGGACGACGACCAGGCTGTACGCGCTCAGATCGTGCTCGGGGTGCGCGAAGTCGGCGGTGAGACCGGCCTCCCACAGGGCGCGGTGCCAGGCGGTGAGGATGTGCGCGTGGTCGACCTCGGTGGACAGCCGCCCTTCATGGGCACCGGCCCACCAGGAGTGCCAGTCGTGCAGGAGCGCGATGTCGTTGGCGGTGTGAGTGCCCGTCACCTCCGGTCCGATGCGGGCGAGTTCATCGCCGATCTGTTTGATCTCCTGGTACGTACGCCCCCGCTCCCCCGCATGGCCGACCATCCCGGAGTGGAACTTCTCGGCGCCCTGGCGGGACTGGCGCCACTGGAAGTAGCAGACGGCGTCGGCGCCCCGGGCCACGGCCTGGAGCGACCAGAGCCGGTTGAGGCCACGCGGCTTGGGGTGGTTGACGCCCCGCCAGTTCACCGCGCCCGCCGCCTGCTCCATCAGCATCCAGGGGCCGCGGGCCTGGGAGCGGGTCATGTCCTGGACGAGGGCGGCGTGCTGGGCGCCGAGCGGATCGCGGGGGTCGGGGTACAGGTCGACGGAGACGACGTCCTCCTCCTCGGCCCAGCGCCAGGCGTCCTGACCGGCCCACAGCGGCATGAAGTTGGTGGTGACCGGGAGGTGGGGGGTGTGCCGGCGGACGATGTCGCGCTCGGCGAGGTAGCACTCCAGGAGCATGTCGGAGGTGAACCGCTTGAAGTCGAGCACCTGGGTGGGGTTGCGCAGGTAGTGGGCGTGGCGCGGGGTGTGGACCTCGGCCCAGTCGCCGTAGCCCTGGCTCCAGAAGGCGGTGCCCCAGGCGGTGTTGAGCGCGTCGAGGGTGCCGTGTCTGCGCTGGAGCCAGCCGCGGAATCGGGCGGCGGCCTGGTCGCCCCAGTCGTAGGTGCAGTACTCGTTGTTGATGTGCCACATGGTCAGGGCGGGGTGGCTCGCGTAGCGGGCGGCGAGGTCCTCGGTGATGGCGGCGGCGCGGCGGCGGTAGGCGGTGCTGGAGTGCGAGAAGTGCTGGCGGCCGCCCCACCATTCGGTGCGGCCGTCCTGGTCGACGGGGAGGGAGTCGGGGTGCAGGCGGCCGAGCCAGGGCGGGGGCGAGGCGGTGGGGGTGGCGAGCACGACGCCGATGCCGTGGGTGTGCAGCAGGTCCATCAGACGGTCGAGCCAGCCGAACTCCCGGGCCCCGGGCTCGGGTTCGAGCTTCGCCCAGGAGAAGACGCCGAGGGTGACGGTGTTGACCCCGGCGGCCTTCATCAGGCGGACGTCCTCGGCCCAGGTCTCCTCGGGCCACTGCTCGGGGTTGTAGTCCCCGCCGAACAGGATGCGCCCACGGGTCACGTCGGTCAGGGCGGGCCGGGGGCCGGGCGGAGGGCCGGGCTTCATACCGGCTCCCCGTACTGGATCCCCCGGCCGTTGGTGGCCAGGTACACGCGGCCGTACACCCGGGGGTCTCCGGTGATGGTCTCGCCGGTCCAGCCCCACTGGTGCCGGTCGTCGTTGATCCGCACCCAGCTCTTCGCGCCGTCGTCGGAGCGGTACACGGCGGTGATCGCCTCCGTCGAGCCCACCTGGTACACCGCCGGATAGCCGGCGCCGTCGGCCGCCTTGCCGAAGCCGAGGGTGTACGAGGCCCAGCAGCTCTCCACCTTGGTGAAGCCCGCCCCGCCGTCAGTGGACCGGTACAGGCCGTTCCACTTCGCGCTCAGCCACAGGTCACCGGAGCTGCCGGGGGCCGCGACCACCTTGAACTGGCTGTCGCCGGAGGGCAGCCCAGTCGCACGCGCGGTGAAGGAGCGGCCACTGTCAGTGCTGGCGAGTAGCGTTCCCGTATCGGTGTCGTACGCGTAGAAGAGCGTCGGGTCGGCCGGGTCGGCGACCGGCGTGGCGCCCTTCGGGAAGGAGGGGACCTCGGTCCAGGTGGAGCCGTTGTCCGTGGAGCGGTAGGCGGGGTACTTGGTGCCGTCCCAGTGCACGAAGACCCACAGCAGCACGCTGCCGTCGGCGTTGGTGGCGATCGGCCCCGGTGCGTTCCTGGCGATGTCGGGCTGGGCCTCGAAGGGCGCCCAGGTCAGCCCGCCGTCGTCGGACCAGGCACCGTTGCCGTGGTCGCCCCAGCCCGCCCGGACGACGTAGGGGGGCCTGGCCGCGGCCTGCGCGAGCCCCGTCGCCGACCCGAACACGGGGTTCGTGGCCATGCCGCGCGAGGGGGACGAGGTGAGCGAGTCGTGGTACATCACGCCGATGTCCCGTGACCCGCTGAGCAGGTGCGCCTTCCCGACCGGGGGCGACACCAGCTGCACCACCGAGGCCTCCTCCAGGCCGCGGATCTGCGGGGCCCAGTTCTTGAGGTCCCGGGTGCCGTAGAGGGTGGCGCCGGTGCCGAAGACGAGGTGCCTGGAGTCGTACGGGTCGAGGGCGAGCGCCTGGATCCACCAGCCGAACTTCGGGGCGTCGCCGCCCCACCTCAGATAGGGGGTCTCGGACACGTCGAGCACAGCGGAGTCCTTCAGGGACGTCCAGGTGCGGCCGCCGTCGGTACTGCGGAAGACGGTGTCGACCGCCGCCCAGCGGTTGTTGGTGGAGACGACGACGGTGCCGGGCCGACGGGCGTCGACGGCGACCCCGCCGTAGCCGAAGGCGTCGTCGCCGCCCGGCGTCACGGGCGTGACCTCGGTCCACTTCCCGTCGAGCGTGCACAGCCGGTGCACGCTGCCGTCGGACTGCCCGTTGGGACCGGGCGCGTTGGCGTACGTCACATACAGGTGGCGGCCCGCTCTGTCGTAGGCCGCGCGGATCGGCACCTTTGCGGCGGCGCCGGAGGGCTGCCCCGGTACGGCCTCCCAGGTAGTGCCGTCGGTGGTGCGGTACAGGTTGGCCGCGGTGCCGTCGGAGTCGCCCCAGCCGGCATGGACGGCACGCCCGGCGGCGACGAGCAGGGTGACGCCCTGCCCGGAAGCGCCGGGCGCCCCCGGGAAGGCATCGACGGCTGCCCAGGTAGCGCCCCGGTCCGTCGACCTGAGCAAGCCGTCGTGCCGGGTCCCCAGCCACAGGGTGTCACTGTCGCGCGGATCGACGAGGAGCCTCTCCCCGGCGCCCCGCCCGTCCTCATTGGCCCCGAGCTTCACGGCGAGGTCGGTCCGGGTCCAGGTGGCCCCCCGGTCCTCGGACCGCAGTACGGCGCCGTTGGAGGCCCAGGACTGCGCGTAGGTGCCCACGGCCGCATAGACCCGGTCCGGATGAGCGGCATCGACGGCCAGCGCCTCCACGCCGAGCAGATTCCAGTCGTCCCACCCCAGGTGATCGAGGAGCGGGGTCCAGCGGGCGGCACGGTCGTCCCACCGGTAGGCCCCGCCGATATCGGTACGGGCATAGGCGAGCCCGCGCACGGACGGGTGGAAGAGCACCCCGGTCACGAACCCGGTACCGCCGATGACGACGTTGCGCCAGCGGTAGGAGGGGGCGGCCGAGGCGGCCTGCGCGCGCCCGGGCAGCACAGGAACGGTGGTGAGCGCGGCGGCGGCAGCGGCCCCGGCAAGAACGGCACGACGGCTCGGGTTGGACATGTGCATGACATACCTCGCTTGATAGGAGGGGGTGGCGACACCTCCCTCAGGGGCGCGGGCTGTATCGGTCTGCGGCTCCGCCGCGGGGCGCGACCAGCCACGACGAACCCGCGGTCAGCCCTTCACCGCACCCGTCAGCATTCCCTTCTTGAAATGCCGCTGGACGAAGGGCGAAAGAACAGCCACCGGAAGCAGCGCCATCACCATCACGGCCATCTGCACGGCCAGCCCCGACAGTTGCCCCGTCTTGATGGCCTGCCCCAGCCCGACCGGAGCCTCCTGCTTCTGCACCAGCTGGATCATCACGTTCTGGAGCGGCATCATGTCCTGGTCGTTCAGATACAGCGAGGCGTTGAACCACGCACTCCAGTAGCCGACCGCGTAGAACAACGTGATCACCGCGACGACGGCCCGCGACAGCGGAAGGACGATCTGCCAGAGGATCCGGAAATCCCCGGCCCCGTCGATCCGCGCGCTGTCGGTCAGCTCCGACGAGATCCCCATGAAGAACCCGCGCAGCACCAGGACGTTGAAGACACTGATCGCGCTCGGCAGGATCAGCGCGAGATAGCTGTCGGTCAGCCCGAGCGTCTGCACCAGCAGATACGTCGGGATCAGGCCCGCGCTGAAGAACATCGTCGCCAGCAGCGTCATCAGGATCCACCGGTGCGCGAGCGACCCGCTGCGCGAGAGCCCGTACGCGCACAGCACGGACACCGTCATCGAGAACGCCGTACCGACCAGGGTGACCAGCACGCTGATGATCGCCGCGCGGGTCACCTGCCCGCCGCTCAGCAGCTCCTGGTAGGCCACGAAGGTGATGTCCTTCGGGACCATCACCAGGCCGCCGGCCTCGTCGATGGTCTCGCGCGTGGACAGGCTGGTGACGATGACGATCCACAACGGGAACAGGACGGCGAGACAGGCCAGCGCCAGGACGAGCGCCTTGCTCGCCAGACCGGCCCTGGTCGGCGGTTCCTCCCAGACCTGCCGGGGCGGCGCCGACCAGCCGCGCCGTACCGGCTTCTCCATGACCGAGGTCATTTCTTGTACACCCCCTGCTCGCCCATCAGATGGGCCACCTTGTTCGCGGCCAGGACGAGTCCGATGCTGATGACGCCCTTGACGAGTCCGGCGGCGGCCGCGTAGCCGAAGTCCTGGTTGCGGACGCCGTTCCACCACACGAAGGTGTCGAGGACCTCCGAGGCGCCCGGCCCCACGGCGTCGCGTTGCAGCAGGATCTGTTCGAAGCCGACCGTCAGCGCGTCACCGACGCGCAGCACCAGCAGCAGCGCGATCACCGGGCGCAGCGCCGGCAGCGTGACATGCCACATCCGGCGCCAGCGGCTCGCGCCGTCCATCGCGGCGGCCTCGTACAGATCGGGGCTGACCGCGGCCAGCGCGGCGAGGAAGACGATGATCCCCCAGCCGGCGTCCTTCCACACCGCCTGCGCGGTGATCAGGAACTTGAAGGTGTTCGGGTCGGTCATGATGTCCAGCCCGTCGTACCCGTGGTCCCGCAGCAGCTGCGACAACAGCCCGGCGCCGCCCAGCAGTTGCTGGAAGACCGCGATCACCAGCACCCACGAGAAGAAGTGCGGGAGGTACAGCACGGCCTGTGCGACCGCCCGCACCCGGGGCCTGACCACGCTGTTGATGAGCAGCGCGAGCAGGACCGGGATCGGGAAGAAGAGCACGAGCTGGAGGAAGAAGAGGACCAGCGTGTTCCGGACGGCCTGCCAGAAGGCGGAGTCCTCGAAGATCCGCTGGAAGTTCTCCAGGCCGACGAAGGGGCTGTGCAGGATGGAGACGACGCCGTTGTCGCTGATGTAGGGGTCGTAGTCCTGGAAGGCGACCACATTGCCGAGGATCGGCACGTAGTTGAAGAGCAGGACCAGGACGACGGCCGGCAGGGTCATCAGGAGCAGGACGCGGTCGCGTCGGAACCTGTGGCGCAGGCCGAGTCGTCCCGGGGGTGATCCCCTGCCGGACCCGGTGGCGTCGTCCGACGCCCCCGGGGACTTCGCCGTCGTGTCGGCCTCGGCCCTGCTCCGAGGCACCGTGCTGTGGGACACGGCCGTTCTCCTTGCCTCGGTGCCCGGTCAGTTGGCCGCGGAGCCGTTCTCGTCGAGGATCTGCTTGTACCAGTCGCGCAGCTTGTCGCCGCCCTTGCTCTTCCAGTCGGAGACCCACTGCTGCATGTCGCTGATCTTCTTGCGGCCGCGGACGATGTCGTCCTCCAACTGCTCCATGTCGTTGGCGAGGCTGGTGTAGCGGCTGGGCTCGGTGATCTGCATGCCGTAGAAGGAGGACTTCTTGGTGAAGGCGCCCATCCGCTGCTGCCACTCGACCTGGCCCTTGGCGACGTCCGGGAAGTCGGGGTGGGCGAGGGTCGAGGCGGGGCTCGCGACCATGATGTAGGCGTTCATCACGTCGATGTTGCCCTGGTCGGTCTTGGTGGGGAGGCCGTCCTTGACGGTGTAGTGGGTGCCCTCCACGCCGTAGTTGGTCATCATGTACTCCTTGGTGCCGTACGGCGCCGCGGTGACGTTGGCGACGGCGAGCACATCGCGGATGACCGACTCGGAGGCCTTCTTGTTGACGAAGGCGAAGATGTTGGCGGGCTGGGTGGCCCACAGGACCGGGCTGCCGCCGTCGTGGCCCCAGACGTCCATGCCCCAGACTTTGAACTCCGGGTTCTGGGCTGCCTGTTCGGCGGTGCGGCTCCACCACTGCGAGATGTCGTTGGCGTAGATGAGGAACTCGCCCTTGGCGAACTTGGGGCCCGGGTCGGTGGCCTGGCTCTTGCCCAGTTCGGCGTCGGGGTGGACGACGCCCGCGGCGAAGAGCTTACGGCTCCATTCCAGGGCCTCCAGGTACTCGTCGGTCTCGATGCGGTAGACCAGCTTGCCGTCGACCAGGTGCCAGCCGAGCGGCTTCTCGGCCCCGGAGAGCACACCGAAGGCCTGGAACGCCGTCCACTTCATGTCCATGCACGCCCAGCGCTTGGCCTTGGCGTTGGTGATGTCCTTGGCCAGGGCCAGGAACTCGTCGCAGGAGCGCGGGACTTCGTAGCCCTCCTTGTCGAAGATGTCCTGGCGGTACAGCGGGACGATGTTGGGCACGTACGACGCCGGCATCGGCAGTCCGCGCAGCTTGCCGCCGAAGATCGAGCGCTGCCAGGCGTCCGTGGGGACGGCCGCGAGGTTCGGGTACTCCTTGACCGCGTCGCCGGAGAGGTAGGGGCCGAGGTCGGCGAACTTGCCGATGATGGCGCTGGGTATCTTGCCGTTCATGTTCCAGCCGGGGACGACCACCACGTCCGGGACACCGCTGGAGGCCAGTACCGCGCCGAGCTTCTGCTCGTAGGTGTTGCCGTCCTGGTTCTGCCACTGGACGTCCACGCCGATCAGGTCGTTCATCGCCTTGTAGTAGGCGTTGTCACCCTTCGGCGGCGAGCCCCAGAACGGCGACATGATGGTGACCCTGCCGCCCTTGCCGAGCTTCTTGGGCACCGACGTCTTGAGTCCGGCGAGCTCCAGCTTGCTGGTGAAACCGACCGAGGAGCCGTTCTTCGAGGGGATGTCGGGCACGACGACGTTGCTGGCGACGTAGGCCGGCAGGAGCTTCTTGGCGTCCTTGCCCGAGGTGGTGCCGTCGCGCGAGCCGCTGTCCGAACCGCCACAGGCGGCGAGCAGCGGCATCCCTCCGGCCACGGCCGCGGCGGCGACCGCCGAGGAGGCGAGGAAGCTTCTCCGGCTGGGTGTGGAAGAGGCGGAGGAGGCGTTCGGCGTCATTGCGTCAACCCTTCGTGGCGCACCTGGACACCCGGCGGTGGCCGTCGGCTGCGGTGTCGTAAGTGGATCTGGCTGAGCTGAAGCGTTGCCTCCGACCGGTGTGAGCGATGCCGTCGAAGCGCTTCGATGTTGCTGCGAGGTTAAGTGAACACCCCAGGGCGCACAAGGGTCGTCCCCAAGATTCCTCCGCCGTCCGGCACCCGAGCTTTCCTCATGTGCTGCTTGAACTGACAGCGCCGATCCCTTGACACCCACCCTCGGGTGGAATGAGCATCGAAGCGCTTCGAAAGAGTCGACCCGATCCATCGCAAGGGGATCCCCACGTGACCGCACACCCGCCGCCCACTCCGCCGTTTCGCGATCCTCGGCTGCCCTTCGCGAAGCGCGTCGACGACCTGCTGGAGCAGCTCACGCTCGACGAGCGGATCGGGTTCCTGCACCAGTTCGCCCCCGCAGTGGAGCGGCTCGGGGTCGCCGCCTTCCGCACCGGCCAGGAGGCACTGCACGGCGTGGCCTGGATGGGCCCGGCGACGGTCTTCCCGCAGGCGGTCGGGCTCGGCGCGACCTGGAACCCCGAACTGGTGCGCAGGGTCGGCGAGGCGGTGTCCCGGGAAACCCGCGCGATGCGCCTCCGGGACGACCGGGTGGGCCTCAACGTCTGGTCCCCCACGGTCAATCTGCTGCGCCATCCGCTGTGGGGCCGTAACGAGGAGGGCTACTCGGAGGACCCGAAGCTGACCTCGGCCATCGCCACCGCGTACACCCGGGGCCTGCGCGGCGACCACCCGCTGTACTGGCGTACCGCGCCGGTGCTCAAGCACTGGCTGGCCCACAACAACGAGACCGACCGCGACACCTCGTCCTCCTCGGTCCGCCCGCGCGTCCTGCGCGAGTACGACCTGCGGGCGTTCCGCGAGACGGTCGAGGCGGGCGCGGTGGCGGGGGTGATGCCGGCGTACAACCTGGTCAACGGCCGCCCCAACCACGTATCGCCGTATCTGCGCGAGCAGTTGCGCGCCTGGACCGAGGAGGAGCTGCTGGTCTGCTCGGACGCGGGCGCGCCCTCCAACCTGGTCGACTCCGAGCACTACTTCGACACGCACGAGGAGGCGACGGCGGCCTCGCTCCGGGCCGGTGTCGACAGCTTCACGGACCACGGCACGGACGGCTCGAAGATCGTCGCCCGGGTGCGCAGGGCGTACGAGCGGGGCCTGTTGACCGAGGCGGACATCGACGCCGCGGTCCGCCGCCAGCTCTCGGTCCGGTTCCGCCTCGGAGAGTTCGACGACCATGCCGACCCCGGCGCCTTCGACACCCCCGAGCACCGGGCGCTGGCCCAGGAGGCGGCCGAGCAGGCGGTCGTCCTGCTCCGCAACGACGGAGTGCTGCCGCTGGCCCCCGACAGCCGCATCGCCGTGGTGGGACTGCTCGCCGACGAGTGCAAGCTCGACTGGTACAGCGGCACCCTGCTGCACCGCTCCACCCCGCTGGAGAGCCTGTACGAGCGGTTCGGCGCCGACCGCGTCGACTTCGCGGAGGGCGTGGACCGGGTACGGCTGCGGACGTCGACGGGAGCCTTCCTGTACGTCCGGGAGGGCGGCACCGACGCCCCGGAAGGTGACGTCGCCTCCCTGGACCCGGCACTGCTGGCGGGTCGCACCGATCTCCCGCCGCTGACCACGGACGCCGTGGGCACCGAACTGGCGCTGGTGGAGTGGGGCGAGGGCGTCCTGACGCTGCGCGCGCCCGACGGCCGCTATCTGTCGGTCGCCGAGGACGGGTACGTGCGCGCCTCCGCGGACCAGCCCGGCGGCTGGGTCGTACAGGAGACGTTCCGGCTGGAACCGCACGGCAAGGGACACCTCCTCAGGCACATCGGCACGGGTCGCCATGTGTCAGTCGCCGCCGACGGCGTGCGGGTTGCCGAGGAGGATCCGGAAATCTTCGAGCTGGTCCTCGTCGAGCGCGGCGAGGAGGCGGTGGCCCGGGCGGCGGCGGGCGCCGACGTGGTCCTGGTGGTCGCGGGCAACGACCCGCACATCAACGGCCGCGAGACCGAGGACCGTACGACCCTGCGGCTGCCCGTCCACCAGGAGCGGCTGCTGCGCGCGGCCCGTGCGGCCAACCGGAGGACGGTGCTGGCGCTGGTCTCCGCCTACCCCTACGCGGTCGAGCCGGGCTCGCTCTCGGCCCTGCTCTGGACGGCCCACGGCGGACAGGCGGCGGGCACCGCGCTGGCCCGGGTCCTGGCCGGTGACGTCTCCCCCGCCGGCCGCCTCCCGCAGACCTGGTACGCGAGCGACGCGGACCTGCCCGAGCTGCTGGACTACGACGTGATCGGCGGCCGCCAGACCTATCTGTACTTCGAGGGCACCCCGCTCTATCCCTTCGGCCACGGCCTGTCGTACGCGTCGTTCTCCTACGGCGACCTGTCCACCTGCCTGAGCGACGACTCGCTGCAGGTGTCCTTCACGGTGACGAACACCGGGCGGATGGCGGCCGACGAGGTCGTCCAGCTCTACACGCGCGCGGTGGACCCCTCGGTCCCGCGTCCCCGGCGCGAGCTGCTCGACCACCGCCGGGTCGGCCTCGCCCCGGGCGAGCGCACCGGGCTGGCCTTCGAAGTCCCGCTGTCCGCCTTCGCGTTCTGGGACGTGGCGCACGGCCGGTGGCACCTCGACCCGGGCCCGTACGACCTGCTGGCGGGCGGCTCCAGCGAGGACGTCCGGCTGCGGACGACGGTGCTCCTCGACGGCGACCCCGTGGCGCCGCGCGCGGTGCGCGAACGGGGCCTGGACGCGGCCGACTTCGACGAGCAGAGCGGCACCGCCATCGTCGACCGCACGAAGGCGGCGGGCGACGCGGTGACACCGGTCGGCGACCGGGCGGGTGAACTGCTCTACCGCGCCTGCGACTTCGGGACCGGCGTCACGGAGGTGACGGTGACGGTGGCCGGGGAGGGTTCGGTGGAGATCTGCCTGGACGGCGGCCCGGTGCTGGCGTTCCTGAGCACCGACACACCGTCAGCGCCGTACGACCACACCGCGCTCACCGCCCGCTTCACCGCCACGGGCGTCCACGACGTCCACCTCAGACTGCGCGGCCCGATCCGGCTCGCGCACGTCGGCTTCTCCGGCTGAGGGTCCGGACCAGGCCGACGACGACGGCCGGAGCCCCCGCACAGTGGGCTCCGGCCGTCGTGGGCGGATGGATCAGAGGGCGAGGCCGGTGAGGACCAGCACCCGCTCATACGTGTAGTCGTCCATCGCGAACCGCACACCCTCGCGGCCCACACCGGACTGCTTGGCACCGCCGTACGGCATCTGGTCGGCGCGGTAGGAGGGGACGTCGCCGATGACCACGCCGCCGACCTCCAGGGCGCGGTGGGCACGGAAGGCGGCCTGGAGGTCGTGGGTGAACACGCCCGCCTGGAGGCCGTACTTGGAGTCATTGACGGCGGCGAAGGCCGCGGCCTCGCCGTCCACCTTCTGCACCGACAGCACCGGGCCGAAGACCTCCTCGCAGGCCAGCGTGGTGCCGGCCGGCAGGTCGGTCAGGACGGTCGGCGCGTACGCGGCGCCGTCGCGCTTGCCGCCGGTGAGCAGCGCCGCGCCCGCCTCGACGGCCTCCTGGACCCACGCCTCGACGCGCTTGGCGGCGTCCTCGCTGACCAGCGGGCCGACATCGGTCCTGTCGTCGGCGGGGTCGCCGGTGACCTGGGCCTCGACGGCGGCGACGATACGCGGCAGCAGCCGGTCGTGGACCGAGGCGTCGGCGATCACGCGCTGCACCGAGATGCAGGACTGGCCGCCCTGGTAGTTGGAGAAGGTCGCGATCCGGGTCGCGGCCCAGTCGAGGTCCTCGTCGCTCGCCCAGTCGCCGAGCACGACGGCCGCGCCGTTGCCGCCCAGCTCCAGGGTGCAGTGCTTGCGCGGCACCGAGTCCATGATCGCGTAGCCGACCTTCTCGGAGCCGGTGAAGGAGATCACCGGCAGCCGCTCGTCCTGGACGAGTGCGGGCATCCTGTCGTTGGCGACCGGCAGGATCGACCAGGAACCGGCGGGCAGCTCGGTCTCGGCGAGCAGGTCGCCGATGATCAGCCCGGAGAGCGGGGTCGCGGGCGCGGGCTTCAGGATGATCGGCGCACCGGCCGCGATCGCCGGGGCGATCTTGTGGGCGCACAGGTTCAGCGGGAAGTTGAACGGCGCGATGCCGAGCACGACGCCCTTCGGGAAGCGCCGGGTCAGGGCGAGCCGCCCCTGGCCACCGAGGTCGGTGTCGAGGCGCTGGGCCTCGCCGCCGTTGAAGCGGCGGGCCTCCTCGGCGGCGAAGCGGAACACGGACACCGCGCGGCCGACCTCACCGCGGGCCCACTTGATCGGCTTGCCGTTCTCGGCGGAGATCAGCTGGGCGATCTCCTCGGTGCGCTCCACGAGGCGGCGGCTGACGTGGTCCAGGGCGGCGGCCCGCACATGCGCCGGGGTGGCGGCGAACTCGTCCCGCACGGCGTACGCGGCGGCCACGGCCTCCTCGACCTGGGCGTCGGTCGGCACGCTCACCTTGCCGACGACCCGGCCGTCCCACGGCGAGGTGACGTCGAAGGTGTCCAGGCCGGAGACCTGGCGGCCGGCGAGCCAGAAGGCGTGGGTGGAAGTCATGTGTGAGTCCCGGCCCTTCCGCGTTGGGGGTGGGTGTTCCTTGGTTCGGGATCCACGGTAGGGGCGCGAGAGCTGTGTGGCGTTTGTCCGAGTCGTAGTAGTGCCGATGGCCGGTGCTACGGATTGGCGCGGTGGGCTACTCCCCCGACGTCGCCTTCAGCGCCAGCCACAGCTCCATCCGTACGTCCGGGTCGTCCAGGGAGCGCCCGAGGATCTCCTCGACGCGCCGCATCCGGTAGCGCAGGGTGTGCCGGTGGACGCCGAGGTCGGCGGCGGCCGCGTCCCACTGGCCGTGCCGGGACAGCCACGCCCGCAGCGAGGCGACCAGGTCGCCGCGGCCGGTCGCGTCGTGTTCGTACAGCGCCCGCAGCAGCCCGTCCGCGAACGCCCGTACGGCGTCGTCCGCGAGCAGCGGCAGCACCGATCCGGCGGCCAGCCGCTCGTGCTCCACGAACACCCGCCCGCGGCGCCGGGCCACCGACAGGGCCTGTTCGGCCTGTTTGTAGGCGGCGGCAGCGGCGATCGGACCGGCCGGGGCGGAGAGCCCGACGACCAGTTCGTCCTCCTCGCCCACCACGGTCTCCCGCACCGGGCCGCCCGCGCGCGCCGCCTCCAGCGCGGTCGCGTACTGCGCGCACGCGTCGACGGCGGCCCCGTCGTCCGCGGCCAGCACGACCAGGCGCTCCCCCTCCGGCACCACCAGCACCGCCTCCCCGGCGCGCGCGGCGGCCGACTCGACGATCTCGGCGAGCGCGCCGAGCGGGTCGCCGTAGGCGTCCGAGGCGGCGGCGAGGGCGGCGGCCGAGGTCCTGGCCGCGGTGGCCGAGGACTTGGCGGCGGGCACCCGCGGCGGGTTCTCCAAGGCGGCGAGCGCAGCCGATGCCGTGCCCGACACCGCCACCGACTCCGCGACGACCATCCGGAAGGGGGCGTCGAGCAGTCCGCCGTACAGGTCCCCGGCGACCGCGCGGGCGTGGTCCGGCTCCCCGGCGAGCAGCATGCGCAGCACCGCCGTGCCGACGCGCTGCTCGGCCGCGTGCAGGGAACGGGAGCGTTCCGTGGTCAGGGTGAGCAGGGCGATGGCCGAGTGGACGGCGTACCGCTCGGCGGTGCCGAGGGCGGCGGCGGTGCCGACGGCGAGCGCCGCGCGCGGCCTGCGTCCGGTGCCCAGGGAGTGCAGCTCGACGCGGTCCTCGTTCTCGGGGCCGCCGACGACCGAGGAGGCGGGCGCCGGCCGTTCCCGCAGCCGCTCCACGTCCGGAGTGAGCCGGGAGGCCCTGCGGCCCGCCCAGTCGGGGGCGGTGGCGACGACGGCGCCGGAGGCGTCGTAGAGCGCGGCCCAGCCGTCGACCTGGGCGGCGAGCGCGGCGAGCAGTCCCTCGGGCCCGTCCGTCAGCGCCTGCTTCGTCAGCTCGCGCTGCGCGGCGAACCCCGCCGTCACCGCCCGGTACTGATCGGCCGCGATGGCCGCCGACACCGCCTTGCTGATGGCGAGGAAGGGCGTGCGGCGCGGCACCTCCAGCAGCGGCAGGCCCTCCGCCCGGGCCGCCTCGACGAGAGCGCCCGGGATGTCCTCGTAGTTCACCCCCACGGCGAAGCCGAGCCCGACGACGCCCGCGCCGGCCAGCCGCTTCACATAGCGGCGCATCGCCTCGGGGTCCTCGGCGTCCAGCTTTAGCGCGGTGATCAGCAGCAGTTCCCCGCCCTCCATATAGGGGACGGGGTCGGCGAGCTCGCTGACGTGTGCCCAGCGGACGGGCACGTCCAGCCGGTCCTCGCCCGCACGCACGGTCAGCTTGAGCGCGGAGTGGTGGACGAGCGAGGCGAGCGTGGGAGGCATGGGGCCTTCAGGTCGGTGACGTCTGCGTGATCGCTGTGATCCTTTGGCCGCCGCGTATGAACGGCCTATGCCGATTCTGCCTCACCGTACGGTCGCGAGGTCACTCCCGCAGGTCCACCAGCAGCGGCGGAGCGTGCTCACCGCGCACACCGGTCAGCGACAGCACCGCGTGCCCCGGCGGCACCGCGTGCGCCAGCTCGGACGCCGACCAGCGCTCCCGCTCGACCTGGCGCACGGTGACGGCCCGCGCGGTCGGCGCCTTGCCGGTGATCACCCGCCGCACCGCGTGCAGGGCCTTCCCGGCCGGGGTCTCCGCGATGATCTGCCGGTCGGTGATGTCCCGCGCCTCGGTCCACTCCTTGCCCCACACCTCGGCGAAGTCCTGCCCGTCCCACGGGGTGAGCCCGGACAGCGCCATCCGGCACCCGGCCGCCCCGAGCAGCGGCCCACGCAGCGGCCTGGGCACGTCGTCCAGGGTGCGCAGGGTGAGCACGGCACCGGCGTTCCCGGACCGCAGCCGCTGGATGCCCCGTACGGCCTCGGGTGTGACGACACCGGTGGCGTCGTCGAGGATCAGACAGGCGAACAGCGACCGGTCCTCGCGTACCGCGACGCTCGCCGTGAACTGGGCCAGCACCAGCCGCGCCAGCATCCGCGAGGCGTCCGCGTGTCCGCGCGCGGGCAGATCGATCCGGACCCGCACCGGGTGGTCGAGGGCCTTGAGCGAGAACGGCCGCGACTGCCCGGAGGTGTCGAAGAACCCCGCGAAGGCGGGCCGGTCCAGCAGCGCCACCCGGTCGGCGAGGACGCCGCTCACATCGCCGGGATGCCCCAGCTGCCGCTCCCGGGCGTCCAGCTCGCGCAGCAGCGACTCCTGCCCCGAGCCCTCCAGGGCGGTGCGCAGGGCGGCGAGCGGGCCGGGGGCGCCGTCGAGCAGCTGGCGCAGCTCGGGCACGGACGGGAACCGCCCGTGCACCGCCCGGAACGGGCCGAGCAGCTGTGCCAGCACGGTCGTGGAACGGCGGCTGTCGCTTCCGGGGTGCGGATCGGCGAGGTCTCCGACCAGCGCCTCGGCCAGCACGGCGGCGGCCTCGTCGGGGTCGGTGGTGCCGCCGTACAGGTCGAGGTCGTACACGGACTCCGGATTCCCGATGCGTACGACGACGTCGTAGGCGTCGGCCGGGCCGAGCCCGGCGCCCGCGGCGCCGACCACCACGACGGCGGCGCGTCCGGCGAGCGCGTGCAGACACAGCGACTCGGCGAGCGGGCGCACGACGGTGCCGGTCTTCCCGGCGCCGGCCGGACCCACCGCGAGCAGCGAGGTGCCGAGCAGTTCGGGGCCGAGGGCGAGTCCGGTGCCGCGGTAGGCGTACGGATTGCGGGTGTCGTCGGCGGTGGTGCCGAGCCGGACCTGTCCGGTGACCAGGTCGTGCCGGGAGAGCCTGGTGGGCAGATCGCGTTCGCCGGAGGGGTGCAGACAGGCGGCGGCGCCGTCCTTGAGCACCGCGCCGGTGAAACCGGTCAGACTGTGCCGCCCACTGCGCACCCCTTGCCAGGCGCGGGTGATCCGGGCGTGATCGACGTCCCGCATCCCCCCGGCCCTGGCGTCCCCGGCCAGCCGCTCGGCAGCGTCGACGGCTCCGGCGGCCCGGAGCTGGGGCCATTCCGCGGGGTCCTGTTCGGGGGTGGGCGGACGCTCGGGGGCGGTGGCCCGGCGGGGCCAGGCGGGGGGACCGTAGCGGCGCCAGACCTCGCTCCAGCGGCCGAGACGGGCCACGGCGACCATGATCGCGAAGGCGATCAGGGTGTAGTAGCCGTACCAGAGGACCGCGTTGCCGACGCGGTCGTTGTTCTCCCGCCAGGAGTCCGGGGTGAACAGCTCCAGCGGCAGCACCCACCAGCCGCCGAGGTAGCCGTTCCACAGCAGCGACCAGACGAGCCAGCCGACCAGGAACGCGATCAGCGCCCCGCTCAGCAGCTGCCGTCCGGGGATCCGCTCGGGCTCCTGCTCCGGCCTGGGGCGGTGCCCGAACCGCCACACCCCCGGCAGCGCCTCCGGCCGGGGCGTGCGCAGCCAGGTCAGGAAGGCGGAACCGGAACCGTCCGGCGCGCGGGTGGGCCGGGGCGGCACCGCCGGCATCTCCGGTGGTCCCGCCGGGCGCGGTACAGGGTTCGCATGGGTCCCCCGTGCGTCCTGCGTCCCGTCGCTGTCCATCGCCCTTGCCCCCTGACCAGCCGTTCCGTCCACCGTCCGCGGGCCAATCTAACGCCCCCGCAAGGGGAGTTCACCGTTAGCCGCCCCGGCACGCTGGAACAGCCCGATCCGCCGCTATGTCCATCGCGGACAACCGATTCCGTCGACAACGCCCACATGGAGCATGCCCAGGCCCCGCTCGCCGTCCTAGCCTGCGAGAAAAGAGAAGACAAGCGTCCGCAAAACCCCCAGGAGCCCCTCATGACCGACCTTCCGCAGGAGCGCCGCGTCGTCACCGCCATCCCCGGCCCCAAGTCGCAGGAGCTTCAGGCCCGCCGCCTCGCCTCGGTGGCGCAGGGCGTGGGCTCCGTGCTGCCGGTGTTCACCGCGCGTGCGGGCGGCGGGATCATCGAGGACGTCGACGGCAACCGCCTCATCGACTTCGGCTCCGGTATCGCCGTGACGTCCGTCGGCGCCTCCGCCGAGGCCGTCGTACGCCGGGCGAGCGCCCAGCTGGCAGACTTCACCCACACCTGCTTCATGGTCACCCCGTACGAGGGCTACGTCGAGGTCGCCGAGGCCCTCGCCGAGCTCACCCCGGGCGACCACGCCAAGAAGTCCGCGCTGTTCAACTCCGGCGCCGAGGCCGTCGAGAACGCCGTCAAGATCGCCCGTGCGTACACCAAGCGCCAGGCCGTCGTCGTCTTCGACCACGGCTATCACGGCCGTACCAACCTCACGATGGCGCTGACCGCGAAGAACATGCCGTACAAGCACGGCTTCGGCCCGTTCGCGCCCGAGGTCTACCGGGTGCCGGTGGCCTACGGCTACCGCTGGCCGACCGGTGCGGAGAACGCCGGTCCCGAGGCCGCCGCACAGGCCATCGACCAGATCACCAAGCAGGTCGGCGCGGAGAACGTCGCCGCGATCATCATCGAGCCGGTGCTCGGCGAGGGCGGTTTCATCGAGCCGGCCAAGGGCTTCCTGCCGGAGATCGTGAAGTTCGCCAACGCCAACGGCATCGTCTTCGTCGCCGACGAGATCCAGTCCGGCTTCTGCCGTACCGGCCAGTGGTTCGCCTGTGAGGACGAGGGCATCGTCCCGGACCTGATCACCACCGCCAAGGGCATCGCGGGCGGTCTGCCGCTCGCCGCCGTCACCGGCCGCGCCGAGATCATGGACGCCGCGCACGCGGGCGGCCTGGGCGGCACCTACGGCGGCAACCCGGTGGCCTGCGCCGGTGCGCTCGGCTCGATCGAGACGATGAAGGAGCTCGACCTCAACGCCAAGGCGAAGAACATCGAGGCGGTCATGAAGGCCCGCCTCGGCGCCATGGCCGAGAAGTTCGACATCATCGGCGACGTCCGCGGCCGTGGCGCCATGATCGCCATCGAGCTGGTCAAGGACCGCGCCGGCAAGGAGCCGAACGCGGAGGCGACCGCCGCCCTCGCCAAGGCCTGCCACGCGGAGGGTCTGCTGGTCCTGACCTGTGGCACCTACGGCAATGTGCTGCGCTTCCTGCCGCCGCTGGTCATCGGCGAGGACCTGCTCAACGAGGGCCTCGACATCCTGGAGCAGGCCTTCTCCCGGATCTGACCCCGATCCGACCGCGACCTCGGGGGTCAGAGGGTGTGAAGAAGGTGTGCGAGGTATCTGTCAGGACTCGATTCCGACTGTCTTGGGCCCACCCCCTGTCGTAGGTTCTACCCAGATGAGAGATACACCCCGCCCACAGGGGACTGTGGGCGACATCAGGCCGGGGCCTCCCCAGCTTCGACCTGGTCGTGCCCTCGCGCACACAACCGGGGCCACTGGCTCCGGATCTCCTCACCGATCGGACAGTCGCCCGCCCCAAACCCCCCGGGGCGCGCGACCACCCGGTCCGGACGGCCGTCTCGGAACTACCCCCCCTGTTCCGGGACGGCCGACCTCCCTTCTGGGGCTTCTCGGACTCCTGGGGCTTCCCGCCCTGCTCTTCGCGCTCAGCACCTGGCAGGTCGTGGCCGACGGCCCGCTGGTGCGGGTGGACGAGCGGCTCAGCCGAGCACTCGTCCACCCCGACCGCGTCTCCGAACTCCTCTCCGACCTGGGCAACGTCCAGGTCGCGGTGCCCGTCATGCTGGCCGGCCTGGCCTGTGCGGCCCGGTGGTCCCGGCGGGCCGGCAGCGACCGCTGGTGGTGGCCGCCGACGGCCGCGGCCCTGCTCATGGCCCTGGTCCCGGCGCTGGTCGTCCCCGTCAAGGTGCTCACCGACCGCCCCGGCACCCCGGCCGTCCCTCCGGCCGCCGGTTACTTCCCCTCCGGCCACACCGCGACCGCCGTCATCGCCTACGGCGCCGCGACCCTGCTCCTCCTCCCCTGGCTGCAGTCCACGGCGGCCCGCCGCGCTCTGGTGACCCTGTGCGCCGCGCTGGTGCTCGGCGTCTCCTACGGTCTGGTCCGGCGCGGCTACCACTGGCCACTGGACGTCGTGGCCAGTTGGTGCCTCGGCACGGTCCTGCTGACCGGCTTCGTCCTCGTCGTCAGCCGAAGTAGCCGTCGAAGGTCCGCTGGAACTCCCAGTTCGAGTACCGGTCCCAGTTGATCGACCAGGTCATCAGGCCGCGCAGGGCGGGCCAGGTGCCGTGGGTGGCGTACGAGCCGCAGTTCACCTTCCTCGTCAGGCAGTCGAGGGTCTTCACCACCTCGGCGGGGGCCACATGGCCGTTGCCCGCGTTGGTGGACGCGGGCATGCCGATCGCCACCTGGTCCGGGCGCAGCGGCGGGAAGACGTTGTTCGCGTCGCCCGCGACCGGGAAGCCGGTGAGCAGCATGTCGGTCATGGCGATGTGGAAGTCGGCGCCGCCCATGGAGTGGTACTGGTTGTCCAGGCCCATGATCGGGCCCGAGTTGTAGTCCTGGACGTGCAGCAGAGTCAGGGCGTCGCGCAGGGCGTGGATGACCGGGAGGTAGGCGCCCGCCCGCGGGTCCTGGCCGCCCCACTTGCCGGTGCCGTAGTACTGGTAGCCGAGCTGCACGAAGAAGGTCTCCGGGGCCATCGTCAGCACGAAGTCGGCGCCGTATCGGGCCTTGAGGGTCTTCACGGCCGAGATCAGGTTCACGATCACCGGGGTCTTCGGGTTCTTGAAGTCGGTGTCGTCGGCGTTCAGGGAGAGCGAGTGGCCCTCGAAGTCGATGTCGAGCCCGTCGAGGCCGTACTCGTCGATGATCTTCGAGACCGAGGACACGAAGGTGTCGCGGGCCGCGGTCGTCGACAGCTGGACCTGGCCGTTCTGGCCGCCGATCGAGATCAGCACCTTCTTGCCCGCCGCCTGCTTGGCGCGGATCGCGGCCTTGAAGTCGGCATCGCTCTCCACGTTCGGGCACTCCGCGGCCGGGCAGCGGTCGAAGCGGATGTCGCCCGAGGTGACCGAGGTCGGCTCGCCGAAGGCCAGGTCGATGACGTCCCAGCTGTCGGGGACGTCGGCGAGCCGGGTGTAGCCGGAGCCGTTGGCGAAGCTGGCGTGGAGATAGCCGACGAGGGCGTGCGGCGGGAGGTCGGTGTCGCCGCCTCCGCCCGCGGTGGTGGTCGCGGTGACGGTGGCCGACTTCGCGGACTCACCGGCGTCGTTCACCGCGGCGACCTGGAAGGCGTACGCCGTCTGCGGGGACAGTCCGGTCACCGTCGCCGAAGTGCCGCTCACCGTCTGGACCTTGACTCCGTCGCGGTAGACGGCGTAGCTCGTGGCGCCGCTCGCCGCGGTCCAGGACAGGGCGACGCTGGAGGAGGTGACCGTGCCGGTGCGCAGTCCGGTGGGCGGGGCCGGCGGCCGGCCGGGGTCGACGGACGGGCCGACCAGGGAGATGTCGTCGGCGTGGTAGGCACCGGTGCCGTACCAGCCGTGGGTGTAGATCGTGACCCTGGTGGTGGACGGGCCGGTGCGGAAAGTGGTGCTGAGCTGCTGCCAGTTGGGAGCGGACTGGGTCCAGGCCGAGACGTCGGTGGTGCCGGTGCCGCCGGCGCCGAGGTAGACGTAGGAGCCCCGGACGTATCCGGCGAGGGTGTACTGGGAGTCCGGTTTCACGGTCACGGTCTGCGCGCACCGGGCGTTGTCGCTGCCGGCCGGGGTCGCCTGGAGCGCCGAACTGCCGCTGCGCACGGGTGAGGTGACGGTGGTGCCTGCCGTGCAGGTCCAGCCGTCGAGTCCGGACTCGAAGCCTCCGTTCCTGGCCAGGTCCGCGTCGGCCGCACGGGCGGCCGACGAGAGCGCGGTGATGCCGGTTCCGGCCAGCAGAGTGGCCGTGAGCACGGCGACGAAAGGTCTGGAGCGGTCCACAAGTGCCTCCGGGCATGGGGGATTTGGAGGGCAGGATCGCGCTCAACTTGGTCCAGACCAATCAGCTTGTCAAGACCTGTCGCCCTCCTCGGTGGCCAGACCCGCAGCCGCCTCGTGCATGGCCAGTTCGAGCAAGGCCGGGTCGGTAAGGGTGCCGGAGCCGTCCGGTGTGACCAGCCAGCGCACGGCTCCGGTGGACCGCCCGGGGTACGGCACCACGATCCAGGTACCGGCCCCGGCCGTACGGATACCGGTGCCGAGCCACCGGGCCGCAGTACCCGGCGGTACGAAGAAGCCCATCCGTGAGTCGCCGAAGTCGACGAGCACCGGTCCTGGCCGGTCGAGGAGGCGGGTCAGCACATCGAGCGTCGGGTAGCCCAGCTCACCCGGCAGGATGAGCACGTCCCAGGCTTTCCCGGCGGGCAGCAGCGCGACCCCCAGCGAATTGCGCTCCCACTCCCAGCGGCAGGCCTCGGGATCCGGTGCCACGGACGCGAGCCACTCGACCGCCGTCTTCGCCCCTGTCATGACGGGGACCTCCCTCTTTCCGTCGTGGACGCCTTGTGCGTCACGAGGGAGAGGGAGGTCCCTGCCGGGCATTACGCGGGTTCCGGGAACTTTTTGAAGTTGCGTCAGCTGTCGAAGCCCAGCCCCAGCCGGTCCATCGCCTTCAGCCACAGGTTGCGCCGCCCGCCGTGCGCGTCGGCGCGGGCCAGCGACCACTTGGTCAGCGCGATCCCGGTCCAGGCGAACGGCTCCGGCGGGAAGGGCAGCGGCTTCTTGCGGACCATCTCCAGCTCGGTGCGCTCGGTGGGCTCACCCGCCAGCAGGTCCAGCATCACGTCCGCGCCGAACCGGGTGGCGCCGACGCCGAGGCCGGTGAAGCCTGCCGCGTAGGCCACCTTGCCCTGGTGGGCGGTGCCGAAGAACGCCGAGAAGCGCGAGCAGGTGTCGATGGCGCCGCCCCAGGCGTGCGTGAAGTTCACGCCCTCCAGCTGCGGGAAGCAGGTGAAGAAGTGCCCGGCGAGCTTGGCGTACGTCTCCGGGCGGTCGTCGTACTCGGCGCGCACCCGGCCGCCGTACGGATAGATCGCGTCGTAGCCGCCCCACAGGATCCGGTTGTCGGCGGAGAGCCGGAAGTAGTGGAACTGGTTCGCGCTGTCGCCGAGGCCCTGCCGGTTCCGCCAGCCGATCTCCTTCAGCTGGTCGTCGGTGAGCGGCTCGGTCATCAGGGCGTAGTCGTAGACGGGGACGGTGAAGGCGCGCACCCGCTTGACCAGGTTCGGGAAGATGTTGGTGCCGAGGGCGACCTGGCGGGCGCGGATCTGCCCGTAGGGGGTGCGGACGGCCATTCCGGCGCCGTACGGCTTCAGGCTGAGGGCGGGTGTGTGCTCGTGGACGCGGACGCCGAGCCGGACGCACGCCTCCTTCAGGCCCCAGACCAGCTTGGCCGGGTTGAGCATGGCGACGCCCCGGCGGTCGTAAAGCCCCGCCTGGAAGGTCGGGGAGGCAACCTGTTCCTGCACCGCGTCGGCGTCCAGGAACTCCACGCCCTCGGCGAGGCCCCGGCGCTCGATCTCCTCGTACCAGTCCCGCAGTTCCAACGCCTGGTAGGACTCGGTGGCGACGTCGATCTCACCGGTGCGCTCGAAGTCACAGTCGATGCCGTGCCGGGCGACCGCCGCCTCGATCTCGTCGAGGTTGCGGGCGCCCAGCTCCTCCAGCTTGTGGATCTCGTCCGGCCAGCGGGCCAGCCCGTTGGGCAGACCGTGGGTGAGGGAGGCGGCGCAGAAGCCGCCGTTGCGGCCCGAGGCGGCCCAGCCCACCTCGCGGCCCTCCAGCAGGACGACATCCCGCCGCGGGTCGCGCTCCTTGGCCAGGAGCGCGGTCCACAGTCCGCTGTACCCGCCGCCGACGACCAGCAGATCGCAGGTCTCGGCGCCGGTGAGCGCGGGCTCGGGGTGGGGCCTGCCGGGGTCGTCCAGCCAGTACGGAACCGGCTGCGCTTCAGAAAGTGCCTTTGTCCAACGGCTCATGGCGCTTGGGGCCATGATTTCAACTCCCTACAGAGGGTGTTCGAAAAGGGCTATGCCTTTTGCTTGTTACGGCGGTTGCTGATGACCATGGAGGTCAGGACCAGCAGTACGGCGATCAGGAACATGGCCGTACCGATGACATTGATCTGGACGGGCGTGCCGCGCTGGGCCGAGCCCCAGACGAACATGGGGAAGGTGACGGTCGAGCCCGCGTTGAAGTTGGTGATGATGAAATCGTCGAAGGAGAGCGCGAAGGCGAGCAGCGCGCCCGCGGCGATTCCGGGTGCCGCGATCGGCAGGGTGACCCTGACGAAGGTCTGGAAGGGGCCGGCGTAGAGGTCCTGCGCGGCCTGCTCCAGCCTCGGGTCCATCGACATGACGCGCGCCTTGACGGCCGTCACGACGAAGCTGAGGCAGAACATGATGTGGGCGATGAGAATCGTCCAGAAGCCCAGCTGGACACCCATGTTGAGGAACAGGGTGAGCAGCGAGGCGGCCATGACGACCTCGGGCATCGCCATCGGCATGAAGATCAGCGAGTTGACCGCGCCGCGCGCCCGGAACCGGTAGCGGACCAGGGCGAAGGCGATCATCGCGCCGAGCACGGTGGCGCCCAGCGTCGACCAGAGGGCGATCTGGAGGCTGAGGGTCAGCGAGTCGCACAGCCCCGAGACCCCGCAGGGATCGGTCCAGGCCTCGGTGGAGAACTCCTGCCACGCGTAGTTGAAGCGCCCCTTCGGGTTGTTGAAGGAGAACACCGTCACGACGACATTGGGCAGCAGCAGATATCCGAGCGTGATAAGGCCCGCGATGACGACGAAATGACGCTTGAGCCAGTTGACGAAGGCCATTTAAACCAGATCCTCCGTCCCCGACTTGCGGATGTAGAGCGTGACCATGATGAGGATCGCGAACATCAGGATGAAGGAGAGCGCCGCCGCCGTCGGATAGTCGAGAATCCTGAGGAACTGCGACTGGATGACATTGCCGATCATCCGGGTGTCGGTGGAGCCGAGCAGATCGGCGTTGACGTAGTCACCGGCGGCCGGGATGAAGGTGAGCAGTGTCCCGGAGACGACACCGGGCATCGACAGCGGGAAGGTGACCTTCCTGAAGGTCGTGCTCGGCTTGGCGTACAAGTCGTTCGCGGCCTCGTGCAGCCGGCCGTCGATACGCTCCAGCGAGGTGTAGAGCGGCAGGATCATGAACGGCAGGAAGTTGTACGTCAGACCGCAGACGACCGCGAGCGGGGTGGCCAGCACCCGGTCCCCGGCGGTCATGCCGAGCCAGCTGGTGACGTCGAGGACGTGCAGCGAGTTGAGCGCGCCGACGACCGGGCCGCCGTCCGCGAGGATCGTCTTCCAGGCGAGTGTGCGGATCAGGAAGCTGGTGAAGAACGGGGCGATCACCAGGATCATGATCAGGTTCCGCCAGCGGCCGGCCCGGAAGGCGATCAGATACGCCAGCGGATAGCCCAGCAGCAGACACAGGATCGTCGCGGAACCGGCGTACAGAACCGACCGCAGGAACTGCGGGTAGTACTCGGTCAGCGCGTCCCAGTACGTGGCGAAGTGCCAGGTGACCTCGTAGCCCTCCTCCAGCGAGCCGGTCTGCACCGAGGTGGAGGCCTGGTAGACCATCGGCAGCGCGAAGAACACCAGCAGCCAGGCGAGTCCGGGCAGCAGCAGGAGGTACGGCGTCCAGCGGCCCCGCTTGCGCGGGGGCTTCGCCTTCTCGGGGGCCGGCGCCACGGGCGGCGCCTCGGTGACCGTCGCCATCAGACCGCCTCTTCCTGGATGCCCGCGTCGATGTCCTGGGCGGCGTCCAGGCCGAAGGTGTGCGCCGGGTTCCAGTGCAGGACGACATCGGCGCCGGGCACCAGCCGGGCGTCCCGGTCGACGTTCTGGACGTAGACCGCGAGCTCGGGGCAGACGGGGCTGTCGATGACGTACTGCGTGGAGACACCGATGAAGGAGGCGTCGGCGATCTTGCCGGTGACGCGGTTGCGGCCCTCCGGGATCTCGCCGGCGTCGTCCGCGTGCGCGAGGGAGATCTTCTCCGGGCGCACCCCGACCAGTACCTTGCCGCCGGTCGTGGTGGGCGCCGAGCAGCGCTGCGAAGGCAGCGAGAGCTTGCCGCCACCGGCCTTGACGACGATCTCGTCGCCGCTCTTGGTGTCGACCTCGGCCTCGATGAGGTTGGAGGTGCCGAGGAAGTTGGCGACGAAGGTGGTCCGCGGGTTCTCGTACAGGTCGGCGGGGGCGCCGAGCTGCTCGACCCGGCCCGCGTTCATCACGGCGACCGTGTCGGCCATGGTCATGGCCTCCTCCTGGTCGTGCGTGACATGCACGAAGGTGATGCCGACCTCGGTCTGGATCCGCTTGAGCTCCAGCTGCATCTGGCGGCGCAGCTTGAGGTCGAGGGCGCCGAGCGGCTCGTCGAGCAGCAGCACCTTGGGGGTGTTGATCAGCGCGCGGGCGACGGCGACCCGCTGCTGCTGGCCGCCGGAGAGCTGGTGCGGCTTCTTGCGGGCCTGCTCGCCGAGCTGGACCAGCTCCAGCATCTCCTCGACCTGCTTCTTCACGCTCTTGATGCCGCGTCGGCGCAGGCCGAAGGCGACGTTCTCGAAGATGTCGAGGTGCGGGAAGAGGGCATAGGACTGGAAGACGGTGTTCACCGGCCGCTTGTAGGGCGGCAGCCGGGTGACGTCCTGGTCGCCGAGGAAGACGGTGCCGGCGGTCGGCTCCTCAAGTCCCGCGATCATGCGCAGTGTTGTCGTCTTGCCGCAGCCGGACGCGCCGAGCAGGGCGAAGAAGGAGCCCTGCGGCACGGTCAGGTCCAGCGGGTGTACGGCGGTGAAGTCGCCGTAGGTCTTGCTGATGCCCGTGAGGCGGACGTCGCCGGTGTTGTCGTTCTGGTTCGTCACGTCGGTCACGCCCCCGTCAGCTTCGCGAACTTCGTTTCAAATGCGGTCTCTTCCTTCGAGCTCAGCGAGCGGAAGGCGCGGGACTTCGCGGCCATGGCCTTGTCCGGGATGATCAGCGGGTTGTTCGCCGCGTCCTCGTCGATCTTCGCCAGCTCCTCCTTGGCCCCTTCGACGGGACACACGAAGTTGATGTACGCGGCGAGTTCGGCGGCCGCCTGCGGCTCGAAGTAGTAGTCGATGAGCCGTTCGGCGTTGGTCTTGTGCCGGGCCTTGTTGGGGACCAGCAGGTTGTCGGTCGACGTCATGTATCCGCTGTCCGGGATGATGAAGTCGATGTCCGGGCTGTCCGCCTTGAGCTGGACGACGTCTCCGGCCCAGGCGACACAGGCGGCGAAGTCACCGCTGGACAGGTCGGCGGTGTAGTCGTTGCCGGTGAAGCGGCGGATCTGGCCCTTGTCGACGGCCTTCTGCATCCGCGCGATGGCCGCGTCGAAGTCGTCGTCGGTGAAGTCGCCCGGGTCCTTGCCCATGTCGAGCAGGGTCATGCCGACGCTGTCGCGCATCTCGGACAGGAACCCGACCCGGCCCTTGAGCTTGGGGTTGTCCAGCAGATCGGAGAGCGTCTTCACCTCGACGCCGTCCAGCGCCTTCTTGTTGTAGGCGATGACGGTCGAAATGCCCTGCCAGACATAGGAGTACGCGCGGCCCGGGTCCCAGTCCGGGGAGCGGAACTGCGGGGACAGGTTGGCGTAGGCGTTCGGCAGGTTGGACGGGTCCAGTTTCTGGACCCAGCCGAGACGGATCAGCCGGGCGGCGAGCCAGTCGGTGACACAGATGAGGTCGCGCCCGGTGTCCTGGCCGGCCGCCAGCTGCGGCTTGATCTTGCCGAAGAACTCGACGTTGTCGTTGATGTCCTCGGTGTACTTGACCTTGATGCCGGTCCGCTCGTTGAACGCGTCGAGCGTGGGGTGGTGCTTCCCGCTCTCGTCGACGTCCATGTACTCGGTCCAGTTGGAGAAGCTGACGGTCTTCTCCTTGGCCGAGCGGTCGTCCGAGGACTGTCCGCCCTCGGTCTTGCCCGCGGCCGGGATGCCGCAGGCGCTCAGCGTTCCCAGACCGCCGACCGCGAGTGCGCCGCCGGCGGACGCGCGCAGCATCGAACGGCGGCTGAGAGACGCCCTGCCGTTGCGGAGGCTGCGCCGCATGGCGGCCACTTGGGCCGGGGAGAGGCGGTCGGGCTCGAACTGCTCCATGCGCGTGGTGCCCTTTCCGGTGTTCGTCGGCCGCTGGTCGGGCAGCCTGGTTCGGCTAACGGTCCCCGAAGATCGTGCGGTGCCAGTCCTTCCTGGCGACCGCGGTGTTGTCGAACATGACGTGCTTGATCTGCGTGTACTCCTCGAAGGAGTAGGTTGACATGTCCTTGCCGAAGCCGGACGCCTTGTAGCCGCCGTGCGGCATCTCGCTGATGATCGGGATGTGGTCGTTCACCCACACACAGCCCGCCTTGATCTCGCGGGTGGCGCGGTTGGCCCGGTAGACGTCCCGGCTCCAGGCGGAGGCGGCCAGCCCGTAGGGCGTGTCATTGGCGAGCGCGAGCCCCTCGTCGTCGGAGTCGAAGGGCAGGACGACGAGGACGGGACCGAAGATCTCGGACTGCACGATCTCGCTGTCCTGGGCCGCGTCGGCGACGAGGGTCGGCCGGTAGTAGGCACCCTTGCCTTCGGGGATCTCCCCACCGGTGACCACGCGCGCGTAGGCCCGCGCACGCTCGACGAACCCGGCGACCCGGTCCCGCTGCGCATGGGAGATGAGCGGACCGAGGTCGGTCCCGGCGACGAAGGGATCACCGAGCCGCACGCTCTCCATCAGCGCGGCGGTCCGCTCCACGAACGCCTCGTACAACGGCCGCTGCACGTACGCGCGCGTAGCTGCCGTGCAGTCCTGCCCGGTGTTGATGAGAGCGCCCGCGACAGCTCCGTTGGCGGCGGCCTCCAGATCGGCGTCGTCGAAGACCACGAAAGGTGCCTTGCCGCCGAGCTCCAGGTGGATCCGCTTCACGGTGGCCGTGGCGATCTCGGCGACCCGCTTGCCGACCGCGGTGGACCCGGTGAAGGAGGTCATGGCGACGTCCGGGTGGCCGACGAGGTGCTCGCCCGCCTCCTTCCCCGTCCCGGTGACGATGTTGACGACACCGTCGGGAAGCCCGGCCTCGGTGCACGCCTCGGCGAACAGCAGTGAGGTCAGCGGGGTCAGCTCGGCGGGCTTGAGCACGATGGTGTTGCCCGCGGCGATGGCCGGAAGGATCTTCCAGGCGGCCATCTGGAGCGGGTAGTTCCACGGAGCGATGGACCCGACGACACCGATGGGCTCACGCCGCACATACGACGTGTGGTCCCCGGAGTACTCCCCCGCCGACTGCCCCTGGAGATGCCGGGCGGCACCCGCGAAGAAGGCGGTGTTGTCAATGGTCCCGGGCACATCGAACTCGCGGGTCAGCTTCAGCGGCTTGCCGCACTGGAGGGACTCGGCGCGGGCGAACTCCTCGGCACGCTCGGCGAGGACGGCGGCCAGCTTGTGCAGCGCGTCGGAGCGCTCGCCCGGGGTGGCCCCGGACCAGGCGGGGAAGGCCGCGCAGGCGGCGGCGACGGCGGCGTCCACATCCGCGGCGCCGGCCAGCTCGTAGTCGAGTACCTCCTCCCCGGTGGCCGGGTCGACGACCGCGTGGGTGCGGCCGGAGGTGCCCTGGGTGTAGCGGCCCGCGATGTACTGCGCACCGGCGGCGAAGCGCTCACGCGCGGGGAATCGTTCCGGGATGGTGTTGCCCGGGTTGTGCATGTCGCTCTCCTCCGCCTTCGCCCCGCTGTCCACGGGGGCGGGTGGCGTAGCTCCAGCTCGATTTGAGTGCCGATCCTGACAGAGCAAGAGGACTCCAACAAGTGATTCCGTTGTTGCCTTTTGGTTACGCGACGGAATCTGTCGACCAGGTGTCGAGTGAACGGGAAAAAGCCAGGACGGTGTGTCAGTGGTGCGTGCCACACTCGCGTGCATGGGAAAGATCGATTCTCGGGATGCCCTGGTCAGGGAGGTCCGCGCGGGGACACCTGTCAAGTATCTGCACTTCTGGGGGCACCGGCCGAGACCCGACGGCCGCATCGGAGCGAGTTGCCTGAGCCAGTGGTGGCCGTCCCCGTTCACCGTGGACGGCGTGGTGTACGCGACGGCCGAGCACTGGATGATGGCCGGAAAGGCCCGCCTCTTCGCCGACCCCGAGGCCGAACGTCAGGTCCTTGCGGCGGAGCACCCCTCACAGGCGAAGAACGCGGGCCGTTCGGTACGCGCCTTCGACGAGGAGACCTGGGCGCGCGAGCGGTTCGACATCGTCGTAGAGGGCAGCGTCCACAAGTTCGCCTCCAACGAGGCCCTGCGCACGTACCTCCTCGGCACCGGCAACCGGGTCCTGGTCGAGGCGAGCCCCGTGGACCGGGTCTGGGGCATCGGCCTCGCGGCGAACGACGACGGAGCCATGGACCCGCAGCGCTGGCGAGGACCGAACCTGCTGGGCTTCGCGCTGATGGAGGCACGGGAGAAACTGCGAGGCTAACCGCTTTCCGCCCGTTGGGGCACCCCCTCTGGGGGAGTTCGAGGACGAGGCCCCTTGAGGGCCGACGGCGGGGGTCCCTACCGCGTGGCGATCACGAACGCCAGCATCGCGAACCCGAGCACGATCCCCGCCGCGCCACAGATCGTCCCGGCCAGCGCCTGCCCACCATTCGTGGCCTCGCCCCGCTGAGCCTTCCCCCGCCCGATCAACCCGAAGATCAGCGCGAGCACACCGAGCACGATCGCCACCGGCCACAGACAGAACACCCCGGCCGAGATGATCCCGAGCACCAGCCCGGTCGTACCCATGCCGTTGCTGGGCAGGGGGTGCATGCCGGCATAGGGGTAACCACCGCCGGGGTAGCCGTACCCACCGGGAGAGCCGTACGTCCCCGGGTAGCCGTAGGGAACCTGCCCGGGCCCGTCCGGGGCTATGGGCGGCGGCGGCACGGGATCACCGTAGGACGGCTGAGGAGCCGCGGGCGGCGCGAAGGGGTTGACCGGAGCGGACCAGGCCGGCGGCTGCGCGTCCGGCACCCCGGGACCCTGCATCGACGTCACGGTCTGCTGATCGTGCACGGAGGGTGCACCGGGCGCCGAGGGAGACGGCCACACGGCCGCCCCGGAAGGCATGGTGTACCCGGCCCCCTCCGGCGGCGCCCAAGGATCCGGTTCCGCCCGGGGCACCGAGCCGCCCGCCCCTTCCGAACCGCCCCCGGAGTTCCCCGGCGCACCCGGCGTCGTCGTGTCCTCGGACATGCGCGGGTCCCCCTCCCTCTACGTGCCGTCATGCTACGGCGCCGCACCGGAGCACGCGGCCCCGGCCTACGATGATCCCGGAGTCACCGATCAGCCGATCACCCGCGTCCCGCCGCACTCCGGCAGGAGGACGCCGTTCCCGGGGAGGAACCTTGACCGACCACACCGCCGCCGGCAGCGCAGGCACCCCGAAGGACCTGCGGGACCTGCAGGACCCGCACGACCTGCACGCCTTCATCGCCGGACTGCCCAAGGCCGAACTGCACGTCCACCACGTCGGCTCCGCCTCCCCGCGCATCGTCTCGGAGCTGGCCGCCCGCCACCCCGACTCCCGGGTGCCCTCCGACCCCGAGGCCCTGGCCGACTACTTCACCTTCACGGACTTCGCCCACTTCATCGAGGTGTACCTGTCCGTCGTGGACCTGATCCGCACTCCGGAGGACGTCCGCCTGCTGACGTACGAGGTGGCCCGCGACCTGGCCCGGCAGCAGGTGCGGTACGCGGAGCTGACCATCACCCCGTTCTCCTCCACCCGGCGCGGTATCGACGCGCGCGGCTTCATGGACGCGATCGAGGACGCCCGCAAGGCCGCCGAGGCCGAGTTCGGGACCGTGCTGCGCTGGTGCTTCGACATCCCCGGCGAGGCGGGCCTGGAGTCGGCGGAGGAGACCGTACGGCTCGCGACCGACGACCGGCTGCGCCCGCAGGGCCTGGTGTCGTTCGGCCTCGGCGGCCCCGAGATCGGCGTACCGCGGCCGCAGTTCAAGCCGTACTTCGACCGCGCGATCGCCGCGGGCCTGCACTCCGTGCCGCACGCGGGCGAGACGACCGGCCCGGAGACGGTGTGGGACGCCCTGACGCATCTGGGCGCCGAGCGCATCGGGCACGGCACCAGTTCCGCGCAGGACCCGAAGCTCCTGGAGCACCTCGCCGAGCGGCGGATCGCGCTGGAGGTGTGCCCGACCTCCAACATCGCCACCCGCGCGGTGCGCACCCTCGACGAGCACCCCATAAGGGAGTTCGTCCGGGCCGGCGTCCTGGTCACCGTCAACTCCGACGACCCGCCGATGTTCGGCACCGACCTCAACAACGAGTACGCGGTCGCCGCCCGCCTGCTGGAGCTGGACGAGCGTGGCCTCGCCGCACTCGCGCACAACGCGGTCGACGCGTCCTTCCTCGACGAGCCCGGAAAGGCCCGCATCAAGGCCGAGATCGACACGTACACCGCCGCCTGGCTCGCCTCCTGACCGCGCCGATGACGACCGACGTGACCGCGGTCGCCCACCGCGGCGACCCGTACCTGTTCCGCGAGAACACCCTCGACTCCCTGCGCTCGGCGATCAGCAGGGGCGCCGACGCGGTGGAGATCGACGTACGCCTCACCCGGGACGGCGTGCCCGTGCTGCTGCACGACGGGACGCTGAAGCGGCTGTGGGAGGTGGACCGCCCGCTGCGGGAACTGTCGGCCGACGAGGTGCGCGGTGTGACGGCCGACGGGGTGCCGACGCTGGCCGAGGCCCTCGCCGCGACCGACGGGCACCGGGTGATGGTCGACCTGCCCGGCGCCCCGGATCTGCGCACCACACGCCGGATCGTGGATGTCGTGAGGGAGTCGGGGGCCTCCGACCGCGTGTATTACTGCGCGGGCGCCGCCGCCATGCTCGCGGTGCGCGCCGCCGACCCGGCCGCCGAGATCGCGCTGACCTGGACGACGCTGGCGCCACCGCGGCCCGCGCTGCTGGACGCGGTGCGCCCCCGCTGGCTCAACTACCGCTTCCCACTGGTCGGCCGAGACCTCGCCGAGCGCGTCCACAAGGGCGGACACCTGCTGTCCGTCTGGACGCCGGACACCCGCCGCTCGATGCGTCGGCTGATCGGCCTCGGCGTCGACTCGATCACCACGAACCGGATCGACACCCTCCACGCGCTCACACGCGCGAACGCCGCGCCACCGTCGCCGGATCGGCGGGCGTCGCGCGCGTGACGTACTGCGGTACGGGCGCGGTGTCGTCGCCGGTGTCCCGGACCAGTCCGTAGCGGAGGGCGCCCTGGGCCGGGCCGTGGTGGACGTCCTCGTCCACCGCGGCCCGGTCCACGGGCATGACGGTCAGTCCGTAGGAGGCGCCGCGCTCGTTCAGGTGGAGGGTGACGGTGCCGTCGACGTAGAAGTACTCGTTCTGCCACATCTGCTGGGTGCCGTCGGGCAGCACGGTGTACCCGATGTCCGGGCCGCCCATGCCGGTGACGTATCCGCGGTCCGAGCCGTCGCCGATCACGTCGTCCATCCGGCGCCCGCCGCCCGACGCGACATGGAACAGCCTGCCCTTCAGCCCGGTCCAGGTCGGCATGGCCAGCGCGCCGGGCCGGTCGTGCGGGGCGATCTGCCAGCGCACGAGCACATAGCCCCGCCCGTCGAGCGTCACGCTCTCGCCGCGGTGCTGCATGACGGCCTTCGCACCCCAGGTGCTGCTGAGCCCGGACTCGGGCCGCCGCGGCAGGGCACCCGGGTCCGCGCCGGGATCGGGCGCCTGGTCGACGGCGTCGACGACCGACCCGTACGACCGCGCCGTCCGCTGGGGCGCCGGTGACGACGGCGTGGCGGTCGGCGTGGGCGTCGGTGAGCGGGTGGCGGTGGCCGACGTGTTGGGTGCGGCGGCCCGCGGGGGCGGCTCGCCGGAGGGCTGGGTGACGACGTAGGCGCCGCCCGCGACGAGGGCCGCTCCGGCGGTGACGGCGACCACGGGCTGGGTGAGCGCGCCCAGCACCTTGGCGGACCAGCCGACGGATGCGGCCGCGGCGGCCGTCTTGCCGCCGAGGGCGAGGGAGAGCGTGAACCCGACCGGAAGCGGCACCAGGGCGAGTCCGACGAGCAGCCGTTCGGCCGGTACGACGGTCTCGCGCGGGTCGCCGCAGCGGCCGCACCCCCTGATGTGCCGGGCCAGCCGCTTGCGCCAGACGGAGTCCGGGCGGCCGTCCCAGCCTGCGGTGACCTCCCGCAGCCCGGGGCAGGCCCCGTCCAGCGCCCGCACGATGCCCCGCGCGGCCTCCAGCCGTTCCTTCACCCGCTGGACCCGTACCGCGGCGTGCTGCCGGCTGATCCCGGCCGCGGCGGCCAGCTCGCGCCGGGTCAGCTCACCGGCGACCTCCAGCCACCACAGGGACAGCAGCTGCCGGTCCTCGGCGTCGAGCCAGGGCACAGCCTCGGCGACCTCCCGCCGCTGCCCCTCGAGTCCCAGCCGTACGACGGTCAGTTCGGCGAAGTCCTGCTCGACGGCCGCCTCGTCGAGCGGCGAGGTCTGCCGGCGGCGCGCCCGGTCCCGGATCTGCCGCATGGCGATGGCGACCAGCCAGGACCGGAAGCTGTCCGGGTCCCGCAGCGACCCCAGGTTGCCGACCGCCCGCAGCATGGTCTCCTGCACGACGTCGTCCACGTCCGCGTGCCCGTTCAGGGCCCGTCCGACGACGTTGTAGACCAGCGGAAGCCACCCCGCCGTCAACTCGTCGAGCGCACGCCGGTCCCCGGCCTGCGCCGCCGCGATGACGGAGCGCCACTCCCTGCCGTCCACATCCGCCCTTCCTGTGGGAGATCACGTCTGGGGAGACGGAGTGAGACCTCCGGCAATAGCACTTTTCCCGAGGCTCTCCAGCCGCTTGATCTTCCGCCGTACGACGTACAACGGGATCACCCCGAACACCCCGAACGCCATGTCGATCACGGTCCACCAGAAGGGGATCCCCCGGATCGGCCCGCAGATCAGGGCGAGCGGGACGATGCCGGCGCAGGCGATCATCCCGAACTCGACGACCCAGATGTTGCGGACCGGGTCGCGGTACGGCCCGTAGAAGGCGACGGCGATGACGAGATGGGCGAAGGCCAGCCAGTCCGTGCCGTAGAGCAGGAACGGGTAGTGGGCGTCCGCGGTGTCGAGGCCGCGCCGCACCCGTTCGATCCACTCCATGAGCGCGGGGAGGTGCTCCTGCGCCGACAACGACCGCAACACGTCCTCGGTCCAGCGTAGTTCGTGCACCAGTGGGAAGGCCGTGGCACCGCTCAGCACCAGGCACACGACGAAGAAGACCAGCCAGACGCGAATGCCCTTGAGCAGGGCGGCTCTGTCGCTCATGACAGCAGCGTACGCCCGTTGTTGAACGTGTTCAAAAGTGCCGAGTGTGATCTACAACCCCACGATCTCGTTCCACCGCTTCCCGAGGTCCACCCGCTCCTCGGAGGTGATGTCGCGGGCGATGGACAGGCGTTCGCGCATCGCCGAGTCCGGGAAGATCAGGGGGTCCTCGGCCAGGGCCGCGGTCTCCTCGTCCTTCGCCGAGGCGAGGACGTCCTGGGCGGCCGGGACCGGGCAGACGTAGTTGACCCAGGCGGCCAGGTCCGCCGCCACCTCGGGCTCGTAGTAGTAATCGATCAGGCGCTCGGCGCTCGTCTTGTGGCGGGCGAGGTTCGGGATCATCAGGGACTCGGACCAGAGTTCGGCGCCCTCCTCGGGGACGACGAACTCGATGTCGGGGTCGTCGGCCTGGAGTTGGATGACGTCGCCGGAGTACGCCTGACAGGCGAGGACGTCACCGCTGGAGAGGTCCTTGATGTAGTCGTTGCCGGTGAAGCGGCGGATGTGACCGCTGTCCACCCGCCGTTCGACCTGCTCGCACACCGTCTGGAAGTCGTCCGCCGTCCACCGGGTGATGTCGACGCCGTTGCCCTGCATCAGCAGCGCGAACGCCTCGTCGAGACCGGAGAGAAGCGTGACCCGGCCCTTGAGGTCGTCCGCCCAGAGATCGGAGACCTGGCGGATCTCACGGCCGAGACGACGGCGGTTGTACGCGATCCCGGTGATGCCCGACTGCCACGGCACGGTGAACTCGCGGCCCGGGTCGAAGACGGGCGAGCGCAGCAACGGGTCCAGATACCGCGTCACATGGGGCTGACGCGTCCGGTCCATCTCCTGGACCCAGCCCAGCCGGACGAAGCGCGCGCACATCCAGTCGCTGATGACGATGAGATCGCGGTCCGTCTGCTGACGGTTCATCAGCGAGGGGCTGATCTTGCCGAAGAACTCGTCGTTGTCGTTGATCTCCTCGACGTAGTCCACGGAGATCCCGGTGCGCTTCTCGAACGTGTCCAGCGTGGGCCGCCGCGTCTCGTCCGCGTCGTCGACGTCGATGTACAGCGGCCAGTTCGCCCAGGTGAGGCGCCTGTCCTCGGCGGAGACATCGGCCCCGGCCCGGTCGGCGGGCGACACATAGGCGGGCCGCACCCCGCATCCGGCGAGCCCGCCCAGCAGGGCGCCCCCACCGAGGGTGCGCAGCAGGGTGCGACGGGACAGCCGGGAGTTCTTCGGTGGGAGGGCCATGGCGGCAGCATCCCGCCGCGGCCCCCGGCCGATCAATCGACGTCGCGTCGAGTGGACAGCCACTCGCCGGACACCTTGTCGACCGGCCGGGGCCGCGACGGTCCGGGACTACGCGTCGAGGGACGTCATGACGTGCTTGATCCGCGTGTAGTCGTCGAAACCGTAGCCCGACAGGTCCTTGCCGTAGCCGGACTTCTTGAAGCCGCCGTGCGGCATCTCGGCGACCAGCGGGATGTGGGTGTTGATCCACACGCAGCCGAAGTCCAGCGTCTTGGACATCCGCATCGCGCGGGCGTGGTCCTTGGTCCACACCGAGGAGGCGAGGGCGTAGTCCACGCCGTTGGCCCACTCGACGGCCTGCGCCTCGTCCGAGAAGGACTGGACGGTGATGACCGGGCCGAAGACCTCGTTCTGGATGATCTCGTCGTCCTGCTTCAGGCCGGAGACGACGGTGGGCGCGTAGAAGTAGCCCTTGTCACCGACCCGCTGACCGCCGGCCTCGACCTTGGCGTGCGCGGGCAGCCGCTCGATGAAGCCGGAGACCTGCTTGAGCTGGTTGGGGTTGTTCAGCGGGCCGAAGAGCACGTCCTCGTCGTCCGGCTGACCTGTCTTCGTCTCGGCGGCGGCCTTGGCGAGCGCGGCCACGAACTCGTCGTGGATGGACTCCTGGACGAGGACGCGGGTGGCCGCCGTACAGTCCTGGCCGGCGTTGAAGAAGCCCGCCACCGAGATGTCCTCGACGGCCTTGGCGATGTCGGTGTCCTCGAAGACGACGACCGGCGCCTTGCCGCCCAGCTCCAGGTGGACCCGCTTGAGGTCCTTGGACGCCGACTCGGCGACCGACATGCCCGCGCGGACCGAGCCGGTGATGGAGGCCATCGCCGGGGTCGGGTGCTCGACCATCAGGCGGCCGGTGTCCCGGTCGCCGGTGACGACGTTGAAGACGCCCTTGGGCAGGATCGAGCCGATGATGTCGGCGATCAGGACGGTGGACGCCGGGGTGGTGTCCGAGGGCTTGAGCACGACGGTGTTGCCCGCGGCGATGGCCGGCGCGAACTTCCACACGGCCATCATCATCGGGTAGTTCCACGGCGCGACCTGCGCGCAGACGCCGACCGGCTCGCGGCGGACGATGGAGGTCATCCCCTCCATGTACTCACCGGCCGAGCGGCCCTCCAGCATCCGGGCCGCACCGGCGAAGAACCGGATCTGGTCCACCATCGGCGGGATCTCCTCGGACCGCGTGAGCCCGATCGGCTTGCCGGTGTTCTCCACCTCGGCCGCGATCAGGTCCTCGGCGCGCTCCTCGAACGCGTCCGCGATCTTCAGCAGAGCCTTCTGGCGCTCGGCGGGGGTGGTGTCGCGCCAGGCGGGGAAGGCGCGGGCGGCGGCCTCCATGGCGGCGTCGACGTCCGCCTGCCCGGACAGCGGCGCGGTCGCGTACGCCTCGCCCGTCGCGGGGTTGACCACCTCGGTGGTCCGTCCGTCGGCGGCGTCCCGGAACTCACCGTCGATGTAGTTGCGCAGACGACGCAGCTCGGTGCTCACTGCCGGCCTCCTGTGTCAGGGTCGAACTGTCCAATAGCTGAGACACCCACCCTAATCGGCAGGCCCGCGTTTTCAACACCCCCGATCCTGCCAGAACTGCGAAATCCGCAGTACTCACTCACGTAAACAACGAATTTCATCGCCCGGCCCTTGCGGAACTGTCGAGACCTCGTGCACAGTGACGTCGTGGCCAGTCGAAGCGCAGACCCCAGGGACTCCCGTGAGTCCCCCCGCGAATCCAGGAACGGCAGCACGCCGCACCTGGACGCCGTCTCCCTCGCCATCATCGAACAGCTCCAGGAGGACGGCCGTCGGCCGTACGCCGCGATCGGCAAGGCCGTGGGCCTGTCCGAAGCGGCCGTGCGCCAGCGCGTCCAGAAGCTGCTCGACCAGGGCGTGATGCAGATCGTCGCCGTCACGGACCCGCTCACCGTGGGCTTCCGGCGCCAGGCGATGGTCGGTATCCATGTGGAGGGCGACGTGGAGTCCGTCGCCGACGAGCTGACCGTGATGGCCGAGTGCGAGTACGTGGTGATGACCGCCGGGTCCTTCGACCTGATGGTGGAGATCGTCTGCGAGGACGACGACCACCTGCTGGAAGTCATCAACCGCCGCATCCGCGCCATCCCCGGAGTGCGCTCCACCGAGAGCTTCGTCTATCTGAAGCTCAAGAAGCAGACCTACATGTGGGGAACCCGATAGCCGTGAGGACCCGATAACCGTGAGCTCCAAGGACCTCAGCCAGACCGCGTACGACCACCTGTGGATGCACTTCACCCGCATGTCCTCGTACGAGAACTCACCCGTCCCCACCATCGTCCGGGGCGAGGGCACCTACATCTACGACGACAAGGGCAGGCGCTACCTCGACGGTCTCGCGGGCCTGTTCGTGGTCCAGGCCGGTCACGGCCGCACCGAGCTCGCCGAGACCGCCTCCAAGCAGGCGCAGGAGCTGGCCTTCTTCCCGGTCTGGTCCTACGCCCACCCCAAGGCAGTCGAGCTCGCCGAGCGCCTCGCGCACGAGGCCCCGGGCGACCTCAACAAGGTCTTCTTCACCACCGGCGGCGGCGAGGCGGTCGAGACCGCCTGGAAGCTCGCCAAGCAGTACTTCAAGCTCACCGGCAAGCCCACCAAGTACAAGGTCATCTCCCGCGCGGTCGCCTACCACGGCACCCCGCAGGGCGCCCTGTCCATCACCGGCCTGCCGGGCCTGAAGGCCCCCTTCGAGCCGCTGGTGCCGGGCGCGCACAAGGTGCCGAACACCAACATCTACCGCGCCCCGCTCTTCGGCGACGACCCCGAGGCCTTCGGCCGCTGGGCCGCCGACCAGATCGAGCAGCAGATCCTCTTCGAGGGCCCCGACACCGTCGCCGCGGTCTTCCTGGAGCCCGTGCAGAACGCGGGCGGCTGTTTCCCGCCCCCGCCCGGCTACTTCCAGCGGGTCCGCGAGATCTGCGACCAGTACGATGTGCTGCTCGTCTCCGACGAGGTCATCTGCGCCTTCGGCCGCCTCGGCACCACGTTCGCCTGCGACAAGTTCGGCTACGTCCCGGACATGATCACCTGCGCCAAGGGCATGACCTCGGGCTACTCGCCGATCGGCGCCTGCATCATCTCCGACCGCCTGGCCGAGCCGTTCTACAAGGGCGACAACACCTTCCTGCACGGCTACACCTTCGGCGGCCACCCGGTCTCCGCGGCGGTCGGCCTCGCCAACCTCGACCTGTTCGAGCGCGAGGGCCTCAACCAGCACGTCCTCGACAACGAGGGCGCCTTCCGCGCCACGCTGGAGAAGCTGCACGACCTGCCGATCGTCGGCGACGTCCGCGGAAACGGCTTCTTCTACGGCATCGAGCTGGTGAAGGACAAGGCCACCAAGGAGTCCTTCAACGACGAGGAGACCGAGCGGGTCCTCTACGGCTTCCTCTCCAAGGCCCTCTTCGACAACGGCCTGTACTGCCGTGCCGACGACCGCGGCGACCCGGTCGTCCAGCTCGCCCCGCCGCTGATCTCCAACCAGGAGACCTTCGACGAGATCGAGCAGATCCTGCGCGCGACGCTCACGGAGGCGTGGACGAAGCTCTGACCCTTCGCGCCACGACGGCCCGGATGCACCCATGCGAGTGAGAAGGGTGCACCCGGGCCGCGTGCTGTCCGGCGTTTCTGCCGCGAATCCTTAGCGTGCCTGGTAACCGATCGGCCCTGCTTTCGTTCCCCCGCACGGGGGACGGCAAGGCACTACGGATCAGAACGAGGTGTACGCGCATGGAGGCCCCGCCCGACAACGATGTGCTCTGGGCCCGCGCCCTGCACTTCGCCCACCAAGACGGCTCGCCGGCACTCGGCGGTGTCTCGCTCGGCGTCCGGGAGGGCGAGATCCTCGCCGTGAACGGCCCGCGCGGCAGCGGCAAGACCACCCTGCTGCGCTGTCTGTCCGGCCAGGTGCCCACCCAGCGCGGCGAGGTCTGGTTCAACAGCGTGCCGGTGCACACCATGGGCCCGATCGGCCGCGAACGGCTGCGCCGCGACCGCTTCGGCTGGATCGACCCCGAACCGGCGCTGGTCCCCGAGCTCAACGTCTGGGAGAACGCGGCCCTGCCCCTGATGCTGCGCGGCACGACCCGCCGCCGCGCCAAGACGGCCGCGCTGGAGTGGCTGGAGCGCCTCGACATCGGCGAGGGCGCCCGCAAGCGGCCCCGCGAACTGACCCAGGCGCAGCGCCAGCGCGTCTGCATCGCCCGTGCGCTGGCGCCCGCGCCGACCGTCCTGTTCGCCGACGAGCCGACGGCCCCGCTGCACCGCGCCGACCGCGCGCACGTCCTGCGCACGCTCACTACGGCGGCCCGCTCGCACGGCATCACGGTCGTCCTCGCCACCCATGACACGGAGACGGCGGCACTGGCCGACCGCACGGTGTCGCTGCTGGACGGCCGCCGCGTGCACACGGTCCACCTGCCGCCGATGGCCGAGGCGGAAGGCCGGGCCGCGTGCTCGCTCTCCGTCTGACCCGCCGCGCCCGTCCCGCCGTACAACTGCGCCGCCTGCTGGTGGCGTCGGCCTCGGCGGGCACGGGCTTCCTGCTCCTGTGCGCCCTGGGCCACGCGATGACCCACCCCGGCTCCCCCGGCACGTCCTTCCTCCGCCTCACCTGGTGCGCGGCCCCCCTGGCGGCAACGGTCCACTTCGCGGTGGCGGTGTCCCGCACGGACCCCGGCACCCGCCCCCGCCCCGGCCTGGCGGCGATCGGCCTCGGCCCGTACCGCCTGATGGCCGTCTCGGCCACGACAACGGCCCTGTCGACCCTGCTCGGCTCGATGCTGGCCCTGCTCTTCTTCCTCCATCTGCGAGGCGACCTGACGGGCATGCCCTTCGACGGAGCGGCGGCGGACTTCCTGGCAGCCTCGGAGCCCCTCCCCCTCCCGGCGGCCCTGACCCTGCTGACCCTGGTCCCGGCAGCGGCATCCCTGGCCGTGGCCTTCACCGTGCGCCCAAGAGAGACAAAGCCACCTGCCGAAGGCCCACGCCGCTACGGCCGCTTCGGGGCGTACGGCGGTTCGGGGGCACGGGAGACGTTCGGCGCGTACGGAAGGTTCGGCGCGCGGATGCGCCGTACGGAACCCGCGAGCAGCCGCGCCGCGACCGTATCCACGGAGCCCGCGGGCAGTCGTGTCGCCGAGGCGGCACCGGACGCACCCACCGCACCCCCCTCCGGCCTCCCCTGGGGCACCGCCATCCTCGCCGCCGGCCTCGCCGTGGAGGCATACGCCAGCACCGCCACCACCCCCTCCGCCCCCATGCCGGGCGGCCTCCCCACCGGCCCCGCCGCAGTGCTCGTCGGCTGGGCCCTCACCGCCATCGGCCTGGCCCTCGCCGGCCCCGGCCTCACCCACCTCTGCGGCCGCCTCCTCCAGTCCCTCCGCCCGGGCGCCCTCCGCCTCCTCGCCGGCCGAGTCCTCATGGAGGAGGCCACCCGCATCGGCCGCCCCCTCGGCGTCGTCTGCGCCGTGGCCTCCGCCGCGTACGCCATGGCCGTACTCCACGACCCGGACGCCGACGGCCGCGCCCTCGGCCCCCTCACCACCCTCGGCGCGACCGTGGTCACCGGCTGCGCGGTCGCCACCCTCATCACGGCGGCCGTGGAAGCACGACAGGCCAGGGCCGGCACCACCGCCGCCCTGCTCCGCCTCGGCGCCCCGCCCACGACGCTCCGCGGCGCCGCCGCCCTCCGCGCGGGCGCGCTCCTGGCCGCGTTCGGCCCGCTCACGCTGGTCGTCGCCGAACTCGCGGCCCTCCCCCTCGCCCGCTGAGCACGCCCCGGGAAATCCGTACGAAAAAAATCACGGGACCGCGTTGAGTTCCGCCCCGGCCCCCGGTCTACCCAACCGAACAGACCGACCCCGATGGGAGAGACTCCAGATGTACCAGCAGATGATCTTCGTGAACCTGCCCGTCGCCGACCTCGACGCCTCCAAGAAGTTCTTCACGGAGCTGGGCTACTCGATCAACCCCCAGTTCAGCGACGAGAACGCGGCGAGTGTCGTGATCAGCGAGACCATCGTGACGATGCTCCTCACCAAGCCGTTCTACGCGACGTTCACCGACAAGGAGATCGCGGACGCCACGAAGACCAGCGAGGTGGCGATCTGTCTGAGCGCCGAGAGCCGCGAGAAGGTCGACGAGCTGGTGGAGAAGGCCGTCGCCGCCGGCGGCACCGCCTCGGACAAGGTCCAGGACATGGACTTCATGTACGGCCGCGGCTTCGACGACCTCGACGGCCACAGCTGGGAGGTCGTATGGATGGACCCGGCCGCGATCGAGGGCTGAGAGCCCGCGTCGGAAGCCACGGCCGCCGTGTCTAGCATGGGCGCGTGCAGACGATGCCCGCCCATGCGGCCCACCACGACGACCGTGAGATCGAGACGCTCCAGGAGTTCGACGCCACCGTCTCCGCGCGCGGCACGCTCGCCGGATTCCGGATCCAGGCCGTCGATCTGACGGACCGTACGCGCGAACTGCTCGCCACCGACACCGCGGGCGCCATATTCCTCGGCTGCCCGATGCGCGAGAACGCCGCCGCGAAGATCCGCGCGGACGGTGCCATGGTCTTCCCGCCGGTCCCGGACCTGCCCTTCGATCCGTACCGCGGTCTGCTCTACACCCCGGACGAGCTCTTCGCCCATCTGGACAAGGGTTATGAGCACACCCCCGACGCGCTCACCTACGCCTGGTTCCAGCAGACCAAGGCGGACGGCGACATACTCGCGTCGATGCTGCGCTCCGTCCACGACGACGCCGTCTCCGACGCCCTCGACGAACTCCTGCGCGGAGCAAGGGTCGTGGGCGTCATGGGCGGCCACGCGATGGCCCGCGGCACGGACGCCTACGCCGGTGCCGCCCGCCTCGGCCGCGAGCTGACCCGGGCCGGACTCACCGTCGCCACCGGCGGCGGACCCGGCGCGATGGAGGCCGCGAACCTCGGCGCGTACGCCGCCCCGTACGGGGACGAGATGCTCACCGAGGCCCTCGGACTCCTCGCGAGGGACCCGAAGTTCACCCCGTCCATCACCGCCTGGGCGACGGCCGCCTTCGAGGTCCGCACCCGCTGGCCCAAGGGCGGCGCCTCGATCGGCATCCCGACCTGGTTCTACGGCCATGAGCCGCCGAATCCCTTCGCCGCGCACATCGCCAAGTACTTCGCCAACGCGACCCGCGAGGACGGCCTGCTGGCCCGCGCCAACGCCGGTGTGGTCTTCCTGCCGGGGGCCGCCGGCACCGTACAGGAGATCTTCGACAACGCGACGCCGAACTACTACGAGTCGCGCGGCGAGCCCACGCCGATGGTGCTGGTCAACCGGGAGCACTGGACGGAGAAGCTGCCGACGTGGCCGCTGCTCCGGTCGCTCGCGCGGGAGCGGTCCATGGAGTCCCGTATCGCCCTGGTCGACCGGATCGAGGAGGCTCCGGAGGCGCTGAAACGTCTCGGCGGTTAATAAGAGGGCAAAGCCAAGGCCCTTGTCCGGCATATGCGTTGACACTACTTACGCAGCGCTTATAAACCTGTGAGCCTCCTGGGAGTGGAGATGCGCCCGTGTCACCGCTCCCCCAACCCCCCGCATATGCGCAACATGTGAAGGACAAACGTGGCAGTCCTGTCCGCTTTGCCGATATCCCGCCGTACCGTCGCCCGTTCCGCGCGCGTGCTCGGCCTCGCCTCCGCCTCGGCCGCACTCGTGCTCGGTGTCGGCGGCAACGCGTTCGCGTGCAACATCAACGAGTTCTCCGCCGAGGCCAAGTGCGACGGTGACAACGGTGTCATCACCGTCACCGACGTCGACCCCACCGGCGTTCCGGCCACGGTCACCGTCTACCTCCAGAACAACGGCGCCGATCTGAAGAAGGTCGGCGAGCAGGTGGTCGAGGGCTCGCGCGAGGGTGTCACCATCACCTTCGCCGAGGACTGGAAGCCGGACGCGGAGTACCGCATCCACGTCAAGGCCGGCAACCAGGTCGACGAGGACATCAAGCCGAATCTGACGACCCCGTCCACGGCCTGCAAGAAGGAGGACACCCCGGCCCCGTCGGACAGCCCGTCCGCGACGCCGTCGGACGACGCCTCCACCCCGGCCGAGGAGGAGTCCTCCCCGGCTCCGTCCCCCTCCGAGGGCGAGAGCACCCCTCCCGCGGACACCTCCAGCAACGCCCCGTCCCCGGCCGGTGAGTCCAACCTCGCCGAGACCGGCGCCGACTCCAACACCCCCCTGATCGCGGGCATCGCGGTCGCTCTGGTCGCGATCGGCGGCGGCGCGGTCTTCTTCGGCCTGCGCAAGCGCGGCACGCGCTGACCTTGGGAGCGGGCCATCACTCCGGCCTCGGCCCGAGGATGGCCCGCTTCACCCGCCCAGGGGCGCGGGGAACTGCGCGACAAGCCACGACGGCGCAGCAGTCAAGCACGCACCTACCGCGGCTCCGCCAGCACAACAACCTCCGCCGCATCGAACTCCACCCCAACCTCATCCCCCACCCCCGGCGCCGCGCGGAGCGCACACGCGGCCTCCAGCCGAGGCGCATCCTCAGGCTGAAGGTGTACGGCGACATGCGTGCCCTTGAACGTCCGGGCGGCCACCGTGCAGCGAAGCCCCTGGTCGGCGGCGACCAGCCGCACCCCCGCGGGCCGGACGAGCAGCGTACGAGGGCCCTCAGGAGTGTCGTCGGGCACCGGCAGCTTGCCCCAGGGCGTGGCGGCGGCCTGCCCGGCGACCGTCGCCGGGACCACGTTGTCGAAGCCGAGGAACCGGGCCACGAACTCGTCCGCCGGCCGTTGCCACACCTCAAGTGGCGTCCCCGTCTGGGCGATCCGCCCGTCCCGCATCACCACGACCCGGTCGGCCAGAGCGAAGGCCTCGCCCTGGTCGTGCGTCACCGCGAGCACGGTGGTACCCAACTCACTGAACAGTTCCCGCAGTTCCATCACCAGACGCTCCCGCAGCGAGCGGTCGAGCTGCCCGAGCGGCTCGTCGAGCATCAGCAGCCGCGGCCTGGGCGCCAGCGCCCGCGCCAGCGCCACCCGCTGCTGCTCCCCACCGGAGAGCGAGGCCACGGCCCTGCGGGCGGCGCCGGGAAGCCCGACGAGGTCCAGCAACTCGCGTACCCGGTCGGCCTGTTCCGCCTTTGAAGCCCCGTGCATCCGCAGCCCGAAGGCAACATTCCCGCCCACGTCCCGCTGCGGAAAGAGCTGATGATCCTGGAACATCAGCCCGACTCCCCGCCGGTGCGCGGGAATCCCGTTCTGGTCGTTCCCGTCGAGCGCCACCCGCCCCGCGTCCAGCGGCTGCAAGCCCGCGACCGCCCGCAGCAGCGTCGACTTGCCGCTGCCGCTCGGCCCGAGAACGCACACCACCTCGTGCTCGGCCACCGACAGGTCCACCGCGTCGAGCACGGCCCGCCCGCCGAACCGCACGGTCGCGTTCTCCAGGCTCAGCAGCATCAGAACTCCCCCGTCCGATCGGTCCGCAGCCGCTCCAGCACCAGCAGCGCCACCGCGCACACCACCATCAGAATCGTCGAAAGGGCCATCGCCTGGCCGTAGTTGAGCTGACCGGCCCGGCCGAGCAGCTTGGCCACCGCGACCGGCAGCGTCGGATTGTCCGGCCGCGCGATGAACACGGTCGCCCCGAACTCCCCCAGCGACACGGCGAAGGCGAACCCGGCCGCGATCAGCAGCGCCCGCCGCACCATCGGCAGATCCACCTCCCGCCACACCCGCCACGGCGACGCCCCGAGCACGGCCGCCGCCTCCCGCAGCCGCTGATCCACGGCGCGCAGCACGGGCAGCATGGTCCGTACGACGAAGGGGACGCCCACGAGTGCCTGGGCGAGCGGCACCAGGATCCAGCTGGCCCGCAGATCGAGCGGCGGCTCGTCCAGAGCGATCAGGAACCCGAACCCGACGGTCACCGCGGACACCCCGAGCGGCAGCATCAGCAGCGCGTCGAAGCCCCGTACGAACCGTCCCGCGTCCCGTCGGGTCAGCGCGGCGGCGGCGAGTCCGCCGATCACCACGGCGACGGCGGTCGCGACCGCGGCGTACTCCAGCGAGTTCCCGATCGCCTCGATCGGCGGGACCAGGAAGACCCCGCGGTCGGCCGAGGTCAGCTCCCGGTAGTAGGCGAACCCGGGCGCGTCCAGGGACCGCTGCACCAGCACGGCGAGGGGCAGCAGGAGCAGTACGACGATGGTGACCAGGACGCCGGCCAGCAGCGCCCACTGCCCGGCTCCGCGCGGCCGGCGCGCGGTCAGCGAGGCGTCCACCAGCCGCAGCGCGGTCTCCCGCCGCCGTACCGTCCAGGCGTGCACGGCGAGGATCGCGCCGACGGCCACGAACTGGACGAGGGTGAGGACCGCGGCCGTGGCCAGGTCGAAGATCTCGGAGGTCTGGCGGTAGATCTCCACTTCGAGGGTGGAGAAGGTGGGGCCGCCGAGGATCTGCACGACACCGAAGGAGGTGAAGGTGAACAGGAAGACCATCAGGGTGGCGGCGGCCACGGCCGGGCCGAGGGCGGGCAGGGTGATCTGCCGCCAGGCCTTGAAGCGCGACGCCCCGAGCATCCGGGCCGCCTCCTCCTGCCGTGGATCGAGCTGCGCCCACAGTCCGCCGACGGTGCGCACGGCGACCGCGTAGTTGAAGAAGACATGCGCCAGCAGGATCGCCCACACGGTGGTGTCCAGCCGTAGACCCCACAGCTCGTCGAGCAGTCCGCCCCGGCCGACCAGCGCCAGGAAGGCCGTACCGACGACGACCGTCGGCAGCACGAACGGCACCGTCACCACGGCCCGCAGCACCTGCTTGCCGGGGAAGTCGTAGCGCGCGAAGACATAGGCGCCGGGCAGTGCGACCAGCAGGGTCAGCGCGGTCGAGGCGAGGGCCTGCCAGGTGGTGAACCACAGGACGTGCCGGATGTCCGGCTGGGCCACGACATCCCAGATCCGGCCGAAGTGCCAGGCCCCGTCGGCGTGCAGACCGCGCGCGACGATCGCGGTGACGGGGTAGGCGAAGAAGACGCCGAAGAACGCGACGGGCAGGGCCATCAGACCCAGCCGCGCCGCGTGCCTCCTCGGGCGGGCTACTTCAGTACGAGCGAGGTCCACGACTTGACCCACTCATCGCGGTGGTCGGCGATCTTCTCGGGGTCCATGGTCTGCGGGTCCTCGGCCCGCGGACCGTACTTCACGAACTCCTGGGGCACCTGGGCGCCCTCGCGGACCGGGTAGACGAACATGTTGAGCGGCATGTCGTCCTGGAACGGCTTGCTGACCAGGAAGTCGAGCAGCGCCTTGCCGCCCTCGGTGTTCTTGGCGTTGCTCAGCAGACCGGCGTACTCGACCTGCCGGAAGCAGGTGCCCTCGGCGACGCCGGTGGGCGCGGTGGTTGGCTTGGGATCGCCGTAGATCACCTCGGCGGGCGGCGAGGAGGCGTACGAGACGACCAGCGGCCGCTCCGCCTTCGCGGCCTTGCCGCCGGCGGAACCGGAGAACTCCTCGTTGTAGGCCTGCTCCCAGCCGTCGACGACCTTCACGCCGTTGGCCTTCAGCTTCGTCCAGTAGTCCTGCCAGCCGTCGTCCCCGTACTGCGCGGCGGTGCCGAGCAGGAAGCCGAGGCCGGGCGAGGAGGTCGAGGCGTTCTCGGTGACCAGGAGGTTCTTGTACTCGGGCTTGATCAGGTCGTCGAAGGTCGACGGCGGCGTCAGCTTGTGGTCCTCGAAATACTGCTTGTCGTAGTTGACGCAGATGTCGCCGGTGTCGATCGGCGTGACCCGGTGCTTGTCCGTGTCGGCCCGGAACTCCGGCACGATCAGGTCGGACCCCTTGGCCTCGTACGGCTGGAAGAGCCCGTTGTCGAGCGCCCGGGACAGCAGGGTGTTGTCGACGCCGAAGAAGACGTCGCCCTGCGGGTTGTCCTTGGTGAGGATGGCCTTGTTGACGGCCTGCCCGGCGTCGCCGTCCTCCAGGACCTTGACCTGGTACCCGGAGCTCTTCTCGAACTCGGCGAGGACGTCCTTGGACACGGCCCACGAGTTGTGGCTGACGAGCGTGACGGTCTTGGAGTCGCCCGAGTCGCCGCTGTCGGACGACCCGCACGCGGCCAGCGTGGGCAGCGTGACGAGACCGAGGCCGACGGCCATGACCGTGGCCTTCTTGGTGATGCTCACTGAATTCCTCCTGGAGTGGACCAGGAAGAGACGCGGCCCTGCCCGGAGCGGCAGCTTCCGGGCAGGGCGCAACAGCTTGAGTGACGACCGATCTCCCTACCCAGAATGACCTGGGCCAGGTTCAGAGGGTCTGCGGCCTGTCCCGCACTCTCAGCGCTGTGGCGCTCCCCTGTCGGATATGAAGATGTGCGTACGGATGTACGCGCTCAGACTACCGCTCGGTGGCCGCGAGCTGACCACACGCCCCGTCGATCTCCTGACCTCGGGTGTCCCGGACGGTCACCGGCACCCCGTGGGCGGCGATGGCCTCCACGAACGCCTTCTCGTCCTCGGGCCGCGAGGCGGTCCACTTGGACCCCGGAGTCGGATTCAGCGGAATCAGGTTCACATGCACGGGCTTGCCCTTGAGCAGCCGCCCGAGCCGGTCACCGCGCCAGGCCTGGTCGTTGATGTCCCGGATGAGCGCGTACTCGATGGACAGCCGGCGCCCGGACTTCGCGGAGTACTCGAAGCCCGCGTCGAGGACCTCGCGCACCTTCCACCGCGTGTTCACGGGGACGAGGGTGTCACGCAGCTCGTCGTCGGGCGCGTGCAGCGAGATCGCGAGCCGGCATTTGAAGCCCTCGTCGGAGAACCGGTGGATGGCCGGGACGAGACCGACGGTGGAGACGGTGATCCCGCGCTGTGACAGCCCGAGCCCGTCCGGCTCGGGGTCGGTGAGCCGCCGGATGGACCCGACGACCCGGTTGTAGTTGGCGAGCGGCTCGCCCATGCCCATGAAGACGATGTTGGACAGCCGGGCGGGCCCACCGGGCACCTCCCCGTCCCGCAGCGCCCGCATCCCGTCGACGATCTGATGGACGATCTCGGCGGTGGACAGATTCCGGTCGAGCCCGGCCTGCCCGGTCGCGCAGAACGGGCAGTTCATCCCGCACCCCGCCTGCGAACTGATGCACATGGTCACCCGGTCCGGATACCGCATCAACACCGACTCGACGAGCGTCCCGTCGAACAGCCGCCACAGCGTCTTACGGGTGGTCCCCTGGTCGGTCGACAGATGCCGTACTACCGTCATCAGCTCGGGGAACAGCTCCTCGCGCAGCTTTCCGCGCGCCCCGGCAGGGATGTCGGTCCACTGCTCGGGGTCGTGGGTGTACCGCGCGAAGTAGTGCTGCGAGAGCTGCTTGGCACGAAACGGCTTCTCCCCGACCGCCGCGACGGCGTCCTTGCGCTCGGCGGGCGAGAGATCGGCGAGATGCCGCGGCGGCTTCTTGGCTCCGCGCGGGGCGACGAATGTGAGTTCTCCGGGCTTAGGCATGGCCGTACCAGTGTCGCAGATCGATTGGTGTGGCCAGGTCCGCCCGTTTACGCGGTGGTCCCCTCCAGCCTCTCCTTCAGGAGTGCCTCGTCGCGGGGGAGCTCCTTGCGGACCTGGGGACGGACGACGAGGGGCACCAGGACCTTGCCCAGGCCGTGTCCTTCGAAGTCGATCTCTATGGTCACGCGGGAGCGGAGGCCGTTGTCGAGCGGTTCGATCGAACCGTGGGTGCGGGGCCGGACCGGGCCCCCAACCCCGTGCAGGTCCCAGCTGTGGGGCGGGTCGAGGTCGTCGAACTCGATCATCATCGGGATCTCGCGGTTGCCGATGCGGCGGATGACCTTGACCTGGGAGCCGGGATGGACGGGCCCCTCTTCGAGCGACTCGGCCTTGACCGCGCTCAGCTGCCATTCGGGCAGGTGGGAGGGGTCGGTGATGTAGGCGAAGACGTCGGCGGGAGTCCGGTCGACGTCAATGGACTGTCGGATGGCGGACATGGTGAACCCCCTTGGCGGGTGTACACCCAAATCGTCCCACCGCAGCGCCGAGGAGAACAGCAGAGCCCCCGCCGGAGCGGGGGCTCGACCGGGGTCCGTACGACACTCAGCCGGATCCGACGAACAGCACCAGCAGCAACCACACCACCGGCGCCGTCGGCAGCAAGGAATCCAGACGGTCCATGATGCCGCCGTGGCCCGGCAGCAAGGTGCCCATGTCCTTGATGCCGAGGTCCCGCTTGATCATCGACTCGCCGAGATCGCCCAGCGTGGCGCTCGCCGCGACCGCGAGGCCCAGCAGCAGCCCCTGCCACCAGGTGCCGTCGTCGATCAGGAACTGCATGCACAGCGCGCCCGCGACCATGGCGAAGGAGACCGCTCCCAGCAGGCCCTCGCGGGTCTTGCCGGGGCTGATGCGCGGGGCGAGCTTGTGCTTGCCGAAGCGCCAGCCGACGGCGTACGCGCCGGTGTCGCTGACGACGGTGAGCAGCAGGAACGTCAGCACCCGCCAGGCGCCGTCGTCGGCGGTCAGCATCATCGCGACGAACGTCGCCAGGAAGGGGACGTAGAACGCCGCGAAGACGCCCGCCGTGACGTCCTTGAGGTAGCCCTCCGGCGGCTCGGTCATCCGCCAGACCAGGACGGCCAGCGCGGTCAGCGCCATCGCCACCCAGGCGCCCTCGGCCCCGCGGACGTACCCGGCGACGACCATCGCCGCGCCGCCGAGCGCGAGCGGCACGAGCGGCGCCTTGATCGCCTTGCGCTCCTCCAGCCGCTTGGTCAGCTCCCACAGGCCCACGACGACGGCGACGGCCACGACGCCGACGAACACCGCCTTGACGACGAACAGCGAGGCCACGATCACCGCGCCGAGCCCGACGCCGACGCCTATGGCCGCACCCAGGTCGCGTCCCGCACTCTTCTTCTGCGGTCGCGGCGCCGGCTGCGGGGCGTCGTGCATGGGCTCCGGATTCTGCGGCGCGGCCGGGTAGGTCCGCGCCTGCGGCGTCTCGTCGCGGAACAAGGGGCCGCTCAGCCGAGCGGCCCCCCGGTCGTCATCCTGGTCTCCGCCATACGCGGGTACGTCGGGCACGATGGGCATGGGGCGAGTGTGCTGCGCCTGAGGCGCATCGTACGCGGGACCCGCCGGGGCAGCCCCCTGGACAGGCCCCTGGTCGGACGGTCCCCAGTACCCGGCCGACGGGCCGGCGTGTGGCGGAGCGCCCCAGGAAGAGTCGTTCATCAGACCTCGAGCAGCTCCGCTTCCTTGTGCTTCAGGAGCTCGTCCACCTGGGCGACGTACTTGTGCGTCGCGTCGTCGAGCTCCTTCTCCGCACGGCGGCCTTCGTCCTCGCCGACCTCGCCGTCCTTGACGAGCTTGTCGATCGCGTCCTTGGCCTTGCGGCGCACCGAGCGGATGGACACGCGCGAGTCCTCGGCCTTGCCCTTGGCGACCTTGATGTAGTCGCGGCGGCGCTCCTCGGTGAGCTCGGGGAACACCACACGGATGATGTTGCCGTCGTTGCTCGGGTTGACGCCCAGGTCGGAGTCGCGGATCGCCTGCTCGATGTTGCGCAGCGCGCTCTTGTCGAACGGGGTCACGACCGCCATGCGCGGCTCCGGCACGGAGAACGAGGCCAACTGGTTGATCGGCGTCGGCGCGCCGTAGTAGTCGGCCACGATCTTGTTGAACATCGCCGGGTGCGCACGGCCGGTGCGGATCGCGGCGAAGTCCTCCTTGGCGACCACGACGGCCTTCTCCATCTTCTCCTCGGCCTCGAGGAGGGTCTCTTCGATCACCACTTGCTCCTGCGTGTCTTGAGTAGGCCCGGCTGCGGTTCCGTTACGGGGGCGGCGGCCGGCTGCGTCGCGTCTTCTTCCTGCACGGTTCCCGACCGGCAGAACATTGTCCATCCCCCGGTCAGGGTCCGTAGGTGTTGCCGGTCAGTCCCGGCTGTCCTGGTCACCCACAAGCGTGCCGATCTTCTCACCCTTGACGGCGCGGGCGATATTGCCCTCCGCCAGAAGCTCGAACACCAGGATCGGGAGCTTGTTGTCGCGGCACAGCGTGATGGCCGTGGCGTCGGCGACCTTGAGGTCCCGGGTGATGACCTCGCCGTAGCCGAGGGAGTCGAACTTGACCGCGTCCGGGTTGGCCTTGGGGTCGGAGTCGTAGACCCCGTCCACGCCGTTCTTGCCCATCAGCAGGGCCTCGGCGTCGATCTCCAGGGCGCGCTGGGCGGCGGTGGTGTCGGTGGAGAAGTACGGCATGCCCATACCGGCGCCGAAGATGACCACGCGGCCCTTCTCCAGGTGGCGCACGGCGCGCAGCGGGATGTACGGCTCGGCGACCTGGCCCATGGTGATGGCGGTCTGGACCCGGCTGTCGATGCCCTCCTTCTCCAGGAAGTCCTGGAGGGCGAGGCAGTTCATCACGGTGCCGAGCATGCCCATGTAGTCCGAGCGGGCGCGGTCCATGCCGCGCTGCTGGAGTTCCGCGCCGCGGAAGAAGTTGCCGCCGCCGATGACGACGGCGATCTCCGCGCCGTCCCGCACGACGGCCGCGATCTCACGGGCGATCTTGTGCACCACGTCGGGGTCCACGCCCAGGCCCCCGCCACCGGAGAATGCCTCACCGGACAGCTTCAGCAGAAACCGGCCGCGTACTTTGCCGTCGTCGCTCTTCTGGGCCTTGGTGGTCATGGAGATCCCGCCTCTTTCACGTGTTGCACATACGAAGAAGGCCATTGCCGGTGGGGTGTTGGCATCCCATGCGCGGCAATGGCCTCCTCGTCAGATCTGCTGTCGTCCGCCACGCAGGTGACGGCGTACCGGGACGACTGCTGTCGACCCTATCGGGGTCGCGCGTCGTTCGCGGTACGGACTCAGATGCCGACCTTGATGCGCGTGAAGCGCTTCAGGGTGACACCGGCCTCCGCCAGAACCTTCTCGACGGACTTCTTGTTGTCGAGGGCGTACGGCTGGCCGAGCAGCGTGGCGTCCTTGAAGAAGCCGTTGAGGCGACCCTCGACGATCTTCGGCAGGGCGGCCTCGGGCTTGCCCTCGGCGCGGGTGGTCTCCTCGGCGACGCGGCGCTCGGACTCGACGACCTCGGCCGGCACGTCCTCCTTGGAGAGGTACTTCGGCGCGAAGGCGGCGATGTGCTGGGCGACGCCCTTGGCCAGGTCGGCGTCGGCCTTGTCCAGCTCGACCAGGACACCGATCTGCGGCGGCAGGTCGGGCATGGTGCGGTGCATGTAGGCGTAGACGAAGCCGTCCGCGAACTGCGCGAAGCGGTCCAGGACGATCTTCTCGCCGAGGTTGGCGTTGGCCTCGTCGACGAACGCCTGAACGGTCTTGCCGGCCTCGATCTCGGAGGCGAGCAGGGTCTCCAGGTCGGCCGGGGAGGTGGCGGCGACGTGCTGCGCGATCTGGTTGGCGACGGCCTGGAACTTCTCGCCCTTGGCGACGAAGTCCGTCTCGCACTTCAGCTCGACCAGGACACCGGAGGTGTTGTCGTCGGCGATGAGGGAGACCACGGCGCCGTTCTCGGCGGAGCGGCCCTCGCGCTTGGCGACGCCCTTCTGGCCCTTGATCCGGAGCGCCTCGACGGCCTTGTCGACGCTACCCTCGGCCTCGTCGAGCGCCTTCTTGCAGTCCATCATGCCGGCGCCCGTGAGCTCACGGAGCTTCTTGACGTCGGCGGCGGTGTAGTTCGCCATGAGTCGTTGAGTCTTTCTCGAAGTCGGAGAGATCTACCCGATCCACTTTCCCCATCGAGATGGAGAAGGCGAATCTACGGGTGAACGGCGGGGGCGATCCGGATGTCGCCGCCCCCGCCGTCAACGCTGACTGATCAGGCCTGCTCGGCGTCCGCGGCCGGAGCCTCGGCGGCCGGGGCCTCCGCGGCGGGGGCCTCCGCGGCGGGGGCCTCCGCAGCCGGGGCCTCCTCGGCGGCGGGAGCAGCCTCGTCGGCCTTCTTCTCACCCTCGAGCAGGTCGCGCTCCCACTCGGCGAGCGGCTCGCCCGCGGCCTTCTCACCCTTGTCGCCGGTGGCGACGCCGGAACGGGCGATGAGGCCCTCGGCGACGGCGTCGGCGATCACGCGGGTGAGCAGGGTGACGGAGCGGATCGCGTCGTCGTTGCCCGGGATCTTGTAGTCGACCTCGTCGGGGTCGCAGTTGGTGTCGAGGATCGCGACGACCGGGATGTTCAGCTTCCGGGCCTCACCAACCGCGATGTGCTCCTTCTTGGTGTCCACGATCCAGACGGCGCTGGGCACCTTCTGCATCTCGCGGATACCGCCGAGGGTCTTCTCCAGCTTGGCCTTCTCGCGGGAGAGGACCAGGAGCTCCTTCTTGGTCAGACCGGAGGCCGCGACGTCCTCGAAGTCGATCTGCTCAAGCTCCTTCAGGCGCTGAAGGCGCTTGTAGACGGTCGAGAAGTTGGTGAGCATGCCGCCCAGCCAGCGCTGGTTGACGTAGGGCATGCCGACGCGGGTGGCCTGCTCGGCGATGGCCTCCTGCGCCTGCTTCTTCGTACCGACGAACATGACCGTGCCGCCGTGGGCGACGGTCTCCTTGACGAACTCGTAGGCGCGGTCGATGTACGACAGCGACTGGAGCAGGTCGATGATGTAGATGCCGTTGCGCTCGGTGAAGATGAAGCGCTTCATCTTCGGGTTCCAGCGACGGGTCTGGTGACCGAAGTGGACGCCGCTCTCCAGCAGCTCCCGCATCGTGACGACGGCCATGGCCGTTCTCCTTGAGTTTCTCGGTTGTGCCGCGGATGCCGGACGGCTCCCGCGCCTGACGCCCGCATGCGCCGTGCCACGAAGGACCGAGGAGCGCTGACACAGGTCGTTTTGTCGACCCGATGTCGGGGCGTGCGAAGTCGACCCGGTGACCCGGATCGCCAACAGAAGTGTACGTGACCGAGAAGGCACCGGGTGACGCCGCTGTCCACAAGCGGGGGGTGGCCCACAGATCACGCCATGATCACCGGGGTGCGGGGAGCCTGGGCGGATGCGAGCGAAACGATGTGCGGGTACGGCGGCGGCCCTGGCGCTGGCCGTCCTGCTGCTGCCGGGCCGGGCCCCGCGGCCCCCCGCCCTGTCCGCCTCCTCGACGGCCGTCACCACCTGGCCTGTCCCCGATTCCACGGTCCTGCGCGGCTGGGACCCTCCGCCGACTCCCTACGCCCGAGGCCACCGGGGAGTGGACCTGGCGGCCCCCACGGGCACGCCGGTACGAGCGACGAGAGCGGGCCGGGTCTTCTTCGCCGGCCGCGTGGCGGGCAGAGGCGTCATCTCCATCGAACATACGAACACGGGCACCCCACCCCTCCGAACGACGTACGAGCCGATCGATCCGGAGGTGCGGAAGGGAGCGGAGGTTCGGGCAGGCCAGATGATCGGCAAGGTGGGCGAGGCCACGCCCCACTGCCCGACGTCCTGCCTCCATTGGGGCCTGCGCAGAGGGGACACCTATCTGAACCCACTGACGCTGCTGAACAGGGGCCCGTCGATCTTGCTGCCGGTGCTGGGGGTACCGCTGCCCTAGAACTGTGGGGGTACCACTGCCCCAGAACTGTTCGGCGGAGCGATCAGCCCCGCACTCCCCGCAGCGCCATGGACACCGCCGCGTCCGTGATCGCCGACGGCTCCTCCGCCGCGCCGAGCTCGATCCGCCGCACGGCCGCGTCCACGACACCCTGGAGCAGCATCGCCGCCAGCCGGGGCTCCGCGTGTCCCAGCTCCCCGAGCGCCTCGACGATCATCGCGACGAGCCCACCGTGCGCGGCCCGGATCTTCTCCCGCGCCCCCGCGTCCAGCTCACTCGCGGAGATCGCGACGACCGCGCGGTGCCGCCGGTCCCCGACCAGCGCCAGCTGTGCCCGCACATACGCCTCGACCTTGGCCTCGGCCCCGTCCGCCGCGGCCATCGCCGCGGACACCTCGGCGGCCCAGACCGGGAAGTCGACCTCGCACAGCTCCTCGACCACGGCGGCCCGTGACCGGAAATACTCGTACACGGACGACCGGGCGAGCCCCGTCCGCTCGGCGAGCGCCGGGAACGTCAGCGCCTCCGTCCCGCCCTCGGACAGCAGGGAACGAGCCGCGTCCAGCAGGGCGGCTCGCTGCATCGACCGGTGCTCGGCCACGGAGGCCGCTCGAATCCTTGGCACGCCGTCCACTCTACGGACGCACCGCCCACGACGGGAGTGGCTCAGGGCGGCCCGCTGTCGTTCATCGGCCGAAACTCGCCAGCTTCGCCCGCAACTGAAGCACCGACTTGGTGTGGATCTGGCTCACCCGGCTCTCGGTCACCCCCAGCACGTTCCCGATCTCGGCCAGCGTGAGCCCCTCGTAGTAGTAGAGCGTCACCACGGTCTTCTCCCGCTCCGGGAGCGTGTTGATCGCCCGCGCCAGAAACCGCCGCAGCTCCCGGTCCTCGGCCACCTCCACGGGGTTGTCCGCGGCGGTGTCCTCCAGCGTGTCCATGACGCTCAGACCGTCGCCGCCCTCACCCCCCACATGCAGCAGCTCCTCCAGCGCCACCACGTTGGCCAGCGACAACTGACTGAAGACCGAGTGGAGTTCGTCCACCGCGATCCCCATCTCGGCGGCCACCTCCCCCTCGGACGGCGTTCTGCGCAGCCGCGCCTCCAGCGTGGCGTAGGCCCGCTCCACGTTGCGCGCCTTCTGCCGTACCGAACGCGGAATCCAGTCCAGCGCCCTCAGCTCGTCGATCATGGCGCCCCGGATCCGGGTGATCGCGTACGTCTCGAACTTGATCTCCCGGTCGATGTCGAACTTCTCGATCGCGTCGATCAGCCCGAACACTCCCGAGGACACGAAGTCGGCCTGCTCCACATTGGGCGGCAGCCCGACGCTGACCCGCCCCGCCACGTATTTCACGAGCGGCGAGTAGTGCAGGATCAGCTGCTCGCGCAGCCGTTCGCCCCCCGTCGCCTTGTACGACCGCCACAGCTCGTCGAGCGTCGAGGGAGCGGGCGGCCGCACGTTGCCACCGTCGCGGGCGGCTGGGGGGATCGCCGCCCGGTCGGACCCGGAGGTGTGCTGGGGCATTCGTCGCCTTGTGCCGTTCTGCCGTGAAGTGCGGGTGCCTGGGTGAGCTGTCGGTCTGGTACGGGTCTGGTGCCGAGTTGCCGGTCTGCACCGGAATTCACGTGAGCGTAGCGTGACTGGAGTGTTGCGGTGTGCGAAGGCCGGGGCTCGGGGCGTGCGCAGATACGTTCCGCTAGGCGCCCCCTCGGGGCATGCCCGTCGCTCTGTGTGATCGGCCCCGCGCATCAACTGCGGGAATTTCCAAGGGCGTCGCGGTTCCCCCGGACGGCCGAACACGCTCGGTCAGCATCGACTCCGACCTCCGCGGACCGAGATCATCGCCTGGCGTGTCAACTTCCAGCCGTCGCCGTGTCGTTCGACGTATCCAAGTGCTCGGAGTTCGTACAGCCGGGCGACGGCGTCGTCGTCCGTGGTCTGCGCCGCGCGGGCGACCTCGTCGAGCGGGGCGGTACGGCTTCCGGGCAGCGCGTTCAGCACCCGCCGCGCACCCGGCGCCAGCAGATCCCGCGGCAGGACGGGCCCGCGCCGGTCGGGCGCGAGCTCCCCCATGTCTCCGACCAGCTCCACGACTTCCGCGGCGTCGGTGACCAGGACGGCCTCCCCGCGCAGCAATTCATGCACCCCGGCGGAGAGCCCGCTGGTCGTCGGCCCCGGTACCCCCATCGTGTGGCGCCCCAGCCGCTGTGCCGCCCGCGCGGTGGCCAGTGACCCACTGCGGTGCGCGGCCTCGACGACGACGGTGCCCCTGGTGAGCGCCGCGATCACCCGGTTGCGGACGATGAACCTGCTCGGCGTCGGATGGTCACCGGGCGGCAACTCCCCGATGACGAGCCCCTGTTCCGCGATCCGGGTGATCAACTGGGTGTGCCCGCGGGGGTACGGCCGATCGACACCGCAGGCCAGCACGGCGACGGTGGCCCCGCCCGCGGCCAGAGCCCCCCGATGAGCGGCCCCGTCGATGCCGTAGGCACCCCCGGAAACGACCACCCACCCCCGCTCGGCAAGCCCGGACGCCAGCGTGGCCGCCACATGGGCCCCGTACTCCGTACAGGCCCGCGCCCCCACCACGCCCACGGACCGCAGCGCCCACATCCTCAGGCTGGGCCGCCCACGGACCCAGAGCCCCACCGGCCGGGCATCCCCGAGATCGTCCAGCTGCCCGGGCCACTCCGCGTCCCCCGGACACACGAACCGCACCTCCGCCTCCCGGGCAACCTCGAGGTCCCGCCCCGGATCAGCCCGCTCGGCCCTCCCCACCAGCCCGCCCCAGCGCCGCACACTCACCCCCGCGAACGGCTTCCCCCCACCCCTCAACCGCCCCGCGACCTCCCGAACCCCCACCTCCCGCAGCCAACGCCCGGCCACCTCGTCCCCGGGTTCGAGAACCCGGGCGAGGAAGACCCGGTCGTGGAGCTCGTCGCCGGGATCGTCGGCGCGAGTCACGTCAACGCCCCGATGGCCATGGGGACCCCACGGGGGACCCCGGTGCGCAGTTGCAGCGCGAGGGCGACGTCCATCGCGTCGGGCCGGTCGTGGCCGACGAGGTCGGCGACGGTCCAGGCGACCCGCAGGACGCGGTCGAGTCCGCGCGCCGTGAGCACGCCCCGCTCCAGGTTCCGCTCGGCCTCGTCCATCGCGCCGGGTGCGGCGTACCAGCGGCTGCGCAGTTCCCGGCCCGGCACCTCGCTGTTCGTCCGCCAGGGTGTGCCGGCCAGGCGGGCGGCCGTTCGCTCCCTGGCCTGCCGGACCCGGGCGGCCACCGTCGCCGTGGACTCGCCGCGGGCGCCGCGCTCGGTGAGTTCGGCGCGGGTGATCCGGTCGACCTCGACCCGTAGATCGACCCGGTCGAGGAGCGGCCCGGAGAGCCGGGCCTGGTAGCGGCGGATCGCGGTGGGCGGGCATTCGCAGAAGTCGTCGTTCTGCGAGAAGCGGCCGCAGGGGCAGGGGTTGGCGGCGAGCTTATGGGGGTCGCTCGTCCCTGTCCGTTGTCCACACGAAGCACAACCCCACCGGACCTCGGCCCCCAGCATGAGAGCCCCGACCGACTTCGGCACGGGGCTCTCATGTCACTTACTGTGATCTTTGACTGGCAGAGATCACGCTCTCCAAGTACAGGCGACAGGCTTGACTCAGTGCCCCTTCGCCTCTCGCCACTTCTTTAGCTGGGCGGCGATCTTGGTGTCCTTGCGAAGCTGATCGGGAGTACCAGTGAACGCACGTACATCAGCGAGCAGCGAGCGGTCCTGGCGATCGGTGAGCTTGGGCGCGAGGAGATCCAACAGCTCGGCCCACTTTTCCTGCGGCAGCTTGTCCGACAGCTTCGGGATGATGGACCGGAACGCGAAGGTCCGCAGCGCATATGCAGCCTGGACACCGTCAAACCGCTCGATTAGCTCGATGTAGTACGGCTCTGCGTTCCATGCGATGCCACGCGAGTTCGTCAGGAACACGCTGACCAGTGTGGCAACGTACGGGCCCGTCAGCAGCGCGGGGACCTCTCCGTGCCGGCCGACGACGTCTCTGAGTCGACGGGCGACCGGAGGCTCCTCGTAGAAGTTGTTGTATCCCTCGTGGGCGCGCTTGAGGTCGTCCAGGGCCTCTTGGATCTCCACGAGGCGATCGGACTCCGGCAGGTAGGCGGCTCCGCCGTCGACCAAGCTGAGGAACTCCTTCGCCCGCTCGGCTCGACCGTTGTCCGCGTTAGCCCGGAAGCGCGCGAGCTTTCTCGCAGCTGATGATTTCTCGCACTCTTAGATTTCTCGCATCCCCCTCCACGCGGTCCGTGCGTCGGCCGCGTTCACCAACCGGGCGAGCACCTACGCCCGCTGTCAGTGCGCCATGCGACCCTCAACCTCGCCCAAGCGCTTCAGCCGGCACGCCTGTTGAGATGGGGGACGACATGAGTGACGACACACGGACCACCGCGCCTTCGCCGGAAGACGCGCTGCGCTCTGCCCGGCTGCTTGCCCGTGCCGAGGCCGCCGTCATGGCGCTCTTCGCCACGCGTGCCTACGAACTGGGCTGGACGGTCCGGAGCAAGCTGAGCGGCATCCTGGACCATGTGGCGCTGTCCTGCGACGCGGGACATTCGACTCAGGTAACCCCCGTGACCGCGCTGCACCCCAAGCTCGGCAGCACGATCGTCCCGGCACCCGCGGGGGGCGCGTTCCTCATGGCGACGGGAATGACGTCCCTGGGGGCCTTCCCCATGGCACTGGAGGAGTGCCAGCACTGCGCTCGGAAGCGGTGGGAGGAAGCCGCCCGTGCATCGTTCGCTGCCTACGCCATAGAGACCGATCTCCGAATCCTGGCCGACGCCGCATCCCCTAACGAGTATCCGGCGAAAGACGTTCGCTGCCTGCACGGGCATGAGTTCACCATCACCGCGATGAATCCACGTACCCCCGGGCGCGTGCCGGGGATTACCTACGGATTCACTACGGGTTTCGACGGCGCCGGCGACCCCTGCGTTACGTGTCGCGGCATCTCCCAGACGCCCAAGCTCGTTGAGTTCAAGCACCGCGCCCGCGAGCAGAGCGTGATGATCCTGGACGTCATGTCGGACCGCATTGCCCAAACTGTGCGCCTGTGCTGCGTTGCCGGGCACCTGACCTCGGTGGGCATCAACACCGGGTTGAAGCGCGAGTTGCTGTGCGCCCGATGCAGCGGAGTGGGCGTTCGCCCCGAACCAACCGTGTACTACGTGGTGACCGACGGGGCCACGGTGAAGCCCGGAATCTCCTCGGGTGACGGACGAGGGCGGCTTGATACCCACCGCAGCCAGCACGGTCTGGGTCAAGTCCGCAGACTCATAACCGACCTGCCCGTCGGCGCAGCTCACGATCTCGAGCGGCATGTCCTGGACTGCCTGGCCAGCCAGGGCATCCGACCGGTGATTGGCTCCGAGTATTTCGATGCCGCACATATTGACCGGGTGCTGGAGCTGGCTGACGGGTGGTTCGCAGCGAACCTGCCGAACTTCCCGTGGACGGTGACCGCCTAAGGGCTGTCCTACCTTCAAAGCGCTGGTGCCGGAATTCCCCCTCCCCCAGTGATCAGAAGTTGAGAGAGTGAGCCCGTACGACTCGGAGCCGAGGAACACGGAGCGCCCCGCATTGATCATCCTGGACGCGAACATCATCAAGGGGACCTCTCTGCGGGGTCCCGTCGCGGACGTACTCCGTGCCATCCGGGCCGCAGGCGTGGAGCGCGTGGCCACACCGTGGATCGCGGTGGAGGAGATCGCTGCGCAGCAGGCCCTGTCCTACGCGGAAAAGCACCAGGCGGCCATGGACGCGGTGGACGCCCTCCGGAAGGCCACCCCCTGGGAGCACGTCAACCACCCCAAGCGGTGGCCGGCCGAGCACGTGCGTAGGCATTGGCGGGAGCGGTACTCGTCCATCACGGAAGTCCTGGAGACGTCCCACACCGCGTACCAGCAGGCCATGTTCCGGGAGACGAACCAGATCGCCCCGTGCAAGACGGTCAACAGCGGTACCTACAAGACCGGGGCCCGGGACGCCGCGATCTGGCTGACGGCGGTCGAGTACGCGAGGGCCCACGAGGACGAGACCGTGTACTTCGTCAGCAACGACTCGGACATGTCCGAGGACGGGAAGTTCCTGCCGGAGATGCAGAAGGACATCGCCGGCATGGAGCACCGGTTCCACCTGTTCACGTCGCTCGACGGTGTCGTCACCCAGTTCGCCACGGAGGTGGAGGCCAGCACCGAGGATGTTCGGGAGCTGCTGGACACCGAGGAGGGCCACGCTACGGTCCTAGCCGCGACGAGGACCGCGGCACGGCGCTACCGGATCATCAGCGGCACACCGAGGCCCTCGGCCGTAAACGGCGACACGCGGATGCTGCATGGGGGCGCCCCCAACTGGTCGCCAACGGCGGTGGCGCTAGACAAGGTGCTGGAGGTGAGCGGCCGCGAGGTCGGCGGCCACCACTACTTCACGGCCTGGGTGCGGTGGCTGCTCAGGGACGACAGGGTGGTCCGCGGCGAGGTGGTGGAGCGGGCCTACGCCTGGGAGACGCGGGTCCTGCTGAGCACGGCGGCGGACCAGGCCATGACAGTCCTCGACTTCCGGCGGCCGGGCCCGATCTCGGCTGAGGACGTCCCCAACGTGCCGGCGCTCCCGGAGACGACTGAGGAGCGCCTGACGCGCATGGGTAGAGCGCACCTTGCCGCGTTGATGAACACTCCGGCGATGCAGGTCACCCTGGCTCGCATCTCGGATCAGCTCGGCCCGGACCTGTCGCCGCTCGAGGACGCGATTCGCAGCGTCCTCGACAACAGCCCAGCGTCACGCGAGCTGAACGACCAAATTGCGGAGGCTGTCCGCGACTTGCCGAAGGAGCCCGACGGCAAGGAGTAGTCGGGCGCTACCGGCTCCCTCCCCCGGCGCCCGTACCGCTGCCGAAGCTGCGCCTGTACCGGGAGGCGCCGGTCGGCCGAGGAGTCCTGCCCCTGACGCGCCGAACGTAGGCGCCCCTATGCGCCATCATGACCCTCAGCCCTCCACGGGTGCCGGCCAAATGCAGTCGATGAGCCAGGGCCGGGCAACCGGCTCCAGCTCACGTGAGAACTGGTCCCCGCCGCCACCTACCATCTGCTGCGCCCAATGGCGCGTCGCGCCAGCGGCCCAGTCCGCCACCTGGAGCTGCGGGTGGTCCTTGCTGTCCGCGAACTCGATGGCGCCCATGAAGGGTTTCATGAACTCGTCCGACCGTGCGGGATTGGGGAGGAGGTGCACGGTGTGCAGTCCGGTGGTGTTGCGGTCGATGACTTTCGATACGTCGTGCACCAGGCGGAACTTGCCCAGGGGCTGACCGAACGTGGTAGCGAGGCAGTACAGGCTTGGGATCGCCGGATCCAGTTCGTCCCGATGTCCCTTGGATGCGTTCTCCGCTGCGTGCTCGTCAGCGACGGGCCGGCAGTATTCCAGAATCTCCAGGTAATCGGCGAACTGCTGCTTCTGCACAGAGGACTTGAGGGCGGTCACAGCCGAGTACAGCTCGTCGGTGGTGGCCTTCTGTCGGATCCAGCTCACGAACGCGTGGAGCATCCGGTCGTAGGCGTCCGCATCCCCCATGACCGGGCCGGCCAGGTGCAGCATGTTCGCCAGGGCAAGGGTTTCCTTCCCCTCGTACAGGTTGTAGCCGTCCCGGTGCGCCATGGCCTGAACGCGTTGGCGTACTGGCTGCGGGCCGGCTGTGCCTGGAGCGGTCCTTCTTCCCCTCTGCGTTTGCCGCCCTGGGCGATCCGGCAGCGGGCCCACGGGTGTCGTTAACGAACTGTCACGAGCCGCACAAATGCCGTTGATCATTTGTCGCTTTTGGCGGCGCTGACCTGGGCTGTCCGGCAGGATGCCTGTTCGTGGGGCGACTGTCGGTGGGGATGCATGAGCTAGTTGAGCACTGGACGGTGCTCGATGACGAGTTGGAGCTCGGGGCGGGCAAGCGGGGTGCGGCGAGGTTCGCCACCGGCGCCTCACCTGGAGGGGGCGCCCGGTGACGGGGCTGATGGGCGGTCACCTACGGCTGCCGCGTACGGCCCGGATCACTTCGGCGACAGCCTTCAGCACTGTGGCGCGGTCACGCGAGGCGGTGCCCTTCACCACGACGATGACGATCAGCACAGCCGCGGCAGCGGCGACGAGCGTGACGGCGACGGGCACCAGGGTGGCCCAGGCGGCGATGTTCATGGCATTCCCTCCCTTCGTGCAGCCACCGGATGGGCCGCACGAGAAACATCACAGCCGACCGCCCCGCAGCGCTGAAGCTTTACCGGACCGGGCGGATACCAGCATCAAAGGCCCAGTTCACGGGGGTGTTGAGCCGACCATCGGACGGATCCGACAGATCCGCGGGACCGGGGAGGGTGTGCGGTGATCGAGAGCACGGATCTGAGTACCGAACGAGAGATCTTGCGTTCGGAGCTGCGCAAGCTGGAGGCCAGCGCGCTTCAGGGCCGGGACCGCACGGACGCCATCGCCGAAGCCAGCCGTCGGCTCCAGCAGGCCCCCTCACCTACTACCGTCGGCGGCTGGTTCGAAAAGGGCACCCCGGCCAAGGACTTCAAGACCCTGTGGACCCTGGTCGAGGTCCTGCTGGAATGGTCCGGGCTACCTCGACCCGACACCCTCACCGGACTGGACCGCGCCAAAGCGACAGGACAGTGGGTGAGCACGAAGGAACTGTGGAAGAGGCGGTGGGAACAGGCCAGGGCGGCTCAGTCCGTCGCCGCCTTGCCACCTGGTTTCCGGGCGGAAAACCGCTACGTCGGCCGACCGATTGCCGAGTTCGACGATCGGCTCGTTCTGAACGACCTGGAGGTGCACCCAGCCCTCGACGGCGGCTCTGAATTTGGCAGGATCAGCGCGTTACCCGCCTACGTCAGACGGAAGTTCGACACTCGGCTGGGTTCGCTGGTGGCCGCCGCCGCGAACGGGCAGGGCGGCATCGTGGTACTGGTCGGCGGGTCTTCCACGGGCAAGACCCGGGCCTGCTGGGAAGCGGTCAAGAACCTGCCGGACGGATGGCGGTTGTGGCATCCGATCGAGCCCGATCAGCCGACAGCTGTGATCAGGAACCTGGACCTGGTGGCACCGCGGACTGTGGTGTGGCTCAACGATGCCCAGCACTACCTCCTTGACCGTGACTACAGCGCGCAGGTCGCCTCCGGCCTCCGTGAGCTGCTGAACGACCCCGAACGCGGCCCGGTGCTGATCCTGGGCACTACCTGGCCCGAGCACTGGGACACGCTCACCAATGTCCCCAGGACGGGGCCCGTACCACCAGACCCGTACGTGCAGGCCCGCCAGCTGGTCACGAACAAGAGCATCACCGTCCCCGAGGCCTTCACCGTTGAGGAACTCACGACTGCACAGGCCACCACCAGCGACCCTCGTCTGGCCGAAGCTCTTCAGCACGCGGAGCAGGGACAGGTCACCCAGTACTTGGCCGGCGTCCCCGCCCTGATCGAGCGCTACAACAACGCACCCCCGGGCGCCAAGGCGTTGATCGAGGCTGCGATGGACGTTCGTAGCCTTGGTCACGGCCTCGCCCTGCCCCTGGCTCTGCTGGAGACCGCCGCCGAGGGCTATCTCACCGACACGCAGTGGGACCTGTTGGAGTGCGACTGGCTCGAACAGGCCCTCGCCTATGTCGCCTGCCCGGTGCGCGGCACTCGCGGCCCGCTGACCCGTATCCGGCCTCGACGCGGCCAACCCGCCTTCGCGCAACCCCACTACCGTCTCGCCGACTACCTCGAACAACACGGCCGGCACAGCAGCACCGTTCCTCCGGTTCCCGGAGCCCGTGACGCGCTCGTCGTTCCGGTTCCGGCTCATACATGGGACGTCCTGATTGACCACGGCACTCCGTCGGGCCATGCATCACTCGCCCGCGCAGCCCACGCCCGTGGTCTTCTCCGCATCGCCATGCGCCTGTACCAGGGCGCCGTCGAGGCCGGCGACACCCGAGCTCTGAGACCGGCGGCCGACATCCTGCGCATGGCCGACCGGGAGGAAGAAGCGATCCCTTGGTACCAGCGCGGCGCCGAAGCTGGTGACCTTCTCGCTCTGGGATGGGCAGTCCTGCTGCTGACCAGACGCCGTATGACAGACGAGGCATTGACATGCCATCGCCTTGTTTCCGAGGCGAGCGATTCCGCCCCCTTGGGGATGAATGCTCTGTTGGAGAGGATGCAGCAGATTGAGGACGCCGATGCCTGGGTCCAACGCAACGTCGTCGACGGCGCGAGGGTCACCACGCAGTGGGCTCCCCTGATGCTGCGGGACGACTACGCCTGGCTACTGCAGAGGCCCACACGGATAGCCGAGGCCTTGGAGCGACTGAGAACCCATGCTGAAGCTGGTAACACTGGCTCCCTGACTCTGGTCACCGATCTGCTGCACGCGGCCGGGCGCGTGGACGAGGCGAGAAGGCTGAGACGGTATGGGTGGGAGCCGAAAGGATGGATCGCCGAGCCGTGGGAGGCTCCCCTGCCAGGTGATTGAACGGTCGCTACCGTAACGCGTCAGCTATGCCCGTCCCTGGACGGTCGGGCCCGCTCCAGAACGCGGTGCACCGTCGCTCTCGACACGGAGAATAGCTCGGCGGGGTCGGCGATGGAGTGCGACTCGACCAGATGGACCTGCTGCCAGCCCGTCAGCTTGGGCTGCTTGCCCTTCGCCCCAGCGACGGCCATGCCTTCCCAGGGCGCAGGCGCACGAGGTCGACCTCGAACTGGCAAAGGTGGCCAGGGTGTTGAAGAACATCATGCACCATGGGGTCGGCCGGGTCGTAGTGGCTGCCGCCGAGAGAGAACGTTACGCCGCGGGCAACGAGGGAGTCGCCGATGTCGCGGGCGTCGGGCGTTGAGCGGGCGAGGCGGTCGAGCTTGGGCACCACGAGGGTGTCGCTGGCGCGCACGGCGGCGAGCATCGGCCTCGAAATACAACCGCCGATCTTCGTCCTCGTAGTAGGTCCGGAACCAGATCGTCATGCCGCCACCCTGCCCCACCGCCTTGGCCAAAGACATAGGGGCGCCCCCTGAGCCCCGCGTGAATCAGGCTCTGGCCCCTCGCGACGGGGGCGTCCTAGCCTGACCGCATGACGATCGAAGACGTGACTGTGTCGCGCCACGACGGTGAGCAAGCCGCTGTGCTCGCGGAGGAGTTGTGTGACGTGTATGCGGACGCGTATGGCGTGGAGTCGGGTGGCGAGAAGGCGGTCGCGTTTCGCCGCAGGGCGGAGAAGCAGTTCATGCGGCCCGGCTTCGCTCTGGTGGCGGCCCGGGACGGGGGCCAGCTGGTTGGGTTCGTTTTCGGCTACACCCTTCCGGCCGGGGATACGCACTGGTGGGGTGGGGTGCAGCCGGAACCGTCGTCGGAGTTCCTAGAGGAGACGGGGGCGCGAACGTGGGTGCTGTCGGAGATCGAGGTACGGCGCGCCTGGCAAGGCAAGGGGGTCGGCCGGGCGCTGCATGACGCAGCGCTGGGCGCGCGGGCCGAGGAGCGGGCGACGCTGGCGACGGGCCCGGACGCTGCGGCGCAGCCCGTGTATGAGTCCTGGGGGTGGCGGCGGGTGGGCCGGATTCCCGGGGACGAGGGCGACTACTACTCGGCCTACGACTTGTTCGTGCTGGAGCTACCGGTCAGCCGGTAGCTGGCCAGCAGGTCATCGAGTGTGCGGACGGCCCGGCTGCGCTGCCAGGGGGTGAGGGCGGTGCGGAGGTCGGCGATGCGCTGGGTGATGCGTGGGGAGCGGTTGATGCCGGAGATGCGGGCGATGTCGCCGACGATGGTGCTGGCCTCGGGGATGTCGCCCTGCTGGAGGTGGGCCTGGCTCTGCAGGGCGAGGGTGTGGGCGTAGTTGTGCACGTTGGTGGGGTCGATCATGGGCAGTGAGGTGCGGGCGGCGGCCAGGGCCTTCTCGGGGGTGCCGAGGACGAGGGCGCATTCGGCGCTGGTGCCCCAGTAGAAGGACTCGTCGTAGAAGTACCACCAGGAGGCGAGGGGCGGGCTGGCGGCCATATCGCGTACGGCGGCGTGTTCCTGTTCGAGGGCGCGTTGGGCCTTGTCGTGCTGCTGGGCGGCGGCGAAGGCGCGGGCGGCGACGTCGGCGGCGTAGCCGAGGGCGGCCGGGCTGTCGGTCTGGGCGGCCCAGGCCTGGGCGGCGATGGCATGGTCGATGCCGACGCGGGGCTTGTTCTGCCAGGTGGCCAGCTGGCTCATGGTGCACAGGACGTAGGTGACGAGCTCGGTGTTCTCCGCGTCGTGGGCGGCGGTGCGGGCGTCGTCGTAGTAGTACTGGGCGGCCCGGTAGTCGCCGAGGTTGTACAGCTGCCAGCCGACCATCTGGCTGAGCTCGGCGTACACGGTCAGCACTCGGGGACGGAGGTCTTCAGGGGCGCCGGCTATGAGGTCGGCGATGACTTGGCGTTGGGCGAGGGCGGTCTGCAGGGCGATCTGCGGGCCGAGGACGTCGCCCTGGCGGCGGTAGTGCTGCAGGACGCGTTCAGCGTGGGTGATGGTGGCCAGGTCCAGGCGGCCCGGATCGTCGAGGACGGCGACGACGCGGTCGCGTTCGTCGGCGTCGGCGATGTCCAGCAGGGGCGCCGCGGCGGCCACAGTGAGCGCGGTGCTGATCTTCAGGAGCAGTTCGCGGCGGTTGAGCCCGGGGTTGGCCTGCTGTACCCACATGATCAGCGCCTGTGCCAGTTCCTCGAAACGTACGTCGTGCAGCCGGTGGACCAGGGTGCTGGCCAGCTGCGGGGTGAGTAAGAGCGGTTCGGCGGCCCGCCCGTTTAGGAGGTCGGCGCCGACTGCGGGGGCGGGGCTTGCTGGGGCCGGTGACGGGTGTGGCGGCGGGTGGCCGTGGGTGGGAAGGTCGGCGAGCAGGTCGGCCACGGAGCATTCGTAGAGCTGGGCGAGCCGGTCCAGGGTGTCGAGCGAGGGGGCGTGTCCGGTGCTGGCGGGCCAGAGTTCCCAGGTGGAGATGTTCTTGAAGGTCTTGGGGTCGTCCGGCCACCGCTGGTTCCACAGTTCGGCAACCTGGCGCTGGCTCAGGCCTCGGGCCAGCCGGGGCGCCACGCGGGCGTTGACCCGGTAGCGGTGCCGGACGGCGGCGGCTGCCTCGGGCCAGGTCCTGCCAGCTGCCCGCAGCTCGGTGGCGAACTGCACCTGTTCCTGCCTGCGGCTACGGGGTCTTGCTGACACCCAGCCCCCTCTCGGCCGTGTGTGGATCGCACCTTATTCAGCACGGTAGCGCGGCGTGGGGCGCGTCAACACGCGTGTGTTCTTTCCCGGTTGAACCGGGAGATCGCGGCCGCATGTTGGCGGCTGGACGGGATGGCCTTGCGTGCTGCGACGGCGCAACAGTTGGGGCTCCGCTTCACTAGCGAACTTAGTTCGCAGTGTCGCCCGTTCCCGCCGACGTGCCTCGGGGTGATGCAGCGTCATGCGTCCGACTACCCATACCGATCCGGGCCTGACAGAGGCCGGTTCCTCCTCCGCCACGGTCCGGGCCCTGGAGATAAGCATCGCTGCGGACAGGGCGCTGGTCGCCGAGGTGCGGCACTCGGTGCGGACGACGCTGGCGTCCTGGGGTGCAGGCGCCATCGCCGACGACATGGCGGTGGTGGCATCCGAGCTGGCCTCCAACGCGCTCAAGCACGCCGGCGATGAGGCCACCGTGCGGTTGCGGCTGGAGGAGGGCCAGGCGCTGCTGGAGGTCGATGACAGCTCCATACAGCGGCCGGTACCGCGCCGGGTAGGCGCGGAGGTCGAGGAGGGCCGCGGCCTGTTCCTGGTGCAGGCCCTGGCCGCCGAGTGGGGCTGGAGATATCGCGACGGCGGCGGCAAGACGGTGTGGGCGTCGCTTCCCGCACCCGCGGGGCGTGCGGCATGACGGCGTCTCCCCGTGGCAACGGACCACTGACCGCCGCCGATGCGCGGCCGGGGTTTTGGTGTGAGTGCCTGCTGACCTCGGCGGAATCGGACAGCACGGTACTGGTCGGTTCCTTCGACGCCTACACCGCCGGCGATACGGTGCGCTGGGTCCGCATCGCGGTGCGCATGTTGGTTTCCGTGGTCGACACGGCCGAGGCGGAGCCGGTCCACGAGTGGCTGCTGTTCGGTTCGAATCCCACTGCTGCCGCGCTGGAGCGCGGCGAGCCGTTCGCCATCGCGCTGCGGCACGAGCAGCTGCGGCTGGTCTGGAGTGCGCGGCCCGTCGGCTTCCTGCCGCTTGCCCACCGTACCGGCCGGGCGCTGCCGCCGTGCGCGCTGGAGTGGTCCCAGCCCGCCGCGCTGCGGGCGGCCCTGACGGCTTCGCAGAACACCCATCTGCCCGCACGCCGCTGACGCGGCCTGCCGAGTGCGAAGGAGTCATTCGTGAGCACAGCCGCAGCACATACCTCCCCAGGGCCGGTGCCAGGCGTGGCCGAGGTCTTCGCCTTCGCCCAGGACGAGATCCGCTCGGCCGCCGCCGAGCTGTGGCCCGGCGCCCTCGTGGAGCTGTCCTCCCACATCCCGAGCGTTACCGGCTATGTGCACCGCATCCGGGTGGGCGGCCGGGAGCTGTACGCCAAGCACTCCTTCCTGGGGATGTCGCTGGTGTCGATCCTGCGCGGCGTTGCCGGTGACTGGGCCGAGGTGCAGCGCGCCCAGGACTTGTACGTGCAGCGGCCGGATGCGCTGCTGGTGCGGGAGGCCGCGCAGCTGCGGTTGCTGGCCGACCTGGGCAGGCCCCGGGCGTGCGAGGTCATGGGCCTTGCGCGCGGGGTGCTGTTCACCGCGCCGGTGCCTGGGCCGACGCTGGCCGCCCTGCTGTTACGTGACCCGGCAAGCACGGCCGGGTTGTTCGGGTCCGTCTTCGCCGACCTGCACCGGCTGCACCGCTCACGCACTGCCCAGCGCCTCGCCCCGGCTGAGGCGATCTCCGAGCGGAGTGTGGCGGCGACGTTCCAGCGGAAGTTCAACGGCATCAGCGGCCAGACGTACCTCAGCCGCCTGGGCACGGAGCGGTGCGCCGAGGCCAACCGTGCCGAGGTGACCGCGCTCCTGCGGGCGGTGGTCGCCCGGCTGCACCGGATGCGGCCGACCGCGCTCGCGCCGGATCAGGCTGTGCTGACGTACGGCGATCTCAAGCCCGAGCACCTGGTGTTTCCCGACGGGCCGGGCGGACGGCCGGTCCTCATCGATCCCGGCCTGTTGAGGGCGAGGGCCTCGGTGGACGCCGCCAAGCTGACCAGCCGCACCGTTCTCCTGCTCGCCTCCGCCCGCCCCGACGCCGCCGTGGCCAAGGAGATCGTGCAGGGGCTGGGGGCGTTCGCTGAGCAGCGGATGCGGCCGATGGCGCCCAAGGCGGCCCGCTCGTGGCTGCGTGAGCTGCTGATCGTGTGGCTGATGGACACCGTCAACATCCTCACCACCTTCCTGTCGGCCCCGGCGGTGCTGCCGCTGCCACCGCGCGGGCGCCCGCTGGTGGAGCGGGCCGTGACGGTGTGCACCATGACCGATCGCATCAGCACCGCTCTGAGCGGCGCTGTGGACGTTCACCGCGTGTGGGACACCGCCCTGGCCCAGGCAAAGGCGGTGGCCGAATGACCCGGACACCCGCCGTGGACACGGTCGGCGTCATCGGGGCCGGTGCGGTCGGCCAGACCGTGGCCGCCACGCTGTGCACGGCTGGCCTCTGCCGCCATCTGCTGATCGCCAGCCGCACTCCGGAACAGGCCAGTGCTCTGACTGCGGACATCGACGACATGCAGCAGGCCACCGCGTCACCCGTGCGCCCCCACGTGGGCCGGGTGGCTGACCTGGGCGACTGCCAGGCGGTGGTCATCGCCGTGCGGGCGTCCTTCACCAACACCCACAGCATCGATGTCCGCATGGGCGGCGCGGTCGCGAACGCTCCGGTCATCGGCCAGCTGGCCGCCACACTGCACGGGTACACCGGGACCGTGCTCGTGGTGACCAACCCGGTCGACGTGATGAGCAGGCTGTTCGCCGAACTCTCTGGCTGTGAGCGTGTGTTCGGCGTGGGCTCGAACCTGGACAGCGCCCGCTACCGGGCCGCGCTCGCCCGCCATCTGCACGTTCCTGCCACGGCGGTGTCCGGGCACGTGATCGGCGAGCACGGTGACGCCGCCGTGGTGTGCGCGTCGGCCACCACGGTCAACGACCAGCGGGTGCCGCTGCCGCTGCAGCAGCTTTGTGACGAGCTCGCCACCAGGGCCGGGCGCATCAGTGCGGGCATCGGCCGCACTCGCTCCGGGCCTGCTGGCGCCGTGCTCTCCGCCCTGCGCAGGACGCTCGCGGTGGACGACGGGATCGAGGAGCTGTCCGCCCTGTACGGGGGCGGCTGGCTGGGAATTCCGTTGCGTTTCACGCGGGGCGAGCCCGTAGCGTGCCTGCCCTCCCTCGACGCGGCCGAGCAGCGGCAGTTCACCGCGGCCGACACCAAGCTCCGCACCGCCTACCAAGCCGTGCGGTCCCTGCCCGAACTGGGATCTCCTGACAGCGAAAGGGCCTCATGAACACCCTCACCGCGACGCGGCTGCATGCCGCGGACGTCAACATCACGATGGTCAGCAACACCCAAGCGGTCACTGACTACGCGCGCCGCTACTTCGGCTCGTGGTGGAATGCCTTCGAGGTGCTGCCCGCCACGGTGTGCGCCGGCCCGGTGGTCTTCGCCGACGTTGACGAAGACCAGTACGCCACGCTCCAGGCCCTGGTGGAGACGTGCCCGCACGAGGAGACCACCTACGCCAAGGCGGCCACACTCGTGGCCCGCGACGCCGAGGGCACGATCACTGCTGTCAGCCCCACGCAGCAGCTGGCCTACCGGCACGAGCCTGCCACCGGCCGCCTGTCCGTGATCGGTGCCGAGAGGGAGCCGGTCGCGTTGGCCGCAGCCCGGATCGCTCGGGATGCGATGCGGGGTCTGCTCCTGCGGGACGGCTGGACGCTGCTGCACGCCTCCGCCGTGACCGACAACTGCCGCACCGTGCTGACCTTCGGCGAGAAGGGCGCGGGCAAGACCACCACCGCGCTCGCCCTGGCGAATATGGGCTGGCAGCTGTTGGCCAACGACCGGATCTTCGTCCGGCCGGACGACAAGGGCCAGCTGCAGGTCTTGCCCTGGCCGTCGGCCGCCGCGATCGGCCTCGGTCTGCTGAACGCGCTGGGCTGGCAGGACGTCGCCCGCAAGCGTCTTGAGGCCGGCGAGGCCCTCCACCCCACGCAGCACCCGGAAGTCACCGACGCTGTTCTGGCCGGGAGGCGCGAACCGGTGTGGGAGCCCGGCGGCAAGCGTGAGCGCAAGGTGCAGATCTACCCCGACCAGTTCGCCGACTGGTTCGGCCTCAAGCTGGCCACCAGCGGCCTCGCCCAGGCCGTGCTGTTCCCGCAGATGCGGCGGGACGCCACCCCGGCCGTCGAAGGCTGCCGCCGCACGCTAAGCGACGCCGACTTCATGCACGGCGCGACCGAGGACCGCTACCCCGACATCCTCAGCCTCGCCCCAGCCGGCGGCAGCGGCAGCATCGACGCCCGCCAGAGCGTCGCCCACCACCTCGACAAGCTGCCCCACCACACCGTGGTCCTCGGCCACGACCTAGCGGCCAACGCCGCCTTCCTCCACCAACTGCTCAGCGAGTAAACCCGATCCCCCGCCGGGCGCCGACCTCCCCGCGCCCGGCGGGACGCGCTCCGCCGACTCCCGGTCTTTACGAAGAAGGGCAGCGGGAGACGGCGGACACAAGGGGCGGGCGGCGGAGCCACCCCCGACTCCCCCGCCCGCCCTACTCACGCACACAGACCCTGCGGGCTACGCGCCGTCAGCTACGTGTCTCCTGACATGAGAGTGGCTCGATACTGTCCGGATCTCTCTTGGATTTCCCTGCGACGTCAGTGCCCGGTAGCACAGGATGGGAAGAATCGTTGCCGACCCCACGGCCTGGGGCCGGCGGGGCGCTAGGGGGCACTGTGACGGAGTTCGTCATGATGGCGGTGGACGGGGACGGCGAAGGCACCGCCGTCTTCGAGGTTGAGCCCGGCTTGGGGGGCTCGGATCTGGAACTTGCAGCGGACGATGGCCTGGTGGCACGCGCCCAAACGTCGCTCCGTGAAGCACTGGACCGTGTGAGGCCAGCCTTGTCGCAGGTCTCTGAGACGGTCCGAGAACTCAAGCCGGATGAGATGGAGATCCAGTTCGGGCTGAAGATCGGCGGCGAAAGCGGCGTGATCATCGCCAAGGGAACAACAGAGGTGAACTTCGCCGTCCGGGTGGTCTGGAAGAACTCCTGATCCAGGTGCACGCCCGGCGGGAGGGTTTCATCGTAGCGATCCGGTCACCAGCCTCAGGGGCTCCCGTCGGCCTCGGGTTCGTTGTCGGGGACCGGTACATCGTCACGTGCGCACACGTCGTCAATGCGGCGCTCGGCCGCGACAAGCACCACCGTGAACGCCCTGACGACGGCTCACGCGTTCAGGTCGAGTTCGTGCTGCTCGGCGATGTTGACGGTGCACCGCTGCGCATCTGCCGGGTGGCGGCATGGGATCCGCCTGAAGGATCAAGCGGATCCGGACGTGATGTAGCCGGCTTGGTGGTTGTCGGCGGAGACACGCTGCCGGTCGGCGCAGGGCCAGCGCGGTTGGTCGACGCGCGCATAGGCCAGGCCCAAGACGCGCAAGTGTCGGTGTTCGGCTATCCAAGCACCCCCGACCGGCGAGACAAGGGTGCTTGGGCCACTTGCACCATTCGGGGAGCGGTCGGCGGTGGCTTGATCCAGCTCGACGCCCGCGCCGAGGCAGCTTTGCGAGCTCAGCCCGGGTACAGCGGCTCGCCGGTCGTGGCGACGGATCGCTGGGGCGACGCAGCAGTGGGAATGCTCGCAATTGCTAGCAGGGGAGGCGCAGCGCAAGATGCCTATGCGATACCGCTGTCGGAAGCGGCGGCGGTATGGCCCGAGGCTCTGGGCCGGTTGGTGCTGCCACCTTGTCCGTACCGAGGACTTCAGGCGTTCACGGCCGCGGACGCTCAGGCCGGCGTGTTCGTGGGACGCGAGCGTGAGGTCAAACGGCTCCGGGACATGGTCAAAGGGCAGCCACTCGTTGTGGTCACAGGTCCTTCCGGGGTAGGCAAGTCCTCCCTTGTTGCGGCAGGTCTGCAGCCCGCACTCTCGGCCGACGGGTGGAGCGTGGCCTTCTTCCGACCGGGGGTAACCCCGTACGAATCGGTTGCCCGGGCCCTGCTGGATCTTGAGCATCCTGGAGCAAACCATTCTCTTGAGCAGCTGGACCACCGCGCCCAGGTCCTGCGAAAAGACGGATTCTGGCCGGTGGCTTCACGGGTGGCGCTGCTGACGGGCAAGCGTCTGGCTCTCGTCGGGGATCAGTTCGAGGAAGTGTTGAGCGCGAGTCCGGACACGGAGAAGGCGCTGGGATTCCTGCAGCATCTGTTCCCGCCCCCGGACACAGCGCAGGATGCGAACGTCCGTCTGGTCTGCACACTGCGCGCCGATTTTCTTCCTGATTTGCTGGAACTACCTGATATCGGTCCCCGGCTACAGGACCGGCAGTTGAACGTCTCTCCGCTGGACGAGGCGGCACTGACACGCGTGATCGTGGAGCCTGCGCAGCTTGCCGGCGTGGTCTTCAGCCCAGGGCTGGCCGAAGAGATCGCTTCCGAGGCCAGCAAGGCAGCGGGAAGCCTGCCACTGCTGGAGTTCACCCTGACCGAGCTGTGGCCCTTGCAGCGCGAGCGCCAGATCACCTTCGACAGCTATCGCGGCCTCGGAGGCGTATCCGGAGCACTGAACCAGCATGCGGAGAAGGCCTACGAATGGCTACGGCACCAGCTCCGCTTGGACGAACAACGCGTCCGTCGTGTACTCCTTTCCATGATTCGCGCCCGTGGTGGATCTTCCAGCGCTGTCCGCGTTACGGCAGATCGTTCCTATCTCGGGAATGACTGGTATATCGCCCAACTGCTCGCGGACCCGGACCGCCGTCTGGTCATCCTGGGATCTGATGGCCCCGAGACGGCCGAGATCGCCCACGAGGCCCTGATCCGCGAGTGGAGCAGGCTGTCCGCGTGGGTTGAAGAAGACGCGGACTTCCAGCAATGGCTGACGATGATGGAAGAACGTGCTCGAGACGGAGATCTGTTGTCCGCCACCCGACTGGCCGAGGCGCAGCGATGGCTGGATGAACGCCAACCTGACATCCCTCACGGAGTCGCCGATCTCATCGAGCTCAGCAGTGTAGTCATTCTCGAACAGCAGAAGACCCAACAACTGCTGAGCGAATCCCAGGAACTCACCGAGCAGCTCCGTGAACGGTCGGCCGAACTGGAAGTGCGGCAGAGGTACCTACATGAATCCAATACCAGGCTGGAGGAGCAGGCCGAAATTCTTGCACAGCGAAACCGTGACATCGAAGCAAGGTACACGGCAATCGAGATGGCACGCGAGGTCCTGGAGGATCGCGCTGAGCAGCTAGCTGTCTCTATGCGGTTCAAGTCCGAGTTCATCGCCAATATGTCGCACGAACTACGGACCCCCCTCAACTCCCTCTTAATTCTGGCCAAGTTGCTCACCGAAAATTCAGAGGGAAATCTCTCGCCGAAGCAACTCGAATTCGCCCAGACGATCCTCTCGACCGGCAGAGATATCCTTCAGCTGATCAACGACGTCCTCGACCTGTCGATGGCCGAATCGGGCAAGATGGATGTCACGGCCACAAGCGCGTCGCTTGCGCAGCTCGCCCACAGCCTTGAGGCCAGGTTCCGACCGCTTACCACAGAGAAGAAGCTTGCCTTCACCGTGCGCGTCGCGTCCGTCCTTCCGGACACACTCCTCACCGATGAGCAGCGGCTGCTGCAGGCGGTACGCGAGCTGCTGTTCAACGCGGTGAAGTTCACCGAGTCCGGATCGGTGGGATTGGTCATCCGGCCCGCCGGCCCGGATGTCCCGATGGCCATACGGGAGCAACTGCTGGAGGCCGGTTCGGTGGCCCACCCCGATGCGGAACTGGTCGCGTTCTCCGTGACTGACACCGGTATCGGGATCGCGGCCGACAAGCTGCCGGTGATTTTTGAGGCGTTCACGCAGGCGGGCGACGTGATCAGCCGAACGTACGGCGGTACGGGCCTGGGCCTGTCTATCGCGCGGGAGGTCGTGCGGCTGCTCGGCGGTGGGATCCATGCACAGAGCGAGCCGGGACGCGGCTCCAACTTCACCATCTACCTGCCGCTGCGCCCGAGCAAACTGCCACCGCGTACCTTCGCCCTGGCAGAAGCTCACGACGATGTATCCGCGCTCTTCGCGCCACGCAGCCCCGAAAATTCCGGCCCTGATCGATGGGGTGATCTGGAGCAGCCAGCAGGGACAGAGCCCCGCTTGGATATCCGATTCAGCGGTGAGAAAGTGCTAATTGTTGACGACGACATCCGCCACCTCTTTATGATCACCGCCGTCCTGGAGGAGTGCGGACTGAACGTGCTGTACGCCGAGAACGGTCGCGAGGCAATCGAAGTTCTGAAGCAGGAAGACGACGTGGCGGTTTCCCTGATCGACATCGCGACACCCGAGACGAACGGCTTGGCAACAATCACAGCGATCCGTCGCATGCCTGCGTTCGCCGGACTAGCAATCATCGCGGTGACTGCCACGGCAATGCAGATTAATCGGGACGCGGCGATCGAATCGGGAGCTTCCGACTGCATGGTCAAGTCCGCCGTTCCCAACATCTTGCTGCCGCTGCTGCGTCGTTGGATTGAGGCACGTCGTACCGATTCAGAGGAAGCTCGCTGACTGGACCCGCGACCTGCCTGGCAGGGCCCTTAGCCGGTCCGCCTGCACATGCCGCTGAGCACAGACGGATTGCAGAACGTCCCGGCGTCTCGGTGCTCCGGTGAGCGCGTCAGCGAGCCCGTACGTCCTGGGCGGCTTCGTGTGCTTTGCGGAGCTGGTCGGTGAGGTTCGTGGCGGTCGTGGCAGCCTCGCCGATAAAGCGGGCGACTGTGGTGGCATCGTCCCGGTCACGCGCCATCCGGTCCACTGCAGCGGACGTCTGCAGCAGGATCTGGGGCAGGTGTTCGACGAGCTCGTGAAGGTCGCGCAGGACGCGGGCTGCGCTGCGGGGGCTGTCGTACTCGGCCTTGCCGCTTTCGAGATCCCGGGCGATCTCGCGCAGGGTTTTCACGGCGTCCCGTGACAGGGGGGTGGGGTCGTACGGCACCGGCTGTCCTCCCGCTCACGGTGGTCCGAGATCCCAGTCTGCCGCCCCTGACCTGCAAATACAGCCGGTTCAGCGAAGTCGACGGACGAATGGCCGGGGCACCTGCGGCACCCGCGCGGATGAATGGCACCCCGCGACAAGATAGTTTGCAGGCGAGGCGGGCGGGCCGCCGGTCATGCCTCGACAGCAGGATGCAGCGCGCCGGCAGCAGCAAACGATCAGGGAGTCGTGTCGTGGCAGACAACGCCGAAGGAGTGCCGCGCGTGATCTCCGCCCAGGAGTGGCGGGATGGGGAGCTGATCTGGGACTACCACCAGATGCACCACGAGCTTCGGCCGTGCTCGGCGGGGATCGGCCTGGGCAGCCACGATCTGGGCGTCGCTTCGCACACCGTGGACCTCTACCGGCAGGGCCTGTTCCCGGTGATGGTGTTCACCGGCGGCAACAGCCCGACGACCAAGGCGCGCTTCCCGCGTGGCGAGGCCGTGCACTACCGCGAGCACGCACTCGAACTCGGAGTGCCGGAGGGGGCGGTGCTGGTGGAGCCGAAGGCGGCGAATACCGGGCAGAACGCCGTCTTCTCCCGCCAAGTGCTGGCCGAGGCCGGGCTCGTCCCGGAGTCGGTACTGGTGGTGTGCAAGCCGTACGAGGAGCGCCGCTCGTACGCGACATTCAAGAAGATGTGGCCCGAGGTCGAGGTGGTGTGCGCCTCGGAACCGGTAGGCCTCACAGAGTATGCCGAGGGTATCGGGGACGCGAAGCTGGTCATCGACATGCTTGTGGGCGCGCTGCAGCGGCTCATGGAGTACCCCAAGCAGGGCTTCACGATCCCCCAGGATGTCCCCGAGGACGTGGCCGCAGCTTTCAAACGACTGGCCGACAGCGGCTTCGACAGCCGCCTCTTGCCCCGCTGACCTGCCCGTATACGCCGGTGCCCCGTGAAGACGCGCTTCACGGGGCACCGGCGTATATAGCGGGCGGCTGTCACCCGGCCAAGCCGAGGGCCTCCGCGCGGTCGTTCTCGCCGAGGGTGTCCGCCCAGGAGGTGTAGGCGGCGCGGACCTGTTCGACGGTGAATCCCGTGGCTGTGGCAATCTCGCTCCAGGTGCGGCCGTGCTGCAGGGCCTGGCGCATCAGGGGTGGCTGCTCGTCTTCGAGCTGTACGGTGATCGCGGTGCCCAGGACCAGGGCGGCGATCACGTCGGAGCCGTCCGCGGTGACGGTCTCCTCGGGGGGCAGGCCGCGGACGGTGCCTGCGAGGCGGTCCTGGTGGCGCCGGCGGCGGTGGGCCATCTCGGCCACGTCGGCGGACGGCACGTCGCCGGGTGCGGTCAGTTCGACCACGTCGAGCGTGCGGGGCTTTCCTTCACTGGTCATGGTTCCTGCCTTTCGGCCTGGTCTCGGGCGGAGTCGGGCATCTGGAAGCTGTAGCTCCAGCTGAAGCGGCTGGCGGCATGGACGCCGAGGGCGTACTCGATCACGGTCTCGTCGGCGGTGTAGGTGGTGCGTTTGAGGATCACGACCGGTTCGCCGGGTGGCAGCTCAAGCTGCTCTGTCTCGGCGGGGGTGGGCATGCGGGCCCGCAGTTCCTCGGTCATGTGGTCGGGTTCCAGGCCGAGTTCGTAGAACACGCGGAAGCCCCCGCCCTTCCCGGCCGGGCCGGGGGCGGGGTCGACCAGCCGGGTTCCCTCGACGTGGCTGGGCCGGTAGTAGCTGGTCAGGGTGTGAGTGGGCTGGCCCTTCTCCTTCACCAGACGGGCGCGTGCGTAGACCTCGGAGCCCTCCGGGATGCCCAGGGCGGCGGCGATCTCGCGGGTGGCCGGCACCCGGCTGACGGTCTGGGTCTGGTCGGTGCGGTTGTACTCGCGGCCCGAGGCGACCCGATCGGCGATGAACGCCACCTCGTCGTTGTCGCGCCATTTCGCCTTGTCGTAGCGCTGGATCCCGAGCCGCTTGAGCGGTGGTCGGTCGCGGGCGTAGACGCCGCCGCCCTGTCGGCTGGTGACCAGTCCGGCGTTCTTCAGCCGAAGGATCGCCTGGCGCACGGTCTCGCCCGTCACCTCGTACTTCGCCACCAGCTCGCGCGTGGTCGGGAGCTTTTCTCCCGGCTCGATGGCGCCGGATTCGATCTCCGCTCTGAGATCGTCGGCGATCCGCTGCGCTCCGCGCGGCCTCGGGTCCTTTGCCGTCATGGGCTCAGCGTAGAGCACCTTCACTAGGCAAGTCACCACAACTTCACTAGTGAACTCTTGACGGGGTTGCCGATCTCCGCCTACGGTCGATCTCACCAACTTCGCTAGTGAAGTCGGCGGGATGTTGGGGCTGTTTTGCCCTGCGTCCGTAGCTCTGCCTTGCCCGGAACGCGCAAAAGGACCCCTGATCTCCTTCGACCGATCTCAGGGGTCCTCGCGCGGAAAGCCCACCCGATTCGAGGAGTGACTTCCGCATGCCCAAGCCTACGAGTGTGCCTGCCGCCGTGGTACGGCGTTCGCCCAGTTCGTTACTGCGACTGCCGTTCGGTGCGTCGCCCGTGGACGAGGAGGGCCGGGCCCGGGCCGCGTGCACGGGTCTGGACACGCAGATCTTCTTCGCCCGCCCGTCCGAGTTGGACCAGCAGCCCAACAAGGGCGAGCGGTCGGCGCTGGCGGTGTGCGCTGTGTGCCCGGCGGCCGTCCGCGCGGTGTGCCTGGAGCGGGACCTGGCCCAATCGGAGCTCACCCGGATCAACGGGGTCTTCGGCGGGGTGCGCCAGGAGGAGCGGCGCCAGATGTTCCGGGCCCGCCAGACCGCTGGGAACGGAGGCGCGGCGTGAACGCGCAGAAGCGCGAGCTTCCCTGGTCCGCGCGGGAGTTGTCGCAGCCGGCGTTCCCGGAGCTGGTCGACTACATGCGGATGGCGTGGAACGGCCTGTCCGCCGCGTCCCCGGCCGCGCGCCGGGTGGAGGCCGCGGAGAGCGCCCGCGACCTGCTGTCCGAGGCCATCGTGCTGCCGCTGAAGGAGATGGACGCCGACTCGCTGGTGATGGCGATCCTGCAGCTGCGGGCCGGTCTGGCCCGGCTGCTCGCCGCCACCATCCCGGCCGCCGTCCCGCCGGCTCCGTCCACCGGCACCGTGCTGGACGACGCTGACCTGGTCGCGCACCTGCTCGACCTGATCAGCGACGCCGCCCCGCTGGACGCCGATGTCGCCGTCCATGTCGGCCGCCCGCTGCCCGCCCCGCTCATCGCCACTCTCGCCCAGGCGATCCACGCGCCCGGGCTGCGGCCCAGCGGCGACTACCTGGAGGCCCGCGGCATCTGCGGCCTGTCCACCATCCACATCACCGCCCTGACGAGCGGAGGTGCGTGATGGCGTTCTTCGGACTCATCGGCAACGACCGCCAGATGGCCGCCACCACCTACGCGGGCAAGGAGTCGGCCACCGAGAAGCGGCAGCGCAAGGAAACCGAGAAGGCCGCGCGGCGCCGCCAGAGCCACCACCGAAGCGTCGTCAAGGCCGACCGCGACGGCTGGAAGTGGGCCGACAAGGAGCGCGAGCGGCAGGAAGGCCGCGGAGGGCGCCGGGGGTGGTTCTCGTGAGCCGCGTGCGCACCTGGCAGGCGGCCATCGGCCGGGCCGAGCAGGCCCGGCAGGACGCCACCGCAGCCCAGCAGGCCACCGCACGTATCAAGCAGGCCCTGAGCAGGTCGGATGCGGCCCGGGCCGCCGACCGTCTGGCCGCCACCTGGACCCAGCAGGAAGAAGAACCCCGGTGATCGAGCACGACCGCGTACTGAACATCCCGGGCGCGCACCGCGCCCACCTCCTCATCGACACCTCCGTCCCGGAGCCGACGGCCGCCGATGTCCTGGAGGCGGCCCACGCCGAGGCGACCGACCTGCTGGCCGGCGCCCGCCGTGAGGCACAGACGTTGCGACGGGAGGCGGCCACCGCCGCCGCCCAGGCCGAGGCCGACGCCGAGGGCGCCCAGCAGCGCAAACTCGTCGCCGACCTGCATGCCGAGCAGTCGCACCAGGCAGCCGAGAAGCAGATTGCCGCTGGCCGGACGGTCCTGGACCAGGCCCGCGAGGCGGCCGAGGAGCTCCTGGCCGACGCCCGTACGACGGCCGCGCGGGTCCGGGAGACCGGACAGGAGGAGCTGCGCCGCATCGAGCAGGAAGCCGAGACGCTGCGGGGGCAGGCCGATGCCCGCGCCCGCCGCCGTGAACAGGACGCCGAGTTCTTCCGCCAGGCAACCGAGGCGGAGGCCGCCCGGCTGCTGGAGGACGCCCGGCGCCGGGCCGAGGCCCTGGTGAACGATGCCCAGCGGCAGGCCGAGGACACCGGCCAGAAGGCGGACACGGCCCTGGCCCAGGCCCGCCGAGAGAAGGGCGAGGCGGACGGACTGCTGGAGCGGGCCCACGCCGAGGCCGAGCAGCGTAAGGAGCGCGGCGAGAAGCTGACGAAGAAGCTGCCGACGTTCGCCCTGTTCGCCGCGATCGGACTGACCGCGTCGGGCGAATGGTCGCTGGCCGTGCTGGTCGGCTTTCCGCTCCTGGTGGCACCGCTCCTGCCGATCGCGATCGACGTGTACGTGGTCGCCGCCTTCCGGCGTCACCGCGACACGTTCACCGCGATCAGCCTGATGGTGATCGCGAACGTGCTGGTCCACCTCGCCGAGGCCGGGCTGTTCGGCGTCACCGGCACCGGTGACGACGTCAGGCCCACCTGGTGGCTGGTCGCCCTCGTCGTCTCCATCGGACCGTTCGTGCTGTGGCGGGTTCACGCACTGCGTGACCACCCCGCCACTGCTGCCGCACCGGCCTCCTCCCCGGTGCCGGAGGAGCAGCCGGAGCCGGTCACGGCGGCTGCCGCGCCGCCCGCGCTGCCGCCTGGTACCGGCACCGGTAACGGGACCGGTGAAGGCCCGGCTACCGGTAGCGGTAACTCCGCACCGGCTACCGGTAGCGCGAGCGGTAACGGCGCCGGGGCCGCAACCGGTAACACCGCCTCCGCTACCGGCGGTGCCGAGTCCGGTGCGGCGGGCGGCAGCCGTCAGCGCCGTACCGGACGCCGGGCCTCTCGGGGAAGCGGTGACCGCACGTCGCGTGGTACCGGGCGCGAGGAGCTGCGCGATGCGGTGCGCGAACGGATCACCGCTCTGCTCGCCGACGGCCAGACGCCGTCGCCCACCGAGCTCGGCCGCGAATTCAAGGCGGACGCCGAGTGGGTCCGCAACCAGATCCGTGCGGTGAAAAAGACCCTCCCGGACCAGCCGGCCACGGTGCCCGCCACGGAAGAGGGGGCCTGATGTTCTTCCGACGTTCCCACCGACCCGCCGTCCGGCTGGTCCTTCCCCGCCGCCGGTCCCGCCGCCCGCTGCCCCTGGTGCCGCCGCTGCCCGAGAGCTGGCAGCCCGAGGCGCTGGCCAGCCCCGAGCCGGACGCAGACGAGATCAAGGTGCGCGATCGGCTGCTGGCCCTGCTCGGGGAGGCCGTGCAATGGCCCCGATGAACAAGAACAACGCCGGCGAGCCGTGGTGGGCCGACGGGCAGGGGGCGGAGCCGACCCCGGTGGGCTGCTGCTCCGTCTGCCCGGTGGCCTCCGGCTGCCCGCTGCGCTCGCTGAGCGCGGTGCGGTGCGCGGTGACCGGCGACCAGCCGCCCCCGCCGCCGCCCGTCATCACCCCGGACCTGGCCGAGGCCGTCGGCCAGGACCCAGCGGTGGCCATGGCCGAGACGGTGAGCTGGGCGGACGTCACCGCGGCCGTCGCCGAGCAGGTGCCCGGCCGGGACGGCGGCGGCAACGACCCGGACTGGGGACGGCTGCAGCCCGTCCGCAACCTGCTGTCCATCGCGGTGGTCAGCTTCCTGCCCGTCGGCGGCACGACCGCCGCCCGCTGGGTCGCGGACAGCATCAGCAGCGGCGGCATCACCGCCCCCGTCCTGACCCCTCTCGGCTTCGTCCTCGCCGGCACCGGCGCCGTCTTCCTCGGCCAGCTCGTCCCGGGCTTCCCCGGCTTCGTCTGCGAACTGGCCTGGAAGGCGCTGGCCCTCACCGGCCGGGGCCTCGTGCGCCTCGTGCGCTCGCCCCGCGGCTGGATCATCACCCGCCCCGCGCTGTGGGCCGCCGGAATCGGCGTCCTGATCGTCTCCTGGCGCGCTGCCACCCACTTCCTGACTGGAGCTTCCTGACCATGTTCGACAACTCCCCCGCCAACGCCGGTTTCGGCGCCCTGGTCTTCGGCGCCGTCGCCACCGTCGCGATCATCGCCGGGTTCAAGTACAAGCTGCTGCGCAACAAGAAGACGGTGTTCCTGGTCGGCTTCTTCATGCTGCTGATCACCGTGAACTCCGGCGGCTTCCTCGGCGAGATCGCCGGTGCCCTGCGCCACGGGATGAACGTCGCCGGGCAGCAGGCCGTGGACAAGACCGCCGGAGCGACGGTGACCGCCAACCCGCCCCGCACCGCGGTCACCCCGGTCTCCGCGGGCGGCGCGGCCATCGGCCTGACCGGGATCACCTGGTACGTCATCAAGCTCATCGCGGCCCGGGGCAAGCCCAAGGACTGGAAGGAAATGGTCGGCGGCACGCTCGTGGCCGTCTGCTACGGCACCAGCCTCGGCTTCATGGGGTGGATCGTCAGCGCCACCACGCTGACCGGCAACAACATCGGCCTGTACGTCTTCGGCGGCTGATCTGTCGGCTCTCTCACACTCCCCTGCCGCGGGAATCTGCGGCCCCTTTTCTCCCGTTCTTGCCCTCCCCGCGCCTTTTCTGGAGTACCCCGCCATGACCAGCCACGACGACAGTGGCCTCCTGCCCGAAGTCATCGTCTATGAAGGCGAGTTCGTCGACGACGATGAACCGCAGCCGGACGCCGGACCGGCCTTGGCGGCAGCCGGACGCCGTGTGGCCCGGCGCATCGCCCACGCGGCGGCCACCGCCGCCCGCTTCACCGCAGCCCGCACCCTGCCCGGTCTGCGCAACGCCTGGGCCCTGACCGGGCACTGGGCCGCGCTGCGCTACATGACCGGCGACGAGATCCGCCGCCGCATCGTCAAGAAGCAGTTCGACCACTTCACCGAGCGCCGCGACGACGCCGTGACCGCCCGGAACACCACGCTCAAGCAGATGTCCAAGCTGGTGGACAAGGCGGCCGAGGACGGCCTGTCGAGTCCGGAGAAGAACCGGCTGCGCGACCTCGGGACCGAGGCCGACCGCCGCCGCAACGGCCTGGCCGTCCTCAACGCCATGCCGTTCACCCCGAACCAGCCCACCGCCGAGCAGATCAGCCGGTGGCGCGGGACACGCGGCGCCGTGCGGTTCACCTGCGTCGTGGTGCCCGCCCTCGGCGCCCTGGTCACGGTCACCGTCACGGCGCCCGTGTCCGCGCTGATCATCGGCCCGGCCCTGCTCGGCGGCGGCTGGTGGCTGAGCCGCCACCCGATCCCGCTCACCGCACGGCCGGTCCCCGCCGAGCTGCTCATCCCGGAACTCGACGCACCCGCCGACTGCCAGCTCGCCGAACCCCGTTCCACCGCCGACGGCCCGGATGCGCCCGCCGGACAGGGCCCGGCCGACGGCGCCGAGACCACCGCCACCGATGAACAGGGTCCCAGCTCGCTCGCCGACGCTCGCACGTCGGAGCAGGCCGCCGCGGTACTCGCCGGGGCCGTCCGCGCCGAGGGCCGGGACCTGGCCGAGGTAGCCAAGGCGGTCGAGGAGCCGTGGGGCTGGTCGTTCTACCTGCGGTTCGCGACCGGCAGCACGGACGAGCTGAACAAGGACGACGTCTACAAGGCCCTGATCACCCGGCTGCGGCTGCGCCGCAACGGTCTGCTGATCGAGGGCGACCCGGAGGCCGGGGACAGCGCGTTCGTCCGCGCGCTGCTGCGCGATCCGTTCGCCCCGGAAGTGGTCGGACCGCTGCCGTACCGGCCGCCGCTGTCGATGTCGATCGTGGACGCGGCCGACTTCGGCGTGGCCATGGACGGCACGCCACTCGTCTTCTCCCTGGCCGGGCTGATGCTGCTGATGGTCGCCGACTCCGGCGGCGGCAAGTCCGGCGTGATGCTCGCGCTCGCCGAGGCCGTCACCGCCTGCCGGGACGCCGTGGCGTTCAACCTCGACCCCGTCGGCACCGGCGTCGGTGCCCTGGGCGAGGCGATCACGCTGTCGGCGTGCATGGACGACGAGCAGATCGAGGATGTCCTGGACTTCCTGCTGGCCCTGTGCTCGGCCCGCGCCCGCCAGCGCGCCCGCTACGGCTGGGGCAACAAGTGGCGCGTCAGCGAAGAGCACCCGGCCATCGTGGTGTTCGTCGACGAGTGGCCGCAGCTGAGCGACGAGGCCAAGGCGAAACTGGTGCGCGCTCTGCTGCTCGGCCGCAAGGAGGCCGTCTGGTTCGAGGCCGGCAGCCAGTTCGGCACCCGCGACTACCTCGGCCAGGCCATCGGCCCCAAGCTCTCCGCCCGCCTGCTGGGCGCCTGCCGCCGCGTGGATGTCACCGAACTCCTCGGCGGCGGCGCCATCGCCGAGGGCTACCGCGCCGACCTCCTGCAGGCCGCCACCCACACCCAGGTCAACGACGCCGGCCAGATCTACGCCCAGGGCCTGCCCGGCATGCCCAACCGGCCCATCCGCTACCAGGTCCGCGAGGTCACCGACGCCCAGGCCGCCCACCTCGGCGCCGAACGCGCTGCCGCCGGGCTGCCCGACCTGACCCACACCCTCACCGAGGCCTGGCTGGGGCAGCCCTACCAGGACCTGCTCACCCGCTGCCGCGCCGACAGCGCGCTGCCGCCCGAGCCGCCCGCCATCCTGCTCACCCTGCGCGAGGCCTTCCGCGCCGAGCAGGACCCCGACGCGCTGACCGTCGCCCAGCTCGCCGAGGACCTGATCGCCGACGACGCGGAACGGTGGAGCCGGTGGGACGACCGCGCCGACCGGCTCGCCATGATCGGCCGCCACCTCCGCAAGGCCCTCACCGACGCCGGCGTGGAGCTGTCCTCCACCCGGCTGCGTCACCTGCCCGGAGAGCCCACCGGCTACCTCCTGGCCGACGTCAAAGCGGCTCTGCAGGCGTTCTCGTGACCTGCCCGCGGCCTGCCGCCCCGGCACACCACCGGCAGGCTGGCGGCAGGCCGCCGTACAGGACCTGACCTGCGACGACAGGTTGCGCAGGCCGATCCGCCCCACCCCCGCCTCCGGCCGGTTTCAGCGGCCCCGGACCCATGTCCGGGCCAGCCGTGACCGCCCGGCTTACCGGCCCACCATCCCCGGCTCCACCAAGCCCCGTCCCTGCTGCGAGGAACCCGTGACCGACCACGCCTCCACCGACACCGCGTACGCGACGTGGATGTCGCTCCAGCCCATCACCCGCCCCGGCGACGTGCCGATCACCACGCCCATCGCGTGGATGGAGAACCGCCGGGCTGATCACTCCCTGGCATTCCTGCTCAGCCGCCACGACCCCAAACGGCACGGCCCCACCGACGCCCTGGCCTGCCTCGCCCTCGGCGAGGCCATCCGCACCGAGCTGGGCCACTACCGCGGCTCGCTCGTCCACGACGCCCGACTCCGCAGCGCCATCTGGCAGCAGATCGCCGACGCACTCGACACCGACATCCCCAGCGCCCAGCAACTCCTGCGCGACTGGGCCGACGGCCAGCACCGCCTCTACCAGTCCGAGCCGCTCAGCGGCCACCGCCTCGGGCTGACCGCCGCCGGGCACCAGGCCGTCCTCGACCTCATCCCGACCACTGACCCCGGATGGAGAACACCGTGAACTCCCGCACCCCCGCCGTCTCTTCGGCCCCCGGCAGCGCCCAGCCGGTCGACGTCCGGCTCATCGGCGACGACCGCGCCGTCCGCGCCCTGGTCGCTGCCCTCCAGCAGTCCGCCGCCTGCGGCCCGGCCACCTACAAGCCCATGCGCAACAGCAACGGCACCCGCGCCCACCTGTCGGTCATCGTCCCTGCCCCCGGTGACCCACAGCACGGCCACAGCTGACACCCAGCCCATCCGGCGACCTTGACCGAACCACTCATCCCATCTGCGGCTTTTGCCGCCCCGACGGAAAGGCTCTTCATGTCCGAGCCCACGAGCAGCCCTGTGATCCGCTTCCAGCCGGCTGTCGGACAGGAACGCACCTACGACTTCGCGGCGTTGCCATGCCCGCCGCTGCACGCGCCGCTGGCCGATGCCTTGCAGGCACGCCTCGCACCAGCCACGGGCAGCGTGTACACGCTCGCCTGCGCGGACGGCTACTTCGGCACCATCCGCCGCTTCCTAGCCTTCCTGAGCATGCAGGACCAGCCGCTGAGCTGCCTCGGCGATGTGAGCCCCGAGCACCTGTACACCTACCGGGACGTCGAGGGAGCCACCCGGAGCGCGGCGGGTATCCGACATGAAGTCGCCCAGCTGTGCCGCCTGCTGCACGACGCCCCCTACGGCTCCCTCCACCCCGCCGTGTGGGACCTGATCAAGACACCCCGGACGGTCACCGGGCCACAGCCGCCCCGGAAGGCGCTGCAGCTGTACTCCCACCGCGAATACACCGCGCTGCTCCAGGCCGCCCGCGCAGACGCAGCCCGGACCGTCGCCCGCCTCGCCTCCTCCGAGCAGCTCTTGGCCGCGTTCCATGCCGCGCCGCACACGCTCAGTGAGAAGGACCAGGCCGCCGCCCGGCTGCTGGACGTCATGCACCGCACCGGCCGCATCCCCCACGTTCACGGGCAGCGCAAGCAGGACACCGCCCGGCAGCTCTTCCTCACCCTGGCCGACGCGGCCCCGCTGTTCGTGCTGGCCATGGCCCTCGGCGGACTGCGGGTCACCGAGACCGCCGGACTGCTCGCCCGGCACACGGTGGACAACGGCGCCGTCGTCCTCCGACTCGACCAGCGCGCTAAGCAGGGCAACGCCCCGTTCCGGTGGGCGGTCCGCGGCGAGGGGCACAACCCGCTGAACAGCGCCGGCGACTTCTACCTCCTGCTGCACCGACTCACCCAGCGCAGCCGCCGCTTCTCCGGCACACCCCAGCTGTGGAACCTGTGGACCTGCCGTAGCGCCAACCTCAGCGGTCACGCCCCGCTCTCGTGCCACTCGCTCTCGCCCCTGCTGAATACCTGGGCCCACCGGCACCGCCTGACCGCCGACGACGACGGCCCCCTCACCGTCCAGATGCCCCGCCTGCGGGCCACCGCCCGGGCCCAGGCCCACCCGCGCGGCTGACCAATCACCTGGCCGACGGAGCCGCCTGGCTCCGCCTTTTCGATCAACAACAGGAACCATGAGCGAACTTGACTGGCGGGTTGTCTACACCCGCCGCGACCTGCCCCGGCCTCAGACTGCGGACCCACTCATCGACACGCTGTGGGACCTGGACGAGTGGCTGGACAAGCACAGCATCAGCAACGGACGGCCATTTCTGATCAGCCCAGACGGCCGCTACGACACGGACCTGAACCGGTTCTTCGACACCGTCCTGAACACCTCCCCCGTGGACACCCAGCGGGCCTACGCCTCCGACCTCAAGCTGTGGCTGACCTTCCTGTGGGTCAGCCGCGGCCGCAAGGACTGGCGGGACGCGACTCCGGAGGACCGCGCCGCTTACAAGCAGTGGCGCACGACCGACCCACGCGGCCCGCACGTGGACTGGACCACCTGGGACCGCGAGGTGGCCACCGTCAACCAGTTCTACATCTGGGCCGCGAGTCCCAAGCGGAGGCTTGTGGAGGAGAATCCGATCCTGCAGCGCGAAAACCGTGCGCCGGAACATCACCGCCGCGGACGCAGCACCACCCCGGCCGAAGCGTCTCACCAGGGGGCGGCCAAGGACGTCAAGTGGCTCACACCCCGGATGTACCGGATGTGGCGAGACGTGGGGCTGCGCGGCTACACCCCCGAGGGACTGCCCGACCCGTCGTTTCGGGGCCGGTTCGCGTCCCGCAACGCCACCTACGCCGACCTGATGATCCGCACCGGGCTGCGGCTGTGCGAGCAGACATCGCTGTCGGTGTTCGAGGTGCCCTCCGAGGTGCCCGGCACGCTGAACGCCCGTACGTGGATTCCTCACGTCATCGCCAAGTACGGCTCGGCCCGCCACATCTACATCCCCTCCTCCGCCCTGAAGGAGGTATGGGAGTACATGGAGATGGAACGGCTGGACGCCATCGACTACGCCCGCGAGCAGGGCCTGTACGAGCGCGTCCGCAACCCGCTGGTCATCGCCGACCGGCGCCGGCCGCTCGTGACGGTCGACGGTCGGCGACTGACCGTCGACCAGCTCGGTCACGAAGAGCGGCAGCGGCTGTTCATCGACACCCCCGACGGCCTGGAACCGGCAGCGTTGTGGCTGAGCGAGTCCGGGATGCCCAGCGGCCGGTCCTGCTGGCAGCAAGTCTTCAAGACCGCCAACGGGCGGTGTGGCCGCCACGGCGTCCGCGATACGGCCCACCCGCACAAGCTCCGTCATTCCTACGCCGTCATCACCCTCGAACAGCTGTGGAGGGGGCACATCCAGGAGCTGGCCGCTCTCAACCCCGGCCAGCGCCAGACCTACCAGATGGTCTTCGGAGATCCCCTGAACTGGGTCCGCATGCGGCTGGGCCATCGCTCCACCGTCACCACTCAGCGATACCTGCACACCCTGCAGGAACTGGCGATGGAGACCCGTCTGGCCCTGATCCCCGACAGCTGGGAACCCACCGGCGTTCACCCGACCGACCTGACCGAGCCCACGCCCAGCCAGGAGGACATCGCGTGAGCGAGACCGCCGCCGCCCCGATTCCCGCTCCGCGCCCCGGGCGCGGACGCACCTCCGCCATGCCCGAGGGGACCTACCAGGCCGAGTCCGCGCCCGTCACTGCGGCTCGGACGCTGGTCGTCCCGTTCCACGGCGAGGACGGCCGCCGCTGGGAGTACGACTTCTCCACCCTGCCCAGTCACGCGTTGCACGCCGAGCTGGCCGCTGCTTTCGCCGTGCGAACCGGCCCGGTCGGCGGTCTGCGGACCAAGGTCAGCGCGGATGCGAGTTTCCAGATCCTGCGGCGCTTCCTTCTCTTCCTGGAATCCCTCAAGCAGCCTCCCCGTTCCATCTCGGAATTGACGTCGCGGCAGCTGGAGCGCTTCCGGCTGCACCGTACGGAGTCCGCCTCCCTGGCGACCGCCCGCGCGGACTTGATGGGTCTGATCACCGTGCTGCGGCACGTCAACCCGCCGGACCTCCTCGGCCAGGAGCTGAGGGAATACCTTCAACAGCCCGGCCACAGCCGTCACCAGAAGCGCTCCGGCCTTCCGGGGTACTCCGACCGCGAGTTCCGCGACATCATGACCGCCGCCCGAAGCGACGTGGCAGCCATCCGCGACCGCATGCGCAGGATCGACCGGCTGTTGGAAACCTTCCGCTCCACCCCCGAGGCCTTGACGCCCGACGAGCGGGCCAGCGCCGCGGTGCTGGACGAAATCGATCGCACCGGGACCATCCCCCAAGTCCGCAATCGCATCGGTCTGCAGGACAGCGCCGCCCGGTTCGCCTTGGCCCAGGAGGTATTCCTCATCGAACCGGACCTGGTCCCTCTGCTAGTGCTGGGCATCGGCCTGACCGGCCGCAATGCCGAGACCATCAAGGAGTTGCCCACCGAACACCGTGTGGTGGAGGACCGGGCAGTGGCGCTCACACTGATCAAGCGACGTCGCAGCAAGGGCAACAGCCGGGACACCGTGCACTGGGAGATCGGCACCACCGAAAGCCGTCAGCTCCACACCCCCGGTGGCTACTACCTCCTGCTGCACCACCTGACCCGGCGCGGCCGGAGGCTGTCCGGCGGCCAGCGGATCTGGAGCATCTGGGCGGGTGCCGCCGGCCGGAGAGGCGCCGACTGGGAGGCCAAGGCTGCCGCCAACGGTCACATCGACCCATTCGGAGCCCGCCTCAACCGCTCACTGCACCTGAACCGGTGGAGTCGGCGTCACGGACTTACCGACGACTCCGGCCAGCCGCTGGCACTGAACCTGAACCGGCTCAAGACCACGGTGGAGGTGCGCACCACCAAGGCCGTGGGCGGGCACCTGCCCTCGGCCTCACGGACCAACACCCTGGACGTCTCCTTCGCTCACTACCTCCAAGGCGACCCCCGTATCCGGGAGTGGGCGGACCAGGTCATCACGTCGGCCATCGACGACGCGGAAAACGCGGCACGTGCCTTCCGCCCACAGATCCTCGATGCCGCCGGCGAGCAGGCTCTGGCCGCCGCGCCGGACGCCACCTCACAGCAGTACGGCGCCGAGCCCGCCGTACTGAAGAACGCCGTGGCGGGCCAACTGGACACCCTCGCCAGCTCCTGCCTGAACATCGATCACAGCCCGTTCACCAAGAACGGCCCGTGCGATGTGTCCTTCCTGACCTGCCTGCGCTGCCCGAACGCCCTCATCGCCGAACGCCATCTACCCGCCCTACTGGCCGTCGTGGACGCCCTTCAGGAAGCGCTGGAGACCACCAGCGTCGACTCCTGGATCGAAAAGCACGGACGGACCTGGCTCATGCTCACCCGCCTGATCCTGCCCAAGTTCACCGACGCCCAGCGCGACAAGGCCGCCCAGTCCAAGCCTGTCTTCCTTGGCCTGGATCTTCTCGACGGACCCAAGGAACCCCGATGACCACTTCAGCTGCCCGCACCCTGTTTCCGGGCATCCCCCACGACGCCCTCGTGTTCGCCAACCAGCCCCTGGTCGCCGGCTACGTCCTGGAATCCACGGCCCGTTTCGGCGACGACAAGTGGGATCTCTCCCCGGTTCTTCACCAGCGCCACCAGCACGTCCTTAGCATCGACTTCACCACCTTGCCGATCCAGTTCCGCGCCGTGACCAAGGAACTGTTCTTCGCCCTGCTCACCAACGACCATCCGCAGAACCTCGAACCGGTACGCCCCGTCACCATCCGCGGCCACTTCAGCAAGGTCAAAGACTTCCTAGTCTGGGCGGACCAGCGAGGCATCACCGCACTGCCCGCCGTGACCGCCGAAGACCTGGAGGCCTACAGCCAGCGCCTTATCGACCTGCGCAACACCCGGCACGACCGGACCGCCAAGCTCGGCGCGGTCCGCCTGCTCTGGGGTTACCGCACCAAACTCTTCACCCCGACTCTGTCGCTGGACCCCATCACGGTATGGGCCGACCCCTCCTCCGCCGCTGTCCGCAAGATCTCCTCGCGCGCTCGGGAGAACCGCACCCACCGCATCCCAGAACAGATCCTGGCGCCCCTGCTCACCTGGGCCCTGCGCTGGACCGAGGAGTTCGCCGACGACGTCCTGCGCGCCCAGGAGGAGTATCTGCAGTTGCGGGACTCGCCTCCCCTGGCCGGTCGCGGCAGCGGCCACACCGGACACCGCGACCGGCTGGACGAGGTGCTGGACCACTACCGCACCACGGGACGCCCCCTGCCCCTCAGAACCTATGCAGGGGGCCTCGGCTCCCGCCTCGGGGTGAACGTCCACTTCCTGGCGCGCAAAGCACGAGTCCATCCCAGCACCATGGTCGGCGAACTGTGCTGGCCGCTGGTCGAGGAAGCATTTGACGAGTTCGGCCTGGACGACGCGACCTACCTCCACACCCCAATCCGCGCCAAATTGGATGGCCACCCCTGGGTGAAGGCCATCGACTACAACAACATCGAGATGTACGTCCGGCTGCTGCAGACAGCTGCCTACATCGTGATCGCGTTCCTGTCCGGCATGCGCGACAGCGAGGTCAAGCACATGAAGCGCGGCTGTGTGAATGTCTGGCGCGACGAGGACGGCCGTGCCGTCCGGCACCGGGTCACCAGCCAGGCATTCAAAGGCGAAGACACCCCTCTCGGTGTCGAAGCCACCTGGATCGTCAACGCCACCGTGGCCCGCGCCGTTGATGTTCTGGAACGGATGCACTCCGAGGCGCACAACCTGCTGTTCACCCTGCCCGCCGTCTCGCGCGGCTACAAGCGATCCGGCGAGATCAGCACGAACCGCCCCGCTCCGACCGTGAAGAATTCCACCGTCACCAACCGGGACCTCACCGAGTTCCTCCAGTGGGTCAACCAGTACTGCGCCGACCACGGCCGCGACGACCGCATCCCGGACGTCAACGGGCAGGAATGGCGGCTCCAGACCCGGCAGTTCCGCCGGACCCTGGCCTGGTTCATCGCCCGCCAGCCCGGAGGCACCATCGCGGGCGCGATCCAGTACCGCCACCACAGCGTGCAGATGTTCGAAGGCTATGCCGGTACCTCCTCCTCGGGATTCCGTCACGAGGTCGAAGCCGAACAGGCGCTCGCCCGGGGCGAGAAACTGGGTGATCTCATCCTCAGCCCGGCCCCCGGCCAACTGGCGGGCCCTGCCGCCGCAGAGGCCGAGTCCCGGCTCTCCGCCTTCGAAAACGACGTCCAGTTCCTCGGCAAGGTCATCGCCGACGAGAAGCGGCTGGCACGACACATGCGCCGCCACGACCCACACATCTACCCCGGCGAGTTTGTCACCTGCGTCTACAACGCCGACCGGGCCCTGTGCCGCCGGGGAGATGACGATGGCCCGTCACTGCCGGACTGCCAGCCGCTCAAGTGCCGCAACGTCGCGCTCACCGCCGAGAACGCCAACGCCTTCCTGGCCTGGCTCCAGCGCATGGAAAACGCGTTGGCCAACGGCGTCCTCCTCGCTCCCTACCTACGGGACCGCATGGAACAGCGGCGCACCGAACTCACCGACTTCCTCAACGCCAACAACATCCCCACCACCACGACGCAGGAGACCGAGCGGTGACCCGGCCAACCCTCACCGAGAACGACGTGAAGCTCGCCATGGACATAGTCCTCCGAGAGAGCCAGGAGACAGGCCGGCGCCCAACCATCACGGCAGTAGAAAGTCGTCTGGACATCAAGCACGCCACCTTCTACCGGAACTTCCCCCACCTCATCGCCTGGTTCCAGGAACAGGCCGACGCCCAGCGCAACACCCCCAAGCCGGAACAAGACACCAAGCAGAAGAAGAGCCCGGACGACACCATCGCTGACCTCCGCCGCGAGAACACCCAGCTCCGTCGCACCCTCGCCATCTACGCCGAGGCGCTGCGCCAACTCACCCTCGACTACGAGGAAGTACACAGCCAATTCCAGCAATCTGCGGAGGTAACCGACCTCGCGACCCACCGTAGCCGTCGGCCCTGATTCCCAGTCCAAGCCAACCGCGCGGAGGCGCCGCCCAACTATTGGGCGGCGCCTCCGCGTTGTCTGTATCAACAACAGGCAGCCAGCCGCCTGCCCCGACTTCAGGGCGACTCAGAGACGCCCGTCTGGTTCCAAACGCGCAGGTAGAGCTGTGATTCGATGACGCCATCGCTGGTTGGCCGTAGGGCGGGCTCCTGCACTGTATGGTGCTGGCCGAGGCTGGTGACGATGGCACGGATCGTGTTCTCGTCCGCAGCAGTAATCATCAGGTGAGCAACACGGTGAACGCCTCCGACACCCGCCGAGCGTTCGCTTCCTTGTCCGACAACGCGGTTGAGTACGCCAGTTCCCTGACCGCCTGCGGCAGATTCCCAGCGCCCATGTCTTCCCAGGCATCGACGTTCAGTGCCGTCTGCCTGACGTCGGCGACCGCCTCGGCCAGGGCATCGCGCGCTTCCGCCACCCGTACCGATTTCGCTCCGGCCGGCGCCCTCAGTTCCTGCTTGTCCATGGCGGAAGTCTGCCCTAGATGCGGAGTCGGGGTGGGCGGCGAGCTTAACTCCCCGCACAGCTCCTCGAACCACCGCATTTCGGCAGGATTGTGGTCGATCGGCACCAGCAGGCCTCAGTGGTCGGGTCGGTGGCGGCGGTCGCGCTGCCGTCGACGCCCGCGCCCTGTCGCGCAGAAGCAGTACCAGCATGGTCACCAGCGCCTCGGACACCTTCGGGCTCTCGGCCGCCAGCTTGTCCGACGGAACCCTCACCACGCCCCACCTTAGGGACGAGAACCGACACCGCTGTCTAGGGCCGGCCGTGGGGCCACTGTCGGTCAGCTGTCGGAAAGGGCCTGGGTCCCGGCTGATGGATCTGCCGGGACCCAGGCCTTCGCCTGGCTAGGGGCTACCTCACCTGGTGGGGCACGAAGGCCAGCGAGGCGGGCGTTTGCGTGAGATCCACGCGGGGGTGGGCCGAGCCGTCCACCGGGTTCAGCAGCCGGGCCGTCCACCCTTCGGCGTTGCGGACGGCCTCCAGGCGGATGCCGTCCACCAGGGGCAGCACGGTCAGCAGGCACCAGGACGTCCGTCGGGCCGTCCCGGCGGTGGGGTGGGTGTAGTGCTCGCCCAGCCGGTCTGCGACCGCATCCCGGCCCTGGCGGCATACGCTGCCCACGTACCGGCACCCGTACCGGTTGTCCCACGCGACGTAGACCGCGCAGCACGCGGCGACCCGGCGGCGTACCTCGGCCGGCCGGGCCGGGCACACCACCACCGACGACGTCCGGCCGCTGCCCGAGCCGGCGCCGTCGAGGACCGGGCTCACCAGCCGCAGCACCCGCTGCAGCTGCCGCCCGATCTCGGGGGGCAGGGCGAGGCGGGCGCTCACTCGGTGTCCTCGTCTTCGTCCAGGTCCTCGACGAAGATGGACGTGTCGGCCGGCCCGAACTGCACGAGGATCTCGCTGAGCTTGCTCAGCTGCATGCGCAGCGCCTGGACGGTCTCGAAGGTGCCGAAGACCTGGTTGCCGCGCTTCTTGCTCAGCCGGGCCAGGGCAAGTCCTGCCTTGGCCGCGTTGGTGATGCCCTGTTCGAGGATCCGGCGCTGGCGCGCGTCCTCGCCCTCGGGCTCCGCCGGCTTGCCGCTCGTCGTGATGGCCGCCCGGTTCTTGGCCATGGTGCGCTCGGCGTCGGCCGGGTCGGCGGCGTAGACGAGGTCCCACTCGTAGTCGATGATGACCTGCTCGCCGGCCTTGTCGAGCACGGGCTCACCGGCACGGACCGGCACGCCGTCGACCTCGCGGTCCTGGGTGTGGAACAGCTTGGGCAGCACGGTGGGGTTGGCGGCGACGTGGGCGAGGGCGAGGGAGTGCAGCATCCGCAGCCCGCCGGAGGTCTTCGACAGCAGCTCCAGGAGCTTGACGGGCGTGGCGCGGAAGGGGGCCTTGCGGCTGTCGCGCTCGGTGCCCTCCTTCGAGCCGCGGTCCCGGGTGATGTAGCCGTCGAGGATCGCGGCGGTCCCGCCGAGCACGGTCAGTTCCGCCACGGCCCCCGCGTCACCGTCGAGGGCGCGCGCGAGGATGTCGTCGAGCACCTCGAAGACGTCGTCGCCCTTGGTCAGCTCCCACGGCTTCTTCCACACCGTGTCGGTGATCGTGCCGCCGTTGCCGAAGGCGCGCAGCGGCTGCTCGATGCCGTCCTTGCTGCGGTAGGCGGACAGCGCCATGGGCGCCAGCCGCTCGCTGATGCGCATCCGGTCGGCCTTGCCCATCCCGAACTCCTGCTTGATCAGCAGGTTCATGGCGTACGCGTCCGGGCCAGCGAGCACCGCGTGCTGGTGAACCGCGGCCGCCCACAGCCGGTGCGCCGGCACGCCGAGCAGCTCGTGCATGGTGTCCGGGCCCACCGTGCCCGACAGCACCTGGAACTCCTCCGGCGTGATGAGCTCCTCGGCGCGGGCGTGCCGGTAGACGCGCTGCATGCCCTGCGTGTACTGCGCCCCCGACGTCCAGGGGGTCACATGCACGTGCAAGTTCGCCAGCAGGTCGTCACGGGCGGCCACCAGGTCCGTCAGCGGCCCGCCGTCGTCCGCCCGCGCGCCCACCACCACGACCGCCGGGAAGGCGATGGTGTGCCCCTCACGCCGGGTGGCCTCGGTGAGCGTGGACATCGCCAGGTTCTTGCGGGTACGGGCGGTGAGCTCGGTGACCCGGCGACGGGCGGCCGCCAGCTCCGAGCGGCTGCGCTCGCCGCTCTGCTCGGTCGAGCCGATGACGGAGCTGATGCAGGCCGAGATCGCCGCGTCGATGTCGCCGCCGGTACGCGCCCGCCACATGCTCACGTAGCGGCTGTTGCCGTCGCCGGCGACGAGGAAGGTGTCCTCGGTGCCGTCGTCGTACACGACGCGCATGACGAACAGCGTCAGCGGCTCCTTCACGCCCTGCTGGAGCACGCTCTGGGTGTAGTCGTTCTCGCGCTTCTGGGCGTTGAAGGTGTTGCGCATGCTCTCGGCGACCGCCTTGGCCAGAGCCTTGCGGTTGCGCATGCGGACGGTGAAGACCGCGACGGGCTTGCCGGTCTCCGGGTCGATGAGCGTCTCGTACGGCGTCGCCATGGACGTGGAGGGCTCCACGTCCATGGCGGTGTGCAGCTGGTCCGCCCACCGCTGGTTGATGATGTCCGGCAGGACGTTGAGGTCGAGGTAGCGCTCGTGGGGGGCGGTCGCGTACAGCGTGCCGCCCACGACCGGCTTGGCCGTCAGCAGGCTGACCTTCTCGCCGTCGACCAGGGCCCGCAGTCGCGCGGGGTCCACCGCGCCCGAGGTGACGGCGTTTGCCGCGGCCTCGTCGAGCGTGGTATCGGGGTTGTCCAGCAGCACCTTGCGGGCGCCGCGGAGCTTCGTGACGGGTTCCGGGTCCGGCACCGGTGCGGGGCGGCGCAGCAGGGGCGGGAGGCCGTCGTCGGGCTCCTGGCCGTCCATGCCGAAGTTTTCGTTCGTGTTCATGATCCTGCCCTCCAGGGCGTTGCGCGCAGCAGGAAATCCGCGGACAGGGCAACCCCTGCCTCCACTGCACGCCGTCCACTGGGGGCGGCGAGCGCCGTCACGCTCCGACCGCGGCTTCTGTACCGCGGTGTCCCGTGCCGACTGGCATTCCAAGGTTCCAGGCAAGCTGCTGGTCAGCCGATCCACAGGGATCGGACGCCCGTCGTCGACGGGTGCCAGCCGCTCTTCATGCCTCAGTTCGTTGCCTGTGGCATGCAGTTCCATGTAGCCAGAGCGGTGCGCGTCCGACGCGGCACCACCGCATCGGCAAACGCCGAGTGTACGCGCTTCCCTGTCAACGTGAAGCCGACCGGCTGGCGATTCAGCGTTTGATTCGACCGCGGACGGCGAGCACAGCGAGTGCGAGGAGGATCGGCTCCAGGAGGCGGGAGCCCATCTCGATGTAGGTGCCGGCGGTGGTCAGGTCTTGTCCGCTGGAGCGGAAGATGACCGAGTTGAAGGTGACGTTGTCGATGGGAATGCGAACCTCTGGCAGGTCAGCTGACAGCGAATGACCGCCCGCCCGCCGGACCTCGGGGGCCAGCAGGTGGGTAAGGCTAAGAGGCGAAATGATCATCCTCGCGCCTGTACGGGCAGTGGGCACCAGGCAGCGCGGATCACCGAATTCCGCCGGCGTCCGTTGGCTTGGAACGATACTGAGGTTCGCGATCGAGGGTGGTCCACACGCCGACCAGGACGTCATCGTCGATGCAGAGAACAGGTTTCCTCCCGGAGAACAGCTCGTGGATGGGATCCACTATCGACTCCGCATGTTCGCCACAGCGCCCCACACGTCAGCAGACTGACACTACTACTAACCCCACCGTCACTGACCGTCAGCGCACTTGTCCACACGACGAGCAGCACCCGAGGAGACTCGCATCCACACCCCGCAACCGAACGCCAGTTTGGGGTCGAAGTGAGTTTTGGGAAACCTGTTCCTCAGCGTGGGGTGGCCATCTAAAATGGGGCACTCATGCTTTGGAGTGCTCATCATTCGGAGGACATCGGCCATGCGCATCACAAGGCTGCGGATTAAGAACTTTCGTAATCTTGCTTCGGTCGATGTTCCGCTAAGCGCCTACAACGTATTCGTGGGCGAGAACAGGGTTGGTAAATCCAACCTCATCCATGCATTGCGTCTACTTTTTGACCCTACGCTTCCAAACAGCGACCGGAATCTCCGACGAGAAGACTTTTGGGATGGGCTGGCGAACGGCCGGATAGACTGGGACCCGTTCACGGAGAACGCTGAAATCTCTATCTCTGTAGACATCGAAGACTTCGAAGATGACGACCGAGCCTCAGCCGTCCTGGCGGGCGCCGTCGTCAGCAGATCCCCCGTTAAAGCGCGGCTCACATTCAAGTACGCACCAAAAGATCTCCCGGGCGACGCAACAGACGTTTCCGCATATCGCGCTTTCATCTTCCAGGGCGACGATGAAAGCAACTTCATGCCTGCAGAGCTTCGATCCTTCTTGCATCTGGCATTTCTACATGCTCTCAGAGATGTTGAATCAGACGTAACGAATTGGCGCCGTTCTCCACTACGTCAGCTTCTAGAAGCCGCAGCCGAGTCGTCCACCGCGACCGAGCTCACGAAGATTGCCGACTCTATCGAGCAAGCCAACAGTCAAGTCAGCGCCCTCCCCTCCATTAAGGATCTGGGCGACAAGATCACAAATCTCATGACAGATATGGTGGGACCCTCACATGCTCTCCAGTCAGAGCTTGGTGTTGCATCACCGGATCCCCAGAGACTAATCAGGACGCTACGGCTGTTCGTCGACGGCGATAACAAACGGCCCCTTTCAAGCGCCAGTCTCGGCAGCCTCAACATTCTGTACTTCACACTTATGGAGCTAGGGCTAGAGCGTCGACTGAGTAAGGAAATCGCCCACTCAATGCTCACTATTGAAGAGCCAGAGGCTCATCTCCATCCTCATCTACAACGTCTGGTATTTCGCCGTCTACTGGAGAGCGCAAGCGATACTCACACCGTTTTTGTGACCACCCAATCTCCTCATATTGCCAGCGCTGCCGGGCCACAGAACATCATCTTCCTCAGAGATAACGGAAAGTCCACCGATGCACTTTCCGCAGCCGATGCAAATCTCAGCGACGAAGACTGGGAAGACATCGCGAGGTACCTGGATGTGACCCGCGCGGAAATGATCTTTGCTAAGCGCGTACTGCTTGTCGAGGGGTACGCAGAGCAGGCTATCGTGCCCGCCTTGGCTGAAGGTCTTGGGTACGACCTGGATAAATACGGCATCACGGTATGCGCGATCCACGGCACCCACTTCCTTCCTTATATTGCGTTCTGCAAGGCTGTAGGCATCCCCTACGCCGTCATCACGGACGGTGATGAAACCGCATCGAAAGCAAAAGGAAGGAGGGTGGTAACCGGAAATCTTCGGGCTCGTAGGTGGTTGACTGCCCTCAAACAAAGCGGCACCGCGGAAGAGTCGGGAATCTTCGTAGGCAAGACAACTTTTGAGTTCGATCTGGCCTCAACGTCAGACGCTAATCTTCAGGCAGGAATCGCCACACTAAAAGGCCTTGCGCGAACTCAACAGGCTCTCAACGACATCACTTCGTGGGGAGGCCTGCTGCCAACCTATAAGCAGTACCTCGGCATGATCAGACGAGTGGGCGGAAAGGGTCGCTACGCCAACGCCGTTCTAGGCCACGAACTGGATTGTCCCGCTTACGTTCAAAACGCTATTGAGCACCTGGTGGCCCAGTGAAGCCTCTGCCAGCTTCAATCGAAGAGCTCAAGACGAACGAACGGCAATGGGAGGCATTCAACACAGAAGGCCACTGCGTGGTAACTGCACCACCAGGCAGCGGAAAGACCAAGCTACTTTCGACTCGCATCGCTTTTGATGTCGCCGCATATATATCGCCTCCCCAAGGGGCAGCGTGCGTAACACTCACCAATGCTGCCGCCGGAGAACTCGCTCGTCGAGTCAATTCCCTAACAGATCAGAGCCGGAGAAATCTATTCATTGGCACGGTACACGCATTCACGCTTAAGGAAATCATTCGTCCGTTCGCCACAGTATGCGGCTTCCCCGATCTGTTGACTCGGAAGATTGCGACAAACAAACAGGTGAATGCCGCCTATCGATCGGCTGTCGCAGAGATTTACCCTCGGGGCGAAGACACTAGAAATGTAATATCAACCGCCAAGCAGCATCTCACGATGCTAGCGACGGAAGACGAATGGAGAAAAGCAGGGGCACGGATTCAGCGGGTTGCTCAACGCTATTCGGAGGTCTTGGCGGACCAGGGGCTCGTCGACTTCGACTCACTTATTCGAGCCGCGTTGACTATCACGGAACAGAACAGCTTCGTTCGAAATCTTCTAGTCGCGAAGTTCCCCCGAATCTATGTCGACGAGTATCAGGATCTAGCACCAGCCCTGGACAAGATAGTTCGCCTGTTGTGCTTTGGAGAAGGTAAGAAATCGCTTCTCTTTGCCGTGGGTGACTACAACCAGGCCATCTATGGGTGGCTTGGAAGTAGGCCTGAACTCCTGAAGGAAATAGGTCAACTAGAGGGCGTGTCACCTGTTGAACTCAAAGTAAACTATCGCTGCGCTCAAGAAATCATCGATGCCGCCAATAGGCTCCTGGAAGTTGGCGGGGTTGAAGGAACACGCAGCGGCGGGTCCGTCGAAGCGCACTATTGCCCTGGGGGAATCCTGAGGCAGTATGACAAGGTAGCCGACACCATCGCTCACCTAATCGCTTCAGGGGAACCTGAACACGAGATAGCTGTGCTCTGTCCAACCAATGATCATTCCGCCCTCTTTGTGGAAGTGTGTCGTAGCCTCGGGATACCAGCCGTAAATCAAGGATCCCCTTACGTATCCACTACCTTTACAGCGCTAGTTGAGCAGCTGGCAGTTTGGGTGGTGCACGGAGGTGAAGATGCCGTTGATCCTTCTCGACTGCTCCTTGATTGGAAGTATCTTCACGAGAGTACACAGGATGGGTTGGAATCGGAAGTGGCACTACTGAAAGCCATACGCGAATCCACCGCTGGAGAATCCGCCGCATCCTTTCTGCAGCGCCTAATGTCCAGTAGCCCTGGCAACGGGTCCGGCCTGCTTCGATCCGAAGATCAGGCATCGTGCACAGAATTGACGGAAATGTTTGCAGCCGATGGCGAGTTGGCCCACTGGACCACAAATGAGCTAAGCGAGCGCGGCCGAAGGAAAGGACAGGTGCAGGCGTGCACCATGTCATCAAGCAAGGGCCTTGAATTCGACTACGTCTTCATAGTCGGCGCCAACGACGGCATGATCCCCCACTTTTCTTCACAGTACTCCGCATCAAAGATGGCGGAGGATCAGCGAAAATTCTATGTGTCCGTCACACGCGCTCGCCAGGAAACACACATCTACTATTCTGAGTGGATCGAATGGCTAACCACCGGAAATAGTCGCCCGAGCGGACCGAGCAGATTCCTGCGTCAAATGGGGCTCGTATGACGGGGAACAGCGCTGACTCGTTCACCGAGCCGAAGAGCAGACCCGAGTTCCTCGGCCGATGCCAACTGCTTCGGCCAGCCACAGCGTGGCCACCGGGCCGAACAGTCGACGCTGGCGATCACCCGTGTGCTGGGCTAGGAGCCCGGCGGGCCTCAACGGCCCTCTGCCGGGCCAGAATCGGACCTGAGTGCCCGACTACCACGCCGCGACGGATGCGAGCCCAGAGGCGACCTGGCGGCCGTCTGGCCACGGGCGGGAGCAGCTTGAACGAGGCGGTCTCAAGTAACCGGCGCGAGGACCAACCAGGTCACGGACAGAAACGGTATGCCTGTGGTACCCGACAAGTACGGCGCACAAGCAAGCGGCACCCCACTTCCGCACACACAGTAACGACTGCACGAGAAGGCTTCTGCCAACCAAGAAACGGACTCGTGCCCCCTCGCGAGCGGGCGGACAACTGATTCCCCCCGTTGGACATGTCCACACCCGCATAAGCGAGCACCATCAGGAACTTCGCCGGGAACCGGACGACACCCGCGCTGCGTGCGATCACGACATGCCCGGACTCCAGGGGCTGCCGGAGCGCGTCGAGGGTCTGGCCGCTGAACTCGGGGGTCTCGTCCAGGAACAGGACGCCTCGGTGGGAGAGCGACACGGCGCCCGGACGGGCGATCCCGGGGCCGCCGCCGACCAGGGCCTGCATGGTCGCCGAGTGGTGCGGGGCGCAGTAGGGCGGGATGTCGATCAGGGGCTTGCCCGGAGGCAGCAGTCCCGCCACCGAGTGCACCGCGGTGACCTCCAGCGACTCCTCCCTGGCCAGCCGGGGCAGGATGGCGGGCAGCCGTTCGGCGAGCATCGTCTTGCCCGCGCCGGGCGGCCCCTCCAGGAACAGATGGTGCCCGCCCGCAGCGGCGACCTCCACGGCCGTACGGGCCGAGTGCTGGCCCACCACGTCGGCGAGGTCATGCCCGCTGTCGTGCTGTGCCGCTCCGGAGCTGTGCATCCCGGTGGCCGCACCCGTGCCCGGCACCCGCAGTCCGGCGAGCAGCGGGTCGGGGCGCCCCGGCTCGTCGGGTTCCTCGTCCGGCACCGGCTCGTCCGTCAGCACGGCGATCAGCTGACGCAGACTGCGCACCCCCAGCACGGAGACGCCCGGTACCAGGGACGCCTCGGCGGCGGCGCACTCCGGCACGACCACCTGTTCGTATCCGGCGCTCGCCGCGGCCAGCACGGCCGGGAGGATGCCCCGGACGGGTCGTACCCGCCCGTCCAGGCCCAGCTCCCCGATCATCACGATGTCGGCGAGCACCCGCGGGTCGATCCGTTCCGCGGCTCCCAGGACCGCACAGGCGACGGCCAGATCGAAGCCGGAGCCCGCCTTGGGGACCGATGCCGGACTGAGCCCCACCGTCAGCTTCTTCTGCGGCCACTCGGCCCCCGAGTTCACCACGGCGGCCCGAACCCGATCCCGGCTCTCCGTCAGGCTCTTGTCCGGCAGCCCCACCAGCGTGAAGGCCGCGACGCCCGGTTCCAGGTCGGCCTGTACCTCTACGACCACGCCTTCGACGCCGACGAGGGCCACCGAGCAGGTGCGTGCGAAACCCATCACGCCACCCCCCGTGCGTGCTCGACGACGGGTGCGCCCCGCCCGGGGAGCAGGATCCCGATGACGTCGATGCGGACGCCGCCGGGTGGGGCCCCACCGTGGGTCTGGATCCAGCGTTCGGCCAGATCGCGCAGGCGTTCCGCCTTCTCGGGGGTCACCGCGGCCATCGGGTGTTCGAAGCAGTCGGCCCTGCGGGTCTTCACCTCGACCACGACGAGCGCGTCCCCGTCCCGCGCCACGATGTCGATCTCGCCGGTCCGGCCACAGCGCCAGTTGCGCTCCAGGACCGTCATCCCGGCCTCGGCCAGCCGCCGGGCGGCCAGCCTCTCTCCGTACTTGCCGAGTGCACTGCGTGCGTTCATGTCGGCACCACCTCCGGCACCGACGATCACGCATCCGCCCCCATCGAAATGATCTTGGGGGACGACTCACTGCTTGTGGATAACGTCGTCAGCCGCAGGAGGGCACAGCGGTCACCCGCTCGGCAGTTCGAGGTCGCTCTTGTTCAGCTCCTCGATATTCACGTCCTTGAACGTGAGCACCCGTACCTGCTTCACGAAGCGGGCCGGCCGGTACATGTCCCAGACCCAGGCATCCGCCATGGACACCTCGAAGAACACCTCTCCCTGGACCGAGTGCACCTGCATCTCGTAGTCATTGGTGAGGTAGAAGCGCCGCTCGGTCTCGATCACGTATTTGAACAGACCGACGACATCGCGGTACTCCCGGTAGAGCTTGAGCTCCATCTCGGTCTCGTACTTCTCGAGGTCCTCGGCGCTCATGGCATGTTCCCCTTCAGCCGTGCGATCCCACCATTGTGCGCCAGTCCCGCGAGCCCCTAGACGATTTCGGTGTCAAGGGTCACGGGCCCGGCCGGGGGACCTTCGTCGAGCAGCCTGCGCAGCAGCTCGGCGAGTCTGGTCGGATACACCGTCTCATGTGCCTGGGTCAGTTCCTGACACGTCCACCAGCGCGCTCCGGCGACGCTGCGCCGCTCCAGCTCGGTCAGCGCGACGGCCCGCGTCACCGTCTGTGCCGTACGGGCCAGGTAGTACCACTCGTCCTGGTCCCAGCGCCGCCCGGCGAACGGGAACGAGCACGTCCGCCGCCACAGCACAGGGCCGAGATCGACCTCGGTGATACCGGTCTCCTCCGCGAGTTCCCGCAGCGCGGCCTGCTCCCGGGTCTCGTCACCCTCGACGCCCCCGCCCGGCGTGAACCACCAGTCGTCACTCGCGTCCTCCGGCTCATGGCCGTGCAGGAGCAGGATGCGGTTCTCGGGGTCCAGCAGCACCACCCGCGCGACCTTGCGCAGACCGCCCGCGTACGTGTCCTCAGCGGGCACCCGCGGGCTCCGTCCTGGTGCGGGACCGGCCGCCGAGCCACTTCGCCACCGGGCCGTAGGCGCCACCGCCGAGCACCAGCACCGCGCCCACCACGATCAGGCCGATCATCATGCGCAGCGGACCCGGCGAGGAGAGCTCGCCCAGCTTCTCGAATCCGCTGGGGCGCTCCAGCATGCCGTCCATCGGCCAGACGACGGCGTCGACCCGGGCCGACACCACGTCCCGCGAGACCGTGCCGCTCGCGGCGTCCGCCAGATGCGCGGTGGAGTCCAGCGAGCCCGACCGCTCGTCACCGAGCAGGAACAGCCGCCCCTCCGGCACGGTCACCGTCGGGAAGTTCTGGATCTCGGCCAGGCTGTCCTCGGGCAGGTACGGTTCGTCGATCGTCTTGCCGTCGACCGTCAGTTTGCCGTCCGTGCAGCAGGCGACGGTGTCCCCGCCGATGGCCACGACCCGCTTGACCACGGGAGCGTTCGCCCAGTTCGCGTCCTTGAAGACCACGACATCGCCCCGGCGGATGTCCGCGCCGTCGATCCGCTCGGCCAGCACCCGCTCACCGGCGTCAATGGTCGGCGTCATCGAACTGGTGGGCACGGTGTACGGCCGGTAGACCACCGCCGCCCAGGCGAACCCGCCCAGGAACAGCACCAGGCCCAGCGCCACGGCAATTCCGGACAGTCGCTGTCCGAGCTTGCTGCCCGCCGGGCCGTTGCCTCCGCTGCTCGGCGGGGCCGTACGTGTCGTGCTCTCACCACCCATGGGTCCGCACCCTACCCGGGGGTACGCCCCCGGGTCAGCCCATGGTCTGGATCATTCGGCGCCCTGCCGGGAACGCCTGCGGCGCCACAGGGCGATCGGCAGGACACCGGCGAGCGCGAGGCCCTCGGGGGCGACGGCCACCGCCCGGGCACTGAGGTTCTGGTCGAACGTGTCCGGAACCGGCAGAGTGTCCCAGCGGTTGATCGGCCAGGCGACGACGATGGCACGTCCGACGACCTCGTCGACGGGGACCATGCCCTTGTTGGCGTCCGCCTGGTTGTAGCGGGAGTCCCGGGAGTTCTGCCGGTGGTCGCCCATGACCCAGATGTGGCCCTCGGGCACCTTCACCTTGAACTGGCCGCCCTGGTCGTCCACGGTGCACGGGGTGTTGCCCGGGTAGACGTACGACGTCTCGTTCAGCGCCTTGCCGTTGACCTTCAGCGGGCCGGTGCCGTTGCACTCGACCGTGTCACCGCCGACCCCGATGACCCGCTTGATCAGGTCCTTCTCCTCCGCGGACGGCATCAGGCCGATCCAGCTGAGGAAGGTCTGCAGGGCGTTGGGCTCGGGCGTCGGCTCGCCCAGCAGCCACTTGTCGGGGTCGTGGAAGACGACGACCTCGCCGCGCTCGGGCTCGGAGCCGAACCAGGGCGTGAGCTTGTCGACCAGGACCCGGTCGCCCTGCTGGAGGGTGTTCTGCATCGAGTCGGACGGGATGGAGAAGGCCTGCACCAGGAACGTCTTGATCAGTAGCGCCAGCACCAGCGCGATACCGATCAGGATGGGCAGCTCCTTCCAGAAGGAGCGGGGCTTCTTCACCGTGGGGGCCGAGTCACCAGGCCCCTGGCCGTCCGTGCGGGTCCGCTCCCCGGCCGTCGGGGTCTCGTCGGCCGCGCCGGATTCATTCCCGGAGGTCACGGCGCCGTCCGCGCCCGGGGCGGCCGATTCCGCGGCACGTCCGCGGTCCTCGCCGTCGTGCCCGGATCGTGCGCCTACCGCCACATCCCCCACGCCAACTCCTTACTCTGTGCCGCTGCCTGCCCCAGAGGCGACGCAGGCCCACCACTCCCATAACGAGCGGGAGTTCCGCAGGGGTCGGGAGTCGGATCGTTCCGTTCGGATCGTCGGGGGCAACCCTATGCGACAGCTGGGGAGCCGCGGACGACCCGGTGGCCGAGTCGGAGACGGATGCGTAGGTTTTCGGTTCGTCCAGGGAACCCCAGTGGCCGAAGGGCCAGGCGATGACCATGGCGCGGCCCACCACCTCGTCCTCGGAGACGGTGCCGCCGTTCTGGTCCTGGTGCGCGCGGGAGTCGGCGGAGTCGGCCCGGTGATCGCCCATCACCCACAGCCGCCCCTCGGGGACGGTGATGTCGAACCGGGTCTGTGAGGGGGCGTTCCCGGGGAAGAGGTAGTCCTGCTCCGACAGCGGGACGCCGTTGACGGTGACCCGGCCCTGGGTGTCACAGCACTTGACCCGGTCGCCGCCCACCCCGACGACCCGCTTGATGAGGTCCTTCTCGTCCTCCGACGGCAGCAGACCGATGAAGGTGAGCCCTTCCTTGATCTGCTTGATGACGACGGGGTCTTCCTTCTTGGCGATGGGCTGCTCGTCCTGGAGCCAGCCGCCGGGGTCCTTGAACACGACGACGTCCCCGCGCTGCGGCTTGGAGCCGAACCACGGGGTGAGCTTGTCGACCAGGACCCGGTCGCCGATCTGGATCGTCTGCTCCATGGAGCCGGACGGGATCACGAAGGCCTGCACGAGGAAGGTCTTGAGGACCAGCGCTATGAGCACCGCGACACCGACCAGGAGCGGGATCTCCTTGATCGCGCTGCGCCGGCGTCGGCGCTTGACCTTGCGCTGGAGCTTGCGGCGCTCCGCGCGTGAGCGGCCGCCGGCCGCCGAGAAGGCGCGCCGGGAGCCGGTGGGCAGGAGGTTTTCGGCGGCGCTGCTGGGTGCCCCGCGAGGCTTTCCGCGGTTACCCATGGGCACCGTCCGGTTCGGGCACGCGCGCGTAGGCGTCGGGACGCTCCAGGCGGGTCCAGTGGTCGCTGGGCCAGGCGATCCAGTCGGCCCGGCCGATGACCTCGCCGACGGGGATCATGCCGCCGCCCGGGGAGCCCAGGTGGTCGCGGGAGTCGCTGGAGGCGCTGCGGTGGTCGCCGAGGAGGAAGAGGGTGCCCTCGGGCACGACGAGGTCGAAGGAGACGCTGGACGGATCGTCTCCGGGGTACAGGAATGCCGACTCGTCGACCGACCGGCCGTTCACCTGGATCCTCCCCTCCTTGTCGCAGCAGACCACGTGGTCTCCCCCCACACCGACAACGCGTTTGATGTAGTCCGCGTCCCCGAAATACCCGGTTCCGTCGAAGACGACGACATCGCCACGCTGCGGCTGAGCACCGAAACGGTACGCCAACTTATTTACGAGAACGCGGTCCCCGATCCTCAATCCGCGCTCCATGGATCCGCTGGGGATCTGGAACGGCTGGAGCACGAAGGCGTTGAGGAGCAGCAGGAAGAGCAGGCAGACCAGCAGGGTCAGGGTGATCCAGCCGCCGGGCAGCCAGTCCGTGATCCGCGACACCAACGCGAAACGCGACCGTCCCTCCGGCCCTCTCGCGGCCGAGGTCTCCTCGGTGGCGGCAGGGCGGGAGGAGCGGTCGCGCTCCGTCGGCTGTGCTTCGGTGTCCATCGGGGCCAGATGCTATCCGGCCCCGCTGTGACGTACCGAAAGCGCTCAGTTCTCGCGCTTCTCCTTGATCTTCGCGGCCTTGCCGCGGAGCTCACGGAGGTAGTACAGCTTGGCGCGACGCACGTCACCCTTGGTGACGAGCTCGATCTTCTCGACGATCGGGGTGTGCACCGGGAAGGTGCGCTCGACGCCCACCGAGAAGGAGACCTTGCGGACCGTGAAGGTCTCGCGGACACCGGCGCCCTGGCGACGGATGACTACGCCCTTGAACTGCTGCACACGGGAGCGGTTGCCCTCGATGACGCGGACGTGGACGTTGACGGTGTCACCCGGGCGGAAGGCCGGGAGGTCGCTGCGCAGCGACGCGGCGTCGACGGAGTCGAGCAGGTGAGACATTTCGTCTGCTTTCTTCACCCATGCCACAGGTCATAGGCGGGAGCTAGGTGTTCCAGAGGATGCTGTCCGCGTCGGGGCGGGCGTCGTGTCCCCCTGTGGCAGGGGCGCACGCCGGACGGCGCACAACAGCGACCTATTCTTCCACGGCCTCCGGCCTGCGCCAAAATCGACCGTGCTGCTCGCCCTCGGGATCGGGCGCCCAGCCCAGGATGGAGAGCATCTCGCGGTCCTTCCTGTCGAAGGTCCTGGGGTCGCAGTGCTCGATCAGGTCCGGGCGGTGTGCCGTGGTGCGCTTGAGGGCCTCGTCGCGCCGCCAGCGGGCGATCCTGCCGTGGTGCCCGCTGAGCAGCACGTCCGGGATGCCCCGGCCGCGCCACTCGGGCGGCTTGGTGTAGACGGGCCCCTCCAGCAGGCTGGCCATGGCTCCGGGCGCGAAGGAGTCGTCGCGGTGGGACTCGGCGTTGCCGAGAACGCCGGGCAGCAGCCGGGCCACGGCCTCCGTCATCACCAGTACGGCCGCCTCGCCGCCGGCCAGGACGTAGTCGCCGATGGACACCTCGTGGACCGGCATCCGGGTGGCGTACTCGTCGATGACCCGACGGTCGATGCCCTCGTAACGGGCCGGGGTGAAGATCAGCCAGGGGCGCTCGGAGAGCTCCACGGCGAGTTCCTGGGTGAAGGGCCGGCCGCTGGGTGTGGGGACGATGAGCGCGGGCGCGTGGGAGCCGGTCTCGTAGCCCTCCGCGAGGACGGAGTCCAGCGCGTCGCCCCAGGGGTCGGTCTTCATGACCATGCCGGGGCCGCCGCCATAAGGCGTGTCGTCGACCGTGTTGTGCCGGTCGTAGGTCCAGCCGCGCAGGTCGTGCACCTGGACGTTCAGCTGTCCACGCGCGCGTGCCTTGCCGACCAGGGAGACGTTCAGCGGTTCCAGGTACTCGGGGAAGATCGTGACGACGTCGAGACGCATTACGAGCCGTCCTCGGAGTCCCGCGAGGAGGCGATCTCCGCCTGGTCGTCGATCAGTCCGGGCGGCGGGTCGATGACGGCCTTCTGCTCGGCCAGGTCGATCTCGGTGACGATCTCCTCGACGAACGGGATCATCACCTCGCTGCCGTCGGCCCGCTCGACGATGAAGAGGTCCTGCGAGGGCAGATGCGAGATCTCGGTGATCCGGCCGACCTGCACACCGTCCTTGGTCACCACGTCCAGGTCCATCAGCTGGTGGTCGTAGTACTCGTCCTCCTCCTCGGGCAGCTCGTCGGGGTCGACGTCGGCGATGAGGAGGATGTTGCGCAGGGCCTCGGCGGCGGTGCGGTCGCGCACGCCCTCGAAGCGCAGCAGCAGCCGGCCGCTGTGCACTCGGCCGGTCTCGATGGTGAGCGGGCCGGCGGCGGCGGGGTCGGTGGCCAGTACGGCTCCGGGGCCGAGCCGGAGCTCCGGCTCGTCGGTGCGTACCTCGACGTTGACCTCGCCCTTGATGCCGTGGGCGCGGCCGATCCGGGCGACTACGAGCTGCACTTTTCGAAGATCTCCTGTCGTACGTACGACTGCGGGCCGGGGACGGCCAAGTGGCCCTCCCCGGCCCGAGCCGGTGCTGCGTTCGGCGTCAGCGGACGTGGTCCACGTCGACGAGGTCGACACGGACACCGCGGCCGCCGATGGCGCCCACGACGGTACGCAGAGCGCGTGCGGTGCGGCCGTTGCGGCCGATCACCTTGCCGAGGTCGTCGGGGTGGACCCGGACCTCCAGCACACGTCCGCGGCGCAGGTTGCGGGAAGCGACCTGCACATCGTCAGGGTTGTCGACGATGCCCTTCACGAGGTGCTCAAGCGCCTCTTCGAGCATGGTGCTCAGGCCTCGGCCGACGCGGACTCGGCGGCGGCCTCGTCCTTCTTCTCCGCCTTCTTCTTCTGGGTGATGGCCTCACCCTTGCCCTCGTCGTCGCCACCGAGGGCCTCGAACGACGGGCGCGCCTTCTTCGGCTCGGCAACCAGCAGCGGAGCCGGGGCGGGCTCGCCCTTGAACTTCTGCCAGTCGCCGGTCTTCTTCAGGATGGCGAGGACGGGCTCGGTCGGCTGCGCGCCGACACCCAGCCAGTACGCGACGCGGTCGGCGTCCACCTCGATGACCGACGGGTTGTAGGTCGGGTGGTACTTGCCGATCTCCTCGATCGCACGGCCGTCACGGCGGGTGCGGGAGTCGGCGACGACGATGCGGTAGTGAGGCGAACGGATCTTGCCCAGACGCTTCAGCTTGATCTTGACTGCCACGGGAGTGGATTCTCCTGGTTTTGACGTGGTTGGGCACGGCGAGATTGCCGCGTGGGGTTGCGGTACCCGAGTGCCCGATGGACGCGTCAGCCGGAGGAGAGAGGGGTCCTGTGCGGCTGTCGAGTACAGCTAGCCATTGTGCCACACCCGGCACGCCGCCTCGGACCGAGGGTGCGACGGGGCATGCCTGAGCGGCACCCGGCGTGGAGGTGACCTACGTCGGGTGCGCGGCCCGGCGCGTCGGGGTGCCGCTTCGGCGGCACCCCGGCGTGACCCACCGCACCGGCAGCCACGAGATGCCGGTGGTCGAGGGGTTACGCGGCGCCCATGACCTCCGGAATGCGGAACGGCTTCCCGCAGCCGCCGCAGACGATCGGGGCCTGGGCCAGGACCGAGGGGACCACGCGCACATTGCGGCCGCAGTCGCAGACCGCCTTGACGCGCACCCCGCCGCCGGACGAGCCGTGCCGGGCCGCCGGTCCGCGGAAGCTGCGGGCGGTGTCCGCGGACGTGGCCGCCGTGTGCGCCTTCAGGGCGCGCTGGAGACGCTCGATCGTCGGACGGTAGCGGCGCTTGGCCTCGGGGTTGAGCGTGACCAGGGAGAAACCGCTGCTCGGATGCGGTTCGTCCGGGTGGTCCAGGCCCAGTTCCTCGGCGATGGCAAGGAATCTGCGGTTGTGGTAGCGGCCGGCACGGGAGGTGTCGCGCACTCCGCGGGCGGCGGCGATACCGTGCACCGCCTCATGGAGAAGGCGCTCGAAGGAGAGCTCGTGTCCGCACGCGGACGACGACTCCCCGATCAGGGACTCTGGCGCGGCAAGGTCCGGCAGCTCGGGGTGGTGCCGCTGAATGTCGGCCCACGCCTCTGCCAGCTCTGCGGCGAGAACAGGTGGTGTCTGTGTCGTGCTCACGTAATGACAACGAGCCGGAGTGCCCGTGTGTTCCGATTCCGGGCCATCCCAAATAATTTGCACGTACCCGTCAGTTGCCGCTGATGCGTCCTGACGAGGGCCAGTGCGCTGATCTGCGGAGAACCCTCGCAGCTCCTACCAAGCCGGTGCGTAGTCTGACGTACGTACCGGCGCGTAGGCCGTCTCCGCGCGCCGGGATGACAGTGTCCGGCAGAGGCGCAAGAGGCCTTTCGGTCGCTCTCGCGCCTCCTGCCTCATCTCAGTAAGCGCGCGCGACGATCGCGACGTTACCCGGCGCGTCCTCGTCGTCCGGCACCGACCCGTCCTCGGCGACCAGACACCGTACGGTCACCGACTGCTCGGCCAGCCTGGCCTCGCCCGACGCACCGAGTGCCGCCCACGGAATGCGCGCCCAGCCGGTCGCGGCGGCCTCGACGGCCTCCTCGATCGTGGACACCTCCGCGGTACGGGACTCCCGCCGCTCCCGGGACTGCTTCAGCAGCAGCGCCTGATCGTCCTCCAGGATCCCGGGCAGCAGTTCTACGAGGGACTCGATGCCGACCGGCTCCTTGCCGCCCGGGATCCGGCGCGCCACCATCGCGGTGCCGTTCTCCAGGTCACGCGGCCCGATCTCGATCCGCACCGGCACGCCCTTGAGCTCCCAGTCGACCGCGCGCCGCCCGAAGGGGACGTCCGTGCGGTCGTCGACCCGGACCCGGACGCCCGCCGCCTTCAGCCGGTCGCCCAGCTCGCGGACCTTGGCCAGAACCGCATCATCACCCTTGATCGCGAGGACGACGACCTGGATCTGCGCCAGCCGCGGCGGGACCCGCAGACCGTTGTCATCTCCGTGAGTCATCACCAGGGCGCCGATCATGCGGGTCGTCGAACCCCAGGAGGTCTGCCAGACGAGCTCCTGCTTGCCTTCCTTCGACAGGTACTGCGTGTTGAAGGCCTTGGCGAAGTTCTGGCCCAACTCGTGGCTGGTGACCATCTGGAGGGCCTTGCCGTCACCCATCATGCTTTCGAGCGTGAGGGTGTTGACGGCCCCGGCGAAGCGCTCCTTGACCGTCTTACGGCCGGAGATGAAGTCCATCGCGAGGACGTTCCGCAGGAAGTCCCCGTAGACCTCGCTCTGGACGTGGGCGGCGAAGTCGCGCGCCTCCTCGTAGGTGGCGTGCGCGGTGTGGCCCTCCTGCCACAGGAACTCCGTCGTGCGCAGGAAGAGCCGGGGCCTCAGTTCCCAACGCACCACGTTCGCCCACTGGTTGATCAGCAGGGGCAGATCGCGGTAGCTCTGCACCCACTTGGCGAAGTAGTCGTTGATGATCATCTCGGAGGTGGGCCGGACCACCGCCGGCTCCTCCAGCTCCTTGCCGCCGGCGTGCGTCACCACCGCCAGCTCGGGCGCGAAGCCCTCGACGTGGTCGGCCTCCTTGACGAAGTACGACTGCGGGATCAACAGCGGGAAGTACGCGTTCTGGGTGCCGGTCTCCTTGATGCGGGCGTCCATCTCCGCCTGCATCCGCTCCCACAGCCCGTACCCGTACGGTCGGATCACCATCGTGCCGCGCACCGGCCCGTTGTCGGCCAGCTCGGCCTTGGCGATCAGATCCTGGTACCAGCGCGGGAAGTCGTCCGCCCGCGGGGTGAGAACGGGTGCTTTTGCCATGGCGCGATGGTACGGGCCCACGTTGCCGGAATGTGAATTCTCGCCACAGGCGCGGCCCGGCCACAAGCAGGGCCCTACGACCCCTGGACGCCGGGTCGAGCGCGGAGTTACCTGGCATACGGGGGGAGAGCGAGCGCATTTTCACGGGGGCTGAGCAATCGGGCACATCGGCAACTCTCGGCGGATTGGGGCGCTTTCGATGACACCTACGCTCGTGCGGCACCACCTGACTCACACGGGACCCTCGACCCGTGTGGACCTGTGGGCACGCGCGCGTGACTGGTCCGAGATCCAGGAGCGGATGCTGGTTCCGCTCTACGAGGCCGTCTACGAACGGCTCGAAGTGGGCTCCGGCACCCGGCTGTTGGGCCTCGGGTGCGGTTCCGGACTCGCCCTGCTGATGGCGGCCGCGCGGGGAGCCGCGATCACCGGTGTCGAGCCCTCCTCGCGCGAACGGCTGGCGCTTGCCAGACAGCGGCTGCTCCCCGAGACCTGGGGCGCACGCGCGCGTGCCGACACCCGGCTGCTGGAGCGCTCGCCGGGGGACGCGGCCGACGCGGAGACGCCCGCGTACACCCTGGTGACCGCGTTCGAGCCGATCGGGTGCCTCGCGGGCGACTCCGAAGGGCTCGGTGCACTGCTGCGAGGGACGACCCCGCTCGCCGGGCACGGGGCGGCCGTGGTGCTGGCCGGCTGGGGTCCGCCGGAGCGCTGCACCACCTCGGCCGTACTGCGCGCCACCGGACTCGCCGATCCGCCCCAGGGCACGGGCAGTCGGCGCCCCGCCCATCGCGACGACCTGGAGGACGTCGCCCGGAGGGCGGGCCTGCGCCCCGACGGCTCCGGCCGGGTGGCGTGCCCCTTCGGATACGCCGACGTCGACAGCGCCGTACGCGGGATGCTGTCGACCGGGCTGTTCGACGCGGCGCTCGCCGCGACCGACCCGGCGCAGGTGGAGAAGGAAGTGACGGAGGCACTGCATCCGTATCAGCGGCCGGACGGGACGGTGTGGATGCCGAACGTGTTCCGGTACCTGATCGCGCGCGTGCCCTGAGCCTGGGGAACGCCGAGGGCGCCCCCGATCACCAGGGGCGCCCTCGATGCCGTGTCCGAACCGGGTCTCAGCCCATGAACTTCTTGAACTCGTCCGGGAGCTCGAAGTCCTGCGGAGCCTGCTGGCCGGGGACGCCGAAGGCGCCGCCCTGAGCCGCGGCCGCGCGCCGGGCGGCCTCCTCCTGCTCCTGCTGCTTGCGCTTCATCGGGTTGCCCGAGCGCTGCTTGCCCTTGGCCTTCTTCGGCTGCTTCTTGGTACGGCCGGCGCCGCCACCCATGCCCGGCATCCCCGGCATGCCCGGCATACCGCCGCCCTGGGCCATGCGGGACATCATCTTGCGGGCCTCGAAGAACCGCTCGACGAGGTTCTTCACCGCGCTGACCTCGACACCGGAACCCTTGGCGATACGGGCACGGCGCGAGCCGTTGATGATCGTCGGTTCCTGACGCTCGGCCGGGGTCATCGACTTGATGATCGCGGCGGTGCGGTCGACGTCCCGCTCGTCGAGGCTGTTGATCTGGTCCTTGATCTGGCCCATGCCGGGAAGCATGCCGAGCAGCTTGCTGATGCTGCCCATCTTCCTGACCTGCTCCATCTGGGACAGGAAGTCGTCGAGGGTGAAGTCCTGGCCCTTCTTGGAGGCCAGCTTCTCCGCCATCTTCTGGGCTTCGGCCTGGTCGAAGGTCTTCTCCGCCTGCTCGATCAGGGTGAGCAGGTCACCCATGTCGAGGATGCGGGAGGCCATCCGGTCCGGGTGGAAGGCGTCGAAGTCGTCGAGCTTCTCGCCGTTCGAGGCGAACATGATCGGCTTGCCGGTGACCTGGCGGATCGACAGCGCGGCACCACCGCGGGCGTCGCCGTCCAGCTTGGAGAGCACCACGCCGTCGAAGCCGACGCCGTCGCGGAAGGACTCGGCGGTGTTGACCGCGTCCTGACCGATCATGGCGTCGACGACGAAGAGGATCTCGTCGGGGCTGACCGCGTCCCGAATGTCCGCGGCCTGCTGCATCATCTCCTGGTCGATACCCAGGCGGCCGGCGGTGTCGACGATGACGATGTCGTGGACCCGGGACTTCGCGAACTCGATGGAGTCCTTGGCGACCTTGACCGGGTCACCGACGCCGTTGCCCGGCTCCGGCGCGTAGACCGCGACCTCGGCGCGCTCGGCGACGACGCTGAGCTGGTTCACGGCGTTCGGCCGCTGGAGGTCACAGGCGACCAGCAGCGGGGAGTGGCCCTGCTCCTTCAGCCACCGGCCGAGCTTTCCCGCGAGGGTGGTCTTACCGGCACCCTGGAGACCGGCCAGCATGATCACGGTGGGCGGCTGCTTGGCGAAGCGGAGGCGTCGGGTCTCGCCGCCCAGGATCGTCACGAGTTCCTCGTTGACGATCTTCAACACCTGCTGGGCGGGGTTCAGCGCCTTGGAGACCTCGGCACCGAGCGAGCGCTCCTTGACGCTCTTGATGAACGTCCGCACGACCGGCAGCGCCACGTCGGCTTCGAGGAGTGCGATGCGGATCTCGCGCGCGGTGGCGTCGATGTCCGCCTCGGAGAGCCGTCCCTTGCCGCGCAGGTTCTTGAAAGTCGCTGAGAGGCGATCGGAGAGAGTATCGAACACGGCGCTCGCGGTCCTCGGGGTCGGTGGCAGCTGGGAATCGCCCTCCAGGGTATCCCGGCGGCGGGAGTCACCGGGATCCCCGTTCAGTCCCTCAGTGTCTCCTCCAGTTTCCGGGCCACCGAAGCCGCCTCCTCGCGGGGCAGCGGGGCGCCCTCGGGGCCTGTGACGTAGAACGCGTCCACCGCGTTCGCGCCCAGGGTGCTCACGTGTGCGCTCCGCACCCGTACCCGTGCGTCCTCCAGCGCCCTGCCGATGCGGAACAGCAGGCCGGGGGCGTCCTGGGCGCGGACCTCGATGACCGTGGCGAGGCGCGAGGCGGCCGGGTGGACGGTCACGCGGGCGGGCGGGGCCAGGACGCCGCGGCGGCGCGGGTAGGCCGCGTCCCGCTCGGCCAGGCGGCCCGCGATGTCGAGGGTGCCGTCCAGGGCGCGGACCAGGTCGGCGCGGAGCCGGGCGGCCTGGGGCAGGGAGCCGTACTCGGCGGCGACCCGCCAGTTCAGCAGCAGGACCGAGCCCTCGACGCCGTCGGGGAGGTCCACGGCGCGCAGCTCGGCGGTGCGGACGGTCAGACGGTGCATGGCGAGGACTCCGGCCACCGCGGGCAGCACGCCGGGCTGGTCCGGCACCGCGATGAGCAGCTCCACACCGAGGGGCTCCGGGTCACCGGTGGGCTGGTCGTCCGTCGGTGGCTCGGTCTGCGCGCGCAGTGCCAGCACCGGGCTGCCCGTCGCGACCGACTCGATGGCGAGCCGCTCCTGCTCGGCGGTCGGCGCGGCGGCCTCCGGCTCCTGCGGGGCGTCCCCGGCGAGCACCGCCGAGACGCGTTTGACCAGGTCGGCGACGAGTGAACCGCGCCAGGACGACCAGGCGGCGGGCCCGGTGGCCAGCGCGTCTGCCTCCGTCAGCGCGTGCAGCAGCTCCAGGGTGCCCTGGGTGCCGACCGCGTCGGCGACCGACCGGACCGTGGCCGGGTCCTCCAGGTCACGCCGGGTGGCGGTGTCGACGAGCAGCAGATGATGCCGTACGAGGGTGGACAGGACCGCCACGTCGTCGCGGTCGAAGCCGATCCGTGCGGCGACGTCGCGGGCGATGATCTCGCCGGCCACCGAGTGGTCGCCGGGCCAGCCCTTGCCGATGTCGTGCAGCAGGGCCGCGACCAGGAGCAGGTCGGGGCGGTGGACGCGCCGGGTGAATTCGGAGGCGCGCACGGCCGTCTCGATGAGGTGCCGGTCGACGGTCCAGATGTGCACGGCGTTGCGCTGGGGGCGGCAGCGGACCCGCTCCCAGTCGGGCAGGAGGCGCGTGATCAGGCCCTCGGCCTCCAGCGCCTCCCAGACCTCGATGGTCGGGCGGCCGGAGCCGAGCAGGGTGACGAGCTGCTCGCGGGCCTCGGCGGGCCAGGGGCTGGACAGCGGGCGTGTGGTGGCGGCCAGGCGCCGTACGGCGTGCAGGGAGAGCGGGAGGCCGGCCTGGGCCGCGGCGGCCGCGGCGCGCAGGGGGAGCACGGGGTCGCGTTCGGGGCGCGCGGCACGGGCGAGCACCACCTCGCCCTCCTGTTCCACGACGCCCTCGGCGAGCGGGGAGCGCTCGGCGGTCGGCTTCGCGCCGCCGCCCAGCATGGCGCGCAGCCTCGGCCGCACGGCGCGCGAACGCAGCACGCGCCCCACTTCACGCCAGGTGACATCACTGGCGTACGAGATGACCCGTGCCGACTCGTACACCTGCCGCAGCAGGGTGTCGGCGTCCAGGAGTCCCAGCTCGGCGGCGACCTGGTCCTGTTCCTGGAGCGCGAGCCGGTCGGTCGCACGCCCCGTGGCCAGATGCAGGGCGTCGCGTACGTCGAGCAGCCGGCGCCGGGCGTCGTCGAGACCCTCGCGCGGGGCGTCGGCCAGCCAGGAGGCGGCGACGGCGCGCAGGATCGTGGCGTCCCTGAGTCCGCCGCGGGCCTCCTTGAGATCGGGTTCGAGGAGGTACTGCAGCTCGCCCTGGCGCTCGGCGCGCTCGGCGGAGAGTTCCTGGAGCTCGGGGAGCCGTTTGGGTGCCTGGTTGCGCCAGTCGGCGAGGACGGCGGTGCGCAGTCCGGCGGTCAGTCCGAGGTCGCCCGCGATGTGGCGGGCGTCGAGGAGGCCGAGCTGGACCTTCAGGTCCTCCCCGGCGGTCTTGCGGGCCTCGGCGGGCGTACGCACCGAGTGGTCCAGGTCGAGGCCCAGGTCCCAGACGGGGTACCAGATCCGGTCGGCCAGGGCGGCGACGGCGTCCGCGTCGGAGCCGTCGTGCAGCAGGAGCAGGTCCAGGTCGCTGCGTGGGGACAGCTCGCCACGGCCGTAGCCGCCGACCGCGATCAGGGAGATGCCGCGCAGGCCCTCGGCCCCGGCCGCGAACAGTCCGGTGAGCCAGTCGTCGGTGAGTTCCGCGAGGGCGGTACGGCGCGGCGGCCCGGACCGCGCCCCCTCGGTGAGGAGGCGCAGCCGGGCCGCCGCGTAGCCGCTGGGTCCCGAGTCATCTGCTTCTTTCCGCACGTCCGTACTCGTCACCCAGCGACTCCTGTCTTCACTTCCTGCGGTTCAGAGCGCGTCGGGCCCGCGCTCGCCGGTGCGGACCCGTACGGCCGTCTCGACCGGCAGGGACCAGACCTTGCCGTCACCGATCTTGCCGGTGCGGGCCGCCTTGACGATGACGTCGATCAGCTGCTCGGCGTCGTCGTCCTCGGCGAGGACCTCGATGCGGATCTTCGGGACCAGGTCGACGGTGTACTCGGCACCGCGGTAGACCTCGGTGTGGCCCCGCTGACGACCGTAGCCGCTGGCCTCGGTGACCGTCAGGCCGTGTACTCCGAAGGCCTGGAGGGCTTCCTTGATCTCGTCGAGCCGGTGCGGCTTGACGACGGCGGTGATGAGCTTCATGCGTCCACCTTCTTGCTCGCCGTGTCGGCGGCCGGGGCCGGGGCGGTGGTCCGGGCGGCACCGCCGCCGGCACCGCTGAAGTCGTATGCGGTCTCGGCGTGCTCGGCCTGGTCGATGCCGGCCACCTCGTCGTCCTCGGAGACCCGCATGCCGATGGTCTTGTCGAGGACGAAGGCGAGCAGCGCGGAGACGACCAGGGAGTAGGCGAGGACGGCACCGACACCGGCGCACTGCTTCCAGAACTGGGTCAGGCCGCCGCCGTAGAAGAGGCCCTCGACCTCGGACTGGCCCTTGCCGCTGGCGAAGAAGCCGACCAGCAGGGAGCCGACGATGCCGCCGACCAGGTGCACGCCGACGACGTCGAGCGAGTCGTCGTAGCCGAGCTTGTACTTCAGGCCGACCGCCATGGCGCAGAGCAGACCGGCGATGGCGCCGACCGCGATCGCGCCGACCGGGGAGACCGCGCCGCCGGACGGGGTGATGGCGACCAGACCGGCGACCGCGCCGGAGGCGGCGCCCAGCGTGGTGAAGGCGCCGTGGCGGATCTTCTCGTAGAGGAGCCAGGACAGCATGGCGGCGGCGGTGGCGACCTGAGTGTTGACGAACATCAGCGCGCCGACGCCGTCGTCGTTGCCGAGCCACGAGCCGGCGTTGAAGCCGAACCAGCCGAACCACAGCAGACCGGCGCCGAGCATGACCAGCGGGAGGCTGTGCGGGCGCATCGGGTCCTTCTTGAAGCCGACCCGCTTGCCGATGACCAGGATCACGCCGAGGGCCGCGGCACCGGCGTTGATGTGGACGGCCGTACCACCGGCGAAGTCGATGACGCCGAGGTCGAAGGCCCAGCCGCCGGACGGCGCCCAGACCCAGTGCGCGACCGGGAAGTAGACGATGACGGCCCAGAGGGTGATGAACAGCGCCCAGGCGCTGAACTTCACGCGGTCCGCGAGCGCACCGCTTATCAGGGCGGGGGTGATGATCGCGAACATCAGCTGGAAGACGGCGAAGACATAGATGGGGATGTTGTAGATGTCCCACAGTTCGGCGTTGCCGACGCCGCTGAGTCCGACGTAGTCGGACGTCCAGCCGATGAGCCCGCCGTGCGAGTCACCGAAGGCGAGGGAGAATCCGAAGAGCACCCACAGGATGGTGATGATCCCCAGGCTGATGAAGCTCATCATCAGCATGTTCAGGGTGCTTTTGACGCGGACCATGCCTCCGTAGAAGAAGGCCAGGCCCGGGGTCATGAGCATCACCAGGGCGGAGCAGATGAGCATGAAGCCTGTGTTGGCGGCAGAGAGCTCCGTCTCTGCGGCAAGCGTGATGGCTGGTGCCATCGGCGTCTCCTCGTCGTTGGTACGGCCCCGTGCGGGCAGAGCCTTGAGCGGATTGAGGGGTGGGCCGGTTATGCGCCATGAGATTGGCGCAGCGCGGTTTCGGTGGAAGCCCCTCGTTGTTTCGCCGCCGTGACGAAGGCGCCTTGGGTGTTACGCCTCGATGAACTGCCGGATTAAGGGTCCGTCGATCGTTATCGTGGCGCAACCTTCGGAAGAAGGTATGGGCCGACCGCGGGCGGCCTTCCGATGACCTGGCATGGGGGAGCCGAGTCGGGCAGTTCGGGAGGGCCGGCCCGCGGCCGGGGCTCGAGCGGGATCGCGGTTTCTCAGACCGCCTCGGCGGTCTCGGGCAGCTCGATGGCGAGCCGGTCGGTGAGGTCCACGACCTCGTGCAGATCACCGAAATCGCGTACGGCCGTGTCGACCGTCTTGCGGATCCGGGTGTTGACGCGCTCGGAGCGCACCTTCTTGGCGATCTGCATGGCGTCGGTGGCGTACTGCGCGCTGCGCTCCGGCTCGCGCCTGAGGAGATGGACCGTGGCCATACCGATGAGGTTCAGCGCGTAGGAGCGCTGGTGCTCGCTGTCCTTGGCGAAGAGGTCGACGGCCCGCTGCATCAGCGGCTCGGCCAGCGAGGCGTAGGTCGGGCTACGGCCCGCGACATAGGCGAGGTCGCGGTAGGAGTGGGAGTTCTCGCCGTACAGCTCGGCCTCGGAGAAGAAGCGGATCCAGTCGGGGTCGGGCTCGTCCCACTCCTCGGCCTCGGCGAAGGTGTCCTCGGCCATCCGTACGGCCCTCTTGCACTTGCCGGGCTGGCCCATGTTGGCGTACGCGCGGGCCTCCATCGCATACAGCATCGACTGGGTGCGCGGGCTCGCGCAGTCCCGGCTGCCGTACTGGGCGAGGTGGACCAGTTCGAGGGCGTCGTCGGGGCGGCCGAGGTGGATCATCTGGCGGCTCATGCTGGACAGGACGTAGGAGCCGAGGGGGCGGTCGCCGGCCTCCTTCGCGGCGTGCAGGGCGAGCACGAAGTACTTCTGGGCCGTGGGCTGGAGGCCGACGTCGTAGGACATCCAGCCGGCCAGTTCGGCGAGTTCGGCGGCGACCTTGAAGAGGATGCGGGTGGTCGACTCGGGCTGGGGTTCCTGGAGGAGGTCGGTCACCTCGTGCAGTTGGCCGACGACGGCCTTGCGGCGCAGGCCGCCGCCGCACTGGGCGTCCCACTGCCGGAACATCACGGTGGTGGACTCCAGCAGCTCCAGTTCGGGCTTGGAGAGCCGGCCGCGGCGGAGTTGGGCGGGGGGTTCGGGCTCGCCGCGCGGGGCGGTCGGGGAGGGGACCAGCCAGCGCTGCATCGGCTCGATGAGGGACGGGCCCGCGGACAGGCTCAGCGACGTCCCGAGGAAGCCGCGCCGCGCCAGCATCAGGTCGCTGCGCGAGAACTCGCTGAGCAGGGCCACGGTCTGCGGGCCCGTCCAGGGGAGGTCCACTCCGGACACCGACGGTGACTGACGGGCGGCGCGCAGGCCGAGGTCCTCGACGGAGACGACACAGCCGAACCGTTCGGAGAACAGCTCGGACAGGATCCGCGGGATCGGCTCGCGCGGGTTCTCGCCGTCCAGCCAGCGGCGTACCCGGGAGGTGTCGGTGGAGATGTGGTTGGCACCCAACTGACGGGCCCGGCGGTTGACTTGGCGGGCGAGTTCGCCCTTCGACCAGCCGCTGCGCACGAACCAGGACGTGAGCAGCTCGTTCGGGCGCTTGTCAGCGTTCAGAGCGTTCGTGTCGCTTCCGCTGGTGCCGCTCACTGGAAGCCCCCATCCCTTGGACCACTTGTCACCGAGTGCGCCAAGCCCTATCAGAATGCCGGTAAATACGGCCGCCCGTCCGGAAGTTCTCACCCTTCGAACGGAAAGCCGAGTTGCCTCCGGCATACCCACAAGTGCAATTGCCCCCAGGACTCGTGCACTCAAAGTAATCCTACGATCACCCGTCCAGCCATGGCGATCCCGGAAACGCCACCATTCGCCACCCCTTCGAATGAACTCACGGTCGCCTCCGCACGATTCACTTGACATAGGACCACCGGGAGTGGGCGGAGCGATGCACCCAGGGGCGCGCACCGCCGGGCGCACCACCCGGGGCGCTTCCGAGCGCCGTCCGGAGTGCGTGGAGCCGGGCGCCGGAACACCCAGGGTGGACACAGAGGGTCACGATCCGAATCCGCGTCGTAACCACCGACGCGCCGGGCCCGTTGGAGGGGGCATGGGCTTCACGATCGCCGGCATCCGCGAGATCCGTTCCGGCACGCGCCGACGCGGCCGTCCGTCGGAGTGCACCGCCGTCGCCGAGTTCACCGGACTGTGGGGCTGGGACGTGGTGCCGGGCGCACGGGCGGCGGCAGGCGCCTGCTCCTGCGGCCGGGCGGACTGCCGTGAACCCGGCGCGCACCCCCTGGACTTCGCCTCCCAGGTCCCGGCCGGCGCCACCCTGGACGAGGCGACCCGCACCTGGGCGGAGTTCCCCGGCGCCGCGATGATGCTGGCGGTCGGCCGGGCGTTCGACGTGATCGAGGTGGCCGAACCGGCCGGGCGCCGCGCGCTGGCCCGGCTGGAGCGGATGGGCCTGCCGGTCGGCCCGGTCACCGCCACACCCGACGGCCGCGCGCACTTCTTCGTCGCCCCCGGCGCCGCCGCCGAACTCCCCGAACTGCTCTACCGCATGGGCTGGGACGACCCGACCTCCCTGGACCTGCGGGGCCTGGGCCCCGGCACGCACATCACGGCCCCGCCGTCCGACCGCGGCGGCCTCGGCCCGGTGCGCTGGCTGCGCTCCCCCGCCCTGGACTCGGCGACGAAGCCGCCCGCCGCGCGACTGCTCCTGGGGACGCTGGCGTACGTGGCGCACCGCTCCCGCGCGTAGCGCGGCACACGACAAAGCGCCCGCCACCAACTGGACCTTGGGGCGGGCGCTTCTTCGCGACAGCGGTTGTCACTCTCCGATAAGCGCATCCACGAACGCCTCCGGCTCGAACGGCGCCAGATCGTCCGGGCCCTCGCCCAGACCGATCAGCTTGACCGGCACGCCCAGCTCGCGCTGCACGGCGATCACGATGCCGCCCTTGGCCGTACCGTCCAGCTTGGTCAGCACGATGCCGGTGATGTCCACGACCTCGGCGAACACCCGGGCCTGCACGAGACCGTTCTGTCCGGTCGTCGCGTCCAGGACCAGGAGCACCTCGTCGAGCGGCGCGTGCTTCTCCACGACCCGCTTGACCTTGCCGAGCTCGTCCATTAGCCCGGTCTTGGTGTGCAGCCGGCCCGCGGTGTCGATGAGGACGACGTCGCAGTCCATCTCCTTGCCCTCCTTCACCGCGTCGAAGGCGACGGAGGCGGGGTCACCGGCCTCCGGACCGCGCACGGTGTGGGCGCCGACCCGCTCGCCCCAGGTCTGGAGCTGGTCGGCGGCGGCGGCCCGGAAGGTGTCGGCGGCACCCAGGACGACGGTGTTGCCGTCGGCGACCAGGACCCGGGCCAGCTTGCCGGTGGTGGTGGTCTTGCCGGTGCCGTTGACGCCGACGACCATCACGATGCCGGGCTTGCGGTCCTCCGGCTCGGTCTTCACGGTCCGGTCCAGGTCGGTGCCGACCAGCTTGAGCAGCTCCTCGCGCAGCAGGCCGCGCAGCTCCGCGGGGGTCCGGGTGCCGAGCACCTTGACCCGCTCGCGCAGGCCCTCGACCAGCTCCTGGGTGGGCAGCACACCGACGTCGGCGGTGAGCAGCGTGTCCTCGATCTCCTCCCAGGTGTCGTCGTCCAGGTGCTCGCGCGAGAGCAGCGTGAGCAGGCCCTTTCCGAGGGCGTTCTGGGAGCGGGAGAGACGGGCGCGGAGCCGGACCAGACGGCCCGCGGTGGGCTCCGGGACCTCGATCTCGGCCGGCGGGAGCTCTTCGACTACGGGCGGTTCCTCGACGGCGGCCGGGGCCGAGCCGTCGGGCAGGTCCACCTCCTCTATCGTCCGGCGCGGTTCGTCGCGCGGGGTCTCGGCCTCGTCGCCGACGTGCGGCTCGGCCGGAGGGGCGGTGAGGTCGGGCGCTGCGGGGGGCGGCGGGGGCAGCTGCTTCTTGCGCCGGCTGCCGACGACGAGCCCGCCGAGCGCACCGAGCACGACCACGGCGATGACTACAGCAAGGATGACGATGTCCATAACCCGTCCAGTATCGGCCATGGAGTACGGGGACACCCCTCTGGATGTCTGACACACCGTCAGCTAATCTCCTCCCCCACCCGCCCGGTGAAGGGGGACCCCATGCCCGTCACGGTCGTCCGCTTCAATCTCGTCGAGCCCGGCGCCACCCCCGCCTCGCTCGCCGCGCGCTACCGCACCGCCCTGGAGATGGCCGGGTACGCCGACGAGCACGGCGTCACCACGGTCCAGACCGAGGAGCACCACGGCGTCGACAACAACTGGCTGCCGTCGCCGTTCGCCTTGGCCGCGGCGGTCTTCGGCGCGACGAAGCGCCTCGCGGTCACGGTCTCGGCGATCATCGGCCCGCTGCACGACCCGCTGCGTCTCGCCGAGGACATCGCCGTACTGGACCTGCTCGGCGCCGGCCGTCTGGTGACGGTCGCCGGGATCGGGTACCGCCCCGAGGAGTACGCCCTCTTCGACGTGGACTGGAAGCGGCGCGGCAGACTCCAGGACGAACTGCTGGAGACCCTGCTGAACGCCTGGACCGGCGAGCCGTTCGAGTACCGCGGCCGGACCGTACGGGTCACCCCGCGCCCCTTCACCGAACCGCACCCGCTGCTGCTGGTCGGCGGCTCCTCGAAGGCCGCCGCACGCCGGGCCGCCCGCCTGGGCCTGCCGTTCTTCCCCAGCGCGCATCTGCCGGAGCTGGAGGCGTACTACAAGGAGCGGCTCATCGAGTACGGCACCGAGGGCTGGACGATGATGCCGGCCGCCGAGACTCCGCTGCTGCACATCGCCGAGGACCCGGACCGGACCTGGGCGCGGTACGGCGAGCACTTCCTGCACGAGGCGCGGACGTACGCCTCCTGGCAGTCGGGCGACATCCGCTCGGCGGTCCGGTCGGCGGCGGGCACGGTCGAGGAGCTGCGCGCGGAGGGCGTGTACCGGGTGGTGACGCCCGGGCAGTGCGTGGCCCTGGGCCTGGACAACCTGGTGCTGCATCCGCTGTGCGGCGGGATGCCGGTCGAGGAGGGCTGGCGCAGTCTGCGGCTGCTGTGCGAAGACGTACTGCCCCGGCTCTCCTGACCGAGCCGAGGCAGTACGTGTCCTACAAGTACGAGGAGAGGGGCAGCGGGGATGTGGCCCTTCTCCCCGCGTCCGGGGGGCTCCCTGCGGAGCGTCAGCCCATGTCCTCCAGCTTCTTGCCCTTGGTCTCGGGCACGAACTTGAGGATGAAGGGGATGGAGAGGAAGGCGAACACCGCGTACATGACGTAGGTGAGCGAGAGGTTCCACTCGGCCAGGTCCGGGAAGGTGATCGTGATGACCCAGTTGGCGATCCACTGGGCCGAGGCGGCCACTCCGAGGGCGGCGGCGCGGATCTTGTTCGGGAAGACCTCACCGAGCATGACCCAGACCACGACACCCCAGGACAGGGCGAAGAAGAGCACGAAGGCGTTGGCGGCGATCAGCGCCACGGCACCCTGCGCGGTCGGCAGCGGGTCGTTGCCGTTCTGGTAGGAGAAGGCCCAGGCGGCGGCCGCCAGCGAGATGCCCATGCCCACCGAGCCGATCAGGGCGAGCGGCTTGCGGCCGAGGCGGTCGACGAAGATCATCGCGATCACGGTGCCGATGATGTTGATGATCGAGGTCTCGAACGAGTAGAAGAACGAGCTCGACGGGTCGACGCCGACGGACTGCCACAGCAGGTTCGAGTAGTAGAAGATGACGTTGATGCCGACCAGCTGCTGGAAGACGGAGAGGCCGATACCGATCCAGACGATCGGCAGCAGGCCGGACTTCCCGCCGAGCAGGTCCCGGAACGTCGACTTGTGGTCGCTGCGCATGGCCTGGTCGATCTCGGCGACCCGGGCGTCGAGGTCGATGTCGCCCTCGACGTCGGCGAGCACCTTCTTGGCGTCGTCGAGGCGGCCGGCGCTGATCAGATAGCGCGGGGACTCCGGGATGGCGAAGGACAGCAGGCCGTAGACGAGGGCCGGTACGACCATCACGCCCAGCATCCACTGCCAGGACTCCAGGCCCGCGATCTCGCCGCGCTCCGCACCGTCGGCCATGTTGAGGATGGCCCAGTTCACGAGCTGCGAGACGGCGATGCCGATGACGATGGCGGCCTGCTGGAACGAGGCGAGCCTGCCCCGGTAGGCCGGCGGGGCCACCTCCGCGATGTAGGCGGGGCCGATGACCGAGGCCATACCGATGGCTATACCGCCGAGGACACGCCAGGCGGCGAGGTCCCAGGCGGCGAACGGAAGCGCGGAGCCGACGGCCGACACGGCGAACAGCACCGCCGCGATCTGCATGACCCGGATACGGCCGATCCGGTCCGCGATCCGGCCGGCGATCGCCGCGCCGAGGGCGCTGCCGAGCAGGGCGCTGGCGGCGACGGTACCGGTGACGCCGGAGCTGAGGTCGAACCGGTCCTGGATACCGCCGTTGGCCCCGTTGATGACGGAGCTGTCATAGCCGAAGAGGAAGCCACCCATGGCCGCCGCCGCGGTGATGAAGACGACGTGCCCGAGGTGTTCGGGGTGCGTCGCCTTCGCTCCTGACTGGGGCGCCTGCGCTGTGCTGGTCACGTCGTACTCCTGAAGATGAAAGCAACGTTGCAGACCCTATGCCTTCAAGTTTCGAAGTCAATAGTTCATCGGCTGTGAGTTTTGAGGCATGGCAGGAGAATTGAGGAGTCTTTGTGTTCAAGACTTGAAGATGTAGTCCCTGTACTCAGCGAAGGCGTTGGCTGATGACCTTCGACACACCGTCGCCCTGCATGGAGACGCCGTACAGCGCATCGGCGACCTCCATCGTGCGCTTCTGATGGGTGATCACGATCAGCTGGGAGGCTTCCTGGAGCTCCTGCATGATGCGGATCAGCCGCTGGAGGTTGGTGTCGTCGAGGGCCGCCTCGACCTCGTCCATCACGTAGAACGGGCTGGGCCGCGCCTTGAAGATGGACACCAGCATCGCCACGGCGGTCAGTGAGCGCTCGCCGCCCGAGAGCAGCGACAGCCGCTTGACCTTCTTGCCCGGCGGGCGCGCCTCGACATCCACACCCGTGGTGAGCATGTTGTCGGGGTCGGTGAGCACCAGGCGCCCCTCGCCACCCGGGAACAGTCGGCTGAAGACGCCCTCGAACTCCCGGGCGGTGTCCCTGTATGCCTCGGTGAAGACCTGCTCGACCCGCTCGTCGACCTCCTTGACGACCTGGAGCAGATCGGCGCGGGTCTTCCTCAGGTCCTCCAGCTGCTCGCTGAGGAACTTGTGGCGCTCCTCCAGTGCGGCGAACTCCTCCAGCGCGAGCGGATTGACCTTGCCGAGCTGCTGGTACGCCCGCTCGGCCGCCTTCAGCCGCTTCTCCTGCTCCCCGCGCACGAACGGCCTCGGCCGGTTGCGCGGATGCTCGGGATCCTCCGGCAGCTCCTCGCCCTCGGCGGGCAGCGAGGGCGGTACGAGCTGATGGGGGCCGTACTCCTCGACGAGCCCGGCGGGCTCCACGCCGAGCTCCTCCAGCGCCTTGGTCTCCAGCTGCTCGATCCGCATCCGCTTCTCGGCGCCGAGCACCTCTCCGCGGTGCACGGAGTCGGTCAGTTTGTCGAGTTCGGCCTTGAGGTCGCGGCCGGTGTTCCGGGCGGCGGTCAGCTCCCGCTCTCTCAGGGCCTTCGCCGCGTCCGCTGCGGTGCGCTCCGCATCGGCACGGGTGAGGGAGACCTCCACGTGCGCGAGCAGTTGCCGGGCGCCGGACGCGACGGCTTCCGCGACGGCGGCCTCGTGCCGCAGGCGTGCCCGGCGCTGCTCGGCACGCGCGCGTGTCTCTCGTTCGGCGCGGGCGGCTCGGTCGAGGGAGTCGGCCCGTCCCGCGAGTCCCTTGACCCGTTCCTCGTGCGTACGGACCTGGAGGCGGGCCTCCATCTCGGTCTGCCGGGCGTTGGCGCCGTCGGCGGCGAGGCGGTCCCGGACGGAAGTGTCGGGCTCCTCCTCGACCGGCATCTCCTCGGCGACTTCGAGGCGCTCGGCGAGAACCTCGACCTCTTCCAGGGCCTTGTCCAGCGCGTCCTGCGCTCGCGCGGTGGCCGCGGCGGAGCGCTCCGCTTCTCCTGCGGCGCCTCGGGCCTGGCCGGCGAGCCGGCCCAGCTGCTGGGCCACGGCCGACTTCTCGCGGTCTGCGGCGCGGCGGCGGTCGGCCAGCTCCTCGACCTGGGCGGCGGTCTCTTTGCGTCGCTCGCCTGCCTCTTGCTGCGCTGCCGTGAGTTCGTCACACCGCACGGCCAGTACGTCCAGCTCGGCCGCTGCCTCGTCCACAGATGCCTGTACTTCGAGGAGGCTGGGGGCGCCTGCGGACCCGCCGTGGGCGAAGTGGGCGCCGAGGAGGTCGCCCTCTGCGGTTACGGCGGTGAGGTGGGGGTGGGTGTAGATCAGGTCCTCGGCGTCTTCGAGGGTGTCTACGACGACGATCCCGTGGAGGAGACGTCTTACGGCGGGCATCAGCTCGGAAGGGCCGCGGACGAAATCTGCCGCGTGCTGTTGTGTGGCGTCCGCCGTGCTCCTGGGGTATGTCTCCGGCGCCCCTGTCAGCAGAAGTGACGCCCTGCCCCCGTCCTGCTTCCGCAGCAAGCGGATCGCCTCCGCCGCCGCGGTGGGAGAGGTGACCGCCACCGCGTCCGCCGCCGCTCCGAAAGCCGCCGCCAACGCGACCTCGTGTCCTGACGTCACCGTCAGCAGTTCTGCTGCCGGGCCGAGCAGTCCCGTCAGGCGGTCTCTCGCGTCCAGCAGTGCGCCGGTACCGTCCTTCCGGCGCAGGCCCAGTGCCAACGCCTCGTGGCGGGCCTGGGTCGCCGCGCGTCTGCGTTCCGCCGCCGTGGTCGCTTCGCGGGCCGCCGTGAGCGCCGCCTCCGCCTCAGCCAGCGCCGCCCTCGCCGCGTCGTGCTGCTCCGCCAGTTCCGCGTCGCCCGCGTCGAGGCCGTCGACCTCGGCCTTGAGGGACTCGTACTCCTCCTGTGCGGAGACGGCCCGTTCCTGGGCCTCGTCGCGGGCGGAGGCGAGACGGTCGATCTCGGCCTGGGCGGAGGCGGCGCGTGAACGGGCCGCGTTGACCTGGCCGTTCAGCCGGGCCAGACCCTCGCGCCGGTCGGCGATGGCGCGGGCGACGTCCTTCAGCCGCCGTTCTTCGAGGGCGAGTTCACGCTCCAGCTCGGCGCGGTGGGCGACCGTGTCCTCCAGGGCGTGCTCGGCCGCCTCCAAGGCCGCCTCCAGCTCGGCCTCCTGCTCACGGATCCGCGCGGCCTCCCGCTCCATGTCCTCGGGGTCACGGCCGCGCCGCTCCTCGGGCGGGGCGGAAGTCGCGCTCTTCACGCGCGCGTCGGCGAGGGAGACGGTGCCGCGGACCCGCTCGGCGAGCTGGGAGAGCTCGTACCAGTTCTGCTGGGCGCGCTGGAGGCGCGGGGTGAGCTGCCGTACCTCGTCCTCCAGGAGCGCCTCGCGCTGGAGCGCCTTCTTCAGCTCCTGCTCGGCGGCTTCCTTGCGTCCCTTCAGGGCGGCCTCGTCGGCGACCTCGGTCTGGAGCGCCTCACGCAGCCGTACGAGATCGTCGGCGAGCAGGCGGAGGCGGGCGTCGCGCAGGTCGGCCTGGATGACGGCGGCCCGGCGCGCGACCGCCGCCTGGCGGCCGAGCGGCTTGAGCTGGCGCCGGAGTTCGTCGGTGAGGTCCTGCACGCGCGCGAGGTTGGCCTGCATCGCGTCGAGCTTGCGCAGCGCCTTCTCTTTGCGCTTGCGGTGCTTGAGGACGCCGGCGGCCTCCTCGATGAAGGCGCGGCGGCCCATGGGGTCGGCGTGCAGCACGGAGTCGAGCTGGCCCTGGCCGACGATGACGTGCATCTCGCGGCCGATGCCGGAGTCGGAGAGCAGCTCCTGGATGTCGAGGAGGCGACATGTGTCGCCGTTGATCTGGTACTCGCTGCCGCCGTTGCGGAACATGATCCGCGTGATGGTGACCTCGGCGTACTCGATGGGCAGTGCCCCGTCGGAGTTGTCGATGGTCAGCGACACCTCGGCGCGGCCGAGCGGCGGGCGCCCGGTGGTGCCGGCGAAGATGACGTCCTCCATCTTGCCGCCGCGCAGGGACTTCGCGCCCTGTTCGCCCATGACCCAGCTGAGCGCGTCCACGACATTGGACTTGCCCGAGCCGTTCGGTCCGACGACACACGTGATACCCGGCTCGAACCGGAGTGTGGTCGCCGATGCGAACGACTTGAACCCGCGGAGGGTCAGGGCCTTGAGGTGCACGCCGCTGGACTCTACCTTCCGGGGATGTCTCACTCCATGAACCCGCGGTTTCGCCCATGAACGCGCAGGGCACACCAGACGTTAAAGAGACTGAAAGGATGCGCGGGGGAAGTATTCGCGGGGGAAAGAAAGAAGGGACGCCGAAGCGTCCCTTGCAACTTCTGACAACTTAGCGGTTGATACGGGCAGCCCAACCGCCGCGTGTGCTGTTGTGGAGCAGTGCAGCGATCAGGTGAGCGCAGGCTCCGCCTGGTGTGCGTCGATGCTCTCCATGAGACTGTCGTGAGAAGCGGCAGCCGTCAGCGCGTCGTTCTCCGCCTGGATCCGTACCAGCTCGGATTCCAGGTCCTGTACGCGCTGCTGGAGCCGTCGCATCTCGGCGAGGAGTCGAGGGTCGGAGCCGCCGACGTAACCGAGAAGCGCCTTTGCCATGATGGATGGTCCTCCACACTGAGTGACCGACCGAAGCGGTGTGGGTCGTGAGGGATTCGCACCCACGGTGCTTGGCACTCTTGAGTTCTTGCTGCCGTTCTCACATGCCAAACAGCTAAGGTGCGCGGGGCTTTCAGCGTCTCACCAAAAAGTTTGACGGTCAACACGATCACGCCCCGTATTGACGGGCATCCCGGGGCGCGCGGCCTGATCGGCGGCGCTGCAACTGCTACGGGGCCCTGAGGGCGTGGCGATCATCCTTCACTGCGGAGCGTGCCAGCGCAAGCGTTTCTCGGCAACCACCTGGACCTTTCTCTTTCGGGCAGGTTCCGGTGGCAGGGTCCGCCGCTCCAGCGGGGGCGTGCCGTACGCCGGGATCAACGGATGGCGAAGCCGTCGTATCCCCCGCGAGGTGTGTCCCAGATCTCGGTGACGCCGTCCACGCGGCCGGGCGTGTCGTTCCCCTCCAGCCAGTCGAGGAGCCCTTGACAACCCGGGCGCGGACCTTCGGCGACCACTTGGACGCGTCCGTCGTCCAAATTGAGAGCAAAACCACTCAGGCCGCCGATCTCCAGCGCCTTGGCACGTGTGAACCAGCGAAAACCCACACCTTGCACGCGTCCACGCACCCAGGCGACCAGCCGAACATCCTCGCTCATGAGTGCAACCTAACCGCCCAATGTCTCACTGGGCACTTCCACACCCAGCGCCATGCGGTACCGTCCCCACCCAATGAATCTCATATGAAACTCACTCGATCGGGTGAGTTGGTTGATCGCCAGGGGAACGGGTCGACCGCACGGACGAGGAAGGCCAGGACATGGGACGCCACCGACGCTCCGCCGCCGGACGCGCCGCCACGGGCCGCGCCACGGGGGTCAGCCACACAGACGGTTCCTCCGAGTGGAACCAGAACACCTGGGACTCGTACCCGGACCGGCACCCGCACGCGCACTCGCACCCGCTCCCGGACGGGACGGTGGGCATCGCGCCCTATCTCCACCAGGACGCGTACGCCGGTGCCTACGCGACCACCGAGGCCTATCTCTTCTCGGGCGACGACGGCCGGGGCGACGACTACGGCCAGGACTACGCCCGGGAGTCGGACACCGCCGTCTTCGCGAGCGAGGGCTTCTCCCCCGCTGACGGCGCCGAGCGCGGGCGGCCGAACCGTCGCAAGAAGAAGAAGGCCGTCACCCCGGTGCGCACCGGGCTCCTCGGGGTCTCCGCCGCCGTGGCCCTCGGCACCGTCGCGGTCGCCACCGGCGTACTGCCCGGCGGGGACAACTACACCCTCGGCGGCGGCAGCAGCGACAAGGTGCAGGCCGCCGACTCGCCGACCAGCTCGCCGAGTGAGCAGGGCGGCACCTCGGGCACCGCGGAGAACCGCGACGACAGCACCCCGGCCAGCCGGGACCAGGAGCGGTCCGTCTCGCCGTCCGCGGCGCCCTCGACCACCGCGCCCGAGCCGACGAAGACTCCGTCGAAGAAGCCGAAGGCCACGCCGAGCAAGAAGCCGAAGACCGACACGCCGCCGTCGAAGGCCGCCACCAAGGCGCCGGAGAAGCCCAGCGCGCCGGTGACGCTGTCGGAGGAGGCCGCCGCCGCGGCCGAGGTCCTCCGGCTGGTCAACGAGGAGCGGGCGAAGGCCGGTTGCAATGCCGTCGCCGCCAACAGCTCGCTCGCCGATCTGGCCTCCGCGTTCAGCGAGGACATGGCGGAGCGGGGCTTCTTCGACCACACCGACCCGGACGGCTCGAGCCCCTGGGACCGGGCCGCGAAGGCCGGCATCACCAACCTCGGTGGCGAGAACATAGCCCGCGGCCAGGCCGACGCCGCCGCGGTCATGGACGCCTGGATGAACAGCCCCGGCCACCGCGCCAACATCCTCAACTGCGACTTCAAGACCCTGGGAGTCGGCGTCCACATGGCCTCCGGCGGCCCTTGGTGGACGCAGAACTTCGGCTACTGAGCCAACCGCAGGTCAGAGACCGAGCACATGACCGAATACGCCTGGCCTGACGATCCGTCCCCTGAGCAGGTTCGCCGAGCGTGGCCGGCGACTGTGTCCGCGCTGCCCGTGGGCACCCGCGTCACTGGTCAGGTCGTCATTCGCCGGCCCTTCGGGGTCTTCCTTCGCATCGACGGTGTGCCCCATGCGGTCGGGCTGGCGGACATCGGCTCCATGCCACCCGATGCGAGTCTTCCGGCGCTGGGAAGTCGGGTCAGTGGCGAGGTCGTCTGGCACACCGATCACAACCACCAGGTGAGGATCAGACTCAGCGAGTGGATCGATCACAGCTGAGTCGATCGGCCGCGCGCCAAATCCGCTCTACCGTGCCTCGATCCGTGCGGGCAGGCGCGCTGCCGCGGTGAGGCCGATGAGGCTCAGGGCGGCCAGCGTGATCATCGCGGCGGCGTAGGCGCCCTTGGTGAGGCCGGAGACCAGGATGGTGCCGGCGATGGCGGTGCCGAAGGAGGAGCCGAGGTTCGAGACGCTGCGGGAGAGGCCAGAGATCTCGCCCTGGCGCTCCTCCGGGAAGCTCGACTGCACGACGTTGACGGACGGGGTCAGCATCACGCCCAGGCCCAGTCCGATCAGCAGGAGTCCGGGGACGAACGCCCAGGCGGTCGAGTAGGCGGCGACCAGGGTGATCAGGGCGACCACGCCGACCATGCACGCGGCGAAGCCGGTCATGATGAGCGTGCGCTGGCTGTACCGCTCGGCGAGCCGCTCGGCGGCCAGTGACGTCAGCAGCAGCCCGAGCGTGGCCGCGGTGAAGACGACGCCGGTCTCGATGGCGTCGTAATGGCGGACGACCTGGAGGTAGGCCGCCACCGTGAAGGACGTGCCCATGAGCATCAGCCACTGCACGTTCTGGGTGATGAGGCCGAGGTTCGAGGTGCGGTTGGCGAACAGGCTGAGCGACAGGAGCGGCTCCTTGCCCGCCGCCTCCTTGGCGCGCACGGTCTGGAAGAACCACAGCAGCACCGCCGCGCCCAGGAGCAGCAGGGCGATCATGAGCCAGACGTTGTCGTCGGCGGCCAGGATGCCCATGACGACGAGGATCAGCCCGGCGGCGGAGAGTACGGCACCGAAGACATCGAAGGTGCGGGTCGGATCGGCGGGCAGCGGGTCGTCCATGCGCAGGCTGAGGACGACGATCACCGCGATGACGAGGGCCTGGAACACGAAGGCCGCCCGCCAGCTGATCCCGGTCGTGATGAGCCCGCCGATCAGCGGGCCGGCGGCGGCGCCGATCCCGCCCAGCGCCATGATGACCCCGAAGGCACGGGCCCTGGAGGTCACCTCCGGGTAGAGGAGGGTCGCCAGGATGTAGACGGGCGGGATGAGCAGCGCGGTGCCGATGCCTTCGAGGATCGAGTTGCCGAGGATCAGCACTCCGAGCCCCGGTGCCACCGCGCTCAGCAGGGCGCCGATGGCGTAGACGACGAGGCCGGTCAGGAAGCAGCGCTTGCGGCCGAAACGGTCGGTCAGTTTGCCGCCGGGGATCATGAATGCCGCCATGACCAGCAGGAACACGGTGATCGCCACCTGCACGCCCTGGACGCTGGTGTCCAGGTCCTCGCTGATGTCGTTGATCATCACGTTCATGTTGGAGCCGGCGAAACTGCAGATGAACTGGGCCAGGGCCAGCGCGGCCAGCACCTGCCCGCGTCCCGTCGTCCGCCTCGGCTCTGCCGTCCCGACCACGTGTCGCCTCCCGGTCCCCTCGGGCAGCAAGGGCGTGGGCAGGGGCCCGTCTCGGCCTGCCCACGCAAAGGCTCCGCCGTGCCGGACGGCGTCACCTCACCCCGCGAGGGTGAACCACCGGGGTGGGCTAACTCCTGGCCAGCGCTGTCCACGGGGCAGCGCTGTCCACGGGGCAGCGCTGTGTGCGGGTACGCTTCGGGCATGGACATCGCACAGGAGCGCACGGCGGAGCAGGACCTGCCGTACAACGTGTTCGCGAAGGTGTGCCCCTCGCGCGGCACGCTGGAGCACGTCACGGGTCGCTGGGGCGCGCTCACGCTCGGCGCTCTGCACGACGGGTCGCTGCGCTTCAACGAGCTGCGCCGACGCATCGACGGCGTGAGCGAGAAGATGCTGTCCCAGACCCTGCACGCGCTGGAGCGCGACGGCCTGGTGCTGCGCGAGGCCCAGCCGACCAACCCGCCCCGCGTGGACTACGAGCTGACGCCGCTGGGCCACGAGGTGGCCACCCGGCTGCTCGGCCTCATCCACTTCCTGGAGGGCCGCATGGACGACGTGCTCGCGGCACGCGGACGCTACGACGAGACCCGCGGCGCCCGCTGACACTTCGGGCAGAAGTAGCTCGACCGGTTCATCCACGGCCGCCGGCGCATCGGCGTACCGCACCTCTTGCACGGCAGGCCCTCACGGCCGTACGCGTCCAGGGACCGGTCGAAGTAGCCCGACTCGCCGTTGACGTTGACATACAGGCTGTCGAAGCTGGTGCCGCCCACCGCGAGGGCCGCGTTCATCACATCCCTTACGTGGCCCAGGAGTTCGAGGCTGCGCGGGCGGGTGAAGGTCGCCGTCGGGCGGTCGTAGTGCAGGCGGGTGCGCCAAAGGGCCTCGTCCGCGTAGATGTTGCCGACGCCGCTGATCAACGACTGGTCGAGCAGGGCCCGTTTGATGGTGGTCCGCTTGCGGCGCAGCGCCTGGTGGAACGCCTCGTCGTCGAAGAGCGGGTCGAGGGGGTCGCGGGCGATGTGCGCGATGACGTCCGGCAGTCCCTCGGGGGTGTTGTCGTGCAACGACAGTCCGCCGAAGGTGCGTTGGTCGACGAACCGCAGCTCGGTGCCGAGGGCGTCGGCGAAGCGGACCCGGATGCGCAGATGCTTCTCGGCCGGGGCCTCGTGCGGCTGCACCAGCAGCTGACCGCTCATGCCGAGGTGGGCCAGGACCGACTGGTTCGTGTCCTCCAGCGGCAGCCACAGGTACTTGCCGCGGCGGCTCGGAACTCCGATGCGGTGGCCCTTGAGCCGGTGCGTGAAGTCGTCCGCGCCCGCGATGTGACGGCGGACGGCACGCGGGTGCAGCACCTCGGCGTCGGCGACCGTGCGATGGGCGACCCATCGCTCCAGACCGCGCCGGACGACCTCGACCTCGGGCAACTCGGGCATGGCATCCCCCGTACAAGCCGGTGTATGAGCCGAGCGCCCGCCCCGGGTACGGGTGCGGGCGCTCGGGTTGCTACTCGTAGGGCGTGAAACTTGCCCTAGGCGGAGGCGGACGCCTCGTCGGCCTCCGCTGCCGCGGCTGCCTCCTTGGCGCGCTCGTCCGCCGCGGCCCGGATGGACCGCCAGGCGGACTCGGCGGCCTGCTGCTCCGCCTCCTTCTTGCTGCGGCCGGTGCCGGTGCCGTACGAGACGCCTCCGACGCGGGCGGCAGCAGTGAAGGTCTTCTCGTGATCGGGGCCGGTCTCCGTGACCAGGTACTCGGGCACACCGAGCCCCTCGGTCGCGGTGAGCTCCTGGAGACTGGTCTTCCAGTCCAGGCCGGCTCCCAGATTCGAGGACTTCTCGATCAGGGGGTCGAACAGGCGGTGCACCAGCTCCGCCGCAGAGTCCAGGCCCTGGTCGAGATAGACCGCGCCGATCACCGCTTCCAGGGTGTCGGCGAGGATGGACGCCTTGTCCCGGCCGCCCGTGCCCTCTTCACCACGGCCCAGCCGGATGAAGGAACCCAGGTCGAGCCCGCGGCTGACCTCCGCCAGCGCACGCGAATTGACCACCGCGGCCCGCAGCTTGGCCAGCTGGCCCTCGGGCAGATCGGGGTGGGTGCGGTACAGCGTGTCCGTGACCACGAGGCCGAGGACGGAGTCCCCGAGGAACTCCAAGCGCTCGTTGGTCGGCAGACCGCCGTTCTCGTACGCGTACGAACGGTGGGTCAGCGCACGCACCAGAAGGGCGGACTCGACCTTGTAGCCGAGCCGCCCTTCCAACAGCGTGTGGGACGAGGCCGTGGTCTCCGCAGAGTTTTTCTTCGGCGTGGACACAGTGCCTCTCACCAGCCGCTCAGACCTCGAGGACCTGGCGCTTGTTGTAGGTGCCGCAAGACGGGCACGCGATGTGCTGCTGCTTGGGCTCGTGGCAGCGCTCGCACGCAACCAGGGGGGTGACCGCAGCCTTCCACTGCGACCGGCGGTGGCGCGTGTTGCTGCGCGACATCTTCCGCTTCGGAACAGCCACGGCTACTTCTCCTGCTTCTCGTCGACGCCCGCTTCCGCTTCGGCGCCGCTCATCTCGTCCTTCTCGCCGTCTCCGAGTGAACCGGCGAGTCCCTGCAATGCCGCCCATCGGATGTCGACGGCGTCATGGTGGTGGTCCGGGTCGTCCGCGAGGCGCGCGCCGCACTCGGCGCACAGACCTGGGCAGTCTTCCTGGCACACCGGCTGCATCGGCAGTGCGAGCACCACCGCATCGCGCAGCACGGGTTCGAGGTCGAACAGGCCGTCCTCGATGAAGAGCCTGTCCTCGTCGTCCTCGGCGTCGTCGTCGGGTTCCGCCTTGGGGCGGCCCCGCTCGTCGGCGTCGGGGTACGAGAACATCTCCTGGAAGTCCGCTTCGACGTCGAGCTGAAGCGGCTCCAGACACCTTACGCACTCCCCCTTGGCCTGTGCACGGGCGGTGCCTGTGACAAGCACCCCTTCCATGACCGACTCAAGGCGGAGGTCGAGCTCCATCGGGGCGCCTTCCGGCACTTCGATGACGTCCTTCAGACCGAGGTCCTTGGGCGCTTCGATCGAGCGGTTCAGGCGCTGGAGCGCGCCAGGACGCCGCCCCAGCTCGTGTGTGTCGAACACGAGCGGGTTGCGGTGGTCGAGGCGGGCGTTCAGAGCCATTCCTGCTTTCGATCTTCTCAGCTCAGAGGGACGCCGCCCTCGGTGTCCCCGGGCAGCGTTGATCGCGGACGTACGCGCGACCGAAGAGCCAGGATACTGGACCTTTCGCTCACAGCCCAATCCGGTGGATCCCCTACTGGCCGCGACCCTGCTCGTAGGCCCGCAACTGCTCCGCGCTGATCATGCTGGTGTCGAAGAGACTGGTCTCGTCGAGGGCGTACCCCTGCTGGCCCTGCGGGGACTGCTGGCCCTGCTGGGGCATCCGGTTCGGGTCGTACGCCGCCTGCTGGGCGTCGTAGCCCTGGTAGGCGTAGGGATCCGCCTGCTGGTACCCGTACGGGTCCTGCTGGGCGTAGGCCGGCTGCTGGTAGCCGCCGTAGGGGTCGTACGACGGCTGCTGCGGGGCGTACTCCGGCTGTTCGGGCTGCTGCTGCGGGGCCGGGGCCGGGGCGTCCCGCTCGGCGAGGGCCGCCAGGTCGGCGAGATAGTCGGCGTCACTGGAGTGCTGGACGGTGCTGAGGTCGTCGCCGAGGGCGCCGAGGTCATCGGTGGCGATCCGGCCGTGCAGCTTCTGGCGACCGCGGCCGACCGCCTCCAGCGTCTTGGCGAGCACCGCCTCGAAGGCGCCGAGCTTGACGTCGACGTACTCGTCGGCGGTCCGGCGCAGGGTCTCCGGGTCGTGGCTGCGCTCGGGGGCGTCCTCGTCCTCGTAGCCCTGCTCGTCGACGCCCGGGCCGGTGCCGAGGAGCTTCTCGCGGCCGCGGCCGACGGAGCCGAGGGTCTTGGTGAGGACGACCTCGAAGTTGGCGAGCTTGGAGTCGACGTAGTCGTCGGCCTCGGCGCGGACCTCCTCGGCCTCCTTGCGGGCCTCGGCGAGGATCCGGTCGCCCTCGGCCTGGGAGCGGCGGGCGACCGCCGTGTCCGAGATCAGCGAGCCGCGCTCGGCGTGCGCGCCCTGGATGATCCGCTCGGCCTCCTGGCGGGCCTGCTCGACCATCTGGTCACGGTCGCCGATCAGCTCCTGGGCCTGCGCGAGGGAGCCGGGCAGGGCCTGGCGGACCTCTTCGAGCAACGAGAGCAGCTCGGCGCGGTTGACCACGCACGAGGCCGACATCGGCATCGACCGGGCACTGGAGACCGCCGCGACGATCTCGTCGAGCTTCTTCTGCACGTCCATCGTGTGCTCGCCACTCTCTACAGCTGTGTTGGAGACGGACGGGACGACTGTAGCCCCATCAGTCCCTGCGCAGCCGCTCGTTCAGGGCTTCCAGCACGGCGGGCGGCACCAGGTGCGAGACATCGCCGCCCCACGTCGCGACCTCCTTGACGAGCGAGGAGGACAGGAAGCTGTAGGTCGGGTTGGTCGGGACGAAGAGGGTCTCGACACCCGAGAGGCCGTTGTTCATCTGGGCCATCTGAAGCTCGTAGTCGAAATCGCTGACCGCGCGCAGGCCCTTGACGATGGCGGGGATGTCGCGCTGCTTGCAGAAGTCGACGAGGAGGCCGTGGAAGGCCTCGACCCGGACGTTGCCGTACTCGGCGGTGACCCGGCTGATCAGTTCGAGCCGCTGCTCGACCTCGAACAGGCCCCTCTTCGACTGGTTGATCATCACCGCGACATACACCTCGTCGTACAGCCTGGAGGCGCGGGCGATGATGTCGAGATGTCCATTGGTGATCGGGTCGAACGACCCGGGACAGACGGCACGGCGCACTTGAGGTCCCTCGCTCTCCGGTCCGGTCATCGTGCGTCTTCGCACGTTGAGGCGGCGCGACCGTACCAAAACGTTCCCTCGCCGTAGCGACGGGCCCGGATCGCCTCGAAACCGTCCGGCCACCGGAATTCGCCACCTCTGGTGCTGCGCTCCACGGTGACGAGCGCGTGCTTCGCGAGCCAGCCCCCCGAGCGGAGTGTGAGGAGAATCTCCCGAAGATCGTCGTCCGTGACGGCGTACGGAGGGTCCAGGAAGACGATGTCGTACGGCTCCTGCGGGGGCGCCGCGTGGATGACTTGTTCCGCTTTGCCCGCGCGGACCTCGGCGCCGGGGAGGCCGAGGTTCTTGACGTTCTCCCTGACGACTCGGGCCGCTCTGGCGTCTGCCTCGACCAGGAGGGTGTGGCTCGCTCCCCGGGAGAGGGCCTCCAGGCCCACGGCGCCCGATCCGGCGTAGAGGTCCAGGACGCGTTCGCCGTCCAGAGGGGAGCCCAGGAGGGACTGCCAGGTGGAGAAGAGGCCCTCGCGTGCGCGGTCGGAGGTGGGGCGGGTGCCGGTGCCTGGCGGCACGGCGAGGCGACGGCCCCCGGCTGCGCCGGCGATCACGCGGGTCATCTTCGGTCCTTCGTCGTGGGCGGCTTTGGGTATCAGTGTGGCTGGTCGCGCAGTTCGCCGCGCCCCTGGGAAAGTCTCTCTCACCCCTTTTCCAAGTACTGCTCTCTCTCCTCGTCCAAGAGGGCGTCCAGGGCCGTTCTCAGGCCCGGGAGGTCTCGGAGCTCCGGGTCCGCCGTCACCACTGCCGTCGCCTCCTCCCTCGCCTCCGCGATGATCTCCTCGTCCTCGATGACCGCCAGCATCCTGAGGCTGGTGCGGGCGCCGGACTGGGCCTGGCCGAGGACGTCGCCCTCGCGGCGCTGTTCCAGGTCGATGCGGGAGAGTTCGAAGCCGTCGAGGGTGGCGGCCACGGCGTTGAGGCGCTGGCGGGCGGCGCTGGCCTCCGGCATCTCGGTGACCAGCAGGCACAGGCCCGCGGCCGAGCCACGGCCGACCCGGCCGCGCAGCTGGTGGAGCTGGGAGACGCCGAAGCGGTCGGCGTCCATGATCACCATGGCGGTGGCGTTGGGGACGTTGACCCCTACCTCGATGACGGTGGTGGCGACCAGGACGTCCGTCTCCCCGGCGGCGAACCGGCGCATGACCGCGTCCTTGTCGTCGGGGTGCATACGGCCGTGCAGCACCTCCACCTTCAGGCCGCCGAGCGGGCCTTTGGCCAGCTGGTCGGTCACTTCCAGAACTGCCAGCGGCGGGCGTTTCTCCGCCTCGTCCTCGGCGGACTTCCGGGCCTTCTTGGGGTCGTCCTCCTCGTCCCCGATCCGGGGGCAGACGACGTACGCCTGATGGCCGTTCTCGACCTCCTCGCGCACCCGCTCCCAGGCACGGGCGAGGAAGTGCGGCTTGTCGGCGGCCGGGACGACATGGCTGGCGATCGGTGAGCGCCCGGCCGGGAGCTGGTCGAGGACGGAGGTCTCCAGATCGCCGAACACGGTCATGGCGACCGTGCGCGGGATGGGTGTGGCCGTCATGACGAGCAGATGGGGCGGCTGTTTGCCCTTGCCTCGCAGGGCGTCGCGCTGTTCGACGCCGAAGCGGTGCTGTTCGTCGACGACGACGAGTCCCAGGTCGTGGAACTGCACCTTGTCCTCGATCAGCGCATGCGTCCCGATGACGATCCCGGCCTCGCCGGTCACCAGGTCGAGCAGCGCCTGCCGCCGGGCGGCGGCTCCCATGGACCCGGTCAGCACCACCACCTTGGTCGCGTGCTCGGCTCCCCCGAGCATGCCGCCCTCGGCCAGCTCCCCCATCATCTCGACGACGGAACGGTGGTGCTGCTGGGCCAGCACCTCGGTGGGCGCGAGCATGGCGGCCTGGCCACCGGCGTCGACGACGGCGAGCATGGCTCGCAGGGCCACCATCGTCTTCCCGGATCCGACTTCGCCTTGCAGGAGCCGGTGCATCGGGTGCTCGGTCGCCAGGTCGGTGAAGATCTCGCCGGTCACCCGCTGCTGGCCCTCGGTGAGGGTGAAGGGCAGGCGGTCGTCGAAGGCCGACAGGAGGCCGTCCGGCAGGGGGTTGCGGGCCACTGCCGGGAGTTGGGCGTCCGCGTGGCGGCGGCGGGCCAGGGCTACCTGGAGGACGAAGGCCTCGTCCCACTTCAGGCGGGCGCGGGCGTCGGCGATGTCCGCCTTGGTGTGCGGGCGGTGGATCTTCAGCAGGGCTTCGGGGAGCGGCACGAGCCCGCGGCCCGCGCGGAGGGTGTCCGGGAGGGGGTCCACCGCGTCCTGGGCGGTCGGCAGGACCGTCTGGAGCGCCTTGCCGATCTTCCAGGACTCCAGTTTGGCGGTGGCGGGGTAGATCGGGATCAGGGCGCCGGCCCAGGTCTCGACCGTCTCCTCGCCGTCGCCGTGCAGGAGTTCGTAGGCGGGGTGGGCGAGCTGGAGGCGGCGGTTGAAGACGGAGACCTTGCCCGCGAACATCGCGCGGGTGCCCGGCAGGAGCTCCTTGTGGGGCTTGTGAACGCCGTTGCCGAAGAAGACCAGTTGGAGCCGGCCGCTGCCGTCGGTGATGGTGACTTCCAGGCGCTGGCCCTTGCCGCGCGGGGCCTTGGCGGAGGCGAAGGTGTGCAGCCGGGCGTCGGCGACCTGGGCGACCACCGTGACGTGCTCGTCCATGGGGAGGTCGGCGAGGTGGGTGAGCTGGCCGCGCTCCTCGTATCTGCGCGGGTAGTGGTGCAGGAGGTCGCCGACGGTGTGCAGGCCGAGGTGCTCGGCCATCACCTTCGCGGTGGCGGGGCCGAGCACCGACTTCAGTGGCTGCTGGAGTGGTTCTTGCAGTGCGGGCACGAGATCCATTGCACACCACGACACTGACATCGCCGCAGACCTCGTGCCCGCCTTGACCGTAAAGTCCAAGGAAAGCCCTGGTCAGACGGCTGGTTGGGGCCTAGGATGACGCGTCCTACGGCCATCCCTCGCGGTCACCGCCTCACACGGACCGCCCGACCCCGCGCCGACGCACTCCCCCCACCGGCGCAGCGACGATGGACTCCCAGACCTCACAGTCATCCCAGGCACCCCAGTCACCTCATACGTTCCAGGTCGACCTGCGCGGCCTGGTGGACCTGCTCTCCCATCACCTCTACTCCAGTCCGAAGGTCTATCTGCGCGAGCTGCTGCAGAACGCCGTGGACGCCATCACCGCCCGGCGGGCCGAACAGCCGGACGCCCCGGCACGGGTGCGGCTGTACGTCGATTCCGACGGCGGCGCCCTGCGGGTGGAGGACTCCGGTATCGGGCTGACCGAGTCCGATGTGCACAGTCTGCTGGCGACGATCGGCCGCAGTTCCAAACGGGCGGACGGTCTTCAGGCGGTCCGCTCGGACTTCCTCGGCCAGTTCGGCATCGGCCTGCTGGCCTGTTTCGTGGTCGCCGAGCGGATCCGGGTGGTCAGCCGCAGCGCCCGGACGCCGGACGCGCCGCCGGTGGAGTGGACGGCGACGGACCAGGGTTCGTACACCGTGCGGACGCTGCCGGACGCCGAGCGCCCCGAACCGGGCACCACCGTGCACCTGGTGGCGCGGGCCGGTGCCGGGGAGTGGCTGACGCGGGAGCGGGTGCTCGCACTGGCCCGGGACTTCGGCTCGCTGCTGCCGTACGACGTACGCGTGGACGAGGAGGAGGTCACCGATCTGCCGGCGCCCTGGGACCGCGTCTACCCCTCGCCCGCGAACCGGCGGGTGGCGCTGGCCCGGCACTGTCATGATCTGTTCGGGTTCACTCCGCTGGACTCGATCGGGCTGAACGTTCCGCTGGCCGGGATCCGCGGGGTGGCGTACGTGCTGCCGTCGGCGGTCAGCCCGGCCCAGCGTGCCGGTCACCGGGTGCATCTGAAGGGCATGCTGCTGACCGAGCGGGCCGAACAGCTGCTGCCGGACTGGGCGTTCTTCGTGCGCTGTGTGCTCGACACGGACAGTCTGCGGCCCACCGCCTCGCGCGAGTCGCTGTACGAGGACGAGACGCTCGCGGCCGTACGGGAGGCGCTCGGCGAAAGGATTCGCTCCTGGCTGACGGGGCTGGCGGCCGGTGATCCGGAACGTCTCGCGGCCTTCCTGTCGGTGCACCACCTGGGCGTGAAGTCCCTGGCGCGGCACGACAGGGAGATGCTGCGCACGATGCTGCCGTGGCTGCCGTTCGAGACGACCGACGGGCGGCTGTCCCTGGAGGAGTTCGCGCAGCGGCACCCGGTCGTGCACTTCACGCGGACCGTCGAGGAGTACCGGCAGGTCGCGCCGATCGCGTCCGCACAGGGCATCGGGGTGATCAACGGCGGTTACACCTACGACAGCGAACTGGTCGAGGCGGTGCCGTCGGTGCGCCCGGGGACGGTCGTCGCCGAGCTGGACGCGGACACCGTGACCGCGCATCTGGACTCCGTCGACCCGGCCGAGGAACTGGCGCTGTCCGGCTTCCTGGCGGCGGCGCGGGCCAAGCTGGACCCCTTGGGCTGCGATGTGGTGCTGCGGGCCTTCCATCCGCTGTCCGTGCCCGCGCTGCACCTGGACGACCGGGCGGCCCGGCACGAGCAGGCGCGGGCCGAGGCGGAGGAGCGGGCGGACGATCTGTGGGCGGGCATCCTGGGCTCGCTGCGCGGTGGCGCGCCCCGCGCGCGTCTGGTGCTCAACCACCTCAACCCGCTGATCCGGAGGATCAGTTCGCTGGGTGACGCGGAACTGATCGGCACCGCCACCGAGTCCCTGTACGGACAAGCGCTGCTGATGGCGCAGCGGCCGCTCAGGCCCGCGGACTCGGCGCTGCTGAACCGGGCCTTCATCTCTCTGCTGGAGTGGGCCACGAACGGCGAGGAGGGTCGCTGATGACCGGGATCACGGACTTCGACGCGCTGCGCCGGGCGATGGCGGAGAACGCCGAGCTGCCCGAGGGCCCGGCCCGCAACGCGCGGGCGGAGCAGTTGCTCGCGGAGGCCGAGACGCTGGGCATGCCGCTCGCGGTGATCGAGGCGCTCGGGCACCAGCTGACGGTCTACAACTACAGCTCCGAGAAGGACAAGATGTTCGTCCCCTTCGCGCGGCTGCTGCGCATGTGGGACGAGCGGCCCGGGGACTTCGACGCGCAGGAGGCGCACTCCCTGCACTGGGTGTTCAAGTGGATGACGTCCGGCATGCTCGACCAGCCGCACGTGCCGCTGGCGTCCATAGAGAAGTGGCTCGGCGAGATGGAGCACCGCTACCGGCTCGCCGGGCACTCCGAACGTGCCGTGCGCAGCAGTGAGTTCAGTGTGGCCGCGCACATCGGGGACCTGCCGCGGGCGGAGCGGGCGTACGCGGCGTGGCTGGCCGCCGACCGGGACCCGATGGCCGACTGTCCCGCCTGCGAGCTGCACGGGCAGGGCTGGTGGCAGGCGGAGCGCGGCCGGGACGAGCGGGCGCTCGAACTGTGGCGGCCGGTCCTGGAGGGCGAGTTCACCTGCGCCCACGAGCCGCACACGGCGCTCGCCTCCTCCCTGGTGCCCCTGTTGCGGCTCGACCGGGTGGACGAGGCGCGCGCCCACCATCTGCGGGGCTTCCGGCTGGTGCGGCCCATGGAGAGCATGCGCGGGGCGTACGCGGACCATGTGGAGTTCTGCGCGCTGACCGGCAACGAGGCGCGCGGTCTCGAACTGCTCGCGGAGCGTCCGGCGTACTTCACCGACTCCGGGCATCCGCGCAGCAGGCTGGAGTTCCTGTCCGTGGTGACGCTGCTCATGGAGCGGCTGTCCGGCCTGGGGCTCGGCGGGCAGCGGGTGCCGGGGCCGGCGGGGCGCACCTGGACGGCGCGGGAACTGGCCGCGCACGCGCGTGCGGAGGCGCTGGAGCTGGCCGGCCGGTTCGATCTGCGCAACGGCACCGCGCGGGTGAGTGAGCTGGCACGCGCGCGTATGGCGCAGGAACCGCTGGTGGAGCGGTTGCCGCTGGGGGTGCGTTCGGCGCGTGGCACGGTGGCTTCCGGCACTGTTCCGGTGCCGGAGGTTCCGGCGCAGGATGAGCCCGTGGAGGCGGATCTGCCGACCCTGCTGGCCGAGGCCCGGCGGCTGTCGGACACCTTGCAGCCGGACGCCGTGCAGGCGTGGGCGGCGGTGGCACGGGCCGCCGAGGGCACCGAGCTGGACGCGCGGGACCACGCGGAGATCATGGATCACCGGGCGATGGAGCTCGGCCCCGAGGGCGTCGAGCTGTTCGAGCGGGCCGCGGAGCTGTACGCCGAGGCGGGCGACCCGGGCGAGGCACTGGCGGCACGCACGCGTGCGGCGTACGTCCGTGCCCTGACCGGGCGCCTGGCGGAGGCCCTCGCGGGGGTCGGCGGGCCCTATGACGAGGTGCTCGCGCTGTACGCCGAGGACGGCACGGGTCTGCGGCAGACGGCGGCGGTGCTGATGGGCCGGGCCCGGGTGCTGATGCGGCAGGTCCACGAGGCCGACGAGCCGGTGGACCCGGCGGTCGTGGGCGCCGCGGAGGCGGCGGCGCGGGAGGTGCTGGCGCTGGTGGACGGACGTACCGAGGACGACGTACGGCTCGCCTCGCGGTCCGCCGAGGCGCAGGCGATGCTCGCCGAGCTGGCGGCGCTCTCGGGCGATGTGGCGGGCGCCGCCCGGCTGTTCGCGCGGGCCTCGGCGGCGTTCGTCGGGGCCGGGCTGCCGTGGTTCGCGGTGGAGTACGAGGCCCGGCTGGCCGGGCTCGCCCACCACCTGGGCGACACGGCGGAGGCGGAGCGGGCGCTGCGGGCGGCCCTGGAGCACGGCGGGCCGCGGCTGGAGGCGCCGGGCCGGGCGCAGCTGCACCTCCAGCTCGCCGAGGTCCTCGGCGGCCGGGGCCTGTCCGACGAGGCCGCCGAGCACGCCCTGGAGGCGGCGCACTGGGCCGACGAGGCGGGCGAGGGGCCGACGCTCGGCGCCTGGGCGCGGCATCAGCTCGGCGGGTTCCTGCTGCGGCAGGGGCGCTGGGCGGAGGCCGCCGAGGTGCTGGAGTCGGCGCTGCCGGACCTGAGCGCGGAGACGCACGGCGACGGGGCGGTCGTCCAGACGCAGTGGTGGCTCGGTGACTGTCTGAGCGAGCTGGGCGAGTACCGGGAGGCGGCCGAACGGCGGCTTCAGGCGGCGGAGATCGCCCGGCACTGGCCCGAGCAGCACGACCACGCGACGCTGGCGCACCTCGCCGCCGAGTCCCTCGGGCAGGCGGGGCTGCACGAGGAGGCGGACCGGGCCTACACGCGCGCGGGTGACCTGTGGCGCGAGCTGGGCAACATCCACGGTCTGGTGCGCGCTCTGCGTGCCCGCGCGTGGCTCGCGCTGCGTGCCGAGGACGGCGCGGATCCCGCGCGGGAGTTGATGAAGAACGCGGTCCGGGAGTGCGCGGCGGCGCTGGCGGACGCGCCCGACGAGGAGACGCGCGCCCGGCTCACCGCCGAGCTGGGCCACACCCACCGCCAGTTCGGCGACCTGCTCGCCCGTTCCGCGGCCGAGGACGACGGGGACGACTCGATCCGGTCCGCCCTGGACGCGGCGCTGGCCCGGATGGCCGAGGCGGTCACGGTGTTCGCGGCGCTCGGGGACGACGGTCTGCACGCCCGCACCGGCGCCGAACTGGCCGCGGGCTGGCTGGCTGCGGACCTGGGCCGCCCGGCGGAGGCGGCCGCACGCGCGCGTGCCGTGCTGTCCGCCTACGCGGACGCGGCCGAGGAGGACGGGGCGGCCGAGGAGCGGCGCGCGGAGGCGGAGCAGCTCCTGGAGACGGTCGAGGAGGACTGAGCGGGGCCGGCTGTTCGACCCCGGTGAGCAGGGGCCCGCTACTCGACCCCGATGAGCAGCAGTGCCCCTTGCCGCCCGCCCCGGTACACCACGGTGTCCACGGCGAGGTAGGACTCCCGCACGCGCGCTTCGAGGTGCTCGGCGATCCCGTCGGGCGCCTCGTCGCCGAGGACGAGGGTGACCAGCTCGCCGCCGGCCGCGAGCATGCGGTCCAACACGGTCTCGGCGGCGGCGAAGACGTCCGCGCCGATCACGGCGACATCGCCGTCGATGAGGCCGAGGACGTCCCCGGCCTGGCAGATCCCGGCCATGGTCCAGGACTGGCGTTCGGCGACGGCGACCTCGGCGTAGCGGGTGGCGCCGGCCGCCGAGGTCATCGCCACGACGTCCTCGTCGAAGCGCCGCTCGGGCTCGTGCACGGCGAGCGCGGCGATCCCCTGGACCGCGGACCGGGTGGGGATCAGCGCGACCCGGATGCCCTCCGCGCGGGCCTGCTCGGCGGCCGCGGCCGCGGTGTGGCGCAGGTCGGCGTCGTTGGGCAGCAGCACGACCTCCCGCGCGTGGGCCCGCCGTACGGCCTGCACCAGCTCCCCGCTGGCGGGGGGCTCCCCGGGGCGGGCGAGAACGGTGGTGGCGCCGGCCTCGGTGTAGAGCCCGGCGAGGCCCTGCCCGGGGACGACGGCCACGACGGCGCGCTGGGCGCGCTCCCGGGGCGGCCGCTCCGCGCCGGTGGTGTGGACGTCCCCGGCACCGAAGTGCGTGATCCGGATCCGGTACGGCCGTCCCGCCTCGACGCCCGCCTCCACGGCGGCACCGGCGTCGTCGACGTGCACATGGACGTTCCACAGGCCGTCCCCGCCGACCACGACCAGCGAGTCCCCGAGTCCGTCGAGCCGCTCCCGCAGCCGGGCCACGGCGGCGTCCTCGGCCTCCAGGAGGTAGATCACCTCGAAGGCGGGGCCGGCCCCCTCCGGGGACGCGCAGTCACCGGGGCTGTCGAGCGCCACGTGCGCGTGGACGGCGGTGAGCACGGGCTTCTCCCCCGTGAACGTCTCCACCAGCGCCGCGAGAACCGTGACGAGCCCGCGCCCCCCGGCGTCCACCACTCCCGCGCGCTCCAGCACGGCGAGCTGGTGCGGAGTGGCGGCGAGGGCGGCGCGCGCGCCTTCGTAGGCGGCCCGCGCGACCGACCCGCAGTCGCCCTCCGCCCCGTCGGCCGCGTCGGCGGCGGCCGAGGCGACGGTGAGGATCGTGCCCTCGACCGGGTGGGCGACGGCCTGGCGCGCGGAGTCGGCGGCCTGCCGCAGGGCGAGCCGGAGTCCGCTCGCGTCGGCGTGAGACGGGTCACTGTCGGCGGCCAGCACCTGGGCCATGCCGCGCAGGAGCTGCGCCAGGATCGTCCCGGAGTTCCCGCGTGCCCCTATCAGCGCGCCGTGCGACATCGCGCGCACGGCGTCGGCGAGGGAGGGCACAGATGGTCCGGCGCCCTGGGAGCCCGCCTCATGGCCGATGAACACCGCGTCCACGGCGGCCGCCGCCGACTCCACGGTCAGATACAGGTTCGTGCCGGTGTCCCCGTCGGCCACGGGGTAGACGTTGATCGCGTCGATCTCCTCGCGCGCGCGCCCGAGCGCTTCCAGCGCGAGGCCGCACCAGGTGCGTACCGCGAGAGCATCGAAGAATGTCTGCGGCACCTGCGCCACCTGCGCCTCCTTGAGCTGCCGACGAGCTGCCGACCGTGGGACGCAGCGTAGACCCAGGGGCCGGGTCCACCGGAAGAGGGCCGGGAGCGGTCCCCTGAGCAGGCATGGTAGTTTCGTTCTACTGGCGCAGCCGTTGTATGCTGCTCCGGTTGCCCGATCCAGATCGGGCCATTCCCCCTGGCAACGCCACTCAGATCTCTGATCCTGCGATCTCGATCCCGGCCTGCCGGGATCAACCGTAAGTGCATCTGAAGTCTTTGGAGTGACCCGTGGCTGCCAACTGCGACGTCTGCGGCAAGGGGCCGGGCTTCGGCAACAACATCTCGCACTCGCACCGCCGTACGTCCCGCCGCTGGAACCCGAACATCCAGCGCGTCCGTACCGTGGTCGGCGGGACGCCGAAGCGCGTGAACGCTTGCACCTCGTGCATCAAGGCCGGCAAGGTCTCGCGCTGACACATCGCTGAGCGCGCGGCCACTGCTGGTTCGCTGCACTGAGCCGGTCCACCTTCCGGTGGACCGGCTTTTTGCATGCCCTCAATGCCGCTTCAGCTTCAGCGCCTCTTCAGCGCCCAGGCGTGATCCACCGGCCCGATCCCGCCGCCGAGCGCGAACCCGGCGGCGATGGCCCCCGTGACGTACGCCTTGGCCGCCGTCACCGCCTCCGGCACCGCCCGCCCCTTCGCCAGCTCCGAGGCGATGGCCGAGGCGAGCGTGCAGCCCGTGCCGTGGGTGTGCCGGTTGTCGTGCCGCGGCGCCCGCAGCCAGTGCTCTTCGGAGCCGTCGGTGAGCAGATCCACGGCGTCGCCCGCGAGATGGCCGCCCTTGATCACGACCCAGCGCGGCCCGTAGGCCAGCACGGCCGCCGCGGCCCGGCGCAGATCGTCCTCGGAGTCGACGCGCAGACCCGTGAGTTGGGCCACCTCGTCGAGGTTCGGCGTCGCGACCGTGGCCACCGGCAGCAGCTTGGTGCGTACGGAGTCCAGCGCGGAGGCGGCCAGCAGCGAGTCGCCGTGCTTGGAGCCGCCGACCGGATCAACGACGGCGGGCGCGTCCGTGCCGCCGAGCAACTCGGCCACCGCCTCCACCAGTTCGGCGGAGGCCAGCATGCCGGTCTTCACGGCCTGGACGCCGATGTCGTCGACCACACTGCGGTACTGCGCGATCACCGCTTCCACGGGCAGCGGCCAGGCACCCTGCACACCCAGCGAGTTCTGCGCGGTGACGGCGGTGATCACGCTCATGCCGTGCACGCCGAGGGCCAGCATCGTCTTCAGGTCGGCCTGGATCCCGGCCCCGCCGGCGGAGTCGGAACCCGCGACCGTCAGCACCCTCGGCGGCGCGCTCACGACTCGATGTCCCCGAAGTGGTCCCAGCCGCCCTTGCTGGTCCAGGGCGCCCCGTCGACCGTCACCTGGGGCAGCGCCGAGGGGTTGAGGACCTCGCCGATGACCTTCCAGCGGGCGGGCAGCTTCACGTCCGGCGGGAAGGTCGCCACGATCGCGTGGTCCTCTCCCCCGGTCAGCACCCACTGCATGGGGTCGACGCCGACGGCCTGCCCGATGTCGTTCATCTGGGACGGGATGTCGATCGCGCCGGAGCGGATGTCGATCCGCACCTTGCTGGCCTCGGCGATGTGCCCGAGGTCGGCGATCAGCCCGTCGCTGACGTCGCACATGGCGGTCGCCCCGAGCCCGGCCGCGGCGGGCCCCGCGTGATACGGCGGCTCCGGGCGCCGGTGCGCCTCCACGAAGGCCCGCGGCGAGCGGAAGCCCCGGGACAGCACGGCGTACCCGGCGGCGGACCAGCCCAGCCAGCCGGTCACCGCGACTAGGTCGCCGGGCTGCGCGCCGGCCCGGGTGACGGGCTCCTGGTTGCGCAGATCGCCGAGCGCGGTGATCGACACCATGATCGAGTCGCCGCGTACGACATCCCCGCCGACCACGGAGGCGCCGGCCACCTGGCATTCGTCGCGCAGGCCGTCCATCAGCTCGGTCGGCCAGGTCACCGGAAGCTCGGCGGGGACGACCAGACCGAGCAGCAGCGCGGTCGGTACGGCGCCCATGGCCGCGATGTCCGCGAGGTTCTGCGCGGCGGCCTTGCGGCCCACGTCGTAGGCGGTGGACCAGTCGCGGCGGAAGTGCCGGCCCTCCACCAGGATGTCGGTGCTCGCCACGACCCTGCGGTCGGGCGCGGCGACCACCGCGGCGTCGTCGCCGGGGCCGACCCGGACCGCCGGGGTGGTGGTGAGACGGGAGGTGAGCTCCCTGATGAGCCCGAACTCCCCGAGCTCACCAACAGTGCCCTTCATTGCCCTTACGCCCCTTCTGTCCCTGTCCGTTCCCGGTCGCGTCTCTCTACTGTCCTCGATACGGTCGAGGTGACCGTCAACCACTGTCGTGCCTGCACCCCGGCGCGGGACCCCCGGCCCCCGCGGGTCTCCCCGTGACGAGCGACGACGCGATACCGTGGCGTTCCTTTTCCCCACATGATCCTCGTGGCCGCCCTGGAGGTTCCGTGGTACAGGCGTACATCCTGATCCAGACGGAGGTCGGCAAAGCGTCGACCGTCGCCGAGACGATCAGCAAGATCCCTGGAGTCATCCAGGCCGAGGATGTGACAGGACCGTATGACGTGATCGTGCGCGCGCAGGCCGACACCGTGGACGACCTCGGCCGCATGGTGGTCGCCAAGGTCCAGCAAGTGGACGGCATCACCCGTACTTTGACCTGCCCCGTCGTCCATCTGTAGCCCCCGTCTACCCTTGGCCGGTGAACTCTTTGCGTCACCGGCTCATCGGTCTGCCCGCGTTGGTCCTGTCGATCACCGTCGCGGGCTGCTCCTCAGCAGACGACGGCGGGTCGGCGACGGTTCCCTCCCCGGGCACGAAGGTCGCAGGGCTGTGTCAGAACCTGGACAAAGCGCTGCCCGCGAAGGTGGCCGGTGAGAGCCGCCGTGATCCCGAGCCCGCCTCGACGCTGACCGCGGGCTGGGGAAGCCCGGAGATCATACTGCGCTGCGGTGTGATCCGGCCGCCGAAGATGGTCGATCCGAAGGTGGCCGAGGGGGGCGACGCGGACGCGGTGGCCGGCGGCGTCAACGGCGTCGACTGGCTGATGGAGCAGCAGGAGGGCGGGGCATACCGCTTCACCTGCGCGAATCGGTCCGCGTATGTGGAGGTGACGGTGCCGGAGGGGGTCGACAGCTCGGCTGTGCTGATCGATCTGGCATCCGCCGTGAAGAAGGCGATCCCCGTAGGGATCGCCGACTAGGCCGCGCGGAGAGTCACCGCAGTCCGGTCGACCTGCGCAGCGCGGCCTGCACCAGGCGGTCCACCAGCTCCACGTAGCCGATGCCGGTCGCCTGCCACATCTGCGGGTACATCGAGATCGGCGTGAAGCCGGGCATCGTGTTGATCTCGTTGATCACGAACTCGCCGTCCTCGGTGAGGAAGAAGTCCGCCCGCACCAGGCCCTCGCAGGAGGCCGCGTCGAAGGCGTCCACGGCGAGCTTCTGGACCTCCGCGGTCTCCTCGGCGGTCAGCGGGGCCGGGACGATCCCCGGGGTCGAGTCGATGTACTTCGCCTCGAAGTCGTAGTACGCGTGCGCCTCGGGCGGCGGGATCTCCGCGGGCACCGAAGCGCGCGGGCCGTCCTCGAACTCCAGCACCCCGCACTCGATCTCACGGCCGCGCAGGGCCGCCTCGACGAGGATCTTGGGGTCGTGGCGCTGGGCCTCGGCGATGGCCTCGTCCAGGCCGGACAGGTCGTCCACCTTGGTGATGCCGATCGACGAGCCCGCGCGCGCGGGCTTCACGAACAGCGGCCAGCCGTGCTCACCGGCGAAGTCCACGATCCTCTTGCGGGCGGCCGGCTCGTCCTGCTGCCACTCGCGCGGCCGGATCACCACGTACGGGCCGACCTTGAGCCCGAAGGAGGTGAACACCCGCTTCATGTACTCCTTGTCCTGGCCCACGGCCGAGGCGAGCACACCCGCGCCCACGTACGGGACGCCGGACAGCTCCAGGAGGCCCTGCAGGGTGCCGTCCTCGCCGTACGGGCCGTGCAGGACGGGGAAGACGACGTCGACCTCGCCGAGCGCCTTGGGCACCGATCCCGGCTCGCTGTAGACGACTTCACGGTTGCCCGGGTCGACGGGGAGCACCACGGCGCCCTCGCTGGACTCGGCGAGCTCCGCGACGCTCGGCGTACGGCGGTCGCTGATCGCCATGCGCTCCGGTTCGTCGGCGGTGAGCGCCCAGCGGCCGTCCTGGGTGATGCCGATCGGCAGGACGTCGTACTTGGTCCGGTCGATGGCCTTGAGGACGGCGCCGGCGGTGACCACGGAGATCCCGTGCTCGGAGCTGCGGCCGCCGAACACGACGGCCACGCGCGGCTTGCGAGGCGGCTGCTGAGGGCTCTGGGGGCTGTTCTCGGTGCTCATATCGCGTTGAGAGTACCCGTTGGTACGGGCCTGATACAGCGCCCAGGAGCCTGCGTCGCTCAGCGTCGTTCGGGCTTCGCGCTGCGCGACATCAGCTCCTTGACGGCGACCACAGGGGGCTTGCCCTCGTGCACGATGGCGACGACCGTCTCGGTGATCGGCATGTCGACGCCGTGCCTGCGGGCCAGATCCAGCACCGACTCACAGGACTTGACGCCCTCGGCGGTCTGCTTGGTGACCGCGATGGTCTCCTGGAGGGTCATGCCCTTGCCGAGGTTGGTGCCGAAGGTGTGGTTGCGGGACAGCGGCGAGGAGCAGGTGGCCACCAGGTCGCCCAGTCCGGCGAGTCCGGAGAAGGTCAGCGGGTCGGCGCCGAGCGCCACGCCGAGCCGTGCGGTCTCCGCGAGGCCGCGGGTGATGAGCGAGCCCTTGGCATTGTCGCCGAGCCCCATGCCGTCCGCGATGCCGACGGCGAGCCCGATGACGTTCTTCACCGCACCGCCCAGCTCACAACCGACCACGTCCGTCTCGGTGTACGGCCTGAAGTACGGCGTGTGGCAGGCACCCTGGAGCCGCTGGGCGACAGCCTCGTCGGTGCAGGCGACCACGGCCGCGGCCGGCATCCGCGCGGCGATCTCCCGGGCGAGGTTGGGTCCGGTGACCACGGCGACCCGGTTCACGCCCACCTTGGCGACGTCCTCGACGACCTCGCTCATCCGCATCGCGGAGCCCAGTTCGACGCCCTTCATCAGGGAGACGAGGACCGTGTCCGGCGCGAGCAGCGGGGTCCACTCGGCGAGGTTGCCGCGCAGTGTCTGCGAGGGGACCGCGAGGACGGTGAAGTCGGCGCCGCGGGCCGCCTCGGCGGCGTCGGTGGTGGCCCGCAGGTTCTCCGGGAGTTCCACTCCGGGGAGGTAGTCGGGGTTCGTACGCGTGGAGTTGACCGCTTCGGCGAGTTCCGGGCGGCGCCCCCACAGGGTGACCTCGCACCCCGCGTCGGCGAGCACCATGCCGAAGGCGGTGCCCCACGATCCGGTGCCGAAGACGGCCGCCTTGACGGGCTTGCTCACTTGCTCTTCTCCTCGTGCCCGGCCTGCGCCTCGTGCCCGGTCTCCGTCTCGTGCCCGCTCTCCGCCCGGCTCCTGCGTCGCTGCTCGATCCGCTCCTGGCGCGGGTCGTAGGGCACGACGGGCGCCTGCTCACCGCGGAGCTCCTCCAGCAGGCGGGTGATGGCGGCCATGATGACCTCGGTGGCCTCCTTCAGGAGGTCCGGGGTCATCTCCTTGTCGTAGAAGCGCGACAGGTCCACGGCCGGGCCCGCGAGCACGCGCGAGGTCTTGCGGGGAAGGACGTTGAGCTTCTTCGCGTACGGCGGCAGCAGTTCGTTGGCGCCCCACTGCGCGACCGGGATCACCGGGCACTTGGTCTGCAGGGCCACGCGCGCGGCGCCGGTCTTGCCGGTCATGGGCCACTGGTCGGGATCGCGGGTGATGGTGCCCTCGGGGTAGAAGGCGACGCATTCACCGCGGTCCACGGCGTCGATCGCGGCCCGGAAGGCGCTGAGCGCGTCCGTGGTCTCGCGATAGACGGGGATCTGACCGGTGCCGCGCATGAAGGAACCGATGAATCCCTTCTTGAAAAGTCCGCTCTTGGCGAGGAATCGCGGAACGCGGCCGGTGTTGTACTGAAAGTGCGCGTAGGCGAAGGGATCGACGTGCGAATTGTGGTTCACCACGGTGATAAATCCGCCGTGGGCCGGAATGTGCTCCATTCCGCGCCAGTCCCGCTTGATCAGTACCACCAGCGGTGGTTTGGCGATCACCGCTGCCAAGCGATACCAGAAGCCGATTCTGCGGCGGGGCACGCGGACACCTTCCTCTAGGGCCTGGGGGGCCGCACAAGTGTCGCCCCGGGCCGACCGTCTGTCGAGAACACCGTACGCCCCACTGACCGGACCGCCAGATGGCCGATGTGAAAGCCGGGTGACAATGGCCGCGACAAGAGAGGTACGAACGCGCGTGCAGTGGACCTTGGTCATACCCCTGAAGCCTCTGGCGCGGGCCAAGAGCAGGCTCTCGGACACGGCGGCCGACGGGCTGCGCCCGGCTCTCGCCCTCGCCTTCGCCCAGGACACCGTGGCGGCGGCGCTGGCCAGCGCGGCGGTCCGGGATGTGGCAGTCGTCACGGACGACGACCTGGCCGCCAGGGAGCTGGCCGCACTGGGCGCCCGGATCGTCCCCGACGAGCCGGGAGACGGCCTGAACGCGGCGCTGGCGCACGGTGCGGCGATCGTACGCCGGTCCCGCCCCGAAAGCGCCGTGGCGGCTTTGAACGCGGACCTTCCCGCACTGCGCCCGCTGGAATTGGCCCGGGTACTGGACTCGGCCGCGCAATTCCCCCGCGCTTTTCTGCCCGATGCAGCAGCAATCGGCACGACACTGCTGACCGCCGCACCGGGCCGGGAATTGCACCCCGAGTTCGGCCCGGATTCCCGCACCCGCCACCGTGCCTCAGGGGCCGCGGAACTCCCCCACACCGATGTCGATTCGGTACGCCAGGACGTGGACACCGGCAACGACCTACGGGCGGCGCTGGCACTGGGCGTAGGCCCCCGGACGGCAGAAGTGACGGCACAACTCCTGATCGCGGGCCTGTAGCTCCCCAGGGGCGCGGCAGTCGACCGACAACAGATCCCCCCACGACCTGTGCGGCGTACGCTGACCCCCATGCAGGCCACCGCATACACGTACGACCCGCACACCAGGAGCGGACAGGTCCTCCTGGACGACGGCACCCCCGTCCCCTTCGACACCGCGGCCTTCGACGCCGGCGGGCTGCGCCTCCTGCGCCCCGGACAACGCGTGCGCATCGAGACCGAGGGCCCGAAGGAGCAGCTCCGCATCACCCTCGTCACGCTGCAGACCCTGTAAGCCGGACAAGCCCCCAGAACGCGCCGCGGGCCGGACTCCCCAGGGAGTCCGGCCCGGCGCGTGAGTACCCGTGCGCCCCTACCTCTTGCGGGCGGTGGTCTTCTTGGCGGTGGTCTTGCGGGCCGTCGACTTCTTGGCCGGGGCCTTCTTGGCGGTCGCCTTCTTCGCGGGCGCCTTCTTGGCCGTCGCCTTCTTGGCGGTCGTGGCCTTCTTCGCGGTGGTCTGCTTCGCGGCCGCCGTGGTCTTCTTCGCGGTCGTCTTCTTCGCCGTGGTCTTCTTCGCGGCCGCCGTGGTCTTCTTGGCCGCCGTCTTCTTGGCGGTCGTGGCCTTCTTCGCGGTGGCCTTCTTCGCCGCGGCCTTCTTGACCGTCGCGGAAGCGCCGCCGGTCAGGCTGCCCTTGGGCGCCTTCTTCACGGAGACCTCGCCGCCGCGCGGGAGCTTCTTCGAGCCGCTCACCAGGTCCTTGAAGCCCTGACCCGCACGGAAGCGCGGAACGGAGGTCTTCTTGACCCGAACCCGCTCGCCCGTCTGGGGGTTACGGGCGTACCGGGCGGGGCGGTCGACCTTCTCGAACGATCCGAAGCCGGTGACGGAGACCCGCTCACCCGAGACGACCGCGCGGACGATCGCGTCCAGTACGTGGTCGACAGCATCGGCGGCCTGCTGACGGCCGCCCATCTTGTCGGCAATCGCTTCTACGAGCTGCGCCTTGTTCACGTCTTCCCCTTCGGAGACATCGCCAGAACGAAAGTGTTCAAGCTTTTTCGCACGTTAGGCAGATATATACCGCAAATCAAACACGAAACGGGCTTATCACCCTTGTGCCGCAACGGATTCGGCGCTCTACGGAGCTCTCAGCGTTCCTCGTCGTCGGGGAGTCGACCCGCGTCGAGGTCTGCCGTGAACGCCTCCAGACGCCTTGCCGCATCGGCGAGATCGTGCTTGGCCGCGGCCGTAATGACCAGCAGCTTCCGGGTCAGCGCCATCCGTACGCCCTCCGGGACTTGCAGTGCGCGCACTCTTGTGTGCGCTTCCTTGAGTTGGTCCGCGACCGCCGCGTAGAGCTGGAGTTGGCCGTCGTGTTCCATGCACAGATTGTGCCATCTGGGGCGAGTTGTCGCCTGCTCAGGGTGCAACTGCCGCCTCAAACGGCCTTCCGAGCACGCGCGACGGTCTTGGCCTCAAGGCTCGCCTACCCCGACAACACCCCTCCTAACGTGGGAAGTTGTGCGCGGCGACCGGCGCGCGCGGAGCCGTTCGGGTGCAGACGCAGCTGTACCCCCGATCGGGCTGATCGGGGGTACGGCGGGGGTGTTTCGGTGGCCGAATCTCGACCTGTTCAGTTGCTCCGGAGACCGTCCGGCGTCACGCCTGGAGCGTCTGCGGCTTGTACGACGGCCGCTTGGCCTCGTACGTGGCGATGTCGGCCTCGTTCTGGAGGGTGATGGAGATGTCGTCCAGGCCGTTCAGCAGCCGCCAGCGGGAGTTCTCGTCCAGCTCGAAGGAGGCGGTGACGCCCTCGGCGCGCACCTCGCGGTTCTCCAGGTCGACGGTGATCTCGGCCTCGGGGTTCTCCTCGGTGAGATCCCACAGCGCGTCCACGATCTTCTGCTCCAGAACCACCGTGAGCAGGCCGTTCTTGAGCGAGTTGCCGCGGAAGATGTCGGCGAACCGGGAGGAGATGACGGCCTTGAAGCCGTAGTTCTGCAGCGCCCAGACGGCGTGCTCACGGGAGGACCCGGTACCGAAGTCGGGACCCGCGACCAGCACCGTGGCACCCTGCCGCTCGGGCTGGTTGAGGATGAACGACCCGTCCTTGCGCCAGGCCTCGAACAGCCCGTCCTCGAAACCGTCCCGGGTCACCTTCTTGAGCCAGTGAGCAGGGATGATCTGGTCGGTGTCGACGTTGGAACGGCGCAGCGGGACGCCCCGGCCGGTGTGCGTGGTGAATGCTTCCATGACTTCTCAGACTCCAGCGGGCGTACGGGGCTCGGCGTCGGACAGGTCGGCCGGGGAGGCCAGGTGGCCCAGCACGGCGGTGGCGGCCGCGACCTGCGGCGACACCAGATGCGTACGGCCGCCCTTGCCCTGCCTGCCCTCGAAGTTGCGGTTGGAGGTGGACGCGGAGCGCTCTCCGGGGGCCAGCTGGTCGGGGTTCATGCCGAGGCACATCGAGCAGCCCGCGTGCCGCCACTCGGCGCCGGCCTCCTTGAAGACCACGTCCAGGCCCTCGGAGACGGCCTGCAGACCCACCCGCGCGGAGCCGGGGACGACCAGCATCCGTACGCCGTCGGCGACTTTGCGGCCCTTGACGAGTTCGGCGGCGGCGCGCAGGTCCTCGATGCGGCCGTTGGTGCAGGAGCCTACGAAGACGGTGTCCACCTTGATGGAGCCGAGCGGCTGACCGGCCTCCAACCCCATGTATTCCAGGGCCTTTTCGGCGGCCAGGCGCTCCGAAGCGTCTTCGTACGAAGCAGGATCGGGGACGGACGCCGAAAGCGGCGCGCCCTGACCGGGGTTGGTGCCCCAGGTGACGAACGGCGACAGTTCGGCGGCCTCGATGACGACCTCGGCGTCGAACTCGGCGTCCTCGTCCGTCTTCAGGGTCTTCCAGTACGCGACGGCCGCGTCCCAGTCCTCGCCCTTGGGGGCGTGCGGACGGCCCTCCAGGTAGTCGAACGTGGTCTGGTCGGGGGCGATCATGCCCGCGCGGGCACCGGCCTCGATCGACATGTTACAGATGGTCATCCGGGCCTCCATCGAGAGCTTCTCGATGGCGGAGCCGCGGTACTCCAGGACGTAGCCCTGGCCGCCGCCGGTGCCGATCTTGGCGATGATCGCCAGGATGAGGTCCTTGGCAGTGACGCCGTCGGGCAGTTCGCCGTCGACGGTGATGGCCATGGTCTTCGGGCGGACCAGCGGCAGCGTCTGGGTGGCCAGCACATGCTCGACCTGGGAGGTGCCGATGCCGAAGGCGAGGCCGCCGAAGGCGCCGTGCGTGGAGGTGTGGGAGTCGCCGCAGACCACGGTCATACCGGGCTGGGTCAGGCCCAGCTGCGGGCCGACGACGTGCACGACACCCTGCTCGACGTCGCCCAGCGGGTGCAGCCGCACACCGAACTCGGCGGCGTTCTTGCGCAGCGTCTCCAGCTGGACCCGGGAGACCGGGTCGGCGATGGGCTTGTCGATGTCGAGGGTCGGGGTGTTGTGATCCTCGGTGGCGATGGTCAGGTCGAGCCGGCGGACCTGGCGACCGCTCTTGCGCAGGCCGTCGAAGGCCTGCGGGCTGGTCACCTCGTGCAGCAGGTGCAGATCGATGAAGAGGAGGTCGGGCTCGCCCTCGGCGCGCCGGACGACGTGGTCGTCCCAGACCTTCTCCGCGAGTGTCCTACCCATCGCTTTCCCTCCGGCCGGCAAAGGTGTGCCCGGCCCAACTAGAGATCTTCCGGAAGCGGCGCCCGCACCCCTGGATTCACCGGGCAGCCGCCGCCAGGCCCGTTGGTCTGCGGGCCGCTGTGTCTCCAAGGGTTGCGCGTCTCACGAAAAAAGGAACTTGCGTTTCACAGAGTGAGACGTGAGTATCGTTTCATGGACAACAGTAGCGGCGTCGGCGTTCTGGACAAGGCAGCCCTTGTCCTGAGCGCCCTGGAGTCCGGGCCTGCCACCCTCGCGGGGCTTGTGGCGGCCACCGGACTCGCACGACCCACGGCCCACCGGCTGGCCGTGGCTTTGGAACACCACCGTATGGTGGCGCGCGACATGCAGGGCCGTTTCATTCTCGGTCCTCGGCTTGCGGAGCTGGCCGCGGCGGCCGGCGAGGACCGTCTCCTCGCCACGGCGGGCCCGGTGCTCACCCACCTCCGTGACATCACGGGCGAGAGCGCCCAGCTCTACCGCCGCCAGGGCGACATGCGCATCTGCGTCGCCGCGGCGGAGCGCCTGTCCGGCCTCAGGGACACGGTCCCGGTCGGCTCGACGCTCACGATGAAGGCGGGCTCCTCCGCCCAGATCCTCATGGCCTGGGAGGAGCCCGAGCGCCTGCACCGCGGCCTCCAGGGCGCCCGCTTCACGGCGACGGCCCTGTCGGGCGTACGGCGCCGCGGCTGGGCCCAGTCGATCGGTGAGCGCGAGCCGGGCGTGGCCTCGGTCTCCGCGCCCGTGCGCGGCCCCTCCAACCGCGTCGTGGCCGCTGTGTCGGTCTCCGGGCCCATCGAGCGCCTGACCCGCCACCCGGGCCGGATGCACGCGCAGGCGGTCATCGACGCCGCCGCCCGGCTCTCCGAGGCCCTGCGCCGCACCGGCTGACCTCCGGATCACGCCGAGGAGGGCCTGCCTCAACGCCGCGGCAGGCCCTCCTCGACTCCCCCCTTGGGTCAGGCAGTCTCCTTCTCCGCCCCGGCCGTGCGGTGCGCGTACCGGTCCTTCGCGGTGCGCCCGCGCCGCTCCAGCGGCACCTGCCCGTGCGCCGCCGCGAGTCCGAAGGCCGGCATGTCCGCGTAGATGGACTCGTACGAGCCCTCGGGCACCACATAGGCCTCGTGCCAGAGCCCCACGTGCCCGCGCGCCTTGCCCGCGCGTTCCTTGCGGTTGATGATCGACCACGCCTTGTGGTGCAGCATCCGCGGCGAGTGCGCGTAGGCGTAGAGCTTCTCCTTGGACTCCCAGTACTGCACCACGTAGTACGTCCGCGGCGACGCGGTGAGCAGGACGTGGCTGAGCAGGCCCTGGCCGCGGTCCTTGCTCAGCTCCCGCAGCATCCGCGGCATGGCCACGGCCACCGGCAGCCAGTGATGCACCGCCCAGAAGCGGTTGATGCGCATCCCGATGAGCAGGACGACCACATCGCCCTTGGCATCCGCGGTCGTGCGCTCCAGCACCGGCTTCGCCACCATGACGACCTCTCCCCGTTATTGGATAGCTGAACTATCCTTTTGGTCGGTGCTTGGATAGTGGCACTGCCCAAGGAAAGGCGTCAAGGGATGCGGCTGGCCGAACTCAGCGAGCGCAGTGGTGTGTCCACCGCGACGATCAAGTACTACCTGCGCGAGGGGCTGTTGACGCCGGGCCGCCAGATCAACGCGACCACCGCCGAGTACGACGAGGAGCATCTGCGCCGGCTGCGGCTGGTGCGCGCGATGATCCAGGTCGGCCGGGTGCCGGTGGCGACGGTCAGGGAGGTGCTCGGCCATGTCGACGACGACTCCCTGCCCCGCGCGATGCGCCTGGGCGCCTCGGTGTGGGCACTGCCACAGGTGCCGGAACCGGACGCCGACGACGAGTTCGTGCGGGGCGCGCGGGCCGCGATGGAGGAACTGCTCGCCCGGCTGGGCTGGTCCCACGCGCAGTCCCTGACCACGATCTCGCCGTCCTTCCGCTCCCTCGTGGTGGCGGCGGCCGCGCTACGGCGGATCGGCTACGAGTGGAGCATCGAAGGCCTTGTGCCCTACGCCCGGCTGATGCACCAAGTGGCCGAGCTGGACATGGAGTTCATGGAGTCGCATGTGACGGAGTCCGAGAAGGCGGAGGTCGCGGTGCTGGGCGTGGTGCTGGTCGAGCCGATGCTCAGGGCGTTGCACCGGCTGGCCCAGGAGGAGGAGTCCTCGCGGCGGTACGGCCTGGAGTAGGCAACGCGAAAGGCCCTCCACCGCGAGGTGAAGGGCCTTTGCCGGAAGTACCCCCGACCGGATTCGAACCGGCGCTACCGCCTTGAGAGGGCGGCGTGCTAGGCCGCTACACAACGGGGGCGTTGGACACTGCGTTTCCGCAGGTCCGAGCTGGTCTACCTGGACTCGAACCAAGACTAACTGAACCAGAATCAGTCGTGCTGCCAATTACACCATAGACCAATGTGGTTTAGACCAGTCAGTACCCCCGACCGGATTCGAACCGGCGCTACCGCCTTGAGAGGGCGGCGTGCTAGGCCGCTACACAACGGGGGCCCTAGCGATCATCGCGAAGGAGATCACCGTACCCCCGACCGGATTCGAACCGGCGCTACTGCCTTGAGAGGGCAGCGTGCTAGGCCGCTACACAACGGGGGCGTTGCAGATAAGCTCTGCGAGCTGGCCTACCTGGACTCGAACCAAGACTAACTGAACCAGAATCAGTCGTGCTGCCAATTACACCATAGGCCACTGGAACGCAAGCCCCAGAGGGGTTCTTGTTCTAGCTTGCGCCTCCGTTCACCGGCCTTTCGGCCCGCTCCTCGGCGGCGCAGAAAGAACATTACCCGAAGGTGGACGGGGCTCCAAAACGGGTATCCGCGCCGAGGATCGCGGGGAGTTCGGCGAGGGTGCCGATCCGGTGCGGGCCGACGGGTGCGCCGGCGCCGGCCGACACGGTGCCGCGATCGATCCAGACGGACAGCAGCCCGGCGTCGGCGGCGCCCCGCCCGTCGATCTCCGGATGGTCCCCGACGTACGCCACCTCGTGCGGCGCCAGCTCCAGTGCGGCGCAGGCGGCGAGGAACGCCCCGGCCTCGGGCTTGGAGACGCCCAGTTCGGCGGCGCACAGGACGGCCTCGAAGCGGTCCCGCACGCCGAGCAGGCGCAGCTTGCGGTCCTGGACGTGGATGCTGGAGTTGGAGAGCACGGCGTGCCGATGGCTGGCGGCGAGGCTCTCCAGTGCCGGCAGGACGTCCGGGAAGAGCGCCCAGGCGGCCTCGTAGTGCGCCAAGTACCGCTGGAACCAGTCATCGGCCTCGGCGTCGCTCAGCTCCGCGTCCAGGAACACCCGCACCCGGTCCCGCCGCTGCCCCTCGAAGCTCGCCTCGCCGGCCGAGAACCGCGCCCACTGCCGGTCGGTGATCTCCCGCCAATGGTCGAGTGCCTGCTCCGCGGTGCCGTACCGGCTCATCAGCCCCTCGGTCACCAGATGCGCCCGCATGCCCTCACGGTCCGCGGTCGTGTAGTCGAAGAGAGTGTCGTCAACGTCCCAGACCACGGCGCGAATGCTCATGGTCCGACCGTAACTCCGGGGCGGTGCGCGCGTCCCGGCAACGCCGGAGGGGCGGCCCCGTTCTCCGGGTGCCGCCCCTCATCTGTGGTTCAGGTCACGCGGTGAGCTTCGCCAGCGCCGCGTCGACGCGCGCCAGCGTCGTCTCCTTGCCCAGGACTTCCAGGGACTCGAAGAGGGGGAGACCGACGGTGCGGCCGGTGACGGCGACGCGGACCGGGGCCTGGGCCTTGCCGAGCTTGAGGCCGTGGGCCTCGCCGGCGGTCAGGACGGCCTCCTTGAGGGACTCCGGGGAGGTCCAGTCCGCCGACTCCAGCTTCTCGCGGGCCGTGCGGAGCAGGGCGTCGGAGCCCTCCTTCATCGCCTTCGTCCAGGACGCCTCGTCGAAGACCGGCTCCGCCAGGAACAGGAAGTCGACGTTGTCCGTGATCTCCGAGAGGACCTTCAGCCGGGTCTGGGCGTGCGGGGCGATCGCCTGCCACTTCGACTCGTCGAAGTCCTCCGGGGCCCAGGGGGCGTGCGGGGCCTTCAGCCAGGGGGCGCAGCGCTCGGTGAAGTCCTTCACGTCGAGCATGCGGATGTGGTCGCCGTTGATCGACTCGCACTTCTTCAGGTCGAAGCGGGCCGGGTTGGGCTGCACATCGGCGATGTCGAAGGCCGCGACCATCTCGTCCATCGTGAAGATGTCCTGGTCGGCCGAGAGCGACCAGCCAAGCAGGGAGAGGTAGTTGAGCAGGCCCTCGGGCAGGAAGCCGCGCTCGCGGTAGAGGTTGAGGGACGACTCGGGGTCGCGCTTGGACAGCTTCTTGTTGCCCTCGCCCATCACGTACGGCAAGTGACCGAAGGCGGGGACGCTCTTGGCGATGCCGAGCTCCAACAGCGCCTTGTACAGGGCGATCTGACGGGGCGTCGAGGAGAGCAGGTCCTCGCCGCGCAGGACGTGGGTGATCTCCATCAGGGCGTCGTCGACCGGGTTGACGAGCGTGTAGAGAGGGGCGCCGTTCGCGCGGACGATGCCGTAGTCCGGGACGTTCTCCGGGGTGAAGGTCAGCTCGCCGCGGACCAGGTCGGTGAAGGTGATCGTCTCGTCGGGCATACGGAAGCGGACGATCGGCTCGCGGCCCTGGGCCCGGTACTCGGCGACCTGCGCCTCGGAGAGGTCGCGGCAGTGGCCGTCGTAGCCCGAGGGCTTGCCGGCCGCGCGCGCCGCCTCGCGGCGGGTGTCCAGCTCTGCCTGGGAGCAGTAGCAGCGGTAGGCATGGCCGCCGTCCAGGAGCTTCTGCGCGACGTCCTTGTACAGGTCCATGCGCTGCGACTGGCGGTAGGGCGCGTGCGGGCCGCCGATCTCGGGGCCCTCGTCCCAGTCGAAGCCCAGCCAGCGCATCGAGTCCAGCAGCTGGTTGTACGACTCCTCCGAGTCGCGGGCCGCGTCGGTGTCCTCGATGCGGAAGACCAGGGTGCCGCCGTGGTGCTTGGCGAACGCCCAGTTGAACAGGGCGGTGCGGACCAGGCCCACATGGGGGTTGCCGGTCGGCGACGGGCAGAAACGGACGCGGACGGGGGAGGCGGGTGCGCTAGCCACGCTTGACAACCTTGTTGGTGAGAGTGCCGATGCCTTCGATGCTGACGGAGACCTCGTCGCCGACAGCCAGGGGGCCGACCCCGGCGGGGGTGCCCGTGAGGATCACGTCGCCGGGGAGCAGCGTCATGGCCTCGGTGATGTTGACGATCAGGTCCTCGATCGGGTGGATCATCTCGCTGGTGCGGCCGAGCTGCCGCTGCTGTCCGTCGACCGTGAGCTGGATGGTCAGGTCGGAGGGGTCCAGGTCGGTCTCCACCCAGGGGCCCAGCGGGCAGGAGGTGTCGAAGCCCTTGGCCCGGGCCCACTGCTTCTCGCGCCGCTGTACGTCGCGGGCGGTGATGTCGTTGGCGCAGGTGTAGCCGAGGATCACGTCCTTGACGCGGTCGCGCGGGACCTCGCGGCACATCCGGCCGATCACCACGGCCAGCTCGGCCTCGTGGTGCAGTTCCTCGGAGAAGGAGGGGTACTGGATCTCGTCGCCGGGGCCGATCACGGAGGTCGACGGCTTGAAGAAGGCGAAGGGCGCGTCCGGGACCTCGTTGCCCAGTTCCTTCGCGTGCTCGGCGTAGTTGCGGCCGAAGGCCACGACCTTGTTGGGGAGCACCGGGGGCAGCAGCCGCACCTTGCTCAGCGGGACCTTGGTACCGGAGAGCTCGAATTCCGCGAACGGGATGCCCTTGATGATGTCGAGGACGAGTTCATCAGGCTTGTCGCCCTCGACCGCGCCGAAGGCGACGTTCCCGTCGATGGAGAATCTGGCGATGCGCACGAGGCCCCTTTTGAGCGGCTGAACGTCTGACGCTCCAGGCTAACGCGGCAGGGGCGGCGCACCGCGCGGGATTACTCCGCGGCGGTGGCGGCGAGGGGCATCTCGTCCAGGACCGTGCGGCGGGGGTTGGCCGTCTGGGCCGGGACGTCGACGGAGTACTCCGGCCGCTCCGGGGTGCGCAGGTCGTCGGCGCCGTCAAGGTGGGCCAGCGTGGTGCGCCGCGGGTTGGCTATGGTGCGGATCATCATCGTCGTCTTCACGGTTGTACGCAGCCCTGTTCGTGTGCGGTCGGAGAGTTGGCAGATCGCGCCCTCTTGTAAAGCGCCAGGCTAAACATCCGTTTCCCAGGGAAAGTCGTGAAGACCCCATGATCTGCGTGTGAGTTTGCTCACGGGCTCGGACATAAACCGGTCAAATCAGGCCCACAACCCACCCTAACGAAACGGACATTAGCGACCTGAAGCCCTCATTCCGCTCCTGATCATGAGGACTGGGACACCCCCCGCCCCTAAGCAACTCGCTCCAATAAGTCCGTTATAGGGTGGATCACTTTCTACGTCGGGTGACTCGGCACTCACAAGGTGTCACGTAGGTCACGGCTCGGTCCACGGCCCTTGTTGGAGATCCTGCACTGTGCTGGAATTCCACGGACCGCCGCAGGTTCGTACCGGCGCGCAGGGCGCAACAGCGCCGAGTGGCGGCGGAAGGGGGAGCCAGCGCCGGTCACTCACGACCATCAGGGGACGTAATTCAGGACGTCTCCTAATACGCCGACACCGTCCTGTCCGTTCATTCGGAGGGGGCCTGGTCCAGAGGTTGCGACGCTAGTGCAGGGACGATTCAAGAGGGATGGCAGTGCTTCGGCGGAGCCGGAGCTGCACGGCGGGACTGGCCCCAATGCCGGCAGTCCCTCGCCCCAGCACGCCCAGAACCCGGGCTCGGCCGCGTCCGCTGACGGCGCCACGGCCGCCTCGGGTCCGGCGAGCCCCACGAGCCCGGCGGTCAAGCCGCCCAAGGGTCCGACCAACCCGGGTCCGCGAATAGCCCTGCGCAACTGGCGTATCTCCACGCGCCTGGTGTCGCTGCTCGCTCTCCCCGTGGTCGCGGCCACCTCGCTGGGCGCTCTGCGTATCAGCGACTCCATGGACGACATGCAGCAGCTCGACAACATGAAGCTGCTGACGGACATGACCAAGCAGGCCACCGAGCTGGCGGCGGCGCTCCAGGAGGAGCGCGACCAGTCCGCGGGTCCGCTGGCGCACGGCGAGAAGTCGACCGGCTACACGGTCAAGGGCTACACCGACAAGACCGACCGGCTGCGCGAGAACTTCATCGAGTCCGCCGAGGAGGTCGACACCTCCGACGGCAACCTCCAGGGCGTCCACGACACCCTCGTCGGTGTCGTCCGTGACCTGCGCACGCTCAGCGGCATCCGCCGTGACGCCTACCAGGCCGAGGGCAACTCCACGCAGACGGTCGAGGCCTACCACCGGCTGATCGAGCACCTGCTGGACCTCTCCCAGGACATGGCCGAGGCGACCAGCAACCCCGACATGATCCAGCGCACCCGCGCGCTCGCGGCCTTCTCCTCCGCCAAGGAGTACGCCTCGATCCAGCGCGCGGTGCTCGCCGCGGCCCTGCCGGTGAACACCAAGGCCACCGGCGACCTCTCGGACAATGACCGGCTCTATGCCCAGTCGGCGCTGGCCAGCCAGACCTCCGAACTCGCCAGCTTCAAGGCGATCTACGGCGGTGAGGGCGCCGCCGAGCTGCTCAAGCCGGTCGAGGAGGGCAACTCCACGATCCAGGCGTCCGACACCTATGGCGACCGCGCCATCACCAGTGGTCTGGCCACGGTGGACCGGCGATCGTACAAGGACTGGGTGGACGACAGCTCGATCAAGATCGAGCAGATGGGCAACATCGAGCGCACGCTCCTGGAGCAGATGGAGCAGAAGGCCCGCGAGCTGCGCAACGAGTCCGAGCGCGACGCGATCATCTCCGGTGCGCTGATCCTGCTCGTGCTCGGTGTGTCCCTGGTCGGCGCCTTCGTCGTGGCCCGCTCCATGATCCGCTCGCTGCGCCGCCTGGAGGAGACCGCCACCAAGGTCGCCGCCGACCGACTGCCCGAGCTGGTCAAGCAGCTGTCCGAGTCCGACCCGCAGGACGTCGACACGTCCGTGGAGTCGGTCGGTGTGCACTCCCGGGACGAGATCGGCCGAGTGGCCGCGGCCTTCGACGACGTGCACCGCGAGGCCGTCCGCCTCGCCGCCGAGCAGGCCCTTCTCCGGGGCAACGTCAACGCGATGTTCACCAACCTCTCGCGCCGCTCCCAGGGTCTTATCCAGCGTCAGCTGTCGCTGATCTCCGAACTGGAGTCCCGCGAGGCCGACCCGGACCAGCTGTCCTCGCTGTTCAAGCTCGACCACCTCGCCACCCGCATGCGCCGTAACGGTGAGAACCTCCTCGTTCTCGCCGGTGAAGAGCCCGGCCGCCGCTGGACCCGTCCGGTCCCGCTGGTCGACGTGCTCCGCGCCGCCGCGTCCGAAGTGGAGCAGTACGAGCGCATCGAGCTGGCCTCGGTGCCGACCACCGAAGTGGCCGGCCGAGTGGTCAACGACCTCGTGCACCTGCTCGCCGAGCTGCTGGAGAACGCGACCTCGTTCTCCTCCCCGCAGACCAAGGTCAAGGTCACCGGTCACGCGCTGCCCGACGGCCGCGTCCTGATCGAGATCCACGACACCGGTATCGGCCTCTCCCCCGAGGACCTCGCGGCGATCAACGAGCGGCTCGCCTCGCCGCCCACCGTGGACGTCTCGGTGTCCCGCCGCATGGGTCTGTTCGTGGTCGGTCGTCTGTCCCAGCGGCACGGCATCCGCATCCAGCTGCGCCCGTCCGACTCGGGCGGTACCACCGCGCTGGTCATGCTCCCCGTCGACGTCGCCCAGGGCGGCAGGAAGCCCGCTCCGGGCAAGCCCGGCCAGGGCGGTCCGTCCTCCGGCGGTCCCGCCGCCGCGCAGGCCGCCGCCGGTGCCGCCGCCGCGCGTCGGCAGGGCGGTGCCATGGGTGCCGGTTCGCCGAGCGCGGGTGCTCTCGGTGCCGGTGGTGCCTCGGGCGGTCTGCTCGGTGCCGGTCAGGGACCGCGCGCCGCGCTGCCCGGCCGTGATTCCGGCGGCCGTCCCGGCGCCCCGCGTGGACCGCAGGCTCCGGCCGGGTCCCCGCAGGGCCGGCAGGCTTCGCAGTCCCCCTCGGGCTTCGGGCAGGCGCCCGGCGCGCCGCAGGGCCTCCAGGCCGCGGGCTCCGGTGCCGCGGACGCCTTCGGTGGGCGTCCCACGGCATCCTCGGCCCAGGGCCAGGACGCCTTCGGTGGCGGCCGTCCCACGCCGCCCGCCCCGCAGCAGTCCGCGAACAGCAAGGCCGAGCAGGGCGGTGGCCGGCGCAGCCGTCGGCCGCAGCTGCCGGGCACCCGCCGTGGCCCCCGGGCCGAACTGCCGGGTACCGGTGCCGGTCAGCCGCGCACGCCGAGCTGGAGCGACGAGAACGCCCAGCCGCCGGTGCCGCGCGCCGCGCTGGACACCCCGCGCGGCCATGACGAGCAGGACCCGGCGCAGACCTCACGGATGCCGCGGATCGACGACCGTCAGGGTCCGGCCACGACGGCCGAGATGCCCGCGGTCCCGCGCGGCGACGGCCGCCAGGCCCCGTCGTACGACTCCCCGCAGAACACCGGCCAGTACCAGCGGCCGAACGTTCCGCAGGGTCAGCAGACGGGCGAGTACGCCCGCCCGGACCTCTACGGCCCGGCGGGCAACCAGTCCACGGGGCAGTTCCCGGCTCCGCAGGGCTACAACAACGGCTCGGCGCAGGGCTACGACAGCAGCTCGACCGGGCAGCACTCGCTGCCGGGGCAGCAGAACCCGTCCACCACGGGCCAGTTCGAGCGGCCCCAGGCGGGCGGCCCGGCCGACTACAGCCCCCCGCGGCCGCCGGCTCCGCCGCGTCCGCAGGCCCGCCCGACCCGTCCCGAGCCCGAGGCGCTGCCGCCGGCCGGACCCGGTGACGGACGGACACCGCTGTACGACACCCTGGAGACCAACTGGTTCCACGGCCAGCAGCAGGCACAGCAGGGCCACGGGCAGCAGCCCAACGGCTCGGCGCCCGCTCCGGCCCAGGCACCGCAGTCCCAGGCCCCCCACACTCCGCCCGCTCCGCAGCGCCCGGCCGCCACCGGCACCTGGCGCAGCTCGCCGAACGACGACCTCGTCCGGCAGGCGGAGCGGGTCCGCCAGCCGGCCGCGGGCGGGGTGACCACCTCCGGCCTGCCCAAGCGGGTACCCAGGGCGAACCTCGTCCCGGGCACGGCTCAGCAGCAACAGCACCAAGCCGGTCCGCAGGTCTCGCGTGCGCCTGATGACGTACGCGGTCGGCTGACCAATCTCCGTCGGGGTATCGCGCAGGGTCGTCAGGCCGGCAACGGTCAGACCGGCAGCTTCCCGAGCCCCACTCACCAGCAGGAGCGTTAGTTGAGTCAGATGAGCCAGGCGGCACAGAACCTCAACTGGTTGATCACCAACTTCGTGGACAACACCCCCGGGGTGTCCCACACCGTCGTCGTGTCCGCCGACGGTCTCCTGCTGGCGATGTCGGAGGGTTTCCCGCGCGACCGTGCCGACCAGCTGGCGGCCGTCGCGTCCGGACTGACCTCGCTGACCGCCGGTGCCTCCCGGATCTTCGAGGGCGGCAACGTGGCCCAGACGGTTGTGGAGATGGAGCGAGGATTCCTTTTCCTCATGTCCGTCTCCGACGGCTCGTCCCTGGCCGTGCTCGCACACCCCGAGTGCGACATCGGCCTCGTCGGCTACGAGATGGCGCTGCTGGTCGACCGGGCGGGTGCGGTGCTCACGCCCGATCTCCGTGCCGAGCTGCAAGGCAGTCTGCTCCACTGACCCACCTCGGATCCACCCGCCTCACCAAATCACCGTCAGGCCGACACAGTCCCCCCACCGGCCCCGTTCAGACGGCACGACTGACCAACTGCTGTCCCGCCCGGAGGATTCATGACCCCGCCCAACGCCTCTCATGATCCGTACGCGGAGCCGTACGAGGATGAGGGCGACCAGCCGCTGGTACGTCCGTATGCGATGACCGGCGGCCGGACCCGGCCGCGCTACCAGCTGGCCATCGAGGCCCTGATCAGCACCACGGCCGACCCGGCAGCGCTCATGGGGCTGCTCCCGGAGCACCAGCGCATCTGCCATCTGTGCCGTGAGGTCAAGTCGGTCGCCGAGGTCTCGGCGCTGCTGTCGATGCCTCTCGGTGTGGCCCGGATCCTCGTCGCCGACTTGGCGGAGGCCGGGCTTGTCGCCATTCACCAGCCGGGCGGCGACGAGAACAACGGCGGCGCTCCGGATGTGACGCTGCTCGAAAGGGTGCTCAGTGGACTTCGCAAGCTCTGACGGAGGCCGGGCGACCACCTCCGCGAAGATCGTGGTGGCGGGCGGCTTCGGCGTCGGCAAGACGACGTTCGTCGGCGCCGTCTCCGAGATCAACCCGCTGCGCACGGAGGCTGTCATGACGTCCGCGAGCGCGGGCATCGACGACCTCACCCACACCGGGGACAAGACGACCACCACGGTCGCCATGGACTTCGGACGTATCACCCTGGACCAGGACCTGATCCTGTACCTCTTCGGTACGCCCGGCCAGGACCGCTTCTGGTTCATGTGGGACGACCTGGTGCGCGGCGCCATCGGCGCCGTCGTCCTCGTCGACACCCGGCGCCTCGCCGACTGCTTCCCGGCCGTCGACTACTTCGAGAACAGCGGCCTGCCGTTCGTCGTGGCCCTCAACGGCTTCGACGGGCACCAGCCGTACGCGCCCGAGGAGGTGCGTGAGGCCCTGCAGATCGGGCCCGACACCCCCATCATCACGACGGACGCCCGGCACCGCTCCGATGCCAAGAGTGCGCTGATCACGCTGGTCGAGCACGCCCTGATGGCACGCTTGAGGTAGGCAGGCGGATCGGCGGCCGCGTACGGCGGCTGTCGTAGATGTCCCGGAGCCGGCTGTGGCCTTTGACACGGTCGGCTTCGGTGTTCATAACGTTTCGGCAGAGGAATCGGGTGGTACCGCCACGCGTCGCGGTCATCCGGTCTCGCTGCGCGCACGAAGGCCCCGCCTTTTGGCGGGGCTCGCTCTTTTTGCCCGTTTTATCTGGGGCTTACATCACGTGGAAACAGCGCTTTCCAGTGTTTGGAAGTGCGCAGGTCCACGTGCTGGAATGCCTGAACTGCCCAATAGTCAATGACGTACTCACGAGTCGATGACGTACTGGGCCTGAGACACTGCGGCACAACGTAGGTGCCGACCGCCGGAAGGTTGTTGGTCGAGTGAGGCGAAGCAAGAACGGTCCCGAGCCGTCGGCCCGGGGCAACTTCACCCCGCCGCCGCGCGGAGCGGCGCCCGCCCCTGTGCCCGGTCCCGAGCCGACGGCCGCGCCCGCTCCGAGCGGCGGCCGTCTCTCCCCGCGCAACTGGCGGGTGCCGACCCGGCTGAACGCGATTCTGCTCATACCCGTGCTGGTCGGCCTGGTCATGGGCGGCTTCCAGGTGAAGAGCTCGGTCGACACCTGGCAGGAGGCCGAGGACGCGGAGAACACCGCGCGTCTGGTGCGGGCCTCCCTGAACTACGCGGACGCGCTCTACAACGAGCGCGACATCACCGCCGCCCCGCTGCTCCTGAACAAGGACAAGGACGTCGTCACCGACGCCCGCAAGCAGACGGACGACGCCGCCGACGCCTTCGACGAGGCGGCGCAGACCATGCCGGAGACGGCGGGCCTGGAACGCCGTCTGACGCTGTTCCGTAAGGCTGAGCCGAAGCTCCAGACCCTGCGTGACCGGGCGTACACCACCAAGCTCACCGGGGTGGAGACCGAAGAGGGCTACGTCGAGGTCGCCCACCCGCTGACCGAGTTCGCCAACGAGCTCGGCCTCGGCACCGGAAACATCACCTCCTACGGCCGTACGGTCTACGCGATGGAGCTGACCAAGGCGGCCCTGTCGCTCCAGCGCTCCATCGGTATGCACCTGCTGGTCCAGCCGGGCCCCGGCAACGGCAGCTTCACCAGCCAGAAGGTCGCCCTGTCCTCGTACGCCTACCTGGAGGGCATCGCCGTCCAGGAGTACATCGGTGGTGGCACCGAGGCGGACGAGCAGAAGCTCAAGGACGCGAAGACGGACATCCTCACCAAGGGCGCGGCGCTGGCCAAGCAGGCCAAGGCCGAGAACCCGGACTACGTGTCGCCGCCGGAGGACCCCACCGACATGGTCCGGGCGGTCGCCGGTCTGAAGACCACCGACCCCACCGAGCGTCTGGGGCTCGCCCAGAAGGGCGTCACCGCCGAGAACTGGTGGGCGGTCAACACCCTCAAGTACGACGCCTACCGGCAGATCGAGTCGGACATGGCCGACACCGCGGTGAACGAGGCCGCGAAGATCGCCGACGACGCCAAGCGCGACGCCTTCATCGTGGGTGCCGCCGTCGTGGTCGCCCTGCTCGCCGCGTTCATCCTGGCCGGCATGGTGGCCCGCCAGATGTCCCGCTCGATGCGCCAGCTGCGCAACGCCGCCTTCGGCATCGCCGAGCAGCGCCTGCCGATGCTGGTCGACCAGCTCTCGCGCACCGATCCCGGCCGGGTCGACACCCGGGTGGCGCCGATCCCGATCACCACCACCGACGAGATCGGTGAGGTCGCCCGCGCCTTCGACCAGGTCCACCGTGAGGCCGTCCGGCTCGCCGCCGAGCAGGCCCTGCTGCGGGGCAACATCAACGCGATCTTCACCAACCTGTCGCGCCGCAACCAGTCGCTGATCGAGGGCCAGCTGACCCTGATCACCGACCTGGAGAACAACGAGGCCGACCCGGACCAGCTGGAGAACCTCTTCCGCCTGGACCACCTCGCGACCCGTATGCGCCGCAACGGCGAGAACCTCCTGGTCCTCGCCGGCGAGGAGCCCGGCCGCCGCTGGGACCAGCCGGTCCCGCTGGTCGACGTGCTGCGCGCCGCCTCCTCCGAGGTGGAGCAGTACGAGCGCATCGAGCTCTCCGGTGTCCCGGAGGCCGAGATCCACGGCCGCGCCGTGACCGACCTCGTGCACCTGCTGGCCGAACTGCTGGAGAACGCCACCACGTTCTCCTCCCCGCAGACCAAGGTCCGCGTCACCGCGACCCGTCTCCCCGACGGCCGCGTGATGGTCGAGATCCACGACAAGGGCATCGGCCTGACCGCCGAGGACTTCGCGGACATCAACCACAAGCTGGCCAACCCGCCGACCGTGGACGCCGCGATCTCGCAGCGCATGGGTCTGTTCGTGGTCGGCCGGCTGTCCGACCGGCACGGCATCCGGGTCCAGCTGCGTCCCTCGGGCGAGCAGGCCGGCACCACCTCGCTGGTCATGCTCCCCGACGCGATCACCCACGGTGGTGGTGGCGAGACGGCGCCGATGCAGGACGAGTTCACGGTTTCGCAGATCATCCCGGAGCAGCACTTCCAGGGTGAGGACTTCAGCAACCGCCAGCCGATGCGCACGGCGGCCGAGCTCGGCTTCGACGACAGCCGCTATGAGGTCCCGGACGACATCCGCGATCTGGACCCGGTCGGCCGCTCCCTGATGCGCGAGGAGCGCCGGGCGGCCCTGGAGGCCCAGACGCACGGCCAGCCGCCCGCCCTGGAGGGCCCCGAGGAGGGCGCGTACGACGAGTACGCCGGGCAGCGCGGCTACGACAACGCCGGTACGAACGGCCACGGCGGCTTCCCCGAGCAGCAGGGGGCGTACGACCCGCAGACGGCGTACGACGAGCCCCAGCAGCCGGCGTACGAGGAGCAGTACTACGCGCCGAACGGCGGCCTGCCGCAGAACGACACCTTCCAGTCGGGCGGCGGCTACCCCGAGCCGGGCTATGCGGAGCCGGTCCAGGAGGAGCCCTCGGCCGCCCACGCGCCCGCCCCGGAGTCCTTCCCGGCCTTCGAGGAGCGGCGCTACCAGGACGACTGGCCGCAGCAGGACGACTTCCGCGGCAACTACCCGGACCAGTACGCTCCGGAACCGGAACCTGTGCAGGGCGCTGACACAAATGAGCGCGACCGCGTAGGCTTCGAGCGTCCTGGACCGGCTACCTCCGCACCTCACGCGCTGACCGACGCCGGGCTCCCCCGCCGCGGATCCACCGCGAGCGGCTCGAACGGCGCCCGGCCCACGAAGCAGGAGACGCCGGCCCCCGCGGACAACCCGCCCGGCGAATCCGGCTGGCGTTCGGCGAACGACGACCGCTGGCAGCAGGCGTCGGCGCTCCGTAAGCCCAAGGCGGGCGGAGTCACCTCCTCCGGTCTGCCCCGGCGGGTGCCCAAGGCCAACCTGGTCGAGGGAGCCGCCGAAGCCACCCCCCAGGGCGGCCCACAGGTCTCCCGCGCTCCCGAGGACGTCCGGGGCAGGCTGAGCAACCTGCGCCGCGGTGTCCAGCGGGGCCGCAGTGCGGGAAGTGAAACGAACGGTCAGGGCTTCAATCCTGACAGCACCTACAACCAGGAGCGTTAGTGTGAGCCCGATGAGCCAGGCGGCACAGAACCTGAACTGGTTGATCACCAACTTCGTGGACAACACCCCCGGGGTGTCGCACACGGTGGTGGTCTCCGCCGACGGACTCCTTCTGGCGATGTCCGAAGGCTTTCCGCGCGACCGCGCCGACCAGCTTGCTGCGGTCGCCTCCGGTCTGACCTCGCTGACCGCCGGTGCCTCGCGCATCTTCGAGGGCGGCAGTGTGAACCAGACGGTTGTGGAGATGGAGCGGGGATTCCTCTTCATCATGTCCATCTCCGACGGTTCGTCGCTCGCGGTACTTGCACACCCGGAGGCGGACATCGGCCTCATTGGGTACGAGATGGCCCTTCTGGTGGACCGTGCCGGTACGGTCCTGACGCCGGATCTGCGTGCGGAGCTCCAAGGGAGCCTTCTCAACTAACAGACAGACGGTGCGTTTTGGCGTCCCGTGGCCGTAAGGTTTCGGGACGCGGCTTCCACGTGATGGGTGCCAGGCACAGTCGGAGGAGGAGAGAAAGTGGCAACACCCCCAGACGGTTCGTCATCGGGCAATTGGTCGTACGGCCCTGCCCAGGGCCAGAACGACGGTTCCCAGAACCGGTACAACTTCCCCTCCGCGCCGAGCCAGCAGCGGCGCCAGCAGCCGTACGCCCCGCAGGGCCCGCAGGGTCCAGGACCGTACGACCAGCCGCAGGCGCCGCGCATCCAGCCGGTGCAGCCGCACCGACGCGCCCCTGAGCCGGCGCCCGCCGGGGCGTCGAACAACCCCCTGGTGCGCCCGTACGCCATGACGGGCGGCCGCACCAGGCCGCGCTACCAGCTCGCCATCGAGGCGCTGGTGCACACCACCGCGCAGCCGCACCAGATGCAGGGCCAGCTGCCCGAGCATCAGCGGATCTGCAACCTCTGCCGGGAGATCAAGTCGGTGGCCGAGATCTCGGCCCTGCTCACGATTCCTCTCGGCGTGGCCAGGATCCTCGTCGCCGACTTGGCGGAGGCGGGCCTGGTCGCCATTCACCAGCCGGGCGGCGACGAGAACGCCGGCGGCCAGCCAGATGTGACACTGCTCGAAAGGGTGCTCAGTGGACTTCGCAAGCTCTAGCGGCGGTCCTTCCCGCTCCACCACCTCCGCGAAGATCGTGGTGGCGGGCGGCTTCGGCGTGGGCAAGACCACGTTCGTCGGCGCCGTCTCGGAGATCAACCCGCTGCGCACAGAGGCCGTGATGACGTCTGCTTCGGCGGGCATCGACGACCTCACCCACACCGGAGACAAGACGACCACCACGGTCGCCATGGACTTCGGACGTATCACCCTGGACCAGGACCTGATCCTGTACCTCTTCGGTACGCCCGGCCAGGACCGCTTCTGGTTCATGTGGGACGACCTGGTGCGCGGCGCCATCGGCGCCGTCGTGCTCGTCGACACCCGGAGGCTCGCCGACTGCTTCCCGGCCGTCGACTACTTCGAGAACAGCGGCCTGCCGTTCGTGATCGCGCTGAACGGGTTCGACGGGAGCCAGCCGTACAACCCGGACGAGGTCCGTGAGGCTCTGCAGATCGGTCCCGACACCCCGATCATCACGACGGACGCCCGGCACCGGGCGGACGCGAAGTCGACGCTGATCACTCTCGTCGAGCACGCGCTGATGGCTCGCTTGCGGTAGGTCCTGGTTCTTGCGGCTTCTGGGCTGCCTCGGACGGTTGTTCGCCGTCCGAGGCAGCCCATTGGCTTGTCGCGCGGTTCCCCCCCCGCCCCTGGGTACGCAGAAGGGCCCCTCTCTCTTGAGAGGGGCCCTTCTTTGGTCCTGTGTGGTCAGCGCCAGCTGTGCGGGGCCCGGAAGCCCGGCTCGCGCTCCAGACGGCGCCAGCCGGCCTTGGCGCGGCCGCGGTGGGCCGGAGGCGTCGGCTGGGCGGCCGCGCGGGCCAGCAGGATGGCCGTGATGGCGGCGACTTCCTCGGGCTCGGCGTGGCCCTTCTCGACGCGAATGTCAGGGAGGTTCATGGGTGTCAGTCTCCGTGAGAGAGGTTTCCGCAGCGGTACCGGTGGGTTACTGCGGGGGGTTGCCGTGCTTGCGGGAGGGGAGGTCGGCGTGCTTCGACTGGAGCATCGCCAGGGACCGGATCAGTACCTCGCGGGTCTCCGCCGGGTCGATCACGTCGTCCACCAGACCGCGCTCGGCGGCGTAGTAGGGGTGCATGAGCTCGGACTTGTACTCCTTGACCATGCGGGCCCGCATGGCCTCGGGGTCCTCGGCCTCGGCGATCTGTCGCCGGAAGATGACGTTGGCGGCACCGTCGGCGCCCATCACGGCGATCTCGTTCGTCGGCCACGCGTAGGTGAGGTCCGCGCCGATGGACTGGCTGTCCATGACGATGTAGGCACCTCCGTACGCCTTGCGCAGGATCAGCGAGATCCGCGGGACGGTCGCGTTGCAGTAGGCGTACAGCAGCTTCGCGCCGTGGCGGATGATTCCACCGTGCTCCTGGTCTACACCAGGCAGAAAGCCGGGTACGTCCAAAAGGGTGAGGATCGGGATGTTGAAGGCGTCGCACATCTGGACGAAACGAGCCGCCTTCTCCGAGGCCTCGATGTCCAGGACGCCCGCCAGGCTCTGCGGCTGGTTGGCGACGATGCCGACGACCTGGCCGTCCAGCCGGGCCAGCGCGCAGATGATGTTCCGCGCCCAGCGCTCGTGGACCTCCAGATAGTCGCCGTCGTCGACGATCTCCTCGATGACCTTGGCCATGTCGTACGGACGGTTGCCGTCCGCCGGGACCAGGTCGAGGAGCACGTCACCGCGGCGGTCGGCGGCGTCCGAGGACTCCACCCGCGGCGGGTTCTCACGGTTGTTCTGCGGGAGCAGGGAGAGGAGGTAGCGCACCTCGGCGATGCACGTCTCCTCGTCGTCGTAGGCGAAGTGACAGACGCCCGAGGTCTCGGCGTGCACGTCCGCGCCGCCCAGGCCGTTCTGGGTGATCTCCTCGCCCGTCACCGCCTTGACCACGTCCGGTCCGGTGATGAACATCTGCGAGGTCTCGCGGACCATGAAGACGAAGTCCGTGAGGGCGGGGCTGTACGCCGCGCCGCCCGCGCAGGGGCCGAGCATGACGCTGATCTGCGGGATGACGCCCGACGCCTTGGTGTTGCGCTGGAAGATGCCGCCGTAACCGGCGAGCGCCGAGACGCCCTCCTGGATACGGGCACCCGCGCCGTCGTTGAGCGACACCAGCGGAGCGCCCGCCGCGATGGCCATGTCCATGATCTTGTGGATCTTCGTGGCGTGGGCCTCGCCCAGCGCGCCGCCGAAGATGCGGAAGTCATGGGCGTAGACGAAGACCGTGCGGCCCTCCACCGTGCCCCAGCCGGTGATGACACCGTCGGTGTACGGCTTCTTGGCCTCCAGGCCGAAGCCCTGGGCGCGGTGCCGACGGAGCTGCTCGACCTCCTGGAAGGTGCCCGGGTCGAGCAGCAGCTCGATCCGCTCCCGGGCGGTCAGCTTGCCCTTGGCGTGCTGCGCCGCGGTCGCCTTCTCGCTGGGACCGGCCAGTGCCTGGGCACGGATCTCGTGCAGCTCGGCGACCCGGCCGCGCGCGTCCGTCGGCTCACCCGTCGTCTCTTCCAAAACGGTCATGTAGTGACCTTACGAAGCCCACGAAGGAAAGCGGGCCGTCGACTCCGTACAGTCTCCGGCCCGTTTTCCTGGTACCCCTGAACAGAACCGTGGCGGCATGCAGCCGTTCCGACTGCTCAAGGGGCGTGCCGCTTGTAGAGATCACACAAACCCGTCAGCTGAGAGCCACCTCACATTCATGGCTCGCACATGCCCTCCCCGGGGTGACACGGACGCGCAGTCGGCGGCCCGTGGTGATCACTTCGACGCTGTCGTCGGCCCGGACGACCGAGCGCACCGGACGGTCCCAGGTGATCTCCAACGGGGCGCCGGTACGGGGCGGCTCGCTGACCGAGAGGGTAGCGGTACGTCCCTCGCGGCGGACCAGGACGCTCGCCTCCGCGGACGCGGTGAGCGGGCCCGCGGTACCGGCCCGCCAGAAGTTCGCCGCGGTCAGGCCGAGCGAGGGGACGCGGACCGCCTGGCATCCGGCGTCGTTGGCGAGGACCGACAGCCAGTGGCGGTCGGCGGCGCGGGCGACGACCGTGCGGCGGGAGGCGCCGGGCAGCAGGACGTACAAGTATCCGGCGTCCTGCGGGTCCGTGCCGTGGTCCAGCCAGAGGGTCTGCCAGCGCCGGGTGCGCCGCTCGGCCGTACCGCCGGTGTTGATGTCGGACCAGGCGCCGGTGCGGTCCTCGCGGAGGGTGCGCAGCCCGTCGGGAACCAGCCAGCCGCCGTGTCCCTCCAGATGGGCCCAGCCGGCCCCGCGCACGAAGGCCGCCTCGCCGTTCTCGCCGATGTTCCGGTTGTCGACCACCGTCTCGACGGGGACGCCGTCGGCGCAGGTGATCCCGGCGCCGAGGCAGATCACCGCGTCCGCGACGCAGAACCACGACTTACGGGCCCGGAGGGTGGAGCCGAGGCCCTTCAGGTGCTGGCCGACCGAGGCGTACTCGCCATCGGTCACCCCGCCGACCCAACGCGCGTCGGGCTTCGGCTCGCCCCATTCGCCACCGGCGCGGTCGGGCAGTCGCCGGGTGGAGACCGTCGTCCCCGGGAGCCGGTACCAGTCGACGGTCGGCCAGAACCAGTCGGTGTACTGGCCGCCCTGTCCCGGCACCCACCAGGAGAGCATCCCGGCGCCGGTGTGCCAGCCGCGTGAGTTCTCGCCGTTGCCGCACTCGTAGTGGGCGATGCGGTCACTGGCCATGGCGATGTTCGCGACGAAGCCGGGGCGGCGGTGGACGGCCCGGTCCATGGCGGCGAAGAGGCGGTGGCCGACGGGTTCGGGCGCGGCAGGCACGGCGGAGTCCGCGATGGCGTGCAGCCGGGCGAGATCGGCGACCGGGAACTGCCGTGCGGTCAGGACCGGGGAGACGGTGTCCCGCTCGATCCAGCCCTTGATCCGGCCGTGCCAGCGCTCCCGCTCCGCCGGGCTCGCCCCGCCCGCCAGCAGCGCGATGGCGGCGATGACGCCCTGCCCGTGGAAGCGGTCCCCGCGCATCACCTGCCGCTCGTCGCTCTTGAGGTGGCCCCGGCTGATGGCGCGGCCGTTGACGCTGTCCATGATCAGCCCGTCGTGGACGAGCGGGGCGAAGACGTGCTCGACGCTGTCGAGGACGAGCTGCCGGTTCGGGTCGGTCACTTCCCAGGGCGATCCGGCGAGCAGGGCGAAGAGCCGTCCGAGCCCGTCGAGGAGGACCTGTCCGTAGGTGCCGGAGTAGGCGACCCAGGTGTGCTGGACGAAGGAGCCGTCCGCGTAGAGGCCGTCCCCCTCGGTCACATGGGGGAACACCGGGGAGAGCGCGTCCCGGGCGAGGGCGATCTTCGCCGGGTCCCTGCCGAGGACGCCGCGCAGGGCGACGGAGCGGCACAGGTCGACGCGGTTGGCGCCGGTGGAGGTGCCGGAGTAGTCGGCCAGCGCGGAGTCCGGGACGAAGTGGTCGACGGCGGCGCAGGCCGCCGCTCGCCGGTCGTCGGTGAGGTGGTCGTGGAGGGCGAGGGCGATGTCCATCAGCAGCCGGGGGCTGCCGATCTGCCACTCCCACCAGTTGCCGTAGCGGGTAGTGGAGGGGTGGTAGACGGTGGCGGAGAGGTGGTCGAGCCCGCGGAGGATGCCGGCGAGCAGTGCCGGGTCCCCGGTCGAGCCGGTGCCGGGCCGGCTGTACGCCTGGGTCATCGTCCACAGGCGGCCGTAGCTCTGGGTGATGCCGGCAGGCGGGTCGTAGGGGTGGCCGGGCCACAGGGAGGTCGCGGTGGGCGCCATCGTGTTCCGGAAGCCGCGGGCGAGGGTGCCGGTCTCGGCCAGCCGGGAGGCGTACGGCTCGGCGGTGGGGTCGTAGCCGGTGCCGAGGGTGAGTTCGAGCCAGCGGCGCCGGAGGGCGTCGTAGGAGTCGTAGGGGCCCTCGGACCGTCCAGCGCCGGCCGTGGTGAGGCTCAGGGCGGCGACGAGGAGCAACGCCCGCCGGTTCATACGCATGACCTTCCCTGTTGTTGAAATCTGAACGGAATAGGTCTACCGTCATCCGTGTTGGGTAGTTCAACATTCAACATCGTCCCCAAGGAGAACGTCGTGAGCATCTTCGGCCGCAAGACCACCGTCGAGACCCCCGCCGCCGTCAGCGCCGACCTGGCCGCCCTGACCGGCGAGTACAGCATCGACACCGCCCACTCCACACTCGGTTTCGTGGCGCGCCACGCCATGGTCACCAACGTCAAGGGCAAGTTCCTGGACTTCTCCGGCTCGCTCAGCCTGGACGGCTCGGACCCGTCCAGGTCCACGGCGACCCTCGACGTGAAGATGGACAGCATCGACACCGGTTCCGCGGACCGTGACGGCCACCTGAAGAGCGCCGACTTCTTCCGCACGGACGAGCACCCGACCATGACCTTCCGTTCCACCAAGGCGGAGGCCCTGGGCGGCGACGACTACCGCATCACCGGTGACCTGACGATCCTCGGCACCACCAAGCCGATCACCATCGACCTGGAGTTCAACGGCGCCGCGAAGGACCCGTTCGGCAACGAGCGCGTCGGCTTCGAGGGCAAGGCGGAGATCCTGCGCTCCGAGTTCGGTCTGACCTGGAACGCGGCCCTGGAGACGGGCGGCGTCCTGATCTCCGACAAGATCAAGCTGAACTTCGACATCTCGGCGATCCGCAACGCCGCGTAACACCACCGCGTAACAGCACCCCCCGAGCGCGCCCGCCCTCTACTCCCCCGAACGGGAGGGCGGGCGCTCGGCTGTCCGGAGCGACAGGCCGAGGGACCTCAGGACTCCAGCTTCGCGATGGCGGCGGACAGCCGGGCCGCACGGGCTTCGGGCGTACGCGCCTGGAGCAGGCCGAGGATGACCTGGTAGCGGTCCGTCCGGCCCAGCCGCTCGAAGGCCTCCTTCGCCCGGGGGTTCCGCTCCAGCGCCGCCGTCAGTTCCTCGGGCACGACGGCGTTCCTCTGCGACTCGTACGCCGCCTCCCACCGCCCGTCCGCCCGCGCCGCCTCGACCTCCGCGAGCCCGGCCGGGCGCATCCGCCCCTCGGCGGTCAGTTCCGCGATCCGCCGCACGTTGACCATCGACCACAGGCTCCCGGGGCGTCGCGGAGTGATCCGCTGGAGGAAGTACGACTCGTCCAGCGCCTTGCGCTGCCCGGTGATCCAACCGTGGCACAGGGCCACGTCGTTGACCTCGACCCAGTCGACGGACGCGATGCCCGACCCCTTCTTGGCGACCTTCACCCAGAGCCCGGGATGCGGGGCGGGGTGCTCGGCGAGCCACGCGTCGAGGGCGTCGACGGAGGCGAAGGGGAGGGGTTCCTGGATGGTCATGAGAAGACCGTAGGCGGGAATTAGGCCAGTTTCCGTCCTCTGCGCGCCCGCGCACGTCTGGCTGGAATTGCCTGCTTGCCCACCGCTCACAGCCTTCTCATAATCCGAGCACAGGGTTGACGTGAGCGCGACAACCGTCGCGACGCGTCCCTTGTACGCCTCCATCAACCCCCCACGGAAGGCATCCCGTTGAAGTCTCTCCTCAAGGCGCTCAAGAGATGCGCGGTCGCCGGTGCGGCCGCACTCGCCGTCGTCAGTCTTCAGCCCGTGTCCAGCGCGCAGGCCGCGCCCGCGCCCGTCGTCGGCGGAACGCGCGCCGCGCAGGGCGAGTTCCCGTTCATGGTGCGGCTCTCGATGGGCTGCGGCGGGGCGCTCTACACCCAGCAGATCGTGCTCACCGCCGCCCACTGCGTGGGCCGTACCGGCGCCAACACCAGCATCACCGCGACCGCCGGGGTCGTGGACCTCCAGTCGAGCAGCCGCATCCAGGTCCGCTCCACCTACGTCTACCGCGCCCCCGGCTACAACGGCGACGGCAAGGACTGGGCGCTGATCAAGCTCGCCCAGCCGATCAACCTGCCCACGCTGAAGATCGCCACGACCGGGCAGTACAACACCGGCACCTTCACCGTGGCCGGCTGGGGCGCGGCCAGCGAGGGCGGTTCCCAGCAGCGGTATCTGCTGAAGGCGACCGTGCCGTTCGTCAGTGACGCGACCTGTCGCTCGTACAGCGGTTACGGCGGTCTCATCGCGAACGAGGAGATCTGCGCCGGTTACACCGCGGGCGGCGTCGACACCTGCCAGGGCGACTCCGGTGGCCCGATGTTCCGTCGGGACGCGGCGAACCAGTGGATCCAGGTCGGCATCGTGAGCTGGGGCATCGGGTGCGCCCGGCCCAACGCGCCCGGTGTCTACACCGAGGTGTCCACCTTCGCCTCCGCGATCGCCTCCGCCGCGGCCGGTCTCTGAGCTCCACTCGCGCACATGACGAGCCCGGCGCCGCGCGCGCCGGGCCCGTACCGGGTCCCCGCCCGGGTCAGAACCCTCCGCCGAAGTCCCCGCCCCCGCCGAAGTCGCCGCCGCCGAAGCCGCCCGTGAAGTCGTCGGAGGCGAAGTCGGCGCCCGAGACGTCGCCGCCCTCGTAACCGCCGCCGCCGAAGTCGCCGTAACCGGCGCCGTAGTCGGCCGCGTAGGCGGGGGACGCCATCATGCTGCCGAGCATCGTGCCGATCAGGAGGCCGGGGAGGATGCCGCCGCCGAAGTAGCCGCCGGCCCAGGGGCCGTAGGCGGGTCCGGCGTCCCAGTACGGGCGGCGGGCGCCGGTCTCGGTGGTGACTTCGCGGATCATCGGGTCCCGGCCGTCTGCGAGGAGGGCCCGGTCGGCCGCGCAGGCCGGGACCTCACGGGTGGCGCCGCCCATCGGGGTCCATGTCACGTCCGCGATCGAGGGGCCGTGCCGCGGGTCGAAGAAGCAGGGCGGGCGCCGGTCCGGCAGCGGGCGGCCCTCGCGGCGGGCGGCGAGCCGGGCCAGCGAGTGACGGCCGTCGTCCAGGGCCTGGGTGACGGCCTTGACGTCCTCCGGTTTCGTCGCCCCGTCCATCAGCCGCTTGGCCTGCTCGTAGGAGTCCAGGCCGTGTTCGTAGTCGGTGCGCATCGCGTCGTCGGCGCCTGCTTCGCCGGGGTGGAAGTCCAGGCGCTCCAGTTCCTCGCCGAACGCGGTGATGTCCTCGTCGACCACCACCCGCAGCTTCTCCAGCGCCTCGCGCTGTTCCCTCTCGTGCATCTGGCGCCGGCGCCGCACCAGGGCGTACGCGCCCGCGCCGCCCGCAGCCAGCACCACACCGGTGGTGACCAGGCCGGCGACCGGTACGCCGGTGTCCGTCGAGGAGCCCCAGGACGCCGGGGCCGAACCGCCCACGTTCTGGAGCGCCGCGTCGACGAAATCGTTCAGCTGGGCCTTGACGTCGTCGGTGTCCTCCACCGCCTGGACCAGGTTGTCCACCGCCTGGTTGCTCATGACGGAGGAGTCGGCCTGGGCGCCGAAGCGGTCACCGCTGCGCACCGCGTACAGGCCGGTGATGCCGGTCTCCGTGCGCAGGTTCAGGAAGAGGTCCTCCTCGGGCTGGTCGGCCGGGAGAACGGCGACGAAGACCGGCTTGTCGGCGTCCTTGATCTTGTCGGAGAGCGCCTCGGCGTCCGCGGACGACAGCTGGTCGGAGGCGGCGGGGTCCACATAGACGGGGTCCTCGCGCAGCGCCTGGGCGACCGTCGACAGATCCGCGGCCGCGAACGCGCCGGGCACACCAGCGGTCAGCACCGCCAGCGTGGCGGCGACCGGGACGAGGGCCCAGCGCACAAGGCCCCGGAGCAACGGAGTCCTCATACTTAGAAGCTACCTGACCAAACGGACAAACGTACCGGGCCCGGCGGGTTCGTTCCCACGATCCCGCCGGGCCCGGTGTCTCACAGCGGGCTCATCCGGCCCGGTAGGCCGCCGTCAGCCGCTCCACGGCCGCCCCGTAGCGCCCCTGCGTCAGCAGCCGGTCCGCCTCCGCGAAGGGCTTGGCCAGGGCTGGGGTGACCGCCTGCTGCTGGACGATCAGCCGCGCCTTGGTCACCAGCGCGCGGCCGGCCTCCTCCGCCCCGGCCCGCTCTGTCACCGCGGCCGCGACCCCGAGCGCCCGGAGAGTGGTGGTACCACCCTCCGGCACCATGGTCAGCGTGGTCAGACCCCAGCCGTAGGGGAACTGCGGATCGTACGAGGCGTCCCCGACGTTGATCGGCAACTGGGCCTCGGACTTCGGCCAGGTGACCGGGAGCTGCCCGGTGAACGGCCGCTTCCCGTACAGCACATCGGCGACGCCGTCGCCCTCGGTGCCCGGCAGCCAGGAGGCGACCAGCGCGTCCACCGCGCCGAGCCGTTCGGCGCCGAGGAGCTGCGGGCGTCCGGACACGGTCAGCACCGCGCACTTCATCGCCGCGCACACCTTGTCCACGGCTGCCTGGTCGGCGGCGGACAGCGCCAGGTCGTTGCCGTTGCCGACATCGCCGACGCCCTCGGCGTACGGGGTCTCGCCGACGACGACCACACCGACGTCGTGGCCGTCGGTCGGGGCGGAGGCGTCCTTGGAGTACGTCAGCCCCGGCGAGTTCTTCCGCATCGCCTCCAGGACCGTGGTGCCCTCGGTGATGTCGCCGGAGGAACCCTGCCAGGTGATGGTCCAGCCGCCGGTCTGGTTGCCCAGGTCGTCGGCGTTGGACCCGGCGACGTACACCTTCTGCGACTTCTTCAGCGGCAGCAGGTTCCGCTCGTTCTTCAGCAGCACCTGCGACTTCGCCGCCGCCTCGCGGGCCACGGCCCGGTGCTCGGCGGAACCGATCTCCGAGGCGCCGCCGGTGTCGGCGTAGGGCTTCTCGAAGAGGCCGAGCCTGAACTTCTGGGTGAGGATGCGGGACACGGCGTCGTCGATCCGCTTCCCCGTGATCCGCCCGGCCGTCGCCTCGGAGACCAGGGCGGAGTGGAACTCCTTGTAGGAATACGGCGCCATGACCATGTCGACCCCGGCGTTGACCGATGTACGGACGTCGCTCGTGTAGTCGCCCGGGATCTGGTCGATGCCGTTCCAGTCGCTGATCACGAAGCCCTCGAAGTCCATCCGGCCCTTGAGGGCGCCGTTGATCATGTCGGCGCGGGCGTGCATCTTCACCGGGCCCTGGCCGTCGCCGATCAGGTCGAGGGAGGAGTACGACGGCATGACGGTGCCGACGCCCCGGTCGACGGCCTCTTCGAACGGGGTCAGGTGCACGGCCTCCAGTTGCTGCCGGGTGACCTTGGTGACGCCCTGGTCAATGGTGTAGGTGCCGGTGGTGGAGGAGCCGTACTCGGTGCCGCCGTCGCCGACGAAGTGCTTGGCGGCGGCGAGAACCTTGTCGTCGCGGTCCAGGTCCCGTCCGTCGGCGCGACCCTGGAGGCCCTGGATCACCGTCTCCATGGACTCGACCAGCGCCGGGTCCTCGCCGAAGGCCTCGTAGGAGCGGCCCCAGCGTTCGTCGCGGGTGACGCAGAGACAGGGGGCGAAGTCCCAGGGGACGCCGGTGGCGCGGACCTCGGCGGCGGTCACCGCGCCTGTTTCGTAGGCGAGCCCGGGATCGCGGGTCGCTCCGATGCCGATGTTGTGCGGCATGATCGTGGCGCCGACCAGGTTGTTGTGGCCGTGCACCGCGTCGACGCCGTAGATCAGCGGGATCTGGAAGCGGGTCGCCTGGGTGCGGAGCTGGTAGGAGTCGATCATCTTCGCCCAGGCCTCGGCGGTGTTGGGCGTCGGGGTGGAGCCGCCGCCGGAGAGCAGCGAGCCGAGGTCGTAGGCGGCGATGTCGCCCGGCTTGCCCATGGCGCCGCGCTCGGCCTGGGTCATCTGGCCGGCCTTCTCCGCCAGGGACATCCGGCCGAGTAGATCGGCCACGCGCTTCTTCACGGGCAGCTTGCTGTTGAGATACGGCAGCCCGTGCGCGTCCACGACGATCTGCGGGGTCTCGGTGGGCGGCTTGGCGCCGGTGACGGTCAGCTTCAGCGGGACCGTCTCGGCGGACTCGGCGGCCTTGTCCTTGAGGGTGCGGACCGGGACGGCGCGGGTGGTGCCGGAGGCGGTGCCCGCGGGGAAGGTGAACTCGCCCTTGACGGGCGTGTAGTCGTCGCCCGAGGCGGTGCCGCCGGTGGTCTCGTAGGCGACGGTGACGGGCTCGTCGACGGGGGCGGAGCCGGTGGTGGCGAGGGTGACGCGCACGGTGGCGGTGCCGCCCTCGGACACCGGGTACACGGCGGCGTCGGTGGTGACGGAGGCGCGCAGGGACTGGTCGGCCCTGCCGTACAACTCGACGCCGTCCATGGCGAATGCGCCGGGCGTGCCGACGGGGAGGGTGACGGCGTAGCCCCACATCTCGGTGAGGCCGAGGATCTGGTCGATGCCGCCGACGGGCTGGTAGTCGGTGCGGTAGACGAAGTCCGTGAAGGGGATCTCGATCTGCTTCCAGCCGGTGAAGTCGTCGGTGAAGGTCGTCTGCCACAGCTCGGAGGCCTCGCCGTTGGCGCCGCCGTCCTTCAGCTCGAAGGCGATCTTCTTGCCGTTGTTCCGGCCGTCCCACCAGAAGCGGATGCCTTTGCTCGCCGACCAGTCGTGGGCCGGTCGGTCGAAGGCGAAGTCATGGGTGAAGCCGCCGTAGCCGCTGATGTCGTAGGTGCCGGAGAGGACCTTCTCGCCCTCGGGGGCGTCCTCGCGCGCGCTGAGCTGGAGGGTGGGCGGATCGTCGTCGTCGCTGCCCCAGGTGAAGATGCCCTCCGCGGGAGGACTGGCGAAGGGGACCTCGCCCTCGAAACGGTCGAGGGGGACAGGTGCGGGATCGTCCGCCGCGCGGGCCGATGTCAGCGGCACCAGTGCGGCGAGCAGAGCGGTGGAGACGAGCAGGGCGGTTCTTGGCATAGACCTTCCCTCGACTCTCATGGTTCACTCAGGACTTAGATCACGCCGTGAGTTAACTAACAACCCACATACCCGTCAAGACAGCACGTCAGACATTTACGTCAGACATTTCGGGAAGGTGAGGCACTGTGCGAAGAACCCCCCACACGGTCCGGCTGCTGCTGGCCGCACTGCTCTCCACGGCCGGCGTCACCGCGGCAACCACCCCCGCCCAGGCGGCGGGTGAGCAGGTCACCGCCTATCTCACGACCACCGACGACAGCGGCGGCCGCCATGTCACCCGGGGCCTCCAGCAGCAGGCACCGTTCAACTTCCAGGCTGGCAGCGGTGGTTCGGGCGAGAACATCACCGTCGACGAGAACACCCGCTACCAGACCTTCACCGGCGGCGGTGCCTCCTTCACCGACACCGCCGCCTGGCTGATGGACGGCAGCGGTGCGCTGTCCCAGGCCACCCGGGACGACACCATGCGCAAACTGTTCTCCCCGACGGAGGGCATCGGCCTGTCGTTCCTGCGCAATCCGATGGGCGGTTCGGACCTGGCGCGGTTCGGCTACACCTACGACGACATACCGGCCGGGCAGACCGACTCCGATCTGTCGGAGTTCTCCATCGCGCACGACCTCCAGGACGTGGTGCCGCTGACCAGGCAGGCGCGGCAGCTGAACCCGGCGCTCACGGTGATGGCCTCGCCGTGGACCGCGCCCGCCTGGATGAAGGACAGCGGACAGCTCAACGGCGGCTGGCTGAAGGCGGAGCACTACGGCGCCTACGCCTCCTACTTCGTGAAGTACGTGCAGGCGTACCAGGCCCAGGGCATCCCGATCGCGTACGTGACGGCGCAGAACGAGCCGACGTGCTGCGCGGGCTATCCGTCGATGAGCTGGAACGCCTCCGGGCTCCAGTACTTCACCAAGAGCGAGCTGCTGCCCAAGCTCCAGGCCGCCGGTCTGTCCACGAAGGTCCTCGCGCACGACTGGAACTGGTCCGACTACGACGCCTACGCGGCGCAGACCGTGAACGACGCGGCGATCCGCTCGCACCCGAACTTCGGCGGCATCGCCTGGCACGGCTACGGCGGCGACGTGGCCAAGCAGACCGCGGTGCATAACCAGTACCCGCAACTGGACGCCTTCGGCACCGAGCACTCGGGCGGCACCTGGATCGCCAACCAGCAGCGCGAGGACATGATGAACATCATCGACTACACCCGTAACTGGGCGAAGTCGGTGACCAAGTGGTCCCTCGCCGTGGACCAGAACCGGGGTCCGCACAACGGCGGTTGCGGGGTCTGCGACGGGCTGATCACCGTCCACAACGGGGACTCCCGGCACGGCCAGGTGGACTACATGATCGAGTACTACACGATGGGCCACCTCACGAAGTTCGTCCGGCCCGGCGCCCATCGCGTCGCCTCCACCGCATCGGCGTCCGTGCCGAACGTGGCCTGGCGCAACCCGGACGGCTCCAAGGCGCTGATCGCCTACAACGACGCCGCCACCGCGAAGACGGTGACCATCAACTGGGGCTCCCAGCACGCCACTTACTCGCTGCCCGGCAAGACCTCGGTCACCTTCACCTGGTCCGGCAATCAGTCCGGCGGCGGCGAGCAGTCGGGCGCCTTCGTCGGCCTCGCGGGCAAGTGCCTCGATGTGGCGGGCGGTTCGAGCGCCAACGGCACGGCGGTGCAGCTCTACGACTGCAACGGCTCCACGGCCCAGCGGTGGACCGTGGGCGCCGACGGCTCGGTGCGGGCGCTCGGCAAGTGCCTCGACGTGACGGGCGGTTCGACGGCGAACGGGGCGAAGGCCCAGTTGTACGACTGCAATGGCACGGGGGCGCAGCAGTGGTCGTACAACGCCTCGACGGGTGATGTGGTGAACCGCGCCGCGGACAAGTGTCTCGATGTCACCGACAACTCCTCGGCCAACGGCGCCCGTGCGCAGATCTGGAGCTGCACGGGCGCCGCCAACCAGAAGTGGAGGCTGGGCTGACGGTTACTGCGCCGGGCTGACTCCGGCCCGGAGCAGACCGTAGGTGTAGGCGTCCTCCAGGGCCTGCCAGGACGCGGCGATGACGTTCTCCGCGACGCCCACCGTCGACCACTCGCCCGCGCCGTCGGACGTGGAGATCAGCACGCGGGTGGTCGACTGGGTACCGTGCACGCCCTCCAGGATGCGGACCTTGTAGTCGACCAGGTCCAGCTTGGCGAGCTGGGGGTAGATCTTCTCCAGCGCCACCCGGAGGGCTCGGTCCAGGGCGTTGACCGGGCCGTTGCCCTCCGCGGTGGCGACGATGCGCTCGCCCTTGGCGAAGAGCTTGACGGTGGCCTCGTTGGCGTGGGTGCCGTCGGGGCGGTCCTCGACGATCGCCCGCCAGGACTCCACGTCGAAGTACTTCAGGGGCTTGCCGCCCTCGACCTCGGCGCGCAGCAGCAGCTCGAAGGAGGCGTCGGCGGCCTCGTAGGTGTAGCCCTTGAGCTCGCGCTCCTTGACCCGCTCCACGACCCGGCCGACCAGTTCACGGTCGCCGCCCAGATCGACGCCGAGCTCCTTGCCCTTGAGCTCCACCGAGGCGCGGCCCGCCATGTCGGAGACCAGCATCCGCATGGTGTTGCCGACCTGCTCGGGGTCGATGTGCTGGTAGAGGTCCGGGTCGACCTTGATCGCGGAGGCGTGCAGGCCCGCCTTGTGGGCGAAGGCGGAGACGCCGACGTAGGGCTGGTGGGTGGAGGGGGTGAGGTTGACGACCTCGGCGACGGCGTGGGAGATCCGGGTCATCTCCCGCAGGCGCCCCTCGGGCAGGACCTTCTTGCCGTACTTCAGCTCCAGGGCCGCGACCACCGGGAAGAGGTTGGCGTTGCCGACCCGCTCGCCGTAGCCGTTGGCCGTGCACTGGACGTGGGTCGCGCCCGCGTCCACCGCGGCGAGGGTGTTGGCGACCGCGCAGCCGGTGTCGTCCTGGGCGTGGATGCCGAGGCGGGCGCCGGTGTCCGCCAGTACCGTCCCCACCACCGCCTGGACCTGCGCCGGGAGCATGCCGCCGTTGGTGTCGCAGAGGATGACGACGTCCGCGCCGGCCTCGGACGCCGTACGGACGACGGACTTGGCGTACTCGGGGTTGGCGCGGTAGCCGTCGAAGAAGTGCTCGCAGTCGACGAAGACCCGGCGGCCCTGCTCCTTGAGGAAGGAGACGGTGTCCCGGACCATCTCCAGGTTCTCGTCCAGGGTGGTGCGCAGCGCGAGTTCCACATGCCGGTCGTGCGACTTGGCGACCAGCGTGATCACCGGGGCGCCCGAGTCCAGGAGCGCCCTCACCTGCGGATCCTCGGCGGCCTTGGCGCCGGCCCGGCGGGTGGCGCCGAAGGCGACCAGCCGGGCGTGCTTGAAGTCGATCTCCTGCTGGGCGCGGGCGAAGAACTCGGTGTCCCGCGGATTGGCGCCGGGCCAGCCGCCCTCGATGAAGCCCACGCCGAAGTCGTCCAGGTGCCGTGCGATGGCCAGCTTGTCCGCGACGGTGAGGTTGATGCCCTCACGCTGGGCGCCGTCGCGCAGGGTGGTGTCGAAGACGTGGAACGAGTCGTCGAGCTCGCTGGTTTCCGTCATGGTCTGAAGGCTCCTGATGTATGGATCTCGGTCTGTACCGGAATGACCGGCTCCACCGTCCTCCAATGATCCCTCGCGCCGCGTTCCCGGCTGTAGGTGGGCCAGAAATGCGAAAAACCCCTCGCGGGTGCGAGAGGTCTGCGCGCGGGTCGAGGACGACGGTGTCCGCCCGTACCTGGTCGTACGTGGCGGTCACTGCGGACCGGCGCGCCTGCTGCCAATAATCATGGCGAACGAGAGCACGGGGGCAGTCTGGCACAGACCGCCCCCGTGCTCACCGGTGTCTCAGTATGCGAACCTCGTCCTGGTCAGCGCAGTCCGAAGGTCTGATCAGCGCAGCCGGAACAGGAAGCCGTCCCCCACTCCGTTGGTGTCGCCGGGGACGAGTTCGGGCGAGTAGGAGTAGACGGACAGCAGCCGGTCGCCCCGGGCGAAGGCGCTGGGTGCCGCGGATCCCTCGGTCTGCGGTCCGCCCGCGAGGGTGCGGGTGACCAGTTGGGTCCGGCCGGTCCGCAGATCCCGGACATGGACGTTCTCCGCGACCACCTCGTCGCCCGACCTGGTCTCGGTGTTGTAGGCGAGCAGGCGGCCGTCGGGGCTGAGAAGTCCGGCGCCCAGCCCGCCCTTGCCCTCGTGGGTCATCCACCGCGTCTCGCCCGTGCGGCTGTCGTACAGATACAGCTCCCAGGTGTACTCCGGCGCCCCCGGGACGACGCTCTCGTCGAAGGAGGAGTACGTCACGAACCGGCCGTCCGCGGAGAGGTTCGCGCCTCCCGGGCTGCCGTTGGTGGGCTCGCCCCCGACCTGGTTCACCAGCTTCTGCTCCCCGGTGCCCAGATCCACGTGCCACAGCTCGTGCCGCCCGCCGCGCGGATGCCGCTGCACATAGGTCAGACGGCTGCCGTCGGCGCTCAGCGTGACGCTCGGGACGTACCAGTCCGACGGGATGTGGTCGCTGACGCGCTTGGCCGTACCGGTACGGCGGTCGACGACGTAGGCGACGGTCTGGTTGTTCGACGCCCCCTCCATCCGCTGCGCCGAGGCACCGAAGGCGACGTGGCGGCCGTCCGCGGACATGTCGAAGGTGTCGAACGCCCAGGCGCTGCCGCCGTCGGCGGCGACGCTGACCCGCTCGGTGCGGCCGGTGCGGCGGTCGTGGACGTAGACGTCCTCCACCCGGGCCGTGGGTGGTTCGGGCCAGTCGACGAGGTTCGTGGCGCTGGACATGAAGGCGACGTAGCGGCCGTCCGCGCTGATCTCCACCCGGTGGGAGCCCCAGCCCCCCTCGGCCTGCGTCCCGTCCGAAGCGACGTTGACCCGTTCGACGGTTCCCTTGCGCAGATCGCGGACGAAGACATCGCTGCGCCCATTGGTGTCACCCGGCACCACGCCGTCGTCCTCCGTGACGAACGCGGCATAGCGCCCGTCAGCGGTGAGCGCGGCTCCGCCCGACCCCTTCTCGATCTGCTCCCCCGTCCCCCGCAGCGTGATCCGCTCGGGCCCCGGATGCGGCGCCGGTGCCGCGGAGACGGCCGATAACGCCACCATCGCCCCCGCGAGCACGGCGACGGACACCCCACGCATGGTTCTGAGCACGACTTCCCCCGTGATGCAGTTCCCCCGGCCCTGCGCCGAGGGCTTCCATCGAGGCAAACGCACCACGCGTCACGGAGTCAATCCCCCGAATTGCGTACAACCCGGGCGTGGTCTCAGTTGTCCGCGAGCAGGCTGTCCCGGAGGAACTCCCCGACATGGCCGAGAACTTGCGCCCGGTCCGTGCCTCTGAGGCCGATCGCCACATGGATGGAGAAGCCGTCCAGGAGCGCTCTGAGGCGGGCGGCGAACCGGTCCGGGTCGACCGGCCGGAACTCCCCGCGGGAGATCCCCTCCGCGAGCAGTGCCACCAGGTCGCGGTGCCAGGCGCCCTCGATCGCGGCCTGCCGGTCGCGGGCGGCGGCGTCGGCGTTCTGCGAGTGGTTCCAGACCTCCAGCCACAGGGTCCAGTGCGGGTCGCGATGGCCGTCGGGGACATAGAGGTCGACGTAGGCATCCAGCCGTTCCCGGGCGGGCGCGGTGCGGGTGAGCAGCCGGCCGCGCTCGGCACCGAGCCGGCCCTCGCTCCACTCCAGGGTCCGCAGCAGCAACTCGTCCTTGGAGCCGAAGTAGTAGAGCAGATGCCCGCTGCTCATCCCGACCTCGCGGCCGAGCGCCGCCATGGTGAGCTTCTCCAGACCGCGCTCGGCGATCATCTCCATGGCGGCGACGAGGACGTCCTCCCGCGGCGGCGCGTTCTTCCGCGCACCGGCCATCCGACGGCTCCTAGATCTTCGGCTGCTGTTGCGTGATGCAGTGGATGCCTCCACCACCCGCGAAGATGGTACGGGCGTCCACCAGCGTCACCGTCCGCTCCGGGAACAGCCGCCGGAAGATCCCGGCCGCGATCTCGTCGCCCGGGTCGTCGAAGGCACACAGGACGACGCCGCCGTTGCAGAGGTAGTGGTTGATGTAGGAGTAGTCCACCCAGTCGCCCTCCTCGTCCTTCAGGACGGTGGGCGCGGGGATCTCGACGACCTCCAGGCGGCGGCCCTCGGCATCGGTCGCGGCGCGCAGCAGCTCGACGTACCGCTGGGAGCGGGGGTGGTCCGGGTGGGCCGGGTCGCGCTGGCTGTGCACCAGGACGGTGCCGGGGCGGGCGAAGGCCGCGACGATGTCGACGTGGCCCTGGGTGCCGTACCGGCCGTAGTCGCCGGCCAGACCGTGCGGGAGCCAGATCGCCTTGGTGGTGCCGAGCCTGGCGTGGATCTCCGCCTCGACCCGCTCGCGGGTCCAGCCGGGGTTGCGGCCGGCGCCGAGCTGGACGGTGTCGGTCAGCAGGACCGTGCCCTCGCCGTCGACATGGATCGCGCCGCCCTCGTTGACCAGCGTGGACGGCAGCACGGGCACCCGCGCCAGGTCGGCGACATGCCGGGCGATCTTTGCGTCGTGCTCCCAGCGGGCCCAGTCCTGGCCGCCCCAGCCGTTGAACACCCAGTCCACGGCGGCTAGTTCACGGCCGTCGGTGACAAAGGTGGGGCCGATGTCCCGCATCCAGGCGTCGTCGAGTTCGCGCTCCACCAACGCGACGTCCGGGCTGAGCAGTTCACGCGCCGACTCGCCCTGTCCCGGCCCGTGCACCATCGTCACCGGCTCGAACCGGCGCACGGCGCGGGCGACGGCCGCCCAGGCGGTACGGGCCTCGGCCAGCTCATCGTCGGTGGTGAAGGTGGGGTTGGGTCCCGGCCAGGCCATCCAGGTGCGTTCGTGCGGGGCCCACTCGGGGGGCATGCGGTAGGTCATGGCGAAGTCCTAGAGGAAATAGAGGCGGTTCAGGGCGACGGAGTCGGCCGGTTCCGAGCCGATCGGCTCCCCGTCCAGGGTCACCAGGCCCGTGCGCTGGTCGACGTCGACCGCTCCGGTACGGGAGTTGAGCCGCAGGTCGGCCGGTCCGATGCCGCGGGTGCCGCGCACGGCGACCCGGCGGCGCCGGGTGGGCATGGTGTCGTTGCCCTGGTCGAGGGCGGCCCGTGCGACGAACGCGACGGAGAGGTCGGCCGGGGTGGCGCCGTACGCGCCGAACTGGGGGCCCAGGACGAGCGGTTCGCAGGTGTCGGTGGCCGCGTTGGGGTCGCCGACCACGCCGTAGGCCGGGAAGCCCGCCTTCAGGACGAGCTGCGGTTTGGCGCCGAAGTACTCGGGGCGCCACAGCACGATGTCGGCCAGTTTGCCGACCTCCAGGGACCCCACCTCGTGCGAGAGCCCGTGGGCGATGGCCGGGTTGACGGTCAGCTTGGCCATGTAGCGCAGGACGCGCTCGTTGTCGTGGTCCTCCGGGGCCCCGAACTCGGCCTTCATCTTCCCGGCCATGGCGAAGGTACGGCGGACCGTCTCGCCCGCGCGTCCCATGCCCTGCGCGTCGGAGGAGGTGATGCCGATCGCGCCCAGGTCGTGCAGCACGTCCTCGGCGCCCATGGTCCCGGCGCGGATCCGGTCCCGGGCCATGGCGGCGTCGCCGGGCAGGTCCGTCTTCAGATCGTGGACGGAGACGATCATGCCGTAGTGCTCGGCGACCGCGTCCCGTCCGAAGGGCAGGGTGGGGTTGGTGGAGGAGCCGATGACGTTCGGGACTCCGGCCATCTTCAGCACGTTCGGGACGTGTCCGCCGCCGCAGCCCTCGATGTGGAAGGCGTGGATGGTGCGGCCCTCCAGGACGCGCAGGGTGTCCTCGACCGAGAGGCACTCGTTCAGTCCGTCGCTGTGCAGGGCGACCTGGACGTCGTGCTCCTCGGCGACCCGCAGCGCCGTGTCCAGCGCCCGGGTGTGGGCGCCCATGTCCTCGTGCACCTTGAACCCCGAGGCGCCGCCCTCGGCGAGGGCCTCCACCAGGGGCGCGCCGTCGGAGGACGAACCCCGGCCGAGGAAGCCGATGTTGACGGGCCAGGCGTCGAAGGCGTTGAAGGCGTGCTTCAGCGCCCAGGGCGAGTTGACCCCGACGCCCCACACCGGCCCGAACTCCTGCCCGATGACCGTGGTCACCCCGGAGGCCAGCGAGGCCTCCATGATGCGCGGCGAGAGCAGGTGCACATGGGTGTCCACGGCGCCCGCGGTGGCGATGAGCCCCTCGCCGGACACGATGGAGGTGCCGGTGCCGACCACGACGTCGACCCCGTCGAGGGTGTCCGGGTTCCCGGCCCGCCCGACCGAGCAGATGCGGCCCTCCCGGATGCCGATGGACACCTTCCGGATCCCCAGCGCGGCGTCGATCACCACGACGTTGCTGATGACGACGTCACAGGTCTCCCGCACGGCGGCGGCCTTGAGGTGCAGTCCGTCGCGGGCGGTCTTGCCGAACCCGGCGAGGAACTCGTCGCCGTAGCGCTGGGAGTCGGACTCGACGCGGACGGTCAGCCCGGAGTCACTGAGCCGGATCCGGTCCCCGGCGCGGGGGCCGTGCGTGGACGCGTATTCGTACGGGGTGAGGCGGCGGGCCTCGGCGGGGTGGCCTCCGGGGCGGCTCATCGGTCGGCCTCCTCGGTCCGGGTTCCCAGGTATCCGCAGGCGGCGGCCCGGCGCAGGGCCTCTTCCCGCGCGCCCGGCGCGTCCAGCGGCCCGTCCACGAGTCCGGCGAACCCGATCGCGATCCGGGCGCCCCCGATCGGCACCAGGCCGACCTCCAGGCTCTCCCCCGGCCCGAACCGCACCGAGGATCCGGCGGGCACGGCGAGCCGCATGCCGTAGGCGCGCTCACGGTCGAAGTCGAGGCGCGGGTTGGCCTCGAAGAAGTGGAAGTGGGAGGTGACGGAGACGGGCACGGTGGCGGTGTTGGTGACCGTCAGCCGGACGGCCGCCTCGGGCTCGGCGTGCTCGGGACCGGGCAGCAGCGCACCGGGAGCGGCGTCGCCGAGTCCGCCGCCGATGGGGTCGCTGACGACCGCGAGCCGTGAGCCGTCGTCGAAGACGGCCTCGACATGCACCTCGGTGACCACGTCGGCGACGCCCGGCAGTACGTCGTCGGGGCCGAGGACGGAGCGGGCGCGGTCGACGGCCTCGGCGAGCCGGAGCCCGTCCCGGGCGGCCTCGCACACGGTGTCCGCGATCAGCGCGGTGGCCTCCGGCACGTTGAGCCGGAGCCCTCGGGCGCGCCGCGTCCGGGCCAGTTCGGCGGCCCCGAAGAGCAGCAGCCGGTCGCGTTCGGTGGGCGTGAGCCGCATATCGATCCCTCCTTTTAGAACAGCACTCTAAATCAGCATCTCCATGAATCAAACCCTTGACGTCCATCTCCGAGTGACTCACATTGAGTGGCGTTCTAAGAACTGGGCAAGGTGAGGGAGACCGGGTATGCGGATGGAACAGCGGGGCGTCGACACCATCCCCGAAGGGGAACGCACCAGCGGACCGCGCGACCTCGTCTCGATCCTGCTGGGCTCGAACCTCTGCCTGGGCGTGATCGTCTTCGGCTGGCTGCCGCCCTCCTTCGGCCTCGGCTGGTGGGCGTCGGTCGGCTCGATCCTGGTCGGCACCGCCGTCGGCACGGCCCTCACCGCCCCGCTCGCCCTGATCTCGCTGCGCACGGCGACCAACCTCTCCACCTCCTCCGGCGCCCAGTTCGGCGTCCGCGGCCGGCTCGTCGGCTCGGTGGTCGGCCTGCTGCTGGCCCTCGGCTACACCGCGCTGACCGTGTGGATCGGCGGCGACGTGATGCTCGGCGTCCTGACCCGCCTCTTCGGCATCCCCGCGAACGATCTCTCCTACGGCGTCGTCTACGGCCTGCTCGCCGCGGCGACCGTCGCGGGCGCGGTGTACGGCTATCGCGTCCTGCTCGCCATGTCCCGGGTCCTCGCGGTCGGCATGACGGCCCTGCTGCTGCTCGGCGTGTTCGCCTACGCCCCGGACTTCACCACGTCCGCGCTGCCCGAGGCGGGCGGCTACCTCCTCGGCGGCTTCTGGCCGACCTGGCTGCTCGCCACGGTGGCCGCGGGCCTGTCGGGCCCGATCGCCTTCATCACCCTGCTCGGCGACTACACCCGCTACATCTCCCCGGCCCGCCACTCCTCCCGCCGGGTCCTGCACGCGACCTGGCTGGGCCTCGCCCTCGGCCTGCTCGTCCCCCAGCTCTTCGGCACCTTCACGGCGTACGGGGCCCGCGCGGCCCTCGACTACTCCGGACCCCTGGTGGACGCGGCGCCCACCTGGTACCTGGTGCCCCTGCTGCTCGCCGCCTCCGCGGGCTCGGTCGGCAACGCCGGTCTGATGTTGTACTCCATGGGCCTCGACCTCGACGCCATCCTGCCCCGCGCCTCCCGGACCAGGGCCACCTGCACGGTCGCCGTCGTCGCCACGGTCTGCGTCTTCGTCGGCCACTACGCCTCGACGGCCCAGGACGCGATGACGTCGTTCGTCCTGCTGCTCACGGCGATCGGCACCCCGTGGGCGGTCATCACCCTCATCGGCTTCGCCCGCTGCCGGGGCGTCTACGACCCGGAGGCCCTCCAGGTCTTCAACCGCCGCTCACGGGGCGGGATCTACTGGTACCGCGGCGGCTGGAGCATCCCGGCGACGGTGTCCTGGGCGCTCGGCGCGACGGTCGGCCTGTTGTCGGTGGCCCTGCCGTCGTACGAGGGACCGCTGCTGGGGCTGACGGGCGGGGTGGATTGCAGCTTCTTGCTGTCGGGGCTGGTGGGCGGCGTGGCGTACGCGCTGTCCACGGGCCGGGAAAACGCCAGGGCCGCCACGGACACGGAGTCCACGGCGGCCCTGGCGGACAGCGAGGTCTAGCCCAGCGGGTGCATCCAGCCGTGCTGGTCCGCTGCCGTACCGCGCTGGATGTCGAGCAGGGCCTGGCGCAGCTTCAGCGTGACCTCGCCGGGCTCGCCGCCCGACTGCTGCCACTCGGCGCCGGTGCGCTTCACGACGCCGACCGGCGTGATCACCGCGGCCGTACCGCAGGCGAAGACCTCGGTCAGGCTGCCGTTCTCGGAGTCCCGCTGCCACTGGTCGACGGAGATCCGGCCCTCCTCGGCCTCGTAGCCGAGGTCACGGGCGACGGCGAGCAGCGAGTCGCGGGTCACGCCCTCCAGGATGGAGCCGGTGAGGCTCGGGGTGACGATCTTGTCGCCGTACACGAAGTACAGGTTCATGCCGCCGAGTTCCTCGACCCACGTGCGCTCGACCGCGTCGAGGTAGCAGACCTGCTGGCAGCCCTCCGCGGCCGCCTCCGCCTGCGCGAGCAGGGACGCGGCGTAGTTGCCGCCGGTCTTGGCGTCGCCCATGCCGCCGGGCACCGCGCGGACGTGGTCCTCGGAGACCCAGATGGAGACCGGCTTCACGCCGCCCGGGAAGTAGGCGCCGGCCGGGGAGGCGATGACGAGGAAGAGGTACTCGTTGGCGGGCTTCACACCGAGGCCGACCTCGGTCGCGATCATGAACGGACGCAGGTAGAGGGACTCCTCGCCACCGTGCGCCGGAACCCAGGCCGCGTCCTGCTTGACCAGCGCGTCGCACGCCTCGATGAACGTCTCCACCGGGAGCTCGGGCATGCCGAGGCGCCGGGCGGAGGCCTGGAAGCGCTTGGCGTTCTTGTCCGGGCGGAAGGTGGCGACCGATCCGTCGGGCTGCCGGTAGGCCTTGAGGCCCTCGAAGATCTCCTGCGCGTAGTGCAGGACCATGGTGGCCGGGTCGAGGGAGAGAGGCGCGTACGGGACGAGCTGACCGTCGTGCCAGCCGCGGCCCTCGGTCCACTTGATGGTCACCATGTGGTCGGTGAAGTGGCGGCCGAACCCCGGATTGGCCAGGATCGCCGCGCGCTCTGTCTCGGCGAGCGGGCTGGCGGAAGGCTTGAGCTCGATCGTGGGCGTCGTCATGAGTTGTTGTCCTTCACCGGTTGATGTGACGGGCCGCGCTCACGCCCGTACTGCCAGTGGCCAGTGCTAGGACGTCCGAGCATTCCCTCATACCGCGGCTCCGCGTTCGATTATCGCTCGCGGTGTACCGCGGAAGAAAACGGCGTGAATGCTGCCCAGGGGAAGATGGTCGCACCCGGCGGCGGACATGGGGAAGCCGCCGGGCGCGGGGACCCGGCGGCTCGAAGAAGCGCGGCGGGGTCAGCCGGCTACGCGTACGGCGAGCGCGTCGCCGATCTCCGCGGTGGAGCGGGCGGGCTTGCCGGTGCGCTCGGCGAGGTCGACGGCGACCGCCTCGTCGATCCGGGCGGCCTCGGCGTCGTAGCCGAGGTGACGCAGCAGGAGGGCGACGGACAGGACCGTGGCGGTGGGGTCGGCCTTGCCCTGGCCGGCGATGTCGGGCGCGGAACCGTGGACCGGCTCGAACATCGAGGGGAACTCACCGCTGGGGTTGATGTTCCCGGAGGCCGCGACGCCGATGCCGCCGGAGACGGCCGCGGCGAGGTCGGTGATGATGTCGCCGAAGAGGTTGTCGGTGACGATGACGTCGAACCGCTCGGGCTGGGTGACCAGGTAGATGGTCGCCGCGTCGACGTGCATGTACTCGGTGGTGACGTCGGGGAACTCCGCGGCCACCTGGTTGAAGATGTTGGTCCACAGGTGACCGGCGAAGGCCAGCACGTTGTTCTTGTGGATCAGCGCGAGCTTCTTGCGCGGCCGGGCCTGGGCGCGGGCGAAGGCGTCCCGGACGACCCGCTCCACACCGAAGGCGGTGTTGACGGAGACCTCTGTGGCGACCTCGTGCGGGGTGCCCTTGCGGATGGTGCCGCCGTTGCCGGTGTACGGGCCCTCGGTGCCCTCACGGACCACGACGAAGTCGATCGACGGCTCGCCCGCCAGCGGGGTGGCGACACCCGGAAGGAGCTTCGACGGACGCAGGTTGACGTGGTGGTCGAAGAGGAAGCGGAGCTTGAGCAGGAAGCCGCGCTCCAGGACGCCGGACGGGACCGAGGGGTCACCGATCGCGCCGAGCAGGATGGCGTCGTGCTGCTTCAGCGCCTCGGTGTCGGCGTCGGTGAGGGTCTCACCGGTGGCGTGGTAGCGCTTGGCGCCGAAGTCGTACTCCTTGGTCTCCAGCTTCACATCCTGCGGTAGGACGGCGGAGAGCACCTTCAGGCCTTCGGCCACGACCTCCTGGCCGATGCCGTCACCCGGGATCACTGCGAGATTGATGCTGCGAGACATGTCGGCACCCTACTCCTCGTCCCATGGAATGACATGCGTTGTCCGCGATACGGACAAGGCGAGCCGCGGCAACCCCATCGTGTCGGTTGTCGTTCACCCGTACGTATGACGGGTGTTGGGGAGCGCTGGGAACTTCTCCAGCATGGACCTCCCCGACGTCGGTATCCCGCCGCGGCTCGCGCGCCGGATGAGCATGGCCGAGCAGTACGAGTACCTGCGCACCAGGCTGACCCGGCGCCGTGCGCTGGTGACGGCGGGCGCGGTGGCGGGCGGGCTGCTCACCGGCTGCTCGGGATCGGGCACGACGACGTCGACGCCGTCCGCCCGGGCCTCCGCCACCTCCAAGGTGCCGGGTTCGGCGGTCACGCCGTTCGGCCGCCATCTCGCCTTCGGCGCCGATCCGCGGACCCAGATGCGGATCTCCTGGCAGGTCCCGGCCGCGGTGAAGAAGCCGTACGTCCGGATCGGGGCGCGGCCGGACGAGCTGGGCCGCAAGGTGGAGGCCGAGATCCGCGACCTGCACACGCCGGGGGTGGAGGGGGTGCGCCTCGCGCTGGAGCAGTACTACGTGCACGCGGCGCTGGACGATCTGCTGCCGGGCACGACGTACTACTACGGCGTGGGCCACGACGGCTTCGACCCCGCCTCGGCCCCGCACCGCGCGACCGTGGCCTCCTTCCGCACAGCCCCGGCCAACCCCGAGTCCTTCGTCTTCACGGCCTTCGGCGACCAGGGCGTCAGCGACGCCGCGGAGGCGAGCGACGATCTGCTGCTGCGTCAGGACCCCGCCTTCCATCTGCACGCCGGTGACATCTGCTATGCCAACGTCAACGGCCGGGGCACCGAGTCGGACGGCTACGACCCCGGCTTCTGGGACCTGTTCATGAAGCAGAACGAGCAGGTCGCGATGACGGTGCCGTGGATGGTGACGACCGGCAACCACGACATGGAGGCCTGGTACTCACCGGACGGCTACGGCGGCCAGCTCGCCCGCTTCAGCCTCCCGGAGAGCGGCTTCGACCCGTGGACGGCGCCCGGGGTCTACTCCTTCGTCTACGGCAACGTCGGCTTCGTGGCGCTGGACGCCAATGACGTGTCGTACGAGATCCCCGCGAACCTCGGGTACAGCGAGGGGCGGCAGACGAAGTGGCTGGACGGGCGGCTGCGTGAGCTGCGGGCGGCGAAGGGGGTCGACTTCCTCGTCGTCTTCTTCCACCACTGCGCCTACTCGACGTCCACGCACGCCTCGGACGGCGGGGTGCGCGCCGAGTGGCTGCCGCTGTTCGCCGAGCACCAGGTGGATCTGGTGATCAACGGCCACAACCATGTCTACGAGCGGACCGACGCCATCAAGAACGGCGAGGTGGGCCGCCCGGTGCCGATCGGCGGCGCGACGGACCCGTCCCGGGACGGCACGGTGTACGTCACGGCCGGCGGGGGCGGCAAGGATCTGTACGGCTTCCCGGCGGGCGTGGCGGAGAGCTACGAGGGCCGGGTGAAGGACCGCGAGTCGGTGGACACCTTCCAGTGGACCAAGTCCCGTACCGCCAAGAAGGAGACGGTCGAGTGGTCCCGGGTGCGGTACCGGGGCTTCTCGCTCCTCAAGGTGGAGGCGTCGAGCGGCGCCCGGCCCCGGCTGAAGGTGTCGGCGCTGGCCCACGACGGCAGGCGCGTCGACCATTTCGAGGTGCGGCGCGGGGCATGAGTCCCGCGCCGCACCTCCGCGGGTGCGGCTCCCGGCGGTTCTGGTCGGCTCAGTGGCCGGTGGCGCCGCCGTTGTCACGGCGGTCGAGGGCGCGCTGGAGGGCGGCTGCGGCGTTCTTGCGGTCGGACTCGCTCGTGCGGGAGAGATGACGGACTCGGCGGGCGGTCGTCTCGGCCATGGGGAATCGACTCCTTCGAATTCCTGGAGTGCGGAAGGGGGTTACGAGACGCCGGTTGGGCGGGGAGCGGTGCCGCAGGGGTTGCCTGCACGGGCCCGGCTCACGACCGCCATTCGCTTGATCGAGCGAGACGTTCGGCTTCTACAAAGTTAAGGGAGGGTGGCGTTTCTGTCTCCACAATTACTCGGACTTCCTACTATCTGAGACGGCGAAGTACGTCTCACCCCGCCGACCTGGGCTTTTACCCATCCCCCTGTGCGTTACAGCACGTCACCGTCGCGCCAGTCGAAGACCAGCTCCCGCTCCGGGTCGAGCGGTCCGGCGAGCGCGGGCCGGACGAAGGTGCTGCCCTCCTCGTCCGGCAGATGGACGACACCGTCCGGGCCGAGCCCGCAGATCCGCCCGGGCCACACCTGCCAGCCCCGCGAGGCGTACAGCGCGGCCCCCTCGTCGCTCGCGGACAGCATGCCCGCGTCGTAGGCCCGATCGACGACCCGCTCCAGCTCCGCCATCACCCGCCCGCCGAGCCCGGTACGGCGCGCGTCGGCCCGTACGGCGACGGCCTCCACGTATCCGACCCGCAGCCAGCGCTCACGGTGCCGGACCCGCCGCATGACGACCGAGCCGTGCGCGACGAGCCGCCCGTTGCCGTCGTCCACCAGGGTGTGCATGCCACCGAGGCAGTGCTCCCAGTCCTCCTCGCCGAGGTCTCCGTCGAAGGCGTCGTCCAACAGGGCGCGTACGGCCGTGAGTTCGGAGGGGGCGAGGTCGGAGGTGTGGGCGGTGCGGAGGAGGAAGGTCATACGGCCAGTATCAACGGCCCTGCCCCGGAGCCGCGGTGAGTGTCACCGCCCGGAGGTACGCCCCCGAGGAGCGGGTCAGCGCGACGCCCGCGCGGTCGACGCCTGCCAACGCCCGCTCCACCTCGTCCTGTTCATGGCCGAAGAGGTCGACGTCCGCCCACCCGACCGGGGCGGCACCGGACCCCAGCCGGTCGAGCTTCAGCCAGTCCAGCCGCCGCTCCCGATCGGGGGCCCCGCAGACCAGCAGCTCGACGCCCTCATGGGCGGCCCAGAAGCTCCACGCCGCCCCGCACACCCAGGTCTCGCGGACGTCGGCGAGCGTGGACACCGTCCACCGCGCCTCCCGCTCACTCATACCGAAGAGCAGCCGCCCGGCCCCGCGCGGCAGGATCAGGCCCTGACCGGGGAGGAGTTCGTAGCCGTACACAGGGATGAAGGCTAGTTGGCCCACACGACTGATCCGCCCCGGTGGCCCGGGACTACCGTGAAGGTGAGGGGAACGGTGAGGTCATGAACGACACGGCGAAGGTGTTCCTCGAAGGCGGGCCGGACGATCTGGCCGACCGGATCGTCCCGGTCCCGGCTCCCGGGGACGATGTGAAGATCGAGCTCCGCAATGGCTACGAACACTTCCGGCAGACCACACGCCGGGCGGACACGCCGCAGGGCAGTCTCCCGGTGTTCGAGTGGTGGGAGCGGACGGAGATGCCCGGTTAGCCGGACGGGAAGGGGGAGGGGCCGGGCGAAATCGCCCGGCCCCTCCCCCTTCCCGTCAGAACATCAGCCCATGTGCGGGTAGGCGTAGTCCGTCGGCGCGACCAGCGTCTCCTTGATGGCGCGGGTCAGCGTCCAGCGCATCAGGTTCTGCGGGGCACCGGCCTTGTCGTTGGTGCCGGAGGCCCGGCCGCCGCCGAAGGGCTGCTGGCCGACGACGGCACCGGTCGACTTGTCGTTGATGTAGAAGTTGCCGGCCGCGTAGCGCAGCTTCTCCATCGTGTACGCCGCCGCCGCACGGTCACCGGAGATGACCGAGCCGGTCAGGGCGTAGTCCGAGACCGACTCCATCTGGGTCAGCATCTCGTCGTACGCCTCGTCCTCGTAGACGTGCACGGCGAGGACCGGGCCGAAGTACTCGGTCGTGAAGACCTCGTTCTCCGGGTCGGCGCACTCGATGACGGTCGGGCGGACGAAGTAGCCGACCGAGTCGTCGTAGGAGCCGCCCGCGACGATCGTGCAGGACGGGTCGGACTTGGCGCGGTCGATGGCGGCCTTGTTCTTGGCGAAGGCACGCTCGTCGATGACGGCGCCGATGAAGTTGGAGAGGTCCGTGACGTCGCCCATGGTCAGGTAGTCGACCTCGGCGGCGAACTCCTCCTTGAAGCCGGAGTTCCAGATCGACGCCGGGATGTAGGCCCGGGAGGTCGCGCTGCACTTCTGGCCCTGGTACTCGAAGGCGCCGCGGGTCAGCGCGGTCTTCAGCACCGCGCGGTCGGCGCTCGGGTGGGCGACGACGAAGTCCTTGCCGCCGGTCTCGCCGACCAGACGCGGGTAGGAGCGGTACTTCTCGATGTTGGTGCCGACCGTCTTCCACAGGTACTGGAAGGTCTTGGTGGAACCGGTGAAGTGGATGCCCGCGAGGTCCCGGTGCTCAAGGGCGACCTTGGAGACCTCGATGCCGTCGCCGGTGACGAGGTTGATGACGCCCTTGGGCAGCCCGGCCTCCTCCAGCAGCTGCATCAGCAGCACGGCGGCGTGGGTCTGGGTCGGGGACGGCTTCCACACCACGACGTTGCCCATCAGGGCCGGGGCGGTGGGCAGGTTGCCCGCGATGGCCGTGAAGTTGAACGGCGTGATCGCGTAGACGAAGCCCTCCAGCGGGCGGTGGTCCAGACGGTTCCACACGCCCGGGGAGTTGGCCGGGGGCTGCTCGGCCAGGATCCGGCGGGCGTAGGCGACGTTGAAGCGCCAGAAGTCGACCAGCTCGCAGGGGGTGTCGATCTCGGCCTGCTGGGCGGTCTTGGACTGGCCGAGCATGGTGGAGGCGGCCAGCGTCTCGCGCCAGGGGCCGGCCAGCAGCTCGGCGGCGCGCAGGATGATCGCCGCGCGGTCGTCGAAGGACATCGCGCGCCAGGCCGGGGCGGCGGCGAGGGCCGCGTCGATGGCGTCCTGGGCGTCCGCCTGGGTGGCGTTGCGGTAGGTGCCGAGCACGGCCTTGTGGTTGTGCGGCTGCACGACCTGGACGGTCTCGCCGCCGCCCATCCGCCGCTCGCCGCCGATCGTCATCGGCAGCTCGATCGGGTTCTCGGCCAGCTCCTTGAGCTTGACCTCAAGACGGGCGCGCTCGGGCGAGCCGGGGGCGTAGCCGTGCACCGGCTCGTTGACGGGGGTGGGGACCTGGGTCACAGCGTCCATGAGATCCGTAACTCCTTGTACGTGAGCGGGTGTTTCGGGCTAGCCCTTGGTGATCATCGAGCGGACGAAGAAGCGCAGGTTCGCCGGCTTCTCCGCCAGCCGTCGCATGAAGTAGCCGTACCAGTCGGTGCCGTAGGCCGTGTAGACGCGCATGCGGTGGCCCTCGGCGGCGAGGCGCAGGTGTTCCTCGCCGCGGATGCCGTACAGCATCTGGAACTCGTACTCGTCGAGCTTTCGCCCGGCGCGTGCGGCCAGTTCCTGGGCGATGGAGATCAGACGCGGGTCGTGGGACCCGATCATCGGGTACCCGGAGCCCTCCATGAGGATGCGCATGATCCGGACATACGCCTTGTCGATCTCGGCCTTGTCCTGATAGGCGACCGAGGCGGGCTCCTTGTAGGCGCCCTTGACGATGCGGACGCGGCTGCCGTCCTGGGCGAGGCGGCGGGCGTCCGCCTCGGTGCGGAAGAGGTAGGCCTGGATGACGCAGCCGGTCTGCGGGAAGTCCTTCCGCAGCTCCTCGTGGATGGCGAACATCGAGTCGAGGGTGGTGTGGTCCTCGGCGTCCAGGGTGACCGTGGTGCCGATGGCGGCGGCGGCCTCGACGACCGGGCGGACGTTGGCGAGGGCCAGCTCGTGGCCGCCCTCCAGCGCCTGGCCGAACATCGACAGCTTCACCGACATCTCGGCGCGTGTGCCGAGCTCCAGGCCCTTGAGCCGGTCGATCAGCTCCAGATAGGCGTCCCGGGCGGCCTCGGCCTGCTCGGGGGTGGTGATGTCCTCGCCGACCACGTCCATGGTCAGCTCCAGGCCCCGGTCCGTGAGGCTCTCGATGATCGGGACGATCTCGTCCACGGTCTCGCCCGGGATGAAGCGGTCCACGACCTGCTTGGTGACCGGGGCCGCCGAGACCAGACGTCGCATCCGGTCGCTGCGCGACGCGGCGAGAATCACGGGACCCAGCACGGGGCACCTCCACAAACCATCAGAAACTGGCCGTAACCCCACGCTTGGGGCAACAGCACGGAGAACCACCGTGAAACCTAAGGATCCCTCCGATCGTGGGCCATCGACAGGTGTCACGCATCCGTGCCGCAGATCTCATACAGATGTATGAGGGACCTCAGAAAGTGCGGGAGAATGCCCGAGTGACGTCGGAATTCAGGGGTGACTACCAGGAGCTGGTCGACGAGATCTCGGAGCTGCTGGGCGTCCCCGCGACGCTGGAGAACCGCGACTTCGAGCTGATCGCCTTCGGCGCGTACGACAGCGAGGACGAGCTGGACGCCTCGGCGCTCGACCCCGTGCGCACCCGCTCGATCCTGACCCGCCGCTCCACCGCCGCCGTCCGCGCCTGGTTCGAGGGCTTCGGCATCACCCGGGCGAGCGCCCCGGTCCGGATCCCGCCGACCCCCGAGGCCGGTGTCTACCGCGGCCGCATCTGCCTGCCGGTACGCCATCGGGGTGTCGTCCTCGGCTACGTCTGGCTCCTGGACGACGACCCGGGCCCCACCGACGCCCAGCTGACCGCCGCGATGGCGGTCACCGCCCGCATCGGCGACCTGCTCGCCGACGAGGCCCAGCACGGTGCCGACCTCACCCGGGAACTGCGGGCCGTCCTCACCGCCGAGCGCGGCTGGCAGAGCGACATGGCCGTCGCCGAACTCCGCACCGCCCTGGGCTCGCGCGCCGACTCCCTGCACACGGTGGTCTGCGTGGCCCCCTGGCCCTCGGCCGACCCCGACGACGCCCCGTCGGTGCGCACGGTGCCGGGCGCGACGGCCCTGTGCACGGTGCCGTGGGGTGCGACGGCCCACTCGCTGGCGCTGCTGATCCGGCTGCGCTCCCCCGAGGTGCTGACCCCGGCGACCTCCGCGGCCGGGCGGCTGCTGGAGCGCGCGGGCGGCGGCGGGGCGGGGATCGCGGCCGCCCGGGCCGGGCTGGTGGAGCTGGGCCCGGCCTGGCGGGAGGCGTCCGCCGCGGCGCGCGCGGTGCTGGCCGAGCCCCGGCTCGGGCCCGTCGCGGAGTGGTCCCGCATCGGGCCGTACCGCCTGCTGACCGCGCTGCCCGCGGAGGCGGCGCAGGACGCGACGGTGACCCCGCTGCTCGCCCCGGCCCACCGTGAACTCGCCCGTACCGCCGAGGTCTACCTCGACTGCGCGGGCCAGGCCGCGCGCACCGCCGCCGAGCTCGGCATCCACCGGCAGACCCTCTACTACCGCCTCTCCCGGGTCGAGCAGTTGACGGGCCTCGACCTGGACGACGGGGAGGACCGGCTGCTACTGCACATGGCGCTGAAGGGGGCGCGGCTGTAGCCCCGAAAGGCACCCGACAGAGGTTTCTGAAAACGATTATCATCATGCTACGGTCGTCGCACGCTCAACCTTTGACCACCCCTTTACCCGGAGTGTGCCGTGCGCGTCCCCGCCCGTCTGCTGTCCCTCACCGCGGTCACCGCCGCCGCCGCGCTGCTCACCGGCTGCTTCGCCGGCACCGGGAGCACCGGCTCCGGCACGGGCGAGCGGATCCGGCTCGCGATGATGCAGCCGCCGCGCTCGGGCCTGTCCCCGCTCTCCGACGACGCGTTCAAGCTCTCGCGCTGGTCGACGGCGGAGACCCTGGTGAAGCTGGACGCGCGGGGCGACGCCCGGCCCGCGCTGGCCACCGAGTGGCGGCGCTCCGGCCGGACCTGGACCTTCGCGATACGCAAGGGCGTGACCTTCCACGACGGCACCGAATTCGACGCCGAAGCGGTCGTACGGTCCCTCAGGGCCGCCGCCGACGCCTCCCCCGAGCCCCGCATCCTGGACGGCGTCGAGCTGACCGCGCGGGCCGACGGGGACCGGGTCGTGGTCACCACCGCCACCGAGGATCCTTTGGTCCCGCAACGGCTCAGCTCCCCGCAGCTCTCGGTCCTCGCCGCGCGGGCGTACCGCGGGAAGACGGTGAACCCCGTCGGCGCCGGCACCGGCCCCTTCGAGCTGACGAAGGTGAACGGCACCGCCTCCGCCGCCCTGGACCGGTACGACGACTACTGGGGCGAGCGGGCCAAGGCCCCCGGCATCGACGTCACGTTCGTGCCCGACGGCACCGCCCGCGCCGCCGCCCTGCGCAGCGGCGAGGCCGACATCGTCGAGGCCGTACCGGTGTCGCAGGCGGCCCTGCTGGACGAGGAGCGGATCACCGAGGTCCCGATGCCGCGGACCAACACCCTGTACCTCAACACCTCCGGCGGCCCGTTCGCCAAGGCCGCCCTGCGTGCCGCCGCCCGTGAGGCGATCGACACCGGGTCGATCGTGGCAGGCGTGTACGAGGGGCGCGCCGATGCCGCCGAGGGCCTGCTCGGGCCGGCGCTGCCCTGGGCCGCCGAACTGCGCACCGACGTACGGCGGCCGACGGCGACGAAGGCGAAGGGGGAGACCATCACCCTCGGCACCTTCACCGACCGCGCCGAGCTTCCCGAGGTCGCCGCCACGCTGCAACAGCAACTCCAGCAGGCCGGGTTCGAGGTACGGCTGGAGATCCGCGAGTACGCGAACATCGAATCCGACGCGCTGGCGGGCGAGTTCGACGCCTTCCTCCTCTCCCGGGCCACCGTCCTCGACTGCGGCGACCCGGCCGCGTATCTGTACAGCGACTTCGCCTCGGACGGCTCCTTCAACCTCTCCCGGCTCGCCGACTCCTCGGTCGACGAGGCGCTCACGAAGGCGGGCGGGACCGCGACCGGTGCGGCCCGCCGCAAGGCCGTCGTCGCCGCCGAGGCCGCCGTGCTGGCGACCGATGCCGCGATCCCGCTGCTGCACGAGCGGGTCGTCCAGGGCGACGCCGAGCGGGTCGTCGGCGCCGCGCACGACCCGCGCGAGCGTGAGCTGGTCACGGCGGACACCTACGTCAGGTGAGGCCGACCGCCGCCGGGGTGACCCGGACCCTGTGTCTGGTCGCGGTGCTGGCCGCCGTGGGCCTGCTGCCCTGGCTCTCCGGCCGGGACCCCGCGCTCACCGTCCTGCGCGCCCGGTCCGCCGAGCGGGAACCGACGCGGGAGGCCCTCGACGCCGTACGAGCGGATCTCGGGCTCGACACCGGGCCCCTTTCGCTGCTGGGGAGTTGGGCCGCGGGGCTGGTGCGCGGGGATCTCGGGACGTCGTGGGTGTCGGGCGGCGAGGTGCTGCCGTCGGTCACCGCCGGACTCCAGGTCTCGCTGGGGCTGATGGCCGCCGCCCTGGGGGTCGCGGTGCCGCTGGCCGCCGCGCTGGTCGCGCCGGTGCTGGTCCGGGGCCGCGGGTCGGCCGGGGCGGGGGCCGCGATGCTGGCCGCGGTGCCCGAATTCCTGCTGGCCACGGTCGCGTTGCTGGTGTGCGGGGTGTGGCTGGGATGGCTGCCGACCTCGGGCTGGGCCGGTCCCGGGTACCTGGTGCTGCCCGCGCTCGCCCTCGGTGTCCCGGCGGGCGGTCTGCTCGGCCGGCTGGTCGCGGACGCGCTGCCCGGTGTACTGGACGAGCGGTGGGTGGAGCTTTGGCGGGGCGCCGGGGTGAGCCGGGCGTTCGTCGCGGGCGCCGCGCTCCGACGCGTACTGCCGCCGCTGGTACCCCAGTTCGGGATGGCCGCCGTGGGACTCACGGGTGGCGCGGTGGCCGTGGAGACGGTGTTCGCGGTGCCGGGCATCGGCCGTACCGCGCTGGGGGCGGCGAAGTCGCAGGACCTGCCGCTGCTCCAGGGGGCGGTGCTGGCCCTGCTGGCGCTGGGCCTGGTGACGGGTGCCGTGGCCGCCCGGCTGCGGCGTCGGCTGCTCGGGCCCGCGCTGCGGGACGCCGGGCTCGATCTGCCGGCCGCTCGACCGGTCCGCACGCATCCGGCGGTGCCGTTGACGCTGTTCACGGTCCTCGCGGGGGTGATCGGCTGGGGCCTGGCGCGGGACCCGTACACGGTTCGCACGGCCGCGCGGCTGGCCGCGCCGTCCTGGGCGCATCCGCTCGGCACGGACGGGCTCGGCCGAGACGTCCTCGCCCGGCTGGGACACGGGGCCGCGCCGACGGTCGGCACCGCGGCCGCCGTCTGTCTGCTGAGTCTGCTGGTGGGGCTCGCGCTGGGCTTTCTCCCCGGGGTCGCGGCGGGCGCCGCCGACATCGCGAACGCGCTCCCGCCGGTGATCGTCGGCATCCTGGTCGCGGCCGCCGCCGGACCCGGCACCGGCGGCGCGGCCCTCGCCGTCGCGCTGATCTCCTGGCCCCCGCCGGCCGCCCACGCGGCGGCGCTGGTGCAGGAGGTACGGGCGTCGGCGTTCCTCACCGCCCAGCGGGCCATCGGCGCGACCCCCTGGTGGATCCTCACCCGGCATGTGCTGCCGTCGGTGGCCGCGCCGGTCGCCCGGCACGCCCTGCTCCGGCTGCCCGGCATGGCCCTCGCCCTCGCCGCCCTGGGCTTCCTGGGCCTGGGCGCACAGCCGCCCGCCCCCGAGTGGGGTCTGCTGCTCGACGAGTCGCGCGCCTACATCGAACGCGCGCCGTGGGCCGCCCTCGCCCCGGCCGTGGCGCTGGCCCTGCTGGCGGGGCTGGCGGTGTCGGGGGCCGCGTACGCACAGGGCCGGAAGGCCGGGAAGGAGGCCCCTGTTGGGGTCCGAGCCGCTGCTCTCGGTGCGTGATCTGCGGATCGCCTTCGCTGGGGTGGAGGTGGTGCGCGGACTGTCCTTCGACGTCCTTCCGGGCGAAGTCCTCGCGATCGTCGGCGAGTCGGGTGCGGGCAAGTCCCTCACCGCCCGAGCGCTCCTCGGCATGCTGCCGCGCGCCGCGGCCATGACGGGGACCGTACGGCCGGATCTCTCGGCCGCGCGCGGCCGTCGGATCGCGCTTGTCCCGCAGGACGCCCTGTCCGCCCTCTCCCCCGTGCATCCCGTGGGCGACCAACTCGCGGCGGCCGTGCGGTCGGTGGCGCGCGTGTCGCGCTCGGCGGCGAGGGCGAGGGCGGTGGCGGCGCTCGAAGGGGTGGGCATCCCCGACGCCGCGCGCCGGGCGCGCTCGTATCCGCACGAGTTCTCCGGCGGCATGCGGCAGCGCGCGGTCATCGCCATGGCCACGATCAACTCGCCGGACGTCCTGGTCGCGGACGAGCCCACCACGGCCCTGGACGAGGAGCGCCGGGACCAGGTGCTGCGGGTCCTCGCCGAGCGGCGCGAGTCCGTCGGGGCGGCGCTGGTACTGGTCACGCATGAGCTGGACGTCGTGCGCGAGCACGCGGACCGCGCGCTGGTCCTGTACGCCGGGCGCCTGGCCGAACTCGGCCCGGCGCGGCGGGTACTGGAGCGTCCGCTGGCTCCCTACACGGCGGGCCTGCTGGCCTCTCTGCCGCAGCACGTCGACGGGCGCCGTCTGCCCACCTTCCCCGGCACTCCCCCGGCGCCCGGCGCGCTCCCGCCGGGCTGCGCCTTCGCCCCGCGCTGCCCGCTCGCCACGGACATCTGCCGGGAGCGCGAGCCGGAACCGCGGCACACGGACGGCCGACTGGTCGCCTGCCACCACGGGGAGGACAGGTGACCACCCCCCTTCTCGACGTCCGTGACCTCGTCGTCCGCTACGGCACGGTGACCGCCGTGGACCGGGTCTCCTTCTCCCTGCGACCGGGCGAGACCCTCGCCCTGAACGGCCCCAGCGGCTGCGGAAAGTCCTCCACCGCACTCGCCGTACTCCGGCTGCGGCGCCCGGACAGCGGCGAAGTCCGCTTCGAGGGACGGGAGTTGACCACCCTCACCGACCGCGAGCTGCGCCCGCTCCGCCCTCGTATGCAGCCCGTCTTCCAGGACCCTTACGGCTCCCTCAGCCCCCGGCAGCGCGTCCGCGAGGCGGTGGCGGAACCGCTGAAGGTCCAGGGCCGCTGGACGGCCGCCGGGGGTCCCGCCCGGGTCGCCGAACTCCTCGACCGGGTCGGCCTGGACCCGTCGTATGCGAACCGCTGGCCGCACGAGCTCTCTGGCGGCCAGTGCCAACGCGTCGGCATCGCCCGCGCGTTGGCGTCGGAGCCCCGGCTGCTGGTGCTCGACGAGCCGGTGTCCGCGCTCGATCCGTCGGTCCGGGCGGGCGTGCTGAACCTGCTCGCCGACCTCCGGGACGACCTCGGTCTCGGCTGTCTGTTCATCTGCCACGACCGGGCGGTCGTACGGCACTTCGCGGACCGGGTGGTGGAGCTGCGGGACGGACGGGTCAGCTCCGAGTGGCGGCCTCGATCACCTGGCTCAGGCCCTCGGTGAGCGCCTCGGCGTCGGGCGCGTGCTCGGGGTCGAAGTTCCACTGGGCGATGAGGCCCGTCATCAGGGTCGTGTAGAACCTGCCGAGCGTGTCCAGGGTCCGGTCCGGGACGTCCTCCTCCGGGACCCCCGTGAACAGCGCGACGAGGGCGCGCTCGGCGTCCCGCTGCTGCCGCGCCAGATGATCGCGCACGGCGGGCAGCTGGTCGCCCATGGTCACGATCTCCATGCTCAGGCGCCACATCGAACCGGGCCCCCGCATGGTGCCGATGATGTTCGCCCACACTTCCCGGAAGCGCTCCATCGAGCCGGGTGCGGCCGCGATGCCACCGCCCCCCTGTCCGTCGAAGGCGTCGGAGAGCTCACCGACCAGCGCCAGATACGCCTCGGCCAGCAACGCGTCCTTCGAGCCGTAGTGGTAGCCGATCGACGCCAGGTTGGTCCCCGACTCCTTGACGATGTCGCGCGCGGTCGTCCGCGCGAAGCCCTTCGCCAGCAGGCAGCGCTTGGCGCCTTCGAGCAGATCCTCACGGTGTCCCATGGCGCCCACCCTATCGCGCGTTCATACAGCCGTCCCATACAAACGTATTACACGGTCGTTCTAGACATACGTTTAAGACGCGCGTACATTCACCGTCATGACGACGAACACGACCCCGCCCACCCGGGCCGGCCGCCGCGAATGGACCGCCCTCGGCGTGCTGATGCTCCCGCTGCTCCTGGTCTCGATGGATGTCTCGGTCCTCTACTTCGCCATCCCGGCGATCAGCGCGGACCTGGAGCCGAGCGGCACCCAGCAGCTGTGGATCTTCGACATCTACGCCTTCGTCCTGGCCGGACTGCTGATGACGATGGGCTCGCTCGGCGACCGCGTCGGACACCGCCGGCTGCTGCTGATCGGCGCCGCCGCCTTCGGCACCGCCTCCCTGGTCGCGGCGTACGCGAACAGCGCCGAGACCCTCATCGCGGCCCGCGCGGTCCTCGGCATCGGCGGCGCGACCCTGATGCCGTCGACCATGGCCATGCTCCGCACGATGTTCACCGACCCCGGCCAGCGCGCGAAGGCGATCGGCCTGTGGTCCGGGGTGATGACGGCCGGAATCGCGCTCGGTTCGGTGCTGAGCGGGGTCCTGGTCGAGTACTTCTGGTGGGGCTCGGTCTTCCTGGTCAACCTGCCCGCGATGGCCCTGCTCCTGCTCCTCGGCCCGCTCCTGCTCCCCGAGTCCAGGAACCCCGAGCCCGGCCGCTTCGACCTGCTGAGCATCCCGCTCTCCCTGGCCGCCGTCCTGCCCGTGATCTACGGCCTGAAGGAGATCCCCTCCGAGGGGTGGAACGTCCGCTACGTCGTCTCGATCACCGTCGGCCTGCTGTTCGCTGCCCTCTTCGTGCACCGTCAGCGCACGGCGGCGGCACCGATGATCTCCCCCGCCCTGTTCCGCGGCCGGGGCTTCGCCCCCTCGGTCGCCCTGAACCTGGTCTCGGCGTTCGGGATCATGGGCTCGGCGTACTTCACCACCCAGTACCTGCAATCGGTGCTCGACAAGAGCGCGCTGGAGGCGGCCCTGTGGGCGCTGCTGCCGTCGGTGCCGATCGGCGCGGCGGCACCGGTTGCGACCCAGCTGGTGCAGAAGGGAGTCGAGCGGGCCCATGTGGTCACCGCGGGCTTCCTGATCGCCGCGTCGGGCTACGGGCTGCTGGCGTTCGCCGGTACGGACTCGATGTGGCTGGTGCTGACCGCGTGCGCGGTGCTCGCGGTCGGCGGTGTCGTGGTGATGTCCCAGATCATGGACCTGGCGATGGGCACGGCCCCGGTGGAGCGCGCGGGCTCGGCGTCCTCACTGATGGAGACCGGCGGGGAGTTCGGCGGGGCGCTGGGCATGGCGCTGCTCGGCTCCATCGGTACGGCGGTCTACCGCCACGAGATGCCGTCCTCGGCCCCGGAACCGGCTCACGAGACGCTGGGCGGGGCGCTGGCGGTGGCCGATCAGGTCCCGGGACTCGCGACGGTCGCACGGGAAGCCTTCACCAGCGGGATGCAGGGGGCGGCCATCGCGGGGGCGGTGGTGCTGGTGGGGGCGGCGGTGCTCGCGGCGATGAGCCTGCCCCGGGTGAAGCAGAACGCCGGACAGGCTGATCGGCTCAGCCCGTCCGGCGTCTGAGAAGTGACTCGCTCAGGCCAGGTTCACGGCACGAGCGGACGTCGCCCCGATCTCCTCGGCGACCTCGGCCAGCACGGAGGCCGGCACCGTGTCGTCCACGGTCAGCACGGCCAGCGCCTCGCCACCGGCGACCGCTCGCGAGACCTGCATACCGGCGATGTTGATGCCCGCCTCGCCGAAGACCCGGCCGACGGTGCCGACGACACCGGGACGGTCCTCGTAGCGCAGCACCACCATGTGGTCGGCGAGCGCGAGGTCGACGTCGTAGTCCCCGACCGCGACGATCTTCTGGAGGTGCTTGGGGCCGGCCAGCGTGCCGGAGACCGCGACCTCCTCGCCGCTGCCGAGCGTGCCGCGCACGGTGACGACATTGCGGTGGTCGGCCGACTCCGAGCTGGTGGTCAGCCGTACCTCGACACCGCGCTCCTGGGCGAACAGCGGGGCGTTGACGTAGGACACCGTCTCGTCGACGACGTCCTCGAAGACGCCCTTGAGCGCGGAGAGTTCGAGCACCTTGACGTCGTGCTGGGTGATCTCGCCGTACACCTCGACGTCGAGGCGGACCGCGACCTCACCGGCGAGCGCGGTGAAGATCCGGCCGAGGCGCTCGGCGAGCGGCAGGCCCGGCTTGACGTCCTCGGCGATGACACCGCCCTGGACGTTCACCGCGTCGGGCACGAGCTCACCGGCGAGCGCGAGGCGCACCGAGCGGGCGACGGCGATACCGGCTTTCTCCTGCGCCTCGTCGGTGGAGGCACCGAGGTGCGGGGTGGCGACGACCTGGTCGAACTCGAAGAGCGGCGAGTCCGTGCAGGGCTCCTTCGCGTACACGTCGAGACCGGCACCGGCGACCCGGCCCTCCTTGAGGGCGGAGTACAGCGCCTCCTCGTCCACGATCCCGCCGCGCGCGGCGTTGACGATGCGCACGCTCGGCTTGACCTTGCGCAGCGCCTCGTCGCCGATGAGGCCGACGGTCTCGGGGGTCTTGGGCAGGTGGACGGTGATGAAGTCGGAGACCTCCAGCAGCTCGTCCAGCGACAGCACCTTGACGCCCATCTGCGCGGCGCGCGCGGGCTGGATGTAGGGGTCGTAGGCGACGACCTTCATCCCGAAGCCGGACATGCGCTGGGCGACCAGCGCGCCGATGCGGCCGAGACCGACGACACCGAGGGTCTTCTCGGCGAGCTCCACACCCGTGTACTTGCTGCGCTTCCACTCGCCGTTCTTCAGCGCGGCGTTGGCCTGCGGGATGTGGCGGGCGGTGGCGACGAGCAGACCGCAGGCCAGCTCGGCGGCGGTCACGATGTTGGAGGTGGGGGCGTTGACGACCATCACGCCGGCCTTGGTGGCGGCGGAGACGTCGACGTTGTCCAGACCGACACCGGCGCGCGCGACGACCTTCAGCTTGTTCGCGGCGGCGATCGCCTCGGCGTCCACCTTGGTCGCCGAGCGGATCAGGATCGCGTCCACGTCGGCGATGGCCGGGAGCAGCTCGGCTCGGTCCGCTCCGTTGCAGTGCCGGATCTCGAAGTCGGGGCCGAGCGCGTCCACGGTCGCGGGCGACAGCTCTTCGGCGATGAGTACGACGGGTTTCGAGCTCACGTGAGTCCTCACATGTCCATTGCGGACGGCCGTCCCGACGGCCGCAGGCGGTGGAGGGAAAGTGGCCGCGTGGAAGACGCACGACGCTGTGGGCCTGACGCGTATGTAGTACGGCAGTGTAGTGGCGCGGCGGAGGCGGTCTCACGCCTCCACGGAAGGATCACCCGTCCGGGTTGGACGAGGTGGACAACGGGGCCGGAGCGACTGCCCCGGCCCCGCCCCCTGAGGCTTACGCCTCCTCGTTCACCCAGCTCATGAGCTTGCGCAGCTCCTTGCCGGTGGTCTCCAGCAGGTGCTCGGAGTCCTGCTGCTTGTACTCGTTGTACTTCTTCAGACCGCCGTGGTACTCGGCCATCCACTCACGCGCGAAGGTGCCGTCCTGGATCTCGGCGAGGACCTTCTTCATCTCGGCCTTGGTGGCGTCGGTGATGATCCGCGGGCCGGTGACGTAGTCGCCCCACTCGGCGGTCTCGGAGACCGACCAGCGCATCTTCTCCAGGCCGCCCTCGTACATGAGGTCCACGATCAGCTTCAGCTCGTGCAGGCACTCGAAGTACGCGATCTCCGGCTGGTAGCCCGCCTCGGTCAGCGTCTCGAAACCGGCCTTGACCAGCGCGGCCGTACCACCGCAGAGAACGGCCTGCTCGCCGAAGAGGTCGGTCTCGGTCTCCTCGGTGAAGGTCGTCTTGATGACGCCCGCGCGGGTGCCGCCGATGCCCTTGGCGTACGACAGGGCCAGCGCGAAGGCGTTGCCCGTGGCGTCCTGCTCGACGGCGGCGATGCACGGAACGCCGCGGCCCTCCTCGTACTGACGGCGGACGAGGTGGCCCGGACCCTTCGGGGCGACCATGCAGACGTCGATGCCGGCCGGGGGCTTGATGAAGTCGAAGCGGATGTTCAGGCCGTGGCCGAAGAACAGCGCGTCGCCGTCCTTGAGGTTGTCCTTGACGGACTCCTCGTAGACCTGGGCCTGGATCGGGTCCGGGACCAGGATCATGATGACGTCGGCCTCGGCGGCGGCCTCGGCGGGGGTCACCACGCGCAGGCCCTGCTCCTCGGCCTTCGCCTTGGACTTGGAGCCCTCGTGCAGACCGACGCGCACGTCGACACCCGAGTCACGGAGCGACAGCGCGTGGGCGTGGCCCTGGCTGCCGTACCCGATGACCGCGACCTTGCGGCCCTGGATGATGGACAGGTCGGCGTCGGCGTCGTAGAACAGCTCGGCCACTTTGGGTTCTCTCCTTGAGTGCAGGTGTTGCGTCCCACCGTATGACGGCGGGCGGAAGGGAAGTTCGAGGGTCTCGGTATACGGGCGGCCGGTGTGTCCCGGCCGCCCGTATCCGTCGTTACGCCGACCGGTCGAGGGCGCGCAGCGACCGGTCCGTGATCGAGCGCGCACCGCGTCCGATCGCGATCGTGCCGGACTGGACCAGTTCCTTGATGCCGAAGGGCTCCAGCATCTTCAGCATGGCCTCCAGCTTGTCGCTGGAACCGGTGGCCTCGATCGTCACGGCCTCCGGGGAGACGTCGACGGTCTTGGCGCGGAACAGCTGGACGATCTCGACGATCTGGGAGCGCGTCTCGTTGTCGGCGCGCACCTTCACCAGAACGAGTTCGCGCTGAACGGCCGAACCGGGCTCCAGCTCGACGATCTTCAGCACGTTGACGAGCTTGTTGAGCTGCTTGGTCACCTGCTCCAGCGGCAGATCGTCCACGCTCACCACGATGGTGATACGGGAGATGTCGGGGTGCTCGGTGACGCCGACCGCGAGCGAGTCGATGTTGAAGCCGCGGCGGGAGAACAGGGCGGCGATCCGGGCCAGGATGCCGGGCGTGTTCTCCACCAGGACCGAGAGCGTGTGCTTGGACATGATCTTCTACGTCTCTCTCGCTCAGTCGTCTTCGTTGTCGCCGAAGTCGGGGCGGACGTCCCGGGCGGCCATGATCTCGTCGTTGGAGGTGCCTGCGGCGACCATCGGCCACACCATCGCGTCCTCGTGGACGATGAAGTCGACGACGACCGGGCGGTCGTTGATGGAGTTCGCCTCTTCGATGACCTTGTCGAGGTCGGCCGGGTCCTCGCAGCGGATGGCGTAACAGCCCATCGCCTCCGACAGCTTGACGAAGTCGGGGACACGGGTGCCGGCGCTCGGCTGCTTGCCGTCCGCCTCCGGGCCGGAGTGCAGCACGGTGTTGGAGTAGCGCTGGTTGTAGAAGAGGGTCTGCCACTGGCGGACCATCCCGAGGGCGCCGTTGTTGATGATGGCGACCTTGATCGGGATGTTGTTCAGGGCGCAGGTGGTGAGTTCCTGATTGGTCATCTGGAAGCAGCCGTCGCCGTCGACCGCCCAGACGGTCTGGTCCGGGGCGCCGGCCTTGGCACCCATCGCGGCCGGGACCGCGTAGCCCATGGTTCCGGCGCCGCCGGAGTTGAGCCAGGTGGCGGGCTTGTCGTACTCGATGAAGTGCGCGGCCCACATCTGGTGCTGGCCGACGCCCGCCGCGAAGATCGTGCCCTGCGGGGCGAGTTGGCCGATGCGCTGGATGACCTGCTGCGGGGAGAGCGAGCCGTCCTCGGGCTGGTCGTAGCCGAGCGGGTAGGTGTCGCGCCAGCGGCTGAGGTCCTTCCACCAGGCCTCGTAGTCGCCGTGGTGACCCTCGCTGTGCTCCTTCTGCACGGCCTGGATCAGATCGGCGATGACCTCGCGCGCGTCACCGACGATCGGCACGTCAGCGGATCGGTTCTTGCCGATCTCGGCCGGGTCGATGTCGGCGTGCACGATCTTGGCGTACGGCGCGAAGCTGTCCAGCTTGCCGGTGACGCGGTCGTCGAAGCGGGCGCCGAGGGCGACGATCAGGTCGGCCTTCTGCAGACCGGTGACGGCGGCCACCGAGCCGTGCATACCGGGCATGCCCAGGTGCTGCGGGTGGCTGTCGGGGAACGCGCCGAGCGCCATCAGGGTGGTGGTGACGGGGGCGCCGGTCAGCTCGGCCAGGACCTTCAGCTCGGCCGTGGCGTGCGCCTTGAGGACGCCGCCGCCGACGTAGAGGATCGGCCGCTTGGCGGCGGTGATCAGCTTGGCGGCCTCGCGGATCTGCTTGGCGTGCGGCTTGGTCACCGGGCGGTAGCCGGGCAGGTCCATGGTGGGCGGCCAGGAGAAGGTGGTCCGCGCCTGGAGCGCGTCCTTGGCGATGTCGACCAGGACCGGGCCCGGGCGGCCGGTGGCGGCGATGTGGAACGCCTGCGCGATCACCCGCGGGATGTCCTCGGCCTTGGTGACCAGGAAGTTGTGCTTGGTGATCGGCATGGTGATGCCGACGATGTCCGCCTCCTGGAAGGCGTCGGTGCCGATCGCCTTGGAGGCGACCTGCCCGGTGATCGCGACCATCGGCACGGAGTCCATGTGCGCGTCGGCGATCGGGGTCACGAGGTTGGTGGCGCCGGGGCCGGAGGTCGCCATGCAGACGCCGACCTTGCCGGTGGCCTGCGCGTAGCCGGTGGCCGCGTGGCCGGCGCCCTGCTCGTGCCGGACCAGGACGTGGCGCACCCGGGTGGAGTCCATCAGCGGGTCGTACGCCGGGAGGATCGCACCGCCGGGAATGCCGAATACCGTGTCGGCCCCGACCTCCTCGAGAGAACGGATGAGGGACTGCGCTCCCGTCACGTGCTCGGGCGCGGACTGCTGTCCTCCGGAACGGGGCCGCGGCTGCGGATGATGGGCCCCGGTGGCCTGCTCGGTCATCGGCATTCTCTTCTCGATGCTGAGGGTTTTTGCGAAGTTTGTGCGGTGTACGACTGGTGTTGGTGCAACAAAAAACCCCTCGTGCCGTAAGGCAAGCGAGGGGAGCGCGCCGGAGTGGGAAGCTGAGCGATCAAGGGCTCAGCGTCAGCCGACGCGCTTTCCAAGTACGAGAATTCGGGTGCGCATGGCACTGACCCTCCCCCCGGCACGCATCGCGTGTCAAGGTGGTGGGACGGGCGTCTCAGTATGTGAGCGAAGGGCACTGCCGCCTCCGAGAACAGCGGGCACACCTCCGGTGTACACCCCCGCCCCACCCCTGTGCATGGCGCGTTCACCACCCGCGAACGCGGGCTCGACCGGGCCGTGCGGGACCGGATAGTGGCCGGATCCGAGCGCTCTGCGCAGTCGATACTCGTCCAGCGGGCCGGAGAAGGCCATGCCCTGTCCATGGGTGCAGCCCATCGAGCGCAGGGCCACGACCTGCTCGGGCAGGTCCACGCCCTCGGCCAGGGACTGGAGCCCCAGGTCGGTGGCGATCCGCAGCAGCCCACTGGTGATCTTGTGCAGCCGCGCGGACTCCACGACGCCGTCGACCAGCCCGCGGTCCAGCTTGAGGATGTCCACGGGGAGCCTGCGCAGCGCCGTGATCGCCGCACAGCCGCTGCCGAAGCCGTCCAGCGCGATCCGCACGCCCAGTCTGCGCAGCGCGCCCAGACGGCGCTCCAGCTCGTCCGGCGAGACCCGGACGTCCGTGTCGGACAGCTCGATCACCAGCCCGCCCGAGGGCAGGCCGTGCCGGGTGAGCAGGGCCTCGATCGAGTCCAGCGGCATCGAGCGGTCCAGCAGCCGTCGCGCGCTCATCCGCACGCTGACCGGCACCGAGACCCCGGTCGCGGTGCGCTCGGCGGCCTGCTCCACGGCCTCGTGCAGCATCCAGCGGCCCAGCTCGGCGGTCTTGTCGCTGTCCTCGGAGACCCGCAGGAACTCGGCGGGCGTGAACAGCACCCCTTGCGAGGACCGCCAGCGCGCCTGGGCGGCGACCGACGTGATCCGGCCGTCCGCCAGGGACACCACCGGCTGGTGCAGCAGCGCGAACTCACCGTCGTGCAGCGCGGCCCGCAGCCGCGTCGCCAGCTCCGCCTTGCGTACGACGTCCTGCTGCATCTGCGGCTTGTACAGCTCGACCCGGCCCTTGCCGGCCGCCTTGGCGCGGTACATCGCGAGGTCGGCGTTGCGCAGCAGCTCGCCCGCGCCGAGGCCGGGCTCGGCGAAGGCGACCCCGATGGAGGCGGCCACCCGGACATCGTTGCCGTCGATGACGTACGGCTGCGACAGCGTGGCCCGGAGGCGGTCGGCGAGCTCCAGGATGTGCCGTTCGCGGGCGGTGCGGTCACGGGTGCCGTCCCCGACGATGAGCGCGGCGAACTCGTCGCCGCCCAGTCTGGACGCGGTGTCGCCGTGCCGCACCGCCTCCTGGAGCCGCCGGGCGGCCTGGACGAGCAGTTCGTCCCCGGCCTGGTGCCCGATCGTGTCGTTGACGGCCTTGAATCCGTCCAGGTCGATGAAGAGGACGGCGGTGCCGCGCAGGGCGGCGCCGCGGTCGGAGACCCGGCGGCCGGACAGGGCCTGCTGCACGCGCTGGGTGAACAGGGCGCGGTTGGGCAGGTCGGTGAGCGGGTCGTGCTCGGCGTTGTGCTGGAGCTGCGCCTGGAGGCGCACTCTTTCGGTCACGTCCCGGCTGTTGAAGATGAGTCCGCCGTGATGACGGTTGACGGTGGACTCGACGTTCAGCCAGCCGCCCTCGCCGGACCGGAACCGGCACTCGATGCGCGTGGTGGGTTCCTCGGGCGGGCTGGCGGCGAGGAAACGGCGCACCTCGTGCACCACGCAGCCCAGGTCCTCCGGGTGGATGAGGTTGGCCAGTTCGGTACCCACCAGCTCCTCCGCGGGGCGGCCGTAGACGCCGGCCGCGGCCGGGGAGACATAGCGGAGGATGCCGTTCGGGGCGGCGATCATGATGACGTCGCTGGAGCCCTGCACCAGGGAGCGGAAGTGGTTCTCCTTCTGGGCCAGTTCCTGGGTGAGGGTGATGTTGTCGATCAGCATGATGCCCTGGCGCATCACCAGCGCGAGCACGACGGTGCCGCCGGTGATGAGCACGACGCGGTCGACGCTGCGGCCGTTGAGGACGTTGTAGAGAATCCCCAAGGTGCAGACGGCGGCGGCGAGATAGGGCGTGAGCGCGGCCAGTGAGCCGGCGATCGGACGGGCCGCCGGGTACCGGCTGCGATCACCTCCCTGGGCGGGCGGATGGGCGGGCGGATGGTGGTGGCCGGCACCGCGCTGTCCCGGCAGGTGCTCGTGCACCACGCGCGTGTGCCCCTCGCTCTCCTGCCGCTCGGCGTCACCGCCCCGGGGAGTGGCCCAGGGGGCGTAGGCGAGCAGCAGCGAGCCGGCGAACCAGCCCGCGTCGAGGAGTTGGCCGGAGCGGTAGTTGTTGTGCATCAGCGGCGAAGTGAACAGGGCGTCGCACATCACGGTCAGGGCGAGCGCCCCGATCGCGGTGTTGACCGCGGTGCGGTTCACCGACGAACGCCTGAAGTGCAGCGCGAGCACCATGCTGACCAGGGCGATGTCCAGCAGCGGATAGGCGAGCGAGAGCGCGGTGTGCGACACGCTCGTCGCCTCGGAGGCGGCCGCGGTCTGGGCGAGGGCGAGGCTCCACGACAGGGTGAGCAGGGAGCCGCCGATCAGCCAGGCGTCCAGCCCCAGGCAGACCCAACCGGCCTTGGTCACCGGGCGCTTGGCGAGGACCAGCAGCCCCACGATGGCGGGCGGGGCGAAGCAGAGGAAGAACCCGTCCGCGTAGCTGGGGCTGGGCACGGGGCGCCCGAGTACGACCTCGTACCACCCCCAGACGAGGTTGCCGAGGGCGGCCATCACCGAGGAGAGGGCGAACAGCAGCCAGGCGGGACGAAAGCGGATACGGCGGCTGCGGGCGTAGAGGAAGCAGCTCACGGCGGCGGTGGCGGCCGCGGCGCTCAGCCCGAAGTCACCCATGATGAGCGCGAGTTGATCTGAACCCCAGCCGAGCGCGGAACCGACGGCGTATCCCGCGCAGACCACGGCCAGGACGAGTTGGGGGACCATGCCGGACCCGGCGCCGCAGGACGGCGGCCGGGGCAGCGCCCCCGACGAAGGGCGGGCCCGCAACGCTCCGTTGAGGGTGGTCGTGGGAGGCGGCGAGGTCACCGGTCCCTCCCGGTCCGCGCCGCTCCCGGGTCCCGCGTGTCCCGGTGCGCCGGGTGCGCATGCCTGCGGCGGCCGCTGTGCCTGCGGTGATGGCTGTGGTGGTGGTTGCCGTGATGACCGCGTCTGCGCGCGGCCGTGCGCCAGGGTCGCCGTCGGCGGCCCCGCCGCGTCGGATCGTTGGTCCATAGGCCGTGCATCGCCCGTCGCCCCCCTCACAGTCTGAAATGTCCATCCCCGGCGCCGAACGGTGCGCGGCGCAGCCCCTGTCGGGACGATACACCAGTCTCGTCACTCAGGGACATAGGTTCTCTACGCTCCGTGACGACCAGCGGGGATGCGGGCACGGACCGCGTTCAGAGGATTGCGGAGGGTACCCGAACCGGATTACGTGGCTGTTGCGTCGGTCGACGGGCCGCTGGGTGTGCCCGTCGTAAGGATCACGTTGCGCAGCGGCTCCCGGTTCACGAAACGGCTCAACTGGTCGGCCAGCAGTCGTTTGGCGCGGGGCATGAAGGCGGACGTGGGGCCGCCCACGTGCGGGCTGATGAGCACGCCGGGCGCCTGCCACAACGGGTGGGCGGGGGGCAGGGGTTCGGGGTCGGTGACATCGAGCGCCGCGGTGATGCGCCCGGTCTCCACCTCGGCGAGCAGGGCCTTGGTGTCGACGACTCCGCCGCGGGCGACGTTCACCAGGAGCGCGCCGTCCTTCATCCGGGCCAGGAAGCCCGCGTCGACCAGGTGACGGGTGGATTCGGTGAGCGGTGTGGACAGCACAACGACGTCCGCCTCGGGGAGCAGGGCGGGGAGTTGGGTGAGCGGAAGCACTGGACCGCGCGCCGTGGTGCGCTCGGAGCGCGCGACGCGCGCCACCCGCGCGAGCTCGAACGGCGCGAGCCGGTCCTCGATGGCGGCGCCGATGGAGCCGTATCCGACGATGAGGACGGTCTTGTCGGCCAGCGCGGGCCGGAACCCGCCGAGCCACTCCCCCCGGTCCTGGGCGCGCACGAAGTCGGGGATGCCGCGCAGCGAGGCCAGGATCAGCGCGAGGGTCAGCTCGGCGGTGCTCGCCTCGTGCACCCCGCGCGCGTTGCAGAGCTGGACGCCGGGACGCAGGTGCCGCATCCCCGGCTCGACGTGATCGGTGCCGGCGGACAGTGTCTGGACGACCTCGACGGAGCTCATCCTGGACAGCGGGCGCTGTCCGAGCCCCGGCGGCTTCATGTAGGGGACGACGTAGAAGGCGCACGCGGCGGGGTCCGCGGGGTAGTCCTCGGCACCGTCCCAGAAGCGGTACCGCGGCCCCTCGGGGAGCCCCTCGATCTCTTCCGGCGGGATGGGAAGCCACACGTCAGGAGTCATGCTCTGGAGGCTATGTCAGGTGGCCTGAACGGCATTGGTTAGGTTGGGGTGCCGGAAGAGGGAGGGTTACGGCCAGGTGGAGCGCAGGACGATCGGCGCGGCGGCGCTCGCGGTGGGGGCTGTCGGACTCGGGTGCATGCCGATGAGCTGGGCGTACAGCGGATCGCGGCAGCGTGGTGACGAGTCGCTGAGGGCCGTGCACCGGGCGCTCGATCTGGGCTCGACGCTGCTGGACACCGCCGACATGTACGGCCCGTTCACCAACGAGCTGCTGCTGGGGCGGGTGTTGAAGGAGCGGCGGCCGGACGCCTTCGTGTCGACCAAGGTCGGACTGCTGGCCGGCGAGCAGCACATCGTCGCCAACGGCCGCCCCGGATACGTGAAGCGGGCCTGCGACGCCTCGCTGCGGCGGCTCCAGACCGACGTGATCGACCTGTACCAGCTGCACCGCGCCGACCCCGAGGTCCCGGTCGAGGAGACCTGGGGGGCGATGGCGGAGCTCGTCCAGGCCGGAAAAGTAAGGGCGTTGGGCATGTGCGCGGTCGGCGCGCGCGGCGGGCGGCGGTCCGGGGCGGGCCTGCACGACAGCACGCTGCGGCAGTTGCGGCGGATGCAGCAGGTCTTCCCGGTGAGCGCGGTGCAGGCGGAGCTCTCGGTGTGGTCACCGGAGGCGCTGGAGGCGCTGCTTCCGTGGTGCGAGGCGCGCGGGATCGGCTTCCTGGCGGCGATGCCGCTCGGCAACGGCTTCCTCACCGGCACCCTGACCCCGGGCGAGGGTTTCGAACCGGACGACGTCCGCGCCCGCCACCCTCGCTTCACGGCGGAGATGATGGCGGCCAACCAGCCCATAGTCGTGGGCCTGCGGCGCATCGCCCGCCGCCACGGCGAGCACGTCCCCCCTGCCCAGGTGGCCCTGGCGTGGGTCCTGGCCCAGGGCCGGCACGTGGTCCCGGCCCCCGGCGCCAAGCGGGAACGCTGGGTGGCGGAGAACGCGGGGGCGGCGGAGCTGCGGCTCACGGCGGAGGACCTGGCGGAGATCGGGGCGCTGCCGGGGGCTCGGGGGTCGTGGGACTAGGGGGCCCCAGGGCTGATCCGGCCTGCGGCGTCCCCGTGCACGGCCGCGGTGATCGAGATTCGGGATGTCGTGATCGGGAACCTGTGAGGCGCGAGCGGTGTATGACAAGTAGTAGCCGCCCCGTCGAAGGGACCATGATCGTGCAACGTCGAGCTGTGACGGCCGTTTTGGCCACGGCCGCGCTCCTGCTGACGGCCGGGTGCTCCTCCGACGACGAAGGGGGATCGTCCGCCGGCGGTGACGGCACGGCGTCTCGCGATGCGACATCGGCGGCACCGCCCTCGTCCGGGACGACCGAGGAGGCAGCGCCCGCGAAGGGCTCCGCCGAGGTGGTGCGCACCGTCGCCGAGGATCTGGACACCCCCTGGGGCCTGGCCCCGCTCCCCGACGGCACCCTGCTCGTCTCCTCACGTGACGAGGCCACGATCACCCGGGTGGATCCCAGGACGGGCAAGACGACCGAGCTGGGCGAGGTGCCCGGGGTCTCCCCGGCCGGGGAAGGCGGCCTGATGGGCCTCGCCCTCTCCCCGGACTACGCCTCGGACCACATGGTCTACGCCTACTTCACCTCGGCGTCCGACAACCGCATCGTCCGCATGCTGTACGACGCGGACAAGCCGTCCGGTGAGCAACTGGGCGCACCCGACACGGTCTTCCGGGGCATCCCCAAGGGCTTTGTCCATAACGGCGGCAGGATCGCCTTCGGCCCCGACAAAATGCTCTACGTGGGCACCGGCGAGAGCGGCGAGGAGGGCCTGTCCCAGGACAAGGAGTCCCTGGGCGGCAAGATCCTGCGCCTGACCCCGGAGGGCCAACCCGCCCCGGGCAACCCCTTCCCCGACTCCCCCGTGTACTCCTACGGCCACCGCAATGTGCAGGGCCTGGCCTGGGACGCGAAACAGCGCCTGTTCGCCGCGGAGTTCGGGCAGGACACCTGGGACGAACTGAACGCGATCAAGCCGGGCGACAACTACGGCTGGCCGGAGGCGGAGGGCGAGTCCGACGACCCGGCGTTCCACAACCCGATAGCCCAGTGGACCACCGACGAGGCCTCCCCCAGCGGTATCGCCTACGCCGAGGGCTCGATCTGGATGGCGGGCCTGCGGGGCGCGCGCCTGTGGCGGATCCCGCTGAAGGGCACGGAGGCCTCGGCGGAGCCGCAGGCGTTCTTCGAGGGTGACTACGGCCGGCTGCGCACGGTGGTACCGGCTGGCGGCGACAAGCTGTGGCTGGTCACCAGCAATACGGACGGCCGGGGCAGCCCGGAGGACTCGGACGACCGGATTCTGGAGGTGCGGGTGAGCTAGGACCGACGTCTCAGCCCTCGTCCGACTCGGACTCCGGCTCCTCCACCGGCTTCCGTACGACGACCTTCCCGGACGACAGATCTATCGGCCCCCGCCCCGGATCCCCGTCCCCCACGTCCACGCGGGTGAGCTCCAGCCGGTTCTGCTCGTCGCGGGTGTGCTTACGGCCAGGTGCGAACAGTTCCTCGAAGGTGTTGAACATCGCTTCCCTTTCCGTGGCGCGTGGCGGAGTTCCATGGCACGTGGCGGAGTCGGTCACTGGTCATCCGGCACCCACCCGCTCCTCGTCCCCCCTCGCGAACAACCCCAACCGATGCGCCACCGCCGCCGCCTCGCCCCGTCCCGCGACCCCCAGCTTGGCGAGGATGTTGGAGACATGGACGCTGGCCGTCTTCGGGGAGATGAAGAGTTCCTCGGCTATCTGGCGGTTGGTGCGGCCGGCGGAGACCAGGCGCAGGACGTCGTGTTCGCGGGTGGTGAGGCCGAGGGTGTCGGCGGTGGGGCGGCGGGCCTCGGACGTCAGGAGCAGCCGGGCCCGCTGGGCGAGCGAGGTGACCTCGTCGGCCAGGGGGCGGGCGCCCAGGTGCTCGGCGACCGCGTGGGCGAGGCGGAGCAGCTCGGCCGCGGGGGCGCGGTCGTCCTCGCCGCCCGCCGTGAGCAGCGCCTCGGCGAGCCGGTGGCGGACCTGGGCGAGGTCGTGGGGGCGCTGGAGCTGCTCGAAGGCGGTGACCACCGTCGACCAGAGCTCGACCGGGGCATGTCCCTCGGCGCGCTGGAGTTCGGCGCGGACCCACTGGTCGTAGGCGTGCCAGATGGGGGCATCGGTGGTGAGGGTCTTGACGGCGGTGAGGACGCGTTCCAGGGTCTCGGCGCGGCCCTCGCGGGCGGCGGGCAGGTCCCGGGCGTCGGCCTCGGCGGTGGCGGCGGCCAGCAGCAGGGGCCAGGCGTAGCGCTGGGTGCCGGGCTGGAAGCCGGTGTCCAGGGTGCGGGCGAGTTCGGCGCGGGCGTCGGGGAGGCGGCCCTCGGTGGCGGCGAGGGTGATGGCGAGCCGGGACAGCGGCAGGTTGTTCTGCGGCATGGGGTCGTGGGTGCCGTAGGAGGCGCGGCCGTCGGCCAGGTACCGGGCCGCCTCCTCCAGGTGGCCGCGGGAGAGCGCGACGTAGGCCAGGCAGTGGGCGGCGCAGCCGCGGGGCTTGGCGACCTCTCCCGTGCGCTGGGCGGTGACCGCCGCCTCGATGCCCTCGTCCCAGCGGCCCAGGGAGATCTGCGCCTCGGCGAGGTTGGCCCAGATCCAGGCCTCGGAGTCGCGCAGGCCCCGGTCCTGGGTGAGCCGGAGTCCCTCCCGGAGGATGCCCAGCGCCTCCTCGGCGCGGCCGATGCCCACCAGGACCGACCCGAGGTTGATGTGGCCGCGGCCGATCACGGACGGCAGTCCGAGCGGCAGGGCCTGCTCCCGTACCTCGTGCATCAGGGCGAGCCCGGCCTCGATGTCCCCGGCGTCGACGAGGAGGTTGCCGAGGGTGAGGCGGGCGTTCAGCTCGATGTCGGTGGCGCCGACCATGCGGGCGTACTCGACGGCGCGCTCGGCGGCGGTCATGGCCTCGGGGCCCGGGGCGCGGACCATGGCCCAGGCGGCGACCGTGGCCAGTACCTCGGCGTGCACCTCGGACGGGGGCAGTCCGCGGACCAGGTCCTGGGCGGTGGCGATCTCCTGCCAGCCGTCGCCGCGGGCCTGCGCCTGGATCAGCCGGGAGCGCTGGATCCAGAACCAGGCGGAGCGCAGCGGATCGTCCTCCCCCTCCAGGAGGTGCAGCGCCCGCTTGGTGATCTTCAGTGCGCGTTCCCGTTCCCCGCAGAGCCGTCCGGCGACGGCGGCCTCGGCCATCAGGTCCAGATAGCGCAGGGGGGTGGAGGCGGGGTCGCAGCCGCAGGGAGGGTAGACCTCGGTGTAGTCGACGGGGCGCAGGGTGGCCCGTACGTCCTCGGGGACGGTGTCCCACAGCTCCATCGCGCGTTCCAGGAGCCGCAGTTGCTCGGCGTGGGCGTGCCGGCGGCGGGCCGTGACGGAGGCGTCGAGGACCGCGGGCAGGGCCTTGGCGGGGTCGTGGGCGTGGTACCAGTAGCTGGCCAGGCGCATCACGCGTTCGTCGGCGGGGACCAGGCCCGGGTCGGCCTGGAGGGCCTCGGCGTAGGCACGGTTGAGGCGGGAACGCTCGCCGGGCAGCAGGTCGTCGCCGACGGCCTCGCGGACCAGGGAGTGCCGGAAGCGGTAGCCGTCGCCGCCGGGCGCGGGGGTGAGGATGCTGGCGCCCACGGCCGCCCGCAGAGCCTCGATGAGGTCGTCCTCGGCGATCCGGGCGACGGCGGCGAGCAGCCGGTACTCCACGGTGGAGCCGCCCTCGGCGACGATCCGGGCGACCCGCTGGGCGGTCTCGGGCAGCGCCTCGACCCGCACCAGGAGCAGATCGCGCAGGGAGTCGGTGAGCCCGGTGCAGCAGCCCTCGTGGGCGGCGACGGCGAGTTCCTCGACGAAGAAGGCGTTGCCGTCGGAGCGTTCGAAGATCTCGTCGACCTGGGCCGGGTCGGGTTCGGCGGCGAGGATCCCGGCGATCTGGCGGCCGACCTCGGCGTGGGTGAAGCGGTCCAGCTCGATCCGGCGGACGGTGCGCAGCCGGTCGAGTTCGGCGAGCAGGGGGCGCAGCGGGTGGCGGCGGTGGATGTCGTCGGCGCGGTAGGTGGCGAGGACGACCAGGCGGCCGGTGCGCAGCGTGCGCAAGAGGTAGGCGAGGAGGTGCCGGGTGGAGGCGTCGGCCCAGTGCAGGTCCTCCAGGGCGAGCACGACCGTGCGGTCGGCGGTGACGCGCTCCAGCAGCCGTGCGGTGAGTTCGAAGAGGCGGGCGGTGCCGTTCTCGTCGTGGCGGCCGGGGCCGGTGGCGCCGAGTTCGGGCAGCAGGCGGGCCAGTTCCTCCTCCTGGCCGTGGGCGGCGGCGGCCAATTCGGCGGGGAGTGCGTGGCGCAGGGCGCGCAGGGCGGTGGAGAAGGGGGCGAAGGGCAGTCCGTCCGCGCCGATCTCGACACAGCCGCCGAGCGCGACGACGGCTCCGCCGTCGGTGGCGTGCCGCGCGAACTCCTCGACCAGGCGGGTCTTGCCGACCCCGGCCTCGCCGCCGAGCAGCAGCGCCTGCGGCTCGCCCGCGTCGGCGCGGGCGAGCGCGTCCTTCAGGTTCTGCAACTCCTCGGCGCGGCCGACGAACACGGGGCTGACGGACTGGGTCTCCACGGGCCAGAGCATCGCATGCGGCGCTGACGGTGGGGCACCGGTTTTCGCGGGGTGCCCCGCCGTCAGCCCCCCGGTGCTCACGCGGTGCGCGCGGTGCGGAGCCGGCCGCGGCGGGAGGTATGCACCTCGCCCTCGGCGGCCCGTCGGGCGGCTTCCCGGCGGGCGGCGCGGCGGCTGCGGACGGCCTCGCGGGCCAGGCGCTCGTTGTCGGCCTCGCGGATCAGGTCGGCGGAACGGAGGTGGTGAAGCTCGTACTCGAACATGGTGTCCCCTGTGGAGAGTTGGTTTTCGCGAGCTGCTTGCTGCGATGCCTCAACTCTCGTCTCCCAGGGGGGTCCGCCACATCGGGAGAGTTCCGCATCTTCGGCGGTGCCGGGGGCCTTAGACGCGCAGAAGGGGCCTCAGGGGCTCCGTAAGGTGCTTACGGATGCCCTAAGACCCCTCAGGACCTGCGGTGATTCAGCTGGTGGAGGGCAGGCCGAGCATGACGTCGGTGTACTTGAGGACCGCGAGGAGCAGCCCGATCACGCCGAGGGCGACGCCCGCCCAGGAGACCGACTTGATCCAGACCGGCTGCGGCAGGCCCGGGGCGCCGAAGGCCGGCCGGGCGAGGGTCAGGACGCCGACGATCAGCGCGACCAGCGCGAAGGCCCCGCCCCACAGCGCGGTGGTCGCCCAGGCATCGCCGTAGACCGCCTCCAGCTGCGCGGCGACGGTCGCGTTCGAGGCGGCCTGCATCTCCAGCTGGCCGGTGATCTCGCTGCGCGCCGCGGCCACGGTGCCGACCCAGCTGCCGGTCAGCGCGACCAGGCCGAGCGCCGCGGAGACGACCGCGGCGGCGCCCTGGCCGACGAAGGAGGAGCCCTCCTGCGCGTCCGGCGTGAGCTCGTCGATGTCGTCGTCGCCGTTCTCGAGGATCTCGGCGTCGGTCTCGGTGACGTCCTCGGGCTCGGTGGCCTCGACGGCCTCCTGCTCCTTGGCGGTCTTCGTCTCGTCCACTGTCTTCGTTCCCATGTCTCGCACCGTACGGAGGCTGTCTGAGAGGTTTCTTAATGATCGCTGTGCGCGGCACGCGCGCGTGCCGCGTGCCATTCGGGGGCGAGGATCGCCCAGATCTCGGTGTCGTGGCGGACGCCCTTGTGGGGCCAGTTCTCCCGCAGTACGGCCTCCCGGCTCATGCCGAGCCGCCGGGCCACGTTGAGGCTGGGTGCGTTGGCCGCCGCGGCGTGCCATTCCACCCGGTGCATGCCGCGCTCGCCGAAGGCGGAGTCGAGGAGCACCCGCATCGCGCGGGTGACGAGTCCGCGGCCGGTCCCGGCGGGCTCCAGCCAGCAGCCGACCTCGCAGTTGCGGCTCTCCGCGTCGAAGTTCAGGAAGAGCACTCCGCCGACGAGCTTTCCGTCCAGCCACAGTCCGTGCAGCGAGCCGGTGTCGGCGGCGCGCATGTCGGCGTAGCGCTGGAGGACCTCGCGGGCGCCGGTGGTGTCCTTGGCCTTGGAGGCGAACGGGACGTACTGGTTGATGAAGTCCCGGCCGCGTTCCAGGTGGGCCAGGAACTCCTCGGCGTGCCAGGGCTCCAGGGGCCGCAGTTCGGCGCCGTCGTCACCCAGCGATATCGCGTACATCGTCCCGCCGCTCCTCGTCGAACTCCTCCACGACGTCGGCCAGCCTCTCATGGGCGGCGCGCGCCTCGGGCGGCTCGATGCTGATCCGTGGCAGCCGGGCGTCCAGCCAGCGGGGCAGCCACCAGTTGGCGCCGCCGAGGAGGTGCATGAGGGCGGGGACGAGCAGGGTGCGCAGGACGAAGGCGTCCAGGGCGACGGCGGCGGCGAGCGCGATGCCGAACATGGCGATCACGCGGTCACCGCTGAGCACGAAGGCGAGGAAGACCGAGATCATGATGACCGCGGCGGAGTTGATCACCCGGCTGGTCTCGGCGAGGCCGATCCGGACCGCCCGCCGGTTGTCGCCGGTCTCCAGCCACTCCTCGTACATCCGGCTGACCAGGAACACCTGGTAGTCCATGGAGAGCCCGAAGAGGACGGACACCATGATCACGGGGAGGAAGGGCTCGATCGGCCCGGCGCGGCCGAGGCCCAGCAGTTCGCTTCCCCAGCCCCACTGGAAGACGGCGACGACTATGCCGAAGGAGGCGGCCACGGCCGCGATGTTCATCGCCGCGGCCTTCAGCGGGATGCCGATGGACCGGAAGGCGAGCAGGAGCAGCAGACAGCCGAGGCCCACGACGACGCCCACGAACAGGGGCAGCTTGCCGACTATGACGTCGGCGAAGTCGTCGTAGCCCGCGGTCACGCCGCCGACCTGGAGGTCGAGCGAGGTGCCCGTCTCCGCGCGGGGCAGCACCTCCGAGCGCAGCCGCTCGACGAGATCGCTGGTCTTCTGGGACTGCGGCGAGGACTCGGGGACGAGCGTGAGGTAGGCGGTGTCCCCGGACGGGTTGAAGGTGACCGGGGTCACCGAGGCGACGCCCTCGGTGGAGCGGAGCGTGGCGTCGAGGCTGTCCAGGGCGAGCTTGTCGTCGCCGCCGTCGACGTGGGTCACCAGGGTCAGGGGGCCGTTGACGCCGGGACCGAAGCCGTCGGCGAGGAGGTCGTAGGCCTGCCGGGTGGTGGCGGACTGCGGGTTGTTGCCCTGGTCGGAGGTGCCCAGGCGCAGGGAGAGCGTGGGCAGCGCGAGCAGGGTGATGACGACCAGCGCGAGGGCGCCGAGCAGCTTGGGGTGGCGTTCGACGAAGGCCGACCAGCGGGCGGCGAGCCCGGTCGGCAGCTCCGGTTCGGGCCCGTGCTCGACCAGCTTGCGGCGTTCGCGGCGGCTGAGGGCGCGCATGCCGATGAAGGAGAGCAGGGCGGGCAGCAGGGTCACGGAGGCCGCGACGGTCAGCACGACGGTCAGCGAGGCCGCGAGGGCGACGCCGTTGAGGAAGTTCAGCCGCAGGATCAGCATCCCGAGGAGGGCGATGCAAACGGTGGCACCCGCGAACACGACCGCCCGTCCGGTGGTCGCGACGGCGTTGGTGATGGACTCGGCGACGGGCAGTCCGCGCTTCAGTCCGCGCCGGTGCCGGGTGACGATGAACAGCGCGTAGTCGATGCCGACGCCGAGCCCGATCAGCATGCCGAGCATGGGGGCGAAGTCGGCGACGGTCATGGCGTGCCCGAGCAGCACGGTCCCGGCGTAGGCGGTGCCGACGCTGACCAGCGCGGTGGCGATGGGCAGCAGGGAGGCGGCGAGCGAGCCGAAGGCGAGGAAGAGGACGACGGCGGCGACCGCCACCCCGACCACCTCGGCGAGGTGTCCGCCGGAGGACTCGGTGAGCCCGACGGCGGTGCCGCCGAGCTCCACCTGGAGCCCGTCGGTCCGGGCGTCCTGGGCGGTGTCCACGACGGCCTGCGCCTCGGCCCGGTCGATGTTCTCGGCGCTGTCCTCGAAGGTGACGGTGGCGTAGGCGGTACGACCGTCCGCGCTGACCTGGGTCGCGCCGTGGTCGTCGGACGGGCCGGTGACGTCGGCCACGCCGGGCAGCTCGGCGATCTTCTCCAGGGCGCGGTCCATCGTCTGCTGGACGTCGGCGGCCCGGACGGTGCCGGAGTCGGTGTGCCAGACGATCGTGTCGCTGTCGCCGCCGAGGCCGGGGAAGCCGTCCTGAAGGAGCTGGGTGGCGCGGCCCGACTCGGTGCCGGCGACCTCGTAGTCGTTGGAGTACGCGGAGCCCGCGAGCGCGGCGGCGGCACTCACCCCGCCGAGGGCGAGGAGCCACAGCAGTACGGCGACGAGGCGGCGCTGGACACACCAGCGTGCAAGAGCTGCCACGAACGTGCTCCCGGGGACGAAGTGTGGATCTTTGACCGGGAACAGTGGTTCATCGAGTGAACGGCCCGCAAAGAACGCATGAGCAATGTCCTGCCACTGTTACAGGCGAAAGTGATCGATTGCGGCATTCGTGGGTTTATTCACAGGAGTGGGAGGCAGATCACAGGACAGTAACGGTCCCGCTGTCACCTCAGTCGAACTGGTCTCCGAACGCCATCACGGTCACCCCGGCGATCAGCAGCCACAGCGCCCGCCGGGTACGGCCCCGGGAGCCGAGGAACGCGGCGAGAGCGCAGACGACGGCGCCGAGGGCATAGGCGGCCGGGACCAGCGCGGGGGCGGATCCGGTGGCGCGCAGCGTCGAGGCGGCGAGCCCGGCCAGGGCCAGCAGCCCACCCACCGCGACGGCCGTCCAGCGGGCCCGTCGCGCGTCGTGCACCTCGTCCGCCTCATCCAACTCGTCCGCTTCATCCGCCTCGGTTATGTCCCCGGGGTGCTCGGAGGCGGCGTGCTCGGAATTGGTGCGACGACTCATGGCGGGCGAGCGTAGCGTGTTCCGCTGAGCGACTCCGGGCCCGTCCGGCCCCCGACCGAAGCAGGTGCGTTGTTTGAGCGTCCGCGCGAGCTCCTCCGTATCCCTTTCCGCCTCTCAGGACTCAAGGAGCCCGTTCACCGATGTCAGACATCACCACCCCGAGGATCTCGGATGAGGCCCTCACCGGGCGGCTGACCCACGCCCGCTACCCGCGCAGCAACACCTACGACGTCCGCTGGGTCATCGAGAACCAGATGGGCCCGAACGCGCTGTGGCTGCTGGAGTGGCTCGCGCCCGCCCTGGGCCTGGACACCCTGCGCCCCTGCGCGCGCGTCCTCGACCTCGGCTGCGGCCGGGCGATGACCTCGGTCTTCCTCGCCCGGGAGTACCACGCCCAGGTCACCGCGGCCGATCTGTGGATCAGGCCGGACGACAACGCGCGGCGGATCACCGAGGCCGGTTTCGCCGACCGGGTGCTTCCCGTGCACACCGAGGCGCACGACCTGCCGTTCGCCGAGGCGAGCTTCGACGCGATCGTGAGCATCGACGCCTACCAGTACTTCGGCACGAACGACCTCTATTTGCCGACGCTGGCCAGGCTGCTGAAGCCGGGCGGGCGGATCGGCATCGTCGTACCGGCGCTGCGCGAGGAGATCGACGGCGTGGAGCCGCCGGAGCATCTCCGGCAGTGGTGGGAGCCCGACTTCTGGTGCTTCCACTCCGCCGACTGGTGGCGCCGCCACTGGACCCGCGGCGGGGCCGTCGAGGTCGAGACGGCCGACTGGCTGGACGACGGCTGGCGGGACTGGCTGCTGTGGTGCGAGGTCGTCGCCGAGGAGAGCCCCGAGGAGTTCCACCGCACGATGGCCCGCCGGGTCGGTGAGATGGTGCGCGCCGACCAGGGGCGGACGCTGGGGTTCGTACGGCTCGTAGGGCGCCGTAGGTAAGCCAATGGCCCCGGAGGTCGATCCTCCCGGGCCATTCGCGTGTCGGCCTCAGCCTTCGCTGACGCCCAGCTTCTCCAGGATCAGCTCCTTGACGCGGGCCGCGTCGGCCTGGCCGCGGGTGGCCTTCATGACCGCGCCGACCAGGGCGCCGGCCGCGGCCACCTTGCCGCCGCGGATCTTGTCCGCGATGCCCGGGTTCCCGGCGATGGCCTCGTCGACCGCCGTACCCAGCGCCGAGTCGTCGGAGACGACCTTCAGACCGCGCTTGTCGACGACCTCGTCCGGGGTGCCCTCGCCCGCGAGGACGCCCTCGATGACCTGACGGGCCAGCTTGTCGTTGAGGTCGCCCTTGGTGACCAGCTCGGTGACCCGCGCGACCTGTGCCGGGGTGATCGCCAGCTCGTCGAGCGACGTGCCCGACTCGTTGGCGCTGCGGGCCAGTTCACCCATCCACCACTTGCGGGCGGAGGCGGCGTCGGCGTCGGCGTCGATCGTGGCGACGATCGAGTCCAGGGCACCGGCGTTGAGGATCGCCTGCATCTCGGTGGTGGAGATGCCCCACTCGGCCAGCAGCCGGGTGCGGCGGGCCAGCGGCATCTCGGGCAGCGCCGCGCGGATCTCCTCGACCCACTCGCGCGAGGGGGCCACCGGGACGAGGTCGGGCTCCGGGAAGTACCGGTAGTCCTCGGCCTCCTCCTTCACGCGGCCCGAGGTCGTGGACCCCGTGTCCTCGTGGAAGTGGCGGGTCTCCTGGATGATCGTGCCGCCGGAGGACAGCACGGCCGCGTGCCGCTGGATCTCGAAGCGGGCCGCACGCTCCACGGACCGCAGCGAGTTGACGTTCTTCGTCTCCGAGCGGGTGCCGAACTTCTCGGTGCCGTTCGGGCGCAGCGAGAGGTTCACGTCGCAGCGCATCTGGCCCATCTCCATACGGGCTTCTGACACCCCGAGCGCCTTGATGAGCTCGCGCAGCTCACGGACGTACGCCCGCGCGACCTCGGGAGCGCGCTCGCCCGCGCCCTCGATCGGCTTGGTGACGATCTCGATGAGCGGGATGCCCGCGCGGTTGTAGTCCAGCAGCGAGTGCGAGGCGCCGTGGATACGGCCGGTGGCGCCGCCGACGTGCGTGGACTTGCCGGTGTCCTCCTCCATGTGGGCGCGCTCGATCTGCACCCGGAAGGTCTCGCCGTCCTCCAGCTGTACGTCGAGGTAGCCGTTGAAGGCGATCGGCTCGTCGTACTGGGAGGTCTGGAAGTTCTTCGGCATGTCCGGATAGAAGTAGTTCTTCCGGGCGAAGCGGCACCACTCGGCGATCTCGCAGTGCAGCGCGAGACCGATCTTGATCGCCGACTCGACGCCGGTCGCGTTGACGACCGGGAGCGCGCCGGGCATGCCGAGGCAGACGGGGCAGGTCTGGGTGTTCGGGTCGGCGCCGAGCGTCGTCGAACAGCCGCAGAACATCTTGGTGTTGGTGCCGAGTTCGACATGGACCTCAAGGCCCATGACGGGGTCGTACGACGCCAGCGCGTCCTCGTACGACACCAGGTCGGTCGTGGTGGTCACGGTGAAACTTCCCTCTCAGCCCAGCAGGACGTCGTCGTCGCCCAGCCGCTTCAGCTCGCGGTACAGGATGGCGAGGCCGGTGACGATGGCGGCGGCGGAGACGGTGGCGTCGATCAGCCGCAGCGTGTCGTTCTCCAGCCGCGCCTTCTTCATCTGCTTGACGACGCTCACCGCGCCGAACGCGGTGGTGGCGATGGACAGATACGTGCCGGACTTGGACTTCTTGAAGTCCTTGGCCTTGGACAGCTTGCTCACAGCGACGGAGCCTCCTCAAGAAGCGGGTGGCCCCACTTTTCCACGAAGGCGGCCTCGACAGCGGCGCCCACCTTGTAGAGCCGGTCATCCTGCATCGCTGGGGCGATGATCTGGAGGCCGACCGGGAGGTTGTCCTCCGGCGCCAGACCGCACGGCAGCGACATGGCCGCGTTGCCCGCGAGGTTGGTGGGGATGGTGCACAGGTCCGCGAGGTACATCGCCATCGGGTCGTCGGCGCGCTCGCCGATCGCGAAGGCGGTGGTGGGCGTGGTCGGCGAGACGATGACGTCGACCTGCTCGAAGGCCTTCTCGAAGTCGCGCGTGATGAGCGTGCGGACCTTCTGGGCGCTGCCGTAGTAGGCATCGTAGTAACCGCTCGACAGGGCGTAGGTGCCAAGCATGATGCGGCGCTTGACCTCGGGGCCGAAGCCCGCCTCACGGGTGAGGGAGGTGACCTCCTCGGCCGAGTGGCCGCCGTCGTCGCCGGTCCGCAGGCCGTAGCGCAGGCCGTCGAAGCGGGCGAGGTTGGAGGAGCACTCGGAGGGCGCGATCAGGTAGTACGCCGACAGCGCCAGATCGAAGGACGGGCAGTCCAGCTCGACGATCTCCGCGCCCAGCTCCTTGAGGAGGGCCACGGACTCGTCGAAGCGCTGGATGACACCGGCCTGGTAGCCCTCGCCGCGGAACTGCTTGACGACGCCGACGCGCATACCCGCGACGCTGCCGTTGCGGGCGGCCTCGACGACCGGCGGGACCGGGGCGTCGATGGAGGTGGAGTCCATCGGGTCGTGCCCGGCGATGACCTCGTGCAGCAGGGCCGCGTCCAGGACCGTGCGGGCGCAGGGACCGCCCTGGTCGAGGGAGGAGGAGAAGGCGACCATGCCGTAGCGGGAGACCGCGCCGTACGTCGGCTTCACACCGACCGTGCCGGTGACGGAGGCCGGCTGGCGGATGGAGCCGCCGGTGTCGGTGCCGATGGCGAGCGGGGCCTGGAAGGAGGCGAGGGCCGCGGACGAGCCACCGCCGGAGCCACCGGGGATCTTCGTGAGGTCCCAGGGGTTGCCGGTCGGCCCGTAGGCGCTGTTCTCCGTCGAGGACCCCATGGCGAACTCGTCCATGTTGGTCTTGCCGAGGATGACCACGTCGGCGGCTTTGAGCCGCTTGGTGAGGGTGGCGTCGTACGGCGGGATCCAGCCTTCGAGGATCTTCGAGCCGACGGTCGTCGGGATGCCCTCGGTGGTGAAGATGTCCTTCAGCGCGAGCGGGACGCCGGCCAGCGGCCCGAGCTTCTCGCCCTTGGCGCGCTTCTCGTCGACGGCGCGGGCCTGCGCGAGGGCGCCCCGGCGGTCGACGTGCAGGAAGGCGTGCACCTTCTCGTCGACGGCCTCGATCCGGGCGAGGTGGGCCTCGGTGACCTGGACCGCGGTCAGCTCGCCGGAGGCGATCTTCGCTGCCGTCTCGGCGGCGGTGAGCTTGATGATGTCCGTCATGACTTCTTAGTCCTCCCCCAGGATCTGCGGCACCTTGAAACGCTGCTGCTCCTGGGCCGGGGCGCCGGAGAGCGCCTGCTCGGGGGTGAGCGACGGACGGACCTCGTCCGCCCGCATGACGTTCGTCAGCGGGAGCGGGTGCGAGGTCGGCGGTACGTCTTGGTCGGCGACCTCGCTGACGCGGGCGACCGCGCCGATGATGTCGTCCAGCTGTCCCGCGAAGTGTTCGAGCTCTTCGGGCTTCAGCTCCAGACGCGCCAGCCGGGCGAGGTGGGCGACCTCCTCGCGCGTGATGCCAGGCATGCAGCGATCCTCTGGGGTGAGTGTGTGTGGTGTGGGGCTGGGGCTAGTCGTCCCATTCCCGTCGTCCGCCCGAAGGGCGGGTCGCGCGGCGTCTGGTGCGTGCGATCGCAAGGCGCCGGAGCGTCCTCGTGGCGGAGCCACGTGGACGATTCGGCAACGCGGCGAGCGTGCGTGCCAGGCGTCGCGCGACAGACGGGAATGGGACGACTAGCCCCAATCCTATGGGGCGGGGGGCCGTGCCCGTGAAACGGTTTCCCCCCGCCGGTCCGTTGGGGGTGCCGCTACTCGTCGGTCGCCGCCGCGGGCAGCGCGGCGCGCGGCCGCTGCCAGCCGCGTGAACCCCGGGCCCGCAGCCAGGCCGTGGTCTCCTCGGGCGGCATCGCGGCCGCCACCAGCCAGCCCTGTACGGCGTCACAGCCCAGGTCGCGCAGCCGCTCCCAGGTCTCGTCGTCCTCGACGCCCTCGGCGACGACCAGCAGCCCGAGGGAATGCGCGAGGTCGACGGTGCAGCGCACGATCTCCGCGTCCTCGGTGTCGACGGCGAGCCGGGCGACGAAGGAGCGGTCGATCTTCAGCTCGCTGACGGGCAGTCGGCGCAGATGGACGAGGGAGGAGTACCCGGTGCCGAAGTCGTCCAGGGACATCTTCACGCCGTGTCCGGTCAGGCCCGCGAGGGTGTCGGCGGCGCGCTGCGGGTCCTCCAGCAGGACGTGCTCGGTTATCTCCAGCTGGAGCGCTCCCGCCGGGACGCCGTGCCGGGCCAGCCGGGCGGCGACGGACCCGGCGAAGCCCGGGGTGTGGACGTCGCGCGGGGAGACATTGACGGCGACCGGGACGTGCAGCCCCTGCGCCCGCCACTTGGCGACCTGGCCGAGCGCCGTCTCCAGCACGTACTCGGTGAGATAGGGCATCAGCCCGGAGGACTCGGCGATGGCTATGAACTCGTCCGGCGGCACCTTCCCGCGCTCCGGGTGCACCCAGCGAACCAGCGCCTCCAGACCGGCCACCTGGCCGTCGAAGCGGACCTTGGGCTGGTAGTGCAGCTGCACCTCGTGCGCGTCCAGCGCCCGGCGCAGATCGCCGAGGAGCCCGAGGCGGTCCGGGGTGTTGGAGTCCCGCTTGGACTCGTACACCTCCACGCCGGTGCGGTCCCGCTTGGCCTGGTACATCGCCACGTCGGCGCGGCGCAGCAGGCCCTCGGCGTCCAGGGCGTGGTCGGGGAAGACGGCGACTCCCGCGCTGGCCTCCAGGACCAGGGTGAGTCCGTCGAGGTCGAGCGGGGAGCTGAGGTCGGCGACCAGACTGCGGGCGACGCGGGTCGCGGAGGTCGTGGAGTCGGCGACCGGCAGTAAGACGGCGAACTCGTCACCACCCAGGCGGGCGGCCTCGGCCCCGCGCGGCAGGGCGAGCCGCAGCCGGTCGGCTATCTGGAGCAGCAGCCGGTCCCCGGCGAGATGCCCCAGGGTGTCATTGACCGATCGGAATCGGTCCAGGTCGATCAGCATCAGTGCGGACCGGGCACCGATCCGCTCGGCGTCGTCGAGCGCGGTCCAGATCCGCTCCAGCAGCCACTGCCGGTTGGGCAGCCCGGTCAGCGGGTCGCGCAGCTGCTCCTCGGCGCGGGCCCTGGCTATCCACAGGGTGGAGTCGAGGGCGATCAGCGGGATGGAGAACAGCGGAAGCAGCACCGGCTTGGCCATGGCGACGACGCAGACCAGCGGGGCGATGCCGAGCAGGGCGACCGCGACGAGGCCCTGTCTGACCAGGGCGGTGCGGGCGACGGTGGGCAGGCCCTTGTGGCGCGGGGCGTGCAGGTACCAGAGCAGGGTGCGGCTGACGAGGAGGTAGGCGGCGGCGACCAGCACCACCTCGGGGGCGGTGTAGAAGGTCCAGGTCTCGGGGTTCCAGGGGGCCTCGACCGAGGGCACCCGGCCGAAGGCGGCGAGCACCAGGGCGCCGGCGGCGATGCCGAGGATGTCCACCGAGCCGTGCAGGACGCCCTGCCGCCAGCGGTGGCGCCGGGCTATCCCGACCAGGACGACGACGGTGAGGCTGACCATTCCGGCGGGCACCCAGCCGTAGAGCATCAGGACGGCGAGGGTGAGGGCGGCGCCGGAGCCGGTGCCGCCCCACCAGCGGGCGCGGCCGAGGGCGACGAGATGGCCGACGATGATGCCGGTGAGCAGGGCCAGCGACCAGCCGACGGTGCCGGACGGGAAGAGGGCGTGGTCGCCGGTGAAGGCGCGGTAGAAGCCGGCGCCGAGCACGAAGCCGGCCGCCGCGACGACGGCCGCGGGCAGCGCGGGCCAGGACAGATGCCGTTCGGGCTCGCTCCCGGGCAGTCCGGGGACGGGCTCGACGGTGAGCTGTGCGGCGCCGCGGCCGTCCGCCGCGGTGAGCGTTCCGGGGACCCGCCCGGCCGGTCCCGGGCGCCCGGCGACCCACCCGGACCAGCGGCCGGTCCGCCAGGCGCCGGTGAACCGGCGCAGGCGCAGCCGTGACTCCGGGGCGGCGCTCTCGGTCGGTTCCATTCCCGTCCCTCTCACAGCCGGCGGTGCCCACGCCACGCGGTCCGCTGCCCGACATCCCCGGGCGGCACCGCGTTGGAAAACCCTTCCCCCGGCTCATCAAGAGCAAGGGAATGCCCCAACCGCAGTTGGGCACGGCAGGCGCACATCTCAACAGTAGGCCGCAGAAGGCTTCCGCGGGCAGCGGTCGTCGACGGTTGCCCGAATGCGCCCCAGCCACCCGTATGCATCTGGTATGCGCCGATCGGGTGGCCTTCAACCGCTACCGCCGCCTACTCCTCGGTCGGAAGCGCGACTTCGGCCGCCGCCTCGGGGCCCTGTTCCAGCAGGACTCTGAAGCCGTCCTCGTTCAGAACCGGCACCTTCAGCTGCATCGCCTTGTCGTACTTCGAACCAGGATTGTCACCCACGACGACGAATGACGTCTTCTTCGAAACCGAACCGGTCACCTTGGCTCCCCGGGTCTGGAGCTCCTCCTTGGCGCCGTCCCGGGTGAAACGCTCCAGAGTGCCGGTCACGACCACGGTCAGGCCCTCCAGCGGGCGTGGCCCCTCGTCCTCGCCGGAGCCCTCCTCCTCCATGCGCACGCCGGCCGCCCGCCACTTGCGGAGGATCTCCTGGTGCCACTCCTCGGCGAACCACTCCTTCAGCGAGGCCGCGATGATCCCGCCGACGCCGTCGGTGGCGGCCAGCTCCTCCTCACTGGCCTGCTCGATCCGCTCGATCGAGCGGAATTCGCGGGCCAGCGCCTCGGCGGCGACCGGTCCCACATGACGGATCGACAGGCCCGTGAGCACCCGGGCGAGGGGGCGTTCCTTGGCCGCTTGGATGTTCTCCAGCATGGCAAGCGCGTTCTTCTTCGCCTCGCCCTGCTGGTTGGCGAAGACCATGGCGACCTTCTCCTCGCCGCTCTTCGGGTCCCGCTTGGGCAGACCGCTGTCCTGGTCCAGGACGTACGCCTTGATGGGCAGCAGCCGCTCGATGGTGAGGTCGAACAGGTCGCCCTCGTCGACCAGCGGCGGCTCCGACGGCTCCAGCGGCTTGGTGAGGGCCGCGGCGGCGACGTAGCCGAAGTGCTCGATGTCCAGCGACTTGCGGCCCGCGAGGTAGAACAGGCGCTCCCGCAACTGCGCCGGGCAGCTCCGCGCGTTCGGGCAGCGCAGGTCGACGTCGCCCTCCTTCATGGGCCGCAGTGCCGTACCGCACTCGGGGCACTCGGCCGGCATCACGAACTCGCGCTCGCTGCCGTCGCGCAGGTCGGCGACCGGACCGAGGATCTCCGGGATGACGTCACCGGCCTTGCGCAGCACCACGGTGTCGCCGATCAGGACGCCCTTGGCCTTGACCACGTCCTGGTTGTGCAGGGTGGCGAACTCGACCTCGGAACCGGCCACCGTCACCGGCTCGACCTGGGCGTACGGCGTGACCCGGCCCGTACGGCCCACGCCCACCCGGATGTTGACCAGCTTGGTGTTGACCTCCTCCGGCGCGTACTTGTACGCGATGGCCCAGCGCGGAGCCCGGGAGGTGGAGCCGAGGCGGCCCTGGAGCGGGATCTCGTCGAGCTTGACGACGACGCCGTCGATCTCGTGCTCCACGGAGTGGCGGTTCTCGCCGTAGTACGCGATGAACGCGCGGACGCCGTCGAGGTCGCCGACCACCTTGTTGTGCCGGGAGGTGGGCAGGCCCCAGGTCTTGAGCAGGTCGTACGCCTGGGAGAGGCGGGTCAGGCCCTCGAAGCCCTCCAGGGCGCCGATGCCGTGGACGACCATGTGCAGCGGCCGGGTGGCGGTGACCCGCGGGTCCTTCTGGCGCAGCGAACCGGCCGCGGCGTTGCGCGGGTTGGCGAAGGGCTTGTCACCGGCCGCGACCAGGCGGGCGTTGAGCTCCTCGAACTTCTCCATCGGGAAGTAGACCTCGCCGCGGATCTCCACCAGGTCCGGGACGCCGTCGCCGCTGAGCCGGTCCGGGATCTCGGCGATGGTGCGCACGTTCGGCGTGATGTCCTCGCCGGTACGGCCGTCGCCGCGGGTCGCCGCACGGGTGAGCCGTCCCCGCTCGTACGTCAGGTTCACGGCGAGGCCGTCGACCTTCAGCTCGCACAGGAAGTGGTACACGGAGGCGCCGACGTCCTTGTGGACGCGCTCGGCCCAGGCGGCGAGCTCCAGGTCGTCGAAGGCGTTGTCCAGCGAGAGCATCCGCTGCCGGTGCTGGACGGCGGTGAACTCCGTCTCGTACGCGCCCGCGACCTTCTGGGTCGGCGAGTCCGGGGTGCGCAGCTCCGAGTACTCCTCCTCCAGGGCCTCCAGCGCGCGCAGGAGCTTGTCGAACTCCGCGTCGCTGACGACCGGGGCGTCCTTCACGTAGTACCGGAAGCGGTGCTCCTCGATCTGCTCAGCGAGCTTGGCGTGCTTCTCCCGCGCCTCGGCGGGCACCGTCGTCTCCGCTTGCTTGTCGCCGGCCACCGTGTGGTCCTCCCGTTACTCTGGGTTGTCCGCGAGGGATCTCGCCGCCCGGACACAGTGCGCGAGGGCCTTGCGGGCGTACGCGGGGGAAGCGCCCGCGAGACCGCACGCCGGAGTGAGCGTGACGGACTCCGCGAGAAGCCCCGGTCGCAGCCCCAGCCTGCGCCACAGCGTCCTGACACCCATGACGCTACCGGCAGGGTCTGACAATGGGCCGTCCGTGCCGGGGACGACACCCGCGAACAGCCGGGTGCCCGCCTCGACCGCCTCGCCGATCGTGTCGTCGTCACGCTCGGTGAGGAGAGTGAAGTCGAACGAGATCGCTGCCGCGCCCGCTCGGCGCAGCAGGGCGAAGGGGACGTCCGGTGCGCACGAGTGCACCACGACGGGGTTGTCGGCGTGAACCCCGATGACGTCGCGGAGTGCGGACTCCACGACCTGGCGGTCCACGGCCCGGTGCGTGCGGTACCCGCTGGCGGACTTCACCTGCCCCCGGAGGACGGCGGTGAGGGACGGCTCGTCGAGTTGGAGGACGAGCTGGGCGCCGGGGATCCGGCGGCGCAGTTCCGCGAGGTGCAGCCGCAGACCCTCGGCCAGGGAGGCGGTGAGGTCGCGGCAGGCGCCGGGGTCGGAGAGGGCGACCTCGCCGTTCCTCAGCTCAAGGGCGGCGGCGAGCGTCCACGGCCCGACCGCCTGCACCTTGAGCTGTCCCTCGTACCCCTGGACGAACTCCTCCAGCGCGTCGAGGTCCTCACCGAGCCAGGAACGGGCCCGCCGGGTGTCCCTCCCGGGCCGGTCCCCGATCCGCCAGCCACTGGGCTCGACGCGCGCGTACAGCTCGACGAGCATCCCCGCGGTCCGTCCGATCATGTCGGCGCCGGGCCCGCGGGCGGGCTGCTCGGCCAGGAACGGGAAGTCCTCGAACGACCCGACGACCGTCTTGGCCGCCTCCCGGGCATCGGTGCCGGGCATGGACCCGACGCCGGTGGCGGAGGCAAACCTGAAATGTGCGTTCACGCGGGGAAGCCTACGTATCCCGTCGAATCCGGAGTCAGCGGCCCGGGCGGACCGTCACGTCGTTGATCTCCGCGTCCCTGGGGAGGTCCAGGGCCGTGAGGATGGTGGTGGCCACCGATTCCGGGTCGATCCACTGGGACTCGTCGTACGTCTTGCCCTCCTGCTGGTGGACCTTCGCCTGCATGGGGCTCGCCGTACGGCCGGGGTAGACCGAGGTGACCCGGACGCCGTGGCCGTGCTCCTCGTGGCGCAGGGAGTCCGCCAGGGCCTTCAGGCCGTGCTTGGAGGCGGCGTAGGCGGACCAGTCGGCGTGGGCGTTCAGGCCCGCGCCGGAGTTGACGAAGATCACGTGGCCGTGGGTGGCCCGCAGCTGCGGCAGGAAGTGGCGGGTCAGCTCGGCGGGCGAGATGAGGTTGACGTTGAGCTGGTGCCGCCAGGTCTTCGGGGTCAGGTCACCGACCCGCCCGAGGTCCACCACACCCGCGATGTGCAGCAGCGAGTCCACCCGGTCCGGCAGGGACTGGTGCGAGAACGCCCAGGACAGCTTGTCGGGGTCCGACAGGTCCCCGACCAGCGTCCGGGCCCCGGGGAACGTCGCCGCCAGCTCCTTCGCGCGCCCCGCGTCGCGCGCGTGCAGCACGAGTTCGTCCCCGCGCGCGTGCAGCCGCCGCGCCACGGCCGCGCCGATTCCGGAACCGGCCCCGGTGATCACATGAGTAGCCATGTGCGCCATCGTCCCACCTGGGCATCGTCACTCCACGCCGTGGCTCTCCTCCAGATACGCCAGCGCCCCCACCGGCTCCTCCGCGAAGAACACCAGGTCGGTCAGGGGTCGGGGCAGGAAGCCCTCGTCCTCCATCCGCCGGAACTGCTCCTTCAGGCCGTCGTAGAAGCCCGCCGTGTTCAGCAGGACGACCGGCTTGTCGGTGTGGCCGTGCTTCTTCAGCTCCAGGATCTCGGTCGCCTCGTCCAGCGTGCCGGTACCGCCGACCATGACCACCACCGCGTCGGCCTTCTCCAGCAGCAGCCGCTTGCGCTCGGCGAGGTCCTTGGCGACGACCATCTCGTCGGCGCCCGCGCGGGCCTTGGCGGCCAGGAAGTCCACCGAGACGCCGAGCAGCCGCCCGCCCGCCTGCTGCACCCCGTCGGCGACCACCTTCATCAGCCCCACGTCGGAGCCGCCCCACACGAGCGTGTGACCGCCCTTGCCCAGCAGGTTCGCGAACTCCCGCGCGGGGCGGGTGTAACGCTCGTCCAGATCGGCCGCGGAGAGGAAGACGCAGATTCGCATGGAGCCACCGTACGCGGGAAGAACCGGCGCCCGGAGAGCGCTCCTACCAACATGGCTGAAGGACACACGATCACGATCGAGCACGGCACTCAGCGCGTACGGGTCGTCCACGGCGACCAGGTCCTCGCGGAGAGCGACCGCCCGCTCCTGCTCCGGGAGACCGGCTGTCCGGTGCGCTACTACCTCCCCGCCGAGGACGTACGCCTGGACCTCCTGACCCCCTCCGACACCCACACCTACTGCCCCTTCAAGGGCACGGCCTCCTACTGGTCACTGCCGGACGCCCCGGACCTGGTCTGGACATACCCGGAGCCCAAGCCGGACGTCGCCGAGATCAAGGACCACCTGTGCTTCTACGAAGTAGAAGTGTTGTGAGCGATTAGTCCCGTTCCCGGTGGCAGGCTGTCGGGCATGGGACTCAAGAGCGTTTCGCGCGATGGCACCTCCCTCGCCTACGAGAGCACCGGTGACGGCCCGGCTGTCGTCCTCGTCAGTGGCGCGATGTCCACGGGGGCGACCCTCGCGCCGCTGGCGCAGTTGCTCGCGGAGCGCCGGTTCACCGTGGTGACGTACGACCGCCGGGGCCGTGGGGAGAGCGGCGACACGGCGCCGTACGAGGTGGCCCGTGAGGTGGAGGATCTCGGGGTGCTGATCGAGGCGGTGGGCGGCGAGGCGGCGCTGTGCGGGGTCTCCTCGGGCGGCGCGCTGGCCCTGGAGGCGGCGGCGAGCGGGCTGCCGGTGCGTCAGGTGGCGGTGTACGAGACGCCGTTCGCCGTGCACGAAGGGGGCAGGGCGGCGTGGGCCGAGTACACCGAGCGGCTCGGTGAGGCGCTCGGGCAGGGCAGGCGCGGGGACGCCGTGGCGCTGTTCCTGCGGCTCACCGGGCTCGCCGAGGAGATGATCCAGGGCGCCCGCCAGGCCCCCATGTGGGCCGGGATGGAGGCCGTCGCCCCGAGCCTCGCGTACGACGCGGCCGTGATGGGCGACTGTGCGGTGCCGCGAGCCCGTCTCACGGCGATCCGGGTGCCGGTGCTGGCGGTCGCGGGCGGCGCCAGCCCCGCGTGGATGCGGGAGGCCGCGCAGGCCGTCGCGGAGGCGGCGCCGCAGGGCGCGTACCGGAGCCTGGAGGGCCAGACCCACATGGTGGAACCTCAGGTGCTCGGGCCGGTGCTGGCGGAGTTCTTCGGCGCCTAGCGGGTCGCGGGACCGCTCAGGCCACGTCCGCCGTCGCGCGCGTGGTCGTCGAGATCGTCGCCGAGCCCACCACGCGCGTGTCGTCGTACAGGACGATCGCCTGGCCGGGGGCCACGCCGCGGGCCGGCTCGGTGAAGGTGACCTCCAGGGTGCCGTCGACGAGTTCGGCGGTGACCTCGGTCTCGCCGCCGTGGGCGCGGAGCTGGGCGGTGTAGGTGCCGGGGCCGGTCGGGGCGGTGCCGCACCAGCGGGGCTTGATCGCGCGCAGGGCGGTGACGTCGAGGGCGGCGGCCGGGCCGACCGTGACGGTGTTGTCGACCGGGGAGATGTCGAGGACGTAGCGCGGCTTGCCGTCGGCGGCCGGGGTGCCGATGCGCAGGCCCTTGCGCTGGCCGATGGTGAAGCCGTAGGCGCCCTCGTGGGTGCCCAGCTTGGCGCCGGCCTCGTCGACGATGTCGCCCTCGGCCTTGCCGAGCCGGCCGGCCAGGAAGCCCTGGGTGTCGCCGTCGGCGATGAAGCAGATGTCGTGGGAGTCGGGCTTCTTCGCGACCGCGAGCCCCCGGACCTCGGCCTCCGCGCGGATCTCGTCCTTCGTCGTCACGGTGTCGCCGAGCGGGAAGAGCGCGTGCGCGAGCTGCCGCTCGTCCAGCACTCCGAGGACGTAGGACTGGTCCTTGGCCATGTCGGAGGCGCGGTGCAGCTCACGGGAGCCGTCGGCCAGTGTGACGACCTTGGCGTAGTGGCCGGTGCAGACCGCGTCGAAGCCCAGGGCCAGCGCCTTGTCCAGCAGCGCCGCGAACTTGATCTTCTCGTTGCAGCGCAGGCAGGGGTTCGGGGTGCGGCCGGCCTCGTACTCGGCGATGAAGTCCTCGACCACGTCCTCGCGGAAGCGGTCGGCGAGGTCCCAGACGTAGAAGGGGATGCCGATGACGTCCGCGGCGCGGCGGGCGTCGCGCGAGTCCTCGATGGTGCAACAGCCCCGCGCGCCGGTTCGGAAGGACTGCGGGTTCGCGGAGAGGGCCAGGTGGACACCGGTGACGTCGTGGCCGGCTTCCGCGGCGCGGGCGGCGGCGACGGCGGAGTCCACACCGCCGGACATGGCGGCGAGTACGCGAAGGGGGCGCTGCGGGGTGTCAGTCATAACTCTTCAAGAGTACGGGTCCGCGGGAACCGGAGCCGCCGGGTATCCGTTGACGATCACATGGGGGCGAGGAAGGCATCCAAGGGCAAGAGCGGCGGCACGGACGCGGACCGGCGCATCGGGCGGCGGGCGCTGCTGATCGGCGGCGCGGCGGCCGCGCTGGGCACCGCGGTGCTGGCGCGCGACGAACTGGGGCGGCTGTGGTGGCGGATGCCCGGGGTGGAGAAGCCGCGCAAGGAGGGCGAGGTCGACTTCGCGGGCGCTCGCTGGGTGGCGGCCTCGGACGCGAACTGGCGGCGCGCGGACCGGCCGGACGACTACGGCGTCGACATGGTGGTCATCCATGTCACCCAGGGCAGTTTCGACAGCGCCGTGAAGGTGTTCCAGGACCCGGAGCACGGCGCCGCGGCGCACTACATCGTCCGCAAGGACGGCCATGTCACGCAGATGATCCGTGAGCTGGACGTGGCGTATCACGCGGGCAACCGCGACTTCAACGAACGCAGTGTCGGCATCGAGCACGAGGGGTTCGTGGACCGGCCCGAGGGCTTCACGGACGAGATGTACGCCGCTTCGGCCCGCCTCACGGCCCGGATATGCGCGCGTTACGACATCCCCGTCGACCGTGAGCACATCATCGGCCATGTGGAGGTGCCGGGCACGGACCACACCGATCCGGGCGAACACTGGGACTGGAAGCGGTACATGAAGCTGGTGCGGCAGGCGCGTACGACGCCGGCGTGAGCCCGCCCAGCCCCTCGGCTAGCTGAGACCCGCGGCCCGTGCCCGCTCCACCGCCGGTCCGATCGCCTTGGCGACCGCCTCGACGTCGGCCTCCGTGGAGGTGTGGCCGAGGGAGAAGCGGAGGGTGCCGCGGGCGAGGTCCGGGTCGGTTCCGGTGGCGAGCAGGACGTGGCTGGGCTGGGCGACACCGGCGGTGCAGGCGGAGCCGGTGGAGCATTCGATGCCCTGGGCGTCCAGCAGGAGCAGCAGGGAGTCGCCCTCGCAGCCGGGGAACATGAAGTGGGCGTTGGCCGGAAGGCGGTCCACCGGGTCGCCGCCGAGGATCGCGTCCGGGACGGCGGCGCGGACCGCCGCGATCAGATCGTCGCGCAGGGCGCCGATCTCCCGGGCGAACCACTCGCGCTGCTCGGCGGCGAGCCGGCCGGCGACGGCGAAGGAGGCGACGGCGGGGACGTCGAGGGTGCCGGAGCGGACCTGGCGCTCCTGGCCGCCGCCGTGCAGCACGGGGACGGGGCTCTGGTCGCGGCCGAGGAGCAGGGCGCCGATGCCGTAGGGGCCGCCGATCTTGTGTCCGGAGACGGTCATCGCGGCGAGCCCGGAGGCGGCGAAGTCGACGTCGAGCTGGCCGAAGGCCTGGACGGCGTCGGCATGCAGCGGGACACCGAACTCGGCGGCGGCGTCGGCGAGTTCACGGACCGGCATGATCGTGCCGATCTCGTTGTTGGCCCACATGACGGTGGCCAGGGCCACGTCGTCGGGGTTGCGGGCGATGGCCTCGCGCAGGGCCTCGGGGTGGACCCGGCCGTACGCGTCGACCGGGAGGTACTCGACGGTGGCGCCCTCGTGTTCGCCGAGCCAGTGCACCGCGTCGAGGACGGCGTGGTGCTCGACGGGGGAGGCCAGCACCCGGGTGCGGGCCGGGTCGGCGTCGCGGCGGGACCAGTACAGGCCCTTGACCGCGAGGTTGTCGGCCTCGGTGCCGCCCGAGGTGAGCACGACCTCGCTGGGGCGGGCGCCGAGCGCTTCCGCGAGGGTCTCGCGGGATTCCTCGACGGTACGGCGGGCTCTGCGGCCGGATGCGTGCAGAGAGGAGGCGTTGCCGGTGACGCTCAGGTGCGCGGCGAGTGCCTCGACCGCCTCGGGAAGCATCGGGGTGGTCGCGGCGTGGTCGAGGTAAGCCATGGTGAGCTGATTCTACGGGCCTGCCCGGTGGCCGTAGGCATGGGTCGTCGGCCGTTGAGCGTGGGCTGTGGCCGGCTCGGGTTCAGAAGCTCCAGGACACCGTGTTGTCCATCTGCATGAACGTGAGCAGGACCAACAGGTCGGCCACGCCCAGGCCCAGGCCCAGATACGCGCGGCCGCGGCGGGTGGTTCCGCGCCAGAGGGACACGGCGGCCAGGGCCATGGCGATCGGGCCGAGGAAGACGTTGAGGACCAGAAGCCCTACCAGGCCGAGGATGAAGGACGCGACGGCCATGCCGTCGGCGTCACGGGTGAGCGGGCGGCCGGTCGTCGGGGCTGTGAGTTGCATGGTGGGTCAACTCCCTGTGCGGGTCAGTGGCGGCGGGCGTGGCGCTCGCGGAGCGCGAAGACGCCCAGCCAGGCGGCGATGACTACGGCGGCTACGACGGTGAAGCCGAGCGGTGCGTGGGCCACGGTGCCCATGACGACGCCCAGCAGCAGGAGCGCGGCAACGAGGAACAGCATGGGATGGGATCCCCCTCCGAGATGCGTCTCGTGACGTTTCGGTGAACGGTTGTAGTTACAGTTGTTCACTGACTACTGAGTCTAGCGCGCCCGAAGGCTTTTCAATTCCAGAGAACAGTTGTTAACTGCATGGCATGAGTCACACCCTCGGCATCCGGCAGGCCCAGAAGCAGAAGACCCGACAGGCGCTCCTGGACGCCGCGTTGGGGCTGCTGGAGGAGCAGAGCCTGAGCAGTCTGGGTCTGCGCGAGGTCACCCGTGCCGTCGGCGTCGCCCCCACCGCCTTCTACCGGCACTTCCGCTCCACCGCGGATCTCGGCGTCGCGCTGGTCGAGGAGGCGCTGGGCAGCCTGCACCCGATGATCCGGACCACCGTCTCCGCCGACGGCGACCCCGATGAACGCATAGCCCGCGCCATCGAGTTGATCGCCGGCCATGTCGCCAGGCACCCGGCCCACGTCCGCTTCATCGCCCGCGAGCGGCACGGCGGCGTCCAGTCGGTGCGCGCGGCCATCCAGGACCAACTCGCCCGCTTCGGCGAGGAGGTGAAGCACGAGCTCGCCAAGGACCCGCTGTCCGGGGGCTGGAGCGACCAGGACCTGCTGATGCTGGCCAACCTCTACGTCGACCAGATGCTGATGATCGCCTCCCTCTTCCTGGACACCCTGGACAAGGACGCCGGGGACGAACGGCAGCGGGTGGTCGAGGACGCCACCCGCCGGATGCGGCTGATCAGCATCGGCCGCCGCCACTGGCTGGACTGAGCGAGCACTGAGCGAGCGGCGAGGACGTACCGCGCGCCTCCCCCGTCAGCCCTGCTGAGCCTGCTGCCCCGGCCCGCCACCGCAGCCGCCGCCCACCCCGCCGGGACCGCCGCTCGGCATCCCGGACGGCATGCCCGAAGGGCCCCCGCTCGGCGCGCCCGAAGGAGCACCCGAGGGCGCCCCGGACGGCATGCCCGACGGCGCCCCGCTCGGCATCCCCGAAGCCGGCCGGCAGTTCCCCTGCCCCGTGTCGCCGGAGTCGGTGGAGGACGACGAGTCGCCCGAGCCGCAGGCCACCAACGCCAGGGGTGAGAGCACCAGCAGGGCCACCGCGGGGACGAGACGCGCACGCTTCATGAGAAACAGCTCCAAGAACGATGAGTGAGTCCTGAGCCAGACACTCAACCAACGTCACTTAGGGCTTCCTTGGGGCCACCCTGTCCCTGTCCTGTCAGTGTCTCCGGAGCGTCAGCCCAGACGCACCCGGGCCAACTGCCGCGACTGGGCCACCAGTCGGCCCTCCGTGTCCCAGACCTCCGCGTCCTCCTCCAGGAAGCCGCCCGCCAGGTTGCGGGTCGTGATGGACACCCGAAGGGGGCCGGGGGCCGGGCGGCAGCGGATGTGGGCCGTCAGTTCCACCGTGGGGACCCAGCCCTTGATGCCGAGTTCGAAGGCGGTCGGGGGCAGCGCGTCCACCGCCAGGAGCAGGGAGAGGGGGTCGGCGTCGCGGCCGTCGGCCAGGCCGAACCAGGCCCGCATCTCACCCTTGCCGGAGGGGGCGCCGAGGGCCCAGCCCAGCGTCGCGGGGTCCAGCTTGATCATCAGGCGGTCGGTGATGGCCGAGCTGCCGGGGACCGGGGCGGGGCTGTCCTGGGGGCCGAAGCACTGGTCCATCGGCGGGATCGCGGGCGGCTGCGCGGTCGTACGGACGTCGTCGGGGAGGGAGTCGAGGTCGCCGTAGGAGGCGAGGACCCGGATGCGTTCGATCTCCCGGCCCTGCTCGTCGTACTGGAGGAGCGAGGCCTGGCCGGTGGACAGGGTGCGGCCGGTGCGGACCACGGAGGTGCGGACCACGGCCGGTCCCGGCTGGGACGCGGTCAGGTAGTGCGCCGAGATCGTGAACGGGTCGGCGTGCGGCAGGGCATCGGCGAGCGCGCGGCCGAGGATCGCCAGCAGATAGCCGCCGTTGACGGCGCTGATGATGGTCCAGCCGGCGGAGAGGTCGATGTCGTAGACCCCGGGCTCGCGCAGGGTGAGCGCGGTGTCGCGGTCGAACTCGCTGTCGCCGATGGTGGCCTGCGTGAACGCTGCTTCTGGCATGAGTGAACGGTACAACAGCTAACTACTAAGCGGTAGCTTTTTCGAATCCCCCTCAGCGCAGGACCGCCGCCAGCAGGTCCGTACCCAGCGCCGTGAGGTCGGGGACGTTCAGGGTGTAGCGGACGTAACGCCCGTGCCGTCGGGCCGTGAGCAGGTCCGCCCGGCGCAGGACCGCGAGGTGGCGGGAGACCTCCGGGGGCGAGAGTTCCCAGGCGTGGGCCAGCTCGCCGGTGGTGTGCGGGCCGCGGGCCAGGGTGCGCAGGAGTCGCAGCCGTACGGGATGGGCGAGGGCTTCGAGGCGCAGGGTGACCGTCTCCAGCGAGACCGGCTCCGCGGGGACCGGCTCGGCCACGGGGTACTGCACCACCGGCTGCCACCCGGGCGCGTGGACCACCACCAGGTGCGGGCGGCCGAAGACGCTCGGGATGAAGGTGACCCCGGAGCCCTGGGCGGCGGTCGCCTTGTCCTGGAGCTTGTCGACGATGATGCAGTTGCCGTCCGGCGACAGGGCGACCGCGCCGGACACCGAGGCCAGGGCCGCCCCGATGCCCTGCCGCTTGAGCAGGTCGTTCTTCAGGCGCAGATCGGTGGCGAGCTGGACGGCGGCCCCCGCCCAGGCCGCGTCGAAGAACGCCTCGGCGCACTGCTCGAGGGTCCGGCGCACCCGGGCCCGTACGGCGGCCGGGTCCGCGAGCAGCCGTTCCGCGAAGGCCTCCTGGCGTGGGCCACGGGCCTGGGCCAGGTCCAGGGCGCGCTCGCGCGCGGTCGCGTCGGTGAGCGGGGACGGCGCGGCGAAGGGGACGCGCTTGCTCCCGCAGGTGGTGACGAGCGCGGCGGTCACATAGGTCTCGTCGTCGATCCGGTCCACCTCGTCCAGTTCCTCGGCGAGGGTCGGCCGGGGGCGGGCCGGGATCAGGAAGTCCGCCTGCGAGGAACGCCAGAGGAACTCCGCCTCGCGCAGCCGCTCGGCCAGCTCCGGCGGCAGCCCGGCCCAGACCTTCCCGGCCCAGTCGGCGAGGTGCGGATGGTGGCCGGGCTCGGCCAGCGCGTGCAGCATCGCGGTCAGCTCGGCCAGCGGGGAGGCGGCGAACCGCACGCGCTCGGACGGCAGTCCGCCGATGTCGATCCTCAGGGTCACCCGCCCATCATCACGGTCCGGCCGGACGGCGGCGCCGCCGATTGACGGTCTCCGTCAACCGACGTGGTCCGCCGGGCGGCCGTACGCACCGTTGTCGCCATGGCAACCACCACCATCCGGCTCCGCGCCCTCGTCCGGGCCTCCGGCGGCCCCCGCTATGCCGTCGCGCTGGCCGTGGACGCGCTCGGCACCGGCCTGCTGCGGCCGTTCCTGCTGCTCTACGGCGTGACGGTGCTGCGTCTGTCCGCTCCGGCCACCGGCGTCGCCATGACCGTCGGCATCGTGGCGGGCCTGGTGTGCATGCCCGCGGTGGGGCGCTGGCTGGACCGGGGCGCGCGCAGCACCGTCGTGGCCGCGTCGATGCTGGTGCGGGTGGCGGGCGTGGCGCTGCTGCCGGCCACCCCGCAGGGGCACGTCTGGCTGTTCGGGGCGGCGACGCTGCTGCTCGGCATCGGCAATCAGGCCTGGCCGGCCGCCCACGCCGCGCTGGTCGCCACGGTCGCCCACGGCCGGGACCGCGACACCGCCCTCGCGGCGGGCCGCGCCCTGCGCAACGGAGGAATGGGGGTGGGCGCGCTCATCGCGACCGTGTGCCTGGCAGGTGGCACCACCGCACTTCAGGCGCTGGCGGCCGTCACGGGGCTCGCCTATCTCACCGCGGCGGCCCTGGCCTGGTCGGTCCGCCTGGCCGCGGACCCGGCCTCGGCGCCCGCCCCCGGCGAGGGGCCACCGCCCCGGATGCGCGCGCTGCTCGCCGCCAACGTGATCTACGTCTTCTGCCTGAACGTCCCCGAGATCGCGCTCCCGCTGATCCTGGTGACCCAGCTGGACGCCTCCCCGGTGTGGTCGGCGGCGATCTTCGTCGCCAACACCGTGCTGGTGGTCGGCCTCCAGGTCCCGGTCACCGTCCTGCTCTCCCGCTACTCCCGGCGGAATGTGCTGGCCCTCGCCGCGGTCGTGCTCACCGTGTCCTACCTGGGCTTCCTCGCCGCCGCCTCGCTCGGGCCCGGCTGGGGTGCCCCGGCGGTCGCCGCGGTGTCCGTCATCTGCACGCTCGGCGAGATCGTCTACGCCGGAAGCGCCACCGCGCTCGTCACCGCCCTCGTCCCGGCCCATGTGCTGGGGCGCGCCCTCGCCCGCTTCGAACTCTCCACCGGCTTCGGCCTCGCCGTCTCCCCGATGGCCATCACCGCGCTCGCGCCCCACGGCCCGGCCGCCCTCTGGGGCAGCCTCGCCGGCGCGACCCTTCTCTCCGGGGCGGCGGTGGCCGCCGAGAAGGACCGGGTCGGCGGTGCTACTCCTCCCGCACGGTCGAGCGACGGTTCCAGGCCCGCGGCGCCCGCCAGTGGTACCGCATCGCCAGCAGCCGCAGCACAAAGGCCGTGACCGCCGCGATCCCGCTGGTGACGGGGGTGAGGGCGTCGTAGCGGATGCACATGGCGACCATCGCGGCGCCGACGATCGCCGGGACCGCGTAGAGGTCGCGGTCCCAGCGCAGCAGGGAGGGCACCTCGTTGGCGAGCACATCGCGCAGCACACCGCCGCCGACGGCGGTGGCCAGACCCAGGGCGGCGGAGGCGGTGAGGCCGAGGCCGTAGTCGTACGCCTTCGTGGTGCCGGTGACGCAGAACAGGCCGAGTCCCGCCGCGTCGAAGACGTTCACGCCGGTCTGGATGCGCTCGACATGCGGGTGCAGGAAGATCACCAGCAGGGCGGCGAGCGAGGGGGTCAGGAAGTACCCCAGATCCGTGAAGGCGGCGGGCGGTACGGCGCCGATGACCAGGTCGCGGAAGAGACCGCCGCCCAGTGCGGTGACCTCGGCGAGGACGGCGATGCCGAAGACGTCGAAGTTCTTGCGGACGGCCAGCAGGGCACCGGAGATCGCGAAGACGAAGATGCCGATCAGGTCGAGCGTGTGCTGGACGGACGGGGTGAACAGTTGCTGGAGCACCCGTACATTCTGACGCAAGACTGAGCCCCTGCCTTGCATTGCAAGGCAGGGGCTCGGCCGAGCTTGGGTTATTAGCCCTTCTTGTCGGTGGCTTCCGGCTCGTCGGTGGCCTCCTCGGCCTCCGCCCCCGCGGGCTCCTCGGCTTCCGCCGTCTCCGCCGCTTCCGCCGTCTCCGCCACGGCGGCCTTGACCGCCGCCGACGTCTCCGCCGACTCCGCCAGCACCTCGTCGGCGACCAGCTCCGCCGCCGCCTTCGCGGCGGTCAGCAGGACCGTGTCCTGGGGGGCCTGGTCCTCGAAGTTCTCCGGGTGGTGGCAGGCAACCTGCTGACCGGGGCGCAGCTGGAGCAGCGGCGGCTCGGTCGTCTTGCAGATCTCCGTCGCCTTCCAGCACCGCGTGTGGAAGCGGCAGCCGGACGGCGGCGCGATCGGCGAGGGCACGTCACCCCGGAGCAGGATGCGCTCGCTCTTGGCGCCCCGGCGCTTGGGGTCCGGCACCGGCACCGCGGACATCAGCGCCTTGGTGTACGGGTGCATCGGGGACTCGTACAACGAGGCGCGGTCGGCGAGTTCGACGATCTTGCCGAGGTACATCACCGCGATCCGGTCCGAGACATGGCGCACCACGGACAGGTCGTGCGCGATGATCACGTACGTGAGGCCGAGCTCCTGCTGGAGGTCGTCCATCAGGTTCACGACCTGCGCCTGGATCGACACGTCGAGGGCCGAGACCGGCTCGTCCGCCACGACCAGCTTCGGCTTCAGCGCGAGCGCCCGGGCGATGCCGATGCGCTGGCGCTGGCCGCCGGAGAACTCGTGCGGGTAGCGGTTGTAGTGCTCGGGGCTCAGACCGACGAGCTCCAGCAGGCGCTGGACCTCCTTCTTCACCCCGCCCTCGGGCTCGACGCCCTGGAGCCGGAAGGGCGCCGAGACGATCGAGCCGATGGTGTGCCGGGGGTTCAGGGAGCCGTACGGGTCCTGGAAGATCATCTGGATGTCCCGCCGCAGCGGGCGCATCCCGGCCGTGTTCAGCCGCGTGATGTCCTTGCCCTCGAAGTGGATCGTGCCGCCCGTCGGGTCCTGGAGCCGGGTGATGACCCGGCCCATGGTCGACTTGCCGCAGCCCGACTCGCCGACCACGCCCAGGGTCTCGCCCTTGCGCACCTCGAAGTCGATGCCGTCGACGGCCTTGACCGCGGCGACCTGGCGCTGGAGCAGGCCCTTGCGGATCGGGAAGTGCTTCTGCAGGCCCTCGACCTTCAGCAGCACCTCGCGCTCCGACACGGGAGCCGACGCCTGCGCCGGGACGGTCACGTCCGATTTCTTGGTTTCACTCACAGCTTCGGCGCAATCTCTTCGGTCCAGATCCGCGTGCGGTCCTCGGGAGAGAGGTGACAGGCGGAGAAGTGTCCGGTGCCGACCTGCGTCAGCTCGGGGCGCACGGTGCGGGTGACATCGCCCTTGGGGACGTCCGCGTACGGGCAGCGCGGGTGGAAGGCGCAGCCCGAGGGGACGTTGATGAGGCTCGGCGGCTGGCCCTTGACCGGGATGAGCCGCTCGGCGGTGTCCCGGTCGATACGGGGCATCGAGCCGAGCAGACCCCAGGTGTACGGGTGCTGCGGCCGCTCGAAGATGTCGTCGACCGGGCCGCGCTCCACGCACCGGCCGCCGTACATCACGAGTACGTCGTCGGCGATCTCGGCGACCACACCGAGGTCGTGGGTGATGATGATGACCGCCGAGCCGAACTCCTTCTGGAGATCCCGGATCAGGTCGAGGATCTGCGCCTGGACGGTGACGTCCAGGGCGGTCGTCGGCTCGTCCGCGATGAGCAGCTCGGGGTTGTTCACCAGCGCCATGGCGATCATCGCGCGCTGGCGCATACCGCCGGAGAACTCGTGCGGGTAGCCGTCGACGCGCTTGGCGGGCTCGGGGATGCCGACCCGGTCCAGCATCTCGATGGCCCGCTTGCGGGCGACCTTCTTGCTGACGTCGTGGTGGACGCGGTACGCCTCCACGATCTGGTTGCCGACCGTGTAGTACGGGTGCATCGCGGACAGCGGGTCCTGGAAGATCATCGCCATCTCGCGGCCGCGCAGTCGGCGCACCTCGTCCGGGGCGGCGCCGACCAGTTCCTTGCCGTCCAGCCAGATCTCGCCGGACATCCGGACGTTCTTGCCGCGCGCGCCGAGCCGGTGCAGGCCCATGATGGCGAGCGAGGTGACGGACTTGCCGGAGCCGGACTCGCCGACGATGGAGAGGGTCTTGCCCTTCTCCACCTTGAAGCTGACGCCGTCGACCGACTTGACCAGGCCGTCGTCGGTAGGGAAGTGCACCTTGAGGTCGCGGACTTCGAGGAACGCGGTGGGCGCGTCGGAGGAGGCCTTCACGGGCTCCCCGACCGCGGCACCGGTCTTGGACAGTTCGGTCACGAGAGCCTCACCCGCGGGTCGGCGGCGGCGTACAACAGGTCCACCAGGAAGTTTGCGACTACGACGAAGAACGCGGCGAGCAGGGTCACGCCGAGGATCGGGGGCAGGTCGTTGTCCCGGATGGACTGCACGGCGTACTCACCGATGCCGTGCAGGGAGAACACGTACTCGGTGATCACGGCACCACCCAGCAGCAGTCCCAGATCCATGCCGAAGACGGTGATGATCGGGGTCAGCGCGGCCCGCAGACCGTGCTTGGCCACGACGTTCCGCTCACGCAGGCCCTTGGCGCGGGCCGTGCGGATGAAGTCCTCGCTCATCGTCTCCAGCATGCCCGAGCGGGTGAGCCGGGCGTAGATGGCGGAGTAGAGCAGGGCGAGCGAACACCACGCCGGGAAGAGCGTGTTGGCCCACTGCGAGGGGTTCTCGGTGAAGGGGACGTACTCGCGGCCGAAGATCGGCCACTTGTAGGTGAAGAGGAACAGCGCGATCTGGCCCGTGAAGAACATGGGCAGGGAGACACCGGCGAGGGCGATGCCCATGAACGTCCGGTCGGCGAACGACCGCGGCTTGAGCGCCGAGATCACACCGGCCGTGACGCCGCCCACCAGCCACATGACGGCGGCACCGACGGCCAGCGACAGCGTCACCGGCACGCGCTCGGTGAGCTGCGGCCAGACCTCGACGTGGGTCTTGAAGGAGTAGCCGAAGCACGGCGCGTTGCACTGCGCGGTGGTGGGGCCCAGGTCGTAGGTCGCGCCGGAGACGATCCCCTTGATGAAGTCCCAGTACTGGACGTAGACGGGCTGGTCGAGGCCGAGGTTGGCCTTGACCGCTGCGATGTCGGCCTTCGAGGGGCTCTTCCCGATGTACTGCTGAGCCAGCTGGTCGGCCGTCTGGCCGGCGAGCCGGGGCAGCAGGAAGAAGATCGCGAAGGTGACCGCGGTGACGACGAGCAGCAGGATCACCGCTGCGATCGTCCGGCGGAGGATATACGAGATCACGGGGATCGGCGCTGGTGCCCGCGGGCCTCACGGCCCGCGGGCACCAATGCCTTCACCTGCCTTCCGGGGCTACTTCTTGGTCGTGCCGATGTTGAGGTAGTCGTACTGACCGCTGAAGGCCGCCGTCGAAACGAGGTTGGTGAAGCCGGCCGGGCGGTACAGCAGGACCTTGAAGTAGGTCAGCGGAACGAGGGCCGCCTCCTCCATGGTCTTCTTGTCGATCTCGGCGTAGAGGGCGTCACGCTTGGCCGCGTCCTCGGTGCCGATCGCTTCCTCGAGCATCGAGTTGACGTCGGCGTTGTCGAGCTGCGACAGGTTGGTGTTGCCGGACTCGCCGATCGCGTCACCGTGCAGGATCTGCTGCTCGAAGCCGTAGCCGGACGGCCAGTCGGAGCCCCACTGCATCATGTGCAGGCCGATGTTCTGCTTCTTGTTGAACGTCGGGACACCCGCGCTGTCGGTGAAGTACTTGCCCGACGGGTACTGCTTCAGCGTGGCGTCGATGCCCGCCTGCTTCAGCGAGTTGATGATCGCGGTCGCCGCGGCGATCTCCTGCGGACGGTCCGAACGCGCCGAGATGTTGGTCTTGATCGACGACTTGCCGCAGGCCTTCAGCTGCTCCTTGGCCTTGGCGGCGTCACCCTTGCTGTCCGGGGTGGCGTAGAGGTCGGTCTTCTGGTAGCCCGGGATGTCCGGCGGCAGGACGGTGGTGGCGATGTCACCACGGATCGGGCCACCGAGCGCGGTCTGCACCGAGTTCTTGTCGACCGCGTACTGCACGGCCTTGCGGCACTCGACCTTGTCGAACGGCGCGAGCTTGGTGTTGATCGCCATGTAGACCAGACGGCCACCGAAGGTGTTGTCCGTGTTGGCCTTCAGGTCGGGGTCGTTGACGACCTCGGCCTGGGTCGCGGCCTGGACGCCACCGCCACCGAGGTCGATCGCCTTGCCGGCGCGGACGTCCTGGTCGATCGTCTCGGCGTTGACCTTCAGCTTGACGACGATCTTGTCCGGGTACTGCTTGCGCAGCGGGTCGGACGCGGCGTCCCAGTTCTCGTTGCGGACGAGGACGGCCTGCTTGCCCTCCTCGTAGCTCTCGAACTTGTAAGAGCCCGAGGAAACGATGCTCTTGACGTAGTCGACGCCCTTGTCCTTCGCCTTCGGCACGGGGGCCGTCTGCGGGGTGGCGACGAGGTAGTCGAACTCCTGGAAGGAGCGGTTGAGCTTGAAGACGATCGTGGTGTCGTCCGGCGTCTCGATGGACGCGAGGCCCTTGTCGCTCTTGTCCTTGTAGGGGCCCTTGTACTTGTCGCCGCCGTCCAGGAACTGCTGGAAGTAGTTCGGGCCGAGGGAGAGCACGTCACGCGCGAAGTTCGAGCGCTCCACCGCGTACTTCACGTCCTTGGACGTGATCGGCGTGCCGTCCTCGTACTTGAGGCCCTCACGCAGCTTGTACGTCCAGGTCTTGCCGCCGTCGCTCGGCTCGCCCGGGGCGGCCGCGAGGTCCGGGACCAGCTCGTTGCCGGCCTCGCCGGCACCGGGCTTGAAGGTCATCAGCGGGCGGGCGTAGAGCCGGCTGAGGTTGTACATGTACGCGTAGTACGTGTTGCCCGGGTCGAAGGAGTCCGGCACGTCCGAGTACTCGTACGTGACGGTGCCCCCCTTCGCGGTGGAGGCGTTGACGACACCCTTGGTGGCCGCGTTGGCGCCGGCCGACTTGTTGTTGCCGTCGCCATTGTCGTTGTTGTCATCGGCCTTGCTGCAGCCGGTAAGAACCAGGCTGACGGTGCCGATGGCCGCGATGGCGGCCAGCGCTGACCTTCGCATGATGGTCTGCTTCCCCTCCATAGTTGGAAACTTGATGGGCTCTCGGTGCTGCGGCCGCATGTCAGCGGCCACTGCGCGGGTCGAGAGCGTCACGGAGTCCGTCGCCGAGCAGGTTGAACGCCAGGACGGTGACGAAGATGGCGAGGCCCGGCACGATCATGAACTGCGGATCGACCTTGTAGAAGTTGACCGCCTCGCTGAGCATGCCGCCCCACGACGCCTGCGGGGGCTGGATGCCGACGCCGAGGAAGCTCAGGCTGGCCTCGAAAAGGATGTTCGTCGGGATGAGCAGCGTCGAGTAGACGATGATCGGGCCGACCAGGTTCGGGAGGAGCTCCCGGAACAGGATGTACGGACCCTTGGCGCCCATGCCCCGGGAGGCGTCGACGAACTCGCGCTCCCTGAGCGCCAGGGTCTGGCCGCGGACGATGCGGCCCAGATACGGCCAGTTGAAGAAGCCGATGATGAAGATCAGCACGCTGATGTGGAGCGGCAGACCCTCCAGGCCGAAGGCACCGCCCTGCAGCGTCGCCGAGATGGCGATGGCGAACAGCAGCAGCGGGAAGGCGAGGAAGGTGTCCATCAGACGGCTGATGATCGCGTCCGTCCGGCCACCGTAGTAGCCGGCGATCACGCCGAGGACCGTCCCGATGGTGTTGGACAGGATGGTGGCCCCGAACGCCACGACCAGGGACACCCAGGAGCCTTCCAGGATCCGGGTGGCGATGTCGCGCCCGAACTTGGGCTCGACGCCCAGCGGGTGGTCCGCGCTCATGCCGCCCCAGTCCCCGCTGGGCAGGGAGGTGTTGGGGTCGATCAGATCCTGGTTGAAGGCGTTGGGGTCGAGACCGAAGAGCGCCTGGATGGGCCGGGCCAGCAGGGCGAGCAGCACCAGCAGGATCACGACGATGCCGCCGGCGACGGCGACCTTGTCCTTCTTGAACCGGGTCCAGGCGATCTGCCCCAGGGAACGGCCCTCGATCTGCCCCTTGTCGGCGCCGACGAGCACAGCCTCCGGCTGCGCCTCGGGTGACCCGGTGGTCTCGATCGGTGCGGTCACAGTGACCCGACCCCTCTCGCCGGTGGTGACCGGCCTACGCCCGCCGTGGATTACGGCTTTGTCGACTTGCACTCAGACACAGGATCGACTGGACCTCATGTCTGAGTGGGGAGTCTTCAGCGTCGTCACGATCACCCGCCAGATCTGGCGGCGAAAGTATGCGCAACCGTGATGATGCACTGGGGATTCCGTTATCCGAACAGCAGATGACGGACGCCGGACGAGAAAGAGTCGGCACAAAACGGACGTTCAGTTACTTTCGGCATCATCTACGCGCGCAGAAATGTGTCGGGCGCGTGAACGTGCCGTTGACCTGTCACTCCGTCAGAAACCGCCCTGTACGGGCGGGTAACCGTATCCCGCGGCAGGCGCCTGCGCCGCGTGCGCCTCACGGTCGTAGAACGGGCGGGCGCTCGCCCGCATCCACATCGCGACCGGGTCGTACTCGTCGGACATCGCCACCGTCGACACCGGCAGCCCGTCCGGGACGGCGCCGATGGACTGCTGCATCATCGCGCGCACCGAATCCACGGCGGGCGGGCTGGTGTCGTACACATCCAGTCCGATGGCGAGGTACGGCGCCCCGAGCGCCGGCTGCACCCAGGCGCGGCGCAGGGCGCGGACGGCCGGGGTGCGGTGCGCGTTCTGCGCGAGCAGGGCGTAGAAGTGCGGGATCTCGATGCCGGGTTCGGACAGCCGCAGCGGGCCCGCGGGCTGGCGGTCCAGGCCCGTGGCGATCCGGCGCAGGTCGAGCCAGGGGATGCCGACGCCGCCGCCGGGGGCGTGCGGGTTCAGCCAGAGGCCGAAGTGGTCCGGGTACAGGGTGCGGGCCACGTCGATTCCGTCGACGACCTCGTAACTGCGGTTCCAGCCGCTGGCCGAGAGCTCCTGGGCGGAGGTGACACAGGGGGCGTAGCCGTGGCCGTCGACCTCCATGTTCCCGTACTGGGCGTCCGGGGAGCCGGACTGGCCGTGCCACAGCAGCATCCAGATCTGGCCGGAGTTCGGGGTCGCGAGCGCGCGCAGGAGCGCCTCGTAGGCGTCGTACCGCCCGGGCGTGACCTGGCGCAGCATGTGCTCGACCTGCCCGGCCGCGATGCCGCTGGCGCTCACCTGTACCGCCCCTCCAACATTTCTCCGACCGAGCCGTGACCCTAGCTTAAGCCCGCCTGACATCTCGGGACTTGCTGTGGTCCTGCGGGTGCGGGCTTCATTGTGGCTGGTCGCGCCCGCGCGGCGGAGCCGCAAATCGATACAGCCCCGCGCCCCTGGGTGGGTTTCTCTAAGCCTGTGTGTAGAAGGGGCGTACCTTCTCGCGCAGCCATATCGCCACCGGGTCCTGGGCTGCCATGTCCAACAGGATCAAGTTGACCTGCCACTGGGTCGGGACCCTTCCCAAGGCCCTGCCCAGGGCGTCCATGGGGGCCGTGCGGAGGTCGCCCTCCCAGTGGGAGAGTTCCACGCCCACGAACATGACCGGGGGCGCCGTCTCGATGGCGGCCAGGCAGCGGCGGGCCGTTGTCACCACTCCGGTTGCCGCGAACTCGGCCGAGGCCGCGGCGAGGAAGTCGACCGGGTCGTCCTGCCAGTCCGGTTCGTAGAGCTTGACCCGGCCGCCGCTCGCGGGGCCGTCCAGCGGGGTACGGCCCACCCGGCACAGCTCGGCCACGCCCTCGGGCGGCAGCGGGATGCCCACCACGCCGTCGGGGTTGACCATGATGCCGACCTGCGGGGGCAGACCGCGGGCGAACTCGACCGCCGGGGCGATCGTGTACGACATGTGCGCGCCGGCCACCTGGCGGAGCTGTTCCTCGGAGCTGAAGACCGGGACGAAGGCCTGGCCCTCGATCTCCAGCGTGGGCAGGTCCAGCGGCCCGCTCCGGGGGCCGCCGCCGGAGGGCAGCGGGATCCAGAGGAAGCTGCGCCCGAGCACCTCGATGATCCGGCCGCCCGCCGAGGGCACGCCGAGGGAGGCGGAGAGCACCTCCTCCAGCTCGTTGCCGGGCCATCCGCCGTGCGGATGAGGGTGCGCCTGCGCCGGGAAGTCCGCGGGGAGATCCGCCGGGAAGTCCATCTGTCTGACCGCCTGCCGTGAACCACTGATATGGCGGAAAGGCTAGCGCCTGCCGGGCCGCCCCGGCTCAGCCCGTGAAGCCGATCCGGCGCAGGACGCCCGCCGCGGGCCGGTCGATCAGCACCGCCGAACCGCAGCCCTGGGGGAGCTCCCCCTTCTCCACCGCGCGCAGCAGCCGCCCGGCCGCCGCGCGGTGCCGCAGGAAGGCGTACCGGGACACGCCCCGGCCGCGCTCGCGCTGGCCCTCCAGCGCCTGGTCCGGGGTGACGTCCAGGAGCAGCAGGTGCAGGGTGCCGCCCCGGCGCCGGGCCGCCCGGGACAGCCAGCCGCGCACCCACGCCTGGGTCCCGCAGTCGTGCACGACGACGCCCGCGCCGGAGCGCAGGGCGCTCCACAGCCCGGCGTAGTGCGCGATCCGGACGAGGGGGCGGTAGACCGCGTACGGCAGGAAGCCGGGCATCCGGGCGTCCCAGCGGTCCCGGGTGTCCTGGGAGTCGATCCTCGGGCCCTTCACGGCCCGCTTCATGAGGGTGGACTTGCCGCTGCCGGGCAGGCCGGTGATCACGACGAGGTCCTTGGGGCCGAAGAGCAGCGCGTGCGGACTGTGGCCGGAGCGCTCGCGCAGATCGCGCACGACCGGGGACGCGGCCCGGGCCGGTGCGGCCGGCTGCCGGGGTACCGCGATCCCCGTGGTGGTCGCGTACGCCGAGGTCCTGTTCAACGTGATCGTCCTCCCCTGGGTCAGGTAGGGCACCTGCCCGTTGAGCGTAAAGAGAAGGTAATGCCGGATGCCTAGCGTTTTCGTGCGCGTACCGCCACAGACCGGTTACAGATGCGGCCCTGCCGCACCGGACGGATGCGTGCAATGATGTCCGCGCCAACTGCATACCGGCCGTTTGAATCCGCGCGGGAGAGTTCCCAGCCTTCAGCTGGGGCGCCGAAGGAGCAAGTCCCTCCCTTGAATCTCTCAGGCCCCGTTACCGCGCGGGCGAGGCACATCTGAAAAGCGGACCGCCGTCGCCGGTGGTCCCACCCAAGGTGCAAGTCATGCCCACATGTGGTCATGACGAACCTCTCAGGTTCCGATGACAGATGGGGAGGAACGACCTCGCCGTCATGCCTTGGGAGACAAACGTCCGATGAGCAGTCCTGAACCCCGCCGTACCGCCCTCGATGCCCTGCATCGCTCGCTCGGCGCGACGATGACCGACTTCGCCGGCTGGGACATGCCGCTGCGGTACGCCTCCGAGCGCGACGAGCACAACGCCGTGCGCACCAGGGCCGGCCTGTTCGACCTCTCCCACATGGGCGAGATCACCGTCACCGGCCCGCAGGCCGCCGCGCTGCTGAACCACGCCCTGGTCGGCAACATCGCCACCGTCGGTCCCGGCCGCGCCCGCTACACCATGATCTGTCAGGCCGACGGCGGCATCCTCGACGACCTGATCGTCTACCGGCTCGCCGAGACCGAGTACATGGTCGTCGCCAACGCCTCCAACGCCCAGGTCGTCCTGGACGCGCTGGTGGATCGTTCCGCCGGTTTCGACGCCGAGGTCCGCGACGACCGCGACGCCTACGCCCTGCTCGCCGTCCAGGGCCCCGAGTCCCCGGGCATCGTGAAGGCGCTCACCGACGCCGACCTGGACGGCCTGAAGTACTACGCCGGTCTCCCCGGCACGGTGGCGGGCGTCCCGGCGCTGATCGCGCGCACCGGCTACACCGGCGAGGACGGCTTCGAGCTGTTCGTGAAGCCCGAGCACGCCGTCGAGCTGTGGCAGGCGCTGACCAAGGCGGGCGAGGCCGTCGGCCTGGTCCCCTGCGGTCTTTCCTGCCGGGACACCCTGCGCCTGGAGGCGGGCATGCCGCTGTACGGGCACGAGCTGACCACCGCGCTCACCCCCTTCGACGCCGGGCTCGGCCGGGTGGTGAAGTTCGAGAAGGAGGGCGACTTCGTCGGGCGCGAGGCGCTCACCGAGGCCGCCGCCCGCGCGGAGAGCAACCCGCCGCGCGTTCTCGTCGGCCTGATCGCCGAGGGCCGCCGGGTCCCGCGCGCCGGATACCCGGTCGTCGCCGGTGGCCAGGTCATCGGCGAGATCACCTCCGGCGCCCCCTCCCCCACGCTGGGCAAGCCGATCGCCATGGCCTACGTCGACGCCGCGCACTCCGCGCCGGGCACGGCCGGGGTCGGTGTGGACATCCGGGGCAGCCATGAGCCGTACGAGGTCGTGGCGCTGCCGTTCTACAAGCGTCAGAAGTAGTGGCCGTAGGTGATGCTGAGCACATCACCGCTGCTCACGCACGCCTTCAGCAGTCCCCCTTCATCAGCACTCCCCCGCGTACAGGAGAATTCAGGCCATGAGCAACCCCCAGCAGCTGCGCTACAGCAAGGAGCACGAGTGGCTGTCGGGCGCCGAGGACGGCGTCTCGACGGTCGGCATCACGGAGTTCGCGGCCAACGCGCTCGGTGACGTCGTCTACGCCCAGCTTCCCGAGGTCGGCTCCACGGTGACCGCGGGCGAGTCCTGCGGCGAGCTGGAGTCCACCAAGTCGGTCAGCGACCTGTACTCCCCCGTCACCGGCGAGGTCACCGAGATCAACCAGGACGTCGTGGACGACCCGGCGCTGGTGAACTCGGCCCCCTTCGAGGGCGGCTGGCTGTTCAAGGTACGCGTCACGGGCGAGCCGGACGACCTGCTCTCCGCCGACGAGTACACCGCCTTTTCCGCCGGCTGAGGAGTCGTAGACGCATGTCCGTCCTGAACACGCCCCTGCACGAGCTCGACCCGGAGGTCGCCGCGGCGGTCGACGCCGAGCTGCACCGCCAGCAGTCGACCCTGGAGATGATCGCGTCGGAGAACTTCGCTCCGGTCGCCGTCATGGAGGCCCAGGGCACGGTCCTCACCAACAAGTACGCCGAGGGCTACCCCGGGCGCCGCTACTACGGCGGCTGCGAGTACGTCGACGTCACCGAGCAGCTCGCGATCGACCGGGTCAAGGAGCTGTTCGGCGCCGAGTACGCCAACGTCCAGCCCCACTCCGGTGCCTCCGCCAACCAGGCCGCGCTGTTCGCGCTGGCCAAGCCCGGCGACACCATCCTCGGTCTGGACCTGGCCCACGGCGGCCATCTGACCCACGGGATGCGGCTGAACTTCTCCGGCAAGCAGTTCGACGTGGTCGCCTACCACGTGGACGACTCCGGTCTGGTCGACATGGCCGAGGTGGAGCGCCTGGCCAAGGAGCACCGCCCGAAGGTGATCATCGCCGGCTGGTCGGCGTACCCGCGGCAGCTGGACTTCGCGGAGTTCCGCCGGATCGCCGACGAGGTCGAGGCGTACCTGTGGGTCGACATGGCGCACTTCGCCGGTCTGGTCGCGGCGGGGCTGCACCCGAACCCGGTGCCGCACGCCGACGTCGTCACCTCCACCACCCACAAGACCCTCGGTGGCCCGCGCGGCGGCATCATCCTCGCGAAGAAGGACTTCGCGAAGAAGCTGAACTCCTCCGTCTTCCCCGGCTTCCAGGGCGGCCCCCTGGAGCATGTGATCGCGGCGAAGGCGGTCTCCTTCAAGGTCGCCGCATCGGAGGAGTTCAAGGAGCGCCAGCGGCGTACGGTGGAGGGTGCGCGCATCCTCGCCGAGCGGCTGACGGCGGCCGACGCCCGCGAGGCCGGAGTGAACGTCCTGTCCGGTGGCACGGACGTCCACCTCATCCTCGTCGACCTGCGCGAGTCCGAGCTGGACGGCCAGCAGGCCGAGGACCGCCTCCACGAGGTCGGCATCACGGTCAACCGCAACGCCGTCCCGAACGACCCGCGTCCGCCGATGGTGACCTCCGGTCTGCGCATCGGCACGCCCGCCCTGGCCACCCGCGGCTTCACCGCCGAGGACTTCGCCGAGGTCGCGGACGTGATCGCACAGGCGCTGAAGCCGTCCTACGACGCGGACGCGCTGAAGGCCCGGGTCACGGCGCTTGCCGACAAGCACCCGCTGTACCCCGGTTTGAGCAAGTAGTAGTTCCCTGGTGGGGGCACCCGAGGAAGTGTGCCCCCACCCTCTTTGGAGGAGTTCCCGTGGCCATCTCGGTCTTCGACCTGTTCTCGATCGGCATCGGCCCGTCGAGCTCCCACACGGTCGGCCCGATGCGTGCGGCCCGAATGTTCGCGCGCCGACTGCGCAACGAGGGCGTGCTGTCCTCGGTCGCCTCGGTCCGCTCCGAGCTGTACGGCTCACTGGGCGCGACCGGACACGGCCACGGCACCCCGAAGGCGGTGCTGCTCGGTCTGGAGGGTGCCTCGCCGCGCACGGTGGATGTGGAGACGGCGGACGACCGGATCGAGTCGATCAAGTCCACGGGCCGGCTCTCCCTCCTCGGCGAGCAGGAGATCCCGTTCTCCTTCGACGACGATCTGGTCCTGCACCGGCGCAAGGCGCTGCCGTACCACGCCAACGGCATGACGATATGGGCGTTCGACGCTTCGGGCGCGGAGCTCCTGTCGAAGACGTACTACTCGGTCGGCGGCGGCTTCGTGGTGGACGAGGACGCGGTGGGCGCCGACCGCATCAAGCTGGACGACACGGTCCTGAAGTACCCCTTCCGCACCGGTGACGAGCTCCTGCGGCTGACGAAGGAGACGGGCCTGTCGATCTCCTCGCTGATGCTGGAGAACGAGCGGGCCTGGCGCACCGAGGAGGAGATCCGCACCGGGCTGCTGGAGATCTGGCGGGTGATGCAGGCGTGCGTCTCGCGCGGCATGGCCCGTGAGGGCATCCTGCCGGGCGGTCTGCGGGTCCGGCGCCGGGCGTCGGTGTCCGCGCGGCAACTGCGGGCCGAGGGCGACCCGCTGGCGCACGCGATGGAGTGGATCACGCTCTACGCGATGGCGGTGAACGAGGAGAACGCCGCGGGCGGCCGGGTCGTGACGGCCCCGACCAACGGCGCCGCGGGCATCATCCCCGCCGTCCTGCACTACTACATCAACTTCGTGCCGGGCGCCGACGAGGACGGAGTGGTGCGCTTCCTGCTCGCCGCGGGCGCGATCGGCATGCTCTTCAAGGAGAACGCCTCCATCTCCGGCGCCGAGGTCGGCTGCCAGGGCGAGGTGGGCTCGGCCTGCTCGATGGCGGCGGGCGCGCTGGCCGAGGTGCTCGGCGGCTCGCCTGAACAGGTGGAGAACGCGGCCGAGATCGGCATGGAGCACAACCTCGGCCTGACCTGCGACCCGGTCGGCGGCCTGGTCCAGATCCCGTGCATCGAGCGCAACGGCATGGCCGCGGTGAAGGCGGTCACGGCGGCGAAGATGGCGATGCGCGGCGACGGCTCCCACAAGGTGTCCCTGGACAAGGTCATCAAGACGATGAAGGACACCGGCGCCGACATGAGCGTGAAGTACAAGGAGACCGCGCGCGGCGGGCTCGCGGTGAACATCATCGAGTGCTGAGCCCTCGTCAGCCGTGCCGCCGCGGGGGGCCTTCCGGGGTGACGCGGCGGTAGGCGGCGTGGGCGTGGTGCAGGCGGGCCAGGGTCGTGCCCAGGAGGGTGGCGGCCAGCAGGCAGGTGAGCCAGAGCGCGTCGCGGGGCGCGGCCCACGTCAGGGTGCCCGCGGGCGGGATGGCGAAGCCGTTGAGGAACAGCCAGCACAGGACGGCCGTGCCGGGGGCGGCGGCGAAGTGGGCGCGCAGTCCCGACAGGGCGGCCAGCAGCGACAGCGCGGCCAGGGCGAGCGCGGGGCGTCCGATGCCGACCAGGGCGTTGAGCAGGACCACCAGCAGCAGTGCGCTGCCGGACGCCGCCGCCCACACCAACGGCGTGGCCACGGGCCTGGGTACGGGGCGGGCCCCGGGGCTGAGTGACACCCACTCGATCATGCTCGCCCTCCTTCCAGGCCCTAGGGTGTCATCAAAAATTACCCGGAGAAACACCCGAATCAGACAGGGGGCGGCCGTGGGCGCAGCACGCATGAGCAGTACACCGTTGCCGGGGATCGGGGTCCGTTACGACCTCACCACGAGGGAGCGGCGGCGGCTGTCCGTGGTCGCGCACCGGGACGGGTCGCGGACGCTGAGCGCGTACCGCACGGACGACCCGGACGCCTGTGACCTGTCGGTGCGGCTGACCTCGGGGGAGGCGGAGGCGTTCATCGACGCGCTGATGCCCGCGCACCACAGCCCGAGTCTGCTGTCGACGACCGAACTGGGGCTGGTGGCCGAGCGGATCGAACTGTCCGCCGTCTCGCACTGGAACGGACGGCTGCTGGGCGACACCCGGATGCGCACCGACACCGGTGTCTCCATCGTGGCCGTGCTGCGCCGCGCCGAGGCGATCCCGTCGCCGACGCCGGACTTCCGGCTGGCCGGCGGCGACACCCTGATCGTGATCGGTACGCGCGAGGGCGTGGACGCCGCCGCGGCGATACTCGGCCGGGAGTGAGGCGGTGCACTCGTCCTCGGTCTTCCTGATCGAGTTCGGCGCGATCCTGCTCGGTCTGGGGCTGCTCGGCCGGTTCGCCGGGCGTTTCCGGTTCTCGCCCATCCCCCTGTATCTGCTGGGCGGGCTCGCCTTCGGTGAGGGCGGGCTGCTGCCGCTGGGGACCAGCGAGGAGTTCGTGGCGATCGGCGCCGAGATCGGCGTGATCCTGCTGCTGCTCATGCTGGGTCTGGAATACACCGCGAGCGATCTGGTCTCCAGCCTCAAGACCCAGTACCCGGCCGGGCTGGTCGACTTCGCGCTCAACGCCCTGCCCGGTGCGGCGATGGCGCTGCTGCTGGGCTGGGGCCCGGTGGCGGCGGTGGTGCTGGCCGGGGTGACCTGGGTCTCCTCATCGGGCGTGATCGCCAAGGTACTTCGGGACCTGGGGCGGCTGGGCAACCGGGAGACCCCGGTCGTCCTCGGCATCCTGGTCCTGGAAGACCTGTCCATGGCCGTGTACCTGCCGATCGTCACCGCGCTGCTGGCCGGGACCGGTCTGGCCGCGGGCGGCCTCACGCTGGCCGTCGCGCTCGGGGTGGCCGGCCTGGTGCTGCTGCTGGCGGTGCGCTACGGCCGCCATGTCTCGCGCTTCGTCTCCAGCGACGATCCGGAGAAGCTGCTGCTGGTGGTGCTGGGGCTGACCCTGCTGGTGGCGGGTCTCGCGCAGCGGTTGCAGGTCTCCGCCGCCGTGGGCGCGTTCCTGGTCGGTATCGCGCTCTCCGGCGAGGTCGCGGAGGGGGCGCACCATCTGCTGGCGCCGCTGCGCGATCTGTTCGCGGCGGTGTTCTTCGTCTTCTTCGGACTGCACACCGACCCGTCCAGCATTCCGCCGGTGTTCCTGCCCGCCCTGGCGCTGGCCGTGGTGACCGCGCTGACGAAGATCGCCACCGGTTACTGGGCCGCGCGCCGCGCCGGTGTCTCCGTCCGGGCCCGCTGGCGGGCGGGCGGCACGCTGGTGGCGCGGGGTGAGTTCTCCATCGTCATCGCCGGGCTCGCCGTCACCGCCGGGATCGAGCCGTCCCTGGGCCCGCTGGCGACGGCGTACGTCCTGATCCTGGTGCTGCTCGGCCCGCTCGCCGCCCGCTTCACGGAACCCGTGGCGCTGCGGCTGACGGGCAGGTCCCGGCCGAGTGCGGGTGGTGCGCCGATCGGAGCTCCGCGGGGGCCGGTGGACGACCAGGACGCGGTGGGCCGCTCCTGAGAGCCGGTCGGCGGGCGGATCACAGCGGTCTGCTCGGCCAGTCGAGCAGCCGGGCGCCGATGACCGCGGTCTGCAGGGTGTAGCGGTGGGCGGGGCTGGTGGGGTCGGTGCCGGTGAGGGCGTGGATGCGTTCCAGACGGTAGGTCAGGGCCCGTACGCTCAGCGACAGTCGTCGTGCGGTCTCGGCGGCCACGCAGCCGGTGTCGAAGTAGACGGTCAGCGTGTCGAGGAGCGGCCGGGCTCCGCCGCGGGCCTGCTCCAGCGGGTCGAGGGTGCTGCGCACGAGGTCCGTCAGGGCCTGCCGGTCGCGCGCGAGCACGGGGAAGACCAGCAGGTCGGCGGCGCGCAGGAGCGGTTCGTCGAAGCCCATGCGCCCGGCGACCTCAAGGGTGTTGAGGGCCTCCTCGTAGCTGTGCCCGATGCCCACGGCGCCGGGCCGGGGGCGGCCGATGGCGACCCGGCCGCCGTCGGTGGCCGCGCCGGCCCGTTCGGCGAAGTGGGTCAGGACGTCGTCCTGGTCCCCGGGGGCGACGCAGACCATCCGGCCGTCCTTGGTGGTGAACAGGACCCGGCGGCTCTCGAAGCGGGTGAACAGGGCGTCCTGCACCTGACGGGGTACGGGGTCGGTCTCGTCGTACTTGGCGGGGCCCTCGGCGACGGCGACGGCGTGGGCACGTGCCAGCCGCAGCCCGAACCGCTCGGCCCGGGCGGCGAGACGACCGGCGTCGCCCCGTCCGTGCAGGAGGTCGTCGATGAACTCCCTCCTGGCGGCCTCCTCCTGCCGGACGACCAGGCGCTGCGCGTGCTCGTAGCCGTCCGCGAAGGCGTCCACGGCCTGCTCGATGACGGACAGGACGCTGTCCGGCGCGGCCGCGGTGGGCCAGAAGGTACGGCTGACGGCGAGATGCTCGCGCATCAGCACCCGCCAGCCGTGGCCCGACGCCGCGGCTCTCGCACCGAGTTCACGCCGGGAGCGCAGTTCGTCACGGGTGAGGCGACGGCCGGTGCGGGAGGCTTCCGTCAGGATCCGGACGTAGCCGTCGAGGAACGCATCGGGTGTGCTGTGCATGGTTCCCTCCCTGGCTGTCGGTCAGACGTCGGCGGGTACGCACTGGGCGCGCCCCGCGTCGGCCGGTGCGGAGAGCGGCGTGGACACGGCGGTACGACGGGTGCGGCGACGGTCGAGGCGACGGGCCAGCGGCTCGGTCCAGCGGGCGGTGAGGGGGCCGACGACGACGAGGATCAGGACGTAGGCGGTGGCCAGGGGGCCGACGCGGGGCTCGACACCGACCGCGAGTCCGGCGATGACGATGGAGAACTCGCCCCGGGCCACCAGGGTGCCGCCCGCCCGCCAGCGGCCCGCGCCCAGGATTCCGGCCCGGCGTGCGGCGTACCAGCCGGTCGCGACCTTGGTGAGGGCGGTGACGAGGGCGAGGAGCAGGGCGAGGGCGAGGACCGGCGGGATGTCGGAGGGGTCGGTGGACAGGCCGAAGAAGACGAAGAAGACGGCGGCGAACAGGTCGCGCAGCGGGGTGAGGAGGCTGCTGGCGCCCTCGGCGACCTCGCCGGAGACGGCGATGCCGACGAGGAAGGCGCCGACGGCGGCGGAGACCTGGAGCTGCTGCGCGATACCGGCGACGAGGAGGGTGAGGCCGAGGACGACCAGCAGGAGCATCTCCGCGTTGTCGGAGGAGACCGCTCGGCTGATCAGCCGTCCGTGGCGGAGCGCGACGTAGAGGACGGCGCCGACGGTGCCCAGGGAGATCAGCAGGGTGAGGCCGCCGCCCGCCAGGCCGGCGCCCGCGAGCAGGGCGGTGAGGATCGGCAGGTAGAGCGCCATGGCGAGGTCCTCGATGACGAGGACGCCGAGCACGACGGGGGTCTCGCGGTTGCCGAGCCGGCCCAGGTCGCCGAGGACCTTGGCGATCACCCCGGAGGAGGAGATCCAGGTGACACCGGCCAGCGCTACGGCGGCCACCGGACCCCAGCCCAGGATCAGTGCCGCCACGGCGCCGGGCGTCGCGTTGAGGACGAAGTCGACCGCGCCGGAGGGGTACTGGGTCTTGAGGGTGTTGACGAGCTCGGACGCGCTGTACTCCAGGCCGAGCAGGAGCAGCAGCAGGATGACGCCGATCTCGGCGCCGGTGGCCACGAACTCCTCGCTGGCCTGGAGGGGCAGGATGCCGCCGTGGCCGAAGGCGAGCCCGGCCAGCAGGTAGAGGGGTATGGGTGAGAAGCCCACTCGTCCGGCGAGTCGGCCCAGCAGGCCCAGGGCGAGGATGATCGCGCCGAGTTCGATGAGCATGGCGGTGGTGTTGTGCACGGGCGGCTGTCCCTCCGGGTCGGGTCGGTGACGGCGTCAGTGCCTTGAGGCCGGGCGGGGCACGCGTGAGTGGCAAGGCAGGGGTGGTCAACCGGTCGGCGCGCGGCGGTGCGAGTGGCCTCGGGCATGCTCACGAGGCACCCGGCGGGGGCGTCGGACCAGGTTCGGAAGGTGGCTCAGACGGCGAGCGGGGTCGTACGCGGATCAGGAACGCTGTCACGAGCGGTGTTGTCGATGCGCGCAGTCCGATCCATGTCACGTCCCCCCGTCGCACCGAGATCCGAAGCGCCTACAGCAAAGAATGAGCAAGCTGTCGCTCAATGGAGCACTTAGGCTCGGTAAGGAGTTTAGCGCACGGCGAATTGCGCATAACGGGCTTTCAACTACATATCCGCCGCAAGGGGATTGCGCATGGCGGCGATTCCCCCCTGACCATCATCCTTATTGCGGCATTCGGGCGACAGCCGGAACATGACGCAACCGGGCCGGCGGCCCCACGCGACTCACTGGGCAGACAGACACCCCCGAGCGAGGGAGATCCGCAGTGAGCTCCTACAGCGACACACTCACCCCGGCCCAGGCCGCCTGGCCCCTGTGCGACCGGTACGCCTCCGCGGTCGAGTACGGCGACGACTACCTGCTGCCGCCCCCCGACCCGGCGCAGCGCCTGAGCACCCTCAGCGCCACCGACCACCGCCGTCTGGACCTGTACGCCGCACTCACCGTGCGCGGCATCGCACCGCTGCCCGGCGACCAGCACGCCGTCGAGGCCATCAGCTCCCTCGGCGACGGGGTGATGAACGCGGTGCTGCGCTGGGTCACGAACCCCTCCAACTGCTGACCCGGTTGACCGCGCGCGACCGGGGAATATCAACAACTCCCGTCCCCCCACTTGCACTTCAGGGAGCCCCCACATGCTGCGCGGCATAGACGTGAGCGCCTACCAGCCCTCGACGTACGACACGGACGGCCTCTCCTTCGTCTTCATCAAGGCGACGGAGGGCCGTTCGTACGTCAACCCCAAGCTCTCCGCCCAGACGAAACGAGCCCGCGAAGCCGACCTGGTCGTCGGCTTCTACCACTTCCTCTGGCCCGGCAACCTCACCGCCCAGGCCGAGTACTTCGTCAAACACGCCCCCGAGAAAGCCGGCGACATCCTCGCCGTCGACTGGGAAACCACCAGCGACGGCACCCACGCGACGAACGCCCAGAAGGACCTGTTCATCCGCAAGGTGAAGGACCTGCGGCCGAACAATCCGGTCATTCTGTACTGCAACAGGAATTACTGGCTGAATGTCGACACGACTTCCTACGCCGGTGACGCCCTCTGGATCGCCGACTACGTCTCCGCGGGCATGCCCCGCATCCAGGCCAGGTGGCGCTTCCACCAGTACACGGACGACCCTCTGGACAGGAACGTCGCCGACTTCAAGAGCAAGGCCGCCCTGCGCGAGTGGGCCAGGAAAGCGTGAAGGGGCGCCCGTCCTCGCCGGACGGGCGCCCCTTCTGCGTGGGTCACTTGCCCAGGTATGCCCAGAACTCGTCGAAGGACAGCACCTTGTCGCCGTTGAGGTCGCGGGACTTGATGATGGCCTCGGCGACCGCCTCGGTGACGTTCCAGTCGCCCTGCTGGGCGAGGGCGGTCTTGAACTCGGCCGCGGTGATGAAGCCGTCACCGTCCGTGTCGATCCGCTCGAACTGCTTGCGTGCCTCGTCGATGTCCGCCACCGATCCGCCCCTTTTTCGTCGTGCCTTGCGGCTTGTTGCCGGAGGTCAGGTTAACCGGCCGCCCGAACCCGCAGCGCGGCGACCACCCGGGCGGAGTCCTCCCCGCACGGGACGTCCGATGTCAAGGAGCGCGCGATGGAGAGCCTGCCGGAGATTCTCGGTTCCGTGGCGCAGGGCTCGTTCCCGCCCGCCGACGGCGGGACGACCGTGGTACCCCAGCACTCGCCCCGCGACGCGGGCGTCCTCGCCTTCACCGCGCACTCGGTCGTCTTCACGGACGAGGACCCGGACTGGGTGCACGACACCCTCCGCGCGCTGGACTGCGACGCGCTGGCCGCCACCATGAACCCGCGTTTCCTGGCCGCCTTCATGGCCCGGACCGGACGCCGGACGGACACGATCGACGTGCTGGCGGTCGGCGCTCCGCTGCCGGGGCGGCCCGCCCTGGAGCTGACGGAGATCGAGGATCCCGGGCATCCGCGGGTGGTGTCCTCGCGCAGGCGGCGGGACCACGTCCGCGTGTGGGCGGCGCGGGGGGCGGTGCTCGTGCTCGGGCGCGGGGTCGGCGGGCGGCTGGAGGTCGCCGTGGAGGTGGCGGAGGAGGTACGGCACCGGGGGCTCGGGCGGGAGCTGGTCACCGCCGCGCGGCAGCTCGCCGGGGAACCCGTGTGGGCCCAGGTCTCGGCGGGGAACGCCCGCAGTCTGCGGGCGTTCCAGGCTGCCGGTTACCGGCCCGTGGGATCGGAGGCGCTGTTCACGCCTCAGTGCCACGCCTCGTAGTGCGGGTTGCTCTGACAGTCGCTCATGATCTCGACCTTGGTGGTCTTGTCCACCGGGCACACGCCGATGATGTACTTCCGGTCAATGCCGCCGGGGAAGGCCACCTCGACCTGGTCGGCCCACTTGTGCGTGTCGCCGATGGTCTTGTTGACGTCGACACCGCCGGGCGCGTCGATGTAGTAGTTCCAGCCGGACTTCCACCACTTCTTGTACAGGTCGTGGTCGTACGTCGTGGACACGTACGGGGAGGGCTGGTTGACCAGGACGTAACTCTCCACGTCGTACTGCCCGTTCACCACGTCCTTGGGCTTGAAGCCCTCCTCGAAGACGATCGAGGGGCCCCGGCCGTCGGCGCGGTAGAGGGTGCCGCAGGTCTTGCGCCAGACCGGCTCGGGGGTGATCCGGCCGACGTCGACACGGCGGTCGGCGGCGGCCTCGACCGGGTCGTCGTACTGGACGGGGCAGTCGGCCGGCGCGGGTGCCTTCGGAGACTGCGCGGGAGCCGTGGCCGCCGTCGTGGCGAAGACGGCGGCCAGGGACAGGACGACGGCAGCGGCGCGCCGCCGCAGCGGAGTTGTGATCATGGTGAGCACGATTCCGGTTCCGCGGCGGCGCGTTGGGGATCTTCACCCGAACAGCGGCGTGTCAGCGGAAGATGCCTGTGTGGCCCAGCGAGTAGCGGCCCGGCTGCGGGTACACCGCCAGCCCGTGCGGGCCGCTCCCCACCGGGATCCGGGCCAGCTGCGCGCCCGTGCGGGTGTCGATGGCGTACACCTCGGCGTCGTAACGGCCGGACAGCCACAGGACCTTGCCGTCGGCCGAGACTCCGCCCATGTCGGGGCTGCCGCCGTCGGACAGCTGCCACTTCTTGGTGAGCCTGTCCTGGGTGAAGTCGAAGACGGAGACGCTGCCCTCGCCGCGGTTGGAGACGTACATCTCGCGGGAGTCGCGGCTGACGTACAGGCCGTGGCAGCCCTTGCCGGTGGGCAGCAGTTTCGGCTCGTCGAACTTGTCGCCGTCCAGGACCCACATGCCGTCGGCCATCATGTCGGCGATGTAGAACTTCTTGCCGTCCGGGGAGATCTTGACGTCCTGGGGCATGGCTCCGTCGAAGGGGAGCTTCTGCTGTCCGACGACCTTCATCTTCTCGGTGTCGACCTTGAGCAGTTCGCCGCTGAACTCGCAGGAGACGATGAAGTACTTGCCGTCCAGCGAGAAGTCGGCGTGGTTGACGCCGTAGCAGGTGACCGGCTCGGTCTTGACCCGCTTCATGGTGTGCGGGTCACGGAAGACGAGTTCGCGGTCGAGGGAGGCCATCACGACGGCGTACTTGCCGTTGGGCGTGAAGTAGAGGTTGTACGGGTCGTGGACCTCCACCTCCTTGCCCGCCTTGCCGGTCCTGGGGTCGATGGGGGTGAGGGTGTGGCCGCGGTTGTTGTTGACCCACAGCGTCTTCATGTCCCAGGACGGGACCACGTGCTGGGGCTGGCGGCCGACCGGGATCGTGTCGATGATCTCGTACGTCTTCGGGTCGATGACCGAGACCGTGTCGGACTCGGTGTTGGGGACGTAGACGCGGCTCGGGAAGTCCTTGACCACCGGGGAGAGCTTGTTGGGCCGGTCGGCGGCGTACACGTCCTTGGGGTCCAGGACCGGGGGCATCCCGGGCAGTCCCTGGACCGGCTGCTTCTTCTTCGGCGGGGCGGGGACGGCCGCGGCCTTGGTGGCGCGGGACTCCTTCTCCCTGCTCTCGGTGCCGCAGGCGGCGAGCGTGGCGAGGGCCGCGCCCGCGAGCAGGGTGGCCTTCACGATGTTGTGTTGCATCAACTGAACAGCTCCGTGGTGGTGACGGCGGTCAGTCCGCGGCGGTGGAGGTCTTCGAGTACGGCGGGGAGGGCGGCGACCGTGTCCGGGTAGCCGAAGTGCAGGCTCACGATCGATCCGGGGCGGATGTCGGCGGTGAGGGTGTCGGCCAGGGCGGTGGGGCCCGGGCCCGTGAAGTCGAGGGGGTCGACGTCGTAGGAGAGGACGTGGGGATAGCCGGTGTCCTTGGCCAGGCGGGCGACGAGGGGGGAGGCCCGGGCGGCGCGGGAGGGGCGGAACCAGGGGCCGATGGTTCCGCTGAGGCGCTTCAGGCGCCGCGCGCAGGCGGTGATCTCGGCTCGTGCCTGCGCCTCGGGCATCGCGTTGATGTCGAGGTGGTGCTGGGTGTGGTTGCCGAGGTCGTGGCCGGCGTCGAGGATGCGGCGGGCGAGGGCGGGGTTGGCGTCCAGCCAGGTGCCCACGGCCAGCACGGTGATGCGGGCGCCGTGTTCGTCGGCCGCGTCGAGGATCGCCTCGGCGGTGCCGGGGTCGCCGTTGCCGTGAAAGGTGAGCGCCACCCGGTGTGTGTCGCCGGGCCCGTGGGTGAGGTGGGTCGGCCGGCCCGGGATGCGGCGGGGGGACGAGGGCTCGGGCGTGGCGGGGTGGCCGACGGCGCGGGTGGGGGTGCAGGCCGTTGCGGCGACCAGGGCGGCGGCGGCACGGAGCACCGTCCGGCGGTCGGTCTTGATCACGCGCCCTATTTAAAGGGGGTTACGCCCGATTCCTCATGATTACTCCCCTTGGCGGTGAGGGCGGGTCCGTTCAGCGGTCCGCGACGCGCATTTCGAACCAGGTGGTCTTGCCCCGCGGGAGCAGGTCCACTCCCCAGCGGTCGGCCAGCTTGTCGACGAGGAACAGGCCCCGGCCGCTGATATCCATCTCCTGGACCGGCATCAGACAGGGCAGGCCCCTGGAGGGGTCCCGGACCTCGATCCGGATCCAGCCGCGGCGGCGACGCATCCGGAGTCCGAAGACGCGGGCGCCGGTGTGGCGGACGGCGTTGCCTACCAGTTCCGAGACGAGTAAGACGGCGTCTTCCGTCATTCTGGGCGTCAGGCCCCAGTGGCGGAGTACTACTACCTGGGCCAGGCGACGGGCCGTGGCCGCGGATTCGGGCCGGGAAGGGAGCGGAACTTCCGCCTCCGTGGGATTGCCGAACAACTCCAGCGCCTTCAAGGCGTGTTCGTCCTCGACCGCCGGCGACCAGCGCGCCGCGGTCGCACGGCTGTGTCCCCGCGGCTGTTCGATACCCTCCAGCCCCGCCATGCCCCCATCATGGCCGCCCAGAGCACGCTCCGGGGCCGTTCCCGCGGAATACGCTCCCCGGAATCCATCATTCCGCGAGCCCCGATTGGCATATGACACCGGCAGTTCGGAGTCCGCCACAGCCCAACTGACCTGCGGCGGAAGCTCTGTTGGCGGCAAGGGACGGGCTCCCTCGACAAGACAGGCTTAAGGCTGCCTTAAGGCTCCCATAAACCGTCCCATCGAGGGACCCGGATCAGACACCGCGTCAATTGCAAGGGGCCGTGGGGGCCGAAGAGGGGGACTCAGGGGGACGAACGGCGGTGGATCAGAGGAACTTCGCCTTGCCCGGGCCCTCTTCCACGAAGCTGCGCATGCCCGTCTCCCGGTCGGGCGTCGCGAACAGGCCCGCGAACCAGTTGCGTTCCACCGCGAGACCGGTGTCGATGTCGGTCTCCAGGCCGGTGTCGATGGACTCCTTGGCCGCGCGCAGCGCGATCGCCGGGCCCTGCGCCAGCTTGGCCGCCCAGGCGTGCGCGGCCGTGTGGACCTCATCGGCGGGGACCACACGGTCCACCAGACCGAGCGTCAACGCCTCGTCCGCCTTGACCATCCGGCCGGTGAAGATGAGGTCCTTCGCCTTGGAGGGGCCGATCAGCCGGGACAGCCGCTGGGTGCCGCCCGCACCCGGGATCAGGCCCAGCAGGATCTCCGGCTGGCCCAGCTTGGCGTTCTCCCCGGCGATCCGGAAGTCCGCGCACAGGGCGAGCTCGCAGCCGCCGCCCAGGGCGTACCCGGTCACCGCCGCGACCACCGGCTTGGGGATCCGGGCCACGGCGGTGAAGGAGTCCTGGAGGGCGCGGGACCGCAGGACCATGGCGGTGTGATCCATGGCCTGCATCTCCTTGATGTCCGCGCCCGCCGCGAACACCTTCTCGCCGCCGTAGATCACCACGGCGCGTACGTCGTCGCGCCGGGCCGCCTCCTCGGCGAGTTCCTTGAGGCGGTCCTGGGTGGCGATGTCCAGCGCGTTCATCGGGGGGCGGTCCAGGCGGAGCGTGCCCACACCGTCGGCGACTTCGAGATTCACGGTCATGCCCCGCAGGTTAACGCCGACTAACCACGGCGCAGAAGGCGCGGCCCCCGTGACCCGCGCTACTTCGTCCACTCCTCCCAGGACATGTTCCAGCCGTTGAGGCCGTTGTCCGGGGCGATGGTCCGGTCGTTGGAGTTCTTCACGACCACCACGTCGCCGATCATGGAGTGCTTGAAGAACCAGGCGGCCGGAGTGGAGCCGTCCCAGGCGCCCTTGACGTCGCGCAGGCCGACACAGCCGTGGCTGGCGTTGTAGTTGCCGAAGGCGTCGCCGCCCCAGTAGTTGCCGTGGATGAAGGTGCCGGACTGGCTCAGGCGCATGGCGTGCGGGACGTCGTCGATGTCGTACTCGCCGTCATAGCCGACCGTGTCGCCGTTCATCCGGGTCTGGACGAACTTCTCGGTGATGACCATCTGGCCGTTCCAGGTGTCGTACCCGGGCTTGCCGGTGGTGACCGGGAGGGTCTTGACGACCTTGCCGTCCTGCATGACCTTCATGTGCTTGGTCTTCACGTCGACGACGGAGACCTGGTCACGGCCGATGGTGAAGGTGACGGTCTTCTTCTGCTCGCCGTAGACGCCGTCCCGGCCCTCGACGCCGTCGAGGTTGAGGTCGACGGTGACCTTGGTGCCTTCCTTCCAGTACTTCTCGGGGCGGAAGTCGAGGCGGTCGTTGCCGAACCAGTGGCCCTGGACGTCCACGGCCGGTTCGGTCTTGATCCGCACCGCGTCCCGGACCTCGTCCGGGTTGGTGATGCCCCGGTCGAAGCGGAGCGAGAACGGCATTCCGACGCCGACCTTCGAACCGTCCTCCGGAGTGAAGGAGCCGGTGAAAGTGTTCTGCGGCGTCAGCGTGGTGAAGCTGGAGTCCTCGGCGGCCTCGCGGCCCTCGGAGTCCTTGGCCACCGCGTGCACGGTGTACTTGGTGGCCGCCGACAGGTGGGTGGACGGCGTCCAGCTCGCGCCCCCGTCGGTGATCTTCCCGGATATCGCCTTGCCCTTGCCGTCCTTGACGACGACCTCGGACAGCTTGCCCTTGCTCGCGCTGACCTTGAGGGCACCGCTGGTGTCGACGGACTTCGAGCCGTCCTTGGGGGCTATGGAGACCACGGCCTGCGACGGCCCGCTCTCGGCCTGCCCGGAGTCACCGCCGGGCTTGCCCTTGCCGTCGCCGGAGCCCGAGTCCGAACCCCCGCCGCACGCGGCGGTGGCCAGCAGCAGTCCGCCGGCCAGCACCGCCGTCCACCTCCGCCGCGCGCGCCCCTTCGGCCCGCTCACGCGCGCGTCAACCGACGCCCCCGATATCGGTCGCACGTTCAAGTCCTTCTCTCCCCTCACCGGGCCTGGTCAGGCCCCGCCCCCGCGCGTCAGCACGCGCTCGGCGCATATTAACCACAAGGTCATCCGGCTCGGCGCCCCGCGATTGTCACCGTTCCGTACCGAGTTCCATGCCGACTTCGACGGAAAGGTGCGCCAAGTGACCCCTCTGTCCCGTTACTTCACCGCACTCCCGGCCTTCCACGCGTTCCAGCCCATATTCCATCCGCCGAGGCCGTTGTCGGGAGCCACCTTCTTGTCCTTGCTGTGGACGACCTCGACCACGTCCCCGATGAGGCTGCGGTCGAAGAACCAGCCCGCCGGGGTGTCCGAGCTGCCGCCCTTGACGTCCCTGAGCCCCACGCAGCCGTGGCTGACGTTGACCTTCCCGAAGGCGTCCGGCGCCCAGTAGTTGCCGTGCAGGAAGGTGCCGGACTCGGTCAGCCGCATGGCGTGCGGCACGTCCGGGATGTCGTACTCGCCCCTGCCGTCGTCGTCGGTGAAGCCGACCGTCGCGCCGTTCATCCGGGTCACTTCGAGCATCTCGGTGACGACCATCTTGCCGTTGTAGGTGGTGGTCCTCGGGGCGCCCGCCGTGATCGGCACGGTGGCGAGCAGTTCGCCCTCGCGCCGCACGTCCATGGTGTGCGCGGCGGCGTCGACGGTGGAGACCTGATGGCGGCCGACCGTGAAGGAGAACGTCTTGTACTGAAGGCCGTAGACGCCGGGCGCGCCCTCCACGTCACGGAGCTTGAGGGAGACGGTGACCTGGGTGCCGGGCCTCCAGTACGTCTCGGGGCGGAAGTCGAGGCGGCCCTTGCCGAACCAGTGCGGGCGGATCTCGACCGCCGGGCGGGCGGTGACGTGCACGGCGCGTTCCACGGCCGCGCGGTTGGCGATCTCCCGGTTGAACTCCAGGGAGACGATCATTCCGGTGCCGACCGTGGAGCGGTTCTCCGGGGAGACGTACCCGATGAAGCGTTCCTCGGGGACGTAGGTGGTGAAGGTGGTGTGCCGGGCGGAGCGGCGGCCGTGGCCGTCCAGGGCCACCACGTCGACGGTGTAGCGGGCGGCCAGCGCCAGCTTCTGGTCGTCGGGCTCCCAGCGCAGCCCGTCGGGGGAGATCTGCCCGGGCACCGGGGTCTCCTGCGCGTCCTGGGACCTGATGACCTTCACCGATTCCAGGCGTCCGCTGTTCACCCGTACCAGCAGCGCCTCTTCGGGGTCCACGCCCTTGCTGCCGTCGTCCGGTGTGACCCTGATGACCTCCTGTGGTGCCCGGGGTTTGCCGAGTCCGCCCAGACCGACCCCGCCGGTGGTGTCCGAAGTACAGCCGGCGGCCCCCGCCAGCAGTCCTGCCCATGTCAGTACGGCGGCCAGCGCGGCCCCCGCGCGCCGCGCGCGCCCTTGTGCATGCCTCACGAGGTGCCCAACGACGGGGCCCGCTCCGGGGAAACGTGAGTGCGAGCCAAGCGCTGGGCAGAACAGTGGGGAGGACGACGCGACGGGGAGCCGCTGCCGGGGTTTTGGCATGCCCGTTCGCACGCCGTCCCGAGAGCCGTGGGAGGCCCAAGGTGACCAGCAGCGCAGCCGAGCGTCAGGCGGTGGCTCAGGAGAGTGCCGCCGAGGTTCCGGGAGCCGTACTGAACGGAACCCCGCGCCGGACGCCCGGCATGCCCGTGTGGCCGGGCGCGCCGACGCCGCTGGGCGCCCGTTTCCGGGTCGGCCCGGACGGGGTGGCCGGCACCAACTTCGCGCTGTGGGCGGGCGGGGCGGAGGCGGTCGAGCTGTGTCTGTTCGACGAGTCGGGCAAGGAGACCCGGGCCAGGCTGACCGAGCTGACGCACGAGATCTGGCACGGTTTCGTGCCCGGGGTGCTGCCGGGCCAGCGCTACGGCTACCGGGTGCACGGCCGCTGGGACCCCTGGACCGGCGCCCGCTGGAACCCGGCCAAGCTGCTCCTCGACCCGTACGCCCGCGCGGTGGACGGCGACTTCGGGCTGCCGCCGGAGGTGTACGGCCATGTCCGGGACTGGCCGCAGCAGCAGGTCGCGGACACCGTCCGGGACGACCGGGACTCGGCGCCGTACGTCCCGAAGGGTGTCGTGGTGCACGATGACGACGACTGGACGGACGACCGGCGGCCGAAGACTCCGTGGGCGGACTCGGTCATCTACGAGGTGCACGTCAGGGGGTTCACCAAGCTGCATCCCGGGATCCCCGAGGAGCTGCGCGGGACGTACGCCGGTCTCGCGCACCCGGCCGCGATCGAGCACCTGGTGAAGCTGGGCGTGACCGCGGTGGAGCTGCTGCCGGTCCATCAGTTCGCGCACGAGGACCATCTGCTGCGCCGGGGTCTGAAGAACTACTGGGGCTACAACTCCATCGGCTACTTCGCCCCGCACGCCGGGTACGCGGCCGCCGGGACGCGGGGCGGGCAGGTCGGCGAGTTCAAGCGGATGGTGCGGGCGCTGCACGAGGCGGGCATCGAGGTGATCCTCGATGTGGTCTACAACCACACCGCGGAGGCGGGCGAGCTGGGTCCGACGCTGTCGCTCAAGGGCATCGACAACCGCGGCTACTACCGGCTCCAGTCGGACGCGCGCCGGTACGCCGACTACACGGGCTGCGGCAACACCCTCCATGTGGTCCAGCCCCAGGTGCTGCGCCTGATCACCGACTCGCTGCGCTACTGGGTGACGGAGATGGGCGTCGACGGCTTCCGCTTCGACCTGGCCGCCGCGCTGGCCCGCTCCATGCACGACGTCGACATGCTCTCGCCGTTCCTCGCCGTGATCGCCCAGGATCCGCTGCTGAGCCGGGTGAAGCTGATCGCCGAACCGTGGGACGTGGGCTCGGGCGGCTATCAGGTCGGCGCCTTTCCCCCGCTGTGGACGGAGTGGAACGACCGCTACCGCAACGCCGTCCGGGACTTCTGGCGGGGCGCGCTGCCGGACGTACGGGATCTCGGCTACCGGCTGTCGGGGTCGAGCGATCTGTACGCGTGGGGCGGGCGGCGGCCGTACGCCTCGGTCAACTTCGTGACGGCGCACGACGGTTTCACCCTGCGCGACCTCGTGTCCTACGAGCACAAGCACAACGAGGCCAACGGCGAGGGCAACCGCGACGGCACGGACGACAACCGGGCCTGGAACTGCGGCGCGGAAGGGGAGTCGGACGAGGAGGGGGTACGGGCGCTCCGGCGCCGTCAGCTGCGGAACCTGCTGACGACGCTGCTGCTGTCGACGGGGGTGCCGATGCTGGTCGCGGGCGATGAGCTGGGGCGCACCCAGCGCGGCAACAACAACGCCTACTGCCAGGACAACGAGATCAGCTGGCTGGACTGGGGCCTGCTGGAGGACCCGGGCTGGAAGGCGCTGTTCGAGCTGACCTCGCGGCTGATCGCCCTGCGCCACCGGCATCCGGTGCTGCGCCGCCGGGCCTTCTTCTCCGGGCGGGCGCACTCAGCGGACGGGCTGCGGGATCTGGCCTGGTTCACCGCGCGGGGCACGGAGATGACGGAGCAGGACTGGTACGCGCCCGCCGCCACCCTCGGCATGTATCTGTCCGGGCGGGACATCCCGGGCCGCGACGAGCGCGGCGCGCCGATCGTCGACGACAGCTTTCTGGCTGTACTGCACGCCGGGGACGAGCCGGTGAGCTTCGTCCTGCCGGCGCCGCCGTGGGCGGAGGAGTACGAGGTGGTCGTGGACACCTCCCGGGAGGAGCAGGAGGAGGCGCCGGGCGAGACGCATCGGGCGGGGGCGGCGATCACGGTGCCGGGGCGGGCGGTGCTGCTGCTCAGGGTGGTGGGCTGAGCCCGGCGGGCCGACCCGAAACTCGGTGGGCGATGTCAGTGGCGAACCGTAGGCTCGCTGCTGATGCCCACCACACCGAAAGCCCCTGCGGAACGCTCCGCCGTCCGGACCCTGTTGCGTCTGTGGCCGTATGTCCGGCCCGTGCGGGCGCGGTTGTTCACCGCCGCGTTCGTGGCGGTGCTCGCCTCCTGTGTGGGGCTGGTGATCCCGCTCGTGCTGAAGTGGATGGTGGACGGCCCGGTCGCCGACCGGGATTCGCCCGGGGTGTGGCTCGGGGCGCTGTTCCTGCTGCTGCTCGGGCTCGGTGAGGCGGTGCTGTTCGGGCTGCGGCGGTGGCTGGTGGCCCGGCCGCTGTCGCATGTCGAGGCGGAGATGCGGGCTGGGCTCTACCGGCATCTGCAGCGGCTTCCGGTCGCCTTCCACGACCGGTGGGCGTCCGGGCAGTTGCTGTCCCGGGCGACCACCGATCTGATGCTGCTGCGCATGTTCCTCGCCTTTCCGCTGACCTTCCTGCTGGTCAACGGCGTGACCATCCTGGTCGGCGTGATCATCATGCTGCTTCAGGACTGGACGCTGGGGCTGGTGATCCTCGGGCCCGTGGTGCCGGTGATCGTGATGTGCGTGGTCTTCGAGAAGCGGTACGCCGAGGTGGCACGGCGGGCGCAGGACCAGGTCGGGGATCTGACGACGGTGGTCGAGGAGAGCGTGCTCGGCATCCGGATCATCAAGGGGTTCGGGCGGCACCGCAGTCAGGCGCGGGCGTTCCGGGAGCTGTCGTGGACGCTGCGGGGGACGGAACTGCGCAAGGCCCGGCTGCTGGCGGTCATCTGGGCGGTCATCGTGACGCTGCCGGAGGTGGCGGTCGGGGCGGCGCTGGTGGTGGGGTGCGTGCAGGTCGCGGACGGGGCGTTGTCGGCGGGGACGCTGGTGGCCTTTCTCTCCACGGCACTCGCGCTGCGGTGGCCCGTCGAGTCGATCGGGTTCCTGCTGGCGATGAGCCAGGAGGCGGCGACCGCCACGGAGCGGTTCTTCGAGGTGATGGACGAGGACGTGGAGTCGGCGGAACCCGGCAGGAAGGCCGGGCCGGTGGCCGGCTCCGACGGACTCCGCTTCCACGCCGTCTCCTTCCGCTACCCCGACGCCGCTCCCGACTCCCCGCCCGTCCTCGACCGCATCGACCTGCACATCCGTCCCGGTGAGTCCATGGCCCTGGTCGGGGCGACCGGCTCCGGGAAGACCACGCTCACCGCGCTCGTGCCGCGCCTGCACGAGGTGACCTCCGGGCGGATCACGCTCGACGGGGCGGACATCATGGCGATGTCGCGCGCGGAGCTGCGGGCCATGGTCGCCGTCGCCTTCGAGGAGCCCACCCTCTTCTCCGCCTCCGTCGGGGAGAACGTGCTGATGGGGGCCGATGACACCGCCGGGGCCCTCGAACTCGAACGCGCGCTCTCCGTCGCTCAGGCCGACTTCGCGCACGCCCTGCCCGACGGCACCGGCACCCAGGTCGGCGAGCAGGGGCTCAGTCTCTCCGGCGGGCAGCGGCAGCGGCTGGCGCTCGCCAGGGCCGTCGTGGGGCGGCCGCGGTTCCTGGTGCTGGACGATCCGCTGTCCGCGCTCGACGTGCACACCGAGGCCGCCGTGGAGGCCGCGCTGCGGGAGGTGCTGGCGGAGACGACCGCGCTGATCGTGGCGCACCGCCCGTCCACCGTGCTGCTCGCCGACCGGGTCGCGCTGCTGTCCGAGGGGCGGATCACCGCGGTCGGCACCCATCAAGAACTGCTGCGCTCCAGCGCCGAGTACGCGCATCTGATGTCGGGATCGGACGAGGAGGACCAGCGATGACGGCGCCCACCACCACGGCACCGGCCAAGGCGGCCCCGGCGCCCGAGGAGTCCGGCGACCCCTTCGACCGGGACGTGCTGCCCACTCCACCGGGCGCCACCGGCACGCTGCTGCGTTCGCTGCTCGCCCCGATGAAGGCGCGCGTCGCCCTGACCACGCTGCTGCTGCTCGTCCAGCAGGCGGCCGTGCAGGCGGGACCGCTGCTGGTGGCGTACGCCATCGACGAGGCCGTCCCCGCGTTCCGGCGCGACGACCACGGCCCGCTGATCGCGGTGGCCGTCGGCTATCTGCTCTGCGCGGTCGTCTCCGGCGCCCTGCAGTACGCGTTCGTCATCACCGCGGCCCGCGTGAACCAGGATGTGCTGCTGGATCTGCGCGGCCGGATCTTCCGGCACGCGCAGGCGCTGAGCGTGGACTTCCATGAGCGGTACACGAGCGGCCGGCTGATCTCCCGCTCCACCGCGGACGTGGAGTCGCTGCGGGAGCTGCTCAGCGAGGGACTCCAGGAACTGGTCACGGTCATCCTGTCGTTCGTCTACATCTCCGCGATGCTGCTCTGGCTCGACCTCGGGCTCGGCGCGGTCGCGGTGGCGTCCTTCGTGCCGCTGTATGTGCTCATGCGCGGCTACCGGCGGCGGGCCGGGCGGGTGTACCGGCTGCGGTCGACGGCCATCGCCGCGGTGATCGTGAAGTTCGTGGAGACGATGAACGGCATCCGGCCGGTGCGCGCGTTCCGCCGCGAGGCCGTCAACGACGCCGACTTCGCCGTACTGAACCAGCGCCATGAGCGCACCAACGGGGACGCGCTGCTGGAGATGGCCCGCTATGTGGTCGGCTCCCGGGTGGTGGCCAACACGTCCGTCGCGCTGATCGTGCTGTGGGGCGCGCACCGGGTCGCGGGCGACACCCTGGCGCTCGGAGTGCTGGCGGCGGCGGTGCTGTATCTGCGGCGGCTGTACGACCCGATCGACCGGCTCGGCATGTTCCTGAACTCCTACCAGTCGGCGGCGGCCTCCCTGGAGAAGATCGCGGGCCTGCTGGCGCAGACGCCGTCCGTGCCGGAGCCGTCAACCCCCAGGCAGCTCCCGGCACTTGAGTCCGAGCACCCGGGCCGCGCGGTCGTCTTCGACGGGGTGCGGTTCGCCTACCGCACCGGCGGCGAGGTGCTGCCCGTCTTCGACCTCGCCCTCCCGGCCGGGCAGACGGTCGCGGTGGTCGGCTCGACCGGCGCCGGCAAGTCGACGCTGGCGAAGCTGCTGGCCCGGTTCTACGACCCCTCCGAGGGCCGCGTCCTGCTGGACGGGGTCGATCTGCGCGAGCTGTCCGTGCCCGAACTGCGGCGCGGGGTGGTGATGGTGACCCAGGAGGCGTTCCTGTTCTCGGGCACGGTCGCCGAGAACATCGCCATCGGGCGTCCGGACGCCACCCGCGAGGAGATCGAGCGGGCCGCGAAGGCGATCGGCGCCCATGAGTTCATCAGCGCCCTGCCCGACGGCTACGACACGGACGTACGCAAGCGGGGCGGCCGCATCTCCGCCGGTCAGCGTCAACTCGTCGCGTTTGCACGGGCGTTGCTGGCGGATCCGGCGGTGCTGATCCTCGACGAGGCGACCAGCTCGCTGGACATCCCCGGGGAGCGGGCGGTGCAGCGGGCGATGGCGACGGTGCTGCACGGGCGTACGGCGGTGGTGATCGCGCACCGGCTGTCGACCGTGGAGATCGCGGACCGGGTGCTGGTCATGGAGCACGGACGGATCGTGGAGGACGGCTCGCCCGCCGAACTCGTCGCGGGGACGGGGCGGTTCGCGGATCTGCACCGGGCCTGGCGGGACAGCCTGGCTTGAGGCGGCTCGGGACACTTGGCCTGAAGCGTCCGTATAACGAACATGAACTCCCGGACAACGAACCAAATCCGGCCAAGTTTCTGACGCGCCCCTGACAGAACCGGCGATCTCCTGCCACTCTTCCCACGGCCGCTTCACAGCAACCCCATAGCTCGCCCGCGCTGTGGACGGCCGACGCTCCCGCACGTGGTTCTGCGCACTACCCCGCTCTGCCCGGCCGGCCCACCCGCCGGACGGTCTCCCCTGGCCGCGCGATCCGCGGCCGCGCAGAAGGAGTCAGTTTTGAGAAGCAGTTCCTCAGACCGACGCACCTCCCACAGATCCACCACCCGCCGGGCCGCCGCTGTCGCCCTCGTCGGCGTCTCCGCCCTGATCGCCGCGGCCGTCCAGTCGGGCGCCGCCACCGCCGCCCCGGAGAAGGCCCCGTCGGCCGCCGGCCAGGTCCTCCCGGGCGCCGAGTCGGTCAAGCTCACCCCCGCCCAGCGCGCCGCGCTGATGCGCACGGCGAACGCCGCCTCGGCGGACACCGCCCGCGAACTGGGCCTCGGCGCCCAGGAGAAGCTGGTCGTCCGGGACGTCCTGAAGGACGGCAACGGCACGATCCACACGCGCTACGAGCGCACCTACGACGGCCTTCCGGTGCTAGGCGGCGACCTCGTCGTCAAGAGCACCAAGTCCGACGCCACGGCCGCGGTCGTGAAGGCCACCAAGAAGGCCATCAAGCCGGCCACCACCAAGGCGGCCGTGTCCGCGGCGAAGGCCGAGCGGCAGGCGCTGTCCGCCGCGAAGGCGGAGAAGGCCAAGGACGCGGACGTCAACCGGGCGCCCCGCAAGGTGATCTGGGCCGCGAGCGGCACCCCGAAGGTCGCCTTCGAGACGGTCGTCGGCGGCCTCCAGCACGACGGCACCCCGCAGGAGCTGCACGTCGTCACCGACGCCACCACGGGCGAGAAGCTGTTCGAGTGGGAGGCGATCGAGACCGGCACCGGCAACACGGTGTACTCCGGCACGGTCGACCTCACCACCACGCAGTCGGGTTCGACGTACAACCTCACCGACGGCGCGCGCGGCGGGCACAAGACGTACAACCTCAACCGCGGCACCTCCGGCACCGGGACGCTGTTCTCCGGCTCCGACGACGTGTGGGGCAACGGCAGCCCGTCCAACCTGGAATCGGCCGCCGCCGATGCCCACTACGGCGCCGCGCTGACCTGGGACTACTACAAGAACGTGCATGGCCGCAGCGGTATCCGTGGTGACGGCGTCGGCGCCTACTCGCGGGTCCACTACGGCAACAACTACGTCAACGCGTTCTGGTCCGACAGCTGCTTCTGCATGACGTACGGCGACGGCTCCGGCAACGCCAACCCGCTGACGTCGATCGACGTGGCCGCGCACGAGATGACCCACGGGCTCACCGCCAACACCGCGCGTCTGGTCTACAGCGGCGAGTCCGGCGGTCTGAACGAGGCGACCTCGGACATCTTCGGCTCGACCGTGGAGTTCTTCGCCAACAACTCCTCCGACGTCGGTGACTACCTCATCGGCGAGGAGATCAACATCAACGGCGACGGTACGCCGCTGCGTTACATGGACAAGCCGAGCAAGGACGGCGCGTCCAAGGACAGCTGGTACTCCGGCATCGGGTCGATCGATGTGCACTACTCCTCCGGCCCCGCCAACCACTTCTTCTACCTGCTGAGCGAGGGCAGCGGCACCAAGACCATCAACGGTGTCACCTACAACTCGGCCACCTCGGACGGCCTTCCGGTCACCGGTATCGGCCGGGACAAGGCCGAGAAGATCTGGTTCCGGGCGCTGACCACGAAGTTCGCGTCCAACACCAACTACGCGGGCGCCCGCACCGGCACCCTCGCGGCGGCCGGTGAGCTCTACGGCACGACCAGCCCCGAATACGCGGCCGTGCAGCACGCCTGGGCGGGCATCGCGGTGGGTTCGCGGCCCGGTGACGGCGGAGGTGGCGGTACCACCTTCGAGAACACCGCCGACGTGGCGATCCCGGACCGCGGTGCCGCGGTCACCTCGTCGATCACCGTCTCCGGCCGGACCGGCAACGCGCCGTCCAACCTCCAGGTCGGCGTGGACATCGTCCACACCTACGTCGGCGACCTCCAGGTCCAGCTGGTCGCCCCCGACGGCACCGCGTACACGCTGAAGGGCTACGGCACCGGTGGCAGTTCGGACAACCTGAACACCACGTACACGGTGAACGCCTCCTCCGAGGTCGCCAACGGCACCTGGCAGCTGCGGGTCCAGGACAACGCGGCGATCGATACCGGCTACATCAACAGCTGGAAGCTGACGTTCCCGTAGACGTCCCGCTCCCTTGAGACAGGGCGCCGTCCCGGTGGTTCAACTCCCCGGGACGGCGCCCGCTTTACCTTTTGGAAACGTTCACCGGACAGTCGGGTTTCAGCCAACATCATTTGGGGGTCCTGACATGTACGCGTCTCTGATGTCACTCTCTCCTCACCCGCCGCACAACTTCCCAGCCCTCCCCCACATAAGGAGCTTGTGTGACCCCCCGCTACGCGCGTCACAAGCGCACCACCCTGGCCATCGCCACCGCGATCGCGGCCGGAGCCCTCCTCACCACCGGCCTGACCAGCACCGGTGCCGCCGCCAGGACCGACCCGGCCGCCGGCGCCACCCCGCTCCAGCTCACCGCCGCCGCCCGCACCGCGCTGATCCAGCAGGCGGCCGCCCAGGCCCCCACCACCGCCGACGAGATAGGTCTCGGCGCCCAGGAAGAGCTGGTGGTCAAGGACGTCGTCCAGGACGCCGACGGCTCGACCCACACCCGCTACGAGCGCACCTACGCCGGACTCCCCGTCCTCGGCGGCGACCTGATCGTCCACGAGTCGGCGTCCGGGAAGACCCAGGGCGTCACCAAGGCCGCGAAGGCCGCCGTCAAGGTCGCCGACCTCACCGCGGACGTCACCAAGTCGGCCGCCGAGAAGCAGGCCGTCAAGGCCGCCAAGGCCGAGGGCTCCACCAAGTCCGCCGCCGACAAGGCCCCGCGCAAGGTCGTCTGGGCCGCGAGCGGCACCCCGAGGCTCGCCTACGAGACGGTCGTCGGCGGCTTCCAGCACGACGGCACCCCGCAGGAGCTGCACGTCATCACCGACGCGCAGAGCGGCGAGAAGCTGTACGAGTGGGAGGCGATCCAGACCGGTACCGGCAACAGCCAGTACAGCGGCACGGTGACCGTCGGCACCTCGCTGTCCGGCTCGACGTACCAGCTCAACGACGCCTCGCGCGGCGCCCACAAGACCTACAACAAGGCGCGCGCCACCTCCTCCTCGGCGGGCACCCTGTTCACCGACGCGGACGACACCTGGGGCACCGGCGCGGCCTCCAGCTCCTCCACCTCGCAGACCGCCGCCGTGGACGCCCACTACGGCGCCCAGGTCACCTGGGACTTCTACAAGAACGTCCTCGGCCGCAACGGCATCAAGAACAACGGCGTCGCCGCCTACTCCCGGGTCCACTACGGCAACGCCTACGTCAACGCCTTCTGGTCGGACAGCTGCTTCTGCATGACGTACGGCGACGGCGAGGGCAACGTGAAGCCGCTGACGTCCCTGGACGTGGCCGGCCACGAGATGACCCACGGCGTCACCTCCAACACCGCGGGGCTCAACTACTCCGGTGAGTCGGGCGGCCTGAACGAGGCGACCTCGGACATCTTCGGCACGGCCGTGGAGTTCTACGCGGCCAACACCAAGGACACCGGCGACTACCTCATCGGCGAGAAGATCGACATCAACGGCGACGGCACGCCGCTGCGGTACATGGACCAGCCGAGCAAGGACGGCTCGTCCGCCAACTACTGGTCGTCGTCGCTGGCCAACCTGGACGTGCACTACTCGTCCGGCCCCGCCAACCACTTCTTCTTCCTGCTGTCCGAGGGCAGCGGCGCGAAGACGATCAACGGCGTCAGCTACAACTCGCCGACGTACAACAGCTCCACGCTCACCGGCATCGGCCGGGACAAGGCGGTCAAGATCTGGTACAAGGCGCTCACCGAGTACATGACCTCGACCACCAACTACAAGGGCGCCCGCACCGCGACGCTGAGCGCGGCCTCGGCCCTGTACGGCTCCACCAGCACCGAGTACAAGGCGGTCGCCGCGGCCTGGACCGCGGTCAACGTCAGCTGACCCACCCCGCGTCGACAGGCGGCACCCGGGCCGACGGCGGCCCGGGTGCCGCCCTACGCTAGGGCCCCATGTCCTTCAGCTATGACGACGTCGGCGGTACCCGGGAGCACGACTTCTGCCCGCCCGGTTTCCACCCGCTGCATGTCCGCACCCGCATCGGAGAGGGCACCGAGGTCTTCGGCCGCGCCGCCGAGGCCGTGCTGACCTGGGACATGCACCGGGCGATGGGCATCGGCATACACGCCGCCGCGGAGCGGGCGGCACCCGGCGTGGACGTCACGGTCACCCTGGCCGGGGTCATCAAGGCGCCCTGCCGGGTGGTGTGGACGGTGGAGGAGCACCGCCGCGCGGGCTGGGCGTACGGCACGCTGGCCGGCCATCCGGAGTGCGGCGAGGAGTCCTTCGTGGTGGACCGCACCGGGGACGGCACCGTCTGGCTGACGGTGCACGCCTTCAGCCGGAGCGCGAAGTGGTACTCCCGCGCGGGCGGCCCGGCCACCCGCGGCCTGCAGCAGGCGTACGCCCGCCGGTGCGGGGTGGTGCTGCGCAGGCTGTGCGGGGGCGACACCGAGTGACGCCCCCGCTCCAGGGCCTCAGCGCATGAGCACTCCGGCACCCTCCACCACGTCCTGCGAGGGCGAGGTGACCAGGCCCAGTTCCGCGCCGGACGCCAGCAGCCGGTGCGCCGGAAGGATCCGTACCGTGTAGCCGTAGGGCCCGGTGCGGTCCAGGGAGAGCGGGCCCTCGTAGACCCAGCGCCCGTCCAGGTCGGGGCCGGCGGTCGGCTTCAGCGGGACCGTCGCCGCGTCGGTGATGCGGTCCTCCCCGTCCACCCGGCCGGAGACCGCCTGCACCTCCACGTCGTCCGGCGCCAGTTCGCCGAGGCCGACCCGGACCCGGAGGCTCAGGGTCGTGCCCAGCTCGGCGGTGGTCGCGGCCACCGAGGTCTCCACATGGTCGACGCTCACGCCGTGCCAGGCTCCCCGCACCCGCGCCTTCCATTCCGCCAGTTCCCGCGCCGAGTCCGCGTCCATCGAGCGGTGGGCCAGCGCGGCCGGGGTGTAGAGGCGCTCGACGTACTCCCGGACCATCCGCCCGGCCAGCACCTTCGGGCCGAGCAGGGTGAGGGTCTGACGGACCATCTCGATCCAGCGGTCCGGCAGTCCGGCCTGGCCGCGCTCGTAGAACCGCGGGGTGACCCGCTGCTCCAGCAGGTCGTACAGCGCCGCCGCCTCGATGTCGTCACGCCGGTCCGGGTCCGTCTGCGAGCCGTCCGCGGTGGGGATGGCCCAGCCGAAGTCGGGCTGGAACCACTCGTCCCACCAGCCGTCCAGGACCGAGAGGTTGAGACAGCCGTTGAGGGCCGCCTTCATCCCGCTGGTACCGCACGCCTCCAGCGGCCGGAGCGGATTGTTCAGCCAGATGTCGCAGCCCGGGTAGAGCTTCTGCGCCATCGCCATGCCGTAGTCGGGCAGGAAGACGATGCGGTGCCGGACCCGCGGATCGTCGGCGAACCGCACCAGGTCCTGGATCAGCCGCTTGCCGCCGTCGTCCGCCGGATGCGCCTTGCCCGCCACCACGATCTGCACCGGCCGCTCCGGGTGCAGCAGCAGATCCAGCAGCCGGTCCCGGTCCCGCAGCATCAGCGTCAGCCGCTTGTACGACGGCACCCGGCGCGCGAAGCCGATGGTCAGCACGTCGGGATCCAGCACCCCGTCGATCCAGCCCAGCTCCGCGCTGCCCGCCCCACGCTGCCGCCAGGAGGCCCGCAGTCGCTCGCGGACCTCCACCACCAGCTGCTCGCGCAGCACCCGGCGCAGCTCGAAGATGTCCTGGTCGGGGATGTCGGCCACCGCGTCCCAGCGGTCCGAGCCGCCGACGGTGAGCGCGTCCTCGGTGCGCTGGGCACCGATCTGCCGCGCGCCGAGCCGGAACACCTCGGGGGCCACCCAGGTCGGGGCGTGCACGCCGTTGGTGACCGAGGTGATCGGCACCTCGTCGGCGTCGAAGCCCGGCCAGAGCCCGGAGAACATCTCCCGGCTGACGTTGCCGTGCAGCAGCGAGACCCCGTTGGCGCGCTGGCCCAGGCGCAGGCCCATCACCGCCATGTTGAAGAGGTTCGGCTCGCCGCCCGGGTAGGTTTCCATGCCGAGCTGGAGGACGCGTTCGACGTCGATGCGCGGGAGTTCGGCGTCGGTGCCGAAGTGGCGGGCGACCAGCTCGCGGTCGAAGCGGTCGATTCCGGCCGGGACCGGGGTGTGGGTGGTGAAGACCGTGCCCGCCCGCACCGCCTCCAGACCGGCGTCGAAGTCCAGCCCCTGGTCGACGAGTTCGGCGATCCGCTCCAGGCCGAGGAAGCCCGCGTGCCCCTCGTTGGTGTGGAAGACCTCGGGTTCGGCGTGTCCGGTCAGTCGGCAGTACGTCCGGACCGCCCGCACACCTCCTATGCCGAGGAGCATCTCCTGGAGCAGCCGGTGTTCACTGCCACCGCCGTAGAGCCGGTCCGTCACCCCGCGCTCGCCGAGATCGTTCTCCTCCACGTCGGAGTCGAGCAGCAGCAGCGGGACCCGGCCCACCTGGGCCAGCCAGACCCGGGCGTGCAGCGAACGGCCGCCGGGCAGGGCGAGGGAGACCTGTGTCGGGGCGGAGTCGGCCTCCCTGAGCAGGCCGACCGGCAGCTCGTTGGGATCGAGCACCGGGTAGTGCTCCTGCTGCCAGCCGTCCCTCGAAAGGGTCTGCCGGAAGTAGCCGTGGCGGTACAGCAGCCCCACCCCGATCAGCGGCACCCCGAGATCGCTGGCGGCCTTGAGGTGGTCGCCGGCCAGGATGCCGAGGCCGCCGGAGTACTGCGGCAGGGCGGCGGTGATGCCGAACTCGGGGGAGAAATAGGCTACGGCCGTCGGGAGCTCGGCCGACTGGGTCTGGTACCAGCGGTCCCCGGCGACATAGTCGGCGAGGTCGTCGGCGGCCGCGGTCAGCCGGCGCAGGAAGCGGCGGTCCTCGGCCAGTTCGGCCAGCCGGTCCGGAGACACACTGCCCAGCAGTCTTATCGGGTCACCGTCGCAGGAGGCCCAGCGCTCGGGATCCACGGACTGGAAGAGATCGCGGGTCTCCGCATGCCAGGACCAGCGCAGATTGCGCGCCAGATCACTGAGCGGCCGGAGGGGTTCGGGGAGAACGGGACGGACGGTGAATCGACGGATCGCCTTCACATTCCACCTCGGCAGGCGTGCGGAAGAGGACGCACGGCGGTGTGCGTCCTGTCATCATCTGCACGGTATCGGTGACGGCGCTCCGTAACCACGGCGCCTTTTCCCGCGTCTCCGGTGAAGCTGGAGCCTGGCTCCATCCGGACTACCCGCACAGTCCGTCCGAAAAGCGCCGCAACCTTCATGGATCCGCCATCGGCGATATGGCCGATTCCGCCCCCGTAGGCGTCCTTGTGGTGACTTCACCCCCACGAGAGGCTGCTGATGGGCGTACCGGCCCGCGCCGGGTGCACCCGGCGTTCAGCAGTGGCCGGACGCCGAGTCGAGGAGGGGACTCGGACCATGGCACGGACGCGCACCAGGCGTCTGCGCTGGGCAGGGGGGCTGACCGCGGTGACCTGTGCCGCGGCACTTTCGGCCATCAGCCCGCCCGCGCACGCCGCACCGGAGGGGCGGATACTCGGCGCCGGTCAGCCCGGCACCGTCAGCGGAAGCTACCTGGTGACACTCAAGGGGGGAACACAGGCTCCCTCGGCTGCCGGCAGAGGGCTGGCCGAGACGTACGGGGCGAAAATCAGCCACACCTACGGCACGGTTCTCAACGGCTACGCGATCACCGCGAGTGAGAGACAGGCCGAGCGGCTCGCGGCGGACCCCCGGGTCGCCTCGGTCGTCCAGGACACCAGGGTGACCCTGGAACACACCCAGAAGAATCCACCGTCCTGGGGACTCGACCGTGTCGATCAGCGGAACCTGCCGCTCAACCAGAGCTACACCTGGCCGGATTCCGCGGGCGCCGGGGTGACGGTGTATGTGATCGACACCGGCGTCCGGATCTCGCACAAGGACTTCGGCGGCCGGGCGAGACACGGCTGGGACTTCGTCGGCGGCGACAAGTCCGCGGGCGACGGCAACGGCCACGGCACCCATGTCGCGGGCACGGTCGCCGGGTCGAAGTACGGCGTCGCCAAACGGGCGAAGGTGGTCTCCGTGCGGGTCCTGGACAACGCCGGCGCCGGCACGACCGCCCAGGCCATCGCGGGCATCGACTGGGTGACCAGGAACGCCCGCAAACCGGCGGTCGCCAACCTCAGCCTGGGCGGCAGCTACAACGCCCAGCTGAACGCCGCCGTACACAACTCCATCGCCTCCGGCGTCACCTACACGGTCGCCGCGGGCAACGACGGTCTCCCGGCGGCCCTCTACTCACCGGCCAGTGTGGGCCCCGCCCTCACGGTCGGCGCGACCGACCGCGGGGACGCCCGGGCGGGCTTCTCGAACTACGGCTCGGCCCTCGACCTGTTCGCCCCGGGCGTCGCCATCACCTCGACGTCGTACGCGAGCGACAGCGCCAAAGCCACCTACTCCGGTACGTCGATGGCGGCGCCGCACGCGGCGGGGGCGGCCGCGCTCTACCTCGCCGACCGTCGCACGGCCACGCCCGCGCAAGTGACCAAGGCCCTGCGGGCGAAGGCGGCGAGCGGAAAGGTCTCCGGGCGTGGGCTCGGCTCACCGAACAAACTGCTCCAGGTACCGGGTTCGTAGCGGCCTGTTCGCGGCCCGTTGAGAACGAGGCGGAAGGATCGGCCCCGTCCCAGCCGGACGGGGCCGGTCTTGTGTGCCGACATACGCGTGAGTAGTTAACAAAGTGCCGGATTGCCCACCCGAATAGGGTGGGAAGGCTCCTCCGGTACGCCCCACAGGCACACCACAGCAGCACCCCGCAGGACCCACCTCCCCATAGCCATCCGCCCACCCACGTTGACGCGGACAGGAGCGGTCATGCCCGCCACGCACCACTCGTCGGCACCCCCGACACGCAAGTCCGAAGCACCCCCCGTACACCGCCCGGCCACCGCCGGACCGCCCACCGCGGGGGCACCCCCCACGGCCCAGGTCCCCGGTGTCGGGCGCATACCAGTGCTCGACGTCCGTCCGTTCGTCCAGCGCGGCCGTCGGCCCGCCAAGGCGGTGACGGGCGAGACGTTCCAGGTCTCGGCGACGGTGTTCCGCGAGGGTCACGACGCCGTGGCCGCCAATGTCGTCCTGCGGGACCCCGAGGGCCGTCCGGGCCCGTGGACCCCGATGCGCGAACTGGCGCCGGGCACCGACCGCTGGGGCGCCGACGTCACTCCGGACACCCCTGGCCTGTGGACGTACACCGTGGAGGCGTGGGGCGATCCGGTCACCACCTGGCGCCACCACGCCCGGATCAAGATTCCGGCGGGGATGGACACGGAGCTGGTCCTGGAGGAGGGCGCCCGGCTGTACGAGCGGGCGGCCACCGAGGTCCCCGCCAAGCAGCGGCCCGTCCTGCTCACCGCGGCCGCCAACCTCCGGGACGAGACCCACGCCCCGACAGCCCGTCTCGCGGCGGCGCTGACCCCCGAGGTGGACAAGGTCCTCTCGCGGTATCCACTACGGGAGTTGGTGACCGTCTCGGATCCGTTGCCGTTGCTGGTGGAGCGGGAGCGGGCGTTGTTCGGGTCGTGGTACGAGTTCTTCCCCCGTTCCGAGGGGACGGCGGAGGTGCCGCACGGGACGTTCCGGACGGCGGCGCGCCGGCTGCCGGAGATCGCGGCGATGGGTTTCGACGTCGTGTATCTCCCGCCGATCCATCCCATCGGCAGCACGTTCCGCAAGGGCCGCAACAACACCCTCGACCCCGCCCCCGAGGACGTCGGCGTGCCGTGGGCGATCGGCTCCCCGGAGGGCGGGCACGACGCCGTGCACCCGGCGCTGGGCACGCTGGAGGACTTCACCTGGTTCGTCCGGCAGGCCCGGCAGGAGGGTCTGGAGGTGGCGCTGGACTTCGCGTTGCAGTGCTCGCCGGACCATCCCTGGGTGCACAAGCACCCGGAGTGGTTCCATCACCGCCCGGACGGCACCATCGCCTATGCGGAGAACCCGCCGAAGAAGTACCAGGACATCTACCCCATCGCCTTCGACGCGGACCTGGACGGGCTGGTCGCGGAGACGCTGCGGGTGCTGCGGCACTGGATGGGCTGCGGGGTGCGGATCTTCCGGGTGGACAACCCGCACACCAAGCCGGTGCTGTTCTGGGAGCGGGTGATCGGGGAGATCAACCGCACCGACCCCGATGTGATCTTCCTGGCCGAGGCGTTCACCCGCCCGGCGATGATGCGCACCCTGGCCCAGGTCGGTTTCCAGCAGTCGTACACGTACTTCACCTGGCGCAACAGCAAGCGGGAGCTGACCGAGTACCTCACGGAACTCTCGGGTGAGGCGGCGGCCTACATGCGGCCGAACTTCTTCGCCAACACCCCCGACATCCTGCACGCCTTCCTCCAGCACGGCGGGCGCCCCGCGTTCGCGCTGCGCGCGGTCCTCGCGGCCACCCTCTCGCCGACCTGGGGCATCTACAGCGGCTACGAACTGTGCGAGAACACCGCCCTGCGCGAGGGCAGCGAAGAGTACCTCGACTCGGAGAAGTACCAGTTGCGTCCACGTGACTGGGACACCCCGGACACCATCGCTCCACTCATCACCAAGCTCAACGCCGTCCGCCGCGCGAGTCCCGCCCTACGACAGCTGCGTAGTCTCCACTTCCATCACGCCGACAAGGATCAGGTGATCGTCTACTCGAAGCGGTCGGGGTCGAACACGGTTCTGGTGGTCGTCAACCTCGACCCCCACCACACCCAGGAGGCCACGGTCTCGTTGGACATGCCGCAACTCGGCCTGGACTGGCACGAGTCGGTGCCGGTGCGCGACGAGCTCTCCGGCGAGACCTATCACTGGGGCAGGACCAACTATGTGCGCCTCGATCCGGGTCAGCGGCCCGCGCACGTCTTCTCGGTTCTGCGACCGTCCACCCCGCAGATCGGAGGGTCACCCACAAAATGATCGTCAACGAGCCCGTCCCGGACACCTTCGAGGACACCCCAGCGGGCGACCGGGACCCCGACTGGTTCAAACGCGCCGTCTTCTACGAGGTGCTCGTCCGTTCCTTCCAGGACAGCAACGGTGACGGCGTCGGTGATCTCAAGGGCCTGACCGCCAAGCTGGACTATCTCCAGTGGCTCGGCGTGGACTGTCTGTGGCTGCCCCCGTTCTTCAAGTCCCCCCTGCGGGACGGCGGCTACGACGTCTCCGACTACACCGCCGTCCTGCCCGAGTTCGGCGACCTCGCCGACTTCGTCGAGTTCGTCGACGCCGCCCACCAGCGCGGCATGCGGGTCATCATCGACTTCGTCATGAACCACACGAGCGACCAGCACCCGTGGTTCCAGGAGTCGAGAAAGGACCCCGAGGGTCCCTACGGCGACTACTACATGTGGGCCGACGACGATAAGCAATACGCGGACGCGCGGATCATCTTCGTCGACACCGAGGCCTCCAACTGGACCTTCGACCCGGTCCGCAAGCAGTACTTCTTCCACCGGTTCTTCTCCCACCAGCCGGACCTCAACTACGAGAACCCGGCCGTGCAGGAGGAGATGATCTCTGCGCTGCGGTTCTGGCTGGACCTGGGCATCGACGGCTTCCGTCTTGACGCGGTGCCGTACCTGTACGCGCAGGAAGGCACCAACTGCGAAAACCTTCCGGCGAGCCATGAGTTCCTGAAGCGGGTGCGCAAGGAGATCGACGCGCACTATCCGGACACGGTGCTCCTGGCGGAGGCCAACCAGTGGCCGGAGGACGTCGTCGACTACTTCGGCGACTTCAGCAGCGGCGGCGACGAGTGCCACATGGCCTTCCACTTCCCCGTCATGCCGCGCATCTTCATGGCGGTCCGCCGCGAATCCCGCTACCCGGTCTCGGAGATCCTCGCCAAGACCCCGGCGATCCCCTCGGGCTGCCAGTGGGGCATCTTCCTGCGCAACCACGACGAGCTGACCCTGGAGATGGTCACCGACGAGGAACGCGACTACATGTGGGCGGAATACGCCAAGGACCCCCGCATGCGCGCCAACATCGGCATCCGCCGCAGGCTCGCGCCCCTGCTCGACAACGACCGCAACCAGATCGAGCTCTTCACGGCTCTGCTGCTCTCGCTCCCGGGCTCGCCGATCCTCTACTACGGGGACGAGATCGGCATGGGCGACAACATCTGGCTCGGCGACCGGGACGCCGTCCGCACGCCCATGCAGTGGACCCCGGACCGCAACGCGGGCTTCTCCTCAAGCGATCCGGGCCGCCTCTACCTGCCCACGATCATGGACCCGGTCTACGGCTACCAGGTGACGAACGTCGAGGCCTCCATGGCGTCGCCGTCGTCCCTGCTGCACTGGACCCGGCGCATGATCGAGATCCGTAAGCAGAACCCGGCCTTCGGACTCGGCACGTACACCGAACTCCAGTCGTCCAACCCGGCCGTGCTGGCGTTCCTGCGGGAGTACGAGGACGACATCGTCCTGTGCGTGCACAACTTCTCCCGGTTCGCGCAGCCGACCGAGCTGGACCTGCGGCGGTTCGACGGACGCAACCCGGTGGAGCTGTTCGGCGGGGTGCGATTCCCGGCCATCGGCGAACTGCCGTACTTGCTGACGCTGGCGGGACACGGCTTCTACTGGTTCCGGCTCCGCGAGGACAACGGCTAGGGCCTGTCGTTTGGATCAGGCCGGCCGCAAGAAGCGGTACATGGCAACCGAGCCGAGCGGGGTCTGGTGCGTGCAGCTGCAAGGCGGAGGAGGGCGTCGACGCGGAGCGTCGGCAACCGACGACAACGCCTTGGGGTCCCCCCTCTGGGGGAGGGCGTGCCAGACCCCGCGACGCCGGACTGATCCAAACGACAGGCCCTAGGCCCACCGGGCCCGGGCGGCCCCGGCGGGACGGTTTCCACCGGCCCGCCGGGGGCACGCATCACTCACACCCCGACCACTCCCGGGGAAAGGACACGACGTCATGTCGGAATCCGTCAGCCGTACCCTCACCTCGTCTCCGGGACTTCTCGCGTCCCTTGATCCGCTGTTGCGGGAGTGGCTGCCACGGCAGCGGTGGTTCGCCGGGAAAGGACGTCCGGTCACCGGGTTCTCGCTGGTCAGCGCGGTCGAGCTGCTGCCGTCCGACAGCAGGCTCGGGCTGTACCACCTGGTGGTGCGCGCAGAGCAGTCACCCGTGCCCGGCGACTGCTACCAGCTCCTCATAGGTGTGCGCGAGGCGCTGCCGCCCCGGCTGGCGCCCGCGCTGATCGGCCATGTGGAAGAGGGCCCGCTCGCCGGACGCACGGTGTACGAGGCCCTGTACGACCCCCGGCCCGCCGAGGTGCTCCTGGAGGCGCTGCGCACCCAGGCCCGCATCGGCGGGCTCCTCTTCGAGCGGGATCCCGACCAGGAGATCCGCCCCGGTCTGGTGCCGCGGATGGTGACCGCCGAGCAGTCCAACTCCTCGATCGTCTACGGCGACACCTTCATCCTGAAGCTGCTGCGCCGGGTCGTCCCGGGCGTCAACCCCGACCTGGAGCTGCCGCTCGCGCTGGCCCGCGAGGGCTGCCCCCGGGTACCGCCGCCGACGGCGTGGATACGGGCGGAGCTGGCCGGGGACCCGTACGTCCTCGGGGTGCTCCAGCCCTTCGTGCAGGGTGCCTCGGACGGCTGGGAGCTGGCGCTGCGCGAGCTGGCCAAGGGCGAGGACTTCGCCGTGGAGGCGCGGGCGCTCGGGCGGGCCACCGCGGAGGTGCACACCGCGCTCGCCCGCACGCTGCCCACGGTCACTCTCGGCCACACCCAGCTGGAGCTGATGACCGCGGGCATGGTGGAGCGCCTGGAGGCGGCCACGCAGGCGGTGCCCGCGCTGCGGCCGTACGCCCCCGGGCTGCGGTCCACGTTCGAGGCGCTGGCCGCGCTGGCGGCCGAGGGCCGCACCTGGACCGCCCAGCGGGTGCACGGCGATCTGCATCTGGGCCAGTGCCTGCGCTCGCCCGCCGGTCAGTGGTGGCTGATCGACTTCGAGGGCGAACCGGCCAAGTCACTCACGGAACGGCGGCTGCCGCAGCCCCCGTTGCGGGACATCGCCGGGATGCTGCGCTCCTTCGACTACGCGGCCCACTCCGCCGACCCGCCGGCACCGGGCTGGGCCGGGGCCTGCCGGGCCGCGTACTGCTCCGGTTACGCCGAGGTCTCCGGCGTCGATCCCCGTACCGATCCCGTGCTGCTGCGGGCGTGCGAGACGGACAAGGCGATCTACGAGGTCGTGTACGAGGCCCGCCACCGCCCCGACTGGCTCTCGGTACCGCTGTCGGCCGTACGCCGTCTCGCCGAGGACGACGGCGCACCTCCCTCTCCCCCTCCCCCGCTCACCTCACCCTCGTCGAGGAGGCCCCACCCGTGACCCCCCGCCCCCCGTCCCCCGGTCCGGATCCCCAACAGTCGGCCGGGCGGACGCCCGAGGAGAAGAGCGTCGCGAAGAAGGCGGCGGCGAAGAAGACCGCGAAGAAGGCGGTGACCAAGAAGGCGGTGACCAAGAAGGCCGTCGCGAAGAAGGCCGCGGCCAAGAAGGCTCCCTCGAAGAAGACGACCGCGAAGAAGGCCCCTGCCAAGAAGACCACCGCGAAGAAGGCTCCCTCTAAGAAGGCTCCCGTCGAGGTCGCCGTCTCCCCCGCCGTGGACGCGGAGGACCGTGCCCGGCTGCTCGCCGGTACCCATCACGCACCGCATGCCGTGCTCGGCGCGCATCCCGTGCCGGGCGGAGTCGCCTTCCGGGCCTTCCGGCCGTACGCCCGTGCCGTGACCGTGCTCGCCGGGGAGCTGCGGACCGGACTGCACGACGACGGCGACGGCTTCTTCTCGGGGCTGCTGCCGCTGCCGGACGTACCGGAGTACCGGATTCTCGTGACGTACGACGGTGCGGAGCTGGAGACCGAGGACCCGTACCGCTTCCTGCCCGCGCTGGGCGATCTCGATCTGCATCTGATCGGCGAGGGGCGGCACGAGCAGCTCTGGAAGGCGCTCGGCGCCGAGCCCATGACCCATCAGGGGGTGACCGGCACCCGGTTCACGGTGTGGGCGCCCAACGCGCGCGGGGTGCGGCTGGCCGGCACCTTCAACTTCTGGGACGGCACCGGCTTCCCGATGCGCTCGCTGGGCTCCTCCGGGGTGTGGGAGCTGTTCGTCCCGGCCATAGGGGAAGGTGAGCTCTACAAGTTCGAGATCACCCGGCCGGACGGTTCGCGCACCCTGCGCGCCGACCCGATGGCCCGCCGTACCGAGGCCCCGCCCGACACCTCGTCCATCGTGCACGCCTCGCGTCACGAGTGGCACGACGAGGAGTGGCTGGCGCGGCGCGGACAGGTGCCGGTGCACGAGGCGCCCTTCTCGGTCTACGAGGTCCATCTGGCGTCCTGGCGACCGGGCCTGACGTACCGGCAGCTCGCCGAGCAGCTCCCGTCGTACGTCAAGGACCTGGGGTTCACGCATGTGGAGCTGATGCCGGTCGCCGAGCATCCGTTCGGCGGTTCCTGGGGCTATCAGGTCACCGGCTTCTACGCGCCGACGGCCCGGCTCGGTACGCCCGACGACTTCAAGTTCCTGGTCGACGCCCTGCACCGGGCGGGCATCGGTGTACTCATGGACTGGGTCCCGGCCCATTTCCCGCGCGACGACTGGGCGTTGGCGGAGTTCGACGGGCGTCCGCTCTACGAGCACGAGGACCCGTTGCGCTCGGCGCATCCCGACTGGGGCACGCTGGAGTTCGACTTCGGGCGCCGCGAGGTGCGCAACTTCCTGGTGGCGAACGCCCTTTACTGGTGCGAGGAGTTCCACATCGACGGGCTGCGGGTGGACGCGGTCGCCTCGATGCTCTACCTCGACTACTCCCGTGAGCCGGGGCAGTGGGTGCCGAATGTGTTCGGCGGGCGGGAGAACCTGGACGCGGTGGCGTTCCTCCAGGAGATGAACGCCACCGTGTACCGGCGGGCGCCGGGCGTGGTGACGATCGCGGAGGAGTCCACCGCCTGGGACGGGGTCACCCGGCCCACCGACAGCGGCGGACTCGGCTTCGGCCTGAAGTGGAACATGGGCTGGATGCACGACTCGCTCGGCTATCTGAGCCATGAGCCGGTCCATCGCAAGTACCACCACCACGAGATGACCTTCTCGATGGTGTACGCGTACAGCGAGAACTACGTGCTGCCGATCTCGCACGACGAGGTCGTCCACGGCAAGCGGTCGCTGGTGTCGAAGATGCCGGGCGACTGGTGGCAGCAGCGCGCCAATCACCGCGCCTATCTGGGCTTCATGTGGGCCCATCCCGGCAAACAACTGCTCTTCATGGGGCAGGAGTTCGCCCAGGGCGCCGAGTGGTCGGAGGCGCACGGCCCGGACTGGTGGCTGCTGGACCCGGCGTACGGCGCGGAGCCGGACCACCGGGGCGTGCGCGACCTGGTCCGGGACCTGAACGCGGTCTATCTGGACAGCCCGGCGCTGTGGCAGCGGGACACCGAACAGGCCGGATTCCGCTGGGTGGTCGGGGACGCGGCGGAGGACAACGTCTTCGCCTTCCTCCGGTACGCCGCCGACGGCACCCCCCTGCTGTCCGTCTCCAACTTCTCGCCGGTGGTACGGCACGACTACCGCCTCGGCGTCCCCGAGGACGTCCCGGCCTGGCACGAGACGCTCAACACCGACGCGGCGCGCTACGGCGGCGGCGACGTCACCAACCCCGACCCGCTGAAGCCGGAACCCCAGGGGCGGCACGGCCAGGCGACGAGCATCCGCCTGACCTTGCCACCCCTGGCGACGGTGTGGCTGAGGCCCGCTTAACCAAGGCCTCGCGGCAGCGGGCCCGTGTGCAGCACCCCCAGCCTCTGCGTCGCCCGGGTCAGGGCGACGTAGAGGTCGCTGGTGCCGTAGCGGCCGGGCTCCACGACCAGTACCGAGTCGAACTCCAGGCCCTTGGCCTGCCTCGGGTCCAGCAGGACGACCGTCCGGGTGAGATCCGGTTCCGCGCCCGCTGTCACGCCGTCCAGGTGGGCGGCGAGGCGGCGGTGCAGGTCGCGCGGGGCGATGACCGCGAGCCGGCCCTCGGCCGGGGTCAGTTCCCCGACCGCCTTGGCGACGGCGCCGGGCAGGTCGTCGGTGGCGCGCACCCAGGGCCGTACCCCGGTCGAGCGCACCGAACTCGGCGGCTCGAAGTCCGGGTCCTCGGCCCGTACGACCGCCGCCGCTTGGTCCATGATCTCGGCCGGGGTGCGGTAGTTGACGCCGAGCCGGGTGTGCTCCCAGCGGTCCTCGACATACGGTTCGAGGATCTTCCGCCAGGAGCCGACGCCCGCCGCCTCCGCCGTCTGGGCCGGGTCGCCGACCAGGGTCATCGAGCGGGTCGGGGTGCGCCGCATGAGCAGCCGCCAGGCCATCGGGGAGAGTTCCTGCGCCTCGTCGACGATGATGTGCCCGAACGCCCAGGTGCGGTCGGCCGCCGCGCGCTCGGCGGCGCTGCGGTGGTCGTCCTCCTCCTGCCGCTCGGCGAACCGCTCGGCGTCGATGATGTCGTGCGCCGACAGCACCTCGGAGTCCTCGTCCTCCTTGTCGTCGAACTCGTAGGTCCGGGAGGCGTAGGAGACGTCCAGCACGCCCTGCGCGTAGGCGACTTGCGTCTCCCGCTCGCGCTCGGCCCGCAGTCGCGCCGCCCGGTCGTCGTCGCCGAGCAGTTCGGCCGCCTCGTCGAGCAGCGGTACGTCCGCCACCGTCCACGCCCGCGTCACCGGGCGCCGGAGGGCCGCCGCGTCGGCGTCCGGGACGTACCCTTCGGGCTCGGCGAGGAAGTCGGCGACCAGTCGCCGCGGGGACAGCACCGGCCACAACTGGTCGATCGCGGACCAGACTTCGGGGTTCTCGGCCAGCTCGTCGCGGATCTGCGTGATGTCGCTCGGGTCCAGCAGATTCGTACCGTCATAGGGGTCGGTGCCGATGCGCTCGGCGACCATGTCGGTGAGGGTGTTGAGGATGTGGCCCTCGAAGTACTCGCGGGCGGTGTTGTGCGGCAGCTTCGCCGCGCGGGTGCGCTCGCGGGCGACGCTCACCAGTCCGTCGTCGAGCATCAGGACCTCGCGGTCGTGCTCGATCGCGATCACCGGATCGGGCAGCGTCTGCCGGTCGCGCACGACGGCGGCGAGCACCTCCGCCATGTCGGCGCGGCCCTTCACCGCGGCCGCCTCCGGGGTGTCCGTCGCCGTCGCCCGTACCCCGGGGAACAGTTCGCCGACCGTCGCCAGCAGCACCCCGGTCTCGCCGAGGGCGGGCAGCACCTCGCCGATGTAGCCGAGGAAGGCCGGGTTGGGGCCGACGATCAGGACGGCGCGCCTGGCGAGCAGTTCCCGGTGCTCGTAGAGGAGATACGCGGCCCGGTGCAGGGCCACGGCGGTCTTGCCGGTGCCGGGGCCGCCCTCCACGACCAGGACGCCGCGGTGCGGGGCGCGGATGATCTCGTCCTGTTCGGCCTGGATGGTCCGCACGATGTCGCCCATCCGGCCGGTGCGGGCGGAGTCGAGGGCCGCGAGCAGCACGGCGTCGCCGCTCGGGTCCTCGTGGCCGGTGCGCTGCCGGTCCCCGAGGTCGAGGAACTCGTCGTGCAGCGCGGTGACCGTACGGTCGCTGGTGCTGATGTGGCGGCGCCGGCGCAGGCCCATCGGGGTGTGGCCGGTGGCCAGGTAGAAGGGACGGGCGACATCGGCCCGCCAGTCGATCAGGATCGGGGTGCGGGCCGCGTCCTCGGTGCGCAGTCCGACCCGGCCGATGTGGTGGGTGACGCCGGAGGCGAGGTCGATCCGGCCGAAGCAGAGCGAGCCGTCGACCGCGTTCAGCGCGGCGAGCAGTCCGGAGCGTTCGGCGACCAGGATGTCCCGCTCCAGGCGGGCCTGCATGGGCGTGTTGCCCTGGGCGAGCGCGTCAGCGACGGAGGCCTCGGTGTCACCGCGCAGCGCGTCCACCCGCACATACAGGCCGTCGATGAATTCCTGCTCGCCACGCATTTCATCGTCCGGAAATTCGCTGTTTGACAATTCCACTCCCGCCCGGATATACTGCGCTTACTCAGCTTCTCGCGACCCAATTTCTTTGAAGTCGCGAATCATTGAATATACGCAGAGAAATCCCCCGAGCGCAATTGCTCGGGGGATTTCTTCTGGCCGGAACGTGTTCAGAGCACCTCGTCCAGCTCCGCCAGCAGCCGCCGCTTGGGCCGGGCGCCCACCATCGCCTTCACCGGCTCCCCGCCGCTGAAGACCATGAAGGTCGGCATCGACAGCACCTTGTAGGCGTTGGTGGTCAGCGGATTGTGGTCCACGTTCAGCTGCACCACCTTCAGCCGGTCGCCCGTCTCGTCGGCCAGCGCGCGCAGCACCGGCCCCATCTGCCGGCACGGCGGGCACCAGTCGGCGGTGAACTCCACCAGCACCGGCAGGTCGGACCCCCTGACCTCCGCCTCGAAGTCGGCGTCCGTCACTTCACTCACCACGGCTACCCTCCCAGTTCGCACTTCGGATCCTCGGCGAGCGCGAGCCGCACCCCGATCTTCGCCCGCACGGCCTGCAACTCACCGATCAGCGAGTCGAGTTCGTCCAGCTTGCGCCGGTAGACCGCGAGCGAGGCCGGGCAGGCGTCGCCCTCCGGATGCCCGGCCCGCAGACACTCCACGAACGGCCGGGTCTCCTCCAGGTCGAACCCGAAGTCCTGGAGCGTCCTGATCTGCCGCAGCAGCCGCAGATCGCTCTCGTCGTAGGTCCGGTAGCCGTTGCCGGTGCGCCGCGCGGGCAGCAGTCCGCGGGACTCGTAGTACCGAAGCGTCCGGGTCGTCGTCCCGGCCCGCTCGGCCAGCTCGCCGATTCGCATGCGTACGAACGTAAGCCTTGACCCCGGCGTCAAGGCAACAGCGGTTTGCGCTCCACGGGAGAGGTGAGCACGATCGACGTGGTCGTGCGGCCGAGCGCGGAGACCGCTTCGAGGACCTCCTCCAGGTGGACCGTGTCATGGACGGCGACCTTGAGGATCCAGCAGTCCTCGCCGACCACGTGATGCACCTCGGTGATCTCCGGGCGCTCGATCAGCTCCAGGGTCCGCGGGTGCTTCAGGTTGTAGCCGCCGTGCGGATTGACCCGGATGAACGCCTGGATGCCGTAGCCGAGCCGGGCCGGGACGACCTGGGCGCCGTAGCCGCTGATCACGCCCGCCGCCTCCAGTCGGCGCACCCGCTCGGTGACCGCCGCCGGGCTCAGCCGGACCCGGCGGCCCAGCTCGCTGAGCTTGATCCGGCCGTCCGTCTGCAGGAGCGCGAGGATCTGCCGGTCCAGCGCGTCGAAGGCCACCGAGGTTTCCTCGGCGGTGACTCGCTGACGCCGAGGTTCTTTTGGCGTGACTGCCTGAACTCCCATGGTTCCCCCTTCAGAACGCGGTGCCGCGCGAAGAGAATTATGGTCATGGAAAAGGCGCGAGAGGCAAAGGTACGAGAGGCAAAGGTACGAGAGGTACTCGTCATCGGCGGGAACCGCTATTTCGGCAAGCGGCTGATCCGCCGGCTGCTGGCCGCGGGTGACCGTGTCACGGTCCTCAATCGCGGCTCCGCCGCTCCGCCCGCCGGAGCCCTGCACCTCGTCGCCGACCGCGACGACGAGAACTCCCTGCGCGCGGCGCTCGGTTCCCGCACCTTCGACGTCGTGGTCGACCAGGTCTGCTACACCCCGCGACAAGCGGCGCTGGCCCGGCGGGTGTTCACGGGTCGCACGCGACGGTACGTGATGACCTCGACGGTCGAGGTGTACGAGTACGAGGACTCCCCCGCGGCCCTGGTCCCGGAGTCGGCCGTCGACCCGCGCACGGTCGCGGTCGATCTCGGACTCCCCTGGGAAGACTCGGAGTTCCTGGACTCCCACTACGGCGAGGGCAAGCGCCAGGCGGAGGCGGTCCTCGCCGCGGACCCCGCCTTCCCGTACGTCGCCGTGCGTGTCGCCCATGTCCTGGGCGGCGACGACGACTTCACCGGCCGGCTCGCCCACTACGCGGACCGGATCCGCACGGGCGCACCGGTCGCGGTCCCGCTCGCGAACCGCCCCGCCACCTACATCCACGTCGAGGAGATCGCCGACTTCCTGGCCTGGGCCGCGGGCGCGGACTTCACCGGCCCGGTCAACGCCGCCTCCCACGGCCTGCTGAGCACCGAGGACCTGTGCGAGGCGATCGCGGCACGACTGCCCGGGGGCCGGGTGGAGCCGCGGGGTGTCGAGGTCGGCGAGGTCTCCCCGCTCTCCTTCACCCGTTCCTACGGCATGGACAACACCCGGGCCACGCGGCTCGGCTTCACCTTCGGCGAGGCACGGCAATGGCTGCCGAAGGCGGTCGCCGAGACCCTCGGGAAGGGCGACTGACATGCGGTACCGCACACTTGGCGAGGCGCGCGTGAGCGCGATTGGGCTCGGCGCGATGCCGCTGTCCATCGAGGGGCGACCGGACGAGCGGCGGGCCCTGGCCACCGTGCACGCGGCGCTGGACGCCGGGGTCACCCTGCTGGACGCAGCCGACTCCTACCATCTGCCCGGCGAGGCTCCCGGCCACAGCGAACTGCTGGTCGCGCGGGCGCTCGCCACGTACGGCGGCCGCCTGGACGACGTGCTGGTGGCCACGAAGGGCGGCAGAGGCCGCCCCGCCGACGGCAGTTGGACGGTGAACGGCGACCCTGACTGGCTGCGGTCGGCGGCGGAGGCCTCCCTGAAGCGGCTCGGCGTGGAGTCGATCGGCCTCTACCAGCTCCACAAGCCCGATCCCGCGGTCCCCTTCGAGGAATCGGTGGGCACGCTGCGGGAGTTGGCCGAAGAGGGCAAGATCCGGCTCGTCGGGATCTCCAACACGGACGTCGACCAGATCCAGGCGGCCCACGCGATCCTCGGCGACCGGCTGGTGTCGGTGCAGAACCGGTACTCGCCCGCGGTCCGGGACAGCGAGGCGGAGCTGAGGCTGTGCGCGGAGCTGGGTCTGGCGTTCCTGCCGTGGAGTCCGTTGGGCGGGATCTCGCGCAGTTCCCTGGACGGGCCGTCGCGGATGGCGGGTGGCGCTGGCCGGTTGGAGGCGTTCCACGCCGTGGCGCGGGAGCGGGGCGTGAGTGCGCAACAGGTATGCCTGGCCTGGCTGTTGAGCCTGTCCCCGACTGTCGTCCCGATCCCCGGGGCAAGTCGTCCGGAGACGATCCGGGACTCGGCGAGGGCGGCTGACCTGGTGCTGAGCGCGCCGGAGCGGGCGCGGCTGGACGAGGCCGTCAGGGACCGGTGAGTCCCCGGGTCTCGGCGGCGTACAGCTCGGCGGGGTCGAAGCCCATGCCGGTGAAGTGGCCGGCGAGTTCGAGGGACAGTACGCCGTGCAGCCGGGTCCAGAAGGTGAGCGCGCGGTGCAGGGCGGCGGCCGGGGCGGGGTGGTCGCCCGCCCAGGAGCGGTGCTCGGCGATGTGCGCGTCGAAGGGGTCGTCCGATGCCTCCTCGGACGCGGAGGCATCGAGGAGTACGGCCATGATCTCGGAGGCGATCAGGGTGGTGTCCGGGGGCGCCTGGTAGCCGGGGACGGGGGTGCCGTAGACCAGGAAGTACCGGTGGGGGTCTTCCAGGGCCCATTCGCGCAGGGTTCCGGCGAGGCCGGCGAGGTCGGTACCGGACTTGGCGGTGGCCTGGCAGCGGTCGGCGAGGCTGCGGTAGGCGTCCCTGATCAGCTCGGTGATCAGCTCGTCGCGGTTGGCGAAGTACCGGTAGAGGGCGGGGCCGCTCATGCCCATCTGCTTGGCGATGGCGTTCAGGGAGAGGGCGGAGGCACCGGCCCCGGCGATCTGCTCCCAGGCCCGGCTCTTGATCTCGTCCCGGACCTGGGCGCGGTAGCGGGCGCGGGGGGTGCTCGGGGGCGAGGTGGGGGGCATGTCCGCCTCCTGAGCGGCGAGTGGGCTATACCATCAAGGTTTTGCTAGACGGTATCACCGATTGCCGTTCCGCGCAGCTCGCACCGACTCACCCCCGCGAGGAGAAGCCGGGGCGACACCCCCCGGCGCGCTCGATCTCAAGCCTCGGACTCGGCCGGGGTTCGGCCCGTGAGAAGGAGGAGCAGGGTCGCTATGGGAGCCCTGATCTCCTCACCCTCTCCCGCCTCCCACTCGATGTCCGTCGCCACCAGACGGGCCCGCGGACGAGGCCAGAGACGGAGCGGGAAGCGCGTCGTGCAGACGCGGTCCGCCGCGTCCCGGGCCGCCGCCGGCGGCATCTCGCGCTGGAGACCAAGGGCCCGGGCGATGTCATTGCCGTGGACCAGGATGTCCAGAAGGGGTTCGCGCGGAGTGGTCATGGGCGCCAGCCGGCGTGAGCCGACGATCGCCCGGAGGTTGGAGAGGATCTCCGGGGTCGGCCTGGCCGCCTCGCGCACCGCCGTGTCATGGATCAGACGGTCCAGGTTGCCCCTCGCCCGCACCCAGTCCCGCATCAGGTCGCCGTACGAGAAGCGGGGCGCCAGCGTCAGATGGGCCACCACATCACGCACCCGCCAGTCACCGCACGCCGTCGGGGTCTCCCAGGCGGACGGGGGCAGAGCTTCCAGCAGGTCCGCCAGCGTCGTCCGTTGCTCGTCGACGATCCGCCAGCGCTCGTCCGTCTCCAGGACCACGGCCACAGGAATCACCACCTACTCAAGTGGTAAGCTTCTCTGACCAAATTAGTCAGAGAGGCTGACTAGTGTCAAGCGAGCTCAACACCGGCGTCCTGCTCTTCCTCCCCTACCGTGCCCTGGAGAACCGCGTCTTCGCCGCCCTCGCCGAGGCCGGCTTCGACGACTTCACCCCGGCCCAGGCCCGGGTCATGCAGCGCATCGGCCCCCACGGCACCCGCCTCACCGACCTGGCCGAGCAGGCCCAGGTGACCAAGCAGACGGCGGGGTTCCTGGTCGACCAGCTGGAGAAGGCCGGGTATGTGCGCCGCGTACCGGACCCCACCGACAAGCGGGCCCGCCTGGTGTGCGTCGCGGAAAAGGCGTCGGCGGCCAAGGAGGTCGCCGACGCCGTGGTCGCGCGGGTGGAGCGGGAATGGGAGGAGCACCTCGGCAGGCTGCGGATGAGGCAGCTGCGCGAGGCGCTCACTCTGCTCAGGGAGATCACCGATCCCTGGGCACCCGGCGGGGAGGAATAGACCGAGCGGTCAGGCCAAACGGGGGGAGCGCCTGACCGCTCGGAGCCCTTCGGGAACTTCTAGGAGCAAGGCCCGGGCGGGCCCTACGCCTTGGCGAGCTCCTTCTCGCCGCCCTGCTCCGGCACTTCCGCCGACACCTCGGCCGACGTCTCGTGCCCGTCGTCGAGCAGCGTCTTCTCGTCGAACGGGAGCTGACCGGCCAGCACCTGGTCGACCCGGCCGCGGTCGATCTCCTTGGTCCAGGTGCCGATCAGCACCGTGGCCACCGCGTTGCCCGCGAAGTTCGTCAGGGCGCGGGCCTCGCTCATGAAGCGGTCGATGCCGACGATGAGGCCGATACCGTCCACCAGGGCCGGCTTGTGCGACTGGAGACCGCCCGCGAGGGTGGCCAGACCCGCACCCGTCACACCGGCCGCGCCCTTCGAGGCGACCAGCAGGAAGAGCAGCAGCGGGATCTGCTCGCCGATCGACATCGGCGTACCCATGGCGTCGGCGATGAACAGGGACGCCATGGTCATGTAGATCATGGTGCCGTCGAGGTTGAAGGAGTAGCCGGTCGGGACGGTGATGCCGACCACCGGCTTGCTGACACCCAGGTGCTCCATCTTCGCGATGAGCCGCGGCAGCGCGGACTCGGAGGAGGAGGTGGACAGGATCAGCAGGAACTCACGGCCCAGGTACTTGAAGAACGTGAAGATGTTCAGGCCGGAGACCACCCGCAGCAGCGCCGCGAGCACGATGAACACGAAGAGGAAGCAGGTGACGTAGAAGCCGAGCATCAGCACGGCGAGGCTCTTCAGCGCGTCCAGACCGGCGGAACCGGTGACCGCCGCGATGGCGCCGAAGGCACCGATCGGGGCCGCCCACATCACCATCGCGAGGATGCGGAAGACGAGCCGCTGGATGTGCTCGACACCGCGCAGGATCGGCTGTCCGGCCTGGCCCATCGCCTGGAGCGCGAACCCGGCGAGCAGGGCGACGAGCAGGGTCTGGAGCACCTCGCCACCGGTGAAGGCGGAGACGATCGTGGTCGGGATGATGCCGAGCAGGAACTCGGTGGTGTCCTTCGCCTCGGCGTCGACCTGGGCGTGCCCGACGTCCTTGACGGCGTCGGTGACGGCAAGCCCGGTGCCCGGCTCCAGGATGTTGCCGACGACCAGGCCGATGCCCAGGGCGACCAGCGACATGACCGTGAAGTAGGCGAGGGCGATACCGCCTACGGCGCCGACCTTCGCGGCCTTCCGTACCGAGCCGATGCCCAGCACGATGGTGCAGAAGATGATCGGCGAGATCATCATCTTGATCAGGTTCACGAAGCCGGTACCGATCGGCTTCAGCTCGACCGCGAAGTCGGGCGCGGCGAGACCGACGGCGACGCCGAGGGCGACCGCGATGATCACCGCGATGTAGAGATAGTGCGTGCGGTCCCGTTTGGCTCTGGGTGCCGTTTCGGGGGAACTGGCGGCCACGGCTGCCCTCCTTGACGTCTTCGTCGGCATCACCGGCGTGCGGCTCACGTCCGGGGGTTTTGAGGAATGCCGTGACTATCTCCCGCTGTGTGAGGGCGGTCACCCTTCCGTTCATTTAGTTCACGCTTAATACGGGAGGCACACTGACGACATGCGCTTTCCCGTCCCCCGCCCCCGCAGCCTGGCCGGCCAGCTGTTCGCCGTGCAGGCCGTGCTGATAGCGGTGCTCGTGGCCGGATACGCGCTGTTCACCTACGTCAGCGACCAGAGCCAGGCCGAGGACGCGGCGGGCCGCCAGGCGCTGGCGGTGGCCCGCTCGGTGGCCGACTCCCCCTCGGTACGGCAGGCGATCCGCACCGACGACCCCACCGCCTCGCTCCAGCCGTACGCGCTGCATGTGCAGCAGGACACCGGGGTCGACTTCGTCACGATCATGGACACCCGGGGCATCCGCTGGACCCACCCCAACCCGGACGAGATCGGCCAGCGCTTCATCGGCCATATCGACGACGCGCTCAAGGGCGAGACGTTCACCGAGACCTACACCGGCACCCTCGGCCCGTCCGTACGGGCGGTCACGCCGATCTGGGACGACGGGAAGATCGTCGGCCTGGTCAGCGCGGGCATCAAGGTCGAGGAGATCAGCAAGCGGGCGCAGGACCAGCTGACCGCGCTGATCGGGGTGGCGGGCGGCGCGCTGGCGCTGGGCGCGGTGGGCACGTATGTGATCAACGCCCGGCTGCGGCGGCACACCCACAACATGAACGCCGCCGAGCTGAGCCGGATGCACGACTACCACCAGGCCGCGCTGCACGCGGTGCGCGAGGGGCTGCTGATGCTGGACGGGCAGTTCCGGGTGGCGCTGATCAACGACGGCGGCCGGGAGCTGCTCGGCGTCTCGGACGAGGCGGTGGGCACCTCGGTCGCCGAACTCGGGCTGCCGCCCTCGCTCACGGGCGCGCTGCTGGCCTCGGAGCCGAGGGTGGACGAGGTGCATCTGACGGCGGACCGGGTGCTGGTGGTGAACACCTCGCCGGTGTCCGGCGGGGAGCGCCGGGGCACGGTCGTCACACTGCGCGATGTCACCGAACTCCAGTCCCTGATGGGCGAGCTGGACTCCGAGCGCGGCTTCACCCAGGCGCTGCGCTCACAGGCGCACGAGGCCGCCAACCGGCTGCACACGGTGGTCTCGCTGATCGAGCTGGGGCGGGCCGAGGAGGCGGTGGAGTTCGCCACGGCCGAGCTGGAGCTGGCGCAGGCCCTGACCGACCAGGTCGTGGCGGCGGTCGGCGAGCCGGTGCTGGCGGCACTGCTGCTGGGCAAGACGGCGCAGGCGAACGAGCGGGGCGTGGAGCTGGTGGTGTCGGAGGACAGCCGGCTCGACGACGGACTGCTGCCGGCCTCGCTGCCCGCCCGGGACCTGGTGACGATCCTCGGCAACCTGATCGACAACGCGGTGGACGCGGCGCAGGGCAGTGTGCGGGCGCGGGTCACGGTGACGGCGTACACGGAGGCGTCCGAGCTGGTCCTGCGGGTCTCGGACACGGGCACCGGGGTGGACCCGGCGCACGCCGAGGCGGTCTTCGAGCGCGGCTTCTCGACCAAGCCGGCCGCCGGGCCCGGCGGGCGGGGCCTCGGTCTCGCGCTGGTCCGTCAGGCGGTGGGCCGGCACGAGGGGACCCTGACGGTGGCGGGCGCCGCCGAGGGCGGGGCGGAGTTCGAGGTACGGCTGCCCCTGGGCGTCGTACGGGCCGGTGAGGGCGTAGTTTCTGGGGGCGCAGTCTCTGGAGGCGACGTATGAGCACCGAGAAACCGATCCGGGTCCTGGTCGTGGAGGACGATCCCGTCGCCGCCGACGCCCATGTCATGTACGTCAACCGGGTGCCCGGATTCACGGCGGTGGGCAAGGCGCACACCGGTGCGGAGGCGCGCCGCGCGCTGGACCGCACGGCGGTGGACCTGGTGCTGCTCGACCTCCATCTGCCGGATGTGCACGGCCTCCAACTGGCGCGCTCGCTCCGGGCGTTGGGCCACCACGCCGACGTCATAGCGGTGACCTCGGCGCGCGATCTGGCGGTGGTCCGGGAGGGCGTGTCACTGGGCGTGGTCCAGTACGTCCTGAAGCCGTTCACCTTCGCCACCCTCAGGGACCGGCTCGTCCGGTACGCCGAGTTCCACGCGTCGGCGGGCGAGGCGAGCGGCCAGGACGAGGTCGACCGCGCCCTGGCGACCCTGCGCGCGCCGGGCCCGGTGGCGCTCCCGAAGGGGCTGAGCGCGCCGACCCTGGAGCGGGTGACCGTGGCCCTGCGGGACTGCGACGAAGGCCTGACGGCAACGGGCGTCGCGGAGGCGGTGGGGATCTCGCGGATCACCGCCCGGCGGTATCTGGAACATCTGGTGGACGCCGGTCGGGCGGCGCGCAGCCCGCAGTACGGGACGGTGGGGCGGCCGGAGCTCCAGTACCGGTGGGTGACCGGTTCCTAGGTGAACGGCCGTGCGTAGACGATGACTTGGGCGGCCAGACCGAGCAGCGCGAGGGCCTCGAAGACGGAGACGACGAGCAGCCCGGCGGAGGTCTGCCCGGCACTCCAGTAGACGGCGAGCCCGGCAAGCGGAACGACGCAGAAGGCGGTCAGATCGACGGCGCACTGGACGGCCTTACGGGTCCGTCGGCGGGCGTCGCTGCGATGCGCCGTCTCCCAGCGGAACGCCCCCTGCGCCCCCGCGAGGTCGGTGAGCCGCGGCCCGAGATCGTCGCGTATGTACCTTCCGATCGCGGAGATCTTCTCGTCGTTGACCAGGTAGGTCCAGCCGAGGACGACACACACCGGCGGGATGGCGAGCAGCATCGCGGACTGCTCGGCCTGCGCCGCGGCGGCGATCACGGCGGCGACCACGGTGAGGGTGACGTAGAGCAGGTTGTCGCGGAAGCCGATCCGGGTCTTCTGCTCGTCCTTGACGGTCTGGTACTCGGCGAGCAGCAGCTGACTGAGGGTCACGTCTTGCTCCGCCATGTACTTTTCCTCCCCCGGTGCCGGTCCTTGGCAGTACCTTAATCGCGTGTCGCAGACTTCACCCACCGTCGTCGTCCTGACCGCCCTGGCCGTCGAGTACGACGCCGTACGCGCCCATCTCGGCGACGAGATCGAGGAGTTGGTCCACGAGGACGGAACCCGTGTGGAGTGCGGGCGGCTCGCCGGCACCGACTGGAGGCTGGCCGTGGCCGAGCTGGGCGAGGGAGCGGTGAACGCGTCCGCGCTGACGACCCAGATCCTGGGCTGGCTGCGCCCGCAGGCGGTGCTGTTCGTGGGCGTCGCGGGCTCCCTGAAGGAGGACGTCGACGTCGGTGACGTGGTGATCGGCACGAAGGTGTACGCCGTGCAGGGCGGCAAGGTGACTCCCGAGGGGTTCCACGCCCGCCCCGAGGTATGGCACGGGTCGAACCGCCTGTTGCAGGCGGCGCGCTCCGCGCTGCGCGGACAGAACGGGGTGCGGGGGCATCTGAAGCCGATCGCCTGCGGAGATGTCGTGCTGACGGACGAGAAGTCGGCGTTCGCCGAGTTCATCAAGCACACCTACGACGACGCGAACGCGATCGAGATGGAGGGCGCGGGCGCGGTCCACGCGGCGCATGTCAGCGGCCAGTTGGACGCGCTGGTGATCCGGGGGATCAGCGACCGGGCGAACCCGGAGAAGTCCTCTGAGGACAAGGGCGGTTCGCAGGAGCGGGCGGCCGCGCAGGCGGCTTCGGTGGCCGTGGGCGTGCTGCGCAAGCACCGGCCTCGTGGAAGCGGCGACTCCGCCACCTCCAAGGAGGGGCCCCAATACGGCGGCGACCACATCGACTTCCGGGGCGGCGTCTTCAACGGGCCCGTTATCGGCAAGCGGGTCGACCGGGACCGGTAGGGGCCCGGTACCTCGGGCCACGGCGACGCTGCCACCACGGCCGCTGGGCTTCACGGGCCGCTCTTCCGAACTGGAGCGGCTGCTGGGGCAACTGGCGCCGGGGGCCGGCGGCGAGGCCGTACTGATCTTCGCCGTGACCGGGATGGGCGGCATCGGGAAGACGGCGCTGGCGGTGGAGGCGGCGCATCGGGGGCGCGGGCGGGGCTGGTTCCCCGGCGGCACGCTCTTCGTGGACCTGCGCGGCTACGACGACAACCCGGTCACCGCCGACCAGGCGGTACTGGCACTGCTGGACGCGCTCGGCGTGCGGGGGCCCGAGCTGCCGTCGACGGCGGCACGGCAGTACGACGTGTACCGGGCCCTGCTCGCCGAGCGGCGCGAGCGGACGCTGCTGATCCTCGACAACGCGTCGGATCCGGCGCAGTTCCTGGAGCTCCTGCCGGGCACCGACCGGCACCGGGTCCTGATCACCTCCCGGGACCGGCCGGACTCGCTTCCGGTGCGCCTGATCGACCTGGAGACGCTGGATCCGGAGGAGTCCGTGGCTCTGGTGACGCGATCCCTGTACGAGGCGGACGAGCGGGACGACCGGCCGGGCCGGGAGCCGGACGCATTGCGTGAACTGGCGTGCCTGTGCGGCGATTTGCCGCTCGCCCTCCAGATCGCGGCGGCGATGCTGCGGAGACGGCGGCACCGGTCAATTGCCGTGTTGGTGAGCGAGATCAGGGACGCGGGGGATCCCACGACCGTCCTCGACAACGGCAGCCCTGGCACGGATCTGTACGGGCGGTCACTGGTGTTGCGTCCGGTGCTGGAGACGTCGTACCGCCGACTGGGGTCGGAGCAGGCGCGCTTGCTGCGGCTGCTGTGTCTGGCGCCGGGGGCGGACTGCGGGACGGAGGCGTTGGCGGCGCTGGCCGATCGTGAGGAGGGGGTGGTGGTGCGGCTGCTGGAGGATCTGGCGGCGGCGTCGTTGGTTTCGGTGGTGCAGGGGGGTGGGCGGTGGCGGGTGCATGACCTGGTGCGGGCGTTTGGGGTGAGGGTGGCTGCTCGGGAGGAGGGGGAGATCGGGCGGGAGCGGTTGTTGGAGTACTTCCTGCGGTGGGCAACTGAGGCGGACGACCGGCTGCGGTGGCTGCCGGACCAGACGAGGTCGGGACGGTTCACGCACCGGGCTCAGGCGCTGGCCTGGCTGAACGGAGAGCGGGCTGGCCTGGTGGGGGCCGTGCAGTGGGCGAGCGCGGAGCGGCATACGCAGCGGACGGTGCGGCTGGCCGCATGCCTGTCGGTGTACCTGCGGTTGCGGCAACCCCTCGACGACGGGATCACCGTCGCACGGGCCGCGCGGGAGGCCGCCCACCGGTCCGGGGACCGTGACGACGAGGCCACTGCATGGAACAACCTCGACAACGCCTTGCGGGCGGCGGGCCGGACCGAAGAAGCGATCGACGCCCACACTCACGCCCGCGATCTGTACCAGGCCACCGGAAACCGCGACGGCTGGGGAACGGTATGGAACGACCTCGGCATCGCCCTGAGGCAGGCAGGCCGGACCGAAGAAGCGATCGACGCCCACACCCGCGCCCATGACCTGTACCGGGCCACCGGAAACCGCCACAGTGAGGCCGGCGCGTGGATCAACCTCGGCAACGCCCTACAGGCCACGGGCCGGGCCGAGGAGGCGATCGACGCCCACACCCGCGCCCACGATCTGTACCAAGACCTTGGGGACCGCTATCGCGAGGGCACGGCATGGAACAACCTCGGCGTCACCCTGCGGCATATGGGCCGGGGCAAGGAGGCGATCGAGGCGTTCGGCAGGACCTTGGAGATCCAGCGCGAGTTCGAGGAGGACTGGTACGGGACGGGCTGCACCCTCTACAACCTGGCGAGCGCCCACGAGGACATCCGCCGCCCAGCCGAAGCCCGCGCCTACTACCTCCAGTCCGCCGACGCCTTCACCCGAGCCAAGGCCCCCGCCGACGCCGCCGAAGCCCAATCCTCCGCAGACGCATTGACCTGACTAGACCACTCCACCTACGTTCACCGGGCAGCCATCCCCGCGCCACACCCACGTGAGCCCGCAGGAGGTCATGCCCGTGCGCCCCACCGCCGCCTTACTCCTCGTCTCTGCCCTCGCCGCCGCGACCACCCTCACCGCGTGCGGATCCGGCTCCGGAAGCGATCCGGACACCGTGAAGGTCTCCTACAAGCAGTCCACGGACAACAACATCAAGGTGATGGACACCTTCCTCGCGGACATCAAGAAGGAGTTCGAGGACAAGTACCCCGACAAGAAGGTCGAGTTCATCCCGATCAAGGCCCCGGACTCGGAGTACTACACCAAGCTCCAGCAGATGCTCCGCTCCCCCAAGACCGCCCCGGACCTGGTCTACGAGGACACCTTCCTCATCAACTCCGACATCACCAGCGGGTACTTGAAGCCGCTGGACGACTATCTCGCCGACTGGCCGGACTGGGACCGGTTCATCGACACCGCGAAGACCGCGGCCAAGGGCGAGGACGGCAAGACGTACGGCGTCCCCGACGGCACCGACACCCGCGGACTCTGGTACGACAAGGGCATCTTCGCCAAGGCCGGCCTCCCGGCCGACTGGCAGCCGAAGACCTGGGACGACGTCCTGGACGCGGCCCGCACGATCAAGGAGAAGGTCCCGGACGTCACGCCCCTGAACGTCTACACGGGCAAGCCCGCGGGCGAGGCAGCCACCATGCAGGGCTTCGAGATGCTGCTGTACGGCACCGAGGACCGCCTCTACGACGAGTCGGCGAAGAAGTGGATCGCCGGGAGCCAGGGCTTCAAGGACGCCCTCACCTTCGTCGAGACGGTCTACAAGGAGAAGCTCGGCCCCGACGTCGAAGACGCCCTCGACCCCAACTTCGGCACCCGGGTGCGGGGCGAACTCCTCCCCCAGGGCAAACTCGGCATCGACCTCGACGGCTCCTGGCTCCCGCAGGACTGGCTGGAGGGCAGCGGCCACGAGTGGCCGGAGTGGTCCGAGAAGCTCGGCCTCGCCGCGATGCCGACGCAGCACGGCCAGGACCCCGGCAAGGTGAGCATGTCCGGCGGCTGGACCTGGGCGATCCCCGCCAAGGCGGCCAACCCCGACCTTGCCTTCGACTTCATCAAGACGATGCAGACCAAGGCGAACGCCCAGAAGTGGTACGTCGCCAACTCCGGCATCGCGGTCCGCGAGGACGTCGCGAGCGATCCCGCGTACGCCGACGCCCAGCCCGGCATCAAGTTCTTCACGGATCTGGTCGCGAGCACGCACTACCGGCCCGCGTATCCGGCGTATCCCAGGGTCTCCACGGCCATCCAGGAGGCGATGGAGGGCGTGACGACGGGCGACGCGTCGGTGGCGGAGGCGGCGGAGAACTACGACGAGGAGCTGAGAACGGCGACGGACGACCAGGTGATCCAGAAGTGAGCGCCCACGCAGGCCTCCGCGAAGGTCTCGGCGCCGGTCTCCGCGCATGAGGAGCCTCACCCGCGTCCTCCCCCTCACCCCCGCCGTCGTCCTGCTCCTCCTCTTCCTCGCCGGTCCGATCGCCTACTGCGCCTGGATCGCCTTCACCGATCTCCAACTCACCGGCCAGGCCGAGGAGTCGTTCGTCGGGTTCGAGAACTTCCGTACGGCGTTCGGGGACGAGGCGTTCCTGAACGCCGTATGGCTGACGCTCGTGTTCACCGTCGTGTCCGCGCTGCTCGGCCAGAACACCCTGGGCCTGGCGCTGGCCGCCCTGATGCAGCGCGCGTCGAAGCCGGTCCGCACGCTCACCGGCGGGATTGTGATCGCGGCGTGGGTCCTGCCGGAGGTGGTGGCGGGCTTCCTCCTCTACGCCTTCTTCCGCCGCGAGGGAACCCTGAACGCCGTCCTCGACTGGCTCCATCTCCCCTCCCAGAACTGGCTGTTCACGCTGCCGATCCTGGCGGTGTCGTTCGCGAACGTCTGGCGCGGCACGGCGTTCTCGATGCTCGTGTACTCGGCCGCCCTCAACGAGATCCCCAAGGAGATAACGGAGGCGGCGGAGGTCGACGGCGCGGGCGGCTGGCGCCGCCTGTGGCACATCACGCTCCCGATGATCCGCCGCTCGATCGGCACGAATCTGATGCTGATCACCCTCCAGACCCTCTCGGTCTTCGGCCTGATCTGGGTGATGACGAGGGGCGGCCCAGGCGGCAAGAGCCAGACGCTCCCGCTCTTCATGTACGAGGAGGCGTTCCAGAAGAGCATGATCGGCTACGGCACGGCGGTGGCGTTGCTGCTGCTGGTGGTGGGCTCACTGTTCTCGGTGGTCTACCTCCGCCTGCTGCGGACGGAGGTGTGAGTCGTGACGCGCCCCTTGCGATCCCGGAGAACGACTCGCCGCCTGGCGGCGGACACGGGCCTGTTGGCGGTGGCGGCGGCGTTCGTGCTGCCGCTGGCGTGGGTGATCCTGTCGTCGCTGGACCCGCGGGCCGACCTGACGGTGAAGCTCCCGGACGGCGTGACCTGGGACAACTTCGACGCGGTCCTGACGGACGACATCACCTTCACCCCGCTGCTGAACAGCCTGCTGCTGTGCGGCGGCGGAACCCTCCTGACGGTGGTCTGCGCAGCCCTCGCCGCCTACCCCCTGTCCCGCTTCCGCTCCCGCCTGAACCGCCCGTTCCTCCTGACGATCCTCTTCGCGACATGCCTGCCCATCACGGCCGTGATGGTCCCGGTGTACGCCCTGTTCGTCCAGGTCAACCTGATCGACACGATGCAGGGCACGATCTTCTTCTTCGCCGCCTCCCAACTCCCCTTCGCCATCTGGCTGATGAAGAACTTCATGGACGGCGTACCGAAGGAACTGGAGGAGGCTGCCTGGACGGACGGCGCGTCGCCCTTCCAGTCCCTGCTCCGCATCGTGCTGCCGCTGATGGGCCCTGGAGTGGCGGTGGTGACGGTGTTCTCCTTCGTCATGATGTGGGGCAACTTCTTCGTCCCCTTCATGCTCCTCCTCACCCCGGACCAGATGCCGGCGGCGGTGAGCATCAACGAGTTCTTCGGCAACCGGGGCACAGTGGTCTACGGCCAGTTGGCCGCGTTCTCGGTCATCTACTCGACCCCGGTGATCCTGCTGTACGTGGCGGTGGCCCGGCGGATGGGGGGAGGGTTCGCGCTGAGCGGGGCGGTCAAGGGGTGAGCTCGTCGGCTCTCTGCCGCTGCACGGATGCGTCGCCTGGTTCGTTGGCCTGGGTGAAGGCTTCGGCAGCCAGCAGACGGTAGTCGCGGGCCTCTGCGAGCCGGCGAGCGCGTTCGTGTGCCAGTGCCAGGAGAGCGAGCGTCTGGCCTGCCCTGTACCCGTCCTCGAACTCCCTGTGGACCGCCAGGGCTGTATCGCATCTCGTCCAACGCCAGCAACCGTGCCCCCAGCTGGGGCAACTTGCTCCGCGAAGTGACCAGTAACCGGTGCCGCCCCTCCCCCGGCAACAAGGGCCGCACCTGCTGCGGCGACGAGGCGTTGTCGGCCAGTCCCAGTACCGCTCCCCGCCCCGCCCCGTGAACCCCGTCGCCCTCGCGGGCAACGCGTTCAACGCCGTAGGAGCCGCCGCCTGCTGGAAGAAGTTCCCTTTACCGACGACGGGCCCCTTGAACTCCGCGCCCCCGAAGTCGACATGGTCCCCGCCGTACCCGTCACCCATCGCGCCGTCCCCCGCACCGCTCCCGAACCTCGCGTGCCCATCAAGGTACGCCCCCGCGTGGAACAACCTCGGCACTGTCCTGCCCGAGTCGGGCCGGACACCGGAGGCGATCGAGGCGTACGGCACGGCCGTGGCGATCCACCGCGAGTCGCGAACTGGCACATGGCGGGCCAGACTCTGGACAATCCGGCGGTCTCCCACACAGGCCGCGAGCAGATCACCCAAGCCCGGGACTGCTACCTCCAGGCGGCCGAGGCCTGCGCACTGGCCAACACCCCCGGCCCGGCCGCCGACACCCTCCCCGAGCCGGAGCCCCGTACGGATTGAGCCGCGCACACGCCTCGCACTTGCCTTCGAACCGCGCCCGCATGGCCGAAACACGGGATCAGGCGCCTACGGAGGCACCACTCGACCACGCCCCCGAATATGCCCGCTGAGCTTGCCGTTCAGTCGGCGACCGCCCCTCGGGGCACCCCACCCACCCCAAAGCCCAAGTTTCAACCATCCCGCCCACACCCCCCAAACCGTACGTTCCTACAATCCGTGATCCTGGCCGAACAGACCGTAGTCATCACCCCCGCGCGCCCCTAGCTTGTGGCCCGTGCGCCGACCGCCTGCTCAGCCGAACCAGCCCAGTCCACCGACTCCCCCGTTCAACGCCCCCGCGGCCAGAAGACTCCGTGCCGCTCTGAACATGGGGCCCGAGCATGTCGCCTACGGCATGCGGGTCTCGTACGGGCTGCCCTACGTCACCCCGGACCTCGTCACCGCCTGGGAGCGCGGGGTCGCCACCCCCAGCAACCCCGAACTCGCCGCCCTCGCCGGCGTGCTGTGGTGCTCCCCCGGCGAGCTGCTCGGCCGTGCGCGGACCCTGCGTGAGCACCGCATGTCCCGTGGGCTCGCGCCCGAGGACGTCGCCCGTGCCGTGGGGCACGAGGTGCACGCGTATCTGCGGATGGAGGAGAGCGACGACTGGCGCGGCACCGAACGGCAGGCCGGCGCCCTCGCCGAGCTGCTCGGGCTGACGCTGCCCGACTTCGTCACCGTCACCGGGCGGGACGCCAAACTCGCCGACCTGCTGCGCAGCGCCGTGACGACGCGCTGGCAGGCCTACGTCCGCCCGATCGGCAAGCTGGTGCCGCTGGACCGGCGGCCGGTGGAGGACGCCCTCCAGGAACTGCACCGGGAGTACCACGGCCAGATGGTGGCCACCCTGAGCTGGGGCGGCGACAGCGGGACCAGCGCGGCGGGCCGGGAGTACCTGGACCGGATCGTGGACCACTTCTGGACCACGATCAGTGAGCGTTCCCCGGGTGCGGTCTGAACACCTGGAACAGGTCCTAGAAGACCGACTCCGCCTCGTCCATCCGGTCCTTCGGGACCGTCTTCAGCTCGGTGACCGCCTCGGCCAGCGGCACCATCACGATGTCCGTGCCGCGCAGCGCGGTCATCCGGCCGAACTCACCGCGGTGCGCGGCCTCCACGGCGTGCCAGCCGAAGCGGGTCGCGAGCACTCGGTCGTACGCCGTCGGTACGCCACCGCGCTGGACGTGGCCGAGGATGACCGGCTTGGCCTCCTTGCCGAGGCGGCGCTCCAGCTCGAAGGCCAGCGCCGTACCGATGCCCTGGAAGCGCTCGTGGCCGAACTGGTCGATCTCGCCCTTGCCGTAGTCCATGGAGCCCTCGGCGGGGTGGGCGCCCTCGGCGACGCAGATCACGGCGAACTTCTTGCCGCGCGAGAACCGCTCCTCGACCATCTTGACCAGGTCGGCGGGGTCGAAGGGGCGCTCGGGCAGGCAGATGCCGTGGGCGCCGGCGGCCATGCCGGACTCCAGGGCGATCCAGCCCGCGTGCCGGCCCATGACCTCGACCACCATCACGCGCTGGTGGGACTCCGCCGTCGTCTTCAGGCGGTCCATCGCCTCCGTCGCGACACCGACCGCGGTGTCGAAGCCGAAGGTGCGGTCGGTGGAGGAGATGTCGTTGTCGATGGTCTTCGGGACGCCGACCACGGGCAGACCGGCGTCGTACAGCATGCGCGCGGCCGTCAGGGTGCCCTCGCCGCCGATCGGGATCAGCGCGTCGATGCCGAAGTCGCGGGCGATGTCGGGAGCGTTCTCGCAGGCCTCGCGGAGCCGGTCGCGCTCCAGGCGGGAGGAGCCGAGGATGGTGCCGCCGCGGGCCAGGATGCCGCTGACCGCGTCGAGGTCGAGGGTGCGGTAGTGGCCGTCCAGCAGGCCGGCGTAGCCGTCCTCGAAGCCGATGACCTCGTCGTCGTACTGGGTGACGGCGCGGTGCACGACCGACCGGATCACTGCGTTCAGGCCGGGGCAGTCGCCGCCTGCGGTGAGAACTCCGATACGCATCGTGCTGTGTCTCCTGCTCGCTGTTGATACCGGTGAGCCAGTCCGATTGTTTCATGTCCCCGAGGCGGGTGCCGCATCCCTGGACATCCCTGGAGCTGACGGGCGCCTTATCTATCGGCAGAGGTATTGTCAAGAGGGATCTGCTCACCTCGGTGGGCGATTTTTATGACGTTGGCTTGATGCAGCTTGATGCCGCATGACGAAGGGGAGACGACGCGTGACGCGCAGCGTGTACGTGACGGGGATCGACCGGGGAGACGGTCGCCAGGTCGTCGAGCTGGGGGTGATGGAACTGCTGACCCGGCAGGTCGACCGGGTGGGTGTCTTCCGGCCCCTCGTCCACGACGGTCCCGACCGCCTCTTCGAGCTGCTGCGCTCCCGTTACCGGCTGGCCCAGGACCCGGCGACGGTCTACGGCATGGACTACCACGAGGCGTCCGCGCTCCAGGCCGAACAGGGCACCGACGAGCTGGTCTCCACCCTCGTCGACCGCTTCCACCTGGTCGCCCGCGACTACGACGTGGTCCTGGTCCTCGGCACCGACTACGCCGACACCCAGTTCCCGGAGGAGCTCTCCCTCAACGCCCGGCTCGCCAACGAGTTCGGCGCCTCCGTCATACCCGTCGTCGGCGGCGGGAAGCAGACCGCCGAATCGGTGCTCGCCGAGACCCGCAACGCCTACCGCGCCTACGACGGCCTCGGCTGCGACGTCCTCGCCATGGTGACCAACCGGGTGGCCCGGGAGGACCGGGACCGGATCGCCGAGCGGCTCACCAACCGGCTGCCGGTCCCCTGTTACGTCCTGCCCGACGAGCCCGCCCTGTCCGCGCCGACGGTCTCCCAGATCTCCCACGCCCTCGGCGCCAAGGTGCTCCTCGGCGACGACTCGGGGCTCGCCCGGGACGTGCTGGACTTCGTCTTCGGCGGCGCGATGCTGCCGAACTTCCTCCCGGCCCTGACCCCGGGCTGTCTGGTGGTCACCCCGGGGGACCGCGCCGACCTGGTCGTCGGCGCGCTCGCCGCGCACAGCGCCGGCACCCCGCCGATCGCCGGGGTGCTGCTCACCCTCGACGAGGTGCCGAGCGAGGACGTCCTCACCCTCGCCGCCCGCCTCGCCCCCGGCACCCCGGTGCTCTCGGTGCCCGGCAACAGCTTCCCGACCGCCGAACAGCTCGTCTCCCTGGAGGGCAAGCTCAACGCGGCCACCCCGCGCAAGGCGGAGACCGCGCTCGGCCTGTTCGAGCGGTACACCGACAGCGGCGATCTGCTCAGCCGGGTGAGCGCCCCGAGCAGCGACCGGGTCACGCCGATGATGTTCGAGCACAAGCTGCTGGAGCAGGCCCGCGCCGATCTGCGGCGCGTGGTGCTGCCCGAGGGCACCGAGCCGCGGGTGCTGCACGCCGCCGAGGTGCTGCTGCGGCGCGGGGTGTGCGCGCTGACGCTGCTCGGCCCGGTGGACCAGATCCGCAAGAGGGCCGCCGACCTCGGCATCGACCTGGGCGACTCCCAGCTGATCGACCCGGCCACCAGCGAACTGCGCGATGCCTTCGCCGAGAAGTACGCGGCCGTCCGCGCCCACCGGGGCGTGACGGTGGAGCTGGCCTACGACGTGGTCTCGGACGTGAACTACTTCGGCACGCTGATGGTCCAGGAGGGCCTCGCCGACGGCATGGTCTCCGGTTCCGTGCACTCCACGGCCGCGACGATCCGCCCGGCCTTCGAGATCATCAAGACCAGGCCGGACGCCGGCATCGTCTCGTCGGTGTTCTTCATGTGCCTCGCCGACCGGGTCCTCGTCTACGGCGACTGCGCGGTGAACCCCGACCCGAACGCCGAGCAGCTCGCGGACATCGCCATCCAGTCCGCGGCGACCGCCGAGCAGTTCGGGGTGGAGCCGCGGATCGCGATGCTGTCGTACTCCACGGGTACGTCCGGTTCGGGCGTCGACGTCGACAAGGTGCGTGAGGCGACCGAGCTGGTGCGGCTGCGGCGGCCGGATCTGAAGATCGAGGGCCCGATCCAGTACGACGCCGCCGTCGAGCCCTCGGTGGCCGCCACCAAGCTGCCGGAGTCCGATGTCGCGGGACAGGCAACGGTTCTGATCTTCCCTGACCTCAATACAGGCAACAACACCTACAAGGCCGTGCAGCGTTCGGCCGGCGCGATCGCCGTCGGACCGGTGCTCCAGGGTCTGCGCAAGCCCGTCAACGACCTGTCCCGCGGCGCCCTGGTGCAGGACATCGTCAACACCGTCGCCATCACGGCGATCCAGGCCCAGTCCCCCCTCGAGAAGGCGTCCCAGCAGTGAGCGCGTCCCGTGTCCTCGTCCTCAACTCCGGCTCCTCGTCGGTGAAGTACCAGCTGCTCGATATGAGCGACGGCAGCCGGCTCGCCATGGGCCTCGTCGAGCGCATCGGCGAGGAGACCTCCCGGCTCAAGCACACCCCGGCCGACGGCGCGTCCCGGGAGTGGACCGGCCCGATCGCCGATCACGACGCCGCGCTGAAGGCGGTGGCGGAGGAGCTGTCCCGGGACGGTCTGGGTCTGGACTCCCCGCAGCTGGCCGCGATCGGGCACCGGGTGGTGCACGGCGGCAAGCACTTCACCGAGCCGACCGTGATCGACGACGCGGTGCTCGCCGAGATCGAGCGGCTGATCCCGGTCGCCCCGCTGCACAACCCGGCGAACCTCACCGGCATCCGCACCGCCCGGGCGCTGCGGCCGGATCTGCCGCAGATCGCCGTGTTCGACACCGCGTTCCACACGACGATGCCGGAGTCGGCGGCGCGTTACGCGATCGACGTCAGGACCGCCGACGAGCACCGCATCCGGCGCTACGGCTTCCACGGCACCTCGCACGCGTACGTCTCGCGGGCGACGGCGGAGCTGCTGGGCAGGTCGCCGGAAGAGGTGAACGTGATCGTGCTGCATCTCGGCAACGGCGCCTCGGCCTCCGCGGTGCGGGGCGGCCGGTGCGTGGACACCTCCATGGGGCTGACGCCGTTGGAGGGGCTGGTGATGGGTACCCGCTCGGGAGACCTGGACCCGGCCGTCATCTTCCATTTGATGCGTGTTGGGGGAATGTCCGCCGACGAGATCGACACTCTTCTCAACAAGAAGAGCGGACTGATCGGTCTGTGCGGTGACAACGACATGCGGGAGATCCGCCGCAGGGTCGACGAGGGTGACGAATCGGCGCAACTCGCCTTCGACATCTACATTCACCGGCTGAAGAAGTACATAGGCGCCTATTACGCCGTGCTCGGGCGGGTGGACGCGGTCGCCTTCACAGCGGGAGTCGGGGAGAACGCGAGTCCCGTGCGAGAAGCTGCCGTGGCCGGCCTGGAGGAGCTGGGGCTGGCGGTGGACGGCGAGCTGAACGCCGTACGCAGTGACGAGCCGCGGCTGATCTCGCCGGGAGACGCACGGGTGGCCGTGGCCGTGGTGCCGACCGACGAGGAACTGGAGATTGCGACACAGACGTACGCGCTTGTAAAGGGCTCGGAGGATCTCACCTGAGCGGCAGTCCGCCCTTTTGTATTTTCCGCCAGACGGAATATTCCGCAGCGAAACAAACCGATAGGATCGCCCCATGCGCCGTTCGAAAATCGTCTGTACTCTCGGCCCCGCGGTCGACTCCCGCGAACAGCTCGTGTCGCTGATCGAGGCCGGCATGAATGTGGCCCGCTTCAACTTCAGCCACGGCTCACACGAAGAGCACCAGGGGCGGTACGACCGCGTCCGGGCCGCCTCCGAGGAGACCGGCCAGGCCATCGGTGTGCTCGCCGACCTCCAGGGCCCCAAGATCCGTCTGGAGACCTTCGCCGAGGGCCCGGTGGAGCTGGAGCGTGGTGACGAGTTCGTCATCACCACCGAGGACGTCCCGGGTGACAAGCACATCTGCGGAACCACCTACAAGGGCCTGCCGGGCGATGTCTCGCGCGGCGACCAGATCCTCATCAACGACGGCAACGTCGAGCTGAAGGTCCTGGACGTCGAGGGCCCCCGGGTGAAGTCCATCGTCATCGAGGGCGGCGTCGTCTCCGACCACAAGGGCATCAACCTGCCCGGCGCGGCCGTGAACGTGCCGGCGCTGTCCGAGAAGGACATCGAGGACCTCCGGTTCGCGCTGCGCATGGGCTGCGACATGGTCGCGCTGTCCTTCGTGCGGGACGCCAACGACGTGCAGGACGTCCACAAGGTCATGGACGAGGTCGGCCGCCGCGTCCCGGTCATCGCCAAGGTGGAGAAGCCGCAGGCGGTGGCGAACATGGAGGACGTCGTGATGGCGTTCGACGGTGTGATGGTCGCCCGTGGCGACCTGGCCGTCGAGTACCCCCTCGAAAAGGTCCCCATGGTGCAGAAGCGGCTCATCGAGCTGTGCCGCCGCAACGCCAAGCCGGTGATCGTGGCGACCCAGATGATGGAGTCGATGATCACCAACTCCCGCCCCACCCGCGCCGAGGCCTCCGACGTGGCCAACGCCATCCTGGACGGCGCCGACGCGGTCATGCTGTCGGCCGAGTCCAGCGTGGGCGCGTACCCGATCGAGACCGTCAAGACGATGTCGAAGATCGTCCAGGCGGCCGAGCAGGAGCTGCTCGCCAAGGGCCTGCAGCCCCTCGTCCCGGGCAAGAAGCCGCGCACGCAGGGCGGTTCGGTCGCCCGCGCGGCCTGCGAGATCGCCGACTTCCTCGGCGGCAAGGGCCTGGTCGCCTTCACCAAGTCCGGTGACACCGCCCGCCGGCTGTGCCGCTACCGCGCCGCCCAGCCGATCCTGGCCTTCACCACCGACGAGTCCACCCGCAACCAGCTCACCCTCAGCTGGGGCGTGGAGTCGCACGTCGTCCCGTTCGTGAACAGCACCGACGAGATGGTCGACCTGGTCGACGGTGAAGTGATCAAGCTCGGCCGCTTCAACGAGGGCGACGTCCTCGTCATCACGGCCGGCTCGCCCCCCGGCGTCCCCGGCTCCACCAACATGGTCCGCGTCCACCACCTCGGCGGCGACCACGCCAACTGACGTACCCGCGAAGGGTCTTGTACGGCGCTGAGGGCGCCCCCTGGATCAGGGGGCGCCCTCAGGCGTGTTGCGGCTCCCGAACGGGTCGGTGGGGGCGGCTCAGTCGGTCGTGAACTGGTGCAGCCCGGGGACGTGCAGGGTGCCGCCGAACTGACCGGCCTGCTGGACCTTCACCTTGGTGAAGTAGATCAGCGGGATGTTCAGCGGCGGCGGGTTCTCCGGGCTGAACGTCACCGGGATCAGCCCCAGCAGATTGCCGGAGATGGACTCGGTGTACATGATCGTCTTGCCGTCGCGGATGGTGGACGTCGTCCCCGCGCCCGCCTGCACGTGGTACGTCTTGCCCGACTGCGGGTCCGTCACCGTCTGGTGCAGATCACCGATGTCGGTGCCGTCGGAGATGACGTACTTCAGGACCTCCTTGGTGGTCCCGTTGGCCGTCTTCACCTTGACGATGCCCTGGTAGTCGGCGCCCTTCAGCAGCAGCGAGCTGGCGTTCAGGAACCACGGATCGTCGGGCAGCGGCACGGTGTTGTCGACGCCGCCCTTCTCGTCCGTGGCGGCCGGGCAGTCCTCGGGGTCGGTGGTGGAGCTCTCCGACGGGCTGGGGGTGGCGGTGGCCTCGTCGGCCGCCTCCTCCACCTCCTCGGCGGTGTCCTCGACCGCGTCGGACGCCGCGTCGGTGGTGTCCTTCGCCGTGTCCTCGACGGTGTCGGTGACCTTGTCGGCGGTCTCCTTCACCGGCTCGGCGGCGGGCTCCTCCTCGGCCGCGCTCGGCGACTCGGACGCCGACGGGGTGGCCGACGGCGACGGGCTGGCGCTCGCCGTGTCGTCCTGGCCGCCGGTGAAGATGCCTTCGATAGCGTCGCCGATGTCCTCCAGCAGGTTGCCGTCGGACTCGGAGGGCGACGGCGAGGGGGACGCCGTGGCCGTGTCGCCGCCACCGGACTGCGGTTCGGTGGTCGTGCCCTCCGACGTCTCGGACGGGGACGGCTCGGGCTCGGCCGCGTCGTCGGAACCTGAATCCGACGAAGAGGAGTCGCCCGTGTCGCCCTCGGCCGACGGGGTGGGGGTCGGCTCCGCCGTGTCGTCCTCGGCGGGGGCCTCGCTGGTGCTCTCGCTCGCGGACGGCGACGGGGACGCGGACTCGCCCTCCAGGGCGGCCACGCAGTCCTTGTACTCGTCCGCCGTAAGGCTCTTGGCCGCCGGCTGGTCCTCGGCGTTGGCGAGCGTCGGCGTGAACCCCATCCCCATGAGGACCGCGGTCGGCATCGCGGCCAGGGCTATCGCCTTCCCGGCCGGTACGTGGAACCTGGTGAACAGCGGCTTCTTGGGAGCCGCGTGCCGCGGCCCGGTTCTCGCACGGGACGTATCCACGTCAGTCCCGTGGGTCACCTCGTCAGCCGGCACTGTGCCTCCCGTTCGCCCCGTTCGCCGGGCTCGTTCCTGACAGATCGTTCGGCTCGTCGACCGCGTCCTCGTCGGCCGCGAGCGCGCCCTCGGGGGCGTCTTCCTGCTGGTCCTCGGTCTCCTGTACCGGCTGCGACTGCTCCGGCTGCGACTTCGCACCCGGGGCCCACGCGACGGCCATCGCGCCGCCGATGAGGGCGAACAGGAAGCCGATCAGGAAGCCGCCGAGGTTGGAGACGGGGATGGACACCAGCGCCAGCAGGATCGCCGCGACACCCGCGAAGGTGCGTACATGCTTCTGGAACCAGAGGCTGACACCGAGGACGACCAGCAGCACGCCGATGATCAGGGACCCGGCGCCCGCGGTGGTCGCCATCGCCAGCGTCAGATGACCGATCTGGAGGTTGGCGTACGGGAAGTAGGCGATCGGGAGTCCGCCGAGCATGACGAACAGACCGGCCCAGAAGGGCCTGTCGCCCCGCCACGTACGGAAGTGCCGCCTGATGACCCGGATGTAGTGCTCGTCACGGCCGGGTACGGCAGGAGTCTCGGCGCTCATGAAAAACAGCTCCCTGCTGCGGCGTTGCTGTGGTGGTGAGTTGTGGTGCTGAGGTGCCGGGCCGGTGAAGACGGGCCCGGAGTGGGGACGGGCGGGGGCGCCACCGGCTCCCCCGCCCGTCAACGAGTGCTTAGTAGCACTCCTTGACACCCGTCGACAGCGACATCTTCAGACCGCTGAGCTTGAAGGTTCCGGCGGTGGTGGCCCACGCCGTCTGCTTCACGTCCTTCAGCACGACCGAGTCGGCCTGCTGAGCGAACCCGAACGGGTTGGCCTGCTCCTTGCCGCCCTTCATGCCCGGACCCTTGCTGGCGTCCTTGGCGGCCACACCGATGTCGATGCCCTTGAACGTGGCATCGGCCTCGAGCTCGGCGACGTCGATGTAGAGGTTCTCGGCCTGGACCGGCTTGTTCGGGTCCTCGCCGGCCTTCAGCATCAGGCTGACGCTGCCCAGCAGCGGGATGTCAGGGGTGACAACCGACTGACACATGTTCCTGATGGTCGCGGACTTGAAGGCCGAGACCGCGACGGGGTGGACCGTCTTCTTGCCGGTCATCGTGTAGCCCTCATCGAGGGCTCCGTACTGGGCGAAGCCCGTACCGTCGAGCTGATCAGTCGTCACCTTGAACGACTGGCCCGACACGCTGAACGACGCGGCGAGAGCGCCCTGCGCGAGGGCGACACCTATCGCAGCCGTGGCGGCCACGCTGGGCACCATCACGACGGCGAACCGCTTCCATCTGGTCCCGCCACGCACCTGGGACTCCATATTTCCTCCTTCTCGGACGTACATCTCCTGGCCCTGACTGCCCCATACGACTCGACGGCTCAGCCGGGCAGGGATGGGAGAAGTGCTACGTCCTCGGGAAGGGGAGCGCTAGCGCTCGGCGGCGCGAACCGCGCCCGAATCACCGGCGATCACCCCCGAGCGACAACCACTGGTCGCGCCTGACACGCATCACGCACAACCTTGCTGGACAGGCTTCGCCGTTGAGCGAAGACCCCCCTGTCCAAGAACCGGCTCCACTGCCGCCGGTTCTGCTCGGTGGGGACCCTGGAATCCCGCCGCCCCGACCGGCTGTCGGGTCGTACGGGAATGGACCGAGCGTCGCCGATCGTGGTGCATTCTCGCCGCCCGCACAAGGGGGTTCGTTACTCGCTAGTAACGGCCGGATAACCGAACAACGACCCGTCGGTCTCGGACGGCGACGCAGGGTCGCCTCAGGCGGGCTGACATATCCGGGAATCGCCGGACAGAATCCGACAGAACAACGCCCTCGATTTACTGGCAGTAACAGCGGCCGCGATTACCAAGATTTGGTAAAGCGCGGCCGCACTGACACTCCGTCGGCCCGTTCTTTCACTCGGGCCACACAGACCCTCGCGTTTAGTGACTGGTCAGAACGGGGCCCGCGACTCGCTCAGAACAGGGCGCGAGCAAGGGCTCTGCGCGCCGCCGCGACCCTCGGGTCCTCGGCGCCGACGACCTCGAACAGCTCAAGAAGCCGCAGCCGTACGGCTTCCCGCTCGTCGCCCGCGGTGCGCTGCACCGCGTCGATGAGGCGCCCGAAGGCGTCCTCCACATGACCGCCCACCAGATCCAGGTCGGCGGCGGCGATCTGCGCCCGCGCGTCCTGCGGCTTCTCGGCGGCCTCCTTGCGCACCGCCTGCGGATCGGCGTCCTGCACCCGCTGAAGCAACTCGGCCTGCGCGAGACCCAGTTTCGCCTCGCTGTTGCCCGGGTCATCGGTCAGTACGTTCTGGTATGCCCGGATCGCCCCGCCCAAGTCCCCCGCGTCCAGGGCCTGTACGGCGGCCTCCAGCAGCGCGTCGTGCGGACCGGCCGGAACTACGGGCGCCGGCTGGGCGCCGGTGCCGGGCTCGGCGTCCGGGTCGACGGTCAGACCGGTGAGCCCGAACCGCTGCTCGGCGACGGTCACCAGTTGGTCGAGGGTCTCCCGGATCTGCGCCTCGCCCGCGGCGCCCTGGAAGAGCGGGAGCGCCTGGCCGGCGACGACGGCGAACACAGCGGGGATCCCCTGCACCCCGAACTGCTGCATCAGCATCTGGTTGGCGTCGACGTCGATCTTGGCAAGGAGGAAGCGGCCGTCGTACTCGACGGCGAGCCGCTCCAGGACGGGGCTGAGCTGCTTGCAGGGCTGGCACCACTCGGCCCAGAAGTCGATGACGACCGGGACCTCGGTGGAGCGCTGAAGTACGTCCCTCTCGAACCCGGCCTCATCGACATCGATGACGAGGTCGGCGGGGGAGACGGCCCCTCCCCCGCCCTGCCGGGCCGTTTCGGCGCGCGCCTGCTCCGCCTTCGCCTTGGCCTCCTGGGCCGCCTTCACCGCGGCGAGGTCGACGACTCCGCTCATGGACATGTTCCGTGGCTGCATGCGTCTATCCTCCCCCGTTCTCGCGCGCGAGTGAAAAGCGATGAGAAAAGCTGTTTGGCGGAGGGTCCCCACCCCACGCCAGTGGTTTCGCTACGAGTCGTAGCGTAATGGCACCGGGTGCCTCCGGAACACCGGGTTCTGGTGATCTCCCTCACGGCGTCAACCGGACAGGGTCGTGGTTATGGTCGTGGGATGCAGAGCAGCACTCCCGCCCCACGGGCCACTGGGCGTCCCCGCAGCGCGGCCGCGGACGCCGCGATCCTCGCGGCGACGCGGGAGGCGCTGGTGGAGCTGGGCTGGTCGAAACTGACGCTGTCCGACGTGGCGACGCGGGCGGGGGTGGCGAAGACGACCCTCTACCGCCGCTGGTCCGGCAAGAACGAACTCGTCGTGGACGCGGTGGCGGAGCTCTTCGACGAACTGGAACTCCCCGACCGCGGCACGCTCGGCGCGGACATCGAGGGCGTGGTCCTTCAGTTCGCGGCGATCCTGGCCCGCCCGGAGGCGAAGAGCGGGCTGATGGCGGTGGTGGCGGAGTCCACCCGCGACGAGGCGCTGCGCGAACGCATCCGGGCCTCCATCGTCGACCGCCAGAAACGTCTGGTCCTGGAGGGCCGCTCCCGGGCTCAGGCCCGTGGTGAACTCCCCCCGGAGACGGACGAGTCGGAATCCTCCCGCACGGTGGATCTCATCTTCGACGTGGTCGCGGGCGCGGTGGTCCACCGCTGCCTGGTGAGCGCGGAACCGGCGGACGAGGAATGGGTCCGCAGCTTCACGACGGTACTGGTGGCAGGACTGGCGGCGGCGGGGAACGACCGGGTGTCGTAGCCCCGCCCCCGCCCCCGCCCCCGCCAGCGCTCAGAAGCCCGCCGGCTCCGTGTACACGCCCCACTCGTCCCGCAGCACCCCGCAGATCTCGCCCAGTGTCGCCTCCGCGCGTACCGCGTCCAGCATCGGCTCGATCATGTTGGAACCGTCACGGGCGGCGGCGAGCATCGCGTCCAGGGCGGAGCGCACGGCCGCGTCATCGCGGCCGGACTTGCGTCCACCGAGCGCCCGTACCTGCTCGCGCTCCACCTCATGGCTGACCCGCAGGATCTCCAGATCCCCGGTGACCGAGCCGGTGTGGACGTTCACGCCCACGACCCGCTTGTCGCCCTTCTCCAGGGACTGCTGATAGCGGAAGGCGGACTCGGCGATCTCGCCGGTGAACCAGCCGTCCTCGATACCGCGCAGGATGCCGGAGGTGATCGGCCCGATCGGGTGGCGGCCGTCGGGATGCGCCCGCAGCCCCCGCTCCTTGATCTGGTCGAAGATCTTCTCCGCGTCCGCCTCGATCCGGTCCGTGAGCTGCTCGATGTACCACGAACCGCCCAGCGGGTCGGCGACGTTGGCGACGCCGGTCTCCTCCATCAGCACCTGCTGCGTCCGCAGCGCGATCTCCGCCGCCTGCTCGGACGGCAGCGCCAGCGTCTCGTCCAGCGCATTGGTGTGCAGCGAGTTCGTCCCGCCCAGCACCGCCGCCAGCGCCTCGACCGCCGTCCGCACGACGTTGTTGTACGGCTGCTGCGCGGTCAGCGAGACACCCGCGGTCTGCGTGTGGAAGCGCAGCCACTGGGCCTTTTCCGACTTGGCGCCGTACACGTCCCGCATCCAGCGCGCCCAGATCCGCCGGGCCGCACGGAACTTGGCGATCTCCTCGAAGAAGTCGACATGCGCGTCGAAGAAGAAGGACAGGCCGGGCGCGAAGACATCCACGTCCAGGCCGCGGGACAGGCCCAGTTCGACGTACCCGAAGCCGTCCGCCAGCGTGTACGCCAGTTCCTGCGCCGCCGTGGCCCCGGCCTCACGGATGTGGTACCCGGAGACCGACAGCGGCTTGTACGCGGGGATGCCAGCCGCGCAGTGCTCCATCAGGTCGCCGATCAGCCGCAGATGCGGCTCGGGCTGGAAGAGCCACTCCTTCTGGGCGATGTACTCCTTGAAGATGTCCGTCTGGAGCGTGCCGTTGAGGACGGCCGGGTCCACGCCCTGCCGCTCCGCCGCGACCAGGTACATGCAGAAGACCGGCACCGCCGGGCCGCTGATCGTCATCGAGGTCGTGACGTCGCCCAGCGGGATGTCCTTGAACAGGACCTCCATGTCCGCCGCCGAGTCGATGGCGACCCCGCAGTGCCCGACCTCGCCGAGCGAGCGCGGGTCGTCGGAGTCGCGGCCCATGAGGGTCGGCATGTCGAAGGCGACCGAGAGGCCCCCGCCGCCGTTGGCGAGGATCATCTTGTACCGCTCGTTCGTCTGCTCGGCGTTGCCGAACCCGGCGAACTGGCGGATCGTCCAGGTCCGCCCGCGGTAGCCCGTCGGGTACAGCCCGCGGGTGAAGGGGTACTCCCCCGGCCAGCCGATCCGCTCGAAGCCGTCGTAGGTGTCCCCCGGCCGGGGCCCGTACACCGGCTCCACGGAATCCCCGGAGAGCGTGGTGAAGTCGGCCTCACGCTTGCGCGAGGCGTCGTACCGGGCCTGCCAGCGTCGGCGGCCCTCTTCGATGGCGTCAGCGTCCATGCCTTCAAATTTACTAGGACGTCCTAGTAAATGTCGATGGCAAACCGCCGTGAGCAGAGACTCACGACGGTGTGCGGTTACGCCTTGACGGGGGCCGGCTGCGCTCCGCCGACCAGCGGCAGCGTCTCGCGGGCGACCTTGCGCTCGACGAAGAAGGCGGCGAGCGGGATGGTCCCGGACAGCAGCACCCACAGCAGCTTGCCGAACGGCCACTTCGCCTTGGACCCCAGGTCGAAGGCGAAGATCAGGTAGATGATGTAGAGGATGCCGTGGACCTGGGAGACCGCGAAGGTCACGTCCTCGCCCATGTCGAACCCGTACTTGAAGACCATGCAGGTGCACAGCACGAGCAGCATGACGGCGGTCACGTACGCCATGACGCGGTAGCGGGTCAGCACGCTGGATTTCATGGCGTCGAGCGTAACGGCACGTTCCGGGCGATCTTCGCGCGGGTCAGGACTCGTCGAAATCGTGCGCCGCGACGCGCAGCGGGCGCAGCAGCGCGAAGATCTCCGCGCACTCCTCCGCGTCGTACACCCCGAGTCCGAAGTCCATCGCCATCAGGTCGCGGGTGGCGGCCTCGACCACCTCGCGCCCCTTCGCGGTGATGGAGGCGAGCGTGCCGCGCCCGTCGTTGGGGTTGGGCCGCTTGCCGACCAGTCCCGACCTCACCAGCCGGTCCACGGTGTTCGTCACCGACGTGGGGTGCACCATCAACCGTTCGCCGATCTTCGACATCGGCAGTTCCCCGGCCTTGGAGAAGTTCAGCAGCACCAGCGCCTCGTACCGGGCGAAGGTCAGCCCGTACGGCTTGACCACCGCGTCGACCTCCGCGAGCAGGATCTGCTGGGCGCGCATGATCGAGGTGATGGCGGCCATGGAGGGCACGCTTCCCCAGCGCTGCTTCCAGAGTTCGTCGGCGCGGGCGATGGGGTCGAAGGGAAGACTGAGCGGCTTCGGCACGGCACCAGACCTTACCGGCCGGTCATATGGTGGTCAGCCCCGTCTCGCCCATCGGTCCCCGAGAGGTCCGCCGGACCTCCAGGACGAGCCGGAGACAGCACACCGTGCCGAGCGCGCCGACCCCGCCCACGACGGTCGAGACCGGCCAGAACTCGGCCGCGGCCCCGGCCAGCGCCATGCCGATGCCCTGGATGGTCATGATGCCCGCGGTGTGCACGGTCATCGCCCGGCCGCGCAGCTCCCGCGGCACCGCGTCCACGAACCAGCGGTCCAGACCCAGCGTGTACGCCCCCGCGAGCCCGGTGACCAGCAGCGCGGCCAGGATCCAGCCGAGGCCGGGGGCGAGCGGGTAGACCAGCAGGGGCAGCAGGGCGCAGGACGCGAGCGGGAGCACGATCCGGGAGCGGGCGGTGGGCGAGAGGGCGGCACCGGCGTACACCTCGCCGACGATCGTGCCGACCGGCATCGCGGCCATCAGCAGCCCGACCCCGGTCGTCCCCATGCCGATCTCGTCGGCGTAGGCGGCGGCGAGCACCTCGGGCGCGACCATGAACATCGGCGGCACCCACAGCAGGAGCAGCAGCGCGCGGATCCCGCGGTCGCCGAGCACCTCGCGGGCGCCCGCCAGCGAGTACCGCACGAGCGAGCCGTCCCCGGCGCGGGCGGGCCTGCGCCGAGTGCCGAACCGCAGGAGCAGAGCGGAGCAGAGGAAGGTGCCCATGGTGATGAGCAGGGCGCCCCGGGGCGACACCACCGTGAGCAGGACGCCGCCCAGCCCGAAGCCCACCAGCACCGCGCTCTGCGAGACCATCCTCAGCAGTGAGCGCCCGAGCACGAAGAGGTCGCCGTCCCCGAGGATCTCGGCGAGCGTGGCCGTCCGGGTGCCGCTGAACACCGGCGCGACGACGGCGATCACGCAGCGCAGGGCGAGCAGCGCGACGACGGGGGAACCGGGCGCCGCCATGACCGCCGCGCACCCCGCGCACACCAGGTCGCACAGCACCAGCACGCGCCGCGCCGGATACCGGTCGGCGATCCCGGACAGCAGCGTCCCTCCGACCAGGTACGGCAGGAAGCCCAGCGCGAAGGTCAGCGCGCTCAGCAGCGGTGAGCCGGTGAGGCGGTACACCAGTACGGTGAGCGCGATCTCGCCGACGACGGTGCCGAGCAGGGAGAGGGCGTAGGCCGCGAAGACGGCGCGGAACTCCCGTACGGCGAAGACGCGGCGGTATCCGGTGGGCTCCTGCTCGACCGTCGGTGCGGGCGGGCTCGTCTGTTCTGGCATGGCCGCAGCCTGCACGCGGGTGCACCGCCGACCGTAGAGTTTCGGCGACAGCCGAATGTTCCGGACCCCGGGGAGGGCCGTGCCGTTCCATCTGCGCTTCGGCGACGACGACCTGCTCCGCTGCCGTTTCGCCATCTCCCCGCTCTGGGAGACCCAGGAGGCGGTCCGCACCCTGCGCCGGCCCGACCGGCACGGCTATCACCCGCACTGGCTCCGCCGCATCCAGGAAGCGGCCCGCGCGCTGGACCTGGCCCCGCTCTGGCTGCTCATGCCCCGGCGCGGGCACTCCCCGGACTTTCTCGGCCCGCCCCCGATCGGCCCCGCGGCCGACTTCGGGCAGGAGCTCGCGGTGGTCCGCTCGGCCGACCCGGACGCGGCACGCGAGGACATGGTCCGGGCGCTCGCCGACACACCCGGCGCACTGGACTCCCCCGAGGGCCGAGCACTGCTCGCCGACCCGGCCCGTACGATCCACGAGCTGGCCGACCTGCTGGCGGCCGCCTGGCGCGTCCTCGTCGAACCGGACTGGCCCCGGCTGCGCGCCCTGCTCGACGCCGATGTCGCCTTCCACTCCAGACGCCTCGCCGAGGTCGGGCTGGGCGCGCTCCTGCCCGAGCTGGACCGACGGCTCACCTGGAACGGCCGCACCCTGATCATGGAGGTCGGCGGTGAGTACGCGCGCGACCTCGGCGGACAGGGCCTGGTCCTGATGCCGAGCGTGTTCTCCTGGCCGGACGTGATCAGCGGCTTCGAGCCGCCCTGGCAGCCCACCGTGGTCTACCCGGCGCGCGGCCTCGGCGGCCTGTGGACCGAGCCTGCGGGCAGCACCTCCGAGGCTCTGGTACGGCTGCTCGGCCGGGGCCGGGCGGCCGTGCTCGCCGCCCTCGACGACCCGGCCACGACCTCCGCCCTCGCCCATCGCCTGGGCCTCGCGCCCTCGTCGGTGTCGGCGCATCTGACGACGCTGAGGGACACGGGCCTGCTCGTCTCGCGGCGCTACGGCCACCAGGTGCTCTACGAGCGGACGCCGCTGGGGATCGCGCTGGCCGCCGGGGCCGGCTGACGTATGTCCAATACGGTACAAATCATCACTTTATGGAAATATTGCTGACGGAACGTCACCTCCGCTCAAGGGAGCAGCATGTCCCGGCTGATCCACCCCCTCGCGGCTCTCGCGATGCTCGGACTCGCGGCGGGCTGTACGTCCGCGGCCGATGTCGACGAGGCCTCCGTCGCCGGTGCCGCTTCCCGGAAGGGAAACCCGGCGCCCGCCTCTCCCTTCTGGGTCGACCCCGACAGTCCGGCCGCGCGGCAGATCGAGCTGTGGGAGCGGGAGGGCCGGACCGCGGACGCCCAGGTGCTGCGCCGGATCGCGGACCGGCCGGCCGCGCTGTGGCCGGCCGGCGAGACCGACCCGGGGCCCATGGTCCGCACCGCGACCGCGGCGGCCTCCGCCGAGGGGCGTACCGCGCTGTTCGTGGCGTACGACATCCCGCACCGCGACTGCGGCCAGCACTCCGCGGGCGGTGCCGCCGACGCGGACACCTACCGGGACTGGATCGGGCGGTTCGCGGACGCGCTCGGGCGGAGCAAGGCGCTGGTGGTGCTGGAGCCGGACGCGGTCGCGCACATCGTGGACGGCTGCACACCGGCCGATCTGCACGCCGAGCGGGAGCAGTTGCTGAGCGAGGCGATCCAGCGGCTGAAGCGGCAGCCGAACACCAAGGTCTATCTGGACGCGGGCAACCCGTCCTGGATCAAGGAGCCGGGCAAGCTTGTCGAGCCGCTGCGCCGGGCCGGGATCGCCGAGGCCGACGGCTTCGCGCTGAACGTCTCCAACTTCCAGACCGACGAGGTCACCAAGGAGTACGGCCTCCGGCTGTCGCGGGACCTCGGCGGCAAGCACTTCGTCATCGACACCAGCCGCAACGGCAACGGCCCGCTGTCCGGCGTCTGGTGCAACCCGCCGGGCCGCGCCCTCGGCGCCGCGCCCACGACCGAGACCGGGGATCCCGCCGTGGACGCCTACCTCTGGGTCAAGCGGCCCGGGGAGTCGGACGGCACCTGCGAGGGAGGTCCGGCGGCCGGCCAGTGGTGGCCCGAGTACGCGCTCGCCCTCGCCCGCGACTCCCGCGGCTAGCTTCTCACTTCACCTGGATCCACTTCGCCTGCGACGGCGTGCCCTCGGCGTCGGTGACGAAGAGCATGTACCAGCCGGGCGGCACCAGCGCCGGGTCCTCCGGCACGGTGACGGTGACCGAACCGTCGCCCTTGGCCAGGCCGAGTTCGATGGAGCGCTGTTCGACGTCCGTGGTGTGGGTGACCGCGCTCGGCCGCATCAGGCGCGCCTTGGTGATCCGCTCGGGGTGGTCGGTGCGGAAGGTCGCCCGGTGGTCGGCGGCGAGCAGCTCGGGGCCGTCCCGCAGTACGGGCCGGTCGGCGCCGTTCTTGTGCAGGGTGGGCGGGGTGAAGATCTCCATGCGCTGCTCGAACCGGCCGAGCTTGGTGTTCTGCTGGTCGTCGAAGAGCGGGTCGGAGCCGAAGGTGGCGACCCGGCCGTCGGGCAGCAGCAGCGCCTCGGAGTGGTAGTTGCGGCCCACCTTCGGCGCGGCGGCCTCCCGGAAGGCGTTCTCCTTCGGGACGTAGAACTGGGCCTTGAGGATGTTGCTGGCGCTGCGGCCGCGGTAGTCCTCGGAGCCGTTGGCGGTGAAGACGGTGTCGTCCGGCATGATCACGCTGTTCAGGTAGCGGGTGCCCTGGGGGAGGTCGGGCCCGTCCTCGAAGACCGGGTTGTCCTTCTTCAGGTCGACGACAGCCGTGCGCGGGGTGGACTTCTTGGACTCCCCGACGCCGCCGCCGCCGAGGAGCATCACCTTCTGGTCCTGGGCGGGCGGCAGCAGGAGGGAGGCGGCGGTCTCGGTCTGGTCCGCGTCGCGCAGCCCCGGCACCTTCTCGAAGGTGTTGGTCTCCAGGTCCCACAGCCCCGGGACCCGGCCCCGGTCGTCGGGTCCGTAACCGGCGTTGGCCGCCGGGTAGAAGAGCTTGCCGCCCTGGGTGAGGAAGAGCGCGGGATAGGTGGGGAAGTAGCGCTTGGGGCCCGGGGTCCACTTCTTGGTCCTCGGGTCGTAGATCTCGTTGTCCCCGGGGTCGACCACACCGACGTCGTCCAGGCCGGAGACGGCGAGGACCCGTCCGTCGTCCAGGCCGACCAGGGTGGGGTACCAGCGGGCCTTGTCCATCGGGTCGACCGGGATGTACTTCTCGGCGACGGGGTCGAACTCGTAGGCGGCTCGGATGCCCTGGAAGTCCTGCTTGTCGAGGGTGATCTTCTCGGAGAGGCCGTAGGTGTTGTCCGCGGCCTTGCCGGTCAGCCCGACGATCTCGTACTGCGCCTGCTTGTCGGTGACGGAGAGCGGGCCCTTCTCGACGGCCTCGACGAAGACCCGGGCCTCACTGGCGGCGACCTTGGTCTGCCAGGGCTGCATCACCCCGGCCTGGTTGTAGGTGATCTTCTGGGTGCGCTTGGCCTTGGGAACGGTGACGTCGAACCTGGTGACGTACTCGACTCCGGCCGGTGAGCGGAAGCGGGTGCCCTTCTTCAGGAAGACGGCCTTGTCGGGGCTCTCGTTCTTCACCCGCATCCCGCCCCCGGCCCGCTCGACCTCGCCGTCGAGGAGCTCGTAGCGGGCGGTGCCGCCGGCCACCAGCAGGCGTCCGTCGGGGAGTTGGGCGTGGCCCGAGCAGAAGAAGTCGTCGGGGGTGGGGATCTTCTTGAAAGTGTTCCGCTCCGGGTCCCACAGGACGGTGTCGAAGGAGCCCTCGTCGAACTTCTTCTGCTCGTTGCCCGAGCCCGCGACGATCAGCACCTTCCCGGTGTGCAGCAGCGCCGCGTGGATGGCGTTGGTGCGGTACTCCTCGGGGATGTCGACCTGGGACCAGGAGCCGTACCTGGCCTGGTAGCCGGGCTGGGCGATCTTGTACTCGTGGTACTTCTCGCCGGCGAAGTCCAGCGCGGCCGGGGCGTTGAGTCCGGCCAGGATCGCGATGCCGCCGATGCCGAGGACGGTCTTCTTGGTCTTCTGCGAGGGCTGGTAGGCCATGGCCTAGTTGCCTCCTGTCGGGGTGCCGGAGACGGGGGCGGTCGTGGCGAGGGCCGATTCGGTGCCGTCGGCGGGCCGCGCGGCCGGGACGGGCGACTGCCGCTCCCGCCGCGTCCTGACCAGCGTGGCGACCCACACCGCGACCGGCGCCAGCGAGATCACGATCGCGAGCACCGCCCAGGTCCGCATGGCCACGTGCGTGTGGCCGAGCGCCATGGAGGCGACCAGCGAGGCGGCGAGCAGGGCCGCCCAGCCGAGGTGGATCCGGAAGGTGAGCAGCCGGTCGGGGCTGGCGTCGCCGCCCTTGGGGGTGACGACGAACCGGCTGGGCCGGCGGATCAGCGCCTCGCCGAAGGACTTGAGGTAGATCGGCGCGGACAGCGCGGACATCGCCATGCCCGCGAGCCCGCCGGAGCCCTGCGGCTCGTGCGGCGAGACGTTGTGCCGCCGGTTCCACAGGTACAGACCGATCTGGAGGGCGGCCGCGTCGCTGTAGAGCATCAGCCAGACGGAGGCGGCGACCTGGGTGCCGGAGGCGCCGAACCAGAGGAAGAGAAAGCAGCTGAGGATGCCGAGGAACCAGTTGACGGCCGTCATCGGGTAGTAGACGAGCATCAGCGTGTACGAGAACAGGCGGCCCGGCGGCATGGAGAACGGCGCCTTCCAGTACTGCTTGAACAGGGTCTCGTAGGTCCCCCGCGACCAGCGCATCTGCTGGGTGAAGAAGTCCGTCCAGGAGGCGGGCCCCTCGCCGACGGCGAGGACGTCCGGGGTGTAGACGGAGCGCCAGTACCGTCCGGTCAGCGGATTGCGGTGCCGGTGCAGTTCGAAGCCGGTGGCCATGTCCTCGGTGATGGAGTCGTACAGGCCGCCGATCTGTTTGAGGGCGGAGATCCGTACGACGTTGTTCGTACCGACGAACATCGGGGCGCGGTAACGGTTGCCGGCGCGCTGGATGAGCGCGTGGAAGAGGAACTGCTGGGACTCGGCGGCCTTGGTGACGGGGTTGTGGTAATTGCCGTAGACCTGGGGTCCGACGACGAAGGCGACGTCCGGGTCGCGGAAGTACCCCATCATCCGCTTCAGGAACGCCGGGTGCGGGACGTGGTCGGTGTCGACGGAGGCGAAGAACTCGTAGTCGCCGCCGTGCACGGCGAGCCAGGCGTTGTAGTTGCCGTGCTTGGTGCGGGCCTTGTGGACACCCTTGGGGCGGTTCCACTCGGGGACGCCGTGGCGGGTGAAGTGCCGGACGCCGAGTTCCGCGCAGAGGGCCTTGGCCTGTGCGTCGTCGCCCTCGTCCAGGAGCCATACGTCGAGGGGGCCGCGGTGGGTGATCCGGACGGCGCCTTCGAGGGTGGCGCGGACCATGGCGAGGGGTTCCTTGCCCGGGACGTAGGTCGTCAGGAAGGCGACGCGGGTGCCGGGTGCGGCGGTGACCGGGACCGGGTCGCGGGCCACGAGGGTGGCGTGGGCCACGGAGGCGACGTTGACGACCATGAACAGCTCGATGAGCCCGATCGATATGAGCATGGCGAGGTCGAGGCCGACCAGCCAGCGGTCGCCGCCCTCGCGCTCGACCCAGTGGGTGGGCCAGACGAGGTAGACGAGCAGGGCGCCGGTGAGCAGCGGCGCCAGGGTCATCAGGAGGACGGCTCGTATTCGCCGCGGCTCGCGGGAGAGCAGCGAGGCGTACTGCACCCGGTACGAAGCGCCGGCCGGCTCCGTGAGCGGCCCGGCGAGTCGGCTGTGGGTGTCGTAGTCATAGCCCTCCGGCCGCACAGCGCCCTCCAGTGATCGAGGAGTCATCGACGATCGCGCCGATACCCCCACACAAATGGAGATTTATGGGCATGTCGAACTGGGGGCGTCCAGGTGGGTGCCCGTCAGAGGGCCCGTCAGCCGTCGAGCAGCCGCCATGCGGTGAGGGCGAGTCGGGCCCGGGTCAGCCCGGTGGGCTCGGTGAGTTCGAGGCCCAGACCGCGCCCGAGCTGGTCGATCCGGCGGGCGACGCTGCTGTGGTGGAGGTGGAGGAGTTCGGCGGCCCGGCGCAGCGAGCCGGTGGCGCAGTAGAGGTCCAGGGTCCGCAGGTCCTCGGGGTCGATCCGGCCGATGGCGGCCACGTCGGGGTTGGCGCGGACGGTGTCCTCGTCGAGCTCGGCGAGGAGCGCCAGGGCGCCCAGGTCGGCGTGGCGGACGACGGGCTCGCGCGCGCTGGTGAAGCGCGGGGCGGTCCGGGCCTGCCGCCAGGAGCACTCGGGGCCGCCGGGGGCGCCGATGCCCGCACGGACGCCGGCCGGGAGGCGGGCGGGGTCCAGGGCGGCGGCCAGCACGACCCCCACATCGCCGAGCGGGGCGGCCTTCACCGGGCGGGCCGGGCAGAGGAGGGTGCCGACGCGGTCGAGCGGGAGGCCGGAGCGTACGGCGACGGCGTGGACCGGCAGACCGGCGGCGAAGCCCAGCAGCCTGAGCGCCCGGCCGCGGGCCGCCTCGTCGGTGGTGGCGCTGATCGCCAGCTCGACCAGGGCGGGGTCGGCCATGGTGGTGCGGGCGGGGCCGTACCGCTCGACGGCCGCCGCGACGGCGATGGCCAGCCGGTCCAGGAGCACCTCGTCGAGGGCGCCCGGTCCGGGCCGACATGCGGCACCGCGGGGCCGGATCCGGCTCGACGCGCCGATCGGCGGCTGTCTGCCGGACCTGGTGCCGGGCGAGCGCGGCCGGCGGATCACGGTACGGATGCTGCTCAACCACACCAGCGGCATCCCCGACCACATCCCCCACGCCTTCCCCTCGCTCCAGGAGAGGTCGCCGCGGAGCCTCGACGACAACCGGTTCCGGGAGTTCTCCCCCGCCGAACTGATCGAACTCGGTCTCTCGGCGCCCCCGGCCGCCGAACCCGGCGCCACCCCGGGCGTGTACTCCAACACCAACTACGCCCTCCTCGGCGAGCTCCTGGCCAAGGTCACCGGCACCACGGCGCAGGAGTACATCACTCGCAACGTCATCGAGCGCGCCGGACTGAAGCACACCGCGTTCCCGGCCGGCCCGCGCATCAAGGGACCGCACTCGAAGCAGTACGAGGCCCTCTTCGGCCTGCTCGACCCGCCCCACGACTACAGCGTCTACAACATGTCCTGGGTGACTCTGGGCGCAGGCCTGGTGTCGACCATGGAGGACCTCAACCGCTTCTACGCCCGGCTGCTGGACGGCCGGATCGTCGGCCGGGCGGCGCTGGCGCAGATGCGGCGCACCGTCCCGGTGATCGCCCTGGACGGCTCGACGATCGAGTACGGCCTCGGCCTGCACAAGCTCACCGTTCCCGGCTGCGGCACCTTCTGGGGCCACGACGGTACGGTCTGGGGCGCCGGGACGCTGTCGCTGACCCGGTCCGACGGCAGGCGCCAGATGTCCGTCGCGGTGAACCTCGCCCGGTGGCAGCAGGCGGAGGACGGGTCGGAGCACCCGATCGACGTGGCGCTGAGGACGCTGTCCGGGCAGGCGCTGTGCGACGACGGGTCAGCGCTGAGTACGCCGTAGGTGGTGGCGGACCGCGCGCTGGGCCATGGGGCCGAGTTCGTCCAGCGCCGTGACCAGACGGCCGAGTTGCTCCAGCGCGTCCAGCGCGGCGCCCGCCCCCTGGGCGTCCACGCCCTCGTACAGCTCGATGCCCACGAAGGACGCCGCCACCGCACGCGCCAGTCCCGGCGGGTCCACGAACTCGCCGAACGGGGTCTCGGCCAGCACCCGGGTCAGGACCTGCTCGATCTCGGTGATCCACAGATCGAGCCCGGCGGCCGTGGCGGGGGCGAGGCTCTCGTGGGTCTGGGCTCCGGCCAGGAGCTGGCCGAGGAGGGAGACATAGCCGGAGGCCCTCTCCTCCTCGTGCATCCCCCGGCCGAGGGCGAGGAGTTCGGAGAGCGAGGTGATGGTGGCGAACCGCTCCCGGTAGCGGGCGACGCGCTGCTCGGCGCCGTACCGGCAGGCCGCCGCCAGCAGGTCGTTCAGCGAACCGAAGTGGTAGAAGACCAGCGCCTGGTTGACTCCGGCGGCGGCCGCGACCGTACGCGCCGACGTCTTGGCGATCCCCTGCTCGGTCAGCGTCCGCAGCGCCCCTTCGAGGAGCTTGGTCTTCGTCTCCAGGGACTTGGCGGTCTCCGGGCTCACGCGCGCGCCTCCTCGCGCACCGGGCGCAGACCGGGGCGCACTCCGCAGCGCCGGATGTCGGTGTAGGAGGCACGGAAGGAGCCCTCGTATCCGAAGAGGGGGCCGAAGTACCGGTTCATCACCCGGACCTGGATACGGAAGCGGCCGGCGGCGTCGTCGTAGGACTCGCGCACCTCGGCCGTGGCGCCGATCAGCTCGGGCACCCGGACGTCCAGCACACCCTCCCGGAAGCGGTGCTCGCCGGAGCGGATCAGCAGCGAGCCGTCGGGCTCGGCCCCGAAGTACAGGTCGGTGGCGAGGTGCTGGTGGGTGCCGAGGTAGTCGAGGACGCGGTCGCCCTGGGGGCTCAGCACCATCTGGGCGTCGAAGCGGCGGGGCCTGCCGGGCAGGTCGAAGGTGCGCACGAAGGTCACCGTCTCACGCCCGTAGTTGTCGGTGTACGGAACGTTCTCGATCACGAAGGGCACCCGGCGGCCCTCGCGCGGGACGAGGATGTTGCGGGTGGCGCCGAGGGCCAGGAACGGCTTCACGAATGCCCCGCCGTGCCAGATACGGTCCATGACACCCCGCCCGGTGCATGCCTCACCGCTCGCCAGGCCGACGGAGAAGCGGCGCTGCGCCTGCGGGTGGAGGCGGTCGAAGTCGGCACCCATGGCCGCGCGGAAGATCGAGGTCATCGCGGGTTCTCCAGGGTGCGAAGGAGTCGGGGGGCACGTGCCCGGGTCAGCGGCTGGCGCAGACAGCGGCGGGCGGCCGGGGTGCCCGGCAGCGGCGACTTGAAGAGCGCCACGCAGACGGCGGCGGCGAGCAGGAGCGGACAGAGGTACGCCGCCGAGGCGGCGAAGGGTCCGAGCAGCCGCAGCAGTGACTCCAGGCCCAGTCCGGTGCAGGCGACGGCGATCACGAGGGCGCGGACGGTCAGCTCCGCCAGCCAGTTCAGCCGGGCCCGCTCGGGAGTGACGCCGCGCTCCAGCCACAGCCGCAGCCGGTCGAAGGACCAGGCCGTCGCCCAGCCCATGAGCGGGCGGAACAGCAGCCGGTCGGCGAGCGCGCCGAGGGCGCCCCAGCGGGGGCGGTAGTCGTAGCCGGTGAGGAAGCGGACGCCGTCGCCGTCGGGGATGTAGCGCCAGTAGCCGCTGCCCTCGGCGAGCAGGGAGAGGGGGTGCGGGGAGGAGAAGCGCAGGGCGGAGGTGCGGGTGCCGTCGGGGCGCTCCTTCTCCCCGGCCGAGACGCCGGTGCCGGCGACGGTGAGGAAGGGCAGCACGCGCGTGGCGTAGCGGAAGCGCTGCGGTTCGCCCGGCTCGCGCGGGAGGTAATCGATCTCGCTGAAGCGCAGGTCCCAGCGCTGGTGCTCGGACGGCTCCTGGGTGCGGGCCCACAGGGCGTCGAGATCGGCGCGGATCCGCGCCTCTATGTAGAGACCGGTGTGACCCATCTGATTCCCCCAGGTCAGCCTGTTTTTTGAGCGACTGCTCAAACTTCCTGGAGAGGAAGCTACACGGTTTTGAGCGACCGCTCAAACACCGGGCGCGAGAAAACCCCGGCCCGCGCGGGGCCGGGGTTCTCGTGGCTGGTGCGCTCACTCGGCGGCGAGATACCGCTCCACCGTCTCCACCTTGGAGGTCAGACCGTCGGTGACCCCGGGGCGGATGTCCGCCTTGAGGACCAGGGACACCCGCGGGGCGCGCGCCTCGACGGCGGCCACGGCCCGCTTGACGACGTCCATGACCTCGTCCCAGCTCTCGCCCTCGATCGAGGTGAACATCGCGTCGGTGCGATGCGGCAGGCCGGACTCCCGGACCACCCGGACGGCGTCGGCGACGTACTCCCCCACGTCCTCGCCGACGCCGAGCGGCGTCACGGAGAAGGCGACGATCACGACGTCTTCACCGCGCCCTCCTGGCGCGCGCGGGTGGCGATGACCGCGTCCTCGGCCTCGCGCTTGAGCATGCGCTCGGCGAAGAAGCCGCCGGTGGGCAGGACGGAGAGGACGAAGTAGACGACGGCCGTCTTGACCGGCCACTTCGCGCGGTTCCAGGCGTCGGCCCAGAAGATGACGTACAGGACGAACAGGGCGCCGTGGATCGCGCCCATCACGGGGACCGCGTTGAAGTCGGTGGTGCGCTTCAGCACCGAGCAGACCAGCAGCAGCAGGAAGGACACCGCCTCGGGCGCCGAGACGAGGCGGAGGCGGCGGAGGGCGGTGGCGGTCTTGATGTCCACGGGTCACCTTCGATGGGAGAGACGTCGGAGTTTGTGAACGCAAGCACAAACAATCACCTATTGAAGCAAACGAAGGGGGGCGGGTTGCGGGCCGGGGCCCCTAAGGGGGCATTCAGGGTCGATCTCCGGCTTGGGGCTCTGTTGGCGGCCGTCCACGACCGGCTACCTTCGCAGCGTGGCGATGTTTCGACTTCAAGGAAGCAAGGTGCTCGCCGTCGAGATGACCGGGGACGCCGTGAAGGCGAAGAACGGCTCGATGGTCGCGTACGACGGACAAGTGGCGTTCAAGAAGCTCAGCGGGGGTGGCGAGGGCATCCGGGGCATGGTGACCCGGCGCCTGACCGGTGAGCAGATGACGGTGATGGAGGTGAAGGGGCACGGCACCTGCTGGTTCGCGGACCGCGCGTCCGAGATCAACCTCGTCGGCCTCCAGGGGGACAAGCTCTACGTCGAGTCCAGCAACCTGCTCGCGACCGACGGGGGGCTCCGGACCGGCACGACCTTCACGGGGCTGCGCGGCGCCTCGCAGGGCAACGGCCTGTTCACCACGACCGTCGAAGGGCACGGACAGGCGGCGATCACCTCGGACGGCCCGGCGGTGGTGCTGCGGGTCAGCGCGCAGTACCCGCTGACCGTCGACCCGGGGGCGTACATCGCCCATCAGGGCGACCTCCGCCAGTCCTTCCAGTCCGGTGTCACCTTCCGCACGCTGATGGGCGAGGGCGGCGGCGAGGCCTTCCAGATCCGCTTCGAGGGCGACGGCCTGGTCTACGTACAGCCGAGCGAGCGCAACACGATCGCGGGGGACGTCTGAGATGGCCTTGCGTGAGATCAACTCCAAGATGGTCGAGGCGACCGTCCTGCCCGGTCAGCGGCTGTTCAGCCAGCGCGGCGCGATGCTCGCCTACAAGGGCGAGGTGTCCTTCACCCCCAATACCTCCGGCGGCCAGGGCGGCCTGATGTCGATGATGGGGCGCCGGGTCGCGGGTGAGGCCACCCCGCTGATGACGGTCGAGGGCAGCGGCACCGTCCTGTTCGGGCACGGCGGCCACCACGTCCAGGTGATCGCCCTCACCGGGGACACCCTGTATGTGGAGGCGGACCGGCTGCTGGCCTTCGAGGGCACCCTGGAGCAGGGCACGATGTTCATGGGCTCCCAGGGCGGGGTGATGGGCATGGTCCGCGGCCAGGTCACCGGCCAGGGCCTGTTCACCACGACCCTGAAGGGCCACGGCTCGGTCGCCGTCATGGCCCATGGCGGGGTCCTGGAGATCCCCATCAGCCCCCAGCGCCCGGTCCATGTCGACCCCCAGGCCTACGTCGCCCACCAAGGTGACGTACGCAACAAACTGTCGACCGCGCTCGGCTGGCGGGACATGGTGGGCCGGGGCTCCGGCGAGGCCTTCCAGCTGGAGCTCAGCGGCAGCGGCACGGTGTACGTCCAGGCCTCGGAGGAGAAGCTGTGAGCACCTACCCGGGTGCGGGGCCCGTGGTCCATGACCCGATGACCCTGCCGTCCGACGACAACGTCAACCACTACACCTTCTGCGTGGAGCTCAAGGGGAGCCAGTGGTTCCTCCAGAAGGGGAAGATGATCGCCTACTACGGCTCGATCGACTTCAACGGCATCGGACACGGCCGGCTTGACCGACTTGTCCGTACGTCCTTCCATTCACCACTGCACGCGAGCGACTGGGTCGTCGCCGAGGGCTCGGGCAAGATGCTGCTCGCCGACCGGGCCTTCGATGTGAATTCGTACGACCTCGAGGACGGCAACCTGACCATTCGCTCAGGCAACCTGCTCGCTTTTCAGCCAAGTCTGTCGCTGAAGCAGTCGATCGTGCCAGGTTTTCTGACCCTCATCGGAACCGGAAAGTTCGTGGCCGCATCTAACGGCCCGGTGGTGTTCATGGAGCCCCCGATCCGGGTGGATCCACAGGCGCTCGTCGGCTGGGCCGACTGCCCCTCCCCGTGCCATCACTACGACTACGGCTATATGACCGGCCTGATGGGCGGTCTACGTGCGATGACAGGGCTCGGAGGGGCCTCCGGAGAGGAGCACCAGTTCGAGTTTGTGGGAGCCGGCACCGTGCTCCTGCAGTCCTCGGAAGCCCTCATGGCCGAGCAGGCGACGGGCACGGTTCCACACCAGGCCGGAGTACCCGGAAGCGGTGGGTCCGCAGGTGGCTCACAGCAAGCCGGCGCACCGCGCCTTCCCGGACAGCTGGGGGACCTCCAGCGTCGCTTCGGGCTGTGAGCGGTAGTCTGCGGAGTGTGACGACTTCGAACGCGTGCGCACTGTCACACCGCCCTCACTAGTTCGCTTTTCAACATTTTAGGTAGACTTCATTTATGGAGACCGAGACGGCCACGCCCTGGCTGACCGATGCGGAGCAGTGCGCCTGGCGCACCCACCTGGAGGTCAACAGGCTGTTGACTTACCAGCTCGAAAGGGACCTCCAGCCGTTCGGCCTGACCATGAACGACTACGAGATCCTGGTGAACCTCTCCGAGTCGGAGGACGTACGGATGCGGATGAGCGACCTCGCGTCCGCCACCCTCCAGTCCAAGAGCCGCCTCTCCCACCAGATCACCCGCATGGAGAACGCGAACCTGGTCCGGCGCGAGAACTGCGAGTCCGACCGCCGCGGGCTCTACGCCGTCCTCACCGAGCACGGCATGGAGACGATGAAGAAGGTCGCGCCGCACCACGTGGCATCGGTGCGCCGGCACTTCATCGATCTGCTGACGCCGGAGGCGCTGGTGGAGCTGGACAAGGCGCTCAAGCCGATCGCGGAGCACCTGCGGGGCCAGCGCGGCCGCCCGTGACCCCGGACTGATCCTCAGGCGACCGGCAGGCGGAGCTCGAACAGGGCGCCGCCTGCCGGCGCGTTGCCCACCATGAGCGTGCCGCCGTGCCGCTCGGCGACATCGCGGGCGATGGCCAGGCCGAGCCCGGCGCCGCCGTCGTCCCGGCTGCGCGCCTCGTCCAGCCGTACGAACCGCTCGAAGATCCGCTCCCGGTCGGCCTCGGGCACACCGTCGCCGTCATCGGCGACCTGGACCACGGCCCACACCCCGTCCCGGCGGACCGTCACGGTGATCGCGGAGCGGGCGTGCCGGCCCGCGTTGTTGAGCAGATTGGCGAGCACTCGCCCCAATTGCCCCCGCGATCCGGCCACTTCCACCGGCGCGTGCGCCCCCACGGTCACCCCCGCCCGCCCCTCGGCCTCCTCCTCGGCCAGCGCGGCGAGTTCCACCCGCGCCTCGGTGGGCCGCTCCCCCGCGTCGAGCCGGGCGAGCAGCAGCAGGTCGGCGGCAAGATGCTGCAGCCGTACGGTGTCGGCCACCGCCCCGTCCAGGTCCAGGAACTCCGGATGCGCGGCGGCCACTTCGAGCTGGGTGCGCAGCGAGGCGATCGGGCTGCGCAGTTCGTGGGAGGCGTCGGCGACGAAGCGCCGCTGGCGTTCGACGGAGGCCTCCAGGGCCGAGAGCGTCTCGTTGGTGGTGCGGGCGAGGCGGGCGACCTCGTCGTGGGTGGCCGGTTCGGGGACCCGGCGTGCCAGGTCCTGGGAGGCGGTGATCGCCGCCATCTCGCTCCGGATGCCCTCGACCGGGCGCAGGGCGCGCCGGGTGACCAGCCAGGTCACGCCCGCGACGACGCCGATCAGCAGCGGGAAGCCGATCAGCATGACGGTGGTCGCGGTGTTCACCGCGCTCTGCTCGGCGTCCAGCGAGCCCCCGGCGGTGACGGTGAGCCGACCCCGGTCACCGGCCTCGACCCGGACCGTGGCGAACCGGTAGTCCTCCGTGGTCCCGTCGATGGTCGCGGAACCGTCGGCGAAGTCGGTGTCGGGGTCGATCTCGCCGGGTTCGAGAGAGACGTCGTCATCATCACCGTCGTCGTCATCGTCGTCGCCGGTCGGGCTGGGCCGCGGCGGGCTGGGGGTGACCTGTGCCGTCCCCGTCCCACTGATCCGCTCAAGGTCCTCGCCGGCCGCGACGAGCGTGCCGTCCTCGTCGACGACCTGGACCGGCGTCTGATCGTCCAGGTCGAGCCCGCCGTAGGGCCGGCCCGAGGCGAGTTGGGCGGCGATGTTCCGGGCGGTGCGCTCGGCTTTGGTCCCGGCCTGGTCGATGAGATTGGACCGCAGGGACAGCAGCACAGCGGCGCCCGCCGCGACCAGCGCCACCGCGACGACGAGCGTGGCACCGAGGGTCGCCCGCGCCCGAACCGACCCGAACAGGCGTCTCATCGGCCCGACTCCAGCCGGTACCCGGCGCCGCGGACGGTACGGATGAGGCCGGGGCGGAGCTTGCGGCGCAGGGTGCTGATGTAGACCTCGACGATGTTGGGGTCGCCGTCGTAGGCGAAGTCCCAGGCGTGCTCCAGGATGCTCGCCTTGGAGACGACCTCGCCGGGCCGGGTGACGAGCTGCTCCAGCACGGCGAACTCCTTGGCGGTGAGCGCGATCTCGCCCTCACCGAGGTGGACGCGCCGGGCGGCGGTGTCGACCTTCAGATCCCCGTGCACGAGCACGGGTGAGGCACCGGGCCCGCGACGCCGCAGCAGCGCCTTGATCCGGGCGACGAGGACGACGTACGAGAACGGCTTGGTGAGATAGTCGTCAGCCCCCGTGTCCAGCCCCTCGGCCTCGTCGTACTCCCCGTCCTTGGCGGTCAGCATCAGGATCGGCACGTCGTGCCCGGCGGCCCGGAGCGCGCCGCACACGCGGTAGCCGTTCATCCCCGGCAGCATGATGTCGAGGATCACGAGGTCGTACGGCGACTCACTCGCCCGGTGCAGCCCTTCGAGCCCGTCGTGCACGACGTCCACGGCGTATCCCTCGGCGGTGAGGCCCTTGGCGAGGGACAGGGCGAGGCGTTTCTCGTCCTCGACGATCAGCAGGCGCATGCGCTCCAGGGTGGCAGAGCCAACCTGAAGCGATCTTCAGGCTCCTTCAGGTTCCCCTCAGCCTCGGTTCAGCAGATTGGTTCCCGTCGAGACCGACCAACTGGGGAGGAACCAGAATGAAGACCAAGCGCAACATCGTCATCGCCACCGTCGCCGCGGCGGCCCTCATCGGAGGCGGCAGCTTCGCGGCCTACGCCTCCGGGGACGACGACAGCGCCCCCGCGTCAGGGGAGGCGAACGTCCGGGTCACGGACGACCGGGACGACGACGGCAGGGACGACGACGGCAGGGACGACGACGGCAGGGACGACGACACCGCCGAGGTCCGCACCGCGGCCGTGACCGCCGCCGACGCCGTGACGGCCGCGCTGAAGCACACCCCGGGTACGGCCGTCTCGGTCGACCTGGAGGACGACGGCGACGACACCTGGGACGTGGACGTCGTGAAGCCGGACGGCACCGAGTACACCGTCAAGGTCGCCCCCGACACCGGCAAGGTCCTCGGCGCCCAGCGGGACGACGACAGCGACGACCGAGACGACAAGAAGGACCACGACGACAGCGACGATCGCCACGGCGACGACGACTGACGTCGGCCCGCTCGCCTACTGCAGCCCGTCCCGCCTCCAGCCCGTCCGGCGTTTGAGGACGAGGCCCTTTCGGGGCCGACAGCGGGTCCGGGGGCGGGGCGGCAGCCCCCGGGATGGGACGGGTAGGGGCGGCGGGGGCGAGGGAAAAGCCGGGTCAGCCCTGAGTGAGCCCCGCCACCAGCTCGTCCGCGGCCCGGTAGGGATCCAGCTCCCCCGCCACGATCCGGTCCGCCAGCGCGCTCAGGCGGCGGTCCCCGTGCAGGTCACCGATGCGCTCACGCAGCGCCGTGACCGCGATGGTCTCCACCTCACGGGATGCCCGGGACCGACGGCGCTCCGCCAGCACCCCCCGCTCCTCCATCCAGGCCCGGTGCTTCTCCAGGGCCTCCACGACCTCGTCGACACCCTCGCTCCGCGCCGCGACCGTCTTCACGATCGGCGGCCGCCACTCACCCGGCCCACGGGACTCCCCGAGCCCGAGCATGTGATTCAGCTCACGAGCCGTCGCGTCGGCGCCGTCCCGGTCGGCCTTGTTGACGACGTAGACGTCACCGATCTCCAGGATTCCGGCCTTGGCGGCCTGGATGCCGTCCCCCATGCCAGGGGCGAGCAGCACCACCGACGTGTCCGCCTGGGACGCGATCTCGACCTCCGACTGGCCCACCCCGACCGTCTCGACCAGGATCACGTCGCACCCCGCCGCGTCCAGCACACGGATCGCCTGCGGGGCAGCCCAGGCGAGGCCGCCCAGGTGCCCCCGGGTGGCCATGGACCGGATGTAGACGCCGGGGTCGGAGGCGTGCTCCGACATCCGGACCCGGTCGCCGAGAAGCGCACCGCCGGAGAAGGGCGAGGAGGGGTCGACGGCGAGCACGCCGACCCGCTTGCCCTGTTTGCGGTACGCAGTCACCAGGGCGGAGGTCGAGGTCGACTTGCCGACCCCGGGCGAGCCCGTCAGGCCCACCACATACGCCCCGCCGGTGAGCGGGGCCAGCGCCGCCATGACCTCCCTGAGCTGCGGGGACGCCCCCTCCACCAGGGAGATCAGGCGAGCCACGGCCCGCGGCCTGCCCTCCCTGGCCTGGGCCACCAGCGTGGAGACGTCCTGCATCACAGCTCCGTTCACTCGAGTAAAGACAGGTCAGGCCTTGGGAACCCGCACGATCAGCGCGTCACCCTGACCACCGCCACCGCACAGCGCGGCCGCGCCCACGCCACCGCCCCGGCGCTTCAGCTCCAGCGCCAGGTGCAGCACGAGACGCGCGCCCGACATGCCGATCGGGTGGCCGAGGGCAATCGCACCACCGTTGACGTTCACCTTTTCCGTGGACACCCCGAGGTCCTTCATTGACTGGACCGCGACGGCGGCGAACGCCTCGTTGATCTCGACCAGGTCGAGGTCGGAGACGTCCAGGCCCTCCTTCTTCAGGGCGTGCAGGATCGCGTTCGAGGGCTGGGACTGCAGCGAGTTGTCCGGGCCCGCGACATTGCCGTGCGCGCCGATCTCCGCGATCCACTCAAGGCCCAGCTCCTGCGCCTTGGCCTTGCTCATCACGACGACCGCGGCGGCGCCGTCGGAGATCTGCGAGGACGTGCCGGCGGTGATGGTGCCGTCCTTGGCGAAGGCGGGCCGCAGCTTGCCCAGCGACTCCGCGGTCGTCTCGGCGCGGATGCCCTCGTCCTTGCTGAAGACGACCGGCTCGCCCTTGCGCTGCGGGATCTCGACCGGGGTGATCTCGGCCTCGAAGATGCCGTTCTTCTGCGCGGCGGCGGCCCGCTGGTGGGACTGCGCGGCGATCTCGTCCTGCTCGGGACGCCGGATGCCGAGGCGGGTGTTGTGCTTCTCCGTGGACTCGCCCATGGCGATGCCCTCGAAGGAGTCGGTCAGACCGTCGTGGGCCATCGCGTCGAGCATCTCGATGGCGCCGTACTTGAAGCCCTCGCGGGACTTCGGCAGCAGGTGGGGCGCGTTGGTCATGGACTCCTGGCCACCGGCGACGATCACGTCGAACTCACCGGCGCGGATCAGCTGGTCGGCGAGGGCGATGGCGTCGAGGCCGGAGAGACAGACCTTGTTGATCGTCAGCGCCGGGACGTTCATCGGGATGCCGGCCTTGACCGCGGCCTGACGGGCGGGAATCTGGCCCGCCCCGGCCTGGAGGACCTGGCCCATGATCACGTACTGGACCTGGTCGCCACCGATCCCCGCACGGTCGAGGGCAGCCTTGATCGCGAAGCCGCCGAGGTCGGCTCCGGAGAAGGTCTTCAGCGAGCCCAGCAGCCGTCCCATGGGCGTACGGGCGCCCGCGACGATCACCGAGGTAGTGCCGTTCGTTCCAGACATGAGGTGCGATCCCCTTCCAGCTTGCACAGCCGAGGAGTGAACGAGGGTTTACTTCGAATGTACTGAGTGGCACTCCGTGCCGTCACCGTGCAGTCGATGTGATCGCTGGCACGTTGCGTTACCACCCCGGGAGCGCTGCACTAAAACCATGCTGACGCGAATCGACCACATCGGGATCGCCTGCTTCGACCTCGACAAGACCGTCGAGTTCTACCGGGCCACCTACGGCTTCGAAGTGTTCCACTCGGAGGTCAACGAGGAGCAGGGGGTCCGTGAGGCCATGCTCAAGATCAACGGTACGTCCGACGGCGGGGCGTCCTACCTCCAGCTCCTGGAGCCGACCCGCGAGGACTCCACGGTCGCCAATTGGCTCGCCAAGAACGGCGAGGGTGTGCACCACATCGCCTTCGGCACCGCGGACGTCGACGCGGACGCCGCCGACATCAAGGGCAAGGGCGTACGCGTTCTGTACGAGGAGCCGCGACGCGGCTCCATGGGGTCACGAATCACCTTCCTGCACCCCAAGGATTGTCATGGAGTACTGACAGAACTGGTCACTTCGGCGCCTGTTGAGTCACCTGAGCACTGACCCTCGTACATATGGGCCGGTAGGGTTGGGGTCGGTCGTCGCTCTCGGGCGTTCGACCGCGGTCCGGGGTCCGGGTTTCGGGGGACGAGCGTCGGGGCAGCAGCCCATGCTCCGTCGTTGATCTGACACCATTCCCCGGGGGCCCCGTTCGGCGGATGGACGGAGCTCGTACGGAGAGACTTGCGACCAGGGGACGGATGGGACCGCGCAGTGCGGGGCTACGAACGCCAGGAGCGAGAGCCGGCGGCTGACGTCGACCACCTCTCTCGGTTCGAGGCCGAGATGGATCGGCTGAAGACCGAGCGGGAAAAGGCGATCCAGCACGCCGAGGACCTCGGCTACCAGGTCGAGGTGCTGCGCGCCAAGCTGCACGAGGCGCGGCGCACCATCATGTCCCGGCCCGACTTCGGCGGCGGTGACATCGGCTATCAGGCCGAGCAGCTGCTGCGGAACGCGCAGATCCAGGCCGACCAGCTGCGGCAGGACGCCGAGCGGGAGCTGAGCCAGGCCCGCGCGCAGACGCAGCGCATCCTCCAGGAGCACGCCGAGCAGGCCGCGCGGCTCCAGGCGGAGCTGCACCAGGAGGCGGTCACCCGCCGGCAGCAGCTCGACCAGGAGCTGGCCGAGCGCCGCCAGACCGTCGAGAGCCATGTCAACGAGAACGTGGCGTGGGCCGAGCAGCTGCGCGCCCGCAGCGAGTCCCAGGCCCGCCGGCTCATCGACGAGTCCCGGACCGAGGCCGATCAGGCCATGGCGACCGCCCGCGCCGAGGCCGAGCGGGTCACCGGCGAGGCCCGCCAGCGCCTCCAGAGCGAGGCCGAGGCCGCCCGCGCGGAGGCCGAGCAGCTGCTGCGCCGGGCCCGTACCGACGCCGAGCGGCTGCTGAACGCAGCCTCCACCCAGGCCCAGGAGGCCACCGACCACGCCGAGCAGCTCCGCAGCTCCACCGCCACCGAGTCGGACTCGGCCCGCCGCCAGGCCGGTGAGCTGAGCCGGGCCGCCGAGCAGCGGATGGCGGAGGCCGAGGAGGCGCTGCGCAAGGCGCAGTCCGAGGCGGAGAAGGTCCTCACCGAGGCCAAGGAGGCCGCGGCCAAGACCCTCAGCAGCGCCGAGTCGGCCAACGAGCAGCGCACCCGTACGGCCAAGGAGCAGGTCGCCCGGCTGGTCAGCGAGGCCACCAAGGAGGCCGAGGCCACCAAGGCGGACGCCGAGCAGGTCGTCGCGGACGCCCGCGCGGAGGCCGAGAAGGTCCTCACGGAGGCCGCCGAGAAGGCCCGTACGCTCACCGCCGAGGAGAGCGCGACCCAGCTGTCGAAGGCGGCCAAGACCGCCGAGGACGTCCTCATCAAGGCGCAGGAGGACGCGCAGAACACCAACAAGGCCGCCGCCGAGGAGGCCGAGCGGATCCGCCGCGAGGCGGAGGCCGAGTCGGACCGGCTGCGCGCCGAGGCGCATGACATCGTCGAGCAGCTCAAGGGCGCGGCGAAGGACGACACCAAGGAGTACCGCGCCAAGACGGTCGAGCTCCAGGAGGAGGCGCGCCGGCTGCGCGGCGAGGCCGAGCAGCTGCGCTCCGACGCGGTCGCCGAGGGCGAGAAGATCCGCGCGGAGGCCCGCAAGGAGGCCGTCCAGCAGATCGAGGAGGCGGCCAAGACCGCCGAGGAACTGCTGTCGAAGGCCCGGCAGGACGCCGACGAACTGCGTCAGGGCGCGACGGCGGACAGCGAGAAGGTCCGCACCGAGGCCATCGAGCGCGCCACGACGCTGCGCCGGCAGGCCGAGGAGACCCTGGAGCGCACCCGGCAGGAGGCCGAGCGTCACCGCGACGAGGTCGTCGAGCAGTCCGAGGGCATCCGGGCCGAGGCCGAGCGGGCCGCGCGCGAGCTGCGCGAGGAGACCGAGCGGGCCATAGAGGTCCGGCGCCAGGAGGCCGCCGAGGGGCTGACCCGGCTTCGGACCGAGACCGAGCAGCGGCTGACGGCCGCCGAGCAGGCGCTGACCGACGCCCGTGAGGAGGCCGAGCGGATCCGCCGCGAGGCCGCCGAGGAGAACGAGCGGCTGCGCACGGAGTCCGCCGACCGGATCCGCACCCTTCAGCAGCAGGCCGAGGCGGAGGCCGAGCGGCTGCGCAACGAGGCCGCGTCGGACGCGTCCGCGTCCCGCGCGGAGGGCGAGACCATCGCCGTACGCCTGCGGTCGGAGGCCGCGGCCGAGGCGGAGCGGCTGAAGTCGGAGGCGCAGGACAGCGCCGACCGGTTCCGTGCCGAGGCGCAGGCCGCGGCCGAGCGGCTGGCCACCGAGGCGTCGGAGACGCTGGCCGCCGCCCAGGAGGAGGCCGTCCGGCGCCGCCGCGAGGCCGAGGAGACCCTCGGTTCGGCGCGTCAGGAGGCCGACCAGGAGCGGGAGCGGGCCCGCGAGCAGAGCGAGGAGCTGCTGGCCTCGGCGCGCAACCGCGTGGAGGAGGCGCAGGCCGAGGCGGTCCGGCTGGTCGAGGAGGCGGACCGGCGGGCCACCGAGATGGTGTCCGCGGCCGAGCAGCACGCACAGCAGGTGCGCGACTCGGTGACCGGGCTGCACGAGCAGGCCCAGGAGGAGATCCAGGGGCTGCGCAGCGCCTCCGAGCACGCGGCGGAGCGCACCCGGCGGGAGGCCGAGGAGGAGGCGGACCGGGTCCGCGGCGACGCCTACGCGGAGCGGGAGCGGGCCTCGGAGGACGCGGGCCGGATCCGGCGCGAGGCCGCGCAGGAGTCGGATGCCGCCAAGGCGCTGGCCGAGCGGACCATGTCGGAGGCGATCGCGGAGGCCGAGCGGCTGCGCACGGACGCCTCCGAGCACGCCCAGCGGGTCCGTACCGAGGCTTCGGACGCCATCGCGGAGGCCGACCAGGCGGCCGCGCGCACCCGGGCGGACGCCCGCGAGGACGCCAACCGCATCCGTTCGGACGCGGCGACGCAGGCCGACACCCTCATCACCGAGGCGCGTTCGGAGGCCGAGCGGCTCACCACCGAGACCGCGGAGGAGACCGAGCGGGTCCGCACCGAGTCGGTCGCGAGCGCCGAGCGGCTGATCTCGGACGCCACCGGCGACGCCGAGCGGCTGCGTGCCGAGGCCGCCGAGACGGTGGGCTCCGCGCAGCAGCACGCCGAGCGGGTCCGCGCCGAGTCGGAGCGGGTGCAGGCGGACGCGCTGGCGGAGGCCGAGCGGGTCACCGCGGCCGCGCGCGAGGAGGCCGAGCGGACCCTGGACGAGGCCCGCAAGGACGCCAACAAGCGGCGCTCGGAGGCGGCGGAGCAGGTCGACACGCTCATCACGGAGACCGCCGCCGAGGCCGACAAGCTGCTCACCGAGGCGCAGACGCAGGCGCACAAGACGACCGCGGACGCCGAGGGCCAGGCCGACACCATGGTGGGCGCCGCCCGCAAGGAGGCCGACCGGCTGGTCGCGGAGGCGACGGTCGAGGGCAACTCCCGGGTGGAGAAGGCGCGTACGGACGCGGACGAGCTGCTCGTCGGCGCCCGCCGGGACGCCACCGCGATAAGGGAGCGCGCGGAGGAGCTGCGCGACCGCATCACCGGTGAGATCGAGAAGCTGCACGAGCGGGCCCGCCGCGAGGCCGCGGAGACGATGAAGTCGACCGGCGACCGCTGCGACGCGCTGATCAAGGCCGCCGAGGAGCAGCTGGAGAAGGCCCAGGCGAAGGCGAAGGAGCTGGTGTCGGAGGCCAACTCCGAGGCGGGCAAGGTCCGGATCGCCGCGGTGAAGAAGGCTGAGGGCCTGCTCAAGGAGGCCGAGCAGAAGAAGAGCTCGCTGATCAGGGAGGCCGAGGAGCTCAGGGCCGAGGCGATCCGCGAGGCCAAGCGGACGGTCGAGGAGGGCAAGCGCGAGCTGGAGGTGCTCGTGCGCCGGCGTGAGGACATCAACGCCGAGATCTCCCGGGTCCAGGATGTGCTGGAGGCGTTGGAGTCCTTCGAGACCCCGGCGGCGGGCAAGGACGGTGGGGTCAGGGCCGGCGCGACGGTCGGCGCCCCTCGATCGGGTGGCAAGCCGTCGGAAGGCTAGCGGAGCGAACTGATTCCGGTGTCATCTGGGGCCTTTGACCCAGTTTTTGGCAAGGCGTCCGACGGTTAGCCACTCAAAAGGGGTGTCATTCTCCAGATCAAACACGTATCCGCTCGATGACACACCGCTTCGGCCCCTAGGATTCCACCTATCACCTCACCGGTCTCTTTCGACAGGAACCCCATGAGCGACACTTCCCCCTACGGCTTCGAGCTTGTGCGGCGTGGGTACGACCGCGCTCAGGTGGACGAACGGATCTCCAAGCTCGTCTCCGACCGTGACAGCGCTCTCGCCCGCATCACCGCTCTGGAAAAGCGCATCGAGGAGCTCCACCTCGAAACGCAGAACGCCCAGGCCCAGGTGACCGACGCCGAGCCGTCGTACGCCGGTCTCGGCGCGCGTGTCGAGAAGATCCTGCGTCTCGCCGAGGAAGAGGCCAAGGATCTGCGCGAGGAGGCCCGGCGCGCCGCCGAGCAGCACCGCGAGCTGGCCGAGTCGGCGGCCCAGCAGGTCCGCAACGACGCAGAATCGTTCGCGGCGGAGCGCAAGTCCAAGGCGGAGGACGAGGGCGTCCGGATCGTCGAGAAGGCCAAGGGCGAAGCTGCCCAGCTGCGCTCCGAGGCGCAGAAGGACGCGCAGTCCAAGCGCGAGGAGGCGGACGCCCTCTTCGAGGAGACCCGGGCCAAGGCCGCGCAGGCCGCCGCCGACTTCGAGACCAACCTGGCCAAGCGCCGCGAGCAGTCCGAGCGCGACCTCGCCTCCCGTCAGCAGAAGGCCGAGAAGCGCCTCGCGGAGATCGAGCACCGCGCGGAGCAGCTCCGCCTGGAGGCCGAGAAGCTGCGCACGGACGCCGAGCGCCGCGCCCGCCAGACCGTGGAGACCGCGCAGCGCCAGGCCGAGGACATCGTCGCGGACGCGAACGCCAAGGCCGACCGGATCCGTTCGGAATCCGAGCGCGAGCTCGCCGCGCTGACCAACCGCCGCGACTCGATCAACGCCCAGCTGACGAACGTGCGCGAGATGCTGGCGACCCTCACCGGCGCCGCTGTGGCCGCGGCCGGCACCCCGGCCGAGGACGAGCCGATCTCCCGTGGGGTTCCGGCGCAGCAGACCCGGTAACAGCGGTCCCGGTAACGCCTCGGCGTACAGCCGCTGAGCACCTGCAAAGCCCTCTGCCACTGAGGTGGCAGAGGGCTTTGTCCCGTTTTAGCGTGTCCGCATGATCGAGCTAGAGGGGCTGACCAAGCGCTACGGCGAGAAGGTGGCGGTCAACAACCTCACCTTCTCCGTCAGACCCGGCATCGTGACCGGGTTCCTCGGCCCCAACGGCGCCGGCAAGTCCACCACCATGCGGATGCTGCTGGGCCTGGACCGGCCGACGGCGGGCGATGTGCGGATCGACGGCAAGCACTACGACCAGCTGAAGGACCCGCTGAAGTACATCGGGGCGCTGCTGGACGCGAAGGCCATGCACGGCGGGCGCAGCGCCTTCAACCATCTGCTCTGTCTCGCCCAGAGCAACGGCATCCCGAGGGCGCGGGTGCACGAGGTCCTCGACACCGTGGGCCTGACCGCGGTGGCGAGGAAGAAGGCCAAGGGCTTCTCGCTCGGCATGGGCCAGCGGCTCGGCATCGCGGGCGCGCTGCTCGGCGATCCACGGATCCTGATGTTCGACGAGCCGGTCAACGGGCTCGACCCCGAGGGCATCCACTGGATCCGCAATCTGATGAAGTCGCTGGCCGCGCAGGGCCGGACGGTGTTCGTCTCCTCGCATCTGATGAGCGAGATGGCGCTGACCGCCGACCATCTCGTCGTCATCGGCCAGGGCCGGCTGCTCGCCGACACCTCCATGGCCGACTTCATCGCACAGAACTCGCGCTCCTACGTCCGCATCCGCACCCCGCACCGGGACCGGCTGGTCGACGTCCTCCAGCGGGCTGGGATGACGGTCGTGCAGACCGGGAGCGGCCCGCTGGAGGTGGACGGGGGCAAGCCGGAGCGGATCGGGGAGCTGGCGGCGCAGCACCGGATCGTGCTGCACGAGCTGAGCCCGCAGCAGGCGTCCCTGGAGGAGGCGTTCATGCAGTTGACCGCGGAGTCGGTGGAGTACCACGCGCACTCCCAGACGCCCCCGGAGCAGCGGCAGCCGTGGGGCGAGGGCTGGCGGAAGGAGGGCTGAGCGGTGGCGACGAGTCAGGTCATCCGCTCGGAGTGGACCAAGATCCGCTCGGTGGCGTCGACGGTGTGGACGCTCTCCCTGGCCGTGGTGGTCACCGTGGCGCTGGGCATGCTGATCGCGCTGCTGTCGAAGAACGAGTTCGACAAGATGGACCGCGAGGACCAGCTCTCCTTCGACCCGACCTTCATCAGCTTCGCCGGAATGAGCCTCGGCCAGCTGGCGATGATCGTGTTCGGGGTGCTGGTGGTGTCGAACGAGTACAGCACCGGCATGATCCGCACCTCGCTGGCCGCGGTGCCGCAGCGCGGCTCCTTCCTGTTCAGCAAGATCGCGGTGGCCGCCGGGCTCTCCCTGCTGGTCGGCCTGTTCACCAGCTTCGTCACCTTCTTCCTGGGCCAGTCGATGCTCGGCGAGCACAAGGCGTCCATCGGTGACGAGGGAGTGCTGCGGGCGGTCATCGGCGGCGGCCTCTACATGACGCTGATCGCGGTGTTCTCGATGGGCGTCGCCGCGATGCTGCGCTCGCCGATGCTGTCGCTGGGCATCCTGATGCCGTTCTTCTTCCTGGTCTCCAACATCCTCGGCAATGTGCCGGCCACCAGGAAGATCGGCCGCTATCTGCCCGACCAGGCCGGCAGCAAGATCATGCAGGTGGTCACCCCGGTCGACAACGACACCCCGTACGGACCCTGGGGCGGGCTCGCGATCATGGTGCTGTGGGTGGTCGCGGCACTCGCGGGCGGGTTCGTCCTGCTGAAGAAGCGGGACGCCTAGGACAGGCCCTGGGGATTTCTTTCTTTGCGCTGTCTTGAAGGGAACCGTCAGCGCCCGGATATCCTCCTAACCCTTACGGGGGCGTGTGCCCCGCTGTCCTGAACCTTTCGATGGGTGCGGAGCATGATCGAGGCAGTCGGCCTGACCAAGCGCTACGGCGACAAGACCGCTGTGTACAACCTTTCCTTCCAGGTGCGGCCCGGCGCCGTCACCGGCTTCCTGGGCCCCAACGGCTCCGGCAAGTCGACGACGATGCGGATGATCCTCGGCCTGGACAACCCCAGCGCGGGGCAGGTGACGATCGGCGGCTATCCGTACCGCAAGCTGCCCAACGCCCCCCGCCAGGTCGGCGCGCTGCTGGACGCCAAGGCGGTGCACGGCGGCCGGACCGCCCGCACCCACCTGCTGAGCCTCGCCCAGCTGTCCGGCATCCCGGCCCGCCGGGTCGACGAGGTGCTCGGCGTGGTGGGCCTCCAGGACGTGGCGAGGAAGCGCTCCAAGGGCTTCTCGCTCGGCATGGGCCAGCGGCTCGGCATCGCCGCGGCGCTGCTCGGCGACCCCCAGGTGCTGCTCTTCGACGAGCCGGTCAACGGCCTCGACCCCGAGGGCATCCTCTGGGTGCGGAACCTGATGAAGTCGCTCGCCGCGGAGGGCCGTACGGTCTTCGTCTCCTCGCACCTGATGAGCGAGATGGCGCTGACCGCCGACCACCTGATCGTCATCGGGCGCGGCCAGCTGCTCGCCGACATGGGCGTGCAGGACTTCATCGCCGCGAACTCCGCCGGCTTCGCGCGGGTGCGGACGCCCGACACCGAGCCGCCGCTGCGCGAGAAGCTCGCCACGGCGCTGGCCGAGGCGGGCGGCCATGTCATGCCCGAGCAGGACGGCGCGCTGCGGGTGACGGGGCTCCCGCTGCCCCGCATCAGCGACATCGCGCACGAGACGGACGTACGGCTGTGGGAGCTGTCGCCGCACCAGGCCTCGCTGGAGGAGGCGTACATGCGGATGACGCAGGGCGCCGTCGACTACCGCTCCACGATCGACCCCAAGGCCGGGCTCCAGCAGCCGCTGCCGCCCGGCGCGCAGCCGCAGATGCCGGTGCCGGGGCAGGGCCAGCCCGGCTGGTACGCCCCGCCGCCGCCCCAGCAGGGCGGCCAGCCCTTCGCGATGCCGCAGGGCCAGCCCGCGCCCCCTCAGGGCCCGTACGGCGCCCCGGCGGCGCCCGTCGCGGCCCCGGCCGCCCCGGCGTCCGCCCCGAACCCGTACACGCAGCCCGCGCCCGCCGCGGCCCCCGCTCCCGCCGTCGACACGACCAAGCCCGAGGACGCCCGATGAGCACCCCGCAGCCCCCGATGCCGCAGACCGCCGCACCGAACTGGCAGGCGGCGCCCGGCGCTTCGTACCCCGCGTACACCTCGCCGATCCCGGTGACCCGCACCCACCTCGGCCACGCCCTCGCCTCGGAGTGGACGAAGATCCGGTCGGTGCGCTCGACGATGTGGACGCTCGGCGTCTTCGTGGTGCTGGTGATCGGCATCGGCCTGGCCACCGCGGCGCTGGTGTCCGCCAATGCCACCGAGGGCGATCTGGTGGGCGAGAACCCGCTGTCGTTCGGCTTCTTCGGGCTGCTGCTCGGCATCATGTGCGTCATGACGCTGGGCGTGCTGACCACGGCCTCGGAGTACGGCACGGGGATGATCCGCACCACGATGACCGCCTGCCCGTCCCGTGGGCGGGTGCTGCTGGCCAAGGGGATGGTGTTCTTCGTGGTGGCCTTCACGGTCACCCTGTGCTCGTCGGTGCTCGTCGCGCTGGCCGATGTCTCCATGCTGAGCGACGCGCGGGAGCCGTCCGGCTCGGAGTGGCTGAAGGGCACGGTCGGCGTCTCGCTCTACATCGCGCTGCTCGGCCTGCTGTCGCTGGTCGTCGGCTCGATCATCCGGCACTCCGCGGGCGCCATCACCATCATGATCGGTCTGCTGCTGGCGCCGCTGGTGATCGCGCTGTTCATGTTCTCGGAGTCCCTGGAGGACCTGCGCCAGGCGCTGTTCGAGTACTCCATCCCGAACCAGCTGAGCGTCTTCTACTCCCAGTCCCTCACCGACACGGGCCCGTCCGGCTGGGACCCGCTGTGGTTCATGCTGGCCGTGACGGCGGCCGCGTTCGCCGGGGCCTACGCGCTGCTGGAGAAGCGGGACGTGTGATCCGGCTAGAACTTCGGCGCGTTACGGGACCGCTGCACCCTCGTGGTGCGGCGGTCCTTCGCGTTCCAGCAGGACTTGTGCCAGTGGCGGCGGTCGTCGACGCCGGCGTGGTCCGGCCAGGCCACCACGTGCGGGACGCCGTCGGGGATCAGCTGGTCGCAGCCGGGGCAGCGGTAGGACTTGCCCTGCGCGCTGGCACCGGCCACGTGCCGGACGTTCCACGTCTCGCCCTGCCACTCCTCCGAGGACTGCCAGCCGCCGTAGCGGCCGGAGCGGTCGTCCTCGGCGCTCCGGCCGGAGGCGGCCGACGCACCGCCGGCCTTGGGACGGTTGCGACGCGGGGACACGGGACACCTCACGGGGCTATACAGGAAGCAGGGGCCGTGTCCAGCCTACGCGGCCCGGACAGGGGTACGCGTAGGCCACCAATCGCCACAAGTCCCCTGCCCCGGCACCACATTCTGCAGACAATCCGCAAATCCCTCCGTCAAGCCGTGTCCTCGGCACGTGTCAGACGGTTATGCCGGGTGGGGGAGCTCCGCGTCGGAGCCAAGGAAGCAGGAAAAGAACCATGCACGTTGGAAGTTTCGTGTTGGCGGCCCAGTTCCCGGGGCAGGGCCAGGGGGAGGCGCTGCACCGCGCGGTCCGCTCGGCCGAGGTCGCGGAAGAGGCGGGTCTGGACTCGGTCTGGCTGGCCGAGCACCACTTCGTCCCGTACGGCACCTGTCCGTCGGCGATCACCCTCGCCGCACTGCTGCTGGGCCGCACCCGCCGGATCCGCGTCGGCACCGCCGTCACCGTACTGCCCACCGCCCATCCCGTCGCCGTCGGCGAGCAGGCCGCGCTGCTGCATCTGACGAGCGGCGGCCGCTTCTCGCTGGGCGTGGGCCGCGGCGGGCCCTGGGTCGACCTGGAGGTCTTCGGCTCCGGTCTGGAGTCCTACGAGAAGGGGTTCCCGGAATCACTCGATCTGCTGCTGCGGTGGCTGCGCGAGCCCTCGGTCGCCGCCTCGGGGGAACGCTTCTCCTTCCGCGAGGTCCCCGTCGTCCCGCGTCCCGCCGAGGCACTGTCGGGCGCGCCCGGACCCGAGGTGGTCGTCGCCTGTACCTCGCCGAAGAGCGTACGGCTGGCCGCCGAGCGGGGGCTGCCGATGCTGCTCGGGATGCATGTGGGCGACGAGGAGAAGGCGGAGATGGTCGCCCTGTGGCGGGAGCACGCGCGCGCGGCCGGGCGGAGCCCGGAGGAGATCCGGGCCGCGGCCCATGTCTCGGCCGGCGTCTGCCAGATCGCCGACCGGCGCACGGACGCGGCGGAGACGCTGCTGAAGGCGATGCCGGGCTGGCTCAGGCAGGGCCTTGAGGCCCATGTGACCGTGGACGGACGGCACCGGGCGATGCGGGATCCCCTTGCGTACACCGAACTGCTCTGCGGACTGCACCCGGTGGGCACTCCCCGGCTGTGCGCGGACCGGCTGGCGGCGACCAGCGAGCGGACCGGCATCTCCCGCTTCGCCCTGCTCGTCGAGGGCTCGGGCGATCTGGCGGCCACCGAGGAGAACGTACGGCGGCTGGGTGCCGAGGTGCTCCCGCACCTCGGCTGACGCACATGCCCGACCGGACGCTTGCCGCCCCGGTACTGAATGCACCTCCCGCGTACGGAGCGGCAAGCAAGCGGCTCACGGGATCAGCAGTCCCGCAGCTCCGGAGACTGGTTCAACAGCTGGTTGCGCACCGACGTGAAGCGGGCCAGCGTCTCGTCGACCGAGGAGTCCAACGGGAACACCGCCACCCGGTGGCAGTTCTGGAAGGCCAGCCGCACACCGAAGTGCCTTTGCAGTGCGCCGCGTATCGCGTCACTCGCAAGCGCACGCAGCAGCTGGCCACGCGCCTGCTCGTCCGGCGGGGGCGTCTGGTTGTCGGCGAACTCTCCACCGTCGACCTTCAGCTGAGCCACCAGGGAGCTGATCATCTCCCATGCGTAGGGCAGGGAGGTCCGGACGCAGTCGACGAAGGCTGCTTCGTCGACCTCGCCTCGCTCGGCCTGTTCCAATAGGGCCGGTGAGACGTCGAGCGACATGAGTTCTCCTCTCGCACCCCCGAACACCAGGGGTTGCCGGACAGGGACGGGGAGTTCACGTCTCGAACACTCTGCGTGCACGGTTCGCGACCTCCCGTTTACTACGGTAGGCAACAGACCGTGACGGCACCAGAAGAATGCGTACATGGACAAGTCCCTGTAGGAACACAATCGGCCAGTACTGAACAGGGCTCTTCCAGGGCGAATCGCGTGCACACTGGCCCGTCGAGTAGCGTTGCCGACCATGCGTCTCGTCATTGCCCGATGCTCCGTGGACTACGCGGGCCGGCTCACCGCCCATCTCCCGTCCGCCCCCCGTCTGATCCTTGTGAAGGCGGACGGCAGTGTGTCCATCCACGCGGACGATCGGGCCTACAAGCCTCTGAACTGGATGTCCCCGCCGTGCTCGTTGAAAGAGGGCACAGGTGACGAGGACGGCGTGTGGACCGTCACCAACAAGGGGGGCGAGAAGCTCATCATCACGATGGAGGAGATCCTGCACGACTCCTCGCACGAACTCGGCGTCGACCCGGGCCTGATCAAGGACGGCGTGGAAGCACACCTTCAGGAGCTCCTCGCCGACCGCATCGAAACCCTGGGCGAGGGCTACACCTTGATCCGGCGCGAGTACATGACGGCGATCGGCCCGGTGGACATCCTCTGCCGGGACGCCGAGGGGAAGACGGTCGCGGTGGAGATCAAGCGCCGCGGTGAGATCGACGGCGTGGAGCAGCTCACCCGCTATCTGGAGCTCCTCAACCGCGACCCCCACCTGGCCCCGGTCCGTGGCATCTTCGCGGCCCAGGAGATCAAGCCCCAGGCCCGGGTCCTGGCCACAGACCGCGGCATCGGCTGCGCGGTGCTCGACTACGACGCGCTCAGGGGCATCGAGGACGACAAGCTGCGGTTGTTCTGAGGCTCGGCGCTACGACGAAGTCCTGGCGCTACGACGACGAAGGCCGGGTCCTGGGAGAGGACCCGGCCTTTCGTGTGCCGCGAGCGGAGGTCAGATCACGTCCGCCGAGGTGCTCGGGCTCTGCGGCGCGCTCGCGGAACTGCTGGTCTCCGCCGGGGCGCTGGACGTGGCCGGACCGCTCGCCGAGTCCGAGGTGGACGGCGTCGTGGACGGCTCCGTCTCGGTGGGAGTCGGGGTCGGCGTCGGAGACGTCTCGGTCTCGGTCGGCGTCGGGGTCGGCGTCGACGAGGTCGGTGGCCTCGTGGTCGACGGCGGCTTGGTCGACGAACTCGGCGGTTTCGTCGGGGAGTTCGTCGGCTTGCCCGAACCGTCGCCGCCGCTCGGGTCGTCCGACGGCTCGCCCGTGTCGGTCGGGGTCGGGTCGTCGGAGGTGCCCAGGGTGCCGTCGGGACCCGGATCCGTCGGGCGGCTGGTCGCGGTGCCGGTGTCTCCGGAGCCGTCGCCCTCGCCGTCGTCCGCCTCGTCCGCGCCGAGGCTGTCGTCGCCGATGCCCTGGCTGGCCGAGGGGTTCACGCCGACCTGGTCGGAGGGGCTGCCCGCCTCACCGTCGGAGGTGGCGCCGAGGGTCACCACGGTGCCGAGCACCGCCACCAACAGGGCGCCCGCGCCCGCCGCGACGAGGTTCCGCTTGGCGAGTCCCTTCAGACCGCCCCGGGCCTTGCGTGACGGCCCGGCGGCCGAGGTGCGGTGGATGACGTGGGCGGGGTCGTCCGTGGGCGGCTGGAGCGGCGGGAACGCGGTCGGTGTCCCGCCGGGCGGCGACTGGGACTCCTCATGACGCGCGTCGGGCACCTCCTCCCCCGCCATCGCCCCGACCCCGGCCGGGATGCCGATGCCGGGAGTGTCCCCGGTGCGGTCGGCGACCAGCGCGAGGGCGCGGCGGCCCGCCACGGTGCCCCGCTTGTCGGCGAGGGCGCCGCGCAGGCCGATGGAGGCCTCCAGTTCCGCACGGGCCCGGTCGAAGTGTCCGTCGCAGATCGCGAGGATGCCCAACTCGTGGTGGAAGTAGGCCTGTTCACCCACGTCTCCGGCGAGCCTGGCGGCCTCCGCACCGGCCCTGAGCGCCCGCTCCCAGGCGCTCCAGTGCAGCCCGGAGGCGAAGGCGGGCGCGGCGGTCCGGGCGAGCAGGACGGTCGCGCTCTCCTCGTCCTCGGCAGGCGCCGTGGTACTCGGCACCAGCACGGTGAGCGCGGCGAGCAGGGCGTCCGCCTGCGCGCACACCCGCTCCGGGGTGACCGAGGGGTGCGCGGCCCACCAGGCGTAGTGCCGGGCGGCGGCCAGGGCGCGGTCCGCGACGCCCTCGCCGTATCCGGCGGCCAGCAGCTGGGTGCGCACCCCGGCGGCGAGGCGGTAGGCGGTGCCGACCGGTGAGACCAGACCGCAGGCGGCCAGCTCACCGAGGGCGGCGTCCGCGTGGGTGTCGTCGACGAGGGCCGGCAGATGGGCCTGGTCCGGCACCTCACCGCCGAGCGCGACGGCGATGCGCAGGGTGGCGCGGGCGGAGGCGCTCAGCCGGGAGGCGAGCAGCGGGGCGGGCGCGGCGGCCTCCCCGAGGGCCGGCAGCGGGATCTCCACGCCGTCCTCGGCGCCGAAGAGCTCGTCGGCGTCCGCGTCGGCGGGCAGTTCGTCCTCGAAGACGCCGTACTCGTCGACGGCACCGACCCCGGCCCGCAACTGGTCGCGCTGGCGCAGCAGGGCGCCCGCCTGGACGAAGCGCAGCGGCAGGCCCTCGGACTCGAACCAGAGGTCGCCGGCCCAGTTGGCCTCGTCCTCGTTCAGCGCCCGGCCGGCGGCACGCGCCAGCAGCTCCAGGCCGTCGGCACGCTCCAGACCGCCGAGGAAGACCTCCTCCAGCGCGGAGTCGGCGGACGGCGCGGGCACCTCGGGGGTGGCCGCGATCAGGAACGCGCACTCGGGCGTGGCGTCGAGCAGCTCATCGAGGGCGGCGCCGCCGATCTCGGCGTCGTCCAGGACGACGACCGCGCCGATCTCCCGGACGCAGGCGAGCAGTTCGTCCCGTTCCGGGCGGTGCAGGGGTGCGTCGTAGACGGCATAGAGCAGATCGTGGAGCAGATCGCCGACCGTGCGGTGGTAGCCGCTCAGGCGGACGACGCCGTCGGGGGCGAGGTCCGCGCAGTCCTCGGCGACGACGTCGAGGAGGCTGGTGCGGCCCGATCCTGCGGGGCCGGTCAGGCGAACGGAGCGGCCGCGGGCGAGCAGCCGGACGAGCCGTTCGCGCTCCTCCTGGCGGGCCAGCAGGGGCAGTTCCGGCTGCGGCGGACCGGGCAGCGGCTGCGGCCCGGTCGCGCGGTCGGCCTCGGCGCGGGCGGCCGGGGTGAGCTTCGCGGGACGGGTCGGGCGTTCTCCGGGCGGGCAGGGCTCTATCTCGCTGCCGTCGACCGGATTGACGGTGAGCAGGAAGTCGCCCGAGACGAGCTGGACGGTACGGGCCAGTGCGGGCGTGTGCTGTCCGAAGTCGGGTGTGAGGGGGTCCCTGGGCGGGCGCGGACGGGGCGCACCGGCGCCGTCGTCGTGGCCGTACTCCTCGGGTCCCCGGTTGTTCGGGTCCATAGGTTCAAGCCCCCCAAAAGCGTCGTGTGCTGAAAGCCCCTCCCGGCCGTTGTGCACACCGCGCTGTCGCTTCTGGTCCGGGCCCGCTCGAAGGGTTGTCACGCAGCGGGCGACCGAACCCTAAACCTTCGCACAGTATCTCCGACAGGTCGGGGTACCGCGCCGTCCGAGACGTCACAGGTTCGTGAGGATTGCGCGCGAGATGCGCTTCACGACCGGAACGTCCGGCCACTCGACCCACCCGCGCCGGTCGTCACACGCGCGGCAGCGACTCCACGCCGATACCGCCCTCGATGGCGAGGATCCGGTGCAGCCGGGTGGCCACCAGCAGGCGCTGCATCTGGGCCGGCACGGCACGCAGCACCAGGCGCCTGCCGCAGCGCCCGGCCCGCCGGTGGGCCCCCATGATCACCCCGAGTCCGGTGGCGTCCCAGAACTCCAGCTCGGACAGGTCCAGCACCAGATCGCCGACTCCGTCGTCGACGGCCGAGTGCAGGACCGTACGGGCGTCCGCCGCGCTGCGGACGTCGAGGCGGCCCCCGACGACCAGCTCGGCGTGGTCGCCCCTGATGTACATAGCGCTCCCCTAAGCGTGCGTCTCGTGCTCCGCGATGGCTCCGCGATGTGTGTCCGGTGATGCAACCTCTGACGGCCCGAGGCGGTCAGAGGTTGCCGTCTGTAAGCGAACCGATACCGAATTCACCCCGGGGAGTGATGCTCCTGGGGCCTGTGCGGTTTCGGTGCTCAGTACTTGTAGAAGCCCTGCCCGCTCTTGCGGCCGATGTCACCGGCGTCAACCATCCGGCGCATCAGCTCCGGAGGAGCGAACTTCTCGTCCTGGGACTCGGTGTAGATGTTGCCGGTGGCGTGCAGCAGGATGTCGACGCCGGTGAGGTCCGCCGTGGCCAGCGGGCCCATGGCGTGGCCGAAGCCCAGCTTGCAGGCGAGGTCGATGTCCTCGGCGGTCGCGACGCCCGACTCGTAGAGCTTGGTCGCCTCGACGACGAGGGCGGAGATGAGCCGGGTGGTCACGAACCCCGCCACGTCCCGGTTGACCACGATGCAGGTCTTGCCGACGGACTCGGCGAACTCCCGCGCGGTGGCGAGGGTTTCGTCGCTGGTCTTGTAGCCCCGCACCAGCTCGACGAGCTGCATCATCGGCACCGGCGAGAAGAAGTGGACGCCGACGACCCGCTCGGGGTGCTCGGTGGCCGCCGCGATCTTGGTGATCGGGATGGCGGAGGTGTTGGAGGCGAGCACGGTCTCCGGGCGCACGATCTTGTCGAGCGCGCGGAAGATCTCGTGCTTGACCTCCAGCTTCTCGAAGACGGCCTCGACGACGATGTCGGCGTCGCCACAGGCGTCCAGGTCGGTGGTGGTGGTGATGCGGCCGAGGGCGGCCTCGGCGTCGTCCGCCGCCAGCTTGCCCTTGCTCACGAACTTGTCGTACGAGGCCTTGATACCGTCGGTGCCACGCTTGAGGGCCTCGTCGGTGACGTCGCGCAGAACGACGTCCCAGCCCGCCTGCGCGGAGACCTGGGCGATCCCGGAACCCATCAAGCCGGCGCCGATGACGGCAAGCTTCCGTGCCACTGTGCGACTCCCCATTACCCGCTATTACTCGCTGTTTACGTTGCCTCTCGGGCGGACCCTAGCGGGAGTGAGGCGCTGTGTGACCGGTTAGTAACGCGAGTCACGTCTCATCTGACGGACATCACACCGGCACGGCTCATTGCACGCCCCGGACGGCGTAGTTGGGCGGCGGTTACTACGCTGGCCCCATGGTCAATCTGACGCGTATCTACACCAGGACCGGCGACAAGGGCACCACGGCGCTCGGGGACATGAGCCGGGTCGCCAAGACCGATCCGCGGATCTCGGCGTACGCGGACGCCAACGAGGCGAACGCCGTGCTCGGTACGGCGATCGCGCTCGGCAATCTGGACGAGGAGGTCGTCAAGGTCCTCACCCGGGTCCAGAACGACCTGTTCGACGTGGGCGCGGACCTGTCGACGCCGGTGGTGGAGAACCCGGAGTTCCCGCCGCTGCGGGTGGAGCAGTTCTACATCGACAAGCTGGAGGCCGACTGCGACCGCTTCAACGAGCGGCTGGAGAAACTGCGGTCCTTCATCCTCCCCGGCGGCACCCCGGGCGCGGCCCTGCTCCACCAGGCCTGCACGGTCGTCCGCCGGGCCGAGCGCCAGACCTGGGCCGCGATGGAGGTCCACGGGGACACCATGAACCCGCTCACCGCGACCTACCTCAACCGGCTATCGGACCTGCTGTTCATCCTGGCGCGGACGGCGAACACCGCCCGGGGCGATGTCCTGTGGGTCCCTGGAGGCGAACGCTGAAGAAACCCGCTCCTGCCGGGGGGCCGGGGGTCGTCCCCCGGCAGATGCAGCATCCTGGCGCGGACCGCGAACACCGCCCGGGGCGATGTCCTGTGGGTCCCTGGAGGCGAACGCTGAAGAAACCGGCTCCCGCCGGGGGGCCGGAGGTTGTCCCCCGGCAGATGCAGCATCCTCGCGCGTGCGGCCAACACCGGGGTCGGGGACGTGCTCTGGGTTCCTGGCGGGGAGCGTTGAGGCCGGTTCCCTGCGGGGCCAGACCGTGTAGGAGAGGGCGATCAGGCCGTAGATGCCGACCACGCGGATGGCCACCCACTGGAAGGAGCGCAGCGAGCTGACGTCGCCGTTGTCGCCGACGTACCAGACCGCGAGCTGGAGCAGGGTCAGCGCGACCGCGCCGCCGAGGACCGCCCGCAGCCACAGCTTGGCCTCGTGCAGGGCGCGCGGGCGGCCGTAGCGCGGGGGTGTCGGCGGGCGCGGGGCGCCGGCCAGGCGGTGCGCGGCGTGGCCGTCGAGCCAGCGGATCGTGTAGTGGCCGAAGGCTACGGTGTAGCCGATGTAGAGCGCGGCGAGGCCGTGCTCCCAGCTCGGTTCGGCGCCGTTCCTCAGGTCGATCGCCGTGGCGACGAACAGGACCAGCTCCAGCACCGGCTCGCACAGCAGCAGCACCACACTGGTCCGCCGCCACTTCAGCAGATAACGGACGCCCAGGCCCAGGGCCAGCAGCACCCAGAAGCCGACCTCACAGGCGATGATCAGTCCGACGATCACGGCACGCTCCTCTCGGTCACCCTTCCAGGCTCCCGTCCGGCGCCGTCGCTTTCGTCGTCGCCGCTGACGAACCGCCGGTACATCGAAAGATGCAGTGCGGGACCCTTCCCGGGCATCAGGCGGCGCGGCCGGGTGCCGTGTTGGATGGAGTCATGGTCCGAGCCCTCCCCCGCCCGCACCCGGACGATGTCCGCATCGTGTTCGCCGGGCTGCTCGGCGGACTGCTGATCTGGGGGGTCGGGCTCGGCACCCGGCCGGGCGACGACCCGATCGTGGTGTGGGACGGCCGCTGGCCAATCCTGCTGCCGCTCACCGTCATGGCCGGCTGCGAACTGCTGCGCCGCACCCGCCCCCGGGTCGGCCTGCTGATCGGCACGGTCGCGCTGGCCGCGGACGCGGTCACCCAGGGGAACCTGGTGACGGTCGTGATGTTCACGGACCTCATCTACGCGGCTGTCCTGTACGGCCCGCCCGCCACCGCCCGCCGGGTGCCCTGGATCACCGGCCTGATGACGGTGCTCGGCACGGTGGTGCCGCTCGCCGTCTGGCAGGTGCCGGAGGCGCTGCTGATCGGTGTGGTCACCGGCCTCGTGGCGTTCACGCCCGCCGCCACCGGCTGGATCGTCCGCAACCACCGCGACGCCGCCGAGGCGGCCCGGCTGCACGCCGAACAGACCGCGCTGCTGGCCGAGATGGACCGCGTCCAGGCGGTCACCGCCGAACGCGCCCGGATGGCCCGCGAACTGCACGACATGGTCGCCAACCATCTGTCCGCGATCGCCATCCACTCCACCGCCGCGCTCTCCCTCGACGACCCGAGGACCTCCAAGGACGCCCTCGAAGTGATCCGGGAGAACAGCGTCGAGGGGCTCGCCGAGATGCGCCGGCTGATCGGCATCCTGCGCGACAGCAGCGGCGATCTGGAACCGACGGCGGCCCCCACGCTCGACGGACTGGGCGTGCTGGTGGAGGGGGCCCGCACCAACGGCCTCGACGTCGGCCTCGACACCGAGCACGGCAAGCTGCCCGCCCCCGTCGAACTCGCCGCCTACCGCATCGTCCAGGAATCCCTCACCAACGCCCTCAAGCACGCCTCCCCCGGCCGGGTCAGCGTCACCCTCGCCCAGCGCGACGGCGTCCTCGACGTCGAGGTGACCAGCCCCTACGGCGACCGCGACGGCCCGCGCGCCCCCGGCTCCGGGGCGGGTCTGGTCGGGATGCGGGAGCGGGCCGCGCTGCTGGGCGGCAGCTTCGAGGCGGCCCCCGAGAGCGCGACGGGGGGCAAGATCTGGGCCGTACGCGCCACGCTTCCGGTGACCGACCACGTTCAAGGAGATCCCGCATGATCCGCGTCCTCGTCGCCGAGGACCAGTCCGCCGTACGCGCCGGGCTCGTCCTCATCCTGCGCAGCGCGCCCGACATCGAGGTGGTCGGCGAGGCGGCGGACGGCGAGCAGGCGGTGGCGCTGGCCCGGGAGCTGCGGCCCGACCTGGTGCTGATGGACATACAGATGCCGCGACTTGACGGGGTGTCGGCCACCCGCCAGGTGGTCGAGGAGCGGCTCGCGGATGTGCTGGTGCTGACCACCTTCGACCTCGACGAGTACGTCTTCGGGGCGCTCCGGGCGGGCGCGTCCGGGTTTCTGCTGAAGAACACCGAGGCCCGCCAACTCCTCGACGCGGTAAGGACGGTGGCGAGCGGCGAGGGGCTGATCGCCCCGGCGGTGACCCGGCGGCTGATCGCCGAGTTCGCCGCCGGCACCCCGCGGGCGCCGAGGACCGATCCGGCCGTGCTCGAATCGCTGACGCGGCGTGAGCGGGAGGTGCTGGCCTGTCTCGGCGAGGGGCTGTCCAACGCGGACATCGCCGATCGGCTGGACATGGCGGAGGCGACGGTGAAGACGCATGTCAGCCGGTTGCTGGGGAAGCTTGAGCTGCGCAGTCGGGTCCAAGCGGCCGTGCTGGCGCAGGAGTTGGGGATCTAGGAGAGGTTTGAACAAACCTTTCGCCACAGTGGTCTGGACCTATTGACCTATGGTCCAGACCTTTCTATTCTCGCGGCACCGTGGGCGTGAAGGCTCAGCACGCCCTCTCACCCCTCTTACCCAGACAGGGAGGCGCAGCATGCGCTTCAGACACAGAGCCGCGGCAGGGTTCGCGACCCTGTTGCTCCCCTTCGCCGGCCTGGTCGGACTCGCCAGCCCCGCCGAGGCGGCCACCGAGGCCACCGCCACCTACGCCAAGACCCAGGACTGGGGATCCGGCTTCGAGGGCAAGTGGACGGTGAAGAACACCGGCACCACGACCATCTCCTCCTGGACGGTGGAGTGGGACTTCCCCTCCGGCACCTCCGTCGGCTCCGGCTGGGACGCCGACTTCAGCTCCTCCGGCGCCCACTGGACCGCCAAGAACAAGTCCTGGAACGGCACCCTCGCCCCCGGCGCCTCGGTCACCTTCGGCTTCAACGGCACCGGCTCCGGCTCCCCGTCCAACTGCAAGCTCAACGGCGGCAGTTGTGACGGCGGCACGGTTCCCGGCGACGCGGCACCCTCCGCCCCGGGCACCCCGACCGCCTCCGACATCACCAACACCTCGGTGAAGCTGGCCTGGAGCGCGGCCACCGACGACAAGGGCATCAAGAACTACGACGTCCTGCGCGGCGGCACCAAGGTCGCCACCGTCACCGGCACCAGCTACACCGACAGCGGTCTGACCGCCGGCACGGACTACTCCTACACCGTGCAGGCCCGGGACACCGCCGACCAGACCGGCCCGGTCAGCGGCGCCGTCGCGGTCCGCACCACCGGCGGCGGCACCGACCCCGACCCGGATCCCGGCTCCAAGGTCAACCTCGGCTACTTCACTGAGTGGGGCGTCTACGGCCGCAACTACCATGTCAAGAACCTGGTGACCTCGGGCTCCGCGTCCAAGATCACCCACATCAACTACGCGTTCGGCAACGTCAAGGACGGCAAGTGCACCGTCGATGACACCTACGCCGCCTATGACAAGGCGTACACCGCCGACCAGTCGGTCAGCGGCACCGCCGACACCTGGGACCAGCCGCTGCGCGGCAACTTCAACCAGCTGCGCCAGCTGAAGGCCAAGTACCCGCACATCAAGGTGCTGTACTCGTTCGGCGGCTGGACCTACTCCGGCGGCTTCGGCCAGGCCGCGGCCAACCCGGCCGCGTTCGCCAAGTCCTGCAAGGCCGTGGTCGAGGACCCGCGCTGGGCCGATGTCTTCGACGGCATCGACATTGACTGGGAGTACCCGAACGCCTGCGGTCTGACCTGTGACACCTCCGGCGCGGCGGCCTTCAAGAACCTCTCCCAGGCACTGCGTGCCGAGTTCGGCTCCAACTACCTGGTCACCGCCGCCATCACCGCGGACGCCTCCTCCGGCGGCAAGATCGACGCGGCCGACTACGGCGGCGCCGCGCAGTACCTCGACTGGTACAACGTGATGACGTACGACTACTTCGGCGCCTGGGACAAGACCGGCCCGACGGCCCCGCACTCCCCGCTCACGTCGTACAGCGGCATCCCGAAGGACGGCTTCAACTCCGCGGCCGCCATCGCCAAGCTCAAGGCCAAGGGCGTCCCGGCGAGCAAGCTCCTGCTCGGCATCGGCTTCTACGGCCGCGGCTGGACCGGCGTGACCCAGTCCGCCCCCGGCGGCACGGCCACCGGCCCGGCGACCGGCACCTACGAGGCCGGTATCGAGGACTACAAGATCCTCAAGAACTCCTGCCCCACCACCGGCACCGTCGGCGGCACCGCGTACGCCCACTGCGGCAGCAACTGGTGGTCGTACGACACTCCCGCCACCATCGGCACCAAGATGAGCTGGGCCAAGAGCCAGGGCCTGGGCGGCGCCTTCTTCTGGGAGTTCAGCGGCGACGCCACCAACGGTGAGCTGGTGAGCGCCATCAGCAACGGGCTGAAGTAACGGGCGACAACAGCAACATCAGCAACTAGGCGACATTGACGCGCTGACCGGGCGGGGCTGCCTCAAGCCACGCGAGAAAACCGGTCAGCGCGTCTTCGCTCATGGCGAGCTCAAGACGCGTGCCCCGGTGCAGACAGGCCAGCACGACATGGTCGGAGAGCAGCGCCAGCTCCTCCTCGCCCTCGGGCAGCCGGCGTCCGGCGACCTCGATGGCGGCGCGCTCCAGGATGCGGCGCGGGCGATAGGCGTAGGAGAAGACGCGGTACCACTCGATGCGGTCGCCGTTGTAGCGGGCGACGCCGTAGGACCAGCCCTTGCCGCTGGTGTCGGTCTTCTCCGGGGTGTCCCAGCGAAGCGAGCAGTCGAAGGTGCCACCGGAGCGCTGGATGAGTCTGCGGCGCAGTCCGAAGACGAACAGCCCCAGCACCACCAGGGCCACGACGATTCCGCACACAGTCAGAGCGAGGACCATCGACACCGACCTCCTCGTCTCCTAGGTACCTGCGGATCAGGTAACGGAACGGAAAAAACATCCATATCTGCCTCAGCCGCGGCCGGCACCGGATCGCTCCGGTCCCAGCCGCGGCTGAGTGACGTCATCGCGTGCGCGACCCCGCTGGATCTGGCTGGATCAGCGGGATGCCGCGGCACGCAGGCGGACATCGGCGCGACGCTCGGCGGAGGCGTCGGCCTCCGACTTCGCGCGCTCCAGCGCCCGCTCCGCGCGCTGGACATCGATCTCGTCCGACAACTCGGCGATCTCGGCCAGCAGCGACAGCTTGTTGTCCGCGAACGAGATGAAACCGCCGTGCACCGCGGCGACGACCGTTCCACCTTCACTCGTACGGATGGTCACCGGGCCCGACTCCAGCACACCGAGCAGCGGCTGGTGACCGGGCATGACGCCGATGTCGCCGGACGTGGTGCGCGCGACGACCAGGGTGGCCTGCCCGGACCAGACCTCTCGGTCGGCCGCGACCAGCGCGACGTGCAGCTCAGCAGCCAAGGGTGGCTCCTCGGGTCACCACCCGGCGGTTGTGCCGGGTGTTGGTTACAAGTCTAGTGGGCGTGAAAGAGGGGGCGGGACGTACCCGCCCCCTCTTCAAGAGCGCGAGGCTCAGGAGACGCCCAGCTCCTTGGCGTTGTTCTTGAGGTCCTCAAGACCACCGCACATGAAGAACGCCTGCTCCGGGAAGTGGTCGTACTCGCCGTCACAGATCGCGTTGAACGCCGCGATCGACTCCTCCAGCGGGACGTCCGACCCGTCGACGCCGGTGAACTGCTTGGCGACGTGGGTGTTCTGGGACAGGAAGCGCTCCACGCGACGGGCACGGTGGACGACGAGCTTGTCCTCCTCGCCGAGCTCGTCGATACCGAGGATCGCGATGATGTCCTGGAGGTCCTTGTACTTCTGCAGGATCGTCTTGACGCGCATGGCGGCGTCGTAGTGGTCCTGCGCGATGTACCGCGGGTCCAGGATGCGGGACGTGGAGTCCAGCGGGTCCACGGCCGGGTAGATGCCCTTCTCGGAGATCGGACGGGACAGAACCGTCGTCGCGTCGAGGTGGGCGAAGGTGGTGGCCGGGGCCGGGTCGGTCAGGTCGTCCGCGGGGACGTAGATCGCCTGCATCGAGGTGATCGAGTGACCACGGGTCGAGGTGATGCGCTCCTGGAGGAGACCCATCTCGTCGGCCAGGTTCGGCTGGTAGCCCACCGCGGAGGGCATCCGGCCGAGCAGGGTCGACACCTCGGAACCGGCCTGGGTGAAGCGGAAGATGTTGTCGATGAAGAACAGCACGTCCTGCTTCTGCACATCGCGGAAGTACTCCGCCATGGTCAGACCGGCCAGGGCCACGCGCAGACGGGTGCCCGGGGGCTCGTCCATCTGACCGAAGACCAGCGCGGTCTTGTCGATGACGCCGGAGTCCGACATCTCCTCGATCAGGTCGTTGCCCTCACGGGTGCGCTCACCGACACCGGCGAACACCGACACACCGTCGTGGTTGTTGGCGACGCGGTAGATCATCTCCTGGATGAGCACCGTCTTGCCGACGCCGGCACCACCGAACAGACCGATCTTTCCACCCTTGACGTACGGGGTGAGAAGGTCGATGACCTTGACGCCGGTCTCGAACATCTCGGTCTTCGACTCGAGCTCGTCGAAGTTCGGCGCCTTGCGGTGGATGCCCCAGCGCTCGCCGTCGTAGGACTCATCGACGTTCAGCACCTCACCGAGGGTGTTGAACACCTTGCCCTTGGTGAAGTCACCGACGGGCACCGTGATGGAGGCACCGGTGTCGGTGACCGCGGCCTGGCGGACCAGACCGTCGGTGGGCTGCATGGAGATGGTGCGGACCAGGCCGTCACCCAGGTGCTGGGCGACCTCCAGGGTCAGCGTCTTCCTCTCGCCGGCGTTGGCCGGGTCGGCCACCTCGACGTGAAGGGCGTTGTAGATGTCGGGCATCGCGTCGACGGGGAACTCCACGTCGACGACCGGGCCGATGACCCGGGCGACGCGGCCCGTGGCAGCGGCCGTCTCAACTGTCGTCGTCATTTACCTGTCACTCCCCGCGCTCGCGTCGGCCAGGGCTGCGGAGCCACCGACGATCTCGCTGATTTCCTGGGTGATTTCGGCCTGGCGGGCCGCGTTCGCAAGCCGGGAGAGGCTCTCGATGAGCTCTCCGGCGTTGTCGGTGGCCGACTTCATCGCGCGCCGCGTGGCGGCGTGCTTGGAAGCGGCCGACTGGAGCAGCGCGTTGTAGATACGGCTCTCCACGTAGCGCGGCAGGAGGGCGTCGAGGACGTCCTCCGCCGACGGCTCGAAGTCGAACAGCGGAAGGATCTCGCCCTTCGGGGCCTCCTCCTTCGCCACCTCTTCGAGGCTGAGCGGCAGCAGACGGTCGCCGAGCGCCGTCTGCGTCATCATCGAGACGAACTCGGTGAAGACGATGTGGAGTTCGTCCACGCCGCCGTCGGCCGTGTCCTTCTCGATGGCCTCGATCAGCGGTGCCGCGACCTTCTTGGCGTCCGCGTACGTCGGCTCGTCCGTGAACCCGGTCCACGACTCCGAGACCTTGCGCTCACGGAAGTTGTAGTGCGCAAGACCGCGCCGGCCGACGATGTACGTGTCGACCTGCTTGCCCTCGCGCTCCAGGCGCTCGGTCAGCAGCTCCGCCGCCTTGATGGCGTTGGAGTTGAAGGCACCGGCGAGACCACGGTCGCTCGTCAGGAGCAGCACCGCGGACCGCGTGACCGTCTCGGCCTGGGTGGTCAGCGGGTGCTTGGTGTTCGAGCCGGTACCGACCGCCGTGACCGCGCGGGTCAGTTCCTTCGCGTACGGCGTGGAGGAGGCCACCTTGCGCTGCGCCTTGACGACGCGCGAGGCGGCGATCATCTCCATCGCCTTCGTGATCTTCTTGGTCGCGGTGACGGATCGGATGCGACGCTTGTAGACCCGGAGCTGGGCTCCCATGAGTCAGGTCCCTTCCTTACGTCACTTGGAGGCGCTGGTCGCCTTCGGGGCGGCCGGGGCGTCCTCGCCGAGCAGCTTGCCGTCCGACGTCTCGAACTGCTTCTTGAAGTCCGCGATGGCGTCGGCGACAGCGGTGAGGGTGTCGTCCGAGAGCTTGCCGCCCTCCTTGATGGAGGTCATGAGGCCCTGCTCCTTGCGGTGCAGGTACTCCAGCAGCTCCTTCTCGAAGCGGCGGATGTCGGCGACCGGCACCTCGTCCATCTTGCCGGTGGTACCGGCCCACACGGAGACGACCTGGTCCTCGGTGGACATCGGCTGGTACTGAGCCTGCTTCAGCAGCTCGACCATGCGCTGACCACGCTCCAGCTGCGACTTCGACGCGGCGTCCAGGTCGGAACCGAAGGCGGCGAACGCCTCCAGCTCACGGAACTGGGCGAGGTCGACGCGGAGACGGCCGGAAACCTGCTTCATCGCCTTGTGCTGCGCGGAACCACCGACTCGGGAGACGGAGATACCGACGTTCAGCGCGGGGCGCTGACCGGCGTTGAACAGGTCCGACTCCAGGAAGCACTGGCCGTCGGTGATGGAGATGACGTTGGTCGGGATGAACGCCGAGACGTCGTTGGCCTTGGTCTCGACGATCGGGAGACCCGTCATCGAGCCCTTGCCCATGTCGTCGGAGAGCTTCGCGCAGCGCTCCAGCAGACGGGAGTGCAGGTAGAAGACGTCACCCGGGTAGGCCTCACGGCCCGGCGGGCGGCGCAGCAGCAGCGACACGGCACGGTAGGCGTCGGCCTGCTTGGACAGGTCGTCGAAGATGATGAGGACGTGCTTGCCCTCGTACATCCACTGCTGACCGATGGCCGAACCGGTGTACGGCGCCAGGTACTTGAAGCCGGCCGGGTCGGACGCCGGGGCGGCGACGATGGTCGTGTACTCCAGCGCGCCGTTCTCCTCCAGCGCGCGGCGGACCGACGCGATCGTCGAGCCCTTCTGGCCGATGGCGACGTAGATGCAGCGGACCTGCTTGTTCGGGTCGCCGGTGCGCCAGTTGTCGCGCTGGTTGATGATCGTGTCGACGGCCAGGGCGGTCTTGCCGGTCTGGCGGTCACCGATGATCAGCTGACGCTGGCCACGGCCGATCGGGGTCATCGCGTCGACGGCCTTGTAGCCGGTCTCCATCGGCTCGTGCACCGACTTGCGCTGCATGACCGTGGGGGCCTGCAGCTCAAGGGCACGACGACCGCTGGTCTCGATCTCGCCGAGGCCGTCGATCGGGTTGCCGAGGGGGTCGACGACGCGGCCGAGGTAGCCCTCGCCGACGGCCACGGAGAGCACCTCACCGGTGCGCTGCACCGGCTGGCCCTCCTCGATGCCGCTGAACTCACCGAGGACGATGGCGCCGATCTCGCGCTCTTCCAGGTTGAGCGCGAGGCCGAGGGTGCCGTCCTCGAACTTCAGCAGTTCGTTGGCCATGGCCGAGGGCAGACCCTCGACCTTCGCGATGCCGTCGCCGGCAAGGGTGACCGTACCGACCTCCTCGCGCGAGGCCGCGTCCGGCTTGTACGACTGGACGAAGGTCTCCAGTGCGTCCCGGATCTCCTCCGGCCGGATCGTGAGCTCCGCCATCTGGGTTCCCTGCTCTCCTTGTTGGGCCCGAAGTTTCACTTTGGGGGTCTGGGGGCGACCCCCAGGATTCTTCTGTACGGCCCAACCAGGGCCGTCGAAAGTACGTACTACGTATTGAGTTACTGCTCAGCCCGCCAGGCGGCGGCCGGCGTCCTCGATGCGGTCGGCGAGGGAGCCGTTGATGACCTCGTCACCGACCTGCACCCGGATCCCGCCGAGGACCTCGGGGTCCACGTCGAGGTTGAGGTGCATCCGACGCCCGTAGAGCTTCGCCAGCGAGGCGCCGAGGCGCTGCTTCTGGCCGTCGCTCAGCGGCACCGCGGAGGTGACCACGGCGACCATGCGGTCCCGGCGCTCGGCGGCGAGCTTGGACAGGGACTCCAGTCCCGACTCCAGGCTACGTCCACGCGGCGCGGTCACAAGGCGCGTCACCAGACGCTCGGTGGCAGCGTCGGCCCGGCCGCCGAGCAGACTGCGCAGCAGCTCGCTCTTGGCCGCGGTGGTGGCCGAGCGGTTGGTCAGCGCGGCCCGCAGCTCGGTGTTCGAGGAGATGATCCGGCCGAACCGGAACAGCTCGTCCTCGACGCTGTCGAGCGTGCCCGCGCGCTGCGCGGCGGTGAGGTCGGCGGTGTCCGCCAGCTGCTCCAGAGCGTCCACCAGGTCGCGCGACTGCGACCAGCGGGACCGCACCAGGCCGGCCAGCAGGTCCGCGGTCTCGCCGCTGACCTGGCCGCCGAGCAGCCGCTGGGCCAGCTCGGCCTTGGCCTCACCGGCCTGCGCCGGGTCGGTGAGGACCCGACGCAGCGACACCTCGCGGTCGAGCAGCGCGGTGACGGCCGCCAGCTCGCCGGCGAGCTGCGCCGCGTCCACGGACGTGTTGTCCGTCAGCGCGTCGAGACGCTCACGTCCGGCTGCCAGGGCCTCGCGGCTCGCTCCGTTCATCGCGTGGCCTCGGCCTTCTCCTCAAGCTCGTCGAGGAAGCGGTCGATGACACGGCTCTGGCGGGCGTGGTCCTCAAGGGACTCGCCGACGAGCTTGCCGGCCAGGTCGGTGGCGAGCTTGCCGACGTCCTGACGCAGCGCCGAGGACGCGGCCTTGCGGTCGGCCTCGATCTGGGAGTGACCCGCGGCGACGATCTCCTCGCGCTGGCGCTGGCCCTCCGCACGCATCTCGGCGATGAGCGCGGCACCCTGCTCCTGCGCCTCCTGGCGCAGACGCGCGGCCTCGTGCCGGGCCTCGGCGAGCTGTGCCTTGTACTGCTCAAGGACGCTCTGGGCCTCGACCTTCATGGCCTCGGCCTCTTCGATACCGCCTTCGATCGCCGCGCGGCGCTCCTCCAGAACCTTGTTGATGTTCGGGAGCAGCTTCTTCCAGAAGAAGAAGAACACGATGGCGAAGGCGATGGTGCCGACGAGCAGCTCGGGGCCCGGAGGAAGGAGCGGGTTCTGCTCCTCGCCCTCGGACGCCAGCTGTACCAGGTTGGCGATCACGTCAGTGCCTTTCGTCGAAACGTGTGGGGTCAGGGGGTCTTACTGACCGAACACGAACGGCATAACGATGCCGATGAGGGCGAGCGCCTCACAGAAAGCGAAGCCGAGGATCTGGTTGGCACGGATGAGACCGGCAGCCTCGGGCTGACGGGCCAGGGCCTGGGTGCCGTTACCGAAGATGATGCCGACGCCGACGCCGGGGCCGATCGCGGCCAGGCCGTAGCCGATGGAGCCGAGCGAACCGGTGACGGCAGCGAGGGTCTCAGTGGCAGCCATGCTGATTCTTCCTTCTCTTTACGGACCGGTGGGAGTTGGTCACCGGACGATCAGGGGGTGGGTGATGCGGGGCTCAGTGGTGCTCGGCGAGAGCGCCCTGAATGTACGAGCAGGCGAGGAGCACGAAGACGTACGCCTGGACCGCCTGCACGAAAAGCTCGAAGAGGATCATGATCATCGTCATGACGAAGGAGACACCGGCGGCCGGGATCATCCAGCTGTTCAGCAGGTACCAGGAGGCCACGGTGAACATGACCAGCATCAGGTGACCGGCGAACATGTTCGCGAACAGTCGGACGGCGTGGGTGAACGGCCGGACCAGCAGGTTCGAGAAGAACTCGATGACCATGACGAGCGGCAGCACCGCACCGAGCGACTTGTCGTAGCCGGTGATGTTCTTGAAGAAGCCGACGAATCCGTGGCGCTTGAACGTCAGGCTGACCCAGAGGATCCAGACGATGGCCGCGAGGACCGCCGGGAAGGCGATGATCGACGACACCGGGAACTGTGCCAGCGGAATCACGGACCAGATGTTCATGATCCAGATGAAGAAGAACAGCGAGACCATCAGGGGGACGTACTTCTCGCCCTCCTTCTTGCCGAGGGTCTCGTAGACGATGCCGCGTCGCACGAAGTCGTAACCGGCCTCGCCGACCATCTGCAGCTTGCCCGGGACCACCTTGGCCTTGCCGAACGCAGCCCAGAAGAAGCTGACGACAAGAAGGGTGGTGACGAGCGCGAGCAGCATCACCTTGTTGAACTCGAACCCGCCAACCGTGGCGATCGGCTCGAAGAGGAACGAGTGCAGGCCCGGAGCCGGAAAACCACACCCGTTGTCGGACATGATCCGACAGCTCCAGTCAAAGGCGAGCTGGGTCTGGTCAGCACTCACCGCGGGCTCCTTCGGCGTGACGCATAGGTACGGCAACCTCGTTGTGTCGGCGCGGCGCGCAGCCGCGGGTCGGCACCGGACTGGTGTTACGGATGTGAGGGCGGCTCTGGGGCATCAAGCCTCGCGATCGAGCAGGCGTCAGCTTGGATGCCCGCGCCCGCGATGCCGCAGTTGGCACCGGACGATAGCAGGAGTTCCCCCAGGCCTTTATCCCGCCCCTACCCCTCACGACGACGGCCCTGTCTTCTCGGGCTTCTCGCTCTTCGTGGAGTCCGGGTCGATGTAGAAGAGCTTGGCCTTCATATGCGCACGAGCCTGCGCGGCCATCCACACGACGGTTGCGACGACGAGCGAAATCGCGAACGTCTTCGCATTGAAGAGAGAGGTGTCCTTGAAGAGGGCGACGAAGATCAGAAGAAGCAGGAGCTGGGCGACATAAAGCATCAACCCCATGGCCTGGAACAACTGCGGGAGCGTTTTTGCCGTCCACTGCAGGACGTACAGGCCGATTCCCATGAACAGGATGGCGAGCAGTGTGCCGACCGCCGCACCGATTGCCCCCTTGCCGCCGGCCACCGCAGCGCTGACGGCGACGACAATCGCGCCGGCAGCCGCTGTGGGCACAGCGCACTGCAGAAGGTTCCGGGCGTCATTGGACGGCATGGCGGCAACTCCGCTTTCACAGGGGGCAGGGGTGTCGTCATGGACGAGCGTAGTCCCGGGCTGAGAGAGAACCTCACTCCGATGGACCGTCGCACTACGGTCCTTCGGCTCTATCCCGGGTTCTCGTGAACCGTATCACAAACTATTTGATGAGGTCTTTACCTGGCAGGTGTGCTCGCTGTCACACATGAGAGTGACAGTGCGCGTATGTGCAGGAACGGCGCCCATTTGTCTGGTATTGCGCCGCTTGGTTCCCCCACGGTTTGGCAATGCTCTAGTCAGATTCTTACCTTGGCGTCAGCGCGACGTTCCGGCTTTACGCCGGTCCAGGTGGCGCGAACGAGCGCCGAGAGCCGTAGCACCGTTGACCCCGGCGGGTACCGGAGTACGGGGTTCCTCCATCGCGGTCTGCGGAGTGGCAGCCGCCGGTTCCACCACGGGCGCACGGCGCCGGTAGCGCGGCGGCACGAAGGCCTGGGCCCAGCGCGGGGCGCGCGGGGTGAACCGCGGGAGCAGCAGCAGGACAAGACCGATAGCGCTGAGGAACACCACGCCCAGCACGATCCACATGGACGCCGAGTTCACCGAGTAGGCCAGGGCGCCGAAGGCGATCAGCGCGGACCAGAAGTACATGATGAGCACGGCCCGGCTGTGCGAGTGGCCGATCTCCAGGAGCCGGTGGTGCAGATGGCCTCGGTCCGCGGCGAACGGGGACTGGCCGCGCCAGGTGCGCCGCACGATCGCCAGCACCAGGTCCGCGGCCGGGATCGCGATGATGGTCAGCGGCAGCAGCAGCGGGATGTACACCGGCACCGTCTGGTGCACGGCCGCCTTCTCCGAGCCCGCGAACAGCTTCAGCGCGTCCGGGTCGACCTGACCCGTGATGGAGATCGCGCCCGCCGCGAGCACCAGGCCGATCAGCATCGACCCCGAGTCGCCCATGAAGATGCGCGCGGGATGCATGTTGTGCGGCAGGAAGCCCAGGCACATGCCCATCAGGATCGCCGAGAACAGCGTCGCCGGGGCGGCGGCCTCGATGCCGTACGACACCCAGACGCGGTAGGCGTAGAGGAAGAACGCGGCCGAGGCGATGCACACCATGCCCGCCGCGAGGCCGTCGAGGCCGTCGACGAAGTTGACCGCGTTGATGGTGATGACGACCAGCGCGACCGTGAGCAGGGTGCCCTGCCACTGGGTCAGCGCCACCGAGCCGAAGCCGGGGATGGGCAGCCACAGGATCGTCAGACCCTGCATGACCATGACGCCGGCGGCGATCATCTGGCCGCCCAGCTTGATCAGGGCGTCGATCTCGAACTTGTCGTCCAGGACGCCGATCAGCCAGATCAGCGCGGCACCCGAGAGCAGGGCGCGCGGTTCGTTGGAGTTCTCGAAGACGGTGCTGAGGTTTGCCAGGTGGTCGGCGACCAGCAGTCCCGCGCACAGCCCGAAGAACATGGCGATACCGCCGAGGCGCGGAGTGGGTTCCCGGTGCACGTCACGTGCCCGGATCTCCGGCATCGCCCCGGCCACGATCGCGAACTTCCGCACCGGCCCCGTGAGCAGGTACGTCACCGCGGCCGTGATGCAGAGCGTCAGCAGGTATTCACGCACAGGCTTCCCCACAGGTCTCGCTGGCCATCTCAGCCCCACACCCTAGCGATGCACGCATATGGTTGGGGACTTCCGGGTAGCGACGATGGTTGCACGTGAGGCTGTGCACACGGGTGCGTCTACCCAGGCTCAGCCGGGATACGGCGGAAATCCCCCGGCAAGATCCCGTACTTCTTCACGTGCCCTGACCGCTTCCGCCTCGCCCCGCAGCACCCCCGCGATCAGCGCGCTGACCTGGGCCATCTCCTGCTCCCCCATGCCCTGGGTGGTCAGCGCGGCGGTGCCCAGGCGCAGGCCGCGGGAGTCACCGTGGGGAAGAGCACAGCAGTCCAGGACGATTCCGGCGGCGGCGAGCAGTCCGCGGCCGGTGCGGCCGTCGACGCCGAGCGGCGCGGGGTCGGCGGTGATCAGATGGGTGTCGGTGCCGCCGGTGGTGACGACGAGCCCCTCGGCGGCGAGACCGGCGGCGAGCACCCGGGCGTTGGCGACCACCTGATGGGCGTACGCGGTGAACGCCGGTGTTGCCGCCTCGCCGAACGCGACGGCCTTCGCGGCGATGGTGTGCATCTGCGCACCGCCCTGGGTGAAGGGGAACACGGCCCGGTCGACCCGTTCGGCGAGCTCGGCGCCGCACAGGATCATCCCGCCGCGCGGCCCGCGCAGCACCTTGTGGGTGGTGGCGCACACGATGTCCGCGTACGGCAGGGGGCTGGGCGCCGCTCCCCCGGCGACCAGGCCGATGGGATGGGCGGCGTCGGCGATGAGATAGGCGCCCACCTCGTCGGCGACCTCGCGGAAGAAGGCGTAGTCGATGTGCCGGGGGTAGCAGATGGACCCGCACACGATGGCCTTGGGCCGGTGGCTGCGGGCCAGCGTCCGAACCTGCTCGTGGTCGAGGAGACCGGTCTCCGCGTCGACGCCGTAGGGGACGAAGTCGAACCAGCGGCCGGAGAAGTTGGCGGGCGAACCGTGGGTGAGATGGCCGCCGTAGGGCAGGCCGAGGGCGAGGACGGTGTCGCCGGGGCGCAGCAGGGCCGCGTAGGCGGCCAGCACGGCCGAAGAGCCCGAGTGCGCCTGGACGTTGGCGTGCTCGGCGCCGAACAGCCCCTTGGCGCGGTCAACGGCGATCCGCTCGGCGACGTCGACGATCTCGCAGCCGCCGTGGTGCCGGGCGCCGGGATAGCCCTCGGCGTACTTGTTGGCGAGCGGCGAGCCGAGCGCGGCCAGCACGGCCGGCGAGGTGAAGTTCTCGGCGGCGATCAGCTGCAGGGTGCTCGCCTGCCGCTCCCGTTCCCCGAGCAGGATCTCCGCCAGCTCGGGATCCTGCCGACGCAGGACATCGGCCTCTAGGACAGGGCTGACCGACATGATGGGCTCCGGGGCGTCGACGGTGACGTAGCACCAATGTAGGCCCGCCCCAGGCGCACCGCTCGGCCAGGGCCTGTTGCGAGTTCCCCGTCGTCCGCGCGAAGCGCGGGCGCAGCGGCGTTCGTGCCGGGCGTCGGGGCGCAGGCGGGGAGCTCGCAACAGGCTCTAGGTGCGCGTCGCTACGCCGGTCAGCGCTGTGACCACCGGGTCGAGCGCCTGGTGTATCTCGTCGCCGATCGACCGGAAGAAGGTCAGCGGGGCGCCGTACGGGTCGAACACCTCGTCCGCCTCCGCCGTGGGCGCCAGCAGCCAGCCCCGCAGGGCCGCGGCGGCCCGGACCAGGGCGCGGGCGCGCTCGACGATGCCGTCCTCCAGCGGCGGCAGGGTCGCCGGGTCGATGGCCCTCACCAGGCGGGTGAACTCCTTCAGGGTGAAGGTGCGCAGGCCCGCCGAGTGGCCCATCGAGATGACCTGCGCGCGGTGGTCCCGGGTCGCGGTCAGGACCAGGTCGGCGCGGATCACATGCTCGTCCAGCAGCTCCCGGCCCACGAAGCCGGAGGCGTCCGCGCCGAAGTCGGCGAGGACCGTCTCCGCGTTGGCCTCCATGGGCGCGCCCTCATGGCCCCAGGTGCCCGCGCTCTCCACGATCAGCGCCCCGCCGAGGACGCCGAGCCGCTGCGACACATGGTGCCGGGTCAGCCGCTCGGTGATCGGCGAGCGGCAGACGTTGCCGGTGCTGACGTGGAGGATGCGGAAGGTGTCGCGCGGGAGCCCGACGAAGGTGGTCGTGATCTCCGCTGCTCGTTCCCCGTTGCCTATGCCACGCCCCGCGTCAGGGGCTGTCAATTCGCCACCTCAAGGTCGGGTACCACCTTGCGCAGCTCCTCCGCCGTGATCGCGCCCTCGCGCAGCAGCAGCGGCACCTCACCCGTGACGTCAACAATCGACGACGGGACGATGCCGGGCGTGGGACCGCCGTCGAGGTAGACGGAGACGGAGTCGCCGAGCATGCCCTGGGCCGCGTCGCAGTCCTCCGGAGCCGGGTGCCCGGTCAGGTTGGCCGAGGAGACCGCCATCGGGCCGACCTCGGTCAGCAGCTCGATCGCCACCGGGTGCAGCGGCATCCGCACCGCGACCGTGCCACGGGTGTCGCCCAGGTCCCACTGAAGGGACGGCTGGTGCTTGGCGACCAGCGTCAGCGCGCCCGGCCAGAACGCGTCGACCAGCTCCCAGGCCAGCTCGGAGAAGTCGGTGACCAGGCCGTGCAGCGTGTTCGGGGAGCCGATGAGGACGGGCGTGGGCATGCTGCGGCCGCGCCCCTTGGCCTCCAGCAGATCGCCCACCGCCTCCTTGGAGAAGGCGTCGGCGCCGATGCCGTACACGGTGTCCGTCGGCAGCACCACGAGCTCGCCCCGGCGGACGGCGGACGCGGCCTCACGCAGACCGGTCGTGCGGTCGGTCGCGTCATTGGTGTCGTATCGCCGAGCCATGTCTAGCGGGCCTCCTCGTACACGTACAGCTGAAAGGACTTGGGGGTGCTCACGGCAGGGCCTTGCGGGCCGTGGCGAACCGGGGGCGGTTGTTGAGGTCCGGGTGGTCGGCCGCGTCGGCCCAGCCCCGCTCCTCGGTGAAGATCCACGGCACCTGGCCGCCCTGGGTGTCGGCATGCTCGATGACGACGACACCGCCGGGGCGCAGCAGCCGGTGCGCGGTGCGCTCGATGCCGCGGATCAGCTCGAGGCCGTCCTCGCCGGAGAACAGGGCGAGTTCGGGATCGTAGTCGCGGGCCTCGGGCGCCACGTACTCCCACTCGGTGAGCGGGATGTAGGGCGGGTTGGAGATGACCAGGTCGACCTGGCCGTCGAGGTCGGGGAAGGCGTCGAGGGCGTTGCCCTGACGCAGGTCGACCCTGGAGCCCTCCATGTTCTTGCGGGTCCAGCGCAGCGCGTCCTCGGACAGCTCCACGGCGTGCACCCGTGAGCGCGGGACCTCCTGGGCGAGGGCGAGCGCGATGGCGCCCGAGCCCGTGCACAGGTCGACGATGAGCGGCTCCACGACATCCATCGCGCGTACGGCGTCTATGGCCCAGCCCACCACCGACTCGGTCTCGGGGCGGGGCACGAAGACGCCGGGGCCGACCTGGAGCTCCAGGTACCGGAAGAAGGCGCGGCCGGTGATGTGCTGGAGCGGCTCGCGCTGCTCACGGCGGGCGATGACCTCCCAGTACCGGGCATCGAAGTCGGCGTCCCGCACGGAGTGCAGCTCGCCCCGCTTCACACCGTGCACGAACGCGGCGAGCTCCTCCGCGTCGTTGCGCGGCGAGGGCACGCCGGCGTCGGCCAGCCGCTGGGTGGCCTGCGCCACCTCCGCGAGCAGCAGGTTCACGCTCGTCCTCCGGTACTTCCGTCTCCGTGCCTTACGCGGCTGCGAGCTTGGCGGCCGAGTCCGCGTCGACGCAGGCCTGGATCACCGCGTCGAGTTCGCCGTCCAGGACCTGGTCCAGGTTGTACGCCTTGAATCCCACGCGGTGGTCCGAGATGCGATTCTCCGGGAAGTTGTACGTACGGATCTTCTCGGAGCGGTCGACGGTGCGGACCTGGCTGCGGCGGGCGTCGGCGGCTTCCTTCTCCGCTTCCTCCTGAGCCGCGGCGAGCAGCCTGGAGCGCAGGATACGCAGTGCCTGCTCCTTGTTCTGCAGCTGGCTCTTCTCGTTCTGGCAGGAAGCGACCACTCCGGTGGGGATGTGCGTGATGCGCACGGCGGAGTCCGTGGTGTTGACGGACTGCCCGCCCGGCCCGGAGGAGCGGTAGACGTCGATCCGGAGGTCGTTGGGGTTGATCTCGACCTCGACCTCCTCGGCCTCCGGCGTGACCAGCACACCGGCCGCGGAGGTGTGGATGCGGCCCTGGGACTCGGTGGCCGGGACGCGCTGCACCCGGTGCACGCCGCCCTCGTACTTCAGCCGGGCCCACACGCCCTGACCGGGCTCCGTGGCGCCCTGGCCGCCCTTGGTCTTCACGGCGACCTGGACGTCCTTGTAGCCGCCGAGCTCGGACTCGGTGGCATCGATGATCTCGGTCTTCCAGCCGACGCGCTCGGCGTAGCGCAGGTACATGCGCAGCAGATCACCGGCGAACAGGGCGGACTCGTCGCCGCCGGCGCCGGCCTTGATCTCCAGGATGACGTCCTTGTCGTCGCTGGGGTCACGCGGGACCAGCAGCAGGCGGAGCTTCTCGGTCAGCTCCTCGCGCTGCTTGTCCAGCTCCTTGACCTCCGCGGCGAACTCCGGGTCGTCGGCGGCCAGTTCACGAGCGGTCTCGATGTCGTCGCCCGTCTGCTTCCAGGAGCGGAACGTGGCGACGATCGGGGTGAGCTCGGCGTAGCGCTTGTTCAGCCTGCGCGCGTTCGCCTGGTCGGCGAAGACCGACGGGTCGGCGAGCTGCTTCTCCAGATCGGCGTGCTCGGCGACGAGTTCCTCGACGGCCTCGAACATCTTTCGGCTCCTGAAATGCGTACGAAGGGAAGTGCAAGGGCTACCAAAAACGCCGGTCCCGGACACGCCCCGGTGAGGGCGCGGCCGTGGACCGGCGAAATGGGGCTCGCTACTTCTTGGAGCCGGCAGCCTTGCCGAAGCGGGCCTCGAAGCGGGCCACACGGCCACCGGTGTCGAGGATCTTCTGCTTGCCCGTGTAGAACGGGTGGCACTCGGAGCAGACCTCGGCGCGGATGGCGCCGCTCGCGATCGTGCTACGGGTGGTGAACGACGCGCCACAGGTGCAGCTGACCTGCGTCTCGACGTACTCGGGGTGGATGTCGCGCTTCAAGGTGTCTCCTAGTTTCGGGAGGGCACCGGGTCGCCATCGCGGGATGCGGGGGCGTGAACCGGGGCCGACGTACCAGTCTGCCAGGACTGGGGCCATCCCCCAAAACGGGGGGTGCGCGTCAGGTATTCCCGAGCGCCGCTAGCCGGCGCTGACGACGTCCTTCGCCTGCCCCGTGGCCGTCCCCTCGGTCGCCGACTTCGGGATCGCACGGTCGTTCTTCAGGGCCTTCCAGACCTGTTCTGCCTTCTTCTCCTCGGGCAGCACGCGGTTGGCGTTGGCGGGGTCGTACTGGACCGGCATCGTCACCATGGTCATGTCGTTCGGGCTGATGCCCCTCAGACCGTTGGCGAAGGTCATGAGCTTGTTGACCGAGCCGAGGTCGGAGTCGGTGGTGATCGTCTTGGTCGCGGTGTCCGCCAGGTCGTAGAGCTTCTTCGGGCTGGTGAACAGGCCGACGTCCTTGACCTGGGCGATCAGTGCCTTGATGAAGGCCTGCTGGAGCTGGATCCGGCCGAGGTCGGAGCCGTCGCCGACGCCGTGCCGGGTGCGGACCAGGCCGAGGGCCTGCTCGCCGTCCAGGGTGTGGGTGCCGGCCTTGAGGTTCAGATGGCTGTCGGGGTCGCTGATGTCCTCGGTGGTGGTGATCTCCACGCCGCCGAGGTCGTCGATCAGCTTCTGGAAGCCGCTGAAGTCGACCTCCAGATAGTGGTCCATGCGCAGATCGGTGATCGACTCGACGGTCTTCACCGCGCAGGCCGCACCGCCGGTGGTGTACGCCGAGTTGAACATCACGCCGCTCGCGGCGTCGTGGGTGTTGCCGTCGGTGTCGGTGCACTCGGGCCGGTCGATGAGGGTGTCGCGCGGGATGGAGACCACGCTGGCCTTCTTGTGGCCCTTGTAGACGTGCACGATCATCGCGGTGTCGGAGCGGGCGCTGCCGTCGTCGGCGCCGCCGCCGAGGTCCTGGTTGGAGCCGGAGCGGGTGTCGGAGCCGAGGACGAGGATGTTCTCCGAGCCGTTGTCGACCTTCTCCGGGCGGTCGGTGCCGAGGGCCTGGTCGATGTCAACGCTGTCGATGTTGCCGTTGAGCTTGAAGTACAGATAGCCGGCTCCGGTGCCGCCCAGGACGACGATCCCGGCGGCGGTCCAGGCCGCGATCCGCAGGCCCTTGCCGCGCTTGTCGCGGGGCTTGCGGCGGTGACCCTTGGGGCGGTGGCCCGGGGCCGTGGGGCCGGTGCCATCCGGTATGCCGGACTCCGGCGTGCTCTCGGCAGACATGTGCTCCTCGGTTCTCGTCCGGTCGGTTACCCCCTGCTTTCAGGGCCAGGCGTGGTCCAAGGACCCGTACCGCACCATCGTCGCTCCGCCAGGTCAGACGGCGAAACTCGGGAAAGGGTTGCACAACGCGCTGTGGCCACCCTGTGAATGAGTGGCCACAGCGCGCACCGGAATCTTCCGGTCAAACGCCCTTCACCTGCGATTTCAGCCGAAGATGTCGTACTGCTTGAAATCGGTGCCGACCGAGATTCTTGTGGCAAAGATCTCGCTGGTGGCCTTGCCGGTGCCCTTGTACAGGTAGAGCGTGCCGCCGGGGGTGCGGGCCAGGACGTCGGCCTTGCCGTCACCGCTGACGTCACCGACCACGGCGACCTTGTTGTACGTCGAGCCGCTCCAGGTGCGCACCTTCACGCGGGACGCGAAGGGGGCGGAGGACTTGCCGGTGCCCTGGTACAGGTAGACGTAGCCGTTGCTGCCGGTGCGGGCGATCAGGTCGGCCTTGCCGTCGCCGGAGAAGTCACCGTGTCCGACCAGCACGTTGTACTGGTTCCAGCCGCTGCCGGTGCCGATCTGCACCCGGCTCCCGAAGGTGCCGTTGCCCTTGCCCGGGTAGAGCCACGCCTTGCCGGCGGAGTCCACGGACACCAGGTCGGGCAGGTAGTCGCCGGTGAGGTCGCCGGGGACGACGATGCGGGTGCGGGTCTTCCAGTTGTCGGCGACCTTCGTGGTGGCCCAGGAGCCGCTGGCGGGCACCCAGTGCTTCCAGAAGACGTCGCCGTCGGAGCTGCGGCGGACCAGCAGGTCCTGGTAGCCGTCGCGGTTCAGGTCGTTCTGGAGGACGACGTTGAAGGCGCTCCAGTTGCCCCAGGACTCACGGGCGCCGAAGGAGGTGCCCTTGGAGTCCTTCTCGTAGCCGGTCTTCGTGGAGGAGTTGCGCACCCACAGGTCGGCCTTGTCGTCGAGGCTCAGGTTGGTGTCGTCGATGCGCGGGTAGGTCGCGCCGACGTACGTCCTGACCTTGGCGAAGACGCTGTACGCGCCCTTGGCGACACAGTCCTGCACACCCCAGGAGACCACGCCCACGACGCGGTTGTTGACGACGAGCGGACCGCCGGAGTCGCCGTTGCAGGCGGAAGTGGTGCCGCTGTCGCTGCCGCTGGCGGGCTGGCCCGCGCAGACCATGTGGCCCTTGACGTAGTCGGCGCCGTAGAAGCCGGAGCAGGTGGCGTCGGACTGCATCGGCAGGGTCGCCGTCTTCAGCGTCTCCGAGACGTCCTGGTTGGTGGAGCTGGTGCGGCCCCAGCCGTAGACCTTGGCGCTGGTGCCGGCCGCGTAGGCGGCGGTCTCGGTGGACGTCGCCATCTTGATCGGGGTGGCCTTGACCGGGTTGGCCAGGGTCAGCACCGCGATGTCGTTGTCGATCGTCCGCGAGCTGTAGGAGGGGTGGTTCCACTGCCGCTGGACCGCGGTGACGGTGCCGCCGTTGAGGTCCCCGTCGGGCAGTTGCGAGGTGCCGGTGACGATGGCCCCATACGCCTTCCAGTTGTAGCCCTGGACGCAGTGCGCGGCGGTGAGGATCTTCGTCGGCGAGACCACGGAGCCGCCGCAGAAGAAGTAGACGCCGTTCGTCTCGTCCTGGTACCAGAGCTGGGCCATCCACGGCGCCGTGGTGATGGTCGTCGTGGTGCCGCCGATGATCTTCGCGTCGACCGTGGTGGAGCTGTCGGCCGTGGCGGAGCCGCTGTACGACGACTTGGCGGACGAGACTCCGGCGGTGTCGTCGTGGGCGGCGGCCCCCAGGACGCGCTGCTCCAGCTCGGCGAGCGTGGGCGAACCGGCGCTCGGCACGGCCGGCGGGTTCGGCTCCGCCGAGGCGGCACCGGCCGACGACGTCAGCAGCGCGGCACCGATGGCCGCGGCCACACCGGCCGCGGCGACGGGCAGGGCGATCCGCATCCGACGTCTGTGCCGTCCGCCCCCGGACATGGCTGTACCCACGAATGTCCCCCCTCGGGATCACAAGTTCGAAGAGCGAGATCGTACCCCGGCCCTACGACAACGAAGAGGGCCACCCTTGAACCAAGGGTGGCCCTCTTACCGGCTGTTGATCAGTCGCCGTTGCCAGGGGTCGGCGTCGTCTTCTGGATCTGCATCAGGAACTCGGCGTTCGACTTGGTCTGCTTCATCTTGTCGAGGAGCAGTTCGACCGCCTGCTGCTGGTCGAGCGCGTGCAGCACCCGGCGCAGCTTCCAGACGATGGCGAGCTCGTCGCTGGCGAGCAGGATCTCTTCCTTACGGGTGCCGGACGCGTCGACGTCCACCGCCGGGAAGATGCGCTTGTCGGCGAGCTTGCGGTCGAGCTTGAGCTCGGCGTTGCCGGTGCCCTTGAACTCCTCGAAGATCACCTCGTCCATGCGGGACCCGGTGTCCACCAGGGCGGTGGCGAGGATGGTCAGCGAGCCGCCGTCCTCGATGTTCCGCGCCGCACCGAAGAAGCGCTTCGGCGGGTACAGGGCGGTCGAGTCGACACCACCGGACAGGATGCGGCCGGAGGCGGGCGCGGCGAGGTTGTACGCACGGCCCAGACGCGTGATCGAGTCGAGCAGCACGACGACGTCGTGACCCAGCTCCACCAGACGCTTGGCACGCTCGATGGCGAGCTCGGCGACCGTGGTGTGGTCCTCGGCCGGGCGGTCGAAGGTCGAGGAGATGACCTCGCCCTTGACCGACCGCTGCATGTCGGTGACCTCTTCCGGACGCTCGTCGACCAGGACGACCATCAGGTGGCACTCGGGGTTGTTGTGCGTGATCGCGTTGGCGATCGCCTGCATGATCATGGTCTTGCCGGTCTTCGGCGGGGCCACGATCAGACCGCGCTGGCCCTTACCGATCGGCGACACGAGGTCGATGATGCGGGTCGTCAGCACACCCGGGTCCGTCTCCAGCCGGAGGCGGTCCTGCGGGTAGAGCGGGGTCAGCTTGTTGAACTCCGGGCGGCCGCGGCCGTGTTCGGGCGCCATGCCGTTGACGGAGTCCAGGCGGACCAGCGCGTTGAACTTCTCGCGGCGCTCGCCCTCCTTGGGCTGACGGACCGCGCCGGTGACGTGGTCACCCTTGCGCAGACCGTTCTTGCGGACCTGGGCGAGGGAGACGTACACGTCGTTCGGGCCGGGCAGGTAGCCGGAGGTCCGGATGAACGCGTAGTTGTCGAGGATGTCGAGGATGCCCGCGACCGGGATCAGGACGTCGTCCTCGGCGATCTGCGGCTCCTGGCCCATCTCGTCGCGGCCACGGCGGCCACGGCGGTCGCGGTAACGGCCGCGACGGCCACGCCGGCCGCCCTCGAAGTCGTCGTCGTCCTGCGGACCGGCGTTGCGGTCCTGGCGGCCGCCGCCCTGCTGCTGGCCCTGCTGCTGACCGCGCTGGCCGCCCTGCTGGTCGTCGCCCTTACGACGGTCACCACGGTCGCCGCGGTCACCTCGGTCACCGCGGTCGCGGTCCCGGCCACGCTCACGGCGGTCCCGGCGGCGGCCCTCGCCGTCACCGGCGTCGCCCTTGGCCTCGCCCTGCGCCTGCGCGGGCGTCTCGGCCTTGGGCTCGCTCTTGGCCTCGGCGGCGATGGTCTCCGGCGCGGCGGCCGCGGGCGCACCGGCCTCGGCGGTGGCACGACGGCGACGGCGCTCGGCGGGAGCCTCGTCGGTGTTCTCGCCGGCACGAGCGGTGCCGCCGGCCGGCTGGCCGGGGATCTCGATCTGCTGCTGCGCCACTGCCTTCTCGGCGGGCGCCTCGGCCTTCGCCGCCTTCTTGGCGGGCGCGTCCTCGCCGGTGCGGGCCTTGGAGGTGGCCCGGCGCTTGGGCTTGGTCTCGGTGGCGGCCTCCGCCTTGGGAGCCGCTCCGCCCCCGCCGGCCTGCGCTTCCTTGATGACCTCGATCAGCTGGCTCTTGCGCATACGCGCCGTGCCCCTGATGCCGAGGCCGGATGCGACCTGCTGAAGCTCGGCCAGCACCATGCCCTCGAGGCCGGTACCGCGGCGCCGCCGGGAGCCGGCACCGGTGGCAGGCGCGGAGGCGTCCGTGGCGGGCGCGGCAGCGGTCTCCTCGACACGTGCGCCCATCAGATCGGTGGTGTCGCTCACGAAGGGTCCTTCCCTGGAGCGGACGTCGGCCTGTCTGGCTCGGCGACCGGTTGTGCTGTCCGACCTTGGTCCCTGTCGTGGACCGGCCGGGGCGGTGGTCCGCCTAAGCGGCGGAAGAAAATATCGGTGATGGCGCTTCCCCAAGCCGTGGCACCGAGTGTCCGTGTCAGCTGGCTTGGTCGCACCGGTTCCGGAGCGTGCCCGGCGAGTCGCTCAGTGCTCGTGTACGAGGTACTGCCCGCGTACGTCGTACGGAACACAGTGCGACTTGGGAGGCTCCCGGAAGAATGTCTGTCCCGGACGGGGACACAAAGCACCTCGCCATGGTGGGGTCGGGTGCAGACTTGAGGTTAACACTACCGGATCCAACAAACATTCCCCCTCTCGAAATCCGGCAACCGTGTGTCAAGGAGCAAGCGGCAGCACGCTCGCTCCCCGGGCGTCGAGCTCGAGCCGGTTCGCGGCCCAGCCCGCACCTGCCAGATCGGCGACCTTGTCGGCGCTGTCGTCATCGGCGAGCGCCAGCACGGTGGGTCCCGCTCCGGAGATCACCGCGGGGATCCCGTCGGCCCGCAGCCGTTCCACCAGCGCGGCGCTCTCCGGCATGGCCGGGGCGCGGTACTCCTGGTGGAGCCGGTCCTCGGTGGCGGGCAGCAGCAGCTCGGGGCGCCGGGTGAGGGCCTCGACGAGCAGGGCGGCACGGCCCGCGTTGGCGGCGGCGTCGACATGCGGCACGGAGCGCGGGAGCAGGCCGCGCGCGGTCTCGGTGAGGACCGGCTTCCCGGGCACGAAAACCACCGGAACGATGGAATCGGCGGGATCCATCCTGATCGCGCGGGCGGCGCCGGCCTCCATCCAGGAGAGCGTGAAGCCGCCGAGCAGACAGGCCGCGACATTGTCGGGGTGGCCCTCGATCTCGGTGGCCAGCTCCAGCAGGGCGGCGTCGTCGAGGCGGGACTCACCGCCTATGGTCACGGCACGCGCGGCGACGATTCCGGCGCAGATGGCGGCGGAGGAGGAGCCGAGGCCACGGCCGTGCGGGATGCGGTTGGCGCAGACGATCTCCAGGCCGCGCGGCTGGCCGCCCAGGAGGTCGAAGGCGGTGCGCAGGGACCGTACGAGCAGGTGGCTCTCGTCGCGCGGCAGCGTCTCGCTGCCCTCACCCGCGATGTCGATGTGCAGCCCGGAGTCGGCCACCCGGACGACGACGTCGTCGTAGAGCCCCAGCGACAGGCCGAGGGCGTCGAAGCCCGGACCTAGATTGGCGCTGGTGGCGGGGACGCGCACCCGGACGGCGGCGGCGCGGAAGGCTGGACCGGCCATCGCTCGATGACTCTCCTTGAGCTGCGTGATTGTCGAAGACATTCGATACGTACGGGATGACTCTCGGGCCGTGGAGACGGCGCGGCGCCCCGCCGGATGCTCGGGCATATGCGGCGGGCGGGTTCAGTACAGCCTATCGAAGGAAGGTTCTGTGGCGACATAGGGCGCACAGGAGGCGCACGATGCGTGTCGTAAGCCCCCTGTGCACCCCCGTGCCGCGCTGATCAGGCCAGGCCCAGCCGCTCGGCCGCGGTGGCCGCGTCGACGGGGACGGTGACGGGCTGCGGGGCGCCCGCGACGGCCCAGTCGGGGTCCTTCAGGCCGTTGCCGGTGACGGTGCACACGATCTTCTGGCCCGGGTCGACCTTGCCCTGCTCGGCGGCCTTCAGCAGACCGGCGACGGACGCGGCGGACGCCGGCTCCACGAAGACGCCCTCCTGGGCGGCCAACAGCCGGTAGGCGCGCAGGATCTCACGGTCCGTCACCTCGTCGATGAGGCCGCCGGACTCGTCCCGGGCCGCGAGCGCGAACTGCCAGGAGGCGGGATTGCCGATCCGGATCGCGGTGGCGATCGTCGAGGGGTCCTTGACGACCTCCCCGCGCACGATGGGCGCGGAACCGGACGCCTGGAAGCCCCACATGCGCGGGGTGCGCCGCGAGACACCGTCGGCGGCGTACTCCGTGTAGCCCTTCCAGTACGCGGTGATGTTGCCCGCGTTGCCCACCGGCAGGACGTGGATGTCGGGGGCGTCGCCGAGCATGTCCACGATCTCGAACGCGGCCGTCTTCTGGCCCTCGATACGTACCGGGTTGACCGAATTGACCAGCGCCACGGGGTAGTTGTCGCTGAGCGCGCGGGCGAGGTCGAGGCAGTCGTCGAAGTTGCCGTCGACCTGGAGGATCTTCGCGCCGTGCACCAGGGCCTGGCCCATCTTGCCGAGCGCGATCTTGCCCTGCGGGACCAGGACGGCCGACACCATGCCCGCGCGTACGGCGTAAGCGGCCGCGGAGGCCGAGGTGTTGCCGGTGGAGGCGCAGATGACCGCCTTCGCGCCCTCCTCCTTGGCCTTGGTGATGGCCATGGTCATACCGCGGTCCTTGAAGGAACCGGTCGGGTTGGCGCCCTCCACCTTCAGGTGGACCTCGCAGCCCGTGCGCTCGGAGAGCACCTGCGCGGGCACGAGAGGCGTGCCGCCCTCGCGGAGCGTCACGACCGGCGTGGTGTCGGAGACCGGCAGCCGGTCCCGGTACTCCTCGATGATTCCGCGCCACTGGTGGGTCATTGCTGGTTACTCTCCTTCAACCCGCATGATGCTGGCGACACCGCGCACGGTGTCGAGCTTGCGCAGCGCCTCGACGGTGCCGCCGAGGGCCGCGTCGGACGCACGGTGGGTCACGACGACGAGGGACGCCTCACCGTCCTTGCCCTGCTGCCGAACCGTATCGATCGAGACACCGTGCTCGGCGAACACGGTCGCCACCTGGGCGAGAACACCCGGTTTGTCGGCGACGTCGAGGCTGATGTGGTAGCGCGTGACGACGTCACCCATGCCGGAGACGGGCAGCGCTGCGTAGGCGGACTCGCCGGGTCCGGTGGTGCCGCTGAGCCGGTTGCGGCAGACGGCGACGAGGTCGCCGAGGACGGCGGAGGCGGTCGGGGCGCCGCCCGCGCCGGGGCCGTAGAACATCAGCTGGCCGGAGGCGTCGGACTCGACGAAGACGGCGTTGTACGCGCCGCGCACGGAGGCGAGCGGGTGGCTGAGCGGGATCATCGCGGGGTGCACGCGCGCGGTGACCGACTGGCCGTCCTCGGCCCGCTCGCAGATGGCGAGCAGCTTGATCGTGCAGCCCATCTCCTTGGCGGAGGCGAAGTCGGCGGCGGTGACCTCGGTCATGCCCTCGCGGTAGACGTCATCGAGACGCACGCGCGTGTGGAAGGCGATCCCGGCGAGGATGGCGGCCTTGGCGGCGGCGTCGAAGCCCTCGACGTCGGCGGTCGGGTCGGCCTCGGCGTACCCGAGGGCGGTGGCCTCGTCGAGGGCCTCCTGATAGCCCGCCCCCGTGGAGTCCATCTTGTCGAGGATGAAGTTGGTGGTGCCGTTGACGATGCCGAGCACGCGGTTGACCTTGTCGCCGGCGAGGGACTCGCGCAGCGGGCGGATCAGCGGGATGGCACCGGCGACGGCGGCCTCGTAATAGAGGTCCTTGTTGTTGGCCTCGGCGGCGGCGTGCAGATCGGTGCCGTCCTGGGCGAGGAGCGCCTTGTTGGCGGAGACGACCGAGGCGCCGTGCTCGAAGGCGGTGGTGATGAGCGAGCGGGCGGGCTCGATACCGCCGATGACCTCGACGACCACGTCGATGTCGCCGCGCTTGACGAGGGCGGTGGCATCGGTGGTGATCAGCTCGCGCGGGATGCCCTCCCGTACCTTGTCGGGCCGCCGCACGGCCACGCCGGCGAGCTCGACGGGGGCACCGATACGGGCGGCGAGGTCGTCGGCGTGCGTCGTCATGATGCGCGCCACCTCTGAGCCGACCACTCCACAGCCCAGCAGCGCCACCTTCAGCGGACGCGTACGCATCATCCGACCTCGTTTCCTTTACCTTCTACGGTGGGTCCAGTCTCACTCACCGGACCGGAGTTTCTATCCCCGGTCCGGATCGTGAGATGTCTATTTCATTATGTTGGAAGGCGAAGACAGAAGATCTTCCGCCTCCGCCCCGAGGGCTCTCAGCCGACGTCGAGACGCAGGAGGTCCTCCTCCGTCTCCCGGCGGACGATCACCCGGGCCTCGCCGTCGTGCACGGCGACGACGGGCGGCCGGAGCACATGGTTGTAGTTGCTGGCCATCGACCGGCAGTAGGCGCCGGTCGCCGGTACGGCGATCAGGTCACCCGGTGCCAGGTCCGCGGGCAGGAACGCGTCCCGCACCACGATGTCCCCGCTCTCGCAGTGCTTGCCGACGACCCGGGCGAGCATCGGCCCGGCGTCGGAGGTGCGGGAGACGAGGGTGACGCTGTACTCGGCGTCATAGAGCGCGGTGCGGATGTTGTCGGACATGCCGCCGTCGACGGAGACGTAGGTGCGCAGCCCGTCGAGGGGCTTGATGGTGCCGACCTCGTAGAGGGTGAAGGCGGTCGGCCCGACGATGGCGCGCCCCGGCTCGACGGAGATCCGCGGGGTGCGCAGCCGGGCGGCCTCGCACTCACGGGTGACGATCTCGTTGAGCGCCTTGGCGATCTCATGGGGCTCACGGGGATCGTCGTCACTGGTGTAAGCGATACCGAGGCCGCCCCCGAGGTCGATCTCGGGCAGCTCCACCCCGTGCTCGTCCCGGATGTCCTTGAGCAGCCCGACCACCCGGTGGGCGGCGACCTCGAACCCGCTCATGTCGAAGATCTGCGAGCCGATGTGTGAGTGGATGCCGATCAGTTCGAGGCTGTCGAGCTGAAGCGCCCGCCGCACGGCCTCCGCGGCCTGCCCCCCGGCCAGCGGAATGCCGAACTTCTGGTCCTCGTGGGCGGTGGCGATGAACTCGTGCGTATGGGCCTCGACGCCGACGGTGATACGGATCTGCACGCGCTGCCGCTTGCCGAGCTCGCGCGCGATGTGGGCGACGCGGACGATCTCCTGGAAGGAGTCGAGGACGATCCGCCCGACACCGGCGCGGATGGCCCTCTCGATCTCCTCCGGCGACTTGTTGTTGCCGTGGAAGGCGATGCGGTCGGCGGGCATCCCGGCGGACAGGGCGGTGGCGAGCTCACCGCCGGAGCACACGTCGAGGTTGAGCCCCTCCTCGTGCAGCCACCGCACGACGGCGCGGGAGAGGAAGGCCTTGCCCGCATAGAAGACATCGGCGTCGGTGCCGAAGGCGGTGCGCCAGGCGCGGGCGCGGGAGCGGAAGTCGGCCTCGTCGATGACATAGGCGGGGGTGCCGTACTCCTCGGCGAGCCGGTTCACGTCGATGCCGCCGACGGTGACGACACCGTCCTGGTCACGGCTGACGGTCTGGGCCCACACCTTCGCGTCGAGGGCGTTCAGGTCCGCCGGCGGGGCGGAGTAGTGGCCCTCGGGCAGAACATCGGCGTGGCGGGGCCCGGCGGGGTGTGCGGAACGGCTCATGACTCTTGTGGCTTCCTCAGAGGTGTTCGGGTGCGTCGATGCCGAGCAGGGACAGGCCACCGGCCAGCACCGTCCCGGCGGCTTCGGCGAGCGCGAGCCGGGCACGGTGGGCGGCCGAGGGTTTCTCCGCACCACGCGGCAGCACGGCGGGCAGGAAGGCGAGGGCGGCATCGGCGACGGTGACGAGGTGCCGGGCGAGACGGTCGGGGGCGTGGTGCGCGGCGGAGGCGGCGAGGACGCGGGGGTGGTCGGCGAGGGCGGCGGCGAGGGCCTGGGGACCGCCGTGCTCAGCCGCCGTGGACCCCGGTTCGGCGGTGAAGCCGAGGTCGGCGGCGTTGCGGGAGTGGTCGGCGAGGGCCTGGGGACCGCCGTGCTCAGCCGCCGTGGACCCCGGTTCGGCGGTGAAGCCGAGGTCGGCGGCGTTGCGGGAGTGGTCGGCGAGGGCCTGGGGACCGCCGTGCTCAGCCGCCGTGGACCCCGGTTCGGCGGTGAAGCCGAGGTCGGCGGCGTTGCGGGTGAGGGCGCGGGTGCGGGCGTGGGCGTAACGGACGCGGAAGAGGGGGTTGGCCTCGCGCTGGACGAGGTGCCCGTCGTCGATGCGGGGCCGGTCGTGGGCGGCGGGGTGGAGCAGCGCCCAGCGGGCGGCGTCCCGGCCGAGCGGCAGCGGATCGCAGGGGGCCGGGACGGGTCGTACGGTGACGTCGAGCGGGGCGGGGGCGCCGGGCCGTCCGTGCGCGTCGACGCGCACGCCGAGCACATCCGTCCAGCCCTGCTCGGGCCGGGCCGCACAACTGGTCCGGACGAGGGCGCCCTGCGACCTCAGCAGCCGGGCGACGACCTCCATGACGACGACGGCGCGCACCTCGTGCGGACAGTGCAGCTGCACGATCTGCCCACTGGGCCGGTCGGCGAACCCGTAGCGCGCCCCGAGCCGCAGGATCTCCTCGACCAGCGTGGTGGTCCCGGCGCCCCGCAGGCTGAAGTTGATGAATCCGGGCCCCGTGACGACGACGTCGGCGACCCCGTCCTCCCCGACCAGATGCGGCCGCAGGATCTCGGCGACGCGCAGGGGCGTCTGGCCGGCCGGGCGGGCGAGCTGGAGGGCGACGTTGGTGGCGTAGTCGCCGCAGCCACCGGGCCCGGGAGCGGTCACCAGCACTCGCTCCGGTACGGCCACCTGCAGTTCCCCCTGATCGACAGCACGACGCACCGCGCGCAGCACGGTACGGGAGAGCTCGACGGGGGTCACGGGACCAGCGTATGGGAGAAGGGGGGTGGGTAAGCGAGCGGGTTTGGACGATGGTCCGGGATATGGACGATCATCGGAGCCGCATGTCAGGCCACGCCGCCGTCCCCGCCACAGCCTCTCCCGCCGGCGCCGGCACTGGCGCCGGTGGCCCCGAGGGTGCGCCCGGGAATCCGCTTCCGCTCGATCAACTTCCGTACCAGGCTGACCAGTTCGGAGGGCTCGAAGGGTTTGGCGAGGAAGGCGTCGACACCGACGTCGAGGCCGCTGTCCACCTCGTGCTGCGTACAGGCGCTGACGATGGCGAGGGGCAGGTCGCGGGTCCGGGGGTCGGCACGCAGGCGCGCGGCGGTGCGGAGGCCGTCCAGCCGGGGCATGACGACGTCCAGGGTGACGACGTCCGGACGCACCTGATGAACCACATCCAGACACTCGGCACCATCGGCCGCGGTCACGACCTCGATGCCCTCCAGCTCGAGGTTGACCCTGATCAGCTGCCGGATGACCTTGTTGTCGTCCACAACAAGCACCCGACCCGACGCGCCCGGCACAAGTCGAGAGTAGGTCCGGACCGGCCACCGCGTCCGGGTTTTGCCCACTTCCACCCCCTGCGGACGCCCCCGCCCCCAGGAAACACGTTCATGAACACCCCACCGATGCTGGTAGTGTTCTACCCGTCGCCGCCAAGCAAGGCGCCCGACAAGCCCCCGTAGCTCAGGGGATAGAGCAACGGCCTCCGGAGCCGTGTGCGCAGGTTCGAATCCTGCCGGGGGCACCCCTGATGAGGTGCCCGAAGACCCCGCCTTCAGCTGGTTGCTGAGTGCGGGGTCTTTTGCTTTCCGGGAGTCTGCCCAGGTCTGAGACCGGGCCTGTGTGGGTCAGTTTCCCTCGGTTTGGTGCTGAGCGGATCTTGTGGACCGTTCCGGCGGTGATGGTCAGTTCGAAGACGACGACTGCTCGGGACTGCGCGTCATGCATGACCGCGCCGGGGCGGCCGTTGACCTGGGCCGGTTGGGGGGATCTGCTTGACCTGGTCTAGCTGGTGCTGGCCGCCTTTGTGGTGTGGCGCGGCTCCGGCCCGAGTCGTTCACTGTGTGAGCGCCCTCGCGGCGAGGGCCCGGCGGAGGCAGGCGGTGAAGCGGGTGGTGATGGTGCCTGTGGGGTCCAGGTGGGGGTTGAAGATCGTGACGTCCAGGCCCCGGCAGCGGTCGTCGGTGAGGGCGGCGGTGAGTACGTGGTCGAGCTCCGGCCAGGTCAGGCCGTCGGGTTGGCGGTAGTCGACGGCCGGCATGACGTTGTCGTGCAGGACGTCGGCGTCCAGGTGGGTCCAGAAGGGGGCGGCGGGGAGGGCGGTGAGGGCCTGGTGCGTCGCCGGTTCGATGCCCAGTTCGCGGACCGTCGGCAAGTCCATCGCGTGCAGCGCGGCGGGGAGCGGTTGCATGCCTGCCTGAGAGGACTCCGCCGCGTCCCGGAAGGCGAAAGCCACGACGTCCTCGTCCCGTAGCAGCGGGGCGCGGCCTTCCAGGTCGGTGAGGACGGCGGGGCCTCGGCCGGTGGCCAGGGCCAGTTCCATCGAGGCGACCTCGCCCCGCGGCTCGGCGGACGGCTGGTAGAAGTCGGTGTGGCCGTCCAGGAACAGCAGTCCGGGGCGGCCCCGGCGGCGCAGGGCGAGGAGGTTGCCCAGCAGGATCGTGCAGTCCCCACCGAGGACCAGCGGGAACAGATCCTGGTCCAGGGCGGATTCCACGGCGTCCGCGAGGGTGAGTGCGTAGCGCGCGATGGCGGTGGGGTTGAGTACGGCCGTCTCCGGGTCGCGTACCTCGTCGTACTCCGGGGGGTCCAGCCGCTCTTCGCGGGCCACCCGGAAGCCGTCCAGCAGGCCCGCTCCGCGCAGTGCCCTCGGCAGGTCCGACACTCCGCCCGGCCGTAGGCCGAGGACCGACGGTGCCTCGATGATCGCCAAGCTCTGCATGGGCTCGATGTCCTTTCCGTGACGAGACGGCCTGTCGGTCATGTGGCGAAGACGTCGGCCGGCAGCGGTGGTTCGTCGTGATGCACACGCCGCCCGAGTCCCCGGAGTCGATCCGAGTGGTCCTGCGGCCGCCGCTCGGCGGGGTGGACCGGGAGGTGACGGTCGCGTGCCGTCGGCTGGACGTGCCGCAGGTCCCGCTGCTGTCGTCGGCGCCGCTGGACGGCGTCGAGTTCCGGGACGGGGACCGGGTGACCTCGCTTCGGACCGTGTACCCGCCGGCCGACGAGGTGACGTACGTGCGGCGTTGGGGTGTGTGGCACCGCGATCTCGACACGGACGGGGGCGGGACGCCGACGGACGACGAGGTGCGGCGGCGGGCCCCGGGACGCCGACCGGGACGGCTCCGTCGTACGGCATCACGCGCGGCCGGAGTCGTCGCGGGCCGCAGTGGGGTCCCGGGGGCGGCGGGCCGTATCGCCGCTGGGTGTCGGGGTAGGGGAGCTGTGGCGGGGCCTGCTCGACGGGCGGCACGGGATACGGGAGTTGGCCGGGGAGGAGTTCGCGGAGCTGCCGGTGCGGGTGGCGGGAGTGGTGCCGGTGGACCCCGCCGCGCTGCTGACGCGGGCCGCCGTCCGGCGGAGGTGCTGAGCAACTCGTTCGGGTTCCGCGAGCACAACGCGGTGCCGGCCCTGCGGAGAGTGGGCTGAGAAGGGAGTACGGCAGGGGAGTCACGCCGTACGTTTGCGAGACGTCGTCTTCTTCGCCGCTGTCTTCTTTGCCGTGCTCTTCGTCGAGGAGGCCGACTTCTTCGTGGCCTGGGCCGACTTGGACGTCGACTTCCTGGCCGAGGCCGTCGACTTCTTCGCCGAGGCCGCCGTCTTCTTCGCGGTCGACTTCTTGCCAGCCGTCTGCTTCGGGGTGGCCCGGGATGCCTTGCGGGGCATTTCGGTGACCTCCGCCGGCTCCTCGCCCCGGGACTCCTTGGCCGCCCGGACGCTCTTCTCCAGGGCCGCCATCAGGTCCAGGACCTTGCCGCCCTCGGCCGGTTCCGGGGTCGCCGGCGGGGTCTCGCCCGCGGCCTTCGCGGCGATGACCTCCTCCACCGCCTCCCGGTACTCGTCATGGAGGTCTTCGAGGTCCACCTCGCCCAGCGTGTCCATCAGGGCGTCCGCCAGGTCCAGTTCCTTGTCGCGGACGGTCACGTCCACGTCGGGGGCGACGCCCTCGGGGGCCCGGACCTCGTCCGGCCAGAGCAGGCCGTGCATCGCGATCGCCTCGCCCACCACCCGGAGCATGCCGAGGCGTTCACGGCCCCGCAGCGCGAACTTGGCGATGGCCACCTTGTTGCTGCGCTTCAGGGCCTCGCGCAGCAGGGTGTACGGCTTCGCCGCCGGGGCGCCGCTCGCGGCCAGGTAGTACGCCGCGTCCATCTGGAGCGGGTCGATGCTGTCCGCCGGGACGAAGGCCACGATCTCGATCGTCTTGGCGGTCGGGAGGGGCAGCTGGGCCAGGTCCTCGTCCGTGATCGGGACGATCGAGCCGTCCGCGTCCTCGTACCCCTTGCCGATCTCCGACTGGGTGACCTCCCGGTCCTCCAGCTCGCAGAACTTCCGGTACCGGATGCGCCCGCCGTCCTCCGTATGGATCTGGCGGAAGGAGATGGAATGGTTCTCGGTCGCGTTCACCACCTTGATCGGGATGCTGACCAGACCGAACGAGATGGCGCCGTTCCAGATCGATCTCACGTGCAGCACCCTTCATCCGGTTTGGGCTAGTTCGCGGCTACTTCATCCTATTTCCATGGGATTCTCATCGTATGACGCCGATCACAGTGGTGGAGGGGCGACGGCTCGCGCTCAGCAACCTGGAGAAGGTGCTGTACCCGGCGACCGGCTTCACCAAGGGCGAGGTGCTGCACTACTACGCCACCGCCGCCGACGTACTGCTGCCCCATCTGCGTGACCGGCCGGTCTCCTTCCTGCGCTACCCGGACGGGCCGGACGGACAGGTCTTCTTCACCAAGAACGTGCCGCCCGGTACACCCGACTGGGTCACCACGGCCGAGGTCCCCCGTTCGGAGGGCCCGGCCCGGATGGTGCTCGTCCAGGACCTGCCGAGCCTGATGTGGGCCGCGAACCTGGTCGCCGAGTTCCACACCCACCAGTGGGTCGCCCAGGCGCCCGGCGCCGCCGACCGGCTGGTCCTCGACCTCGACCCCGGTTCCCCGGCGACCGTCGTCGAGTGCTGCGAGGTCGCCCTGTGGCTGCGCGAGCGGCTCGCCGCGGACGGGATCGAGGCGTACGCCAAGACGTCCGGGTCCAAGGGGCTGCATCTGCTCGCCGCGGTCCGGGGTGCCTCCTCCGACCAGGTGTCGGAGTACGCCAAAGGGCTCGCCCTGGAGGCCGAGAAAGCCATGCCGCGGCTGGCGCTGCACCGGATGACCCGCAGCCTGCGGCCCGGGAAGGTCTTCGTCGACTGGAGCCAGAACGCCGCCCGGAAGACCACGGCCACCCCTTACACCCTGCGCGCCCGCCCCGAGCCCTGGGTCTCCGCGCCCGTCACCTGGGCGGAGGTCGAGGAGTGCCGCTCCCCCACCCAGCTGGCCTTCACCGCACCGGACGTGGCCCCCCGACTCCAGGACCACGGCGATCTGCTGGCGCCGCTCCTCGACCAGGACCGCGCGGGGACGCTGCCCCGGAGCTGACCGACCCCACCCGAACCGCCCACCCCAAGGAGACGCATGCCCATCCCCCGCACCCTCCTCGTCGGCCTGTCCGCGTTCACGCTGGCCGCCGCGCTCCCCCTCGCCCCGCCCGCCGGGGCCACCGGGCGGGCCCCGGACTCCGAGGTGATCACCGACTGGAGCCGGACCGCCGTCGAGGTGGTCAGCGTCGACGCCAGGAAACCCACCGTCGAGCCGTTCATCTGGTACGCCTTCGTCTCGGCCGCCGTCTACAACGCGGTCGTCGGCATCGAGGGCCGCTACACGCCGTACAAGTGGGACGTACGGGGTCCTCGGCACGCCTCCTCGGAGGCGGCCGCCGCCGCTGCCGCGCGCCGGGTGCTGCTGACGTACTTCCCGGCCTCCGAGTCCCGGATCGAGGCCGCCTACAGCGCCTCGCTGGCGAAGGTCCCGGAGGGCCGGGCCCGGGACGCCGGCGTCGCCTTCGGGGAGCGGGCCGCCGAGCACCTCGTCGAGCTGCGCGAAGGGGACGGGCGGGACGCGCCCCTGACGTACGAGCGATCACCGGGGCCCGGGGTGTGGCGGCCCGAACTGCCCGGCTACCGGCCCTTCGCCAATCCCTGGCTGGGCAAGATGCGGCCGATGCTGCTGGACTCGCCGGATCAGTACCTGCCGGGGCCGCCGCCCGGGCTGACCTCGAAGCGGTACGCGCGGGACTTCGCCGAGGTGAAGGCGATGGGCGCGCGGGGCAGTGCCGAGCGGACGGCCGAGCAGACCGAGACGGCGCTGTTCTTCACGGATCCGCTGCCGCAGCAGTTGCAGGCCGCCTACCGGGAGCGGGTCACCCGGCGCGGGACGGACATCGTCGAGGCGGCCCGGCTGTTCGCGGCGGCTAACACCGCGTCCGCGGACGCGACGATCACCACCTGGAACGCCAAACTGACCTACGCGCTGTGGCGGCCGGTCACCGCGATCCGGCAGGCGCACACGGACGGCAACCCCTCGACCGGGGGCGATCCGTCCTGGCGGCCCCTGACGAACACCCCTCCCTACCCCGAGTACATCGGCGGGCACTGCGCCAACGACGGGGCCGTGATGGCCGTACTGGACCGGCTGACCGGCGGTGACATCGATCTGCGGGTGTACTCGGCCGTCACCGGCACGACGCGGACGTACACGGACTCGGCGGACTTCAACCGGGACGTGATCGACGCACGGGTGTGGGAGGGCATCCACTTCCGGACCGCGGACGTGGTGGGCAACCGGGTCGGGCGGAAGATCGGCCGATTCGCGGTCGCGCACTACTTCAAGCCGGTCCGCTAGCCCCTCACACCCGCATCCGGCCCCTCATACCCGCGTCCAGGTGTTCCGGTCCCGCGCCATCGCGTGCAGGGCCTCCACGTCCGCCGGTTTGAGGACCCCGCCCTGCCGGGCCAGCTGCCCGAGGTCGGTGTCCTGCAGGACGCGGACCTCGCGGAGGTGGGCGGTGACCGAGACGTCCGCCGCGCCGGCCAGCGCCAGCACGGGGTGGACCTCGGCGGTCAGGGCGTACGAGGCGCGGTCGGCGTCGGCGCGGACGCGGCGCAGCAGCGGCCGCGGTTCGCGGCGGGCCACCGTGACCATGGGATCCGCGACCCTGATCCGCTGCTTGCGGGCGTACAGGGTGTGGACCGAGAACAGGCCCGCCGGGCCGATGGCCAGATGGTGGATCCGGGAGCCGCCGGGCAGCGGGATCGAGTGCAGGGTGTGCCAGCCCGCGCCGTCCAGCCGGTCCAGCGCCTCCCCCACCGTCCGTTCCGCGGTGAGCGCGTGCTGCCTGGGGTCCGTGCGGAGCCGACGGGCCGGCCCCGGATCCCGGTCCAGGGCGATCAGCAGCGCCTCACCCGGGCGGTTGGGCGCCAGATCGTCGTCCGGGTGCAGGGTCAGCCGGGCCAGTTCCGCCGGGGTCGGGACCGGCGGCGGGCCCACGGTCACCGGGCCGGTCAGGAAGGGGCCCAGGGCTTCCAGGACGTCCTCTCTGCGCTCGTCGCTGAGCAGGTTGACCCTGGCTGCCTCACGGTCGTACCAGGCGATGTTCCGGCCGTCCGTGAGGCAGACGTACAGCCGCTCCTGTCCGTGGCGCCAGGTCGGCACGACACGCAGTCCGCTCATGCACCATCACCCCATTGACCATGGGAACAGGCGGGGTGCTCCAGGGGCAAGAACCTGGTTACCTTTGAGAGGAGTTGGGTGGGGAAGTTGGGGGAGGCGCCAATTGCGTACCCGCGGGAATCAACCCGACGTTCCGGCCCCGGACACTCCGTGGGACGAGATCGTGCCCGGCCTGTGGATGGGCGGTCATGAGTTCCGGGCGAGGTCGGGGCAGCTGGAGTCGGTCGTCGTCAGGAACGAGTTCGATCTGGTGCAGACGCTGCTGCGGTTGCCCGGGCACGGGCCCGACCGCGGGGTGGAGCACCAGGTGTGGCCCATCCCGGACGGACCGCTGGACGGGACGCAGCTCGCGGGCGTGATCCGGCTGGCGCAGGCCGCCGCCGAGGCGCTGGACGCGGGCCGCTCGATCCTGGTCCGCTGCTATCACGGCTACAACCGCTCGGGGCTGGTGATCGCGCAGACCCTGGTCCGGCGGGGCCACTCGACGGAGGAGGCGATCCGGCTGATACGGTCCCGGCGCTCCCCCTGGGCCCTGCACAACGACCTCTTCGTCGAGTACCTGCGTGCGGGCCTGTCCACCGCCCGGCTGCTGGAGGAGCTCACGGAGTGATCGCTCCGGCCCGCCCAGGGCGGGCAAAAGGGACTTCCCTATGAATAAGGTGTCCGGGCCACCATGAACAAGGTGTCGGGGCCACCGCTCACCTCAGAACCACAGGAGCACCGTGCCCCTCAGCCGTGTCCGTACGACCGCAGCAGCCGCCCTGGTGCTGGCGGCCGCGGCGGGCTGCGGTGACGCCGGGGGGCTCAAGGGCGCGGGCGCCACACCCACCGCGGTGAGCCCGGCCCGGCTCTGGCCGGAGCTGACGCCCGCCTCCAGCCCCGCCTACGAGATCGGCGAGGTGACCACCGAGGTCGTCAAGGGCGTCGAGGTGCCCGGCGACGACATCCGCAGGGTGGACCCGGTCGCCGTGGTGCGCGCGGAGATCGAGGCGAACCCCGATGACTACGAGAGCGCGAAGGCGCCGTACCGCGAGACGGCCCGCCGGATGGCGGACTGCGGGCCGAGCGGCGGCGACGCGTCCCGCTGCCCGGTCCTCACCCCGTACTACCGGGACCTGAGCGGCGACGGCCAGGAGGACCTCACCCTCGGCTTCCAGCTGCTGCCCGACAAGCTGACCGCCATCCGCGTCTACACCGTCCAGAAGCACCGCCTGGTCCGCGTCATGTCCTACGACGACGCCGTCAGCGGGGTCGAGCTGGCCGGGCGGTCGGTGATCGTCCGCGCGCCCTCGGAGGTCGCGGGGTACGAGTACCGGCTCCAGTGGACCTGGGACGCGCAGGCCAACGCGATGCTGCTGACGCACGACGAGATGCTGCGCACCGGCCCGCACAAGCACTCCCCCAAGCCGTCGGCGACCTCCTCCGCGAGCGCTTCCTCCGCGAGCGGCCGATGAGGCTCGCGCTGCCCCGCTGGGCCGGGACGCTCGCCACCAAGGCCGCCGTGTTCATCACCGTCATGTGCTGTGCGCTCACGGCGCTGCTCGGGGTGCTCGTGCATGTCTCGGTGACCAACCAGACCGTCGGGCGGGCCCGCGGCGAGGCGCTGTCCCGGCTGACCGACGCGACGGCCGCGTTCGAGGCCGGGGACCGGCTCACTCCGGGCGCGGGCGTCGATCCGCCGGGGCTGCCCGGGGCGCTGCGGGAGCTGGCGCTGGCCGGGGACCGGGGCACGATGGTCGCCGACCACCAGGGACGGCCGACGATGTGGGCCGCGGGCCCGGCCGATGGTTCACGGGCGCTGGCGGTGCGGGTCGACTACTCGCAGCAGGCCCGTACGATCGACGGCCTCGACCGGGCGATCCTGTGGTCCTCGGCGCTGGCCATCGGGATCACGCTGCTGGTGGGCGCGCTGGCGGTGACCCGGGTGACCCGGCGGCTGCACACCACGGCCCAGGTGGCCCGCCGGATCAGCGGCGGCGACCTGGACGCCCGTGTCGACGATCCCCGTACGAAGGATCCGACACGCCCTCAGGACGAGGTCGCCGCGGTGGCCGCCGCGCTGGACTCCATGGCGGCGTCCCTCCAGGGCAAGCTCCAGGCCGAGCAGCGGTTCACGGCGGATGTGGCCCATGAACTGCGGACGCCGCTCACGGGGCTGCACGCGGCGGCGGAGCTGTTGCCCCCGGGGCGGCCGACGGAGCTGGTGCGGGACCGGGTCGCCGCGTTGCGGACGCTGACCGAGGATCTGCTGGAGATCTCGCGGCTGGACACCGGGCGGGAACGGCTCGATGTGGACACCGAGCAACTGGGGGCGCTGGCCGAGCGGGTGGTGCGGGGCGCGGGGGAACCCACGGAGGTCGTCGTGCTGCGGGATGTCGCCGTGGAGACGGATCGGCGGCGGCTGGAGCGGGTGCTGGGGAATTTGGTGGCCAATGCGCATCGGCATGGGCGGGGGCCGGTGTCTCTGACGGTGGACGGGGCGCGGGTCGTGGTGCGGGATCACGGGGGCGGGTATCCGGCGTATTTGCTTGAGCACGGGCCGCAGCGGTTTCGGACCGAGGGGGGCGCGAGGGGACATGGGCTGGGGTTGACCATCGCGTTGGGGCAGGCAGAAGTCTTGGGGGCTCGGTTGTCCTTTGCGAATGCAGAGGAGGGTGGGGCTTTGGCGACATTGGATCTGCCGGCCGGTTGGGGCTGATCGCGCAGTTCCCCGCGCCCCTGGGTGGGATCCGGATGGCCCATGTTGAGAGGCGGCCCGGGTGTTGCGCTCATAGCGTGGCGGATAGTCAGGTTTCGCCCCCTTCATGGAGGTACACCCCATGTCGCTCCGCTCCCGTCTCTCCATATCCATCGTCGCCGGCGCGCTCGTCGCCGCCGCTGCCGCCGCTCCCGCTGTCGCCGGTGAGGACTGGGGCGGGCATCACCAGAAGCACCCCCGGCTCTACAAGGGCGTCGTGACCGCTGACACCCTGCTGCTGCGCAGCGCGCCCAACCGGGGGAGCCAGGTCATCCGGACCGCGCACCGCGGGCAGATCGTGAAGATCTTCTGCAAGACGGTCGGCCAGAACATCCAGGGCAACCCGCTCTGGTACCTCCTGCCCGACGGCACCTGGGCCTGGGGCGCCGCCCGCTACATCAACAACATCGGGCCCGCGCCACGCTGGTGCTGAGCCGCAAGGCACACAAGACGCCCTATTTGGGTAAGTTCCGGACATGAGCAAGGCCGGAACCACCGTGGCACGAGCGGACACACCCGCTCCCGCCGTACGCCTCCCCCGGCGCCGTGGCATCGAACTCGCCCTCATCGTCGTGGCCGTCCTGCTCTCCGTGTACGGCTACTGCGCTGTCGGCCTCGCCCGTGCCGGCACCGTCCCGCCCGGCGCCGCCGGTTACGGCGCCGGGCTCGGTGTGCTGGCGCTCGTCGCCCATCTGGCGGTGCGGTTCCGGGCGCCGTGCGCGGACCCGCTGCTGCTGCCGATCGGCGTGCTGCTCAACGGCCTCGGCCTGGTCCTGATCTACCGGCTCGACCTGGAGACCCCGGGCGACCGGGCGGCGCCCGCCCAACTCGTGTGGTCCACACTGGGGGTGGCCTTCTTCATCGTGACCGTGCTGCTGTTGCGCGACCATCGGGTCCTTCAGCGCTATGCGTACGTCAGCGTGGTCGGCGCCCTCGGCCTGCTGATCCTGCCGATCCTTTTCCCCGCGGTGAACGGGGCCCGGATCTGGATCCGGATCGCCGGATTCTCCATCCAGCCGGGCGAGTTCGCGAAGGTGCTGCTCGCGGTGTTCTTCGCCGCCTATCTGGCCGCCAACCGAGGAGCGCTGGCCTATGCGGGCCGCCGGGTCTGGCGGCTGCAACTGCCGACCGGGCGGGTGCTCGGGCCGATCGTCGCGATCTGGCTGCTGAGCGTCGGCGTACTGATCCTGGAACGGGACCTCGGCACCTCGCTGCTGTTCTTCGGCCTGTTCGTGGTCCTGCTGTACGTCGCCACCGGGCGCACCGGATGGATCGCCGTGGGCCTGCTGCTGGCGGCCCTCGGCGCGGTCGCCGTTGGCTGGCTGGAACCGCACGTGCACAGCAGGGTCGAGGACTGGCTGCATCCGCTCGCCTCGATCGAGGCGGGACAGGGCCCCAACCAGCTCTCCCAGTCGCTGTTCGCCTTCGCGTCCGGCGGCATGCTCGGCACCGGCCTCGGACTCGGCCACTCCGTACTGATCGGGTTCGCCGTGAAGTCGGACTTCATCCTGGCCACCGCGGGCGAGGAACTGGGCCTGGCCGGACTGTCCGCGATCTTCCTGCTCTACGGACTGCTGGTGGAGCGGGGTTACCGGGCGGGCCTCGCGCTGCGCGACCCCTTCGGGCAACTGCTCGCGGTGGGGCTCGCCTCGATCGTCGCGCTCCAGGTGTTCGTGATCGCGGGCGGGGTGACCGGGCTGATCCCGCTGACCGGCATGGCGATGCCGTTCCTGGCGCAGGGCGGTTCCTCGGTGGTCACCAACTGGGCGATCGTGGCACTGCTGGTCAGGCTGAGCGACTCGGCGCGCGGGCAATACGAGACGGACGGGACGGCGGCCGCGTGACCCGGCACATCCGGCTCGCGGCCGTCTTCTGCGCCCTGCTGCTGGGGGCGCTGCTGGTGAACGCCACCCGCATCCAGGTCTTCGAGTCGGGCGAGTACGACGAGAACCCGGCCAACCGGCGGCAGACCATTGCCCGGTACGGGCAGCCGCGCGGCGACATCCTGGTCGGCGGCCGGCCGGTCACCGGGTCCAAGGACACCGGCGAGCAGCTCCGCTACGAACGCACCTATCTGGACGGCCCGTTGTACGCGCCGGTGACCGGATTCGCCTCTCAGGTGTACGGGACGAGCCTGCTGGAGCACGCCGAGGACGGGGTGCTGTCGGGCGACGATCCGATGCTGTCGCCGTTCCCGCTGCTGGGCGACTTGACCCGGGCGCGCAATCCGGGCGGCGACGTGGTGACGACGCTGCACGCGGGCGCGCAGGGGGCGGCCTACGACGGGCTCGGCGGGCGCAAGGGCGCGGTGGCAGCGGTGGAGCCGTCGACGGGGCGGATCCTGGCGCTGGTGTCGACCCCCTCGTACAACCCGGAGGCGCTGTCGGGGAACGGGCCGACGGTGGCGCGGTCCTGGATCGGGCTGAACGAGGACCCGGACAAGCCGATGCTCAACCGGGCGGTGCGGCAGACGTATCCGCCGGGGTCGACCTTCAAGGTGGTGACCGCGGCGGCGGCGCTGGACGCGGGGGTGGTCGGGGATGTCGACGAGCCGACCGACTCCCCCGACCCGTACACGCTGCCGGGTAGTTCGACGAGCCTGACGAACGAGGCGAGGGGGTGCGCGGACGCGTCCCTGCGGGCCGCGTTCATGTGGTCGTGCAACACGGTGTTCGCGAAGCTGGGGGTGCGGGTGGGGGTGGCCGATCTGGCGGCTACGGCGCAGGCGTTCGGATTCAATGACGCGGGGGTGCGGATCCCGTACTCGGTGGCGCCGAGCACCTTCGACACGACGGTCGACCGGGCGCAGCTCGCGCTGTCGGCGATCGGGCAGTACAACACGCGGGCCACGCCCCTGCAGATGGCGATGGTGGCGGCGGCGGTGGCGAGCGGGGGGCAGGTGCGCGAGCCGTATCTGGTGGAGCGGACCGTGCGTTCGGGGGGCGCGACGCTGGCCACGGCCGGATCCCGTCCGGTGCGGCAGGCGATGCATCCGGCGACCGCGCTGCGGCTGCGGGAGTTGATGACGGACGTGGTGCGGGAGGGCACCGGGGCGAACGCGGCGATCGACGGGGTGACCGTCGGCGGGAAGACCGGTACCGCGCAGCACGGGATCGACAACTCCGGTACGCCGTATGCCTGGTTCGTGTCATGGGCGGAGGGTGAGCGGGACGTGACGCCGAAGGTGGCGGTCGCGGTGGTGGTGGAGGACGCGGAGGCGGACCGTGGGGAGATCAGCGGGGGCGGGGACGCGGCGCCGATCGCGCGGGAGGTGATGAAGGCGGTGCTCGGTGGGTGAGACGGGGGTTCCCGCACCCGGTGCGCCCGACCTACCGTTCGGTCTATGACTGCCGCATTCGAGCTTGCCGAAGTCAACATAGCCCGCCTCAAGTTCCCGCTGGACTCACCGCAGTTGAAGGATTTCGTCGACGCGCTCGATCCGGTGAACGCCGACGCCGACTCCGCCGACGGATTCGTCTGGCGCCTCCAGAGCGAGGGCGGCGACGCGACCGACATCCCTGTCCTGGGGGACGAGTGGCTGATCATCAACATGTCGGTGTGGCGGGACACCGACTCCCTGACGGCGTACATGTACCAGGGCCGTCACCGCGAGATGCTGGCCCGCCGCCGCGAATGGTTCGAGAAGGTCGAGGAGGCGATGATGGCCATGTGGTGGGTCCCGGCAGGACACCGGCCGACGGTCGCCGAGGCGGAGGAGCGTCTGCTGCACCTGCGGGCGAACGGGCCCACGCCGTACGCCTTCACTCTGCGGACGTCGTTCCCTGCGGAGGCTTCGGAGGGGCAACCGGCGGTCGGCGGTTGATCGCGGTGAGGTCGATGGCGAGCGGGAACGGAACGGTCACCTTCAGCCGGTCGTGATGGATGCCGATCGGGCTGTATGTGTCCGTGGACCGATCGAGTTCGTAGGTGTAGACGACCGGCAACCCCTGACTCTCCTCCACGCGCCAGAAATGGGGAATACCCGCTGCCGCGTACTTGCGAGGCTTGACCTCCCGATCGCGCTCCAGGGAGTCCTCGGAGACGACCTCGATGGCGAGGATGACGGACTCGGCGTGATGCCAGGTCTGCCGAGGGCCGGTATCCGCGTCTTTCCGGAACACCAGGACGTCAGGCTCTGGCCGGTTGCGTCGGTCGAGCCTGACGCTGAACTCCCGGTCGACGTCGTACGCATCTGGGACCTGACTGAGCAAGGCGTATTCCAGAAGCCGGATCGTGCGCATGTGAAAACGAGTCTGCGGACTCACGAAAACGAGACTCCCGTCGATCAGCTCCGTGTGCGGAGGCAGATTCGGGAGTTCGTCCAGGTCGTCCGCCGTCCAGCCGCCGACCGGCGGACGGGGCCACTCGTAGTCCTCGTCCAACCCGTACTCGCGTGCGGCGCTCATAGGTACTCCCACGTGACGGAGTCTGCCTGGCACATCCAGCCTACCCAGTTGGATATGCCCAAGCGCCCGTCGAACGAGTGATCACCCAGCGCCGCATTGACCCGCCTCGACCATCTCCACCACCTCCGCGACCCGCTTCCGCTCCTCCGCAGCGAACCGCTCCGTGTCCAGTTTCTCGGCGATCTCCTCGTCCTCGGTCATCAGGAGATCGAGGTTGGAGTTGCCCATCTCGAAGACGCCCATGTCGACGTAGGCCTGCTGGAGGCGCTTGCCCCACAGGCCGATGTCCTTGACGCAGGGGACGATGCGGGAGAACAGCAACTGGCGGAACAGGGCCAGGAATTCGGACCGTTCGCTGTACTCCTCGGCCTCGGCGGTGGGGATGCCGAAGTTCTCCAGGACCTCGACGCCGCGCAGGCGGTCGCGCATCAGGTAGCAGCCCTCGATGACGAACTCCTCGCGTTCGCGGAGTTCGGCGTCGGTGAGCTGCTTGTAGTAGTCGCGCAGTGCCATGCGGCCGAAGGCCACGTGGCGGGCCTCGTCCTGCATGACGTAGGCGAGGATCTGCTGGGGCAGGGGCTTGTCCGTGGTGTCGCGGATCATGCCGAACGCGGCGAGGGCGAGGCCCTCGATGAGGACCTGCATGCCGAGGTAGGGCATATCCCAGCGGCTGTCGCGGAGGGTGTCGCCGAGCAGGGACCGGAGGTTGTCGTTGACCGGGTAGAGCATCCCGATCTTCTCGTGCAGGAAGCGGCCGTAGATCTCGGCGTGCCGGGCCTCGTCCATCGTCTGGGTCGCCGAGTAGAACTTGGCGTCCAGGTCCGGGACCGACTCCACGATGCGCGCGGCGCAGACCATCGCGCCCTGTTCGCCGTGGAGGAACTGGCTGAACTGCCAGGAGGCGTAGTGGCGCCGTAACTCGCCCTTGTCGGCGTCGGTCAGTTTCGCCCAGTGCCGGGTGCCGTAGAGGGACATCGCCTCGTCGGGGGTGCCGAGCGGGTCGTAGGGGTCCACCTCAAGGGTCCAGTCGATGCGCTTCTGTCCGTCCCACTGCTTGTCCTTGCCCTTCTGGTAGAGGGCGAGCAGACGGTCACGGCCGTCGTCGTACTCCCAGGCGAAGCGGGCCGCGCCGGTCGCCGGCACCTGCCAGTGGGGGTCTCCCGGGTCGGTGGCGTACAGGTCGTAGGTCGCCATGTCTCGCAGGCTCCCGCGCGGTAGACGCGGGGTCAACAAGTGCCGCGCGAGGGATTGACGAGCTTGCTGACAGGCAGTCTCATAAGGGGACGGAGGATGTGACCCCGGGTGACGAGTTGGGAGAACCATGACGACGCTCACGGACGCCGACGCACTGGAGGGGCTGCGCGACGCGCTGGGCCTGCTCAAGGACCGGGAGCAGGTGGCCGAGCGGCTGCTCGACTCCTCCGCGAAGCACTCCTTCGACCCCGACAAGGAGCTGGACTGGGACGCGCCCTTCGAGGAGGGCAAGTGGTTCTGGCCGCCGGAGCTGGTGTCGCTGTACGACACCCCGATCTGGAAGCGGATGAGCGAGGAGCAGCGGATCCTGCTCTCGCAGCACGAGGCGGCGGCGCTGGCCTCCCTGGGGATCTGGTTCGAGCTGATCCTGATGCAGCTGCTGGTGCGGCACATCTACGACAAGGCGGCGACGAGCGCCCATGTGCGGTACGCGCTGACCGAGATCGAGGACGAGTGCCGGCACTCGAAGATGTTCGCGCGGCTGATCTCCCGCGGGGATACGCCGTGGTACCCGGTGAGCCGAGCGCACCACAACCTGGGGCGGCTGTTCAAGACGATCTCCACGACGCCGGGCTCCTTCACGGCGACGCTGCTCGGCGAGGAGGTCCTGGACTGGATGCAGCGGCTGACGTTCCCGGACGAGCGGGTGCAGCCGCTGGTGCGGGGCGTGACGCGGATCCATGTGGTGGAGGAGGCGCGCCATGTCCGCTACGCCCGTGAGGAGCTGCGCCGGCAGATGGTGACGGCGCCGAAGTGGTCCCAGGAGTTCACCCGGGTCACCTCCGGGGAGTTCGCCCGGGTGTTCTCGGTGGCCTTCGTGAACCCCGAGGTCTACACGAATCTGGGGCTCGACCAGCGGGAGGCCGTGGCGCAGGTCAGGGCGAGTGGGCATCGGCGGGAGGTCATGCAGACGGGGGCGAAGCGGCTGACCGACTTCCTGGACGACATCGGGGTGCTGCGGGGGGTCGGGCGGCGGCTGTGGAAGTCGTCGGGGCTGCTGGCCTAGGAAGCGGCTCGAACAGGCCGGTACAGGACGGCCCGGGTGCCGGTGCAGCGGTTAGTCTGCACGTCATGAGCCCCTCGGCACCCAGTCCCGCCTATCGACGTCTCAGTGTCGAGGAGCGGCGCAGTCAGCTGCTCGCGGCCGCGTTGTCCCTGTTCGCCCACCGGGCGCCGGAAGAGGTGTCGCTCGACGACGTGGCGGAGGCGGCCGGAGTGTCGCGGCCCCTGGTGTACCGGTACTTCCCCGGCGGGAAGCAGCAGCTCTACGAGGCCGCCCTGCGGTCCGCCGCCGAGGAGCTCGAGCAGTGCTTCGACGAGCCGCGGGAGGGCCCGCTGCTCGAGCGGCTCGGGCGGGCCCTCGACCGGTACCTCGCCTTCGTCGACCAGCACGACGCCGGGTTCAGCGCCCTGCTGCAGGGCGGCAGCGTCGTGGAGACCTCCCGGACCACGTCGATCGTCGACGGGGTGCGCCGGGCCGCCGCCGAACACATCCTCAGTCATCTGGCCGTCAGCGATCCGGGCCTGCTGCTGCGGATGACCGTCAAGCTGTGGATCACCTCGTGCGAGGCGGCCTCCCTGCTCTGGCTCGACGAGGGCAAGCAGCCGCCCGTGACCGAGCTGCGCGACTGGCTCGTCGACCAGTTCATCGCCGTGCTCTCGGTCACCGGCGCCCGTGACCCGCAGACCGCGGCCCTGGTCAAGGCCCTGGGCGGGGATGGCTGACACTGGTCCCGTGAAGAGCGAAGACACCCCCTTCGAGGGCGGGCCCATGGACGGGCGCGTGCTGCCCGTACTGCTCGGGATCACCGGGCACCCGCCCAAGACGTACCGCATCCCCGTCCCGGACCCCGACGGCGGGCCGCCCGCCGTGCTGGTCTACAGCCGTGTCCCGCGCGTCGAGGGCCGCCAGGTCGGGCTCAGCCGGCGCTGGAAGTACCTCTACGACCCCGAGGGGCGGCACACGCACAAGCTGAAGTGGCCGTGGGCGAAGCCAGACGCCACGCCGGGCGGCAAGCCGGACGACGCGGACGGGTGACCTCGTTGCGCCGAACCGCGCACACCCGGCGCGCGGACCCGGCGCCCCCGTTCGATGCTCACGGTGCGGAGCAGAGAGGCTGCCCGCACCGGAGGTGATGACGTGTCAGGAAGGCTTACGCGTCTGGTGTGCACGGCGGCGCTGGCGGCCGGCACCGTCCTCGTGCCGCTGCCCGCGGTGGCCGTCCCGGAACCCGGCGAGCCGTCGGTGGCCCGGCTTCTGACGGACCTTCAGCGTCTGTACCGGGAGGCGGAACGCGCCACCGAGACGTACAACGCCACCGAGGAGAAGCTCAAGGCACAGCGCGCCGAGGTCAGGCGGCTGGACGGGGAACTCTCCCGGGTGCGGCTCTCGCTGCACGACAGCCGGGGCGCGGCGGGGCGGCTGGCCCGGCAGCAGTACCAGGGCAGCACCGAGATCTCCTCGTACGTACGGCTGCTGCTGGCCCGTTCGCCGCAGCACGCGCTCGAACAGGGGCATGTGATCGGGCAGTTGGCGCGGGAGCGGGCCGAGACGGTGGGGCGGCTGACCGGCAGCGAGAAGAAGGCCGACGAGCTGGCGCGCAAGGCGCGTACCGCCCTCGACAAGCAGCTCGCACTCGCCGAGCGGCAGAAGAAGGACCGGGACGAGGTGCGCGGGCGGCTGACCGACGTCGAGGAGATGCTCGCCTCGCTCACCGCCGAACAGCTCGTGGACATCGGCGAGTTGGAGGAGAAGGGCGTCGAGGAGGCGCAGCGGGACCTCGTCACCTCCGGGGCGCTGGGCGCCGGGCCCGCCGAGCCGTCGAGCGCGGGCGAGAAGGCGGTGGGGTACGCCGTGCGGCAGCTCGGGAAGCCGTACGAATGGGGCGCCGAGGGGCCGCGGACGTACGACTGCTCGGGGCTCACCTCGCAGGCGTGGGACCACGCGGGGACCTCGATCCCGCGCACCAGCCAGGAGCAGTGGGAGCGGCTCCCGAGGGTGCCGCTGGACGAACTGCGGCCGGGTGACCTGGTCGTCTATCACCGCGACGCCACGCATGTGGCGATGTATCTGGGCGCGGGCGAGGTGGTCGAGGCCCCGAGGACGGGTGAGCGGGTCAAGGTCTCCCCGATCGCCACCCACCCGATTCTCGGGGCCGTACGCCCGGACGGGGATCAGGCCAGGGAGGCCAGGTAAGCCGCGGTCTTCTCCGGGTCGTAGAAGAAGTTCTCCACGTCGGCCGGGTTGTTGAAGGCATTGGCGAAACGGTCCGCCGCGGGCTGGATCTGGCCGGCCGCGCCGATGAGGTTCAGGATGTGCTCCGGCGGCGGGGCGAGCATGGCGTTGGTCCACTTGGTGACGTGCTGGGCCGTCTCCCAGTAGCGGTCGAACGTCGACTGCATCCACTCCTCGTCGAACGGCTTGTCACCGTGTTCGAGGATGGACGCGAGGTACGCGGCGGCGCACTTGGACGCGGAGTTGGAGCCCTGACCGGTGATCGGGTCGTTGGCCACGACGACGTCGGCGACACCGAGGACCAGGCCACCGCCGGGCAGGCGGCCGATCGGGTTGCGGACCGTGGGTGCGTAGCGGCCGGCCAACGTGCCGCCGGCGTCGGTCAGTTCGACCTTCGTCGCCCGCGCGTACTCCCAGGGCGTGAACCTCTCCATGAGTTCCAGGGTCAGGGAGAGGTGCTCCGCCGGGTCCTTGACGCCGTTGAAGACATCCAGCGGGCCGCCGGGTATGCCCTCCCAGAACAGGATGTCGGCGCGGCCGGAGGTGGTGAGCGTCGGCATGATGAACAGCTCACCGACACCGGGCACCAGGGAGCAGCGGACCGCCTCCAGCTCCGGGTGCTCGGGGCGCGGGCCGAGGCCGTGGACATAGGCCACCGCGAGGGCGCGCTGCGGCTCGGTGTACGGGGAGCGCTCCGGGTCCCGGGCGAACATGGACACCAGCTCGCCCTTGCCCGCCGACACCAGCACCAGGTCGTACGTACGGGAGAAGTAGTCGAGGTCCCCGACCGCCGCGCCGTGGATGACCAGCTGGCCGCCGCGCTGGGCGAAGGTCTCCATCCAGCCGGCCATCTTCACCCGCTGGTCCACGGACTGGGCGTACCCGTCGAGCCGGCCCAGCCAGTCGATCGCGCGGGCCGCCGGGCCCTCGGCCCAGGAGCCCGGGGCCGCCACCGAGATGCCGAGTCCTTCGATCTTCGGGGCCTGGGACTCCCAGAAGTTCAGCTGGAGATCGCGCTCGTGCTGGAGGGCGGTGTCGAACATGCACTGCGTCGACATGACCCGGCCGGTGCGGATCTCGTCCGCGGTCCGGTTGGACATGAGCGTGACCTCGTACCCGTTCGACTGGAGTCCGAGGGCGAGCTGGAGGCCGGACTGGCCGGCCCCGACGACGAGTATCTTCCGCATGCGGGGCAGTTCTCCTACTCGGGGGTTTCGTCCAGCGCGTGGCCCACCAGGGCCAGCAGGGTCTCGATCGCCGAGATCCGGCGCCGCGCATCCATGATCATGACAGGTATGTGTGCCGGGATGGTGAGCGCCTCCCGCACGTCCTCCGGCTCGAACCGCTCACTGCCGTCGAAGTGGTTGACCGCGACGACGTACGGCAGCCCGCAGCTCTCGAAGTAGTCCAGCGCCGGGAAACAGTCCTTCAGCCGCCGGGTGTCGGCCAGCACGACCGCGCCGATCGCGCCGCGCACCAGGTCGTCCCACATGAACCAGAACCGCTGCTGGCCCGGGGTGCCGAAGAGGTAGAGCACCAGGTCGTCGTCGAGCGTGATGCGGCCGAAGTCCATGGCCACGGTGGTGGTCAGCTTCTCCGGCGTGGCGGTGAGATCGTCGGTCTCCTCGCTCGCCTCGGTCATCAGCGCCTCGGTCTGCAGGGGCGTGATCTCCGAGACGGCGGTGACCAGGGTGGTCTTGCCGACGCCGAACCCGCCCGCGACGACGATCTTCGTGGCTATGGGGGCGCGGGTACGGTCCGTCTGCCAGGACTTCAGGTCCTCGTCGGTGGCTTCGGCTGGTTCGCCGGCTTCGGTGAGTTCTCTGGCTTCAGAGACGACGGAGTCCACTCAGCACCCTTTCGAGCAGAGCGCGGTCCGGGCGGCCGGTGCCGTGACCGGTGCCGGTGCCGTACACACGGATCTTTCCCTGGTCCGCGAGGTCGCTGAGGAGGACGCGGACGACACCGAGCGGCATCTTCAGCAGCGCGGCGATCTCGGCCACCGTGCGCATCCGGCGGCACAGTTCGACGATGGCCATCAGCTCCGGCATGACCCGGGTGCTGAGGGAACCATTCGCCAGCTCCTTGCGCTCCTCCGGGGCCTCCAACGCGGCCACGAACGTCTCCACGAGGAGGACGTGGCCGAAGCGGGTACGGCCGCCGGTGAGCGAGTAGGGGCGTACGCGGGCGGGCTTGCGGTCGCCGCCGCGGACGGGGAGCTTGTTCGGTGTGCCGCTGCTCATCGGGTGCTCCCGGTCGACTCGGCTTCCAGGGATTTTCGTAGCTCGCTGCGGAGTTCGGGGGTCAGGACGTGGCCGGCGCGGCCGACGAACAGGGCCATGTGGTAGGCGACCACGCTCATGTCGCAGTCGGCGGAGCCGTGGACGCCGAGCAGGGAGCCGTCGCTGATGGACATCACGAACAGGCTGCCCTCGTCCATCGCGACCATCGTGTGCTTCACGCCGCCGTACTCCATGAGCCGGGCGGCGCCGATGGTGAGGCTGCCAATGCCGGAAACGACGGTGGCGAGGTCGGCGGAGGAGCCGCGAGGGCCCTTGCGCGTGCGCTGTGCCTTGGCCGCCTCGTTTCTGTCCGGGTCCGAGGAGAGCAGGAGCAGGCCGTCGGAGGAGACCACGGCGACCGATTCGATGCCGGGGACTTCCTCTACCAGGTTGGTCAGCAGCCAGTGCAGGTTGCGGGCTTCACTGCTCAGTCCGAAGGTACTGGGCGCGGTCAACTGCTTGCCTCCTCGACTGTGCCCCCCGTGGCTTCTTCCGATTGCGGTGCCGTTGTCCGGCCCGTCTGTTCGGCGATCTCTGCTTCTACGTCGCGGTAGCCGGCCTCTGCCCCCCGGCGGAAGCCGCCCAGTCTGCGGCGCAGGGCGTCGGCGTCGACGCTTGTCGTTCGCTGACGCGGTGTGTGGGTGGGTGTGGTGATCTTCGGGGTGCGCTTGGGGAGGCCCTTGGCGGTGAGCTCGTCCTCGGTGGCGCGCTCGTGTTCCGTCTCGGCTTCGCCATCGGCCTCCGGGTTCTCACCCGCACCACCCGTACCACTTTCGTCGTCGGGTGCGGGTGACCCCTGCGGGGCGGACTCGCCGTCGGCGGCTGCGGGCTTCGCCGACTCCGGTGCCTGGTCCGTGCCCGGCGTCGCGGGCTCGGGTTCTGTTGCCTCCGGCAGGAGGAGCTCCATCGTGGTTTCCGCCGGAGTCTCGGGGGCCGGTTCCTCGGGCCTCGGGCGGGACTCCGCCGGCCGGCCCGCGTTCTCGAGGACCTTTTCGGCCAGCGCCACCAGGCGGTCGCCCCGGGTGCCGTGCAGGACGTTGGAGTTGGCCTCCGCGTTCGCGCCGGGGAGGGAGACGGTGTGCGGGGAGGCGGACATGGGGCCCGTGGCCGGTACCGCGGAGGGCTGGGCCGGGGCCAGGAGGTGCTCCGGGAGGACCGCCACCGCCGTCACTCCGCCCTGCTTCTGGTCGCGGAGCTGGACTCGGACGCCGTGGCGGTGGGCCAGGCGGGCGACGACGTAGAGGCCGAGACCGAGGCCCTCCTCGCCCTCCTGGTCGTAGGTCGCCTCGGGGTCGAAGCCGGACAGGCGGGCGTTCAGGCGGGTCAGGCGGTCGTCCGTCATCCCGATGCCCTCGTCCTGGACGGAGAGCATGACCTCGCCGTTCTCCAGGAGCCAGCCGGAGATCTCGACGGGCAGGTCCGGCGGGGAGAACGAGGTGGCGTTCTCCATCAGTTCGGCCAGCAGATGCGAGAGGTCGTCCGCCGCGAAGCCCGCGATGTGCGCGTGGGGAGGGAGCGAGGCGATCCGGACCCGCTCGTACCGCTCGATCTCGCTCACCGCCGCCCGGACCACGTCCACCAGCGGCACCGGACCCGCGCTGTGCTGCACATGCTCCGTGCCCGCCAGCACCAGCAGGTTCTCGCTGTGGCGGCGCATCACGGTCGCGAAGTGGTCCAGCTTGAAGAGGGTGGCGAGGCGGTCGGGGTCCTGTTCGCGCTCCTCCAGGCCCTCGATCACCGCCAGTTGGCGTTCCACCAGGCCCAGCGTGCGCAGGGCGAGGCTGACGAAGGTGGAGCCGATGCTGGTGCGCAGGCTCTCCAGCTGGGCGGCGGAGTCGGCCAGTTCGGCGCGCAGCTCCTCACGGGCGTCGGCCATCTTCTGGCGCTGGCCCACGAGATGCTTGCGGTCGGACTCCAGCGTCGCGATGCGCTCGTGGAGGGCGGCCGCCTGCGCGTGCAGGGTGTTGACGGAGTCGACGACCTTCGCGAACTCGTCCTTGCGGCCGGTGAACCGGACCGGTTCCTCCGTCGTCGGGTCCCCCGCGCCCGCGAGGCGGGCCGAACCCAGGCGCAGGACGGCGAGGGGCCGGGTCAGGCTGCGTGCCATGCCGGTGGCCACACCGATCGCGAGCAGCACCAGCACGCCCAGGATCGCGATGCGGATCTCCAGCTCGGTGACGTCGTCGTCACGGAGCAGGGCGAGGTCCTTGGTGCGGCGGTCGTGCAGGGCCGACTCGGCGCCCCGCATCATCTCCACGCGCGCGGAGAGCGCCGCGTCCAGCTTCTTCAGGCTGGTGCCGAGTTCGCCGTCGGAGAGGGTCGGCTGGTCGGTGAGGGAGGCGAGGTACTTCTCGGCGGCCTCCGCCTCCGGTCCGGTGACCGTGGAGTCGTAGGAGGTCACCGACTGCTGGGGCGCGGTCGAGCGGAAGTCGGCGAGCGCCGCGTCGGAGCGCAGCCGCGCCTCCTGGGCGGCCGCGGTGAGCGCGGCACGCTGCTTGGTGTCGGCGTCGGAGGAGGTGGTGACCTCGCTCGGCAGTCCGGTGATCGGGTCGATCACCGTCTGGGTGGAGCGGGGCACGCTGAGCGCGGCGAGCAGCAGGCCCCGAGTGGAGGCGGCCTGCTGTACGGCGGTGTCGAGCTCGGCGAGGGCGTAGGCACCGGAGCCCGCGCGGGGCGGCATGTCCTCGGCCAGTTTCTCGGCGAGGCGGTGGAGCTCGGTGAGCGCGTCGGTGTACGCCTTGTGCGTTTCGAGAGCGGTGCTCTTCCCGGTGAGCGCCGCTCTGCGCAGGCCCGCGATGTCGTCCAGGTCCGTGCGCAGGGACTCGGGGATGTCGGGGTTCGCGCGCAGTTCGTCTACCAGCCGGTCGACGCGGGCGCCGCGCTGCTCCGAGGGCGCCTTGGACTTGGGGCGTCCGGCGGCGACGTAGGAGGTGACCTCGTCGCGTTCGTCGGCGAGCGAGTGGGCGAGCGCGAGGGCGTCCTCGGTCTGCTCGGAGAGGGTCACCAGCTCCTGGCTGTCGTGCACCTGCGCGGAAGCGGTGACGATCGAGGGGGCACCGGCGGCCGCTATGGCGGCGGCGACCACGGCCACGGCGATGATGAGCCGGTTGCGCACATGGGTGGGCCGGCCCTTGCCGGCCGAGGTGGCGCCGGTCCCCGCCGTGGTGCCGGACGGTTGCTCCGGGGTCCCTGCGGAGGCCGTCTGCTTGCCTGAGCGACGAGGCCGCGTCTTCTGCACCGGTGCTCGCATTCCTGAACTCGTGATACCCATGGGCCCGGGTGACGCTCCGTCAACTGGCGCATACGCCCGGTACGCTTCCCGACCCTCCCAGTGCCGGTGGGTGGTGGTCTCGCATCACCTGACCCGCCACCCGAAGGAGTGAACCCCGGAGGAGAGTTGGCGGGCAAGTTCCTCTGGCGCATACAGCCGCCGTTCCCGGCGGGCCGGTTGGACGTCCGCGGCGGGCGGTGGCAGGATTCGCCACCACGTCTGCGCGGCATGCGTCATTCCACCCCAAACCCGACGCCTGACCTGCGCGAGTTCGCCAATTGCGCAACCGTTGCCACTCTTTGGCGAACCTTGTGAAGGGCTCGTGCAGACTGACCGGATGCGCACTGAACTTGTTTCGGAACCGGGCGATCCCGCCCGCCCCAACGAGGACTTCGCGAGCGTCGGACTCCCCGCTTCCGGACAGGGCGGCACGGTGGTCGTCCTGGACGGGGTGACCCCGCCCCGGGGCGGGACGGGGTGTCTGCATTCCGTTCCCTGGTTCACCGCGCGGCTCGGCGGGGCGCTGACCGAACTGACCGTTTCACTCCCGGATGTTCCGCTCGCCGACGCCCTGTCAGTCGCCCTCGCGCGTACCGCCGATGCCCACCGGGAAACCTGTGACCTTTCTCACCCGCGCACACCGCAGGCAACGGTCGTCGTCGTCCGCTGGTCGCCCGGGTCCGTCGAGTACCTGATCCTGTCGGACTCGGCCCTTGTGGTGGAGGCGCCCGACGGCACGGTCACGGCGTATCTCGACGACCGGCTCGCCCGGCTGCCCCGGTCCGCCCTGGCCACGGACGCGATGGTCGACGCGGATCTGCGCAACAAGGAGGGCGGCTTCTTCACGGCCGCCGCCGATCCCTCGGTGGCGGCGCGGGCGGTGACCGGGACCCTGCCCCGCTCCGCCGTCCGCGCCCTCGCCGTGCTCACGGACGGTGCGACGCGCTGGGTGGAGAAGTTCGGCGCCGGGGACTGGGGCGACCTCCTCGGCGTCGTGCGCAAGGAGGGGGCGCGGGCGCTGGTCGACCGGGTGCGGACGCTGGAACTCGCGGACACCGAGCGGCGGTTCCTGCGGCGGGGCAAGACACACGACGACGCGACGGTGGTGCTCGTGGAGTTCTGAGGCCTCGGGGACCGGCCCTAACCCTCCATCTCCTGGTTCAACTGGTTGAGCAGACGGGCCAGTTCCGAGACCTCGCGGGGGTCCCAGCCGGACAGGCGGCGGGCGTAGCGGGCCCGGCGGGCGTTGCGCACCTTGCCCACCCGGCGGCGGCCCTCCTCGGTGAGGTGGACCAGCCAGGCGCGGCCGTCGGCGGGGTCGGGCTCGCGGGCGACCAGACCGAGGTCCTCCAGGGCGCGCAGCTGCCGGGACATGGTGGCCTTGCCGACGCCGATGTAGGCGGCGAGCTCGGTCGCGCGCTGGCGGCCGCACTCGTCGAGGCGGATCAGCAGGCCGTACGCGGCGGACTCCAGGTCGGGGTGGACCTCGCGGGCCATCTCGCCCTGGCTGGCCCGGGCGCGCCGCAGCAGGACGGTCAACTCCCGCTCCAGGGAGAGGAACTCGGGCTGCTCGGTGCCGGGTCCCGGCTGCCCGGCGGGCACCCCGGATCCGACTCGGCGTCCGTCGCCGTTTCCCTCTTCGCGCACGTCAGCCCCTGCCTCGGTTTCCCAGTTCTGAAAGTTTCCGTCACATGCCGTCATCGCCGCAGCTCCGTCAGTATTTCTCAGGCGTAGACCAACGGCAGCCCCCAGGCCCCCTTCCACCCGTCGGCCCACGTCCGTAGCGTCTTTGCCAGGCACTGACTGGCATGCTCACGCCAGCATCCTCGGACGGCGCACCAACAGCGGGCCAACGGCGCCCCGCCACCCCGTCCCGGCCGGCATGCCCCGCGCTCCAGCGTCTCCCCACCGTGCGTCACCGAGCCTTCGGAGGCACGCTATGCCCGTGCACAGACCCGGACCGCTCCGCCTCGTCCTCACCGGACTCCTGCTCACCGCGCTCTCGCTGGTACTCGCCACCACCCCCACCTCCCCGGCCTCCGCCGCCGACTCCCCCGCCCGCGGCTCCGCCCGCATGGGCATGGGCGTCGCCGCCCACGACGGGGTGCACGGACTGCCCCGGGACACCCGCGCCACCCAGACGGAGGGCGTCGACGTCTCCTCCCACCAGGGCAACGTGGCCTGGTCGACGCTCTGGAACAGCGGTGTGAAGTGGGCCTACACGAAGGCCAGCGAGGGCACGTACTACACCAACCCGTACTTCGCGCAGCAGTACAACGGCTCCTACAACGTCGGCATGATCCGCGGCGCCTACCACTTCGCCACGCCCGACACCCCGTCCGGCGCAACGCAGGCCAACTACTTCGTCGACCACGGCGGCGGCTGGTCCCGGGACGGCCGGACCCTGCCCGGCGCCCTGGACATCGAGTGGAACCCGTACGGCGCGGCCTGCTACGGCAAGACGCAGAGCGGCATGGTGACGTGGATCCGCGACTTCCTGAACCAGTACAAGGCCCGCACCGGCCGGGACGCGGTGATCTACACGGCGACCAGCTGGTGGACCCAGTGCACGGGCAACTACTCCGGCTTCGCCACCGCCAACCCGCTGTGGATCGCTCGCTACGCGTCGACCGTGGGGACGCTCCCGGCCGGATGGAGTTACTACACGATGTGGCAGTACACCTCGACGGGCCCGACCGTCGGTGACCACAACCGGTTCAACGGCGCCCTGGACCGCGTCCAGGCCCTGGCCTACGGCTGACCGCTGACCGGACGACGAAGGCCCGGGTCTCCCTCACGGGACCCGGGCCTTCGCCTTCATCCGGCAGCGTCCGTCACGCCGCCACCGGAACCTCCGGCTGGGCGCCGTTCGTGGCCGGGGACAGGGCCAGGTCGAGGACCTGGCGCACATCCGTCACGGCGTGCACGTCGAGCTTCTCCAGGACCTCGGCGGGGACGTCGTCGAGGTCGGGCTCGTTCCGCTTGGGGATGATCACCGTGGTGACCCCCGCGCGGTGGGCGGCGAGCAGCTTCTGCTTCACTCCGCCGATCGGCAGGACGCGTCCGGTCAGCGAGACCTCGCCCGTCATCGCCACGTCCGTGCGGACCAGTCGGCCCGACAGCAGCGAAGCGAGTGCCGTCGTCATCGTGATGCCCGCGCTGGGACCGTCCTTCGGCACCGCGCCCGCCGGGAAGTGGATGTGCACGCCCCGGTCCTTCAGGTCACCGACCGGCAGCTCCAGCTCGGCGCCGCGCGAGCGCAGGAAGGACAGGGCGATCTGCGCGCTCTCCTTCATCACGTCACCGAGCTGTCCCGTCAGGGTCAGCCCCGCCGCGCCGGTCTCCGGGTCGGCCAGGGACGCCTCCACGAACAGCACGTCACCTCCCGCTCCGGTCACCGCCAGGCCCGTCGCCACACCCGGGACCGCCGTACGGCGCTCGGCCGGGTCCTGGGCCGACTCGGGCACGTGGTGCGGGCGCCCGATCAGCGCGCGCAGATCGCCGTCCGTGACGGTGAACGGCAGCTTCCGCTCGCCCAGTTCGTGCTGCGCCGCGACCTTGCGGAGCAGCCGCGCGATGGACCGCTCCAGGGTGCGCACGCCCGCCTCGCGGGTGTACTCCCCGGCGAGCTTGCGCAGCGCGCCCTCGTCGATGACGACCTCGTCCGTGTTCAGACCGGCCCGCTCCAGCTGGCGCGGAAGCAGGTGGTCACGGGCGATGACGACCTTCTCGTCCTCGGTGTAGCCGTCGAGGCGGACCAGCTCCATACGGTCGAGCAGGGCCTCCGGGATGGCCTCCAGGACGTTGGCCGTGGCGAGGAACACCACGTCGCTGAGGTCGAGTTCGACCTCCAGGTAGTGGTCGCGGAAGGTGTGGTTCTGCGCCGGGTCCAGGACTTCGAGCAGGGCCGCGGCCGGGTCGCCGCGGAAGTCGGAGCCCACCTTGTCGATCTCGTCGAGGAGCACCACCGGGTTCATCGACCCGGCCTCCTTGATGGCCCGCACGATCCGGCCGGGCAGCGCGCCGACGTACGTGCGCCGGTGGCCACGGATCTCCGCCTCGTCCCGGACGCCGCCGAGGGCGACCCGGACGAACTTCCGTCCCATGGCGTGCGCGACGGACTCGCCCAGCGAGGTCTTGCCGACGCCGGGCGGGCCGACGAGCGCGAGCACGGCACCGCCGCGCCGCCCGCCGACGACCCCGAGACCCCGGTCGCTACGGCGCTTGCGCACCGCCAGGTACTCGGTGATCCGCTCCTTCACGTCCTCCAGACCCGCGTGCTCGGCGTCCAGGACGGCCTGCGCGCCCTGGATGTCGTAGGCGTCCTCGGTCCGCTCGTTCCACGGCAGTTCGAGCACCGTGTCGAGCCAGGTGCGGATCCACGAGCCCTCGGGCGACTGGTCGCTGGACCGCTCCAGCTTGTCGACCTCCTTGAGCGCGGCCTCGCGGACCTTCTCGGGCAGGTCGGCGGCCTCGACGCGGGCGCGGTAGTCGTCGGACTCCTCGCCCTCCGCCTCGCCGTTCAGCTCGCGCAGCTCCTTGCGCACGGCCTCCAGCTGGCGGCGCAGCAGGAACTCGCGCTGCTGCTTATCGACGCCCTCCTGGACGTCCTTGGCGATGGTCTCGGCGACGTCCTGCTCGGCGAGGTGGTCGCGCAGCTGCTGGGTGGCGAGCTTCAGCCGGGCCACCGGGTCGGCGGTCTCCAGCAGCTCCACCTTCTGCTCGGTGGTGAGGAAGGGCGAGTAGCCGGAGTTGTCGGCGAGCGCGGAGACATCGTCGATGGCCTGGACCCGGTCCACGACCTGCCAGGCGCCGCGCTTGCGCAGCCAGGCGGTGGCGAGCGCCTTGTACTCCTTCACCAGATCGGCGACCTGCCCCGGCAGCGGGTCCGGCGCGCTGTCGTCGACCCGCAGGCCCTCGACCCACAGGGCAGCACCGGGGCCGGTCGTCCCGGCGCCGATCCGCACCCGGTCCCGGCCCCGGATCAGGGCGCCCGGGTCACCGTCGGCGAGGCGGCCGACCTGCTCCACGGTGCCGAGCACACCGGTGCTCGCGTAGGTGCCATCGATCCGCGGCACCAGCAGCACCCGTGGCTTGCCCGGCTGGGACCGGGCGGCGGCCTGGGCGGCCTCCACCGCGGCGCGTACATCAGCGTCGTTCAAGTCCAGCGGGACCACCATTCCGGGCAGCACGACCTCGTCGTCGAGCGGCAGCACAGGCAGGGTGAGCGAGGTGGACGTCGAAGCCATGATCTCCCCTTCGGCAGTCAAGTTGAGTTATGCCGACTCAATGCTTGGCGGCCCGTGATTGTTCCCGGCCCTGCGTTCGCTGTGAGCGATCATCCGCCTCACACCCGGTGAACTGGGGCTTCTCCGATAACCGGTTGCCTCGTCCACCGCATTCCCCCACCGTCGCTTCCGTGACAGACACAGAGACCCTTCTCGCGGCCTACGACGGCCAGATGCGCGGCGCGCCCCCGTCCTCGCCCGCCGGCGTGACGTACGAGCAGGACGGTCCGCTGCTGCGGATCGTCGGCGGGTTCCGGGGGCTGGTCAGCGGACCGCGCTCGCTGGGTGTGCGCGGTGCGGACCTGGACCTGCTGATCGCCCGGCAGCGCGACTACTTCGCGGCGCGCGGGGAGGCGGTGGAGTGGAAGACCCGCTCCCACGACGACCCGGCCGACCTCACCGACCGGCTGCGCGCGGCGGGCTTCGTGCCCGAGGACCGGGAGACGGTCCTGATCGGCCGCGCCGCCGGGCTGGCCGTACGGGAGCCCGTGCTGCCCGAGGGTGTGACGCTGCGGCGGGTGACGGCGGACGCGGACATGCGCCGGATCGCCGGGATGGAGTCGGCGGTGTGGGGCCAGGACTGGAGCTGGCTCGCCGACGATCTGACCGGACGGGTCGAGTCCGCGCCGGACGACATCGCCGTGTACGTCGTGGAGGCGGACGGGGAGGTGGTGTCGGCGGCCTGGCTGGTGTTCCGTCCGGGCACCGAGTTCGCGAGCCTGTGGGGCGGGTCGACGCTGGCCGAATGGCGGGGCCGTGGCATCTACCGGGCCCTGGTCGCCACCCGCGCGGCGCTCGCCGTCGGCCGCGGGGTCACCTATCTGCAGGTGGACGCCTCCGACGACAGCGCGCCCATCCTGCGCCGGCTGGGCTTCGAGGCGGTGACGACGACCACGCCGTACGTCTGGAGTCCTTGACCGTCTCGATTCGCGGCGATCGCAAGGTTCCCGTGTTCTGCCCGCAATACCGTTCACAGGAAGCGGCCGCACACTGCAAGCTCGTTCACAGTCTGTGAGTGACTTGCGCGGTTTTACGGGGACTTGGGGAAGCGGATGGCCGAGGGAGAGCGGCGGGGGCCGGCCCGGCGCGCGCTGATCGCGGGCGGGGTGGTGGCGGCCGCGGGGACGGCCGTGCCGTTGGTCGCGGGCGCGGTGGGCGGTGACAGCGGCCCTGAGCCGGGAACGACCCGCGCACCCCGCCGTACCGCCGCCCCGGCCGCCGCGACCCGCCGCCCCCGCTCCGACGACCGGCCCAACATCCTGCTGGTGCTCACCGACGACCAGCCCAAGGAGACGGATTGGGCGCTCGGCCGCACCGTCGACTGGCTGGGCGGCAACGGCGTCACCTTCGAGCGGGCGCACGCCAACACCCCGTTGTGCGCGCCTTCCCGGGCCTCGGTGATGACGGGCCGGTACGCCCACCACCACGGCGTCCTGGACACCCGCCACCCCTACCACCTGGACCAGCGCACGACGGTCCAGCGCCGGCTGCGCGAGGCGGGCTACCGCACGGGCCTGTTCGGCAAGTACCTCAACTTCTGGCGCACCGGCGACAACCCGCCGCACTTCGACGAGTGGCTGCTCCAGGAGCCGGTGCGCTACGTCAACGGCCACTACAACGACAACGGCACCGTCCGCGGGATCCCCGGCTACAACACGACCGTCATCAAGGACCGCGCGCTGGCCTTCATGGAGGCGTCCCACACCGACAAGCGCCCCTGGTTCGCGTACGTGGCCACCCGCTCGGCCCATGAGGTGAACGTCCCGGAGCCGAAGTACGCCCGCACGCGCGTGCCCGACTGGCAGGGCCGCCCCTCGGTGTTCGAGACCGGCAAGGCCGACAAGCCGCCCTTCCTGCGCGCCGCCGAGCACCTCTTCCCCGCGGGCCGGGACCTGCGCGCCCGCCAGCTGCGCACCCTGCTCTCCGTCGACGACGCGATGCACGACTTCCGTGAGAAGCTGCGCGCGCTCGGCCAGTTGGAGAACACGCTGGTGGTGTTCACCAGCGACCACGGTCTGTGCTGGGGCGACCACGGCTGGCTGCGCAAGTCGGTGCCGTACCGCCCGAGTCTGGAGGTGCCGTTCCACGCGTCCTGGCCCGCGGGCGGCCTCGGCACCGCACGCGCCGACGACCGGCTCACCGGCCTGATCGACATCGCGCCCACCTTCCTGGACGCGGCGGGCCTGCCGCCCGATCCGGAGCACGACGGCCACTCCCTGCTGGACCCGGACAACGACCGCCCGCGGCTGCTCGCCGAGTGGTGGTGGAACCAGCAGGACCAGCGGCCGATCCACAGCTGGGCCTCGTCCATCGGCAAGGGCGACCAGTACACGGAGTACTTCCGCACCCGCCTCGACCACGGCGGCCGCCCCACGACGGGCGACGGGAAGGTGCTGTTCCGGGAGTACTACGACCTGCGCGCCGACCCCTTCCAGCTCACCAACCTCCTCCACCGGGCGAGCGCGGAGGAGGAACGGCGGCTGGGCATCCCTGCGCTGGCCACGGGGCTGGCGACGGCACGCGGAGGCCCGGACCTGCTCCAGGGTGGCGGCCCCGCCGACTCACCCCACGTCACCGGCCGGAGCTGACAGGATGAGCGGATGCCCGCTCCGTACGAGATTCCCGAAGTCCTGGACCGTCGCGAGGGCCCCCACGGCGAGGTCGTGCTGCGGCGCCACGGTGAGCTGCTCCAGATCATCGCCAACGGCTGCTTCCTGATGGACACCTCCGACGGCCGCTCCGAGCGACTGCTCGTGGATGCGGCCCGGGACGCCCTCGACGCCCGCCCCGGCCCGGCCGTGCTCATCGGCGGCCTGGGCGTCGGCTTCTCGCTCGCACACGCCGCCGCCGATCCGCGCTGGGGCCGGATCACCGTTGTGGAACGCGAACGGGCCGTCATCGACTGGCACCGCGCCGGCCCCCTCGCCGGCCTCACCGAGCGGGCCCGGTCCGACCCGCGCACCAGGATCCTGGAAACGGACCTGGTCAGGTACGTCAATGAGACTTCCGACACGTTCGACGCGCTCTGCCTGGACATCGACAACGGCCCCGGCTGGACCGTCACCGAGGGAAACGGCGGACTGTACTCGGACGCCGGACTGGCAAGCTGCGCAAGGGTGTTGAACCCCGGCGGAGTGCTCGCCGTCTGGTCGGCGCAGCCCTCTCCGGAATTCGAAGAAACCTTGTGGAATGCCGGGTTCAAACAGGTGCGTACCGAAGAGATCCCGGTTGCCCGGGGCGTTCCCGACGTCGTGCACCTCGCCGTCGGACCTGGATAGCCGAGCCGCGGTGACTCCCCGTACGCTGCTTCCCTGGCGCGGATCATTCAAGCGTCAATCGCAAGCATGCGCAGGCATGTGCAGTGGACGGATCACCCCACGGATTCCGGAAAGCAACTTCAGGGGCGGGCGATGGAGCAGACACACACCTCCCACAACGGCACGGCGGCGAGCCCGGGCGCACAGCGCCGGGTCCTGGTGGTCGAGGACGATCCGACCATCGTGGACGCCATCGCGGCCCGCCTGCGCGCCGAGGGATTCCTCGTGCAGACCGCGGGCGACGGGCCCTCGGCCGTGGACACCGCGGAGGCATGGCAGCCCGACCTGCTGATCCTCGACATCATGCTGCCGGGCTTCGACGGCCTGGAGGTCTGCCGTCGGGTGCAGGCCCAGCGCCCGGTGCCGGTGCTGATGCTGACGGCTCGCGACGACGAGACCGACATGCTGGTGGGCCTCGGCGTCGGCGCCGACGACTACATGACGAAGCCGTTCTCGATGCGGGAGCTGGCGGCACGTGTGCATGTGCTGCTGCGCCGGGTGGAGCGGGCGGCGATCGCGGCCTCCACACCACGCAGCGGCATCCTGCGCCTGGGCGAGCTGGAGATCGACCACGCGCAGCGCCGGGTGCGGGTGCGCAGTGAGGACGTTCATCTCACGCCCACCGAGTTCGACCTCCTGGTGTGCCTGGCGAACACCCCGCGCGCGGTGCTCTCCCGTGAGCAGCTGCTCGCGGAGGTGTGGGACTGGGCCGACGCCTCCGGCACCCGGACCGTCGACAGCCACATCAAGGCGCTGCGCCGGAAGATCGGCGCCGAGCGCATCCGTACGGTGCACGGCGTGGGCTACGCCCTGGAGACCCCGACGCCATGAGCGACGGGCCGGCCGCGCGGAGAGGCCCCGGGGATCCCTGGGGCGGCGTACGCCCGTTCTCGATCAAGACCAAGCTGGGCGCGCTGGTCGTCATCTCGGTCCTGATCACCACGGGTCTGTCGATGATCGCGGTGCGCACCGCGACGGAGCTGCGCTTCATCACGGTCTTCTCGATGATCGCCACACTGCTCATCACGCAGTTCGTGGCGCACTCGCTCACCGCGCCGCTGGACGAGATGAACGCGGTGGCCCGCTCGATCTCGCACGGTGACTACTCGCGCCGGGTGCGCGAGAACCGCAGGGACGAGCTGGGCGACCTGGCCGAGACGATCAATGTCATGGCCGATGAGCTGGAGACCCAGGACCGGCAGCGAAAGGAGCTGGTCGCCAATGTCTCGCACGAGTTGCGCACGCCCATCGCGGGACTGCGCGCGGTGCTGGAGAACATCGTCGACGGGGTCACCGAGGCCGACCCGGAGACGATGCGCACGGCGCTGAAACAGACGGAGCGCCTCGGCCGGCTCGTGGACACCCTGATGGACCTGTCCCGCCTGGACAACGGCGTCGTACCGCTGAAGAAACGCCGTTTCGAGGTGTGGCCCTATCTGTCGGGCGTGCTGAAGGAGGCCAACATGGTCGCCTCCACGCGCGCGGGCATCGCCTCCGGCTCGGGCGGCCACACCCGTACGGACGTCCATCTGACCCTCGACGTCTCCCCTCCGGAGCTGACCGCGCACGCGGATCCCGAGCGCATCCACCAGGTGGTGGCCAACCTCATCGACAACGCGGTCAAGCACAGTCCGCCACACGGGCGGGTGACGGTGAAGGCGCGGCGCGGCGCCCGGCCCGAGTCGCTGGAGCTGGAGGTGCTGGACGAGGGCCCCGGCATCCCGAAGTCGCAGTGGCACCGGGTCTTCGAGCGGTTCAACCGCGGTGCCGTGCCCGCGCCGCACGGTCCGGGCAGCGACGGCGGCACGGGTCTCGGCCTCGCCATCGCCCGCTGGGCGGTGGATCTGCACGGCGGCCGGATCGGAGTGGCCGAATCCGTTCGCGGTTGCCGGATTCTTGTCACTCTTCCGGGAGAGCCATCCGTGTCGAGTTGACGTAGGGTTCGAACCGGAGCCACAAGATCCACGGGAGTCCGGGCTGACGGACACGTGTGATCAGGCAGAGGCCCGCGCGTTCCGTGCGCCTGGCCTGGGCCGACGCATACCTCGACCACCGGAACCTCGCTTGTTTCCCGCCATTTCCGGGCCCGAAACGCGCATTCCGATGTGACTTACACGACGATGACCTTGCCCGGCCTCACCTTCCCGGCCATGGGGGCGTAGCCTTTATTCCCGCTGTCCATAACCTTGTGAAGCGGAAGAGGGCGGTTGCCGCCGTGTCGCCACAGTCCCCCAGTAACTCGAGCATCTCGACCGACACCGACCAAGCGGGCAAGAATCCCGCGGCCGCGTTCGGGCCGAACGAGTGGCTCGTCGACGAGATCTATCAGCAGTACCTCCAGGACCCGAACTCGGTTGACCGAGCCTGGTGGGACTTCTTCGCCGACTACAAGCCGGGCGGGGTCGCCGCCCCGGCTCCGGCGGGTAACGCCACCCCGGCGCCCGCTCCGGCCGCGGCGCCCGCCGCACCGGCCGCGCCCGCACCGGCGCCCGTAGCTCCGAAGCCGGCCGCCGCTGCGCCCGCCGCTCCTGCGCCCGCCGCAGCCCCGGCCCCGGCCAAGCCCGCCGCCGCGAAGCCGGCCGCGCAGGCCGCGCCCGCCGCAGCGGCCCCGGGGGGCCCCGAGCTGGTGACGCTGCGCGGCCCGGCCGCCGCGGTCGCGAAGAACATGAACGCCTCGCTGGAGGTGCCCACGGCCACGTCCGTGCGCGCGGTCCCGGTGAAGCTGCTGTTCGACAACCGCATCGTCATCAACAACCACCTCAAGCGGGCCCGGGGCGGGAAGATCTCCTTCACGCACCTGATCGGCTACGCGATGGTGCAGGCCATCAAGGCCATGCCGTCGATGAACTACTCCTTCGCGGAGAAGGACGGCAAGCCGACCCTGGTCAAGCCGGAGCACGTCAACTTCGGCCTCGCCATCGACCTGGTCAAGCCCAACGGCGACCGCCAGCTCGTGGTCGCGGGCATCAAGAAGGCCGAGACCCTGAACTTCTTCGAGTTCTGGCAGGCCTACGAGGACATCGTCCGCCGCGCCCGCGACGGCAAGCTGGGCATGGACGACTTCACCGGAGTGACGGTCTCCCTGACCAACCCCGGCGGCCTCGGCACCGTCCACTCGGTCCCGCGTCTGATGCCCGGCCAGTCGGTCATCATGGGCGTCGGCTCCATGGACTACCCGGCGGAGTTCCAGGGCACCTCCCAGGACACCCTGAACAAGCTCGGCATCTCGAAGGTCATGACGCTCACGTCGACCTACGACCACCGGGTCATCCAGGGCGCCGCCTCCGGCGAGTTCCTGCGCATCGTCGCCAACCTGCTGCTCGGCGAGAGCGGCTTCTACGACGACATCTTCGAGGCCCTGCGCATCCCCTACGAGCCGGTCCGCTGGCTCAAGGACATCGACGCGTCGCACGACGACGACGTCACCAAGGCCGCGCGCGTCTTCGAGCTGATCCACTCCTACCGGGTCCGCGGCCACGTCATGGCCGACACCGACCCGCTGGAGTACCGCCAGCGCAAGCACCCCGACCTGGACATCACCGAGCACGGCCTCACCCTGTGGGACCTGGAGCGCGAGTTCGCCGTCGGCGGCTTCGCCGGCAAGTCCCTGATGAAGCTGCGCGAGATCCTCGGCGTCCTGCGCGACTCGTACTGCCGCACCACCGGCATCGAGTTCATGCACATCCAGGACCCCAAGCAGCGCAAGTGGATCCAGGACCGCGTGGAGCGCGGCCACACCAAGCCCGAGCGCGAGGAGCAGCTGCGCATCCTGCGCCGGCTGAACGCCGCCGAGGCCTTCGAGACCTTCCTGCAGACGAAGTACGTCGGCCAGAAGCGGTTCTCCCTGGAGGGCGGCGAGTCCGTCATCCCGCTGCTGGACGCGGTCATCGACTCCGCTGCCGAGTCCCGCCTGGACGAGGTCGTCATCGGCATGGCCCACCGCGGCCGGCTGAACGTGCTGGCGAACATCGTCGGCAAGTCGTACGCCCAGATCTTCCGCGAGTTCGAGGGCAACCTCGACCCGAAGTCGATGCACGGCTCCGGCGATGTGAAGTACCACCTGGGCGCCGAGGGCACCTTCACGGGCCTGGACGGCGAGCAGATCAAGGTCTCCCTGGTCGCCAACCCCTCCCACCTGGAGGCGGTGGACCCGGTCCTGGAGGGCGTCGCGCGCGCCAAGCAGGACGTCATCAACAAGGGCGGCACCGACTTCACGGTCCTGCCGGTGGCGATCCACGGCGACGCGGCCTTCGCGGGCCAGGGCGTGGTGGCCGAGACCCTGAACATGTCGCAGCTGCGCGGCTACCGCACCGGCGGCACGGTCCATATCGTCATCAACAACCAGGTCGGCTTCACGGCGGCGCCGGAGTCCTCGCGCTCGTCGATGTACGCCACCGACGTGGCGCGGATGATCGAGGCCCCGATCTTCCACGTGAACGGCGACGACCCGGAGGCCGTGGTCCGCGTCGCGCGGCTCGCCTTCGAGTTCCGCCAGGCGTTCAACAAGGATGTGGTCATCGACCTCATCTGCTACCGCCGCCGCGGTCACAACGAGTCGGACAACCCGGCCTTCACCCAGCCGCTGATGTACGACCTGATCGACAAGAAGCGCTCGGTGCGCAAGCTCTACACCGAGTCCCTCATCGGTCGTGGCGACATCACCCTGGAAGAGGCCGAGCAGGCGCTCCAGGACTACCAGGGCCAGCTGGAGAAGGTCTTCACGGAGGTCCGTGAGGCCACCTCGCAGCCGGCCGCGGCCGAGCCGTCGGACCCGCAGGCCGAGTTCCCGGTCGCGGTGAACACCGCGATCTCCGCCGAGGTCGTCAAGCGGATCGCCGAGTCCCAGGTCAACGTCCCCGACTCCATCACCGTCCACCCGCGTCTGCTGCCGCAGCTCCAGCGCCGGGCGTCGATGGTCGAGGACGGCACGATCGACTGGGGCATGGGCGAGACCCTGGCCGTCGGTTCGCTGCTGCTGGAGGGCGTGCCGGTCCGCCTGGCGGGCCAGGACTCCCAGCGCGGCACCTTCGGCCAGCGCCACGCGGTCATCATCGACCGTGAGACGGGCGACGAGTTCACGCCGCTGATGTACCTCTCCGAGGAGCAGGCGCGCCTGAACGTCTACAACTCCCTGCTCTCCGAGTACGCGGCGATGGGCTTCGAGTACGGCTACTCGCTGGCCCGCCCCGAGTCCCTGGTGATGTGGGAGGCCCAGTTCGGCGACTTCGTCAACGGCGCCCAGACGGTCGTGGACGAGTTCATCTCGTCGGCGGAGCAGAAGTGGGGCCAGACCAGCGGTGTCACGCTGCTCCTCCCGCACGGCTACGAGGGCCAGGGCCCGGACCACTCGTCCGCGCGCCCGGAGCGGTTCCTCCAGCTCTGCGCCCAGAACAACATGACGGTCGCGATGCCGACCTCGCCGTCGAACTACTTCCACCTGCTGCGCTGGCAGGTGCACAACCCGCACCACAAGCCGCTGGTCGTCTTCACCCCGAAGTCGATGCTGCGTCTGAAGGCCGCGGCGGCGAAGGCGGAGGAGTTCACCACGGGCCAGTTCCGCCCGGTCATCGGTGACGCCTCGGTCGACCCGGCCGCGGTGAAGAAGGTCGTCTTCTGCGCCGGCAAGGTCTACTACGACCTGGAGGCCGAGCGTCAGAAGCGCGGTGTCACGGACACGGCGATCATCCGCATCGAGCGCCTGTACCCGCTGCCGGGTGCCGAGCTCCAGGCCGAGATCGCCAAGTACCCGAACGCCGACAAGTACCTGTGGGCCCAGGAGGAGCCGGCGAACCAGGGCGCGTGGCCGTTCATCGCCCTGAACCTCATCGACCACCTGGACCTGGCGGTCGGCGCGGACGTCCCGCACGGCGAGCGCCTGCGCCGGATCTCCCGCCCGCACGGCTCGTCCCCGGCGGTGGGTTCCGCGAAGCGCCACCAGGCCGAGCAGGAGCAGCTGGTGCGTGAGGTGTTCGAGGCGTAAGCCTCTGTCCTACGGCCGGGCCGCACCCCCAACTGGGGGTGCGGCCCGGCCGTTTATCCTGGTGGGCATGTACTTCACCGACCGAGGCATCGAAGAACTGGAGAAGCGGCGCGGCGAGGAGGAGGTCACCTTCGAGTGGCTCGCCGAGCAGCTCCGCACGTTCGTCGACCTGAACCCGGACTTCGAGGTGCCGGTGGAGCGACTGGCAACCTGGCTGGCGCGCCTGGACGACGAGGACGACGAGTAGCGGTCGGCCGCGGGGACGCGCCTACGGCTGACTCGTTCGCGAGGACGCGTGCGGCCGTCTCAGGCCCGGGGCGGGCATGCCTCTGTCGCGGCGGCGGATCACGTCTCAGCCACGGGGACGGATCACGTCTCAGTCACGGGGGACTGCTCACGTCTCAGTCACGGGGGCGAGTCACTTGTCAGTCGCGAGGGCGGGTCACGTCGTACGCCAGTCCCAGGGCGCCGTGCGCCAGCAGGAGTGCGCCCGCGACGGCCCAGCCGGCGCTGCGGCGGTGCAGCCCCAGCGCGGTCAGCGGGAGGCCCGCCGCGATCTGGGTGAAGGCCAGCGCGCGGGCGAGGGGGGTGCCCGACCAGGGCAGCCAGGTGCCCAGCCGGCTCGCGTCGACGGAGTCGAGCTCCGCGCGGACGGCGTCGAGTTCCGAGCGGACCGCCTCACGCCAGCCCGTCCGCTCGATCGCCCGGACCTGCGGCTGAACGCGGGCGGACGCGACGAGACGGTCCGCGGAGTCGCCGGGAGCCAGCCCGGCGGGCAGCGTGACTCCCGCGCGGGTGAGGACCGCCAGCAGGCCGCCGAGGCGCGCGCGGGCGTCGGTCCCGGAGTCGGTCCGGGTGAGCTGCTCAAGGGACTCCATGTCCAGGACGGGATCCAGACTCAGACGGGTGGCGAAGGTACGCATGGCCTCGTCCTCGCCGACGGGGGTGCCGTCGCTGAGCCAGATGTAGCCGACGGGGCGGCGGAAGCCGGACGCGAGGGTGTACCCGGCACGGTCCCCGTCCCACCACAGCGCGAGGACGGGCCAGGGGGCGCCGACGGCGAGCGCGGTGGCCCAGCCGGTGAGCACGCGGTCGACCGGTTCCTCCCCGTCGGCCCAGGGCCTGCTCTCGGGCACGAGCACGCTCCACTCCCCGCCCGCAGGCACCAGCAGCATGGGTTCGCGCAGCAGGTGGGCGGCGGGGGCGACGAATTCCGGCTCCGCCCGGCAGAGCAGCAGGGCTCCGGGGGCGGGACCTCCGGATGCGGGACCGGTGCGGGGAAGTTCCGTCGACATGGTCACACGCTAGGGCGATTTGCGGGGGTTGGTCATATTTGACGACGCCGAAGCTCCCCGAAAGAGTGTCTTGACTTTCATCGGGCGCGATATATCGTGAATTCAGGAGACGCGATATGGCGCGTTGTCACGGGGAGGTCGTCACCATGTCCGAGTGGTCCGTCACGGAGCCGAGGAAGCTCACCTTCGACGAGCCCGTACGCGAACTGCACGTACGGATCGTCAATGGAACGGTGAACGTGGTGGGGACCGACGAAGGTTCCGCCCGCCTCGAGGTCTCGGAGATGGAGGGCCCACCCCTCCTGGTCACCCAGGAGGGCGGGACGCTCACGGTCGCCTATGAGGACCTGCCCTGGAAGGGCTTCCTGAAGTGGCTCGACCGCAAGGGCTGGCGGCGCAGCGCCGTGGTCTCGCTGGCGGTCCCGGCCGGCACGCGCGTCGAGGTGGGCGTGGTCGGCGCGGGCGCCGTGGTCTCCGGGGTGAGCGGTCCCTCGGTGGTCAAGGGCGTCACCGGCGACACCACGCTCGTCGGGCTCTCCGGCCCGGTGCGCGCCGACACGGTCTCCGGGAACCTGGAGGCCCAGGCGGTGACCGGCGACCTCCGCTTCAACTCGGTCTCCGGGGACCTGACGGTCGTCGAAGGCTCGGGCTCCTCCGTGCGGGCCGACTCGGTCAGCGGCTCGATGATCGTCGACCTCGACCCGGAGGGCCCGACCGACGTACGGCTCACCAGCGTCTCCGGCGAGATCGCCATCCGGCTCCCCCATCCCGCCGACGCCGATGTCGAGGCCAACACCGCGAGCGGCACCATCTCCAACGCCTTCGACGGACTCCGCGTGCACGGCCAGTGGGGCGCCCACAAGATCACCGGAAAGCTGGGCGCGGGCAACGGCAGGCTGCGGGCGACGACCGTATCCGGCTCCATCGCGCTGCTGCGCCGCCCGGCCCGTGAGGAGGAGCCGTGGGACGCGGAGGCATGGGAGGACGCCCCGGTGGAGAACACACCGGCCGGCTCGGGGGAGAATTCCGACTCCGGCCAGGACTCCACACCCTCCACCGAAGCCGACCCGGGCGACCAGGCCGACGGCACGACCGACAAGAAGGTGCTCTGACATGCCTCCCGTCTTCGCCCACGGCCGCCTCCGCCTCTACCTGCTGAAGCTGCTGGACGAGGCCCCGCGCCACGGCTACGAGGTGATCCGCCTGCTGGAGGAGCGCTTCCAGGGCCTGTACGCGCCCTCGGCGGGCACGGTCTACCCCCGCCTGTCGAAGCTGGAGAGCGAGGGCCTGGTCACCCACACCACCGAGGGCGGCCGCAAGGTGTACGCCATCACGGACGCCGGGCGGGCCGAACTGGCCGACCGCAGCGGGGAACTGGCCGACCTGGAGCTGGAGATCCGGGAGTCGGTCGCCGAGCTCGCCGCCGAGATACGGGCCGATGTGCGCGGTGCGGCCGGTGATCTGCGGCGCGAGATGCGGGCGGCGGCGTCGGAGGCCCGGCAGGGCGGCATCAAGGCCGACGCTCCGCTCGGGGACTTCACGGAGTACACCGACAAGGAGGCCTGGCGCGCGGCCAAGGAGGAGATGCGCCGGGCCAAGCAGGAGTGGAAGGAGCAGGCCCGGCGCGCCAAGGACGAGAGCCGCAGGGCCCGCGAGGAGGCCCAGCGCGCCCGGCGCCAGGCCAAGGAGGCGCAGGACCGGGCCCGCGCCCAGGCCCAGGAGGAGATGCAGCGCATCGCCCAGCGGGTCCAGGACCATGTGCAGGACCACTTCGCCCGGGGCGACTGGCCGACCGGCGTGCGCGAGGGGCTGACGGAACTGGCCAAGGAGTTCGGCGAGTTCGGGAAGGACTTCGGCAAGGGGCTCGGGAAGGACTTCGGGTTCGGGCGGGCGGGATCGGGCGCGGGTGCGGCGGCCGGCACCGGCACTGGCACCGCGTCCAAGCCGCGTCCCGAGGGCCCCGGCACCCCCGAGTACTCCGAGACCCCGGAGGACTTCCCCGCCGAGTTCGAGCCGTCCTGGGCCCATGAGGACCCGACCGGCGATCCGGCCCGTGATCTGGACCGCCTCCTGGACCGCTTCCGCGACGACATCCGCGACGCGGCGCGCGACCACGGGGTCACGGCGGACCAGCTCCGGGACGCCCGACGTCACCTGTCGACGGCGGCGGCGCACATAGGCGCACTGCTCAGGACGCCCAAGCCCTGAGGTCCGGCACAGCGGCACAGGCTCGGGTGGCCGCCCCTTCGGTCACCCGGCCTTGGCCTCGCCCTCCCCGTAGAGGACCCGGGTCACGGTCAGGTTGGTGACTCCGTGGTCGGCGAGGGTCTCGGCCGGTACGCCGGGCTGGGTGGTCAGGGCGAGGAGGATGTGCTCGTCGCCGATATGCCGGTCACCGCGGGCGACGGCGACGCGCAGGGAGCGCACCAGGGTGTCCTTGGCCTCCCGGCTGAAGGGACGATGGCCGGACCGCCGCCCCTTGCCCCTGCCCTTGCGGTCGCCGGACATCGCGCCGACGCCGTGCACCTCCTCGACCCGGGCGACGATCTCTGCGACGTCGATACCGAGGCCCGCGAGGGCATCGGCCTCGGCCTGGGAGAGTCCGGCACGGCGACGGGCCTCGCCCAGCGCCTCCCGTACCGACTCCTTGCGCTCCGCGAGCCCCAGCGCGGCCAGCGCGAAGGAGCCCCGGCTGGCTTCCCGGTCGAGCAGGGCGAGCAGCAGGTGCCCGGTGTCGACGGTGCGGGCGCCGGACCGTTCCGCTTGTTCGACCGCTCCGGTCACGACCGCGCGGGCGTCCTTGGTGAACCGCTCGAACATCAATGCCTCCCGTACTTCTTGTGCACGGCCTGCCTGCTGACCCCGAGTTCCGCGGCGATCTCCTGCCACGACCACCCCTGATTGCGCGCGCTGCGCACCTGCACGGACTCCAACTGCTCCAGCAGTCGGCGCAGCGCGGCGACGGCACGCAGGCCGACCCTCGGGTCACGATCGCCGGCGCGCTCGGCGAGATCGGTTGCCTCACTCATGCCTGTCAATCTAGGTTGACAGGAGGGCTCCGTCAACCCTGGTTGACACTCCGGATGCGCAAAAGGCGGGCCCGGGAAGCCCGGGCCCGCCACATGCCGAGGGGAGGGGTCAGTTGGTGAGCACGACCTTGCCGAACAGCTCGCCCGACGCCATCTTCTCGAAGCCCTCGCGGGCCCGGTCCATGGGAAGGACCTCGTCGATGACGGGGCGGACACCGGTGGCGGCGCAGAACGAGAGCAGGTCCTCCAGCTCGTCCTTGGTGCCCATGGTCGAGCCGACGACCTTGAGCTCCAGGAAGAAGATCCGGGTGAGTTCGGCGTGGGAGGGCCGGTCACCGCTGGTGGCACCGGAGATGACGACGGTGCCGCCGGGACGGAGCGACTTGATGGAGTGGGACCAGGTGGCGGCGCCGACGGTCTCGATGACGGCGTCGACCCGCTGCGGCAGCCGGGCTCCGGGCTCGACGGCCTCCACGGCACCGAGTTCCAGGGCGCGCTTGCGCTTGGCCTCGTCCCGGCTGGTGGCGAAGACCCGCAGACCGGCGGCCTTGCCGAGGACGATCGCGGCGGTGGCGACGCCTCCCCCGGCACCTTGGACGAGGACCGAGTCACCGGGACGGACACCGGCGTTGGTGAAGAGCATCCGGTAGGCCGTCAACCACGCGGTCGGCAGACAGGCGGCCTCGGCGAAGGACAGCTCCTTCGGCTTGGGCAGGATGTTCCAGGTGGGCACGGCGACCTGTTCGGCGAAGGTGCCCTGGTAGTGCTCGGTGAGGATGGAGCGGGGCTCCTTGGGACCCACGCCATGGCCGCTCTGGCCGATGACGGAGTGCAGGACGACCTCGTTGCCGTCCTGGTCGACACCGGCGGCGTCGCAACCGAGGATCATCGGCAGCTTGTCCTCCGCGAGGCCGACGCCGCGCAGGGACCAGAGGTCGTGATGGTTGAGGGAGGCGGCCTTGACGTCGACGACACTCCAGCCGGGACGAGCCACGGGAGCGGGCCGCTCCCCCAACTCAAGTCCGCTGAGCGGCTGGTCGCGGTCGATTCGGGCGGCGTAGACGGCGAACATGACCTTGACGATAGGCCCGCACCCCCAACTCCGAAACCGCCATCCCCTGTGACACACATCCTCTTGCCTCAACCCCCACCCACCCGCAGCGAGCTACGCGGCCCGACCACCTCCGGAGGGGACGGGCAGGGGCGGCGGGGGCGAGACGCCACGGCGAGGGCGGGCAGCCGTAGAGCTGCCGCCCTGCGCGCCGACCACCCACCCGGCCCAACTCCCGGGTAAAGAATTGACCCCGGCCGGAAAACCCGGCCGGGGTCACCTCGACTACCGCACAACGCCTCAGCGTCGAGCCACACCCTCCGCCCGAGCCGCCGCGGCGACCGCCGCCGTGACCGCCGGAGCGACCCGCTCGTCGAAGGGGGACGGGATGACATAGTCCGCCGCGAGATCGTCACCGACCACCGACGCCAGCGCCTCCGCCGCCGCGATCTTCATCCCCTCCGTGATCCGGGAGGCCCGCACCTGCAGGGCACCCGCGAAGATCCCGGGGAAGGCGAGGACGTTGTTGATCTGGTTCGGGAAGTCCGACCGCCCGGTCGCCACGACCGCCGCGTACTTGTGCGCGACCTCGGGATGCACCTCCGGGTTCGGGTTGGCCATCGCGAACACGAAGGCACCCTCCGCCATGGAGGCGACCGCGGACTCCGCGACCGTACCGCCGGAGACGCCGATGAAGACGTCGGCGCCGGACAGGGCGTCCTCCAGGGACCCCGACAGCCCGGCCTTGTTCGTGAACCCGGCCACCTCGCGCTTGACGTCCGTCAGATCCGTACGGTCCGCCGAGATGATGCCCTTGCGGTCGGCCAGCGCCACATCCCCGATCCCGGCCTCGACCAGCATCTTGGCGATGGCGACACCGGCCGCCCCGGCGCCGGAGATGACCGCCCGCAGCTGCCCGATCTCCCGCCCGCTCAGCCGCGCGGCGTTCCGCAGCGCGGCCAGCGTCACGACCGCCGTACCGTGCTGGTCGTCGTGGAAGATCGGAATGTCCAGCCGCTCCTGGAGTCTGCGCTCGATCTCGAAGCACCGCGGCGCCGAGATGTCCTCCAGGTTCACACCCCCGAAGGAGGGCGCGAGGCGCACCACGGTCTCGACGATCTCGTCGACCCCGGTGCAGTCCAGCGCGATCGGCACCGCGTCCACGCCGCCGAACTGCTTGAACAGAATCGCCTTGCCCTCCATCACGGGGAGGGAGGCTTCGGGGCCGATGTCCCCGAGGCCCAGCACGGCCGTACCGTCCGTCACGACGGCGACGACCGACGACTTCCAGGTGTAGTCGTGGACGAGCTCCGGCTGCTCGGCGATGGCGGTGCACACTTTCGCCACGCCGGGTGTGTACGCCAGGGACAGGTCGTCCTTGTCGCGGAGCGGCACGGTGGCTTGCACTGCCATCTTGCCGCCGCGGTGCAGCGCGAACGCGGGATCGAAGGAATCGAGGGGCTCGGCCCCTCCGTCCTGACCCGTATCGCTGTCGCTGCGAGGATTGACGATCTCCGCTGCCACTTTGTCTGACCCCTTAAGTATTCATGGTTTGAGGGTGGCCACTCCCAGGTGAGGGGTGGGCGGGCACCGCGCACGGCCCAGTTACCGGTACGTACGGTCAACTGCGGGCGTATACGCGACGGGCGCGCCGCACACGCGCCCTGAGCCCCGGATGAGGGGTGTAAAGCACCTTCTTACCGGACGGACGGCGTCGGGGACGAGTCCAATTGGTGCAAGCTCACATGGCGGAACGAAGAACGATCATCGATCACCGCTCAGCGGTGACATGAATCATGCGATGTCATACGGACAAGTAGCCGATCCCCCTTGACGGGCACCCGATTCACGCTCAAGCGCGACGGGGCGGAGCCGCCCGGTTCATCCGCATCCTGAGACGTGCCGAAGATCTTCCGGCCGGAAGGGGAGATTCCCGCAGAAGGTGCGGTCATGTTGTACCGACCTGGTGGGGTTCGGGGGTAACCCGTTATCCGATTTTGACATAGCTGGCCCACTGAATCGCTTAGTCCGAATGGCAAGATGCCGTAATCACACGAGGTCGCGACACTCGAAGACGTGTGCTCTCGTCGACCCATCGGCAACTCCACCCATCCGCCGGAGGAACCCACCATGACCGCAAGCACCACCCGTCGTACGACCGCCACGCGCTCTCGGCTGGCAGCGGTCGCCTCGATCGCGGTCGCAGGCGCCCTGATTCTCACCGGCTGCGGTGACCAGACCGACAGCGGCAGCGACAACTCGGAGTCCACGGAGACCGGGAACTCCAGCACCGCGCCGCTCTTCGCCAAGCTGCCCAAGAAGATCCAGGACGCGGGCGAGATCCAGGTCGGCACCAACGCCGAATACGCCCCCATGGAGTTCCAGGAGGGCGGCAAGATCGTCGGTGTCGACCCCGACATCGCCGCCGCGCTCGGCGAGAAGCTGGGCGTGGACTTCAAGTTCACCTCCGGCTCCTTCGACGGCCTGATCACCTCGCTGAACACGGGCCGCTACGACATCGCCATGTCGTCCATCACGGACAACAAGCAGCGCCAGGAGGGCCTGGACGACAAGGGCAAGAAGCTCGGCCCGGGTGTCGACTTCGTGGACTACTTCGTGGCCGGTACGGCGGTGTACGTCCAGAAGGGCAACCCGAAGAACATCAACTCGATCGAGGACCTCTGCGGCCAGACCGCGGCCGTCCAGCGCGGCACCACGTACGAGCAAGCGCTGAAGGACCAGTCCAAGAAGTGCACGGACGCCGGTGAGAAGGCCGTCAAGATCGAGTCCTTCGAGAACGACACCGAGGCCCAGACCCGAGTGAAGTCGGGCGGCGCCGTCGCGGGCGTCAACGACTACCCGGTCGCCATCGACCTGGCCCGCAAGGCCGACGACGGCAACGCCTTCGAGGTCGTCGGCGAGCAGGTCGACGCCGGTCCGTTCGGCATCGCGGTGAACAAGGACAACAAGCAGCTCACCGCGGCGCTGGAAGAGGCCGTCAACGCCATCATCGAGGACGGCACCTACATGGAGATCCTCAAGAAGTGGGGCGCCGAGACGGGCGCGATCGACGAGGCCGCCGTCAACGGCGGCAAGTGACCGTCCCGAGCACCACTGAAGGGCAGTCACCGTGACTGACAAGTTCGACAAGGAGCCGGCCGACGCCAAGCCGTCGGCCGCGGTCTCCAAGGAGGGCTCGGCCCTCCCGCCCGAGGCGATCAAGGCGATCCCGGTCCGCCACTACGGCCGCTGGATCAGCGGTGTGGTCGTGCTGGCCCTGGTGGCCCTGCTGATCAACGCGTTCGCCAGCGCCGAGAAGATCCAGTGGGACACCGTCGGCGACTTCGTCTTCGACTCCACGGTCCTCGCGGGCGCCGGCCGCACCCTGCTGATCAGCGTCCTGGCGATGATCATGGGCGTGGTCCTCGGCGTGATCCTCGCCGTCATGCGGCTCTCGAAGAACCCGGTGACGAGCTGGGTGGCCTGGGTCTACATCTGGTTCTTCCGCGGTACGCCGGTCTACGTCCAGCTGCTGCTCTGGTTCAACCTGGCGCTGATCTTCCCGACGCTGAACCTCGGTCCGATCTACAAGGACGAGATGGTCCAGGTCATGACCCCGTTCATGGCCGCCCTGCTGGGCCTCGGCCTGAACGAGGCCGCCTACATGGCGGAGATCTGCCGCGCCGGTCTGATGGCCGTCGACGAGGGCCAGACCGAGGCCTCGCACGCGCTCGGCATGAGCCACGCCAAGACCCTGCGCCGGATCGTGATCCCGCAGGCGATGCGGGTGATCGTGCCGCCGACCGGCAACGAGTTCATCAACATGCTGAAGACCTCGTCGCTGGTGTACGCGGTGACGTACAACGAACTGCTGCGCGCCACCTCCACGATCGGTTCCACCAGTTACGCCGTGATGGAGATGCTGTTCGTGGCGTGCATCTGGTACCTGGTCATGACCAGCGTGTTCAGCGTCTTCCAGTACTACCTGGAGCGCCGCTACGCCCGCGGTTCGCTGCGTCAGCTGCCGCCGACGCCGTGGCAGAAGGTCAAGGCGAACATGCTCGGTCTCGGCCGCGAAAGGGGTGCGTCGGCATGACCGCCATGGTGAAGGCCGAAGGCGTCCACAAGTCCTTCGGCGCCGTCAAGGTCCTTGAGGGCATCGACCTGGAGGTGCAGACGGGCGAGGTGTTCTGCCTCATCGGCCCGTCCGGCTCCGGCAAGTCGACGTTCCTGCGGTGCATCAACCACCTGGAGAAGATCAACGCCGGCCGGCTGTACGTCGACGGCGAGCTGGTCGGCTATCGCCAGAAGGGTGACAAGCTGTACGAGCTCAAGGACAGCGAGGTCGCGCTGCAGCGCCGGGACATCGGCATGGTGTTCCAGCGGTTCAACCTGTTCCCGCACATGACGGCCGTCGAGAACGTCATGGAGGCGCCGGTCCAGGTCAAGGGCGTGAGCAAGGCCCAGGCCAGGGAGCGGGCGCGGGAGCTGCTGGAGAAGGTCGGTCTCGGCGACAAGGCCGGGAACTACCCCACGCAGCTCTCCGGCGGTCAGCAGCAGCGAGTGGCCATCGCCCGGGCGCTGGCCATGGAGCCGAAGCTGATGCTGTTCGACGAGCCGACCTCGGCGCTCGACCCGGAGCTGGTCGGTGACGTCCTCGACGTCATGCGCGACCTGGCCGAGTCCGGCATGACGATGGTCGTCGTCACCCACGAGATGGGCTTCGCCCGCGAGGTGGGCGACAACCTCGTCTTCATGGACGGCGGTGTGGTGGTCGAGTCCGGCAACCCGCGCGACGTCCTGACGGACCCGCAGCACGAGCGGACGAAGGCGTTCCTGTCGAAGGTGCTGTGACGTCTCCCGCTGTGACGTCACACTGAAGAAGGGGCGGTACGGGATTCCCGTACCGCCCCTTCTCGCTGGTACGGCCTTCGTGCCGCTACGGCCGCAGCTCCGGCTTCAGCGCCAGTTCGCGCAGTTGCTCGCGCGTGATCGGGTACTTCTTCAGCAGCGGGCCCGGGGAGCCCGTGCCGAGATAGCCGGTGATGTCGCGCAGCCGCAGCAGGCTGCCGCCCTCCAGCCGCAGGCTCGCCTCCACGCTCGGCCCCCAGACGGACAGCTGTGAGCCGTCGGGCAGTCGCTCCGTCTCACAGTTCCTCATGGACGGGCTTTCCCCGGTGAGCGCGCAGGGGTCGGGCGCGGTCCCCTTCTTCCGCGCGTCCTCCGCGGTGTAGCCCCGCACGGTGAGGTACCCGACGCCCCCGTCCCGCTCGACGGCATAGTCACCGTCGTACGCCCCACGTCCTCGGGCAGTTCGGCCTCCGGCGCCAGCTTGACCAGCCGCATCAGCGACACCTCCGCGACGTCCCCGATCCCGTCCGGCAGCAGCGCGGTGAACCCGGGTGCGGGCGTGCCGCCGCCCGTCGGCGCCGCCGCCGCGACGCGCTCTCCCCCGCCCTCGGGCAGCACCCCGGCGCCCAGCACGAGCCCGCCCGCGACCACGGCGGCCAGCGCGCCGGTCGCCGCCGCGTGTCGCCGCCGGCGCAGACGCGCGGCCCGCGCGAAGACGGCCTCAGCGCCCCGGCCGGCCGGCACCGGCACCTGGTCGACGGCCCGGCCGAGCAGTTCCCGGACGGACTGGTTGTCGTTCATACGTGTTCCTCCCGCACCGCAGCCCTCAGCGCCGCGAGTCCCCTGGCCGTGTGGCTCTTGACCGTGCTCTCCCGCATCCCGAGCAGTTCCGCGGTGGCCGCCACGCTGAGGTCCTCCCAGTAGCGCAGCACCAGCACCGCCCGCTGCTTGGGCGCGAGCCCCGCGAGAGCGGCCCGCACCATCAGTCCGGTGTCGCTGTCCACCAACCGCTCGGGCACGTCCGGCAGTTCGCCGTACGCGTGCTCGCGGCGCCAGAACCGGCGGCGGCCCGAGATGAACGTGTTGACCAGCGTCCTGCGCGCATAGGCGTCGAGGTTGTCGAGCCGCCGGTGTCTGCGCGCGCCGAGGACGACTTTGACGAGCGTCGTCTGGACGAGGTCCTCCGCCTCGTCGCGGTTGCCGCACGCAGACAGGCTCCCCCACTCTCGGCTTCGCTCGAGCGGGGGCACCCCCAGCGGAACAGCGCCGTACGTCTGCCCTCGACGAAGGCGTGCAGAGCCGCTTCCGCACCCCGCGTCATCCCCCACCCCATTCCGGTTGCCTGCGGACCGTCTCACCTCTTCCAGTGCGGTGGGAGGCGGCCCAGGACGCAGCAGAGGCGGTACGAATTTCTCGTACCGCCTCTGGCAGGGAGACCGGGGCCTACTTCAGTGCGAGCACCAAGGTGTCCGAGGGTGAGCACCACACCGGGCGGGTCTCCGCGAAGCCCTGCTCGCGCAGCACGCGCGCGTGCCACTGCGCGGACGGTGCGTCCCCGTCGGCGTGCTCGCCGTAGATCTCGAAGCGGCGGGCGGTCGGGGCGGCGAGGACGGGGTCGTTCGCGGCGACCTGCCACCACTCGGCCCAGTCCAGGGCGCCGTCGCTCCTGGCCCGGTCCATGCGCGCGTGCCGCAGTTCGCGCTCGGCGGCGTTGATCCGGGGCGTGGTCTCGTCGATCATGTGGTCCGCGTTCATGAAGACACCGCCGTCGCGGACCAGCCCCGCGACCTGACCGTAGAGGGCCGCGAGGGGTTCGCTGTGCAGCCAGTGCAGGGCAGTAGCGGTCAGTACGGCGTCGTAGGTGTCGTACGGCAGCTTCGCCGCCCAGTCCGGGTCCTTGAGGTCGGCGGTGACGAAGCCGGCCCGCTCGTCGCCCGCGAAAGTGCCCTCGGCGATGGCGAGGAGCGCCGGGTCGAGGTCGACGCCGGTGCTGGTGGCGCCGGGCAGCCGGGTGAGCAGCCGGGCGGTGATGGAGCCGGTGCCGCAGGCCAGGTCGAGCACCCGGGGCGCGGGCCCGACGAGCGCCTCCACCATGTCCAGCATGATCCGGAAGCGCTCCTCCCGGTCGGGCATGTACCACTCCTGCTGCCGGTCCCAGCTCTCCTGCCAGGCCTGCCAGTCGGTTCCGGTACTGGTCGTCATGGGAGCCCCCTCTTCGGACGTACGCGTAATACCCTGGAAGCACGATCAGCTGTTACCCCGACCGCACCACGACCATAGAACGCCTCCGTAAGGACTACAAGTGGAACTGGCCTATTACTCGGACTACGCCGTACGTCTCGTCAACAGCGAGGACCCGGCCCGGGGCAAGGACTCGCTGACGTCGGTGGAGGCCATCCGCGACCTGTTCGGCGCGAACCAGTCGGCGGCCCGGCGCGCGACGGACGCGGACGTCACCCGCTTCCGCTCGGTGCGGGCCCGGCTGCGCGCGGTCTTCGAGGCGGCCGACGGCGGCGACGAGACGCTCTCCGTGGACCTGCTGAACTCACTGCTGCTGGAGTTCCCGGTCAGCCCGCAGATCTCCGGGCACGACCACAGGGACGACGACGGGCGCCCGCTGTGGCACATGCACCTCGCGGACCATCCCTCGAACGTGACCGCGGGCTACGCGGCCATCGCGGCGATGGGCCTCGCCTTCCATCTGACCGAGTTCGGCGTGGACCGGCTCGGTCTGTGCGAGGCAGCGCCGTGCCGCAACGCCTACCTCGACACCTCGACCAACCGGTCCCGGCGCTACTGCTCCGACCGCTGTGCCACCCGCGCGAACGTGGCCGCCTACCGCGCCCGCAAGCGCCTGGAGGCGGACCGGTCGGAGAGCACCGGCCGGACGGCGGACAGCGCCCAGAGCGCCAGCGCGAACGGCGAGCGCTGAGCCGCCTTGCGCGGCCGGAACCGGGCCCGCACCCGGCCGAGCACCAACTCCGCCGGGACCGTGCCGTAGTCGGTGCTGTCCCCGCCCGCGTACGCGTTGTCCCCGAGCACCCACCAGCCGCCCTCGCGGCGCTCCGCCGCGCGCTTGACGACCAGCAGGTCCTGCTGGAACGGATGACGCAGAACGACCACGTCACCGGGCCGGATCCGGGCCCCGTAGTGCACGAGCAGCCGGTCCCCGTGGTTGAGCGTGGGCACCATCGACGGCCCGGTCACCTCGGCCGGCCCGAAGGGCAGCAACGGCCGCCCGCGTTCGGTCTCCTGCGACAGTTCCGGCATCACCGGCACCTCCCCGGTCCTATCCTCCACCAGTCTCAGTCTGACCCTGGACTTTTGTCCTAAGCCCATGGGGGCACTCGCGAAAACGCGTCCCGCAGGGAGTAATGTCCCACCTGAGAAGACGATCACGAGGAAGGAATGCTCCATGCTTTCCCGCCTGTTTGCCCCCAAGGTGAAGGTCAGCGCGCACTGCGACCTGCCCTGCGGCGTGTACGACCCTGCCCAGGCCCGCATCGAGGCGGAGTCGGTCAAGGCCGTGCAGGACAAGATGGCCGCCAACGACGACCCGCACTTCCAGGCCCGTGCGACCGTCATCAAGGAGCAGCGCGCCGAGCTCGCCAAGCACCACGTGTCGGTCCTGTGGAGCGACTACTTCAAGCCCCCGCACTTCGAGAAGTACCCGGAGCTGCACCAGCTGGTCAACGACGCCCTCAAGGCCCTCTCGGCCGCCAAGGCGTCCACCGACCCGGCGACCGGTCAGAAGGCCCTGGACTACATCGCCCAGATCGACAAGATCTTCTGGGAGACCAAGAAGGCCTGACGAACTTCCGAAGGGGCCCGGCCGTTCACCGGCCGGGCCCCTTTCGGCTTCTGTCATCCTGGACCGGTGAACACCGAGGACCTGGTCCGGCTGCGCCGGGCGCGCGACCGCATGGACCGCGAGTACACCGAGCCTCTCGACGTCACGGCGCTCGCCCGGACCGCGCTGATGTCCCCGGGCCATTTCCAGCGCAGCTTCCGCGAGGCGTACGGCGAGACTCCGTACGGCTATCTCATGACGCGCCGCATCGAGCGCGCCAAGGCACTGCTCCGGCGCGGCGACCTGTCCGTCACCGAGGTCTGCATGGCCGTGGGCTGCACCTCGCTCGGCTCCTTCAGCTCCCGCTTCACCGAACTGGTCGGTGAGACGCCGAGCGCCTACCGGGCCCGCTCGCACGAGGACAGCGCGACGATCCCGCCGTGCGTGACCCGCCGGTTCACCCGGCCGAGACGCTCGTAGCGGCCTAGCCTGCTGCCATGGACATCAAGCTCAAGAACTGTTTCCTCGCTGTCGACGACCACGACAAGGCGATCGCCTTCTACCGGGATGTCCTCGGCATGGAGGTCCGCAACGACGTCGGGTTCGAGGGCATGCGCTGGGTGACCGTCGGTTCGCCGCTCCAGCCCGACGTGGACGTGGTGCTGGAGCCGCCCGGCGCGGACCCCGACATCTCCCCCGCCGACCGGGAGGCGATGGCCCGCCTGCTGGCCAAGGGTGTGCTGCGCGGGGTCAACTTCACCACCGACGACTGCGACGCCCTGTTCGCCCGGGTGCGGGAAGCCGGCGCCGACGTCATCCAGGAGCCGATGGACCAGCCGTACGGCGTGCGCGACTGCGCGTTCCGGGACCCGGCCGGGAACATGCTGCGGTTCATGGAACCGAACAGTTGAACAAGACAGTTGAACAAGGCAATTGATCTACGATCGCGTCCATGAGCATCCGCTGGACGTACGCCTTCGTCGACCGGCCCGCCGCCGGCTTCGGCCTCGCCGGTGACTTCTGGACCGCCGTCACGGGCACCCGGCTCTCCGAACTCCGAGGAGATCAGGGCGAGTTCGTGACCCTGCTGCCCGAGTCGGGCGACGCCTGCGTCAAGGTCCAGGGCGTGGCGCACGGGCCGGGCGGCGCTCATCTCGACTTCTCCGTCGAGGACATCGCGGGCTTCGTGCAGGGGGCGCTGCGGACCGGGGCTGACCTGGTCGCCGACCACGGGGACTGGGCCGTACTGCGCTCGCCGGCCGGGCAGTTGTTCTGCGCGGTCCCGTGGCACGGGGAGTCCCGCCGCCCGCCGGTCGTCCACGGCTCCCGCCTCGACCAGGTCTGCCTCGACCTCCCGCCGTCCTCCTACGACGCCGAAGTCGCCTTCTGGACGGCCCTGTTGCCCGAGTGGGGGTCCCGCCCCGGTTCGCGCCCGGAGTTCCATGTGCTGCGCCCGCCGGCCGGACTTCCGATCCGCATCCTGCTCCAGCGGCTCGGCGAGGAGCGTCCCGGCTCGGCTCATCTGGACCTGGCCTGCGCGGACATCGACGCCACCGGCGCCGAACACGAGCGGCTCGGTGCCACGCCGGTGCACCGCGGCGCCCACTGGCGCGTACTGCGCGACCCGGCGGGCGGTCTGTACTGCCTGACGGGGCGGGACCCGGAGACGGGCGGGCTGCCGGCCTAGCGGGCCCTGGTGTAGGCGCAGAGCACGACCATCCCGTCGTCGCGGGGCGTGGGCGTCACCCCGGGTCCCGGGCAGTCGGAGTCGTCGTAGTGCTCGGGGTGCGGCTCCGACCGCTGCCGCTGTTGCGGCCGCTCGGGCTCCCCGGCGTCCTGGAGCCACAGCGTCAGCCCGCCCGCGACGGTCACCGTGGCCGCCCATGCGACCACTGTCCCTCGCCATAACCGGCGCCGTTGCATGCGATCGATCCCTTCTCAGTGGGCGGGTGTGTGGAGGATGCCGTTGATCAGGACGTCCACGCCCCAGGTGTCGCGGTCGCCCGGGGAGAGCAGCGGGCCCCGCAGTGCGGTGACCATCGGGTAGCGGTCGGCGGGGAGGGCGGCATAGCGGCGGTCGGCCGCGGCGACCGTGGCCTCCTCGCCCGCCGGCTTCCTGTCGTAGGTGCTCTGTTCGGCCGCCGCAGCCGCGATGTGGAGGTAGAGCAGGTCCACGGCCCAGGCGGCGGTGGTGTCGTCGAGGCCGCCCTCCTTGAGCAGCGCGAGCAGGCGGTCGACGACCAGCAGGGCGTTGTCGCCGGTCGGGATGGCGCCGAGGGCGACCTGGGCGAGCCCTTCATGCCGGCTCATGGCCTCGACCGCGGCGCCGACCAGGGCGTGGAGCCGGTCGCGCCAGCCCGCCTCGGCGGGCAACGGGGTCCGCGGGACGGGGGCCAGGGCCTCGTCGAGCATGGCCGCCATCAGGTCGTCGCGGTGGGCGACGTAGACGTAGAGCGAGGCCGGGCCGGTGTCGAGTTCCTTCGCGACGCGGCGCATGGTCAGGGCGTCCAGACCGTCGCGGTCCAGGATGTCCAGGCCGGTACGGACGATGACGTCGCGACTGAGGGGCGCCTTGGCGGGCCGTGCGCGGCGGCTGACCGGTTGCGTGCTCATGGGGGAAGCCTAGCCGTCGGGCGAACGCCGTTTGACACGAACAGCGTTCGTTCCCTACGATCGATGACGAACGTCGTTCGTAACGTACATCGTTCGTCGTTCGCCATTCGTCGTTCGCATCAGTCGTAGCGACACCTCAACAGGGGGAAGCAAAGCCATGTTCTTGATCACCGGCGCCCGGGGCGCCGTGGCCACCCAGCTCACCGACCTGCTCCACCGCGACGGCCTGCCCGTCCGGCTCGGCTCCGCGCGGCCCGAGGGCCTCGCCCCGCCCGACGGCGTCGAGACCGTACGCCTCGACCTCACCGACCCGACCGGTTTCCCCGCCGCCCTGACCGGCGTCCGCTCGGTCTTCCTCTACGCCCGCCCCGAGCGCATCGCCGATTTCATCGCCCAGGCACGCACGGCCGGAGTCGAGCACGTCGTACTGCTCTCCTCGGCGAGCGTGCTCGGCCCCGACGCGGAGAACGACCCGCTGGCCAAGTCACATCTGGACGTGGAACACGCCCTGCTCGCCTCGCCGTTGACCACCACGATCCTGCGGCCGGGCGCCTTCGCCGCCAACGCCGCGTCCTGGGCCCGGCCCATCGGAGCGGGACAGCCGATCAGCCTCCCCTACCCCGGCGCCCACAGCGACCCCCTCCACGAGAAGGACGTCGCCGAGGCCGCCCACGCGGTCCTGACCGACCCTCGCCACCGCGGCGGCCACTACACGCTCTCCGGGCCGGAGTCGCTGACCTTCGCCCAGCAGATCGACCTGCTCGCCGCGGCCCTGGGCCGTCCCATCACCGTCCGCCGGGTCACCCGGGCGCAGTGGAAGGAGGAGATGGCCGACTACCTCCCCGGCCCTTACGCGGACGCCCTCCTGAACTGGTGGGAGTCCAACGACTCCAAGCCCGTCCCGCTCACCGAGGCCGTGGCGGAGCTCACCGGCCACCCCGCCCGCCCCTTCACCGCCTGGGCCGCCGACCACCTCGCCGACTTCGGCTGACCGTGCCTCACTTCCAGGGCTCCACCCCGACCACCGCGTCCACCGGGATCGGCCCGTACACATGCGGGAACTCCTCGCCGCCGGGCTCGGCCGCCTCGTAGCGGACGGGTGCCGTGAGGCGGGCGGGGTCGATGACCAGGACCACGAGGTCGGTCAGGTCCGCGAAGAAGGCCGCCGCGATGCGCGGGAGTTGGGTGCGCGTCGAGCAGTGAATGAACCCCTCCTGCTGAAGGGTTCTGCCGCGCGTCGAGATCTCGTACGTGCCCTCGGCGCGGGCCGCGTCCCACTGGGACCGCTGGGTGATGTGCAGGATGGGGTCGGTCATGCGTTCACGTTACGGGCCGAGCCGCGCCGCCCGCCTCCGCAGATAGCGCTGCTCGGGCAGGCTCATGGTCTGCTCGGCCGCCGACTGGTAAGCGGCCCGCGCCTCCTCGTAGGCCCCGGCCCGTTCCAGCAGGTGTCCCCGCACGGCATCCCTGCGGTGCCCCAACTCGCCTTCCAATGCGTCCACTTCGGCCAGCCCCGCGGCGGGCCCGCGCACCATGGCGACGGCGACCGCGCGGTTCAGGCGCTCGACGGGACCGGGGACGAGCCGCACCAGCACGTCGTACAGGCCGAGGATCTCCTGCCAGTCCGTGGCGTCCGCGTCGGCCGCCTCGTCGTGTACGGCGGCGATGGCGGCGCGCAGTTGGTAGGGGCCGGCGGGGCCGGTGCGCAGGGCGTGGGTGATCAGGGCGACGCCCTCCTCGATCGCGGCCTTGTCCCAGCGGTCGCGGTCCTGTTCGTCGAGGGGCACCAGATCGCCGTGCGGTCCGGTGCGGGCGTCGCGGCGGGCGTCGGTGAGGAGCATCAGGGCGAGCAGCCCGGTCACCTCGCCGACGTCCGGGAGCAGCCGGTGGACCATACGGGCGAGCCGGATCGCCTCGCCGGCCAGTTCGCGCCGCTGGAGGCTCGCGCCGGAGGTCGCCGTATAGCCCTCGTTGAAGACCAGGTAGAGGGTGTGCAGCACGGCGGGGAGCCGGTCGGCCCAGTTGTCGGGGCGGCCGAAGCTCACCCCGCGCACCTTCTGCTTGGCCCGGCTGATCCGCTGGGCCATGGTCGCCTCGGGCACCAGACAGGCGCGGGCGATTTCCGCCGTGGTCAGACCGCCGACCGCGCGCAGGGTGAGCGCGATCTGGGCGGGCGGGGTCAGTTCGGGGTGGCAGCACAGGAACAGCACGGAGAGCGAGTCGTCCTCGCGGGGCGCCCGGTCCGCGCCGGAGGCCAGGCGCTCCCCGAGGGCCAGCGCCTTCTCCTCCCGCGCCCGCCGGGCGTCCTCCGCCCGCAGCGCGTCCACCAGCCGCCGCGAGGCCACCTTGATCAGCCACCCGCGCGGATTGTCCGGCACCCCGGCCGAGGGCCACTGCCCGGCCGCGGCGAGCAGCGCCTCCTGTACGGCGTCCTCGGCGGTGTCGAAATGGCCGTACCGGCGCACGAGCGCACCGAGGACCTGCGGCGCGTTGGCGCGCAGCAGGTCCTCGACGGTGTCGCCCACGGGGTTCAGACGTCCCCCGCGTCCTCGCCGATGGCCCGGATCACCACGGGGTAGCACGGTGCGCCCGCGGGCTGGGGGCACTCAAGGACCCGGGCGGCGATCTCGGTGACCCGTTCCAGGCTCGCGCAGTCCAGGACCCAGTAGCCGGCCAGCAGCTCCTTGGTCTCGCCGTACGGGCCATCGGTGATGACGGGCTTGCCGTCCGCGCCGAGGTCGACGTGCCGGGTGCGGGCGGGCTCGGTGAGGCCCTGGGCGTCGACCAGTTCGCCGCTCTCGGCGAGGTCGTCGTTGAGTGCGCCCATGAAGGCGAACATCGCCTGGATGTCCTGCTCGGTCCAGACCGCCGGCGAGCTCTCGGACGGATTGCCCTGCATGGCCTCGTAGTCCGCCTGGCTGCCCTGCACCATGACCAGATACTTCATGACCGACTCCTTCGTCTCGTACCGCCCGTCCGGGCGGCTCTCACAGGGGACGTCGGAGCCGGGGACGCGTTCTCGACATGGTCGGCACGACGTTTCCGGGGAATCGCTCGCTCGCGTTCTCAGGGACCGCTCGCGGCGGGTTCCTCGGGCTCCTCCCGGCGGTGGGGCTCCTCCTGACGCTCGGAGTCCTCCTGACGCTCGGAGTCCTCCTGGCGCTCGGGCTGCCGCTCGGGCTCGGGCTGCCGCAGGGGCTGATGCGGGGGACGGCGCCGGTGATGGTGGTGGTGCTCCTGTGGCACCTCCTCGGCGCCTTCCACGACGAACGCCTCGCAGTGCGGGTTCCGGCACGGGCCGGCCACCCAGCGCGGTACCCACGCGCCCAGCGTCTTATGACGCCGGACGACCGTATCGACGGACTGTCCGCAGACGGGACAGGCGTGTTCTTCGCTGCCCATGTCCCCAGGGTAGGCCGGTCAGCGCTTCCGTGCGTAGGTGCGGACCAGCACTCCGTTACCGAACGTGCGGATCCCCTCCAGGGTGAAGTCGGTGACGGCGAACCCGGTGCCGAACATCGGCATGCCCGCGCCGTACACCTGCGGGTAGGTCTTGATGACCAGTTCGTCGATCTCGTCGAGCAGTTCACCCGCGACCTGGGAACCGCCGCAGAGCCAGATGCCGAGGTCGCTCTCCTCCGCCTTCAGCTCGCGGATCCGGCCGACCAGGTCGTCCTCGATGACGGTGACGTTCGGGTCCTTCGAGGATTCGAGGGAGCGCGAGGCGACGTACTCGCGCAGATGCCCGTACGGGCTGGTGACGCCGATGTCGAGGGCGAGCTGGTAGCTGCCGCGGCCCTGGATCACCGTGTCGAAGTGGAGGTTCTCGGCGTCCTTCAGGCCGAGCTGTTCGCGGCCCTGGGTGGCGACGGTCTCCGGCCAGGCGGAGCCGAGGTAGCCGAGGAACTCCTCGTCCAGATAGGCGAACATCGAGGTGGCGTCGCCGTTCGGGTCGCCGATGAAGCCGTCGATGGAGCAGGCGACGAAGTACGTGAGCTTTCGCAAGCCGGTCTCTTTCCGTAGGCTGAGCTGTGAACAACTCCAGTTGTAGTACTTCGACTGTAGTGGTTGCAAGTCTATTCCGGGATCGATCTGAAGTGGGAGAGGAGATTCCGCATTGGCCAGGAATCCGGAGCGCCGGGCCGCGCTCGTGGACGCCGGCGCGGAGGTGCTGGCGCGGGAAGGGGCGCGCGGGCTGACGTTCCGCGCGGTGGACACCGAGGCGGGGGTACCAGTGGGCACCGCCTCCAACTACTTCACCGGCCGCGACGACCTGCTCCGCCAGATCGACGCCCGGCTGCACACCCGGCTCGCGCCCGACCCCGCGGTCATCGCCGAACTGCTGGCGCGTCCCAGGGACCGGGCGCTGGTCACGGCGTTCATGCACGACCTGATGGGCCGGGCGACCCGTGACCGCACCGGCTATCTGGCCCTGCTGGAGATGCGTCTGGAGGCCACCCGCCGACCCGAACTGCGCGACTCCTACACCAAGTCCGTGCGCGGTGATCTGACCGAGGGCATGGACTTCCACCGGAACGCCGGACTCCCCGGCGGCGACGAGACCGTCACGGTGCTCTATCTCGCCATGCTCGGCCTGATCCTCGAGCACCTGACCCTGCCGGGGGTGCTGGACGGAGTGCTGCCGGGGGTGAGCGTTCCGGAGGAGCTGATCGAACGGATCGTGCGGACGGTGGTGCCGGAGACCTAGGGCCTGATCCAGACGACAGGCCCTAGCCCTGGCGGGCGGCCCCGGGTTCGCGCCACATCGGGAACATCTGCGGGCCGTCGGGCAGGTCGAGGGGGGTACCGAGGAGCTCGAAGCCGAGGCGCTCGTACAGCGTCCGGCTGCGGGCGCTGCTCGCCTCCAGGTACGCGGGGACGCCCTCGCCGTCACAGCGGTCGAGCACGGAGCCGATGAGCGCGCCGCCGAGCCCCTCACCCTGCCGGCCGGGCCGGACGCCGATCATCCACAGGTACTCATGGGCCCGGTCGGTGGGGTGGATCCCGGCGGTGAGCCGGCCGATCAGCTCGACCCGCTCGTTCGCCGGATCGACGGCCTGCCGCACCAGTGCGGGCCCGTCGTCGTCGCCGTCGTGCTCCCCGGCGGGCGTCGGCATCCACAGCGCGCAGGCCGAGCCGTCCTCGGTCAGGTCGATCCGCCCCGCGTCGAGCACGGTGTCGGTGAAGGCCGCCATCAGACGGTGATGGGTCGCCCGGCGGTACTCGGCACCGGGAAAGACCCAGCCGCTGACCGGATCGTCCTGGAACGCCTCGTCCAACAGCCCCACCACCAGCTCCCGATCCGCCCCGTCGGCCGCCCGGATCACCACACCCATGTCCCCGCCCCTTCGTCTCAATCGACCTTGATCGTATGGCGGTTGGGGCGCGCGGGGTGTGGCCTGTCGAATGTTGTCGGGATTCGGTGCGCGTGACGTGACGCCACCGAGGCAGCCAGGCGGGCGGCCGGGTGAACGAGCGGGCCCCGCACACCGTGGGGATGTGCGGGACCCGTCTGGCCGGAGCCGGTGGCCGTGCGGGGTCAGGAGCCGCGCGGCCACCGGTCCGGGGTCTAGGTGGTGCGCCGGGTGACGAACTCGGCCAGGGCCAGCAGGCCGCCCGCCGACTCCGGCTCGGGCACCGCGCGGGCCAGCTCCTGCATGGCGCGGGCCATCCGGTCGGCGGCCTGGACCTGCGCCCAGTCCCGCCCGCCCGCCCGCTCCACCGCCAGCGCGGTACGCGCGGTCTCCTCCTCCGCCGCCATCCCGCCCTTGCCGTACGGCACTTCGTACAGCGAGGCCAGCTCCGCCGCCGCCGGGGTGCCGGAGGTGAGCGCGGCGACGACCGGCAGCGACTTCTTGCGGGCGGCGAGGTCCGCGCCGGCCGGCTTGCCGGTGCGCCGCGGGTCGCCCCATATGCCGATCACGTCGTCGATCAGCTGGAACGCGAGCCCGGCCTCCCGGCCGAAGGCGTCCATCGCCTCGACGTCCTCCCGCCCGGCACCCGCGTACAGCGCGCCGAGGGCGCAGGCGCAGCCCAGCAGCGCTCCCGTCTTGGCCTCGGCCATGGCGAGCGCCTCGTCGAGGCCGACCTCGCCGCAGGCCCGCTTCTCCAGGGCGGTGTCCGCGTGCTGTCCCTCGCACAGTTCGACGACACAGGCGGCGAGCCGGGCGGCGGCCGCGGTGGACGCCGGATGCGGGTCCTCGGCGAGCAGCCGCAGGGCGAGCGCCTGGAGGGCGTCCCCGGCGAGGATCGCGTCGGCGTCACCGAACACGGTCCACGCGGTGGGCCGGTGCCGTCTGGTGGTGTCCCGGTCCATCACGTCGTCGTGCAGCAGCGTGAAGTTGTGCACCAGCTCCACCGCCGCCGCGGCCCGTACGGCGGCCTTGCGGGCCGGGGATCCGCCGAGCGCCTCGGCCGCGGTGAGGACGAGCGCGGGACGGATCGCCTTGCCTGCGTTGCCCGTCGCGGGGCTGCCGTCCGCGTGCTGCCAGCCGAAGTGGTAGAGCGCGGTCCGGCGCATGGCACCCGGCAACGAGTCGATGGCAGACCGCAGTTCGGGGTCGACGGACCCACGCGCGCGCTCCAGGATCGCCATCGCCTCCTGCCCGTCGAGCGGACCCGCTCCGGCGTGTGTCTGGGTCCCGATGGGCCTCCGCCTTTCACGCGTCTCGGTCGGTCGCCGTACCCCGAGGATGTACCCGCCCCGGAGGGCGGGGACACCGGTTGCCGGGGGCTGGATCACCGCCAGCGCCCGATCTCGACGTTCTCCAGCACGCCGAGCGCGTCGGGCACGAGGACCGCGGCCGAGTAGTAGGCGGTCACGAGGTACTTGATGATCGCCTGCTCGTTGATGCCCATGAACCGCACCGACAGGCTCGGCTCGATCTCGTCCGGGATGCCGGCCTGCTGGAGCCCGATGACGCCCTGCTCGGCCTCGCCGGTACGCATGGCGATGATCGAGGTCGTACGGGCCTCGGTGACCGGGATCTTGTTGCAGGGGAAGATCGGCACACCGCGCCAGGTGGGCAGGCGGTTGCCGGCCATCTCGATGGATTCGGGGACGAGTCCGCGCTTGTTGAGCTCACGGCCGAAGGCGGAGATCGCGCGCGGGTGGGCGAGGAACAGCTTGGTGCCGCGCCGCCTGCTGAGCAGTTCGTCCAGGTCGTCGGGGCTGGGCACACCGTCGTGCGGCTGGATCCGCTGGTCGTACTCGCAGTTGTTGAGCAGGCCGAACTCGCGGTTGTTGATGAGCTCGTGCTCCTGGCGCTCCTTGAGCGCCTCGACGGTCAGCCGGAGTTGCTGCTCGGTCTGGTTCATCGGCTGGTTGTAGAGGTCGGCCACGCGGGAGTGGATGCGCAGCACGGTCTGGGCGATGCTCAGTTCGTACTCGCGGGGGCGGGCCTCGTAGTCGACGAAGGTGTTCGGGATGTCCGGCTCGCCGCTGTGGCCGGCGGCGAGTTCGATCTCCTTCTCGCCGTACTTGTTGGCGCGCTGCGCGGGGATCGAGCGCTGCGCCTGGAGGTGCTCGCGCAGCGAGTCGGCTCGCTCCGCGACCTGTTCGACGTCCTGGCGGGGCAAGACGAGGAGGGTGCAGCCGGTGACCGCGCGGACGGTGTGCTCCCAGATGGCGTCCTCGGAGAGCAGGGCGTGGTCGCCGAGGTAGGCGCCGTCCGCCAGCACCCCGAGGGACTCGTCGTCGCCGTAAGGGCCGGTGCCGATCTGCTCCACCCGGCCGTGCGCCAGCAGATAGACCTCGTCGGCGGGGCTGCCGAAGGAGGCGAGCACCTCGCCCGCGGCGAGCTCGCGCTGCTGACAGCGCTGGGCGAGCTCGGCGAGCACGTCAAGGTCCTCATAAGTGCGCAGCGCGGGCAGTTCGCCCAGCTCCGCGGGGATGACCTCGACCCGGTCACCGGTCTTCACGAAGGTGACACGGCCGTCCCCCACGGCGTAGCTCAGGCGGCGGTTGACCCGGTAAGTGCCGCCCTGCACGTTCACCCACGGCAGCATGCGCAGCAGCCAGCGCGAGCTGATCTCCTGCATCTGGGGTGCGGACTTGGTCGTGGTGGCCAGGTTCCGCGCGGCGGCAGTGCCGAGGCTCTGCTGCGGCCTGCCATCGTCAGTGCGGATCTCTTCGCCTACCGACATAAGGAATTGCCCTCCCGGTCATGCACCGACGCCGATATGCGCCGGGCATCGATTCGCAGGACCAAGCCTTCCTCACGGAGAGTGCCGGTGCTATTACACGAAAGAGCGGGAATGGATCACGGACGGTTGGGCACATGGGTCACTTCCGCCCCCGGCGCTGATTCCGCTTGTTGTCCAGAATGGCTCGCACGCCGTACGAACGGCTGGTTAGCGATCTTCCGGTTTTGGCGGGAGGGTCCCTGGTTCGGCTACGGCCGCGCCCACCACGCCAGCCCGGGCGACGACGACGCGCTCCGGGCGACAATGGCACGGTGACCAGCCTCGACGACCTTCGCCCCCGGCTTCCCTCGCCGCTCGACGAGGTCGTCGACGACCGGTTCGCCCGCTACGGGATCCGCCTGCTGCTCAAGCGCGACGATCTGATCCACCCGGAGCTGATCGGCAACAAGTGGCGCAAACTCGCGCCGAACCTCACCGCGGCGGCGGGCCGGACCGTCCTCACCTTCGGCGGGGCGTACTCCAACCATCTGCGCGCCACGGCCGCTGCCGGGCGCCTTCTCGGCCTCCCCACCGTCGGCGTGGTCCGGGGCCAGGAGCTGGCGGACCGTCCGCTCAACCCCTCCCTCGCCCGCTGCACGGCCGACGGCATGCGACTGCACTTCATCGACAGATCGACGTATCGACGCAAGTCCGAGGCGGAGACCTTGGCGGCGATCCTGCGCGCGGCGGGCGCCGAGGAGGCGTACGTCGTCCCGGAAGGCGGCAGCAACGCCCGCGCCGTGCTCGGCTGCCGGGCCCTCGGCCAGGAGCTCCGGGGCCGCGCCGACCTCGTCGCCCTCGCCTGCGGCACCGGCGGCACCCTCGCGGGCCTCGCCGCGGGCCTCGCCCCCGACCAGCGCGCGCTCGGCGTCCCCGTCCTGAAGGGCGGCTTCCTGACGGACGGGATACGGGCCCTGCAACACGACGCCTTCGGCGGCCCCCGCGGCACCTGGACCCTCGACGACCGCTTCCACTGCGGCGGCTACGCCCGCACCACCCCCGAACTGGAAGCCTTCGCCACCGACTTCGAGCGGCGCCACGCCGTACCGCTGGAGCGGCTGTATGTCGCCAAGCTGCTGTACGGCCTGGTCACCCTGGCCGAGGAGGGCGCCTTCCCGCGCGGCACGACGATCGCGGCGGTCGTCACCGGCCGCCCGTTCCCGTAGGCCGCGCCGTCCGCCAGGCCGCCCGCCGCCCCGTCACTCCGCCTCCCGGAACGCGGCCGCCTCCTCCAGGTCCAGGCGGCGGAGCAGGGTGCGGAGCATTTCGTCGTCGATGTAGCGCAGGTCCCGGAGCTTGACGAAGACCTCGCGTTCGGCGCTGATCATCTCCCGGGAGAGGCGGCGGTAGGTGTCGTCCACCGTTTCACCGGTGACCGGGTTGACCTGGCCGAGGCGTTCCCAGACGGCGTTGCGGCGGCGTTCCAGGACGGTGCGCAGACGGTCGGCGAGCGGGTCCGGCAGGGCGTTGCGCTCGTCGGAGAGCAGTTCGTCGAGGCGCCGTTCGGCGGCCCGGGACGCCTGTGCCTGGGCGTTGGCCTCGGCGAGGGTCTCGGCCTGGACGTCGCGGCCGGGCAGTTTCAGCATCCGGATCAGCGGGGGCAGGGTGACGCCCTGGACGACGAGGGTTCCGATGACCGTGGTGAAGGTCAGGAACAGGATCAGATTGCGCTCGGGGAACTCCTCGCCGCCGTGCACGGTGAGCGGGATGGAGAAGGCGATGGCCAGGGAGACCACGCCCCGCATGCCCGCCCAGGCGATGATGAACGGCCCCTTCCAGGTGGGGTTCTCCTCCCGCTTGCGGATCCGCGCCGACAGCATGCGCGGCAGGAACGTCGCCGGATACACCCACACGAACCGGGAGACGACGACCACCAGGAAGATGGCGATCGCGTACCAGGCGGCGCGCCCGCCCTCGTACTCGCCGAGGCCCTTGAGGACCACCGGCAGCTGGAGTCCGATGAGCGCGAACACCGCCGATTCGAGGACGAAGGCGACCATCTTCCACACGGCCTCCTCCTGGAGGCGGGTCGCGAAATCGACCTCCCACGCGCGGTGCCCCAGATAGAGCGCGACGACCACCACGGCGAGCACTCCGGAGGCGTGCACCTGCTCGGCGACCGCGTAGGCCACGAAAGGGATCAGCAGCGACAGGGTGTTCTGGAGCAGCGCCTCCTTCACGTGGGTGCGCAGCCAGTGGATCGGCACCATCAGGACGAGCCCGATGCCGATGCCCCCGATCGCCGCGACCAGGAACTCGCCGATCCCGCCGGCCCAGGTGGCGCCCTCGCCGACCGCGGCCGCCAGCGCCACCCGGTAGGCGGTGATCGCGGTCGCGTCGTTCACCAGGGACTCGCCCTGGAGGATCGTGGTGATCCGTGAGGGCAGCCCCACCCGGCGGGCGACCGCGGTGGCCGCGACCGCGTCGGGCGGCGCCACCACCGCGCCCAGCACCAGGGCCGCGGTCAGCGGCAGTTCCGGCACGATCATGTAGGCCGCCCAGCCCACCGCGAAGGTCGCGAAGAGCACGTACCCGACCGACAGCAGCGCCACGGGCCGCAGTTGCGCCCGCAGGTCGAGATAGGAGCTGTCGGTGGCGGCCGTGTGCAGCAGCGGCGGCAGGATGAGCGGCAGCACGATGTGCGGGTCGAGGGTGTAGTCGGGCACCCCCGGCAGATACGACACCACCAGGCCCACCGCGACCAGCAGCAGCGGCGCCGGGATCGGGGTCCGCCGCGCCGCCGCGGCCACAGCCGCACTGCCCGCCACCAACAACAGCAGGGGCATCACGTCCATGAACCTCGCCCGCTCTCACTCATCGCCGTCCGCCCACCCTGGATTTTCCGCGCGGCCTTCCGCGCGCCCGTCGTAACCTGGCAATCATGAAACAGTGCACGCACGCCGATGCGCTGCCGCACCCGGAACCCGGTCCGCTCAGCGAGACCTGTCCGGAGTGCCTGGCGGCAGGCACCCATCCGGTACAACTGCGGCTGTGCCTCACCTGCGGTCACATCGGCTGCTGCGACTCATCACCGGGACGGCACGCCGCCGGGCACCACAAGGATTCCGGTCATCCGGTGATGCGGACCTTCGAACCAGGAGAGAGCTGGCGGTGGTGCTTCGTGGACCACGTTCTGGTGTGACCCGTGACGACTCCGGATCCGGACGGTTCGACCGTCTGACGCCTGGGTACGTCAACCCGGCGCGCGCTCTTCCCATTTGGGCCCGCCGAACCCCTAGCCACGGAGCGTATCCGTAGGTTTACTATGAGTGACAGCAGGGGGTTGGGGTCCCGGGGACAGAAAGTTCGGAGCGCGATAGCGTCACCGCTGAACCACACATCGCGTTACCCCGGGGGGCGACCCTCGGCCCCGAAAAGCTTGTACCACCTTGGAGGTGAGGGTGTCCCAGATCGCAGGCGAGCCCGCGACCCAGGACTTCGTGGAAGTCCGGCTGCCGGCTGCGGGTGCCTACCTGTCGGTGCTGCGTACGGCGACTGCCGGCCTCGCGGCCCGTTTGGACTTCACCCTCGACGAGATCGAGGACCTGCGCATCGCGGTGGACGAGGCCTGCGCGATCCTGCTTCAGCAGGCCGTGCCCGGCTCGGTGCTCAGCTGTGTCTTCCGGCTCGTCGACGACTCGCTGGAGGTCACCGTCTCGGCGCCGACCACAGACGGTCACGCACCGTCACGGGACACCTTCGCCTGGACCGTGCTGTCCGCCCTCGCGGGCAAGGTCTCCTCCGCCGTGGACGACGACAAAACCGTTTCGATCAGCCTCTACAAACAGCGCGGCGCGGGACCCGGGCCGGCGTGAGGGACGGGGACGGGCCGGTGCGGGACGAAGAGCGCGGCACACGGGAGCTGCCGGCCGAGAACTCCGACGACGCAGTCGCTCCGGGCGGTTCCCGACACCTGGCGGACGGCGTTGACGGCATTCCCGACCAGGCCAGGCCGCATCCCGAGGACGACGCGGCCACCGCGCGGGCGGCTGCGCCGGACAGCGCCGTGCAGGACCCGCCTCACCGGAGGCGGATCGGGGGCACCCCCGGCCGGGCTGAGACTAGAGCTCGACAGAGGGCGACGGGCGGGACGATGAGCGAGCACCAGCGAGACGACGACCAGGCCGTGCCGGCCACGCAGCACGAGGCACCGGACCGTGAGCCGCAGGACCGCAGCGGGGCGCGCGCCATGTTCGTCGAGCTGCGCGAGCTGAAGGACGGCAGCCCGGAGTACGCGGAGCTGCGCAACCAGCTGGTCCGGATGCATCTGCCGCTCGTCGAGCACCTCGCCCGCCGCTTCCGCAACCGCGGCGAGCCGCTGGACGACCTCACCCAGGTCGCCACCATCGGCCTGATCAAGTCGGTCGACCGCTTCGACCCGGATCGCGGGGTGGAGTTCTCCACGTACGCGACCCCGACGGTCGTCGGTGAGATCAAGCGGCACTTCCGCGACAAGGGCTGGGCGGTGCGCGTCCCGCGCCGGCTCCAGGAGCTGCGGCTCGCGCTGACCACGGCCACGGCGGAGCTGTCCCAGCAGCACGGCCGCTCCCCCACGGTCCACGAGCTCGCCGAGAAGCTGGCCATCTCGGAGGAGGAGGTGCTGGAGGGCCTGGAGTCCGCCAACGCCTATTCCACGCTCTCCCTGGACGTCCCCGACACCGACGACGAGTCGCCGGCCGTGGCGGACACCCTGGGCGCGGAGGACGAGGCGCTGGAGGGTGTCGAGTACCGCGAGTCCCTCAAGCCGCTGCTGGAGGATCTGCCGCCGCGCGAGAAGCGCATCCTGCTGCTGCGGTTCTTCGGCAACATGACACAGTCGCAGATCGCCCAGGAGGTCGGCATCTCGCAGATGCACGTGTCGCGCCTACTGGCCCGCACACTGGCCCAGCTGCGGGAGAAGCTGCTGGTCGAGGAGTAGGTCCGCCGGACCTACTGCGACGCGTTGCCGGGCCCCCGGATCCCGAGGGCCCGGGTGGTCTCCCCGTTCAGCAGCAGCACCAGCGCGGCGACGGCGACCACCGCGAGGGCGATCCCGGCCGGGATGGCCATGCTGTCGGCCTGGAGCAGGTTGTAGGCGACGGGCAGCGCCATGATCTGGGTGATGACGGCCGGACCGCGCGACCAGCTGCGCCGGGCAAGCAGCCCGCGGGCGGCCAGCAGCGGCAGCAGCGCCAGCACCACCAGGGTCACTCCGCCGGTGACGGCCTGCTGGCGGTCGTCCGGGGAGCCTGTGAGGCCCAGGACGAGGATCCAGACCCCGCCGACCACCAGGGCGAGCCCCTCCAGCGCGGCGAGCGCCGCCGCGTACGTCAGCCGCCGCGGGCGGGGTCCGGCTTCCGGGGCGGGGTTCGCTTCAGCACTCACCCCTGAAGGGTAGCCGTCACCGGGTCCGCTCCCGTGGGCGCCCGGGGCGTGCGACAGGCGCCCGTGGCAAGGTTCACGCACCGATTCTCATATTGGATCTCTGTTCGGTGTGGGATCGGTACCCCCCAGTAGGTACCCTGCCATCCATGCGTGCACTTCTCGTGGTCAATCCGGCGGCAACCACCACAAGCGCACGTACGCGCGATGTCCTGATCCACGCCCTCGCCAGTGAGATGAAGCTGGAAGCGGTCACCACCGAGTACCGCGGCCATGCGCGCGACCTCGGCCGGCAGGCGACGGAGAGCCAGAACATCGATCTGGTGGTGGCCCTCGGCGGCGACGGCACGGTCAACGAGGTGGTCAACGGTCTGCTGCACGCCGGCCCCGATCCCGACAACCTGCCGCGGCTCGCGGTGGTCCCCGGCGGGTCCACCAATGTCTTCGCCCGCGCCCTGGGTCTGCCCAATGACGCGGTGGAGGCGACCGGCGCCCTGCTGGACGCGCTGAGCGAGAGCCGCGAGCGGACGGTCGGCATGGGGATCGCCGCGGGGACACCGGGCACCGAGGACGAAGGGGTGCCCGCGCGGTGGTTCACGTTCTGCGCGGGGCTGGGCTTCGACGCGGGTGTGGTCGGCCGGGTCGAGCAGCAGCGCGAGCGGGGCCGGAAGTCCACGCACGCCCTCTATATGCGTCAGGCCCTGCGCCAGTTCCTCCAGGAGCCCCACCGGCGGCACGGCACGATCACCCTGGAGCGGCCCGGCGCCGAACCGGTGACCGATTTGGTGCTCTCCATAGTCTGCAACACCGCTCCGTGGACCTATCTGGGCAATCGCCCGGTGTACGCGGCACCTAAGGCTTCGTTCGATACGGGGCTCGACGTACTCGGTCTCAGCCGGATGTCCACGGTCGCGGTTGCCCGGTATGCGACCCAGTTGCTCACTTCGTCCCCCGAGCGGGGACCGCATGGCAAGCATGCGGCCTCATTGCACGACCTGGACCAGTTCACCTTGCATTCGAAGGTCCCGTTGCCCCTTCAGATGGACGGCGACCACCTGGGACTGCGAACCAGCGTGACGTTCACAGGCGTACGCCGTGCACTGCGTGTGATTGTGTGAGCAGAAGAGGCTAAAGTCCTTTCACTCGAACGTTTAGGCCAGGGTCCACCCCATGGAAGTACGGCTGTGACCTAGTCGACACCGAGGAATCAAAAAAAACTTTCCGGAAGGGGTTGTATCCGCCGCTGAGGTTTGCGAGTCTCTACGTGGCGGTCGGGACAGCCCGCAACACCAGCGTCCACAGGCCACCGGAACCCCTCTTCAAAACCCAGGACCACGCCAGGGAAACCTGACGGTCGGCCCTTCACTTGTTGAGGGATTCGTGAAAGCGTTCACATTCACAAGCAACTTGCATGTAATACCAAGGAGAGGTAGCAGCCATGGACTGGCGTCACAACGCCGTTTGCCGCGAGGAAGACCCCGAGCTCTTCTTCCCCATCGGCAACACCGGTCCTGCGCTGCTGCAGATCGAGGAAGCCAAGGCCGTCTGCCGTCGCTGCCCGGTTATCGAGCAGTGTCTTCAGTGGGCGCTTGAGTCCGGTCAGGACTCCGGCGTCTGGGGTGGTCTCAGCGAGGACGAGCGTCGCGCGATGAAGCGCCGTGCCGCCCGCAACCGGGCCCGTCAGGCCTCCGCCTGACGCACCCACCCCTGCTGACAGCCTGAGCTTGGCGGCGCGTACAGCGAGTACGCATCTCCCGCCCCCGAGCCGCAGCGCGCAGTACCCCCGAGCGCTCCCCCATAGCCTTAAGGGCATGGGGGACCCCCAACGCACGAGCACGAGCCTCGGACCGATCACCGGTCCGAGGCTTTCTGCTGTGCCGGGGTCTTCTGCTGTGTACGCACCTGCGCCTACTTGTGCGCCCGCACCGGGATGTCCAGGATGACCTGCGTACCGCGCTCGGGCGCCGGCACCATGTCGAACGTACCGCCCAACTCCCCCTCCACCAGGGTCCGTACGATCTGGAGGCCGAGGTTGCCCGCGGTGTGCGGATCGAATCCCTCCGGGAGTCCTACGCCGTCGTCCTGGACGGTGACCAGGAGGCGGGCCTCCTTGGTGGTGCCGCCGCGGACCGCGGAGACCTCGACGGTCCCGGTCTCGCCCTGACGGAAGCCGTGTTCCAGGGCGTTCTGGAGGATCTCGGTCAGCACCATGGAGAGCGGGGTGGCGACCTCGGCGTCCAGGATGCCGAAGCGGCCGGTGCGCCGGCCGGTGACCTTGCCGGGCGAGATCTCGGCGACCATCGCCAGCACCCGGTCGGCGATCTCGTCGAACTCCACCCGCTCGTCCAGGTTCTGGGACAGCGTCTCGTGCACGATCGCGATCGAGCCGACCCGGCGCACGGCCTCTTCGAGGGCCTCGCGGCCGCGGTCGGACTCGATGCGCCGGGCCTGGAGGCGCAGCAGCGCGGCGACCGTCTGGAGGTTGTTCTTCACCCGGTGGTGGATCTCTCGGATGGTGGCGTCCTTGGTGATCAACTCGCGTTCGCGGCGGCGCAGTTCGGTGACGTCGCGGAGCAGGACGAGCGAACCGATCCGGGTGCCCTTGGGCTTGAGCGGGATCGCCCGGAACTGGATCACCCCGTCCTCGGACTCGATCTCGAACTCACGGGGCGCCCAGCCGCTGGCCACCTTGGCGAGCGCCTCGTCCACCGGGCCGTGGGTCGGGGCGAGTTCGGCGGTGGCGTTGCCCAGGTGGTGGCCGACCAGGTCGGCGGCGAGGCCGAGGCGGTGGTAGGCGGAGAGGGCGTTCGGGGAGGCGTACTGGACGATGCCGTCCGCGTCGACCCGGATCAGCCCGTCCCCGACCCGGGGCGAGGCGTCCATGTCGACCTGCTGGTTCGCGAACGGGAAGGATCCGGCCGCGATCATCTGCGCGAGGTCCGAGGCGCTTTGCAGATACGTCAGTTCGAGACGGCTCGGGGTGCGCACGGTCAGCAGGTTGGTGTTGCGCGCGATGACACCGAGGACGCGTCCGTCCCGTCGTACCGGGATCGACTCGACCCGGACCGGGACCTCCTCGCGCCACTCGGGGTCGCCCTCGCGGACGATGCGGCCCTCGTCCAGGGCGGCGTCCAGCATGGGGCGGCGGCCGCGCGGGACGAGATGGCCGACCATGTCGTCCTGGTAGGAGGTGGGGCCGGTGTTGGGCCGCATCTGGGCCACCGACACATAGCGGGTGCCGTCGCGGGTGGGGACCCACAGGACGAGGTCGGCGAAGGAGAGGTCGGAGAGCAGCTGCCACTCCGAGACCAGCAGATGGAGCCACTCGAGGTCGGACTCGTCGAGGGCGGTGTGCTGGTGGACCAGTTCGTTCATGGAGGGCACGTGTGCGAGCGTACCTGGGGGTATGAGGGGTCCTAAAACACCCGCGGGCCGCGGCGCCTGGGAGGGACCCTCAACCCTCCCGGCACCGCAGCCCGGAGCAACAACGGCCGTGGGGTGTGCGGTCCCGGTCGGCCGAAGGATGAGGAAACGGGGCAGTCAGGGCAGAGAGCCTCGGTTCCTCGGTCCGTCCTCCTGTGCGGGGAAGACGGAAGTTTCGCGTCCGCGTATCACATGGACTCTTGAACACCATTGTGGACTAGACCACTCGGCGTGTCCATGCGTTGAAGGATGTTCGTTGCAGCCTAACCCTTGCGGGTTCATGCGCGGGGCCAGATGGACAGGGCAATTTCAGCGAGCGCCTCCAACTCCGCACGGCTCGCGCCGTCGCGCGCCTGTTGGGACATTCCCTGGATGATCGCGCCGGTGTACCGGGCGAGCGCGCCGGCGTCGGTGTCGGCGGGGAGTTCACCTGCGGCGACGTCCGCCCGCACCCGGCTCTCGACGGCGGCGATGGTGGCGTTGCGCCTGTTCCGCAGCGTCTCCCCCACCTCCGAACTGCCGCAATCGGCGGCCGCGTGGACGAAGAGGCAGCCCTGTGGCCGGCCGGGGGTGGTGTAGCGCACAGCGGCCTCGCGCAGGATGCGCCGCACGGCGGACCGGGCGGTGGGCTCCTCGGCCAGGGCACGCTCGCCGAAGGCCGCGTAGCGCTTGCCGTACTCCACCACGGCCTCGTCGAACAGCGCCCGCTTGTCGCCGAAGGCCGCGTACAGGCTGGGGGCGCCGATGCCCATGATCCGGGTGAGGTCGGAGACGGAGGTCGCCTCGTAGCCGTGCTCCCAGAAGGCCATGATCGCCTTCTCCAGCGCGGTCTCCCGGTCGAAGGAGCGGGGGCGGCCGCGGCGGGAGGGTGCGGGACGGGGGACTTCGGCGGAACGGGGGGCTTCGGTGGAACGAGGGCCTTCGGTGCTCACCATGGAGTGCATTTTATAGCGGGCACTAGAGAAAAGGGCCGACCCTGGGCTACGGTCTTTCTGTAGCGACCAATAGAGAATTCAGGGGGTTCGGCATGGGCGTGCTCACGGGCAGGACGGCGCTGGTCACGGGGGCGAGCAGGGGGATCGGGCGGGCGGTGGCCGAGCGGCTGGCGCGCGACGGCGCACGGGTCGCCGTGCACTACAGCAGCAGCGAGGCGGCGGCGAAGGAGACGGTCGCCGGGATCGAGGCGACGGGCGGCAGCGCCTTCGCCATCCGGGCCGAGCTGGGGGTGCCGGGGGACGCACAGGCCCTCTGGGACGCCTTTGACCGGCATGCGGAGGGGGTGGACATCCTGGTGAACAACGCGGGGGCGGCGACCTTCGCGACCATCGGCGACACGGACGAGGAGCTCTACGAGCGGGCTCACGCCCTCAACGCCAGGGCGCCGTTCTTCATCATCCGGCAAGGGCTCGGCCGGCTGCGCGACCATGGGCGGATCATCAATGTCACGGCGGCCACGGACGCGGGGATACCGGGTATCGCCGCCACTCATATGGCCAAGGGCGCGGTGACGGCGCTGACCCGGTCACTGGCCGTCGAGCTGGCCGCGCGCGGCATCACCGCCAACTCGGTCGCGCCCGGCTTCATCGACACCGACCTCACGAGCGCGGTGCTGGCCGATCCGGGCCTGCGGGCGCACGCCGAGTCGGTCTCGGTGTTCCGACGGGTGGGGACGGCCGCCGAGGTCGCCGATGTGGTGGCCTTCCTGGCCTCACCGGACTCCCGCTGGGTGACCGGGCAGCACGTGGACGCGACGGGGGGTTCGCTGCTGAGCCTCCAATAGCCGGGCGCAGCCGGGTGGCTCGGGCGCCGCGTTCACCTGGGAGCGAATGCCGTCCTCTGTTAGATTGGTCTAAACCACATAGCCCTCTCGGGTACCGGTTGAGTCCCCTCTTCAGATCGGCAGGCCCAGCGTGGAAGTTGTCATCGTCCCGGATGCCAAGTCGGGTGGCGAGCTCATCGCCGAGGCCATGGCGCAGCTCCTGCGGCGCAAGCCCGAAGCCCTGCTCGGAGTGGCCACCGGCTCGACGCCGCTGCCCATCTATCAGGCGCTGACGGCCAAAGTGCGCTCCGGTGCCGTGGACGCCTCGCAGGCGCGGATCGCCCAGCTCGACGAGTATGTGGGGCTGCCGGCCGAGCATCCGGAGTCGTACCGCTCGGTGCTGCGCCGTGAGGTGCTGGAGCCGCTCGGGATCGGGATGGACGCGTTCATGGGCCCGGACGGTACGGCCGAGGACGTCCAGGCGGCGTGCGAGGCGTACGACGCGGCACTGGCCGGGGCCGGGGGCGTGGACCTTCAGTTGCTGGGGATCGGGACCGACGGGCACATCGGGTTCAACGAGCCGTGCTCCTCGCTGGCCTCGCGGACGCGGATCAAGACGCTGACGGAGCAGACGCGGGTGGACAACGCGCGCTTCTTCGAGGGGGACATCTCGCAGGTGCCGCACCATGTGATCACGCAGGGGATCGGCACGATTCTGGAGGCTCGGCATCTGGTCCTGCTCGCCACGGGGTTGGGCAAGGCCGATGCTGTTGCGGCGACTGTTGAGGGGCCTGTTGCCGCGGTGTGTCCTGCCTCGGCGTTGCAGTTGCATCCGCATGCGACAGTCGTCGTCGACGAGGGCGCCGCGTCCAAGCTGAAGCTGGCTGACTATTTCCGGCACACGTACGCCAACAAGCCGGACTGGCAGGGGATCTGAGGCACGTGAAAAGGCGCCGGTTCCCCTTCCTGGGAACCGGCGCCTTTCTCGTCGTAGCGGCCGCTACTGGCCCGCTATGACCTCCGCCGCCGCTCGTCCGCAGACTCGGGCCGCACCGTTCGTCGCGATGTGGAGGGCGCCTCTCGGTGCGGACTGGGGGACGCCCATTTCGACCACGACGGTGTCGGGGCGGGCGCGCAGCAGGGTGTCCAGGGTCTTGGACATCCACTCGTGGCGGTGCTCGTCGCGGACCACCGCCACGATGCGGCGGTCACCGGCCGCGTCCAGGGCCGCCTCGGCCACGGACTCGTCCGTGCCGTCGGCGGTCTCGGTGCCGGGCAGCAGTTCGGCCAGTTCGGCGCCCACGCCCCACGGTGTCTCGTCGCCCACCGCGATGTTGGCCACCGGGCTCAGGGCGATGACGTAGGGGGGTTCGGTCACCGGCGTATGGGCGTCGGTCGACGTCACGCGCAGGGCGCGGCGGGCCGCGACCATGCCGACGTCCGACGGTTCCCTGTCCTGCTCGGGGGTCGCGCTCGACGTCCAGCGGGCCAGGGCGCGGACCCGTTCCGCGGCCTCCGCGAGCCGCTCCTCGGGGAGTTCACCGCTGCGTACCGCGGAGACCAGGGCGTCGCGCAGGCGCCGTACGGTGTCCTCGTCGTTGAGGCCGCCGCCCACGCAGATCGCGTCCGCTCCGGCCGCGAGGGCGAGGACGCTGCCGCGCTCGATGCCGTAGGTGGAGGCGATGGCCTGCATCTCCATGCCGTCGGTGACGATCAGGCCGTCGTAGCCGAGTTCGCCGCGCAGCAGGTCGGTGAGGATCGGGCGGGAGAGGGTGGCCGGGCGGGTGGCGTCCAGGGCCGGGACCAGGATGTGGGCGGTCATGATCGCCCGCGAGCCGGCCGCGATGGCCGCGTGGAACGGGATCAGTTCGCGCTCGGACAGCACATCGAGCCCGAGGTCGATCCGCGGCATCGCCTCGTGCGAGTCGATCGCGGTGTCGCCGTGGCCCGGGAAGTGCTTGGTGCAGGCGGCGACGCCCGCCGCCTGGAGGCCGGTGACATAGGCGGCCGTGTGCCGGGCGACCAGGTCGGTGTCGGCGCCGAAGGAGCGGACACCGATGACCGGGTTGGCGGCATTGGAGTTGACGTCCGCGGACGGGGCCCAGTTGAAGTTGACCCCGCAGGCGGCGAGCCGGCGGCCCAGCTCATGGGCGACCGCTCGGGTCAGGTCGACGTCGTCGACGGCGCCGAGGGCGTGGTTGCCCGGGAAGGAGGAGCCGGTGCGCACCTCAAGGCGGGTGACGTCGCCGCCCTCCTCGTCGATGGCGACGAGGACGTCCTCGCGCTCGGCCCGCAGCTGGGCGGTGAGCGCGGCGACCTGGTCCGGCGTGGCGATGTTGCGGCCGAACAGGCCGACGGAGGCGAGGCCCTCGCCGAGGCGGCGCAGCAGCCAGTCGGGGGCGGTGGTGCCGGGGAAGCCCGGCTGGAGGACGGTCAGCGCGTCCCGCGTCAGGGTGTCGCTGGCGAATGTCGTCATCGGTGGGCGTTATCCCTTCACGGCGCCGTCGGTCAGTCCGCTGACGGCGCGGCGCTGGAGGAAGACGAAGAGGATGAGGATCGGGACGGCGAAGAGGGAGGAGGCCGCCATGGTCGCACCCCAGTCGTCGCCGAAGACGGTGCGGAAGCTGGTCAGCCACAGCGGGAGGGTCTGCGCCTCGGCCTCCTTGTTCACCACGAGGACGAGGGCGAACTCGTTCCAGGCGGTGATGAAGCCGAACAGCGAGGTGGCCATCAGTCCGGGCGCCAGCAGCGGCAGGATGACGCGGCGGAAGGCCTGGCCGCGGGTGCAGCCGTCGACCATGGCCGCCTCCTCCAGTTCGGCCGGCACCGCGGCGACGAAGCCGCGCAGGGTGAGGATGGTGAAGGGCAGGATCATCATCGTGTAGAAGGCCGTCAGCGGGACGAGGCTGTTGAGCATCGAGGCGTCCCGGACGATCATGTAGATCGCGATGATCATGACTTCCCAGGGTGCCATCTGGGCCAGCATGAAGCCGATGATGAAGCCGCGCCGCCCCTTGAACCGCATCCGGGCCAGGGCGAAGGCCCCGGCAAGGGCGATGACCAGGGAGAAGACGACCGCGAGGGTCGTCACGGTCAGCGAGTTGGTGACCAGGGTCCAGAAGTTGTCGACGCCGACCGCCGTCTTGAAGTGCTCCAGGGTGACGTCGGTCGGGAACCAGACGGGATTCTCGGAGATGATGTCGCCGGTCGGCTTGAAGGCCGTGGCGAACATCCAGTACACGGGGAAGACGAAGCCGATGAACAGGACGATGGCCGTGGCGTTGGGCCAGATACGGCCGAAGAGCGAGCGCTTCACAGCCCGGCCTCCTCTTCCTTCTCTTGCTTGAGCACGATCCGCAGGTAGTAGGCGGTGAGGCCGAGCAGGATCAGGATGGTCAGCAGGGCGATCGCGGCGCCCATGCCGTAGTGCTGGTTGCCGACGCCCTCGATGTAGGCGTAGACCGGCAGGATCTCGGTGAGGCGGTCGGGGCCGCCCTGGTTGAACGTGTAGACCTGCACGAACGCCTTGAAGATCCAGATGACTTCGAGGAACGTGGTCGCGTAGAGGAAGGGCCGCAGGAACGGGAAGGTGACCGTGGCGAAGCTCTTCCAGGCGCCGGCGCCGTCCAGGGCGGCGGCCTCGTAGAGCTCGGCGGGGATGGTGGTGGTGGCCGCGTAGAGGTTGATCGCCACGAAGGGGATCGACATCCACACGATCAGCATCGTGACCACGAAGAACGTGGACATCTGGCCGCTGGTCCAGCTGTAGTCGGCCATGGAGTGCCAGCCGAGCTTGTCCAGCACCCAGTTGACGACGCCGAAGCGCTGGGCGAAGAGCCACTGGTAGACGGTGGTGGCGGCGACCACGGGCATGGCCCAGGCCAGCACCAGGCCGATCATCAGGGTGAACCGCATACGCCTGCCGAGCCGGGCGAGCAGCAGGCCGACGAGCGAGCCGAAGATCATGGTCAGGGCGACGTTGGCCGCCGTGAACAGGATCGAGCGCACGGTGACACGCCAGAAGTCCTCGCTGCCGAGGACCTCGGTGTAGTTGTCGACGCCGTTCCACTCGGTGACGTGCTGGATCAGCTGCGCCATGTTGAGGTTCTGGAACGACAGCAGCGCGTCCTTCAGCAGCGGCCAGCCGAGCAGCAGCACGGTCGCCGAGAGGGCCGGCAGCAGCAACAGGTACGGGGCGAGCGCGCCGATGCGGGACGCGGCTCTCGGGGTGGAGTGGCCGGATCCCGGTGGGTCCTTACGGACGTGCTTCGGGCCTGAAGGCGGCCGTTCTGTCTGCACGGTCATGCTCGCGTTCTCTTCCTCCTCGACCTACCCATGCGCGGGGGGCGGGGGCCGCCTCGACGGCCCCCGCCCGGGTGCGCCTACTGCTGCTGCGACAGACGCTTGTTGAACTCTTCCTCGACCTGGGCGGCGGCCTCGGCCGGGGACTTACCGTTCAGCACGGCGGTCATGTAGGTCTTGATCGGGTTGGGCGCGTTCTCGACGGCGGCCCACTCGGCGATCAGCGGCGTGGTGCCACCGCCCGCGGCGGCCGGCGCGGCGGCCTCGGCGACGGCGTTGCCCGCGAGGTTGCTCTGGAGAGCCTCCTTGTTCGGGATGACGCCGTTCTCCTTGGCGAGCTGGCCCTCGAACTCGTCCGAGAGGGCGATCCGCAGGAACTCCTTGGCCAGGTCCTGCTTCTTGCTGCCCGCGGCGACGGCGAGGTTGGAGCCGCCGAGGAAGACACCCTCGGGCTTGTCGGCCGTGGCACCCGGGATGGTGAAGTAGCCGATCTCCTTCTCGATCTTCGGGTTGGCCTCGATCGCGATACCGGCCTCCCAGCCCATACCGATGAAGGCGCCGACCTTGCCCTTGCCGAAGACCTCACCCTGCTGCGGGGTGGCCTCGTCCTTGTCCTTCGGAGCCTTGGAGAGCTCCTGGAACTTCTGGTACGTCTCCATGGCGGCGGCGACCTTCGGGTCGTCCAGGTTGGAGACGTACTTGTCGCCGTCCTTCTTCACCAGCTCGGCGCCCTCACCGATGGTGAGGCCGACGAAGTGGTACCAGTTCTGGCCGGGCAGGTAGATCGGCTCGGCGTCGGTCTTCTCGCCGATCGTCTTCAGGTCCTCGTAGAACTCGTCCCGGGTCTTGGGGGTGTCCTTGATACCCGCGTCGGCCCAGACGCTCTTGTTGTAGAGGACGACACGGTTGGCGAAGTACCACGGCGCCGCGTACTGCTTGCCCTCGAAGACGGAGGACTCGTTCAGGGACTCGACCCAGTCCCCGCCGATCTCGGTCTTGAGGTCGGCCAGGTCGGCGAGGCCGCCGGTCTTGGCGTAGGCCGGGGTCTGGGTGTTGCCGATCTCGAAGACGTCCGGCGGGTTCTCCTCCGACAGGGCGGTGGTCAGCTTCTGCTGAATGCCGTTCCACTGCTGGACCTCGAACTTGACCTTCGCCTTGGTCTTCTTCTCGAAGGCGGCGGCGACGTCCTTCTGCCACTGGTCGGGGGAGGAACCGTCCATCACCCAGACGGTGAGGGTCTGGCCCGCGTAGCCGTCCGCGCCGGCCTTGCCGCCCCCGTCGCCGTCGCCGTCGTCGCTCCCACACGCCGCGATGGAGACCATCATTGCCGCGACACCGATCGCGGATATCAGCTTGCGCTTCACGCCACCCTCCTCAGGGATGCCCATGAACCCCCCGCCCATGGGCCGGGACCTGGACCAATGGTGTAGACCAGTACGTGGAGCTTGGACCAGACCAAAAATCCTGTCAAGGGTGCCGGAAAGGGCTCTGACCAGCCGTTATGCGACCTACATATGAAGGAACCTTTAAGTAAGAAGGCAGCGAAAAGAACGATGGCGGAGTACTCTCGTCCGCTAGACCACTTGGCTCTATGGACTAGACCAAAAGTGGTGGTGAGGGTATATAGAAGGGATCACGATGTGAGCCGCAGCCGGAGCCTGGAAGGCAGAGCATGAGCACCGACGTCAGCAGTGCGGAGAACGAGGGTGGGGCCGCCGTCCGTACCGCGCGTGTGCCGAAGTACTACCGCTTGAAGAAGCATCTGCTCGACATGACGGAGACACAGGCACCGGGCACCCCGGTCCCCCCTGAGCGGACCCTCGCCGCGGAGTTCGACACCTCCCGCACGACGGTGCGCCAGGCCCTGCAGGAACTGGTCGTCGAGGGGCGGCTGGAGCGGATCCAGGGCAAGGGCACCTTCGTCGCGAAGCCGAAGGTCTCCCAGGCGCTCCAGCTCACCTCGTACACCGAGGACATGCGCGCCCAGGGTCTGGAACCGACGTCCCAACTGCTGGACATCGGCTACATCACCGCCGACGACCGCCTCGCCGACCTGCTCGACATCACGGCCGGCGGCCGGGTGCTCCGCATCGAGCGGCTGCGCATGGCCAACGGTGAGCCGATGGCGATCGAGACGACCCACCTGAGCGCCAAGCGCTTCCCGGCCCTCAGGCGCAGCCTCGTGAAGTACACCTCCCTCTACACCGCCCTCGCCGAGGTCTACGACGTCCATCTCGCCGAGGCCGAGGAGACCATCGAGACCTCGCTGGCGACCCCGCGCGAGGCCGGCCTGCTCGGCACGGACGTGGGCCTGCCGATGCTGATGCTCTCCCGCCACTCCCTGGACCGGACCGGTCAGCCGGTGGAGTGGGTGCGCTCCGTCTACCGCGGCGACCGGTACAAGTTCGTCGCGAGGCTCAAGCGTCCGCAGGAGTAGGTCTGTTGAAGCCTCGAACTACATAGTGCTCGTGGTGTAGCGCCTCTGCTGTTCCTGTTCTACGGTCCTCCCCTCATCGCATGGACGGGAGGACGACCCGGTGCGCACTGCGAACACTCGAACCATCGTCATCTGGACCCTCGTCGCGCTGATCGGCGGCACCGGCTGGGCGGTGCTCGCGCTGGCCCGCGGCGAGGAAGTCTCCGCAGCCTGGATGGTCGCCGCGGCCCTCGGCTCGTACGCCATCGCCTACCGCTTCTACGCCAAGTTCATCGCGTACAAGGTCCTCAAGGTCGACAAGACCCGGGCCACCCCGGCGGAACGGCTCGACAACGGCATCGACTTCCATCCGACGGACCGGCGCGTCCTGCTCGGCCACCACTTCGCGGCGATCGCCGGGGCCGGACCGCTGGTCGGGCCGGTGCTGGCCGCGCAGATGGGGTATCTGCCCGGCACCATCTGGATCATCGCGGGCGTCATCTTCGCGGGCGCCGTCCAGGACATGGTGGTGCTGTTCTTCTCCACCCGGCGCGACGGGCGCTCGCTCGGCCAGATGGCCCGCGAGGAGATCGGCCCGTTCGGCGGCGCTGCGGCGATCCTGGCCACCTTCGCCATCATGATCATCCTGCTCGGGGTGCTGGCCCTCGTCGTCGTCAACGCCCTGGCCGAGTCGCCCTGGGGCACCTTCTCCATCGCGATGACCATCCCGATCGCCCTGCTGATGGGCTTCTACCTGCGCGTCCTGCGCCCCGGCCGGGTCAGCGAGGTCTCCCTGATCGGCGTGGGACTGCTGCTGCTCGCGCTGATCGCGGGCCGCTGGGTGGCGGAGTCCTCCTGGGCCGACGCCTTCACCCTCGCGCCCTCCACCCTGGTCGTCTGGCTGGTGGCGTACGGCTTCATCGCCTCGATCCTGCCGGTGTGGATGCTGCTCGCGCCCCGCGACTACCTCTCCACCTTCATGAAGATCGGCACGATCTTCCTGCTCGCCCTCGGTGTCGTGCTCGCGCTGCCGACGCTGAAGATGGACGCGGTGACGGACTTCGCCTCCCGCGGCGACGGCCCGGTGTTCGCGGGCTCGCTCTTCCCGTTCGTCTTCATCACCATCGCCTGCGGCGCGCTGTCCGGCTTCCACTCGCTGATATCCAGCGGTACGACCCCGAAGATGATCCAGAAGGAGACCCAGGTCCGGATGATCGGCTACGGCTCCATGCTGATGGAGTCGTCGGTCGCCGTGATGGCGCTGGTCGCGGCGAGCATCATCGACCCGGGCCTGTACTTCGCGATGAACGCGCCCGCCGGGGTCATCGGCGACAGCGTGCAGAACGCCTCGCAGGTGGTGGGGAGTTGGGGCTACCAGATCTCCCCCGAGGACCTCGCCCAGGCGGCGAAGAACGTGGAGGAGGCGTCCCTGCTCTCGCGCACCGGCGGGGCGCCCACCCTCGCCGTCGGCATCTCGGACATCTTCTCCCAGATCACCGGGGACAGTCTGCGGGCCTTCTGGTATCACTTCGCGATCATGTTCGAGGCGCTGTTCATCCTGACCGCGCTGGACGCCGGTACCCGGGTGGGCCGGTTCATGCTCCAGGACATGCTCGGCAACGTCTACCGGCCGTTCAAGCAGATCAGCTGGAAGCCGGGCCTGGTCATCTGCAGCGCCATCGTGTGCGGGCTGTGGGGCTACTTCCTGTGGGTGGGCGTCCATGAGCCCCTCGGCGGGATCAACCAGCTCTTCCCGATCTTCGGTATCTCCAACCAGCTGCTGGCCGCCGTCGCCCTCGCGGTCTGCACCACCCTGCTGGTGAAGTCCGGGCGCCTCAAGTGGGCCTGGATCACCGGGATCCCGCTCGCCTGGGACGCCACGGTCACCCTGACCGCGAGCTACCAGAAGGTGTTCTCCAGCGACCCCAGGGTCGGCTTCTTCAAGCAGCGCCAGGTGTTCCAGGACGCCATCGACGAGGGCAAGATCCTGCCGCCCGCGAAGACCATGGACGACATGCACACCGTGGTCACCAACTCCACGGTGGACGGCGTCCTCACCGCGGCCCTCGCCCTCCTGATCATCGTGGTCATCCTGGACGCGACCCGCGTCTGCGTCCGGCACCTCCGCCGCCCCGCCCTGTCCTCGCTGAGCGAGGCGCCCTACGTCGAGTCGAAACTCGTCGCCCCGGCCGGACTGTTCCCGACCCCCGAGGAGAAGGAGGAGCAGCGCGATGCGGTCACTCCGGCGGGCACTTAGGGCGATGCGCTGGTACGTCCGCGAATTGACCGACGAATCGGCCTACGACCGCTACACCGCCCACCTTCGCAGGGACCACCCGGCGGCACCCGTGCCGACCCGGCGTGACTTCGAGCGGATGCGGACGGACCGACAGGAGTCGGACCCCCGCCAGGGGTTCCGCTGCTGCTGAAGCGATCTTCCGGGGCCGATATGTGGACGAGGGGTTCCGTTTCTGCGACACCGTGACCTAGATTGCCTGCGCGTTACACCAGGTGATCAGTGAGGGGACGGTGCCGTCTGATGTCGCAAGGTCCTAAAGTGAGCAGAGAGCCGGTGGTGACGCCTGTGCGCGTCATCATCGCCCTCTGTCTGTTCGCGCCCTTCGTGGCGATGCTGTGGGTGGGTTCGTATGCGAAGGCCGACCCGGCCTTCATCGGCATCCCGTTCTTCTACTGGTACCAGATGGCGTGGGTGCTGATCTCGACCGTGCTGACGATGGTCGCGTACCAGCTGTGGCAGCGTGACCAGCGCGCCCGCGCCGCCGCGAAGGGCGGTGCGGCCGAATGAACGACGGCGTGAACGGCGTGGCACTCGCCGTCTTCATCTTCTTCTTCCTGGCCGTCACGGTCATGGGCTTCCTGGCCGCCCGCTGGCGCAAGGCCGAGAACGAGCACAGCCTCGACGAATGGGGCCTGGGCGGACGGTCGTTCGGCACCTGGGTCACCTGGTTCCTGCTCGGCGGTGACCTGTACACGGCCTACACCTTCGTGGCCGTCCCGGCGGCGATCTACGCGGCCGGCGCGGCGGGCTTCTTCGCGGTGCCGTACACGATCCTCGTCTACCCGCTGATCTTCACCTTCCTGCCCCGGCTGTGGTCGGTGTCCCACAAGCACGGGTACGTGACGACCTCCGACTTCGTGCGCGGCCGGTTCGGCTCCAAGGGCCTGTCGCTGGCGGTCGCGGTGACCGGCATCCTCGCGACCATGCCGTACATCGCGCTCCAACTCGTCGGCATCCAGGCGGTGCTGGACGTGATGGGCGTCGGTGGCGGGGAGAACACCAACTGGTTCATCAAGGACCTCCCGCTGCTGATCGCGTTCGGTGTGCTGGCGGCGTACACCTACTCGTCCGGCCTCCGGGCCCCCGCGCTGATCGCCTTCGTCAAGGACACGCTGATCTACCTGGTGATCGCGGTGGCGATCATCTACATCCCGATCAAGCTGGGCGGGTTCGACGAGATCTTCGCCGGCGCGGGCGAGAAGTTCACCACCACCGGCGTGGGCGGCCTGGTGCCGCCGGAGGCCGGCCAGTGGACGTACGCCACGCTGGCGTTGGGCTCGGCGCTCGCGCTGTTCATGTACCCGCACTCCATCACGGCGACGCTGTCGTCGAAGAGCCGTGACGTGATCCGCCGCAACACCACGATCCTGCCGCTGTACTCGCTGATGCTCGGTCTGCTCGCGCTGCTCGGCTTCATGGCGATCGCGGCCGGAGTGAAGGTGGAGAACGGCCAGTTGGCGATCCCGCAGCTGTTCGAGAACATGTTCCCGGACTGGTTCGCGGGCGTGGCCTTCGCGGCGATCGGCATCGGCGCCCTGGTGCCGGCGGCGATCATGTCGATCGCGGCGGCGAACCTCTTCACCCGCAACATCTACAAGGACTTCATCAGGCCGGACGCGACTCCGGCGCAGGAGACCAAGGTCTCCAAGCTGGTGTCCCTGCTGGTGAAGGTGGGCGCGCTGGCCTTCGTCCTGACCATGGACAAGACGGTCGCCATCAACTTCCAGCTCCTGGGCGGCATCTGGATCCTGCAGACCTTCCCGGCGCTGGTGGGCGGCCTGTTCACCCGCTGGTTCCACCGCTGGGCCCTGCTGGCCGGCTGGGCGGTCGGCATGATCTACGGCACGGTGGCGGCGTACGGTGTGGCCTCCCCGACCCAGAAGCACTTCGGCGGCTCCTCCAAGGAGATCCCCGGCATCGGCGAGATCGGCTACATCGGGCTGACGGCCTTCGTCCTGAACCTCGTGGTGACGGTGGTCCTGACCTTCGTTCTGCGCGCCGCGAAGGCCCCGGACGGCGTCGACGAGACCAGCCCCGAGGACTACACGGCGGACGCGGGCGACCCCGGCGTACAGAAGGATCTGACGCCGGTCCACTGAGGCACAGGCAGGGAAGCGGGCCGCCGAAGAGCAACACCAACGGCGGCCCGCTTTCATGCAATTACACCCAGCGACACAACATCTGGGGGTGGCGAAGCAGGCGAGCACAAGATGTATGCTCATGCTCGCTGCCGCCGCAGGGGAATCCGGTGTGAATCCGGAACTGTCCCGCAACGGTGTACTTATGCGTGTTCGCGCACGTATGGGAGTCAGTCCGAGGACCTGCCGACAGCGCACCCGGCCGTTCGGCCGTGGTGCCCGACGTCCGGGCCTCGTGGAATGGGCCGGTGGACGCGACGCCCCGTGCGCTCGTGAGCTGCCCCCTGCCCGCAAGGCCCCGTGCCGAGCGAGGGAGAGCCCCCACGTGACCATCGCGCCAGCCGACCCGGTTTCCGCCGCCCCGGTGGAGACCGACGGTCCCGGTACCGCGCTGCTGCGGACCCTGACCGAGCTGACCGCCGACCTCCCCGACGCCGACCCCGGCCGGGTCGCCGCCGCCGCGCTGCGCGGCCGGTCCGCCCACGCGGACGAGGCGGAGTTGCGCGAGCTGGCCACCGAGGCCGCCGCCGGGCTCATCTCCGAGGACCCCGCCTACAGCAGGCTGGCCGCCCGGCTGCTGACGATCTCCATCGCCGCCGAGGCCGCCTCGCAGGGCGTCGTCTCCTTCACCGAGTCCGTCGCGGTCGGGCACCGGGAGGGGCTCATCGCCGACCGGACCGCCGAGTTCGTGCGGATCCACGGCGAGCGCCTCGACGCCCTCGTCGACTCCGGCGCCGACGACCGCTTCGGGTACTTCGGGCTGCGCACCCTGCACAGCCGGTACCTGCTGCGGCACCCCATCACGCGCCGGGTCGTGGAGACCCCGCAGCACTTCATGCTCCGCGTCGCCGCCGGTCTCGCCGAGGACGACACCACTCGGGCACTGGACGAAGTCGCCGCGCTCTACGGGCTCATGAGCCGCCTCGACTACCTCCCCTCCTCGCCCACGCTCTTCAACTCCGGCACCCGGCACCCCCAGATGTCGTCCTGCTACCTCCTCGACTCCCCGAACGACGAGCTGGACTCCATCTACGACCGCTACCACCAGGTCGCCCGGCTCTCCAAGCACGCCGGCGGCATCGGTCTTTCCTACTCCCGGATCCGCTCCCGGGGTTCACTGATCCGCGGCACCAACGGGCACTCCAACGGCATCGTCCCGTTCCTCAAGACGCTCGACGCCTCCGTCGCCGCCGTGAACCAGGGCGGACGCCGCAAGGGCGCGGCCGCGGTCTACCTGGAGACCTGGCACTCCGACATCGAGGAGTTCCTGGAGCTGCGGGACAACACCGGTGAGGACGCCCGCCGGACGCACAACCTGAACCTCGCGCACTGGATCCCGGACGAGTTCATGCGCCGGGTGAACGAGGACGCCCAGTGGTCGCTGTTCTCCCCCGCCGACGTGCCCGAGCTGGTCGACCTGTGGGGCGAGGAGTTCGACGCCGCGTATCGCAGGGCCGAGGCCGCGGGGCTCGCCCGCAGGACCATCGCCGCCCGTGATCTGTACGGCCGGATGATGCGCACCCTGGCGCAGACCGGCAACGGCTGGATGACCTTCAAGGACGCCGCCAACCGCACCGCCAACCAGACGGCCCTGCCGGGCCATGTCGTCCACTCCTCCAACCTCTGCACGGAGATCCTGGAGGTCACCGACGACGGGGAGACGGCGGTCTGCAACCTGGGGTCGGTGAACCTGGGGGCGTTCGTCGACACGGCGACCGGCGACATCGACTGGGAGCGGCTCGACGCCACCGTCCGTACCGCCGTCACCTTCCTCGACCGGGTCGTCGACATCAACTTCTACCCGACCGAGCAGGCGGGCCGTTCCAACGCCAAGTGGCGGCCGGTGGGCCTGGGCGCGATGGGCCTCCAGGACGTCCTCTTCCAGCTGCGGCTGCCGTTCGACTCCGCCGAGGCCAAGGCGCTCTCCACCCGGATCGCCGAGCGCATCATGCTCGCCGCCTACGAGGCCTCCGCCGACCTCGCCGAGCGCAACGGCCCGCTCCCGGCCTGGGAGAAGACCCGTACCGCGCGGGGCGTGCTGCACCCCGACCACTACGACGCCGAACTCACCTGGCCGGAGCGGTGGGCGGCGCTGCGCGGCCGTATCGCCGGGACCGGGATGCGCAACTCGCTGCTGCTCGCGATCGCGCCGACGGCCACCATCGCCTCCATCGCGGGCGTCTACGAGTGCATCGAGCCGCAGGTGTCCAACCTGTTCAAGCGCGAGACGCTGTCGGGTGAGTTCCTCCAGGTCAACTCCTACCTGGTGAAGGACCTCAAGGAGCTGGGCGTCTGGGACGCCCGCACCCGTGAGGCGCTGCGCGAGGCGAACGGCTCGGTGCAGGACTTCGTGTGGATCCCGGAGGACGTGCGGCGGCTCTACCGCACGGCGTGGGAGATCCCGCAGCGCGGCCTGATCGACATGGCCGCCGCCCGGACGCCGTTCCTGGACCAGTCCCAGTCGCTGAACCTGTTCCTGGAGACGCCGACCATCGGCAAGCTCTCCTCGATGTACGCCTACGCCTGGAAGTCCGGGCTGAAGACGACGTACTACCTGCGCTCGCGCCCGGCGACCCGCATCGCCCGCGCCGCCCAGGCGACGCTCCCCGTCCAGCAGTCCGCGGACGCCGTCGCCTGCTCCCTGGAAAACCCCGAGTCCTGCGAGGCCTGCCAGTAATGTCCAGCGACACCAAGAACCTGCTCGACCCGGGCTTCGAGCTGACCCTGCGCCCCATGCGCTACCCCGACTTCTACGAGCGCTACCGGGACGCCATCAAGAACACCTGGACCGTGGAGGAGGTCGACCTCCACTCGGACGTGGCCGATCTCGCCAAGCTGACGCCCGCCGAGCAGCACCTCATCGGCCGGCTGGTCGCCTTCTTCGCGACCGGTGACTCGATCGTCGCGAACAACCTGGTGCTGACGCTGTACAAGCACATCAACTCCCCCGAGGCGCGGCTGTATCTGTCCCGACAGCTCTTCGAGGAGGCCGTGCACGTCCAGTTCTATCTGACGCTGCTCGACACCTACCTGCCCGACCCGGAGGACAGGGCGGCGGCCTTCGACGCCGTCGAGAACATCCCCTCCATCCGCGAGAAGGCCGGGTTCTGCTTCAAGTGGATCAACGAGGTCGAGAAGCTGGACCGCCTGGAGTCCCAGGCCGACCGCCGCCGCTTCCTGCTCAACCTGATCTGCTTCGCCGCGTGCATCGAGGGCCTGTTCTTCTACGGCGCCTTCGCGTACGTCTACTGGTTCCGCAGCCGGGGTCTGCTGCACGGTCTGGCCACCGGCACCAACTGGGTGTTCCGTGACGAGACGATGCACATGAGCTTCGCCTTCGACGTCGTGGACACGGTCCGCAAGGAGGAGCCGGAGCTCTTCGACGACCAGCTCCGGCAGCAGGTCACCGACATGCTGCGGGAGGCCGTCGAGGCCGAGCTGCAGTTCGCGCGCGACCTGTGCGGTGACGGCCTCCCGGGCATGAACACCGACTCCATGCGGCAGTACCTGGAGTGCGTCGCCGACCAGCGGCTGACCCGGCTCGGCTTCGCTCCGGTGTACGGCTCGGAGAACCCCTTCTCCTTCATGGAGTTGCAGGGGGTTCAGGAGCTCACCAACTTCTTCGAGCGGCGTCCTTCGGCGTACCAGGTCGCGGTGGAGGGCACGGTCGACCTCGACGAGGACTTCTGAGTCGGGCGGGCCGCCCGCAGCTGGCGGTCGATCCGGCGCTCGTGGACCAGGCCCATGAGCGCCGGGGCGGCGAGGAGGAGGAAGAGAACGGTCACGGTCAGAGTTCCGAGGAGTGCGTCCATGCGGTAATCGTCGTACGCCGAGGACACTCCTGACAGTGGCAGGACTGCCGTACAGCATCGAATTACTGCCATAGACGTGGCAGACTGGGCTCCATGCTGAAGAACGTGGCTGTCGCCCTGCTCGACGGTGCGCATCCCTTCGAACTCGGGGTCGTCTGCGAGGTCTTCGGACTCGACCGCAGTGACGAGGGGCTTCCGGTGTACGACTTCGCGGTCGTCTCGGCGGAGGGCCCGGACCTCGCCACGCACGTCCCGGGGTTCACGGTGTCCACGCCGTACGGCCTGGACCGGCTCGACGAGGCCGATCTGATCGCGGTGCCGGCGGGCAGCGACTACATCGGCCGGGACTATCCGCCCGCGCTGCTGGACGCCCTGGTGCGGGCCGTCGACCGCGGGGCCCGGGTGCTCAGCGTCTGTTCCGGCGTCTTCGTGCTGGGCGCCGCGGGACTGCTGGACGGGCGGCGCTGCGCGGTGCACTGGAAGCAGGCCGAGGAGCTGGCCCGGCGCTTCCCGCGCGCGGTCGTCGAGCCCGATGTGCTGTACGTGGACGAGGACCCGGTGATCACCTCGGCGGGCACGGCCGCCGGGATCGACGCCTGTCTGCACCTGGTGCGCAAGGAGCAGGGCACGGAGGTCGCCAACGCCATCGCCCGGCGCATGGTGGTACCGCCGCACCGGGACGGCGGGCAGGCGCAGTACATCGACCGCCCGCTGCCCCGCTCCCAGTGCGACACGGTCGGCGATGTCCTGACCTGGATGGAGCGGCATCTCGACGAGGAGGTCACCGTCGAGCAGCTCGCCGACCTCGCGCATATGTCCCCGCGCACCTTCGCCCGCCGTTTCCAGCAGGAGACCGGCACCACGCCGTACCGCTGGATCCTGCGCCAACGGGTACTGCTGGCCCAGCAGTTGCTGGAGACGACGGACGAGACGGTGGACGCGGTGGCGGGCCGCACCGGGTTCGGTACGGCCGCCGCGCTGCGCCACCAGTTCGTACGTGCGCTGGGGATCGGCCCGAACGCCTACCGGCGTACCTTCCGGGGCCCGGAAGCGGCCTGAGCCGTCACCGGGGCACCGGCCTGAGCAGCAGGTCGTGCGGACGGAGCGTGATGCCCACCCGGGTGGCGTCGTTGGATCCGGACACCTGCTCGAAGCGGTACTTCGTGGCCACCGCCGCCGTGATCAGCGTCAGCTGAGCCATGGAGAAGTGGTCGCTCGGGCACTTGCGGTTGCCCACACTGAAGGGGCTCATGGCGTATTTCGGCACGTCCTTCACGCGTTCCGGAAGCCAGCGGTCGGGATCGAACCGGAGGTTGTCGGCGTACGAGTTCGGGTCCCGCTGGATCGCATACGGGCTGTATACGATGTCAGCGCCTGCCGGAATGCGATACCCGCCGAGCTCGGTGTCGGTCACCGCCCGGCGCGTCAATATCCAGACGGCCGGGCGCAAACGCATGGCCTCGACGACGACATTGTTGGTGTGCCGGAGCTTCCGGACGTCCTCGAATGCGACGGGCCGGCCACCGGTGACGGATTCGACCTCCGCGGCGACCCGGTCGGCGTGCTCCGGATGTTCCGTCAGCACTTGCAGCAGCCACATGATCGTGGACGCCACGGTTTCGCTTCCCGGGGTGAGTATCGCGACCACCTGGTCGTGGATCTCCTGTTCCCCGATCGGCTCGCCATTCTCGTCCTTCGCCTCCAGCAATGCCGTCAGCAAATCGTCCGGCCTTTGACCAGATGCCCGCCGCTCGGCGACGATCTCGTCGACCAGCGCATGCAAATCGGCCAGGGCCCGGTTGAATTTGCGGTTGGGCGGAAGCGGCAGCCGGTAGAGCGGTCCGGCCGGTATCACCATCCTGCGGTACATACCACGGAAGACGGTGGCAAGAGCAACGCACAACCGCTCGGCGCGCTCGTCCATGCAGTCGCCGCGCAGCAGACAGCGGGCGGCGATCCGGACGGCCACCCGGAACGACTCCGAGGTGCAGTCGACCGTCTCGCCGGGCCGCCAGCGCACGGTCAGCGCGTGCGCCTCCTCCTCCATGATCGGCCCGTACGCGGGGATGGCGTCGAGCCGGAACGCGGGCTGGATGGTGCGTCGCTGGCGCCGGTGCCGGGTGCCGTTCGCGGTGGCCACACCCTCCTTGCCGAGCAGGGCTTCGAGGGACTCCCAGAGCGGCCCGTCGATCTTGAAGTCCGGAGACAGGGCCAGCGCGCCGGTGAGGTCCGGCGTGGTGACCGCGTACACCGTCTTCGGTCCCAGCTTCAGCCGGACCACGTCGCCGTGCTCCCGCAGGGCGGCCATGAAGGAGAGCGGATCGCGCACCAGCTTCCAGCCGTGCCCGAGCAGCGGAACACCACCGCCCGCCACGGGCGGCTCACGCAGCTCGGATTCCGCATATATCTGCGTTTCGGGCCTCACAGACTCGACGGTCATTTCTCACCTGCCGCTTCGTTGTTGACGTACGGGGGCGTGGACCGGTCGTCCCAGTTGTCGACCATGTACCGGCCGGACTCGTGGTGGAACCAGTAGACGGTGCTGAACCAGTTCCGCATATTGCAGACACAGGCCCGTACGGCGGCACTCATTTCCTTTCCCCGCAGGGTGCCGTCGGCGAGATCGTCGGCGAACCGAAGGGCGGCCCGTTCGGCGACCTGGAATTCGGATATGCATTCCGTGACACGGTGCCTTACTTCCATCACGGATTCTTCCAGGGTCAGCCCCTCATGTTTGATGAGACTGATTCCGAGATTGTGGACCTCATCGCCCGCTATTTCCTTGGGCAGCGAGCAGAGATCGTTGTACCAGGCGGCGAATTCCTGGCTCAGCAACGCCGCCCGCCGATATGCCGGGTGTTTCCGCACCGAGTCCGGTAGTTCACGTCCGGCGCTCGGCTCCAGCAGGTCGGTCCAGATCCAGTGGGCGAAGGTGAGACGACGCAGGGCGAGGTATTCCTCGACGGTGGGGATGACACCATTGGTGCGGTTGTGGAATTCCCGGTCGTAGGCCTCGATCACCGCGTGGAAGTGCCGGGCGAACCGGGCGTTCCAGCTCGGCGGCAGGAACGAGTACAGCCGCGTCATACTCTCCGCGAACCCGGCCACCAGCGGATCCTCGTGATGCAGGTGGTCCTCGGGAGAGGCGAGGGCCGCATGCAACCGGAACCTCAACCGCCGCCAAGCGGACGGGCGGCGGTGCACGATGTCACGGTCGTGCCGGTCGTCCCAGACGAAGAACCACGCGCTGTAGTCCGCAATCGCCTGCAGTACCTCGTCGGGGGCGCCAATGTAGTACCCCGCCATGAGGTCGGTGTAGCAAAGGCCATCGGCATATTCCTCCACCTTGTCCGCCGGCATGAGGCGTTTTTCCAGCAGCCAGGTGCGTGTCTTCTCCTGAAGCCTGGGCCAATATGGATGAAGGTGCCTGGGAAACGCCGTCTCGATCACCGGGAGACACAGCGATGGTGGGACCGCGACCGCAGTCGGCGTCGATGTGGTGCTGTGTGAGAAAGCATGCACGAACAAACCCCTCTCAGCCGCCAGTTGCGCACACCCCTCCCGCCGTGCCGGGCGTGCGCCGTTGCGTATCCCCGCACTTCCCATTCAGCACTACAACTGACCGATCTGGGAACGGATTTGCTCCATTCACTACCCCACCGTGCCGAGAATCTCCCCTTGTGTGACTGATTATGGATCAGTAGATAGGCACATGGGCTCGAACATACGACGCACAGACGAACGGCGCCTGGTCAAGAAGGGAGGTTCCTGAACAGACGCCGTGCGCATGGGGCTTGAGGGAAGTCAGTCGTTTGCCACCACCGGGTAGCGCGGCTCGTTCTCGGCCATCTGCCGCAGCGCATCCTTGCGCTCCCGCTTGGAGAGCCGGTCGATGTAGAGATAGCCGTACAGATGATCCGTCTCGTGCTGCAAACAGCGCGCGAAGTAGCCGGTGCCCCGGAGCTTGATCGGGTTGCCCTTCTCGTCCTGGCCGGTTACCTCGGCGTAGTCGGGCCGGGCGAGCGGCGCGTACGCGGTCGGCACCGACAGGCAGCCCTCGTTGCTGTCGTCCAGCCGGCGCTTCTCGGCGGGCAGGTCGACGAGCTTGGGGTTGCAGACGACACCGACGTGCCGATCGCCCTGGTCGTCCTGGCAGTCGTAGACGAAGACCTTCAGGTCGACGCCGATCTGGTTCGCGGCCAGGCCCACGCCCTCGGCGGTGCGCTGGCTGGCGAACATGTCCGCGACCAGCTGGTCCAGCTCGGGGCCGAACTCGGTGACGTCCTTGCACTCCTTGTGGAGCACCGGGTTGCCGACCACGGTGATCGGCCGTGAGGTCCCCCGCTCACGCCAGGCGTTCTCGCGCTCCTCGGTCTCCTCGGTGTCGATGACGAAGCCCTCGTCGTCCACGGGAAGCACGCCCGCGTGCTGCTGATCGGTGTCCTGCTGCGCCATGACCGACGTATGCCTTCCTAAACAAAAACAGGGGTTTGCTGCGGATACAGGGTAAGGGGAGCGCCCCGCCAGGGGCGCGGGGAACTGCGCGACCAGCCACAACGAGCCCTCAGCCGAAGAACGACCTCAGCAGACCTCTTCCAAGTCCCGCCAGTCCCGGGAGTCAGGGGAATCCGCGACCCACCCGTCCAGCAACCCCCGCACCAGCGAAGCCGGCGCAGCCACTCCGCATTCCCGCTCCGGCACCCACAACTGCCCGTCCGTCCGGTGCCCCAGCGGCCCGGGATGCCCCGGCTCACTGTGGTCGTGCGGATCCAGATGCTCCCCGTCGCCTTCATCGGACGGCATCCGGGACTCGGAACACGTCCGGCACAGCAACCGCACCGACGAAGACCAGTCCTCCGCCGCGAAACCCGCGTCCGCCGCGAGCTGCTCCAGCGCGTCCCGGTCCGCCTCGGTCGCCGCCTCCAGCAGCACCACCCAGGTCGGCACCGGCGACGGCGCCCACAGCTCGATCTCGTCGAAGACGGGGTACGCGTGCCCCGCCGTGGTGGTCCGCTCGCCGTGCGGGACCCCGTCGTGCAGCACGACCTCGCCCCAGCGCCGCCCGGACGACGGCAGCGGAATGGACAGCACCTCGATCCGCGCGGGATCCAGCCGCCGCCCCCACACCACCTCGGCCTCGCCCTCGGGGGACAGCCGTACGGCCGCGCTGCCGAGGTCCATGCCGACCGGCTCGCCGGAGTCGGTGGCACCGCCCGGCACCCGCAGCCCGTAGGCCTGCCAGGCCCGCCGGGCCAGCGGCCAGTCCTGGAGGGCGGTGGCCGCGATACCAACGTTCCACCAGTCGGGCGCCCCGGTCTCCCGGTCGAGCAGCGCCACGGCCCTGAGGCCCGCCGCCCGCGCCTGCTCCCAGTCGTGCCGGAACTTGTGCAGCAGGGCGAGGTTGAACCAGGACTCGGACAGCCAGGGCTCCAGATCGGCGGCACGTGTCAGCAGCGCGCCCGCGTCCTCGTACCGGCCATCGCCGATGAGCGTGAACGCGCGGTCGGTGGCCTGCCGCCAGGAGGCGGAGGGCCGGTGCCGTCCCTTGCCGAAGATCCTCACGATTCCCGCCTGCCAGTTCCGTGGAGTGGGCCGGCTGTGCCCCCGGACAGCCTCCTGGAGACCCTCTCCCTTCGCATCCAACCACGGACCGCTGGAGAGGCGCTCATTACCCATGGGTTACCCCACCCGACCCAAGGTCAGACAGTCTCTTGACAACACCCGGGCCAGGGCTTCCACGACCTCCGGCGCGTACTCCCCCGCGGTGCCCAGTCTCAGCTCCTCCAGCGCCTTCAGCGGCCCGCCGGGACCCGCTCCCTGCGCCTTCTCCTCGTAGGCGTTCACCGCCCGCACGATCCGGGCGGCCAGTGGCTGTTCCCGGCACGGGTCGGCCTGCCGCTCCACCACCACCGCGACCGAGCCGTCGACCCCGGTCTGCCGGACGACGGCGCCGCCGAGGAGGGCTATCCGGCGCTGCTCGGCGACGGGCAGCCCGGCGGTCGCCCCGGCCGGGACCGGGTCGATCAGGCTGAGCTGTCCGATGTCGTGCATCAGGGCGGCGTACTCCAGCACGGTCAGCTCGGCCCCGGACAGGCCGAGGTCCCGGCCGACGGCGAGGCTCAGCGCGGCGACCCGGCGGGCGTGCCCGGCCGGGGTGTACCCGGCGACCTCGGTGGCGCGGGCCAGGGAGGCGATGGTCTGCCGGTAGGTGGCGCGGACGGCGGCGTAGCGGCGGAAGGAGAGCTGGGTGAGGAGCAGCGGCAGACAGAACACGGGCAGCGCCCACAGGCCGACGACGGCCACCGCGAGCGCCATCACCGCGCCGGTCGCGCAGACGGCCGAGCCGATCCCGAGCAGCGCCCGCAGCTCGTCCCGGAGCAGCGGTCCGAACGGCCAGCCGGTCCTGGAATGGGCCAGCACGGCGGTGAGCACCGCGTCGCACAGGGCGGTGAGGGCGAGCAGCGCGACGATCAGCAGGGCGTAGGCGGCGCCGCTCCACTCGTCGAACGCGCCCCGGTTGTACAGGGGTTGGAAGCAGGCGGCGGCGAAGCCGACGGTGAGCACCCGGCGGGCCGGCAGGTCGGGCTCGGGGCTGCGCCCGCGGGCGATGTGCGGGACGGCACCGAGGAGGGTGGCGGTGAGGACGATGGTGACGGTCTGGAACACGCCGTGGTGGGTGGGCTGCCCCGCGTCCTCGCCCAGCAGGGCGTAGGCCAGGGCGCCCGCCGCCGCGAGCGGGGCGGGCTCGCGGACCTCGGGGCCGGTCCACCGGGTGAGTTCACCGACGGTGATCAGCAGTCCGAAGGCGAGCGCGACGGGACGTTCCTCCAGACCGAGCCAGAGGGTGCCGACCAGACTGACGGCGGCCAGCAGGGCGGCCGAGGCATGGATCAGGACCAGGATCCAGCCGGGCCGGGAGGCGCTCATCGACGCGCTCCCGGGCGGTCGGCGACGGGGCCCCCGGGTGCCGGGACGCGCCCCTCGCCCGCGGTGACCTCGGGACACCACCCGGACCGCTGGATCACCCGGTCCAGCGCCGCCACCATCCGCGGATCGAACTGTGTCCCCGCGCACCGCCGGAGCTCCTCCAGCGCCACGTCGACGGGCCGCGCCCGCCGGTAGGACCGGGTGGACGTCATCGCGTCGAAGGCGTCCGCGACGGCGACGACCCGCGCGGACTCCGGGATCTGTCCGCCCACCAGTCCGTACGGATACCCGCTGCCGTCCAGCCGCTCATGGTGGTGCAGTACGGCGGCCCTGGCCTCGCCGAGGAAGGAGATGCCCCGCACCATCTCGTGCCCGTACTCCGGATGCAGCTCGATGACCCGCCGTTCCTCGGGGGTGAGCGGCCCGTCCTTGCGCAACAGCCGGGTGGGCACGCCGAGTTTGCCGACGTCGTGCAGGATCCCGGCGAACCGCAGCACCTCCACGCGCTCGGTGTCCAGGCCCAGTTCGCGGGCGATCAGCATCGAGGCGTGGCCGACGCGCTCGCTGTGTCCGCGGGTGTAGCCGTCCTTGATGTCGACGGCCTGCACCAGCGCCCTGATGGTCGCCTGGTGGGCCGCCCGCTCCCGGTGGTACTGCGCGAACACCCACCAGGAGACGCCCATCGGCAGCAGCACGAGCAGCGCGGCGACCGGGCCGTACGGGCTGCGCCACAGGACGGCCATCATCAGTCCGGCGAGGCCGTGCACGGCGGTCGGGGCGAGCGAGCGGGCGAACAGCCCGCGCCAGGCCCGGCGGACGGGCACCCGCTCGGCGAGGGCGAGGATGCCGCCGTCGAGGAGGGTGAGCACCCCGCAGAACGTCAGGACCGCGGCCCCGGCGGGCAGCAGCGCGTAGGGGAAGTCCGAGGCGACGACCGCGTCCCGGCCGTCCAGCGCCCAGTGCACCCGGGCGGCGGCCCAGACGGCGAGCGCGAGCTGCGCGGCCCGCCAGATCCGGCGCAGCGCCGCGCCCTGGGAGAGCAGCGCGCCCGGTACCGCGATCAGCGCCGCGGCGGGCGGGGCCAGCAGGAAGGCACCGGCCAGCAGGACCGGGTGGAAGGTGCCGGCGAAACGCCGGCGGGCGATCTGCTCGCAGCCGGCGTACAGCGCGGCCAGGAGGGCGAGGGCCCACCAGGGCGCACGGGTGGCCGGCAGCGGCAGCAGACAGAGCAGGGCACCGAGGGCGACGCAGGCCACGTACACACGCGCCCGCGCGGGAGTCCCCTCCATGTGCCCCTCCCCTGACCATGCCTGTCCAGGCTTCGGAGCCTAGGTCGGCCAGGGGGGAGGATGCGGGCTTATCACCCGCCGATTAGCACGTTCGAGTGACGACCGGTCGTTCCCGGGGCGGGAGTTCAGGACTCCTGCGGGGTGACGGTGACGTCGTGCTCGGGGACGGCCTGCCCGGAGCGGATCAGATCGAGCCGCCCCAGGACCTTCGAGCGCAGGTCGGTCGGGACGTCGTCATGTCCGCAGCACCGCTTGACCAGCTTCTTCACGGCCTCTTCGAGTCCGTACTTCTCCAGGCACGGCGAGCACTCCTGGAAGTGCTGCTTGAACTTGTCGCGGTCGATGTCCGGCATCTCACTGTCGAGGAACTCGTACAGATGGTCCAGGACCTCACTGCAGTCCGTCTCGTGCGGCTCTCCGCAGCTCATGAGCCCGAGCCTTTCGCTTCGTTCGACTCTCCGGCGCCCGCCGGGACCAGCCCGCGCTCACGGGCGTAGTCCTCCAGCATGCCGCGCAGTTGACGGCGGCCCCGGTGCAGCCGGGACATCACCGTACCGATGGGTGTCCCCATGATGTCCGCGATCTCCTTGTACGCAAAGCCCTCGACGTCCGCGAGATAGACGGCGATGCGGAATTCCTCGGGGATCGCCTGGAGGGCTTCCTTCACGTCCGAGTCGGGCAGGTGGTCGAGCGCCTGCGACTCGGCGGAGCGCAGACCGGTCGACATGTGCGACTCGGCGCGCGCGAGCTGCCAGTCCTCGATCTCCTCGGCCGCGGAGCGCTGGGGTTCACGCTGCTTCTTGCGGTAGGAGTTGATGAAGGTGTTGGTGAGGATCCGGTACAGCCAGGCCTTCAGGTTGGTGCCCTCGCGGAACTGGTGGAAGGACGCGTACGCCTTGGCGTACGTCTCCTGCACCAGGTCCTCGGCGTCGGCCGGGTTGCGCGTCATGCGCAGGGCGGCCGAATACATCTGGTCGAGGAATTCCAGCGCGTCCCGCTCGAAGCGCGCGGTGCGCTCGGCGGTCGTCTCCGCGGGGGTCGTCTCCGCGGACGTGCCGGTGCCCTGGCCCTCGGGCAGCTCCGCCTGGCCGTTGTCGGTCCCTGCGTCGGTACCGGTGACCGGACCCACCTCCTCAAGATTCCGGGCAGCACCGAAGCCGGTGTCGCCAGAATCGGAGGATAGACGAACCTCCGGTCCGCCCGCCGCTCGAATAGGAGCGGTCTTGGCCGCGTGCAGCACCGTCCAGTCCAGCTCGGTGCGGCTGCTGCGGGCCGGGCAGAAGGTCGAACCCATGCGGCGGACTTCCTCTCCTACGACGTCGGTGCTGGTGGCCAGCGCCTCTGTCCGCCTCAACAGTGGTCCGGTGCGCAACATTCCCGAAGCTTTACCTGCGTGACGTGGTCCACTTCACTACGGCATCGGTGATCAGGGCCAACGCCTGCGCCTGGGTGATGTCGGCGCGCTTGGGGACGGCGAAGCCGTGGTCGCCGTGCGGAACCTCGACCAGGTCGTAGGAGCCGTCCGGGAACTCCTCGGGCTTTCCGAAGGGGTCGTTGCCGCCCTGGGCGACGAGGGTGGGCACCCCGGCGCCGAGCAGCTCCTGCGCGCGGGACTTCTCGGGCTTGCCCGGCGGGTGCAGCGGGAAGCTGAGGGCGAGGACGGCGTGGGCGCCGAGCTCCGTGGCGGTACGGCAGGCGACGCGGGCGCCGGCGCTGCGGCCGCCGGAGATCACCGGCAGGCCGGGCGCGGCCAGTGCCGGCCACACGCCCCGCCAGCCGACGTCCAGGGTCTTCGGAGCGGGGGCGACCTTCTTGCCGGCCACCCGCCAGGGCTGCTCGACGAGGGCGACGGTCACACCGTGCTCGGGCAGGACCTGGGCGAGTGCCTTCAGGTCGCGGGCCTCGATGCCGCCGCCCGCGCCGTGGCTGACGGCCAGCACGAGGCGTGCCTTGCCGGCCGGGTGCCAGGTGATACGGGCGTCGCCCGCGTCCGTGCTGATGGTCTCGGTGCTCACAACAGACTCGCTCGTCACATCAGAAGAGTGTGCCCTCCTCGGGCCCCTCCAGCTCCTTCAGCAGCTCCGGGCCGTTGTTGCGGACGTTGCTGACGGCGGTGGTCACCGGGTAGGCGCGCAGCAGTCCGGCGGGCGGCGGGGCGAGCAGCTCGCGGAGGTCGTCGGGGTCGGTGCGGGCGGGGTCCAGCCAGGAGTCCCAGTGGTCCGGGGTGAGCATCAGCGGCATCCGGGGGTGGATGTCGGCGAGGGTGCGCGGCCCGTCGGCCGGGGACACGGCGAGCGGGGTGGCCTCCGCCTCGGTGGTGATCACGGAACAGGTCACCCACCACGCCTGCGGATGGTCGTCGGGCAGGGTCTTGTCCCGCCAGAACTCGTACAGCCCGGCCATCGCGAACACGGAGCCGTCGGCGGGCAGCACGAAGTACGGCTGCTTGCGCGGGCGCTTCTTCCTGCCCTCGACCTCCAGTTCCCGCTCGGCGGTGCCGGTGACCCACTCGTAGTAGCCATCGGCGGGCAGGATGCAGCGGCGGGTGGTGAAGGCGCGGCGGTAGGACGGCTTCTCGTGGACGGTCTCGGCGCGGGCGTTGATCATCCGGGCGCCGCCCTCGGGCGTCTTGGACCAGGACGGGACGAGTCCCCATTTGAGCCTGCGCAGCTGGCGGACCGGCCGCTTGTCGTCGGTGTCCTTCAGGGCACGGTCCAGAACCGCGTAGACCTCTTTGGTGGGCGCGACGTTGTAGTCGGGCTCCAGGGTCTCCTCGGGCTCCCACTTCTCGATCTCGAAGATCCCGGCCAGGTCCTCGGGTTTACGACTCGACGCGTACCGTCCGCACATCTTCACCACCCTACATTTCACCCTCACGGCTGAAGCCGGGACAGCGGAAACGGCCACCCGGGACCGGGTACCCCTCACTTCCCCCGGGCATATGCCCTGGTCGATCGCTCAGAACCCGAAACAGAACCGGCAAACATCGGCAACTGGTGCAAAGTTCTATTACTTCTCTCTTTCCATATCTGTTGCTAAGTTTTTCAACGCTTCGGACCCTATTTCCCCCCATTCAGCGCAACAGCGCCAGGAAGGATCCGTATGGGCACCATCGACACGATCAAGGACTTCTACGGTGACGTCGCCGACGACTGGAAGAAGGCCTGGGACGACCTGCTCGACCGCGACGATGACGACGATCTGCCCTTCGGACTGCCGGCGGGCGCGTTAGCCGCCGTGCCCGGGGACACGCTGCGCACGATCGCGGCCATGTCCCTGCTCCAGGACGACGACAAGAAGAACAAGAGCAAGAACAAGAACCTCGCGGCCCTCGCGCTGCTCTCCGGAGCGGGTGCGGGAGTCGGGGCCGCAGTCCCAGCCGCGTCCAGCGCCCCGCTCGCGGCCGTCGGCACCCCCCTCGCCGCCGCCGGTGACATGGCACAGCAACTGGCCGCACTCCCCCAGCAGCTCCAGCAACTGACCGAGGTGGTCGGCCTGTTGACGGAGGCCCTGAAGGCGGTCGAGCCACTGCTCGGCGCCGCCGGTGCCGTCGGCGGGGCCGTCGGAGCGGTCACCAGAAGCGCGGCGGGCAAGAAGGCCTGACCGAGGCCGAAAGGACCCCTGCTCATGGCCCCGCGCACGGGCAGCCGGCTGCGGACGGTGGCCGCCGTACTGCGGCAGGTCGTCGGCGAGACCCGGTCGGCCCCGCCGTCCGACGGCCCGGACGACCGGGAGCGGCGGCGGGCCCGGGCCGTGCGCGGCGCCCTGGAGAGCCTCGGCCCCTTCTACGTGAAGATCGGTCAGATGCTCTCCACCCGGCCGGACATGGTCTCCCCGATCATGATCGAGGAGCTCCAGAACCTGCACGACGAGGTGGACGTCCAGCCCTTCTCCGAGCTGGAGCCGGTGCTGGAGCGGAACCTCGGGCCGGACTGGAAGCGGCGCTTCGACGACATCGACGTCGAGCGTCCGCTGGGCGCGGCCTCCCTCGCGCAGGTGCACCGGGTCACCCTGGCCGACGGCCGGCCCGGGGTGATCAAGGTGCAGCGGCCCGGGATCCGGGACACGGTCCTGACCGACATGGCGCTGCTGCGCAAGGCCGCGCGGCTGATCGCCCGGGCCGCGCCGCGGTTCAGCGCGGTCGTCGACGTGGAGGCGATGCTCGGGGGCGTCTTCGACGCCATGGAACCCGAGCTGGACTTCACCAAGGAGGCGGCGAACATGGACCGGGCGCGCGAGGCCCTGCGCGGCTTCGAGCGGCTGTCCGTGCCGCACGTCCTCGCCGCCACCGAGGGCGTCCTGGTGCAGTCCATGGCGCCCGGCGTCTCCGTGCGCAAGGCGGACCCGGCCGCCCTGCGCGACCGCGACCGGCTGGCCGTCAGCCGTGAGCTGATCGCGTTCATGTACCGCAGCTACTTCATCGAGCGCGTCTATCACGCCGATCCGCACGCCGGGAACGTCTTCGTCACCGGCGACGGCGAGGCCACGCTGATCGACTGGGGCATGATCGGCCGGATCGACCAGCGGACCAGCATGCGACTGCTGCTGGTGCTGATGGCCGTCGCCCAGAACGACGGGCACGGCCTGGCCAAGGCCTGGGTGGAGATGGGCCGCACCACACCGTGGTCGGACATCCCGGGGTTCTCCCAGGACATGGCGGCGCTGGTGCCGAAGGTCGCGACGGCCTCCCTGGATGAGCTGAACTTCGGCATCACGCTCACCAGCGTGCTGGAGAAGTCCACCCGCAGGGGCATCGCCTCCTGTCCGGCGGTCTCCCTGCTCGGCAAGTCCTTCGCCAACCTGGAGGGCTCGGTGCGCTGTCTGGCGCCCGAGCTCGCGCTGGTCGACGTCTTCCAGCGCGAGGTCCCCCGGATCGTCCTGCACATGGTGCGCGAGGCCGGCTCCCCGCAGGCGTCGGCCCGGCGGCTGCTGGAGGCCACGCTCACCCAGGCCGGGGCCTCCGAACAGCTCCGGGCCCTGAACGACGACATCGCCGACCGCGCTCTGCGTGTGCAGTTCAGCGAGGTCGTACCGACCCGGTCCCAGGGCGGCCGGTCCGGCCCGCACACGGCGCTCGCCCTCGGCGCCCTCGCCCTCTATCTGGACCACCGGCGGCGCAAGGCGTGATCCCGCGCCCGCGCGCACGCCGTACACCTCATCCGTCCCCGCGTGTGACGTGTCCCGTCACCGTTGAAGCGAAAGCCTGTGCCTGCCTGTGAGTGTCACAACAGAACAACCGTGGTTCCCGCGCGCCCTGCCGGGTGCCCCCTGTCCCCAGGTCCGGCTCTTCTGCGTCCCCCATGGCGGCGCCGGAGGCTCGGTCTTCCGGCCCTGGCAGAGTCTGCTCGGCCCGGGCACCGAGGTCGTCCCCGTCCAGTTGCCCGGCCGGGAGATCCGGGTGACCGAGCCCGCCGAGAGATCGGTGGCACGGCTCGCGGAACGGCTCGAAGGCCCCCTCGCCCGCCGGGCCGAAGGGCTGCCGTACGTCCTGTTCGGGCACAGCATGGGGGCGCTGCTGGCCTATGAACTCGCCCTCGCCCTCCAGGAGTCGGACCGGCCGCCGGCCGCGCTGGTGGTCTCCGGCAGTGTGCCGCCGCACGTCCCGCGCCGCACTCCGGCGATGCACCGGCTGCCGGACGCGGAGTTCGTGGCGGGCCTGCGCCGACTCGGCGGCGTACCGCCGGAGTTGCTCGCCGACGAGGAGTGGCTCGCCCTCTTCCTGCCCCAGTTGCGCGCCGACTTCGAGGCCGCCGAGACCTACCGGGCCCTGGACGCCCTGCGCCCCGGTATCCCGCTGCTCGCCCTGGCCGGTGCCGACGACCCCGCCGCCGCGCCGGACGAGGTGGAGCACTGGCGGGACCTCGGCACCGATGTCACGGTCCGGGTCTTCGACGGCGACCACTTCTTCGTCTTCACCTCCGCCGAGGCCGTTCTGACCTTCGTGGCACGGGAGTTGGCGTGGTAGCCCGGTCCAGGGGCCGCTACGGCGTGGACGGGCCGGGCTGGGCGATCGGGCTCGGCGCCTCGGTCCTGGTGCCGCTGCTCGCGGTCGCGGCCGGCGCGCCCCGCCGGCTGCTGCGGATCCCGGCGGTGACGGCCGCACCGGCCGGGCTGTTCCTGCACGCCAGTGTGCGGGGCAAGTTCCTGGTCTGGGAGGAGCTGCTGGACGGGCTCGGGCTGCGGGGCGACGAGCAGGTGCTGGACCTCGGGTGCGGGCGGGGCGCGGTGCTGACCGCGGTCGCCCGCAGAGTGCCCCGGGGGCGGGTGACCGGCGTCGACCTGTGGCGCTCGGTCGACCAGTCCGGGAACCGCGCGCGGACCACGCTGGACAACGCCGGCCGGGAGCGGGTCGCCGAGCGGATCGACCTGGTCACCGCCGACATGCGGGAACTGCCCCTGGAGGACGACCGGTTCGACCTGGTGATCTCCAGCATGGCCCTGCACAACATCACCGACGCGCGGGGCCGCGCGGAGGCGGTGTGCGAGGCGTACCGGGTGCTGCGGCCGGGCGGCCGGCTGCTCATCGTCGACATCTTCCACACCGCCCAGTACCGCGATCTCCTGCTCGCCGCCGGCGCCCGGAACGTCACCCGCGCCGACGTGGGCCACCGCATGTGGTGGAGCGGGCCCTGGGTGCCGACGAAATGGGTGCGCGCGGACAAGCCCGCCCTCACGAGGACAACCACCACGGGAACGACCGGAGGAACAGCATGAACACGCCCCTGAGGACACTCTCCCGCAGCCTCGTCGACCTGCTCCGCACCCGCGCGGAGGAACAGCCGCAACGCCAGGCCTACGTCTTCCTCGACAGCCACGGCAGAGCGGAGAACGCCCTCACCTACGCCCAGTTGGACCGCCACGCCCGCCAGGTGGCCGCGGGCTTACGGGCCGCCTGCTCCCCGGGCGACCGGGTGCTGATCCTCCACCCGCCGGGCGCCGAGTACGTGAGCGCGTTCCTCGGCTGCCTGTACGCCGGGACCGTCGCCGTACCGTCCTCTCCCCCGCACTCCCGCAACGCGGCACGGCTCGGTGCCATCGCCGCGGACGCGGCGCCCGCCGCCGCGCTCACCGGTGACCGGGCCCTGGCCGGCATCCGGAGGCGGCTGCCGGAACTGACGGACGTGGCCTGGCTGCCGACCGACGCGCTGACCGCCGATCCGGAGTCCTGGACGGACCCGGGCGCCGACGGCGACAGCCTCGCCTTCCTCCAGTACACCTCCGGCAGCACCGCCGTGCCGAAGGGCGTGATGGTCACGCACGGCAACCTGCTGCACAACTCCGCCCAGATCCAGCGGCGCGCCCGGACCGGGGAGGAGTCCCGGCTGGTCAGCTGGCTGCCGCCGTTCCACGACATGGGCCTGATCGGCGGCATCCTCCAGCCGCTCGTCGGCGGTTTCCCCGGGGTGCTGATGGCGCCGGGCACCTTCGTCCTGGACCCCGCGCAGTGGCTGCGCGCGATCTCCGAGCACGCCGCCACGGTGTCCGCCGTACCGCCGTTCGCCCTGGACCTGTGCGTGGAGCGCGTCGACCCCGGCAGGCACGAGCCGCTGGATCTGAGCAGCCTGGACACCGTCATCGTCGGCGCGGAACCGGTGCCGGCCGCCTGTCTCGACCGGTTCGCCGAGCACTTCGCCCCCTGGGGCCTGCGCCGCTCGGCCCTGCGGCCCGGTTACGGGCTGGCCGAGGCCACGCTGATGGTGTCCTGCGGCGACCGGCTCACCGCCGCGCCCGCCCTCACGCTGGACGCGGCCGCGCTGGAGGCGCACCGGGTCGAGCCGGGCGGGGCGGGGCAGCGGCGGACGGTCGTCGGCTGCGGGAGCGCCGTCGACGGACAGCGGCTGCTCGTCGTCGATCCGGCCGACGGGACGCCGTGCGGGCCCGGGCAGGTCGGGGAGATCTGGGTCGGCGGGCCGAACGTCGCACGCGGGTACTGGAACCGGCCCGAGGAGAGCGCGACGGTCTTCGGCGCGACGACGGCGAGCGGCGAGGGACCCTTCCTGCGCACCGGGGACCTCGGGTTCCTGCGCGACGGCGAGCTGTTCGTCACCGGCCGCAGCAAGGACCTCATCATCGTGCGCGGCCGCAACCTGTATCCCCAGGACATCGAGCGCTGTGCGGAGAGCGCCCATCCGGCGTTGCTGCCGCATGCCACGGCGGCCGTCGCGGTGGCCGCGGGCGACGGCACGGAACGGCTGGTCGTGGTCGCCGAGGTGCGGCGCGGGGTGGAGCCGCCGCCGGTGGCCGAGGTCGCGCGGGAGGTCGGCCGGGCGATCACCGCGGAGTTCGACGTACGGCTGCACCGGCTGGTCCTGGTCCGGCCCTCGACCGTGCCCAAGACCTCCAGCGGCAAGATCAGGCGCCGGGCGACCCGGACGGCCCTCGTCGCCGGGTCCCTCGCCGTCGTCGCCGAGTGGACGGCCGGGCCCGAGGCCGGCGAGGTGGAGGCGTATCTGACCGGACTGGTCGCCTCGCTCGCCCCGGGGTCGCGGACACCCGGACGCGAGGAGCCGCTCGTCGACCTCGGTCTGGACTCGCTCGCCATGCTGCGGCTCGCGGGGCGCATCGAACGGGATCTCGGGCTGTCCGTCTCCGAGGACCTGCTCTACGACGCCCCGACCGTCGCGGCGCTGGCGGCGGCACTCGGGGAACAGCCGAGGTCCGGGCCCGGCACGGCACCGCCCGCCGAGGACGACCCGTACGCCCCCTTCCCGCAGACCGACACCCAGCAGGCGTACTGCCTCGGCCGCACCGGCGCCTTCGAACTCGGGAACGTCTCCACGCATGTGTACGTCGAGTTCGACGCCCCCGCCCTCGACCTGGACCGCTTCGAGCGGGCCTGGCGGCGGGTGATCGACCGGCACGAGATGCTGCGGGCGGTGATGCTGCCGGACAGCAACGAGCAGCGGATCCTGCCCGAGGTACCGCCGTACGAGATCCGGGTGACCGATCTGCGCGGTCTGGACAAGGGTGCGGCCGACGCGGAGCTGGCGGCGGTCCGGGAGCGGCTGTCGCACGAGGTGCGGCCCGCCGACCGGTGGCCGCTGTTCGAGGTCACCGCCAGCCGGCTGGACGACGGACTGCGCGTCCATCTCAGCGTGGACTCGCTGATCGCCGACTTCTCCTCCGGCCGGCTGCTCTTCGACGACCTGTCCCGCTTCTACGAGGAGCCGGAGGCCCGACCGCCCGCCCCCGCCCGCTCGTTCCGCGACCATGTGCGCGCCGAGGCGGAGCGGACCGGGACGCCCGAGTACCGCCGCGCCCACGACTACTGGTGGCGCCGCCTGCCCGAGCTGCCCCCGGCGCCCCAGTTGCCGGCCCGGTCCACGACGGTGGACGTACCGCGGTTCACCCGCCGGGACACCGTCCTGTCCGCCGCGACCTGGGCAGGCCTGAAGGAACGGGCGGCGCGGGCCGGGCTGACCCCGAGCGGACTGCTGCTCGCGGTGTACGCCGAGACGCTGGCCACCTGGAGCAACAGCCGCCACTTCACGCTCAACGTGCCGCGGCTGACGCGACCGGTGCGGGATCCCTCGTACGACGAGGTGCTCGGCCAGTTCGCCTCCTTCACCCTGCTGGAGGTCGACCACCGCGGCGCCGGGACCTTCCTGGAGCGGGCTCAAGCTGTGCAGCGTCGACTCCGGTCCGATCTGCGGCACTCGGCCGTCAGCGGAGTGGAGGTGCTGCGCGAGCTGATGCGGCTCCGGAGCGGCTACGACCGGGCGCTGATGCCGGTGGTGATGACGAGCAACCTCGCCTTCGCCGCCGAGACCCCTACCGCGCTGGAGCGGCTGCTCACCCCGGTGTTCACCATCTCCCAGACCCCGCAGGTCACCCTGGACTGCCAGGCCCATGAACGGTCGGGAGCGCTGCTGCTGAACTGGGACTCGGTGGACGAACTGTTTCCCGCCGGGCTCGTCGACGACATGTTCGACGCCCAGACGGCCCTGCTGCACCGGCTCGCCACCGACGAGGACGCCTGGTCCCGGCCCGCGCCGCTCCCCCTGCCGGAGCAGCGCCACCCGGACGCGGGCCCCGAGCGGGCCGTACCCGATCTCCAGGTGCAGCAGCTCTTCGAGCGGCAGGTCGTGCTGCGCCCGGACGCGCCCGCCGTGATCGCCCCGGACCTGACCCTGTCGTACGCCGCGCTCGCCGACGCCTCCCGGCGGGTGGCCCGCTGGCTGCGGGCGCACGGCGCGCGGCCGGGGCATCTGGTCGCCGTGGTGATGGAGAAGGGCTGGGAGCAGGTCGTCGCGGCCTACGGCGTGCTGTTCTCCGGCGCCGCCTATCTGCCGATCGACCCCGACCTGCCCGCGCGGCGGGTGCGGCAGCTGCTGGAGCGCGGTGAGGTGGGGCTGGTGCTGACCCAGTCCCGGCTGACCCTGGACTGGCCGGACGGGCTGCTGCGGCTCTGCGTCGACCAGCCGCTCCCCGCCGACACCGAGACCCCGCTCCCGGCGCCCGGCAGCCCCGGGGACCTCGTCTACACCATGTTCACCTCGGGCTCCACGGGCGAGCCGAAGGGTGTGATGGTCAGCCACCGGGCGCTGGTCAACTGTGTGCGGGAGACCCTCGACACCTTCCGGATCACCGAGGCCGACCGCTGTCTGGCGGTGACCGCGCTCCATCACGACCTGTCCGCCTTCGACCTGTTCGGACTGCTCGGCGCGGGCGGCGCCGTGGTCGTCCCGGCCGCCGCGGACCGCCGCGACCCGGCGCACTGGGCGGAGCTGATCGCCCGGCACGGGGTCACGGTGTGGAACTCGGTCCCGGCGATGATGGAGATGCTCCTGGCGAGCGGCGCCCGCCCCGGCCCGCTGCGGCTGGTGTTCCTCGGCGGCGACTGGATCCCGCTGCCCGTGCCGGGCCGGCTGCGGGAGCGCGTGCCCGGCGTCCGGGTGGTCTCCATCGGCGGTCCGACCGAGACCACGGTGTGGAGCATCTGGTATCCCGTCGCCGACGTCGACCCGGACTGGCGGAGCATCCCGTACGGCACGCCCCTCGCCAACGTCCGCTACCGCGTCCTCGACGACCGGCTGCGGGACTGCCCGGACTGGGTGACCGGCGAGATGTACGTCTCCGGGGTCTGTCTGGCCGACGGCTACTGGCGCGACCCCGACCGCACCGACGCGGTCTTCGTACGGCACCCGGAGACCGGCGAGCGGATGTACCGCACCGGGGACCTGGGGCGGTGGCGGTCCGAGGGCACGCTGGAGTTCATGGGCCGGGCCGACTTCCAGGTGCAGATCCGCGGCCAGCGCATCGAACCCGGCGAGATCGAGACGGCTCTGCTCGCCCACCCCGACGTGACCTCGGCCGTCGTCACCGCCACCGCCCACGCCGAGGGTCCCGGCCATGACGGGCTGGTCGCATATGTCATCCCGAAGGAACACGCCATCCCCAAGGAGCACGTCGCCTCGAAGGACCCTGCCGTCCCGAAGGACCCTGCCGTCCCGGACGAGGCGACGGACACCGCCGCCTTCGAGGCCGGCCGCCGCGCCGGGATCACCCTGCTCGACCCGCTGGCCCGCGCGGAGTTCAAGCTGGCCCGCCACGGACTGCGCCGGGAGCCCGAACGGCGGCGGGTCGCGCTCCCCCGGGTGCCCGCCGAGCCGTCCCGGCGGCGCAGCGACCGGGCGTTCCTGCCCGAGCCGGTCACCCTCCCCGAACTCTCGGCCTGTCTGGGCCTGTTGGGGCAGGACGAGGTGGACGGTCTGGCCAAGTGCCGCTACCCATCGGCAGGAGGCCTGTATCCCGTCCAGACGTATGTGCAGGTGAAGTCCGTGGCGGGTCTCGCACCGGGCGCGTACTACGTCGACCCCGACGAGAACGCCCTCGTGCCGCTCACCGAGGGCGCCCGGGTCGGCGCCGACGTGCACGCGGGGCACAACCGGGCGGTCGTGGACGCGGCCGGCTTCACCCTGTTCCTGGTGGCGGACCTGGACGCCATCGAGCCGATGTACGGTTCGCTCGCCCGCGACCTGTGCCTGCTGGAGGCCGGGTACATGGGGCAGCTGCTGATGGACTGGGCGGCGGGGACGGACGTAGGACTGTGCCCGATCGGGGAACTCGACTTCGAGCCGCTGAAGCCGGAGTTCGCGCTGGGCGAGCGGCATGTCCTGGCGCACGCGCTGGTCGGCGGCCGGGTGGACCGCACCGCGGCCGCCCCGGTCGCCGCTTCCCTGCCGGACCGGCTGCGCGGCTGGCTGCGCGACCGGCTGCCCGCGCACATGGTCCCCGAGCACGTCCTGACCCTGGACAGCTGGCCGCTCAGCGCCAACGGCAAGGTCGACCGCCGCCGCCTGCCCGCGCCCCGGCAGACCGGCCCGGCCTCCGGTTACGTCGCACCGCGTACCCCGACGGAGCAACAGCTCGCCACCCTGTGGTGCGAGGTCCTGGACGTTCCCCGGGTGGGGATTCAGGACAACTTCTTCGACCTCGGCGGGCACTCGCTGGCCGCGACCCGGCTGATCGCCCGGATCCGCGACCGCTTCGAGATCTCCATCGGCCTGCGCGAGGTCTTCACCAGCCGCACGGTCGCCGATCTGGCGAGCACGGTGGACCAGCGCCGGGCGGGGTGAGCGGCCCGGAACTGTGTTCGGGGACGTTCCCTCTCTTCCGGCCGTTGACATGCCGTCCACACATCCGTACGTGTCACACTGCCGAGTCCGTACGAGGAGAGGGAACGACCGCACACCATGGACACCAGCACAGCGACCTCTCTCTGGGACGAGCTCGCGGGCACCCAGAGCGACCCGGACCTGTGGGTCGTGATCGCGACCCTCGTCGCCGCGGTGGCGGTGGTCGTCCCCCAGGGCGTGTGGCGGGTCGCCCGCAACGCGATCACCATCGCCCACGAGGGCGGACACGGCCTGGTGGCCCTGCTCACCGGCCGACAGCTCACCGGCATCCGCCTGCACTCCGACACCAGCGGCCTCACGGTCAGCCGCGGCAAGCCGCACGGCCTCGGCATGATCCTCACGGCGGCGGCGGGCTACACCGCCCCGCCGCTGCTGGGCCTCGGCGGTGCGGCCCTGCTCGGCGCGGGCCGCATCACCCTGCTCCTGTGGCTGGCCACGGCCCTGCTCCTGGCCGTGCTGGTCATGATCCGCAACGCGTACGGCGCCCTGACGGTGGTCCTGACGGGCGGCACCTTCGTCCTGGTCTCGTGGCTGGCGGGCCCCCAGGTACAGGCGGCGTTCGCGTACGCGGTGGTGTGGTTCCTGCTGCTCGGCGGCGTACGTCCCGCTTTCGAGCTACAGGCGAAGCGGGCGCGAGGGGGCGCGGGCGACTCGGACGCGGACCAGTTGTCGCGGCTGACGCATGTACCGGCGGGCATGTGGCTGTTCCTGTTCCACGCGGTCTCGTTGTGCTCCCTGATAGGCGGCGGAAGGTGGCTCTTGGACCTGTGACAAGCCACGTAGAGCGAGTCACAGAGAGGCGCGGGGCTGTGTCATGTGCGGCTCCGCCGCGTGGGCGCGACCAGCCACAACGGCGCCGCACCCGACCTGCACACCCCTACTAAAGTGGTCCTATGGCTTCGAACCCCAAGAACCCCGCCCTCTGGCCCGCCCCCCACGCGAGCGGAGCCGTCGACGCGACGGTCCACGTCCCGGGGTCGAAGTCAGTCACCAACCGAGCCCTCGTCCTCGCCGCCCTCGCCAGCGAACCGGGCTGGCTGCGCCGCCCGCTCCGCTCCCGCGACACCCTCCTGATGGCCGGCGCCCTGCGCACCATGGGCATCGAGATCGAGGAGGGCGTGGGCCCGGACGGCACGGGCGAGACCTGGCGCGTCCTCCCGGCAGGGCTCCGCGGCCCCGCCACCGTGGACGTCGGCAACGCCGGCACCGTGATGCGCTTCCTGCCGCCCGTCGCCGCCCTCGCCGACGGCCCCATCCGCTTCGACGGCGACCCGAGGTCGTACGAGCGCCCCCTGAACGGTGTGATCGACGCCCTGCGCGTGCTCGGTGCCCGGATCGACGACGACGGGCGCGGCGCGCTGCCGCTGACCGTGCACGGCGGCGGCGCCCTGGACGGCGGCCCGGTGGAGATCGACGCCTCCTCCTCGTCGCAGTTCGTCTCGGCGCTGCTGCTCTCCGGACCGCGCTTCAACCAGGGCGTCGAAGTCCGGCACACCGGCTCCACGCTGCCCTCGATGCCGCACATCCGGATGACGGTGGACATGCTGCGCGCGGTCGGCGCCCAGGTCGACACCCCCGAGTCAGGGGGCGAGCCGAACGTCTGGCGGGTCACTCCGGGCGCCCTGCTCGGCCGCGATCTGACCATCGAGCCGGACCTGTCCAACGCCCAGCCGTTCCTGGCGGCCGCACTGATCACCGGCGGCAAGGTGCTGATCCCGGCCTGGCCGGCCCGCACCACCCAGCCCGGTGACCGGCTGCGGGAGATCTTCACCGAGATGGGTGGTTCCTGCGAACTGACCGAGTACGGCCTGGAGTTCACCGGATCGGGCGCGATCCACGGCATCGACGTGGACCTGGGCGACGTCGGCGAGCTGACCCCCGGTATCGCGGCGGTCGCCGCCCTCGCGGACTCCCCCTCCACCCTGCGCGGGGTCGCGCATCTGCGGCTGCACGAGACGGACCGGCTGGCCGCGCTCACCAAGGAGATCAACGAACTCGGCGGTGACGTCACCGAGACCGCCGACGGTCTGCACATCCGCCCGCGCCGACTGCACGGCGGCATCTTCCACACGTACGAGGACCACCGCATGGCCACCGCCGGCGCGATCATCGGCCTCGCGGTCGAGGGCGTACAGATCGAGAACGTGGCGACGACGGCCAAGACGCTGCCGGACTTCCCCGAACTGTGGGCCGGGATGCTCGGGAACTGACGGGCGGAACGGGATCATGCGCCGCTACGGCAAGCACACCGACGAGGACGACATCCGCAGCCGCCCGAACCGCAAGGGCAACCGGCCGCGTTCGAACATCCGCCCAAAGCACGAGGACGCCGCGGAGGGCATGGTCCTCACCGTCGACCGGGGCCGGCTGACCTGCCTGGTCGAGGACCGGGTCGTGCTGGCGATGAAGGCCCGCGAACTGGGCCGCAAGGCCGCCGTGGTCGGCGACCGGGTGGCGCTGGTCGGCGATCTGTCCGGCAAGAAGGACACCCTCGCGCGGATCGTCCGCATCGAGGAGCGCAGCTCGCTGCTGCGCCGTACCGCGGACGACGACGATCCCTATGAGCGGGTGGTCGTGGCCAACGCCGACCAACTCGCCATCGTCACCGCGCTGGCGGACCCCGAACCCCGGCCGCGGCTGATCGACCGCTGTCTGGTGGCGGCGTACGACGGCGGGCTCGAACCGCTGCTGGTGCTGACCAAGTCGGACCTCTCGCCGCCCGACAAGATCCTTGAGCTCTACGGCGACATGGACATCCCGTACGTCGTGACCAGCCGCGCGGAGCTGGAGAACGGCGACGCCGCGGACCGGGTGCGCGCGGAACTGGACGGCCGGGTCACGGCGTTCGTCGGGCACTCCGGGGTCGGCAAGACGACGCTGGTGAACGCGCTGGTGCCCGAGGACCGGCGGCGGCTGACCGGACATGTGAACGCGGTGACGGGCCGGGGCCGGCACACCACGACCTCGGCGCTCGCGCTGCCCCTGGACGGAGCGGAGGGCTGGGTGGTCGACACCCCGGGCGTGCGCTCCTTCGGCCTCGCCCACATCGACCCGTCCCGGGTCATCCACGCCTTCCCTGACCTGGAACCGGGAACCGAGGGCTGTCCGCGCGCGTGCAGTCATGATGAGCCGGACTGCGCGTTGGACGACTGGGTGGCGGAGGGTCACGCCGATCCCGCACGGCTGTACTCGCTACGGCGGTTGCTGGCCACGCGGGAGCGCAAGGAAGGCGACTGACCTTCGCGTTGTTTGTCATCCTGCCGCTCAGGTAAAGGCATACTCGCACCGAGCCGGACATACGGGAGGACAGCACATGGCGTGGCTGCTGGTCATCGTGGCCGGATTGCTCGAAACAGGCTTCGCCGTCTGTCTGAAGCTCTCCCACGGGTTCACCCGTCTCTGGCCGACGGTCGCGTTCAGCATCTTCGCGCTCGGCAGTTTCGGTCTGCTGACCCTGGCCCTGAGGAAACTCGACGTGGGCCCGGCGTACGCGGTGTGGACCGGCATCGGCGCGGCGGGCACCGCGATCTACGGAATGATCTTCCTGGGGGACATCGTCTCGACACTGAAGATCGTCTCGATCAGCCTGGTCATCGTGGGGGTCATCGGGCTTCAGCTGTCGGGTTCGGCGCACTAGGGGCGTAACTGCCGGTGCAGGGCGCAGCGTACGAGATCGGCCACTCCGCCCTCGCCGGGCGGGGCGGCCACGCACGACAGCGCGATACGGACGACGAGTTCACAGGAGCGGGTGAGTTCCCCGCTGTCCGCCTTGTTCGCGCCCGGCCCCGACAGCACGGCCACGGCGCGGTCACGGACGATCGTCACGAAGTCGCCGGGCGAGGGCAGCGGGCCGTCGGCGCGGCGCTGTGCCGGTACGGCGGACGAGGACGGGACGGCCGACAGGGTGGGCGCGGGCAGGCGCTCGCTCCAGCAGCCGGTGAGCATGGCGCGGACCAGGGCGTTGTCGCGGGCGGCCGTGGTGGTCCACTCGGCGGTGGCGGTGAGGCGGTCGCGGGCGTCGGAACCCAGGGTCAACGCCCGTTCCACACCGGCGAGATAGCCGTCGGCCTCCCGGCGCACCAGGGCCCGCGCGAGGCCCTCCTTGCTCCCGAACTCGTTGTAGAGGGTCTGCCGTGAGACGCCGGCCGTCGCGGCCACGTCCACCATGCGCACCGCCGACCATGACCGACGCGCAAGCGCCGTGTAAGCGGCATCCAGCAGAGATTCCCGCGCAGCAGGCATCGTCGCCTCCCAGGCACCCGGCTCTGCGCCCAGATTTGACGCGCCCACCCGACCTGTCAAGAGTTGCGGAGCGGTACGAGGCCGGCGCGGGCGGGCGCGGACACTCCCCGCACCAGCTCCCCGCACGGTCCACACCCCGGCCCCGGTAGCCCCGTGCGACCCCCGGCGGATACCGTGCACAACATGGCCGACTACCTCGACGATCTCCGTCTCGCCCACGTCCTCGCGGACGCCGCCGACGCGGCGACCATGGACCGCTTCAAGGCGCTCGACCTGAAGGTCGAGACCAAGCCGGACATGACTCCGGTCAGCGAAGCGGACAAGGCGGCGGAGGAGCTCGTCCGCGGCCAGCTCCAGCGCGCCCGCCCGCGTGACGCGATCCTCGGCGAGGAGTACGGCATCGAGGGCACCGGCCCCCGCCGCTGGGTCATCGACCCCATCGACGGCACCAAGAACTACGTACGCGGCGTTCCGGTCTGGGCCACCCTGATCTCCCTGATGGAGGCGGGCGAGGGCGGCTACCGGCCCGTCGTCGGCGTCGTCTCCGCCCCCGCCCTCGGCCGCCGCTGGTGGGCCGCGAAGGGGCACGGCGCGTTCACCGGCCGCAGTCTGTCCTCCGCCAGCCGCCTGAAGGTCTCCCGGGTCTCGAAGCTGAGCGACGCCTCCTTCGCGTACTCCTCGCTCAGCGGCTGGGAGGAACAGGGCAGGCTGGGCGGCTTCCTCGACCTGACCCGCGAGGTCTGGCGCACCCGCGCCTACGGGGACTTCTGGCCGTACATGATGGTCGCCGAGGGTTCCGTGGACCTCTGCGCCGAGCCGGAGCTGTCCCTGTGGGACATGGCCGCCACCGCCATCGTGGTCATGGAGGCGGGCGGCACCTTCACCGGCCTCGACGGCCGCCCGGGCCCGCACAGCGGCAACGCCGCCGCGTCGAACGGTCTGCTCCACGACGAGCTCCTGGACTACCTCAACGAGCGTTACTGAGCCTCACGCGCCCTCTTGTTGACCCTCCCTTTGCCTGCCACTCTGAAAGTCCCACCCCTTGTGAATTTGTGAAACAATGAACAAGTGGACCGGGACCCCCCTCAGGAGGTGGCTGCATCCATGCTCGTCCGCGACGCCATGAGCACCGTGGTCCTCACCATCGGCCCCACCCACACCCTTCGACAGGCCGCCCGGCTGATGTCCGCCCGCCGGGTGGGCGCGGCCGTCGTCCTCGACCCGGACGCCGGCGGTATCGGCATCATCACCGAACGCGACGTCCTCAACTCCGTCGGCCTGGGCCAGGACCCGGACGCCGAACACGCCCACGCCCACACGACCACCGACGTGGTGTTCGCCGCCCCGTCCTGGACCCTGGAGGAGGCGGCCCACGCGATGGCGCACGGCGGCTTCCGCCATCTGATCGTCCTCGATCACGACGAACCCGTCGGCATCGTCTCGGTCCGCGACATCATCCGCTGCTGGGCACCGCTGCGGCAGAAGATCCCGGCCTGACCCCCGCACGACGGGCTGCGCACGCGCGAACGGGCCGGACCCCCTTCCCTGAGGGGTCCGGCCCGCTTCGACAAGCGATCCAGTGCTGGTGGGTTGCTCAGCCGCGCAGGGCCTGGACCGCGGCCTCCAGCCGCTTGCCGAAGTCCTCGTCCGCGGAGCGGAAGTTGCCGATCGCCCGCTCCACGATGTCCTCGCGCGAGACCTGGGCGATGAAGCCCGCCAGGTTCGCCACCAGGCGCTCCCGCTCGTCGTCGGCCATCAGGCGGTAGAGGTTGCCCGCCTGCACGAAGTCGTCGTCCTCGGCGTGCACCGGCGCCGGGTGGTTGCCCGTGCCGCCGCCGAAGCCGTCGTAGGGCTGCCACAGCGGGCGGCCGGTCTGCGCCGGGCCGCCGAAGCTGTTCGGCTCGTAGTTCTTCGCCCCGCCGTGGCGGCCGTCGTAGAGGAAGCCGTCGCGGGAGTTGGTGCGCGCCTCGGTGGCGTGCGGGCGGTTCACCGGGAGGTGGTCGGCGTTGATGCCGACGCGGTAGCGGTGGGCGTCGCCGTAGGCGAAGAGGCGGCCCTGGAGCATCTTGTCCGGGGACGGGCCGATGCCGGGCACGAAGTGGGCCGGGCTGAAGATCGACTGCTCGACCTCGGCGAAGATGTTCTGCGGGTTGCGGTTGAGCTCCAGCCGGCCGATCTCGATCGGCGGGTAGTCCTCGTGCGGCCACACCTTGGTGAGGTCGAACGGGTTGAAGCGGTACGTCGCCGCGTCCGCCGCGGGCATGATCTGCACCTGCACGGTCCAGCTCGGGAACTCGCCGCGCTCGATGGCCTGGCGCAGGTCGCGCTGGTGGGAGTCGGGGTCCGCGCCGGCGAGCCGGTCGGCCTCCTCCTGGGTGAGGTTCTTGATGCCCTGGTCGGTCTTGAAGTGGTACTTGACCCAGAAGACCTCACCGGCCTCGTTGTTCCACTGGTAGGTGTGCGAGCCGTAGCCGTTCATGTGGCGGTACGAGGCGGGGATGCCGCGGTCGCCGAAGAGCCAGGTCACCTGGTGCGTGGACTCGGGGCTCAGGCTCCAGAAGTCCCAGACGTTGTCCGCCTCGGTCGAGCCCGTGTACGGGTCGCGCTTCTGGGTGTGGATGAAGTCGGGGAACTTGATGGCGTCCTTGATGAAGAACACCGGGGTGTTGTTGCCGACGAGGTCGTAGTTGCCCTCCTCGGTGTAGAACTTCAGCGCCCACCCGCGCGGGTCGCGCACGGCGTCCGCGGCACCGAGGTTGCCCGCCACGGTCGAGAACCGCAGAAAGGTCTCGGTCCGCTTGCCGACCTCGGAGAGGAACGCGGCCCGGGTGTACGGCGTGACATCGGCCGTCACCGTGAAGGTGCCGTACGCGCCGGCGCCGCGGGCGTGCACCACCCGCTCCGGGATGCGCTCGCGGTTGAAGTGGGCCAGCTTCTCCAGCAGGAGCTGGTCCTGGACGAGCACGGGGCCACCGACGCCCGCGGTCTCACTGTTCTGGTTGTCGGCGACCGGTGCCCCGGCCTCCGTAGTGAGCGGTCCCTGCGTCACGTCTGCCTCCTGCGCCATTCCTTGCCGGTCCTGCCCCTGGCCAGTCCTGTCCCTTGGCCAAAGCCGTTCCCGATCCTACAATGGACAATGTCTAAGTCAAATAAGGTTCCAAAGTCACACCCATTCGGAACCTGGTCTTCTTGCTGTTAGGCTGTAGCCCATGAGCGACCTTCTGGAACGACTGCGCGGACGTGGATGGCGGATGACCGCGCAGCGGCGCGTCGTGGCCGAGGTCCTCGACGGCGAACACGTCCACCTGACGGCCGACGAGGTGCACGCCAGGGCCGTCGCCAAGCTGCCCGAGATCTCCCGGGCGACCGTCTACAACACGCTGGGCGAGCTGGTCACCCTCGGTGAGGTGCTGGAGGTCGCCACCGACAAGCGCGCCAAGCGGTACGACCCGAACGCGCACCGTCCGCACCACCACCTGGTCTGCGCCCAGTGCGGCGCGATCCGGGACGTCCACCCGACCGGCAACCCGCTCGCCGACCTCCCCTCCTCGGAGCGGTTCGGCTTCACGGTCTCCGACGTCGAGGTGACCTACCGCGGCCTCTGCCCGAGCTGCGCGGCGGCCGCGTAACCAGACGCCCGCGAGGAGCCCCGGCACCGATCCCGATCGGTGCCGGGGCTTTCTGCTGTCTGCGTCCCTGCGGCATGCCCCGTAAACGAACCGAGGGCCGGAACCCTTTCGGATTCCGGCCCTCGGCCTTCAGTAGCGGGGACAGGATTTGAACCTGCGACCTCTGGGTTATGAGCCCAGCGAGCTACCGAGCTGCTCCACCCCGCGTCGGTGAATGCAACGTTACGTCAAGGACGCGGACGGAGGCAAATCGCTTCACGCGGAGCCGGCGCCGGCGCACGCCTGCCCGGCCCTGCGCTACGCCGACAGCTCCTCCCGCAGAGCGTCCCGCAGCCGTGCCGCCCGCTCGGAGACCTCGTCCGGGCCGAGCGCCACCGCCCGGTCGGCCCACCCCTGCCCCTCGGCCAGCTCGCCGCGACGCGCGTAGACGAGGGCCAGCCGCAACGCCGCCCGCCCGTGACCGGCGTCGGCGGCCCGGGTCCACCACACCGCCGCCTCCGGCTCACTGCCCTCCCGGGCCAGCAGCAGCCCCAGATTGAACGCGCCGTTGCGGGACCCGGCCTCCGCGGCCTCCCGGTACCAACGGGCCGCCTCCACGACGTCCCCGCGCGCCGCGGCCAGCATCCCGACCCGCACCTGCGCCCGCCGGTGCCCCTGCCCGGCGGCCCGCTCGTACCACTCCTCGCACTCGCTCTTCTCGTGCACGATCTCCCCGAGCTCATGCGCGGGCTCGGGCGGGCGCCGGGCGTCGAGCACGGTCGCCAGCCGGTACGCGGCCTCCGCGCTGCCGCCACCCGCCGCACACCGCAGATGCCGCTCGGCCCCGGACTCGTCGCCGTCCCTGAGCCGGGCGATCCCGACCTGGAGCGCGGCCTCGGTGTGCCCGGCGGCCGCCGCCCGCTCGTACCACCGCAGCGCGACCCCGTCCTCCCCGCGCCCGGCGAAGAGGATCCCGAGGTTGAAGGCGGCGTCCACGCTCCCCGCCTCCGCGGCCTTGGAGAACCACGGCTCCGAACCCGCGGTGTCCCCGCCCTGGAGCAGCAGGATCGCCAGCGCGTTCGCCGCCTCCCGGTGCCCGGCGTACGCCGCCCGCCGGTACCACTGCTCGGCCTGCGCGGTCCGCTGCTGCTCGGCACAGAGCAGCCCGAGGTTGTACGCGCCGTTCACATCACCGGCGTCCATCGCGGCCCGGTACCACCGCTCGGCGGTCTGGGTCTGCCCCCGCTCGGCATGCAGCGCGCCGAGCGCGTTCGCGGCGTTCCCGTCCCCCTCCTGGGCGGCCCGCAGCCACCACACGGCGGCGCTCTCCTCGTCCCCGGCGTCCCGGAGCAGGAACCCCAGCGCGCAGGCGGCCCGTGCCTCGCCGTCCTTGGCGGAGGTCAGGTACCAGCGCCCGGCCTCCTTCAGCTCACCGCGCCGCTCCAGGATCGCCCCGAGATGCAGCGCGGCCCGCCGGTGCCCGCGCGCCGCGGCCTGCCGGTACCACTGCTCGGCCTCGGCCGCACCGGACGCCTCGGACGCCTCGGCGTCGGAGTCGGAGTCGACACCGTTGTCACCGTCGGCTTCCCCCGCGCCCCGCCGGTCCAGCGCTCTGGCCAGCCGGTACGCGGCCTCCCGGTGCCCCCGCTCGGCGGCGGCCCGCATCCATCGCCCGGCCCCGGCGTCACCGCGGTGCTCCAGCAGATCGGCGAGCGCGTAGGCGCCCAGCGCGTGTCCCTGCTCGGCGGACTGCCGCAGCCAGTACTCGGCGGCCGGCTCGTCGCCGCGCTCGCGGTGATGACGGCCCAACGCGTGCGCGGCGGCGGCCGATCCGGCGACCGCGGCGATCCGCCACCAGCCCGCGGCCTCGTCGGCGTACCCGCGCTGATGAAGGAGGACTCCCAGGTTGTTGGCGGCGGCCCGGTCGCCCGCGGCGGTGGCGGCACGCAACTGGGGCTCGGCTCCGTCGAGATCACCGCGGCGCAGCAGCAGGGCGCCGAGGACGCTCATCGCCTCGACGTCGCCGGCCTCGGCGGCGAGCCGCAGGCGCAGCTCCTCGGCAGCCTCACCGGCTTCGTCCCGGTCGGAAGACTGCACAAAACGCCCTGTCTCCAACAGAGTTGCCTTGTCCCCCATAACGTCCATCGTCGCACCACCTGCAACCTGGGTACACCTGGTATACCGCAGCCAGTGAGGTCACTTCAGCGTTTTGTCGACATGCCCACAGAGAGACAAGTCAAACACAGTTCCGCCAACTCCCCACAGCGGCACGGCGGTACCGCCACGCGGCACATGCGTTCGCACATCACGAAGGCCCGGATCCAAAGAGGATCCGGGCCTTCGATCGCAGTAGCGGGGACAGGATTTGAACCTGCGACCTCTGGGTTATGAGCCCAGCGAGCTACCGAGCTGCTCCACCCCGCGCCGTTGTGCGACAACAGTATCACGGCGCGGGGTGGGCTTGATCAGCTGCTGTCCGGGCTGGGACTCGGGCTGGGACTCGCCCCGCCGCCGTCCCCGCCGCCGGTCTCGCCGGACTGCGCGTCCTCGGCTCGCCGCAGCGCCTCCTCCAGGTCCTCCTGGGCCTTGCCGTACGCCTCCCAGTCGCCGTCCTTCAGCGCCTGCTGACCGTCCTCGAAGGCCTTCTGGGCGTCGTTCAACGCCTCCTGGACCGTGGGGTTCTCGGTCGTCGGCGGTGGCGTGGGCTCGTTGGGTTCGTCACCGTCGTCCTCCGGTGGCTCGGGCGTCGTGCCCTCCGCGCCGAAGATCTTGTTGAGCGCCTGGTCGAGGGTGTCCTCGAAGGCCGTACTGCCTCCGTAGGTCACCAACACCTTGCGCAGCAGCGGGTACTTCAGCCCGCCACCGCGGACGTAGACGGGTTCGACGTAGAGCAGTCCGCCGTCCAGTGGCACCGCGAGCAGGTTGCCGTACTCGACGTTCGAGTCGCCTCTGCTGAGGAGGCTGATCGTCTCGGCGATGTCCTGTTCGGAGTTGAACTGGCTCTGGACCTGTTTGGGTCCGTTGACGGTGGTGTTGGTCGGCAGTTTCAGGATTCTGATCTTGCCGTAGTCGGTGGTACCGGCTTCCGCGTCGACCGCCATGAACGCGCTGAGGTTGTCACGGCCGTTCGGTGTGAACGTCGTCGTCAGCGAGAACGCCTGCTGCTTCTGGTCCGGCATCTTCATGGACAGGTAGTACGGCGGCACCGCGTCGCCCGCCTTGTTGGTCGGGTCGTCCGGGACCTGCCACACCTCGCTGCCGCTGAGGAACGTGGTGGCGTCGTCCACGTGGTAGCGGCTGAGCAGCTCGCGCTGGACCTTGAACAGGTCCTGCGGGTACCGCAGATGGGCCATCAGCGACTCGGAGATGTCGCTCTTGGGCTCCACGGTGTTCGGGAACGCCTTCATCCAGGTCTTCAGGACCGGGTCCTGGGTGTCCCACTGGTAGAGCTTGACCTGGCCGCTGTACGCGTCGACGGTCGCCTTCACCGAGTTGCGGATGTAGTTGACCTGGTTCTGCTGGGCCACCACCGCGCGGGAGTCGTTGGTCGCCGTCAGCGAGTCGGCCGTGGTGTCACCGAGCGTCGTACGGGACGCGTACGGGTAGCCGTTGGTGGTCGTGTAGGCGTCGACGATCCACTGGATCTTGCCGTCCACGACCGCCGGGTAGGCGTCGCCGTCGATGGTCAGCCAGGGCGCGACCGCCTCGACGCGCTCCTTGGGCGTGCGGTTGTACAGGATCCGCGAACCCTCGCCGATCGCCCCGGAGTACAGGATCTGCGGCTCGCTGAACGCCACCGCGTAGGCGGCGCGGTTCACCGGGTTGGAGAGGTTGACCCCGCTGTTGCCCTCGTAGCTGTAGGTCTTCTCACCGGTGTCGTCGGAGTAGTCGATCTCCTTCTGGGGACCGCCGACGATCGAGTACTCCGTGGTCTTCTCGCCGTAGTAGACCCGCTGCTGGTACTTGCCGAGGTCGCCCTTGGACGGCAGGTCGGACTCGGTGAAGACCGGGCGGCCCTGGGAATCGGCGCTGGTCCCCTCGGCGGCGACCGCGCCGTAGCCGTGGGTGTAGCGGAAGTGGTCGTTGATCCAGTTGTTCTTCGGGATGCCGTTGAGGTTCAGCTCACGCAGACCGATGACGGTGTCCTGGTCCTTGCCGTCCTTGCTGTACCGGTCGACGTCCAGGTTGGTCGGGAACCCGTAGTAGTTCCTGATCTGCTGGAGCTGCTGGAAGGTCGGCGAGACCACGTTCGGGTCCATGATGCGGATGCTCGCCGTGCTGTCGACCTCGTCCCGCAGCTTGGTCTTGTCGGCCGTGCTGCTCTGCCCCGAGTACTCGGTGACCTGGGCGTCGTCGATGCCGTACGCCTCACGCGTCGCCTTGAGGTTCTTCTCGACGTAGGGCGCTTCCTTGGCCTGCTCGTTCGGCTGGACCTGGAACTTCTGGACGATCGCCGGGTACAGACCGCCGATGAGGATCGCCGAGAGCACCATCAGACCGAAGCCGATGACGGGCAGCTGCCAGGTGCGCCGCCACAGGGTGGCGAAGAACAGCAGGGCGCAGATGACCGCGATGCAGAACAGGATCGTCTTGGCCGGCAGATAGGCGTTGGCGTCGACGTACCTGAGGCCCGTCCAGTTGTCGGTGGCCTTGAAATCGCTGGACTTCACGGCCAGGCCGTACCGGTCGAGCCAGTAGGCGACCGCCTTCAGCGCCACAAAGATCCCGAGCAGGACCGACAGGTGCCCGGTGGCGGCCGCGGTGGCGCGCGCTCCGGGGCTGGTGATGCGCAGCCCGCCGTAGAGGTAGTGGGTGAGCGCGGCGGCGATCACGGAGAGGATCGCGGCCGCGAAGCCGAAGCCCAGCAGGAAGCGGTACCAGGGCAGGTCGAAGGCGTAGAAGGAGACGTCCAGGTGGAACTGGGGGTCCTTCTGGTTGAAGGACACGCCGTTGACCCACATCAGCCAGGTCCGCCACTGCCCCGACGCGGAGGCACCGGCGATCAGCCCGACCAGCGCGGTGATCGCGAGCAGCAGCCACTTCTTGTACGGCGCGATGCCCATGCGGTAGCGGTCGAGGCTCTGCTGCTCCATCGACATGGCGCTCAGCGGCGGCCGCAGCCGGTGCGCCAGCCAGATGTTGAAGCCGACCGAGAGGGCCATCAGCAGGCCGAAGACGAAGAACAGGCCGATCTTCGTCCACAGGGTCGTGGTGAAGACGGACGAGTAGTTCACCGAGCGGTACCAGAGCCAGTCCGTCCAGAAGCCCGCGAACATGGTGAACGCCATGCCGAGTACGGCAAGGACGCCCAGCGTCATGAGCAGGGTCCGGACACGCCGGGACGGGCGGCCCACTCTGATCCGTGGCCCCGTCGGGCCTCCGCCGCGGTCCGGCATCTGGAAAGCCAAGGTGTGCACCTCGAAGTTCGCTGTCGATCCGTCAGGCCCTGGTCGTTTCGGGCCCTCCGAAGGGCCTCGTGATCGTAGGCCCACACCTATGCAACTTACTCACGCTTTACTCGGTTCCCGATTCCGGGCGGGAACGAGGCAGGATTGTGACCATGTCCAACACTCCCATGGCGGCGAGCCCGCTCACCCGGGCCGTACTCGAGATCGACGAGTACGCCTCCGGCCTCGGCTGGGACCAGCCCGCCCGCCTTTTCGCCCTCGTCGACACCGCACGGCTGCGGGCCCAGGAACCCGGCCTCGCCGCCCAGCTCGGACTGGAGGACGAACAGGAGACCTCCGGCCTGACCCCCATCGAGCAGGACGAGATTCCAACGGGCAAGCCGCTCGACGAGTTCCTCGGCACCATCGCCTGGCCCGACGCGGTGACCGGCTGCGCGCTGACCGTGGAGCGTCTGATGCTGCCGCCGTCCGCGGAGGCCCAGGTCCCGGAGGGTCTGGACGAGGCCGCGCTGACGAAGTGGGTGGCGCGGCACCCGGAGCGCCAGGAGGTCCGGATGACCGTCGCGGTGCTGCGGGACGGCACCCGTGACTCGGCCGTACGGCTGCGGGAGAAGGACACCCCGACGGAGGTCCTCACGGGCAAGGACCTGGTGCCGGGCCTGTCGGAGGCGCTGGCGGCGACGTTCGAGGACTGAGGTCCTGGGCTGCTAGGCGGCCTTGCACTTCGGCAGGTCGGCCGTGTCGCCGGAGCGGATGTCCTTGAGGGCGCCGAGCGCGTCGTCGATGGTGCCGACCTTGACGAGGGTGAGCCCCTCGGGGACGTCCTTGGCGGCGGACGCGCAGTTGTCGGCCGGGGTGAGGAAGTACTGGGCGCCCTTGTCGCGGGCGCCGACCGTCTTCATCTCGACACCGCCGATGGGGCCGACCTTGCCGTCGTCGTCGATGGTGCCGGTGCCCGCGACGAAGGCACCGCCGGTCAGGCTGCCCGGGGTGAGCTTGTCGTAGATGCCGAGCGCGAACATCAGGCCCGCGCTCGGCCCGCCCACATCGGCGAGCTTGATGTCGATGGTGAACGGGAAGGTGTGGTCGGTCCCGGCGGAGATCCCGACGATGGCCCGCTTCTCCCCGGCGTCGTCGGAGGTCGCGGTGGTGATCGTGACCTTCTGGGTCTTCGTCGCCGGCCGCTGCTCCTTCTCGGCGGCGGCCTGCTCCTTGGCCGGCACGATCGTGAACTCGACGTCCTCGCCGGGCTTGTGCTCGGTCACCAGTTCGGCGACGTCCGCGGGCTCCTTGACGGCCTTGCCGTCGACCGCCTTGATCACATCGCCGGCGTGCAGCCTGCCCTCGGCCGGGGAGTCCTTGACGACCGTGGAGACGATCACCCAGGACTGCACGGGGATGTCCAGCGCCTCCAGGGCGGCGACCTTCGCGCTCTCCTGGGACTGGCTGAACTCCTCGGCGTTCTCCTGGGTCGACTGCTCCTCGGTCTTGCCGTCCGGGTAGAGCGTCTCGTGCGGCACGACCTTGTTGTCGTGCGCGAGCCAGCCGTAGACGGCCTCGACGAGGTTCATCTTGTAGTCGGCGCTGGTCACCCGGACCGTGGTCATGTTCAGGTTGCCGCTGGTGGCGTACGTCTTGCGCCCCGAGATCTGCAGCACCGGCTCGCCGTCGTGGTCCCCGAGGGTGTTCACCGTCGGCCCCGGGGACATCTCCGAGTACGGCACGGGGATGAACACTCCCGCGCACAGAAGCGCGATCAGCATCAGGGTGGAGGCGAGCATCGTCGCGGTGCGGCGTGGCATGCCACGACAGTACGGGACGCCCCTGTCAGCGTCCCGTCAGGGCCGTGTCTTCTCCATGGCGGCCCGGAAGCGGGCATATCCGTCCAGCTCGGGCCCGTCGCTTCGGACCTTGCGGGTCCGGTTGGCCCAACTGCCCCACAGACCGGCGCCGACCGCCGCGACAAGCGGAATCAGCAACCAGGCGAGCGCCGCCATGCCGTCCTCCCAACCCCGATGAGCGACCGCGACTGACTGATCAGCAGATTAACCATCAGCACTGACAACGCTCACGCCAGGGGTGCGGTTACGCAACCGGAGGGGGGTGGGGGTACCCGGTCCGGCTCAGCAGGCGCCGACCCACTCCTCGGTGCCGTCGGAGAACTTCTGGTGCTTCCAGATCGGCACCTCGTGCTTGAGATCGTCGATCAGCTTGCGGCAGGCCTCGAAGGCTTCCCCGCGATGGGGGCAGGACACGGCGACGACAACGGCGAGATCCCCGACGCCGAGATCCCCGACCCGGTGCACGGCGGCGAGCGCCCTGACCGGAAACTCCGCGACGACCTTCTCGGCGATCCGCCGCATCTCGGCCTCGGCACTGGGATGGCAGGAGTACCCGAGCTCGTCGACGTCGGCACCCCCGTCGTGGTTCCGCACGGTCCCCACGAACAGGGCGGTCCCCCCGGCGGCCTCGTCCCCGACGGCCCGGAAGACCTCGTCCAGGGAGAGCGCGGTCTCCCGAATGGAGATCAACTTGATCGGATCCTGCGCGGCCTGCTCACCGGGATGGTCGTTCATGGGTGCCATACCCCCATCGTGCCCCACCCGAAGGAACCCGGGGAACACCGAAATCACCCGGCACACACGCGTACGGCTTTGGAGGCTTCTACAGGGGCCCTCGGCCCGAACCCGCCCCGATCAGATCCGCCGCCGCGCCTTCCGGGCCCGCCGCACCACGGCCGCCGCACCCAGCAACGCCACCGTCGCCCCCGCGGCCCCCGCAGCCGTCGCGTCCTTCCGCCCCAGCCGCCGCCCGGCGACCGTGTGCCGCCCGGCCACCTCCTCCAGCAGCTCGGCCAGCACCTCCTCGTTCGTCCACTGCGGCCGCCACCCCGCGTCATGCAGCCGGCTCCCGCTCACCACCCAGGGGTACATCGTGTACGCGAGATCCCCGGCCGGCGAAGGCGTCAGCCCGATCCGGTGCAACCGAGCCGCCGCCCCCAGCGCGACCGCGGACGGCAGCTCCATCCGCCGGATCCCGCTGAGCTCCTCGACCTCCTCCTGCTCCAGCCACCCGTCACACCCGACGGCCAGCTCACCTTCGACCTTCTCCAGGACGGCGTACTCCAGAGCGCTGCACAGATCCTCGACATGACAGAACTGCCAGGCCGGCCGCGACCCCGCCACGACAAGCAGCCGGGGTGACTCGAAGTACCTGGTCAGCGCGGTGTCCGTGCCTCCCACGAGCACCGCCGGCCGCACCACGGTCACATTCAGCCCAGGATGCGCCCGCGGGGCGCGCCGCGCGAGGCGCTCGATCTCCAGCAGGTCCCCCACCCCGGTCGCCTCAGCCGTGGCCCGCAGCTCCGCGTCCTCCGACAGCGGCAGCTCGTTGTCGGGCAGCGCGCCGTAGACCATCGAGGACGTGCACAGCACGACCCGGTGCACGCCCGCGGCCGCCGCGGCCGTCAGTACGGTCTGCGTCCCCCGGACGTTGTAGGCCGTCCGGGCGGCGCCGTCGGTCTCCAGATCGAGGTCGAGCGCGAGATGCACCACCGCGTCGGCGCCCCGCAGCTTCTCCGCGATGGCGGGATCGCGGACGTCCAGGATGTGCCACTGCGCGTCCGCGCACTCGCCCCGCCGCTCGTCGATGGCGATGACCTGCTTGATCTGCTCCGACGCGGCGAGCCGCTCGGTGAGCAGGGCGCCTACGCCGGACGCGGCACCGGTGACCGCCACGACGGGCCCGCGCGCGGCGGGACTGGTTGACTGGTTTCGCGCTGCGCGAACCTGCGGATCAGGGGAACTCACCGGGCGTCTCCAGCGGTTGTCTTCAGTACGGACGCGAGTGACGCGTACGTACCAGGTGGCATCCATCCTGCCGCAGGCCGAGAGTCGGCGAAGCACCGAGGCCCCAACCGCCCGTGGTGTCTACGCTGGGTGGTGTTATCGGGCAGTCGCGCCGTCGGAGAAAGACCGGCGGCCTTACCAGCCGAGGAATCCCGTGAGTGACACCCCATTCGGATTCGGCCTTCCGCCGGAGGAGCCGGACGACGGCGACGAGGGCAAGAAGAAGGACCAGCAGAGCGGTGGTGGTCAGGGACCGGCCAACCCGTTCGGATTCGGCGGGCTGCCCGGTGCCGGTGGCTTTGGCGGCCCCGGCGCGGACAACCCGTTCGCTGCCATGTTCGGTTCGTTGAACCCCACCGACCTGGGCGCCGCATTCCAGCAGCTCGGCCAGATGCTCTCGTACGAGGGCGGCCCGGTGAACTGGGACATGGCCAAGCAGATCGCCCGCCAGACAGTCTCCCAGGGCACCTCGGACGGCACCAAGGACGCGAGCGTCGGCCCCGCCGAGCGCACCGCCGTCGAGGAGGCCGTCCGCCTGGCGGACCTGTGGCTCGACGACGCGACGTCGCTGCCGTCCGGCGCCGGTTCCGCGGTGGCCTGGTCCCGCGCGGAGTGGGTCGAGGCGACCCTGCCGGCCTGGAAGGAGCTCGTGGACCCGGTCGCCGAGCGCGTCGGCACCGCCATGGGTGACGTCCTGCCGGAGGAGATGCAGGCCATGGCCGGCCCGCTGATCGGCATGATGCGCTCCATGGGCGGCGCCATGTTCGGCACGCAGATCGGGCAGGCCGTCGGCGTGCTCGCGGGCGAGGTCGTCGGCTCCACCGACATCGGTCTGCCGCTCGGCCCGGTCGGCAAGGCCGCGCTGCTGCCGGTGAACATCGAGGCGTTCGGCAAGGACCTCGGCGTGCCGAAGGAGGAGGTGCGGCTGTATCTCGCCCTGCGCGAGGCCGCCCACCAGCGCCTCTTCGCGCACGTCCCGTGGCTGCGCTCGCACCTGTTCGGCGCGGTCGACGGGTACGCGCGCGGGATCAAGGTCGACACCGCCAAGCTGGAGGACGTGGTCGGCCAGTTCGACCCGCAGAACCCCGAGCAGCTTCAGGACGCCCTTCAGCAGGGCATGTTCCAGCCGGAGGACACGCCCGAGCAGAAGACCGCCCTGGCCCGTCTGGAGACGGCTCTGGCGCTGGTCGAGGGCTGGGTCGACGCGGTGGTGCACGCGGCCGCGAAGCCGCGGCTGTCGTCCGCGGACGCGCTGCGCGAGACCCTGCGCCGCCGTCGCGCCTCGGGCGGCCCGGCCGAGCAGACGTTCGCCACGCTGATCGGTCTGGAGCTGCGCCCGCGCCGGCTGCGGGACGCCTCGCGCCTGTGGGCCTCGCTCACGGACGCGCGCGGTGTCGACGGCCGTGACGCGCTGTGGGCCCACCCGGACATGCTGCCGACGGCGACCGACCTGGACGACCCGGACGGCTTCGTCCACCGCGAGCAGCTGGACTTCTCCGAGCTGGACAAGATGCTCGGCGAGGCGGCCGGCGGCTCCGCGGGGAAGCCGGACCTGACCAAGGACACCGAGAAGGACGACGACAGCGAGTGAGTCTGCACGACGACGCGGTCCTGGTGCTCAAGGGGTACGAGGACGAGGCCGAGCTGCGCCAGGTCTATCTCGACCATCTCGCGGCGCGTCCGGACGGCATGTGGAAGGCCTGCGAGACGGGGCACCTCACGGCGAGCGCCCTGGTGATCGACCCCTCGCGCGGGCAGGTGCTGCTGACCCTGCACAGGAAGCTGCGGATGTGGCTCCAGATGGGCGGCCACTGCGAGCCGGTGGACGAGACGCTGGCGGCGGCCGCCCTGCGCGAGGGCACCGAGGAGTCCGGCATCGAGGACCTGACCCTGCTGCCCGGCGGCCCGGTCCGGCTGGACCGCCACCTCACGCCGTGCGCCTGGCACCTGGACGTCCAGTACGCCGCCGTCGCCCCGCCCGGCGCCCTGGAGGCCATCAGCGAGGAGTCCCTGGACCTGCGCTGGTTCTCCTACGACGAGGTGGCGGACGTGGCCGACGAATCCGTCGTACGCCTGCTGGCGGCGACCCGCGCGCGGCTGTGAACGGGTAAGGGGCGACCGCCATGGACGGTCGCCCCTTACCTGTGTGCTTACGTCAGCTCCAGACGTTGCCCTGGTTCTGGGCGCGGACGCCCTGCTGGCCCATGCCGTACTGCGCGGCGAGGCCCGAGCCGATCTGGGCGCTCTGCGGCGGCAGCAGCTCGCTGGGCTGCACCAGCGCGTAGCCGCTGCCCATGAAGCTGAGCTCCCAGCCCTCACCGGTGTTGCCGCGGCGCCGCCACACCCCGGAGGAGTGCGTCTGGGCCTGCATCTGCACCCGCAGACCGGTGGACCAGGCGACGATCGCGTCGGCGTCGCAGTTGACGTACTTGTCCGGTGTGACCTGCATCATCAGCGGCATGCCGGAGGTCATCAGGGCGACCTTGCCGCGGCCGGTGATGTTCAGCTGGTACTTCCCGGACCCGGAGATGCCGTAGAGGCTGTCCACGGCGATGACCTCGTGGTGCAGCGAGGAGTCCATCGCCAGCACATAGCTGCTGTCGACGGTCAGCCCCTCCTGGTCCACGTCCATCAGGTGGATGTGCTGCTTGAGGTTGGCGAGGTAGACCGTGCCCTGCCCGTGGCAGCGCATCAGGTCCAGGCCCTCGCCGGTGTGGGCACGCGCGCGTCCCTGGCCGTTGCTCTGGTACTCGGCATCGAACTCGACGAGGCCCTGGTAGGCGACCATCGTGCCCTTGCGGGCGAGGATGTCGTCGTGGCCCTCCAGGGTGAGCCGGAGCATCTGCTTGTTCTGCAGGCTCCAGCGGTCCTGGGTCTGCTGGTCGTTGTAGGCGAAAAGCGGACTCTGCATGGCGTTCTGGCTCCCCCTCAGCCCCGGACCCGGAGGCGGTCGGTGCTGTCCTCGCTGGGCTGGACGACGACGATGCCCTGGCCGGAGAAGGCCATCTGGTAGGCCTCGCCGCTGCCCCGGCCGATGAGCGACTGCGCCTTGAAGCTGCGCTTGCCCTTCACCTTGAGGTTCGGGGACCAGGCGACGAGCGCGTCGGGGTCGACGTACGTCTCGTTCTCACCACCGCCGCAGTCGACGACGATCGGCTTGCCCCGGGAGGTCAGCGCGACCCAGCCCTGCCCGGAGATCTTGGTGTTCCACAGGCCCTGTCCGGCGAACTTCGCCAGGCCCTTCACCCGCTCGACGCCCCACGTGAGGTGCGCGTCGAAGGCGAGCAGGTTGGTGGCGTTGACGGAGATCCCGTCGCCGTTGAGGTTGATCACGACGACGTTCGCGCCGTAGTCGGCGAGGTAGAGCAGTCCGTCCCCGGAGCACTTCATCAGGGGCGCGCCCTCGCCGGTCATCCAGTCCTTGGCGATCTGGCGCACGGCGGGCGGGTTGGGCTCGTACTGCACGAACCCTTCGTAGGCGACCATCGACCCCACGCGCGCGAGGAGGTCGTTCCCGGTCTGGAGGGCCACCTTCAGCATGTGGTTGCCGTGGTTCTCCATCCGGGCCGTGACGGGTGCGGGAGCGTAGCCCGCGAGCGGCTGGTTCATGACGGGCTCCCTCAGATCTCGTACGGCTGGACGACGATGAAATTGCCGGGAGCGGCCCGGAACTGGAGGTTGACGCTCTCCCCGGTGTCGCCCGGGTAGGCGTTGCGGCGCATCCGCACCTGGCTGGAGACGACCACCTGGGCGGCGGACGACCAGGCGATCACGGCGTTGGCGTCGGCGAACGTCGTGGGCGTGACCGGGAGGACCACGGGCGTGCCGTGCGTCTTCACGACGATCGTGCCGGTGCCGGTGAACTGCATCGTGAACAGCGCGCCACCGGGGATGCCGTGTCCCTCGATGCGACGGACCTCGTACTGGAGGCCTTCGTCGAAGGCGAGGACGTTCTCGGCGGAGACGCAGATGCCGTCGCCCTGGAGCTCGATGGGGTGCACCATCGTGTTGTTCTCGGCGAGGAACACCTGGCCCTGGCCGGTGCAGCGCATCAGCTGCATCTCCTGGCCGGTGGCGTTGCCGACGACCCGGCCGGCGAAGCCGGCGCCCTTGTAGCTGAAATCGACCTTGCCCTGGTAGAGCACCATGCTGCCCTGGCGGGCCAGCACCGGCTGGCCGCCGATGCCGAGGTCGACGCGGACCATCTTCTTGTTCTGCTGCGTCCAGCGCTGCCCGGTGGGCGTCTCGCGGAACTGCTCCAGCGCGGCGGCCACACCCGGGCCCTGGGCAGCGCCCTGCGGCGCGCCGTACGGGGCGGCGGGCTGCCCCGGGACCTGGCCGTACGCCGGCTGCTGGCCGTAACCGGGGGGCGGGGTCGGCTGCCCGTAGCCCGGAGGCGGGGTGGGGGCGTGCGGTGCCTGCGGCTGGCCGTAGCCCGGGGGCAGCGGCGCGCCGGGGGCCGCCGGGGGCTGGCCGTACGGCTGCTGCGGCTGGGGCGGCTGCCCGTAGGGCGCGGGCGCGGGGGCCGGCGGGGGAACCTGGGTTCCGGCCGGCGGCGTCATGGGCGCGATGATGGTCGGCTGCGCGTGCACCGACGGCGCGGGTGCCGGGGGCGGCGCGAAGCCCTGGGGGGCGGGCGCCGGAGCCGGGGCGGGCGCGGGGGCGGCCGGAGCGGGCGCCGGGGCGCCGAACGCGGGCGGCGCGGCGGCCTGGGGCGGGGGCGCGAAACCGGGTGCAGCGCCGGTCTGCGGCTGCTGCGGAGCCGCGGCGGGCGCCTCCTCCTCCATGACCTCGCCGCCGAAGTTCTTCAGCAGCGCGTCGAGTCCGCCGTCGAAGCCCTGTCCGACCGCGGCGAACCGCCAGACGTCCTTCAGGTAGAAGTCGCCCAGCATGACGGCACGCTCGGTGGTGAACTCCGAGCCGTTGAACGCGTACCGCGCGACTTCCTCGCCGCCGGCCACGATACGGATGTATCCGGGGCCGACCTGCGACATCTGCCCGGCGCCGTCGATCGTCGCGGTGAACGACAGCTTCTGGATCTGCTGCGGGATCCGGTCCAGCGTGACCCGGAAGGACTCCGTGTCACCGGCCTGGGTGCCCAGGAGCTGGATGGACTCCTCGGGGGACTTCGGCTGGTTGAAGAAGACGAAGTAACGGTCGTCCGAGAGCCGTTCGTCGGCGTCGAGACCGAAGCAGCTGATGTCGAAGGTCAGTCCGGGGCCGGCGATCTGCACACCTACGTACAGATCCGTACCCGCGGTGAGGTCACTGATCTTGGCCTTGTGGCCGCGTTGGAATTCCCTGGCCATGCGTAACGACCGTCCCCCATCCCGAATTGAGTGCGTCGCGCCAGGCTAACGGCAAACTCGGACACCGGACGATGTCGGTACAGAGCCGGTACAGAACCGGCGCCCCGCGGTACCTGATGGTCGGGGAGCGGTCACTCTCCGCGTGCGCCGGGCAGGTGCGGCAACCGGTCGGCGGCCACCACTCCTTCGAGGTAGCCCCGGGCCCGCTCGGTGCGCGGATACGCCTCCAGCAGCCGCCAGAAGCCCGGTCCGTGGCCGGGCACGAGCAGATGCGCCAGCTCGTGCAGCAGCACGTAGTCGACGACGTACTCCGGCATGCCCTGGAGCCGGTGGGACAGGCGGATGCTGCTCTCGGAGGGGGTGCAGGAGCCCCAGCGGGTGTTCTGGTTGGTGACCCAGCGGACCGAGCTGGGCCGGGCGCGGCCGTCGAAGTACTGGGCCGAGAGGCGTTCCGCGCGCTCCGCCAGCTCGGTGTCGCCGAGCACCCGCTTGCTCTCCTGGGCGGCCAGCTTGTCCAGCATGACGCTCACCCAGCGTTGCTCCTCCGCCTCGGACATCCGGGCGGGGATGAGCACGACGGTGCGGTCGCCCTCGCGGTACGCGGAGACCGTCCTGCGGCGACGGGAGCTTCTGCGCACCTCGATCGCGCTCGCCCCCGAACCGTTCGGAGGCGGGCTCGTCGTACTGCGGTGTGGCATTCCGGCGCGGTGCAGTGGGTCGACGGACACGCCCCGACGTTACCCGCTGCACATGGGGGAAGTCCCGACTCCGGTACGGTTCGGCGCCCAGACCCCACCATGCGTTTGATTTGTACGACGAATTGCCGGACCTGTGGACAACTGTCGGCGGCGGACCGGGCGTCCGGGCATGCTGGATCTCGCCGGGGCAGCCGCGACCGGCTCCCGCGAGGGAGTGATCGGCGGTTCCGGCATACAGGGACGAACCATGACTTACGGGGGTTCTGTCATGCATCCGCAGCATCCGATGGTTCCGATGGTGAAACCCGCGCTCCGGCGCGGCTGGCGCGACCTCAACACCGTGCAGTTCGGGATGACTCCCGCGCAGGCGATGACGCTCGGCCCGATGGACACGGCGACGGGCAGCTTCCTGGATCTGCTCAACGGCACCCGGGGACTGGAGCTGCTGCGCGCGGAGGGACGCCGGATGGGGCTGCCGGACGGCCATGTCGACGGGCTGGTGACCCGGCTGAGCCGGGCGGGACTGCTCGACGACGCCCGCGGGGGCGGCCCGCGCGGTGCCGAACTGCGCGGCAGAAAGGAAGTCCTGGACCGGCTCCGCCCGGACCTCGCCGCGCTCTCCCTGACCGCGTCCGAACCGGGCGAGGCCATGGACCGGCTGGCCGCCCGGCGCTCCCTGCGCGTGCAGGTGCGCGGCGCGGGCCGGGTGGGCGCAGTGCTGGCCTCACTGCTGGCGGGGGCGGGCGTCGGCGAGGTCGAGGTGCGGGACGGCGGCCGGGTCGAACCGTGGGACGTGGCCCCGGGCGGACTGCCCGCCGAGGCGGTCGGCGAGCGCCGGGACGAGGCCGCCCGCCGGGCCGTACGCAGGGCGGCCCCGGCCCGTCCGCCGCGCCGTGGCCCCCAGGCACCGCCCGAGGACGCCGACCCCGGTCACTCCCTGGTGATCCTCGCCCCACGGGACGATGTCTCGGTGCATGCTCCCGTCCCCTCGGCCGTCGACGACCTCATCGCCTCCGGCACTCCGCACCTCTATGCCGGGGTCGTCGAGGGAACCGGTGTCGTGGGCCCGCTCGTCCTGCCGGGCGAGACGAGTTGCGCCGGCTGTCTCCAGGAGGGCCGTGCCGACCGGGACCCGGTCTACCCCCGGCTGCTCGCCCAGTGGCGTTCGGGCGGAGGGAAGACGCGTGCCGTACCGGCCTGCGATCTGGCGCTGGCGACGACGGTCGCGGGACTGGCGGCGGCACACGCGCTGGCGTTCCTCGGTGGCCGGACACCGTCCAGCGTCGGCGCCCGCTGGGAGGTCTCGCTGCCCGGTCTGACCTGGCACGCGCGCCCGGTGTGGGCGCATCCCGCATGCCCGTGCGGGGCCGCGCAGAAGGGCGCGGAGAAGGGTGCGGAGAAAGGTAAGGAAGGACACACCTCCAAGGACGGGGCGGCGCACGAGACAATGGCTGAGCAACGGCCGTCGAGAACGTCACACCGTCAGGTGGACGCTCGGCCCGTTGGGACCAGGAGGGCGCATGTCTGATCTTCCCCGGAAGGCGGTCACCCGGACCGCCAAGCTCGCCGCGCTCCCGCTCGGCTTCGCCGGACGGGCGACCTGGGGACTGGGCAAGCGAATCGTGGGCGAGTCAGCGGAACTCGTCGGCAGAGAGCTGCAGCAGCGCACCGCCGAGCAGATGTTCAAGGTGCTCGGTGAGCTCAAGGGCGGCGCGATGAAGTTCGGGCAGGCCCTGTCCGTCTTCGAGTCCGCGCTGCCCGAGGAGGTGGCCGGCCCCTACCGGGCCGCGCTGACCAAGCTCCAGGAGGCGGCGCCGCCGATGCCGACCCGCACGGTGCACGCGGTGCTCGCCGAGCGGCTCGGCGAGGACTGGCGCGAGCTGTTCGTGGAGTTCGACGACAAGCCCGCCGCCGCGGCCTCGATCGGCCAGGTCCACCGGGCGGTGTGGCAGGACGGCCGCGCGGTCGCGGTGAAGGTCCAGTACCCGGGCGCCGGTGAGGCCCTGCTCTCCGACCTCACCCAACTGAGCCGCTTCGCCCGGCTGCTGGGCCCGCTGGTCCCCGGCATGGACATCAAGCCGCTGATCACCGAGCTCAAGGACCGGGTCTCGGAGGAGCTGGACTACGCCCTCGAAGCCCAGGCCCAGCAGGTGCACGCGGAGGAGTTCGCGGACGACCCGGACGTCGTGGTGCCCGGTGTGGTCCATCAGTGCGACCAGGTCCTGGTCACCGAGTGGATCGACGGCATCCCGCTGTCGGAGATCATCAACGACGGGACCGAGGAGCAGCGCGACCGCGCCGGCCAGCTGCTGGCCCGCTTCCTCTTCTCCGGCCCGGCCCGCACCGGACTGCTCCACGCCGATCCGCACCCGGGCAACTTCCGTCTGCTGCCCGGCGGCCCGCACGACGAGGAGGAGTGGAAGCTGGGCGTCCTGGACTTCGGCACGGTCGACCGGCTCCCGGGCGGACTGCCCACTCCGATCGGCGAGTCACTGCGCATGACCCTCGACGGCGACGCGGAGTCGGTCTACGAACTGCTGTGCCGGGAGGGCTTCGTCAAGGAGTCCATAGAGCTGGACCCGGACGCCGTGCTGGACTACCTGCTGCCGATCATCGAACCGGCCCAGCTCGACGAGTTCACCTTCACCCGGGGCTGGATGCGCAGCCAGGCGGCCCGCGTCGCCGACCCTCGTTCCCCCGCCTACCAGCTCGGCAAGCAGCTCAATCTGCCGCCCGCCTATCTGCTGATACACCGGGTGACGCTGAGCACCATCGGTGTCCTGTGCCAGCTGGGGGCGACGGTCCGGCTGCGCGAGGAGCTGGAGGAGTGGCTGCCCGGCTTCGTGCTGGAGGAGGAGACCGAGGAGGAGTCGGTCGCGGAGGCGTGAGCCCGACTGGGGTGGACTCCCGGCCTACCACCAGGCCGAGTCCAGCCGTCCCTCGATCGCTCTGAGGTTCTTCCGGGAGCAGGCGTCGCAGAAGTAGCGGCGCTCGCCGTTCTCCACGGAACAGGTCCAGGTGGGCTCCGGGCCCTCCGAGGTGGCGCCGCAGCCGGCGCACACCAGGGGCTGCCGTTCCGGGACGGAGCCGGCGTTGTCACTGCCTCCGGGAAGACTCGTCACCCCGTGACGATAACTCCGCCGTCGTGGCCCTCGCGCGCGCAACGCACGGCGGGGGCCGGTCCGTTCGAACGGACCGGCCCCCGCGGTGGGAGCTGATTTCCTCCCGGATCGGGAGGCCGGTGCCACTGGCCGGGTCGATTACTGCATGACCGCCATGGCGATCGCGCGGCGGGCGCGCAGCGAGGCGCGCTCGGCGCGGCGCTGCATACGCCGCGCGGTCACCAGGCGCAGCGCCCGGCGTTCCCGCTCGGCCTCATGCAGGCGCTCGTGCATATGCGCACGGGCCAGGGCTTCTGGGATGAGTTGCATTTCGCGGGTCCTGTTCTGGCGCGAGTCGATCACGCCGGTGGTGGTGAAGTCTTCAGGCGTCGTGCCTGCGAGCTCGTGGGTGGACGGCTTCATCGGGGCCTGCTTCTTGGGGTCGTGCGTGACGGGGCGGTCGATCGTTCCTGCGGTGTTCATGCCGTGACCGGGTTCTTGCGCGGGCGACCACGCGGCCGCTTCCGGGCGACGACGACACCCTGGACGAACAGCTCGCCACCCCAGACGCCCCAGGGCTCACGCCGCTCCTTGGCGCCGGCGAGGCAGGCCTCCATCAGCGGGCAGGTGCGGCAGAGGGACTTGGCGTACTCGACGTCCGCGGGCGACTCGGCGAAGAAGACCTCCGGGTCGTAGGAGCGGCAGGGAACGGGTACGCCGAGGTTCTCGATGGCGTCGTCGAGCGCGGTGAGCGCCGTGAGCGGGGTCAAGGTGGAGTCCTCCGTGAGGCCGGGCGGGGGGATCGTTTCGGAAGGCGGTACGGACGGGGCGTGCGCTTCGAGTTGCACGGTTCGTCTTCCTCGTCTGGTCGTTCCGGTCGGGTTGGACCGGGTGGCGGCTGGTACCGGGTTCTTTTCTTGTCCCGAGGCCCCTTCGCTCCGTCGTCCCCGTTCGGGGAAAACAGAAGGGCCGCGGATCCCGGATGGGGTTCCGCGGCCCTGAAGGCGCCGGCCTGAATGAATCAGGCTGGATCACTCCAGGGTTCTGGCCCACGGAAGGCCCACATCTGGTGGTGCTGCGTCGTCTGCTTCCGGAATCCGGCACCGGTCGCCGTAAAGGCATAGGCCTTGGCCTGTGCCACTACTGCCGCTTCCAGTGCCTTGGTCGGTCGCTCATCGCGCTCACTGACGGGAAGACCCGCCAGAGACACGGAGGACGCCGGACGGGCGGCACGGATGCCGGACAGACCGGTGCCCTGGTTCGAGGCGCCGAGCATGCACAGGGAGGCGATGACCGAGGGATCGGTCATTTTCACGGTGCTGACAATCGAGCTGGTGTTGATGCTGATCACTGGACTCGCCTCCTCTCGGCGTCTAGGGGGACTGGGGTGAACCAGTCCGACGGGTATGCAAGTACAACACGGAATCGGGGCCTCAGGAAGGCCCGCGTTTCCGTGCTTAAGAACCTATGGGGATCGCTGGGGCATGCGCAAACTATTTTTTCGACGAGTTCGTATCAGTCCCCGTCTTCCTCTCCCCCGGGCTGCCGACCTGCGCAGATGGCCAGGACATCGGCTCCGTAGCGGTTGAGCTTGCGTACGCCGACGCCGGGGATCCGCGCGAGATCGCCCTCCTCGTCGGGGCTCGACTCGGCGATCGCCATCAATGTCTTGTCGGTGAAGACGCAGAAGGCGGGCTGCCCGCTGCGCTGCGCCTGTTCCGCACGCCACTCCCGGAGCCGCTCGTACAGTCCCTCGTCCATGTCGGAGGGACAGTCGTCGCAGCGCATCAGCTTCATCTCGCCGGCGTCGGTGAGGGTGCGGCCGCAGACCCGGCAGCGGGCGACGGTGCGCTGGGTGCGGCGCGGGGCGGCGGCGCCCGGTCTGCTGGTCCAGCCGCGCTCGACACCTCCGGAGCGGCCCGCGACGGTGCGCCCGGCGGTGGCGGCGGAGCCGGGGCGCAGCCCGTCGAGGAAGCGGCTCGGGCGGCGGTTGGCGCGGCCGCCGGGTGAGCGGGAGAGGGACCAGGAGACATGGAGGTGCTCCCGGGCGCGGGTGACGCCGACATAGAGGAGTCGGCGTTCCTCCTCGACCTGCTCGTCGGTCTTTGCGTAGGTGATCGGCATCATGCCCTCGGCGACCCCGACGAGGAAGACGACGTCCCACTCCAGGCCCTTGGCCGAGTGCAGGGAGGCGAGAGTGACGCCCTGGACGGTCGGGGCGTGCTGGGCGTTGGCCCGCTCGTCGAGTTCGGTGACGAGGTCACCGAGAGTGGCGCCGGGTCGGGCGGCGGCGAAGTCATGGGCGAGGTTGACCAGGGCGGCCAGTGACTCCCAGCGCTCTCTGACCGCGCCGGAGCCAGCGGGGGGCTCGGACGTCCAGCCCTCGCCGGAGAGCACGGCGCGGACCTGGGAGGGCAGGTCGACGGCGTCGTCGAGGAGGGAGTCGTTGCCGCCGAAGCGGGCCGCTCCGCGCAGGGCGATCCCGGCCTTGCGCACTTCGGGGCGGTCGAAGAAGCGCTCCGCTCCGCGCAGCTGGTAGGGGATCCCGGCGTCGGCGAGGGCCTGCTCGTAGGTCTCGGACTGGGAGTTGGTGCGGAACAGGATGGCGATCTCGCCGGCCGGGATCCCGGAGTCGAGCAGCTCGCGGATGCGCCGGGCGGCGCCCTCGGCCTCGGCGGGCTCGTCGGTGTACTCGGTGTAGCCGGGCTCGGGGCCCGTCTCGCGCTGGGAGATCAGTTCCAGGCGGTGGTCGGCGGCGCGGCCGCGGGCCTGGGCGAGCAGGCCGTTGGCGAGGTGGACGACCTGAGGAGTGGAGCGGTAGTCGCGGACCAGCTTGACGACGGTGGCGCCGGGGTGGCGGGTGCGGAAGTCCAGCAGATGGTCGGGAGTTGCTCCCGTGAACGAGTAGATCGTCTGGCTGGCGTCGCCGACCACGCACAGGTTGTCGCGGTCGCCGAGCCACAGCTCCAGCAGGCGCTGCTGGAGGGGGCTGACGTCCTGGTACTCGTCGACCACGAAGTGCTGGTACTGGGAGCGGACCTGTTCGGCGATGTCATGGCGGTCCTGGAGGATCGCCACGGTCAGCAGCAGCACGTCCTCGAAGTCGATGACGCCGCGCTCCCGCTTGAGGTCCTCGTACGCGGAGTAGAGCTGGGCGATCTCGGCCGGGTCGCGGGGGGCCTCGCGGCCGGCCTTGGCGGCGGCGAGCGTGTAGTCGGCGGGGACGGTCTGAGTGACCTTGGCCCATTCGATCTCGCCGGTGGTGTCGCGCAGCTCACCCCGGTCCAGACGGATACGGCAGGCGGCGGCCGCGTCCGCGACGAGCTGGATCTTGCGGTCCACGAGCCGGGGCATGGAGCCACCGACGGCTTTCGGCCAGAAGTACTGGAGCTGGCGCAGGGCCGCCGAGTGGAAGGTCCGGGCCTGGACCCCGGCGGCACCGAGCTGGCGCAGCCGGCCCCGCATCTCTCCGGCGGCCCGGTTGGTGAAGGTGACGGCCAGCACGCTGGAGGGCTGGAGGATCCCGGCGCGTACTCCGTAGGCGATGCGGTGGGTGATCGCCCGGGTCTTGCCCGTACCGGCTCCGGCCAGCACGCACACCGGGCCGTGCAGGGCGGTGGCCACCTCGCGCTGCTCGGGGTCGAGCCCGTCGAGCACCGCGTCGGCCGAGTCCGGTACCTGCGGGAAGAGCGGGGAGTGCGTTGCTGCTGTCACACCGCCATGCTGCCAGGTCGCCGGAGACGGGTGAGCCGGTTGTCCACAGGCAGGGCCTCGCAGTCGTACTAATGCGGCAGGCGTCACGTCTGAGGGGATACCCCGGGCGGGAATGGCGGGCCGGGTCGCGTACGTTCCCTCATCGGACGACCCGGTCCCCGAGCCATCGAAGGAGCGCGCGAGACATGCAGGGCACTGTGACGATGTACAGCACCACCTGGTGCGGCTACTGCCAGCGGCTGAAGAAGCAGCTGGAGCGCGAGGGCATCGCGTACACCGAGATCAACATCGAGCAGGACCCGGATTCCGCGGCGTTCGTCGAGAAGGCCAATGGCGGAAACCAGACGGTCCCGACCGTGCTCTTCGCGGACGGCTCGACGCTGACCAACCCCTCGCTGGCTCAGGTCAAGCAGAAGATCACGGTCTGACCGGCAGGGTCCGACCGGCGCACTGTCCGGCGCGTTCGGAAGGCGGTTCCCCAGATGTGGGGAACCGCCTTCCGCCGTTTCAGGCGCGTGTGTCAGATGAAGTGCCGGGTCGGCAGCGGCTTGCCGTACCAGAGCTCGATCAGACGGGCCGCGATCGAGATGCCGTAGGGCGGGAGCACCTCGCCGGATTCGAAGGCGGCGCCCAGTTCGTCGCGGGAGAACCAGCGCGCCTCGTGGATCTCGTCGCCGTCGACGTCGACCTCGGTGGAGGTGGCGCGGGCCATGAAGCCCAGCATCAGGCTGGACGGGAAGGGCCACGGCTGGCTGGCGACGTACTCGACCCGGCCGACGGTGATGCCGGCCTCCTCGAAGACCTCTCGGCGAACCGTCTGCTCGATGGACTCGCCGGGCTCGACGAAGCCGGCGAGCGTGGAGAAGCGGCCCTCGGGCCAGTGGACCTGGCGGCCCAGCAGGATGCGGTCGTCCTCGTCGGTGACCGCCATGATCACGGCCGGGTCGGTGCGCGGGTAGTGCTCGCCGCCGCAGGCCTGGCAGCGGCGGATGTGACCGGCCGCCGCGATGACGGTGCGCTCGCCGCAGCGGGAGCAGAAGCGGTGGGTGCGCTGCCAGTTCTCCAGGCCGACCGCGTGCACCATCAGGCCGACGTCGCGCGGGGACAGCAGCAGGCCCGCCTCGCGCAGTCCGGCCGGGCGCGCGGACTGGTCGATGCGGCCGGGCAGGGCGTCCTTCTGGAGCGCAAAGTAGCTGACGCCGTCCTCGTCGATACCGAGGAAGTAGCGGTGCGCCTCGGTGAGCGGGGCCTCGAAGGAGGGGGTCATGACGAGTTCGGTGCGGCCGTCCGCCGCCTCGTCGATCAGGACCTGGCCGCCGGAGACCACGAAGCAGCGGGTCGTGGGGTGGCTCCATGCCGCCGCCAGCCAGGCCTCGTCGAGGCGGTGGTGGGCGGCGCGGTCGATGCCGCTCGGGGCGGTGAGCGAGATGGGGCGTTCGGCGGTGTGGTCGGTCCAGGTGGTCACGGGTGCTTCCAACTCCCCCGGTGGAACGGTTGGTTTCGGCGGGCGGTTCAGCGGGACGTAGGACGGGAGGGGACCGGGTCCGGCGCGGTGGGACGGTGCGGGGCGGCCCTACCAGTGTGCCCCGCGCGTGGTACCGCTCCGGACCGAACGGCGTGCTCAGGGCGCATGGCGCCAGTTCTCGGCGAGGTCGCCCCAGAGGTACGCGGTGGTCTCGACGCCCTTGAGCAGAAGGTCCAGCTCGACCTTCTCGTTCGGTGCGTGCCACCCGTCGGAGGGGACCGAGATGCCCAGGAAGAGCACGGGGGCGCCGAGGACCTCCTGGAGGACTGCGGCCGGCCCGGAACCGCCCTCACGGGTGTAGCCGACGGGCTTCTCGAAGGCGCGGCCCATGGCGCGGGCCACGGACTGCAGGGCGGGGTGGTCCAGCGGCGTCAGGCACGGGCGCGTGGCCGAGCCGAAGACGACCTCGCAGCGGATTCCGGCGGGCACCTGCTCGGCGGCCCAGGCGCGGACGACCTTCTCGATGTGCTCGGGTTCCTGGCCCGCGACCATACGGAAGGAGAGCTTCATCATGGCGTCGGCCGGGATGATCGTCTTACTGCCGGGGCCCTGGTAGCCGCCGCCGATGCCGTTGACCTCGGCGGTGGGGCGGGCCCAGATGCGCTCCAGGGTGGTGTGCCCGGCCTCGCCGTGGGTGGCGTAGGACTTGGCGGTGCGCAGCCAGCGCTGCTCGTCGAAGGGCAGCTCGGCGAAGAGCTGCCGCTCGCTGTCGGTGAGCTCGACGATGCCGTCGTAGAAGCCGGGGATCGCTACGCGCCCGTGGTCGTCGTGCAGGGCGGCGACCAGGCGGGCGGCCGCGGTGGCCGGGTTGGGCACGGCGCCACCGAAGGAGCCGGAGTGGATGTCCTGGTCGGGGCCGTGCAGCCGGATCTCGCACTCGGTGAGGCCACGCATGCCCGTGCACACGGTGGGGGTGTCCTCGGACCACATGCCGGTGTCGGAGACGATCACCGCGTCGGCGTCGAGCCGGTCCACGCGCTCCTCGACGAGGGCCTGGAAGTGCGGCGAACCGGACTCCTCCTCACCCTCGATGAGCAGCTTCAGGTTGACGGCCGGGGCGGTGCGGCCGGTCGCGGCGAGGTGGGCGCGGACGCCGAGTGTGTGGAAGAACACCTGGCCCTTGTCGTCGGCCGCCCCCCGCGCGTAGAGGCGGTGTCCGCGGACGACGGGGTCGAAGGGGTCGCTGTCCCAGCCGTCCTCGCGGGCGGCGGGCTGTACGTCGTGATGGCCGTAGACCAGGACCGTGGGTGCCTCGGGGTCGCCGGAGGGCCACTCGGCGAAGACGGCCGGGGCGCCCCGCGTCGGCCAGACCTCGACGGTCGGGAAGCCGGTCTCGGTGAGTTTGGCGGCGAGCCAGTCGGCGCTGCGCCGTACGTCGGGCGCGTGGTCGGGCTGGGCCGACACGGAGGGGATGCGCAGCCATGCGGCGAGGTCGTCGAGGAAGACAGCGCGGTGCCGCTCGATGTACGTACGGACGTCGCTGACGACGCTGTCAACGGGATGACTCATGGTCACGAGCCTATCGGCCCGCACCGACATCCTTGTTGGGCGGTTCGTCACACTACGGTTCCCCGGTCAGCAGCCGTTCCAGTGCCGCGCGGTCCGGGAGGTCCTCCGGACGGACGATCTCGCCGCCGCGCACGTACAGGAACGCGGCGCTGACGGACTCCAGCGGCACCCCCTGCTGCTCGGCCCAGGCGACCCGGTAGACGGCCAGCTGGAGCGGGTCGGCGCTGCGGGTGCGGTGGGTCTTCCAGTCGACGATCTCGTACGTCGCCCGCTCGCCGTCGCCCTCTTTGTAGACGGCATCGATGCGGCCGCGGACGACGCGGCCCGCGAGGGCGAGCTGGAACGGGGCCTCGACGCGGTAGGGCGTGCGGTGGGCGTACTCGGTGCGCTCGAAGGCCTCCTTGAGCACCTCCAGGTCCTGTTCGTCGGCGATCTCGGCCTCGCTGCCGGGCAGTTCGTCCGGTTCCAGCATGGGCAGGGTCAGTGGCTCGAACCGGGCCTCGACCCAGGCGTGGAAACGGGTGCCGCGTCGGGCCGCGGGCTGCGGCGGGCGGGGCATGGGGCGGGCCAGCTCCTGGGCCAGGCCGTCGGGGTCGGCGGCCAGGCGCAGCACCTGGGAAGCGGTCAGGGAGGCGGGCAGGGGTACCTCGGTGACGCTGTCCCGCGCGCGGAGCAGCTCGCCGGTGAGGGCGTCGAGGTCGCGGTCCCAGGAGGCGATGGTGCGGGCCTCCTCCGGCGTGAGACTCGCGCGGTCGGGGGCCTGCGCCTGGTGCGGGACGGTGGGGCGTTCCGCGGTCCAGGAGTCCCAGTCGTCGTCGAGGGGCTCGTCGTCAAAGGGGCCGTCGTCGAAAGGGTCGTCCTCGACGGGGCCTTCTTCGAGAGGTTCCTCTTCAGGGATGCCGTAGACGCCCTCGTCGTCCGGGGGCGGTGGCCACTCCGGGTCGTGCGTGGCCGCCGGGTCGGCGTCCGCGGGGGAGCCGAGATTCTCCAGGTACGTCAGGACCGTCTCGGCGGCCGCCCTGCGCCGGGCCAGTGCCGCGTCGTCCAGAGGGAGCGGCCAGACCTGGTCGGCGTCGGTGGCGTGGAGCGCCGGGTTCTCCTCGTCCTCGGCGGGCTCGTCCGCCCAGGCCTCGATCTCGCCGTACCCGGCGGCGCAGTGGTCGTACAGGGCCTGGAGGAAGTCGGAGGGGCCGCGGGGCTTCTTCTGGCTGGGGCCCCACCAGTGGCCGGAGCCGAGGAGCAGGGAGCGGGGGCGGGTGAAGGTGACGTAGCCGAGGCGCAGTTCCTCGGTGTGCTGGTGCTCCTTCATGGCCTCGTGGAAGGCCTTCAGGCCGCGCGAGTCCCAGGCCGCGACGTCGGGCAGGGTGTCGGCGTCGCCGCGCAGGGCGTGCGGCAGCACCTTGCCCTGGGAGGTCCACTTCTCGCGGCCCTGGCCGCTCGGGAAGGTCCCGGTGACCAGGCCGGGGACGGCGACGACGTCCCATTCGAGGCCCTTGGACTTGTGCGCGGTGAGCACCTTGACGGTGTTCTCGCCGCCCGGGAGGGCGTTGTCGAGGCCCTTCTCGTACTGGGCGGCGGTGCGCAGGAAGCCGAGGAAGGCCAGCAGGCTCGCCTCGCCGTCACCGGCGGCGAAGGAGGCGGCGATGTCCAGGAAGTTCGACAGGGTCTCGCGGCGGCGGGCGGCCAGGGCGTGCGGGGACGCCGACAGCTCGACCTCCAGGCCGGTGACGGCGAGGACGCGGTGCAGGACGTCCATCAGCGGGTCGGACAGCGAGCGGCGCAGGTCGCGCAGTTCGGTGGCCAGGCGGGCGAAGCGCACGCGCGCGTCCGGCGAGAACGGCAGCCCGTCGTCGTCCCCCGGCCCGTCGAAGGGCGTCTCCAGGAACGTGTCCAGGGCGTCCGCGAGCGATATCACCTCCGCGGGGTCGACCCCCTCGACGGCCTCGGCGAGCCGGCGGTCCGGGTCGTCGTCGCCGTCCACGCGCGCGTGGGACACCAGACGGCGGGCCCGGCGCCCCAGGAGGGCGAGGTCGCGCGGGCCGATGCGCCAGCGCGGGCCGGTCAGCAGCCGGACCAGGGAGGCGTTGGCGCCGGGGTCCTGGAGGACCTCGCAGACGGCGACCAGGTCGGCGATCTCGGGCAGATGCAGCAGCCCGGACAGGCCGACCACCTCGACGGGGACGTCCCGGGCCACCAGCGCGCCCTGGATCTCGGCGAAGTCGGTGGCCGTACGGCACAGGACGGCGATCTCTCCGGGGGCCTTGCCGGTGTTCACCAGGTGGGCGATGGAGTCGGCGATCCAGGCCATCTCCTCGGAGTGGGTGGGCAGCAGGGCGCAGCGCACCAGGCCGTCGCGTTCGGCGCCGGGGGCCGGGCGGAGGGCCTCCACGCCCGCGTGCATGGCGCGCAGCGGCCCGGCGAGGCCGTTGGCGAGGTCGAGGAGGCGGCCGCCGCTGCGCCGGTTCTCACTGAGGGCCTGGCGGGTGGCGGAACGGCCGTCCGCGCGGGCGAAGTGTTCGGGGAAGTCGTCCAGGTTGGCGACGGAGGCGCCGCGCCAGCCGTAGATGGCCTGGCAGGGGTCGCCCACGGCGGTGACCGGATGTCCGGTGCCGCCGCCGAACAGGCCCGCCAGCAGGACGCGCTGGGCGACGGAGGTGTCCTGGTACTCGTCGAGGAGGACCACGCGGAACTCGTCGCGCAGGACGCGGCCCACCTCGGGGATTCCGGCGAGCTGTGCGGACAGGGCGATCTGGTCGCCGAAGTCGAGCAGATCGCGTTCGCGCTTGGCGGACCGGTAACGGCCCACCAGCTCGGCCAGTTCGCGGCGCGCGGCGAGGGTCTCGGGGACCTTGCGCAGATCGGCGTTGGTGAGCTTGACGCCGTGCAGGGTGAGCAGCAGCTCGGCGTCGTGGGCGCGCAGCGCCGCGGGGCGTACGAGGTGCTCGGCGAGTTCGGCATCGAGGGCGAGCAGGTCGCTGACCAGGTCGGCGAAGGAACGGGTGAGCGCCGGGTAGGGGCCCGGAGCCTCGCGCAGCACGCGCGCGGCGAGCTGGTAGCGCGTGGCGTCGGCGAGCAGGCGGGAGGTCGGTTCGAGGCCGATGCGCAGGCCGTGGTCGGTCAGCAGACGGCCCGCGAAGGCGTGGTAGGTGGAGATCACCGGCTCGCCTGGCGGGTTGTCGGGGTCGATGACGTCCGGGTCGGTAACGCCCGCCTTGATCAGTGCCTTGCGGACGCGCTCGGCGAGTTCACCGGCGGCCTTGTTGGTGAAGGTCAGGCCGAGGACCTGTTCGGGGGCGACCTGCCCGGTGCCGACCAGCCACACCACGCGCGCGGCCATCACCGTGGTCTTGCCCGACCCGGCTCCGGCCACGATCACCTGCGGGGCGGGCGGCGCGGTGATGCACTCCGTCTGCTCCGGGGTGAACGGGATGCCGAGGAGCTCCTTGAGCTGATCGGGATCGGTGATACGTGGCGGCACCTCAGAGAGGCTAGCGGCGGCCACTGACAACGGATGCCGAATCGGCCGTCGTGAAGGGAGAAGGGCAGGTCAGCACGTGTGGTGCTGTCCGTCACTCGACCACGTGCCGCCCCTCCGGGCGCGCGCTGCACGACGCCCGGAACGCGCAGTGCGCGCAGTGCTGGCCGGCCGTGGGCGAGAACCGTTCGTCGAGGACCTTTCCGGCGGCGTTGGCCAGCAGCTCGCCGACCCATTCGCCCTCCAGCGGCTCCTGGGCCTGCACCTTGGGCAGGCTCTCGCCGCCGTCCCGCTTGGCCGCGCCCTGCCGCAGCTGGACGAGTTCGGCGCCGCCCGGCTCGGGACGCTCCCCGTCGAAGGCCTCGTCCACGACGCCCTCACGGACGGCGAGCTGATAGACCGCGAGCTGCGGATGCCGGGCCACCTCGGCCGAGCTGGGGGCCTGCTTGCCGGTCTTGAAGTCGACGACATAGGCGCGGCCCTCGCCGTCGGCCTCGACGCGGTCCATCTGGCCACGGATACGGACCTCGTAGTCGCCCGCTTCGAGGGTGACGTCGAAGTCGTGCTCACTGGCGACCGGCGTACGGCCCGCGCGGTCCGTGACATGCCACTGGAGGAAGCGTTCGAGCGCCACGCGCGCGTGCTCCTTCTCCTGTGCGGACTTCCACGGCGCGTCGAAGGCGAGCGCGTTCCACACGGAGTCCAGGCGCTCCATGAGGACGGCGAGATCGGCCGGGGTGTGCCCGGAGGCGACCTCGTCGGCGAGGACGTGCACGACGTTGCCGAAGCCTTGGGCGACGGTCGCGGGCGCGTCGGCCTTCACCTCGCGGCCCAGGAACCATTGCAGGGCGCAGGTGTCGGCGAGCTGGGCGAGGGCGCTGCCGGAGAGCACGACGGGCTGGTCGCGGTCGCGCAGCGGCACCTTGCTCTCGGTCGGCTCGAACATGCCCCACCAGCGGTAGGGGTGGGCCGAGGGGACCAGCGGGCGGCTGTCCTCGTCGGTGAGCGCGGCGAGCCTGGCCAGGCGGCGGGCGGCGGCCTCCCTGAGCCCGTCGGACACGCGCGGGTCGACGGTCGTGGCGCGCAGCTCGGCGACGAGTGCCGCGACGGACAGGGGGCGCCGGGGGCGTCCCGTGACGTCCTTGGGTTCGACGCCGAGCTCGGTCAGGAAGCGGGAGGGCTGGTCACCGTCGTCCGCGGGAGCCTTCACCGCGGTGACGACGAGGCGCTCACGCGCGCGCGTGGCGGCCACGTAGAACAGGCGGCGCTCCTCGGCGAGCAGCGCGCCCGGGGTCAGCGGTTCGGCGAGTCCGTCGCGGCCGATCCGGTCGGCCTCCAGCAGGGAGCCACGGCGGCGCAGGTCCGGCCACAGTCCCTCCTGGGCGCCCGCGACGACGACCAGGCGCCATTCGAGGCCCTTGGAGCGGTGCGCGGTCATCAGGCGTACGGCGTCGGGGCGCAGGGCGCGGCGGGTGAGGGTGTCGGCGGCGATGTCCTCGGCCTCGATCTCCGCCAGGAAGTTGAGGGCGCCGCGGCCGCCGGTGCGCTCCTCGGAGCGGGCCGCGGTCGCGAACAGCGCGCATACGGCGTCCAGGTCACGGTCGGCGTTGCGCCCGGCCGCGCCGCCGCGCCGGGCGGCCCGCTCCAGGCGCCCGGGCCACGGGGTGCCCTCCCACAGATCCCAGAGCGCCTCCTCGGCCGTACCGCCGTCCGCGAGGCGTTCACGGGCCTTGCGCAGCAGCGCGCCGAGCCGCTGCGCGCCCCGCGCGTACACCGGATCGTGCGCGACCAGCCGCTCCGGCTCGGCCAGCGCCCGCGCGAGCAGCTCGTCCGACGGCGGGGGCAGGGCGACTCCGGCGGCCCGCTCCTCGTCCCGCAGAGCACGGCCGAGGCGGCGCAGATCGGCGGCGTCCATACCCGCCAGGGGGGAGGCGAGGAGGGTCAGGGCGGTCTCGGTGTCGAGCCAGCAGGGGGTCGTGTCGGGGGCATCATCGTCGGCTTCGACTTCGGCTTCGGTGGCGGCCTCATCCGGCTCCGCTTCATCCGCCGTCGCATCCGCAGCCGCGCCCCCGTCACCGCTCCCCCGCGCCTCCGCCTCCGCCACCGCGCGCAGGGCCGTCAGCAGGGGCGCCACCGCCGGTTCGTGGCGCAGGGCCAGGTCGTCGCCGTCGATGTCCAGGGGGACGCCGGCGGCCGTGAGGGCGCGGCGGACCGTCGGGATCGTGCGGGAGCCCGCGCGGACCAGGACGGCCATCTCGCGCCAGGGCACGCCGTCCTCCAGGTGCGCCCTGCGCAGGATGTCGGCGATGTTGTCGAGTTCCGTGCCGGGCGTCGGGTACGTGTACACCTCGACGCGGCCCCCGTCCCGGACGGGCGCGAGTTCGCGGTGGGCGCGGACCTTGTCGGCCGGGAGGCGGGTCAGCGGCATCCGCTGGGTGAGCAGCCGGGTCGCCGCGAGCAGTGTGCCGCCGGAGCGGCGGGAGGTGCGCAGCACCGCCACGGGGGCCGGACGGCCGTCCCCGCGCGGGAAGGCCCGCGGGAACTCCAGGATGCCGTTCACGTCGGCGCCCCGGAAGGCGAAGATCGACTGGTCCGGGTCGCCGAAGGCAACCAGGGTGCGGCCGCCGCCCGCCAGCGCGTGCAGCAGCCGTACCTGGGCGGGGTCGGTGTCCTGGTACTCGTCGACGAACACGGCGTCGTACTGGTCGGCGAGCTGCCTGGCGACCTCGGGGCGGTGGGCGAGGAGCACCGCGCGGTGGACGAGTTCGGCGTAGTCGAGCACGCCCTGGAGGTCGAGGACATCGAGGTACTCGGCGAGGAAGGCGGCCGCGGCCCGCCAGTCGGGGCGGCCGATCCGGCGGGCGAAGGCGTCCAGGGCGCCGGGTGCGAGGCCCAGTTCGCGGCTGCGGGCGAGGACCGCGCGGACCTCGTCGGCGAAGCCCCGGGTGGTCAGGCAGGCGCGCAGTTCGTCGGGCCAGCGCACATGGGCGAGGCCAAGCCGCTCCAGGTCCGGCTGGCCCGCGAGCAGTTCGCGTACGGCCACGTCCTGCTCGGGGCCGGACAGCAGTCGCAGCGGCTCCACGAACAGCTCGCTGTCCTGGTGGGCGCGGACCAGGGCGTAGCAGAAGGAGTGGAACGTGGTCGCCCTCGGGGCCCGCGCGGCGCCGGTGCGCAGCGCCATGCGGTCGCGCAGTTCGACGGCCGCCTTGCGGCTGAACGTCAGCACCAGGATGCGCGCGGGGTCGCCGCCGCGGGCGATCCGCTGCGCCACCGACTCCACCAGCGTGGTGGTCTTTCCGGTGCCCGGACCTGCGAGAACGAGCAGCGGGCCGGCGGTGTGGTCAACCACGGAGCGCTGCGCGGCGTCCAGACGAGGGGGGTCCACCCTGGCCGGCGGGGTACGGACCAGTCGGTAAGCGCCACGACTCCCCTGCCGCACCTGGGGGTGCGGCAGGCGTCCGGTGGAGAAAGAGGAGCTCACGTGGTTCGCCGGTCCTGGTGGGTGTGCTGGTTGGCTGGCCACCGCGCGTGGAGGGCGGTGGCGGCGGGATGAGGGGGACGCGTGCAGCCGACGCTACGCCGACGGATCCGGCGGAAGCAGGGCTTCCGATTCATCCCTCGGGGCGCTCGCGCCACATGCGTCCCTCGACTCACGAACGTACGTCATGCCACGGATGTGCCCTTCTTCCCCCGTACGGATCACAGGTCACACCGCGGCCTGGCGGATGGCGGAAGCTGTCAGGTGTGACCTTCCGCGCGTTCACCGCCGTCCCATCGCGCCCGTTTCATGTCGAGGCGCGGCAGGTGTCCCTCGGTGGTCCGGCCGGCCTCCTTCAGCGGGGTGCCCTCGTCGCGGTAGTGGCCGAGGGCCCGCAGTTCGTGCCCCGGGAGCAGCGCCCCGTCCGAGCGGACGACACGCCACCACGGCACCGCGCCGCCGTACAGGGCCATCACCCGGCCGACCTGTCTCGGGCCGCCCTCCTGAAGCCACTCGGCGACATCCCCGTAGGTCATGACGCGCCCGGGCGGAATCAGTTCGGCGACTTCGAGGACCCGCTCGGCGTACTCGGGCAGCGCGTCCGCGTACTCCGGGCGGGCGTCCTCCGGAAGGCTCTCCTCGCTCATCCGCCCCATCCTGCACCACCCCACCGACAATGTGACGGGCCCGCGACGGTGCGTGGCCCTCGCCCCCGGACGGCGCTTCCGGCAGACTGTGCGCCCCCGCATCTGCACCCTGACGCCCCCGCGTGTCGGTGGGGCATGCCACCATCGTGCGGGCGGTGACCGTTGATACGAGATCAAGAAGAGACGATGAAGCAGCAGGGTGTGCACCCCGAGGATGCGGAGAGCACCTCTGAGGCTTCGTCGCGCCCGGACGCCGCCGACGACAGGAAGGGCGCGGCCACGAACGACGCCGACAAGCCCACGGGGTACGACGAGCCGCACACCGACGAGGTGGAGGGCGACGAACCGCTGCTCCCCGCGCGCGTGCACCGTCCCTCCGACCTCATGCGGTTCCTGGTGGGCGTCCTGGCGGTGGCCGTACTGATCGCCATCGCCGCGTTCGCGCACGGCACCACCTCGGGTCTCGAACAGGACATCAACAAGGGCACCGGCCAGGCGCCCGACCTGCTCATCAAGATCGCGGGACTCGCCTCCAGCATCGCCATCCTGCTGGTTCCGGTCGCGTTCGCGATCGAACGGCTGATCAAGCGCGACGGGCTGCGCATCGCCGACGGTGTGCTCGCCGCCGTCCTCGCGCACGGTGTGACACTCGCCACCGACCTCTGGGTCGCCAAGGCCGCCCCCGACTCGATCCAGGAGGCGCTCACACAGCCCTCCCCCGGCGACATCAACGCCCTGACCGACCCGGTGCACGGCTATCTGGCCCCGGTCATCGCGTACATGACGGCGGTCGGCATGTCCCGTCGGCCGCGCTGGCGCGCGGTGCTGTGGATCGTGCTGATGCTCGACGCCTTCTCGATGCTCGTCACCGGGTACACCACACCGTTCTCGATCATCCTCACGGTGCTGATCGGCTGGTCCGTGGCCTACGGCACGCTGTACGCGGTCGGCTCCCCCAACGTCCGCCCCACCGGCCGGACCCTGATGGCGGGCCTGCGGACCGTCGGCTTCCGCCCGGTGAGCGCGGCCCGCGACGAGACCCCGGACCACGGCGACAGCGGAGACCGCGGCCGGCGCTACTTCGTCACCCTGGAGGACGGCCCACCGCTGGACGTCACCGTGGTCGACCGGGAACAGCAGGCGCAGGGCTTCTTCTACCGCGTCTGGCGCAATCTGACGCTGCGCGGCATCGCCACGCGCCGCAGCCTCCAGTCGCTGCGCCAGGCACTGGAGCAGGAGGCGCTGCTCGCCTACGCGGCCATCGCGGCCGGCGCCAACGCCCCCAAGCTGATCGCGACCTCCGAGCTGGGCCCCGACGCGGTGATGCTGGTCTACGAGCACAGCGGCGGCCGCACGCTGGACTCGCTCGCGGACGAGGAGATCACCGACGAGCTGCTGCGCAACACCTGGCATCAGGTACGGGCCTTGCAGTCCCGCCGTATCGCGCACCGCAGGCTCGCGGGTGACGCGATTCTGGTGGATCGTTCCGGCACGGTGATCCTCACCGATCTGCGCGGCGGTGAGATCGCGGCCGGTGAGCTCCTGCTGCGCATGGACATCGCGCAGCTCGTGACGACGCTCGGACTGCGGGTGGGCGCCGAACGCGCCGTTGCCTCGGCGGTCGGCGTCCTCGGCCCCGACGCCGTGGCGGACTGTCTGCCGATGCTCCAGCCCATCGCGCTGACGCGCTCCACGCGCGCGACGCTGCGCCGACTGGCCCGGGAGCGGGCGGAACGCGAGCGCGAGGCGGTCCTGGATGCCTCCCGGCTGGCCAAGCAGGCGCGCGCGGAGGCCGCCGCCGAAGAGGCCGTGCCCGTCCTGGAGAAGGCCGACAAGAAGGCCGTACGCGCCCAGGCCCGCGCCGAGAAGCGGGCCATCGACGAGGCCATCGACGAAGCGCGCGAGGAGGATCTGCTCACCCAGATCCGGCATCAGGTACTGCTGATCAGGCCGCAGGCTCCGGTCGAACCGGCCCGCCTGGAGCGCGTCCGGCCGCGCACGCTGATCAGCTTCATCGCCGGAGCCATCGGCGCGTACTTCCTGCTGACGCAGCTCACCCACATCGAGTTCGGCCCGCTGGTCGCCAACGCCGAATGGGGCTGGGTGGCCGCGGCCGTGCTGTTCTCGGCGGCCAGCTACTTCGCGGCGGCGATGGCGCTGCTCGGCTTCGTGCCGGAGCGGGTGCCGTTCATGCGGACCGTGGCGGCGCAGGTCGCCGGGTCCTTCGTGAAGATCGTCGCGCCCGCCGCGGTCGGCGGCGTGGCCCTCAACACGCGCTTCCTGCAACGCTCGGGCGTGCGCCCCGGGCTCGCGGTGGCGAGTGTGGGCGCGTCGCAGTTGTTCGGGCTCGGCTGCCACATCCTGATGCTGCTGTCCTTCGGCTATCTGACCGGTACCGAGAAGACGCCCTCGCTGTCGCCGTCCCGGACGGTCATCGCGGGTCTGCTGACGGTCGCGGTGCTCGTGCTCGTGGTGACCTCGGTGCCGTTCCTGCGCAAATTCGTCGTCACGCGCGTGCGGTCGCTTTTCGCGGGCGTGGTGCCGCGCATGCTCGATGTGCTCCAGCGGCCCCAGAAGCTGATCACCGGCATCGGCGGCATGCTGCTGCTGACGGCGTGCTTCGTGATGTGCCTGGACGCCTCCATCCGAGCCTTCGGCGACGAGCAGACCTCGATCAGCCTCGCCAGCGTCGCGGTCGTCTTCCTCGCGGGCAACGCGCTCGGCTCCGCCGCCCCGACCCCGGGCGGTGTGGGCGCGGTGGAGGCGACCCTGACGGTCGGTCTGATCGCGGTGGGCCTGCCCAGCGAGGTCGCCGCCCCGTCCGTCCTGCTGTTCCGGCTGCTGACCCTGTGGCTGCCGGTCCTGCCGGGCTGGCTGGCGTTCAACCACCTCACACGCAAGGGCGCGCTCTAGCAGGGCGGCCCCGCACCTCCTACGGCCCGTACCTCTTACGGCCCGCGCCCCGAGCGTCCGGTCGTGCGCGACCGCAGGATGGGATCATGCCGAACCCCTCCCGCCTGCGCGCCGCAGTCCTGACCGCCACCCTGTTGATTTCCCCGCTGCTGACGGGGTGCGGCGAGGACTCCGAGGACGAGGATCTGACGGCCCAGCAGCTGAACTGGGAGGACTGCCCGGCCCCTTCCCAGGCCGAGGGCGGCGGCAGCGCCCCCTCCCCGCTGCCGAACGGCGACGAGTGGCAGTGCGCCACCATGAAGGCGCCCCTGGACTGGTCCGAGCCCAAAGGGGACACGATCGGCCTCGCGCTGATCCGCGCGGAGGCGAGCGGCGACAAGAGCGAGCGCATCGGCTCGCTCCTGTTCAACTTCGGCGGCCCCGGCGGCTCGGGCGTCACCACGCTGCCCGCCTTCGGTGAGGACTACGCGGCCCTGCGCACCCGGTACGACCTGGTCAGCTTCGACCCGCGCGGGGTCGGCCGCAGCGCGCCGGTGAAATGCGAGAACGACCAGCAGCTCGACGCCTTCTTCCAGCAGGACGCGACCCCGGACGACGCCGCCGAGCGCACCGAGCTGCTGGACAGCACCAAGGAGTTCAACGCGGCCTGCGAGAAGAACTCCGAGAAGATGCTGCCGCGTGTGCGCACCACCGACGCGGCCCGCGACATGGATCTGATGCGCCAGGTCCTCGGCGACGACAAGCTCCACTACTTCGGCATCTCCTACGGCACCGAACTCGGCGGTGTGTACGCGCATCTGTTCCCCGAGCGCGTCGGGCGTGCCGTCTTCGACGCGGTCGTCGACCCGACGCAGAACCCCGAGCAGGGCTCGCTCGGCCAGGCCAGGGGATTCCAGCGGGCGCTCGACAACTTCGCCGAGGACTGCACCTCGAAGATCGAGGACTGCCCGATCGGCGACAGCGCGCAGGACGTGAAGGACCGTATCGCCGCACTGCTGGCGGAACTCGACCGCAAGCCGCTGCCGGGCATCTTCCCGCGCGACCTGACCCAGACCGCCGCGACCAACGGCATCGCGCAGGCACTGTACTCGCAGGACTTCTGGGAGTACCTCACCGAGGGCCTCCAGCAGGCGTACGACGGTGACGGCAGGATCCTGATGCTGCTCTCCGACTCGATGAACGGCCGCAGCGAGAACGGCGAGTACAGCAACATCACCGCGGCCAACGTGTCCATCAACTGCGCCGACGACAAGCCGCGTTACACCGCCGAGTTCGTGGAGTCGAGGCTGCCGGAGTTCCGCGCGGCCTCGGAGCTGTTCGGCGACTTCCTGGCCTGGGGCATGGTCAGCTGCACCGACTGGGCCGTGGACGGCGCCGCCGACCACCCCGATGTGAGCGCGCCCGGATCGGCCCCGATCCTCGTCGTGGGCAACACCGGCGACCCGGCCACGCCCTACGAAGGCGCCCGGAGGATGGTGCAGGCGCTGGGCGAGGGCGTGGGTGTCGAGCTGACGTACCGGGGCCAGGGACACGGGGCCTACGACAGCAAGAACAAGTGTGTACAGAACGCGGTGAACGGCTATCTGCTGACCGGGAAAGTGCCCACGGCCGGCACGGTCTGCACCTGACAACCCCGGGAGGGCAAGATAAACCCGCAGGTCAGAAGATTATCCACAGGCTGGGGCAGGTCTCGGGGACTATGCCTACTATGGCCTGACCGCCATCCGCTGCACGGTGCGGACGGCCTGCGAGGGGGGTAGTGCACATGGCGCGTTTCCTACGGTGGGCGGCTGCGACGGCCGCCGCCGGGCTCCTGGTGACCGGGTGCAGCTCGGGGAGCGACGAGGGCGGTGACGGCAAGGCCGGCGAGGAGACCAGCAGAACCCCGTCGGCCTCCTCCGGAACCTCGGGGACCAAGGTGCCGTTGCCTGCCTCCCTGACGTCCCAGAAGCTCGACTGGGGCGAATGCGAGGCCACCGAGGGCTCCGCCCCTCCGGGCGGCGACTGGCAGTGCGCGACGCTCAAGGTGCCGCTGGACTGGACGAAGCCGAAGAGCAGGACCATCGGGATCGCCCTGATCCGCTCCGAGGCTACCGGCGACGACCGCATCGGCTCGTTGCTGTTCAACTTCGGTGGCCCCGGCGGCTCGGGCGTCTCGATGATGCCGTACTACGCCTCCACCGCGTCCGAACTGCACAAGCGCTACGACCTGGTGAGCTTCGACCCGCGCGGGGTCGCCTCCAGCGAGGGCGTGCGCTGCCGCAGCGACCAGGAGATCCAAGCCGCCGAGTCGGTGGACGCCACGCCCGACACCCCGGCCGAGGAGACCGCGTACCTCAAGGACGCCGCCGCCTTCGGCCAGGGCTGCGAGAAGTCGGCCGGCAAGCTGATGGCCCATGTGTCGACCACCGACACCGCCCGCGACATGGACCTGCTGCGCCAGGTCCTCGGCGACGACAAGATGCACTACTTCGGCATCTCCTACGGCACCGAACTGGGCGGTGTGTACGCCCACTTGTTCCCGCAGAACGTGGGGCGGCTGGTCCTCGACGCGGTCGTCGACCCGAGCGCCGACACCGTGGACCACGCCAAGAACCAGGCCAGGGGCTTCCAGCGGGCGCTGAACAACTACCTGAAGTCCACCGGGCAGGATCCTCAGGAGGGCTCACGGAAGATCGCGGACATGCTGGACCGCATCGACGCGAACCCCCTGCCGACGTCCTCCGACCGGAAGCTGACGCAGTCCCTGGCGGTCACCGGCATCGTGCTGCCGCTGTACAGCGAGTCCAGCTGGCCGACCCTGACCAGCGCCCTGGAGGCGGCGGAATCGGGGGACGGCTCGGAGCTGCTGACGCTCGCCGACGGCTACAACGAGCGTGACGCGTCGGGCAGCTACGGCACGACGACCCACTCACAGCGCGTCATATCGTGCTTGGACGCCAAGCAGCGGCCGACCGCCGAGGAGACGAAGAAGCTGCTGCCCGAGTTCGAGAAGATCTCGCCGGTGTTCGGCACGTTCCTGGGCTGGGACACGGCCGGCTGGTGCCACGACTGGCCGGTACCCGGCCAGCACGACACCCCCGAGGTCAGCGCAGCGGGAGCGGCGCCGGTCCTGGTCGTGGGCAACACCGGCGACCCGGCCACGCCGTACGAGGGCGCCCGCAAGATGGCGGACGAGCTGGGCAAGGACGTCGGTGTGGTCCTCACCTGGAAGGGCGAGGGACACGGCGCCTACGGCAGTGGCAGCGGCTGCGTCGACTCCACGATCGACGACTACCTGCTCTCCGGCACGGTCCCGAAGGACGGCAAGGTCTGCTCCTGACGCGAACGGGGGCCCCAGACGCCCAAGGCATCTGGAGCCCCCGCCGCGCCGGCCGGGAGACCGGCTCAGTAGACCGGCTTGCTCGGTTCGATCTGGTGGACCCAGCCGATGACGCCGCCGCCGACGTGGACCGCGTCGGAGAAGCCCGCGGACTTCAGGACCGCGAGCACCTCCGCGCTGCGGACGCCCGTCTTGCAGTGCAGGACGATCTTCTTGTCCTGGGGGAGGCCCTCGAGGGCGGTGCCCATGAGGAACTCGTTCTTCGGAATCAGCTTGGCGCCGGGGATCGAGACGATCTCGTACTCGTTGATCTCACGGACGTCGATGATCTCGATGTTCTCGCCGTCGTCGATCCACTCCTTGAGCTGCTTGGGAGTGATCGTGGAGCCGGCCGCCGCCTCCTGGGCCTCCTCGGAGACGACGCCGCAGAAGGCCTCGTAGTCGATGAGCTCGGTGACGGTGGGGTTCTCGCCGCAGACCGCGCAGTTCGGATCCTTGCGGACCTTGACCTGGCGGTACTGCATCTCCAGGGCGTCGTAGATCATCAGGCGGCCGACCAGCGGCTCGCCGATGCCCGCGAGAAGCTTGATGGCCTCGTTGACCTGGATGGAGCCGATGGACGCGCACAGCACACCCAGCACGCCGCCCTCGGCGCAGGAGGGGACCATGCCCGGCGGCGGGGGCTCCGGGTAGAGGCAGCGGTAGCAGGGACCGTGCTCGGACCAGAAGACCGAGGCCTGGCCGTCGAAGCGGTAGATCGAGCCCCAGACGTACGGCTTGTTCAGCAGCACACAGGCGTCGTTCACCAGGTAGCGCGTGGCGAAGTTGTCGGTGCCGTCGACGATCAGGTCGTACTGGCTGAAGATGTCCATCACGTTGTCGGCTTCGAGCCGCTCCTCGTGAAGGATCACGTTCACGTACGGGTTGATGCCGAGGACGGAGTCGCGCGCGGACTCGGCCTTGGAGCGGCCGATGTCGGCCTGGCTGTGGATGATCTGGCGCTGCAGGTTCGACTCGTCGACCTCGTCGAACTCCACGATGCCGAGGGTGCCGACGCCCGCGGCGGCCAGGTACATCAGCGCCGGCGAGCCCAGGCCGCCGGCGCCCACACAGAGCACCTTGGCGTTCTTGAGCCGCTTCTGCCCGTCCATCCCCACATCGGGAATGATCAGGTGGCGGGAGTACCTGCGGACCTCGTCTACGGTGAGCTCAGGAGCTGGCTCGACCAGGGGTGGCAGCGACACGGGGGCTCCGTTGGTCGGTTCATCACTACGGTTGTTCTCTCCGTAACAGTGCCATGGCCTTTTTCATTCCGAGACACCCGTTCCGATCCGCGAGACGATTTCGTCCCAGTAGCCGGGCATGGTCTCCCAGGGATCGGTGCGGCCGCAGCCGTCCGTGCGGTCGGTGAACCAGATCGTGGCGGCCCCCTGCCAGCGGGCGACGCGCAGCGCTTCCTCCAGATGGCCGAGGGGCACTCCGTGGACGAAGTGGCAGAAACGGTCGGGGGGATAGTCCGCGGTCCACTCCGCCACCTGCGACCAGCGGTAGTCGCTCCACGGGCCGGAGAAGGTGACCAGCTGGTCGGCGTGCTCGGCGTAGCCGGGGTAGGGATGCGTGCCGTGGCCGAGGACGATGTGGGCGTCGTCACGCAGCGCCCGGAGTGTGGTGACCGTGCGCCGGATCTCGGGGAGCGCGGTCCGCTCTGTGGGACAGCGGTCCAGCAGGAAGCCGTCGACCTGGTACCAGTCGAGATAGCGGTGGGCCTCGGAGATCACCTCCCCGAAAGGGCTGGCGCCGTAGGTGGTGTCCAGCCGGCCGAGGACCCGGACACCGGCGGTGCGCAGCCGGGCGGCCGCCTGCAGGCAGTGCGGGTCGGGGCGGCTGCCGGGGCCGTCGGAGACATTGAGCGCGGCCCAGTGCACGGGGGTGCCGGGGCGGGTGAGTTCGGCCCACTCGGCCGGGGCGACGAGGGGGTGGGCGAAGCCGGGCACGCCGAGGCCGGTGCACAGGCCGGTGCCGGTGCTGCCGGGTTTGGTGCTGGTCAGATGCGGCATGCCGCCTCCATCCAGATGTCTGCGAGGGACTCTTCGAGGTTGATCCGGGGCCGCCAGCCGAGCCGGTCGCGCGCGGTGCGCACATCGGCCTGCTGCCAGCTGCCGCAGCCATCCGGGTACGGGTACGCGACGGGGGCCGCGTGGTCGGACTCGGAGCGCGGGTGGCCGATGGACGCGCGCAGCGGGCCGGGCGGGCCGTCGAGTTCGTGGAGGGCGCCGCCGTATCCCGCCACCCGGGCGAGGACCGCGGCGGCGTCGCGCAGCCGGACGGCGCGGCCGGAGCCGATGTTGATGACCCCCTGCGCGGCGGAGAGGGAGGCCGCGTGCACGGCGCGGGCGACGTCGCGCACGTCGACGAAGTCGCGCTGGGCGCCGAGTCCGGCGAGTTTGAGCTCGCCGTCGCCGGACTGCATCGCGCGGCGCATGGCCTCGGCGAGGCGGCCGAGCGGGGAGCCGGCGGGGGTGCCGGGGCCCGCCGGGGAGAAGACCCGCAGCACCACCGCGTCCAGGCCGGAGCCGAGGACGAGTTCGGTGGCGGCGAGCTTGCTCACGCCGTACGGGCCGCCGGGCCGCGGGACGGCGTCCTCGGCCGTGGAGGAGCCGGGCTGACTGGGTCCGTACTCGGCGCCGCAGCCGATCTGCACCAGACGGGCGCCGCAGCCGCTGCGGCGCAGCGCCTCGCAGACGGTGGCGACGGCGACGGTGTTGTGGCGGGTGAGTTCGCGGGCGCCGCCGCGGGTGGCGCCCGCGCAGTTGACGACGACGCCCGGGTGGACCGCGTCGAGGAAGCGGGTGAGGGCGCCGGGGCTGCCGGACGCGAGGTCGAAGCGCACGTCGGCGTCGTCGCCGCGGCCCAGCGCGGTGAGCTGGACGGCGGGGTCGGCGAGCAGACGGTCGGCGACATAGCGGCCGAGGTAGCCGTTGGCTCCGATCAGCAGGACTCTCATCGCGCGGCTCCCGGGGCCGAGAGCTCGGGTCGGGAGGTGATCATGTGGGGTTCTCCTTCGAAAGGACGGTGCGGGACCTGCGCGTGCGGCGCGTCAGCACGGGACGTCCGGCGTGGCGTGGGCCGAGGCTCGGGTCAGGGTGCGGGAGGAGTGGATGAGCAGGGTCAGGGCGCCCGCGCCGCAGACGAGCGTGGGCACGGCGCCCGGGCCCCAGGTGGTGACGAGGAACTCCACAGGCGTGGCCAGGAAGGCGCAGCCGGGGAGCCGGGCGGCGAACGCCGAGGCGAGCGCCAGGGCCTCGGCGGCCGTCGCGACGGTGAGGACCAGGGCGGGCGCGTGGGTGAAGCCGTGGGCGGCGAGAAGGCGGGCGAGCAGGAGCAGGGCGCCCAGGGTGAGGATCTGGGGGTAGGCGGCGGGCTCGTCGAGGGCGATTCCGGACAGGGCCAGCAGTGCGGTGAGGGCGGCGAGGTACAGGGCGAACGTGCCGAGCAGCAGCGGTCGTACGGCGGTGGCGTACTCCTCCAGGCCCCGGCTGGCCGCGAGTCTGCGACGGGCGCGGGCCGCGAAGAGGTGGGCGCACCAGACCGCGGGGGCGCAGGACAGGGAGAGGGCGAGGACGCCGGCGGCGGCCGAGGGCCAGGCGCCGCCCGGGGAACCTGTGGGCGGGGCGTCGGGGCCACCGGTGAGGGCGGCGCTCAGGAGCGCGTCACCCAGGGCCGCGTAGGCGATCAGCCAGCAGGTCCAGGCCGCGGTGGGGCGTTGGACGCGGTCCGCTAGGCGCAGCGGGCCACGGGACAGGGACGCGCGCAGGGCGAGGGCCACGGCCGGCGCGCCCACGACGGCCACGATCAGCCGGGGCTGTCCTTCGGTGAGCCGCAGGCCGGTCACGGTCGCCGCGCACAACACCCCGGGGAGCAGGGCGAGTACGGCCCCGTCGGCCCGCGCCCTGGGGGCGTCCGGGGTCGTGGTGCGTGCCGGGGCGTCGCCGTCGCGGGGCACGCGCGCGTACATCTCCTCCGCGAGCGAGAACACGTCCCGGTGCCGGAAGCGCCCGGCGGTGCGATCGGTGACGCCGTGCGCCTCCAGTCCCGCGGCGATCTCCAGGGGGTCCACGGCCCGCTCGCACAGCTCACGGTGCCGGTGCATCAGCGCCTTCACCGGGTCGACGGTCGTGCGCCGCCCGGCGGTCTGCGGACGCTCGCCGGCGGGCGCGGACCGCGGCTCGCCGGACTCCACTACGACGGACTCCGGTACGGCGGACTCCGGCATGTCCGTCTCATCCCCCGCCCACTCCTTGGACCGCACGTCCCAGCCCCCGGGGCTGCTCGGTCTCCCGGGGCGGTCCAGTTCGCCCAGTCCGCTCATCGCGCGCCCTCCACGGCCACGTGGGGAGTTGCCCGTACCGGCGGTCCCGCCGCCGCCCAGCCGGGGCCCGCCGCCCAGCCGGGGCCGCCGCGGGCCACCAGCCGTGCCGCCGGACCGGTCCAGCGGCCGGGGACATGGGCCTCGGCGGGTACGGCGAACGGCAGCGGCTCGCCCGTCTCGTCCAGAACAACCCGGCGCACCGGGCAGCGCGCGACGATCTCCAGGTAAATGCCGTGAAATGCCGCGACGTTCTGCTCGACGGTGAACAGTTCGAGGGCACGCGCTCGTGCGGCCGCGCCCAGGCGCGCACGGCGCTCGGGGTCGCGCAGCAGTGCCACGCACGCCTCCGCGAGCGCACGCGGATTGCGCGGCGGCACGACGAGCCCGGTGCCGCCGATGACCTCCACCACCGCGCCGACGTCCGTCGACACCGTCGCGCGGGCGCAGAGCATCGCCTCGACCAGGCTGATCGGGAAGCCCTCGACGACGCTGGACAGCACGGTCACGGCACCGGCGGCGTACGCGTCGGCAGCCGTCGGCAGCTCCGGTCCACCGATCTCCTCGAAGGAGACGGGGTTGTCGCCGACGGCGTGCAGACCGACCGCCTCGTCGGGAAAGAGCTGCGCGGCCAGCGCCTTGCAGTGGCCGAGATAGGCCTCGCCCTCGGCACCCGCGGCGGCACCGACGATGCGCAGCCGCGCCTTCGGCTCCTCCTTGCGGATCTCGGCGAAGGCGTGCAGCAGCGACACCAGGTCCTTGGCGGGCTCCACCCGGCCGACCCAGACCAGCGTGTCCGGGTCGGCGGCCTCCGGGGCCTCGCCGACCTCCGAGAAGCGGGCGGCGTCCATGCCGGGATAGACGGTGCGCAGCTTGGCGCGGTCGGCACCGCAGTGCTCCTGCCAGCGGCGGGCGTGCGCGTTGCCGGGGGTGATGACCTCGGCCCGCCGGTAGATCTCGGCGGCCAGCCGGCCGTGGAAGGCGGCGAGCAGCGCCCGTACGGCGGGCGGCGCGTCGGTGGCCGCGAGGTAGTGCGTGCGCAGCCGCACGCCGTACTCCGTCACCAGCAGAGGTACGCCGGAGAAGTGGCGGGCGAGCAGTCCGGGCAGGGCGGCCGGCCCACCGGAGGCGGCGTGGCAGAGGTCGACCGAGCCCAGGCCGTCGTCCTCGTACCAGTCGAGCGAGAGGGGGCGCAGCGCGCGTTCCAGGTGCGCGGCGACAGTGAGGAGCTCGGGTACGCGCACCTCGCGCGCCGTGCGGAGGGCGCGCGGCGCACGACACGCGCCCTCCAGAGCGCGCACGGCGGTCTCGGAGCGCAGCGCGCCGGCCAGGCCGCCCTCGTCACGCGCGAGTTCGGCCAGCCCGTACAGCGCGTTGCCGAAACGGTCCGCCACGTCATCCGACGCGCCTTCGGAACACACGCCCCCGTTGTGCGCACCCCCGCCGCGAGCCTCGTCCGCACCGGCGCACAACACCGCCGCCAACGCGCCGTAGTGCTCGCTGAAGCGCCGGCGCGCACGCCTGCCGTACGCCACCCCGTCTTCCTCCGCGCTCCACAGCGGCGCCGTCCGCACCCGTCGGACCTGCGAGGGCAGCGGGACCCAGCCCTCGTCCTCCTGGCGCTCGCTGCGGCTGAGCGCGTAGACGTCGAACTCGTGCTGCCCGAGCCCGCGCACGAGCCGGTCGCACCAGAGCCTGGCGTCACCGCTCACATACGGATAGCCACCCTCCGTAAGCAGTCCGATGCGCACGAGCGCACCCCCGATCTCCCGTAAGGGGAGCCGCCGTTGACCCGACGGCTCGCAGCGGGACGAACGTATGCGGACAAGGCGGTGGCGCGACGGACGGTTGTCCATCGCGCCACCAAAAGGGGTGAACGGTCGTAACTTTCCCGTGCGGGTCGCGTTTCGTCGCGCTAAGAGATCATGCAGTTACGTTTCGTTAGGTCACGGCCAATTCCCGCCGCTCGACCCGCCGTCGGGCGGCGAGAGCCGGGTCGAGGGCCGGTACGGCGGCCAGCAGCCGACGGGTGTACGCCTCGCGCGGGCGGTCGTACACAGCATCGGCCGGGCCCTCTTCGACGATCCTCCCGTCGCGCATCACCGCGACCCGGTCGCTCACCTGGCGGACGACGGCGAGGTCGTGCGCGACGAAGACGAGCGCGAGTCCGAGTTCGCGCTGCAACTCGCCGAGAAGGGCGACCACCTGGGCCTGTGTGGTGACGTCGAGCGCGGAGACGGGCTCGTCGCAGACGATGACGCGCGGGTCGGCGGCGAGCGCCCGCGCGATGCCCACGCGCTGTCGCTGTCCCCCGCTGAACTCGTGCGGGTAGCGGTCGTAGTGCGCCGCTTCGAGCCCCACGCGCTCCAGCAGTTCCCTCACGCGCCCCCTGATGAGCCCCTCGTCCCGCTCTCCCCGCGCACGGAGCGGGGCCGCGACCGACTCGCCCACGGTGCGCCGGGGATTGAGGGAGGAGACGGGGTCCTGGAAGACCATCTGCACCGCCGGATCGACGCCCACGCGCGCGTGCCCCGCGTGCCGGACCTCGCCCGCCGTGGGCCGGAGCAGCCCGACGAGCATCCGCCCGAGGGTGGTCTTCCCGCTGCCGCTCTCCCCCACGATGCCGAGCGTCTCGCCCCGGCGGACGGTGAGCGACACCCCGTCCACGGCCGTGACCGCCCGCCTCCCCCGCCCGAACACCCGGCTGAGCCCACTCGCCTCCAGCACGACCTCCTCCGAGACCGCCGACTTCTCCGAGACCGCCTCCTCCGAAGCCGCTACGTCCCCCGATGCCGCTACGTCCCCCGATGCCGCTACGTCCTCCGAGACCGCTGAAGACGACGCCCGCGGCGCGTCCACGCGCGGGACGGCACCGAGCAGCTCACGCGTGTACGGCTGGGCCGGCGATCCCAGGACGGCGTCGACCGGCCCGTGCTCGACGACCCGCCCGTGCCGCATCACCAGCACCTCCTCGGCGCTCTCGGCGGCGACTCCGACGTCGTGCGTGACGAGCAGCAGCCCCATGCCGGTCTCCGCGCGCAGGGCGTGCAGCAGGTCGAGGATCTGGGCCTGCACGGTCACGTCCAGCGCGGTGGTCGGCTCGTCGGCGATCAGCAGCCCGGGCTCGCAGGCCAGCGCCATGGCGATCAGGGCGCGCTGGCGCATGCCGCCGCTGAACTCGTGCGGGCGCGCGCGGGAGCGCCGTACCGGGTCCGGGATGCCCACCCGGTCCAGTACCTCCACCGCACGCGCGCGTGCCGCGCGCCGGGACGCGCGGGTGTGCACGCGGTACACCTCGGCGATCTGGTCGCCGATCGCGTAGTACGGGTCCAGGGACGACAGCGGGTCCTGGAAGACCATCGCGGCCCTGGCGCCCCGCAGCCGCCGTATCTCCTCCTCCGACGCCTCCTCCACGTCGACCCCGGCGACCCGCACCGCGCCGCTCACCCGCGCCCCCGTACCCCGGTGCAGCCCCAACAGGGCGGCCGCGGCGGTGGACTTGCCCGAGCCGGACTCCCCGACCAGGGCGAGCGAGCCGCCCCGCGCCAGCCGGAAGGACAGGTCGTCGACGGCTCTCAGGTCGCCGAACTCCACGGAGAGGCCGGTGACTTCGACCAGGCTCATGCCAGCACCACCCTTCGGTCCGCCACCGCGTACAGCACATCCGCCACGGCGTTCGAGACGACGACGAAGAACCCGATGACGAGGACCATGCCGACCACGACGGGCAGGTCGACCACCTGGACCGCATGGACCAGTTCCCGACCGATTCCGGGCAGTCCGAACAGCGTCTCGGTGAGCACCGCGCCGCCCACCGCCGAGCCCACGTTGTTGGCGTTGAGCGCGATGACCGGCGCGAACGCCCCGCGCAGCGCGTGCCGCCCGACCACCGACCGCTCCCCCACGCCATACGCGCGGAAGGTGCGGATGTGGTCCTCGGCCAGTGTCTCCAGCATCGACGCCCTGGTGAGCCGGGCGAACGCGGCGGCCTCGATGAGGGCGAGCGAGAGCCAGGGCAGCAGCAGGTTCCAGGCCCACTGCTCGGGGTCCTCGGTGAGGTTCACGTACTGCGGGAAGGGCAGCAGCCGCAGCTCACCGCAGACGACGATCATCAGGATCAGGCCGATGACGAAGACCGGCGTGGCGGTCCCGGCGAGGGTGACGCCGGTGAGGATCCGCTCGGAGAGCCGGCCGCGCCGCCATGCCGAGAGCACCCCGGTGCCGACCCCGAGGACCAGCCACAGCACCATAGCGCCGAGCACCAGCGAGAGGCTGACCGGGAGCTTGGCCAGGATCAGCCGGGTGACCTGCTGGTCGCTCTGGTACGACAGCCCGAGGCAGGGCGCCGGGCAGTGCTGCACGGCGGTGCCGGTGGAGTAGTCCCGGCCCGCGACGATGCCCTCCAGGAAGTGCCAGTAGCGCGCATACAGCGGGTCGTCGAGGTGCAGTTGGTCCGCGACCTGCTGGACCTGGACGGGCGAGCAGCGCGGACCGCAGGTGATCTGGGCGACGTTGCCGGGGGTGACGTAGAAGACGACGTAGATGATCACCGAGATCGCGAGCAGGGTGACCAGGGCGCCGAGCGTGCGGCGCACGACGAAGTTCATGCCCCGGACTCCCTCTTGAGGCCCGTTCCGACGCGCAGGCGGGAGGCCGCGCGGGGGTCGAGGGCGGTGCGGACGCCGTCGCCGAGGACGGTCAGGGCGAGGACGGTGACGAACAGGGCGCCCGCGGGCAGCAGCAGGTACTGCGGGGCGGCCTGGTACCAGACATCGGCGGAGGTGAGCATCTGTCCCCACGACGGGGTCGGCGGCTTCACCCCGACGCCGAGGAAGGACAGGGCGGCCTCGACGCTGATGTTGGACGGGACGAGGAGCGCGGCGTAGGTGATGACGGGCGCGGCGACTCCGGGCAGCAGTTCGCGGCGGGCGATCCGGAGGGTGCCCCAGCCGCTGAGCCGGGCCGCGGCGACATAGTCGAGCTCCTTGAGGGTGAGTGTGCGGGCGCGCACGATCTTCGCGATGTTGCCCCAGCCGATCAGACCGATGACGAGGGCGACCAGCACGGGCCGCGGGAAGCTCGACGGGACGATCGCCAGCAGCGCCAACGCCATGATCATCAGCGGCATGGCGATGATGATGTCCGTGCACCGGCTCAACAGTTGATCAACCCATTGACCACCGAGCGCGGCCCCGAGCCCCATCGAGACACCGATCAACATCTGGACGACGGTCGCGGCCAGCGCGACCCCCAGCGACACCCGCGCGCCGTACACCAGCCGCGCGAACAGGTCCCGCCCGGTCTGCGGCTCGACGCCCAGCCAGTGCTCGCCGCTGACGCCTCCGAAGGACCCGATCGGCACCCCTCCGCGCGCGGAGTCCACCAGGGCGGGGTGATAGGTGGTCGGGTCCTGGCCCTCCAGGGCCGTGAGCAGGGGTGCCGCGAGCGCGACGAGGATCAGCAGCGCGACCGCGCCTGCCGCGACCAGGGCGGCGCGCTGCGTCCGCAGCCGCCGCCGGAACCGACGTGCCCCCGAGGCGCCCGGGGCGGCGCTGACCGCCCCGGGCGCGTCGACGGCGACAAGTGCCTCACTCATCGCGCTACTTGACCGCGACCTGCGAGATGTCCAGCACACCGGTCCAGTCGCTGATCACGACGTTCTTGATGTCCTCGCCGTAGAGCCGCTTGTAGACCGGGTGGAACAGCGGCACGGTCAGTGCCCGCTCGCCGATCTCCTTGTCCAGGGCACCCCACCTCTGGGCGGCCGCGTCAAGGTCGGTCAACTTGTTGATCGCGTCAATCTCCGCATTGACCGAATCATCATTGAGGAAGCTGGTGTTGAAGTTGGCGCCGTTCTTCACGATCTGCCGGCCGTCGAAGATCGGAGCGAGGAAGGGGCCGCCGGAAGGCCAGTCGGCACCCCAGTGGGCGAGGAAGAACCCGGGCTCGGTCCCGGCGTTGTGGATCTTGTCCGAGTAGTCGTTCTCCTCCAGGCCCTCCAGCTCGACCGTGATACCCGCCTTCTTCAGCGCGTCCTGGATGGCCGTCGCCAACTCCGGGCTGGTCTCGAAGTCCTTGGCGTTGGAGTGGGTCAGCGTGACGGTGAGCCCGTCCGCGTGACCCGCCTCCTTCAGCAGCTCCTCGGCCTTGGCCGGGTCGCCGGAGCCACCGGCCGGGAAGTGGTCGTAGGGCGTGTAGCCGAAGGACTTCTGGCTCGGCAGGAAGGTCGTGGCGGCCTCGGCCAGCGCCGATCCGCCCGCCGCGTTGACGACGGACGAGCGGTCGATCGCGTACGCGATCGCCTGCCGCACCTTGGCGTTGTCGAACGGCTTCACCTTCGGGTTGAACGCGATGTAGTTGGTGTAGCCGAAGTGCCCCGTCCCCACGCGGGACGCGAGCTCCTGGTCACCGGTCACCTTGGCCAGCTCGGCGGGGCCCAGGTTGGTGTCCGTCGTGACGGCCGCCGCGTCCGCCCCCTGGGACGCCGACAGCCGCTGGTTGATCACGGCCGGGTCGAGCCCGGAGCGTACGTCGATCCGGTCCGGGTAGGCCTTGCGCTCGGCGTCGGTCGAGGCGGACCAGTGGGTGTTCCGCTCCAGGATCAGCCGCTCACCGTCGTTCTCGTTCTTCACGACCTTGTACGGCCCCGAGGAGACCGGGTGCTCCTCGTACTTCGTCCCCGTGTCCCTGGCCTCGGGCACCGGCGCGAACTGCGTCTGAGTGGCCAGGTACGGGAACTCGCCCTCGGGCTTGTTCAGCCGGAAGACGATGGTCCGCGCGTCCGGCGTCTCGATCGAGCCCAGACCGCCCTTGTCCTTGTACGGCCCCTCGTAGTCGGCACCGCCGATCAGCCAGTCCCGCAAGTAGGGGGCGCCACCGGAGAGTTCGGCGGCGAAGGACCGCTCGATGCCGTACTTCACATCGGCCGAGGTGATCGGCGTACCGTCCTCGTACTTCAGGCCCTCCTTCAGGGTGTACGTCCACACCGTCGCGTCCTTGTTGGGCCGCCCGGTGTCGGTGGCGAGGTCGGGGACGACCTCGGCGCCCGCCGCGCCGTCCTCCCTGTTACGGGTGGTGAGGGTGCGGAAGACCAGCGACGGGACGTTTCCGCCGCCGGAGGTGTACAGCCGGGCGGGATCGAAGTCCTGCTGTGGATTGGAGTTCAGGACGGTGAGTGTGCCGCCCTGGTGCGGGGTGGAGTCTCCGGCCGACCCCTTGGCATCGTTGTCCTCGGGGCCGCAGGCGGCGGCGCCTGTGGCAAGGACCACCAGGACGGCGGCCACGCGGGCGCTGAGCAGGGACGATGGACGCATCGAAGAACGACCTCTCGCATACAGAGACAGGCTGACGGAATGTGAGACAGAGATGCACAGACGTCTGCCCGGACGCATGAGTCGCCGGAGCCCCGAACCAGCCCGAACGGGGGCCTGGTCAGGGAGGGAACCGAAGGAAGGAACGCGCGACGCACACGCCAGGGGCGGGCGTCAGCGACAGTGAACGTCGGCCACGCAGAGAGCGGTCACGCCGATCAGCGCCAGCTCGATGGCTGCGCGGGCGGACACGCGGTGGGACGACATGCGCAGAAATATGTATGAACTTTCCACGCATGTCAACGTGACGACTGAGCCGCCCGTCAACTCCCGGGATACGCCCAGGGGTTGGGGCGGCAGCTGATCCCGTCATGGTCGAGGAACTTGGTCTGCTGCTGCATGACGGGGGCGAGTTCGCCGTCCTTGTCGCAGGTCACGTGGTGGAAGCCGAGCCGGTGACCGACCTCGTGGTTGATCAGCATCTGCCGGTAGGCGTGAATGCGGTCCCCGAAGGTCTCCGACCCCTGCGCCCACCGATAGGCATTGATCATCACGCGCTCGGTGGCGGCCGAATCGCAGGACACATTGTCCACGGTCGTGTCCAGGCTCGACTTGGCACACCATTCGGCGGTCGTCCCCGGGCTGGCCAGGGTGATCACGAAGTCGGGTTCGCCGGAGTGGATCCGCTCGAAGGTACGGGCCCCGTCATGGGCCCAACTCCGGTCGTCGTTCAGGGTCTTCTGCACGGCCTGCGCGAACAGCTCACCGTCCAGCCCGAGCCCTTGCTCGACATCGACGCGGTAGGTGAACTTCTGCCCCGCGCCGGGCGCCTTGTCGACACCCTTCACGGCGTCGAACTTCCCCGACCCGTCGAGCGTGGCGCTGAGCGCGTACGTCTTGCCCATCTTCTGCTCGTACGTCAGCGGCGCCGCGGCGGGCTCGGAGGGCGTCGGCCGCTCGTCCCCGCGCGACGCGGGGTCCCGGGCGTCCCGCGCCTGGTCGGTGGCCGGCTGAGACCGTACGCCGGAGTCCGCGCCCCGGTCCGTGACCTGGCCGGCGACCACGACCGCGAGCACGGTGGTGACGGCGGCGGCCGCGATACCGGTGAAGGCACGCCCCTTGGGGCTCCTGCCGGACGCGGGTTTGCCGGTGGGCGGCGGGTAGCCGGAGCCGGTGTCGCTGGGCACGCCGACATCGGCGGCGGACCAGTCGGTGACGGTGGAGTAGGGATCGGCGGAGGTGCGGGGCGTGAGGACGTCGACGTCCTGGTCGAAGGCGTCGACATACTCCTGCTTCGGCCCGCCGTGGAACCCCGGAGGCCGCTGCCGCGGTATCGAGACGCCACCCGCGACCCCACCGGCGGCCGCCCCCTGACCGGGCCTCAACTCGCCCCAGCCACCACCCTGTTCACGCTGCTCGGGGTGCCCACCCCGGACCCGTGGAAAGCCGTGCGCGGGAGTGCCATCCGGGAACCGAGGGCTGCCATGCGCGGGAGTGCCATCAGGCAGCCGGGGGAACCCGTGCGCCGGAGTCCCGTCAGGGAGATGCGGAAACCCGTACGCCGGGGTCCCGTCGGGAAGCCGCGGAAACCCATGCGCGGGCGTGCCGTCAGGAAGCCGGGGCACCCCACGCGCGGGAGTGCCGTCGGCGTAGCGCGGCACACCATGAGCCGGCGTTCCATCGGCATACCTGGGCACACCATGAGCCGGCGTGCCGTCAGGAAATCTAGGGACTCCGCGAGTCGGCGCCCCGTCAGAAACCCCCGGACCCCCCGGACCCCCCGGACCCCCCGGACCCCCCGGACCCCCTTGAGGAGCCTGAGGCGCCCGAGGCGCTTGAGGAGCCCGAGAACCCCCCTGCGCCCCCCTGCGCCGCCCGGCCGAGTCCGCGGCTGCCTCGCTCTTCGGCGCAGGCCCTCGCCGACTGTGGCGTCCCACTCGCGCCTCAGCTCCCCGCGGTCTCGGTCATGGCCCCACCGTCATTCGCGGCCCCAGCGTCCTTCAGGACCGCACCGCCGTCGACGGCGCCCGCACGCGGGGCCGTCCCATCATCCCCCTCGGCCAGCAGTTCCCGGAACGCCCGTGCCACCACGTCCGGGTACTCCATCATCGCCACATGCCCCGCCTCCGGCAGGCTCAGCAGGCGGGAGTCACGGAAGGCGTGAACCGCGCGCTGGGCCATGCGGTAGCCGACCAGCTGGTCCCGGCCGCCGTAGACGAGGAGCGTCGGGGCGAGGACGCGCTCGGCCTGGCGCCAGAGCGCGTGCTGCCCGCCGAGCGTGTACGCGTTGACGATACCCCGCGCGGAGCGCGCCATCGCGTCCCAGAAGTACGGCAGTTGAAGCCGCCGCTCCATCTCCTCCACGGCGTTGCGGAACCCCTCCGCGCTCACCCGTGCGGGATCGCCGTAACAGAGACCGAGGACCCCGCGCACCCGCTGCTCCGCCGACCACTCCCTGGTGATCCGGTTGAACAGCGTGACCACGCCGGGCAGCGCGAGCAGCGCCGTCGGCACGGCGGTGCGCTGGACGCGGATCTCCGGAAGCGCGGGGGACACGAGCGTGAGCGTACGGACGAGATCGGGCCGTACGGCGGCGACGCGCGTGGCGACCGCGCCGCCGAGCGAGTTGCCGAAGAGGTGTACGGGACCGCGACCGGAGGCGTCGAGATGGCGGATCACCGCCCGCGCGTGGGCGGTGACCGAGTAGTCGCCGTCATCCGGCGGCGGCGAGTCGCCGAAGCCCGGCAGGTCGACGGCCTCGCCGTCGACGACGCCCTCCAGCTGCCGCATCAGGTCCGACCAGTTCTGCGAGGAGCCGCCGAGACCGTGGACGTACAGGGCGGGCGGCAGCCCCGCGCGGGCCGGTGGCCTGGACCGTACCGTCAGGGTGATCCCCGGCAGCCCGACCGACCTGAGCCGCTCACCCTCCGCGACCCTGACGGTCGCCACCTTCGGCAGTACGTTGGCCGCCGGTGCGGCGGACGGCAGCTCGGTCGAAGACATGCGGCAATGTTACGAGACGATCACGCAGTGGTTCATGTGTTCGCCGTCACAAGAGGTTTGTGTGTCCCGCGCGCGCACCACGCCCCATGAACCCCTTTCGCACCCCTGCACACCCCCGACCACTCCGATGCGCGAGGAGTGACCCTCCGGACGCGGATCGCATAGCGTCGGAATCGGGTGTCTCCTAGGCTCGTACAGAGGGCACCCGCGTGTGGCCCCTGCTTCCCCCAGGGACGTTCGTAGGAAGGGAGCCCACCATGGCCGTAGACCCCAGCGATCCCGAGACGTTCGCCGACGAGGAAAGGCAGGAGGCCGAGGAGTTCGACGTCGAGGCCCCCGCGGCCGACGCCGCCGAGCAGCACGCCGCCCTCTCGCCGGACCGTGACGATCCGCTGACCGGTGCCGACCAGGATCGCGCCAACGTCGCCGACCTGGCGGAACAGGCCCGGGTCGTCTCGCAGGACGAGGACGACTATCGGTGACCTGCGATGCCCAGGGGCATCACCAGCACCGCCGAGCAGGAAGGGAGGCAGCCTTTTGCCCCGGACATCCCGCTCTGAAACCTTCCGCACGGCTTTCGCCACCGTCCGGTCCGTGAAATTCTGCGCTCGCACCGCGCACACCAGGGTTACCGAAAAGTACGATGGCGACGCGGCGCACACCGCATGTGGACGACTTTGGGAGGCGGCGTGACAGCCATCGAGCAGACAGAGGCGGCGCGCCCGCGAGGGACGCGCCTGCCGCGCCGTGCCCGACGGAACCAGCTGCTGGGCGCCGCGCAGGAGGTCTTCGTGGCGCAGGGCTACCACGCGGCCGCGATGGACGACATCGCCGAGCGCGCGGGCGTCAGCAAGCCCGTGCTCTACCAGCACTTCCCGGGCAAGCTGGACCTGTACCTCGCGCTGCTGGACCAGCACTGCGAAGCCCTGATCCAGTCCGTACGGCATGCGCTCGCGTCGACGACCGACAACAAGCAGCGCGTCCGCGCGACCATGGACGCCTACTTCGCCTACGTCGAGGACGACGGCGGCGCCTTCCGGCTGGTCTTCGAGTCGGACCTGACCAACGAGCCCGCCGTGCGCGAGCGCGTGGACAAGGTCACGAACGAATGCGCCGAGGCGATCTGCGACGTCATCGCCGAGGACACCGGCCTCTCCCGCGAGGAGTCGATGCTGCTGGCCTCCGGCCTCGGCGGCCTCGCGCAGGTCGTGGCGCGCTCCTGGCTGCACAGCGACCGCAGCGTGCCGCGCGACCAGGCGGTGCAGCTGCTGACCTCGCTCGCCTGGCGCGGTATCGCGGGCTTCCCGCTGCACGGCATCGACCAGCACCACTGACGGCACCACCGACGACACTTTGTTCCCACGCACTGTTCGCTCCTGGCGTTCTTGCGCGGAGCGTGTACGTCCCCTCACCGGGCTAATGTGTGCTGGGTACGGCGCGGTAGGCCGCGCACTTCACTGACCGTCGGAGGGACATAGCCGTGGAGGTCAAGATCGGCGTGCAGCACGCGCCGCGCGAGATCGTTCTGGAGAGCGGTCAGAGTGCCGAGGACGTCGAGCGGGCGGTGTCCGAGGCCCTGTCCGGCAAGTCGGCACTGCTGAGCCTCGTCGACGAGCACGGCCGCAAGGTCCTCGTCCCGGCCGACCGTCTCGCGTACGTCGAGCTCGGCGAGCCGGCCCCGCGCAAGGTGGGCTTCGGCGCGCTGTAGACAGCAGCTGCACATGGAGGGCCCGGCGGTTTCCGAACCGCCGGGCCCTCCGTCGTTCCTCCGTCATTCCTCCGCCGTCCGTCCATCGCCGCCCCACCCGTTCTCCTTCACGGATGGACCACAGTTCGAACACAGGGGAGGATTGGATTCCGCAGGTCAGGGGTAAGACGGGCTACGACCGTATCGAGCAGGCCGGCCATGTGGGAGGGACCCCAACATGCTCTTGGAAGCGCTGAGCTCCGCGATCCTCGGCCTGGCCCTGGCATGGGCGGCGACCCGCCGCCTCCCGCACCGTCTGCCCACGCCCGCACTGGTCCTGCCGACCGGCGTGGCAGGCGCCCTCTTCGGCGCCTTCATCACCCACACGGCACTGGACCTGGGCAACCTGTTCCTGATCCTCACCGGCGCGGCAGCGGTCTCGGCGGCGTCCCTCTCCCTGCTCCTCCGCCCGTCCGGGGGAAGACTGGGCCGCCGGGCAACGGCGTGAAGAAGCGCTAGGGGCGCAGACAGACAACCGGCGCCCGATCCCACCTGAAGGGGCGCGGGGAACTGCGCGACCAGCCCCCACCGGGCAGCAGCCGGCCGCGCAACAACGGAAACCGCCCCCTGCAAGAGGCGCTACGCGGCCAGCCCCAGCGCGGCCATCCGCTTGGTGTGCGCCTCAGTGATCCGGGAGAACATCCGCCCGACCTCAGCCAGATCGAACCCGTCGGCCACGCCACCCACGAGCATCGTCGAGAGCGCGTCCCGGTCAGCGACCACCCGCTGCGACTGCGACAACGCCTCCCCCATCAGCCGCCGCGCCCACAGCGCGAGCCGCCCGCCCACCCGCGGATCCGCGTCGATCGCCGCGCGCACCTTCTCCACCGCGAACCCGGCATGCCCCGTGTCGTCGAGCACGGCCAGGACCAGCTCCCGCGTGTCCGAGTCGAGCCGCGCCGCGACCTCCCGGTAGAAGTCACTGGCGATCGAGTCACCGACGTACGCCTTGACGAGCCCCTCCAGCCAGTCCGACGGCGCCGTCTGCTTGTGGAACCCGTCCAGCGCGGCGACGAACGGCTCCATCGCCCGCGTCGGCTCCTCACCGATCGACGTCAGCCGGTCACGCAGCTGCTCGAAGTGGTGGAACTCGGCCGACGCCATCTTCGCCAGCTCCGCCTTGTCCGCCAGCGTCGGCGCCAGCTTGGCGTCCTCCGCGAGCCGCTCGAACGCGGCAAGCTCCCCGTACGCCAGCGCGCCCAGCAGGTCGACGACCGCGGCGCGGTACTGCGGATCTGCGGAGGCGGTCGCCCAGTCCTGGGCGGCGACCCCCGTGTGCTCGACGGGTGCGTCCGTGCTGTCCGCGGCCGGGTCAGGCTTGTCAGAGGTGGTCATGAAGCGCACAATAGCCCGCTCGTCGCACGGGGGAAGTCCCTGGTCAATCAGTGTGACAACGACTACGTGACCAAATCGGCCATCGCGTGTGCGCGATTCCGGGGTATGGTGGTAATGCGCCTGCTGAGTACGTCGACGTAATTCGACGGTGTCTCGACGGGCCGCACGTATGAGGATGCCCGGTCGGTGGCCCGATCGGCTCCGACCCGACAGCCCCTCGTCCGTACGGCACTGTGCGTACGGATTCCCGGGGGGACACCCTCAGCGGTACGAGCGCTAGAGCGTCGGCAGTGGTCCCGTGCCTTACGGCCCGACCGTATGGCAGCCGACGTCCCCCGGCACGGTCCGTCACAGACCCCCGCGCTCGCCTCGCACCGCGCACACAGAAGAGGCAGCACCCTGACTACGACTTTCCGAGAGCTCGGGATCCTTCCCGAGACCGCCGAGGCCCTCGAAGCCGTCGGTATCGTGAATCCCTTCCCCATCCAGGAGATGACGCTCCCCGTCGCCCTCTCGGGCACCGACGTCATCGGCCAGGCCAAGACCGGCACCGGCAAGACGCTGGGCTTCGGCCTCCCGCTCCTGGAGCGCGTCACCGTCCCCGCCGATGTCGAGGCCGGGCGCGCCAAGCCCGAGGACCTGACGGACGCCCCGCAGGCGCTCGTCGTCGTCCCCACCCGCGAGCTGTGCACCCAGGTCACCAACGACCTGCTGACCGCCGGCAAGGTGCGGAACGTCCGCGTTCTCGCGATCTACGGCGGCCGCGCCTACGAGCCGCAGGTCGAGGCCCTGAAGAAGGGCGTCGACGTCATCGTCGGCACCCCGGGCCGACTGCTGGACCTCGCGGGCCAGAAGAAGCTCGACCTCAAGCACATCAAGGCGCTCGTCCTCGACGAGGCCGACGAGATGCTCGACCTGGGCTTCCTGCCCGACGTCGAGAAGATCATCAACATGCTTCCGGCCCGCCGCCAGACCATGCTGTTCTCGGCGACCATGCCGGGCGCGGTGATCGGTCTCGCGCGCCGCTACATGTCGCAGCCCACGCACATCCGCGCCACCGCGCCGGACGACGAGGGCGTGACGGTCGCGAACATCTCGCAGCACGTGTACCGCGCGCACAACATGGACAAGCCCGAGATGGTCGCGCGCATACTTCAGGCCGACGGCCGGGGACTGGCCATGGTCTTCTGCCGCACGAAGCGCACCGCGGCCGATCTCGCCGACCAGCTCAAGCAGCGTGGCTTCGCGTCCGGCGCGGTCCACGGCGACCTGGGCCAGGGCGCCCGTGAGCAGGCGCTGCGCGCCTTCCGCAACGGCAAGGTGGACGTCCTCGTCTGCACCGACGTCGCCGCTCGCGGTATCGACGTCGAGGGCGTGACGCACGTCATCAACTACCAGTCGCCCGAGGAGGAGAAGACGTACCTGCACCGCATCGGCCGTACGGGCCGCGCGGGGGCCTCGGGTACGGCGATCACGCTCGTCGACTGGGACGACATCCCGCGCTGGCAGCTGATCAACAAGGCGCTGGAGCTCAACTTCAACGACCCGGTGGAGACGTACTCCACCTCCCCGCACCTCTTCGAGGAGCTCAGCATCCCCGCGGGCACCAAGGGTGTCCTGCCGCGCTCGGAGCGTACGCGCGCCGGGCTCGACGCGGAGGAGCTCGAGGACCTCGGCGAGACCGGTGGTCGCGGTGCGCGTGGCCGGGGTGGTCGTGGTGAGGGCCGGGACGAGTCCCGTTCCGCCGACCGCGAGCGCTCCGCGCGTACGCCGCGCCGCCGTCGCCGTACACGTGGCGGGGCCGTGCTGGACCCGAACGCCGCTCCGGCCGGTACGGACGCCACCGAGGCGACCCCGTCGGCCCCGTCGGCAGAGGAGTCCGCGACCCGCACCCCGCGCCGCCGTCGCCGTACCCGTGGCGGAGCGGCACCGGAGGCGGTGCAGACCGCGTCCACCGCGACCGAGTCGGCGGAAGCCGCGCTCGACACGGCGGAGGGCACGACCGCCATGGCCGAGGGCACGGTTGCCACGGCGGAGGCGGGCACCGAGGCCGCGGACAAGCCGCGCCGCCGCCGGACCCGCAAGTCCGCGGAGCCGACGGTGACTTCGGCGGAGGAGACCGTCGTAGCGGAGCCGGCGCCGGTCGTGGAGTCGCAGGAATCCGTGACCGCGGAGTCCGAGCCGGCCGCCACCAAGCCGCGTCGCCGTACCCGCAAGGCGGCCGAGCCCGTCGCCGAGGCCGTGCTCGACACCGCGGAGGCGACCGAGGCGAAGCCCCGGCGCACCCGCAAGGCCACGACGGAGGCTGCGGCCGAGGTCGCGGTGGACACCGCGGAGGCCGTCGAGGCGAAGCCGAAGACGCGCCGCACCCGCAAGACGGCGGAGGCCGCCCCGGAGCCGGAGACGGTTACGGAGACCAAGCCCCGCCGCACCCGCAAGGTGACGGCGGAGGTCGCGGTGGACACCGCGGAGGCCGTCGAGGCGAAGCCGAAGACGCGCCGCACCCGCAAGACCGCCGAGGTCGCCCCGGAGCCGGAGACGGCCGCCGAGACCAAGCCCCGCCGGACCCGCAAGGCCGTCGAGCCCGCGGACATCCCGGCGCAGGCCGCGGAGGAGCCGGCTGCCCCGCGCCGCCGGACCCGTAAGGCGGCGGAGGTCGCGGTGGACACCGCGGAGGCCGTCGAGGCGAAGCCGAAGACGCGCCGTACCCGCAAGACGGCGGAGGCCGCCCCGGAGCCGGAGACGGTTACGGAGACCAAGCCCCGCCGCACCCGCAAGGCGGCGGAAGCGGCCGTCGACACCGCCGAGGCCAAGCCGACGACGCGCCGCACCCGCAAGACCGCGGTCGCCGCCGAGCCCGCCGAGATCCCGGCCCAGGCCGCGGACGAGCCGACTGCCCCGCGCCGCCGGACCCGCAAGGCTACGACGGCAGCGGTCGAGACCGCGGAGGTCCCCGAGGCGAAGCCCCGGACCCGCCGCACCCGAAAGGCGACGGTAGCCGCAGAGCCCACGGAGAGCTGATCTCCCAACCGAACGGCCCGGCCCCACCCCGAGTGGAGCCGGGCCGTTCGCGTACCCGGCCCCGCCCCGAGCCAAGCCGACGGGCCCGCCCACCCGCCGAACACCCCCACCCCACCCCCCGCTACCCTCGCCCCGTGACCACCCCCACCCCCCTCACCCCGCCCCCGGGCGCCCGCGCCTACCCCCTCCGCACGGCGCGCGGGGACTTCGCTGTCGTCGACTGTCCGGTGCCGGACGGGGTGGAGCGGCGTGGTGTCGTCGTGCTGTTGCCCGGGTTCACCGGGAGCAAGGAGGATTTCACGCTGCTGCATGAGCCGCTCACGGCGCGGGGGTACCGTACGGTCGCCGTGGACGGGCGGGGACAGTACGAGTCGGACGGGCCCGCGGACGACGAGTCGGCTTACGCGCAGGGCGAGTTGGCGCGAGACGTGCTGGCGCAGGCGGCCGCGCTCGACGCCCCCGTCCATCTCGTCGGGCACTCCTTCGGCGGCCAGGTCGCGCGTGCCGCCGCCCTGCTGGACCACTCCTCGTTCCGGTCGCTGACGCTTGTCGCGTCCGGTCCCGCCCGGATCTCCGTGTCCCAGGAGCAGCGCGTCAAGCTGCTGCGGGACGCGCTCGCCGGGATGACGATGCCGGAGGTGTGGGAGGCGATCCTGGCCATGGGTCCGCCGGAGGAAGTCGGCGGCCCGGCTCGCGGTCTCGGCGGCCTGGAGCAGCTGCGCCGCCGCTGGCTCGGCAACAAGCCCGCCCAACTCGCCGCAGCGGGGCGTCAGTTGTGCGCCGAGCCGGACCGGGTCGCCGAACTGGCCGCCGTACCGCTGCCGTTCCATGTCCTGTCGGGCGAGAAGGACGTCACCTGGCCGGTGCCCGTCCTCGACGAGATGGCCCAACGGCTGCGCGCCCGCCGCACCGTCGTCCCGGGCGCCGAGCACTCCCCCAACATCGAACGGCCCCTGCCCACCGCCGAGGCCCTCGCCGACTTCTGGGACGGCCTCGCGAAGCGCGACTAGTACTGCGCCTGAAGGTGCTCCCAGAAGCCGTCGCGCAGCGCCCGCCGCAGGTCCGCCTGTCCGCGCAGGGAGTACTGCAGCAGCCCCTCCGCCTCGACCAGCAGATCCTGGTCGACGGAGCCCGGCAGATAGGGATGTCCGGGGAGCAGCTCCACCAGCGACTCCCGGCCCCGCGCCGCCAGCCACTTCGCGGCGATCTGCGCACCGACGAAGCGGACGTCCTCGCGGGTGGGCCGGGCCGCCGTCGCCTCGTAGGCGGTGGCCGTGCGCCGGGAGACGTACGGCTTGAAGAAGTCGAGGTCGAAGGTGCGCTGGCTGTCGACCTCCCAGAGCAGCGGCTCGGCCTGGTTGCGTCCCTCGGGCGCCTCGATGCCCCACAGGTGGACCCGGGCGCCGTACCCCTGCGCCGCCTCCACCGCGGAGACCAGGTCCTCGTCACCGCCGAGCAGGGCCGCGTCGCTGATGGCGCGGTGCCGGGCGAGTGACTCCAGGTCGGTGCGGATCAGCGAGTCGACGCCCTTCTGCTGGTTGTTGGCGTTGAGGTTGCCGAGCCGCACCTTCACGTCCGGCAGCTCGGCGATGGACTGCTGCTCGGCGGTGTGGATCCGGCGCCGGGCGCCGTCGTACCAGTACACGCGCAGCAGCCTGCTGTCGGCGAAGATCGTCCGGGCGCGGTCGATGAGCGCCTCGATCAGTCCCTCGGCGTCCAGGTCGAAGGCGCGCCGGTCCTCGGTCCCGGCGACGAGCCGGCCGGCGGCCGCGTAGAGATAGCCCGCGTCGACGAAGATCGCATGGGTCGAGGGTGTCTTCGCCACCTCGGCGAGCATGCGCTGGAGCAACTCGTTGGTGCGGTCGATACGGGCGCCGAGCGCCGAGAGGTCGTCGTTCATCGCGTCCATTGTCCCGGCGGTCACGCTGCGAATACAACCGGTCCCGCTCGGTCTTGCTGGCACCGCTTACCGGTCAGTAATTAGCCGTTCGAAAAATTTCCTTAGCGTAGGGAATGTTTGTAACACGCATGCCGTTGACTAGTGCGTACCAAGGAACCAGACGAAGGGAGAAGCGATGCGCTTCGAGATCATGCGACTCGATGAGGTCAACGGCACGACCGTGGACAGCACCGTCGTGGACGCCGCCTCCGTCAACCGGATCGTTCAGCAGGCCGCAGCGATCGGACAGCGGCTGTGGATCCGCCCGGCAGAGGTTTCCGCCTCGTAACCCGGATCCACTCACCAAAGCTTCAGGGCCCCGTACGGAAACGCCGTACGGGGCCCTGCGCGTGCCGGTGGTCAGCGGACGACGGTCATCGGATCAGCTCGACTGGATGACCTGGGTGACGCCGTTGATGATCTGCTGCACGGCGATCGCGGAGAGCATCATGCCGGCGAGCCGGGTCACCAGCACCACACCGCCGTCCTTGATGACTCGGATGATCAGCAGCGAGTACCGCATCACCAGCCACAGCACGACATGGATGGCGAGGATCGCCGCCCACACCGAGACCTGCGTGGCCACGCTGTCGGCCTTCTGCACCGCCAGGATCACGGAGACGATCGCGCCGGGCCCGGCCAGCAGCGGCATGCCCAGCGGTACGAGCGCCACATTGACGTCCTTCGTCTGCTTCGGCTCGTCCGTCTTGCCGGTGAGCAGATCGAGCGCGATGAGCAGGAGCAGCAGACCGCCCGCGATCATCAGCGCGGGGACGGAGACATGCAGGTAGTTCAGGATCTGGTGGCCGAGGAGCCCGAAGACGGCGATCACACCGCCCGCCACACAGACGGCCTGGAAGGCCATCCGCTTCTGCACCTTCGCCGGGCGTCCCGAGGTCAGCGCCAGGAAGATCGGGGTGATCCCAGGGGGATCCATGATGACAAAAAGGGTCAAAAAGAGAGAGCCGAAGACGGCAACGTCGAACATCAGTGAAGAGGCCTTGCGAAGAAGTGAAAGGGGGTCGGCGTGAGGGACTGCCTCAGGCTCCGCCGGTCCCGGGCACCGGGAACGCCCCGGTCGCTCGCCGGGTGATCTCGCCGTAGACCTCTGGGTCGGTCGTGTACTCGCCGAGCACACAGGTCTTGCGGCTGCCGTGGTAGTCGCTGGAGCCGGTCATCAGCAGGCCCAGGTCCGCGCCGAGGCCGCGCAGCCGCGCCCGGGTGTCCGGGTCGTGGTCCATGTGGTCGACCTCGATGCCGTCGAGTCCGGCCGCTGCCAGCTCCGCGATGGCCGACTCGGGCACGGTACGGCCCCGCTTGGCGGCCGCGGGATGGGCGAACACGGTGACTCCGCCCGCGCCCTTGACCAGCCGGATCGCCTCGAAGGGATCCGTCTCGTGCTTCTCCACGAAGGCCCGCCCGCCGTCGGCCAGCCAGTCCTGCGTGAAGGCGTCGCCCACGGTCGGCACGACGCCCAGCTCGACCAGCGCGGAGGCGACATGCGGCCGTCCGACCGAGCCCTCACCGGCGATCCGCGAGACCTGCTCCCAGGTCACCGGCACACCCAGCGCGTTCAGCTTGGCGATCATGCCCTGGGCCCGCGGCACCCGGTCGTCCCGGACCAGCTCCCGCTCGGCGAGCAGCGCCGGCTCCTCGGGATCGAAGAGATAGGCCAGCATGTGCATGCTGATCCCGTCGATACGACAGGACAGCTCGGCCCCGGTCACCAGAGTCAGCCCCGCGGGCAGCGCGGCGATGGCCTCGGCGTACCCACGGGTGGTGTCGTGATCGGTGAGCGCGACCACCTCAAGACCCGCGGCGGCGGCGTTGCGCACCAGTTCGGCGGGGCTGTCCGTACCGTCGGACGCGGTGGAGTGGGTGTGCAGGTCGATACGCACGCGCGAGCTCCAACAGGGCGAGACGGAACAGGGACCAGCCCAGGATAGCTGCTATTCGAACGGGCTCATGTCACACCTGAACCCGGGGTTCACTTCTTACGAACGAGCGGTGAACCGCCCCGACAGGCGCCCTACGGCTCAAGCAACCGAGGTGACAGCGCCCCGCAGGGCACCAGGTCGACCTCCGCCCCCGCGTCCCGCAGATCCGTCAGCACCAGCTCGTCGTACATCAGCAGCCCGGACTGCTCGGGCCACACCACGGCCCACAGCCACAGCCCCAGGGCCTCCCCCGCGAAGACCGCCCGGTCGTCCGGCGCGCTCGTGACATGCCACAGCGGCGTCGGCCGCCCCGCGGCCAGCACCTTCGCCTGCGCGGGTTTCTCCACGTTCATGTACGGCCCCGGATCCGGCCCGTCGATCCCCGCGTACCGCGCACCGAGTCCGACCCCCAGCTCCTCGGCCACCAGGATCAGCTCACCCATGCCGCCGAGCGGCCCGGGGCCGGTGCAGGCCACTGCCGTCGCACGGCCACCGCTGCGGTCGTCCCCCGCGCACGCCACACCCGTGAACAGCCATCCGACCGGCAGCGGCCACGGCATCCACACCGGTACCTGCGTGCGATGCACGACGACGCTGAGGGCCTCGACGCTGGGCGGGATCACGGGCTGGAGTGGATGCACGGTCCCGTGCACATCGCACTGCCAGGAATCGGCGAAGAGTCCGGGAGCCCTGACCCGGCCACCACACTTCGGGCAACTGGGTTCGCCCCTCATAGGGCTCCACGGTCCTACCCCTTCCGCGCCACGTCAAGGACGATCACCCGTCCGGGCGGAACAGGCCGACCGGCCAATTTTAGATGTATCTTGCATTAATTAGCCGAGCTAACTTATTGTATGTAAACACCAACCATCTCCATCGAGATCATCGGGATTTCGGGATCGGAGTCACCATGGACCCCTTCGACGCGGGAGCCGGCGGCCTCCTTCGCCAGCCCAAGGCCGTGTGGGCGACCGCCGGCGCGTCCGTCGTCGCCTTCATGGGCATCGGCCTGGTCGACCCGATCCTGCCGTCGATCGCCCAGGGCCTGGACGCCACGGCCGGCCAGGTCTCCCTGCTCTTCACCTCGTACTTCCTGATCACGGCCGTGGCGATGCTGGTCACCGGCGTCGTCTCCAGCCGGATCGGCGGCCGGCGGACCCTGCTGCTCGGCCTCGCCCTGGTGGTCGTCTTCGCGGGCCTCGCCGGCACCTCGGACTCGGTCGCCGGACTGGTCGGCTTCCGGGCGGGCTGGGGCCTCGGCAACGCCCTCTTCGTCTCCACCGCCCTCGCGGTGATCGTCGGCGCGGCGGCGGGCGGGAGCGCCGCGGCGATCCTGCTGTACGAGTCCGCGCTCGGTCTCGGCATGGCCTGCGGACCGCTGCTGGGCGCCCTGCTCGGCGACGCGAGCTGGCGCTACCCGTTCTTCGGCACGGCGTTCCTGATGGCCGTCGGCTTCCTGTGCATCGCGGCGTTCCTGAAGGAGCAGCCGAAGCCGGCCCGGAAGACCTCGCTGCTCGACCCGCTCAAGGCGCTCGGCCACGGCGGTCTGGCCTCCGCCGCGGCCTCGTCGTTCTTCTACAACTACACGTTCTTCACCGTGCTGGCCTTCACCCCGTTCGTGCTGGACATGACCCCGTACAAGTCCGGGGCGGTGTTCTTCGCCTGGGGTGTGCTGCTCGCCGTGTTCTCGGTGCTCGTGGCACCGCGGCTCCAGCGGCGGTTCGGTTCGCTGAAGGTGCTGGGCGGCTCACTGCTGCTGCTCGCGGCCGACGTACTGGTCCTCGGCTACGGCGACCACACCACAGCCGTCGTCTGCACGATCCTGTCCGGCGCCTTCATCGGCGTGAACAACACCGTCTACACGGAGCTGGCGCTCGGCGTCTCGGACGCCCCGCGGCCCGTGGCGAGCGCCGGCTACAACTTCGTGCGCTGGTTCGCGGCCGCCGCGGCGCCCTACTTCGCGCCGAAGATCGAGGAGTGGACCGACGTCCGCATGCCGTTCGTGGTGGCGGCGGTCACCGCGGTGCTGGGTGCCGTCGTGGTCGTCGTACGGCGGAAGGCGCTCACGCACGAGGCCGAGGAGCTGGAGGAGCGGCACGCGGCCGAGGGCGGGGTCGCCGTCTTTGCCAACTGACGGATGCCAACTGACGCATTCCTACGGCCGGTTGGTGACCTTGCTCACGTCAGTGCTCACGTCAGCGAGACCGAGGCGCGGGACGGATCCCTGAGGTCCGTCCCGCTCGTCAGCCAGCGCTCCTGAAGGGCCTGGGCGCCGTGCACCCGCTTCCAGGCGGCCTCGTTCGGGGTCATGGGCAGCAACGGCAGGAAGTGGACGGGATCCATCGGCTCGTCCAGCTCCAGATCCTCGACCAGCCCGCCCGGCTCGGCGACCAGCACCGAGGTGAACGGGGCGCCGGGCCACAGCGGTTCACCCACGTCGAGCGAGGCACCGGGCGCCACGACCACACCCTCGACCTGCGGGGACGCGGCCAGCACGGCGAGCGCCCGAAGCGCCTTGTCGGTGTCGGCGAGGCCCGTGCGGACGGAGAGGACCAGCTCGGCGCGCGGCCCCTTGACCGGGTCGGCGAGCACCGCGGTGGGGTCGGACATGGGGTGCGCGGACATGCCGAGGGTGGCGTAGCGGACGATGTCGCCCTCGTGGAAACGGAGGACTTCGACGCGGTCCGTGCCGAGGAAGGTGACCGCGGCGCGGGCGTCCGGTTCGCCCAGCGCGGAGCGCAACCGGGCCTCGACCAGAGGAAGAACATCAACCATGCGGCGAGCATAGAACTCGTCAGTACCGGGCAAAGCAGCGCCTTGACACTTCAGTCGGCTGATACTCTTGCGCGGTGGTTCGGGGCAGCACGTTGACACGTCGCAGTCAGGCCCCGACGCCGAGGACACTCCCTTACGAGGGACCGGCCGGAGGAGGTGGGGCTGCAATGGATCGAAGTCGACCGTGCAGTAGCACCCGCTCTTCCCGCCACTGACGTAGCTGCTCTGCTTCTAGCCGGCTGCCACCTCTCGTCTGCCTTTCACCGCGGAAGAGCCTTCGTTTCGTTTTGCCTGATCTGTCAGTCAGCAGCAGTAGCTGAACCAGCAGCGAAGCTCGCCACCGCGACGGTGCGGTGCTCCCCGCTTTGTGGACGTGCCAAACATCCAAGAGCCAGGACGTCCCCATTCCGGGTAGTTCCACCCGCCGCAGCGGCCTTTCGTTGCCTGCTCGCGAAGGAGCCTGCCATGTCGATGATCCGTGACCTCCGTGCCGCGGTCCGTCCGTCCCGTCCCGCGCTGCGCAAGGGCATGCGCATGGACGGCGGCGCGTACGACACCACCCGTGACCCAGCGACGCCCTCCGCCGTCGTCGACTGCGCCGTCTACCGCGACGGCGCGCGCGTCGAGAGCGGACGGCAGCTGAGCCCGCACGAGGCGATGCGTCAGGTGCGGCGCGACGGTGGGTTCGTGTGGATCGGGCTGCACGAGCCGACCGAGGCCGAATTCGCCGGTATCGCCACGGAGTTCGGGCTGCACCCGCTGGCCGTGGAGGACGCGGTGCAGGCGCACCAGCGGCCCAAGCTGGAGCGGTACGACGACTCGCTGTTCACGGTGTTCAAGACGGTGCACTACGTCGAGCACGACGAACTCACCGCCACCAGCGAGGTGGTGGAGACCGGCGAGGTGATGTGCTTCACCGGACGGGACTTCTTCATCACCGTCCGGCACGGCGGACAGGGCTCGTTGCGGGCGCTCAGGCACCGGCTCCAGGACGACCCGGAGCTGCTCGCCAAGGGGCCCTCGGCGGTGCTGCACGCCATCGCCGACCATGTCGTGGACGGCTACATCGCGGTGGCCGACGCGCTCCAGGACGACATCGACGACGTGGAGACGGACGTCTTCTCGCCGGGCCGCAAGGGCACCCCGCGCGGCACCGACGCCGGACGGATCTACCAACTCAAGCGCGAGATCCTGGAGTTCAAGCGCGCGGTGTCGCCGCTGCTGCGGCCGATGCAGCTGCTCAGCGAGCGGCCGATGCGGCTGATCGACCCGGACATCCAGAAGTACTTCCGGGACGTCGCCGACCACCTCGTCCGGGTCCAGGAGCAGGTCGTCGGCTTCGACGAGCTCCTCAACTCCATCCTCCAGGCCAACCTCGCCCAGGCGTCCGTGGCCCAGAACGAGGACATGCGGAAGATCACCTCATGGGCGGCCATCATCGCCGTACCGACGATGGTGTGCGGTGTGTACGGCATGAACTTCGACTACATGCCCGAGACGCACTGGAAGTACGGCTACCCGCTCGTGCTCGGCGTGACCGTCGCCCTCTGCCTGGGCATCCACCGCACGCTCAAGCGCAACGGCTGGCTCTAGGGACTGTCCGGTGGGGCTGGCTAGGCTGGGCTCATGACAAGTGAGCTGCTCGATCAGGCCCTCGTCGAGGAGGCCACGAAGAAGTCCGGGCTGATCTGGGTCCAGGGACCCGGTGTCCCGGCTCGCGCGCTGTGGCATGTGTGGCACGAGGGCGCGGCGTGCGTCGTCGGCGACGGGCCCGGCGAGCAGCCGCTGACCGGGCTCTCCGACGGGGGCGCGGCCGAGGTGACGGTCCGCAGCAAGGACAAGGGGGGCCGGCTGGTCTCCTGGTCGGCGAAGGTCGTGGAGCTGACCTCGGGGTCCGAGCAGTGGGAGGTGACGGTCGCCGAACTGAAGGGCAAGCGGCTGAACGCGCCGGACGGCGAGGCGATGCCGGAGCGCTGGGGCCGGGAGTGCCGGGTGCTGCGCCTGGAGCCGACCGGGGCGACCGCGCAGCTGCCGGACGCCGACCTGTCCGCGGCGCCCCTGCCCTCCCCGGCCACCACGCGCCGCCCGATCCCCGCGGGCCTGCCGAAGCTCCTGCTGAAGGGCCGCAAGCGGAAGTAGCGCGGCCTACGAGGTCGGCAGCTGCTTGCCGTAGTCGACCGTCTCGCCCTTCTTGGGCTCCTCCAGGGTGAAGTTCTTGCCCCAGGCGGAGAAGGTCAGGGTGCCCGCGCCGCCGCCGCGGACCATGCGCAGCGGGTACGGGGTGCCCTCCAGGGAGACGTCGAGCGAGCCGCCCGAGCCCTGGTCGCCGGTGATGCGGACGGTGCGGGTGCCGGACTGCTCGTGGCGGCCGTCGGTCTCGACCTTGCCGTGCAGGGTCAGCAGCCCGTCGAGCAGCACATCCATGTCCGTGAAGCCGATGAACTTCTTGTACGAGGGGTCCGTCCGCGGCACCTTCACGTACTTGCCGTTCAGCTTGGCGGCCGCCGACGCGTCCGCGTCCCCGCCGCTCCAGAAGTCCGCGTCCGCCATCAGGAACAGCTGCTCGTCGACCCGCAGCAGCCGGAAGGTCGCCCCTTCGGCGGTGACCGAGCCCATGCCGCCCTCGTCCTTCAGGCTCATGTCGAGTTTGTAGGTGCGCCCACTGGTCACCACGTTCCCGGAGAGGCGAACCGCGTCGGCGGACTCGGCGGCGGCCAGCGTCTTGCGCTGGATCTGGTCGGCGGACAGCTTGCCGACGCCGTTCGTGCCCGCGTCCGGGTCCTCACTGCTGCACCCCGTCAGACCCGTCACGACCAGGGCGCACAGCGCGCTCAGCAGCGCGGCCCGGAGGGTTCGGCCCTGGGGAATCGCAGTCACAGGTGAGCTGCCTCTCTGACGGGGTCCTGGTCGGCGTACGGCAGCGTACCGGGGTCGGGAACGCGCGGCGGAGCCAGTCCGTCCGGACCGCTCACCAGGGCGTATCGGATCCGGACGGGCTAGCCTGAAGCCCATCCGAGCGGGCATAACGGACACCCCGGTGCGAGGAGGTGCGGTCATGGCAGGGGGCACACCCCGGGTCTTCGTCTCCCATCTGTCCGGCATCGCCGCCTTCGACCCGAACGGCGACCAGGTGGGGCGGGTCCGCGATCTGGTCGCCATGCTGCGCGTCGGACGGCGGCCGCCACGGCTGCTCGGACTGGTCGTCGAACTGTCCACCCGGCGCCGCATCTTCCTGCCCATGACCAGGGTCACCAGCATCGAGTCCGGGCAGGTCATCACCACCGGCGTGCTCAACGTCCGCCGCTTCGAGCAGCGGCCCACCGAGCGGCTGGTCTTCGGCGAGCTGCTGGACCGCCGGGTCATCCTCACCGAGACCGGCGAGGAGGTCACGGTGCTGGATCTGTCGGTGCAGCAGCTGCCCGCCCGGCGGGACTGGGAGGTCGACCGGGTGTTCGTGCGCCGGGGCGGCAAGAGCGGGCCGCTCAGGCGGGCCAAGGGCGAGTCGCTGACCGTGGAGTGGTCCGCCGTCACCGGGTTCTCGCTGGAGGAGAAGGGCCAGGGCGCGGAGAACCTGCTCGCCACCTTCGAGCAACTGCGCCCCGCCGACCTCGCCAACGTGCTGCACCATCTCTCCCCCAAGCGGCGCGCCGAGGTGGCCGCCGCCCTCGACGACGACCGGTTGGCCGACGTGCTGGAAGAGCTGCCCGAGGACGACCAGATCGAGATCCTCGGCAAGCTGAAGGAGGAGCGGGCCGCGGACGTCCTGGAGGCCATGGACCCGGACGACGCGGCCGACCTGCTCTCCGAGCTGCCCGAGCACGACAAGGAACGGCTGCTGAGCCTGATGCAGCCCGACGACGCGGCCGACATGCGGCGGCTGATGGCGTACGAGGAGCACACGGCCGGCGGTCTGATGACGACCGAGCCGATCGTGCTGCGGCCCGACGCGACCGTCGCCGACGCGCTGGCCCGGGTCCGCAACCCCGACCTCTCCCCCGCGCTCGCCGCCCAGGTCTACATCTGCCGCCCGCCCGACGAGACCCCGACCGGCAAGTACCTCGGCACGGTGCATTTCCAGCGACTGCTGCGCGATCCGCCGTACACCCTGGTCAGCGCGCTGCTCGACGACGATCTCCAGGCGCTGGACCCGGACGCGGCGCTGCCGGTGGTGGCCGGGTTCTTCGCCACGTACGACATGGTCGCGGCGCCCGTCGTCGACGAGTCGGGGTCGCTGCTGGGCGCGGTCACCGTGGACGACGTACTGGATCACATGCTGCCCGAGGACTGGCGGGAGACGGAGTTCCACCTCGACGAGGGCGAGGCCGGGAACGAGGCCGAAGAGGCGGGGGCGCATGGCTGAGCGCGAGGGCGGCCGGGAGCGGACCGCGTCGGGGGCGACCGCGGCCACCCGGCCACGGGCCCGGCTGGACCAGCCGCGGCCGCCACGCCGCCGGATCCTGCCCGAGTGGGACCCGGAGGCCTTCGGGCGGCTCTCGGAGCGCATCGCACGCTTCCTCGGCACCGGGCGGTTCATCGTCTGGATGACGGTCATCGTCATCGTCTGGGTGCTGTGGAACGTCTTCGCGCCCGGGGACCTGAAGTTCGACGAGTACCCCTTCATCTTCCTGACCCTGATGCTCTCGCTCCAGGCCTCCTACGCGGCCCCGCTGATCCTGCTCGCGCAGAACCGGCAGGACGACCGGGACCGGGTCAACCTCGAACAGGACCGCAAGCAGAACGAGCGGTCGATCGCGGACACCGAGTACCTGACCCGGGAGATCGCCGCCCTGCGGATCGGCCTGGGCGAGGTGGCCACCCGGGACTGGATCCGCTCCGAACTCCAGGACGTGCTGAAGGACCTGGACGGCCACCGTGGGGACGGCCATGTCGTATTCCCGGCAGAACGGTCCGCCGGACGTGACGCAGAAGACCGCTGAGGGGCATCCCGAAGGCCCCCTCGGTCGCCGTACCATCGTCCTTATGGCTACGGAAGACGCGGTGCGCGAAGCACTGTCGACGGTGAACGACCCCGAGATCAACCGCCCCATCACCGAACTCGGGATGGTCAAGTCGGTGGAGATCGGCGCGGACGGAGCGGTCGCGGTCACCGTGTACCTGACGGTCTCCGGCTGCCCGATGCGGGACACGATCACGCAGCGCGTCACGGAGGCGGTCTCCCGGGTCGAGGGAGTCACCCGCGTCGACGTGACGCTCGACGTCATGAGCGACGAGCAGCGCAAGGAGCTGGCGACCGCGCTGCGCGGCGGCCAGACCGAGCGCGAGGTGCCCTTCGCCAAGCCGGGCTCGCTGACCCGGGTGTACGCGGTCGCCTCCGGCAAGGGCGGCGTCGGCAAGTCCTCGGTGACGGTGAACCTGGCGGCCGCGATGGCGGCGGACGGTCTGAAGGTCGGGGTCGTCGACGCCGACATCTACGGCCACTCCGTGCCGCGCATGCTGGGCGCCGACGGCCGTCCCACCCAGGTCGAGAACATGATCATGCCGCCGTCCGCGAACGGCGTGAAGGTGATCTCCATCGGCATGTTCACGCCGGGCAACGCGCCCGTGGTGTGGCGCGGCCCGATGCTGCACCGCGCGCTCCAGCAGTTCCTGGCGGACGTCTACTGGGGCGACCTGGACGTCCTGCTGCTCGACCTGCCGCCCGGCACCGGTGACATCGCGATCTCCGTCGCCCAGCTGGTCCCGAACGCCGAGATCCTGGTCGTGACGACCCCGCAGCAGGCGGCCGCCGAGGTGGCCGAGCGGGCCGGTTCCATCGCCGTGCAGACCCACCAGAAGATCGTCGGCGTGGTCGAGAACATGTCCGGCATGCCGTGCCCGCACTGCGACGAGATGGTCGACGTCTTCGGCACCGGCGGAGGCCAGACCGTGGCGGACGGCCTGACCCGTACGACCGGCGCGACGGTCCCGGTCCTCGGCGCCATCCCGATCGACGTGCGCCTCCGGGAAGGCGGCGACGAGGGCCGGCCCGTGGTCCTCACCGACCCCGACAGCCCGGCGGGCAGCGCGCTGCGCGCGATCGCGGGGAAGCTCGGGGGCCGGCAGCGGGGCCTTTCGGGACTGTCGCTGGGGATCACCCCGAGGAACAAGTTCTGATCCGACGTACCGCGAAGGGGCGCCTCATCCGCAGGCGCCCCTTTGTCATGCGTACTCGCCGATGTCCTTGATCTCGGCGAAGCCGAGCCCGTACGCGCTCATCCCCCGCCCGTACGCCCCCACATGCACGCCCTGCCGCGTGGTCCCGGCGAGCACCCAGCCGAACTCGGACTCCCGGTAGTGGAAGGGCGTGGGGACGCCGTCCACCGGCAGGGAGAGCGTCGACCACTCGGATCCGGCCAGGTCGTCGGCGAGTGCCCAGGCGGTCTCGGTCTGCTGCTCCAGCCAGTCGTCCCGCAGCGAGTGGTCCATCTGTCCGGGCCAGGTGAAGGACAGCAGGCCCACCCCCGCCAGCCAGGCGGCCGAGGAGACGGACGTCGCCTCCAGCAGCCCCGTGCCGTCGGCGCTCCTGCGGGACGGGCTCGCCGCGACGGTCACCACGACCGCGAACTTCTCCCGGTCCTCCGTCGCCTCATGGCGTACCGACGGCTCGTCACCGTGGCCGATCGAACCGTGCTCGACGGCCCCGTCGGCGGCCGTACCCACCTGCATCAGCCAGCGCGGGCCCGTGAACGCCTCGTCGAGGCCGTACCACGGGAAGGGCGCCAGCAGGTAGCCGTCGACCGTGCGGCGGGCGGAGGGGACCTGTTGTCCACCCTCCGCGGCCGGCGCCTGCGCGACTGCCTGACTCGTCGTCTCCATGTGCCCGGACGCCTCCTCGCTCTCGGCGGACCGGGCGGCCCGCCCCCCTTCGGGCGGCCTCGCTTGTCGGCGACGGTCCGCACAACAACTCGGCAGCATATCCACACTGCTGAGAGCAGCCGGGAAACCGCCCGGCGCGCGAGGCGCCAGGACGTCGTGTTCAGGCCGCGCGGGCGCCTTGGGGAGGTATGAAACGCATCACGTACGCGCGCGTACTGTGCGCGGTTCGCGCAGGTCGTGCCCCGCGCGTACGGCTCAGGTGGCGTCCGCGTCGTAGGGCGGGCGCTCTTCGGGCTTCTTCTTCATGTCGACTCGGTCGCCGGACGACGAGGAGGACGAAGAGGAGGAGCCGGTGGACGAGTCGGCGTCGCGGCCGTGCACCGCGTCCGTGACCTCGGCCATCTCCTTCTTCATGTCGAAGCCGTTGCGGATCTCCTTGAGCCCCAGCTCGTCATTGTCCAGCTGCTTGCGGATGAACGCCTTGGGGTTGAGGTCCTCGAACTCGAAGTCCTTGAACTCCGGGCCGAGTTCCTGCCGGATGTCCTGCTTGGCGCTCTCCGAGAACTCGCGGATCTTACGAACCGTCCGCATCACGTCCTGGATGACCTTCGGGAGCTTGTCCGGACCGAAGACGAGCACGGCAAGGACGATGAGCGTCACCAGCTCTAGCGGTCCTATGTCATTGAACACCTGAAGCTCCTTGCGATCCGGGCCGGGTCCACGGTACCTGCCGTTCCTGTACGACCGGTACTGTCCCGGCGGCTCCGGGTCCGTCCGGACCGAGGGTTTTCCGGGTTGTTTGCCTTGTGGGCACCGGTACGCGCCCACACCTGTGAGGTTTCTGTCAGTCGCCGTCCGAGGAGCCGAGCGTCAGCGCGAGGGTGATCTCCTTGCCGTCCCGCTCCAGGGTCAGCTCCAGCCGGTCGCCGGGGCGGTGCGAGCGGGTCTTGACGATCAGTTCCTCGCCGGAGTGCACGCGCTGCCCGTCGACCTCGGTGATCACATCGCCGGGCTCGATCCCGGCCCGGTCTCCGGGACCACCCGTGGTGACCGGCGGGCCGCCGTCGCTCGCCTTGGTGCCGACCCGCGCGCCGTCGCCCGAGTAGTCCATATCGAGGGTGACGCCGATGACGGGGTGGGTGGCCCGGCCGGTGTTGATCAGCTCCTCGGCCACGCGCTTGCCCTGGTTGATCGGGATGGCGAACCCGAGCCCTATGGACCCCGCCTGCCCGCCGTCCGGCTCGGAGCCGCTGTCGGCGGAGCGGATCGCGGAGTTGATGCCGATGACGCGGGCCTTGGCGTCCAGCAGGGGCCCGCCGGAGTTGCCGGGGTTGATCGGGGCGTCGGTCTGGAGGGCGTCGACGTAGGAGACATCACTGGCGTCGCCGCTCTCGCCGCCGGCCGTGATGGGGCGCTCCTTGGCGCTGATGATGCCGGAGGTGACGGTGCCCGCCAGGTCGAAGGGGGCGCCGATAGCGACGACGGGGTCGCCGACCTGGACGTTGTCGGAGTTGCCGAGGGTCATCGGGCTCAGCCCGCTGACGCCGGTCACCTTCACCACGGCCAGGTCGTAGCCGCTGTCCCGGCCGACGACGGTGGCCTTGGCGGTGTCACCGCTGTGGAAGGTCACGGTGATCTCGCCGTCGGATCCGGCGGGCTGTACGACGTGGTTGTTGGTGAGGATGTGGCCCCGGTCGTCGAGCACGAACCCGGTGCCGGTGCCCGCTTCCTCGGCCCCGGACACATGCAGGGTCACCACGCTCGGCAACGCCCGCGCGGCGATCCCGGCGACACTGTCCGCCGCCCGCCCGGTGGGCTCCGCACCGACCTGCGGCAGCTCTACGTCCCCCACCCCGCCGTTCCGCTCCAGATACGTCCCTACGGCCCCGCCGATGCCCCCGGAGACGAGCGCGACCAACAACGCGCCGATCAGCAGCACCCGCTTGGCCCGCCTGCGCTTCTGCCCCTCGCTGCGCACCGCGGCCCCGTTCTGCTGAAGGGGACCGGTGAGGGGGGCCGGGGCCCAGGGGTCGTAGTTCTGCCAGGGGGCGGGCGCGGCGCCCTGAAGGGAGGACGGGGGCGGGAGGGGGGTGCCGTGCCCTTGGCCGGGCGGGGGGATCGGCATCGGGGACGGTGCGGGGGCCGAGGCGGGTACGGAGGTGCCGTGCGACGGGGTCGGTATCGCTGCTCCGTGCGCCGGGGCCGTCGCCGGTACGGCTGTGCCGTGGGCCGGGGTCGTCGCCGGGTGCTGCACCGGAGGGGCGGGGGCCCAGGGGCCCGGCTCGCCGTAGGGCGGGGTGCTGTAGGGGTCGGGGTCGTGCAGGGGACGGGGGCGTTCGTCGGCGGGCGGGACCGCGGATTCGGCGAGCGGGGCGGACTCCGTGAGCGGGGCCGCTTCCTCGGGCAGGGCGGCTGTCGCGAGCGGAGTGGCTTCGGCGGAGGCGGCGGAGGATTCGGCCGAGGCCGCGGTCCCGCTCCGCGTCGACGGGACCGTCTCCACGGCCGGACCGCTCAGCTCGTAGTCGCCCTCGGCCGAGGTGTCCGCGATGGGCCGCTCCAGCTCGAAGTCACCGTCGGCGTTCGGCACCGGGGCCGGTCCGGGCGACGGCTCGGCCGTCCCGTCCGTCCGGCCCGAAGGCCCCTGGAGCCGAGGACGGCTCCACCATTTCGCCTTCGTGGGCTTCCCCTCGTTCATGCTCTCCCCACAGCCGGCCGCGGCACGGCTCGTCGGCGATGGCCGCGGCTCCTCGAACTCCGCCGCCGCGCCCGGCTGCTCTCCGGGAACACGGCCCACCCTGGATTCAACCAGGTTCGCGGGCCGCCGCGCAGAGGCCGGGTCAGCGGCTGCTGGTGGAAGGGGCGGCGGAGGCGGACGGGGACGCGGTCGCGTCGGGGACGGGTGCGGCGAGCAGGCCCGGGGTGGTGACCTCCGGGTCGGTGTGCCAGGTGGTGAGGGTGAGCGGCGGGGTGGCGCTGAGCGGGCGTATGAGCGGGGACAGGGCGGCAGCGCCCGCGACCACCGGGGTGGCCGATGCCTCGGCCTGCACGGCGCCCGGGGTGGGCGCTCCGGGCAGCAGCGGCGCGGACACCGAGGTCGCGGTGGCCGGGGTGTCACCGAGGGCCCGCTGCCCCTGGCCCTGCACGAGCAGGGGCCCGACGCCACGGCGGCGCTGGTTGTCGGGTGCCGTCGCGGCGCCCGTGCCCTGACTGCGGGCCGGGGTCACATTGCTGCCGGAACCGGAACCGCGGGCGTCCGTCTCGGCCGGGACGCCGGTGGTGACGCCGCCCAGCGCGATGGCCGCGAGGGACACCGCTCCGGCGGCGACGAAGGCGAACCGCAGCCCGCGCGAGGAGGACCGGTCGGCGTCGGGGCGGCCGACGGGGTGCACGCGGAAGCCGCCGGCCGGGGAGCCGGTGAGCGCCGTGGCGTGCGGCCGCGCGGGGACGTAGCCGAACTCGAAGCGCTCGCCCCGCCGTATGCCGAAGGCGCCGGGCGTGGGCTGCTCGGCGAGTCCGCCGAACGCTCCCGCGCCCAGCGGTGAGCCTCCGCCGAGATCATCCCCGGGCAGACCCTGGAGCCGGGCCAGGAAGCTCTCGGAGGGCGGCGGCGGGGCCGCCTCCGCGAAGACGTTCTTCAGCCGGCGCTGGGCGTCGGCCTCCGCCTTGCACTTGGCGCAGGTCGCCAGGTGCGCGAGGACCCGCTCGCGCGAGTCATGACCGAGTTCTCCGTCCACCAGGGCGGAAAGCCGGTCTCCCAGGTGCTGTTCGGCGAGACGGCGCTCGCCCGGTTCGGGTCGGGTCGCACTCACGCGGTCGCGCCCCCTCCCCCCAGTGCGGCCACGCGCGGCACGAAGGACCGGCGCTCGGCCCGGGCTTCCGGGGAACGGTGCGCGAGGGCCTTGCGCAGCTGCGAGCGGCCGCGGTGGATCCGGGACCGGACGGTGCCGAGCTTGACGCCGAGGGTGGCGGCGATCTCCTCGTAGGACAGTCCCTCGATGTCGCACAGGACGACCGCGGCGCGGAACTCGGGCGCGAGGGTGTCGAGGGCCTGCTGGACGTCGGCGTCGAAGTGCGCGTCGTTGAAGACCTGCTGCGGGGACGGCTCGCGGCTGGGCAGGCGCTCGGCCGCGTCCTCGCCGAGGGCGTCGAAGCGGATGCGCTGCTTGCGGCGGACCATGTCCAGGAACAGGTTGGTGGTGATGCGGTGCAGCCAGCCCTCGAAGGTCCCCGGGGTGTAGGTGGACAGCGAGCGGAAGACGCGGACGAAGACCTCCTGGGTGAGATCCTCGGCGTCGTGCTGGTTGCCGGTGAGCCGGTACGCGAGGCGGTAGACGCGGCCGCTGTGCGTGCTGACGATCTCCTCCCACGTGGGCGGAGTCCACGCCTGCCCGTCCGCGTCGGTGGAGAAGGTCGCGGTCTGGGCGTAGTCGTCGGCGTGGTCAGCAGCGGTGTCGTTCACGGATTTCGGCCTGCCCGCCGATCCGAGAAAGCGCCGCAGCACTCCTCCCCGATCCACAGGCGCAGCCGCACCTCCCCTGTCGGCTCTGGTGGTGTCCAGTGGAGCCCCTACCATAGCCACCTCGCCCGTTAGCTCCGGATAAGCGGTTTTACGAGACATTGATCTGGGCTGATACGGCTCATGCAGCTGCGTCAGCATGTGCTCGACCTCTGGCCCGGTGTCGTGATCCAACCGTGTCCCCCCTAGCGTCTCCCACCCCTCTAAACGCCTGGTCCCATCTGCGGGTTCCCGGCCGCAACGGATACAGTCACGCCCAGGCAACCACGGGGACAGGAGAGGGTCATTACCGGCAACCGGCAGACGAGCTGGGCGTTCGCCGACGCCTATGTCGCCGAGGACGACACGCTGCGCTGGGCCCGGGACCGGGCCCGCGAGGCAGGGCTGCGCTCCGTGTCGCCCGGCACGGGCGCGGCGCTGCGGTTGCTCGCCGCCACCGTGGACGCGAAAGCGGTCGCGGAGATCGGCACCGGGACCGGCGTCTCTGGAATCCATCTGCTGCACGGAATGCGTCCGGACGGCGTGCTGACCACCGTCGACCCCGAGCCGGAGCACCAGCAGTTCGCCCGCCAGGCCTTCCGCGCCTCGGGCTTCGCCAGCAACCGGGCGCGGTTCATCCCCGGCCGCGCCCTCGACGTACTGCCCCGGCTCGCGGACGCGGGCTACGACCTCGTCTTCTGCGACGGTGACCGGCTCGAGTTCCTGGACTACCTCGCTGAATCGTTGCGCCTGCTGCGTCCGGGTGGCCTGGTGGCCTTCGAGGGCGTCTTCGCGAACGGCCGTACGGTCGACTCGGGTCCGCAGCCGACCGAGGTGGTGCGGCTGCGGGAGCTGCTGCGCGCGGTGCGCGAGAGCCAGGACCTGGTGCCGTCGCTGCTGCCGGTGGGCGACGGGCTGCTCTGCGCGGTCAAGCGCTGACGGCCAGGCCGACGAAGCGGCCGACGGATCGGCTCACGGCACAGCGGGCCCGGCCGGGAAAACAGCCGCCCCGGCATCTCATACGATGCCGGGGCAGCCGAACGGGTATGGTCGCTTCCGCGTCAGCCGACGACCTTCTTGAGGGCGTCGCCGAGCGCGTCGGCCTCGTCAGGGGTCAGCTCGACGACGAGCCGACCGCCGCCTTCGAGCGGAACGCGCATGACGATGCCCCGCCCCTCCTTGGTCACCTCGAGCGGGCCATCGCCCGTCCGCGGCTTCATGGCCGCCATGCTCGTTCCCCTTCCTGAAACCAGCTCATCGTCAAAGCCGACGGCCCATGGAGGGCATGCGCGGTCCTTCAGGGACACGCGACACCGGCATCGAACACATTGCTTCCCAGCCATTATCCCGCATGGCAGGACCCGATGACCAACATCAGTCGGCATCGCTTGGGCAACGCGCCCGAGCAAAACCACTCAATTCGGCGATGTGACTGCGATACTGCGCGGCCGCACGCATGTCCGCCGAACGGAAACCGGCCCGATTTCTTTGACGCAGGTCACACGTCCGCTCCCGACGATCTCCGCCATGCTGTCCTCAGACAGGAGCCAGACATGAGCCGCGAACACCGGAGGGGATACGCCATGGCCGACACCGTGCTCTACGAGGTGAGCGACGGACTCGCGACGATCACGCTGAACCGCCCCGAGGCGATGAACGCGCTGAACATCGAGACGAAGGTCGCGCTGCGGGAGGCCGTGACGGCGGCGGGGGCCGACTCCGCGGTGCGGGCCGTGCTGCTGACCGCCGCCGGGGACCGGGCGTTCTGTGTGGGCCAGGACCTCAAGGAGCACATCGGGCTGCTGGCCGAGGGGTCCGGTCAGGTGATGAGCACGGTGCGGGAGCACTACAACCCGATCGCGCGGGCGCTGACGGAGATGCCGAAGCCGGTGGTGGCCGGGGTGAACGGCGTCGCCGCGGGGGCGGGCTTCGGGTTCGCCCTCGCCGCGGACTACCGAGTCGTTGCCGACTCGGCTGCCTTCAATACGTCGTTCGCCGGTGTCGCGCTGACCGCGGACTCGGGGATCTCGTGGACGCTGCCTCGGGTGGTCGGGCCAGGGCGCGCCGCTGACCTGCTGCTCTTCCCTCGGAGCATCAAGGCTCAGGAGGCGTACGAGCTGGGGATCGCGAGCCGGGTGGTGCCGGCGTCCTCGCTCCGCGAGGAGGCGGAGAAGGTTGCTCGGGCGTTGGCCGAGGGGCCGACGGTGGCGTATGCGGCGATCAAGGAGTCTTTGGCGTACGGGGCCTCGCATTCCTTCGCCGAATTGCTGGAGAAGGAGGACGAGCTCCAGACCAAGGCCGGGGCTTCGGAGGACCACACCATCGCCGTACAGGCGTTCGTGAACAAGGAGAAGCCGAAGTACTTGGGGCGGTAGGGGGCTTTACTCCGTCGCAGGGCGCGACCAGCCCCGCGCCTCTCAAGGTCGGTTTCTGGCGGCGCAGGTTTCCAAGTGGTCGTTCACCAGGCCGCACGCCTGGATCAGGGCGTATGCCGTCGTGGGCCCTACGAACCTCAAGCCCCGCTTCTTCAGGGCCTTGGACAGGGCCGTTGACTCCGGCGTGACCGCTGGGACGTCTGCGAGGGTCTTGGGGGCCGGGCCCGGTTCCGGGGCGTGGGACCAGATGAGTTCGTCCAGGTCGCCCGGGGTCCAGTCGGCCAGCACCCTCGCATTGGCCAGGGTGGCGTCGATCTTGGCTCTGTTGCGGATGATGCCCTCGTCCGCCAGCAGGCGGTCGCGGTCCTCGTCCGTGAAGGCGGCGACCTTCGCGATCTTGAATTCGGCGAAGGCCGCGCGGAAGCCGGGGCGGCGGCGCAGGATCGTGATCCAGGACAGGCCCGACTGGAAGGCCTCCAGGGAGACGCGTTCGAACAGGGCGTCGTCGCCGTGGACCGGGCGGCCCCACTCCTCGTCGTGGTACGTCACGTAGTCCGGGGTGGACAGGGCCCAGGGGCAGCGCAGGGCGCCGTCGGAGCCGGCCAGGGCCGTGCCGTCGGTCACTGGTCCTCCTGGGCGGGCTTCTCCATGGAGACATGGCCGCCGGACCGGGCCCCGGACAGGGCCGACTCCAGGTCGGCGATACGGGAGTCCCGCTCGGCGAGCTCGGCGCCGAGGCGGCTGAGGGCGTCGTCCACGTCGGACATGCGGTAACCGCGGGCGGCCAGGGGGAAGCGGAGGTTCTCGACGTCGACGCGGCCCACCGGGCGGTCGAGCGGGAGGGGGTCCTGGAGGCGCTCCGGGGCGGCCTCCGGCAGCGGGCCGCCGCCCTCGCCGCCGCCCACCACCGCGAGGGTCACCGCGGCGACCACGACGGCGAGCGCGACGACCAGGAACAAGAACATAACCATCGCTGAGGTCCCCATGGTCGGTGAAGTGTGCGGTCGAGTGTGTCAGGGTCCGATCGTGCCATGCGAGTGTGACAGTTAGGGTCGCAGGCGGCCGAAGATCGGGACGTACGGGAGAGGTTCACAGGGGATGCTCAGGCTGGGCAGACGGGAATTCGACCCGCACGAGCCGGTGATCATGGCGATCGTGAACCGGACCCCGGACTCCTTCTACGACCAGGGGGCGACGTTCCGTGACGAGCCCGCCCTCGCGCGCGTGGAGCAGGCCGTGGCCGAGGGGGCCGCGATCATCGACATCGGCGGCGTGAAGGCCGGGCCCGGGGAAGAGGTGTCCGCGGCGGAGGAAGCGCGGCGGACGGTGGGGTTCGTGGCGGAGGTGCGGCGGCGGTTCCCGGATGTGGTGATCTCCGTGGACACCTGGCGGGCGGAGGTCGGGGAGGCCGTCTGCGAGGCCGGGGCGGATGTGCTGAACGATGCGTGGGGTGGGGTGGATCCTCGCCTCGCCGAGGTGGCGGCTCGGTATCGGGTGGGGCTGGTGTGTACGCACGCGGGGGGTGCGGAGCCTCGTACGCGGCCGCATCGGGTGTCGTACGACGACGTCATGGCGGACATTCTGCGGGTGACCGTGGGCCTGGCCGAGCGGGCGGTGTCCCTCGGGGTGCCCCGGGAGTCGGTGATGATCGATCCCGGGCATGACTTCGGTAAGAACACGCGGCACAGTCTGGAGGCGACGCGGCGGCTGTCGGAGATGGTCGCGACGGGGTGGCCTGTGCTGGTGTCGCTGTCCAACAAGGACTTCGTGGGCGAGACGTTGGACCGGCCGGTGAAGGAGCGGGTGATCGGGACGCTCGCGACGACGGCGGTATCGGCCTGGCTCGGGGCGCAGGTGTACCGGGTCCATGAGGTCGCCGAGACCCGTCAGGTGGTCGACATGGTGGCCTCCATCGCAGGCCACCGTCCGCCGGCTGTCGCCCGGCGGGGCCTGGCATGAACCGGGCGCTGCCCCCTGGAGCCCCGCTCCTCGAACGCCGGAGAGGCCGGCTGTTCGGCCCGTCCGGCGTTTGAGGAGTCGTTGGGTCAGCGGCCCGCTTCCTTGGAGACCAGGGCCACCGCTTCCTCCACCTCGTCCGTCACGTGGAAGAGGAGGAGGTCCTTCGCCGAGGCCTTGCCCTGGGAGATCACCGTGTCGCGGAGCCAGTCGACCAGGCCGCCCCAGTACTCCGTGCCGAAGAGGACGATGGGGAAGCGGGTCACCTTCTGGGTCTGGACCAGCGTCAGGGCCTCGAAGAGTTCGTCGAGGGTGCCGAGGCCGCCCGGGAGGACCACGAAACCCTGGGCGTACTTGACGAACATCATCTTGCGGACGAAGAAGTAGCGGAAGTTCAGGCCGATGTCGACGTAGGGGTTCAGCCCCTGCTCGAAGGGGAGCTCGATGCCGAGGCCGACCGACGTGCCCTTCGCCTCGCACGCGCCCTTGTTGGCCGCCTCCATGGCACCCGGGCCGCCGCCGGTGATCACCGCGAAGCCCGCCTCCACCAGGCCCCGGCCCAGCCGCACGCCCGCGTCGTACTCCGGTGAGTCCGCCGGCGTCCGCGCCGAGCCGAACACACTGATCGCGGGCGGGAGTTCGGCCAGCGTGCCGAAGCCCTCGATGAACTCCGACTGGATGCGCAGGACCCGCCAGGGGTCGGTGTGGACCCAGTCCGAGGGGCCACCCGCGTCCAGGAGGCGCTGGTCGGTCGTACTCGCCGTGACCTGACCTCGCCGTCGGAGGACCGGTCCCAGGCGCTGCTCCTCCGGCGGCTGCTTCTTGCCCGCGGGGTTCCCGGTAGCCATGTGCGCTCCCTCCGTCTTGCGTTCGTTCCACCTCAGCGTAGATCTACGCGGGTTACGGAGGGGGGACATCGGTATGTCCGGTGTCCCCCCACCGCAGCGAGTCGTGCTACGCCGTCAGCCAGGCCCGCAGACGCTCCTCGCCCGCCAGGATCTTCGCCGTCTCCACCCGCTCGTCCCGCTTGTGCGCCAGGTGCGGGTTGCCGGGGCCGTAGTTGACCGCGGGGACGCCGAGGGCGGAGAAGCGGGACACGTCCGTCCAGCCGTACTTCGGCATCGGGGTCCCGCCCACCGCCTCGATGAAGGCCGCGGCCGCCGGGTGGGAGAGGCCGGGCAGCGCCCCGGGGCTGTGGTCGTCGACCACGAACTCCTCGACCCCGCAGTCCGCGAACACCTCGTGGACATGGGCCAGCGCCTCCTCCTCCGTACGGTCGGGGGCGTAGCGGAAGTTGACCGTCACGACGCACTCGTCGGGGATGACGTTGCCCGCCACACCGCCCGAGATGCCCACCGCGTTCAGGCCCTCCCGGTACTCCAGGCCGTCGATCACCGGCCGGCGGGGTTCGTACGAGGCGAGGCGGGCCAGGATCGGGGCGGCCGCGTGGATCGCGTTGGAGCCCATCCAGCCGCGCGCCGAGTGCGCCCGCTCGCCCTTGGTCCTCAGCAGGACCCGCAGGGTGCCCTGGCAGCCGCCCTCGACCTGGCCGTCGGAGGGCTCCAGCAGCACCGCGAAGTCCCCGGCCAGCCACTCGGGGTGTGCCTCGGCCACATGACGCAGACCGTTGAGGTGTGCGGCGACCTCTTCGTTGTCGTAGAAGACGAAGGTCAGGTCGCGGTTGGGGGCGGGGACGGTCGCGGCGATGCGCAGCTGTACCGCGACGCCGGACTTCATGTCGCAGGTGCCGCAGCCCCACAGGACGCCGTCCTCGTCCAGCCGGGAGGGGACGTTCTCCGCGATGGGGACGGTGTCGATGTGGCCGGCGAGGATCACGCGCTCGGCGCGGCCGAGGTCGGTGCGCGCCACGATGTTGTTGCCGTACCGGTCGACGGTGAGGTGCGGCAGGGCCCGCAGGGCGGTCTCGATCGCGTCCGCGAGGGGCTTCTCGGCACCGCTCTCGGAGGGGAAGTCGACGAGCCGCGCGGTCAGCAGCGCGGCGTCCAGCGTGAGGTCAAGCGGCGTGTCGGGCATGGCTCCGACCCTAGCGTCCCGGTCGTCGGATCAGTTTTCGCACCGATCTCGATGGCCGCCTTACTCTCCAGTACCTTGGACGCGTGCCAGAGCTGTCCCCCACTCCCAGACGCCGTGGCCGCCTCTTCCGTTTCGGGGCGGCCTTCGTGGTCCTGCTCGCGGTGGCGGGCTATCTCGTGGTGCAGTACGTCACCGGAGGCGCGGGAGCGCCGGGCTGCAAGGTCGTCTCGGGCGACGACGACGCGGCGGTGTACGAGTTCTCGCCGGAGCAGGCCGTGAACGCGGCGACGATCGCCGCCGTCGGCACCGGGCGGGACCTGCCCGAGCGGGCGGTGACCATAGCCCTGGCGACCGCGCTCCAGGAGTCCGCGCTGCGCAACATCGAGCATGGCGACCGGGACTCGCTGGGCCTGTTCCAGCAGCGGCCCTCGCAGGGCTGGGGCACCGAGAAGGAGATCATGGACCCGACCTACTCGGCGGGGATCTTCTACGACCACCTGGTCAAGGTGGAGGACTACACGAAGCTGCCGCTCACGGTCGCCGCGCAGCGCGTGCAGCGCAGCGGCTACCCGGACGCGTACGCCAAGCACGAGCCGGACGCCACGTTGCTCGCCGATGCCCTGACCGGTCGTTCGGCGGCCACGCTGACCTGCGAGGGGCGTCCGGGCACCACCCCGGTCACGGGGACCGACCCGGTGCGGACCGCGCTCGCGCGGGACTTCGGACGGGACGCCCTGGAGCCCGCCGGCGCCGTGGTCGACGGCGCGGCCACGCCCTCCGCCGCCCCGCGCGCCGGGAGCGACGGGCGCACGCTGACCCTGCCGGTCGCCGAGGGGGCTCAGCGCGGCTGGCAGCTCGCGCACTGGGCCGTGGCCAACGCCTCCGCCCTGCGCCTTGAGCGGGTGTCGTACGCGGGCCGGGAGTGGACGGCCGGGAACACGGACAGCCAGTGGCGTCCGATCGGCACCGAGGGCGCCGCGGGTGCGGAGAAGGGCACGGGGTCCGTCCGTATCGTGACCGCCCACTAGTGCGGGAAGTCATTCGCACGGGTTACCGCGGATGACGGAGGTCCACGCTGCCCCGGACTTTCGATGCGGGGGAGCTCGAATCCCGCGGAACCCTTGAGAACAAAGGGCTGTAAGGATTCGGCAGACTTTCCGTTCTCGGATTCTTTGCCCGTTTTTATCCACAACAGATAATGCGACGCATTACCAACTCTTTACGTTACTCCGCCGCAACCTTCGCGGACTTCGAGCGGTAGTCACTGCGTCCGAGGCCGGAGATCAAGTCCGGTCGGGACAGTTCACCGTCCTCACCACACACCCCCGTCGAAGGAGCATCATGACCCTCCCCCTGACCCGCCGGATCGCCCGTGCCGCGCTGCTCGTCGCTGCGGGAGCGGCCGCCGGGGTCGGTGCGGCCGGCTCCGCCAGCGCGGCCCCGGAACTGCCCGCCACCCCGAACCTCGGCGGTCTGACCGCCCTGGACGGTGCGAGCGTGGGCAACACGGTCGACGGTGCGGCGCAGAACGTCACCGGGCTCGCGGGCGAAACCGGCAGCAAGGCGGTCAAGAAGTCGGTGCCGGCCGCGGGCAAGACCAGTGGCAAGGCGGTCAAGAAGGCCGCGCCCGCCGCGCAGAAGACCGCCGGTGACGCCGCCGGTTCGGCCGGGGACATCCTGGGCGACACCACGTCCACCGCGGCCAAGGGCGGTCTGCCGACCGAGTCCCTGACCAAGGGCGGGCTGCCCGCGGCGGACTCCCTGCCGGTCGGGGGGAGCCTGCCCCTCGGAGGCTGATCACCCGGCTCGCACGCCGAAGGGGCCCAGGATTTCCTTCCTGGGCCCCTTCGGCGTTTCTGCACGTCCCTGGCTCAGGCCAGCCGCCGTACGGCCTCCTGGACGCGTTCGTCGGTCGCCGTGAACGCCACCCGCACGTACCGCTCGCCCGCCTCGCCGTAGAAGTCGCCCGGGGCCACCAGGACGCCCAGGTCGGCCAGGTGGGCCACGGTGTCCCAGCAGGACTCGGACCGGGTGGCCCACAGGTAGAGGCTGGCCTCGCTGTGCTCGATGCGGAAGCCGTGATTCACCAGGGCGGTGCGCAGGGCGTCGCGACGGGCCGCGTAGCGCTCGCGCTGGACACGGACGTGCTCGTCGTCGCCGAGGGCCGCGATCACGGCCGCCTGGGTCGGCGCCGAGGTCATCATGCCGCCGTGCTTGCGGATCTCCAGCAGCGGGGCGAGGACCTCCGGGTCGCCCGCGAGGAAGGCCGCGCGGTAGCCCGCGAGGTTGGAGCGCTTGGAGAGGGAGTGGACGGCCACGATCCCCTCGTAGGAGCCGCCGTTGACGTCCGGGTGCAGCACCGAGACCGGGTCGGCGTCCCAGCCCAGCTCCAGGTAGCACTCGTCCGAGAAGAGCAGGACGCCGTGCGCGCGGGCCCAGGCGACGATCCTCGTCAGCTCCTCCTTGGACAGCACCTTGCCCGTGGGGTTGGACGGGGAGTTGAGCCAGAGGAGCTTCAGGCCCTCGGGGTCCAGCTCGGTCCCCGCGGCGGTAGCCGCAAATGTCTCAGTGTCGTAGACCTCGTACTCGGCGCGGGCCAGGCGGGCGCCGACCTCGTAGGTCGGGTAGGCCAGGCGGGGGTAGGCGACGCGGTCGCCGGGGCCGAGGCCCAGCTGGGTGGGGAGCCAGGCGACGAGTTCCTTGGAGCCGACGATCGGCAGGACGTGCCGGTGGGTCACCCCGCGGGCGCCCAGGCGGCGCTCCACCCAGCCCGTGATCGCGTCACGCAGCTCCGGCGTGCCCCAGACCGTCGGATAGCCCGGCGAGTCGGCCGCCGCGATCAGCGCTTTCTGGATCAGCTCGGGGACCGGGTCGACCGGGGTGCCGACCGAGAGGTCGACGATGCCGCCGGGATGCGCGGCCGCCGTCGCTTTGTACGGCGCCAGCTTGTCCCAGGGAAAGGTGGGGAGACGGTCGGAGACTGCGGACACGGGGATCTCGCTCACTTTCTCGTCCGTACGGCAAACGCCTCGGCCCCGCACGGCGATCGAGGGCGATCAGGCCGTGCGGGACCGAGGCGGCACAGCTGTGCGGGCCGCTTACGTGATTACTCGGCCTGCGGCGGGAGCGCGGCGACGAAGGGGTGGTCGCGCTCGATCAGGCCCAGCTTGCTGGCGCCGCCGGGAGAGCCGAGCTCATCGAAGAACTCGACATTGGCCTTGTAGTAGTCCTTCCACTCCTCCGGCACGTCGTCCTCGTAGAAGATCGCCTCGACCGGGCAGACCGGCTCACAGGCACCACAGTCGACGCATTCGTCCGGGTGGATGTACAAGGACCGGGAGCCCTCGTAGATGCAATCGACCGGGCACTCCTCGATGCACGCCTTGTCCTTGACGTCGACACAAGGCTGCGCGATGACGTAGGTCACGCTGTCGTTCCTCCTCGATAGGGCGCTGGCGGGCCTCCACAGGCTCCGCCGCCTGGCGCGCGGGAGCGCGGCGTCGTCGATGCCCGCCCCTAGTATCTCCGTTCCTGGGCATGATCCGAACAGGAGGGGTGAACTGACCTGTGGAAATCTCTGCGACGGGGCGCCTTGAGGTCCGTATCACCGCTGCTGACGTGGGTAAACGGGTCTCCGTACGACGCCTGAACGATCCCCCGCGCGAGGGTGAGAAGTTCACCGACACGGTGGGTGTTCTCGCATCATGGGACGCCGGTGTGCTGCTGATCACACGGAAGACCGGCGAAACCGTCCGTATCGCGGAATCGTCGCTGGTCGCGGGCAAGGTCGTGCCGAGCGCCCCGGCCCGCCGCAGGGGACCCGCCGCCTCGTACGCGGAACTGGCGCACATCACCACGCGCGCGTGGCGGCCGGTGGAGAGCGAGCGGCTCGGCGAGTGGGAGCTGCGCGCCGCCGCCGGATTCACCCGCCGCGCGAACTCGGTGCTCCCGCTGGGCGAACCCGGGATGCCCCTCGACGAGGCCCTGGCCGCCGTACGGAGCTGGTACGGCGAGCGCGGGCTGCCCGCCTACGTCCAGACCGCGACCGGCGCGGAGGGCACCCAGGAGCTGCTCTGCGCCGAGCTGGAGCGGCGGGGCTGGACACGTGAGGTCTCCGCCGAGCTGTGGATCGGGGCGCTGGCCCCGCTCGCCGACCGCGAGGAGCCCGCCGGTGTGGTGCTGTCCCGGGCGGCGGACGAGGCGTGGCTGGCCCGCTACCAGCGCAAGGGGCTCGGCGAGGTGGCCCTGAAGGTGCTGGGCAGCGGCCCTTCGGTGTGGTTCGCGACGGTTCCCGGGGACGGCGAGGTGCCCGCGGCCATCGGGCGGTGCGTGGTCGACGGCCGCTGGGCCGGCTTCGCCGCCGTCGAGGTCGATCCGGCGCTGCGGCGCCGGGGGCTGGCCTCCGCCGTCATGGCCGCGCTGGCCGCACGCGCCCTGGACGAGGGGGCGTCGGCGGCCTGGCTCCAGGTCGAGACGGACAACGCGGCGGCGCGGGCGCTGTACGCGGGGAACGGTTTCTCCGCGCATCACGCGTACCACCACTACCGCGAGCCCGACAGCGAGCCGGGGAACTCCGGCTCGGACCGGTAACCGATCGCCGTGAGAGGGCACGAGCCTGCTATGCGTCCCCCCTACCCCCCGCCGCCCGAACGTTCGCTCGAACTGCGCCGCCGGTTCGCCGAGGAGGCCCGCTGCGAGCGGCCCGATCTGTCGACGCTCTGTCTGCTGCTGTGCGCCGAGGCGGACGGCACGCTGGACGAGGCGGGCATGGACGCGGCCCAGATGGAGCTGGACCGGCTGGCGGGGCTGCTGCCGTTCCGGCCCGGCGGGCCGCGGGCCTGGGCCGTTGCCCTGCGCGAACTCCTCGGCGACCGGATCGGTTTCCGGGGCGCGCCGGGTGACTACCAGCGGCTGGAGTCCTCGCTGCTGCACGAGGTGCTGCGGCGCGGGCGCGGGCTGCCGATCCTGCTGTCGGTGGTGTGGATGGAGGTGGCCCGCAGGGCGGGGGCGCCGGTGTACGGGGTGGCTCTGCCGGGGCACTTCGTGGTCGGGTTCGGGGAGCCGGGCGAGCAGGTGCTGGCCGATCCGTTCAACGGCGGCCGGGCGCTCACGGGGGCCGACGCCGAGCTGCTGGTGGCGGGCGCCACGGGGGCCGCGCTGGATCCGTCGATGCTGGTGCCGGCGACGCCGCTGGAGGTCGTCTCGCGGATCCTCAACAACATCCGGGCCTGGGCCGCGGCCCGGCCGGAGCGCTCGGACGTGGCGCTGTGGGCGGTCGAGCTGGCGCTGCTGCTGCCCTCGCATCCGGCCAGGCTGCGCTACGAGCGGGCGCAGCTGCTGGTGCAGCGCGGCGACTTCCTGACCGGCGCGGCGGAGCTGGAGGCGTACGCGGAGGTGGTGGAGACGGTCGACGCCCCCGCCGCGGGCCGGGTACGGCAGCAGGCGCGGGCGGCGCGGGCGATGCTGAACTGAGGCGGTGACCGGAGTGCCGGACGGCCGAGGCCGTACGGCACTCCGGGCGGCTCAGTTCGGGGTGGTGTCGATGACCGCGGTGCGGTCGCCGGTGCTCTTGCCGCGCAGCGCCTGACGCAGCGCGGAGACGACGTCCTCGGGGGTGACGGCGGTCTTCTTGCCGGTGCCCCGGGTGATCAGGACGCCGTCGAAGGTGGTGCCGTAGGCCTCCTTGAGCGCGTCGAGGTCGTAGGTGTCGACGAGCTTTCCGTCGACGGCCTTGACGCCGAGGATGTTCGGCAGGGACACGGGGCCGAAGTTGATGCTGTGCGCCGCGTCCGTCTGCACGGTGGCCAGGGCGGACATCGCGGGCTCCGCGAACTCCTTCATCATCCGGTCGACCTCGTCGTCGGAGATCGTCGGCTGCTTGGTGGTGGTCGCCACCGCCACGGCCGGGGCGGTGCCGGTCTCCACCTGGGTGCGGTAGGCCTCCTCGACCGCGCCGGTCGACCCGGCGGCGTCGATGCCCTTGCCGGCCTTGCCGTAGACGGCGACCGCCTTGCCCGACTCGAACTTGATGGTGCCGTCGGTCACCGATCCCGAGCCGCCCGCGGCGTTCTCCAGGGCGGCCGCCAGCTTCTCCTCGTCGACCGGCATGACCGGCTCGACCACACGCTCCTGCCCGAAGAGCGAGCCGACCACGGAGACCGGGTTGTAGTCGCTCTGCGCCGCCTCGCTGGCCGTGGCCGCGGCGTCGAGCTGGAGCCCCGCCTGGTCCGGCTTGAGGGTGACGGTCTTGCCGGCCACCGTCAGCTTCAGTTCCTTGTTGACGCGGTCCCCGAAGGCGTCGTCGAGCTTCTGCACGGCGTCGTCACGGGTGCCGCCGCCGATGTCGACGCCGAGCACGGTGGTGCCCTTGGGCACGTCGGAGTGGTTCAGCAGCAGGCCCGCGCCGTAGACGCCGCCGGCCAGGACGACCGCACCGCCGATGAGCAGGCCCCCCTTGCCGCGGCCCTTCCTTTTCTTCGGCGCGGGGGCCGCGGGCGCGGGCTGGGCGACGGGCTCGGGCAGCCTCGGAGGCGTGTGCGGCAGCGGGCCGTCGGTGTGCGTGCCCGGAGCGAACCGGGCGTTCTGGGCGGCGGGCGGGACGACGGGGATACCGCTGGTGACGGTGTGCCCGGAGACGTTGTCCGCGGGGTTGCCGTAGCCGGGGGTGCCCGGTTCGGGGGCCGGCTTCTGCGGGGTGAGGATCGCGGTGTCGTCGCTCAGGCCGCCGCCGGGGGCGTGCATGCCGGGGGCGCCCATGGCCGGCCCGGGGCCGCCGCTGACCGGGGGCACCACGGGGCCGTCGCCGGTGACGGGGCCGGTGGTGGGGCCCGCGGGGCCGTGCGGTCCGCCGATCGGGCCGGTGCCGCCGGGTCCGCCGGGGCCGTTGAAGCCGCCCGGCACCGCGGGGCCGCCGTTCGGGCCGCCGGGGGCGCCCTGGCCGGCGTAGCCGTGCTGGCCGTTGTCGGAGAAGTACGGCAGCTCGTCGCGGCGCGGTTCGTCGCCGGGGCGGGGGCCGCCGCCGCGCGGGCCCGCGGCCAGCGCCTCGGTCACGTCGAAGGAGCCGGTGCCGCCGCCGTGTCCGGGCGCCACGGGTCCGCCGGTCGCGCCCGGCAGACCGGAGCCGTTGGTGCCGCCGGGACGGGGGCCGCCCTGCGCGTTCATGGCACCGGTGACCCCGCCGGGACGGGGAGCGGAGGGCGTCGCACCGACGGCGGGACGCGGAGCGGAGGGCGCCGCGCCCGAACCTCCGGACGTACCGGCCGCGTTGCTCTGGCCGCCGCCCTGACCGGCCTTGGGGGCCGAGGACTTGCGCGGGGCGAACCACTCGCTCGCCGGCTTGTCCCCGGCAACCGGGGCCGCGGGCTCGGCGGGCGGCTCGGGGGCACGCGCCGCGGGGGCGGCGGGGGCCTCCGGCTCGGTGCCGCGCTCGGAGCTGCCGGAGTCCCCGACGGGCTTGCGCACGACGACCGGCGGAATGGGCCGGGATCCGGGGATGTTGATCCGGATCCGGGTGGTCAGCGTGGTCTCGGTCTTGCGTTCCTCCGGCCGCGCGGCCGAACCGCCCGCATCCGGACCGGCGTCGGGAACCGCGGGGGTCCCGTACGGCGGCGTGCCCGAAGGGTATGCGGCTCCGCCGCGCCCGTTGGGCCCGGAGGACGGACTGTCAGTTTCACGACTCAAGGCAGGTTCTCCCGGTTGGCTCCACCGCCCGATTCGACCTCACTGCTCCGGGCGGCTCGGCGGCGCGCACCACCATACTGGCCACTTCTGGCCCGTATCCCACGACCGCCAGGGAAAATCACACGGGACTCGCACGTGCACGGCGGGGTGAAGTGGTACGTCACTTGCGAAGTCGGACCCCGGCGCCGTCCGGTTGCCGCGTGGGCGCGAGGGTGGCGCACATCACAGCCGCGGCCATACCGCCGAGGAGGAAAACGTAGGAGCCGCCGTCCGAGGCGAAGACGAAGTCTCCCTCCGGGCGGCTGGCGGTGAGCAGGATGACGGCGAGCATCCAGCCGCCTGCGGGCGCCACCGCGCCGGACCGGCCGCGGACGGCGAGGGCGCCGCCGACACAGAGCCCGATCTCGCCCGCGAGCGCGAGCAGCAGCCCGAGCGGGAACCAGGCCGCCTGGATCAGCGCACCCGCGGCGCCGACGACCGCGCCGAGCAGGAACAGGCCGAACAGCGCGATGCCGCGGGCGAGCGAGGGAAGTCTGAGGGGCTGGGCGAGCAGCGGGGTCTGTTCGGTCTTCATCACACTTCCTCGATCCCGGTGTTTCCGGCGATTCCCGCGAACAGGTCGGTCTCGGGCGTCCCGGACCGCTCGCCGCGTACCAACTCGTAGTACTCGGTGGTGAAGACGGGCTGGGCGAGTTCGTTGGAGAGGACGAAGTACTCTCCGGACACCTCGATCTGGGTGGCGTGGGCGGCCATCGCCGCGGTCTTGGCGGCGGTGTGCGCGGTGCCGTCGACGACGGTGGTGATCCGCTCGTCCGCCACCACTCCGGGGACGTCGTCGAGGACGGCCGTCTTGGTGAAGGGCAGCTCCGGCAGGGCGTCCTGGAGGCGGGCGAAAGCCTGCTCGCCAACGGTGCGCGGGACGCGGTTCCAGTAGACCTTGGCGATCGGCAGGCCAGCCTCGGCCGCCAGCTCGGCGGCGCGCATGGCGACGCGGTGGGCCTGGATGTGGTCCGGGTGGCCGTAGCCGCCGTTCTCGTCGTAGGTGACCAGGACCTGGGGGCGGACCTCGCGGATCACCTTCAGGAGGTGTCCGGCGGCCTCGTCGACGTCGGCCTGCCAGAAGCAGTCGGGGTCGTCGTTGTCGGGCAGGCCCATCATCCCGGAGTCGCAGTAGCGGCCGGGCCCGCCGAGCAGACGGAAGTCGTCGACGCCGAGCGCGCGCATGGCCGCGGTCAGCTCCCGCAGGCGGTACTCGCCGAGGGCGGCACCGGACAGGTGCGCGAGGCCGGGCGGGATGACCTCGCCGCGTTCGCCGAGCGTGCAGGTGACCAGGGTCACCCGGGCGCCGTCGGCGGCGTAGGCGGCCATGGTCGCGCCGTTGTTGATCGACTCGTCGTCGGGGTGCGCGTGCACCAGCAGCAGACGCCGGTCGGGCAGGTCCGTCATGGGCCCCACCCTACGAGGACCCCGCCCCACCGTCAGAACTTGCCCATGTGCTCCACCGTGCGGTGCCCCAGCCGCTGTCCGAACCTCGCGCGGAAGTCGTCGGAGAACGGTGGCCGGCCCCAGAAGCCGAAGGCGAGGGCGCCGACCGCGAAACTGTTCTCCGTCTCCTGCCAGGCGGCGATGGCCTCCTGGAAGGGCCGCCGGACCTCGGGGTCGGCCTCGAACTGCTCGGGGTAGTCGATGATCACGGCCCTGGTCGAGCACCCCGGGCAGACGGCATACTCCGTCTCGTCCGCGCCGCGAGGGTCGCCGCCTCCTCGGCGGTGACCTCCACATCGACGATCCGTTCGAAGTGGTCGCCCATGGTCAGAACTTGATGCTGCCGATCATGTCCGCCACGCTCGTGGTCAGGTCGTTGATGGTCGGCGACAGGGTCGACGAGGCCAGGTAGAAGCCGAGCAGCATGCAGACGACCGCGTGGCCGCCCTTCAGGCCCGACTTCTTGATCAGCAAGAAGACGATGATCGCCAGCAGCACCACCGCCGAAATCGAGAGTGCCACGGCGGCTCACCTCCAAAGAACCCAGGGACGTGGGGGTGGGACAGGACAGGACCAACTGACCTACCAGGCAGATAAATCCACACAGTGGAACAGCAGGTTCATACCCACTATGCGCTAACGATCATAACTATCCGTACGTGCGCATCGATCGGCGCACGGCCGCACAAGGGGGCGCATGGCCAATATGGTCGGTCCATGACGACGAGGTCTGACTCCTTCCCCCGACGGCACGCCCGTACCCAGCGGTTCACGCTCGGCGCGCCGCGTGCCTTCACCGTGGCGCCGGACGGTGCGCGAGTCGCGTTCCTGCGCTCCTCCTCCGGCACGGACCGGGCCAACGCGCTGTGGGTGCTCGACCCCGAGGACGGCCGGGAGCGCGTGGCGGCGGACCCGCGCGCCCTCCTCGGCGGTACGACGGAACGCCTCTCCGCGCAGGAGCGCGCGCGGCGGGAACGCAGCCGCGAGGGCGGTGCCGGCATCGTCGGCTACGCCACCGACACCGCCCTGGAGTTGGCGTCTTTCGCCTTGTCAGGGCGGCTCTTCGTGGCGGAGCTACGGGCCGGGACGGCGCGTGAACTCCCCGTCCGGGGACCGGTGATCGACCCGCGCCCCTCCCCCGACGGCCGCCATGTCGCCTACGTCGCCCAGGGCGCCCTGCGGGTCGTCGGCGCCGAGGGTGAGGGTGAACGGACGCTCGCCGAGGAGGAGTCGGAGCAGGTCTCCTACGGTCTGGCCGAGTTCATCGCGGCCGAGGAGATGGGGCGGGCGCGGGGCTTCTGGTGGGGCCCGGAGTCGGACCGGCTGCTCGTGGCGCGGGTGGACGACACGCCGGTGAGCCGGTGGTGGATCTCCGATCCGGCCCATCCGGAGCGCGCGCCGCAGCAAGTGGCGTACCCGGTGGCGGGCAGCGCCAACGCGGAGGTACGGCTGTTCGTGCTCGGCCTCGACGGGGAGCGCACGGAGGTGCTGTGGGACCGGGCGCGCTATCCGTATCTGGCGCATGTGCACTGGTCAGCGGCGGGTGCGCCGCTGCTCCTCGTCCAAGCGCGCGACCAGCGCAGCCAGTTGTTCCTGGCGGTGGACCCGGACTCGGGGTCGACCCGGATGGTGCACGCGGATGAAGATCCAGTTTGGCTGGATCTTTTCCCCGGGGTGCCGTGCTGGTCCCCCTCCGGGAACCTGGTGCGGATCGCCGACGAGGGGGGCGCGCGGGTCCTGGCGGTGGGTGAACGACCGCTGACGGGAGCGCAGTTGCACGTCCGTGCGGTGCTCGACGTCTCGGACGACGACGTGCTGGTCTCGGCGTCCGCGGGGGAGGCGGCGGCCGCGCCGGAGATCGGCGAAGTGCATGTGTACCGGGTCAATGAGCTGGGCTGGGAGCGCGTTTCGCAGGAGCCCGGCGTGCACTCGGCGGTGCGCGCCGGGGGCGTGACCGTTCTGGTGTCCGCCGCACTGGACCGGCCGGGGGCGCGGGTGCGGGTAGTGCGGGACGGGAAGCAGACGGCGACGGTCACCTCGTATGCCGAAGATCCCGGTTTGACCCCGCGCGTGGCACTGGTCGAGGGGGGCGCACGCCGTGTCCCGTGCGCCGTGTTTATGCCGACGGACTACCGCGGTGACACCTCCCTGCCGGTTCTGTTGGACCCCTATGGCGGTCCGCACGGGCCGCGCGTGGTCGCCGCGCACAACGCGCTGCTGACCTCGCAGTGGTTCGCCGACCAGGGGTTCGCGGTGATCGTCGCGGACGGCCGGGGCACGCCGGGGCGCTCGCCCGGGTGGGAGAAGGCGATCCACCACGATCTGACCGTCACGCTCGACGACCAGATCGACGCGCTCCAGGACCTCGCCAAGACCTACCCGCTCGATCTGTCCCGGGTCGCCGTCCGCGGCTGGTCCTTCGGGGGCTGGCTGGCGGGGCTCGCCGTGCTGCGCCGCCCTGATGTCTTCCACGCGGGGATCGCGGGCGCACCGGTCACGGACTGGCGGCTGTACGACACCCACTACACCGAGCGGTACCTGGGCGATCCGGCGGCGCGGCCGGACTCGTACGCGAGGAGTTCGCTCGTCACCGACGACGGTCTGTCCGAACCGGCCGAGCCGCACCGCCCGTTGATGATCGTGCACGGGCTGGCCGACGACAACGTGGTGGTCGCACATGCTCTGCGGCTGTCGTCGGCGCTGCTGTCGGCGGGCCGTCCGCACGAGGTCCTGCCGCTGTCCGGGGTGACCCACATGACCCCGCAGGAACAGGTCGCGGAGAACCTGCTGCTGCTCCAAGTGGACTTCCTGAAGCGTTCGCTGGGGATGTAGGTACGGCAACGGACCGGGGTCACATGGCGGACCCCGGTCCGTTTACGGCACCCGCACGGCCGTACGTTGTCCAGACTGACGCGTCCGTATATCGGAACCGGGTCAGGGGAGTTGCCTGTGTGTTACTCCGGCGCCTCCGTGGGGACGACGTGTTTCTCCTCCGCGAAGTGGCAGGCCGAGTCATGGGCCGTGGGACCCGGGAGCAGGCTGAGGTGCGGTGGGACCGCGAGTGCGGGCACCTCCTCGGCACAGCGGTCCTGGGCCTTCCAGCAGCGGGTGCGGAATCGGCAGCCGGAGGGGATGTTCGTCGGGGACGGGACGTCACCCGCGAGGATGATCCGCTCCCGGTGCTCGCGGGCCTCGGGGTCGGGGACCGGGACCGCGGAGAGCAGCGCCTGGGTGTAGGGGTGCGTGGGGTGGTCGTAGATCTCGGCGTCCTTGCCGATCTCCACGATGCGGCCCAGGTACATCACGCCGACCCGGTCGGAGATGTGCCGGACGATCGACAGGTCGTGGGCGATGAAGATGTAGGAGAGCTCGAAGTCGTTCTGGAGGCGGTCCAGCAGGTTGATGACCTGGGCCTGCACCGAGACGTCCAGCGCCGAGACCGGCTCGTCGGCGACGATCACCTCGGGGCGCAGCGCCAGCCCCCGGGCGATGCCGATGCGCTGGCGCTGGCCGCCGGAGAACTGGTGCGGATAGCGGTTGATGTACTCGGGGTTGAGGCCGACCACGTCCAGCAGGTCCTGGACCCGGCGGCGCCGGTCGCCCTTCGGGGCCACCTCGGGGTGGATGTCATAGGGCTCCCCGATGATGTCGCCCACCGTCATCCGGGGGTTGAGCGAGGTGTAAGGGTCCTGGAAGACCATCTGGATGTTGCGGCGGACCGACCTGAGGGCCTTGCCGGACAGGGTGGTGATGTCCTCGCCCTTGTACCTGATCGAACCGGCCGTCGGCCGCTCCAGGTTGACCAGCATCTTGGCGACCGTCGACTTCCCGCAGCCGGACTCGCCGACGATGCCGAGGGTCTCGCCCTGGTCCAGGTGGAAGTCCACGCCGTCGACGGCCTTGACCGCGCCGACCTGCTTCTTGAAGAGGATGCCCGAGGTCAGCGGGTAGTGCTTGACCAGCCCGCTGACCTGAAGGATCGGCTCAGCCATGCAGGCACTCCCTCCAGAAGTGGCAGGCGCTGCCCCGCTCCTCGGACACGGCGTACAGCGGCGGCTCGTCGGTACGGCACACGTCCTGGGCCATGGGACAGCGCGGGTGGAAGGCGCAGCCCGAGGGGATGTGCATCAGGTTCGGCGGCAGGCCCTTGATGGCGTACAGCTCCTGGCCCTTCTGGTCCAGGCGCGGGATGGAGTCGAGCAGGCCGCGGGTGTAGGGGTGGGCCGGTGCCTTGTAGATGTCGTGCACGGGCGCCGACTCCACGATCCGGCCCGCGTACATCACGGCGATCCGGTCGGCGACGTCCGCGACCACGCCGAGGTCGTGGGTGATGAGGATCAGGCCCATGTTGTACTCGCGCTGGAGTTCCGCGAGCAGATCCATCACCTGGGCCTGGACGGTGACGTCGAGGGCGGTGGTCGGCTCGTCGGCGATGATCAGGGCGGGTTCCAGGGCCAGCGCCATGGCGATCATGATGCGCTGGCGCATACCGCCGGAGAACTGGTGCGGGTACTGCTTGACCCGCTCCTTGGCGGCGGGGATGCGGACCCGGTCCATCAGCTCCACGGCCTTGGCGCGCGCGTCCTTGCGGGACATCCCGCGGTGCACGGTGAACATCTCGCCGAGCTGGTCGCCGACGCTGAGCACCGGGTTCAGGGAGGACAGCGCGTCCTGGAAGATCATCGCCATCTCGGCGCCGCGGGTCTTGCGGCGCTCCTCCTCCTTCAGCTTCAGCAGGTCCTTGCCCTGGAAGAGGACCTCGCCCGAGGTGATCCGGCCCGGCGGCATGTCGAGGATGCCCATGACCGCCTGCGCGGTGACCGACTTGCCGGAGCCGGACTCGCCGAGCACGGCCAGGGTCTCGCCGGCGTCCACGGAGTAGTTGACGCCGTTGACCGCCTTGGCGACGCCGTCCCTGGTCCGGAACTCCACATGCAGATCACGCACTTCGAGGAGCACGTCTCACCTCAGCTTCGGGTCGAGGGCGTCGCGCACCGCGTCGCCGAGCATGATGAAGGCCAGGACGGTGATCGCCAGCGCGCCCGAGGGCCAGAGCAGGGCGTGCGGCGCGTTGCGGATGTAGGGGGAGGCGGACGAGATGTCGATGCCCCAGGAGACGCTGGGCGGCTTCAGGCCGACGCCCAGATAGGACAGGGTCGCCTCCAGCGCGATGTAGGTGCCGAGCGCGATGGTCGCCACGACGATCACCGGGGCGACCGCGTTGGGCGTGATGTGCCGCAGCAGCATGCGGGAGTTGGAGGCGCCGAGGGCGCGGGCGGCCTGCACGTAGTCGTTCTGCTTGACGGTGATGACCGAGCCGCGGGCGATCCGGGAGATCTGCGGCCAGCCCAGCAGCACCATGAACCCGATGACCGGCCAGATGCTGTTGTTGGTGACGACCGACAGCAGCACCAGGCCGCCGAGGACGACGGGGATCGCGAAGAAAATGTCGGTGATCCGGGACAGCACCGAGTCCCAGCCCCCGCCGAAGAACCCGGCGAACCCCCCGAGCACGCTGCCGAGGATCGCGACCCCGAGCGTGGCGCAGACCCCGACGGAGACGGACGTCCGGGCGCCGTAGACCGTACGGGTGTAGACGTCGCAGCCCTGGCCGTTGAAGCCGAACGGGTGGCCCGGCTGGGAGCCCTGCTGAGCCTTGGCCAGGTCGCACTTGAGGGGGCTCATCCAGGTGATGGAGCCGGGCCACAGGGAGATGAAGACCAGGAAGAGGATGACCAGGCCGGCGATGATGAAGACCGGGTTGCGACGCAGGTCGCGCCAGGCGTCGGACCACAGGGAGCGCGGTTTCTCCTGGGGGCCGGTGCCTTCGGGTCCGCCCGGGGTCTTCTCGAGGGACTCCCCCTCCGAGGTGGCCAGGTCCATCGCACCGCCCATCCCGGTCGCGGCGATCGCTCCGTCGTCGTGAGGCTGCTCAGGCATAGCGGATCCTGGGGTCGAGGACGGCGTAGAGGAGATCGACGAGCAGGTTGGCGATCAGGAAGACCAGCACGAGGACGGTCACGAAGCCGACCACCGTCTGGGTGTTCTGCCGCAGGATGCCCTGGTAGAGCTGGTAGCCCACGCCGTGGATGTTGAAGATCCGCTCGGTGACGATGGCGCCGCCCATCAGGGCGCCGATGTCGGTGCCGATGAAGGTGACCACGGGGATCAGCGAGTTGCGCAGCAGATGCCTGGTGATCACCCGGTGCCGGGGCAGGCCCTTGGCGACGGCCGTACGGACGTAGTCGGACCGCTTGTTCTCCGCGATCGAGGTCCGGGTCAGCCGGGTGACATAGGCGAGCGAGACCGAGGCGAGGACCAGGCCGGGGACGATCAGCTCGCCGAAGGTGGCGTCGGTGGAGACCGAGGGTTTGATCCAGCCCCACTCGACGCCGAGCAGGAGCTGGAGGAGGAGGCCGGTGACGAAGGTCGGCACCGAGATCACCACGAGCGTGATCAGCAGCACCCCGGTGTCGACGGGCCTGCCGCGCTTCAGGCCCGTGATCACGCCCAGGGTGATGCCGATGACGATCTCGAAGAGGATCGCCACGATGGTCAGCCGGATGGTCACCGGGAACGCCGAGGCCATCAGCTCGGTGACCTCCTGCCCGTTGAACGCGGTGCCGAAGTCGCCGGTGAAGACGTTCCCCATGTACGTCAGGTATTGCTGCCACACCGGCTTGTCGAGGCCGAACTCCTTCTCCAGCTGGGCGGCCGTCGCCGGGTCGCACTGCCGGTCCCCGCACAGGCCCGCGATGGGGTCGCCCATCACGTTCACCATGAGGAAGATCAGCAGCGTCGCCCCGATGAAGACCGGGATCATCTGGAGCAGGCGCCGGACGACGTACCGTCCCATGGGCGCTCAGCCGACCTTGATCTCGTTGTAGACGGGGACGCTGAACGGGTTGAGCTTGACGTTGGACAGGCGCTCGGAGAATCCGGCGCTGCCGTTCTGGTACCAGAGCGGGATGGCGGCCATGTTGTCCCGGACGACGGCCTCGGCCTGCTTGAAGAGGTCGACGGCCTTGGCGGTGTCGGTCTCGGCGTTGGCCTGGTCGACGAGGTCGTCGAAGTCCTGGTTGGACCACTTGCCGTCGTTGGAGGAGGCGTTGGTGTAGTAGAGCGGCTGGAGGAAGTTCTGGATGAGCGGGTAGTCCATCTGCCAGCCCGCGCGGAACGGGCCGCTCATCTTCAGGTCGGTGATCTGGCTGCGGAAGTCGGCGAAGGTGCCGACCGGGTTGCCGACGCAGGCCTTCTCGTTGTCGAGGGCGTTGTTGATGGAGTTGCAGACGGCGTCCACCCACTCCTTGTGCGAGCCGGTGTCCGCGTTGTACGTGATCTTGACCTGGCCGCCGGGGAGCCCGCCGCCCTCCTCGATCAGCTGCTTGGCCGCGGCGGCGTCGTACTCGCAGGCGTCGCCGCAGAAGCCCTCCTGGAAGCCGCCCTCCTCGCCGAGCACCGGGGAGGTCCAGTCGGTCGCCGGGGTGCGGGTCTTCTGGAAGATGGTCTCGGTGATCTGGTCGCGGTCGATGGCCCGGGACAGTCCGGTGCGGACCTTGTCCATCCCGGCCTTGTCCCAGGCGTCGTCGTAGAAGGGGAACGCGAGCGTCTGGATGATACCGGCCGGGGTGTTCAGATAGCGGTCGCCGAGGTCGGCCTCGACGTTCTTGAGCTGGGCGGCGGGCACGTCGTCGACCAGGTCGAGGTTGCCGGCCAGCAGGTCGGTGTAGGCGGTGTTGTTGTCGGTGTAGACCTTGAGGTCGACGCCGCCGTTCTCCGCCTTGTCGTCGCCGGGGTAGTCGTTCCAGGCGCGCAGGGACATCTGTGAGCCCTTGGCGTAGGAGTCGATGGTGTACGGGCCGTTGCCGACGGGCTTGCTGAGCCAGGCGTCGTGGTCGTCGAAGAACGCCTGCGGCAGCGGGGCGTAGGCGGGGTAGCCGAGGGTCTCGGGGAAGGTCGAGAACTTCTGGTTGAGCTTGACGGTGAAGGTCTTGTCGTCGACGACCTTCAGCCCGGAGAGGGTGTCGGCGGTCTGCTTGCTGCCGTCCTCGGGGTGGGTCTTGTCGTAGCCCTCGATGTAGCCGAAGAAGTACGCGTTCTTCTGGTTGTTCTTCAGGCTGGCGCCGTAGTTCCAGGCGTCCACGAAGGAGCCGGCGGTGACCTGCTCGCCGTTGCTGAACGTCCAGTCCTTGATCTTGATGGTGAAGTTCTGCGAGTCGGTCGTCTCGATGGACTCGGCGAGCATGTCCTGGGCCTCGCCCGTCTCCGGGTCGTACTTCTTGAGGCTGCGGAAGATCATGTCGAGGACCTTGCCGCCCTGCACCTCATTGGTGTTGGCCGGCTCCAGCGGGTTCTGCGGGTCGCCCCAGGAGGAACTCAGCACGGCGCTGGTGTCGCCCCCGCTGTCTCCGTCACCGCCTCCGCAGGCCGTCGCCGCGAGCGCTACCGCCGCCGCGCAAGCGGCCCATTTGGCGTGCGTGGCTCCACGCATGGAGTGCCTCCTCATGACTGCGCTGTGCCTCCAGCGCCGGAGCACTGGACCGTTACCGGCAAATATCAAGGCAAAAGCGGCAATCCGCACTCGCACCCGACCTTTCGGGGGGTCTCGGATACCCATTCGGACCCGTCCGAATGGATCTTCGATGCACCGCGCAATGGATCTTTGGCATCCGATGCCGAACCGTTGGATTAGGACCCGCCGATGTACGCATTTCGGCACTGCACCGTCCGCATAACGAACTCATTGACCGAATAGTCCAGTTAGTCCGAGTCAAGGCACAACTCGATCACATTGGGCTACCCGCGTAGCTACGGAACAGTCAAGACAGAGCAAAGAAGGTAAAGAGGCAACCAAGTCGACCGAGAATTTATTGACCTTGAATGAATTGCGTTGAAAAAGTCCGGCGTAGCCCGTAGGGGAGTGCCCTGCGGAGTCATTCAGACCCTCCCCTGGGCCAGGAGCACCATGACCCCCCCAACTCCATCAGCGGCTGCCCAGCTTGAGGCGACCGACGAGAGCGTCGAGAAGTCGATCACTTCTCCCGCACCCGCGGCCAACGAGAGCAGGTCCCCGGGACAGCTCGCCTGGCGTCGCTTCAAGCGGGACCGTACGGGCGTGATCGCGGCATTTGTCGTGATCGCCTTCTTCGTGATCGCCCTGTGCGCCCCGCTGATCGCCAAGCTGTACGGGAAGGATCCGTACACGACGTACGGCATCAACACGCCCGGCCTGCTGGGAGACAACGGCTTCCCCGTCGGTCCCAACGGCGGTATGAGCGGCGAGTTCTGGTTCGGTATCGACCCCCAGCTCGGCCGCGACGTCTTCACCTTCCTGCTCTACGCGATCCGCAACTCGCTGCTCATCGCCACCGCCATCACGCTCCTGGTGGTGCTCGTCGGTGTGGTGATCGGCGTGACCGCGGGCTACGTGGGCGGCAAGACGGACTGGTTCCTCGGCCGGGTCATCGACATCCTGCTGGCCTTCCCGTCGCAGCTGTTCTTCGTCGCCTTCACCCCCGTGGTGATCGCCCTGTTCGTCGCGGCGGACGAGAACACCCCGGTCTGGCTGACCGTCACCTGTCTGATCGGTCTGCTCACCCTCTTCGGCTGGGCCTCCATCGCGCGACTGCTGCGCGGCCAGGTACTGGCCCTGCGCGAGCGCGAGTTCGTCGAGGCCGCCAAGGTCACCGGCGCCTCTCCGGCACGCATCATCTTCAAGGAGCTGCTGCCGAACCTGTGGACGCCGATCCTCATCCAGGGCACCCTCACCCTCCCGGCGATGGTGACCACGGAGGCCGGTCTCGCCTTCCTCGGCGTGGGCCTTCAGGACCCGACCCCCGACTGGGGCGTCATGATCGGCTACGCCGCCAAGTTCTACCAGGACGACATCACCTTCCTGCTCTTCCCGGGCATGGCCATGGTGATCTTCGTACTGGCGTTCAACCTGCTCGGTGACTCGGTACGCGACGCGCTCGACCCGAAGACCAAGCGCTGACTCCGGCCCTTTTCAGGACCACGGCGAAGGTGCCGGGGTGCCGGATCCTCCCTCTCATCCACTCACTTACCAAGGCAGGATTGCGATGTCCTTCTCGCGCAGAAACTTCCTGATAGCCACCGGTGTGGCCGCCGCTTCGAGCTCCGTGCTGACCGCGTGCAGCAGCGGCGACTCCACCAGCAACTCCGGTGGTGGGAAGGCCGAGGCCGCCAAGGCCAACGCGACCACGGTCAAGATCGGCACCGCGGAGGACTCCAAGGGCCCGGCCCCCGAGGTCTCCGGCGCGAAGAAGGGCGGCAAGGTCTCCCTTCTCAACGACGACGACTTCTCGCACCTCGACCCGCAGCGCATCTACTACGCCTGGAACTCCCTCGCGGCGGTCGTGCTGTCCCGCACCCTGACCGGCTACAAGATCGCGGACGACGGCTCCCAGACCCTCGTCGGCGACCTCGCCACCGACACGGGCAAGATGGAGGACGGCGGCAAGAAGTGGACCTTCACGCTGAAGGACGGCGTGAAGTGGGAGGACGGCTCCGACGTCACCGTCGATGACGTCCGCCACGGCATCGAGCGTGCCTTCGCCGACTTCGTCACCGAGGGCGCCTTCTACGTCCAGACCTGGCTGACCGGCTCCACGGACTACCGCAAGTCGTACTCGGGTCCGTACAAGAACAAGCACCTGAAGTCGATCGAGACCAGCGGCAAGTCGATCACCTTCCACCTCTCCGAGGCCCGTCCGGACTTCAACTACGTCGTCGCGATGCACTCCTACGCGCCGACCCCGGTGAAGAAGGACACCAAGCAGGACTACGACAAGAAGCCGGTCTCCAACGGCCCTTACAAGATCAAGAGCCACACGACCGACAAGTCGATGGTCCTGGTCCGCAACGAGAACTGGGACCCGGCGACGGACCCGATCCGCAACGCCTACCCGGACGAGTTCAACTTCACCTTCGGCATCGAGCAGCTCACCGCCGCCGACCGCCTGCTCGCCGACGCGGGCGATGACCAGTACGCCGTCTCCTGGCGTACCGTGCCGGTCGAGCGGGTCGCCAAGGCGACCAGCGAGGCCAAGGACCGGGTCTTCTCGGGCCTGTCCAACGGCACCAGCGTCTACTGGATCAACACCACCCGCGTGGCGGACCTGCCGGTCCGTGAGGCGATCATCCGCGCCTGGCCGACGGCCGCGATCCGTCAGCTCCAGGGCGGCGCCAACCGCGGTGACTACGCGACCGGCATCATGAGCCCGCTCGTCGCCGGCTACAAGTCGCAGGACGTCTGGGGCAAGCTGAAGAACCCGGCGGGCGACCCGGCCGGGGCGAAGAAGGTCCTGGAGAAGGCCGGCAAGACCGGTTACAAGGTCGTCTACGCCTACCAGAACGACCCGACCAACGCGAAGGTCAAGGTCGTCGTCGAGCAGGCCCTGAAGAAGGCCGGCTTCGAGGTCGTCACCAAGGCGATCGACTCCACCACCTGGTACGACCAGGTCGGCAAGCTCGACAACGGCTTCGACATCTACTGGGGCGGCTGGAGCTCCGACTGGCCGACCGGTTACTCGGTCTTCCAGCCGCTGTTCGAGTCCACCCAGGTCAAGGACCAGGGCCAGAACTACTCCCACCTGAAGGACCCGGCCGTGGACGCCGCCATCAAGGCCGCCACCGCCGAGGTCGACCAGGACAAGGCCAACGAGATGTGGGCCGCCCTGGACAAGCAGGTCACGGAGACCGGCGCCTTCATCCCCGACGTCTACATGAAGCGCATCTACCTGCACGGTTCCAAGCTCGGCAACGTGAAGATGGACCCGAACTTCGACGGCTGCATGCTCTACAAGATGTACGTCAAGGCCTGATCCATCACCTGAGCGGTGGGGGCGGCCCATCGGCCGCCCCCACCCTCGGCTCTCGTCCTCCGGGCCACCGGTCACCCCCGGCCCGGCCCGATCCGCACGACGGCCCTCCCAGGAAAGCCACTCCCCATGCTTCGCTTCCTCACGCGCCGGCTCCTCGGCGCCGTGATCACGCTGTTGATCATCAGCGCGGTCACGTTCATGCTGTTCTACTCGGTGCCGCGCGATCCGGCCCGGATGGCCTGCGGCAAGCTGTGCACGCCGGAGACGCTTGAGCTGATCCGCCACAACATGGGGATCGCCGACCCGCTTCCGCAGCAGTACTGGGACTGGCTGGCCGGAATCTTCGTCGGCCGTGACTACGCGGGCTTCGGCAACTGCGAGGCGCCCTGCCTGGGTTACTCCTTCGTCAACCGCGAGCCGGTGCTCTCCACGGTCCTGGACCGCTTCCCCACGACGTTCTCCCTGGGCATGGGAGCCGCCGTGGTCTTCGTCGTGTTCGGTGTCGGTATGGGCATGCTGGCCGCGCGCCACCAGGGCAAGCCGATCGACAAGATCGCCTCCGGCGCCTCGCTGGTCGCCTCCTCGATGCAGATCTACTTCGTCGGCACCCTGGCCCTGTACTTCTTCGTGTACCAGTGGAACATCCTGGACCAGCCGGGCTACACGCCGTTCACCGAGAACCCGGGCGCCTGGTTCAGCGGGCTGCTGCTCCCCTGGCTGGTGCTCGCGCTGATCTTCACCGCGAACTACACCCGTATGACGCGTTCCCAGATGGTCGAGACGCTCAACGAGGACTACGTCCGCACCGCCCGCGCCAAGGGCCTGTCCCGGCGCACCGTCTTCTTCCGCTTCGCCTGGCGCGGCGCCATGGGCCCGATCGTCACCATCTTCGGCATCGACCTCGGTGTCCTGCTCGGCGGCGCGATGATCACCGAGCAGACCTTCAGCCTCCAGGGCATCGGCATGCTCGCGGTGAAGTCCGTGTTCACCAACGACCTTCCGATGCTGCTCGGTGTCATGGTCCTCACCGCGTCCTTCGTGGTGGTCGCCAACATCTTCGTGGACGCCTGCTACGCCCTCATCGACCCGCGCATCAGGCTCGCCTGACCCGCCGCCCCCACCAGCTACCCCGCATCACCCCTTACTGGAGCGTCCCCGTGACGAGCACCGAACAGCAGCCCTTCCTGTCCATCAAGGACCTGAAGGTGCACTTCTCGACCGAGGACGGCACCGTCAAGGCCGTCGACGGTCTCTCCTTCGACCTCGCACGCGGCAAGACGCTGGGCATCGTGGGTGAGTCCGGGTCCGGCAAGTCGGTCACCAACCTGACCATCCTGGGCCTGCACAACCCGGACGCCACCACCGTCGAGGGCTCGATCCTGCTCGACGGCGAGGAGCTGAACGGGGCGCCGGAGAAGACCCTGGAGAAGCTGCGCGGCAACAAGATGTCGATGATCTTCCAGGACGCGCTGACCTCGCTGTCGCCGTACCACACCATCGGCAGGCAGATCGGCGAGACGTACCGCAAGCACACCGGCTGCACCAAGCAGCAGGCGCGGGCGCGGGCGATCGAGATGCTGACCCGGGTCGGCATCCCGCAGCCCGATGTGCGGGTCGACGACTACCCGCACCAGTTCTCCGGCGGTATGCGCCAGCGCGCGATGATCGCCATGGCCCTGGTCTGCGACCCCGAGCTGCTGATCGCCGACGAGCCGACCACCGCGCTGGACGTGACCGTGCAGGCCCAGATCATGGACCTGCTCAAGGACCTCCAGAAGGAGTTCGGCACCGCGATCATCTTCATCACGCACGACCTGGGCGTGATCGCGGACATCGCCGACGACGTGCTGGTGATGTACGGCGGCCGCTGTGTGGAGCGCGGTACGAAGGAGGAGGTGCTGCGCGACCCGCAGCACCCCTACACCTGGGGCCTGCTGGGCTCGATGCCGAGCCTGGACGGTCCGGTGGACGTACCGCTCAACCCGATCCCGGGTTCGCCGCCCTCGCTGCTGAACCCGCCGTCGGGCTGCCGCTTCCACCCGCGGTGCGCCTTCCCGGAGAAGGTCGAGGGCGGGCTGTGCTCGTCCGAGCGGCCGGCGCTGGAGATCGTCGACGGACGCGGCTCCGCCTGCCACCTGACCGCCGAACAGCGCCGCGAGTTCTTCACCGACCTCGCCGGCAGCCGCTCCAACTGACGTACTCAAGACGGGATTTCACCACCATGAGCAGCACCACTCCCCTCCTGGACGTCTCCGGGCTGACCAAACACTTCCCGATCAAGGGCGGTTTCCCGATCCGCCGGACCGTCGGCCATGTGCAGGCCGTCGACGGCCTGGACTTCCAGGTCAACGAGGGCGAGAGCCTCGGTCTGGTCGGCGAGTCGGGCTGCGGCAAGTCGACGACCGGCCGGCTGATCACCCGCCTGCTGGAGCCGACGGCGGGCACGATCTCCTACCGCGGCAAGGACATCACCCACGCCGGCCGCAAGCAGCTGGCGCCGGTCCGCTCCGAGATCCAGATGATCTTCCAGGACCCGTACGCCTCGCTCAACCCGCGGCACACCGTCGGCAAGATCATCTCGGGTCCGATGGAGATCAACGACATCAACCCGGATGGCGGCCGCGAGAAGCGGGTCCGCGAACTCCTGGAGATCGTCGGCCTCAACCCCGAGCACTACAACCGCTTCCCGCACGAGTTCTCCGGCGGCCAGCGCCAGCGCATCGGCGTCGCCCGCGCACTCGCCCTGGAACCGAAGCTGATCGTCGCCGACGAGCCGGTCTCCGCGCTCGACGTCTCGATCCAGGCCCAGGTCGTGAACCTGCTCCAGAAGGTGCAGCGGGAACTCGGCATCGCGTTCGTCTTCATCGCCCACGACCTCGCGGTGGTACGGCACTTCTCGCAGCGCGTCGCGGTCATGTACCTGGGTAAGATCGTCGAGATCGCCGACCGCGATGATCTCTACGGCAATCCGCGTCACCCCTACACGCGGGCCCTGCTCTCCGCCGTACCGGAGGCGAACGCCGACGACCAGCCCGCCCGTGAGCGCATCCGCCTGACCGGTGACGTGCCCTCCCCGATCAACCCGCCCTCCGGCTGCCGCTTCCGCACCCGCTGCTGGAAGGCGACGGAGAAGTGCTCCACGGAGGCGCCGCCGCTGGTCCAGGTCGAGGGCAACAAGCCCGGCCATCTGACCGCTTGCCACTACCCCGAGACGGAGACCACCGCGGTCACCGTGCCCGCGCCCCGTCTCGCCAAGGACCCTGAGGTGTCGGCCTGACACACCCCTTTTCGTCAGCCGCCGCCGACGGAACGGACTTTCACCGGCCCATTGACCCGAGCCCATGAACGTCCGCTCCCAGGGAACGAGGGCCCGTGCCTTATGGCACGGGCCCTCTTCCTTCGCCGTGAGTCCTCAGTTCTCCTCCAGCGCCTCCTCCAACGCCGCCAGCGCCGGGTCCAGCACGATGTCCTCGTCCCGGGCCTCGATCGAGGGATCCTCCGGGAAGTGGCATGCCGTCAGGTGGCCCTCGTGATTGCCGGAGAGGCGGACCAGTGGCGGCTCCTGCGTCGCGCACTTGTCCTGCGCCTTCCAGCACCGGGTGCGGAAGCGGCAGCCGGAGGGCGGGGAGATCGGGGACGGTACGTCGCCCGCGAGGCGGATGCGCTCCCGCGGGGCCGCCTCCTCCTCGGCCAGGTTCACCTCGGGCACCGCGGAGAGCAGGGCGTGGGTGTAGGGGTGGCGGGGGCGGGTGTAGATGGACTCCCGGTCGCCGACCTCGATCACCTTGCCGAGGTACATGACCGCGACGCGCTGCGAGAAGTGCCGTACGACGGCGAGGTCATGGGCGATGAACAGGAACGCGATGCCGAGTTCCCGCTGCACCTTCTGGAGCAGGTTGACCACCTGCGCCTGGATGGAGACGTCCAGGGCCGACACCGGTTCGTCCGCCACGATGAGTTTCGGTTCCAGGGCCAGCGCGCGGGCCACGCCGATGCGCTGGCGCTGGCCGCCGGAGAACTCGTGCGGGAAGCGGTTGTAGTGCTCGGGGTTGAGGCCGACGATCTCCAGGAGTTCGCGCACGCGTTTCTCGCGGCCGCCCTCCGGGTTGATGCCGTTGATCTCCATCGGACTGGAGATGATCTTGCCGACCGTCTGCCGGGGATTGAGCGAGGAGTAGGGGTCCTGGAAGATCATCTGGATCTCGGACCTGATCGGGGCGAGCTGCTTGCGGCTGGCGTGGGTGATGTCCTTGCCGCGGTAGGAGATCGAGCCGCTGGTCGGTTCCAGCAGGCGGGTGATCAGCCGCCCGGTGGTGGACTTGCCGCAGCCCGACTCCCCCACCAGGCCGAAGCTCTCCCCGACGTTCACGGTCAGGTCGATGCCGTCGACGGCCTGCACATGGCCGACCGTGCGGCGGATCGGGAAACCGCCCTTGACCGGGAAGTGCTTGGTCAGCCCTTCCACCTTCAGCAGTGGCTCCCCGGCCGTCTCGGCCTGCCGGGGTGCGGGGAGGACGAGGTCCTCTGTCATGACGTGTCCTCCTGGCCCTAGCCCAGCCGGGGCTTGATCTCTTCGATGAAGATGGTCCGCTTCTGTTCCGCCGTCAGATGACAGGCGGAGGCCCGGTCGGGAGCCAGCAGCGGGCGTTCGGTGACGCAGCGGCCGCCGCCCACCCGGTCCTGGAAGGTGCAGCGCGGATGGAACCGGCAGCCCGGGGGCGGCTTCAGCAGCGAGGGCGGGGAGCCCGGGATGGGCGCCAGCGGGGCGCCGACGTCCGAGTTGATCCGCGGCATCGAGTTCAGCAGGCCCCAGGTGTACGGGTGTTGGGGCGCCCTGAGCACCTCGGCGGCCGAGCCCCGCTCGATCGCGCCGCCCGCGTACATCACCATGATGTCGTCGGCCATGTCGGCGATGACCCCGAGGTCGTGCGTGATGAAGATGATCGCCGAGCCGAACTCCTGCTGGAGGTCCTTGAGGAGGTCCAGGATCTGCGCCTGGACGGTCACGTCCAGGGCCGTGGTCGGCTCGTCGGCGATCAGCAGGTCCGGGTCGCAGACCAGGGCCATGGCGATCATCGCGCGCTGGCGCATACCGCCGGAGAACTGGTGCGGGTAATCCTTCGCCCGCTCCTTGGGGTTGGGGATGCCGACCTTGCCGAGCATCTCCACCGCCCGCGACCACGCCTCCTTCTTGGAGGCACCCCGGTGCTTCATGTACGGCTCGGCGATCTGCCGGCCCACCGTGTAATAGGGGGAGAGCGCGGTCAGCGGGTCCTGGAAGATCATCGCGACCTTGTTGCCGCGCAGCCGCTCCAGCTCCGACTCCCGGGCGGTGGTCAGCTCCTGCCCCTCCAGCAGGATCTCGCCCTCGACGGTGGTGAACATCGGGTTGTGCAGGCCGAGGACGGTCAGGTTGGTGACGGACTTGCCCGAGCCCGACTCCCCGACGATGCCGAGGGTGCTGCCGCGTTCGAGGTCGAAGGAGAGCCCGTCCACGGCCCGGACGACGCCGTCCTCGGTCCGGAAGCTGACGTGCAGATCCCGCACCGAGAGAAACGCGCCCGCGCCGGCCGGGACGGGCGCCCCGGCCTCCTTGGTCAAAGTGGTCACGAAGTGCTCCTAAGGGGCGCGGCTACGACAGCCGCACGCGCGGGTCGATCACGGCGTAGAAGGCATCGACGATGATGTTGCACATCAGGATCATGGTGGCGGCGAACAACATCACGCCCAGCAGCAGCGGAAGATCGCTGAACTGCACCGACTCCACCGCCAGATGCCCGAGCCCGGGCAGTCCGAAGGTGTACTCGGTGATGATCGCGCCGCCCAGCATCGAGGAGAGGTCGATGCCGAGGATGGTGACGATCGGGATGAGCGAGCCACGCCAGGCGTACCGGAAGAAGACATAGCGTCTGCTCATGCCCTTGGCGCGGGCCGTGCGGACGTGTTCCTCCTGGAGCTGTTCGATCATCGAGGAGCGCGCCATACGGGTGTACTGCGCGGCGAAGATGGTGGACAGCACGACCCACGGGATGATCAGCCCGGTGAACCAGGCGACCGGATCAGCGGTGAGTTCGGTGTAGCGGGGTTCGTCGAAGAGATGGGTCTGGTACACCAGCACGGCCATGGCCAGCGGGCCCAGGAAGTAGATCTGCATGGAACTGAGCACCATGGAGCCCGCGGTGAAGGACTTGTCCACCAGCGTGCCGCGCCGCCAGGCGGCGATCATTCCGGTGCCGAGGCCGACGAAGAGGAACACCACGGTGGCGCCGAGCGCGAGCGAGGCGGTCAGCGGCAGCCGGTCCATCAGGGTGGACCAGACCTGCTCGTTGGTGTGGTACGAGTAGCCGAAACAGGGGGCGGGGCAGGGCCCTTGGTTGAAGTCGTCGCGGCCCATGAAGACGCCCTGCAAGAAGATCCAGAACTGCTCGGGGATCGACTTGTCGATGCCGAGCGTGGCGTGGATGTTCTCCAGTGCCTCGGGTGTACACGTCTTGCCGCACATCAGCAGCGCCGGGTCACGGGGCATACCGAAGAAGAGCAGGAAGGCGACGACGGTCAGCAGGATCAGGATCACGATCGAGCCGAGGATCCGGCGGAAGAGGAAGCGCAGCATCTCAGTGGCAGCTTTCGGACTCGAAGGCCGTGCGGCGCGGTGCGCCCCGTCACGGGACGGGGCGCACCGGGCACCGCGGTCGGGAAGGGGTTACTTCACGAACAGCCGGCGCGGGTCGACGCCGCCGATGACGTCGTCGTAGACCAGGCCACCGATCTTGGAACCGGCGATCTGGGTCTGCTTGTAGTACGCCGTCGGGATGTTGGAGACGACGTCCTTGACGATGTACTCGTTGATGGCGTTCCACGCCTCGGCGGCCTTCACCGGGTCGGTGATGGTGGACGCCTTGTCGATGTCCGCGTTGACCTTCGGGTCGTTGATGTGCGAGTAGTTCGAGGCGCCGTCCTGGATCTGACGGCCGTCGTACAGCGGCGGGATGACGGTCGAGGCGCTCGGCCAGTCGGCACCCCACGCGGTGTGGTAGATGTCGAAGTTGTTGTCGACCTTGCTGACCTGGTCGTAGTACGTCTCGGCCGGGATCTCCTGGCGCTGCACGTCGAAGCCGGCCTTCTCCAGGCCCGCCGCCATGGCGGTGGAGTACTGCTGGCCCTCAGGGGTGTTGATGTAGCCGAAGGTCAGCTTCAGGCCCGACTTGCCGGCCTTCTCCAGCAGTTCCTTGGCCTTCGCCGGGTCACCCGCGGGCTTCTTCTTCTTGCCGAAGGGGTCGAAGCCCGGGTCGTAGCCGGTGACGGTCGGGCTGATCAGACCGCCGGCGACCTCCATCGCGTCGGTGCCGCCGTAGGCGCGCACGAACGGGGTGACGGGCAGGGCGTAGGCGATGGCCTCACGGACCGTCTTGTCCTGCATCTCCTTGTGGGTCAGGTTCACGTTGATCTGGCCCACGTACGGCTGGTAGCCGGAGATCCGGCGGGCGTCCATCGAGGTGTCCTTCAGGACCTTGGACAGGTTGCCCGCGTCGACCTGGTTGCTGAAGCTGACCGCGGTCGCGTTGGTGCCGGAGTCGTCGAGGATGGCCTTGGTGGAGTCCTCGTACTGCTTGTTGAACTGGAAGTTGAACTGGTCGACGTACTGGTGCCGGATCGGGTCCGTCTTCGCGTCCCAGTTGGTGTTCTTGACCAGCGTCATCGACTTGCCGGACTTGAACTCCTGGATCTTGTACGGACCGGCCGTCATCGGCTCCTTGTCGTACTTCTCCTTGGTGTCGTTCTTCTCGGAGACGATCGAGTAGCCCGCCATGGCCAGCGCGTACGGCAGGTCAGGCTTGGCCGTCTTGAACTTGAAGACGATCGTTTTGTCGTCCGGCGTCTCCAGGACGTCGTCCGGCAGGTGCTTGCCCTCGTACGGGCCGCCCTTGAGGAGGTTCCGGTACTCGGCACCCGGGGTGTCGGCGAGCCACTGCTGGATGAAGGTCGGGCCGTTGGAGACGAACGGCGCGAACAGCCGCTCGTAGGTGTGGCGCACGTCCGCGGAGGTGATCGCGGAGCCGTCGGCCCACTTCACCCCGTCCTTCAGCGTGAACTTCCAGGTCTTGCCGCCGTCGGTGGTGGTGCCGGAGTCGGTGGCCAGGTCACCGACGACCTCGTGCTCCTTGCCGTCGTCGCTGGTGGCCTTGTAACCGGTGAGCCCTCTGTGGATCAGCTGCGACAGGGCCATCTCGTCGGAGACGTAGATCTGGCCGGGGTCCAGGTGCGCGAAGCTGTCGCGCTGGAGCACGGTGATCGTGCCGCCCGGCTTGGCGCCGGGGACCTCGGCGGCGGGGCCGGTCGACGCCTTGGCGTCACCGAACTCGATGCCCGCCTGCTGCCGCTCGGCGTTCTCCTTGTCCTGCTTGTCGTTGCCCGTGCCCTCACTGCCGCCCTCGCTGCAGCCGGTGAGCACAAGAGCTCCCGCGGCGAGCAGTGAGACCGCGGCGTACGCGTGGCGTCCACCCTTACCCATCACTCAATTCCCACCCATCTGTGTGTTCATCAGTGCCGATGAAGTGCTGTCCGTCGACAGTCGTGCCGTCGGCCGGAGGTCGGGCGAGGACGCCCCTCAACGTCTCGGTCAGCGGGCCGTCTTGGGATCGAAGGCGTCCCGGACCGAGTCCCCGAGCAGGTTGAAGGCCACGATGAAGACGATCATCGAGATGCCCGGGAAGAACATGTAGGTGATGTCGTTCTGCATGACGAGCTCGGTGGCCGCCTTGGAGAACATCTGGCCCCAGTCCGGGGTCGGTTCGACCAGCCCCACTCCGAGGAAGGACAGGCCGGCTTCGGCGGTCACGAAGTTCGGCAGCATGTAGGTCGCCTGCACCAGGATCGGGGTGACCACGTTGGGCAGGATCTCCTTGCGGATGATCCGCCCCGGTGGCGCTCCGCTCACCTTGGCGGCCTCGATGAACTCCCGTTCTCGCAGGGCCAGTGCGGTGCCGCGCAGGATGCGCGCGAGGCTCATCCAGCCGAGCACCCACATCACCGAGATCAGCGCCACCACCCGGACGTAGACCGGGGTTTCGTCGCGCGGGCTGACGAACAGGGAGACCACGACCGGCATGCTCGCGATGAAGAACAGCTGGGAGGGGATGGCGAGCAGGAAGTCGATCACCCGGCTGATCACGTAGTCGGTCTTGCCGCCGAGGTAGCCGGCCGCGACTCCGAGGACGATGCCGGTCAGCACGGTGGCCAGGGTCACCGCGAGCGAGATGCCCAGGGAGTTGCGGATGCCGTAGATCAGCTTGGTGAAGACGTCGTAGCCGTTGCCCGGTTCGAGGCCGAACCAGAACTCGCCGCTGATGCCTCCGTTGGGCTGTACCGGCACACCCGCGCTGTCGAACAGCTCGGGGCGCTCGTCGGCGTAGACCGTGTACGGGGTCTTGCCGTACAGCTTGGAGATCAGCGGGGCGAGCAGTCCGATCAGGAAGAAGAAGATGACGACGTAGGCCGAGATCACTCCGGTGCGGTCGCGTTTGAAGCGGATCCACATCAGCTGGCCGGGTGACCGGCCGACGAGTGTCTCGTCCTCGGGCTTCGTCTTCGGCTCTGGTTCGCCGTCGACGACGACCGAACTCCCGCCGCCCTCGATGTCGATAGGACTTGTCACAGTTCGTCCGTTTCACAGGTGTGGGTGTGCCGAACCCACGACCGGCGCAGGGTGTGCGTGGTCGCGGATCGGATCATGGAGAAACGTCGGGGCACCCCGAGGCATGCGGGAAATCCGCAGCCGGACGCGCGTAGTTGAACGGCGGTCTCAATCCGCCGACAGCCGCCTCAGCGGCAACTGCCCCGCGCCTCGCGTGGATTGACGACAGCGGACGGCATGACCCACTTGGTGTGCATGACACCGCACATGGGTTCCTCCTAGTGACTCAACGCGTTCACCGACAGGAGGGGGTACATGCCTTTCCTCCGACACCCCTGACGGAGGGTCAGGCACCCCCTGGTGCTCGTGAGCCGGCGCTGTCCCCACAGCGCGAGACCCATTGACCCGAGCGCTACGCGGCTAACTATCTGCCATGTGCCAACTACCGACCACTGTCTTTAAATCTCAATTCAGTCACAGCTGCCGCGTAGACCTTCCAAAATCTGGACAAAGCGTTCGCCTCAAGAAGGGCGCGAAACGGACGTGTTACATGGCTATCGGGCGAGGATCTCCGCATTTCGGACACTCAGGGGTCGAAAAACCGGTTGCAAAAAGCCCGGATCCCCTCACCATGAGGGGACCCGGGCTCAAGTGCCGGTGTATCGGCCGCCGTCGGCCGGTGGATCAGCCGTGCTTGGCGCGGCTCGCGGTGCGGGCGCGGTCCCGCTGGTCGAGCACGACCTTGCGGATGCGAACGGCCTCCGGGGTCACCTCGACGCACTCGTCGTCACGGCAGAACTCCAGGGACTGCTCCAGCGAGAGCTTGCGCGGCGGGACGATCGCCTCGAACGAATCAGCCGACGACGACCGCATGTTCGTCAGCTTCTTCTCCTTGGTGATGTTCACGTCCATGTCGTCGGAGCGCGAGTTCTCGCCGACGATCATGCCCTCGTACACCTCGGTGCCGGGGTCGGTGAACAGCACGCCGCGCTCCTGGAGGTTCGTCATCGCGAACGCGGTGACGGCGCCGGAGCGGTCGGCGACGAGCGAGCCGTTGTTGCGGGTCTGCAGCGTGCCGAACCAGGGCTCGAAGCCCTCGTGGATGGAGTGGCCGATGCCGGTGCCGCGGGTCTGGGTCAGGAACTCCGTCCGGAATCCGATCAGACCACGCGAGGGCACGACGAACTCCATGCGGACCCAGCCGGAGCCGTGGTTGGACATGTTGTCCATCCGGCCCTTGCGGACGCCCATGAGCTGCGTGACCGCGCCCATGTGCTCCTCGGGCACGTCGATCGTCATGCGCTCGACGGGCTCGTAGGTCTTGCCGTCGACCTCCTTGGTGACGACCTGGGGCTTGCCGATGGTCAGCTCGAAGCCCTCACGGCGCATCTGCTCGACCAGGATGGCGAGCGCGAGCTCACCACGGCCCTGGACCTCCCAGGCGTCCGGGCGCTCGGTGTCGAGCACGCGCAGCGAGACGTTACCGATCAGCTCGCGGTCCAGGCGGTCCTTGACCTGACGGGCGGTGACCTTGCGGTCCTTGACCACGGCCTTGGCGTCCGCGCCCTTGCCGGTGGCACCGCGGCCGACCAGCGGCGAGGTGTTGGTACCGATGACCATGGAGATCGCGGGCTCGTCGACCGTGATCAGCGGGAGGGCGACCGGGTTCTCGGTGTCCGCGAGAGTCTCGCCGATCATGATGTCCGGGATACCCGCGACGGCGCAGATGTCACCGGGGCCGGCCACCTCGGCCGGCTTGCGGGTGAGCGCCTCGGTCATCATCAGCTCGGTGATGCGGACGTTGCCGATCGTTCCGTCACGCTTGATCCACGCGACGGTCTGGCCCTTGCGCAGCTCGCCCTGCTCGACGCGGAGCAGCGCGATACGGCCGAGGAAGTTGTCGGCGTCCAGGTTGGTGACGTGCGCCTGGAGCGGGGCGGCCTCGTCGAAGGTCGGGGCCGGGATGTGCTCCAGGATCGTGGAGAAGAACGGCTCCAGGCTGTTGGAGTCCGCGGGGACCGTGCCGTTCTCCGGCTTGGTCAGCGAGGCGACGCCGTCCCGGCCGCAGGCGTAGACGATCGGGAACTCGATCTGGTCCTCGTCGGCGTCCAGGTCGAGGAAGAGGTCGTAGGTCTCGTTGACGACCTCGTCGATCCGGGAGTCCGGGCGGTCCGTCTTGTTGATGCACAGGATGACGGGCAGACGCTGCTGGAGCGCCTTGCGCAGCACGAAGCGGGTCTGCGGGAGCGGGCCCTCGGAGGCGTCCACCAGGAGGACGACACCGTCGACCATCGACAGACCGCGCTCGACCTCGCCACCGAAGTCGGCGTGGCCGGGGGTGTCGATGATGTTGATCGTGATCGGGTCCCCGCCGTCCTTGGGGTGGTACTTCACCGCCGTGTTCTTGGCGAGGATCGTGATGCCCTTCTCACGCTCCAGGTCGTTCGAGTCCATCATGCGGTCGTCGACGGAGTCGAGCTGGTGCGCGGCGAAGGCGCCGGCCTGCTTCAGCATGCCGTCGACGATGGTGGTCTTGCCGTGGTCGACGTGGGCGACGATAGCGACGTTACGGATGTCGTGGCGCGTGGCCATATTGCGGCGTTCTCCCGGAGTGTGAGGACGGCCTGCGCGTACATCTGTGTTACGCGGGCCCTGCCGGGCTTGACATGCCACGGCCTCACCCCATGGTACGGGGCCTGGGCAGCTGGGGCGCGCCAGGCCCCTTCTGCCCAGGTAGGAGTGGGTATGGGGGCTACTTCTCGGCCGGTCCGGCGGCCGGGCGCGCGCCCTTCTTCAGGAAGCCCATGTCCTCGTAGACCGGGGTCCGGAAACCGAAGGCACCGGTGTTGGCCAGGGTCTTCCTGGCCGCGGTGAGCTGGGGGCGCTGGTAGAGGGGGATGGAACCGGCCGCCGCCCAGATCCGGGAGTCCGCCTTGCGGATCAGTCCCCTGCTCTCGGACTCGTTCAGGGTGGAGACCGCCTGCTCGAACAGTTGGTCGACCTGGTCGGTGCCGACCCGGGTGTAGTTCTGCTCCACGTTCAGCGAGCCGTCCGCCGCCGGGACCGGCTTGGCGTAGATCGGGCGGGCGTCGGTGGCGGGGAAGGCGGAGGCGGGCCAGGAGTAGAGGGCCAGGTCGTACTCGCCGGAGGCGATGTGGTCCTTGAAGTAGCTCTCGTCCGAGACCTTCGACAGCTCGGTGCGGATGCCGACCCGGTCGAGCATGCGGCGGATGCGCTCGGCGACCATGCGCAGGGTCTCCGAGCCCGGCCCCGAGGGCAGCACGAAGCGGAGCGTCAGCGGCTTGCCGTCCTTCGCCAGCGCCCCGGCCGCGCCGTCCTTCGGGGCCGCCGTGCCCTTGGGCGCGTAGGCGCCCTGCGCCCCGCCCTGCTGCTTCAGGCCGTGCCGCTTCTTCTCCCGGTCCGCCTCCGCGGGCGCCTTGTCGTCGTCCCCGACGACGTAGGTGCCCTCGTCCTTGCCCGAGGACTCGTCCTTGTCCCCCTTCTTCTTCTCCTTCTCCGCGCCCGCCGCCTTCTCGCCCTTCTTCTGCTTCACCGGGCCGCCGGGCACCCATCCGGCGTCCGCCAGGAGCGCCTGCGCCTCCGCGGTGTCCTGGTCGCCCAGGGCCCCGCTGTTATCGGCGTAGGCGGCCTGTCCGGCCAGCGCCAGATGGCTGCCGACGGGCTCGGCCGGCAGCCCCAGCGGCTTCAGCACGACCCGGGCGAGCTCCTCGCGGTCCAGCGCCCGTGCCACCGCCCGGCGGACCCGTTCGTCGGCGAGCGGGCCCTCGGCGCCGTTCAGGGCGAGCTGGGTGAAGGCGGGCTCCAGCGAGCGGCGCACCTCGAAGCGCTTCAGGGCCTGCTGCCGGCGGTCGTACTTCGTCATCGCCCTGGGCCGCTCGGCGGCCTTCCTGCCCTCGGGACCGGCCTGCGGGGTGCCGTCGGCGGACGGGCCGCTCGTGCCCTTGGCGCCGTGGCGGGCGGGCGGCAGCCCGATGCGGCGGACGGTCTCGGTGTCGATCTCGGCCAGGTCGAGCGTCCCGGCGGCCAGCGCCTGGGCCCGTTCGTCGCGCGGTACCGCGCGCAGCACGATCTCGTCCAGCCTGGGCGGACTGCCCCACCAGCGCGGGTTGCGGGCGAGGGTGATCTCGTCGTCCTTGCGGTCGATCTTCCGCACGGCGAAGGGCCCGGCGGTGACCTTGAGCTTGCGCCGGGCGCTGTCGTTGAAGGAGTCCGGGGTGCCCATGACGCCCTTGGGGTACAGCGGGGAGAACAGCGAGCGCCAGTCCGCGTAGGGGCGGGCGAAGGTGACCTTGACCTCCAGGTCGTTGGCGCCCCGCTCGATCCGCTGGATCCGCTCGTACCCGGCGTTGCGGGCGGTCCAGTACGCCGAGTCCTTGCCGGACAGCGCCCGCCACTGGGCGGCGAAGTCGGCGGCGCCGATCTCTCGCCCGTCGCTCCACACGGCCTGCTGGTTCAGCTTGTACAGCACGACCTGCTTGGGCTCGGTCTCGACGACCTTCGCGGACTCCAGGTAGTCGGGGTTGATCTCCGGCCGCCCGCTCTCGTCGAGGCGGTACAGCGAGGGCAGTACGGCCTGGGCGACCCGGGCGGTGGTGGCGTCGGCGTCCGCCTGGAAGGTGTTCAGGGTGTCCGGGACGGTGTCCACGGCCCAGCGCAGGGTGCCGCCGTCGGCGACCAGGGAACGGGCGGCGGGGGCGATGTCCTGCCCGGCGAGCGGCTGACCGGCGGGGTCCTTGGAGGAACAGCCGGAAAGCATCGGCACCGCGAGCACGCCCGCGGTCAGAAAGGCGACCGCGCGCTGCGCTCCGCGGGAAAGGCCGGGACTGGCCGTCGATCGTCTGCCGGCACGCCGTGGCTGGTCGCGCAGTTCCCCGCGCCCCTTCGGGGCGCTGCCGGATCCGACGCCGTCTCGAGACATCTCTGCTTACCTCCGGGAGCCGCGGGAGTTATGATCACGTTTGGCGGTATATGGAGCTGATCACATCTATGCGGCCACTGAAGAGGAAAGGGTTCGGCAACGGGCTGCGACACGGCGAGCGACGCCGGGAACCCCACCCGTGCGGCGCAACGCACCAGGGGATGCACCTACGCGCCTCGGCCAATCGGTGCACGTCCCTTCACAGCGACAGGTGTGACGCGCAACACTCGCAGGCGCATGAACGTTGCCACCCACGGCCGCACGGCCGACGGAAGTGAGGTCACGTCATGTCCGTGCACGACGACCTGATGTCAGTCCAGCGGTGCCTCGACGACCTGAACAGGTCGGTGAGCCGTCTGGAGCAGCAGCTCGGCAGCGGCGGTCTGGACATCCGCCGCGTCCGTACCGACTGCGATCACCTGCGCGAGAGCGTGGCCATGCTGCGTGCGGCGGCCAACACCCCCGCGCCGCAGAAGCGCCCCGATCTCGTCACGATCCCCGACACCCCGTATGACGACTCGCTGTGGATCGACACCGACGACGAGGGTCTCGGCGCCCGGGACCGACGAGCACCCTGAACCCGAAACCGACCGGAGTCAGACTTGGCCACTGGTACGGAACCCCCCGACACAGACCCCCATCCGTCCGGCGGCGTACACACCCGTACGCGCGCCGCGATCACCGCCCCGCATCTGCGGACCGACCGCTGGTGGCTGGCGCCCGCCGCCACCGCGGCCGGTCTGCTGGCGTTCATCGTGTACTCGACGTGGCGCGCCTTCGCCAACGCCGACTACTACGCGGCGCCGTACGTCTCGCCGTTCTACTCCCCCTGTCTCGCGGAGAACTGCGAGCCGATGAAGAACGGCCCCAACTGGGAGATCTTCGGCAGCTGGTGGGGCATCTCGCCCGCCATCCTGATCCTGATCTTCCCGCTCGGCTTCCGGCTCACCTGCTACTACTACCGCAAGGCCTACTACCGGGGCTTCTGGGCCTCGCCCCCGGCCTGCGCGGTCGCCGAGCCGCACCAGAAGTACACCGGTGAGACCCGCTTCCCGCTGATCCTGCAGAACATCCACCGGTACTTCTTCTACGCCGCCATCCCGGTCGCCGGAATCCTGACCTACGACACGGTGCTGACCTTCCGCGATGAGCACTACGAGTGGGGCCACATGGGCCTCGGCACCCTGGTGTTCCTCGTCAACATCGTGCTGATCTGGGCGTACACGATCTCCTGCCACTCCTGTCGGCACATCGTCGGCGGCAAGCTCAAGCACTTCTCCAAGCACCCAGTGCGGTACCGGATGTGGCAGTGGGTCGGGAAACTGAACGCCCGTCACATGCTGCTCGCCTGGTCGTCGTTGGTGAGCGTGGCGCTCGCCGACTTCTACGTCTTCCTTCTCGCGTCCGGTGCCTTCGACGATCCGAGGTTGTTCTGATGTCCGTGGTGGACCGGCAGGAGTGGGATGTCGTCGTGGTCGGCGCGGGCGGCGCGGGCCTGCGCGCCGCCATCGAGGCACGCGAGCGCGGCGCCCGTACGGCGGTGATCTGCAAGTCGCTGTTCGGCAAGGCGCACACGGTGATGGCCGAGGGCGGGATCGCGGCCGCGATGGCCAACGCCAACGAGCACGACAACTGGCAGGTCCACTTCCGCGACACCATGCGCGGCGGGAAGTTCCTCAACCAGTGGCGGATGGCCGAGCTGCACGCCCAGGAGGCCCCGGACCGGGTGTGGGAACTGGAGACCTGGGGCGCCCTGTTCGACCGTACGAAGGACGGCCGGATCTCGCAGCGCAACTTCGGCGGCCACGAGTACCCGAGGCTGGCCCATGTCGGCGACCGCACCGGCCTGGAACTGATCCGCACCCTCCAGCAGAAGATCGTCTCCTTGCAGCAGCAGGACTTCAAGGAGACCGGCGACTACGAGTCCCGCCTGAAGGTCTTCCAGGAGTGCACGGTCACCCGGGTGCTCAAGGACGGCCCTCACGTCTCGGGGGTCTTCGCCTACGACCGGGAGACCGGCCGCTTCTTCGTCCTCGAAGCGCCCGCCGTCGTCATCGCCACCGGTGGCATCGGCAAGTCCTTCAAGGTGACGTCGAACTCGTGGGAGTACACCGGCGACGGCCACGCGCTGGCGCTGCTCGCGGGCGCGCCGCTGCTCAACATGGAGTTCGTGCAGTTCCACCCGACCGGCATGGTCTGGCCGCCGTCGGTGAAGGGCATCCTGGTCACCGAGTCGGTGCGCGGCGACGGCGGGGTGCTCAGAAACTCCGAGGGCAAACGGTTCATGTTCGACTACGTCCCGGACGTCTTCAAGGAGAAGTACGCCGAGTCCGAGGAGGAGGGGGACCGCTGGTACGCGGACCCGGACAACAACCGGCGTCCCCCTGAGCTGCTCCCCCGCGACGAGGTGGCCCGCGCCATCAACTCCGAGGTGAAGGCGGGCCGGGGCTCGCCGCACGGCGGGGTCTTCCTGGACGTGTCGACGCGGATGCCCGCCGAGGTGATCAAGCGCCGACTGCCGTCGATGTACCACCAGTTCAAGGAGCTGGCGGACGTCGACATCACCGCGGAGGCGATGGAGGTCGGGCCGACCTGTCACTACGTGATGGGCGGGATCGCCGTCGATTCCGACACCGCCGCCGCGCGCGGGGTGCCGGGGCTGTTCGCGGCCGGTGAGGTCGCGGGCGGGATGCACGGCTCGAACCGGCTCGGCGGCAACTCCCTGTCCGATCTGCTGGTGTTCGGGCGCCGGGCGGGCCGGCACGCGGCCGAGTACACCGCCGCCCTCGCCTTCGAGCGGCCCGGGGTCGACGACGTCCAGATCGACACCGCCGCGGCCGAGGCGCTGCGCCCGTTCTCCGCGGAAAGCCCCGACGAGGCCGCGCCGGAGAACCCGTACAGCCTCCACCAGGAACTCCAGCAGACCATGAACGACCTGGTGGGCATCATCCGCCGCGAGGGCGAGATGGCGCACGCGCTGGAGAAACTGGGCGAGCTGCGGGTACGGGCCCGCCGGGCCGGGGTCGAGGGGCACCGGCAGTTCAACCCCGGCTGGCATCTGGCCCTGGACCTCAGGAACATGCTGCTGGTCAGCGAGTGCGTGGCACGGGCCGCCCTGGAGCGCACCGAGTCGCGCGGCGGCCACACCCGCGAGGACCATCCGACGATGGAGCGCGTCTGGCGCAACATCAATCTGCTGTGCCGGCTGGCCGACCCCACGGGCGGTCTCGCGGCGACCGATCCCGAGCGCGGCCAGATCGACCTCACCCGGGAGACCACCGACCCCATCCGCCCGGACCTGCTCGCCCTCTTCGACAAGGAGGAGCTGGTCAAGTACCTCGCCGAAGAGGAGCTGTACGAGTGAGCAGCTACGAGGCCCGCTTCAAGGTGTGGCGCGGGGACGTCGGGGGCGGCGGCCTGGAGGACTTCGCGGTCGAGGTGAACGACGGCGAGGTCGTCCTCGACATCATCCACCGCCTCCAGGCCACCCAGGCCCCCGACCTCGCCGTCCGCTGGAACTGCAAGGCGGGCAAGTGCGGTTCGTGCTCCGCGGAGATCAACGGCCGGCCGCGGCTGATGTGCATGACCCGGATGTCGGTGTTCGACCGCGCCGAGACGATCACCGTGACGCCCCTGCGCGCCTTCCCGGTCGTCCGGGATCTCGTCACCGACGTCGGCTTCAACTACACCAAGGCGCGCGAGGTCCCGGCCTTCGTGCCACCGGAGAAGCTCGGCCCCGGCGAGTACCGGATGATGCAGGAGGACGTGGACCGCTCGCAGGAGTTCCGCAAGTGCATCGAGTGCTTCCTGTGCCAGGACACCTGCCATGTGGTCCGCGACCACGAGGAGAACAAGCAGGCGTTCGCCGGTCCGCGCTTCCTGATGCGGGTGGCGGAGCTGGACATGCACCCGCTGGACGCCGCCGCCGAGTCCGGCCTGGACCGCAAGAGCACCGCCCAGGACGAACACGGTCTCGGCTACTGCAACATCACCAAGTGCTGTACGGAGGTCTGCCCGGAAGGCATCAAGATCACGGACAACGCGCTGATCCCGCTGAAGGAGCGGGCCGTGGACCGCAAGTACGACCCCCTGGTGTGGCTGGGATCGAAGATCCGCAGGCGCTCCGGGTCCTCCGGCTCCTCCGGGTCAGTCTGAGGCAGCCCGCAGATACCCGGAGTGGGCCACCTGCCCCAGGAACCTGAACCGGGTGTCCGTGGTCATGTGCTTCTCGAACGCCTCCTTGATCCCGGGCCACTTCGGATGCCCGAAGTCGTCGAGTACGACGATCCCGCCCGGGGCGACGATCTGTTCGGCCCACTCCAGGTCGGCGGCGACACCGGCCGCGGAGTGGTCGCCGTCGACGATGACGACGCCGTAGGAACGATCGGCGACCTTGGCCCGGACCTCGGGGTCCTCCGAGAAGCCCTGCTCGATCCGCGCGGCGGCACCCGCCTGGCCGGCCAGGCCCAGATTGGTGCGGACGGCGGCGAGGTTGACGGGCGTTCCGGAGGCGTCGTTGCCCATGGTGGCGCCGGGCTGGAGCTGGGTGCCGGCGAGCGGGTCGACGATGGTCAGGCTCGGCGCCCGTCCGGCGCGCTCCAGCATCCGGATGAGCGCCGCGCTGAACATCCCGTAGAGGGTGCCGATCTCCAGGACCTCGTCGGTCGGCGGGTCGAGCAGCGGTACGGCGGACAGCTTGCCGACGATGTTCATCGTGCCGCCGGCGATCCTGCCGACGCCGAGCGCCTCCATCGCGATCAGCAGCCGGAAGGCCTGGGCGACATTGCGCTCGGCGGCCTCCCGTCCGACGCCGGTGGTGTCCACCAACTCCGTGATGGTGCGGTTGAGATGGGGTGCCGAGGGCAGCCGGGAGGCACCACGGCCGGTGCCGTCGAAGAAGAGCTCCAGAGGGCGCTGGCGGTTGCGCAGGGTGCGCAACTCCTTCTGGAGGGTGTCCTTCGAGGTGATCTCGATGTGCCGGCGCACCTCACGTTCGATGCGCTGATCGATCAGTTGCACTACCGGCCGCAGGGCTCGCCTGGCGGCCTTGCTGGTGATTAACGCTCGCATCCGTGGACCGTAGGTTGCCCACAGCTCGTCCACAACTAACAACAGGGTGCGCGGAGTTAAAGCACGCATGACGGCTGCTTCACGCCGAGTTCACCGCACCCACCCCTCGCGGTAAGCCGTCCAGTCCCGCTCCTTCGCCGCGAAGTCGACGTACAGGGCGACGCCGAAGCGCTCCCGTCCGGGGTCGGTGCGGGACAGGCCGAGGCGGGTGCCGCGCACCGCTGCCGACACGGTCTCGGCGGACTCGTGGTGGCCGATGTCGCTCTCATGGAAGAAGGGCAGGCCCATCAGCAGGTCGGTGGTGGGCGGGGTGACCTCCAGGGCGAGCGAGGTCTGCTGGGCTACGTAGCCGCCGTACAGGTTCTCCAGCGGCATGGCGGTGTCGTAGGACATCACGGCGATCTGGTCGACGCGGCGGGCGACCTCGCCGAAGAACTTCTGCGACCACCACTTGGGGTGCCCGGTGAGGGTTCCGGCGACCGAGTGCAGGGCGGGGAGCGGGTCGATCTGGTGGGCGGCGACGGAGAGCGGAACGTCCCGGGCGCGGGTCTCCTCGCGGAGGGCGTCGAGGAGGGTGAGGTAGTCGCGGTCACCGGAGTGCAGGGGTTCGAGGTCGAAGTGGGCTCCGTCGAACCCGACGGCGAGGATCTGGCGGGTGGACCGGACGACAGCGGCACGGCTGCCCGCGTCGTCGAGGCGCAGCCCGTCCGGCCCCTCACTGGCCAGCTTGTCGCCGAGCCAGGCCTGGACCCGGACGCCGGGCGCCGCGCGATGCATCGCGTCGATGAACCAGCGGGCCCTCGGGTACCTGCTCCGCGGCAGCGTCCCGTCGTGTTCCAGGGGCCCGGCGTGGACGTAGAGGTCCCGGATGCCGGTGTCGGCCAGGCGCCGGCCCAGCGCCGTGACGTCCGCGTCCCTCTTCCGCCCGTCCACCCAGGCGTGGCCGAGCCAGATGGCGTCGCGGTCCCGCGTGTACGTGCCGTCCTTCGGGTCGCCGGTGTAGTTCAGGCGGAGGGCGAGGGCGGCGGTGAGGGTGGGGAGCAGCAGCGCGACGGCCAGGACGAGGCCGACCCGCCCGGCCCTACGGCGCCACAGCCGCCACCGCCCCGACCGCGCGGGTACGTCGCCCTCCGGGTCCACCCCGGTCGCGCCGATGGATTCCTGCTCATACGCTCCGAAATGTGACGTCATCCTTGATCCGGGGTCGGCCTCGGCGAGGCACCGCGCACATATCCGTGCGGGTGGTGCATGCCGTGGTGGGTGTGCTGGTCGCCGTGGCGTGGCTGGTGCTGCCGGGAATGACGTCGAGGGCCGAGGCTCCGGTTGCGGGCGGCACGGACGGACCCGTCGCGGGCGCGGCCGCCCAGGAGGCGCCGGAGGACTCCACGGCCGGTGATCTGGCCCTGCCGCTCGTCGCGGCCGCCGCGGCGGTGGCTGTCGCCGGATACGCGTACGTACGCCGCTCCCGCCGCGCCCGCACCCGGACCACCCCCGGCGGCGCCCCCGCCCCGGACACCGCCCCGGCGGGCAGCGAACTCGACACTCGGGCACAGTCCCTGCTGACCGAGGCCGACAACTGGGTACGGACCAGCCGGGAGGAGCTGTCCTTCGCCTTGGGACGGGCAGGGGTGGAGGGCGATGAGCGGGCCCTTCGGGAGGCGGCGGCCGAACTCGCCTCCGCGTTCCGGATGCGGCAGCGCTACGACGACGGGCTTCCGGAGGACGACGCCGGGCGGCAGCAGGTGCTCGCGGGGATCGTCGGGCGGTGCGAGGAGGCGGGGCGGCGGCTGGACGCGGAAGCCGCCGGGTTCGATCAACTGCGAGGGCTGGAAGGGGACCTGGGCGGGGCACTGGCCGTAGCGGAGGGGCGGTTCCGGGAACTGACCGCCCGTACCGGGGGTGCGGGGGCGACCCTCGTCGAGCTGGACAAGCGGTACGGGCCCGCGGCGACCGCGCCCGTGGCCGGGTACGTCGAACAGGCCAAGGACCGGCTGGTGTTCGCCACGACTCGGCTCAACGAGGCCCGGCAAGGTGCCGACCTCGACGCGACCGAGCAGGCCATCGGGCGGCTGCGCGCGGCGGAGGCCGCCATCGCCCAGGCCGAGCTCCTCGTCCACGGCGTCGAACGGCTCGCGGAGGACCTGGCCGCGGCCGCGGCGCTGGTACCGGCGGCCCTGACCGGCGGCGAGACGGAGATCGCCGGGGCACGCGAGCGGGCGGCACGGGCCGGGGGCGGGTCCGGGGGCCCCAAGGACGTCCGGATCGGGCACGCGGACGGGGTGCTCGCCGATGTACGGGAAGAGCTGACCGGAGGACCGTACGACCCGGTCGAGGCGCTGCGGCGGATCGTGCGGGGTGTCGTGCCGGTCGCCGACGGGCGGGCCGGGGTGGTGTCGGCGGCCGCGTGGCTCGTCGCCCGCAGCTCCACCGCCGCGGCGGACGATCACATCGCCACCCACCGGAGCGCCGTCGGCAGCGCCCCCCGCACCCGTCTCGCGGAGGCCCGGCGCCTGCTCGCCTCCACCCCCGGCCTCACCGACCTCCTCACCACCGACGCCCTGGCACGCCGCGCCCGCGAACTGGCCGAACAGGACATCCGGCTGCGGGGCGCCGAGCCTGAGCCGGCAACGTCGCAGAGCTTCGGGGGCCCGCGCACCTGTGAGCGGCGGGGCTGACGTCAGAACAGGCTCAGCAACGCCTCCGCCGGGTCCATGAGGCCCGTTTCGCCGTCCGGCAGGGGGAGTTCGAACCAGACCGTCTTGCCGCGTGGGGTGCGGCGGGAGCCCCAGGCCGCGCTCAGGAGGCCGACGAGCTGGAGGCCGCGGCCGCCCTCGTCGGTGTCCCGGGCTCTGCGGCGGCGGGGCTGGACCAGGCCCGCGTCCCAGACCTCGCAGACCAGGGTGCGGTCGAGGAGGAGGCGCAGCCGGATCTCGCCCTCGCCGTAGCGCAGGGCGTTGGTCACCAGCTCGCTGACCAGGAGTTCCGTGGTGTCGACGAGGGGTTCGAGGTCCCAGGAGAGGAGTCGGCCGCGGGCGTGTTCCCGGGCGCGGCCCACACTGCGCGGCTCGCGCGGGAGGGTCCAGTCGCCGACCGAGTCGGCGGGCAGGCCCTGGACGCGGGCCATGAGCAGCGCGATGTCGTCCTCGCCGTGGTGGGTGTCCAGGGTGTTGAGGACGTGGTCGCAGACGTCCTCCAACGGGCGGGTGGGGTCCGTCAGCGCTCCCACGAACGCCTGGAGGCCCTCGTCCAGCGGGTGGTCGCGGCTCTCGACGAGTCCGTCCGTGTAGAGGGCGAGGAGGGCACCTTCCGGCAGCTCGACCTCCACCTCCTCGAACGGCTCCCCGCCCACGCCCAGCGGCATGCCCGGCGGCACGTCGAGCATCAGCGCGTCCTCGCCCGGCTCGACCAGCACGGGCGGCAGATGGCCCGCGTTGGCGAAGGTGCAGCGCCGGGTCACCGAGTCGTAGACCGCGTACACGCAGGTCGCGAGGTACACCTCGGACAGGTCGGCCTCACGGGGGCGGCGGGCGGCGCGGGTCGCCTGCTGGACCCCGCCCGGGGCGCCGAGTCCGCGGGCGATCTCGTCCAACGCGCTCAGCACTTCCGCCGGTTCCAGGTCCAGCAGGGCCAAGGTGCGCACGGCCGAACGGAGTTCGCCCATCGCCACAGCGGCGCGCAGGCCCCGGCCCATGACGTCCCCGACGACCAACGCCGTACGGTGTCCGGGCAGTTCGATCACGTCGAACCAGTCGCCGCCCACCTCGCTCGGCCGGTCCGCGGAGGAGTTGCCGGGCAGATAGCGGCAGGCGATGTCCAGGCCGGAGGCGACCGGGTCGCCGGGCGGCAGCAGGGACCGTTGCAGTATCAACGCCCGCTCGTGCTCCCTGCGGTACAGCCGCGCGTTGTCGATGCACACCGCGGCCCGCGCCGCGAGCTCCACCGCCAGATCCCGGTCCCGGTCCCCGAACGGCTCACTGCCCTTGGTCCGCGAGAACTGCGCCAGTCCTACGACGGTGTCGTGGGCGACCATCGGCACGGCCAGCGTGGACTGGACGAGGCCGCCCTCCTCGGCGGGCACGGACCGCGGGCGTGCGGTGCGCAAAGCGTCCGCGCACGGGGAGTTGAACGGGTAGTGGTGGACCGCGCCGACCGCGACGGAGGCGGCGCCGGCCACGAAGGGCGCGTCGGAGACCGCGCTGGCGAAGGCCACCCGGCGCAGTTCCGCGCTGCCGTCGGCGAGGCCCGGCGGGGTCTCGTCGCCGGCCAGCAGGCCCTGGTAGAGGTCGACCGTGGCCAGGTCGCAGAAGCCGGGGACGACGACGTCGAGGAGTTCGCGGGCCGTGGTCTCCAGGTCGAGGGAGTTCCCGATCCGGGCACCGGCCTCGTTCAGCAGGGCGAGATTGCGCCGTGCGGCGGCCGCTTCCCGGGCGGCGGCACGACGGGCCGTGATGTCGGTCCCGAGCCAGGCGATGCCGATGGGGCGGCCGGAGCCGCTGCGCACCCGGTAGAGGTTGATGGACCAGTGCCGTCGCTCGTCGGAGCCGGGCAGAAAGCCGGTGACGTGCATGTCGGTGATGGACTCGCCGGTCTCCAGCACCCGGCGCAGGGTCGCGGTGACCCGCTCCGCCTCCGGCCTCGGCAGATAGTCGTGGACGCCCTTGCCGCGATGGTCGTCCGGCGTGCCGCCGAACAGCGAGGCGAACCGGTGGTTGGCGCGGCGGACCCGGAGGTCGGTGTCGATCAGCAGGAAGCCGAAGGGAGATTGACCGAAAATCGCCTGCGAGGCGGCCAGGTCGGTCTCGATGGTCCGCAGGGTGCGCACATCGACGACGATGCAGACGGCGGCCTTCTCGCCCTCCTCGGTCCGCGTCGGCATGACATAGACCTCGGCAAGGGCCTCCTCGCCGCGCAGACCGGTCTCCTCGTCGGGCTTGCGGAAGGGGACGACTCCGGTCCACTCCCTGCCGTCGAGGATCTCGGCCATCTTGCGGTGGCCCTGCTCGCGCCGGTCGGGGTCGATGAAGGCCGCGATGGGGTCCATGCCGACCGCACGCTGGGCGGGGATGCCGAAGAGCTGCTCGGCGCGCAGGCTCCACTGCTCGACCAGACCGTCGGGGCCGATGGAGAAGGACGCGACCCGGATGTAGTCGTACATGGAGCCGGGCGGACTGCTCTGCCACATGGCGTCGGCGGGCGGGAGATCGCCGGAGACGCGCGTGGCGTCGGCCGCGGGGGCCGCCGCGGCCCCCGTCCTCGCGCCGTCCGACGGGTCCTCGGACTCCGTGGCCTTCGCTGGTATCTCGCTCACGCGAACCGTCCCCTCCAGCTCACCGCGTCCGGCACCGGTCACCGAAAGGCGGCTGCCCGCAGTATCCAGCACTACGGCGCCGCACAACACGGTGTTCACGATCACAGCACGTTCCCGATCGTTTTTGGACCGGACCGCGGAAACACTTCCAGTCTTCTAACCAGCCAACACGCAGTCGAATCACACACTCCGACAACTGCCAGTGGCCTGAACCAGCCGCTCGACAGGGCGGGCCCGGACGTACAGCCTTCGCGGGGGTCTCAGGGCACCGCCAACTCGAACCAGACGGTCTTCCCGACCTCCCCGGGGCGGGTGCCCCAGCGACGCGAGGAGTGGGCGACCAGTTGCAGTCCGCGCCCGCTCTCGTCCTCGGGGCGGGCGACGCGCTCGCGCGGGAAGTCCGGGAGGGGGTCGGAGACCTCCACCCGCAGGACGTCGCCCAGGCGGGAGGGGCGGACCAGACGGACGCCGATGGGGCCGGTGGCGTGCCGGAGGGCGTTGGTGACGAGTTCGCTGACCAGCAGGGCGGCGATGTCGGCGAGGCTGTCGAGGCCCCAGTCGTGCAGTCGGCTGCGGACGGCGGCGCGGGCGGCGCGCACCGCGCCGGGCTCGGCGGAGAAGGTCCACTCGACGCAGTCGCCTTCGGTGTCGATCACACCGATCACTTCCCGGGCAGCGGTGTCCTTTTTTACGGGGTTAATGGGCACATACCCGATATTTGGGGGGCCGTATCGCTGTGGTGGGCGCACTGTGGCGCGAACGGGCGTACGCCGGGGCGCCGTGCGCCTACCGGCTCCCCGCGCCTAAATGTGGCTCAGGCCGCCTTCGATCTTCCGCACCGCCGGAACATCCTGGTCGAGCCACTCCACGTCCCACAGTTCCGTGGGCGTCAGCCAGCGCAGTTCGTCGTGGTCCTGGAGCTGCTTCGGTGCCGGGGAACCCGGGAGCAGGCGGGCCGTCCAGACCTGCAGGACGTACGGGGCGCGCAGCGGCCACTCGCCCGGCACGCGGTCCGACGTCTCCGTCTCCACGCCCAACTCCTCGCGGAGTTCGCGCACGAGGGCCGCCTCGGGGGTCTCGCCCGGTTCGACCTTGCCGCCGGGAAGTTCCCAGCGGCCGGCCAGTTCGGGGGGTGCGCTGCGGCGCGCGGCGAGGAGGCGGCCGTCGTCCAGCAGGGCGGCTCCCACCACCACGATCCGTTCCGTCATGCGCGGGAGCCTACGGGACCCGGAGGGCGTCTCAGTTGGCGGTCTCGCTGCCGCCCTGGCCGATCCGCTCGACCCAGTAGAGCTGTTTGTGCCCGCGGGAGTCGAGGCTGTCCGCGATCTTCTGGGCCTCGGCCCGGGTCGCGTACCGGCCCACGCGGTAGCGATTGCCGTTGTCGTCCTGTCGTATGACGAGCCAGGGAAGAGTGGTCGTGCTGTCGTTCATCGCGCCCCACCGCTCCTTCCCGCCCAAGGCCGCACGAGTTTTGCCCGCGGCCTGTGCCGTGCCCCGCCCGATAAGGAAACCGCAATCCGCATATGCCCGAGCCTACGCCTAACCTTTACGCAGCGAATACGCCTTTTCACAAAGAGGTACGCAACCGGCCAGGACGCAGGGGGCGCACGTCATCGAATGCGCCGTCGGCGCGCGCTGACGCATCCGGTCAGCGGCATGCCGGGCACATCGGCGACCACCTGCGAGAACGACCAGATTCCAACCCCGGTCCACGGGGCTCCGGTTGACCGGGTGACGGGAGCAACTGCCTCGGGGTTGTGCGCTACTTCACTGGGAGGTGGTAGGCGACCCGGTAGCGGTCGGCGGGGACGACAACGTCCGCGGTCTCCACGGGGCGGCCGGAGGCGTAGTAGGTGCGCTGGATGACGAGCACGACATGGCCCGGGACACCGCCCAGGGCGTGCAGTTCCTCGGCGAGGCCGGGGCGGGCGCCGACCTCCTCGGTGACGTTGTCGACGATGACGTCGATGGCGCGCATCCGCTCGACGACGCCCATGCCGCCGAGCGGGCCCTCCTCGGGGAGCATCACGGGCGTGCGGCCGGTGACCGCGAGGGGCTCCCAGGAGGTGGAGAGCATCATCGCCTCACCGGCCTCCCGGAACAGATACCGGGTGCACATGACCCGGTCGCCGGGCTGGAGGCCCAGCCGCTCGGCGACCGCCCCGCTCGCCTCGGCCTGCTCACTGCTGGACTCCCAGGTGCCGCGCGCCTCTCCGTCGGACTGTTCCTGCCGGAACGGCGTGGCCCCGCCGGTGGGACGGAACCCGGAGCGGGCGATACGGCGGGGCACGGGCCGCTCGCGCACATACGTACCGGAGCCGGAGCGGCCCTCCACCAGGCCCTCGGCCATCAGCACCTTGCGCGCCTCCAGGGCGACGGTGTCCGAGACGCCGTACTCCTCGCGGATCCGGGCCTGGGACGGGAGACGGGTATGCGGTGGCAGTGAACCGTCGACGATCTTCTTGCGGAGATCACCCGCGACACGCAGGTACGCCGGCTGCTCACCGAATGTCACTGGCCGCTCCCATCAGGTTGTACAGACAGCAACAGCGTGGCAACCGTGGGTTGTGCCGTGCAAGCAAAGGCCAGAGAATCACTCGATGTGATGACTTGTGATGGCCACTGCCTTTACGCAGGCACTTTCTCCCCGCTATAGCCGCGCTCACACATCGAGTTCGCCGCCACCCGCGCTCTCGTCGCCGCCCTCGTACTCCCCGTCATAGGACGGCACGGAGGTGGTCAGGCCCAGAGCCTTGCGTGCGGTGACCGTGGTGGGGCCGTCGACGTACTCATAGCCGGTGTCGTAGTGCTCGTAGAAGGTGTCCGCGTCGTCGGCCGCGGCCGCCTTCGCCCAGGCCGTACGGGCGGCCTTCAGGTCCGCGAGCAGGTCGGCGACGGGGTCCTCGGCGCCGGACTCCCAGCCGTGCCCCGCCAGCGCCCCGATCTGCTCGCCGAGCACCTCTTCGACATCCTTCGCCCAGGTCAGGTTGACGGGCAGGTCGTCCTCGGGGAATTCCTCCGGCTCCTCGTAGAGCACCTCGTCGACGGTGTTCATGGCCTTGAGGAAGGCGATCTGGTCGGCGTCGAGCGTGCTGTCGTCGTTGCGCAGCGAGCCGGTGAGGGTGCCGTTGTCGGCGGTGCTGCCGAACAGGCAGGTGATCTCGCGGTCGCCGAAGCGCCAGCTCTGGCTGGACGGCAGGAGGTAGTAGACGGCGGCGTCCTCGGGTACGGCCCAGGGGTCCATCGCGTACTCGGCTTCGAGGGTGTAGCACTTGTCCTCGGCGGTCGCGGTCACCGAGTCGTCGCCGGGGAAGCGTCCGCCGGGCAGGGTGATCACGGCGAACACCTCGGCGTCGTGCCGGCCGGCGCAGGGCACCTCGTCCACGTCGTAGGTGGAGCCCTCCAGGGACCCGGTCGGGGAGTCGAAGCAGTCGCCCTTGGCCAGCGCGTAGGCGGTGCCCTCTTCGCTCGCGGCGTCCTTCAGCGTGTCCCAGGCGTCGGAGGCGATCCCCGTGCTCAGGGTCACCGTCCACAGCACGAGCCCCACGGAGGACAGCACCGAGCCCGCGATCGCCATCCCCCGGCCCCGCTCGCCCTTCTTCCTGATCTGCCCCAGCGCCACCAGACCGAGCACCAGGCCCAGGGCCGGGACGAAGCAGAGGATGCCGAGCACCAGGGCGGCGATGGCGACGCCGTTGACCGGCGCGGGGCGGCCGTAGGGCCCGTAGGGGTGGTGCGGGTACGGGGCGTACGGGCCCGGCGGCGGGAACTGGCCCTGCGGGTACGGCCCATAGGGCCCCGGAGGCTCCTGGGGCCCGTACGGCTGGTGGGGCCCGTGGGGCGGGGGTATGGACACGAGTACCGTGCTCCTGGTTCGGGCGGCGGGGGCCGGGGCGAGGCAGAACTGGCGTGCGTGAACGCACGCGCATGGTAAGCGCGGTACGGGCGGGGGCGGAATGCGGGGCACGAATGCGGCAATCCGGGCGGCGAACGGGCTGACGGGACGTTGGGCCGGGGCCGTGGAGGGCGGCACCGTGTTCTCGGCGGTGGGTGTGTGGCCGCTGCTCGCCCTGCTCGCGGACGGTGCCGCCGAGCTGACGCGGGAGGAACTGACCGGGGCGCTCGGGATTCCGGCGGACCGGGCGGCCGGTGCGGCGCGGGAGCTGCTGGGGTCCCTGGACGGCATGGACGGCCTGGACTCCGCGCTGGGGCTGTGGATGCAGGCCACACTTCAGCCGCGGCCGGAGTGGGTGGCGGGACTGCCCCAGGGGGCGCACGGGGTGCTCGGTGGCGACCTCGGGGCGGACCGGAAGGCGCTGGACGCCTGGGCCGCCGAGCGGACCGGCGGGCTCGTCGAGGCCATGCCGGTGGAGCTGACGCCGCTGACCGAGCTGGTGCTGGCGAGCGCGCTGGTGCTGCGGACGACGTGGGAGGAGCCCTTCGAGGGCGGCCCCGGCTACTGGCTCGGCGCCTTCGGCCGCGCGGGGCTCAGCCGTACCACTGAGGGACTCGAGGATCTGGCCGTCGCGCGTACCCCCGCGGGGAGGGTCACCCGGGTCGTGGTGCGCGGTGACAACGGCATCGACGTCCACCTCCTGCTCGGCGAGGAGGAGATGACTCCCGGTCAGGTGCTCGGCGCGGGGCTGGACTGCCTCTCCGGCGCCCTCGCCCCGACCGCGGGCGAGCGGCTGAAGAACGGGGCGGTGGGTCCCGGGCTGGAGATGTCCGAGGTGCGCAGCGCACAGCCGGTGCCCTCACGAATGACCTTGCAGACCGTGGAGTTCACCCTCCACGCCCGGCACGATCTGCTGGCCCGCCCGGAGCTGTTCGGGCTCTCCTGTGCCGACGACCCGGCGTGGGGCGGCTTCCCCGGTATCAGTGCCGTGCCGCTCGGGGTGGGCTCGGCGGGGCAGTCCGTCACGGCGACCTTCAGCGCCGAGGGCTTCCGCGCGGCAGCGGTGACGGCGGTCGGCATGGCGTGGATGGGGTCGTCCCCCGACGCACTGCCCTACACGACGACCAGGGCGTACGTCCGCCTCGACCGGCCCTTCGGCTTCCTCGCCGTGCACCGGGAGACGCGCCTCGCCCTCGTCGCGGGCTGGGTGACGGAGCCCAGGCCCTACGACGAGGCCGAGTTCAGCGGGTGAGCCTCAGAACTGGAGCGCCCAGGCGTCGATCCGCCCGGTGTCCAGGTTCGCGTTGTCGCTGACCCTGAGCTTCCACGTGCCGTTGGCCGCCTCGGAGGAGGCGTTCACCGAGTACGTGGTGTTGATGTTGTCCGAACTGCCGCCGGTGCCATAGCCCTTGAGCGTGTACGCCGTCCCGTCGGGGGCGATCAGCTGGACCTGGAGGTCACCGATGTAGGTGTGGACGATGTGCACCTCGACGGCGAGGGCCGAGGGCGCGTTGCCGGACACGCCGGAGACGGTCACCGGGGACTCCACGGTGGCGTTGTCGTTGATCGCGTAGTCGCCGGTGTTCTCGAAGCGCGGTCCGGGCGGGGTGGTGGTGCCGCCGCCGACGTAGAGCAGCCGGTTGGGCGAGCCGGTGCCGGGGCTCGTGACGACGTTCGGGGTGGCCGCGGTCGTCAGGGCCGTGGAGACCTGCGCGGGGGTGGCCGTCGGGTTGGCGGCCAGGTGGAGCGCGGCCGCGCCGGCCACGTGCGGGGTCGCCATCGACGTACCGGAGATGGTGTTGGTGGCGGAGTCGCTGGTGTTCCACGCCGAGGTGATGGACGAGCCCGGGGCGAACAGGTCCAGGACCGTGCCGTAGTTGGAGTAGCTGGCCTTGGCGTCCGTCGAGGTGGTCGCGCCGACCGTGATGGCCTCCGTCACGCGTGCCGGGGACCTGGTGGAGGCGTTGGTGGACTCGTTGCCCGCCGCCACGGCGAAGGTGACACCGGAGGCGATGGCGTTGCGGACCGCGGTGTCGATCGCGGTGTCCGCCCCGCCGCCGAGGGACATGTTGGCGACGGCCGGCTTGACCGCGTTCCGGGCCACCCAGTCGATACCGGCGACGACCTGCGCGGTCGTACCGGAACCGGAGTTGTTCAGCACCCGGACGCCGACGACCCGCGCCTTCTTGGCGACACCGTAGGAGGTGCCGGCGACGGTGCCCGCGACATGGGTGCCGTGGCCGTGGCCGTCCTGGGCGGTGTTGTCGTTGTCGACGGCGTCGTAGCCGTAGGAGGCACGGCCGCCGAAGTCGCCGTGGGTGATGCGCACGCCGGTGTCGATGACGTACGCGGTCACGCCCTGCCCGGCCGAGTCCGGGTAGGTGTACGAGCTGTTCAGCGGGAGGTTGCGCTGGTCGACCCGGTCCAGGCCCCAGGAGGGCGGGTTGGGCTGGGTCGCGGCGATGCTGAAGGTGCGGTTCTGCACGACGGAGGCGACGGCCGGGTCGGCGGCGAACCTCTTCGCCTCGGCCGCGGTGGCCTCGACCGCGTAGCCGTTGAGCGCCTTCCGGTACGTGCGCTCGATGTCGGCGCCGTACTTCTCGGCGAGCGCCCGGCCCTCGGCGGAACCGGCGCGGGCCGCATCCGACTTGAGGGTCACGATGTAGCTGTCGGCCACGGCGTTGGCCGCGCCCGCGTACTGGACCTGCCCCTCGGCGGCGGTCGGAGCGGCGCCGGCGGGGAGGGCGGAGACGAGGCCCGCGGTGAGTACCGCTGAGGCCGCCACGCTGATCGCGGTCAGTCTTCGCCGAGTGGAACGCATCACTGCCATCTGAGGGATCCTCCTCAATCGGTGGTGCGCGGTGGGGGGGGGTGGTGCAGGCATGCCGGAGCCCGCCCGGGTGGCGTGATCATGTCAATCTTGCTTGCCTGTGCGAACTCTGTGCACCAGCCGAAAGATTGAGGCTTCCACAGGAATTCCACAAGGGCCCTGCACGGACAGGGCCCTTGCGTCAGTCAGGCAATCAGTCGTCGAAGTCGGTCGCCCGGGTGCGCTTCTCGGTGCTCCTCAGCCCCTGCGGCCTATCTGTCTGCGGATCGTCCCGTCCGTGATCTCCTTGTCCGCGGCCAGCAGGAACGCCTTGCTGAGGATCAGGGAGAGGCGGGCGTCCTCGAACGGCAGGAACATCTTGCCGCCGCCCTTCTCGCGGGCCGGGACGATGCACAGGTAGGCGCCGTCCGGATCCATCAGGACGTTGGCCGAGCCGATGTGGATGCGGTACGTGCGCAGCTCACCGCGGACGACCAGGAAGCGGCCGTCCAGCTCGCACCGCTCGGCGATCCTCAGCCGGGGCAGGATCCGCTCCAGGGCGTCCCGGCGGGCCTCGGAGCTCTCGGTCAGCTCGGCGAACGAGGCCCGCTCCCAATAGGCGCGCTCGGGGCCGCGGTCGGCCCAGTCGGGGTCCGCGGCGATCGAGGTGACGCCGATGAACAGGTCCACGTCCCGCATCGCCTCGCTGAAGACCAGCTCGGGCACCTCGGTGAGCGGCACCTCGCGCCAGGCGCCCTCGGCCCGGCGGTCGAAGCGGACCTGGTCGGTCGCCGCGAGGCCCTCCCCGTCAGCGGATTCGGTCCAGGTGTGGAAGAAGCGGATCCGCCACTCCCCCGCCGCCAGGACGCGATCGGCCGTGTCCTCGTACCCGGTGTCCCAGGGCCCGAGGCGGCCGCTCGTCCAGCCCCGGGCCCGGAACAGGGCGAACATCCGGGGGTAGTGGACGAGATGACCGGCGAAGCGGTTGGAGTAGGTGCGGGTCTCCTCCTCGGCCGGGGTGAGCCGGTAGATCTCACGGAACGCCTGCTTGAACGGCTGCCGGACGCGCGCTTCGGTGAGCAGATCCCGCCATCCGCGGACGGCCTCGGCGTCGGAGCGCAGAGGGTGCCAGAGCCGTACGGAGGCGTCGTCCGGGGCGTCGGGCAACTCGTCCGCGGTCTCGGGCAGTACGGTCCGACAGTCGCCGGGCGCGACCTCGATCTCCCAGATCAGGCAGCGTACGACGGTCCGGGCGAGCGGGTGTGCGGCCAGCTCGGTGCGCCACCAGCCGTAGGGGTGGACGGCGTCGACGGTGTAGGCGCCCTCCAGCGCGCGGGCGAGCGTGAGGAGTTGGGCGTCCGCGCGCTTGACCAGCTCGCGCAGCTCCTTCACCAGCTCGGGGTGGTCCCGGCGGACCGGCGCCGGGGTGCCGCGCAAGGTGCGGCCGTCCTTCTCCCAGGTGAGCGCGGCGTTCTCGGTGACGGTGACGACAGCCGTGTAGTCGCCCGCCGTGCGGCGCAGGACGCCGGCCGTGGCCGAGCCGCCGAGGGACTCGGTCGTGAAGTCCAGGGTCGGAAGGCGCAGCGCCACGTCGGTGCGCTCGGCCAGGGCCGCCTCGACCTTGCGCAGCATCTTGTCCAACTGCTTGGGCACGCCCGCGTGCCGGACGTTCCGGCGGACCGTGCGGATCGTGGTGACCAGCTCGGGCGTGGGGAAGTCCTGGGCGGCGCGCACCAGTTCGTAGAGCATGGCCTGTGAGGGGAGCGTCTTCGCCGTAGTGGGGGCGAGGGCGACGCCGGGGAGCAGGCGGTCGAACAGCTCCGGCAGCCAGGGCTCGTCGCGCAGCAGGGCGACCCGCGCGGCCTGGCCGACGGTGAGGACCTCCCGGTCCGTGAACGCCTTGTCCGCGCGGTAGGGGATCTCGCCCGACCTGATCGCGTCGGTGCGGTCGGCGGCGGCTTCCAGGGCGCGACGGGCGAAGGCGACGTAGGCGGAGTGCGCGGCCGGGTGGCGCCAGTCGTCGGCGGGCGGCCGTTCGCCGAACGCATGGTCCCGGTCGATCGCGCTGAGCAGGTCCTGTTCGGCACGGGGAAGGGCGGCCACGACCGCCATCTCGTCCGCCACGATCGGGCCCGCCTCCCGGGCGAAGCGGGCCACGGTCTCGCGCAGGGTCTCCTCGCCCGCGAGCCGCGCGGCCGCGAGCAGCGCGTAGGGCTGGCGCACCCTGGGCTCCGCCAGCCGGAGTTCGAGCAGGGCGCGGATCGGTGCCGTCAGGTCCGGGAGCGGGCCCGTGCGGTGCTCCACGGCGGACAGGGCCAGATTGACGTCGGCGAAGGTGCCCTTCTCGGTCCGCTCGACGAGCGCCTCGAACATCCGGCGGCACGCCTCGGGTGTGAAGCGCGGCCGCCGTTCCTCGGTCGCCCGCCGGATCGCGGTGTGCGCCCGCCCCGCCGCCACGGTCCAGGTGCTCACCGCGCAGGACTCGGCGAACAGGGCGGCGAGTTGCCCGTCGGAGAGGCTCGACAGGTCGGGTGACGGGTCCTCGAACGGGGAGTCCGGGTCGGTCAGCGCGTTCATCAGCAGGTCGGTGAGGTTCATCCGGCGTCCTTCTCGTCGAGCCTGCCCGGATCATGGCAGCCGCCACTGACATCGCGGCCGCCCGGCGGTCACTGTCAGTGGGGGCGGCTACGGTGACAGCCAGTTCGGATCGGACGATCACCGGCCGGGGGTCGGGCGGGAGGGGAGGGGCTGTGCGGCGCTGGGAGTTTGCGGGTGACGGCTCGGCGAAGTTCTGGGAGGCGGCGGCCGAGGACACGACGGTCACCGTGCGCTACGGCCGGGTGGGCTCGCAGGGGCGCACACAGGCAAAGGAGTTGGAGTCGGCGGAGGCCGCCGGGGCGTATCTGGCGAAGGTGATCGCGGAGAAGGAGCGCAAGGGGTACGTGGCGGTGGGGGCCGACGCCGCGCCCGGCTCCGTGGCGGTCGGGTCCGACGCCGAGCCCGGCTCCGAACCGGGCTCCGAAGCTGCTGAAGTACTCCGCCCCGACGAGGACACCTTCGTCATGCCCACCGCCTGGCGCCGGCTGGTCGTCCCCCGGCGCGGCGGCATCCGCCGGACCGTCCCCGAACTCCGCTCCGAGGCCGATGAGTTGCTGGCCAGGCGCCAGACGGAGGAGCAGGGCTGGATCGAGGCGATGCTCGCCGCGCCGGAGAGCGATCCGGAGATTGTCCAGGCGGCCCGCGCCCAGCTGAACGGCGGCGCCAGCCCGCTCGGCGCCGCCACCCTGGCCTGCCTGACCCTGCACTACCGGCTTCCGGAGGGCATCTTCGTGGACGCCTGGGTGCGCGCCCACGGGCTGGCCTTCGCCGCCCGCGCGGTCGTGGACTTCTGCGACATCGAGGCCCACTGGATGCAGTACGGCATGCAGCGCTCGGACCCTCAACTCCGTTACCGCGCCGACCAGGACTGCGCGGACGGCCGTTGGGCCCGCCCCTTCGCCGAGCGGCTGCGCGCCCTGCTGACCGTGGCCGACGAGGACGCCTACCGGCAGGCCGTCGCCGTACTGTCGAAGTGCCGGGACACCCCCCGGCGCCGCGTCGTCGTCTCCTACGTCGTGCCGTCCGAGCTCGACTGGGCCGCCGAGGCCGCAGTGGAGGCGAACGTGGTCGACGAGGGCCTGCGGGCGATGCTGCTGTACTCGCTGAACTCCCCCGAGCAGATCGCCCACTTCGGCACCCGCTTCGGCCTCTCCTGGGGCGACTGGTCGATGGCGCTGGTCGCCACGCTCGCCGAGGGCGTCGGCGAGCACATGACGCCCGTGCTCAGGGCCGCCGTCGAGGAGGCGTACGACACCGATCAGTTGCGCGCCTTCTCGGGCGCCCTGGTGGAGCTGCCGACGGACGAGGCGTTCCGGGTGCTGCTGGACCGCGTCGCCGACAAGACCGTACGTCCGCATCTGATGGAGGCGATGCGGCGCCGGCCGGTCCGCGCGCTGCGGCTGCTGGGCGCGGCGGCGACCGGTGCGGTCAGGGACGCCACGATGGTGGAGCAGCTGCTGGCCGCGCACATCCACACGAACCCCGAGCTGACGGCGGCGATGCTGCCCGAACTCCCGGACACGGTCGCCGAGTTCGTCCGGCCGAGGCTCACCTGTCAGAACCGGGTGGCCGACGCGCCGGTGGAGGCGCTGCCCGCGCTGCTGGTCAGCCCGCCGTGGGCGAAGGGGCGCAAGACCGCCAAGGTGCGCGTCGCGGCCGAGGCGCCGGTGGTGCCCGAGCCGCGGGTCGTCTGGCGGCCCGAGGAGCGGGAATCCTGGACCCCGACCACCAACTGGTGGAGCACCTGGCTGCGCAGGCACAACTGGAAGGAGGAGATCAGGAAACTCCGCAACGGCGAGCAGCAGTGGGGCTTCCAGGAGGCCGGGCTGTTCGTCTCGGCCCCCGCGGACGCGGTCCGTCCGCTGCTGGCCGCCTACGCTCCCGAGTCCTTCCTGTACGGCGAGGAATCGCTGCAGCCGGTCGCCGCGCGGTTCGGGGTGGACGCGATGCCGCTGATGGTGCGCGCCGCGGCCCGGCATCCCGCCACCCTGAGCGGGCTGGTGATGCCGTATCTCAGCGTCGAGGTCGCCGGTTTGGTGGGTGACTGGCTGGTCCGGCTGAAGTCCGGCGATGCCCTGGGCGGCGCCTGGCTGAAGCGGCACGGCCTCGACGTCGTCCCGTATCTCCTCCCGAACGCCCTGGGGAAGGCCGGTCCGGCCCGGCGCGGCGCCGAGCAGGCGCTACGGCTGCTGGCCGACTCCCATGGCGGCGAGGCCGTGGTGGCGGCCGCCGCCGGGGCCGGACCGGAGGCCGCCGGTATCGTCGCGGAGGCACTCGCCGCCGATCCGCTGGAGAGCGCCCTGCCCGCCAGGATGCCGGCCGTCGGCGCCTGGGCCACGCCCGCGCTGCTGCCCCAGATCATCCTCAAGGACGGCGGCGCGCTGCCCACGGGCGCGGTGCAGCACGTGCTCACCCTCCTCGCCCTGTCCAAGCCCGGCGCGGTCTACCCCGGTCTCGGCGTGGTGACCGAGCACTGCACCGCCGACTCGCTCGCCGAGTTCGCCTGGGCCCTGTTCGAGCAGTGGCGGATCGCCGGAATGCTCCCCAAGGAGAGCTGGGCGCTGCACGCGCTCGGCTGGCTCGGCGACGACGAGGTGGTACGGCGGCTCACGCCCGTCATCCGCGCCTGGCCCGGCGAGAGCGCCCATCACCGCGCGGTGGAGGGGCTGACCGTGCTCGCGACGATCGGCACCGACGTGGCGCTGCTGCACTTGCACGGCATCTCCCAGCGGGTGCCGTTCAAGGCCCTCAAGACGCGCGCCCAGGAGAAGATCGCCGAGGTCGCCGAGGGACTCGGGCTGACCAGTGAGCAGTTGGGCGACCGGCTCGTGCCCGACTTCGGCCTGGACACCGACGGCAGCACCGTCATCGACTACGGCACCCGGCAGTTCACGGTCGGCTTCGACGAGCAGCTGCGCCCCTACGTCCGGGACGCCGACGGCAAGCCCCGCAAGGCGCTGCCCGAGCCCGCCGCCAAGGACGACCCGGAGCTGGCCCCGGCCGAACGCAAGCGGTTCGCCGCGCTGAAGAAGGACGTCCGGACCGTCGCCGGCGACCAGGTCCGGCGGCTGGAGGCGGCCATGGTGACGCGGCGCTCCTGGACGGCCGGGGAGTTCCAAGAGCTGTTCGTCGCCCATCCGCTGCTGTGGCACCTGGTGCGGCGGCTGGTGTGGCTCAGCGATGCGGACGGCGCGGTGACGGCCTTCCGGGTCGCGGAGGACCGTACGTTCGCCGACGTCGAGGACGACGAGCTGACGCTGCCCGAGGGGGCGAGCGTACGGCTGGCCCATCCGCTGCACCTGGGCGAGGAGCTGGGCGCCTGGTCGGAGCTGTTCGCCGACTACGAGATCCTCCAGCCGTTCCCGCAGCTGGGCCGGGCCGTGCACGCCCTCACCGGGAAGGAGACCCTGGAGCACCGGCTGGCCCGGTTCGAGGGGGCCACCGTGCCGGTGGGCAAGCTGCTCGGCCTGACCAAGCGCGGCTGGCAGCGGGGCGCGCCGCAGGACGGGGGCGTGGAGGACTGGTTCCTGCGGCGCATCGGGGAGGACCGGTACCTGGTCATCGACCTCGACCCGGGGATCGCCGTCGGCATGGTCAACGAGTTCGGCGACCAGACCTTCAGCGCGCTGCGGCTGAGCGGCAACCCGGACAACCACTGGCGCAGCCGCCAGGAGAACCTCCCCTTCTCCGGCATCGACCCGGTCGTCGCCTCCGAGCTGCTCGCCGACCTGACCGAGGTGACCGCGAAGTGACGGTCGCCGAGGAGCAGGTGCAGCGGCCGCCCGCCGAGGTCCGCTGGGCCGACGAGCTGGCCGCCCTGCGCGCCGCCGACGAGGACCCCCGCCCGCCCGGCTGGCAGCTCAGTCTGCGCGCCGCGCGCCGGTTCGTCGTCGGTGACGAACCGGCCGGTGTCAGCCGCAAGTTCGTCGGCAACGTCTCCTTGGTGGAGCGGGCCCTGGTCACGCTCGCCACCAACCGCGGCCTGATGCTCGTCGGGGAGCCGGGGACCGCCAAGTCGCTGCTGTCCGAGCTGATCGCGGCGGCGGTCAGCGGTGACTCCGCGCTCACCGTGCAGGGCGGCGCGGCCACCACCGAGGACCAGATCAAGTACTCCTGGAACTACGCGCTGCTGGTCTCCGAGGGCCCCTCCGAGCGGTCCCTCGTCCCCGCGCCGATGCTGCGCGGGATGGCGGAGGGCCGCGTCGTGCGGTTCGAGGAGATCACCCGTTGTCCGCTGGAGGTGCAGGACTGTCTGCTGTCGCTGCTGTCCGACCGGGTCATCGCGATCCCGGAGCTGGACGGGCCGCGGGGCATGGTGTTCGCCCGCGCGGGGTTCAATGTCATCGCCACCGCCAACACCCGTGACCGGGGCGTCAACGAGATGAGCGCCGCGCTCAAGCGCCGGTTCAACTTCGAGACGGTCTTCCCCATCGCCGACTTCGACACCGAGCTGGCGCTGGTCGAGGCGGAGGCCACCGCGCTGCTGCGGCAGTCCGGGGTGCCGGCCCCGCCGCGCCAGGACGTACTGGAGGTGCTGGTGGCCACCTTCCGTGAGCTGCGCGGGTCCGCCGAGCGCGGTGAGCGGATGTCGACGGTGATGAGCACCGCCGAGGCCGTGTCCGTCGCGCACGCGGTCGGGGTGCGCGGCTGGTTCCTGCGCGGCGAGTCCGGTACGGCCGCCGATGTGGTGGCGAGCCTCGCGGGCACGGCGGCGAAGGACAGCCCCGAGGACCTGACCCGGCTGCGCCGCTTCCTGGAGCAGGAGGTGCCGCGCCGCAAGGGCGGTCAGTGGCGGGCCCTGTACGACGCACGGCACCTGCTGGCGGACTGATGTCGTCGGCGGTGTTCCTCGGGGTACGGCACCACTCCCCGGCCTGCGCCCGGCTCGTCGGGCGGGCCATCTCGGCGCTGCGTCCGGCGTATGTGCTGGTGGAGGGTCCGGCGGACATGAACGGTCGGCTGGACGAGCTGCTGCTCGAACACCGGCTGCCGGTCGCGGTGTTCAGCCACTACCGGGACGAGTCACGGGTCGCGACGTCCTGGGCGCCGCTGTGCGACTACTCCCCGGAGTGGATCGCGCTGCGCGACGGGCGGGCGGCCGGCGCCGAGGTGCGGTTCATCGATCTGCCCGCCTGGCACCCGGCGTTCACGCGGCGCGCCGAGGGCGCCGCCAACCGGTACGCGGACGCGGAGACGCGGTACGAGGAGGCGGTCCGGCGGCTGTGCGCGCGGTTCTCCGTGGACTCCGTGGACGCCCTGTGGGACCGCCTGTTCGAGGTCACCGAACCGGATGACGCCGATGGCCTCCAGGCCCGCCTCGACACGTACTTCGACCTGGTGCGCGGCGACACCGAGGGGGACCCCGGCGACCGGGCCCGCGAGGAGTACATGGCGTCCTGGGTCCGCGCGGCACAGGCCCACTCGGGCGGACGGCCGGTGCTGGTGGTGACGGGCGGCTTCCACCGGCCGGCGCTGCGGGAGCTGTCGTACCGGGGCGGGACCGGCTGGCCGGAGGTGCCCGAGCCGCCCGGCGGAGCGCTCGGCGGCAGCTTCCTCGTGCCGTACTCCTTCCGGCAGTTGGACGCGTTCGCCGGGTACCAGTCGGGGATGCCCTCGCCCGGCTACTACCAGCGGCTGTGGGAGAGCGGTCCGGAGGCCGCCGCGCGGGAGTTGACGCGCGCGGTCGCCGAGCGGTTGCGCGGGCGGGGGATCCCGGTGTCCACGGCCGCGCTCATCGCCGCGCGCGGTCTCGCGCGGGGACTGGCGTTGCTGCGCGGGCACCCGTACGAGACCAGGGTGGATGTCCTGGACGGGCTGGCGGGCACGTTGATCACCGATGACCTGGACCACCCGCTGCCGTGGACGACCAGGGGCACGCTGCACGCGGGCACCCACCCCGTGGTGGCGGAGATGGTCGCCGCCTGCACCGGCGCCGTCGAGGGCCGGCTGCACCCCGACACCCCCGTGCCGCCCCTGGTGCACGACGTGACCGAGCAGCTTGCCCGGCTGGGGCTCGCCGACCCCGACGGCCCCGTCGTCCTCGATCTCACCGGCCCGGACGGCCTGACCCGCAGCCGGGTCCTGCACCGTCTGCGGGTGCTGGGCGTCCCCGGCTTCACCCGGGTCTCCGGCCCGGCCGACGGCACCGACCCGGTGTTCACCGAGCGCTGGGCGCCGGGACCGGCGGCCGGTCGTGAGGCGGCCCTGATCGAGGCGGGCGCGTACGGGGCGCGGCTGGACGAGGCGGCCTCGGTGCTGCTCGCCGAGCGCGCACACGCGGCGGGCACGGACGCCGGGCCGCTGGCCGGGCTGCTGTTCGACGCGGTGCTGTGCGGCGTCGGTCCGCTCTGCGCGGAGTTGCTGGACACGCTCGCGGCCCAGGTGGGCCAGGTCCGTGAACCGGGCCCGCTGGGCGAGGTGCTGACGACGGCGCTGGGCCTGTGGCGGCACGACCGGGTGTTCGGCGTGGCCCGCGGTCCGCTGCTCGGCTCGGTCGTCGCGAGCGCCGTGGAGCGCGTGCTCTGGCTGGCGGAGGGCCTGCACGGCGGCGAAGGCGGTGTGGACCTCGGGAGACTGCGCGCCCTGGCGGCCGTACGGGACGCGCTGCGGTACGCGCCCGAAGTCCTGCCGGTCACCCGGGAGGCCGCCGCCGAGGTCGCCGCGCGGATCGCCCGGGACCCCCGCGCCCCCGTCGATCTGCGGGGCGCCGCCTGCGGACTGAGCCGGTCGCTGGGCGGCTCCGACGATCCGACGGGGGTCGTGACATCGCTCGCCCTCGACACCCTCGGGGACTGGCTCGCCGGGTTGTTCGTGGTGGCCCGCGAGGAGGTCACGACTGGTGAAGGGGCCCTGGTCGACGTACTGGACGACATCGTCGGCGCGATGTCCGAGGGCGACTTCCTCGCCGGACTGCCCGCGCTGCGGCAGGCCTTCGCCTTCTTCCCGCCCCGCGAGCGCGAACGCGTCGCCGAGCGGCTGCTGGACCGGCGCGGTCGGCGCGGTTCGGCCCGCGCCCTGCTCCGCACGACCGCGGACCCCCTGCTGCTGGCCCGCGCGAGGGCGCTGGAGGAGAACGTGGCCCTACTGCTCACCCGGCACGGCCTGAGGACGACGCCATGACCACCCCCGACCCCGCCCTGGAACGCTGGCGCCTCATCCTCGGCGCCCCCGCCGAGCGCTGCACCGGCGCCTTGCAGGGCTCCGCCGCCGCCCGCGACACCGCGCTCGATTGGCTCTACGGCCGCGACGAGGACCTGCGCCGCCGCGGTGTGCGCAGGCCTCCCTCCTCCCGGGCGGGCGGCACCGGCCCGTCCCAGGTCACCGCCGTGGACTGGCTCGACGACATCCACCGGCTGTTCCCGAAGGAGACGGTGGAGCGGCTGGAGCGGGACGCGGTGGAGAGCTACGGCATCCAGGAGATCCTCACCGATCCGGACGTGCTCGCCCGGGTGGAACCCAGCCAGGCGATGCTGCGGGCCGTGCTGCGCACCAAGCATCTGATGAACCCTCAGGTCCTGGCCGCGGCCCGCCGGATCGTCGAGGCGGTCGTCCGGGACCTGTTGGAGCGGCTGCGCCCGGAGGTCCGCCGGGCCTTCACCGGGTCCCGCTCCCGCCGCCCCAGCCGGCTCCCCCTCGCCCGGGACTTCGACTTCAGGGCCACCATCCGCGCCAACCTCGCCCACTACCAGCCCGAGGAGCGCCGGATCCTCATCCGGCGCCCGCACTTCCACTCGCGCACCCAGCGCCATCTCGAACAGTGGCAACTCGTGCTGCTGGTCGACCAGTCGGGCTCGATGGCGGGCTCGGTGATCCACTCCGCGGTCACCGCGGCCTGCCTGTGGAGCCTGCCGGGCCTGAAGACCCACCTCGTCGCCTTCGACACCGAGGTCGTGGACCTCACCTCCGAGGTGTCCGACCCGGTGGAGCTGCTGATGGGGGTGCAGCTGGGCGGCGGCACCGACATCGCGCGGGCCGTCCACTACGGCGCCGGACTCGTCGACAACCCGCGGCGCGCGATCGTCGCGATCGTCTCGGACTTCTACGAGGGAGGCGACCCCTACCGCCTGGTCCGCACCGTGCGCGGACTCGTCGAGCAGGGCAGCACGGTGCTGTGCCTGGCCGCCCTCGACGAGGCCGCCGATCCCGTCTACGACCGTTCCCTGGCCGGCCGCCTCGCGGAGGCCGGCGCGCCGGTGGGCGCGATGACACCAGGACGGCTCGCGGAGTTCGTCGCCGAGAAGGTGGGCCGATGAGCCGTGCCGACCTGCTGGCGCTGACGCCCGAGACGCTGGTCTCGCTCGCCAACCGGGGGCTCGTCAAGCGTGCCGAGAAGGACCTCGCGGCGGGGTCGGGGCCGGAGGTGACCGTCGCCGACGACGGCACCGTGCGCGGGCGCTTCCCCGACGGAACGGCCACGGCCCTCCCGCCCGGCCGTGGCCTGGACGCGGCGGAGTGCGACTGCGGGGCGCCGCGGGTGTGCCGGCACCGGATCGGCCTGGTGCTGGCGTACCAGCGCGGGGCGGACACCGGGAACCCGGACGCGGCCGCGTTCGTGGACTGGTCCCCGGGCGACTTCTCCGACGAGACGCTGGCCGCGGCGCTGGGCCGGGCCTCCCTGAACGCCGCCCGGCGCACCCGGGACCGCGGCTACACGGCCCGCCTGCACCACCCCACCCCGGCCGACCCGTCCCCCCGAGCCGAACTCCCCACCTGCACCGTCCGCTTCCCGGTCCCCCACGAGCCGGGCTACGCCCTGACCGACGCCAACGACGAACTCCGCGGCGAGGTGGTGACGTTGGCGGTGTGGGCGTTCCGCGCGGCGGGGGCGGAGAACAAGGGGGACGGCGTCACCGAAGTGAGCGTCGGTGGTCGTGCCGCCCCCGCCGTCGGTGACGCGCTGGCCGGTGCTCTGGCGCTCGCCGACGAACTGTTGCTCGACGGAGTGCCGCAGGCGGGCCCGGTGTTCGGTGGGGCGCTCGCGCGGGTTCGTGAGGGGCTGGTCGCCGGGGCGCGGTACTGGCCCGCCGGTGCGGTGGCCGAGCTGGCGGAACAGCTCGGGGCGTATGCCGTACGAGGTGCGCGGTACGAACCCGAGCGCGTGGCCCGGCTGCTGGCCGAGCTGCATGCCCGGGAGCGGGCCGCCGCGCTGGATCCGGTCGGTGTGCTGGGGACCGAGGAGGCGCCGGAGACCCCCCTGCGCCGGGTGCGCCTGGTCGCGCTGGGCTGCCGGATCGGCGGCACCGAGCGGGACCGCACCGCCGAGATCTACTTCGCGCACGCCGACGCGGGCCTGGCGCTGGTGCTGCGCAAGCGGTGGGACGTACCGGAGGGCCAGTCCCCCACCGGCCACGACCTCGCCGCCCGCCGTCTGCTCGGCTCGCCCCTGCACGCGCTGGCCACCGCGAACATCGTCAGCGAGCGCACCGCCCGCGCGGCCGACCGTACGGTGACGATCTCCCGGGGCCGTGTCGCCGCCACCGGCGTCACGCCCCTCGGCACGACAGCCTGGCGCGACCTACCGGCCCCGGTACTGCTCCGGGACACGGCCGCCCACCTGCGGACGACGGCCGGGCGGCCCCCGCGCCTGATCCGTCCACGCGTCGAGGCGGAGTCCGTCCACGTGGTGGAGATCGCGGCCGTGGACGCGGTCGGCTACGACCCCGCGACCCAGCGCCTGGAAGCCACGGCCCACGATCCGGCGGGCAACGAGATCCTGGTCCGCGCCGACCACAACCCCCTGTGCCCGGCGGGCCTGGACGCACTGGCCACGGCGCTGGGCGCGGGCGCCGGGGAGCCCCTCCGGGTGAGCGGCGTGCTGGGCCGCGACCACGGCCGTACGGTCCTGGAACCGCTGGCCGTACTCACCGCCGAGGGTGTCGTCGTCCCCGACCTCGCGCCCGGCGACGGCGACACCGCCCTCACCACATCCGTCCGCCGTACGACGGACCCCCTCACCCACGCCCTGGAATCAGCCCTGCGCGCCCTCGCGGAAGCGGCCCACCACGGCCTCCGCCATCTGACACCCCCGGCCCGCACCCGCCTGACCGACAGCGCGACGACCCTCCGCCGCACCGGCCTGCACACCGCCGCCCACCTCCTCGACGACCTGACCGACCGCCTCGGCCGCGACAGCGTGGACACGGCGATCCCGGCCTGGGTGAACGCCCAGATGCACCTGCTGACCACCCTGGAACTGCACCAGGAGGGAGCGTCCCCGCCGGCCTGAACCACAGGCCCGACTCCCCCCGTTCAGGCCGACGCCCGCCCGGCCGACCGGCGGTTGCGGAGCCAGGTGACCAGCCACAGGACGTTGATCCCGCCGAGGACGACCAGTACGGCGACCGCGTCGGCGTTGCCCGCGAGGCCGTGGTCCGGTCCCAGTCCGCGCGCCGCGCGGACCAGCAGGGTGATGTCGGCCGGAAGGGTGACGACGGCCATGAACGCCAGACAGGCGACCGTGCCGATCACCAGGACGACGCTGTAGACCCGGACGGCCCGGCGCTCGTGCGCCGGCAACCGGGTGCTCGGGTCGGCGGCCCCGGTGGTCCCGCCGCGCCGCGGCCGCCGTACCGCTCTCCGGAACACGTACCGGGCGTAGGCGAGCCCGTCGCCGTACAGGTCGCGGCAGCCGGTGAGGTCCTGGAGGACGAAGTACAGGTCGGTGCGGGTGAACAGCAGGCACTGGAACGGCAGGGGCAGCAGCGCCAGCAGCAGGGCAGCGGCCAGCAGGCGGTGCGCCGTCGTCCCCGGGCCGGTCAGGGCGAGGGTCAGGACCAGGGCCGAGGCGAGGGACAGATTGAAGGCGATGCCGGCCAGGTAGGCGGTCAGCCGCTGGCGGCGGGGCGCGAGTTCGATGCCGCTGATGTCGGTCTGCATGACGAGGAACTGGAGCCGGGTGCCCAGCCGCATTTTTCCCGGCACGCCCGCCGCGCGGGCCGTCACCAGGTGCGCCAGCTCATGGGCCAGCAGCAGCGTCCACCCGGCCGCCGCCCCACCGACCAGGACCAGGCTGCCGTGCGGGCTCCACAGCAGGTCGCGGTAGCCGGGCAGCAGGTCGGGGCGGCGGAACAGGACGACCACGGCGGCCGTCAGCAGCGCCGCGACGAGCACGGGAAGCGCCGGATGCAGGGCGAGCCGGACATGGTGGGGGCGCAGCCACGGCAGGGACGCGCGCGGCGGTTCGGCGTCCGGAATCGGGCGGTCGTCGCCGATCCGGGCCACGAAACCCAGGGTGACCAGGTCCCTGATGAAGTCCGCGATCTCGAACTCCTCGCCGGTCTCGGCGCGCAGGGCCCGCTCCGTGTCGCCCACGCTCCGTCCCTCGCGCAGGAGTTCCACCGCGCGCGCTCCCACCGTCGGCAGGGCGACGAAGGTCCGGGTGGCGGTGCGGCCCACGATCCACTCGTCCCGGTCCCGCCGTACCGCCAGGTCGTGCAGCACGACACGGGTCGACGGCTGGATCCGGGGCTTGCCGTTCTCGGTCACGGCGTCCGTCACGCGCCGGCTCCCGGCCGCACCGGTTCCGTCCCGCAGGCGGGGCAGTCGGAACGTCGTTCCGAGCGCTGCATGATCGGGTCGCCGGGCACCATGAGGTTGAGGCCGAAGCGGCAGCCGGGGTCGATCCGCGGGACTCCGCACAGCAGCGCGAGGGCGGCATGGGCGAGCAGGCTGCCGGACAGTCCCGCGGTCACGGCGTTGACCGGATTCCATGGCATACGGGGCGAGGCGACCTCCTCGTCCTGCCCGGGCGCGAGCCGCAGATCGCGGCGCTCGATCTCCGTACTGCGCAGGCACTCCCAGCACGCGCCCCGGCCCGGCGTGAAGACCCCGACGCTCACCAGGGGCCCGCGGTATCCGGCCTCGGCCCACGAGGTGCCGGAGGCCAGACAGACCTGATTGGCCCAGCGGCGGATCACGGCGGGACGATCCGCGGCCAGCAGCATGACGTCGTACGGCGATCCGCCCCCGGACGGGCCGGTCAGCAGGTCCGCCAGGTCCGCAGGCCCGCGCACCTCGCGGCGCTCGCCGGTCACCGTCACGTCCGAGTTCAGGGCGCGCAACGCCGTCAGCGCCGCGTCGGTCTTGGACGTGCCGAGGTCCGTCTCGCGGTAGAGCGTCTGCCGGTTGAGGTTGGACAGCTCGACGACATCGGGATCGACGCAGTGCAGGAGTCCCACTCCGGAGGCGACGAGATCCCGCGCCGCGGCTCCGCCGGTACCGCCGACGCCGATCAGCAGGACCCGGCCGCGACGCAGGCTCAGCTGGGGTTCCCAGGCGCTCTCCCTCGGCCGGAGATCCATCCAGCGCAGCAGGGTCATGCCCCTGCCGTACCGTTCGCGTTCCCGCTCGGACAGCTCCGCGGGCGGAGGGGCAGCGGCGTCCTCCACGTACCCGGCCTCGGTCAGGTCCGTCATCGCCTGGACGATGTCCGGGGCGGGAAGCCGCAGTTCGGGGTGGTGCCGGGACACCTCGGCGACGATGTCCGCGGCGCTGCGCGTTCCGTCCATGGCCTCGACCAGCGTCCACAGCCAGCCGTCGGGGTCCTTGACCTCGGCGCCGATGCCGTAGACGACGCTGCCGATCCGCAAGTGGCCGTCGACCGTCCGGTACGCCCGGTGCTCCGGCTTGATCCGGGGCCTCCCCAGCCCTTGCACCGTCACTTTCCCGCCAATCTCTTCATCCCCAACTGCCCCGGAATCAACGGACATTGACAACAGTGACCCGATCAACGAAGTCTTGCAAGAGCACCACAGATCACGGACGCCCCAACCACCACGGGAGGAACGGCATGCCGAACAAGATCGAGATCCGTCCGCTGGACAAGAAGGAGACCACCGGCGACAGCGGTGGCAACGGCGGTTCCTGACCCCGGACTCCAGTGATGGACCGCTACCCCACGGTCGCGGACGTCACCGAGTCGGCGCGGCGGCTGGTCTCCCGGTACCCCGGGACCGGCCGCCTGCGCCGGATCGGGACCTCCCGCGCGGGCCGCCCGATCCTGATGCTGTCCGTGGGACACGGGCCACGGCACGTCCTGGTGGTCGCCCGGCCGCACCCCGACGAGCCGGTCGGCGGCGCGACGGCGCTCGCGCTGGCGGAGCGGGTGGCACGGGGCAATAGGCACTCCCCTTCCGCCGACCCGGCCGCCCCGGCCGACCCGGCCGACCGGCTCTCCCCGGCGACCGACCCGGCCCTCGTCACCTGGGACATCGTGCTCTGCCTCGACCCGGACGGCGCCGCGCTGAGCGAGGGGATCGAGGCGGCGACGGCCGGTCCCGGGACCACCCTGGAGGGCTACTACGGCAGCGCCTTCCGCCCGATGGCGGCGGAACAGCCGGAGTGGGCGCCGATCGTCCAGCAGCAACTCCCGGAGAGTCAGGCACTGTTCGACGTGATCGACGAGCTACGGCCGATCCTCCAGTGCTCCCTGCACAGCGTCGACGCGGGCGGCAGCTGGGTCCAGTTGACCCGTGAGCTGCCCGAACTCGCCCTGCTGTTCCGCAAGTCCGCCGCAGAGCTGGGCATTCCGCTCCAGCACGGCACCTACGATGCCCTGTACTGGGACAACCCCAGCCCCGCGATCCACGTCCTGCCCCCACCGGGCAGCACCGCCCGCCTGGCGGCCGGTTCCGAGAACATCGAACGGTCCACCTGGTGCGCGCCCTCGCGATACGGCGGCGTCACCGCGATCATCGAAGTGCCCATGTGGGCCACCGACCTGGCCGACGACCTGTCCCCGCACCCGGACCCCGTGGCCGCCCTGAGCGACCTGTCCCGCCTGGTACGCGGCGGCGGACGCCAGGTGACCGAGATCCTCGACAAGGCACGCGCATTCCTCCCGCCCGCCGACGGCAGCCCGCCCCGACGGGTGCTGGAGTGGATGGCCGATGACCTCTACGACCTGGTCGTCGCCTCCTGGGAACCGCTCGCCCGGCAGGCGGCCGAGGACCCCCAGCGCCTGACGAGGGCCCAGATCAGCGCCCTCGACGTCGTGGCCCGCCGCCAGCCCCTGCGCGCGGCGGGCCTGTTGCTGCGCCTGCTGAGAACGTCGGACGACAGTGCCGCCCCGGGACTCCACCAGGAACTCGGCGCTCTCTTCACAGCCTGGTCCGCGGACTTCGCGAGGACCCTGCGGCTGCGCTGGGTGCCGGTGCGCCATCAGGTGGAGCACCAGACGCGGACGGTGGTGGCCGCGGCGGACAGCGCGCTGAAGGACCCGCGGTGAGGGCTCCGCGTCAGCTCCGCCCCAGCTCGGCGAAACCCTGCCGCCAGGAGGCGTACCGCGGGGTCCAGCCGAGCTCCTTCCTCGCCTTCGCGTTCGATGCGCCGCGGATCTCCGTCGAGGCCCTGACGATGAACTCGCCCGCGAGCAGCCTGCCCAGCCAACGGGGCACGCTCATGGGCTTGCGTGCCCCCACGGCCGCCGCGAGCGCCGGAAGCCACTCGGCCAGCGGCGCCGGTTCGTCGTCCACGATGTTGTAGATCCCGGGCGCACCGCCCTCGGCCGCGGCCACCGCGGCACCGGCCGCGTCCTCGACGTGGATGAACGACCAGACCCCGCCGCCCCCGCCGACCACCGGGAACTGGCGCTTGCGGACCAGCTCCAGCTGTTCGCCGCCCGGGGCGATCGAGGTGCCGGGGCCGTAGAAGCCGCCGTAGCGCAGGACGATGCCGTCGACGCCCGGTGTCGAGGTCACCGCCCGCTCCAGGAACCGGATCGCGGCGAGGGTCTGTTCGCTGCCCGGTGCCGGATGGGTGTCGAGCGGGTCCTCTTCCGCCTTGACCGGCCCGCCGGTACGGGCGTACAGCACCTGCATGGCGCTCTGCACGACGAACCGCCGCACCCCATACTCCGCGGCGGCCGTCAGGAGGTTCTGGGTGCCCTTGGTGCGCAGCTGGTTGGTGACCGCGAAGTCCCGGTCCACCTTGCGCAGCTTCAGGTTCCCGGCCAGCGCGGTCGCCTGATGGATGATCACATCGGGCCGGGCGCGCCGTACCGCGTCCCGTACGGCGGCCGTGTCCAGGACGTCCAGCACGATCGGCTCGGCACCGGCCTCACGCAGCCGGGCCGTCCTGGCCTCGGAGGTGGTGGCGGCGACGACCGTATGACCGGCCTCGACGAGCTGAGGCACGAGCCGACTGCCGACCGCGCCGGTGGCGCCGGTGACGAGAACCTTCATGATGGCCTCCTGCGTTCGCTGCTGCTGTGTCACCCCCCTGACAGGGCAGCGGCCGGGAATCTGACACCATCGAGCCCCTCCGGCACCAATGTGACCGGAGTCACAGGTGCCCGTGTTCTACGCGGCCGGCGGCAGTCGCGGCCGGATCACCGACGAAGCGCCGACCCGCTCGGGGGCCTCACTCGGACGCCCTGTTGCGGTCGCCGTGCCGTGGGAGCACGGCGAGGCTGGGGCCACGGCGGAGACCGCACGGCGCGACAACAGCGAGTGGGCGATCGACCCGAACCTGTCCCGAACTACCCGCTGTGGTCGATCAGCGTGATGATCTCCGACCTCTTCGCCGTCCGGACACCGGCCAGGTCCATTCCGCCGCAGCGCGTGTCCTGACCAGCAGAGTGTCTGATCAGCAGACCTGATCGATGGAGGAGCCGTGGGCAACCTGGTCGTCGTAGGAGTGGACGGATCGTCGTCGAGTCTCGCCGCGGTGGACGAGGCGGTCCGGGAAGCGCGGCGACGGCGTGGGGAACTGCGGGTCGTGCACGCCTTCAGCTGGCCCGTCCGTCCCATGTACGCGCCACTGGATCCCTCGCCGCTCAATCACCTCGCCCACGAAGCCGCGCAACGTGCCCGGAGCCTGGCCCCCGACGTCGAGGTCACCGAGGCCGTGGTGACCGGTGACACGGTGGCGGTGCTGGAGGCCGAGTCGCGCGCCGGGGACCTGTTGGTCGTCGGCCCCCGCGGCATGGGCGGATTCATCGGCATGCTGCTGGGATCGACGGCGGCGTCCCTGGCCGCACACAGCCAGTGTCCGGTGATGGTGGTCCGCGAGGAACCGGCCGACACCGGGCCGGTGGTCGTGGCCGTCGACGGCTCTCCTGTCGGTGAGAAGGCGATCGAATTCGCCTTCGCGGAAGCGGCGCTGCGCGAGGCCGAGCTGCTTGCCGTACACGCGTGGCTGCCGGACTACGCGCCGCCCGGCACGAGCCCCGAGAGCGCGGAACGTCTGCTGGCCCAGGCGGTCGCCGGACGCGCGGAGCGGTATCCCGACGTCACGGTCCGGCACGAAGTGCTGAGCGGCGAAACCCGCGAGGCGCTGATCGAGACGAGCAGGACCGCCCAGCTCATGGTCGTCGGCGCCCGAGGCCGCGGCGGCTTCGCCGGGCTCCTCCTGGGCTCGGTGAGTCAGGCACTGCTGCACCACGGGCACTGCCCTGTCACCGTCGTCCGCGGCAGGGCGTGACGGTCCCGCCGTCAGACGAATACGACATTGGATGCCGCCGGGACCTTCAGGGAACCGGCGCGGTGCGGGATCCCCGTCGCGGAGTCGACGTCCAGCCAGGTGACATCCCCCGAGCCCTCGTTCGCCGCGTAGAGGCGCCTGCCCGACGGATGCAGCACCAGATCGCGCGGCCACCGTCCCCCGCACGGCACCGATGTGACCAGCTCCGCCCGCTCACCGGCCGCGTCGAGGGCCAGGACGGCGATCGTGTCGGCGCCCCGTACCGCCACCCACAGATGGCGTCCGTCGAGTGAGACGACCGGCGCCGACGGGGAGACGGCACCATCGGCACCGTCCGGGAACAGCGGCGTCGCCCGCACCGGTTCGAGGATCCCCGCATCGTCGTCCCAGCGGCACACGGTGACCGTGGGATCGAGTTCGCCCAGAACGTACGCGTGCCGTCCGCCCGGATGGAAGGCGAGGTGACGCGGGCCGGTGCCGGGCGGCAGTGCGGTCTGCCCCTGCAGCTTCAGCTTGCCCGACTCCGCGTCGAGGGAGCAGATCCGCACCGAGTCGGTGCCCAGGTCAACGCTGAGGATCCAGCGTCCCGAGGGATCGGGGAGCACCTGGTGTGCGTGCGGGCCCAGTTGGCGGTCCGGGTCCGGGCCGCTTCCCTCGTAGCGCAGCACATCGGCGGCGGCGCGCGGGGTGCCGTCGGCGGCGAGCGGCAGCACGGTGACGCTGCCGGAGTCGTAGTTGGCGGTCAGCAAATGGCCGTGAGCGACCGCGAGATGCGTGGGCCCCTGCCCGTGCACCGACATGGGCTCGCCGAGCGGGTGGGGCACCGGACCGGCGATGTCGTACGCGGCGACCACCCCGTCCGCGGTTTCGGAGACGGCGTAGAGCACCGGGCCTGACCCGACCGCCAGATACGAGGGGTCGGCGACGCCGTCGACGACGCCGGTCCCGGTCAGCGCGCCGGTCGCCGGGTCCACGGCGGCCGCCACGATTCCGCGCCCGCCCGCCGAGGTGAACGACCCGATGAAGGCGCGCCCCGTGCCGGTGCTGCCGCCCGCGGCGCCCACTCAGCCGCTCCGCGTGTGCTGCGAGGCGCCAAGGTCGCTTTCGCCGTGCTCGCGCACCGCGATCCGGGCCAGTTTCGTGAGCATCATGCCGTTGCGGATCCGGACGGCGTAGTCCACGGGGAGTCCGTGCATCCGGGTGCCGGGACCCCGCAGGGCGTGCCAGTCCAGGACGAAGAGCGTGTTCTCGCCCCAGGGGACCAGGTTCATGGCGATGCGGGCCGCGCCGAAGGGCTCCGCCTTCGCCTCCAGCTCCAGACGGCGCCGCGGTTCGCAGATGCGGACGACGCAGATGTCGTCGAGGGTCAGCGGGCCGAGGCCGACCCGGACCCGCAGCCGGGCGCCCACGTCCGGCCAGTGCGGATCCGCGTCGAGGACCTGTTGGGTGCCGGTCACCCACTCCCCGTAGCGGTGGCCGTCGGCCAGCAGGCTCCAGACCTCGGACGGCGAGCTGAGGATGAGACGGCGGTTCCGGGCCACGCCGACCACGCTCCTTCTCCAGGGCAGGCACAGACACGCCTCAGCGGCTGCTGCTCGGCGTGCTCATCGACCGTAGCCGCGAGGTGCACGGCACGCACCCGCAGCCGATCCGCCTCACCGGGGTGGCTCTGGTGCCGGTGCGATCGGGTCGCGGGACGGTGGGGCCCTTGCGACAGTGGCAGGAGTGAACGACCGAGGCAGGCGCGGCAGGAAGAAGGACGGAGAGATGAAGGCATTCGTCATGAAGGAGATCGGGCAGGTGGGTTTCCTGGAGAAGCCCGTCCCGCAGCCTGGCCCGGGTGACGCGGTCGTCCGCACGACCAAAGCCCTGATCTGCACCTCCGATTCCCACACCGTCCAGGGCGGCATCGGTCCGCGCGAGGATCTGACACTGGGCCACGAAGCGGTGGGCATCGTGCATGCCGTGGGCAGCGAGGTGCGGGACTTCCGGCCCGGCGACCGGGTGCTGGTCGGCGCCATCACCCCCGACTGGGGCGACCCGGCCTCGCAGAACGGGTTCCCGTCGCAGTCCGGGGCACCCCTCGGAGGCTTCAAGTTCGCGAACTCGAAGGACGGGGTCTTCGCCGAGTACTTCCATGTGAACGAGGCCGACGCCAATCTCGCCAAGATCCCCGACTCCGTCAGCGACGATATGGCGGTCTACTGCGCCGACATGCTGTCGACCGGCTTCATGGGGGCGGAGAAGGGCGACATCCCGATCGGCGGCACTGTGGCCGTCCTCGCCCAGGGCCCGGTGGGCCTCATGGCGACGGTCGGGGCGCGACTGCGCGGTGCCGGCCTGGTCATCGGCGTCGAATCGGTTCCCGACCGGCAGAAATTGGCCCGTATGTACGGCGCGGACGAGATCGTCGACTTCACCGGCGAGGATGTCGTCGAGCGGATCCTTGAGCTGACCGGGGGCCAGGGGGTCGACACCGCGATCGAGGCGCTCGGCGCGGATGTGACGTTCCAGACCGCGGTCAAGATCACCAAGCCCGGTGGCACCGTCTCCAACATCGGCTACTTCGGCGACGGGGAGTTCGTGCGCATCCCCCGGGCCGAGTGGGGCGTCGGCATGGCCGACAAGACGATCGCGACGGGCCTGTGCCCCGGCGGCAGGCTCCGTATGGAACGGCTGCTGCGGGTACTGGAGGCACAGCGCGTCGACCCCTCGCATCTGACGACCCATGAGTTCCACTTCGACGATATGGAGCGGGCCTTCGAGGTCTCCGACAAGAAGCTCGACAACGTCGTGAAGGTAATGATCACCTTCTAGCCAAGAGGGACGGCATGCACGACCCCGACCCCCCGTTCCGGCCCGTCCGCAGACGCCAGGGCTACCTGCCGCTGGAGGACCTCGGCCTCATCGGGAACGGCACGACGGCCGCGCTCGTCGGCCTGGACGGTTCCATCCCCTGGCTGTGCCTGCCGCGCTTCGACGCCGACCCGGTCTTCTGCGGACTGCTGGACCGGGCGCACGGCGGGCATTTCACCCTCGCCCCGGAGGACCTGGTCGAGGCGCGTCAGCGCTACGAACCCGACACCGCCGTACTGACCACCGAGTTGCGCAGCACCACCGGCCTGGTCCGTATCACCGACGCCCTCGTTCTGCGCTCCGGCGCCGATCTCACCGACGACGCCCCCGCCGACCGGGCCGAGCTCGTCCGCTCGGCCGTTGTCCTGGACGGCGACGTACGTCTGCGCATGGACCTGGAACCCCGGGACGGCGCACAGACGCGGGTGCTGTTCAGCGGACTCGAAGTACGGCCGTCCCGGCGCCCCGACCTGCGCCTGCACCTGCGCTCCAACCGCCCCCTGACCGGCCTGCACAGCACCCATGACCTCCACCGGGGCGACCGCCTCGACCTCGTGCTGTCCTGGGGCCGCTTCCATCGCCACCACCGTTTCGACACCGACACGATGCTGCGCGGCACCGCCGACGCATGGCGCCGCTGGATGCGCCATTTCCGGTACGACGGCCCCGAGGAACCGCTGGTCCGGCGCGCGGCGATCACGCTGAAGCTGTGCGACGACTGGGCCAATGGCTCGCTCGTCGCGGCCCCCACCTCTTCCCTCCCCGCGCCGATCGGCGGGATCCGCAACTGGGACTACCGCTACACCTGGATCCGGGACGCCGCCTTCACCGTGTTCGCGCTGCGCCGCATCGGGTTCGCGGGTGAGGCCGACGCCTTTCTCGGCTGGGTCCTGGACGCGTTCGAGTACAGCCGTCAGCCCCGGATCATGTACGCCGTCGACGCCAACCCGGTGCCGGACGAGGTGGAGGACGCCGCGCTGGAGGGCTATCAGCGCTCCGCCCCGGTGCGCTGGGGCAACGGCGCGGCCGACCAGCGCCAGCACGACGTCTACGGCGAGATTCTGGACTGCGCCGATCAGTGGCTGCGCTCCGGCGGGGAGATCCAGCCGGCGCTGTGGGCCGGACTTGCGGATCTGGCCGATGCCGCCGGACGGGCGTGGCGCGAGCCGGACCAGGGGATCTGGGAGGTGCGCAGCGAGGGCCGGGCGTTCACGTACTCGGCCGGGATGTGCCAGGTGGCCCTGGACCGCGCGGCGACCATCGGCGAGCGGCTCGGCCTGCCCGGCAAGGTCGCCGAGTGGCGGGCATCCGCCGACGAGCTGCGCCGGCTCATCCTGGAGGGGTCCTGGGACGAGGAGGCGCAGACCCTGAGCGTGCACCTCGACGGCGGCGGCGCCCTCGACGCCAGCCTGCTGGCGCTCCCCCTGCGCCAGGTCGTGCCGCCCGATCACCCACGCATGGTGGCCACCGCCAAGGCCGTGGCCGAACGCCTGTCAGCGGGCGGCGGCCTGCTCTACCGCTATCTGCACAAGGAGTCGCCCGACGGCCTGCCCGGCGACGAGGGCGCCTTCGTGCTGTGCAGCTTCTGGCTGGTCGACAATCTCATCGGCCAGGGCCGGATCGACGAGGCCGAGGAGCTGTACGCCTCGCTGTGCGCCCGCGCGAGCCCGTTGGGGTTGCTGTCGGAGCAGATCGACCCGTCCACCGGAGCGTTCATGGGCAACTTCCCACAGGCCTTCAGCCATATCGGGATCACCGCGAGCGGAGTCAACCTCGCCCGAGCGAAAGCAGGCGTCCACGCATGATCAACCGGCTCGTGATCCTCGGTGCCACGGGCGACCTCAGTGCCCGCTTCCTCCTCCCCGCGCTGGTCGCGCTGAGGTCCGCGGGGAACCTCGGCGACGGCTTCCGGCTGACCGGGGCGAGCCGGGAGGACTGGGACGGCGCACGGTACCGGGAATGGGTGACCGCGCAGATCGAGCGCCACGGCGGGCACTACCCGGCCGACACCAAGGCGGCGGTCGCGGACGCGGCCGACTATCGACGGGCCGACGTCACGAACCCGGCCCACGTCGCCGCGGTCGTCGCGGGCGACGACCCCGTGGCCGTGTACCTGGCCCTGCCCCCGGCCCTGTTCCCGGTCGTGGTCACCGCGCTGCACGAGGCAGGCCTGCCCCCGGGCAGCCGTGTCGTCCTGGAGAAGCCCTTCGGCGCGAACCTGTCCGACGCACGGGAGTTGAACCGGCTCTTGGCCGAACTCGTCCCCGAACAGGCCGTGTTCCGGGTCGACCACTTCCTGGCCATGACGACCGTCCAGAACGTACTCGGCAGCCGACTCGCCAACCGGGTGCTGGAGCCCCTCTGGAACAGCACCCACATCGCCGAGGTGGACATCGTCTGGGACGAGACCCTGGCGCTGGAAGGCCGGGCGGGCTACTACGACACGGTCGGCGCACTGAAGGACATGGTCCAGAACCACCTGCTCCAACTGCTCTGCCTGGTGGCCATGGAACCCCCCATCACCCTCGGCGAACGCGACCTGCGCGACCGGAAGGTGGACGTGCTGCGCTCGGTGCGGCTCCTCACGGAGGACGACGTCCTACGCTGCACCCGCCGCGCCCGCTACCTCGCCGGCCGTATCGGGGACCGCGACATCCCCGCCTACGCCGACGAGGAGGGCGTGGACCCGGACCGCCGTATGGAGACGTACGCCGAAGTGGAGCTGGAGCTGGACAGCTGGCGCTGGTCGGGGACAACGTTCCGGCTCCGCACCGGAAAGGCTCTGCGCGCGAACCGCAAGGAGGTCGCGGTGCGCTTCCGCTCCGTGCCCCATCTGCCCTTCGGTCACAGCGGAGAAGCTCACCCCAACGTGCTCCGCTTCGGACTCGAACCGGAGGACCTGACCTTCGACCTGACCGGCATCGGCGCCCACACCGACACCCTCGCCCCGCTGTCACTGACCGCGCGCATGGAACCACCCCACCTCCCCGCCTACGGCCGGCTCCTCCTGGACGTCCTCAACGGCGACCCCGCCTTGTCCATCCGCGGCGACGAGGCCGAGGAGGCCTGGCGGGTCCTGACCCCCGTACTGACCGCATGGGAGAAGGACCTGGTCCCGCTGGAGGAGTACCCCGCGGGCTCCGACGGCCCGACTCCGGCATGGTGACCCACGAGATGCCCCGCACGACCGAGCATCGGGCCCCCTGCATCGTTGTCACCGGTGTGGCCGGTACCGGAAAGACCACGGTGGCCCGCCTGCTCGCGCAGCGGATGGCCCTCCCCTTCGCGGAGGGCGACGACTTCCACTCCCCCACCGCCATCGCCAAGATGTCCGCCGGCACTCCCCTCGACGACGCGGACCGCCGGCCGTGGCTGGATTCCATCGGCCGCTGGCTGCACGAACGCGACACGGCGGGCAGCGGCGGCATCGTGACCTGCTCCGCCCTCAAGCGCCGCTACCGGGACACCCTGCGAGCAGCCTGCCCCAGCGTCTTCTTCCTCCACCTCACAGCCACCCGCGCCCAACTCCTGGACCGCATCAGCAAACGCACCGGCCACTACATGCCGACATCACTCCTGGACTCCCAACTGGCCACCCTCGAACCCCTGGCCCTCGACGAGCACGGCGCCACCTTGGACGCCAGCCCGGCCCCCCGCACAGTCGCCGACACGGCCACGCGTCTCATCCCGGGACCGGCCCGATAGACAAGGGCACAGAACGTCAGACGTTGACCAGGCTCGCGCGCCGGGTCTCAGGGCGACACCGGCGAGCACAGAACGCGGCAGCCGCACAGGACATGCCGTCGGCCCTCCGACGGGACACGTGCCCCTCGACCCGCTCCGCTCCCTCGGTGCGGGGACGGGATCACCCTCATCCACGGCGCGAATCCCCGTGTGGCGGCGCCGAAGCCACTGGGCGGGGCAGCCGCCTGAGGTCTCGTGACACCTCTCCTGGCGGCCCTCTCCGACACAGCGCGCGGATGCCGGCAGCGCGACCGTGACCTTCACCGAGTCGGCAGGAACCGGGCCCGGCGGAGGCCGGCACTCGCTCTCACCTGATCACTGCACCGGGAGAGCTGGAACCTTTCGCGGTTGCGACCGGAGCACGCTGCGCCCGAGCGGGTTTGTCGCCGTCCAGCACGGATCCAGCACGGCAAAAATCAAGGGGCCTGACCCCGAAGAGTCAGACCCCTTTTGACCTGCACGTTTGCCAGATCGGTGACGTGGTGCAAAGTCACCGGCTAGACGTTGAAGCGGAACTCCACCACATCCCCGTCCTGCATGACGTACTCCTTGCCCTCCATCCGGGCCTTGCCCTTCGCTCGGGCCTCGGCCACCGATCCCGTCTCCACCAGGTCGGTGAAGGAGATGACCTCCGCCTTGATGAAGCCCTTCTGGAAGTCGGTGTGGATGACTCCGGCGGCCTCGGGGGCCGTGGCGCCCCTCTTGATGGTCCAGGCGCGGGATTCCTTGGGGCCGGCCGTGAGGTAGGTCTGGAGGCCGAGGGTGTTGAAGCCGACGCGGGCGAGGGTGGCCAGGCCGGGCTCCTCCGCGCCGACCGACTCCAGGAGCTCCATGGCGTCCTCCTCGTCCAGCTCGGCGAGGTCCGCCTCCAGCTTGGCGTTGAGGAAGATCGCCTCGGCGGGGGCGACCAGGGCGCGCTGCTCGTCCTTGAAGGCGTCGTCGGTCAGCTCGTCCTCGTCGACGTTGAAGACGTAGAGGAAGGGCTTAGTGGTGAGGAGGTGCAGGTCGTGCAGGAGCTCCTCGCGCCCGGAGCCCTGGGCGATGCCCACGGAGAAGAGCGTGTCGCCCTTCTCCAGGATCTCCTTGGCCTCCTCGACCGCCTTGACCTTCGGCGCGACGTCCTTCTTGATCCGCGACTCCTTCTGGAGGCGGGGCAGGACCTTCTCGATCGTCTGGAGGTCGGCGAGGATCAGCTCGGTGTTGATCGTCTCGATGTCGTCCTTCGGCGAGACCTTGCCGTCGACATGCACGACGTTCTCGTCCTTGAAGGCCCGGATGACCTGGCAGATCGCGTCGGACTCACGAATGTTCGCCAGGAACTTGTTGCCCAGGCCCTCACCCTCGGAGGCGCCGCGCACGATGCCGGCGATGTCGACGAAGTCGACCGTCGCCGGGAGGACGCGCTGGGACCCGAAGATCTCGGCCAGCTTGGTCAGGCGGGCGTCGGGGACACCCACCACGCCGACGTTGGGCTCGATCGTGGCGAACGGGTAGTTGGCCGCCAGCACGTCGTTCTTGGTCAGGGCGTTGAACAGGGTCGACTTGCCGACATTCGGCAGACCGACGATTCCGATCGTGAGCGACACGTTGCGACTTCCCGAAGTGAGAGGAGGACTGGAGGCGGGTGGGGCCGATCCACCAGTCTACGGCGTGACCCACCCGGCACCGGCGGCCCGTCGAACGCTTGGCCAAGGTCCGCCCCTCGGCGTGTCTGATGGGCGATTCGACACATAAACAGACCTAAGTTGGTCCAGTGGAGCAACACAGAACCCGATCCGCCCAGGACCGACCGCCCCGCGGCGCCTCCGCCCTGCCTCCGCAGGCGGCCCGCGGGGGCGGCGGCGGATCGGAGAAACAGCGGGCGGCAGCCGCACGCCCGCCCGGCCCCCACGCCCCCCGCGACGGCGCTCCGGCATCGCGCCGGCCCCCCGCGGCGGCTGCCGTACGGCGGCCCGGCCCCCCGGTGATGCAGGCGGTGAGCCGGCTGCCCAACCCCCGGCTCACCGGACTCGGCGTCGGTCTCTTCTGCCTGGTCCTGATGCTCGCGCTCGGCTCACTGGTCTCGCTGCTGTTCGGCTCGTCGCTCACGGTCTACGGCGTGCTGTTCCTGCCGGTGTGCGTGCTGACCGCGGCCTGGGTGCGCAGGGCCGACCTGGTGACCGCGGTCATCATCGTGCCGATCGCCTTCGCGCTGGGCCTGCTGCCCGTCGCCGACGGCGGTGGCGGCGGCACCGGTGACCGGCTGATGGGCCTGTTCACCGCGCTCGCCACCGAGGCCGGCTGGCTGTACGGCGGCACCCTGGTCACCGGGGTGATCGTGACCGTGCGCAAGGTCCGCCAGATGCGCCGCCGGGTCGCCCGCAACCGAATGGCCGGGTGAGCTACCCCTTCGCCGCGTGCATCGCCGCCCCCACGATGCCCGCGTTGTTCTGCAGCTGGGCAGGGACGATGTCCGCCTTGATGTCCTCGATGTAGTGCAGGAACTTCTGCGACTTGCGGCTGACGCCGCCGCCGATGATGAACAGCTCCGGCGAGAACAGCATCTCCACGTGGGCGAGGTACTTCTGGACCCGGCGCGCCCAGTGCTCCCAGGTCAGCTCGCCGTCCTCCTTGGCCTTGCTGGAGGCCCGCTTCTCCGCGTCATGGCCGTGCAGCTCCAGATGGCCGAGCTCGGTGTTGGGCACCAGGGCGCCGTCGACGAACAGGGCGCTGCCGATGCCGGTGCCGAAGGTGAGCAGGATGACGGTGCCCTTGCGGCCCTGTCCGGCGCCGAAGGCGACCTCGGCGACACCGGCCGCGTCCGCGTCGTTGACCACCGTCACCGGCAGGCCCCCGAGGCGCTCGCTGAACCGGGCGCGCGCGTCGGTGTCGATCCAGCTCTTGTCGACGTTGGCCGCGGTGCGGATCGTCGACCCGCCGGTCACCACGCCCGGGAAGGTCAGCCCGACCGGGCCCGTCCAGCCGAAGTGGTCGACGACCTGCCTGACGCCGTCGGCCACCCCGTCCGGTGTCGCCGGATGCGGGGTGAGCACCTTGTGGCGCTCCTCGGCCAGGTCGCCCCTGTCCAGGTCCACAGGGGCGCCCTTGATACCGGACCCGCCGATGTCCACACCGAAGATCTGCATGGCTCTACGTTACGACGAACGACTGACAGTCACTCCCGGGAGTCCCCCGGACGTCCCGCCGTGCGCTCCGCGATCAGGGCCGCGGCCTCCTCGCGCAGGTCCCGGCGCAGCTCCTTCGGCAGCGAGAAGGTGATCGACTCCTCGGCCGCCTTCACCAGCTCGACATCGCCGTACCCGCGCTGGGCGAGATACTCCAGGACCTCCTCGACGAGGATCTCCGGGACGGAGGCGCCGGAGGTGACGCCGACCGTGCTGACGCCCTCCAGCCAGGCCTCGTCGATCTCGCTGGCGAAGTCCACCAGGTAGGCCTCGCGGGAGCCGGCGAGCTTGGCGACCTCGACGAGCCGCTTGGAGTTGGAGGAGTTGCGCGAGCCGACGACGATCACCAGCTCGGCCTCGGCGCCCATCTGCTTCACGGCGAGCTGACGGTTCTGCGTGGCGTAGCAGATGTCATCGCTCGGCGGGGAGATGAGCTGCGGGAACTTCTCCTTCAGCGCGTCGACGGTCTCCATGGTCTCGTCCACGCTGAGGGTGGTCTGGGATAGCCACACGACCTTCGACTCGTCGCGGACCTGGACCTTGGCGACGTCCGCGGGGCCGTCGACGAGGGTGATGTGGTCGGGGGCTTCGCCGGAGGTGCCGATGACCTCCTCGTGGCCCTCGTGGCCGATCAGGAGGATGTCGTAGTCGTCGCCCGCAAAGCGGACGGCTTCCTTGTGGACCTTGGTGACGAGCGGGCACGTGGCGTCGATGGTGGCGAGCTGCCCGCGCGCGGCCTCTTCGTGGACGACGGGGGCGACGCCGTGCGCCGAGAACATGACGATGTTGCCCGGCGGGACCTCTTCGGTCTGCTCGACGAAGATGGCGCCCTTCTTCTCCAGGGTCTGCACGACGTACTTGTTGTGCACGATCTCGTGCCGGACGTAGATCGGGGCCCCGTACTGCTCCAGGGCCTTCTCGACGGCGATCACGGCGCGGTCCACGCCCGCACAGTAGCCACGGGGGGCGGCGAGCAGGACACGGCGGCCAGGCGAAGCAGTCATGCGTCCCATCGTAAGGCCGCGTCCGGCGCGTCAAAGATCGCGGCGTCCATGACGGTTCCGGACACCGGGCGGCATGTCCGACATCGGTACGGCGTCCCCTACGGCCGACGCGGAACCGGCGAAGGGCGCAAGGGCGCCCCGCCGCACCGGACTTCACCGACCGCCCCGCCTCGCCCCGCCGTCGGCGGTTCGTTGTCGGTGCCTGCGGTTACGCTCACGGACATGGCTCTCAACACGTCCGCGGAAACCCCGCTGCCCGTCGGTGAGGTGTCACGGCTCATCGGGGGGTGGATCGACCGGCTCGGCGCGGTGTGGGTCGAGGGGCAGATCACCCAGCTGTCGCGGCGGCCGGGCGCCGGGGTGGTGTTCCTGACGCTGCGGGACCCGTCGTACGACATCTCCGTGAGTGTCACCTGCTACCGGCAGGTCTTCGACGCCGTCGCGGACGTGGTGAGCGAGGGCGCGCGGGTCGTCGTACTGGCGAAACCCGAGTGGTACGCCCCGCGCGGGCAGTTGTCGCTGCGGGCGGCGGAGATCAGGCCCGTCGGTGTGGGTGAGCTGCTCGCGCGGCTGGAGCAGCTGAAGAAGGCGCTGGCGGGCGAGGGGCTGTTCGCGCCGGAGCGGAAGCGGCCGCTGCCGTTCCTGCCGCAGCTCATCGGCCTGGTCTGCGGCCGGGCCTCGGCAGCCGAGCGGGACGTGCTGGAGAACGCCCGGCACCGCTGGCCCGCCGTCCGGTTCGAGGTGCGCAATGTCGCCGTGCAGGGAGTGCACGCGGTGCCGCAGGTCGTGCAGGCGGTGAAGGAGCTCGACGAGATCGACGACGTCGACGTGATCATCGTGGCGCGCGGTGGCGGCAGCGTGGAGGATCTGCTGCCGTTCTCCGACGAGCAGTTGGTGCGGACCGTCGCCGCCTGCCGTACGCCGGTCGTCTCCGCGATCGGGCACGAGCCCGACAACCCGCTGCTGGACCATGTCGCCGACCTGCGCGCCTCCACCCCGACCGACGCCGCCAAGAAGGTCGTACCGGACGTGGGCGAGGAGTACGAGCGGGTGCGGATGCTGCGCGACCGTGCCCGGCGGTGCGTCGGGGCCGTCGTCGAGCGGGAGGAGCGGGGGCTCGCCCATGCGCTGGCCCGGCCGTCGATACAGGATCCGCACCGGATGATCGACGAGCGCGCCGATCAGGTCGCCGCCCTCCTGGACCGCGGCCGCCGCACGCTCGGCCATCTCCTGGACCGCGCCGACTCGGAGCTGACGCACACGCACGCACGCGTGGTGGCGCTGTCCCCGGCGGCGACCCTGAAGCGCGGGTACGCCGTGCTCCAGAAGGCCGACGGTCATGTCGTCCGGGACCCGGAGGAGGTCAGCGGCGACGAGGTGCTGCGGGCGCGGGTCTCCGAGGGTGAGTTCGTTGTCAGAGTCGATTCTTAGGGTGAGTGAATGACCGGCAGGGTGGATGAGGCGCTCGGCTACGAGCAGGCGCGCGACGAGCTGATCGAGGTCGTACGGCGTCTTGAGGCGGGCGGTACGACGCTGGAGGAGTCCCTGGCGCTGTGGGAGCGCGGGGAGGAGCTGGCCAAGGTGTGCCGGCGCTGGCTGGACGGTGCGCGGGCGCGGCTGGACGCGGCGCTGGCCGAGGAAGCGGCGGAAGAGGCGGAGGCCGAGGAGGAGTAGGCCGCCCCCGGCACGCTGTGAAGCGGATCACCACGCCCCGCTTTTTGTTGAAGATTGAACCTCTCTGTCATATGGTTGACGTGTCAGCTGATCCGGTGCCCGGATCCGACGTACACCCCCGAGAAGGTTCACGCATGTCTCTCGTTCTTGACCCCGCCGCCCAGGACCTGCTGTTCCGCGAGGCCCGCACCGCGAACACCTTCACCGACGAGCCGGTGACCGAGGAGCAGGTGCAGGCGATCTACGACCTGGTCAAGTTCGGCCCGACCGCCTTCAACCAGTCGCCGCTGCGCGTCACCCTGGTCCGCTCCGCCGAGGCCCGTGAGCGCCTGGTGCAGCACATGGCCGAGGGCAACCAGGCCAAGACCTCCACCGCCCCGCTGGTCGCGATCCTCTCCGCGGACAACGAGTTCCACGAGGAGCTGCCGCAGCTCTTCCCGCACTTCCCGCAGGCCAAGGACGCCTTCTTCGCCGAGCGCCCGGTCCGCGAGGGCTCCGCCACGCTGAACGCCGCCCTCCAGGCCGCGTACTTCATCATCGGCGTCCGCGCCGCGGGCCTGGCCGCCGGTCCGATGACCGGTCTGGACTTCGAGGGCATCCGCAAGGAGTTCCTGGACGACGACCACACCCCGCTGATGGTGGTCAACATCGGCAAGCCGGGCGAGGACGCCTGGTTCCCGCGCTCCCCGCGACTGTCGTACGACGAGGTCGTCACCACCGTCTGAGCGTGACAGGCAGGCGCATGAGGAAGGCCCCCGGCTGGATCGCCGGGGGCCTTCCTCATGCGCCGGACGCGCTCACTTCGTCTTCAGCGCGCCCGCCATCTCCGCGAGCTGGCCGAACGAGCCCGTGCCGGCCACGACGGTCGTGGCGCCGTCCTCCTTGAGCACCAGGGCGTCGTAGCGGCCGCCGGTGTACCGGGTCCAGTTCCGGCCCGCGACCTCCTGGGTGGCCTTGGTCGCGTGGGCGCCCTGGGTGGCCTCGTCGATGAAGGCCTTCGGCTTCTGAGTGGACTGGCGGACCTGGACGTACTCCCCATCGGGGGCGTGGAAGCCGAGGTGCCAGGTGTCACCCTGGTCGCCCCGGAAGCGCACCGAGGTCGCCTTCCATTCCTGGGCCAGGCCCTCGGGGGCCACCACCGGGTAGGCAGCCGCGCGCCGGGCCGTGAGGAGCTCGACGCGGTAGTCGACCCGGGGGACATCCGGCGCGGCGTCCTCGTGCGGGATGAAGATGTACACGACCCCCGCGGCGAGAATGGTCACCGCGAGGGAGAGGACCATGTTCCGGACCGACTTCTGCTTAGCGCTCGTACCTGCCACGTCCCCTATCGTCGCAGGTGCCCCGGTCCGCTCATCCGTGGGGGCCACTGCTCATTTTGTCGACCTGACGATAGAGTCATGGCCATCACCCTCATCCGGCCGTCGTCGTATCAGAAAGGTGCGCTCCGATGACCGAAAATCATCATCTGCCGTCCGAGCTCGATGTTCCCTCCGAGGCTCCCGACCGCAACCTCGCCCTGGAGCTCGTCCGGGTGACCGAGGCCGCCGCCATGGCCGCGGGCCGCTGGGTCGGGCGGGGCGACAAGAACGGTGCCGACGGTGCCGCGGTACGCGCCATGCGCACCCTCGTCTCCACCGTGTCGATGAACGGCGTGGTCGTCATCGGCGAGGGCGAGAAGGACGAGGCGCCGATGCTCTTCAACGGGGAGCGGGTCGGCGACGGCACCGGGCCCGAGGTGGACATCGCGGTCGACCCGATCGACGGCACCACACTGACCGCCAAGGGCATGCCCAACGCCATCGCCGTGCTCGCGGCGACGGAGCGCGGGGCGATGTTCGACCCGTCCGCCGTGTTCTACATGGACAAGCTGGTCACCGGGCCCGAGGCGGCGGACTTCGTCGACATCAACGCGCCGGTGTCGGTGAACATCCGCCGGGTCGCCAAGGCCAAGCGCTCCACGCCCGAGGACGTCACCGTCGTCATCCTGGACCGGCCCCGGCACGAGGGGATCATCAAGGAGATCCGGGACGCCGGTGCGCGGATCAAGCTGATCTCCGACGGTGATGTCGCCGGGTCGATCTACGCGCTGCGCGAGGGCACGGGCGTCGACATGCTGCTCGGTATCGGCGGTACGCCGGAGGGCATCATCTCGGCCTGTGCCGTGAAGTGCCTCGGCGGCACGATCCAGGGCAAACTGTGGCCGAAGGACGACGAGGAGCGGCAGCGGGCGATCGACGCGGGGCACGATCTGGACCGGGTGCTGACCACGGAGGATCTGGTGACCGGGGAGAACGTGTTCTTCGTCGCCACCGGGATCACGGACGGGGAGTTGCTGCGTGGGGTGCGGTACCGGGCGGACTCCGCTGTCACCGAGTCGATCGTGATGCGGTCCAAGTCGGGGACGGTGCGGCGGATCAGCTCCGAGCACCGGCTGAGCAAGCTGCGGGCTTACAGCGCGATTGACTTCGATCGGGCCAAGTAACGCCTCATCAAAGGGGGGTTCGGGGAGCTTGGCGGCTGCGGGTCCGTTGTGGCTTGTCGCGCAGTTCCCCGCGGCCCTTGGGTCGGAGCACTACCCCTGAGTCAAAAGGGCGCCCTCGGTGCGGTGGGGGCGCCCTTTCCGCTGTGTCTCAGCCTGCTTGCGCTATGCGGTCCGTTGCCCTTGCGGCCTTCTTCAGTTCCAGGTCGCGGCGCCTGCGGCGGGCCAGGACCACTCGGCGTTCCGCCGCGGTGAGGCCGCCCCAGACGCCGTACGGCTCGGGCTGGAGGAGGGCGTGTTCGCGGCACTCGACCATGACCGGGCAGCGCGCGCAGACCCGCTTGGCGGCCTCCTCGCGGGAGAGCCGGGCGGCGGTGGGCTCCTTGGAGGGGGCGAAGAACAGGCCGGCCTCGTCCCGCCGGCACACCGCCTCGGTGTGCCACGGGGCGTCTTGGTCCCTGTCTCGCACTGGCACCCGCTGGGCCGGAACGGCAGCTACCTGCAGGGACGAATGCGGCGGTTGCAGCACGGTCTACTCCTGACGACGGCTTCGCGAGCGAGAGACGATGCAGCAAGGTCTACCCGTTGTACGCGAGCCTATGCAGGGAGTTCCGAAGCGCTGGATTCCGGCGGCTCGCGCACGCCCGGCTGAGCGGAACGGCTGCTTTCGGTTCCGGTCCGCTTCGCGACCGTCAACGATCCAGATGCTTGCGCAAACTCTTCCCGACCTTGGCGTGGACCCGGTCGAGGATGTCCGCCACCAGCTTGCCGCGCCTCGGTCTGCCCTCGACGCTGCCCAGCACGGCCCAGCCGTCCAGGTAGATCACGGGCGCCGCCGGGTCCTCCGCGTCGAGCGTGTCCACCTCGAAGCTGCCGAGGACGCCGCCGCCCGCGCCGCGCAGCGTGACGTTCTCCGGGACGTAGACCTCGACGCTGCCGAAGACCGCGAACGCCTTGATGACGACCTGCTGGTACTCGAAGAGCGCCTCGCTGAGGTCTATCTCGACACTGCCGAAGATCGCGTACGCGTGGATCCGGCGACCGGCACGCCAGCGGCCCTTGCGGACGGCGCTGCTGAAGATCGCCACGGCGGTGTCGTCCGGATCGGCGGGGAGGTTGGCCGGGCGCCCGGGGACCGGGGTGTACGACGGGGCCGCGCGGCGGGCGTGGGCCGCGGGCAGGTCCTGGATGAAGACCTCCAGCTCACCCACCGTCTTGGCGTTCAGCACCCCCTCCACCCGCTCGCTGTGCTCGTCGGCGGTCAGGCGCCCCTCGGCGAGCGCCTCGCGCAGGATGTCCGCGATCCGGTCACGGTCGGCGTCGGAGGCGCGCAGCTCGGCGGCGGCAACGGGCGCGGTCTGCTTCTCAAGGTCCACGACAGCAGCGTACCCAAACACGATAGATCGCGATAGCCCCTGCCCGGATCCAACTGAGCCTTACCTCACAGGCTTGCCGCCGACGGCAGGTTCTACGCTGGTGGACGCTGCCCAATGGAGGTCAGCCGCCGCATCAGTCGAGTGAGGAATGGCACCGATGCCTGAGTTCGAGTACACCGATCTGCTCCCCATGGGAGAGGACACCACCCCCTACCGGCTGGTGACCTCCGAGGGTGTCTCCACCTTCGAGGCCGACGGGCGCACGTTCCTCAAGGTCGAGCCGGAGGCGCTGCGCAAGCTCGCCGAAGAGGCCATCCACGACATCCAGCACTACCTGCGACCCGCGCACCTGGCCCAGCTGCGCCGGATCATCGACGACCCCGAGGCGTCCGGCAACGACAAGTTCGTCGCGCTGGACCTGCTGAAGAACGCGAACATCGCGGCGGCGGGCGTCCTGCCGATGTGCCAGGACACCGGCACGGCCATCGTCATGGGCAAGCGCGGACAGAACGTGCTCACCGAGGGCGGCGACGAGGCGGCCCTGTCGAAGGGCATCTACGACGCCTACCTGAACCTCAACCTGCGCTACTCGCAGATGGCTCCGCTCACCATGTGGGAGGAGAAGAACACCGGCTCCAACCTGCCCGCGCAGATCGAGCTGTACGCCACCGACGGCGGCGCCTACAAGTTCCTCTTCATGGCCAAGGGCGGCGGCTCGGCCAACAAGAGCTTCCTCTACCAGGAGACGAAGGCCGTCCTGAACGAGTCCTCCATGATGAAGTTCCTGGAGGAGAAGATCCGTTCGCTCGGTACGGCCGCCTGCCCGCCCTACCACCTGGCGATCGTGGTCGGCGGCACCTCCGCCGAGTACGCGCTGAAGACCGCGAAGTACGCCTCTGCGCACTACCTCGACGAGATCCCCGCCGAGGGCTCGCCGCTCGGCCACGGCTTCCGGGACAAGGAGCTGGAGGAGAAGGTCTTCGAGGTGACGCAGAAGATCGGTATCGGCGCCCAGTTCGGCGGCAAGTACTTCTGCCACGACGTCCGCGTGGTCCGCCTGCCCCGGCACGGCGCGTCCTGCCCGGTCGCCATCGCCGTCTCCTGCTCCGCCGACCGCCAGGCCGTCGCGAAGATCACCGCCGAGGGCGTCTTCCTGGAGCAGCTGGAGACCGACCCGGCGCGCTTCCTGCCCGACACCACGGACGAGCACCTCTCCGCGGGCGACGACGACGTGGTGAAGATCGGCCTCAACCAGCCGATGGACACGATCCTCGCCGAGCTGACCAAGTACCCGGTCAAGACCCGGCTCTCGCTCACCGGCCCGCTGGTCGTGGCCCGCGACATCGCGCACGCCAAGATCAAGGAGCGGCTGGACGCGGGCGAGGAGATGCCGCAGTACCTGAAGGACCACCCCGTGTACTACGCGGGCCCCGCGAAGACGCCCGAGGGCTACGCGTCCGGCTCCTTCGGCCCGACCACGGCCGGCCGCATGGACTCCTACGTCGAGCAGTTCCAGGCGGCGGGCGGCTCCAAGGTGATGCTGGCCAAGGGCAACCGCAGCAAGCAGGTCACCGACGCGTGCGACGCGCACGGCGGCTTCTACCTCGGCTCGATCGGCGGCCCGGCCGCCCGGCTCGCCCAGGACTGCATCAAGAAGGTCGAGGTCGTCGAGTACGAGGAGCTCGGCATGGAGGCCGTCTGGAAGATCGAGGTCGAGGACTTCCCGGCGTTCATCGTGGTCGACGACAAGGGCAACGACTTCTTCCAGGACCCGGCTCCGGCGCCGACGTTCACGACGATTCCGGTGCGGGGCCCCGGGCTGGCGTAGGGCCTGTCCAAGCCGTCTGAGCAATGAGAGGCGGCGGGGGACAACTTCCCCCGCCGCGCTCTAACCTGAGGGGCAGTCACTCTCGGGGGAGCGTTCATGGCGTCTTTCGACCAGTCCGGCTGGCAGCTCCAGAACAGCCGGGTCTACAACATCGCGGGGAACCTGACGCTCACCGAGCACAGCGGCCCGCGCGAGTTGGCCGAGGTGGTGGCCGAACTCCAGGCCCGGGTCCGTGGGTTGACGGACGTGGCGGAGGCGGAGCGGGAGGCCGTCAACACCGAGCTGGCCGAGGCGCTGGCGGGCGGCGACGAACCGGCGGCCGAGCGGCTGACCCGGCTCGCGGAACGGCTGCGGGACCTCGGCGGCAGTAGGGCCGCCGCCACCGCGCTGGGCAACTCCGTGGACGCTCTGGCCCAGTGGGCCGGACGGCACTTTTGATCGGCCCCGCACCATGCGGGGCGCCCCCGACTTCGAGCAGCCGGCCTGGCAGCCGGGCACCGTCATCAACGCGGGCGTCTACCAGGCGGTCCAGCAGCCCGCCCGGGGCGCGGCTCCCCCGCCGCCCTCCGACGACCCGCAGTTCCGCCGCGCCCTGGCCCGCCTGCTCCTGCGCAAGCTCACCTCCACGCTCGACGAGATCCACTGGCTGGACGACGAACTGGTCGAACTGACCGCCATCGTCGAGGACGTCGACGGCTACCCCGCCACCCGCCGCCGTGGCCTGCTGCGCCGCCGCGGCCGCTACGCCACCAGCCCGCTCAGCCAGGCGCTGACCCGCCCCAAGACCGATCTGATCCTGCTCCAGGGCCAGGCCGGGTCCGGCAAGAGCGTCGCGCTACGGCAGTACGCCACGGCCCAGTTGCGGCAGATCGCCGAGGGCCGCGCCCCGAACGCCCCCCTGCCCGTCTACGTCAACCTCCGTGAACTGCACGCGAAACCGCACGAGATCACCACGGAGCTGCTGCGGCGCTACATCATGGAGCAGACCGGCCCGCGGGGCAGCGCCGACATCGCCGCGTACTTCACCCACTGCTTCGCCGACGACCTGCGCGAGCGCCGGGTCACGCTGCTGCTCGACTCCTTCGACGAGATCCCGGCCGTCCTCGGCAGCGCGACGGTGGACGCGGTGGTCGCGCCGTACGTGCAGACCGTGATCGAGCTCGTCGGGGGCGGCGGGCGGTGTGTGGTGGCCTCGCGGGAGTACAAGGGGCTGCGGGCCAACGGCTGGACCCGGCTGCACATCCTGGGCCTCTCCCCCCAACAGCAGGAGGACTTCCTGCGCCGCGTCGGCCTCGACCAGCGGGAACTGGCCCTGCTCCAGCCCCTGTTGACGGACCCGCGACGCGGTTTCACGGCCGAGGCGCAGAACCCGCTGAGCCTGAAGCTGCTCGCCACCTACGTCCAGGCCCACCATGCCCTGCCGGACCGGCCGAGCACCCTGTTCGCCGACTACGCGGCGCTGCGGCTGCGCTCCGTCCTGGCCGAGGCCCCAAACGTCCAGCAGCGCCTGGCGGACTTCCTGGCCCGCTTCGCCTTCCGGCTCACCGCGTCCGGCGGCGGTCTGTCGGTGGACGAGCGCAGCCACCACGAGGACCTGGCGAAGGTCGCGGAGGAGGACCCTGGCACACGCGTGCTGCTGATCCGGGCCCTGTCGGAGTCCCGCATCCTGGTCTCGTCGGGCCGTCGTGTGTTTTTCGGCCACCGCCGGGTCCAGCAGTACTTCGCCAGCAAGTACGTCGCCGACCACCCCGACGCCGTGGCCCCGCACGAGCTCGCGACCAACGGGCGGTGGCGGGAGACGGCGGTGACCGTCCTCCAGGACGGCGCCCCCGAGGTCACCGAGCCGCTGCTGCGGGCGCTGGCCGAGGTTCTGGCGGCCGAGCGGACGGACGAGGCGGTGTTCGAGTGGTCGCCGGCGGCGGTGCATTGTCTGGAGCTGCTGACGGCGGCGTATCAGGGGCGGGCGAGCTGGCCGTACGAGACGATCCGGCCGCTCGCCGACGCCCTGGTCGCCGCCGCGTGGGAACGGGGCAGCGTGAGCGACCGCAAGTTCGCGCTGGACTGTCTGCCGCTGCTGTCGGAGGAGGCGCGGGAGCTGTACATCGACCGGGCGTTCGCGGGCGAGAGCGGGTGGCTGCGGACGACCGCGCTGCGGGACTGCGCGACGCTGCCGACGCTGTCGCCCGCGATTCGGGGGTCCGTCCGACGGCTGCTGATCACGATGCTCGGGCAGAAGATCCCGCTGGCGGAGGCCCACGCGATCAAGGCGGACCTGCAACGGCTTCGGGAGGACGAGGACCTGGTCAGGGTGCGCAGGGTGGTGGAGCGGGTTCCGCTGGGGGTCGTACTGCTGAGCATCGCCTATTACGTGGGTCTCATGGCCGGATCCATCTGGGATGCCCTGACCCTACTGGTCACCCCCGTCATGCTCCTGATGCCGATCACGCTGTTCTGGTTGTTCAAGTCGACGCAGCCACTGTCGTACGGGGTGGCCAAGAGCCGACTCCGAAGGTTCCTGGAGGAGCTGTTCCGCCGCTGGATCGACATGGACAAGGCCCGGGCGGACACCGACCCCTTTCTCATGGGCATGACCTTGTGCGGCGGTGTCCTGACCGCGGCGCATCTCGCTACCGCGGTGGAACACCTAGTGAAGGGCAACGTCTCCTTCGCCGTGATCTGGGTCCTGACTGTCCCGCTCGCCGCGCTCGCCTGGATCTGGGGCCCGAGCACGCTCTACGTCGTACGGCACGGCTGCCCGCCCGGGGGTCTGGGTGTGGCGGGACTGGTTCGTATGCCGTTGACGGCGCTCCGCATGGAGGAACACCCGATCCATGGATTGCTCGCCGACGACTGGTTCAGGCGGGCGCTTCGTTCGTTGAGGACACACGGTTCCACGTTGGTAACGGGGATGACGATCGTCGGCGGGCTGGTCTATGTGGCCCTCCGGTACCTCTGGATCGCGACCCTGGTCTGGGCATCGGCGCTGGCACTGGGCGTGCTGACGATCATCTTCGACCTGATCCGCTCCCTCTTCCGCGACCTCCGCAGCCGCCGCCGAGTAACCCGAGCCGCCGAACGAGGCTCCGTCGGCGGCCCCGCCTTCTTCTCCGCTCTCCATGAGCTGCGTGACACCGCCGAAGCCGCCGAGTACGTACGCCTAGTCCGTGCCGTTCCCCGGGCGGAGCCGCTCGCGCTGGACCGGCAGGCCCTGCGCCGTTACATCGCGGAGCTGCCCGAGACCGACAGTGAGCTTCTCGATGAGCTCGGACGGCTCGATGAGCAGCTCAGGACTCGCTGAGGTCGAAGTCCAGCTTCTGGTAGTCGCCGTCATCCGTGAAGTGGATCTGGCCACTCGCGCCGCGGTAGTCATCCGTACCGCCCGTGATCGCCGCGTCGAACGGAGGCTGTTCCTCCTCCGTCAGCGGCACCGTCATCAGCACCTGCGCCGTGATCTGCCCGCCGGACAGCACGAACGTGCCGAGACACTGGATGTCCAAGGGGTTGCCCGTGCGGACGACCGTGCAGGTCACGCCGTCGCGGCCGACCCGCTCGCCGCCCTTCTCCTCGTAGAGGTCATCGGCGAAGGTGAAGCTGTCGCCGACCTTGGGAACCTGCTGCGGTTCCTCCTCCTCGGTCGCGACCTCCCTGGCGTAGAGGGTGAAGTCGTCCTCCTGGGCCGCCGCCGGGGTCGCGGCGACAAGGGCGGTCGCCGCCGCAAGGCCCGCGCCGAGTGCGCCGAGTGTCCTGATGGTGCGGAGCATGTCCGGCCTCCTGTGGGGTGGCGAACCCCCCTGCGCTCTTCCTCATTGTCCGGCGGTGGTCCGAACCCCGCCACGGAACATCCTCGCCCGCCCCGGCGCTGTACCGGTCATGACCGACTACCGCATCGAGCACGACTCCATGGGCGAGGTCCGGGTCCCCACCGACGCCAAGTGGCGGGCCCAGACCCAGCGTGCCGTGGAGAACTTCCCCATCTCCGGGCAGCGCATCGAGCGGGCCCATATCGAGGCCCTCGCGCGGATCAAGGGCGCCGCGGCGAAGGTGAACGCGGAGCTGGGGGTGCTCGACGAGGACGTGGCCGAGGCCATTCAGGGGGCGGCGGCCGAGGTCGCCGCGGGCAAGTGGGACGAGCACTTCCCCGTCGACGTCTTCCAGACCGGCTCCGGCACCTCGTCCAACATGAACACCAACGAGGTCATCGCCACCCTCGCCAGTGAGCGGCTCGGCAGGGACGTACACCCCAATGATCATGTGAATGCCTCGCAGTCCTCCAACGACGTCTTCCCCTCCTCCATCCACATCGCCGCCACCGCCGCCGTCACCCGCGATCTCGTCCCGGCGCTCCAGCACCTCGGCGACTCCCTCGGCCGCAAGGCCGAGGAGTTCGCGGACGTCGTGAAGTCGGGGCGGACTCATCTCATGGACGCCACGCCCGTCACCCTCGGCCAGGAGTTCGGCGGATACGCGGCCCAGGTCCGGTACGGGATCGAGCGGCTCCAGGCCTCGCTCCCCCGGCTCGCCGAGCTGCCGCTGGGCGGTACCGCCGTGGGCACCGGGATCAACACCCCGCCCGGGTTCTCCGCCGCCGTGATCGAGGAGGTCGCCCGGGTGACCGGGCTGCCGCTGACCGAGGCCCGCGATCACTTCGAGGCGCAGGGCGCCCGGGACGGCATCGTCGAGATCAGCGGGCAGCTGCGGACCATCGCGGTCGGACTGACGAAGATCGCCAATGATCTGCGCTGGATGGCCTCGGGTCCGCGGACCGGCCTCGCGGAGATCGCGCTGCCCGATCTCCAGCCCGGTTCGTCGATCATGCCGGGCAAGGTCAATCCGGTCATCCCGGAGGCGGTGCTGATGGTCGCCGCGCAGGTCACCGGGAACGACGCGACCGTCGCCACCGCCGGAGCCGCCGGGAACTTCGAGCTCAATGTGATGCTCCCGGTGATCGCGAAGAACGTGCTGGAGTCGATCCGGCTGCTGGCCAATGTCTCCCGGCTGCTCGCGGACCGGACCGTGGACGGCATCGTCGCCGACCGTGAACGGGCCCGTGAATACGCCGAGTCGTCACCCTCCGTGGTCACCCCGCTGAACAAGTACATCGGGTACGAGGAGGCCGCCAAGGTCGCCAAGAAGGCGCTCGCGGAACGCAGGACCATCCGTCAAGTCGTGCTGGAGGGCGGATATGTGGAGCGTGGCGACCTCACCCTCGCTGAGCTGGACGAAGCCCTGGATGTCCTGCGTATGACGCGCCCGTGACGTTTGGCGCCGCGACCGCGAACCGTGACGTTCGCCGCAGCGTCGTCAGTGAGTGACACCTAATATCTGTGCATGGCGGACGACGGAGCGACGACGACAGTGGAAGCGGGCGGTTCTACGGCGTACTGGACGCCCGGGAGTCACATCCTGTGGCGATACCGGGAGAACGCCGGCGCGCGCTTCCACATCGTGCGTCCGGTCACCGTCGTCCGGGACGACGCCGACCTGCTCGCCGTGTGGCTGGCGCCCGGGACCGAGTGTCTGAAGCCCGCGCTCGCCGACGGCACCCCCGTGCACCAGGAGCCGCTGGACTCGCGCTACACCAAGCCGCGCACGGTCCAGCGCGGCCGCTGGTTCGGCACCGGGGTACTGAAACTGGCCAGACCCGGCGAGCCGTGGTCGGTGTGGCTGTTCTGGGAGCCGGGCTGGCGGTTCAAGAACTGGTACGTGAACCTGGAGCAGCCGCTGGCCCGTTGGGCGGGCGGAGTGGACTCCGAGGACCATTTCCTGGACATCTGCGTGTACCCGGACCGGAGTTGGGGCTGGCGGGACGAGGACGAGTTCGCGCAGGCCCAGCAGGACGGACTGATGGACGCCAGGGCCGCCGAGGGGGTGCGGGAGGCCGGGCGGGCCGCCGTGGAGACGATCCGCTCCTGGGGGGCGCCGTTCACGGACGGCTGGCAACACTGGCGCCCCGACCCGTCCTGGGCTGTACCGTCACTGCCGGAGGACTTGGACCGTACGCCCGCGCACGTGTCCTCATGAGACCCTTGATGCGCCCCCGGGCAAGAAACGTAGGATCGTCCTCCGCAAGGGCGCGCGGCGGCAACTGCGGGAGCGCACAGCGGGCTTGACCGATCGTCACCGAGGGGCGGCAGGACGTGAGCGAGGGGTACGACGGCAACACCGGTACGGGCGGCGCACAGCCCGCCGGTTGCACAGGAACAGCCTCTGACCACGCGGGAATCCCGTTCCTGGGGCACGTATTGCGGGTATCGGGACTTCGGCGGGACGAACGACACGCCCCGGACGGATGGATGCGACACGCGTGACGGAGCAGCCGACCTCCTTCGAGCGCCCCCTGGGCGCCGACCCCGCGGACAGCCGCGGGGCGCTCCTGCGTACCCCGACACCGCCCCGCGCGCCCGGCGCCGCCGCGTTACCCGCGCAGGCGCGCACCGGCGAACCGCCCTCCACCCCGGGCACCACCGCACCGTCCGGCAACGACAAGGCCCCCGTGAGCAACGGTCCCGAGCATGCGCAGCCCTCCGCCGCCGCGGAGGCCGACACCCATCGTCCCCGGCCGGTCCCGGAGGGCATCCCGCCCCAGCCGGGCACCGAGTCGTCGGCGGAGGAACGCCGCACCGGCCAGGGCGTGCAGCCCGGCCGGCCCACGCCCATGCGGCGGGACGGCGACCGGCTGCGGTTCGTGGGCGCCGCGACCCGGCGGATCGCCCGCGGTATCGACCTCGACGAGATCGTGATGGGGCTGTGCCGGGCGACCGTGCCGACCTTCTCCGACGCGATCCTGGTCTATCTGCGCGATCCGCTGCCGGTCGGCGACGAGCGGCCCACCGGGCCCGTCGTGCTGCGGCTGCGGCGCACCGACCGGATACCGGAGGAGCGGGACACCGAGGGCTTCCTGCCCGTCCCGGGCGTGCCGGAGCCCACCGAGCTGGCCGAACTGTCCGCCGTCACCGCCGAGTTGTGCGAGGTGCAGCCCGGCGGCGCGCTCGCCGAGGTGCTGCGCGGGGTCCGTCCGGTGTTCGCGGACGCGCCGGCCGCTCGCGCCGCGCTGCCCGAACTCCTGGGCGAGGACGGCGAGTTGGTGGTGCCCACCGGACAGCGCGCGATCCTCGCCCCGCTGCGCGGCCGCCGCCGGGTGATCGGCGCCGCGCTGTTCCTGCGCCGCCCCGAGCGCATCGCCTTCGAGGCGGACGACCTGCTGGTCGCCGCCCAGCTCGCCACGCACAGCGCGCTCGGCATCGACAAGGCGGTGCTGTACGGCCGTGAGGCGTACATCGCGGACGAGCTCCAGCGCACCATGCTGCCCGAGACCCTGCCCCGGCCGACCGGCGTACGGCTCGCCTCCCGCTATCTCCCGGCCGCCGAGACCGCCCGGGTCGGCGGCGACTGGTACGACGCGATCCCGCTGCCGGGCAGCCGGGTGGCGCTGGTGGTCGGCGATGTCATGGGCCACTCCATGACCTCCGCGGCGATCATGGGCCAGCTGCGGACGACGGCCCAGACGCTCGCGGGCCTGGACCTGCCGCCGCAGGAGGTGCTGCACCACCTCGACGAGCAGGCCCAGCGGCTCGGCACGGACCGGATGGCGACGTGCCTGTACGCCGTTTACGACCCGGTCTCGCACCGCATCACCATCGCCAACGCCGGTCACCCGCCGCCGGTGCTGCTGCACCTGGGCGGACGGGCCGAGGTGCTGCGGGTGCCGCCGGGGGCGCCGATCGGGGTCGGCGGCGTCGACTTCGAGGCCGTGGAGCTGGACGCGCCGGCCGGTGCGACCCTGCTGCTGTACACGGACGGTTTGGTCGAGTCGCGGCTGCGGGACGTGTGGACCGGGATAGAGCAACTGCGCGAGAAGCTCGCCGCGACCGCTCAGCTGACCGGTCCCGACCATCCGCCGCCGCTGGAAGCGCTGTGCGACGAGGTGCTCGACATGCTCGGCCCGGGTGACCGGGACGACGACATCGCGCTGCTCGCCGCCCGGTTCGACGGGATCGCGCCCAGCGATGTCGCGTACTGGTTCCTGGAGCCGGAGGACGCGGCGCCCGGCCGGGCCCGGAAGCTGGCCCGGCGTGCCCTGTCGCGCTGGGGCCTTGAGGAACTCAGCGACTCCGTCGAGCTGTTGGTGAGCGAGGTCGTGACGAACGCCGTGCGGTACGCCTCCCGGCCGGTCACGCTCCGGCTGCTGCGCACCGATGTGCTGCGCTGCGAAGTCGGGGACGACGTGCCGCAGTTGCCCCGGCTGCGGCAGGCTCGCGCCACGGACGAGGGCGGGCGAGGGCTGTATCTGGTGAACAAGCTGGCCCGGCGGTGGGGGGCCACGCGGCTCAGCACCGGGAAGGTCGTCTGGTTCGAGCTGAACCGAGGCTGAGCCGAGAACGAGCGGAGGCCGGTCCCCCATGCGGGGACCGGCCTCCTCGGCTATCTCTCCTGGTCCGGATCGACGGGATCCTCCGGGATGTCGTCCGTCGGCGGCCCCGTCGTCGGTTCCTCCGTCGTCGGCTCGCCCGTCGGGGGCTCCGTCGTCGGGGTGCCGGTGGGCGTCTGGGTCGGAGTCTGCGTCGGCGCCTGGGTGGTCGGGGCCTGGGAGGTCGGCTCCTGCGTCGGCGTCCGGCTGGGCTCCTGGGTCTTCGTCGGCGTCCAGGTCGGCTCCACCGCCGCGCCCTGGTCGGTGTCGAGGTCGAACTCGGCGTCCGGGTCGGTCACTCCGAACATGTACGCCGACCAGATCGAGGCCGGAATACCACCGCCGTTGACCCGGCCGTTGCCCGGCAGCTTGCCCGTCGCGCCCTTCATGTTGACCTGCTTGCCGGTCTTGGCGTCCTCGCCGAACAGACCGACCGAGGTCACCAGGTCCGGTGTGTAGCCGGTGAACCAGGCCGACCGGCCGAAGTCGGACGTACCCGTCTTGCCGGCCACCTCCTGGCCGTCGCGGGCCGGGTTGTCGCGCACCGAGCGCTGGGCCGTACCGTCGTCGACCACACCGGTGAGCACCGAGGTCACGGTGTCCGCGGCCTCGGGACTGATGACCTGCTCACCGATCGGGTCGGGGATGTCGACCGTGCGGTTGTGCTGCTCGGCGGACTTGATCAGGGTCGGGGTGACCTGCTTGCCGTGGTTGTCGAGGGTGGCGTAGACCCCGGCCATCTGGAGCGGGCTGGCGCCCATCGTGCCCAGCGTCTGCGCGGGCACGGCCTGGAGGTCGTCGTCCATGCCGAGGGCGGCGGCGGTGTCCATCACCTCGTCCATGCCGACGTCGATGCCCATCTGCGCGAACACCGAGTTCACGGACTTGTTCATGGCGGTCTGGACGGTGACGTCGCCGTAGGAGACGTTGTCCTCGTTCGGCGGGGCGAAGCCGACCTTCTTGCCGTCGGCGTCCACCGCCGGCCGCTTGCTCGTGCCGTCGTAGACCGTCTTGGCGCCGATGGTCTGGCCGTCCTGGTTCTCGGACTCGTTCTCCAGGGCGGCGGCGAGGATGACCGGCTTGAACGTGGACGCCGGCTGGTAGTCGTTTCTGGTCGCGTTGGAGCGGTAGTGCTTGAAGTAGTCCTCGCCGCCGTACAGGGCGACGATCTTCCCTGTCTTGGGGTCGACGGAGACGGCGCCCGCCTGGACGTCCCCGTCGACGGGGCGCTCCTTGGCGTCGAGCTTGCTGGTCAGCTCGGCGTCGACCGCCTTCTCCAGTTGCGCCTGCTTCTTCGGGTCGATGTTCAGGGTGATCGTCCAGCCCTGGGACTTGACCTGGGTCTCGGCCTCGGAGCGGGAGATGCCCTCCTGCTCCATCAGCTGCTCTTCGAGCTGGTTGTTGGCGAGGTCGACGAGATAGCCCTTCTGGCCCTCCAGACCGGCGGCGGCCTTGGGTTCCTTGGGCGTGGGGAACTTCATCGACTGGCGGTCGGAGGAGCTGAGCCAGCCTTCCTCGACCATGTTGTCCAGGACGTAGTTCCAGCGGGCCTTGACGAGCTTCTTGCCGGTCTCGGAGGCGACCGCCCAGTCGTACTGGCTCGGCGCCTGGAGCAGCGCGGCGAGGTACGCGCCCTGCTCGACCTTCAGCTTCTCGGCGTCGACCCGGTAGTAGGCCTGGGCGGCGGCCTGGATGCCGTAGGCGTTGCGGCCGAAGTAGCTGGTGTTGAGGTAGCCCGCGAGGATCTCGTCCTTCGACATCTGGCGGTCCACCTTCAGGGAGATGACCAGTTCCCGCAGCTTGCGGGTGACGGTCTGCTCCTGGGTGAGGTAGTAGTTCTTGACGTACTGCTGGGTGATCGTCGAGCCGCCCTGCGCGCCCTTGCCGCTGACCGTGTTGAGCAGACCGCGGGCGGTGCCCTTGAAGTCGACGCCGGAGTCCTTGTAGAAGGACTTGTTCTCGGCGGCGACGAAGGCGTTGCGGATCTCCTCGGGCACCTTGGACAGGTCCACGATCTCGCGGTTGACCTTGCCGTCGCGGGCCAGGACCGTGCCGTCGCTGTACTTGTAGACGTTGCTCTGCAGCCGCGCGGCGGCGTTGCCCTTGGGCACGTCCACCATCATGTAGAGCACGATGAAGCCGCCGATGCCGAGCAGGCACAGGCCCAGGAACGTGCCGAGGATCTTCTTCCAGGTGAAGAACCGGCGTATGCCGCTCTTGCCGGCAGTACCCGACGAGCGGTGACGCTGGGGCGCCGCGCGGCCGCCACCGCGCTGCCGTGCTCGTCTCTCTTCCGCTCGTCCCATGAGTCCGATCCGCTCCGCTTCGCTCTCGTGTGCACCGATGCCACACAGGTTCGCCGGTCAGGTCAGCTCAGAAAGCTAACACCGGGAGATGTGACAAAGGGCTGCCGATCCGGCCTTTTACGGACGTGACAATCAGCACCCGTATCAAAGGAACCGACCGCTGACGGATGCATAGGGTTGCTTCTCACGTTAAAGTGATATCACTTAGCTAGATTGAAGCTAGTGCACCGAAACGGGGGACCCACCATGTCCGAGAGCCACACCTTCACCGCCGCCGACGTACCCGAGATGCCCGCTCCACGAGTGCGGGAGTTCGCCGCCCAGAGCATCGGCGGCGGGCTCGCGCTGCTGCTCGGTCTGGTCGGCCTCGCCGTCGGGGCCGGCTGCGTCGTCACCGCGACCGCCGTCTCCGGGACCGGCGCCAAGGCGGTGCTGATCACCGGCGGCATCCTCATCGCCCTCGCCGCCTTCCTCGCGATGTGCGGGCTGAACATGGTCGCGCCGGGCGAGGCCCGGGTGGTCCAGCTCTTCGGGCGGTACCGCGGGACGATCCGGCAGGACGGACTGCGCTGGGTGAACCCGCTCACCTCCCGGACGAAGATCTCGACCCGGGTGCGCAACCACGAGACCGCCGTCCTCAAGGTCAACGACGCCTACGGCAACCCGATCGAGCTGGCCGCGGTCGTGGTGTGGAAGGTCGAGGACACCGCGCAGGCCAGCTTCGAGGTGGACGACTTCCTGGAGTTCGTCTCCACCCAGACCGAGGCGGCCGTCCGGCACATCGCCATCGAGTACCCCTACGACGCCCACGACGAGGACGGCCTGTCGCTGCGCGGCAACGCCGAGGAGATCACCGAGAAGCTCGCCACCGAGCTGCACGCGCGGGTGGAGGCGGCCGGTGTGCAGATCATCGAGTCGCGCTTCACGCATCTCGCGTACGCTCCCGAGATCGCCTCGGCGATGCTCCAGCGGCAGCAGGCCGGGGCGGTCGTCGCGGCACGGCGGCAGATCGTGGACGGAGCAGTCGGCATGGTCGAGGCGGCGCTCGCGCGGATCAACGAGCAGGGCATCGTGGAACTGGACGAGGAACGCAAGGCGGCGATGGTGTCGAACCTGATGGTGGTGCTGTGCGGTGACCGGTCGCCGCAGCCGGTCCTCAACACCGGAACCCTCTACCAGTGACCACCCCTCAGGGCCGGCCGCAGCGCAAGCAGGTGCTGCTGCGGCTGGACCCCGCCGTCTACGAGGCGCTGGCCCGCTGGGCCGGCGACGAGCTGCGCTCGGCCAACGCGCAGATCGAGTTCCTGCTGCGCAGGGCCCTGTCCGAGGCGGGCCGCATGCCCCGGGACACGGGCCCGATCCCGCGCCGCGGACGGCCGCCCGCGGACCCCTCCGAGCCCCAGTAGCAGAACCGTGACAATCGGCCCCCACCTGGGCCGCCGCACCCACCGCCAGGAACTGCACACCGAGCGTATACATGCCGCGTATACACCCCGTGTAGAGTCCTGGACATGTCCATCGGTCACACCCTCCTGGGGCTCCTGGAGTCGGGCCCGCGTCACGGCTACGACCTGAAGCGGGCCTTTGACGAGAAGTTCGGTCACGACCGGCCACTGCACTACGGCCAGGTCTACTCGACGATGTCCCGGCTGCTGAAGAACGGCCTCGTCGAAGTCGACGGCATCGAACCCGGCGGCGGCCCCGAGCGGAAGCGGTACGCGATCACCGACGCCGGGGTCACCGACGTACAGCGGTGGCTGGCGACGCCCGAGAAGCCCGAGCCGTACCTTCAGTCCACGCTCTACACCAAGGTCGTCCTCGCGCTGCTGACCCGGCGCGACGCCGCCGACATCCTCGACACCCAGCGCGCCGAGCATCTGCGGATGATGCGGATCCTCACCGACCGCAAGCGCAAGGGCGATCTCGCGGACCAGTTGATCTGCGACCACGCCCTGTTCCACCTGGAGGCCGATCTGCGCTGGCTCGAACTGACCGCCGCACGTCTGGACAAGCTGGCGGAGGTGGTGGTCAAGTGACGCCGCCCCCTGGTGCCCTGCTCGCGGCCGAGGAACTGCGCAAGGCCTACGGCCCGACCGTCGCGCTCGACGGGGCCGAGTTCTCCGTGCATCCCGGAGAGGTCGTCGCCGTGATGGGGCCGTCCGGCTCCGGCAAGTCGACGCTGCTGCACTGCCTGGCCGGCATCGTGCCGCCGGACTCCGGCTCCATCCTGTACGCCGGACGCGAGTTGGCGACGATGAGCGACGCCGAGCGCAGTCAGCTGCGCCGCTCGGAGTTCGGGTTCGTCTTCCAGTTCGGCCAGTTGGTGCCCGAGCTGACCTGCGTCGAGAACGTCGCCCTGCCGCTCAGACTGAACGGCACCTCCCGCAAGGAGGCCGAGCGGACCGCGCTGTCCTGGATGGAGCGGCTGGAGGTCGACGATCTGCGCAAGAAGCGGCCCGGCGAGGTCTCCGGCGGCCAGGGCCAGCGCGTCGCGGTCGCCCGTTCGCTGGTCACCAGCCCCCGGGTGCTGTTCGCGGACGAGCCGACCGGCGCGCTGGACTCCCTCAACGGCGAGCGGGTGATGGAGCTGCTCACGGAGGCCGCGCGGTCCACCAACGCCGCCGTCGTGCTGGTCACGCACGAGGCGCGGGTGGCGGCCTACTCCGACCGCGAGATCGTCGTACGGGACGGGCGGTCCCGGGACATGGAGCGGATCGTATGAACCAGTGGGGGAGGGACCTCGCCCTCGGTTTCCGTTTCGCCTTCGCGGGCGGCCGCGAGGGCTGGACCCGGGCCCTGCTGACGGCCGTCGGGGTCGGGCTCGGCGTGACGCTGCTGCTGCTGACGACCGCGATCCCGAACGCGCTGGCGGCCCGCGACGACCGGGGCAACGACCGCACGGACATCACCTACAGCGGCCAGGTGCCCGCCAAGGCGGACAACACCCTGGTGGTCGCGGACGCGGACACCGACTTCCGTGGCGCGGAGATCCGCGGCCGGACCCTGGAGCCCGAGGGCCCGCGCGCCCCGCTGCCGCCCGGGGTGGACAGCTTCCCGGCGGTCGGCGAGATGGTGGTCTCCCCCGCGCTGAAGCGGCTGCTGGACTCGGACGGCGGCAAGCTGCTGCGCGAGCGGCTGCCGGACCGGATCGTCGGCACCATCGGCGACAGCGGCCTGGTCGGCTCGGCCGATCTCACCTTCTACCGGGGCGGCCAGGGCATCGGACAGTACGTCGACGGCGCCCAGGTGACCCGCATCGACCGCTACGGCGACCCGGACCCGTACGAGGCCGAGGCGGACCCGGTGCTGATCCTGCTGATCCTCGTCGTGTTCGTCGCGCTGCTGATGCCGGTCGCGGTGTTCATCGCGGCGGCCGTGCGGTTCGGCGGCGAGCGGCGCGACCGGCGCCTGGCCGCCCTGCGCCTGGTGGGCTCCGACGGGCGGATGACCCGCCGGATCGCGGCCGGCGAGGCCCTCGCGGGCGCGCTGCTCGGACTGGTCTTCGGTACGGTCTTCTTCCTGATCGGACGTCAGATCGCGGGCTCCGTGGAGGTGTTCCGGTTCAGCGTCTTCCCGGCCGACCTCAACCCCTCCCCCGCGCTCGCCCTGCTGGTGGCCGTACTGGTCCCGGCCGCGGCGGTGCTGGTGACGCTGCTGGCGCTGCGCGGGGTGGTCATCGAGCCGCTCGGTGTGGTGCGTACGGCGAAGCCCACGCGGCGCAGGCTGTGGTGGCGGCTGCTGCTGCCGCTCGGCGGACTCGCCATGCTCTACCCGATGATCGGCAAGGGCAACGACGACGGCGACTTCAACCAGTACCTCGTCATCGGCGGTGTGATGCTGCTGCTGGTCGGGGTGACCGCCCTGCTCCCCTGGGTCGTGGAGACGGTCGTCGCCCGCCTCGGCGGCGGTGGCGTGGCCTGGCAACTGGCCGTACGACGGCTCCAGTTGAGCAGCGGCACGGCCGCCCGGCTGGTGAACGGCGTCGCGGTGGCGGTTGCCGGTGCCATCGCGCTCCAGATGCTGTTCGCCGGGGTGGAGCAGGACTACACCAAGGACACCGGCTACGACCTGGCCACGGCGCAGATGGAGGTGACCGCGGGCGGCGGCGTCGAACTCGCCGATGTCACCGAGCAGTTGCGGCGCACGGAGGGCGTGCGCCAGGTGGTCTCCCACTCCGAGAGCTACCTGGGCGACGCCCGCCTGGACCCGGCCCGCACCTCCGAGGTGACCGTCGGCGACTGCGCGGCGCTGCGCGAGGTGGCGGACCTGCCCACGTGCCGGGACGGTGACGTCTTCGCCGTCCGCGACGCCGAGTGGGACACCGACACGCCCCAACTGGCCCGCCCTGGAACGACGCTGTATCTGGACCCGAGCTACGAGAAGGACGTCCGCGGTCACGAGGTCGCCTGGAAGGTGCCGGAGGGCATCCGCAAGGTGGACTCGCACCAGGACCTGAGCGGGCGGGAGCGCGGCGGCTTCCTGATCACCCCGAAGGCGCTGCCCGAGGCGGCCCTGCCGGCGATGACCGGACGTGCGTACATCGGCCTCGACGCCTCGGTGCCCGACGCCCGTGAGCGGGTCCGCAACACCGCGGCGGCCCTGGGTCCCCTGGTGTTCCCGGCGGACTGGTCGGCGACGGAGCGCGACGACCGTTTCGCCTCCATCCGCACCGGCCTGTTCGTCGGCGCCGTGTGTGTTCTGCTGCTGATCGGATGCAGCCTGCTGGTCTCCCAGCTGGAGCAGTTGCGGGAGCGCAAGAAGCTGCTGTCGGCGCTGGTCGCCTTCGGCACCCGGCGGCGCACGCTGAGCCTGTCGGTGCTGTGGCAGACGGCGATCCCGATCGCGCTGGGCCTGCTGCTGGCCTCGGCGGTGGGCCTGACGCTCGGCGCGGTCCTGCTGCGGATGACCGACACCAAGGTCCGGGTGGACTGGGCGAGCCTGCTGTCGATGACGGGCGCCGCCGCCGGAGTCGTCCTCGCGGTGACCCTGCTCAGCCTGCCGCCGCTGCTGCGGCTGATGCGGCCGGACGGGCTGCGCACGGAGTGACTACGGGCCCCTCCCCGGTGCGCCGGGGAGGGGCCGCGCGCTTCACAGCCCGTACTCCCGCACCACCCGCCTGACCTGGGCGAACAGCATGCCCACATTGACCGACTTACGGCAGACGACGACCGCGACGACGTCCTGCTGCTCGCTCATCCGCACGAACAGATGGGTGAGGTTCTCGCTGTTGACGAGGATCTCCTGGAAGAAGTGCTGGTCGGTCTCGATCCCCCGGCGTTCCTTGAAGACGTCCTCGATCATCACGACCGTACGGCCCTGGAACAGATCGAGGGTGGCACCTGCCAGCAGGTCGAGGACCTCCGGCGGATGGTTGTCCACCGTCTCGTACGACAGCAGCATTCCGGTGCTCATGTCGACCACACCCGAGGCCACACAGTCGGGGGCGTCGGTGCGCAGGGACTTGACGAGTCCCATCACCTGGTCGGAGAAGCCGGGGGTCATGCGTTTGGTGGCCATGTGCTCAAACACCTTCCGTTGCTTTCTGTGGGCTGGTCAGGATCGAGTCGATGCGGCGCAGCGTCGGCTGCGTCGCCTGGTGCAGCCGGTCCAGGTCCATGCCCTCGTCGCCGAGGACGACCATCAGCGCGGTGTCCCCGACGGCGTAGAAGGCCGCGCAGCCGCCGCTGCCGTAGGTCACCGTCCGGCGCAGGGCGCCGCGTTCGGCGGCCTGGGCGGTGCGCCGGGCGAGGCCGAGGCCGGCCGCGGCGAGGGCCGCGAGGCACTCCGCGTCGATGGAGTCGGCGGTGTCGGCGGCGATGAGCAGCCCGTCGGCCGCGGCGACCGCCGTGTCGGTGATTCCGGTCACCTGCTCGCGCAGACCGCGCATTTCGCGTGCCAGCGCTTCGTGGTCCATGTCGTCAACGCTCCTCTTGCTGTTCACACTGTTCCCCCGCTTCCTCTGGCGGCTCCGTTGCGCAGGCGGAAGAACCATTTCCAGCCCGCCGCCGACCGTTCCGGGGCGAGCACATCGGCGATGCCACTGGCGCCCGGTTCACGGCGGGGCAGGGCAGTTGGCGTGGGGGGTGGTGCGAGCGGCGGCTCGGGGGGCGGCTCGGGGATCCGCGGGACGCGGCGGCGGACGCCCTCGGGGGGTGTGCGGATCCGGACCGGCCGGGGTTCCGGGGAGCACTCCAGGAGGCCGTCGGCGAGCATCCGCGCCACCTCGACGGTGACGGTGTAGACGCTGCGCCCGGTGCGGAAGGCGAGGTCGCGGGCAGTGGAGCGGCCGTCGGCATGGGTGAGCAGATCGCTCTGGAGCGGGGTGAGCGGGCCGTCCGGCTCCGCCGTGGGAAGGGGGCGCTCGCGGTCGGGGTGCACGGGGTGGTCCAGCGCCCGGACGGCGGCGATCCGGCGGGCGGTGTCCTGGACCAGCCGGTCGGTGGGCTCGCCGACCGCGACCGGCGCGAACGGGTCGGTGTCGTCGAGGGTGCGCCGCCAGTCCTCCACCCGGCCCGCGGCGATCGCGAACACGGCGTCGTGCAGCGCCATCACACAGACCACCCGCAGCGTGGCGTCGCCCGCGTAGCCGTGCGCGACCAGTGCGGCGACCGGCCAGTTCGCCCCGCCGGACTCGGCCAGCAGCGCGGCCCACTGCTCCGCGCTGATCCGGCCGGAGCGCAGCAGCAGCGCCTCGGGGCCGGGCGCGCCGGGGGACTCGGCTGCGACGACGAGTCCGTTCCTGAAGTGAACGGTGCCGCCCGGGGTTCCGGCGACGCACAGCGCCCCCGTGAAGCCGTCGCGCCCGCAGCCGGCCAAGGCCGGTGCCAGGTGGTCGTAGCCCGACATCACTCCCCTTGGCCTCTCGCACACACGCCTGACGCGTAGCGCTGAGGGGGGAATTCCTATCAGCCGGGGGGTGAACTCCGGCCGTGGATTGCCGACCTGCCGCTAGTTGACGGAAGTTGATATTCCCGACGGTCCAAAGCGCTGACTTGGGCGCCCATTTGACCGATCAGGACTGTGTTCGACCCTCAGCCGTCAACCCCCAACACCCTTACGGGCAGCGGCCGTAGCGCCTCACGCAGGGCGCCGGACAGCTCCCGGTACTCGGCACCGCGGGCGGCGCCGGTGCGCATGGCGAGGGCGATCCGGCGGGTGGGGGCGGGGTCGGAGAAGTAGCCGGTCATCAGCTGGTTGCTGCGGGTCGTCTCGACCTTGACGGCGGTGCGCGGCAGCAGCGTGACCCCGAGGCCTCCGGCGACCAGCTGGACCAGCGTGGACAGCCCGGCGGCGGTGGTGGTGACCGGGGCGTCCTCGCGGCCCGCCTCCCGGCAGATGTCGAGGGCCTGGTCGCGCAGACAGTGCCCCTCGTCCAGGAGCAGCAGGTTCAGTTCCTTCAGCGCCTCGCGCGGGATGCCCTCGCGGCCGCCGAGCCAGTGGTCCAGCGGGGTGACCAGCACGAAGTCCTCGTCGAAGAGCGGGAGTTCGACGACTCCGGGGACCCCGAGCGGAACGGCGAGCAGCAGCAGGTCGAGGCGGCCGGTGTGCAGCCCGTCGACGAGGCTCGCGGTCTGCTCCTCGTGGACCTGGAGGTCGAGGTCCGGGTAGCGCTCGTGGATCAGCCGCAGCACGGTCGGCAGCAGATACGGCGCGACGGTCGGGATGACGCCGAGCCGGAGCACTCCGGTGAACGGGGCCCGTACCGCCTCGGCCTCCTCCAGCAGCGCGCCCACCTCGTCCAGTACGGCCTTGGCGCGTATCGCGAGCCGCTCTCCGGCCGGGGAGAGCAGCACCTTGCGGGTCGTACGCTCAAGGAGGGTGACGCCGAGTGTCTCCTCCAGCGCGGCGACGGCGCCGGACAGCGCGGGCTGGCTCATGCCGATGGCGGCGGCCGCGTCCCGGAAGTGCAGATGCTCGGCCACGGCCGCGAAGGCCCGCAGCTGGGACAGGCTGGGCTGCCGTCGCTTGGCTCCACCATTACTGACGGTCACTGATAATCGCCTCCGATCAACACAACTAAGTGTAGCGATTTCTCTAATCAATGCACCTTGTGCCAGCATCGGGCTCGTCCAACCCATGGGAAGCGTCCGCGATCCGGACGCTTCTTCGCTGCAAGGAGAGCGTGTGCTCACTGTTGGTGACAAGTTCCCCGAGTTCGAACTGACCGCCTGTGTCTCGCTGGAGAAGGGCGCGGAGTTCGAGCAGATCCACCACAAGTCCTACGAGGGCAAGTGGCTCGTGGTCTTCGCGTGGCCGAAGGACTTCACCTTCGTGTGCCCGACCGAGATCGCCGCGTTCGGCAAGCTGAACGAGGAGTTCGCCGACCGCGACGCGCAGATCCTCGGCTTCTCCGGTGACTCCGAGTTCGTGCACCACGCCTGGCGCAAGGACCACCCGGACCTCACCGACCTGCCGTTCCCGATGCTGGCCGACTCCAAGCACGAGCTGATGCGCGACCTCGGCATCGAGGGCGAGGACGGCTTCGCGCAGCGCGCCGTGTTCATCGTGGACCCCAACCGGGAGATCCAGTTCACGATGGTTACCGCCGGCTCGGTCGGCCGTAACCCCAAGGAGGTCCTGCGGGTCCTCGACGCGCTCCAGACCGACGAGCTCTGCCCGTGCAACTGGAGCAAGGGCGAGGAGACCCTGGACCCGGTCAAGCTGCTGGCCGGGGAGTGATCTGACGATGTCGCTCGACTCCCTGAAGTCCGCCGTACCGGACTACGCCAAGGACCTGAAGCTCAACCTGGGCTCGGTCATCGGCAACTCCGACCTTCCCGCGCAGCAGCTGTGGGGCACGGTGCTGGCCACCGCCATCGCCTCGCGCTCCCCGATCGTGCTGCGTGAGCTGGAGCCGGAGGCGAAGGCGAACCTGACGCCGGAGGCGTACACCGCCGCCAAGTCGGCGGCCGCGATCATGGCGATGAACAACGTCTTCTACCGCACCCGCCATCTGCTGTCGGACCACGAGTACGGCACCATGCGCGCGGGTCTGCGGATGAACGTCATCGGCAACCCCGGTGTCGACAAGGTCGACTTCGAGCTGTGGTCCTTCGCCGTCTCCGCCATCAACGGCTGCGGCATGTGCCTCGACTCGCACGAGCAGGTGCTGCGCAAGGCGGGCATCGAACGCGAGGTCGTCCAGGAGGCGTTCAAGATCGCCTCGGTGATCCAGGCCGTCGGTGTGACGCTGGAGACCGAAGCGGTGCTGTCCGCGTAACGCCGGTTCTCCCAGCCCCGTTCACCCCTGGTGAGCGGGGCTCTCGGCGTTCGCGGCCTCGGGTTGCGGCGCCGCGGGGGCCGTCCGCCGTTGCAGCGCCTGCTCCTGGGAGTACGCCCGCAGGTAGCCCACCACGGTGTTCGACACCGCCACCAGCGGCACCGCCACCACCGCGCCCCCGATGCCCGCGATCATGCCGCCCGCCGCGACGGACAGCACCACCGCCAGCGGATGCACCCGGACCGCGCGGCCGAGGATGAACGGCTGGAGGATGTGCCCCTCGATCTGCTGCACCGCGAGCACCACCGCCAGCGTCATCACCGCCGTGAACACGCCCTGGGTCACCAGAGCGACGACGACCGCCAGGGCGCCGGAGGCCACCGCGCCCACGAGCGGGATGAAGGAGAACAGGAAGATGAAGACGGCCAGCGGCACGGCCATCGGCACATCGAGGAAGTAGATGCCGATACCGATGAAGACGGCGTCGATGAGAGCCACTATCACCGTGCCGCGCACATACGCGGTGAGCGTCCGCCACGCGGCCGGACCGGCGCCCGCCACACCCGGCCGGGCGGCGGCAGGCACCAGCTTCAGCGACCACTCCCAGATCCGCTTGCCGTCGTAGAGCAGGAAGAGCGTCGAGAAGGCGGCCAGCAGGATGCCGGTCAGCGCCTCGACGATGACCGTGACGCCCTCAAGGCCCGCCGAGGTGATCTCGTCGGTGTTGGCGCCGATCGTGTCGCGCAGGTTCTCGGCGATGTCGTTGATCTGCTTGTCGGTGACGTGGAAGGGGCTGTCCAGCAGCCAGTTGCGCAGTTCGTCGATGCCGTCCTGGACCTGGTCGGAGAGATTGTCGATGTTCTCCATGACCTGCCAGGTGACGAACCAGCCCATCAGGCCCATCACCACGAAGCCCAGGATCGCCGTGAGCGCGGTCGCGAGGCCGCGCGGGACGCCGTAGCGGCGCAGGCGGGCCACCGTGGGCTCCAGCAGCGCGGTGATCAGCAGCGCCGCGACGAAGGCCAGCACCACCAGTTGTACGGCGCTGATGACCCGCATCAGCACCCAGACGGTCCCGGCGAGCACCAGCAGCCGCCATCCGGCCTCGGCGGCGACCCGTACGCCCCACGGCACGGCCAGCGCGGGATCGGGACGCTCGGGCGCGGCGGGTACGGGTTCGGCGGGTACGGGGACCCGGTCCGCAGGCGGGGCCGGGGCCTTCGGGGTCGGTGCGGGCGCCGGGTCGGCGCTCTCGCGCTCCACCTCGGCGCGGCGCTCGTCCAACCGCTTTTCCATCCGCGTCAGTCCGGCCCCCAGCCGACCGAGCCACCCTGGCACTCGCGCCATGATCCGTCCTCTTCCCCCGTCTTTCCCCACCACTCCCCCCTGGAGTCGTCGGCTCCGACCGTACATGGCGAAGCCCCTCACCGTAGGACGGTGAGGGGCTGCCAAGGGTTGAGAGGTGCCGCGAGGCGCCTAGTACCAGTGGTTGGCCTGCCAGAACGACCAGGCGTCGCAAGGACTGCCGTAGCGCTCGTTCATGTAGTTGAGGCCCCACTTGATCTGGGTGGCCGGGTTGGTCTGCCAGTCGGAGCCCGCGGAGGCGTACTTGCCGGCGGGCAGCGCCTGGAAGAGACCGTAGGCGCCGGAGGACGGGTTCACGGCCTTGTAGTTCCAGCTGGACTCGTGGTCCACGATGTTGCTGAAGCACTGGTACTGGCCGGACGGCACCATCTGCTGCGCCATCGCCTGGATCTGCGCGATGGTGTACGAGCTCTGCACCGCGAAGCTGGTGGAGGACCGGGAGGCCTTCGCCTCGGCCTCTTCGCGCTCCTTGGCTTCCTCGGCAGCCTTCGCCGCCTTCTCGGCGGCGTCCTTCTTGTCGATCGCGGTCTGGGCGGCGGCCCTGCGGGCCGACTCCTCCGCGTCCTTCTTGGCGCTCGCGTCCGCCGCGATGGCCTGGACGTTCGCCTGCTGCGTCAGGGACGCGGTCTGCACCTGGGCCTGCTGACCCGTGGGTATGTCCGCGAGGAGCGTCGCGTCGGCTGCCGTCGCTTCGGCGTCGTTGTTCTGCGCGGTGCTGCCCGAGGCAACGCCGACGACGCTTCCGACAGCGGTGACCGCGGTGGCCGAGGCCACTGCGAATCCCCGGACCGAGATCCGGCTCACACGGTTTCCTTCCAGCATCGTCCGCTTCGGTGACCCTGGCGGACGCAATCGTGCCCCTGGCACTGGCCTCCCAACTGCGGGGTCACGGGAGGCGCGGGCCCGGTGGGCAACTCCCCTGCGGGGAGCGCCGCGTGGTGCACGGGCGGCATACGACGACGCTATGGAGTTAGCGGTGCTTCTCAAGTGGTGCCGTACCGCTGGGGGTACAGATGTGTCGTATGCGGGGCCTGACAGGAGTGAGACTCTGCCGTAACCCGACGCCGCAAGGCAATTCTGTGTCGGGTGTGAAAGCTCACATCTCGTTTGACCCAGGGAGTTCTGAGAATCAGCAACACGCCGAAGCGCCGCCCGGCTAGGCTCTAGGCCTTTGCCAGACGGCGCCAACTGGTAGCTATGGCCTCAGATTTGGCCGTCCTCCAGCATTTCGGTCACAAGGGCCGCAATCTGGGACCTCTCGGACCGCGTCAGCGTGACATGCGCGAAGAGCGGATGCCCCTTCAGCTTCTCCACGACGGCGACGACACCGTCGTAGCGCCCGACCCGCAGATTGTCCCTTTGTGCCACATCGTGGGTCAGAACCACCCTGGAATTCGCTCCGACTCGGGACAGAACGGTCAGCAGAACGTTCCGCTCCAGGGACTGCGCCTCGTCCACGATCACGAACGCGTCGTGCAGGGAACGGCCGCGGATGTGGGTGAGCGGGAGGACCTCCAGCATCCCGCGCGCGGTGACCTCCTCGATGACCTCGCGGCTGGTGACCGCGGACAGCGTGTCGAAGACCGCCTGCGCCCAGGGGCTCATCTTCTCGGCCTCGGTGCCCGGCAGATAGCCCAGCTCCTGCCCGCCCACGGCGTACAGCGGCCGGAAGACCATCACCTTCTGGTGCTGACGGCGCTCCAGCACCGCCTCCAGACCCGCGCACAGCGCCAGCGCCGACTTGCCGGTGCCGGCCCGGCCGCCCATCGACACGATGCCGATGTCCGGGTCGAGCAGCAGATCGAGCGCGATGCGCTGCTCGGCGCTGCGCCCCTTGATCCCGAACGCTTCCCGGTCGCCGCGCACCAGACGGACGTTGCCCTCGGCCGTCACCCGGCCCAGCGCCTTGCCGCGCTCGGACTGGATGGTGAGACCGGTGTGCACGGGCAGATCCGTCACCTCGGGCACATGGACATGCCCCTCCTCGAAGAGGATGTCCACCTGCTCGCCGGAAAGCGTCAGTTCGGACATTCCGGTCCAGCCGGAGGAGTCCGTGATGGCGAGTTCGGCGCGGTACTCCTCGGCGAGGAGCCCGACGGACGAGGCCTTGATCCTGAGCGGAAGGTCCTTCGACACCACGGTGACGTCGAACCCCTCGGCCTGCAGATTGCGGGCGACCGCGAGGATGCGGGAGTCGTTGTCCCCCAGGCGGTAGCCGCTCGGCAGAACGCTGGGGTCCGAGTGATTGAGCTCGACACGCACCGTCCCACCGAGGTCCCCGATGGGGATCGGTGCGTCGAGACGGCCGAACCGCACCCGGAACTCGTCCAGCAGGCGCAGCGCCTGCCGGGCGAAATAGCCGAGTTCGGGATGGTGCCGCTTGGCCTCCAGCTCCGTGACCACGACGATGGGGAGCACGACCTCGTGCTCGTCGAAGCGGCTCAGGGCGTTCGGGTCGGCCAGCAGGACGCTGGTGTCGAGAACGTAGGTGCGCCGGTCGGGCGTGCGGCGCTTTGTGCTGGTCACCACGGAAGGACGTACCCCCTCGGAAGAGGTCGGGGAGCGACGGAGAGGAGCTGGACCGGTCGACGGCCCCCGTGCACGGGCCGAGAACCGGCCCTCCGCTGCTTCGTCCGTACGGTGACCGCACGATCGGGCTGGTGCAAAGGGCCTCCCGGGCGGACGGCCCCGTGCCGTCCGCTGAGATCCGACACCCGTGGTTCGGGCGTCGACCTGCTTGGCTTATGCCCTCGAACAAGCGCTGCCATGCCACGGCATATGACGGCGCGCTGATGAACTCCTCATTACTTCCGCCCCAAACGGGGTACTCCGGGAGCCCCGTGGGCCCCCGCCGCGCTCAGCCGCCGTAACGGCGGTGGCGGGCCGCGTAGTCGCGGAGCGCGCGCAGGAAGTCGACCTTGCGGAAGGCCGGCCAGAACACGTCACAGAAGTAGTACTCGGAGTGCGCCGTCTGCCACAGCATGAATCCGGACAACCGCTGTTCGCCGCTGGTGCGGATGACCAGATCGGGGTCGGGCTGGTCGCCGGTGTAGAGGTGGCGCCCGATCATCTCGGTGTCGACGGTGTCGGCGAGCTTCTCCAACGAGGTGCCCTTGTCGGCCGCGTCGAGCAGCAGCGAGCGCATCGCGTCGGCGATCTCCTGGCGTCCGCCGTAGCCGATGGCGACGTTGACGAGTATTCCGTCGATGTGCTCGGTGGTGTCCTCGGCCTCTTTGAGGGTGGTCTGCATCTGCTGCGGCAGCAGATCACGGGTGCCGACGTGGTGGACGCGCCAGCGGCCGTCGGCGGCGAGGGTGCGGACGACGTCCTCGATGATGCCGAGCAGCGGGACGAGTTCGTCCTGCGGCCGCTCGAAGTTGTCGGTCGACAGCAGCCAGAGCGTGACGACCTTCACGTCCGTCTCGGAGCACCAGCCGAGAAACTCCTCGATCTTCTCGGCCCCGGCCCGGTGTCCGTGCACGGTGGTGGAGCCGGCCGCCTTCGCCCAGCGGCGGTTGCCGTCCATGATGACGCCGATGTGCTGGGGCACCTGAGCGTGGTCCAGGTGGCCTTCCACCCGGCGCGCGTACAGCCTGACCAGCAGGCCGCGCAGCTTGTCGCGCAGGTTCACGTGATTGTCAGCCCCTCCGTGCGGATCGGGCGGCCGTCGCCCCGGCAGGTGTGCCGAGGGCGGTCCCAGCCCGGTGGCGGTCCCCGGGCGCTGCCCGGCGGTGGTCCCCCGGGGCCGAAGCCTACCCCCGTGAGAAGAAGGGGCCGGGCGAGGCTTTGCACGGAAGCGGTGGGAGGCGGTCCGGAAGCGGTGGGAGGCACTCCGGACACAAAAGAAAACGGGCCGGTCCGTGGGGGGGAGACGGACCGGCCCGAGGGGGGGTTTCCACCATAACCCTTCGTAAGTGATGCTGCGCGCATCGGCGTGCCACAACTACTCTCCGAAATCGGACGGCGACGCGGCGAGGGGTCCGGAGGGGGCGTTTCGCAGGGTGTTCATGGCCGGAACACAGCGGATTCCCAGGGAATTCGGGCGTGACATGAGGGGCAGCGGCCGACTTTGGCGGCGGTTGCGCCACACGGGGCGAGTTGTCCGCCCTTCCCTCCCCCGGGTGACCCGGGCAGCGAACGTCGGCTTGACGTCCGGACGGGGTTGTACGGCGACCTGTGCGCCGCAGATGAGCATGGCACCGCGCAGCCCCCTCCTCTGCGCGGTACCGCCCGCGCAGCTTTGCTGACGCGAATTGCCTTGGTCTGAACTTACGTGAGATGCGCGTGAGGCGCGAGTGACAAGCGATAACAATGCGGACAAGGCATGAATCCTTGAATACGTAGGCGATCATCCCGCGGAGCCCTATTTGCCGCCTTTGCTCCATTACGCCCGCCTCTCAGTCGTACCCCCGTGCCGCACCCCGCGCTGCCGCCCGAAGAGGACACGATCCGACCTAGATCACCCCTACCGTCGCCCTATGACGGTGACGATCTCCTGGCACGAGGCGAGCGCGCGGCGGCTCGAACGGCAGTTCCTGGCCAATCCGGCGGCGGAGGGCACCACGGTCCCCGACGTCGTCTCGGCGATGCTCGGCGCGCACGCCCAGGTGCTGTCCGCGGCCGAGCTGTCGATCGGCGTCCGGAGCACCGGCCTGACCCGGACGGACGTACGCGCCGCGCTCTGGGAGCACCGCTCCCTGGTGAAGACCCACGGCCCGCGCGGCACGGTCCATCTGCTCCCCGCCCGGGAACTCCCCCTGTGGACCTCCGCCCTGACCGCGATCCCGTCCGGCGCGGGCTCCTTCGCGCCCGGCGTCCGGGTCACGGACGAACAGGCGCGCCAGATCGTGGCGGCGATCGGGGACGCGCTGGACGGGGTGTGCCTGACGATCGACGAGTTGAGCGAGGAGGTCGTGGCCCGGACCGGCTCCTGGGCGGGTGACCTGGTGATGCCGGCCTTCCAGGGCCTGTGGCCGCGCTGGCGCCAGGTCATGCACCGCGCGGGCCAGTCCGGCGCGCTCTGCTTCGGCCCCGACCGCGGCCGCAAGGTGACCTACACCCGCCCCCCGCACTTCGCCCCCCTCCCCGCCACCGAGGCAGTGACCGAACTCCTACGCCGCTATTTGCACGCGTACGGTCCCTCGACCCCGGCGTTCTTCGCCAAGTGGCTCGCGGCACCGGACGGTTGGGCCGGCCGGCTCTTCGGGAGGCTGGCCGGCGACGGTGTGATCGAGGAGGTCGATTTCGAGGGGGCCCCGGCGTGGGTGGTCGCGGGCGACAAGGAGTTCCCCTCCGGCGGATGGAAGGGAGTGCGGCTGCTGCCGTACTTCGACGCCTACGCCATCGCCGCGCAACCCCGGCAGTCGCTGTTCCCCGGCGAGGCATACCGGCGGGCGCTGGCGGGTGGGCAGGCCGGGAACTATCCGGTGCTGCTGGTGGACGGGGTGACGGCCGGGGTCTGGCACCAGCGGCGGCAGGGGCGTCGTACGACCGTGACCGTGGAGGTACTGGGCGGCGGCGAACTGACGGCCCGGCAGGAACGGGAGTTGACGGAGCAGGTGGAGCGGGTGGGCGAAGTGCTGCAGGCGCGGCCCGAGTTGGTGCTGGGAGAGGTGAAGGTGGGCCCGCACGCGTGAACCGGCCTCGGATCGGCGCGGCCGGCATCGATCAGTCCAGCTTGCGGGCCTCGATGAGGTGACGGGTGCTGTGGGCGACGAAGGGCCCCTCGTCCTGGATCCGCTGATGCAGGGACCGGAGTTGAGACTCGTACGCCTCGACGGTGAAGCCGGGGACCATCCAGATCACCTTGCGCAGGAAGTGGACGACCGCCGCGATGTCGTGGAACTCCATGCGCAGTTCCTCGGCGCGCAGGTCGACGACCTCCAGCCCGGCGGCCTCGGCATCGGCGCGCTCTCGTTCCGGATCACGGCCGTTGCGGACTTCCTCGGGCTGCGGCCCGAGGAAGTACTCGACGAGTTCGACGACGCTGTGCGGTCCGACGTGCTGGGCGAAGTAGCAGCCGCCGGGTTCGAGCACCCGGGCGATCTCGGTCCAGTGCGCCCGCACCGGGTGCCGGCTGCTGACGAGGTCGAAGGCGCCGTCGGCGAACGGCAGCGGGTCCGGCTCGGGCGAGGCGACAACGGCGACGCCGCGGGACCGGAGGAGAGCGGCGGCCTTGGCGAGGTTCGGTGCCCACCCCTCGGTGGCGACGGTGAGAACGGGGGCCTTGGGCGCTCGCCCGAGGGCGAAGTCGAGTACTTCCCCTCCCCCGGTCTGGAGATCGAGGGCGGCAGTGGCGCCCGCGAGCTTCTGGGCGAGGGAGACGGCGTATCCCCAACTGGGGCGCGCCTCGGTGGCGCGCACGCGGGTGGTGGCTCGCACGCTGGTAGTGGCCGGCTCCTGGATGGTGTCCCGCCCCTGGACGGTGTCCCGCCCCTCGAACCAGGAGAAGTCCCAGCCCTCGGTGGGGACGGCGGCGCCCTCTGCGACGAGGTCATCGAAGCTGCGGTGGCGGCTGTGCGGGTGGCCCATGGCCAGATGATCGCAGGAGCGGGCGGGCCCCGCCGCCGAATTTCTGGGTCATACGGCGCTGCTAGCTTCAGCGGTATGACGAACCCTGAGACGACGGACATGGACACGGACGCGGGCACGGACACGGGCACGGGCACGCAGTACACGGCCGGAGACAAGGAGACGCTGCACGCGAGCCTCGACCGGATGCGGGACGCGGTGCTGTGGAAGCTGGAGGGCTTGAACGACGCGGACCTGCGCCGCCCGCTCACCCCCTCGGGCACAAGCCTCCTGGGCCTGGTCAAGCACCTGGGCTCGGTGGAGTACGGCTGGTTCGTCTCGACCTTCGGCGGCGAGGCCGAGCCGCTGTGGTTCGACCCGTACAGCGACGAGGACATGCGCGCGGACCAGGGCGAGACGACCCAGCAGATCATCGACTTCTACGGCCGTGCCCGCGCCGCGGCGGACCGCACGATCACCTCGCGGTCCCTGGACGACCTGGGCCGACCGGACTGGCGGAGCGAGGACGTGTCACTGCGCTGGGTCCTGGTCCACATGATCGAGGAGACGGCAAGGCACGCGGGTCACATGGACATCGTGCGGGAGTTGATCGACGGGGCGACGGGAGTCCGGCGCCCGGCGTCGTCCTGACTCATGCGTCCCCCGCGGGGAGCATGAGCATGATGTGCTCGTCCTCGCCGTGGGTGAGAGTCCCGACGCGCTGGAATCCGTGCTTCTCCAGGAGCCGGACGGAGGCGGTGTTGTCCTTGAACGGGTCGGCGTACAGGGGCCGTACCGCCTCCCGTCGCAGAAAGAGCGCGAGCGCCCGACTGCCGACGCCGCGCCCCCAGTAGGACCGCCCGAGCCAGTACCCGATGAACCGGCGGTCGCCGTCCGACCAGGAGACAACACTCCCGGCGACCTCCCCGTTCACGACGACGGTCTGCACGAGACAGTCGGGATCCCCGATCACACGCTCCTTCCAGTGCCGCATGAACTGTTCCCGAGGCCGCGGCGCGAACCGGGACCGCCGGACGGCGTCGGGATCGTGCTCGAAGTCGAGGAAGATGGGGAGGTCGGCCTCGACAACGTCACGCAACTCCATGGTGTGACCACTCATGTCGGGGAGTGTGGCACCAGGCACTGACAACGGCGGTGACTACGGGACGAGGGGCCGCACGCCCTCGGCAACGAACCGCACGAACCCCTCGGGGTCGGGCTCGTCCCCGGTCGGCTGGAGCACAACTGCGTCAGCCCCGGCCTCAGCCAGCCGCTGCACGGCCTTGGCAACGGCACCGGCGTCTCCGGCGACACCGAGGCCGGGGACGTCCGCGAGCCCTTCCTCCGTCAGCTCCCTGAGCAGCCGTTCGGCAGCGTCGGCTCCGGTGGCGGCGAGGAGATAGACGACGAGGCGATGAGGATCGGTACGCCCGGCGGCGGCGCGCCCTTCGTTGATGAGCTGCCGAGCCCGCCGTACGCCGTCCGGTGGGGTGGAGGCGGTGAGCAGGGTCCCGTCGGCGCACTCACCGGAGAGCCGCAGCGAACGGGGCCCGGTGACACCGGCGATGACGGGAACGGCGGGCCCGCTGGGCGGCCAGTCGAGAGCGACGTCGTCGAGCCGGACGTAGCGCCCTCCGGTGGTAAGCCGTTCCCCACGCAACAGGGCCCGCAGAGCAACAAGGTGCTCCCGCAACAAGGTCACCGGCGACTCGACCCGAGCCCCCACCTGCCCCATCCACTCCTGCACCCCGTGCCCGACCGCGACGACGGCCCGCCCGGGAAACATCCGCTCAAGAGTGGCGGCCTCCATCGCAGTAACAGCAACGTTCCGCAACGGCACGGGAAGCAACCCGATCCCGACCCTCACCCGCTCGGTCCAGGCCAGCGCCGCGGCAGCAGCGGAGACCCCGCCTTGCCGAAAACAGTCCTCCCAAAGCCACAGCTCCTCAAGCCCGGTTTCATCGGCAAGCCGGGCGATGGAGCGGAGGTCCTCTGGCGGGAGCTGCGGACGGAAGACTGCGCCTAGTTGGGTCATGGGGGTGTTCCTACCCAGGATGGAGCATGCCGTAGTACGGGTACAGACTCGGGATGCCGGCCCCGCCGCGGCGGGCGATGCCGACGATTTTGCGGTACAGGCGCACACGATCAGCGCTTCCACGACGATGAAGCCGATCTGAAACGCCCGGGACTTCTGGGCCGCGACCAGATCCCAGAACGGCCACGCGCCGACACCGAAGACGAAGAGCAGTACGGACAGCAGACAGCCGAGGCAGACCGCACGATCAACGAACGGTCGCTGGATGACCCGGGCCAACGAGACTGGCAGAGCGAGGACGCATCACTGCGGTGGGTCCTGGTCCACATGATCCAAGAGACGGCAAGGCTCGCGGGACATGTGGACAAGGAGCGGGAGCTGATCGACGGGGCGGCGGGGGGGGGCGGTGGCTGAACCTCGCGCCCCAAGTTGCACTGGCAACACGGGAATGGAAGAGAATGCCGCAACAGCCCTGTAGCCACTCACCCAACCGCGGTGCGCTGACCACGTAAGTGCAAACGGGAGGTCCCATGGGGGAGCACGACCGCCTGGTAGCTGACTACACACTCCTGGAGTCTTCGAGAACGAATCTGCGGGACATCAAACGGGCTCTCGAAGGCATCGACAAACATCGCGATGACATCCATGACATTTGGGGCCATAGCGACATCACGGGCAAAATGAATGATTTCGTCAACAACTGGGACAACTACCGACGCGAACTCCTCGAAAACGTGCAGGACTTGGGCGAGCACGTCGAGACGGCGCTCGAGAGCTTCCAGAAGCTGGACCTCGACCTCGAGAACGCGACCAAGCCGAAGCGCGGCAGAAGCGGGAGAAAGTAGCCGATGGGTACGGGCACGGGCAGGCGCCGACCGGTCGACTGGCATCCGCTGGCGGAGAAAGACCCGATCCCCGGCGACCCGGAGGACATCCGCCACGAGGTCAACAGGATGACCGACCTCGCCGGGACCCTTCGCGACCAGGCTCGCATCCTGCGTCAGGCCGCCGACGGCGAGGCACTGAAGGGCAAATACGCCGACAAGATCCGCGAGAAGTCCGACGAGCTCGAGAAGCACTTCCGCGAGACGGCGGCCCGCTACGAACGCGTGGTCGGCGATCTCGGCAACTGGGCCAACGAGTTGGAGGACTTCCAGGAGCGAGCCGACGGCGCCTTACGATCCGCGAAGCGGGCCGACGAGGAACACGCCGCCGAGGTGAGGAAAAGGGAAGCCGAGGCCAAGAAGGACGGCAAGGACGGTGACAAGCCGTCGGCGCAGGAAGCTGACCCAGACAGCCACCTGGCGCCATATCACAAGCAGCTCAACCAGGTCATCTCCGAGCGCAACTCCCGCGCCGAGCACTTCGCGGCGAACATCGGCCATGACATCTCGGACATCATCAAGGACAGCCGGTGGGAGAACATCAAGGACTGGGTCCACGAGCACGCGGACACGATCAAGAGCGTCGTTGAGATCCTAAGTTGGGCAGCGACCATCATCGGGGTCATCGCCCTCCTCTTCACACCGGTCGGATGGGTGGCGACCCTCGTCACCTGGGCCGCCCTCAGCCTCACAGGGCTCGTCGGCCTCGGTCACACTCTGCTGGCCCTCTCCGGTGACGGGAGCTGGACGGACGTCGCCATGGACGTCTTCGCGCTGGCGACGCTGGGTTTCGGCAGCATCGCGATGAAGGGCGTGAAGGCCGCGACGACAGCACTCAAGGCCGCCAGCAGGGCAGGCCGGTTCCAGCGCTACGCGAATCTGCGCAAGCTCCTCGACAAAAACATCACCCGGTACGGCACGGACTCGGTCCGCGGCGCGAAAGCAGCACGCGCGAAGAACGCGCTGCGTCAGATCGGCGCGAAGGAAACACGGCCCGCGACAACCCGGCTTGACCGGCTGCTAGGAGGTGACAGGGAGGTCGTCAGCGCGACCAAGTTCGCGAGGGCCATGCGGGCCGAGTTCGGCGGGAATCCTGATGTAGTGAGGGCAGCGGATGCGCTGGACAAGGCCGCACTGAAGTTCAAGCTGAACTACGGCGCCGCTACCGCAGTGGACGTTGGCGACAAACTCGGAGAAAAGGGCCCCTATGCAGACCAGTACGGCGACGCCAAAGATGTCCTGACGCGCGAAGTCGGGAGTCGCTGGTGATCGCTGCGGAGTGCAGATTGGCCGATGCCAACTCAAGGCCAAGCTTGAGGGAGTGGAGATAGTGGCGACAATCCCGGCGAAAAGCCCACAAGAATCGCGGGCCATGAAGTTCCTTGCTGTCTACACACTGGGGCCAGTCCTCTGTCTCGCCTTCCAGGACCTCGGCAGCAAGTACGGCGGCATGGACTGGCTCACGTACGATTACGTAGCGTGGCCGCTAATGATCGCGCCCGTACTGATGCTGATCCTTTTCTTCCGGAACCGAGAACTCATCCGCAACACGAGGATGGGCTCCAATTTCTCCCAGACGATCAAAATCGTTGCCGCCATGTACCTGTTCTGGAACATCATCGGAGCCATCGGTTACAGCTTCCTGGCCGTGATTCCCGTTCTCTGCTGTCTGACGATCCTGGTGGCCGACTGGCAGATCAAGAAGCAGGCCCGCACGTGAGCACGCCAGAACAGCCAGCCCCCGTTGGGGTAACCGCTCCCCGCCGCTATGAGCTCATCCTGCCACCCGGGTGGGTTCGCATCCCCCTGCGCGAGGGAACAAAGGAAGCACTTCAGAACGTCCTCTTCTCGCACATGGAACAAGTCCCGGAGGGTATTCCCCGGGACGACGCGATGCGCTTCCGGCTGGACATGCGTCGCCAGTTGGAGAAACAGGCCCGTGCGGCCAGGAGAAACGGTGGCCTTGACCTCTACCTTCCGGTGCTTCCGCGCGGGGGAATCTTCCTCATGGCCTCCTTCATCGTTGCCGAGATGCCAATCGGCCATCACCATGCGGTTCCCCCGCAGGCAGTCATTGATCAGCTGGCCAACGAGGACGTCCGAGGCGGAAGCGCGACGAAGGTCGACGTGGCAGGGGCGCCCGCAGTCCGTCGCACCTACAGCTCCACCCTCGACGAGGAGAAGTCGAGTTCCGCCGCCGATTCCGTACAGCAGGCCGCGCTGCCGACGCGGCGGGTCGATTACGTAATCCCCGTGCCGGACGACCCCGGTCGCTGGATCAGCATCGACTTCTCCACACCGGGTGACGGCGACGTCGACAGTGAAATCACCGACGTGCTGGTCGAGTTGTTCGACGCGGTGGTCGGCACGTTCAAGTGGAGTTACGAGTGAGCTGGCTCAACGTCAAGCACGCCATGAATCTGTCCCCTTGGATCCGCATCCCGCTCATGTGGCCGGAACCGGGCCTTGAAGACGTCGCGGAGGCACAGACGCCTGAATCGTGGGCACGCTACTTCGCCGAGGGCCTCTGGGAGGACTTCGCGTCGGAGAAGCCGGCGGCGGGCGAAGTCGACCTGCTGACCGACATCCTGACGATGTACGCCGTCAGAGCGCCTGCGGCCTTTCCGGACTTCGAGGTCTTCCTCCACCTCCCGCACCCACGGGAGATCCCCCTGCCCGCATATGTCGACCTGGTGGAGATCGAGGAGGGCGAGGACCGGGAAACGGCACTGCGAGCACTTACGCACGCCGATGCGAGCTACTCGATCGAACCCCCTATCGTCGAGGCCATCACTTCCCCGTATCTGGGAAGCGGCTTGCGGGTGCTGCGCTACTACCAGGACGAGGACAGTAACGAGGTACACGTTGGCCTCCGTTACGCCTGGCGCTACGAGAAGGGCACGGAGGCCGCGGACATCCTGATCATCCTGGCCGACCCGGACGCCGGCCGGATCCTCCGGGCTATCGACGACGTCGACGAATTCGCCCGCACTGTCCGGATCAGCCCGGATGAGGAAGCGGATGCTTGGCAGTCCCCGTGATCCTTCTCGCCGTTGACTCCGCGGGGCGGCGTGCGGTTTGCCTTGAAGCTGACGACGGACTCGGCTGAGACGTTGGCGCGGGCGTGCCGGACCCTCGGGGGCGGTTGGGCTCGTGTCCGCCGACGGGATGGGACGAGCACGACGCGTGCCAGCGGCGTCCAGGCCGTGGTCGAGGACATGACGCCAGCAGACTCGCCGGTGCCGTTCTACGTACGGTCGAAACCCACGCCACCGGCGGATACGGACATCTTGTCGCCATCGATGGCGAGCCGGGCGATGGAGCGGAGCTCTTCTGGGGAGAGTTGGGGACGGAAGACTGCGCCTAGTTGGGTCATGGGGGTGTTCCTACCCGGGCGCGGCGGGGCGGACAACGGGGCCGAACGGCTTCTCGAAGCTGACCGTCTCGGCGATCTGGCGAAGGATGACCCGGTACTCGTCGCGGCGGGCCAGGGCGGTGGTGCCGAGGGTGAGGACGGCCAGGCGTTTGCAGTCGGGGTGGGGAAGGTGGGCGCGGAGCTGGAGAAGCGGCGTGTCCACGGCGGCGGAGAGAGCGGACGTAGACTCGCTGACGGTGGCGGGCCCGCAGGGCAGCTCCAAGTACTCGACATAGGCGCCGCCTTGGGTCACCGACGTGGCCGACACCGCGCGGGCCGCCATCACGCCCCGCGGAACCGTGGCCGTCCGACGCCAGGAGACGGTGAAGAGGGAGAAGAGGGGTCTCGCTCCCCCTCCCACGTCGTCGCGATGCAGGCCGATCGAGCAGTGCACGGTGCCGATCTCGCGTAATGCGGCGAGGAGTTGCTGGCCAGACGCGACCTGGGCGATGAGCTGCTGGCGGAGCAGTTCGTCCGGGGCCGCGTTCAGGAAGGGTTCGGCGGCCGTCCGTAAGGCGTGGGCGGCTGTTGAGTCCGGCTCGGGCAGCAGGGCGTCCAGGGGCAGGGGCAGGAAGCCGGGCGGTTCGGCGAACCAGAACTCCGCGTCGGGGTCCTCGGCGGAGTCGTCCACGACGATCGTGGGGGCGGTGCTCATGGCTCCTGCCTGGCGGGGGTGACGGCGACCGCCGACGGCAGGAACCTGGCTCCGGCCCGGCGTGCGCGTTCGATGTCTTCCGGGGTGATGCCGTCCCACTCCCGCCGTGCGGCCCGTGCGTCGAGCGCGGACGGCTGGTAGAGGAAGTGCAGCCGCCGAGGGGCACCGCGCCGACCGTTCACCGCCACGACCCCCAGGAACCGGGGGTCACCGGCGAACCAGAGCGGCTCCAGCATCGCCTTGAGCTCCGGTCTGGTCCGCGGCCCGCCGATGTGTCGCAGCCACCAGTAGGCACGGAAGTGCTTGACGAAGGTGAGCGGAATCCCCCTCTTCCCACGGCTACTGGGATCAGGCAACTCGATCCACATCTCTCCGACCTCGGCATCGGGGTGCTCATCGAGGGCGCGGGGGGCGTTGGGGAGGAGTTGCCAGGGGTAGTGCTGGAGGACTTGGAGGGTGCGGAGGGCGGTGGGGAGGCAGCGGAGTTGGACGAGGGTTCGGTAGAAGCCGTAGACGAAGTAGGGCATGAAGATCCACACGGCCCAATTGGGGGTGCGTGTGGAAATGCCGAGCAACAGGACCCAGCCGCCGGCCCAGCCCACGAGACCGATCACATTCATGCTCATGTGACCCGCCCAAGCGCGCCGAGTGGGAGGGTGGTCCCAAGCCGTCGAATATGCGGCAGGATTCACGAGATCGCTCCTTTGCCCTGGGAATCAGAGGACATGACGGGCCAGTGCGTAGATTGCGCCCGTGTCCAGCGCAAGCCGCGATCCATCGATACCTGCGACCGTGCCGTCCTTGATGCCGTCGTCCTCGGCGTCCACCACCTTGTTGTGAAGACCGAATCCCCCGGTCCCGACTCCGACCAGCCCTGAACTGCCCTGTACCGCGCGGGCCGCCTTCTCCGGGTCACTCAGTCCCCGCACGGCCCTCACGACCAACGCGTTGTCGAGGCTCGCCACACCCTTCGCCTCATCCATGGTCCTCGTGCCGACCACGGAGAGCTTCTCCCCGAGACTGACTGCCGTGGTGCTGCGAGCAGCCTCCCTGATTCCCGCGAACGCGCCCTTGCCAACCGCACCTACGCCGGGCAGTGCTCCCGCGAGATCCGCTCCGACCGACACCGAGTTGCTCCAGAAGTCAGCATCAAGTTCGCCGTGCCGGATCCCGTCCCACAGAGATGCTCGTACTGCGGGATCGCCGAGCCGGAGGAACAACGCCGTAAGACTGATCGCCGAAGACCCCAGCATCAGCACTCCCACCGTCGCGAGGCCCCACCCCAGTGGCCCGGAGAGAAGCAGTGCGGCCACCGCGATCGTGCCGGCCAGGAAGCTGAGGACGTCCGGCAGGTTCTCGCCGAGCCAGTCGAGCGCGTCGTCGAACCACCCCGGCTCATGCGGCGCCAGCTTCTGCGTCGCCGCCCGGATCTTCCCCGCCCGGTGCTTGGCCCTGGCCTCGTGCTCCTCGGCGAGCCGCCGCGCCCGGCCGAGTACCTTGTCCAGTTCCGACTGGGCGTCGTCGACAACCGCCTCCGCCTTGCCCTCCGCACGCTTCACCGCGTCGCGAGCATCCTGCGCGTCACTCTCGAGCCGCTTGGCGCGCCGCTGGAAGTCGTCGAGTTCCGTCTCCCAGCGGCTGAGTTGAGTGACGGCCTTACACAGCGAACGCGCGGCGTTCCTGAGATTCCGCGGCAGCGGCCCACCATCGAGCTGCTCGCGGAAGGCAACGGCGGCGTCGCCCTTCCAGTAGCTGCCGTCAAGGAGCTTGGTGACGAGGTCGTGGGTGTCCTCCAGGACCTTCGCGCAGGCGGCGAGTTTGAGATGCAGATCCCGGACGGTCTGGGTGCTGCCGGGGACGGGGTTGAAGCCCAGGTGGGGATAGTTCGGGTGGGGAATGGTGGGCGCCGACTTGAGCCCCTGGGGCTTGTCCAGGTCCGCGCGGGACTTGGGGTCGAGGGCGGCGCCGGTCTCTTCGATGCCGGGGGCGTAGGTCACTTGGAACCACCGTCCGCACCACTGCCCGACCCGCCCTTCGCGGCCTTGCTCAGCGCCGCCTCCAGGGCCTTGTCGACCTCCAGATAGCTATCCCGGCTCTTGCCGATGATCTCGGCGAGATCCTCCGTCTGCTTGCCGATCTCCTCGGCGCCGTACTTCCAGTCCTCCTGGAAGTCCTCACAGGCGCAGTCGAGATCGTCCGTACCGAGTCCTGTGACCGTCGAGTCGAGCAACGCCTTGCGGACGCCGTTCAGTGAACTGCGCGACTTCCGCAGCGAGTTCATGAACCGAGTCAGCTCACCACCATCAACAGCCAACCGCTCCGCCATCCTTCGTCCCCTCTCCCTGCACGCCAGGCACCGTACGGAGGAACGACGTGGCGGAGCGTTCGTGGCGTATGCGGAAGTGCTCCCCCTCGTAAGGAGGAGCAGCTGCGGGACAGGAAGGAGGGGGGCGGAATCGTCAGCCCACGAACAGATGTCCGCAGATCAGGGCAGGCACTTCGCGCTCCCCCTCTGCGAATTCAGGGTCTCGGTGACCCATACGCCGCCTTTGCTTTCGCGCAATGTGCCCGCGTAGATGACGTAGCTGTCCTTCGTCACCGGCGTGACGTCGGTCTTACCCGTCCTCAGGAACTTGTTGAACGAAGCAACGCCATCCAGCGTGATGCGGTGACACCAGGGCGCAGCTGATCAGCTGAGGGCGCCGCCGGTCAAACCAGCGGCGCCCTGTGTGTCAGCGGTTGATGGACTGGATTTCCTGGACGACCACGTCCTGGGTGGCGCCGAAGGTGCCATCGGGCATTTCGCCACCGGCTCCGCCGGTGCCGGTCCAGGTGATCTCCCAGGTGATGGTGGCCTGGAGCGGGAAGGTGTCGTCGCCGGACGAGCGAAGGTACTTCACTCCGCAGGGCGGGGTGCGGTTCGCCTTACCCTTGGCGTACGGCTCGCCGATACGGTCGTTGTTGATCTCGCAGACGCCGGACGCGGGGTAGGTGACCGCGTCGGCCGTACCGGGCTCGATCTGGAGGGATACGGGCTCCGCGGTGGCCGTCGCCTCCAGGTTCAGCACCGGGACGGACGCCGTGACCGACACCGGCTTGAACTCCGCGGCATCCAACCAGGCCCACGTCGGGAGGTTGACCTTCGTGGCGTTCTCGGGGGCGAGTGTGACCTCGGTGCCGGGGACTCGGATCTCGGCGTAGGCGAGTTCGGCGAGGATTTCGGGGGTTACGGCGTTCTCGATGTTGGCGGGAGGGGCGTCGCCAGTGTCAACCCAGAAGTACTCGTCCTCGTAGCAGGCATCCCAACCCGCGGGAAAGTCCTTGTCGTTGACGTAGGCGCCCCACCAGTAGCCCTTGCCAGACTTGTCCTTGTTGAAGCCCTTCTCCTCGTCATTGGCGTTGTACTTCTCGCGCTGTTCGGCATCCCAGGTGTGGCCCGTCGAGCCGGCCTCCCAGATCGGCTCCAGGTACTTCTGGAGCCCCTCGGGGGTGTACTTCGGAGCATGCCAACAGGGCGGCGGCGTCCAGGCCGTGGTCGAGGTCAGGGCGCCGGTTGATTCGCCGCTGCCGTTCTTGGAGCGGTCGAACACGACACCGCCGACGGTTACGGAGACCGTGTCTCCGTTGGTGTCAGCGCTCTGTTCCGTGTCGCCGTTGTTGTCGTAGCCCCCTCGGGCGAAGGCTGTCTGGGCAGCGAAGAGTGACGCGCATACGAGCGTCAGGGCCGTTGCGGTCCTCGCCGAGTTCCTTACGGTTGGCACGCCTTGTCTCCCCCGTTCGACGCGATGTTGGTGGTCTGCCAGACTCCCTGGTCGTTCTTGGTCAGGCTGGTGTTGTACCGCACGTAGGAGTCCGCGGTGGCAGGCGACCTGTCGACCTTCCCGGTCTTCCGGTCCTTGATGAAGGACTTGCTCTCGTCGGAGCAGTAGGTGACATATGCCTTGTCAGCTCCGGACAGGGTCACCTTGTAGCCGAAGTAGCGGGTCACGCCGGTCCACGTGTCGCCACCGTCGATGTACTGCTGCGCGAAAGTGATCGACGACTCCAGGGCCTTGCCCGCGTTGTAGAAGCCGAGCGCCTTCGTGTCCGTGTTCCCCTCGAAGATCGCTTCGTCGACGGAGTTCACGCTCGAGGCGCTATCGGCGAGCACCGCGTCCTTCGCCGCGTCGCCCGTCTTCTGGTCCTCGAAAACGTTCTTCGCGTCGGACGGGAAGGTGATCTTCGGGCGGTCACCGGAGTCGGACGCGGCGGCCGTGGGCGACGGGGACTTCTTGCCCCCCGTGTCGGCTCCCGCGATCTTGTCGTTGTCCTTGTCCTTGGAGCTGTCGTCGCTCCCGCACGCGGACAGCGTCAGGGCCGCTGCGGCGGTCAGCGTGAGCGCTGCGAGGAGGGTGGGGCGGCGGTTCACGGTCGACTCCCAGTGAGACGAGACTTCTCTTGAGCGAAGCAACGCTATCCAGCGTGATGCGGTGACACCAGGGCGATGCTCGTCAACTGACGGGATGTATGAGTCCAAAACAACCAATGAGACGTCGATTCGGCCCGTAACGGTTCCGTAACACGGCACCCTGGTGCAACGTACACATCACGAGCAGGTCATTCCACTTATGAACATGCAAAGGAGAGTGCCCGTCAGCGGTGATGCGTAGCGCCATCCGGATCGGGGAGATTCCTGGGCATGAGGCAGCAATGGCGTGACGGCGTGGGGAAGTTGGTCGTACAGGGGGCGGCAGGGGACGTCGGCCTGCCTCTGGAGATCGCCTCGTCCTATCGCGCTCGGACTCGGGGGCTGCTTGGGCGGGACGCCGTGGATGGGGTTCTCCTGCTCTCCCCCGCCAGCAGCATCCACACGGTCGGCATGCGGATCCCCATCGATGTCGCCTATCTCGACTGGCGGTTGAACGTCATCGCTGTCCGGACCATGAAGCCGGGGCGCCTCGGACTACCCAGGCTGCGCGCTCGCCACGTGCTGGAGACCGAGGCCGGGGCGATGGTGGGGTGGGGGCTGCGGGTCGGGGTGCGAGTGAAGGTCGAGGTCGGGGTAGATGGCGACATGGAATGAGCTGCCATCGGGATACCGCGGTGGCGATTCGCTGACGCTGGACACCTACGTTCTCGATCGGGAGTCACGGCCGAGACCTACTGCGACGTTACTTCAGCGACGTGCAGTTCCGGCCGATCGTGTCGCTGCTCGGCTGTTTCAGGGCCGCCCTCACGCCCCTTGGTAGAACCCGACGTATGGGACGCCCCCTTGCACACGGCTACCCGGCCGGTCATGCGCTGCGCAATGCCGGTGATCCGGGGTCAAATCTTCTGCTGCTGCGACACGGTCGAGTGGCAGCCACCGCCGCCCCTGACCGTGATCGATGACGCGCCTTATGGACGGCGGCATGTACTGCGCGTTCTTGCCGGCCAAGCCCGACGTCACCAGGAAGGGATTACCGCCTCTGCGACGATGCCCGCGGCGGCCGGACTGGCGGCTTGGCTGCCGAGCGAGGCCGCGTCATGCGCGAGCGGAAACGTCACCATGCCCGGTAGCCAGCAGATGCTGGCCGACCTCCTGGAGGTCGCCAGGGTGACCGTCAACCGCGCGCTCTCCCGGCTCCGCCAGGATGGCCTGATCGAGGTTAATCGCCACACGATTACTGTCCTTGCCCCGGAACTCCTTGAACTGCGAAACCGCGGCGGGTCTACCGGGCGCGCACCTTGAGGCTCGCGATGAGTGTGGTGAAGGCATCGGCGGGGAGGGAGAGGGCGGCGCGGGTTCGGTCCTTGGAGTCGCGTATGGCGACCCGTGCGCCGAAGTTCGCTATCTCTACGCACGCATCGCCCTGGCCGCCTCCGGAGAACGATGACTTCGTCCAGGTGTCGGGGGTGAGCACGTCCTCACAGCTCCTTCGTCAGCCGGTGGATGAAATCACGCGAACGGCCTGGTTCGAGCGACATCGCCTCTACCCTACGGAAGAGCGTTCGATAGCGGGTGAGTTGCGCCGCGGCATCGACGAAGACCGGCCCGCTGGGGCTGTCGCGGACCATGGTGTCCAGCTGGGGAACCGGGCCGGCCGCATAGACCATGGCGCTCCCGGCCCCGCCGAATCCGTCCAACTCGAAGGGGATGACCCGGACGGTGACGTGACCGGCTCCGGAGAGTTCGAGGATGCGGACGAGTTGTGCCCGTGCCTCGGCTCGGTCGCCGACTCTGATGCGCAGGGCGGCCTCGTGGATCAACGTCTCGTACGGGACCGGGTCGGGTCGCTCGATGATGGTCCTGCGCTTCATCCGGTGTTCCACCCAGCGCTCCACGTCGCTCGCCGGGAACTCCGGGTTGACGAAGGCGAAGAGTGCCCGGGCATAGCCCTCGGTCTGTAGGAGGCCAGGGATGTGCAGGAAGTCGACGTCCCATCGGTATCGGGCGTGGTGTTCAAGCTCGGGCAGGTCGAGGAACGGCGTCGGCAGGTCATCCTGGTATTTCTCCCACCAGCCGCTCACTCGCTCCGTGGCCATCGCGACCAAGGCGTCGATCAACTCCACGTCCGAGCAGGAATAGTGAGCGGCGAGGCGTCGTACGCGCGTCTCGCTCACACCGGCGACACCGGACTCGATCTGGCTCATCTGGACGGAGTCGGCGCCCAGCAGCGCTGCGGCTTCCCGCGCCTTCAGGCCTGCGGCCTCACGTAGTTTGCGCAGTTCAGCGCCCAATCGGACCTGGCGTGCGGTGGGGTTGCGCCGACGCGTCATGACTTCCTCCTTGCCTCCAACGACCGGGAGGCAGCGACTCGTTCGGGCGCAAGATTACGACAACGGCTTGCTTGGGCCTAAATTTAGGACCTACTGTCAGTGACGTAGCGATCACGCTGCGGCATGCCGGGCGCCCCCGGTAGTGCACCACTCCGTCCTGTCGTGACGGCTGCGGCGATGCCACCGCCCGCCCAAACATGCCCCGCCCTCAAGAGGAGTTCACCCATGCCAGCAAACGAACCCGAAGCCTGGGAGTACACCCTCTACATCCCCCACGACCCCCGCGCCGTACCTGTCTGTCGCCGCACCCTCCGCCTGATCCTGACCATCCACGGCCTGATCCGTCTGGTCGACACCGCCGAGCTGGTCGGGGCGGAGCTGGTCTCCAACTCTGTACGCCATACGGCAGGACCCGCGGCCCTGCGTGTCCGTTGGTCGGCCGGGGTGCTGCGGATCGGGGCATGGGACGCCGACCCCGCGCCTCCCGATCCGCCAGAGAAGTGGGAGCGGCTGGGTGGGGCGGAGGAGGAGGGGAGAGGCCTGGCTCTCGTGCGGGCCTGTGCCGATGTGTGGGGGTGGCAGCCGCTGTCCCGTGATGGCCGTCGCGGCAAGTACGTGTGGTGTGACCTTGCCGCTGCGTGACTCGTTGATCAGATCGGATGGAAAGAAGAAGGCCTATGGTCAGCTCACCACATGAAGGTCTGCATCAGATCTGTCAGAAGGATCCGGCAGGTTTCACGCGGACGCTCCAGCGTGTGCTTCACATCCCAATCCCCGAACCGCGCGACTTCGCGGTGCTGAACGCGGATCTCACGGAGATCGGACCGATCGAACGGCGCGTGGACACGCTGTTACGGGCGGAGACGGATGACGGATCGTACTTGTTGGTCATCGAGTCTCAAGGGAAGCAGGACGACGACAAGCGGAGCAGCTGGGCCTACTACCTCAGTTACCTGTACGCGAAGTATCGCTGGGAGCCGGTTCTGATCGTCCTGACGCAGAGCGTCTCCACGGCCAGATGGGCGGCTCGGCCGATCCGTCTGGGGCTACCGGGCTGGCATTCGCTTACCGTGCGACCGCTGGTCCTAAGTCCGGAGAATGTGCCGCTCATCGAGGATGAGACAGAAGCTCAGCGGGACGTGTTCCTCGCGGCGTTCTCGGCGATGACGCATGGTCGGGGCCCTCGTGCCACTGCCATACTGAAGCCGCTGGCCGCAGCCCTGGCGACTACCGACACCGAAAACGCGGGCATGCTCGCGCAGTTCGTCGAATCCTGCCTGGTCGATGTCGAGGCCAAGCAGACGTGGAAGGAGCTGATGATGGCAGTGCACTACTTCTTCCGGCACGAGGTCGCCGAGAAGGTCCGGGAAGAAGGCCGCGAAGAGGGCCGAGCCCAAGCCAAGGCCGAGATGGTCTTGCAGATCCTGGACTGGCGGGGGGTCACGGTGCCCGACTCCGTGCGGGGACGGGTACAGGACTGTGCCGACCTGGAGCAACTGGACCTCTGGGCACAGCGTGCAGTGCACGCTACGGCTGCGGAGGATCTCTTCGCCGCCGCTTCCGAGCCGCCCAGTCATCGAGCAGTTTGTCTGGAGTGACCGTTGGGGCCGCCCGCGGAAAGCGGGGCCCAAGGTGGGAGCCACTCAGGTGGGTTGTGGAATGAGCCGGGGTCGGGGGCGCGTCAGCTCCTCGCCTGCACGCCTGAGCCGCTTTTCACTGCGTTCTCAAGTGGCGCTGCTACTCATACCGGGTCGCTGCCGGCAGTAGATGAGGCAAGCGATTCTTGGAGGTCTCGGACGAGCAGCAAGTCGTAACGGCCCAGGGTGGCCAGGTTCTCGAAGATGTGGCGGGCCGTCGCCTCCTGGCGCTCCAGGTTCGTGTCGAAATCCCTGATCGTGACCAGGGAGTCGTAACGCTCGAACGGCATGCCACGGTCGCCCTCGTACTCGTGGGTGAACTCGACCTCGACCGCGGCGTATCCAAGATTTCCCGCATAGTCGACGAACTCGTCGTCAGTTGGCCTCAGTTCGACAGCGCATGCCGTGGAGATATCCTGAACGAGCCGTTCCCGCGGAAATCCGGGCCTGGCGAAGATGTAGTGGTACTCACTCATGCGGAACCCCCATGTGCAATCCCCTCAGGGCCATACAATATTGTAGCCGTCGCCAATTATTCGGATCGAGTTCATTCGTCCGGGAGGGTTGTTGCGCAGGAACTTCCCCAGCCCCTCACGAGCGCCATCCTCACTGAGCCCGCTCCCTACGCATAGTGGAGGAGCGCGGCAGCCGTGTCGCCGTCTCTTCTCTCCGCGGTCAGGAGTACGTCGGGCAGTCCGCGCTTGGCCCGGTGCAGGGCGAACAGGTCTGCGGTCATCGCGAGGAGCAGCGCGGTGAGGGGGGCGGCCCACAGGATGGCGTCCAGGTCGGACAGCCACTGGTCCGCTTTCGTACGGGTGTGTGTGGCCGCGTAGTTGTTCAGCGTGTGGTGGGCCGCCGCCGCGCCGAACGGGACCAGCGCCAGGACCTTCCATACCCCGCGCGCCCGCCACAGCAACCCGACGCCCAGACCCGCGACGGTCGTCCACACCAGGTGCGTGAAGGTCGGGATCGACACGTCGCCCGTGCGCCCTAGGTCCAGGGGGGGGCGACCGGCGCGGGTAGCCAGGAGGTGAAAACCTGGGAAGCGCTGGGGACGTACGGTGCGGACAGGCTGTCGGGCACGATCCAGCCGCCGTGGCGGGCAATGGCCCGGTCGGCGTCAAGGGCGTATCGCAGCAGCGCTTCCAGGAGCCCGAAGCCGGCACCGAGCGCGGCCCCCAGCACCGTAAAGTCGGTGAGGCCCCATTGTCGGCGGACCCGCGCCCACAGTCCGACGAGCAGCAGTGGTGCCACCTTCACCGATTCCTCCACCCACGGAGCCACGGTGTAGGACGTGGTGTTCACGACCTGGGTCAGGGACTGGTCCGCGGTTTCGGCGATCAGCCTCGTGTACGTGAGTTCAAGGAGGGCCGCGGCCGTTCCGCACGCGTGTACGCCGACGAGGACGGCCAGCAGCACCGTTGTCGGGCCTACGGACCTCGTGGGCAAGGAGAACAGGGACAATTGTGCGACGCCGTACAGGGCCGCCGCCACCATCAGTACGGTCACGTGGCTCCCTGTGACAGGGTCGCGTACGGGTCAGTCCTCAGAGCGCGGAAAGCTGACCTCCACCCTTCGGTTCTTCTTGCGGCTTGCCTCTGTGGTGTTGGAGGCGATGGGGTATTGCTCGCCGTAGCCGCGGACCTCGTAGGTGATGTTCGGGTCGTTCAGTTCGGATTTCAGGATGTCTTCTACGGCCGTGGCTCGCTGTTTGGACAAGACGTCGCCGTGGGCCGATGAACCCAGGTTGTCCGTGAAGCCGAAGACCCGGATCTTTGTTGCCTTCTGGGTTTCGATCTCCTTCGCGATCGCTGCGATTCGGGCCTTTGCCTCGCCGTTCAGCTTTGCGCTGTCCTTCGGGAACAGGACCTCCGCCTGGAGCGCGAACTTCACGTCCGCGTTGGTGTCCTCGCGGCGTTCGTCGCCGCTCTCCTCTTCGACGACTTGCTTGATGTCCAGCACCTTGGCTTCGGCGAGCGTGGCGCCCTCGGGGAGCTTCAGGTCCGGGTCGTTGGGGTCGACTTCTACGGGGGCGGTGGCGGTGGCTTCTGTGCCTGGGGGGACGCTGGGGTTGTCGTCGGCGTGGGCCGTGGTCGCGGCGCCGTAGAGCGTGGTGACGAGCATGACGGTGGTTGCCGCCATGGCTGTGGTGAGGCGCTGGGGGGATGTCATGGTTCGGCTCACCCAGCGATCTGGATGGGGGCTGCCGCGAAGGATGGAAGCTGGAAGGTCACTTCTGTCGTCTCCGCGGGCGGGGCGGGGAACTGCATGAACACAGGGATGGATTCACCAGGTTTGATTCGCGGCATCTCCGTGGTCGCCAAGGGGCGTCCGTCCGTGTCACGCAGCACGTAATACCGCTTCTTGGAACCAGAGTCCACAAGTGTGGCTCCGCCGAGTGACGAGCCATGCCGCATGATCTCGGTTTCATCACCGCGTGTCTGAATGGGGATGCGGGCCGCCTCAGCTCCATCGTTCTTGATCTCACCGCTCACTGTTACGAATCCGCCCGCGTCCCTGGTAACGGCGTCGATAGTGAGAATCAGCCCGCTTTCGCCCCTGAGCTCGGCCAGTGGCTCATCCGTGCCTTCCTGCGTACTCGGATCAGAGCCGCTGTTCTTCGAAGCGGACGCAGACGACTCGGGCTTCTCGTCACTGCCTCCCCCGCCTCCGCAGCCGGCCACGCCGAGGGCCAGTCCAGCCACAACGGTCAGCGCGACCATCCTCCTGCGGGCCTTCGTAGTGAACCGAATGCTCATGCCTCTGCTTCCTTCATTACTCGACATCCGCTTGTCAGTCGGCCAGATGGACTTCGAAGAGATCCTCGGGGTCCGGCAGGTCGGTGAGGTCCTCCGGGTCCAGGTCCCAGTCTTCGTCCTCGCAGGTGAGCTGCGGCAGTTCGTCGTCCCCCGCGTCCTCACCGGGGAGTTCGAACTCGCATCGGGCCTCGATCACGGCTTTGGCGGACGCCTTCGCGAACTTGCCCTCCGTGCCCGGAACGATCGAGTCTCCAACCGGCTTGTCCATCTGGACCTCGACGGTGTACTCCAAGGGACCGGTCTGATCGCACGCCTCTACGTGGGCATCGTTCTGTGCCGCGAGTTGGTCAGCCCGCCAGCACGAGGGTTCAAGTCCGGGCACGAAACCGTCGAAGATGTCCTGCCACTGGGTGGGGTCGAGTACGACTTCGATCCACTTGCCCGCGAGTTGGTCTCGGGTGTCCTGCGCCGCCGCAAGCGCCGCCGCATCGGCAGCTGTCTGGGCGCCGTTGCGGTTCGCTGCGGCCTGGCCGACTGCAAGGTACGCGAACGCAAGAAAGAGCAGGCCTCCCACCACCGTGATGTAGATGGGGAATGCCTGCCCGGTGTCGCCGTACCGAGGGCGTCGTGTCACCCGACGACTTCGTCGATCTTGTCCACGATCGCCGTGTAGATCGTGTTGCCGATGTCCGTCCCCGTAATAGCCAAAACAATCGCAACCACCACCGCAATGATCCCCAGGTACTCCACCGCGGTCTGACCCTTGTCGTTCAGGTTGGGGCGGTTGTTCATGGTGGGTCCCTTCGGTTGCGGGTGTGGTGGCCGCACCGTAGGGCGGGGTGGGGTGGGAGGGGGAGGGTCCGGGGGCCCAACGGTGGGCCCAAAGGTGGGGCATGTCAGGTCACCCCCAGCCATGTGGCGGTGGCCTGGGCCCGGGTGGTGCTGTGGAGTTTGGCGAAGATGCGGTTGATGTGGTTCTTGACCGTCTTCTCGCTGATGAAGCACGTGGCGGCGATCTGGTGGTTGGTCATGCCGGATGCGATGAGGTCCATGATCTCCGCCTCCCTCGTGCTCAGTTGAAACTTCGCCCTCCCGGAGGACTGTCCCACACTTGGTTGCATTTGCGAAAGGGGGGTGGCTTTGTTTGGGGTTGGAGCGGGAGGTTCCGTATGCGGATGCGAATCTGCCGTTCTGCGCAGTTGCGTCAGCAGCGCCTCCGCCGCCGTTGCCGTGAAGTGGGGTCTGCCCTTGTTCAGGCCCCGCACCGCCTCCACCAGCTCCGCCGCCGTGAACTCGCCGTGGACCAAGTAGCCGTTGGCCCCTCTGCGCAGGGCCTCCTCCACCGTCTCCGATTCCCTGCTGTACGTCAGCATCATCACGGGGGCCAGGTCCACCAGGTACGGGAGGGCCGCTATGCCGTCCACTCCTGGCATCTGGACGTCCAGGAGGACCACGTCGGGGCGGTGATGGCGGGCCGCCTCGTACGCTTCTCGGCCGTCCGCCGCCTCCGCCACGACCGTGATGTCCTCGCGGCCGGAAAGGAGCGCTGTCAGGCCCGCTCGTACTACCGGGTTGTCGTCAGCGACCACTACGCGCAGGGGATTGTTCTCGGATTCGGGCGTGGGGAAATCCGGATGTGTCATGCCGTCATGTCCTTCGCGCCGCCAGAGGGAGTTCCAGGAGGACTTCCGTGCCATTCGGGTGCTCGCCGCGGCCCATGCGGATGCGGGCGCCCACCGACGCGGCTCGTTCGACCATGCCGATCAGGCCGAAGTGGCCCGCGCCGCGGAGCTGTTCGAGGGTGGTGTCCGGGGGGAGGCCCGTGCCGTCGTCGTACACGCTGATGCGGAGTACGTCGCCGTGAATGCCCGCGCGGACGTTCACCGCCGTCGGGGTCGCGTGGCGGTGGGCGTTCTCCATGGCCTCCGCGGCGATGGAGAGGAGGTGGCGGGTCACCGCCGCGGTCAGGGGTGGGGGTGTGTTCTCGGGGCTTGTGGGGTGGTAGGTCGCCGGGACTCCCGTGCGGGTTGCGAAGGCTCGTGTCCGTGACGCCAGTTCTTCGAAGACGTCCCTTGTAGGGACAGAGTCGCTTCTCAAGTCCGTCAGCAGGGCTCGGGATTCTGTTGCCGCCCTGCGGGTGGCCCTTGCCACCAACTCCGCCTGTTCCTTGATCAGGGTGGGGTTCAGGCTCGTACTCGTCGTGGATGCCGATGCCGCCAGGGCGTCCGCCGCCATGGCCACTCCGTGCAGGGTCTTCGCCACCGAGTCATGCATCTCCCTTGCCAGGCGGGCCCGTTCCGCGGCTACCGCCTCTGCCGCCGCCAGGCGGGCCCTGGTGGTGGTCAGGGCCTCGGTCGCCTCGCCGAAGCGGAGCATCAGGTTGCGGAGTGCCGAGCCTGCCGCGCCTGTGATCACGCAGAAGCCGGGGAGCAGGAGCTTCTCCGCGAGGGTGGAATGCGCCTCCGCTGTGGTGGCGTAGACGAGGAGGAGGATCAGGGACTGGAGGCTGGCGAAGACCGCGGCGGCTCGGTAGCCATAGGCGATGCCTGCCAGGAGGGGGGTGCAGACGCTGACGTAGGCGAGGGGGGTGTCCGGGCCCGCCGAGATCAGCAGCAGGGCGCCGAAGAGGGTGTCCGCCGCCAGGAGGGTGGGGTGTCGGAGGAGGAGGGGGCCGAAGCGTTCCCAGTCCCTGAAGAGGACGTAGCTGGCCATGAAGGTGGCTACCGTCGCCGCGCCCACCAGGCGTGTGCCCAGGCCGGGGGCGGCGTTCAGGAGGGCGGCGGGGGCGGAGAGGGCGAGCATGGCCAGGCGGAAGGCGAAGACCATGCGGGTGGTTGCCTGCAGAGCGTTTATCTGGAGGGTGATCGTCGGGTCCTTGGACGGGCGGCTGCCCAGCGGCGCCGCCGGCAACGCCTCCCCCAGGCCCCGCGGCTCCTCCAAACCCCGCGGCTCCTCCAAACCCCTCGGCTCGTCCAGACCCCGCGGCTCGTTCAGACCCCTCGGTGGCGTCAAGGTCACCCTCAACCCCCGCACGGGCATTCCGATTCCCATCCCTACTCCCCCGTGATGGAGCCGAAGTCCGTGCCCGAGCCCAGCAGCAGGCCCGCGCCCAGCAGGATCATCGTCGCCGGGACCATGAAGGTCGTGATCATCATCGTGGCCTTGGGGACCGCTCGTGCCGCCTTGCGGCGGGCGTTCTGGGCGTCTGTCCGGCGCATGTCCTTCGCCAGGGCGACGAGGGTGTCGACGATCGGTGCGCCCAGTTCCTCGCCCTGCTGGAGCGCCGTCACGAACATCGCGACCTGTTCGGAGTCGTTGCGGCGGCGGAGTTCCGCGAACGCCTGGCGGCGGCTCATGCCGAGGTCCATCTGGCGGAGCGTGATGCGGAGTTCGTCCGCCCACGGGCCCTCGTAGCGCGAGGCCACTCGGTCCAGCGCCTGGCGGAAGCCCAACCCCGCGCTCACCACCACCGCCAGCACGTCCAGGAAGTCGGGGAGGGTCCGCTCGATCACGTCCTTGCGGATGCGGATCGCCGACCAGATGCCGACCTCCGTCCAGAACGCCCCGAAGGCCAGCAGGAGCAGAGTCACCAGGTACTGGCCCCGCATGAGGAAGACCAGGCCGCCCACCGCGCCCAGGAAGCCGTACACCGCCCGGCGGGCCGCGTAGCGGTCGATCGTCAGGCCGCCGGGGTTGCCCGCCAGGTCGATCCTGCGGCGGTACTTCGCCACCTGCTTCGGGCCCATCAGGCGCAGCACCGCCGGTGCGTACCGCATGCCCATGCGGTCGATCACCGAGTCCACCGCGCCGGTGCGGGTGGCGCCGACCTCCAGCGCCAGTTGCAGGTCACCGGGGAGTTTCGCGTCCGCCCGGTACATGCGGATGCCCGCGAAGAAGCCCCATACGCTCAGGCCCATCACCAGGGCGAGAATCCATGCCATCGTCCCCGCCCTCCTATACGTCGATCCGGGACAGCCGCCGGATCATCACGAATCCGACCGCGTACAACACGAACGCCACGATCACCGCGAACTGGCCCGCCGGTGAGCCCGTCATCCGGTCCAGGGCGCCGTCCTTCACCCCGTTCATCAGGAAGAGCGAGCCAATGCCCAGCGCCGGGACCGCGTACGACGTCATGCTCACCTGGGAGAGCTGGGTGCGGATCTCCCGGCGGGTCTCCTTGCGCTCCTCCAGGGTCTCCGTCAGGTTGCGCAGGGCGCTCACCACCTGGCCGCCCGCGCGGTTCGACAGGACCAAGGTGGTGACGAGGACCACCAGTTCGCGGGACGGGAGGCGGTCCGCCAGTTCGCCCAGTGCGTCGTCCATCGACGCGCCCAGCGCCAACTGGTTGGCCACCTTCGCCAGTTCCTCGCCCGCCGGGGCCTCCAGCTCCTCCGCCGCCATGCCGATCGCGGTGCGTAGGGCCAGGCCGGCCTGGGTCGCGTTGGCCAGGATGCGGGCCAGCTCGGGGAGTTGGTTGATGAAGCGCTCGATGCGCTTCTGGCGTTGCCAGTTCAGGAACTGGACGGCTGCCCAGACGCCCAGCATGCCCGCTATCGGGCCGAAGAAGGGCGCCAGCGTCGCCTGGCCCACCAGCCACAGGCCCGCCACGGCGGTGAGCATGTAGACGAAGAACTCGCCCGGCGTCACGTCCAGGCCCGTCGCCAGCAGGCGCAGTTCCAGCTTCCGGCCCAGTCTCGTACGGCGCAGGCGGCGGTCCAGGTCGCCGAAGCGGCGCCTGCGGCCGACGGGGGCTATCTGGCCGGTGGCCGCCAAGCGGTCCACCAGAGCCTGGCGCTGGGCCCGGCCGGCGGCGTAGGCGTGGAGGCCGGCCACGGCGAGACCGCAGGTCAGGAGGGTGATGCCGGTGGTCAGCGTGATCAGCGTCTCGAACTCCATCGGTTCCCGCCCTCTACCGCGCCGCTCGGATGGCCAGCTGCTCCATGGATCCCGCCACCCCGAACGCCTGCGGTACCGGCTGGTTGGCCATGTAGAGACGGTCCGCGGTGCGGCGTGGGAGCGGGAAGTACTCGAAGTTGCCGTAGACCCTGCCGTCCGCGGCCATCGGGCGGGCGTGGAAGCGGGCGGCCGTGGCCAGCCGGTACGGCTCCGCGCCATGGCTGTCGAGGATCGCGATCTCGGTGATGCGGCGGGCGCCGTCGGCGAAGCGGGTGAGCTGGATGATCACGTCGACCGCACTGTTGATCTGGTCGTGCAGCGCCTCGAAGGGGACCTCGACGTCGGACATGGAGGCCAGCGTCTTGAGCCGCATCAGCGCGTCCTCCGTGCTGTTGGCGTGCACGGTGGCCAGGGAGCCGTCGTGGCCCGTCGACATCGCCTGGAGCATGTCCAGGGACTCGCCGCCGCGGACCTCGCCGACGACGATACGGTCGGGGCGCATCCGCAGGGAGTTGCGGACCAGGTCGCGGATGGTGACCCGGCCCTGGCCCTCCACGTTCGGCGGGCGGGACTCCAGGCGGATCACATGGTTCTGCTGGAGCTGGAGTTCGGCCGAGTCCTCGATGGTGATGATGCGCTCGACCTCGGGGATCAGACCGGAGAGGGCGTTGAGGAGTGTGGTCTTTCCGGTGCCCGTCGCGCCCGAGACGATGATGTTGAACTTCGCCTGCACCAGGCCCGCCAGCAGATACACCATGGGCTCGTCGAGCGAGCCGAGGCCGATCATCTCGTGCAGGGTGAAGGAGCGCGGGAAGCGGCGGATGGTGAGGGTCGCGCCGGTCAGGGACAGAGGGGGGATGATGACGTTCACGCGCTCGCCCGAGGGCAGGCGGGCGTCGACCATCGGGTTCGACTCGTCGACCCTGCGGTTCACCGTCGAGACGATCCGTTCGATCGTCTGCATCAGCTGGTCGTGGGAGGGGAAGCGGAGCGGCAACTGCTCCACGCGGCCCGCTCGTTCCACGAAGATCGCGTCGGGGCCGTTCACCATGATCTCGGTGATCGACGCGTCTTCCAGCAGGGGTTCCAGGATGCCCAGGCCGAGGGCCTCGTCGACGACCCGGCGGATCAGCTGGGAGCGCTCCACCGTGGAGAGCACCGGGCCCTCGCGGCTGATGATGTGGCCGAGGACGCGTTCCAGCCGCGCCCGGCGTTCGGCCGCGGCCAGCGAGCTCATCTCCGCGAGGTCGATCTCCTCCAGGAGCTTGGCCCGGTAGGAGGCGACCAGGTGGCCGTCCTCGCCCCTGCTTCCGTTCTCCTCGGGGGAGTTGATGCGTGCCCGCAGGCTCATGGCTTCCGGTGCTCCTCAGTGGTCGAGCGGCATGGTGGCGGACTTGGTGGCGTCGCCGAAGTCCCAGCCGGGGACCACGGACGGGATGTCCACGGTGGCGGTGACCCGGACCTCGTCGCCGAGCCCGGCGCTGGTGCAGCCGGTCCCGTCGGCCAGCCAGCCGCTCACGGCGGCCTGGCAGTCCGCCGCGTACGGCCCGTCCAGCGAGGCGCTGCGCGCCCCGGCGCGGGCGGCGGTGCCCGCCTGCTGGGCGGTGTAGGCGATGAGGCCGATCTGGATGGCGGCCATGGCGACCAGGATCAGGATCGGGATGAAGCCGAGGTATTCGATGGCCACTTGACCCCGGTCACGGGAACATTCACGGGCACCTTCACCATCACGACCCCGGTCACCGGAACATTCACGGGCACCCTCACACTCACGACCCCGGTCACGGCGGACACGTTCGTACGCCATCTCAGTCCCCCTCCTCCACGACCGCCCCCGCGTGCCCGTCGACCTCGAAGGGGAAGGCGATCGTGCCGGGGAAGAGGACCGGGACGTCCAGATGGACGTCGGCCGTGACCAGGCCCCCGCTCTCGCCGCAGGTCACCTCGGCACCGCCCTCCCACGCGCCCGGCAGATGCTTCAGCCCCGCCTCCTGGCAGGCGCCCTGCCGGTCCTCGGCCGCCGTGCCCGCCCGCGCCGCCTCGTCCGCGGCGTTGGCGGCCAGCGTGAAGGTGTACCCGAGCAGCGCGCACTGCCACAGCAGCACCAGCGTCACCAGGATCAGCGGGGTCATGCCGAGGAACTCGATGGTGACCTGGCCCCGGTCGGCCCCGCGCCGGAAGAGGCCCGCGCGCCCACTCACCCTCGGCCCCGCGCGCCCCCTCATCCCCCACCGTCCTTCCGCCTGCGGAAGGACCCCCGGCCCGCCCGTCGGTCGACCTCCGCCGCCTTCACCAGGCCCAGTTCCCCGGCGAGCGCCCACAACGCCTGTTTCACCGTGCTCTTGGATTCCAGTTCGTGCAGGCGGCCCGCGTCCACCGCCCCCTGGAGTTCCTTGAAGTTGGCGGGGACCGCGGTGGCCGCCAGCGCCGTGCCGGTGATCTTCTGGATCAGCGGGGGCTGGATCTCGGTGCCGCGGGTGTGGCGGTTGACGACGACCGTGGTCTCCTCGGCCTTGCGGATCTGGAGCCGGTCCCACATGCGGACGACGCGCTTGGCACCCCGGACGGCGACCACGTCCGGGGTGGTCACCAGCAGCGCCGTGTCGGCCATCTCCACGGTGGCCGCTCCGGCGCCGCTGAGCTGGGCGCCGCAGTCGACGATCACGACCTCGTAGCGGGAGCGCAGGGCGCTGACGATCTGGCGGGCGGCGCGGTCGGTGACCTCCTCGCCCCGCTCGCCCTCGCCGGGGGCGAGCAGCAGGGCGAGCCCGGTGTCGTGGCGGAAGACGGCGTCGGCCAGGACGCGCGGGGTGATGTCGGTGATGGCGGCGAGGTCGACGACGGAGCGGCGGAACTGCACGTCCAGGTAGGCCGCGAGGTCGCCGGTCTGGAGGTCCATGTCGAGCAGGGCGGTGGAACGGCCGGAGGCCTGGGCGGCCAGGGCCAGTTGGATGGACACCAGGGTCGTGCCGACGCCGCCCTTGGCGCCGCTCACCGTGACGACGGTGCCGCCGACGCCGGTGAACACCTCCAGGGCGCCGCCCAGATGCCGCCGTACGCCCGCCGACCAGGAGGCGACGGCCTGGACGCGGCTGGCGAGTTCCTCGTACGACAGGGGCAGCGCCACCAGGCCCCGGGCGCCGTAGTCCATGGCGGCCTGGAAGAGGCCGGGGGAGGCGTCGGAGGTGACGAGGATGACGCCCACCGCCGGGAAGCGTAGGGCGACTTCGCGGATCAGCTCCAGGGCCGGGACCGGGCCGATGCGCTCGTGCACGACCACGACCTCGGGCAGTTCGTCGACGGACTCGGCGGCCAGCCGGGCCAGGGTGTCGATGAGCTGGGTGGAGTCGGTCACGGGGGCGACCGGCTCGGCGTCCGGGAGCTGGGAGAGCAGGGTCGTTACCGACCGGACCGCGTCCGCGTCGCCGACCGCCGGGAGGATCCTCGTGGGCATGCGGGCCTCTCACTTGTCCTTCGCGAGTTCGTACGTCCGGTCCGACTCGGGGACCGTGGAGTCGCTGCCGGGCGCCACCAGCGCGAGCCGGACCCGCTGGGCGAACGACTCGGCGTAGGTGAGGCGCTGGGCGTCGAGGGTGGACAGTGCGAAGGTGATCGGGACGGCGTCGGTGGGCTGCCGGTCGCGGTCGTCGGCGTCGGGTTCCAGGGGGGTCAGCTCGCCCACGTCGAGGACCTTGGCGTTGGTCACGATGATCTTGGACTGGGCGGGGTCGCCCTCCCGGACGCCCTCGAAGGTGGCGTACACGTTCACGGTGGAGTTGGGCGTGATCTTGCCCGCCACGCCGGTCGCCGCGTCGATCATGATGGCGACCTCCTGCTGCCCGGGCTGGAGGGCGGGCTGGGCCACGACCATGTCGCTCTGGAGCAGGGAGCCCTTGCGCAGCGCGGTGACCGCGATCTTGCCCTCGATCTCCCGCAGATCGGTGACCGCGTTGTCGGACAGCCAGCGCTCCGGCATCGAGATCTTCTCGAACTGGGCCGCGGCCAGCGGCTTGTAGGGCTCCACGTTCGTCTTCAGCCGGTAGGCGGTGACCTCGGGACCGACCTTGGACTCGGCGTCGTTGATGACGGACAGCACGCCGGCGAAGGCGCCGAGGGCGCAGACGACCGACAGGATCAGGAGTATCACGCCGCGGCGCTGACGGGAGTTCATGAACCGTGCAACCTCATTGGGGGAATCGGTCGGGATCGGTCGGGTGCGGCTTGCGGGTCGGCCGGCCCTCGTGGACGGTCGGCCGACCCTCGCGGGCGTCCGTCAGCCCGCGCGGGTATCGGGGACGGGCGCGGGCGGGGTCGCGGAACAGAACACACAGCGGTCGCCGATGACGTCGATGCCGCACCAGTGGCAGGCGCTGCGGCGGACCGAGGTGACGAGCTGGTACAGCACTGACAGGTCGGAGAGGTGGGCGCAGAACTCGATCAGCCGGCCGGTCCCCCACCACCGCGCCGACTCGGCGGGCAGCGGGACCTCGCGCAGGCCCTGGACGTTCCAGGACTTGGCGAGGGTGTCGGTGACCCAGTCGGACTGGAGCTGGCCCCGGGCGACGAGCATCCGGGTGCCGAACTCCGGGCCGGTCAGGGCGGCTTCGGGGCCGATCCGCACGAGCTGGGGCTCGGGGTGGGCGAGGACGCCGAAGTGGCTGCCCGGGACCCAGGACTTGGCGTGCGACTTCAGGCCGACGGGGACGCGGTCGAGCTTGGCGACGGAGCCGAGGAGCGCCCCGGCGTGGATGTAGTGGGTGAGGAGTCGGCCCGCCGAGGCGAGCACGCCGGGGCCGAGGTCGCAGGAGGCGAGCTGGCGCAACTGGCGGGCCAGGACGGCGAGTCCGAGCGGGGGCAGTTCGGGGCGGAACAGGGCGATCCGGTCGCTCTCCAGCAGTGAGCGGAGGGTGTAGAGGCGACGCTCCACGGCGGGGTCGAGGGCCTGGGAGCAGACGACGACCAGATGGCCGTGGCTCTCGACGATCGCTTGCAGCGCGCTCAAGGAGCGGTCGAGGGGCTGGCGGTCCAGACCCTGGAGCACGATGGCGGGGACGGTGCGCTCGTCCTGTGGCGGCAGCGCCAGGTCGGCACTGGTCACGGCGATGGCAGTTGGCACGCGCGGCTCCCCACTCCCCACCCAGGACACACGGTCGACTTCACTGTGTGACTACCCGAGCACTGTATCCACGGGTCGATGACCGGAGAACAGCGTTTCTGTAGCTATGAAGGAACTGCCGTTTCACAAGTTGCGCCAAATCGGGGCAGGTTGAGCATCACGACGGTACCTCTTGACAATTAAATTGGTCTGGACCAACGTCTTTGGCATGTCCATAAGAAGCCGTACGACTCGTCTCTGGACGGGTGCCGTCACGTTGGCGCTCGCCCTCACCTTCGCCGGCACCGGCCAGGCGTCCGCCGCCGATGTCAACAACGCCAAGAACGCCGGTTTTGAGAACGGCCTGACCAACTGGACCTGTTCCGCCAACAGCGGTACGACCGTCTCGTCGCCCTCGCACGGAGGCTCAGCCGCGCTGAAGGCGACCCCGGCCGGTCAGGACAACGCCCGCTGCACCCAGGCCGTTGCGGTCCAGCCCAACTCGACGTACACACTCAGCGCCTGGGTCCAGGGCGGCTACACCTACCTGGGTGTGACCGGCACCGGCACGACGGACGTGTCGACCTGGACGCCCGACTCCAGCGGCTGGAAGCAGCTGACCACCACCTTCACCACCGGCTCGTCGACCCGCTCGGTGAACGTGTACACGCACGGCTGGTACGGACAGGCCGCCTACTACGCCGACGACCTCTCGGTGTTCGGCCCGGACGGCGGCGGTGGCGGTGACCCGGAGCCGACGATCCCGGGCGCGCCGAACGGCGTGACGGTGTCGGGGCGGTCCTCGTCGTCGATCTCGCTGGCCTGGAACACGGTCTCGGGCGCGACCGGCTACAACGTCTACCGGGACGGCACCAAGGTGACCGCGGTGAGCGGCACTTCGGCGACGGTGACCGGGCTCGCGGCCTCCACCTCGTACTCCTTCCAGGTCACGGCGACCAACTCGGCCGGTGAGTCGCCGAAGTCGGCGCCCGTGACCGGGACGACGACGCAGACCCCGACGGGTCCGGCGCTGCCGAAGCACGTGGTGACCGGGTACTGGCAGAACTTCAACAACGGCGCGGCGGTGCAGAAGCTGTCGGACGTGCAGGCGCAGTACGACATCATCGCCGTCGCCTTCGCCGACGCCACCGGGACCCCGGGCGCGGTGACCTTCAACCTGGACTCGGCCGGGCTCGGCGGCTACACCGTCGACCAGTTCAAGGCGGACGTCCGGGCGAAGCAGGCGGCCGGGAAGAAGGTCATCATCTCGGTCGGCGGTGAGAAGGGCACGGTGTCGGTGAACTCCGCCGCGTCGGCCACGAACTTCGCCAACTCGGTGTACGCGCTGATGCAGGAGTACGGCTTCGACGGCGTCGACATCGACCTGGAGAACGGGCTGAACGCGACGTACATGACGCAGGCCCTGCGGTCGCTGTCGGCGAAGGCGGGACCGTCGATGATCCTGACCATGGCGCCGCAGACCATCGACATGCAGTCGACGTCGAACTCCTACTTCCAGACCGCGCTGAACGTGAAGGACATCCTCACGGTCGTCAACATGCAGTACTACAACAGCGGTTCGATGCTGGGCTGTGACGGCAAGGTGTACAGCCAGGGCTCGGTGGACTTCCTCACCGCGCTCGCCTGCATCCAGCTGGAGGGCGGCCTCGCCCCGTCCCAGGTGGGCCTCGGTCTTCCTGCCTCCACCCGGGGCGCGGGCAGCGGGTATGTGTCGCCGTCCATCGTCAACAACGCCCTCGACTGTCTGGCCAAGGGCACCAACTGCGGTTCCTTCAAGCCGTCCAGGACCTATCCCGACCTGCGGGGCGCGATGACCTGGTCGACCAACTGGGACGCCACGGCGGGCAACGCCTGGTCGAACGCCGTGGGTCCGCACGTGCACGCGCTGCCGTAGCGGCGCCGGTCGTGGTCGGGGTTCGTCAGAAGAACTCCGACCACGGCTGGTCCCAGATCTGCTTCACGCACAGGACTAGGAACAGCAGGCCCGCGATGGCCAGCATGGTGTTGCTGAGCGCGCCGTTGCGCCACGGCGCCGGGGTGCGGGCGGAGTTCAGCAGCCAGAGCAGGGTGCCGGCCAGGAACGGCAGGAAGGCCGCGCCGAGGACGCCGTAGATGATGATCAGGCGGAAGGGCTCGTCCTGGAAGAGCAGGACGATCGGCGGGAAGGTCAGCCACAGCAGGTAGAGGCGGAAGGGCAGGCCGCGCTCGCGGCTGCCGGTGGCGATCTCCTCGCCGCGGACCGCCTCGCCGGCCGAGCGGTAGCGGGCCACGAAGTCCGCGAACATCAGGCTCACCCCGTGCCAGACGCCGATCAGCGAGGTGAACGAGGTGGCGAAGAAGCCGATCAGGAAGAACTTCGCGGTCGCCGAGCCGTACTCGGCCTCCAGGATGTCGCTGAGCTGGAGCAGGCCCTTGTCGCCGCTCGCGATGGCCACGTTCGCCGAGTGCAGCAGCTCCGCGCCGACGAACAGCATCGACACGACGAAGATGCCGGTGGTGACGTAGGCGACCCGGTTGTCCAGCCGCATCACCTTCATCCAGCCGGTGTTCGTCCAGCCCTTGGCGTTGACCCAGTAGCCGTACGCGGCCAGCGTGATGGTGCCGCCGACGCCGCCGATCAGGCCGAGGGTGTTGAGGACCGAGTCCTCCTCGTCGGGCAGGACCGGCAGCAGGCCCGCGAAGGCCTCGCCGAGGTTCGGGGTGACCCGGATCGCCAGGTAGACCGTCACCACGAACATGACGCCGACCAGGACCGTCATGACCTTCTCGAAGACGGCGTACTTGTTGAACCAGACGAAGACCAGGCCCACCAGACCGCAGGCGATCCCCCACCACTCCAGGTCCATCACATCGGGGAACAGCGCCTGGAGCGGCAGCGCGCTGGACGACATCGCCGCCGCGCCGTAGACGAAGCCCCAGATCACCACGTAGACGACGAAGAACCAGGTGGTCCAGCGGCCGAGGCTCGCCCAGCCGTCGAAGAGGGTGCGGCCGGTGGACAGATGCCAGCGGCCGGCCGCCTCGGCGAGGGAGATCTTCACCAGACAGCCGAGGACCGCGGCCCACAGCAGGGTGTACCCGAAGCTGCTTCCGGCGATCAGGGTGGCCACCAGGTCCCCGGCGCCGACGCCGGTCGCCGCGACAACGATGCCAGGGCCGATGTACTTCCAGCTGGACTTGCGAGGGGAGGAGTCGGGGGAGGAGTCGGTTCCGTCAACTTGCGTTGCCTGAGTGTTTTCCGAGCTGTCCGCCATGCAGATCAAGAAACCGCAGCGGGCCGGGACCGACAAGAGGGCGCGTCAGAGTTCGAACCAGACCGTCTTGCGCCGCCCGTCCTGGTGACAGCCCCATCTCCGGGCCAGCGCGTCCACCAGGAACATGCCCCGCCCGCTCTCCGAACTGCCCGCCTCCAGCACCTGCGGGGTGCGGCGCCCGGCGTCCTCCACCTCGCAGCGCAGCACGCCGCGCGCGGCGGACAGCGTCACCCGGAACCGGCTCGCCGAGTGCAGCAGCGCGTTCGTCGCCAGCTCACTGACCAGCAGCTCGGCCGTGTCCAGCAGCTCGTCCTGGCCCGCGAGCCCCCACCCCTCCAGCTGCCTGCGCACCTCCATGCGGGCCTCACGGACCGCCGAGGGGCGCGGGTCGTACTCCACGGTCAGATGACCGGCTCCGACGGGCGGTTGACGGAAGGATCCGTTCCGGAGTTGCAGCATGATGTCCATGGTGGCCTCGCCACGGACCCCGCACACGGGTAGATATACCTGCTTACCTACCTGCGTACGGTGCGCACTACCCGTATTGCAGACGTACGGTCGTCCCCTCGGCGTCGGCCCGGACGTCGACGTAGGCGCACACCTGCCGGGCGTACCACAGGCCCTGTCCCGGTTCCGGTTCGCCGGTGTCCGGCGGGACGAACCCGGCCAGCGGATCGGTGATCCGGCGCGTGCCGCGCAGTTCGCAGACGCACTCGGGGGCCCGGCCCCACAGCCGGACCCCGGTGACCGGGCCGAGCGCGGCCGCCGCCTCGGTCACGGCCAGCGCGAACAGCTCCGCGTCCGCCGCGCCGAGCCCCCGGCCGCCGCCCCAGGACCGTACGGCGTCGGCGTCCGGCCGGCCGAGCGAGCGCGCGTCCTCGGGCGCCGACGGCAGGGGTACGGCGTCCAGCTCGGCGGCGATCCGGACGGGGTCCTCGTACACGCCCGTGGCGGGGTGGGTGCGGCGGGCCTCGGCGATGACGGCGGGGCCCGCGGTGCGGGAGTCGTAGACGCACAGCGCGGTCGTGGCGAACGGGGCGAACAGGAGGTTGGCGAGGGCCTCGTAGCGGATCCACTCGGCGCTCTCCCGCGGCGAGCGTCCGGCCCGGCCGCTCCAGACGGGCTCCATCAGCAGATGGATACGGCCGCCGGGGCCGGCCTGCGCGGCGAGGTAACCGGCGGCCCGGGCCACGGCGTTGGCCGCGGAGCCGGTGTACCAGTCGGTGTGCGGCAGCAGCACCGCGCTCCGCGCCTCGGCTCCGAGGGCGTCCCGCAGCAGGGCCAGCTTGTCGGGGGCGGCGATCGCGACGGGCGGGGGTTCGGCGGGGGCGCCGAGGGCTTCGGCGAGGAAGGGGAGGGCAGCGGCCACGAACTCCTCGTCGGTGCCGAGCACGGCCAGGCGGTGGTCGAAGGCCCCCGGGGCGGAGGTGGGTTGGCTGATCACGCGATCCCCTGTCTGTGCCGGGTCCGATGGGTGGTCCGCTGGATGGGGCGATGGGGTGGGGCGGGTCAGCGCCGGGCCGTCACCCAGGCGGCGAGCTGGCTGCGATTGCTCAGCCCGAGCTTGCCGAGGATGCGCTCCACATGGCCCTCGGCCGTCCGCCGGGCGATGACCAGCCGCTCGGCGATCTGCTGGTTGGCGAGCCCTTGGGCGACGAGTTCGGCCACCTGGGACTCGCGAGGGGTGAGGCCGAAGTCCGGAGCGGCTCGTCGGCTGTCCTGGTCGGCTCGTCGGCGGGTCGTGATCTCGCGGGCGCGTTCGCCGGTGCCGGCCTGATGCCGGGTCCGGTCCCGGTGGCGACCACGGGTGGCCGACTCCTCGTCGGGCAGGGCACGAAGCCGGTCGAGGCCGTAGTGGCGGAGGGTGCCGAGGAGGCGGTAGCGGACGCCGCCCGCCGTCGCTTCCCTGATCAGTACCGACTTGTCCACCAGCCCGGCGACCGCCTCCAGGACCTCCTCGCTCCGCAGCCGTACCCCGTCCGCGCACACCGCCTCCGCCGTCTCCAGGTCGAAGCCTCCCGCGAGCACCGAGGCCCGGGCCCAGGTCAACCGCTCCTGTTCGGTGCAGAGTCGGTGGCTCCGGTCGACCGTCGCGCGCAGCGAGCCGAAGTGCCCGTCCGCGAGCCGGTCGAGGCCGACGTCCCGCAGCCGGCCCGCCGCGAGCTCGATGGCCAGCGGGAGTCCGTCCAGGCTCCGGCAGAGACGGGCCACGGCGGCCCGGTTGGCCTCCGTCAGCCGGAAGCCGGGCACGACGGCCGCCGCCCGGTCGGCGAAGAGGGCGAGCGCCGGATGGCGGTCCGCGTCGGACAGGTCGCCGTCGGGGTCGGGGACGGGCAGCGGCCGTAGCTCCAGGAGGTGTTCGCCCGTCAGGCCCAGGCGGTGCCGGCTGGTCGCCAGGATCCGGGCGTTCGGGGTGCCGTGCAACAGGGCCGCGGTCAGTTCCGCGCAGGCGGTCAGCAGGTGCTCGCAGTTGTCGATCACCAGGAGCAGGCGGCGCTCCCCCACCCGCTCCGCGAGCGCGTCCAGCGGGGGCCGGCCGACGCGGTCGGGCGGACCGAGCGCGGCGGCGGCGGCGAGCGGGACCAGGGCCGGGTCGTCGAGCCCGGCCAGGTCCACGAAGCGGATGCCGTCCGGGAACGTGCGGTGGACCCGGTCCGCGAGGCGCAGGGCGAGCCGGGTCTTGCCGACCCCGCCGGGACCGGTCAGCGTGACCAGCCGCGATCCCGCCAACAGCTGGCGCCCGCCGAGCAGTTCGGCGCGACGGCCCACGAAGCCGGCCGGCTCGGCCGAGGGGCGCTCGTCCCGTCGTGGCGCTGATCCGCCCATGACCAGCCAGTCCAGTCCTGTGGGGATGTGGTCCGAGGAGCGGGCCGGAGTATCGGGCTCCTCTTGTCCGCGGACCCTCACTGTCCCCCGCCCCGCCCGGACACGCACCCGAATCTCACACCCCCGGGTGCAACTTCGCCCGCACCCATGCCACTTGACCCGTGCGCGCGTACACTGCGCGGCCCTCGCCCCCAGGAGCGGTTCGCGCCATCGCGGCCCATTTCGCTCTTGACCTGGTCATGCCACGCGCGGACGATGAGCGCCACCCGCACCAGCACGTCGCTGAACCACCCCCCGCTCCACTCCCCACTTCCGGAGATCCCGGAATTCCTGGAGAACCAAGGAGAATTCATGCGACTTCGCATCCGAGGCTCGGGCGCCCGCAGCGGCAGACGAACCGCCGCGCTCGCCACCCTCCTCGCCCTGGCCCTCGCGGCACCCCTTTCCGCGAACGTCACGGCGAACGCCGACAGCGGCACCCGCGCGGCGCCCTCCGCCGACGACATCCGCCAGTACGAGGTCCACACCCACTCCACCGCCAAGGACCGCACCGCGATCCAGCGGACCGGCGTGAGCGTGGACGAGGTCGACAGCCACGGGCTCGTGGTCTCCGGCCGCGCCGCCCAGATCCGCAAGCTGCGCGGACTCGGCTACGAGGTCACGCCGTTGGCCGCCGTACCCGACCGGTCGAACGGGGCGGACGACATCCGGCTGTTCGACTTCCCGTCGGCGGACTCGCGCTATCACAACTACGCGGAGATGACGAGCGAGATCAACTCGATCGTCTCGGCCAACCCGAGCATCGCCAGCACCCGGGTGATCGGCACGTCGTACCAGGGCCGGAACATCACCGCCATCAAGATCAGCGACAACGTCGGCACCGACGAGGCCGAGCCCGAGGTGCTGTTCACCCACCACCAGCACGCCCGTGAGCACCTCACCGTCGAGATGGCGCTGTACCTGCTGCGCGAGCTGACCTCCGACTACGGCACCGACTCCCGGGTCACCGGCATGGTGAACAACCGCGAGATCTGGATCATCCCGGACCTCAACCCGGACGGCGGCGAGTACGACATCGCGACCGGTTCGTACCGCTCCTGGCGCAAGAACCGGCAGCCCAACTCCGGTTCCTCGTACGTCGGTACCGACCTCAACCGCAACTGGAACTACCGCTGGGGCTGCTGCGGCGGCTCCTCCGGCTCCACGTCCTCGGAGACCTACCGGGGTACGGCGGCCGAGTCCGCGCCCGAGGTGCGGGTGGTCGCGAACTTCGTGCGCAGCCGGGTCGTCGGCGGGAAGCAGCAGATCAAGGCCGGGATCGACTTCCACACCTACAGCGAACTGGTGCTGTGGCCCTTCGGGTACACCTACTCCGACACCACGACCGGCATGACGGCCGACGACCGCAACGCCTTCGCCACCGTGGGCGGGAAGATGGCCGCCAGCAACGGCTACACCCCCGAGCAGGCCAGTGACCTGTACATCACCGACGGGTCGATCGACGACTACCTCTGGGGCTCCCAGAAGATCTTCGGGTACACCTTCGAGATGTACCCGCGCTCCGGCGGTGGCGGCTTCTACCCGCCCGACGAGGTGATCGAGCGGGAGACGTCCCGGAACCGGGACGCCGTCCTGCAACTGCTGGAGAACGCGGACTGTATGTACCGGTCGATCGGGAAGGAAGCCCAGTACTGCTAGCCCGGTGCTCCGTTACTCCGACTCCTCGAAGTAGGCGTCCAGCACCTCGTCGAGCTGTGACTCCCACTCGCTGAAGCGGCTCCTGGCCGCCGCCTCGATCTCGATCGGGTACCAGCGGCGGTCAGGAGTGTGCACGGTGATGGTGAACCGCTTGCCGAAGCGCGCGGTCTCCGTCTCCACGGCGCCGATCTCGTCCCAGCGGAACTCGCACTCCTGGTCGTCCAGGGTGAGCCGGACCCCGCGGCGGTCGGCGACGATCCGCGCGCGGCGGTCGGCGGCCTCGAAGACCGGCCCGTCGGCGTCCGCTTCTTCGGAGTCCTCCTGTTCGGAGTCCTCCTCGGCGCCCTTCTCTTCGGCGTCCGTCTTCTCGGCGTCCGTCTCCTCCGAGTCCTCGACCTCGGGGGTCTCCTGCTCGGCCTCGGCCTCGACTTCGCCCTGGCCCTCGGCCTCTTCTCCGGCCTCGGACTCGGGCTCCGCCTCCTTGGACCGGGGCGAGGTGAGCCCGGGGACGAAGGCCGGGTCGGATCCGGCGCCCTCCAGGGGCTGGCTGCTCGAACCTATGCGCTGCTCCACAGCGGGCAGTATGGTCGACGATCCTGTGCCGCACACAGCCAGCCCCTGCATCGTTATACGAAGATGCTCAACGCGGCGGCCACCACGAACCCGACGACGGACAGCACCGTCTCCAGCACGGTCCAGGTCCTGAGGGTGTCCCGCTCGCTGATGCCGAAGTACTTGGCGACCATCCAGAAGCCTCCGTCGTTGACGTGCGAGGCGAAGATGGAACCGGCCGAGATCGCCATGATGACCAGGGCGGTGAAGGCCTGGGAGTGGTCGCCCCCGGCGAGCAGCGGCGCCACGATGCCGGCCGTGGTGACGATGGCGACCGTCGCCGAGCCCTGCGCCACCCGCAGCACGACGGAGATCAGATAGGACAGCGCGATCACCGGCAGGCCCACGTCGTTGAAGGTGTCCGACAGCGCCTGCGCCACCCCGCTCGCCTTCAGCACGGCGCCGAAGACCCCGCCCGCGCCGACCACCAGCAGGATGTTGCCGACCGGCTTGAGGGAGGAAGTGGACACCGTCTCCAGGGACTTGCGGGACCAGCCGCGCCGGATGCCGAGGACGTAGTAGGCGAGCAGCAGTGCGATCGTCAGGGCGACGAAGGGGTGGCCGAAGAACTCGATGACCGAGCGCGGGGTGGAGGGGTCCAGCGCGATCGAGGAGAACGTGGCGGCGAGGATCAGGATCAGGGGCGTACCGATGATGGCGAGCACCGTGCCGAGGGCGACGGGCTGTTCCCGCGGTTCCCCGTGCCCACCCCCGGCCGCACGCTGTTCGTCGAGGACGGCGCGCTTGGCCTCCTCGGCCGCCTCGACCATGTCCTGCGGTACGGCGACGAAGATCCGGCGGCCGATCCAGGCGGCGAACACCCAGGCGGCGAGCACGGCGGGGATGCCGCAGACCACGCCCATGAGGATGACCCAGCCGAGGTCCACGTCCAGCAGTCCGGCCGCGGCCACCGGGCCGGGGTGCGGGGGCAGGAAGGCGTGGGTCATCGACAGGCCCGCGAGCAGGGGCAGGCAGTAGAGCAGGATCGACTTGCCGGAGCGCTTGGCGGCGGCGTAGACGATCGGGGCGAGGACGAAGATGCCGACGTCGAAGAAGACCGGGACGCCGAAGACGACTCCGGTGACGCCCATGGCGAGCGGGGCGCGCTTCTCGCCGAACATCCCGAGCAGCCGGGACGCCAACACCTCGGCGCCGCCGCTGACTTCGAGGATCGCGCCGAGCATGGTGCCGAGGCCGATGATGATCGCGACATGGCCGAGGATGCCGCCCATGCCGGTCTCGATGGTGGAGACGGCGTCGGAACGCTGGACGGTGCCGAAGAGTTCGGTGACCGACAGACCGGCGAGCAGGCCGACGGCTATGGAGACGGCGAGCAGGGCGACGAACGGCTGGAGTCGCACCTTGATGATCAGGAACAGCAGCAGAGCGATACCGATGGCGGCGACGGTCAGCAGACCGGCGGTGCCGTCGAGGAGGAGGAGCAGTCCGCCGGTGTGCGGGGGTGGAGTCATGGGGGGCCTCTTGCTGAGTGCATGCAGCTTTCGGGCAGGGGGGATCGCGGCATGGCCCGGCGAGAGGGGCCATGCCGTGTACGACGTGCGGGAGTTCGGAAGTGTGGGGGTGCGTCAGCTCAGGACGGCGAGGGCGTCGATCTCGATGAGCAGGCCCGCGGGGAGGCCGACGTAGACGGTGGTGCGCGCGGCGGGCGGGGCGGTGAGCCGCTGGTCCTCGAAGTACTGGTTGTAGATCTCGTTCATCTCGGCGAAGTGGGCCACGTCGGTGAGGTAGACGCGGATCATCATCACGTCGTCCCAGGAGGCGCCGCCCTCCTCCAGGATCGCCTTGACGTTGGCGAGGGTCTGGAGGGTCTGCTCGCGCAGGGTGGGCCCGGCGGGGGTGGGCGGCTTGCCCTCCTCGGCGGGCAGGAAGCCGACCTGGCCGGCGACCTGGAGGAGGTTGCCCTTCTTCACTCCGTGCGAGAACTTCGCGGGCGGGGTGGTGTGGGTCTTCGGGGTGAGCGCGATCTTGTCCGACTTGTTGGTCTGGCTCGTCATTCGGGGTCCTTTGCTGGGGTCTTGCCGGAGTACTCGCCGCTGATCCCGTCCGCGGTACGGCGGACCAGCGGGAGCAGGGTGAGGAGTTCGTCGGCGGTGACGACGACGTTGGGCGCGGACACCGACATCGCGGCGACGACCCGGCCGTCCGCGCCGCGGACGGGGGCGGCGACGCAGTTGATGGACTCCTCGTGGCCGCCGAGGTCGGTGGCCCAGCCCTGTTCGCGCACCTTGTCCAGCTCGCGCAGGAAGGCGGGTGCGTTGGGGGTCGAACGGGACGTGTACATGGGGTAGTCGAGCTTCTCGGCGAGCACCCGGCGCTCGTGCTCGGGCAGATCGGCGAGCAGCAGCTTGGCGACGGCGGCGACGGTGATGGCGACGGGCTTGCCGATCCGGGAGTACATCCGCACCGGGTAGCGGCTCTCGACCTTGTCGATGTACAGCACCTCGTCCTCCTCGTACACGGCGAGGTGGACGGTGTGGCCGCACTGCTCGTTGAGGCGTACGAGGTGGGGGTGGGCGATCTCGCGGATGTCGAGGTTCTCCATCGCCTCCTGGGCGAGGGCGATGAGCCGGGCGCCGAGGCGGTAACGCTGGTCCGACTGGCGGTAGACCATGCCGTGCTCGTGCAGGGTGCGCAGCAGGCGCAGGGCGGTGGACTTGTGCACCCCCAGGCGGTCGGCGACGGTGCCCAGGTCGGCGGGGCCCTCGGCGAGCAGCGGCAGGATGCTGAGCGCGCGGTCGACGGTCTGGCTCATGGGGTGCGTACCTCCTCCTCGGCCCGCGGATCGGCCTGTGTCCAGCCGGGGCCGAGTCGAAGTCTCCCCCACACGTCGTCCGCGACGGCCGCCAGACGGTCGGCGGTGTCGCGGGTCGGGGGTACGGCGAGGTCTCCGGGGGCGGTGAGGGCGGCGGCGGCCCAGAGGTGCCCGTGCCGCAGGCGCTCGCGCGCGGGGAGGTTCCGGAGGGTCGCGGAGAGATATCCGGCGGCGAAGGCGTCCCCGGCGCCGGTGGTTGCCACGAGGGTTACTCGGAGGGCGGGTTCGAAGGTGACGTGGGTGGGCGTCGGTGAGCGGTACTCGACCGCCCCTCTCGCTCCTTGCTTCACGACCAGCACCTCCGGCTCCGGCAACAACTCCCGGATCTCCTCAGGGCCGCCGGTCACCCCCCACGCGCTCTCCGCCTCGTCCTCGCCCACGAACACGATGTCGGCGCCCCGGGCCAGTTCCAGCAGCACCCGGGGGCCTTCCGTGCCCCGCCACAGGCCGGGGCGGTGGTTGACGTCGAAGGAGATCAGGGGGCGGTCCGGGCGGGGCGCGGTCAGGGCTCGCAACAGGGCCAGGCACTGGTCCGACAGGGCCGCCGTGATGCCGGAGAGGTGCAGCACACGCCCCGGTCCCGGGTCGACGTTCGCCACGGACATCGCCGAGGCCGCCGAACCCGCCCGGTAGTACGCCACCTCGTGCGCGTCCGTCCCCCGGTCCCCCGCCGTGCGGAAGTACACCCCCGTCGGCCGCGAAGGGTCCCGGCGCACGGACGAGACGTCGACGCCGTACGAACCGATCGTCTCCACCAGGTGGTCGCCGAAGCCGTCCGCGCCGACTCGGCTGACCCAGCGCACGGAGTGTCCCGCGGCCGCCAGCGCGCAGGCGACGTTGGACTCCGCGCCGCCGATCGACCGGTCGAAGGACGGCACCTCGGCGAGGCGCCCCGGCCGGGTGGGCAGGAACGCGACCATGGACTCGCCCAGCGCGACCACATCGACGAAGTCGCAGGCTCCGGTACTGGTCACGATCGTCGTAGCTCCCCACCCTGGTACTCGTCCTTGTGCTCGTGTTGGCCGAGATGTTAGACAGCAGTAAGCGACATACGCAATGAACGTTGCAGACAGCGCAACGCTACTGATCAGGGAGGCCCCATGCCCGCTGAAGCGCTCGCCCGTCTGGCCGAGGAACGCATCGACCACCGCTTCAAGGGCCTTCCGCCGGACGCCACGGGCCGCACGGTCCGCGAACTGGCGGCCGAGCGGCGCAACCTCTTCACCGACGGCTTCGCCACCCCCGTACTCGCCCTCTCCGCCGAGCGGCTCGACCACAACCTCCGCCTCATGGAGACCTACGCCGAACGCCACGGCCTCGCCTTCGCCCCGCACGGCAAGACCTCCATGGCCCCGCAGCTCTTCCGGCGGCAGATCGAGCACGGCGCCTGGGGCATCACGCTCGCGGTGCCGCACCAGGTCTGGGTGGCCCGGGAGTTCGGCATCGAGCGCGTCTTCCTCGCCAATGAGCTCGTGGACGCCGCCTCCCTGCGCCGTATCGCCGCCGAACTGGCCGCCGACCCCTCCTTCCGGTTCATCTGCTACGTCGACTCCGTGCGGGGCGTGGAACTGATGGACGCGGCCCTGGAGGGCGCCGCCCGCCCCCTGGACGTCGTCGTCGAACTCGCCGCGGGCGACGGCGCGCGCACCGGTGTCCGTGCCGAGGCCGAGTGCGTGGCGGTCGCCGACGCCGTGGCCGCCGCCCGCGGGCTGCGGCTGGTCGGTGTCGCGGGGTACGAGGGCGAGGTCCCGCAGGCGACCCCGGAGCGGGTGGACGCCTATCTGCGCCGACTGGTCGCCCTGGCCGCCGACTTCGACAAGGCGGGCCGGTTCGCGGACACGGACGAGGTCGTCGTCAGCGCGGGCGGCAGCGCCTGGTTCGACGCGGTGGCGGAGGTGTTCGCGGAGATCCCCGAACTCTCCCTGCCCGTGCTGAAGTTGCTGCGCTCGGGCGCGTACGTCTCGCACGACGACGGCCACTATCGCAAGCTGACCCCGTTCAACCGGGTCCCCGAGGAGGGCGCCCTGGAGCCCGCGTTCCGGCTGTGGGCGCAGGTGGTCTCCCGTCCCAGCGCGGAACAGGGCTTCCTCAACGCGGGCAAGCGGGACGCGGCGTACGACCTGGATCTCCCCTTCGCCCAGGTGATCCGCCGGGACGGCACCGAGCGCCCGGCCACCGGGGTCTCGGTGACCGCCCTGTCCGACCAGCACGCCTGGCTGCGGACGACGCCCGAGGCGGATCTGGAGGTCGGCGACTGGGTCGGCCTCGGCCTGTCCCACCCGTGCACGTCGTTCGACAAGTGGCCGCTGATCCCGGTCGCCGAGGCGGACGGCACGGTCGTCGACTACATCCGTACGTTCTTCTAGAGACGCAAGGCCGAGGGAGGCCCGCTGTGCTGGACCTGGTCATCCGGGACGCCGAGGTGGTGGACGGCTCCGGCGCCGACTCCTACCGCGCCGACGTGGTGGTCGACGACGGCCGGATCGTCGCGATCGTGCGCGAGGCCGCGGCGGCGGGCTGCCAACGGCCCACGGCGATGCGGGAGCTGGACGCCGAGGGCCTCGTCCTGGCCCCCGGTTTCATCGACATGCACGCGCACAGCGATCTGGCCCTGCTGCGGGACCCGGACCACAGCGCCAAGGCCGCGCAGGGCGTGACGCTGGAGGTGATCGGCCAGGACGGGCTGTCGTACGCGCCGGTCGACGACCGTACGCTCGCCGAGGTGCGCCGCGCGATCACCGGCTGGAACGGCTCCGGCGACGACATCGACTTCGACTGGCGGTCGGTGGGCGAGTACCTCGACCGGCTGGACCGCGGTATCGCCGTGAACGCGGCCTATCTCATCCCCCAGGGCACGGTCCGGGCGCTTGCCGTCGGCTGGGAGGACCGCGAGGCGACGCCCGAAGAACTGGACCGGATGCGGCAGTTGGTCGCCGAGGGCCTGGAACAGGGCGCGGTCGGCCTGTCCTCGGGCCTCACCTACACCCCCGGCATGTACGCCAAGGACGCCGAACTGACCGAACTGTGCCGGGTGGTGGCCTCCTACGGCGGCTACTACTGCCCGCACCACCGCTCGTACGGGGCGGGCGCGCTGGAGGCGTACGCGGAGATGGTGGCGCTGACCCGGGACGCCGGGTGCGCCCTGCACCTGGCCCACGCGACGATGAACTTCGGCGTGAACAAGGGCCGGGCACCGGAGTTGCTGGCCCTGCTGGACGACGCGCTGGCGTCCGGCGCGGACATCAGCCTCGACACCTACCCCTACACGCCCGGCTGTACGACCCTGGCCGCGCTGCTGCCGAGCTGGGCGAGCGAGGGCGGCCCGGAGGCGGTGCTGGCGCGGCTGCGGGACGACGCGACGGCCGAGCGGATCCGCCACGACCTGGAGGTCATCGGCTCGGACGGCTGCCACGGGGTGCCGATGGACTGGGCGACGATCGAGATCTCGGGGGTGAACGACCCGGGGCTGTCGGAGCACATCGGCCGCCGCCCGGCCGACTGGCCGACCGCCCGGAACCTGCTGCTCGCGGACCGCCTCGGCACGACGATCCTCCAGCACGTCGGACATGAGGAGAACGTCCAGGAGATCATGCGCCACCCGGCCCACACCGGCGGCTCGGACGGCATCCTCCAGGGCACCAAGCCGCACCCACGGGCCTACGGCACCTTCCCGCAGTATCTCGGCCGGTACGTACGGGAGTTGGGGGTGCTGTCGCTGGAGGAGTGCGTGGCGCATCTGACGTCCCGCCCGGCGGCCCGGCTGCGGCTGCCGGACCGCGGGCTGGTCCGTGAGGGCTACCGGGCGGACCTGGTGCTGTTCGACCCGCGGACGGTGGCGGCGGGCTCGACGTACGAAGAACCGCGGAAACTCCCGACGGGCATCCCCTACGTCCTGGTCGACGGCCGTTTCGTCATCGAGGAGGGCCGCCGGACGGATGTGCTGGCGGGGCGGGCGATCCGCAGAACGCCCGCCCACTGAGCCACTAGGGCTTGGGCAGCACGCACCCGGCGGCGCTGAGGTCGAGCTTGTTGTCGATGCCGAAGCAGGCCGGGATCTGGTAGGTCTCCTGGGCGTAGTTGATGCCCTGGCGGACTGTGACGTTGCCGCTCTGGTCGACCTCGCAGGGGTTGTTGTCGGTGCAGCGCTGGCCGTCCTCGTTGCCGGTGTTGTTCACGGCGACGACCTTGCCGGTGGCCTGGTCGAGGACGGGCGAACCGGACGTACCGCCGATGGTGTTGCAGGCGGAGGTGTACCGGAGGGAGTCCTTCCAGGTCCAGTCGCCCTCCTTCAGGCGGTAGGCGAAGCCGTCGACGGAGCAGTTGTAGATCCGCTTCCAGTAGCCGGAGACGACACTGATGGCGGTCCCGGCGACCGGGTGGGTGTCGTTGAGGGTGAGCGCGCTGATGCCGTACGAGGACCTGATCTGCGCGTAGGTGCGGGTGAGTTGGTAGATCGCGGCGTCGGTGTCGGTCATCGTCGCGTAGGCGATCTTGCTGGCGCGCAGGGTGCCGACGCGGGTGCCGGCGGAGTTGAGCAGCCCGAAGGAGCGGGAGGACGCCTGGTCGACGACGACCTCGCCGGGGCCGGGGAATCCGCTCTCCAGGCAGTGCCCGTTGGTGAGCACGAGGGCGGGGTCATTGTCCTCGGAGTCGGGCATCCGGACGACCGAGCCCGAGCAGTTGCTGAGCGACACGGTCCCGGCGAAGTTGACGGCCTGGATCGCGGGTGCGGCGCTGTCGCTTTGCTCCGGAGCGGCGACCGCGGGTGCCGCGCCGGCCCCGGCGATCACCAGGGTGAAGAGCGCGGCGACGAGAGGCTTTCTCATGTGGGGGGTCCCCTCTTGCAACAAAGGCAGCCGGAGATCTTCCGGCCGCCCGCAGATTTGTCATGCGCATTGTTGTTTGAGGGGGCGGTGAGAACAAGCGGTGATTTCCGGCCACGCCCGAGGGACGTCGGCGCCGTGAGACCTACCTCGGCTTCTTGGTGGCGCCCGCGCCGTTGCCCGGGTTGCTGCCGGAGTTGCCCGGGCCCGCGTCTTCCGAGGTGGCGGTGGGAGCAGCCGTCGGAGAGGTCTCCGCAGGAGAGGCGGACTCGTCGTCAGGCTCGCTCGCGTCCTTCGACGCGCTCGCATCAGGGGACGTCGTCGCGCTCGGTCCGGCCGAGGAAGCGGTGGACGTCGGCGCCGGGTCGGTCGCCGTGACCTCGTCCGAGGGTGCGCCGGATTCGTCGGTCACCGAGCGGGCCGGGCCCTTCCCGCCGTCCGGACCGGAATCGGACGAAAAGGCGAAACCGGCGACCAGGGCCGCGACCGAAACCGCACCCAGCGCACCGGCGCCCACCAGCGCGCGACGCCGGTTGGCGCGGCCGCGGCGCGCCCGGCGGGCGGCCCGCCCTTCGGGCGTGTGCGACAGCTCGGTCGTGTCGTCGTACACGCTCTGCCAGCCGTGCGCGGCGGCCGGGTCGGCGTACTCCTCGTAGTCGGGGGTCGACGCGGCCCGCGGGACGTAAACGTGGGGCGGATCGTCGGGATGCGGTGGCCTGGACATGGCCGCGCATTGTAGAGACGGGAGGGGCCCCGGGAACAGCGCTCGGCGATAACCTCCCAAATCACCCGTCTCATGTGGTGGGAAACACGGCCCAAGCGGCGTTACCGGGCCGTAAGCTCACCGACATGCAGGTGATCCAGTCGACCAAGCTCGCCAATGTCTGTTACGAGATCCGGGGCCCGGTTCTCGAGGAGGCCATGCGGCTGGAGGCGGCGGGGCACCGCATCCTCAAGCTGAACACCGGCAATCCGGCCGCCTTCGGGTTCGAGTGTCCGCCCGAGATCCTCGAGGACATCCTGCGGAACGTGTCCTCCGCCCATGGGTACGGCGACGCCAAGGGCCTGCTCGCCGCCCGCCGTGCCGTCGTGATGCACAACCAGACCCTCGGCATCGAGACCGACGTCGAGCACGTCTTCATCGGCAACGGCGTCTCCGAGCTGATCGTGATGGCCATGCAGGCGCTGCTGGACGACGGCGACGAGGTCCTCGTACCGTCGCCCGACTACCCGCTGTGGACGGCGGCGGTGTCGCTGTCCGGCGGTACGGCGGTGCACTACCGCTGCGACGAGCAGTCCGACTGGATGCCCGACCTCGCCGACGTGGAGCGGAAGATCACCGACCGCACCAAGGCGCTGGTCATCATCAACCCCAACAACCCCACCGGCGCCGTCTACGACGAGGCGATGCTCAAGGGGCTCACCGACATCGCGCGCCGGCACAACCTGCTGGTCTGCTCCGATGAGATCTACGACAAGATCCTCTACGACGGGGCCACCCACACCGCGACCGCCAGGATCGCCCCCGACCTGCTGACCCTCACGTTCAACGGTATGTCCAAGGCGTACCGGGTCGCCGGGTACCGCGTCGGCTGGATGTCGATCTCCGGGCCGCGCGCCCACGCCGACTCCTACATCGAGGGCCTGACGATCCTGGCGAACATGCGGCTGTGCGCCAACATGCCCGGTCAGCACGGTGTCGTCGCGGCACTGAGCGGCCGGCAGACCATCAAGGACCTGGTGCTGCCCGGCGGGCGGCTGAAGGAACAGATGGACGTGGCCTACGAGCTGCTCACCCGGATCCCCGGGGTGAGTTGTGTACGGCCCAAGGGCGCCCTCTACCTCTTCCCCCGCCTCGACCCCAAGGTCTACAAGATCAAGGACGACCGGCAGCTCGTGCTGGACCTGCTGCGGCGCGAGAAGATCATGGTTGTCCAGGGGACCGGGTTCAACTGGAGCGAGCCCGACCACTTCCGGGTCGTGACCCTGCCGACCGTCGGTGATCTCCGGGACGCGGTGACCCGGATCGGGACCTTCCTGGACGGCTACGGCCAGCCCTGACCGGCCGTTTTAAGAGCGACTCAACTTTAGACGGAATCTAAGCTAGGATGGCTTCCTGTCAGAGCACAGGAGGCCATCCCCATGTACGAACCGATCCGCACCAAGTCGGTCCACAGCACGATGGCCGGCACCACCTCCGACTTCCCCCACCGGACGCGCGAGGAGGAGCTGGACATCCAGCTGGCGGGCCATCTCGCCGCACTGCTGGCGGTGACCGACGAGCTGCGCGCCCAGACCCCGTCCGCCGACCTGGACACCGCCGCCGAGCGCCTCGCGGAACAGGTGACCCGACTGCGCGGCGGCCTGGTGCGAGCGGTACCCGCGACCGACCCCCGGGCCCCCGAGGCCCTCCATCAGCGGGCCCACACCCTCGCCGGACGGGCCCTGGTCGTCGCGGCCTCGCGCGCCGACACCGCGGTAGCCATCCTCACCGCCGAACGCATGGACGCCCACGCCGCGGCCCTCGACCCCCGCGAACTCGCGTCCCACTGAGCCCCCCGGGCTCCCCCTGACGGCCCCGGTCCGCGCGCACCCGCAGCGACGCGCGGACCGGGCGCCACACACCCCGTCGGCCCCGGTCCCGGGAATCCTCGGTTCCCGTTGCATTCCGGGTCCGCCCCTTCACCCCCCGTTCATGCGAGGCGCCCCGGAACGTGGGGTTCCGAGAGCACTCTCCTCGCGTGAGACGAATCGCAGGAATCGTCCTCGCGGTGTTGCTGATCGGCGGCGTGGTGGCTGCTGTCGTGGCGGGCCGGGACAACGGGGACACGGGCACGGCAACGAAGACCGTGCGGGCAGTGATCGGATCGGAGAAGGCGGAGTTCTTCGCCGATCCCGACGTGGTGAAGGCCCTCGCCGCCAAGGGCTACACCGTGCGGACGGAGACGTCCGGGTCCTGGGCGATGGAGGGGCTCGACCTCAAGGGGTACGACCTCGCCTTCCCCTCCAGCCAGGCACCCGCCGATGAGCTGGCCGACAAGTTCCAGGCCCGCCGGCCGTTGCCCCGGCCCTTCTACTCGCCCCTCGTCGTCGTGGCGCACCGCAGCGCCGCCGAGGTGCTGGTGGGCAACGGGCTGGCCGAGCTGGACGGTGGGCATCGCGGCACCCTGAGGATGGATGCCTATCTCGACGCCGCCCGCGCCGACCGGACCTGGCAGCAGCTCAAGGGGGCCGAGAAGTACGGGGAGTTGACCGGCACCCTCTTCATCGCCTCCACCGACCCGGAGACCTCCAACTCCGGCGCGCTCTACCTCGCCGCGGCCTCCTATGTGGAGGGCGGCGGCCGGGTCGCCGCGAGCGGCAAGGACGTCGACGCCACCGCGCCGCTCATGCGCAAGCTCATCAGCGTGCAGGGTGCCCAGCAGCCCAGCACCGACGCCGCGTTCCGGGACTTCGTCTCCGGCGCCGGGAACCCGCTGGTGCTGGTGTACGAGTCGCAGGTCGCGGCACTCCTCGGACAGGGGACCGGCGAGGGCGTGGACGACCTGACCGTCCTCTACCCGGACACCACCGCCAACAGCGACCACACCGTCGTACCCCTCACCGAGCAGGGCCGGGCGCTCGGGGAACTGCTCAGCACCGACCCGCAGTTGCGCGCTCTCGCGGTGCGGCACGGGTTCCGGCCGCAGGGCGCCACCGCCGAGTTCACCTCGGCCACCGCAGCGCACACGGCCTATCTCAACCAGAAGCTCACCGGTGTCCGGCAGGCGCCCGTGCCCACCTCCGCGGTGCTGCACGACATGGCGCGCCGGGCCGGATCCTAGGGGGAACCGCAGATGGCAGAAGAAAGCTTTACGCTCACCCCGCCCGAGGCCGTCGCGCCCGTGCCGCGGGAGAAGGCGGGCGGGCTGGTGCCCGTCGAGGACAGCGTCCGCGCGGGCATCGCGCAGAAGGCGTCCGACTACGTCCGGTCGCTCGCCGCGCTCGACGCCCGCTCCCCCGAGTTCGCGGGCAAGGTCGGGGAGATCACCGCGCTCGGCTCGGGCGAGATGCGCAGCGCCGCCGCGCAGTCCAACCGGATGCTGGAGCGGACCATCCGCAGCCTCCCGGACCAGGGCGGGGACGCGCAGTCGCAGGTCGCGGGCTCGCTGGTGGAACTGCGGCGCGTCGTCGAGGACCTGGACCCGCGTGACCTGCCCGCCGCCAAGGGGCGCAAGTTCCTCTCCAGGCTGCCCGGCGGCAACAAGCTGCGCGACCACGTCGCCAAGTACGCCTCCGCACAAGGGACGCTCAACAAGATCGTGGGCTCGCTGCGCGGCGGTCAGGACGAACTGCGCCGGGACAACGCCGCGTTGCAGACCGAGCGGGTGCGCCTGTGGGAGACCATGGGCAAGCTCCAGGAGTACGTCGTCCTCACCGAGGCCCTCGACAACGCGGTGGAGCAGCACATCACCGGCGTCCCCGACCCGGACACCGCCGACTCGCTCCGCGCCGACGTGCTCTTCCCGGTCCGCCAGAAGCACCAGGACCTGCTCACCCAGCTCGCGGTGTGCGCGCAGGGCTACCTGGCCATGGACGTCGTACGGCGCAACAACGACGAGCTGATCAAGGGCGTCGACCGGGCCGCGACCACGACCGTGTCGGCGCTGCGGATCTCCGTCATGCTGGCCTCCGCCCTCGACAACCAGAAGAAGGTCATCGAACAGGTCAACGCGTTGCGCGGGTCCACCGAGGACCTGATCCGGGGCAATGCGGAGATGCTCGCGACGCAGGGCGGGGAGATCCAGCGGATCGCCGCCGACCCGGCAGTCGGCGCGGAGACCCTGCGCGGCGCCTTCCAGCAGATCTACCGCACCCTGGACGCGATCGACTCCTACAAGGTCCAGGCGACCGAGGTGATGGCCACGACGGTGGAGAACCTGACGGCCGAACTCCAGAGCGCCTCTGCCTACTTGGAGCGCAGCCGGACCCGGGGGGCGCTGGACGGGGGCCTCGGATGAGAGCCCGCGCCGCAGCAGTCCTCGCCGTCGTCCTGCTGGCCGGCGCCTGCACCGGCGAGGGCCACCGGCAGCCCGACTCCCCCACGACGGGCACCCTGCGCGTCCTCGCCTCCAGCGAACTGGACGACATGAAGCCGGTGCTGGACCTCGTCGAGCAGGACACCGGCATCACGGTCAAGCCCACCTACATCGGCACCCTGGACGCGGTGGAGCTGCTGGCCGAGGGCGGGGTGGACGGCAAGTACGACGCCCTGTGGCTGTCCTCCAACGACTATCTGCGGCTGCGTCCCGAGGCGGCGAGTAAGGTCGTCTCGGAGACGCCGGTGATGAGCAGCCCGGTCGCCATCGGCGTGCGGTCGGCCACCGTGGAGAAGCTCGGCTGGAAGCCGGAGGACGTCACCTGGTCCCAGGTCGAACAGGCCGTGCGGGACGGGAGACTGACGTACGGCATGACCGATCCGGCACGCTCCAACTCCGGTTTCGCCACGCTGGTCTCGGTCTCCTCCGCGCTCTCCGACGCCCAGTCGGCGCTCACCGACGCGGATGTGAAGAAGGCGGGCCCTCGTCTGAAGGAGTTCTTCCGGGGGCAGCAGCTGACCTCGGGGTCGTCGGGCTGGCTGGCGGCGGCCTACGAGCGGCGCGGGGACGTCGACGCGATGCTCAACTACGAGTCCGTGCTCATGGGCGTCCCCGGCCTGACCGTGATCCGCCCGAGCGACGGTGTCGTCACCGCTGACTACCCGCTCTCCACGCTCGCCTCGACCGACGCCGACACCCGCGAGAAGGTGCGTCTGCTGACCGAGTCGCTGCGCGGCCTGGACCTCCAGAAGGAGATCACCGACCTCACGCACCGCCGCCCGGTCGTCCCCTCGGTGGCACCGGGAGCGGGCCTGGACACCGGCCGACGGCGTGAACTGCCCTTCCCGGGCAGCCGTTCCGTCGCCGACGGGCTGCTCGACTCCTACGAGAACGAGCTGCGCCGCCCCTCGCGGACCGTGTACGTGCTGGACACCTCCGGCTCCATGGAGGGCGACCGGCTGGCCGGTCTGAAGTCCGCGCTCACCGGTCTGACCAGCGACTTCCGGGAGCGCGAGGAGGTCACACTGATGCCGTTCGGCTCGGCCGTGAAGAGCGTGCGCACCCATGTCGTGGACCCCGCCGACCCGGATGCGGGCCTGGAGGGGATCCGCGAGGACACCGAGGCGCTGACCGCCGAGGGCGACACCGCCATCTACACCTCCCTGGAGGAGGCGTACGACCATCTCGGCTCCGGCCAGGACACGTTCACCTCGATCGTGCTGATGACGGACGGCGAGAACACCGCGGGCGCCGAGGCGGACGAGTTCGACACCTTCTATGCCGGCCTCGACCGTGAGCGGCGCGGCACGCCCGTCTTCCCCATCGTCTTCGGCGACTCCGACCGGTCCGAGCTGGGCCACATCGCCGACCTGACCGGCGGTCGGCTCTTCGACGCCCAACAGGGCTCGCTGGACGACGCCTTCGAGGAGATCCGTGGCTATCAGTAAGTACCTGGAGTCACGCAAGAACATCGCGGGCAGCGTGTGCGGGCTGGCCGGGCTCGGGCTGACCTTCGCCGGGGTGGCGGGCCCGTACTGGCCGGCCGTCGTGGCGGGACTGTACGGCGCGGGCGCGCTGATCGCCCCGCCGGAGCGGCCCGAGCCGCCGGACTTCCCGGATCCTTCGGCCCAACTCGACGAACTGCGGGGCGACTTCGAGAAGCTGAGCGAGTATCTGATGGAGGTGGAGCTGTCCCCGGCATCGGCCGGACAGCTCACCGAGCTGACGAACCTGCTGACCGCGCTGCTCGCTCCCGGCTGGTCCACCCAGCTGCTCGCCCAGGACCCGGAGGGCCTGCACACCCTGTCCCGGGCGGTACGGCAGGACCTCCCCGAGGCCGTGGACAGCTATGTACGGGCGCGCTGGTGGACCCGCCTGACACCGGGCCAGGAACCTCCGGAACGCCACCTGGAACTCCAGCTCGCCCTGCTCCGCCAGGAGGCGGAGACCCTGGCGGCGACCCTCCGCGACACCGAGGCCCGCCGCCAGGAGACCCACAGCCGGTACTTGGAGGACCGGGGTGGGGGCTAGGGCCCGTCCGACGACAGGCCCTGGGGGTCAGCGCGTGACGTAGACCGTCGCCGAGGCGGTCGAGGACGTGTGCAGGTCGTCGCCCGGCCAGGTGACCTTGTACGTCGTCTCGCGTCGGGTGCGGGGGATGTCGTTGATGGTGAAGGTGCCGTCCGCGGCGACCGTCACCGACGACAGGGTGCCGGTGCCGAGCCGGTCGGTGCGCTCGACCTTGAGCACCGCCCGGTCCGGGAGCGCCTTGCCCTGGGCGGTGAAGGTGCCGGTGATCTCGACGCCGGTGCTGAGCGAGGCCTCCGCCGGGGCGGTGAGCGCGATCGAGGTGGGCGCCTTGCCGACGGACACGGTGTGGGTGACGTCGGTGGCCGGACGGTGGGTGAGGTCGCCGAGGTAGGAGACCGTGTAGGTGGCGTCCCCGAGCAGGTCGGGCTCGTCCAGGACGGTGTAGGAGCCGTCCGCCTTGACGGGGAACGTGCCGAGGTCGTGGGTGCCGTTCGCGTCCGTGCGGGTCGCCTTGACCTTCAGCGGCTCGGCGGGCGCGGGTCCGTCGTACTCCAGACGCCCCCGCACCGACAGCGGCTCGCCCGCGACGGCCTGGGCGGGGCTGTGCGTGAACGTTTCGCTGAGGCGTACGTCGTACTGGACGGCCGGGGGCTGGACGACGTGCAGCCAGTACTGGGTGCCGGCCGCGTTGGTGGTGACCGTGAAGAGCCGGGAGCCGTCGGCGGACCACTCGATGCCGCGCGGAGCCACCCGGTCGCCGTCGAGGCTGCCCTCGTAGACGAACTCCAGCGGAGCGGTGGCGTCCGTCGGGTCGGCGGGCTGCACCAGCAGGTCGGGGGTGGAGCCGGTGGCCGAGGAGCCACGCGCGACGTACCTGCCGTCACCGCTGAAGCCGACGGCGCTCGCCGTGGCCCCGGACGGCAGGGCCTGGTAGCCCTCGGCCGCGTCGGACAGGTCGGAGGTGTTCAGCAGCCGGTGGCCGTGGGCGGCGTCCGCGACGCCGACCTTGCTGCCGTCCGCCGAGAACGCCATGTCCTTCAGGTTCAGCGCGCCGGTGCCGTCGGCGGCGGCGAAGCGGCGGGCGGCGTTGCGGACCAGGGTGCCGCCGCTGGTGTCGAAGACGGCGACGAAGGGGTTGGCCGCGTTCGCGTTGGGCGGCTGGCCCATGAGCATCCGGTCACCGGGGCCGGACTTCAGCTGGAGCTTGCCGTAGTCCTGCCAGTTGGTGCGCCCGGCCAGACTGTCCAGGTTCGAGTACGCGGTGGTGTCGCAGTTCGGGGTGTAGGCGGCGTACGGCGTGGTGTAGTACAGCTGGCCGCCGGAGAAGGCCATGCTGCGGCCGCAGTTGTCGAAGGACGCGGAACGCTCGTAGTCCACCACGTAGGTGGTGGTGTCGACCTTGAGGATGTACTCCATCCCGCCGGCGTACAGCGTGCCGGCGTCGGCGCTGAGCGCCAGACCGGAGATGTACTGCGGCGTGGTGATGGTGGTGACGCGCTCGCCGTCGAAGGTGTACACCGCGATGGTGCCGCGGTTGTAGGTGCTGCTGGTCTGGGCGTCGGCGACGTACACCCGCTGGTGCACGTCATCGACGACCAGCGCGGAGTACGACGTGATCGGCAGCTTGGCCACGACATCGGAGGCCGCCGCGTGCGCCGCGGGTGCGACGGCGACGGTCAGACCGGTCCCGGCGAGTGCGGCGGCGAGAACCGTGGCCGCGAGACGTCCGGTACGGTGTGCGCTCTTCAACTGTGCCCCCCACAGGCTGTGTTGGGCCTCACCGGGAGCGGTGAGGCCCGCGTGGCCCCCATGTAACAGGGGTGAAGATCCTGTGATCAAGGGGGCGCGTGGAGGGTGCGGCGATCAGGGGCAGCTGATGCGGGTGTCGCCCGGGTCCGTGGTGCAGGTGTCCGTGTTCGCGCCGCCGTTGGCGGTGTCGTTGCCGGAGACGCTGTCGACGGTGTTGAGGCTGTCGTAGCCGTAGTTGCCGATCAGGTTGTCGTTCCCGGCACCGCCGTTGAGGGTGTCGTTGCCGGAGCCGCCGTCGATCCGGTCGTTGCCGAAGCCGCCGTGGACGGTGTCGTTGCCGTAGCTCGCGTTGACGGTGTCGTCGCCGCCGAGGGAGCAGATGACGTCGGTGCCGGAGGTGCCGGTGATGGTGTCGTTGCCGCTGGTGCCGATCCGGGTGCAGCCGCGGGCGTTGTTGACGGTGGTGGTGACCGTGACCGTGTTGTTGGTGGCCGCCGGGTCGGACTGGGTGGCCGTGACGGTGGCCCGCTGGGTGAGGGTGCCGGTCGCGCGGGGTTCGGCGACGACGGTCACGACGACCTGCGCGCCCGCGGCGAGGCTGCCGAGGGTGCAGGTCACGGCGGTGGTGCAGGTGCCCTGGGTGGTGGTCGCCGAGATGACGGTGCGGGCGGGGCCGGTGAAGGTGTCGGTGAGGGAGACTCCGGTCGCCGTGGCCGGGCCGTTGTTGGTGACGGTCACGGTGTAGGTGGCCCGGTCGCCGATGCTGACCGTGCCGGGGCCGGACTTCGTCACCGCCAGGTCCGCGCCGGAGGGTTGCGGCGTTCCGCCGCCCTGGAAGCGGGCGAGCGCGAAGTCGCCCTCGGCGCCGCCCCGACCGGCCGCGACGATCTTCCCGTCGGACTGGACGGCCACGCCCCGCACGGAGTCGCCGCCGCCGAAGTCCGCGGTCGCCACGCCCCCGCTGCCGAAGCCGGTGTCCTGGCTGCCGTCGGTGTTGTAGCGCAGGACGGCGAAGTTCCCGCCGGCTCCGTTGCTTCCGGCGAGGACGATCCGGCCGTCGGCCGGCTGGAGCGCCAGGTCCCAGGCCGCGCCTCCGGAGACGACGACCTTGCCGTCACCGTCGAAGCCCGTGTCGAGGGAGCCGTTGGTGTGGTAGCGGGCCAGGCTGTCGCCCCCGGCGGCGACGATCCGGCCGTCGGACTGGAGCGCGAGCCCCTCCACGGTCTCGTAGTCGCCGAAGTCGGTGCGGACCATGCCGTCGCCGTCGAAGCCGGTGTCGAGGTCGCCGTTGGTGGTGAAGCGCATCAGCGAGAAGTCGAAGCGGGTCGAACCGACATCACCCCCAACGACGATCTTCCCGTCGGGCTGCAGGACCAGGGCGTGGGCGCCGCCGCCCGCCTCATTGGGCTCCGGCGAGGGGTCGGCGGTCACCGTGCCGTCGCCGCCGAACGAGGTGTCCGGGGTGCCGTTGCCGTTGAGGCGGACCACCGCCACCTCGCCGCCGGTGTAACCGGCCACGACGATCCGGCCGGACGAGTCGATCGCCACGTCGCGGGCCTCGGTCGGACCGTCGATGTCGGCGAAGAACCTGCCGTCATCGCTGAAGGTGTTGTCCAGGCTGCCGTCGCTGTTGTACCGGGCCACCGTGAACCAGCAGCAGTTCTCGTAGCCGCGCCAGCTGTAGCCCGCGACGACGATCCTGCCGTCGGGCTGCAACGCCACGGCGTTGGCCTCGCTCCACTGGAGGTCCGGCTCCATGTTGTTGATGGCGGTCGTCACCGTGCCGCCGTCACCGAAGCCGGTGTCCGGGGTGCCGTCGGCGTTGTGCCGGGTCAGCGCCCAGCGGCCCTCCAGCACCGAGTAGTCGGTGGAGGTGCCGACGGAGACGATCTTCCCGTCGGGCTGCACCGCCACGTCGTAGGCCTGATCGTCGTCGGCGAGGTCGGTGACGACCCGGCCGTCGCCGCTGAAGTCGGTGTCGAGGTCGCCGGGGGCAGCCGTCGCGGTGCCGGGCAGGGTCAGGACGAGGGCCAGTACGGTCGCCGCGACGGTCCCGGCGCGGGCCAGGACGGGTCGGCCGCGGCGCCATGCCCGCCGTACAAGAGGTGTGCGCATGGGCGCCAGCCTTCCGCCGGGCGCCCGCCCGCCGGCGCTCGCCACGAGCGGCGTTGCCCTCACCGGACGCAGGAATTCCATCCCAGCGGGGGAGCGCGCAGCACGGCCCCGCACGCCGTTGTGCGGGGCCGGGTTCGTGACATCGTGCCGCCACCCGCGGCCGGCCCGTGACGATCACTGGTCAGGGCTCCCATCGGAGGCCGGCCGCGGGGGTCTGTGAGGGGACTGACTAGCCCAGGCGCTCGACCAGCGCGTGGTACTCGTCCCACAGCTCCTTCGGGGTGTGGTCGCCGAAGGTGTTGAGGTGCTCGGGGACCAGCGCGGCCTCCTCGCGCCAGATCTCCTTGTCGACCGTGAGCAGGAACTCCAGGTCGGCCTCGGGCAGTTCCAGGCCCTTGGTGTCGAGGGCGCCCTTGGCCGGCAGGACGCCGATCGGGGTCTCGACGCCCTCCGCCTTGCCGTCCAGGCGCTCCACGATCCACTTCAGGACGCGGCTGTTCTCGCCGAACCCGGGCCAGACGAACTTGCCCTCGTCGTTCTTGCGGAACCAGTTGACGTAGTAGATCTTCGGGAGCTTCGCGGCGTCCTTGTCCTTGGCGACGTCGACCCAGTGGCCCATGTAGTCGCCCATGTTGTAGCCGCAGAACGGCAGCATGGCGAACGGGTCGCGGCGCAGCTCGCCGACCTTGCCCTCGGCGGCGGCGGTCTTCTCGGAGGCCACGTTGGCGCCGAGGAACACGCCGTGGTTCCAGTCGAAGGACTCGGTCACCAGCGGTACGGCGGTGGCGCGCCGGCCGCCGAAGAGGATCGCGGAGATCGGGACGCCCTTGGGGTCCTCCCACTCGGGCGCGATGATCGGGCACTGGGACGCCGGGACCGTGAAGCGGGCGTTGGGGTGGGCGGCCGGAACGTCGGACGCGGGCGTCCAGTCGTTGCCCTTCCAGTCCGTCAGGTGGGCCGGGGTCTCCTCCGTCATGCCCTCCCACCAGATGTCGCCGTCGTCGGTGAGGGCGACATTGGTGAAGACGGAGTTGCCCCACAGGGTCTTCATCGCGTTGGCGTTGGTGTGCTCACCGGTGCCGGGCGCGACGCCGAAGAAACCGGCCTCGGGGTTGATGGCGTACAGGCGGCCGTCCTCGCCGAAGCGCATCCAGGCGATGTCGTCGCCGATGGTCTCCACCGTCCAGCCGGAGATCGTGGGCTCCAGCATGGCGAGGTTGGTCTTGCCACAGGCGGACGGGAAGGCGGCGGCGACGTACTTGGACTCGCCCTGCGGGGGCGTGAGCTTCAGGATCAGCATGTGCTCGGCCAGCCAGCCCTCGTCCCGCGCCATCACCGACGCGATGCGCAGGGCGTAGCACTTCTTGCCGAGCAGGGCGTTGCCGCCGTAGCCGGAGCCGTAGGACCAGATCTCGCGGGACTCCGGGAAGTGGGAGATGTACTTGGTCTGGTTGCACGGCCACGGCACGTCTGCCTGGCCGGCCTCCAAGGGCGCCCCCACGCTGTGCACGGCCTTCACGAAGAAGCCGTCCTCACCGAGCTCGTCGAGGACGGCCTGTCCCATGCGGGTCATGGTGCGCATGGAGACGGCGACATAGGCGGAGTCGGTGATCTCCACGCCGATCGCGGACAGCTTGGAGCCGAGCGGGCCCATGCAGAACGGGACGACGTACATGGTCCGGCCGCGCATCGAGCCGCGGAAGACGCCCTGCTCGCCGGAGAAGACCGCACGCATCTCCGCGGGGGCCATCCAGTGGTTCGTGGGGCCCGCGTCCTCCTCCTTCTCGGAGCAGATGAAGGTGCGGTCCTCGACGCGCGCGACGTCGGTCGGGTCGGAGGCCGCGTAGTAGGAGTTGGGGCGCTTGATCGGGTCGAGCTTCCGGAAGGTGCCCTTCGCCACGAGCTCCCCGCACAGGCGCTCGTACTCGGCCTCGGAACCGTCGCACCAGACCACGTTGTCCGGCTGGGTCAGTTCGGCGATCTCGTTCACCCACGAGATCAGTTCCTGGTGGTTGGTGGGAACGACGGAGGGAGCCGCGTTGTCGCGCGCCACGATTGCTCCTAAATGAGGGATTTTTTGTTGGAGGCCCCGTGGGGGCTGCGACCCGGATGCCTGCCAGAGGGGTACCTGGCGCTCATCCGGTGCCGACCGCACTCATTTGATCATCCGACGGGAGTGCGCATATGTCCAGAGGGCGTCACAGGTGAGCGAGCGTGAGGCTGGCCACGTCCGCTTCAGCCGGAGGCCGTACAGGCGTCAACTCCCGTGAGATGATGGCCACTCTTGCTGTCCGGACTGCTACGTAACCTACGGTTCCGTAGGTACGATTCGGACCATGACTGCGTCCGTCCCCGACGCGCCCGCGGACCTGCCGGCATCCGGCCGTGGTTCCGTCGCGCTCTCCCTGCATCCGGTCAAGCCCAAGCTCCGGGGCTGGCTGCATCTCGGCATGTTTCCGGCCGTGCTCATCGCGGGCCTGGTGCTGACCGCCCTCGCCGACTCCTCCAGAGGCCGCATGGCCTGCGGGATCTACGTCCTCACGGCCTGTCTGCTGTTCGGCGTGAGCGCGCTGTACCACCGGGGCAACTGGAGCCCGCGGATGGACGGCATCCTGCGCCGCCTCGATCACGCCAACATCTTCCTGATCATCGCGGGCACCTACACCCCGCTGACCCTGCTGCTCCTGCCGGGCGCCAAGGGGCAGTGGCTGCTGTGGGGGATCTGGGCGGCGGCGGCCGCGGGCATCGTCTTCCGGGTCTTCTGGGTCGGCGCCCCGCGCTGGCTCTACACCCCCTGCTACATCGCCATGGGCTGGGCGGCCGTCTTCTTCCTGCCCGACTTCATGCGCTCGGGCGGCATCGCGGTCCTGGTCCTGGTGATCGTCGGCGGCCTCCTCTACAGCGCGGGCGGCGTGATCTACGGCATCAAGCGCCCGAACCCCTCACCGCGCTGGTTCGGCTTCCACGAGGTGTTCCACTCCTTCACCCTGGCGGCGTTCGTCGTGCACTACGTCGGCATCTCCCTGGTGGCGTACCAGCACGGATAGCCCGTCTCCGGCAGAGCGAGGGCCACGGTTCGAGCGACCGTGGCCCTTTTTCATGCCCGCACACATTTGACAGTGGGCACCTTTTGAGAGCTACTCTCATTTCATGGCTACTGTCACTCCGGACTCCCGCCGTTGGTGGGCCCTCTCCGCCCTGGTCGCGAGCATGCTGACGCTCGGCTTCGACATGACGATCCTCAATGTGGCGCTGCCGACCATGGCCGCCGACCTCGGCGCCACCACCGGTCAGCAGCAATGGATGGCGGACGCCTACGTCGTCGTCTTCGCGGCGCTGATGCTCCCCGCCGGACTGCTCGGCGACCGGTTCGGGCGCCGCCGGATGCTGATCGCCGGACTCGGGGTCTTCCTGGCCGGTTCCGTCGTCGGCGCGCTCGCCGGGGACGTGGACACGGTGATCGCCGCCCGCGCGGTCATGGGCGTCGGCGCCGCCCTGGTCACCCCGCTCGCGCTGTCCGTGCTGCCCTCGCTGTTCGCCCCCGAGGAGCGCACCAAGGCCGTCGGCGTGATGTCCGCCGCCTCCGCGCTCGGCCTGCCGCTCGGCCCGATCATCGGCGGCTGGCTGCTGGACCACTTCTGGTGGGGCTCGGTCTTCCTGGTCAACGTCCCGATGGCCGCGCTCGGCATCACCGCCTGTCTGTTCCTGCTGCCGGAGACCCGGGACCCCGCCTCGCCCAGGGTCGACACCGTCTCCACCGCCCTCACCGCGACCGGCCTCGGCGCCCTGGTCTACGCGATCATCGAGGCCCCGGCGCGCGGCTGGGCCGACCCCCTGGTGCTGGGCACGCTCACCGCGGCCGTCCTGCTGATCACCGCGCTGGTCCTGCGCGAACGGCGGGCCGCCCGCCCCATGCTCGACATGACGCTCCTCGCCCACCGCGGCTTCCTCTTCAACACGCTCGCCGCGACGCTGGTGATGTTCGTCCTGTCCGGCCTGCTGTTCGTGCTGCCGCCCTACCTCCAGGCCGTCCTCGGCCACGACGCCCTCGGCACCGGTGTGCGGCTGCTGCCGATGATGGGCGGACTGCTGGTCGCCGCGCGGGCCGCCCAGCCGGTCGTGGCCCGGTTCGGGGCGCGCGCGGTGGTGAGCGCGGGCCTGGCGGTCCTGGCCTTCGCCGCGCTGCTGGGCAGCCGTACGACGGTGGAGTCCGGCTACGGCTTCACCGCGCTGTGGCTCTCGGTCGCCGGGCTCGGGTTCGGGCTCGCGGTGGTCCCGGCCATGGACGCCGCCCTCGGCACCCTGCCCGCCGACCGGGCCGGCAGCGGTTCCGGGCTGCTGATGACGCTCCGGCAGGTCGGCGGCGCCGTCGGCATCGCCCTGCTCGGCAGTCTGCTCGCCGGGGTCTTCCGCGACCGGCTCGATGCCACCGGGCTGCCCGCGGAGGCCGCCGACACCGCCGGGGAGTCCGTGGTCGCCGCCCATCTCGTCGCCGAACGCACCGGCGCCGCCGACCTGGTGGCCTCCGCGAACAGCGCCTATGTGCACGGCATGGGCGTGGTGCTGCTGGTCTGCGCCGTCGCCTCCCTGGTGGCCGCGCTGCTGGCGGCGGTGTTCCTGACGGATGCCGGGGCCGACGACAAGGACACCGGGGAGTTGGTCCCCGGCTCGGCCGATGCCCGACAATGACCTGCATGACGGCCGCACGCACCACCTCCGCCGACCACTCCCACCTGGGACTGCGGGAGCGGAAGAAGATCAAGACCCGGACGGCGATCCGGGACGCGACGTACGCACTGATCCGGGAGCAGGGCTACGACGCCACCACCGTCGAGCAGATCGCCGAGCGGGCCGAAGTGTCGCCGTCCACGGTCTTCCGCTACTTCCCGACCAAGGAGGACATCGTCCTCACCGACGAGTTCGACCCGCTGCTGATGGAGGAGATCCGCAAGCGGCCGGCCGACGAGCCGTGGATGGAGACGCTGCGGCATGTGATGACCAAGGCCGTCGGCGTCGGGCTCGCGGAGGACCTGGACGTCCTGAAGCTGCGGTCGCATCTGATGGTCCAGGTGCCCGCGGTGCGCTCCCGGATGCTGGAGACCATGTCGGTCACCGGGAAGATGCTCACCCAGGCCATCGCCGAGCGCACCGGCCGGGACCCGGAGAGCCTGGAGGTCCGCGTCTACACGATGTCCCTCATCGGCGGCCTCGCGGAGATCACCCTGTACTGGGCGGAGCACGACTTCCGCGACGACCTCGGCGAACTGCTGCACCACGCCCTGGATGTCATCGAGCACGGCCTGCCCCCGGAAAAGCCCTGAACCCGGGCCGCTCCCCCATGGCATCCTGACCGCGTGACCGGACCGGAGATCCACCTCGAAGTAGCCCCCGAACTGGCCCTGTTCGTCCCGCACGGACGCCGCGTGGGCGTCACCGCCCTGACCACCGACGGAGTCTCCTCCCTCGGCCATGTCGTGGAGTCCCTCGGCGTACCCCTCACCGAGGTCGGGACGCTGGAGGTCAACGGCCGCGAGGTGACCGTGTCGTACGTCGCCGAGGCGGGCGACGCGGTGCGGGTGCGGGCCGTCGAGCGGCCCCAGCGGGTGCCCGGCGCTCCCCTGTGCTTCCTGCTCGACGTCCACCTCGGCACGCTGGCGCGACGCCTGCGGCTGCTCGGGGTGGACACGGCGTACGAGTCGACGGACATCGGCGATCCGGCCCTCGCGGCGCGGTCCGCTGCGGAGCGGCGCGTCATGCTCAGCCGGGATCGGGGGTTGCTGCGGCGGCGTGAACTGTTCGCCGGGGCCTACGTCTACAGCACGCAACCGGAGGACCAACTCCGGGACGTCCTGGAGCGGTTCCGGCCTGAACTCCGGCCCTGGACCCGATGCACCGCCTGCAACGGCCTGCTGAAGGAGGCCACGAAGGAGGAGGTCGCGGATCAGCTCCACGGTGGTACGCAGAGGTCGTACGACGTGTTCGCGCAGTGCCGGGATTGTGGGCGGGCGTATTGGAAGGGCGCGCACCACGAGCAGCTTGTCGCCATCGTGGAACGCGCCCTGTCGCTCCGCTCGGAGGACCGTTGAGCGAAAGGTCGTGGGGAACCGCGGCGCCGTTGTGGCTGGTCGCGCAGTTCCCCGCGCCCCTACGTATGTCTAGCGCTTCCTGAGATCTCCCTTTCCGCAGGCCTTTCCGTCCCTGTTCGGGTCCAGCTTCAGCGGGTCGTCCTTGCCGTTGAGCTTCAGGCGGCCGTAGTCGTTCTTCTTCAGCCAGTCGCAGCGGGACTTGGTCGTGGCCTTCACGGTCGGCGGGAAGTCCGTCGGGACGCAGACGTTGGCCGAGCCGTAGTGGCGGTCACAGCCGGAGACGGTCGGGCTGACCTTCTGCGCGGTGCGCTTCTTGCCGGGGCCCGTGACCTTGCCGGAGAGGTCGTCGGCGAAGGAGTGGACGTGCGCCGAGGCGTCCGTCGCCTTCAGGGCCTCGGGGCCGGAGAGATGGACCCACTTGGCCACCGACGGGACACCGTTGGCGTCGACCGCGAAGAGCATGTACCAGCCGGGCGGGGCCAGGTTGGGGTTGCTCGTCACGTTCAGGTCGATGTTGTTGCCGTCCACCGAGAGCGGCAGGTCGACGAAGCGCTGGTTCGGGTCCGAGGAGTGCGTCACCGCCGCCGGGCGGATCAGCTCCGCCTTCGCGATGGGACGGTCCACCGTGATCCGCTGGGTGTCGCCGTAGGTCCACTCGGTGTCGATCACCGAAGTGATCGCCGGACGCTCGCCCTTGAGGAGATAGGGCGGGGTGTAGATCGACACGTTGTGGTTCCAGGAGCCGTTGCCCGGGTTGTCACCGGTCGTCATGACCCGGCCGTCGGGGAGCAGGAACGCCGAGGAGTGGTAGCCGCGGGCCTCGGGGTCGGCGGCTACCTGGTCGAAGGTCTCCGTCGCCGGGTCGAAGATCGACGTCTCGTAGACCGGGTTGGCACGGTTGTGCAGCGCGCCGCCGGTCTCCAGCACCTTGCCGTCGGGCAGCAGGACCGCGGAGACGTACATCTTGCCCTGGGCGCCGGTCTGCGGCACGGGTCCGTTGCCGAGGTCGACCGTGCCCTGCGGGATCGGCGGCCCGGCCACGTAGGAGGGGTTGGGCTGCTTGAGGTCGATGATGTCGGTCAGCCGGTTGCCGTCCGGGTTGGACTCGATGTTGCCGCCGCCGAGGGTGAGGACCTTCTGGTCCTGCGCCGGAGGCAGCAGCACGCTCGCCGACTGGTCCCGCTCGTCCTTGCGCTGGAGCCCCGGCACCTGGGTGACGGAGTTGGCGCCGTAGTCGTAGATCGCCGAACCGGTGCCCGGGATGTTGTTGCCGAAGACATGGCTGCCGGAGTAGAAGAGGCGGCCGTCCTGCATGAGGATCATCGACGGGTACAGGCCCCAGTAGGACCAGGTCTGGTTGACCTTCCAGAGCTCCAGCCACTTCTGCTCGGCGTCCGACCAGAGCTCGGCGGTCACCGAACCGGTGGAGTCCTCCTTCAGCCCGCCGAAGGAGATCACGTCACCGTTGCCGAGGACGGTCGCCGACGGGTACCAGTGACCGTCGTTCATGTCGTTGGTCTTGGTGTACGTCTCGGTCTCGGGGTCGAAGATGTACGAGTCCTTGTACCCCTGGTAGCCGATCGTGCCGTCCGCCGAGGGATAGCCCTTGTTGCCGCTCATCACCAGCACCCGGCCGTCCTGGAGCTGGACATGGCCGGCGCAGAACATGTCCTTCGGGGTGGGGACGATCTTGTACGTGCCGTTGACCGGGTCGTACACCGCGGAGGTGAAGGTGCCCGCCTCGAACATCTCCTCGCTGTTGCCGGAGCCCGCGATCAGCAGCACCTTGCCGTTGTGCAGCACGACGGAGTGCATGGAGCGCACCGGGTTCTGCACCGGCAGCACGTCCCAGCGGCCGTTGGCGCACTCCTGGGCGGTGCCCGTGCAGTCCGGCGGCGGGGTGACGTCGGCGACCTGTTCCATCGTGTAGTCGTCGGTGGTCGCCGAGCCGGTGCCGTAGACCGAGACGCCCCAGCTGATGCGGTCGGTGCCGGCCGGGACCTCGGGGGTGCGGACCGTCGCCTCGGTCCAGCTGCCCGCCATGTCCAGGGTCTTGAGGTCGGTCCAGTACTGCCAGCCGGCCGTGGTGTCGTGCCGGAACAGGGTGAGGTTGGCGTCCGGGGTGGTCGTCTTGTACCAGAGGCCGAGGTCGTACTGCTTGCCCGGCGACACCACCGGCGCGCAGTCGGTGGACTCGGTGATCAGCGCCTTGCGGTCGCCCGAGGCACGGCGGGTCAGCTCGACCTTCATCGCCTTGGAGCCGGAGTGGGCGTCACCGACGGTCTGGAACGTGAAGTCGTTGTCGCCCCAGCCGGACTTGGACCAGCAGTACGGCATATCGCCGCTGCCCGCGGTCTCGAAGCCGGGGTTCTTGATCAGGTTGGCGGCTGCGGCTGACTGAGGTGTGGTCAGGAGAAGCCCGGCGGTGAGGGTGCCCACCGCGATCAAGGCCGTTCTCCGTCGGTGTCTCATGTGGTGCTCCTTGCTGTGCGGCTCCTGTGCTGCTCCCCGCCGGACTTCCTGCGGGGCAGGTAGACCAGCGCCTCGGTGGCGGCGAAGCGCAGGACGAAGGTGGTGACCAGGGCGACGGCGGTGGCGGTGAGCGCGTCCATGCCGAACCGGTGCACGAACAGCGCGATGAGCGGGATGCGCAGCACCAGGTCGGCGTTGGCGAGCAGCGCGAACCGTCCGGCGCGGTCCCACCAGCGCCGGTGCAGCCGCCGGTCGCGGAACAGCAGGTGTTCGATGAGCAGGAAGTTCCAGGCCACACCGAACTGGTTGGCGACGATCTCGGCGGGCAGGTAGTGCATGCCGAGGCCGGTCAGGATCCACAGGGCGAGCAGGTTCGGCAGGAAGCCGGAGGCGCCGATCAGCCCGAAGCCGATCATGCGGGCGGCCGGGGTCGCGGTGCGCAGTCCGACCAGGTGGCGCAGGAACCGCAGGCCCTCCTGGGCGGTCGACTTGGACTCGCCCGCGAACCGGTCCTGGAAGACGAACGGCACCTCGGCGACCTGGCGGGGGCGGCTGCGCACGGCGAGTTCGAGCAGGATCTTGTAGCCGAGGGGCTTGAGGACGTCGGCGGTCACCGCCTGGCGGCGGATCGCGAAGAAGCCGCTCATCGGGTCGCTGATGCCGTGCAGCCGGCGCGGGAAGAGGGACTTGGTCAGCCAGGTCGCCCCGCGCGAGACCGCGACCCGGTAGCTCCCGGCGAGCCCGGCCCGGCTGCCGCCCTTGATGTACCGGGAGGCGACGACGAGTTCGGCGCCCGCCCGCTCACCCGTGGCCACCAGCTCCGGTACCAGGGACGGCGGATGCTGGCAGTCGCCGTCCATCACCACGATCCAGTCGGAGGTGGCCGCCTTCAGCCCCTCCACGACCGCCCCGCCGAGCCCGCCGACCGGCTCGTCCCGGTGGATCACGGCCACCGGGAACGGGCAGTCCTGCGCCGCCTCCTTGATCACCTCGGGGGTGTCGTCGGTGGAGTCGTCCACGAAGACGACCTCACAGGGCAGCCGCGCGGGCACCGACTCGGTGATCTGGTGCAGCAGTTCGCGGATGTTCGCCGACTCGTTGAAGGTCGGCACGACGATGGTGACGGCACCGGGCTCGGGAACCTCGGAGGCTTCCAGATCCGGTACGGGAGTCGTGTATTCCTGGCTCATCGGGCGCCTCCCGCGGTCTGGATCTGCCGGATCTCGATGCGGTCCTCGCCCTTGCCGAAGACGGCGACGGGCGTCGAATGCTCCATGGCCGCCTTCACGTTGGGCAGGTCGTCCGCGTCCCGTCGTACGGTCGGGGAGGCGACGACGTAGTCGATGTCCCGCCAGCCGCGCGGCATCGTCTTGGTCACCGCGGGGTCGAGGTCGGCCTTGTAGAACCAGATGACGCCGTTGCCGGGCCGGTATCCGGCGTGCACCAGGTCCAGCCAGAGCGCGTCGTCGACGAGCACCCGGGTCTTCTCGGGCTGCTCCACCTCGGTGCTGAGCCACTTCGAGGCCGCCCGGTAGGGGGCGTTGGCGTCGGTGGTGACGGCGGTGCGGGCGCCGTCGTACCAGCGCGGTACGACATAGGCGCCGGCGCCGATCGCGAGGACGGCGGCGAGGGTGTACCGGCCCGCCTTGTGCACCCGTCCCTTGCGCAGCACGGCATGGGCGACGGAGGCGGTGCCACCGGCGAGGACCAGGGCGAGGAACGGCAGCGCCTGGATGATGTACATCGCGGGCAGATAGCCGCTGGGCCGCATGGCGACCAGGGCGAGGATGGCGACCGCGGCGCAGGGCCCGGCGAGAGCGCGGGCGGTGACCGACCAGCGCCAGGTGGCGAGCAGCAGCAGCGCGCCCGCGAGACCGCCGAGGGGCAGCACCCGGTCGTAGTAGAGCCACGACTGCAGGACGCCGTAGGAGCCGGAGCCCTGGTCGAGGATGAAGCCCGAACCGGGCCGGGTCATCTGGTACTTGATGCCGTCCCAGAGCGAGACGTGTCCGGCGCCGGGGAACAACTCGCCCTTGAGCAGGGCGAAGAGGGGGTACGACAGACCGATCAGGGTGCAGGCGGTGATCGCGCCGGTCACCGCGAACTTACGGGTGTCGCGGTGGCTGTGCCGCCACATGGTGACCAGGACCGCCGGGAGGACGAACAGCATCGTCTCCTTGGTCAGCACCGCGGTCGCGGCGGCGATGCCCGCGCCGAAGTGGTGCCAGAGATGGCGGCTCGGGGAGGCGGCGAGGGTGAACGCGAGCAGCGTCCACATCACGGCGAGGTTGTCGAGGAAGATCTCGCGCTGGAGGACCACGGAGAGCGGGGAGAGCCCGAAGAGGACCATGCCGAGTCCGGCGGCCCAGCGGGGCAGCGCCAGCCGGCGGCCGAGCACGTACACCAGGACCGCGCTGATGCCGCTGATCACCAGCATCGCGGCCCGCATCGAGCCGACGGTCATCGACTCGGGGCTGATCAGCGAGGGTATCCAGGTGAGCAGGGCTATCTGCATCCAGCCGAAGGGCGGGTGGTCGTACCAGTACGTGTAGTGGGCGAGGCCCTTGCCCTCCTGGACCGCCCAGGCCTGCGCGAGATAGGTGCCCTCGTCGTCGCTGAGCGTCGGGTAGTCGGCGATGTTCCAGCCCTGGACGACGAGGATCGCAACGAGCAGTACGCCGCACAGCAGCAGGTCGGGCCGGGAGGTGCGCAGTCTCTTCGGCGGGGCGGGGCGCTCGGTCGGACCGGTTTCGGGCGCAGGCTGCCGCTGCGCGGTGACCTCGGTGGTCACCGCGGGGAGGGTGGAGGTCACGCGGGGACGTCCTCTCGGGTCACGTCGGACTGGTTCAGGTGTGCGCCGACATGGGTGGTCAGCTCCCAGTCGTTACGGCCGCGCTGCTCGCGCCAGACGGCACGGATCGCGGCACCGGCGAGCAGCACCTGGTAGAAGGGACCGCCGACGATGAGCTTCAGGTAGTGCACGAAGCGGACACGAAGTCCGTACTGCTTGCCGAAGTCGTGCAGTCCGACGAGCTCGAAGACGAAGGTGACGAGCGCGGTGACGGCCGGCAGGAAGGTGATGAAGGCGATGGACACCGGCACGTCGAGGAAGAGCGCGATGGCCACGTTGAGCGGGATGATCAGGCCGGTGAAGGCCTGGAGGAACGGGGTGGTGAGGGTGTAGCGGGCGAGCAACCGCTGCCCGAAGGTGGGCAGTTGCTTCCAGTCCTTCTTCCGGTAGACCTGCAGGAAGCCCTGGTTCCAGCGGGTGCGCTGCTTGAGCAGCGACATCAGGCTGCCGGGGGTCTCCTCCTTGGTCACCATGTCGGAGTCGTAGGCGACGACGACCTTCTTGCCGACGCTGGAGAGCCGGACGCCCAGATCGCAGTCCTCCGCCAGGCAGTTGGGGTCCCAGCCGTCGGCTTCCCTGAGCACGTCCGTGCGGACGAAGACGGTGTTGCCGCCGAGCGGGATGAACCCCTTCTGCGCGTGCAGGTGGAGCCGGGAGCGGAACCAGAAGAAGTACTCCAGGCAGTTGCGCAGGCTGTACCAGCTGGAGTGGAAGTTGATCAGCTGCACGCCGCCCTGGACGACATCGGCGCCGGTGGAGCGGAAGGCGTGGTCGACGTGGGCGAGCAGCTCCGGGTGGACCTGGTCCTCGGCGTCGAAGACCCCGACGACATCGCCGCGGCAGTGCGGCAGCGCCGTGTTCATGGCCTTCGGCTTGTTCTTCTTCTCGTGGGTGTCGACGACGACGCGCACGCGCTGGTCGCGGGCGGCGGCCCGCTCGGCGACCGCGGTGGTCTCCGGGTCGTCGTGGCCGACGATCACGATGATCTCGAAGTCGGTGTGGCTCGACTCCAGCAGCCGCTGGATGGTGTGGTCCAGCACGGCCTGTTCGTGCCGGGCCGGGAGCAGCAGCGAGAAGGACAGATGCTCACCGCCGTCCGGTCTGCTGAACCGGGTGGAGGCGAGCACCTCGGGCGTGCGCCAGGCGTGCATCTGCCACCACAGCGTGAACGCGGCCATCCAGAACAACGCCAGTGAGACGACAGCAATGAAGACAGACGTGAGCAACAGATCCCCCCAGATCCCAAAACCCCCTGTCGCGACGGGCAGTCACACGCGTCGCGTCACTGTGCAGAGATTAGGGGGGAAGTGTGAAGCGCGGGAGCTGTTCCGATAAATAGCTTGTTTCGGAACGGTGCGGCGACTAGCGGGATCTAACCGAACACACGCGCAATTTGGGCAGCCCGCGAACGCCCCCGACCGCACCTTGTCGCAAAGCTTCAGCCGCTCAGCGCGGTCCGCAGCCGTTCCGGGTCGGTCGTCGGGGCGTCACAGGTGAAATTACGGCAGACATAGGCGGCCGGTTCACCGCCGACCAGCGGACGCCCGGCGAGCAACGGCAGTTCGTCACTGTCCGGAGTCCCCGCCGCGACCACGGCACCGGGCGCGCTGCCCAGCAGGGCCGTGCGGTGCAGGGCGCGGGTGGCCGGGTCGTCCAGCGCGGGGCCCACGACCGCGACCTCCTTCGGCCCGTCGAGTGAGGCCTCGGCGACGGCGAGCCCCCAGCCGATGAACCGGGGCACCCGCGGACCGAGCGCCTTCACCACGCCCAACGCCCGTTCCGCGGCGGTGCGATGGGGCTCGGCGCCGGTCTGCGCGGCATAGCTCAGCAGCGCGCCCGCGGCGGCGGTCCAGCCGGAGGGGGCGGCGTTGTCGGTCGGGTCCTGCGGGCGCCGGATGAGCCGCTCGGCGTCCACCGCGGTGTCGTACAGCGCCCCCGACTCCTCGTCCACGAACCGGGCGAGGACATGGTCGAGCAGGAATCCGGCGAACTCCAGCCAGACGCCCTCACCGGTGACGGACGCGAGCGCGAGGAACCCCTCGGCGACGTCGGCGTAGTCCTCCAGCACCCCCGCGTTCGCCCCGGCGTGCCCGTCCTTGCTGGTCCGGGCGATCCGGACGTGCTCGTCCAGATGCAGCCGTACGAGGAGATCGGCGGCGCACACCGCGGCCTCGACGAGGTCGGGGCGGTCGAAGTAGGCGCCGGTCTCGGCCAGCGCGGCGATGGCGAGGCCGTTCCAGGCGGCGACGACCTTGTCGTCCCGGCCGGGTGCCGGGCGCTCGGCGCGGGCGGCGAGCAGCCGGTCCCGGATCCCCGCGATCCGCTCGGCGTCGAACACGTTCTCCTGCTGCGGAAGCTGGAGGACGGAGGCGCCCTCCTCGAAAGTCCCCTCCTCGGTCACGCCGAAGTACTGGGCGGCGAGTTCCGCGTCGTCCCCGAGAACCTCGCGGAGCTGGTGGGGGGTCCAGACGTAGTAGGCGCCCTCGACATGCTTCCCGGTGCCGTCATCGCTGTCGGCGTCGAGCGCGGAGGCGAACCCGCCCTCGCCGGTGCGCAGTTCACGGACCATGAAGTCGGCGGTCTCCAGCGCGACGCGCCGGGCGAGTTCGGACCCGGTCGACCGCCACAGATGGGCGTAGACCCGGCACAGCAGCGCGTTGTCGTAGAGCATCTTCTCGAAGTGCGGCACCACCCACTCGCGGTCCACGGAGTACCGGGCGAAGCCGCCGCCGAGCTGGTCGTAGATACCGCCCCGGGCCATCCGCTCACAGGTGTCGGCGGCCATCTGCAAGGCGCCCTCGGAGCCGGTCCGCGCATGGTGGCGCAGCAGGAACTCGATCACCATGGACGGCGGGAACTTCGGCGCGCCCCCGAACCCGCCGCGCTGCGCGTCGTACTCCCGGGTGAGCCCGAGCAGCGCCCCCGCCAGCTCCTCCTCGCCGGGCGCCCGGGAGTCGCCGTAGGAGATCTCCCGCTCGGCGAGATCGCGGACGATTTTCCCGGCGACCTCCGAGACCTCGTCCCGGCGTCCGTCCCAGGCCTGCCGGACGCCCTCCAGCACCTGCCGGAAGGAGGGCATGCCGTGCCGGGGGGCGGGCGGGAAGTAGGTGCCGAAGTAGAAGGGCTCGGCATCCGGGGTGAGGAAGACCGTCATGGGCCAGCCGCCCTGGCCGGTGGCCGCCTGCACGGCCTCCATGTAGACGGCGTCCACGTCGGGGCGTTCCTCACGGTCGACCTTGACGTTGACGAAGTTCTCGTTGAGGTAGGCGGCGGTCGCCTCGTCCTCGAAGGACTCGTGAGCCATCACATGGCACCAGTGGCAGCTCGAGTACCCGACGCTGAGCAGCACGGGTTTGCCACTGCCGCGCGCCTCCTCGAACGCCTCCTGCGACCAGGGCCACCAGTCGACCGGGTTGTCGGCGTGCTGGAGCAGGTACGGAGACGTCTCATGGGCCAGTCGGTTCGGCATGGGGTCCATCCTGCCGCAGTACCTGGGCCCGCACAGCGCAGCACACCCCACGAGCCCGATCTTCCGGCCCTCTCCCCACGGCGTCCCGTCCGCAGCACACTTGACCAAGAATGCCGTTGCCGCCGGAGGGGGAAGTGACATGCGGGACAGCCATCGGACAGAGGCCGAGCGGCTGTTGGCTCGGGCCGTGGAGGAGGAGGTGCGCCGCTCGGGCGGACGCACCGACGGGAACGTACTGCTGTCCCGGGCGCGGGGCGCGCTGGACGCCATGGCGCAGACCGCGGCCGAGGAGTACGAGACGTACACCAGCGCGCTGGACGAGACACAGGCCGGCCGGCTCACCTTCGGCCAGCGCTACGCCCGCGACGGCGGCGGCACTCCGCTGCTGGTGGCGGGCGTCGCGGGGATCACCGCCGCGGTCGCCGACCTGGCGCTCGGCACCGGTATGGGTACGGCGGTGGGCGCGGGCGTGACCGCCGGGGTGGTCGGCGCCGTGGCGACCGTGGTGAAGGTGGCCGGGACCCATCTGCCGGCCGCGCACCACCAGGCCGGGGCGGTCGGACAGCCGGGCGGGCCCGAGCAGTTGCGGCTGGCCTGGCTGACCGCGCTGGAGGTACGCGGCATCCGGCCCTTCCTCGACCAGCAGCGGGTGCTGAGCGCGTCGACGGGGTCGGCCCCGCCGCTGCGCGGCACCGACAAGAGCGCGGCGGCGCGCAGGCGCACCGTCCTGGAGCAGTCGCTCGGCCAACTCCCCGAACCGGCCGGGGTGTTCGCCGGGCGGCGGCAGGAGCTGGGGCGGATCGGGCAGTGGGTACAGGCAGCCCGCGCGAGCACCGAGACCCGGCCCACGGTCGTGGTGCTGCACGGGGCGCCCGGCAGTGGCCGTACGGCGCTCGCGGTGCGGGCGGCCCATGATCTGAAGGACCAGTTCCGCGGCGCCTGCGTGGTGGACCTGCGCGGCGACAGCGGCGACGAGCCGCCGCTGTCCACCCGGGACGCCCTGCTGCATCTGCTGAACCGGCTCGGCGCCCCGCGCGAGCAACTGCTCTTCCGCGAGCGCACCGCCCCCGACCAGCAGGTCAAACGGCTCAGCGAGCTGTACCACCAGCATCTGACCGGGCTGCCGGTCACCGTCGTCCTCGACGACGCCCACGACCCGGAGCAGATCCGCACCCTGCTGCCGGAGCGCTCCGACAGCCTGGTGCTGGTCACCGCGCGCGAGCCGCTCGCCCTGCCCGACGACCATGTCGCCTGGGTCCACCAGCTTCCGGTGGAGCCCCTGGACGAGGCGGGCGCGGAGGAGCTGCTGGGCGCGGTGGCCCAGGACGCCTCGGGCCCCTACGACGCCGAATCCGCCGACGGGATCCGCCGGTTGTGCGGCGGACTCCCCCTGGCCCTGCGCATCGCGGGCTCCTCCCTGGGCCCCCGCTCACCCCGGCGCCTGGCCACCGATCTGGGCGCGTACGGCCCCGTCGAACCGGTCGAGCGGGTGCTGTGGCTGCGCTACACCGACCAGTCCGAGCCGGCCCGCCGTCTCCTGCGCCGCCTCGCGCTGGCCGGACGGGCCTCGCTGGGCGCCGCGGCGGCCGCCGCGCTGCTGGCGACCGACGAGGCGGAGGCCACCCGTCATCTGGCGGCCCTCGCCGAGGCGGGCCTGATCGACCACGTCCGCGGCAGCCGCTACCGGCTGCACGAACTGGTCCGCGCCTTCGCCCACGCCCGCCTCCTCGACGAGGAGGAGCCCGCCGAACGCACCTCGGCCCAGGAACGCCTGATCGTCAACTACGCCGACCTCGCCGACTCGGTCCTGCGCCTGGTCGACGGCAACATGTCCACCCGCTCCGACCGCTTCAGCCCGCACGGCTTCACCTCCCTCGACGACGCGCTGCGCTGGCTCGACGACGAGTCCAGCTTCATCACCTCCGCGCTGCGGCACGCGGAGGGCGTCAACCAGTCGGCGGTGCTGGAACTGCTGGGCGCCCTGTGCGACTACTGCCTGCTGCGCGGCGACCTGTACCGGCTGGGCGAGATCAGCGAACTGGCCCAGGCGGTGGACCAGGGCCTGCTGATGCGCTCGGTGCAGTGGCGCACCGGCATCGCGGCCCGGCAGCTGGGCGAGCTGGACAAGGCGCGTACGACACTGGCGTCGGTGGTCGACCTCTACCTGGAGGCCCACCAGGACGCCGGAGCGGCCCGCGCCCTGTGCTCCCTCGGCATCACCCTGCACCACCAGGGCCAGTTGACGGAGGCCGCGCGCAAGCTCCGCGAGGCCCTCGACCTCCAGGCCCCGCCCCAGCTCGCCACCGACCGCGCCTGGACGATGCACGCCCTGGCGGCCGTCGAACGCGACCGGGCCCACCTCTCCGAGGCCCTGGACCTGCTGACCCGCTCCCTGGACCTGCACCGCGCGGGCGAGTCGGTGCACGGCGAGGCCTGGGCGCACTTCCAGCTCGGCCAGCTCGGCCTGCGCATGGGCGACGTACCGCGCGCGGAGCGGGAGTTGCGCACCGCCCTCGACCTGTACGGCCGCACCCGTGACGCGCGCGGCGAGGCCTGGGCGCTGACCCAGCTGGCCCGCGCCCGGCTGGTCGACGGCGACCCCTCGCCGGCGGTCGACGGCCTGCGCCAGGCGGCGTCCCGGCACCGGGAGAACGAGGACGCGCGCGGCGAGGCGTGGACGCTGTACTACCTGGGCCAGGCCCTGGAGGAGACCGGCAGCCTGGACCAGGCGGTCCGCGAACTGGAACGCTCCCGCACGATGTTCTCCCGGATGCGGGACGTGTACGGCCTCGCGTGCGCCCGCCACCACTCGGCACGGGCGACGCGGGACCTGCGCGCCGCCCAGACGGGTTCGCTCAGGAACTCGGGCTTCGCCCGCCAGCTCCTGGTGGACGCGCGGGCGGACTTCCAGCGCATCGGGGTCGCCCACGGCGAGGCCTGGACCTGCCTGGAGCTGGCGGTGGTGGACGCCGGCAACGCCCGTACCCAGCAGGCACTTTCGCTGTGTGACGAGGCGACGGCCCTGTTCACCTCCTACGGCGACCGGCGGGGCGAGGACTGGTCCCGCTTCCTGCGCTGCACGCTGCTGCCGTACGCGGCACCGGGCGGCGTCGAGGTCGGCACGGCGGTGGCCCAGGAGGAGCTGGCGCAGTTGGCGCGGGGCGGCCATGGGGCGCGGGACGAGAAGCTGGAGGAGTACGTAGGCGCGTACCGACTTCTGCTGGAACGGGGCGTGAACCTGGAGGCGGGCTGGCAGGCTTGGAGGTTGGGGATGGTGCCGAGTCGGCATGCCCGGGAGGTGATGGGGGTGGCGGTGACGGTCGCCGGGAGGTCCAGTGGCGTTTGACCTGCGTAAACCGTCGCCGTCCCCGGACCGGGACGGGTTTGTGGGGCGGGAGCCCGAACTCCTCTCGGTCCTCGGTGGCGTGCCCACCGGCCCCGACGGGCGGGCGAGCCACACCTCCGTGCACGTCCTGCACGGCCCGCCCGGCGTAGGCAAGTCGGCCCTGGCGGCCGAGGCGGCCCGGCGGCTGGGCCATGAGCAGCGCCGCCGTTCGGGGGCGGACCCCGTTCCGGTGCACTGGCTCTGCCTCGGCGATGACACGGTGGATGTGCCGGGCACGCTGCTCCGGCTGCTGGCGGAATGCGGGGCACCGCAGGTGCCGGTCGTGCGGGCGGCCCACCAGTCCGGCCGCGCGTTCGGCCGACTGCTGCGGGAGCAGTGCGCGCAGCACTTCCGTGAGCGGATCGTGGTCCTGGACGACATCGGTCCCGCCGCGCACCCCCTGCTGAAGGTGTTACGGGGCTGCCTCCGGCTGACGGTGATCGTCACCTCGCGCCGCCGGCGCGGATGGCGGAACATCGACCGGCTGCACGAGGTGGGGCCGCTCGACGGGCAGGATGCCGCGGAACTCTTCGCACGGCTCTGCCAGAAGTCCGGGAGCGGATCGCTCGTCCCGTCCGCCACGGGAGGACTGCCGTCGCTCGTGCGTCTGGCCGGCGCGCTCGCGCACGATGTGCCGCTCGATCGGCTCCGGGCGGTGAGCAGTCCGGAAGGTCTGGTCGAGCTCGCTCTGCTCGGTTGCACCAGCCAGGAGCTCACGCTCCTGGAGGTCCTGGCCGCAAGGCCGTCCCGCGCTCCCTTCACGATCCTGACGGTCCGGCCCGTGGACGTGGGAAACGCGGTGTCCGGCCTGGTACGGCGAGGGCTGGTGCAGCGGCTGCGCGACACCGATGAGATGTTCCTGCTGTCCGCACCGGCGCGCCAGACGATGCGCGGGCGGATGGGCTACCGGGAGCGCCCGGAGCCGGCCGGGACCGCCGCGCGGATCGTCGACGACGCGGCGAGCCTGCTGGACGGGCGCCCTCGCGTGCTCTCCGACGACAAGCCTCCGGACGTGCTCGCCCCCCGTGTATTCGCCGCGCATCTGGACGAGTTCCTGCGACTGGCCGCCGACGTCAGGCAGCAGCGGAAGCATCCTCTGGACGAGCTGTTCAGCAGTGCGCTGGCGACGGTCCTGGCCTTCCTCGGGGACGCCCACCGGCTCGTGGGGCTGTACCGCTCGTCGAGGGATCACCCTGCGGTGCGCCGGGCCCTGTGCGCCCTCGCGCGTGAGGTGGGCCTGCCGGACGTGGCGCAGCTGCTGGTCGAGGGCGACCCCGGCCCGGAGGCCGCCCACGAGAGCGCCGCGAACCATCACGCGGCCGGTCGTCTGGACACGGCCCTGACCGATCTCGGTACGGCACCCGCGGCGGAGGACATCCACTCGGCCTGGCACCACCTGGTGCGCGGGGCCGTACTGTGCGACCAGGGCAAGGTCGACGAGGCCGCCCGTCACCTGCGGTTCTCCGCCGATCTGCACCGGGCCTTCGACTGCCGGCGCGGCCACGGCCAGGCGTTGCTGCACCTGGCCCGGGTGGACCTGCTGCGTGGACTGGACGCGGCGGCCGAGGAGCTGCTGGCAGAGGCCGACGAGCTGTTCGACGCCCTCGGTGACATCCGCGGCCAGAACTGGGTGGAGACCGAGCGGGTCAGGCTGCGGACGCGGAGCGGCGCCGTCGATGCCGCTCTCCACACGGCACGGGGCGCCTTCGCGGCACACGAGGCCGCCGGGGATACCAGGGGTATGGCCTGGACCCTGTTCTGGCTGGGGCATGCGCATGAGGCCGCCGGCCGGCCACAGGAGGCACGGTCGCAGTGGACGACGGCCGGCGTGCTGTTCTCGCAGTGCCAGGACGCCCTCGGGGAGGCCTGGACCATGCACCGTAAGGCGCTGGGGCCGACCGGCACGCCGGGCGGCGGCTCCCTGGACCAATGGCTGGAAGTCCAGCGGGCGTTCCTCGCGACCGGGTGTCCGCACGGGCGTGCCTGGACGAATCTGGAGATCGCCGCACGGATCCCCGGGAAGGAGATGTCGAGCGCGTTCGCGAGCATGGCGAGCGCCGACTTCGACCTGCTGGACGACCTGACCGGGCAGGCGTGGCGGAGTGCCCTCCTCGTCGTGCGTGGCGGACCGCCGGGCCCGGACGACTACGACCGCATCGCCGGCCTGCTGCCGGCCCGCGTTCCGCGGGCGAGCGAACTGATCGCGGCCATCGGCGCGTTCATGGAGAGCGGGGTCGCCACCGGCATCCCGCCCGCCGCCCGCGACCTCGTCCTCACCCACCACACGCCTGTCCGCACGGATTCCCTCCCCGGCACCCCGGGCCACCCCCGATGCCGTGTCCGGATCACCCTCCTCGACGACTCCCCCGCCGCCGACACCACTGCCCGTCTCCTCCTGCGCGTCTCCCCGGAGCCGGGCCACCCGTGGGCGGCCGGCCTCCGGTCCGCGCCCTGGCTGACCGCCACCGCCCTCCCCCTGACCCGCGCTTCCCTGGAACCGCCGTCAGCGCTTCTGCGCCCTTCCCAAGAGCAGGCCCACGGCGCCGAGTTCGACTTCACCCCGCACCGCACCGGAACCCACCGCCTCCGGTTCACCATCGCCCTCGAACGCACCGGGACGGTCCTGCAACAAGTGGAAACAGAGCTCGACATCCTCGACAGCGACCGGCCCGGCAGCCACGCGGCACCGCACGCCGCCATCCCGCGCGGCCGGTAGCCCGCCATGGCCACCGAACTCCATGTGCGAGTCGTACAGGACCCCAGCCGCGGCTTCACCGCCCTCCCCGACCGGCTGACCCGCGGCCCGGACATCACCGTCACCCTGGACAGCCTGGGCGAGGACCGGATCCGCGCCCGGCTGTACGGCCCCGCCGTGCCCTCGCTGCACGGCACCGAGCACTGCGTCGACCTGTCGGTGCGCCCGGCCGACGTACGCGCGGCATCGGCCCGGCTGTGCAGGCAGTGGAAGGAACACTTCGTCGACCATCAGCCGGACGACGAACCCGAGAACGCGTACGCGACCCTCGTGGACCTGCGTTCCCGCCCGGTCGCTGAGGTGCACGGCATCGTCAGCGAACTGGCCCTGGTGGGCTCGGAGTTGCTGCACGGCACCCTTCTGGGCAGCGCGGACGAGCGGGTCGTACGCTTCCGCGGCTATCTCACCGAGGCGCTCGGCAGCCGCGAGGGGCTGCGGGTCCGCTTCGACTCGGACCTGCATGTGCCGTGGCCCATGGTGTGCCTGCAGCGGAACCAGGTTCCGTACGATCCGAAGGACGACGGAACGCTGTCCTGGCTGTTCCGCCGCTTCCTCGGCCACCGCCACCAGATCGAGCAGACCGGCGGCCACTACCCGTGGGTCGGCGGGCTGCGCGAGGCCCCGGACGTCCCGGCCGTGAGCCTCAACCACGACACCCGCCTCGACCGCAGGGGCCGTACCCGCGCCGCGGACGTCGCCGCCGTGCTGGCCAAGGGCACCCGGTTCGTGGAGCGCACGACGCGCGGCGAGCTGGTGGACGCCCTGGACCAGGAGGACCTCTGCGAGCAGGTCATGTATTTCTGGTGCCACGGCCACTACGTCCCCAACGGCGCCCAGCCCGCCTCCCTCGCCCTCAGGCTGACCGACAGGAAGACCATCGACGCGCAGACGGTACGGGACCGCAGACGCGAGTACGGCAGCGACAGCCCCTTCCAGCCGTTCGTTGTGCTGAACGCCTGTCATGCCGGGGTGCCGGAGGGCGGCGACCACAAGTTCCTGAGCGTGGCGCTGATCGAGGCGGGCGCCCGGGGTGTGCTGGGCCCGCAGATCGAGATGCCGCAGATGTTCGCGGCCGAGTACGCGCTGGAGTTCCTGAGCCGCTATCTGCACGGCACCGGGACGGCGGGCGACATCGCGCACGCCGTCGCCCGCCACTTCGCCGATGTCCTGCGCAATCCCCTCGGCTTCGCCTACACCCTGCACAGCGGCATGGACACCCGGCTGGAACGCGCCGCCGGACAGGAGAGCGCCGGATGAGCGAGGTGCGGGTGGTGCGCCTCGGGGCCGACGGCCGGCTGCTGGAGGAGACCGCGCACGGACTGCGGCCCGTGCCCGCCGACCGGCTGCTCGACCACTTCACCGAGGAGCTGACCCCACCCGAGTGGGCCACCGATCTGCTGGTGTACGCGCACGGCTGGCGCACCCCGCCCGAGGACGCCCGAGCGATGCTCGACGGCCTGCTGGCGCACGCGGCCGAGCGGTACTCCCCCGAGCGCTACCCGGGGCTGCCCGAGTGGCGGCCGTGGACGGTCCTGCTGTGCTGGCCCTCGGGAAAGCGCCGGGGGATGCGCGAGTACCGGAGGATGCGCGCCCGCACACACGCCCTGAGCACGGAGGGCCACGCGGGCCGGGTCCTGGGCCGGCTGCTGGGGTACGTCGACGCCCTCCGCGGCGATCCGGCGGCGCCGCCCGTGCTCGCCACGCGGGAGGGACAGTACCTGCACCTGGTCGGGCACTCCTTCGGGTGCCGCGTCCTGTGCGAGGCGGTGCGGTGGGCGGCGGAGGGGCCGGACACGCTGGGCTGGAGCACGCCCCGGCCGCCGGACCGGCCGTTCACCGCGGACTCGATGCTGCTGTTCCAGATGGCCGCGCCGCGCGACGCCTTCTCGACCCTGTTCAACGCGCTCGACGGGGCGCCGCTGCACGGCCCGGTCGTGGCGACCCACGCGCGGGCCGACCTCGCCACCGGGTTCTGGCACGGGCTCGCCGAGAGGCGGGCGGGGGTCGGGCACGGGGGCATCGGCACCGCGCCCGCGCCGGTCTCCGCGATCCGGCTGCGCGGGGCGGGCGAGCCGTATCCGCACCAGGAGCTCGACCACCGGTTCGTCAGCGTCGACGCCTCGCAGGTGTACGTCCGGCGGCGCGGCTGGTCGGGCGCCCACTCCGACCACGTACGGCCGGAGTCGGCGCACCTGCTGCTGTCACTGGCCGAGCACGCGCGGTAGCGCCGACCGGTGGGGTCAGCCCTTCGCGGAGTCCCGTGGGGCGTCCGCCGGGGACTCGGCCGCCTCGGGGTCCGGGGCCTCCGTGAAGGCGACCTTGCCCATGTGCTTGTTCATCGACTTCATCAGGCCCCACACGGCCAGGGCCATCACCGCGAAGACGATGAAGCCGAGGACACCGGGGGTGACCTTGTCCTCGTCGACCTCCTTGGCGAGGGTGGCCAGGTGCGTCATTGCCAGGCTTGCGCTTGCGCTCATGTCAGGCATTGTCGCGGACGCCCGCGAAGAGGTCGTCCTCGGGGAGGGAGGTATCGACGAGGGACTTCGCCAGCTCGTACTCCTCCGTCGGCCAGACGTCCTTCTGGAGCTCCATCGGCACCCGGAACCAGCCGCCGTCGGGGTCGATCTGCGTGGCGTGCGCGATCAGCGCCTTGTCGCGGATCTCGAAGAACTCGGCGCACGGGACGTGCGTGGTCAGCGTGCGCTCGGTGCGCTCGAACTCGTCCCAGCGCTTGAGCCACTCCCCGTACGGCGACTCCAGGCCGCGGTCGAGCATCGCCTGGTGCAGCGCCTCGGTGCGGGGGCGGTTGAAGCCCTGGTTGTAGTAGAGCTTCCGCGGCTGGTACGCGGGGCCGAACTCGCCCTCCGGGTACTTCTCGGTGTCCGCCGCGCCCTCGAAGGCCACCATCGAGATCTGGTGGGTCATGATGTGGTCGGGGTGCGGGTAGCCGCCGTTCTCGTCGTAGGTGGTGATCACCTGGGGACGGAAGGCGCGGATCTTCCGCACCAGCTCACCGGCCGCCTTGTCGACGTCCTCCAGGGCGAAACAGCCCTCGGGGAGCGGGGGCAGCGGGTCGCCCTCGGGCAGACCGGAGTCGATGAAGCCGAGCCACTCCTGCTTGACGCCGAGGATCTCGCGGGCCTCGTCCATCTCCTTCTTGCGTACCTCGTGGATGTGCTCCTCGATGTACTTGTCGTGCTGAAGCTTGGGGTTGAGGATGGAGCCGCGCTCCCCGCCCGTGCAGGTCACGACCAGCACGTCCACCCCCTCGGACACGTACTTCGCCATGGTGGCCGCGCCCTTGCTCGACTCGTCGTCGGGGTGGGCGTGCACGGCCATCAGTCGCAGCTGGTCAGTCAAGACTCAATCCTCGTCGGTCGGCGCCCCCGTGTGAACGGGCGCAAAAGGCGGCTTCTATAGTGACCGAATCGGGGGCCGAATAATTCCGGGGCCCGGCCCCGCCGAGAGGACGATCATGACCACGGCGAGCACAGGACTGCCCGAGGGCCGTTACGGGCGCCCCTCGGACGAGCGTGCCGACCGTCGGCTCAAGCTCGCCGCCGTCGTCCTCGGCACGCTGCTCGTGGCGGTGGTGGGCTACTTCGGCTATCACTACGTCGGCCAGAACAGGATCAGCGCCGAGATCATCGAGTACGACTTCTCGGAGAAGGCGGTCCAGGTGCATCTGGAGGTCCGCAAGGACTCCGGCGCCTCCGGCTACTGCACGATCCGGTCCCAGTCCCAGGACGGCTCCGAGGTGGGCCGGGGGGACTTCCGCTTCGACGGGGACGCCACCCGGATCGACAAGGTCGTCACCCTCCGTACCAGGGCCGAGGGCACCACGGCCGAGCTGCTCGGCTGCCAGGCGGACTGAGCTCGGGCCGGTCGCCGACCGGCCGCGGCGGGTTCGCTCGCAATACGTAGGTGCTGACCTGCGTTGACGTAATTCTGGTGGCTTATGTCCTCCCCCTGGCGCCATTGAATTGTTAGGCTCGTGGTTTCGCCCATCCGAGAGGGAACATTCTTCTGGGTAGGGCGATGCTTTGTATTCCCAGTACCGACGAGGAGCACCTGTGACCCAGACCAGCGAGTCCGTCACCTGGCTGACCCAGGAGGCGTACAACAAGCTCAAGGACGAGCTTGCGCACCTTACTGGTCCTGCGCGCACGGAGATCGCCGCCAAGATCGCGGCCGCGCGCGAGGAGGGGGACCTGCGCGAGAACGGCGGGTACCACGCGGCCAAGGAGGAGCAGGGCAAGCAGGAGCTCCGCGTGCGCCAGCTGACCCAGCTTCTCGAGAACGCGCAGGTCGGCGAGGCGCCGACGTCCGCGGAGGGCGAGGTCGCACCCGGCATGGTGGTGACGATCGCCTTCGACGGCGACGAGGACGACACCCTGTCCTTCCTGCTCGCCTCGCGTGAGTACGCCAGCGCCGACATCGAGACCTACTCCCCGCAGTCCCCGCTGGGCGCCGGCGTGATCGGCCACAAGGTCGGCGAGGACGCGGAGTACGAGCTGCCGAACGGCAAGACGGCCTCGGTGCGGATCCTGAAGGCCGAGCCGTACAGCGGCTGACGCAGCCCAGTACGCCCTTGCCGAAGCCCCCGGCGTCCGCGCGGTCCGCGTGGCACCGGGGGCTTCGTCATGCCGACGGGCGCCGCGTCACGCCGAGGCCGAGCGGTACTTGCGGACCGCCAGGGTGCGGAACACCACGACGATCACGACCGAGTAGATCAGCGACGCCCACACCGGGTGCTGCATGGGCCAGGCGTCGGAGGTGGAGACCCCGGGGTTGCCGAAGAGCTCCCGGCAGGCCTGGACCGTGGCGCTGAAGGGGTTCCAGTCGGCGACGTGCTGGAGCCAGGGGGTCATCCGGCTGGAGTCCACGAACGCGTTGGAGATGAACGTGACCGGGAACAGCCAGATCAGTCCGCCCGAGGTGGCCGCCTCGGGGGTCCGCACGGACAGGCCGATCAGCGCGCCGACCCAGGTGAAGGCGTAGCCGAGCAGAAGCAGCAGGCCGAAGGCGCCGAGCACCTCGCCGAAGCTGGTGTGGGTGCGCCAGCCGACCAGCAGGGCGACTATCGCCAGCACGAACAGGGTCAGCGCGGTCTGCACCAGATCGGCCAGGGTCCGCCCGGTGAGTACCGCGCCGCGGGCCATGGGCAGGGAGCGGAAGCGGTCGATGAGCCCCTTGTGCATGTCGTCGGCGATGCCCGCTCCGGCGCCCGCGGTGGCGAAGGTGACGGTCTGCGCGAAGATGCCGGCCATCAGGAACTCGCGGTAGACCTGGGGGTCGGTGGTGCCGCCGATGTTCATGGAGCCGCCGAAGACATAGCTGAACAGCACCACGAACATGATCGGCTGGATCAGCCCGAAGATGATCATCTCGGGGATCCTGGACATACGGATCAGATTCCGCTTGGCCACGACCAGGGAGTCCCGCACGGACTGGACCAGCGGATGGGCCGGGGCCATGACCGGCACGGCGTCGGTGACGGCGCTCACTTGACTGTCTCCTTGTCGGTCTCGGCGTCCTTCTCCTCGGCCATGTGTCCCGTCAGGGAGAGGAAGACGTCGTCGAGGGTGGGGCGGCGCAGGCCGATGTCGTCGATCTCGATACCGCGGGTGTCCAGCTCACGGATGACCTCGGCGAGCAGCTTGGCGCCGCCGCTCACCGGGACGGTGAGCATGCGCATGTGCTCCTCGACGGTGGTCTCGCCCTTGCCGAAGCCGCTGAGCACCTCCGCGGCCGTCCCCATGTGCTCGCGCTCGTGCACCACGACCTCCACGCGCTCGCCGCCGGTGCGGGCCTTGAGCTGGTCGGAGGTGCCCTGGGCGATGACACGGCCGTGGTCCACCACCGCGATGTCATGGGCGAGGTGATCGGCCTCCTCCAGATACTGCGTGGTCAGCAGCAGCGTCGTCCCGCCGGAGACGAGCTTCTTGATGACCTCCCACAGCAGCTGCCGGTTGCGCGGGTCGAGGCCGGTCGTCGGCTCGTCCATGAACATCACGGGCGGCGAGACCACCAGGGCCGCGGCGAGGTCGAGGCGGCGGCGCATTCCGCCGGAGTAGGTCTTGGCCGGGCGGTCGGCGGCGTCGGCGAGGTCGAACTGCTCCAGCAGCTCCTGCGCGCGGAACTTCGCGGCCTTCGCTCTCATCTGGTAGAGCTGGCCGACCATCTGGAGGTTCTCGCGGCCGGTGAGGTACTCGTCGACCGCCGCGAACTGGCCGGAAAGACCGATGGAACGGCGCACGGTGTCGGGGTGCTTGAGCACGTCGACCCCGGCGACGACGGCCTTGCCGCTGTCGGGGCGCAGCAGGGTCGTCAGACAGCGGACGGTGGTGGTCTTGCCCGCGCCGTTCGGCCCGAGCAGGCCCAGGACGGTGCCCTCGGGCACATCGAGGTCGACACCGTCCAGTGCCCTTACGTCGCCGAAGGTCTTCACCAGACCTTCGGCATGGATGGCGCCTGGCATATGAGTCTCCACGTCGTCGGGGATTCTTCGGGAAGCCTGGATTCGCCCACACCATAACGCGATGTATCGCGTCTCACAATGCAATTTCTCGAACGAGTGAACGGAAGCCGCTGACCTCGGTCGATGACCTCAGTCGATGACCGTGTAACCGGCCTCGCGCAGGGCCTGCCCGACCTCGGCGCAGTGCGCCGGACCCTTCGTCTCCAGGTGCAGCTCGACCTCCGCCTCGGTGAGCCCGAGCCGGGGATCGGTCCGTACGTGGCTCACGTCGAGGACATTGGCGTCGACCCCTGACAACACCCCGAGAAGCGTGGCGAGGGCGCCCGGCCGGTCCGTCAGCCGCAGCCGTACGGCCAGGTAGCGGCCCTGCGCCGCCATGCCGTGCCGCAGCACCCGCTCCATCAGGACCGGGTCCACATTGCCGCCGGAGAGCACCGCGACCACCGGGCCCTCGAAGGCGCCGGGCTCGCTCAGCAGCGCCGCGACCGGGCTCGCCCCGGCCGGCTCCACGACCAGCTTGGCCCGTTCCAGACAGAGCAGCAACGCCGTGGACAGCTCGTCCTCGGTGACCGTGCGGACCTTGTCCACCAGTTCGCCGATGATCCGGAACGGCACCTCGCCGGGCCGTCCGACCTTGATCCCGTCCGCCATCGTCGCCGGGTTCCGCACCGACACCGGATGCCCGGCCGCCAGCGAGGGCGGATACGCCGCGGCGCCCGCCGCCTGCACGCCCACGATCCGCACATCGGGCCGCAGCGCCTTCACCGCGACCGCGATACCGGCGGCGAGACCGCCGCCGCCGATCCCGACGACGATCGTGCGCACCTCCGGGCACTGCTCCAGGATCTCCAGGCCGACCGTGCCCTGACCCGCGATGACGTCGGCGTGGTCGAAGGGGTGGATGAACACCGCGCCGGTCGCGGCCGCGTACTCCTCGGCGGCGGCCAGCGTCTCGTCGACCACCTGGCCGTGCAGGCGCACCTCGGCGCCGTACTCCCGGGTCGCACTGATCTTCGGCAGCGGGGCGCCCTTCGGCATGAACACGGTCGAGCGGACCCCGAGCAGCGCTGAAGCGAGCGCGACCCCCTGCGCGTGGTTGCCGGCGCTGGCCGCCACGACGCCGGCGGCCCGCTCCTCCGGCAGCAGCCCGGCGATCCGGACATAGGCACCGCGCAGCTTGAACGAACCGGTCCGCTGGAGGTTCTCGCACTTGAAGTGCACCGGGGCGCCCACCAGCTGGGACAGGTGCCTGCTGCCCTCCATCGCGGTCATCCGGGCCACGCCTGTGAGCATCTTCTGGGCGCCGCGCACGTCGTCGAGCGTGACCGGCGGCAACAGGTCGGCCTTGCGGTAGCTCATGACTCAAGTCTCGCAGTTCACACGCGCCCACTGCCGCCGTGACCAACCACCGAGACGGGTTTTCGCAGCGCAGGTACGGCCCGCCTTCCGGCCGCGTACCCTGTCCCCCAACCCAGCAGCCCTCATGAAGTGAGCCTCCGGCCATGCCCACAACACCTGAAATGTCGATGGACATGTCGACCGTCGGTGACACCGGTCTCCTCGACACCCTCCAGCACGAGGTGGCGGTGTTCGCCCGCCGTGCCGAACAGACCCGGCTCGGCGGGGTGGGGCAGGTGCGCAACTCCATGGACCGCGCCGCCTACCTGCTGCTCAACCGCCTCGACAAGGAAGGCCCCATGGGGGTCAAGGCGCTCGCCGCGAGCATGGGCATCGACTCCTCGACGGTCACCCGGCAGGTGGCTCCGCTCGTCGACACCGGGCTCGTCAAGCGCACCTCGCACCCCGAGGACGGCCGGGCCGTGGTGCTTCAGCTCTCCCCGCGCGGGGCGTCCCGGCTGGAGGAAGTGCGGTCCTCCAGGCGTCAGTTGATGGCCGAGCTGACACACGACTGGGCACCGGGGGAGCGCGAGGCGTTCTGCACGCTCCTCACGCGCTTCAACACCGCGCTGTCCACCCGCATGGCCGCCCACGGCATGCCCGGAGCCGAGCCGACCCCGGCCTCCTGAACCCGCGGAGCCCACGGCTCCGCACGCGCGTGCCGCCCGGCTCTTGACCCTGGGCCACTCACGGGCCTCATATGAGACCGGGTCCCCTTCGTACGCCCGTACGTGGCCGGGATCCGACCACTCAGGCGGTCGCCCTCAGGCGGGAGGCGCGGTGCGAGAACGGCTTGTGTCCCAAAACGCACGCCGGACCCGGGAGTTCGAGGCGTTCGTCGCGGGCGCCGCGGGCCGGCTGCTGCACACCGCCACCCTGCTCACGGCGGAGGCACCGGCCGACAACCCCCGCGCACGGCGCCTGCTGACGCTCGCCCTCGCCCATACGTACGCGGGCTGGGACCGGCTGCGCGGCGAGGACCCCTATGACCACGCCCGTCAGCATCTGGCCGGACGCTACGCGCGGGGAGCGTGGCACCAGTACGGCGGACTCGGCCGGGCCCGCCCGCACCCCGACAGCCCGCTGGCCGTGCTCGGTCCCCAGGAACGCCTGATCCTCGTGCTCATGCTGTACGAAGGGGTGGCCGAGCAGCAGACGGCGGCCCTGCTCGGACTGCCCGTCGAACGGGTGCGCACGATCTGCGACCGGGCCACCGCGACCCTGCTGCACCCACCGCGCGGCCCCGCACCGGCGGTCGTCCGCGCGAGGGCGGCGACGCCATGAACCGGTCCGAACGCGAGGCCGCCGCACGGCGGATCATGGAGCGCACGGCACCTGCCGTACCGCCCGACCTGTGCTCGAACGCCGTCCGGCGCGGCGGCCGGATGCTGCGCCGCCGCAGGGCCGCGCTGCGGCTGATGTGGCTGCTGATGTTCGCCGCGACGGTGGCGTTCGTGGTGTGGGCGCTGATGGCGCGCCCGTGGGTGGAGCCACCGTCGGAGGTGACTCCACCGCTCACCGGCTGGTGAACCCTCGCAAAGGGATCAGCCGAGCGCCTGCTGAAGGTCCTCCAGCAGGTCCTCCACGTTCTCGATGCCCACGGAGAGGCGGACGAGATCGGCCGGCACCTCAAGGGCCGAACCGGCGGCCGAGGCGTGCGTCATCCGGCCCGGGTGCTCGATCAGCGACTCGACACCACCGAGGGACTCGCCGAGCGTGAACACCTTGGCGCGGTTGCAGACCTCGACGGCCGCCTCCTCGCCGCCCGCCACCTGGAAGGAGACCATGCCGCCGAACGCCTTCATCTGCTTGGCGGCGACCTCGTGGCCGGGGTGCTCGGGCAACCCCGGGTAGAGCACCTTCGTCACGCGCGCGTGCCGGGAGAGCATGTCGGCGACCTTGGTGGCGTTCTCGCTGTGCCGGTCCATGCGCACCGACAGCGTCTTGGTGCCGCGCAGCACCAGCCAGGAGTCGAAGGGCCCGGCGACCGCGCCCATCGCGTTCTGGTGGAAGGCCAGCTCCTCGCCGAGGCCCTCGTCGCTCACGATCAGCGCGCCGCCGACGACGTCGGAGTGGCCGCCCATGTACTTGGTCAGCGAGTGGACCACGACATCGGCACCGAGCGAGAGCGGCTGCTGGAGGTAGGGCGTGGCGAAGGTGTTGTCGACGACGAGCTTCGCGCCCGCGTCCCGGGCGATCTGGGCGACCGCCGCGATGTCGGTGATGCCGAGCAGCGGGTTGGAGGGGGTCTCCACCCACACGGCCTTGGTCTTGGGGGTGATGGCGGCCCGGACCGCGGCGGGGTCGCTGGTGTCGGCGACCGACCACTCCACACCCCAGCGGGCGACGACCTTCGCGAAGAGCCGGAAGGTGCCGCCGTACGCGTCGTTCGGGATGACCACGTGGTCGCCGGGGCTGAGCAGCGTACGCAGCAGGCAGTCCTCGGCCGCGAGACCGGACGCGAACGCGAGCCCTCGACGTCCGCCCTCCAGGGCGGCGAGGTTCTCCTCCAGGGCGGTCCTGGTGGGGTTGGCGCTACGGCTGTACTCGTAGCCGCCGCGCAGGCCGCCGACGCCGTCCTGCTTGTAGGTCGAGACCTGGTAGATGGGCGGGACGACCGCACCGGTGAGGGGGTCCGCCGTGTTGCCCGCGTGGATGGCGAGCGTCTCGAAGTGCTGACTGATGTGCCTGTCGCTCATGGGTCACGAGCGTAGTGCGCCGACGGCTCTGATGACGCATGGAGCGGTCATCCACAGACCGTTGTCCACAGGCCGCGGACCGGGTTGGCCAATTGTCAGCGCCGTCTGGAACCCTTGAGGCATGGAGATTCTCTTGGTCCTGTGGGCGCTGCTCATGATCGGCTTCGTGGTGCTGCCGGTCATGCGGCGCCGCCGGGGCATGATCGAGCAGGTCCCGGCAGGCCACCCGGACGCCGCGGACCCCGAGAACTATGGCTTCGCACGGCAGGAGGAGCTGGACGTCCGCATGCCGGGCCCCGACCAGGACCTGCTGGATGTGCTGGACCTGGTGCAGCGCAGCCAGGACTACCGCGCGGCGGGACAGCTCCTCGCGGGCACCGGGAGCGACGGCGAGCGGCGCTGGCAGCGGGTGCAGGCCTTCGCGGGCGCCGCCTCACTGGAGCTCCAGCAGCGGCCGGGCGGCGTCGGTGACACCCCGGGCGGACAGTGGCTGCGGGTGTGGCGGGCCGAGCAGCCCAAGGACGCGGGCGGCGCGGCGGTCCACGCCGAGTTCCTGGTGCAGCAGGCGTGGCGCACCGCGACGCCCGGCACGGACGAGTTCCGGATCATCATGGAGGAGGCGAAGGCGGCCTGCGGCGATGCCGCGCTGCTCGCCCCCGGCGACCCGATCCCGTACATCGTCGAGCTGTCGGTGGCCCGTGGCCTCGCCTACACCCAGCCGGAGTTCGAGCAGGTCTGGCTGAAGATCCTGGACCGCGCGCCGAACCACATGGGCGCCCATCTGGCCGCGCTGCACTTCTGGTGCGAGAAGTGGCACGGCTCGCGTGAGCAGGCGTACGGCTTCGCGGAGGCCGCCGCGGCCCGCGCGCCGCAGGGCTCGCTGCTCGCGGCGATGCCGCTGTTCGCGGTGTTCGAGCACCTGCCCGAGGTCAACCTGGTCAGCGGCTTCTACCAGAGCGAGGTCGTGACCAAGGCGATCCACGGCGCGCTGCACGCAGTCCACTCGGCCCGGGCGGACGACCCGATGCTCGCCCATGTCCGCCATCTGCTGGTGTTCTTCCTGGTCCGCGCCGAGCGCTGGGCCGAGGCCATGAACCAGCTGATACACGTCGACGGCCATGTCGGCGCCGTGCCCTGGACCCTGTCCCCGGACCCGGCGGCCGAGTTCGCGGTGTACCGCGCGCTGGCGGTCGCGGGCTACGAGGCGAACGGCGGCAGCCCGGCGACGCTCCCGCACTGAGCGCACTGAGCGCACGGGCGCCGAGCACCGAGCGCCGTAGGACTCGGGCGGCCCCGCCTCAACGCGCGGGGCCGTCCCCCGCTCAGCCCTCCGCGCGGGTGGGCAGTCGCCAGCCCGGGCGCGGGAAGTGGCAGGTGTAGCCGTTCGGGTAGCGCTGGAGATAGTCCTGGTGCTCCGGCTCGGCCTCCCAGAAGGGGCCGACCGGCTCCACTTCGGTGACGACCTTGCCGGGCCACAGTCCCGAGGCGTCCACATCGGCGATGGTGTCCTCGGCGACCCGCTTCTGCGCGTCGTCCACGTAGTAGATCGCCGAGCGGTAGCTGAGCCCGATGTCGTTGCCCTGCCGGTTCCTGGTGCTCGGGTCGTGGATCTGGAAGAAGAACTCCAGGAGCGCGCGGTAATCGGTCTGCTCGGGGTCGTAGAGGATCTCGATGGCCTCGGCGTGCGTGCCGTGGTTGCGGTACGTCGCGTTCGGCACGTCGCCGCCGGTGTAGCCGACCCGGGTCGACGTCACACCGGGGAGTCGACGGATCAGCTCCTCCATCCCCCAGAAACATCCACCGGCCAGCACGGCCCTCTGCGTCTGCCCAGCCATTACGGCCCCTCCAAATGTCAGTCGGCTCGGTCACTGCCCTCAACGCACGACGCCTCCGAGCGATTCCGCATGAAGGCGAGCCTCCGCCACTGACAGTGGTGACGGCTACGGTGTCGCCGTGACCGTCATAGAGATCTTGGCTCGGGCGCGCACCACTGGTGGGGCGCCTGTTGAGCGGCTGGTGTGTCATCCGCGGCTTCCGCTGGTCGCCGGGTTGGACTCGGAGCGGCCCGCGGTGCGGGTGTGGGACTGCGGGGCCGGGCAGTTGCGCGAGGTCGGGTGTACGGGCGGTGAGTCCGACGCCTACGGCGATGCGCCAGGGTGGGAGCGATACCAGCGGATTCCTGTGCCGGCGTGGCACCCGGAGCGGGCCGAGCTGCTGATCTCGGGCGAGGGAGGGGTCGTGCGGTGGACTCCCGAAGGGGTGTCCGACGCCGACGGGGTTCCGGACGGCGCCAGGTATCAGAATCTGGCGTTCAGCCCCGATGGCCGGACCCTGTGGGCCTCGCCCCCTGCCGCCGCCGAGGACGACTCCTACGAGCACTCCGACGCCATCGATCTCCCTACGGGAACCGTGGTGGCCGGGCCGTGGTGGGACACCGGGGTCGCGGAGCATCCCGGGGGCGGGCTCGTCCTCACCCTCAGCAGCGATCAGGGCGCCACGCACGGCCTCTTCGCCAGAGCACAGAACGATGCGGGCAGCGCGGGCGCTCCGCTGCGAGTCCTCCAGCGGGCCCTGATCCTGGACTGCGACGGCTACGAGAAACCTGTGTTCAGCGCGGACGGACGCCACTTCGCGATCAGGGGCAACGCGTACGACAACTCCGTGGACGTCTTCGCGTTCCCCTCCCTGGAGCGCGTCCTGTCGACCACCCTCGGCGACCCCAGCCCGGGGTATCCGTATCCGCCGGAGTGGCTGGAGCGGATGCGGGCCTGGTCGCGGCACAACCTCGCGTTCGGCACCGATCCGGGCGTGCTCTGGGTGGGCACGCCGAAGGGAACCCTCGTAGCCCTCGATCTCGACAGCAAGGAGGGCGAGGAGCACACAGTCCTCGACGGCTCGCCGGTCACCGCGCTCACCTCGACCACGGCCGGTGAACTCCTCGTCGGCACCGCAGCCGGTGAACTCGCCCTGCTGTCCGTGCCCGGCCGCACCGCTGACCCCGACATCGCAAAGGCCGCCGTCGCCGAGTTCCTGCACAGCACCTCCGAAGTCCCCGAGGACGCCTGCGAGGGCCGCGACCTGGAGGAACACCTCGTCGTGACCGACGGGTTCCGGACCTGGTCGGCGGCGGATCTGGACGCGGCGGACGCCGCGACCGACGCCGACCCGAGCTGGCTCCAGATCCAGGCGGCCGTCAACAGCCTGCGGGACCAAGAGCCGTAGGAGACCAGGAGCCCCGAGAATTTCGGTTGCGCCCAGCCCGCCACCCGGGCTTCATAGCGGCATGGCCGACATCCATGGCACGTACGACGATCTCTTCACCGCCGTGCCGAGCACGCTCGCGGAGTTCCTGGACGGCGGGGACGCGGGCGGCTCGGTCGCCGTGTTCGTGGACGGCGAGCCGGTGGTGGACGTGTGGGGCGGGTACGCCGACGCCGGGCGGAGCGTGCCCTGGCAGCGGGACACCCTCGTCAACGTCTGGTCCGTCACCAAGACCATGACGGCCCTGTGCGCGCTGGTCCTGGCCGATCGCGGCGCCCTCGACGTGGACGCGCCCGTCGCCCGGTACTGGCCCGAGTTCGCGGCGGCCGGGAAGGAACGGGTACTGGTACGGCAGTTGCTCGCGCACACCGCCGGGCTGCCCGACTGGGATCCGCCGCTCGCCCCGACCGAGCTGTACGACTGGGACACCGCCACCTCCCGGCTCGCGGCACAGGCACCGCGCTGGGAGCCGGGCAGCGCCGCCGGCTACCACTCGCTCACCCAGGGCTACCTGGTGGGCGAGGTCGTCCGCCGCGTCACCGGCCGCACCCTGAGCACGTTCTTCGCCGACGAGATCGCGGGACCCCTGGGCGCCGACTTCCACATCGGCCTGTCCGCCGAGCACGACACCCGGGTCGCCCCCAGCGTCCCGCCCCCGGGCCAGGACGAGGACTACTCGGCGAGCCCGCCCGGCGGCATCGACCCGACCGAGCCCCACACCCCCGCCCTCCGCGTCCGCGTCGGCAACAGCCCCGCCTGGCGCCGCGCCGAGATCCCCGCCGCCAGCGGCTTCGGCAACGCCCGCTCGGTGGCCCTGGTCCAGTCCGCGCTGGCCTGCGGCGGCTCGGTCGGCGCGACACGGCTCCTCTCCCCGGCCGGTGCCGACCGGGCCCGGCAGGAACAGTTCAACGGCGAGGACCGCACCCTCGGCATGACGACCCGCTGGGGTCTCGGCTACGGCCTGTTCGGCTCCACCTTCGGCTGGGGCGGCTGGGGCGGCTCCCTCGTCATGATCGAGCCCGAGACCCGCTCGGTGGTGGCCTACGTGACCAACCAGATGCGCGAACCCATCGAGGACACCCGGGGCTTGGAACTGGTCATGGCAGCCCAGGACGGAATCAAGGCGCTCCAGAAGTGACCACGGCGTCCGCGGCCGCACGGGGCTCCCGCAGCCCCCGTACCAGCAGCCACCCCACCGCGGGCAGCAGCGCCAGCGGGGCCAGGGCCGTCCGCAGGGACGTCGCGTCGGCCGCGGCGCCGATCAGCGGGGTGGTCAGGCCGCCCACGCTGACCGTGAGGCCGAGGGTGATGCCGCCCGCGGTGCCGATGCGGGTGGGCAGGTAGTCCTGGCCAAGGGTGACCTGGAGGGAGAAGGGGACGTACAGGCCCGCCGAGGCCAGGGCGACGAAGACGTAGACCGCCGGGCCGGGGGCGAACACCAGGCCCGCCACCGCGACGACCGTCAGCAGGTACGAGCGGCGCACCACGGCGACCCGGTCCCAGCGCTCGGCCAGGGCACCGCCCAGCACACTGCCCACCGCGCCGCCCGCGTACAGGACGAACAGCGCGGCGGTGCCGGACGCCGTCCCGCCGCCGGTGCGCTCCTGGACGTGGAAGGCGATGAAGGTGCTGAGGCCGATGAAGGTGATCGAGCGACAGACCACGGCCAGGGACAGACGGGCGAAGGAGCGGGGATCGTCGGATCCCGCCGACAGGTCCCGCGCCCCCGGCTTCCTCGGCCTTTCCGCCGGCGCCCGCAGCGCCACGAGGCACAGCACGCTTCCCACCACCGCCGGTATCACCAACAGCGGGGTCAGCCGCAGACCACCGCCCGCGACGACCGCCGCGACCAGCAGCGGAGCCGCCGCGAAGCCGAGCGTGCCGCCGAGGGAGAACCAGCCCATCGCGGTGTGGCTGCCCCGGGACGCGAGGCGGGCGACGCGCGCCGATTCCGGGTGGTACGCCGCGACCCCAAGACCGGACAGCGCCACCAGCGCCAGCGTCAGCGCGTAGGAGTCCCCCAGTCCGCTCAGCGCGATCCCGGCGCCGCCGAGCAGGGTGCTGACGGGCAGCAGCCAGGGCAGGGGGCGGCGGTCGGTCAGCGCCCCGAACAGGGGCTGGGCCACCGAGGAGAGGAGGGAGGCGGCGAGCACGACGCCCGAGGCGGCGGCGTAGGAGTAGGCGCGCTCGGCGACGAAGAAGGGGACGAGGGCGGCGACGGCGCCCTGGTAGACGTCGACGCAGGCATGCCCCGCCGACAGCAGAATGATCGACTTGTTCCTTCGCACCTGGCCATCGTCGGCGGGACGGCACCTGTCGGGCTTTCGATAATCTGCCAAGCAATGACGCAGATCCGCCACACGCCGGCCGCCCCCACCCGCGCCCAGTTCCTCGCCCCGGGCGCCGCCATCGACGCCCACCGCCACGACGAACACCAGATCGTCTACGCCGCCCGCGGTGTCCTCGCCGTCACCACCGACGCCGGGTCCTGGGTCGCCCCGGCCACCCGGGCGGTCTGGGTGCCCGCGGGCACCGTGCACGCGCATCGGGCGTACGGCGGTCTCGACCTGCATCTCGTGGGCCTGCCCGCGTCCGACAACCCGCTCGGCCGCACCGCGCCGACCGTGCTGAGCGTCGGCCCGCTGCTGCGCGAGCTGATCCTCGCCTACACGCGCGCCCCGCAGGACGACACCCCCGAGCGCGGGCGGCTGCGGGCGGTACTGCTCGACCAGTTGCGGGCCTCGCCGCAGCAGCCGCTGCACCTCCCGGCTCCCGACCACCCCCAACTGCGGGCGCTGTGCGCCCTGTTGCACGAGGACCCGGCCGACCAGCGGACGCTCGGCGCGCTCGGCCGGGAGGTCGGGGCCAGTGAGCGGACCCTGTCCCGGCTCTTCCGGGCCGACCTCGGGATGACCTTCCCGCAGTGGCGCACCCAACTGCGGCTGCACCACGCGCTGGTGCTGCTGGCCGAGGGCCGGTCCGTGACCGCCGTGGCGCATGCCTGCGGCTGGTCGTCGGCGAGCGCGTTCATCGAGGTGTTCCGGCGGACGTTCGGGCACACACCGGGGGCGCACGAGGCACGGTGAGGGCCCCGGGGGCGGGGGAACCTCCGGGGCCCTCGGTCAGATGCCGAGCTCAGTCAGATGGCCGAGCTCAGATCGTGGCGGTGTCGATCACGAACCGGTACCGGACATCACTCGCCAGCACCCGCTCGTACGCCTCGTTGATCTCGCTCGCGGCGATCAGCTCGATCTCCGCACCGAAGCCGTGCTCAGCGCAGAAGTCCAGCATCTCCTGGGTCTCCTGGATGCCGCCGATGCCGGACCCGGCGAGGGACTTGCGGCCCATGATCACCGAGAAGAGGTTGAGCGCGACGGGCTCCTCGGGGGCGCCGACGTTCACGAACGCGCCGTCCGTCCTGAGCAGCGACAGGAACTGGTCCAGGTTCAGCGGGGCCGAGACCGTGGACAGGATCAGGTCGAAGCTGCCGGCCAGCTCCTCGAAGGTCTTCGGGTCGCTGGTGGCGTAGTAGTGGTGCGCGCCCAGCTTCAGCCCGTCCTCCTGCTTGCGCAGGGACTGCGACAGGACCGTCACCTCGGCGCCGAGCGCGTGGGCGATCTTGACGGCCATGTGGCCGAGGCCGCCCATGCCGACGACGGCGACCTTCTTGCCGGGCCCGGCGTTCCAGTGCCTGAGCGGGGAGTACGTGGTGATGCCCGCGCACAGCAGCGGCGCGGCCACGTCCAGGGACAGTCCGTCCGGGATCCGGACGACGTAGTTCTCGTCCACGACGATCTGCTGGGAGTACCCGCCGTAGGTGGGCTCGCCGTTCCTGTCGAGGGCGTTGTAGGTGCCGGTCATGCCGCCGCCGGTGCAGTACTGCTCAAGACCGGCCTTGCAGTTGTCGCACTCACGGCAGGAGTCGACCATGCAGCCGACGCCCACCCGGTCACCGACGGTGTACCGGGTGACGCCGGATCCGACCTCGGTGACCACGCCCGCGATCTCATGGCCGGGGACCATCGGGAAGATGGCCTCACCCCAGCCCTCGCGGGCCTGGTGGATGTCCGAGTGGCAGATTCCGGCGAACTTGATGTCGATCAGCACATCGAACTCGCCGACCGCCCGGCGCTCGATCGTGGTGCGCTCCAGCGGGGCCTTGGCAGCGGGGGCGGCGTACGCAGCGACAGTGGTCATGGGAGTGGTTCTCCTAGGGGGTTGCGCGCCCGGCTGCCTTCCGTCCGGGCACGTCTCCACACTGCCGGTCGAGCCGACATCCACCCAGGTCACGGCTTTGCGTACGTCTGCTGTTCCTACTACTGACGGGGGCAGGCTGGTGTGCGTACGACCGGGAATAATGGACGCATGAACGAGCAGCCCGCATCCCGCCAGGAGCCCGGCGGCGGCCTGGACCGGCGTGCCGAGCTCAGCGAGTTCCTGCGCACCCGGCGCGCCCGGCTGAAGCCGGAGGACGTGGGGCTGCCCGAGTACGGACGGCACCGCAGGGTGCCGGGGCTGCGCCGTGAGGAGCTGGCCCAGCTGGCCGGGGTGTCGGTGGCGTACTACACCCGTCTTGAGCAGGGCAACGGCCGCAATGTGTCGGCGGAGGTACTGGACTCCATCGCGCGGGCGCTGCGGCTGAGCAACGCCGAGCACGCGCATCTGACGCATCTGGCGAAGCCGAAGCAGCACAAGAAGAAGCAGGCGGCGCGCCAGGAGCAGGTGCGTCCGGCGCTACGGCAGCTGCTGGACTCGATCGAGACGGTCCCGGCGTACATCACCGGCCGCCGCTCCGACATCCTCGCCTGGAACCGTATGGCGGCCGCCGTCTTCGGCGACTGGGCCGAACTGCCGCCGCAGGACCGGAACTGGGCGCGGCTGGTGTTCCTGCGGCCCGAGTACCGCGAGCTGTTCATCGAGTGGGACCAGAAGGCGTACGACATCGTCAGCTTCCTGCGCATGGACGCGGGCTGCCATCCGGACGACCCTCAGCTGTCCGCCCTGGTCGGCGAACTCTCCGTGAAGAGCGAGGAGTTCCGGCGGCTGTGGGCCACGCACGACGTCAAGGAGAAGACCTACGGCGTCAAGCCGCTGCGTCATCCGCTGGTGGGTGAACTGACCCTGTCCTTCGAGTCGTTCCGGCTGGCCGACGAGAGCGAGCAGGTCCTGATCACGTATCACGCGGAGCCGGGGTCCCCGTCCGCGGACGCGCTCCGGCTGCTGGCGAGCTGGGGCACGGACGCGACCCGGGCGGGGACCGGGGCGGCTCATCCCTGATACGGCGGCGCCGCCCCCCAGTTCCACCGGGGCACCGGCTGTTCGGCCGGGGCCTGGGCGTCGGGGCCGGAGAAGTAGACGGCCAGGCGGGTGCCCCACTCCACATAGGCGAGGAAGGCCGAGCGGAACTCGGCGTCCGTGGGCAGGCCCACCTCGTCCGCCGCGTCCTGCATGAGGTTGACCCAGCGGCGGCGCTGGGTCTCGGTGATGCCCAGGCCCATGTGCTTGGCGACCATGTGGTTGTGGCCGCCCTGGGTGCCGGAGTAGACGGCCGGGCCGCCGAAGACCTCGCCGAACCAGAGGGCGACATGCTCGGCGTGCTCCGCGGGCAGGCCCTCGAAGAGGGGGGCCAGCAGTTCGTCCTTCAGGGCCCGGTCGTAGAACGCCGTAGTGAGGCGGCTGAACGCCTCGGCGCCGCCCGCCCAGGTGTAGAGCGTCGGCACCGCCGCGCCCGTGCCGCGCACACCGGTCTGCCGGTAGTGCCGCATCTCCTCGATGTTGCCGACGTAGGGGCGGATCTCGGCCAGGAAGTCGGTGAACACCGCCGAGGTGCGGAAGCCCTTGATGTGGTCCTCGGTCGAGGTCCAGGTGATCCGCAGGATGAAGTGCTCGGAGTCCTCCTCGCATTGGGTCAGTTCGTAGTCGACGCATTGCGGGGCCGCCGTCAGAGCGGCCGCCGCTCGGGTGTAGGCGGCCAGGAACTCCGCCGACTGCTGCTCGGGAATGCGGTACCGGACGTATTCCACCGTGTGAGCCGTCATGCCCACACACAAGCACGGAAGCCGGACGGAAGGTGCTCTTCCGGCGTCGCCGGGGCCCGGGTCAGCGCTGAGCGAAAAACCAGCCGCTTCCTGGCTCACGGACAGCCTTCTCATCCTTCTCTTATTTCGGCCTTATCCCTTCATCACGAGCCGTCCCTAGCTTGCGGCGCATGTTCTTCACCTACCTGAGGCGCGAGTTGCGCCGCCGCAGAAAGGCGGCCCTCGTCGTCGCCTCCGGCCTCGCGCTGGGCATCGCCCTGGTCATCGTGGTCAACTCCGTGTCCGCGGGCATGGGCAAGGCCCAGGACAAGGTCCTGGAGTCGCTGTACGGGCTCGGCACCGACATGACGGTCACCAAGGCGGCCGCCGCAGAGGGCAGTCAGCCGGAGCGGCCGCGCTTCGAGTTCGACGCCCAGGACGAGGACTCCGACGAGGAGCAGAGCAGCGACCGGGTCATGGTCCAGGGCTTCCAGACGCTCGCGTCCTCGACCGTGGACAAGGTCGGCGACCAGAACGGCGTCTCGGACGCGGTGGGCGGGCTGAGCCTCCAGGTCATCAAGGTCAGCGGGCAGTTCCGGCGCGGCGAGTTCCAGCAGCAGGAGGGCGGCGGCGGCCAGCAGCAGGGCGGTCCCGGCGGGGGGATGCAGTCCCCCGAGGGCCGGGTCGAGGGCGGTGGCGCCGAGTTCGACGTCAACAACTACTCGGTCTACGGCACGGATGTCACCGAGCCCGCGCTCGGTCCGCTGACCTCCTCGAAGATCACCAGTGGTCGTATGTTCAAGTCGACCGAGACGAACGCGAAGGTGGTCGTCGCCGATGCCTCCTACGCCAAGGAGAAGGAGCTGAAGGTCGGCTCCAAGGTGACGGTGAAGGGCACCAAGTTCGAGGTGATCGGCATCGCCACGCCCGAGAGCGGGGACGCGGCGGCCAACCTCTACATGCCGCTCAAGCAGGCGCAGACGCTGAGCGACTCGAAGAACAAGGTCACTACGATCTACGTCAAGGCGACCGACTCCCAGCGGATCGACGCGGTGAAGTCGGAGATCCAGCAGAACATCTCCGGTACGACGGTGACGACTTCGGCGGATCTGGCGGACACGGTGTCGGGCTCCCTGTCGACGGCGTCGGACCTCGCGAGCAGTGTCGGCAAGTGGCTGTCGATCGCGGTGCTGGTGGCCGCGTTCCTGGTGGCCGGGCTGCTCACCTCCTCGGCCGTCTCGCGCCGGGTGCGGGAGTTCGGCACGCTGAAGGCGCTGGGCTGGAAGTCGGGCCGGGTGACCCGGCAGGTCGTCGGTGAGGCGGTCGTCAACGGCCTGGTCGGCGGCGTCCTCGGCATCGCGGTGGGCCTCGCCGGCGCCTACGCCGTGACGGCGGTCAGCCCGACCCTGGAGGCCCAACTCGGCTCCATGGGCGGCGGCTTCGGCGGGCCGGGCGGCGGCATGGCCGGCGGCCCGGGTGGCGCGATGGGCGGTGGCCCCGGCGCCGAGCAGACCTCCAGCGCCCTGGAGGTGGCCCTCACGGCCCCGGTGAGCGCGACGACGATCGCCCTGGCGGTGGGCCTGGCGGTGGCGGGCGGCCTGATCGCGGGCGCGTTCGGCGGCTGGCGGGCATCGCGCCTGCGCCCGGCGGACGCGTTGAGGCGCGTCGAGTAGCGCGGGTTGGGACTGAAGCAGCGTCGACCTCGAACCAACCCAGGAGCCCCCTATGTACGAACTCAGAAACGTCACCAAGCTCTACACCCGAGGCAAAGAAACAGTCCACGCCCTCCACGGAGTTGACCTCACCATCGCCGACGGGGACCGTCTCGTCATTCAGGGCCCCACCGGCGGCGGCAAGTCCACCCTTCTCCAGATGCTCGGTGGCCTGGACCGCCCGACGTCGGGCGAGGTCGTTCTGGATGGCACGGATCTGGCCAAACTTTCCGAGTCCAAGCTGACCCGCGTTCGCAGCGAGAACATCGGCTTCGTCTTCCAGAGTTTCAATCTGATCCCCACGCTGACCGCACAGGAGAACGTCGAAACCGCGCTCGTACCGCTCGGCGCGAAGGTGAAGGAGCGGCGCGAACGCGCCGCCGAGGCGCTGAAGTCGGTGGGTCTGGGAGAGCGCCTGGGACATCTGCCGTCGGAGATGTCCGGTGGTCAGCAGCAGCGCGTGGCCATCGCCCGGGCCTTGGTCAAGGAGCCCAAGGTGCTGCTCGCCGATGAACCCACCGGCAATCTCGACGAGTCGATGCGCGACGAGATCATGGAGGTGCTCGAACGAATGTGGAAGGAGCTCGGGCTCACTTTCATCATGGTCACGCACGATTCGTCCATCGCGAAGAAGGCCCCCCGTCTCGCGACCATCCGCAAGGGAAAGATCTCCGTCCGGGAAAACACGGGCGGGTAAGTCCGGCGGGTAAGTCCGGTTCGTAACAGTCCGATTCTGCCCGTCCCCGGTCTATTGAGGTCGCTGATCACTCCCCGGCATACTTCGTATACCGGGGGGTGCACGTACGTCTGTGCAGGACCACCCCCGGCCGGGTGAACGGGGAAATTCACCCGGTACATCAGCAAGGGGGAAACTTGCGCAGACAAGTGAAAAGAGCATGCGCGGCCACCGTCGCCACGGCAGCCGCCGTCGCCCTCGCCGCCGGAATGACCAGCCCGGCGTCGGCGAAGCCCGAGCAGCGGAGCGATTCCGCCGCCCAGCTCTCCGCCCACCACCGCATCACCCTCATCACGGGTGACCGGGTCGCCGTGAACGCCAAGGGCCAAGTCGTGGGCCTGGAGCGGGCGAAGGGCCGTCAGCACATACCCGTCCAGGTCCGCAAGGCCGACGGGCACACGCTCGTCATCCCGGCCGACGCGGCCCGGCTGATCGCCGCCGGAAAGCTCGACCAGCGCCTCTTCGACATCACCGAGCTGAACAAGTCCACGACCCGCAAGTCGCAGGCCAAGGGCCTGAAGGTGATCGTCGGTTACCAGGGCGCCGCCACCGGCACCAAGGCCGACGTCCGCGAGTCGGGCGAGCTGCGCCGCACCCTGAAGTCCCTGAACGCGGACGCGGTGCAGACGCCGTACGCCGAGACGCCCGACCTGTGGGACGCCGTCACCAACAGCGGCAGGACCGCCTCGGGCATCGCGCACATCTGGCTCGACGGCACCCGCAAGGCCACGCTCGACAAGTCCGTGGCCCAGATCGGCGCCCCGAAGGCCTGGTCGGCGGGGTACGACGGCAAGGGCGTCAAGATCGCCGTGCTGGACACCGGCGTCGACGCCAACCACCCGGACCTCAAGGACCAGGTGATCGCCGCCAAGAACTTCACCCCGGCCGCCACCGCCGAGGACAAGGTCGGCCACGGCACGCATGTCGCGTCCATCGCGGCGGGCACCGGCGCGAAGTCCGGCGGCAAGTACAAGGGCGTGGCGCCCGGCGCCCAGGTCCTGAACGGCAAGGTCCTCGACGACACCGGCTCCGGTGACGACTCCGGCATCCTGGCCGGCATGGAGTGGGCGGCCGAGCAGGGCGCCCAGGTCGTCAACCTCAGCCTCGGCGGCATGGACACCCCCGAGGTGGACCCGCTGGAGGCGGCGGTCAACAAGCTGTCCGCCGAGAAGGGCATCCTGTTCGCCATCGCTGCGGGCAACTCGGGCCCGGAGTCGGTCGGTTCGCCGGGCAGCGCGGACGCCGCGCTCACCGTCGGCGCCGTCGACGACAAGGACAAGCTGGCCGACTTCTCCTCCACCGGACCGCGCCTCGGCGACGGCGCCATCAAGCCGGACGTCACCGCGCCCGGTGTGGACATCACCGCCGCGTCCGCCAAGGGCAGCCTGATCGAGCAGGAGGTCGGCGAGAAGCCGCCCGGCTACCTGACCATCTCGGGTACGTCGATGGCGACGCCGCATGTCGCGGGCGCCGCCGCGATCCTGAAGCAGCAGCACCCGGAGTGGACGTACGCCGAGCTCAAGGGCGCGCTGACCGCGTCCACCAAGGGCGGCAAGTACACGCCGTTCGAGCAGGGTTCGGGCCGGATCCAGGTCGACAAGGCCATCAAGCAGACCGTGATCGCCGATCCGGTGTCGGTGAGCTTCGGCGTGCAGCAGTGGCCGCACACCGACGACACCCCGGTCACCAAGCAGGTGACGTACCGCAACCTCGGTACCGAGGACGTCACGCTGAAGCTGTCGGCGACCGCCACCAACCCCAAGGGCCAGCCGGCCCCGGCGGGCTTCTTCAAGCTGGGCGCCACCTCGGTGACCGTCCCCGCGGGCGGCAAGGCCAGCGTGGACATGACGGTCAACACCAAGCTGGGCGGCACCCTGGACGGCGCCTACTCCGCGTACATCACGGCGACGGGCGGCGGGCAGAGCGTCCGTACGGCCGCCGCGGTGCAGCGCGAGGTGGAGTCGTACGACCTCACGGTGAAGGCCATCAACCGTGACGGCACCGCGGCCGAGTACTGGAGCGCCTTCCTGCTGGGCGTCGGGGGTCTCGCCGAGAACCGGTACTTCTTCCCGTACGACGCCGACGGCACCGTCACGGTGCGCGTCCCCAAGGGCCAGTACATCCTGGACTCCAGCATCTCCGTGGACGCCGAGGACCCCACCAAGGGCATCGACTGGCTGGCCCAGCCCAAGCTGAACGTCACCAAGAACACGACGGTCACGCTGGACGCCCGTACCGCCAAGCCGGTGGACATCACCGTGCCGGACGCGAACGCCAAGTCGGAGTTCGCCGCTCCGGGGTACGAGCTCCAGGTGGGCGACTCCGGCTATGGGTTCATCTGGTTCCTGGACACCTACGCCAACTTCCGCACCAAGGGCCTCGGTCCGAAGGTCACCGACGGTTCGCTGTCCCAGCAGTGGGACGGCCACTGGAGCAGCGGTGACAAGGCGGAGTACAACACCGTCGCCGGCGGCAAGGTGCAGCAGCTGGCCACCGGTTACACCAAGCACTACAAGGCGAGCGAGCTGGCCACGGTGAAGGTCGGCATGGGCGCCTCGTCGAGCGGCAAGAAGGGCGCCGTCAACGCCGTGGGCTGGCTGCCCAACGCAACGAGCAGCGGCTCCTCGATCGGCATCAGCCAGAAGCTGCCCGGCACCCGCACGCTGTATCTGTCCGCCGCCTCCGGTGTGAAGTGGCAGCTGGACTTCGAGCAGATCGGCGGGGTCGACGCGGACGGCTGGCCGATCACCGAGGCGTACTACACGCTCGGCGGCGAGCAGTCCTTCAAGGCGGGCCAGACCTACTCTAAGACGTTCAACACGGCCGTCTTCGGCCCGCACCTGAACGCCGACTTCGGCCTGTACCGCGACGGCAACGACATCTTCGGCTACCTGCCGCTGTTCGCGGACGGCAAGGCGCACGCCGGCTCCTCGGAGTTCAGCTCGGTCACCACCACGCTGTACCGCAACGGCACCAAGGTCGGCACCAACGACGACCCGCTGTTCGGTGAGAAGCAGTTCAAGGTCCCGTCCGCGGAGGCCGAGTACAAGCTGACGACCTCGGTGAAGCGGAGCGTCAAGGTCGCGGCCGCCTCCACCCGGATCGACGCGAGCTGGACGTTCAAGTCCAAGAAGCCGGGCGCCGACCCGGCCAAGCTCCCGGCCTCCACGGTCCGCTTCAACGCCAAGACGGGCCTGGACAGCAAGGTCGCGGCGGGTCACACGAAGACCATCCCGGTGGTCGTCGAGGGCGCGGCCAAGGGCAGCAACCTGAAGTCGCTGGCGGTGTACGTGTCGTACGACTACGGCCAGACCTGGAAGAAGGTCACCGTCACCAACGGCAAGATCAAGGTGAAGAGCCCGGAGAAGGGCAAGGGCATCTCCTTCCACGCGAAGATCGCCGACAAGAAGGGCAACAAGTCGACGATCTCGATCTACAACGCGTACTACGGCAAGTAGTCCGTAGCCCGTGACAAGGAAGCGGCCCCCGGGACTCAGGTCCCGGGGGCCGCTTCTCTTCTCGTCGAGGAACGAGCGGCGGATCAGGCCTCCGAGCCCGCCTTCCAGTCCGCCCAGTTCATGTTCCAGCCGTTGAGGCCGTTGTCCGGGGAGACCGTCTTGTCGCCGGTGTTCTGGACGACCACGACGTCACCGATGATCGAGTTGGTGTAGAACCAGTAGCCCGCCGTGCCCTTGTCGTTGGCACCCTTGGTGTCGTTCAGGCCCACGCAGCCGTGGCTGGTGTTGACGCTGCCGAAGACCGAGTCGGCGCCCCAGTAGTTGCCGTGGATGAAGGTGCCGGAGTTGGTCAGGCGGATGGCGTGCGGCACGTCCTTGATGTCGTACTCGCCCTTGCCGTCGTCGTCGGTGAAGCCCACGGTCGCGCCGTTCATGCGCGTCTCCTTGAACATCTCCGACATCACCATGGTGCCCTCGTACGTCTTGTTCTCGGGCGAACCGGCGGAGATCGGGATGGTCTTGACGACCTTGCCGTCCTGCGTCACCTTCATCTGCTTGGTGTTCGCGTCGACGTAGGAGACCTGGTTGCGGCCGATGGTGAAGGTGACCGTCTTCTGCTGGACGCCGTAGACGCCCTCGGCACCCTCGACGCCGTCGAGGGCCATCTTCAGGGTGACGGTCGAGCCTTCCTGCCAGTAGTCCTCGGGGCGGCAGTCCATGCGGTTGGCGTTGAACCAGTGGCAGGCGACCTCCTGGCCGCTGCTGCTGGAGACGGTGATGCCCTTCTGGACATCCGCCTTGTTGGTGATCGCCTTGTCGAAGTTGATCGACACCGGCATGCCGACGCCGACCGTGGAGCCGTCCTCGGGGGTGAAGTAGCCGAGGAAGCTGTTCGTCGGGGAGAGCGTGGAGAACGAGGCGTTCTCGTGGGCCTCCAGGCCCTTGGCGTCCTCGGCGGTCGCCGTGATCTTGTAAGTGGTGGACCGCTCCAGCTGGGCGGTCGGCTTCCAGCTCTTCTTGTCCGCGGATATCGCACCCTCGACGGCGGCACCGTCGGCGGTGGTCATCTTCACCTCGGTGAGCGTGCCCTTGCTCACGGTGACCGCGGTGGCGTTGATGGAGGCGTTGTCGGCGCCGTCCTTCGGCGTGATCTTGATCTGCGCCTCGGAGGTCTTCTGGGCCGCCGCCTCGTCGACCTTGGCCTGCGAGGTGTCGCCGCTCTCGTCCCCGGATGCTTCGTCCCCGCCGGAGCACGCCGAGAGCACCAGAACACTTCCGAGCAGTGCGGACGCGACCGTCAGGCCCCTGCGCCGCTTACTGACCGTCATCACACGCTTCTCCATCGTTGCCGAATCCCCAGTACCCCGAGAGTCCCCGTCAAGAACCATCAACGCTACGACCGGTTCGTCCCGTTCCACATCCCTTGGATGTGTGGGGCACACCACGTCCGCCGGGGCGGGTGGTGCGGATGTCGGTCAGTGCGCAAGCTTGAGACGAAGAAACCCCGGACGGCGGTTGCCGACCGGGGTCACGATTTCCCCAAGCCTGCTCAGCCAACCGTCGTTTCGTCGTCGTCCTCGTCGACATCATCCTCGTCGATGTCCCAGTCCGGCGAATCGGGGTCGTAGTCGATCTGCTCGCTGGACCAGGAGGCCTGGGCGAGGTCCACCCCGGGCACCTCACTGACCAGGTCGAACGGGTCGACGAGATAGGCCAGCGCCTCCGCGGTGTCCTCCGTCACAGCGTTCTCGGCGTGCGCCCGCTCGTCGGCGGGCATGTCCACGTCGCCGGCGATCCGGGCCAGGGCCGCCTTGGTCACGGCGCCCGCGTCGTCCACTTCCAGGACGAGCTCCACGCGAAGCCGGACAAATCGTGATGTCTCTTCTGTGTTCATGGTCGGAGCGTACGGCCCGAGCCCGACTTGAGGCTCCCACGACTTTCCCGCGACCCCGGCCTTTCATTAGCATCGCTCCACACGGCCAATTCGCCAGCGCCACAAGGGGATCGATATTCCGTGTCATCCGCTCGCCGTCCACTGCTGACCGCCACCGCCGCGGGGACCCTGCTGGGCGCCCTGTGGTTCGTCCCGTCCGCCAACGCGAGCGGGGACGAGCCGGCCAGAGAGCTGCCCTCGACGAGTCCGACGACGCAGGTCACCCAGCAGGCACGAGCCGCCGCCACGGACACCTCCGAGGTCGAACTCGCCGACACCGGCAGCTTCGACACCACTCCGTACGTCGTCGGCGGGACCTTCTCCCTCGCCCTGGGCGCGGGGTTCGTGGTGTATTCGGTACGACGGGAACGTCACGGTTTCTGAACCGACTTGACGTTTCTTTAACCAAAGCTTCATAGTCCGGCTCATGAAGAGATCATCGGGGGCGCGCATAGGCGCCACGGTCGCCATGAGCGCGGTAACGCTCGCCCTCATCACGGGTTGTTCGAGCGACGAGTCCAAGGACTCCTCGGACAACGGCAAGGAGGCCTCGGCCTCCCCCACCCAGGCCGCGAAGGCGCTCAGCGCCGCGGAGCTGGAGAAGCTGCTGCTCACCAAGAGCGACATCAAGGGCTACAAGGTCGACTCGGGGGACGACACCCTCCCCAAGTCCAAGTCCGAGGTGAAGCCGGACAAGGCCGAGTGCGCCCCGCTGGCCTGGTCCACGGCGGGCCTGGCCCCCGGTGACACCGAGGCGAGCGCCTCCAACACGGTCGCCGAGGACAAGGCGTCGACCGCGACGGCCGCCCCGGACGACTTCGAGGACGCCTTCGACCTCAACATGACCTTCGTGGGCCTCTCGTCCTACGACGGCGACGGCGCCGAGAAGACCATGAAGGCGCTGAGCGACGGCGTCGCCGCCTGCTCCGACGGCTACGGCCTGGCCGCGGACGGCGAGAACTCCAAGGTCACCAAGGTCGCCTCGGCCAAGGCCTCCGGCCAGGGCGACGAGTCCGTGGCGTTCTCCCAGGGCGTCGACATGGACGGCGAGGGCACGGCCGAGTTCACCACCGAGGTGGTCCGCAAGGGCAACACCATCGCCACGTTCTACACGGTGAACCTCGCCTCGCTCGGCACCGGCAAGGTCGCCGAGATCCCGGCGGAGGTCGTCACGGCGCAGGTCGGCAAGCTGAAGTAGGCAAGCGAGAGCCCCGCCGTACATCTCATACGGCGGGGCTCTGTGCTGTCCGGCTACTGAAGTGGCTGTCCGGCTACTGAAGCGGCCCGGTGACGCTCTCCGCGGCCGCCACCAGCCGCCCGTCCCGCACGAAGGCGTCCGCGGCGGCGAGGTCGGGCGCGAGGAACCGGTCCGGCCCGGGACCCTGGACCCCCGCCTTGCGCAGGGCCTCGATAACGGCCTGCGTGGCGGGTGCGGGGGTGAGGCCCTCGCGCAGTTCGACGCCGCGCGTGGCCGCGTACAGCTCGACCGCGATGACCCGCGTGAGGTTGTCCACGGCGGTCCGCAGCTTGCGCGCGGCCGACCAGCCCATGGAGACGTGGTCCTCCTGCATGGCCGAGGACGGGATCGAGTCGGCGGAGGCCGGCACGGCCAGCCGCTTCAGCTCGCTGACCAGCGCGGCCTGCGTGTACTGGGCGATCATCAGGCCGGAGTCGACGCCCGCGTCGTCCGCGAGGAACGGCGGCAGCCCGTGGCTGCGGTTCTTGTCGAGCAGCCGGTCGGTGCGCCGCTCGGCGATGGAGGCCAGGTCGGCGGCGGCGATGGCGAGGAAGTCCAGGACATAGGCGACCGGCGCGCCGTGGAAGTTGCCGTTGGACTCCACGCGCCCGTCCGGCAGGACGACGGGGTTGTCCACGGCCGAGGCCAGCTCCCGCTCGGCGACCAGCCGGGCGTGCGCCATGGTGTCCCGCCCGGCCCCGGCGACCTGCGGGGCGCAGCGCACCGAGTAGGCGTCCTGGACCCGGGGGGCGTCGTCCTGGTGGTGACCGGTGAGCTGCGAGTCCTTCAGCACGGCGAGCATGTTGGCGGCGGAGGCGCCCTGCCCCGGGTGGGGGCGGATGGCGTGCAGCTCCGGCGCGAGGACCTTGTCGGTGCCGAGCAGGGCCTCCAGGGACAGGGCGGCCGTGATGTCGGCGGACTTGTACAAGGAGTCCAGATCGGCCAGCGCCATGATCAGCATGCCGAGCATGCCGTCGGTGCCGTTGAGCAGGGCCAGGCCCTCCTTCTCGCGCAGCTCGACGGGGGCGATGCCGTGCTCGGCGAGCAGCTCACCGGCGGGGCGCACGGCGCCGTCCGGGCCCTCGGCGTCACCCTCGCCCATCAGCGCGAGGGCGCAGTGGGAGAGCGGGGCCAGGTCGCCGGAGCAGCCGAGGGAGCCGTACTCGTGGACGACCGGGGTGATCCCGGCGTTCAGCACGTCGGCCATGGTCTGGGCGACCTCGGGGCGGACGCCGGTGTGGCCCGAGCAGACGGTCTTCAGGCGCAGGAACATCAGCGCGCGCACGACCTCGCGCTCCACGCGCGGGCCCATGCCGGCGGCGTGCGAGCGGACGATGTTCCGCTGGAGTTGGGCGCGCAGCTCCTGGCTGATGTGCCGGGTCGCCAGGGCGCCGAAGCCGGTGGAGACGCCGTAGACGGGCTCGGGCTTGGCCGCCAGCGCGTCCACGATCTCGCGGGCCGCGGCGAGTGCGGCCACGGCCTCCTGACCCAGCTCGACGCGAGCGCCGCCGCGCGCCACGGCGAGAACGTCGGACGCGGTCACCCCGGACGTCCCCACCACCACAGTGTGCATATCCATATTCAGGAGCGTACGCACTGAATTCCAAGATGTCACCAGTGGGGACGGGGTTCGCCCCTTACCGATGCGTCCCTACCGACGGGTCACGTCAGCGGCGCCCGCGGAAACGGCGGCGCTCACCGGACGGCGTCTCCGCCGCGGGCGTGTCGGCGAGTTGTACGACGGGGTCGTCGGGGCCCTCCCGGCCCGCGACCACCGGTTTGGCGGCGCGCATGGCCTTGGCCCGGTACTGGGCGGCGTCCGCGAGCCGGAACAGGCGGCGGGCGGAGCGGACCGGACCAATGGGGTCCTCGGTGGAGGCGACCCCGCAGGCGACCCCGTCGCCCAGCTCCAACTCGGCGGCACGGCGGCACAGTTCGTCGGCGGCCTGGACGACGTCGTCGGCGGGCGGACCGACGGCGAGCAGACAGAACTCGTCACCGCCGAGGCGGGCCGCGAGGGCGCCGGGGAGCATGGCGCCGCACAGGGAGAGCACCGAGCCGAAGCGTTCCAGCAGGCGGTCGCCGACGGCGTGCCCGAGGGTGTCGTTGACGCGCTTGAGGCCGTTCAGGTCGCAGACGACGAGGCTGACGACGACGCCGTCCGCGCGGTGCCGTTCGATGGCCTCGTCGAGGCGTCCGTCGACGGCCCGGCGGTTGGCGAGCCCGGTGAGCGCGTCGGTGTACGCCAGCCGGCGGGCCTCCTCCAGCCGTTCCGCCTGGGCGATTCCGGCGGCCACGACAGCGGCGAGGACGGTGGCGAAGTCGGCGTCGGAACGGTCGAAGAGGGGGGCGCCGGTCGGCCGGGCGACGTACAACTCGCCCCAGGCCCGCCCGTTCAGCACGATCGGCGCGACGACACAGCACCCACGGCCGCGGCGGCGCAGCGCGGCGACCCGCTGATGGACGTACCCCGGGCGCCGCCCCGCGGCAGGCCCCTCCGCGGTCTCCACCCAGGCGTTGGGCTCACCGCCACCCGCCCAGCGCTCGTGCAGGAACTCGGTGATCTCCGGGAACTGATGGACGGGGTAGGCCTCCCCCTCCGGAAACTCCTCCTCGTCGGGGGCCCGCTCCCCCACGTTCACCAGCACCCGCAACCGCCCCAGCTCCCGCTCCCAGACGGACAGCGCGGCAAAACTCCCCCCGAGCGCCCGACAGGCCCCCATGGCCGCCGCCCGCCAGGCCTCCCTCGACCCATGAGCCGCCGCCATCCCCTGGGCCAACCCCACAACAGCCGCCAGCCGAACGTCCTCTCCCATCACTCCAGGCTAGGGAGGTTCACGACAATTAGGGACATTGATACGGCGAACAGGTGTCGCCTCGCGGTCGCGGAGCGGAACACCCGCCCCGCGGACCGTCACTCCCCCGGCCACTCCGGCTTGCGCTTCTCGTTGAACGCCGCGACTCCCTCCGCCCGGTCCCCCGAGAAGGCCACCGAGCGCCAGGCCGCGTCCTCGACCTCCAGGCCCGCCCGCAGATCCAGGCCGTGCCCAAGACGCAAGGCCCGCTTGGCCGCACGCAGCCCCACCGGGGAGTTCCCGGCGATCCGCGCGGCCAGGGCCAGCGCCGCCTCCCGGTCCGTGCCGGGCGCCACCAGCTCGTCCACCAGGCCCAGTTCACGCGCCTCGGCCGCCTCCACCCGCCGCGCGGAGAAGATCAGCTCCGCCGCCCGGGCCGCGCCGACCCGCCGAGGCAGGAGCTGTGTACCGCCGCCGCCCGGGATCACCCCGACCGACACCTCGGGCAGCCCCACCACCGCCGTCCCGTCGGCGACAATCAGATCGCAGGAGAGCGCCAGCTCGAACCCGCCCCCGAGCGCGAACCCGTGCACCGCCGCGATCGTCGGCACCGGAATCTCCAGCACCCCCGTGTACGCCCCCCGCGCCACCGGCCGCTGCCGCACCAGATCCGCGTCGCTGAAGGAGTTCCGCTCCTTGAGGTCCGCCCCGACGCAGAACGCCCGCTCATGCGTGGAGGTCAGCACCACCACCCGCACCCCGCTGTCCGCGCCCAGCGCCGCACAGGCCGCCCCGACCGACCGCGCCATCTCCGTCGACACGGCGTTCATGGCCTTCGGCCGGTCCAGGGCGAGCTCCGCGACGTGCCCACCGTCCCCATGCCGCCGCACCAGCACGAACTCCCCGTACCGCTCCTCGCTCATGACGCCCTCCGGTTAACGCGGGTTAACAACATTCGCCCCGATCATCGCAGCCCAGCTCCCCAGGGGGAAGGCACCCCGTTCGGGTGACATCCCCCGGAACCCGCTCCCCCCGCCCGCCGGAGCGCATAGCGTGCGTCCGCCACGGCGCACCGGGGGCGTGAACGCATCGGGGAGGTTCGTGATGACGACGACGGAATCGGCCGGCACGGCGACCGCGGACGACACGGCGCCCGCGGACACCACGGGAGCCGCGGACGACACGTCGGTCGCACCCCCGCTCCGGCTCTTCGGCCCCCGCGGCCGGCACCGCCGCCCCCGCCCTCGCAAGGTCCTGCTCGCGGCGGGCGGCCTCGCCCTGGCCGCGGGCGCCCTGAGCCTCGTACGGCCGACTCCGGACTCCGGGCTCGGCAGCCTCGGCACACCGGAAGCGGAGCCCTGGGCGAGTGACGACTCCGGCACCGATTCCGGCACGGGACGCTCCACCAACGCCGCCGCGGCCGTGGACACGGTCCCCCGGGTCAGCCCGTCCGCGACCTCCGCCATGGGCGGCCTGACGGCGACACCCACGGCGGCCGCCACCGTCGTACCGACGCCGAACGCCACCTCCGTACCGGCGGCCCTGGAGCGGGACCCGGCGACGACCATCCCCCAGGCGCCGAACGCCACCGCCCCGCGGCCGACCGCCACGAGCGCCGGCCCACAGGCGCCGCCCGCCGCCGCGCCCAGTCGGCCCGCGGCCTCCCCGAGCCCGAAGCCGTCATCGCCGTCGCCCTCGCCTTCACCGAGCCAGTCCGACCGGCCCGGCGTGTGCGTGCCGATCATCGGGCTGTGCGTGGACCCGCTGGCCGCCCGCGACGACGCACCGCGTGAGGCTAGGACGGCTCCCCGTCACGGCGGGTGAGCAGCCAGGGCTCGACGACACCGAGGCCACGCACCGGCCGCTGCCACATCGGCTGGAGCGCGAAGCGGTACGTCGGCGGCTCCTCGCCCTCCTTCTCCGCGGCCGCAGCGGCCTCGGCCGCCTCCGCCTCGGAGGCCGGCGCCTCGCCGCTACGGATCAGCTCCTCCGCGAAGGCGCTGTCGACGAGGACGGCGTCCCGGGGAGCTATCGAGGTGAGCCGGGAGGCGAGATTCACGGTCGTCCCGAAGACATCGCCCATCCGGGTGGTGACCGTGCCGAACGCGATCCCGACCCGCAGCTCCGGCATGGTCTCGTCGTTCGCCATGGTCTCGATGAGCCGGATGGCGATCTCCGCGGCCACGCCCGCGTCGTCGGCGGAGTACAGGACCTCGTCGCCGAGCGTCTTGATGAGCCGTCCACCGCGCGCGGCCACCAGGTCGGCGGCCGTGGTCTCGAAGGCCTCGACCAGCTCGCCGAGCTCCTCCTCCTCCATCCGGCGGGTCAGCCGGGTGAACCCGACGAGATCGGCGAAGCCGACCGCGAGCCGGCGGTCCACCATCTCCTCGTCGTCGGCGGCCTGCACGACCCGGCCGGTCGCGGCGGCGAGCTGGCGCCGCCAGACGTAGACCAGGAACTCCTCCAGCTCGGGCAGGAGCAGCTCGACCAGCGGGTACGTGACCTCGGTCCGGGTCATGCCCGGCTCTGGAGGCTCGGTCAGGCCCTCCAGGAAGGAGTCGATCTGCCACTCGGCCAGCCGGGCGGTGGTCTGCCCGGTGGATCTGGCCACCTGCACGGCCATCGCCTCGCTCAGCAGCCCCGCCTCGACAAGACCGGCGAGGCGCCGCAGCGCCAGCACGTCGGCCTCGGTGAGCGCCTTGGCCTGCCCGATGTCGGCGAAGCCCATGGCCCGCCAGAACCGGGACGCCAGCTCCATGGAGACACCGGCGCTGCGGGCGGCCTGAAAGGGGGTGTAGCGCCGCTCCGCGCCGAGGATGAGGCCTTCGAGACGCAGGGCGAGTGGATCTTCGCCGGGGTCGGCGGCGAGGGGGTCCGTGCCGGAGCCCGTGTCGTCGACGGTCACGCCTGCTGCCCTTCCGATCTGCCGCGGTCAGGTATCGACCGGCCCCAACTCTACGGCAGGTGTGCGCCAGCTCACTCAGTCAAGCGCAGGGAAGACTTCCGTGATTACGGAACTTCCGCTACGCCCCGGCCGGCGCTCCCCGCCTCGGTGCCGGCGCTCGTCTCACGCCGGTCGCAGATGCACGATGTCCCCCGCCCCCACCGGCTCCTGCACGCCCTGCTCCGTAGCGATCACCAGGCGTCCGTCGCCGTCCAGGGCCACCGCCTCCCCGACCACCGAACGGTCGCCCGGCAGCTCGGCCCGCACCGTCCGCCCCAGCGTCGCGCAGCCCGCCGCGTACGTCTCCTGAAGGCCGCTGACCGCCGGGTCGCCCCCGGCCGCGCGCCACCGCCCGTACCAGTCCTCCAGGGACCGCAGGACCGCCCGCAGCAGCGGATCGCGGTCCGTGCTCACCGCTCCGGCGAGCGCCAGGGAGCCCGCCTGGGGGACGGGGAGCTCCTCCGCCTTGAGGGTGACGTTGATCCCGACGCCGATCACCACGCCGTCGTCCCCGGCCCGCTCCGCGAGGATGCCGCCGGTCTTGCGCTCCTCGCCGCCGACGGTCACCAGGACGTCGTTGGGCCACTTGAGTGCCGTGTCCACCCCCGCGGCCCGCGACAGCCCCGCCGCCACCGCCACCCCGGTGAGCAGCGGCAGCCAGCCCCAGCGGGCCACCGGGACCTCGGACGGCTTCAGCAGCACCGAGAAGAACAGGCCCGAGCGCGGCGGCGCGGTCCACTGCCGGTCCAGGCGCCCCCGCCCGGCCGTCTGCTCCTCCGCGACCAGGACCGCGCCCTCCGCCGCCTTGCCCTGGCCCGCCCGGGTCACCAGGTCACCGTTGGTGGAGCCGGTGCGCTGCACCACCTCCACCTCGCTCCACAGTCCGCCCGGCCGGACCAGGGCCCGGTGCAGCGCCTGGGCGTTGAGCGGCGGGCGGTCCAGGTCGGACCAGCGGCTGTCGTCTGATGCATCTCGCGGCGTCATGCAAGCCACCCTAGGTGTGGCCAACGCCGCACTGCCGATTGGTAGGCGCGCCACTACTCTACGGATGAGTAACCGTCCCCCCTTTTGAGCAGGCAGGGAGCCGCGATCCCGATGTCCGAGCCGGAAGAGCAGATCGACATCCACACCACCGCGGGCAAGCTCGCGGATCTTCAGCGCCGCATCGACGAAGCGACGCACGCCGGCTCCGCACGTGCCGTCGAGAAGCAGCACGCCAAGGGCAAGTTGACGGCCCGTGAGCGCATCGAGCTCCTGCTCGACGAGGGCTCCTTCGTCGAGCTGGACGAGTTCGCCCGGCATCGGTCGACGAACTTCGGCCTGGAGAAGAACCGTCCGTACGGCGACGGCGTGGTCGTCGGGTACGGCACCGTCGACGGCCGCCCGGTCGCCGTGTTCTCGCAGGACTTCACCGTGTTCGGCGGTGCGCTGGGCGAGGTCTACGGGCAGAAGATCGTCAAGGTGATGGACTTCGCGCTGAAGACCGGCTGTCCGGTCATCGGCATCAACGACTCCGGCGGCGCCCGGATCCAGGAGGGCGTCGCCTCGCTGGGCGCGTACGGCGAGATCTTCCGCCGCAACACGCACGCGAGCGGTGTGATCCCGCAGATCAGCCTGGTCGTCGGCCCGTGCGCGGGCGGCGCGGTCTACTCCCCGGCGATCACCGACTTCACCATCATGGTCGACCAGACCTCGCACATGTTCATCACCGGCCCGGACGTCATCAAGACGGTCACCGGTGAGGACGTGGGCTTCGAGGAGCTGGGCGGGGCCAGGACCCACAACTCGGCCTCCGGCGTGGCGCACCACATGGCGGGTGACGAGAAGGACGCCATCGAGTACGTCAAGCAGCTGCTGTCGTACCTGCCGTCCAACAATCTCTCCGAGCCGCCGGTCTTCCCGGAGGAGGCGGACCTCGAACTCACCGACGAGGACCGCGAGCTGGACACGATCGTGCCGGACAGCGCGAACCAGCCGTACGACATGCACGCGGTGCTCGAACACGTCCTGGACGACGCCGAGTTCTTCGAGACGCAGGCGCTGTTCGCGCCGAACATCATCACCGGCTTCGGCCGAGTCGAGGGCCGCCCGGTGGGCATCGTCGCCAACCAGCCGATGCAGTTCGCGGGCTGCCTGGACATCGACGCCTCGGAGAAGGCGGCGCGGTTCGTGCGGACCTGCGACGCCTTCAATGTGCCGGTGCTGACGTTCGTGGACGTGCCGGGCTTCCTCCCGGGCGTCGACCAGGAGCACACCGGGATCATCCGCCGCGGCGCCAAGCTGATCTACGCCTACGCCGAGGCCACCGTCCCGCTGATCACGGTCATCACCCGCAAGGCCTTCGGCGGCGCCTACGACGTCATGGGCTCCAAGCACCTGGGTGCCGACCTCAACCTCGCCTGGCCGACCGCCCAGATCGCCGTCATGGGCGCCCAGGGCGCGGTGAACATCCTGCACCGCAGGACCATCGCCGAGGCGGAGGCCAACGGGGAGGACCTGGACGCGGTGCGCGCCCGACTGATCCAGGAGTACGAGGACACCCTCCTCAACCCCTACATCGCGGCCGAGCGCGGCTACGTCGACTCGGTAATCATGCCGTCCGAGACCCGCCGTCACATCGTGCGCGGGCTGCGCCAGCTGCGCACCAAGCGGGCCTCCCTGCCGCCGAAGAAGCACGGCAACATCCCCCTTTAAGGAGCCGCTGTGACGATCAAGGTCCTGCGGGGCAACCCGACCCCCGAGGAGCTGGCCGCCGCCCTGGCGGTGGTCCGCGCCCGCGCCGCGGCGGCAGCAGCCGTACCGCCCGGCGCGGCCCCGCCCGGGGCGGCATGGTCCGACCCGTCGAGAATCGCGGCACACCGCCTGCCGCAACCGGGCCCGACGACGTGGGCACGGAGCTACTGGCCGGGCTAGAACTCCTTCAGGGGCGCGGGGAACCGCGCACAGAAGTGGAACCCAGGGCGCCAATTTAAGTACGCGTACTCAGGCGCCCTGGACCCACCCAGCCGCACCCTGAAGACATGCTGTGGTCCGACCCCGAAGACGAACCCCCCGAGGAACTGCGCGACATGCAGAACATGCTGCGCAGACTGGGCGTGTTCGTCGCGTTGGCCATGGTGCTCGCCATGCTGGTCACCGGTCTACGCTGATCCCATGACAGATCAGCCGCGCCGCCGACTCGTCCTGGCCTCCCAGTCCCCCGCCCGACTGAACCTCCTGCGCCAGGCCGGCCTCGCGCCGGAGGTGATCGTCAGCGGTGTCGACGAGGACGCCGTCACCGCACCCACACCCGCCGAGCTGGCCCTCGCCCTCGCCGAGGCCAAGGCCTCGGTCGTGGCGGCGAAGCCGGAGGTCATGGGCGCCCTGGTGATCGGCTGCGACTCCGTCCTCGACCTGGACGGACGGCCGCTCGGCAAGCCCGCGGACGCCGAGGACGCGACCGCCCGCTGGAAGGCGATGCGCGGTCGCGCGGGCACCCTCCAGACCGGTCACTGCGTCTGGGACACCGTCAGCGGGCGGTACGCCTCCGCCACCGCCTCCACCGTCGTCCGCTTCGGCGAGCCCACCGACGAGGAGATCGCCGCGTACGTCGCCTCGGGCGAACCCCTCTACGTCGCCGGGGCGTTCACCCTCGACGGCCGCTCGGCGCCCTTCATCGACGGCATCGACGGCGACCACGGCAACGTCATCGGCATCAGCCTGCCCCTCGTCCGGCGCCTGCTGGGCCGGCTGGGGGTCTCCATCACGGACCTGTGGACCTGACCCGAGGCGACCGGCCCTAGGCGGGCGCGGGCCCGTTCGCGGGCTCCGGGCCGGGCTTGGGGCCGGGCTCCGGTCCCGGTTCCGGACGGGCGTCAGACGGCTCCTGCTGGGCGTCGTAGGTCATCAGCAGGAGCACGATCAGCCCCAGGACGACCACCATGAAGGAGAACGCTCCCCAGCCCACCAGGCCCCAGGCGAAGGCGCCCAGGAGGCCGTGGACCACCGCCGCGCTGATCAGCAGGACCCGGCCGAGGCCCGCGGGCGGGCGGTCGCGCAGGGCGACCAGCAGGGCCACCAGGCCGCACAGGACGAAGTAGAGGCCGAAGACGACTCCGCCGATCTTCGACGAGATCGCCATCATGTCGGAGTCGAGGCCCGCCAGGGACATGTCCTGGCGGTCGACGACGATGCCCAGGAACCACTGGACCGCCGCGATGCCCAGCCCCTCGGCGAAGAGAACTATCGCCACCACCCATGCCACCGGTCTGCGCACCACCGGCCCCCACCCACTTCCGAGCGCTCCAGCGCCGTCCTAGCAGGACTGCGGTTACTCCAAGTACGTTCGAGACATCGCGAACGCTACTAACGGGTAAACCTCGGGACAAGGGTTCTGGGAGGGGCAAAGAAACGTTGGGCCATTCGTAGGGACTCCACAAAGAAACCGAGTGGCCCGCAGCACCTGATGACAGAGACCTTGACCACAACGGGCGGCTAGGGTTTCCAGGAGGAGTCCGCCGTACCGCGGTGCGACAAGGGATTTCGCGGGTCGAGCGAGCCTCGAATCACGCTCCGTGTGGGCAAGCTCACCATTGGGGACGGGTCGAAGTGCCGTGTCGGCTGTCCCTAAACTCGGCTTGTTTCAAGGAGGGAGCCTCAATCGTGCGCAAGGTGCTCATCGCCAACCGTGGCGAAATCGCTGTCCGCGTGGCCCGGGCCTGCCGGGACGCCGGTATCGCGAGCGTGGCCGTATACGCCGACCCGGACCGGGACGCTCTGCATGTCCGCGCCGCGGATGAGGCGTTCGCCCTGGGCGGTGACACTCCGGCCACCAGTTACCTGGACATCGAGAAGGTCCTGAAGGCGGCACGCGAGTCGGGGGCGGATGCCATCCATCCCGGCTACGGCTTCCTGTCGGAGAACGCCGAGTTCGCGCAGGCGGTTCTCGACGCGGACCTGATCTGGATCGGCCCGCCGCCGCAGGCCATCCGGGACCTCGGCGACAAGGTCGCCGCCCGGCACATCGCCCAGCGCGCCGGCGCCCCGCTGGTCGCCGGTACGCCCGACCCCGTCTCCGGCGCCGACGAGGTCGTCGCCTTCGCCGAGGAGCACGGCCTGCCGATCGCCATCAAGGCCGCCTTCGGTGGCGGTGGCCGCGGTCTGAAGGTCGCCCGGACCCTCGAAGAGGTGCCCGAGCTCTACGAGTCCGCCGTCCGTGAGGCGGTCGCCGCCTTCGGTCGCGGCGAGTGCTTCGTCGAGCGCTACCTGGACAAGCCGCGGCACGTGGAGACCCAGTGCCTGGCCGACCAGCACGGCAATGTCGTCGTCGTGTCGACCCGTGACTGCTCGCTCCAGCGCCGTCACCAGAAGCTGGTCGAGGAGGCCCCGGCGCCGTTCCTCTCCGAGGCGCAGATCGCGGAGCTGTACTCCTCCTCCAAGGCCATCCTGAAGGAGGCCGGCTACGTAGGTGCCGGCACCGTCGAGTTCCTCGTCGGCCTGGACGGCACGATCTCCTTCCTGGAGGTCAACACCCGTCTGCAGGTGGAGCACCCGGTCACCGAGGAGGTCACCGGCATCGACCTCGTGCGCGAGATGTTCCGTATCGCCGACGGCGAGGAGCTCGGCTACGACGACCCGGCGATCCGCGGCCACTCCTTCGAGTTCCGCATCAACGGCGAGGACCCGGGCCGTAACTTCCTGCCCGCCCCCGGCACCGTCACCGCCTTCGCCCCGCCCACCGGCCCGGGCGTGCGCCTGGACGCGGGTGTGGAGTCCGGCAGCGTGATCGGCCCGGCCTGGGACTCCCTGCTGGCCAAGCTGATCGTCACCGGCGCCACCCGGCAGCAGGCCCTCCAGCGCGCCGCCCGCGCCCTGGAGGAGTTCCAGGTCGAGGGCATGGCCACCGCCATCCCGTTCCACCGCGCGGTCGTCAAGGACCCGGCGTTCGGCCCCGAACTCACCGGCAGCCAGGACCCGTTCACGGTCCACACCCGCTGGATCGAGACCGAGTTCGTCAACGAGATCAAGCCCTTCGCCGCGCCCGCCGACGTGGACGCGGACGAGGAGGCGGGCCGTGAGACGGTCGTCGTCGAGGTGGGCGGCAAGCGCCTGGAGGTCTCCCTCCCGTCCTCGCTCGGCATGTCGCTGGCCCGCACGGGCCTCGCGGCGGGCGCCAAGCCCAAGCGCCGCGCGGCCAAGAAGTCCGGCCCCGTGGCCTCCGGCGACACCCTCGCCTCCCCGATGCAGGGCACCATCGTCAAGGTGGCCGTGGAGGAGGGCCAGGAGGTCAAGGAGGGCGACCTGGTCGTCGTCCTGGAGGCCATGAAGATGGAGCAGCCGCTCAACGCCCACCGCTCCGGCACCATCAAGGGCCTGTCCGCGGAGGTCGGCGCGTCCATCACCTCCGGCGCCCCGATCTGCGAGATCAAGGACTGACGTCACGTACGACAGAGTCGAGGCGCCCGGCGGACGGCAACAGCCAGTCCGCCGGGCGCCTCGCTTTTCCCCGTCCCCCGTCGACGGTGGTCGCCGGGTGGTACCGCTAGCCAGTAGCACGCACCCATCCCGTGCCGTACCGGACGACGACGAGCCCGGCCAGCGCGAAGGCGACCCCCATCATCACGAACGACACGACGGTCAGCGGCATGATGCCGCCCGCGTAACCCACGACATTGAGCGGCATGGAGAGGATCAGCAGCCAGGCCGCCCAGGGCGCGATCACCCGGCCGCGCAGCAGGGCGACGCCGAGCAGGATCGCCCCGACGACATGGGCGACGACGAAGTAGAGGATCGGTACGGCGACCACGAGCAGCTCGTACGTGCCCTCCCCGGCCTTGGCCAGGGCGTCCTGACTCACCCCCTCCGCCAGCCCGCCCAGGGCGACCGCGTCCATCTCCGGCGTCGAGGCGATGGCCAGCAGCCCCGTGCCGAACAGCACGAGCCCCCACAGCCCGAGCTTCGGCGAGGCCCGCATCGCCAGCAGCCCCACCGCCAAGGCGCCGACGACCAGGGCGATCGACCCCGACAGCCAGCACCACAGGGTCACTTCGGTGAGCGTCCGGTCGGCGGCGATGTCCCGGACGATCTCCTTCTCCGCACCCCCGGTGGCGTACGGGAGGATGCCGACGCCCAGGGCCAGCAGAAACGGCCCGAGCGCCGTGGTGACGCCCAGCAGGACGCGCCCGGTACCGGAGGACGCCCCCGGCTCGGCGGCCGCGGTCGGCGCACGTGACGGAGTCGTGGTCATGAGCCCCCCTCGCCGGCTGCCCGCACACGGGGCGCCTCCCGCCAGTGAAGCGACGGGCCCTGGCCGATGACCATCCGTCAATTCTGACGTATCGCGACATGTCGACTTGGTCCCGTCATCGCCCCTCAGTCGCCGAGCATCCCCAGATCCCGGCCCCTGCGCAGCAGCGCGGCCGTGTGTCCGGCGTCCAACTTCCGGTGCAGGGAGGCGATATAGCCCCGCACGGTCGCCGGGGACAGCCCCATGCGCCGGGCGGCCTCCGTCGCCGTACAGCCGCCGTCGAGGTGGCGCAGGGTGCGCAGCTCCTGCTCGGTGACGCCGAACAGCCGGGCCCTGGTGCGGGGTCGGGCGAGATCCCGGAGCAGCAGCAGGACCGGCAGTCCGGGCGCGGCCGGCGGCAGCTGACGGACCTCGACGTCCCGGGTGCTGAAGTCACCGGTGCCGAGCAGGGGATGACCGCGTACGGCGGGCAGCAGTCCGCTCGCCGACGCGTTGAGGGCGTACGGCCGCCCCGCCCCGTCGAGCGCGGCGAGGCCCAGGTGTCTGCCGACGAGCTCCAGTGCGACGACCGTGGCCGCGAGAAGGCATACGCCGGGTTCCGGCACCCACCCGCACCGTCGGTCCGCGCCACTGCTCTCCATGCGCACTCCCCCGGCGCCGCTCCCGCCCGAGACGTCCTGCAAGAGACGTTAGGGCCTGGAAGCGGGACGGGAAGGCCGCTTCGGCCCGCTCGGTGGCATCCTGAAGGAAGAGCAGGGCGTGGAGGAGAGCAGGTGGGAGCCATGGTGGGCGCGAGCTCACGCGGGACCGCGGAGAGCGGAGGTGCGGGAGCACCCGGGGTCGCTCCCCGCGCCATGCGCGCCGACGCCCGCCGCAACTACGAGCGCCTGCTCACCGAGGCCCGCACCGCCTTCGCCCAGCACGGCGCGGACGCCTCCCTGGAGGACGTGGCCCGCCGCGCGGGCGTCGGAATCGGCACCCTCTACCGCCACTTCCCCCACCGCGACGCCCTCTTGAGCGCGGTCTTCGAGGACGCGGTGAACGACCTCCTCGCCCGAGCCCGGGAACTGCGGCAAGCCCCGGAACCCTGCACGGCCCTGGTCACCTGGCTGCGGGAAATGGTCGAGCACGCAAGCGAGTACAGAGGCTTGTCCCGGGCTCTGATGTCCGTGACCAACGACGACACCTCGGCCCTGGCGAGGTGCAGCGACCCCATCCGGGAGGCGGGGGCTGAGCTGCTGACCAGAGCACAGCAGGCGGGCAAGGTCCGAGAGGACGTGGCCATCGGGGACCTGCTGCAACTGACGCACGCCATCGCACTGGCGGCGGAGGCGACGCCGGGGGATCCCACCTTGGCGGACAGATTGCTGATGCTGACGCTGGGGGGCCTCAGACGTACCTAGGGCCCCCAACGGCGCATAGGGAAACCTAGCGTCGCCGAAGATCAGCGACGCGCCCCCGCTCGGCCCCGGGCACCGGCTCCCCAAGAACAGTCGACCGAAGCCCCGCAGGAGCCGCCCGCCTAGGGCCCGGCACGGACCGCGCCCGCCGAGCCGGGACTTCGTCACCCCCCGGGTTACCGCTCGCACCGGCGACAGCGATCTGCACCCCTTGATCGGCAAGGGCCTGCAACTCGGTCTGGGCACGGTCGTCATGACCCGGCGGCTCGTCGGTGACCAGCCGCGTGATCACATCCGTGGGCACGGTCTGGAACATCGTGTCCGTACCGAGCTTCGTGTGATCGGCGAGGACGACGACCTCCGCCGCCGCCTGCACCAGCGCCCGGTCGACGGACGCCGAGAGCATGTTGGACGTGGACAGCCCGCGCTCGGCGGTCAGACCGCTCCCGGACAGGAAGGCCCGGGAGACCCGCAGCCCTTGCAGGGACTGCTCGGCGCCGGAGCCGACCAGGGCGTAGTTGGAACCGCGGAGCGTGCCGCCGGTCATCACGACTTCCACCCGGTTCGCGTGGGCCAGCGCCTGGGCCACCAGCAGGGAGTTGGTGACGACGGTCAGCCCGGGAACCCGGGCCAGCCGGCGGGCCAGCTCCTGCGTGGTCGTACCGGCCCCGACCACGATGGCCTCGCCCTCTTCGACGAAGTTCGCGGCGAGATCGGCGATGGCCGTCTTCTCGGCGGTCGCGAGATGTGACTTCTGCGGAAAGCCGGACTCCCGCGTGAACCCGCCCGGCAATACCGCACCGCCATGTCGGCGGTCGAGGAGTCCTTCTGCCTCCAGCGCGCGCACGTCCCGCCGTACGGTCACTTCGGAGGTCTGGACGACGCGGGCGAGCTCACGGAGCGACACGGCCCCGTTCGCTCGCACCATTTCGAGGATCAATTGGCGACGTTCTGCAGCGAACACGAAACTGACAGTAACCCCAACGACCGTCTGCTTTCAGCAGTTTGCGCCGAATAACAGAAGTTGTTCGCACAGCAGACCGGGAAGTGGTATAGAGCCTATCCTCGGCGCCTATGCCGTACGCATGCTCGACAACTCCCCGTGACCAGCGGGGAGTCGGCACCGGCCGTCAGACCTCGCCGCCGCTCTTCCGGGTGTGCAGCTGCCGGGCGACCTCGGCGATCGACCCCGAAAGGGACGGGTACACGGTGAACGCGTTCGCGATCTGTTCGACCGTCAGATTGTTGTCGACGGCGATCGAGATCGGATGGATCAGTTCCGAGGCGCGGGGGGAGACGACCACACCGCCGACCACGATGCCGGTGCCCGGACGGCAGAAGATCTTGACGAAGCCGTCCCGGATGCCCTGCATCTTGGCGCGCGGGTTGCGCAGCAGAGGCAGCTTGACGACCCGGGCGTCGATCTTGCCCGCCTCGACGTCGGCCTGGGTGTAGCCGACGGTGGCGATCTCGGGGTCGGTGAAGACGTTCGAGGAGACCGTCTTGAGGTTCAGCGGGGCCACCGCGTCGCCGAGGAAGTGGTACATGGCGATCCGGCCCTGCATCGCGGCCACGGAGGCGAGGGCGAAGACGCCGGTGACGTCACCGGCGGCGTAGACACCGGGAGCCGTGGTCCTGGAGACCTTGTCGGTCCAGATGTGACCGGACTCGCGCAGCTTGACCCCGGCCTCCTCAAGGCCGAGGCCCGCGCTGTTGGGGATGGCGCCGACCGCCATCAGGCAGTGGGTGCCGGTGATGACGCGGCCGTCGGCGAGGGTGACCTCGACCCGGTCGCCGACCCGCTTGGCGGCGGCGGCGCGGGAGCGGGCCATGACGTTCATGCCGCGGCGGCGGAAGACGTCCTCCAGCACGGCGGCGGCGTCGGGGTCCTCGCCGGGCAGCACGCGGTCGCGGGACGAGACGAGGGTGACCTTGGAGCCGAGGGCCTGGTAGGCACCGGCGAACTCGGCGCCCGTCACACCGGAACCGACCACGATGAGCTCTTCGGGCAGCTCGGTGAGGTCGTAGACCTGGGTCCAGTTGAGGATGCGCTCGCCGTCGGGCTGGGCGTCGGGCACCTCGCGGGGGTGACCGCCGGTGGCGATGAGGACGGCGTCGGCGACGAGGGTCTCCTCGGTGCCGTCGGCGGTGGAGACGATCACCTTGCGGGAGCCGTCGAGGCCCTGCATGCCGTCGAGCCGGCCGCGGCCGCGCATGACACGGGCGCCGGCCCGGGTGACGGAGGCGGTGATGTCGTGCGACTGGGCGAGCGCGAGGCGCTTGACCCGTCGGTTGACCTTGCCGAGGTCCACGCCGACGACCCGGGCGGGGGTGTCGATGTGCGGGGTGTCGTCGGCGACGATGATGCCGAGCTCTTCATAGGAGGAGTCGAAGGTGGTCATCACCTCGGCCGTGGCGATCAGAGTCTTCGACGGCACGCAGTCGGTGAGCACCGACGCCCCGCCCAGACCGTCGCAGTCGACGACGGTCACCTCCGCGCCGAGCTGAGCGGCGACCAGCGCCGCTTCGTATCCGCCGGGTCCGCCACCGATGATCACGATCCGAGTCACGTACTCCATTGTCCCGCACGTACCAAGGTGCTACGTCCCAGGGCCCGGCCCGAGACCCCACTGTTACGGGAGGGTCGCCTGTGGCGGCCTGCCGTACCCTCTCCCCATGTCGCTCTACGCCGCGTACGCCGGCAACCTCGACGCGCGGCTGATGACCCGCCGCGCCCCGCATTCGCCGATGCGCGCCACCGGGTGGCTGAACGGGTGGCGACTGACGTTCGGCGGCGAGCAGATGGGCTGGGAGGGGGCGCTGGCGACGATCGTCGAGGACCCCGCGTCCCAGGTCTTCGTCGCGCTCTACGACATCGCCCCGATGGACGAGGAGTCGCTGGACCGCTGGGAGGGCGTGGGCCTGGACGTGTACCGCCGGGTCCGGATCCGGGTGGTCACGCTGGACGGCGAGGAGCCGGCCTGGACCTACGTCCTGAACGGCTACGAGGGCGGCCTGCCGTCGGCCCGCTACCTGGGCGAGGTCGCCGACGCGGCGGAGTCGGCGGGGGCGCCGCACGACTATGTGATGGAGCTGCGGAAGCGGCCTTGCTGAGGCCGCGCCGAGGCCCCCTCGCGCCCGGTTTCGTCGGAAACAACAAGACAACGATCGCCATCCCGTGGGCTCTGTCATCTACGCGCGTAGGCATTGACCGGCTACCCTCGTCGGCGTGAACGCATCTCTTCTTCCGGACGACATCCAGGGCGACCCCTACGCCGCCGCCGACGCCGCCGCCGCTCGCCTGCGCGAACTGACGGGGGCCGAGACCCACGACGTCGCCCTCGTGATGGGCTCCGGCTGGGCGCCGGCCGTGGACGCCCTCGGCGACCCCGATGCCGAGTTCCAGGTCACCGAGCTGCCCGGGTTCCCGCCGCCGGCGGTCGCGGGCCATGGCGGCAAGGTCCGCTCGTACAAGATCGGCGAGAAGCGTGCGCTGGTCTTCCTCGGGCGTACGCACTACTACGAGGGCCGTGGCGTGGCCGCGGTCGCGCACGGTGTGCGTACGGCCGTGGCGGCGGGCTGCAAGACGATCGTGCTGACGAACGGCTGCGGCGGTCTGCGGGAGGGTATGCGCCCGGGGCAGCCGGTGCTGATCAGCGACCACATCAACCTCACGGCGACGTCGCCGATCGTGGGCGCGAACTTCGTGGACCTGACGGACCTCTACTCCCCGCGGCTGCGCGCCCTGTGCAAGGAGATCGACGGGACGCTGGAGGAGGGTGTCTACGCCCAGTTCCCCGGCCCGCACTACGAGACTCCGGCGGAGATCCGGATGGCTCGGGTCATCGGTGCGGACCTGGTCGGTATGTCGACGGTCCTTGAGGCCATCGCGGCACGTGAGGCGGGGGCGGAGGTGCTCGGCATCTCCCTGGTCACCAACCTCGCCGCGGGGATGACGGGCGAGCCCCTCAACCACGAGGAAGTCCTGCAGGCCGGTCGCGACAGCGCCACCCGGATGGGCGCGCTGCTGACGCAGGTGCTGGGCCGCCTGTAACTCCGGTAGTCCGGCAGAAGCTTTTCCTCGCCCCCGCCGCGCCTGCCCGTCCCATCCCGGGGCTCCGCCCCGGACCCCGCTCCTCAAACGCCGGAGAGGCTGGTGTTCAGCGCGGGGGGCTGGGGGCGGCAGCCCCCAGGGGACGGGAATGGGCAGGGGCGGCGGGGGCGGACGAAACTCACTCGAACACACCGAGAGGTTGACCGACCGTGCACGACGATCTCATCGCCCGGGCCAAGGCGTGGCTGGCCGAGGACCCCGACACGGACACCCGTGACGAACTCGCCAAGCTGATCGACGCCGAGGACCACGCCGAGCTCACCGCACGCTTCGGCGGCACCCTCCAGTTCGGCACCGCGGGCCTGCGAGGCGAGATCGGCGCGGGCCCGATGCGCATGAACCGCACCGTCGTCATCCGCGCCGCCGCCGGCCTCGCCGCGTACCTGAAGAAGCAGGGCCAGGACGGCGGCCTCGTGGTCATCGGCTACGACGCCCGCCACAAGTCGGAGGACTTCGCCAACGACACCGCCGCCGTGATGACCGGCGCCGGCCTCCGCGCCGCAGTCCTCCCGCGCCCCCTCCCCACCCCTGTCCTCGCCTACGCCATAAGGCACCTCGGCGCGGTCGCCGGAGTCGAGGTCACCGCCAGCCACAACCCGCCCCGGGACAACGGCTACAAGGTCTACCTCGGCGACGGCTCCCAGATCGTGCCCCCCGCCGACGCCGGGATCGCCGCCGAGATCGACGCCATCGGCTCCCTCACCACCGTCCCCCGCCCCACCACCGGCTGGGAGACCCTGGACGACTCCGTCCTCGACGCCTACCTCGCCCGCACGGACGCCGTACTGGCCGCGGACTCCCCCCGCACCGCCCGCACGGTCTACACGGCCATGCACGGCGTCGGCAAGGACGTCCTCCTCGCCGCGTTCGCCCGCGCCGGCTTCCCGGAGCCCGCGCTCGTCGCCGAGCAGGCCGAACCCGACCCGGACTTCCCCACCGTCGCCTTCCCCAACCCGGAAGAGCCCGGCGCGATGGACCTCGCCTTCGCCAAGGCCCGCGAGACCGACCCGGACCTCGTCATCGCCAACGACCCGGACGCCGACCGCTGCGCCGTGGCCGTCAAGGACGGCGGCGCCTGGCGGATGCTGCGCGGCGACGAGGTCGGCGCCCTGCTCGCCGCGCACCTCGTCCGCCGCGGCGCGACCGGCACGTTCGCCGAGTCCATCGTCTCCTCCTCCCTCCTCGGCCGGATCGCCGAGAAGGCGAACCTGCCGTACGAGGAGACCCTCACCGGCTTCAAGTGGATCGCCCGCGTGGACGGCCTGCGCTACGGCTACGAGGAGGCCCTCGGCTACTGCGTGGACCCGGACGGCGTACGCGACAAGGACGGCATCACCGCCGCCCTCCTCATCACGGAGCTCGCCTCCGAGCTGAAGGAGCAGGGCCGTACGCTCCTGGACCTCCTCGACGACCTCGCCGTGGAGCACGGGCTGCACGCCACCGACCAGCTCTCGGTCCGGGTCGAGGAGCTGTCCGTCATCGCGGACGCCATGCGCAGGCTGCGCGAGCAGCCGCCGACCGAGCTGGCGGGCCTGTCCATCACGCGCGCCGAGGACCTCACCCGGGGCACGGACAAGCTGCCGCCCACCGACGGGCTGCGCTACACCCTGGACGGCGCCCGTGTCATCGTCCGCCCCAGCGGCACGGAGCCGAAGCTGAAGTGCTACCTGGAGGTCGTCGTCCCGGTCGCCGGCCACTCCGCGCTCCCGGCGGCCCACGCCAAGGCCACGGACCTGCTGGCGGCCATCAAGCGGGACCTGTCGACCGCGGCCGGCATCTGACCCGTACGGGACAGCCCGACAGGGCCGACCGCGCCGTAACGTCAGAGGCCGTCCGGCTCGATTCGCCGGACGGCCTCTGACGTTCTCGGGGGACCGCACGGTCTCTCGCGTCCCCGCGCCGCAATCGGACGGCCTCAACAGCGACGGAACGGCCCCTACAGCCCCGCCCGCAGCACGACCAGCGCCGCCACCCAGCCGGCCGCGAGCACCAGGGCCCACGGCCACACCACCCGGCCCCGCTCGCGCGCGACGCTGTCACCGGTCGGCCGCAGGGCGGGGTCGGCGCCCAGCGCGGTCAGCTCGGCGGCCAGCCGGTCGTAGGGGTGGGTCAGCCCGCGCCGTCGCTCCAGCCACTTCCAGCCGGGGGCGGCGACGGCCCAGGACGGGCCTCCGCGCCGGCGCAGCTTCAGTTCCAGGGACTGATGGCGGGCCGAGCGGAAGTCGTCCCAGGGGATGTGGGTGATCCTGAACAGCCCGTTGATCCACAGCCCGGTTCGGTCGGCGGTGATCCGCCATGCCAGCTTCACCGGCACCCGGGCCGCGCCGAACACACCGAGCACGCCCACCAGGATCTGCTCCCACAGCGCGGTCCCGGCATCGGTGAACGCGCCCCACGCCAGCCAGACACCCCACTGAGCGAGCAGCAGCGCCGCCACCAGGTCCAGCCATCCGGCGCGCCAGCGCAGCACGGGCTGGGCGGGGATCGTCACGTCGCCCGCGGTCCCGTCGGCACCCCGCACCGCCCACTTGCGCACCGGCCGCACCGGCCCGCTGGACCGCTCCACGACGGGTTCCTCGTCCAGGTCCTCGTCGGCGCTGACGATCACGACCTCGGCACCGTCGTAGGGGACGCCGTAGAGCACGGCTTCGCGGAGGGGACCCGGCGCGTCGTCGTCGAGCCGCTCAAGAAGGTCGTCGACCCCCTCGTCGCTGTCCCCCTCGTCGCTGTCGTCCTGGTCGCTGTCGTCCTGGTCGGGTTCCTCCTCGTCGGACTGCACCGGCATCACTGAGACGACGAACAGGGGCCGGAGCGCGTCCACGTCGTCCGCGGCGAACACCTCGGTCCGCGCCGCCGCGTCGTCCCGGATCAGCACGCGCAGCACCGGGGCGGGCGCCGAGTGCAGCCGGTGGGCGCGGTACCGCCCGAGCGCGCCGGAGACGAGAAGGGTGAGCCCGAGCCCGGCCAGCAGGTAGCCGACGGCTGCCGTGGCTCCGTCGGCTCCGGCCAGCAGTCCCCCGCCGATGACCGACGCCAGCCCGGCCACCCCGAGCAGCACGCCCCGCCGCAACGGCGACTCCGCCCCCGGCACCGGAGCCGTGACCCCCTCGGAGGCGGCCAGAGCGCACTCCCGCTGGCGCCGGCGCACCCACAGCCGCAGCTCGGCGAGCCCCAGACAGACCCCACCGAACACCCCGGCCCCGAGCAGTCCCGGCCACCCGACGGAGTCCACGGCCACCGCGACGACGAGCCCCGGCGCGGCGACCCGCACCACCTCCGGCCGCACCAGCACCCACAGCAGCTGAAGCGGCAGCAGAGCGGCGAGATACGGCTCCACACCGGCGGAGCCCAGCGGGAAGGTGACCGCGACGGCCCCCAGGGTCACCAGCTCGTCGAACCGCCCGTACCCCCGAACCGGCACCCATCGAGGCGGCAACACCGCAGCCCAACACCGCCCCGACTCCCCGTCCCAGGCACGCGCCCCCTCAGGCACAGCGGACCCGGACAGCGGCCGAGGCAACGGCGGCCGAACATCAGTACTCATCGCTAGCCAGACGAACAAACGCCGCGGTTGGTTGCACCGGCCCCGAAGACGGCGAAAGGCGAGCCTTCCGGAGCACGCGGAGGGGAGCCTTGGGGAGCCTGGGGCGGCCCACCGCTACACCCCGAAGGCCGCCGAAGGCGGCCCTTCAGGGGCGCGGGGAACTGCGCGACCAGCCACAGCGCACCCGCACCTGCACCTGCACCTGCACCTGCACCCGACAACCTTCACCGGCCCGGCACCCGGCACCCGGCACCCGGCACCCGCTCAGCCCACCACCAGCAGAATCACCAGCAGAACCGCCCCCGCCACCGCAGGCCCAATCAGCTCATAGGCCCACCGCACCGTGACCTCCCCCTGCGCGGACTCCGCCTTCTCCCCCGCCTCCATCAGTTGCCGCAGATCGTCCATGACCTTGTCGGTCTCGGCCCGCACGGGCCCGTCGGCGTCACCGGAGCCGCCGACGCTCCCGAACCCCCCGAGCCCGAGCCCCCCACCGCCCGCACCACGACCACCCCGGCCACCACCACGCCGCTCCGCCTCGGCCCGCGCCTGCCGCCGAGCCGCCTTCTTCCGCGCCCGCAGCGAGACGGGGATCGCCCACAGCTGGAACTTCCCCCCGGACTTCGCGACGACCTCATTGGAGTAGCCGGACCGAAGAGAAGCCACCTCGCCCCACGGCAGCACGATCACCCGGAGCGGATTCCGGATCCGCAGCCGCTCCTCGTTGGCGAAGACGGCCGGTCGCAAGGTGAACGCGACCACCAAAGGAACCAGGAGAATCAGCGACGCCAGCGCCAGCCACGGCGTCCGTCCGGACCCCTGGACCAGCGCGTCGATCCCCAGCCACACCACGATGCCCAGCAGCAGCACGCCACCCACGATGCCGAGCGGCGAGCGATACACCCGGTCCCTGTCCGGAGGAACCTGCGGCGCTGATGAGGGGTGTTCCGGGGTCGTCATGGCCCCGATTGTGCCCGACGCCCCACCGGGCACCTCCACCCCCGCTCATTCGCGGCGCCGACTCCGAAGATGAGCACCTGGGGGTGTACAGCCGCTACGCGCGTAGATATGCTCGTCTGGTGACCATGCCCACCAATGCACCCACCGCAGCAAGTGTCCTCTCGGACGTGACGTCGTCGGACACCTCGCTGCGCCGCTTCCTCCACGGGCTGCCCGGCGTCGACGCGGTCGGCCTGGAGGCGCGCGCCGCCTCCCTCGGCACCCGTTCCATCAAGACGACCGCCAAGGCGTACGCCATCGACCTCGCCATCTCGATGGTCGACCTGACGACGCTGGAAGGCGCGGACACCCCGGGCAAGGTCCGGGCGCTCGGCGCCAAGGCGGTCCGCCCCGACCCGACCGACCGCACCACGCCCACCACCGCCGCGGTCTGCGTCTACCCCGACATGGTGGCCGTCGCCAAGGAGACCGTCGCCGGTTCCGGCGTGAAGGTCGCCTCCGTCGCCACCGCGTTCCCGGCCGGCCGCGCCGCCCTGGACGTGAAGCTGGCGGACGTCCGCGACGCCGTCGCCGCGGGTGCCGACGAGATCGACATGGTCATCGACCGCGGGGCGTTCCTCGCGGGGAAGTACCTGAAGGTCTACGACGAGATCGTCGCCGTCCGGGAGGCCTGCGGCACGAGCGCCCGCCTGAAGGTCATCTTCGAGACCGGCGAGCTGTCGACGTACGACAACATCCGCCGCGCGAGCTGGCTCGGCATGCTGGCGGGCGCCGACTTCATCAAGACGTCGACGGGCAAGGTCGCGGTCAACGCCACCCCCGCCAACACCCTGCTGATGCTGGAGGCCGTGCGCGACTTCCGCGCCCAGACCGGCGTCCAGGTCGGCGTGAAGCCGGCCGGCGGCATCCGCACGACCAAGGACGCGATCAAGTTCCTCGTCCTGGTCAACGAGACCGTCGGCGCGGACTGGCTGGACAACCACTGGTTCCGCTTCGGCGCCTCCTCGCTGCTGAACGACCTGCTGATGCAGCGTCAGAAGCTGGCCACCGGCCGCTACTCCGGCCCCGACTACGTGACGGTGGACTGATCGATCATGACTTTTGAGTACGCCCCGGCGCCCGAGTCCCGCTCGGTCGTCGACATCGCCCCGTCCTACGGCCTGTTCATCGACGGCGAGTTCACCGAGGCCGCCGACGGCAAGGTCTTCAAGACCGTCTCGCCGTCCAGCGAGGAGGTCCTGTCCGAGATCGCCCAGGCGGGCGAGGCGGACGTCGACCGGGCGGTCCAGGCCGCCCGCAGAGCCTTCGCCAAGTGGTCGGCGCTGCCCGGCTCCGAGCGCGCGAAGTACCTCTTCCGCATCGCCCGGATCGTCCAGGAGCGCTCGCGCGAGCTCGCCGTCCTCGAAACCCTCGACAACGGCAAGCCCATCAAGGAGACCCGCGACGCCGACCTCCCCCTGGTCGCCGCGCACTTCTTCTACTACGCGGGCTGGGCCGACAAGCTCGGCCACGCGGGCTTCGGTGCCGACCCGAAGCCGCTGGGCGTGGCCGGTCAGGTCATCCCGTGGAACTTCCCGCTGCTGATGCTGGCGTGGAAGATCGCCCCGGCGCTCGCCACCGGCAACACGGTCGTCCTCAAGCCCGCCGAGACGACGCCCCTGTCCGCCCTGTTCTTCGCGGACATCTGCCGCCAGGCCGGTCTGCCGAAGGGTGTCGTCAACATCCTTCCGGGCTACGGCGACACGGGCGCTGCCCTGGTGGCCCACCCGGACGTGAACAAGGTGGCCTTCACCGGCTCCACCGCGGTCGGCAAGGCGATCGCGAAGACCGTCGCGGGCACCCGTAAGAAGGTCACCCTCGAACTGGGCGGCAAGGGTGCCAACATCGTCTTCGACGACGCCCCGATCGACCAGGCCGTCGAGGGCATCGTCAGCGGCATCTTCTTCAACCAGGGCCAGGTCTGCTGCGCGGGCTCCCGGCTGCTGGTGCAGGAGTCGATCCAGGACGAGCTGCTGGACTCCCTCAAGCGCCGTCTGTCCACGCTCCGCCTCGGCGACCCGCTGGACAAGAACACCGACATCGGCGCGATCAACTCCGAGGAGCAGCTGGCCCGGATCACCTCGCTGGTGGAGAAGGGCGAGGCGGAGGGCGGCGAGCGCTGGTCGCCGGCCTGCGAACTCCCCGAGAGCGGCTACTGGTTCGCCCCGACGCTGTTCACCAACGTCACCCAGGCGCACACGATCGCGCGGGACGAGATCTTCGGCCCGGTCCTGTCCGTCCTCACCTTCCGCACGCCCGACGAGGCCGTCGCCAAGGCCAACAACAGCCAGTACGGCCTGTCCGCGGGCGTCTGGACGGAGAAGGGGTCGCGGATCCTGGCCGTCGCGAGCAAGCTGCGCGCGGGCGTGATCTGGTCCAACACGTTCAACAAGTTCGACCCGACCTCGCCGTTCGGCGGCTACAAGGAGTCGGGCTTCGGCCGCGAGGGCGGCCGCCACGGCCTGGAGGCGTACCTCGATGTCTGACAAGACCGAAAAGACAGAGCGGCTCTCCGTCTTCAAGACCTACAAGCTGTACGTCGGGGGCAAGTTCCCCCGCTCCGAAAGCGGCCGGGTGTACGAGGTGACCGACTCCAAGGGCAACTGGCTGGCCAACGCGCCGCTCTCCTCCCGCAAGGACGCCCGGGACGCGGTGGTCGCCGCGCGCAAGGCGTTCGGCGGCTGGTCCGGGGCGACGGCGTACAACCGCGGCCAGATCCTCTACCGCGTCGCCGAGATGCTGGAGGGCCGCCGCGAGCAGTTCGTGCGTGAAGTGGCCGACGCCGAGGGCCTGTCGAAGTCGAAGGCCGCCGCCCAGGTGGACGCGGCGATCGACCGCTGGGTCTGGTACGCCGGCTGGACCGACAAGATCGCCCAGGTGGTGGGCGGCGGAAACCCGGTCGCGGGACCCTACTTCAACCTCTCCTCGCCCGAACCGACCGGCGTGGTCGTCGTGCTGGCCCCGCAGGAGTCGTCCTTCCTCGGCCTGGTCTCGGTGATCGCCCCGGTGATCGCCACCGGCAACACCGCGATCGTGGTCGCGAGCGAGAACTCCCCGCTCCCGGCCCTCTCCCTGGGCGAGGTGCTGGCCACCTCCGACCTGCCCGGCGGTGTGGTCAACGTCCTCTCCGGCCGTACGGCGGAGATCGCCACCCCCCTCGCCGCGCACCAGGACGTCAACGCCATCGACCTCGCGGGCGCCGACGACGTACTGGCGAAGGAGCTGGAGATCGCGGCGGCGGACAACCTGAAGCGGGTTCTTCGTCCACAGCCTGTGGATTATTCCGAGACCCCGGGCATCGACCGCATGACGGCCTTCCTGGAGACCAAGACGGTCTGGCACCCCACGGGGTCGCTGGGCGCGTCCGGCTCGGCGTACTAGGCGTACCGAGCCGCCGGAACCAGAGAGCCGCGCCTCCCCTCCGTCCGGGGGATGCGCGGCTCTCTGCATGCCCGTCACCCCAGCGCCGTCCGCGTCGCGCCCCCATGCCGTGTGACGCGTGGGCGGCAGTCCACTTTGACCGTCCCCCTGACGAACGCCTCATCCGTCGACTTTCCTGACCACACGTACGCCTCACCCGGCCTGAGCGCCGCCAGCTTCTGCGGGTTGAGGCCCGACAGCGCCGCGTTGACCTTCTGCAAGTGCTTCAGCCATGCCGGTGAGGTGAATCTGTGCAGCACCATGTGGGTGGAGAGTTCGATGAGCTCGGACGGCACGGACGGCGGATCCTGACTGGCGACGAGTACGGACATGCCCTTGTGGCGCATTTCGCGCACGCTGGACACGAGTCCTGTCACCAAGTCGCCGCTGTCGGCGTACTTGTGCGCCTCGTCGAAGACAACCAGCTTGTTGAAGGGACGGCCGTCGTCGGTCGCCTCCGAGAACAGGTGCATCAGGACGACAAACAGGCTGAGTGCGTCGCTCTTCTCGATGTCGTCGGAGCGCAGATCCACGACGATCAGACGGCCCGGCCGCGCCAGGTCCTTGATACGGGCGGAATCGTCGATGAAGTCGCCGGCGAGGTCGAGCCGATCCCGGGCCTTCCTCTTCAAGTGCTCGTCGAGTGTCGATTCCTCAACTCCGCGGCGGACTGCCTCCAGGGTCAGGTCAGCCCTGTTGGCCTTGATGATCCTGCCGATCTGCCGGATGTAGCCGGACTGGTTGCCGACCGCTCCCATGAGGAACTTCCAGTGGGCGATCTTCAGTTCGGCGGCAGCGAAGGCCAAGGGACGCACAAGGACACCCGGGTAGCGGGCCTGGCGCTCCTCCACATACTCCTCAGGAACCAGCAGTACGACATCGGAGAGACCGGCGGGCCGCGCCCCGTATCGGCGGAGCAACGCCTCTCGCTGCCCCTCGTCGTCGTTGGCGTGGATCATGCTCAGGAACTCGGGCTCGTATTCAGAAGTCTCGCTGTAATGGAAGACGACGCTCGCCAAGGGGCTCGCCAGTTGGTTGACCCCCGGCACCGGCAGGCTCGCCATCTCCAGCACCGAGCCCAGGGTGTAGCTCTTGCCGCCGCCCTGCACTCCGAACAGGCTGATCGCGTGGGTCTCGTTGAGGTCCAGGGCGACGGTACCGCCCGCACTCGTGCCGAGGAGACCGAACTGCCGGGACGGTCGTGAGACGCCGAGGAAGATGTCCGGGGCTTTGGCCTCCGGGAGTTCGGCTGCCACGTCGGACGAGCCGTCAGACGCCCTGCCCCTCGAACCGGGCGCAGCCGCGGCGGCCTCTTCGGCCTCCCCGGTTCCCTCCCGCTCTGCCTCCGTGTCGCTCTGGCCGGCTTCGGTCCCCTGGGTGCTGACGGTGTCAGCGGCCGAAGGCGCGTCGGCCTCGGGGAGTTCGGAGGGGTCGTCGTCGGGATCCTCGGACAGCGGGGCGGGCTCCTCGGGAATATCCCGAGTGCGTGCGCGCGGGCACAGTTGGACGGTCGCTGTGGCCGGGACGGGCTCTCCGTCGTGTGTGCTGAGACCCTCCAGCCCCGGCAGAACGGGCTCGGGTGCCACGGCGCCCCCGGCGGCCGGGGTGTCCTGCGCCGTGGGCCGATACTCCGTCTCGATGTCGTCGAGCAGCCGCACGGCGTAGTCGCGGCCGATGCGGTGGAACGCCACCCCTTCCTCGTGGTCGGTGTCGAAACCGTCCCTGGAGAGGTCGAATACCAGGCCGGTGCGGGTGAATTCCAGGCGGTAGCCGTGATCGAGACGGTCCAGCAGCCAGCGCGCCTCGGCCATCGCACGCTCACCGAAGAGGCCGTAACGCCCGGCGCGGGAAAGGTACTTGTCCAGCAGTGTGCGCAGCGCCACGTTCTGCAGCGGACGGTCGGTACGGCCTCGGACCGGGTCGAACCGCTCGGCAAGGATCCGCTCGGTATTCCCGGTCTGGCGGACGATGTGCTGGAGCTTGCCCTGATAGGCGCTGAGACCGCCGCCTGTGTGGCACTTGACCTCCAGCAGTCGGCACACGATGGTGCGCCGCTCGGCGTCGAGGTCAAAGAGGGCGAGATCGGTGCGCTGGAGGCGGACCTCGGTGTCCCCTGTCGCCGCCCGGCCACGCTCCTCCGCATACAGCTCGGGGTGGGAGTCGAGGGGGACGAGGATCTGGTCACGCAGTGCGTCGCGGGCACCGAGGTAACGGCGGGCGAGGGCCAGACCGAGAACCTCGGTCCGATGGTTCTCACCGAGCGCGGCGAGTTTGAACACCAGGCTGCCGGACAGTTCCCGTAGCTGGTCGAAGAAGGTCCTCAGGTGCCGCTCGGGGATGCCGAGCGACCGGTCGGCGAGCACTGGGCCGAGCAGGGCACGCATCTCGTCCAGGGACCGGGAGGAGACGACGATCTGATGACCGAGCCCGCTGTGGGACGTGGTGGTGTGGTCGATGACGTACTCGGTACGTCCGGGCCGCCCGTGGTCGAAGTACTCGGCTCCGAGGGTGCGGTCCACGGTGACGACCCAGTCGCTCATCCGGTGCACGTCGTGCAGGAGGGCCCGGTCGTCCGGGGACAGCCGGACCGTTATCTGCGGCAGCATGCCCGGCCGGTGTTCACCCGCGCTGGCCGCGACCAGGGCGGCGGACAGGGTCCGGGGCAGGGTCGCGAGCAGGTCTCCGGTCGTCTCGGCGCCCGTCAGCGGGTCGGTGACGCCATGCCGAGGCCGGCGGGTCCACTCGACGCTGTCGTCGTCCTCTCGGTAGTCGCCGCTCATCTCCTGGACGAGACCATGCACGGCGACACGTCCGGTGCCGTCCTGACCCGGGGCGATGTCGTGGCTCTCCCCGCCGAACGGGTTGAACAGGAAAGTGAGGTGGGCCGGGAAGTCGTCCGCCGCTGTGAGGAGTTCCTCCGCGTCACGAATCACCGCCGACAATTTGGGGCGCAGGGGATCCCCCGGGGTGGCGAACGCCTCCGCGGCGGCGGAACGCGGGCCGCTCGCCGGAACCATCAGGTCGGTCAGCGACGATCCGGTCCACGGGTCGTCTGGCGCGGTAGCGAAGAGCCGCACCGTGTAGTGGAGATGGGACAGGTGGCGGCGTTCCTGCAAGGCCACCAGCATGTCGGCGAGGAGTTCGCCGTGGCCGGCGCCGAGCGCGTTGATCACCAGACTGTCGGCGTAGGGGTGGAGGCGGATGTACTTCTCCACCCGGTCAGCGAGTTCCGTTCCGGTCACCCCGCCCGCCGCTGCCGCCACGTCGACGCCGAGCGCGCCCGCTACCCGGGCCAGGGCCTCGCGGGGGTCGTCGGCCTCACTCGGCAGGCACACCTGCCAGTAGTCCGTCAACGGGCTACTGGCAAAGGCTAGTTCTCCTGAGTCCAGCGGCACGGCAAGTGGGTAGCCGAGCGGTGCCAGCTCCCGTTCCAGACTGTCCAGCCGCGTCTTGACGACGCCCGCCGAGGCGTCCTGGAGCTGTTCGAGCCAGTGGTCGGCGAGGGCGGCCTGTCCGCTCCACCACAGCATGCGCAGCGGATGGGTGGGGGCGACCAGCACGACGGTGCGCCGACTGCCGTCCGTGTCGTGCAGGTGGACGGTGAGAGTGTCGGTGCGCAGCAGATCGTGCAGCCGCGCCCGCCGCTGCTCGGTGTCGGGCAGGCCCGGCCGGTCCAGGGCCCGCAGACAAGCCGTGACGGCGGTGAGGTACGCCTCCGCGCAGGTCTCGACGGCGGCCCGCAGCGTGCGCGGGTCCACGCCCTCCACGACAAGGACGTCCGACGCGCCGTCCGCGGCCTCCGGCAGGGCGAGTCGGGCGAAGAGTTCCGCTCGTGCGCGGAGGTATCCGGAGAGGGGTTCCTCCTCCTCGGCCCGCGAACCGTCCTCCCCTTCTCCGGGCTTCCCGGAGACCACGTGCAGCCGGGCGGCACCGGCCGCGTCCACATCGATCCTCGGCCCCTGCAAGGTGCGCGGGGCCCGCAGGATGTGCTGCTCCGCCTCGGCCAGGAGCCGTGGCAGGTCGATAGTGACCAGTCCGGCGGGCCCGAAAGAGGCTCGCAGCGAGCGGGTCTTCACGCTGGTGCCGCGCGGGCCCCAGCCGGTCTCGCGGCACTGCACCCGGGCTGGATCACGGCCTTCGGCCAGCGCGGTGAAACGCAGCCGGTTGATCGCCTGGGCGAGACCGGGCGCGTGGTGACCGCGCGGGGTGGGAGGCTCGTCGAACTCGCCCTCGGGGACGACATAGAAACGGTCGCTCTCGTACGGGCGGCGGCCCGCCGTCTGTCCGCTGCCCGCGGCGGGCATGGGGTCGTCGTTGCCGTCGAGCGGGGTGACACGGACGAAGTGCCAGCCTTCCTCCCAGTCCGGTGCCCGGCGCCCCTTGCGGAGTTTGATGCTCGCCTTGTACTGCGGCTTGTTCCGGGGACCGGCCGGTACGGTCACCGTGAGTCCGGTCGGGCTAGCCAGCGCTGTCCCCACGTCACCACCGCTCTCCTCACCCGGATCGTCGCCGGTCTCGGCGCAGATCTCGACCTTGAAGCGCTTCAGGCCCGTGACACCCCGCTGATCACGGTCCACGGAGAAGGTGACCGGGAGTGAGGGCAGGCCGCCGGGCAGGAGGTAGGGCTGGCCGAAGAGCCGGTCGAGGGCGGGATGGTTGCGCTGGTCCTCCGCGTTCTCCCCGGCCTTGGGCAGCGCGGTCAGGTCGTCGACCTCGATGCGCACGGTCTGGTCGGCCGGGTCGTGCTCCTGCGGCCAGTGGTGGAAGGCCAGCGGCCAGTTGTCGGGATCGACGGCGATGGCCCGGCACCAGTGCCCGGGATCGGTCAGGCCGGTGGTCGCAGCGAAGTCGACGAGACGGCGCAGGAAGCGCTGGTGCTCCTCGGAGTTACGGGGCAGGCCGAGGGCGAGGACCCGTTGCCGGTCGGTGGCGGGGCCGTCGGTGAGTTTCTCGACGGTGCGCCGGTTGCGCTGGATCTTGGTGACCAGGAGAGATGGGTCGTTGAAGAGCTGGAAGTCCGGGATGAGTCCCAGCAGGTGGACGGCGGCACCGGCGGCCTGCGGGTCGTGCTGGTTCTCGCGCAGGGTGAGCAGGTAGCGGGCGGCAGCCCGGTCCGAGACGTCGGCGGTCTCCGCGAGCAGCCGTTCGACACTTGAGCGCAGCGGTTCGGGCACGTCCTTGAGCAGGTTGCGCCTCAGCCGGGCGTGCACCTCATGGAGCGAGACCTCTTCGAAGGTCGCTACTGAGAAGGAGTCCTCCGCGCTGGCCTTGGTCCCGGGCGGTACGAACACCAGGAGCGGCGGCCTGAGGCGGCCGTGTTCGTCGGGGTTGCGCAGTTCGACGAGCTTGGTGCTGGTGATGGACGTGTCGCCGCCGTCGGCGAGGCCGGCCGCGAGAACGTGCACCTGGGCGTCGGGGACGGCCTGACGCAGGCCGCGGGTGAGGCGGGCGGCGAGTTCGGCGTCGAGCCCACCGACCCGCATGCAGTGGCCGGCCTCGCGGGTGCGCAGCAGGTCGGCGAGGCCCGGCAGCGCGACGTGTTCGAGTGCGCGCCGCCAGTCGGTCTCACTGATCTCCACCAGTCCGCGTTTCATGGTCCCGCTTGTCATGCCGCCCTCTCCCCCGTCCGACTCTCGCCTGCCGTGCGCCGCTGCTGTTGGTGGTGGTCGTCGCTGCTACCGTCCGCCGGTGGCCACCATGCCGTCCTCGGTGATGGAGAACCTGGGGGTGATCACCTGAGTGAGGTAGGCGTCCGACAGATCGTCGTAGAAGCCGATCTCCCGCATCCGTGTGGTGAACGCCTCGGCGTTGGCCCGCAGGGCGGCCTCCTCCTCCAGACCCGCGGGGCCGAATCCGTCGGCCGTGGGCAGCCGGTCCACGTACAGCCCGTACCGGTCGCGCAGCAGGGCGAGGAACTCGTCGAGCCGGAGCGAGACGGTGTGGTGGGTGTACGGGGAGGAGGCGCCGCGGGGGTTGAGGCGCAGCAGCGCCACCTGGACGAGCACCTCCAGCAGCGCACTGTCCAGGATGAAGCGGCGGCGGCCGCCGTGGGGCTGCGCGATGGCGGCGCCGGGGCGGTTCTTGAGCAGGAGGGAGTCGATGGCCTGGAAGATGTACTTGTGGTGGTAGGGCCCTCGGTAGGCCATCAGGACTTCCAGGTACTTCTCGAAGGGGGCCAGGCCCATGGATTCGTCCAGCAGCGGCCGGACCTCTTCGGGCTGCTCGCTGACGGGGGTGTCGTCGAGGATCGCGGTGAGCCGGGAGCCGAAGAACTCGTCACGCGCCTTGCGGTAGTCGTCCGTGCCGAAACGGAGGAGCTCGGGCACGGTGAAGTGTCCGTGCGGCGGGCGGCGCTCCTTGCCCTGGCCGACCAGGTGCTCGGCGAACTCGTCGAGCTTGCGGACCGTGTAGGAGGCACGTACGAAGTCGGGGATTCGGCGCAGCCAGTGTTCGGCACTGTGCTCGGCGAGGGCGGCGGCGGGGGTGCCGGGGACTCCCGCGACATCCATGAAGAGGCCTACGCGGAAAGGGCATCCGGCCAGCGGATCCTGTGCGGTCGCGGAGGCCGGGCAGCGGTCGTGGCCGCAGGCAGGGTCGGCCGCCGAGCGCGCCACTGCGACGGGCAGCAGTTTCATGGTCTTGAACTGGCCCAGGGCGAGGTGGAACGCGAAAAGGATCTTCAGGTACTCGACCATGGTGATGCGCGGCAGCAGATCCTTCAGGGACAGCAGACGTACGACGTCGTCGGCGAGAAGGTCGGCCTGTCCGACGCACAGCGGGGGCGCCGCGTACCAGCCCTTGACCGTGTGCGGACTGTCAGCCTTCACCTGGCTGTTGAGGTGCAGTACCGCCTGCGTCTCGATGTCCACGGGGGTCTTCTGCGCAGGGACGGAGGCCGCCGTACCGAGTCCGGTGAAGAAGAACGCCCGAAGCTGTTCCAGTGCGAGGGCACCCAGCGGGCCGCGAGCGTGCCGCAGCATCTCGTACAGCTGGGCGTCGGCGCCGTAAGGGCGGGAGTGGCGGCTGCTGCGGAACCGGTAGGTGAGTCCGTGCAGTGGGCGCAGTCCGGCTACTTCCTGGGCGGGTTTGCCCCGGTTGACCACGTCCAGGAGCTGAGTCTCCACCCAGCGCCGGGCCATCTCGGGGTGCTCCGCGAAGCCTTGGAAGCGGTCGGCGTTGACGGGGTCGGTGAACTCGTCCGCGAACTCTTTGACGAACAGGTCCTTGCGCCGCACGAGGCGGCTGGTGAGGCCCTTGTGGTTGAGTCGCATGAGGAACCCGGTCAGCACCCGGTCCATCTGCACACGCTTGAAGTCCAGGTAGGAGACGCCGAGGTGCTTGAACTCGGTGTCACGGCGCCGCAGTGCCATCAGCGTGCTCCTTCCGGTACCGGACCGGGGTCGATGTCCGGGGGTGTGTCGGGTCGGGCCGCCGGCGCCAGGCGCAGGGCGCCGTCCGGGAGTCGGCGCAGCCGGTGGGGCGGCGATCCGGGTGCGTTGAGGAGGACCTCTTGATAGGAGGTCGCGGCCAGGGCGTTCTTGAAGACGGCAAGGGCGAGGTTCTGGCCCTGGCGGTCCTCGACACCGGGCTGGTAGCCGCGGTGCAGCCGGTCGAGCAGTTCGTACAGGTCGAGGCGGACGGTCAGCTGAGCGCGGTGGGCGCGGCCGTCCTCGGGGTGGTGGCGTACGACGAGTTCGCGGGGGCCGGTCTCGACGTACGGCGAGGCGGGCGGGCCGTCGACGGTGATGGTGAACTGCTCGGCGGGGAACAGCCGGTGGCTGCGCACGGTGCCGCCGGGGACGGCCCGCACCTGGAGCGCGAGGTCCTGGCCGGCCGTCTGGCCCAGCCCACGAGGCATGCCCTCGCCGCGGCTGACGGCCTCGACGATCCGGGCCAGTTCCTCCGGGCCCGGCTGCCCGCAGGCGAGCATGCGCAGGAACCGGTCGGCGGCCTGGTAGGGCAGGAGGCCCCGCCAGCGGGTGTCGTCGAGGCTCTCGAAGTAGAAGCGGCGCCTGGCCGCGGCAAGGTAGGCACGGTGCGCGGCGATCTGGGCGCGGTCGGCCTGGTGGGTGCGGGGCAGGGCCTCGAAGGCGTCGGTGAGGAGGCGCTCGTCGAGGTCACCGCGCTGGTCGAAGGAGACGAGGCTGTGTCCGTCGGCGGGGCCGCTGTAGTCGAGCTTCCGGTCCAGCTGGGGGTCGGGGACGGCGGCGACATCGAGGTCGCGCAACTGGGCGAGCAGGCGGTCGCGTTCGTCCGGGCGCGGATGCGGATGGGCGCCGGTGTGGATGCCCGTCCAGCTGGTGAAGTACAGACTGTCCAGGATCTCCTGGACAGTCTCAGGCTCCTCACGCGCGTACAGGGCGTGGATCTCGGTGCAGTCGCGGCCGGAGGTGAGGGTGTAGGCGAGGGCGGAGCGCAGGTCCCGCAGCGTGATGTGGAGGCGGCCTCGCAGATGGGCCATGCGGTAGAGGGTGGCGAGGCGTTCGGTGACCTGGACGCCCGCGCTGGGGTGGGCGAAGGTGCGGGCGTTGTGCAGGGCGTAGCAGCGCGGGGCGAGGGCGCAGGAGCCGCAGGCCTGCCAGTGCCGTTCGTCCGTGAGGACGGCGACCATGCGGCGCATGATCGACCCGGCGCCGTCGGGGTCCGCGAGGACGTCGCGGGCGTTCAGGTTGACCACGGCGACGCCGTGGGCGGCACGGCCGGTGGTCAGCCCTTCCCGGACGGTGTCCGCGAGCAGCGGGTAGCGCTCCTGGTGCCGGGTGACGAAGTCGACGAGCCGGCCCTCGTTGACAGCGACGAGCCGAGTGGCGTCGTCGGGCCAGCCCTCGTCGGTGGCGCCGCGGTAGGGGGCCAGGAACGTGTCGAGGACGGTGTCGTTGTCGGTGTCACCCTCGTCCTGGCTGCCGTCGTGGTTGGTGTGGAAGGAGCGGCCGTCGAGGGTGAAGTCGTCGCCGTTGGCGCGTGCTTCGCCGAACCGGGCGCCCCGGCGGCGGGCCTCGTCGGCGAGGAACTGAAGGAAGGCGGTCTTGCCGTCCCCGGCGTTTCCGGTGATGAGGACGAGACGGTGGCGGCCCGCGAGGACATCGGGGCGCAGCCGGTCGTCCAGGGCGGTGGCGACGTAGAGGTGGTAGGCGGCCGGGTCGAGGCCGCGGGTACCAGCGTTGGTGCGGGCGCTCTGGCTGTAGAGGGTCTGGAGGTGTCCGACGAACGGATTGGTACCTGCCTCGTCCCCGTCGCCGTCGGCCGGTGCGGGCCGCCGCGGCTCCTCGTGCGCCGGGGCGGGCGGCACGAGGCGCACCTCGCGGACCTCGGCAAGGGCGGCGCGGAACTCGTCGGCGTCGTGGTAGCGCTCGTGGCGACGGGGAGCGAGGGCCCGCAGCAGGACTGCCGTGAAGTCCGGGTCGAGGTCGGCGAGGCCGGGCAGGTGGCGCGGGTCGAGGGGCTGTCCGCCGCGCGGCGGGGTGCCGCGCCCCTGCCAGGGATAATCGCAGGTGAGGGCCTCGTAGGCGGAGATACCGAGCGCGAACAGGTCGAGGTCGGTCAGCTCCTCGCGGGTTGGCCGGGTGATACGGGTCGCTTCGGGGGCGAGGTAGCGGGGCGAGCCGAGGGTGGGGGTAAGGGTGGAGTCGGCGGAGACCGCCGCGTTGAGGTCGAGGATGCGGGCGCCGTCGGCGGTCCACAGCAGATTGCTGGGCTTGATGTCGCAGTGGAACACCCCGCCCGCGTGCAGGTGGGCGAGGCCGGCCAGACAATCGTCGAGGAGCTTGCGCACATCGGCGGGGCCGAGCGGGCGGCCCTGGTCGAGGACGCGTTTGAGGTCCTTCCCCTCGGCGAACTCCATGCGCAGGTACGGGAATCCGCCCTTGGGCAGCCACTCCGCGTCGATCAGCCGCACGACATTGGGATGGGGGGCGATCCGGCGCAGGATGCGGTACTCGCTCTCCAGGCGCTCACGTACGGACTCCCGGTCCCTGGTGATGATCTTCAGGACCTCGTCGGTGTCGTCGAGGGTGTTGAACACCCGGTAGACGACCCCGAACTGCCCCTGTCCCAGCAGGGAGCGCACCCGGAACCGCTCGGTGAGGCGGAACCCTTCGGGCAGGCTGGTGTAGCTGTGCGGGTCGTCCCAGTCGAACGGGTCCCCGGACTCCTCGCCTCCCCCGCGTCGGCCCCGGACTCGGGCACGGCGCTTGTCGGCGCTGCCGAGCCGTGCGATGGCCTCGCGGGCGGGCGGCCGGTCACCGGGGTCGGCGGACAGCAATTCCCGGATGACCGCCTTGAGCTCGGGGTCGATCCGGTCCGCTTCGTCAAGGCTGTCGAGCGGGGTGCCCCCCGCGCCGAGGGCGGGCTCCTCGCCCGTATACAGCTCGTGGAAGAGCACCCCGGCCGCGTACAGATCGGTCTCCGGTGAGAAGACCCCGGGCCGCTCGTGGCACTCGGGGGCGAGGTAGGCGGGTGACTGGTGAGCGTACGCCTCGATGCCCCGGGACTCGTCGCGCGGGCGCGGCGGACCGGGGTGGGCGTAGTCGAACCCGGTGAGCATGGCGGTGCCGTTGCGCCCGATGAGCACGGTGTCCGGGCTGAGGTAGCGGTGCACGACCCGGTGGGCGTGCGCGACCGCGAGACCGCCGAGCACCCCGTCGACGATCCGCCGCCGGGCGTCGGCTCCCAGCGTGCCCGGCCCCCGGGCGTCGAGCCTGACCCGCAGCGCCTCGGCGAGCACATCCTTGAGGACCACGGCGTACCCGTCGCCCTCGTCCAGCGGAAAGGACGTCTCGCACGGCACGATGTACGGGCTGGACGGCAGCTTGCTGAGAGCCTGTACCGGGTTGCCGATCCGCGCGTAGGCCGTGGACCGCGCGCCGTCGGGCAGCAGCGGATCTACGGCGTGCGCCTGGAGGATGCGCGTTCCTGACCGGGGCTGGTCGGCGAGGCGCACCCGGTACACGGAGACCTTGCGGGCCGGATCGCCGTCCTGGTCGGCGAGGTCGGCAGGGGATGCCTCGTACAGCGTCTCGACGACCTCATAGTGCCCGAACCGACGCTGGCCCGAAGGCGGCCGGGTCTCCGCCTGGAAGACGCGGGCGATGTCTTCGCGAAGCGCGGAGATGTCCTCGTCACCGGGCCCCGCGCGGTGACCGGGCGGGCGATGCCGCTCGATGAACGGCACGAGATCGGCGAGCTGGTATGTGGTCACCTCGTCGCGCCCGTCCGGATCGTGCAGCGTGGCACCCCGGTACGGCAGGACCACGAGCCCCTCGCACCACACCGAGCCGAGCCGACCGCTCGCCGCCCGGGAGCGCGCCAACAGGTCACCGGCGACCCGCGCGTGGTTACGGATCTTGCGCGCCGGACTGGGAAAGGACATGCCCTGCGGATACCAACGCCCACCGCGCACCTGCACCCGGCCATGAACGCCCTTGGTGTCGGCCAGATAAACCCCGCGATCGGCGATGACCGCCAGGTCCACCTCGAACATCGGCCGCCCCGGCCCGTACGGCAGCTCGAAGTTGGCCACGACGATCCAGTCGTCCGGCGCGTGCTCCCGCAGATGGCGCAACACCATGCGCTCGGCCTCGTTGGCCGGCTCCCCGATCGGGATGATCCGCGCCATCGCCCTGCCCCCGCTCCCCGTACTCCACCGTGCGTGCGCCGCCCGCGTCTGCCGACGATCCCCACGGCATATGCGGCCCCATCTGTGTCACCGGACACTTTAGGACGACCCACTGACAACGCGTCGGGATTCGGTCACGCAGGGGTGGTTCCACGCTCACTCCCCGCTCACAGAATCTCGCCCCTGCTGCGGGCGTTCGCGTCGGCCACCCGCGCCCACATCAGGGCGGCCGCCTGCTCACGGACATACAGCGGCCGTACGTCGCAGGGACGCGCGGTCCACTCCAAACCCCCGCCCTCCGGGCGCAGCCATACAAACCCGGCGAGGTGATCCATGACGATTCCGCACTGCTCCAGCCGCGTGTCCTAGGCGAGTCGGCCGACGGGGAGCCGGATCTCCTCAAGCTCGACGCCGGTTGTCGTAGGTCCTCGGGATGTCACGGGCGCCTCCGTCCTCGCTGTTCGCACACCCAGCGAAACGGGCGGCTGCCGCCGGAGGACAGGGTGACGGTGTTCCAAACCCGGTTACGGAATGGCCCCCACCTCCCGCCTTTCACTGTTCGCGCACACACTGTCACCACCCGCGACTACCGTTGTCCGGGTGACGTCCCATCAGCGATGAGGAACAGCACGGCACTTCACGCCCGCCTGCACGGCAAGGGAGCCCCCACGATGACCCAGCCCGCCCGCGAACTCGACCCCGCGCACTCCGCACGCGACCTGTACGGCGTGGAACTGCGCCGCCAACGCCAGCTCGCCGGGCTGTCGTTGGACCGGCTGTCGGACATCGTCAACTACAGCAAGACGCACCTGCACGGAGTGGAGACGGGGGAGCGGCTTCCGTTGCCGCCGATCTCGGAGAAGCTGGATGTGGCGTTTGGGACGGGGGAGTTGTTCCAGGGGTTGTGGGGGGTGGTGAAGCGGGAGCATACGCCGAGACGGTTCGATCATTGTTTGGAGTTGGAGGCGCGGGCGGCGCGGATTCAGGAGTTCGGCGCGAGTCTCATTCCCGGGCTGCTCCAGACAGAGGCGTACATGCGAGCCCTGTTCACCGCGGGGGAGCCCGGGATGAGCCCTCGGGAAATCGACGGCCTCGTGGCAGACCGCTTGGGCCGCCAGGAGATCCTGCGCCGGGATTGCCCGGCGGACTGCTGGTGGATCATCGGGGAAGCGGCGCTACGACAAGCCGTAGGCGGACCAACAGTAATGAGCGGGCAACTCGCGGCGCTGCTGCCACTGGTCAACACACGTCACACGACCATCCAGGTGAGCCCGTTCGAGGCGGAGGCATGCGCCCTGATGAGCGGCACCCTCATCCTGCTGACTCTCCCAGACAACTCGATCACCTTGTACCAAGAGGGCGCCGGGTACGGGGAAGTCATCGACGACCGGGAGGCCGTCACGCGGCACGTGCGAGAGTACGATCTGAAGAAAGCGTGCGCCCTCTCGCCGCGGGAGTCAGCAGCGCTGATCGAGACGATGTTGGAGACACACGAGTCATGCGAGTCACCCGGGACCTGAGCACCGCCCGCTGGCGCAAGTCCTCGTACAGCGACGGCCAGCAGGGCGGCGCTTGTGTCGAAGTCTCTGACGATTTCCCCGGCTCCGTCCCCGTCCGCGACAGCAAGAACACAACCGGCCCTGTCCTGATGCTGGACGGAGTTGCCTGGCAGCTGTTCATCGACGGCATCAAGGACCGCTCCCTGTAGGACCGTTGCCTGACGCGGAACGGTCCTGGAGTTGTTCCATGACCGTTCCGGAACAGACAGCCCAGCTCAGCCCGTCACGGCCGCTTCCAGCTTCACGAGCGCCAAGTCCTCCCTGCGGTCAGCCTCGTCGCGCTTCCTGTAGGCGGCACGGACGGTGTCGGCGATACGGTCGCGGTCGGGCTGGGTGAGGACGGGAATGGGCAGTCCCCTTAGCAGCTTGGTGTGGTACTCCTGCTGCTTCCCTCCTACGCTCATGGACCGCAGAACGCGGAATACAGCCTCCGAACGGAAAAATGCGAACAGGTAGGCGCCGGAAACACCCGAGTCCCCGCTGACGACCCGCACAAAGTCCTGACTGAACGCGTTGTCCAGCCACGAACCCGTGACCAGGATCGATCGGCCGTACACCTCGTTGTCACCCAACGTGCCGTGAGCGGCGATCAAGACCGTCTCGTCCTCTTGCAGGATGTCATCGGGTGCCTGCTCCGCGCTGATCCAACGCCCTTCCGGCCGGACCCAGAAGGACTGACGCTGCCCGACGAGCCGAACGCCATAGGCCGGGTCCGCTTCAACACGCTTGAACCGCTTCCCGGTTCTGAGCATGCCCCCCGCACAAACCTCCCCCAACGACACACACTCCCGCTCCCCCAACCGCTCCAGAATCCCCCGAGCCCTCGGCTGAAAGTTGAGCGCCCGCAAGCTCGTCGCCGAGACACCGCGCTCCGCGAACCCCAGATCCCGCCCCTGCTCGTGCCACCGCAGATCCAGCAGCTCCTCGATCCCGGCCGTACGGAACAGATCCCGCGTCGCCGCATCGAGTCCCGCCTGGAACTCCGCCCTCAACTCGGCCGCGCCTTGGACGAGTTCGTGAATCTCGGTCTCTACGGCGTCCCCAAAGCGCGGAACAGGAATCTCACCGACGTGCTCGGGCGCGATGTGCTTCACCGCCGACCCGTAGATACCGCCTCTGACAAGCACCTCACCAAACCGGCTGGCCAGAAACGCGTACAGGTATCCCGGTTGGATCCTGTCTTGGTTCGGTACGACCTTCATGACGTGTTCCGATGACCAGAATCCGACCATGTCCGAGCGTACGTACGAGCGTCGCCCGGCGTTGAACCCTGACCGCGAGATCAGTGTCATCCCGGGCTTGAGCTCCATGTAGCTCAGGCTGGGTGACTCCGCTTCGGCCCTGCTCAGCCGGGGCAGGGCGCTGAAGTCAGCGACAAGCATGTCCTTGCTGCCCACGAACGGAACGCTGTGCGCGGGATCGGTGAGGTACACCCGCCGCGACATCGGACCGTCGAAGATGCCCCCCGCGTACCCCGCTGTGAGGTCTTTCAGCGCCGTCTTCTCCACTGGCAGCCGCTCCAGCAGCCGCGTCGTGGCAAACGCTCCCGACAGATAGGGCCTCGCAACAAGCTTCAACCCCTGCCGCTCAAACCACCCCAGCCGCGCCGGATTCCCGGGTTCGGCGACCTTCACGCCGTCTCCCCCTTCCGCCACGGAAGTTCGCGCCCGTGCTCCTTGAGGAACTTCCGGTACTCGTCGTGGACGTTGGGCCGCTCGTACTCCACAGGCCGGTCCCGCAGGTCCATCAGGTCGTTGTCGACGACCTTGTTCCGCACCTTGATCCGCCGGGGGATGACAACGCTCTTGACATAGATGTCGTCGTCCTCGAACTCGTCACGCCACTCGTAGTCGCCACGAGGATTCCGCACGTAGAGCTTGTTCCCGCGCCGGTCCATGCCGGCCTTCTCGACGACCGACATGAAGACCGGGTAATCCTCACGGCCGTGCAACTGCTCCTCGGTCTTCTCCCGTTGGGTCTTCTTCCGCAGGAAGAGCATGGTGGTGAGGATGTTGACCCCGGCGCCCACCACGAACGGCTCGATGGGCAGCTCAACGCTCGCCATGACCCAGCACTCGTCGAGGATGTACTGCCGTACGGCCTCGTCGTCGGGACCGGGGTTGGAGAGGATGCCGTTGGGCAGGACGATCCCCATCCGGCCGCCCTCTCTGAGCCACTCCACGCACTTCTGCACGAACAGCCGCTCGGGCGGGAGGGAGGCGGCGGGCTTGCCCTGCTTGAGCGAACCGTCCGCCTTGTCCCTGCTCCAGTCGTAGGCGATGCTCTGGGGCTTCTCCCCACCGGACTCGTCCACCCGGAACAGGTCCAGTGTGGGACCGGAGACGGGGATGTCGGTACCGAAGGGCGGGTTGGTGAGCAGGACGTCGACCTGGCCGGGGTAGATGCGCTCGCGGTGCTTCATCGCCGCTTCGTAGCCGGGCTGCTTCTGGCCCATGCGGGGGAACTGAAGGGAGTCCACCTGGAAGGTGTTGCCCTTCTCCTCGGTCAGCATCATGACGCCGAAGGAGGCCGCGCGGGTCAGGAACGGGTCGAAGTCCAGGCCGAAGATCCGATCGCGTGCGTACCGTGCGAGGTCCGGACGGTGCTCGGTCTCCAGCTCGGCCTTCCGCTTCGCGGACAGCCCGCGCCCGAAGTCCGGCATCCACTCGCGATGGAGTACATGGAGCAAGGTCTCGCGCAGGAAGCCGCCGGTGCCACAGCAGGGGTCGAGAACGGTCTCGTCGAGTTGCGGATCCAGGAGTTCGACCATGAAGCGGGTGGCGACATTCGGGGTGAAGTACTGCCCGCGGTCGCCGCGCAGGTTGTCGCCGACGAGTTCCTGGTAGGCGGTGCCGAGCGCGTCGAGGGAGGTGCCGTGCAGGGTGTACGTGGACAGTTCACCGGTGATGAAGGTGAGCGCGGCGTCGTTGAGGGTAAGCCGGTCGTACTCGGTGAACTGGTCGGGGTGGTCCTTCTTGACCTCGGCGAAGAGATCCTTCACACGCTGGGCCACAGCAGAGCTGCCCGCGTCGTCCTTCGCGAGGGCCACCAGCTCCGTCGTGTCGACGTAGAAGCGAGGGTCGCCCTTCTTCTCGCGCACCATTTTCTCGTCGTGCAGCTTGGCGAACAGGACGTACAGGAACTGCCAGAACGCTGCGTCCTTGGGCAGACCCTCGTTGCCGTGGATGAAGTCGTGGCAGCGGCGGAAGGCGAACCGCAGCATCGTCTCGTCGGCACTGCGCATGATGCCGAGCGAGGAGAGGTTGCCCTGGACGTCGAAGAGGGTGGCGTCGCCGCGCGGCCAGTTCGCCAGCGGAAGGTACTCGTCCTCGAAGCGGTTCGGGTCGCGACGGATGAAGTAGAGGTCCTTGTCATCCGTCCACATGCCGTACAAGCACTGCGGGCCGGCCGCGTGCATCAGGTCGGCGACCTCGTCGACCTGCTCCTTGGCCCGTGCGAACGTGCGGATCTTGGAGACGGTGCGGCTGTCGTTGGGGCGCGGCTTGATGACCACGATCCGGCGGATGTTCTCCCGCTTGGGCTCCTCGCCCTCCGGGATCGAGCCGTGCTCGAAGATCGCGATGCTCACGCGCTTGCGCGACTTGCGGCCGGTTTTACGGTTCTCCACCTGGAGCGGGAAGTCGGCCCGCATGTCGCGCGGGTCGATGCCGTACTGGTGGACGAGCGCTCGGGCGATGCGCTGCCGCACCTCCTCCATCGGGGTGTGCTTGACGACCTTGTCGCCGCCGGAGATGTAGTCGAAGATCTCGTCGTCCTGGAGCTTGCGCGGCCCGGAGTCCTCCTCCTGCACCCCCGCCGCCGCCCGCCCCTTACCGGACCCCTTCGGCTTCGCCCCGGCCGACGACCGCGCCGGCCTCCGCTCACCCTCCCCGGGAATGTCGAAGCCCAGCTGTTCCTCACCCATCGCGCCCGCGTCCACCCTGTCCCGTATTGCCACAATTAACGCCGCCTGCGGTCATCCGGCGGCACCGCCCAAGACTAGGCCAGCGCGGAACCGCTTCCGCACCGCTCCGCGCCGGACACGTACAACCCTGCCCACCGCTCGCGTCAGTCGCCGGTGTCGGCGTTCTCCCTCAACTCCTTCGCGATGTCGACCAGCGAACCGCGCTCCGGCACATGCCAGTGCCGGGTGCCCTGCACTTGCTGGTCGTTGCCCATCGACGTCCGCCGCATCAGACGTACCAGTGTGGAGGGCGCGTACGCCTTGCCGTCCGCCGCCCACACAAGCGGCTTGACCTTGTTGTTCTGCCAGGTGGCCCGAGCCCTCAGCGGATCCTCCTCGATCCACCGGGGCAGCTGCCTACGCTCGGGACCGGTCACCGGCCGGAACTCCAGCACCGTCCCGTCCTGGAGGTGGTCCGCGTCCACGATCACCCAGACCGCGTTGGTCACACGCCCACCGGTTCCGGACTCCTGGTCCAGCCTGGAGTCCGCATCACTGGGCGGCTCCTCGTCACCGACGACCCGGGCATACAGGCCGTCCGTCACCAGCTGGGCACGCTCCTCGGCCTGAACCGCTGTACGAAGCTGGCTGTTGCGGCCGTAGGCGCCGTCAACGACGATCACCATCCAGGCCAGAGCGCGCCGCACCCGGCCCGGCACCTCGGCCAGACGTGCCTCCCACGCCGCGTCCGCCTCCTTCTCGTCATCGAGGTCCGCGACGCCCATCGCCCGGTAGAGCACATGGGTGATCAGCAGGTCCCCATAGGCGGCGGCGCCCGCCAGGCGACCGACGGCACTCTCCTTCTCCCGCTCCAGCGCCTCCCGCACACCGCGCAGCAGCTGGACACACCGCCACACTCGATGAGCGGTCGGCTGCGGCCCGAAGAGTTGGCGATAGGTGTGCACTCCCCACAGTGCCGACGCATCCCGCTTGGCTTGGGCGGCGAGACCGGGAGAATGGGCAGCGGCCAGGGCAATGGCGGCCTCCTCCATCGTGCACCCCTCGTCGTGGGCAGGCTCGGGCTCCCCTCGCTTGATCACGTACCGGAGGCCCAGCGAGAGTGCGAAGTCATGCCGGAGATCGAACTGTTCCGGCCTGCGCGACCGGAAGTCCCGCTCCTGGGTGGGGTTCTGGGTGTTGGCAGCCACGGTGACACGGTCACCGAAGTCCTCGGGGCAGTCTTCCAGGGAGATGATCCGCACCAGAAGCCGCCCAAGGGCGGCCTTGCCCGGTTTCTGCTGCATCGCGCGATGCACAGCGCTCACCGTCTGCGCCCCGTTGATGAGGCTGGCACCCTCCAGCCGGAAGCCAGCTCCGGCCCCCGCAACCGGAGCGCCCTTGCCGTGCTTGCGGATCCGGTCGCAGAGCAGCGTGATCCCGTTGCTCAGATACCAGAAGTGCTCGGGCTCCTTGACCAGGGTGGCGCGGATCTTGTCGTTGACGTCACTTACGTCAAGAGCGTCGCGGATGTTGCGCGCCGTGAGGTGACGCCCGTGATCGTCGTACCACCCGGCGACCGCCTCGGCGGAGACCGTTCCGTAGTAGGCGGTGTAGGGGGAATCGATTTTTCCCACCCCGTCGACCTGTACGTCCAAGTCGACCTTCCGCTCGGCGTGGTCGCCCAGGATCTCCCGGTGCAGATCGCGCAGGTTGGTGACCTTGAGTTCCACGAGGTCGTCATCCAGGTTGTGCTTGTCGACCGCCTCATTGAGGAAGTCCTTGGTGTTCTGGTGCAGTTCCGTGCCGGTCACGAGCGCCAGCACCAGTGTCACCTTGGGCGAGGGACTGTTGAGCGCCCCGTCTATGGCGGCCGAATGCCGGTCGATCTTGCTGCCGAAGCGATGGAACTCCAGCTCCAGCAGATAGTCGAGCCCACGCATCAGTGCGGCGGCGTCATGCTCGCCGAATCCGGCCTCACCCTTGTCGCTCCACTTCGCCTGCACGAGGGTGACATGTTGCCGGTCGCCTCGTTGCTGCACCGCGACCGCGTCGATCCCCTTGTCCGTAGAGCTGTCGATCACGGACCGGCCGGCCTCTTCATCAGAGCACGCCGTCTCGATCTTGACCGCCAGGGCGGCCACCGCACGACTGAGGAACATCTGCTCCTCGTCCGGCCGTCCCGCGACATCCGACATGTCGATCAATGGCCGAAACCGCTCGATCAGCTTCCTGCGCAGGTTCCGGACCTGGACCGGGTACGCCACGGATTCCCCTCGACTTCGCAGACTTGTCGCAAGGCACCACACCCTCTCGGGTGCCGCACTCGACGAGGCTATCCCGGCAGCCGACAGGTGTTCCCTCCGTTTGACGGAACACCCGGAACGCAGCGCAGCAGCCATACCCGCATAGACATATGGTCACATGAATTGCTCACAAGAGTAATCTCGTGCCACCATGTGCACATGGTTGAGATCGCCATCAGCGCCGCCCGTTCCCAGCTCGGCGACCTGGTCCGCCGCGCCGCCCACGGGCGCGAGACCATCGCCCTCACCGACCACGGACACGTGGCCGCCCTTCTCGTATCGCCGCAGGTGATAGAGGACTTCGAAGACGCCCTCGCACTCGCCGACTTCCAGCGCCGCAAGGCGGAGGGGACCCTTGAGCCGGGCATCCCCCACGAGGAAGTCGGCCGAATGCTGGGGCTGCGGTAAGTGACCTATCAGATCATCTGGGAGCCGCGCGCCACGAACTCGGCGACGCGGTTCCTCAAGGACGACCCGGCAGGCCTGGCAGCCGTCTACGAAGCCGTCGACCTGCTGGCCACACAACCACGTCCGCACCACTCAGTCCCCTACGGATCTCAGGACGTCCGCCGCCTGCACGTCGGCGACTACCGAGTGCTGTACGTCATCGACGACAACGTGATCCACATCCTCGTCACCCACCTCGGCCGCACCCCCTGAGCCGACGAAAGAGCCGCGCCTCCCCTCCGCCCAGGGGAAGCGCGGCCCTCTGCCGTGGCCGTCGCCCTCAGCCGCCCAGCAGCCCCGTCGCCTGGCCCAACACCGGAATGCTGCCGATCGACTGCGCCTGCGCCACCGGCGCCGTGAGCATCCGCGAGGTCAGGGGCTGGAAGTCGGCGAGCTGGGTGCCCACGCCGTTGTCCAGGGGGTCGACGCCCGTCCCGGCCAGCGGGTTGGGCTTCAGGCCCGCGACCGTGCCGGTGACATGGCCGACCGTGCCGGTGACCGCCTGCAGGCCCGCCTGCGGGTCGATCTGGCCCAGGGAGGTGGGGCGGGTGCGCACCACGTCGAGGGCCGGCTCGGCGTCCGCGGCGGCCGTCGTCGCGGACGCGCCCAGGGCGGCACCGGCGGTCGCGAGGACGGCCAGGGCACGCCGGGCGGTGGTGTGGGGGAGGGACGCTTGTCCGGCCATCGGTTCTGCCACCTTCTGACGCAGCGGGTAATCAGGTCGACACGAAGGGTAGTTGAGGTGTGACGCGCGCTTCAAAGCCGACCCGCGGAGTCGATGAACGGCAGGTGAATGCGTCATATTGGTGTTCCGTGAGCTCCCATCCACCCATACCGACCCGAGTCGTGCTGCTCTGCGGCCCCTCCGGCTCCGGCAAGTCCCTTCTCGCGGCCCGCTCCGGGCTTCCGGTGCTGCGCCTCGATGACTTCTACAAAGAGGGCGACGACCCGACGCTGCCGCTGGTGCTCGGGAGCTCCGACATCGACTGGGACCACCCCGAGTCCTGGGACGCCGACAAGGCGGTGGCGGCCATCGAGGCACTGTGCCGCACGGGCCGTACGTCGGTCCCGGTCTACGACCTCTCGCTCAGCGCCCGCACCGGCGAGGAGCCCGTCGAGATCGGCCGTACGCCGCTGTTCATCGCGGAGGGCATCTTCGCGGCCGAGATCGTCACCCGCTGCCGGGAACTGGGCCTCCTCGCCGACGCGCTGTGCCTGAGCCGCGGCCCCGTGAAGACGTTCCGCCGCCGCTTCCTGCGGGATCTGAAGGAGGGCCGCAAGTCGGTGCCCTTCCTGCTGCGCCGGGGCTGGCGGCTGATGCGGGCGGAGCGGTCGATCGTGGCCCGGCAGACCGCGCTGGGCGCCTACGCCTGCGACCGCGACGAGGCGATGGGCCGCCTGACCGACGCCGCCGCGGGCCGCCACGTACAGGCGCGGACGCCCGCGTAGCGGCCGGGCGACGCGCAGGCACGAGAAAGCGGGACTGGACGGACCCCCCGGCCCTCCAGTCCCGCTCCCTTTTGGTGCTCCCCCGTGGTGCTCTCCCCCGTTGGTCCCCCGTGACCCCCGTTGAGCCCCCCAGTTACTGCTCCCCCGTTACTTGCTCCCCCCGGACCTTCAGGCCACCAGCTCGCCGAAGGCGTCCTCCTCGTCACGGCCGAAGCTGAGGACCTCGTCCTCGCGCAGCCGGCGGAGCGACCGCCAGATGCTGGACTTCACCGTGCCGACACTGATGTCGAGGATGTCCGCGATCTCCGGGTCGGTACGGCCCTCGTAGTAACGCAGGACCAGCATCGTCCGCTGGAGTTCGGGCAGCCGGGCCAGCGCCTGCCACAGGACCGCGCGCAGCTCGGTGCCGCGCATCGCGTCCGTGTCGCCGGCCGTCTCCGGCAGCTCCTCGGTCGGGTACTCGTTCAGCTTGCGGCGGCGCCACGCGCTGATGTGCAGATTGGTCATCGTCCGCCGCAGGTATCCCCCGACGGCGGCCTTGTCGCTGATCCGGTCCCAGGCCCGGTACGTCGAGAACAGCGCGCTCTGCAGCAGGTCCTCGGCCTCGAACCGGTCACCGGTGAGGTGGTAGGCGGTTGCGTACAGGGAGGCGCGGCGCTCCTGGACGTAGGCGGTGAACTCCGCCTCCGACAGCGAACGACGCTCCCCCGTGTCCTCCCTGTACGCGCTTCCCCCGTGCGCTTCCCCCGTGAAACCGTCAACCACCGTCATGTACGCGGTGTGCTGACGCCCGGCGCCGCGAGCGCACCCCCGCCCGCTCACGGCACCGGACTTCTCCGGACCCCGGCCCCCGTGCACGTCGTGCAGGCGCGTGACAACTGCGCTGGTGCTCATGCTGTGCAGCGTGTTCATCTCGCGCCCCCCGTCGTGGACTTCCGGTGTTCGGCTTGCTTCCTTGCCTGTGCCGAAAAGCTTGCCCTCGCACCTTCATGGCCGTGTCCGCCGACTGTCACAGACCTGTCACAGGGGTCCGTCGTACCGGACGCACAGCGTGGTCACAGAGCGCAGCGCTACTGCCACGTACCCGTACAGGTGTCGAAACCCGCAGCGCCATGGGCCAGAATGAGCCCCGTGCCTTCCCTGTTGCTGATCGAGGACGACGACGCCATCCGCACGGCCCTGGAGCTCTCACTGACGCGCCAGGGACACCGGGTGGCTACTGCTGCCACCGGTGAGGACGGCCTGAAGTTGCTGCGCGAGCAGCGGCCGGACCTGATCGTGCTGGATGTGATGCTGCCCGGCATCGACGGCTTCGAGGTGTGCCGTCGTATCCGGCGCACCGACCAGTTGCCGATCATCCTGCTCACCGCGCGCAGCGACGACATCGACGTGGTGGTCGGGCTCGAGTCCGGCGCCGACGACTACGTCGTCAAACCGGTGCAGGGCCGGGTGCTCGACGCCCGTATCCGTGCCGTACTGCGGCGCGGGGAGCGGGAGTCCAACGACGCGGCGGCCTTCGGCAGCCTGGTCATCGACCGGGCCGCGATGACGGTCACCAAGAACGGCGAGGACCTCCAGCTCACCCCGACCGAGCTGCGGCTGCTGCTGGAGCTGAGCCGGCGGCCCGGACAGGCGCTGTCCCGGCAGCAGTTGCTGCGGCTGGTGTGGGAGCACGACTACCTCGGTGACTCCCGGCTGGTCGACGCCTGTGTGCAGCGGCTGCGCGCCAAGGTCGAGGACGTGCCCTCGTCCCCGACGCTGATCCGTACGGTCCGTGGTGTCGGCTACCGCCTGGACGCGCCTCAGTGACATCGGCGCAAGGGGGGTTCCGCGGCTGGTTCGCGGTTCGCAAGGGAGTCTGGTCACGGCTGCGTTTCACCAGCCTGCGGCTGCGTCTGGTGGTCGTCTTCGGTCTGGTGGCGCTGACCGCCGCCGTGTCCGCGTCCGGGATCGCCTACTGGCTCAACCGTGAGGCGGTGCTCACCCGTACCCAGGACGCGGTGCTGCGGGACTTCCAGCAGGAGATGCAGAACCGGGCCGGGGTGCTGCCCGAGCGGCCGACACAGTTCGAACTCCAGCGCACCGCGGACCAGATGGCCAACGGCAGCCAGCGCTTCAGTGTGCTGCTGGTCGCGGAGAACCCCGACGGCCGTACCGTCTCCGGCAGTTCGGGCGGCCTGAGCGGCTTCACGCTGAAGGACGTGCCCGAGTCGCTGCGCGAGACGGTGAACGAGGAGCAGGAGGTCAACTCCACCAACAAGTACGCGTACCACCTGTACTGGCAGCGCGTGGTGGAGGACGACATCCCGTATCTGGTCGCCGGGACCAAGGTGATCGGCGGCGGGCCGACCGGTTACATGCTGAAGTCCCTGGAGCCGGAGGCCAAGGACCTCAACTCGCTCGCCTGGTCGCTGGGCATCGCCACCGGCCTCGCCCTGATCGGCTCCGCGCTGCTCGCGCAGGCCGCCGCCACGACCGTGCTCAAGCCCGTGCACCGGCTGGGGGTCGCCGCCCGGCGGCTCGGCGAGGGCAGGCTGGACACCCGGCTGCGGGTGTCCGGGACGGACGAACTGGCCGATCTCTCACGGACGTTCAACAACGCCGCCGAGGCGCTGGAGAAACGGGTCGCGGACATGGCCGCGCGGGACGACTCCTCACGGCGGTTCGTCGCCGACATGAGCCATGAGCTGCGCACCCCGCTCACCGCCATCACCGCCGTCACGGAGGTGCTGGAGGAGGAGCTGGAGGCGGAGACCGGGTCCATGGACCCGATGATCGAGCCCGCGGTCCGGCTGGTGGTGAGCGAGACCCGTCGCCTCAACTCCCTGGTGGAGAACCTGATGGAGGTCACCCGCTTCGACGCGGGCACCGCCCGTCTGGTGCTGGACGACGTGGACGTCGCCGACCAGATCACCGCCTGCATCGACGCCCGTGCCTGGCTGGACGCGGTCGACCTGGACGCCGAGCGCGGCATCCACGCCCGGCTCGACCCGCGCCGCCTGGACGTCATCCTGGCCAACCTCATCGGCAACGCGCTCAAGCACGGCGGATCGCCGGTGCGGGTGTCGGTGCGCGAGTCGGCGGCCGAGGACGGTCGGGGCGCGGCGGTCGTCATCGCGGTACGGGACCACGGTCCTGGTATCCCCGAGGACGTCCTGCCGCACGTCTTCGATCGCTTCTACAAGGCGAGCGCCTCCCGCCCCCGTTCCGAGGGCAGTGGCCTGGGCCTCTCCATCGCCCTGGAGAACGCCCATATCCACGGCGGCGAGATCACCGCCGCCAACTCGCCCGAGGGCGGTGCGGTGTTCACGCTCCGGCTGCCCCAGGACGCCTCCTCGCTGACGCGGGAGGACGAGGAGAACAAGGGCGCGGACGAGAAGGGCGAGGCGTGATGACCGTACGCCGTCTGCTGGCGCTTCCGCTGTTCGCCGGGCTGCTCGCCGGCTGCGGGATCCGGGCCACCGAGGTGCCCACCGACTTCGGCCCCGCGCCGTCCCGGGTCCACTGCTCCCTTGTCGAGCCGGACATCTCCACCCAGGTCTCCCGGGGCGTGCCCGCCCAGGTGTTCCTGCTGTGCCGCTCGTCCCTGGTGGCCGTGGACCGCACGGTACGGGTCCCGGAGGGCGCCCCCGACTCCCAGCGGCGCGTCCTGGTCGCCCAGGGCCTCCTGGACGAGCTCAAGGCGAACCCGACGGGACCGGAGCAGGAGGCGGGCTACACGAGCGAGGTCCGCGGCAACCTCTCGGTCACCGGCCCCCGCGCCGACGACCCCGACGACACCCTCCGCCTGAGCACCCCGCCCGAGGCCCTCCCCCCGGTGAGCCTGGCCCAGATCGTCTGCACCTTCTCCGACTCGGAGGCGGCGGAGGGCGACGGCTCGGTGATCCTGGGCGGCCCCGAGGAGGACGACCTGCGGCGCTACGAGTGCACGGAGGACGTAAGGGCGAGACCGACCACGGAAGAGCCACCGTCGGCACCCCTCTAGAGCCGCGGCAGGACAGCGCCGGGAGGTCGGGGGCGCGGGGAACGGCGCGACAGGCCCCCACGCACCCGCAGCCAAAACACGCCCCCTCCCCCGCCCCGGAACCAACCGCACCGAAGAAGGCGTCTTGGGGGTCGTGCAGCGTCAAGGCTCCATCAGCGGCGGCAACATCATCCGCATCCGGGTAATAGTCGGCGGCCTCCTGGCCGCCCACCTCGCATTGGTCGCCTGGCTCACGCTGCGCCCCCTCGACGTCCCCTGGGTGATGCCTCCCAACCTGCGCCCGTTCGCCGGGATCGAGGCCGACTTCGCGCTGGGCTGGCAGGTGGGGGTGCGGCGGATCGCCGAGGGCCTCGCTCTGCTCGCGCCGCTGGGCGTCCTGCTCCCCGCGGTGCACGGCAGGATCAGCGTCTCCCCGCTCGCGTCACTGGTCCGTACGGTCGCGGCGGGCGCCCTGATCTCGCTCGCCGTCGAACTGCTCCAGACCGGCGTGCCGGGACAGGTCGTGGACGTCGACTCGCTGCTGCTGAACCCGGTCGGGGTGGCCCTCGCCCACGTGGCGGTGGTGCCGGCGGCACGCCACTGGCTGCGTCGCAGGACCGAGCGCGACCACACCGTCTCCGCCCTGAAGGAGGAGGCTCCTCAGGGTAGGACCCCGACGATTCCCAGGGTCGGGATCGCACCGTAGAGCGACGCTTTGCCCCCTTCGTCTCCGTACCGTGGAAGTCAGATGAGGCAGCCGGACAGGCGGCCTCCGACCGACGCTCACGAAGGAGCCGAAGATGTCCCGTCTCGCCCGCCCCACCCAAGGCCGCATGATCGGCGGAGTGTGCGCCGCGCTGGCGCGACGCTTCGGTACCTCCGCGACCACAATGCGCGTGCTGTTCCTGCTGTCCTGCCTGCTGCCGGGCCCGCAGTTCCTGATCTACATAGCGCTGTGGATCTTCCTGCCCTCCGAGGACAAGGCGCGCACCGCCTGGTAACGGCTTCGACCCTACGCCGATGGGGCGCACCCCCGTGTCCAAGGGGTGCGCCCCATCTGCGCGTTCGGGGAGGCTCAGCCGAGCGGCAGGCCGTTCACACCCGTGCCGGCGCCACCGCCGGGCAGCACCTTGCCGACCGGGAGGCCGCCGAGGAGCCCCGCGACCGGCGCGGTCGGGCCGCCGGTGAGCACCTTCTGGGCGATCGGCTGCGCGGCGGCCACGCTCGTACCGACCGCGCTCTGCCCCTGGGCCAGCGCCTGACCGGCACCCGGCAGCGCCTGGGAGACGTTCTCCGCGGGCAGCGTCCGGGTCACCGTGTCCAGCGCCGAACCGGCGTCCGGCAGGGCCGGGGCGGCGTTCGCGGCGCCCGCACCGGCGGCGGCGAAGGCGGCACCGAGGGCGGCGACACCGAGGGTCTTGGCAGCAGACTGCTTCATTGAATGCGTCCTCGAAATGGGATGGCGGGGATGTGAGCGGTCCACGACCGTAAACATGCCACGGTGCCCGCCGCAAACATCGAAATGCGGACGGATTGTGAACGCCCGCCCGCATTCCGAGTTCCGCAATATCCCTCGATCAGCCCTCTTCGTCCGCAGAGCCGCTGGTGGACGCGGTCTGCTGGAACAGCCACTCGGATTTCAGCTCGGCGTAACCGGGCTTGATGACGTCATTGATCATCGCGAGTCGTTCATCGAAAGGAATGAACGCTGATTTCATCGCATTGACGGAGAACCACTGCATGTCGTCGAGCGTGTAACCGAATGCGTCGACAAGGTGCTCGAATTCCCGGCTCATGCTGGTGTGGGACATCAGCCGGTTGTCGGTGTTCACCGTCGTCCGGAAGTGCAGCCGCCGGAGCAGCCCGATCGGGTGCTCGGCGTAGGAGGTGGCGGCGCCGGTCTGGAGGTTGGAGCTGGGGCACATCTCCAGCGGGATGCGCTTGTCGCGGACGTAGGAGGCGAGCCGGCCGAGGTGGACGGTGCCGTCGTCCTTGACCTCGATGTCGTCGATGATGCGCACCCCGTGCCCGAGCCGGTCGGCGCCGCACCACTGGAGGGCCTGCCAGATGGACGGCAGCCCGAACGCCTCACCGGCGTGGATGGTGAAGTGGTTGTTCTCGCGCTTGAGGTACTCGAAGGCGTCGAGGTGCCGGGTGGGCGGGTAGCCGGCCTCGGCCCCGGCGATGTCGAAGCCCACCACGCCCAGGTCGCGGTAGCGGTTGGCGAGTTCGGCGATCTCCAGCGCGCGGGCGGCGTGCCGCATGGCGGTGAGCAGGGCGCCGACCCGGATCCGCCGGCCGCTCTCGCGGGCGAGCCGTTCGCCCTCCCGGAAGCCGTCGTTGACGGCCTCGACGACCTCTTCGAGGCTGAGCCCGCCGTCGAGGTGCTGCTCGGGCGCGTAGCGCACCTCGGCATAGACGACGCCGTCCTCGGCGAGGTCCTCGGCGCACTCGCGGGCGACGCGGACGAGGGCGTCGCGGGTCTGCATGACGCCGACGGTGTGCGAGAAGGTCTCCAGATACCGTTCCAGCGAGCCGGAGTCGGCGGCCTCGCGGAACCAGATGCCGAGCTTGTCGGGGTCGGTCTCGGGGAGCTGGGAGTAGCCGCCCTCACGGGCGAGTTCGACGATGGTCCCGGGGCGGAGGCCGCCGTCGAGGTGGTCGTGCAGCAGAACCTTGGGCGCCCGGCGGATCTGCTCCGGCGTCGGGGTGTTCGCGATGGTCTGGCTCGTCATTTCCGCACTCTAACGCCTACGCGCGTAGATCGCCTGTTGGACGTTTCCGTCGATACGTAACGGTGACCCCACCGACGGGTGGCGTACACCCGTCCTTCTGACACTGTTCTGTCATGGCGCAACAAGCGACGCCGGTTCGCACGGCCCGGCTGGGGAGACCGCTCGGCCCGGAACCGGCGACGGTCAGCGGAGTGGTACTGCTGCTCCCCGGAGGCGATGAGACGTCACATCGCCGTCCCTCCACGATGTTGGCTGCGGCCCCGGTCCGCGCTCTCGGGCGCCGGCTGTCCCGCGCGGCCCGGGAGGAGGGGCTCGCCGCGCATGTCGTCCACTACCGCTGGCGGGGCTGGAACGGCAGCGAGGCGAACCTGGCGCGGGACGCGAACTGGGCGGTGGAGGAGGTCGTACGGCGCTACGGGGATGTGCCGGTGTGTCTCGCCGGGTTCGACATGGGCGGGCGGGCCGCGCTGCGCTCCGGCGGGCACGAGGCCGTCAACTCCGTGCTGGCGATAGCGCCTTGGCTGCCGGAGGAGGACGTCGCGGCGCCACCCGAACCGGTGAAGCAGCTCGCGGGGCGGCAGGTGCTGATCGTGCACGGCACGAACGATCAGCGGACGGATCCGGAGTTGTCGTTCCGGTTCGCCGCCCGGGCGAAGAAGGCGAACCGGGATGTGTGCCGGTTCGAAGTGCACTCCGACGGACACGGGTTGCATCAGCACCGGGATGAAGTGCTGGCGCTGGCCGAGGACTTCGTGATGGGGGCGTTGTTCGGGCGGGCGTTCGCCCGGCCGGTCGCGGACGCGTTCGCGGCTCCGCCGCCGCTTGGCCTGCGGATGCCGCTCGCCTCTGGTTTCGGGCGTCGTCGGTAGCCCCCTAGGTGGGGAGCAGGTTGCCCCTCTTCGACAGCAGGAACTTCTTGAAGGCCGCCACCGGCGGAGTGTCCGGGTGGCCGTCCAGCCACGCCACGCCGATCTCCCGTACCGCCCTCGGGGCCGTCACCGTCAGTTCCACCACCCCGGGGCGGGGTACCGCGGGCGGAGGCAGGAGCGCGACCCCCAGACCGGCCGCCACCAGACCCCTCAGGGTCTCCGCCTCCTCCCCCTCGAACGCGACCCTCGGCTTGAAGCCCGCTTCCCTGCACAGGTCGTCGGTGATGCGGCGGAGGCCGTAGCCGGGCTCCAGGGTGACGAACGTTTCGTCGGCCGCCTCGGCCAGGCGGATGCGTCGGCGGGAGGACAGGCGGTGGTCGGCCGGGACCACCAGACGCAGCTTCTGTTCGTCCAGGCGGCGGCCCACCAGGTCCGGGGCGTCCGGCACCGGGGACGTGAGGCAGAGGTCGAGTTCGCCCGCGCGCAGTCCCTCAAGCATGGCCTCGCCGTAGTTCTGGACGAGGCTGAAGCGGACCCGGGGGTGGTCCGCCCGGAAGGCGCTGATGAGGCCGGGGACCGTCTCCCAGCCCATGGTGTGCAGAAAGCCGAAGGCGACCTTGCCGGTGGCCGGGTCGGCGTCCGCGCGGACCTCGTCGGCGGCGCGTTCGACCTCGGCCAGGGCGCGTTCGACGGAGGTGAGGAAGGTGCGGCCCGCGGGGGTGAGGGAGACCGTGCGGCCGCGGCGGGTGAACAGGTCCACGCCCAGGTCCTGTTCGAGGCGGACCATGGCGCGGGAGAGGGTCGACTGAGGGACCTGCATCTCCTGCGCGGCCCGGGTGACGTGCTCGGTGCGGGCGACTCCGGCGAAGTAGGCGAGCCGCGGCGCCAGCAGCATCGCCATGTCTTCTGTGTCACTGGACGGTGACAGTCGCGCCTGTGACCTCTGCTGATGCTCCATGGGAACGATTATGGAGAGTTCATGCATTGGACGGATCAGCGGGCGCGTCCGTACTTTCGAAGCATGTCTCCCGCCAGTACCGGGGCGTCCACCATCGTGGGCGCCGTCGCATCCGTCCCCTCCTCCGACTCCCGTACGGCCCCGGGCGGCCCCGGCTACCGCCGGATGAGCCTCGCCCTCTTCCTGGCCGGAGTGGCGACCTTCGCGCTGCTCTATTCCACCCAGGCCCTGCTGCCGCTGATCTCCGGCGACTTCGGGGTGACGGCGGGCGAGGCGAGCTGGACGGTGGCGGCGGCGACCGGTGGTCTGGCGCTGTTCGTCCTTCCCATGAGCGCGCTGTCGGAGCGCTTCGGCCGCCGTACGGTCATGACGGCGTCGCTGGCGGTCGCGGTGACGATCGGACTGCTGGTCCCCTTCGCGCCGAACCTGACCGCGCTGGTCGTGCTGCGGGCGGTGCAGGGCGCGGCGCTGGCGGGTCTGCCGGCGTCGGCGACGGCGTATCTGGCCGAGGAGGTCCGCCCGAAGGCGCTGATCACGGCGATCGGTCTGTTCGTCGCGGGCAACAGCGTGGGCGGGATGAGCGGCCGGGTGATCACGGGCTGGGTCGCCCAGGAGTGGGGCTGGCGGGTGGCCGTCGGGGTGATCGGCGCGCTGGCGGTGGCGTGCGCGGTGGCGTTCCGGCTGCTGCTGCCGGCGCCGCGGCACTTCGTGGCGGGCTCGCTGAAGCCGCGGGTGCTGGCCCGAACGGTCCGCGACCACCTCGCCGACCCGCTGCTGCGCCGCCTGTACGCGATCGGCGCGCTGTTCATGACGGTCTTCGGCGGTGTGTACACGGTGATCGGCTACCGCCTGACGGAGGCGCCGTTCGGGCTGCCGCAGGGCGTCGTGGGCTCGATCTTCCTGGTGTACCTGGTGGGCACGGTCTCCGCGTCGACGTCCGGCCGTCTGGTGGGCCGCCTCGGCCGCCGGGGCGCGCTGTACGCGGCGGGCGGTACGACGGCGGCGGGCCTGCTGCTGTCCCTGGCGAACTCCCTCCCGCTGGTCCTGCTGGGCCTGGTGCTGATCACCGGCGGCTTCTTCGCGGGCCACGCGGTGGCCTCCTCGGCGGTCAGCAGGACGGCGACCCGGGGGCGGGCGCAGGCGGCGGCGCTGTACCAGTCCGCGTACTACGTCGGCTCCAGCGCGGGCAGCACGGTGGGCGCGCTGGCGTTCCACGCGAGCGGCTGGTCCGGCACGGTGGGCGTGGGCCTGCTGGCGGTGCTGGGCGTCGTGACGATCACGGTGCTGGGGTCGAGGGCGGCCCGGCTGGAGCGCCGCGCGCTCGCCGCCGCGGCCTGACCCACAGTCGCGCCAACCCCGCTTCACCTGCGCGTTCCCTCACTCGGCACGCCATTGTCAGTGGGCTGCGGTAGCTTCCGAAGTGCTGGACGCAATGAGGCGTACGACACAGGAACGGCCACAGGGGTGGGTGGACGATGAGCAACACGGCGACCACGACGGATCTCGACACCACGCTGGAGCGGCACCGGGTCGAACTGACCGGGTACTGCTACCGCATGCTCGGCTCCTCCTTCGAGGCCGAGGACGCGGTGCAGGACACCCTGGTCCGCGCCTGGCGCAGCTACGACAAGTTCGAGGGCCGCTCCAGTGTCCGCTCCTGGCTGTACCGGATCGCGACGAACGTGTGCCTGGACATGCTGAGCGCGGGCAACAAGCGCGCCCGCCCGATGGACCTCACCGAGTCCACCCCGCTGGCCCAGGCAGCCCTCTCCCCCCGCCCCGACCACACCTGGCTGGAACCCATGCCCGACGCCCGTGTGCTGCCGACGGTCGAGGACCCGGCGGAGGCAGCCGTAGCCAAGGAATCCGTCCGGCTGGCCTTCATGGCCGCGCTCCAGCAACTGCCGCCCAAGCAGCGCGCGGTGCTGATCCTGCGCGAGGTGCTGGCCTGGAAGGCGAGCGAGGTCGCCGAACTGCTCGGCACCACGGTCGCCTCGGTGAACAGCGCCCTCCAGCGCGCCCGCGCCACCCTCGCCGAGCAGCAGCAGCCGGGTGGCGAGGCGACCGTCTCCGACCCGCTGGACGAGGAGCAGCAGAAGCTCCTGGAGCGCTATGTCGCCGCCTTCGAGGGCTACGACATGACCGCGCTGACCGCGCTGCTGCACGAGGACGCGATCATGACGATGCCGCCGTTCGACCTGTGGCTGACCGGCCCGGCGGACATCACCGGCTTCATGACCACCCTCGGCGCCTCCTGCGCGGAGTCCCGGCTGGTGCCCGTCCAGGCGAACGGCCTGCCCGGCTTCGCCCACTACAAGCCCGACGAGGAGAACGGCGGCTACACCGCGTGGGCGGTGCAGGTGCTGGAGATCTCAGACGGCCGGATCACCGGGTTCCACTGCTTCCTCGACACCAAGCGCTGGTTCCCGCTGTTCGATCTGCCCCTCCAGCTCGAAGCGGAGACCGACCAGGTCGAGAAGGGCATGTAGGCCGGGGTCGGGGTCGCGCAGGCGTATCCGGCCGCCGCAGCGCCGCGCGGCCAGCTGGAGCCGGGCCAGCAGGTCGACGGCGCCGAGGCCCGGTGGCCCGAGCCCTCCGACATCGCAGACCACGACCCCGGCGCCGGACTCCTCCAGCAGCGCGCGCACGTCGTCGCAGAGCCCTGTCACCTCGTCCTTGGTGACGGGGCCGGCCAGTACGAGTACAGCGGGTGTCATGGCGTCCACGTCCGGTAGACCGGGCGGACCCGCGGAACTCATCGCAGGCCCGCCGAGGATCACATTGACCTGGGTCCCGCCTGCCCCGGAGGGTTGGGTGTATGCCCCATGAATCAGCGCCTCCCGCGATACCCCACGGCCACCGTCGCGCCGAGGAGGTGCCGTGCAGGGGGTGCTGACGGGCTTCGCGGTCATCGCGGTGGTGATCGTGGCCGGGTACGTCATCGGCCGCCGCGGCCATCTCGGGGAGCACGGCCGTGAGGTCCTGACGAAGCTGGCCTTCCATGTGGCCTCCCCCGCCCTGCTCTTCACCACCCTCGCCGACACCGACCTCTCGGTGATCTTCTCCAGCCGCCTGCTGGTCACGGCCCTGAGCACGGCGGCCATGGCGGGGGTCTTCATCGCGGTGGCCGTCACCCGCCGCTGGAGCGTCGGCTACACGACCATCGGCGCCCTGTGCTCCAGCTACGTCAACTCCGGCAACCTCGGCATCCCGATCGCGGTGTACGTCCTCGGTGACGCATCGCTGGTGGCCCCGGTGCTGCTCTTCCAGCTCGTCCTGGTCGCCCCGGCCGCGGTGACGGTCCTGGACCTCTCCGGCGAGGGCGACAAGGGCCCGCTGTGGCGACGGCTCCTCACTCCGCTGCGCAACCCGATCGCGGTGGGTTCCCTGTCCGGCGTGGCGGTCTCGGCGACGGGCCTCAGCATCCCCGCCCCCGTCCTCGACCCGCTCACCCTCATCGGCAACATGTCGGTCCCGGCGGTCCTGCTGGCCTTCGGCATCTCCCTGTGCGGCAGCACGCTCCCCGGCCGCGGCCCGGACCGAGGTCCGGTCCTGCTCTCGGTCGCCCTCAAGTCCCTGGGTCAGCCCGCGGTCGCCTGGGCACTGGCGGCGGGAGTCTTCGGCCTGCGGGGCGCTCCCCTGCTGGACGTGGTGGTGACCTCGGCACTGCCCGCCGCGCAGAACCTCTACACGTACGCATCGGCCTACGGGGTGGGCGAGCGGCTGGCCCGGGACTCGATCCTGGTGTCGACGGTGATCTCGGTGCCGGTGCTGGTGGTCGTGGCGGCGCTGCTCGGCTGAGGGCGGCCGGTATGCGAAAGGGGCCGAACCCGAAGGTCCGGCCCCTGTTCTCGCGGGTCAGGCGATGCGTTCCAGCACCACCGGGGACGCCGTGAAGCCGGTTCCGGCGGCCGCGATGTCGTACGAGCCCTCGACCGCCTGGAGCGCGTACTCGAAGCGCTCCGGGGTGTCCGTGTGGAGGGTCAGGAGCGGCTGGCCCTCCTTGACCGTGTCGCCGGGCTTGGCGTGGAGTTCGATGCCCGCGCCCGCCTGGACCGGGTCCTCCTTGCGGGCACGTCCGGCACCGAGACGCCAGGCGCCGACGCCGATGTCGTAGGCGTCGAGGCGGGTCAGGACGCCGGAGGACGGCGCCTTCACCACATGCTGCTCGCGGGCCACGGGCAGCTCCGCGTCCGGGTCGCCGCCCTGGGCCGCGATCATGCGGCGCCAGACGTCCATGGCCGAGCCGTCGGCCAGGGCCTTCGCCGGGTCGGCGTCGTGGATGCCCGCCGCCGCCAGCATTTCGCGGGCCAGGGCGACCGTCAGCTCCACCACGTCCGCCGGGCCGCCGCCCGCCAGGACCTCCACCGACTCGCGGACCTCCAGCGCGTTGCCCGCGGTGAGGCCGAGAGGGGTGGACATGTCGGTGAGCAGGGCCACCGTCTTCACGCCGTGGTCCGTGCCGAGGCCCACCATCGTCGACGCCAGCTCACGCGCGTCCTCGATGGTCTTCATGAAGGCGCCGGTGCCCACCTTCACGTCCAGGACCAGCGAGCCGGTGCCCTCCGCGATCTTCTTCGACATGATCGAGGAGGCGATCAGAGGGATCGCCTCGACCGTGCCGGTGACGTCCCGGAGCGCGTACAGCTTCTTGTCCGCGGGGGCCAGTCCGTCGCCCGCCGCGCAGATCACCGCGCCGGTGGTGTCGAGGACGTTCAGCATCTCCTCGTTCGACAGCAGTGCGCGCCAGCCGGGGATCGACTCCAGCTTGTCCAGCGTGCCGCCGGTGTGGCCGAGGCCGCGGCCCGAGAGCTGCGGGACGGCCGCGCCGCACGCCGCGACCAGGGGCGCCAGGGGCAGGGTGATCTTGTCGCCGACGCCGCCCGTGGAGTGCTTGTCCGCCGTCGGACGGGACAGCGAGGAGAAGTCCATGCGCTCGCCGGAGGCGATCATCGCGGCCGTCCAGCGGGCGATCTCACCACGGTTCATGCCGTTGAGCAGGATCGCCATGTTGAGGGCGGCCATCTGGTAATCGGCCACCTCCCCGCGGGTGTACGCGTCGATCACCCAGTCGATCTGCTCGTCGCTGAGCTCACCGCGGTCCCGCTTGGTGCGGATGACGGAGATGGCATCCATGGCCATGACTTTCCTTCCGACGTTCTCAAGAAAGTGCACGGCCCCTCTGAAGCGGTTCAGAGGGGCCGCACGGGAGTTACTTGGCGAGATGGTCCGGGCCGAAGGCCTGGGGCAGCATCTCCGAGAGGGGGAGGATCCCCGCCGGGGTCTCCAGCAGGAGTTCCGCTCCGCCGAACTCGTACAGCAGCTGTCGGCAGCGGCCGCACGGGACGAGGATCTCGCCCCTGCCGTTCACGCAGGTGAAGTGCGTCAGACGCCCGCCGCCGGTGCGCTGGAGCTCCGAGACCATCCCGCACTCGGCGCACAGGCCGAGGCCGTAGGAGGCGTTCTCCACGTTGCAGCCGGAGACCGTGCGACCGTCGTCGACCAGGGCCGCGACGCCGACCGGGAAGCCCGAGTAGGGGGCGTAGGCGTGGCTCATCGCCTCCCGCGCCACCTCCCGCAGGGCGTCCCAGTCGACCGCGGGCGTCACTTGCCCTGACCCTTCCGGTACGGCAGACCGTCCGCCTTCGGCATCCGCAGGCGCTGGGCCGACAGGGCGAGGACGATCAGCGTGATCACGTACGGCGTGGCCGAGACGACCTGGTTCGGGACCTCGTTGGTCGTGGCGTACCAGGCGAACACCAGGGCACCGATGACCGCGGTGATCGTCGAGGAGGCGTACTTCTTCCGAACCACCAGCCAGATCGCGCCGATGATCAGCAGCAGCGCGCCGAGCAGCAGCAGGGCGTGGACGTTCTCCGAGCCGCCGCGCAGGTTGAGGCTGTCGGTGTAGCCGAACAGACCGGCGCCGAGGGCGAGGCCGCCCGGCATCCAGTTGCCGAAGATCATCGCCGCGAGGCCGATGTAACCGCGTCCCGAGACCTGGCCCTCAAGGTAGAAGGGGTTGGCCACGATGGAGAGGAAGACACCACCGAGACCGGCCAGGCCACCGGAGATGATGACCGCCAGGTACTTGTACTTGTAGACGTTCACACCGAGGGACTCGGCCGCGACCGGGTTCTCACCGCAGGAGCGCAGCCGCAGACCGAAGGCCGTCCGCCACAGGATCCACCAGGTGGCCGGGATCAGCGCGATCGCGATCAGGGTCAGCCAGGAGACGTTGGTGATCAGACCGCCGAGCAGACCGGCGACGTCCGAGATGAAGAACCAGCCCTCGTTGTTGAGGTCCCGGAGCCAGTCGGACAGACCCGGCACGGTGAAGTGGCCGAGCGAGTCGACCGCCGGGGACTGCTTGGCGGAGCCGCCCGCGTGACCCACGAAGGCGAGGGGCGCGAGGTAGCGGGTGACGCCGAGGGCGAGGATGTTGATCGCCACACCGGAGACGATGTGGTTGACGTTGAAGGTGATGGTCGCGATCGCGTGCAGGATGCCGCCGATGCAGCCGCCGATGATGCCGACCACGACACCGGTCCAGGGGCCCCACTGGAAACCGGCCCAGGCGCCGAACCAGGTGCCGAGGATCATCATGCCTTCGAGGCCGATGTTGACGACGCCCGCCCGCTCGGCCCACAGACCGCCGAGACCCGCGAGGCCGATCGGCACGGCGAGCTGGAGCGCGGTGGACATCTGGCTGACGTTGGTGATGCCGTCGGCGCCGGTGATGATGCGGACGATGGAGGTCAGCGCCAGGGCTCCGGCGATGACCAGCAGCAGGACGGGCCACGACATACGGCGGCCGGTGGGCGCCGTGGGCTGCAGCGTGGGCTGGTTGACGTCGACCGCTGAGGTCTGCGGGGTGGTCATCGGCCGGCCACCTCCTTCGAAGTGTTGTTGTCGGCGCCGAGCACATGCCCGGCGGCGAGCTCCGCGCCGACCCGGCGCTGCTGGCGACGCAGGCCCCACTCGCGGACGGCCTCGTAGGAGATGACGACGGAGAGCACGATCAGGCCCTGCATGATGACCGCGATCTCCTTGTCGTAGTCGTGGAAGTCCAGCTCGGGCGAGGCCTTGTCGAGCCAGGCCCACAGCAGGGCGGCGAAGGCGATGCCGACCGGGCTGTTACGGCCGAGCAGGGCGATCCCGATGCCGAGGAAGCCGATGCCGGTGGGGAAGTTCAGGCTGTAGGTGTGAGTGTCGCCGAGCAGGATCGGCAGGCCGGCGAGGCCCGCGATCGCGCCGGAGATCAGCATGGCGGTGAGGACCATCCGCTTGGGGTCGACACCGCTGGCCGCCGCGGCCGACTCGGAGGCGCCGGAGGCGCGCAGGTCGAAGCCGAACCGGGTGCGGTTGAGGACGATCCAGTAGCCGATGCCGAGCAGCGCGGCGAGCAGGACCAGGCCGTAGATCTCGCCGGCGTCGCCCATGTCGAAGCCGGGGATCCAGCCGGACTCGTGCATCTCGCCGGTGGTGTTGTTGTTGCCGACCTTCACACCGAAGACGTCGGGCAGCCACAGATAGGCGATGACGGAGGTCGCGATCGCGTTGAGCATGATCGTCGAGACGACCTCGCTGACACCCCGGGTGACCTTCAGGACACCGGCGATGCCGGACCAGAAGGCGCCGGTGCACAGGGCAGTCAGCAGCAGCAGCGGGACCTGGAGCACGGCCGGGAGGTTCGCGTGCGCGCCGACGATCGCGGTCATCATGGCGGCGAGCTGGTACTGGCCGTCCACGCCGATGTTGAACAGGTTCATCCGGAAGCCGATGGCCACCGCGAGGGCCGCGATGTAGTACATCGAGGCCTGGTTGACGATCAGCACCTGGATGTCGGAGTACGTGGCCTGCTCGAACATCAGGGTGTACGGCTCGACCGGGTTCTTGCCCGAGGCGATGAGCACGATCGAGCTCAGCGCGAAGGCCACGGCGAGCGCGATGACCGGTCCGGCCACCGCGAGGAGCACGCGCTCCTTGTCGAACTTCTTCATCAGCGGGCCTCGTCTTCGCCGGGCTCGGAAGACCCAGGGGCGTCTTCGGTGGTTTCGTCCTGCTCCAGGTGGCCGGTGGCGGCACCGGTCATCGCCGAGCCGAGCTGCTCCGGGGTGACGCTCGCCGGGTCGGCGTCCGCCACCAGCTTGCCGTTGTAGATCACCCGGAGCGTGTCGGACAGGCCGATGAGCTCGTCGAGGTCGGCGGAGATCAGCAGCACGGCCAGGCCCTCGCGGCGGGCCTCCCGGATGTGGTCCCAGATCGCGGCCTGCGCGCCGACGTCCACACCCCGGGTGGGGTGGGCGGCGATCAGGAAGCGCGGCTTGTGGCTCATCTCGCGGCCGACGATCAGCTTCTGCTGGTTGCCGCCGGACAGCGAGGAGGCGGTGACGTCGATCCCGGGGGTACGGACGTCGTACTCCGTCACGATCCGCCGGGTGTCCTCCTGGGCCGCCTTCGGGTCCAGCCAGACGCCCTTGGCGAGGGGCTTCTCGGTGACATGGCCCAGGATGCGGTTCTCCCAGAGGGGGGCGTCCAGGAGCAGGCCGTGGCGGTGGCGGTCCTCGGGGATGTAGCCGATGCCCTGCTCGCGGCGCTTACGGGTGGTCCAGGAGGTGATCTCCTCCTCGGCCAGCGCGATGGTGCCGGAGTCGGCGCCCTTGAGGCCGATGAGGGCGTCGACCAGCTCGGTCTGGCCGTTGCCCTCGACGCCGGCGATGCCCAGGACCTCGCCCGCGTGGATGGTGAAGCTGATGTCGTCCAGCAGGGCCTTGCCGCCCGGGGCTTCGAGGCGCAGCTTGTCGACGGTGATGACCGGGCGGTCGGTGACCGTGGACTCGGCGGTCTCCGGGGTGGGCAGCTCGCTGCCGACCATCATCTCGGCGAGCTGACGCGGCGTCGTCTCGGCGGGGACGGCCGTGCCGACCGTCGTGCCGCGGCGGATGACGGTGATCTCGTCGGCGACGGAGAGCACCTCGCCCAGCTTGTGGGAGATGAAGATGACCGACAGGCCCTCGGCCTTCAGCTCGCGCAGGTTGTCGAAGAGCGAGTCGACCTCCTGCGGGACGAGGACGGCGGTGGGCTCGTCGAGGATCAGCGTGGTGGCGCCGCGGTAGAGGACCTTGAGGATCTCCACGCGCTGGCGGGCGGCGACCCCGAGCTCCTCGACCAGGAGGTCGGGGCGCACCCCGAGGCCGTAGCGGTCGGAGAGCTCCTTGATCTTGCGACGGGCCCGGCCGCCGATGCCGTAGAGCTTCTCGCTGCCGAGGACCACGTTCTCCAGGACCGTGAGGTTGTCGGCGAGCATGAAGTGCTGGTGGACCATGCCGATGCCACGGACGATGGCGTCGGCCGGGGACGAGAAGGTGACCTGCTCGCCGTCGACCGCGATGGTGCCCTCGTCCGGCTTCTGCATGCCGTAGAGGATCTTCATCAGGGTCGACTTGCCGGCGCCGTTCTCGCCGACGAGGGCGTGCACGGTGCCCTTGCGGACGGTGAGGTGGATGTCGTGGTTGGCCACGACGCCCGGGAATCGCTTCGTGATCCCGGCGAGCTCGACGGCGGTCACCTGACCGTTGACCGCCGCGCCGGCCGGAGGGCTGCTGGACGCGTTGATGGCGCACTCTCCTGGGGACGGGGGTCGTCTACGCGCGTAGCGCCCCTACGGCATACAAAGGGGTGACGGATCGCTGACAACGGGGCACGGGGAAGTCTCCTTTTCAGGAGGCCCCGTACCCCGTCGAGCGACCGCGACGACCCCGCGGTTACACGCTGCTCAGGGTGTTGCTGTTCAGCTGCTCTTGACCTTGATCTCGCCGTTGATGATCTTCTCCTTGGCCGTCTCGATGGCTGCCTGGAGCTCGGCGTTGTCGGCGAACTTCGGGTTGGAGTTCGCGAGGCTCACCTCGCCGCTCTTCAGATCGCCACGAACGATACCGGTCTCGGGCTTCCCGTCCTCGACCGACTTCGCCAGGTTGTACACCGCCTTGGCGACGTCCTTCATCGCCGACGTGAGGATCGAGTCCTTGTACTTGGCGAGGGCTTCCTGGCTGTACTGGTCGGAGTCGACACCGATGGCCCACACCTTGTTGGCGGCGGCGGCCTCGATCACGCCCTGGCCGGAGAGACCGGCGGCCGCGTAGACGACGTCCGCCTTCTTCTCGATCTGGCCCTCGGCGGCCGTCTTGCCCTTGTCAGGGCTGGAGAAGCCACCCTCCTCCGCGGTCTGCGTGAGGTACTGGGAGAGGACCTTCGCCTTGGGGTTGGTGTCCTTGACGCCCTGCTCGAAGCCGGCCTGGAACTTGTGGATCAGCGGGATGTCCACGCCGCCCACGAAGCCCACGGTATTGGTCTTGGTGCTCTTGGCGGCGGCGACACCGGCGAGGTAGGAGGCCTCCTCCTCGGAGAAGACCAGGTCGGCCACGTTCTTCGACTCGACGGTGGAGTCGTCCACGATGCCGAAGGTGGTGTCCGGGAACTTCTCCGCGGCGCCCTTGACGGCGGCGGCGTAGGCGTAGCCGACACCCACGACCGGGTTGTAGCCCTGCTTGGCCAGCGACTCGAGACGCTGCTGCTTGTCCGCGTCGGTCTCGCCCTCGGTGGGCTCGACATCCTGCGTCTCGTAGCCGAACTCCTTCTTCGCCTGCTCCAGGCCCGCGAACGCGGCGTCGTTGAAGGACTGGTCGCCCTTGCCGCCGACGTCGTACGCGATGGCCAGGCCCTTGTCGCCCTTGGAGTCGGACGAGCCGCTCTCGGTCGAGGTGCCGCCACAGGCGGAGAGCGCGAGGGCCAGAGAGGCGGTCGCTGCGCCTGCGACCGTGATCCGGGAAATCCGGCGCATGTGAGGTGCTCCTAGTGGTACAAGCGCCGGACGGTTATCGCTTCACAGCATCGGCGCTGGGCTTCGCCGCAGATTAACGCGCGTAGACCTGCCTGAAAACCCCTTCTGTCCACCTTGTTATCCGGCCGTGCTCAACGCCACTTCGCCGCAAGCTCGAATCGAACGCAGAAGCGGGCGGGTGTCCTGGACACCCGCCCGCTTCAGGCGATTTGACGCGATTAGCCCGATCGGGCGCTGACGGTTACTCCGTGTTGACCTTGATGTCGCCCGCGACGATGGCTTCCTTGGCCTTGGCCACGGCGTCCGTCAGACCCGGGATCTCGGCCATCTTCGGGTTGCTCTCCGCGAGGCCGACGCCGTCCACCTTCAGGTCGAAGGTCTGGACACCGGTCAGCGGCTTGTCGTCGTGCACGGACTCGGCGAGGGTGAACACCGCGCCACCGACGTCCTTGAGGGCGGAGGTGAGGATGTAGTCCTTGTACGCCGAGAGCGCTTCCTGCTGGTACTGGTCCGAGTCGACACCGATCGCCCAGACCTTCGCCTTGGCGGCGGCCTCGATCACGCCCTGGCCGGAGAGACCGGCGGCCGCGTAGACGACGTCCGCCTTCTTCTCGATCTGGCCCTCGGCGGCGGCCTTGCCCTTGTCGGGGCTGGAGAAGCCGCCCTCCTCCGCGGTCTGGGTCAGGTACTGCGAGACGACCTTGACCTTGGGGTTGGTGTCCGCCACGCCCTGCTTGTAGCCGGCCTCGAACTTGTGGATCAGCGGGACGTCCACGCCACCCACGAAGCCCACGGTGTTGGTCTTGGTGGCCTTGGCCGCGGCGACACCGGCGAGGTAGGACGCCTGCTCCTCGGCGAAGACCAGGGAGGCCACGTTGTCACCCTCGACGACCGAGTCGACGATGCCGAAGGTGGTGTCCGGGTACTTCGAGGCCACGGCCTCCATCGCGGGGCCGTAGGCGAAGCCGACGCCGATCACCGGGTTGTAGCCCTGCTTGGCGAGGGAGGCCAGACGCTGCTCCTTGTCGGCGTCCGTCTCACCCTCGGTGGGCTCGATGTCGGCGGTCTTGTAGCCGAACTCCTTCTGGGCCTTCTGCATACCGGCGTACGCGGCATCGTTGAAGGACTGGTCGCCCTTGCCGCCGATGTCGTACGCGATGGCGAGCCCGAGGTCGCCGGAGGTCTCGCTGCTGCTGTCACTGTCGCTGCTCGTACCACCGCACGCCGTGGCGGCGAGCGCGATCGACGCGACCCCCACCGCGATACGGGTCAGTTTGGATGTCCGACGCATCGTGAAGTTCCCCATTCTCCAAAAGCCCCGCGATGGGTGCCTGAGTTCGGCGCACATTAACGCGCGTAGACACTCCTGGGAACGGGGTATCGCGTGGCCGTTATCCATTCGTGCCGATGGCCGGTTACGTCCCCGTGAACCACGGAACCAAAAGGTGCACTTCAGGACATCGGTGCGCATGTCTGAGCGCCATGCGGCCAGACTCCACCCGCCCGGCTCCGGCCGCAACCGGGACGGGTCCGATCAGAGATCGATCAGGGCCGCCGCCGTGAACAGCTCCACACCCACCGTGATCGCGTGCTCGTCCACATCGAAGTCGCCCTGGTGGAGATCGCGGATGGTGCGCTCGCCCGGGGTGCGGACGCCGAGGCGGGCCATGGCGCCGGGGACGTGCTCCAGGTACCAGGAGAAGTCCTCGCCGCCGAGGCTCTGCTCGGTGCCCTCGACGGACTCGGGGCCGCGGCGGGCGATCATGGCGTCGCGGAGGAGTTCGGTGATCCCGGGGTCGTTGACCACGGGCGGGACGCCACGGACGTAGGTGATCTCGGACTTGGCCCGGTGCAGGTTGGCGACCTCGTCGATCGCGGCGACCACGATGTCGGGGGCCTGCCGCCAGGCGTTGAGGTCCAGGCAGCGCACGGTGCCGGAGAGCTCGGCGTGCTGCGGGATGACGTTCGGGGCGTGGCCCGACTCGATCCGGCCCCAGGTCACGGCCAGTCCGCTACGGGTGTCCACGCGCCGGGCGACCAGTGCGGGCACGTCCGTGACGACACGGGCGACCGCGGTGACCAGGTCGGTGGTCAGATGGGGGCGCGCGGTGTGGCCGCCGGGGCCGTCCAGCGCGATCTCCAGCCGGTCGCAGGCGGAGGTGATGGCACCCTCGCGGATACCGATCCTCCCGGCGTCCACCCGGGGGTCGCAGTGCACGGCGACGATCCGGCCGACGCCCTCCAGCACCCCGCACTCGATGGAGTCGGCGGCGCCGCCGGGCAGCACTTCCTCGGCGGGCTGGAAGATCAGCCGCACCGGCCGCGGCAGCAGGCCCTTGCGGTGCAGGTCGGCGAGGACGAGCCCGGCACCGAGCACCACGGTGGTGTGCACGTCGTGCCCGCAGGCGTGGGCCCGGTCCGGCACGGTCGAGCGGTACGCGCACTCCGTCTTGGCGTCCGGGATGGGCAGGGCGTCGATGTCGGCCCGCAGGGCGAGCGCGGGCAGCCCGTCGTCCCAGTTGCCGATGTCACAGACGAGGCCGGTCCCGACGGCGAGCACCCGCGGCTCAAGACCCGCCCGCTCAAGGCGCTCCTTGATCGCGGCGGTGGTACGGAACTCCTGGTTGCCGAGCTCGGGGTGCATGTGCAAGTCGCGACGGAACGCGACGAGTTCGGCACGCAGCGACTCGGGCAGCGTGCCGGGAAGCAGTGCTTCCCCGGCGTCCCCCGGCAGATCGGCCTCGGACTCTACGGACATCAATTGCTTCACCCTCTGAAGGGTAGGACGCCCGGGTGGTCAACTGACCCTCGATCAACAAAAGTTCAGCCCGTTAGGGGAAGAAAAACTGACCGCCAGGCGCATAGGCGTGGGTTGGGATGGGTAAACTCCCTCACTTTTCGAGCGAGTCGATCATGACCACCCATCCGCTCTCCTACCAACCCTTACCACGCCCCGCACGGCCGCGTCGGTTCTGTTCATCTGTCGGAACCCGGAGTCGAGGCGTCCTCGAGCGTTCCTGCGGCCGCCAGGGCGCGCAGGACGCGGGTCAGATCGGCCGGGGCGGCGGCCAGGCGGACCGGGGTGCCGGCGTCGTCGAGCTCGGCGATGTGCCAGCTCCGGGGCACGAGGTCGCCGTCGGTGCCCCGGGCCCGGCGCACCTGCCTGACGGTGAGCCGCCGGGCGGGGACGGTCCGTGCGGCGAAACGGTCGGGGCCGGGGGTCACCGCGGGCGGCTCGTCGCCGCCGAGGGCGATGTGGGTGCCGAAGCCGTGCGGGTTGTAGTCGGTCGACTCCAGGAAGTGGGCACGCACGAAGACTTCCCCCTGCTCGGCGGGGGCGTCCGTGTCGCCGGGGGGCCGGACCCGGGTGGCGCGCCAGGCCAGGGCGGCCATGCCCAGCGAGGCGGCGGTGCCCGCGACCGCCCAGATGATCGTCGTGGGCGAGTCGAGGAGGGTCGTGGGGTGGCGGTGGCACAGCGGCAGCAGCCAGGCTCCGGTCCCGGCGAGGACGGCGGCGAAGGGCAGGGCCGAGGGCAGGACCTCGCCGTCGGGGAGGCGGCGGCCGCGGCGGCGCGTCAGCATCCGGGCGGCGGGGTATCCGGCGGCGAGGGCGAGTCCGGCCGATACGGCGGCCAGGTCACCGGGCGGGGCGACATGCTCGCGCCAGACGTAGCGGCTCCCGGCGATCTCCCGCACCTCGCCGCGCCAGGCGGTGAGCTCCACCTCGTCCCCGGGCCCGAACTCCTGAACCGCCTCCTGCGAGACCCGGAGCCGGTCGACTGGGCGGTCGTCGGCGAAGTACAGCACGCCGCCGCGCTTCGGCCCGTCGTCGTCGGTCCGCTCGATCACGGCCGGGATGCGCGTCAGGCACTCGCGCCGGTCCTCGGCGGGGGTCGCGGCGGCGCACGGGACGGCCGCCTCCCACGCCCGCCGGTCGGCGTCGGCCCGGGGGACGAACCAGGCGGTGAGGCCCGCGCCCGCCAGCAGCAGGACACACAGGACCGGCGACCAGACCGAGCCGCGTCCGGCGGTGCGCCGGGAGACGACGACGAGATGGTCCGACTCGGGGTTTCCATGGCGCCGGTGCAGGGCGCGCAACGCCTCCAGGCCGGTGTCGAAGTCCTGGTCGGCGCCGCCCCACCCGACGGGCAGGGGCAGCTGTCGCGCGGGCCCCTGGGGCGGGGCCACGAGGACGTGCCGGGACTCCTCGCCCCGGGGCCAGGTCTTCACCCGTACGCGCAGGTCGGCGACGTCCGGCCAGGGCGTGGTCCGGCCCCGGGTGTGGATGCCGCGGGCGTCGGCGCGGACCTCGGCGGTGGCGGAGCGCAGCGCGGCGAGACCGAGGCCGAGGAAGAGCGCGCCGGCACCGGCCAGCGGCGCCGGACCGCCCAGGGCGAGGCCGAGGGCGGCGAGGAGGACGCCGGCGGCCGTGATCCCGACGACACCCCAGAGGGCCCGCCGCCATCGCGACCGAAGGACGACGTCACCCACACCACCGCTGTTCACGCCGACCATCCTGACGTGCTCAGGACGCGGGGACCTGTCCGGTGTCCGGCAGCTTTCCGATGGGTGAAGTTGCCGACGGCGCACCGCTGCCCTGGGTAGGCTCCGGCCACGTGACGGATCCGACCACAGACCCGGACTTCGTACGGGCCACCAGGACGTCGTACGACGCGATAGCCACCCCCTACACCGACCGCCACCCCGACAGCCTGGCCGGGCATCCCCTGGAGCGGGCTCTGCTGGCCGCCTTCGCCGAGCAGGTACGCGCGCACGGTACGGCGCCGGTGGGCGACCTGGGCAGCGGTCCCGGCGATGTCACCGCCCGGCTGCACGCCCTCGGCGTCCCGGTCTTCGGGGTGGACGTCTCCCCGCGGATGGTGGCGCTGGCCCGCGAGGCCCATCCGCACCTGCGCTTCCACGTCGGCACGATGACGTCCCTCGACCTGCCGGACGAGACGCTGGGCGGCATCACCGCCCTGTACTCGACCATCCACATCCCGACGGACCACCTGACGGCGGCCTTCGCCGAGTTCCACCGCGTCCTGGTCCCGGGCGGCCACGCCCTCCTCTCCTTCCAGACCGGCGACTCAGACGAACTCATGCACCTGACGGAACGGTTCGGCAAGGACATCTCCCTGCACTACTACCTGCGCACGCCGGAGACGGTGGAGGCCCACCTGGGCAAGGCGGGCCTCCAGGTCCGGGCGAGGGTGGTGCGGGAGCCGGTGGAGGAGGAGACGAGGGCTCGGGCGTTCTTGCTGGTCAGGCGGTGTGGAGGGTGAGCCCGTAGCGGGAGAGGATCTCGTTCACCGGCTGGAACCAGGTCTGGCCGCCGCTGGAGCAGTTGCCCCAGCCGCCGGAGGTGACGCCCTGGGCCTGGTCACCGCTGATGAAGGAGCCACCGGAGTCGCCGCCCTCGGCGCAGACGCTGGTCTTCGTCATCTGGTGGACCGCGCCCTGGCTGTAGTTGACGGTCTCGTTCTTCGCCAGGACGGTGCCGCAGCGCCAGTGGGTGGTGGAGCCGGAGCGGCATATGGACGTACCCACCGGCGCTTCCGCGGAGCCGCGGACGAGACGGTCCGGGATGGTTCCCCAGCCGAGTACGACCGGTACGGTCCACCAGCCGCTGTGGATGCTGACGTACGCGTAGTCATTGCCGGGGAACGAGGACCCCTGGAAGGTGCCCATGGCCGAGCCGTCCCAGCCGCGTACCGACGCCCCGGCCTGCCCGCAGTGGCCGGCCGTGACGAAGCCGCCGTGCACGGAGAAGCCGATCGAGCAGCGGACGTTGCCGGTGTAGTAGGGGTCACCGCCGACGGTGCCGGCGGCGTAGGTGCGCGGAGCCTCGGAGGTCTGCACGACGGTGAGGGGACCGTTGCGGTGTGCGCGCTCGACGAAGTCCCGCACCGCGGGGGCGTTCCGCTCGCCGCGCACAACGGTGACCACGACCGAGTTGGCCTCGGCATCGACGTGCGACCCGGCGACCCCGGCCGGCGCGGACAGCGAGTCGAGCCGTGACTTGGCGCGGTCCAGGGCAGCGGCGCTGTGCTTCACGAGCCGTGTGTCGGCGCCGAGTTCGCGCACGTCGTCGACCTTGGCCCCGTCGGTGAGGGCGACGACGACTCTGCCGGTGGACGCCTCGTACCACGAGCCGCCGTACGCCCGCCCGGCAGCGGCCCGGGCGGCCTTCTCGGTACCCACGGCGGCGGCTTCCGCACGCAGCCGCTCCTTCGCCTGTGCCTCGGTGAGCCCGAGATCCCGACGCATGGCGTCAAGCATCCCCGGCGAGACGGAGGCCTCGGTCCGCGTGGCGGAAGGAGCGGCACTCGCGGCACCGGCCTGGGCGGTACCGAGTCCGGTGGCGAGCAACAGGGCCGCTGCGGCGGCGCGCAGGGCGACGGTGCGTTTCATGGGGCCTCCTGGTGGGGTCCTGGGGAGCGGGAGGGCTGAGAGCGCTCTCACGAGCACACCGCTCGCACCGTAGGACCATCACCTTGGCAGGTCCATACCAAGTTTCAGCCGTCGTCCAGCGGCCGGGTTCCCGGAAATCGCCGTGGCCGCACGCGGCGGCTCAGGTCGCGCTCACCGCCGCCAGGCGGTGGACGTCCTTCGCCGAGCCCGTTACGCCGGAGAGGAAGCCCTGGGCTCGGGGGGAGGCGTGGGTGGTGAGCCAGGTGGGGTCGATGTCGCAGACCGCTACCCGGACGTCCGTGCCGACCAGGGCCAGGGGGAGGGTGTGGACGACCGTGGACGGGAAGCTGAGGATGGTGCGCCCTATCGGGCCTCGGCGGGCGATCAGTTCCAGGGGGAGGTCCGGGCGGACTATTTCCAGGCCGGTCTCGACCGCCAGGCGGTGCAGCTTCTCCGTGCTCTCGCGGCGGTGCGCGAAGTAGCGCGTCGCGCCGTGGGTCTTGGCCAGGGAGCGGACCGCGTCCAGGTAGCGGTCGGCGTCCACCACGCCCGTTTCCACCAGCGACGTGCCGACCATGTCGGCGCCCTTGCTGATGCGCGGCGGGCCGAAGCGCGAGCGGGTCCAGGCGAAGTCGTTCGACGACACCGTCAGGCCCGGCAGGGTCTCCTCCATCGGCATCGAGGAGAAGATCTCCACCCTGCGCTTCTCCCCCGGCGTCAGCTTGCGCCGCGCCGCCGAGGAGGCCGGGGCGAGGATCAGGTCCCGGGGGCCCGGGCGGCCGCCCTTGCGGTGCCAGCGCACCAGGCGTTCACCGCGGGCCAGTTGGCCGACGAACTCCATCGTCGCCGTACCGTCGTCCACGACCACCAGGTCCCGGGCCCGGGTGATCGTCAGCAGGAGTTGGACGTAGCGGGAGAAGGGGTCCCCCAGGACCACCCGGGGAACCCGGCGGAGCGTGCCCGCCAGGCCCCCGATCGTGTGGAACGGCGCCGCCGCGCCGCCCCGCGCCTCCTCCCAGCGGACCTCGTGCCCCTCCTCGCGCGCCAGCTCCGCCATACGGCGCAGCTGGCCACGGGTCATCGGATCGACCGGGGCCAGGACCACCACGGTGAGCCCCGCGCCGAGCGCATGCTCCTGCGCATACGCCCACTCCAGCACGTTCAGCAGCTGTACCGGACTCTCCACGAACGCGAGAGTGCGGGTGCCGGCGTTCCCGGCGCGGGGGCTCATCTACGTACGACCGTCCCGTCGTAGGGGAAGCGGGGAGGAATGAATCAGGGTGATTCCGAAAGGATCTGATCAGATCGTGACAGATCCTTCTGGATCAGGTCAGACCGACACCGGCTCGCCGGCCGCCGCGGCGATCTCCGCCTCGGCGATGACGCCCTGGACGCGGCGCAGCTTCTTCATCGGGCCGAGCTCGGAGTCGTAGACCTTCTTGACGCCGTCGCCGAGGGACGCCTCGATGGTGCGGATGTCGCGCACCAGGCGCTGCAGGCCCTGCGGCTCGACGGACGCGGCCTGGTCCGAGCCCCACATGGCGCGGTCGAGGGTGATGTGACGCTCGACGAAGGTGGCGCCGAGCGCGACGGCGGCCAGCGTGGTCTGCAGGCCCGTCTCGTGGCCGGAGTAGCCGATCGGGACGTTCGGGTACTCGTCCTGGAGGGTGTTGATCACGCGGAGGTTGAGCTCGTCGGCCTTGGCCGGGTAGGTCGACGTGGCGTGGCAGAGCAGGATGTTGTCGCTGCCCAGGACCTCGACCGCGTGGCGGATCTGCTTCGGGGTCGACATGCCGGAGGACAGGATGACCGTGCGGCCCGTGGCGCGCAGGGATCGCAGCAGCTCGTCGTCCGTCAGGGAGGCGGAGGCCACCTTGTGGGCGGGGACGTCGAACTTCTCCAGGAAGGCGACGGCCTCGGTGTCCCACGGGGAGGCGAACCAGGCGATCCCCTTCTCCTTGCAGTACTCGTCGATCCGGCGGTACTCGTCCTCACCGAACTCCACCCGGTGGCGGTAGTCGATGTAGGTCATCCGGCCCCAGGGGGTGTCGCGCTCGATGTCCCACTGGTCGCGCGGGGTGCAGATCTCGGGGGTGCGCTTCTGGAACTTCACGGCGTCGCAGCCGGCCTCGGCCGCCACGTCGATCAGCTTGAAGGCGTTCTCCAGCTCGCCGTTGTGGTTGATGCCGATCTCGCCGCAGATGTAGACGGGCTGACCGGGGCCCGCGAGGCGGGACGAACCGAACGTGCGAAGACGGGAGTTGCTCATGGCGGAAACAGTCCTTACTTGGTGAGGGAATCGAGAGAGGGGCCGAGGATCCAGCTGGCGATCTCTCGGATGGCGCCGTCGCCACCGGGGACGGTGGTGACCGCGCGTGCGGCGCCGCGTACGACGTCGTGGGCGCTCGCGACCGCCACGGGCCAGCCCACGAGGGCGAAGCACGGGAGGTCGTTGACGTCGTTGCCGACGTAGAGCACGCGCTCCGGCGCGATGCCCTGCTCCTCGCACCACTGCTTCAGCGCGAGGTCTTTGCGGTCGATGCCGTGCAGCACGGGGATCTGGAGCTTGCGTGCGCGGGCGGCTACGACCGGGTTCTGCTCCGTGGACAGGATCAGCATCCGCAACTCGCTCTTGCGTAGGGCCGCGATGCCGAGGCCGTCTCCGCGGTGCACGGAGACGAACTCCTTTCCATCGGCGTCGATCAGCACCCGGTCATCGGTCTGGGTGCCGTCGAAGTCCAGGACGACCGCGTCGATGTCATCGGCGGTCGGCAGCGAACCGGGGCGGTCCGCGTCGAACAGGGGCGCGAGGGCGCGGGCGCGCGCGAGGTCGTGCGGGTCGTCGATCTCCAGGACCCGGGCCGGGTCGGTGCGGACGAGTTCCGTACGGCCGAAGAAGCGGTGGTTGTGCTTGCGGAAGCCCGCCGCGTCCATCGCGTAGGCGGCGCCGGTCTCCAGGTAGTCCTGGGGGCGGTCCTGGCGGCGGGGGCGGTAGGACTTGTCATGGTTGACGCCGACGCCGCCCTCCGCGGGCTCCTCGGCGTCGCGCCAGACGAAGCCGTGGAAGGGGGCCACGGTGACCGCGGTGTCGGCGCCGTTCTCCACGACCGCCGCCGCGACTCCGTCGATGTCCTCGCGGATCACGAACGGGCTGGTGCACTGCACTAGCAGCACCACGTCGACCGGGGAGCCGTGCAGCGCCTCGTGGCCGTCCATGGCGTGCAGCACGGCGGCCTCGGAGGTGGCGGTGTCCCCGGCGATGGCGGCGGGCCGCAGCACGACCTCGGCACCGGCGGAGCGGGCCGCTGAGGCGATCGCCTGGTCGTCGGTGGAGACGACCACATCGGTCACCAGCCGGGCGGACAGGCATTCGCGCACGGCACGGGCGACCAGCGGCACACCGCCGACGGGGGCGAGGTTCTTCGCGGGCACACCCTTGGAGCCACCGCGGGCGGGAATCACCGCGAGCACACGGCGTACGGAGGCGCCGGTCGGCGAGTCGGACATGGGTTGCACTCCTTGTGCAGAGTTCGCAGAGGTCTGGGCGGCGAGGCCGCTCTCCTGGGGCGCGGGGATCACAGCTCCCCCATCCGCCGGATGACGGGCGCGACGCGCTGCACCCCGTGCCGATAGGCGCCCCGGGCGGCCCGCCGCACTATCTGCCGGACGGGCCCCGGCTCCTTGTCGGCCGACGGCGCTCCCGGCAACACGCTGCCGTCGGGCCCGAGGTGATGCCGGGCGAGGATCCCGGGCAGATAACCCGGCGCCGTGACAGGCGTGTAGTACGGCGTCAGCGGCGGCAGCACCGCCGAAGGCGCGAGCAGCTTCGCGATCCGCTCCCGGGCCGCGTCGAACGCGGTCTCGTACGCCCCGTCCGCGGCGACGCCCTGCCGGGCCACCCACTCCTCGTCGGGCGCCGGACGGTGTCCGTCGTCCAGCTGGTCCCAGGAGGCGAGGCAGCCGGAGCCGACGAAGTGGTGGTTGCCGAGCGTCTCGCGCACCCCGAGGTCGGTGAGCACGACGGTGGGGATCCGGCGGTGCAGTGACTCCAGCGCGGCCGTCGAACTGACCGTGACCAGCAGGTCGGTACGGTCGAGGACCTCGCCCATGTGGCCGTACACCAGCCGGAAGTTGTCCGGCAGATCCAGCTTCTGGGCCAGCTTCTGGTACGGCAACTCCTCGATGTGCGTGGTGTGTTCGCCCGGCTTGGAGCGCAGCTTGAGCAGCACCTCGCGCTCGGGGTGCAGCCGCGCGTGCTGGACCAGCCGGTTCAGCAGGTACGTCCGGTCCCTGCGGTTCTCCGGGACGGAGGGCTGGGCGGCGAAGACGACCGTGTACGAGTCGCGCTCCCCCTCGTAGGGCGCGCCGCCCAGGAACGGCAGCGCCACCTCGGTGACGGCCGAGGCGTCGGCGCCGACACCCTCGTAGACCGCGCGGAACCGCTCGGCGTCCTGGCGGGAGTTGGCGAGCACGAGGTCGGCGCCGTGCCGCAGCAGCAGACCGTCGGCGAGCTTCTCGTAGACGACGCCGACGTAGCCGGTGACGACGACGGGGCGCCGCTCGCGGCCCTCCCAGACCCGCTGCAGGCCGTGCAGCATGGCCTGGACACCGCCGCCGACGAGGGCGAGCACGACGATGTCGTACTCCTCCTCGGCCATCGTGCGCAGGAACTCCGGCGCCGTGACCTCACGCAGCGACTCCGCCCGCACGCCGACTTCCGCCAGCTGGCGGGCGGTGGGCGTGGCCCGGCCGCGCAGCAGGAATCCGCTGAGGGCGGGGGCGACTTGCGTGCCGCCTTCGGCTCCGGCTTCCATGGACGGGCCCGGGGCGATGCGGCCCGCTGTCAGCGCACCCCATTTCCAGCGGGTGTCAGAGTCCGCCAGGACGGCGATACGCGGCGACTTCGGTGTACTTGCTGGCACGAAGAAGACGCTAGGAACCATTTCCTAGGTATAGCCCAACCGAGAATCAACGAAGAGTTAACAACACACCACCGCGAGCCGAACTGGCCCGTCAAAGCCCGAGAAGCGCGCGGGAGACACCATTCCGACACATTGAGTTCACCCGTAGTACGTACACCGGCAAGTTCTGCTGCCGGGGTTCCAACTACCCTTTTGCGGGTGCCAAAGCTTTCCGTGATCGTGCCGTTCTACAACGTGCAGCAATACGCCCCGGACACCCTCAGAAGTCTTCGGGCGAACGCCCGCGCCGACTTCGAGTTCATCCTGGTGGACGACCATTCGAAGGATGAAACTCCCGCCATTCTCGAACGTGCTGCCGAACAACTCTCGGATGTCGCACACGTGCGTTACATCCGCCACGACGTGAACGGAGGACTCGCCACCGCCCGCAACACCGGTCTGGACGCCGCCACCGGTGAATACCTCACCTTCCTCGACGGCGACGACTGGCTGGCGCCCGGCTACCTCGCCGAGCTCACCGCCGCCCTGGAGGACCTGGGCTGCGACTTCGTGCGCACCGACCACGTCCAGGCCAACGCCCGGGCCCGCACGGTGCACCGGGTGCCGCACGGCCGCCGCGGCGAGGTCCTCGACCCGCGCGCGGCGATCCTGCCCGCCGACCGGACCACCTCCGTGGACTACGCCTACGCCTGGGCCGGCGCCTACCACCGCCGGCTGCTGGACAAGGGCCTGCTGCACTTCACCGACGGGCTGCGCACGGCCGAGGACCGGCCGTGGATCTGGAAGCTGCACCGGGAGGCGGAGTCGTTCGCCGTGGTGGGGCTGCTCGGTGTCTTCTACCGCCGGGGCGTGGCCGGTTCGCTGACCCAGATCGGCGATGTGCGCCAGCTCGACTTCATCCGCGCCTTCGACCAGGTCGTCGAGGAGACCGCCGCGGACCGGGAGGCGGACCAGCTGCTGCCCAAGGCGGTGCGCACCTACTGTGCGATCATCGCCCACCATCTGTCGGACGAGTCCAAGTGGGAACCGGCCGTGGCCAAGCAACTGCGGGCGATGAGCGCGGCGGCCATAAAGCGGATGCCGCAGGAAGCGCTCGGGGATGTGCTCGAAACCATGGACCTGCGCCGGGCCAGCAAGCTGCGGCGGCTGCGGCGCCGGGCCACCACTGCGAAGGCGGCCGCGTGATGTCCCGTAAGACCCAGATCTTCTGCGTCTCCACGCTCTACGGCGCCGCCACCCTGGCCGCCGCGCTGGACTCGGAGTGCTTCGCCGAGGCGGACCGGCGGCTGCTGCTGGTGTTCAACAACTCCGCCTGCCCGGAGACCACCCCGTCCGTCGACGAGATGCCCGGCTTCGAGCCGCTGCGCGACCACTTCGACGGCGTGCTCTCCTTCAACGAGGCGATCCGCCCCTTCCACCCCGGCGCCTGGACCCCGCGCCCGGACGACCTCCCGCTGTTCGAGCGGTACCTGCGGCTGCTGTGGGGGCTCGGCGAGGACCGGGTGGAGCTGATTCTGGAGTCCATCCAGGTCAACCCGGCGCTCGGCCTGACCCAGATCTTCACCGGCGCGCCCGTCCAGGTCTACGCCGACGGCCTGATGAGCTACGGCCCCACCCGCAACAAGCTCGACCCGCTGGTCGGCACCCGGGTGCGGCGGCTGCTCCACCTGGACCTGGTGCCGGGCCTGACGCCGATGCTGCTCACCGAGTTCGACGTGCCCGCCGAGGTGGTGCCGCGCGAGGCGTTCCTGAAGGTGATGGGCGAACTCGCGGGCGCCGTCGAGGAACTGCCGGTGCTGCCGGACAACTGCGCCCTGCTGCTGGGCCAGTACCTCTCCGCGCTGAACATCATGACGCCGGAGGCGGAGGAGGAGCTGCACGTCCGGATGATGCGCGGGGCCCTGGAGCGCGGGCACCGCTCGATCGTCTTCAAGCCCCACCCCACGGCCCCCGCCCGCTACAGCCGCGCCCTGGAGGCCGAGGCCGAGCAGCTCGGCGTGGACCTCACCGTGCTGGACACCCCGGTGCTCGCCGAGGTGCTGTTCGAGAAGTCCCAGCCCGGACTGGTCGTCGGCTGCTTCTCCACCGCGCTGTTCACCGCCTCCGCCTTCTACGACCTCCCGGTCGCCCGGATCGGCACCGAGCCGCTGCTGGAGCGGCTGACGCCGTACCAGAACAGCAACCGCATCCCGGCCGTGCTGGCGGACGCGGTGCTGCCGGATCTGGAGCGACGCGCGGGCGAGGAGCCCGTCCCGGCGGACACCCTGGGCGCGCTGGTCGCCGCCATAGGGTTCACCATGCAGCCGCAGATCCACCCGAGCCTGCGTCCGGCCGCCGAGCGCTATCTGTCGGAGCACTTCGCGCCGCGCACCCACCGCTACTTCAAGCGCAAGCGGCTCACCTCGCTGGGCCTGCCCGGCGGTATCCCCGAGCGGCTGTCGTTCCTGCCGCGCAGCGCCACCGCACGCCGGGTGGTGCGGCGGGCGAAGGCGCTGAGGAAGGCGGTTCGCCGCTGAGCCAATACCCGGTGAACTGCCGGGAACGGCCGAGGAAACGGTGGCACACCGTCGGATGAAACCGATGAATCCATGGTGTGGGCGGCGTTCGAATCCCTAGGATCACGGAACGCCGCCCCATCCGACTCCGTGAGGCACTCATGACGAACCTCGGCCGGCTGTACCCCATGCTCGACGGCGTAAAGCTGCCGGACGACCTCCCCTATTCCCAGGTCAGTTCCTGGGAGCTGCGTTTCCTCTACCTGCTCGGCCGCCATCGCCTCACCGGCGAGGACCGGCTGGTCGAACTCGGCTCGGGCGGCGGCGGGTCGACGTACGCGCTCGCGCTCGGGCTGCGCGACAGCCCCGTGTTCGACGAGCGGACAGGGCGGCTGCACGCGTACGACTTCTTCCATGTCGGCAAGGGCACCTTCGCCACCGAGAAGTTCTTCTCGGCCGGCAGCAAGCCCGCCGACGGCGACACCTCGTTCCTGGACGACTTCCGTGAGCGGCTCGATCCCTTCCTGCCGTTCCTGGAGATCCACGCCGGTGACATCTGGCAGACCTCGGACCCGGACGACACCAGCCCGATCGAGTTCCTGCACATCGACATCGCCAAGACGGCCCGGGTCTTCCGCTGTGTCTCGGAGCGCTTCCTGACCCGGCTGCGGCCCGGATCCGTCGTGCTGCACCAGGACTTCGCCGGGCCCCGGCTGCCGTGGCTGCACCACAGCACGGGCGCGCTGCTGCCGTACATCGAGATCGCGGGGCCGCCGATCCGCTCCACGCTCGCCTTCGAGGTCACCAGGCCGATCCCCGAGGACGTGCTGCGCAGGATCTCCGAGGACGCCTTCACCGTCGAGGAGAAGCTGACGCTGATCTCGGCCGTGCAGGAGCGCGTGGACCGCGACCACACCGGCGGGATCCCCTTCAGGTCGGTGCTGGAGCTGGCGAAGGCGTATGTCGCGCACTACGACGGGCAGCACAAGCAGGCCTGGTCCATCGCGCGGAAGCTGACCGACGACGAGTATCTGAGCCGGACCCGCGCCGACCACTTCAAGCAGTTGAGGACGGCCTACGAGAAGGACGGCGGCGACGCGGGTTCCGGCTCGCTGCTGAACCGGCTGAGCAAGAAGCTCGTACGGCGCTGAGAACGGCCGAGCCCCCCGCACGGACGGCGTGCGGGGGGCTCGGTCATCGGCTCAACCGCCCAGCAGGACCCGCAGATCCGCCGCGTTGGCCTCGGTGATCTTCCACAGCTCCTGCTGGCGGCCGTGCACGTCGGCGACGGTCGCCGCGTGGTCGCGGAGCAGGTCCCTGGAGCGCTCCACCAGGCGGGCGGCCAGATGGCGGTCGTGGACCGAGACACCCCACTCGGGGCGCTCGATGTCCCGCAGGAAGTACGCCATCTTCGGGTGCGAGATCAGGCTGATGATCGGCGTGCCACAGCCGAACGGGATCATGCCCGCGTGGCCGCGCATGCCGATGACCAGCTTGGTGCGCGCGTACAGATCGCGGATCTCGTCGTTCTCGAAGTCGTACATCGGGATGACCGGCATCGAGACGCCGTGCTCACGGCGCAGGTCGAAGACGAGCTTCTCGTCGTCGAGGGAGTGCGCCACGCACCGCACCTCCGCCAGCTCGCCCAGCTCCCGTACCGCCTGGGCCATCTGGGCCAGGAAGTAGCCGTAGTCATGGCCGAAGCGCAGGCCCGCGCGGTCGTAGGCGGCGTTGATGAGGATGGTGTCCTCGCGGCGCGCCGGGTCCTGCCAGTCCGGCACCAGCCGGCGGGTGACGGTCGTCGGACAGGGCTGGAAGCGGATCTTGTCGTGCAGATGCGCCGGGACCATCGCGCGCACCTTCTCGATCGAGCCGTGGTTGCGCAGCCCGAAGAAGGCGGACTTCTCCACCAGCAGGCGCAGTGAGTCCCGGAACCGGCTCGCCCGGTAGGACTGGCCGTCGAAGGCGTTGAAGCCCACCGCGTACACCGCGATCGGCACGTCGATCCGGCGCAGCAGCTCGTCCGGGACGTTCCACTGCCAGGCGCTGTTGCCGTTGGGCATGGTGTCCGGGATGAACAGGCCGCCGCCGCCGATGACCAGGCCGCGCCGGGCGTTGACGCGCTCCAGGGCGGCCTCGTCGAACAGCCGGTGGGCGTGGACCGGGTGCCAGCGCCGGGAGCCGGTGTCGGGGCCGAAGGCGCTGCGCACGCTCTCGGGGAGCAGCTTGTCGCCCGCGTTGCCCTGACGGTCCATGTAGAAGGCGACGTGCGCCAGCTGGTCCTCGGGGGCGCCCAGCTCCTGGGCCGGGACGGAGGCGGCGCGCTGCGCCCACAGGCGGCTGGAGCGGTGGGTGATGTCCACGGACATGCCGGCCGTGGCGTACGTCAGCGCGGCGGCGTTGTCGCCCTGTACCCAGGACATCTGGGCGAGGCGGGCGTAGGCGGTGGCGGCCCGGTTGGGGGCGGCCGTCGCCAGCAGCAGCTGTGCCCTGGCCTCGGCGGTGCGGGAGACGCTCATCAGGGCGTGGCCGAGGACCTCGTGCGGCCACGCCTCGTCGAGCGGGATGCGGACACTCTCCAGGATGTCCACGGCGTCCTGGTAGTCACCGGAGGCGATGTGCGCGGCGGCCACCTTGCGGGCGGTCTCGACGTCGCCGGTGCGGGCGACGTGCGGGGTGCCGTAGTGCACGATCAGGTCGTGGTGCAGGCCGCCCGCCCTGGCGAGGTACTCGGCGTGGAAGTCGGCGTCGGACAGGTCGTACTCGCGCCACTTCTCCTCGGCCAGGCTGTACCCGCTCTCGCCGCCCTGCCACGGCTTGTGGCGGCCGGTGAAGTGCAGGATCGCGGTGTCCTCGGGGACCGGGAGGTCGCCGGACAGACGTCGCTTGACGAAGTTGTAGCGCGGGTCGAGGCGCACGAAGTCGCCGTCCAGGACGGCGTTGAGGATGCCCTGGTCGTGCTTGTCGAGTTCGTAGTCGCCGCTGCGGCCGGTGGCGTCGAGCCGGGCGCAGAACTCCTCGCTCAGGTACTCGCGCTGGATGACCAGCAGACCGGAGTTGAGCTTGTGCTGCCCGTAGAAGAACTGCGGGACGGCGGCGAGTCCCTCGCGCAGTCTGAGCAGTTCGCCCAGGTCACCGAGGACGACCATGTCGGTGTCGAGGGTGATGACGGTGTCGTACTCGCGCAGCCGGAAGACGTCGAGGATGAAGTACGCCTTGCGGACCAGGTAGTTGTCCTGGTCGCCCTTCTTGTACGCGTCGTAGTGCGTGTCATTGACCCGCTTGAGGACGATCCGCGGGTGCAGGGCGCGGATCCTGGCGATCGACCCGGGGCGCAGATCGTCGTAGAGGACGACGAAGTCCTCGCAGACGGCCGGGTTGGACAGGGCCAGGCTGCGCAGCAGGACGAGGAAGCCGGGCAGATAGTTCTCGTCGACGTAGGACGCGAACGCGATGCGGCGCTTGCCGGTGAGGGCGGCCGCGTCGGTGACGGGAGCCTGTGTCGCAGACAGGGTGGTCGTGGTCATCGCAGGGATATCCTCATGTCCGTCACGCTCTGGGCCCGCTCCATGACCCATGCCTTCTCGCTGGTGTACTCGTGCACGGAGGTGATGGCGAGCTTCATGGCCTCCTGCACGCGGTAGGCGCCGCTCTCGTAGAAGTCGAAGCCGATCAGGTCGAGCTTCGGGCTGACGTCCAGGAAGTCCAGCAGGTACAGCATGTTGAAGCCGGTGGTCGGGATGCCCGACCAGACGTCGGTGGAGACCTTGCCGATGTTGCGCACCGGCCAGCGCAGCGACTCGTCGCCGAGGTGGGTCTGGGCGCCGGGCACCAGGCGGTTGCGCAGCGACCACTTCCAGTCGCCGGAGACCCCGCCGAAGACGAGCCGGGTGTCGACCCGCTTGTCCCAGTTGAAGCCGTGCTTGTGGATGGTGGCGTGGATGTCGGTACGGCTGCCGGTGTGCTTCGGGTCGATCTTGAAAGAGTTGAAGCGCACCACGAGGTCGTAGGCGTCGATCTCGGAGCCCATCGAACTGGCGCCGACCCGCCCGGAGTTGGCGATCAGGCAGATCGACTTGCCGGCGATCCGGTTGCGGAACTCGCCGAGGCTGATCCACTGCACCCCGCCGATCGCCGGGTCGGCGACGGGGCCGCGCATCCGGCTGCGGCGCTGCTCGGCGTAGAGCGCGAGGACCGCGGTGAGGTCCGTGAGGGCGGCGGCATCGGTGTCGACGGCGATCCGCAGGTCCAGGTACTGGCTCAGCATGTCCTGACGGTCCGCCACCGGGGCGTCGGCCATGGTCAGGAGCGCTCCCACCAGCCGGGGTTCGGCGGCGGCCCAGTCGCCGACGGCGTGCGCGGCCAGGCCCTCGGCCCACACCTCGGTGGCGTCGCCGCGGGTGTACTCCTCGGCGCGCGGGCACTGGCGGCGCAGCAGGGCGAGCAGTTCGCCCTCCCGGTCGCTCGCGGTGCGCAGGCCCGCGATCCGGGCGCGGACGCCGAAGCCGTCGTCGTCGGTGAGCCCGAGGTACTTCTCGTACGCCTCCAGCGCCTCGGCCTCCTCGCCGAGGGTCTCCATCAGCCGGGCGCGCAGCCGCCATCCGGCGCGGGAGTTCTTGCGCTGGGCGAGCACGGTGTCGCTGATGACCAGAGCGAGGTTCAGCTCGTCGTCGTAGCCGCACTTGAGCGCCTGGTTGGCCACGGCGAGCAGGGCGTCGAGCAGTTCGTTGGCGATGCCCTGGGCGGGGGTCGCGGCGCCCTTCACGGCGCGCTTGAGCAGCGCGGTCGCGCCGGTGGCCGGGGCGGGTGCGGGGGCGGCGGGGGTGGTTCCCCATACGACGAGCAGCTTTCTGAGCTGTTCGGCGAGTTCGATTCGGCGGCGGTCGACACTGCCGACGACTTTTCCGCTGTGCACCGCGCAGGCACGCAAACAGTCGTCCAGCTCCCCTCCGCGCGCACGTGCCCTTCTGTTGTTGACCCTCGTCATGGCACTCCTGGGTTCTGCCAAGCCAATGCTGTGTTTTGCCGTTGTTCACCGGCGAGTGGGGGGATCTTGAAACCGTCTGATTATCCGTGGGGGGATGCTGAGCAAAATTAGGAAGGCAAAACGACGTTCAGGTGAACTCACCGGTACTACCGGACCAATCGTTGGCTCGTCTCCTCGGACATACCTGTGATTCGGACTAATGTGCCTAGCCGCACCCGAGAGAAGATCCGACAAGGGGAATATCTGTGACCAGCACGACCGTCCGACCGGTGATCGAACCGCCCCGGAGGGCGGAACGGACGGCGCCCCGGGAGACCCGGCTACGGGCCCTGGACGGACTGCGGCTGGTCGCCGCGCTGATGGTGGCCGCGTACCACTACGGCGGCCGGGGCGGCGAGGTCACCGCGGCCTGGGGCAGCTCCCCCAGCGTCCAGTTCCCCACGCTGCACGAGTTCTTCGCCTACGGCTGTCTCGGCGTCCAGGTGTTCTTCGTGATCAGCGGGTTCGTGATCTGCATGAGCGGCTGGGGACGGCCGCTGAAGTCCTTCTTCGCCTCCCGCGCCGCCCGGCTGCTGCCCGCCTACTGGGCGGCGGTACTGCTGGTGACGGCGGTGTTCGCGCTGCCGGTGGTCGCCTACGAGGCGGTGTCGCCGAGCGACGCGCTGGTGAACCTGACCATGCTTCAGCAGCCGCTGGGCGTGGACCGGGTGCTCGGGGTGTGCTGGACGCTGTGGGCGGAGGTCCGCTTCTACGCGCTGTTCGCGCTGTGCGTCGTCCTGCCCGGCGCCACCCGGCGGCGGGTCATCATGTTCTGCGCGGGCTGGACGCTCGCGGCGGTCATCGCCGAGGCCGCGAACGAGCCGCTGCTGGACCTGGTCCTGATGCCCGAGTACGCGCCCTTCTTCATCGGCGGGGTCGGCCTCTACCTCGTCCACCGCGACCGGCGGGACGCCTACGCCTGGGGCATCGTCGGGGTCAGCTGGCTGATCGGGCAGCACTACGCGGTGCAGAACCTGTGGCGGGCGCCCGGCCCGGACGCCTTCGCCAACCGCACCTCGTTCGGCATCGTGCTGGTGGTCACCCTCGGCTTCCTGGCCGTCGCGGCCATCGCGCTCGGCTGGCTGAACCGGGCGAACTGGCGCTGGCTGACCGTGGCCGGGGCGCTGACGTACCCCTTCTATCTGGTGCACGAGCATCTGGGCTGGGTGGTCATCAAGACCCTGCACCAGGATCTGTACCTGTCCTCCTGGGCGACCTTCACCCTGACAATCGGCACGATGCTGCTGCTCGCCTGGCTGCTGAACCGTTACGTCGAGAAGCCGCTGACCCCATGGCTCCGGACGGCCCTCGCCAGGATGCGGTGACCTCCGGGCGCGGGAAGACTGCGCCGTATGGCCAACGCTCAGCAGACACCCGTACTCCCCGGTGAGCTCGGCGATGTGCCGGGCTGGTTCCCCGCGCTCGACCAGACACTGTTCACCTGGTTCCTTCAACGGCAGGAGAGCCTCGGACAGCGGGGCGACCTGCTGGAGCTGGGGGTCTATCTCGGCAAGAGCGCGATTCTGCTGGGGCGGCACTCGCGTCCCGGTGAGACCTTCACGGTCTGTGATCTGTTCGAGGACGACGCGCCGGACGGGGCGAACCAGGCGGAGAGCTCGAAGTCGTACGGCTCGCTGACGCGGCAGGCCTTCGAGCGGAACTATCTCTCCTTCCACGACACCCTGCCCCAGGTGGTCCAGGGGCCCAGCTCGGTGATCACGGACGTGGTCGCGGCCGGGAGCTGCCGGTTCGTCCATATCGACGCCTCGCACCTGTACGAGCATGTGCACGACGACATCGGCGCGGCTCGGGAGTTGCTGGTGCCGGACGGGATCGTGGTGCTCGACGACTTCCGCTCCGAGCACACGCCGGGGGTGTCGGTCGCCACGTGGGAGGCGGTGCTGAACCGGGGGTTGCGGCCGGTCTGTCTCAGCACGCAGAAGCTCTACGGGACGTGGGGGGATCCGGAGGGTGTGCAGGAGGAGTTGCTCGGGATGCTGCGGGGGCGGGCGGACTGCGGGCTGAGTGTGCAGGAGGCGGCTGGGCATCGGCTGGTGCGGGTCCGCTACCGCGGGATGCCGAAGAGTCAGCCTCGGCCTCAGCCGAAGCGGCGGCCTCGGTCTCGTGTTCGTGGGATCGCTGTCGATCTGTTGCCGCCGGTTGTCACTCGGGCGGTTCGGGCTTCACTCAAAGCGCGGGCCGGTGGGGGTTGATCGCGCGGTTCCCCGCGCCCCCGGGTGGGTCATCTCACCTGTACTTCGCTTCGATCCCCGCGATCACCAAGGCCAAGCCCTCCTCGAAGTGGTCCTCGTAGTTCGCGAAGATCTCCCTGCCCGCCTCCGCCGACAACGGGAAGTCGGTGAGTAGCCGGGCCCTTTCGTCCGGCACCGGCTTGGCGCCCTGTTCCTCCGTGACGAAGCCGAGGGTGTACGCGTAGGTCGTTGTCGTCGCCCGTACCGCCTGGGGCAGGGTGAAGCCGGCGGACGAGAACAGGCGCAGGTTGTCCTCCATCTGCTCGGCGTGCTCGATGCCGGTGAAGCTGGAGCCGCTGAAGACCTTGGCGCCGTCGCGGTAGCCGAGAAGGGCGGTGCGCAGGCCGCGGTTGGCCTTCAGCAGGCGCTCCTGCCAGGTGTCGGCGGGATCCAGGGCGGCGCCCGCGACCATCCGGCGGTACATCTCGGTCGCCATCTCGTCCAGCAGGGCCTGCTTGTCCTTGAAGTGCCAGTAGAGAGCCGGCGCCTTGACGTCCAGCTCCTTGGCGATCGCCCGCAGGGTCAGGCCGTGCAGACCGGCCTCGTTCAGGAGCTCCAGCGCGGTGGCGGCGACTCGGCGGCGGTCGAGGGGGGCCCGGCGTTCCGTGTTCACGCTTGACAGCTTAACGGCGTTAAGTCCATCCTCGTACCCGAGAACACTTAACAGCGTTAAGGGGAAATGGCATGGATACTGACGTTTTGATCGTGGGTGCGGGTCCGACCGGGCTCGCCCTCGGCGTGGACCTCGCGCGGCGCGGGGTGGACGCGCTGGTGGTGGAGCGGGCCGAGGAGCTGTTCCCCGGCTCGCGCGGCAAGGGGCTCCAGCCGCGGACGATGGAGGTCTTCGACGACCTGGGCGTGCTCGACGCCGTCCGGGCGGCGGGCGGGGGCTATCCGGTCGGGATGATCTGGCAGGACGGGCGCCGGATGGGTGAGCACCGGATGTTCGACGAGGCCGAGGCGACCGGGGACTCGCCGTACAACGAGCCGTGCATGCTTCCGCAGTGGCGGACGCAGGAGATCCTCCACGCCCGGCTGCGCGAGCTGGGCGGGCGGGTCGCCTTCGGGCGGGAGGTGGTCTCGCTGGAGCAGGACGACGACGGGGTGACCGTCGCGTTCGCGGACGGGGAGACGGTCCGGGCGCGGTACGCGGTCGCGGCCGACGGCGGGCGGTCGGCCGTCCGTCGGGCGCTGGGGATCGGGATGACCGGGGAGACGGTCGATCCGCAGCCGATGCTGGTGGCGGACGTCCGGATCACCGGTCTCGACCGCGCCAACTGGCACATCTTCCCGCCGTCCGAGAGCCACGGCTACCTCGCTGTCTGCCCGCTGGCGGGCACGGAGGACTTCCAGGTGGTGGCGCAGTTCCCGGAGGGCGCCGAGGTGGACCTCTCCCCGGAGGGCGTACGGAAGACGGTGGCCGCACGCTCCCATCTCGCCCCCGAGGACGTGACCGAGGTCCGCTGGGCCTCGGACTTCCGGCCCCGGGCCGCGCTGGCGGACGCCTTCCGGTCCGGCCGGGTCTTCCTCGCGGGGGACGCGGCGCACATCCACTCCCCGGCCGGCGGGCAGGGCCTGAACACCAGCGTCCAGGACGCCTACAACCTGGGCTGGAAGCTGGGGGCGGTGGTGCGGGGGTCGGCCGATGCCGGGCTCCTGGACACCTACGAGGAGGAGCGGCGGCCGATCGCGGCACAGATGCTGGCGGTGTCCACCGGCATCCACCGCGGCGAGGTCCGGCGCGGCGCGGCGACCCGGCAACTGGGGCTCGGCTACCGCGACTCGTCCCTCACCGAGGAGACCCGCCCCGCCCCGGGTCCGCTCCGCGCGGGCGACCGCGCACCGGACGGCACGCTGGACGGCGTACGGCTGTTCGACGCGTTCCGGGGGCCGCACTGGACGCTGGTCGCGGTGGGCGTGGCGGCGCCCGAACTACCGCAATCGGTACGGGTGATCAGCGGCGCGGAGCAACCGTCGTACGGGAAGGGGCTGTTCCTGGTGCGGCCCGACGGGTATGTGGGGTGGGCCGGCGGGACCGCCGATGAACTGCCCGCCTATCTCGACCGGCTCGGGGCCTAGGAGCCCGCCAGCGACAGCTTCACCGCGAAGCCGAGGAACAGGGCGCCGGCCGCCGAGGTCGCGCCCGCCGACAGGCGCTTGCGGCGCCGGAAGGCGGCGGACAGCCTCGTACCGCCGAATATCAGGGCGCTCAGGTACAGGACGCTGGCGACCTGGGCGAGCGCGCCGAGCACGACGAAGGAGAGCGCCGGGTAGGCGTATCCGGGATCGACGAACTGCACGAAGAAGGCGACGAAGAACAGGATCGCCTTGGGGTTGAGCAGGCTGACGACGAAGGCCCGCCGGTAGGGGCGCTCGTCGGCGGCCGGGGCCGAGGTCTCCTCGACGGCCGCCTCCCGGCGCGCCCGCCACATCCCCCAGGCCGCCCGCAGCATGCCGACGGCCAGCCAGGTCAGATAGCCGGCGCCGGCGTACTTCACGATGCCGAACAGCACGGCGTTGGTCTGGAGCAGCGAGGCGACGCCGGCCGCGGACAGTGTCATCAGCACGGTGTCCCCGCAGAACACCCCGGCTGCGGCGGTGTACCCGGCCCGAACGCCCTTGCGGGCGGCCACGGACAGCACGTACAGCGAGTTGGGCCCGGGCAGCAGGACGATCAGGATCAGGCCCGCGAGATAGGTGGGGAGGTCGATGACACCGAACATGAAAAGGAGTGTCGCACGGGGGTACGACACTCCGATTCCGGGTCCCAGGGGGCGAGACGGTCAGATGCTCAGAAGGCGTCCGACGGCACGTAAGTCCCCCAGATCTCCCGCAGGGCGTTGCAGACTTCGCCGACGGTGGCGCGGGCGCGCAGGGCGTCCTTCATCGGGTAGAGGACGTTGTCGTCGCCCTCGGCGGCCTTCTTCAGGGCGGCCAGGGCGGTGTCGACGGCCTGCTGGTCGCGTTCGGCGCGGAGCTTGGCCAGGCGCTCGGCCTGCTGGGCCTCGATGGCGGGGTCCACCCGCAGCGGCTCGTAGGGCTCCTCCGCGTCCAGCTGGAAGCGGTTGACGCCGACGACGACCCGCTCGCCGGAGTCGGTCTCCTGGGCGATGCGGTACGCGCTGCGCTCGATCTCGTTCTTCTGGAAGCCGTGCTCGATGGCGGTGACCGCGCCGCCGAGCTCCTCGACCTTGTGCATCAACTCCAGCGCCGCCGCCTCGACCTCGTCGGTCATCTTCTCGATGACATAAGAGCCCGCGAACGGGTCGACCGTGGCGGTGACATCGGTCTCGTAGGCCAGCACCTGCTGGGTGCGCAGGGCCAGGCGGGCCGACTTGTCGGTGGGCAGCGCGATGGCCTCGTCGAAGGAGTTGGTGTGCAGCGACTGCGTGCCGCCCAGGACCGCGGCCAGGCCCTGGACCGCGACCCGGACCAGGTTCACCTCGGGCTGCTGGGCGGTCAGCTGGACGCCCGCGGTCTGCGTGTGGAAGCGCAGCATCAGCGACTTGGGGTTCTTCGCGCCGAACTCGTCCCGCATCACCCGCGCCCAGATCCGGCGGGCCGCACGGAACTTGGCGACCTCCTCCAGGATCGTCGTACGGGCCACGAAGAAGAACGACAGCCGCGGCGCGAAGTCGTCGACGTCCATGCCCGCCGCGACCGCGGTGCGCACGTACTCGATGCCGTCCGCCAGGGTGAACGCGATCTCCTGCGCGGGCGAGGCACCCGCCTCCGCCATGTGGTAGCCGGAGATCGAGATGGTGTTCCACTTCGGGATCTCGGCCCGGCAGTACTTGAAGATGTCGGCGATCAGACGCAGCGACGGCTTCGGCGGGAAGATGTACGTCCCGCGCGCGATGTACTCCTTGAGCACATCGTTCTGGATCGTGCCGGTCAGCTGCGCGGCCGGCACGCCCTGCTCCTCGCCGACCAGCTGGTACATGAGCAGCAGCAGCGCAGCCGGCGCGTTGATGGTCATCGACGTGGAGACCTTGTCCAGCGGGATCCCGCCGAACAGCACCCGCATGTCCTCCACCGAGTCGATGGCCACGCCGACCTTGCCGACCTCGCCGTGCGCGATCGACGCATCGGAGTCATGACCCATCTGGGTGGGCAGGTCGAAGGCGACCGACAACCCCATCGTGCCGTTGGCGATCAGCTGCTTGTAACGGGCGTTGGACTCCGTCGCGGTACCGAAACCGGCGTACTGGCGCATCGTCCAGGGACGCCCGGTGTACATCGACGGGTACACACCCCGGGTGAAGGGATACGAGCCCGGCGCGCCGAGCTTCTCGGCCGCGTCCCAGCCCGCAAGGTCATCCGGTCCGTAGACCGGTTCGATGGGCAGTCCGGACTCCGACTCGCGCGCCATGGTGTGTTGCCTCCCGCCGAGCAGTTCGCTCGCTGCCTACTTACTCACTGGTACAGACCGACCCTTCGACGGACTGTAGCCGCGTGGTGCGCACCCGGAGGAGTGCAGCACGCTGGGACCTTGCTCACAGCTTCGATGCGGCCCCGGTCACAACCATGCACCGCCGTTCGCAACCAGTCATCCGCGGGGAGCATCTCAGAGGACATCGACGCCTTTGGGGGGCCTGATGGGGACCATGAGGAGAACGGCCGCGGCGCTCGCCTCGGCGGCGGTGCTCGCTGGCTGCACGGTGGAGGCGGCGGAGGGCGACGGGCGCTCGCCGGTCCGGATCGACCTGCCCGGCGACTCGCCGTCCGCGTCACCCGACGACGCCAAGCCCTCGTCCCCCGCCGAGACGTCCGAGCCGCCGAAGCCGCCCGAGGTCCTGTGGTCGCGCGGTGACACCGGCCGGGACGTCCGGGAGCTCCAGGCCCGGCTGCGCCAGGTCGCCTGGCTCTTCGACGGCCCCACGGGGACCTACGACGACCTCACCGAGCGGGCGGTCAAGGGGTTCCAGGGCAAGCGTGGGCTGCCGAGGACGGGGAAGACGGACGCCGTCACCTGGAAGCGGTTGCTGAGGATGACCTCGGAGCCCGGCAAGTGGGATCTGTATCTGATGGGCGGGCAGCCCGCCGCCGAGCCCGATCCGCGCTGTCTGACCGGGCGGGTGCTGTGCATCGACAAAACCAGCCGCACGCTGCGCTGGATGGTCGACGGCCGGACCCTGTCGACGGTGGCGGTGCGCTTCGGCTCCGAGTACACCCCGACCCGCGAGGGCGTGTTCCAGGTGTACTGGAAGTCCCGCCACCACCACTCCACGCTCTACGACTCGCCGATGCCGTACGCGATGTTCTTCAGCGGGGGCCAGGCCGTGCACTTCTCGTCCGACTTCGCGGCCCGCGGCTACGCGGGTGCCTCGCACGGCTGCGTCAACATTCGGGACGAGGAGGCCATCGCGGCGCTGTTCGCGCAGGTGAGGAACGGCGACAAGGTCGTCGTCTCCTGGTGAGTGTGGGGCGCGGACGGGACCGGGGGAACGTGTCCCGCCCGCGCCAGGTGCACGAGCCGTAGGTACGGGGGGAACCCCGGCTCAGTGCGACGGCCGATGACCAGTCGGCTCACTGAATACTGCGCCCGCGTCGGCGAAAACGTCACACCCCGCGCGAAAAAAGTTCAGCGGATTACAAAATTGCAGGTCAGCAGGCGTGTTGCCATGCCGTCCGCGGTCACGCGACGGAGTGGACCGGGCTCGGCGAGGCGCTCGGAGCCCCGGGCGCCGCCTGTGATCCGCCGCGCTCCGGGAGCAGTGGGGCCAACGGGGAGGACGGGGTGCCGGTGACGGCGCCGTCGGCGCGGTGGTCGTTGCCGGGGTGGCCGTGACCACGGCCGTTGCCGTTTCCGCGCCCGTGGCTCCTTCCTTCGCCGTCCCCGTCGCCGCCCTGGTCGTCCCGGTCCTCGTCCTCGTCCTGCCCGTTGCCGTGGCCCTCGCCGTCCTCTGCGGCGCCGAGGACGGCCTTGCAGTACTGCGACACGCGGGCGGAGCCGCCCGCGGCGCCCTCCAGGGCCCGGCGGCGGTCGTCGCCGAGGCGCTTGCCGTCGCGCAGGTCCCGGCAGCCGGAGGTGACGGTGCCGCGCCAGGAGCCGCCGGTGCGGTCCTGGCGCCGCTCGCCGGCCGTGGCGCCGGGGCCGGGTTCCGCGCCGCCGCCCGGTGCGCGGGAGTCGTCCGGGTCCGGCACCGGGGCGCGGGACCCGTCGTCGGGGCGGTTCTCGCCGCTGAGGGCGTCCTTCGGGGGCGGCGACACCAGCGGGCGTTCGGGCGCCGAGACCGAGGACGCGGGTGCCGGTTCGCCGCTGTCGAAGGGCGTGGGCAGGGCTCCGGTTCCGACCGCCGCCGCGACCCCGCCGACCATGCCGACGGCGAGCGCGGCGGCCAGCCCGAGGCGCGCCCGTCGCGCCCAGCGGGGGGCGCGGCGGGGAGTGCGGCGGGAGGGCTCGGGGGCGCCGAGGCGGATGAGGCCGGCGTCGGAGGAGTGCGGGTGGGGCGGCGGGGCGGAGGGCTCTGCGGGGACGGCGCTCTCCGTGCCTTCGGCACGTTCCGTGCGTTCCGTGCGGGCGGCGCGGAAGGCGGCCAGCGCGGCGGCCTCGCCAGGGAGTTCGGCGGCTTCGCCGGGGAACTCGGCGCTGATCGGCGGGGGTTCGGCGGACAGTGCCTCAAGCGTCTTGGCGAGGCGTTGGGCCCGGTCCCGGTCGGCCGCGTCGACAGCTTCCAGTGGCTCACCGCTCAGAAGACGTTCCGCCGCCTCAGGGTCCAGCCATCTGAAGTGCTCGTCGGCCATCACACATCCTTCTGCGTCCGCGCACGCGTATGCGTCACACTCGCGGACGTCACCGCGCGTCCACGCGGTTCTCGCTGGGGCGGCATCGCGTCGAGGCTGCCGCCCGATTCCGGATCGGCCTCCGGACGGTCGCCGAGGAGTTCGGCGAGGCGCTTCAGACCCCGGTGCGCCGCCGTGCGGACGGCGCCCGGACGCTTGCCCAGCGTCTCGGCGGCGGTCTTCGCGTCGAGGCCCACCACCACCCTGAGGACGACGGCCTCGGCCTGGTCCTGCGGGAGCCGGGCGATCAGGGAGAGGGTGCTGTCGGTGGCCAGCGCCTCGATGGCCTCGCCCGCGGTGTCGGACTCGGCGGCCCGGCCGGTCAGTTCCGTCTCGTCGCCGCCTATCGCGGGGCGGCGGCCGCGCATGCGTATGTGGTCCAGCGCGCGGTTGCGGGCGATCCGGGCGGCCCAGCCGCGGAAGCGGTCCGCGTCCCCGCTGAAGCGGTCCAGGTCCCGGGCGATCTGGAGCCAGGACTCCGACGCCACGTCCTCGGCGTCCGGGTCGCCGACCAGCGTCCGTACGTACCCGAGCAGCCGTGGATGCACCGAGCGGTACACAGTCCGGAACGCGGTCTCGTCCCCGTCCTGTGCCGCAAGCAGCGCGGCCGTCAGCTCCGCGTCGTCCCCCAGCACTCGGTACCTCGGTAGATGGTCGGGTGGATGGCCCCGGCTCGGCGGCCCGCCGATGGTTTCAGTGATCATTCAACTTTCCCCCTGCGGCGCGAAAGGCACGTTACGACCTGAAACCGCTGCTCGTCCATGTCCGTACAAGGCGCAACGCAGTCGTGACGGGCCGGGGTGTGACAGAAAACGCACTCATGGCGCTGTAGGAAGTACGGGTCGCCGCGCGGCCCGTGCCGCGCGACGGCCGGGGCCTCTCCTGTGGGGGGTGGCGGCCCCGGCCGTTGCTTTGGCACCGGGAACTCACCGGAAATCACCGGATCCTCGGGGGCTGCACAGGCCCACCGGGGTCAGTCCTTCTTGGCGTTCCCGCCGTTGCCCTGGCCGGTGTTCGCGCCGTTGTCGCCGCCGTTGCCGTTGTTCCCGCTCGTGGCGCCGTTGCCGTTGTCGGCACCGTTGCCGTTCTCGGCACCCGGGTTGCTCTGCTCGGTCGCCTGCGCGAGCAGCTCCGCGCAGTACGGGGCGACCTTCTCCGCGCCGCCCGCCGACTCGATCAGCCGCTGCCAGGCCGTCGACTCCAGCTCCTTGCCGCCGCTCGACACGTGCCGCTGGTACGCGCGGCACTTGGCCTCGGTGTCCTTGGCGGTGTCCGGGCGGTCGTCCGGACCGTGACCGGGGCCGGCCGTCGAGGCCCCGGCACCCGACCGGGACGCGGCACCGGCCGAGGGCGTGCCCGTGCCGTCGTCGGCGGCGTCCGAGGAGGAACCGCTCGTGCCGATCGCGGCGAAGGCGACGCCGCCGAGCGCGAGGCTCGCGCCGAACAGCGAGAGCGTGACCCGCAGCGAGCGCACGGTGCGGCGCCGGGCACGGGGGCGCCAGTCGTCCCGGCGCCGGGTGCGGGCCCGGTGCGGGCCCGCGTCCCGGGCGGCCCGGAAGGCGGCGACGGCGCGCCGCTCGCCCTCGGCGTCCACGGTGGCCGGGCGCATGGCGGCGGCGAGCAGGGCCTCCAGGTCGGGCCGGGGGCCGGCTCCGTGCGGGCCGGACGCGGTGCCGCCAGGGTGCGCACGCCGACGGCCGGCCGTGCCGCCGTCGCTCAGCTGTTCACCCATGTCCGTTTCCGTTCCTGTTCCGACCTGTCCGCCCCGGGGCTCATGGTCCCCGTGGGTCCTGTGTGGCCCATGGGGCCTGTACGGGCCGCGTGTCCCCGGTGGGGCGACGCGATTCCCGCGACCGATGAGAGGGCGGCGCTCCCCTGTCCTACGCCCGCGCTTCCCGCTCCGTTCATTTCGACTCCCCCAGCGTCCGGGGGGCGTCATCCGTCACACCGTCCTCCGTGCCCAGCTGGACGGCCAGGCGCTTCAGACCCCGGTACGCGGCGGTGCGCACCGCGCCGGGGCGCTTGCCGAGGACCCGGGCCGCGGCCGGGCCGTCGAGTCCGACGACCACCCGCAGCAGCACCGCCTCGGCCTGGTCCCGCGGCAGCCCGCGGACCAGTTCCAGGGCGTACTCGGTGGAGATGGACTCCAACGCCTGCTCGTGCGTGCTGTGCGGTCCGGGCAGGTCGAGTACGTCCTGCTCGGTCGCCGTCGCCCGGGGCCGTACCCGCTGCCGTCGCAGATGGTCCAGCGCCCGGTGCCGGGCTATGGTCGCGCTCCACCCCCGGAAGCCCGCGCCGTCGCCCTTGAACCGGCCGAGGTCGCGGGCTATCTCCAACCAGGCGTCGGAGGCCACGTCCTCGGCGTCGTCGCCGACGATCCCGCGCAGATAGCCGAGGAGCCCGGGCTGCACGATCCGGTAGGCGACCGCGAAGGCCGTCTCATCGCCCTCCTGCGCCCGCGCCACGGCCGTACCCAGCTCCCCGTCGTGCGCGTGCCCGCGACGGGGTTCCGCTCCCTGGCCCAAGAACTGTCCTCGTCCTGCCGAGTTAACGGCGGACCCGCACCGCACGGCACGGCCCGCCTCTTGCCACGCCCCCCACGGTCAACAGCGCCAGGCTTCACAGAAGTGTCACAGCAAGCGCCATCACCCCATCCGTCTCATGCCACGGCCCGCCGTGCCCGGCCGTGCAGCGTCAGGTAGAAGGTCTGGAGGGATTCCTCCGGGCTGCCCGACTCGAACCGGTTGCGGACCTTGCCGAGCGGGTTCCAGACCCGGCCGTCCGGCATCCGTACGCCGACCGGCTGGCCGAAGTAGGCCCGCTGCCGGTCGTCGTAGTCGACCCACTGGGCGCCCGCCCGGCGGACCAGCACCTCGCCGACGTACGCGCCGAGCCCGAAGAGCGTCTCGCCGGCCCGGTCGGGGTCGGCGCCGCCCTTGCGCAGACCGTCGATGAGGAAGTCGACGACCCGCAGGCTGGCCACGGAGTAGTCGAGCGGCAGCCGGCTCCGGGCGGTGACCCGGGCGACGAAGGCAGCCGTGTACCCGCGCATCTCGCTCGCGCCCGGCACCGGTCCGTCCACCTGGCCCATCGGCCCCACCTCTCCGCTCGATCCACGGGCGAGCCTTCTCGGCCCCCCATCGCATCCAGCGGATTTCGCCACCGGAGCATCACGGGCCGGGGCTGTGCTCATTCACACACAGAAATCACACACGTTCGTACAACCTTTTGCCCGGGTGACGTTTGAACCTGACCCAACGCTGGATGGAGGGTGCACCTGTTACAGGTGTGGCTGTTGTGTCCAATCTCCATAGGGGTGGGGTAGTTGAGTCCTCGTAGGACCCATGCGTACAAGCCGCTCAGTCTCAAACGGCGGGCCTGGCTGACCGTCGGAGCGGTCGTCCTGAGCGGGGCGGGAGTCGTCACTTATGCGATGGCGGGCCAGTCCGCGCCCTCCGACGACAAGGCCGCCGAGCGTGAGCCGTCGGTGCACACCCTGAAGCTGGAGAACGAGGGCGGCGGCCGCAAGGGCCTCGGCAAACGGGGCACCGAGCAGTTCAGCGCCGTCGTGGTGACCTGGGACGACCCCGAGGCGAGGACCAAGGGCACGCCCGAGGTACGCACCCGGGACACCGAGACCGGCGACTGGTCGCCGTGGCGCGAGCTGGTCCTGGAGCCCAGCCAGGCCGACGGCAAGGAGGCCGAGCGGTCCGCCCTGCGCGGCGGCACCGAGTCGGTGTGGACCGGCGAGTCCGACGGCGTCGAGGTGCGGGTGGTGAACGCCGACGGCACCGAGGTCGGCGGCCAGCCCGCCGGTATGGACATCAAGCTGCTCGACCCGGGCACCGACCCCGAGGGCGGCGTCGAGCCGGCCGCGTTCGTGGCGGAGACCCCGACGCCGACGGAGACCGCGACGCCGCCGGAGGCCTCCGCGACCGGCTCGCCCACGGAGACCGTGTCCGCCACGCCGACCGAGTCGGCCCCGGCCTCGCCGACGGCGACCACCTCCGAGTCGCCCACCGCCTCGGGCTCACCGACGACGACGCCGACGCCGACCCCGACGGTCCCGGAGGCCCGCCCCTCCACGGTCGCCAAGCCGCCGGTCATCACGCAGGCCGAGTGGGGCGCGTCCACGGACTACAACGGCACGCCGAGCTACAGCACCGACATCAAGGCCGCCGTCATCCACCACACCGGCGTCGACACCGACAACACGCTGTCCTGCGCGGAGTCCCGGGCCCGGATGCGCACCATCCAGCAGGCCCACTTCGCCCAGGACTACTTCGATGTCGGCTACAACTTCGTCGTCGACAAGTGCGGGCAGATCTTCGAGGGCCGCAGCGGCGGCATGGACCTGCCGGTGACCGGCGCGCACGACGCCGGTTTCAACACCGACACGCTCGGCATCTCCTACATCGGCAACTTCGAGTCGGCCAAGCCCACCAAGGCCGCCCTCGACGCCATCGCGCGGGTCGTCGCCTGGAAGTTCGGCATGTACGGCATCGACCCGGCCGAGAAGGTCACGCTGACCTCGCGGGCGCCGCTGAACTACAGCGGCAACAAGATCGCCGAGGGGCAGCAGATCACGCTCCCCCGCGTCTTCGGCCACCGGGACACCAACGCCACGGCCTGCCCCGGCGCCAACCTGTACCCCAAGCTGAGCGGCATCGCCACGCTCGCCAGGACCCCGGGCATCTCGCACGCCCTGGCCACCACCGACGTCAACCGCGACGGCGTCAGCGACCTGGTCGCCGGTACCCCGAAGGCCAACCGCGTCACCGTGGTCCCGGGCAGCGTCGACGGGCCCGTCCCGGCGTCCCGGATCGCCTTCACCCAGAACAGCGCCGGGGTCCCCGGCACCTCCGAGTCCGGTGACGCCTTCGGCACCGCGACCGCCTGGGGCGACGTCAACGGCGACGGCCACGCCGACCTCGCGATCGGCTCGCCGGGCGAGGACGACACCAGCGGCAACGCCGACCGCGGCCAGGTCACGGTGATGTACGGCCCGGCTCTCAACACCGGGTTCTCGTACACCACGACGGGCGTCACCGCGGCCGGCGCCAAGCTCGGTTCGGCCGTCACCGTCGGCGACTTCAACGGCGACGGCAAGGCGGACGTCTTCTCCGCGGGCACCGGCAAGGGCGGCTCCTACAACGTCCGACTGACCGGCGGTCCGACGACGTACGGCGCCCTCACCACCGCCACCGGCGCGATCGCCTACCTGGACGCCGCGACCGGCGACTTCAACCGGGACGGCTACTCCGACGTCGCCCTCAACTACCGGGACACCGGCGGCATCGGCCGGGTCGTCCGCTTCGCGGGCTCGGCGAACGGCCTGACCAAGGCCGGGGTGCTGTCGGTCAAGGGCGGCCGGTCCGTCGCGGTCGGCGACTTCAACGGCAACGGCTACGACGACCTCGTCATCGGCCAGCCGGTCGCCAGCGAGTCCGGCGCGATATCCGGCGGCCAGATCACCATGCTGTTCGGCACCTCGACCGGCTTCACCACGACCGGCATGAAGGTCATCCACCAGGACACCGCGGGCGTCCCCGGCGCCAACGAGTCCGGCGACGCCTTCGGCATCTCCGTCTCGGCCGGCGACCTCGACGCCGACGGCTACGCCGACGTCCTGACCGGCGCCCGCAACGAGGACCTCACCCGCAGCGGCGTCAGCTACGCCAACGCGGGCACCGTGGTCCTGGTCAAGGGCTCCTCGACCGGGCTGACCGGCTCCGGCGCGATCGCGGTCTCGCAGGACACCACGAGCGTCCCCGGCGCCGCGGAGGCGGGCGACCTGTTCGGTACGTCCGTGTCGCTGACCGACCTGTCCGGCTTCGGCCGCGCCGACCTCACGATCGGCGCCGACGGCGAGGACGGCACCGACGGTGTCCTGCTGCACATCCCGAGCAACAGCACCGGCCTCGGCTACGGCGACTCGGTGATCTACAGCAAGACCGCCCTCGGCACCCCGACCGACGGCGGGCTCGGACAGGTGCTGGCGCCGTAACGGCGACGGCAGCCAACTGAGACGGCCGGGGTCCCGCGCGGTGCGCGGGACCCCGGCCGTCTCAGTTCAGCCCGCTGGTCGCGTCCCGGCACAGCAGCCGCAACGAGCCGTCCCCGGCGAAGCAGCGGCGGGCCTCCTCCATCGGGTCCCACAGCTTGCCGTCGGGCGTACGGACCCAGTGCTCACCGCCGGACGCCCACCACTCGGCGCCGGTCTGCCGGACTATCACCTCACCGGCGTACGCCCCGAGTCCGCGCAGCACGCCCTCCACGGCGCCCTGCGGAGTGCCCTCCCGGCGCAGGTCGTCGATCATCCGGTCCACCCGCCACAGGCTCTGCGCCGAGTAGTCGAGGCGCAGCCGCGCCCCCTCGCGCATCGTCGAAACCGCGTCCGCCGCCCATCGCACCGGCTTCGCCGCAGCCGAGGGCCTGGTCTGCTGCTCTGTCACTGTCGTCACATCGACAAGAGCGTGGCCACCTCGGGTTTCGTCACCCGGATCCGGGCACTGCCCGCAACCGGCGCAGGACCGACCCACCTCCACCTCAGGACGGTCACAGGAAGACCCCGGCACGAGGGTGTGACATCTGGGCGCTCCGATGCGCTCCAGTCACTGATGAGCGTGTACTTCCATCTGCGCGCGGTGCCGCCTCCGGCGCTGCGCAACAGCGCGTCATGGTTCCGGCGACTGTTCGACGACGACTGGGACACCGTCCGGGACCGGATCGGCAGGCACCGCGAGGAGGTGCTGGACAAGGGGTATCTGCACCACGAGCTGCTGTACGCGGGCAGCCCGCCGGACCGGGCGCCGGACGGCCCCCGTACGCATGTGGTGCTGGGCGGACGCCCGGTCGGCCACCCCGATCCGTCCCGGCCGCCGTTCCTGCTGCTCACCGCCGCCCAGGCCGGCCGGGTCGCGGACTACCTGGCGAAGACGGATTTCGAGGAGCTGTGGGGGCGGGCCCGCGAGGAGGTGATGCGTCCCTACGGCATGCCGGAGGCCGAGCGGGACGTGCGCGGCGCCTTCGCCGCGGCCCACCGGGACCTGCGGGCCTTCTACGCGCAGACCGCCCAGTACGGCGACGCGGTGGTGAAGTGGCTGATGAGATGAGGCGCGTACGGCTCAACTGCGGCCCCGCGCCCGTCTCGACACCACCGCGCGCAGGATCCGGCGCCCCTCGGTGGACACCTCGAGCGCCGGACGCAGTCCGCCCGCGCCGTGCCCGGCGAGGAGTTCCAGGACGGTGATCTGGCGGCGCAGCTCGGCGGCGACCAGCGGTGGCATGCCCTCGGTGCGGCCCTCGCGGCGGGCGTCGACCGGTGCGTCGTCGTCGGCCGCGTCGAGCAGCCGGTGGATCTGGAGGGAGGCGACGGAGCAGGCGTCGGCCCAGACCCGTACCCCCGTGTCGGCCGGTGCGGGCGGAGCCGCGTCGAGCATTCGGCGGGCCAGGACGGCCGCCTCGTCCTCTTCCGACCCCTCCGGGTCGCCGAGCTTGCCGCGCGCCTGTTCGAGGAGCTCGGCCCACAGCCCGGGGTCACCGCCCTCGCTGAGGGTGGCCCACAGGGGCCGCAACAGCTCGTCGTCACCGCCCAGCAGGGGTATACACCGATCCAAACAAGCCAACCCGCTGGCGGCCAGTCCGCGTTCGTCCGCCCGAGCGATCAGCTCCACCAGACTCATGCACGCCTCCCTCGCCTGCGGTCTTCCCTTACGGAACCCGCACTTCCCCTAACTGCGTGCGACGGCCCGGGAGTGTCACAGGGGCACCACAGCGAGCCGGTCGAGCAGCCGGAAGAAGAGGTTTTCGGCCAGCGGGTCGGGGTCGGCGGCGAACACGTCGAGCAGGCTTTCCGCGGCCACGGTGTGCCCGGCCTCGGCTGCCCAGGCGACGGCCCGCTCGGCGGCGTCGCGCGGCTGGAGGAAGTAGTCCTCCAGGGAGAGCCCCTCCCCCGCGCCGAGCCGGCCCGCCATGGCGTCCCGGCCGAGGCAGGTCGTCCACGCCCCGCTCTCCGGACCCGCCGCCTCCACCACCGCGCAGTCGCTGTCCATGACGTACCCGAAGAGCGCGGGCGCCCCGGTCTGGTGGGCGAGTTCATGCATGTTCCCGACGTCGCCCTCGCCGCTCGGGTACTCCCAGACCTGCCAGCCCCCCGGCGCCTCCTGGCGCAGGGTCATGCCCGGCGCGCCCGCCAGTGCGGCCAGCTCGGCGAGCGGCCGCTCGGCGCTCCCCACGACGAAGTACCCCCAGTAGCCCATGTCCGTTCCCCCAGGCAGTTCGGTTCGGCTCCGGCCGAATACACCACAGCCGTACGCCCGTTCGCAGCCGAACCGGACAATCCGTACGCGATGCTCAGCCGAGCCGGTCGGCCAGGGCCGTGAAGTCCGCCCACGAGCGCTGCGGTGTGCCCGGGTTCCAGAGCTTCTCGACGGTCGCCCGCAGCGGCATGCGGATGCCCGCCGCCACCTGGTCCTGGGTCTGGGAGTTCGCCAGGTCGCACCAGACGGCGAAGGACCCGCCGAGGATCTGGCCGTCGTACTTCGCCGGGACCGCCTCGGTGCCGCGCAGGACCCGGGGTGTCCACTGCTCGTAGATGCGCTGACCGGTCGGGTAGACGAAGGTCTGCGGCTGGCCGAGGACGTAGTAGAGGAACTCGTCGTTGTAGTTGATGACCTGCCGTCCCGCCGACAGGTACTCCACCGGCAGCCGGGCGCCGATCTCCTTGCCGGTCCAGTAGGCGACCTGGATGTCCTTGTCCGCGGTGACGGAGGTGTCCCGGAAGAAGCCGTCGTTCCAGGCCCGCACGGTCTTGTCGTGGACGCGCATGGTGGCGGCGCGGTCGTTGACCCAGCTGGTCGCGAGGTCCTCGACGGTCGCCCCGGCGCCGAACTCCGCCCGCGCGGCGGCCGCGAGCTGCGGGAAGGACGCCTCCGGGTCGGACACGGTCAGCGCCTGGTACTCGTCACCGCCGAGGTGCCACTGGCCGCCGGGGAAGACCTCGGCGAACTCGTTCAGCAGATCGTCGACGATCTCGTGGGACTCGTCCTTGGAGATGTCGATCGCGCCGCGCGTGGCCGCGCCCGAGGCGTTGCGCAGCTGCAGATCGGGATGGGCCGCGATGACCGCGCCCAGATGCCCCGGCGAGTCGATCTCGGGCACGACGGTGATGTGCCGTTCCGCGGCGAGCGCCACGATCCGCCGTACCTCCGCCTTCGTCAGATGCGGGTCGGAGACGATCTCGGGGTGCGAGTCGGACTGGATCCGGAACGCCTGGTCGTCGGAGAAGTGCAGTCCGAGCTGGTTGAACTTCAGATCGCCCAGCTCCCGGACGCGGTCCTCGATCCAGCCGGCCGTGAAGTTCTTGCGCGCGATGTCCAGCATGAACCCGCGCACCGGCTTCGCGGGCTCGTCGCGTACGACACCCTCCGGCGCCGTACCCCCGGCGTGCACGGTCTGCTTCAGGGTGCGGGTGCCGTAGAACACGCCCGCGTCGGCGGGCCCGCTGATGTTCACCCGCCCGCCGCGCACGGTCAGGGAGTAGGACTCCGGGTCCGCGCCCTCGTCGTCGTTGAGCGACAGTCGTACGTCGCCCGCCCGCACGTCGTCCTTCTCGCCCGCGTAGGTCAGCCCCAGCTCCCGGGCGAGCAGCCGCCCCTCGTCGGCCAGGTCCGCGTCCCCCACGACCACCCGCTCCCCGCGCACCGGCCGCCAGCCGGGCCCGCGCGCCGGGGTGTGCGAGCGGACCGCCGGGACGGTCCGGGGCGCGCTGGACAGGGCGTACGACCTGCTGGGGCTCGGCGTGGCATCGACCGCGGACCGGGACCCCTCGGCCGCCCGGGACGAGGCCGTGCCCGACGGCTGCCGTACCGCCGACCCCGTGGGCCCGCTGTCCCCGGCGTCACCGGAGGCCCACAGCCCGAGGCCCACCCCGAGCCCGGCGACCAGGACCCCGACCAGCAGGGTTCGCTGTCCGACCTTGTGCTGTGGCGCCCGGCGCCGGTGCTGGCTCACTCAGCCAACCTACGACCGGTGAGCGCGACTCGCGTCCACCACACGTTCCGAAACTCTCCCGTTCGGCTGAAATTCGGGCATCCTTCGGACGCGTCACGTCCACTGTCGATAACGTGGCGCCACATCTCTCACAGCATCCCCTGCCGAAACGCACGTGACGCCCACACACCTTCCTGGCCGAGTGGCCATACCAGAGCGCTTCAACACGGCACCCGCCGATGAACTCCAGCGCATCCTGCTCACCTGCCTGCACAGCCTCCGCTGGGCCCATCGCATCGCGACCCACCGCCCGTACCCCACGCCGGACGCCCTGCTGGCGGCCTCGGACGAGGCGGCGTACGACCTGACACCGGGGGATCTGGCGGAGGCACTGGCGGGCGAGACCCTGCCCGTACTGCCCGAGGGCGTGTACTCCGCGGCCCAGACCGCCCTGAACGCGGCGAACGCGGCATACGAGGCGAAGTTCGGCCATGCGTTCGTCATCTGCCTGGACGACGTGCCGCCGGCGGAAGCCCTGGACCACGCACTGGCCGGAATCCGGTCACGATTGGCAAACGATCCGGAGGAGGAACGGGTGGTGGCCTGGGAAGAACTGCGCCGCCTGGCGAAGGGACGCCTGCTGAGGATGCTGGCCGCCCTCACCCATCCGCGTGCCACTTTGATCACACAGGTAGGCCCGGAGTAAGCATCCCGACAGCACGTCGCTACGATGCTGGGGGCCGGTGGACCGTACCCGGCCGGGCCCGACCGACAGCACAAGCCGGCGCGGCCCCAATCCCCGCTCCCGGAGGGACTTCCGTGCCGGCTGGAACGCTGTACCGCGGCCGGGAAGGAATGTGGTCCTGGGTGGCTCACCGAGTCACCGGCGTCCTCATCTTCTTCTTCCTGTTCGTTCACGTGCTGGACACCGCTCTCGTGCGTGTCTCCCCCGAGGCCTACGACGAGGTCGTCGCGACGTACAAGACGCCGATCGTCGCGTTGATGGAGTACGGCCTCTCCGCCGCCGTGCTCTTCCACGCGCTCAACGGCCTGCGCATCATCGCCGTCGACTTCTGGTCCAAGGGCCCGCGCTACCAGAAGCAGATGCTCTGGTCCGCCGTCGGTCTGTGGCTGGTGCTGATGCTGGGGGCGATCTACCCCCTGCTCGGCCACGCCGCTCGTGAACTCTTCGGGAGCTGACGCCCATGTCCACGACTGAGAAGACCGCGTCCGGAATCAGCCCCGTCGAGGGCGATGCCGGGTACAACGTCGACAACCCGGCCCCCTACATCGAGGCCCCGCGCAAGCGCACCAAGAAGACCCCGAAGTCCACGCGGGGCAACTTCGAGATGGCCGCCTGGCTCTTCATGCGCCTGTCCGGCGTCGTGCTGGTGGTCCTGGTCATCGGCCACTTGCTCATCCAGCTGGTGCTCGACGGCGGCGTCTCCAAGATCGGCTTCGCCTTCGTGGCGGGCCGCTGGGCGTCCCCGTTCTGGCAGGTCTGGGATCTGCTGATGCTCTGGCTCGCGACGCTGCACGGCGCCAACGGCCTGCGCACGGTCATCAACGACTACGCGGAGCGCGCGAACACGCGGCTGTGGCTCAAGGGCCTGCTCTACACCGCCACGGCGTTCACCATCCTGCTGGGCACGCTGGTGATCTTCACCTTCGACCCGAACATCCGCTAGGCACGGGGCTGCGAGAATCATGAAGATCCACAAGTACGACACCGTCATCGTCGGCGCCGGTGGCGCGGGCATGCGCGCGGCCATCGAGTCCACCAAGCGCAGCCGCACCGCCGTGCTGACGAAGCTCTACCCCACCCGCTCCCACACGGGCGCCGCGCAGGGCGGCATGGCCGCCGCGCTGGCCAACGTGGAGGAGGACAACTGGGAGTGGCACACCTTCGACACGGTCAAGGGCGGTGACTACCTGGTCGACCAGGACGCCGCGGAGATCCTGGCGAAGGAGGCCATCGACTCGGTCCTCGACCTGGAGAAGATGGGCCTGCCGTTCAACCGCACCCCGGACGGCACCATCGACCAGCGCCGCTTCGGCGGTCACAGCCGCAACCACGGCGAGGCCCCGGTCCGCCGGTCCTGCTACGCCGCGGACCGCACCGGCCACATGATCCTCCAGACGCTGTACCAGAACTGCGTCAAGGAGGGCGTGGAGTTCTTCAACGAGTTCTACGTCCTGGACCAGCTGATCACCGAGGTCGACGGCGTCAGGAAGTCCGCCGGTGTGGTGGCGTACGAGCTGGCCACCGGCGAGATCCACGTCTTCCAGGCGAAGGCCGTGATCTACGCGTCCGGCGGCTGCGGCAAGTTCTTCAAGGTGACGTCGAACGCGCACACCCTGACCGGTGACGGCCAGGCCGCCGTCTACCGCCGGGGTCTGCCGCTGGAGGACATGGAGTTCTTCCAGTTCCACCCGACCGGCATCTGGCGGATGGGCATCCTGCTGACGGAGGGCGCCCGCGGTGAGGGCGGCATCCTGCGCAACAAGGACGGCGAGCGCTTCATGGAGAAGTACGCGCCGGTCATGAAGGACCTCGCCTCCCGTGACGTCGTCTCGCGCTCCATCTACACGGAGATCCGCGAGGGCCGCGGCTGCGGTCCCGAGGGTGACCATGTCTACCTGGACCTGACCCACCTCCCGCCGGAGCAGCTGGACGCCAAGCTGCCCGACATCACCGAGTTCGCGCGGACCTACCTCGGCATCGAGCCGTACACGGACCCGATCCCGATCCAGCCCACCGCGCACTACGCGATGGGCGGCATCCCGACGAACGTCGAGGGTGAGGTGCTCGCCGACAACACGACCGTGGTTCCGGGTCTGTACGCCGCCGGTGAGGTCGCCTGCGTGTCGGTGCACGGCGCCAACCGGCTCGGCACCAACAGCCTCCTGGACATCAACGTGTTCGGCCGCCGCGCGGGTATCGCCGCCGCCGAGTACTCCCAGAAGGCCGAGTTCGTCGAGCTGCCGGAGGACCCGGCGCGGCTGGTGATCGACCAGGTGGAGGACCTGCGCACCGCCACCGGCACCGAGCGGGTGGCCACGCTCCGCAAGGAGCTTCAGGAGACCATGGACGCCAACGTCATGGTGTTCCGCACGGAGCAGACGATCAAGACGGCGGTCGAGAAGATCGCGGAGCTGCGCGAGCGCTACCGGAACGTCTCGATCCAGGACAAGGGCAAGCGGTTCAACACGGACCTGCTGGAGGCCATCGAGCTGGGCAACCTGCTGGACCTGGCCGAGGTCATGGCGACCTCCGCGCTGGCCCGCAAGGAGTCCCGCGGCGGTCACTACCGCGAGGACTACCCCAACCGCGACGACGTCAACTTCATGCGCCACACCATGGCGTACCGCGAGGTGGGCGACGACGGCACCGAGTCCATCCGTCTCGATTACAAGCCGGTCGTCCAGACCCGCTACCAGCCGATGGAGCGTAAGTACTGATGGCTACCCCCGTTCTGGACAAGGTGGAGGCCGAGTCCGCCGCGTCCCCGTACATCACGGTCACCTTCCGGGTCCGCCGCTTCAACCCGGAGATCTCGGCCGAGGCGACCTGGGAAGACTTCCAGCTGGAGATCGACCCCAAGGAGCGTGTCCTCGACGGTCTCCACAAGATCAAGTGGGACCTGGACGGCACGCTGACCTTCCGTCGCTCCTGCGCGCACGGCATCTGCGGCTCCGACGCGATGCGGATCAACGGCAAGAACCGCCTCGCGTGCAAGACGCTGATCAAGGACCTCAACCCGGAGAAGCCGATCACGGTCGAGCCCATCAAGGGCCTGACGGTCCTGAAGGACCTCGTGGTCGACATGGAGCCGTTCTTCCAGGCGTACCGCGACGTGATGCCCTTCCTCATCACGAAGGACACCAACGAGCCGACGCGTGAGCGTCTGCAGACGTCCGAGGACCGCGAGCGCTTCGACGACACGACGAAGTGCATCCTGTGCGCCGCCTGCACCTCCTCGTGCCCGGTGTTCTGGAACGATGGCCAGTACTTCGGCCCGGCGGCCATCGTCAACGCGCACCGCTTCATCTTCGACTCGCGTGACGAGGCCGGCGAGCAGCGGCTGGAGATCCTCAACGACAAGGACGGCGTGTGGCGCTGCCGCACGACCTTCAACTGCACGGACGCCTGCCCGCGCGGTATCGAGGTCACCAAGGCGATCGCCGAGGTCAAGAAGGCCCTGATCACCCGCCGCTTCTGACGCCCCTTCGGGTACGTCGCCGCTGGGCCCCGCTCCTCCTGGAGCGGGGCCCTCGGGTTTTCCGGGGGCCGTCGGTCAGCCGCCGGCCAGGGGTATGAGCCTCAGGAACGTGACCTCCGTGTCCGCGGTGAGGTCGATCTCCTCGTCCAGCTCGGTGACCTGGCGGTCGCCGACCAGGACGATCAGGCCGTTCGCCGTGAAGGCCCTCAGCGCGAGCCGCCGGTCCTCCTCCCGCCGTATCCGGCGCCGGATCAGCTCCCGCACCGTCAGCCGCCGCTCGGCGACTTCCAGCCGCGGGCCCGTCTCGCGCCGCCCCATGGTCGTCTCGTCGACGAAGGTCACCTGTGCCATACGCCGACTGTACGAGGCACCACTGACAATGCCGGGCTCCGGCCGATCATCGACCTACTCTGACTGTGTGTCAGATGACGAGTCGTACGAACTGCTCGGGTTCGACAACGTGCTGCTGCCCGTCGGGGACCTCGGTGAGGCCGTCGGGTTCTACGAACGGGCCGGGTTCACGGTGGAGTTCCGCTTCGACGAGGCGGGGATCGCGCTGCTGAAGGTGGGCGGCGAGACGCCCGGGATCCTGCTGCGGCAGGAGGACGGTCTTGAGCACCGGCCGCCGCCCTGGCACTCGCCCCGGCTGTGGCTGGAGGTGCCGGACGCCCGAACGGCTGCCCGGCGGCTGGCCGAAGCCGGGATCGCGCCGCTGGACGAGCCGTTCCCGGTGGTCACCGGATGGACCGTCGAGCTGGCCGACCCCTGGGGGAACGTCATCGGGCTCACCGACTACTCCAAGCGCCCGGCGCTCGGCCGGAGGGCGTGACGCAGACCTCACGCGGGGCCCCGCAACGGAGTTGAACACGTTCAAAGGCAGGTCTACAGTCATCCCTGTCAGCGTTTTGAACGCGTTCAACAAGGGGGTCGGCATGGACCGCACGGTCGTCGCCTACGTCATCTACCTGGTCGTCAGCATCGCCCTGACGGTCTGGGTGGCCCGCACACTCAACCGCAACGGGCGGATCTTCCTCTCGGACGTCCTGCGCGGCAACGAACAGCTCGCCGACGCCGTCAACCACCTGCTGGTCGTCGGCTTCTACCTCGTCAACCTCGGCTTCGTCGCCCTGTACCTGAGCGACGACGAGACCATCACCGACACCCGCGGCATCTTCGAGGCCCTGTCGACCAAGCTCGGCGTGGTGCTCCTGGTGCTCGGCGTGATGCACCTCGGCAACGTCTACGTCCTCAACAAGATCCGGCGGCGCGGGGTCATGGAGCGGGAGCAGGTGCCGCCGGTCGCGCCGCAGGACTGGGTCCGCGCGTGAGCGCCGCCGCGGCCACCGTGGTCCCGGTGCACCGGCTCACCGTCCTGTACGACGCCGACTGCTCACTCTGCTCCTTCCTGCGCGACTGGCTCGTACGGCAGCCGCAGTTGGTGGAGCTGGAGTTCGTGCCGGCCGGGTCCGAGGAGGCGGCGCGACGGTTCCCGGGGCTCGGCTCCGCGCTGGACGAGATCACCGTCGTGGGGGACGGCGGGCAGGTCTACCGGGCGGCGGGGGCCTGGATCGTGGTGCTGTGGGCGCTGCGTGAGTACCGGCGCCTCGCGCACCGGCTGAGCACTCCGGCCGGGACGCTGCTGGCCAGGGGTGCCGTGCTGGCCGCCGCCAAGTGGCGCGGTTCGCAGTGGGGCGGGCGGGCGTATCAGCGGGGGGACGGGTGGCGGTACGAGCCGGACCTCGGCTGGACGTACGCCCCGCCCCGGTGCGAGAGCGGCTGAATCTCGCCCATCGGAATGGCATGCACCCTTCCAAAATGCGGCTCGGGTGAGGACGCTTCTGACAGCTTCGATCCACTCCGCACCCCCACAGAAGGAGTACGCGTGAGAGGCATTCCCCGGATATCCCGCTCCCTTCTCGTCGGCGTCACGGCGCTGCTCACCGCCGGGGCCCTGGCCGTACCGGCGAGCGCCGGGCCCCGGTCCGACACCGGCGTCCGTACCGTCGGCGCGGCGGCGCGGGAGAAGGCCGCCGAGTTCTGGACCCCGGCGCGGATGCGGGCGGCCGAGCCGCTGGACCTGCTCTCCGTGAGCGGCGGCCAGCGCGGCTCGGCGCCGGCCAAGGGCGCGCGGACCACCGTCCCGGCCACCTCCGCCGACGCCGGCATCCTGGCCTTCCCGCACGGCGGCGGCGCCTGGACCGGCGGCGGGGCCGTGGTGAACACGGCGGGCCGGGTGTTCTTCACCTACCAGGGCCGTACCGCGTCCTGCTCCGGCAACGCCGTCACCAGCGCCAACAAGAGCACGGTGATCACCGCGGGGCACTGCGTGAAGCTGGACGGCGCCTGGCACACCAACTGGGTCTTCGTGCCCGGCTACCACGACGGACAGTCCCCCTACGGCCGCTGGACCGCGTCGAAGACACTGTCCACCCCGCAGTGGACGGCGAGCGAGGACATCAACTACGACATCGGCGCGGCCGTCGTCGCCCCGCTGAACGGCCAGTCGCTGACGGATGTCGTCGGCGGACAGGGACTCGCCTTCAACACCGGCTACAACCTGCGCATGTACTCCTTCGGCTTCCCGGCCGCGAGCCCCTACAACGGGGAGAAGTTCATCTACTGCTCCGGCACCACCAACCGGGACTTCCTGCTCTCCAACGACCACGGCATGACCTGCAACATGACCGGCGGCTCCAGCGGCGGCCCCTGGTTCACCCAGTTCAACGAGTCGACCGGGACCGGACTGCTGTCGTCGGTGAACAGCTTCAAGTACAACTTCTTCCCGAACCGGATGTACGGACCGTATTTCGGGGCCGACGCGCAGAACCTGTACCAGGCGGCTCAGTCGTCCTGATCCGCACTGGTTAGTCTCGCTCCGTGCCCTCGAAGAACGACAGCCCTGAACAGGGCGACACGCCCAGCAAGTCCGAGCAGACCCGCGCGCTGATCCTGGAGACCGCGATGCGGCTGTTCCAGGAGCGCGGCTACGACAAGACCACGATGCGGGCCATCGCCCAGGAGGCCGGGGTCTCGGTAGGCAACGCCTACTACTACTTCGAGGGCAAGGAACACCTGATCCAGGGCTTCTACGACCGGATCGCCGCCGAGCACCAGGTGGCGGTCCGGGAGGTCCTGGCCCGGGAGACCGATCTGGAGGCGCGGCTGGCCGGGGTGCTGCGCGCCTGGCTGGACATCGCCACGCCGTACCACGAGTTCGCGGTGCAGTTCTTCAAGAACGCCGCCGATCCCGACTCCCCGCTCAGCCCCTTCTCGCCGGAGTCGGAGCACGCGCGCGCGGAGGCCATCCGCGTCCACCGCGACGTGCTCGCGGGCGCCACGAAGACGAAGGTGCCGGAGGAACTGCGGGACGTCCTGCCGGAGTTGATGTGGCTGTCCCAGATGGGGCTCTGCCTGTACTGGATCTTCGACCGCACCCAAGGCCGCGAGCGCAGCTACAAGCTGGCCGAGCGCGGCGCCCGCCTCACCGCGCGGGGCGTGGCGCTGTCCCGCTTCAGGGTGCTGCGCCCGCTGGTGCGTGAGGTGCACGAGCTGTTCACGGACTTCCTGCCGGGGATGACGAAGGTGATGCCGGACCCCGGCAGGAAGCCGTAGCCACGTCAGTTGACCGCGTCGAGCTCGCCCTCCGCGAGCTCCACGTCGTACACCAGCGGCTCCCCGCCGACGACCACGCTCCGCGCGCGTGAGCCGTACGCGGGGGCCGTCGCCGCCAGCAGATAGGTGCCCGGCGCCGGGACGGAGACGATGTAGGAGCCGTCCGCCAGGGAGGTCACCCGGTCCAGTTGGCGGCCGCCCTTGGACAGCAGGCTGACGGCCGCTCCGGGCACCGGCTCGCCGTCCGGCGTACGGATGTAGCCGTGGACGACCGAGGCGCCGCCCGCCACGGCCGGCTCCGGTTCCTCCTCCTTCGGCTCGACCGCCAGATGCGGCAGCCGCTTCTCCAGCCCGGCCGGCAGCCACCAGTTGGACTTGCCGAGCAGATGCATCGCGGCCGGGACCAGCGCCGTACGCAGGATGAACGCGTCCAGCGCGACCGCCGCCGCGAGGCCGATGCCCGCCATCGCGCCCTCCATGTCGCCGCTGAGGACGAACGCGGAGAACACACAGATCATGATCAGGGCGGCGCAGTTGATGACCCGGCTGGTCTCCGCGAGGCCGACCCGCACCGCGCGGGCGTTGTCCTTGGTGTGCACCCACTCCTCGTGCATCCGGCTGACCAGGAAGACCTGGTAGTCCATGGAGAGGCCGAAGAGCAGCGAGAGCATGATGACCGGCAGGAAGGAGGTGATCGGCCCCTCCTTGCCGACGCCGATCAGCTCGGTGCCCCAGCCCCACTGGAAGATCGCCACCAGTACACCGAAGGACGCGGCCGCCGCGATCAGGTTCATCAGCGCCGCCGTCAGCGGCACCACCAGCGAGCGGAACGCGACCATCAGGAGCAGGAAGCCCAGCGCGATGATCGTGGCGATGAAGTACGGCAGCCGGTCGCCGGTGACCTCCGCGAAGTCCTTGAACACGGCCGTCACACCGCCCACATGGGCCTCGACGTCCGCCTGCGGGAGCACGTCGTCGCGCAACCGGTCGATGAGGGCGTCGGTCTGCTCCGACTGCGGTGACGTCGTCGGCACCACGTTGATCACCGAGACGCCGTTGGCGGGCGGCACGGCGACCGCCTGGGCCACTCCCTCGGTGGACGAGATGGCGGTGACGAGCGACTCGGGCGCCGGGCCGTCGACGACCACCTGGAGCGGGCCGTTGAAGCCGGGGCCGAATCCCTCGGCGAGCAGGTCGTAGGCCTGCCGGGTGGTCGTGGACTCCTGGTGGTTGCCCTGGTCGGTGGCGCCGAGCCGGATCGACAGCACCGGCAGCGCCAGTACCGCCATCACGACGAGCGCGCCCGCCGCGATCGACCGCGGCCGCTTCTGGACGTACGTCGACCAGCGCGCCGCGAGCCCGCTCGCCTCGTCCGGCTCCGGTCCCTTCTCGGCCAGCCGGCGGCGCTGCCTGCGGCTGAGGACGCGGTGGCCGAGCAGGCCCAGCAGCGCGGGCAGCAGGGTGATCGCGGCCAGCACACTGAGCACCACGGTCAGCGAGGTCGCGATGACCACGCCGTCCAGGAACCGCATGTTCATCACCAGCATGCCCGCCAGCGCGATGCACACCGTGCCACCCGCGAACAGCACCGCGCGCCCGGAGGTGTTGAGGGCCGTCACCGCGGCCTCCTCCGGCTTCACCCCACGCAGGATGCCGCGCCGGTGCCGGGTGACGATGAACAGGGCGTAGTCGATGCCGACGCCGAGGCCGATCAACGAGCCGAGCAGCGGGGCCACTTCGGGCACGTCCGTGACATGGCTGAGCAGCATCGTGGAGAGCATGCCGGTACCGACCCCGGCGACCGCCACGACGATCGGCAGCAGCATCGCGAACAGCGAGCCGAAGGCCAGGAACAGCACGACCGCCGCGGCGAGGATGCCGACCGCCTCGGCGGTGCCGGCCGGCGGCTCCTGGGTGCGGGCGATCGCCTGGCCGCCCAGCTCCACCTGGAGACCGTCCTGTTCGGCGGCCTGCGCGATGTCGACGATGTCCTCGACCACCTCCTTCGGGATGCCGTTGGCCTGCTCCTTGAAGGTGATCTGGGCGTACGCGATCCGCCCGTCCTCGCTCACCTGGGGATCGGTGATCTCGCCGACCCCCTCGATCCGGCCGATCTCCGCCAGGGCCGGCTCGATCCGGGACGTCACGGCGGCGTCCCGCGCCGAGCCCTCGTCGACCTTCCACACCACCGTGTCGGTGTCACCGGCGGTCTCCGGGAAGGCCTTCTCCATCAGGTCGTACGCGCTCTTGGAGTCCGTGTCCGGCAAGGAGAAGACATTCGCGTAGTCCGTGCCCGCGGCGGTGCCGCCGAAGCCCAGGCCGAACAGCGCCCCCACCCACAGAAACAGGACCACCAGCCGGTGCCGATAGCACCACCGTGCCAATGCAGCCACCCTCAACGCTCCTTCATCGGTCGTCGGTCGGTCCCCCAGGTCCTGCACACAGAATCGGTGGCGGGGCTCGCGCGCGGACATGCGACGGGCTCGACTCTCAAGGAACTCCAAAGCACGGAACCGGCCCGGCTGTCAGTGGTCGCGCCGATACTTGAGGACATGACTACGGCTGTGGGCACCGTGCTGGTCGTGGAGGACGAGGAGAGCATCGCGGACGTCCTCGCCATCGCCCTGCGCTACCACCGGTTCGAGGTGATGACCGCCGGCACCGTCCGCGAGGCCCTGGCGCTCGCCGACCGCACCCGGCCCGACGTGGCCCTGCTGGACGTGATGCTGCCGGACGGCGACGGCCGCGCCCTGGGCCGCCAACTGCGCGCCCGGCGGCCCGACCTGGCGCTGGTCTTCCTCACCGCGCGGGACTCACCCGCCGAGATCGTCGGCGCCCTCGGCTTCGGCGACGACTACATCACCAAACCGTTCGACATCGACGTGGTGATCGCCCGGATCACCGCCGTCCTGCGCCGCACCCGCGCGGAGGACGTCCTCCCGCAGCGCCCGCCACTGCGCTACGGCGACCTGGAGCTGGACGAGACGACGTACTCCGTGCACCGCGCGGGCCGCACGGTCGAGCTCACCCCCACCGAGTACGCGCTGCTGCGCTTCCTGGTCCGCAACGGCGGCCGGATCGTGCCCAAGGAGCAACTCCTCAGACATGTCTGGCAGTACGAGCACACCCCGCCGGAGTCGACCGTCGTGGAGACCTACATCAGCTATCTGCGCCGCAAGCTCGACACCCTCGGACCGCCGGTGATCACCACCCGGCGGGGCGTGGGCTACGGACTGGCATGAGGCTGCGCTGCCTGGGCCGGGGGCATCGCGGCATCCACTCGCTGCGCGCCAAGCTGACGCTGGCGAACGTGGCGTTGTTGGCCCTGGGCATCATCGCGGCGACCGCGATCAGCCTGATGGCCGCCCGCCACTACCTCCTGGACAAGATCGACTCCGAGCTCCTCGCGACCCGCTCCGCCCTGCAGAGCGCCGGGTTCAGCATGCGCCAGATCGAGTCGCTGGGCGAACTGGGCATCGCCATGGACCAGTTCACGGGCGCCGACGCCAAGGCCCTGCCCAGCTCGAACGGCTCGGTGTTCGTGGCCGTCGACACCGCGGGCCGACCGGCGGCCCTCGGCCCGCTGAAGCCGACGGCACGGCAGCGTGCGGTGGCCGAGGCGGCCGGCGGCTCCGACGACCCCGCCGCCCTCGCCGCGCTCGCCGCCGAGACGGAGCCGCGCGACATCCGGGTGAATGACACGCCGTACCGGATCATCGGCGCCCGTCTCTCCGACGGCACGCTGGTGCTGATCGCCACCTCCACCGACGCGCTGCACGAGGGCATGGCCAAGGCCATCAAGCTCGACCTGGCCTTCGGCACCGTGCTGCTGGCCCTGCTGGCCTGTCTGACTCTGATCAGCGTGAGCCGCAGAATGCGCCCGCTGGAGGACATGGTGGAGACCTCCTCGGCCATCGCGGAGGGCGATCTGACCCGCCGGGTGCCCTCCAGCCGGGAGGCGACCCTGGAGGTCGAACAGCTCCGCCTGGCCCTGAACTCCATGCTCCACCAGGTGGAACTGGCCCACCGCACCCGTGAGCACAGCTCGGCCCAGCTCCGCCGCTTCGTCGCGGACGCCTCGCATGAACTGCGCACCCCGCTGTCGGCGATACGCGGCTATCTCCAGCTCTACGACAAGGGCATGCTCAACGACCCCGACCAGCGCAAACGCGCCTGGGTGCGGGTCATGGCGGAGGCCGACCGGATGGGCCGCCTGGTGGACGAACTGCTCTGTCTGGCCCGCCTGGACCAGCAGCCCGAACTCCGCTTCCGCAATGTCGACGTCAGCCGTCTGGTCCGGGACGCGGCGGACGACCTGCGCGTGCAGCAGCCGGACCGCCCGCTCACGGTGACCGCCGAGGGCGCCCTCCTGATCCGCGCCGACGAGTCCGGGCTACGACAGGTGCTGGGCAACCTGGTCGGCAACGTCCGCACCCATACGCCGGCCGAAGTGCCGGTCCATCTGGAGGTGCGGCGCGAGGACGGCGTCGTACGGCTGCGCGTGGCGGACGAAGGTCCCGGGCTGGCCGAGGAGGACGCGGCGCGCATCTTCGACCGCTTCTTCCGGGCGGGCGGGGGCGCGGGCAGCGGATTGGGCATGGCGATAGTGCAGGGGGTGGTGAAGGCGCACGGGGGTGTGGTGCGGGTGGATACGGCGCCGGGCGAGGGTCTGAAGGTGACCATCAGTCTGCCGATCTAGATCCACCCCAGCCGCCACAGCCGAAATACCCCCGTCCCCTCACTCAAATACTGCCCACCACCGCTGACTCTTCTGAATGAGCCGATCAACAGCACTGTCGCTGTACCCGGTATTCATCGTGCCCTCGGTACCGACCAGGGGACCGCCATAGGTGTCCGGGTCGGGAAAGTCCGCGACCCACCCCACGCCGTACGCGTCCAATTTCCCGGCGGCCCACCGCTTCTGGAAATCGGTCCACTCATAACCCTTGAGGGTGACCTTGAACAGCCCGCCGGACTCCAGCTGCGTCTTCAGCTCGGCGGCCTTCTCCAACAGCGCCCGCGCCCTGCCGGCGTTCTGCTGGGGATAGGCGTCGAAGAACGACGTCGTATGCCCGGTGATCCCGGTCGGGATCAGGGAGTACAGCGGATCCACCGTCCCCTGGTACACGGTCGCGGCGAGCTTCTCCCGGTTGACCAGCCAGGCCATCGCCTGCCGCACCCGCACATCGTGCAGCGGGGAGCCGGCACGGGTGTTGAGGTACAGGTTGTGGACCTCGGAGCTGTCCGCCTCGGACACCCGCTGGTCCGGGTCGCCGGGGTCGAGTTCGGCCAGCGCGTCCGGCGGCAGCTGGCGGGTGGCGACATCGATCCGCCGCCCCTTCCACGCCCGGTCCAGCCGGCCCGCGTCCTCGAAGTACCGCAGCTCGACCGGCCGCCCGGTCTCCTCAACGGCCCCCTCGTACCGGCCCCGTTGGGCACCAGGACCGCCCGCTCGCCCGCCCCGGTACGACGAGAGCTCGTAGGGCCCGCTGCCGTCGACGCCGTTGTCGGTGCGCAGGCCGTTCTTCGGGTACTTGGTGCGGTCGACGATCGAACCGGCGCCCGTGGCCACCTTGAACGGGAACGTGGCGTCCGGCGAGGAGAGCCGGAAGGTGACCGTCAGTCCGTCGGCGTCCACCGAGTCCAGCGTGTCGAGGAGCGAGGCGGGTCCGACGTCGGACTTGATCGCCCGGACCCGGTCGAAGGAGTACTTGACGTCCTCCGCGGTCATCGTCCGCCCGCTCGGAAAGGTCAGCCCCTCGCGCAACTCGCAGCGGTAGACGCGCAGTCCGCTGTCGGACCAGGCGCAGCTGTCCGCCGCGTCCGGCACCGGTGAGGCGCCGCCGGCCTCGAAGGTCAGCAGGGACTGGAAGACGTTGCTGAACAACGCCCACGACCCGGCGTCATGGGCGCCGGCCGGATCGAGCGACGTCACCGCGTCCGTCGTGCCGACCGTGATGGTCCCGCCCTCTTCGCCCTCCGACGGCAGCAGCTGCCGGCCGACCGCTCCCACGGCCGCCCGCACGAGCAGCGTCGCGAGAACCCGCATGCGAACCGATCGCATGGTGCCCTCCCCGGGCCCCGCACGGACCCCAGCGCATATGCCACTCCCCTAGTGGCGGGCACACCTAATCACATGGGTTTCAACCGGGGGAAGGGGGTTTTGGTCGACCTGGGGAAGAACTTACCGACAACAGTTTCCGGATGGTTTCACAGCGAAAGCACAGCACCGCAATCAATACGCGAATACGAACGGAAAAGCGCCGGTAGAACAGGAAGTCGATATCGCTGTCGCGCTCACCGGGATCAGGCCTGCTTGGAGGCCAATTCGATCACCGTGATGTCCGACGGGGCCCCGACCCGCGTGGGCGGGCCCCAGGCTCCGGCGCCCCGGCTGACGTAGAGCTGGGTGTCGCCGTAGCGCTCGAGTCCCGCCAGGGTCGGGTTGGCCCCGGCCGCGATCAGGTTGCCGGGCCAGAGCTGGCCGCCGTGGGTGTGGCCGGAGAGCTGGAGGTCGACGCCGTGCTCGACGGCGTCATGGATCTGGACCGGCTGATGGGCGAGGAGCACGCACGCGCGTGCCGGGTCGCGGTCGCCGAGCGCCTTGGCGAAGTCGGGGCCCTGGCCCTCGTCCTCGCCCGCGATGTCGTTGACTCCGGCGAGGTCGAACCAGGGCAGTTCGGCGCGGGCGTTCTCCAGGGGCAGCAGGCCGAGCCTGCGTACCTCCTCGACCCACTGCTCGGCGCCGGAGAAGTACTCGTGGTTGCCGGTGACGAAGTAGGCGGGCGCCTTGAGCTGGGTCAGCGGGGCGGCGGCCGGGCGGAGGTCCTTCACACTGCCGTCGACCAGGTCGCCGACGACCGCGACGAGGTCGGGCTGGGTGGAGTTGATGGTGTCGACGACCCGCTGCGCGAAGCCCCGGCCGAGGACCGGGCCCAGGTGTATGTCGCTGACCACGGCGATGCGGTAACCGTGCGCCCCGCGCGGGAGCTTGGCCAGCGGGACGGTGACCCGCTTCACGCTCGGCCCCTTCAGCACGCCGTAGGTGCCGACGCCGACGGTCCCGACGGCCGCCGCGGCGGCGGCACCGCCGATCACGCGGGAGACGAAGAGCCGACGGGAGGGGGCGGCGAGCAGCGCGGGGCCCTCGGGCTCGGGCGGGGTCGGCGCCCCGACCGGCACCGGCTCCGTCCGCCGTACCGGCACCTCGGCGGGCTTGCGCCGCTCCAGCCAACGGCGCAGCAGCGGCCGGAGGACCTCACCGACCAGCAGTCCCAGCAGCAGGTACATCGAGAGCGCCAGCCACAGGAAGCCGGGCCAGGCCAGCGTCTGCTGGAGCCAGAAGGGGGCGCCGGTGCGCTCGGCCACCAGCGCGCCGAACGCCATCAGCCAGCCGCCCGCGATCAGGGCGGCGCCCGCGCGGCGCGGCCAGCCGGGGCCGCTGGTCGTGTCGCGGAACAGACGGCGCCACACGTACCAGTTGGCGGTCACCATGACCGCCAGGACGAGCGCTACGAAGACGATGACCACGTGAGTCGTATCCCTCTGCTGATGACGTCCGGTGCCTGTGCCTGTGCCTGTGACGTCCGGTGCCTATGACGTCTGGCGCAATGCGCGCACCCCACGCAACCCGATGCCCCCGACGACCGTCCCCAATACGAAGGAAACGACCGCGAGCAGCAGGTGCACCCAGAAGTACCCGGTCGGATCGCCCGCGTCGTCGAACGCGAGCCCGCTGCCGTCCTTGACGAGGTTCTTGACGAAAGTGATCCAGATGACCCAGCTCCACACCCCGAAGGCGAGCAGGAACCAGGAGACGGGGCGGCTGAGCTTCATACCTTCAGTATCACCGCCGCGTGTCCGGTTCCGTGGCCGGGGTGGGGGTCGGGGCGGGACTTCACATGGCGTGCCCTGTACGTTCTCGTCCGTGTCCGCACCCCAGAAGACCACCAGGCGATCGCTGCTGGTCACTTCCGCCGCTGTTCTGTCGTCCCTGGCGCTGACCGCGCCCGTCTCGTACGCGGCCCCCAGTCCGTCACCGACGCCGTCCGCCACTCCCCCGGCGAACATGTCGACGGTGGGCGGCGAGCGGCTCGGCCGGGCGGGCACCCAGGTCAATCTGGCGAGCGGGGTGCCGGTCCTGCCCAAGGAGCTGTCCGCGCGGTCCTGGATCGTCGCCGACGCCGAGTCCGGCGAGGTGCTCGCCGCGCACAACGCGCACTGGCGACTGGCTCCGGCAAGCACCCTGAAGATGCTGTTCGCCGACACCCTGCTGCCGAAGTTCCCCTCCTCCACCGAGCACAAGGTGATCCCCTCCGACCTGGCGGACGTGGGCTCCGGCTCCAGCATGGTCGGGATAAAGGAGGGCGAGACCTACTCCGTCCACGATCTGTGGCTCGGGGTCTTCCTGCGCTCCGGCAACGACGCCGTGCACGTGCTGTCGAAGATGAACGGCGGCATCAAGCCGACCGTGGCCCAGATGAACGAGCACGCCGAGGAGCTCCAGGCCCTCGACACCCACGCGGTCTCCCCCGACGGCTACGACGCCCCGGGCCAGGTCTCCTCCGCCTACGACCTCACCCTGATCGCCCGCTCCGGGCTCCAGAAGAAGGACTTCCGCGAGTACTGCTCGACGGTCAGCGCGAAGTTCCCGGGCGAGACGAAGAAGAACAAGAAGGGCAAGAAGGTCCGCGGCTCCTTCGAGATCCAGAACACCAACCGGCTGCTCAGCGGCGACACCGATGTCTCCGTCTACCAGGGAATCGCGGGGGTGAAGAACGGCAACACCACCAACGCGGGCGCCACCTTCACCGGTGTCGCCGAGCGGGACGGCCGGGTGCTGCTGGTGACGGTCATGAACCCGGAGAAGCAGGAGTCCAACGAGGTCTACAAGGAGACCGCGAAACTCCTCGACTGGGGCTTCAAGGCGTCCGGCAAGGTCGAGCCGGTGGGTGAGCTGGTGCCGCCGAAGAGCGCGGCCGAGCCGAGCGCGCAGCCGGGCGGTGCGGGCTCCGGGTCCGGGGCCGGCTCGGGCTCCGACTCGGGTGAGGCCGGCGGGTCCGAGGACGGCGCGTCGGGGAAGCAGGCGGTGGGCGCGGCGGCCGAGGGCGGTTCCAGCGGTATCGGGATCGCGTTCGCGGTGACGGGCGGGCTGCTGGTGCTGCTCGCGGCCGGCGCCTACCTGGTCAACCGTCGCTGGCCGCTGCCCGATCTGGTACGCCGTCGTCGCTGACGTCGTCGCCGTCGTCGCTGTCGCCCTCACCGGGTTCGCTCGGGGTGGCCGTCCAGGCGGCGCAGAACACCACCAGTTTCGACGTGAAGTTGATCCACAGCAGCAGGGCGACCGGCACTCCGAAGGCGCCGTACATGCTCTTCGTCGCCACGCCCTGCATATAGCCGCTGAGCAGCAGCTTCAGCAGTTCGAAGCCGATCGCGCCGATCAGTGCGGCCACCATCAGGCGGCGGCGCGGCGGCTCGACGCCGGGCAGCAGGGTGAGGACGCAGATCAGCAGCAGGAAGTCAGCGAGGACGGCGACCGAGAAGGCGGCGACACGCAGCAGGATGCCGCCCCAGCCGCCCTCCTCGATACCGAGTTCGCGGGTGATCCAGCCGACCATCGCGGAGGCCACCGTGGAGACGCCGAGGGTGATCAGCACGGCGCCACCGAGGCCCACCAGAACACCCGCGTCCTTGGCCTTGCGCAGGACGGGGTTCTCCTCGGGGTCCTCCAGCTCCCACACCGCGCGCAGGCTGTCGCGCATGGAACCGACCCAGCTGATGCCGGTCAGCAGCAGCAGGGCGCCGGCGATCAGGCCGACGGTACCGGCGTTCTGGACCAGGCCCTCGATGTTCAGCTGGTCGGCGATGCCGGGCACCTGATCGGCGATCTTGTCCTCCAGCTTGTCCTGCTGGTCCTTGCTGAGCGTCGCCGCGCCGATCGCGGCGGCCACGGCCAGCATCGGGAACAGCGCGACAAAACTGGTGAACGTCATCGCCGCGGCCAGCATCGTCCATTTCACGCGGTCCATGCGCTCGTACGACCGCCACGCGTGCGTGGTCATCAGCCAGGTGGCGAGCGGCCCGACGACGGGGAGCTTTTTCAGCCAGTCCATGATCCGACACTCCCCTCGTTGCGGAAGACCCATGTCCGGGTTCCCCAGAACCGCAGGACAGTCGCCAGTGCCATACCCACTCCGGCACCCGAGACGATGTCCGCGCGCCGCGAAGTGAGGCCGAGGCCGTAGTGGCTGACGGCGAGACAGAGCAGTTGTACGGCGGCTCCGGCGACGTTCACCGCGAAGAAGGCGGCGTAGGGGCGCAGGCCCTTCGGGCGGGTGTGCCGGTAGGTGCCGAGCGCGTTGCCCGCGTAGGCGACCGTGCAGCCGGCGACGAAGGAGAACCCCTTGGCGATGAGCGGGTCGAGGCCGGCCGGTCCGCGCAGGGCGACGAAGAGGGCGGTGTCGACGGCGTAGGCGAGCAGGCCGGCGGCGGCGAAGCCGAGGAGTTCGCGGCGGTGGGTGCGTGCGGGGGTGCCCGCCCGCACGGGGGCGGGTGTGCCGCGGCGGCTCGGCCACGCGCGCGTGCTCACCAGTTGGCCACCGCCAGGCCGTACATGGCGAGCCACACCAGGCCGATCAGGGCAAGGGCGCGGTCGCGCAGCACGACGTCCTCGGGCTCGCCCGCGGTGCCGCGGTCGGCGAAGACGGCGTACCTGAGGATCGCGAGGACGAAGGCGACCACGGACAGCTGCCGCCAGGGCAGCACGCTGGTGTGCGGCAGGCCGCCCTCCTCCAGGGCCCACAGGCAGTACCCGAGAACGGCGACCCCGGCTGCGAGCTGCCAGACGAAACGCAGGTAGCCGGTGGTGTACTCGGTGAGCAACGCGCGCGTGGCGCCCGCTTTCCCGGCCATCTGCACGGCCTCCGAGTAGCGCTTGGCCGAGACCATGAACAGCGCGCCGAAACCCGTCGTGATCAGGAACCAGCGCGAGAGCGGGATGCCGAGCGCGAGCCCGCCGACCACGGCCCGCATCAGAAACCCGGTCGTGACGACGACCAGGTCGACGACGAGAACGTGCTTGAGGCTGACGCAGTACGCCAGTTGCATGCCCAGGTAGGCGGTGAGCAGGGCGGCCACGAGGGGCGTGCTCAGCCATACGGCGGCGGCCGGCGCGAGGACGGCGAGGGCGCCGCCCACGGCGTAGGCGACCGGTACGGGGACCTGTCCCGCGGCGACCGGGCGGTGCCGTTTGGTGGGGTGGGCGCGGTCGGCCTCGGCGTCGCGGGCGTCGTTGATCAGATAGACGGCCGCGGCGCAGGCGGTGAAGAGGGTGAAGACCAGCGCGAGTTGGGTGAGAGCGCGGGTGGTGAAGAGCTGTCCGGCGGCGGCCGGGGCCGCGATGACCAGGACGTTCTTGACCCACTGTTTGGGGCGGGCGGTCCTGAGCAGGCCGCGCAGGAGGCCGCGGTCCGGGGGCGGGGTGCCGGTGGTGCGCGTGGGCGTGCGCTGTTCGTGGAGCGCGGGTTCTCTGGTGCGGGCGGCTGCGCCCGTGCCTGCGAGCGGCGCGGTCTCAGTCATGCGCGCCCCCTCTCATCCAGCGCGCTCCGACACGGGCCGTGAGCGCCCCCATGGCCGCGCCCGCCGCCACGTCGGAGGGGTAGTGGACGCCGACGATCAGCCGGGAGAGGCACATGGCGGCGGCCAGGGGCGGGAGGGCGGCGTGGGTCGCGGCGAGGGCGGAGCGGGTGCCGCGGGTCGCGGGGCGGAGGGCGCGGGTCGTGGAGCGGGTGGTGCGGGTCGCTGGACGTTGGGCGCGCGCCCGGCGTGTGTCGAGTGCGCCGAGCGTGTGGACCATGTCGTGCGCTCGGGGCGTGCCGGATGCGCCGGGCGCTGTCGGCTTGGTGCGCGCCCTCAGCATGCCGAAGGCGACCGCGGCGGCTGCCGCCGAGGCTGCGTGGGAGCTGGGGAAGGAGTGGCGGCCCGCGGTGCGCACCAGGGGTTCGACGTGCGCGGGGCGCGGGCGGCGCACCACCCTTTTCACGCCCATGCTGAGGAGGTGCGCGCCCGCGGTGAGCGCCGTACCGCGCAACCAGGCGCCGCGCCGGGCGCCGTCCACGGCGGCTCCCGCGAGGCCCGTCGCCAGCCACAGGGCACCGTGCTCGCCGGCCCAGGACAGGGCGCGCGCGGCACCGGCCACGCGCGGGTCACCGCCGTACGCACGCAGCGCCGACAGGATTCGGTCGTCCAGATGGTCCATGTGGACTCACTGTTCACGCCGACCCCGCCGGAACTCCGGCAATATTGAGCGACATCCCATTAATCACCCATTTCGGGGAGAGAGGGGACCGTTTCGGGGAGAGACGGGATGTTCCACAACCGATCGCCCACGGTGCGGGGATACGGTCGCCGACATGCCTGCCGACACCGTTTCCGTCACGGGATGGGGCCGCACCGCTCCCACCGCCGCCCGTCTGATCCGTCCCCGGACGTACGAGGAGGCCGCGGCGGCCGTCCGTGCGTGCGGGGCCCGGGGCGGGATCCCGAGGGGCCTGGGGCGGGCGTACGGGGACGCGGCGCAGAACGCCGGCGGGGCCGTGATCGACATGACGGCCCTGGACCGCGTGCACGCCATCGACGCCGACGGCGGCACCGTCCTGTGCGACGCGGGCGTCTCCCTGCACCGCCTGATGCAGGTGCTGCTGCCGCTCGGCTGGTTCGTGCCGGTGACACCGGGCACCCGGCAGGTGACCGTGGGCGGCGCGATCGGCGCCGACATCCACGGCAAGAACCACCATGTGTCCGGCGCCTTCTCCCGGCACGTCCTCTCCCTCGAACTGCTCACCGCGGACGGCGAGATCCGCACCGTCAGCCCCGGCACCCCCCTGTTCGACGCGACCGCGGGCGGCATGGGCCTGACGGGCGTGATCCTCACCGCCACGCTGCGACTGCTGCCGGTCGAGACCTCGTTGATGTCGGTGGACACCGAACGCGCGACGGACCTCGACGACCTCATGGCCCGGCTCACCGCCACCGATCACCGCTACCGCTACTCGGTGGCCTGGATCGACCTCCTGGCCCGCGGTGGCACGACCGGCCGCGCCGTCCTCACGCGGGGCGACCACGCGCCCCTGGACGCGCTCCGGGCGGGCACGCGCGCGCGTAGGGACCCGCTGGCCTTCCGCCCCGCCCAGTTCCCGTCCCCGCCCGCCCTGTTCCCCGAGGGCCTGCTCGGCCGCCGCACGGTCGGCCTGTTCAACGAGTTCTGGTACCGCAAGGCCCCCCGCGCGCGTACCGGCGAACTCCAGCGCCTGTCCACCTTCTTCCACCCCCTCGACGGCGTCCCGCACTGGAACCGCGTCTACGGCCGCGGCGGCTTCGTGCAGTACCAGTTCGTCGTGAACCACGGCCAGGAGGACGCCCTGCGCCGGATCGTGCGGCGCATCTCCGAGCATCGCTGCCCGTCGTTCCTGGCCGTGCTCAAGCGCTTCGGGGACGCCGACCCCGGCTGGCTGTCGTTCCCGGTACCCGGCTGGACGCTGGCCCTGGACATCCCGGCGAACCTCCCCGGCCTCGGCGCCCTCCTCGACGAGCTGGACGAGGAGGTGGCCGCGGCCGGCGGGCGCGTCTACCTCGCCAAGGACTCCCGTCTGCGGCCCGAGCTGCTCGCCGCGATGTACCCGCGCGTGGCCGACTTCCGCGCGCTGCGCGCCGAGGCCGACCCGCGCGGGGTGTTCACCTCGGACCTGTCACGCCGCCTAGGTCTCTAGCCCCTTAAGGAGCCGTCATGAAGGACGCCTTCGGCCTCCCCCAGTCCCTGCTCGTCCTCGGCGGCACGTCCGAGATCGCGCTCGCCACCGCCCGTCGGCTGATCGCCCGCCGCACCCGCACGGTGTGGCTGGCGGGCCGCCCGACGCCCGCCCTGGAGGAGGCGGCCGAGCACCTGCGCTCCCTGGGCGCCCAGGTGCACACCGTCGCCTTCGACGCGCTGGACACCGAGTCCCACGAGTGGGTCCTCGGCAAGGTCTTCGCCGAGGGCGACATCGACCTCGTCCTGATGGCCTTCGGCGTCCTCGGCGACCAGGCCCACGACGAACGCGAGCCGCAGGCCGCCGTACGCGTCGCCCAGACCAACTACACGGGCGCGGTCTCGGCGGGCCTGATCTGCGCGCGTGCCCTCCAGTCCCAGGGCCATGGCTCCCTGGTCGTCCTGTCCTCGGTGGCCGGGGAGCGGGCCCGCCGCGCCAACTTCATCTACGGCTCCAGCAAGGCGGGCCTGGACACCTTCGCCCAGGGCCTGGGCGACGCCCTGCACGGCACCGGCGCCCACGTCATGGTCGTACGCCCCGGCTTCGTACGCTCGAAGATGACGACCGGCCTGACGGAAGCACCCCTGGCGACGACACCGGAGGCGGTGGCGACGGCGATCGAGCTGGGCCTCAGGCGCCGCGCGGAGACGGTGTGGGTGCCCGGGACCCTGCGCGTGGTGATGTCGGCACTGCGCCACCTGCCGAGGGCACTGTTCCGGCGCCTGCCTGTGTAACCGGGTTCACACCAACTCCGAGAAGGGGCGCGGGGAGCTGCGCGACAAGCCCCCGCACTGCCGCAGACAGCCAACTACGCGATCTTGCCCGACCACCCCGGCACAGCTAATTCGCCGGGATGGACCCGCGCTCCACATGGCTGGCCTGCGGCGGCACCACGGCCCCGCCGAAGGCGAACTCCCGCAGCTTGCGCCACACCCCGTCGGCACCCTGCTCGTACAGCGCGAACCCGGTGCAGGGCCACTGCGCCTCGTAGTCGGCGAGTTCGTCGAAGGCGCGGTCCATGGCGTCTTCGTCGATGCCGTGCGCGACGGTCACATGCGGGTGGTACGGGAACTGAAGCTCGCGCGCCATGGGCCCGGAAGCGTCCCGTACCCGCTTCTGGAGCCAGGTGCAGGCCGCCGCGCCCTCGACGACCTGGACGAAGACGACCGGCGACAGGGGGCGGAAGGTGCCCGTGCCGGACAGCCGCATCGGGAACGGCCGCCCGGAGGTCGCGACCTCGACCAGATGGGCCTCGATCGCCGGCAGCAGCGAGCCGTCGACCTCGGTCGGCGGCAGCAGGGTGACATGCGTGGGGATGCCGTGAGCCGCGGCGTCGCCGAAGCCCGCGCGCCGCTCCTGGAGCAGGCTGCCATGAGGCTCCGGGACCGCGATCGACACGCCGATCGTTACGGTCCCCACGTCATCTCCTGTCGTCGTGACGGTCGGTTCTGTCAGCCGTCGGCTATCGACTGTACGGCCACGGCTGTGCCGGAGGCAGGCGCAACCGTAGTGATGTGCAGCGCTCTGCCGGGTAGTACGTCTGTGCGGTAGTACGCCTCAGTGCTTGGCGGGCAGGAAGCCGACCCTGCCGTAGGCCTGCGCCAGCGTCTCCGCGGCGACGGCCCGCGCCTTCTCCGCGCCCTTGGCCAGGATCGAGTCGAGCGTCTCAGGGTCGTCCAGATACTGCTGGGTCCGCTCCCGGAACGGCGTCACGAACTCGACCATGACCTCGGCGAGGTCGGTCTTGAGCGCACCGTAGCCCTTGCCGTCGTACTTCTGCTCCAGTTCCGTGATTCCCGTGCCCGTGAGGGTCGAGTAGATCGTGAGCAGGTTGCTGACGCCCGGCTTGTTCACGGCGTCGTAGCGGATGACGGTGTCGGTGTCGGTGACCGCGCTCTTGACCTTCTTCGCGGTGGCCTTGGGGTCGTCGAGCAGGTTGATCAGGCCCTTCGGCGTGGACGCCGACTTGCTCATCTTGATCGACGGGTCCTGAAGGTCGTAGATCTTCGCCGTCTCCTTGAGGATGTACGGCTTGGGGACCGTGAAGGTCGCGCCGAAGCGGCCGTTGAAGCGCTCGGCCAGGTCGCGGGTCAGCTCGATGTGCTGGCGCTGGTCCTCGCCGACCGGGACCTCGTTGGCCTGGTAGAGCAGGATGTCGGCGACCTGGAGGATCGGGTACGTGAACAGGCCGACGGAGGCCCGGTCCGCGCCCTGCTTGGCCGACTTGTCCTTGAACTGGGTCATGCGGGACGCCTCGCCGAAGCCGGTGAAGCAGTTCATGACCCAGGCGAGCTGGGCGTGCTCGGGGACATGGCTCTGGACGAAGAGCGTGCAGCGCTCCGGGTCGAGTCCGGCCGCGAGGAGCTGGGCGGCGGCCAGGCGGGTGTTCGCCCGCAGCTCCGCCGGGTCCTGCGGGATCGTGATCGCGTGCAGGTCGACGACCATGTAGAACGCATCGTGGGTCTCCTGCAGAGCCACCCACTGGCGGACGGCGCCGAGGTAGTTGCCGAGGTGGAACGAGCCTGCGGTGGGCTGGATTCCGGAGAGCACGCGGGGACGATCAGAGGCCATGCTCACCATTCTCTCAGGTCCGCGGGCCCGATCCGGAACTCATGGCGAACTGGTCGGCAACAGGCGGGAACCGATCCGTCTCCCGCGGTGTAACAAAGGTGTGAGAACGCGGGAGGGGGGCCGCATCGTCGATGAGGCCGCGGTGATCGCCCGGGTGCGCGCCGGAGATCCGGAGGCGTACGCGGAGTTGGTGCGCGCCCATACGGGCATCGCGCTACGGGCGGCCGCGGCGCTGGGCGCCGGTGCGGACGCGGAGGACGTGGTGCAGCAGGCCTTCGTCAAGGCGTACTGCGCGCTGGGCAGGTTCCGGGACGGCTCGGCGTTCCGGCCGTGGCTGCTGTCGATCGTCGCCAATGAGACGAGGAACACAGTGCGTACGGCGGCCCGGCAGCGCACGCTCGCCGGCCGGGAGGCGGCGTTCGTGGAGGCCGAGCCGCTGATACCGGAATCGGCGGACCCGGCGGTGGCGACGCTGCGGACGGAGCGCCGCGCGGCCCTGCTGGCCGCCTTGGAGAAGCTGAGCGAGGAGCACCGTCTGGTCGTCACCTACCGCTATCTGCTGGAGATGGACGAGTCGGAGACGGCCCAGGCCCTGGGCTGGCCCCGGGGGACGGTGAAGTCCCGCCTCAATCGCGCCCTGCGCAAGCTGGGCAGACTGCTGCCGGATTTCGAGCCCGGGGGAGGAGGTGAGGAGCATGAGTGAGGAGCACGGCCGTGGCGGCGGTGACGGCGGCCCGGGGCTGCCGGAGGAGCTGCGGTCGCTCGGACGGTCCCTGGACCGGCCCGGCGCGGACGGCCCCGAGACGATGGTCGAGCGGGTGCTGGGGCAGATACTCGCCGAGCGGCTGCCGGTGCCGGTGGCCGAGCCGGCGGGGGCCGGGGCGCGGCTGCGTGCGGCGCGCCGGTGGACCCGGGCGCGCTGGCGTTCGCTGACGGCGGCGCTGTGCGGGCTGCTCGCGGTGCTCGTGCTCACTCCCCCGGTGCGGGCGGCGGTCTTCGACTGGTTCGGCTTCGGCGGCGTCGCGGTCCGCTACGACCCGTCGGCCCGTCCGTCGGCGAGTGCCGAGACGCCTCGCTGCGCGGCCTCGGGGTCGATGTCCCTGGCGCAGGCGGCGCGCCGGGCCGGGTTCGAGCCAGTGGTGCCGGGGGCGCTCGGCGCGCCGGACGCGGTGACGGTGACCGGGCAGCCGAAGGGGCGGTTCCTGGTGAGCCTGTGCTGGGAGGAGGCGGGGAGGACGGTCCGGCTGGACGAGTTCCGGGCACGTCTGGACATCGCCTTCACCAAGACCGTCCGGGAACAGCCGAAGTGGATCACGCTGGAGTCCGGGGGCGGTACGGCTCCGGAGCCCGCCCTGTGGTTCCCGCGGCCCCATCTGCTGAGCTTCTGGCTGGTGGACGCGGACGGCTCCCCTTATACGCACAAGGAGCGGACCGCCGGGCCGACCCTGCTGTGGACCCACGGGACGGGTGTGGCGCAGGACGAGACGCTCACGCTGCGGCTCGAAGGGGTGGCGTCGAAGGAGCGGGCGGTGGAGATCGCGGAGTCGGTGGAGAAGTCCTCGGATTAGTCGGGCGGGGGTGGGAACCCCGGCGGGTCGGGCGGTGTACCAGAAGTGACACGCGGCTCGCGGACGGGCCGCTCGGCGATCGACTGCTTGGGGGTCGGGATGCGCAGGCGAGTGCTCGGTGGGAGGACCGGAGAGCGTCGACTCACGGCGCTGGCAGGGGCGTTGACGGTGACGCTCGCGATGATCGTGTGGGGTGCGGCGCCCGCCGCGGCCGGAGGGCCCACCAGCGCCTTCCTGGCCTCGCCGACCACCGGGGAGACGGCAGGGCTGTACTACTCGGACCGGGACTACGCCGAGCTGGAATCGCTCCTCCGGGCGGGCACTCTCGGGGCGCCGCCCAAGGATGTGATGGCGGACCGGCGGGTCACCGTCACCTGGCTCGTCCACGACACCTCCCCCTGGCGGGTCGACGTGATCTTCCCCGTCGCCGGAGGCAAGGACGTCTGGGTGCAACGGGCGATGAACATCACCGAGCCGACCGAGAACAGCTGGCACCGCGCCCCGGCCCCCGCCGAGCTCCGCTCCCTGCTCACCGACCTGGGTGTGCTGGGCAAGCCCGAGGGCGTTGAGGAGCTGTCGGCCTTCTCCCTGCGGGAGGTGTACGAGGCGGACCGGGAGAGCGGGGTCGCGGCGGAACCGGCGCCCGGGTCGGAATCGGGATCGGCGGAGAAGGCAGCGGCGCCCCGGAGTGTGGCGGCGGCACAGCCGGAGGACGGTACCGACTGGTGGTGGGCGCTTCCTGGCGCTGCGGGCGGTGCGGCGCTGGCGCTGTTCCTGCGGCCCTTCGCCGCTCGGGTGCCGTGGGGCGGTCGGGGGCGGGACGCCGGGCCCCGGCAGGAGCTGCTGGACGCGTGAGTCCCGGGCAGGCGGACGGCGCTGACATATGGATCGGATCGACAGGAGAGGTCGAGGGCGGATGAGGAGCCGAAAGGGGCGGGTGGCGGCGCGGCTGGCGCTGCTGGGGCCGGTGTCGGCGGGGCTGGCGCTGTGCGGCGGGGCGCCGATGGCCGGGGCGGTGGGCGGGTCGGGGGCACGGGGGCCCGGCGGGGATGTGCCGGATCTCGCGATGGTGGTCGCGGGCGGCGCCGGTCGGCCGACCGCGGTGCGGTCCGGGGAGCAGCGGTTCGCCAGGCTGTGGCAGTTGCTGGAGCCGATGTACACCGGGACCGAGCGGGTGCCCGCGGCCTGGGTCGAGGGCCGGCATCCACCGGTGCGGATCACGGTGGTGTGGGGGCTGAGCGGGATCGGCGGCTGGCCCGAGACCCGTCGGCCGCCGGGCGGAGATGTGGCGATCGAGCGGCAGGACCAGCTGGTCGTCGCCGAGGACGGCACGCCCTGGGTGCGCTCGGATCCGGCGCCGGAGGTGGAGGACGACGACATCCGCTGGCATCGGGCGCCGCGCTCGGTCTTCGAGCGCCTGGACCGGGCCGGGCTGCTGGGCGGACCGGTGAGCGGCGCCGCGCCCGAAGCCGACGGATGCGGCCCGGCGGGGGACGCCGTGTGGTGGGCGATACCGGGCCTGGCCGTGGGCTTCGCGGCCGGTGTCGGCGGCACTGTGGCGATACGCCGCGCGGCGGCCCGGTCGGGGGCCGGACCGCCGCGTGAGGGGCCGCGTCAGCAGCTCATCGATCTGTGAGAGCCACCGTTCCTTGACAACTCAACAGGGCGTTTTCAGCCGAGGTCGATCTCCGGGTAGAGCGGGAAACCGGCCACCAGGTCGGTCGCCCGGCGGGAGATCTCGTCCGCGATCTTCGCGTCGAGGACGTGGGAGGCCTTGGAGGGGGCGCCGGACTTGGTGGTGCCGGGCTCCGTGGTGGTGAGAACGCGGTCGATGAGACCGGCGACCTCGTCCATCTCGGCGGTGCCGAGACCACGGGTGGTCAGGGCCGGGGTGCCGATGCGGATGCCGGAGGTGTACCAGGCGCCGTTGGGGTCGGCGGGGATGGCGTTGCGGTTGGTGACGATGCCGGACTCCAGCAGCGCCGCCTCGGCCTGGCGGCCGGTGAGGCCGTAGGAGGTGGCCACGTCGATCAGGTTCAGGTGGTTGTCCGTGCCGCCCGTGACCAGGGTCGCGCCCCGGCGCATCAGGCCCTCGGCGAGGGCGCGGGAGTTGTCGACGATGCGCTGCGCGTAGTCCTGGAAGGAGGGCCGGCGGGCCTCGGCGAGGGCTACGGCCTTGGCGGCCATGACGTGCGGGAGCGGGCCGCCGAGGACCATCGGGCAGCCGCGGTCGACCTGGTCCTTGAGGGAGTCGTCGCACAGGACCATGCCGCCGCGCGGGCCGCGCAGCGACTTGTGGGTGGTGGTGGTGACGATCTGGGCGTGCGGGACCGGGTCGAAGTCGCCGGTGAGGACCTTGCCGGCGACCAGGCCCGCGAAGTGGGCCATGTCGACCATCAGGGTCGCGCCGACCTCGTCGGCGATCTCCCGCATGATCCGGAAGTTCACCAGGCGGGGGTAGGCGGAGTAGCCGGCGACGATGATCAGCGGCTTGAACTCGCGGGCGGAGGCGCGCAGGGCCTCGTAGTCCACGAGCCCGGTGACCGGGTCGGTGCCGTAGGAGCGCTGGTCGAACATCTTGCCGGAGATGTTCGGGCGGAAGCCGTGGGTGAGGTGGCCGCCGGCGTCCAGGGACATGCCGAGCATGCGCTGGTTGCCGAAGGCCTGGCGCAGTTCGGCCCAGTCGGCGTCGGAGAGGTCGTTGACCTGGCGGACGCCGGCCTTCTCCAGGGCCGGGGTCTCGACCCGGGCGGCGAGCACGGACCAGAAGGCGACCAGGTTGGCGTCAATGCCGGAGTGCGGCTGGACGTAGGCGTGGCGGGCGCCGAAGAGTTCCTTGGCGTGCTCGGCGGCGAGCGACTCGACGGTGTCGACATTGCGGCAACCGGCGTAGAAGCGGCGGCCGATGGTGCCCTCGGCGTACTTGTCGCTGAACCAGTTGCCCATCGCCAGCAGGGTGGCCGGGGAGGCGTAGTTCTCGGAGGCGATCAGCTTGAGCATCTCGCGCTGGTCGTGCACCTCCTGGCCGATGGCGTCGGCGACCCGCGGCTCCACGGCGCGGATGACGTCGAGGGCGGCGCGGAAGGCGGTGGATTCAGGGGAAAGGGGCTGCTCGGGCATGTCGGCCTCCGGACGGTGTGGCGTTCAGCGTTCACGGTTCGGCCCAGGCGCACGGCACACAGTCACCACCAGGCCGCTCCCCGATGGTCGTTCCCATCCCAGCGCGCCAGTCACGGCCCGCTGGTCAGCCTACCGGGCGCGCCGTCGGGTGAAGGTCCCGCGTCCACCATCCGAGCAAGGATAGGAAGGGGGTCCGCTTGTCTTCCGGTGTCTTCTGGAGGTCCCGTGAGCACTACGGAAACCCTCATCGCCGCGGCCGAGGTGCACGGTGCGCACAACTACGCGCCGCTGCCAGTGGTCGTCGCGTCGGCCGACGGGGCGTGGATGACGGATGTGGAGGGTCGGAGGTATCTGGACCTGCTGGCCGGCTATTCGGCGCTCAACTTCGGGCACCGCAACCGGCGGATCATCGAGGCGGCGAAGGCGCAGCTGGAGCGGGTGACGCTGACGTCGCGGGCGTTCCATCACGACCGGTACGCCGCGTTCTGCGAGCAGCTCGCGCAGTTGTGCGGCATGGAGATGGTGCTGCCGATGAACACGGGCGCGGAGGCGGTGGAGACCGCGGTGAAGACGGCCCGCAAGTGGGGGTACCGGGTCAAGGGCGTGCCCGCGGAGATGGCGAAGATCGTGGTCGCCGGCAACAACTTCCACGGCCGGACGACGACCCTGATCAGCTTCTCCACGGATCCTGAGGCGCGGGCGGACTTCGGGCCGTACACCCCGGGGTTCGAGATCGTGCCCTATGGGGATCTGACGGCGATGCGGTCGGCGCTGAGCGAGAACACGGTCGCGGTGCTGCTGGAGCCGATCCAGGGCGAGGCGGGGGTGCTGGTGCCGCCGCAGGGGTATCTCGCGGCGGTGCGGGAGCTGGCCCGGGAGCGGAACGTGCTGTTCGTGGCGGATGAGATCCAGTCGGGGCTCGGCCGGACGGGGCGGACGTTCGCCTGTGAGCACGAGGGCGTCGTGCCGGACATGTATGTGCTGGGCAAGGCGCTCGGGGGCGGGGTGGTGCCGGTGTCGGCGGTGGTGTCGTCGGCCGAGGTGCTGGGGGTGTTCCGGCCCGGTGAGCACGGCTCGACGTTCGGCGGGAATCCGCTGGCCTGCGCGGTGGCACTGGAGGTGATCGCGATGCTGCGGACGGGCGAGTTCCAGGCGCGGTCCGCGGAGCTCGGTGCGCATCTGCACCGTGAGCTGGCGGGGCTGGCGGACGCCGGGCGGGTCACGGCGGTGCGCGGGCGCGGACTGTGGGCGGGCGTCGACATCGCCCCGCGGTACGGCACGGGGCGTGCGGTATCGGAGCGGCTGATGGACCGGGGTGTGCTGGTGAAGGACACGGGCTCGCACAGCGTCAGGGGCACGGGCGGTGCCCCCGGCTCGACGATCCGGATCGCGCCGCCGCTGGTGATCTCGAAGGAGGATCTGGACTGGGGGCTGGCGCAGCTCTCGGCCGCGCTGGAGGGCTAGGCCCCCGGTCGGCCTAGAGGATCACGTGCGGCAGGAAGCGGGCGTACTCGTCGGTGATCAGGCCGGCCGACTCGCGGATGCCGAGGCCCGCCGACTCGTCCTCGACGACCCAGGCACCAAGGACGACGCGGTTGCCGTCGAAGTCGGGCAGCGGGGCCAACTCCTGGTAGCAGCAGGGTTCTTCGCGGACGACGGGGTCGACGCCCGGTTCATGGACGGTGACGCCCGCGCCTTCGCGGCCCAGGAGCGGCTTGGCGACGTAGCCGGTGGTGCGGGCCAGTTCGCGCGGGCCGTCGAGATGGGCCGGGAGCAGGTTGGGGTGGCCGGGGTAGAGCTCCCAGAGGATGGCCAGGAGGGCCTTGTTGGACAGGAGCATCTTCCACGCCGGTTCGATCCACAGGGTGGACCCGGTGCCGCCGCCGTTGTCGAGGGTGTCCAGGACATGGTCGGCGAAGCGGTCGGTGGTGAGCCACTCCCAGGGGTAGAGCTTGAAGCAGCTGCGGATGAAGCGGAGCCGGTTGTCGACGAAGCGGCCGGAGAGCCGGTCCCAGCCGATCTCCTCCATGGAGATCCAGTCGGTGTCCAGGCCGGCCTGCTCGGCGGTCTCCTTGAGGTAGGCGACCGTCATGAGGTCCTCGCCGAGTTCGTCGGCGGAGGAGTGCGCGAAGTACAGGGGGCTGCCGGGCGGGAGCAGGGCGGACTGCTTCTTCCAGGCGTCGACCAGGCGTTCGTGGAGGGAGTTCCACTGGTCGGCGCCGGGGAAGCGCTCCTCCATCCAGAACCACTGCGGGGAGGCCGCCTCGACGAGGGAGGTGGGGGTGTCGGCGTTGTACTCCAGGAGCTTCGCCGGGCCGCGGCCGTCATAGCGCAGGTCGAAACGGCCGTAGACGGAAGGGAGTTCGGCGCGGCGCTGCCAGGCCTCGGTGACCGCGGCGACCACGCGCGGGTCGGTGATGCCGAGGTCGGCGAAGCGGCCGGAGGTGACGATGTGGTCCGCGGCACCGAGGCACATGCGGTGGAGTTCCTCGACCACCTCCTCCAGCGCCTCGACCTCCTCCAGGGAGAAGACGTAGTAGGCGCTCTCGTCCCAGTACGGGCGCAGGGAGTCGTCGGGGTAGCGGGTGAGGGGGTAGATCAACCCCTGTTCCTCGACGGTGCGTTGCCAGTCGGGGCGAGGGGTGATGGTGCGGCGTTCCATGCGATGCGTCCGGGGGTTCTCAGCCGCCGCCGCTGCCGGAGCCCGAGCAGCCGAAGCCGCCTCGGTCGACGGCCTCGCCGCGGCTGAAGGTGCCGTAGTCGGCGTAGCCGCCCTCGACTTCGGCGTCGTAGTACCAGGCGGCGTCGGTGCCGCCCTTGCCCGAGGTCTTCTTGCCCTTGCCGCTCCTGCCCGAGGAGGAGCCCGAGGAGCCCGACTTGCAGTTCTTGTCGGCCACGACCTTGTAGCCGTCCCAGGTGTAGCTGTCCCGGTCGACGCAGCGGCGGTCGGGCTCGGAGCCGCAGGAGGTCAGGGTCGCCGCGACGACTCCCATACCGCCGAGCACGACCGTGCTGGACCGCAGTCGGCGCTTCGTCTGAGCCATGTCCCGTCTCTCCCCGTGTCCCTCGGCTGGGCGATCACCTTACGGCAGCACCCTGCACAGGGCTTCGAGGGCCCCCGCCCACGCGTGGTCCGGGGGTGTGGCGTAGCCGACGACCAGGGCGTCGAGGGGTTCGGCCCGTGCCTGTTCGTGGCGGAAGTAGGTGAGGCCGTGCAGGGACAGGCCCTGCCAGTGGGCGGCCTGGACGACGGTCGCCTCGGTGCCGGGCGGCAGGCACAGGACGGCGTGCAATCCGGCGGCGATGCCGGTGACCTGGACGTCCGGGGCGCGCTCGGCGAGGGCGGTGACCAGGGCGTCCCGGCGTCGGCGGTACCGCAGCCGGGAGGCGCGGACATGGCGGTCGTAGGCGCCGTGGGTGAGGAACTCGGCCAGGGTCAGCTGGTCGATGACTCCGCAGGTGTCCACGTCGCCCTTGGCCGCCGTCACCGCCTCCACCAGGGCGGGCGGCAGGACCAGCCAGGCCAGGCGCAGGCCGGGGGCGAGGGATTTGCTCGCGGTGCCGAGGTGGACGACGTGATCGGGGTCCAGGCCCTGGAGTGCGCCGACCGGCTGGCGGTCGTAGCGGAACTCGCCGTCGTAGTCGTCCTCCAGGATCAGGCCGCCGGTGCGGCGTGCCCAGTCCACGACGGCGGCGCGCCGGGTGCGGTGCAGGACGGCACCCATGGGGAACTGGTGGGCGGGCGTGAGCAGTACGGCTCCGGCGTCCCGCAGCTGTTCCGGGTCGGTGCCGAGTTCGTCGAAGGGGAGGGGAGCGGTCGTCAGGCCGGTCCCGGCGAGCACCTTGCGGTGATCGGGCAGCCCGTAGGACTCGACGGCGACGGTCCGGGCGCCGTGGGAGCGCAGGACGGTGCCGAGGAGGCGCAGGCCGTGGGCGAACCCGGAGCAGATGACGATGCGTTCGGGGTCGGCGCGGACGCCCCGGGCCCGGGAGAGATAGCTCGCGAGGGCGGTGCGCAGTTCGATCCGGCCGCGCGGGTCGCCGTAGCCGAGGACGTCGTAGGGGGCCGTGTTCAGGGCGCGGCGGGCCGCCTTGAGCCACTCGGCGCGGGGGAAGGCGGCGAGGTCGGGGGTGCCCGCGGTGAGGTCGTGGGCAGGGCGGTGGCGGGCCCGGGGAGTGGGGGCGGTGGCGGTGGGGGGTGCCGAGCGGCCCTCGGCGACTCGGGTGCCCGAGCCCTGGCGGGCGGTGAGCCAGCCTTCGGCGACCAGGTCGGCGTAGGCGTCGGCGACGGTGTTGCGGGCGATGCCGAGGTCGGCGGCGAGGGAGCGGGAGGACGGCAGCCGGGTGCCGGGGGCGAGCCGGCCGGTGCGGACCGCCTCGCGCAGGGCGTCCGTCAGGCCCCGGCGCAGTCCTGGTCCGGCGGCCGGTTCCAGGTGAAGGTCGATGCCCAGGGCTCCTGAAGTGGCCCACGTATCTGCCATGGAAATGGACCATACTCCTGGGCCTTTGTCTTCGTAGGGTCGAGGGCATGACGATGACCAGTGATCACACCGCCCCTGTCGAGTACGCCCCTGAGCACGCGCCCCGGTTGAACTGGGCCGAGCATGTGCCCGATGTCTACAAGGCCATGGTCCGGCTGGACGCGGCCGCGCGGCGGGGCCTGGACCCGAAGCTGCTGGAGCTGGTGAAGATCCGGGCCTCGCAGCTCAACCACTGCGCGTTCTGCCTGGACATGCACACCAAGGACGCGATCGCGGCCGGTGAGAGCGTGGAGCGGATCATCCAGCTCTCCGCGTGGGAGGAGTCGGCGCACTTCTACACCGAGAAGGAGCTGGCGGCGATCGCCCTGACCGAGGCGGTCACCGTGCTCACGGACGGTTTCGTGCCGGACGAGGTGTACGCGAAGGCGGCGGCTCAGTTCCAGGAGGCCGAGCTGGCCCAGTTGCTCGCCGCGATCACGGTGATCAACGCCTGGAACCGGTTCGGGGTGACCTGCCGGATGACGCCGGGCCACTACCAGGCGGGCCGGCGATGACCGACCGGGTCGAGGTGTTCCGGGCGCTGCACCGGCGCCCGGCCCCGGACGACCCGCTGATCCTGCCCGGCCCCTGGGACGCGGCGAGCGCGCGGGCCCTGGAGGCGGCCGGGTATCCGGCGCTCGCCACGCCCAGCGCCGGGGTCGCCGCCTCGCTCGGGTACGAGGACGGGCGGACTCCGGCCGAGGAGATGTTCGCGGCGGTGGCGCGGATCGTGCGGGCCGTGGACGTGCCGGTGTCGGCGGATGTCGAGGGCGGGTACGGGCTGGCGCCGACCGAGCTGGTGGAGCGGCTGCTGGAGGCGGGGGCCGTCGGCTGCAACCTGGAGGACTCCGAGGAGGGGGTGCTCAAGGACCCGCGGCGACATGCCGACTGGCTGGCCGAGGTGTGCGCGGCGGCCGGGGACCGGCTGTTCGTCAACGCGCGTGTGGACACCTTCATCCGGGGTGTCGCGGAACCGGAACGGGTCATCGAGCGGGCCGCGTTGTATGTCGCCGCGGGTGCGGACTGTGTGTATCCGATCGGCGCCCCTGTCGACGTACTGCCGCTGCTGCGGGCCGGGATCCAGGGGCCGGTCAACGCGATCGCCAAAGTGGGCGAGGGCCCCTCGCCCTTGGAGCTGGGTGAGCGAGGGGCCACGCGGATCACATTCGGGCCGTACCTTCAGCGGCGGGCGGCGGAGGGGATCGCCGGGCTGCTGCGGTGACGGTCAGGACAGCCACGAACGCCAGGTGGACTCGTGGCTGTCCACCCACTTCCTCGCCGCCTCCTCCGGGGACAGCTTCTGGTCGGCGATCATCAGGGAGACCTCGTTCTGGTCCGCCGTCGTCCAGCGGAACTTCTTCAGGAAGGCCGCGGCGTCGCCGCCGTCCTGAGCGAAGTCGGCGTTGAGGTACTTCTGGAGCGGAGTGTGCGGATAGGCGCAGGCGACCTTCTCCGGGTCCGCGTCGCAACCCTCCTTGTAGGCGGGGAGCTTCACCTCGGTCAGGGGGACCTTCTTGAACAGCCACTGGGGGGCGTACCAGTACGTCAGGAAGGGCTTCTTCTCCTTGGCGAACTGCTTGATCTGGGTGATCTGGGCGGCCTCGGAGCCGGCGAAGACGACCTGGTAGTCCAGGTTGAGGTTCTTCACCAGCGCCTTGTCGTTGGTGACGTAGGACGGGGAGCCGTCCATCAGCTGGCCCTTGCCGCCGCTCTCGGGGGTGCGGAGCTGGTCGGCGTACTTGTTGAGGTTCTTCCAGTCGGTGACGTCGGGGTGCTGCTTCGCGAAGTACGTCGGGACGTACCAGCCGATGTGGCCGGTGACGCCGAGGTCGCCGCCGTTCACGATCGTCTTCTTGTCCTGGACGTAGCGCTGTTCCTGGTCGGGGTGGCCCCAGTCCTCCAGGATGGCGTCGACGCGGCCCTGGCTGAGCGCGTCCCAGGCGGGGACCTCGTCGACCTGGACGGTGTCGACGCGGTAGCCGAGCTCGTGCTCCAGCAGGTACTGGGCGACGGCCACGTTGGCCTGCGCGCCCACCCAGGACTGGGTGGACAGGGTGACGGTCCGGGCGCCCTGGGCGTTCGCGAAGGGTGAGGCCTGCTTGGTCATGTCGGCGGCGCCGCAGCCGGTGAGCAGCAGCGCACCGACAGCAGCGGCTGTCGTGGCGATACGGATGCGCATGTCACGCTCCCTTCCGGGTCGGCTGGGTGACCCGGTCGAGCATCAGCCCCAGGCAGACGATCGCGGCGCCCGCGACGAGGCCGGTCGCCAGGTCGCCCTGGGCAAGGCCGAAGACGACGTCGTAGCCGAGCGCGCCGCCGCCGACCAGGCCGCCGATGATCACGACGGCGAGGACCAGGACCACGCCCTGGTTGACGGCGAGCAGCAGGGAGCGGCGGGCGAGCGGGAGCTGGACCTGCCACAGCTGCTGGGCGGGGGTGGCGCCGAGCGAGCGGGCCGACTCCAGGGCTGCGGGGTCGACCTGGCGCAGGCCCTGTGCGGTGATGCGGACGACGGCGGGCAGCGCGTAGACGACGGCCGCGGCGACCGCGGGAGCGCGGCCGACGCCGAACAGGGCGACGACCGGGATCAGGTACACGAACTGCGGCATCGTCTGGAAGACGTCCAGCACCGGGCGCAGCAGACGCTCCACGCGGTCGCTGCGGGCCGCGGCGATACCGGTCGCGAAGCCCAGGACCAGGGTGACGGCGACGGCCGCGAGGACCTGGGACAGGGTGTCCAGGGACGGCTCCCACACGCCGAGGACGCCGATCGCGGCCATGGCCAGGGTCGCGGTGAGCGCGGTGCGCCAGGTGCCGATCAGCCAGGCGAGGGCGGCGACCACCAGCAGTACGGCCCACCAGGGCAGCCACTGCAGGCCGTCGCGTACCGGGTCCAGGACCCAGGTGGTGAAGTGGCCGGCCCACTCGGCGGTGCCGCCGATGACGGGGACGCCGGAGTAGAGGTGGGCGGTCATCCAGTCGACGGCCCGGTTGACCGGCTCGGCGATGTTCAGCACCCAGGCGTCGGGCCAGTCGAGCCGGTTCATGAGACGTCCGGCCATGGCTACGGCGAGGGCGGCGACCAGGGTGTACGCCCAGCCCGCACGGCCGGTGCGGCCGGTGCGCTCCGTCCCGGCGCCCGCGGCGGCGGTGACGCGGTCCAGGACGACCGCCAGCAGCACGATCGGGATACCGGCCGCCAGGGCCGCGCCCACGTCGACCGAGGCGAGCGCCTGGTAGACGCGGTCACCGAGGCCGCCGGCGCCGATGACCGAGGCGATGACGGCCATGGAGAGGGCCATCATGATCGTCTGGTTGACGCCGAGGAGGAGTTCCTTGCGGGCCAGTGGGATCCGGGCGGTGAGCAGCCGCTGGCGGGCGGTGGCGCCGAGGGAGTCCACCGCCTCCAGGACCTCCTTGTCGGCGCCGCGCAGGCCCAGGGCGGTGAGGCGGGCCATGGGCGGGGCGGCGTAGACGACGGTGGCCAGGACGGCGGCGGGGACGCCGATGCCGAAGATCAGGACGACCGGGAGGAGGTAGGCGAAGGCGGGGAGGACCTGCATGGTGTCCAGGACCGGGCGCAGGGCTCGGTCCAGGCGGTCGGAGAGGCCCGCGGCGAGGCCCAGGAGCGCGCCGACCGCGACCGAGGCGAGGACGGCGACCACCATCAGGGCGAGGGTCTGAGTGGTCGGGACCCACATGCCGAGGGCGCCGCAGGTCAGGAAGGCGGCGGCGGTGCCGAGGGCGAGCCTCGCTCCGGCCACGCGCCAGGCGACCAGGGCGGCGAAGGCGGTGGTGCCGGCCCAGCCCGCGGCGAGGAGGAGCAGGTAGACGGCGCGTACGGCGAGGACGACCGCGTTGCTGACGTGGCCGAGGAAGTACAGGAACAGGGGGTGGCTGTCCCGGTTGTCGATGATCCAGGTGCTGGTGTCGGTGAGGGGGGTGGTGAGGTCGACGGTGAGGGCGGTCGGCCAGGCGCCGCTGGCCCAGCGGGCGTGGGCGAGGGGGACGAGGACTGCGGCGGCGAGGGCCAGTACGAGGAGTTTGCGTCCGGCGGCGGCCTTCAGCAGGCCAGGGATCGCCGCGCGCGGGGCGGCTGCTGTGACGGTGGCCATCACACCAGCTCCTCGCTGGTGTCGGCGGTGGGTGGGGCCGCTTCCCCGCGCTCGGCGGGTGCGCCTTGTTCGGGGACGGGCGCCGCCTCAGCGGCACGACTGCCCGCAGCTATGTCGGCCGCGTCGGCCGCGCCCGCCGTGTCAGTCACGTTCGCGATGACGCCCAGCAGCGCCGCCGAGTCCACCACGCCCAGGCACCGGCCCTCGTCCACGACCCGGGCCGGTGCGCCCGCTCGGGCCACTGCCTCGATGGCCTCCGAGACCGTCGCGGTCGGGGGGATCGCGGGGCCGTTGCCCGCTTCGTCCGTCGTGGCGGGGCGCATCGCCGTGCGGACGGTGATGACCTGTTCGCGGGGGACGTCGCGGATGAATTCGCGGACGTAGTCGTCGGCCGGGGAGGCGACGATCTCTTCGGGGGTGCCGAGTTGGACGACCGCGCCGTCGCGCATCAGGGCGATGCGGTCGCCCAGCTTGAGGGCCTCGCTCAGGTCGTGGGTGATGAAGACCATCGTGCGGCCCTCCTCGCGGTGCAGTCGGACCACTTCCTCCTGCATGTCCCGGCGGATCAGCGGGTCCAGGGCGCTGAAGGGCTCGTCGAAGAGCAGGACCTCGGGGTCGACGGCCAGTGCCCGTGCCAGGCCGACGCGTTGGCGCTGGCCGCCCGAGAGCTGGCTCGGCCTGCGGTGTTCCATGCCCTCCAGGCCGACCTTCGCGACGACCTCGGCGGCCCGCTTGCGGCGCTCGGAGCGGCCGACGCCCTGGATCTCCAGGCCGTAGGCGACGTTGTCGAGGACCGTGCGGTGCGGGAGGAGGCCGAAGTGCTGGAAGACCATCGCGGCGCGGTGGCGGCGCAGTTCGCGCAGCCGGGACTTGTCCATCGCGCGGACGTCCTCGCCGTCGATGGCGATGGTGCCGGACGTCGGCTCGATCAGCCGGGTGAGGCAGCGCACCAGGGTGGACTTGCCCGAGCCGGACAGGCCCATCACGACGAAGACCTCGCCCTTGCGGACGTCGAAGGACACGTCCCTGACCGCGGCCGTGCAGCCGGTGCGGGCGCGCAGGTCGGCGGGCGGGAGGGCCGCGAGTTCGGGGGTGGTGGGGACTCTGGACGCCTTGGGGCCGAAGACCTTCCACAGGCCGTTCACGGAGAACACGGGAGTACTCATCACGCATCACCACCGATCAGGTCGACGGCTCGTTCCCCGACCATGAGCACGCCGATCATCGGGTTCACCGCCGTCATGGTCGGGAAGACGGAGGCGTCCGCGATACGGATGCCGTCCAGGCCGCGGATCCGCAACTGGGGGTCCACCACAGCGAGTTCGTCGTCCTGCGCGCCCATGCGGCAGGTGCCCGCCGGGTGGTACACGGTGTGCGCGACCTTGCGGGCGTACTCGCTCAGCTCGGCGTCGCCCACGACCTCCGGCCCCGGGCACACCTCCCGCTTGAGCCAGCCCGCCAGTGGCTCGGCCTTGGCGATCTCGCGGGCGATGCGGATGCCGTCGACCAGCGTCCGCCCGTCGTAGTCGTCCTCATCGGTGAAGTACCGGAAGTCCAGGGCGGGCTTGACCGAGGGGTCCGGGCTGGTCAGGTACAGGCGGCCGCGGGACTTCGGCTTGGGGATGTTGGGGGTCATCGAGACGCCGAACTCCGGGCGTTCGTAGCCCAGTCGCTCCGGGTTGTCGGTGAAGGGGATCTGGTAGAAGTGGAACATCAGGTCCGGGCCCGCGTGTTCGGGGTCGCGGCGGACGAACAGGCCCGCGTCGGAGTCCATCGCGGAGTTCTCGGGGATGGGGCCGTTCGTCTCCCAGACGATCACCGACTCGGGGTGGTCGAGGAGGTTCTCGCCGACGCCCGGCAGGTCGAGGGCGACGGGGATGCCGAGCGCCTCCAGGTCCTCGCGGGGGCCGATGCCGGAGTGCAGCAGCAGCCGGGGCGAGTCGACGGCGCCCGCGCACAGCAGCACCTCGTTGCGGGCCTGGACCAGGAACTCCGCGCCGTCCTTGGCGCGTACGTGGACCCCTTCGGCGCGGGTGCCGTTCAGCTCCAGTTTGTGCGCCCAGGTCTCCAGCAGGATCGTGAGGTTCGGGCGCTCGTCCATCACCGGGTGCAGATAGGCCACCGAGGCGGAGGACCGCTTGTTGTTCTCCGGGTGATAGGCAAGGTCGAAGAAGCCGGCGCCCTCGGTGAACGGCTTCTGGTTGAAGCCCTCCACGCGCGGCACGTCGAGCGCCTTCTGCGCGGCGTCGACGAAGTCCCGGGCGATGGCGTTCCGGTCCTTCTCGTCGACCGGGACGATGTTGTTCAGCAGCCGGGCGTAGTACGCCTCCATCGGCACCGCGCCCCAGCCCCTGGCACCGGCCGCCTCCCACTCGTCCCAGTCGGACGGCAGCGGCTTGAAGGCGATGAGGGTGTTGTGCGAGGAGCAGCCGCCGAGGACACGGGCGCGGCTGTGCCGGATGTGGGAGTTGCCGCGGGGCTGTTCGGTGGTGGGGTAGTCGTAGTCCAGTTCGCCGCCGAGCAGGCCCATCCAGCGGCGCAGGGTCAGTACGTCGTCGCGGCCGACGTCGCTCGGGCCGCCCTCGATGACGGCGACGCTGACATCGGGGTTCTCGGTCAGCCGGGAGGCGATGACGGAGCCGGCGGTGCCGCCGCCGATGACGACGTAGTCGTAGACATGGGTGTTCTCAGGCATGGGGTCGGTGCTCCAGAAGATGCGGGGAGGGCGGGTGAGTTCAGCCGGCGAACCAGCGGACCGGCTTCGGCGCGAGGTTCTGGTAGACGTGCTTGCTCTCGCGGTACTCGGCGAGTCCGGCCTGGCCCAGCTCGCGGCCGACGCCGCTCTTGCCGAAGCCGCCCCACTCCGCCTGGGGGAGGTAGGGGTGGAAGTCGTTGATCCAGACGGTGCCGTGGCGCAGCCGGCCGGCCACCCGGCGGGCGCGTCCGGCGTCGGCGGTCCAGACGGCGCCCGCCAGGCCGTACTCGGTGTCATTGGCGAGCGCGACAGCCTCGTCCTCGGTGCGGAAGGTCTCGACGGTGAGGACGGGGCCGAAGACCTCCTCGCGTACGACCTTCATCTCGCGGTGGCAGGCGTCGAGGACGGTCGGCTCGTAGAAGTAGCCGTCGCCCAGGCCCTCGGGGCGCTTGCCGCCGGTGCGCAGGACGGCGCCTTCGGCCAGCGCGGAGGCGACGTAGGACTCGGTCTTCGCGCGCTGCTGCTCGGAGACGAGCGGGCCGCACTCCACGCCGGTGCCGGTGCCGCGGCCGAGGCGGATCTGCCCGGCCCGGTGGGCGAGTTCGGCGACGAAGCGCTCGCGGATCGGCTCCTCGACGATCAGGCGGGAGCCGGCCGAGCAGACCTGGCCGCTGTGGATGAAGGCCGCGTTGAGGGCCTGGTCGACGGCGGTGTCGAAGCCCTCCGCGCTGGCGCAGGCGTCGGCGAAGACGATGTTGGGGTTCTTGCCGCCGAGTTCGAGGGCGACCTTCTTCACCGAAGGGGCCGCCGCCTGGGCGACCTTGATGCCGCTGACCAGGCCGCCGGTGAAGGAGACGAGGTCGACGTCGGGGTGCTCGGCGAGCCGGGCGCCGACCGAGTGACCGGGCCCGGTGACGATGCCCGCGACGCCGGACGGCAGGCCCGCCTCGGCCAGCAGGTCGATCAGGGCGATCGTGGTCAGCGGGGTGATCTCGCTCGGCTTGACGACGAAGGTGTTGCCGGCGGCGAGCGCGGGGGCGATCTTCCAACTGGCCTGGAGGAGGGGGTAGTTCCAGGGGGTGATCAGGGCGCAGACGCCGACCGGCTCGTGCACGACGACGCTGTGGATGTCGGGCGAGCCCGCGTCCACCACCCGGCCCGGGGCCTCGGCGGCGACAAGGCCGGCGAAGTAGCGGAAGGCGTCGGCGACACAGTCGATGTCGACGCGGCCCTCCTCCAGGGTCTTGCCCGCGTCGCGGCTCTCCAGCAGGCCGAGTTCCTCGCGGTCGCGCACCAGGAGGTCGGCGACGCGGCGCAGCAGGGCGGCGCGCTCGGCGACCGGGGTGTGCGGCCAGTCGCCCTGGTCGAATGCGCGGCGGGCGGCCTCGACCGCCAGGTCGGTGTCCTTCTCGTCGCCCTCGGCGACCACGGCGAAGGGCCGGGCGTCCGCTGGGTCGATGATGTCTCGGGTGGCTCCGGAGATCGCGTCCCGCCACTCGCCGTCGACATGGATCGTCCGTCGTTCGTGCTGCCTTGCCATGATCGGTATTGCCTTCCGTTCCTGTTCCGTTCCCCTGAGTCACACGGGTGTCACCTTCGGGGACCGCGTCCGCCTGCCCGGGGCCCCCGGATGCATGCGCGTTTCGGGGCCGAAAGTGGGCGGCGTCACTGAACATGCGGGCAAATAGGGCAAAACGTAACCTGGGGAGTGATGCGCGCCAGGCCGCGCACCAGGCCGTGCACCACGGAGGTGACGCCGATGGCCGTCAGGGCGCTGATCTCGGCCGCGGTGGGCGCGACGCTGTTGCTGGCACCGACGGCGGCAGCGGTCGACGATCCCACCGCGCAGGAGCTCGCCGAGGAGGCGGAGTCCAACCTCCTCGACGCCAAGTCGGTCCATCTGAAGCTGACGGACCGCAGCGCGGGCACGGAGACGAGCCGGACCCAGCCGACGTCGATGGAGCTGTCCCTGGACCGGTCCGGGAACTGCGTCGGGACGATGGAGATGGGCTCGGACGGCGGCAGCGTCGAGATCGTCAAACGGGGCGACGAGGTGTGGATGAAGCCGGACACCGCGTTCTGGAAGGCGCAGGTGCCGGGCGGTGAGGGCGACGCGGTGGCCGAGTTGTTCGAGGACCGCTACATCCACGGCTCCACGGACGACGCGCTGCTCAAGGGCATGGCCGACACCTGCGATCTGAGCAACTTCCAGCGGGACGTCGACTCCGGCTCCTCGCCCGGGACGACCTCGTTGAAGAAGGGCGAGGAGACCACCCGGGGCGGCGTGGACGTCATCCCGCTCACCGGCGAGGTGGACGGCGCGCGGACCACGCTCTACGTCACCGCCGACTCGCCGCACCTGCTGGTCGAGGCCGGCCAGCGCGGCGAGGACATCGATGTGCGGCTGAGGTTCTCCGAGTACGACGAGCCGGTGCCGTCACGGACTCCGTCGGCGGACGACACGGTCGACATCGACAAGCTCCAGGACGAGTTGCAGAGCGTCTAGAGCACTCCGGGAAGCGTCAGGCCGTTGTCCGGGGTCAGTCCGCCGAGCTTGTCGGGGTTCACCTGGAACCGCAGGTTGTGCATGCGGCCGTCGGCGACGTCGTAGGTCAGGGCGCCGATGGTCTGCCCGTCGAGCTTGGCCAGGATGCCGAGTTCGCCGTTGATGACGGCGGACTCCATGGTCATGGCGGCCAGTTCGGGCTTGGCCATGAAGCCCAGCATCCAGCGGGCGACGTTCTCGACGCCGTGCATCGGACGGCGGGCCGCGGTGACCTTGCCGCCGCCGTCGGCCCAGGAGGTCACCTCGGGCGCGAGGAGTTCCATGACGGCGTTGAGGTCGCCGCCCGAGCATGCCGCGAGGAACTGGTCGGTGACCTGCTGCCGTTGGGCGGGGTCGGCGTCGAAGCGGGGCCTGCGGGCCTGCACATGCGCTCGGGCCCGGTGGGCGATCTGGCGGACCGTCGGCTCGGGGCGGTCCAGGGCCTCGGCGATCTCGGTGTGGGAGTAGCCGAAGACCTCGCGGAGCAGGAAGACGGCGCGTTCGACGGGGCTGAGGGTTTCGAGGACGACCAGCATCGCGGTCGAGACGGAGTCGGCCAACTCTGCCTCCGAGGCGATGTCGGGCGAGGTCAGCAGGGGTTCGGGGAGCCATGGGCCGACGTAGGTCTCGCGGGTGGCCCGGGCCGAGGTGAGGCGGTTCAGGGAGAGGTTGGTGACCGTGCGCACCAGATAGGCCCTGGGGTGGCGGATCGTCGAACGGTCCGCGGTGCTCCAGCTCAGCCAGGCGTCCTGGAGGACGTCCTCGGCGTCGGCGACGCTGCCCAGCATGCGGTAGGCGGTCGCGAACAGCAGCCGGCGGTGTTCGAGATACGGGTCCTGCCCCGTGGCCATGTCCATCACCGCGTCATGCTCCCAGCGCCGTGAACCGGGCGGCAAGGCCCTTATCACCGCGCTGGGAGCCAGCACGCCTGTCATACCGCGGGCCTGCGGGTGGCCCGGCCACCCTTGGAGACGACGGTGGTGACGTTCATGCGCTTGCTGAACCGGTAGGTCAGCAACGGGCTGCCGCTGACGAACTCCTTGTACATCACGGCGCTTCGCCCGGTGAGCCACCAGCGGGCGGGGGTGTCGTCGGCCTTGGTGAACTGGATGACGGCGTCCCGGCGGCCGAGGCTGACCGGCTGGTGGAAGTACCCGAACCGGAACGGCTTCACGGTCCTGCCCCTGACCAGCCGCGCGATGGTGTCGGCGGTGTACTGCGCGGTGGGCAGCCCGCTCTGGCAGGTGCCGTGGATCCGCCCCCAGGCCAGCCGGACGGCGGCGGCGTCACCGATGGCATGGATCTCCGGGTGGGACACCGACCGCAGCGAGCCGTCGACCACGATCAGGCCCCGCTCGTCGGTGGCGATCCCGGCCTCGGCGGCCAGCGGCGACACCTTGACCCCGGCGGTCCACAGACAGGCGGCGGAGGGGACGATCCGGCCGTCGGCCAGCTCGACCGCCTCGGGCAGCACCTTGGCGACCCGGGCGCCGCTCTCCACCTTGATGCCGAGCCGGTCCAGCGCACGGTGCAGGTAGCCGCGGGCCCTGTCCCCCATCATGCCGCCGGGCTCGTCCTGGCTGATCAGCGTGACCTGCAGTCCCGGGTGGCTCTCCGCGATCTCCGTGGCCGCCTCGACACCGGTCAGACCGCCGCCGCAGACGGTGACGGTGCCGCCGGCCGCGGCGACCTCGGTCAGCCGCTCGGCGAACCGGCCCGCGATCTCGATGCTGTTGAGGGTGAACGCGTGGGCGTCGGCGCCGGGGACCTTGCCGGTGTCGGTCGAGCTGCCCAGCGCGTAGACGAGGGTGTCGTAGCCGAGGGACATGTCCCCGCCGATGGTGACGGTCCGCGCCTCGGGGTCGATCGCGGTGGCGGTGCCCTCGACGAACCGGACACCGGTTCCCGCGAGCATGCTCGGGATCCGGTGCTCGGCCAGCGTCTGTCCGGCGGCGACCTGGTGCATCCGCAGCCGCTCCACGAACCGGCCCGTCGGGTTGACCAGAGTGATCCGCACGCCCGTCCGACGGGTGCGGTGAGCCAGCCGCACCGCGGCGAACATTCCGGTGTAGCCCGCGCCGAGAACCACGATGTGGTGGCCGTTCGACATCTCGATCTCCCCTGTTCGGCACCGGCTTCCGTACCGGTGACGCCCATGGGACAAGCGGCCCCCCGCGGACGTGACAGGTCGCCGATGCGACCCACGTCACACCCGCTCCCGCGGGCCTCGGCACGGCCGGTACCGGACTAGAACGGCCGGTAGTCCTCCGGCGGGTCCTCCCCCACCCGGCCGTCGATCGACTCACGGATCAGGTCCAGCTGGCCGAGGTGGCGCGCGTACTCCTCGACCATGTCGATCAGCAGACGGCGCAGGCTGGGCGACTCACCGGCCCGTGTGGTGTAGGACACGAGCCCGCCGGGGCCGCCGTCCGCCAGTGCCCTGCGTATGTTCGCCCGGGAGCGGGTGACCTCGGTGAGCCAGAGCGCGTACAGCTCCTCGGGGGTGTGCCCGGCGGCCGAACGCCACTCCCAGTCCGGCTCCGCGTCCCAGTCCACCGTGTTCCACGGCGGTCCCGGGTCCTCCCCGAGCAGTCGCAGGGTGAAGTAGTCGGCCTCCACCAGGGCCAGATGCTTGATCAGTCCGCCAACGGTGAGCGCGGAGGGCGCGAGGCGGGTGCCCAGGGCCGCCGCGTCCAGGCCCTCGCACTTCCAGGCGAAGGTGCGGCGCTGCCGCTCCAGGGAGCCGACCAGGGTGTCGGCCTCGTCGCCCGCGACCGGGGGTTCAAGCAAGATCTCGGTGTTCTCACTCATGCGCCGCAGCCTAGGCGCGGGTACTGACAACCACTGGACTCTTCCGAATCGTTTGACTAAAGTCAAAGAAATATGGAACCCGTGTCGACGGAACATGTGACGGCATTCCGCCGCTTCAACCGCTATTTCACGCGCCGGATCGGCGCCCTCGACGACCACTATCTCGGCCAGGACCGCCCGCTCGGCGAGGCCCGGCTGCTGTTCGAGATCGCGGAGCCGGTCTCCCTGCGCGAGCTGCGGAACCGACTCGGCCTGGACGCGGGCTACTTGAGCCGGATGGCCAAGGCGCTGGAGGCGCAGGGCCTGATCCGGGTCAGCGTGCACCCGGACGACAACCGGCTGCGGATGGTCGAGTTGACCCCGGCCGGCCGCATCGAGCTCAAGGAGCAGCAGCGCCGCGCCAACGCCCTGGTGGCCGAACTGCTCGGCGGCCTCACCGCGGAACAGCGCGCCGAACTGGCCGAGGCGATGTCCACCACCCGCCGCCTGCTGCGCCTGGCCGCCATCAGCGTCTGTCTCGTCGACGGGGCGAGCGCGGACGCCCGCGCGTGCCTCGACGCCTACGCCGCCGACCTCGACGCCCGCTTCCCCGAGGGCTTCGACCCCGCCGACCTCGTCCGCCCAGGGGAGGTCTCGGGCGACGCCGGGGCGTTCTTCGTCGCGTACGAGGAGGGCGCGCCGGTGGGTTGCGGGGCGCTGCGGCGGCTGGAGCCCGGAGTGGGCGAGATCCGGCATGTGTGGGTGCACCCCGCCGCCCGCCGCCTGGGACTCGCCCGGCGGCTGCTCGGCGCGCTCGAAGGCGAGGCGTCCGCCCGGCGGTTGCCGGTCGTACGGCTGGACACGCATGCGGCGCTCGGTGAGGCGCAGGCGATGTACCGGGCCTGCGGGTACACCGAGATCCCGCGCTACGACGACAGCGTCTATGCGAGCCACTGGTTCGAGAAGCGGCTGCCGAGCCCCTGACGTCCCGTCACCCGCACGCGCCGGCCGCCGGGCAGAAGGAGGTCAGGGCCGTGGTGAGGGGCGCGCGGATCCGCTCGGGGGCCAGCTCCTCCGGGCCGCTGGCGCGGATCGCGTACGGCGTGCCGTCGGCGGCCTCGAAGCGGTGGTCGACGACAAGACGGGGGCCCTTGTCCTCGTCGTCGTAGCGGTAGGTCAGCTCCTCGAAGCCGGAGCCCGAGTCGCGGGCGAGGGCCCGGTAGCCGGGGCGGCTCGCGAAGCCGTAGCCGGGGGCGTTCTCGGCCTGCGCGAGCGACTCCTCGACGGTCGGCTCGGCGACCCTGAAGATCTGGAGCTGACGGCCGTCGTCCGGGGCGTCGTAGAAGACCACCGGGGCCTCCTCGCCCGCCTTCTGACGGCGGATCCACTCCTCGGGGACGAGGAGGGTGAAGCCGACGGGGTCCTGGGCGCGGCGGTATCCCGGGGCTGTCGACATCCCGGCGGACGGCGAGGTGCTCGTCCCGGACGGCGGTGAAGTCGTCGCGGTGACCTCGATGGCCCCGGCCGCGCCGCCGCTGTCGTCCTCCCTGATCAGGACCCACACCCCGGCGCCCGCGCCCACACCCAGGACGACCGCGGCCAGCAGGGCCAGGACCAGGCGGCGAGGACGCGGAGCACGCGGCGGGGCGGGGGCGGGCCGGTGGCCGCCGTACGTCTGGGTCTCGGCCGTGGACCACGGCGGTACGGTGCCGTCCGGCTGGCGCGCGGACCAGGGGGCCCGGCCGCGTTCCTCGCTCGGTTCGTGTCCCCAGCCGCTCATCGCGAGTCCCCCGAATCGCCGTACCCGGTACCGCTTTTCCGACGGTAGCGGCAGAACAGGCCACAGGCCCCGTTCCGGCCGAAACCGGTACGGGGCCTGTGCGGGCTGTGCTGAGGGAGCCGGGGCTCAGATGAGGCCGAGGGCGCGGACCGCGTCCCGCTCCTCCGCGAGCTCGGCGACCGAGGCGTCGATCCGGGCGCGGGAGAACTCGTTGATCTCCAGGCCCTGGACGATCTCGTACTTGCCGTCCTTGGTGGTGACGGGGAAGGAGGAGATCAGGCCCTCCGGGACGCCGTAGGAGCCGTCCGACGGGATGCCCATGGAGACCCAGTCGCCGTCGGCGGTGCCGTTGACCCAGGTGTGGACGTGGTCGATGGCGGCGTTGGCGGCCGAGGCGGCGGAGGAGGCGCCACGGGCCTCGATGATCGCCGCACCGCGCTTGGCGACGGTCGGGATGAAGTCGTCGGCCAGCCACTTCTCGTCGCTCACGACCTCGGCGGCGTTCTTGCCGGCGATGGTGGCGTGGAAGATGTCCGGGTACTGGGTGGCGGAGTGGTTGCCCCAGATCGTCAGACGCTTGATGTCGGCGACCGTGGAGCCCGTCTTCTTCGCGAGCTGGGTCAGCGCGCGGTTGTGGTCCAGGCGGGTCATCGCGGTGAAGCGCTCGGCCGGTACGTCCGGGGCGGACGCCTGGGCGATCAGGGCGTTGGTGTTGGCCGGGTTGCCCACGACGAGGACCTTGATGTCGTCCGCGGCGTGGTCGTTGATGGCCTTGCCCTGCGGCTTGAAGATGCCGCCGTTGGCCTCCAGGAGGTCACCGCGCTCCATGCCCTTGGTGCGGGGGCGGGCGCCGACGAGCAGCGCGACGTTGGCGCCGTCGAAGGCGACGTTCGGGTCGTCGCTGATCTCGATGCCCTGAAGCAGCGGGAACGCGCAGTCGTCCAGCTCCATGGCCGTGCCCTCGGCGGCCTTCAGCGCCGGGGTGATCTCCAGCAGGCGCAGCTTGACCGGCACGTCCGCGCCGAGCAGCTGGCCGGAGGCGATGCGGAAGAGCAGGGCGTAACCGATCTGGCCGGCCGCGCCGGTGACGGTGACGTTCACGGGAGTGCGGGTCATGGCGTTCTCCGTATGACAGCTGGCGGTGGGGCGGCACTGCCCCGGTACGGACGTACAGATGATCGATCTCTTGGTATCAAGAGATCCAGCGGTCAGGCTATCGCGCCCGCGTGATCCCCGACGTCCGGGTCGGTGTGGCCCAGCCCACAGCACCCCGAAGAGGCAACCCCCGGCCCATGAAAGAGGCGGCCGCCCGGTCCGGGAGAGGTGGGACTGGGACGGCCGCCTGTGGGGGTACCGGATGCCGGACTCCCGTGGGGGTACGGGGCGCGTGCCCCCGATGGAGCGGAGTATTCCCGCGCCCCGGGAACTTGTTACGGCTCCTGCGTGCAGCCTTCCTGCCCCGCCGCCAGGGTCACGCAGGCCGTCGCGTCGCCCGCGTCCTTCACCGCGACCATCGGGGTGTAGGCGATGGTGTCCTCGGCGAGGGTGATGGCGCCGGTCTGCTCGGACTTGCCGGCCTTCACGCTGACCTTGTCGCCCTGGGTGCCCTGGGTGATGCGGCCCCAGGCCGCGCCACAGGTCTCGCTGTAACGGACCTCGACGACCGTGGTGCCGACCGTCGCCGTCTGCGCCGTCGTCACCAGATCGCCGCTGCACCCCATGCTCTCGGCGTCCTTGCCCGTGCAGGAGGCTCCGCTGCACTTGACGCCCGGCGGCAGGTCGACGTCCTTGGTGACCGTCGGGGACGGGGAGGCGTCGCCGCCCTCGTCCTTCTTCTTGCCGCCCGGGTCGGTCAGGAAGAACACGGCCGCCACGACGACCAGCACCCCCACGACCCCGGCCAGGAACATCGTCAGCCGGCGCTTGCCCCCGCCCTCGCCCGGAGGCGGGCCGGCGCGCCGTGACGCCCGCGGGGGTTCGGCGTACGACGGGGTGGAGGGCGTCGCCGATGCCGTACCGCCGGTGCCGCCGCCACCGCCGGGGCCGCCCGTACCGCTCACCGCGGACGGGCCCCGATAGCCCTGGAGCCCCCACGAGTTGGCGCCGGACCCCGCCGACGAGGACGAGGACGACGAGGCCGCCGCCTCCTCCGCCGCGTCCCGCACCGGACCCGCGTCACGCACCGCGCCCGCGTCCCGGTCGTCACGGCCCGCCGCCGGCGCCGTCGACCGCGGCGGCACCGTGGGTGCCACGCCGGCCGGTCCCGCCACGCCCGGCGTCGCCGTCGCGCTGCCGCCGCGGCGGGCCGTCCTGCTGCCCTTGGCGTTCGCCGGAGGCGCGCCGAACTCCCCGAGCGCGGCCCGCGCCTGGGAGATCCGGATCGCCTCCATGGTCATGTCGTGCCGCATCTCCGAACGGCTCCACGCCCGCTCGGCCAGCTCCCACATCGTCGTGAGATGGACCGGATTGGTCCCGGTGACCTCCGCCAGCGCGACGATGGCACCCTTCGGCGCCAGCAGCCGCCCGTTCAGATACCGCTCCCAGGACGTCTTGCTGTAACCCGTCCGGTCGGCCACCGCCGCGACGCTCAGACCACTGCGGTCCACCAGTCGGCGCAGCTGGCTCGCGAACTCTCTGACCTGCGGATCCAGTTCATCCGGCAAGTCCCGCCAACGAGGCATTGCTTCCCCCCTCTTCCCCCCGGTCGTGCTGTCTCTATCCCCCGCGCGCGTGCCCTCTGCCGAGTCCCCGATGTGGCTACCCACAGGGATGCGCCCGGTCAGGATCTCAGTTCCCGGGGTGGGGGCGCACGGGAGCATGGGGGCTGTGGGCATGCACCGTCGCACGCCCACCGGGCCGCGGTCCAGTCTTCCACCGCCCGTTCCCCTGCGGCCGGTCTCCCCCCGGTGACGCCGCTGACAGCCGTTCGGGACGTCCCGGACCGTCCCGATTGGCCAGGCTAGCCCGACTGTCGAACGACTTCCTTCCAAATCCGCAAACTTGTCAACACATCGACACACAGAACGCACATATCCCGTCACGGACAGCACGCAACTCGCTGCCTTCTCAGCCCAGTACGAAAGCCCCGATCACCACCGCGAGCACCAGCGCCACCGCCGGCCCCACGGCCGCCCTGAGCAGACGACGGCGGACGGTGATCGGTTCCGCGGGACCGCGCCCTGTGGCACGGCCCGCACACCGTGTCGGAACGGTCACCGCTGTGCCACAGCGCCCTGCCGGCCGTTGAACCGGGGCTTCCCGGCGCGGGAGGGTGAACGCACGGCGGCGGCCCGTCCTTGCTCGGGGGAGAGGACGGACCGCCGCTGTGCGTACGTACGAGCGCTAGTTGCTGACCGTGAAGTGCAGGGTGTCCTTCAGGAACGGGATCTCCAGCAGCGGGTTCGGCTGCACCATCAGGGCGAGCAGGACGATCGCGGTGCCCAGCACGCCGTACGTGACGATGTCCGTGAAGCGGGAGCGGACCGCGAGCATGCCGACGCCGGGCAGTATCCAGCGCAGCAGGCCGCCGCAGAGCAGGGCGGCGCCGATCAGCAGGGTCCCGGCGCGGAAGGCGTCCAGGGCGGTCACCAGCAGGCCGACGGCGACCAGCCCGGTGACCAGCAGGATGGGCCACTGGCGGGCGGGCGCCGGGGCGTCACCGGGTGCCGCCCGGCCGCCGCCCTCGGGGCGCGCGGTGTCCCGGGTGAACAGCGGGAAGCGGCGGGTCGTACGGCGCGGCCGGCCCTCGGCGTCGGGCGCGCTGACCGCGTCCCGCACCTCGTGGTCGTCCCCCACCGGCTCAGTCGACACTGCGCTCCGCCGCCTCGACCACGTTGACCAGCAGCTGGGCCCGGGTCATCGGGCCGACACCGCCAGGGTTCGGGGAGATGAAGCCGGCCACCTCGGCGACGTCCGGGTGGACATCGCCCACGATCTTGCCCTCGGCGCTGCGCGAGACACCGACGTCGAGCACGGCCGCGCCCGGCTTGACGTCCTCGGGGCGGACGAGGTGGGCCGAACCGGCGGCTGCGACGATGATGTCGGCGCGCTTGAGGTGCGCGGACAGATCGCGGGTGCCGGTGTGGCACTGGGTCACGGTGGCGTTCTCGCTGCGGCGGGTGAGGAGGAGCGGCATGGGGCGGCCGATCGTGACCCCGCGGCCGACCACGACCACCTCCGCACCCTTGATCTCCACGCCGTAGCGGCGCAGCAGGGTCAGCACGCCGTTGGGGGTGCAGGGCAGCGGGGCGGGCTCGTTGAGGACGAGCCGGCCGAGGTTCATCGGGTGCAGACCGTCGGCGTCCTTGTCCGGGTCCATCAGTTCGAGGATGCGGTTCTCGTCGATGCCCTTGGGCAGCGGCAGTTGGACGATGTAGCCGGTGCAGGCAGGGTCCTCGTTCAGCTCCCGTACGACCGCCTCGATCTCCTCCTGGGTCGCGGTACCGGGCAGCTCGCGCTGGATGGAGGCGATGCCGACCTCCGCGCAGTCGCGGTGCTTTCCGGCGACGTACTTCTGGCTGCCGGGGTCGTCCCCGACCAGGATCGTGCCGAGGCCGGGCGTGACGCCCTTCTCCTTCAGCGCCGCCACCCGGGCGGTCAGGTCGGACTTGATCGCGGCTGCGGTGGCCTTGCCATCGAGAATCTGGGCGGTCATGGGCCCATCCTCCCGGATGACAGGGTCCCGGTTCCAATCCGGGTCCCGGCGTATCCACCCCTTGGACCCTGGCATGATCAGCGAGGTTGCACTTGCACAACACATACGGATTGCGGCTGGACAACGAACCGGCCACTGAAACACGATTGCGGCACAGTGCCGCGGGCAGTACCGGGGGGACGAACCGCATCTGTTGAACCTTCCTCCGAACCGTGCCGCTCGTCGTCCCCACACATCGGTTCACACGGAGGAACATCGCCATGAGTTTCGGCGACCCGAACAGCCCTTACGGGCCCCCGCCCCAGCAGCAGCCCCCCGCTCCCGGTTACGGCTACCCGCAGCAGGCCCCGCCCGGAGTCCCGCAGCAGGGCTACGGCGCCTACCCCGCGGCCCCGCCGATGCAGGGCTACGGCTATCCGCCGGCCGGACCGGCCCAGATGCCCGGCATCACCCGCGCCGCGCAGATCATGCTCGGTGTCATCGTGCTGGCGCACGCGGTCATCGCGGCGCTGTACGGCTACAGCCTGACCCAGTGGGACGAGCTGGTGGCCGAGGCCGACCTCTCCAACAACTCGCAGGCCGAGGCGATCGCCGACCTCGGCAAGGGCATCCTCGTCTTCCTCATCGGCCTCGCCGCGGTCTTCGCGCTGCTCGGCCTGGCGCTGGTGGTCCAGTACGCCAAGGGCGGCAACGGCGTCCGGGTCTGCTCCATCGTCTACGGCTCGTTCGCGATCATCACCGGCATCTTCATGATCGCCGCGTGGGGCATCGGCCTGCTCATCATCATCGTGGCGATCCTGCTGATCATCTTCGCGGCGAAGCGGACCAGCGCCGAGTGGTTCAACCGCCCGCGCTTCTGAGCGCCTCGCACAGTCCACTCCGAGGGCCGTGTCCCACCCGAACGAGGTGGGCACGGCCCTCGTGCGTCCCCGGCGGTCCCGCGTTCACCGACTCGCCGTGCGGCGGACAACCCTGCCGATCTCAGGGGCTCGTCCCTTACCCTCGCCTTCGTTGGACCGGGGGAGGGTGGCCCTCATGGATCGGACAAGGGGACGAGTCCATGTACAGCGTCATCGTCGTACCTCCCGCCTGCGCGCATACGGACGACCAGATCAGGATCGGCACCGGTGAACGGCTCGTGTTCGGCCGAACCGGGACACCCGGCGGACTGACCATCGCCCATGAGGGGGTCCCCCGGATCGCCGGGGAGATCACCGCCCATCGCACCTACTGGCTGCTGACCAACCTCAGCAAGGACCAGACCTACGTCGTCGAGAACCCCGAGGGCGCGGGCGAGCACATCAAGGTCGCGCCCGGCCGGGTGGACGCCCCGGTGCCCTTCGAGTTCGCCCGTGTGGTCCTCCCGGCCGCGGGCGACCTGCTCACCTTCGACGTCTGGGCCCCCCGGCACAGCTTCCGCAGCGTTGCCCGGCACGAGCTCTCCGGGCCGCTGACCGCACGGCGTTCGCCCTCGACCGCACCAAGCGGTACTTCACGGTGCTGGCCGCCCTGTGCGAACCCCGGCTGCGCGGTGCACCGCACGCCCCGCTGCCCGCGGTGGAGCAACTGGTGGAGCGGCTGCGCCCGGTGTGGCCCGCGGCCAGCCGCTCCGCCGTCTACTGGAACATCGACTACCTCGCCCTGAAGCTGGGCCTGCGACCGGGCCCCGACACCGCGGAGCCCGGACAGCGCGTGAACGGCAAGAAGGAGACGCTGGTCTCGCTGGCGCTCCGCTTCGACCTCGTGCGCGAGGACGATCTGGCGGTGCTCGATGCGGCAATGAGTGCGCGCTGAAGTCTTCCCGTTCGCGGAAGTGATCCACGGCACACCGACGTGTGACGATGCGGGCGCGGCCGGGGGTGCGGTGCGGCAAAGGGGGATCGAGGATGAACGACGTCATGCCTGTGCGCGTCCCGAGGGGCTATCGGGTCGGGAGCTGGGAGGTCCTCGATCCCCTGGCCTCGGGCGCGTTCGCCACCGTCTACGCGGGCCGACGCGCCGGTGCCGGCGGGCCGGGGGCCGCGGCCCTGAAGTTCCTGCCCACCGGCGGCCGTTCCCCGCGCCGGCTGCGTCACTTGCGGGAACTGGCCGACCGGGAGGTCGAGTTGCTCGGCCGGCTGCGGTCACCACGGCTGATCCGGATGTACGAGACGCCGGCCGTCGACGACCCCGGCCGGCCGGAACTCGACGGCGCCACCGTCCTCGTACTGGAGAAGGCGGAAGGGTCCCTGGACGCGGCGCGGGTCGCGGAGCCCGGTCCGCTGCTCGCCGAGATCTGCGAGGGCCTGGCTGAGTTGCACGGGGCGGGCTGGGTGCACGGGGATCTGAAACCCGCCAACGTCCTGCTGATGGGGGACGGTTCGGCCCGGCTGGCGGACTTCGGCCTGGCCGCGGAAATGGAGGGCGCGCACGCCTACGCGCCCGCCTTCTCCACCCCGGACTACTCGCCTCCGGAGCTGCTGTGGCCGGAGATGGACGAGCGGGGCGCGCGGATCCGTCCGGCCGCCGACGTGTGGGCCTTCGGAGTCCTCGCCCACCAGCTCATGACCGGCGCGTTCCCCCTCCCCGGCGGTACCACGGACGCCCGCTGCGACGCGGTGATGCGGTACGCGAGGGGAGCGCGCGAGTTACGGCTGTCCCCCGAACTCCCGGACGCCTGGCGGGAGATCGTCCGGGACTGTCTGGCCCGTGCGCACGCCGACCGGGTGGACACGGCGACGCTGTCCCGGCGGGTGCGGTGCGCGGCCGCCGCCGTGCGCCGGCGGCACTGTGCCTGATCCGCGCACGCGGCGGCCGGAGCATCGCCTTCTCCCGCCGTGGACAGGGCTTTTGCGCTGCACCGCAACAGGGTCGCCGGATCCGCCCTCTCCGGGCGACAGTTGAGGTCAGCGGGGCGCGTCGCTCCCCGAACGGTTTCCGTCACCGTCGTTCTCCGCCCCCGCCACGGCGGCCGGGGGCACCACCCGGAGAGCGGCGACGGCGTCCGGACCCGGGAGCGCGTTCCGGCTGAAGACGGTTCTGCGGCATACCCGTTACACATGCAACTTCCCTTGATCCCCTTCCCTCCGTCATCATGATCACGGCAATCGCCACTTCGAACATCTCTTCCACGGGGGAAGGACCCGCATGACCTTTCGCATGACCCGCACCCGCCTGGCCACCGCCGCGATCAGCGCCGCCGTCGCCGGCACGCTCGCGGTGAGCGCGTCGCCGGCCTCGGCATCCGCGTCCAACGGCTACATCAGCGGGGGCGGTTCGTTCTACGACGACTTCGCCGACGAGGGCACGCTGTCGACGGCGTCGCACAACGACACCAACGCGACCTGCCTGTGGCAGATCATCCTGTACGCCGAGGGCGTCAAGGAGAGCAACGGCACGCAGTTCGACTACGCCGACATCGACGGCAGGTTCGGCTCGAACACCGCCTACGCCACGAAGCAGTTGCAGAAGGCCTGGGGTCTGACGCAGGACGGCAAGGTCGGCAACAAGACCTTCGGCGCGGCCGACGACAAGTGGAACTCCTCCACCCGCGCGGGCGAGCTGGAGTACCGCAGCACCGGTTCCACCAACGCCACCAAGTACAAGATCCGCTACCACGGTTCGCGGTACTACTTCGACATCTTCCGTACGGAGGACGGCAAGTACCGCTTCTACCACAAGAACGTGTGGCACTACGCGACCTACAAGTCCAACAGCGGTTGCAGCTGACGCCCGCCCCGTAGCACCAGCACGGCCCGCCGGTCATGGAACCGGCGGGCCGTCGCCGTTGCCCTCAGGGCTCGCCCCGCGCGGCGCGCAGGACGGACGCGCCGGTGGGCGTGAGGGTGTGCAGCACGCTCGGCCCGTGCCGGACCGAGGCGATGAGTCCCGCGTCGCGCAGGGCGGTGGCGTGTCTGCTCGCGGCGGAGGCCGACACCCCGGCGGCGCGCGCGATCTCGCCGATCGTGGCGCCGGCGGACGCGGTGTGCAGGGCGACCGCCCGGGCCCGTCCGAGCAGGTTGGCCAGCGACCTCTCGGGGTCGGCGGCGCCGGCCTGCGGTTCGTGCAGCAGCGAGTACCAGACCACGGGCGGCAGTCCCGGGTCGGCGAAGGCGACCGGCTCGCCCCAGTTGAAGTAGGAGGGGACGAGGGTGAGTCCCCGGCCGTTCAGGTACAGGTCCCGGTCGGCGGCCTGCCGGGGGTAGGCGACCTCCAGGACGGGAGGGCGCCAGCGGAGCATGGGCCCGAGTCCGGCGAGCATCCCCTCCACCCCGCCGTCGAGCAGCCCACGGCACCGGGCCGCCCGCTCCGCCTCGATACGCGCCTGCACCTGCTCCTGGTGCGGGACGACGACGGCCTCGTGATAGGCGCGCAGCAGGCCCATGAACTCCTCGCGCGCCTGTGGAGCGGCGAGTTGCCCGGCCCACGCGGGTGCTCCGACGGTCCGGTCCAGCAGGGCCAGCTCCGCCCCGACCCGTTCCCGGGGCGTGGCCAGGATCGACTCCAGCCCCGCCTCCAGGCCGTCCACCGCGTCGACCGGGGTGCGGAAGTCCGGGAAGTACGCGGCCCTCGGATACAGCGGGAGCAGCACGCTCCGCAGCGCCCGTTCCAGCCCCCTCTCGTGCAGCTGCCGCCGTGCCGTGCGGTACCACCCGGCGTAGGCCCACCTGCCCCGCCGGGACTGGAAGCGGTGCAGGCTCGCCGCGATCTCGAAGAGCGGATCGGGTGCGGAGGCCAGTCGGGTCCTCGCCAGATCCACCTCGGTGAAGTGAATGCGGAGCATGTGTCGATCCCCCGTTGCGTCGGCTCTTGCTCTGCTCCGCACCAGTGTCGGTGCGGAGCGAGCCGGCCGCACGAGGCCGGGCAGCGGAGATCAAGCCAGGGCGCTCGGGGTCAACGCACGACGGGTGCCCCCCGCCTGGGGGCACCCGTCCGGTGCGTCAGTGGAAGAAGTGGCGCGTGCCCGTGAAGTACATCGTCACGCCGGCCTTCTTCGCGGCCTCGACCACCTGCTCGTCGCGGACCGAGCCACCGGGCTGGACGACGGCCTTGACGCCGGCGGAGGTGAGGATCTCCAGGCCGTCGGGGAAGGGGAAGAAGGCGTCGGAGGCGGCGTAGGCATCCTGCGCCCGCTCGGCGCCCGCCCGCTCCACCGCCAGCTTCGCGGAGTCGACGCGGTTGACCTGGCCCATGCCGACGCCGACCGAGGCGCCGTCCTTGGCGAGCAGGATGGCGTTGGACTTCACCGCGCGGCACGCCTTCCAGGCGAAGGCCAGCTCGCGCAGCTCCTCGGGGCTCAGCGCGTCGCCGGTCGCCAGGGTCCAGTTCGCCGGGTCGTCGCCCTCGGCCTGGAGGCGGTCGGTGACCTGGAGCAGCGCGCCGCCGTCGATCGCCTTGACCTCGACCGGGGCGGCCGGGGCCTCGGGGCAGCGCAGCACGCGGATGTTCTTCTTCTTGGCGAGGGCCTCCAGGGCCCCCTCCTCGTAGTCCGGCGCCACGATGACCTCGGTGAAGATCTCCGCGACCTGCTCCGCCATCTCCTTGGACACCGGACGGTTGACGGCGATCACTCCGCCGAACGCCGACAGCGGGTCACAGGCGTGCGCCTTGCGGTGCGCCTCGGCCACGTCCGCGCCGATCGCGATTCCGCACGGGTTGGCGTGCTTGATGATCGCGACGGCCGGCTCGTCGTGGTCGTACGCGGCACGGCGGGCGGCGTCCGTGTCCGTGTAGTTGTTGTACGACATCTCCTTGCCGTGCAGCTGCTCGGCCTCGGCGAGACCGCCGGACTCGGAGGTGTACAGCGCGGCCGGCTGGTGCGGGTTCTCGCCGTAGCGCAGGGTGTTCTTCCGCTCCCACGTGGCGCCGAGGAAGTCGGGGAACCGGGACTCGTCGACGGGCGCGTACTCCGAGGCGAACCAGCTCGCCACGGCCACGTCGTACGCCGCCGTGTGCTGGAACGCCTCCGCCGCGAGCCGCTTGCGGGTGACCAGGTCGAACCCGCCGTCCTTGACCGCGCCGAGCACGTCGGCGTACCGCTCGGGGCTGGTGACGACCGCCACGGACGGGTGGTTCTTGGCGGCGGCGCGCACCATCGACGGGCCGCCGATGTCGATCTGCTCGACGCACTCGTCGGGGGTGGCGCCGGAGGCGACGGTCTCGCGGAACGGGTAGAGGTTGACGACGACCAGGTCGAACGGCTCGACGCCCAGCTCGGCCAGCTGCCGCCGGTGGTCCTCCAGGCGCAGGTCCGCGAGGATGCCCGCGTGCACCCTCGGGTGCAGCGTCTTGACGCGGCCGTCCAGGCACTCGGGGAAGCCGGTGAGCTCCTCGACCTTGGTGACGGGGACGCCGGCGGCGGCGATGCGGGAGGCGGTGGAGCCGGTGGAGACGAGGGCCACGCCCGCCTCGTGCAGGCCGCGCGCGAGCTCCTCCAGCCCGGTCTTGTCGTAGACGCTGACGAGCGCCCGGCGAATCGGCCGCTTGTTGCTCTCGGCGGTCACTGGATAACTACCTTTCGTCCCTCAATGCGATAGCCGTTGCGGGCGAGCCGCCCCACGACCTCGACGAGCAGCCTGCGCTCGACTTCCTTGATGCGCTCGTGCAGAGCGCTCTCGTCGTCCTCGTCCCGGACCTCGACCACGCCCTGGGCGATGATCGGACCGGTGTCGACGCCGTCGTCGACGAAGTGGACGGTGCAGCCGGTGACCCGGGCGCCGTACGCGAGCGCGTCACGGACGCCGTGGGCGCCGGGAAAACTGGGCAGCAGGGCGGGGTGCGTGTTGACGAACCGCCCGCCGAAGCGCGCGAGGAATTCCTTGCCGACGATCTTCATGAACCCGGCGGAGACGACGAGGTCGGGCTCGTGGGCGGCGACGGCCTCGGCGAGCGCGGCGTCCCACGCCTCCCGGCTCTCGTACTCCTTGACCTTTCGTACGAAGGTCGGGATCCCGGCGCGCTCGGCGCGGGCCAGTCCTTCGATGCCGTCGCGGTCGGCGCCGACGGCGACGATCTCGGCGCCGTAGCCCTCGGTGCCGGTCTCGGCGATGGCGTCGAGCAGCGCCTGGAGGTTGGTGCCGGATCCGGAGACCAGCACGACTAGGCGCTTGGCAGCCACAGCGGGGGCCTTTCTCGGGGGTGCGTCGGTACGGCGGCCGGAGCCGTACGGCGTGTTGTACGTTCGTACGAATGCGTCGGGCCCCCGGATACGGGGAAGCCTACGAAGCGGCCGACCGTCAGCAACGATACCGGCACACCGGACGGCCCCCACGGGACGGGGGCGTGGCCGGAAGGTAGCGTCTGGGAGGGGCCAGGTCGGGAACGCCGTTCATGGGCGGCGCGTTCACAGGGTGACGGACCTGGTGCCACCCGCCATAGTCAGCCGTAATCACCTAGGGGAAGACGCTCACTTGATGCCGGACCGCAGCCTGCGACTCCTCACGCTCCCCCCGCAGCCGGTGCAGGGAGGGGAGCGCCACGGCGTGCTGCTGCGCGAGCGGCCCTCCTCGCCGCCGGACGCCCCGTCGGGCGGGAGCAACGGCGACGAGCGGGACGACAAGCCGAGGGACGACAACCCCTTCGCACCGCCGCCGGAGGGCACCCCGGACCGCCCGTGGCAGCCGCGCCGCCCGGCGTCGGGAGAGGGCGACGGCCAGGGCAGTGGCCAGGGCGACGGCGACAGCCCCTGGGGCAACCAGTGGAGCGACCAGCAGCCCGGCCGCTCCTCCGGGGGCTTCGGCCAGCGCCCGGGTGCGGGACCCGAGGGGCCGAGCAGCAGCGGCGGCCCCGGCGGCGGCATGCGCTGGGACCCGACGGACCCGGCCCAGCGACGCGCGCGGTACGCCCTGCTGTGCGGCATGTGGGCCTTCTTCTTCGCCCTGTTCAGCTGGCCCTACGTGGCTCTGCTGCTCGGCGCGCTCGCCCTGTACTGGGGCATCAGCGCGCTGCGGGCCAAGCCCCGCACCCCCGACCCCGACACCCCGGCCCCGGCGAGCTCGGGCCGCCCCCAGACCACGGCGGCGGTGAGCGGCCTGGTCACCGCGTCCCTGGCGATCGCCCTGGTCGCGGCGGGCTTCACCGCGAAGCTGGTCTACAGCGACTACTACACCTGCACCAACGACGCCCTCACCAACGAGGCCAAACAGTCCTGCAACGACCTCCTGCCGGAGGAGCTGCGGGGCGTACTGGGAACCAACAGCTGACCCGAACGCATGTCAGCCCGGGGACGGCACGGGCTGGGGCGGCGGGGGCGGGATTCAAGGGCCCGGCGGAGCATCCGCCTCCCCCGACGCCTCCCCCGACGCCTCCCGCAGCGCGGCCCAGCGGGCCTCGCGTGTCGCATCGTCGGCGAGCCAGGGGACCGGCTCCGGCTCGGCGGGAAGAAAGTCGTACCCCTCGAAGTCCACGTCCGCCACCCCGCCCGCCCCGGCCTCCCCGCCCTTCCCGCGCCGCCCAAACCACCGCAGCCCCTTCACCGGCTCCTCCCCGGACTCCCCCGCCCGCGGTTTCCCGATCCTCGGCGCCCGCTCGTCCCGCCCCCGGCACCTCCACACCCGCACCCCCACCGCCGTGGGCACGGCCACCGCCACGCCCCAGAGCAGCGCCGCCGCCCCCACCTGCCACCACACCGGCCCGAAGCTCGCGAGCGCCGCGACCCCGAGCGGCCCACCCGCCACCGCGGCCAGCACCGCCAGCGCGCCCGCACACATCGCCGAGGCCAGCAGGGCCACCCCGGCGGTCCGCCCGCGTGACCACGCGCGCGCGTCCCCTTCACCGCCACCGCCGCCCGCCCGGCCCACGAACCACCCCACCGTCACCCCGGCCGCCACCGGCACCGCGCCCACCGCCCAGTTCAAAGGCGTCCCGGACCCCGCCTCCGGCACCGCGGCCAGCAGCGGAAAGGGGGGCAGGAGCGCGGCGGGGGACGAGGACAGGGGGCCCACGACGTGGCCCGCGCCCAGGGAGAAGCCGGGGCCCAGGGAGTACGCCATCGCCCACAGCGCCGCGTTCGGCATCAGGACCGCGCACAGCAGCAGAACGGCGAACTGCCCCGACAGCCCCTCCGTCAGACGCAGGAACGAGCTCCGCGCCGCGGGCCCGTGCCACACCAGCGACACCGCCAGCAGCAGCGCCCCACCACCGAACAGCACCGCCACCCCGGCCCCCGCCGCCCGCGCCGCCGCGTCCAGGCGGGCCCGGGCCTCCGCCCCCACGCACAGCCGCCGCACGGCCGCCGGCAGCAGGATCAGCGCCTCGTCCACCGCGTCCCGGGGCCGCCCGTACGCCGTCCACACCCCGGCCCCGGCCGCCCCCATCACGACCAGCGGCGCGCACACCCCCGTCCACACCCAGTCCGGACGCAGCGTCCCGCCCGTCGCGTACACCGCGGCCGCCGTCCCCACGGAGAGGTAACCGGTCACCACACCCGCCCACGCGGTACGGCCCGACGCCGCCTCCCCGTCCATCGCGTCCCGCGCCGCCCGGTGCACCAGCCACACCGGCAGCACCGGCAGGAGCAGCGGGGTGACGCCCACCGGCGCGGGGATGCCGGACAGCGTGTCGGTGCGGACCAGCTCGGCACCGTGCGCCAGCAGCCACAGGCCCGCGGCCACATGCAGCGCACCACCCGGCCCGCTGTCCGGGTACGGCGAACTGATCCACAGCACCATCACCAGTACGGCGAGCGACCCGAGCCCGAGACCCGCGGCCACCGCGCCGCCCAGGAGGCCCGTGGCCAGTCCGGGCGACCGGTCGCGCAACCGGGTGAGCAGGGACGGCAACGGCGATCGGCGAGCGGTCATCTGGATCACGCCCGCCATGCTCCCAACGACACGCGCTTTCCCGTCGTAACAGGCGAACCTCCGCCGTGTCACCCAATATACGTTTATGTACTTTTTCGTACGAAGGGGCGCCCTGTGACGCAGAGCCCTGCCACCCCACTCCCCCCGCCCAAGGAATGCCGACGCCTGCGCGAGGCACAGTCGTTGACGCAGGCTCAGGTCGCGGAGCGGGTCGGCGTGACGCGGGAGACGGTGCGCTCATGGGAGACCGGCCGTACGACTCCGCGCGGCCGGAAGCGGGCGGTGTACGCGAGGTTCCTGCACGAGCTGACCGCACATCAGCAGGAGGGCACCGAGCCCGCCGAGGAGACGCCCGTACGAATGTGGCCGCCCGCGCCCGTGGCGGAGGTAACGAATCCTCACCGTGAGCCGTCGGCCGCGGCCTCCCCCGCCGCGCTGACGCCCGCTCAGGCCTTTGACGCGCTGTACGCGTTCTGCGCGCCCGCGCTGGTCCGGCAGACCTATCTGCTCACCGGGCGGCGGGAGCTGGCCCGGGAGTCGGTGGAGCGGGCCTTTCAACTCGCCTGGCAGCGCTGGCCGGAGGTGGCCGTCGACCGGGATCCGGCGGGCTGGGTGCGGGCGACGGCGTACGAGTACGCGCTCTCCCCCTGGCACCGGTTCCGCCCCCGCTACCGGCACCCCGAACCACCGCCCGCCGACGCCTCCGACCGGGCCCTGATGGACGTACTCCTCACCCTGCCGCCGCCGTACCGCCGCACGCTGGTGCTCTACGACGGGGTCGGGCTCGATCTGCCGGACACGGCGGCGGAGACCGAGGCGACCACGCCCGCGGCGGCGAACCGGCTGCTGCACGCGCGCGAGACCGTGGCCGCGCGGCTGCCGGAGCTGTCGGACCCGGCAGAGCTGCACCGCCGCCTGACCGAGGTGGCCTCGGCGGAGCGGTTGCGGGCCGCGAAGCCGCCGACGGTACGCACCGGCAGCGAGCGCCGGGCCAGCTTCTGGACCCGCGCCGCCATCGCCTTCACGGTCGCCCTGATCGGCACGACGGCCCTCACCGTGCGCACGGCCCCCACCCAGTACGAGCCCCCGGTGGCCCCGGGCGCCACGATCCGCGGCGTCCCCCCGCGGGTGGCCCCGGGCCCCCTGTCGGAGAAGGAGCAGAAACTGAGGAAGAAGCTCCGCGAGGAGGGGGCGAGCGGCCCGGAGCGGCTGGTCCCGCAGCACCGCTGAACGTCGATGGGCCCGTCCCCCACCCGGGGAACGGGCCCATCGGCCTAGCGGCGGAAAACTCAGGCGGAGAGAATCTCCCGCGCCAGCTTCGCCGTCTCGGTCGGGGTCTTGCCGACCTTGACGCCCGCGGCCTCCAGGGCCTCCTTCTTCGCCTGGGCCGTGCCGGAGGAGCCGGACACGATGGCGCCGGCGTGGCCCATGGTCTTGCCCTCGGGCGCGGTGAAGCCCGCGACGTAGCCGACGACCGGCTTGGTCACGTTCTTCGCGATGAAGTCCGCGGCCCGCTCCTCGGCGTCGCCACCGATCTCACCGATCATCACGATCAGGTCGGTGTCGGGGTCGGCCTCGAACGCGGCGAGCGCGTCGATGTGCGTGGTGCCGATGATCGGGTCACCACCGATGCCGACGGCGGTCGAGAAGCCGATGTCACGCAGCTCGTACATCATCTGGTACGTCAGCGTGCCGGACTTCGAGACCAGACCGATGCGGCCCGGCTTGGTGATGTCGCCCGGGATGATGCCGACGTTCGACTGGCCCGGGGTGATGATGCCGGGGCAGTTCGGGCCGATGATCCGGGTCTTGTTGCCCTTCTTGCCGGCGTACGCCCAGAACGCCGCCGAGTCGTGCACGGCGATGCCCTCGGTGATCACGACGGCGAGCGCGATCTCGGCGTCGATGGCCTCGACGACCGCGTCCTTGGTGAACTTCTCCGGCACGAAGATGACGGAGACGTTGGCGCCGGTGGCCTCGATGGCCTCCTTGACGGTGCCGTAGACCGGTACCTCGGTACCGTCGAAGTCCACGGTGGTACCCGCCTTGCGCGGGTTGACGCCGCCCACGACGTTGGTGCCGTCGCCCAGCATGAGCTTGGTGTGCTTCATGCCCGTGGCGCCGGTCATGCCCTGGACGATGACCTTGCTGTCCTTGTTGAGCCAGATAGCCATGGTGTGTTCTGTCCTCGTCCTGAGTGCTTACTTGGCGGCGTGAGCCAGCTCGGCGGCCTTGTCGGCCGCGCCGTCCATGGTGTCGACGCGCTGCACCAGCGGGTGGTTGGCGTCCGTGAGGATCTGCCGGCCGAGCTCGGCGTTGTTGCCGTCGAGCCGGACGACCAGCGGCTTGGTGACGTTCTCGCCACGGTCCTCCAGGAGCTTCAGGGCCTGGACGATGCCGTTGGCGACCTCGTCACAGGCGGTGATGCCACCGAAGACGTTGACGAAGACGGACTTGACGTCCGGGTCGCCGAGGATGATCTCCAGACCGTTGGCCATGACCTGGGCGGAGGCGCCACCGCCGATGTCCAGGAAGTTGGCCGGCTTCACGCCGCCGTGGTTCTCACCGGCGTACGCGACGACGTCGAGGGTCGACATGACCAGACCGGCACCGTTACCGATGATGCCGACCTCGCCTTCGAGCTTGACGTAGTTGAGGTTCTTCTCCTTGGCGGCGGCCTCGAGCGGGTTGGCCGCGGCCTTGTCGTGCAGCTCGTCCCAGTCGTGACGGAACTCGGCGTTGTCGTCGAGCGACACCTTGCCGTCCAGGGCGATGACGTCACCGGAGGCGACCTTCGCGAGCGGGTTGACCTCGACGAGGAGGGCGTCCGACTTGATGAAGGTGTCCCACAGGGTGACGAGGACGTTCACGACCTTGTCCGCGACCTCGGCCGGGAACTTGGCGGCCGCGACGATCTCGCGGGCCTTCTCCTCGGTCACGCCGTCGATCGCGTCGATCGGCGTCTTGGCGACGGCCTCCGGACGGGTGGCCGCCACCTCCTCGATCTCCATGCCGCCCTCGACGGAGGCGATGGAGAGGAAGGTGCGGTTGGCACGGTCGAGGAGGAAGGAGACGTAGTACTCCTCCAGGATCTCCGGGGCCGTCTCGGCGATCATCACCTTGTGGACCGTGTGGCCCTTGATGTCCATGCCGAGGATGTCCGTCGCGCGGGCGACGGCCTCGTCCGCGGTGGCGGCGAGCTTCACGCCACCGGCCTTGCCACGGCCGCCGACCTTCACCTGGGCCTTGACGACGGACTTGCCACCGAGACGCTCAGTGGCTGCGCGGGCCGCCTCAGGCGTGTCGATGACTTCACCGGCCAGCACCGGTACATCGTGCTTGGCGAAGAGGTCCCTCGCCTGGTACTCGAACAGGTCCACGCGCTTCCGTCCCTATCAGTGATCTCGCGGTTCGTTGGATGCGTGGGCGTGCCGCGAAGGGCAACGTGACGTCCGCTGTCACAAGGGAGGCGCACACGGTGTCCGAGCGCGCGGCATGTCCGTCTCGCAGGTTATCGCCGCTCGCCGGGGGCTTCTAAATCAGGGGTCACACCTGAGCGGTGATACCTGTCACATGATGCCGCGCTCACTGGCACGGGGTGCCTGAGGTGAAGGGCCTCACCGGGTTGGGGTTGACCCGGTGAGGCCCCTTGAACAGCCCGAAGGGGCGCGAATCGGTGCGTCCCCGAGGGCTTCGGCCGGGCGGTCCCCACCCCAATGGGGACCGCACGGCCCGTCCGTGAGGTCCCTGCCGGACGATCCGACGGCTTTCGGCCGTCCGGGTTCCGGTCGCCCCACGGAATCCGGAATCAGAGGTTGCGCACGTAGCCCGGGGCGACCGAGTCGGCGACGCCCTGGACACCGGTGACGGCATTGTGGGCGAGCGGGGTGCCGGTCACGTCGTCGGCGACGGGGGTGACATGACCGACGGCGCCGCCGGCGAACGGGCCGACCTCCCCGCTCACGCCGTACGCCAAGGCCTCGGCGCCCCGAGTGACCGGCTGGACGAGGCCGACGACCGGCTCGGCGACGGCCTCGGCGAACGGCGGCACCTGCCCGACGACCCCGTGTGCGAAGGGATCGACCTCACCGGCCAGTCCCCGCGCGAGCGGCCGCGCGTCGCCGGTCACGTCGTACGCCAGCGCGCCCGCGTCCGTCACGGCCTGCCCGGCGACGGGGACGGCGCCGTGCACCGCGGTCCGCGCGACGGGCGGCAGCACGGCACCCTGCGCGTCCGCGGTGACCTGACCGGCCAGTCCGGTGGCGTACGGCGGTACGTCGGCCAGGGCTCGCTCGGCGATGGGGAGCGCGCCGTCCAGGGCGGAGGTGGCGAGGGGTGGGGTGGCCGCGGTGGTGGTCTCCTGGGCTTGGGCCTGGGCGGCAGCCAGGGCCTGCTCCAGTTCGGGGGCGAAGGCGGAGAGGGGGCCGAAGAGGTAGTCGACGGTTTCGGTGGCGCTCTGCGGCACGGTCTTCGCCTCGGTGACTGCGGTGTGAGTGGTGGTCGTTGCCGCCTGCTCGACCTGAGCTGCCGCCTGCTGTGCGGCCTGCGTGGCCCGGGCCGCCTTGACGCCCTCGGTGAGCTTGGCGGCGCCGCCCTTGAGCTGGGCGGTCTTCGAAGCGGCGGTCGCCTGGGCTGCCTGCGTGGCCTTCGTCGCCTTCTCGGCGCTCGGGACGTTGACGTCGACAGCGACCTCCTCGGTCACGCTCTCGGCGATGTCACCGGCCGGGTCGGTCGTGGCGTCCGGCACGGACAGGGTGGAGGCAGGCAGGTCGGAGGCGTTCGCGGCGGTGGAGCCGAGCGCCCACGCACCGGAGACTCCGGCGGCTATGACGAGGGAACGGCGGATGTTCTTGTTCATGCGTGCGTCAGATCCTTCGGGGACTGCGACGGGATGGGGGACATTCCGCGCCGGGTCGTCGTACGACTCCGGCGGCATCCGTCCGGTGCCCCAAAGGGGCTTTCCGGACGGGACAGCCCTGCCCTAGGCAGGGGATACGGGAATGTCCCGGTACTCGTCCCGGGTCTCGTCCGCGTCGACGCGCGCGGCGGCGCCGGGCACCAGCCGCAGCGGGGCCCGGTGGTCCAGGGCGACGGCATGGGCGTCGCCGTGCCGGGGCGTGCCGTTGTCCACCGTCGCCCGGTGGTCCAGCGCACCGCCCGGACCGTCCGTCGGCGCGTGCGGCACCGGGGCGGGCGGGGGCGTGACCGAGTCGGCACGGTGGTGGGGGCGCGCCGCCGCGCGGTCCACGGTGACGTCGTACGACGTGCTGGACCGCGGTCCGTACGGCGTGCCCTTCGCGGCCTCGGCGCGCCTTGCGTGGTCGCCCGTCGAGGAGGCGCCCGGCTCCGGCTCCGGCTGTGGTGCCGTGGTGGCGGGCGCGGGGAGCGTCCGCACGGGCAGTTCGGGGAGCGCGGGCAGCCCCGGCGCGTCCGGCGTCGTCGGCAGGGTGGGCAGCGACGACAGCGGCGGCAGCTTCTCCCGCGTCTCGTCGAGTCCTTCGGTCACCCCTTCGACCACGTCAGCGACCGGCAGCGGGCTGTGCTGGGGCGGGGTGGGCGCGTTCCCCACCTGCTCCACCACTCGCCCGAGCGACGCGCGCACCTCGCCCACGGGACCCGTCGGCACGCCGTCCGCCGCCTGCGCCCGCTGCCCCCAGAGGAGGCCGAGCGCGAACAACCCGCCCACCAGCAGCGCCAGAAACAGCGCACGCCGTCCGGCCACCGTGCGCGGAAGGCGCAGGGCGGCAGCGGGCGGGGCTGCTGGCGAGGTCAAGAGGGGCGGGTCCTCCGGTACGGCGGAACAAGCTTTCGCGGAACGAGCGTCGATCCTTGCACGGGGCTCCCGCGGTTGCGCAAGCCCCCTGTTACCGATGGGTACTCATGTCCCTTTTGCTGCCCCAAGTCGGGAGACAACGGGACGTCAGTACGTCGACAAATCACCGGGAAACCAGTCCGCCGAGGCCCTCACACCGTGTCCGGCACCGGTATCGGCCGCTTCTCGATCGCCGCCGCCATCACCTCCGGGAACAGGTCCGGCGTACAGGCGAACGCCGGTGCGCCCAGCGCGGCGAGCGCTGCCGCGTGCTCCCGGTCGTAGGCCGGCGCCCCTTCGTCGGAGAGCGCGAGCAGGGCCACGAACTGCACACCGGACGCCTTCATCGCCGCCACCCGCTTCAGCATCTCGTCGCGGATGCCCCCTTCGTAGAGGTCGCTGACCAGCACGACCACCGTCTCCGCGGGCCGGGTGATCTGCGCTTGGCAGTACGCCAGCGCCCGGTTGATGTCCGTACCGCCGCCGAGTTGCGTGCCGAACAGGACGTCGACCGGGTCGTCGAGCTGGTCGGTGAGGTCGACGACCGCGGTGTCGAAGACCACCAGCCGGGTGTCGATCGACCGCATGGAGGCCAGCACCGCGCCGAACACCGACGCGTACACCACGGACGCCGCCATCGACCCCGACTGGTCGATGCAGAGCACGACCTCCTTCTTCACCGACCGGGAAGCGCGGCCGTAGCCGATGAGCCGCTCGGGCACGATCGTCCGGTACTCCGGGAGATAGTGCTTGAGGTTGGCGGCGATCGTGCGGTTCCAGTCGATGTCGTGGTGGCGCGGCCGGCTGATCCGCGCGCTGCGGTCGAGGGCGCCGGTGAGGGTCGCCCGGGTGCGGGTGGCGAGCCGCTTCTCCAGGTCCTCGACGACCTTGCGCACGACGGCCCGTGCCGTCTCCTTGGTGGTCTCCGGCATCGCCTTGTTGAGGGAGAGCAGGGTGCCGACGAGATGCACGTCGGCCTCCACCGCCTCCAGCATCTCCGGTTCCAGCAGCAGCGTGGAGAGACCGAGCCGGTCGATGGCGTCTCGCTGCATGACCTGGACGACGGAGGAGGGGAAGTAGGTGCGGATGTCGCCGAGCCAGCGCGCCACGGACGGCGCCGACGCCCCGAGCCCCGCCGAACGGTCCTTGCCCGTCCGCGGTTTGTCCCCCTTGCCGTACAGCGCGGCGAGCGCCCCGTCCATCGCGGCGTCCTGCCCCGCCAGTTGGCATCCGGTGCCGTCGGCCGGGTCCCCGCCGAGCACCAGCCGCCAGCGGCGCAGCCGCTCCTGCGCCGGGTCCGTCATTCCTGTCGTCATGCGCGCACCCCTCCGCCGAGGCCCTCCCACAGCGGCATCACCGGAACGGTCGTCGCAGGCCGGTTCTCAACCCGCAGCTCGCCCTGCCCCGCGACCTCCGCCACCCGCTCCCCCGGCTCGCTCAGCCCGTCGGTCTTCATCGCGCCACCCCCACCAGTTCGACGTCGTCCGCTTCCAGCCCCAACAGCAGCCGCACCACCGGCAGTACGGCATCCGCCCGTTCCTGATCCGGCTCGGCCGCGAACCCCGGTACGCCGGACCCCGTGGCCGCCACCCCGCCCCGCTGCCCCGGCCCGCGCCGCACCAGCTCGCCGAGTGTCCTGCGCACCCCCGGCTCGTACGCCGAGAACGTGCGCCGCAGCAGCGGCAGTACGTCCGTGAACGCCTCCGCCGGTACTCCGGTCAGCCAGGTGTCGACCAGGCCGAGCAGACGCTCGTCGTGCACGAGGAGCATTCCGCCGCCCGAGCCGCCGCCGACGAAGCCCTCGATCCAGGCCGCCGCGTCCCCGGGCGGTGTCCCCGGCGACAGCACGAGCCCCATCAGCCGAGCCGCCTCGTCCGGCGCCAGCTCCCCTTCGTCCAGCAGGAGTCGTACGGCCCGTCCGCGGATCACGCCGGGCACGGTGTCGCGCCCGGACAGCACCCTGAGCACCGTCCGCCAGCGGGCCCGCAGGTCGCCGTGGCCCGGTGCGGGGGCGTCGCCGAGCAGGCCCACCGCGCCGTGCACCGCGTCCACATGACGCCGTATCTCCTCCGCCGCGTCCGCGTCGAGGCCCGCGCAGGCCGGGGGCAGACCGACGAAGATCCGCTCGGCGAGGCCCGCGGCGACCTCCGCGAGCGCCCCGGTGCCGGTGCCGCGCACATCGCCGTACCGCAGGGAGCGGACCAGGGCCGGCAGGGCCTGGGCGAGATGGCCGACGTCGGTGTCGAGGGCGGCGCGGTCGGCGAGCACCCGCATCACCGTGGGCAGCGCGTCCGGCAGTTCGGCCAGCAGACACCGCTCGGCGAGCGCGGTGACCTCGGCGAGGGCCGGTGCGGAGACGGCGTCCGCCTCGGACTTGGCGGTCGCGGCGGCGAGTACGGTCGTCCCCCACACCCCGGCCTCGGCGATCCGCACCGACAGCTCGGGCTCCCAGCGCAGCCGCCAGGTCTCCCGGAAGGTGCCCGTGCTCCCCCGTGAGGCGACCGGCTCGCCCCACGGCACGCCCAGCAGCCGCAGCCGGTGCAGCAGCCTGCTGCGCGCGGCGTCGGTCTCCTTGCGCAGGTCCAGCTCCAACTCCCGCTCCAGCGCCTCCGGCTTGAGCCGCAGTCGGCGCTGGATCCGGTCGAGGTCCCGCTGCAACGGCACGGCGGGCGCGTCCGGCGGCACCTCGCCGAGCACATCGCCCACCACGAGCCGGTCCCGGACCAGCGCCAGCGGGACGTCCGAGCCGTCGCACATCACCGCCCGTACCGCGTCGGTCGTCTCACCCAGGCCGGGCAGGGGGCGGCCGCGCATCACCGCGAGCGTCTCGGCGAGCCGGACCGCCTCGATGACATGGGCGGAGGACACGATCCGGTCCTCGGCCCGCAGCAGCCCCGCCACCTTGGTCAGCCAGCGCTCGACCGGGCGGTCCGGGGCGCTGAACAGATGCCCGTACCAGCCCGGCGAGTCGATGCCCGCGCCGTAGCCGCTCGCCCGCGCGAGCCTGCGGTACGTCCAGGGCACCCAGGTCATGTCCGCCTTGACCTTGGGCAGGCCCTTCAGCCGGGCCCGGTCGGCGGCGACGGTGGTCCGCTCGCTCAGCGCGGGCACGTGCCAGGCCCCGCACACGACGGCCACCGCGTCGCCGAACTCCTTCTGCGCTGCCCTGATCCGGAGCCGCATGTACGCCTCCCGCACCAGGTCCCGCTCATGCCCGCCGCTCCCGTACACCTCCCGGAGCGCCGCCATCGCCTCCGCCAGCACGCCGAACGGCGCGAGCGGGTCCTCCGCGCCGACCCCGCGATGCTCGACGACGTCCTCCCACCAGCGCTCGGCGTCGTCGTATCCGGCGGCGTCGGCGAGCACGGCGAGGGGGTCGATCCGGACGTCGTCGGACGGCTCTTCGTCGGCGGGTTCTGCTTCGGCGAGGTCTGGCTCGGCAGGCGCCTCCTCGGAAGGTGCCTCCTCGGCGGGCTCCTCCTTCTCCCACGCCAGCGTGTGCGTGGCCGGGAGGTCGATGAAGCGGGCCGGCACCCCGTTCTCCAGCGCCCAGCGGATCGCCACCCACTCCGGGGAGAACTCGGCGAGCGGCCAGAACGCCGAGCGGCCGGGCTCGTCCACGGCGTGGGCGAGGAGCGCGACCGGCGGGCGCATGTGCTCGTCCGCGGCCAGCGGGATCAGGGCGTCCGCCTCGGGCGGCCCCTCGATCAGCACCGCGCGGGGCCGCGCCGCGTCCAGCGCCGCCCGCACGGCCCGCGCGGACCCGGGCCCGTGATGCCGTACGCCGAGCAGCAGCGGCCCGGTGCGGTCAGCTTCCGTCGTCACGCCGTTCCCCTCGCCTCGCGGACCACGCGCTGTCGTCGCCGTTCGTGCGGTTCCCCCGGTTCGCGGTCACACGCTCACCTCCCGGCAGGCACGGTAGAAGTCGGTCCAGCCGTCACGCTCGCGGACCACCGCCTCCAGGTACTCCTGCCACACCACCCGGTCGGCGGCCGGATCCCGGACGACGGCACCGAGGATGCCCGCGGCGACATCGGCCGGGCGCAGCACGCCGTCCCCGAAGTGGGCGGAGAGGGCAAGGCCGTTGGTGACGACGGAGATCGCCTCGGCGGTCGACAGGGTGCCGCTCGGCGACTTCACCTTGATCCGTCCGTCGGAGGTCACACCGTCACGCAGCTCGCGGAAGACGGTGACCACCCGGCGGATCTCGTCGACGCCGTCGGGCACGGCCGGCAGGTCGAGCGAGCGGCCGATCTGGTCGACGCGCCGGGAGACGATGTCGACCTCGGCCTCGACACTCTCCGGCAACGGCAGGACGACCGTGTTGAAGCGGCGGCGCAGCGCGCTGGAGAGGTCGTTGACCCCGCGGTCGCGGTCGTTGGCGGTGGCGATGAGGTTGAAGCCGCGCACGGCCTGCACCTCCTGGCCCAGCTCCGGGACCGGCAGGGTCTTCTCCGACAGGATCGTGATCAGCGTGTCCTGGACGTCGGCCGGGATCCGGGTCAGCTCCTCGACCCGGGCCGTCATGCCCTCCGCCATGGCCCGCATGACGGGGCTCGGCACCAACGCGTCCCGGCTCGGTCCGTGCGCGAGCAGCTGCGCGTAGTTCCAGCCGTACCGGATCGCCTCCTCCGGGGTGCCGGCGGTGCCCTGCACCAGCAGAGTGGAGTCACCGCTGACGGCCGCGGCCAGATGCTCGGAGACCCAGGTCTTGGCGGTGCCGGGCACGCCGAGCAGGAGCAGGGCCCGGTCGGTGGCGAGGGTGGTGACGGCGACCTCGACGATCCGCCGCGGTCCCACGTACTTCGGGCTGATCACCGTGCCGTCCGGCAGGGTGCCGCCGAGCAGGTAGGTCGCCACCGCCCACGGAGACAGCTTCCAGCGGGCCGGGCGGGGCCGGTCGTCCTGCGCGGCGAGCGCGGACAGTTCGGCCGCGAAGGCGTCCTCGGCGTGCGGTCGCAACGCCTCGGCCGGTGTGTTCTCACCGGTGGTCCCGGTGGTCGGTGCTGCGGTCGCGGTCATGGCGAAGTCCCCCTCCAGCTCGGCCGGTTCGGATCTGTCACCAACCCTGCACCACGCCACTGACAATCGGCCTTGACCTGCGCGAACGCGCTCGCCGGGCCGATTGTCAGTGGGGGGATCTACCTTCGATGGCATGACTCAGCAGGGGGTGCGCTGGAGCGCGGAGCAGGTGCTGGCACTGGCGCCTGACGCCGCGTCACGCAAAGCGGGCAGCAAACTCGGCGCGGCGGGTCCGTGGTCCGAGGCGGGCAGTTCGGACGAGGGGACGGTGTGGGGGCTGTGCAAGGGCAGTGGCAGCAAGCCGTATCAGACGGTGGTCGACCTCGCGGACGGGGCCGGTCCGGCGTACAAGTGCAGTTGTCCGAGCCGGAAGTTCCCGTGCAAGCACGCGCTCGGGCTGCTGTTGCTGTGGTCGGGCGGGGACGGGGCAGTGCCGTCGGGTTCGCCGCCGGACTGGGCGGAGGAGTGGCTGGCGGGGCGGAAGGAGCGGCAGGAGAAGCGGGCGGAGGGCTCGGGTTCCCCGGCCGGTTCGGCTGATCCGGAGGCGGCGCGGCGGCGGGCGGAGCGGCGGGCCGAGAAGGTCACCGCGGGGGCGACGGAGCTGGAGCAGCGCCTGGCGGATCTGCTGCGCGGAGGACTGGCCGGCGCGGAGCAGGCGGGGTACGGGCTGTGGGAGGAGACGGCGGCCCGCATGGTCGACGCCCAGGCGTCGGGACTGGCGGCGCGGGTGCGGGAGCTGGGGGCGATCCCGTCGTCCGGGCCGGGCTGGCCGGTGCGGCTGCTGGAGGAGTGCGCGCTGCTCCATCTCCTCGACCAGGGCTGGCTGCACCGCGAGCGGCTGCCCGGGGATTTGGCGGCGACGGTCCGCTCCCGCCTCGGTCTGCCCACCTCACCCGAGGGCCCGCCGGTCCGCGACCGCTGGCTGGTCCTCGCCCAGTACGACACGGCGGACCCCCGCCTGACCACCCGCCGGATCTGGCTCCACGGCACCGAGTCGGCACGCACCGCGCTGCTCCTCTCCTACGGCGCCGCGGGCCGCGCCCCGGAGCCGGCGCTGCCGGTCGGGCTGGCCCTGGACGCCGAGTTGTCCTCCTATCCGGGCGCAGGACAGGTGCGGGCGGCGCTGGGAGAGCGGTTCGCCGCCCCCGTACCGACGTCGACGCGACCGCCCGGGGTGACGACGGCCGAGGCCACCGCCCGCTACGGCGAGGCCCTGCGGGACGATCCGTGGCTGGACTCTGTGCCGGTGACGCTGGAGGGAGTGATACCGGCTCCGGACGGCGATTCCTGGCAGCTGGCGGACGCCGACGCGGACATGGCCCTGCCGCTCACACCGACGGCCCGGTCCCGCCCCGGCCTGTGGAAGCTGGTCGCCCTCTCGGGCGGCGCACCGGTCAAGGTCTTCGGCGAGTGCGGTCACCGAGGCTTCACCCCGCTCGCGGCCTGGCCGCAGGGGCCGGGGGACGCGGTGCCGCTGTGCTGACACCCACTCCTCGACAACGGCACCCCGAAGAAGGGACGACCCGCATGAACACGACCCCGGCTCCCGAGGCCGCGCCCGCGTGGGAGGAACTCGTCACCGCCGCCCTGCTCGGCACCGACCGCCGTACCCCGCCCGGCACCGGCCCGGCCCGCGAGGCACCGGTCGCCCTGCTGGACGCGGCCGCCGTGGAGACCGTACGGCGTCGGGCGGGGCTGCGTCCGGCCCGTGCCGTGGAGCGGCCCGAACCGGCACCCGAGGACACGCGTCCCGCGCTGCCCGGGGCGGCGGCCCGCAGACTCGGGCTGCTGCTGGCCGACCGCGCGGGAGGCGGGGGCAGCGGGCGCAGGGGTACGGCGCCGGACCTCATGGAGCTGCTGCCCCAGTGGCTGGCGGCGGCCAACGCCCACGGCTACGCGGCGCCCGCGCCCCTGCTGCCCGCCCTGCTGGACGCGGCCCGGGGACGCACGGATCTGCGGCCCGCGGCGCTGCGGTTCGCGGGCCCGCGCGCGGTGTGGCTGGCCCGGCTCAACCAGGACTGGCGGTTCGCCCTGCGCGCGACCCCCGGCGCGGGCGCCGCCCTGCCGCGGCCGGAGGACCGGGAGCGGGTCCGACGCCTGTGGCAGGAGGGCCTGTTCGCCGAGCGGGTCGCGCTGCTCGCCGCGATCCGCGCGCGTGAGCCCGCCGCCGCACGGGAGCTGCTCGCGGCGACCTGGGCGACGGAGCGGGCCGAGGACCGGCTGATGTTCCTCGACTCGCTGCGCACCGGGCTCGGCGCGCCGGACGAGCCGTTCCTGGAACAGGCGCTGGCCGACCGGAGCCGCAATGTGCGGGCGACGGCGGCGGAACTGCTGTCCGCGCTGCCGGAATCGGCGCTGGCCGGGCGGATGGCGGCGCGGGCGAGCGCGTGCGTGGCCGTCGACCGCACCGCGGACACCCCGACGATCACGGTTGAAGCGCCGCACGAGTGCGATCCGAGCATGGAGCGCGACGGTGTGGTGCCCAAGGCTCCGGCGGGCCGCGGGGAAAGGTCGTGGTGGCTGGGACAGTTGGTGGAGGCGGCACCCCTCGGCGCGTGGCCGGGGCGGCTCGGCGGTCGTACGCCCGCCGAGATCGTGGCACTTCCGGTCGCGGACGACTGGCAGGCCGAGCTGCACGCAGCGTGGTGCCGGGCGGCCGTACGACAGCGGGACGCCGCGTGGGCGCGGGCGCTGCTCGGGTCGCCGTCGGCGCCGGAGGCGGGTGGTCCGGGGGCGGTGTCGCTGGCCGAGCGGGCGAAGCTGCTGGGCACGCTGGAGGCGGGCGAACGGGCCGAGTGGGTGGCCGGGTTCATCGCGGCGCACGGACTGTCCGAGGCGTTCCAGCTGCTGGGGGTGTGTGCCGTGCCATGGGCCGCGCCGCTCGGGCGGGCGGTCGTCGACGCGCTCAACATCGCGCGGGACGCGGGGAGTTATCCATGGAGTTTCAGCGGAGTGATGGGACTGGCCGAGCGCTGCCTCGACCCGGCGGAGGCGAGCCGCCTCGACGGCCTGCTGGCGGTGCCGGACGAACCGGAGGACGCGTCGCCGGGGGCCGGGGGGTACTGGGCGGAGGCGTTCCAGCGGCTGGTGACGACGCTGCGGTTGCGCGCGGCGATGCTGGAGGAGTTGCGCCCGGCCCAGGCCAATGGCTGACCTGGGCTACGGCTGACGACTGCCCGCGGCTGAGCGGATGCGGGCCGCTGGGCGGATACGGGCTGCCGGGCGGATACGGACTACGCCTCCGCCGTCTGCCTCACGTTCGCCCGCACCCAGTCCACGATCGACTGCGTCGTGGCTCCAGGCGTGAAGATCTCCGCGACGCCCTTCTCCTTCAGCGGGGCGATGTCCGCCTCGGGGATGATCCCGCCGCCGAAGACCAGGATGTCCGCCGCGTCCCGCTCCTTGAGCAGCGCGATCACCGCGGCGAACAGCGTGTTGTGCGCGCCGGAGAGGATGGACAGACCGATCGCGTCGGCGTCCTCCTGGATCGCCGTGTCGACGATCTGCTCGGGCGTCTGGTGCAGCCCGGTGTAGATGACCTCCATACCGGCGTCGCGCAGCGCCCGCGCGATCACCTTCGCACCCCGATCGTGGCCGTCGAGCCCCGGCTTGGCCACCACCACGCGGATCGGACCGGCTGCCACACCCATCACTGCCTCCATGAAGCGACTACATCCATCCGTACGGACAAGTACCGCACACACCGCTCGAGCCGTGCACGCCGAACCCGCCGTGGCACGGAAGCCCCGTGCCATACCGCCCGGGGAAGTGAACGAACGTTATCGCCAGCATCCCGCAACCGGCAGTTTCACGGTGGAGACCGAGGGGGAAATCACACGGTGGGACACGTTCGCCGCGCATCACAACACGCGCAACGGGAGCCGCAACGAGGTCGCCGCACCACCGCGCCGCAGGCCGCGCGGCGTGGTGGTGCGGCGCGTCGACGAGGGCACGAAGAGCACGCAGGGCAGGTACGGCACGACAGCGGGGAGCCTCGTCGCCACACCGGCAGGGAGCCTCGTCACATCACCGGCGTCATCGACGCCACACGCCGCGCTCACCCCGCACCGCCCACTCGCGCACCGTCGGCCGGCCTCGGCGCGGCTTCCCATGAGGGCACACGGGGGACGGAGGCGTCCTCGGGTGTGCCGACAGGAGGTCGGCCATGAGCGTCACCAAGGCAGTGCTGCCCCTTCTCCCCCTCTGCCAGCGGCTCCTGCCGAGCCGGCTGGCGGGACTGTCCATGGCGCTCCTGAAGGCCACCGCACTCGAGATCGCGATCCTCGCCGGACACCTCCTCCTCTATCCCTCCGGAATCACCCAGGAACGCAGGGCGGCGCTACCGCCACAGGGCTCGCCGGACACGCCCCACCTGCCCACGGAGACCCATCCCCCGGTCGTGCTGCTGCACGGCTTCATCGACAACCGCTCGGTCTTCGTACTGCTGCGCCGCAGCCTCGCCCAGCACGGCAGGCACCGGATCGAGTCGCTCAACTACTCTCCGCTGACCTGTGACATCCGTACTGCGGCCGAGCTGCTCGGCCGGCACATCGAGGAGATCTGCGAGCGCACCGGAAGCCGGCGGGTCGATGTCGTGGGGCACAGCCTCGGCGGCCTGATCGCCCGCTACTACGTCCAGCGGCTCGGCGGAGACCTGCGGGTGCGGACGCTGGTCACGCTCGGCACCCCGCACTCCGGCACCAAGGTGGTGCCGCTGGCCAACGCCCACCCCATCGTGCGGCAGATGCGCCCCGGTTCGGCGGTGCTGGAGGAGCTGGCCCGGCCCGCGCCGGGCTGCCGTACGCAGTTCGTCAGTTTCTGGAGCGACCTCGACCACATCATGGACCCGCTGGAGACCGCCTGTATCGACCACCCCGATCTGCTCGCGCAGAACGTGCGGGTGAGCGGGGTCGGTCATCTCGCGCTGCCCGTGCACCCGGCTGTGGCGGCGGGGATACGCCAGGCCCTCGACAGCGAACCGACGGGAGTCGCGGAGGCCGCGGAAGCCGCTCCGGCGGGCGGTCTGACCGTGGCGTGACCCCGACCAGACTCGAACACTCTTCGAACACAAGGCCAAACTCCCGCCCACAGTCCCCCGAAACACGGCCGAATGCCCGTTTCCCGGGAGCGGGAAACCTGCCGAAGATTGTCGTGCCCGCGTACCGCCGGGTACAGTCGCCGCACTGCTCTGGCAGCCCCTGTTGTCGAGGCGAAAGAGAAGTTGGTGAACGACCGTCACCCGTCGGGGACCATGACCACCCCGGCTCCGGCTTCCGATGCCGCCTCCGCGCACTACGCGTCGTACGGCACGCAGGAAGCCCAGTACGGCGACTTCACCACGTATGCCGCTTACGACGCCACCGGTTTTCAGCAGACCACGCAGACCACCGGGACCTTCGACGCCGACCCGCTGTTCGGCACGCTGCCGGGCGACGGCGGCACCGGCGCGTACGACGCGAGCCAGTGGACCAACGGCGGCCAGCAGACACTGAACTACGACGCGTACGCGGCCCAGCACCACGCCGCCTACGACACCGGCGCCTACGAGACGACGGCCTGGGCGGCCGAGTACCAGCCGTTGTCCTGTGTACCGCCGCAGTCCACCGGCCCCGAGGCGAGCGGTCATTGGGACGCCAGCGCCTGGAACCAGCCCGAGCAGTCCGGTGTCACCGCCGACCAGACCCAGCACTGGGAATGGGGCACGCAGACCTTCGACACCGGCGCCTACGACGCCACGCAGTGGAACTCCGACGGCGCCACGGCCGGGGCGGACGACTACGAGCACCGGGCCGAATCGTTCGACCAGCAGGCCACGGCGACGTTCGAGCAGGCCACGGCGGAGGACCCGGCGTACGGCGCCGCGTCGTACGAGAAAGCGTCCTACGACGCGGCGCCGTACGAGGAAACCACCTCCGGTGAGGGCGAGTTGACCGCCACCGGTGAGCTGCCCGCCGTCACTCCCCTGCTCGACGACCAGGAGGAGACCGGCCCCGTCCCGGGCTCCCGGACCGCCGCCCGCGCGGCCCGCTCCCGCCGCCGTCCCCCCGCCAAGCGCTCCGCGCTGCTGACCGTCGCCGTGCCGTCGGCCTGTGTGATGGGCGTGGCCGGGATCGCCGCCGCCTCCGTCGGCACCCTGACGACGGACGAGAAGGACACGGTGACGACCGCCTCGGACGCGCAGGCCGTCAAGCCGTCGGCCGCCAACAACAAGCTCGACACCCAGCTGGAGAGCCTCTCCGCGGGCGCCGACGACTTCGCCGACCGGGCCAGCCGGACGCAGGAGCGCATCGACCTCAAGGCCGAGCAGGAGGCCGAGCGGAAGAAGGCGGCGGAGGAGGCGGCCCGCAAGGAGCGGCTGCGCCCCAAGTTCGCCCTGCCGGTCGCCCAGCAGGGGCTCAGCGCCTACTACGGCCAGGCCGGCATCAACTGGATGTCGGTGCACAGCGGCATCGACTTCCCGGTGTCCTACGGCACCACGGTGATGGCCGCGACCGACGGCACCGTGCGCACCCAGTGGAACAGCGCCTACGGCAACATGATGATCGTGACCGCGATGGACGGCACGGAGACGTGGTACTGCCACCTCTCCACCTACCAGGTCGCCTCCGGTACGACGGTGAAGGCCGGCGACCCGATCGCGTACTCCGGCAACTCCGGCAACTCCACCGGTCCGCACCTGCACTTCGAGGTCCGTCCGGGCGGCGGCTCGGCCATCGACCCGCTCGCCTGGCTGCGCAGCCACGGCCTCGACCCGTCGTAGCCTCGGCTGTCGCAACTTCCCTGCGAGCCCCCGCTGTTCGACAGCGGGGGCTTTCTCGTGGCTAGAGCTTCTCCACCGGCGCGTAGCGCAGCAGCAGCCGCTTCGGCTTGGTGTCGCCGAAATCGATCGTCGCCTCGGTGTTGGCGCCAGTGCCCTTGACCGCCATCACGGTGCCGAGCCCGAACTGGTCGTGCGTCACCCGGTCGCCCACGGCCAGCGCGACGACCGGCTGCTCGGCGGTGCGGCGGGTGGCGAAGCCGGAGGCGCCGGACGCCGCCGAGCGGGAGCGGGACGAGGACAGCGAGGCCGCCACGCCTGACGCGGGCCCGGAGGACACCGGCGAGGTGGCACCCGTGCGCTTCCAGTCCACGTGCTGCGCCGGGATCTCCTCCAGGAAGCGGGAGGGCGGGTTGTACGACGGCTGCCCCCACGCGCTGCGCAGCGACGAGCGCGTCAGATACAGCCGTTCCCGCGCGCGGGTGATGCCGACGTAGGCGAGGCGGCGCTCCTCCTCCAGTTCCTTGGCCTGGCCGAGGGCGCGCATGTGCGGGAAGACGCCGTCCTCCATGCCGGTGAGGAAGACGATCGGGAACTCCAGGCCCTTGGCGGTGTGCAGGGTCATCAGGGTGATGACTCCGGAGCCGTCCTCGTCCTCGTCGGGGATCTGGTCGGAGTCGGCGACGAGCGCGACCCGCTCCAGGAAGTCGGCGAGCCCGCCCGGGGTTTCCTCCGACTCCTGCTCGAACTCCAGGGCCACGGCGGCGAGTTCCTGGAGGTTCTCGATCCGGGTCTCGTCCTGCGGGTCGGTGGATGCCTGCAACTCGGCCAGATAGCCGGTGCGTTCGAGGACGGCTTCGAGGACGGTCGCGGGTCCGGCGCCGGACTCCACGATCGTCCGCAGCTCCTCCATCAGCGTGTTGAACCGCTTGACGGCGTTCGTGGAGCGCGCGGCCATGCCGTACGCCTCGTCCACCCGCTTGAGGGCCTGCGGGAAGCTGATCCTCTCCCGCTGGGAGAGCGCGTCGATCATCGCCTCGGCGCGCTCGCCGATGCCGCGCTTGGGGACGTTCAGGATCCGCCGCAGCGGGACCGAGTCCTCGGGGTTGGCCAGCACCCGCAGGTAGGCCAGGACGTCCCGGACCTCCTTGCGCTCGTAGAAGCGGACGCCGCCGACGACCTTGTAGGGCAGGCCGACGCGGATGAAGATCTCCTCGAAGACGCGGGACTGGGCGTTGGTGCGGTAGAAGACGGCGACGTCGCCGGCCTTCGCGTCGCCCGCGTCCGTGAGGCGGTCTATCTCGTCGGCGACGAACTGGGCCTCGTCGTGCTCGGTGTCGGCGACATAGCCGGTGATGCGCGCGCCCGCGCCCGCGTTGGTCCACAGGTTCTTGGGGCGGCGGGACTCATTGCGCTCGATGACCGCGTTGGCGGCGGTCAGGATGGTCTGCGTGGAGCGGTAGTTCTGCTCCAGCAGGATCGTCGTCGCGTCCGGGTAGTCCTCCTCGAACTGGAGGATGTTGCGGATCGTCGCGCCGCGGAAGGCGTAGATCGACTGGTCGGCGTCGCCCACGACGCACAGTTCGGCGGGCGGGAGCTCCGCCTCGGGCGGTACGTCGACGGGGTGCTCGGAGGTGCCCACCAGCTCGCGCACGAGGGCGTACTGGGCGTGGTTGGTGTCCTGGTACTCGTCGACGAGGACATGGCGGAAGCGGCGGCGGTAGTGCTCGGCGACGTCCGGGAAGGCGCGCAGCAGATTGACCGTCGTCATGATCAGGTCGTCGAAGTCGAGGGCGTTGGCCTCGCGCAGCCGCGACTGGTAGAGCGCGTACGCCTGGGCGAGGGTCTTCTCGAAGCCGTCGCCGGCCTGGGCGGCGAAGTCCTCCTCGTCGATCAGCTCGTTCTTGAGGTTGCTGATCTTGGCGCTGAAGGACTTGGGCGGGAACCGCTTGGGGTCGAGGTCGAGGTCCCGGCAGACCAGGGCCATCAGACGCTTGGAGTCGGCGGCGTCGTAGATCGAGAACGACGAGGTGAACCCGAGCTTCTTGCTCTCGCGGCGCAGGATGCGGACGCAGGCGCTGTGGAAGGTCATCACCCACATCGCGTTCGCGCGCGGGCCGACGAGCTGCTCGACGCGCTCCTTCATCTCGCCCGCGGCTTTGTTGGTGAAGGTGATCGCGAGGATCTGGCCGGGGTGCACGTTCCGCTCGGCGAGGAGATAGGCGATGCGGTGCGTGAGCACACGGGTCTTGCCGGAACCGGCGCCGGCCACGATGAGCAGCGGGGTGCCGGAGTGGACGACGGCCGCGCGCTGGTTCTCGTTGAGCCCCTCGATGAGCGCGGCGGCATCCAGCGCCGGGCGTGGGGCGCCGTCGCGGTAGTAGTCGTCCCGGTCCGGCGGCACGTCGAACTTCCCACCGAACAGATCGTCCGGAACCGACTCCGGAGCGTGCTCGTCCTCGGGCGGCGGCGGAGGCTCCTCCTCACGCCCACGAGGGGCCTGAAGATCCGCCAGGAAGCTGTCATCAAAGAGGCTGCTCATCGCTCTCCGAGTCTAGGGCTCCCCACTGACACCCCGCCGCCGCCCTCGGAACATCGGACGGTTTTCAGAAGCCGAGGATCTTCCAGACCTGGCCGCCCGGGGTCTTCCTGCCGTCCAGGACGGTGCCGTCGCGGTCGGCGATCGACCAGGCGGAGACGTAGACCTTGCCGTCGTGCGGGTCCACGGCCACGCCCGCCGGGAAGGGGACCTTGACGTCAGTGCGCCCGGTGCCCGAGAGCTTCGTCACCACGCCCGCGAAGAGCTGGCTGACGTACAGGTCTCCGCTGCCGTTGACGGCGATGCCGCTGATCGGCCCGAAGCCGGACTTGAAGCCGAGGATCTTGCCGGTCCAGGCATCGACGCGCCACACCCGCGCGGTGGGCTTCTCGGTGAGGCCGTTCAGCTCACCGACGTAGAGCGTGCCGTCGGGTCCGAGCGCCAGGGACGTGGGGACGGACTCCCGGCCGTTGTGGTCCGGGAAGACGGTGAAGGGGCGGGCCTTGCCGGACCGGGAGATCTCCACCAGGTCGTTGCCCGCCGCGTCCGCGACGATCTTCCGGCCGTCCGGCAGGGCGAGGACGGCGTACGGGTTGGACTCCACGTTCGCCTTGTGCGGGTTGTGCTTCAGCTCCACGGCGGACACGTCGGCGGCGATCCGCGCCGTGCCGTGGTCGATGCGCAGCAGCTTGCCGAGGGTGTTCCAGGGCCGGTGCGTGGGCACCCCGGCCTCCGGCGGGACGAAGGTCTCCACGCCCCACACCTCCCCGTATCGGGCGGACACACCGGCGACGCCGGTGGCGAAGCCGCCGTCCGGGGCGGCGCCCGAGGGCAGCCCCTTCACCACCCGGCGGTGCTTCCACGCGCCCCCGTCCCAGTAGATCTTGGTGACGGCGGAGGTGAGTCCGACGCAGGTCTCCCCCTCCGGCCCCTCCCCGATGCACTTCTTGCCGCCCCGGCCGGCTTCGGCGACGTACAGCCGCCCCTCGTCGTACGAGAGCTGGCGTGGATTGTCGAGCCCGCTCGCGATCACCCGGACGACCGGCCGGCCGTCCCCTCCCCCGCTCGCCCCGGCGGGCGCCACGCCCACGGTGGCGGCGAGCGCGACGCCCGTGGCAACGACGAGTGATGTGCGCTTCCTCATGGCCGTACCCCCTACTCCCCCACCGCGGCTCACACGACCGCGGCTGGCTGGAAGCTAGCGCCGGGAAGCGGGCGGACGATGTCACTCCGGAGAAAATACGCACAACTCGGCATAGATCCATCCGGATTGACCACACCCCGCGACGTTCTGACCCAAGGTCACGAAAATGTATCGGGCATATCACCCATCAACCTTCACAGGGGCCACACGAGTTGGCTACCGTGCCGGGCAGGCCGTACGACCCCCACCGGCGAACGACGCCGGGCCGCGCGGCCTCCGCCGAGTCCGCTGCCCGCCGACGGCAGCCGGAGCCGGGGACCCAACGGACCTTGGGGTGAATCGGCCCGACTCCCTTACCGGAGAGGGCCGTAGGGCAAACCTTCCGAACCACCCGCCCGAACCCGACAGCTAACTCGGTAGGCGGTACATGGAAGGAGTCGCCTCCCTTGGCGTCGCACCGCAAGTCGCGTCCCGCAGGGCCGCGCGTCGCAGGCATACGGACCCCCGCCCTCGCCACGGCCGCGCTCACCTCCGTGGCCCTGCTGTCCCAGACGGCCAACGCCGCTCCGGCCACGGACGACAAGCCGAGCCTCGAAGAGGTCGAGAAGAAGGTCGATGACCTCTACCGCCAGGCGGAGACGGCGACCGAGAAGTACAACGCGGCCAAGGAGAAGACGACCAAGCAGCGCAAGCAGGTCGACACCCTGCTGGACGACGTCGCCAAGCGCACCCAGAAGCTGAACGACGCGCGGGAGGAGCTGGGCTCCTTCGCGGCCGCGCAGTACCGCACCGGCGCCGCGGCCCCCGACACCGCGACGTTCCTGCTGGCCGACTCGCCGCAGGACTACTTCGACCAGACCCAGCTGATGAACCGGATGACCGGTCGCCAGAAGGAAGCGGTCGACGACTACGTCACGCAGCAGTCGGCGACGATGAAGAAGCGCGAGGAGGCCACCGAGAGCCTCCAGACGCTGAACGAGTCGCAGGGCGAGCTGAAGACCGCCAAGGCGACCGTCCAGAAGAAGCTCGCCGACGCGCGGGACCTGCTCTCCGACCTGACCGCGGAGGAGAAGGCGCGGCTCGCCGAGATCGAGCGCAAGCGCCAGGAGGAGGCCGCGCAGAAGGCGGCCGAGCTGGCGGAGAAGCAGGCGGCGGAGGAACAGCGCCGCAAGGAGGCCGCGGAGGCGGCAGCGGCGGCCGAGGCCGAGCAGCAGGAGAGCGGCTCCTCCTCCAGCGACTCGTCGTCCTCCGGCTCGTCCTCCACCGGGTCCACCGAGACCGAGGCCCCGGCGGACTCCACCTACGCCGCGAAGGCCGAGAAGGTGCTCGCCTTCGCCCGCGCGCAGATCGGCAAGCCGTACGTCTGGGGCGCGACCGGCCCGGACTCCTACGACTGCTCCGGCCTCACCCAGGACGCCTGGGCGGCCGCCGGCATCTCCCTCCCGCGCACCACCTACGACCAGGTCAACGCGGGCACCACGGTCTCCCTCGCCAACGCCAAGCCCGGCGACCTCGTCTTCTTCTACGAGAACCTCGGCCACGTGGGCATCTACATCGGCAACGGCATGATGATCCACGCCCCGAAGCCCGGCGCCTACGTCCGCGAGGAGTCGATCTACTACGACGGCGAGGGCTCGATCCACAGCGTCGTACGCCCCGCCTGATCCGACCCGGCACGCGCGCGTGGGCGTGATCGACGCCTACGCACGCGTGCCGCTGCCGCTGGGCGAGCGACGGCGACGGATCCGTGGACGCCCCGCGCGTAAACCCGTCCGCCCTGCCACCCTGCCGCCCGCGCGTATTTCGTGGCCCCCGCGCGCGTGGCCCGTCGGGAACCGGCCTCCCGCTCCTTAGCATCGGCGCATGCCCGGCACCTCTGCCCCTCGCTCACTTCGCGCCTGGTGGGCGCTGCGTCCTCCGGCGGCCGGTGCCGCGGTGATGGCGACCGGCATCATCTCGGTCGGCCTGCACCTGACCGGCTACGAGGTCCTCTCCCGGATCACCCTGGCCGTGGCCTGCGTCGCCTGGCTGGGCCTCGCCACGGACTTCGTCCTCAGGCTGCTGCGGCAGCCCGCGCGCTGGCGGCAGGAGGCGGGCACCCCCGCCGCGCTCACCGCCGTCGCGGCGACGACCGTGCTCGGCACCCGTTTCTCCGCGCTCGGCTGGCAGGCCCTGGCCGCTGCCCTGCTGGCGCTCGCCGCGGTGCTGTGGCCGGGCCTGCTCTACGTCGTCGTGAGCAACTGGCGCCGCCGTATGCCCGGCGCGGTGTTCCTCAGCTGCGTGGCCACGCAGGGCCTCGCCGTCCTCGGCGCCACCCTCGCCGCGGCCGAGTCCACGGCCTGGCTCGCGCACGCCGCGCTCGTGCTGTTCTGGCTGGGACTCGTCCTCTACGGCCTCGCCCTGCTCCATTTCGATCCGCGCCAGGTGCTGGAGGGCGCCGGGGACCACTGGGTCGCGGGCGGCGCGATGGCCATCTCGGCGCTCGCCGGGTCCAAGCTGATCGCCGCGGACAGCCCCGGGCTGTATCTGTGGAACGACGACGCCGACGATGTCCTGCACACGGTCACCGTCACCCTGCTGGTGCTCGACCTCGCCTGGTACGCCGTGCTCGCCGTGGCCGAGGCGGTCCGGCCACGGCCCCGCTACGACGTACGCCGCTGGGCGACCGTGTTCCCGCTGGGCATGACCGCGACGGCGACCCTGTCCGTCGCCGCCGCCATCGAGGTGTCCTGGCTGGAGACCCCCGGCGAGATCCTGCTGTGGATCGCGGTCGCGGCCTGGCTGGCCGTCGCCGTGGGGGCGGTCCAGGAGGAGCGGGCCTACGTCTCCGCCGCGGCCGAGGAGGCCGAACTCACGTCCACAGCACGGCGATGAAGACGTTCGCCGTGGTGAGCAGCCCGACCAGCCCGAACAGGCCCTTGTCGACCTTCTCCTCGTCCCGCTTCACATAGACCAGACCGAGGATCACGATCAGCAGCGCCAGCTTCACGCCGATCTTGATGTTGTTCACGGTCTGATCGTCGGCCTGGTTGAGCCCGACCAGGATCACGCCGGTCACCAGCATCGTCAGCGCACCGTGCAGCATCGCCGGCACGAACCGGGCGGTGCCCTGGCCCATCGCCTTCATCTGGGTGAGGAAGCCGCCCAGGAGCGAGGCGATGCCGATGATGTGCAGGCCGACGAAGAGATGGATGAGTACGTCCATGAGGCCGGAGCCTAATCAGGGGCCTCTGAGGCGTCCGACACCGGCCCGCCTCCCCACGCCCTCGCCGCGCCCTCCCCGCTCGATGGATCCTGCATATATGCGCTCCATAGCACCCCGCCGCCCCCACCCGCCCCGCAATCCAGGACTTCGGTCATCGCGCAGCGTGAAGGCGACCGCTCCGTTCGCGGATCACGGTCACATACGGTCACCCGGCGATCCCCTCATGGCAGTTCCGTACAACGCGTTACCAAGCCGACACACACAGGCTTAGCGTCCTCCACCAGGTGACCGGCTCCCCACCGCCGCCCGGGCCAGGGGCGGCAGTCGGACACCACCGCCAAGAAGGTCCGGCGGTGGCCTGCTCCCCCTGTGCGGGCCGCCGCCGGACGCGTCATCAGGCGGCCGTAGGAGTCGTGCGAAAGGACGTGCAGTCCACGTGGCAGCACATCGCAAGTCCCGGCAGCGCTCGGCCGGCGGCACCACCGTCCGTACGGCCGCCACGGTCGCCCTCGCGGGCGCGGCGACCGCGACGGGCTTCAACGGGACCGGACACGCCGAGCCCGAACTGACACCGGCGCAGGTCAAGGCGAAGGTGGACCGGCTGTACCAGGAGGCCGAGGCCGCCACCGAGAAGTACAACGGCGCCAAGGAGAAGGCGGACGCGGCCGAGGCCCGGCTGAAGACCCTGCGGGACGAGGCCGCACGCAAGACGGACAAGCTCAACTCGGCCCGGGACGCGCTCGGTTCCATGGCCGCCGCGCACTACCGCGAGGGCGGCCTCGACCCCTCCGTACAGCTCGCGCTCTCCGACGATCCCGAGCGGTACCTGGACGGCGCCGAGTTCGTCGAGCGGGTCGGCACCCGGCAGGCGGCGTCCGTGGCGGACGTCCGCAGACAGCTGCGGGAGGTCGGGAAGCTGCGCGGGGCCGCGCACATCGAGCTGGCCTCGCTCAAGTCGCGCCAGGCGGAGCTGAAGCGGCACAAGGAGACGATCACCGGGAAGCTGGCCGAGGCCAACCGGCTGCTGTCCCGGCTGACGGCGCAGGAGCGGGCGAGGCTGGTCGGGGGTACGGAGGACCGCGCCACCCGTTCCGCCTCGGGCGCGCGCGAAGGACTCGCCGCCCCCGGGTCCGCCGGCACGAAGGCCCCCAACTCCCGCGCGGCGGACGCCGTGGCCTACGTCCACCAGAAGCTCGGCAGCCCCTATGTGTGGGGCGCGACCGGACCGGACGCCTTCGACTGCTCGGGCCTGACCCAGGCCGCCTACCGCGCCGCCGGCGTCTCCCTGCCCCGCACCACCTACGCCCAGATCGGCGCCGGACAGCGCGTCTCCCGCTCCGAACTCCTCCCCGGCGACCTGGTGTTCTTCTACTCCGGGATCAGCCATGTCGGCCTCTACATCGGCAACGGCCAGATGATCCACGCCCCGAACCCGTCCGCTCCGGTGCGGATCGCACCGATCACCGAGATGCCGTTCGCGGGGGCGACGCGGGTGGTGTGAGCCCTGAGCCCGGTCGGCCGGTGCGGGCCTCAGACCAGCCGTCGGGCCGTCGCCCACCGCGTCAGCTCGTGCCGGTTCGACAGCTGGAGCTTCCTCAGCACCGCCGAGACATGCGACTCGACCGTCTTCACGGAGATGAAGAGCTGCTTGGCGATCTCCTTGTAGGCATAGCCACGAGCGATCAGCCGCAGCACCTCGCGCTCGCGCTGGGTGAGACGGTCCAGGTCCTCGTCGACCGGAGGGGCGTCGGTGGAGGCGAAGGCGTCCAGGACGAAGCCGGCCAGGCGGGGCGAGAAGACCGCGTCGCCCTCCTGGACCCGGAAGACGGAGGCGACCAGGTCGGTGCCGGTGATCGTCTTCGTCACATAGCCCCGGGCACCGCCCCGGATCACGCCGATCACATCCTCCGCGGCGTCCGACACGGACAGGGCGAGGAAGCGCACGGGCTGCTCGGCGTCGGCCATCAACGGGGCGCAGCGGCGCAGTACTTCCACCCCGCCGCCGCCCGGGAGGTGCACATCGAGCAGGACCACCTCGGGCCGGGTCGCGGTGATGACCGTGACCGCCTGGTCGACGTCCGCGGCCTCGCCGACAACCTCGACGCCGGTCTGCTCGGTCTGGCCGATCTCGGCCTGGACCCCGGTACGGAACATCCGGTGGTCGTCGACGAGAACCACACGCACCCGGCGCTCACCCGCCCCGCCGGGGGCCTCCGTCGTACCGTTCGCCTCGTCGCTCATGACGTCTTCTCCGCCCTCTCCATCTCCAGTTCGACCTCCGTGCCGCCGTCGGGTACGGGGCGCAGCCGCGCCGTACCGCCGTTGCGTTCCATGCGGCCGATGATCGATTCTCTGACGCCCATGCGGTCGGCGGGTATCGAGTCGAGATCGAAGCCGGGGCCGCGGTCCCGGACGGACACGAAGACCGTCCTCCCCTCGACCTCGGCGTAGACCTGCACGGCGCCGCCCTCGCCACCGTACTTGGCGGCGTTCACCATCGCCTCGCGCGCGGCCTGCATCTGTGCGGCGATCCGCTCGTCGAGCGGGCAGTCGCCGACCACGACGACCTCGATCGGGACGCCGTGCTTGTCCTCCACCTCGGCGGCGTTGCGCCGGACCGCGTCGGCGAGGGTGGTGGGTTCGTCGGCCTCCTCCTTGCCGGTGCCCTCCGGCTTGTACAGCCAGGTGCGCAGGTCGCGCTCCTGGGCGCGGGCGAGACGGCGCACCTCGCCGGCGTTCTCCGCGTTGCGCTGGATCAGGGTCAGGGTGTGCAGCACGGAGTCATGGACATGGGCGGCGACCTCGGCACGCTCCTGGGCGCGGATGCGCATCAGGCGCTCCTCGGAGAGGTCCTGGGTCATCCGGACGAGATAGGGCCCCGCGAGCAGGGTTATCCCGACGAGGACCGCGAGGGCCGCCTGGAGGACGGAGCCGAGGTGGGCGGCGGAGCCCTGGAGGACGAAGATGCCGGTGACGCCGGCGGTCACCAGCAGCACGCCGCCGGCCGCGCGCAGCAGGCTCAGCGTGCGCCGGCGGCGGCCGACCTCCATCCAGCGGGCCCGGCGGGCGTTGTCCGCCTGCCGCCAGACCAGCGCGACACCCGCGGCGACCAGCACGATGGGCCAGAGATAGGCCTGGGCGCCGCTGCCGAGGTCGACGCTGCCCACGAAGACCATGGCCACCACGACCATGAGGAGCAGGGCGACGATCTGGCCCCGGTCCGGCTTGCGGGCGATGAGTCTGCGGCGGCCGTCCGTCGAGGTCTCGGTGGTGACGAAGGAGGGCGGCTTCTGCCCGGCGACGCCGCCGACGCCGAGCGGCACGAAGAACCAGAACGCGGCATACAGCAGCGCGCCGAGACCGTCCGCCATGAACAGTCCGACGAAGACCAGCCGCACCCAGATCACGGGCAGCCCGAGATGCCCGGCGAGCCCCCGCGCCACGCCCCCGAGCCAGCGTCCGTCGCTGCTGCGGTAGAGCTTGCGCGGCGGCCGCGGTTCGGCGAGGGGCGGTGCTGCGGCTTCCGACATGCCACCGATGGTCACACGAGCGGCGGAGCGGAGCATCAGGGTTCGCCCCCGAGACTCCCCCGATCTTCGGGCCGCGGCGGTCTCGAACGGGTCCCGGGATCCGGCTCAGGGGCGATATCAGGGTCCGGCCAGGGTCGTTCCCACTGCCGCCGGGCCGCCTCGGCCGTCACCATGGATGCATGACTGATCACGAGCACGCCGCGACGGGTCCGGGACCCGGCTCCGGCCCACGCCCCGCCGTGGGCGCCGGGCCGCAGGATGCCGCGCCCGCCGCGGACCCGGCTCCCGGCGCGGGCGGGGGCTCGCGCGCGCACGGGCGGGCGCCCGCGCAGGAAGAAGGGGGAGGCGCCGAACCGCCCGGCCGGTTCCGGCGGGACCGGGGGCACAAGATGCTCGCCGGGGTGTGCGCGGGGCTCGGGCGGCAGTGCGACATGGATCCGGTGATCTTCCGGATCACCCTCGCGGTCCTCTCCGCGACCGGCGGCCTCGGCCTGATCTTCTACGGCTTCGCGTGGCTCTTCGTCCCGTACGAGGACGACGAGGAGAACGAGGTGCGCAAGCTGCTGACCGGCCGGGTGGACGGCCAGGCGCTGACGGCGGTGCTGTTCGCGCTGGTCGGCTGCGGGGTCTTCCTGACGATGATGACGAACGGCGGGGTGCTGTCCTTCGCCGTCATACTCTCCCTGCTGCTCGCGGGCGCGGGCTACTGGTCGCGGCAGCGCGGCGGCGCCGACCCCGATCCGCTCGCCGCGCAGGCCGTCGCCGACGCCCCGCCGGAGGCCAAGGCGCCCCCGGCGCCCACGGCCTACCCCTCCTGGTGGCGCGACCCGATCGTCAAGGACGGCACCCATGACGGTGGCACCGGCTATCTGTGGGGCCCGCACGACTCCCAGGACCGGGACATCGTGGCGGCGGTCGACATCAGCCTCGGCCCCGGATACGGGCATCGCCGGGAGGATCTGCGCGCCCGCCGCTCCCAGCCGCCGAAACCGCGCGGCCCCCGCTGGATCGGCGGCTGGATCCTGCTGCTGGCCCTGTTCGCCGGTGGCCTCGGCATCAGGCTGACGTGGGACGACCATCCGCTCGGCACCAGCCTCCAGACGGGCCTCGCCGCCGCGCTGATCGTGTTCGGCGTCGGCATCGCGGTCAGCGCGTTCCTCGGGCGCACCGGCGCCGGGTCGGTCTTCCTGGCGGTCGTCACCGCGGGACTGCTGGCCGCGTCGGCGGCGCTGCCCAAGGACATCGGCACCCAGTGGATACGCACGACCTGGGAGCCTGCCACGGTGGCCGCGGTCCAGCCGGGATACGACCTCGGCACCGGCGTCGGCACCCTCGATCTGAGCGGGCTGGACGTGGCCGAGGGCAGGACGGTGACCACGCGCGCCGAGGTGGGCGTGGGACAGCTGAAGGTGATCGTGCCGCCGGAGGTGACGGTGAAGGTGGACATCGACGTGGGCGTGGGGGACATCCAGCTGCCGGGCGACGACAAGCAGGACGTGGATGTGGCACCGGACAAGCACAAGGAGGTCACGCTGAAGCCGGCCAAGGGTGCCGAGGCGGCGGGCACCATCGAGCTCGATCTCAATGTCGGCGTGGGACAGGCGGAGGTGCGGCGTGCTGCGTCATGAGTTCCAGCCGGGCCGGCTGGTCGCGGGCGCGTTCCTGACCCTCGCGGGCGTGATCTACGCCGGGGACGCGGGCGGGGCCTGGGAGACACCGTGGTTCGTGGTGATCCCCGTGGTGATGGGCGGTCTGGGTCTGGCCGGGGCGACGGCGGTGCTGTCGCGGGAGATACGGCGGCGGCGCGGCGCGGGGCCCGCGGGAGGCGGCTCCTGAGAAGGGACGGGCATCCCGGCCGGCGGCGGGCTCCCGGCCGGGGTCCGGGGGGCTACTGCTCGTAGCCCGCTCGGCGGCGCTTGCGGGTGCGGAGCATCGCGTCCAGGGAGAGATAGGGGGCACCGGCCAGGACCAGGGGCAGCCAGGCCATCAGATAGGCGAGGTCGTTGCCGTAGTAGTAGGGCTCCGCGGCCCAGCTCACCGTCAGCCAGAGGCTGAGCGAGATCAGGGCGCCGCCGAGGGCCGCGAGGCGGGCGAAGAGGCCGAGGAGGGTGCCGATGCCGACCGCCAGTTCACCCAGGGCGATGGCGTAGCCGAAGGCCACGGGGTTGTCGAGGGCCATGTCGACCATGGACGGGATGGCGGCGGAGTCCCGGACGGCGCGCATCATGTCGCCGATGGAGCCGGAACCGGAGTCCTTCAGGAAGGCGCTGTCGGTGAGTTTGTCGAGGGAGGCGTAGATGAAGGTGACGCCGAGGAAGACACGGAGCGGGAGGAGGGCGTAGTGAGTGGCCAGGTCGCGCCAGTCGCGGCCGCCGTCCAGATAGGGGTCGTGCGCATCGGTACGGAAGCCGTGAGTCATCGGTGCCGCCTCTCGCCCGTCGGGACGTGCCCCTCAAGGGACGATACGTACACCGACTGGGACCCGCTCAATCCTGACCCGACCATTTTCTCCGCGTTGTCGGTTTCTCGCCCCGCCAGAGCACGGCTCCCGGTACCGGGTCACTCCGTCACGTCGATCGCGTACCGCCCGGTCTCCGCACCCGCGGCCGTGACCACCTGTACCTCCACCCGGCCGGGTTCCACATCGGCCGGTACCGGAACCGTCAGCAGCGTGTCCGTGGGGTTGCTGAAGCCGCCCCGGACCGGGATGAGGGGGACATGGACGTTGACCGGGCCGATGCGGACGACCATGCGGGAGAGACGGTCGGCGGTGCCGGCGCCCGGCGGGACGAAACCGGCGCCGCGGATCTCGATGTCGTCGCCCGTGCGGATGGGGCCGTCGAGGTCGCCCGCCTCCCGGGAGCGGACCACGGAGAGGATCACCGGGCGCCCGCCCTCGGCGTACTTCCCGGCCAGGTAGGTCGCGGCGGAGATCAGGACGACCACCGCCAGGCCCCAGGGCAGGTCGGGGAGCTGGTCCGGGCGGCGGGCGAGGCGGACCGCGGCGAAGAGGAGGGCCACCGTGCCGATCACGACGTACTGGATGTCCGCGAAGGTCCCCCGGCCCGCGTCGTCCGTGAGGAGGTCCGAGGCGCGGGGGCGGTCCGCCCGTACCTTCTGCAGGCGCTGGCCCAGTACGCGCAGGCCCACGACCCGGCGGACGAGGACGGCGACCGCGCACACCACCGCCAGGACCGTCACCACCCCGGCGCCGCGGGCCAGTTCGAAGCCGGAGATCAGTGTGTCGCGTTCGGCGGGGTCGGAGGCGGCGGCGAGGCGGCCCACCAGGACCAGCACCGCGTACGCCACGAACAGCACCCAGGCCACGGCCACCGCGCGGGAGGTGGACAGCCGGTTGTCGTCGCCGATGACCGGCGCCAGCGCTCCACCGCGGGCGCGGTGGAACCAGGACGCCGCCGTCAGCGCGCCCGCGGTCACCGCCGCCGCCACCAGTCCGGCGGTACGGGCGTTGGTCCAGCCCGCGCCGATCGCGGTCAACGCCTGGACCAGCAGGAGCAGGACGGCCAGTCCCCACACCGTGTACGCGGTGCGCTGCCACAGGCGGGTCAGCCAGGCCTCGCCCTCGGCGCGGCCGCGTTCGGCGACCAGTTCGGCGGACTGGGTGAGTTCCTCGGAGACCCACTGCCGGGACGCCGACGCCGAGTGCGCCACGCCTGCGGGCAGGCCCTGTCCGGCGGCGAACTCGTCCCGCTTCAGCAGGAATTCGGCGACCGCGCGCCGGTGTCCCGCGCGTGCCCCGTGCGGACAGTCCCCGCAGGTACAGCCGCCCGCGTGGGCACCCGTGCCCGGGTCCGCGCCCTGTCTCGCCTCCTGCACCGCCACGTCCGACGCCCGCCTTCCCTCACGCTCCGTACCGCCACAACTCCAGTGCAACGCCAGCGAATTGTGCCCTACGCCGACTGGGGCCCGCCCGGCAGGTCCGGTCCGTGGAAGCCCCGCCGGGAGTGAGACGCGGGCCGCCGTGTTGACCCGGCTGGGAGAATCTCCCTATGGCCGAGATCATCCAGCGCGACGGGACCTGGGCCTTCGACGGCACCACGGTCAGGATCACGCCGGGTCTGCACCGCTCGGTGCCGCTGTTCCGGCAGACGTACGGGGAGATCGCCGTACCGCTGGAGGCCGTCGCCGGAGTCGTCTTCGAACCCGAACGCAAGCGCGGGCGGCTGCGGATGAGGCTGCGCGAGGGCGCCGATCCGCTGCTCCAGGCGACCGGCGGCCGGCTGCCCGATCCGGCGGATCCGTATCGGCTGGTGGTGGACGTGGACCGGGCCGGGGTCGCCGAGTACGTGGCCGAGGAGATCCGGCATTCGCTGCTGCTGGACCAGATCCCGAGCGAACCCACCAAGGCCTATCTGCTGCCCGGTCCCCCGGTCCCGGTCTCGGTGCGTTCCTCGGACGGCACGGTCTCCTTCGACGGGATCCAGGTACGGATCGACTGGGCCGACACTTCCGACCGGGTCAAGCGGGCGACCGGGCCGCGGATCATCAATGTCTCCGATGTCGTCCAGGTCGAGTGGCTGCCCAACTCTGGCTACGAGGACGGCTTTCTGCGGTTCGTGAGCCGGGAGACGTCGTTCTCCAAGCTCCCGCCGGAGAAGGATCCGTACGCTCTCGATCTGTGGGGCAGCGCCCGTCGCGATCTGCTCACCGCGCTGGTCGCGACCGCGGTGACCGCCCGGCTGCCGCATCCCTCCACGCGCACCGGCGGGGAGTACGCCGAGCGCGTCCGCCCGCTCGCCGCGGCCGTACCGCCGCCGGCCGACCAGCACGACGTGCTGCTGCGCAGGCTGCGGGAGCTGGGTGAGCTGTACAAGGACGGGGTGCTCACCGACGAGGAGTTCGCGATGACCAAGGCGGCCGTGCTCAGGGGATTTTGAACCCCGGGAGCCACTACGACAGCAGATCCGGCTCGCTGCGGCTGATGTCCTGCCACAACGGCTGGTAGTTGATCCAGGCCACCAGGTCGCCGCCCAGTTGTTCCCGGGTCGCGACCGCCGCCTTGTGGTCGATGAGGACCGGGCGGCCCGCCGCCCTCGCGGTGAGCTGCACCTGGCAGGAACGTTCCAGGGACAGGAACCACCAGGCCGCCGCGTCCACCGAGTCGCCCACGGTGAGCAGTCCGTGGTTGCGCAGCACCAGCGCCTTGCAGGAGTCGAGGGCGCCCGCGATCCGGCGGCCCTCCCCGGCGTCGACGGTGACGCCGCTGTAGGCGTCGTACAGGGCGAGGTCCTCGTAGAAGGCGCAGCTCTCCTGGGTGATCGGGTCGAGGAGTTCGCCGAGTGCGGCCAGCGCGCGGCCGTGCACGGAGTGGCAGTGGGCGACGGCGACGACGTCGGGGCGGGCGGCGTGGACCTGGGCGTGCACGGCGAAGGCGGCCTGGTTGACGTGGTAGCGGCCCTCGACGACCTGTCCGTCGGAGTTGGCCAGCACCAGATCGCTGACGGTGACATGCCTGAAGGGCATCCCGAAGGGGTTCACCCAGAAGCAGTCGCTGAACTCCGGATCGCGTGCGGTGATGTGCCCCGAGACCCCGTCCTCGAAGCCGAGGCGTCCGAAGATCCGGAGCGCGCCCGCGAGCCGTTCCTTGCGGTGCCGGCGTTCGTCCTCGACCGAGTCGTGCATCGGCGGCATGGCGAAGCGCAGCCGGTCGGTGGGGAGCGGAAGCGGCGGCGTGGGCCCGGGCATGTGGCAGCCTCCTGCACTAATTCCTTTACGGCCCGGAAGTTACCGTCGGTCAGGGCAAAAGGGCAGGGCCGAGTTGTAAAGATGACGCGCAACCCTTTCAGGGACTCGGGGGTCTGGGATGCGGAATCAGTAGTTCAGCGTCATTTTTCAGCCAGATACCAGGAGTCCCCGTGAGTCTCGCCGACCGTCACGTCACCGCCCTCATGCGGCAGCTCGCCTCCCAGGACGTCGTCGAGCTCGTCCACCCCTTCGCCGAGTGGGAGACACTCGGCGCCCTCGCGTACATCGCCGAGTGCTACGGCTTCCGATACGCGGACGTGCGCCACCTCGGCAAGCAGAAGACCGTGCACGTCACCATGGTCCGGGACGCCGATCCGCGGGCGGTGCAGCGCGCGGCGGCCAACGCGGCCGCGTTCCCGCAGGCGGGCGCGGGCGGCCCGGTGCCCGGCATGTACCAGGGCTCGCTGACCCCGGTCCCCGAGGCGCAGCCGGACGTCGATCTGATCACGACGCTCATCCGGTACGACGCCCTGGGCGCCGCCGCCAACCGAAAGCAGCTGCTCACCATGGCCTGGGGCATCCCGCTGGTGCTGGTGCTGCTGGCCGCGCTGACCGGCAAGTTCGCGGTGCTGCTCACCCTCGCCGCGCTGGTCCCGGCGTTCCTGCTGATCACCCTGCGGGTGAACGAGGCCCGCCGCGCCAAGCTGGCCGAGCGCCTGACCGCGGCGGGCTGCACGCAGGTGCGCGACGGGCAGGGCCGGGAGCGGTACGTACGCGCCTGAAAGCGGACAGAGGATGTCGGGTATCGGCGCCACACTCGTCGTATGACGATGAATTGGGCCGCGTTCAGCAGCGCCGAACCCGCACTCGCCAAGCTCGTCGAGGAGCGCTTCGGCGCCTTCACACACCACATCCTCGCCACCCTCCGCAAGGACGGCTCCCCGCGCACCACCGGTCTTGAGGTGACCTTCCGGGGCGGCGAGCTGTGGCTCGGGATGATGCCGGACTCGCTCAAGGCGCTCGATCTGCGCCGCGATCCGCGCTTCGCGCTCCAGGCGAACCCCGGGGAGGGCCAGTCCATGGGCGGCGGTGACGTCCGGATCAGCGGCCGGGCGTCGAGGTCGTGGACCCGGCGGAGAAGGCCGCGTACGGCGAAGAGGTGGAACCGCCGGAGCCGTTCCACCTCTTCCGTACCGAGCTGACGGAGGTCGTGCGGACCTCCGTGGAGGACGAGAAGTACCTCGCTCTCCAGGTCTGGAAGCCCGGTCAGCCGCTGCGCCTGATCAAGCGCACCTAGCGCGCCCAGCGCGCAACGGGAGTGCCTACTCCCACTCGATCGTGCCCGGCGGCTTCGACGTCACGTCGAGGACCACTCGGTTGACGTCCCGCACCTCGTTGGTGATCCGGGTGGAGATCTTCGCCAGGACGTCGTACGGCAGCCGCGACCAGTCGGCCGTCATGGCGTCCTCGGAGGAGACCGGGCGCAGCACGATCGGGTGGCCGTAGGTGCGGCCGTCGCCCTGAACGCCGACCGAGCGGACGTCGGCGAGCAGGACCACCGGACACTGCCAGATGTCGCGGTCGAGGCCGGCCGCGGTCAGCTCCTCGCGGGCGATGGCGTCGGCCTCGCGCAGCAGGTCCAGGCGCTCCCGGGTGACCTCGCCGACGATCCGGATGCCGAGGCCGGGGCCGGGGAACGGCTGGCGCTGGACGATCTCCTCGGGCAGGCCCAGCTCCTGGCCGACCATCCGGACCTCGTCCTTGAACAGCTGGCGCAGCGGCTCGACGAGCTCGAACTCGATGTCGTCGGGGAGGCCGCCCACGTTGTGGTGGGACTTGATGTTGGCGGTGCCGGTGCCGCCGCCGGACTCGACAATGTCCGGGTAGAGGGTGCCCTGCACGAGGAAGGCGACCTCGGGGCCGTCCTCCTGGAGGATCTCCAGCTGCGCCTGCTCGAACACGCGGATGAACTCGCGGCCGATGATCTTGCGCTTGGTCTCCGGGTCGGAGACGCCCGCCAGCGCGTCGAGGAATCGCTCCTGCGCGTCGACGACCTTCAGGTTGGCGCCGGTCGCCGCCACGAAGTCCTTCTCGACCTGCTCGGTCTCGTTCTTGCGCATCAGACCGTGGTCGACGTACACGCAGGTCAGCTGGGAGCCGATGGCCTTCTGCACGAGGGCCGCGGCCACCGCGGAGTCGACGCCGCCGGACAGACCGCAGATGGCGCGCTTGTCGCCGACCTGAGCGCGGATCGCGGCGACCTGCTCCTCGATGACGTTGCCCGTGGTCCACGACGGCGTGAGCCCGGCGCCGCGGTACAGGAAGTGCTCCAGCACCTGCTGGCCGTGCGTGGAGTGCATGACCTCGGGGTGGTACTGGACGCCGTAGAGCTTCTTGTCGTCGTTCTCGAAGGCGGCGACCGGGACGACGTCCGTGGAGGCCGAGACGATGAAGCCCTCGGGGGCGGCGGAGCAGGCGTCGCCGTGCGACATCCACACGTGCTGCTCGTCCGGGGTGCCCTCGAAGAGGGTGGAGGAGGAGCGTGAGACGTGCAGGTCGGTACGGCCGTACTCGCGCGCGCCGGTGTTGTCGACGGTGCCGCCGAGGCTCTGCGCCATCAGCTGGAAGCCGTAGCACATGCCGAAGACGGGGACGCCGGCCTCGAAGAGCGCGGCGTCGAGGCTGGGGGCGCCCTCCTCGTAGACCGACGAGGGGCCGCCGGAGAGGATGATCGCCGCCGGGTTCTTGGCGAGCATCTCCGCCACCGGCATGGTGCTCGGCACGATCTCGCTGTAGACCCGGGCCTCGCGGACGCGGCGGGCGATGAGCTGGGCGTACTGCGCGCCGAAGTCGACGACCAGGACGGTGTCGGGGGCGGCGTGGGTCGCTGGTGACACGGGTTGCCTTCCGGCGGCTTGACAAGGGCTGTGCCACCGATTCTAACGGGGCGCCCAACGCCGGATTACGTCTCGGGACGTCTCAGGATGCGAACCGGTTTGGGCGGTCACCGTGCGGGACGGCATACTGACCGCATGCTCACGCAGACGACCTTCCTCTTTACCTATGGCACCCGGCCCGCCGGCTGCCATGGTCGTGCCGCTTGAGCTACTGACAAGCGACTTCCCAGGCGCCCCGGGCCGACAAGGCCCGGGGCGTCTGTCGTGTCCGGGCCTTGTCGATCCGGGGCATCCCACCCCGTACAGGAGCCCCCTTCATGACCACCACCGCCACGGACAGGACCGGCGCCCGCACCGACGAGGCCGCCGGAGTGATCACCGGCGCCCGGGAGCGCATCGACTCGCTCGACGACCGGATCATCGGTCTGATCCAGGAACGGATGGCCGTCTCGGCCGTCGTCCAGGAGGCCCGGATCACCTCCGGCGGGCGCCGGGTGAACCTCTCCCGGGAGATGGAGATCCTCGACCACTACCGCGAGGCGCTCGGCAAGCCGGGCACGGCGCTGGCGATGACGCTGCTCGAACTGTGCCGCGGTCGCATCTGAGTTCGGGCCCACCCTCACCCGTACGGCGCGTGACCGTGGGCCGAGACCCTTCGTTGGTGGTGGTGTCCGTGTCAGCCAGGGGCGGGCCCGAAAGAACCACGCGTGGCTCACTGGAGCGATGAGACGCACGGATCGTGCCGTGCGTCGTGGGACCTCGCTCCAGTCAAGTGACCGGACGGCAGGGGACAGCAGCCCGGTCACCCAAGAGAACGGTCGGCTCCGGGGACGCCCGGGGCCGACCGACGGGAACTCACACGACACCGAGCAAGCGGCGCAACCCCCCGGCGCCGCTCCCAGGCACCGACGCTGCCCTGACGTCGGTGCTGACGCAAGAAGGGCCCCGCGGCTCCGTCCCGCGGGGCCCTTCGTCGTGCAGAACCGCAGGTGAGCCGGGTCACATAAAAATTCTGTCAGTGCGGACGCAACCCTTCCGCCGGCTCGTGGATCAAACCATGCGAACCAAGGGCCACACCCGCGCCCCCATCGCGGAGGTCTCACCATCGACTTTCCGAGGTTTGCATGAAGCTCCGCCGTGCCCTTGCCGTCGCCGCCGCGACGGCCGCCCTGGCGCCGGTCGCCCTGATGTCCGCCCCGGCCGCGTTCGCCACGGACGGGACGTCGCCGTCGCCGACCGCGACGGAGAGCACTCCGGCCACCCAGGAGAGCTCCTCCGCCCCCGCCGAGACCTCCCCGGCACCGACCGGGACCAGCCCGGCCCCGGAGGACAGCTCCCCGGCACCGGCCGAGTCCTCCCCGTCCGCCACGGAGAGCAGCCCGGCCCCGGCCGGGAGCAGCCCCGCCGCCACCGAGAGCTCCCCGGCGCCGACCGAGAGCACCCCGTCCGACGACGAGTCGGAGGACGAGGGCAAGGACGAGTGCCCGGTCGACGAGTACGGCGACCCCGTCTGGGACATCAGCGAATCGCTGCACAGCTCGCTGAGCGGTCTGCCGGAGACCGTGGTGGCCGGCAGCGGCTGGACGAACTTCACGTTCAACGTCAGCAACTCCGGCGACGAGACGATCGAGGACATCCTGCCCGTCGTCGGCGTCGCCGCGATGGACTGGGAGCTGGAGTCCGACTACACCGAGCTGATCACCGTGCAGGTGAAGAAGGGCGGCTCCTGGGTCGACCTCGCCACCGAGTTCGGCGAGGGCGGCGCGCTCAACGCGTTCTCCCTCGAAGGGGGCCAGTCGATCAGCTACGACCTGCGCCTGAACGTCAGCCGCGACATCCCGAGCGCGATCGGCATCGCCATCGGTCTGGCCGAGTACTCCACCGAGGACGGCTGCTGGACCTCCGAGGACGAGAACTACGGCATCTACTTCTTCGAGGTGCTGCCGGCCGGTTCCGACCCGGGCAAGCCCGATGACTCCAAGCCGCAGACCGGCGGCAAGGACGAGATCACCGACGTCGACGAGGTCGATGTCGACGGTGAGCTCGCCGAGACCGGTTCGGACTCGGACCTGCCGGTCATCGCCACCATCGGCGGTATCGCGGTCCTCGCCGGCACGGGCGTCGTGTTCGCGATGAAGCGCCGCAAGGTGGGCGCCGAGGCGTAAGCGGCGCCTCGACACAAACTCTCTGCAAGAGAAGGAGAAGGACCTGCGCTCGGAGGGGGGTGCAGGTCCTTCTCTTTCTGTTTCGGTTCGGGCTACTTCTTCGGGGGCACCGCCGGCATCCCCAGGAACGGCAGCCGCAGGGCGCCGAACGCCTCCGCCGGGACCGCGGGCTGCTTCGGCTCGACCGCCTGGAGCCGCTCGTAGGGCCGGTCCTGCGCGGGACGCGGGTCCTCCTCGCCCTTGTTGGGCCAGTACGACATCGCCCGCTCGGCCTGTGCGGTGATGGTCAGCGAGGGGTTCACGCCCAGGTTCGCGGAGACCGCGGCGCCGTCGACCACCGAGATGCCCGGGTGGCCGTAGAGCCGGTGGTACGGGTCGATCACGCCGGTCTCCCGGGAGGCGCCGATCGGGCAGCCGCCGAGGAAGTGCGCGGTGAGCGGGGTGCCCATCAGCTCGCCGACGTTGGAGCCCGGGAAGCCGTTGATCGACTCCGCGAGCGCGGTCGCGCCCTCGGTGGCCGCCTTGATCTGCATCGGGTTGGGCGAGCCATGGCCCTGGCGGGCGGTGAGCATGCCCTTGCCGACGCCGTCCGGCTTCAGGTACGTCGTCAGGGAGTTGTCCAGGGACTGCATCACCAGGCCGATGATGGTCTTCTCCGACCAGCGGCGGTTGGACAGCGAGCGCATGATCAGCAGCGGATGCCGGGCGGCGTTGCCCAGCCAGGCCGCGAGGCGGGAAGCGCCCTCCGTGTACGGCACCTGAAGGATCGTCAGGCTGCCCATGGAGTTGGAGCCCTTGCCGTAACGGACCGGCTCGATATGGGTGTTGGCGTCCGGGTGGACGGACGAGGTGATGGCGACCCCGCGGGTGAAGTCGACCTTCTTCTCCCCGGTCGCCTTGCGGTAGCGCCGGTTGTCGGTCTGTGCGCCCACCAGCGCCTCGGAGTTGGTGCGGGTCAACTCGCCCAGCTTCGGCGAGAGATACGGCAGCCTGCCGCCGGCCTTCATGCGGTGCAGCAGGGTCTGGGTGCCGTAGGTGCCCGCGGCGAGGACGACCCGGCGGGCCTTGAAGACGCGGCTCTCGCCCTTCTTCTTCCGGTCCGTCGGAAGGGTCGTGACGGCGTAGCCGCCCTGCGAGTCGTCGGTGACCGACACGACCGTGGTCATGGGGTGGACGACCGCGCCCGCCTTCTCGGCGAGGTAGAGGTAGTTCTCGTTGAGGGTGTTCTTCGCGCCGTGACGGCAGCCCGTCATGCACTCGCCGCACTCGGTGCAGGCCTTGCGGGCCGGGCCCGCGCCACCGAAGTAGGGGTCGTCCACCTGCTGGCCGGGCTTCGCCCTCGTCGCGCCGTCGGCGTCCTCGCCGTCGCCGAAGAACACCCCGACCGGCGCCATGTGGAAGGAGTCCCCGACGCCCATCTTCTGCGCGGCGTCCTTCAGATGGACGTCGGACGGGGTCATCGTCGGGTTGAGCCGCACGCCGAGCATCCGCCGGGCCTGGTCGTAGTACGGCTTCAACTCCTCCTGCCAGTCGGTGATGTCCCGCCACTGCGGGTCGTCGAAGAACGGCTTCGGCGGTACGTAGAGGGTGTTGGCGTAGTTCAGCGATCCGCCGCCCACGCCCGCGCCCGCCAGCACCATGACGTTGCCCAGCAGATGGATGCGCTGGATGCCGAACATGCCGAGCTTCGGGGCCCAGAGGAAGTTCCTCAGGTCCCAGGAGTTCCTGGGCAGGGTCTCCCGGGTGAAGCGGCGGCCCGCTTCCAGGACGCCTACCTTGTAGCCCTTCTCGGTCAGCCGCAGGGCGGTCACCGAACCGCCGAAGCCGGATCCGACGACGAGGACGTCGTAGTCGTAGGCGTCGTTGTCGTAAGCGTCGTTGCTCACGCGCGCTCTCCTCCTGGCCCGACGGCCGATCTAACGGAACCGGAACGCCTTCATGAGCCGCAGGCTCCGGCTCATGAACTGGGCGTACTTCTCGTCATCCATGCCCAGGGACGGTGCCATCGGCAGCAGGCGCTGATGGGCGACCGTCTGGGCCTCGGTGTACTTGAGGATGCCCTCGGAGCCGTGGCGGCGGCCGAGGCCGGAGTCCTTCATGCCGCCCATCGGGGACTGGACGCTGCCGTAGGCGGGCGCGTAGCCCTCGTTGACGTTGACCGTGCCGGTGCGCAGCCGGGCGGCGACCGCGCGGCCGCGGCTGCCGTCCTTCGTCCAGACCGACGAGTTGAGGCCGTAGGGCGTGGCGTTGGCCTGCTCGATCACCTCGTCCTCGGAGGTGAAGCGGTAGATGGAGACGACCGGTCCGAAGGTCTCCTCGGCGCAGATCGCCATGGGTTCCGTCACTCCGTCGAGGATGGTCGGCTCGAAGAAGTAGGGGCCTATGTCCGGGCGGGCGACACCGCCGGCGACGAGCGTCGCGCCCTTGGCGACGGCCTCCTCCACATGCCGGGTGACGGTCTCCAGCTGACGCTCGCCGACCAGGGAGCCCATGTCGGCGCCGTAGGCGAGGGAGCGGCCGAGCCGCATGGCCTTGGTGCGGGCGGCGAAGCGCTCCAGGAAGGCGTCCGCGATCGACTCGTGGACGTACAACCGCTCGATGGAGATGCAGAGCTGGCCCGCGGAGGAGAAGCAGGCGCGTACGGCTCCCGCGGCCGCCTTCTCTATGTCGGCGTCCTCCAGCACCAGCATCGCGTTCTTGCCGCCGAGTTCGAGGGACACGCCGACCAGCCGGGCGGCGGCGCCCTGGGCGACCTCGCGGCCGGTGCGGGTGGAGCCGGTGAAGGAGACGTAGTCGGCGTGGCGGACGACCTCGGGGCCGACGACCGGGCCCTCGCCGAGCACGACCTGGAAGACCTCGGCGGGCAGCCCGGCCTCGATCAGCAGGTCACGGGCCCACAGAGCGGTCAGGCAGGTCTCGGTGTCCGGCTTCATGACGACGGCGTTGCCCGCGACGAAGGCCGGCAGGGCGTCGCCGACCGACAGCTCCAGCGGGTAGTTCCAGGGCGCGATCTGGCCGACGACTCCGCGCGGGTGGCGCAGTTCGGTGACGTGCGTGAGGGAGGGCATGGCACCCGCGTGCCGCTTCGGCTTCAGATAGGCGGCGGCCCTGCGGCCGTAATGGCGGGAGGCGATCGCGACGGCCTGCACCTCCTCATGGGCGTGCAGCCGGGCCTTGCCGGTCTCCAGCTGGATCAGGTCCAGCACCTCGGCCTGGCGGGCCAGCACCAGATCGTGGAAGCGCAGCAGTACGGCGGCGCGCTGCCGTACCGGGGTCTGCGCCCAGATCGCCTGGGCGGCGCGGGCCGCGGCGAACGCCTTCTCCACGTCCTCGGGCGTGGACTCCGGCAGGTCGGCCAGCTTCTCGCCGGTGAACGGCGTGTGGCTGGCGGTACGGCCCGAGCCGACCACGCCCCGGGTCAGCTGGGCGACCAGCTCGGGGGTGACCACGTCGGCGGCGGTGCGGGCGCCCGCCGGGGCGGGGGCGAGGGGGTTCGTGCCGGTCTGAGCCGGGGCCTGCGAGTCCGTCATGACGCGCAGGGTATGCCGCGACGGAGGCTTTGTGTACCCGGCGGTAATGGGGATTCACCGAGTACTCACATCTTGCCAGCGGTCACTGGCAACGAATGCGCTGATCAGGGCGTTGTGGCAATCCTGAGCCGGTCCCGGGCGTCCTTGAAAACCGCCGTGCCCGTCTTCTCCGCCGCCGAGCCCTTGGGCATCTCCACGCGCAGCTCGTACAGGCGGCCGTCGTCGGTGCGGACGAAGAGTTCCATGACGCGGCGGCGCAGCTCGGGCTCGCCATAGGTGCTGTCGGACTGGACGGCGTCCCAGCCGCGGAAGCTGGTGTCGGTGTACTGCGTACGGGCGTCCTCGAAGAACGTCCAGGTCTTCGCGTGCTGCTTCGCCTGGCTCATGGGGGTCCCGGGGGCCTTGTCCCAGAGGGTGAGGCGGACCTGTACGGAGTCGTCCGGGTCCGCGTACTCGACCTGGCGGGGCTGGATGTTCTCGCTGCCCGAGCGGGCGAACTCCTCGTACTCGGCGGGGAGGGCGAGGGTGGCGTGCAGGGGCTTCTCGGAGTGCGCGGTCCAGCCGTCCGTGGGGCTGGGCGTCGGCTTCCGGGCGGCCGTGTTCTCCGTCGCCGCCCCGCTGTCGGGGTCGGTCAGGAAGGCGATGCCCAGCCAGGAGGCGCCGACGAGGAGTCCGCCGAGGAGGGCGAGCGGGAGGGCTCGGCGGTGAAGAGGACGGGCGGTCGCCGGGAGCCGGGGCGGTACGGCGGATATCGGCTCCGCGGCCGTCTCGGGGTCCGGCGCCAGCCGTACCGTCCCGATGTCGTCCCCGAACTCCTCCAGTTCGGCGGCGAGCTGGGCCCCGGGCTCCGCCCGGACCGGCTCACCGGCCACCGCCTCCAGCGCGGCCGCCGTCTCCTCCGCGTCGGGGCGCCCGTCAGGGTCCTTCGTCAGCAACCGGACCAGCAGCGGGCCGAGTTCGCCCGCGCGCTTCGGCTCGGGCGGATCGACGGCGAGGATCGCGGCGAGCGTGGACTCCATCGTCGTACGGCGGAAGGGCGACCAGCCTTCCGTGGCGGCGTAGAGGAGGACGCCGAGGGACCACAGGTCGGAGGCGGGGCCGGCGGTGCGGCCCGACATGCGCTCGGGGGCGATGAACTCCAGGGAGCCGACGAACTCGCCGGTGACGGTGAGGGATTCCTCGCCCTGGACATGGGCGATGCCGAAGTCGGTGAGGACGACCCGGTCGTGCGGCCCGAGCAGCACATTGGCCGGTTTCACATCCCGGTGCACGATGCCCACGGAGTGCGCGGCGCGCAGGGCGCCGAGGACGGCGAGGCCGATCCGGGCGGACTCGGCGGGGTCCAGGGGGCCGCGCCGGAGCAGCTCGTGCAGCGACTCGCCGCGCACCAGCTCCATGACGATCCACGGCAGCCCGTCCTGCTCCTCGGCGACGACGTCGTGGATGGCGACGGCGGAGGGATGCTCGACGCGGGCGGCGGCGCGGGCCTCCCGGTAGAGCCGGTGGGCGGCCCGCTGGAACACCTCGTCCTCGGGGTCGCCGGGCAACCGCGGCTCCTTCACGGCGACTTCGCGCTCGACCAGCTCGTCGAGCGCGCGCCACACCGTGCCCATGCCGCCGGAGCCGATGCGTTCGAGGAGGCGGTAACGCCCGCCCACCACCCGCGCCTTGGAGCCCCGGCCGACCCCGTCTTCACTCATGCCCCATGCCTACCTTGCGCGGCGGGGGCTTCGCCAGTTCAGAGGGTCTTGATCTCCAGGCCGTCGATCACGCCCTTGGCCACCTCTCGGCCCCGCTCGGTGAAGTCGCCCTTGCCCGGGTAGGCGATCGTCACCTTGTACATGTCGCCATCGGACGTCCGGTAGTAGAAGAGCTTCACTTCGCGTGGGCGCGGGTTCTGGGTGTCGTTGGTGACGTAGGTGACCGTGTTCTCGGCCGACTTCTTGCCCTTGTACTGGGTCTGCTCCGGCTTGGTATCGGGGTTCTCGGGCATGCCGAGGTCGTATTCGCCGGTGCTCTTGAACCCCTCGTTGTCGGCGTACATCTGGGCCGCGGCCGAGCCCTTGATGTTGCCCGAGGTGTCGTCCTTCTTCCGGGCCACGTTCACGCCGACCCAGATGGCGCCGCTGAGGTCGGAGTAGCTGACCCAGTTCTTGTCGGTCTCATCCGCGTCCGGCTTGCCCACCTTGTAGTCCTCGGGCACGTTCAGGGTCACGCCGAGTTTCGCGTGGGGTCGCTGCGCCCAGGGGTCCGGCTTCTCCGACTCCCCGAACGGGTCGGCGACCACCACGCCCGCCGCCGCCACGACCACGGCGACGAACGCCGCGGCGATCCCGAAGAGCGCCTTGCGGCTGAGGCGCACCCCGCCGCCGTCGGACGCCGTCCCGAGCTGTACCACCTGCGTGGGCGCGGGCGCCTGCACCGGCGGGTTGACGGCACGGTCCAGCAGCGCGCGCGTCTGCGCGGCGTTCGGACGGTGGGCCGGGTCCTTCTGGAGCAGTCCGGTGATGACCTCGGCGAGCGGGCCCTGCGCGGAGGCGGGCGCGGCCGGGGTGGCGTTGAGGACGGACTGGAGCGTGGCCGGGGTGTTGCTGCGGCGGAACGGCGAGACGCCCTCCGTCGCCGCGTACAGCACCACACCGAGGGACCAGAGGTCGGAGGCCGGGCCGGGGCGCTGGCCCAGCACCCGCTCGGGCGCGATGTACTCGGGCGAGCCGACGAAGCCGCCGGTGTCGGTCAGGTTGGTCTCGCCCTCGATCTGGGCGATGCCGAAGTCGGTGAGCACGACCCGGTCGTGCCGTCCGAGCAGTACGTTGTCCGGTTTCACGTCCCGGTGCAGGATGCCCGCGGCGTGCGCGGCCTCCAGCGCGCCGAGCACTTCAAGGCCGACGCGGGCCGCCTCACGGGCGCCGAGGGTGCCCTCCTGGAGGACGGCGCCCAGCGAGCGGCCCTGCACCAGCTCCATCACGATCCAGGGCTGGCCGTCCACGACCGCGACATCGTGCACGTTCACGACGGACGGGTGGTCCAGGCGGGCGGCGGCGCGGGCCTCGCGGCGCATCCGTTCGAAGGCGTTGGCGCGTTCGCGTTCGGGAAGGTGGTCCGGGATGCGGGGCTCCTTGACGGCCACCTCGCGGTCCACGGTCTCGTCCTTGGCCCGCCACACCGTGCCCATGCCACCGTGCCCGAGCTTGCTCAGCAGGCGGTAGCGACCCGCGATCAGCCGCCCGGCGCCCGGGTCCTGGGCCGCGGGCTGCTGCTGCGGCGGAACGACCTGGGTGGGCGCCGCGTACGGGTTGCCCGGGTGCGGGACACTCTCCGGGTGCGGAACGCCGGCGGGCGGTCTCGGCGGTTGCAGGCCGAAAGACGTCGGCTCGTCCGAGCCGTAAGGGGCTCCCCCGTTGTTGCTCATGTGTCCATCCATATCGCGCCAGGGGGCCCGCAATCCACTTCGAACAGCGTCCGGTCACAGACCCGTGACCCGTGGCGCGGCTTATCTCCCATTTATGGGCGTGCGGACGGACAGCGACGGTGATGCGGTGCCCGTGGGAGAAGCCGACGTACTCGAACTCGTCGAAGCCGAAGCCGAAGCCGAACTCGAACTCGACGGGGAGGGTGGCGGAACGTTTCCGTCGCCCTCCCCGTTCACCAGCAGCGCCACCGCCGACACCCCGGCCACCGCCACCGCGGCGACCAGCACCCCGCTCACCAGCAGCCCCCTGGGCGACCGCCACACCGACGGCAACGGCGCCGGGCCCGGCGGGCGCCCGGTGGCCAGGAAGTCCCGCAACAGCCACTCCGCCCGGTCCGCGTCGAGCCGCCGATGGGGATCCCGCTCCAACAGGCCCCGGACGACCGGCAGCAGGAGCGTGGCCTGCGGGGGCGGCCGTATCTCGTCGAAGACGACCGCGTGCAGGATCCCGCCCAGCGAGTCCCGCCGGAACGGCGATTCACCGCTGACCGCCGTGCACAGCAGCGCGCCCACCGACCACAGGTCGGAGGCGGGACCGGTACCGGCGCCGGACATCCGCTCGGGCGCGGTGTACTCGGGCGAGCCGACGAAGGTGCCGGTCTCGGTGAGGGTGCTGGCGCCCGCGAGCTGGGCGATCCCGAAGTCGGTGAGCACGACCCGGCCGGTCCCGCTGTCGATGAGGACGTTCGCGGGCTTGATGTCACGGTGCAGCACCCCGGCCGCGTGCGCGGTGCGCAGCGCGCTCAGCAGATCGGCGCCGATCCGCGCGGCCTCGGCGGCGTCGACCGGGCCGTAGGCGGAGATCCGGTCGGCGAGGGAACCGCCCTCGATCAACTCCATGACGATGTACGGCCGTTCGGCATGCTCCACGACGTCGTGCACGACGATGATGTGCGGATGGCGCAGCCGCGCGACCGCCCGCGCCTCGCGCAGCGTGCGCTCACGGCGGCGCCGCAGGTCCGCTGGGGACAAAGAACCGGAGTCGGAGTCGTCGAACGGGAACTCCTTGACCGCCACCCGCCGCCCGAGCAGTTGATCGGTGGCCCGCCACACCACGCCCATCCCGCCGCGCCCGATCCGGTCCTCCAGCCGGTAACGCCCCGCGATGACCCGGAAGTTGCCGTCCCCCTGATCCCCATGGGTCGCCATACGCCCCATCATGCCCCGCGGGCGGCCCTCCCCCGCGGCGCTGACCGGCCAACTGTCCTGGTGAACCGACCGGGACCGGAATCAGCCCTCGCGCCAGCTCTGCAGCACCGTCTCGAACCGCTTCTCGGCGTCGGCCCATTCGTCGACGGGAGCGCTCGCGTAGATCGCGTACTCGACGCCGCTGTCGGCGAGGTACATCTCGTCCACGGCCCGGAACGGACCCGCGAACGGCGAGTCCTTCGCGAGCTGGGTCCAGGTGTACTCCAGACGCGAGGCCGGACGGTCGCGATAGAGCTCGCGCTCCAGGCTCACCGTCGTGTAGTCGACCAGCCGCTGCTCCAGCTGCGCGTCCAGGCCGACCTGGTGGTCGTAGGGGTCGTTGTAGTCGGGCGCGGTGTCCATGGCGAACCGCACGAGGTTCTTACCGCCGTCGGGCGAGTAGTCGACCTGCTGGATCGTGCCCGACTTCTGGTAGTTGCTCCGCTCCCAGCCCGCGGGCAGGAAGAGGCTGAAACCCAGGGGGTCCTCGACGGAGACCCAGCCGGCGGGGACATTGCCGCGGGGGGTCCCGCTCGGGCTGTTCTCGGGCGAGGGCGTCGGCGTGGGCGTCGGGCTCGGGGACGTCCGGTCCGGGGACGTCTGGTTCGTCTGCCGCCCCTGGTCCCACTTCTGCAGCGCGACGACCGTACCGCCGCCGACCAGCGCGGCCAGCACCACGACGAGCGCGAGCGTGCGCATACGGCGGCGCTTGGACGGAGCGGCCACGGGGGCGGTGTAAGGCGACTGCGGCGTAGCGGAGTTGTACGGCGCATGCGGGTGGTACGGCGTGTGCGGCGTGGCCGGTGCCGTCTCCGGGGACGTACGGGGTTCGGGCCCGGCCGTCGGATGCGCGTGCTGCGTCGGCACGTACATCTGCGCCGCCTGCGGCCGCCGTCCCTCCGCCGCCTCGGCGAGCATCAGCTCGGCCGCGGCCGCGTCGGGGCGTACCGCGGGGTCCTTGTGCAGCAGCGCGGCGATGACCGGGCCGAGCGGACCGGCGTACGCGGGGTGGCCCGGCTCCTCCTCGACGACCGCCTGCATGGTGGAGAGCGGGGAGGTACGGCGGAACGGCGATCTGCCCTCCACCGCCGTGTACAGGGTGGCACCGAGCGCCCAGAGGTCGGACGCGGGGCCCGGGTCATGGCCGCGGATCCGCTCGGGGGCGAGGTAGTCGACGGAGCCGACGACCTCTCCGGTCCGGGTGATCGTCGTATCGCCCTCGATCTGCGCGATGCCGAAGTCGGTGAGCAGGACCCGGCCGTCGTCGCCGAGGAGGACGTTGCCGGGCTTGACGTCACGGTGCAGCACCCCGGCCAAGTGCGCGGCGCGCAGGGCCCGCAGCACCCACAGGCCGATCCGGGCGGCCTCGCGCGGCTCGACCCGGCCGCGCTCCTTGACCGCGTCGGCCAGCGAGTGGCCCTCGACCAGCTCCATCACGATCCACGGCCGGGCGTCGTGATCGAGCACGTCGTGCACGGTGACGACGGCGGAGTGGTTGATCCGCGCGGCCGCGCGCGCCTCGGCGCGGGTGCGGGCGAGCAATCGCTCCTGGTCGCTGTCGGAGACGAAGTGCGCGGCGGTCAACTCCTTGATCGCGACGGCTCGGTGCAGCACCTCATCGTGCGCACGCCACACCCGGCCCATGCCGCCGCTGCCGATGGCGTCGGCTAGCCGGTAGCGCCCCGCGAGGAGCTGGCCCTGCATCTGATTCACGTTGCCCCGCAATGCTCTTGACAGGGTCAGATTAAGGACCGGGGCACTCCCAGGGAACCTGCGGGGTGGCACAGAGACAGCACTGTGACGGTTGTCGCTTCCGACCCCGGAGCGCAACCATCCGGGCCCCGTCACCCACAGTCGGGGATACCGGTCAGCCGGTCACCTGATAGGTGGCCGACGCCTGCTCGAACAGTCGCGTCACCTCGTCCCGCTCCGCCTCCGGACCGCGCACCTGCACCACGTGGTACCGGTCCCCGATCAGGATCGCGAGATTGCGCACGAACCGCTCCCGCCCCGCGTCGTCGGTCCAGGTGAACTGGCCCTCCGCCATGGTCCGTCCGCCCACCTCGATGGTCTTCAGGCCCGTGGAGGTGGCCCAGCTGGAGTCGCGGTACGGCTGGAGCTCGGGCTGGTCCTCGCGCTGGTAGGCCATGGGGTCGTCGCCGTACTCGGCCGTGGTGTCCCGGCCCGGTACGACGATGAGTTCGAAGTCGCCGTGGGCGTAGACGACCTGGCCGCGGCCGTTCTTCCCGCTGCGGTTCCAGCCGTTGGCGACGGCGACCCGGAAGCCCTCGTCGTCCGTGCGCAGCTCGAAACCGTCGGCGACGTCGGGATCGGTGGTCTGCGACTCCGTCGAACCGGACGACTCCGCGGGGCTCTTGTCCCCTCCGGGCGAGGTCTGGTCGGGCCGCGGCTCGCTGCTGGCCTCCGGCGCCTGGCTGACCTGCCCGGTGGCGCCGGTCCGGTCGGTGTCGTCGCCGCCACCGGCATCGGTGCCGGCCTTCGGCATGAAGAGCATGGCGTACGCGACGGCCCCCGCCATCAGCAGCAGGATCAGCACGAGCAGGGTACGGCCGAGGCTGCGCGGCGAACGGGCCTCCTCACGCGCCCGCTTGTGCCGCCCGTGATGCGCGGGCAGCCCGGCGCGCCTCTTGCGCACCAGCTCACCGCGGCGGCGCACCACCGGCAGCCGGCTGACGTCGACCGGCGGCGCGGCCACGACATGTGCCCCGGCCTCCGGTTCGGGCGCGGACCGCACCAGCGAACGCAGCCAGCCGCGCAACTCCTCGAAGTCCAGCCGCTCGGTCGGGTCCTGCCGCAGCAACGACTCCACCACCGGCCTGAGCGGCCCGCACTCCTCCGCGAACGCGGGCGGCTCGGCGCACACCATCTGCACCAGCTCGGCGGTCGACTCCTCCGGATACGGCGCGTGCCCCTGCACCGCCCGGAACAACAACGCCCCGAGCGCCCACAGGTCGGTGGCCGGTCCGATGGGCGCCGCCAACTGCCAGTTCTCATGCACGGGTCCGGCCTGCTCCGGCGCCCACCGCTCGGTGACGGGTCCCACCACAGCCATCCGGGCCTGCCTGGCCCGCTCGGCGGCGAGGGCGGTGCCGGGGCCGCGGGGGAGGGGGGCGGTGGCGGCCAGGTCGTCCCAGCGGCTGGGGGTGGGGGCGGCGGTGGCGGGGACTGGGGCGCCGGTGGCCGGGACGGGCGTGCCGGGGGCGGGCGTGCCTGTGGCGGGGACGGGCGTGCCGAGGTGTGGGGCGGTGAAGCCGGCGGGTCGGATCTGGCCCGGGACAGGGGCGCCCGTGCCGCGCGGTCCCGCAGGTGCGGTCGGCTGTGCGCCCGGGACGGCCGGGGGCAGGGCGGTGCGGCCGGGGCCGCCGGGGTGCCGGGTGTCGCCCTCCGGCAGTGCGGGGCCGGTGCGGGGCGCGGCGCCGTGCCAGGAGGCGGCGCGGACGCCGTAGGGGTCGGCGATCTGCCCGGGCGGTCCGGCGGCCGGAGCGGCCGGATGCTGCTGGGCGCCGCCGTTGGCGGAGGGGTACGGCGGCTGCACGGCACCGTTCGCCGAGGAGTACGGCGGCTGCTCGGCACCGCTCCCCGAGGGATACGGCGGCTGTGCGGCGCCGTGGGGAGGCGGGGTCGTGCCGTTCGTGTCGGGGGCCGGGCGGGCGCCCGGGAGGGCGGCTCGGCCGTTCTGCTGGGCCTCCTGGACCCGGGCCGCGGCCCTGGCCCCCGCCCGGTACGCGGCGATCGCCCCGGCCCGTGCCGCCCGGATGTCCCCACCGCTCTCCACGGCCCGGCGCGCCGGTACTCCAGCGCCCCCGCCGCCGACGCTCGTACGGCCGCCCGCGTCCGCTCCACCGGCCGGCGGCAGCCCACCCGCCGCCCGAGCCTCGATCGCGGCCCGCCGGGCACCCTCCGGATCCACCTCGACGGAGACGGCGGCGCCGGTGCCCCCGATGCCACCCGGCGCGGCTCCGGGGCCGCCGTGGCCCGCCCCGCCGCCACCGTCCTCCGGCGGTACCGGGTCGTACCCGCACAGCGCCTCTTCCGCCGCCCCCACGGCGAGCCCGGTCAGCATCACCCGGCCGTCGTCGCACACGAGCACGGTCCGCGCGGTGATGTTCCGGTGCACCCAGCCGTGCGCGTGCAGCACCCGCAGCGCCGTCAGCACGTCGGCGGCGACCTCGGCGGCCCGATACGGCGTCAGCGGCCTCTCCGCGAGCAGCGCGGCCAGCGGTCGCGCCGACACCAGCTCACTGACGATCCAGAGCGAACCGCCCTCGGCGAACACGTCGAAGACCTGGTCGAGCCGGGGATGGTCCGGTATCCGCGCGGCCGCCTGAGCCGCCTCCACAGCCCGCCGCACCGCGGGCTCCGTGGGCCGCCGCGTACTCCCCCGCGCCGAGGGCCGGCGCCCCGCACCCCGCTCACGCGCGGTGAACCCGTCCGGCAACCCCTCCGCGTCGAGCACCTCGGCCTCGACGACCTCCGGCAACGGCACCTGCCTGACCAGGACTTCCTGCCCGCTGTAGGTGTCGAAGGCGCGCGTCTCGGTGAGTTCGTACTCGTCGGACGGGGGCAACGGCAGGCGGTAGCGGTCGGCGAGCACCCGACCCGCATAGTCGTCCACGCTGCCTCCCCCGGCCGCCCGGTTGGTCAATTCCGTTCGCCTCGCGTGCGGTTGTGGCCGCATTCCTGGATGCGTACGGTCCGCAAGCACTCACGATACGTGCCGGAGGCAACCCTCCAAGAGGGGATGCCAGATCTCTTCCCCCAAACCGTGACCACTCACCCAACGTGACGGATCAAGCCTTCGGTTCGAAGGACTTCGTCAGCGTCCGCCATGTGTCCTTACGCAGCTCGCTGCCCCAATTGGCGGCTTTCGCCGTGTACATCAGCCCATATCCGAGATCGTCATCGACCACGGCCCCCCGGTCGATGCTCCGGTACTTCGTGCCGCCCTCGACGTAGGTGAACTCCCAGTCGGCCGTGTTCCAGCCCCGGTAGTTCACCGCCTCTATGCGAATCCGCTGGTACTGGGAGCGCAGCATGGCGCCCTCCTGTTTCTCCCAGTCCGCTACCGGGTCGTCCTTCGGCTGGGTGGTCCAACCGATCAGCAGCTTCTGCCCGTTGGGCCCGGTGAACCGGTCACCCGCGTCCCCGCTCGACTGGTACTTCCACCCCTTGGGCAGCCCGATGGAATACCCCTGGCCCCCCTGATGCGTGGTCACCGCACCGCTGTCACCACCGGACGAACCGTCCGACCCGGCCCCGCCGCCACTGGACGCACTGGCCCCACCACTCGGCTCCGCCCCGGACGTCTGCCCCGCCCCGGCCTCGCCCGACGCGGTCGCCTGCCCGTCCGGACGCGTCCCGCCGCTCTCGTCCTCCTTGGTGTCGGCACTGGCACTCGCCTTGGCCGACGCCTTGGCCCCGCCACCGCCGGCCGAGTCCTTGGTGTCGTCCCCGTTGAACGCGAAGGCCAGCACCACACCGATCACGGCCAGCGCCACGACCACGGCGATGATCACCAACGTCCGCCGCGGCACCACATCCGTCAACGGCGCCCTGGGCACCGGCCGAGGCGGCAGATCCGGCAGATCCGGCGGCGTCATCACGGGCCACCCCGAACTCCGCCCACCGGCCTGCCCGCCACCCGCGGCGGCCCCACCCGAAGCAGCACCAGCCGCCGAACCCGAACCGGAACCGGACTCCGCACGCGAACCGGACTCCGAGCCCGCGACCTCCGCGGAACCACCCGACGCCGCACCACCGGACGCCGAACCGCCCGACTTGGCCCGGGCACTCGCCGCCGCGGCGGCCCCGGCCCCGGCCGCGGCCTTCCGCACCGACCGCAGCGCACCCCGAAGCCGTTCCCCGGCCTCCGAGGGAGCATCCGGCTGCGCGGGCAGCGGCACGACCTTCGTCGCGTCCGGCTCCTCCGTCTCCTTGGGCTCGGGCGCATGGATGACGTCGCTCAGCATCGACCGCGCGGCGGCGTCGTCCAGCCGCTTCGCCGGGTCCTTGGTGAGCAGGCCGTAGATGACGTCCTTCAGCGGCCCGGCGTTCTTCGGGTCGCCCAGCGGCTCGGTCATCACCGCGGTCAGCGTCGCGATCGCGGAGCCCTTGTCGTACGGGGGCACACCCTCGACCGACGCGTACAGCAGACCGCCGAGCGACCACAGGTCGGCCGCCGGTCCCGGCTTGTGCCCGCGGGCCCGCTCCGGGGAGATGTAGGAGGGCGCGCCGACGAGCATGCCGGTGGAGGTGATGGACGGGTCGCCCTCGACCTGGGCGATACCGAAGTCGGTGAGCACGACCCGGCCGTCCTCGGCGATCAGCACGTTGGACGGCTTCACGTCCCGGTGCAGGATGCCCTCACGATGCGCCGAGCGCAGCACGTCGAGCACCGCGAGCGCGACCTCCGCCGCACGCCTCGGCTCCAGCAGGCCGTCCTCCCGGATGACCTCGGCCAGCGACTTGCCCTCGACCAGCTCCATCACGATCCAGGGCCGGTCGTCCTCGTCGACCACGTCGAAGACGGTCACCGCGCTGTTGTTGCGGATCCGCGCGATGGCCTTGGCCTCCCGCAGCGTCCGCGTGATCAGTCGGCGCTTCTCGTCCTCGTCGATGCTCGACGGGAACCGCAGCTCCTTCACGGCGACGGTACGGCCGAGGGTTTCGTCCTCGGCACGCCACACTGTGCCCATGCCCCCGCGGCCCAGCACATCTCCCAGCCGGTACCGCCCGGCGAGGAGACGACCGATGTTGTCCTGACGGGATGCCCCCGCCCGCTCCGCCTCCGACATGCGTCCCCTCATGCAACCCGCCCTGACAGAGCCTCCATTGTCTCTCACCCGACAAGTGCCCGACGCCCAGGGTGCCGATGGTGCGCGAGAGCTCCCGCACCCGGAGGCACCCCCACCGGAACAGAGCATTCCGCACCCTGCATGATGGGCTCGACAAGGAGGACCCCATGCCGCCGCTCCGGACCCTACTGGCCGTTCCTGTGGCCCTCTTCCTCCTTGCCCTCTCCCCCTTCCCCTCCCCCACCACCCCCACCGCCACCACGGCAGTCGCAGCCCCGGCCACCACGGCCCCGACCCCGGACGACCTCCTCCCCCTACTGACCCCCGAAGACGGCACCCCCACCACCGCCGCCCTCCTCTCCCGCGACGGCGACCGCGACCGCAACGGTGACGGCGACCGCACCCACTTCGCCCGCACCGGCCCCGGTATCGCCTACGCCGACCACTTCCGGGCGGGCAGCATCACCAAGACCTTCATCGCGACGGTCGTCCTGCAACTGGCCGACGAACATCGGCTGTCGCTCTCCGACACGGTGGAGGAGCATCTACCGGGGCTGGTGCGCGGAGCCGGGAACAACGGGCGGGCGCTGACCCTGCGTGCCCTGCTCACCCACACCAGCGGCCTGTACGACTTCACCGCCGACACCGGGGGCCTGGTCCCCCTCACCCCTCGTCAGGCCGTGCGGCTCGCACTTACCCACCCCCCGTCCGGCCGTGGCCGCTTCGCCTACTCGAACACCAACTACGTCCTGCTCGGCCTGGTCATCGAGCGGGTCACCGGCCGCTCCTACGCCGCCGAGGCCGAACGCCGGCTCATCACTGAGCTGGGTCTGACCGGCACCTCCTTTCCCGGTTCGCGGACTTCCCTGCCCTCCCCGCACGGCCGCGCCTACACCTCGGGCGGGCTGGACGTCACCGAGCTCGACCCGCGGGTGGCCGGAGCTGCGGGTGAGCTGGTGACCACGCTCGCCGATCTGAACCGCTTCTACGCGGCGCTGCTAGGCGGCGAACTGCTGCCCCCGCGCCGGCTGCGCGAGATGCTCGACACCCGCACCGCACACGGCTTGTACGGCATGGGCCTGTTTCCCGTGAAGCTGCCGTGCGGCACCACGGTGTGGGGACACAGCGGGCGCATCTCCGGCAGCTACGTGCGCACCGCGGCCACCGAGGACGGGCGCCGTGTCCTCACCTTCCGGGTGAACACGACCGCGGTGACGGACCCCGGCCTCGAACCCCGGTTGCTCACCGCCGAGTTCTGCCCCCGCACCCGGTAGAACGGCCGGGTTCCGGACAGAGATCCCAGTTCACGACACTCGTTCGAGTGAAGAGCGGACCACCGGACCAGACAGACCCCACCGGTCAGAGCGGCACGATGTCCGGAGCCCCCAGCCGTGCCGCGTCCGCCGTCAGATCGTCCGGCTGGCGCTGGGACTCCCGCTCCGCCTCCACCCGCTTCTCGTAGTGCTCGACCTCGCGCTCGATCTGGTCCTTGTCCCAGCCGAGCACGGGTGCCATCAGCTCGGCCGCCTCGCGGGCGCTGAGCGTGCCGCGGTCGAAGGTCTCGATGGAGATGCGGGTGCGCCGGGTCAGGACGTCGTCCAGGTGCCGTGCGCCCTCGTGCGAGGCGGCGTACACCACCTCGGCGCGCAGATAGTCCTCGGCCGCGCGCAGCGGCTCGCCGAGTGAGGGGTCCGCGGCGACGAGGTCGAGTACCTCCTCGGTGAGCGCGCCGTAGCGGTTCAACAGGTGTTCCACGCGCACCACATGAAGCCCGGTGCGGGCGGCGATGCGCGCCCGCGCGTTCCACAGCGCCCGGTAGCCCTCGGCGCCCAGCAACGGGATGTCCTCGGTGACGCATTCGGCGACGCGCATGTCGAGTCCGTGCACCGCCTCGTCGACCGCGTCCTTGGCCATGACCCGGTAGGTCGTGTACTTGCCGCCCGCCACCACGACGAGGCCCGGCACGGGATGGGCCACGGTGTGCTCGCGGGAGAGCTTGCTGGTGGCGTCGGACTCGCCGGCCAGCAGAGGCCTGAGGCCCGCGTAGACGCCCTGGACGTCGTCGCGGGTGAGCGGCACCGCGAGCACGGAGTTCACATGTTCGAGGATGTAGTCGATGTCCGCGCTGGAGGCGGCCGGGTGTGCCTTGTCGAGGTCCCAGTCGGTGTCCGTGGTGCCGATGATCCAGTGCCGTCCCCAGGGGATGACGAAGAGGACGGACTTCTCGGTGCGGAGGATGAGGCCGGTGATCGAGTGGATGCGGTCCTTGGGCACGACCAGGTGGATGCCCTTGGAGGCGCGGACGTGGAACTGTCCCCGCTCGCCCACCATGGCCTGGGTGTCGTCGGTCCATACGCCGGTGGCGTTCACGATCTGCTTGGCGTGGATCTCGTACTCCCCGCCCGCCTCGACATCCTGCACCCGGGCGCCGACGACGCGTTCGCCCTCGCGCAGGAATCCGGTGACCCGGGCGCGGTTGGCGACCTTGGCGCCGTAGGCGGCGGCGGTGCGGACGAGGGTGGCGACATAGCGGGCGTCGTCCATCTGGGCGTCGTAGTACTGAAGCGCGCCGACGAGGGCGTCCTTCTTCAAGGCGGGGGCGATGCGCAGGGCGTGACGGCGGCTCAGGTGGCGGTGCATGGGCAGGCCCCGGCCGTGGCCGCGTGCCATCGACATGGCGTCGTAGAGGGCGACGCCGGAACCGGCGTAGAGGCGCTCCCAGCCCTGGTGCTGGAGGGGGTAGAGGAACGGGACGGGCTTCACCAGGTGCGGGGCGAGGCGTTCCAGGAGCAGGCCGCGTTCCTTGAGGGCCTCGCGGACGAGGGCGAAGTCGAGCATCTCCAGATAGCGCAGGCCGCCGTGGATCAGCTTGCTGGACCTGCTGGAGGTGCCCGACGCCCAGTCACGCGCCTCGACCAGACCGGTGGACAGGCCCCGGGTCACCGCGTCGAGCGCGGTGCCCGCGCCGACCACGCCGGCTCCCACGACCAGCACGTCCAGCTCGCGCTCGGCCATTGATGCGAGTGACTCGGCGCGCTGCGCCGGCCCCAGTGTCGCTGTCCTCACCGCTGCCTCCCGCTGTAGGTCGCACCGGCCGCTCCCGTGGGGGGCGGCCCGTTCGGATCCCCCATGCCCAAATTCTGACCGGGTTGCCCGACTTCAGCCACCAGTCACCCCCAGCCTGTGGACAACTTTCACGGACCTGTCCGTCGGGTGTCGCCCACTCGCCAGAAAGACACAGGTGATCAATCCCGTATTTCGGTCATATTTACTCCTAGTCTGACATTGCGCTCGCTCATTCTGTCCACCGGGCTTGCGCACCTGTCCCGCTTCGGTTACTGGGAAGGACGGCCCACGCCATGCCCGCAGATCTCGCCGTCATCGGACTCGGCCCGTACGGCCTGCCCCTGGCCCAGGCAGCCGTGGCGGCCGGCATCCCCACGCTCGGGTACCGCACGGGGCCCGAATCAGGCTCCCTCAGCCCCGCCGAACTGCGCCGCATGCTCGCGGCGGGCTTCCGGCACGCCACCAGCCCGGCCGAACTCGGACGGGTGCGCACCGCGGTCATCTGCGCGCCGACCCCGCGCGGGGCGGACGGCGGTCTCGACCTCACCCAGGTGGAGGCCGCCGCCCGTACCCTGGCCGGCCGGATGCGCCCGCACACCACGGTCGTCCTGGAGTCACCGGTCCCGCCCGGCACCACCGAGGAGCTCCTGCGCCCCCTCCTCGAAGAAGGTTCGGGCCTCCGCGCGGGCCGCGATTTCCATCTCGCCTACTCCCCCAGCCGCGTCGACCCCGGCAACCGCGACTTCACCCCCGCCAACACCCCGAAGGTGATCGGCGGTCTCACTCCCGCCTGCACGGAATCGGCCGCCGCCTTCTACGCCCGGCTCACCGACAAGGTGGTACGCGCGCGTGGCCCGCGAGAAGCGGAGACGGTGCAGGTCCTGGAGACCAACTTCCGCCACGTCAACATCGCCCTCGTCAACGAAATGGCCGTCCTCTGCCACGACTTGGGCGTCGACCTCTGGGACGTCATCCGCTGCGCCGAGACCAAGCCCTTCGGCTTCCACGCCTTCCGCCCCGGCCCCGGCGTCGGCGGCCACAGCGTCCCCCAGGATCTGACCGGCCACACCGGCCGCACCCTGCGCATGGTCGAACTCGCCCAGCAGGTCAACCACCAGATGCCCCGTTACGTCGTCCAGCGCGCCGCGACCCTCCTGAACGAGCACGGAAAGTCGGCGCGGGGCGCACGCGTACTGCTCCTCGGAGTCACCTACAAGGCGGACCTCGCCGACCAGCAGTCCACCCCCGCCGAGGAGGTCGCCGTCCGCCTGATGAGCCTCGGCGCCTCCGTCAGCTACCACGACCCCCACATCCCGTCCTGGACCGTCCTGGACCGCCCACTCCCCCGAGCGGACTCCCTGTACGAGGCGGCGGCCGACGCGGACCTGACGATCCTGCTCCAGCAGCATCGGACGTACGACTTGCAGGGGCTGTCGGTGAAGGCGCAACTGCTGCTGGACACGCGGGGGGCTACGCCTACGGGGGCGGCGCACAGGTTGTGAAGAGGGGCGCGCGGGGTTACTGAGCCTCGGGGCTGGTGGCGTGCGGCACCCGGCGCCCGTACTTTGGACACAGGTGGAGCCCACCGCAGAGGTCACTGCGGCAGGCTCCTGGATGGTTCACGGAGTGTCCGCCCCTAGTTTGCGTGGCGGCGGCCGCTCACCAAATCCACCCACTGGGTGGAGCCCACCGCAGCGGTCACTGCGGCAGGCTCCTGGGTGGTGCGCGGAGTGTCCGCCCCTAGGTTGTGTGGGGGCGGCCGCTCACCATCCGGAAATCCGCAAGATCCACCTCCTCCGGCACTTCACCATCCACAGACGGATCCGATCCCAGCGAGTGGGCTTGCGGTGACGTCCCATGGGCGCCCCCTTCCACGACGCCGCCCATTGACCCGGTAGGCGGTCCGTTGGAAATCGGGTCGGGCCCCGAGGAGCGGGGTCCGGAACCAAATCCTTGGAAGGGGGCGCTCCAGCAACCTGGGGCGCCGATACGGACGTTATCGCCCTCGACCCTGCCGACCAGCCCGTATTCGCCCCGAACGCAACCACGCGCCCCCACCACACGCCACGCCGGGCATGCGAAAGGGCCGGTCGCCTCGCCAGGCAACCGGCCCCTTCCGCGTCGTAAGACCTACCGCTGATGCTGCGAATCAGCCACCGTCACCTCGACCCGCTGGAACTCCTTCAGCTCGCTGTACCCGGTCGTGGACATCGCCCGCCGCAGCGCACCGAAGAAGTTCATGGAACCGTCGGGGGTGTGCGACGGGCCCGTCAGGACCTCCTCGATGGTGCCGACCGTGCCGAGGTCGACCTTCTTGCCGCGCGGCAGCTCCTCGTTGACGGCCTCCATGCCCCAGTGGTGGCCGCGGCCCGGCGCGTCGGTCGCGCGGGCCAGCGGGGAGCCCATCATCACGGCGTCCGCGCCGCAGGCGACGGCCTTGGGGAGGTCGCCGGAGAAGCCCACGCCGCCGTCGGCGATCACGTGGACGTACCGGCCGCCGGACTCGTCCATGTAGTCCCGGCGGGCCGCCGCCACGTCGGCGACCGCCGTCGCCATCGGGACACGGATGCCGAGGACGTTGCGCGTGGTGTGCGCGGCGCCGCCGCCGAAGCCGACCAGGACGCCCGCCGCGCCGGTGCGCATCAGGTGCAGGGCTGCGGTGTACGTGGCGCAGCCGCCGACGATCACCGGGACGTCGAGCTCGTAGATGAACTGCTTCAGGTTCAGCGGCTCGTGCGAACCGGAGACATGCTCGGCGGAGACCGTCGTGCCGCGGATGACGAAGATGTCCACGCCCGCGTCGACGACCGCCTTGGAGAACTGGGCGGTGCGCTGCGGGGAGAGCGCGGCGGCCGTGACCACGCCGGAGTCGCGCACCTCCTTGATGCGCTGCCCGATCAGCTCCTCCTTGATAGGGGCCGCGTAGATCTCCTGGAGGCGGCGGGTGGCGGCCTCCGTGGGCAGCTCCGCGATCTCGTCGAGCAGCGGCTGCGGGTCCTCGTACCGCGTCCACAGGCCTTCGAGGTTGAGCACGCCGAGGCCGCCGAGCTCGCCGATGCGGATCGCGGTGGCCGGGGAGACGACCGAGTCCATGGGGGCGGCCAGGAACGGCAGCTCGAAGCGGTAGGCGTCGATCTGCCAGGCGATCGAGACCTCCTTCGGGTCTCGCGTACGGCGGCTCGGGACGACGGCGATGTCGTCGAAGGCGTACGCCCGGCGGCCGCGCTTGCCGCGCCCGATCTCGATCTCAGTCACGTCTGTGGCCTTTCCCTGATGCGTTGCAGCGTCTACCAGTATCGCCGACGGGCACGGCGAGGGCGGCCCCGGAGCATCCCGGGACCGCCCTGAGTGAGACCGGCGACTACTTGCGGCTGTAGTTCGGCGCCTCGACCGTCATCTGAATGTCGTGCGGGTGCGACTCCTTCAGACCCGCCGACGTGATCCGCACGAACCGGCCGTTGGCCTGGAGGTCCGGCACGGTCCGGCCGCCGACGTAGAACATCGACTGGCGCAGACCGCCGACCAGCTGGTGGACGACCGAGGAGAGCGGGCCGCGGTAGGGGACCTGGCCCTCGATGCCCTCGGGCACGAGCTGCTCGTCGGAGGCGACGCCCTCCTGGAAGTAGCGGTCCTTGGAGAACGACTTGCGGTCGCCGCGGGACTGCATGGCACCGAGCGAGCCCATGCCGCGGTACGACTTGAACTGCTTGCCGTTGATGAACATCAGCTCGCCCGGCGACTCCTCGCAGCCCGCGAGCAGCGAGCCGAGCATCACCGTGTCGGCGCCCGCGACCAGGGCCTTGGCGATGTCGCCGGAGTACTGCAGGCCGCCGTCGCCGATGACCGGGACACCGGCCTCCTTGGCGGCGAGGGACGCCTCGTAGATGGCGGTGACCTGCGGGACGCCGATGCCGGCGACGACGCGGGTGGTGCAGATGGAGCCGGGGCCGACGCCGACCTTGATGCCGTCCACACCGGCGTCGATCAGCGCCTGGGCGCCGTCCCTCGTGGCGATGTTGCCGCCGATGACGTCGACGCCGGACGAGTTCGACTTGATCTTGGCGACCATGTCGCCGACCAGCCGGGAGTGGCCGTGCGCGGTGTCCACGACGATGAAGTCGACACCCACCTCGATCAGGGCCTGGGCGCGCTCGAAGGCGTCACCGGCCACGCCGACCGCGGCGCCGACCAGCAGCCGGCCCTCGGCGTCCTTCGCGGCGTTCGGGTACTGCTCCGCCTTGACGAAGTCCTTGACCGTGATCAGGCCCTTGAGGACGCCCGAGTCGTCGACCAGCGGCAGCTTCTCGATCTTGTGCTTGCGCAGCAGCTCCATGGCCTCGACACCGGTGGTGCCGACCTTGCCGGTGACCAGCGGCATCGGCGTCATGACCTCGCGGACACGGCGCGAGCGGTCCGTCTCGAAGGCCATGTCACGGTTGGTGACGATGCCGAGGAGCTTCTTGTCGCCGTCGGTGACGGGGACGCCGCTGATGCGGAACTTGGCGCACAGCGCGTCGGCCTCGGCGAGGGTCGCGTCCGGGTGCACGGTGATCGGGTCGGCCACCATGCCGGACTCGGAGCGCTTGACCAGGTCGACCTGATTGGCCTGGTCCTCGATGGAGAGATTGCGGTGCAGCACGCCGACGCCGCCCTGGCGGGCCATCGCGATCGCCATCCGCGACTCGGTGACCTTGTCCATGGCGGCGGACAGCAGCGGGATGTTCACCCGCACGTTCTTGGAGACGTACGAGGCGGTGTCGATCTCGTCGGGCGCCATGTCCGACGCGCCCGGCAGCAGCAGCACATCGTCGTAGGTCAGCCCGAGTGTCGCGAATTTGGCGGGCACTCCGTCGACGTTGGCAGTCATGACACCTTCCCCAAATGGCCTTGATCGGTGCGGATGTCCATGCTAACGGGAAGCGGGGGTAGCAAATTCCACGGTTCCGGGTACCCCCGGGCTTCGTATGTTCGTACGGAGTGAAGGCGGCGCCTGTTCAGCAAAGGCCGGTTACTGCTCCGCGAGGGCCCGGAGCCTGCTCAGTGCCCGGTGCTGGGCCACGCGCACCGCTCCGGGTGACATTCCCAACATCTGACCCGTCTCTTCCGCGGTCAACCCCACGGCGATGCGCAGCAGCAGCAGCTCGCGCTGGTTCTCCGGCAGGTTGGCCAGCAGTTTCTTCGCCCACTCGGCGTCGCTGCTGAGCAGGGCGCGCTCCTCGGGGCCGAGGGAGTCGTCGGGGCGCTCCGGCATCTCGTCGGAGGGCACGGCCGTGGATCCGGGGTGGCGCATGGCCGCGCGCTGCAGGTCGGCGACCTTGTGCGCGGCGATCGCGAAGACGAACGCCTCGAAGGGGCGGCCGGTGTCGCGGTAGCGCGGCAGGGCGAGCAGGACGGCTACGCAGACCTCCTGCGCGAGGTCCTCCACGAAGTGCCGGGCGTCGCCCGGGAGCCGGGAGAGCCGGGTGCGGCAGTAGCGCAGAGCAAGAGGGTGGACATGGGCGAGCAGGTCATGCGTGGCCTGCTCGTCCCCGTCGACGGCGCGATGGACGAGTGCACCGATCGCCCCTGCGGCTTTGGCCGCCTCGTCGTCGCGCATCGGTCCATGGTGCCTTGCGGCGTCGCGGTCCGTTGCACCGCGTCCATGGTTGTGCACCGAAGCGTTATGAGCAGGTGCGCCGGAACTCATCTCCTGCGCCCTCCCCTTCCGCTCGACCGACTCGTCCCCGAGAGACTCCACATCTCCAAGGATGCGGCATCCGCGCCGAAACGGGCACCCGCGCCCCGACAGGGGCGCGGGGCAGCATCCCTATGCGGCTCCGCCGCGTGGGCGCGACCAGCCACAAAACGACCCGCACACAGCCACGGCCCGCAGGACCGAGCTCTTAGCGGACCAAACCCCACCGGAACCCGAGCGCCACAGCGTGCGCCCGGTCCGAAGCACCGAGCTTCTTGAACAACCGGCGCGCATGGGTCTTGACCGTGTCCTCGGAGAGGAACAGCTCGCGCCCGATCTCCGCGTTGGAGCGACCGTGGCTCATTCCTTCGAGCACCTGGATCTCACGCGCGGTGAGCGTCGGCGCCGCGCCCATCTCGGCGGAGCGCAGCCGCCGCGGGGCGAGCCGCCAGGTCGGGTCGGCGAGCGCCTGTGTCACCGTGGCCCGCAGCTCCGCGCGCGAGGCGTCCTTGTGCAGATAGCCGCGGGCACCGGCGGCGACCGCGAGGGCCACGCCGTCCAGGTCCTCGGCGACGGTGAGCATGATGATGCGCGCACCGGGGTCGGCGGACAGCAGTCGCCGGACGGTCTCGACGCCGCCCAGGCCGGGCATGCGCACGTCCATCAGGATCAGGTCGGAGCGGTCGGCGCCCCAGCGGCGGAGGACTTCCTCGCCGTTGGCCGCCGTCGTCACACGCTCGACGCCCGGCACGGTCGCCACCGCACGGCGGAGCGCCTCTCGGGCAAGCGGGGAGTCGTCGCAGACGAGGACGGATGTCATGGCCGCCCTCCGCAGCTGATGCACGTCACCTTGAGCCTCCAGGCTGGTACGAATCGTCACCTGTGCGGTCGACCGTCTCGGACGCCTGCCCGAGCGCTTGTTCTTTCAACCGCCTCCGCACTCTCAACGACGGTCACTCGAAAGAGTTACGGGGCCGTGCGTCGTCTTCGGCACTCTACGTGAGGGGGCGGACACGGTGCAGACATGCACGGCAGACCCTCAAGCTTTCATCACAAGCCATGCCCCATTCGGCCCTTTTTCTTCCCTTTTGCTGGTGTCTGAGGCTAGATTCGCAATGAGTCATATTTTCATCTCCTTAGATCGTAGTTGTACGGTCGTGGACACCGTATCCGCCCAGAACGGCTACAAGGGGTCACGTAATGGCAGATTTCTCCCGCCTTCCCGGACCGAACGCGGACCTGTGGGACTGGCAGCTCCTGGCTGCCTGTCGCGGGGTGGACAGCTCGCTCTTCTTCCATCCTGAGGGCGAGCGCGGTGCGGCTCGGAGCGCACGCGAGAACTCGGCCAAGGAGGTCTGCATGAGGTGCCCGGTTCGTGCCCAGTGCGCGGCGCACGCGCTCGCGGTGCGTGAACCGTACGGCGTGTGGGGCGGCTTGACCGAGGACGAGCGCGAAGAGCTCATGGGGCGGGCGCGTCACCGGCTGGTGGCGGCATCGGCCGGCGGCGGCGAGGCCGCCTCGAACAACTGAAGTAACGTTTCTTCAACTCGGGGCACGCTCACGCGTGCCCTTACTACTGCGCCGCCGACCGCCCCCGGGCGTCCCGCACTTGGCGCCGCGCCGCCCGCGTCAGCTGCTCCAGGGTCGCCGTCACCGCCGGAACCTGGGCGAGGTCGGGCAGGGTGAGGGCGACGATCTCCCGTCGTACCGCCGGTTCCAGGGTCACCATGCGGGCCCCGCGCGGCCGTACCGACTCCACCGCGAGCTGCGGCAGGACCGCGACGCCCAGGCCCGCGCCGACCAGGCCGACCACGGCCGGGTAGTCGTCGGTGGCGAAGTCGATGCGCGGGGTGAAGCCGGCGCCCTCGCACACCTCGACCAACTGGCCGCGGCAGCGCGGGCATCCGGCGATCCAGGGCTCGGCGGCGAGTTCGCCGATGGCCACGGACTCCGCGCGGGCGAGCCGGTGACGCTCCGGTACGAGGGCGACGAGGCGGTCGGTGAGCAGGGGCCGTACGACGAGGTCGTCCCATTCGCCTTCCTGGGCCGCTCCTTCGTAGCGGAAGGCGAGGGCGAGGTCGCAGTCGCCCTCGCGCAGCAGCTCCACCGACTTCGGCGGCTCGGCCTCCTCCAGGGAGACCCGGGTGCCGGGGTGGGCGGCGCGCAGGGCGGCGAGGGCGGTGGGGACGAGGGTGGAGCTGCCGCTGGGGAAGGAGACCAGCCGGACCCGTCCGGCGCGCAGGCCCGCGATGGCGGCGACCTCCTCCTCGGCGGCGGTGAGTCCGGCGAGGATCCCGGCCGCGTGCCGGACGAGGGCCTCGCCCGCCTGGGTCAGGCGCATCTCGCGGCCGCTGCGGATCAGCAGCGGTGTGCCGACGGACGACTCCAGCGCCTTCATCTGCTGGCTGACGGCGGGCTGGGTGCAGCCCAGCTCCCGCCCGGCGGCGGAGAAGGAACCGGTGGCGGCGACGGCGCGCAGCACTCGGAGATGTCGGGCCTCGATCACGCCACAAGGATAAGGGAGCCTTTGGCCAGGCGCCCATTAATGCGGGAACACTTTGACCGTCCGTCGCCTACCGTTTCCCACATGGAGCTTCTTTCTCTCAACCTCGGCCGCCGTACGGTCGTCCCCTACACCGACCACCCCGAGGGCGTGACGGGTATCGACAAGCGGCCGGTCGACGGGCCGGTGCGGGTGGCGGCGCCGGGGCCGAAGGGGACCGGGGCGAGCGGTCTGGCCGGGGACGACGTGTGCGACACGCGGCATCACGGCGGGAACGACCAGGCCGTGTACGCGATGGCGCGCGAGGACCTGGACGACTGGGAGCGGGAGCTGGGCCGGACGCTGGCCAACGGCTCCTTCGGCGAGAACCTCACCACCCTCGGCCTGGACGTCTCCGGCGCGCTGATCGGTGAGCGCTGGCGGATCGGGCCCGAGGTGGTGCTTGAAGTGACCAGCGGGCGGATTCCGTGCCGTACGTTCCAAGCCCACATCGGCGAGGAGCGGTGGGTGAAGCGGTTCACGGCGAAGGGGGCGCCGGGCGCGTATCTGCGGGTGATCGAGCCCGGCGAGGTGCGGGCGGGTGACGCCGTGGAGATCGTGCACCGGCCGGACCACGAGGTGACGGTGGCGTTGCAGTTCCGGGCGGTGACCCTGCAGCGGGATCTGCTGCCACGGCTGCTGGCCGCGGGCGAGGCGCTGCACCCGGAGGAGCTGGACATGGCGCGGAAGTACGTCGCGAAGCACGGGAACTGACGTGCCGTAGGGCCGCGGGGTGGGTGGGTCCTGGGCAGGAGACGGACAGAAAGCGGATTCCGTTGGTCCGGGTCACTAACCTTGCGTCATGACAACGGCTCTCATCACGGGATCGACCGCGGGCATCGGCGCCGCGTTCGCGCGGCGGCTGGCCGCCGACGGGCACAACCTCGTCCTGGTCGCGCGGGACACCAAGCGGCTGCGCGAGCAGGCGACCGAGCTGCACGACCGGCACGGCATCGAGGCGGAGGTCCTGACGGCGGACCTGGCGACGGACGAGGGCATCGATACGGTCGCCGACCGGCTCGCCGACCCCCGCGACCCCGTCGACCTGCTGATCAACAACGCCGGTTTCGGCAACAAGGGCCGCTATCTCGACGTCTCGATGGCCGATGAGCTGAAGATGCTCAAGGTGCACTGCGAGGCGGTGCTGCGGCTGACGTCCGCCGCGACCGGAGCGATGCGCGAGCGGGGCCGGGGCGGGGTCGTCAACGTCGCCTCGGTCGCCGCCTTCGTGCCGCGCGGGACCTACGGCGCCTCCAAGGCGTGGGTCGTGCAGTTCACGCAGGGCGCGGCCCGGGACCTGGCGGACACCGGGATCCGGCTGATGGCGCTGTGCCCCGGCTTCGTGCGCACCGAGTTCCACGAGCGGGCCGGGATGGGCACGGACAACATCCCGGGGTGGATGTGGCTGGACGCCGACAAGCTGGTGGCGGCGGCGCTGGGCGATCTTGCGCGCGGCCGGACGCTGTCGATCCCGGACGCCCGGTACAAGGCGCTGATGGGCGTCACGAAGATGGTGCCGCGCGGGATGCTCGGCCGGATCAGCTCCCGCACGGGCCGCAAGTACGGGCCTCAGTAGGGCGCGCCCACGGGGAACCGGAGGAGAATGGAGCTGTTTCGACCGGACCCTCGGGGGACGGAGGCTGCGCCATGACGTTCGTACAGCTCATCGACTGCAAAACGAGCCGGTTCGACGAGATGAACCGGCTGATGGACACGTGGGTCGAGCAGACCAAGGGGAAGCGCACCGCGACGCACAGTGTGATCGGCAAGGACCGGTCCGACGCGTCGCACTTCATCGAGATCGTGGAGTTCTCGTCGTACGAGGAGGCGATGCGGAACTCGAACCTGCCGGAGACCGACAAGATCTTCCGGGAGATGGTCGCCCTCTGCGACGAGATGCCGACGTTCACCGACCTGGACGTCGTGCGTGACGAGCAGTTGTACGCGGCGACCGCGCGGCGGTTCTTCGAGGAAGTGGCCGCGAAGGGGGACCCGCCCACCTTCAACGACGTGCTGATCGAGGACTACCACGACCACGATCCGGCCAACCCGCAGGACAACATCGGGATGGACGCGATCCGGCGCGAGGTGGGCATGTGGCGGGCCGGGTTCGACTTCTCGTTCACCGTCGAGGACCAGATGGCCCAGGGCGACCGGGTGTGCACCCGCTGGACCTGGAACGGTCTGCACAAGGGCGACTTCATGGGGATCGCCCCCACCGGCAAGCAGGTGTCCATGACCGGGACGACCGTCCACCGGTGCACCGCGGACGGGAAGATCGCCGAGGGCTGGTGGCAGTACGACCGGCTCGGGCTGATGGAGCAGCTGGGCGCGCTGGACGCGCTGGAGCAGTAGGCAACGCGGAGGCCCGGCACCCCACGGGGTGCCGGGCCTCGGTGCTGACGTGTGTCAGTGAGCGTGACCGTGGCCGTGACCGGCGGCGGCGGGCTCTTCCTCTTCCTTCTTCTCGACGACCAGGGTCTCGGTCGTGAGCAGCAGGGAGGCGATGGAGGCGGCGTTCTCCAGGGCGGAGCGGGTGACCTTCACCGGGTCGATGACGCCGGCCTTGACCAGGTCGCCGTACTCGCCGGTGGCGGCGTTGAAGCCCTGGCCCTTGTCGAGCTCGGCGACCTTGGAGGTGATGACGTAGCCCTCAAGGCCGGCGTTCTCGGCGATCCAGCGCAGCGGCTCGACGACGGCCTTGCGGACGACGGCGACACCGGTGGCCTCGTCGCCGGTCTTGCCCAGACCGCCGTCCAGCACCTTGGCGGCGTGGACCAGAGCCGAGCCACCACCGGAGACGATGCCCTCCTCGACCGCGGCGCGGGTCGCGGAGATGGCGTCCTCCAGACGGTGCTTCTTCTCCTTCAGCTCCACCTCGGTGGCGGCGCCGACCTTGATCACGCACACGCCGCCGGCCAGCTTCGCGAGGCGCTCCTGGAGCTTCTCGCGGTCCCAGTCGGAGTCGGTGTTCTCGATCTCGGCCTTGATCTGGGCGACGCGGCCCACGACGTCCTCGGACTTGCCGGCGCCGTCGACGATGGTCGTGTCGTCCTTGGTGACCGTGATGCGGCGGGCGGAGCCCAGCACGTCCAGACCGGCCTGGTCGAGCTTGAGGCCGACCTCCTCGGAGATGACCGTGGCGCCGGTGAGGACCGCCATGTCCTGGAGCATCGCCTTGCGGCGGTCACCGAAGCCGGGGGCCTTGACCGCGACCGCGTTGAAGGTGCCGCGGATCTTGTTGACGACCAGCGTGGACAGGGCCTCGCCCTCGACGTCCTCGGCGATGATCAGCAGCGGCTTGGAGGCGCCGGCCTGGATGACCTTCTCCAGCAGCGGCAGCAGGTCCTGGATGGAGGAGATCTTGCCCTGGTTGATGAGGATGTAGGGGTCCTCCAGGACGGCCTCCATGCGCTCCTGGTCCGTCACGAAGTACGGCGACAGGTAGCCCTTGTCAAAGGCCATGCCCTCGGTGAAGTCCAGCTCCAGACCGAAGGTGTTGGACTCCTCGACGGTGATGACACCGTCCTTGCCGACCTTGTCCATCGCCTCGGCGATGAGCTCGCCGACCTGCTGGTCCTGGGCGGACAGCGCGGCGACGGCGGCGATGTCGGCCTTGTCGTCGATCGGGCGGGCGGTGGCGAGAAGGTCCTCGGAGACGGCGGCGACGGCCGCGTCGATGCCCTTCTTCAGCAGCGCCGGGGAGGCACCGGCGGCGACGTTCTTGAGGCCCTCACGGACCAGCGCCTGGGCGAGCACGGTGGCGGTGGTGGTGCCGTCACCCGCGATGTCGTTGGTCTTGGTCGCCACCTCCTTCACCAGCTGGGCGCCGAGGTTCTCGTAGGGGTCCTCGACCTCGACCTCACGGGCGATGGTGACACCGTCGTTGGTGATGGTCGGCGCGCCGAACTTCTTGTCGATGACGACGTTGCGGCCCTTGGGGCCGATCGTCACCTTGACCGTGTCGGCAAGCTTGTTGACGCCGCGCTCGAGGGCGCGACGGGCGTCCTCGTCGAACTTCAGGATCTTCGCCATGGGAGCGGTTCAGCCCTCTCGGAAAACGTGGGTGAAAAAGCGAACTGCGCCCCTGACGCCCGGCTTCATAAGGTCGCGGGGGCCCGGGGCGCAGCTCGTCAAGCAGAAATGCTCGGTGAATTACTTCTCGATGATCGCGAGCACGTCGCGGGACGAGAGGACGAGGTACTCCTCGCCGTTGTACTTCACCTCGGTGCCGCCGTACTTGCTGTACAGCACGATGTCGCCGACCTTCACGTCGAGCGGCAGACGCTCGCCGTTCTCGAAGCGGCCCGGACCGACGGCGAGGATGACGCCCTCCTGCGGCTTCTCCTTCGCGGTGTCCGGGATGACCAGGCCGGAGGCCGTGGTCTGCTCGGCGTCGAGCGGCTGGACCACGATGCGGTCCTCGAGCGGCTTGATGGCAACCTTGGAGCTGGTGGTCGTCACGATCCGACCTCCCCCTTCGGAGATCTCACGGGGTTAACTGTCTGAGGTGGCGACCAGGTCGATCCGTCGTCGCGGGTGCCGGACCTGCCCGTCGCGTGTGTTGGCACTCTCCAGGGGGGAGTGCCAGACCCGAGACTATGACCGCGATTAGCACTCGGTCAAGCGGACTGCTAATCGCGTCCCCGAGAGGAGCCCGAAGACGGCTCCTACAGGTACTCCTCCAAGCGGGCCGGCTTCAGCCCCCGCTCCCGGATCTCCCGCAGCAGCCTCGTCGTCCGCTCCGTCAGGCTCAGCCCCGTCGGATCCCGCGAGGGCAGCGAGACGATGTCGCCGGGACCAAGGCGCCGGGGGCCCTCGGTGTACGTCAGTTCGCCGTCGCCGTCCATCGACGCCCGCCACAGCACCACCGCCGAGATCCCGCAGCCGGCCGCGACACGCCGTGTGGTCGTGTCGTACGTGCCGTGCGGCGGGCGGAAGAGGCGGGGCCGGACGCCGAAGCGGGCGCGGAGCTTGTCCTGCTGGCCGCAGATCTCGGCGCGCTGCCCGGCGAACGGCAGTCCGCGCAGGGCGGTGTGGTCGAGGGTGTGGTTCTGGATCGACGCGCCCACCGCCTGCAGGCGGGCGAAGTGTCCGTACCCCGGCCCGACCACGCTGTCCGTGAGGAACATGGCGACCGGGAGCCGCAGTTCGCGGACCAGGTCGATGAAGCGGGGGTCCTGCTCGGCGCCGTCGTCGTAGGTGAGGAAGACGACCTCGTCCTCGGTGGCGACGCGCTGCACGACCGGGGCCGGGGCGGCTCCGGGGGCCCGCAGGGGCGGCCGTTCGGAGGGGCCCGCGGCCTGGGCGCAGCCCGCCAGGAGTACGGCCGCCACCATCCCGGCGAGCGGGCCCCGGGGCCTCACAGGTAGTCCTCCAGACGGGCCACCGCGTACCCCTTGGCGGTGATCCGGTCGAGGAAGCGGCGGATCATGTCGGGCATCGTGCCCTTCCAGTGCTCCCTGCCCCGGAAGTGGCTGAGCACGATGTCGCCGGGATGGATGTCCCGGTCCCACTCGCGGTAGGCCCAGCGGTCGACGAAGACCTCCTCGTTCCACAGGGGCGCGTGGGTGATGCCGCAGGACTTGGCGGCGCGCAGGGTGTTCCGGTTGTAGCTGCCGAAGGGCGGCCGGAAGAGGACGGGACGCTTGCCGTAGCGCTGCTCGATGACGTCCTGCATGCCGCAGATCTCGTCCTTCTGGCGGGCGTGGGACAGGCCCGGCAGGTAGGGGTGGTTCAGGGTGTGGTTGTTCAGACCGACGCCGGCGCGCTGCATCCGCTCGAAGTAGCCGTAGTCCTCCTTGACCAGGTAGTCGCTGAGGAAGGCGGTGTACGGGATCCTCAGCTCGGTCATCATGCGCAGGAAGGCGGGGTCCTTCTCGGCGCCGTCGTCGATGGTGAGGAAGACGATCTTCTGCTCGGTGGGGATCGTGGTGAAGACCGGCGGCAGGCCGTCCGCGCTGTGGCCGTCGACCTCGAAGCCCTTGCGGGTGGTGATCCGCGGCTTCCTCGCGGGCGGCGCCGGGGCCGTCAGCGGGACCTTGGCCAGCCCCCAGCGCCTGGCCGCGGCGGCACGGGCCGCGGCGGCGGCGCGCAGCCTGGTCGCGTAGGCGTCCAGGGCGCGGGCGGGCGGGTCCAGGAGGGGCTGTCGGCCGGGGGCGGGGCGGGCGCGTGAGCCGCTGTCCGGGCTCTCGCTCTGCGCACAGCCCGAGGCGATGGCGGCGGCGGTCAGCACGGCGAGACCGCCGCGTACCCGTACTCCCCAAAGCGCCCGGTTTTTGTAATTTTGTACTACTGCTCGCATGGGGCCGGATCCTCCCAGGCCCCCGCCACGATCCCGGGCCGACACCGCCACCGCGGGCACACCGTCCACCGACTGGCCCACAATGACCCGGTGAACGACCTCGCCCCCCTCCTCACCCCCGAGGGCCGCGCCCTCCTCGACGCGGTGCGCGGCACCGCCCCCGCCGACGAACTCGCCGTAGCCACCCGGCTGCGCCGGGACCACCCCGCCGAGCTGGTGTCGGCGGCGCTCGGGCAGGCCCGGCTGCGGCAGCGGGCGGAGGCGAAGTTCGGGGCCGAGGACGCGCGGCGGATGTACTTCACCCCGAACGGCGTCGAGCAGTCGACCCGGGCGAGCGTGGCCGCGTACCGCGCGGAGCGGCTGCGGGATCTTGGCGTCACCTCCGTCGCCGACCTGTGCTGCGGGATCGGCGGGGACGCCATCGCGCTGGCGCGGGCCGGGATCCGGGTGCTGGCCGTGGACCGGGACCCGCTGACCGCGGCCGCCGCCCGTGCCAACGCCGACGCGCTCGGGCTGGACAAGCTGATCGACGTGCGCGAGGCGGACGTCATGGAGGTGGACACGGCCGGCTACGACGCCGTCTTCGTCGACCCCGCCCGGCGCGGCGGCCGGGGCCGCATCTTCGACCCCGAGGCCTACTCCCCTCCGCTGTCCTGGGCCGTCCAGGCGGCCCTGAAGGCACCGCACGCCGCCCTGAAGATCGCCCCCGGCGTCCCGCACGAGGCGATCCCCGCCGAGGCCGAGGCCGAGTGGATCTCCGACGGCGGCGACGTGAAGGAGGCCGTGCTGTGGTTCGGCACCGCGCCCGGCGCCGTCCGCGCCACGCTCCTCCCCGGCCCGCGCACCCTCCTCTCCCGAGGGCTCCCGAACCCCGAGGTCCGGCCCGTCGGGCGGTACTTGTACGAGCCTGACGGCGCCGTCATCCGCGCCCATCTGGTCGCCGAGGCCGCCGAGGAGCTGGACGGGGGGCTGATCGACCCGACCATCGCCTACGTCACCGCCGACACCCTGCGCCCCACCCCGTACGCCTCGGCCTACGAGATCACCGACCAACTCAACTTCAACGTCAAGAAGTTGAAGGCACTGCTGCGCGAGCGCGAGGTCGGCGTCCTCACCGTCAAGAAGCGCGGGTCGGCCGTCGAGCCGGAGGAACTGCGCAAGAAGGTCAAGCCGCAGGGGCCCAACGCCGCGACGGTGTTCCTGACCCGGGTCGCCGGGGCGCCGACCATGCTGGTCGGTCAGCCCGTCTGAGCCCGGCGCAGCAGCAGGCCGCCGCGGGCGATGAGCATGCGGTTCCAGCGGCGGCGGTGCGGGCGGCCTGGAACTCCAACAGGGCGGTCAGACCGTTGCCTTCCGGCTCCTTCGACATCAGCGCGGAGAGCACGCGGGCCAACCGGAGGGCGTCCTCGCACAGGGAGGGGCGCAGCCAGTCGTCGCCCGCGGTGGCGGCGTAACCCTCGTTGAAGATCAGGCAGATGACGTCCAGGACGGAGCCGAGGCGGGCCTCGCGGTCGGGGCCGTAGGGGACCTCGAAGGGGATGGTCCGGGTGGCGACACGGATCCAGTCCGTGGTCCGAGCCCGGGAGGCCGGTCCCCTCACGACCTGGCCGAACGGCGGCGGCCCCATCGGCACCCTCGCCGAAAGGTTCTCAGCGCAGCGACGCCCACAGTTCGCCCGCCTCCGGCTCCTCCGCGACCACCCGGTTGGGGTCCGACGGTGCCCGTACGACGGGCAGGGTCACCGTCGTCACGGCGTCCGCCGACAGGGCTTGCAGGCTGCGGCCGAGCCCGGTCAGCTCGGTGAGGGAGTCGAGGCCGGTGTCGGTGGTGAGGCTGCCGGTGACCGCGTCGGCGACCCGGTACAGCTTGGCGGGGTCGGTGAGCAGGTCGGTCGCGGAGATCTGCGTGAGCAGTGCCTTCACCAGTTGCTGCTGGAGCTCTATACGGCCCAGATCGCTGCCGTCGCCTATGCCGTGCCGGGTGCGGGCGAGGGCCAGGGCCTGCTCGCCGTCGAGATGATGGGTGCCGGCCTCCAGGGTGAGGTGGCTGTCCTCGTCGTCGATGTCCTCCTCGGTGGTGACGGTGACCCCGCCGAGCGCGTCCACCAGGTTCGCGAAGCCCGCGAAGTCGATCTCGACGTAGTGGTCCATGCGGACGTCCGTCATCGACTCGGCCGTCTTCACCGCGCAGACCGGACCGCCCACCGAGTAGGCGCTGTTGAACATCGCGTTGTGGGCGACCTCGGTCGAGCCGCCGTCCTCCAGCGGGCAGGACGGACGCGTGACCAGGGTGTCGCGCGGGATGCTCACCACCGTCGCCTCGGACCGGCCCGCGTCCAGGTGGACCACCATCGCGGTGTCGGAGCGGGCGCCGCCGCTGTCGCCGCCGCCGAGCGCCTGGTTCTCGGCGCCGTCGCGCGAATCCGAGCCCAGGACCAGGATGTTCAGCGCCTCGGTCGGCAGCACCTCGGCCTCCGCAGTGGCCGACGGGGTCGCCTTCCGCGGCCGGTTGTCGCCGAGCGCGCTGTTGATGTCGACGCCCTTGATGTTGTCGTTGAGGTGCCAGTACGCCCAGCCCGCCGCCCCGGCGGCCAGCACCAGTACCCCCGCGAGAGTGAGGCCGGCGATCTTCAGCGCTCTCGACCGCCGGCCCACCGCTCTGCTCTCGTCCCCGTTCGCCTCGTCTCCGCTCACAGACAGGAACGTAAGTCCGAATTATTACGGCGAGCGCGTCCGGGACCGGTTTCTTGGGAAATTCTCAGACTTCTCAGCCCAGCGTCACCACCGGCACCGGATTGCTCCCGCTCCACGACCCGTTGAACCCGAAGGTCACCGAACCGCCGTCCGGGACCGTGCCGTTGTAGGAGGCGTTGGAGCAACTGACCGCGGATCCGGACTGGGTGCAGGTCGCGTTCCAGGACTGGGTGAGCTGCTGGCCGGCGCCGTAGGTCCAGGTCGCCTTCCAGGACGACAGCGAGGCCCCGTCGCAAGCGATCCGGACCTGGCCGGTGAACCCGGTGTTCCACTGGTTGACGACGCTGTAGGTCGCCGTGCAGGCGTCCGTCGGCGGCGGTGTGGTGGTGCCGCCGAGGGCCTCCGCGATGGCGTGGTACGCCGGTTTCGGCGCGAAGTTCTCGTCGTACGGGGTCGCCGCGCCCTGGCCCGGGAAGGTGGACGGGATCCAGGAGTCGGAGTCGGTGAAGCCCCAGACGGTGACGCCGACGCACCGGGTCACGGCCACGCAGGCGTTGACGACCTGCTTGTACTCGGTGGCCTGCTGGGCGAGCTTGGCGCTGTCCGAGGGCAGGTTCATCCGGATGTCCAGCTCGGTGATGGCCACGTCCACGCCGAGGTCGGCGAAGCGCTGGATGTTCTGCTGGAGCGTGGACGGCACCTGGCCGAGGATCAGATGGGCCTGGAGGCCGACGCCGTCGATCGGCACACCGCGCGCCTTGAGGTCCCGGACCAGGTTGTACAGGGCGGTGGACTTCGCGTTGACGCCCTCGACGTTGTAGTCGTTGATGTACAGCTTGGCGCTCGGGTCGGCGGCGCGGGCCGCGGTGAGCGCCTCGGCGATGTAGTCGGCGCCGAGGCCGTTGTACCAGAGCGTCTGCCGGTAGGTGCCGTCCTCGTTGAACGGCTCGTTCACCACGTCCCAGGTGGCCAGGCGCCCCTGGTAGCGGCCGACCTCGGTGGCGATGTGGTCGGTCATGAGCTGCCGCAACTGGGCGGTGGTCCAGGTGCCGTTGGTCAGCCAGCTCGGGTTCTGGCTGTGCCAGACCAGGGTGTGGCCGCGCACCTGCTGGCCGTTGGCCTCGGCGAAGTTCACGATCTGGTCGGCCTCGGCCCAGTTGAAGCTGCCCCGGGTGGGTTCGACCGAGCCCCATTTCATGGCGTTGCCGGGGGTCAACGCGTTGAACTCACCGGCGGCGATCTGGCCGTAGGTGCCGGTGAGTTTGGAGCCGGTGACCGCCGTGCCGATCACCTTGCCCTTGGCGTCGGCCAGGTCGCGCAGCGGTTCGTCGGCCGCGTGCGCTGCGGGCGCCGCGAGCAGGGTGCCCGCGAGCAGCGCGACGCCGGCGAGGAGTGAAGCCAGGGTGGAGCCCGTTCTCAGAGATCTCATTGCGGGTGCCTCCGAAAGTTTCGGTCGTTCAACCGACTGGCTTCGGGCAGTGTGGTGGCGGCGCGGAACACCCGTCAATACACGGGCCCCTCACATCGCGGGCGGCACCGAGGTACTGCTGCGCACCACCAGGCTCGTGGCCAGCTCCACCCGGGTCGCCGCCCGATCCCCGTCCTCCTTGGCCAGGTCCAGCACCAGCTTGGCCGCGGCCTCGGCCATCTCGGTCAGCGGCTGCCGTACGGTCGTCAGCGGCGGGCCGACCCAGCGCGCGACCGGCAGATCGTCGAAGCCGACGACGCTGAGGTCCTCCGGGATGCGCAGGCCCAGTTCGCGCGCGGCCTCGTACAGGCCGAGCGCCTGGAGGTCGTTGCCCGCGAAGACGGCCGTCGGTCGGTCGGGGCCGCGCAGCAGTTTCAGGCCCTCCCGGTAGCCGGTCTCGTGGTGGAAGTCGCCGGGCCGGATCAGCGCGGGGTCGACCGGCAGTCCGGCCGTCTCCAGGGCGGCCCGGTAGCCGTCGATCCGGGCCCGGCTGCACATCATCCGGGAGGGTCCGGTGATGGCGCCGATCCGGGTGTGGCCGAGTTCGACCAGGTGCCGGGTGGCGGCGAGGCCGCCCTGCCAGTTGGTGGCGCCGATGGAGGGCACGTCGGCGCCCGGGTCGCCCGCCGGGTCCATCACCACGAACGGGATGGAGCGGCTGGTGAGCAGCGCGCGCTGGGACTCGTCCAGGCCGGACAGGACCAGGATCACGCCGTGCGGGCGGCGGGCGGCGACCTGGTCGGCCCAGGTCCGGCCGGGGGTCAGGCGGCCCATGCTCTCGCTGAGCACGACGCTCAGGCCCGCGTCCCGGGCGACGTTCTCCACGCCCCGGATGACCTCCATCGCCCACGCGCTCTCCAGCTCGTGGAAGACCAGGTCGATCAGGGGCGAGCGGCTCGCCTCGGCGCGTCGGCGCCGGTAGCCGTGGGCGCGCAGCAGCTCCTCGACGCGGCTGCGGGTGGCCGGGGCGACATCGGCTCTGCCGTTGAGGACCTTCGAAACAGTCGGCGCCGAGACGCCGGCCTCGCGGGCGATCTCGGCGAGCGTCGCGGTCTGCGCGGACCGACCTGTCGCGCGGGTTGTCGTCCGGGTTTCAGCGGGCTCGGAGGGTGTCATGGCGGCGATCGTATCCCTGCGCCCCCTCTTGACGAACCCTTCTCACCGCCCCTAGGTTCCCGGAACATTCGAGGTGAATAACGAAACATTCGCGAGAGGCCATCCGCCCCGACAGGAGTTTCATGACCACCGCCCCCTGGCGCGACCCCGCACTGCCCGCCTCCGCCCGCGTCGACGACCTGCTCTCCCGGATGACCCTTCAGGAGAAGACCGCCCAGCTGTACGGCGTGTGGGTGGGCGCCGCCACGGACGGCGACGGAGTCGCCCCGCTGCAACGCGAGATGACCGCCGACTATGACTGGGACGAGCTGATCACGCACGGCCTGGGCCAGCTCACCCGCTCCTTCGGCACCGCCCCCGTGGACCCCGCACTCGGCGCGCAGGCCCTCGCCCGCGCCCAGCGCCGGATCGCGGCGGCCGGACGCTTCGGCATCCCCGCCGTCGCCCACGAGGAGTGCCTGGCCGGGTTCACCACCTGGCGGGCCACCGCCTATCCGGTGCCGCTGGCCTGGGGAGCGAGCTTCGACCCGCCGCTCGTCGAGGAGATGGCCCACCGGATCGGCGCGGACCTGCGCTCGGTCGGCGTCCACCAGGGGCTCGCGCCCGTCCTGGACGTCGTACGCGATCCGCGCTGGGGGCGGGTGGAGGAGACCATCGGCGAGGACCCGTATCTGACCGGCACCATCGGCACCGCCTATGTGCGGGGCCTGGAGTCCGCCGGGGTGATCGCCACGCTCAAGCACTTCGCCGGGTACGCCTCCTCCGCGGGCGCCCGCAATCTCGCGCCCGTGCGGGCCGGGGTGCGCGAGTTCGCCGATGTCACGCTGCCGCCGTTCGAGATGGCGCTGCGCGAGGGCGGGGCGCGCAGTGTGATGGCCGCGTACACCGAGACCGACGGCGTGCCCGCCTCGGCGGATCCCCGGCTGCTGACCGAACTCCTGCGGGAGCAGTGGGGGTTCACCGGCACGGTCGTCGCGGACTACTTCGGCATCGGCTTCCTCCGGTCGCTGCACCGGGTGGCGGGCACCGACGCCGAGGCGGCGCACGCGGCGCTGGCGGCCGGCATCGACGTGGAACTGCCCACCCTGAAGTGCTACGGCAAGCCCCTGGCGGACGCGGTCCGGGCGGGCGAGGTCTCCGCGGAACTGGTGGACCGGGCGGCCCGTCGCGTGCTGCTCCAGAAGTGCGAACTGGGCCTGCTGGACGAGGACTGGGACCCGGAACCGGCCGAGCGCGTCGACCTCGACTCCACCGCGGGCCGCGCCCTGGCCCGGCGCCTGGCCGAGGAGTCGGTGGTGCTGCTGGACAACCCGGACGGACTGCTGCCGCTGGCCCCGGACACCCGGATCGCGGTCGTCGGCCCGCGCGCCGCGGACGCCCTGGCGATGCTGGGCTGTTACTCCTTCCCGTCCCATGTCCTCACCCACCACCCGGGCATCCCGATGGGCATCGACATCCCGACCGTCCTGGAGGCGGTGCGTACCGAACTCCCGGACGCCAAGGTGACGTTCGCGGAGGGGTGCGGGGTGTCCGACCCCGACGGAGCGGGGTTCGAGGAGGCGGTGGCGCGGGCGGCCGAGGCGGACGTCTGTCTGGCGGTGCTGGGCGACCGGGCCGGCCTGTTCGGGCGCGGCACCTCGGGCGAGGGCTGCGATGTGAGCGACCTGCGACTGCCGGGCGTACAGGGCGAGTTGCTGGACGCGCTGGTGGCGACCGGCGTCCCGGTGGTGCTGGTGCTGCTCACCGGCCGCCCCTACGCGCTCGGCCGCTGGCAGGGCCGCCTCGGCTCGGTCGTCCAGGCCTTCTTCCCCGGCGAGGAGGGCGGACCGGCGGTCGCGGGAGTGCTGTCGGGCCGGGTCAACCCGTCGGGACGCCTGCCGGTGAGCGTCCCGCGGGAGCCCGGCGGCCAGCCCTGGACGTATCTCCAGCCTCCGTTGGGCCTGGCGGGCGAGGTCAGCAATCTGGACCCGACCCCGCTGTACGCGTTCGGGCACGGGCGTTCGTACACGAGCTTCGCCTGGGAGTCCGAGGCGGCCGACGCGGAGATCGGCACGGACGGCTCGTACGAGATGGCCGTGACCGTCCGCAACACCGGGGACCGGGCGGGCGCGGAGGTCGTGCAGCTGTACCTGCACGATCCGGTGGCCTCGGTGACCCGTCCCGATGTCCGGCTGATCGGTTACCAGCGGCTGGAACTGGCGCCCGGCGAGTCCCGGCGGGTGGCCTTCCGCTTCCATCCGGACCTCTCGGCCTTCACAGACCGTTCAAATGTGAAGGTGGTCGAACCCGGGCTGCTGGAACTACGGTTGGGAACATCCAGCGCGGAGGTGCTGCACACGGCACGACTGACTCTCTCCGGCCCGGTACGGGTGCTCGGCCCGGACCGACGGCTGGTGTGCGAGGCGGTGGTGTCCTGAGCTCTGGGGAGGGGCTCGATGGACAGGTATGTGCATCATGAACTGCGGTCCGTCATCACGGTGCTGGCCGCGGTCGCGGTCTGTGCGCCGGTGACGGCGGCCGTCCACGGCACCCTGATCGACTCGGGTGATCTCTCGCTGTTCCTGGCCGGGCTGATCGGGTTCGCGGTGCTGTTCACGCTCGCGCAGGCGTCCCGGATCAAGTGGCTGAGCGAGGTGCTGGACTTCGAGGCGGCGGTCCCCTTGGAGGAGCCGCCGCCGGAGGTGTCCCTGCTCCGGCATCCGGTCAACCCCTGGCTGCTCGCCGTGATGACGGCCGGGACCCTGGGCACGGCGCTCGCCTGGGAACCCGCGGCGGCCCTGTTCCCGCTGTGGCTGGCGCTGGCCTGGCTGGGCCAGGCCTGGCTGGCCGTCAACTGGGAGCGCGGCAACGGCAAGGTGCTGTGGCGGGGCCACGACCCGGACAAGCCCTGGCGGCTCTCGGTCAGCCCCCGGCCACTGACTCGAACCGCCACCGGTGCACTGCCCGAGTGACCAGCTCACCGTCCGGCTCGGGCAGTTCGGGCAGTACGGCGTCGTAGTCGGCGTCCCACCAGGTGATCACCAGCACCCGGTCCTCCGGCGCCCGGAAGGTCTCCCGGCGCAGCGGCGGCTCGGCGAGCCGCTGCCCCGAGACCCAGGCCAGCAGCTCCTCGGCCCGGCCCTCGGCGGCCCGCGCCTCCCACATCAACGCGATGGTCATGAGTAGAGGTTCTCCTTGCTGACCTCGTGCACATGGTCATGTCCGGGGACATGCGGGTCGGTCACCGGCAGCGAGGAGTCGGCGGACAGGTCCCAGCTGGAGGCGGCCCGGTTGCGGGCGACCATCTCCGCGCCGAGGGCGGCAACCATCGCGCCGTTGTCCGTGCACAGTTTCGGCCGCGGCACCCGCAGCTGAATACCTGCGGCCTCGCAGCGGTGCCGGGCCAGCTCCCGCAGCCGGGAGTTGGCGGCGACCCCGCCGCCGATCATCAGGTGGTCGACGCCCTCGTCCTTGCAGGCCCGCACCGCCTTGCGGGTCAGCACGTCCACGACCGCCTCCTGGAAGGAGGCCGCCACATCCCGCACCGGCACCTCCTCGCCCGCCGCCCGCTTGGCCTCGATCCAGCGGGCCACGGCCGTCTTCAGACCGGAGAAGGAGAAGTCGTACGCCGGGTCCCGGGGGCCGGTGAGCCCGCGCGGGAAGGCGATGGCCCGCGGGTCGCCCTCCTTCGCGTACCGGTCGATGACGGGCCCGCCGGGGAAGCCGAGGTTCAGCACCCGGGCGATCTTGTCGAAGGCCTCGCCGGCCGCGTCGTCGATGGTCGCGCCCATCGGGCGGACGTCGGAGGTGATGTCCGAGGACAGCAGCAGGGAGGAGTGCCCGCCGCTGACCAGCAGGGCCATCGTCGGCTCGGGCAGCGCGCCGTGCTCCAACTGGTCCACGCAGATGTGCGAGGCGAGGTGGTTCACGCCGTAGAGGGGCTTGCCGAGCGCGTAGGCGTACGCCTTGGCCGCGGAGACGCCGACCAGCAGGGCACCGGCCAGACCGGGACCGGCGGTGACCGCGATCCCGTCCAGGTCGCGGGCGCTGACGCCCGCCTCCTTCAGCGCCCGGTCGATGGTCGGCACCATCGCCTCCAGGTGCGCGCGCGAGGCGACCTCGGGCACCACGCCGCCGAAGCGGGCGTGCTCGTCGACGCTGGAGGCGATCGCGTCGGCGAGCAGGGTGGTGCCGCGGACGATGCCGACGCCGGTCTCGTCGCAGGACGTCTCGATGCCGAGGACGAGGGGTTCGTCAGCCATGGATCTCGGTTCCTTGTACGGAGGAGGAAGGGTCGTTCAGGCGCATCACGAGGGCGTCCACATTGCCCGGCTGGTAGTAGCCGCGGCGGAAGCCGATGGCCTCGAAGCCGTAGCGCTCGTAGAGCTTCTGGGCGCGGACGTTGTCGACGCGGCACTCCAGCATCACTTCGGCGCACTCGAAGGTGGTGGCCGCCCGCAGCAGCTCGGTCAGCAGCTGCCCGCCGAGGCCGGTGCCCCACTGGTCGCGGGCCACGGCGATGGTCTGGATGTCGGCGAGGTCCCCGGAGGCGGCGAGCCCCGCGTAGCCGATGATCCGCTCGTCGGCCAGGGCGACGACGTACCGCCGGGTCGCCTCCGCGCCGCGCGCGTGGGCCAGCTCGGACCAGAACATGCCCCGGGACCAGGCGTCCTCGGGGAACAGGTCCTTCTCCAGGGCCAGCACGGGATCGATGTCCCACCAGCGCATCTCGCGCAGCACCGCTGTCACTTGGGGGTGACCACCTTGTAGTTCTTGGGGACCTGGGCGTCGGGGCGGCGCAGGTACAGCGGTCTGGGCGCGGGCAGTTCCTCGCCCGCCGCGAGCCGCTCGGCGGCCAGCGCGGCGAGGGCGGCGGCCGACACGTGCTCGGGCTCGTGGGCGCTGGGGAAGGTGTCGGGGTAGAGCAGCGCGCCCGCGCCGACCGCGGGCAGTCCCGCGACCCGTTCGGCGATCTCGGCGGGACGGTCGACGGCCGGGTCGGTCAGCCGGGTGCGGGAGTCGGCGTAGGTCGCCCAGTAGACCTCCTTGCGCCGGGCGTCGGTGGCCACGACGAAGGGCCCCTTGTCGATGTCGGCGGCGTAGGCGAGGGCGTCCAGCGTGCACACGCCGTGCACGGGGACGCCGAGCGCGAGCCCGAAGGTGTCGGCGGTCATCAGACCGACGCGCAGCCCGGTGTACGGGCCGGGCCCGGTCCCTACGACGACGGCGGTGACGGCGTCGAGCCTCAGCCCCGCCTCGGCGAGCACACGGTCGACGGCCGGCAGCAGCAGCTCGCCGTGACGGCGGGCGTCCACCTGGCTCGACGAGGCGATGACGTCCGTGCCGTCGTGCAGCGCGACGGTGACGGCGGGGGTGGCGGTATCCAGAGCGAGCAAGAGCACGCAAACAGCCTACGGCTCCCCGCGCACGGGCACGGCCGCACCGGCGGAGCGGGCACCGGCTGCTACCGTCGCCGGGAGGCACGACGTACGGCGAAGAGGTGGGCGACGGTGGCAAGCAACAGCTCCGGGATCGTGGCCGGGCTGACCACGGCGGCCCTGGTGACCGTGGGCTTCCTCGCCTATCAGGCCTCGGCGAACGTGCCGGCCGAACTCCGGCAGTCGGACGAGAACACCGCGCCCGCGGTGGCCACGTCCAAGGCGCCGCGCGACAAGAAGAACCCCGCCGCGCTGCCCGCCGGGTCCGGCAGGGGTGAACGGGTCGTGTACTCGGTGGACGACGACCGGGTGTGGCTGGTCGGCAGGGGCGACAAGGTGCGGCGCACCTTCGAGGTGAGCCCCGGCACGGTCGACCCGAAGCCGGGCGTCTACACGGTCACCTCCCGCTCGGGCCGGGTCACCGGCACCGACGGGGTCCCGATCGAGCACGTGGTCCGCTTCACCACCGTCGGCGGCGTGATCGTCGGATTCAGCGCGGCCGTGGACGACACACCCCCGAACCCCGACGCCCCGAAGCTCACCGGCGGCATCCGCGAGTCCCGAGGGGACGGCGACGCGATGTGGGCCTTCGCGACGATCGGCCACAAGGTGGTCGTGATCCGCTAGGGATCAGGCCGCTTTACGTTCCTGCGCCGGCGCGGTGCTCTGTTCCGGAGCGCGCGGCGGGGTCGATACGGCGGTTGCCGCGGCGCCTGCCGCCAGCAGATCGCGCATGGACACTCGGGGCAGCGGCTGGAGCCGGTCGGTGTCCCGTTCCGTGGCCGACATGGACGCCTCCTGGGAGCCGGGGGCGGAGGTAGTTAGGCACACCTAACTACGGGCTGGGTACCATGTGACCACGCCCGGGACGGCGAACGCAATATCTTCCCGACGACTTGTCGGAATGTTCCCGGACACCTCAGGCGGACAGCGCCTCCAGCCCCGCCGCGATCCAGCGCTCCCCGAGCCCGGTCACCGTCACCTGCCGTACCTCGTCCGTGGTGTCGCCGACGGCCCGGTGGATGACGAGCTGGAGCCGGTCCTCGGTCAGCTCCTCGACCTTGCCCTCGCCCCACTCCACGACGATCACCGAGTCGGGCAGCGAGACATCGAGGTCGAGGTCCTCCATCTCGTCGAGACCGCCGGCCAGGCGGTAGGCGTCGACATGGACCAGCGGCGGCCCGTCCCCGAGGGAGGGGTGCACCCGGGCGATCACGAAGGTCGGTGAGGTGACGGCGCCCCGGACCCCGAGCCCCTCGCCGAGCCCCCGGGTCAGCGTCGTCTTGCCCGCGCCGAGTTCCCCGCTGAGCATCACGAGGTCACCGGCGCGCAGCAGCTTGGCGAGACGGCGGCCGAGTTCCCGCATCTGCTCGGGAGAGGTGACGGTCAGCTCGGTCTCAGCCTGGTTGTGCGGTGCTGCTTCCATAGCCCCCCACGGTAGCCCCTGCGGGCACCGCCCCCGCGCGGGTGAGCAGGTCGGCGAGACGGTCGGTGACCACTTCCGGGTGTTCCAGCATCACCAGATGCCCGGCGTCCGGGACGAGCACCAGTTCGGCGTCGGGGAGCAGGTCGGCGATCGCCTCGCTGTGCTCGCTGGGGGTGACCAGGTCCTTGACCCCGGCCAGCACCAGCACCGGCAGCCGGGCGAAGTGGGCGATCGCCTCGGTCTTGTCGTGGTCGGCGAAGGCCGGGTAGTACTCGGCGACCACGTCGATCGGCGTGGCCTCGATCATCCGTTCGGCGAACCGCGCCACCGCCGGGTCGACGTCCCGGGAGGCGAAGGAGTACCGCTTGATGATCCCGGCGAACAGGTCCGCGGTCGCCCGGCGCCCCCGCTCCACCAGTTCGGCCCGCTGCCCGAGCGCCTTCAGCACACCGGGCAGCACCCGCCGTACCGCGTTGACACCCGCGACGGGCAACCCGAAGTTGACCTCGCCGAGCTTCCCCGAGGACGTGCCGACGAGGGCGACGGCGACGACCCGGTCGCGGATCAGCTCGGGGTACTGGTCGGCCAGCGCCATCACGGTCATGCCGCCCATGGAGTGCCCGACGAGCACGATCGGCCCCTCCGGCACCGTCGCGTCGATGACCGCCTTCAGATCCCGGCCGAGCTGCTCGATGTCGACCGGCACCCCGTCCTGGACCTGCGCCACCCCGCGCTCCGACCGGCCGTGGCTGCGCTGGTCCCAGTGCACGGTGCGGACGACGCCGCGCAGCGCCGCCCGCTGGAAGTGCCAGGAGTCCTGGCTGAGGCAGTAGCCGTGGCTGAAGACGACGGTGACCGGGGCCGGGGCCTTGCGTCCGAAGAGCCGGCGCCGGCGCGGGGCGGGACCGCCCTCGGGCTCGACGTCGTCGACCTCGTAGTACAGCTCGGTGCCGTCGTCGGACCGCGCCTTTCCGGGCATGCCGCGCAGCGCGCCGTACGGGCCCGCCGAGTCGAGCGCGAGGCGGGCCTTCTGCCGCATCCCCCGGCCGACGGTGAGCCGCTCTATGGCGACACCGGCAGCGGCGCCCGCGGCGACCACGCCTATCGCGGCGCCCGCGATACCGGTCGCCCGGCGCCAGTTCCCGGCGGAGGCGACGGCCGCGACGGCCTCCGCACTGCTCTCGCTCACGTACCGCTCCTCTTCGCCGGACTAGTGCCGACTGTCAGGCTGGCCTTCGTTCACATAGACGCGGGGAACACGGGATCCGATCCGGGTGACGATTTCGTACGCGATGGTGCCGGCGGCCTGCGCCCAGTCCTCGGCGGTGGGTTCACCGCCGTCGCCGGGCCCGAACAGCACCGCGCGCTCCCCCGGCTCGGGTTCGTCGCCGCCCAGGTCCACGATGAACTGGTCCATCGCGACCCGTCCGGCGATCGTCCGCCACTTGCCGCCGACCAGCACCGGACCGGCGGAGGAGGCGTGCCGCGGGACACCGTCCGCGTACCCGACGGGGATGAGTCCAAGGGTGGTCTCACCCGCGGTGGTGTACTTGTGCCCGTAGCTGACGCCGTGACCGCCGGGCACGTGCTTGACCAGGGCGACGGACGCGGACAGCGTCATCACCGGCCGCAGTCCGAAGTCGGCGGGGGTGCCCAGTTCGGGACTGGGCGAGATGCCGTACAGGGCGATCCCGGTCCGTACCAGGTCGAAGTGGCTGTCCGGACGGGTCAGGGTGGCGGGCGAGTTGGCGATGTGCCGCACCTCGGCGCGTACGCCCCGCTCCTCGGCGTACGCGACCATCTCCCGGAAGCGGTCGAGCTGGGCGTCGATGGAGGGGTGTCCCGGTTCGTCGGCGCAGGCGAAGTGCGACCAGAGCCCGGTGATCCGGACGAGTCCCGCGCCCTCGGCGGCGAGCGCCTCGCGGACCAGCTCGGCCCAGTCGTCGCCGGGCTGGCAGCCGCCGCGGCCGAGCCCGGTGTCCGCCTTGAGCTGCACACGCGCGGGGCGCCCGGCCTCGCGGGCGGCGGCGGTGACCTCCGTCAGCGCCCACATCCCGCTCACCGACACATCGAGGCGCGCCTCGATCGCCTCCCGCCAGGGGCCGCCCGGCGTCCACAGCCAGCACATGATCCGCACGTCGTCCGGCAGCCCACCGCTCGCCCGCAGGACGAGGGCCTCCTCCGGAGTGGCGGTGCCCAGCCAGGTCGCCCCCGCCTCGACGGCCGCGCGGGCACACTGCGCCGCGCCGTGGCCGTAGCCGTCGGACTTCACGACGGCCATCAGGGCGGCGCCCGGCGCCAGGGCGCGCAGGGCCCGCACATTGGCGCGCACGGCGGCCAGATCGATCTCGGCGCGGGCCCGCAGGGGCGCGGTCCGCAGGGCAGCAGTTTCAGTCATGGCGCCCCCAGTGTCTCAGAGGGGTCCGACGGCCGAGCCGAGCCCCGGACGGCGGGGCGTGCCGAGTGGCCGGGGTCACCCGGACGTATCACCCGCCGGTCATAGGGTGCTCGGCATGAGCATCATCGGGGTCGGTATCGACGTGGCGGAGATCGACCGGTTCGCGGCGTCCCTGGAGCGCACGCCCGGGATGGCGGGGCGGCTGTTCCTGGACAGCGAGTTGTGGCTGCCGAGCGGGGAGCGGCGCGGAGTCGCCTCGCTGGCCGCGCGGTTCGCGGCGAAGGAGGCGCTGGCCAAGGCGCTCGGCGCCCCGGCGGGGCTGCACTGGACGGACGCGGAGGTGTACGTCGAGGACAGCGGGCAGCCGCGGCTGCGGGTGACGGGGACGGTGGCGGCCCGCGCGGCGGAACTCGGCGTACGGGCCTGGCATGTGTCGCTCAGTCACGACGCGGGCGTGGCCTCCGCGGTGGTGGTCGCGGAAGGCTGAGGGGCACGAGAGACTCGACCCCATGCGGACTGCGTACGGCGTGGAGACGGTCAGGGCGACGGAACGGCAGCTGATGGCACGGCTGCCCGAGGGCACGCTGATGCAGCGGGCGGCGGCCGGACTCGCCGTGGCCTCGGCGGACCTGCTCGGCCGGGTGTACGGCAGCCGCGTCGTGCTGCTGGTCGGCAGCGGCGACAACGGCGGTGACGCGTTGTACGCGGGGGCCCGGCTGGCCCGCCGCGGCGCGGGTGTGACGGCGCTGCTGCTGGCACCGGAGCGGGCGCACGCGGGCGGGCTGGCGGCGCTGCGCAGGGCGGGCGGCACGACGGTGCACAGCCCGGCGGGAGGCCGGGCGGCAGGGGCGACGGAGGGCGCGGCGGATCGACCGGCGGGGGGCAGCGCGAGCGACCCGGCCGAACGCCCGGCAGGCGGCCCGGCCGGCCCCACAGCGGCCGAGGTGCTCATCGAGCGGGCCGATCTGGTGCTGGACGGCATCGTGGGCATCGGCGGCAAGGGCGGGCTGCGGCCCGACGCCGCGCGGCTCGCCGAGGCCGCCGAGCGCTCCCGGGCCGCCGTGATCGCCGTCGACCTGCCGAGCGGCGTCGACGCGGACACCGGTCAGGTGCACGGCGCCGCGATCCGCGCCGACCTCACCGTCACCTTCGGCACCCACAAGCCGGGGCTGCTGATCGACCCGGCGCGGGACTTCGCGGGCACGGTCCGCCTGGTCGACATCGGCCTCGACCTGCCGGAGGAGCCCGCGCTGGAGGCCCTTCAGCACGCGGACGTGGCGCGGCTGCTGCCGGTGCCGGGCCCGGAGAGCGACAAGTACCGGCGGGGCGTGGTCGGCATCGCCGCCGGTTCCGCGCGCTACCCCGGCGCCGCGGTGCTGGCGGTCGCGGGCGCCCTGCACGGCGGCGCCGGAGCCGTGCGGTACGTCGGACCGGCCGGGGACGCGGTGCTCGCCCGCTTCCCGGAGACCCTGGTGTCGGACCTGGGCCCCGCCAAGGCGGGCCGAGTCCAGTCCTGGGTGGTCGGACCGGGCGCCGGGGACGACGCGGCGACGGTGGCGCAGGTGCTGGAGGCGGACGTACCCGTGCTGATCGACGCGGACGGACTCCGGCTCGCGGACCGGGACACGGTACGGGCGCGTACGGCGCTGACCCTGATGACCCCGCACGCCGGGGAGGCGGCGGCGCTGCTGGGTGTCGCGCGCGCGGAGGTCGAGGGCGCCCGGCTGTCGGCGGTGCGGGAGCTGGCGGCGCGGTACCGGGCGACGGTGCTGCTCAAGGGCTCGACAACCCTGGTGGCGGCCGAGGAGGGAGCGGTGCGGGTGAACGCGACCGGCACCTCCTGGCTGGCCACGGCGGGCAGCGGGGACGTGCTGTCGGGCCTGGCCGGATCCCTGCTGGCCGCGGGGCTCCCGGCGCGGGACGCGGGGAGCGTGGCGGCGTATCTGCACGGGCTGGCCGGGCGGTACGCGGCGGACGGGGCGCCGGTGGGGGCGCAGGACGTGGCGAAGGCGATCGCGCGGGCCTGGCGGGACGTCCGGGACTGAGCCCGGACGTCCGGCGGGCGGATCAGTAGTACCAGCGCTGGTCGTCGTTGAGGCTGCAGTTCCACAGGATCAGCTGGACGCCGTTGGCGGTGCTGGAGTTGGGGACGGCGAGACAGAGGTCGGCCTCCATGCTGCGCAGCCGGCCGATGCTGTCGTGGATCCAGAGGTCGCTCTCGCTGGGCGGGTTCGACGTGCTGCACGTGTACTGGAAGGGCTTGGAGCCGGGCGTGTACGAGCCGACGACAAGGCACTTGCCGCTGTTCTGGTTGACGAGCCGGACCCTGTTCTCCGCCTCCTTGCGCAGCTCCCAGCGCTGGTCGGTGTTGCCCGTGCACTGCCACTGGACCGGAACCACGCCGTTGCTCTCGCTGGAGCCGGGAATCGCGAGGCACTTGATGGAGTTGCGGTTGGTCAGTTCGAGGTAGGTCACGGCCTGGGCCTGGGACTGCGTCACGGCCAGGACGGAAACGAGCGCGATCAGCAGCACGCCGAGTCTCCGTGCCGCCTTCAGGGCAACGGTCATGTGTCACTCCGGAATCAGGGGTCACATCGGTCACTTACCGGCGGCACACCCTGACACCCCTGGCCGAACTCCCGTAGAACTCTTGGCCAACGCTCGCCGACGCGGTGATCGCTACTCCACCGTGACCGACTTCGCCAGGTTCCTCGGCTGGTCCACCTCGTTGCCCCGGGCCGTCGCCAGTTCGCAGGCGAATACCTGCAACGGCACCGTCGCCACCAGCGGTTGGAGCAGCGTCGGCGTCACCGGGATACGGATCAGATGGTCGGCGTACGGGACCACCGCCTCGTCGCCCTCCTCCGCGATCACGATGGTCCGGGCACCCCTGGCCCGGATCTCCTGGATGTTGGACACGATCTTGTCGTGCAGGACGGACCGGCCCCGGGGCGAGGGGACGACCACCACCACGGGCAGGTCGTCCTCGATCAGCGCGATCGGGCCGTGCTTCAACTCGCCCGCCGCGAAGCCCTCGGCGTGCATGTAGGCGAGCTCCTTCAGCTTCAGCGCGCCCTCCAGGGCCACCGGGTAGCCCACGTGCCGCCCGAGGAACAGCACCGTCTTCTTGCCGGCGAGCGAGCGGGCCAGGGCCCGTACCGGCTCCATGGTCTCCAGCACCCGCTCCACCGCGCCGGAGATCTCCGCCAGATCCCGGATGACGGCCCGGATCTCGTCGCCCCACTTGGTGCCGCGCACCTGGCCGAGGTAGAGCGCCACCAGGTAACAGGCCACCAACTGGGTCAGGAACGCCTTCGTCGAGGCGACCGCGACCTCCGGGCCCGCGTGAGTGTACAGCACCGCGTCCGACTCGCGCGGGATCGTCGAGCCGTTGGTGTTGCAGATCGCCAGCACCCTGGAGCCCTGCTCCCGGGCGTGCCGCAGCGCCATCAGGGTGTCCATGGTCTCGCCGGACTGGGAGATCGCGATCACCAGGGAGCGCGCGTCCAGGATCGGGTCCCGGTAGCGGAACTCGCTGGCCAGCTCCACCTCGCAGGGGATCCGCGTCCAGTGCTCGATGGCGTACTTGGCGATCAGCCCGGCGTGGAAGGCGGTGCCGCAGGCGACGATGACGACCTTGTCCACCTCCCGCAGCTCCGGGGCGGAGATCCGCACTTCGTCGAGGGTCAGGGCGCCGGAGGTGTCGATGCGGCCCAGCAGGGTGTCGGCGACCGCCTTGGGCTGCTCGGCGATCTCCTTGAGCATGAAGTAGTCGTAGCCGCCCTTCTCGGCCGCCGAGGCGTCCCAGTCGACGTGGTACGAGCTGACCTCGGCCGGGCTGCCGTCGAAGCCGGTCACCGTGACACCGTCCCGGCGCAGCTCGACCACCTGGTCCTGGCCCAGTTCGAGCGCGGAGCGGGTGTGCGCGATGAACGCGGCCACGTCCGAGGCGAGGAACGCCTCGCCCTCCCCGACGCCCACCACCAGCGGCGAGTTGCGGCGCGCGCCGACGACCACGTCCGGCTCGTCCGCGTGCACCGCGACCAGCGTGAACGCGCCTTCCAGACGGCGGCACACCAGCCGCATCGCCTCTGCGAGGTCGGCGCAGGAGGAGAACTCCTCGGCGAGCAGATGGGAGACGACCTCGGTGTCGGTCTCGGAGGCGAGGTCATGGCCGCGCTCCGCCAACTCAGCCCGCAGCAGCGCGAAGTTCTCGATGATGCCGTTGTGGACGACGGCCACCCGTCCGGCGTTGTCCAGGTGCGGGTGCGCGTTGGCGTCCGTGGGCCCGCCGTGGGTCGCCCAACGGGTGTGCCCGATACCGGTGGAGCCGCTCGGCAGCGGGCGGTCGACCAGTTCCTTCTCCAGGTTGACGAGCTTTCCGGCCCGCTTGGCGGAGGCCAGACCGCCGTCCGCGAGCACGGCCACGCCCGCCGAGTCGTATCCCCGGTACTCCAGCCGCTTCAGTCCGGCCATCACGACATCGAGCGCCGACTGCGACCCCACGTATCCCACGATTCCGCACATGAGCGGCAGCCTACGATCGAATCGGCCGCCAAACCGGCCACAGCGTGCCCGATTTCGGAAATTCTCAGGCTGTTCCGGCTCAGGTCTTCGCCCGGTACGCCCGCATCGCCAGCGGATAGAACACGAGCGCTATCCCCGCCGCCCACACCAGCGACCACAGCACCGGCTCCGCCACCGGACCGCCGAGCAGCAACCCCCGGAAGGCGTCGGAGAGATGGGTCACCGGGTTGACGTCGCTCCACGCCTGGAGCCACCCCGGCATGGTGTCCACCATGACGAAGGCGCTGCTGGTGAAGGTGATCGGGAAGATCAGGGTGAAGGCGAACGCCTGCACCTTCTCCGCGTCCCCGGCCAGCATCCCGATCAGCACCGCGCCCCAGGACACGGCCGCCGCGAACACGATCACCAGCAGGGTGCCGAGCAGGAAGCCGCCGAAGCCGCCGGTGACCCGGAAGCCGAGCAGCAGTCCGAGCCCGATCATCAGCAGCAGCGCCCACAGGTGCTTGGCGAGGTCGGCGGTGATCCGCCCGATCAGCGGCGCCGAGCGGGCTATCGGCAGGCTGCGCAGCCGGTCGAAGACGCCCTTGGTGAGGTCGGTGTTGAGCGCCATCGCCGTGTACATCGTCATGAACAGGGTGTTCTGCACGATGATCCCGGGCAGCGCGTACTTCAGATACGCCTCGGGCGATCCGGCCATCTGCCCGCCCAGGACATAGGTGAACAGGAACACGAACATGATCGGCGTGATGCTGTAGTCGACCAGTTCGAGCGGGTTGTGCTTGACCGCGACCAGACTGCGCCAGGCCATGGTGAAGGTCTGCTGGAGTCCGGCGAGCGGCCGGACCCGGCCCGACGCGCTGACGGGCGCGGTGAGGGTCGTGGCGGTCATGACCGGCTCACCGCCTTCTCCAGATCGGCGCCTTCCCGGACCGGATCGCCCTCGGCCTCCTCGTCCTCCTCGGACGGTTCGGCGCGATGTCCGGTCAGTGCCAGGAAGACCTCGTCCAGCGAGGAGCGGCGCAGCGCCAGCTCACCCACGGCGATGCCCTCCCGGTCCAGGGTGCGCACGACCGCGGGCATCAGCTCGGGGTCCTTAACCGGGGCCGTGACCGTCTCGCCCTCGATCTGGGTCTGCGCCCCGGCCGCCCTGGCCACCAGCTCGTGCACCCGCCCGAGCTCCTCGGCGAGCAGCGGCCGCACCTGGAGCACCTGGCCGCCGACCTGGGACTTCAGCTCGTCCGGGGTCCCCTCGGCGATCACCCGCCCCTTGTCGATCACCACGATGTCGTCGGCGAGGACATCGGCCTCGTTCAGATACTGCGTGGTCAGCAGGGCCGTGGCGCCGTCCGCGACCAGTCCCCTCAACAGGTCCCACAGCTCGCCTCGGCTGTGCGGGTCGAGGCCGGTCGTGGGCTCGTCGAGAAAAAGAATGCTGGGCCGGCCCACCAGGCTCGCGGCGAGGTCGAGACGCCGTCGCATCCCGCCCGAGTACGTCTTCGCGGCCCGGCCGGCCGCGTCGGTCAGCTGGAACCGCTCCAGCAGCTCCCGCGCCCGCGCCTTGCCGTCCTTGCGGCTCAGGCCCAGCAACCGGCCGATGAGCAGCAGATTCTCCGTACCGGTCAGGTTCTCGTCCACGGCGGCGTACTGCCCGGTCAGCCCGACCAGGGCACGGACGATCCCGGCCTCCCGCACCACGTCGTGCCCCGCCACCCGGGCGCGCCCGCCGTCCGGCTGGAGCAGCGTCGCGAAGATCCGTACGGCGGTCGTCTTCCCCGCGCCGTTGGGGCCGAGCAGCCCGAGCACCGTGCCCTGCCGGGCACCCAGGTCGACCCCGGCCAGCGCCTCGGTCTCCTTGAACCGCTTGACCAGGCCTTCCGCCTCAATCGCATACGTCATGGGTCACCCCTCGGGGGTCGGTGGACCCCGGGCCGGGCCCACCTCTCCCACAACTGTGACGCACGCCACTGACATTCCCCACCTCGGCCCGGTTCGCCCCGTAATGCTCGCCGCGTGACGGATGCCACCCCACCGTCCGTTCGTACTCCCGTAACAATGGACTGTGATCTCTCCGGTCTCCCCGCTGCCCCGGAGCGCCCACCGGCACAAACCGGAGGCGACTCCCTACGTCGACCTCACCCGAGCCGAGTGGAGCGCGCTGCGCGACAAGACGCCGCTGCCCCTCTCCGCCGAGGAGGTCGAAAAGCTGCGCGGCCTCGGCGACGTCATCGACCTCGACGAGGTGCGGGACATCTACCTCCCGCTCTCCCGGCTGCTCAATCTCTACGTCGGCGCCACCGACGGACTGCGCAGCGCGCTCAACACCTTCCTCGGCGAACAGGGCTCCCAGTCCGGCACCCCCTTCGTCATAGGGGTCGCCGGTTCGGTCGCGGTCGGCAAGTCCACGGTCGCCCGTCTGCTCCAGGCCCTGCTCTCCCGCTGGCCCGAGCACCCGCGCGTGGAGCTGGTCACCACGGACGGCTTCCTGCTGCCGACCAAGGAGCTGGAGGACCGCGGCCTGATGTCGCGCAAGGGCTTCCCGGAGTCCTACGACCGCCGCGCCCTGACCCGTTTCGTCGCCGACATCAAAGCGGGCAAGGACGAGGTCACCGCCCCCGTCTACTCCCACCTCATCTACGACATCGTCCCGGGCCAGAAGCTCACCGTGCGCCGCCCGGACATCCTGATCGTCGAGGGCCTGAACGTCCTCCAGCCCGCCCTGCCCGGCAAGGACGGCCGCACCCGGGTCGGCCTCGCCGACTACTTCGACTTCAGCGTGTACGTCGACGCCCGCACCGAGGACATCGAGCGCTGGTACCTCAACCGCTTCACCAAGCTGCGCGCGACGGCCTTCCAGAACCCGTCCTCGTACTTCCGCAGGTACACCCAGGTCTCCGAGGAGGAGGCCCTGGACTACGCCCGGACGACCTGGCGGACGATCAACAAGCCCAATCTGGTGGAGAACGTCGCCCCGACCCGGGGCCGCGCCACCCTGGTCCTGCGCAAGGGCCCGGACCACAAGGTGCAGCGGCTGAGTCTGCGCAAGCTGTGACGGCTACGCTGCCGCCATGCTGCACCTGCGCCTGATCACCCCGGCCGACCGGACCGACGAGGTGGTGCGCCTGATCGAGGACACGGTCGGCACCACCCACCTCGTGGTCCTGCCCTGCTCCGCCCGCAACCCGGCCGGGGACGTGGTGCTGTGCGACGTGGCGCGGGAGGCGGGCGACGAGCTGCTCAGCGGACTTCAGCGGCTGGGCATCGACGACTCCGGCTCCATCGCCGTGGAGAACATCGACCTGTCCCTGTCCAAGCGCGCGGACAAGGCGGAGGCGGAGGCCCCCGGCGAGGGCGCGGACGCGGTCCTGTGGGAGCACCTGACGGACGCGACGCACGAGGAGTCGACGCTCTCCGTCACCTACCTCGCGTTCCTGACCCTGGCCACCATGATCGCGGCCTGCGGTGTGGTCCTGGACAACGCGATCCTGATCGTGGGCGCGATGGCCGTGGGCCCGGAGTTCGGCCCCCTGGCGGGCATCTCCACCGCACTGGTCCAGCGAGCCCCGCGGCTGGCACTGCGCTCGCTGAACGCCCTGATCGTCGGCTTCGCCGTGGCCATGGCGGTGACGGTCGGCTTCAGCCTCTTCATGAACTCGATCGACCTGTTCAGCCAGGAGCAACTGGACGCCGACCGCCCCCAGACCGCGTTCGTCTACGCCCCCGACGCCTTCAGCTTCATCGTCGCCCTCCTGGCAGGCGCGGCCGGCACCCTCTCGCTGACCTCGTCGAAGTCCGGTGCCCTGGTGGGCGTGGCCATCTCGGTCACCACGGTCCCGGCAGCGGCGAACGCGGCGGTGGCCCTGAGCTACGGCGACACCGAACAGACGTGGGGTTCGACGGAACAGCTACTGCTGAACCTGCTGGGCATCGTCCTGGCCGGAGTGCTGACACTGTTCGCCCAGAAACTCTTCTGGCACCGACAACGACAGCAGACCTGAAGGGGCGCGGGGAGCTGCGCGACCAGCCACGACGAACCCTGCGGCCGGCCGGCAACAGCTCCCCGCGGACGCTCAGCCCAACGCCGACTTCACGACATCGGCAAGCCGCCCGGCAACAGCCCGAGCCTGATCGATATCGGCCGCCTCGACCATCACCCGCACCAGCGGCTCCGTGCCGGACGGCCGCAGCAGTACCCGCCCGGTAGCCCCCAGCTCCCGCTCGGCGTCAGCGACAGCGGCAGCCAGCTCGGCGGACGTACCGGCACGGGACTTGTCCACATCCGGCACATTGACGAGCACCTGAGGCAGCCGCTCCATCACACTGGCCAGCTCCCGCAGCGACCGCCCGGTCTCAGCGACCCGAGCGGCCAGCAACATCCCGGTCAGCGTCCCGTCACCCGTGGTGGCGTGATCAAGGATGATCACGTGCCCGGACTGCTCACCGCCCAGCGCGTACCCGTGCTCCTTCATCTCCTCCAGCACATACCGGTCACCGACGGCGGTCTGGACGAGGTTCAGCCCCTCCCGCTCCATCGCCAGCTTGAACCCGAGGTTGGACATGACCGTCGCGACAACGGTGCCGGAGCGCAGTGCGGAACGCTCCCGCATCGCCAGCGCGAGCACGGCCAGGATCTGGTCGCCGTCCACCTCCTCACCGGTGTGGTCGACGGCGAGACAGCGGTCGGCGTCACCGTCGTGCGCGATGCCGAGCGCGGCACCGTGCTCGATGACGGCGGCCTTGAGCAGGTCCAGGTGGGTGGAGCCGCAGCCGTCGTTGATGTTGAGCCCGTCCGGCTCGGCTCCGATCGTGATCACCTCGGCACCGGCCCGCGCGAAGGCCTCCGGCGAGACCCGCGCGGCAGCACCATGTGCCTCGTCAAGGACGATCCTCAGCCCGTCGAGCCGGTTGGGAAGCACCCCGATGAGATGGGCGACGTACTGGTCGGAGCCCTCGTGGTAGCTGCGCACCCGGCCGACGCCCGAGCCCGTCGGCCGCTGCCACGGCTCGCCGTGCCGGTGCGACTCGTAGACGGACTCGATCCGGTCCTCCAGCTCGTCGGCGAGCTTGTGACCGCCCCGGGCGAAGAACTTGATGCCGTTGTCCGGCATGGCGTTGTGGCTGGCGGAGAGCATGACGCCGAGGTCGGCGCCGAGCGCGCCGGTGAGATGGGCGACGGCGGGTGTGGGCAGTACTCCGACCCGCAGCACGTCGACGCCGGCGCTCGCCAGACCGGCGACCACGGCGGCCTCCAGGAACTCCCCGGACGCGCGCGGGTCCCGTCCGACCACGGCTTTCGGCCGGTGGCCCTCGAAGGTGCCCGCCTCGGCGAGCACGTGGGCCGCCGCGACCGACAGACCGAGCGCCATCTCGGCGGTCAGATCCGCGTTGGCGACACCGCGCACGCCGTCCGTGCCGAAGAGTCGTCCCACTTGTCCTCCTGATGAAGCGTCACTTTCGAGATCATCTTCGGAGATCGTCCCAGATCACCCGATCACACAAGCCTTTGAACGTCTTGTGCCGTTATACGCCCACGGCTGTGATAAACGAACGCCCCGGCGGCACTGTGGCGTGCCGCCGGGGCGTTGCGAGCTGCAGGCAGCGAAGCTTAACGCTTGCTGTACTGCGGAGCCTTGCGGGCCTTCTTCAGACCGGCCTTCTTGCGCTCGACCGCACGGTCGTCGCGGCGGAGGAAGCCGGCCTTCTTCAGGGCGCCGCGGTTGTTGTCGACGTCGGCCTCGTTCAGGGCGCGGGCGACACCGAGACGGAGGGCGCCGGCCTGGCCGGAGACACCGCCACCGGCGATGCGGGCGATGACGTCGTAACGACCCTCAAGCTCCAGGACCTTGAACGGCTCGTTGACTTCCTGCTGGTGCACCTTGTTGGGGAAGTAGTCCTCAAGGGTGCGACCGTTGATCTTCCACTTGCCGGTGCCCGGGACGATCCGGACGCGGGCGATGGCGTTCTTACGACGGCCCAGGCCGGCGGCCGGCTGGGGCTCACCGAAGCGCGAGGCGAGGGATTCGGAGGTGTACTCGCCCTCCACCGGAACCTCGGACTCGGTGGTGTAGCTGTCGATGTCAAGCTCTTCGAGCGGCTGCTCGGCAGTGGTCTCGGCCACGATTCTCCTCAGATTCTGTTCAGTCTTAGGGGGTGGCCGGACTTACTGCGCGACCTGGGTGATCTCGAACGGCACCGGCTGCTGGGCAGCGTGCGGGTGCTGGTCACCCTTGTAGACCTTCAGCTTCGAGAGCATCTGACGGCCCAGGGAGTTCTTGGGGAGCATGCCCTTGACGGCCTTCTCGATGGCCTTCTCGGGGTTCTTGTCGAGGAGCTCGTCGTAACGGACGGAGCGCAGACCACCCGGGTAGCCGGAGTGGCGGTACGCCATCTTCTGGGTCCGCTTGTTGCCGGAGAGGTGCACCTTGTCGGCGTTGATGATGATGACGAAGTCACCGGTGTCGACGTGGGGCGCGTAGATCGGCTTGTGCTTGCCCCGCAGGATGGAGGCGGCGGTGCTGGCGAGACGGCCCAGGACAACGTCCTGAGCGTCGATGACGTGCCACTGACGAGTCACATCGCCGGGCTTAGGGCTGTACGTACGCACTTCGCAGCCTTCTTCTTCAGTGGATGGGTGCTGACACATGGCATCCATGAAGCGATCGTGCAGCTGGGGACGACAGTGCCGGGGACGCTGCCCGTATGCCGCCCACTGGTAACTGCTCCAGGGAACCTACGTAAGGGCCTCTCGCGTGAGAACGACCAAGCCGATACGCATAACAGTCCGCAAGAATACTCGTGCAGCCCCGGACGGGTCAAAACGAGGTCACTGCTGTCACGGGAGCAGATTTTACCCGCCCCCGGCCCCACCTCCGGGTCCGGACGCCCGGACGCGGGTCGTACCAAGCACCCGGAGATGTCGCATTTGCGCTCGCCCGGCGAGGTAACGGCTGGACTCCCAGGGCTCCTTGAGGCGGAACGGCACCCCCCGGTCCCCGTCTAAGATGCGCCCCATGAGCTTCGGGCAGCAGGGGGGACCCCAGTCCCAGTGGGATCCCTGGAAACCGCATTCCCAGCAGCCGTGGACCAGCGGCGGCGACAGCCGGACCCCGGACTGGGCCGCGCTCGCCGAGGCGTCCGAGTCCCGTAACAAGCGACGCCGGCTGCTGTTCATCGGCGGCGGCGCGCTGGCCACGGTCGGCATAGCCGCGGCGGTCGCCGTGGCCGTGGTGTCGGCCAATGGCGACGACGGCTCCAACAAGCCGACCGCCCAGCTGCCCGCGACCGCGGACATACCGAGCGGTTCCACGGGCCCGGAGCCGTCCTTCGAGCCGACGAGCGCGCCGCCCCCGCTGGATCCGAACGACTTCATCGCCAGCGCGAAGAAGGACACGGCCCCGCTGAGCCCGCAGACCCTCTACCCGGACCAGCAGCTCACCCTGGGCGGGACCGTCTACAAGAAGGGCCCGACGGCCGACACCAAGGACTGCTCGGCGGCGGCCCTGAAGACCCTGCCGAAGATCCTCGACGCCAACGACTGCACGCGTCTGATGCGGGTCACCTACGTCGACGGCGGCATCGCGGTCACGATCGGCGTGGCCGTCTTCGACACCGAGGCGCAGGCGGCCAAGGCCAAGGGCCAGACCGACGACAAGAGCATCGTGCGGGCCTTGTCCGGCAAGGGCGTGAAGTCCTTCTGCAACTCCGCCGTCTGCCGCTCCACGCGCAATTCCTACGGCCGCTACGCCTACTTCACGGTCGCCGGTTTCACCAACGGCAAGGACGTCACCGACAAGGACACCAAGGTGTTCGCGGCCGGCGACGCCCTCCAGACCTTCACCTTCGACCAGATCCGCCGCCGGGGCGAGGCGCAGGCGTCGGCGGCGGCCCAGGCTGGCTGAGACCCCTCAGGCAGTCCTGAGGGGTCCTTCCGGAATCCTCAGGAGTCCGAGGGCAGCGTGTCGAACCAGCCGACGCCGTCGCCCTGGAACTCCTTCGCGGCCGCCTCGGCCTGCTTCGCGGTCAGGGCCTTGCCGGACTGGTGGTAGAACCAGTCCACCTTCATGTCCCAGGCCCGGTCGCCGGTGAAGGGCAGGTCGACGAACCAGGTGTTGAAGTTGACCGCCATGTCGGCGCGCGGGGCGTAGTCCGAGCCGCTGCGGTAGAGGGTCTTGCCGTCGAGACTGTAGGTGACGGAGTCCTTCTTCACCGTGATCACCATGGTGTGCCAGCCGGCCAGGCTCTGCTCGGTCTTGCTGGTGACGCGGTCGCCCTCGTCGGCGTTGCGCCAGGTCGTGGTGTCCAGCTTCGGACCGGGCGCGCCCCAGCCGCCGTTCGGCATGTACTCGTTGTCCAGCTCGGCGTACTTGTTGCCGGAGCCGCCGATGGTGAAGAACGTCTGGTTGATGTGGTCGCCGTTGTCACCGGTGGTCGGCTTGTCGGTGAAGTGGATGCGCGCCGCGTAGGTGCCGGTGCGGAACTTCGACTCCTTGGTGCCGAGCGCGGCCTGCTCGGTACCGGCCTTGGTGCCGTCGGTGGCCGCGCGCAGGTTGAGCACCTGGCCGCCGAGCGCCTCCTCGTCCCCCGGGAACGAGACGCCCTTCGCGGTCCAGGTGTTCTCGATGCCGGGGCCGCCCTTGCTGGTGCGCACCAGCCAGCCGTGCTTGAACAGCGCGGTGTCCTTCGGGCCCCGATAGTTGAAGTCGTCGAAGAAGCCGCCCTCGGGCAGCTCCGGCACCGCCCGGGACACCGGCTTCGCGGAGGCCTCGGCACCCTTGCCGCCGGGCTCCTCGCCCCACACCAGCGCACCGCGCTTGTAGGCGGGCACCCGGTCGGACTCCTGGTAGGTCCGCTTGTCGGCGTCGTAGGACCAGTCACCGTCCTGGTCGACCGGCTCGTGGTCGGTGCGGTAGAGCTGGATCTCCAGTCCACGGCTGTTCGCACCGGGCTTCAGCACGCCCGCCTTCTCGGTGAACCCGAGCTCCAGGTAGTGGTCGGCGCCCTCGTGCGGCGTGTCCATGGCGACCACGGAACCGGTCAGATTCGAGCAGCCCACGGCCGCTTCCACACAGTTGAAGCCGTACGACGTGTCCCCGTCGGCGGTGAAGTAGTACCGAAGCGAAACCTCGCTCAGCGGCACGGGCTTCTCCGAGGTGTTGAAGACCTCCAGCCACGGCCGGACGGCGTCGGCCTCCGGATCGGTCTCCGTCCGGTAGCGGACGGTGAGCTCGGGGTCCTCCGGGTTGAAGTGGTTCCACAGCGGCTTCGCGGCCAGGACACCACCGGCCAGGACCGCGACCACGAGCAGGACCTTGAACGCGCGGGCTATGCCACTGCGGCGGCGGGGCTGACGGCGGGACGCCACGTGAGGTCTCCTTCGGGGGCGCGGGGCGTGCGCCCGGCGGATGTGGAATCGGCAAGAGGGTACCGGTCACCGCGCCAGGCACCAGGGGTCGGCTTAAGACCGGAATCCGACGTGAAGGGACCGACTCATGACCATGCGGAAGGGTTGTACGCGCTTTCGAGTGACAAAAACGACTGTGTGCGACTAGTGAACACATGTGTGGACGCTGTTAGCCTTCTCGCTCCTGTATTCAATTGAATGAGTGTGCGCCCGGGCTGGGGGCTTGGGTGGCGCCGGGGTGGGAAGTATTGCCGTGAACCGAAACTCCACTGTCGATCTCGTGATCATCGGGCTCGGCTACGTCGGGCTGCCCCTTGCCAGGGCTGCAAGCGCTTCCGGCCTGAAGGTCGTCGGCCTCGACCGCAGCGAGCCGGTGGTGCGGGGTCTGAGCTCGGGTTCCTCGCACGTCGACGACATCAGCGACGCCGACGTCCGCACCATGCTCGACCAGGGCTTCCGGGCGGTCACCACGCCCGAGGTCATCGCCGACGCGGCGGCCGTCGTCATCTGTGTGCCGACCCCGCTGACCGAGCACGGCGCGCCCAACCTCGGCGCCGTCGACTCCGCCGTCAACGACATCGCGGCCCACCTGCGGCCCGGCACCCTCGTCGTCCTGGAGTCCACGACGTACCCGGGCACCACCGACGAGGTGGTCCGCCCGCGTCTTGAGGCCGGCGGCCTGAAGGCGGGCACCGACTTCTACCTCGCCTTCTCACCCGAGCGCATCGACCCGGGCAACCCGACCTACGGCCTGGAGAACACCCCGAAGGTCGTCGGCGGCACCACCCCGGACTGCACCAAGGCGGCCCGCACGCTCTACGAGCGCTTCGTCGGCAGCGTGGTGGAGGCCAAGGGCACGCGTGAAGCCGAGATGGCCAAGCTGCTGGAGAACACCTATCGGCACGTGAACATCGCGCTCGTCAACGAGATGGCGATGTTCTGCCGCGAGATCGGCGTCGACCTCTGGGACGCCATCCGCTGCGCCTCCAGCAAGCCGTTCGGCTTCGCGCCCTTCTACCCGGGCCCCGGGGTCGGCGGCCACTGCATCCCGATTGACCCCAACTACCTCTCTTACAAGGTGCGTTCGCTCGGGATACCGTTCCGGTTCGTGGAACTGGCCCAGGAGATCAACCAGCGGATGCCCGCCCATGTCGTGTCCCGCGCCGCCGATCTGCTCAACCAGCAGGGCAAGCCGATCCGCGGCTCGCGCGTGCTGCTGCTCGGCGTCACCTACAAGCCGGACATCTCCGACCAGCGGGAGAGCCCCGCGGTGGATGTGGCCGAGCTGCTGCTGGAGCGCGGCGCGGACCTCGTCTACTACGACCCCCGGGTCGAGGACTGGACCGTCGAGGGCACCTCGGTGCCCCGGGTCGAGGACTACCTCGCCGGCGCGGCCGAAGCGGATCTGACCATCCTCCTCCAGCAGCACAGCGAGCTCGACCTGGACGAGCTGGCCGACCGCTCCCGGCTGCTCTTCGACACCCGGGGCAAGTCGGCCGACCACCCCCAGGTGGTCAAGCTGTGACCGACACCTACATACCCGGGGCGGTCGACAACGACGGCCGCCGCCGGCACAAACGCAGACGGCATCTGAAGGTCTCGTACTTCTTCTTCCTCGCCATCGCCGCCGTCATCGTCACCAAGCTCGACCCGGACTCGCTCCACCTCTACTCGTTCGGCGCGCTCGGTCTGCTCGCCCTGAAGATGTTCGGCGCCCTCTTCTACCGGCCCGCCAAGGCGGACCGCGAAGAGCTGATGCTGCTGGACAACTCCTGGGTCACCGCGGTCATCCCGATCTACAACGAGGACCCGGTGATGTTCGAGCAGGGCATGCGCAGCCTTCTCGCGCAGAGCCGGCTCCCCAACGAGATCCACATCATCGACGACGCCAGCGCCGACTCCTCCGGCATCAAGGCCGCGAAGAAGCTGCGCCGGGAGTTCGAGGCGCAGGGCGTGAAGTACACGGTCAGCGTCCAGCCCGAGAACAAGGGCAAGCGCGAGGCCCTCGCCCTCGGCTTCGAGGCGGCGCCGTACACCGACCTGTTCCTGTGCGTGGACTCCGACACGATCCTGTCCCGGGACACCGTCCGTGAGCTGCTGCTCCCCATGGCCGACCCGAAGATCATGGCCTCCACGGGCATGGTGCTGGCGCTCAACCACGACAGCAACATCTTCACCCGGCTCCAGGACCTGCGGTACGGCAACTCGTTCCTCTTCGAGCGGGCCGCGTACTCCCGGCTGAAGTCGGTGCTGTGCTGCTGCGGCGCGCTCTCCGTGTACCGCGGCACGCTGGTGCGCAAGTACCTGCCGGACTTCCTCAACCAGCAGTTCCTCGGCAAGCCGGCCGTCTTCGGCGACGACCGGCGGATGACCAACTACTGCCTGATGGAGGGCCAGGTCGTCTTCCAGGAGACGGCCGTCGGCTACACCGCCGTCCCCGAGAAGCTGCCGCACTTCCTGCGTCAGCAGGTGCGCTGGAACAAGTCGTTCTTCCGTGAGTCCCTGTGGGCCTTCAAGAACCAGAAGAAGTTCCGGCCCGCCTTCTGGCTGACCTGCATGGAACTCGCGCTGTGGCTGATCTTCGGCACGGCGATGTTCTACTCCATGGTCATCCTGCCGATCATGCAGCCGGAACGATTCGTCAACCACATCGGCGACTACCTGCTGTTCATGGTCCTCATGGGCTATCTGCGCAACGTCCGGTATCTCGACTTCCCGCGCCGCGGCATGGGCTTCATCAAGCGCTTCGGCATGTTCCTGCTGGCCCCGCTGTACGGCGTCATCCAGCTGGTGCTGCTCACCCCGCTGCGCTTCTACGCCCTGGTCACCCTCCACAAGGGCAGCTGGGGCACGCGTCAGGGCGGCGTCGAGGTCTCCGTGGCCGGCGACCACGAGCAGGATGTCTCGGCGGTGTACGAGGAAGAGGACGAGTACTCGTCCCCGCAGGTCTCCTCGACCATCGAGATGATGCGTCTGGAGGGCATCGCCCTGGCCCGTACGGCCCCGCACGCCTCGCCGCGCAACCCCAACGGCATGGCCCAGGCCTACACCGGGCACACCCAGGGCGAGCTGCGCGACATGGGCCGCAACATGCCCCAGCAGCAGGTGGCGTGGCAAGGCGTGACCGAGCCACAACCCATCCCCCAGCCGCAGCAGCCCCAGCAGCCGCAGTACCACCAGCAGCAGCCGTACCCCGGCCAGGCGCAGGACCCGTACCGGCAGCAGGGCTACCAGCAGGCCCACCACCAGCCCCAGCAGCCCCACCAGCCTCAGCAGCAGGGGTACGACCAGTGGCAGGGCCACCAGCAGGGGCATCACCAAGGCCATCATCAGCAGGGCCACCACCAGCAGCAGGGCCACCACCAGCAGCCCCAGCAGCCGTACATCCCGCACATCCCGCAGCAGCCGCAGGGTCCGTACCAGCAGCAGCCGCAACAGCACCAACAGCAGTGGGCACCGGAGAACCAGAACCAGCCGCACGCCCCGGAGCACCAGGACGACGGCTGGTTCGGTGACCGCCGCTAGCCGGGGTCAGTTGTAGTACGTCATCGCCTCCTGGACGGTGAGCACCTCGATCTCCCGCTTGTCGATCTCCGCCATCAGCGTACGGAGACCGGCCTGGCTGATCTCGGTGCTCGCCGCCGGCGTACCGGCCACGATCTTGTGGAGGCACAGGATCAGCCAGCTGCCGCTGCGGGCACACCGGTCCAGCGCACCGCCCGCGCCGATCACCTTGCTCAGCGCTGTGCCGCCGATACCCGTGCCGTCGGTGATCCCGGTCAGCGCCTTGAGCCGGTACGGCATGGCCGGCGCAAAGCTCTCGATGGTCTCTGAAATGATCGAGCGCGCGGTGGTGAAGTGGCGGGCCGCGAGCTCGTCGACGGCCACTCCGTCGGTGGTCTTCTGGAATGCGCCGTGCGGATAGGCGAAGTGCTCACTGGTGAATCCGTTGCCGACGAGCCATTCCCGCAGCTTCGCGAAATCCTGGTCGACCTGCTGGGCCGTGAGTTTGGGGTAACTCGCCGTGTGCGTGGCGTTGGCATACGAGTGCCCGGCCATCTCCCAGCCGGAGGCGTCCTGGAGCGAGCGCATCTGCCCGAGGCTCACGAAGGAGCCGGTGCCGATCACGTCGGCGATGTTGTAGAGCGTGCCCGGCATGGCGAACGGGTCCATGACCGGACGGGCCAGGTCGTGCACCGACTTGTGCGAGTCGTCGAAGGTGATGGAGACGACGCCCTTGGGGAAGACGGACTCGGTGTCGGGCACCAGCTCGACCGTCTGAAGGTGGTACGTCACCGGGGCCTTGGCGTCGTCGTAGACCGCGAACGACATGTCGGTGAAGCCCGTCTTCACGGACGGCTCGCCCTGCGCGGAGAGCGTGTACGTGCCGGACGCGGCGCTCACGTCGGCCCACTGGAGATGGACCGTCACCCACTCCCCGGACTGCACGTAGTTCGCGCCGCTCCCATGGGTGTGCACCCGCCAGCTGAAGGCGTTCTTCAGCCCTGAGCTGCCGAGATAGAAGACGACCTTGCTGAGGTCGGTGACGTCCGAGACCCGGAAGATCAGCCGGATCATCTTGCCGCTGAGGTCCATGGCCGTCATACCGGTCTTGCGGACGTACGACTGCACCCCGGTGCCCGTGGTCGTCACCCGCACCGAGGACGTGCCCCGGGTGAAGACCGCGGTGTCGGCCGGGCTCGACGAGGCGGTCCCCGCGCCGCCCGCCGTCCAGCCGTGCCCGGACTGGAACTGCTGGCTCCAGGTGGCCCGGCGATAACGCGGCCGCCGCCCGGTCGGCGCGTACGGCGGCACGCCCAGGCCCTCGGCGGGCGCGGCGTCCGCCGTCGCCAGCGCCCCGATCCCCCCGACCGTGACCAGGCCCCCGAGACCCATGGCCTTCAATGCCGAGCGTCTGCCCACCGGCCCAGAATGCTTACTTCCCCTGCTCAAGATGACTCCCCACTCGCAACAATGCCCCAACCCCCATAGTTCGCAAAGACGTTCGCAATTCAAGTGTCCAATGCGACTGGTGTGACAGTAAAATACGCCTAGACGGGTGGGGATGATGCGCACGGTCCTTGCTTCTTATCAAGGGCCCCGACGAGACAGGGGAATCTCGCTCCCCACCACTCTTCACACGCCTCCCGGGGGGGCTGTGTCTGTTACCGGAGGGGATCATGAACAGACGTACTTCCGCGCTGCGCCGAGGCACGCGCGCCGTGGGTGCGGCCGCGCTGCTGGTGGGTGGTCTGGGAGTCGGGGGCGCCTGGCCGGCCGCCGCCGCGGCGGCGGAGTCCAAGCCGTGCGACCCGCTGGCGGGCTTCACCCACTGCCGGATCTTCGACCACAGCGGCGCCGCCGCGGACTTCCAGGTCCCGGCCGGCGTGCGAGAGCTGGACTTCCGGGCCTGGGGCATGGGCGGCGACGGCAATCCGTTCGCCAGTGGCGGCAACGGCGCCTATGTGGGCGGCTCGCTGGACGTCACCCCCGGTGAGCACCTGACCGTGAACGTCGGCGGCTGGCGCGTCGGAGGAGGCAAGCTCTTCGGCGACGCCCTCGGTGGCAAGGCCGGCGCGAGCAACTGGGGCGGGAACGGCGGCGCGAGCACCGCGATCCGCGCCGCGGACGGCTCCGCGCTGTTCATCGCCGCCGGCGGCGGGGGCGCGGGATACGGCAGCCACGACATGGGCACGGCGGGCAGCGGCGGCGCTCCCGACGGCGTCGACGCCCGCGACGACTTCGGCGGCAAGGGCGCGAAGGGCGGCCAGGGCGGCGCGGCCGGTGTCGAGGGCGGAAAGCCCGGCGCCGACCACGCGCAGGGCGGTGCGGGCGGTGACGGCGGCGCCAAGGCGGGCGGCGGCGGCGCCGGTTACGCGGGCGGCGGTGGCGGCGGCGCCCGGGACGCGAAGGGCGACGGCGGCAGCGGCGGTGGCGGTTCCAGCTACGCCGACCCCGAGCGCACCTCCGACGTACGCATGCTGAGCAGCACCACGTTCAACCCGGCGGCGAAGGACGACCCGTTCTGGGTGCACGACCCGCTCGACGACACCCAGCCGGACCTCTCCGGCATCGGCCAGGGCGGCGGCAACGCCCGCGGCGGCGACGGCCGTGTCGTCCTGCAGTGGAAGGACCCCAAGGGCGCGCCCGTGGTGGCCGACCTGACCCGGGAGTCCGGCGACAACCAGACCGTCCTGCCGATCTCCACCTCCGACCCGATGGTGATCGTGGCCCGCGACAAGGACGGCGAGCCGCTCGCCGACCAGAAGGTCGCCTTCACCCTGGAGGACCCGGACGGCCTCGGCGTGAAGTTCGAGGACTACCCCACCGAGATGCGCACGGACGCCCAGGGCCGCGCCGCCTCCCCCTCCGTCATCACGGGCGCGAAGGAGGGCACCTTCAAGGTCCGGGCCACGTCCGGGACCGCCACCACGACCTTCACCGCCCATGTCGCGCAGACCAGCCACGCCATCGAGATCACCGGCGGCGACGAGCAGCAGGCGGCACCCGGTGACGCCTTCGCCGAGCCGCTGACCGTCAAGGTGACCAAGAACGGCGCTCCGGCGGCGGACGCCGAGGTGCAGTTCACCGTCGAGAGCAGCGACGAGGAGGCCCCGGCGTTCAAGGGCGACGAGGACTCCGTGAAGGTGACCACCGACGCCGACGGCGAGGCCACCGCCACCGAGCTGGTCGCGGGCCAGGAGCCGGGCACCTACAACGTCCTCGCGGCGGCCGGTGACGCCGGGATCCGCTTCACCGTCGAGGTGACCGAGAAGGACGCGAGCCCGTCCCCGTCCCCGAGCCCCTCCGGCACGTCCGACGCCACGACGGGCGGCTCGGACGGCACGGACACTCAGGGCGACTCGGGCAGCCTGGCGCTGACCGGCGCCGCGGGCATCGGCACCCTCGCCGGGGCGGCCGCCGCGTTCGCCGCGCTGGGCTGGGCCGCGATCCGGTTCACCCGCTCCCGCCGCGCGCAGGACTGACGCGAGCCGAAGGGGGGCCCTGTGCCGACAGGGCCCCCCTTCAGTGCACCTGCCCCCGCACCCGCCGAGCCTGCCGCTGCCGCTCCGCGAGCTGATCGGCGGCCGGGTAGGCGACCTCCTCCAGAGTCAGCCCGTACGGCCGTACGACATGGACGGCGCTGTCCCGCACCCGCGCGTCCAGCACCTTCCGCGGCCACTCCACGCCACGGTGCCCGTCCCCCACGAACAGCAACGCGCCCACCATGGACCGCACTTGGTTGTGGCAGAAGGCGTCGGCCCGGACCTCGATCTCCACGACACCGTCCGCGGTGCGCCGCACTTCGAAGTCGAAGATCTCCCGCACGGTCGAGGCACCTTCACGCTTCTTCGCGTAGGCGGCGAAGTCATGCTCCCCGACCAGGGACTTGGCGGCGGCGTCCATCACCTCGACATCCAACTCCCAGTCATGCCAGAGCACATGACTGCGCAGCAGCGGATCCACGCCACCGGGCCGGTCCCCGACCCGGTAGATGTAACGGCGCCACAGCGCCGCGAACCGCGCGTTGAACCCGTCCGGCGCCTCGGTGAGCGCCCACACCCGCACATCCTTCGGCAGCCGCCCCGCGAGCCTCTTGAGCAACTTCTCCTGATGCACGGCCCACAGCTCCTCGGGCAGATCCACATGAGCGACCTGCCCCCGGGCATGCACGCCCGCATCCGTCCGCCCGGCAACGGTCAACTCGTAGGTGGTCTCCCCCGACCGCGTGACGGTCCGCAGCGCGTCCTCGATCTCCCCCTGCACGGTCCGCTGCCCACCGGCCTGCTTGGCCCACCCGTGGAACTCACTGCCGTCATAGGAGAGATCAAGCCGAACCCGAACAAACCCAGGCGCCGCAACTTCACTCACAACACAGAGATCCTCTCAGGAACACGAAAGCGGGCCCGCCCCTCGAAAGGAACGGACCCGCCAACAGAACGCTTAGGCGTCCTTCGACTCCTCGGCGGGAGCCTCAGCAGCCTCGTCGGCCTTGGTCGTGTCGACCTTGGCCTCAGCGGCAACCTCGGCGTCCTTCGCGGCACGCTTGGTGGCGGCCTCGGCCTCGCCGGTCGCCTCCTGAGCCACCGTCAGCGCCTCGACAAGCTCGATGACAGCCATGGGCGCGTTGTCGCCACGACGGTTACCGATCTTGGTGATACGGGTGTAACCACCCGGACGGTTCTCGTAGCGCGGGCCGATCTCGGTGAAGAGCGTGTGGACGACGCTCTTGTCCGTGATCACCTGGAGCACCTGACGGCGGTTGTGAAGGTCGCCCTTCTTCGCCTTGGTGACCAGACGCTCGGCGTACGGGCGCAGGCGGCGGGCCTTCGCCTCGGTGGTGGTGATGCGGCCGTGCTCGAAGAGCGCCTTCGCGAGGTTCGCGAGGAGCAGCTTCTCGTGCGCGGCGCTGCCGCCCAGACGGGCACCCTTGGTGGGCTTCGGCATTGTTCTTCTCCTGTGTGTCTGCCCCGGCCGTATCAGGTACCGGGGTCAGGAACCCGATGAGCGGATGCTCACCGGCATCGACCGATCAGTACTGCTCGGTCTCCACGAAACCCGCGTCCGCGTCGTCGTCGGCGCCGAAGGCGTCGGCGGCGGCCGTGGGGTCGAATCCGGGCGGGCTGTCCTTCAGGGCCAGGCCCATGCCGGCCAGCTTCGCCTTGACCTCGTCGATGGACTTCGCACCGAAGTTGCGGATGTCGAGGAGGTCGGCCTCGGAACGCGCGACGAGCTCACCCACGGAGTGGATGCCCTCACGCTTGAGGCAGTTGTACGACCGAACGGTGAGCTCCAGCTCCTCGATCGGCAGCGCCAGGTCAGCGGCGAGGGCGGCGTCCGTGGGGGACGGGCCCATGTCGATGCCCTCGGCGTCGATGTTCAGCTCACGGGCGAGACCGAACAGCTCGACCAGCGTCTTACCGGCGGAGGCCATGGCGTCACGCGGACGCATCGCCTGCTTGGTCTCGACGTCGACGATCAGCTTGTCGAAGTCGGTGCGCTGCTCGACACGGGTCGCCTCGACCTTGTAGGTGACCTTGAGAACCGGCGAGTAGATGGAGTCCACCGGGATCCGGCCGATCTCCTGGCCCACCTGCTTGTTCTGCACGGCGGAGACGTAACCGCGACCGCGCTCGACGGTCAGCTCCATCTCCAGCTTGCCCTTGCCGTTGAGCGTGGCGAGGACGAGGTCGGGGTTGTGCACCTCGACACCGGCCGGGGGCGCGATGTCGGCGGCGGTGACCAGACCCGGACCCTGCTTGCGCAGGTACATCACGACCGGCTCGTCGTGCTCCGAGGAGACGACCAGCTGCTTGATGTTGAGGATCAGGTCGGTGACGTCCTCCTTGACGCCCGGCACGGTGGTGAACTCGTGCAGGACACCGTCGATGCGGATGCTGGTGACAGCAGCGCCGGGGATCGACGACAGGAGGGTACGGCGGAGGGAGTTGCCGAGGGTGTAGCCGAAGCCCGGCTCCAGCGGCTCGATCACGAACCGGGAGCGGAACTCGTCGACGACCTCTTCGGTCAACGAGGGACGCTGAGCGATCAGCATGTTGTGATTCCTTCAGTCATGGACGCCCGCTATTTGACGTCCTGCTGTTACTGCAAGGGTACGGGCGGCACCGCTCCGAAGAGCCGTACCGCCCGAAACCTCAAGACAACCGAGCCTCAGACGCGGCGGCGCTTGGGCGGACGGCAGCCGTTGTGCGGGGTGGGCGTGACGTCCTGGATCGAGCCGACCTCAAGGCCGGTGGCCTGGAGGGAGCGGATCGCGGTCTCACGGCCGGAGCCGGGACCCTTGACGAACACGTCGACCTTGCGCATGCCGTGCTCCTGGGCGCGGCGGGCAGCCGACTCGGCGGCCATCTGCGCGGCGAACGGCGTGGACTTCCGGGAGCCCTTGAAACCGACGTGGCCGGCGGAGGCCCAGGAGATCACGTTGCCGGACGGGTCCGTGATGGAGACGATCGTGTTGTTGAACGTGCTCTTGATGTGCGCGTGGCCGTGAGCGACGTTCTTCTTTTCCTTGCGGCGCACCTTCTTGGCAGCGCCCTGACGACCCTTGGGGGGCATCTGTACTCCTACGGGAGGTGGTCGGTCCTACAGCGAAGACCGCTGGACGGCGAAGTCCGCTGAGGACTACTTCTTGCCCGGCTTCTTCTTGCCGGCGATGGCGCGACGCGGGCCCTTGCGGGTGCGGGCGTTGGTGCTGGTGCGCTGACCGCGGACGGGCAGGCCACGGCGGTGGCGGAGACCCTGGTAGCAGCCGATCTCGACCTTGCGGCGGATGTCGGCCTGGATCTCGCGACGGAGGTCACCCTCGGTCTTGATGTTGTTGTCGACGTACTCACGAATCGCGACGAGCTGCTCCTCGGAGAGGTCGCGAACGCGGGTGTTCGGGTCGACGCCGGTCGCAGCCAGCGTCGCCTGGGAGAGGGTCCGGCCGATGCCGAACACGTAGGTGAGGGCGACCTCCACGCGCTTGTCGCGCGGGATGTCAACACCGGAAACGCGTGCCATTCAATGGCTCCTGGTGATCTTCGGAGGTCTTCCGCAGAACCGCTTCCCGACCGCCGTACCAGGTACGAATCGGGTCCCCGGCCTCCGAACCGGGGGTGTCAAGCCGTAGCGGCTTGGGTCCTGCCTATGAACAAATTCAGCTCGCGTCGCGCGAATCTCTGCGATATCGATGCAGAGGGATCGGTCGATCGTGCGTCAGCCCTGGCGCTGCTTGTGGCGCGGGTTCTCGCAGATGACCATGACCCGACCGTGACGGCGGATCACCCTGCACTTGTCGCAGATCTTCTTGACGCTCGGCTTGACCTTCATGAGATTGAGGTTCTCCGAGTCAGAGGGATCTACTTGTACCGGTAGACGATCCGGCCACGCGTCAGGTCGTACGGAGACAGCTCCACCACGACCCGGTCGTCAGGGAGGATGCGGATGTAGTGCATACGCATCTTGCCGCTGATGTGTGCCAGGACCTGGTGGCCGTTCTGGAGCTCGACCTTGAACATGGCGTTCGGCAGAGACTCGACGACAGTGCCCTCGATCTCGATGGCACCTTGCTTCTTGGCCACGCTTCGCCCTTCGAATCGACTACCTTGATCGACTCAGTGTGAGCGCATGCAGACATGCGGGTACACAAGAGCCGACGAGTCAGTCTACGTCAGCGCACCCGGAAAGACGAATCGAGGCAGTCTGCCCAAGGGGACAGATCATTAAGCGCGCGGGAACTCAGCCCAGCGGATCCGGCGCCGCCGTGATCCCGAGTTCGGCCAGCTTCGCCTTGCCCCCGTCGGGGGCCGTCAGCACCAGCGGACCCTGCTCGGTCAGGGCGACGGAGTGCTCCCAGTGGGAGGACCAGGTGCCGTCGGTGGTGATGACCGTCCAGTCGTCCTGGAGCACCTCGGTCTTCGGCGTACCGAGGGACACCATGGGCTCGATGGCCAGGCAGAACCCGGGCACCAGCTTCGGCCCCTTGCCGCGTCGGCGCTCGACGTAGTTCAGCAGGTGCGGGTCCATGTGCATCTCGGTGCCGATGCCGTGGCCGCCGTAGTCCTCGATGATCCCGTACCGGCCGCCGCCGGCCTTGGGCTGGCGCCGGATGTACGTCTCGATCGCGCGCGAGACGTCGACGAGCCGGTTGCCGGGCTTCATGGCCGCGATCCCGGCCCACATCGACTCCTCGGTCACCCGGGAGAGCTCGATCAGCTCCGGAGCGTGACCGGACCCCACGAAGGCCGTGTAGGCGGCGTCACCGTGCCAGCCGTCGACGATCGCGCCGCAGTCGATGGAGATGATGTCGCCGTCCTTGAGGACGACCTCGTCGGAGGGGATGCCGTGGACGACGACCTCGTTCGCGGACGTGCAGATGGTGGCCGGGAAGCCGCCGTAGCCCAGGAAGTTCGACTTGGCACCGTGCTCGGCGAGCACCTTGCGGGCCACCTCGTCCAGGTCCTTGGTGGTGGCACCCGGTACGGCGGCCTCCCGAGTGGCCGCGTGAATGGCGGCGACGACCAACCCCGCCTCACGCATCTTGGCGATCTGCTCGGGGCTCTTGATCTGCACCATGTCGGCGGGGGCCTTTCTCAAACCGGGGTAGGGGCTACCTCACAACCATACGTGCGCGGCCACGGCACACAGCAGCCGCGGCCCCTCGCGAGGGAACCGCGGCTACCGCGACGTACGAAGACCTACTTCTCGTCGCCCTCGCGCTTCAGCGCCGCCAGCGCACGGGCCGTGACCTCGTCCACCGGACCCATGGCCTCGATCGTCACGACCAGGCCCTGCGTCTTGTAGTAGTCGATGATCGGCTCGGTCTGCGTGTGGTAGACCTCCAGCCGCGTCCGGACGGTCTCCTCGGAGTCGTCGCCCCGCAGGTACAGCTCGCCGCCGCAGACGTCGCAGACGCCCTCCTTCTTCGGCGGGCTGTAGGTGACGTGGAAGACGTGCGCGGAGTTGTTGCGGCAGGTGCGCCGGCCGGCGATCCGCTTGACGACCTCCTCCTCGGGGGCCTCCAAGTCCAGCACCGCGTCCAGCTGCATGCCCTCGGTGTTCAGCAGCTCGTCCAGCGCCTCGGCCTGGGACACATTGCGCGGGAAGCCGTCCAGCAGGAAGCCGCCCTCGGCGTCGGGCTGCTCCATGCGGTCCTTGGCCATCGCGATGGTGACCTCGTCCGGAACCAGGTTGCCCGCGTCCATGTAGGACTTGGCGAGCTTTCCGAGCTCCGTCTGCCGGCTGATGTTGGCGCGGAACAGGTCGCCCGTGGAGATGTGCGGGATGTTCAGCTTCTCGGCAAGGCGCGTGGCTTGCGTTCCCTTACCGGCGCCCGGCGGCCCGACGAGGACGATTCGCATCAGCGGAGGAACCCTTCGTAATTGCGCTGCTGGAGCTGGCTCTCGATCTGCTTCACGGTCTCAAGTCCGACACCCACGATGATCAGGATGCTGGTACCACCGAACGGGAAGTTCTGGTTGGCGCCGAAACCGGCCAACGCGACGGTCGGGACGAGAGCGATCAGACCCAGATACAGCGAACCCGGCCAGGTGATCCGGTTGAGTACGTAGCTCAGGTACTCAGCGGTCGGTCGGCCAGCCCGGATGCCCGGGATGAAGCCACCATACTTCTTCATGTTGTCGGCGACTTCCTCAGGGTTGAAGGAGATCGCCACGTAGAAGAACGCGAAGAAAACGATGAGCAAGAAGTACATCGTGATGTAAATCGGATGCTCGCCTGTGACGAGGTTCGCTTCGATCCAGGTTTTCCAGCTCGAAGTGCCGTCCGAGAACTGCGCGATCAGGGCCGGAATGTAGAGCAGCGACGAGGCGAAGATGACGGGAATCACACCCGCCTGGTTCACCTTCAGCGGGATGTACGTGGACGTCCCGCCGTAGGAACGACGGCCGATCATGCGCTTCGCGTACTGGACCGGGATACGGCGCTGGGCCTGCTCGACGAAGACGACCAGGCCGACCATGACGAACCCGACGAGCATGACGGTGCCGAACTCGATCCAGCCGTCGGCCAGGGTGCCCGACGTCTTGATCGCCCACAGCGCGGACGGGAACGTGGCGGCGATCGAGATGAACATCAGGATCGACATGCCGTTGCCGACACCGCGGTCGGTGATGAGCTCACCGAGCCACATGACGACGGCCGTACCGGCGGTCATGGTGATGACCATGGTGATGGTCACGAAGATCGAGCGGTCCGGGACGATCTGCCCGGCGACCGTGCAGCCGGAGAAGAGGGCGCCGCTGCGGGCGGTGGCGACGAGGCCGGTGCCCTGCAGGATGGCGAGCGCCACCGTCAGGTATCGGGTGTACTGCGTGATCTTCGCGGTGCCGGACTGTCCCTCCTTCTTGAGGGCTTCCAGACGCGGGATCACCACGGTCAGCAGCTGGAGAATGATGCTCGCCGTGATGTACGGCATGATGCCCAGCGCGAAGACCGTGATCTGGAGCAGCGCGCCACCACTGAACATATTGACCAGACCGAAGAGGCCCTGGTTGCCGGCCGCCTCGTCCACGCACTGCTGGACGGACGTGTAGTCGACGCCGGGGATCGGGACGTGGGTACCCACCCGGTAGACCACGATGATCCCGAGCGTGAAGAGCAGCTTCTTGCGCAGGTCGGGCGTCTTGAACGCCCGGGCGAACGCGGTGAGCACGGTGCCTCCTGCGACCCCCGCGCTACTGCGTCAAGGGTGACGGTCTTGAGGTTCGACGATTAGGTAACGGTCAACTGCCGCTCCGAGTGCCGCTTGTGAGGCACTCGTTAAAAGTTGGCAGTGCAGGCCACCTTACCCGCGAGACTGCCACCCTAGGAACGACCAACCGGGGATACCCCATTTGTGGGGTATCCCCGGTGGGGATCGCTCAAGTCATCGAGACGCCTGCTGTGTTCAGACGAGCTCGGTGACGGTACCGCCGGCGGCGGTGATCTTCTCCTTGGCGGAGCCGGAGACGGCGTCAACCGTCACCTGCAGCGCCACGGAGATCTCGCCCTGGCCGAGGACCTTGACGAGGCTGTTCTTGCGAACGGCACCCTTGGCCACCAGACCCTCGACCGTGACCTCGCCACCCTCGGGGTAGAGCGCGGCCAGCTTGTCGAGGTTCACGACCTGGTACTCGGTCTTGAACGGGTTCTTGAAGCCCTTGAGCTTCGGGAGACGCATGTGGAGGGGCATCTGCCCACCCTCGAAGCGCTCCGGAACCTGGTAACGGGCCTTGGTGCCCTTGGTGCCACGACCGGCCGTCTTACCCTTCGACGCCTCACCACGACCGACACGGGTCTTCGCGGTCTTGGCGCCGGGGGCGGGACGGAGGTTGTGGATCTTGAGCGGGTTCTGCTCCGCCATGATCAGTCGACCTCCTCGACCGTCACGAGGTGGCGGACGGTGTGCACCATGCCGCGGAACTCGGGGCGGTCCTCCTTGACGACCTGCGTGTTGATGCCCTTGAGACCAAGGGAGCGCAGGGTGTCACGGTGGTTCTGCTTGCTGCCGATGTAGGACTTGACCTGCGTAATCTTGAGCTGCGCCATGATTACGCACCCGCCCCGGCACGGGCACGGAGAAGAGCCGCGGGGGCGACGTCCTCGAGCGGCAGGCCACGGCGGGCCGCGACCTCCTCGGGACGCTGCAGGCCCTTCAGGGCCTCCACGGTCGCGTGCACGATGTTGATCGCGTTGTCGGAGCCGAGCGACTTCGACAGGATGTCGTGGATACCGGCGCACTCGAGCACGGCACGCACCGGACCACCGGCGATAACACCGGTACCGGGCGACGCGGGCTTGAGCAGCACGACGCCGGCAGCCTTCTCACCCTGGATCGGGTGCGGGATGGTGCCCTGGATACGGGGGACCTTGAAGAAGTGCTTCTTGGCCTCCTCAACGCCCTTGGCGATGGCGGCCGGCACCTCCTTGGCCTTGCCGTAACCGACACCCACGGTGCCGTCACCGTCGCCCACCACGACCAGCGCGGTGAAGCTGAAGCGACGACCACCCTTCACAACCTTGGCGACACGGTTGATCGCGACAACGCGCTCAACGTAAGCGGTCTTCTCGGCGGCAGCTGCGCCGCCGTCACGGCCCTTCCGGTCCCGCCGCTCGCCGCCACCGGCACCGCCACCGCGGCGCTGGGGTCCAGCCATTGGAATTACCTCTCTCTTTTTCCGCTAGCTACGAACGGCTCAGAACTTCAAGCCGGCTTCGCGGGCGGCGTCCGCCAGGGCGGCGATGCGCCCGGCGTACTGGTTGCCACCACGGTCGAATACGACGGCCTCGACACCGGCGGCCTTGGCGCGCTCGGCGACCAGGGCACCGACCTGCTTGGCCTGCGCGGACTTGTCGCCCTCGCCACCGCGGACCGACGTGTCCAGGGTGGACGCCGACGCCAGGGTGTGACCCTTGATGTCGTCGATCACCTGGGCCACGATGTGGCGGTTCGAGCGGGTAACGACCAGACGGGGACGCTCCGCCGAACCGGAGATCCGCTTGCGGATCCGGATGTGACGGCGCTTGATCGCGGCGCGCTTGTAGGCGTCGCCCTTCAGGATCTTCTGTCCGTATGCCATGGCTTACTTACCCGCCTTTCCGACCTTGCGGCGGATGACTTCGCCCTCGTACTTGACGCCCTTGGCCTTGTACGGGTCGGGCTTGCGCAGCTTGCGGATGTTGGCCGCAACCTCGCCGACCTTCTGCTTGTCGATGCCCTCGACCGAGAACCGGGTGGGGGCCTCCACCTTGAAGGTGATGCCCTCGGGGGCCTCGACGGTGATCGGGTGGCTGTAGCCGAGCGCGAACTCGAGGTTCGAGCCCTTGGCCGTCACGCGGTAACCGACACCGCTGATCTCGAGCTTCTTCACGTAACCCTGGGTCACGCCGGTGATCATGTTCGCCACCAGCGTGCGGGACAGGCCGTGCAGGGCCTTGTTCTGACGCTCGTCGTTGGGGCGGGTGACGTTGAGAACGCCGTCCTCACCCTTGGCGATGTCGATCGGCGCGGCAACGGTGTGGGTCAGCGAGCCCTTGGGGCCCTTGACCGAGACCGTACGGCCGTCGATGGTGACGTCCACGCCGGCGGGAACCGTGATGGGGAGCTTGCCAATACGCGACATAGCTGTTTCCTCCGTTCCCTTCCGCTACCAGACGTAGGCGAGGACTTCCCCACCCACGCCCTTCTTGCCGGCCTGCTTGTCGGTCAGAAGACCGTGCGACGTGGAGATGATCGCCACGCCGAGGCCACCGAGGACCTTGGGCAGGTTGGTGGACTTCGCGTAAACCCGGAGACCGGGCTTGGAGATCCGCTTGATGCCCGCGATGGAGCGCTCACGGTTGGGGCCGAACTTCAGCTCCAGGACGAGGTTCTTGCCGACCTCGGCGTCCTCGACCTTCCAGCCCGTGATGAAGCCCTCCTGCTGGAGGATCTCCGCGATGTGAGACTTGATCTTCGAGTGCGGCATCGCCACGGTGTCGTGGTACGCCGAGTTCGCGTTCCGCAGACGCGTAAGCATGTCTGCGATCGGATCAGTCATGGTCATGAATTGGCCTTCGGCCTCTCTCGCCGGGGTTTCCTGATGCGCCATCCCTCTCCCCGATCCGAGACGGGACGGGTGCGGCGCGGTGGACCTACGGCGTAGTAAGTCGTACGGGCGTGACAGGCGCCCAACCCCACAAGCCTAAGCCATGCGGGGGTGGGCCCCTGTCCACCCAGATGCTTACCGAGAGCTTCAGGAATCCCTAAAAAGCGGGGATTACCAGGAGCTCTTGGTCACGCCCGGCAGCTCGCCACGGTGAGCCATCTCACGAAGGCACACGCGGCACAGGCCGAACTTGCGGTACACGGAGTGCGGACGGCCGCAGCGCTGGCAGCGCGTGTAGCCACGCACACCGAACTTGGGCTTGCGAGCAGCCTTGGCAATCAGAGCCTTCTTCGCCATCTCGCTCACGCCTCCTTGAACGGGAAGCCGAGGTGACGAAGGAGCGCGCGGCCCTCAGCGTCGTTGGTCGCCGTGGTGACCACGGTGATGTCCATACCCCGGGTACGGTCGATCTTGTCCTGGTCGATCTCGTGGAACATGACCTGCTCCGTGAGACCGAAGGTGTAGTTGCCACGGCCGTCGAACTGCTTGGGGGACAGGCCGCGGAAGTCGCGGATGCGCGGCAGCGCGAGCGACAGGGTGCGGTCCAGGAACTCCCACATGCGGTCGCCACGGAGCGTGACGTGGGCACCGATCGGCTGACCCTCACGCAGCTTGAACTGCGCGATGGACTTGCGGGCCTTGGTGACGGCCGGCTTCTGACCGGTGATCGTGGTGAGGTCGCGGATGGCGCCCTCGATCAGCTTGGAGTCGCGGGCGGCGTCGCCCACACCCATGTTGACCACGATCTTGACGAGGCCGGGAACCTGCATGACGTTCTCGTAGGAGAACTCCTCACGCAGCTTGCCCGCGATCTCCTCGCGGTACTTCGTCTTCAGACGCGGAGTGGTGGTGGTAGCCATCAGATGTCCTCACCCGTCCGCTTGGCAACGCGGATCTTGTTGCCCTCTTCGTCGAAGCGGTATCCGACACGCGTGACGACCTTGTTGCCGTCCTTCTCAACGACCAGCTGGACGTTGGAGACGTGGATCGGCGCCTCGGTCGTGACGATGCCACCGGCCTGGGAACCGCGAGCGGTCGGACCGGCCTTGGTGTGCTTCTTGACCCGGTTGACACCCTCGACCAGGACGCGCTCGTCGCGCGGGTAAGCGGCAATGACCTTGCCCTGCTTGCCCTTGTCCTTACCGGTGATGACCTGGACCAGGTCGCCCTTCTTGATCTTCATGCTTACAGCACCTCCGGCGCGAGCGAGATGATCTTCATGAACTTCTTCTCGCGCAGCTCACGGCCGACGGGGCCGAAGATACGGGTGCCGCGAGGGTCGCCGTCGTTCTTCAGAATGACGGCGGCGTTCTCGTCGAAGCGGATGTACGAGCCGTCCGGACGGCGGCGCTCCTTGACGGTGCGAACGATGACCGCCTTGACGACGTCACCCTTCTTCACGTTGCCACCGGGGATCGCGTCCTTGACGGTGGCGACGATGACGTCACCGATGCCCGCGTAGCGGCGACCGGAGCCACCGAGCACACGGATGCAAAGGATTTCCTTCGCACCAGTGTTGTCGGCGACGCGCAGTCGCGACTCCTGCTGGATCACGTCTATCTCCTGTTTGTCTGCCGGTTCCCGGCAGGGGCCGCCTCTTTACGAGGGGGAGCCCCTGCCGAGCCTGGCGGAACTGACCTGCGGGATGTTCCCCGCAGGAATTACTTGGCCTTCTCGAGGATCTCGACGACGCGCCACCGCTTCGAGGCGGACAGCGGCCGGGTCTCCATCAGGAGGACGCGGTCGCCGACACCAGCGGCGTTCTGCTCGTCGTGCGCCTTGAGCTTGTTGGTACGGCGGATGACCTTGCCGTACAGCGCGTGCTTGACGCGGTCCTCGACGGCGACGACGACGGTCTTGTCCATCTTGTCGCTGACGACGAGACCCTCACGGGTCTTGCGGAAGCCGCGGGCCTCTGCGTTCTCAGTCACGTTCTTCTCGCTCATCAGGCGTTCTCCACCGTTTCGATGCCCAGCTCACGCTCGCGCATCAGGGTGTAGATCCGCGCGATGTCCTTGCGGACCGCCTTCAGACGGCCGTGGTTTTCGAGCTGACCCGTGGCCGCCTGGAAGCGGAGGTTGAACAGCTCTTCCTTGGCCTCGCGGAGCTTCGCCAGAAGCTCCTCGTTGCCCAGTTCGCGCAGCTCGGACGCCTTGGTACCGGCCGACATCACGCTTCACCTGCCTCGCGCTTGACGATCCGGCACTTCATCGGCAGCTTGTGGGCCGCACGAGTCAGCGCCTCACGGGCGATCTTCTCGTTGGGGTACGACAGCTCGAACATCACGCGTCCGGGCTTGACGTTGGCGATCCACCACTCCGGAGAACCCTTACCGGAACCCATGCGGGTCTCGGCAGGCTTCTTGGTGAGGGGACGGTCCGGGTAGATGTTGATCCAGACCTTGCCACCACGCTTGATGTGACGCGTCATGGCAATACGAGCGGCCTCGATCTGGCGGTTCGTCACATACGCCGGGGTGAGCGCCTGGATGCCGTACTCGCCGAACGCAACCTGCGTGCCGCCCTTGGCAGCGCCGGAGCGCTTCGGGTGGTGCTGCTTGCGGTGCTTGACCCTACGGGGGATCAGCATGTCGGTCAGGCCTCCGTTCCGGTGCTCTCAGCCGGAGCGGCGGCGGGAGCCTCGGCCTTGGGGGCCTCGGAACCGGCAGCCTGCTGCGGCTTACGACCGCGCCGCTCGCCACCGCGGCCACCACGGGCCGGGCGGTCGGCACCACCACGGGCCGGGCGGTTACCCGCACGGGCCGCAGCGTTCTCGGCGCGGACCTCGGCGATGTTCTTGACGTCGCCCTTGTAGATCCAGACCTTCACACCGATACGGCCGAAGGTCGTCTTGGCCTCGAAGAAGCCGTAGTCCACGTTCGCGCGGAGCGTGTGCAGGGGCACGCGGCCCTCGCGGTAGAACTCCGAGCGGGACATCTCGGCGCCACCGAGGCGGCCACCGCACTGGATCTTGATGCCCTTGGCGCCGGCCTTCATGGCGGACTGCATGCTCTTGCGCATGGCCCGACGGAAGGAGACGCGGGAGGAGAGCTGCTCGGCGACGGCCTGGGCCACCAGCTGAGCGTCGGTCTCCGGGTTCTTGACCTCGAGGATGTTCAGCTGGACCTGCTTGCCGGTCAGCTTCTCCAGGTCACCGCGGATGCGGTCGGCCTCGGCGCCACGGCGGCCGATGACGATGCCGGGACGCGCGGTGTGGATGTCCACGCGGACACGGTCACGGGTGCGCTCGATCTCAACCTTCGAGATACCGGCGCGCTCCATGCCGGACGTCATCATCCGACGGATGGCGACGTCTTCCTTGACGTAGTCCTTGTACAGCTTGTCGGCGTACCAACGCGACTTGAAGTCGGTCGTGACACCGAGCCGGAACCCGTGCGGGTTTACCTTCTGGCCCATTACCGGGTTCCTTCCTTGCTGCTGACGACCACGGTGATGTGGCTGGTCCGCTTGCGGATCCGGTAGGCACGGCCCTGGGCGCGCGGACGGAACCGCTTCAGGGTCGGGCCCTCGTCGACGTAGGCCTCGGAGATGAAGAGGCTGTCGGCGTCGGTGTGGTCGTAGTTGTGCGCGGCGTTGGCGATGGCGCTGTCGAGCACCTTGCCGACCGGCACGGAGGCTGCCTGCGGAGCGAATCGCAGAACAGCCTGAGCCTCCGTGGCATCCATGCCACGGATAAGGTCCACCACGCGGCGGGCCTTCATGGGCGTAACGCGGATGTACCGCGCCTGGGCCCTGGCTTCCATGGTTGTCCCTCTCAGTTACTTACGTGTCTGAATGCGATCCGCTGTTAGCGGCGCTTCGACTTCCGGTCGTCCTTGACGTGACCCCGGAAGGTACGAGTCGGCGAGAACTCGCCGAGCTTGTGACCGACCATCGACTCGGTGACGAACACCGGGATGTGGGTCTTGCCGTTGTGCACCGCGAGCGTGTGGCCGAGCATGGCCGGCACGATCATGGAGCGACGGGACCAGGTCTTGATGACGTTCTTGGTGCCTGCTTCGTTCTGGGCGTCCACCTTCTTGATCAGGTGGTCGTCGACGAAGGGCCCCTTCTTGAGACTGCGCGGCATCTAAACCCGCTCCTAGCGCTTCTTGTTCGTCTTGCGGCGGCGGACGATGTACTTGTTCGAAGCCTTCTTCGGCGAACGAGTACGACCCTCCTTCTGACCCCACGGGGAGACCGGGTGGCGACCACCGGAGGTCTTGCCCTCACCACCACCGTGCGGGTGGTCGACCGGGTTCATCGCAACACCGCGGACGGTCGGGCGAACGCCCAGCCAGCGCTTACGGCCGGCCTTACCCCAGTTGATGTTGCTCTGCTCGGCGTTGCCGACCTCGCCGACCGTGGCGCGGCAGCGCTGGTCGACCAGGCGGATCTCACCGGAAGGCATGCGGAGGTGGGCCATCGTGCCCTCCTTCGCGAGCAGCTGCACGGAGGCACCGGCGGAGCGGGCGAACTTGGCGCCGCCACCGGGACGGAGCTCGATCGCGTGGATCGTGGTACCGACCGGGATGTTGCGGAGCGCCAGGTTGTTGCCCGGCTTGATGTCGGCCCCGGGACCGTTCTCGACGCGGTCACCCTGCTGCAGGTTGCGCGGGGCGAGGATGTAGCGCTTCTCGCCGTCCGCGTAGTGCAGCAGCGCGATGCGCGCGGTGCGGTTGGGGTCGTACTCGATGTGCGCGACCTTCGCCGGCACGCCGTCCTTGTCGTGACGACGGAAGTCGATCACTCGGTAGGCGCGCTTGTGTCCGCCACCCTGGTGGCGAACGGTCACACGACCGGCGTTGTTACGGCCGCCCTTGCTGTGCAGGGGGCGGACCAGCGACTTCTCCGGCGTGGACCGCGTGACCTCGACGAAGTCGGCGACGCTGGAACCACGACGGCCCGGCGTAGTCGGCTTGTACTTGCGGATTCCCATTTCTCAGTCCTCGTCCGATATCGGACGATCCGACCCGCTTACGCGGTCGGACCGCCGAAGATGTCGATACGGTCGCCCTCGGCGAGGGTCACGATCGCGCGCTTGCTGTCGGCACGCTTGCCGAAGCCGGTGCGGGTCCGCTTGCGCTTGCCCTGGCGGTTGATCGTGTTGACCCCGGTGACCTTGACCGAGAAGACCGCCTGGACGGCCTGCTTGATCTGGGTCTTGTTGGCGCTCGGGTCCACGATGAACGTGTACTTGCCCTCGTCGAGAAGCGCGTAGCTCTTCTCGGAGACGACCGGCTTGAGCAGGATGTCACGGGGGTCCGTGAACGACTTGCTCAGCGGGGTCTCGACGGTGTTCTTGCCCTCCGTGGCGTGGCGACGCGCCTTGGCGACGCGCGCGGCCTTGGCGGCCTTGGCGGCCTTGGAGGCAATGGCGGGGTGACGGATAGCCATCAGGCCTCGCTCCCTTCGGTGTCATTGGCCTTCGGGCCGGACACGAAGGACTCGAAGGCGGCCTGGGTGAAGACCACGTCGTCCGAGACGAGAACGTCGTACGTGTTCAGCTGGCCCGGCTCCAGGATGTGGACCTGGGGCAGGTTGCGGGCGGACAGCCACGCGGCCTCATCGGCGCGCTCGACGATCAGGAGCAGGTTCTTGCGCTCCGAGATCTTGCCGAACAGCGACTTCGCGGCCTTCGTCGAGGGGGTCTCACCCTCGATGACGCCGGAGACGACGTGGATGCGGTTGTTGCGGGCCCGGTCGGTGAGGGCGTGGCGCAGGGCCGCGGCCTTCATCTTCTTCGGGGTCCGCTGCGAGTAGTCACGCGGCACGGGACCGTGCACGACGCCACCACCGGCGAACTGCGGGGCGCGGGTCGAACCCTGACGGGCGCGGCCGGTGCCCTTCTGGCGGTACGGCTTCTTGCCGCCACCACGGACCTCGCCACGACGCTTGGTCTTGTGCGTGCCCTGGCGGGCAGCGGCCAGCTGCGCGACGACGACCTGGTGAAGCAGCGGGACGCTGATCTTCTCTACGTCGAAGATCTCCGCGGGGAGCTCGACGGTGCCGGCCTTGTCGCCCGCCGGCGAAAGGATGTCAACAGTGCTCATCGGTTACCTCAGGCCCCCTTGGCCGCGGTGCGGACCAGGACGAGGCCGCCGTTCGGACCGGGAACCGCGCCCTTGATGAGCAGCAGACCCTTCTCCGCGTCAACGGCGTGGACGGTCAGGTTCTGGGTGGTGACCCGCTCGTTGCCCATACGACCCGCCATGCGGAGGCCCTTGAACACGCGGCCCGGGGTGGCGCAGCCACCGATGGAACCGGGCGAGCGGTGCTTGCGCTGGGTGCCGTGACCGGCGCCGAGGCCCTTGAAGTTGTGACGCTTCATGACACCGGCGAAGCCCTTGCCCTTGCTCTTGCCGGTCACGTCGACCTTGATGCCGGCCTCGAACACCTCAGCGGTGATCTCCTGGCCGAGGGTGTACTCGCTGGCGTCAGCGGTACGGATCTCGACGAGGTGGCGGCGGGGAGTGACGTCGGCCTTGGCGAAGTGGCCCTTGAGGGGCTTGTTCACCTTGCGCGGGTCGATCTCGCCGAACGCGATCTGGACGGACTCGTAGCCGTCGACGTCGTTCGTGCGGACCTGGGTGACGACATTGGGGCCGGCCTTGACGACGGTGACCGGAACAACGCGGTTGTTCTCGTCCCACACCTGCGTCATGCCGAGCTTCTCGCCCAGGATGCCCTTGATCTGCTTAGCCATTCTCAGATCACCGGCCCTTAGAGCTTGATCTCGATGTCGACACCGGCCGGGAGGTCGAGTCGCATCAGAGAGTCAACGGTCTTGGGGGTCGGGTCGAGAATGTCGATCAGGCGCTTGTGCGTGCGCATCTCGAAGTGCTCGCGCGAGTCCTTGTACTTGTGCGGCGACTTGATGACGCAGTACACGTTCTTCTCAGTGGGCAGCGGCACCGGGCCCGCGACCGACGCACCAGTGCGGGTCACCGTCTCGACGATCTTCTTCGCCGAGGAGTCGATGACCTCGTGGTCGTAGGCCTTGAGCCGGATGCGGATCTTCTGTCCCGCCATGGCTACTCAGTAGTCCTTTGTCTCGTAACGCTCTGGAACCCGGTGTTCCTGTCTTCCGCTCCGACCCACGCGGTCGGGCGTGTCGCGCTCTCGCTGACACAGATGTCCCTTGTTCGAACATCCCCTGTCTGGAGCACGGCCCTTCCGGAACCGCAAGCCGAGGGCGGAAAGGCCCACCGGGTGCCTGGCCGGTGCCGCACTGACACTTCCCGGAAGATTCCCGTACGTCCGCCCCAGTGCTGCCGTGAGGCAGTTAGGGCGACGAGTACTGTGGGACTCGCTTCCAGTCCTCCCGGCGGGAGGCGCGCAGCATCAACACTCGACCGAGCAACTCCGACAGTCTGCCATATGGGGCAGGTCCTCCGCCAATCGAGCCGGAGAGAATACCCCGGGAGTGACGCAGGTCAAACCCACGGACGAACGGGCTGAACCGGTGCCTGGGTGTCGTCGTGCTTGACGCCTGCGAGGCGGGCGCCGAGGGCTCCGGACGGCTACTGGGCATACGGGTGCACGCCCCCGGCCGGTGTCAGGGACGTGCGCCCGTGTGCGGGAGGAATCGGGGTCAGGCCGGCTGCCACAGGGCCGGGACGTTCGGGGGCTCCCAGCCGGACTGGGCCGTGTGGGTCTGGAGGCAGACGTAGGGGCGGCCCGAGTAGGTGACCCGGGCGCCCGGCTGGTAGGTCGTGCCCACGGTCCAGGTGGTGTCGCCGGGGCCCGGACCGCCCGGTCCCTGGGGCACGTTCAGGACGAAGTCGAACGACGCCTCGCGGCCGCCGCCTCCGTCGCGCACCGCCATCAGCAGGCGCGGGTCGAAGAGGGCGTCGGTGTTGTTGCGGGGTTCGTTCGGGAAGTAGAGCTGCGTGGTGAGGACGGGGCGGCCGGGGGCCTGCACCTTCACGTGGATGTGCCGGGTGCGCCCGGGGTAGAGGCCAGGCACGATCGTGGTGAGGGCGAAGGAACCGTTCGACGCGGTGAACTGGTGGCCGCGGAAGCGGAAGCCGGTGTTGTCGTAGGCGCCGTTGTGGTCCGCCTGCCAGAAGTCCAGCAGGGCGCCCGCTATCGGGCGGCAGGCCAGCCCGAAGACATATCCGGTGACCGTGAGTCGCGTACCGGGCACACCAGGCCCCGCCAGGCTGGTGCGCTGCGGGGAGTTCGGCTTGAAATACGGGCCCTCCATCTGGCTCGGCGTCGGGTCGTCGCCGTCGTCGCACGGCGGGGTGAGCGGGACCTCCGTGGGCGAAGTGTCCGAGGAGTTCGAGGTGGCGAACGTACGGGCCAGGGCCGGGGCGCCGGTCATGACGACGGGGACCGCGGCGCCGGCCGCGAGCGCCGCGCGCAGCACCGTCTTGCGGCTGATCAGCGGGGAGTGCGGGGGGTTCGTCTCGCTGTCCATACCTGCTCCTTGTGGGGGGCCGTCGGATCGCCAACGAAACTAGGCCTGCTTCCCGGGGGCTTCGAGGGACTGGTGAGGGCGGCTGTGGTGTTTTCGGAAGGTGCCAGGACTGGTTCCGGTCTCCCGGCGGAAGAAGCGGCTGAAATAGGCGGGGTCGTCGAATCCGGTGCGCGCGGCAACCTGTCGTACGGACAGCTCGGTGTGCGCGAGCAGGCGCTGGGCCTGGTGGGTGCGGGCCTCGATCAGCAGGCGTCCGGGGCTGCGGCCGGTCGCCGCGCGTACGGACTGGGTGAGGTAGCCGGGGGTCACGCCGAGCCGGTCCGCGCACTCCCGTACGGTCCACTCCCCCGCCGGCCACGCCACCGACTCCCGCCGGTCGGCGAGCAGCCGCGCGAACGCCTCGGCCACGGCCTGCGCCCGGCCTCCGCCACCCGCACCGGGGACCGGGGCGTGCTCGGGCAGCCGCGCCGCCCGTACCACCAGGACGTGCAGCAAAGACCGCAGCACGCTCTCGTACCCGGGGGCCCGGTCGCCGTGCTCCGCCACCAGCTCCCCCATCAGCCGGCCGATCCGCGCGTCCTGCTCGGCGTCCAGGCCGAACCAGCACCGCTCCCCCAGCCGCCGCAGCACGTCGCGGTCGTCCGGGTGGTCGATCAGGAAGTCCTCGGTGAACAGCACGAGCGTGCCCGCCAGCGCCCGGTCCGCCTCCCAGTGGTGCACCTGTCCGGGCCGGATCACCGCGAGGTGCGGCGGGCGCAGCGGCCAGCGGGCGAGGTCGACGACGTGCGTGCCCGAGCCCGCCGTGACATGGACGATCTCGTAGAAGGTGTGCCGGTGCGGCCCGCCGTCCCGGGACAGCGGGCCCACCGCGTCGAAGCTGCCGGCCGCGAAGGGCGCCGCGCCGGGACCGGCGATCTCCAGCCGGTGCAGGGGTACGTCCCCGGGGCGCGGGACGGCGCACGGGGTTCCCGGTAGGACGGTGGTCCTGAGCATCGCCCCATCGTCCCGCCGTCGCCGCAAGTGGTCCATACCAACCCCTTGCACCCGTCCCGCCCGCCCAGCAAGCTCACTGCATGGAGCTGGAGTTGCGGCATCTGAGGACCATCCGGACGATCGCCGACGCGGGCAGCCTCACCCGGGCGGCCACCGCACTCGGGCTCGCCCAGCCCGCGCTGAGCGCACAGCTCAGGCGGATCGAACGGGCCCTGGGCGGCACGCTGTTCGAGCGGGGCCGGTACGGCGTACGCGCCACCGCGCTGGGCGAGCTGGTGCTGGAGCGGACCCGGGTCGTCCTGCCCGCCGTCTCCGACCTCCAGCGGGAGGCGGCCCGGTTCGCGCACGCCCGGCGGGAACCGGAGCGGCTGCGGCTCGGCGGCACCCACGGCCCGCTGCTCGGCGCGCTCGTCGACCGGCTCGCGGACGCTGCGCCGGACGCCGCCGTCACCACCAGCGCCTCCTGGTCCGAGCGGGAGCTGGCCGGGCAACTGGCCGAGGGGCGGCTGGACTTCGCCCTCGCGGGCACCTGCGGCTCGGCCGCCCCGCCCGGCGCCGAGCAGCTCGTCTGGCGGGAGATCGCCGTGGACCCGGTCCTCGTGATGCTCGCCGACGGCCACCCGCTGGCCCGCGACCGGGAGATCGACCTGGCCGCGCTGGCCGGCCAGGAGTGGGCCTGCGTCCCCGGCGACGGCTGCTTCGCCGACTGTTTCACCGCGGCCTGCGCCCGCGCCGGGTTCAGCCCGCGCCGGATGTACGAGACCGACACCGCGTCCTGCGTCCATCTGGTGCGGGTCGGCCGGGCGGTCGGGCTGTGCCGGGCCTCCTTCCCGGCCACGCCCGGCATCGCCATCCGTCCCGTCACCGGCACGCCCCTCGTCTGGCGCCATCTGCTGGGCTGGCACGCCGCGGCCCAGCAGCCGGACACGGCGACGACGGTCCTGGACCAGGCCCGCAGCGCGCACGCGGGCCTGGTCCCCCCGGCACACCGCGTTCCATAACACCGGGGCAGGGGGTCGGCTGACGTCTTATGCCGCCCGCTCGGCGCTCCCTACGGTTTGGGCACTCCCCGCACTTCGTGCTTCCCCGATCGAGCGATTCCGAGGAGACCACCCCATGCTCCAACGACTCAGCAGACCCACCAAAGCCGCCTGTACGGGGGCGGTGGCGGCCGGTGCGCTGTTCGTGGCCGGGCTCAGCGGCTCCGCGAACGCAGGCACCGAGCCCGCCGCCCCCACCGCGGCACAGACCCTCCAGACCGCCGAGGTCCCGCCCGCACTCATCCACGCCATGGCGCGGGACCTCGGCATCGACGCGCGGCAGGCACGCGCCCGGCTGGCCAACGAGGCCGAGGCGGGAGCGGACGCCGGGCGGCTGCGCGCCGCGCTGGGCGCGGACTTCGCGGGCGCCTGGGTGCGCGGCGCCGCGTCGTCCGCGCTCACCGTGGCGACGACGGACGCCGCCGACGTCCCCGCGATCGAGGCACGCGGCGCCACCGCGGCCGTCGTCCGCCACTCCCTCGCCGACCTGGACGCCGCCAAGGCCCGCCTGGACCGCACGGCGAGCGACCGGGCCGGCACCGGCACCGGCACCCCGGTCTGGTACGTCGACGTGCGCACCAACGCCCTCGTGGTGGAGGCGGTACGGCCTACCGCGGCGCGCGCCCTGCTCACCACGGCCGGGGTGGACACCGCCCTCACCCGGATCGTGCGGACCTCCGAACAGCCGCGCCCGCTCTACGACTTGAGGGGCGGTGACGCGTACTACATCGGCAGCGGCTCACGCTGTTCGATCGGCTTCCCCGTCACCCGGGGCACCCAGAACGGCTTCGCCACGGCGGGCCACTGCGGCCGGGCGGGCGCCACCACCACCGGCTCCAACCGGGTGGCGCAGGGCACCTTCCAGGCGTCGGTGTTCCCCGGCAGTGACATGGCGTGGGTGGCGGTCAACTCCAACTGGGTGGCCACCCCGAGCGTCGTCGGGTCCAGCGCCCAGGTCACCGGGTCCACGCAGGCCATGGTGGGCGCGTCCGTGTGCCGCTCGGGCTCCACCACGGGCTGGCACTGCGGCACGGTCCAGCAGCTGAACACCAGCGTGCGCTATCAGGAGGGCACCGTCTCCGGTGTCACCCGCACCAGCGTGTGCGCCGAGCCGGGCGACTCCGGCGGCTCGTTCATCTCCGGCAGCCAGGCCCAGGGCGTCACCTCGGGCGGCTCGGGCAACTGCACGAGCGGCGGGACGACGTACTTCCAGCCGATCAACCCGATCCTCCAGTCCTACGGCCTCACCCTGAAGACCACGTCGAGCGGACCCGGCGACCCGGGCGACCCCGGCGGCACCTGGTCCCCCGGCACCGTCTACCAGGCGGGCAGCACGGTCACCTACGGCGGCGGCACCTACCGCTGCCTCCAGACCCACCAGGCCCAGCAGGGCTGGGAGCCCCCGAACGTCCCGGCCCTGTGGCAGCGCCAGTAACCGGGGGCCACACACGAGCCCGGGTGCGTCCTGACGCGCACCCGGGCTCCGCCCGTTCCTAACGCGCCCGCATCCGGGCGAACGAGGCGTCCAGACCGCGTTTCACCAGCCGCGACACCGGCCGCTCCACCACCCTGTGCACCAACAGGCTCAGCAGCAGGAACCCGGCGATCAGCAGTCCCACCAGCAGCCGCGCGTCCAGCGTCCCGTGCAGCCGGCTGATGACCGCCGTACCGGCGACGTAGTGCGTCAGATACAGCGGATACGTCAGACAGCCCGCCGTGACCAGCCACTTCCAGCGGATCCGGTCGGTCAGGCCCAGCGACACCGCGACCATCACCAGCAGGAACCCGGTGAAGATCAGTACCGCGCCGCGCCAGCCGGAGACGCCCTCGTAGGCAACCCGCTCCCCCAGCTCCAGCTGGCCCATCAGCCAGGCCATCGCGAGGATGCCCCACAGGAGCAGGTCCGGGCCGAAGCGGTGCATCAGGTAGAGCGCGAGGCCCGCGATGAAGTACCAGGCGCCGTCGGGATTGGCGAGCAGCTCCAGCAGCGGGAAGCCGGAGACCGGGGCGAGCATCGCCACGGCCCCCCAGACACAGCAGAAGACGACGACCCTGCGGTACGTCAGCCCCATCGCGACGACGACCAGGAAGAGCAGGTAGAAGCGCAGCTCCGACCAGAGCGTCCAGTACACGGGGTCCACGTTCGGCACGTCCGACCCGGCCTGCAGCATCGTGAGGTTGAGCAGCACCTCGCGCAGAGGCAGGCGCTCCGCGGCCCCCCGCAGCAGCACCAGCACGCCGGTGGTGAACAGCACGGCGAACCAGTACGCGGGGTACAGCCGGATCACCCGGGAGACGAAGAACTGCCGCGGGGTGCGCCCCCAGCACGACATGCAGATCACGAAGCCGCTGATCACGAAGAAGATCTCGACGCCGATCCAGCCGTAGGCGGCGACCCGGAAGACCGACGGCATGATCTCGGAGACCGGGCGGCTCCAGATCTCGTTGCCGGGTTCGTTCAGCCGCCGGGTGCCGGCGTAGTGGTGCAGCACCACCATCAGCGCGGCCACCAGCCGGATGCCGTCGACGACATGGAGCCGTCGGGTGCGAAGGGGCTGGAGCGGGCGTTCGGCCACCGCGGCCGGGGCTTCTTTCGGCAGCGGCATCGACAGTGCGCCGCGCGCTCGGTGCATCAGGGAACCTGGCCGTCCTCGGGAAAACTCCGGTCCCGACCCAGGAAAGACCATTCCCGGGCAGCTCAGGGCGGCCTCGGCGGAACCCTCGCAAATCCGTCGCACAAGGTTCGGCCAGGTTTCATTCGCGGCCCGCGGGACACCGGACACGGGCCGCGGGACATGGCAAAGGGGCCCGTACGACCGAAGTCGTACGGGCCCCTTCGGGAGACCTAGAGGTCTACCAGGTCAATCAACAGACTTACTTGTTGATCTTGGTGACCTGGCCGGCGCCCACGGTCCGGCCACCCTCACGGATGGCGAACTTCAGGCCCTCTTCCATGGCGACGGGCTGGATGAGCTCCACCTTCATCTCGGTGTTGTCACCCGGCATGACCATCTCGGTGCCCTCGGGGAGGGTCACAACGCCGGTCACGTCCGTCGTACGGAAGTAGAACTGCGGACGGTAGTTGTTGAAGAACGGCGTGTGGCGGCCACCCTCGTCCTTGGACAGGATGTAGGCCTGGGCCTCGAACTCGGTGTGCGGCGTGACCGAACCGGGCTTGATGATGACCTGGCCGCGCTCGACGTCCTCGCGCTTGATGCCACGGAGGAGCAGACCGACGTTCTCACCGGCCTGGCCCTCGTCGAGCAGCTTGCGGAACATCTCGATGCCGGTGACCGTGGTGGTGGTCTTGTCCTGCTTGATGCCGATGATGTCAACGGTCTCGTTGACCTTCAGGACACCACGCTCGATACGGCCGGTGACGACCGTACCGCGACCGGTGATCGTGAAGACGTCCTCGACGGGCATGAGGAACGGCTTGTCGACGTCACGCTCGGGGGTCGGGATCGACTCGTCGACGGCGGCCATCAGGTTGAGGACGGACTCGCCCCACTCCTTGTCGCCCTCGAGCGCCTTGAGCGCCGAGACCTTGACGACCGGCAGGTCGTCGCCCGGGAACTCGTACTCGGAGAGGAGCTCACGGACCTCGAGCTCGACGAGCTCCAGGATCTCCTCGTCGTCCACCATGTCGGCCTTGTTCAGGGCGACGACGATGTACGGAACGCCGACCTGGCGGGCCAGGAGCACGTGCTCCTTGGTCTGCGGCATCGGGCCGTCGGTGGCGGCGACCACGAGGATCGCGCCGTCCATCTGCGCGGCACCGGTGATCATGTTCTTGATGTAGTCCGCGTGACCGGGGCAGTCGACGTGGGCGTAGTGACGCGTCTCGGTCTGGTACTCGACGTGCGCGATGGAGATGGTGATACCGCGCTGGCGCTCCTCGGGAGCCTTGTCGATCTGGTCGAAGGCCGAGGCCTCGTTCAGGTCCGGGTACGCGTCGTGCAGCACCTTGGTAATGGCGGCCGTGAGGGTCGTCTTACCGTGGTCGATGTGACCGATGGTGCCGATGTTGACGTGGGGCTTAGTCCGCTCGAACTTCGCCTTCGCCACTGGGTCCTCCTGTGGAGTGGTTCTGGTACGCCTTACTCATCGGCGCCAGGGTGATCTTTGCTGGGATGCCGCCCGCCGGGATTTCCGTTTCCGGGTGAATCCCGGCGGTCGGTGTCAAGCCTAAAGCGTGTGAACGGGGTGCGTTACTCGCCCTTGGCCTTCGCGATGATCTCCTCGGCGACGTTCCGCGGAACCTCGGCGTAGGAGTCGAACTGCATGGAGTAGCTGGCCCGGCCGGACGTCTTGCTGCGCAGGTCGCCGACGTAACCGAACATCTCCGAGAGGGGCACGAGGCCCTTCACGACGCGGGCACCGGCCCGCTCCTCCATGGCCTGGATCTGGCCACGGCGGGAGTTGATGTCGCCGATGACCTCACCCATGTAGTCCTCGGGCGTGGTGACCTCGACGGCCATCATGGGCTCAAGGAGCACGGGGGACGCCTTGCGCGCGGCCTCCTTGAAGGCCTGCGAGCCGGCGATCTTGAACGCGAGCTCAGAGGAGTCGACCTCGTGGTAGGCGCCATCGAGAAGCGTGACGCGGACGCCCGTCATCTCGTAGCCGGCGAGGATGCCGAACTGCATGGCCTCCTGCGCACCGGCGTCGACCGAAGGGATGTACTCCTTCGGGATACGACCACCGGTCACCTTGTTCACGAACTCGTACGAGGTGTCCCCGCCCTCGAGCGGCTCGATCGCGATCTGCACCTTGGCGAACTGACCGGTACCACCGGTCTGCTTCTTGTGGGTGTAGTCCACGCGCTCGACGGCCTTGCGGATCGTCTCGCGGTACGCGACCTGCGGCTTGCCGACGTTGGCCTCGACCTTGAACTCACGGCGCATACGGTCGACCAGCACCTCGAGGTGCAGCTCGCCCATACCACCGATGATGGTCTGGCCGGTCTCCTCGTCCGAGTGGACCTGGAAGGAGGGGTCCTCCTCCGCGAGACGCTGGATGGCGACACCCAGCTTCTCCTGGTCACCCTTGGACTTGGGCTCGATGGCGACCTGGATCACCGGCGCCGGGAAGTCCATGGACTCCAGGATGACCGGGTTCTTGTCGTCGCTCAGCGTCTCACCGGTGGTGGTCTGCTTCAGGCCCATGACGGCGATGATGTCGCCGGCGCCCACCGACTCGATCTCCTCACGCTTGTTCGCGTGCATGCGGTAGATCTTGCCGATGCGCTCCTTCTTGCCCTTGACGGAGTTCAGCACGGCGGTGCCGGACTCCAGGCGGCCCGAGTAGACCCGGACGAAGGTGAGCTTGCCGAGGTGCGGGTCGCTCATGATCTTGAACGCCAGCGCGGACAGCGGCTCGTCGTCGGACGGCTTGCGCTTGACGACCAGCTCGGGGTCCTTCACGTCGTGGCCCTCGATGGCCTCGACGTCGAGCGGGGTCGGCAGGTAGCGCACGACCGCGTCGAGCAGGGGCTGGACGCCCTTGTTCTTGAACGCGGTGCCACAGAACACCGGGGTGACCGTGGTGTCGTTGGACTTGCCGGACGCGATGGTGATGCGACGGATCGCGGCGTACAGCTGCTCCTCGGAGGGCTCCTCGCCCTCCAGGTACAGCTCCATGATCTCTTCGTCGTTCTCGGCGACGGCCTCGATCAGCTTGCCGCGGTACTCCTCGGCAGCCTCGGTGTGCGTGGCCGGGATGTCGACGACGTCGTACATCTCGCCCTTGGCGGCCTCGGCGGACCACACGAGCGCCTTCATGCGGACCAGGTCCACGACGCCCTTGAAGTCGGCCTCGGCACCGATCGGGAGCTGCATGACGAGCGGCTGGGCGCCCAGGCGGTCCGAGATCATGTCCACGCAGCGGTGGAACTCGGCGCCGGTACGGTCCAGCTTGTTCACGAAGCAGATGCGCGGCACGCCGTAACGGTCGGCCTGACGCCACACCGTCTCGGACTGCGGCTCGACACCGGCGACACCGTCGAACACCGTGACGGCACCGTCGAGGACGCGGAGCGAACGCTCCACCTCGACCGTGAAGTCGACGTGCCCGGGGGTGTCGATGATGTTGATCGTGTAGTCGTTGTCCTCGAGCGGCCAGTGACAGGTGGTGGCAGCAGAGGTGATCGTGATGCCACGCTCCTGCTCCTGCTCCATCCAGTCCATGGTGGCAGCGCCGTCGTGGACCTCACCGATCTTGTAGCTGACGCCGGTGTAGAAGAGGATCCGCTCGGTGGTGGTCGTCTTGCCCGCGTCGATGTGGGCCATGATCCCGATGTTGCGGACCCTGGCCAGGTCAAGTGAAGTGGTAGCCATAAGGCTTCAGTCTTCTCTCGGTCTCGATGTGGGTTGCGACTACCAGCGGTAGTGCGCGAAGGCCTTGTTGGACTCGGCCATCTTGTGGGTGTCCTCGCGCTTCTTCACAGCGGCACCGAGGCCGTTGGAGGCGTCGAGAAGCTCGTTGAGCAGACGCTCGGTCATGGTCTTCTCGCGACGGGCGCGGGAGTAACCGACCAGCCAGCGCAGCGCGAGCGTGTTGGCACGACCGGGCTTGACCTCGATCGGAACCTGGTACGTCGCACCACCGACACGGCGGGACTTGACCTCGAGGGTCGGCTTGATGTTCTCCAGAGCGCGCTTCAGCGTGATGATCGGGTCGTTGCCCGTCTTCTCACGCAGGCCCTCCATGGCGCCGTAGACGATGCGCTCGGCGGTGGAGCGCTTGCCGTTCAGCAGCACCTTGTTGATGAGCGACGTGACAAGAGGAGAACCGTAGACCGGGTCGATGATGACCGGGCGCTTCGGGGCGGGGCCCTTACGAGGCATTCTTACTTCTCCTTCTTGGCGCCGTAGCGGCTGCGGGCCTGCTTGCGGTTCTTGACACCCTGGGTGTCGAGGGAACCGCGGATGATCTTGTAGCGAACACCCGGCAGGTCCTTCACACGGCCACCACGCACGAGCACGATGGAGTGCTCCTGCAGGTTGTGTCCCTCACCCGGAATGTAAGCGGTGACCTCGATCCCGCTGGTCAGACGCACACGCGCGACCTTACGCAGGGCCGAGTTCGGCTTCTTCGGGGTGGTCGTGAACACACGCGTGCACACGCCGCGACGCTGGGGCGAACCCTCGAGTGCGGGCGTCTTGTTCTTCTCGACCTTGTCCTGCCGGCCCTTGCGGACCAGCTGCTGGATCGTAGGCACTACTTCTCCGGTTTCTGTGTGCCGAATGGTGAAGCTAACCTGGAACGTCGCCGACCCACGCGGTCGGGTGTGTCGAATCCGGCGGACTCCCGCCGCGAGGCGAAAAGAGCACAGATTGCGGTGGCCGCTCACAGCTCGCTATGCGGTTGAAGGCACGCACGAGAGCCAGGGCACACCCCAGGCACAAGGTCTGAGCGTACCTACCTCATTCGCTGCGGTCAAAACAAATGGACCGCACCCGGATCACCCGGCAGAACATGTCAAGCCCCTGCGCCGTAAGTGATCTTCGAATGGAGGTCATCCCGAGACGATCCCGGCGATCGCCGCGATCGTCAGGAGCGCCAGCCAGCCGGCCGTCGACAGCCAGCCGAGCACCAGCCCGGTGAGCGCGAGCCCGTCGCCGCCCTCGCCGGTCCGCTGTATCTCGGCGCGTGCCGAGTGCCCCAGGACCACGGCGGGTATGCCGGTGAGTCCGAAACTGGCCAGGCACAGCAGCCCGCAGACCGCCGAGCCGACCGCCTTCCCGTTCGTCCGGGGGCGCGGTACGGCGATGAAGGGCTGCGGTACGGCGATGAAGGTCCCCGAGCCGTGCGCCACGGGCCCGTTGGGCAGATCGGCGACGAGCAGGCCCAACTCCCCCACCGTACGGGCGGTGTACGCCCTGGCGACGCGCTTCTCGAACTCGGGCTGCTCCAGACGCCCTTCCCCGAACCCCGCCCTGAGCACGTCCACCGCACGCTCGCGGTCGGCGTGCGAGGCGAGCATCGACGGGGCACCGCCCGGTCCGGCCCACGGCTGTCCGGCCCATGGCTGGGGGACGGCGCCGCCCTGCCACGGCTGCCACGACGGTTGCGTCATGGAGCACCTCCCCCGTACTCGTCGGAGTCCCTCCATCATCCGCCGAACCGGCATTTCCGGCACCGGGCGCGGACCCGGAGAAAACCCGGAGGCGTCCCCCAGGGGAGCGGCTCCGGATGCGGGCCCCCGGCGCCGCGAACAGACTGTGGATCATGTCCGCGCCGCAGGGGCCGCCCCCCGAGCCCCCGCCGCCCCCAGCGCCCTCGCCCTCCCCCACCTCGACGTTCATGCGGAACGCGGCCCTGGTCGCGGCACCCGGCACCATCGCCTTCGCGCTGCTCTACTACTTCGGCAGCATCTACATCAAGGCGTACTACACCGCCCTCGGCGTCCCCCCGGAGGACCTCGGGTTCTCCATCCAGGGCGTCGTGTCCAACAGCACCAGCGGTGTCTTCGTCCCGGTGTGCCTGCTGCTGGCCGGCGGGCTGATCGTGTTCCTGCTGCTCGGCTGGCTGAACCCGGCGCTGGCCGGGCCGGAGCGCGCGGAGCTGCGCCGGAAGGTGATCAGATGGCTGCTTGTCGTCGGTGTGGCCCTGGTGGTGTTCGGCTTCCCGACGTTCTTCACGGACACGGTGACGCTCTTCCCGGCGGGCTGGCCCCGCCGGTTCCTGCCGGCTCTGGTGGTCGCGGCGGGCGCCACCCTCGCCGTCTTCGCCGTCCAGTTGCGGCTGAGCGAGGACCCGGGCGCCCGCCGCCGCCGAACCGCCCGCGGGACCGAGCCGACCTGGCTGGCGGGCGGCACGCTCCTGCTCGGGCTGCTGACGCTGAGCCTGTTCTACGAGATGGCGCTCTATGTGGCGGACGTCGGCCGGGGCGACGCCATGGTCCACGCGGACCAGGGCTACCAGGGCTCCCCGTTCGTGGTGGTCCATTCCCGGGTGCCCCTCGCGCACAGCGCGCTGGGCATCACCTACGAGGACCACGGCACCAAGACCGCGCCGTACCGCCATGTCTACCGCGGCTTCCGTATCGTCGCGAAGGCGCCGACCCGCTTCTATCTGATCTCCCAGGCATCGCAGAGCTACGCCGACCGCCACCTGGTGGTGCTGCCGGACGACGGCATGGCCTGGCTGGAGATCATGGCCGACTGAGGGGCTCGCTCAGGGGATCTCGTACTCGTCGGGGATATCCGTCGGCACCTCGTCGGTCGGGACTTCCGTAGGAACTTCCGTGGGCACCTCGGTGGGAGTCGCCGGCGCGGGTTCGGTGGTGGGCGGCGCCGCGGTCGGGTCCGTGTCCCCCACGGCTTCCCCGGAGACAGGGACGGTGAGACTGGAGCCGTCGTCCATGGTGAACGTCAACTCACCGCTGTACGGACCCGGTTCCACCGGGGTGACCTTGATCCCCACATCGCAGGGCGGCGTCTTCCCCACGCACTCCTGGCTGACCTCGCCCTGGGCCTCCGAGCTGTCCCATCTGACGCCCTGAAGCTGGGACGGGTTCTCATTCGAGCCCTGGACCTGCACATCCCCCTCGACCGCCTCCCCCGGCTTGGTCCGCGGCAGCTTGATCGCCGAGGTCGAACCGCCCCCGGAGTCACTGCCCGGGAAGACCGAAGCCAGCCGGTCCGCCTCCGAGGTCGGCTCCCCCGTCCCGTCCGCCTCGAACCCGGTGGGACGGGACTGCTGCTGCCCGGAGTCGTCCCCGCCCCCACAGGCCGCCGTGGCCGCCAGCACGGCCGTCGCCGCCGCTACCGCGAACACCCGGGCAATCGCTGACGTCATGACGCCGGCACCTCCGCTTCCGCTCGGCTGGGTCCGGCCCAACCTCGCACAGCGGCAAGGCCCGGACGGGGACCCCAGGAGGGGACACGGAGCGATCACTCGAACGCCGACCCGAACACGCCGAAGGGCGGCCACCCCGAAGGGTGACCGCCCGTCAAGCGGATACTCGCTTACTGGTTGTACGGACCGTAGTCGTAGTCCTCCAGCGGAACGGCCTGGCCGGAGCCGGTGCCGAACGGCGAGTAGTCGATGTCGTCGTAGCCGACGGCCGAGTACATCGCGGCCTTGGCCTCCTCGGTGGGCTCCACCCGGATGTTGCGGTAGCGGGACAGACCCGTACCGGCCGGGATGAGCTTACCGATGATGACGTTCTCCTTGAGGCCGATGAGCGAGTCGGACTTGGCGTTGATCGCCGCGTCCGTGAGGACTCGCGTCGTCTCCTGGAAGGACGCCGCCGACAGCCAGGACTCCGTGGCCAGCGAGGCCTTGGTGATACCCATGAGCTGCGGACGACCGGAGGCCGGGTGACCGCCCTCCTGCACCACACGACGGTTCTCGGTCTCGAACTTCGAGCGCTCGACCAGCTCGCCGGGCAGCAGCTCGGCGTCGCCGGACTCGATGATCGTCACACGGCGCAGCATCTGCCGGATGATGATCTCGATGTGCTTGTCGTGGATCGACACACCCTGCGAGTTGTAGACCTTCTGGACCTCGCCGACCAGGTGGACCTGGACGGCACGCTGACCCAGGATGCGCAGCACGTCGTGCGGGTTGGTGGCACCCACGGTGAGCTGCTGGCCCACCTCGACGTGGTCGCCCTCGCGGACCAGGACCTTGGCACGCTTGGAGATCGGGAACGCCGTCTCGTCGCTGCCGTCGTCCGGGGTGACGACGAGCTTCTTGGTCTTCTCGGTCTCCTCGATCCGGACGCGGCCGGAGGCCTCGGAGATCGGGGCGACACCCTTCGGCGTACGGGCCTCGAAGAGCTCGACGACACGGGGCAGACCCTGGGTGATGTCGTCACCGGCCACACCACCGGTGTGGAAGGTACGCATCGTCAGCTGGGTACCGGGCTCACCGATGGACTGGGCGGCGATGATGCCGACCGCCTCACCGATGTCGACCAGCTTGCCGGTGGCCAGCGAGCGGCCGTAGCACATGGCGCAGGTGCCGACGGCAGACTCGCAGGTCAGGACCGAGCGGGTCTTGACCGTCTCGATGCCCGCGGCGACCAGCTGGTCGATCAGGACGTCACCGAGGTCGACGCCCGCCGGGGCGAGCACCTTGCCGTCGACGACGATGTCCTCGGCGAGGCAGCGCGCGTACACGCTGGTCTCGGCGTTGTCCGCCTTGCGCAGGACGCCGTCGGCGCCGCGCTCGGCGATGTCCAGCTTGAGGCCGCGCTCGGTGCCGCAGTCCTCCTCGCGGATGATGACGTCCTGCGAGACGTCCACCAGACGACGGGTCAGGTAACCCGAGTCAGCGGTACGCAGGGCGGTGTCCGCCAGACCCTTACGGGCACCGTGCGTGGAGATGAAGTACTCCAGCACGGACAGGCCCTCACGGAAGGACGCCTTGATCGGACGCGGGATGGTCTCGTTCTTCGCGTTCGACACCAGACCACGCATACCGGCGATCTGCCGCATCTGCATCATGTTTCCTCGGGCACCCGAGTCAACCATCATGAAGATGGGGTTCGTCTTGGGGAAGTTCTCGTTCATCGCCTCGGCGACCTCGTTGGTCGCCTTGGTCCAGATCGCGATGAGCTCCTGAGTGCGCTCTTCCTTGGTGATCAGACCGCGCTCGTACTGCTTCTGGACCTTCTCGTCCTGCGCCTCGTAGCCGCGGACGATCTCCTTCTTCGCCTCGGGAACGACGACGTCGGAGATGGCCACGGTGACACCGGAACGGGTCGCCCAGTAGAAGCCCGCCGCCTTCAGGTTGTCGAGCGTCGCCGCCACGATGACCTTGGGGTAGCGCTCGGCCAGGTCGTTGACGATCTCGGAGAGCTGCTTCTTGCCCACCGAGTAGTCGACGAACGGGTAGTCCTCGGGCAGCAGCTCGTTGAAGAGCGCGCGGCCCAGGGTCGTCCGCAGGCGGAAGGTGTCACCCTGCTGCCACTCGGGCTCGCCCTCCTCCTGCGCCGGCGGGGTCCAGCCGCGCGGCGGGATGGTGCCCACCGGGAAGCGGATGTCGATCGCCGACTGCAGCGCGAGCTCACCGGCGTCGAACGCCATGATCGCCTCGGCCGTGGAGCCGAAGGACCGGCCCTCGCCCTTGGTGTCGCGCAGCTCGCCGTCGGTGGTGAGGAAGAACAGACCGAGGACCATGTCCTGGGTCGGCATCGTCACCGGACGACCGTCGGCGGGCTTGAGGATGTTGTTCGAGGACAGCATCAGGATGCGGGCCTCGGCCTGCGCCTCCGCGGACAGCGGCAGGTGCACGGCCATCTGGTCACCGTCGAAGTCCGCGTTGAACGCGGTGCAGACGAGCGGGTGGATCTGGATGGCCTTGCCCTCGACCAGCTGCGGCTCGAAGGCCTGGATGCCGAGGCGGTGCAGGGTGGGAGCACGGTTCAGCAGCACCGGGTGCTCGGCGATGACCTCTTCGAGGACGTCGTACACGACCGTGCGGCCGCGCTCCACCATGCGCTTGGCGCTCTTGATGTTCTGCGCGTGGTTCAGGTCGACCAGGCGCTTCATCACGAACGGCTTGAAGAGCTCCAGCGCCATGGCCTTCGGCAGACCGCACTGGTGCAGCTTGAGCTGCGGGCCGACGACGATGACGGAACGCGCGGAGTAGTCCACACGCTTGCCGAGCAGGTTCTGACGGAATCGACCCTGCTTGCCCTTCAGCATGTCGCTGAGGGACTTCAGCGGGCGGTTACCGGGACCGGTGACCGGGCGACCACGACGACCGTTGTCGAAGAGGGCGTCAACGGCCTCCTGAAGCATGCGCTTCTCGTTGTTGACGATGATCTCCGGAGCACCCAGGTCGAGCAGGCGCTTCAGACGGTTGTTGCGGTTGATCACACGGCGGTACAGGTCGTTCAGGTCGGAGGTCGCGAAGCGGCCACCGTCCAGCTGCACCATCGGGCGAAGGTCCGGCGGGATGACCGGCACGCAGTCGAGCACCATGCCCTTGGGGCTGTTGCTGGTCTGCAGGAACGCGGAGACGACCTTCAGGCGCTTGAGCGCACGGGTCTTCTTCTGGCCCTTGCCGGTACGGATGATCTCGCGGAGCTTCTCGGCCTCCTCGTCGAGGTCGAAGGACTCCAGGCGCTTCTGCAGCGCCGCGGCACCCATCGAGCCGTCGAAGTACGTGCCGAAGCGGTCACGCAGCTCGCGGTAGAGGAGCTCGTCGCCCTCCAGGTCCTGGACCTTGAGGTTCTTGAAGCGGGTCCACACCTCGTCGAGACGGTCGATCTCGCGCTGCGCACGGTCGCGCAGCTGCTTCATCTCACGCTCGGCACCCTCGCGCACCTTGCGGCGCACGTCGGCCTTGGCGCCCTCGGCCTCCAGCTCGGCCAGGTCGGTCTCGAGCTTCTTGGCGCGGGCCTCCAGGTCGGCGTCGCGACGGTTCTCGACCTGCTGACGCTCCACGGAGACATGCGCCTCCAGGGAGGGCAGGTCGCGGGTGCGGCGCTCCTCGTCGACGTACGTGATCATGTACGCCGCGAAGTAGATGACCTTCTCCAGGTCCTTCGGGGCGAGGTCGAGCAGGTAGCCGAGGCGCGACGGAACGCCCTTGAAGTACCAGATGTGGGTGACGGGCGCGGCCAGCTCGATGTGGCCCATCCGCTCACGGCGCACCTTGGCGCGAGTCACCTCGACGCCACAGCGCTCACAGATGATGCCCTTGAACCGGACACGCTTGTACTTGCCGCAGTAGCACTCCCAGTCCCGGGTCGGACCGAAGATCTTCTCGCAGAAGAGTCCGTCCTTTTCGGGCTTGAGGGTGCGGTAGTTGATGGTCTCGGGCTTCTTGACCTCACCGTGGCTCCACTGACGGATGTCGTCAGCGGTGGCCAGGCCGATCCGGAGCTCGTCGAAGAAGTTGACGTCGAGCACTATGCGTCAATCCCTCTCAGGGTTGTAAGTCTTTGGGTCTGATACGGGGGTCCTGGGGCCGGAGGCCTTCGTGGTGAAGGCCTCCGGACTCCCGTCAGACCTCTTCGACGCTGCTCGGCTCGCGCCGGGACAGGTCGATGCCGAGCTCCTCCGCGGCGCGGAAGACATCCTCGTCGGTGTCACGCATCTCGATGGACATACCGTCGCTGGACAGCACCTCCACGTTCAGGCACAGGGACTGCATCTCCTTGATGAGCACCTTGAAGGACTCGGGGATGCCGGGCTCGGGGATGTTCTCGCCCTTGACGATGGCCTCGTAGACCTTCACGCGGCCGGTGACGTCGTCGGACTTGATGGTCAGCAGCTCCTGGAGGGCGTACGCGGCGCCGTAAGCCTCCAGCGCCCACACCTCCATCTCACCGAACCGCTGGCCACCGAACTGAGCCTTACCACCCAGCGGCTGCTGGGTGATCATGGAGTACGGACCGGTCGACCGGGCGTGCAGCTTGTCGTCGACCAGGTGGTGGAGCTTGAGGATGTACATGTACCCGACCGAGATCGGGTCCGGGAACGGCTCACCGCTACGGCCGTCGAACAGCCGCGCCTTACCGGTCGGGAGCACCATGCGCTCGCCGTCGCGGTTCGGGATGGTGTGGTTCAGCAGACCCGCGAGCTCGTCCTCGCGCGCACCGTCGAAGACCGGGGTCGCGACGTTCGTGCCCGGGGCGACCTGGTCGGCGCCGATCACCTGAAGGCGCTGCGCCCACTCGTCCGCGAGACCGGAGACGTCCCAGCCGCGGCTGGCGAGCCAGCCGAGGTGGATCTCCAGCACCTGTCCCGGGTTCATTCGGGACGGCACACCCAGCGGGTTGAGGATGATGTCGACCGGGGTGCCGTCCTCCAGGAACGGCATGTCCTCGATCGGCAGGATCTTCGAGATGACGCCCTTGTTGCCGTGGCGGCCGGCGAGCTTGTCACCGTCGGTGATCTTGCGCTTCTGCGCGACGTAGACGCGCACCAGCTGGTTCACACCGGGGGGAAGCTCGTCGCCCTCCTCGCGGTCGAAGACGCGGACGCCGATGACCTTGCCGGTCTCGCCGTGCGGCACCTTCAGCGAGGTGTCACGGACCTCACGGGCCTTCTCACCGAAGATCGCGCGCAGCAGGCGCTCCTCCGGCGTCAGCTCGGTCTCACCCTTGGGCGTGACCTTGCCGACGAGGATGTCGCCGGCGATGACCTCGGCGCCGATGCGGATGATGCCGCGCTCGTCGAGGTCGGCGAGGACCTCCTCGGAGACGTTCGGGATGTCCCGGGTGATCTCCTCGGGGCCGAGCTTGGTGTCACGCGCGTCGACCTCGTGCTCCTCGATGTGGATCGAGGAGAGGACGTCGTCCTGCACGAGGCGCTGCGACAGGATGATCGCGTCCTCGTAGTTGTGACCCTCCCACGGCATGAACGCCACGAGCAGGTTCTTGCCCAGCGCCATCTCGCCGTTCTCGGTGGCCGCGCCGTCGGCGAGGACCTGGCCCTCGATGACGCGGTCGCCCTCGTCGATGATGACCTTCTGGTTGACCGAGGTGCCCTGGTTGGAGCGGGCGAACTTGGCCAGGCGGTACGTGATGTACGTGCCGTCGTCGTTGGCGGTGGTGATGTAGTCCGCGGAGACCTCCTGGACCACACCCGCCTTCTCGGCCTTGACCACGTCACCGGCGTCGACGGCGGAGCGGTACTCCATGCCGGTGCCGACGAGCGGGGCCTCGGACTTAATCAGCGGCACGGCCTGACGCATCATGTTCGCGCCCATGAGGGCACGGTTGGCGTCGTCGTGCTCGAGGAACGGGATCATGGCGGTCGCGACCGACACCATCTGGCGCGGCGAGACGTCCATGTAGTCGACGTCCTCGCCACCGACGTAGTCGACCTCGCCGCCACGGCGGCGGACCAGGACGCGGGCCTCGGCGAACCGCATGTCGTCGTTGAGCGTGGCGTTGGCCTGCGCGATGACGAACCGGTCCTCCTCGTCGGCGGTCAGGTAGTCCACCTCGTCGGTGACCTGGCCGTCGACGACCTTGCGGTACGGCGTCTCGACGAAGCCGAACGCGTTGACCCGGCCGTAGGAGGCGAGCGAACCGATCAGACCGATGTTCGGGCCTTCGGGCGTCTCGATCGGGCACATGCGGCCGTAGTGCGAGGGGTGCACGTCACGGACCTCGAAGCCGGCCCGCTCACGGGAGAGACCACCCGGGCCAAGAGCCGACAGACGGCGCTTGTGGGTGAGACCCGACAGCGGGTTGTTCTGGTCCATGAACTGCGACAGCTGGCTGGTGCCGAAGAACTCCTTGATGGAGGCGACGACCGGCCGGATGTTGATCAGGGTCTGCGGCGTGATCGCCTCGACGTCCTGAGTCGTCATGCGCTCACGGACGACGCGCTCCATACGCGCCAGGCCCGTACGGACCTGGTTCTGGATGAGCTCGCCGACGCTGCGCAGACGACGGTTGCCGAAGTGGTCGATGTCGTCGGTCTCGACGACGATCGTCTGGCCGTTGTCCGCGGCCGTCTCGGTCTCACCGGCGTGCAGCTTCACCAGGTACTTGATCGTCGAGATGACGTCCTCGACGGTCAGGATGCCCGCGTCGAGCGGAGCCTCCGCACCCAGCTTCTTGTTGACCTTGTAGCGGCCGACCTTGGCCAGGTCGTAGCGCTTGGGGTTGAAGTACAGGTTCTCCAGCAGCGTCTGCGCGGCCTCACGCGTGGGGGGCTCGCCCGGACGCAGCTTGCGGTAGATGTCGAGCAGCGCGTCGTCCTGGCCCTGGGTGTGGTCCTTCTCCAGGGTGGCGCGCATGGACTCGTACTCGCCGAACTCCTCCAGGATCTGCTCGGTCGTCCAACCGAGAGCCTTGAGCAGAACGGTCACGGACTGCTTGCGCTTGCGGTCGATACGCACACCGACCATGTCACGCTTGTCGATCTCCATCTCCAGCCAGGCACCCCGGGACGGGATGATCTTGGCCGAGAAGATGTCCTTGTCGGACGTCTTGTCGATGGAGGAGTCGAAGTAGACACCGGGCGAACGGACCAGCTGCGACACCACGACACGCTCGGTGCCGTTGATGACGAAGGTGCCCTTGTGCGTCATGAGCGGGAAGTCGCCCATGAAGACCGTCTGAGACTTGATCTCGCCGGTCTCGTTGTTGGTGAACTCAGCCGTCACGAAGAGCGGGGCCGCATACGTGAAGTCGCGGTCCTTGCACTCGTCGATGCTGTTCTTCGGGGGCTCGAAACGGTGGTCGCGGAACGTCAGCGACATCGACCCGGAGAAGTCCTCGATCGGGGAGATCTCCTCGAAGATCTCCTCCAGACCGGACTTGGTGGGGACGTCCTGACCCGACTCCAGAGCCGCCTCGACCCGACTCTGCCAGGCGGTGTTCCCGAGCAGCCAGTCAAAGCTCTCGGTCTGCAGCGCGAGCAGGTTGGGAACCTCGAGGGGCTCCTTGATCTTTGCAAAGGAGATGCGCAGCGGGGCGGTGCTGGCGCCGTTGTTCGTATTCGCGGTCGAGGCAGTGCGCGAGGCGGCCAAGAGGGGGTCCTTCCGAGGGCTCGGACTCACTACGCGCGTACCGGCCCCTCTCCGGGGCACGGGGACAGGTTCCCCATTTTGGCTGTTTGGCCAGGTCAGGGGTGGTCCGGTCGTCTGTGCTCAGGTGAGGGCATGCCCCTGGTGACGGGCAGGGGACAGCTAACAGGCAGCGCAAAGGGTCAGTGTAGCCACTTGGCACACTGATGTCCAGTGCGGGTTTTTCGCGACCCTTGTTGTGCTCAACGCCCTCGTTCTCAACGCCCTCGGCATGCCCGCCCTCGATGCACGTTGATACTGCCCTCTTCGCCGTCGATCCATGCCTCGGATTCGGACCGTTGTGACGACGCGTCCTGAGAATTGCGCGCTGCGTGCGGTTCGTCAAGGCCTGTCTTGCCGAAACCGGGGTCCGCCGGAGACACGACGAAGATCACCATACCCCCCGCGACCTCGGGTGCAAGGCAACCGCGGCCTGCCCTCCAGGAACGACGAAGAGCGACCACCCGGATGGATGATCGCTCTTCGGTGCGCTCGCGTTACAGCCCTACGGGGCCGAAATCAGCTCGCGGTGAGTCCGTGCGGACCCGTGAGGTGTTACTTGACCTCGACGGAGGCGCCGGCGCCCTTGAGGGACTCGGCGGCCTTCTCGGCGGCGTCCTTGGCAACCTTCTCGAGGACGGGCTTCGGGGCGCCGTCCACCAGGTCCTTGGCCTCCTTCAGGCCGAGGGAGGTCAGCTCACGCACGACCTTGATGACCTGGATCTTCTTGTCGCCGGCACCGGTGAGGATGACGTCGAACTCGTCCTTCTCCTCGACGGCCTCGGCGGCGCCACCAGCGGCACCACCGGCGACGACGACCGGCGCGGCAGCGGCGGCGGTGACGTCGAACTTCTCCTCGAAGGCCTTCACGAACTCGGAGAGCTCGATGAGGGTCATCTCCTCGAACTGCGCAAGCAGGTCTTCCTGGGTGAGCTTCGCCATGATGGCGGTCCTTCCACTAATTCGGCAGGTGCCGGATGTACTGGGTGAGGCGGGCGTACGTTCGGGCCCGCTGCGACCCGTGCCGTGGGGCACGGATCAGAAAGCGAGCCGAATTACTCGGCACCGCCCTGCTCGGCCTGCTTGGCGCGAAGAGCGTCCACGGTGCGGACGAGCTTCGACGGCAGCGCCTGGAAGACAGAGGCAGCCTGGGACTGCTTGCCCTTCATCGCGCCGGCCAGCTTGCTGAGCAGAACCTCGCGGGACTCGAGGTCCGCAAGCTTCTTGATCTCATCGGCGGACAGCGCCTTGCCGTCAAGGACACCGCCCTTGATGATGAGATTCGGGTTGTCCTTGGCGAAGTCACGAAGACCCTTCGCCGACTCCACCGGGTCACCGGTGACGAAGGCGACGGCAGTCGGACCAGCGAAGAGCTGGTCGTCCAGCGTGATCCCGGCCTCGTTGGCCGCAATCTTGGTCAGCGTGTTCTTCACCACGGCGTACTGGGCGTTCTCACCGAGCGAACGACGCAGCGTCTTGAGCTGCGCCACGGTGAGACCGCGGTACTCGGTCAGCACGGCGGCGTTCGAGCTGCGGAACTTGTCCGTCAGCTCGGCAACCGCGGCAGCCTTGTCGGGCCTCGCCATAGAGCCTCGGCCTCCTTCCGGGTGATTCGGACCGCGCGGACCCGAAGGAGGACTGGGGAAAACGAAACGCCCCGGCGCAGGCGCTCGGGGCGTAGCTCGACCGGCAATCCCCTGAAAGGGGCTCCGGGAGCACTTCCACAGTCACCTGCGCGGGTCGTCCGCAGTTCAGCGGATCCTTCGGCCACCGCACCCTCTTGCGAGCGCACGGCAACGACCAGCGGTCTTTGGCTTCTGTAGGAGCGTACGCGACCGGATCCCCGTCAAGCAAATCCGGTCCTACGCCGCTCAGCTGCTCTCGAGATCGTTCATCATGTCCGCCAGGTCCATGGTGTCCTTGGCGGGCGGGGCCTTGATGGTCACCGGCTTGTTGTAGTCGAGGAAGGTGATGGTGAGGTCGAGCCGGCCCTTGTCCGCCTCGCCCTTCATCCGGAACTGCTTGGTGTGGTCGTCGCCGTCGATCCACATGTCCATGGTCATCTCGTCGACGCCCATGTCCTCGTACTGCTTGATGCTCTTCTCGCGCTTCTCGCGCGTCTCCTTGTCCTCGTCCTTGAAGGAGTCGCGGAGCGTGTCGAGCGTGACGGTGCCCTGGTAGTGGGTCGTCTCGACGCCGTCGACCTTCTCGGTGCCGAGCTTCTTCACGTCCTTGGCGCCGGTGAGGAAGGTGGACTCGGTGGCCGGGTTCTGCTCGGCCTGGCCGGCCCCGGGAGCGCCCCCGCCGAGGTCCTCGCCGCCGAGCGCGGACATGTCGAACTTGATCCAGCTCTTGCCGTCCATCTCCTTGGCCATCTCGGCGTTGCCGCCGATGTACATGGCCTTGTCGACGAGCCGGATCTCGGCGGAGCCGTCCGCCCCCTGGTCCAGGGCCGTCATCTTCATGCTCATCGCCACATCGGGCTTCATGCGCATGGACGCCTCGGCCTTGACCCGGCCCTGCTCCGGCACCTCACCCGTCATGCGGTAGCGCAGGGACGTGATGTCGTCCGAGTTCTTCGCGGCCTTGGCCACGGCGGCCGCGGGCGTCATCTTCGGGGAGTCCCCGGCCGTCCCCTCGGCATCGCCCTTGGAACAGCTCACCGCGCCCGCGGCGAGGGCCACGGCGGCCAGCCCGGCACCGATCGTCCTACGGCGCGCGGAACGTCGTACAGCAGTCATTCGGTTCCCCCCAGGAACACTTGAGCGATTCACAGCGGAACGCGAGCCTAACCGATCAGTAGCAAAGCGGTCCCTTGAATTCCGGGCGGCCCCGGCAGGGTCCGGAAACGGGAACGGGCCCCGCACCTCGAAAGGTGCGGGGCCCGTCAGGCCTCGGGCGCTCAGACGGCGGCCGGGTCCTCCTCGACGAGGAGGTTGCGGGTGCGGTTCGGGTCGACCGGAATGCCGGGGCCCATCGTGGTGGTGATGGCGGCCTTCTTGATGTAGCGACCCTTGGCGGCGGACGGCTTCAGACGGAGGATCTCCTCCAGGGCCGCGCCGTAGTTCTCCACCAGCTTGGCGTCGTCGAAGGACGCCTTGCCGATGATGAAGTGCAGGTTCGAGTGCTTGTCGACGCGGAACTCGATCTTGCCGCCCTTGATCTCGTTGACCGCCTTGGCGACGTCGGGCGTCACGGTGCCGGTCTTCGGGTTGGGCATGAGACCACGCGGGCCGAGGACGCGGCCGAGGCGGCCGACCTTGCCCATGAGGTCCGGGGTGGCGACGACGGCGTCGAACTCGTTGAGGCGGTTGCCCTTCGAGATCTCGTCGATGAGCTCGTCGGAGCCGACGATGTCGGCGCCCGCGGCCTCCGCGGCCGCAGCACGGTCACCGGTCGCGAAGACCAGGACCCGGGCAGTCTTGCCGGTGCCGTGCGGCAGGTTCACGGTGCCACGGACCATCTGGTCGGCCTTGCGCGGGTCGACACCCAGACGGAAGGCGACCTCGACGGTGCCGTCGAACTTGGTCGTGGAGGTCTCCTTGGCGAGACGGACGGCCTCGAGCGGGGCGTAGAGCTTGTCCCGGTCGATCTTGGCGTCCGCAGCGCGGAGAGACTTGCTGCGCTTGCTCACTACTGCTCCTGGGGTTTCTTTAGGAGTTGTGGTCCAGGCCGAGCAGGCCCTGCCACTACTGCTGGGAGGTTGGGGTTCAGCCCTCGACCGTGATGCCCATGGAGCGGGCGGTGCCGGCGATGATCTTCGCGGCGGCGTCCAGGTCGTTGGCGTTGAGGTCGGGCATCTTGGTGGTGGCGATCTCGCGGACCTGCGCCTCGGTGATCTTGGCGACCTTGGTCTTGTGCGGCTCGCCGGAGCCCTTCTCCACGCCCGCGGCCTTGAGGATCATCTTCGCGGCCGGCGGAGTCTTGGTCACGAAGGTGAAGGAGCGGTCCTCGTAGACCGTGATCTCCACCGGGATGACCCAACCGCGCTGCGACTCGGTCGCGGCGTTGTAGGCCTTGCAGAACTCCATGATGTTGACGCCGTGCTGACCCAGCGCGGGGCCGACCGGCGGAGCCGGGTTGGCGGCACCGGCCTGGATCTGGAGCTTGATGAGCCCCGTGACCTTCTTCTTCTTGGGAGGCATAGCTCTCCGGGTCCTTTCGATTCGGGTCCTGCCCGCACCCGGGGACCACCCGGACGCAGGCATACCGCACAACGATAACGGGTATGGATGCGCGGCCAAAAACCGAGCAGGTCAGGCGATGCCTGACCTGCTCGGAAGCGTTCGTCCAGAAAGAGTCAGTTCTTCTGGATCTGGTCGAAGCTCAGCTCGACCGGGGTCTCGCGACCGAAGATCTCCACCAGACCCTTGACCTTCTTGGAGTCGGGGTTGATCTCGTTGATCGTCGCCTGGAGCGTGGCGAACGGACCGTCGGTGACGGTGACCGAGTCGCCGACCTCGAAGTCCAGCACCTGGACCTCGACCTTGCGGGCCGGAGCCGGCTTGCCCTCGGCCTCGGCGGCCTCGCGGGCGGCCTTCTCCTCGGCCTCCGGGGCGAGCATCTTGACGATCTCGTCCAGGGTCAGCGGGTACGGGTCGTAGGCGTTGCCCACGAAGCCGGTGACGCCGGGGGTGTTGCGGACGACACCCCAGGACTCGTTGGTCAGGTCCATGCGCACCAGGACATAGCCGGGGAGCTTGTTCTGGCGGATGGTCTTGCGGTCGCCGTTCTTGATCTGGACGACCTCTTCCTGCGGCACCTCGGCCTGGAAGATGTAGTCCTCGACGTTGAGCGAGACGGCGCGCTGCTCCAGGTTGGTCTTCACGCGGTTCTCGTACCCGGCGTAGGTGTGGATGACGTACCACTCGCCGGGCAGGGTGCGCAGCTCCTCGCGCAGGGCGGCGACGGGGTCGACCGGCTCGGCCGGCTCTTCCTCGACCGGCTCTTCCTCGGCCTCGGCCTCGGTCTCGTCCTCGACGTGCACGGCCGCTTCCTCGGCGGGCTCGCCCGCCTCGGCGTCGGCAGCCTCGACCTCGTCCAGGTCCTCGTCCGCGCCCTCGACGATGTCGAGCTCGTCCTCCACGGACACGGTCTCGTCCGGCTCGACGGCGTCGTTCAGGTTCTGGTCAGACACGGTGGCTGCTTCTTCCTGGATACATAGGGGTGGAACATGCGAAAAGGGGCGCCGGTAACCGCGGCGCCCTTCGCTCCTTGCTCAGCCGAAGACGTACTTGGCGGCGTGGTCGAGCCCATAGTCAATCACGGTCACCAGGCCGATCATGATGACGACAAAGACAATCACCACGGTCGTGTAAGTCGTCAGCTGGCTGCGCGATGGCCAGACGACCTTGCGGAGCTCTGCGACGATCTGCCGGTAGAAGAGGGCAAGGCGCTTCAGCGGGCCCTTCTTGGCACGCTTACCGCCCTTGCGGGTCTTCTTCTTGGAATCCGGCGCTTCGTCCTCGGCATCAGGCATGTCGATGGAGCCCACGGCGTCCGTCACTCGTCCTCACCTGATTCCGGGTCGTGGCCGTGCCGCGCCCGGTCTGAGCCGCACGGCGGTGCATTGCTGTACGTACATGCGCACACATCCTGGCGAAGGTGTGTGTAGCAGGGCCGGAGGGACTTGAACCCCCAACCGCTGGTTTTGGAGACCAGTGCTCTACCAATTGAGCTACGACCCTTTGTGTGTTCCCCAACGTACCGCATCCGGACGGGTGCTCGGTGTGCACCGTATGAGTGCGGGCTGCTGAAGGCCAACGAGGTGAGAGTGTACGTGGTCTCGGGCCCCTCGTCGAACAGAAAGTGCCCGTAGGCGCCTTGGGGATGAAAGATCGCCCAGCGTGCGCGGTGGATCCGGACGGTTGTTCAGTCGTTGTTCAGTCTGTGAAACCCGCGTGCCGGGCCTGTTTCGGGTCTGGAACGATGGGCCCATGAGCGCTGCAACCCCTCCCACCGAGCGCCGGGTCTCCGCCCGAGTCGGCGCGATCTCCGAGTCCGCCACCCTCGCCGTGGACGCCAAGGCCAAGGCCCTCAAGGCCGCCGGGCGACCGGTGATCGGCTTCGGCGCCGGTGAGCCCGACTTCCCGACGCCCGACTACATCGTCGAGGCCGCCATCGAGGCGTGCAAGAACCCCAAGTACCACCGCTACACCCCGGCCGGCGGTCTGCCCGAGCTGAAGGCCGCGATCGCCGCCAAGACGCTGCGCGACTCCGGCTATGAGCCCGACGTCTCGCAGATCCTGGTCACCAACGGCGGCAAGCAGGCGATCTACGAGGCCTTCGCCGCGATCCTCGACCCGGGCGACGAGGTCATCGTCCCGGCGCCGTACTGGACGACGTACCCGGAGTCCATCCGCCTGGCCGGCGGTGTCCCGGTCGAGGTCGTCGCGGACGAGACGACCAACTACCGCGTCTCCGTGGAGCAGCTGGAGGCCGCGCGCACGGAGAAGACCAAGGTCGTCCTGTTCGTGTCGCCGTCCAACCCGACCGGCGCCGTCTACAGCGAGGCCGACACCGAGGCGATCGGCCGCTGGGCCGTCGAGCACGGCCTGTGGGTGATGACGGACGAGATCTACGAGCACCTGGTCTACGGCGACGCCGCCGCGGTCTCCCTGCCGGGGCTGCTGCCCGAGCTGCGCGACAAGTGCGTCGTGGTCAACGGTGTCGCCAAGACGTACGCCATGACCGGCTGGCGGGTCGGCTGGGTCATCGGCCCGAAGGACGTGGTGAAGGCCGCGACCAACCTCCAGTCGCACGCGACGTCGAACGTCTCGAACGTGGCGCAGGTGGCCGCGCTCGCCGCCGTCTCCGGTGACCTGGACGCGGTCGCGACGATGCGCGAGGCCTTCGACCGCCGCCGGAAGACGATCGTGCGGATGCTCAACGAGATCGACGGCGTGCTCTGCCCGGAGCCCGAGGGCGCCTTCTACGCGTACCCGTCGGTCAAGGGCCTGCTGGGCAAGGAGATCCGCGGCAAGCGTCCGCAGAGCAGCGTGGAGCTGGCCGAGCTGATCCTGGAGGAGGCCGAGGTCGCGGTCGTCCCGGGCGAGGCGTTCGGCACGCCGGGCTATCTGCGGCTGTCGTACGCGCTCGGTGACGAGGACCTCGTCGAGGGCGTCAGCCGGATCCAGAAGCTGCTGGCCGAGGCCAGGTAGCCGAGGCTTCGCGCAGGGCACCCGGGGGCGTCCCGGGTGCCCTGTTTCTTTGTGCGAGCAAGACCACGAACGGGGAAAGCGGTACCGGGACGGCGGTTGCGTACGGCAGGATCCTGGGATGGAGCGTGTACGTGATGTCTCTGAGCTGCCGAAAGCCCATCTGCACCTGCACTTCACCGGATCGATGCGGCCCGGCACCGTCCTGGAACTGGCCGACAAGTACGGCGTGCGCCTGCCCGAGGTGCTCACGGAAGCCCTGACGAGCGGGGAGCCGCCCCGACTGCGGGCGACGGACGAGCGGGGCTGGTTCCGCTTCCAGCGGCTGTACGACGCGGCGCGCTCGTGCCTGCGGCAGCCCGAGGACATTCAGCGCCTGGTGCGCGAGGCGGCCGAGGAGGATCTGAAGGACGGCTCGGGCTGGCTGGAGATCCAGGTGGACCCGACGTCGTACGCGCCCCGGCTCGGTGGGCTGATCCCGGCGCTGGAGATCATCCTGGACGCGGTGGAGACGACGTCGCGGGAGACGGGGCTCGGGATGCGGGTCCTGGTGGCGGCGAACCGGATGAAGCACCCGCTGGACGCCCGCACGCTGGCACGGCTGGCAGTGCGGTACGCGGACCGGGGCGTGGTCGGCTTCGGGCTGTCCAACGACGAGCGGCGGGGCATGGCCCGCGACTTCGACCGGGCGTTCTCCATCGCCCGCGAGGGCGGACTGCTCTCCGCCCCGCACGGCGGCGAGCTGACCGGCCCCGCCTCGGTCCGCGACTGCCTGGACGACCTGGACGCCGACCGGATCGGCCACGGCGTGCGCGCGGCGGAGGACCCGCGGCTGCTGAAGCGCCTGGCCGACCGGGGCGTGACCTGCGAGGTGTGCCCGGCGTCGAACGTGGCCCTCGGCGTCTACGAGAAGCCGGGGGACGTTCCCCTGCGCACCCTGTTCGAGGCCGGTGTCCCGCTGGCCCTGGGCGCGGACGACCCCCTGCTCTTCGGCTCCCGGCTCGCGGCCCAGTACGACATCGCGCGCCGGCACCACGCCTTCACGGACGCGGAACTGGCGGAACTGGCCCGGCAGTCGGTACGGGCGTCCGCGGCGCCGGAGGAGGTCAAGGCGCGGCTGCTGTCCGGTGTGGACGAGTGGCTGACTCGCCCGGCCGCCTGAAGTGGGCGTACGGCGGATAGGGCTTGAAGCAGATCAGGACCTCGACGGGGTGCCCTCCGCCGGGCGGCTGGACCAGCGCCAGGCAGCCCATCATCGTCGAGCGTCCTTTGGCGACGCCCTTCTGATGCGGCCCGAGGCCTGCCGCGCGGGCGAGTTCGGAGGCGGTCTGGGCGAACACGTCCCGGCTGCCGAACAGGAAGAACGTCCGCGCGTGGGTGACGTGCCGCATGTCGTCGCGGTCCCGTCGCTCCTGCCAGGTCTTGGCGTCCCTCGCGGTGCGCGCCTCGTCGGTGCCGACGGTCAGCGGGGTGCCCTGGCGCAGCCTGGCGCGCAGCGCGGGCCACTGGCTGGGGCGCAGACCCAGCGTGTGGTGGGCGAGGACCAGGTCGACGCGCTCGCCCACGCCCTCGTCGGGCGGGACTCCGTCGCGCAGCGGAACGTGGACGATCGTGTGCCGGGAGCAGGCGGCGAAGGAGAAGAGTCCGGCCAGCCGGCTCAGGCCGTCGTGGTCACCGAACAGCATGCCGATGGGGTCGGGCGCCGTCAGTGAGGTGTGGCGCAGGGGGGTGCGGGGCTGGACGACGCGGTGTTCGTACGGTCCGGTCCGGGGTCTGAACTCGGTCAGCCTCAGCCGCATGTGCGATGCCTCATGCCCTCAGGGTCGGGGGCCGGCGTCGTCCGGCGCAACGGAGATTCCGCTCAGCAGGGTCCGGGCGAGCCGGGCGGCGAAGTCGTCCACGGGCGGGCGTCTGCCGTCCGGGGTGGCGTCGTAGGCGAAGGCGCGCTGGGCGCAGGCGCCGAGGAGCAGGGAGGCGGCCGCGAAGGTGTCGGCGTCCGCCCGGACGCGGCCCGCGGTCCGCTCGGCGCGCAGATAGGCGTCCAGGGCCTCGATCGGCATGTGCGGGCCCGCGCCGATCTTGCGCAGCGCGTCGTCGTGCCGCCGCTTGAGCTGTGCCTCGGCGTACAGGGAGGCGGCGATCGGGAAGCTCTGCTCGTAGAAGAGGGCCGCCTGCCGGGCGATCCGGGTCAGGTTGCCCTCCAGGGTGCCGGTCCCGGGCTCGGCCGTGAGCCCGCTGAGCAGCGGTGTCAGCCGGGGCAGCCGCTCGCTGAGGACCCGGACGAACAGCTCTTCCTTGCTCTCGAAGTACTTGTAGAGCGCGGCCTCGGAGCATCCGGCCGCCTTGGCGATCTCCTTGGTGGTGGCCCGGGCGAGCCCGACGGTGAGCATCAGGTCATGGGCGGCGTCGAGGATACGGACGCGGGCGGGCTTCTGAGCGGATTCCACGGATGGGGACCTTACCGGGGTTGACGAGTGGGTGAGTACTTACCCACCCTAGAGACAAGGCAGGGGTGAGTGAATACTCACCCACCAATTCACGGCGTAGTGGGGAGAGGCCATGAAGCTCACGGTCTTCGGTGCCACCGGCGGCATCGGCCAGGAGATCGTCCGGCAGGCGCTGACCGCCGGGCACCAGGTGACGGCGGTCGTACGGGATCCCGCGCGGCTCCCGGTGACGGGCGCGGGCCTGGAGGTGTTCCGCGCGGATCTGACCGACCCGGAGGCCGTACGTCCCGCGGTGGCCGGCCGCGGCGCGGTGCTGTCCGGCCTCGGCGCCCGCAGCCGCAAGGACGCCGGGGTCACCGCCCGGCTCACCCGCGCGGTGCTGCGGGCCATGGAGGCCGAGGGCACCCGGCGGCTGCTGGTGGTGAGCGCGGCCCCGCTCGGACCGGCCGCGGCACAGGACGGGCCCCTCGACCGCGCGATGCGCGCCGCGGTCTCCGCGGTCCTCAAGGGCGTCTACGACGACCTCAGGGAGATGGAGGCCGAGCTCGCCCGCAGCGCCGTGGACTGGACCTCGGTACGCCCGCCCCGGCTCCAGGACAAGCCGCTCACCGGGATGTACCGCACAGTGGTCGGCGGCACCCCGGCCAGGAGCCGCTTCATCGGCCGCGCGGACGTGGCGCACGCGATGCTGGCGATGACCGAGGACGCGGGGACGGTGAAGCAGGGGGTGGGGGTGGCCTACTGACCCCTGCCCTGGGCCGACTGGGCCTAGAGGCTGACGCCCACCGTCACCGGCTCGTTGACCAGCGTGATCCCGAAGGCCTCGCGGACTCCGGCGACGACCTCGCGGGCCAGCGCCAGCAGGTCCTCGGTGGTCGCCGCGCCCCGGTTGGTGAGGGCGAGGGTGTGCTTGGTGGAGATCCGCGCGGGCCCGCTGCCGTAGCCCTTGGTGAAGCCCGCCTTGTCGATCAGCCAGGCGGCGGAGGTCTTGGTGTGTCCCTCCCCCGCCGGGTAGGCCGGGGGCTGCACGCCGTCGCCGAGCCGCTCCTTCACGCGCGCGTGGAAGGCCGCGAACTGCTCGTCGGTGAGGATCGGGTTGGTGAAGAAGGATCCGGCGGACCAGGTGTCGTGGTCCTCGGGATCCAGGACCATGCCCTTCCCGGCGCGCAGCTTCAGGACGGTCTCCCGCGCGGAGGCGAGCGGCACCCGCTCACCGGGCTCGACACCGAGGGCGCGGGCGGTCTCGGCGTACTTGATCGGCCCGGACAGCCCGGCGGCGTCCTCCAGCTCGAACCGGACGCGCAGCACGACATACCGCTCGGGGTCCGCCTTGAAGCGGCTGTGGCGGTAGGAGAAGGCGCACTCCTCGTTCGTCAGCGTGACGGTCTCGCCGCCGCGGCGGTCGTAGGCGATCACCTCGGTGATGGTGGAGGAGACCTCCTGGCCGTACGCGCCGACGTTCTGGATCGGGGTCGCGCCCGCCGAGCCGGGGATGCCGGCCAGGCACTCGACCCCGGCGAGTCCCGCCTCGACGGTGCGGGCGACGGCGTCGGTCCACACCTCGCCCGCGGCGAGCTCCACGCGCGTGCCGTGGATCTCGAGTCCCTCGGTGGCGATGACGAGCGCGGTGCCCTCGAACCCCTTGTCGCCGATGACCAGGTTCGAGCCGCCGCCGATGAGCAGCAGCGGCGTGCCCGCGGCATCGGCCTCGCGGACGGCGGCGATCACCTCGGCGTCGGTGGTGGCGGTGACCAGCCGGGTGGCCGGTCCGCCCAGTCGGAAGGTGGTCAGCGGGGCGAGCGGGGCATCGTGGAGTTCCTGCACGCGCTCAAGGGTACGAGAACGGCCCCACCGGTCAGGGCGGGGCCGTCTTCGGTACGGCATCCAGGGCTCAGCTCAGCCGGCGGGCGGCCTCGGCCCAGTCGAGCGGGAGCTCGTCGCTCTTCGCCGTCCAGGTGGCGAACTTCGCGTCCCGCATGAGGGGGGCCAGGCCCCGGGAGGTCGGGGCGTGGGTGCCGGAGCGGGCGAAGGTCTTGAGGGCCTGCGGCGACTCCCAGGCGGACAGGGTCCAGAAGGTCCGCTTGAGCGGCTGCGCCTTCAGGGCGGCGCCGTACGCGCCGGGCGCCCGGCTGACCTGCCGCCACACGCCGGGTGTGCGGAGGAAGAACTTCAGCGCGCCCCAGCGGCTGCGGGTCTCGAAGCGGGAGGCGAAGACATGCACCTCGGCGCCGGTGGGCGGGGTGTTCGGGACGGTCCAGGGAAGCGTGGGCATGGTGTCCTCCTCAGCGGCCGGCGGTCTCGAGTACGGGGGCGGGCGCGTCCTGGCTCTCGACGCGCTCGGCGCGCCTGCGGCCCGGGATGCACAGGGCGGCGACTCCGGCGACGGCGACCAGCGAGGCGCCGGTCACCAGGGCGGGCTTCAGCCCGTCGACGAAGGTCTGTCCGGTCTCGTAGCCGCCCTGGGCCGCGAAGATCGACGACATGATGGCGATGCCGAGCGCGCCGCCCACCTCGCGCAGCGCGTTGTTGGCACCGGAGGCGACGCCCTGTTCCGAGGCCCGGACGCTGGACATCACCAGAGCGGAGGCCGGTGCGAAGAACAGGGCCATGCCGACGCCGCTGATGACCAGTCCGGGCAGCTGGATGCCGTAGGAGGCGTCCGCGGTGATGACGTAGGCCAGATAGCCGAGGCCGGCGGCCTGGAGGAAGAGGCCGGTGGCGACGACCGGGCGGCCGCCGATCCGGTCGGAGAGGATGCCGGCGATCGGCGCGACCAGCATCGGCATACCGGTCCAGGGCAGCATCCGCAGTCCCGCCTCGGTGGGCGAGTAGCCGAGCACGCCCTGCATGTACTGGCTGAGCAGGAAGATCGAGCCGAACATGCCGAGGAACATCAGCATGCTCGCGGCGTTGATCCCGGAGAAGGCACGGGAGCGGAACAGCCGCATCGGCAGCATCGGGTTCTTGGCGCGGGTGCTGTAGAGGACGAAGCCGACGAGCAGGGCGCCGCCGGCAAAGAGACCGGTGAGGACCAGGGGCGCGGCCCAGCCGTCGGCGGGGCCGCGGACCAGGCCGTAGACGATGCCGAAGAGGCCGCCGCTGGCCAGGAGGGTGCCGGGGAGGTCGAGCGGGGCGCCGGTGCCGTGGGACTCGGCGAGGCGAAGGCGGGCGAGCGGGAGCAGGATCAGGCCCAGCGGAACGTTCAGCCAGAAGATCCACTGCCAGGAGATGTGCTCGGTGAGGCTGCCGCCGATGAGCGGCCCGGAGGCGACCGCGAGCCCGTTGACCGCGCCCCAGATCCCGAACGCCATCCCGCGCTTGGCGGCGGGCACCGCGGCCGTCAGCAGAGTCAGCGTCAGCGGCATCATGATCGCCGCGCCGACGCCCTGCACCGCGCGGGCGGCGATCAGGGAGTCGATGCCGGGTGCCATGGCCGCGGCGGCGGAGGCGCCGGTGAAGATCGTGATCCCGACGAGGAAGAGCCGGCGGCGCCCGAAGCGGTCGCCGAGGGCCGCGCCGAACATCAGCAGGACGGCGAAGGTGAGGGTGTAGGCGCTCACCGTCCATTCCAGGTCGTGCAGTCCCCCGCCCAGGTCCTCCCGGATGGAGGGCAGCGCGGTGGTGACGACGAGGTTGTCCAGGGCCGCCATGAATCCGGCGACGCTGGTGATGACGAGGGCCCAGAGGGGTCCTCCACGAGGTGCGGTCTGCTGTGACATCTCTCCCCCAGAGGGTGCTCAGCGGTTCGGTTAGTAATTGATGACTAACTTCGACGATCATGAAAAGGCGCCAAAAACGCCTTCCTTGTGCCTCAGTGTTCGAGCCGCCCCTTGGTGCGGGCGGACGGGTAGAGCCCCTCCCACACCCGGTGCTCGGGCGGGAATCCCATGGCGACCAGGCAGTTGACGAGCATGCCGTACGCCAGGAACGTCGTCGTCTCGTTGACGTCGGCACCGAGCGGCAGGTGCACGGTGTCCCACAGTCGCATCCAGCCGTCGCGCACCGCCGCGCCGAACTCGTGGTCGCCCTCCTCCTCGGCGGCCCCTACGGCGACGTAGGTCTGCATCTGCATGAGCAGCCGCTCCGGGTGCTCGGCGATGACCTTGGTGTAGGCGTTCGCCATGGCATGCAGGGCCTCTTCGCCCTCCAGTCCCTCGGAGGCCTCCGCGAAGGTGCGGATGGTCTCCTCGACGCAGCGCGCCGCCGCCGCCAGGAAGATCGCCTTCTTGCCCGGGAAGAGCCGGAAGAGATACGGCTGCGAGACACCGACCCGCTTGGCGATCGCCTCGGTCGACGTGCCGTGGTAGCCACCGCGGGCGAACTCGCTCATCGCCGCGCGGATGACGCTCTCGCGCCGCTCCTCTGCGCTCATCCTGACCATGTTTGAAAGTTAGTACTCAATCACTAACTTCGTCAAGGGCCGAGGTGCCGCCGGTGCCGGGCTTCGTGGGCTGCCAGTTCTTCCGGCGTACCGAGGAAGGCGGGGCCGCAGCCCGCGGGGAGCCGCTGGACGACCATGGCGGCCGCCTCCAGGGCGGTGGCCACCGGGCCTACCACCTGGGTCCGGAGCGGGCCGGCGACCAGGTAGGCGCTCGCGGTGGCGGGCATGACGAAGGGGATGTCCCAGGTCCAGCGCGAGCCGGTGCAGCGGCTGAAGTGGAGCTCGCCCATTCCGGACCAGGGGAAGAGCTGCCGGAGGCGGGGTTCTGTGTAAGCCGCCTCCCACAGGTCGGCCCGTACGCGATGGTCGTCCCGTATGGCCTGCCAGGCTGCCGTTACCAGGGCGGCGGCGCGTTCGTCTGTGTCCACGGGCTCATTTTGCTTGTCGGCATCAGCAGTTGGAGCCCGGCTGGGGACCCAGCATGTAGGGGCGCCCCTCAAGGGAGGACGCCCCTTACATCACAGCCACGCGCGTGCCGTCACGCCAGGCGGACGACCGCCCGTGACATGCCCAGCACCTTCTGGCCCGCGCTGGTCGCCGTCAGGTCCACGCGGACCGTGTTGTCGTCGAGCATGGCCGCGACCTTGCCGCTGACCTCGATCGTGGCGCCCTGGTCGTCGTTCGGGACGACGACGGGCTTGGTGAAGCGGACGCCGTACTCGACGACCGCGCCCGGGTCACCGGCCCAGTCGGTCACCACCCGGATCGCCTCGGCCATGGTGAACATGCCGTGCGCGATGACGTCCGGCAGCCCGACCTCCTTGGCGAACTTCTCGTTCCAGTGGATCGGGTTGAAGTCGCCCGAGGCGCCCGCGTACTGGACGAGCGTGGCACGGGTCACAGGGAACGTCTGCGCGGGCAGCTCGGTGCCGACCTCGACGTCGCCGTACGAAATCTTCGCCGTCATGGTGTTGCTCACGCCTCCTCGGCCGCGCGGGCGACCAGCTTCGTCCATGCGGTCACGACGTGCTCCCCCGCCTCGTCGTGGACCTCGCCGCGGATGTCCAGGATGTCGTTGCCCGCGAGGGACTTGATCGCCTCGATGGTCGAGGTGACCGTCAGCCGGTCCCCGGCACGCACCGGACGGGCGTAGGCGAACTTCTGGTCGCCGTGCACCACCCGGCTGTAGTCCAGGCCGAGCTGGGGGTCGGCGACGACCTCGCCGGCCGCCTTGAAGGTGATCGCGAAGACGAAGGTCGGCGGGGCGATCACATCGGGGTGACCGAGCGCCTTGGCGGCCTCCGGGTCCGTGTACGCCGGGTTGGCGTCCCCCACCGCTTCCGCGAACTCACGGATCTTCTCGCGACCGACCTCGTAGGGGGCGGTGGGCGGATAGGTCCGCCCGACGAAGGACTGGTCGAGCGCCATGGGCTCGGCACCTCCTGTTGTCTGCTGTGACTTCCCGGTCTGCTCTGATCCCGTCGGGCCGGACGAGGGGTTACCGCTCGGTTCCGGCCGACGAAACGACGCAAGGCCGCCCCCTGTTACGGGGACGGCCTCGTCGTACGAGCCTGATTTATCGCGTCTCGCGGTGCGCGGTGTGCGCGTTGCAACGCGGGCAGTGCTTCTTCATCTCCAGTCGGTCCGGGTTGTTACGCCGGTTCTTCTTGGTGATGTAGTTCCGCTCCTTGCACTCCACGCAGGCCAGCGTGATCTTCGGGCGGACGTCGGTGGCAGCCACGTGAGTGCTCCTTGACGAACGGATAGGACTGAATTAACGCAAGAAAGAGTAGCCGATCGAAGGACCGACCCCACAATCGGCTACTGTCAGTAGCGGTGACCGGACTTGAACCGGTGACACAGCGATTATGAGCCGCTTGCTCTACCGACTGAGCTACACCGCTTTGATGCGATCAGTTCCCGCCTCGCGACGAGAACCTTTCACACCAGAGCCCCAAAACGGAATCGAACCGTTGACCTTCTCCTTACCATGGAGACGCTCTGCCGACTGAGCTATTGGGGCGAGCGATGAAGACATTACACGCTCCGCCGCCGTTCACCCAAATCCGTTTCGCGGCACCCTCGGCGCCCCGATCGGCACCCCGATCCGGCGGGCTTCCCAGGCGCCTCAGCCGTCACCACCACGGCCTCTTCACGCGGCCCTCGCACGCCGGACCACACCGGTACGACTATTGCGCTCCTCCCGGCCGCGAGCGGATCACCACCCTAGGCTCGACTCACTCTGCGTGATCTTGCGTCCCCGCGTGGTTCCGCGCGTAGGAGCGGTTCCGCGCGTAGTACCGCGAGCACGTCGCAGTCCCGAGCACGAGCACCTGGAGCGCGATGCCTGACAGTCAGCCCCAGCCGCCCCACTCGTCGTCCTCTTCGTCCTCGTCGTCCCCGGGGCCGTCCGACCCGGCCGCGCTGTTGCTGTGCGGGGCACGCCTCACCGACGGCCGCACCGTGGACGTCCGGCTGGGCGGCGGGCGCATCGAGGCGGTGGGCACGGCCGGGAGCCTGACGGAGAGCGGCACGCACGCGTGCGGCACGCGCGTGGACCTCACCGGCTACCTCCTCCTCCCGGCCCCCGCCGAACCGCACGCCCACGGCGACACCGCGCTCTCCGCCGACGCGGGCGGTCCGGTCTCCTACGACCCCCAGGACGTCCAGCGCCGGGCGACGGAGGCCGCGCTCCTCCAACTCGGCCACGGAGCAACGGCGCTCCGGGCGCACGTACGCGTGGGCGACGTCCAGGGCCTCGGCGCCCTGTCCGCCGTCCTGCGCGCCCGGCGTTCGCTGCGCGGGCTCACCGAACTGACCGCGGTGGCGATGCCGCGACTGCTGACCGGCGTGGCCGGCGCGGACGGGCTGGCGATACTGCGGGACGCGCTGAAGATGGGTGCCTCGGTGGTGGGCGGCTGTCCCGACCTGGACCCCGATCCGACGGGCTATGCGGAGACAGTCCTGGAACTGGCCTCCGAGCACGGCTGCCCCGTCGACCTCCACACCGACGCCGACGACCCGGCCCGGCTGTCCCGGCTGGCGGCGATGGCGGGCGGACTGCGCCCCGGAGTGACCCTCGGCCCCTGCGGCGGCCTCGACCGCCTGCCGGCCGACGCGGCGTCCCGCACGGCCGACCAACTCGCCGCCGCCGGCGTGACGGTGGTGTGCCTGCCCCAGGGCGGCTGCGGCGGCGTGGAACGCCGGGGCACGGCTCCGGTACGGCTGTTGCGCGCGGCCGGGGTGCGGGTGGCGGCCGGGAGCGGCTCGCTGCGGGACGTGTCCAACCCCGTGGGCCGCGGCGACCCCCTGGAGGCGGCGTACCTTCTCGCCTCCCGCTACGGCCTCGGTCCCGAAGACGCCTACGACACGGTGAGTTCGGCCGCGCGGACGGTCCTCGGCCTGCCCGAGATCCGCGTCGAGGCGGGCTTCCCCGCCGACCTGCTCGCCGTGCGCGGCGACCGGCTCTCCGGCGCGCTGTCCCTGGCGTACAGCCGGATCGTGGTCCACCGGGGGCGTGTGGTGGCGCGGACGAGCGCGGTGCGGGAGTACTGCAACTCGGCGGCGGCTGTGGAGTTGGGGCTGCCTCGGCAAGGGCGGGGAGAGGTTTCCTGAGGGGTGGTCGGGGCGGGCGGGGGGCGCGCGTAGTTGGGGGTGCGCGGGGCGCGTGAAACGAGTCGCGCGCCGGGCGTGCGGGATTGGGTGTGCGCGGGGCGCAGGTGAATTGGGGCGCGCGGGCGTGAAGGGCGTATGACGCGCTCGGGGCGCGCGGCGCGCTCGGAGACCGTGTGGCGTACTCGGAGGCCGTGTGACGTGCTCGGGGCGTGCTTCCGAGCAGGGCATGCCACGGCGCGAAAGGGCGCGCGAGCCGGGTATTGCGCGCCAAGGGAACTCGTGCGGCGAATGCGGCCGTCCGGGCGTACGGTCGAAGACATGCGCATTGTCATCGCTGGTGGTCATGGTCAGATCGCGCTGCGACTCGAGCGGCTGCTCTCCGCGCGCGGGGACGAGGTGGCGGGCATCATCCGCCGCGCCGAACAGGGCGACGATCTGCGGGAGGCGGGCGCCGAACCAGTGCTGCTGGACCTGGAGTCGGCGTCGCTGGAGGAGGTCGCGGCGTATCTTCAGGGTGCGGACGCGGCGGTCTTCGCGGCGGGCGCCGGGCCGGGCAGCGGGGCGTCCCGCAAGGAGACGGTGGACAAGGACGCGGCGATCCTGTTCGCGGACGCGGCGGTGCGGGCGGGCGTGGGCCGGTACGTGGTCGTGTCGTCGATGGGCGCGAACGCCAAGCACGAGGGCAGTGAGGTCTTCGACGTCTACCTGCGGGCGAAGGGCGAGGCGGACGAGTACGTCCGTGGCCTGGACGCCCTGGACTGGACGATCCTGCGCCCCGGCATGCTGACGAACGACGCAGGCACCGGACTGGTCCGCCTGGAGGCCCACACGGGCCGCGGCCCGATCCCCCGCGACGACGTGGCCGCCGCCCTGGCGGAACTGATCGACACCCCGGCCACGGCCGGACTGACCCTGGAACTGGTCAGCGGCTCGGCACCGGTGACGGTGGCGGTGAAGTCGGTCGCGGGCAACTGAGCCCGCCTCAGAACAACGGCAACTGACCGGGCATCTCCGGCACGACATATCCGTCCAACGACGGCTGGACGGCCCCGAGTTCGGCCATGCGCCGCGACCCGGGGCAGGAAACGAGCTCGCCGCTCCCCCGAGCGCCGGCCGGATCATGCCGAGCGAACCGCCCGGCCACCACAGCGATCTCCCGACGGCACTCGGGGCAACTCCTACGACGAGCGGACATGCGCCCAGTGTGCCTGGCCCCTTGGGCGCCGACCGAGGAGTTCGACCCTGGGAAGGCCGAATCGCCAGATGCAACGGGCTGAGTCATCTGTCCGTGACCTGCGGGTTTTTGCGAACGACCAGTGGCCGGGGTGGCTGCGCGGATACGGTCTGGTTGCTGGATCCGGCCGTGTTCGAGGGGGTTTCGGTGGCGGGCGGGAAGGCGCGGTACGGCGTTGAGGGTGGGGATCATGTCGACCTCACCCATGGTGAGTTCAAGGCCCCGACCACCCAGACACCCTGACCACTCGCAGCAACCTCGCCGGGTGGCGGGGGCGACGGGAGATGCGGCCGGTGCTGCCGCCGCGTACGAGCAGCTGCTGCCCGACCGAGTCCGGGTTCTGGGCGAGGACCATTCCTCCATCTGATCACTCGTCACAACCTCGCCTACTGGCAGGGAAGGGCAGAAGAGACACCCAGCGCCTGAGGCCGGCGGAATTCGACGCCCCAGTTCCTGGGGAAGGAGACGTGGGAACGCGCGAACTGCCGGATCGACGTGGCTCTCCGTGAGTGGAATGAGCCTGGTGAACATGATCACCCCGGGGGACACCTGGGGGACACGTCCCGTCCACGACGAACCGGACGAGGAGAGCAAAACAGAAACCCCCTCTGATCAGGCTAGGACCTGATCAGAGGGGGTTTCTCTCAGCGTGGCGGCGCCAGGATTCGAACCTGGGAAGGCTGAGCCGGCAGATTTACAGTCTGCTCCCTTTGGCCGCTCGGGCACACCGCCGGGGTTTGCTGCCGTTCGAACGACCCTTCGGCCGCACTCTCTGGCAACGACGTAAACAATACCCGATGCCGAGGGGTGCTTCGCCACCCGATTGATCTCGGCCCCGAGGACCGGGGGTGGCTAGGCTTGTCCGGATGCGGCCCGGGACCTATGCCGGGCTCGGCGGTCGCCCCCACGTACGCCGATACGCACCCGACACGGACCCCGATACAAGGAGCCACAGGACATGGCCGACTCCAGTTTCGACATCGTCTCGAAGGTCGAGCGGCAGGAGGTCGACAACGCCCTCAACCAGGCCGCCAAGGAGATCTCCCAGCGCTACGACTTCAAGGGCGTGGGCGCCTCGATCGCGTGGTCCGGTGACAAGATCCTCATGGAGGCGAACTCCGAGGACCGGGTGAACGCTGTCCTCGACGTCTTCCAGTCCAAGCTGATCAAGCGCGGCATCTCGCTGAAGGCCCTGGACGCGGGCGAGCCGCAGCTCTCCGGCAAGGAGTACAAGATCTTCGCGACGATCGAGGAGGGCATCTCCCAGGAGAACGCCAAGAAGGTCGCGAAGATCATCCGGGACGAGGGCCCCAAGGGCGTGAAGGCCCAGGTCCAGGGCGACGAGCTCCGGGTCAGCTCCAAGAGCCGCGACGACCTCCAGGCCATCATCGCCCTCCTGAAGGGCAAGGACTTCGACTTCGCCCTGCAGTTCGTCAACTACCGGTAATCCGCGAGAAAGGGTGGGCACCTGGCGGGTGCCCACCCTTCCCGCCTGCTGGCTGCGGTTCGGGGGGCGTGCTCAGGCGAACGCCTGTTGTTGGCCGCCTGTTGTTGGCCGCCTGTTGTTGGCCGCCTGTTGTTGGCGAGGACGTCCTCGCTGCACCCTGCGGTTGCGGTGATCAGTAGGGTTCGGCCCATGGCACAGTCCTCCGCCGGGCTCCGGCGCACCCTGGGCGTGGGCGACGCCGTGGTCATCGGGCTCGGCTCGATGGTCGGGGCCGGAATCTTCGCCGCCCTGGCGCCCGCGGCTCACGCCGCCGGTTCCGGGCTGCTGATCGGGCTCGCCGTCGCCGCTGTGGTCGCCTACTGCAATGCCACCTCCTCGGCGCGGCTGGCCGCGCTGTACCCCGCCTCCGGTGGCACCTATGTGTACGGCCGGGAGCGGCTCGGGGAGTTCTGGGGCTATCTCGCGGGCTGGGCGTTCGTGGTCGGGAAGACGGCCTCCTGTGCGGCGATGGCGCTCACCGTGGGCGCGTACGTCTGGCCGGACCAGGCGCACGCCGTGGCGGTCGCGGCCGTGGTGGCGCTGACCGCGGTGAACTACGGCGGTGTCCAGAAGTCCGCCTGGCTGACGCGGGTGATCGTGGCGGTGGTGCTGGCGGTCCTCGCTTGCGTGGTGGTCGTGTGTCTGACGTCCGGGGAGGCCGATGCCGGGCGGCTGGACATCGGGGCCTCCGGCGGTCTGGGCGGGGTGCTTCAGGCGGCCGGTCTGCTGTTCTTCGCGTTCGCCGGGTACGCGCGGATCGCGACCCTCGGCGAGGAGGTGCGCGACCCGGCCCGCACCATCCCGCGCGCGATCCCGATCGCCCTGGGTATCGCCCTGGCGGTGTACGTGTGCGTGGCGGTGGCCGTCCTGACCGTGCTGGGCTCGGACGGTCTCGGGGACGCGACCGCTCCGCTGGCCGACGCGGTCCGGGCGGCCGGGGTGCCGGGTCTGGTGCCGGTCGTCCGGGTCGGCGCCGCCGTGGCCGCGCTGGGCTCGCTGCTCGCGCTGATCCTGGGCGTCTCCCGGACCACGCTGGCGATGGCGCGTGACCGGCATCTGCCCGGCGCTCTGGCGGCCGTGCACCCGCGGTTCCAGGTGCCGCACCGGGCGGAGCTCGCCGTGGGCGTGGTGGTCGCGGTGCTGGCCGCAACCGTGGATGTGCGCGGGGCCATCGGGTTCTCCTCCTTCGGTGTGCTGGCGTACTACGCGGTGGCGAACGCCTCGGCCTGGACGCTCGGTTCGAGCCTGTCCGCGCGGGCGGTGCCGGCGGTGGGTCTCCTCGGATGCGTGGTCCTGGCGTTCGCGCTGCCCTGGGTGTCGGTGGTCGTGGGCGCGGGTGTGCTGGTGGTGGGGGTCGTGGCGTACGGGGTGCGGCGGAAGCTGCGGGCTGCGTAGGGAGCCGTACGGGCAGCCGATCGCCCGTTCCCAGGGACGCGATGCCCAAGAGGGCGCTCTCCGACGACCTGTTGCCCAGGGGCGCTACGAGGCCCGCGCCGTCCGTATGCGGAAGTCGGTCCACGGGGCCAGGTCCATGTCGTCGTTCGTCTCCTCGTACCAGCCGGTGCCCTCGACCCAGGTGTGCAGCCAGTGTTCGAGGCTGGGTGCGTCCACGTACCAGGCGTGGTCACTGGTGTCGGCGTTCGGTTCGAAGAGCAGGACGGTGGCCTCGGGGGCGAGGCAGTCCACGCACGCGTACATCGCGCAGCCCCAGTGGGAGATCGGCAGGACGCCCTCGGGCCAGGGCCAGTCGGGGTCCTTGCGGCCGCTCTCGCGGTTGGCGAGGTACTGCACGACGGCGGCGGGTTCGCCGGACGGCGGGCCGTCGAGCAGGGGCAACAGGCCGTACTCCGGGCCGAATCCGCCGTCGCCTATGCGCAGGTAGAGCTCGGTGAGCAGCGGGGGCAGGGGGAACCCCAGCGCGGCCTCGGCGCGGGCCGGGGCGGCCGCGTCGACGGGCTCGGGGAGGGAAGTCCAGCCCCACGGGTGGGTGCTGTGGGCCTTGGCCGCCACCCGTGCCAGCAACTGCTCGATCTCGGTCATGCGTTCATGATGCAAGCCGGCACTGACAATCGAGCTGGCCTGTGGACAACTCCGGGCTGTGGAAAACCCGGGAGCCGGTCGTCTACCAGCGTGTCGCCGCGAACGCCTGGTCCGTCCGCACGATTTCGCGGCCCAGCGGCAGCAGCGACACCGGGATCAGCTTGAAGTTCGCGATGCCGAGCGGGATGCCGATGATCGTGACGCACAGGAGGAGGCCGGTGGCGATATGGCCGAGGGCCAGCCACCAGCCCGCCAGGACCAGCCACAGGACGTTGCCGATACAGGAGGGCGCGCCCGCGTCCCGCCGTTCGACCGTGGTGTACCCGAAGGGCCACAGGGCGTAGACGCCGATTCGGAATGCGGCGATGCCGAACGGGATCCCGATGATCGTGATGCACAGCAGCAGGCCCGCGACCAGGTAGGCCAGGAACAGCCAGAAGCCGCTGAGGACGAGCCAGATGACGTTCAGGATTGTCTTCACTGGTGGGGACCTGCCATCTTCTCGAGCCGGGCGATTCGCTCGGCCATCGGCGGGTGTGTCGAGAACATCTTGGACAGCCCCTGTCCGGGCCGGAAGGGGTTCGCGATCATCATGTGGCTCGCCGTCTCGATCCGGGGCTCAGGAGGCAACGGAAGCTGCTTGGTGCCCGATTCGAGCTTGCGCAGGGCGCTGGCGAGGGCGAGCGGGTCGCCGGTGAGCTGGGCGCCGGAGGCGTCCGCCTCGTACTCCCTGGAACGGCTGATCGCCAGCTGGATGACGCTGGCGGCGAGCGGGCCGAGGATCATGATGAGGAGCATGCCGAGCAGGCCGGGGCCGTCATCGTCGTCGGAGCGGCCGATCGGGATCAGCCAGGCGAAGTTGACCAGGAACATGATCACGGAGGCGAGGGCGCCGGCCACCGACGAGATCAATATGTCCCGGTTGTAGACATGGCTGAGCTCGTGGCCGATGACGCCCCGCAGCTCGCGCTCGTCGAGCAGGCGCAGGATGCCCTCGGTGCAGCACACGGCGGCGTTGCGCGGGTTACGGCCGGTGGCGAAGGCGTTGGGGGCCTCCGTCGGGGAGATGTACAGACGCGGCATGGGCTGGCGGGCCTGGGTGGAGAGCTCACGGACCATGCGGTACAGCGCCGGGGCCTCGAACTCGCTGACCGGGCGGGCGCGCATCGCGCGGAGCGCGAGTTTGTCGCTGTTCCAGTACGCGTACGCGTTGGTGCCCAGGGCGATGACGACAGCGACGACGAGCCCCATGCGGCCGAAGAAGCTGCCGATGACGATGATGAGTGCGGACAGCCCCCCGAGGAGTACTGCGGTCCTGAGCCCGTTGTGCCGGCGGTGCACGGTACGCCCTCCAAGTGGTGCGGCAGGGGAACCCTTCGCTGATCGATCTCCGATGCCACTGGTGTCGTGCTGACACGTCCAGTGGACCCTCCCGTACTGGTCAACGCCAGGCGAGGGTCTGGGGTTCCCTGGTGCACGCGGCCGTACGGGTGGGCCGTACGGGTGAGGGCGGCGCCGTGTCACGGAGGGGGCGGGTGCCGTTCCCGTCCCCCTTCTCGTCGGGGCCGCTACTTCAGGGCGACGCCGTCTCCGGTCGCGTCCACGGAGGCGACCGTCGTGCTGCACGCGTAGGACCAGCGCCAGTAGCCCGCGGCGTTCGCGATGGTGGTCGTCGTCAGATATCCGGCCGAGTCCGTGGTGACGGTCTTGATCGAGGCTCAGGGGGCGCGTCCGCCGTCCGCTTCGACACCTTCAGCAGGGTGATGCCGTCGCCCGTGGAGACGGCGGCCGCGGAGGTGCTGTTCTGGGAGAACACCCAGCGCCAGGCGCCGGAAGCCGTCGCCTTGACGGTCGTGCGCAGCTTGCCGTCAGCGTCGGTGGTGGCCGTCTTCACGGTGCTGTAGGAGGTGGCGCCGGACTTCTTGAGCTGGAGCCGCACCGACTGCCCCGCGTACCCGACGGGGATCGCCGTACCGTCCACGTCCCGCGACTGCCAGTCCGGGCGAGTGAGCTGCCCGGTGACGGTGAGCGTGCCGTCCTTGCGTGCGGTTCCGGTGCAGGTGCTCACGGTCGACGTGGTCTGCACGCAGCTCATGTTGTGGCCGGTCTCGCCCTCCAGGAAGAAGGGCTGGCCGTAGACGACGAGCTTCGCGTCGATGGTCCCTTGCCGCCCACCACGATGGGCTTGCCCTCATTGATCGTGACGCTCTGGAACGCGGTGTCGTTGTACGCCGCTTGCGCCTGCGGTGGCTGCGGCCTTGGCGCAGGCTCAGAACAGGCTTGTGTCGGCGAAGCGCAGGACCAGCTGGGGGGCTCCGGACAGGGCGACACCCAGGACGGCGGTGACGGCGATGGCGGCCGTGACGGGCGCGGGGCCCCGGTGCCGTACGGGCTCGCCCTCGGGGGCGCGGAAGAGCAGGGCCGTCCACTGGAGGTAGTAGAACAGCGCGATCACCACGTTGACAGCCATGACGACGGCCAGCCAGCCGAGCCCCGCGTCCACGGCCGCCGAGAAGACGGTGACCTTCGCGAAGAGGCCGATGATGCCCGGCGGCAGTCCGGCGAGGCAGAGCAGGAAGAAGGCCAGGACGAGCGCGGAGAGCGGGTTCTTGGCGTACAGGCCCCGGTAGTCGGTGAGGCGGTTGAGGGCGTGCGTACGGCCCACCAGGGCGGCCACGGCGAAGGCGCCGAGGTTCACGGCGCCGTACATGAGGGCGTACGCGAGCGTGGAGCCGATGGAGCGCTCCGGGTCGTCGGAGTACGCGGCGGCGGCGATCGGTACGAGGAGGTAGCCGGCCTGGCCGACCGAGGACCAGGCGAGCAGCCGTACCGCGCTGTACGCGCGCGTGGGCTGCTGGCGCAGGGCGCCGACGTTGCCGACGGTCATGGTCAGGGCGGCCAGGGCGGCCAGCGCCGGGCCCCAGACGTCGGCGTACGACGGCAGGGCGATGACCGTGACGAGGATCAGGCCGGAGAAGCCGACGGCCTTGCCGACGACCGAGAGGTAGGCGGCGATGGGGAGCGGGGCTCCCACATAGGTGTCCGGGACCCAGAAGTGGAAGGGGACGGCGGCCGTCTTGAAGGCGAAGCCGACGAGGGTGAGGACGACACCGGTCTGGGCGAGGGTGTCCAGCTGTCCGTCGACGTTCTGGATGCGGTCCGCGATCTGGGTGAGGTACAGGGTGCCGGTGGAGGCGTACACGAAGCTGATGCCCATCAGGCTGACCGCGGTCGCGGTGACCGAGGACAGGAAGAACTTCAGGGCGGCCTCGGAGGACTTGCGGTCGCCGTGCCGCAGGCCGACCAGGGCGAAGGCGGGCAGCGAGGCGACTTCCAGGGCGACGATGAGGGTCGCGAGGTCGCGGGAGGCGGGCAGCAGGGCGGCGCCCGCGGCGGAGGAGAGCAGCAGGAACCAGAACTCCCCTTCGGGGAGTCTCTTGTTCTCGTCCTTGAGGGCGGTGACCGACAGGAGGGCGGCCAGGAGGGCGCCGCCGAGGACCAGGAGCTGCAGGACGAGCGTGAAGCGGTCGGCTGTGTAGCTGCAGATGTCGGGGGCGCCGGTCAGGCAGAAGGTGGAGCGGTCGCCGTCCAGGAGGGGCAGCAGGAGCAGCGTCGCCGCGGCGAGGCCCGCGACCGACGTCCAGCCGAGCAGCGCCTTCCGGTGCTCCGCGACGAAGAGGTCGGCGACCAGGACGACGAGTCCGACGACCGCCGTGAGGGTGGGCGGCGCGATGGCGAGCCAGTCGACGTCCTGGACGACGGACGCGGCCAGCGGCTGGGCCAGGGAGCTCATCGGGTGCCTCCTGCGAGAAGCTGCTGCACGGCCGGGTCGGTCAGGCCGAGGAGGGTTTTCGGCCACAGTCCGGCGACGACGGTGAGGGCGACGAGCGGGGTCCAGGCCGCGAATTCGTACATCTGCACGTCGGCGAGTTTCGGGCCCTGCCGCGGTACGGCGCCCATGCAGACCCGGCGGACCACGATCAGCAGGTAGGCGGCGGTGAGCAGGGTGCCGAACACGCCGATCGCCATGAAGGTGAGGAACGCCGGGCGGCTGAGCTGCTCGGCGGGTTCGAAGGCGCCGAACAGGGCGAGCATCTCGCCCCAGAACCCGGCGAGCCCGGGCAGGCCCAGCGAGGCCACCGCGGCGAAGGCGAGCAGTCCGCCGAGGCGCGGGGCCTTGCCGTACAGCGCCGCTCCCGTCTCCTCGGCGAGGGTGTCGAGGTCGGTCGTGCCGGTGCGGTCTTTCAGCGCGCCGACCAGGAAGAAGAGCAGGCCGGTGATCAGGCCGTGGGCGATGTTGGCGAACAGCGCGCCGTTCACGCCGGTCGGGGTCATGGTCGCGATGCCGAGCAGGACGAAGCCCATGTGGCCGACGGAGGAGTAGGCGATGAGGCGCTTGAGGTCGCCCTTCGCGCCCTGCTTGGCGAGGGCCAGGCAGGCCAGGGATCCGTAGATGATGCCGACCACGGCGAAGGCGGCGAGGTAGGGCGCGAAGTCCGCGAAGCCGTCGGGGGTGATGGGGAGGAGGATCCGGACGAACCCGTACGTACCCATCTTCAGCAGGACGCCGGCCAGCAGCACCGAGCCGACGGTGGGGGCGGCGGTGTGGGCGTCCGGCAGCCAGCTGTGCAGCGGCCACATCGGGGTCTTGACGGCGAGCCCGAGACCGATCGCCAGAACGGCGATGACCTGCACGGATGCGGTCAGTGACCGGCCGTTGTCAGTGGCGAGTGCCACCATGTCGAAAGTGCCCGCCTTGATCCCGATCAGGAGCAGGCCGAGCAGCATGACGACCGAACCGAGCAGCGTGTAGAGGATGAACTTCCAGGCGGCCTGCGTCCGCCCCTCGCCGCCCCAGCGGGCGATGAGGAAGTACATCGGGATCAGGACCATCTCGAAGGCGAGGAAGAACAGCAGCAGGTCGAGGACGGCGAAGGTGGCGAGGGTGCCGGACTCCAGGACGAGCAGCAGTGCGACGAAGGCCTTCGGGGTCGGCCCCGCGGGCATCTTGAAGTACGAGTAGAGCGCGCAGAGGAAGCTCAGCAGCGCGGTCAGGACCAGAAGGGGGAGGGAGATGCCGTCGATGCCCAGATGGATGCGCACGTCGAGTGCGGGGATCCAGCTGATGTCGGTCGTGGCCTGCATCCTCGACGGCTGGTCGTGGTCGAAGCCGAGCGCGAGGACGATCGCGGCGATGAGGATCACGCCGGTGACCGTGACGCCGTGCCGCAGCACGGCCTGTTGGGGTGACTTCCCCTTCAGTCCGGGCGGGGCGGGCAGGAGAGCGGCGACGGCACCGAGGAGCGGGCCGACGACGATCAACGCCAGAAGAAACTGCATCACGGACTCGTTGATATCGATCACGCCTGCTCACGCTCCCGTGGCGACGAGGACGGCGGCGACCGCCAGGACGACGGTTCCGGCGAGCAGCGCGCTCACATAGGTCTGCACGTTTCCGGTCTGGGCCCGCCGTACGGCGACGCCGAGCCAGCGAGGCAGGGCGCCCGCCGCACGGACGTAGGTGTCGACGACCTCTCGGTCGAGGAACCGGACAAGACTCGCGCCGGCCTGGACCGGACGGACGAAGAGGGTCGAGTACACGGCGTCCAGGTGGAAGCCGACGGCCGCGTGGCGGTGCAGCGGGCCGAGCAGCAGACGGCCCGGGTCCGCCGGGTCGGGTGCCGAGGCGACGTCTCCGTAGGCCGGTGCGTGGCTCGCGATGGCCTCGGCCTCGACCAGTCCGGCGTCGCCCTCCGGGTGGGCCGCGACCGCGCCCAGCGGTACTCGGGCCGCGAGCGCGGTGGTGTGGCGCCAGGCCGCGTAGGTGACGATGCCGCCGACCAGGGCCATGCCGGTGCCGAGCACCGAGGTGGTCAGGGTCGGGGCGAGGTCCTGGCCGTCGAACCAGTCGGGCAGCGTGCCGTAGGCGAAGCCGCCGAAGGCGAGTGACGGCACGGCCAGCACCCACAGCACCAGCGTCATGGTGAGCGGCTGGCGTCCGTGGTCCGGGGCCTCGGCTCCGTGGCCGCGGAAGGCCAGCAGCCACAGGCGCATCGCGTAGGCGGCGGTCAGCAGGGCCGTGAGCAGGGCGGCGAGGAGGACGATCCAGCCCGCGGCGGCGGGGGCGTGCTCGGTGTGGCCGGTGGAGACGTGCTCGGCGGCGCCGAGGACGGACTCCTTGGAGAAGAAGCCGCTGAAGGGCGGGATCGCGGCGAGCGCGAGGAGCGCCACGGTCATCGTCCAGTAGGCGTCCGGGACCCGGTCGCGCAGGTTCCGCATGCGGGACATGGCGGCCAGGGAGTTGGTGCCGGCGGCGTGGATGATCACGCCTGCCGCGAGGAACAGCAGCGCCTTGAAAGCGCCGTGGGACAGGAGGTGGAAGACGGCGGCACCGCGGTCGGCGACGGCGAGGGCGCCGGTCATGTAGCCGAGCTGGCCGATCGTCGAGTAGGCGAGGACGCGCTTGATGTCGTCCTGGGCGAGGGCGGCGAGGCCGGAGCCGAGCATCGTGACGGCGGCCATGGCGGCGAGGACGACCATCGCGGCCTGGGAGGCCTCGAAGACCGGGAGGAGCCGGGCGACGAAGTAGACACCGGCGGCGACCATCGTCGCGGCGTGGATCAGCGCGGAGACGGGGGTCGGGCCCGCCATCGCGTCGGGGAGCCAGGTGTGCAGCGGGAACTGCGCCGACTTTCCGGCCACGCCCGCGAGCAGCAGCAGCGCGATCAGCGTCGGGTGGTCGAGGCCGCCGCTCGCGACGGTGCCGAGGATCTTCGTGATGCTGAACGAGCCGGCGTCGGTGGCCAGCGCGAACAGACCGATGAGGAAGGGGACGTCACCGAGCTTGGTGACCAGGAAGGCCTTGAGGGAGGCGGCGCGGGCCTCCGGGGTCTCCCAGTAGTGGCCCACCAGGAAGTACGAGCAGATGCCCATGATCTCCCAGCCGACCAGCAGCACCATCAGGTCGCCGGAGTAGACGACGAGCAGCATCGCGGAGGTGAACAGGGAGACGAGGGCGGCGTACGAGGGGTAGCGCGGGTCCTCGCGCAGGTAGCCGGTCGAGTAGATCTGCACGCAGGAGGCGACGAGGCCGACCAGGACGGCGACGAGGGCGGCGAAGCCGTCGATGTGCAGGGCGAGTTCGATCGGTACGGAGCCGGTGGGGGTGAGCTCGGTGGCGGCGTTCACGGCCCGGCCGCCGCCCTGGTCGACGGCGACCAGTACGGCGAGGACGAGCGAGGTGAGTGTCGGCAGGACGGCGAGCGGGCGGACGTAGCCGGGGGCGGTGCGGCCCAGGAGCAGGCCGGTGGCGGCGCCCAGGAACGGAAGGAGGGGGACGAGGACGGCGAGGGTGGTCGTGGTCACGCGGTGGCCTCAGCCTTCTCGTCGGTTGGCCGACCGGCCGGCGCCTCGCCGTCGGGGGTGTCGCTCTCGTGGCCCTCGGCGGTGTCCCGGAGCTTATCGATGTCCGCGGTGCCGCGGTTGCGGTGGACGGCGAGGACGATCGCCAGGCCGATCCCGATCTCGGCTGCGGCGATGGCGATGGTGAACAGGGTCAGCGCCTGGCCGGAGTGCAGGGTCTCCTCGGCGGCCCGGCTGAGCCAGACGTCGAAGGCGACCAGGTTCAGGTTGACGGCGTTGAGCATCAGCTCGACCGACATCAGGACCAGGATCGCGTTGCGGCGGGCGAGGACGCCGTACAGGCCCGTGCAGAACAGGAGAGCGGAGAGCACGGCGGGATAGGCGAGGTGCATCAGCGGGCGCCTTCCTTGTCAGCCTGGGCGGCTCCTCCGCGGGTCGCGGGCGTGGTGTCGGCCTTCGCCTTGCGGGACAAGACGATCGCGCCCACGAGAGCGGCGAGGAGGAGGACGGAGAGGGCTTCGAAGGGGAGGACCCAGTTCTGGAAGAGGGCCTCGCCGGTGACCTCGGTGGATCCCGCGGGGGCGCCGTCGAGGTCGATCCAGGTGGTGCGGAAGGCGTCGACGACCACCCAGATCAGGGCGGCCGCGGCGACGACGGCCACTGCGAGGGCGACCCAGCGGTTGCCGGAGTCGGCGTCCGGGGAGCGGCCGATGGGGGCGCGGGTGAGCATCAGGCCGAACAGGAGGAGGACGACGACGGAACCGACGTAGATGAGGACCTGCACCCAGGCGATGAACTCGGCGGTGAGCAGGAGGTACTCGACGGCGATGCCGCCGAGGGTGACCACGAGCCACAGGGCCGCGTGCACCAGCTGCCGGGTGGTGACGGTGACCAGGGCCGCGCCGAAGGTGAACAGGCCGACGAGGAGGAAGGTGATCTCGACGCCGGTCGGGGAGAGGAAGCCATGGCTGTCCGCGGCGAGGTTCACGACTCTCCCTCCTGGGGCTCGGACTGAGCGGCGGCGAGCTTCTCCGCCGTCTTGCGGGCCGCGACGATCTCCTTGGGCTCCTCCGCGGCGGGGTCCAGGGCGGGCGGCGCCGGGACCGTCCACATCCACTCGCGGAGCTTGTCGCGCTCGTGGGTGAGCTCGTGGATGTCGGTCTCGGCGTACTCGAACTCCGGGGACCAGAACAGGGCGTCGAAAGGACAGACCTCGATGCAGATACCGCAGTACATGCACAGGGAGAAGTCGATGGCGAAGCGGTCCAGGACGTTACGGCTGCGTTCGCGGCCGCCGGGGGCCGCCGCCGGGATCGTCTCCTTGTGGGAGTCGATGTAGATGCACCAGTCGGGGCACTCACGGGCGCAGAGCATGCAGACCGTGCAGTTCTCCTCGAACAGGCCGATCACGCCGCGGGTGCGGGGCGGGAGGGCGGGCTGGACGTCAGGGTACTGCTTGGTGACCGACTTGCGCGTCATGGTGCGGAGGGTGACGGCCAGGCCCTTGGCGAGGCCGCTGCCAGGAATGGGGGCCATGGTTACTCGATCACCACCTTGACGATGCCCGTGAGGGCGATCTGGGCGAGGGCGAGGGGGACGAGGAGGGTCCAGGAGAGCTTCTGGAGCTGGTCCTCGCGCAAGCGGGGGTAGGTGACGCGGAGCCAGATCACGACGAAGGCGAGGACGGCGGTCTTCAGCAGGGTCCAGACCCAGCCGAGCCCGTCCGCACCCCACGGTCCGTGCCAGCCGCCGAGGAAGAGGACGGTGGTCAGACCGCACAGGACGACGATTCCGGCGTACTCGGCGAGGAGGAAGAGCGCGAAACGCAGACCCGTGTACTCGGTGTACGCGCCGAAGATGATCTCCGAGTCGGCGACCGGCATGTCGAAGGGCGGTCGCTGGAGTTCGGCGAGGCCCGCCACGAAGAAGACGATCGCGCCGACGATCTGCCAGGGCAGCCACCACCACTCGAACGCGGCGACGATGCCGGGCAGCGAGACCGTGCCGGCCGCCATGGCGACGGAGGCGGCGGTGAGGAGCATGGGGAGCTCGTAGGCGAGGAGCTGGGCGGCGGTGCGCAGGCCGCCGAGGAGAGAGAACTTGTTCGCGGAGGCCCAGCCGGCCATCAGCGCGCCGAGGACGCCCACGCCCATGACGGCCAGTACGAAGAAGACACCCGCGTCGATGACCTCGCCGACGGCGCCCTCTCCGGGGCCGATCGGGATGGCGAGGAGGACGAGGAGGTACGGCAGCAGGGCTACGGCGGGGGCGAGCTGGAAGATACGGCGGTCCGCGCCGGCCGGGACCACGTCCTCCTTCTGCGCGAACTTCACGCCGTCGGCGACGAGTTGGGCCCAGCCGTGGAAGCCGCCGGCGTACATGGGGCCGAGGCGGCCCTGCATGTGCGCCATCACCTTGTGCTCGGTCTGGCCGATGAGCAGGGGGAAGGTGAGGAAGACGACGAAGACGACGAGGAGTCGCAGGGTGACGTCGAGCGCGTCGTTCACCGCGGGCCTCCTGTGGGGTTGTCGTCCGGGTCTTCGGTGGCTTCGTGTCCGGGGGTGGCTTCAGGCGCGGATTCCGGCGTGGCCTCGGAAGCTTCTGCCGGTGCCGCTTCCTCCTCGAAGGCCGGGCGTGCGTGGTGCCACGGGGCGTCCGAGCTGCGCGGGGTCCTGGGCGGCGAGGAGGGTGTGTCCTCGGCCGCCGGGGGCTGGGTGCGCTGGGAGGCTGAGCCCTCGCCCGCGGTGCGGGAGCGGCGGGGCGGGGTTGCCGCAGGGGCGCCCTCCGCCGTAGGGGTGCCCTCCGCCGAAGGGGCCGTCGACGGAGGAGTCGCCGCCGGAGGAGTCGCCCTACCGGCCGCCGTCGCGGCCTGGCTCGCCGAGCCTTCCGAGGCGGACCGGGTGCGCCGCGCCGGACGCTCCCCCGTGGCACCGGCACCGGCACCGGCGGCCGCGCCGCGTGCCGGGCGCTCGCCCGCCGCTCGGCCCGCTCCTCGCGCCGGGCGGGCCGGGGCAGGGGGGAGCTGGCCCTTCAGGGGGCCCCACTCGTTGGGGTCGGGGACGCCGGGGGGAAGCATCTGGCGGCGCTTGGGGCCGCCGTGTTCGGACTCGCCCGGCTCCTTCGCGCCGGGCCACGCCTTGGCGACCCGGGAGGCGAGGACGAAGTCCTTGCGCAGGGGGTGGCCCTCGAAGGTCTCCGGGAGGAGGAGGTGGTCCAGCGCCGGGTGGCCTTCGAAGGTGACGCCGAACATCTCGTGCGTCTCGCGTTCGTGCCAGGCGGCGCCCGCGTAGACCGTGATCGCGGACTCCAGTACGGCGGACTCGTGCGGCACCGTCGTGCGGAGCAGCAGTCGGCGTACCGGGGCGAGGGCGGCCACGTGGGCGGCGACCCGGAAGCCCGTGCCGGGTTCGTCGACCGCGCTGAGCCAGTCGAAGTAGGTGCAGCCCAGCTCGTCACGTGCCGTACGAAGCGCAGAGGTCCAGGACGCCGACGGGACGTCGACGGTCAGGACCTCGTAGGACTCCTCGGCGGTGGCCTCCGGACCGAAGAGTTCTTCGACGGGGGCGGGCAGCCAGCCGACCGTGCTCATCTCTCCTCCCCCGATCCCGATCCCGATCCCGAAGCCGAACCAGATCCCGCATCGGATCCCGAACCCGATTCGGATCCCGATCCAGATTCCTCAGCCTGCCGGGAACTCGCGCCCCCGGCCGATCCGTTGATCGAAGCAGAGCCCACCGCCGGAGCCGAAACCAACCCACTCTGCAAAGCCGCCGCCGAAGGACGTGCCACTCCGTACCGCTCACTCAGCGACTCACGGGCGATCTTCTCCTGAAGTTTCAGGATCCCTTGGAGAAGAGCCTCGGGGCGGGGCGGGCAGCCCGGTACGTAGACATCGACCGGGATGATCTGGTCGACGCCCTTGGTCACCGAGTACGAGTCCCAGTAGGGGCCGCCGCAGTTGCTGCACGCGCCGAAGGAAATCACGTATTTCGGCTCGGGCATCTGCTCGTACAGGCGCTTCACCGCGGGAGCCATCTTGTCGGTGACCGTGCCGGAGACGACCATCAGGTCGGCCTGGCGCGGGCCCGGTGCGAAGGGGATGACACCGAGGCGGATGAAGTCGTGGCGGGCCATCGACGCCGCGATGAACTCGATCGCACAGCAGGCGAGCCCGAAGTTGAAGACCCAGAGCGAGTAGCGGCGGCCCCAGTTGAGGACCACCTTCATCGGCTCGGGCGCGAGGCGGGCCAGCGCGCCCAGCCGCTTCGGCTCCGGCAGCAGCACGGGCTCGGAAGAGGAGGGGGTCACGTCCATGCCAGGACGCCCTTCTTGTATGCGTACAGCAGACCAACGGCCAGGAAGCCGAGGAAGATGAACATCTCGACGAGGGTGGTGGCGCCGTAGCCGGGGGCGGCGAAGACCGTCGCCCAGGGGAACAGGAAGATCGAATCGACCGCGAAGATCACGTAGAGAAAGGCGTAGACGTAGTAACGGACCTGGGTGTGGGCCCAGCCCTCGCCGACCGGGTCGACTCCGCACTCGTACGTCAGAAGTTTCTCGGGCGTCGGGACCACGGGCCGCAGCAGGCGCCCGGCCCCGAAGGCCACCGCGACGAACAGCACGCCCACGATGGCGAGCAGTCCGACGACCGAGTAGGACTGGAAGTACTCCGCCGAGACGACGACACCCTTGTCCGCCGCGACGACGACGGTCGTTTCCGGCACGTCCGTCCCTCGCTCCCTGACCTCAGTGAACACAGCCGTTCGACGATCTAGTACGCACGGGAGTCTAGGCCCTGCTAAAGCGAGCGTAAGCAGCCTGTCACGGCTTCGTGTACACGGGTGGGGTTTTCCCCAGGGGAGCGCGGCGGTCCGCCTCATGGCGCGAGCGCCGCTCGACCGGCACGCTAGCCCATATGACCGAACGCCAGCCGTCCCCCAACCGCGCCACGAGAGCGACCGGATCCGACCGAGCGGAGGCGGCCGAGCCGCTGCCGCCGGCGCGTTTCGCCTACGACCGGCACACCTGGAAGGAGATCGCGCACCTTCTGGCGAACTTTCCGATGTCGTTGTTCGGCTTCGTCTATGTGGTGACGATGCTGTTCGTCGGGGCCGGGCTGACGGTGACGGTGGTCGGCTTCCCGTTGCTGGCGGCCGGGCTGATGGGTGCGCGGCAGTTGGGCAAGCTGGAGCGGAAGCGGGCCCGCTGGCTGCTCGGAGTGCGGGTGGACGAGCCGAGCCCGCTCAGGCTGCGGGGTGGCCGCGACGGCTTCTTCGCGCAGTTGTGGCAACTGCTGAAGGATCCGGTGGGCTGGCGGACGGTGCTGTACGACTTCATCCGGATGCCCTGGGGCATTCTCACCTTCACCATCACGCTGACCTCGCTGTTCGTGCTGTGGCCGGTGCTGCCGTTCATCGCGCGGGGGCTGGCCAACGCGGACCGGGCGATGGTGCGCGGGCTGCTGTCGCCCTCGGACGAGCTGGAGCGGCGGATCGCCGAACTGGAGTCCGACCGTGGCGTGGTGGTCGACACGGCGGCCGCCGATCTGCGCCGGATCGAGCGGGATCTGCATGACGGTGCGCAGGCCCGGCTGGTGGCGCTGGCGATGGGGCTCGGTCTGGCCAAGGAGAAGCTGCTGGAGGATCCGGACTACGCGGCTGCGATGGTCGCGGAGGCGCACGGCGAGGTGAAGCTGGCGCTTCAGGAGCTGCGGGATCTGGCCCGTGGGATCCATCCGGCGGTGCTGACCGACCGCGGGCTGGACGCGGCGCTGTCTTCGGTGGCCTCGCGGTGCACGGTTCCGGTGAAGGTGACGGTCGATCTGCACGGGCGGCCGGCCGCGGCCATCGAGGGCATCGCCTATTTCACCGTCTCGGAGCTGCTCCAGAACATCAGCAAGCACAGCGCGGCCCGGACGGCCTCGGTCGAGGTGTGGCGGACGGAGGACCGGCTGCTGCTGCAGGTGTGGGACGACGGGCGCGGCGGCGCACGGCTGGACGGCGGCACGGGGATGCGCGGGCTCGCCGACCGGCTCGGCGCGGTGGACGGGCTGTTCGTCATCGACTCCCCGCAGGGCGGGCCCACCACGGTCACGGCCGAGCTGCCGTGGCGTGACCGGGTTCCGGAGCAGGGGTAGGGAAAACCCCCCGTTCAAGACGCCGACGGACTCCATGGCCCGCGGACCTGCGGTCGAGGAGTGTGGAGGTAGCGCACACACCCCGGACGCACGAGCAGAAACGGACGACGCCGATGGCCATGGAGTACGGGCAGGGTTACGGACTCGATGTCCCGGACAAGCACCGGTTGCCCGCCGGGCTGCGGGCGCCGTTCGAGGCGCGGCACTGGCGGGAGCTGGGTTATGTCCTGCTGAGCCTGCCGATCAGCATTCTGCTCTTCACCTACGCGGTCACCATGGTCTCCCTGGGCATCGGCCTGCTGGTGACGTTCCTCGGCATCCCGGTGCTGGCCGCGGGCCTGGCCGGCTGCCGGGGCTTCGGGGCCATGGAGCGGGCCCGCGCGCGTGGGCTGCTGGATCTGGAGGTCTCCGACCCGGAGCCGCTGCGGATGCGCAAGCGCGGGTTCATGGCGTGGATGGGAGCCGTCCTGAAGAGCGGCACCTCCTGGCGCTCGTTCCTGTACGGGGTGCTGCAGCTGCCGTGGGCGGTCTTCTCCTTCGTCGTCGCGGTGAACTTCTGGGCCATCGGCTGGACCCTGCTGACGTACCCCCTGTGGTTCTGGCTCTTCCCGATGTACGGCGGACAGGGCGGTGTCCAGCTCTACGGTGACGAGACGCACCACATCTACCTCGACAACCCGTTCGAGATCGGTGTGACGGCGCTGGTGGGGCTGCTCTTCACGCTGGCGACGCCGTGGATCGTGCGGGCGCTGACGATGGTGGACCGGCTGCTGGTGCATGGCCTGCTCGGTCCGTCGCGGCTGGCCACGCGGGTGGTGGAGCTGGAGTCGGACCGCGGGGTCGTGGTCGACACGGCCGCCGCCGACCTGCGGCGCATCGAGCGGGATCTGCACGACGGGGCGCAGGCCCGGCTGGTGGCGCTGGCCATGGATCTCGGTCTGGCGAAGGAGAAGCTGGCGGAGGACCCGCAGGCCGCGGCCCGCATGGTGGACAGCGCCCACGGCGAGGTGAAGACCGCTCTTCAGGAGCTGCGCGACCTGGCCCGGGGCATCCATCCGGCGGTGCTGACCGACCGCGGTCTGGACGCGGCGCTCTCCGCGGTGGCCTCGCGTTGCACGGTGCCGGTCGAGGTCCAGGTCGATCTGGCGCAGCGGCCGGTGCCGGCGATCGAGGGCATCGCCTACTTCACCGTCTCGGAGCTGCTCCAGAACATCAGCAAGCACTCGCGGGCCACCTGGGCGGGCGTGGACGTCTGGCGGGTGGAGAACCGGCTGATGCTCCAGGTCGTCGACAACGGCGTCGGTGGCGCCGACACCTCCGTCGGCTCGGGCCTGGCCGGGCTCACCGAACGGCTGGACGCGGTGGACGGGATCCTGGTGGTGGACTCGCCGGTCGGCGGGCCCACCCGGATCACCGCGGAACTGCCCTGGCGGACGGTATAGCCCCGGCAAGTCAACCGAAGCGACGCTTGACGCCCGCCTCCGGGGCCCCCGCCCGGAGGCGGGCTCATGTCCGAATCCCGCCCTTCCTCGAGAGACAGCGGGCCAGGTTGTCCACAGGCCCCGCCGCGATCCGCTGTATCGCGGAATACTGAGGCCGTGGAACGAGGCCGGGCGAGAACCGGCCGGACGCAACATGGCTCGGGGGGCCGAAGGTCGTGGAGGACAGGGTGCGGGTGGTCATCGCCGAGGATTCAGTGCTGCTCAGGGAGGGCCTGACCCGGTTGCTGACCGACCGCGGGCACGATGTGGTCGCCGGCGTCGGCGACGGAGAAGCACTGATCAAGACCATTACGGAGCTGGACGCGCAGGGGGCGCTGCCGGACGTCGTCGTCGCGGATGTACGGATGCCGCCTACCCATACGGACGAGGGTGTGCGGGCGGCCGTGCAGTTGCGCAAGGCACACCCGGGACTCGGTGTGCTCGTGCTGTCACAGTACGTGGAGGAGCGCTACGCCACCGAACTGCTGGCCGGATCCAGTCGCGGGGTCGGATACCTGCTCAAGGACCGGGTGGCCGAGGTGCGGGAGTTCGTGGACGCGGTGGTGCGGGTGGCCCAGGGGGGCACGGCCCTCGACCCGGAGGTGGTCGCGCAACTGCTCGGGCGCAGCCGGAAGCAGGATGTGCTAGCGGGGCTCACCCCGCGGGAGCGGGAGGTCCTGGGGCTGATGGCCGAAGGGCGGACCAACTCCGCCATCGCCCGGCAACTGGTGGTCAGCGACGGGGCCGTGGAGAAGCACGTCAGCAATATCTTCCTGAAGCTCGGACTGTCCCCGAGTGACGGGGATCACCGTCGCGTTCTGGCGGTCCTGACCTATCTGAACTCATGACGACCTGACACCGTGTCAGATAATGCGCGGCGGCGGTCGCCGGGCCGGAGAACCACACAGCGAGCGGGGAGCGTCTTCAAAAGAAGCGCCGGGGGGCGTGTAAATCATGACAAGTCAGGGTGGCGAAGCGTCTCAAAATGGCGTCCATCATGCGAGTGGCCCGGGGATGGCGACCTTCGCGGACGTAGGGTTGATCCTGTGGGAGGGCCTGCGGGACAGCCTCTCCCCGACAGCCGCCTCTAGGGAGGTCCAGTTCAGTGACCAGCCAGGTCAGTAGCCCAGCGGAGCAGGCCGACGAAGCAGTAGTGGGAGAGCAGCGCAATCCGGCGACGGCGAAGGACGTGCGTCGGCTGGACCGGGTGATCATCCGGTTCGCGGGGGACTCCGGTGACGGTATGCAGCTCACCGGTGACCGTTTCACCTCGGAGACGGCGTCGTTCGGCAATGACCTGTCGACGCTGCCGAACTTCCCCGCCGAGATCCGCGCTCCCGCCGGGACGCTCCCTGGTGTCTCGTCCTTCCAGTTGCACTTCGCGGACCACGACATCCTGACTCCGGGCGATGCCCCGAACGTGCTGGTCGCGATGAACCCGGCGGCCCTGAAGGCGAACGTCGCCGATCTGCCGCGCGGCGCGGAGATCATCGTCAACACCGACGAGTTCACCAAACGTGCCATGCAGAAGGTGGGCTACGACTCCTCGCCGCTGGAGGACGGCTCGCTGGACGGCTACCACCTGCACCCGGTGCCGCTGACGACCCTGACGGTGGAAGCCCTCAAAGAATTCGACCTGTCCCGTAAAGAGGCCGAGCGCAGCAAGAACATGTTCGCGCTGGGCCTGTTGTCGTGGATGTACCACCGGCCGACGGAGGGCACGGAGAAGTTCCTGAAGTCGAAGTTCGCGAAGAAGCCGGAGATCGCGGCGGCGAACATCGCGGCGTTCCGCGCGGGCTGGAACTTCGGCGAGACGACTGAGGACTTCGCGGTCTCCTACGAGGTCGCGCCGGCGTCGAAGGCGTTCCCGGTCGGCACCTACCGGAACATCTCCGGGAACCTGGCCCTCTCGTACGGGCTGGTCGCGGCCTCCCGGCAGGCGGATCTGCCGCTCTTCCTGGGGTCCTACCCCATCACTCCGGCCTCCGACATCCTGCACGAACTGAGCAAGCACAAGAACTTCGGTGTGCGGACGTTCCAGGCCGAGGACGAGATCGCGGGCATCGGGGCGGCGCTGGGGGCGGCTTTCGGGGGTTCCCTGGCGGTGACGACGACGTCCGGCCCCGGCGTGGCGCTGAAGTCGGAGACGATCGGGCTGGCGGTCTCGCTGGAGCTGCCGCTGCTGGTGGTGGACATCCAACGAGGCGGCCCGTCGACCGGTCTGCCGACGAAGACGGAGCAAGCGGACCTGTTGCAGGCGATGTTCGGCCGCAACGGCGAGGCCCCGGTGCCGGTCATCGCGCCCTGCACCCCGGCGGACTGCTTCGACGCGGCGGTGGAAGCGGCGCGGATCGCCCTGACGTACCGGACCCCGGTGTTCCTGCTCTCGGACGGCTACCTGGCCAACGGCTCGGAACCCTGGCGGATCCCGGAGCTGGACGAACTCCCGGACCTGCGGGTGCAGTTCGCACAGGGCCCGAACCACACGCTGGAGGACGGCAGCGAGGTCTTCTGGCCGTACAAGCGCGACCCGCAGACTCTCGCCCGGCCGTGGGCGGTCCCCGGTACTCCCGGTCTTGAGCACCGCATCGGCGGGATCGAGAAGGAGGACGGCACCGGCAACATCTCCTACGCGCCCGCGAACCACGACTTCATGGTGCGGACGCGGCAGGCGAAGATCGACGGTATCGACGTGCCGGACCTGGAGGTCGACGACCCGCACGAGGCCAGGACCCTGGTGCTGGGCTGGGGTTCGACCTACGGCCCGATCACCGCGGCCGTGCGCCGGCTGCGTACCGCGGGGCTCCAGATCGCGCAGGCGCATCTGCGGCATCTCAACCCCTTCCCGAAGAACCTCGGTGACGTCCTCAAGCGCTACGAGCGGGTCGTCGTCCCCGAGATGAACCTCGGTCAGCTCGCCACGCTGATCCGGGCCAAGTACCTGGTGGACGCTCACTCGTACACCCAGGTCAACGGAATGCCGTTCAAGGCCGAACAGCTCGCAACGGCTCTCAAGGAGGCCATCGATGGCTGAGACGTCCAGGGAAGGCACGGGCACGATCGAGGCACTCTCGCTCGTTCCCAAGGCCGAGGCCAGGCAGTCCATGAAGGACTTCAAGTCCGATCAGGAGGTGCGCTGGTGCCCCGGTTGCGGTGACTACGCGATCCTTGCCGCGGTACAGGGCTTCATGCCCGAACTCGGCCTGGCGCGCGAGAACATCGTGTTCGTCTCGGGCATCGGCTGCTCGTCCCGCTTCCCGTACTACATGAACACGTACGGCATGCACTCCATCCACGGCCGCGCTCCCGCCATCGCCACGGGTCTGGCATCCAGCAGGCGGGATCTGTCCGTGTGGGTCGTCACGGGTGACGGTGACGCGCTGTCGATCGGCGGCAACCACCTGATCCACGCCCTGCGCCGGAACGTGAACCTCAAGATCCTGCTGTTCAACAACCGGATCTACGGCCTCACCAAGGGCCAGTACTCCCCGACCAGCGAGGTCGGGAAGATCACGAAGTCGACGCCGATGGGCTCGCTGGACGCGCCGTTCAACCCGGTGTCGCTGGCGATCGGCGCGGAGGCGTCCTTCGTGGCGCGGACCGTGGACTCCGACCGCAAGCACCTCACCGAGGTGCTGCGCCAGGCCGCCGCCCATCCCGGCACGGCGCTGGTGGAGATCTACCAGAACTGCAACATCTTCAACGACGGCGCCTTCGAGGTGCTCAAGGACCGGCAGCAGGCCGAGGAAGCGGTCATCCGGCTGGCGCACGGCGAGCCGATCCGCTTCGGCAGCGACGGCTCCCGGGGTGTGGTGCGGGACCGGGTGACGGGTGATCTGAAGGTCGTCACGGTGACGCCGGAGAACGAGGCCGAGGTCCTCGTCCACGATGCGCACGCGGCCTCGCCGACCACGGCGTTCGCGCTGTCCCGCCTGGCGGACCCCGACACCCTGCACCACACGCCGATCGGCGTCTTCCGCAGCGTCGAACGCCCGGTCTACGACACGCAGATGAGCGACCAGCTGGACACGGCGATCGAGCAGTACGGCAAGGGCGACCTGGCGGCGCTGCTGGCGGGCGGCGACACCTGGACGGTCGTCGGCTGACGGCAGGTCGGTCGGTACGGTGCGGGCCTGGGCGCGGATCACGCGTCCAGGCCCTTCTACGGTGACGCGGACCGGCACACGGCGGGGCGCTCAGCCCCGCCCCTTGTCCGCGTCGTACCGCTCCCGGGCCTCCCGCACCTCCCCCATCCGCACCTTCGTCCACTCCGCGAGCCCCCGCACCTGTTCCGCCGCCTCGCGGCCGAGGGCGGTGAGGGAGTAGTCGACCCGGGGCGGGATGACCGGCTTGGCGTCGCGGTGGACCATGCCGTCGCGTTCCAGGGTCTGGAGGGTCTGGGTGAGCATCTTCTCGCTGACCGGCCGGACCTCGCCGATCGCGCGCCGCAGCTCGCTGAATCGGTGCGGGCGGTCCAGGAGGTTGATCAGGACGAGTACGCCCCAGCGGCTGGTGACGTGCTCCAGCACCAGCCGGTACGGACACATCGTCTCGCCGTCGGCCTGCCATTCCTTCTCAGTCGCACTTACCGCCATGGCAGTACCTTACTTCAAAGTGGGTACTTTCCAATAGTTAGCACTCCTCCTAGGGTCGATGACAGATCACCCCACGAGGAGTTTCCACATGAGCATCGTCGTCACCGGAGCCACCGGACACCTGGGCCGCCACGTCGTGGAGCAGCTGCTCCGGAAGGTCCCGGCCGACCAGGTCACCGCCGTCGTCCGCACCCCGGAGAAGGCGGCCGACCTCGCCGAGCGGGGCGTGCGGATCGCGGTCGCCGACTACAACAGCCCCGAGACCTTCGACGGACTGTTCGCCGCCGGCGACAAGGTGCTGCTGATCTCCGGCAACGAGTTCGACAAGGGCCGGGTCGCCCAGCACCAGGTGGTCATCGGGGCCGCGAAGGCCGCCGGTGTCGCCCTGCTCGCCTACACCAGCGCACCGGGCAGCCTGAAGGCCGCGCTCGCCGACGACCACCGCGGCACCGAGGAGGCGCTCACCGGCTCCGGCGTGCCCTACGTCCTGCTGCGCAACGGCTGGTACCACGAGAACTACACCGAGAACCTGGCCCCGGTGCTGGAGCACAACGCCGTCGTGGCCGCCGCCGGTGAGGGCCGCGTCTCCTCCGCCTCGCGCGCCGACTACGCCGCGGCCGCCGTCGCCGTACTGACCGGCGAGGGGCACGAGAACAAGACGTACGAGCTGGGGGGCGACGAGGCGTGGAGCCTCGCGGAGTACGCGGCGGAGCTGAGCCGGCAGACCGGCAAGGAGATCGCGTACAACTCCGTCTCCGGTGAGGCCATGAAGGGCATCCTCGGCGGCACCGGGATGCCGGCGCACTTCGTCGACATCCTCGTCGGTGTCGACGCCTCCATAGCGCAGGGCGAGCTGGTCATCGCCTCCGGCGATCTGTCCCGGCTCGCGGGCCGTCCGACCACGCCGTTCGCCGAGGCCATCACCGCCGCGATCAAGGGCTGACCAGCACAGTCCCGGATGTCATGACCGTATGGCGATACGGGCATGACATCCGGGGGTGATCGGCGCTACCTTCTTCCAGGCGAGAACGACCAGAAGGAGGGCCCGTGAGCGGGAAGCCGAGGGGCGAGCGGCACATAGGACTGCTGAACGGCTTCGCGGCTTATGGGATGTGGGGGCTGTTCCCCCTGTTCTTCCCGCTGCTGAAGCCCGCCGACCCGTTCGAGGTGCTGGCCCACCGCATGGTGTGGTCCCTCGTCGCGGTCGCCCTGGCCCTGCTCGTCATACGGCGCTGGCGGTGGGCCGCCGAGCTGCTGCGCCAGCCCCGCAAGCTCGCGCTCATCGCGGTCGCCTCGGCGGTCATCGCCGTCAACTGGGGCGTCTACATCTGGGCCGTGAACAACGACCGGGTCGTCGAGGCCTCGCTCGGCTACTTCATCAATCCGCTGGTCACCATCGCGATGGGCGTGCTGCTGCTCAAGGAGCGGCTGCGGCCCGTGCAGTGGGCGGCGGTCGGCGTCGGCTTCGCCGCGGTCCTGGTCCTCACCATCGGCTACGGCCGCCCACCGTGGATCTCCCTGATCCTCGCCTTCTCCTTCGCCACCTACGGCCTGGTGAAGAAGAAGGTCAACCTCGGCGGCCTGGAGTCACTGGCCGCCGAGACCGCCATCCAGTTCCTGCCCGCGCTGGCCTATCTGCTGTGGCTGTCGGCCGACGGCGGCTCCACCTTCACCACCGAGGGCCCGGGACACGCGGCGCTCCTCGCCACCACCGGCCTCGTCACCGCACTGCCGCTGGTCTGCTTCGGAGCGGCGGCCATCCGCGTGCCGCTGTCCACGCTGGGCCTGCTCCAGTACCTGGCACCCGTCTTCCAGTTCCTGCTCGGCGTCCTCTACTTCCGCGAGGCCATGCCTCCGGAGCGCTGGGCCGGGTTCGCGCTGGTGTGGCTGGCGCTGACGCTGCTGACCGCCGACGCCTGGCGCTCCGCGCGCCGGACCGCCAAGGCGCTGCGGGCCGAGACCGGCAGCCCGAGCGTCACCATCGCCACCGGCAGCGCCGTACAGAACGCGGACAGTGTGGTGCCGGGGCCGGATCCGGTGGACGCCAGGCCGTAGACCACGGTCACCGCGGAGATTCCGATCGCCGAGCCGTACCGGCGATCACCAGCGGGGCCTTGTCGCGGCGCGGGCGCGCGAGGCGTACGACCTTCAGCATGCCGGGGTCGGACAGGACCGTTTCTGTCCTAGTGGGGGGTTATAAGTGACCCCATGACGCACACTCCTGACTCCGCACCAGTACCCGCCCCGCTGCACTGGAAGCTCGTCGTCGACTGCGCGAATCCGCAGTCGCAGGCCGACTTCTGGGCCGCCGCGCTGCACTACGAGGTCGAGGACAACAACGCGCTCATCGAGCGGCTGCTGGAGCTCGGGGCGCTGCCCCGCGAGGCCGTCGTCGAGTTCCACGCCCGCCTCGCCTTCCGGGACCTGGTCGCCGTACGGCATCCCGCGGACCCCTACGACCAGGACAGCGGCACCGGGCTCGGGCGGCGGCTGCTGTTCCAGCGGGTGCCGGAGGCGAAGACGGTCAAGAACCGGCTGCATCTCGACGTGCACGCGCCCGAGGGGCGGCGGGAGGCCGAGGTGGAGCGGCTGAGGGGGCTCGGCGCGAGCGTGCGGCGGGAAGTGAAGGAGCCGTCCGGGCAGTGGGTCGTGATGGAGGACCCGGAGGGGAACGAGTTCTGCGTGCAGTGAGCACGCACCCGGGCCTCCGATATGCGAACACGACTGTCCTGATACCGCTCTTGACGGAGTGTTAGTCCCAGCTTCACCATCCAGGCACCCCATTCACTGAGGAACCCCTGTGGTTCCCATGGAATTCGGAGCCCCCCACGATGAAGCTCTCGATTCCCGGGCGCGTCGCGGCCACCGCCGTCGTCGCGTCCGTCTCCCTGCTGGCCGGCGGTTCCATAGCCGGGGCGGCCCCCGCCCCGGAATCCGCGGTGGCCGCCGCTCCCGACATCCCCGTGGCCAACGTCAAGGCCCATCTGACCCAGCTCCAGTCCATCGCCACCGCCAACGGCGGCAACCGGGCGCACGGCCGGGCCGGTTACAAGGCCTCCCTGGACTTCGTGAAGGCCAGGCTCGACGCCGCCGGGTTCACCACCACCGTCCAGACCTTCACCGCCTCCGGACGCACCGGCTACAACCTGATCGCCGACTGGCCCGGCGGCGACCCCAATCAGGTCCTGATGGCCGGCTCACACCTCGACGGCGTCACCTCGGGCCCCGGCATCAACGACAACGGCTCCGGCTCGGCGGCCGTACTGGAGACCGCGCTCGCCGTGTCCCGCGCGAACCTCCAGCCCACCAAGCACCTGCGGTTCGCCTGGTGGGGCGCGGAGGAGCTGGGCCTGGTCGGCTCCCGCCACTACGTCAACAACCAGTCCTCGGCGAACCGCGCGAAGATCAAGGGCTATCTGAACTTCGACATGATCGGCTCGCCCAACGCCGGGTACTTCGTCTACGACGACGACCCGGCGATCGAGAAGACCTTCAAGGACTACTTCACCGGCATCGGCGTCGCGACCGAGATCGAGACGGAGGGCGACGGCCGGTCCGACCACGCGCCGTTCAAGAGCGCGGGCGTGCCGGTCGGCGGGCTGTTCACCGGCGCGAGCCGGGCCAAGACCGCGGCGCAGGCGGCCAAGTGGGGCGGTACGGCGAGGCAGGCCTTCGACCGCTGCTATCACTCGTCCTGCGACACCACGTCCAACATCAACGACACGGCCCTGAACCGGAACAGTGACGCGCTCGCGTACGCGGTGTGGGAGCTGTCCTCCTAGAGCCGCCGGCGTCCCCCACGCCTGCTGCCGGTGTCCTAGGCCTGCTGCCGGCGGACGCGCTCGGTGAGGCGGTTCATCCGGGTGCGGGCCGACTCCAGCCGCTCGGCCTCCTCCACCGCCGGGCCGCCCTCCGCCACGAGGGTGGCCCACAGGGCGATCAGCTCGTGCCCCAGGCGCAGGCCGTGCTCCGGATCGCGCACGGCACGCCAGGCGGTGGCCGCGCTCAGGACGTTGCCGTAGGCGGCCTCGGAGTCCTGTGCGCGGTAGTGAACCCGGGCCAGGTCCAGGGAGATCGCGAAGGCCTGGGCGGGTTCTCCGGCCAAGTAGGCGATGTACGCGGCCAGTTCGCGGAGCCGGAGCACTTCCGGGTGCTCCGGACCCAGGTTCTGGGCGGCCTCCACCACGGTCCGCTCCGCGAGCCGCGCCGCGTCCTGGGTCCGTCCGTCGCGCACGGCCGCGTTGATCCCGGCGACCGGCTCCGCCAGCAGCCCCGCGGGGGACGGCTCGTCCCCGAGCACGGCCTCGGCCACGGCGTCGAAACCCCGGGGCGGGGTCGGCGCCTTGGGAGCCGGGTCCAGGGCAGGGTCGAACGCGGGGTCCATCTGCACGAGGGGCTTCGGCTTCGGGGTGGGCGGCGGCTTCGAGCCCAACGGGACCGGCTGCGAGCCCAACGGGACCGGCTGAGCGTCCAGCGGGCCCGACGGCGGCGTGTCCGTGTGTGCCGACGGCTGCGCGTCCATCACCGGTGGCGGGCCGAACGCGCCGGTCGGCGGAGCGACCGTGCCGGGGGCGAGGTCGGGTACGGCGCGCAGTGGGAAGGTGGGTGCCGGGTCCACCGGCGGGCGCAGGAGGTGGGTGGGCATGTCCCTGGCGGGCGGCTCCTCTGCGAGGGCCACGGCCTCCGGTGCCGGACTGGGCTCCTCCGCAAGAGCTACGGCCACGTCCACCTCTCTCGGCTCCCCCGTCAGCGCGCTCGACCCGTCCAGGTTGATCTGGAGCGGTACGGCGTACCCGATGCGGTCGTCCTGGATCGTCGCGTACACGGGGTGGCCCGCGGCCAGCGCGATGCGGTGGAGGTGGTTCAGGACGGCCTGCTGGATCTCCTGGCCCGGGGCCGCCGTGACCGGGACGCCTCCGACCGAGGCCCCGGGATCGGACGCGTGGACACGGACCTCGATCGGGGCCGCCGACGGCCCAGCCTGCTGTTCCCGCTTCTTCGCGCGGCTGAGTCGAGACATCGGTTCCTCACTCGCTGGCAACACCTGTCGTCGAGTCTCTCCGCAGGTCCCCCGCGCACACGTCACCGGGGCGTCACAGCCTCGTTCCAGGTGGCGTGAGAACGGCGGGCGGGGGCAAGCGAACTGACGTGCGCTTGGGGCCGGAGATCTGGATACGCGGACCGGTGGCAGTGACGGACGAGAACATACCGCCACCTTTCACCCCCCGCCACTACTCCTGGGTCGGCACCCACGGCGGCGCCGGCGTCACCACCCTGTCCCGCGTCTACGGCGGCCACGACTGCGGGCGGGCCTGGCCCGGGCCCGGTGATCCGCGGTCGGTCCTGCTGGTCGGCCGGACGCACGCCGCCGGGCTGGACGCCGTACTGCGTGCCGTTGCGGACTTCCGGCGCGAGCCCCCGCCGGACGGGCTCGACCTCGACGCCGTCGTGCTCGTCGCGGACGCGCCGGGGCGGCTGCCGCGGCCACTGGCCCAGCGAATGAAGGCGATCGAGTCGGTCATCGACGTGTACCGGGTGCCCTGGGTGCAGTCCTGGCGGCTGGGACGGACCGAGGGGCCGCCACCCCGGGAGACCGAGGCGCTGGCCCAGCTGACAGGAGTCGGGCGCAGGTAGAGCGCCCTCGACATGTTCTTGCGTACGCATATAATGCAGATGCAGCTTGTTCGCGCACGCCTGCCATTCGCGGGCCTGCGACCATCCGCATCCCTGGGGGACCGATGACCCGCCGTTTCCTGTTCGTCCTGGGCAGCAGCCGCTCCGACGGAAACACCGAACTGCTCGCCCGCCGCGCCGCCGAGCAGTTGCCCGAAGACGTCGAGCAGCAGTGGATCGACCTCGCCGCGCACCCGCTGCCGGACTTCGAGGACCTGCGCCACGACAGCGACCACACCCGCCCGGCCGAGGGCAGTCTCGGGCTGCTCTTCGACGCCACCCTCGCCGCGACCGACATCGTGATCGCCTCCCCGCTGTACTGGTACACGCTGTCCGGCCAGGCCAAGCGCTACCTCGACTACTGGTCCGGCTGGCTGCGCATCCCCGGCGTCGACTTCAAGGCCACGATGGCCGGGCGCACGCTGTGGGGCGTCACCGCGCTCGCCGAGTACGAGCCGAGGGTCGCCGATCCGCTGATCGGGGCGCTCAACAACTCGGCCGCGTACATGGGGATGCGCTTCGGTGGCGTACTGCTCGGCAACGGCAGCAAGCCGGGTGACGTACTCAACGACGGTGAGGCGCTGGCCCGTGCGAAGACGTTCTTCCAGGGGGAGGCACCGCTCGCGCGGTACGCGCACGAGGGCTAGGCCGTGATGTCCTTCGTGGTGAACCGCGCCCAGGCCGCCGAGCCGAACACCCCGGCGTACAGGGCCTGGAGGCCGAGGTTCTTCACCAGGTCGTCCCAGTAGACCGGGTCCCGCATCAGGTCGGCGAAGGAAAGCCAGTAGTGGGAGAAGAAGTACGGCTGGAGCACGTCGAGCTGGGGGATCTGGTCGAGGATCTGGACGGTGATCAGCAGACCCACCGTTGTCGCCATCGCCGCGACACCGCTGTTGGTGAGCGTGGAGATGAACAGGCCCAGCGCCGCGACCCCGGTCAGGGAAGCGGCCACGGCCAGCGCGATCAGCAGTGCGCGGCCGAGGCCCTCGGTGAAGCTGATCCGGGTGCCGGAGATCGTCGTCAGGTCTCCCAGCGGGAACAGCAGCGCGCCGACCGTCAGCGCCGAGATCGCGACCACGAGGGTGGCGACCAGACAGAAGGCCATCGTGGTCGCGTACTTGGTGAGCAGCAGCCGGGAGCGTCCCGCGGGGGCGACCAGGAGGTAGCGCAGGGTGCCCGCGTTCGCCTCGCCGGCGATGGCGTCGCCCGCGACGACGCCGATGGCCATCGGAAGGAAGAACGGGAGTGTTGCCGCGAGTGCGGTGAACACGAGGAACAGGCCGTTGTTGGTGATCTGCGAGATGAAGGCGGGGCCTTCGCCTCCACCTCCGCCGCCGCCTCCGGAGCCTCCGTCTCCGGTCTCTATTTTCACCGCGATGCCTACGAGGATCGGGACTGCCGCGAGTACCCCCAGGAGGGCCAGGGTGCGCCAGCGGCGGAAGGTGGTGTGGAGTTCGTTGTGGAGCAGGGTGCCGTAGAAGGTTGTTGGGCGGCTAACGGTCTGGTTAACCAGCGACATCGAAGCCCTCCCCCGTCAGCGCCACGAACGCGTCCTCCAGGGAGGCTCGTTCCACTCCGAAGCCCCTTACCCGGACGCCTGCCATCACCAGCGCTGCGTTCAGGTCGGCCAGGTCGTGGTCCGGGGGTTCGGCTGTCACCCGGTCCTCGCTCACCACGACATCTCCCGCGCCCTGTTCCTTCAACACCCGCGCCGCGTCCGCCGTGTCGGGGGTGGTGACCACCAGCCTGCCGCGCATTCCCGCCGCCAGGTCGCCCACCGCGCCCTGGGTGATGAGTCTGCCCTGGGCCATCACGGCCACGTCCGTGCACACCTGCTCGATCTCGTCGAGGAGGTGGGAGGAGAGGAAGACGGTCGCGCCGTCGGAGGCCAGCTCGCGGATCAGCGCGCGGATCTCGCGCATGCCCTGCGGATCCAGGCCGTTGGTCGGCTCGTCCAGGACCAGCAGGCGGCGGGGCTGGAGGAGTGCCGAGGCGAGGCCGAGGCGTTGTTTCATGCCGAGCGAGTACGCCTTGGCCTTCTTGTTCGCGGCGGCCGTCAGGCCCACCCGGTCCAGGGCCGCGGCGACGCGGGTGCGCCGGGTGCGCGGGTCGGCGGTGGGGTCGGCCGCGTCGTAGCGCAGGAGGTTGTCGCGGCCGGAGAGGAAGCCGTAGAGCGCGGGGCCCTCGATGAGGGCGCCGATGTGCGGGAGGACGGCGCGGGTCGCGCGGGGCATGGGGCGGCCGAGCACCCGGGCCGTGCCGGAGGTGGGTTCGATCAGGCCCATCAGCATGCGGATGGTGGTGGTCTTGCCGGAACCGTTGGGGCCCAGGAAGCCGAAGACGCTGCCCGCGGGGACGGTCAGATCGAGTCCGTCCACGGCGAGTTGTCCGCCGCGGTACCGCTTGGTGAGAGCCCGGGTGACGATCACGCTGTCGCCCTGCTCGGATGCCGGCTCCGCGGCGGACATGTCAGTCATGGGTGCCTTATTACCCGGCGTCGGCGGCCTTCACCAGCGCGTCCTTGGTAACTGCGCCGACGTAAACCGTGCCGTCGTCGGTGATCAGCGCGTTGACCAGGCGGGTCTTGAAGACCGTGCCCTCGCCGAACTTGCCCTTCACCTTGTCCCCGAGGGAGTCCATGAACCCGCCGAGGTCACCGCCGACCTCGGAGCCCGAGGGGATGCCCTCGCCGCCGGTCTCCAGGACGGCGATGGAGTTCCAGCCCTCGCCGATGACCCGCGGTTCGCCCTCGGGAGCCTGTCCGAGGCCCTTCTCGGGCATCCTGGAGTGCTCCTCCCGCGCGACCGCGTCCTCCTCCGTGACCTTCGCGCCCTTCGGCGGGGTGAAGTCGAAGGTGGACGCGTCCGGCTTGGCGAAGCTGACCTTGGTGAAGCCCGCGTCCACCACGGCGGCGCCGCCGCTCGCCGGGGTGAGCGTGAACTTCAGCGGCATCCCCGTCTTGGCGTCCACGGCCACGGTGATCGCGCCGACCGTGGTGCCGGACTGCTTGGGCTTGATCACCAGGCGGTAGGCGTCCCGGCCCGCGACCTGCGCGGTGCCGTCGACGGTGACGGACGTGGTGTCGTCGACCGACTTCAGGGCCTCCTCGGTGAGGTCCTTGGGCGTCGCCGGGACCTCCTTCTCCTGCTTTCCGCTCTCTTCGGCGGTGCCGTGGAAGACCTCGTTGGACGCGCTGTCGTAGCCCCAGACGTCCTTGCCGTTGTGGATGAGGCTGTACTCGGCGGCGTTCTCCAGCAGCGAGAGCTTCTGCCGGTCGGGGCCGTCGGTGGCGACCCGCAGGGTGTGCGTGCCGGTGACCAGCTCGGTGAGCTTGGCCGACGGGTCGGCCGACGAACCGTCCCCTGACTCCATCGCCCCGGACGCCAGCGCGCTCTCCAGGCCCCCGAGGTCGGGCAGCCCCAGATCAGTGCTGATCTTCACGGTCCCGGACAGCTGCTGTACGTCGGACTCGGCGATCTTCTCGATGAGTTGCTGTGCGCTGATCTCCGGCAGGTCAGGGTCGCCGGAGTCCGCGATGGCGGGGACGAGACCGATGGTCGCCACCGCCACGCCCACCACCGCGACCGGCACGACGTACCGCGCGGCCTTGCGCCGCCCGGAGCGCAGGTCGTCCAGCTCGTCCGGGGTGGTGCTGTCGTCGGATTCGTACGGTGCCATGTGTGCCTTACCTCCGTCGTCGGCGGCGGCCTGCCAACTCCCGTGCGTCCAGCCCGTAGCCGCCATTCTCACCCGAATCGGTGAGGAGTGGTGTTTTCCGTTGTCACCATCTGACCAAATCGGCTCCCGCGAAGCGTCAGACCGCGGGCTCAACTCCGCGTACACCTGCGGTATGACACGAGAGGGCGGCGTCTCCCCCGACCCGTAGGGGTCGTACGGGGAGACGCCGCCCGTTTGCGCTCGCCGGTCCGGTCGATCAGTGCTGGATGAACACGTAGTCCGCCTGGTACGGAACGCCGACGATCGTCCCCGGGGTGCAGGAGCCGGACGGGGCGACTCCGCCGACGGTGTTCAGCCGGAGGATCTCCGCGGTGTGGGCGAGCAGGCCCCGGTGCTTTCCGGACTGAGTGGCCTTCAGGTCGAGCTCGGGGATGTTCCCCGCCCCGTTGGGGGTCCTGCTCAGGACGGATCCGGTGACCGCGCTGCGATCGGGCGCGATCCACTGCGGGGTACCGGAGTTGGGCTGCACGAAGGAGTGCGCGATCGGCCCGGCGAGCACGGCGCTGACGTCCCGCTGGGCGAAGGCGTGGCCGCCGCCCTCGGCCGGCTTGCACTCGTAGATCTGCTTGCCCTTGATGACGGACGCCTGGAAGTTGTCGAGGGCGTTGTGGAAGTCGAAGTCGGTGGTCACCTTGTGGAGTTGCCCGCGGACGGCTCCGCCGGGGAACTTCGCGGTGTGCAGGTTGGCGTAGAACGAGGCGGGTTCGGACTTGAGGGAGTCGAGGAGCGCCTGGTCGGTCACCTTGACGGTGCCGGTGAGGGTCTTGCCCTTGCTCCGTGCGAGGAGTTCGGTGAAGTCGACCTTGACGCCGCCGTTGCTGCCCTTGGCGCCCTGGTGGAGGTGGAGGGCGGTCGGCCGGTCGACGCCGCGCCACTTGACGGCGACGGAGACCTTGTCGCCCTTGACCCTGACGAACTGGAGCGCGGCGCCGTCCTGGTCCCCGACGGCGGGCCCACCGGCCACCGGCACCTCGTTGGCTCCGCGGAGGCTGGCGGCGAGGATGGTCCCGTTGTCGGGCGTGGCGGAGGTGGCCGAGGCGGAGGTGGGCACCACGGCGGCGGCCATGGCGACGGCGGTGACGGTCAGGCTCGTACGGATCAGGCTCGTACGCATGAAGTTATCTCCCCGTTTGTCAGCCGACGCCCCCTGCGTCGGCTTCTGGGCATCGATACGGGGAAGATCTTGATTTGGACTCAGTCCAGTGGTGTGGCGTGCGTCACTTGAGCAGACCTGGAGGGACGGGGAACCTAACCCGCCCGATGCACCACCGCGTCGCACAACTCCATCAGCGCCGCCTTCGCGTCGCACTCCGACAGCGGCGCCAGGGAGGCGCGCGCGTCCTGCGCATACCGCACCGTGTCACGCCGGGCCTGCTCCAGCGCCGGATGCGTGCGCAGCGCCGCCAGTGCCTCCGCGTGCCGGACGTCGTCGGTCAGGTCGGAGTCGAGCAGCTCGCACAGGGCGATGTCCTCGGCGAGACCCAGCCGCTCCGCGCGCTCCCGCAGCCGCAGCACCGGCAGCGTCGGAATGCCCTCGCGCAGATCCGTGCCCGGCGTCTTCCCGGACTCGTGCGAGTCGGAGGCGATGTCGAGCACGTCGTCGGCGAGCTGGAAGGCGACCCCGAGCCGCTCGCCGTACTGCGTGAGGACGTCCACCACCGTCTCGTCGGCGCCGGACATCATCGCGCCGAAGCGGCACGACACCGCCACCAGGGATCCCGTCTTGCCGGCCAGCACATCGAGGTAGTGCTCGACCGGGTCACGTCCGTCCTGCGGGCCCGCCGTCTCCAGGATCTGCCCGGTGACCAGCCGCTCGAACGCCTCGGCCTGCACCCGGACCGCCTCGGGACCGAGGTCGGCGAGGATGTGCGAGGCGCGGGCGAAGAGGAAGTCACCCGTGAGGACCGCGACCGAGTTGCCCCAGCGGGTGTTGGCGCTGGCCACCCCGCGCCGGACCTCGGCCTCGTCCATCACGTCGTCGTGGTACAGCGTCGCCAGGTGGGTCAGTTCCACCACCACGGCCGACGGCACGATCCCGGGCGCGTACCGGTCGCCGAACTGCGCGGAGAGCATGACGAGCAACGGCCGGAACCGCTTCCCGCCCGCCCGCACCAGATGCTGAGCGGCCTCCGTGATGAAGGGGACCTCGCTCTTGGTGGCTTCGAGCAGTCCCTCCTCGACAGCCGCCAATCCGGCCTGGACATCGGCTTCCAGAGCCTGGTCCCGCACGCTCAGCCCGAACGGCCCGACGACGGTCACGAGGGGTCTCCTGTCTGCTGGTGTCTACTGGCGATTACGCGGTTTGTCGATAGGTCGCTGCCTTCACTCAAGTCAGCGTATCCGGTCACGTTTCGATCACCGATGCCGCCCGCCCGTCCACGACGGGCGGTATGGGATCACGCCGGTTATGTTTTTGATCAACTGATAAGAACGGATATCTATCGACTTACGTGGAAGTAGTGGAGTGTGTCTCGAATCGAGGTCGATGCCGCACCCTGCCCGTCGGGGCCTTCACGCCGACTGGGGCTTTCGCGATGAACACGCGTATCCGTACGTCCTTCCCCTACGAGACGGCCCATGAGGACCTCCGCATCCCGCTCGCGGACGGAACCCTGCTCTACGCGCGGGTGTGGCGCCCGCTCACCGACGAGCCCGTCCCGGCGCTCCTCGAATACCTGCCGGACCGCCTGACCGACCGGACGGCCGCGCGTGACCACCAGCGCCACCCCTGGTACGCGGGCCACGGCTACGCCTCCGTCCGGGTGGACATCCGCGGGCACGGCAACAGCGAGGGTCTGCCCACGGACGCGTACTCGGCGACCGAACCGGCCGACGGGGTCGAGGTGGTGCACTGGCTGGCGGACCGGCCCTGGTGCGACGGCAAGGTCGGCATGTTCGGCATCTCCTGGGGCGGCTTCAACTCTCTCCAGATCGCGGCCCTCGCGCCCGAGCCGCTCAAGGCGATCGTCACGGTCTGCTCCACCGACGATCGCTATGACAACGATGCGCACCACGCGGGAGGTTCCGTCCGCGCGGTCGACATGCACGCCCGGGCGGCGACGACGCTCGCCGCCGCCTGTCTGCCACCCGATCCGCGGTACGCCGGTGAGGCGTGGCGGGAGCTCTGGCTGAAGCGCCTGGAGGCCGTCGAACCGCTGCCGCACACCCGGCCGGCCCACCCGACCCGGGACGACCACTGGCGCCACGGCAGCGTCCGCGAGGACTACGGCGCCATCGAGGCCGCCGTCCTCGCGGTCGGCGGCTGGCACGACCCGTACCGCGACACCGTGCTGCGCCTCGTGGAGCACCTGCCCGCCGACCGCGTCCGCGGTCTGATCGGCCCCTGGTCCCACCACTACCCCGACCGGGACCTGCCGCCCGGACCGGCGATCGGCTTCCTCCAGGAGACCCTGCGCTGGTGGGACCACTGGCTGAAGGGCGAGGGCGCTCTCCCCGAGCCCCTCCTGCGCGCCTACGTCAGCGACTCCCACCCGCCCGCCACGGCCTACGGCACCCTGCCCGGCCGCTGGGTCGGCGAGCCGTCCTGGCCCTCCCCGCACATCACCCAGGTGACGTACGCCCTCCAGGGCGCCCCTGTTGTCGTGCGGTCGCCCATGCAGACCGGGGTGGACGCCGGTCAGTTCGTCCCGCGCGGGAACGACGCCGACCTGCCGCCGGACCAGCGGGAGGAGGACGCCCGCTCGGCTTGCTTCGAGTTCGCCGTGGGCGAGGAGACCTGGGTGCTGGGGCGGCCGAGAGTGCGGCTGCGGCTGACCTCGGAGGTGCCGCGCGGGCAGGTGATCGCGCGGGTCTGCGATGTCGCGCCCGACGGCGCCTCGACGCTGGTCACGCGCGGCGTGCTGAACCTCGCCGCGCGCCACGGGCACGACCGGGCGGTGCCGTGGGAGCCGGGTGCCACGGAGGACGTCGAGTTCGGGCTGAGCGCCATCGGGCACGCCTTCCCGCCCGGCCATCGCATCCGGCTCGCGGTGTCCTGCGCGTACTGGCCGTGGGTCTGGCCGCACCCTGAGTCGACAGCCGGCTTCACGCTGGATCCGGCGGGGAGCTTCCTGGAAGTGCCGGTACGCGCGCGTGCCGCCTCGTCCGGCGTCGCGTCCGACGTCGCGTCCGGCGTCGCGTCCGGCGTCGCGTCCGGCGTCGCGTCCGACGTCGCCTCCGATGCCGCCTCCGATGCCGCCTTCGACATTGCCTTCGAGGCGCCGGAGCAGGCCGAGCCCCTGGGCGTGGCCGAGCCGGCCACGCTGGACGAGCCGCGCCCGCGGCGGCTGGTCGTCCGGGACGTGGCCAAGGGCGAGTGGCGCATCGAGGTCGATCCACGGCACGGCGGCACGCGCGTGCACCCCGACGGGCTGGAGTGCACCGAGGACGCACTGGAGACGTACACGATCCAGGAGGCGGACCCGCTCTCCGCCCGCGCCCGCTCGGACTGGTCGATCCGCCTGCACCGGCCGGAGCCGGCCTGGGACACCACCGTCCGGACCCGGTCGGAGACCACCTGCGACGCGACGGACTTCATCACCTCGAACGAGGTGATCTGCACGGACGGCGGCGAGGTGGTCTTCCACCGGACGTGGGAGAAGCGGATTCCGCGAACGCCGAGACGCTGAACACCCAGACGTTAAAGCCCCATTGGGGCTATTGCCCGTTTTGCTCACTCTTGCGCCTGTGCGTGACTTGACTCACGCCACACTCTTCACAGGCACTCCACAGGCCATCACCGACACCCCTCCCCCGCCCGCCAGTTGACCCTTGGCACCCGCAAACACCCAGCGGCCGCACATCCCCCTTTCGAAGATCAAATCCCTGGATATGTGAATCCGCTACTTGTTTCGGACATGTGCTCTCGCATACGTTCCCGGCCTGTCGGGCGGACGCCGAATCCTGCCGCCGTCCGGCTCCATCGAGATCTTCGTACGGCAGGAGCGGGGGACCCAGGTAAGTCGCCGGGCCGGACGTCCTCGGACGCGCCGAAACGGCTCGGGGTGAAGCCGCGTGCCCATCGTGGTGCGCGGCCGGGCAGCTCCCGCCCGAACCCGACAGCTCACCTCGCAGGCGCCGGAGAGGAACTTCGCCATGCCCGCTGCCGCTCAGCGCCGCCCCCGCCGCATCGCCCGCAAGCTCGCCGTCCTCGGCACCGGAGCCGCCGTACTGGCGCTCCCGCTCATCGGCGCCACCAACGCCTCCGCGGCCACGCCGACCGCCACCACCGCCGCCTCGCTGGGGTACGCCAACAACCTCGACGGCTGGATCCGGGCGTCCCTCCAGGTCATGGCGGATCACGGGATCCCCGGCAGCTATGACGGCATCTACCGCAACATCATCCGGGAGTCCTCGGGCAACCAGTACGCGATCAACAACTGGGACTCCAACGCCGCCGCGGGCACCCCGTCCAAGGGCCTGCTCCAGGTGATCGACCCGACCTTCATGGCGTACCACGTGGCGGGCACCTCGTACGACCCCTACGACCCGGTCGCGAACATCACCGCCGCCTGCAACTACGCGGCCCAGCGCTACGGTTCGATCGACAACGTCTTCGGCGCCTACTGAGCCACCGCGCCTTCCCCGGGCTACCGGAAGAGTCTTTCGAGGACGACGGCGATGCCGTCGTCCTCGTTCGACAAGGTGATCTCGTCGGCCACCGCCTTGAGTTCGGGGTGGGCGTTGGCCATCGCGACACCGTGCGCCGCCCAGTCGAACATCGGGATGTCATTGGGCATGTCACCGAAGGCGATCGTCCGGTCCGGGCCGAGCCCCAGATGATCGGCGGCCAGCGCGAGGCCGGTCGCCTTGGTGATGCCGCATGGCTGAAGTTCGACGGTTCCCGGGCCCGACATGGTGACCGTCGCCAGCGAACCGACCACCGAGCGCGCCGTCGCCGCCAACTGGTCGTCGGACAGCTCGGGATGGCGCAGCAGCACCTTGCTGATCGGCTCGCACCACAGGTCGTCGCGCCGCCCGACCCGCACCGCGGGCAGGGTGGGGTGCGGCATCAGATACCCGGGCTCGATCAACGTGAGTCCGTCCACGCCGTCCTGGTCCACCGCCGCGTACACCTGCCCCACCTCGGCCTCGATCTTGCCGAGCGCGGTCTCGGCCAACTCCCGGTCCAGGGTGACCGACCACAGCAGACGGTCCGCGCCGGCGTCGTACACCTGCGCGCCCTGCCCGCACACCGCGAGCCCCCTGCTGCCCAGGTCGTCGAGGAGCGGCCGCACCCTGGGAGCCGGCCGGCCGGTCACCACCAGGTGCCGGGCGCCGGACTCGGCCACCCGCGCGAGCGCGGCCAGCGACCGGTCGGAGAGCGTGTCGTCGCCCCGGAGCAGGGTTCCGTCCAAGTCGGTGGCGATGAGTGAATATGCGATGGGTGCGGCCATGATCAGAGAATACGGACAGGACGCCCCGTCGACTCAGCGCGAACCGGACGACCCCGGCGTCCACCACAGCCCCGCGCGCCCCCTCCAACTCCCTTGCCCCCATCCGCTTCTGGTGAAATGAGGGGCACTGTTGTGACGAACGGGGGCGATGGGTGTGGCAGACCGGCAAGAGGACTTCGCGAACCATCTCCGGGAGACCGCCGGACGCGTCCTCGAACGCTTCCCCGAGGACCTGAAACCCGAGATCTACGCACTCTCCTTCCGTATCTGGCGCGTTGACTACGACTACCGCCACCCGTACGTGGCGATCGGCTACAACACCGAGACGCAGTACGAGCTGGAGCGGCGCCCGGAGGACCCCGGCGAGGCCCGCTGGAACTACGCCTGCTGGCTCCTCGACGGCTTCGAGACGCTCGGCAACGTGCCCGAGGACCCGGTGGGCGGACCGCTGTACGAGACCGAGGTCAAGCGGCTCGGTCTGTGGTTCGAGGGAGAGGACGGGGAGGACGGAGCGGAGGGGGAGGACGAGGACGACGAGGACGACGCGAAGGACGATCTGTTGCAGTTGCACTTCGCCGACGCCTGTATCGCTCTCGCCCGGCATCTGCACGCGAGCGGCCGGATCGAGAAGATCTTCGGCCGTCCGCTGCCGATCGTGATTTTCGACATGGACTGCCCCGGCTGGGAGGTCGAGGCGACCGAGGCGGCCAACCCGCCCGAGCTGATCGAGGGCTTCCTGACGTGGCAGCGGGCCGACGACCCGTCCCCGTCGTGATCTTTCGGCACTGCCCAAGACGGGTGTTCCGCCCGTAACGTGTGCGACGACGACACGGACCCGTGGCACGCACGAGAGCGAGGCAGCACCCATGCCCCCCTTTGATGTCCCCGAGGGCGACCCCTTCGGCCCGCACAACCTTCCGTACGGTGTCTTCTCCGTCCCCGGTGAGGACAGCGCGCGCCGGGTCGGCGTACGGCTCGGAGACCATGTCCTCGACGCGGGCGCCGCGGCACTGGCGCTGGGTTCTCCCTACGCCTCCCTGCTCGCCCGGCCCAGCCTCGGCCCGCTGCTCGCCGCGGGCCGCACCGCCTGGTCCGATGTGCGCCGCGCGCTGACGGCCTGGGTCACGGTGCCGTCCCACCGGGAGACCATCGAGCCCCTGTTCCACCCCCTCTCCGCGGTGACCCTGCACCTCCCCTTCGAGGTCGCGGACTACGTCGACTTCTACGCCTCCGAGAACCACGCCCGGAACGTCGGCCAGATGTTCCGCCCCGACGCGGCGGACTCCCTCACCCCGAACTGGAAGCACCTCCCGATCGGCTATCACGGCCGTTCCGGCACGGTCGTCGTCTCCGGCACGGATGTCATCCGGCCGTCCGGCCAGCGCAAGGCCCCGGCCGACGCGGCCCCCGTCTTCGGCCCCTCCGTCCGGCTGGACATCGAGGCGGAGGTCGGCTTCGTGGTGGGCGTGCCCACGGCCATGGGCAGCCCGGTCGCGCTCACCGACTTCCGCGAGCACGTCTTCGGCCTCTGCCTGCTCAACGACTGGTCCGCGCGTGACCTCCAGGCCTGGGAGTACGTCCCGCTCGGCCCCTTCCTCGGCAAGTCCTTCGCCACGTCGGTGTCGGCGTGGATCACCCCGCTGGACGCCCTGGACGCGGCCCGGGTGGCACCGCCGGAGCGCACCCACGAGCTGCTGCCCTATCTGGACGACGCGGCCGAGGAGCCCGGCGGCTACGATCTGCGCATCTCGGTGTCCCTCAACGGCCATGTGATCTCCGAACCCCCCTTCTCGACGATGTACTGGACCGCCGCCCAGCAGCTGGCCCACATGACGGTCAACGGCGCCTCCCTGCGCACCGGCGACCTCTACGGCTCCGGCACGGTCAGCGGCCCGACGGAGCGCGAACGCGGTTCCCTCCTGGAGCTCACCTGGAACGGCCGCGACGCCCTGGAACTCCCCGACGGAAAGCGCACCTTCCTGGAGGACGGCGACGTCGTCACCCTGACGGCGTGGGCACCGGGCGCGGACGGGGCCCGGGTGGGACTGGGCGAGGTATCCGGGCGGGTGGTCACGGGCTGAGCGAGCCGGGAACGGCGAGCGCTTCGTCCGACGCCCGCCCTGCTCTACTGAACAGCTCTCCCACGTACGGGAATTGACGGTCTCCACCGCCCACTCCCGGCGGCCCCTCCCGCTCTCCTCCCACCGGAGAGTTCGACGGTCTCCGACGTCTGCCGCACGCCGTCCGCCGCCGTCATACTTGGCGGCGGACCGTGCGCGCGGCACCCGCTCCGCGGCGCCCGCGCACAGCCCGTCCCGCAGCCGCCCTTGTCCCGACCAGGATCCGGAGCCCGTGGCATGACCGTCTGCCTGCTCCTGCTGAGCGCCGTCGCTCTGACTGCCGCCATTCCGGTGCCGCGTTCCCTGACGCGGGCCGCCTGGCCGGAACGGGAGCCGGTGGTCGGGCTGTGGGTGTGGCAGTGCCTGGTCGCCACCGTCCTGCTGTGCTGTCTGACCGCCCTGGTCCTGGGCGCCGCCGCGGTCTTCCACACGGTCCGCGACCATGTCTTCGCGCCCGCGCCGCCGGCGGTGACCGCGGCGTACGACCTCTCCGCGGCGCCGGTCTGGGCCGTCGCCCTCACCCTGCTGCTGGCCTGCGGCGCCGCCTGGACGACGGCGATGCTGGCCCGCGAGCTGGCCGAGGCCCGCCGCAGCCGGGGCCAGGCCAGGGCCCACCTGCGGGAACGCGCTCCGGACCTGCCCGCGGGTCTGCCGGCCGCGCGGGGCCCGCTGCTGGTGCTGGAGGACGAGTACCCGGACGCCTGGTGGATGCCCGGCAACCCGCCCCAGCTGATCGTCACGACGGGCGCCCTGCACCGTCTGACCGACCACCAGCTGGACGCCGTCCTCACCCACGAGCGCGGCCACGCCCGAGCCCGCCACGACTGGCTGCTGCACCTCTCCACTGCTCTGGCCACCGGTTTCCCCCGAATCCCGCTGTTCGCCCACTTCTGCGATCAGACGCACCGACTGGTCGAACTGGCCGCCGACGACACGGCCTCCCGCCGCTGCGGCCACCTGACCACGGCCCTGGCCCTGATCGAGCTGAACCAGCACCGAGGCGTCCTGTCCTGCGCCTCCAGCCACCGCCTCCTCGGCGAACGAGTGGACCGCCTCCTGGAGCCCCCGCCCCGTCTGACCCGGCACCACCGGGCGATGACCACGGCTCTGGCCGCCCTGGTCCCACTGCTGCCCCTGCTGATCACCTTCGCCCCGGGCCTGACGGCACTGGGGTGACCCGCGGCCCTACGCCCAGTCCGGCTCCGGCTCGGGCTCGGGCTCCGCGTCCAGCTCGGGCCAGTCGTCGTCCCGCGCCGTCTCCCGCGCCGTCTCCGGTGTGGATCCGCCCAGCTCCGCCAGGACGCCGATCACGCCCTCGCCGTAGGTCGCCAGCTTCTTCTCCCCCACCCCGCTGACGCTTCCCAACTCCCGTACGGAAGCGGGCCACACGGTCACGATCTCCCGAAGCGTCGCGTCGTGGAAGATCACATATGCCGGAACTCCCTGCTCCCGGGCCTGCTCCGCCCGCCAGGCCCGCAGTGCCTCGAACGCCGGCACCAGCCGCTCCGGCAACTCCGCCGCCGCGGCCTTCGCCTTGCCCTTCCCCGCGGTGCCGGACCCGCCGGACGCCGAGCGCGAGGTGACCGGCTTGGGAGGCTCCTTGCGCAGCGGTACCTCCCGCTCCCGCCGGAGCACCGTCCCGCTGCCGTCGGTCAGCACCAGCGTCCCGTACTCCCCCTCGACCGCCAGCAGCCCCTGCGCGAGCAACTGCCGGATCACGCCCCGCCATTCGCCCTCGCCCAGCTCCTCGCCGATGCCGAACACGGACAGCTGGTCATGATCGAACTGGATCACCTTCCCGGTGCGCTTCCCGAGCAGGATGTCGACGATCTGCACCGCCCCGAACTTCTGCCCCCGCTCGCGCTGCAACCGCACCACCGTCGACAGCACCTTCTGCGCCGCGATGGTGCCGTCCCAGGTCTCGGGCGGCGTCAGGCAGGTGTCGCAGTTGCCGCATCCCGTCGGCTCCGGGTCCTGACCGAAGTAGGCGAGCAGCTGCCCCCGTCGGCAGCGGGCCGTCTCGCACAGTGCGAGCATCGCGTCCAGGTGGGACGCCGCCCGCCGCCGGAACGCCTCGTCGCCCTCGCCCGACTGGATCAGCTTGCGCTGCTGTATGACGTCGTTGAGGCCGTACGCCATCCACGCCGTGGACGGCAGCCCGTCCCGCCCGGCGCGGCCCGTCTCCTGGTAGTAGCCCTCGACCGACTTCGGCAGATCCAGATGCGCGACGAACCGCACGTCCGGCTTGTCGATGCCCATGCCGAAGGCGATCGTCGCCACCACGACCAGACCGTCCTCGCGCAGGAACCGGGACTGGTGCGCCGCTCGCGTCCCCGCGTCAAGGCCCGCGTGGTAGGGCACCGCCTCGACGCCGTTGCGGCTGAGGAACTCCGCCGTCTTCTCCACGGAGTTGCGCGAGAGGCAGTAGACGATGCCCGCGTCCCCGGCGTGCTCCTCGCGCAGGAAGCCCAGGAGCTGCTTCTTGGGGTCGGCCTTCGGCACGATCCGGTACTGGATGTTGGGCCGGTCGAAGCTCGCCACGAAGTGCCGGGCCGACGGCATGTTCAGCCGCTCGGTGATCTCCTGGTGCGTCGCGTGGGTGGCGGTCGCCGTGAGCGCGATCCGCGGAACGTCCGGCCAGCGCTCGCCGAGCAGGGACAGCGTCAGATAGTCGGGGCGGAAGTCGTGGCCCCACTGGGAGACACAGTGCGCCTCGTCGATCGCGAACACCGAGATCTTGCCGCGCGAGAGCAGGTCCAGCGTGGTGTCCAGGCGCAGCCGCTCCGGCGCGAGGTACAGCAGGTCCAGCTCCCCGGCCAGGAACTCGGCCTCCACCAAACGGCGTTCGTCGAAGTCCTGCGTGGAGTTGACGAACCCGGCCCGCACCCCGAGTGCCCGCAGCGCGTCCACCTGGTCCTGCATCAGCGCGATCAGCGGCGAGACCACGATGCCCGTGCCGGGTCTGACCAGGGACGGGATCTGGTAGCACAGTGACTTGCCGCCGCCGGTCGGCATGAGGACGACGGCGTCGCCGCCGGCCACCACATGCTCGATGACGGCTTCCTGTTCGCCCCGGAAGGCCTCGTACCCGAAGACCTTGTGCAGCGTGGCCAGCGCCTCGCTCTCGGCTGTCGCTGTCATCGTTCCGATCCCGCCCGTCCCGCCCATCGCCGTGCCCCCGTACGTCGCTCCTCGACCACTGCGTCCACGATAGGCGTCCGCACCGACAGCGCCGGAGTTATCCACAGGCTTGTGCGATGACGTTCGGACAGTCACATCGATGACGCTCGGTAGTCATGCCAATGGCCCCTGTCATCTGGCAGCGCCCCACCGGCCGGGACATGCTCATCGGGCGGTGCCGCTCACCAGGCCGTACCGCCCATCGGGCAGGGCAGGGGAGGCCCACCCGTCCCCCGACCTTCCTCAAGGAGTCGCACCATGGCCTCTCGCTCCCTCAAGGCCGTCCTCACCGCCGCGATCACCGCGTCCTTCGCGCTGGCCGCCGTACCCGCGCAGGCCGCCGCGGACCCCGACCCGTTCGTGTGGACGAAGCTGACCCCGACGTACACGGCCACCGGCGCGTACGCCTACGAGCCGTTCGCCGCGAAGGGCGGCTATGAGCGGACGGACGAGTGCGTGCCGAACATGGGCTACCACTACGTCAACCCCAAGTACATCAATTCACTCGACCCGGCGAGGCCCGCGGCCCTGCTGTACGAGGACGGCAAGCGCGGCAAGCGCGAGCTGGTCGCGGTCGAGTGGGTGGTCGAGGACAAGGGTCAGGCGACCCCCAAGTTGTTCGGACGCAAGTTTGACGAGGGGCAGCTGCCCGGGCACTTCACGCTCCACGCCTGGATCTACAAGTCCAACCCCAAGGGGCTGCTGGAAGCCTTCAACCCCAAGGTGAAGTGCCCCACGCCCAAGCCCTGACCAAGCCCGGATCCAAGCCCGGCCTCAAGCCACGGCGCGTACACGTGCGAAGGCCCCGGCTACCTCTCGGGAACCGGGGCCTCCGTACGAGCTCCGAACGCCGCAGGTCAGCGCACGAACACCCCGGCGTCGCTCGCGAGCTCCAGGAAGTACTGCGGCGCCACACCGAGCACCAGCGTGACCGCCACCCCGACCCCGATCGCGGTCATCGTCAGCGGCGACGGCACCGCGACCGTCGGCCCCTCGGGCCGCGGCTCGCTGAAGAACATCAGCACGATGACGCGGATGTAGAAGAACGCCGCGATGGCCGACGAGATCACACCGACCACGACCAGCGGGGCCGCCCCGCCCTCCGCGGCCGCCTTGAACACCGCGAACTTCCCCGCGAACCCGGAGGTCAGCGGAATGCCCGCGAAGGCCAGCAGGAACACCGCGAACACGGCCGCCACCAACGGCGAACGCCGGCCGAGCCCCGCCCACTTGGACAGGTGCGTCGCCTCGCCGCCCGCGTCCCGGACCAGCGTGACGACCGCGAAGGCGCCGATCGTCACGAAGGAGTAGGCCGCCAGGTAGAAGAGGACCGAGGAGACACCCTCCGGCGTGGTCGCGATGACACCGGCGAGGATGAAGCCCGCGTGCGCGATCGACGAGTACGCCAGCAGCCGCTTGATGTCGGTCTGCGTGATCGCGACGATGGCGCCGCCCAGCATGGTGATGATCGCGACGGCCCACATGACCGGCCGCCAGTCCCAGCGCAGACCGGGCAGCACCACGTACAGGACCCGCAGCAGCGCACCGAAGGCCGCCACCTTGGTCGCCGCCGCCATGAAGCCCGTCACCGGGGTCGGCGCGCCCTGGTACACGTCCGGCGTCCACATGTGGAAGGGCACCGCGCCGACCTTGAACAGCAGGCCCATGACGAGCATCCCCATGCCGATGAGGAGCAGGGCGTCGTTGCCCATGGTGTCCGCGAGGGCCGGGTCGACCGTGGTGAGGGTGCCGTCGACGACCTGCGCGATCGTCGCGTACGACACCGAGCCCGCGTAGCCGTAGAGCAGCGCGATGCCGAACAGGGTGAACGCGGAGGCGAAGGCGCCGAGCAGGAAGTACTTCACCGCCGCTTCCTGCGACATCAGCCGCTTGCGGCGGGCGAGGGCGCACATCAGGTACAGCGGGAGGGAGAAGACCTCCAGCGCGATGAACAGCGTCAGCAGGTCGTTGGCCGCCGGGAAGATCAGCATGCCCGCGACGGCGAACAGCAGCAGCGGGAACACCTCGGTGGTGGTGAACCCGGCCTTCACCGCGGCCTTCTCGCTGTCGCTGCCCGGCACGGACGCGGCCTGCGCGGCGAAGGAGTCGACCCGGTTGCCATGCGCCTCCGGGTCAAGACGCCGTTCGGCGAAGGTGAACAGGCCGACCAGTCCGGCCAGCAGGATCGTGCCCTGGAGGAACAGGGCGGGCCCGTCGACGGCGATGGCGCCCATCGCCGCGATGCCCGCCTTGGTGGTGCCGTATCCGTCGGCCGCGAGCGCGACCACCGCGGCGAAGGCGGCGGTCAGCGCGATGGCGGAGAGGAACGCCTGCGCGTAGTAGCGGGACTTGCGCGGGACGACCGCCTCGATCAGCACGCCCACGATCGCCGCGCCGACGACGATCAGCGTGGGCGACAATTGTCCGTATTCGATCTTCGGCGCGTCGATCTTCGAGATCGGGTCGGCCGCGGTTGTCCACAGGCTGTGGACGGCTGATGCGCTCACTTGGCCGCCTCCACCTCGGGCTGGGGGTCCTTCTTCTGTACGTCGGACAGGGTCTGCTCGACCGCCGGGTTCACGATGTCCGTGACGGGCTTCGGATAGACGCCCAGGAAGATCAGCAGTACGACCAGCGGCGCGACGACGGCGAGCTCCCGCACCCGCAGGTCGGGCATCGAGGAGACCTCGGGCTTCACCGGGCCCGTCATCGTCCGCTGGTACAGGACGAGGGTGTACAGCGCGGCGAGCACGATGCCGAAGGTGGCGATGATGCCGACCACCGGATAGCGCGTGTACGTCCCGACCAGGACCAGGAACTCACTGACGAACGGCGCGAGTCCGGGCAGCGACAGCGTCGCCAGACCGCCGATCAGGAAGGTGCCGGCGAGCACCGGGGCGACCTTCTGCACTCCGCCGTAGTCCGCGATGAGCCGCGAGCCGCGCCGGGAGATCAGGAATCCGGCGACCAGCATCAGCGCGGCCGTCGAGATGCCGTGGTTGACCATGTACAGCGTCGCGCCCGACTGTCCCTGGCTGGTCATCGCGAAGATGCCCATGATGATGAAGCCGAAGTGCGAGATCGACGCGTACGCCACCAGACGCTTGATGTCCCGCTGGCCGACGGCGAGCAGCGCACCGTAGACGATGCTGATCAGGGCGAGGACGAGGATGGCGGGCGTCGCCCACTTCGAGGCCTCCGGGAACAGACCGAGGCAGAAGCGGAGCATCGCGAAGGTGCCGACCTTGTCGACGACCGCGGTGATCAGCACGGCGACAGGGGCGGTGGCCTCACCCATGGCGTTGGGCAGCCAGGTGTGCAGCGGCCACAGCGGCGCCTTCACCGCGAAGGCGAAGAAGAAGCCCAGGAACAGCCAGCGTTCGGTGCTGGTCGCCATGGACAGCTCGCCGCTCGCGCGGGCCTCGGCGATCTCGGGGAGCGAGAAGCTCCCGGCGACCACGTACAGGCCGATCACCGCGGCCAGCATGATCAGACCGCCGACCAGGTTGTAGAGGAGGAACTTCACCGCGGCGTACGACCGTTGGGTGGACGCCACCTCCTCGCCGTGCTCGTGCGCACGGTCCCCGAAGCCTCCGATGAGGAAGTACATCGGGATGAGCATGGCCTCGAAGAAGATGTAGAAGAGGAAGACGTCGGTGGCCTCGAAGGAGAGGATCACCATCGCCTCGACGGCCAGGATCAGGGCGAAGAAGCCCTGAGTGGGCCGCCACCTCTTGCTGCCGGTCTCCAGCGGGTCGGCGTCGTGCCAGCCCGCGAGGACGATGAACGGGATCAGCAGCGCGGTCAGGGCGATCAGGGCCACCGCGATGCCGTCCACGCCCAGGTCGTACCGCACCCCGAACTCCGCGATCCAGGAGTGGGATTCGGTGAGCTGGTAGCGGTCGCCGTCCGGGTCGAAGCGGACCAGGATCGTGACGGCCAGCGCGAGCGTGGCGAGCGAGAAGAGCAGCGCCAGCCACTTGGCTGCGGTGCGCCGCGCGGCCGGTACGGCGGCCGTGACGATCGCCCCGACGGCGGGGAGTACCGCCGTCGCTGTCAGCAGGGGAAAGGACATCGGTATCAGACCGCCCTCATCAGCAGGGTCGCGGCGACGAGGAGTGCCGCACCGCCGAACATGGAGACCGCGTACGACCGCGCGAAGCCGTTCTGGAGCTTGCGCAGCCGTCCGGAGAGGCCGCCGACCGAGGCCGCCGTGCCGTTGACGACGCCGTCGACCAGGGTGTGGTCGACGTACACCAGGGAGCGGGTGAGGTGCTCGCCACCGCGGACGAGGACGACGTGGTTGAAGTCGTCCTGGAGGAGATCGCGCCGGGCGGCCCGGGTGAGCAGCGACCCGCGCGGGGCGACGACCGGGACTGGGCGGCGGCCGTACTGGAGGTACGCGACGGTGACGCCGATGACCATCACGGCGACCGTGGACGACGTGACCGTGGCCGCGCTGAGCGGGGAGTCGCCGTGGTCGTGGCCGGTGACGGGCTCCAGCCAGTGCATGAAACGGTCACCGACGCTGAACAGGCCGCCCGCGAAGACCGATCCGAAGGCCAGCACGATCATGGGGATCGTCATGGAGCTGGGCGACTCGTGCGGGTGCGGCTCATGGCCGTGCTCGTCGGGCTGCCAGCGCTTCTCGCCGAAGAACGTCATCAGCATCACGCGGGTCATGTAGTACGCCGTGATCGCCGCGCCCAGCAGGGCGCAGGCACCGAGGATCCAGCCCTCGGTGCCGCCCTTGGCGAACGCCGCCTCGATGATCTTGTCCTTGGAGAAGAAGCCGGACAGGCCCGGGAAGCCGATGATGGCGAGATAGCCGAGGCCGAAGGTGATGAAGGTGATCGGCATGTACTTCCGGAGGCCGCCGTACTTCCGCATGTCGACCTCGTCGTTCATGCCGTGCATGACCGAACCGGCGCCGAGGAAGAGCCCGGCCTTGAAGAAGCCGTGGGTCACCAGGTGCATGATCGCGAAGACGTAGCCGATCGGGCCGAGGCCCGCGGCGAGGACCATGTAGCCGATCTGCGACATCGTCGAGCCGGCCAGGGCCTTCTTGATGTCGTCCTTCGCGCAACCGACGATCGCACCGAACAGGAGCGTGACGGCGCCGACGATGGTGACGACCAGCTGCGCGTCGGGGGCGCCGTTGAAGATCGCCGCGGAGCGGACGATCAGGTAGACGCCCGCGGTCACCATGGTGGCGGCGTGGATCAGGGCCGAGACCGGGGTCGGGCCCTCCATCGCGTCCCCGAGCCAGGACTGCAGCGGCACCTGGGCGGACTTGCCGCAGGCCGCGAGCAGCAGCATCAGGCCGATGGCGGTGAGCGTGCCCTCGGAGGTCTGGGCGGCGAGGCCGGGCTCCTCCAGGCTGCCGAGCACCGGGCCGAAGGCAAAGGTCCCGAAGGTGGCGAACATGATCATGATCGCGATCGACAGACCCATGTCGCCGACACGGTTGACCAGGAACGCCTTCTTCGCGGCCGTGGCCGCGCTGGGCTTGTGCTGCCAGAAGCCGATCAGCAGGTAGGAGGCGAGACCGACGCCCTCCCAGCCGACGTACAGCAGCAGGTAGTTGTCGGCGAGGACGAGGATCAGCATCGCCGCGAGGAACAGGTTCAGATAGCCGAAGAAGCGGCGGCGCCGCTCGTCGTGCTCCATGTACCCGATCGAGTACAGGTGGATCAGCGAGCCGACGCCGGTGATCAGCAGGACGAACGTCATCGACAGCTGGTCCAGCCGGAAGGCAACGTCCGCCTGGAAGCCCTCCACCGGGATCCAGCTGAACAGGTGCTGGGTCAGCGTCCGGTGTTCGGCGTCCTTGCCGAGCAGGTCGAAGAAGAGGATCGCGCCGAACACGAAGGACACGGACGCGAGAAGCGTGCCGATCCAGTGGCCGACGGCGTCCAGACGCCGGCCACCGCACAGCAGGACCGCCGCTCCGAGCAGGGGCGCCGCGATGAGCAGCGCAATCAGGTTCTCCACGATTCAGCGACCCCTTACAGCTTCATCAGGCTGGCGTCGTCGACCGAGGCCGAGTGGCGGGAACGGAACAGCGACACGATGATCGCGAGCCCGACCACGACCTCCGCGGCGGCGACGACCATCGTGAAGAAGGCGATGATCTGGCCGTCGAGATTGCCGTGCATCCGGGAGAAGGCGACGAGCGAGAGGTTGCAGGCGTTGAGCATCAGCTCGATGCACATGAACACGACGATCGCGTTGCGCCTGATCAGTACGCCGGTGGCGCCGATCGTGAACAACAGGGCCGCGAGATAGAGGTAGTTGACGGGGTTCACTTCGACGCCTCCTCGGCCCGCTTGAGGTTCGCCGGCTCGACCGGGGTCCGCTCCAGGCGCTCCTCGGCGCGCTGTTCCAGGGCCTTCAGGTCGTTCAGCGCCTCGGTGGACACGTCCCGGATCTGGCCGCGCTCGCGCAGGGTCTTGCTGACCGTGAGCTCCGACGGGGTGCCGTCGGGCAGCAGGCCCGCGATGTCCACGGCGTTGTGCCGGGCGTACACACCCGGCGCCGGCAGCGGCGGCACGTGCGTGCCCTGGCGGACCCGCTCCTCGGCCAGCTCGCGCTGGGTCTTCGCACGCTCGGTGCGCTCCCGGTGGGTGAGCACCATCGCGCCGACCGCGGCGGTGATGAGCAGGGCGCCGGTGATCTCGAAGGCGAAGACGTACTTGGTGAACAACAGGGCGGCGAGGCCCTCCACATTGCCGTTCGCGTTCGCCTGGGCGATGCCGTTGAACTCCGTCAGGGAGGCGTTGCCGATCCCGGCGAACAGCAGGATGCCGAAGCCGAGGCCGCAGAGAAGGGCCAGCCAGCGCTGGCCCTTGATGGTCTCCTTCAGGGAGTCCGCCGCGGTCACGCCGACCAGCATCACCACGAACAGGAACAGCATCATGATCGCGCCGGTGTAGACGACGATCTGCACGACGCCCAGGAAGTAGGCGCCGTTGGCGAGGTAGAACACCGCCAGGATCACCATGGTCCCGGCCAGGCAGAGCGCGCTGTGCACGGCCTTCTTCATGAAGACGGTGCACAGGGCGCCGATCACCGCGACGGTGCCGAGGATCCAGAACTGGAAGGCCTCGCCGGTGGAGGTGGAGTAGGCGGCGAGTTGTGCGCTCATGCCTCCGCCTCCTGTTCTTCCGGCTTCTCGCCCTTGGAGACGGCGACCTGGCGCTCGGTGCCGGGCGCGGCCTCGGTCACCAGGCCCCGGTAGTAGTCCTGTTCGTCGGTGCCGGGGTAGATCGCGTGCGGCGAGTCGACCATGCCTTCCTCAAGACCGGCGAGCAGTTGCTCCTTGGTGTAGATGAGGTTGGCGCGGCTGGAGTCGGCCAGCTCGAACTCGTTGGTCATCGTGAGCGCGCGCGTGGGGCACGCCTCGATGCACAGCCCGCACAGGATGCAGCGGGCGTAGTTGATCTGGTAGACCCGGCCGTACCGCTCGCCCGGCGAGTAGCGCTCCTCGTCGGTGTTGTCCGCGCCCTCGACATAGATCGCGTCGGCGGGGCAGGCCCAGGCGCACAGCTCGCAGCCGACGCACTTCTCCAGGCCGTCCGGATGGCGGTTGAGCTGGTGCCGTCCGTGGAAACGCGGAGCGGTGGTCTTCTGCTGCTCCGGGTACTGCTCGGTCAGCCGCTTCTTGAACATGGCCTTGAAGGTCACGCCGAAGCCGGCCACCGGGTTCTGGAAGCCAGGCTTTGTCTGCCCGGTCTCCTTGGGCTCCTCAGCCATCGGACGCCTCCTTTCCATCCAGAGATCCGTCGTCACTCTGAGTATTCACCCCGCCACTGACAATCAGCTCCCGCTCCCGGCGCGAACTGCGTCGCGGTACGGGCGGCAACTCCTGTCCGGGCAGTGGTGGCACGGGGAATCCGCCCGCCATCGGGTCGAATCCGGCGGCCGGTCCCGCCTCCTGCTCCTCCTTCGGCTTGCCGCGGAACATGTCCACGACGAAGGAGAGCAGCAGGAGCACCAGGACGCCGCCGCCGACGTAGAGGGCGATGTCGGCGAAGTCGTAGTTCTCGTTGCGCAGGGTCCGTACGGTCGCGACGAGCATCAGCCAGACCACGGAGACCGGGATGAGGACCTTCCAGCCGAGCTTCATCAGCTGGTCGTAGCGGACCCGCGGGAGCGTGCCGCGCAGCCAGATGAAGAAGAACAGCAGCAGTTGCACCTTGACGGTGAACCAGAGCAGCGGCCACCAGCCGTGGTTCGCGCCCTCCCAGAAGGTGGAGATGGGCCAGGGGGCCCGCCAGCCGCCGAGGAAGAGCGTCACCGACACCGCCGAGACCGTCACCATGTTCACGTACTCGGCGAGCATGAACAGCGCGAACTTGATCGACGAGTACTCGGTGTTGAAGCCGCCGACCAGGTCGCCCTCGGACTCCGGCATGTCGAAGGGGGCGCGGTTGGTCTCGCCGACCATCGTGATGACGTAGATGATGAAGGAGACCGGCAGCAGGATGATGTACCAGCGGTCCTGCTGCGCCTCCACGATCGCCGAGGTCGACATCGACCCCGAGTAGAGGAAGACGGAGGCGAAGGCCGCGCCCATGGCGATCTCGTACGAGATCATCTGCGCGCAGGAGCGCAGGCCGCCGAGGAGCGGGTAGGTCGATCCGGAGCTCCAGCCCGCCAGCACGATGCCGTAGATGCCGACCGAGGCCACCGCGAGGACGTAGAGCATCGCGATCGGCAGGTCGGTCAGCTGCATCGTGGTGCGCTGGCCGAAGATCGAGACCTCGTTGCCGGCCGGGCCGAAGGGAATCACCGCGATCGCCATGAAGGCCGGGATGGCCGCGACGATCGGCGCGAGGACGTAGACGACCTTGTCCGCGCGTTTGACGATGACGTCTTCCTTGAGCATGAGCTTCACGCCGTCGGCGAGCGACTGGAGCATGCCCCAGGGGCCGTGCCGGTTGGGGCCGATGCGCAGCTGCATCCAGGCGACGACCTTGCGCTCCCACACGATGGAGAACAGCACGGTCAGCATCAGGAAGGCGAAGCAGAAGACGGCCTTGACGACGACCAGCCACCAGGGGTCGGTGCCGAACATCGAGAGGTCTTCTGCGGCGAGGTACGGGCTCATGCCTCCACCTCCTTGGGGGCCTCGCCGGCGAGCGTCGCCGGGCCGATGCGGACGAGGGAGCCGGGTCGCGCCCCGGTGCCGGAGGCGACGCCACCGCCCACGGAGTTCAGCGGCAGCCAGACCACCCGGTCGGGCATCGCGGTGATCCTCAGCGCGAGTTCGACCGTCCCGGCGGTGCCGGTGACCGCGAGGACGTCGCCGTCCTTCACGCCCGCCTCGGCGGCGGTGGCGGCCGACACGCGCGCGTGAGCCGCGTGCCGCGTCCCGGCGAGCGCCTCGTCGCCCTCCTGGAGTCGGCCGTGGTCGAGCAGCAGCCGGTGCCCGGCCAGCACGGCCTCCCCGGCGGCCGGCCTCGGCAACGGCACGGCGGCTTCGAGGGGTTCGGTGGCCCGGGACCCGTCCCAGGCGCCCAGCCGGTCCAGCTCCGCGCGCGTGGTGCGCAGATCCGGCAGGCCCAGGTGTACGTCCATGGCGTCGGCCAGCATCTGCAGGACGCGGGCGTCGGTCGGGGGCAGTTGGCGGGTCATCTGCTCGGGCTTGAGCGCGGCCTCGAAGAAGCGCACCCTGCCCTCCCAGTTGAGGAAGGTGCCCGCCTTCTCGACGACGGCGGCGACCGGCAGGACCACGTCGGCGAGTTCGCTGACCTCACTGGGCCGCAGCTCCAGCGAGACCAGGAATCCGGCCTCGGCGAGCGCCTCACGCGCGCGTGCCGGGTCGGGCAGGTCGGCGATCTCCACTCCGGCGACCACCAGGGCCTGGAGTTCGCCGTTGGCGGCGGCCTCCACGATCTGGCTGGTGTCGCGGCCGTAGCGGTGCGGGAGTTCGGCCACGCCCCAGGCGGCGGCGACCTCCTCACGCGCGCGTGGGTCGGTGGCCGGACGGCCGCCCGGCAGCAGCGACGGGAGCGCCCCGGCCTCGACGGCACCGCGCTCCCCGGCCCGGCGCGGAATCCACACCAGGTGCGCGCCGGTCGCGGACGCGGCCCGTACGGCGGCGGTGAGCCCGCCCACCACTCCGGCAAGACGCTCGCCCACGACGATGACCGCGCCCTCGGTGCGCAGCGCCTCGGCGGCCCGCCCGCCGTCCTCCTCCAGGCCGACCCCGCTCGCGAGCGCGTCCAGCCACTCGGTCTCGGTGCCGGGAGCGGCGGGCAGCAGCGTGCCGCCCGCCTTCTCCAGCCCGCGCGTGGCGTGCGTGGCGAGCGAGAAGACCTTCTGGCCGTGCTTGCGCCAGGCCTTGCGCAGCCGCAGGAAGACGCCGGGCGCCTCCTCCTCGGCCTCGAACCCGGCCAGCAGGACTGCGGGCGCCTTCTCCAAGAGGGCGTAGGTGACGCCCGTACCGTCGAGGTCGCGGCCGCGTCCGGCGACCCGGGCGGCCAGGAAGTCGGCCTCCTCGCCGCTGTGCACGCGCGCGCGGAAGTCGATGTCGTTGGAGTCGAGCGCCACGCGCGTGAACTTGCTGTACGCGTAGGCGTCCTCGATGGTGAGGCGGCCGCCGGTCAGGACACCGGCCCGCCCGCGTGAGGCGAGCAGTCCCTGGGCCGCGATCTGGAGGGCCTCCGGCCAGGACGCCGGTACCAGCTCGCCCTCGGGGTTGCGCACCAGCGGCGTCTCAAGACGGTCGCGCTGCTGCGCGTACCGGAAGGCGAAGCGCCCCTTGTCGCAGATCCACTCCTCGTTGACCTCGGGGTCGTTGGCCGCGAGCCGCCGCATGACCTTGCCGCGCCGGTGGTCGGTGCGGGTGGCGCAGCCGCCGGAGCAGTGCTCGCACACGCTCGGGGACGAGACCAGGTCGAAGGGGCGGGAGCGGAAGCGGTACGCCGCCGAGGTGAGCGCGCCGACCGGACAGATCTGGATGGTGTTGCCGGAGAAATACGACTCGAAGGGGTCACCCTCACCGGTGCCGACCTGCTGCAGCGCGCCCCGCTCGACCAGCTCGATCATCGGGTCGCCCGCGATCTGGTTGGAGAAGCGCGTGCACCGGGCGCACAGCACGCACCGCTCCCGGTCGAGCAGCACCTGCGTGGAGATCGGCACGGGCTTCTCGTAGGTCCGCTTGCGGCCCTCGAACCGAGACTCGGATTGGCCGTGCGACATGGCCTGGTTCTGCAGCGGGCACTCGCCGCCCTTGTCGCAGACCGGGCAGTCCAGCGGGTGGTTGATGAGGAGCAGCTCCATCACACCGTGCTGGGCCTTCTCGGCGACCGGCGAGGTGAGGTGGGTCTTCACGACCATGCCGTCGGTGCAGGTGATGGTGCAGGACGCCATCGGCTTGCGCTGGCCCTCGACCTCGACGATGCATTGGCGGCAGGCGCCGGCCGGGTCGAGGAGCGGGTGGTCGCAGAAGCGCGGGATCTCGATGCCGAGCTGCTCGGCGGCCCGGATGACCAGGGTGCCCTTGGGCACGCTGATCTCCGCGCCGTCGATGGTCAGCGAGACGAGGTCCTCCGGCGGGACCGCCGCCTCACCGCCCCCGGAGGGAGCGCTGTTGGTGGTCACTGTCATGCGTTCACCTCCGTGTGCTTGTCCGCCCAGGCCGTGGACTTGGCGGGGTCGAAGGGGCAGCCGCGGCCCGTGATGTGCTGCTCGTACTCCGCACGGAAGTACTTGAGCGAGGAGAAGATCGGCGAGGCGGCACCGTCGCCGAGGGCGCAGAAGGACTTGCCGTTGATGTTGTCGGCGATGTCGTTCAGCTTGTCGAGGTCGGACATGACGCCCTTGCCGGCCTCGATGTCACGCATCAACTGCACGAGCCAGTACGTGCCTTCGCGGCAGGGCGTGCACTTGCCGCAGGACTCGTGGGCGTAGAACTCGGTCCAGCGGGTGACGGCGCGGACGACGCAGGTCGTCTCGTCGAAGCACTGGAGCGCCTTGGTGCCGAGCATGGAACCGGCGGCGCCCACTCCTTCGTAGTCGAGGGGGACGTCGAGGTGCTCGTCGGTGAACATCGGCGTGGAGGAGCCGCCCGGCGTCCAGAACTTCAGCCGGTGGCCGGGCCGCATCCCGCCGCTCATGTCGAGCAGTTGGCGCAGGGTGATGCCGAGCGGGGCCTCGTACTGGCCGGGGCTCGCGACATGGCCGCTGAGGGAGTAGAGCGTGAAGCCCGGCGACTTCTCGCTGCCCATCGACCTGAACCAGTCTTTTCCTTTTTGCAGGATCGCGGGAACTGACGCGATCGACTCGACGTTATTCACCACAGTCGGGCAGGCGTAGAGGCCCGCGACAGCAGGGAAAGGAGGGCGGAGCCGCGGTTGTCCACGGCGGCCTTCGAGCGAGTCGAGCAGTGCGGTCTCCTCACCGCAGATGTACGCCCCGGCGCCGGCGTGCACGGTGATGTCGAGATCGAGGCCGCTGCCCAGGATGTTCTTTCCGAGGTAGCCGGCCGCATAGGCCTCGCTCACGGCCGAGTGCAACCGCCGCAGCACGGGGACGACTTCACCACGCAGATAGATGAAGGCATGCGACGACCTGATGGCATAACACGCGATGACCATGCCCTCGATGAGGCTATGCGGGTTCGCGAAGAGGAGTGGGATGTCCTTGCACGTCCCGGGCTCCGACTCGTCGGCGTTGACAACTAGATAGTGCGGTTTTCCATCCCCCTGCGGAATGAACTGCCATTTCATTCCGGTGGGGAATCCCGCGCCGCCGCGCCCGCGCAGACCGGAGTCCTTCACATAGGCGATGAGGTCGTCCGGTGACATGGCGAGCGCCTTGCGAAGTCCCTCGTACCCTTCGTGCCTTCGGTAGACGTCCAGCGTCCAGGACCTGTCCTCGTCCCAGAAGGACGACAGCACGGGTGCGAGCAGCTTCTCGGGGCTGGTGTCTTTCAGCTCGGGTGCCAACGTCATCACTCCCCCTCCTCGGCGGTAGGCCCGGCCGGGTGGGTCGGGTCGGAGGCCGATGTGTCCTGCGGCGCGTCGTGTGAGCTCAAGTGCTCCGCCGGTGACGGCTCGTGCACTGCCCTGTCCTGCGGCTCCTCATGAGGTCCGCCGTCCCGCGGATGAACCACGCGCGCGGGGGCGGCCTCCCCCTTGGCCAGCTTGAGGCCTACCAGCGAAGCGGGTCCCGCGCTTCCGCCGGCCTCGACTGCCCCGTCCCGCTCGTCGGGAAAGCCCGCCAGGATCCGGGCCGTCTCCTTGAAGGTGCAGATCGGCGCCCCGCGCGTGGGCGTCACCGGCTCTCCCGCGCGCAGCTCGTCCACCAGGCGCTTGGCGCTGGCCACGGTCTGGTTGTCGAAGAACTCCCAGTTCACCATCACGACCGGCGCGAAGTCGCAGGCCGCGTTGCACTCGATGTGCTCCAGGGTGACCTTGCCGTCGTCGGTGGTGTCGCCGTTGCCGACGCCCAGGTGCTCCTGGAGCGCCTCGAAGATCGCGTCGCCGCCCATCACCGCGCACAGGGTGTTGGTGCAGACGCCGACCTGGTAGTCACCGCTCGGCCGCCGCCGGTACATCGTGTAGAAGGTGGCGACGGCGGTGACCTCGGCGGTGGTCAGGTTCAGCATGTCCGCGCAGAACTGCATTCCGGTGCGCGTGACATGGCCCTCCTCCGACTGCACCAGGTGCAGCAGCGGAAGGAGCGCGGACCGGGAGTCGGGGTAGCGGGCGATGACCTCGCGCGCGTCCCGCTCCAGCCGGGCTCGAACGTCGTCCGGGTAGCCGGGCGCGGGCAGTTGGGGCATACCCAGGCTGACGCCCTGCTCCGAAGAACTGGTGGTCACCGGTCGACGCCTCCCATCACGGGGTCGATGGACGCGACAGCGACGATGACGTCGGCGACCTGGCCGCCCTCGCACATCGCCGCCATGGCCTGAAGGTTGGTGAAGGACGGGTCACGGAAGTGGACCCGGTAGGGGCGGGTGCCGCCGTCGGAGACGGCATGCACGCCGAGTTCGCCCTTGGGTGATTCGACAGCCGCGTAGGCCTGTCCCGGCGGGACGCGGAAGCCCTCGGTCACCAGCTTGAAGTGGTGGATCAGGGCCTCCATGGAGGTGCCCATGATCTTCTTGATGTGGTCGAGGGAGTTGCCGAGGCCGTCGGGGCCGAGCGCGAGCTGGGCGGGCCAGGCGATCTTCTTGTCGGCGACCATGACCGGTCCGGGCTGCAGCCGGTCCAGGCACTGCTCGACGATCCTGAGCGACTGGCGCATCTCTTCCAGGCGGATCAGGAAGCGGCCGTAGGAGTCGCAGGTGTCGGCGGTCGGTACGTCGAAGTCGAAGGTCTCGTAGCCGCAGTACGGCTGGGTCTTGCGCAGGTCGTGCGGGAGCCCGGTGGAGCGCAGGATCGGGCCGGTGGCGCCGAGGGCCATGCAGCCGGCCAGGTCGAGATAGCCGACGTCCTGCATACGGGCCTTGAAGATGGGGTTCCCGGTGGCGAGCTTGTCGTACTCCGGGAGGTTCTTCTTCATCTTCTTCACGAACTCGCGGATCTGGTCCACCGCGCCGGGCGGCAGGTCCTGGGCGAGTCCGCCGGGCCGGATGTACGCGTGGTTCATGCGCAGGCCCGTGACCAGCTCGTAGATGTCGAGAATCATTTCACGATCACGGAATCCGTAGATCATGATCGTCGTGGCGCCGAGCTCCATGCCGCCGGTGGCGATGCACACCAGGTGCGAGGAGAGGCGGTTCAGCTCCATCAGGAGCACCCGGATGAGGGTGGCGCGGTCGGGGATCTGGTCCTCGACACCGAGGAGCTTCTCGACGGCGAGACAGTAGGCGGTCTCGTTGAAGAATGACGTCAGGTAGTCCATGCGCGTCACGAACGTGGTGCCCTGCGTCCACGTGCGGAACTCGAGGTTCTTCTCGATGCCGGTGTGGAGATAGCCGATGCCGCAGCGGGCCTCGGTTACGGTCTCGCCGTCGATCTCCAGGATCAGGCGGAGCACTCCGTGGGTGGAGGGGTGCTGGGGGCCCATGTTGAGGACGATGCGCTCGTCGTCGGCACGGGCCGCGGCCTGGACGACCTCGTCCCAGTCGCCACCGGTGACCGTATATACGGTGCCCTCGGTGGTCTCACGGGCGGATGCTGACTGCGTGCTCATGAGTACGACCTCCGCTGGTCCGGAGCCGGGATCTGGGCGCCCTTGTACTCGACGGGGATGCCGCCGAGGGGATAGTCCTTGCGCTGCGGATGGCCCTGCCAGTCGTCCGGCATCATGATCCGCGTCAGGGCGGGGTGGCCTTCGAAGACGATGCCGAAGAAGTCGTAGGTCTCGCGCTCGTGCCAGTCATTGGTCGGGTACACGGAGACCAGCGACGGGATGCGGCGATCGCTGTCGGGTGCGCTGACCTCCAGCCGGATCAGCCGGTTGTGGGTGATCGAGCGCAGGTGGTAGACGGCGTGCAGCTCGCGGCCCTTGTCGTTGGGGTAGTGGACCCCGCTCACTCCGGTGCACAGCTCGAAGCGCAGGGCCGGGTCGTCGCGCAGGGTGCGGGCGACGCGCGACAGGTGCTCACGCTCGATGTGGAAGGTGAGCTCGTCGCGGTCGACGACCGTCTTCTCGATGGCGTTCTCGGGGAGCAGTCCCTGCTCCTCCAGCGCGCCCTCCAGTTCGTCGGCGACCTCGTCGAACCAGCCGCCGTAGGGGCGGGCGGCCGGTCCCGGGAGGCGGACCGAGCGGACGAGGCCGCCGTAGCCGGAGGTGTCGCCGCCGTTGTTGGCGCCGAACATGCCGCGCTGGACGCGGATCTCCTCGCCGCCCTCGCCGCGCTGGCCGGGGAGGTTGGAGGCGCCCAGGTCCTTCTCGGGGTTGACCCCGTTCGACCCGGCACCCGTGCCGTTGGCGTCGCTCACCGCAGCAGCCCCTTCATCTCGATCGTGGGCAGGGCCTTGAGCGCCGCTTCCTCCGCCTCGCGGGCCGCCTCCTCGGCGTTGACGCCGAGCTTGGAGGTCTGGATCTTCTGATGGAGCTTGAGAATCGCGTCCATCAGCATCTCGGGCCGGGGCGGGCAGCCGGGCAGATAGATGTCGACCGGGACGATGTGGTCGACGCCCTGCACGATGGCGTAGTTGTTGAACATGCCGCCCGAGGAGGCGCAGACCCCCATGGAGATCACCCACTTGGGGTTCGGCATCTGGTCGTAGACCTGCCGGAGCACCGGTGCCATCTTCTGGCTGACCCGGCCGGCGACGATCATGAGGTCCGCCTGCCGCGGTGAGCCGCGGAAGACCTCCATGCCGAAGCGCGCCAGGTCGTAGCGGCCGGCGCCGGTGGTCATCATCTCGATGGCACAGCAGGCGAGGCCGAAGGTGGCCGGGAAGACGGACGCCTTGCGCACCCAGCCCGCGGCCTGCTCGACGGTGGTCAGCAGGAAGCCGCTCGGCAGCTTTTCTTCGAGTCCCATGAGTTAAAGGCCCCTCAGTCCCATTCCAGGCCGCCGCGCCGCCATACGTACGCGTACGCGACGAAGACGGTGAGCACGAAGAGCAGCATCTCCACGAGCCCGAAGATCCCCAGGGCGTCGAAGGTGACGGCCCAGGGGTAGAGGAAGACGATCTCGATGTCGAAGACGATGAAGAGCATCGCCGTCAGGTAGTACTTGATGGGAAAACGCCCGCCGCCGGCCGGCGTGGGGGTCGGCTCGATGCCGCACTCGTAGGCCTCGAGCTTGGCCCGGTTGTACCGCTTGGGACCGATCAGCGTGGCCATGACCACGGAGAAGATCGCAAAGCCTGCCCCAAGGGCTCCCAGTACGAGGATGGGCGCATACGCGTTCACCGCTCCTCGCTCCTCTCAGTCGGCACTGACTGCTGGCGATGGTCGTCGGCCTCACTTCCGCCCCACCGGCCCCACGAACTCCGCCCGTCCCGGCGAAGATCGAGAACATGTGAAGCAGGTCACAAGCCCAACTGCCTCGCATCCTATGCCCGCCGCTCTGTGATCTGCGACACGGGGTATTACACAAGCTTTGTGATCTCCACCACCTGACGAAGGATCATGAAGTCGGATGAGTGGTGATCTTCGCACGCGAGGCATCCAAGTGATCACCTGAGGTGACATTTCCGCTCGTCGGCGCAGCTCGGAGGGGGCGTCTCAATATCAAGAGAGTTCCTCTGCATGCAAATTCGTGATGGACGCGAGCCCTTGATAGTGAGCCCCGTTCACACATCAGAGGGAGGTCCGGGGTGCGGTGTGGACGCGTGCACACATTCACGAGCGACTCGGGTCCGGGACGCGGCCGGGTCGCGGCCGGGCCGTACGCGCGGGACGCGGCCGTCCCCGTAACCGTTGCGTGACCTCCGCCACATCCATGAGAGGGCCGTGAGAACCGGGCTTGGCCACCTGCCTCAACCAATGGTAGGTGCGGGGCAATTCGGGCGAACCGATGAAAGGCCGTGATCACGGGCGGGTTGGGCGACGTCCGCAATGTCCGTTACGGCGTCAATAAAGGGCGACACACCCGGGGTTCATGACACCGATTGAACAACTGTGGCGCAGCACACGTTTCTTGTAGGTATGGAGGAGCCCCTGATACCGGTTGTTCTCATGTCCCACACCGCTCACATACGCAGCCACCGGAAACCCCGCCGCACCGGGTCCACGACCCTCGCGATGCGCGCCGGAGTTGCCGGTGGCGTCCTCAGCATGGCAGCGGCGGGCGCGTCGGCCACGGCGAGCGCCGCCGAGCCGGTCACGCAGACCCTCGAACTGCCCACCCTGACGGGCGACCTGGCCGCTCAGGTCGCGGAGTCCGCGGACGCCACGCAGCAGGCCGCGGCCAGCTACGAGCTCCAGGCCGAGCGCGACGCCGCCGCCGCGGCCGCCGCGAAGGAGGCCAAGGCCGACCTCGCCGAGGCCAAGGAGAAGGCGGAGGCCAAGAAGAAGGCGGCCGAGGCCGCTCGCAAGGCCGCGGCGGAGCGTGCAGCCCGCAGCGCCGAGCGGACCACGCTCGCCACGACCAGCGCGTCCACCACCGCCTCCGCTCCCGCCAGCGGCAGCGTCGGGACGGTCATTTCCTTCCTCAAGGCCCAGCTCGGCGACGCCTATGTCATGGGCGCCACCGGCCCCAACGCGTGGGACTGCTCCTCGCTGGTGCAGGCCGCCTTCAAGCAGGTCGGCGTCGACCTGCCCCGCGTCTCGCAGGACCAGTCGATGGCCGGCACGGACGTGTCGCTGTCCAACCTCCAGGTCGGGGACATCCTGTACTGGGGCGGCAAGGGCTCGGCATACCACGTGGGTGTGTACATCGGGAACGGCCAGTACCTGGACGCCGCCAACCCGTCCAAGGGCGTGGTCATTCAGGACCTTTCCGGCTATCCCGCTTCGGGTGCGGTGCGCGTACTCTGACGCACGGCCCATAACGGGCACAACAGTACGGATGGGGCCGCAGCCGCTCGGGGGCAGCGGCCCCGTCCGGCGTTCTCCTGGGCTCCGGGTGTGTTCTGCTGTGACACAAACAGCAACCGCTCAAAGGGAGTTCACGATGCCCAGCGTCTTCCTGCAAGGCAGGCCGGTCGACTCGTACCCGGCGCTCGCGCCCGAGGCCCGGCGCGGCAAGGTACGGCGGATCACCGAGGTCGGCGAGGAGGTGCTGCACAAGCCGTGCCGGGACGTGACCGAGTTCGGGCCGGATCTCGCGGCGCTCATCGACGACATGTTCCTCACGATGTACATCGCCGACGGCTGCGGGCTCGCGGCGAATCAGGTCGGCGTCGATTTGCGGCTGTTCGTCTATGACTGTCCCGATGACGACGGTGCCCGGCATGTCGGGCACCTCGTGAACCCGGTGCTGGAGCAGCTCGACAGGCCCCACAGGCGGCTGCTCGACGAGGGCGAGGGGTGCCTGTCGGTGCCGGGCGCCGTCATGGCCGTACCGCGCCCTGACCGGGCCGTGGTGCGGGGGCTGGACAAGGACGGCAGTCCGGTCGTCATCGAGGGCACCGGGTACTTCGCCCGCTGTCTGGCGCACGAGACCGATCACACCCACGGGCAGGTCTATCTGGACCGGCTCTCCGCGCGGGACCGCAAGGACGCGCTGCGGCAGGCGGAAGCCCGGCGGGAGGACGTGCTCGCCCGCCGGGCCGCCAATATCCGGGCACTGAGCGCCTGAGCCGGGCCGCCGGTGTCCGACCGACCCTCGGTATCCGACCAGGCCCCCGTGTCCGACCAGGCCCTAGGCCCGTGATCAGGCCTTCGGGGCCACCTTGCTCAGCCCGTTGATGACCCGGTCCATCGCGTCGCCGCCCGTCGGGTCGGTGAGGTTGGCCAGGAGCTTCAGGGTGAACTTCATCAGCAGCGGGTGGGTCAGGCCGCGCTGGGTCGCGATCTTCATGACCTTCGGGTTGCCGATGAGCTTCACGAAGGCGCGGCCCAGCGTGTAGTAGCCGCCGTAGGTGTCCTTGAGCACGCGCGGGTAGCGCTGGAGGGCCAGCTCGCGGCCCGCGGGCGTGGACCGCGCGTGCGCCTGGACGATGACGTCGGCGGCGATCTGGCCGGATTCCATGGCGTAGGCGATGCCCTCGCCGTTGAAGGGGTTCACCAGGCCGCCGGCGTCGCCGACCAGCAGCAGGCCCTTGGTGTAGTGGGGCTGGCGGTTGAAGGCCATGGGCAGGGCGGCGCCGCGGATCGGGCCGGTCATGTGCTCGGGGGTGTAGCCCCAGTCCTCCGGCATCGAGGCGCACCAGGCCTTGAGGACCTCGCGCCAGTCCAGTTCCTTGAAGGAGTCGGAGGTGTTCAGGACGCCCAGGCCGACGTTGCAGGTGCCGTCGCCCATGCCGAAGATCCAGCCGTAGCCGGGCAGCAGCCGGTCCTCGGGGCCGCGGCGGTCCCAGAGCTCCAGCCAGGACTCCAGGTAGTCGTCATCGTGGCGCGGGGACTCGAAGTACGTGCGTACGGCGACGCCCATCGGCCGGTCCTCGCGCCGGTGCAGCCCCATCGCCAGGGACAGGCGCGTGGAGTTGCCGTCGGCGGCGACGACGAGCGGCGCGTGGAAGGCGACCTCGCGCTTCTCCTCACCGAGCTTGGCGTTCACGCCGGTGATCCGGCCGGTGCGCTCGTCGATGATCGGGGCGCCGACGTTGCAGCGCTCGTAGAGGCGGGCGCCGGCCTTCTGGGCCTGGCGGGCGAGCTGCTCGTCGAAGTCGTCGCGCTTGCGGACCAGGCCGTAGTCGGGGAAGGAGGCGAGGTCGGGCCAGTCGAGCTGGAGCCGGACACCGCCGCCGACGATCCTGAGGCCCTTGTTGCGCAGCCAGCCGGCCTCCTCGGAGATGTCGATGCCCATCGCCACGAGCTGCTTGACCGCGCGGGGGGTGAGGCCGTCACCGCAGACCTTCTCGCGCGGGAACTCGGTCTTCTCCAGCAGCAGTACGTCGAGTCCGGCCTTGGCCAGGTGGTACGCGGTCGTGGAGCCGGCTGGCCCCGCACCCACGACGATCACATCGGCGGAGTTGTCGGAGAGGAGGGGCTCGGTCACGGCGGGATCTCCCCAAGTTCGAAATCTGCGTGCCGACCGGCACAGGACATGGGCAGTCTATTCAGCAGTAGTGATCACCCGGCTGAAGGGCTGCCCCGTGAACCGAGCTCTCCCCGCAGTACGGCTGCGCGTTCCCACCGACGAGGACGCCGTCGCCTGGCACCGGCTCTTCGACGACCCGGATGTCATGGAGTTCCACGGCGGCAAATCCGCGGGCCTGTCGGTCTACGAGGAGCTCACGGCCCGACAGCGCCGGCACGACGCCGAGCGCGGGTTCTGCCTGTGGTCCGTGCTGGACGAGTCCGGCGAGGTCATCGGCTTCACCGGCGCCCAGCCCTGGGAGCGGGACTGGGGCCCCACGGGGGAGATCGAGATCGGCTGGCGGCTCGCGCGGCCGCACTGGGGCCGGGGCTGTGTCACCGCGGCCGCGCGGCTCACGCTGGAGCGGGTGCGGGCGGCGGGGGTGCCGGGCGTGGTGGCCATGGTCGACGCCCGCAACCAGCGCTCGATCGCGGTGACCCAGCGCCTGGGCATGCGGCTCGCCGAGGTCTACACGACTCCGGTGGGCGGCCGGGAGGGGCACTGCTACCGGCTGGACCTGACAAGCGGAGCGGCGTGAAGCATTTTCACTACGGACGGTAACTGACTGTCACAGAAAGACACTTAGCGCTTCCGAGCGGTACCGGGTGGGGGTTACTCTGCCGGTACCGCTGGGGGTGACGTCTGTGTACAAACCGCCCAAGACATCCGAAGTGCGCGTGCCGCGCCTGGTCGGTCTGATGGCCGTGGACGCGCGCGTATCGGCCGAGGCGCGCGGCGTGCTGCTCGCCTCGCCCGACCGCCCGGACCTTCAACTCGCCGTCGTGGACTACGTCGTACGGCAGTACCCGGCGCCCGGCGTCGAGGTACCGCGCGGGGCCGTGGTCACCGTGTGGTTCGAGTTCGGGGAGGGAGAGGGCGGCGGAGGAGTGCGGGAGCCGCGGCCGTCGCGTCCCCCGCACGGCGGGCTACGACGGGAACTCGACGAGCCGGGGGGCCATTCCTACGCCGCCTGCGTAGGCTTCGGCCCACCCTGAACCCGGTCTCGGCCGCCCTCAGCTCTCCTTGAACCCCCGGTGCAGGGCCACGACCCCGCCCGTCAGGTTCCGCCAGGCCACCTTCGACCAGCCGGCCTTCTGGAGGCGCTCGGCCAGCGCGGGCTGGTCGGGCCAGGCGCGGATGGACTCGGCGAGATAGACGTACGCCTCGGGGTTGGAGGAGACCGCGCGGGCGACCGGCGGCAGGGCGCGCATCAGGTACTCGGTGTAGACAGTCCGGAAGGGCGCCCACGTGGGGTGCGAGAACTCGCAGATCACCACGCGGCCGCCGGGCTTGGTCACCCGGTACATCTCGCGCAGGCCGGCGTCGAAGTCCTGGACGTTGCGCAGGCCGAAGGAGATCGTGACGGCGTCGAAGGTGTCGTCCTTGAACGGCAGCCTCGTCGCGTCGCCCGCCGTCAGCGGCAGCCACGGGTGCTTCCGCTTGCCGACCTGGAGCATGCCGAGCGAGAAGTCGCAGGGGACGACATAGGCGCCGGTGCGGGAGAAGGGCAGGGAGGAGGTCGCCGTACCGGCGGCCAGGTCCAGGATCTTCTGCGCGGGCCGGGCGTCCACCGCCTTGGCGACCTCCTTGCGCCACACCCGGTCCTGGCCGAGCGACAGCACGTCGTTGGTCAGGTCGTACCGTTCCGCGACGTCGTCGAACATCGAGGCGACTTCGTGCGGCTGCTTGTTCAGGGAAGGGCGGGTCACCCGCCCATTCTTGCAGTACGCCCGCCGGGACCCGCTCAGGGGAGGAGCCTCGGCCGCTTCCTGGCGGCGACGTCCTCCACCCAGCCGCACACCAGGACGAATCCGGCGATCAGCACCCAGCCGACGCCGAACATGAACCACTGGCTCTCCAGCGGCAGATACGCCTCGAAGGCGGGCACCTGCCACAGCCGGTCGATCAGCGGGACGGCGAGGATCAGGGCGATCTCGTGCCAGAGGTAGATCGTCACGGCACGCGCGTTGAAGACCGTCACCAGCCGGTCCAGGCGCGGGAACCGGGTCAGCCCGGCGAAGTCGATCCGGAAGCGCTCCTTGGCCCACATCAGCAGCGTCACGAACCCGGCGGACCAGAAGGCCTGCGCGAGCGGGATCTCGTCCAGGTCGTAGGTGCCGTACTCCCCCTGGTGGGCGAGGGCGTACCAGCCGCCGTAGCCGAGGGCGGCGAGGGAGAGCAGGAGCACGGCCGCCGGGCGCAGCCGCTGGAGCACGCCGTCGCGGTGCGCGAAGCCGAGGATCCAGCAGAAGAGATACGTCGACAGGTCCCACAGCGCGCTGCCGAGCCGGCCGTCCGGGCCCGGCCAGAGGAACTGAAGCACCGCGATCGGAGCGAGGGAGGCCAGCAGGACCGGGACCGGAGCCAGCCGGAACACCTTCAGCAGGAGCGGGGACAGGAGCACGAACCAGAGGTACGTGCGCAGGTACCAGAGGATTTCGTACGCCTGGGCGCCCCACGCGTTGCCCGGCGGGTCGCCGAGCGGGACGACCCAGTAGACGATCTGCCGGCCGGGCATCCAGCCGTGGAACAGCATCGCCAGCACCACGAAGAAGCCCCAGAACCAGAACGGCGGCAGCAGGCGGCGGAGCCGTCCGCGGACCACCTTGGGCGCGGGCCCCTCCAGGGACCTGGCCATCAGGGTGCCGGCCAGGGCGAACATGACGCCCATGGAAGGGAAGACCAGACCGGCCCAAGCCCAGCCGAAGGTGTGGTAGGTCACGACCCGGACCAGGGCGACGGCACGGAGGGTGTCGAAGTAGCGGTCACGAACGGAGGGTGCGGCCACTACGGCGGCGGCCGTCCCCCCGCGCCGGTGCGAGCCCACTCAGCGCACCCCCGCCGGCGTCCCGACCTCGCCCGTGCGCTTCAGCTTCTGCCAGCGCAGCCGGCCGCCGGTCAGGGCGGTGACGCAGGAGTGGATCAGGACGAGGTACATCAGCTGCCGGTAGGCCAGCTGCTGGAGCGGCATCATCAGCAGGTAGCGGTACTTCTCCCGGTCCAGGCGGAAGGCGTACGCCGCGCAGACGAGCTGGACGGCCAGCACCGCGAGCCAGGCCAGCAGGGCCGCCCGGAAGTCGACGAAGATCATCGAGTAGACGGTGAACACATCGATGAGCGGCGCGAAGACCGGCGTGACGATCTGGAAGATCACCACGAGAGGCATCCCGACCCGGCCGAAGCGGCCCGAAGGCCCCTTGTCCGTCAGGGACTTGCGGTGCTTCCACAGCGCCTGCATGGTGCCGTAGGACCAGCGGTAGCGCTGGGACCACAGCTGCTTGAGCGAGCCCGGGGCCTCGGTCCAGGCACGCGCGTGCTCCTCGTAGACGACCCGCCATCCCGCGCGGTGCAGGGCGATGGTGATGTCGGTGTCCTCGGCGAGGGTGTCCTCGCTCATCCCGCCGGCCTCCAGTACCGCGTCCCGGCGGAACGCGCCGATCGCGCCCGGGATCGTGGGCATGCAGCGCAGCAGGTCGTACATGCGCCGGTCGAGGTTGAAGCCCATCACGTACTCGATGTGCTGCCAGGCCCCGATGACGGTGTTCCGGTTGCCGACCTTGGCGTTGCCCGCGACCGCGCCCACCTCGGGGTCGGCGAAGGGCTGCACGAGCTGCCGTACGGTGTCCGGCTCGAAGACGGTGTCGCCGTCCATCATCACGACGATGCCGTGACCGGCGCTGCGCACACCGTTGTTGAGGGCGGCCGGTTTGCCCGCGTTCTCCTGGCGGATGACGCGGACGTTCCGCATCCCCAGGGAGTCGGCCGCGGCCCGCGCGATCTCGGAGGTGCCGTCGGTCGAGCCGTCGTCGACCACGATGATCTCGATCGGATGGGTGCTCCGGGCCAGCGACTGGAGGGTGTTGGCGATGCACTCCTTCTCGTTGTACGCCGGGACGATCACGCTGACCGGCTCGGTGACCGTCGGACCCCACCTGAAACGGCGTCTGTTGCGTTGCCGGTGGTGGCGGCGGGCGAGGACCAGCATCATCCCGAACCGGCCCAGCACGGCCACGCCCACGACCATCAGGCCTACGGAGAGCGCCGGTACGGTCCACTCGGCGACCGCGACGGCGGCGATGAGGGCTTTGCCCTCGTAGAGGGTGGCGCCGGTGGCCTCGCGGTGTGCGGCCTGGAGGGTCGAGCCCTGGCCGCCGGCCACGGGACTCCCGGCGGTTGGTCCCTGACTCCCCATGACGCCGCTGATGGTCGTGAAGGTGTAGCCCTTCGCCTTCATCTTCTCGATGTATTTCGGCAGCGCCTTGATCGTCTGCGAGCGCTCACCACCGGCATCGTGGAAGAGCACGGACGCGCCGTTGTTCTTGCTGGGCGTCGCCCATTTCACGATCTTCGAGACGCCCGGCCGTTTCCAGTCGTCGCTGTCGGTGTCGATGAAGACGCTGGTGTAGCCGTCCTCGCCGAGGTTTTGGTAAACGGGCCAGCTGTAGTTGTCGATGGCGTCCGTCTTCGAGGAGTACGGCGCCCGGAACAGCGTGGTGGTGATTCCGGCGGCGCCCGCCAGCGCGAGTTGCGTCTGGGTGATCTCGCGGGTGACGCGGGCGTCGCTCTGGTACGACAGATCGACGTGGGTGAAGGTGTGGATCCCGATCTCGTTGCCCTGGTCGACCAGGTCCCGCACGAGCCCGGGATAGCGGGACACCATCGAGCCGACCACGAAAAAGGTGCCCGGGACGTCGTACTTCTCCAGGATCTCCAGGACCTGCGGCGTCCAGGTGGGGTTCGGGCCGTCGTCGAAGGTGAGGGCGATGGTCTTGTCCGGCACCGAGACCGTGGTGGCCTGTCCGCCGCGGAAGGTGAGGATCGGGCCGCCGTCGAGGATCTCGTCCGGTACGTCGCCGGAACCCGCCCCGGTGCGTACGCGCTGGTCACCGCCGACTTCGGCGCGCAGATAGCCGTCCAGCAGCATGATGCTGGTCAGGGCGAGCAGGAGCAGCAGGGCGAGGATGACACGCGGCTTCTGGAGCGCGGCGGCCCTGCCCGCGACGCGTTCGATCCGGGTGGGGGCACGGCGGCGGCCGCGTGAGGGGGTCGTCGTGGTCATGGGAGTTGCCGCGCCCCCGGAGCGGTCGGCGGCTGCTGGCCGGGAACGCCTTGGGCGCCGTTCGCGAACGGCAGCAGGTCGGCCGGGTCCAGGGACGTGCCGATGCCCATGAAGGCCATCCCCAGCACGACCGCGTACCCGAGGCAGCCGACGCCGACGGCGATGCCGATACGGCGCAGCACCTTCGAGCGGCGTCCGGAAGTGTCGACGAACACGGGCCCCGCTGCGCGGCTTTCGGTGGCAGGCTCGGAATGCATTCCCCGGACATTAGGCAGGCATTATGTGCGCAGGACGCCGAAGCCATGTGAGGCGCCCGTGAGAAACGCCTTAACCTGTCCCTTCACTGAGAGTTCCGGTCCTCACAGCGGCATCTCGGCGGGCGCTCGGTTCGATGTGAGACATTCACTCAATGCGGAGTTTTGTGAAGGCGACAGCCGGGATCGCCATGCTGTTTGTCCTGGCGGCCAGCGGATGTGCGGAGAATTCCGGAAACGCCGAAAGTCCTACCTCGTACGCCCCCTACGTCAGCGCCCTCACCGCCGCCGAAACCGACACCGCCGGCTCCCCCACGACGTACAACCTGGCCTTCGTCATCGCCGACGGCACGGAGTGCGCGCCGAGTTGGAGCGGCGTGTACGGCGTGGACGACGCCACCGTGGCCTCCCGGATCGCGGAGCTGAAGGAGTCCGGGGCCACGGTCCGCGTCTCCTTCGGCGGGGCCTCCGGGGACGAGCTGGCGGCGCGTTGCGGCAGCGCCTCCACGCTGGCGAAGGCGTACGGCGCGGCCCTGGACGCGGCGGGCTCCACCCAGGCCGACTTCGACATCGAGGGCGACGAACTCTCCGACTCCGGCTCGGTGGACCTGCGTTCGCGGGCGATAGCCCTGCTCCAGGAGGAGCGCATGGACCTGAGCGTCTCCTTCACGCTCCCCGTGATGCCGTCGGGACTCGACGAGGACGGCATTGCTCTGCTGAACTCCGCCAACAATCACGGCGTTCAGGTCTCCACCGTCAACCTCATGACGATGAACTACGGCGAGTCCTACGACGGTGACATGGGCGAGTACGCCCTCGCCGCGGCGAAGTCCGCGCACGCGCAGCTTCGGGACGTCTTCGGTACGTCGTCCGCCACTGCGTGGCGGGCCATGGCGCTCACCTCGATGATCGGCGTGAACGATGTCGACGGGGAGACGTTCTCGCTCCAGGACGCGGCTCAGGTAAGGGAGTTCGCGGAGGAGAAGGGGGTCGCGTGGGTGTCCATGTGGTCGACGGTGAGGGACCAGCAGTGCGCTCAGGGGGATGCGGAGGATGACGCGCAGACCGATTGCAGTGGGGTGGAGCAGGAGGACGGTGAGTTCGCCTCGGTGTTCGCGGGGTGAGCTCGGGCGCAGGGCGCCAAAAGGTTCGTTTCTAGCGGCGGCGGTACACCAGTCGGCCCCCCAGCACCGTCGCCACACACGTCCCCGCGCCCTTCGCCGCGAGCGTCTTCTCGTCCTGTACATCGAAGACCGCCAGGTCTGCCGCACCCCCAACGGTGAGCGGACCATGGGCTGTGGCCGGGAGGTCGTAGCCCTCCACGAAGGGGTCCAGGTCCGGGCCGTCCCACACCGGTGGAGCCGAGCGCCACGGCTCGGGCACCTCGCGCAGGCCCGAGCGGACCACCGACTGCCGTACGGCGTCCGGGAAGGGGCCGCCGACGTGGGTCGTGCCGTGGGCGAGCATCCGTTGCAGGCCGCGGCGGACGCTGCCCGCCATCCGGGCGGCGTCCGGGGCGAGTTCGGCGAGGGCCGCGCCGGTGAGAGGCTCGGTGCCCAGCTCGTCGGCCTCGCGCGGGTCGGGGTGGTAGCACCGGGTCAGGAGCCACCGCCCGTGCAACTGCCGTAGCCCCGGGGTCAGTACGCCCGGCCAGCGCCGGGTGCGCGCACCCTCGTAGGACGCCGCCACTTCCTCGTACGGCCCGATGGCCGCGACGCGGTCGCCGTCGGCGACGACCGCCCCGTCCGGCACCGGCTCGGCGCCGACCGGCAGCACCAGGGCCGCCGTATGGATGGTGAGCATCTAGTTGTTGGCGAGGATCTTCAGCTCGGGGTGGGCCGTGCCGCCCTCGATCGCCGTGGAGGAGATGTGGGAGACGACGCGCGCGTCGACCGGGTCGTTCGCCGGGTCGTCGTGCACGACGAGGTGCTCGTACGTGGTCGAGCGCTGGGCCGGGACCCGCCCCGCCGTACGGATCATGTCGATCATTTCCTGGAGGTTGGAGCGGTGCTTGGCGCCGGCCGCCGAGACGACGTTCTCCTCCAGCATGATCGAGCCGAGGTCGTCGGCGCCGTAGTGCAGCGTCAGCTGGCCCGCGTCCTGGCCGGTGGTCAGCCAGGAGCCCTGGATGTGCGCGATGTTGTCCATGAAGAGCCGGCCGATCGCGATCATCCGCAGGTACTCGAAGATCGTGGCCTGGGTGCGGCCCTTCAGGTGGTTGTTCATCGGCTGGTAGAGGTACGGGATGAAGGCGCGGAAGCCGCCCGTCCGGTCCTGTACGTCGCGGATCATCCGCAGGTGCTCGATGCGCTCGGCGTTGGTCTCACCGGTGCCCATCAGCATGGTGGAGGTGGACTCCACGCCCAGGTTGTGCGCGGCCTCCATGATCTCCAGCCAGCGCTCGCCGGACTCCTTCAGCGGCGCGATGGCCTTGCGGGGGCGCTCGGGGAGCAGTTCCGCGCCGGCGCCGGCGAAGGAGTCGAGGCCGGCCGTGTGGATGCGCTGGATCGCTTCCTCGACCGACACCCCGCTGATCCGGGCCATGTGCTCGACCTCGGACGCGCCGAGGGAGTGGATGACCAGCTGCGGGAACGCGTCCTTGATGGCCTTGAAGTGCTTCTCGTAGTACTCGACGCCGTAGTCCGGGTGGTGGCCGCCCTGGAACATGATCTGGGTGCCGCCGAGTTCGACGGTCTCCGCGCACCGGCGCAGGATGTCGTCCAGGTCGCGGGTCCAGCCCTTGGCGGTGTCCTTGGGGGGCGCGTAGAAGGCGCAGAACTTGCACGCCGTCACGCAGACGTTCGTGTAGTTGATGTTGCGCTCGATGATGTACGTCGCGATGTGCTCGGTGCCCGCGTAGCGGCGGCGGCGTACGGCGTCGGCGGCGGCGCCCAGCGCGTGCAGCGGGGCGTCGCGGTAGAGGTCGAGCGCCTCCTCTGGAGTGATCCGCCCACCCTCCGCGGCACGGTCGAGGACGGACTGGAGGTCGGCCTTCTCGGTCACCGGGGCGTCCCTTTCGTCAAGGGTTGTGGACGGACTGATCCAGCCTACGCCAGCCGGTTCCGGGGGCCGACGTCAGGCCGTGTACGCCCCGATCAGCAGTCCCAGGAAGGCCCCGGCGATCAGGAACGGCCCGAACGCGATCGCCGTCTTGCGTCCCGCCCGCCGTACGACGACGAGGGCGCCGCCGTACAGCGCCCCGAGCAGGAAGCCCGCGAACGTGCCGAGCATCAGCGTGGACCAGCCGTACCAGCCGAGGACCGCGCCCGTGCCGAGGGCGAGTTTGACGTCGCCGAAGCCCATCCCGGCGGGGTTGATCAGGAAGAGCACGAGATAGCCGCCGCCGAGGGCGAGGGCGCCGTAGAGGGCAGTCGGCCACTCCCCCGCGTGCTCCGGGACCAGGGCGACCACGCCGAGCAGGGTGAGGGCGGCCCCCGCGAGCGGCAGGGTCAGCGGGTCCGGCAGGCGCTGGACGCGGAAGTCGACCACCGCGAGCAGCACGCCGAGGGGCGCCAGCAGCAGCCATACGCCCAGTTCGGGGCGAGTGCCGGTGGCGGCGGCGAGGGCGGCGCAGACGGCGGCGGTGGCCAGGGAGAGGGGCGGGACGCCGGGGCCGTATGCCTTGGTGCAGCTGTCGCAGCGCGCGCGGCCGAGCCAGCCACGTACCGGATGCCCCTGCGGGCAGCTGTCCCGCCAGGGCTCGCCCGCCGGGGCGGAGAAGCGGTAGGCGGCCCGGGGCAGGAACGCGCCCGCCGCCGCACCCCATAGTGCGGCGGCGAGTACGAGGAGCAGGTCGGTCATCCCGCGGCGACGGCGCCGTCGCGCCAGGTCGGCAGCAGCTCGTCGAGCAGCGCCTCGGTGCGCGGCGGCAGTCCGCGCGCCCCGCTGCGGGTGATGAGGTCGGCGGCCAGCGTCTGGAGGCGGGCGGTGTCGCCGGTGGCGTGGGTGGCGCGCAGCAGCTCGTGCCACAGGCGCTCGTCGGCGGGCGCGGAGTTCAGGGCCGCGGTGAGCGCCTCGATGGCCTTCTCCGCACGGTCCTTCTCCAGGTGGAACGCGGAGAGCGCGAGCCCGATGTCCGCGACCAGCAGCGGGAGCTGTGCGTCGATGATCTCGTGCGTGAGCCAGCGGTAGCGGCCCTCGGCCCGGTCGGCCAGCAGCGGTCCGCGCACCAGCACCAGCGCGTCGGTGAGCAGCCGCCCGCGCACGGCCCGGCTGCCGACGCCGCGGCCCTGGGTGGCCTCGTGGTACAGCGACCGCAGCACATCCAGATCGGATACGACGGACTTGGCGAGGGTGAGCCGCCCGGTGGAGTCGGTGCGCAGCCGCGGGCTGCCGTCCGGGTCGGTGCCGAGCCATGCCCGCAGCCGCTCCAGCAGCGCGTCCCGCACGTCCTCGGTGACCCCGCGCGGCCACAGCGCGGAGGACAGCACCCGCGGGTGCACGCCCTCGCGGTGCAGGAGCAGCAGCGCGAGCGCCTCGTGCTGCAGGGCGCTGCGCTCGCCGTCCGGGGTGTCGAGGCCGATGATCTCGTACGGGCCGACGAGGCGGGCGTAGACCGCGGGCCGTCCCTGCTCGCTGACGTCGACCAGGAACGGCGGGGTGGTCGTCGGCCCGTCCGGGCTCTCGTCGGGGTCGGCCTGGACGAACAGCTCGACGACGGCCTGCTGTTGGGCGGTCGGCAGCAGCTGCGCCTCCAGCTCAAGACCGAGCAGCGGGGCGAGCAGCTTGCCCTCGCCGGTGATCTCCATCTCCCAGGCGGCGCCCGGCAGATCGCCGGTCTCGGTGCCGACGAGGTAGCCGATGCCGAGGCGGCTGGCGTCGGAGGCGAGTTCGGCGAGCTTGACGGCGTCCTCGGCGGAGGGCTGCGCGGCGAGCAGGACGAGGTGCGGGGCCCAACGGGTGTGCTGCGCGGGTCCGGTACGGCCGGTCAGGACCGAGTCCTGGCCCGCCGCCCCGAGCGCCCCGCGCCGCTGCCGGGTCTCGGCCTCCATCGTCTCGATCAGATCGTCGATGCCGTCGAGGTGGCGCAGGCGGTTGGGGGCGAGCGGGGTGAGGTCCTGGCCGAAGCCGACGAGGGTGATGGTCATGCGGTCGGACCAGCCGTTGGTGGCCAGTTCGGCGGCGACGGACGCGAACACGGCGGCCCGGTCGGCCTCGCGGCCGGCGAGGGAGACGATGCCGGGCACGGACTCCAGGTTCAGCAGCAGCCGGGACTCGTCCATGGTGCCGAGGCTGACGAGACCGGGGTACGGGGCGGCGGTGTCGGTGTCCTCGTAGCGCTCGGCGTCGGCGCGGGCCAGCATCCAGAAGGTCTGGTCCTGGCCGAGCTGCCAGGGGGCGGGCGGCTTCCCGGCGGGCTGGGCGAGCTGGAGATGCAGATCGCCGTTGCTGAGCCAGGCGGCGTAGACGGTGGGCAGGGCCCGGGACTCCTCGGCGAGCGAGGCGGCGAGCCCGCGCAGGGAACGGTCCAGCAGGCGTACGCCCTCGGGGTCGGCGCCGACGAGGAGCGCGTCCTGTGCGTCGGCGGCGTCGCCGGTCGGGGTGGGCGGCTCCATCCCGCGCCGCCCGCCGACGGAACCGAGCGCCGACTGCCACAGGGCCTGGCGGCGCCTGCGGCCGAGGGCGCCGAGGAGACCGGCGGCGAGGAGCGGGGCGGTGAGAAGGGCTTCGGGGAGGCCGAAGGAGGAGCTGTCGGACTCGGTGGCGGGGGTGGCGTGCTGCTGCTCCCCGGGGGCGGCGGGGCGCTGTTCGGGGAGGGAGACCTGGGCGGTGTCGCCGGAGGAGCCTCGCTCGTGGCCGCCGCCTTGGGCCCGGTCGCCGCCTTGGGCGTGGTCGCCGGTCTTGGCGTAGTCGTGGATCTGCTGCTCGACCTCGGGGGAGACATCGGGCGTCTCGTCCGGCATCTCGACGAGATCGCCGCCGCGCGCGTCGCCGGGCATCTCCATGATCCAGCCGGGCCGGATGAGGCTGGCCTCCGACAACCGCGACCCGTCGGGCTGCACGCGGTCCTTGTTGAGCTGGTAGATCTCCTTGTACCGGCGGCCGTCGCCGAGGTGCCGTTCGGCGATCTCCCAGAGGGAGTCGTGGTGGCGGCCCTCGGGCGGCTGGATCCGGTAGTACTTCGTGTCCCCGTCCTTGGCGGTGCTCGGGGCCGCGGTCTCGGCGTGCGACGCCTGCTCGGCGAGGGCGGCCGCGGCGGAGGCGGCCTGCTCCTGCTGCTGCGCGAACAGCCCGCCGCCCGGGGTCTGCTGGGCGGCGGCGACGGTCCCGCGCTGGTTGCCCTCCAGACTCTGGCCGAGCTGCGAGAGCCCCGGCGCGAGGCTGGCGGCGGTGGCCCCGACGAGGAGCAACGCGGCGACGAGCTGCCGGGCGAGCAACTGGCTGGGCCCGGCGCCGGGTACGCGCCCCGGCACGCCGACTCCCGACAGCGCGGCCTTCATCTCCACGATCACACAGGCGGTGAACTGGGCCCAGGCGAGCCAGACGAAGAAGGTGAGGATGTGCAGGAACGTCCCGACGCTCAGTTCATTGGTGAGCCACGCCTGGGGGTCCCAGGTGCTGGGCACCGGCCACCCGAGATACATGGCCAACGCCCCAGGCACCCCGACCAGCAGCACAGCCAGCGCGACGAACGCGAGGAACGCCTTGACGAAGTCCCCGAAGGAACGCCGGTGCACCCGCACGGGCTGCGGGGTCCGGTTCCGCGGGGTGGTCGGGCTTCCCGTCGAGCTTGAGCGTCGCGGCATGGAAAGTGTCCTGGGGTTGGGGTGTGAGGGTGTACTGAGACTACAGAGATCTTATGGACTGTCCTCGGGGCCGTCGAAGGCTGGAGCAGAAGCGCAACAGTCCGCCGACATCAGTGACCCACCACGCGTCCGAAAAGCCCGAGTTGCCCGACGCAAGGCCGAGACCCTCACCTTCCCCACACAAGGGTCAGCGCCCATGCCACACCCCGGGGTCGAGCGCCGCCCCGACCGTCCCGGCCGCCACGGTCACGGACAGGTCCGGTTGCGCCACCCGCCGCGCGATGTCCTCGGCCTCGAAGTCGAGGAACTCGAAGACGAAATGCTGGGCGACGGCAGGCCGGTCCCGAGGGCAACCGTCCAGGTCGACCCCCGAGTTCGCCCGGTCCGCCGCCTGGCACAGGACCGAGACGAACAGCGGGAAGTGCTCCGCCTCCAGCAGGCGGTCCGCCTCGTCGACGACCACGGTCACCCCCACTCCACCGGTCACCGCACCGCACAAGTCGTCCAGGCAGTCCACCATCGCGTCCCAGTTCCGGCCGAAGTAGCCGGGGAACCCGAGGACTTCGGCGAAGGTCTCGTAGATGCCTCGCTCGGTCATCAGGTCGGCGGAGCGAAGGCGCAGGACACGGCCTCCTCGCGACTCCAGCTCTCGCAGGTGCCGGTCGACCTCAGCCAGCCCTCGGGGGACGAGGACGACCCGATCGTTCCCGTTCATGACCGACCCCTCCCTCCACCCGGATACGGCTCCGTGGCGATCACATGCTGGATCTGCCAGCGCGCCTCCTCCCAGCGGGCGCGGCGGTCGACCTCCCTGCGGTCCGCGCTGTCGTCGGCGCGCTCGGCGTACCAGCGGCCCACCTCGGACTGGGCTGTCTTCGCTATGTACTTCGGGGAGGGGTTCGTGCGCCCGGCCCGGTTCAGGGCGCCGACCTCGATCAGCATGTCCTGGCAGGCGAGCCGTACAGCGGAGTTCAGCACATGTGTGACGTCGGAGTGGTCGGGTGTGCGCCAGCCGGCCTCGAAGAAGTCCTCGTGGGCGCGGACCAGCCGGTCGTTCGCCCGGCCGAGCCGGAGGGCCTCGCGGGCGGCGGCCACGTACTGCGCACACGCCTCTCGCATGTCGGGCGTGAGCGACTCCGCGCGGAGAGCCACCGGCCGCTCCGCGAAGTCGAGGCTCAGCGTCACCGCGCGCTCCGAGCCGACCCGCGTCAGAAGCTCGGAGAGAAGGACCGGCAGGGCGATCATCACTTGCTCCCTTTCCCCTCCCCCGCGTCGTCGTTCACGAGCGGCGGCGGCGCAGGGCTTTCCAGGTGTCCTCGGCCGTGTACAGCGCGCTCAGTCGCCAGGCGTCCAGTTTGTCCAGCACCGTGGTGCGGACCAACTGCCCTTTGAACCAGGGCGGAAGGTCCCGGAACGGCACGTACGTCAGCGTGTCCCGGATGGCGTGGTCGGCGAAGCCGCCCATGCCCTCGGCGCGCAGCGCGGCGAAGAGCTCCGGAGTCAGACGGCCGTTGAGTCGGGCCACATGGGCCGCGGCCGTGAACGGGAAGTCCCGTCGGGAGCGGTCCAGCACCTCGATGGCCCGGATGATCCGCGGCGAGGCCACCTCCGGGGGGCAGTTGAGGGCCAGCCCGATCACCCCCGCGCCGAGGGCGCGCTCGCCGCGCTCGAACGCCGCGTCCACCTCGGCCGGGTCGTCGATACCCAGCAGGCCCTTCCCGGTCTCCCAGTTCCAGCTCCGGCCCTCAGTCATCGTCGATCAGGCTCTCCAGCGCGTGGGCGTACGCCCTGAGCCTGTCCTTCACGGCGGGCGGCGCCGGGGCGTCCGGCCGCAGGACGCCCGGCAGATGGGCGACCCGCCACATTCGGAAGGCGTCCCTGACCACCTGTTCGCCGTCGCCACCCAGCAGCGCACCCGCCCCCCGCACGGCTTCGAGGACCAGCCCCGGCGCCTCCGCCAGGCCGGGACCGCGCACGGTGGCGGTACCCACCAACGCGTTCATCAGAGCGGCCGTCTGAAGGTCACCGCCCATGCGCACCATGCGCCTCAGCACGACGGGATCATCGGTGTCGGGCGGATAGCCCTCGATGCAGCCCGAGTACATCATCAGGTACTCGGGCGTCACCTCGCGGCCGTCGTTCCACCCTCCCTGCCGCTCGAAGATGGACATCGTGTCGGCGGAGAAGTCGCCGATGCCGCGGACCGTTTCGAGGATGCCGTCCACCTCGCCCCGATGGGCACCCACGAAGTCCGCGAGCGACACGTCCCTCAGGGGGCGCATCCCCGATGCGGTCACCGCGGCCAGTTCGAGGATTCCCCACAGCGGCGCGAAAACGTCGTACGCGAGCCCCGTCTCAGAAATCGGCGCATGTCTTTCCGTCATATCAAGAACCTCGTTCGTCACCACAGACCGGCGAAGAATTTCCCTGTGGCCTCTCGGGTCGGCAGGATTTCAGTGATTCCCTTGTTGATTATCTCCAGCCCCTCGGGCGTATTCACAAAGAACTCCGGTTGGTTGTGGCTCGGGCCGCCCAGCTGGAAGATGGACTCCGCGAACTCCTTCGGCACCTTGACCCGCACCATGTGCCCGTCCCGACCGTACGCCGTCGCCGCCCTGGTGAAGTCGTCGGTCAAGTACACACCGGCGTTCGGCGTACCCGCCCGCTTCGCTTCCTCGGAGATGTTCAGCGCGAACTGCGTCCCCTGCCAGTTGTCCGACCCGTGGTAGAGGATCTGGTACGGCGACAGCCCGAACGGGTCGATCCGCAGGAACGGGTTGGACACATAGCCGTAGGGATTCGGTGCCGGTGCCAGCCCCAGCGGGTCGGAGGAGACGTACCGAGCGGTTTCCGGGTCGTAATAGCGGTGGTAATTGTAGTGGAGGCCGGATTCCGGATCGTGGTACTGCCCGGGGAACCGGAGCGGTGTGTAGGCGACGCTGTCGGCCTGCCACGTGGTGATGCCCCAGAGGGTTCTGCGGGAGCGCCAGGCGATCTCTCCGGTCTCGTCGACGAGTTCCGTGGGGGTTCCGACGAGGTCGGTGACGATCGCGAAGAAGCGGGAGTCGATCTCCTCCTGAGTGACCCGGTCGGTGATCCGTTCGGTCTGTGCCACCGGGACCAGGCCGTCGTGGTCCCAGGTGAGGGTCACCGGGTGGGGCAGGCCGGACGCGGTCGTGGTCTGCTCGGCGACGTTGCAGCCGTCCCAGGTGAAGAGGGTCTCCTCCACCACGGTCATGCCGTCGTCGGCCAGCCGCTGCTTGGCCGTGCGCCGGCCGAAGGGGTCGTAGCGGTAGCGCCAGACCGTGCCGTCGGGCGTGGTCACGGAGGTGAGCCGGTCCTCGGCGTCCCACTCGTAGCGCCAGACGTCGGGCGTGCGCGACAGACGGGTCTTACGACGCGTGACGACCCGCCCCGCCCCGTCGTACTCGTACCGCACGGAACCGGCGTGGACGAGGCGGTTGCCCGCGTAGCCGCGGTCATCCTGGGTCTCCCGGCCCGGGTGCCGGCCGGGCCAGACCGCCTGGGTCTGGTTGCCCCCGGCGTCGTAGGCGTAGGTCTCGGTCCAGTCGCGGGCGTGGACCTCCGTCACCCGGCCCGCGGCGTCGAGCTCCATGCCGATCTCGCCGCGCTGCGAGTCGTCGATCCGGACGAGGGCGTCGTCCGGGCGGAAGGTGTAGGCGCGGCGCTGGACCGTGCCCCCGGCCGCCGTCACCGTCTGCTCCGTCGGCCGGCCGGTGACGTCCCAGCCCTGGGAGAGGCGGAGGGAATCGCCCACCAGTCGGGAGGTCTCACGGCCGTCGGCGTCGTGGGTGAAGGCGAGCGTGTGAGCGGAGGTGAGCAGCGAGGAGATGTTGCCCGAGCCGTCGTAGCCGTAGACGGCGCGGGCTCCGACCGGTGTCGTCCGTTCGGTACGTCGGCCCACGGCGTCGTACCGGAAGGCGAGGCTGCGGCCGTTCACCGTCTCCGCGACGGTCCTCCCGGTCGCGTCCCGCACCCAGAGCATCTCGCAGTCCGGGTTCGCGGCACTCAGCCTTCGGCCCACGCTGTCATAGGCGAAGGTGGCGACCGCGCCGTCCACGTCCTTGGCGACCAGCCGGCCCATGGCGTCGTACTCGTAGGCGACCGTCTGGCCCAGCGGATTGGTGCGGGAGACGGCACGGCCCGCGGCGTCGCGCCGGTACGTGACCCGCCGGCCGTCGAAGTCGGTCTCCGCGACCAGCCGGCCCGCCGGATCGTACTCGTACTCCCAGGTCAGGCCCTGCGGCGCGGAGACCTGGGTCAGCCGCAGCGAAGGGTCGTGCTCGAATGCGTACCGCACCCCGTCGGGCTGGATACGTGCGGCCAGCAGGTCGAAGTGGGTGTACTCGTAGGCGGTGACGGCACCTGTCGCGTCCGTGTGACGGACGCAGTTGCCCTCGCCGTCGTACTCCCACGACTGCTGTGAGCCGTCCGGTCCGAGCACGCGGGCGAGATGTCCCTCGACGGTCCAGTGGTACCGGGTGGCTGCCCCCAGCGGGTCGACGAGCCGGTCGACCCGGCCGAAGGCGTCACGACGGGCCACCCGCCGGTTGCCCTCCGGGTCGGTCACCTCGACCACCAGTCCGGCGGCGTCGCAGCGGATCCGGGTGGTGGCTCCGAGGGCGTCGGTGACGCCGGTCAGCCGGCCGGAGTCGTCGTACGTGTAGCGGGTCGTGGAACCCGCCGAGTCCGTCTCGGAGCGGCGGTTGCCCCGCCCGTCGTACTCGCGGCGCCAGCTGGACCCGTCGGGCAGGGTGACGGTCGTGGGGTGCCCGAGGTCGTCGTACGCGATGCGGGTCACCGTGCTGTCGGGGTGGCCGACGGTCAGCGGGCGGCCGACCGCGTCGTGGGTGAAGCGGCTGGTGTGGCCCAGGGCGTCCGTGGAGGACACGACGTGGTGATGGGTGTCGTACGCGGTCCGTGTAACGCCGCCGCAGGCGTCGATCTCGGCGACGACCTGGCAGTCCTCGTTGACCACGAATCGGCTCGCCGCGCCCTCGGCGGTGGTGAGAGTGGTGACGTGGCAGTCGGGCCAGGCGGGGTCGGTGCCGTCGTAGTCGAGGGTGATGGCGATGTGACCGGCCTCGCCGCCCTCGGCGACACAGCGGTCCTGGGTGTCGTAGCTGTAGAAGTAGCTGCGGTTGTTGGTGTCGGACCAGGAAGTGATCCGCAGACGCTCGTCGTACGTGAACTTCAGTGGCAGGCCGGAGGAGTTGATCGTCTCGGTCAGGTTGCCGTCGGTGTAGCGGTAACGCTTGATGACGGCGTCCGAGCCGTCCTCGGCGGCGCCGGCCAGGCTCAGTTCGGTGACCCGGCTGTCCTCGGTGGTGAGCTTCAGGTGGTAGCCGCCCGAGTGGCGGATGGCCAGCGGGGCGCCGTACTCGTCGTAGTCGAAGGCGATCGTGTGGCCGTTGCGGTCGGATATCCGCTCCAGCAGGGCCAGTCCGTCGGACGGCGTCGCGAAACGACGGATGTGTCCGGTGGCCGGGTCGGTGACCGTGTAACCGCCGCTCTCCAGCCGGGACATCGGCCAGCGCGGGCCGGTCTCCGGGAGCACCGGTGCGTCCGGCCCGTCCGGGTGCGGATAGGCCAGGAGCAGCCCGTCCTCGGTGACGAACACGACGCCTTCGGCATCGATCTCCAGCCGCTGGTCCACCGTGCTGGACCAGGAGGGACCGAACCACCAGCCCGTCGCGTACCCCGACTCCACCCGCCGCACGAAGGCCAGCGGGAGCATTCCCGGAAGCTCCACGTCGGCCAGCGGGAGGAACATCCTGCCCGTGGCCATGTCCACCGGGTCGCTGCCACCTCGGCGAACGACGCTCGCCAGTCGGTCGTACGCCCCCTTGGCGCCGTTGGCGAGCATGCCCCGGGCGCTCTTGCCGAAGCCGCGCAGGGCGAGCCCCATGCCCTTGAGGCCGCCCTTGATCCCCTGCATCGCGGCCATGCCGCCCTTGAGGCCCTTGGCGAGTCCGCCGAGGGTGGTCAGGCCCTTCATCCCCGGTATGCAGTCCAGCGCCGCGAGCCCCACATCCCACAGCGACGCCCGGCCCTGCGAATATTTGTAGAGCGTGTCCGCGAGCACGACCAGCGCGGCGATCAGCACGATCGCACCCAGGATCGGCCCACCGATGATCAACGCGATCACACCGAGCACCGCGACGACGACCTTGCAGACCGCGACGATCGTGTCCCAGTTGTCCACGAACCAGTCGCCGACGTCCTCCCACCACGACCGGTTCTGAATACCGGCGTCCGAAGCCTCGTCGATCTTCGTCTTCGCGGTCCGCGCGGCCTCCTCGCGCATCTTGCGCGCGTCCTCGGCCATCTTCTTCGCCGCGTCCAACGCGCCCTGCGCATCGGCCACATCACCACGGGCGTTGGCCTGCGCGGTCTCCGCATGCTGCGCGTCCCGCGCCGCCGCCCGCACCTTCGCCTCGTCCGGCTTGTCCGCGGACTTGCTCCCCGTGGGATCGTCCTTGTACTTGTCGGACTCCTTCGAAGCCCGCGTCACCCACGAATCAGCCGACGACAGACGCGACTTGGCCGACGACAGATCCGACTGCGCCTCCCGGCCCCGGGCCAGCGCCCGGTCCGCCAGCGCCTGCGCCCGCTCCAGCTTCGGCCAGTAATCCGACAGCGCATCGCCGCACATCTCGTACGACGTCTTCAACTTCCGCAGATTCTTCGGGACATCGGCGAAGTCCTCCTTGAAGACATCCGCCGACTTCCCCGCCCACTCGGCGAGGGTCCCTTCCCCCGCCATCCCCTTGACCAGACGCAACGCGTCCGACACGTCATCCGCGAAGTCGTGCAACTTCTTGGCCAGTTGCCGCACCTGCTGCGGATCCCCCGGCACCGGATCCTTCTCCAGGTCCAGGACATGCCAGTCCGTGGGCCGATGCCCCGCCATACCGCAACCCCCGTCACGTGCGCATCACCAACAACCGTACGCACAAGTGAACATACAAGGCACGGCAGTTCGATGGGAAGATCGGCCGGAACTGCCCTTCTCTTCCGCCGCCGAGGGCTACTCCGCGAACCGGAACGTCGAAGTGATCGCGTCGAAGATGTCGAAGAACGAGTCCGCCAGGTCCAGGATCTGGCTGCTGCCCGCCACCAGGGCGACCTTTCCCTCCTGGCCCGGTACCGGGATGAACGTCTGCATCAGCACCGCGCGGACCGTGCGCTTCAGGGCATCGTCCGGGATCGTGATGTCCTCGATGCCGTACGTCCGGGCCGCGGGGCCCACTCCCGGGATGTCGACCGTCGTCACCTTGCGCCAGGAGTCGCCCTCCTTCTTCGCCTCCTTGACGGCCAGCTGCCGCGCCATGACCACGGGGTCCGTCGACAGGGGCTCACCGGACGCGGAGCGGCCGCCCACCAGGGACACCGTCACCGAGCCCGTGATCGGGACATCCCCGCCGAAGCTGTCCGCCATGCAGCCGCAGTACAGCGCGCCCGACTTCCACGCGTCGGCCGCCGCCTTGCGCAGGAAGTCGGTGTACAGGTCACGGTACTTGGCCAGCTCGGGATTGGCCTCGATCCGCTCGTTCACCATCCGGCGGATCGAGTCGTCCCGGGACTCGGGACGGACGTCGAACTCCCACCACGACTCCGGAACCTTGATCAGGAATCCGCCGCGCTCGATCGTGAGCGCCTCCATGTAGCGGGCCATGACGTCGACCTTCCCCCTGCGTGCGATGTACCGTGCCGATCAGCCTACGAGGAACGGTCGGGGGACGAACACATGGGCAAGGGCAAGAGCGATCTCTCACTGCCGCTGACGGACCTGGAGGACTACGGGCGGCGGCTGCGGTCCATCAAGACCCGGATGAACCACACCAAGAAGATGTTCGAGTCCTACGAGGACGACATCGGCGACGGCACCGTCACCGGCGCTCTCGACGACTTCGAGTCCAACTGGGAGGACGGCCGCGAGGACATCGGCCAGCAGCTCGACGCCCTCGCCGGCATGTCCGACGCGGTGGTCCGCGAGTTCAAGAAGCTCGACGACGAGCTGGCCAAGCAGGTCAACGACGCGATGAAGACCGAGGACACGCGGGGGAAGAAGGGGGACGGGGGCGGCAACAAGGCCTGAGGCCGCGGGACTCCCGCGTCACCCCACCTCGTTCTCCGCCACCGCCTGCCCGCGGACGATCACATCACCGCCGTAGAACATGCCGGTGAACACCGGGGAGTAGGTCAGCTGGACCTCGACCTGCACCTGGTCCACGGCCGCCACCACGCAGTGCGTCGCCGCGATGTCCGCCCCGGACATGTCCATCTCGCGCGCGAACGCCTTCACGCGCGCGTCGCAGTTCTCGAAGTTGATCGGCGCGGGCCCGCCCTCGTTGTCGTAGAGGGCCTCGCGGTCGATGTCCTGGGCGGCGTAACGGGCCGCCTGTTCCGCGATGTCGGCCGCGCGCTCCCGCTTGGAGATGGACAGGCCGCCGTCGATCACGAAGGCGGACAGGGACAGGAACACCAGCGCGAAGATGATCACCGCGCCCGCGCCCGAACCTCGGTCGTCCATGCGGTCGTGCAGGTCGGCAAGCCACTGCCGCACGCTCTTCACGCCGACCTCCGGAAGGGGTCCAGCGGGGAGCTGAAGCTCGCGTCCATCGTCGGGTCGATGTCCAGGCCGAGCATGGCCAGACCGCGGACCCGGCAGCTGACCTGCACCGAGAACAGCGGGTCCACCTCGGGGTCGAAGCCCGTGCTCGTCTGGGTCACCGTCACCGGGCCCGTGCACACGTCCGCCAGATTCGCGGCCGCCGCCTTGCGCGCCTCGGCCATCGCCGTGCCGTGGTCCTTCTGGATGGAGCCCGCGCGGGCGGCGTCACGTGCCGCACCGTCCAAGGCGCCCCGCCCGTCGACCAGTTGGCCGAAGGCGACGAGCACCAGGATGAACAGCATCATCACCGGCGCGAGAATCACCACCTCGACCGTGGACAGGCCCCGGTCGTCACCCATCGCCGAGCCCCGTTCGTCCCGAAGGGACTTCATCAGTTCTCCCCCTCCGGCACGAACCGCTCCACCGGCCCCGCCGACTGCGCGTGCACCGTGAAGTCCAGGCCAGGGAAGACCGACGGCACCTTCGCCGTGATCTCCACGCCCACCGTGTTCTGCTCCGGCTGGAGCATCGTCACGTTCGGCGAGAGCACCAGCGCCGGGCCCAGTTGGTCGATGTAGCTGTTCACGACCGTACGGGCCTCGCCGCGCCAGCCGCCCGGCTGGGCGTCGGCCGTGGCACGGGCCTTGCGGGCACCGGCCTGCGCCGCCGCCTGGGCCACATGGTCCGCGAAGAAGTACAGCGCGAACTGCACGGTCGCGAAGATCATGAAGAACAGCACGGGGGTCAGCAGCACGAACTCGATCGCGGTCATGCCGGAGTCACCGCGCGACAGGATCGCCTCCCGTCTACGGCTTATCCATCTCCGCATACGTCGCTGCACCCCCGTACCAGTACCCGTACCCGAACTCAGCAGGTGCCGCTCTGGTTGGCCCCGTTGATGCAGTTCTCCACCTTCTCGGCACCGCCCTCGAGGGCGCGGTTGATGATCGCGGCGACCACGCCGACGATCGCCACGACGACCGCGGAGATGATGACCCACTCCACCGCCGAGGCACCGCGGTCCAGTTCGCCGGAGCGGGCGCGCTGCACGCGGCCCTGGAGGAAGGTGACGAGGAAGTCCACCGCCGGGATCCCCGTACGGAAGTTCCGTTCGGTCATGGTCAGTTGTCCTTTCAGAGGGTTGGTCGGCGTCAGACCTGGAACACACGCATGGCGGCCGGATAGATCAGGAACACCAGGAAGCCGGCGCAGAGCAGCAGCTGCGCCACGAGCATCGACTGGGACTTCTCGCCCGCGCTGCCCTCGATCTCGGCGAGTTCGCGGTGCCGCATGGTCTCGGCGCGGGAGGCGAGGGACTCACGGACCTTCGCACCGTCGTCCGCGACCAGGGCGAGGGAGGCGGAGAGGTCCTTCAGCTCCTCCACGCCCAGCTCCTCGCCGAGCGAACCCAGCGCCTGCCACTGGCTGATGCCGGTGATCCGGGCGTCGGCGAGGGCGTTGCGGATGCGCTGGTTGGCCCAGCCGTCCGACACCTCCGCCGCCGCCATCAGCGCCTCCGGCAGACCGCGTCCGCCGGCCAGGCTCATCGACACCAGGTCCAGGTAGGCGCCGATCACGCGCCGCAGGTCGCGCCGCTTCTCGGCCGCGTCCCGCCGTACCTCCACATCCGGGAGGAAGAAGAAGAGGACCGCGAACAGCAGGGCGAGCCAGACCGGGATGATCGGGCTGCTGCCGAAGCCGAGGGTCCAGACGACCGCGAACAGGAACGGGCCGAAGAACAGACCCGCCACGCCCAGCAGCGCCTTCGTCGCCAGGAAGTTCTCCCAGCTGCGCTCCAGGACGGCGAGGTCGGCCCGCAGCGAGCGCTGTTCCCACCCCTGCTGGAGGTAGAACTCGGCGACACGGCGGCCGACTTCGGACCGTGTCGAGCCGAACCGGCCCTTGCTCTGCGTGGGCTTGGCGGATTCGTACGCCGCCCCGCGTGCCCGCATCGCGTCGATCCGCGCGACCTGCGAGACCGCGCTGCGCTTGGTCGGCATCAGGGCACGGACCAGGGCGTAGATGCCAAGTCCGAAGACCGCGCCGACGACGATCGGCATCGTCACTTCGCTCACCGTCGTCCCCCTTCCTCGGACTGGAACGGCGACTGCTGCGGCGCGCCCGGCGCACCTGGTGCGGCCTGCGCACCGGCCGCGGCGGGCGTCCTCGGCCGTACGAACTGGACCGACGACTCGTCGCGGACCAGGAAGCGCTCGGGCGTCTCGATGGTCGACAGCTTGCGCAGCCACAGGAAGCCGAGCGCGAACAGACCGCAGACGCAGGCGAGGACGAGCTGGCCGACCGGATCGCCGTACGGCTCGACGAACTCCCGGTTGAAGATGGAGAGTCCGAGCACGAAGGCCACCGACACCGCGACGACGATCTGCACCGAGCGCCGAGTGGAGGCCCGCTGGGCCATCACGCGCTGCCGCATGTCGACCTCCTCGCGGGCCGACTTGGCGAGCGCGCCGAGCACCTGGCGCAGACCGGGGCCGCGCAGCCGGGCGTTGAGGATGAGCGCGGCGACGATGATGTCGGCGGACGCGTCGTCGATCTCGTCGGCGAGCTGCTGGAGCGCCTCGGGCAGCGGGGTGCGCGAGCGCAACCGGTCGACCAGGGCGTCCAGATGCGGCCGCAGCACGGGGGCCGCGGCGCGCGCGGACGCGGGGATCGCCTGCTCCAGGCCGACCGCGCCGGCGATGGTGTCGCGCAGGGACTCCGTCCAGGAGGCGAGCGCCTCCACCCGCTTCATCGCGGCCCGCTCCTCGGCGGCACCGCCGAACAGCCGGTCCCAGAAGAAGACGAGGATGCCCGCCGCGATGCCGAGCACCGCCCACCGCGTGAGCAGCAGCACCACAAGGCCTACGCCCGCGGCGAGCGACCCGCGCTGACCGGCGAACCGGATCAGCTCGTTGGCCCGCTCACTGGCCTTCTGCTTCTCGTGGTCGGGCTTGGCGGGCAGTCCGCGTACGGCGATCAGCAGTAGCGCGAGACCGCCGCCGACGGCGACACCGCAGGCGAGCGCGTACAGGACGGTCGTGGAGAACAGACCGCCCATGGAGCCGAGTTCACTCATGTGCTCACCCCCAAGTTCCGGCGGGCCGGTAGCCGTGCGCCATGAGTTCCTCCAGGCAGGCGAGCGGCGCGTGCGGCACGACACGGCCGTCCGGCGCCTCGGCGAACACCTCGCTGGACAGCACCCGGCCGTCGACGCCGTTGACCTCGCGGATGGAGGTGACCATGCGCTGGAGCCGGCCGCCGCTCTGGTAGTCGTTGCGCCGCTGGATGAAGGCGACGAAGTTCACCGCACCCGCGATCAGCATCTGGCTGGCCTCGATGGGCAGTCGCTCGGTCGCCTGCAACGCGTAGGTGGAAATACGGTTGAAGACCTCGCTGGAGCTGTTGGCGTGGATCGTGGACAGCGAGCCGTCGTTGCCCTGCGACATCGCGTTGAGCATGGTCACGATCTCGTCGCCGAGCACCTCACCGACGATGACGCGGGAGGGGTTCATACGCAGGGACCGGCGCACCAGCTCCGCCATGCTGATCGAGCCCTGCCCCTCGGAGTTGGGCAGCCGCTCCTCGAACGCCACGACGTTGGGGTGGAGTTCGGGGAACGTGTCGAGCCCGAGCTCCAGCGCGCGCTCCACGGTGATGAGCCGCTCGTGCCCCGGGATCTCATTGGCGAGGGCCCGCAGCAGCGTCGTCTTACCGGCGTTGGTGGCGCCCGCGATCATGATGTTCTTGCGGGCGCGGACCGCGCAGGCGAGGAAGTGGCCGACCTCCGGGGTCAGCGTGCCGTTGCCGACGAGGTCGGAGATGAAGACCTTGCCCATGCGCGCGCGGCGGATGGACAGCGCGGGCCGCCGGGCGACGTCCATGACGGCCGACAGACGCGAACCGTCGGGCAGCCGCAGGTCGAGCTGGGGGTTGGCGGAGTCGAAGGGCCTCGACGACAGACCGGAGTAGGCGCCGAGGACCTGAATGAGCTCGATGAGCTCCTCGTCGGTCTCGGCGACCGGGTCCCCCTTCACCTCCCGGCCGTCGCTGTAGCCGACGAAGACCTGGTCGCACCCGTTGATGTCGATGTTCTCGACCTCGGGGTTGTCGAGGAGCGGCTGGAGCCGGCCGACGCCGAAGAGGGCGGCGTGCACGGCGGCCGCGTACTGCTCCTCGGTCTCCGCGTCGAGGGGAGTGCGCCCGGCGTTGATCTCGGTGCGGGCGTACTCCTCCAATATCTGCGCGATGACGGCACGGGCGTACTGCCGCTCGTCCTCGCTGGACATCGGGGTGACACCGCTGACCTGGTCCAGTCGGCGCTGCTCGGCGATCCGGTCACCGGCCTCCTGCCGGAACCGCTTGACCAGCTGGTGGTCGACAGCGCTCATCCGGGCTGGCCGTTCATCTGGGCCTGATGGGCCCAAGCGGCGCCGTACTGCTGGTAGATGTCGGCCGCGACCTTGCGGGCCGAGCGGATCAGCAGGGACTTGTCGAGGCGGCCGCGCTTGCGTCCGGCGAGCTGGTCGGCGCCGGTGGGGTCGTCGGCGATGGTGCCGACGACGCGGGCGCCGGTCTGGGCGTGCACCAGCATGTCGTTGACCTGGCCCGCGATCTTCGGGGCGTCGCCCGGGTCGGCGACCAGGACGACCCCGATCAGCGGGGTACCGAGGCTCGCGGCACCGCGCGCACCGCCGTGCAGCTTGGTGGCGAGGGCGGCGGCCCGGTCCCGGACGCGGGCGATGGCCTCCGGCTCGGTACAGCTGATCAGCAGGACGAGGGCGGCGTGCGGGAAGAGCTCGACGGCCGGGGTGTCACCGCTGATGCGGCCGCAGTCGGCGATGACGTCGGCGGGCGCGTTCGGGGAGTCGGCGAGGGTGGAGAAGGCGTGCCCGAGGGTGGGCCAGAGCCCGGCGAGCCCGGCGGCCTGCTCGGCGATACCGAGCCCGACGAGCACCTCGAGTCCGCCGCTCAACGGCTGGACGTGGTCCCAGAGTTGATCGGGCACGAGGCCACGCCGCGCGGTGGCGGCTATGGACAGCATGCCGGTGTTGGGGTTGAGCGGTCCGCCGTGCGCGGCGGCACTGCGGTAGACCAGGTCTCCGCCCGCCGGGTCGGTCTCGGCGAGCAGGACGCGGCGCGGCCAGACCGCCGAGAGGGCGACGGCCGCGGTGGTGACGCCGGGGGAACCCTTGTCGGCGGCGAGAGCGATGAGCGCCATGGGTTTTGTGCCGCCTTCTAGTTGCTGCTGGAGACGCGCACGATGGCCACTTCGCCATTGGACGCGGCCTGGGCGAGGGGGGCGGCCTCGGCGGTGTCGACGGTCACGGTGATCGTGAAGTTGGTGCTGCCGACGAGGTCTTCGCCCTTGTCGCCCGGCACGGAGGAGATGGTGGCCTGGTCGACGATGACACCGCTGCCGCCGCCCGCTGCCGAGCCGCCATTGGCGTCCGCGTCGTCGGAGTCGGAGCCGGAGGTCGCGCCGACGCGGTAGGCGGCGACGACGTCGCCGACCTTGAGCCCGGTCGGGTACTGGCCGGCCTTGAGGGAGAGGCCGACGGTGGCCTTGCCCTGGGCGGGACCGGCCTCCTCGCCGAACATCTCGCCGACGGCGACGGCACCGGCGGGGATGGTGTTGACGGCCTTGAGCTTCTTCAGGTCGTTCAGGAGGGACCACTTGACGTAGTGGATGCTGTCGTCCTGGGCGACCATGACCGAGGTCACGTTGTCGTCGGTGACGGACCCGCCTGCCGGGATCTCCTCGGTGACCTTGACCACCTCGACCCGGTCACCGGCCTGGAGCACGAGCATCGTCGCGCCCAGCGCACCGATCAGGATCAACAGCACCGCCAACGCGGCCAGCGCGGGTTTGCGCTCGCGAGGAGGAGTGGGAAGCCGGTCGCCGACCGACGGCTGAGCCGGAGCCGCGGACCGTCCCGCGCCCGCCCCCGTACGCTCCTGGATCTTCACGCAACCGCTCCCCGTACACCCAAGAAATTGTCTGCCAAGACTGTCAAATACTTTGCAATTCCGGACACTTCACCCCCCTTCCTGCGTCATCTTCGCGTCTTGCGCGGATAGTCAGCAGCTGGGGTGAGTGTCAAGCCATCGCACCGTATCAGCCGCCCATAAGCCCCTCAAGGCGCGTCCGGTCCCGTGCGGAGCGGGGACCGTACTGTTACGCATCCGCAACTGGAGGCCCAGGAAACTCAGTTGTGGACCCGGCTGTGAGCTGCACTTTTCTGTGCGGGAGTGAAGAGCTCCCCGCTCCCCCACGACCCGCCCCTCACGCGTCAACCATGAGTCCTGCACGATTCACTCACGAGCGGGGCAATCACCCGTGCCATGATCACCGATTGCCGATCGCCGAAGACGGACGAAGGGTTACGGACTGACCGCCATGGCAGATACGACGACGAACCTCCTCCCGGTGAACGGGGCGACGCTGGCCGCGGACCCCCGCGTCCTGGAAGCCGCCCGCACGATCGGCGCCCGGCACGGGATGGACTACACGGACGACACGGCCGTGGCCGCACTGCTCAAGGAGCGGCAGCGGGCGATGGGGGCGACACAACGCGGCTGGCGGGCGTGGATCGGCGGTCTGGCGCTCACGGCGGGCGTGATCCTGCCGTTCACGGTGACGGCACTCCCGGACCGCACCGCGAAGCAGGCGCTGCTCGTGTCGGGCGTACTGCTGGTGGTGGGCGTGGCCGCGCTGACCTCACTGAGCATCCGCTGGAAGCGGGAGCTCACCCACCCGGCGCTGAACGGCTACCGCGAACTCCTGGGCGTGGCCCGCGCCCACGGCCTGCCGCTGACACACGTACCGGCATGGCTGGAGGGCCGGACATCGGGCGGGAGCGGGAAGGGCTGGGCGCGGATACCGGAGTACCCGAGCGTGCCACCGCTGCCGGCAGCCACACCCGAAGCTCCCCCCACGCCCGACCAATCTGTCGCCGTCCCGCCGAAACCGGCGGCGGTCACCCAGTACGAGCAGACGGCGGACACGGGCGGCTGGCACGACGAGACCGGCTGCCTGCTCCTCCTGGTGGGCCTGGTCGGCGCGGGCTGGGCCTGGGCCGAGAAGGTCCCCGTCGCCTACGGCCTCCTCGCCCTGGTCCCCCTCGCCATCCTCATCTGGCTGGCGGGCAGCCGCCAGGGCAACAAGAAGCAGGCACTGCGCGCGGAGGCCGAGGCATACGTCCGCGCACTGACGGCGGCCCAGGCGGCGGGGGCCCAGGTGCCGGAACTGTCACCGGCGCTGCGGAAGTTGCTGGACGCCGAGGAGTAGCTCCGTTTCGCGGCAGTGAAGGGATGAGTAGAGTGCCGCGGTGAGTCGGGGGCACGGCACGGGGGAGGCAGTGGTGGGTTTGTGGGGTCTTCTGGGGCGGGTGCGGGGGTTTCTCGTACTCGGCGTACTGACAGCCCTGTTCACGCCATTTGCCGCAGCTACGCCCGCCGGAGCCGCGGAGGACGACACCCAGGCCGCCTATCTGGCCGCTCGTCTCCGTGAGAACCCGGTGTACGTCACCGACCAACTGCCCCGCGAGGTGCCGAAGTCGATGACGGCGGACTTCGCGAGGGTGGCGAAGCGCACCGGTGTCCCGACGTACGTCCTCGTACTGCCGCGCCAGGCCACGTATCCCCAGGGCCTGCTCGGCGCGGTGCACGACCGGCTCGGCGAGGACGGGCTGTTCGTGGTCGTCGACGAGTCGTCGGTCACGGAAGCCGTGGCCTTCGGCGTCAGCGCGCCCGCCGAGGACGCCCTCACGGTCTGCCTCTACGAACTCCCCTACGACGCTGGCCCCTTGCGGGAGTTCGAGGTCTTCGCCGAGGTCATCGCGCAGGGCGGCGGGAAGGCGGCGGCGCGGGCGGACGCGGCGCGGGACAAGTACGCGGACGACGAGCCCGCGGCGATGTACATCGGTTCGTCCGACCGGGAGAACCAGTCGACCCTCACCGGGGTACTGGTCACCGCCGTACCCCTGCTGATCCTGCTCCTCGTCCCCGGGGTGCGGCGCTGGCGGCGCAAGCTCCGGGGCGGCCCGGCCCGTGGCAAGAGCGCCGATCGCCGGCTCCCGCGCTGGGTCACCCCCGCCGTGGCCCTGGCCGCTGCCGTCGCCATCCCCTTCGCCGCGGCCGCGGCCTTCGACCAGACCACGTCCAGCCCCTCCCCCCGCCCCAGGGCGATCGACCTCGAAGCCCGCCTTGACCGGGTCGCGGAGGGCCTGGCCGAGGACCCGGTGTACACGGACCCGGAGAGCCCACGGGTCCTGAGCACCGCCCAACTCACCTCCCTCCACGGCCGTATCGAGAACTTCGAGCGGTCCGAGGGTGGTGGACCGGTGTACGTGTCCGTCGTCCCGCAGCTGTTCGAGGACGAGTCGGAGGGCGACGAGGAGAACTTCGCGTACGCGCTCCACGACAAGCTCGGCGAGGACGGCGTCTACATCGTCGCCGACCCCCTGCACGGCTACATCAAGGTCTTCAACCACGGCCTGCGACTGGACGGTCTGGCTCTCCTCTTCGACCTCCCGGACTCGATCGCGTACGGCGACGACAAGGCGGACGAGGCCGAGGACCACCTCCTCGGTGAGCGCCTCGACGCCCTGATGACCTTCCTCGACAAGTCCCCGCGCACGGACGAGCCGGAGACCCCCGGCGACCCGTACCCGGTCACGAACCCCGTCACCGAGGACGACCTGCCCTCCCTCTTCAGCAGCGACTTCTGGCCGGGCCTCTTCCTGGGCCTGCTCGCCGCGGGACTGCTGTACGGCGTACTGGCGGGAGTGCTCGCCGTCATCGGCGCGGTGCTCCGGCGCCGCCGCCCCGAGCCGCTGTCGACGGAGTCACTGCCGCAGACGTCACCGACGGAGCCGGCACTGTCGTATCTCCGCACCACCGCACGCATCGAACTCCGCACACTGAAAGCCGACTTCGAGTCCGGTGAGCCCGGGCCGACACCGGGCCGGACGGACAGCCGCCCCGGGGACTGTCTGGACGCGGCGCTGCTCCTCCTCGAAGGCGATCCCGACCGTATCGACGCGGCGGATGCCGCCACCCTGGTCGCGGTCACCGTGCTCGCGCGCGCGGGACGTGCCGCCCTCGCGGGCAAGGCGTACAACCGCTGCTGCGCGGTCAACCCCCTGCACGGGCCCGCCGTCACCCGCCACCACGCGCGGGTCGTCGCCGAAGGCAGACAGCGGCGCCTCCTCCATGTCTGCGGCCTCTGCCGCGACATGGCGATCGCGGCGCCGGCCACCCTCCACACCCGCGTACTGACCCTGCCCGGTTCGAGCCCCCGCGCGCGGTACGAGGATGCCGAGCTGCTGAGCGTGATCCCCGAGGGCATCCGCCGCCTGATCGAGAAGGCGAAGGAGACGGCTCATGTGGCGTAGGCGGGTGGGTACGGCCGTACGGGCGTCGTGCCTGCTGTCCCTGTCCCTGTTCCTGTTCCCGGCGAGGGCGGCCGCCGACAGCGCGCCGCCGAGTCCGGGTGAGCGGATCGCGGAGGCCCTGCGCGAGTCGCCGGTGTACGTGGACGACGCGTACGCCGAAGCCGTACCACTGTCCCGGCAGCGGGAGTTGACACGCCAGATCGACGGGACGGGCCTGCCGATCAGGATCGTCCTCACTCCCCTCACCAAGGGCGACGCCTTCGACGGCGACGCGGACGTCCTGGCGTCGGTGGTACGGGACCGGCTCCCCCAGCGCGACCTGATCCTCATCACCACCGACGGCGTCTTCACGGACTCCCTCAACGGCTACGAATGGCCGGCCGACACCCACGAGACCCGCGACGCGGTGGCCGCGGCGGGCTTCCTCGACGAGACGCGGAACGCGGGCCTGGCGGACCTGACGTCGAAGGCGGTGGAGCTGGTGGCGGGGGGTGAGGGAACGGAGGCGTACGAGAGGGCGACGAGGGACACGGCCGGAGAACAGGAAGCGGCCCCGCCGCGGCGGCGGCAGGACTCGGGGGCGGGCTGGCCGACGATGGCGGCGATGGCGGGGGGCTGCGCGGCGGTACTCACCCTCCTCTTCCTCGTACGTCGCCGCCGTAGAACCGTCACGGCTCCCGCGCCGGAGTTCACGGCAGCCCGCGCCGCCGAGGAGGCGGACGTGCGGCGGCGGGCGGAGGCCGAGGTCGTGGCGCTGGGCGAGCAGGTCCAGGCGGCGGACGCGACGACGCCGGGCCTGTCCCGCGCATTGGACGCGTACGCGGCGGCGGGCACGGTGCTGGACGGAGCGAGGGGCCTGCCGGACCTGGCGGGAGCCCTGGCCCTGGCGACGGAGGGCCGAGACGCCCTGAGCGGCACCCCGTCCCCCCTCCCCCGCTGCTTCTTCAACCCCCTGCACGGCCGGGCGGCCCACCACACGAACTGGCGCCGACTGGGCCGCCGGGAGGGCACACGGGTAGCCGTCTGCCCCACCTGCGCCACGGCCGTCCACACCCACCGCGCGCCTCAGTCCCTGACGGACGTGAGCGAGGACGGCCGCACGATTCCCTACTTCGAGGTACCGGCGGAACGGAGCGTGTGGGCGGCGACCGGGTACGGGTCGCTGCCGGGGGACGGGATGGCGGGTCGGGTGGTGCGGGGGGACTTTACGCGGAGTTTTCGGGGGGAGCGGGATGACGACGGCGTGCGCCGACGTAGCTGCGCGCAGGCGAAGTTGCCTGCCCGGCCGCTGGATTGAGGACCGTCACCATCCCATAGGTCCTCAGTCCACCCCGGTGACTGCGACTTCCGTCGAGGGCGAGCGAGGAGACGAAGACCACACCTCAACCCTATTCATGCCTCGATAGCGAAGGGGAATCTGCAACAGCGCCCGGGAACGAGCAGCTCGGCCGACTCGGCCCCCGCGCCCACCCGTTCGGCACGATCAGGACACACACCACACTCCATCACCTCCCCATACGCCCGTATTGACCTCATTCCGGCGGAAGTTCGCGCTGGCGAAGCGGGAACCCCACAGATACCGTTTGTGGTCTTGACTGAACTCAAGTCTCACGGGGAGTCCACTGTGAAGCGCCGCACCTTGCCCACCGCCGCCGCACTCGCCGCGACGGCAGCACTGCTGCTGACCGCCTGCGGCAGCGGGGACGACGAGCCCAGCGACAACGACAAGATCCCGGGCGCCGACCAGCAGTCCTCGAAGCCGGAAAAGTCGACGGAGCCCTCGGGAGCACCCGCGGAGGACAAGCCGGACGGCGTCGACGTGTCCCTGCCCAAGGACATGAACCTCGTCTTCGACTGGGACAAGCCGAAGGACAAGAACGAGGCGGCGGCGATGGAGGATGCGGCGAACTTCGTCCGCGCCATCTACCGAGGCGTCGACAAGCGCACAACGCAGGATGCCGCTTTGGTCGCCTACTCCACTGGCGATGGACTGAAGTACGGGAAGACGCAGATCGACGTCAGGCTCGAAGGCGACTGGACGGCAACCGGCACGCGGCGCCACTACCAGGCCACCACCCGGTCAGCGTCGAACGGCACCTCGGTCGAGGTCGCGTTCTGCGTGGACTCGACCAAGTTCTATTCCAAAGAGATCAAGACCGGGAAGATCCTGAAGGCCGCGCCCAGCATCACAGACTTCGACTACTTCAAGATCATCATGGTCAAGCTCCCCACCGGAGACGGCCTGTGGCAGGCATCCAAGGTGTTCGTCGAGGCGAAGGCGGCGAAGTGCCAGTGAACAGGTCACGGCGTACGGCCCTCAGCACCGGCGCGGCTGCTCTGACAGTGGCCTTGGGCGTCCTCGCCCTCGCAGAGCCGGCCCACGCGGGAGAGGAGCCGGGTAACACCGATGGTTCCAGCACCGAACAGACGGGCGGCGGTGACGGCAACGGCATCTACGCAGCCGCCCGCGTCACCTACTCCGGATCCGTCGCCAAGAACGGCAGCAAGGGCAACGTGACGTCCTCCGACGTCAACTGGACGCCCCCGCCCTGCTGGTACGCCCCGTACCTCGGTGCCAAGGACTTCAAGGAGAAGATGTCCAAGGACATCGAGGGCCTGATGAACGCACCCGGCATGGGCGGCCACGCGGGCGCGGCGCTCAGCGAGTTGCAGCGTCACTACGAGGACGATTACGGCTGGACCGACACCCCCGGCTACAAGGACTACAACGTCGACAAGGACGGCGAGGGGATGTTCTGGGCCGCCGTCGAGAACCCCAGCGAGCCGGACCTGCTGAAGCGGAGTTCCTGCAACGACCTCCCCTTCTGGGTCGACAACGGCGAGCCCCCGCCGCCTCAGTACGAGGAGGCGATCACCCCGGAGGTGCTCGCCGCCCTGGCCTACCAGCACATGCAACTGCCCGACACCAAGGTCACCCTCGCCCCCGAGGCCGTCACCAAGGTGAACCTGCCGACGTGGGCCTGGCTCGACAAGGCCGTCTTCGACGAGGTCCAGGCGACCGCGGCCATCAACGTCCCCGGCTTCAACCTCCAGGCCACAACAACGGCCAAGCCGATCGCCCTCAAGCTGGAGCCGGGCACACCGGACGCCGAGACCTACCCGGCATCCGGCGAGTGCGCGATCAACGAGGACGGCTCCATCGGCGAGCCCTACGCCAAGGGCAAGGCCGACCAGACCCCGCCCTGCGGCCTGAAGTACCTCCGCTCCTCCGGCGACGACACCTTCAACCTCCAGGCCACGATCACCTGGGAAATCGCCTGGACAGGATCCGGCGGCACCGGCGGCGACCTCCCGAACGGCACCTTCGGCAACGACCAGGCCGTCACGGTCCAGGAGATCCAGTCCATCAACCGGTGACGCCCGCCCGCGGAAGAACCATGCACAGAACAACAGACAAATAGGGGGACCCATGTCGGACTTGGTTGTCGACTTCACCCTGCTCAGTACGTCCGCCAAACAGCTCGGCGCGATCCGTGACGAGTTCAAGAACCTGGGCGAATGGAAGGACGACATCAAGTCGGTAGTCGGAGCGTCCGAACTCAAAGACGCAATGGGCGAATTCATTGACAACTGGGACGACAATCGCAAGAGACTGCTTGAGTCCCTGGAAACCGTGGGCAAGATGGTGGAGGGAACGCGCAACGCCTTCAAGGGCCTTGACGACGATCTGGCAACGGTCGGCAAGAAGAAGTGATCCTTCACATATCCATGCCTGAATCACAATTGCACGGGGGAAATTAAATGGCGCGCCCGAAGGACTGGCAGCCGTTGCGTGAGAGCGATCCCGTACCGGGCGACCCGGAGGGAATTCGCGATCAGGTAAAGCACATGAAAGAGATCGCCGAGTACCTGCGCACCCAGGCGGCTGCACTCACTGCGATGGCCGACGCCGACAACCTCAAGGGCAAGTACGCGGAAAAGTTGGGCGAGGATTCACGGGGCCTGGGTCGCAAGCTCGACGAGGCAGAGGACCGGTACCGCGAGGTAAAGGGCCATCTGTCCAATTGGGCGAATGAGCTGGAAGAGTTCCAGAAGAAGGCGGACAAGGCCCTCGTCGACGCCAAGGAAGCACAGCGCACCATCGACAGTCACGCAGCCAAAGCCAAGGATTCGAAGGAGTCCGACAAGAAGAAGGAAACGGACTCCAACGACTCACCGGATGAGGATCCCGCTCTCAAGCAGGCCAAGGAAGATCTAGCAGACGCGGGCAGACGGCTGAACACAGCGGAGGGCGACTACCAAGAGCGGTCGGGCCACTTCGCAGGCAAGATCCGGTCTTCCATCGACGATGACATGAAGGACAGTTGGTGGACGGACTTCAAGGCGTGGGTCGCTGATGCCGAGTGGCTGAAGGACTGGACCGAACGCCTCAGCTGGCTGGCCACCATCGCGGGCGTTGTCGCCATGTTCATCCCCGTCGTGGGCTGGATCGCACTCGGGCTGACCATCGCGGTGACGCTCTCGCATCTCACCATGGCCGCCACAGGCAATGGTTCGTGGTTTGACGTCGTCATGGACATCGGTGCACTCAAAATGGCTCGAAACGGCCTCAAGGCAGCAAAAGCCATTAAGGGACTTCAGCAGAGTTCCCGCAAGACCGCTTCCGGAGTGGCCGACACCCAGAAGGCCGGGCAAGCAGCTCAGCGCAATGCAGGAGCGCGCGCCAACGCCCAGAGGGCCTCACGGAAACGCGGGGGCACTTCGGGTAACAAACGGAGCGCCGCGCGGGCCCGCAACCAGAACATGGAGGCCAAGAACCGCGCGGTCGGCAAGAAGGCCGCTGCCGAAGTACGCGACGCCGAGATGCCCGTGGCCACGGTACGGGACAAGGTCAGTACCATCGGCGACGCGAAGCTCAGCCAGCAGATGAAGGACATCAGGAAGTGGCGGGACGAGTACCCGGACAACACCACGCTCGCCGATAATGCCGCCCAGGCGAAGCGGCACCAGAACACGCTTCAGGGCTCGTGGGCAGTGGGCACGGGACTCGACCTCGGCGACAAGTTCGGGAACGACGTCTCGGGAGGCGAGTACGACAGGATGAAGGGGCGCATGGAAGCGCCGGTCGGTCAGTGGTGAGAGAAGAGTTCTGATGAACAAGCAAACCGGAGCAGAGGAACGAGCCCGGGCCGCGCAAGGGCACATCGACAGATCGCTCATGGCCCTGAAGATCATCCTGGTGATCGCGATCGCACGGCTGCTCGTCGGCCCAGCGACCGAGGACCTCCTCGGAAGCAGGCTGATGGGCCTGCCGACCTGGGAATGGTCCCTTTGCGCCCTCACTCCACCGGCACTTCTGTTCATCTATCGCAGCCCGGAGAGCTGGAGGCTGCTGTCGTACGACGCCATCTATGTGAAGTCCGCCGCCGGCCTCTACCTCTTCTACGCCACGGCCTATGTCATCTTTCAGGGCGGATGGACGCTCTGGATCGCTGTCGTAGCCTCGCTGGCCGCATTCCTGGGTATCTGGTGGCTGAATCGTAAGGAGCGTTTGAGTGCCCGCTGAGCAGACCAAGTCGGTGAGCACACCCATTACCGGGTATCGCATCATCCTTCCCGATGACTGGGCGCAGATTCCCCTGCGTCATGGCACGGAGGAAGCAATCCGCAGCATCCTGGACGACGCTTTCAGCCACATCCCTGCTAACGCGCCGCCGGACAGCGTCGGCCCGTTCAAGCGGGAGCTGGAACGCCGGTTCCGCGCCGCGGTAGCCCAGGCGCAGGAGAGCGAGGCACTTGACCTGTATCTCCCGGTAAAGTCAACGGCCGGTGTGAATGTGGGCGCGTCCATCGTCGTCTCCGAGAGCCTGCTGCCGAACCGGGGCAACGCAGCCGAGGCACAGAGCGCTCCGACCGATGTCGCCGTTCAACTGCTGTCCGAGGACGGCGCCCAAGACGCCGATCTGAGCTCGGGCGAGCTTGACGGCGCTCTCGCCGTGCGCCGCGAGCACATCGTTTCTGCGGACCCCGCGAAAGGGGCCGAACTCGCGTCCCGTCGGGTGGAATACATCGTGTCCGTACCGGACGAACCCGACCGCTGGTTCGTCGCCGCCTTCTCCACCGTGGGCGGCGGGGACCCAAGGGATGACTTGGCCGAAGCCCTCGTCGAATGGTTCGACGCGGTGATGGCCACCCTCCGCTGGAGCCATGGATGAACGATTTCTTTGCCATTCTCGATATCGAGCACATCGACCTTTATCCGTGGACGGTGATCCCTCCCCGCTCCGACGAGGAGAACCCGTTCGAGGCATGGGTCGACATCGCCGCCTGGTGCCGCGACGAGGCCGAGGACCTGTGGGACGACCGTGAACTCGACCCGGGCCCGAATGGTGTCGACTTCGTCGCCGGAACCTTCGAGCGCTGTGCGCAGGCGTTTTCTCCGCCCGGCTCGGATCATTGGCTCTTTCTGCACCGCGACCAGCCGACCGATCTGCCGCTGCCTGTGTGCGCGGCCATCGGACCGGCCTCGGGTCCGCGGGAGGAGACGCTTCGCGCTCTGACGATGGCGGACGATCCACAGGCGGTCGAACCGCCGGTCATGAAGCGCTTCAAGTCCGAGTATCTGGGTGAGGGCCAGTCCGCCTTCCGCTACGTGAACGAGGAAGGCTCGGCCCGCCTGCTCGCTTGCATGCGCTATGCGTGGCGAGTCGAGGAGTACGGTGCCGATGTCGTGATCTGGACAGCCACGGATGACCCGGCCCGCATTCTTCAGGCGGCCGAGGACATCGAGGATCTGGCACGGTCACTGGCAATCTTCAACCCCTGAGGACCGACACGTGATCTTCTTCGAGACCGAAGCCGACCCCACCCATTGGTTCCCCCTCCCGCTTCACTGGACCGCGCGGGATCAGGAGGAGATGGTCAAGTGGTCGTTGATGTGTGCGGAGATTGTTCGGCATCGGCATAGGAAGTGGTGGTACCGGCCCAGGCGGATCAGGATTGCCGAGCGGTTCCTGCGGTTGGCCGAGGCGCACCCGGTGCCGAATGTGCCGGCGGATCAGGCCTTTCTCTACGCCGGTGATGCCCGCAGGGTCCCGCAGCCGTTCTACGCCCTTGCCGCCGGGCCGGAGGGCGAGGATCGTGAGGCCGGGCTTCGGACGATGGTTCAGGCCGATGAGGAGAATCCTGTCCGGCCGCCCGATGTGGTGGAGTTCCGTTCGGACCGGTTGGGGCGTGGGTTGCGCTGTATTCGGTACTTCGGATCCGGATCCGGATCCGAGCGCGACCTCAATGCCTCCCTCAATTACGGCTGGTGGTCCGAGGAGCATCGGGTCTACGTGTCCGTGCGCACCGTGTCCACCGACGTCCCGTGGCTCATGGCCAATCTCGCCGCCTTCGACGACTTCGCCCGCAGCGTCTGGCTCAACCCGAACCCTGAGTGATTCACTCCGTCGCGTCCGGCTCCCTCGGGTTTCCCTCGGCGTCGACCAGCACCATGCGCACGGTGGACGCCAACTCGTCCGTCAGGCGCGTCGCTTCGTCGGTGTCCTCCGGTCGGTGCCAGGTGACCTCGACGACGCTGACTTGCTTCACTCCGGGCGGGAACACGGCGTACTTGAGGATGTCCGTCGTTCGGTCCCGGCCGCGGCCCAGTCGCAGGAAGCCGCCCCTCCTCCGCAATGTGGCCCGGATGCGCAGTGCCGGTCCGACCGGCAGGTTCAGGTGTCGGACCTCCGGCTCACCGACCACCTCCGCGTCCCCGAAGTCCACCAGCAGCGGCACGACCTCGTCCGGGGTCGGCCTCGGCTGCCCGTCGTCGGAGTACGAGTTGAGCGTCAGCCCGGCCACCGCGCGCCCCTGGGGCGTGTAGTAGGCGACCGCGAGATTCGGCGAGTCGACGCTCAGGGCGAGGGCCTGTCGTCGTATGTCCCGGATCAGCTTCCGGTTCTTCACCTTCAGCTCGGTCCGGTCGAACGCCGTCATCGCGACCGCCGTGGCCGTCGCCCAGGCTTCGACCCAATCCCGTTGATCCAGCGACAGATCGACCCAGCCGGGCTGAAAGTCGAACTCGAAGATATGGTCAACGAGTGAGTCGCCGTCACCATCACGACCACCGTCACCATCACGGCCACCGCCACCGTCACTCTCAGCAAAACCGGCGCTGGGCATTCGCATCCCCTGGAAAGGCGTACAGAAAAGACGTACAGAGCGAGGCCGGCTCACCCGCCATCTGGCGCCGCCACGGGACCTGATCCTCCTGGACGCCTTGACTCCGCGACAGCGGCGGACCGTTCTGGACCATGCCGCGGAATTGCGGATGCCGGATTCCGTCAGCCCCGTCATCACCCGTAATCCGACGGCCACATCCGGGTCGAAATCCTCGGACACCGAGGGGAAGAAGCTCGGCTTCGGTGACTACCGGTCACAGGACTTCTGAACGACCCCCGGACACCGGGGTCTCACGGTGCGGCGAGGCGACTCATCGCCTCGCCGCACCGGAAGTTCAGGAACTCACTTGCTCCGAGCCTGCTTCGCCAGCTCGTCGTCGATCTGCTCGAACTTGTCCGCCGCCATGGTCAGGTAGTCACCCATGCCGTCCAGACCGTCCAGCGTGTCCTTGGAACCCTTCACGAACTCCTCGAAGTTCTCGTCGAAGGCCTTGGACGAGCTCTTCGTGACATAGCCGGACTCGACCAGGTTGCCGATGTACTTGCGGAGGCCGTCGAGCTTCTCCTGGAGCCTTTCCTTTTCCTTCACGACATGCTTGGCCGCGTCCCGCATGTCCTGATATGTGATGTCAAGGTCCTTGGCCATGAAGCCGCTCCCTATCCAAAATGCCGCAGGGCCAACCCCCGTGGCTCCCTGTTTGCGGTCCGACAGTCCCGGCCGGCGTCAACTCGCGCGCGACAGCCGGTGTGATCGTCCGCTCTTGAGGCAGCAGCCTACTTGTGCGCCCTGAGGTGTCACATCCCAGCGTCGTGAACAAGGCGTCCTGAGGTCGTAACAACACCCGCACAAGTCATTGCCATCGGGAAGGTCCGGCCCCGACCCGCTGTGCCGCCCAGCACCGCAGCAGATATCGTCGGCTCCAACTGTGACCCGCGTTGCGGAAGCGGTCACAGGGGCAGCGGGGAGGACAAGAGACGTGCGCCTGACTCTGACCGTCGTCGACCCGTTCGGCGGCGGCACCGCCGACGTCGTACTCGATGCCGATCCTGAGTCCACCATGGGGGACATCGCGCAGGAGTTGGCCAAGCAGGTCGGCCACAGCGGGGCTCAGATCATTCCCATCGGGCAGCAGCCGCACCACGTGCCCGGCAACAACGCTCCCCTGCTCTACGTCGACGGCTATGCCGTCGATCCCGCCGCCACGGTCCTCAACTCACCCCTGCGCGAAGGCGCCGTCGTCAGCCTCCAGGATCCCTCGGGGTGCCTGCCCGGCGAGCCCACCGGGCTGGTCGAGCTCCGTGTCGTCGGCGGGCCCGTCGCCGGGTACGTCCACCGGCTCGGCGTCGGGCGCTACGACATCGGCAGCGGGCCCGCCGGCCACATCCGGATCGACGATCCCGAACTCGACGACCGCGCCCTCACCCTCTCCGTCTCCACCGACGGCACCTGCCGGTTCAAGATCCACGGTGACACCGAGGCCGCCACTCTCGACGGCACCTCCATCGAGGACATCCTCAACCCCAAGGAGGACAAGAAGGAGGAGAAGAAGAAGCGCAAGAAGAAGAAGCAACAAGAGGACGAGGCTCAGGAAGAAGCCCCGGCCCCTCCGCCCGACCCCGACATATGGACCCTCGGCGCTCACATCGCCGTCGGTAACACCCTTCTCGAACTCACCCGTTACTCCCCTCCCAACGCCGCCCTCAAGTGGTCCGACGACAGCATAGGTCTCGACTACAACCGGCCCCCGCGACTGCGGCCCCCCGAGCGGCAGACCCGCTTCCGGCTGCCGTCCTCGCCCCGTGAGTACGAGGCCCGGCCGCTGCCCTGGCTGATGGCGCTCACGCCGCTCGTCGGTGCCGTGGTCGCCGTGTTGATCTTCCAGCGCTGGTACTACCTGATCATGGCGGGCCTCAGCCCGATCCTGCTCTTCGCGAACTACTACAACGACAAGAAGCACGGCCGTAAGTCGCACGCGAAGCAGGTCAAGGAGTACGAGGAGCAGAAGGCCCGCATCGAGCAGGACGCCCAGGACGCGCTGGTCACCGAGCGGAACGACCGACGGCAGGCCATTCCCGATCCGGCCATCGTGCTCTCCCTCGGCACCGGGCCGCGTACCCGGCTCTGGGAGCGGCGCCGTACCGACCGCGACCATCTCCTGCTCCGCGTCGGGACCGGCCAACTCCCCTCCGAGGTCATCCTCGACGACCCCGAGCAGGACGACCACAAGCGTGAGGTCACCTGGAAGATCGAGGACGCGCCCGTCGCGCTCAATCTGCGCGGGCTGGGCGTCATCGGTATGGCGGGGCCCGGGGATTCCGCCCGTGCCATGGGGCGTTGGGCCGTCGCCCAGACCGCCGCGCTGCACAGTCCCATGGACGTGCAGTTCTACGTCCTCAGCGAGCAGACCGCGCAGGACAGTTGGGAGTGGGTGCGGTGGCTGCCGCATGCCAGGCCCGCGAGCGGCCAGGACATCAACGTCCTCATCGGCACCGACGCCGAGACCGTCGGCGCCCGGATCGGTGAGCTGACGCAGATCCTCGACGCCCGGAAGAAGGCCGCAGAGCAGAACCGGAGCCAGGGCACCACGTTCAGCGACCCGGACATCGTGGTCGTCTGGGACGGTTCGCGTCGGCTGCGGTCGCTGCCCGGTGTCGTACGGCTGCTGCGCGAGGGGCCGGCCGTCTCGATGTACGCCCTCTGCCTCGACGCCGAGGAGCGGTTCCTGCCGGGCGAGTGCCAGGCGTTCGTCGTGGCCGAGCCGAAGGCCGAGGAGCAGCAGCAGGCGCCGCAGGCTCATCAGCAGCAGGCTCCCGGCGGTTTCCCCTCCTTCCAGGCGTGGCATCAGGCCGCTCCCGAGCCCGCCCACGCCCACCAGCCGGACAAGCTGCGGCTGCGGGTGGAGGAGGCGGGCGCCGAGCGGCGCAAGGACGTACGGCCCGACTTCGTGTCGCCCTCCTGGTGTCTGCGGCTGGCCCGTTCGCTGTCCTCGCTGCGCGACATCAGCGGGGAGACCGAGGACTCGGCGCTGCCGGGCGCCAGCCGACTGCTCGATGTGCTTCAGCTGGAGCCGCCCACGGGCGACGCCATCGTCGCGCGCTGGCGGATGGGCGGGCAGTCGACGATGGCCGTCATCGGTGAGTCGTACGACGGGGCCTTCGGGATCGACATCCGCAAGGACGGTCCGCACGGTCTCATCGCCGGTACGACCGGTTCGGGCAAGTCCGAGCTGCTCCAGACCATCGTCGCGGCGCTCGCCGTGGCGAACACGCCGGAGAACATGACCTTCGTCCTCGTCGACTACAAGGGTGGCGCGGCGTTCAAGGACTGTGTCCATCTCCCGCACACCGTCGGCATGGTGACCGACCTCGACGCCCACCTCGTGGAGCGGGCGCTGGAGTCGCTGGGCGCCGAGCTGCACCGCCGCGAGCACATCCTGGCCGCCGCCGACGCCAAGGACATCGAGGACTACCAGGACCTGGTGCGCAGGGATCCGTCCCACAAGCCGGTCCCCCGACTCCTCATCGTCATCGACGAGTTCGCCTCGATGGTCCGTGACCTGCCCGACTTCGTCACGGGGCTCGTCAACATCGCTCAGCGAGGGCGTTCCCTCGGTATCCACCTCCTCCTCGCCACCCAGCGGCCCTCCGGTGTGGTGTCGCCCGAGATCCGCGCCAACACCAACCTCCGGATCGCGCTGCGCGTGACCGACGGCGGCGAGTCGTCGGACGTCATCGACTCCCCCGAGGCCGGGCACATCTCGAAGAACACGCCGGGTCGGGCGTACGTCCGTCTCGGGCACGCCTCGCTGGTGCCGTTCCAGTCGGGCCGCGTCGGTGGTCGTCGCCCCGGTGCCGCGGACCCCGCTGTCCTCATGCCCTGGGTCGGCCCGCTGGCCTGGGAGGACCTCGGACGGGCCGCCCTCACCAAGCCGAAGGCCGAGTCGCGCGAGGACGAGGAGATCACCGACCTGAAGGTGCTCGTCGACACCATCCGGGACGCCAACCGCTCGCTCGGCATCCCGCCGCAGCACAGCCCCTGGCTGCCGGCGCTCGACGAGCAGTTGCTGCTCGACGATATTCCGGCCCCGGAGTTCACGCCCGCGCCGGGCAGGCTGGCGCCCGCGGCCTTCGGTGTCGAGGACCTTCCGGCGATGCAGTCCCGCCGCCCGGTGGCCATCGATTTCGCGAGTTTCGGGCATCTGATGATCGGCGGCGCCCCGCGCAGCGGACGTTCGCAGATCCTCCGGACCATCGCCGGCTCGCTGGCCCGTACGCACTCCACCGCCGATGTGCACATGTACGGCATCGACTGCGGCAACGGCGCCCTGAACGCGCTGACCCGGCTGCCGCACGTCGGCGCGGTCGTCAGCCGTAATCAGACCGAGCGGGTCGTGCGGCTCGTCAACCGGCTCAAGGGCGAGATGGACCGCCGCCAGAACCTGCTCGCCGACAAGGGCTTCGCGGACATCGGGGAGCAGCGGGCCGCGGTCGGCGAGGACGAGCGGCTGGCACACATCGTGATCCTGCTGGACCGCTGGGAGGGCTGGGTGCCCACCCTCGGCGAGGTCGACCACGGCGCGCTGACCGACGAGTTGCAGACGATGATGCGCGAGGGCGCGAGCGTCGGCATCCACCTCGTCCTCACCGGTGACCGGACGCTTCTGGTGGGCCGTATCGCGACCCTCACCGAGGAGAAGTACGGTCTGCGGCTGTCCGACCGCTCCGACTTCTCCACGCTCGGCATCCCGGCGCGCAAGGTGCCCGAGGAGATCCCGCCCGGCCGTGCCTTCAAGAACGAGGCCGGTACGGAGACCCAGTTCGCGCTGCTCGCCGAGGACACCACCGGTCAGGGGCAGGCCGCGGCGCTGGCCGCGATCGGGGAGGCGGCGGCCGCTCGGGACGCCGAAGTGCCGAGGGCCAGGCGGCCGTTCCGGGTGGACAGCCTGCCCAGCCGGATCTCCTTCGCGGAGGCCTGGGAGCTGCGGGACCCGGATGTCTCCCGCTCCAAGCTGTACGCGCTGGCCGGTATCGGCGGCGACGAGATCGTCGGCTTCGGCCCCGACCTCGCGCAGGGCGTGCCGTCGTTCGTCATCGCGGGCCCGGCGAAGTCCGGTCGCTCGACCGTCCTGATGAACTTCGCGCAGTCGTTCCTCGCGCAGGGCGCACGCCTGATAGTCGCCGCTCCGCGCCAGTCGCCCGTCCGCCAACTCGACGGTGTGGAAGGCGTGCTGAAGGTCTACACGGGCGACGACATCGACGAGGACGAGTTCGAGGAGCTCATCGACGACGCCGAGCCGTCGATCGAGAACCCGGTCGTGGTCCTCATCGACGACGGCGAGATCCTTGAGGACGTCGACGCCGAGAGCCAGATGAAGAAGATCGTCTCCCGGGGCGCCGAACGCGGGCTCGCGCTCGTCATCGCCGGTGACGAGGAGGACGTGTGCAGCGGCTTCTCCGGCTGGCAGGTCGACGCGAAGAAGGGCCGCCGCGGCATCCTGCTCTCCCCGCAGGAGTCCTCCAGCGGCGACCTGATCGGCGTCCGCCTCAACCGCAGCATGGTCGGCGGCCAGGCGGTCCCCGGCAAGGGCATGCTGCACCTGGGCGACGGCGAGCTGCGGACGGTCGTGGTTCCCGGCTGACCGCCCGGACGGTCAGCCGATCCTCGACAGCCGGGACGTCGGGTTCCCCGACTCCTCGCTGTCCGAGGCGTAGTCGAGGTCATCGCCCACCGGGGTGAGCGTGACGGTCGTGGCCGCCGGGTTGCAGCCCTTGTGGTTGGACTCGGCGCCCACGGACGTCGCCACCAGCCGCTTGGCGGACACCGACTTCAGGGTCAGTACGTCGTTGCAGACGCCGCCGAGCAGGTCCGTCTGGCGGACGGTGCCCAGCTTGTCGCCCGGCTCGGCCTCCTTGACGGTGAGGCGGAACGTGCCGAGGGGAAGCTTGCCGTCCAGGGCCACTCCCTGGCCCTCCCAGGTGCCGAGGTAGGGCTCCAGGGTGCCCTTCGACGCAGGGGCGGAGGCGCTGGGGGCGTCGGAATAGGACGAGTCGGCGCCCGAACCGGCCTGGTCGTCGGCGGAGTTGTCCGGCAGCAGGTCGAGGACGAACACCGAGCCCACCGTCACCGCCGCCAGCGCGCCGGCCACCGCAAGCGCCACCGTGCAGCTCATCCGGCGCCCCTTGCCACCGGCTCCCGGCGCCGAGGTCGCCGCGACGGACACCGACAGCCTGCCGGGCGGCGGGGTCTGCCCCGGTACGGCATCACGTGGCTCGGGAACGGGGACGGGCACTGACGAGGAAACGGGGGGCGTCATCACCGGCGGCGGCCCGAACTCCCCGACGGACGCGACGGACCCCACGGGGCCTACGGACCCCACCGACCCCACCGAAGGACTGCTGAACCCCACCAGCCCCGAAGGCTGATCCCCGCCCGTGGCCTCCAGGTTCAGCACCTGCACCGCGCTCCGGCTCACCCGCTCCACCAGCGCCCCCGGCAGCCACCCCTGGGCCACCAGCCCCGCCGCGCCCTGCGGAGCGAGCCGCCGGGCCAGTTCACCGGGCGTGGGCCGGGCGGCGGGCGTCTTGTCCAGGCACGCCTCCACCACCTCCCGCAACTCGCCCTCCAGCGAGCCGAGTTCGGGCTCCTCGTGCACGACCTTGTAGAGCAGGGCCGCCGAGGAGTCACCGGGGAAGGGCTGTTCCCCCGTAGCCGCGTACGCCAGCACGGCGCCCAGGGAGAAGACGTCCGCCGCGCCCGTGACGCCCTTGCCGAGGATCTGCTCGGGCGACATGTAGCCGGGCGAGCCGATCGAGACGCCGGTCGAGGTGAGCGACGCCGTGCCGTCCGTGGCGCGGGCGATGCCGAAGTCGATCAGGAGCGGGCCGTCGAGGGTCAGCAGGACGTTGGACGGCTTGACGTCCCGGTGCACGAGTCCCAGCTCGTGCACCGCCGCCAGCGCCTCCGCGAGCCCGGCCCCCAGCACCCGTACCGTGTGCGCGGGCAGCGCGCCGGAGTCGGTCACCGCCGTGGTCAGGGACGGTCCGGCCGCGTACGCCGTAGCGACCCACGGCACCGACGCCTCCGGGTCGGCGTCCAGGACGGATGCCGTCCACGCTCCGCCGACCCGGCGGGCGGCCTCGACCTCACGCCGGAAGCGGGCCCGGAACTCCTCGTCGAGCGCGAAGTGCGGATGCACGATCTTGACGGCGACCGTGCGGCCACCGGCGCTGCGGCCCAGGTAGACCCGGCCCATGCCACCGGAGCCGAGCCGGCCGAGCAGCCGGTACGGCCCCACGGTGGCCGGCTCGTCGACTCCCAGCGGCTGCATGACGCCCTCCCCCGTATACACAGAAGCCCCCCGTAAAGCTCCCCAGCAGACTACGACTTCACGGCTGGAGCAGGTCCACCTTCACATCCGCCGGGAAGCCCGTGGTCGGACCCACCCGCCGGGCGAACTCGGCGACCGCCGCCAGCTGCGGAGCGCCGAAGCGGAAGTCGAGGGTGGTGAAGTAGCGCTCCAGGATCCGCTCGTCGAACGCCTCCCAGCGGGCCGCCTGTTCGGCGACCTTGCCGACCTCCTCCAGGGAGAGGTTGCGGGAGTCGAGGAACGCCTCGTGGACCTTGCGGGTGATCACCGGCTCGCGTTCCAGGTAGTCCCGGCGGGCGGCCCACACGGCGAAGACGAACGGCAGGCCCGTCCACTCCTTCCACAGCGTGCCGAGGTCATGGACCTCCAGGCCGTAGCGGGGGCCGTCCAGCAGGTTCGCCCGCAGCGCCGCGTCACCGATCAGTACGGCCGCGTCCGCCTCCTGCATCATCAGGCTGAGGTCGGGCGGGCAGGTGTAGTAGTCGGGCCGGACGCCGTACCGGTCGGCCAGCAGGAGCTGGGCGAGGCGGACAGAGGTGCGGGAGGTGGAGCCCAGGGCGACCCGGGCGCCGTCCAGCCGGTCCAGCGGGAGCTGCGAGACGATCACGCACGACATCACCGGTCCGTCGCAGCCGACCGCGATGTCGGGGAAGGCGACCAGGTCGTCTGCGTTCTTGAGGAACTCGACCAGGGTGATGGGCCCGATGTCGAGGTCTCCCCGCACCAGCTGCTCGCTGAGCTTCTCCGGGGTGTCCTTGGTCAGCTCGAAGTCGAGGAGCGTGCCCGTTCTCGCGAGCCCCCAGTACAGGGGCAGGCAGTTCAGGAACTGGATGTGGCCGACGCGCGGCCGGGTGCGAGAATTGTCCACATCGCGAGGCTAGACCCTATGAGGTACGCTCCAGAATCCGGCCCCGACGTCAACCCATTTTCAGGATCTTCAAACGTCCGGGTGACGTGATCTTGACCTCTATTGCTTTCGGCTGCCCCCGTGCTAGGCTCGCCCGCAAGTTGCAGTTTGGTTTCCCTTGCAGTACAGAGCCTGCGGAGCATGTAACCGCGGGCTCTAGTCGTTTTCAGACGTATGCAGTGCAGGCATTTGCTCTCACACTTGCAGGTTCTGGAGCAGGGCAACCCTTTGGGCCCAAGGAGGGCTTATGGCTACCGGAACCGTTAAGTGGTTCAACGCCGAAAAGGGCTTTGGCTTCATCGCCCAGGAGGGCGGCGGCCCCGACGTCTTCGTCCACTACTCCGCGATCAACGCGAGCGGCTTCCGTTCGCTGGAGGAGAACCAGCAGGTCTCCTTCGACGTGACCCAGGGCCCGAAGGGCCCGCAGGCGGAGAACGTCACCCCCGTCTGAGGCGAACCTCGTCTCTGATCCGGACCTGAGAGCAGTACCCAAGGAGCCCCGCGCCGCAAGGTGCCGGGGCTCCTGCCTTTTGCCCGCTCACACGTGCTGCATGACGAGCACGAACGTCGTCCCGGCCGCAAGCGCCTCGTAGGAGTGCGGCACATCCGCGCGGTACGACATGTAGTCCCCCGGCGCCAGTTCGACCTCCTCTCCCGCCGGACCGGCCTTCAACCGCCCCGTGCTCACGACCAGATGCTCCACCGAGCCCGGAATGTGCGGCTCCGACTCCCGGGCGGCGCCGGGCTCGGCCCGCAGGTGGTAGATGTCCCGGCGGGCCGCGGGCGGACTGGCGGAGAGCAGGGTGGCCGCGTACTCGGCCTGCTCCGAGGCCACGGTCGGTCCCTGACCCGCGCGAATCACCTGGACGGCCGGTGTCGGCGGCTCCACCAGGGCGCTGAACGGCACACCGAGGGCGACTCCGAGCGCCCAGAGCGTCTCCACGCTCGGGTTTCCGCTCGCCGCCTCCAGCTGGGAGAGCGTGGACTTGGCGATTCCGGCGCGTTTGGCCAGCTCGGAGAGGGAGAGGCCGGCGCGGGTGCGTTCCCTGCGCAGGGAGGCGGCGATCCAGTCGAGGGGGAGCCGGGGTGGGGTGTCGGCCATGTCGTTCGCTCCATCGGTACGATCGTTCGCCTTGACGTACAAGGTGTCTTCTGTCCATCGTAGAGAACATGCGTACGGCAGAGCGAACAGCGCGGGTCTCCCGTGAGCTGGTCAGGGACGCGTCCCTGGTCTGGGTCGCGAGCGGGGTGGTGGGGGTTTCCTTCGGGGCGATCGCGGTGGGCGGGGGGCTGCCGGTGTGGGTGCCGGTGGTGATGTCGGTCGTGGTGTACGCGGGATCGGCGCAGTTCAGCGCGGTGGGCGTACTGCTGGCCGGGGGCGGTCCGCTGGCCGCCGCCGCGACCGGGCTGCTGCTCAACACCCGAACCGCCGCCTTCAGCCTGGCGGTGGCGGACATCCTCGGTTCCGGTGGCCGGGTGTCCCGGCTGCTCGGCGCCCATCTGGTGACCGACGAGACGGTGGCGTTCGCGCTGGCCCAGGCGGACGTGGAACGGCGGCGGGCCGCCTTCTGGGTCTCCGGGGTCGGGCTGTTCGTGGTGTGGAACGTCGGGGTGCTGGCAGGCGCGCTCGCGGGCACCGCCCTCGGCGATACGGCGGTCTACGGACTGGACGCGGCCTTCCCCGCCGTCCTGGTGGCCCTGGTCCTGCCGACCCTGCGGGAGGACCCGGCCGTGCGCAGGTGCGCGGTGCTGGGGGCGGCGGTGGCGCTGGCGGTGTCGTCGGTGGTCCCGGCGGGGGTGCCGGTGCTGCTGGCGCTGGCGGGGCTGGTGTTCTACGGCCGCAGGACGGACCTGGCATGAGCGCGACGGTCGCCATGATCCTGGCGCTGGCCGTCGGGACGTACGCCTTCCGGCTGGTCGGGCCGGTGCTGCACGGCCGGGTGGAGCTGTCCTCGCGGGTGCGGGAACTGCTCTCCGCCGGGGCGGTGGTGCTGCTCGTGGCCCTGCTGGCGACGGGGGCCCTGACGGAGGACGGCGGGTCCGCGGGCTGGGCCCGCCCGGCCGGGGTACTCGCCGGAGGCGTACTGGCGTGGCGGAAGGCGCCGTTCGTGGTGGTGGTCCTGGGCGCGGCGGGGGTCGCGGCGGGGCTCCGATGGCTGGGGGTGCCGTGATGTCCGGCGCGGCTGCGATGAGTTCCGGGCGGGATGTGGGTCCCTAGTGGTGGGCGTCAAAGTGACGCCGCCCGTACGAGACCGCTCGGAGGACGCCATGCCGAACACCCCGCTCCCCGGCCGTCCGCCCATCGTCGACCTGGCCGCCTGGCGGACCGCCCGCGATGAGCTGCTGGTCCGCGAGAAGGCCCACACCCACGAGGGGGACGCCATCGCGGCAGCTCGGCGCCGGCTGCCGATGGTGGAGTTCGACGGGACGACGACGGTCGTCGGCCCCGAGGGACCGGTGCCGTTCCTGGACCTCTTCCAGGGGCGGGACGAGCTCGTCGTGTACCAGCACATGTGGTACGACGGCGCCCCGCACCAGGGGCAGTGCGAGGGCTGCACCACCACCGCCTGGCACCTCAGGGACTCCGTGTATCTCAACGCCCGCGGTGTGTCGTTCGCCTTCCTGACCACGGGCCCGTGGGAGGAGGTGGCCGAGTTCGTCGCGTTCATGGGATACACCGAGCCCTGGTACTCGGTGCGGGACACGCCCCCGCCGGTCGGCGGCGAGATGGGTTACCTCTCCTCCTTCCTGCGCGACGGCGACCGCACCTTCCTCACCTACTCCACGACCGGCCGCGGGACCGAGCGGGCCAACAGCGCCGTGGGCCTGCTCGACATGACGCCCTACGGCCGCGGCGAGGCGTGGGAGGACAAGCCGGAGGGCTGGCCCGAGGGAGACGTCCCGTGCTGGTTCTGGCGCGCGGACGCGGACGGGGCCGCCACCTGGGGCCCGACCAGCCGCCCCGTACCGCAGTGGACCCGCCCCGGCGCGACCCCCGTGGAGACCCTCGGCAGGCTGGGCAGCTACCACTGACCGCTCGTGTCTACAGGGTTCCCGCCAGGTGCCTGGCCGCTATGTAGCCGAACGTCATCGCCGGGCCGATGGTCGAGCCCGCGCCCGCGTAGCTGTGGCCCATGACCGCCGCGCTGGCGTTGCCCGCCGCGTACAGGCCCGGGATCGGCGTGCCGTCGGGGCGCAGGACCCGGGCCTGTGGGTCGGTGCGCAGGCCGCCCTTGGTGCCCAGGTCGCCCGGGACGATGCGGAAGGCGTGGTACGGCGGGAGCCAGAGCGGGGCCAGGCAGGAGTTCGGGAGGACCGCCGGGTCCGTGTAGTAGTGGTCATACGCGCTGTCGCCCCGGTGGTGGTCCGGGTCCTTGCCCTGCAGGGCCTGGGAGTTGAAGCGGTCCACCGTCGCGCGCAGGGCGGCCGGCGCCACGCCGATCGAGCGCGCCAGGGCGTCCCAGCTCCACGCCTTGTGGGCCGCGCCCGAGCTGTACCAGGAGTCCGGGAAGGGCAGCGTCGGGGCCACGTCCCGGAACAGGTAGCGGTTGCGGTAGTTCTGGTCCACGACCAGCCAGGCCGGGATCGCCGGGTTCGTCGGGTTCTGGTCGTACATGGTGTGCACGACATCGCTGTACGGCGCCGCCTCGTTCACGAACCGCGCGCCCGCCGCGTTGACCAACAGCCCGCCGGGCAGGGTGCGTTCGGCGAGACAGAAGTACGGCTGCCCCGGGAGCGGTATCGCCGGGCCCCACCAGGCGTCGTCCATCAACGCAAGCGCCCCGCCCACCCGTTCGCCCGCGCGGATCCCGTCGCCGGTGTTCTCCTTGGCGCCGACGGTCCAGTCCGTGCCGATCGGCTGGCGCTGGTACTGGGCGCGCATCGCCGCGTTGTGCTCGAAGCCGCCGGAGCCGATGATCACGCCCTTGCGGGCGCGGACCAGGGCGGGGGCGGAGCCGTCACGGGTGACGACCGCGCCGGTGACGACGCCGTTCTCGATGTGGAGGTCGGTGAGCGGGGTGCCGAGCCACACCGGGACACCGGCCGAGGCCAGCCCCGCGCGCAGGCCCGCCGCCAGGGACTGCCCCATCGTCAGGGGCTTCTGCCCCAGCGCCGCCGCCTTCGTGCCCCGGGCCAGACAAGTCGCGGCCACGGCGGCGCCCTTGGCGTTCACGGCGGCCAGGGCCAGCCACTTGTAGTCGGCGCTGAAGACCACCATCCCGGCCGGGACGGGCATGTACGGCGGGTTCAGACGGGCCAGTTCGGCGCCGAGGAGGTTGCCGTCGAGCTGGTCGGGTTCGATCGACCGGCCGCCCGGGAGACCGCCGGGCAACTCGGGGTAGTAATCGCTGTAGCCCTCCATCCAGCGGAAGCGGAGAGGGCTGTGGGCCATGAGGTACGACAGCATGGCGGGGCCATGGGTGAGGAAGGCCGCCTGGCGGGCCGCGGAGACCTCGGGGCCGACCACCGCGGCGAGGTAGGCGGCGGCCTTGGCCGGGGTGTCCGGCACGCCCGCCGCGAGGATCACGGAGTTGTTGGGGATCCAGATCCCGGCGCCGGAGCGGGCGGCCGAGCCGCCGAAGGTGGCCGCCTTTTCGAGGACCACGCAGGTCAGGCCCTGGCGGGCGGCGGTGAGGGCGGCCGTCATCCCGGCCGCACCGGCGCCGACGACCACGACGTCGTACGTACCGAGGAGGGGTAAGTCGGCGGCGGAGGCGTGCTGTTGGCTCAGCGCCAGGGCCGCTGTCGTGGCGGCGGCGGTGGTGAGGACCCGTCTGCGGGTGGGCGATGCGCTCGCGGTCATGGCATGGCGCTCCTGTGTCCCGGAACTTGAATCCCTGACGATGTGTCAGAAGTGGGAATGTCGCGCGACGCTCTTGTGAAGTCAAGCGAGAGCTCCGCCCACACCGTCTTTCCTACGTCCCGCTCGGCCACACCCCAGGTCCGCGCCAGCAGCGTCACGAGGATCAGACCCCGCCCCCGCTCGCTCTCCGCCTCCGTCACGTACCGCAGTTTTCGGTCGCCTCGCGCATCGCTCACCTCGATACGCAGCGTGTCCTCCGGGAGCAGCAGAAGCCGCAGCTCGAAGGCGCGACCGGGGACCCGCCCATGGAGCACGGCATTGGCCGCCAGTTCCGCGACCAGGAGCTGCGCCGTCTCGCTGACCTCGCAGTCGTGGGGGTACCCCCAGGCCGCGAGCTGTTGGGTTGCCAGGTGCCGGGCCAGGCGCGCGCCGCGTGGGGTGGCTCCGATGCGCTGGGCCAGTTCGGCTGTGGGGGTGGTGATTTCGGCGTTCACGTCACCGAGAGTGGCGGGTTCTCTCTACCCTGACCAGGAGTGGCAGGACGACTCTGGGTATCTGTACGACTGCGTTGAGTTCGGTGTCCGGGGTGTCGGACGGGAGGGGTACGGGAGTGAGCGACCACGACGGCGCGACGGGGTTCTTCATCGCCCTCGGCAAGCAACTGAAGATCCTGCGCGAGCGGAAGGGGCTGACCCAGAAGGAGTTCGGGGCGAAGGTGGGATACGGCCCCGACGCGATCTCGGCGATGGAGCGGGGAGTACGGACTCCGCAGCCCGACTTGCTGGACCGGGCCGAGGAGATCCTGGACGCCGGGGGCCTGTTGAGGGAGGTCATTCCCGAGGTCAGGGAGGCGATGTCGAAGGCACGGACGCGGCATCCGGAGTGGTACCGGAACTACGCGGGGTTGGAGGCGGAGGCGGTTGAGCTGCACTTCTACGCCAATCACGCGGTACACGGGCTGCTTCAGACGGAGGACCACGCAAGGGCCGTGTTCACCAAACAGCGGCCGTTTCTAGACGAGGACACGATCGAGCGGCGGGTCGCGGACCGGCTCTCGCGACAGCAGGTCTTCGAGCGGTCCCCCGCTCCGATCGTCAGCTACGTCCTCGAAGAGGTCGTGCTGGACCGGCCGATCGGTGGACGACGCGTGCATGCGGACCAGCTGCGGCGCATGCTGCACGTCGGGCAGATGCAGAACGTGGAGATCCAGGCGATGCCGACCGAGGTAGTGGAACACCCCAGCCTGGGCAGCGCGTTCAACCTACTGACGCCCAAGGGGCATGGACAGGTCGCTTACACGGAGGCACAGGGGCACCCCCGGCTGATCACCGACCCTGAGGAGGTCCGGAAGATCGCAGACCGCTATGGGATCATGCGAGCCATGGCGCTCTCCCCTGCAGAGACGCGGAAGTTGATCGAGAGCAAGCTGGAGGAGCTATGAGCAACGAGCATCTCACCTGGTTCAAGTCCAGCTACAGCGACGGCGAGGGAGGCGACTGCGTGGAGGTTGCCATAGCCCCCTCCACCATCCACCTCCGTGACTCCAAGAACCCCACGGGCCCCCGGGTCACCCTCGCCCCCGCCGCCTGGTCGAGCTTCCTGGCTACTGCGGGAACGCCGCCACGATGCCCAGTTCCTGAGCGCCGGAACCCGTGATGCCCGCACCCGTGCCGGGCAGCAGGACGCTCGGGCTGTAGTAGTCGGCCGACACCAGGACGTCCTTGTCACCGTCCCGGTCGATGTCGCGGACGCGGACCAGGGAGCCGAAGTTGTTGTACTGGGTCGGGCTTCCGGGGACGCCGGCCGTGGCGCGGGTGAACCACTGCGAGTTCGTGCCGGTCAGGCCCGACTTGCCGCCGCGCAGGACGTGGAGGCCGCCCGCGTCGTCCTGTGAGCTGACCGTCTCGTAGGGGACGCCGACCGCGAGGTCCGGGTACCCGTCGCCGTTGGTGTCCCCGGCGGACAGGCTCTGGCCGAAGTACTCCCGCGCCGAGGCGGCCGTGGCCACGCCCGAAGTCGACTGCGAGACGCGGTACTTGGTGCCGGGACCCGTGCTGCCGCCGCGCCAGACGACGACCGATCCGGCCTTGCCGTTGTACCTGGTGTCCCCGACCGCGAGGTCGCCGTAGCCGTCCTTGTTGAAGTCGGCGACGACACCGGAGGGGCTGTAGTCCGGCTCGGAGCTGTTGTAGACAGTGATCGCGCCGGACTTGATCGTGGCGCCACCGCGGATGAACCAGGCGTCCTGGGTCATCTTGTCGTTGTGGTAGCCCTGACCGAGCAGGAAGAGGTCGGTCGCGCCGTCCTTGGTGACCTTGCCCGCCACGAGGCCGGCCGGTTCGAGCAGCTGGTTCGGGACGTGCTTGGTGACCGAACCCGTCGTACCGGTCTTGGAGAATCCGCCCCGGTAGATCCGTACCGCCTCGATGCCGTCGGCGACCGCGAGGTCGGTCTTGCCGTCGCCGTTGAAGTCACCAGCCTCGATCTGCTTGCCGAAGCCGCGGTGCGAACTGGCGGTGATCTTGAGGCGGATGGCGCCGGTTCCGGTGAGGCCGGACTTCGAGCCCCACAGGATGGTGACCGCGCCGGAGCTGACCTTGCCGTCGACCTTCTCGGTGAAGTCGGCGACGGCGAGGTCGGCGTAGCCGTCCCGGTTGAAGTCGGCGGGGGCCAGGTCCTCGCCGAAGGCGTCGCCGTAGCCGTTGGTCTCCCCGGCCGTGCCCGGGACGCCCGAGGTGGACTGGCTGAAGGTCTTGGTGGTGGTGCCGGGGCCGGTGGCGGTCCCGTAGGTGACGACGAACTCGCCGCCGCCGACGGCGGCAACGGCGTAGTCCCGGTACCCGTCGCCGTTGAAGTCGTCGGCGTACTTCGCCGGGGTGGCCGCGGTCGCGGTGCTCACCGAGAGGGTGAGCAGTCCGCCGGTGAGGGAGGCGGCCGTGGCCGTGGCGAGCGCCAGGCGAACGGTGCTGCGCGTGAACATGCGTCTCCTGCGATGATCTGTGACTGGCGAGGAGGAGACTCACGGCAACGGCCGATGGTTGTACGCGATTTCGCGCCGGTGTTCAGCGCTCGTACAGCTCCTCGATCTCGAACGCGAAGTCCTTCATGACCGCCTCCCGGCGCAGTTTCATCGACGGGGTCAGATGCCCGGCCATCTCCGTGAAGTCGGTCGGCAGGATCGCGAAACGGCGGATGGACTCCGGGCGGGAGACCAGCTTGTTGGCCTCGTCCAGGGCGCGCTGGATGATCGCCCTCAACTCCTCGTCGTTGACCAGGAGTTCGGCCGGGACGGGGTGGCGGCCGTTCATGCGGCGCCAGTGGGTGATGCCGTCCATGTCGAGGGTGATCAGCGCGGAGACATAGGGGCGGCGGTCGCCGAGGACCATGGCCTGGGAGATCAGTGGGTGCGAGCGCAGCCAGTTCTCCAGCGGCGCCGGGGCCACGCTCTTGCCGCCCGCGGTGATGAGCAGCTCCTTCTTGCGGCCGGTGATGGTCAGATAGCCCTCGTCGTCGAGTTCGCCGATGTCCCCGGTGGCGAGCCAGCCGTCGACGGCCGCCGGGACGACACCCCCGGCCGACGGGTCCCAGTAGCCGCGCAGCACCTGTTCGCCGGAGATCAGGATCTCGCCGTCCGCCGCGATCCGGACCCGGGTGCCGGGCATCGGCCAACCCACGGTGCCCAGCCGGGGTTTGAGGGGCGGGGTGACGGTGGCGGCGGCCGTCGTCTCGGTCAGGCCGTAGCCCTCGTAGATCTCGATGCCGGCACCGGCGTAGAACGCGGCGAGGCGTCGGCCGAGCGGCGAGCCGCCGCAGATGGCGTGCCGGACCCGGCCGCCCATGGCGTTGCGGATCCGGCGGTAGACGAGCGGGTCGTAGAAGGTGCGGGCCATGGCCAGGGCGCGGCCGGGTCCTGATCCGGTGCCGTGCTGCTTGGCCTCCATGGCCTCGCCGTAGCGTCCGGCGACGGCGGCGGCCCGGTCGAACATGGTGAGCCGGCCGCCCGCCTCCGCCTTGGCGCGGGCGGCGTTGTAGACCTTCTCCAGCATGTAGGGGATGGCGAGCAGGCAGGTCGGGCGGAAGGCGGCGAGATCCGCCATCAGGTCCTCGGCCTGGAGGCTGGGCGCGTGCCCGAGCCGCACCCGGGCGCGGACGCAGGCCACCGCCACCATCCGCCCGAAGACATGCGACATGGGCAGGAACAGCAGGACCGAGACCTCCTCGTTCGACCTCGACTTGAAGACGGGGTAGAGGAGTTCGATGGCGTTGTCGACCTCGGCGAAGAAGTTGCCGTGGGAGAGCGCGCAGCCCTTGGGGCGGCCGGTGGTGCCCGAGGTGTAGATCAGCGTGGCCAGGGTGGCCGGGCCGAGCATGCCCCGGCGGACGTCGACCTCCTGGTCGGGGATCGGGGCCCCGGCCTCGGCGAGCCGGTCCACGTGCCCCTTCTCCATCACCCACAGGTGCCGGAGGTCGGGGATGCGGTCCAGCTCGGGACCGAGGGCGGCGGCCTGCGCGACGGTCTCGGTGACCAGGGCGACCGCGCCGGAGTCCTGGAGGATCCAGCGGGTCTGGAAGACGGAGGAGGTCGGATAGACCGGGACGGTCACCAGACCCGCGGCCCAGGCGGCGAAGTCCAGGAGCGTCCACTCGTACGTCGTCCGCGCCATGACCGCGATCCGGTCGCCCGGCGTCAGCCCCTCGGCGATCAGCCCCTTGGCCACGGCGAGCACCTGCTCGGCGAAGCGCGTCGCCGTCACGTCCGTCCAGCCGCCGTCCTCCGTCCTACGGCTGAGCAGCACCTTGTCCGGCACCGCGAGGGCGTTGTCGAAGGGCAGGTCGCCCAGCGATCCGTGCGAGACGGGCGGGGCGAAGGGCGGTACGTATGCCTCCCGGACGACTCCGTCGAGGCGCCGGGTCTCCGGCTCCACGAGGGTGGGGGCGGGAGCGTCGTCGAAGGCTGCGGATGCGGCGAAGGACGGCAGTGGCGTGGACACGGGCGGCTCCTGGCACGGCGTTCACGGACGGCTCCCCACGTGCGGAAAGGGGTTACCGCCGGTCAGGTAGGGGATCGTACGGGGCTGACGTGTGGAGGCTGTGCGCTTTCCGGGAGGGCTCGGGGGCGGGGCTGTGCAACCTCGGGGATTACGTGAGGGTCACTCAGGTTCGTGCAGTACAGGGTGCATTACCTACGGTAACCTTACTCCGGAGTAAGCAACTGGAGGAGTAGGGAGACGCCCCTCATGACGGTTCTGACCTTCAAACGGCCCCGCCACGACGCGGACTTCCCTCGCACGCCGTTGGTCCTCCCCCGCCTCCGGGTCGACCTGACCCGGCTCGCCGCGTACGAGCGAGTGTGCGGATTCCCGACCGGAGAGGACGCGCTGCCACTGACGTATCCGCACGTCCTGGGCTTCCCGCTCGCACTGCGCCTGATGAGCCGGCGGTCCTTCCCGCTCCCGCTACTGGGCCTGGTCCACACCTCGATCGAGATCACCGGGTACGAGCCGCTGCCGGCGACCGGCCGCTCCTACGAACTCTCCGTGCGCGTCGCCGGGTTGGCACCGCACCGACGAGGGACGGAGGCGGGGCTGGTGACCGAGCTCAGGGCCGACGGGAAGGCCGTATGGGAGTCGCGCAGCACGTATCTCGCACGGCACCGGACGGACCGGACGGACACACAGGCCGCCGGGCCCAGGCGGGAGCGGCCCCCTGCGCCGCTGCCCGTCGTCGCCGAGTGGCGGCTCGGCGGGGATGTGGGGCGGCGGTACGCCGCCGTGTCCGGGGACCGCAACCCCATCCACCTCCACCCGCTCACCGCCCGCCCGTTCGGCTTCCGGCGCGCCATCGCCCACGGCATGTGGACGGCGGCCCGCTCGCTGGCGGCGTACGGGGTGCCTCCGGCGGCGCGGGTCAGGGCGGAGTTCCGGGCGCCGGTGCTGCTCCCCGGGGCGGTGACCTACCGGGCGGAGCCGGGGCGGTTCGAACTGCGCGGGGAGGACGGCCGCGTACACCTCACGGGCACGGTCAGCTGACCGGCGGCACCCAGGGCCGGCCGTCCATCAGATTGCCCAGGCCCGCCCAGGCGAAGTTCATCAGGGTCGCGGCGGCCTGGCGAGCGGTGACGCCCGGGGTGGCGTTGGCCCAGCCGGCGAGCGACTCGGCGGCGCCGACGAGGGCCTCGGCGAGCCCGGCGATCTCGTGCTCGGGGAGGTCGGGGTCGCGGTGGGCGGCGCGGGCGGCGGCGAGGATCAGCTGGGTGACGAACGCGACGATCTCCTCGCGCATCGCGGTCACCTCGGCGGCGAACACATCGCCGTGGGTGCGCGCCTGGAGGTGCAGTACCGACCAGCCGTCCGGGTGTTGCGCGGTGTGCGTGAAGAACGCCCGCAGACCGTCCCAGAGTTGGCGGTCGGCGGGCGCGTCCGGCTGCACTCCGGAGCGCACGGCGGCGGTGAGCGCGTGCGCCTCGCGGCGGATGCAGGCGGTGAAGAGGTCTTCCTTGGAGTTCAGGTACAGATAGACCAACGGCTTGGAGACACCGGCGAGTTCGGCGATCTCGTCCATCGAGGCGGCCATGTACCCACGCCGCCCGAAGGTCCGCACGGCGGCATCCAGCATCTGCTGCTCACGGACCGCCCGAGGCATCCGCTTGGTCTTGACTGCACCCATGGGGGCAAGACTAGGACGTCTGTCCCTGGGCCCGGGCGGAGTCGTCGGCCACGTCCTCCTGGGAGCGGTTCGCCTCCAGGTTGGCCTTGACCCGGTCGACGCGCTCGACGATCTGGACGGAGGCGCGGTCGCGTTCCTTGCGCAGGACGACGAAGCTGATCGGGGCGGAGATCAGCAGGGCGAGCAGGATGACCCACATGCCGTTGGAGTCGCCGAGCCCACGCGGCATGACACCGGAGTAGACGAGGCCCCAGACGACCACGAGGCAGCCCGCGAAGATCCCGAGGCGCATCAGCGTGTAGCGGAGCATCTCAATCCAGTCTTCCGATTCCAAAAGGGGCGGCATCCAGTGAAGCATGCCCACGGCACGATCTTGGGGGCGGGGCTCAGTGGAGCGGCAGCAGCATGATCACGTCGTCGCGGTGGTCGTCCGGGGCGACGCGGATGGCGTCCGGTATCCGGCCGACCTCCTTGTAGCCGCAGGAGCCGTAGAAGCGCTCCAGGCCCATGCCGCCGCGGCAGGTGAGGCGTATCGCGGCTATGCCGTCGAAGGTGCGGGCGGCCTGGGCGGCGGCGTCCAGGAGGTCGCGGCCGTATCCCTTGCCCTGGTGGCTCGGGTGCACCATCACCGTGTACAGCCAGACCCAGTGCCGCATGAGCCGGTGCGTGTTGAAGGTGAGGAACGCGGTGGCGGCGACGTGGCCGTCGGTGTCGTGTCCGACGAGGAGTCTGGTCCTGCCCTCGGCCATCGCCACGAAGTGTTTCACCAGTTCGGGGCGGATCGCGTCCCGCGTGACCGGGGGTACGAAGCCTACGGAGCCGCCGGCGTTGGAGACGTCGGTCCACAGGTCCAGGACGCCGTCGCGGAGGGTGGGGTCTATGGCGGGGTCGAGTGTGAATGTAAGGGCCACGATTGCATGGTAGCCATTACGGATGAACGGTGGGTGCGGGTGGGTGGGGGCTGGTCGCGCAGTTCCCCGCGCCCCCACCCGCCTACCCGCTCACAGTCGCATCGGCTGGGGGGATTCCCTGCGTGCCGGGTCGTGGCCCTCGTACTCGCGGATGATCTCGTACCGCGTGTTCCGTTCCACCGGGCGGAAGCCCGCGTCGCGGATCAGGTCCAGGAGGTCTTCGCGGGTGAGTTTGTTGGGGGTGCCGTAGTTGTCGGCGTCGTGGGTGATCTTGTACTCGACGACCGAGCCGTCCATGTCGTCGGCGCCGTGCTGGAGGGCCAGCTGGGCGGTCTGGACGCCGTGCATGACCCAGAAGACCTTCACGTGCGGGACGTTGTCGAACAGGAGGCGGGAGACCGCGAAGGTCTTCAGGGCCTCGGCGCCCGTCGCCATCTGGGTCCGCGCCTGGAGGCGGTTGCGGACCTTGCCGTCCTTCATGTCGACGAAGTCGTGCTGGTAGCGCAGGGGGATGAAGACCTGGAAGCCGTTGGTCTCGTCCTGGAGTTCGCGCAGGCGCAGGACGTGGTCGACGCGGTGGCGCGGCTCCTCGATGTGCCCGTAGAGCATCGTGGAGGGCGTCTTGAGGCCCTTCTCGTGCGCCAGGCGGTGGATGCGGGACCAGTCCTCCCAGTGCGTGCGGTGGTCCACGATGTGCTGGCGGACCTCCCAGTCGAAGATCTCCGCACCGCCGCCGGTAAGGGATTCGAGGCCCGCGTCGATCAGCTCGTCGAGGATCTCCGACGCCGACAGACCGGAGATCGTCTCGAAGTGGTGGATCTCCGTCGCCGTGAACGCCTTCAGCGAGACGTTCGGCAGCGCCGCCTTCAGCTCGCGCAGCGACCGCGGGTAGTAGCGCCACGGCAGGTTCGGGTGCAGGCCGTTGACGATGTGGAGTTCCGTGAGGTTCTCCGCCTCCATCGACTTGGCCAGCTTCACGGCCTCCTCGATGCGCATCGTGTACGCGTCCTTCTCGCCCGGCTTGCGCTGGAAGGAGCAGTACGCGCAGGACGCCGTACAGACGTTGGTCATGTTGAGGTGGCGGTTGACGTTGAAGTGCACGACGTCGCCGTTCTTGCGCGTCCGCACCTCGTGCGCGAGGCCGCCGAGCCAGGCCAGGTCGTCCGACTCGTACAGCGCGATGCCGTCCTCGCGGGTCAGCCGTTCACCGGCCCTGACCTTCTCCTCCAGCTCGCGCTTGAGCCCGACGTCCATGCCCACACCTTTCGTCACGACCACGACCACCCCACCGTACGGCTAGACCTCTTCGGGCAGTTCCCCGACCCGGTTCTCCCACTTCGTGGAGAGCACGATCGTCGTACGGGTCCGGGAGACGCCCTTCGTGCCGCTCAGCCGGCGGATGATCTTCTCCAGGCCGTCCACGTCGTTCGCCCGCACCTTGAGCATGTACGAGTCGTCACCGGCGATGAACCAGCAGTCCTCGATCTCGCCGAGGTCCTTCATCCGGGCCGCCACGTCCTCGTGGTCGGCGGCGTCGGAGAGCGAGATGCCGATCAGGGCGGTCACGCCGAGGCCGAGGGAGGCCGAGTCGACGGTGGCGCGGTAGCCGGTGATGACACCGGCCGCCTCCAGCCGGTTGATGCGGTCGGTGACACTGGGTCCCGACAGGCCGACGAGGCGCCCAAGCTCCGCGTAGGAGGCCCGGCCGTTCTCCCTCAGGGCCTGGATGAGCTGCCTGTCCACCGCGTCCATGCGATTCGAAGCCTTCCGCTGAAAAGAGTTCTGAAGTCATGAGTACTGCTGGTGCCGCGTGATGCTCAGGTCGTGCGCGCGCCGCCGAGGTCGCCCTTCCAGCGGCGGTAGAGCCGGTGCTCGACGCCGGCCGCGTCCAGTACGCGTCCGGCGACGAAGTCCACCAGGTCCTGGATGTGGGTGGCGCCCGCGTAGAAGGCGGGCGAGGCGGGTACGACGATCGCGCCCGCGTCGTCGAGGGTGACGAGATGCCGCAGCGTCTGGCCGTTCAAGGGGGTCTCCCGTACGGCGACGACCAGCTTCCGTCCCTCTTTCAGTGTCACGCTCGCGGCCCGCTGGAGCAGGTCCTTGGAGAGCCCGAGGGCGACTCCGGCGACGGCGGCGGTGGAGGCGGGCACGATGAGCATGCCCTTGCAGGGATACGACCCGGAGGAGGGCCCGGCGGCGAGATCCCCGGCACCCCAGTGCCGGACCCCGCCGAGGTCCACATCGAAGACGCCGGGCTTCCCGTCCGCGCCCCGGGACAGCCATTCGCGCAGGTCGTCCGCCCAGTGCGCGTCCCGGAAGGAGATTCCGGTCTCGTCCAGCAGCGTGAGCCGCGAGGCCCGGCTGACCACGAGATCGACGCTCTCCCCGGCCTCCAGCAGCGCCCGCAGCACGGCGGCCGCATACGGCGTACCGGAAGCTCCGGACACCCCCACGATCCAAGGCACGCGCTGCGTTTCTCCTGCGTTCACATCTTGAGCGTACCGGGGTGGTGAACCGTCAGACGGTCAGGCCCCGAACCAGCAGGTCCAGCAGGGCACACACGAAGAGCGCGATGCCGATGAAGCCGTTGACGCTGAAGAACGCCCTGTTCAGGCGGGAGAGGTCATGGGGGCGGACGATGTTGTGCTCGTATACGAAGGCCCCCGCGACGATCATCAGGCCGATCCAGAAGAAGGCGCCGGCTTCGGTGGCCACCGCGTACCAGATGAACAGGGCCATCGTGAGGACGTGACAGGCCCGCGCCGCCCAGATCGACGCCGGGATGCCGAAGCGGGCCGGGACCGACAGCACACCGACCTCGCGGTCCGTCTCCACGTCCTGGCAGGCGTAGATCAGATCGAAGCCGCCGATCCAGATGCCCACCGCCAGGCCCAGGATGACCGCCTCCCAGGACCACTCGCCGGTGATCGCCAGCCAGCCGCCGATCGGGCCGATGGCCTGGGCCAGACCCAGGATGGCCTGCGGGAAGTTCGTGAACCGCTTGCCGTAGGGGTAGACCACCATCGGGATCACGGCCACCGGGGCGAGGGCCAGGCAGAGCGGGTTCAGCAGCGCCGCCGAGCCCAGGAAGATCACGACCGCGATCAGGGCGCCGGTCCAGGCGTGCTTCACCGACATCGCGCCGGTGACCAGCTCACGGTGGGCCGTGCGGGGGTTCCGGGCGTCGATCTCGCGGTCGATGATCCGGTTGACCGCCATCGCGAAGGTGCGCAGGCCCACCATGCAGATCGTCACCAGCAGCAGCCGGCCCCAGTGGATGTTCTTGTCCAGCTGGAACATCGCCGTGAGCGCGGCGATGTAGGCGAAGGGCAGCGCGAAGATCGAGTGCTCGATCATCACCAGGCGCAGGAATGCCTTCGTGCGTCCCGGTTGCGGGAGCGCTGCTGACGCGCTGCTCACAGGCCGTACTCCTTCCAGCGGCGGTCCACCTTCGCCGCCGTCTCCGGGTCCGGCTCCACCATGTCCGGCCAGCCGCCGTCGCGGGTGTAGCCCTCCTCGGGCCACTTCTTTGTCGCGTCGATGCCCGCCTTGCCGCCCCAGAACTGCTGGTAGGAGGCGTGGTCGAGATGGTCGACGGGGCCTTCGACGACCGACAGGTCACGGGCGTAGTCCGTGTTGCCCAGGGCCCGCCAGGCCACCTCGTGCAGATCGTGGACATCGCAGTCGGAGTCGACGACCACGATCAGCTTGGTCAGGGACATCATGTGTGCCCCCCAGACCGCGTGCATCACCTTCTGCGCGTGCTTCGGATACTTCTTGTCGATCGAGACGATCGCGCAGTTGTGGAAGCCGCCCGCCTCGGGCAGGTGGTAGTCCACGATGTCCGGGACGATGATCTTCAGCAGAGGCAGGAAGAAACGCTCCGTGGCGCGGCCGAGGGGGCCGTCCTCCGTGGGGGGCCTGCCCACCACGATCGACTGGAGCAGCGGGCGCTTGCGCATCGTCACGCAGTCGATCTTCAGCGCGGGGAACGGTTCCTGCGGGGTGTAGAAGCCGGTGTGGTCGCCGAAGGGGCCCTCCGGCAGCATCTCGCCGGGCTCCAGCCAGCCCTCGATCACGACCTCCGCCTGCGCGGGGACCTGGAGCGGGACTGTCTTGCAGTCGACCATCTCGATCCGCTTGCCCGCGAGGAACCCGGCGAACAGGTACTCGTCGATGTCACCGGGGAGCGGGGCGGTGGAGGCGTAGCTGACGGCGGGCGGGCAGCCGAAGGCGATGGCCACCGGCAGGCGCTCGCCGCGCCGGGCCGCGACCTGGTAGTGGTTGCGGCTGTCCTTGTGGATCTGCCAGTGCATGCCGATGGTGCGCTTGTCGTGGCGCTGGAGGCGGTACAGGCCGAGGTTGCGGACGCCGGACTCCGGGTCCTTGGTGTGGGTGAGCCCCAGGTTGAAGAAGGAGCCGCCGTCCTTGGGCCAGGTGAACAGGGCCGGAAGCTGGTCCAGGTCGACGTCGTCGCCGTGCAGCACCACCTCCTGCACCGGCGCGTCCTTGACCTTCTTCGGCGGTACGTGGGTCATCGCGCCGAGCTTGCCGAAGGCCTCCCGGACCCCGACGAACCCGTGCGGCAGCTCCGGCTTGAGCAGCCCGCCGATCTTCTCGCTGATCTCGCCGTACGACTTCAGGCCGAGCGCCTTCAGGAGCCGCCGGTCGGTGCCGAAGACGTTCATCGCGAGGGGCATCGAGGAGCCCTTCACGTTCTCGAAGAGCAGTGCCGGGCCGCCCGCCTTCTGAACCCGGTCGACGATCTCCCCGACCTCCAGATACGGATCGACCTCAGCCTTGACGCGCTTGAGGTCGCCTTCGCGTTCCAGTGCCCTGAGCAGGGAACGAAGATCGTCGTAAGCCATGGGGTCAAGTATCCCCGAGCGGCTACCCTGGCCCTGTACCTGGGGGCTGTGTACGCGGCCCCGACCACGATCCCGCTGGAGGGCCCCATGCTCCGGGTGCTGATGTTCCTCGTCCCGCTGGCCCTCAGCATCTACGCCTTCATCGACTGCATCAGCACCAAGGACGAGGACATCCGGCACATGCCGAAGCCGCTGTGGGCGATCCTCGTGCTGCTGTTCCCCGTCGTCGGCTCCATCTCCTGGCTGATCGCGGGCAAGAAGCGGAGCCCGGCCGCGGAGGGCTGGTCCGGGGTGCGGACCGGCCGGGGCGGTCAGCGGTGGGTGGCGCCCGACGACAACCCCGAGTTCCTGAAGTCGCTGGACGACGAGGACAAGAACAAGCGGGATGAACCCTGACATGGAGCTGCGGCTGCTCGTCACCTTCGAGAAGGTCGCGACCGTCCTGAGCTTCACCCGGGCGGCGGCCGAGCTGGCGTACGCGCAGTCCAGTGTGACCAGTCAGATCCGGGCTCTGGAGTCCTCGCTCGGCACGGAGCTGTTCGACCGGCTCGGCGGGCACATCCGGCTGACGGAGGCCGGTGAGCGGCTGCTGCCGTACGCGCGGCAGCTCATCGAGCTGGCCGAGGAGGCGCGGGCGGCGGTCACGGGGGCGGAGGAGCCGACGGGTTCGCTGGTGGTCGGCACGATGGAGTCCCTGACCTCCTACCGGCTGCCCCCACTGTTGGAGCTGTTCCACCATCGCTATCCGAAGGTGCGGCTCGCGCTGCGCACCACCATCGGCGACGAGACCCGGCAGGCGCTGCGGCGGGGGACGTACGACCTCGGCTTCCTGATGGAGGAGGAGACGGCGCATCCGGGCCTGGAGAGCGAGGTGCTGGCGGTGGAGCCGCTGGCGCTGGTGGCGGGGCGGGACGCGGACAGGGACGTCACGTCCACGGCCGACCTCCTGCGGCACCCTTTGCTCGCCACCGAACCGGGCTGCGCGTACCGGGACTTGTTCGAGCGGGAACTCAAGTCGGTCTCTTCGTCCGTGGAGTTCATGGAGTTCGGGACCATCGAGGCGACCAAACGGGCGGCGGCGGCCGGTCTCGGGATCGCGTTGCTGCCCGAGGTGACGGTCGCCGCCGAACTCGCGGAGGGTTCTCTGGTACGGCTGGACTGGGAGCCGCCGTTCACGCTTCGGACGCAACTGGCGTGGCGGGCCGGGAAGCGGCTTCCGGCGCATGCCCGGCTGTTCCTGGAGCAGGCGCGGAAGCTGGTCGTCGAGCAAGGGTGACCTTCAGGCTCGCCGTCACGATCAGCGGGACGCCGAGCGCCTGGACGAGGCCGATGTGGTGGCCGTACACCGCCCAGTCGACCAGCATCGCGACCGCCGGGTAGACGAAGGCGAGGACGGCGATCTTCGCGGTGGGCAGCTGGGCGTAGGCGGCGTACATCAGGACGTACATCAGCCCGGTGTGGATGATGCCGAGGCCCACCAGCCAGCCCCAGTCGGCGCCGGTGCCGCGCATCGCGCCGAAGTCGGCGAAGGGGAGCAGCAGGGGGATGCCGACGAGGACCTGGACGAGCGCGATGAGGTGCGGGCGGACGCCGGTGACGCGCTTGGTGACGACGGTGGACAGGCCGTACAGGAGCGCGGCGAGGAGGGCCTGGCCGAGGCCGGTCAGATAGGCGCCCCCGCTGCCGAAGTCGCCGGGTGTGACGCCCGAGACGAGCACCAGCCCCGCGAAGGCGACGCCGATCCAGGCGGCCTTGGCGGCGGTGATCCGCTCGCGGAACAGGAGCGCGCCGAGCAGCACGACGTAGAACGGCTGGGTGTGGTAGACGACCGTCGCGACGGAGATGGAGGTGTTCTCGTACGACTGGAAGAGCAGGACCCAGTTGAAGACGATGAACACCCCGCCGAGGACGGCGAGTCCGAGGGTGCGGGGCGTGAACCCGTGGTCCCTGAGCCAGCCTCGGGCGAGGATGTACCCGCCCAGGGCGAGCGCGCCGAACAGCACGCGGAAGAAGACGACGTTGAAGGGCGAGGCGCCCGACTCCACGACGAAGACGCCGAGGGTGCCGGAGAGCACCATCGCGATGGTCAGCTGGGCCGTGCCCTTGTTCTCGGATGTCATGTCCTGGACGCTACGAGCGGACGTCGTCGCAGGTCCACGCGCTGCCGGTGCGTCCTGCCGATGGCCCCATCGGCGGTGCCGATCAGTCCAGGTGGGCCTGTTCGACGTGGACGACCCTGAGGTGCCGCTCATGGCCGAAGGTGTCGTGGAGGACGGGCTCGGCGGTGCCGGGGTCGTCGACGCCGACGCTCACCCAGCCCCGTTCGTCCACGCCGACCTGGCGGAGCTGGAAGGTGCCGTCCCAGCGGTTCATGTCCTCGCTGATCCGGTCGGCGAGGGCGTCGAGATCCGTGCGGCTCGCGTCGGTGTCGTGGATCCGCACGGTGACCCCCTTCTCGGCGGCGTCGCAGACGGCGTCGTCGAAGGAGGCGGAGGGGATGCGGTAGAGGTCGGCGGCCTTGTGGTCCTCGTCGACGGAGAGTCCGGTGAAGGAGTGGGCGAAGCGGTTCCGGCCGAGCCGGTCGATGTCGTCGAGGAGGCGGTCGAGAGGGGTCTCGTCGGGGTTGTCGACGGCGGTCGTGGCGGCCTTGGCGCCGACGCACCGAGACGCCTTCGGCTGGGCAGCGACGGTACCGCGGTCGCCGTCGTCGTCGGCATGCCCGGTCCCCAGGGCGTTGATCCACAGCCCGGCGCCGGTCACGACACCCGCGGTGGCGACGGCGGCGGCGCCGATCCGGACGCGGTTCCTCTTCATGTCGTCACTCCTGTTCCGGGGGCAGTCGGGGGAGCTTGTCGATCTCGGGCGGCAGGTCGCCGCCCTCACGGACGGCTACGAAGATGACGTCGTCGGGGGCGTCTCCCACGGCGATGGCGATGCCGGGGTCCAGGCCCTGGACGGCGTAGGCCGTGATGCGGCGGGTGGGCTCGCCGTCGTCCCCGTCGCCCGGGGTGTCGTCGCAGGGGGGCTGGGTGGCCGTGCCGAGCTTCTCGCCCCGGCGGTAGTCGATGTTGGCCACGTCCGAGTAGCGGCGGTTGTCGTAGTCGATGACGTAGGCGCAGGAGGCCGCGGCCTCACCGGCCTCGTCGCTGGTCTCCGCGCATCCGACGGCGCCCAGCGCCAGCGCGGTGATCCCCGCCATCAGCAGTACCGGTCTCATCGGTCCCCTTCCCCGTGCTTCCCGGAACTCCGACGCGGCGGGCACCGGTTTCGTTCGGTCCGGGGCCGGTCAGGACGCGGGGACGATGTCGCCCTTCTCGTCGAGGGTGTGGGTGCGCCAGTAGACGTCCCACTTGTCGTCGACCTGCTCCGGCACCTTGCCCTCCGGGTAGCGGGCGTAGCCGTCCGCGGGCTCCTCGTCGTCCGGCGTGCACGCGGATCCGGTGCCGTTCACCTGGAGGACGGGGTACTCACCGCTGTTGCAGATGTTCTCCGTGTACTCCCAGCCGGAGCATCCGGTGAGCGCCACGGCCGCCGCCGCGGCGACGAGGGCGGCTGCGAGGGTCTGGAACCTGCGGGGCTTGGGCACGATCGACTCCTGTGAGTGCTGTGGGTGCCGTGATCCGGCTCGACCTACCTTCGCGGTGCCCGGCCGTCCGGGCCTGAGCACGCGTACTCAGACCGGGTTGCGCCTTTCACGCGTTGCCCTGGTGTCGCCGGGCCAGCAGAGTGGGCGGTATGGATCAGGCACAGGCACGGAGCCGGCTCGCGGTCGCCGTCGAGGAGGCCCGCGCGGGGCTCGCGGAGGGCGGTATTCCGATCGGGGCCGCGCTGTTCGGGGCCGACGGGGCGCTGCTCGGGCGGGGGCACAACCGGCGGGTCCAGGACGGTGATCCGTCGATGCATGCGGAGACGGCCGCGTTCCGGGCGGCGGGGCGGCAGCGGTCGTACCGGGGTACGACGATGGTGACGACCCTCTCGCCCTGCTGGTACTGCTCCGGACTGGTCCGGCAGTTCGGGATCTCGCGGGTCGTGATCGGCGAGGCGGTGACCTTCCGCGGTGGGCACGACTGGCTGGCCGAGCACGGCGTGGAGATCGTGCTGCTCGACGACCCGGAGTGCGTCGAGCTGATGCGTGACTTCATCAAGGACCGGCCCGAACTGTGGAACGAGGACATCGGTGAGTGACTCCCGCATTCCCGTCATCGACCTGGCGCCCTGGGTCGACGGCGACCCCGGCGTCCGCGCCGGGATCGCCCGTACCGTCGACGAGGCCCTCCAGACGGCCGGGTTCCTGCTGGTCACCGGGCACGGAGTGGATCCGGCGCTGCGTTCACGTGTCCGGGACGCCGCCCGGGACTTCTTCCGGCTGCCCGACCGCCTCAAGCAGCCCTACGCCGCCAGGGTCGGCGGGCGGGGGTGGCTCGGGCCCGGCGCCGAGGCCAACGGGTACGCGGAGGGGACCGAGACGCCGCCGGACCTGAAGGAGTCGCTGACCTTCGCCACCCACGAGCCCTTCGACGACCCGGTCGTCAACGCCGAGTGGTACGCGCCCAATGTGTGGCCGAGCGAGGTGCCTGAGCTGCGGACCCTGTGCGAGGAGTACCTCGCGCACATGGCCGCGCTGGAGAAGGAGCTGCTCTCCCTGCTCGGCGACGCCCTCGGGCTCGAACCCGACTTCTTCTCCCGGCACATGGACCGTCCGACGTACGGCTTCAACATCAACTGGTACCCGGGGACCGAGGTGACCGGCGAGCCGCGGCCGGGGCAGTTCCGGATCGGGCCGCACACCGACTTCGGGACGGTGACCATCCTGGACCGGCAGGCCGGGAAGGGCGGCCTTCAGGTGTACACGGACGAGGGCGGCTGGGCGGACGCGCCGTACGACCCGGACGCCTTCACCATCAACATCGGTGACCTGATGGCCCGTTGGACCGGCGACCGCTGGCGCTCCGGACGCCACCGCGTCCTCCCGCCGCCCGCGGACGCGCCCACCGAAGAGCTGATCTCCCTGGTCTACTTCGGCGAGTGCACCCCGGGGACGCGGGTGGAGTCCGTGCCCGCGCCGGTCGGGCGGGTGGCGTACGAGCCGGTCGACTCGCATGTGTACCTGCGGGCGAAGCTGGACTCGATCACCGTCGACTGACCCGGCTACTGCATCGCCTGAAGGTGCGGGTGGTCGAAGGACTCCGGGCAGAGGTGGATCTGCATCGTGTAGCCACGGCCGATGTTGACCATCGTGGGTTCGTGGGACTGCGGGTACAGCGGGCGCTCGTCCGGCGCGGGCTCCTCCTCGGGGCACCAGCTCCCGGTGCCGCCGTCCCATTCGGAGCTGTCGACGGTGAGGAAGGGGCGCATGGCGCTGCCGCACTCCTCGCAGTTCATCGGCCAGGGGTCGCAGAAGCTCCAGTTGCCGTATCCGCCGAGCTTCCAGCCGGGGGCGACGGCGAGGTCGGAGTGGTAGTCGTACGCTCCGCCCTCCTCCCAGGCAGCGACGCGCTCGGCGAGGTCGTCGTCGAGTTCGTGCGGGGCCGGGTACTCGACGACCCCCGGCTCCGGGTGGAGCAGACAGGGCTCGGGCAGGTAGCCGTTCTCGCTCACCACCGGCGGCCACGGGGTCTCCCGGGGCGAGCGCACCTCTTCGGCCGTCCGCCAGCGCAGTTGGACCCCGGGCATGCAGTCCTCGCCGTGCTCGAAGGAGCACCACAGCACCTGGAGCAGGTCGGTGCCGGGCGGGCGGGGCAGGGACGGGACGTCCCGGGCGTAGAGCTGGAGGACGGGCAGGAGGGGGACCTCGCCGTCCAGGGGCTTGCGTACGCCGGTGTAGCCGAGGCCGTTGACGAAGGCGCGCTCCTCGGGTGTGAGGAAGTCCGTCCCGGGGGTGCGGGGGCGGGCCCAGCCCTCGGTCAGGATGCGGCGCTGGGCGCGCAGGTCCTCGGGGTCGTAGCCGGTGAGCCAGGGGCCGGTGTGCTCCGGGCAGGTGGGCCAGGGCTCGTCCGCCGGCCACAGCAGCGGCCCGCCGACCGAGCTGTCCGCCGCAGTGGGCGCACCGGGACGCGGATGCAGCCGGACCGAGGTGCGGGCGAGCGGCGCCAACTCGGGGAGGACGGCCGCTATGTCGACCGGACGGGGCGGTGTCGTACGGGTCATGCGGGGAGGTTAGCGGGCTGGATTCCGCCCCGCGGCGGCCGCATAGCGACACTTTCGGAACCCAATGGACACCACGCGATCTAGTGCGAACCAACTCCCCCTCCCTACCCTGGTGTTGATAGATCTCACGCGTGTACAGCAGCGCGGACGGATCGACGTTGACCGCCTCGGGGGGAGATGCGGTGGGCAGACGGTTGCACGGGCGCGGGGCGTTGTTCGACACCGATCCGGCCGGGCTTGCGCCACGGCTCGTCGGGCTGCGCCCGCATCAGCACCGGGTGACGCCGTACGAGCATCCCCGGGAGCTGCCGTTCGTGGTGCTGTCCGGGGCACGCGGGCTCGGCAAGAGCGCGGTGCTCGGCGAGTTGCGGTCGGCCTACAAGGGGCACACCCCGGTCGGGCTGATCGACTGCGAGGACACCGAGTTCGCGGGGCCGCCTCCGGGGCGGCCCGCCGAGGCGTGGTCCCGGGTGTCGCAGGCGCTGCTGGTCCTCGCCGAGCAGCTCGCCGAGCAGGTGACCGGCGCCGGGCGGATCCAGTTCCCGCGGCTGATGACGGGGCTCGTCGCGGTCGCGGCCGGCGGCTGGGGGGACGCCGACTCGGAGCGGATCCGGCGCGAGGTGCAGCGGATCCTGCTGCTGAACGAGAGCGGGTCCTGGGTCGGCGGCTTCGCCGGGCGCTGGGCGGGCCGGGTCGCCGCGAAGGTCGTCGCGGCCGCCACCGGCACCGGGCCGCTGCTGTCGGCGGCCGTGGAGGCCACCCTGGAGTCCCTCTCCGACGGCTTCGCGGGCCGGCGCCACCAGCGGGCCTCCGCCTGGTACCGGGACTACCCCAACGCCGGGGACAACGCCCGCCGCGGACTGATCCTGCTCTCCGGGCACTTCCGGGCCGGCGGCACCTCCCGCGAGCACGCCGAACGGCACCTGGTGCGGGCGCTGCTGGCCGATCTCACCGACGCCTACACGGGCGTACTGCCCCGCATGAAGCGGCTGGGACGGCCGCTCGTGCTGCTCGACAACGCGCAGACCGCGCCTGGGCCCGGCCTCGTCGAGGCGGTGCTGCGGGACCGCTCCGAGGGCGTCACCGACCAGGTCGTCTTCTTCGCCGCCGTCCGCGGCACCGGACGCCCCGCCCTGCGCAACGCGGGACGGCGGGCGCTGCCCGAGGTGGCCCGCTCCAGCGACTGGGCCCCGGACCCGGGCTCGGCGTCCTCGCGGGCGCTGCTGGTGTCGCTGCCGCCGCTGAGCGGTGACGACACCCTGCACATCGTCGGCGCCGACCCCTCGGTCCCGCCCCGACTCCCGCAGGCCATACACCGGTTGACCGGCGGGAACCCGCTCGGCACCACCCTGCTCGCCGAGTCCGCCGAGCAGAACCTCACCGACGCCTCCTCGCTCGGCGAGCTGCTCACCGCGGACGTACGGCTGCACGCCGAGCACGACGGCAGGCCCGCCTACCTGGAGCTGCTGGACCGGCTCGTGCCCCCGGACCGGCTGGACGAACTGACCGTGCTGGCCGCCGCCCACGACCACGACTCCGCCTGTGCGCTCGCCGACGCGCTGCTCCCGGAGGACTTCGGGCCCGCTGACGTACGGGCGTTGCAGACCCGGCTGGTGTCCGAGGGGCTGCCCGCGGTGCCGGGACGGTTCGTCGGTGACGCCTTCGTGCGGACGCTGCTGCTGCTCCGGCTGCATCACCGGGACGCCGACCACGGGCAGTGGCGTACGGCGCACGAGACGCTGATCGACCACTACGCCGACCCCTCCGAGGAACGCGTCCGGTACCGGCTGCACCATGAACTCGCCCTGGGCAACACCGAGTCGGCGGTGGCGTACCTGCGGGACACCTTCGCCACGCTGCCGACCCGCGAGTGGCTGAAAGCGCTGCGGTTCATCGCCTCCGCGCCCTACTTCCACGCGCACGACGCCGACGGCCGCGACTTCACCGGGCACGACGACCGGCGGGCGGCGGTCGCGCTCGGCCGCACCGACGCCGGGCACGAGCCGCCGGAGGGCGTCGAGGCCGGCCTGCACCTGCGGGTGCGCCGACTGCTGTACGCCGTATGGCAGTTGACCGATCCGCTGACCCTGCCCGACGAGACGGTCGGACAGCGGCTGCGGTTCGAACTGGAGCAGCTCTCCAATCTGCGGCCCGCCGGGAACGCCCTGCTGTGGCGGGCCTCGCGGGACTGGCCGGACGACGCCCTCGCGGGGCGGACGCCGCACATCCCGGACGACGACGAGGGGGAGGCCTGATGGCGCGCGGAGGTCTGTGGACGTGGCTGCGCGAGGACGTCTGGGAGATCCCGTTACGCCGCTACCTGGCCCTGCTGCTCACCGCCGCGCTGGTGACCGGCGGCTGGTTCGGGGTCGGCGCGCTCGCGAAGGAGGACCGCTCCTGCGCCCGGGGGGTGGAGAAGCCGGAGGACAGCGACGAGTGCGTGGGGGTGTCGACCACGGACTACGACTTCGGCCGGCCCCGACTGCGGGACGTGATCTCGGCGATCGACCGGGAGAACCGCTCACTGAAGCCGGGCAGCTATGTCACCGTGGCGCTGCTGGAGCCGTTCACCGCGTCCGACCCGGACAACCTGGGCGACGTCCTGCATGAGGTGCAGGGCGCCTATCTCGCGCAGTACCGGGCCAACCACGAGTCCAACGGGCAGTCCCCGGCGATCCGTCTGGTGCTCGCCAACCCCGGTGCGACGGGGGCGCATTGGAAGCACACGGTCGATCAGCTGGAGCGGATGACGAAGGGCCCGGACCGGCTGCGGGCGGTGACCGGGGTGGGTCTGAGCACCGAGAACAACAAGCGGGCCGTGCGGGAACTGACCCGGCGCGGCATCCCGGTCATCGGCACCTCCATCACCGCCGACGACCTCGCCAACGGGCAGCACGGCAAGGACCCCTTCCCCGGACTCGCCCGAGTCTCCCCCACCAACACCGACGAGGCCCGCGCACTCGCCTCCTTCGCCCAGGTGACGGCGGGCAAGGCGCTGCTGGTCTACGACAAGCCGGGCGACCCGTACACGCGCACGCTCCAGGAGTCCTTCGCGAAGCTGATCGAGGGCTCGCCCTACGAGCCGCAGCCCTTCACCCCGCCCGCCGACCGCAGCCAGGAGGGCACCACCGCCAACACCTTCCGGCAGATCACCCACCTGGTGTGCGACACGGCCCCCGGCACGGACACCATCCTGTTCGCCGGACGCCACACGCAGCTGCGGCAGTTCATCAACGCGCTGGGCGGACGCGGCTGCCAGGACCGCGAGTTCACGCTGCTGACCGGCGACGAGGGCTCCTACCTCACCGGCGACAAGGACCTCGACCGCACCGCCCTCACCCGCAAGCTCTCGGTGCGCTACACCGCCCTCGCCCACCCCGACGCCTGGGGCAAGAACCCCTCGCAGACCGGCGGCTCGACGCTGGACGCGGCGGCCCTGACCGAACTGCTGTCCTTCGCCGCGCGCAAGCCGATCGGCCCCATCGGCGAGGTCTCCCTCCAGGACGGCCAGCTGATCATCGCCTACGACGCCATGCGGCTGGCCGTGCACGGCATCCGCGAGGCCACGCCCGACGGCAGGGTCCTGCCGCCGCTCGCCGATGTCGGCCTCCAGTGGCCGCAGGTCAAGGGCTCGCTGCGGGTCAACGGGGCGAGCGGCTGGATCTGCCTGGACGTGCACGGCAACCCGTACGACAAGGCTGTGCCGGTCGTGGAACTCACGGCGGAGGGGCGGGCGCGGTTCGTGGAGATCGCGTGGCCGGAGGGGAAGCCGCCGGGGAAGGAGTGCCTGCCGCCGTCCTAGACGGCCGAAAGGTATTCGATCAGCCGTTCGAAGCGAGCTCGCCAGCGCTCCTCGGTCTCCCGCTCGCCCTGAAACTCGTGGGTGAACCGCAGGACACTGCCCTCGTCGCCGTCGCGCTCCAGGTGGAACCGGATCCGGCCACCGCCCTCGACCGTGTACTCGGCGACCCGGTCCACATCCCAGGCGGTGACCTGCCCGGATCCCAGCTCACGCAGGGTGACGGCGCCGCCGAGCCGGGGTTCGAGGACATCCGCGGCCGTGAACCAGCCGGCCAGCCCCTCCGGAGTCGCGAGCGCCGGCCAGACCGACTCCATACGCCTCGGGAGCCGCACCAGGAAGTGCAGGATGTGCGTGCTCCCCTGGATCCGGCTGGCGCCCTGCTCGATGGATCCGGTCATGACACCAGCCTGACCCTCGGCGAGGGGTTCCGCACGCTGTTACGGACGCTTGCCCGCCGCGTCGACGATGCCGCGCTCCAGGACGGCGTTGTCCCACAGCACCGAGCCGGCCTTGATCATGCCCGTGCAGTCCTCGCCGAGCGCGTCCTCGGAGTCCTTGATCATCACCTCTCGGGTGCCGAGCAGCAGCCAGGTCTCGGCGTCGAAGACCAGCTCCGTCCGGCTGACTCCCCGCTCGTCGACGAACCCGACGGCGGTGCCGTGCCGCCCGACGGCGTCCTCGGAGTCCTTCACCAGCTCGACGCCGGGAATCTCGCCGACCGCCCGATAGAGCGCGGCACTGACCTTCGGGGGCAGGACGCCTTCGAAGAGGAGGCTCGTCGCGTTCTTGAAGGCGTAGTACTCGGGCCTTTCGCCCTTGCCTCCCTTGGTCTCATACAGCCAGTCGAGCATCCCCTCGGGGTCGGTGGGCAGGGCCTCCAGATCACGGTAGGTCGTGCCGGTGTCCTCGTCCGGCTCAAGGCGCAGGGGTTCGCCCCCCTCGCCGAGCGAGGGATCGCGCAGCAACCCCGGACGACTCCCGTCGACGGACTTCCAGAGCTCCCGGGTCTCCAGTGGTCCGCCGGACCGCACCGGCCTGCAGGGGGCCTCGGCGACGTGCTGCTGGGACTTGGCGTAGGTGAACCGGTCGTCGCGCACCTCCGGCACACCCTGGCCCGCGGCGGCGAGGGCCACCCGCTCCAGGACCTGGGGGGCGCTCTCGGGGGCCTGCGCGGCGGGCGCGGACGTGGGCGGGGCGGCGGCGGGGTCCCCGCCGGAACTCCCGCCGGAGGACGGCGTGAAGGTGAGCGTGACCGCGGCGACCGCCGCGGCGGCGCCCGCCACGAGTACGGGGCGCAGCCACGGCCTGCGGGCGCGGGCAGGTTCGTCGGAGTGCCGGACCTCGGTCATCAGATGCTCCTTGAGGAGTCGGTGCCGGCCCGGCGGAAGGTCTTGTTCGGGAAGCTGATTCATCGGTGTCCCTCCCTCATGGGCCCGACCGCGGTGGTGCGGTCACCTCTCATCTGTCCGCGGATTTGCGCGGGTTCCCTATCTTTCGCGAGTTTCTTCCGCGCCCGCGAGAGCCGTGATCGCACGGTCCCGACCGGCACCCCGAGCGCCTCGGCGGCGGCCGTGTAGTCGAGGCCCGACCACACGCACAGCGCCAGCACCTCCCGCTCGGCCCGCCGCAGCCGCGCCAGCGCGGTCCGTACGACGGCCAGTTGCGCCTCGTCGTCCAGTCGCCCGGCGACCTCGTCGGCGAAGTCCCGGACCGGCTCCTCCCGGGGCAGCCGGGCGACGGCGGCCGCGTGTCTTCGGGCGGCGCGGCGGGTGTTGCGCGTGACGTTGGTGGCGATGCCCAGGAGCCAGGGCCGCAGCGAGCCGCCCTCCTCGTCGAGGCGCTCGCGCAGCCGCCAGGCGTCCAGGAAGGTCAGCGAGACGACGTCCTCGGCGACCGCCCAGTCGCCGGTGAGCCGGTAGGCGTGGTTGTAGACGGAGCGCGCGCAGGCGTCGAAGAGATCACTGAAGGCGTCATGGTCCCCCGCGCGGATGCGTTTCCGCAGATTCGTATCCACGCCCCTCTACCTGTCCGCACGACAAAGGCCGGTTCCCGTGACCCAGGTCACAGGCAACCGGCCTTCACCGTACGGGACTTCAGAGCCCCATGGACTTCAGAACCCCACGGCCTGGAGGGCGCCGAGACCGACGTCGGCGTAGGAGTGCTTGCCGGAGACGAAGATGTTCACGCCGTAGTAGTTGAACAGCCAGCAGCCGAAGGCGAGCAGGGCCAGGTAGGCGGCCTTGCGGCCCTTCCAGCCGGCCGTGGCGCGGGCGTGCAGGTAGCAGGCGTAGGCGACCCAGGTGATGAAGGACCAGGTCTCCTTGGGGTCCCAGCCCCAGTAGCGGCCCCAGGCGTCGCCCGCCCAGATCGCGCCCGCGATGATCGTGAAGGTCCACAGCGGGAAGACGGCCGCGTTGACGCGGTAGGAGAACTTGTCCAGGGAGGACGCGGCGGGCAGCCGGTCCAGCACGGAGTTCGCGAAGCGGCCGGGGGTGCCGCCGCCCGCCAGCTTGTTCTCGTAGCTGTCCTTGAAGAGGTACAGCAGCGTGGAGACCGCGCCGACGTAGAAGACCGCGCCGCACAGGATCGCCGTGGAGACGTGGATGTACAGCCAGTACGAGTGCAGGGCGGGAACCAATTGGTCACTGGCGGTGTACAAGACAGTGACGGCGAGGCCGAGATCGAGGAGGACCGTGGTGGTCAGGAACAGCCCCAGCCAGCGCACGTTCTTCTTCAGCGCCAGCAGCGTGAGGTACACCCCGACGGCGACGGTGGAGAAGGTGATGTTGAACTCGTACATGTTGCCCCACGGCGCCCGCTGCACCGACAGGGCCCGGGTGAGCACACCACCGAAGGCGATGAGGAAGGCCAGCACCGTGAGGGACACGGCGATACGCCCGTAGAGGTCGCCCTGCTCGTCCCCGCCGTGCGCGCCGGGCCCGTCGGGCACGTCCCGGGTGCCGGTCGCGGCCCGGACGACGACCTTCGGCCGCTCCAGTACGGCGGTGCCGCCGGCCTTCTTCACCGTGACCGCGGGAGCGGCGGCGGCCTGCTTCGCCTTCGTCGCGGTGAGCGCGGCGGCGGTGCGGCCGACCTTGCTGCGGCTGCCGAAGAGCCATTCGGCGATGTACGCGAAGAAGGCCAGGGTGTAGACGGCCATCGCGGAGTAGATCAGCGTGTTGCTGAGGTTCGCGAGGCCTTCGTTGGTTGCGGCGGCGAGAGTCACTTCCCAGCCCCTTCGGCAGGTACCGGCGAGTCGGAGTCGGTTGCGGGTTCGGAGTCGTCGTCGGGATCGGGCGCGCCCGGCGCCTGTTCGTACAGGATTCCGGCGAGGTCGCCGAGCTCCTCGGGCACCTTGGCGGACTCGCTGCGGCCGAGCCCGGCCATCTCGACGACGGTCACCCCGTCGGCGCCCTTGACCGCCCGCACCCACACCCGTCGGCGCTGGATGAACAGGGAGGCGGCGAGACCGAAGATCGCGGCCATGGAACCGGCCAGCGCCCAGCCGCTCGCGGGCTGCTGGGTGATCTGGAAGTTCGCCCACTCCTTGGTGCCCTCGTAGGTGAGGGACCCCGCGCCGTTCGGGAGCGTCAGCGTCTCCCCGGGCCGCAGGTTCTCCCGCATCTGCTTGCCCTTGGAGTCCTTGAACCCCTTCATGTGCTTCTTGTCGAGCTGGTACACGCTCTGCGGGATGCCCGAGTTGACGCCCAGGTCACCGTGGTACGGCTCCAGGTTGAGCACCGGGTTGATCAGGGCGGGGAAGCTGGAGGAGACCTCGTTGCCGGCCGTGTAGGTGGGCAGGAAGAAGGCCTGGAAGGCGAGCTGCTCGCTGACGCCCTCGGCGTTGCGGTAGCCGTCGAGGACCTTGATCACTCCGGAGGAGGTGACATTGGAGTCGAGCGGCAGCAGCGGTACGGCGTCGCTGAAGACGACCTTGCCCTTGCCGTCCCGGACGGTGATGACGGGGGCGTAACCGTGGGCGGTGAGGTAGACCTTGGAGTCGCCGATCTTCAACGGCTCGTTGACCTTGACGACCGTGGGCCGGTCCTTGCCGTAGGCGCCCTCGGCGTAGGTGAGGGAGGTCTGGTAGGTGCGCGGGGTGCCCTTGTTGGGGCCGGACGCCTCGTAGGTGCCCTTGAAGTCCTTCATGTCGAAGGAGAAGGGGGCGAGGTCCTCGGTGTCGAAGAGGGTGCCGGACTTGAAGTCGTCGTACTGGGTGAGGGTGTTGGAGAACCCGCCGCCCTCGACGATCAGCTTGTTGCCCTCCATCTTGAACAGCTGCCCCCAGGCGAAGGCGATCAGCATCACGATCAGGGCGATGTGGAAGGCGAGGTTGCCGACCTCCCGCAGATAGCCCTTCTCGGCGGCGACCGCGTCACCGTCGAGGTGGGACCGGAAGCGGTTCTTCTTCAGCAGGGCCAGCGCGGCCTCGCGGACCTGCTCGGGCTCGGCCTCGGTGCGCCAGGTGGTGTAGGCGGGCAGCCGGGTCAGCCGCTTCGGGGCGCCCGGCGGACGGCCGCGCAGCTGGCCCACGAACTGCCAGGTGCGGGGCACGATGCAGCCGATGAGGGAGACGAACAGCAGGATGTAGATCGCGGAGAACCACACCGAGCTGTAGACGTGGAAGAGGCCGAGCTTGTCGTAGACCGGCGCGAGGATGTCGTGCTGGTCGCGGAACTCGGCGACCTTGGTCTCGTCCGATCCGGACTGCGGGATCAGCGAGCCGGGGATCGCGCCGAGCGCGAGCAGCAGAAGCAGCAGCAGCGCGACCCGCATGGAGGTCAGCTGCCGCCAGAACCAGCGGGCCCAGCCGACGAAGCCCATGGCGGGCAGGTTGGACAGCTCCTCCTTGGGGGCGGTGGAGAGCTGGGAGCCGGCGGCGCCGAGGTCCTGCTCTTCGGCGCGGTCGGTTGTCGTCTCGCTCATCGCTCAGATCCCCACAGTGAAGCCGTTGGACCAGTTCTGCATCTCCGACACCATGCTGTCCCAGGCACCGGTGAGCAGCAGCAGACCGGTCACGATCATCATCGTGCCGCCGATCCGCATCACCCAGACATAGTGGCGCTTGACCCAGCCGAAGGCACCGAGCGCCTTGCGGAAGGCGACCGCGGCGAGCACGAAGGGCAGGCCGAGCCCGAGGCAGTAGGCGACGGTCAGTATGGCGCCCCGTCCGGCGCTCGCCTCGTTGTAGGAGAGGGCGATCACGGAAGCCAGGGTCGGGCCGATGCAGGGCGTCCAGCCGATGCCGAACAGCGCGCCGAGCAAGGGGGCCCCGACCAGTCCGGTGACCGGCCGCTTGTGGAAGCGGAACTCCCGCTGGGTCATCCAGGGCATCAGGCCCATGAAGAAGACGCCCATGGCGATCATGAGCACGCCGAGCACCTTGGACAGGACCGCCTGGTGCTCCTGGAGGCTGTCCCCGAAGTAGCCGAACAGGGCCCCGCTGGAGACGAAGACGGCCGTGAAGCCGAGCACGAAGAGGGAGGCGCCGGCGACCATCCGGCCGCGGCGGGCCTCGGCGAGGTCGGTGCCGGTGACGCCGGTGACGTACGACAGATAGCCGGGGACCAGCGGCAGCACGCACGGGGAGAAGAAGGAGACCAGACCGCCGAGGACCGCGACGGGCAGGGCGAGCAGCAGGGCGCCGCTCATCACCGTCTCGTTGGTGCCGGTCGCGGCGAGGGTCGTGAGGGTGCTCACGTCACTTCTCCGCGAGGACCGGGGCGATCATCTTGCGCAGCTTCTCCTCGCTGAGCGGGGCCAGCGAGCGGGCCGCGATCTTCCCCTCCCGGTCGAGGACGAGCGTCGAGGGGATCGCCTGCGGGTTGAGTGTGCCCTTCTCGAAGCGGAGCATCAGCTTGCCGGTCGGGTCGTACAGACTCGGATAGGTGACGCCCTGCTCCTCCTCGAAGGCGAGGGCGTTCTTGGTGCTGGTGTCGCGGGTGTTGATCCCGACGAACTGCACACCCTGCGCCTTCAGGTCCTGGGAGACCTTCTCGAACCCCGGCGCCTCGGCCCGGCAGGGGGCGCACCAGGAGCCCCAGACGTTCAGCACGACGACCTTGCCGTCGTAGGCGGAGACATCGAGTTGCTTGCCGTCGACGGTGGCGCCGGACAGCTCGGGCGCGGAGTCCCGCTGCCCCGACTTGACGGTCGCGATGCCGTCCTCGCCCATGACGAAGCCGGTGTCCCCGGCACCCCCGGACTTACCGCCCGAGGTGCATGCGGACAGCAGCAGCGCGGTGACGACGGCACCGGCGAGGGTCAGGGGGGCGCGACTGGCGGCACTCATGTGAAAAGTTTCGCATGTCCGTTCCGGGGATCTTGCGCACCCCCCTTGCAGGTGAAAACCCGCATATCAGGACGGCTTTCAGAGCTTCTTCCAGCCGTTGGCGGGCGCCTGCCCCACATCGAGGGTGCGCAGCTTGTCGAGCACGTCCGGCGACTGCACGTCCAGCCAGTCCACGAACTGCCGGAAGGAGACGAGCCGTACGTCCTCGCCCTTCTCCTTCTCCCGCGCGATGTGCTGCAGAGCCTCTTCCACGGCGTCCATGTAGATCCCGCCGTTCCACTGCTCGAAGTGGTTGCCGACGAAGAAGGGTGCACGATTTGTCTCGTAAGCCCGCTTGAAGCCGGATATGTACGCCTGAGTCGACTGCTCACGCCAGCCCGGATAGTTATGGGCAGGCGCGTTGGTCGAGTTGACCGACTGGTTGGCGAGCATGTTGTAGTCCATCGAGAGCACCTCGAAGGAGCGCCCGGGGAAAGGTATCTGCTGAAGCGGCAGGTCCCATATGCCCTGCTTCTTGGTGGGCCAGACCTGACGCCCGCCGGGCGAGGAGGCGTCGTAGCGCCAGCCGAGGTCGCGGGCGGTGGGCAGCAGGTTCTCCTGGCCGAGCAGACAGGGCGTACGGCCGCCGACGAGTTCCTTGTCATAGTCGAAGGGCAGCGACGGCAGCTCGGTCCAGCCGCTGTTGGTGCGCCACTCCTTCACGAAGGACTTCGCCTGGTCGATCTCGCTGCGCCACTGCTGTGGGGTCCAGTTTCCGACCGAGCCGGAGCCCGCGCAGAAGTGGCCGTTGAAGTGGGTGCCGATCTCGTGCCCGTCGAGCCAGGCCCGGCGGACGCCCTTCAGCGTGTCCTTGATGTGCGCGTCGGTGAGATAGCCGATGTCGGAGGCGCCGCGCAGGTTGTTCGGCGGGTCGTAGAGCCGCTTCTTGCTCTCGGGCAGCAGATAGAGCCCCGAGAGGAAGAAGGTCATATGGGCGCCGAGTTCCTCGGCGAGGTCGAGGAAGCGCGGGAAGAGGCCGTTGCCGACCTCTCCGGCGCCGTCCCAGGAGAAGACGACGAACTGGGGCGGGGTCTGGCCGGGTTCCAGCGGCACGGGCTTGGCGGGCTGCTTCGGCTGCTTGCCGGTGTACGAGGTGGAACCGTCGCCGATGGGCCGGTCGGCGGGCTTGGCGGCACCGCCGTCGGCGGGCCGGGGATCCGAACCCGCGGAACCTCCGGAGGGGTTCGACCCGTCTGACGGCTTGAGGGCACCGCATCCGGCGAGTCCGGCCGCGGCGGCCCCGGCGACGCCGAGTCCGAGTGCTCCCCTTCGGGTGAGAGTGCGCATGGCATCCCCGTTCGTCACGTTCTCTGGTGGTCAACCAGTCAGAGGACGGGACGAAGGGGGAGGTTCCTGTGGATCACATGTGATTCAGAACAAATGCCATACAAACGGGCCGGGGTTGCGCTATGCCCCGAATGCCTTGTCCTTGCCCTTCACCGGCTTGGCACCCGCACGAAGATGAGCAGGTACGAGGTCGATCGCGGGCTCGCTGTAGCCGACCGACACGATCTTGTCGCCCTGATACGTGAACGACGTCAGGGACGCCAGCGTGCACTGCCGACGCCGCGGGTCATGCCAAAGCCGCCGCTTCTCGACATACGACCGCACGATCCAGATCGGCAGCTGATGGCTGACCAGCACGGCCTCATGCCCCCGCGCCCGGTCCTTCGCGGCGTCCAGCGCCCCCACCATCCGCACGACCTGCTCGAAGTACGGCTCGCCCCAGGACGGCCTGAACGGATTGACGAGGTGCTTCCAGTTGCCCGGCTTCTTCAGCGCACCGTCACCGACGCCGAAGGTCTTGCCCTGGAAGACGTTGTCCGCCTCGATGAGCCGCTCATCGGTGGCGATGTCCAGGCCGTGCGCCTTGGCGATCGGCGTGGCGGTCTCCTGCGCCCGCTCCAGCGGGGAGGACACCACGTGGGTGACGTCCCGGGAGGCGAGGTGCTCGGCGACCCGGTCGGCCATCTGACGGCCCAGCTCGGAGAGGTGGTAGCCGGGGAGACGGCCGTAGAGGACGCCGTCGGGGTTGGCGACCTCGCCGTGCCGCATGAGATGCACGACGGTGATGTCGGAGTTCAAGTGGGAGCCGTTCTCGGGGTTGGTCATGCCTGCGCCTCCGCCGCCGCGCGGGCCGCCGCCGGAAGGGCGTCGGCGATCTTCTGCACCGCTCGCTCGTCATGGGCCGTGGAGACGAACCAGGACTCGAAGGAGGACGGCGGCAGATAGACGCCGTTGGCGAGCAGCGAGTGGAAGAAGGCGGTGAAGCGGAAGGAGTCCTGCTTCTTGGCGTCCTCGTAGTCGCGCACCTCACGGTCGGTGAAGAACACCGAGAACATGTTGGAGGCGGTCTGAAGCCGGTGAGCGACGCCTTCCTTGCTGAGCGCGTCGGTGACCAGACCCTGGATCTGCCCGGACACGGCGTCGACCTTGTCGTAGGCCGCATCGTCGAGGAGCCGGAGCTGAGCGAGACCGGCGGCCGTGGCGATCGGGTTCCCGGAGAGGGTGCCGGCCTGGTAGACGGGCCCGGCGGGGGCGAGGTGCGCCATGACGTCGGCACGTCCGCCGAAGGCCGCGGCCGGGAAGCCACCGCCCATGACCTTGCCGAAGGTCATCAGGTCGGGGACGACCCCGTCGACCCCGAACCACCCGGCGCGGCTGGTCCGGAACCCGGTCATGACCTCGTCGGAGATGTAGAGGGCGCCGTTCTTGGCGCAGGCGTCCTTGAGCCCCTGGTTGAAGCCGGGCTGCGGCGGTACGACGCCCATGTTGCCCGGGGATGCCTCGGTGATGACGCAGGCGATCTCGCCGGGGTGCCGGTGGAAGGCCTCCTGCACGGCTTCGAGGTCGTTGTACGGCAGCACGATGGTGTCGCCGGCCTGGGCGCCGGTGACACCCGGGGTGTCGGGCAGCGCGAAGGTGGCGACGCCGGAGCCGGCGGCGGCGAGCAGCGAGTCGACGTGACCGTGGTAACACCCGGCGAACTTGATCACCTTGCTTCGCCGGGTGAACCCGCGAGCGAGCCGAATGGCGGACATGGTGGCTTCGGTCCCACTGGACACGAGCCGAACCTGCTCGACGGGCCCGACCCGCTGGACGATCTCCTCAGCGAGGGCGACCTCGCCCTCACCGGGCGTGCCGAAGGAGGTACCGCGGGAGACGGCCTCCCGCACGGCGGCGATGACCTCCGGGTGGGAGTGCCCGAGGATCATGGGCCCCCAGGAGCAGACGAGGTCGACGTACTCACGGCCGTCGGCGTCGGTCAGATAGGCACCCTTGCCGGACACCATGAACCGGGGCGTTCCGCCCACGGCGCGGAAGGCGCGCACCGGGGAGTTCACGCCGCCGGGTGTGACGGCCGCCGCACGGTCGAACAGAGCCTGCGACTCAGGGGCATCGTATGAATAAGGCAGTGAGCTCATGTCCTGCGACTTCTCCGACCTTCTCCGACTGCTCGGACTCCGGTTGCCAGTGACCTCCTCAGGGTAGGCCAGCGGACCCCCGCACCTGTGGGCCAGCTCTCCTCTGACCCGACATCCGACCCCCTCCCCCGCGCGATCTGCGAAACTGGGGGCTGGTACAAGATCCTGCGGACAGGTGTTTCAGCGCACGTTTCGGCGAGCGGCCGTGGGGGAGGTCACTGACACGATGATCGGGTTGCGCGGCGGGGGCCGCGCGTCCTAGAAAAGCAGTCGGGTGGAGATATGCATCGCGGTGGCGGACTGGGCGAGGGGACCGATGACGTCGGTCCGCGTCGTGCCCGTCGGGGCAGGCACCGGCGCGAGGCGGAGGACACGACAGAAGCACGTCAGGCACAGGGCGGACAGAGCGGACAGGCAGACCCCGAGCGGATCGACCGACGCGTCGACGAGCTCCGGGCGGCGAGCAGGAATGGTGGTCGGGTGGGGGTGACGTACAAGTACTTCGGCGCGCCTGACGGCGCGACCGCGGCCCGCGTCCCGATCTCGATGCGCCCCGAGGAACTCGGCGGCGACGAGCTCGGCATGAACGGCATGTTCACCAAGATCAAGCCGGAGACGATGGCCGCGATGGTGCTCACCGGCATCGAGGGCGTCCCCCTGCACAAGGTCCCACCCCTGGAACTGGTCGTCCTCCACCCCGACTACGCGGTCGTCAAGCTCCCCATGACGGTCGTGGACCCCCTGCGCGGCATCGGCGAGGAGGCCGTCGGCGCGGCAGCCTTCATCTGGTCCACGGTCCCGGACCGCGGCGGTCCGCGAGACGCGTTCAACGTGTATCAACTGCTGCACGAGTGGCAGGACTTCAGCCATCGGTTGCATGAGGCGGGGCATCAGCCTTATTGCCTGGTGTGGCCCTGAGCCGCGAAAACCTGTTGGCGAGCGTACGGCGAGCGCTGCTACGTTTTCGGAGGCCGTGCCGGAGAACAAGGAGGTGGTACCCGTGAACGCAGTATCGACGTGGGTGCTCCTCTCCGGGGTCACGGTCGGGCGGTAGGTCGTCCGGGAGTGCCGTTTCAAGCGCACTCCCGAAAGGGCACGACCATGCGATTCACTTCCGAGCAGCGCCTCGACGACAGCGTCCTCGAGCGCGAATTCACCCTCGGCGAGATCCCCGGCACCCTTTGGACGCCTGGATCCGCATCCGAGCAATCCGCACCGGTCCCGCTGATCCTCATGGCCCACAACAACGGCCTGCCCAAGCGCGATGCCCGGCTGGTGGCCCGGGCCCGGCTCACCGCGGCGTACGGCTACGCGGTGGCCACCATCGACGCCGCCGGGTGTGGTGACCGGCCCCGTTCCGCCGCCGACGAACAGGCCCGCGCCGAACTCCGCCGGGCGATGCAGGCCGGTGAGCCGGTCGACGAGATCTTCGAGTCCCTCGTCGGCCCGCTGGTGGAGAACGCGGTCCCGGAGTGGCGGACCACCCTGGACGCCCTCCTTGCCCTGCCCGGGATCGGCGGCCCGGTCGGGTACTCGGGGTGGATGGCCCTCGGCATTCGGCTGGCGGTGGTCGAGCCGCGTATCGCCGCCGCCGGATTCTTCGCCGGGGGTTACGTGCCCCGGGCCCAGCGCGAGGAGGCCCGGCAGGTCACCGTTCCGCTGCTGCTCCTGCTCCAGTGGGACGACGAGGGGAACCCCCGCCAACGGGCCCTGGACCTGTTCGACGCCTTCGGCACCAAGGAGAAGACACTGCACGCCAATACGGGCGGGCACACCGGCACTCCGTGGTTCGAGCTGGCGGACGGGAACCGTTTCTACGACCGCCACCTGAAGTGAGGCCGGGCCAGGAAGCCCGGCAGTCGCGCGTCGTGCTCGGTCATGCGTGGCGGTGATCGTACGGTTCCGATATGTCCGAGTCCGACGCCGGCCGGCCCCCGGTCACCGCCCAGGTGCTCGAAACCCTGGTCGAGCGGGTCAAGGAGCGGGTCTACGCGACGATCACCATGCTCGCCGTGCTGGTCGGGCTGGCGCAGAACACGCATACCCGGTACTCGACGGCGACGGTGTTCATCGCCTGCACGGCGCTCGGCCTGTGGCTGGCGACCCTCGTGGCCGACTTCCAGGCCCACCGCGTGGTCCACCAACGCCTGCCGGACCGGGCCGAGTTGCGGCACCTGCTCTACGTCACCAGCCCCCTGCTCAGCTCCGCCGCGGGCCCACTGGTGATGATCGTCCTCTCTGCCTTCGGTCTCTTTCACCTGTCCACCGCGCTGTGGATCGCGGTCGGCGTGGACATCGCCTCGCTGGCCGCGTGGGGCTTCGTGGGCGGGCGGCGGATGGGCAGCGGGGTCGTCCCGTCGATCGTCGCGGCGGTCGTCGACGCGGCGATCGGTCTGGGCGTGGTCATGGTGAAGGTGGTGGCCGGGCACTGAGGGCGGGCGGGACAATGCAGTCCATGGACCCCGTGCATTCCATAGACCCCGTGCATTCCATGGACACCGTGCATCCCGTGCGTGTCGCGCCTATGGCACCCGAGCACGCCGACGCGGTGCTGGCGATCTACCAGGCCGGCATCGACGAGGGCGACGCCACCTTCGAGACGGTCGCGCCCGGCTGGGAGGCGTTCGATACGGCGAAGTCGCCCGCGCATCGGTTCGTCGCCCTGGACGAGCGCGGTGCCGTGCTCGGGTGGGTCGCCGTGACTCCGGTCTCCGACCGCTGCGCCTACGCCGGTGTGGTGGAGCACTCCGTGTACGTCCATCCCGGCGCCCGGGGGCGCGGGGTGGCGTCCGCGCTGCTCAAAGCCATGATCGACAGTACTGAGGCGGCCGGTGTCTGGACCGTCCAGTCCGGGATCTTTCCGGAGAACACCGCGAGCCTCGCCCTGCACGAACGCGCCGGGTTCCGGGTCATCGGTACCCGGGAGCGCATCGGGCGCCAACACGGCCGCTGGCGAGACGTGGTCCTGCTGGAGCGCCGCAGTCCCGCCGTCGTCTGAGACGGATGACCGGGGTCAGGACAGTTTCTTCAGCATCTCCGCCGCCGCCGGGTCGGCGGAGGCCGGGTTCTGGCCCGTGACCAGGTTGCGGTCCACGACCACGTACGGGGCCCACGGCTCGCCCTCCTGGTAGTCCGCGCCGATCTCGACCAGCCGGTCCTGCAGAAGCCACCTGGCCTTGGGCGCGAAGCCCGCCTGGGTCTCCTCGGCGTTGCTGAAGCCGGTCAGGCGGTAGCCTGCGAAGGCGTTGGTGCCGTCTGCCCTGGTGGCCGCCAGCAGCGCGGCCGGGGCATGGCAGACCACCCCGAGCGGCTTGCCCGAGTCCAGCGTGTCGATCAGGAGCCTGCCGGAGGTCTCATCGACGGCCAGGTCCTCCATCGGGCCGTGGCCACCGGGGTAGTAGACGGCGGCGTAGTCGGCGAGGTCCACGTCCTCCAGCCGTACGGGCCGCTGGAGTTCGGCCATCGTACCGAGGGCGTCCGCCATCCGCCGCGCGCCCTCCTCACCGCCGTTGAACTCCGGGGCCAGACTGCCCTGGTCCAGGGGCGGTGCGACACCGCCCGGTGTCGCCACGACGATCTCGTGGCCGGCGGCCGTGAACGCCTGGTGGGGGGCGACGGCCTCCTCGGCCCAGAAGCCGGTCGGGTGCTTGCTGCCGTCCGCCAGCGTCCAGTGGTCGGAGCCGGTCAGCACAAAGAGGATCTTCGACATGGTGCGCTCTCCGAGGGTCGGGCACGAGGTCAGCTCGAACATACCGAGCGCCCGCCGTACCCGCATGTCGCCGGAGGCCGTACGGCAGGGATGTACCCCGGCACCGGTCGGCGGCTGCCGGCTCCGGTACCGGAGTCATCCGTAGTGCTCCCCGGCACCGATGATGCCGGGGCGTCCGCACTCCGCGCATTGCCGGGTTCCGGCAGTGTTCGGCGCCCTGTCGGTGCCGGGCGGGTCAACCGGTGATCTCCACCTTGCCGTTGAGCGCCGCCCCCGCGGGCTCCTCCCCGGTCACGGCACCAGCCCCCCGCGTTGCCCCCTTCAGCAGCTCCGCGAGGTCGACACCCGTCGTGGAGCCGAGGAGTTCCAGGCCCTGGGCCACGTTGTCCGCCACGGCCCGCGGAATCCGTCCCGCCCCGTCCGTCGAGATCACGGTCATCTTGTCCACGGCGCTCAGCGGCTCGGACGCCTTCGCCACGACCTGCGGGAGCACCTCGACGAGCATCTGGATGATCGCCGCGTCGCCGTACTGCCCGAACGCGTCCGCCTTCTTCCGCATCGCCTCCGCCTCGGCGGCACCCTTCGCCCCGATCGCCGCCGCCTCGGCCTCTCCCTCCAGACGTACGGCCTCGGCGATCGCCGCACGCCGGGAGCGCTCGGCCTCGCCCTGCTTCAGGCCCTCCATGGCCTCCGCCTCGGCCAGCGCGCTCCGGCGCTGCTTCTCGCCCTCACCGGTCAGCCGCGCCCGCTCGGCCTCGGCCTGCGCGTCCGCGATACCGGCCGACTTCTCCGCCTCGGCCTGCTTGACCCGGGCCACCCGGCGGGCCTCGGCCTCCTGCTCGGCGGCGTAGCGCTGGGCGTCGGCGGGCTTGCGGACCTGGGTGTCGAGCTGGCGGTCGGTCAGCGCGGCCTGCCGCTCGGCGACCTTCTCCTGCTCGGTGAGGATCTCCTGCCGCCGGGCCGCCTCGGCCAGCGGACCCGCGGCGGCGGCACGGGCCGCGGCCTCGTCGGTCTCGGCCTTGATCTCGGCCTGCTTGAGCGCGAACGTCCGCTGCGCGACCGCGATTTCCTCCTCCGCCTTCAGCCGCGCCTGCTCGGCGGCCCGCCGGGCCACGGCCTCGGCGATATCGGCCTCCTGCCTGGCTCGGGCGGCCTCCGGACGGCCCAGGTCCTCCAGGTAGGAGCCCTCGGTGGTGATGTCCTGGATCTGGAAGGCGTCCAGCACCAGCCCCTGCCCGGACAGGCTCGCCTCCGCTTCCTCCGCCACCTGCCCGGCGAACGCGGCCCGGTCACGGATGACGTCCTCCACCGACATCCGGCCCACGATGGCGCGCAGCGCGCCGGAGAGCACCTCCTGGGTGAAGCCGACGATCCCGTCCTGCTGCATCAGGAACCGCTGGGCGGCGGCCCGGATCGAGTCCTCGGTGCCGCCGACCTTGACGATCGCCACACCGTCCAGGTTGGCCTTCACGCCGCGCAGGGTGACCGCGCCGCGCACCGCCACCGGGATGTGCCGGGAGGACAGGTCGAGGGTGAACTTCTGCTGCACGAACGGCACGACGAACACTCCGCCGCCGACCACGACCTTCTGCCCGCTGTTGTCGGTGAAGACCCGTCCGGTCTCCGGATCGGTGGCCTTCTTGCCGCGCCGGCCGGTGACGATGAACGCCTCGCTCGGACCCGCCACCTTGTAGCGGGTGATCACCACCAGCGCCAGCAGCACGAGGAGTACGACGACTCCCACGACGGCGAAGACGACAGGACTCATGACACTGCCCCCGAATCACGTACGAACCAAGAGAAGAGAAAGGAAAGTTCAGCGGTCCACCGGACGCACCACGACCGACGTCGCCGACGGCACCGCCTCGACCCACACCTCGGCGCCGCGCGCCACCGGGCCTGCGCTGCGGGCCGCGAACTTCACGCGCTGCCCGGCAAGTTGGAGCAGCACTTCGCCGTACCCGTCCACCGGAATCGCGGTGACCACATTCCCGGCGACGCCCACCAGGTCGCCCCCGTTCGGGGTGCGATCGGTCTGGTCACGCATCAGGATCCGGCTGAGGCGATACGTCAGCCAGGCCGTCCCCGCTCCGCACACGGCACCCGCCGTGGTGGCGACCGCGGGGCCGACGTCAGCAACCCCGGTGACGATGGCGCCGCCGAAGCCCGTCATCGCCAGGAATCCGGCAACGACCGGCAGCGACAGCCACCCGTCCAGGACGACGTCGAGCGCGCCTTCCAGCACCCCGTCGAAGACCAGCGACAGGGCGAGCAACGCGACCCCCGCTGTGCCCAGTCCCAGAAACCAGACCATGCGCGCCGTCCCCCTCCCGCCCCGACGCCGACCTCCGACCTGCCGGAATCGTGTCAGGTGAGGGGGAACCGTTTCACTGCCGGATTCCGGCAATCTCTATGCCGTCTTGATGCCGGGTCCCCGCGCAACCGGAACCCGTGCTCGCCCCTCGCCTCACCGCTCCGGCACGTTCACCCGGATCAGCGTCTGCTGACCGTTGGCGACGAGCTTGCGGCGGTCGTCCTGGACGCCGTACACCTCAAGTTGACAGACCGTCAGGGTCCGGCCGGACTTCAACACCGTTCCGATCGCCTCCAGATGGTCGCCCAGGGCCGGGGCGAGGAGGTTGATCTTGTACTCGACGGTGAGCACGTCGGAGTCCTCGGGGAACAGCGTGTACGCGGCATAGCCACCGGCGCTGTCGGCGATGGCGCTGGTGGCTCCGGCGTGGAAGTAGCCGTGCTGCTGGGTGACTTCGGGGCGGTTCGGGAGCGTGATGTGGACCCGGCCCGGCGCGATGTGGGTGATCCGGGCGCCGAGATGGCCCATCAGGCCCTGGCGGTCGAAGCTGCCGCGGATCCGGGCCTGCGTCTCGGGGCTCGCCTGCTCCCGCGCGTCTTTCTGGTCTTCCACGTGCTCTCCTCACGGACATCACGGCACCACGACCGACGGACACCGACGGATACTGACGGACATCGACCGGCACCCACGGACACCGACGGCCCCGGCATATGACCGGCGAACGTCATCATCGCACCGAGGGGTGCCGGGCCCCTCGGACCCCGGCACCCCTCCGTACGGATCAAGCCGCCTGCAGCACCGGCGTCTCCGGCACCTTCGGCGCCTCCGGCCCGTCCAGCAGATCCAGCAGCGTCGCCCGTGCCCGCGCCACCCGCGAACGCACGGTCCCGACCGGGCAGTCGCTCACCTCGGCCGCCTCCGCGTACGGCAGTCCGAGGAGCTGGGTGAGCACGAACGCCTCGCGGCGCTCGGCGGGCAGCGAGGCCAGCAGATCGAGCAGGACGACTCCGTCGTCGAACCCGGGCAGGCCCCGCGGCTGCGCGTTCTCCACGGCCAGTTGCCAGTCCGGCAGATCGGAGAGCCGGGGCCGGGCGGCGGCGTGGCGGTAGCTGTCGATCACCGCGCGGCGGGCGATGGCCAGCAGCCAGGAACGGGCCGAGGAGCGGCCCTCGAACCGGTGCAGGCTGCCGAGCGCGCGCAGGAAGGTGTCCTGCGCCAGGTCGTCCACAGCCTGGGGATCGGCGCACAGGTGGGCGACATAGCGCAGCACGTCCCGGTGCAGGGCGCGCACGAAGTGCTCGACGGCGGCCGGATCACCGGTCCGCGCGGCGAGCGCCCACGCCGTTATCGACTCATCGGCGGCAGCGGCGGTCGTGGATCTGCGGGATGCCGTCCGCTCGGGCGGATCAGGAACGATCACCTGATGTCCTTCGGGTCGTCCGGAGCCCGGACCGCGCGCGTGCGGACACGCGAACACACGGCACAGACAGGCGCGGCGGTCCGCGACCCGGTGAGTGATGTGGGGGAAACGGCCCTACGGCCGTCGGCGCCGGCTGTCGTCAGGCGACAGCGGGCCCCACCGGCGGACCCCGGGAAGTGATCGCATGGACGAGGAAGAGGCGCGGCACCCGGTCGGCACCGCCCCGGCCGAGGCGGAGGCGCGGGCGCTCCGGCGGCGCGGGCAGGGCGAGCAGCAGGCGCAGCGGGGCGGCCAGCCGTCCGGCGGCGGCCCGCAGGATGCGGAACGCGGCCTTCTCGCCGTACGCCAGCCACAGTCCGCAGAGCAGCGCGGCGAGCAGGTGGGCGGCGAGCATGCCGAAGGAGGACGAGGAGTCGGCGGCGGCCGTCGTCGAGCCGCCATGATCCATGTGACTCATGTCCATGGCGCCCATGGTGTCCATGGAGTGCATGTGCTCGGCGCCCATGTCTTTCGCGGACGCCGACTGCACCCGCGAGAACGCCGAGTGCAGCCCCGTCTGCGCGGCCACCACGACCGTCACGATCAGCGGCAGCCCCCGCTCACGCGCCGCCAGGAACCAGCCGGCGACCGCGGTGACGGCGACTCCGGCGGCCAGCGCCCAGGCGGGCACCTGGCGGCCGGACATCAGGACGTGGCCGAGGGCGGCGAGCAGCACGCAGACGGCCGCGAACACCGCGGCCCTGATCGTGCGAGTACACCGCCCTGCTGTCATGGCGCCTCATCCTCGCATCCGGGCACGGTCCGTCGGGCAGGGGTACGGCTGCCGCCCACGGACGGTTCATCTGTTCATGTCTGTGAATAAGAATCAAGTACACAGATATTGACGCGCACACAACACCACTCCCAAGCTTCCCGGAGAAAGCGCTTACCCCCAAGGCTTCTGGAGGCACCAGATGCACCTGAGATCCGCCCTCGCGTGCGCCGGCCTGCTGGCCGGTGCACTGGTCGCGCTGTCCGGAAACCCGGCGCAGGCCGCGACCACCCGGTACGAGGCCGAGACCTCGCCCGCGATCTGCACCGGCACCATCGACTCCGACTGGGCCGGGTTCTCCGGCAGCGGCTTCTGCAACGGCACCAACGCCACCGGCGCGTACGCCCAGGTCACCGTGAACGCGGCCGCCGCGGGCACGGCCACCCTGAACATCCGGTTCGCCAACGGCACCACCACCGCCCGCCCGGCGAGCCTGATCGTCAACGGCACCACCGTGCAGACCCCGTCCTTCGAGGGCACCGGCACCTGGTCGACCTGGACGACCAAGTCGCTGACCGTGAACCTCAACGCGGGCAGCAACACCATCCGTCTCAGCCCGACCACCGCCGGCGGCCTGCCCAACCTCGACCACGTCGACGCGGTGACCGGCGACACCCCGCCGCCGACCGGCAGCGCGCTCTACGTCGCCCCGAACGGCACCGACGGCGCGGCCGGCACCCAGTCGGCGCCCACGACACTGACCTCGGCGATCAGCCGGATCTCCGCGGGCGGCACGATCTACGTGCGCGGAGGGACGTACAACCAGGCCGCGACGGTCACCATCCCGGCGGGCCAGAACGGGACTTCCGGTGCCCGCACCACGCTGGCCGCCTACCCGGGTGAGACCCCGGTACTCAACTTCTCGGCGCAGAGCGAGAGTTCGTCCAACCGCGGGCTCCAGCTGAACGCCTCGTACTGGCACATCAAGGGGCTGGTCGTCGAACGGGCCGGGGACAACGGCATCTTCGTCGGCGGCAGCAACAACGTCATCGAGCGGACGGTGACCCGCTTCAACCGGGACACCGGGCTCCAGCTCGGCCGGATGACCTCCACCACGCCGACCGCGCAGTGGCCGTCGAACAACCTGATCCTGAGCGCCGAGTCGCACGACAACGCCGACTCCGACGGCGAGGACGCCGACGGCTTCGCCGCGAAGCTCACCACCGGCACCGGCAACGTCTTCCGCTACGCCGTCGCCCACCACAACATCGACGACGGCTGGGACCTCTACACCTACGCCGACGAGGACCCCATCGGCCCGGTGACCATCGAGGACTCGCTCTCCTACGAGAACGGCACCCTCAGCGACGGCTCCCAGGCGGGCGCGGGCGACCGCAACGGCTACAAGCTGGGCGGCGAGGACGTGCCGGTCAACCACATCGTCCGGCGCAGCTTCGCCGTCGACAACGGCAAGCACGGGTTCACCTACAACAGCAACCCGGGCTCGATGACGATCTCCAACAACGTCAGCGTCGACAACACCGAGCGCAACTTCAACTTCGACGCAGGCACCTCGGTGTTCCGGAGCAACACCTCCTGCCGCAGTGACAGCGGCACCAACGACCGGATCATCGGCGACTCCGACAGCTCCAACCAGTTCTGGTCCGGCACCAACGGCTCCCGCTGCTCCTCCTACGACGGCACCCTCGGCTGGTCGCTCGCCTCGGACGGCAAGCTGGTGGTGACGTTCGGCGGCTCGGTGGTCTCGCCCTAGGGCCTGTCGTCACCGCGTCCCCACGCTCCGCAGGATCACCGGAACCAACGTCCTTGCCACGTCCACGACTTCGCGCACCGAGACCCGCTCCCGTGCGCTGTGGGCGACCTGGATGTCACCGGGCCCGTACTGGAGCGTGGGGATCCCGGCCCCGGAGTAGAGCCGCAGATCGCTGCCGTACGTCGCACCCCGCACCGGCAGCCGCCCGTCCCCGACCGCGTCGGACCGGGCCTCGCGCACCAGGTCGGCGAGGGGATGCCCGTCCGGCAGCGCACCGCTCGCGAACTGCCCGCCAGGCCAGGTGACGACCGCCGGATGCTCCCGCAGCCACGGATCGTCCGCACACGCCTCGGCCACACACCGTCCGAACTCGGCCCGCGCGTCGGCCGGTTCCTCCCCCAGCCGCACCCCGAGCCGTCCCTCGGCCACCAGCAGATCGGGCACGCTGCTCGCCCAGTCACCGGCGCGCACGGTACCGACCGAGAGGCCGTACGGGATCGGGTGCTCCGCCATCAGCGGTGCCGGGTCCCTGTTGCGCTCGGCCTCCAGACGGGCCAGCGCCGCGTGCAACGGCAGATAGGCGTCGATCGCGCTGACGCCCTGCTCCCGTGAGCTCCCGTGCGCGGACTTGCCCGGCACGGCGATCCGGAAGGTCAGCGCGCCCGCGTTGGCGGTGATGACGCTCCCGCCGGTCGGCTCGGCGATGACACAGGCGTCACCGCGGTACCCGCGCCGCAGGGTCCCGAAGGCGCCGATCCCGCCGTCCTCCTCCCCCACGACGAAGTGCACGGCGACCCGCCCGCGCAGCCGGACCCCGGCCGCGCGGATCGCGGCGAGCGCGGCGAGGTGCGCGACCAGCCCGGCCTTCATGTCACAGGCACCCCGCCCGTGCACGAGATCTCCGGTGACCCGGGGGACGAAGGGGTCCCCGTCCCAGGCGGCGAGGTCTCCGGGCGGCACGACATCGACGTGACCTTGGAGGATGAGGGTCGGCCCGTCACCGTCCCCGGCCGTGCCGACCAGGCCCCACGCCTCGTCGCGTGGAGCCTCGGAGCCGGGGAAGTCGGGGTCGGCGCGGAGGGCGTCGAGGCCCATGGACCACAGGTCGACGTCGAGGTCGAGAAGTTCGAGCCGCCGGGCCAGCAAGTGCTGCAACTCCGACTCGGCAGCGCTGCCGGTGACGCTGGGGACGGCGATGAGTTCCAGCAGCGTACGAGCAACAGCGGCCTCATCAACGGCACCAAGCGCAAGACCCTCTTCACGGCTCAACATAACGCCGGATAGTAAGACTCCCCAGGGGCGCGGGGAACTGCGCGACCAGCCCCCACGCACCCGCACCCGGCAAAGCACCTAACCGCCCCCCACGGTGAACCCGATGACAGAACCGCCCCCCGCCCGCCGCAAGGCGAAGGTCGCGCCCCCATGCGCCAACGCGACCTCCCGAACGATCGACAACCCCAGCCCCGACCCCGGCAGCGACCGCGCGTCCGCGGCCCGATAGAACCGATCGAAGACATGCGTCAGATCGTCGTCGGCAACCCCGGGCCCCCGGTCCAGCACCTCCACCCGCACAATCCCATGCACCGCGGGCCCCGCCACATTGATCTCGATAGGGGCCGTCCCTTGACGGTCGAACTTCGCCGCGTTCTCCACCAGGTTGGACATCGCCCGCTGAAGCATCCCCGGCCGCCCGTCCGTCGTCGTGTCCCCGCTGGCCCGCACCACGATCCGCCGCCCCGTACGCCGCTGCGCGAGCCCCGCCACGTCCTCAGCGATATCGGCGAGATCCACCCGCTGCGGCGGCTCGGAGTCGGACTGACCGGCCGCGAGGTCCACCAGCTCATTGACGAGATCGGTCAGTTCACGGGCCTCCGTCGCGAGGTCGGCGACCAGTTCGTCCCGCGTCTCCGGCGGGAACTCGTCGATCCGGCGCAGCAGGGAGATATTGGTCCGCAGCGAGGTCAGCGGCGTCCGCAGCTCGTGCCCCGCGTCCTGCACCAGCCGCCGCTGGTCCTCCTCGGACTGGGCGAGCCGCCCGAGCATGCGGTCGAAGGCCCGGCCGAGGCGGCCGACCTCGTCGTAGCCGGTGACCGGCACCTGGATGCCGAGCCGCCGGGTCCGCGCGACGTCCTCCGCGGCGGAGGCGAGGACGATCAGCCTGCGGGTGATCCGCCGGGCCAGCCACCACCCGAACAGCCCGGCCCCGACCACGACCGCCGACATCAGGATCAACGTCCGCTGCTGAAGCGCCCGCAGCAGATCCTCGGTGTTGCTGAACTCCTGCGCGATCTGCACCGCTCCCCGGCCGCCGCCGAAGGAGACGGTGGCGACGCGGTAGACGTCGTTGCCGACATCGACGTCCGCGTGCACGACCGTGCGCCCGGAGACCTGCTGAGCGGCGATCCGCCGGTCGGAGCCGGTGACGGGAAGTCCGGGACGTCCGGGATCGTAGACGGAGCCGTCCGGCCCGAGGACCTGCACATCCGTCCGGGCGGGGCGCACCAGGTCGTGGCCCGGCGCGGTGGAGGAGAAGTCCACCGGGTCCATCCGGCGGTTGCTGACCTCGTCGCGTACGTCCTGCACCACCTCGTCGAAGACGGACTGCTGGTCGACCCGGACCAGCCGGGCGGCGGCGCTGTAGGACAGGATGCCGACGAGGACGGTGACGACGGCGGTCACCGTCGCGAAGGACACCGCGAAGGTGGTGCGCAGCGAGACCAGCCGGGGCCGCGGGCGCCGCAGCAGCCGCCTGACGCGGCCCACTCAGTCCTCCCGGAGCACGTAACCCACGCCGCGCACCGTGTGGATCAGCGGCGGGGCGCCGGGCTCGTCGAGCTTGCGGCGCAGATAGCCGACGTAGACGGCGAGGTTCTTGGAGCCGGGGCCGAAGTCGTAGCCCCAGATGCGGTCGTAGATGGTGGCGTGGTCGAGGACGATCCCGGCGTTGCGCGCCAGCAGTTCCAGCAGCTCGAACTCGGTGCGGGTCAGCTCCAGTTCGCGCTCGCCGCGCCAGGCCCGGCGGGCCTGCGGGTCCATCCGCAGCCCGGCCGCCTCCAGCGAGCGCTCGGGCGGCTGCTCGGGGGTCTCCTCGGGCTCGGGGACCTGCACGGGCGCGGCGCCGGTCCGCCCGGTGCGGCGCAGCAGGGCGCGCAGCCGGGCGAAGACCTCCTCCACGTCGAAGGGCTTGACGACGTAGTCGTCGGCGCCCGCGTCCAGGCCCGCGATCCGGTCCTGGGTCTCCACGAGCGCCGTCAGCATCAGGATGGGGGTGCGGTCGCCCTCGGCGCGCAGCACCCGGCAGACCTGGAGGCCGTCGATGCCGGGCATCATCACATCGAGGACGAGGACGTCCGGCGGCGAGGTGTGGGCCTGCGCCAGCGCCTCCACGCCGTCGGCGACCGCGGTGACCCGGTAGCCCTCCAGGGTCAGGGCACGCTCCAGGGCGTGCCGGATGGCGCGGTCGTCTTCGGCGAGCAGCACGGTCTGGGACACGCTGCCAGTGTGCCAACCCGGTTCGGACTCCGGCGTGACGGGCGGCTCACCCGGAGTCCTTCTTACTGGCCTCTCACCCGGTGGGCCGCAGCGCCGCCAGCTGCTCCGCGAACGGCACCACCGCGAGGTCGTCCTTCGCCGGCCGCGCCGAGCCCAGCCCCGTCATCAGCGCCGCCAGCTCCCCCGCCGCCCGCTCGATCCGCCCGTCCAGACCCTCCGCGCCCCAGTCCTCCGAGGCCGCGTAGACACCGGTCGGGACGACCACGGCGTGCAGGTGGGCGAAGAGGGGGCGCAGGGCGTGTTCCAGGACCAGCGAGTGGCGGGCGGTGCCGCCGGTCGCGGCGATCAGCACCGGCTTGCCCGCCAGCGCGTCCTGCTCCAGCACGTCGAAGAACGACTTGAACAGTCCGCTGTACGACGCCGAGAACACCGGGGTGACCACGATCAGCCCGTCCGCCGCCGTGATGGCCTGCTGTGCGGCGGACAGCTTCCGGCCGGGGAAGCCGTTGGTGAAGTTGTGCGCGATCTCCACGGCGAGGTCGCGCAGCTCCACGACCTCGACCTCGACCGGGGTCCGGGCGCCTACGGCGGCGGCCAGCCGGTCGCCGAGCAGCCGGGTGGAGGACGGGACGCTCAGCCCCGCCGACACGACGACGAGCTTCATCAGACGGTCACCTCCTGGGAGGAGCTGTCCTGCGCGGACATCTCCTGCGCGGACTTGAGGGATGTGTGGGTCGGGGCGTCCGGCACGTCCGCCGGGCGGTTCTTCGCGAACTCCTCGCGCAGGACCGGGACGACCTCCTCGCCGAGCAGGTCGAGCTGCTCCAGCACGGTCTTCAGCGGCAGCCCGGCGTGGTCCATCAGGAACAGCTGGCGCTGGTAGTCACCGGCGTAGTCGCGGAAGGCCAGGGTCTTCTCGATGACCTGCTGCGGGGAGCCGACGGTCAGCGGGGTCTGCTCGGTGAAGTCCTCCAGGGAGGGTCCGTGGCCGTAGACCGGCGCGTTGTCGAAGTAGGGGCGGAACTCGCGCACCGCGTCCTGCGAGTTCTTCCGCATGAACACCTGCCCGCCGAGGCCGACGATCGCCTGCTCGGCGGTGCCGTGGCCGTAGTGGGCGTAGCGGCTGCGGTACAGCTCGACCATCCGCTTGGTGTGGTCGGCCGGCCAGAAGATGTTGTTGTGGAAGAAGCCGTCACCGTAGAACGCGGCCTGCTCGGCGATCTCCGGGGAGCGGATGGAGCCGTGCCAGACGAACGGTGCTACGCCGTCCAGCGGGCGGGGCGTGGACGTGAAGCCCTGGAGGGGCGTGCGGAACTGGCCCTCCCAGTTCACGACGTCCTCGCGCCACAGGCGGTGCACCAGGTTGTAGTTCTCGATGGCGAGGTTGATGCCCTCGCGGATGTCCTTGCCGAACCAGGGGTAGACCGGGCCGGTGTTGCCGCGGCCCATCATCAGGTCGACCCGGCCGTCGGCCAGGTGCTGGAGCATCGCGAAGTCCTCCGCGATCTTCACCGGGTCGTTGGTGGTGATCAGCGTGGTGGAGGTGGAGAGGACCAGCTTCTCCGTCCGCGCCGCGATGTAGCCGAGCATGGTGGTCGGCGAGGACGGCACGAACGGCGGGTTGTGGTGCTCGCCGGTCGCGAAGACGTCCAGGCCGACCTCCTCGGCCTTCAGCGCGATGGCGACCATGGCCTTGATGCGCTCCCGCTCGGTCGGTGTCCGGCCCGTGGTGGGGTCCGGTGTGACATCGCCGACGCTGAAGATCCCGAACTGCATGGTCGCTCACCCTCCAGGTTGTTGACTGTTCAACTATACCCTGGGAACGGTGACCCCTCGCGAGCTATTCCCGGCCTGCTCAGGGCGTCCAGTGCGGGTCACGTCCGGTGTCGGCGAGCAGCCGCTCGAAGGCCGGCGCGTCCTCCGCCACCGGCACGGGCGCCCCGAAGACGCCCATCTTCCGGGCCGTCGGCTCCAGCTCCTCGACCGCCGCGGCCAGCTCCGCCACGACCGCCTCGTCCGCGCCGGAGTACTCCTGGCCCGTCGCCCGCGCCAGGTCCCACACATGCACGGTCAGATCCAGCAGGGCCATCGAGCCGACCAGCCGCGCCGGCATGTTCATCGCGCCCGTCGTGCCCTCCTCGGCGCCGGGCGCGGACCAGAGCGCCACCAGCCGGTCCGTCTCCTCGGCGAACAGCTCGCGCCACTCGGGGCTCCCGGCCAGCCGGTCCGGGGTCTCGCCGAAGTCCGAGTCCTGCTTCACCGCCAGCCGCTGGAACTGGACGACCACCTGGAACAAGTGGTTGCACAGCGCCTTCACGTCGTACTCCGCGCACGGCGTGGGACCGCCGAGGGCCGGGTCCGGGATGCCCCGCACCACCGGGACCGCCCGCTCCCGCGCCATGGCCAGCAGCTCACCGATGCCGTACGTCTTCACAGGGTTCGTGTCCATGCCCCGACCGTAGGAGCGGCGACGGCCGCTCTTCTTGAAGAAACGCGACATACGATCCGAGGATGGAAGCTCGCCGGCGTGACACCGACACCCGGGGCATCGTGGACCCGGCCGGACTGCTGACCCGCGTGCGCTTCCGCCGCCACCGGCCGGCCGAGCCGCTGGGCCGCTACGTCGAGTGGTACTGGCTGATCGACTGGGACCTGCCCGAGCCGTACGCCTCACAGATCGTCCCGCACCCGGCCGTCAACCTCACCTTCCAGTGGGACGAGGACGAGGGTCCGCCCTACGGGGAGCTGACCGGGGTGACCCTCGGTCTGTACACCCGCAAGCTGAGCGGACGCGGCCGGGTCTGCGGGGTGAAGTTCCGCCCCGGCGGCTTCCGCCCGTACGCCCCCGGGGATCCCGTCTCCCGGTGGACGGACCGCGCGCTGCCCGCCGAGGAGGTCTTCCCGCGGGCCACGGGCGAGGCCGCCCGCACGATCGTCACCCCCGTCGACGACCGTGACCGGGTGGCCGCCCTCGACGCGTTCCTGCTGGCCCTGGCCCCCGCCCCGGACCCCCAGGCCGACCTCGCCATGGAGCTCGTCCGGCGCATCCGCGCCGACCGCGCGCTCCGCCGGGTGGGGGACTTCGCCGACGCGGAGGGGCTGTCGACCCGGGCACTCCAGCGGCTGTTCTCGGCCTATGTGGGCGTCAGTCCCAAGTGGGTGCTGCTGCGGTACCGCATCCAGGAGGCCCTGGACCACGCCGGCACCCGCCCCGACCTCGACTGGGCCGCCCTCGCCAACGAACTCGGCTACGCCGACCAGGCCCACCTGATCCGGGACTTCACGGCCACGGTGGGGGTGCCGCCGACGGCGTACGCGCAGGCGGCGACCCCCTCGTAGCCGCCGGTCACGGCACCAGCACCAGGCGCCCGCGCAGGCCGCCCGCGGCCAGTCGGGCGTGGGCCTTCGCCGCGTCGTCCAGGGCGTAGGTCTCGGCGACCCGGAGGGTCAGGACGCCCTCGTCGACCAGTCGGGACAGCTCGGCGAGCGCGCCGCCGTCGGCGTTCACCTCGACCGCGCCGACCCGCACCCCGCGCACCGACGCCGGTTCGGCGTGCGGGATGACGCCGATGTAGGCGCCGCCGTCGCGCACCCGCTCCAGGGCCGCCTCGCCGAGGAACGCCGCGTCGAGCACGGCGTCGAAGCCGCCCTCGTCGGCGCCCGCGAGCCGGGCCGCCCCCAGCGACCGTACGAGCTCCTCGTCCGTCTCCCGGGCCAGCGCCGTCGCGGTGATCCCGCGGTGCGCGGCGAGCTGGAGGGCGTACCCGCCGACCGCCCCCGCGGCACCGGTCACCAGCAGCGACTGGCCCGGCTCCACCCCGAGCAGGTCAAGGGCCTGTACGGCGGTCAGGGCGTTCAGCGGAAGCGTGGCCGCGTGCACGGCGTCGGCGCTCGCGGGGGCCTTGGCCACCGCGTCCGCGTCCACGACGACGTACTCGGCGTGCGTGCCGTGCGGCTTCAGCGGGCCGTAGACGAGGGCCACGACGTCCTCGCCGACGGTCCAGTCGGCGGCCGTGCCGGCCGCGTCCACCGTCCCGGCGACGTCCCAGCCAAGGCCGATCCGCTGCCCGGCGCCCCCGAAGACGCCCGCCCGGACCCCGGAGTCGACCGGGTTCAGCGTGGCCGCCGCCACCTTGATCCGTATCTGGCCGGCGCCCGGCTCCGGCACCTCGGTCTCCACGAGCTCCACGGCCTCGGGTCCGCCGAACGTCGTCACCACTGCTGCGCGCATGTCTGAACAGCTCCTCGAAAGGTTGAGCGCCTCGGTATCTCCTCGGCTTCCGCAACCCTAGGAAGAGCTACTATCTATTCGTAAGTAGTTACCTGAGAGTGCGTACATACCCCAGAGGTGAGCCATGGCGACCATGACGGCGGCGCAGCGACGCGAGCAGGCACGTCTGGATTACGACGCGTTCATCAAGGGGTGCCCCACCAACCAGCTGCTCGACCGGCTCAGCGACAAGTGGGTCAGCCTGGTCGTCGCCGCCCTCGCCGCCGGGCCCATGCGCTACAGCGACCTCGGCCGCAAAATCGCCGGGGTCAGCCCCAAGATGCTCACCCAGACCCTGCGCTCACTGGAGCGCGACGGCATCCTCTCCCGCGAGGTGACGCCGTCCGTCCCGGTCCGGGTCGACTACGAGCTCACCCCGCTCGGCCACAGCCTGTCGCTGCTGCTGACGGCCGTGAAGGACTGGGCCGAGACCCACATCGAGCAGGTCCACGAGGCCCGGGAGCGCTACGACTCCGTGCAGGACGTCTAGAAGTCCGGGGCGCCTAGAAGTAGTAGGCGTCCCCGGTGTCCAGGATCAGCACCCGCTGACGGTCGTTGAGGGGGTTGCGGTCCACCGCCCCGCCGCTCCACACCGTGTCGATCTCCAGCTGCACCTCGGTGGGCGCCTCCCGCAGCCGTACCCGCAGCGCGATCCGCTCCCCCACCTCGTCCGCCGCCAGCGCGCCCACCCGGCACAGCACCGCCTTCGTCCCGGTCCGGGCGCAGCCGTCGGGCAGGTCCTGCCGGTCCGCCAGCGGCTCCGACCAGCGCAGCCGCACCGTCGCGTCCGGCACCTCCGACGGCCCGTGGTTGCGCGGGGTGAACCGCAGGTCGACCTCGCCGGAGACCAGCGCCGCGGCCCCGTGATACGCCAGGTCGGCCTCCTGGCCCTGAGCGGCACCGGCCGCCGACGCCCCGCCCGCCACCAGCACCGCCGCCACGACCCCGGCCCCGAGCACCCGCACACTCCGCATACCGCCGACCTCTCCCAGGCATTCCTCGTACTTGTCGTACGGATGTATGCCACGCGGAGCGGGCCGCAGGCGCCGTCCATCAGGTGACGGGCCGCGGGCGGGCGTGTGCGAGGCTGCGCGCATGTCCGTCCTGCGCTCCGCCACCCTGTTCGTCGTCGCCGCCCTCTTCGAGATCGGCGGCGCGTGGCTGGTCTGGCAGGGCGTGCGGGAGCACCGCGGCTGGGTGTGGATCGGCGGGGGCGTCCTCGCGCTCGGCGCCTACGGCTTTGTGGCGACCCTCCAGCCCGACGCCGAGTTCGGCCGCATCCTCGCCGCGTACGGCGGGGTGTTCGTGGCCGGCTCGCTCGCCTGGGGCATGGTCGCGGACGGCTACCGGCCCGACCGCTGGGACGTGCTGGGCGCGCTGATCTGCCTCGCGGGAATGGCCGTGATCATGTACGCCCCGCGCGGCGAATAACGGGCCCGGTTCAGGCGGGCTCGTCCGGCAGCAGGCCGAGCTGGTCCAGGAAGTCCATCTGGTCGAAGTAGAGGCGGTAGCTGACGATCCGGCCGTCCCGGACGGTGGCGAGGTCCACGCCGCGGATCCGGACCGCTTTCCCGGTCGCGGGCAGCGTCTCCCCGTCGGGCAGTGCGATCGGCCCGCTGTTGGTGCCGCTGAACCAGCCCTCGTCGATGGCGGTGTCGCCGGTCTCGTAGGCGTGCTCGGGCACGAAGGTGCCGTCCGGCACGGCGTCCGTCATCTGCCGCCAGTAGTCGACGATGTTGTCCCGCCCGGTGACTTCCCCGCCGTCGGGTGTGAAGGCGACCGCGTCCTCCGCGAAGAGCTCCGCGAGCGCCTTCAGATCCGGTTCCCCGGTGACCGCCTCGGTCAGCCGGTCCATCAGCTCACGCGCCTGTCCCATGGTCCACCTCCGATACGGAAGCCCTCCGGTCATTTTCTCCCGCATGCACCCCACCCGCCTGTGGACGGCTGCGGGTGAGTGGGGGCCGGTCGCGCAGTTCCCCCGCGGCCGCACAGACCACCGAAGCGCCCGCCTATCCTGGCCGGACAGCCTTTCGAGGGCTGCCCCAATCGTCCGAGGACCCGAGGAGCACCACCCATGGCCCCCGCCGCACCGTCCGCCGCCTCCCGTATCGCGATCATCACCGGCGCGAGCGGCGGAATCGGCGCCGCCACCGCGCGGCAGCTCGCCGCGGCCGGATACCGGGTCGTGCTGACCGCCCGCCGCAAGGACCGCATCGAGGCGCTGGCCGAGGAGATCAACGCGGCCGGGCACTCCGCCGCCGCCTACCAGCTGGACGTCACCGACCGGGCCGCGGTCGACGAGTTCGCCACCGCCTTCCCGGCGATCGGCGTCCTGGTCAACAACGCCGGCGGCGCCCTGGGCGCCGACCCGGTGGCCACCGGCGACCCGGCCGACTGGCGCGCGATGTTCGAGACCAACGTCATCGGCACCCTCAACCTCACCCAGGCCCTGCTGCCGAAGCTGGAGGCGAGCGGCGACGGCACGGTCGTCGTGGTGTCCTCCACGGCGGGCCTCGGCACCTACGAGGGCGGCGCGGGCTACGTCGCCGCCAAGCACGGCGAGCACGTCCTCGCCGAGACCCTCCGGCTGGAGATCGTCGGCCGGCCGGTCCGGGTGATCGAGGTCGCGCCCGGCATGGTGAAGACGGACGAATTCGCGCTCACCCGCTTCGGCGGCGACACCGAGAAGGCCGCCAAGGTCTACCAGGGCGTGGCCGAGCCCCTCACCGCCGACGACGTCGCGGACACCATCAGCTGGGCGGTGACCCGCCCGAGCCACGTCAACATCGACCTCCTCGTCGTCCGCCCGCGCGCCCAGGCCTCCAACACGAAGGTGCACCGAGAGCTGTGAGCCCCGACGGGAACGGCCCGGAACCCGAGCCGAAGGAGCAGCACAACGAGCGCCAGATGTGGTGGTGGCTCGGCTACTTCCTGTTCGGCATCCACATCGTGGCGTTCGTCATGATCTACGCGGTCACCCACGCGCCGAAGTAGAACCGACGTAGAACGGTGGCCGTGGACAGACACCTGCGCTTCGACGCCCTGCACAACTTCCGCGACCTCGGCGGCTACCGCACGACCGACGGCCGCCGGATCCGCCCCGCCCTCCTCTACCGCGCCGACTCCCTCGGCAAGCTCAGCGAAGGCACCGAGGACTGGACCCGCTTCCTCGCGCTGGGCGTCCGTACGGTGATCGACCTGCGCCATCCCTGGGAGATCGAGGCCCGGGGCCGGGTCCCGGACCACCCCGGCCTGACGTACCGCAACCTCAGCATCGAGCACCGCCCCTACGACCAGGCCGCACAGCCGCCCGGCGTCCTCGCGGGCCCGTATCTGGCGGAGCGCTACCTGGAGGTCGCCGAGGACGGCACCGAGGAGATCCGCCAGGCCCTCGAACTCATCGCGAAATCGGCGGAGTCGGACGAGCCCCTGGTCTTCCACTGCGCCTCCGGCAAGGACCGCACGGGCGAGCTGGCGGCCCTGGTGCTGTCCCTGCTCGGCGTGGACGAGCAGACGATCATCGAGGACTTCAGCCTCACCGAGCTGGCCACCGAGGCCCTGCTCGCCGACTGGCGGGCCCGCAACGACGGCCGCTCCCCGCGCTGGCCGGACTTCGCCCGCGCCCCGGAGTCGGTGATGCGGCTCTTCCTCGCCGCCCTGAAGGAGCGCCACGGCTCGGTCGAGGGCTATGTCACCGAGGCCCTCTCCCTGGACGCGGAGGCCCTCGCACGCACCCTGCGAGGCGCGCTGCTGGAACAACCGCCCGCCGAATGGCCCGAGTTGGCCTACCGCAAGGCGACGGAGGAGGACGCCCCCACGCTGGTCCGCCTGCGCGACTCGGCGGCGCTGTGGCAACTGGCCCGCGGCATCGACCAGTGGAAGCCGGGCGAGAAGGGCGCCGACCACTTCCGCGCCCGGACGCGCGACGGCGAGGTCTGGCTGGCCCACTCGGGCGGCCACCTCGCCGGAGCCTGGGAACTGTGGTGGTCCGACCCGGCCGCCTGGGGCCCCCGCCCCGACGAGGCGGGCTACATCCACCGCCTGATGACCACGCCCCACACGGCCCCTCCGGGCACCGGCCGCGCCCTCCTGGCCCGGGCGGAGTCCCGCATCACCGAGACCGGCCGCCCCTACGCCCGCCTGGACTGCCTCAGCTCCAACCCCCGCCTGCGCGCGTACTACGAGTCCGCGGGCTACCGGGTGGTCGGCGAACAGCGGGCCAAGCAAGGCGGCGCGGGAAGCCCGTACGCGGTGACGCTGATGGAGAAAAGGCTGGCGTGACAGACGAAGGGCCCGGGCCTCGACGGCCCGGGCCCTCGCGCGGTCAGCCCTTCACGCAGACGACCTGCTTCAGCTTCGCCACGACCTCCACCAGGTCCCGCTGCTGATCGATGACCTGCTCGATCGGCTTGTAGGCGCCCGGGATCTCGTCCACGACACCGGAGTCCTTACGGCACTCCACGCCCCGCGTCTGCTCCTCCAGGTCCTTGGTGGAGAAGCGGCGCTTGGCGGCGTTGCGGCTCATGCGCCGCCCCGCGCCGTGCGAGGCCGAGTTGAAGGACAGCGGGTTGCCGAGGCCCTTCACGATGTACGAACCCGTGCCCATCGAGCCCGGGATGATCCCGTACTCGCCGGAGCCGGCCCGGATCGCGCCCTTGCGGGTCACGAGCAGGTCCATGCCCTCGTAGCGCTCCTCGGCCACGTAGTTGTGGTGCGCGCTGATCTCCGGCTCGAAGACCGGCTTGGCCTTCTTGAACTCCTTGCGGACCACGTCCTTCAGGAGCGCCATCATGATCGAGCGGTTGTACTTCGCGTACTCCTGCGCCCAGAACAGGTCGTTGCGGTACGCCGCCATCTGCGGGGTGTCCGCGACGAAGACGGCGAGGTCGCGGTCGACCAGGCCCTGGTTGTGCGGGAGCCTCTGGGCCACGCCGATGTGGAACTCGGCGAGTTCCTTGCCGATGTTGCGGGAGCCGGAGTGCAGCATCAGCCAGACGGCACCCTCGGTGTCGGTGCACACTTCGACGAAGTGGTTTCCGCTGCCGAGCGTCCCCATCTGCTTGGTGGCCCGCTCCTGCCGGAACTTCACCGCGTCCGCGATCCCGTCGAAGCGTCCCCAGAAGTCGTCCCACCCGGCCGTGCCGAAGCCGTGCATCCGGGTCGGGTCGACGGCGTCGCCGTGCATGCCACGGCCCACCGGAATCGCCTGCTCGATCTTCGACCGCAGCCGCGACAGGTCACCGGGGAGATCGTTCGCGGTCAGGGACGTCTTCACCGCCGACATTCCGCAACCGATGTCCACGCCCACCGCGGCCGGGCACACCGCGCCCTGCATCGCGATGACGGACCCCACCGTCGCGCCCTTGCCGTAGTGCACGTCCGGCATGACCGCCAGACCCTTGATCCACGGCAGGGTCGCCACATTCCGCAGCTGCTGGAGGGCCACGTCCTCCACCGTCGTCGGATCCGTCCACATCCGGATCGGAACCTTCGCGCCCGGCATCTCTACGTACGACATATCGTCCTCATTCCCCCGACAGGTAACACAAGTCTTAAATCGCAAAACCGGCGCCAAGGTCAACGAAAGGGACAACGGACCGGCGTTCACGGCAGTGCGTGCGATACACATTGTCTGCAGGGGCCGCCCCTGCCCCGCAAACCATTTCCGCAGCGAGAGGAGCCGACCGTGCAGCGGAAGGCGTACGTACCCGGCGCCGTCGCGCTCCTCGCGGCACTGCTGGCCGGCTGCACCGGAAGCTCCTCGGACGGCGGCCCGACGGACGGCTCCAACCCCGGCGACTCCGGTACGGCGACGGCCGCGGCCGAGCCCGGCCGCTACCGCACGCTCCCGGAGCCCTGTGGCGCGGCCGACCCGGACACCCTCGACCTCCTGCTGCCCGGCATCCCGCAGATCGCCGACGAGGACCAACAGGAGAAGGCGTACGAGGGCACCCCGACCGTCACGTACGACACCGACCGCAAGGTCGGCTGCCGCTGGAAGGTGGAGTCGGCCGACGCCACCGACCACCTCTTCATCGACTTCGAGCGGGTCGTGTCCTACGACAACGCCGTCAGCGACGACAGCCAGGCCGAGCAGGTCTTCGCGACGCTGCGCACGGAGGCCGACCTCCCGGAGCCGACGATCTCGGACACCGAGGCGGTGGACGACGCCACCAGCACCCCGACCGACGCCGCGTCCGCCTCCGCCTCCCCCTCGGACTCGACCTCCCCCTCTTCCTCCCCCCCTTCTTCTCCCTCCTCCACACCCACCGACCTCCAGCCCCGCGTCCTCGACGACCTCGGCGACGAGGCGTTCCTGGACGACGCGTTGAGCAGCGCCGGTTCGACCGCCCAGCAGCGCACGGTGACTGTGGCATTCCGCACGTCCAACGTCATCGTGACCATCCAGTACGAGGAGCAGCCGGCCACCGTCGGCGCGGTCCCGGACAGCAAGGAAATGCAGGACAGGGCGCTGAATCTGGCGGCCGAACTCGCGGACACGCTGGCCGGCTGAGCCTCGCGCGAGGCCGTTTGTGAAGACGGCGAAAGAGAAACACACGCCTTGCGCACCGCGTACCGTGGCCCCTCGGACCCGATCCGACCGCAGGAGCACGAGCAGCGCGATGAGTGAAGGAACCATGCAGCGACCAGCACAGCGAGAGCAGCTCAACCAGCGAACGAAGCGCCTGAGCCGGGTACTTCTCGGTGCCGCCACGGTCCCGGTGATGCTGATCGCCGCCGGCTGCTCCTCCGACTCCGGCTCGGACAGCGCGAGCAAGAACTCCGCTGCCGAGACCTCGGCGTCGGCGAGCCCGTCGCCCACGGTGCAGGCCGCCGCGTACGACAAGCTGCCCGAGGCCTGCGACGTACTGTCGGGCGACACTCTCGGCGATCTCGTGCCGAAGGCGGGCAAGTCCGGCAAGGAGGGCGCGTCCAACGACACCGCGACGCGCGCCAGCTGCTCCTGGAGCAGCCTCGACAACAACGGTGTGGACGGTTCGCAGTTCCGCTGGCTGAACGTCTCGCTGCTGCGCTTCGAGTCCGACGTCACCCGTGGCTCGGGCGACAAGCTGGCGCAGGAGTACTACGCCAAGCAGGTCAAGGACGTCCAGGCGGTGGAGGGCGCGAAGAACGTCAAGTCGGAGCCGGTCACCGGGACGGGCGACGAGGCGACGGCGGTGCGCTACGACCTGAAGAAGAAGGAAGGCTCCTTCAAGCAGCAGACCATCGTGGCCCGCGTCGAGAACGTCGTCATCACCCTCGACTACAACGGCGCCGGTCTCGCGGGCGAGAAGACGCCGAGCGCGGACACCCTCACCAAGCTGGCCAAGCAGGCCACCAAGGAAGCGGTGACCGCGGTCACGAAGGCCAACGGCACGGACGGCGGCTCGGCGAGCGCGAATCCGTCCAAGTCGGCGTCAAAGTCCCCGTCGAAGTCGTCCTCGAAGTCGCCCTCCAAGAAGGCGACGACGAAGAGCTGACCCTCCGGCAATACGTACGCCGCACACATGTGCCACCCTGTTGCGCGCAACAACACGCAAGGGGAGGGGAAGACGAGTGGCCGGGCCACCGCAACTGACCCGGACACACCGCGTTCTCATCGGCGTGGTCGTGTTCGGCGCAGTGATCATCGCCGGTATCGGCTTCGCCGGTTCGTACGCGGCCGTCCGTGAGCTGGCCCTGCAGAAGGGCTTCGGGAACTTCAGCTATGTGTTCCCGATCGGCATCGACGCGGGCATCTGTGTGCTGCTCGCCCTGGACCTGCTCCTGACCTGGATCAGGATCCCCTTCCCGCTGCTGCGCCAGACCGCCTGGCTGCTGACGGCCGCCACCATCGCCTTCAACGGCGCGGCGGCCTGGCCGGACCCGCTGGGCGTCGGCATGCACGCGGTGATCCCGATCCTGTTCGTGGTGTCCGTGGAAGCGGCCCGCCATGCGATCGGGCGCATCGCGGACATCACCGCGGACAAGCACATGGAGGGCGTCCGCCTGACCCGCTGGCTGCTCAGCCCGGGCCCGACGTTCCTCCTGTGGCGCCGCATGAAGCTCTGGGAGCTGCGCTCCTACGAGCAGGTCATCAAGCTGGAGCAGGAACGTCTCGTCTACCAGGCCCGCCTCCGCTCCCGCTTCGGCCGATCCTGGCGCCGCAAGGCCCCGGTGGAGTCCTTGATGCCGCTGCGGCTGGCCCGCTACGGCGTCCCCCTGGCGGAGACGGCCCCGGCGGGCCTGGCGGCGGCGGGCATAGAACCGGCGGTGATACCCGCCACCGACGTAGCTGCGGGCAGTCGTGCCGCTGGGGCGGCGCCCGTGCCACTGAACGGCGCACCTCCCAGCGAGCAGCGCCCCCAACTGGTCGCGAACCAGCACCCCGAGCACTACGACTACGGGCCCGAGCCGGAAGAAAGCCCGTGGCTGCACGCCAGGCACCCGGAACAGATCGAGTACCACGGCGGCTACGACCCCGCGTTCGACCCGGGCTACGACCAGTGGCACGAGGAAGAACCCCCGGCCCCCGAACCCTCCCCGGAGGAGACCGGCAGCTTCCCCATCCCGGTGGCCCCCGGCCGAACCCGCGAGCTGGGCGAGGGCGGCGGCAACCCGGAGCCGGACGAGGAGTCGTACTACCAGGTCTTCCGCCAGTCGATAGACGGCAGCTACCCCACGCCCCGGGTCCTGGGCGACAACATCCAGGCGACCTACGGCACGACCCTGAGCCCCAGCGAGCTGAAGAACCTCACGGAGCGCTTCCAGAAGCGCCACTCGGAGGAACTCGAAGAGGACCACATCGCGTAAGGCGCGACGCAAGGCGCAAAGGGAAGAAGGGGCCCTCCGCCTACGGAGGGCCCCTTCCTCATGCGTACCGGCTACTCCCCGAGCAGCGCCCGCACCCGCTCCTGCCCGACCGCCAACAGCAGCGTGGGCAGACGCGGACCGGTGTCACGGCCGACCAGCAGGTGGTACAGCAGCGCGAAGAACGTGCGCTGGGCCGTCTTGATCTCCGGCGGCAGCTCCTTGGGCGTGGCGTCCGCCGAGAACCCGGCCTGCACCTTGGGCACGCCGTAGACGAGGTGCGTCAGCCCGTCCAGGGACCAGTGCGAGGCCAGCCCGTCGAGCAGCAGCCGCAGCGAACGCTGGGACGCCTCGTCGAGTGACTTCAGCAGTTCGGCGTCCGGCTCGTCCCGCACGATGGTCCGCTGGTCGGCGGGGACGTGCGTGTTGATCCAGGCCTCGGCCTTGTCGTAGCGGGGCCGGGCCTCGTCCAGCGCCGCGAGCGGGTTGGCCGGGTCCAACTCGGACAGGATCCGCAGCGCCTGGTCCGCGTGCCCGGCGGTGATGTCGGCGACGGACGCGAGCGTCCGGTACGGCATCGGCCGGACCGTGCGCGGCAGGTCACCGCCCGCCGTGCGCACCGCACGCGAGTGCGCGGCGGCGTCCGCCGGGAGCACCGAGCCGTCGGCGACCTTGGCGTCGAGCTTGTCCCACTCGTCGTAGAGCCGCTGGATCTCCTGGTCGAAGGCGATCTTGAAGGACTGGTTCGGACGGCGCCGCGCGTACAGCCAGCGCAGCAGCTGCGGCTCCATGATCTGGAGGGCGTCCGCGGGCGTCGGCACCCCGCCCCGCGACGACGACATCTTCGCCATCCCGGAGATGCCGACGAACGCGTACATCGGGCCGATCGGCTGCTTGCCGCCGAAGATCCCGACGATCTGCCCGCCGACCTGGAACGACGACCCCGGCGAGGAGTGGTCGACACCGCTCGGCTCGAAGACCACGCCCTCGTAGGCCCAGCGCATGGGCCAGTCGACCTTCCACACCAGCTTGCCGCGGTTGAACTCGCTCAGCCGCACGGTCTCGGCGAAGCCGCACACGGTGCAGGTGTACGACAGCTCGGTGGTCTCGTCCTCGTAGGAGGTGACCGTCGTCAGGTCCTTCGCGCAGTTGCCGCAGTACGGCTTGTACGGGAAGTACCCGGCGGAGCCGGAGGACCCGTCGTCCTCGGCGGCCGCCCCCGAGCCCTCGGCGGCCTCCAGCTCGGCCTCGTCGACCGGCTTCTGCGACTGCTTCTTCGCGGGGGCCTTCTTGGTCCGGTACTGGTCGAGGATCGCGTCGATGTCGCCGCGGTGCTTCATGGCGTGCAGGATCTGCTCGCGGTACACCCCGGAGGTGTACTGCGCGGTCTGGCTGATCCCGTCGAACTCCACGCCCAGCTCGGCGAGCGAGTCGACCATCGCGGCCTTGAAGTGCTCGGCCCAGGTCGGGTGCGCGGAGCCCTTCGGCGCCGGGACGGAGGTCAGCGGCTTGCCGATGTGCTCGGCCCACGACTCGTCGACCCCGGCGATCCCGGCCGGCACCTTGCGGTAGCGGTCGTAGTCGTCCCAGGAGATCAGGTGCCGGACCTGGTACCCGCGGCGCCGGATCTCGTCCGCGACGAGGTGCGGCGTCATCACCTCACGGAGATTGCCCAGGTGAATGGGCCCGGACGGGGACAGACCGGACGCGACGACGACCGGTTTGCCCGGGGCCCGACGCTCCGACTCCTCGATGACCTCATCCGCGAAACGGGAGACCCAGTCGGTGGTCTCGGTGCTCTGAGCCACGATCGGCACGTCCTTCTTTCTCCAGGGCAGCCATCCGGTCAAGGCTGACGTCAACATTCTCCCAGCTACCCGGGCAACCGCGAAAACGCCTTTTCAGCGCGGCGCCCGATGAGGCGGCGCAGCCGCCTCCAAGGGGCGCGGGGAACTGCGCGACCAGCCCCCACCGGCCCGCAGGGTCAAAAATCCCTTTACCCCCCATGGGATACTGACGGCGTCTATCAATCCACCGAGGAGAACGGCTCCCACCCCATGGCCCCGGTCACGTCGCTCACCGATCTCGTCAACCAGCGCCTCACCGACGCCCTCGCTTCCGCCCTGCCGGAAAGCGACGGAGTCGACCCGCTGCTGCGACGTAGCGACCGCGCCGACTTCCAGGCCAACGGAATCCTCGCGCTGGCCAAGAAGGCGAAGGCCAACCCGAGGGAGCTGGCGACCCAGGTCGTGGGCAACATCGTCACCGGCGACGTGATCAAGGACGTGGAGGTCTCCGGCCCCGGCTTCCTGAACGTCACCGTCGCCGACAGCGCGATCACCGAGACCCTCGCCGCGCGCGCCGCCGACGACCGGCTCGGCGTGCCGCTGAAGGCGAACCCCGGCGTCACGGTCATCGACTACGCCCAGCCGAACGTGGCCAAGGAGATGCACGTCGGCCACCTCCGCTCCGCGGTGATCGGCGAGGCCCTGCGCGGCATGCTCGACTTCACCGGCGAGAAGACGATCGGCCGGCACCACATCGGCGACTGGGGCACCCAGTTCGGCATGCTCATCCAGTACCTGATCGAGAACCCGGGCGTGCTGACCCCGGCGTCCGAGGTCGACGGTGCGGAGGCGATGAGCAACCTGAACCGGGTCTACAAGGCCTCGCGTGCCGTGTTCGACTCCGACGACGCCTTCAAGGAGCGGGCCCGTAAGCGGGTCGTCGCCCTGCAGTCCGGCGACAAGGAGACGCTGGAGCTGTGGCAGCAGTTCGTGGACGAGTCGAAGGTCTACTTCTACTCGGTCTTCGAGAAGCTGGACATGGAGATCCGGGACGACGAGATCGTCGGCGAGTCGGCGTACAACCATCTGATGCCGGAGACCGCGCGGATGCTGGAGGAGTCCGGTGTCGCCGTGCGCTCCGAGGGCGCGCTGGTGGTCTTCTTCGACGAGATCCGCGGCAAGGACGACCAGCCGGTGCCGCTGATCGTGCAGAAGGCGGACGGCGGCTTCGGCTACGCGGCCTCCGACCTCTCCGCGGTCCGCGACCGGGTCTTCGACCTGCACGCGACGACGCTCCTGTACGTCGTGGACGTCCGCCAGTCCCTGCACTTCAGGATGGTCTTCGAGGCGGCCCGCCGGCAGGGCTGGCTCAACGACGACGTGACCGCCCACAACATGGGCTACGGCACGGTCCTCGGCGCGGACGGCAAGCCGTTCAAGACCCGTGAGGGCGAGACGGTCCGGCTGGAGGACCTGCTGGACGAGGCGGTGCAGCGGGCCGCCGAGGTCGTCCGGGAGAAGTCGCAGGACCTCACCGAGGACGAGATCCAGGAGCGGGCCGCGCAGGTCGGCATCGGCGCCGTGAAGTACGCGGACCTGTCGACGTCGGCGAACCGGGACTACAAGTTCGACCTGGACCAGATGGTGTCGCTGAACGGCGACACCTCCGTGTACCTCCAGTACGCGTACGCCCGGATCCAGTCGATCCTGCGCAAGGCGGGCGAGTCGAAGCCGGCCGCGCACCCGGAGCTGGAACTCGCCCCGGCGGAGCGGGCGCTGGGCCTGCACCTGGACGGCTTCGGCGGCACGGTCCTCGACGCGGCCGCCGAGTACGCGCCGCACAAGCTGGCCGCGTATCTGTACCAGCTGGCCTCGCTGTACACGACGTTCTACGACAAGTGCCCGGTCCTCAAGGCCGACACCGACGAGCAGAAGGAGAACCGCCTCTTCCTCTGCGACCTCACCGCCCGGACCCTGCACCGGGGCATGGCCCTGCTCGGCATCCGCACCCCCGAGCGGCTCTAGGCGCGTGACCGCGGCCCGTCCTCTCCCCCGCGGGAGGACGGGCCGCGGCGTTTTCGGGCGCCGGCTCAGCCGTAGTCGTTCGCGAACCGCTTGAACGCCGCCTTGGTCTGCGGACCGGCGATGCCGTCGATGTCCCCCCGGTAGCCGTAGTGCTGCTTGAGCATGCGCTGGAGGCCCTTGACGGTGCCGCTGCCGACGATGCCGTCGATCGGGCCGCGGTACTGCCAGTGCTTCTTCAGATACCGCTGCATCGCCTGCCAGCTCCCGGTGCCGAGCAGGCCGTCGATGGGTCCGGAGTAGCCCCAGTCCCGGTGGAGCACGCGCTGGAGGTTCTTCGCCTGCGCCTTGCTCAGGCCGAGGTTGTTCACGGCGAGCGGCGCCACGCTCTCGGCGGCCACCGCCGGTTTGGTGTCCTGTGCGGTGGCCGCGGCGCCGGTGCCCGCGGCCGCCAGGCTTCCGACCGCGATCCCCACGGCGGTGCCCGCTCCGACGAGGGTCCTCGTCACTGCTCGCATTGCCTTCCCCCTTCGCTGGTTGGCCGGTGTTCGGTTGCCATCGAGACTGCGGGGCGGACCGCGGGGGCCGCCAGCCTCGCCGGGCAGCTGACGGCGTCCCGGGACGTCCCGCGCGCTGACCTGCGGGGACAGCGGCCGCCGGGACGGTACGGCGGGACGCCCCGGTGGCCGGTTCCGTACCGCCCCCGGAACCGCGCACCGTCCTCGTCCGTGCTTTGAGGCATGTCGCGTTGGAAAGAGCTGCCCGCCGAACTGAGCCCGCCGGTGCGCCAGTTGGTCGTACGGCTGCGCCGGCTGAAGGACCACGGCGGGCTGAGCATGCGGCAGCTGGCCGCCAAGACCGGGTACAGCGCGAAGTCCTGGGAGCGGTACCTGGGCGGCCGTTCGCTGCCGCCCCGGGAGGCGGTGGAGGCGATGGCCCGGACCGCCGGCGACGACCCGGACCGGCTGCTCGCCCTGCACGAGGTCGCCGCGGAGGCGTGGAGCCGGCGCACGACGCCGGCGCCGGAGCCCGAGCCGGAGCGCTCGCAGGGACGGTCGCTGCGCGTCGCGTTCGTGGCCGGGACGGTGGCCCTGGTGGTGGCCGTCGCCGCCTCGGTGGTACTGATCGTGCGGTTCACGGGCAGCGGCGAGCACCCGGTGGCACCCCCGCCGCCGGCCCCGTCCGCGTCAGTGTCGAAGCGGACGTACGAGTGCCGGGTGGAGCGGGACGCGGACGGCCGCTGGTACGCGGGCAACAGCCGTACCCGGGAGGCGATTCTGGCGTACGGCCAGGCCGGGCCCGAGGTGGCGGAGGCACAGTGTCTGCTGGGGCGGGCCGGGTTCCCCGCCGGGGCGGTGGACGGTATCTACGGCCCGTTGACGCAAGGGGCGGTCAAGCGGATCCAGCGGCGGGAGGGACTGGTCGTGGACGGCATCATCGGGCCGCACACCTGGAAGGTGCTGCGCGGGTGACGCCCGCCCGACTGGCCGCCGAGCTGAGGGAGCTACGGGCCCGCACGGGCCTGAGCCTGAAGGCGCTCGCGGACCGGACGACCTACTCCAAGTCCTCCTGGGAGCGCTACCTCAACGGCAGGACGCTGCCGCCCCGCCAGGCCGTCCAGGATCTGTGCCGGATCGCCCGGGAGCCGGAGGGACGGCTGCTGGCGCTGTGGGAGATCGCGGAGTCGGAGTGGAGCGGCCGGGCACGGGAGACACCCCGGCCGGAACAGGAACCGGACCAGCGGCGCCCCCGCCGACGCGCCCCGCTCCTGGCCGTCTCCGCCGTACTGCTGGCCGGAGTCGTGACAGCGGCCCTCGCCCTGCTCCTCCCCGGCCGGAGCAGCACCCCCTCCCCCTCCCCCACCGGACCCACCGGCCCCCGCTGCCGGGCCGCCGCCTGCGAGGGCCAGGACCCCATGCACATGGGCTGCGGCAAGGGCCCCGCCAACCTCGCCGAGCACCGGACGGCCTCCGGGGCCTGGGTGGCGCTGCGCTACAACGAGGCGTGCGGGACCAGTTGGGCCCGGATGTGGGGTACGCGGGTCGGCGACCGTCTTGAGGTCAGCGCGGGCGGCGGACCGACCCGGTCCACCCGGATCGGCGACGCCATCGACGCGGAGTCGTACGTCTACACCCCCATGACCGCAACGCGCCCAGGCGCCACGGTCCGGGCGTGCTTCCGGCCGGTGAAAGGCAGGAGGGAGTGCGTGGACGCCCGCGCCACCGGTCAGAGCTCGATGCCGAACTCCTCCGCCAGCAGCCGCTCGACGTCCTCCTCGGCGACCTCGCGCTCGCGCACCGTGCCGTCGGCGAGCGTCTCGGTGAGGACGTGGCCGTAGAGCAGGACGTGCCGGTCGGCCCTCACGCGCTGGACGTAGCGGTTCTGGGTGAACGGCGAGCGCGGGTTCGCGCCGACATGCCAGTTGAAGACCTCGTAGTCGGGCCGCTCGAAGGGGTCGAGGGTGAAGGCGTACTGCTGCTCCCAGTCCTTCCCGTCGTGCGCCTGGAGCACCCACAGCTCCAGCGGCCCGTGGTGCGGGGCGTGGACCAGCCGGTGCCGGCGGCCCGCGTGCCGGAACTCCACGTCGGCTGTGAGCGGCACCGGTTCCAGCAGCGCGCCGATCGACCCGAAGCCGACGTCGGCGAGGTAGGGCTGCGGGTCGCCGGGGACGTGCACGAGCAAGGTCATGTGTGTACGAGGACGGCTCTCGGCCCGCTCGGCCCCGAGCACAACACGCGCGGCGAGCCCGGTCACCCGGAAGCCGAGGGCCTCCAGGACGGTACGGAAGAGGGTGTTGTGCTCGTAGCAGTAGCCCCCGCGGCGGCGCCCGTGGACCAGCTTGGCCATCAGGTCCCCGAGTTCCAGCGAGGGCGCCGTACCACCAAAGGCATCCAGGTTCTCGAACGGGATGGCCCGGGAATGCGCCAGATGCACGCCCCGCAGGGTGGCCAGGTCGGCCCTGCGCTCCCCCTCCCAGCCGATCCGGCCGAGATAGGCGTCGAGGTCGAACTCCACTGTGTCGGACATGCCCCAACCCTAGGCAGCCGCCCGGGCCCCCGTCGGCGGTCCCCGGCCGCATCGGCCCCGGGACTTCGGTCCTAGTCCCGCAGTCCCCGTCCCAGCCGCCGCAGCCCCTCCCGGATCTGCTCGGGCGTCTCCGTGACGAAGCACAGCCGTAGGGTCGAGCGATCAGGGTCCCCGGCGTAGAAGGGCGCCCCAGGCACGTAGGCGACGTCCTGCCGCACCACCTGCGCCAGCAGCGCGGCCGTGTCGTACGACTCGGGCAGCCGCGCCCAGAGGAACATGCCGCCCTCGGGGCGGTTCCAGGTCGAGCCGTCCGGAAGAGCATCCGCCAGGCCCGCGAGCATGGCGTCGCGCCGCTCGCCGTAGACGGCCGCCACCCGCGCCACGTGGGCATCGAGGTCCCGGTCGGCCAAGTACCGTGCCGCGGCGAGCTGGTTGACGGTCGGGGTGTGCAGATCCGCGGCCTGCTTGGCGACGGTGCAGGCGCGGCGCAGCGCGGCCGGGGCGCGCAGCCAGCCGAGCCGCAGACCGGGCGCCATGACCTTGGAGAAGGAGCCGAGCAGAACGGTGCGGTCCTCGGCGCCCGGGTGGGCGGCGATCCACGGCACCCGCTCGCCCTCGAAGCGCAGTTCGCCGTACGGGTCGTCCTCGACGAGCCACAGCCCGTGCCGGGCGGCGACGGAGGCGACGGCGGCCCGGCGGTCGGCGGGCATGGTGCGGCCGGTGGGGTTCTGGAAGGTGGGGACGGTGTAGAGGAGCTTGGGCCGCTCCCGGACCACCAGCTCCTCCAGCGCGGCGGGATCCACGCCGTCCCCGTCGCCGGGCACGGACACCACCCGGGCGCCGGTGAAGGCGAAGGCCTGAAGTGCCGCCAGATAGCAGGGACTTTCGACCAGCACCACGTCACCCGGTTCCAGCAGCGCGGTGGCCAGCAGGGACAGCGCCTGCTGCGAACCGGTGGTGACCAGGACGTCGTCGGCGTCGGTGGGGAGCCCGCGGACGGACATACGGTCGGCCAGCGCGGCCCGCAGACTCGGCTCGCCCTCGGTCGTGGAGTACTGGAGCGCCCGCTCGGGCAGCTCGGCGAGCACCGCCCGGTAGGCCGCCGCGATCCCGTCCACGTCGAACAGCTCCGGCGCCGGCAGCCCGCCCGCGAAGTTGATCACCTCGGGGCGGGCGGTGACGGCCAGGATGTCCCGTACCGGTGAACCACCGACGGACCGGGCCCGCGCGGCGAGCGGCGGAACGGACGCGGAACGGGACGGCGCGGGCTCGACAACGGTCACGTGGCGGCTCCTCGAAGGCATACGGCTACTGCCCGCACCCTAGGCAACTAAGTGCCGTCTACAAGGAGGTTTCCGCGATACGGACGTCGGCGTACCGCTCCGGCCGTCCCGACCCGTCCTGCCGGGACGGCACATAGGCGCAGGTCGCTAGGAACCTTCGCCGCTCGACGGGAGCCACTTCTCCCCGCCGAGCGGGAACTCGTACGCCGGACGGCCGTTGTTGCCGCTCGTGCGGAACGGCTCGCCCCCGTCGTCCACGGCGAGCTTGCCGCTCCGGCCGCCGCTGGACCAGGCCAGCTCCAGATACCAGCGCACGTCGTACGCCGAGGCGTCGGCGGTGACCTGGAAGACCTCCGGATCGGACTCGCTCACCGAGAACGGGAAGTCCCGCTGCCCGGCCCCGGCCACCACGACCGGACGGGCCGCGTCGAGGGCGACGGAGAAGGGACGGGTCGGCACGTTGCCGCCGCAGCCGACGCCCATGACGTAGTCGTTCCAGGGCAACGGCGTGTCCTTGCCGACGACATGCACAGTCAGACTGTCCAGGACCACGGTCTCCTCCCCGGTGCCCTGCACGGTCAGCGTCACCAGCTGCTCCTTCGCCGACACCGCCCCGTGCGCCCCGACCCAGGCCGGCGCCTCCTGCTCGAACGGCGGGGGCTGCACCTTCGCCGCGGCCCGGTCGATCAAGTAGTGCTGGGAGCAGGGCCCTTCCCAGGCATACGGCCGGGTGGTGACGGTCAGCGGCGGTGCGCTCGACGCACTGGTCGCGTCGGGCCGGGCGGCGGCGGCGGCCGACGGAGTGCTCTTGCCGGCGTCGGTGCTCCGGGAGGGGGACGGGGACGCGGACGCGGACGGTGAAGTCTTGTCCGGCGACGGGGAGACGTCACGGGACGCCGGGGCACCGAGGGGACTTCGCCGACCGGCGTCACTCGTACCGCCGTTGCCGCTGTCGTCGCCCTTGAGCGGGCTCACGACGAAGGCGACTCCGGCGAGAACGGCGGCGAGCGCGACTCCGGCGAGGACGGCGGCGCGGCGGGGGAGGCGGGGGCGCGGAAGGCCGGGGCGCGGCGCGGCTTCGGGCTCAGGTTCTACGGCTTCTGCAACCTCTGGGACCTCTGGGACCTCTGCAACTTCCGGGACTTCTGCAACTTCCGGGACTTCTGCGACCGTTGGCGGTGTCGCGTCCGCCCCCTTCTTCCCTCGCCCCGCGTCGGCCAGCACCCAACGCCGGTGCAGCTCGACCAACTCCTCCGGAGTTGCCTTGCAGAGGCGGGCGAGCCGCTCGACGGGCGCGTAGTCGGTGGGCACGGCGTCCCCGTTGCAGTACCGGTGCAGCGTCGACGTACTCATGTGCAGCCGCTTGGCGAGCACCCCGTAGCTGAGCCCGGAGCGGTCCTTCAACTCCCGCAGATACGCGGCGAACCCATCCCCCGTCATCCCATTCCCCCGTTCCAGGGGAAGAGTGTTTCCCCACGTCAAACGCATTGCAGGCGTTCCAGTGTCCCGCATACCCCAACGGTGGCTGCGCCCGGGACAAAAGATCGCACAAGCTCTCCTCATCCACAGCAGAGCCCCGTAGACACGGACAAGGAACCAGCCATGCGCACCTTCCGCCATGCCCGCCTGCTCGCCGCGACCGGCGCAGCGCTCGCCACCCTCGCCCTGACCGCGTGCGACAGCGGCACCGGCACCGAGGACGAGGGCGCGGCAAAGCCGACGGCGACGCGGCCTTCGCAGACGGGTTCGGAGTCGGGCCCGGAGCCGCAGCAGACGACCGAGCCGAACGGCACGACCGAGCCGGCAGCCCCGGCCGACTCCGGGAACGGGGACAAGCCCGCGGCGTCCTCGACAGAGCCGGTCATCTGCAACGGCTCGAACACCAAGGTCACCGCACAGACGGTGTCCCGCCCCCTGAACCACATGCTGCTGACGGTGACGAACACCGGCTCGAAGCCGTGCTCGCTGATGTACTACCCGGTGCTGCGCTTCGACGAGATGCAGTGGGCACCGCAGGCCCGGCCGGAGAGCAAGCCGCAGGCGGTGCCGACGCTCGCGCCCGGTGACTCCGGCTACTCGGGCGTGCTGCTCAGCGCGGCCGACGGCAGCGGTGACGGCGGGATGACCGCCAAGAAGCTGACGGTCATGTTCCAGGGCAGGACCCCGAGCAGCGAGGGCGGCGCAGCGGCGCTCCCGAGCCTGCCGGCGAAGGGCGTGTACTACGACAGCTCGCTGACGGTGACGTACTGGCAGACGGACCCGGAGGACGCCCTGAACTGAACTGCCCTGACGTGAACTACCGCAGCTTCTGGGCCACTTCGGTGGCCCAGTAGGTGAGGATGTTCCGGGCGCCGGCCCGCTTGATGCCGGTGAGGGCCTCCAGAATGGCCCGATCCCGATCGATCCAGCCCTTCTCGGCGGCGGCCTCGATCATGGAGTACTCGCCGGAGATCTGATAGGCGGCGACCGGCACGTCCACGGCGTCGGCGACCCGAGCGAGGATGTCGAGGTAGGGACCGGCGGGCTTGACCATCACCATGTCGGCACCTTCCTCCAGATCGAGGGCCAACTCCCGCAGGGACTCCCGTACGTTGGCGGGGTCCTGCTGGTAGGTCTTGCGGTCCCCCTGCAGCGAGGAGCCAACAGCCTCCCGGAAAGGACCGTAGAAGGCGGAGGCGTACTTGACGGTGTAGGCGAGAATCGCCACGTCCTCCCGCCCGATCTGATCGAGGGCATCGCGAACGACCCCGATCTGCCCGTCCATCATCCCGCTGGGCCCGACGACATGGGCACCGGCGTCGGCCTGGACCTGGGCCATCTCGGCGTACCGCTCAAGGGTGGCGTCGTTGTCGACCCGCCCCTGCTCGTCGAGCACACCGCAGTGCCCGTGATCAGTGGTCTCGTCGAGACAGAGATCGGACATCACCAGAAGCTCGTCGCCGACCTCGGCCCGCACATCGCGAAGAGCGACCTGGAGGATCCCGTCCGGGTCGGTCCCCGGCGTCCCGACGGCGTCCTTCTTCGACTCCTCGGGCACGCCGAACAACATGATCCCGGAGACCCCAGCGGCCACAGCCTCAGCGGCAGCCTTCTTCAGACTGTCCCGAGTGTGCTGCACGACCCCCGGCATGGCCGCGATCGGCACCGGCTCGCTCACACCCTCGCGCACAAAGGCCGGGAGGATGAGGTCGGCGGGGTGCAGCCGGGTCTCGGCCACCATGCGCCGCATGACGGGAGAGGTCCGCAACCGCCGCGGCCGCGAACCGGGAAAGGATCCGTACGTCGTCATACCGCCTACGCTACGCCCGCCCCACCCACCCCGATGCCGACGCAATGTCGGCCACATCCCACCCAACCTGCACACCCCACCCCCACCAGCCATCCTGGAAGAACAACCGCCCCCAGGACCCCGACGGCCACCCCGACCGCCGCCGTCCCTCCGTAAGCGCGCCACGGAGGACCACATGACCGCCCCCACCCGCCACCACGACACCCCGGACCTCTTCGCCCTCTCGGACATCCACGGTCAGATCCTGCGTCCCGGCGAGGACGGCTACGCCGAAGCAGTCACCGGCTTCAACCTCGCCGCCCTGCACACCCCGGACATCGTCATCCGCGCGACAGGCCCCGACGACATCGTCACCGCCCTGCGCTGGGCATCCGCCACCAACACCCCCGTCGCCGTACAGGCCACCGGCCACGGCGCCAACTTCCCCATCGAACACGGCCTGCTGATCAACACCGCCCGCATGACCGAGGTGACCGTCGACCCGGACGAGAACACCGCGACCATCGCCGCGGGAGCGAAGTGGCGCGACGTCCTGGCCGCAGCCGCTCCCCACGGCCTCGCCGCGCTCAACGGCTCCTCCACCGACGCGGGCGCCATCGGCTACACCCTCGGCGGCGGCCTCCCCCTCCTGGGCCGCACCTACGGCTACGCGGCGGACCTGGTCCGCTCGTTCCGCGTGGCCACACCCGACGGCACCCTGCGCGAGGTGGACGCGGACGACGACCCCGACCTCTTCTGGGCCCTGCGCGGCGGCAAGGGCAACGTGGGCGTGGTCACCTCCATGGTCACGGAGCTGCCCCGGCTCTCGCACGTCCTCGGCGGCGGAATCTACTGCGCGGGCCAGGACGCCGAGCCCCTCCTGCGCACCTGGGCGGAGTGGACACGCACCGTCCCGACGGAGATGAACAGCACCTTCAGCCTGCTGAGACTGCCCCCGTTCCCGGAGATCCCCGAACCCTTCCGAGGCGGCTTCTGGGCCCGGATCTGCCTGGCCTGGACCGGCGGCACGGCAGCGGGCGAAAACCTCCTCGCACCGCTCCGAGCAGCCGCGCCCGTAGCCGTCGACACGGTGGAGGAGATGCCGTACGCAGCCGTGGACCGCATCTTCATGGACCCCCAGGACCCGCTCCCCGCCCGCGAATCCTGCGCCCTGGTGCGCGAACTGCCCCCGGACGCGGTGCGGACATTCCTCGCCGAGGTAGGACCCGACGTCCCGGACTGCCCCCTGCTCATGATCGAGATCCGGCACATGGGCGGCGCGCTCTCCCGCCCCGCCACCGTCGACGACGCGGTCTGCTCCCGTGACGCCGAGTACCTGCTGGAAGCCGTGGGAGTCCTGGCCGCACCCCCCGCCGCGGAGGCGGTGGAACACGCCACCCGCTCCCTCTACACGGCGATGTCCCCCTACGGCACCGGCCGCACCATGGTCAATCTCCATGGCACCCCGGGCAGCGCGGAGGACCGGGCCCGAGCCTGGACCCCCGAGGTCTACCAGCGCCTCCAGCAGACGAAGACCAAGTACGACCCCAAAAACCTGCTGAGCCTCGGCCACACCGTTCCCCTGACATAGGTGTGGCCAAGGCTCAGATTCAGATCACGTCGTGGTCCGACGCCTCCGCGCGCCCGGCCGACGCTCGCTCGGCCGGGTGACCGGATCCCCGGCCTCCACCGCCGCGTCCCGCCGCTTCGCGCCGAAGTTCGCCAGCGCCTCCGCCAGCTTGTGCACGGACGGCTCCGGAGCCATCACATCGACCCGCAGCCCGTGCTCCTCGGCGGTCTTCGCGGTGGCGGGACCGATACAGGCGATCACCGTCACGTTGTGCGGCTTGCCGGCGATACCCACCAGGTTCCGCACCGTGGACGACGAGGTGAAGAGAACGGCGTCGAAGCCACCCCCCTTGATCGCCTCCCGGGTCTCCGCCGGCGGCGGCGACGCCCGCACGGTCCGGTAGGCCGTGACGTCGTCCACCTCCCACCCGAGCTCGATCAGCCCGGCGACCAGCGTCTCCGTGGCGATGTCCGCCCGCGGCAGGAACACCCGGTCGATCGGATCGAAGACGGGGTCGTACGGCGGCCAGTCCTCCAGCAGACCCGCGGCCGACTGCTCGCCCGAGGGCACGAGGTCCGGCTTCACACCGAACGCGATCAGCGCCTTCGCCGTCTGCTCGCCCACCGCGGCGACCTTGATACCGGCGAACGCCCGAGCGTCGAGCCCGTACTCCTCGAACTTCTCGCGCACCGCCTTGACCGCGTTCACCGAGGTGAAGGCGATCCACTCGTAGCGGCCCGTGACCAGGCCCTTGACCGCCCGCTCCATCTGCTGCGGCGTGCGCGGCGGCTCGACGGCGATCGTCGGCACCTCGTGCGGGACCGCCCCGTACGACCGAAGCTGGTCGGAGAGCGAAGCCGCCTGCTCCTTGGTGCGCGGCACCAGCACCCGCCACCCGAAGAGCGGCTTGGACTCGAACCACGACAGCTGCTCGCGCTGAGCCGTCGCGGACCGCTCGCCGACCACGGCTATCACCGGTCGCCCGCCTTCGGGCGAGGGCAGCACCTTGGCCTGCTTCAGCGTCTGCGCGATGGTGCCGAGCGTCGCGGTCCAGGTCCGCTGCCGCGTGGTCGTACCGGCGACCGTCACCGTCATCGGGGTGTCCGGCTTACGGCCGGCGGCCACCAGCTCACCGGCCGCGGCGCCGACGGAGTCGAGCGTCGTGGAGACGACCACCGTCCCGTCCGAGGCACCGACCTCCGTCCAGCACCGGTCCGACGCCGTGCGCGCGTCCACGAACCGCACGTCCGCACCCTGCGCGTCGCGCAGCGGCACACCGGCGTACGCGGGCACGCCGACCGCGGCCGCGACACCGGGGACCACCTCGAAAGGCACCCCGGCGGCGGCGCACGCCAGCATCTCCTCGGCGGCGTACGTGTCGAGCCCGGGGTCCCCGGACACCGCACGCACGACCCGCCTGCCGCCCCGCGCGGCCTCCATGACAAGATGTGCCGCATCCCGCACAGCGGGTGCTCCAGCGGTTGTTGACGCACCGTCAACAACTGCTAGCTGAGGTGTGCCCGGCTCCGACGAAGGGTCCGTGTGCACGACGGCGACGCCTGTCCTGGCGTGGACGCGTACGACGTCGAGCACCTCGTGCTCGGCGACGAGAACATCCGCGTTCGCCAGCGCCTCGACGGCGCGCAGAGTCAGCAGTCCCGGATCCCCGGGTCCGGCACCCAGGAAGGTGACGTGCCCGTGTTCGAGGCCGGCGGGAAGGGTGGTGGGGCTCACTGTGCTCGCTCCCCCATCAGACCGGCCGCGCCCTGCGCGAGCATCTCGGCGGCGAGTTCGCGACCGAGTGCCAGCGCCTGCTCGTGCGTCTCGGGCACGGGACCGGTGGTGGACAGCTGCACCATGCGGGTGCCGTCGGTCGTGCCGACGACGCCGCGCAGGCGCATTTCCTTGACAATCTGCCCGTCGGCCAGAAGGTCGGCCAAGGCGCCCACGGGGGCGCTGCAACCGGCCTCCAGGGCGGCGAGCAGTGACCGCTCGGCGGTGACGGCGACCCGGGTGAAGGGGTCGTCGAGCTCACCGAGCGCGGCGATGAGGTCCGCGTTGTCCGCGGTGCACTCGATCGCCAGGGCCCCCTGGCCGGGGGCGGGCAAAACCGTGTCGACCGACAGGAAGTCGGTCACCTCGTCGATGCGACCGATCCGGTTCAGTCCGGCGGCGGCCAGAACGACCGCGTCGAGCTCACCATCGTGCACGTACCGGATCCGCGTGTCGACGTTCCCGCGGATCGCAACCGTCTCGATATCGAGTCCGTGCGCGCGGGCGTACGCGTTCAGCTGGGCCATGCGGCGCGGCGAACCCGTACCGATGCGCGCCCCGCGCGGCAGATCGGTGAACTTCAGCGCGTCCCGGGCGACGATCACGTCGCGCGGGTCCTCGCGCAGCGGGACGGCGGCCAGCGCCAGCTCCTCGGGCTGCGCCGTCGGCAGGTCCTTCAGCGAGTGCACGGCGAAGTCGACCTCGCCGCGCACCAGCGCGTCACGCAGCGCGGTGACGAACACACCCGTGCCGCCGATCTGCGCGAGGTGCTCCCGCGATACATCCCCGTACGTGGTGATCTCGACGAGCTCGACGGGCCGTCCGGTCACCTGGCTCACGGCGTCCGCCACCTGCCCGGACTGGGCCATGGCGAGCTTGCTCCGCCGGGTCCCGAGCCGTAGTGCCTTGTCGTTCATGCCGGCCCTCGGTTCTGGTCGTGCTTCTCTGTGCTGTCCTCGGCCCGGGAGACGGCGGCCACCGTCTCGGGGTCGAGGTCGAACAGGGTCCGCAGCGCGTCCGCGTACCCGGCACCGCCGGGTTCGGCCGCGAGCTGCTTGACCCGTACGGTCGGCGCGTGCAGGAGCTTGTCCACGACGCGCTTCACGGTCTGGGTGATCTCGTTGCGGTGCTTGTCGTCAAGACCCGGCAGCCGCCCTTCGAGCCGGGCGATCTCACCGGCGACGACATCGGCGGCCATGGTCCGCAGCGCGACCACGGTGGGCGTGATGTGCGCGGCCCGCAGCGCCGCGCCGAAGGCGGCGACCTCGTCGGAGACGATCCGCCGCACTTGGTCGACATCGGCGGCCATGGGGGCGTCCGCGGAAGCCTCGGCCAGCGACTCGATGTCCACCAGCCGCACCCCGCCGAGCCGGTGCACGGCGGCGTCGATGTCCCGCGGCATGGCGAGATCGAGCAGATACAGCACGGGTTCGGGCCGCGGCGCCTCGACGACCGCCTCGGGCCTGCGCCGCTCGGGAATCCGCCCGACGGTGGCGACGGCGGCAGCGAGCGCGGCGATGGCCTCGGTCTCGTCGGCGGGGCTGTACGGCCGCGGAATCCCGTTGTCGACCCAGGCGGCGTGCTGCTCAAGCGTGGCCGCGTCCATACCGGCGACGGCGGCTTCACCCATCACGGAGAAGCCGGTCGGAACGGCGGCGAGATCGAGAGGACAGTTCTCCTCATCGCCGGCACCGCCCGTCAAGCTGCGGGCATTCGTGCCGCCTGGGGCTGCACGGGTGGGCGCAGGCGGCACCCCGTCAGCGCCGGGCCGCGCGACCGACCCCGCGCTCGCACCAGCGTCCGGCACCCGACCAGCGACGGCCCCGGCAACAGCCTCGCCCGTCAGCACCAGCCCCGTAGCCCCGGTGCACGACACCACGACATCGGCACGTGTCAGTTCATCCGCCACCGCGTCCATGGACACCGCGCGGGCCACCCCGGCCGTACCGCCCTCGTTCAGGATCTCCACGAGCCGCTCGGCCCGGTCGGCCGTACGGTTCGCGATCACGACCTCGGCGACCCCGGCCCGAACCAGCGTCGCCGCCGCCAGCGAGGACATCGACCCGGCACCGATGACCAGCGCCGACTTCGCACGCGCCCAGTCCGGCACAGCCGTACCACCGGAGAGCTGCTCCAGCCCGAAGGTGACCAGCGACTGCCCGGCCCGGTCGATCCCGGTCTCGGAGTGCGCCCGCTTGCCGACCCGCAGCGCCTGCTGGAAGAGGTCGTTCAGCAGCCGCCCGGCGGTGTGCAGGTCCTGTGCCCGGGCCAGCGAGTCCTTGATCTGCCCGAGGACCTGGCCCTCGCCGACGACCATCGAGTCCAGCCCGCAGGCCACCGAGAACAGATGGTGGACGGCCCGGTCCTCGTAGTGGACGTACAGATACGGCGTCAGCTCGTCGAGCCCGACCCCGCTGTGCTGGGCCAGCAGCGTCGACAGCTCGGCGACACCGGCGTGGAACTTGTCCACGTCGGCGTACAGCTCGATCCGGTTGCAGGTGGCGAGCACCGCGGCCTCGCTCGCCGGCTCCGCGGCGACGGTGTCCTGGAGCAGCTTGATCTGCGCGTCCGCGCTCAGCGCGGCCCGCTCCAGCACGCTCACCGGAGCGCTGCGGTGGCTCAGTCCTACGACGAGAAGACTCATGCCGGCATCACGGCGGGTACGTCCCCGTCGGGTCCCTTGTCGCCGGACTCACCGCGCACGGCGGGCGCCGCACCGGTGCCCTCGTTCGCCGCGGCCTCCTCGCCGGCCTTGCGCTGCTCGTGGAAGGCGAGGATCTGAAGCTCGATGGAGAGATCGACCTTGCGCACGTCCACGCCGTCCGGGACGGTCAGCACGGTCGGCGCGAAGTTCAGGATGGAGGTGACCCCGGCGGCCACCAGCCGGTCGCACACCGGCTGCGCGGCACCGGCCGGGGTGGCGATGACACCGATGGACACGCCGTTGTCCTCGATGATCTTCTCGAGGTCGTCGGAGTGCTGCACGGGGATCCCGGCGACAGGCTTTCCGGCCATTGCGGGATCGGCGTCGATCAGCGCCGCGACCCGGAAACCACGGGACGCGAACCCGCCGTAGTTGGCCAGCGCGGCGCCGAGGTTACCGATACCTACGATCACAACCGGCCAGTCCTGCGTCAGCCCCAGTTCGCGGGAGATCTGGTAGACGAGATACTCGACGTCGTACCCCACACCGCGCGTCCCGTAGGAGCCCAGGTAGGAGAAGTCCTTGCGCAGCTTGGCGGAGTTGACCCCCGCCGCGGCCGCGAGCTCCTCGGAGGAGACCGTGGGTACCGAGCGCTCCGACAGTGCGGTCAGCGCACGGAGGTACAGCGGAAGCCTGGCGACGGTGGCCTCGGGAATCCCTCGGCTACGGGTCGCCGGTCGGTGAGTTCGGCCAGTTGCCACGGTGCTCCTGCGGGTAGAGCGGGGCTGCAGGCGGTCGTACGTCCCCAGACCGCCCCGTCGAAAGCAGGCTATGTCTTTGTGAACGCGTGCACAAAGATGGTGTCCGATTTGCCCGGCCAACGTGACCGGGGTCACGCGCGTCTGTCCTGGAGGCAAAACCGCACACTTCCCTCGTCAATCCCGCCCCCAAGACCACTTCTCCATCGATCCTAAGCGACCGGCCGGACCAGTTGTACTAGTCGGTCAGTGCCCGGCGGAGGCGGTCCTCGTTCACCCGCCAGAAGGTGTGCTGCTCCCCGTCGACGAGCACCACGGGGATCTGTTCCCAGTACTCGTCGTGGAGTTGGCGGTCCTCGGTGATGTCCTTCTGCTCCCAGGGGACCCCGAGATCGGCGCAGACCTTCTCGATGACGATCTGTGCGTCATCACACAGATGACAGCCCGGCTTGCGGATGAGGGTGACGAGCCGCTCCTGGGGCGCCCGGGCCCTGCTGCGGCGGAAGAGGGGAGTCATGTCGGCCATTCTCGCGCGGCGGGCGGCCGGACGGACCCGCGTAAAACCGTCGGACAACGCGCTGACCGGATCAGTTCTTTAACGACACGGTCGCGGAGAGTTCACAGCCTTCAAACCTCTCGACTCCGGAAGCACCGAACAAACTGGCTATGCTCACGCCATGGCCGCTCTCGGATGGCTCACCCCTCGTAGGCGCTCCGCCACCGCGCGGAGCGTGTTGGCAGGCGAGGCCTCGGCGGAGGCCGCGCGCAAGTCGGTCCCCGACACGGTGCCGGAGGAGGAACCGGAGTTCCCGGTGCTCGGGGACGACAAGGCAGCCGCCTTCTTCGACCTGGACAACACCGTGATGCAGGGCGCCGCGCTGTTCCACTTCGGCCGGGGCCTGTACAAGCGGAAGTTCTTCGAGACCCGCGACCTGGCCAAGTTCGCCTGGCAGCAGGCGTGGTTCCGGCTCGCCGGGGTCGAGGACCCGGAGCACATGCAGGAGGCCCGGGACTCCGCGCTGTCGATCGTGCAGGGGCATCGGGTCTCCGAACTCCAGTCGATCGGCGAGGAGATCTACGACGAGTACATGGCGGAGCGGATCTGGCCGGGCACCCGGGCGCTGGCCCAGGCGCACCTGGACGCGGGCCAGAAGGTGTGGCTGGTGACGGCGGCGCCGGTGGAGATCGCCCAGGTGATCGCGCGGCGGCTGGGCCTGACCGGCGCGCTGGGCACGGTCGCCGAGTCGGTGGACGGCGTCTACACGGGCAAGCTGGTCGGCGAACCGCTGCACGGCCCGGCCAAGGCGGAGGCGGTGCGCGCCCTCGCCGCCGCGGAGGGCCTGGACCTGAGCCGCTGCGCGGCCTACAGCGACAGCCACAACGACATCCCGATGCTGTCCCTGGTGGGCCACCCCTACGCGATCAACCCGGACACCAAGCTCCGCAAGCACGCCCGCCAACTGGACTGGCGGCTGCGCGACTACCGCACCGGCCGCAAGGCGGCGAAGGTGGGCATCCCGGCCGCGGCGGGCGTCGGCGCGGTGGCCGGCGGTACGGCGGCGGCGATCGCCCTGTCACGCCGCAAGCGGTAGTTCGCGGCGGTTCATCGCCGTACAGCTCTGATCAACAGCGGCCCACGCCGGGCGAACACGGCCAATCACGGCGTCGTACCCGCACAACGCCCTGTCCAGTCACCTTGGCTGCACACGGCCACAACACGCCCTGGACCCGGCCGAAAGTCGATCTCTTCTGATCAACAAGTGGTCACTGTGCGGCACTTGATCGGGCGTCAATCGGTTACAGAAGCGACGTAATCGATGATTTGAGCAACTGGGTGTAGCAGCGCCTGTACGAAGCGTTATTCTCCTCAGACGCAAACCGGTACCCCTCCGTCGCTACGACGGGTGAACGGTCCCGCACTGCACGTGATGGAAGCTCTGCCTCTGGGAGTCCCGTGTACCCACACGTCGGGGTTGACGCCTCGGGCCTGGCTACGCTGCGCGCAACGGTCCAGGACCTGTTGCGCGGCTTCGTCCCCACCGCGTACGCCGTCCCCGCACTCGCCGTGGCCGCCGCCCCCGTCGGCCCCTGCTACGCGCTCGCCGACGGTGGTGCCGCCGTCGGCAGACGGGGGCGTTCGGCCGGTGCCACGACCACCCGGCGCCCGGCCGCGGACAGCGACAGCGCCCGCATGATGGATCTCGTGGAGCGCGCGCAGGCCGGCGAGGCCGACGCCTTCGGGCGGCTCTACGACCAGTACAGCGACACCGTCTATCGGTACATCTACTACCGGGTCGGAGGTAAGGCCACCGCCGAGGACCTCACCAGTGAGACCTTTCTGCGGGCCCTGCGCCGGATCGGCACCTTCACCTGGCAGGGCCGGGACTTCGGCGCCTGGCTCGTCACCATCGCCCGCAACCTGGTCGCCGACCACTTCAAGTCCAGCCGCTTCCGGCTGGAGGTCACCACCGGCGAGATGCTCGACGCCAACGAGGTCGAGCGCTCCCCGGAGGACTCGGTGCTGGAGTCGCTCTCCAACGCCGCCCTGCTGGACGCCGTACGACGGCTCAACCCGCAGCAGCAGGAGTGCGTCACGCTCCGCTTCCTGCAGGGCCTGTCCGTCGCCGAGACCGCCCGCGTCATGGGCAAGAACGAGGGCGCCATCAAGACCCTCCAGTACCGGGCCGTACGCACCCTCGCCCGGCTGCTGCCGGACGACGCCCGCTGACCGCGCACGCTCGGTAGCGTCCAACTCGCTGTCGGTGAAAGTCCGTTGACTCCCCGATCCGATCATCCGCCGTCCGTAACCCAAGTGCCGCGACGCTCGTTGTGCGGGATGCAGGCTCCCTGTGGTCACTACCCGGCCGCCTCCGATCACCCGATCGTGTGGACGCGGTCAGGGAGTGCAACCCTCAGGACCCCCTGGGGAGTCGACCGTCATGACGAGAGGAGGTGCCGCCAGTGATCGCGAACGTATCGGCGCACCGGCGGGCGAACGCCTTCGCCCAGGCCCTGGAGGAGCAGTCCGACCGGGGCACGGCGGCCGAGCAGCCAGAAGGATCGGCACCGGCCCCGGCAGCTGCGGAACAGACCGAGCGGGGCCGTCTCCTGGCCCTGGCCTCGGGTCTCGGCGAGCTGCCAAGACCGGAACTGGATCCCGAGGTCAAGGTCGTGCAGCGGGCCCAGCTCGTGGCCGCGATGGAGGCCATGCTGCTGGAGGGCGCAGGAGGCGGGGCTGATTCGGTACCGGAGCAGCGCTCCCACCGGGCCCGGGGCGCACACCGGGCCAGCCCGCTGGGCAAACTGCGACCGCGCTCCCGGCTCACCAAGGGCCTCGCCGCGGGCGGCCTCAGCGTCGGTGTGGCCGCCGGAGCCTTCGGCGGCGTCGCCGCGGCCAGCGGCGACGCCCTGCCCGGAGACTCGCTCTACGGCCTCAAGCGCGGCATCGAGGACTTCAAGCGCGGCCTCGCCGACGGCGACACCGAGCGCGGCCGGGTCTTCCTCGACCAGGCCTCCACGCGGCTGAACGAGGCCCGCCGACTGATGGAGCGCGACCGCGGCGGCCCGCTAGACCACGAGTCGCTCGGCGAGATCCGGCGCGCCCTGTCAGGCATGCATCACGACGCCTCCGAGGGCCACCGGCTGCTCTCCGCGGCCTACGAGGCCGACCCGGACTCCCTGGGCCCCATCCAGGCGCTGGACTCCTTCTCCCGCTCGCACCGGGACACCTGGGGCGCCCTGCGCGACCGCCTCCCCGTCCAGCTCGGCGACGTCGGCGAGCAGGTGACGTCGGTCTTCGCCGCCATAGACGAAGAAGTGGCCCCGCTCCAGTCCCTGCTGCCCGAACCCCCGGCCCGGGGCGGCGGCGACAGCGGGCGCCGAGGAGGCCCCGGCGCGTCCTCCACCGGCTCCTCCGGCACGGACCGCTCCGCGGCCCCCAGCAGCGGCAACAGCGCCTCCGACGGCCGCCAGTCCAGCAGCGGCAGCCCCAGCAGGTCCGCGGGCTCCGACAGCCAGGACGACGGACTGCTCGGCGGCAGCACCGGCGGCCTGCTCGACCCGCCGCAGGACAGCACGGACAGCACCACCCCGTCCGCCAGCAACTCGCCCGTCCCCGAACCGGACGTCACCCTCCCGCCCCTGCTCCCGGGCCTGCTCCCCGGACTCGGCATCGACGGCGAGGACGCGAACTAGCCGGTACGCGAATGGGGGCGCCCTTCCTGCTCAGGAAGGGCGCCCCCATTGCCGTATAAACGTTTCTTCTGTCCGCAAATATCTAGCGCGGAGGTCTAGAAGAAGACCGACCTGCGCTGGACCAGCAGCTTGTACAGAGTGTGCTGGATCTGTTCCCTGACCTGGTCGGTCAGGTTGAACATCAGCATCGGGTCCTCGGCCGCCTCCGGCGGATAGCCGTCCGTGCGGATCGGCTCGCCGAACTGGATCGTCCACTTCGTCGGCAGCGGGACCGCGCCCAGCGGGCCGAGCCAGGGGAAGGTCGGGGTCAGCGGGAAGTACGGGAAGCCGAGCACCCGGGCCAGCGTCTTGGCGTTGCCGATCATCGGGTAGATCTCCTCCGCGCCCACGATCGAGCACGGGATGATCGGAGCGCCCTGCCGCAGCGCCGTCGAGACAAAGCCGCCGCGGCCGAACCGCTGGAGCTTGTAGCGCTCGCTGAAGGGCTTCCCGATGCCCTTGAAGCCCTCCGGCATCACCCCGACCAGCTCGCCCTGGCCGAGCAGCCGCTCCGCGTCCTCCGCGCACGCCAGGGTGTGGCCCAGCTTGCGGGCGAGCTCGTTGACCACCGGCAGCATGAAGACCAGGTCCGCCGCGAGCAGCCGTAGATGACGGCCCGTGGGGTGGTTGTCGTGGACGGCGACCTGCATCATCAGGCCGTCCAGCGGCAGCGTGCCGGAGTGGTTGGCCACGATCAGGGCGCCGCCCTCGGACGGGATGTTCTCCACGCCCTTCACCTCGACCCGGAAGTACTTCTCGTACACCGGCCGCAGCAGCGACATCAGGACCTGGTCGGTCAGCTCCTCGTCGTAGCCGAAGTCATCGACCTCGTAGTCCCCCGTGAGCCGCCGGCGCAGGAAGGACAGACCGCCCGCGATCCGCCGCTCCAGACCGCCGCCGTCCTGGGGCTCCGGCTTCTCCTGGGTCTCCGGCTTCTGTTCCGTCACTGGTACATCATCCTGCGCGACAGCCCTGCCGGGCAGGGGCTGGACCTCGCCCACCAGCGTGGGCTCCGCGCTCTTGCGCCGTTTCCCCGTCGTGCTCCGGCGGCGCGGCGGCCGCGTTACGGCACCCGCGCGGGAGCGGTCGTCGTCGAACGGAATGACCTTGGCGTCCGCCATCGTTGATGCGCTCCTCAGTTGGCGCTCTGCGTCGGGGGGTGACCGCTGCCCGCGAGGGGCAGCGCGGCGATCCGGTCGACGGCCCCCGCGAGGGCCTCCGGCGGGAGCAGTCCGGGTCCGCGGCTGCGGGTGAAGTCCGCGAAGGTCTCCGCGGTCGTGTACTTGGGCCGGAAGCCGAGGGTCTCCCGCATCTGGTCCGTCGACACGACCCTGCCGTGGGTGAGCAGCCGGATCTGTTCGGGCGAGAAGTCCGTCATGCCGAGCGTGCGCACCAGCGAGCCGGCCCAGGTGACGGCGGGCAGCAGCAGGGGCACGGTGGGCCGGCCGAGCCGTCGCGAGCACTGCGACAGCAGCAGGACTCCGTCACCGGCGATATTGAAGGTGCCGCTGTTGAGGGTGCCGCGCTGCGGCTCGTGCGAGGCGATCCGCAGCACCTCGATCACATCGTCCTCGTGCACGAACTGAAGCCTCGGGTCGTAGCCGAAGACGGTCGGCAGGACCGGCAGCGAGAAGTACGCGGCGAGCGGTGAGTCCGCGGTCGGCCCGAGGATGTTGGCGAACCGCAGCACACACACGGCCACGTCCGGCCGCCGCCGCGCGAACCCGCGCACATAGCCCTCGACCTCGACGGTGTCCTTGGCGAACCCGCCGCTGGGCAGCGACTTCGGCGGCGTGGTCTCGGTGAACACGGCCGGATCCCGCGGCGCGGAGCCGTACACGTTCGTACTGGACTTCACCACCAGCCGCTTTACCGTCGGCGACTTCTGGCAGGCCCCGAGCAGCTGCATGGTGCCGATGACGTTGGTCTCCTTGACCGTGGTCCGGCTGCCACTGCCGAGCGCCGTGCCCGTCACATCCATGTGGACGACGGTGTCCGCGGCCGTCTCGGCCAGGACCCGCGCTATGGTCGGCTGCCGGATGTCGGCCTGGATGAAGTCCGCGCCGCCCAGGTGGTGCTCGGGCGGTACCGCGTCCACGGCGACGACCCGGTCCACTTCCGGGTCACGCTGGATCCGTCGTACGAACCGGCCCCCCAGTTGACGGGCCACTCCGGTCACGAGCACGACCTTGCCCAAGATCAGCGCCTTCCTTCCAGGAATCGTCCAGACCCGATGTACCGCTGCTCGTTACCCTGCCGGGTTCCCCGTGTGCGGCCAACCTAGCGGGTCGATGTTGCGCTGTGATGACCACCCAATGCACGAAGTGACGGCAGCCACGGACGTACGAACAGACCAAGCCATTCTTGCCGTCCGGACATCCGCACAGGGTCCGGCCCACCGCACGACCACCCCGGAAAAGGCGCGTGGCCCCCACCCGAAAACGGTGGGGGCCACACTCACACTCTCGCGGCTCGCGTCGCGAACTACTTCTTGTTGCGACGCTGAACGCGCGTGCGCTTGAGCAGCTTGCGGTGCTTCTTCTTGGCCATCCGCTTGCGCCGCTTCTTGATAACAGAGCCCACGACTACCCTCGCTCACTTCTCATCACTCGGTGTTTGGGCGCCATGGGCCCACACGACCTACGAGGGGCTAGCCTACCCGCCCGAGCGCTGAGGTCGTAATCGAGGTGAACGGGAGGGATCCACCGGCACCCCGAGGATCCCCCCGTACCCCTTGCCGTCAGGCGGTTTCCACCCCCACATAGCTCTCACGGAGGTACTCGTGTACCGCTTGCTCGGGGACGCGGAAGGACCGCCCCACCCGGATCGCGGGCAGATGACCGCTGTGCACCAGCCGGTACACGGTCATCTTCGACACTCGCATCACCGAGGCGACTTCCGCCACGGTAAGGAACTGAACCTCGTTCAGAGGCCTCTCGCCAGCTGCAGCCATGACACACCTGAACCTTCCGCACTCGACGGCCACCGGCTTCCCCTTCCGGTGACTCTTCGTCGCTGCGTGCTCACTCCCCAATGTAGGGGCGGGTGATGCGAGTGGGGAAGAGGTGCACCCATCGGCGGCCTACTGTGACAGACACGCTCGATTGAGTACGTAGCGGGTAAGCGGCCGGTAGTAAACAGACCGCACAGCGTCATCAAGTGGAACGACGACGGACACGACCCCCTCGGCCTCCCCCACGAAGAGCGCGGGGTCATCGGTATCGGCGAGCCCAATGGCCTCAAACCCCAGCTGACCTGCCCCGCAGACCCAGCCGTGATCCCCGATCACCAGCTCCGGCAAGGTCCCGTCGGCCTCGGCGGCGGCCGCCAGCGCGATACGAACCGGGAGCGGCGAATGCGTGTGTGCGCCGGGCTCACTACCGGGGCTTACGGCGTCGGGATCGCGTACCAGCGCGACTCCTCTGACGTAGTCGAGGTTGTACGTGCGTAGACCGAACCGGGTCGTTATGTCGACACAGCGACCCTGCGCCGGTGTGAGTACGGCACACCCTGCCGCCGAGAGAGCGTCCGCGAGGGCGGCGTAGAAACCGAGCAGTCGATGCGGATGCCCGGTACCGATCAGCACCGTCCCGCCCCGCTCGGCGACCGCCCGAATCCGCCCGGCGAACGCATCAAGCCCGGCCAACGTCCGCTCAGGATCGATCACATCATGCCCGTCAACGCGCCGCGGATCGCGAGAACCCCCACACTTGTCGGCCATCAGTTCAACCAACTCCCGCCGCCCCCAGGCGGCACACGGATCGATCCCCATCAGCACCCGGGGATCCCGGGCAGCGAACAACCGATAACTCCGCAGACTCGCTTCCCGAGAGGTGGCCACCACCCCAGCCAACCGAGCAGCAACCAGATGCCCCCGCAGAGCCCCAATGGACAACACGAGAGCGATGCTGACGGACAGGGGCGGCGGCGGACGCCGGAACAGGGGAAGTGCGCACGGTTGGCGTAACGGGGGCCGACACCGCGCCTGGACGACTTTCAGCCCGCCCGACTTCCAGCCCGTCCGGCGGGATGGGACGGGTAGGGGCGGCGGGAGCGAAAAAGGGCCCCTACGCCAACAGCCCCCGCAACGGAAACACGGCCCGCCGAGCCGCCAGCACCGCCTGATCCAGCCGGTCCGCAGGGTCGTACCCCGCCTCCCACGCCCCCCACTTCACAGGCCACCGCCCATCAGTCATCCGCACCGGCGCCAACTGCCGCGTACGCGCGAACACTTCCTGCCGCCACTCCTCAGGAATAGACGCCTCCGGAGCAATCTCCCGCCCCGCAGCGATCCCCACCAGATGAGTCCAGGACCGCGGCACAACCTCCACCACCGCGTACCCACCACCCCCGAGTGCCACCCACCGCCCATCGGCGTACTCATGCGCCAACTCATGACAGGCAACCTGCACAGCCCGCTGCGCATCCAACGACACCGCCAGATGCGCCAACGGATCCTCGAAGTGCGTATCCGCCCCATGCTGCGTCACCAGCACCTGCGGCCGAAACTCAGCCATCAACTCCGGCACCACAGCATGAAACGCCCGCAACCAGCCCGCATCCCCCGTCCCTGCCGGCAACGCCACATTCACCGCCGACCCCTCCGCGACCCCCGAGGCCCCCGTCTCCTCCGGCCACCCGGTCTGCGGAAACAGCGTCCGCGGATGCTCATGCAGAGAGATCGTCAGAACCCGCGGATCCTCCCAGAACGCCGCCTGCACCCCGTCCCCGTGATGCACATCGACATCCACATACGCGACCCGCTCGGCCCCGAGCTCCAGCAACCGCGCAATCGCCAGCGACGCATCGTTGTAGATGCAGAACCCCGACGCACCCCCCGGCATCGCATGATGCAACCCACCCGCGAAGTTCACCGCATGCAGCGCGTCCCCCCGCCACACAGCCTCCGCAGCCCCCACCGACTGCCCGGCGATCAACGCGGAAACCTCATGCATCCCAGCGAACGCCGGATCATCCAACGTCCCGATCCCGTACGACCCGTCCGCCGCCCGAGGATCCACCGACGCCGCCTTCACGGCCGCGATGTAGTCCTCCCGGTGCACCAGCCGCAAGGTCGACTCCCCGGCCGCCTTCGCCGCGACCACATCCACGTCCTGGTCGAGCCCGAAGGACTCCACGAGTCGACGGGTGAGGGCGAGCCGGACCGGATCCATCGGATGCTCCGGCCCGAAGTCATAGCCCGTTACTGCCTCGTCCCACATCAGCTGTGCGCGGCCGCTCATGCCCGCCACCGTATCGGTCAGGTTGAGTCTCGAACGAACGGGCATACACAAGCGTCACCAGCACCAACACCATCGGCACAAGCATCGCCCCGCGATAGCTCCACGCATCGCCCAAGGCTCCCACCAACGCCGAACCGATCAAAAAGCCCACATAGTTGAACACATTAAGTCGAGCCACAGCCGTATCGGACGCCCCTGGGAACATCCGCCCCGCCGCCGCGAAGGTCTGCGGCACCAGCACGCACAACCCCAGCCCCAGCAAGGTGAACCCGAGCATCCCGACCCAGGCCCCGGGCGCCCCGGCCACCACGGCGAACCCACCCGCGGCTACCACGGCCCCGCCCCGCACCACAGCCACGGCCCCGAACCGCCGTACCCCGAAGTCCCCGATGGCCCGTCCCAGCAGGGTCGTCACCATGTAGACGTTGTACGGCACGGTCGCCAACTGCTCACTGCTGCCCAGCACGTCCTCGAGATACTTCGCGCTCCAGTTGGAGACCGTCGAATCCCCGATGTACGCGAAGGTCATCACCAGACACAGCGGCAACAGCACCTTGAACCCGACGCCCGCACCCGAGCCCTTCTCCGGCTCCTCGGCCGCCGGCGCGGGCTCCCCGTCGGCGTACCACCGGCTCCCCACCAGCGCGGCCGGCAGCAACACCACCATGACCGGCAGATACGACACGAACAGCGCGAAGTCCCAACGCGCCCCGACCCACGCCAGCGAGGCCCCCAGAATCCCGCCCAGGCTGTACGCGGCGTGAAAACTCAGCATGATGCTGCGCCCGTACGACCGCTGGAGGCTGACCCCGAGCATGTTCATCGAGGCGTCCAGCGCCCCCACGGACAGGCCGAACGCCCCGAGCGCCACCCCCAGCTCGACCATCCGGTCCCCGGCCGCGACGCCCAGCAGCGCCAAGAACACCACCGGCTGGGACCACCGCAACACCAGACTCGGCGGCACCCGCCTCACCAGCCGCTCGGTCGCCACACTCCCGGCCCCGGCAAGGATCGGCACGGCGGCGAGGAAGGCGGGCAGCAGCGCGTCAGAGACCCCGTACCGATCCTGGATCGCCGGGATACGGGTCACCAGCAGCGCAAACGCCACGCCCTGGGCGAAGAAGCCGAACGCCAACGAGGCCCTGCCGCGCCGCAGCACATCAGTCATGGCGGCGAGCGTAGGGCCCCGGCGTACTCGTGGGTAGATCCAGCCAAAGATGAATTTCGCTCAGCTTCGGACTGTCGCCCGGCTCATAGCAGGTCGATCAACTCGCCCATGTCACCGAAGAGTCCGGTGGCCCCCGCCAACCGCGCGGCCGGAGTCATCGCCGTGAACCCGTAGACATCCATCCCAGCGGCCACAGCGGCCTGCACACCCAACGGGCTGTCCTCGACCACGACACACCGCTCGGGAGCGATCCCCATCCGCTCAGCGGCATACAGAAACAGATCCGGGTCCGGCTTCCCCCGCCCGACATCCTGCGAGCTGAAGATCCGCCCCTCCTCGAACCACCGCGTCAGCCCGGTCGTCCGATGCCCCACCCGAATCCGCTCATGGCTCCCGGAGGAGGCCACACAGTACGGCACCCCGTCCGCGGCCAGCTTCTCCAGCACCCCCTCGGCCCCCACCACAGGCTTCAACTCCCGCTCGAAGGCCGCGAACACCCGAGCGTGAAAGACATCGTCGAAGTCCGCCGGCAACCGCTCCCCGGTCCGCTCCGCGACCAGATCGTGCACGCGGTGCATGGCCGAGCCCATGTAGTCCCGCAGCGAGTCCTCGTAGGAGGTCGGATACCCCAGCTCGGTGAGATAGGCGGCGAGGTGCCGGTTGGAGATGGGCTCACTGTCGACGAGCACACCGTCGTTGTCGAAGATGACGAGGTCATAGCGCATAACAAAGACCCTAAACGCAGAAAACCCCGCACCGAAAGGTGCGGGGTTTTCTTCAAGTTTTGTTCGGCGGCGTCCTACTCTCCCACAGGGTCCCCCCTGCAGTACCATCGGCGCTGTGAGGCTTAGCTTCCGGGTTCGGAATGTAACCGGGCGTTTCCCTCACGCTATGACCACCGAAACACTATGAAACTGTCGAACAATGCCGCACCACATCAGGGATGTGGGGCTGTTCGTGGTTTCAGAACCAACACAGTGGACGCGAGCAACTGAGGACAAGCCCTCGGCCTATTAGTACCGGTCACCTCCACCCATTACTGGGCTTCCAGATCCGGCCTATCAACCCAGTCGTCTACTGGGAGCCTTACCCCATCAAGTGGGTGGGAATACTCATCTCGAAGCAGGCTTCCCGCTTAGATGCTTTCAGCGGTTATCCCTCCCGAACGTAGCCAACCAGCCATGCCCTTGGCAGAACAACTGGCACACCAGAGGTTCGTCCGTCCCGGTCCTCTCGTACTAGGGACAGCCCTTCTCAATATTCCTGCGCGCGCAGCGGATAGGGACCGAACTGTCTCACGACGTTCTAAACCCAGCTCGCGTACCGCTTTAATGGGCGAACAGCCCAACCCTTGGGACCGACTCCAGCCCCAGGATGCGACGAGCCGACATCGAGGTGCCAAACCATCCCGTCGATATGGACTCTTGGGGAAGATCAGCCTGTTATCCCCGGGGTACCTTTTATCCGTTGAGCGACGGCGCTTCCACAAGCCACCGCCGGATCACTAGTCCCGACTTTCGTCCCTGCTCGACCCGTCGGTCTCACAGTCAAGCTCCCTTGTGCACTTACACTCAACACCTGATTGCCAACCAGGCTGAGGGAACCTTTGGGCGCCTCCGTTACTCTTTAGGAGGCAACCGCCCCAGTTAAACTACCCATCAGACACTGTCCCTGATCCGGATCACGGACCCAGGTTAGACATCCAGCACGACCAGACTGGTATTTCAACGACGACTCACCGCGAACTGGCGTCCGCGTTTCAAAGTCTCCCAGCTATCCTACACAAGCCGAACCGAACACCAATATCAAACTGTAGTAAAGGTCCCGGGGTCTTTCCGTCCTGCTGCGCGAAACGAGCATCTTTACTCGTAGTGCAATTTCACCGGGCCTATGGTTGAGACAGTCGAGAAGTCGTTACGCCATTCGTGCAGGTCGGAACTTACCCGACAAGGAATTTCGCTACCTTAGGATGGTTATAGTTACCACCGCCGTTTACTGGCGCTTAAGTTCTCAGCTTCGCCCGACCGAAGTCGGACTAACCGGTCCCCTTAACGTTCCAGCACCGGGCAGGCGTCAGTCCGTATACATCGCCTTACGGCTTCGCACGGACCTGTGTTTTTAGTAAACAGTCGCTTCTCGCTGGTCTCTGCGGCCACACCCAGCTCGAGGAGCAAGTCCTCTCACCAGACATGGCCCCCCTTCTCCCGAAGTTACGGGGGCATTTTGCCGAGTTCCTTAACCATAGTTCACCCGAACGCCTCGGTATTCTCTACCTGACCACCTGAGTCGGTTTAGGGTACGGGCCGCCATGAAACTCGCTAGAGGCTTTTCTCGACAGCATAGGATCATCCACTTCACCACAATCGGCTCGGCATCAGGTCTCACCCTGTATGAGTGGCGGATTTGCCTACCACTCGGGCTACACCCTTACCCCGGGACAACCACCGCCCGGGATGGACTACCTTCCTGCGTCACCCCATCACTCACCTACTAACCGCTTGGTCCGGCGGCTCCACCACTCCCCTCAACTCCGAAGAGATCAGGGCGGCTTCACGGCCTTAGCATCACGATGCTCGATGTTTGACGCTTCACAGCGGGTACCGGAATATCAACCGGTTATCCATCGACTACGCCTGTCGGCCTCGCCTTAGGTCCCGACTTACCCTGGGCAGATCAGCTTGACCCAGGAACCCTTAGTCAATCGGCGCAAACGTTTCTCACGTTTGTATCGCTACTCATGCCTGCATTCTCACTCGTGAACCGTCCACAACTCGCTTCCGCGGCTGCTTCACCCGGCACACGACGCTCCCCTACCCATCACGATCCCCGTTGGGGGTACATATCGCAATGACACGACTTCGGCGGTACGCTTGAGCCCCGCTACATTGTCGGCGCGGAATCACTAGACCAGTGAGCTATTACGCACTCTTTCAAGGGTGGCTGCTTCTAAGCCAACCTCCTGGTTGTCTCTGCGACTCCACATCCTTTCCCACTTAGCGTACGCTTAGGGGCCTTAGTCGATGCTCTGGGCTGTTTCCCTCTCGACCATGGAGCTTATCCCCCACAGTCTCACTGCCGCGCTCTCACTTACCGGCATTCGGAGTTTGGCTAAGGTCAGTAACCCGGTAGGGCCCATCGCCTATCCAGTGCTCTACCTCCGGCAAGAAACACACGACGCTGCACCTAAATGCATTTCGGGGAGAACCAGCTATCACGGAGTTTGATTGGCCTTTCACCCCTAACCACAGGTCATCCCCCAGGTTTTCAACCCTGGTGGGTTCGGTCCTCCACGAAGTCTTACCTCCGCTTCAACCTGCCCATGGCTAGATCACTCCGCTTCGGGTCTTGAGCGCGCTACTATGTCGCCCTATTCGGACTCGCTTTCGCTACGGCTTCCCCACACGGGTTAACCTCGCAACACACCGCAAACTCGCAGGCTCATTCTTCAAAAGGCACGCAGTCACGAGAACAAGGCAAGCCTTGCTCCGACGCTCCCACGGCTTGTAGGCACACGGTTTCAGGTACTATTTCACTCCGCTCCCGCGGTACTTTTCACCATTCCCTCACGGTACTATCCGCTATCGGTCACCAGGGAATATTTAGGCTTAGCGGGTGGTCCCGCCAGATTCACACGGGATTTCTCGGGCCCCGTGCTACTTGGGTGTCTCTCAAGCAAGCCGCTGACGTTTCGACTACGGGGGTCTTACCCTCTACGCCGGACCTTTCGCATGTCCTTCGCCTACATCAACGGTTTCTGACTCGCCTCACAGCCGGCAGACTGTGAAAGAGAGATCCCACAACCCCCACGACGCAACCCCTGCCGGGTCTCACACGTCGTAGGTTTGGCCTCATCCAGTTTCGCTCGCCACTACTCCCGGAATCACGGTTGTTTTCTCTTCCTGCGGGTACTGAGATGTTTCACTTCCCCGCGTTCCCTCCACACTGCCTATGTGTTCAGCAGCGGGTGACAGCCCATGACGACTGCCGGGTTTCCCCATTCGGAAACCCCCGGATCAAAGCCTGGTTGACGACTCCCCGGGGACTATCGTGGCCTCCCACGTCCTTCATCGGTTCCTGGTGCCAAGGCATCCACCGTGCGCCCTTAAAAACTTGGCCACAGATGCTCGCGTCCACTGTGCAGTTCTCAAACAACGACCAGCCACCCATCACCCCCGGCACAAACCGGAGTTCACTGGGGCCGGCATCCGAAGACAGACCTTTACGGCCGTGCCCTCAGACACCCAACAGCGTGCCCGGCACACTCCCCGCTTCCCTCAACGTTCCACGCTCCGAAGAGCAGTACTGGAAGGAGAAGACGGTCAAGTGTGCCGAATAATCAACGTTCCACCCATGAGCAACCAGCACCGGACATTCGCCGATGTACTGGCCTCTGACCGAGCAAGCCCGGTAAGAAGTGCTCCTTAGAAAGGAGGTGATCCAGCCGCACCTTCCGGTACGGCTACCTTGTTACGACTTCGTCCCAATCGCCAGTCCCACCTTCGACAGCTCCCTCCCACAAGGGGTTGGGCCACCGGCTTCGGGTGTTACCGACTTTCGTGACGTGACGGGCGGTGTGTACAAGGCCCGGGAACGTATTCACCGCAGCAATGCTGATCTGCGATTACTAGCAACTCCAACTTCATGGGGTCGAGTTGCAGACCCCAATCCGAACTGAGACCGACTTTTTGAGATTCGCTCCACCTTGCGGTATCGCAGCTCATTGTATCGGCCATTGTAGCACGTGTGCAGCCCAAGACATAAGGGGCATGATGACTTGACGTCGTCCCCACCTTCCTCCGAGTTGACCCCGGCGGTCTCCTGTGAGTCCCCATCACCCCGAAGGGCATGCTGGCAACACAGAACAAGGGTTGCGCTCGTTGCGGGACTTAACCCAACATCTCACGACACGAGCTGACGACAGCCATGCACCACCTGTACACCGACCACAAGGGGGCGCCCATCTCTGGACGTTTCCGGTGTATGTCAAGCCTTGGTAAGGTTCTTCGCGTTGCGTCGAATTAAGCCACATGCTCCGCTGCTTGTGCGGGCCCCCGTCAATTCCTTTGAGTTTTAGCCTTGCGGCCGTACTCCCCAGGCGGGGAACTTAATGCGTTAGCTGCGGCACCGACGACGTGGAATGTCGCCAACACCTAGTTCCCACCGTTTACGGCGTGGACTACCAGGGTATCTAATCCTGTTCGCTCCCCACGCTTTCGCTCCTCAGCGTCAGTAATGGCCCAGAGATCCGCCTTCGCCACCGGTGTTCCTCCTGATATCTGCGCATTTCACCGCTACACCAGGAATTCCGATCTCCCCTACCACACTCTAGCTAGCCCGTATCGAATGCAGACTCGGGGTTAAGCCCCGAGCTTTCACACCCGACGTGACAAGCCGCCTACGAGCTCTTTACGCCCAATAATTCCGGACAACGCTTGCGCCCTACGTATTACCGCGGCTGCTGGCACGTAGTTAGCCGGCGCTTCTTCTGCAGGTACCGTCACTTTCGCTTCTTCCCTGCTGAAAGAGGTTTACAACCCGAAGGCCGTCATCCCTCACGCGGCGTCGCTGCATCAGGCTTTCGCCCATTGTGCAATATTCCCCACTGCTGCCTCCCGTAGGAGTCTGGGCCGTGTCTCAGTCCCAGTGTGGCCGGTCGCCCTCTCAGGCCGGCTACCCGTCGTCGCCTTGGTGAGCCATTACCTCACCAACAAGCTGATAGGCCGCGGGCTCATCCTTCACCGCCGGAGCTTTCGACCCTCACAGATGCCTGCGAGAGTGATATCCGGTATTAGACCCCGTTTCCAGGGCTTGTCCCAGAGTGAAGGGCAGATTGCCCACGTGTTACTCACCCGTTCGCCACTAATCCACCCCGAAGGGCTTCATCGTTCGACTTGCATGTGTTAAGCACGCCGCCAGCGTTCGTCCTGAGCCAGGATCAAACTCTCCGTGAATGTTTTCCCGTAATCGGGACGACACCACGAGAGCGGAACGGTCGGAGGAATGATCCGACCGTTCACAGCGTCCTCGCTGTGTTATTTCAAAGGAACCTCGTCCCGATCATGATGACCGGAGACGGGGTATCAACATATCTGGCGTTGATTTTTGGCACGCTGTTGAGTTCTCAAGGAACGGTCGCTTCCTTTGTACTCACCCTCTCGGGCTTTCCTCCGGGCTTCCCTTCGGTCTTGCGTTTCCGACTCTATCAGATCTTTCCGATCCGATTTCCTCGGTGCTTTCCAGGTTCTCGCTCTCGCGTTTCCCTTTCCGGCGGTTCCGACTCTATCAGATCCTTTCGGGCCTGATTCCCAGTCAGCGGGAGTTGTCTTCCCGGCCGTTGCGGGCCGTTCCGACGAGTGAGACTTTAGCGGATTCCCGGCTCCCGAGCTAATCGGGGGCCGCGTCCTTTCGAACGTGGATTCCTCATTTCGCAAATACGCATGCCAATGACACGACGGCAGACGGAACGACTGTCGTCGAGGTGTTGGCTGGTTCTTGCGGAATGGCTGTCCGGGGACCGACCGGAGTCGGCGCTCACGTCGGACAACTCGGAGAACACTACGGACCACGTCGAGGAGTGTCAACCCGAGCCCGGAGAGCTCCCTGGAGGCGTACCCTGGCCCGCATGACAACGCGTACGTGCACCCAGCTGTGGTGGGCCGCCTGACGGGCGGCCGTACTCACGTATGTACTCAACGGCCGCCGCCTCGGCGGCCGTTTTCGTATCTCCCTCCGGAGCTCCAGAGGGTCGGCCGGCCGGGACGGCGGCCTCGACCAGGAGGTGGAGAGAGATGACGCGGGTCTTCAGTGGGGTCAAGCCGACCGGGCACCTGACGCTGGGGAACTACCTGGGAGCCATGCGGCGGTGGGCGGACGTCGACCAGCACCGGGCCGACGCGCTGTTCTGCATCGTGGATCTGCATGCGCTCACCGTGGAGCACGATCCGGCGCGAGTGCGCAGGCTCAGCCGGCAGGCGGCGACGCTGTTGCTCGCGGCCGGGCTGGATCCGGCGCTGTGCACCGTGTTCGTACAGAACCATGTGGACGAGCACGCGCGGCTGTCGTATCTGCTGGAGTGTGTGGCCACCGACGGCGAGATGCGGCGGATGATCCAGTACAAGGAGAAGGCCGGGCGGGAGCGGGAGCGCGGTGGGAGTGTGCGGCTGTCGCTGCTCACCTATCCGGTGCTGATGGCGGCGGACATCCTGGCGTACGGCAGTGATGAGGTGCCGGTCGGGGACGATCAGGCGCAGCATGTGGAGCTGACGCGGGATCTCGCGGTGCGGTTCAACCAGCGGTACGGCAGCACGTTCGTCGTTCCGCGGGCCACGCACCCGGCGGTGGCGGCGCGGGTGATGAACCTCCAGGAGCCGACGTCGAAGATGGGGAAGAGCGATGACGTCGGGCCGGGGATCGTCTACCTGCTGGATGAGCCGGACGTGGTGCGCAGGAAGGTGATGCGGGCTGTCACCGACAGCGGGCGGGAGGTCGTCTACGACCGGGAGGGGCGGCCTGGGCTCGCGAATCTGCTGGAGATTCTCGCGGCGTGCACGGATGGGAACCCCGAGGACCTGAGCGGTGTATATGAGTCGTATGGCGCTTTGAAGAAGGACACCGCGGACGCCGTGGTGGAGGTTCTGAGGCCGGTGCAGGAGCGGCACAGGGAGCTGTGTGCTGATCCTGGCCATGTGGAGGGGGTGCTGCGGGATGGAGCGGAGCGGGCTCGGGCGATGGCGCGGCCGACTGTGGATGCCGCGTATCGGGCGATCGGGCTGCTGCCCGCGGCAGCGGATATCGGGGTGACCGCTTAGCGGCGGTCGGAGGCCGAGTGCTGGGCCGCCCCTGGGTCAGGGGCGGCCGGGTGTCAGCTGTTGTTGCCGGAGGCCAGCTCGCGGCTGCGGTCGCGGGCGGCTTCGAGGGCGGCGATGAGGGCGGCTCGTACGCCGTGGTTCTCCAGCTCGCGGATGGCGTTGATGGTGGTGCCGGCCGGTGAGGTGACGTTCTCGCGGAGCTTGACGGGGTGCTCGCCGCTGTCGCGGAGCATCGTCGCGGCGCCGATCGCGGACTGGACGATCAGATCGTGCGCCTTGTCGCGGGGCAGGCCGAGCAGGATGCCGGCGTCGGTCATGGCTTCGACCAGATAGAAGAAGTACGCCGGGCCCGAGCCGGAGAGAGCGGTGCAGGCGTCCTGCTGGGACTCGGGGACGCGAAGGGTCTTGCCGACGGCGCCGAAGATCTCCTCGGTGTGGGCGAGGTGGGCCTCGGTGGCGTGGCTGCCGGAGGAGATGACGGACATGGCCTCGTCGACGAGGGCGGGTGTGTTCGTCATGACGCGGACGACGGGGGTGCCCGCGGTGAGGCGCTCCTCGAAGTAAGAGGTGGGGATGCCCGCGGCGCCGCTGATGACCAGGCGGTCGGCGGGGACGTGCGGGGCGAGTTCGTCGAGGAGGGTGCCCATGTCCTGCGGTTTGACCGTGAGGATCAGGGTGTCGGCGGTCTTGGCGGCCTCGGGGTTGCTGACCGGGGTGACTCCGTAGCGCTTGCGGAGTTCCTCGGCACGCTCCGGGCGGCGGGCGGTGACCAGGAGGTCGGCCGGGCCCCAGCCTGCTCGGATCATTCCGCTGAGCAGGGCTTCGCCGATCTTGCCGGTGCCGAGGACTGCGACTTTCTGAGTCATGGCGGGGGTGCCCTCCGGGTGTTCGTCGTCCGGTGTTCATCCTCCCATCGGGGGCTTGAGTGCGGGTGGGGTGTCCGGTGGGCGGGACGTGGGCTCGGAGGTCAGGCGGTGCGGCGGCGCAGGGTGGCGGCGCCGAGGGCGAGGACGAGGAGGGCGCAGCCGGCGACGATCAGGGCGTCGCGGACGAAGGCGGCTGTCATGTCGGTGTGCTTGAGAACTTCGTTCATGCCGTCGACGGCGTAGGACATGGGGAGGACGTTGGAGATGGCCTCCAGGACGGGGTGCATGGTGTCGCGCGGGGTGAACAGTCCGCAGAGGAGGAGCTGAGGGAAGATCACGGCCGGCATGAACTGGACGGCCTGGAATTCGGAGGCCGCGAAGGCGGAGACGAAGAGGCCGAGCGCGGTGCCGAGGAGGGCGTCGAGGAGCGCGACCAGGAGGAGCAGCCAGGGGCTGCCGGTGACGTCCAGACCCAGGCCCCACAGGGCGAGGGCGGTGGCGAGGGCGGACTGGATGATCGCGATGGTGCCGAAGGCGAGGGCGTAGCCGGCGATCAGGTCGCCTTTGCCGAGGGGCATGGCGAGGAGGCGTTCGAGGGTGCCCGAGGTGCGTTCGCGCAAGGTGGCGATGGAGGTGACCAGGAACATCGTGATCAGCGGGAAGATCCCGAGCAGTGATGCGCCGATGTTGTCGAAGGTCTGCGGGTTGCCGTCGAAGACGTAGCGCAGCAGGAAGAGCATCACGCACGGGACGAGGACCATCAGCGCGATGCTGCGCGGGTCGTGGCGGAGCTGGCGCAGGACTCGGGCGGCGGTGGCGGTGGTGCGGTACAGGTTCAGGGCGCTGGTCGGGGTGGGGCCGGCCGTGGCGGGTGTGCCGGTGGGGTGGGTCGTGGTGCTCATCGGGTGGTCTCTTTCTCGCGGGCGGCGGCCGCGACCGCCTCGTCCACCAGGTGCAGGAAGGCCGCCTCGACGGTCTCGGAGTCGGTACTGGTGCGCAGGGCGTCGGGGGTGTCGTCGGCGAGGATCTGGCCCTCGCGCATGAGGAGGAGGCGGTGGCAGCGCTCGGCCTCGTCCATGACGTGGGAGGAGATGAGCAGGGTGGCGCCGCGGCGGGCGGCGATGTCGTGGAAGAGGTTCCACAGGTCGCGGCGCAGGACGGGGTCGAGGCCGACGGTGGGTTCGTCGAGGACCAGGAGTTCGGGGGTGCCGAGGAGGGCGACGGCGAGGGAGACGCGGTTGCGCTGGCCGCCGGAGAGGTTGCCGGCGAGGGCGTCGGCGTGGCTGGTGAGGTCGACGTCCTGGATGGCGCGGGCGACGTTCTCGTGGCGCTGGTCGGCGGCGCCGTGGCCCGGGGTGAGGATCGCCGCGAAGTAGTCGAGGTTCTGGCGGACCGTCAGGTCGTCGTAGACGGAGGGGGCTTGGGTGACGTATCCGATGCGGGTGCGCAGTTCGGGGTGGCCGGCGGGGTGGCCGAGGACGTCGAGGGTGCCGGTGACCTTGGCCTGGGTGCCGACGATGGAGCGCATGAGGGTTGATTTGCCGCAGCCGGAGGGGCCGAGGAGGCCGGTGATCTGGCCGCGGGGGACGGTGAAGTCGATGCCGCGCAGGACGGTGCGGGGGCCGCGGGCGACGGTGAGGCCCTCGGCGCGGACGGCGGGCGATTTATCCATGTTTGGAGGCGTTCCCATGAGTGGCGGGCCGGAGCTGATATTCATCATGTGCTGATTAACCACCCGGGCGAGGGGTGCCGTCAAGTGGTTGCACCGGACGGCGCAGGCGCACGGAGGAGTGATCGGAGTCAGGTGGTCCGCTTTGTACGCCTCCGTCGGCTTCGGAGAGTCGCCGGAAGGTGATGCGGGAGTGGCCCTTTGTTCCTGACAATGGGTTTCAGTTCGCCGTTCCCTCCCCCGGTGCGGCGCCCGCGCATCTCCCTTTCGCAACCGGAGGTGCCGTTGTGATGCGCCGTGGCGTAGGCAAGGCCGATCTGTTCGCTTCTCTCGTCGTGTTCCTCGTGGCTCTGCCGCTGTGCGTGGGCGTGGCCGTGGCCTCCGGTGTGCCCGCCGAGCTGGGGCTGGTGACCGGGATCGTCGGCGGGCTGGTCGCCGGGGCGCTGCCCGGCAGCAGCCTGCAGGTCAGCGGGCCCGCGGCGGGGCTGACCGTGCTGGTGTACGAGGCCGTGCGGGCCCATGGGATCGAGGTCCTCGGGGTGCTGGTCCTCGGGGCGGGGCTGGTGCAGCTCGGGCTGGGGGCGCTGCGGCTCGGGCGGTGGTTCCGGGCCGTGTCCGTGGCCGTGGTGCAGGGGATGCTCGCCGGGATCGGACTGGTGCTGGTCGCCGGGCAGGTCTACACGCTCGGGGACGCGGCGGCTCCCGCCGACGGGCTCGGGAAACTCGCCGGGCTGGTGTCGCTGCCGGGGCGGGTGGATCCGGTGGCGTTGTCAGTGGGGGCCGCCACCGTGGCCGTACTGCTGCTGTGGCCGCGGTGGCGGCGGGGGGCTCGGCTGGTGCCGGCGCCCTTGGTGGCGGTGGCTTTGGCGGCGGCGGTGACCGGGGTGTTCGACCTGGAGGTGCGGCGGGTCGAGGTGCGGGGGCTGCTGGAGTCGGTGCGGGTGCCCGAGGCGGCGGATTTCGGGCGGCTGACGGAAGTGGGGGTGATCGGGACCGTGGTGGCGTTCGCGCTGATCGCGTCGGCGGAGTCGTTGTTCAGCGCGGCGGCGGTGGACCGGCTGCACCACGGGCGGCGGACCGACTACGACCGGGAGTTGATGGCGCAGGGCGCCGGGAACGCGGTGTGCGGGGTGCTCGGGGCGCTGCCGATGACGGCGGTGATCGTGCGGAGTGCGGCGAATGTGCAGGCCGGGGCGCGGACCAAGGCCTCCCGGGTGCTGCACGGGGTGTGGCTGCTGGTGTTCACGGCCCTGCTGCCGGGGGTGCTCGGGGTGATTCCGGTGGCCGCGCTGGCCGGGCTGCTGGTGCACGCGGGCTGCAAGCTCGTGCCGGTGCGGGAGGTGGCGGCGCTGTGGCGGGGGCATCGGGGCGAGGTGGTCGTGCTGGTGGTGACGGCGGGGGCGATCGTGCTGGGGAATCTGTTCGAGGGGGTGTTGCTGGGGCTGGCGCTGGCCGTGGCGAAGACGGCGTGGGACGCGAGCCATGTGCATGTGGAGACCGAGGACCGCGGGGACGCCGGGATGGTCGTACGGGTGCTGGGGCATGCGACGTTCCTGCGGCTGCCGAAACTGCTCGACGCGTTGGAGGCGCTGCCCCGGGACCGTGAGGTGCGGCTGGAGCTGGGCGGGCTGCGGCATCTGGACCATGCCTGTGCCGCGGCCCTGGAGGGGTGGGCCGCGGCGCGCGGGAAGGGCGGCGGGGAGGAGGGTTATGGCTTGGTGGCGACCAGGAGGTCGACGTCGTAGGTCTCCTCGACGGTGCCCTCGGGGAAGGCGGCCAGCAGACGGGTGCGCTCCTCGGTGAGGAAGGTGGTGCTCGCCTCCTCGCCGTGGACCAGGAAGATCGAGTGGCTGCCGAGGTTGGCCAGGTGGGTGTCGACGGGGACGCGGCGGCTCCAGCGGACCACGCGCCGGGTGAAGTCGAGGCGGCCGTCGGGGTCGGCGGCGCGGCTGCCGGTGCCGCTCTTCTCCACGACGGGGTCGATGCCGAAGTGGCTCTGGATGCGCTCGGCCTGGGCGGCGATCCAGGGGATGTCGAGGGCGTAGGTGTTCCACCACAGGGCGAGCGCGCCGCCGGGACGCAGGACGCGCAGGGCCTCGGGGATCGCGCGGGCCGGGTCGGTCCAGTGCCAGGCCTGGGCGCTGGTGAGGAGGTCGGCGCTGGAGTCGGCGAGGGGCAGGGCGTTGCCGTCGCCGCGGACGATGGGGACGTCCGGGTGCGCCCGGCGGAACTGGACGGCCATGCCGTCGCCGGGTTCCACGGCGATGACGTCGGCGCCGCGGGCGTGCAGCAGCGCGGTGGCGATGCCCGTACCGGCGCCGATGTCCACGACCCGCGCCCCGGCGAGCGGGCGGCCGGCGAGTTCCTCGACGGCGTCCAGGAGGGCGGGTGGGTAGGAGGGGCGGTTGGCGGCGTACTGGGCCGCTGCGGCGTTGAAGGAGTGGGCGCGGCCGGGGTGGAAGGAGGCTGCCGTCATGGGGCCATGGTGGACGGCGGGTGGGGCGTGGGGCGATGGGATTTGAGTAAGAGAGGGCCGGCCGGGAGGGCGGTTCAGGAGTGGCGGCGCTTCTTCGACGGGTTGCCCGAGCGGCGCTTGGTGCGCTTCTCGTACTGCTGAACTGCGCTCTCGTACTCCTCGCGGTGGAGCTTCTCGCCGGGAGCCTCGGTGAGGGCGCGGAAGAAGTAGGCGAGGAGGGAGCCGACGAAGCCGATGGTGAGCAGGCCGCGGAGGGACGCCTGGCGGGCGGGGTCGGGGCGCCGGGTGAAGCCGTCCCAGGTGTTGCGGAAGGCGAGGGCGCTGCAGATCGCGAACATCACGACCATCAGGACCGTGACGAAGCCGCCGACCGCGGCGATCTGGAGGCCCTGATAGGCGAAGCGGAGGACCAGGCAGGCGACCACCGCGGCGGCGAGCGCGCCGACGGCGACGCCGACGCGGCGGGCCGGGTAGCCGCCGCTGTGGTCGACCCAGGTCGTGCCGAAGAAGCGGATGGGCTCGGGCCGGGGGCCCGCGGCCGGGTCTGGGGTGCCGTTCTCGTCGCTCACGCGTCGATTATGGCTCCGCCCGGCCGGGGGCCTCCGAAGGGGTTCAGGCGCAGCGCGGACGGATGTAGCCGTCGGTGCCCGTCTTCACATACGCGTCCGCGATGTACTCGCCGCTGGAGATGTTGTCCCAGATGTTGCTGGTGCCGTACGTGCCGGTCACGGTCTCGCCCGGCGTCTGGCAGTAGATCGCGACCTTGGCGCCCACGGGCAGCTGGCGCACGATGGCGTACTGCGTACCCGGGCCCCGGCGCACATTGAGCTGGACGCCCGGAGCGACGTCGTAATACGTGGCGGCGCTGGCCGTCGGCGAGATGCCGAGGACCATGAGGAAGGCGCCGGTGGCGGCGCCGGCGAGGAGGAGGGATCTACGACCGCGCGAGGTCATGTGGTTCGGGTTCCTTTTCTGTGGGGGTCAGCTTCTGTGGGGGTCAGCCGCAGCGGGAGGCCACATAGCCGTCGCTGCCGGTGTTCACATACGCGTCCGAGACGAACTCGCCGTTGCTGATGTTGTCCCAGATGTTCGACGTGCCGTAGGGGCCGGTCACCGTCGTACCCGGCGTCTGGCAGTAGATCAGCACATGGGAGCCGGCGGGCAGGACCCGCAGGATGTTGTATCCCGTGCCGGGGCCGCTGCGGACGTTGAGACGGACGCCCGGAGCGACCTCGTAGGTGCGGTAGGCCGCGGTGGCCGTGGGCGATACGCCGAGGAGCAGGAGGAACGCGCCCGCGGCAGCGGTGAGAAGGATGGCAATGCGTCTACGACGGGCCATGGACGAACTCCAGGATCAGCAACGGTCAGAGCGAGCAGCGCGGTCGGACGTAGCCGTCGCTGCCCGTTTTCACATACGCGTCCGAGACGAACTCGCCGTTGGCGATGTTGTCCCAGATGTTCGACGTGCCGTAGGGGCCGGTCACCGTCGTACCCGGTGACTGGCAGTAGATCGGGACCTTGACGCCCTCGGACAGGATGCGTGTGACCGGGTAGTTGGTGCCGGGGCCACTGCGCACGTTCAGGCGGACGCCCGGCGCGACCGGGTAGTAGCGCACCGCCTCGGCGGCCATGGCGACTGCCTCCGTCGCGTCTCCGCTCTGTGCCTCGGACACTTCGTCGACACGGTCAACAGACATGAAAGACCTCCCCCGTTGAACCCCATGGCTGCCATGGGGCCCCGATGATTCCCCCGGATCACGCCACGAAACACGCGTACGCAATTCGCACGCAGAGGCTAGCAAGCCGCCTCTGCCCCGTACGAATCATCGACTAGGCTCCGTGCGTCGCGCGCGCGGACGAACAGCACGGGGGTGGTCCCATGGCGCCACAGCGGAACGCCGGAGCGGGCGCGGAAGCGGAACTTCCCGAGTACGCCGGTCACTACCGTCTTGAGTCCTGCCTGGGCTCCGGCGGCATGGGTGTCGTGCATCTGGCGCGCAGCACCTCGGGGATGAAGCTCGCGGTGAAGGTCGTGCATGCCGAGTTCGCCAGGGACCGCGAGTTCAGGGGGCGTTTCCGGCAGGAGATAGCGGCGGCTCGGAAGGTCAGCGGTGCCTTCACCGCGTCCGTCGTGGACGCCGATCCGGATGCCGAACGGCCCTGGATGGCCACGCTGTTCATCCCCGGTCCGACGCTCTCCGACCAGGTGAAGCGGAACGGCGCCATGACCCCGGAGCAGTTGCGTCGGCTGATGGCCGGGCTGGCGGAGGCGCTGCGTGACATCCACCGTGTGGGGGTCGTGCACCGGGATCTGAAGCCGAGCAACGTGCTGCTCGCCGAGGACGGTCCAAAGGTCATCGACTTCGGCATTTCTCGGCCAAAGGACAGCGAACTGCGGACCGAGACCGGGAAGTTGATCGGGACGCCGCCGTTCATGGCGCCCGAGCAGTTCCGGCGGCCGCGGGAGGTGGGGCCCGCCGCCGACATCTTCGCGCTGGGGTCGGTGATGGTGCACGCGGCGACGGGACGGGGGCCGTTCGACTCCGACAGCCCGTATGTCGTCGCGTACCAAGTCGTCCATGACGAGCCGGATCTGACCGGGGTGCCGGAGAATCTCGCGCCGCTGATCGTCCGTTGTCTCGCCAAGGAGCCCGAGGACCGGCCCACGCCGGACGAGTTGATGCGTGAGCTGCGGTCGGTGGCGGCCTCGTACGACACGCAGGCGTTCATTCCGGCTCAGCGGACGAGCGAGGAGCCCGGCGCTCCCCGGGTCCCCGCCGAGAAGCCGGAGACGCGGCGGCGCCGCGGGAGGCTCCGGGGCCGACGGGCGGCCCTGACAGCAGCCGTGCTGGCGCTCGTCGTCGGCGGGGCGTTCACGGCGGTCCGGATGGCGGGCGACGAACCGGCGCCGGCGGGGAACGGCACCGGTAAGACCTCGGCCGGGTTCAGCAAGTGGGAGACCGCCTCGGTCTCGGGGTCGGCCACCGTGCCCCAGTGTTCGTACGGGGCGGGCAAGTTGCTCTGCGCGCAGTCCGGTGTGGTGTTCGCCCTCGACCCCCTCGACGGACGGGTGCTGTGGCGGCACGCCGTTGCCGGCACCCGGGTCGGCCCACCTGCCGTCACCGGCGGCCTCGTACAGCCCTGGCTGGACCTCAGCCGCAGCCTGAAGGCGCTCGACCCGGCCACGGGCAAGCCCAAGTGGCAGCGGGACGTGCCTCCGTACAGCGGGCTCACGTACGCGGGCGGCAGCCTCCTGCTCACCCGCACCGACGGCGCGGTCAGCGGGGTGGACGGCGCGACCGGCGCGCCGCTGTGGAGCCACCACGTCCCCGGCCATGAGCTGCCCTACTTCGCCTCCTTTCCCGGCGACCCGCTGGCCTACGCGATCAGCAGGTCCCCGGACGACGCGACCACGCGCGTCACAGCCGTGGAGCCCGACACCGGTGACGTGCGGTGGGACGCCTTGCTGGACGGCGCGCTGAAGCCCGTCGGAACGGCCGACGGGTCCGTCTGCTTCGTCGCCCTCGGCAAGGTCTACGAGGACGCGACGAGCGTGGTCCGCTACTCGCCCGACACCAAGGAGTCCGTGCGCGTGAAGCTGCCCGTGCCGGTCCAGCAGCCCGAAGGCACCGTGCGCGGGGACGTCGTCTATCTCCTGGGCAACGGCGGATCACTGGTGGCCGTCGACATGGACGCGCGCCGACAGCGGTGGAGCACGGAGACCGGGGTGACCCGGGGGTCGACCCCGGTGACCGACGAGCGGCATGTGTTCTTCACCGCCCTGGACGGACGGCTGCTCGCCCTGGACGCCCGGGACGGCAGGCTCGCGGGGCAGACGCCCCCGCGGCTCGGTTCGAAGCCGGACCAGGTCGCGGCCAGACTGCCCGACCCGGTGATCGTCGGGGGCCACATCTACGCCTCCGCCCCCAACGGCTCGGTCTTCGCCGTAAGCGCCCGCAACCCCTCCAACTGGTGACATGACGAAGGGCCGCCCCCAGCCAACTGGAGGCGGCCCCGACAGTTCAGGTCTCAGCCCAGCTTGCTGACGTCCCGGACCGCGCCCTTGTCCGCGCTCGTCGCCATCGCCGCGTAGGCCCGAAGCGCCGCCGACACCTTGCGTTCGCGGTTCTTGGGGGCGTACACGCCGTTCAACGCCTGCTCACGGCGGGCGAGTTCCCCGTCCTCGACGAGCAGCTCGATCGTGCGGTTGGGGATGTCGATGCGGATGCGGTCGCCGTCCTCGACGAGGGCGATGGTGCCGCCGCCCGCCGCCTCGGGCGAGGCGTGGCCGATCGAGAGGCCCGAAGTGCCGCCGGAGAAGCGGCCGTCGGTGATCAGCGCGCAGGCCTTGCCCAGGCCGCGGCCCTTGAGGTACGAGGTCGGGTAGAGCATCTCCTGCATACCGGGGCCGCCCTTGGGGCCCTCGTAGCGGATGACGACGACGTCGCCCTCCTTGACCTGCTGGGTCAGGATCTTCTGGACGGCCTCCTCCTGCGACTCACAGACGACCGCCGGGCCCTCGAAGGTCCAGATCGACTCGTCGACACCGGCCGTCTTCACCACGCAGCCGTCGACCGCCAGGTTGCCCTTGAGGACCGCGAGGCCGCCGTCCTTGGAGTACGCGTGCTCGGCGGAGCGGATGCAGCCGCCCTCGGCGTCCTCGTCCAGGGAGTCCCAGCGCTCGGACTGGGAGAAGGCCTCGGCGGAGCGGACGCAGCCGGGGGCCGCGTGCCACAACTCGACGGCCTCGGGGGACGGCGAGCCGCCGCGGACGTCCCAGGTCTTGAGCCAGTCGGCGAGGGACGGGCTGTGGACCGAGTTCACGTCCTCGTTCAGGAGGCCCGCGCGGTGCAACTCGCCCAGCAGGGCGGGGATGCCGCCCGCGCGGTGCACGTCCTCCATGTAGTACGTGCGGTTCTTGGCGACGTTCGGCGCGACCTTCGCCAGGCACGGCACCCGGAGCGAGACCGCGTTGATCTCGTCGAGGCCGAAGGGCACGCCCGCCTCCTGGGCGGCGGCCAGCAGGTGCAGGATCGTGTTGGTGGAGCCGCCCATGGCGATGTCCAGGGCCATGGCGTTCTCGAAGGCCGCGAAGGTGGCGATCGAGCGGGGCAGGACCGTCTCGTCGTCCTGCTCGTAGTAGCGGCGGGTGATGTCCATGACCGTGCGCGCGGCGTCGACGTAGAGCCGCTTGCGCGCGGTGTGCGTGGCCAGGACCGAGCCGTTGCCGGGCAGGGAGAGGCCGATGGCCTCGGTCAGGCAGTTCATCGAGTTGGCGGTGAACATGCCGGAACAGGAGCCGCAGGTCGGACAGGCGTTCTCCTCGATGCGGAGGATGTCCTCGTCCGAGATCTTGTCGTTCACGGCGTCGGAGATCGCGTCGACCAGGTCGAGCGTACGGACCGTGCCGTCGACCAGCGTCGCGCGGCCGGACTCCATCGGGCCGCCGGAGACGAAGACCGTGGGGATGTTCAGCCGCAGGGCGGCGTTCAGCATGCCCGGGGTGATCTTGTCGCAGTTGGAGATGCAGATCAGGGCGTCGGCGCAGTGGGCCTCGACCATGTACTCGACCGAGTCCGCGATCAGGTCGCGGGACGGGAGCGAGTACAGCATCCCCCCGTGCCCCATCGCGATGCCGTCGTCCACCGCGATCGTGTTGAACTCGCGGGCGATGCCGCCCGCCTCGACGATCGCCTCGCTGACGATCCGGCCGACCGGCTGGAGGTGGGTGTGGCCCGGCACGAACTCGGTGAAGGAGTTCGCGACGGCGATGATCGGCTTACGGCCGATGTCCGCACCCGGTACACCGGAGGCGCGCATAAGGGCGCGGGCGCCCGCCATGTTGCGGCCGTGGGTGACTGTGCGGGACCTCAGCTCGGGCATCGTCGCTCGCTCCTTCAGACAGATAGGGCTGATATCGAGCGTACGCCGGTCATCCAGGGTCCGGACACGTTGTCCGGAATACGGGACGCACGTCTCGCTCGCCGGGCCTCAGGGATTGGTCAGGTGCCCCTGTACGACGGGGGCCACCCGCTGGATGATCCGCTCGGCGTCCGTCGACGCGATCGGCTCGATCTTGATGACGTACCGCAGCATCGCGACGCCCACGAGCTGGGCGGCCGCGAGTTCGGTGCGCAGATCGGCGTCGGGGAGGTCGAGCTGTTCGACGATACGGCGCAGCAACTGGGCCGCGATGAGCTTGCGGAAGACGGCGGCCGCGCTCTCGTTGTTCACCGCCGAGCGGACGATCGCGAGCAGCGGGGCCCTCGTCACCGGGTTCTCCCAGAGCCCGAAGATCATCCGGGTGAGCCGCTCGCCCACGCCGTCCAGGGGACCTTCGAGCAGTGTGTCGCGGGCCTCGAACGCGGGGGCGAAGGCGACCTCCACGGCCGCCTCGAAGATCTGTTCCTTGGTGCCGAAGTAGTGGTGCACCAGCGCGGAGTCCACACCGGCCGCCTTGGCGATCCCGCGCACGGACGTCTTCTCGTAACCGCGCTCGGAGAACTCCTCGCGGGCCACGGCCAGGATCCGGGCGCGGGTGTCGGCGGCCTCACTGCGCGTACGGCGGCCCCGCCCCCGGCGCGGAGCGGCGGTGTCGGTCACGGCCGGGGCACCTTCACGGCGGAGGCCAGATGGAGCCGGGTGAAGGCGAGCGCCTCGGCGAGATCGGCCTCGCGCTCGGCGCTGGACATGGCCCGGCGGGTGTTGACCTCGATCACGACATGACCGTCGAACCCGGTCAGGGCGAGACGTTCCAGCACCTCGGCGCACGGCTGCGTCCCGCGGCCGGGGACCAGGTGCTCGTCCTTGGCGGACCCGCGCCCGTCGGCGAGGTGCACATGTCCCAGTCGGTCACCCATGCGGTCGATCATATGAATGGCGTCGGTGCGGGCGGTCGCCGTGTGGCTGAGATCGACCGTGAAGTGACGGTAGTCGTCCTTCGTGACGTCCCACTCCGGGGCGTACGCGAGCATCTCGCGGTCGCGGTAGCGCCAGGGGTACATGTTCTCGACGGCGAAGCGCACATCCGTCTCGTTCGCCATCCGCCAGATTCCGGCGACGAAGTCCCGCGCGTACTGACGCTGCCAGCGGAACGGCGGGTGCACGACGACCGTACTGGCGCCCAGCTTCTCGGCCGCCGCCTGGGCGCGCTGGAGCTTGGTCCAGGGGTCGGTGGACCACACGCGCTGGGTGATGAGCAGGCAGGGAGCGTGTACGGCGAGGATCGGCATCCGGTGGTAGTCGCTGAGCCGGCGCAGGGCCTCGATGTCCTGGCTGACGGGGTCGGTCCACACCATGACCTCGACGCCGTCGTACCCGAGGCGCGCCGCGATCTCGAAGGCCGTCGCCGTCGACTCCGGATAGACCGAGGCCGTCGACAGAGCGACCTTCGCATCCGGGATGCGCACCACTGGTTCTGCCACGAGGGACAGCGTACGGGGCCCACCTGGGCACCGGGGCTCCGATGCCGCCGCGGGAGACCCAGGGCACAGAGACCGGCCGGCGCGGCGGAGGCGTTCGAGGAGGACGCCCCCGGCGGACGCCTCCCCTCACACCGTGGGCATATGGTCCAGTCGCCGCAGGATCACGCCCTCGCGCAGGGCCCACGGGCAGATCTCCAGCGTCTCCACGCCGAACAGGTCCATCGCGCCCTCCGCGACCAGCGCGCCCGCCAGCAGCTGCCCCGCGCGTCCCTCCGAGACGCCGGGGAGTTCGGCGCGCTGCGCCCCGGTCATCCCGGCGAGCTGCGGCACCCAGGCCTCCAGGGACTCCCGCTTGAGATCGCGCTGGACGTACAGGCCCTCGGCGGAGCGCGCCGCACCGGCGATCCGGGCGAGCTGCTTGAACGTCTTCGACGTGGCCACGACATGATCGGGGCGCCCGAAGCGGCTGAACTCACCGACCGTCCGGGCGATCTGGGCGCGGACGTGCCGACGCAGTGCGCGGATGTCCTCGGGGTCGGGCGGATCGGCCGGCAGCCACCCGGCGGTCAGCCGCCCCGCGCCCAGCGGCAGCGACACCGCCGCGTCCGGCTCCTCGTCGATTCCGTAGGCGATCTCCAGGGAGCCGCCGCCGATGTCCAGCACCAGCAGCTTCCCGGCCGACCAGCCGAACCAGCGGCGCACGGCGAGGAACGTCAGCCGGGCCTCCTCGGCGCCGGTCAGCACCGTGAGCTCGACCCCCGTCTCCGCCTTCACGCGGGCGAGGACGTCGTCCGCGTTGCTCGCCTCCCGCACCGCGGAGGTCGCGAAGGGCAGCAGGTCCTCCACGCCCTTGTCCTCGGCGGCCTGCAGCGCCTCCTGGACGACCGAGATCAGCTTGTCGACCCCGTCGGGACCGATCGCTCCGCTCTCGTCGAGCAGTTGGGCAAGGCGCAGATCCGCCTTGTGCGAGTGCGCGGGCAGCGGTCGCGCGCCCGGGTGCGCATCCACCACCAGGAGATGCACCGTGTTAGATCCCACGTCGAGGACACCGAGTCTCATGTACGGAACGCTACTGCCAGCCGGGCCATCCACCTCCCCCGGAGCGGTCCCGGCCGGGGTCCCGGGCGACTTACCCTGGACGCGTGCCAAAGACGAAAAAGGCGAAGGACCCGAAGGTGGCCAAATCATCCGGCGGCTCTTCGCAGGTGAAGCCATCGAAGAAGGCGAAGCAGAAGGCCTCGGCAGCGGACGAGCAGGGCCTGGACTTCGCACGCGCGTGGGTGGAGTTCCCCGATCCGGCAGACGACGAGCAGATCTTCCGGTGCGATCTGACATGGCTGACCTCTCGTTGGAACTGCATCTTCGGCAGCGGCTGCCAGGGCATCCAAGCAGGTCGCGCGGACGACGGCTGCTGCACCCTGGGCGCCCACTTCTCCGACGAGGACGACGAGAAGCGGGTCGCCGAGCACGTGGCGAGGCTCACGCCGGAGATCTGGCAGCACCATGACGTGGGCATGGAGTCCGGCTGGGTCTCCACGGACGAGGACGGCGAGCGCCAGACCCGCCCCTACCAGGGCTCGTGCATCTTCCAGAACCGCCCCGGCTTCGCCGGTGGCGCGGGCTGCTCGCTGCACATCCTCGCCCTCAAGGAGGGCAAGGAGCCGCTGGAGACGAAGCCGGACGTCTGCTGGCAGCTTCCGGTCCGGCGGACCTACGACTGGATCGACCGGCCCGACGACACGCGCGTGCTCCAGGTGTCGATCGGCGAGTACGACCGCCGCGGCTGGGGCCCGGGCGGCCATGACCTGCACTGGTGGTGCACCTCTGCGACCTCGGCACACGGCGCCGGAGACCCGGTGTACGTCTCCTACCGCGCGGAGCTGACCGAGCTGATGGGCAAGGCCGGCTACGACCGCCTGGTCGAACTGTGCGAGCAGCGCCTGGCCTCACAGCTGCCGCTGGTGGCACCGCATCCCGCGGACCCGGTGGGCTGACGGCACGGGTAGCGCGGGCCTGTCGTTTGGATCAGGCCGGCTGCAGGAAGGGTGCCGTCCGGCTGGCCCCAGACCCCGCGACGCCGGACTGGTCCAAACGACAGGCTCTAGGACTGGGAGGGGCTCGGGTCGCCGCTGTTGCTCGGTGGTGGTGACGGCTGTGACGAGCCTCCCGGATCCGTCGGTTCTCCCGTCCCGGACGGCGGCGGATCCGGATCGGAGGACGAGGGCGGCGGATCCGTCGGCGTGGGGTCGGTCGGCGCCGGATCGGTGGGCGTCGGTTCCGGATCGGTGGGCGTGGGACCGGGCGTCGTCGGGGGCGGGTCGCTCGGCGTGGGGCCGGTGGGCGTCGGATCGGGGCTGCCGGGGCCGGTTCCCGGGGCGGAGGGGCTCGGCGCGCTGCCGTAGCCCTCGATGCGGACGACGGCTCCGGCGGGCGACACGGCGACCCGCGCGGTCCAGTACCCGGACGGCTCCCGCAGCGGATCGACGTACACCTTGATCGTGAACGACTCGCCGGGCGCGAGGGTTCCCGACGAACGGCTCAGGTACAGCCAGGACGCGCCGGTGGCGGCGGACCAGCGCACGGGTGCGTCGCCGGTGGCGGTGAGGGTGATGAGGGTGGTGTCGCCGCTGGTGTCGGCCGTGACGTCGAGCTGTCCCGCGCCCTTCTTCCCGGCGCCGGTGACGCTGATGACCTCGACGGTGACATCGGGTCCGGCGCCCTTGGCGTGGCGGCCGCCGGGGCTGGCGTTGCCCGCGTTCTCGTAGCCGCCCGCCGCCTCGCCGTCGAGGGCGTCCGGGCCCTCCGCCTCGCTCGCGCTGGCCGCGCGGCCCGAGACGCCCTCACCGGTGGGTGTCCCGCGATAGGCGGCCCACAGAGCGAGCACGGGGGCGGCGACGACGGTGGCCACGACGGTCGTGGTGACGGCACGCGCGCGCAGACGGTCCCGGCGGGCGGCCCGGTCCTTGGGGTCCATGGGGAAGCCGCGCCGGTCGAACCGGGGCGCGGTGCCCCGCGCGCGTGGGACGTGCGCCATGGCGATGTGCAGGGCCGCGCGGGGCGCCTCCAGGACGGGCAGCTCGGCGGGGGTGACGCTGGCGCCGGGCCAGCGGCCGGGGACCGCGCGCTCGGCGGTGCGGCGGCAGCGGGGGCAGTCGTCGACATGGCGGACCAGCTCGCGGCGCAGGGCGGTGGACAGGACGAGCCGGTTGTCTCCGGTGAGACGGGCGACGCTCGGGCAGGTGCCGGTCTCCACCACGGCGAGGGCCGCGCGGGTGCGCTCCACCTCGCAGGCGGCGGAGGCGAGGAGTTCGCGGGCGGCGACAGGGTCGGTGCCGAGGACGGCGGCGACCTCGTGGGCGGCGAGATGGTGGCGTACGGCGAGTTCGAGCGCCTCGCGCTGTTCGGGGGTGGTGCCGGCCGCCTCCGGCCAGGCGAGCAGGGCGAGTTGCCGCCTGCGCTCCTCCTGGGCCCGCTCGGAGACGGGCGGGGCGGCGGGCGGCCGGTGGCTGCCGTGGCGGCCTGCGGCGTGGGTGCCCTGACGTTTCTGCTTGGCCTCGGCGAGCTTGCGCAGACAGGACCAGCGGGCGAGGGCGTACAGCCAGGCGCGGCGGTCGGCGGCGGACTCCGGGACGCGCTGACCGCGGCGCTCGGCCAGGGCGAGGACATCGCCGAGGGCGGCGGTCGCGGCGTCGTGGTCGCACAGCACGGAGAGGCAGTAGGTGAACAGGCCGTCCAGGTACGGCTCGTAGCGCGCGGGCGGGCGCTGCGCCAGGGTGCGCGCCGCGCCTCGGTCGCGCGCCTCTCGGTGCGCTCGGTGTGCGCCGGTGGTGCGGGTGGAGGTCTCCGGACGGCTGCTCGTCATCCGTGGACCGTAGGCGCGTCGGGGAGGCGCCTTCTCCCACCTTGAGCACATTTAATTCGTACGGGTGAAACGATCCCTCATAAGGGGACAGGAGCACCTCGTTCCGTGGCCTGTTCCCTGTCGGCGTGGCTGGTTCGCGACGGGTGCGCGGGCGTTGTCAGTGGGGGCGGTTAACGTTTCGGTCATGGCTGCCCGTACGAAGACCGCCAAGGAGCGTCCGTCCTACCGCTGCACCGAGTGCGGCTGGCAGACGGCCAAATGGCTCGGTCGCTGCCCCGAGTGCCAGGCCTGGGGGACGATCGACGAGTACGGCGCGCCCGCGGTCCGTACCACGGCTCCGGGGCGCGTCACGACCTCCGCGCTGCCCATCGGCCAGGTCGACGGGCGGCAGGCCACCGCCCGCCCCACCGGCGTGCCCGAGCTGGACCGCGTCCTCGGCGGCGGTCTGGTGCCCGGCGCCGTGGTGCTGCTCGCGGGCGAGCCCGGCGTCGGCAAGTCCACCCTGCTGCTGGACGTCGCCGCCAAGTCGGCCAGTGACGAGCACCCCACCCTCTATGTCACCGGCGAGGAGTCGGCGAGCCAGGTGCGGCTGCGCGCCGACCGCATCAAGGCACTCGACGATCATCTGTACCTCGCCGCCGAGACGGATCTGGCCGCCGTGCTCGGCCACTTGGACGCGGTCAAGCCGTCCCTGCTGATCCTGGACTCCGTGCAGACGGTCGCCTCCCCGGAGATCGACGGCGCCCCCGGCGGCATGGCCCAGGTGCGGGAGGTCGCGGGCGCGCTGATCCGAGCCTCCAAGGACCGCGGGATGTCCACGCTGCTCGTGGGCCATGTCACCAAGGACGGCGCCATCGCGGGCCCCCGCCTGCTGGAGCACCTCGTGGACGTCGTCCTGCACTTCGAGGGCGACCGGCACGCGCGCCTGCGCCTGGTGCGCGGCGTCAAGAACCGCTACGGCGCCACCGACGAGGTCGGCTGCTTCGAACTGCACGACGAGGGCATCACGGGCCTCGCCGACCCAAGCGGACTTTTCCTGACCCGTCGTGACGAACCGGTCCCCGGCACCTGTCTGACGGTCACCCTGGAGGGCCGCCGCCCGCTCGTCGCCGAAGTGCAGGCGCTCACCGTCGACTCGCAGATCCCCTCCCCGCGCCGCACCACCTCCGGTCTGGAGACCTCCCGGGTCTCGATGATGCTCGCGGTCCTGGAGCAGCGGGGCCGGATCAGCGCGCTCGGCAAGCGGGACATCTACTCCGCGACGGTCGGCGGAGTGAAGCTCTCCGAGCCCGCGGCGGACCTCGCCATCGCCCTCGCGCTGGCCAGCGCCGCCAGCGACACCCCGCTGCCGAAGAACCTCGTCGCGATCGGCGAGGTGGGCCTCGCGGGCGAGGTCAGACGGGTCACGGGCGTGCAGCGACGGCTCGCCGAGGCACACCGCCTGGGCTTCACCCACGCCCTCGTTCCGGGCGACCCGGGCAAGATCCCTTCCGGTATGAAGGTGCTGGAAGTCGCGGACATAGGGGACGCTCTCCGGGTCCTTCCGCGCTCGCGTCGCCGAGAGGCCCCACGGGACGAGGAGGAGCGCCGGTAGACTTTGCCCTGGTCTCGCCCGTCCGTACGAACCGAGTGTGCGAAACGGGAGCGCCCCAGAACCTGCGACCGGAGGAGTGCAGTGGCAGCCAACGACCGGGCAGCAGCTCCCGGAAAGTCCGGTGGGAGCTCCGGTGCCGATGGCCTGATGCGCGCCTCACTGAGCGCCGTGGCACCCGGCACGGCCCTGCGCGACGGCCTTGAGCGGATCCTCCGCGGCAACACCGGAGGACTCATCGTGCTGGGCTCCGACAGGACCGTCGAGGCCATGTGCACGGGCGGATTCGTCCTGGACGTCGAGTTCTCGGCGACCCGGCTGCGGGAGCTGTGCAAGCTCGACGGCGGCATCGTGGTCTCCTCGGACCTGTCGAAGATCCTGCGCGCGGGCGTGCAGCTGGTGCCGGATCCGACGATCCCCACGGAGGAGACGGGCACCCGGCACCGTACGGCGGACCGGGTCAGCAAGCAGGTCGGGTTCCCGGTCGTCTCGGTGTCCCAGTCGATGCGGCTGATCGCGCTGTACGTCGACGGTCAGCGCCGTGTCCTGGAGGACTCGGCCGCGATCCTCTCCCGCGCGAACCAGGCCCTCGCGACCCTGGAGCGGTACAAGCTCCGGCTGGACGAGGTCGCGGGGACGCTGTCGGCGCTGGAGATCGAGGACCTGGTGACGGTCCGGGACGTCTCCGCGGTGGCGCAGCGTCTTGAGATGGTCCGGCGGATCGCCACCGAGATCGCCGAGTACGTGGTGGAGCTGGGCACCGACGGGCGGCTGCTCGCGCTGCAGCTGGACGAGCTGATCGCGGGCGTCGAGCCCGAGCGGGAGCTGGTCGTACGGGACTATGTGCCCGAGCCGACGGCGAAGCGGTCCCGTACGGTCGACGAGGCGCTGTACGAGCTGGACGCGCTGAGCCATGCGGAGCTGCTGGAACTGCCGACCGTGGCGCGGGCGTTGGGGTACACCGGGTCTCCTGAGGCGCTGGACTCCGCGGTGTCGCCGCGCGGGTTCCGGCTGCTGGCGAAGGTGCCGCGGCTGCCCGGGGCCATCATCGACCGGCTGGTGGAGCACTTCGGGGGGCTGCAGAAGCTGCTCGCCGCGAGCGTGGACGATCTCCAGACGGTGGACGGGGTCGGCGAGGCCCGGGCGCGGAGCGTCCGCGAGGGCCTGTCGCGACTGGCGGAGTCCTCGATTCTGGAGCGGTACGTCTAGCCGGCGCCGCTTTCGGGTGCGCCCTGCCCCTAGGGCCTGCCCTAGTCCTTCTCCAGTACGAACGACGTCTGCGCCTTCGCGAAGCCCGGAGTGGTCGCTTCGACCAGGTAGGTACCGGCCTTGGCCGAGCCCGCCGGAGGTGTGGCGCACTCGGGGGCGCTCGGCTTGCGGTCCCACTTCACCGGGTAGGTGACGCTGCTGTCGGCCGCCACCCGGAAGACCAGGCTGCCCGCCGTCTTCGGGCAGTGCTCCGAGGACCAGTAGTCCTCGTCACTGTCGGCCTGAGTGACCGTCAGGACCGCGTTCTTCGGGCCGAGATCGACCTTGCAGTCGCCGCCGGACGAGTTCGTCGCGGTGAGCTCCAGCGTGGGCGTCTCACCGGGGCCGTAGGTGTTGCGGGCGCTGCGGACCGTCAACTTCACCGCGCCTGCGGTGCAGTTGGGCAGCGAGGAGCCCGCCGGAAGCGTGTCGCCCGCGCCGACCCCCGTACCGCCCGCGGAGCCGCCACCGGCGCTCCCGTCGGACCCGGATCCGGACCCGGACCCGTCGCCGGAACCGGAGCCCGAGCCATCGCCGGAACCCGAACCCGAAGAGTCCCCCGAGCCGCCGTCCTCCGACTCGTCGCGCCCGCCCGGCGCCTGGCTGATCGCCGGACCGGAGCCGGAGGGACCCGGCGTGATGGTGGAGGGCGCGGGATTCTTGCCGTTGGACCCGTTGGCGCCGTTCTTGTCGCCCCCGCCGCCGGAGGCGAGCACCCAGGTGATCAGCAGCGCCAACAGGGCGACCACGGACAGCAGTACGGCCCTCCGACGCCAGTAGATGGTGGAGGGAAGCGGCCCGACCGGATTGCGCAGAGATCCCACGGCGCAAACTGTACGAGAGATCGGCGCGTTCCCTCGCCCCACCCGCCGCCCTGGGTCACATCTTTTCCGGATCATCATCCCGGAGAGCCGCCGCGGCCGGCGGGGAACTCGGCGCCGGGGCCCGTCCGTTGGTGAGGGTGACGGTCGTGCCGCCAGCCTCCTCGGTGACTCCGCCCGGCGGTACGGCCGTCCCGGACCCGTCCGCTCCACGGCGAACCCGCGGGCACATGCCGTACCCCCATGGGGTGGCGGTCCCCCCGTGCCCCCGTCCCCGCATGGCAGGATCGGTAGGGCCATGACTGCGCCCACAGAGTCCGACGCCCGCCCCGAGCCCCGCGGCGACGAGGCGTCCCGCGGAGAGCCGCTGCACGCACCCGTCATCGACTGGTTCGACGACCACGCCCGCGACCTGCCCTGGCGGCGGCCGCAGGCCGGACCGTGGGGGGTGATGGTCAGCGAGTTCATGCTCCAGCAGACCCCGGTCAACCGGGTCCTGCCCGTCTACGAGCTGTGGCTGGCCCGCTGGCCGCGCCCCGCCGACCTCGCCGAGGAGGCACCCGGCGAGGCCGTCCGGGCCTGGGGACGGCTCGGCTATCCCCGCCGCGCGCTGCGGCTGCACGGCGCCGCGGTGGCGATAACGGAACGGCACGGCGGTGACGTACCGACCGATCACGCGCAGTTGCTCGCGCTGCCCGGCATCGGGGAGTACACCGCGGCGGCGGTCGCCTCGTTCGCGTACGGGCAGCGGCATCCGGTGCTCGACACCAACGTCCGCCGGGTGTTCGCGCGGGCGGTGACCGGGGTGCGCTACCCGCCGAACGCCACCACCGCCGCCGAGCGCAAGCTGGCCCGCGCGCTGCTGCCCGCGGACGAGCCGACGGCCGCGCGCTGGGCCGCCGCCTCCATGGAGCTGGGCGCGCTGGTGTGCACGGCCAAGAACGAGTCGTGCCACCGCTGTCCGATCGCCGCGCTGTGCGCCTGGCGCCTCGCGGGCAAGCCGGAGCACGAGGGCCCGCCGCGCCGCGGCCAGACCTACGCCGGCACCGACCGCCAGGTCCGCGGCAAGCTGCTCGCCGTACTGCGGGAGGCCCACGCGCCCGTGCCGCAGACGGCCCTGGACCGGGTGTGGCACGAGCCGGTGCAGCGCGCTCGCGCGCTGGACGGACTGGTCTCGGACGGGCTGGTCGAGCCACTGCCGGGTGGTCTGTATCGGTTGCCCGCAACCTGAGTCACACGCCAAATCACCCTATAGCCCCGCCATTTGGTGTGCCGCTTTACCCCGTTCCTACTTCCGTTACACAACCGACGGACAGCCGATTGCCAGCCGCAGGCTGCTTCGGACAGCGCCGTGACAACGCCTCCGTAGCTTCATTGCCGTGCCCGAGGGGTGGCACGGAACGAAGAAAAACGGGGAATCGGAGGCGGTCAACATGGCGCAGGGCGAGGTGCTCGAGTTCGAGGAGTACGTCCGCACCCGGCAGGACGCGCTGCTGCGCAGCGCGCGTCGGCTGGTGCCGGACCCCGTGGACGCACAGGACCTCCTCCAGACCGCGCTGGTACGGACGTACGGCCGCTGGGAGACCATCGAGGACAAGCGGCTCGCGGACGCCTATCTGCGCCGGGTCATGATCAACACGCGGACCGAGTGGTGGCGGGCCCGCAAGCTGGAGGAGGTCCCGACCGAGCAGCTCCCGGACGCCTCGGTCGACGACTCCACCGAACAGCACGCGGACCGCGCCCTGCTGATGGACATCATGAAGGTGCTCGCCCCCAAGCAGCGCAGTGTCGTCGTGCTGCGACACTGGGAGCAGATGTCCACGGAGGAGACGGCCGCCGCCCTCGGCATGTCGGCCGGAACGGTCAAGAGCACGCTGCACCGGGCGCTCGCCCGGCTCCGCGAGGAGCTGGAGAGCCGCGATCTGGACGCACGCGCGCTGGAGCGTGAGGAGCGGGAGCGGTGCGCGGCCTAGCCAGTCAGGCGCCCGGCGCGGGGCCGGATCCGGAACCGGAACCGGCCCGGGGAACCCATCAGGCGGTGATCACGGCACTCGTCGTGTTCGCCGCCCTCGCCCTTTTGGTGTCCGCCTGCGCGACCGGCGGCACCGGCGCCCGCGACGAGGGCCCGGCGCACGACCAGTCGGGGGCCGCCGCGGCCGTGGCTCCGTCGGCCTCCCCCGCGCCCTCGTCGAGCGGCCGCCCCGGGCCGGCCGAGGTGGTGCGGCTGATCAAGACGGATCCGCTGGTGTCGACCGAGGTGAAACGCGGTCTCAGGCCGTGCGCCGCCGACGACTACGCCATTGACACCTCCTACGGCGACCTCACCGGCGGCACCGCCGAGGACGTCGTCGTCAACGTCCTGACCTGTGGAGACGGCGTCGGGGTGGGCTCGTACGTGTACCGCGAGCAGAACGGCTCGTACGAGAATGTGTTCCAGGCCGAGGAGCCGCCGGTCTACGCGCAGATCGACCGCGGCGATCTGGTGGTGAGCAAGCAGGTGTACGAGAAGGGCGACCCGGTGTCGAACCCGTCCGGCGAGAACGTGATCACGTACCGCTGGAGCGGGAGCCGCTTCGCCCAGGAGTACTTCTGGCACAACGACTACGGCACGGTCGTCGAGGACACGCCCTCGCCGGTGCCGGAGGCCTGAGCACCGCCGAAGGCCCGGCCGCCGCCGGTGTGAACCGATCGGGCCCCCGCATCCGATCTCCTGTAGGACGCCCACCACCACCCAGAGGACTGAGAGCACCGGGATGGCAGACCAGACCCACGTTCTGTTCGTCGAGGACGACGACGTCATCCGCGAGGCGACCCAGCTCGCCCTGGAGCGGGACGGTTTCGCGGTCACCGCCATGCCCGACGGCCTGTCGGGCCTGGAGGCGTTCCGCGCGGACCGGCCCGACATCGCCCTGCTCGACGTCATGGTCCCCGGTCTGGACGGCGTCAGCCTGTGCCGCCGGATCCGGGACGAGTCGACCGTGCCGGTGATCATGCTGTCGGCGCGGGCCGACTCCATCGACGTGGTGCTGGGTCTGGAGGCGGGCGCGGACGACTACGTCACCAAGCCGTTCGACGGTGCCGTGCTGGTCGCCCGGATCCGCGCGGTGCTGCGCCGCTTCGGACACGCGAGCGGTGGCGCGCAGGCCGAGGAGGCGGGGGCGACGGCGAACGGCGGGGTGCTGACCTTCGGCGAACTGGAGATCGACACCGAGGGGATGGAAGTGCGCCGGGCCGGCTCGCCGGTGGCGCTCACTCCGACCGAGATGCGGCTGCTGCTGGAGTTCTCCTCCGCGCCGGGCACGGTGCTCTCCCGGGACAAACTCCTGGAGCGGGTGTGGGACTACGGCTGGGGCGGGGACACCCGCGTCGTCGACGTCCATGTGCAGCGGCTCCGTACGAAGATCGGCCAGGACCGGATCGAGACGGTCCGTGGCTTCGGCTACAAGCTCAAGGCCTGAGCGGGGCGGGGCAGCAGGACATGCGGGGGATCTCCTGGGGCCGTGCGGATCTGCGCGCGGTCGATATCCGTACCGGTCTGAAGTGGAAGCTCAGCGCGGCCATCGCGCTGGTCGGCGCGCTGGTGGCGGTCGCGCTCAGCCTGGTCGTGCACAACGCCGCGCGGGTGTCCATGCTGGACAACGCGCGCGATCTGGCCGATGAGCGCATCCAGATCGCACAGCGCAACTACGAGCTGTCCGGGCGGCCCAACTTCCCGAACGTCAAGGTCGACGACCAGGATCTGCCGGAGCCGCTGCGGGACAAGGTCCGCCAGGGGCGGCGGGCGACCTATGTCACCGACTCGGCGCGCGGCGGGCCGGACATATGGGCGGCCGTGCCGGTGCAGGACGGGCGGGTGCTGTCGCTGCACTCCGGGTTCACCGACCGCAGCACCGACATCCTCAACGACCTCGACCAGGCCCTGGTGATCGGCTCCATCGCGGTCGTCCTCGGCGGCAGCGCGATCGGGGTGCTGATCGGCGGGCAGATGTCACGCCGGCTGCGCAAGGCGGCGGTCGCCGCCGGGCAGGTCGCCAAGGGGGAGACGGACGTCCGGGTGCGGGACGCGATCGGCGGGGTGGTGCGGGACGAGACCGACGATCTGGCGCGGGCGGTGGACGCGATGGCGGACGCGCTGCAGCAGCGTCTTGAGGCGGAGCGGCGGGTCACCGCCGACATCGCGCACGAGCTGCGTACGCCGGTGACCGGGCTGCTGACGGCGGCCGAGCTGTTGCCGCCGGGGCGGCCGACCGAGCTGGTGCTGGACCGGGCCAAGGCCATGCGCACGCTGGTGGAGGACGTCCTGGAGGTGGCCCGGCTCGACGGTGCCTCGGAGCGGGCGGAGTTGCAGGACATCATGCTGGGCGAGTTCATCGCGCGGCGGGTGGCGGCGAAGGACCCGGACGTCGAGGTGCGGGTCGTCCATGAGTCCGAGGTCACGACCGATCCTCGGCGGCTGGAGCGGGTGCTGTTCAACTTGCTGGCCAATGCCGCGCGGCACGGGAAGCCGCCGGTCGAGGTGAGCGTGGAAGGGCGGGTCATCCGGGTTCGGGACCATGGGCCCGGGTTTCCGGAGGCGTTGCTCGCGGAGGGGCCCAGCCGGTTCCGGACGGGGAGTACGGATCGGGCTGGGCGGGGGCATGGGCTGGGGCTGACCATCGCGGCGGGTCAGGCGCGCGTTCTGGGCGCGCGCCTGACGTTTCGGAATGTGCGGCCCGCGGGGGCTCCGGAGGGGGTTCCTGCGGAGGGGGCGGTGGCGGTGCTGTGGCTTCCGGAGCATGCGCCCACCAATACGGGCAGTTATCCGATGCTTCCGTGATCCGTAGCTGTTCGACTGCCGGTCGGTGGGGGCTTGTCGCGCAGTTCCCCGCGCCCCTGGGTACGCCTCCCCGAGGGAGTTCTCAGACCGTCTCCGCCACCGTTGCCTGCGGCGTCGTCGCCGTCTCCTCCTTCGGGCCCGCCCCCTTCAGCGGGACCTCCTTCACGAACACCGCGGCGACGAGGGAGATGACCGCCACCGCCGCCCCAAGCAGGAACGCGGAGTGGGTGCCCGCGGAGACCGCGTGCTGGTACGCCTCCCGTACCGCCTCGGGCAGCTTCTCCAGGCTCGCCGCGTCCAGTTGGGCTGACTGCTCGGTGATCTTGGAGCCGATCGACGGGGACCGTTCGGCCATGACGTCCTGGACGCGGTTGTTGAAGAGCGCGCCCATGATCGCGACGCCGAAGGAGGAGCCGAGGGTGCGGAAGAGGGTGGTGGAGGAGGACGCGACGCCCATGTCCTTCATCTCCACGCTGTTCTGCGCGACCAGCATGGTGATCTGCATCAGACAGCCCATGCCGAGTCCGACCACGGCCATGAAGACACCGGAGGTGAGGCGGGAGGTGCCGGTGTCCATCGTGGAGAGCAGGTAGAGGCCGAGGACCATCAGGACGCTGCCGAGGACCGGGAAGACGTAGTAGCGGCCGGTGTTGGTGGTGACCCGGCCCGCGACCATCGAGGTCACCAGCATCGCGCCGAGCATCGGCAGGAGCAGCAGCCCGGAGTTGGTGGCCGAGGCGCCCTGCACGGCCTGCTGGTACAGCGGCAGGAAGAGCGTGGCGCCGAACATCACGAAGCCGGCGATGAAGCCGATGACGGACATCAGCGTGAAGTTGCGGCTGCGGAAGATGTGCAGCGGCAGTACCGGCTCGGCGGCCCTGGTCTGCCAGAACACGAACCCGACCAGCGAGGCGACGCCGATGCCGATCAGCTCCATGATCCGCGCGGACGTCCAGGCGTACTCCGCGCCGCCCCAGGCGGTGACCAGCACGATCGCGGTGATGCCGACGGTCAGCAGACCGGCGCCCAGATAGTCGATCCGCGCCTGCGCCCGCTTCTTCGGCAGATGCAGGACCGCGCTGATGGCGGCCAGGGCGACGACGCCGAGAGGGAGGTTGATGTAGAAGGCCCAGCGCCAGCCCCAGTGGTCGGTGATGGTGCCGCCGACCAGCGGGCCGCCGATCATGGCGAGGGCCATGACGCCGGCCATCATGCCCTGGTACTTGCCGCGCTCACGGGGCGGGATGAGGTCGCCGATGATCGCCATCACACCGACCATGAGTCCGCCGGCGCCGAGGCCCTGCACCGCGCGGAAGCCGATCAGCTGGCCCATGTCCTGGGCCATGCCGCTGAGCGCGGAGCCGATCAGGAACAGCACGATCGAGCTCATGAAGACGCCCTTGCGGCCGTACATGTCGCCGAGCTTGCCCCACAGCGGGGTGGAGGCGGCGGTGGCGAGGGTGTACGCGGTGACGACCCACGAGAGGTGTTCGAGCCCGCCCAGTTCACCCACGATCGTCGGCATCGCGGTGCCGATGATCATGTTGTCGAGCATCGCGAGCATCATCGTGATCATGAGCGCGAGGAGTACCACCCGCACGCTCCTGGGCCGTTCCTCCGGTACCGCGTCCCCGTCCGCGGACTGCGTCTGCGCCATGGCTCCCACTCCCCCAGCTACTTACTTGCCGCCCGGCAAGTTGTCTACACTTCAGGAAAGTAGAGGCGTAACTAGCCGGGCGTCAAGTAAGTTTTTGGCAAGCGCGAGGAGTACGAGGATGGGTGGCATGGGCGGCATGGATGGCACCAAGCAGCGGCGGCGCGGTAACACCCGTCAGCGCATCCAGGACGTGGCACTCGAACTCTTCGCCGAGCAGGGGTACGAGAAGACCTCACTGCGGGAGATCGCCGAGCGCCTGGACGTCACCAAGGCGGCGCTCTACTACCACTTCAAGACCAAGGAAGAGATCATCGTCAGCCTCTTCGAGGATCTGACGAAGCCGATCGAGGAACTGATCGCCTGGGGCCGGGAACAGCCGAAAACCCTGGAGACCAAGCGGGAACTGCTACGGCGCTACGGCGTGGCGCTGACCGAGGCGGAACCGCTGTTCCGCTTCATGCAGGAGAACCAGGCGACCGTACGGGACCTCAGTATCGGCATGATGTTCAAGAACCGCATGAAGGGCATGCGGGAGATCGTCATCGACCCCGACGCCGACCTGGTCGACCAGGTCCGCTGCATCAGCGCGCTGTTCACCATGCATGCCGGGATGTTCGTCTTCCAGGAACTCGAAGGCGACCCCGAGGACAAGCGCGAAGCTGTCCTGGAGGTCGCCATCGATCTGATCACCAAGGCGCACGGCGGCGCCCGGAAGTCCTCTTAGGGAGATCTCCTCAGAGGGACAGGCCCTTGGCGCGGAGGAAGGAGACCGGGTCGACGGCCGAGCCGTAGTTGGCGGTGGTGCGGATCTCGAAGTGCAGGTGCGGGCCGCTGGAGTTGCCGGTGTTGCCGGACAGGGCGACCTTCTGGCCGGTCTTGACGAGCTGGCCGACCTTCACCTGGATCTTCGACAGGTGGGCGTACTGCGAGTAGGTGCCGTTGCCGTGCTTGATGACGACGGCGTTGCCGTAGGCGGGGCCGTCACCGGCGCCGTTGCCGCCGGCCTTGACGACGGTGCCGCCGTGCGCGGCGTACACCTGGGTGCCGCTGGCGACGGCGAAGTCCTGGCCGCTGTGGGTGGACTGCCACATGGCACCGTTCTGCGCGAAGCTCGCGGACTTCGTGTACTTCTTCACCGGCTTGACCCAGGAGACGGCCTTCTTGGCCTTCGCGGCCTTGGCGGTCTTCGCGGCGGTCGCGGTCTTGGCGGTGGCCGCGGTCTTCGCGGCGGCGGGCTCGGCGGCCGAGGCGACTCCGGCCCCCAGCACGACCGTCGCCCCCAGGGCGGCGGCCACTGCGGCGACGCGGTTGCGGAGCAGGGACGTACGGGAAGAGCGGACGGAGACGCGCTGGGACATCAGAACCTCGGGGGGTCGGGAACAGAGAAACCACCTGGCGCACTGCCTGCCGCCGGGTGGGCCAGTCCTTGGTACCGCCGCCGCCCATCTCCGCCCAAACGTGTGACCTACGACGGAAACTAGTAGTTCGTAGCAAAACTGATGTCACATTGACAGAGCTCCCATCCGTGACGAATACGCCCATCACGACGGGCCCGGCTCCGGAGGACTGGACCAAAAGTCCGTTTTGTCCCAACGGGCCTTTCTACTACTCCCCCTCGTAAGGGACATATCGCCTGTGCGGCATGTCACCGGTGCCCAAGATCCAGGGACGCCGGAATGTGACCGGCGCTACCCTGACCTGCGTTCATGTGACGACGGGGGTGGGCGGGTTGGACCCGGCAGTACTCGGCGCCAGGCTCGCGTCCGGCCTGGTCGGTCCGCTGGTGCGCAAGCTGTTCGTCAAGGACGGTCCGGGCGCCGCCCTGGTGGACCGCCCGGTGCGGCTGTCGGCGCTGGTGTCCTTCCGGGGCGAGAAGCGCGCCCTCGGCGAGAAGGAGTTACGCAAGCTGGTCCGCGAGCTGGTGGACCGCGCGGCCCGCGAGACCCGGGAAGCCCCACTGGACGACTCCGAGCTGGAGGCCGTCACCGACGCCCTGGAGCTGACGCTGTACGCCCTGGGCCGGCTGGAGCTCGACGACGTCCAGGCCGTACGCCTGGGCCACGAGGCCCTGGCCACCACCCTGTACGTCCAGGCCGGCGGCCGTGAGCTGGTCCGCTTCCTCAGCGAGGACTCGGTCTCCCTCTACTCCCAGCTGCTGACCAGCGCCTGTCTGCACATCCTGCACTTCTTCACCCAGCGCTCCGCCTTTGTCCCGCGCACCCTCGTCGAGCAGAGCCGGCAGCTCGGCGACCTGATCGAGCGGATGGACCTCCTCCTCGGGCGCCTGGCGAACCGTACGGTCGAGGACACCAGCTTCGAGCAGCGCTACACCGCCTACCTCGCCAAGAAGCACAGCCGGCTGACGATCTACGGCGTCGACCTCAACGAGTCCCGCGCCTGGCCGCTGGACGCCGCCTATCTGAGCCTGGAGGCGACCCGGGACGCCGAGCACCAGGAGGCGCCCGGCGAGTCCCTGACCACACGGGACGCCGAGGTCGCCCTTCCGGAGCGCTGGCTGCCGTCCGCCCCGCAGCCCGTGGAGCAGGTGCTCGCCGGGCACGAGCGGGTGCTGCTGCGCGGCGCCGCCGGGTCCGGCAAGACCACGCTGGTGCAGTGGCTCGCGGTCACCACCGCCCACCAGGGCCGCCTCACCGGTGATCTCGCCCACCTCATGGGCCGCGTCCCCTTCGTCCTGCCGCTGCGCACCCTCACCCGGGGCGGCGCCCGCCTCCCCGTCCCCGGCGACTTCCTGAACGCGGTCAGCTGCCCGCTCGCCGGTTCGCAGCCCGCCGGCTGGGCGGACCGCGTCCTCGGCGCCGGCCGCGGACTGCTCCTGGTCGACGGCATCGACGAGGTCCCGGAGGAGGAGCGCGAACGCACCCGGCGCTGGCTGGCCGATCTGCTCGCCGCCTTCCCCGGCAACCTCTGGCTGGTCACCTCCCGCCCCTCCGCGGTACGCCAGGAATGGCTCGGCGGCGAGGACTTCACCGAGCTGACCCTCTCCCCCATGAACCGGGAGAACATCACTGTCTTCATCCGCCGCTGGCACCGGGCCGCGGGCGCCGAGGCGGCCCTGTGCGAGGCGCTGCTGAACGCCGTACGCACCAAGCAGGACCTGGGCAGGCTCGCCACCAACCCGCTGATGTGCGCGCTGATCTGCGCCCTGCACCGTGAGCGCCGGGGCTTTCTGCCGCGCGGCCGCAAGGCGCTGTACGACGCCGCGCTGTCGATGCTGCTGGAGCGCCGGGACCGCGAGCGCGAGCTGAGCGTCGAGCTGGACGAGGAGTCCCAGGTCGAGCTGTTGCAGCGGCTCGCGTACTGGCTGATCCGCAACGGCCGTGCGGAGATGGACCGTTCGGACGCGCTCCATCAGCTGGAGCGGCTGCTGCCCTCCATGCCTTACGTCGCCGCGCAGGGCTCGGCCGAGGAGATCCTGCGCCACCTGATCGTCCGCTCCGGACTGCTGCGCGAACCGGCCGCCGGGGCCGTGGACTTCGTCCACCGCACCTTCCAGGACTATCTGGGCGCACGGGCGGCCGTGGAGGAGCGGGACTTCGACGTCCTGCTGCACCACGCCCAGCTCGACCAGTGGGAGGACGTCATCCGGATGGCCGTGGCGCATGCCCGCCCGGCCGAGCGGGCCCGGCTGCTGCGCGGGCTGGTGGAGCGCGGTGACCGGGAGCCGGAGCACCGGGTACGGCTGCATCTGCTGGCGATGGCCTGTCTGGAGCACGCGGCCAAGCTGGACCCGGAGGTCAGGGCCCGGGTGGAGAGGCGGGCCGGGGAGCTGATCCCGCCGCGCACCCAGGCGGAGGCCCGCAAGCTGGCCGACCTCGGCCCGATGGTGCTGGAGCTGCTGCCGGGCCCGGAGGAGGTGCACGACGACCAGGCCGCGGCCAATGTCGTCAGCGCGGCGAGCCTGATCGGCGGGGACGCGGCGCTGCCGTGCGTGGTGCGGTACCGGGACCACGAGAGCGTCGCCGTGCGCAATCAACTGGGCTTCCACTGGAACCAGTTCGACACCGAGACGTATGCCGAGGAGGTCGTCCGGCATCTGCTGGACACGCCGGGCACCACGATCGCGGTGCGTACCGCGCAGGAGCTGGCGGCGCTGGGGCGGCTGGGCGGGCACCATGACGTGGAGGTGTTCGGGGACCTCGGACCGGAGCTGATCACCCAGGCCCTGGGCGAGGCGAAGCTGCGTAGCCTCTCGCTGGTCAACCATCCCGCGACCGACCTGGGCTTCCTGGCGGGGTACCGGCGCCTGACCCGGCTCCGCCTGATGGAGTGCCCAGGCGTCATCTCCCTCGCCCCCTTGGCCGGGATACCCCTTCAGGAGCTGATCCTGCGCGGCTCCACTCCCTGGCAGGGCATCGAGGTCATGGGCCGCGAGGTGCCGCTGCAGCGCCTCCTGCTCCCCCCGTCCGCGCGCGACCTGTCCTTCCTGGCCTCGTTCCCGTCACTGCGCCAGCTCGGCCTCGACCTGGACACGCCACCGACCGAGGAGGACTGGCAGGCGGTCACCGCCCTGAAACGGCTGACCGTGCTGAGCCTCAACCTCGGCGAACTCACCGCCCTGAAAAGCCAGAACGTCCGGCTGGAGAACGTCACGCGCATCTCCCTGGTGTCCCAGCACCAGACCCCCGACCTCGGTTCACTCGTCACGGTGTTTCCCGAGGTGACCTGGCTGTACGTGTTCCAGGCCGACGAGGTCGACCTGTCCCCGCTCGCGGCGGCGGCCCGCCTGAGCCATGTGCTGACCTCGTTCCCCTGCCGTGTGCACAACGCCACCGCCCTGCCCCCGTACGTCGAGGTCAACCCTCGGCCCAAGGAGTGACCGCCCCCATGGAACCCTCAGCCGTAGGCGTCAGGCTGGCGTCCTCCCTGGTCACTCCGCTGATCAGGAAGCTCTTCGTGACCGAGTCCGCGGGCGCCGCGCTGGTCGACCGCCCGGTCCGGATCTCCGGGTTCGTCTCCTTCCGCGGCGAGCGGCGCACGCTGGACCGGCCCGCCCTGCACAAGCTCTCCGCCGAGCTGGTCCGCCAGGCCCTCAAGGGCGGCGAGCGGCCCATCCACGCCGACGAGGAGCAGGCCGTCGTACACGCCCTCGCCGACACCCTGTTCGCGCTCGGCGACCTCACCATGACGGACGTCCAGGCGGTGGACCTCGGCCATGAGTCGCTCGCCGCGAGCCTGCGCGGCGCGGGCGGCCACCCCGACCGCGAACTCTCCTACGACGCCGCCGAGTTCTACGGCCGCCTGCTCACCACCGCCTGTCTGCACATCGTGCACTTCTTCACCCAGCGGTCCACCTTTGTCGCCCGCACCCTCGTGGAGCAGTCCCGGCGCCAGCACGCGCTGATCGCCAGGGTCGACGAGCTGATCGCCCGCACCCCGCCCACCGGCGGCACCGACACCACCTTCGAGCGGCGCTATCTGCCCTACGTCACCACCAAGCACGGCCGGCTCACGATCTACGGCATCGACCTGGCCAACTCCCCCGACCGCTGGCCCCTGGACGCCGCCTACCTCAGCCTCCAGGCCCTCGGCCCCGGCGAGGACGACCGCGCCGGCGGTCCCGGCGGGCCGCACATCGCCTCCGCCGCGCAGCCGGTGGAACAGGCGCTCGCCGGACACGACCGGGTGATGCTGCGCGGGGTCGCCGGGTCCGGCAAGACCACGCTGGTGCAGTGGCTCGCGGTGACCGCAGCCCGCGCCGAGCACGGCGACCGGATCCCGTTCGTGCTGCCGCTGCGCACTCTGGTCCGCCGCCCCGGCGGCCTCCCGGCGCCCGACGCCTTCCTGTCCGCCGCGCACGTCCCCTTCCACGCCGGCCAGCCGGACGGCTGGGCCGACCGGGTGCTGGCCGCCGGGCGGGGCCTGCTGCTCGTGGACGGCATCGACGAGATCCCCGAGCGCGAGCGGGAGCGCACCCGCCGCTGGCTGCGCGATCTCCTCGACGTCTACCCCGGCAACCAGTGGCTGGTCACCTCCCGCCCCTCCGCCGTCCGCGAGGACTGGCTCGCCGCCGACGGCTTCACCGAGCTGGCCCTCACCCCGATGGGCCGGGACGACGTGTCCGCGTTCATCGAGCGCTGGCACACCGCGGCCCGGCTCGACGCGCCCGACCCGGAGCGCCTGGACGGCTACCGGCGGTCCCTGCTGGACGCCGTGCGCACCAAGCCCGACCTCGGGCGGCTCGCCACCAACCCGCTGATGTGCGGGCTGCTCTGCGCCCTGCACCGCGACCGGCGCGGCTATCTCCCGCACGGCCGCAAGGAGCTGTACGACGCCGCCCTGTCGATGCTGCTCGCCCGCCGGGACGAGGAGCGGGACATGTTCGGGCAGGGGTTCGGGCAGGGGGAGGTCCTCCTCACCGAACTCCCCCTGATCCAGCTGCTCCAGCGGCTCGCGTACTGGCTGATCCGCAACAACCAGTCCGAGCTCGACCGCGACCGCGCCGAGCGGATCATCGCCGACGTACTGCCCTCGCTGCCGCTCGCGGCGGAACAGGGCGACGCCGGTCAGATCCTGCGGTACCTGCTGGTCCGCAGCGGTCTGCTGCGCGAACCGGCCGCCGGGACCGTGGAGTTCGTGCACCGCACCTTCCAGGACTACCTGGGCGCCAAGGCCGCCGTCGAGGACGGCGACTTCGGGCTGCTGGTGCGCGGAGCCGCCGACGAGCAGTGGGCGGACGTGGTCCGGATGGCGATGGCACACGCCCGTCCGCGCGAACGGGCCGAGCTGCTGCGGGACCTGAGTGCGGCGGCGGAGCGGGCCGAGGGCGCGGTGAGCGCCCGGCTACGGCTGCTCGCGCTCGCCTCGCTGGAGCACGCGACGGAGCTCGACCCCCGGGTGCGCGCCGAGGTCGAACGGAACGCGGCCTCGCTCATCCCGCCGCGCACCACGGAGGAGGCCCGCGCGCTGGCCTCGGTCGGCCCGCTCGCCCTGGAGCTGCTGCCCGGCCCGGCGGGCCTGGACCCGGAGGAGGCGCGGGCGGTCGTCGTCACCGCCTCCCTCATCGGCACCGAGGCCGCGCTGCCGGTGCTGGCCCGGTTCCGGGAGCATCCGGGGCTGGACGTGCGGGCGCAGCTCTCCTGGAGCTGGTCCCGGTTCCCCACCCGCCGCTACGGCGAGGAGATCATCGGCCAACTGCCGCAGGAGGGGCTCTTCTTCAGCGTCCGGTCGGCGGAGCAGTTGCGGTTTCTGCGGGAGCTGGGGGGAAGGGGTTCCGTCCAGCTCGTCGGCGGGATCGCGCCGGACGAGATCGGGGCCGGGCTCAACGACACGACGTCGGAGCTGGTCGTCCGCGACAACGACGAACTGCGCGACCTGAGCTGTCTGTCGGGCCTGGACCGGCTGGTCTACCTGGACGTGAACCGGTGCTCCTCCCTGGAGAGCCTGGCCGCGCTGGCCCGCCTCCCGCTGATCTGGCTCTCCCTCGACCTGCTGCCCCGCGAGCTGGATCTGACCGTCCTGTCCGGCTCGCCGACCCTGGACCAGCTCGACCTCGGGATCCTCCTGGAGGGCGAGTCCCTGGGCGAGACGCTGCCCCGGGACCTGAACCTGCGCTATCTGCGGTTCACCAAGCACGCCCTGGAGCTGACCGGGCTGCGCGGCCTGCACCGCTTCGCCTCCTTGCGGCGGCTGAGCCTGGGCAAGCTCACCACCTCGCTCTCCCCCGCCGACCACGAGGAGGTCGCCCGGCTGCCGGAGCTGGAGCATCTGCACATCGACTGGCAGCACAACAGAGGCTGGCAGGGCCCGCCGCTGCCCGGCGTCACCCATCTGCGGCTGAACAACTTCCAGGGCACCGAGGACCTTTCGGCGGTCCCGGCCCTGTTCCCCTCCCTCCGCTCAGCCACCGTCGTACACGCCCCGGACGTCACCGAGATCCCGGAGGCGGCTCTCGCCACGCTGCCGTCGGCCCGAACTTTCGAAAGGATCCGCCGAGTTGTGTGACGCACACCTCTAGCGGCCTACCGTCCAGTAACCCTACGGTTCCCCACGCGCCACCCAGCCCGACGAACATGCACACGACACGCTGGCCGTACGCGAAGGGACCCCCACACACATGACCACCCGACGCCCCTGGGCGCTCCGCATAGGTGCCACCGCCGCCTCCGCCGCCGCCCTGGTGGCCTTCGCCGGCCCCGCTGCCCAGGCCGCGACGAGCTCCGGCACGCTGACCGTCGCCACCGCCGCCGCCACCGCGGATGTCGACTACGCGACCTGGCAGAAGGACTGCCAGCTGGTGATGAACACCGCGCTGCCCGAGATCAAGCAGCGGATCGCGAACACCAAGCCGGGCGAGAAGCAGGCGATCGTGTTCGACATCGACAACACGACCCTGGAGACCGACTTCGGCTTCAGCTTCCCGCAGCCGGCCAACAAGCCGGTCCTGGACGTCGCCAAGTACGCCCAGGAGCGCGGCGTCGCCCTGTTCTTCGTGACCGCCCGTCCGGGCATCATCGCCTCGGTCACCGACTACAACCTCAAGTACCGCGGCTACAAGGTCGCCGGCCTCTACGTCCGCGGCTTCCTCGACCTGTTCAAGAACGTCGGCGACTACAAGACGGCCCAGCGCGTCGACATCGAGAACAAGGGCTACACGATCATCGCGAACATCGGGAACAGCGCCACCGACCTGTCGGGCGGCCACGCGGAGAAGACGTACAAGCTGCCGGACTACGACGGCCAGCTGTCGTAAGTCGCCAAGGGAACGCGACAGGGCCGGTGCTCGATGAGCACCGGCCCTTTCACTCGCTCGTGAGGCTTACGCCTCCTTGCTCAGGTTCGGCCCGGCACCGCCGGCCGCCTGCTCGATCGGCGGGACGTCGGGCAGCGCCGACTTCTCCTCACCGCGGAAGGTGAAGGTCTGGGACTCGCCCTCGCCCTCGGTGTCCACGACCACGATGTGACCGGGGCGCAGCTCGCCGAAGAGGATCTTCTCCGAGAGCGTGTCCTCGATCTCGCGCTGGATGGTGCGACGCAGCGGACGCGCACCCAGCACCGGGTCGTAACCCTTCTTGGACAGCAGCTCCTTGGCGGACTGGGAGAGCTCGATGCCCATGTCCCGGTCCTTCAGGCGCTCGTCGACCTTGCCGACCATGAGGTCGACGATCCGCAGGATGTCCTCCTGCGTCAGTTGCGGGAAGACGACCACGTCGTCGACGCGGTTGAGGAACTCGGGCCGGAAGTGCTGCTTGAGCTCGTCCGAGACCTTGTTCTTCATGCGCTCGTAGTTGGACTTCTTGTCGCCCGAGGCCGCGAAGCCAAGGTTGAAGCCCTTGGAGATGTCCCGGGTGCCGAGGTTGGTCGTCATGATGATGACCGTGTTCTTGAAGTCCACGACCCGGCCCTGGGAGTCGGTCAGACGACCGTCCTCCAGGATCTGCAGCAGCGAGTTGAAGATGTCCGGGTGCGCCTTCTCGACCTCGTCGAAGAGGACCACGGAGAACGGCTTGCGGCGGACCTTCTCGGTCAGCTGGCCGCCCTCTTCGTAGCCGACGTAGCCGGGAGGCGAACCGAACAGACGCGAGACGGTGTGCTTCTCGCTGAACTCCGACATGTCGAGGGAGATCAGCGCGTCCTCGTCGCCGAAGAGGAACTCGGCGAGCGCCTTGGACAGCTCGGTCTTACCGACACCGGACGGGCCGGCGAAGATGAACGAGCCACCGGGACGCTTGGGGTCCTTCAGACCGGCACGCGTACGGCGGATCGCCTTCGACAGCGCCTTGACGGCGTCGACCTGGCCGATGACCCGCTTGTGGAGCTCGTCCTCCATGCGCAGCAGACGCGAGGACTCCTCCTCGGTCAGCTTGAAGACCGGGATGCCGGTGGCGGTCGCGAGGACCTCGGCGATCAGCTCGCCGTCGACCTCGGCGACGACGTCCATGTCGCCGGCCTTCCACTCCTTCTCGCGCTTGGCCTTGGCGGCCAGGAGCTGCTTCTCCTTGTCGCGCAGGGAGGCGGCCTTCTCGAAGTCCTGCGAGTCGATCGCGGACTCCTTGTCGCGGCGGACGCCGGCGATCTTCTCGTCGAACTCGCGGAGGTCCGGCGGCGCGGTCATCCGGCGGATGCGCATCCGGGAACCGGCCTCGTCGATCAGGTCGATCGCCTTGTCCGGCAGGAAGCGGTCCGAGATGTACCGGTCGGCCAGGGTGGCGGCCTGGACCAGCGCCTCGTCCGTGATGGAGACCCGGTGGTGGGCCTCGTACCGGTCACGCAGACCCTTGAGGATCTCGATCGTGTGCGGCAGGGACGGCTCCGCGACCTGGATGGGCTGGAAGCGGCGCTCCAGCGCGGCGTCCTTCTCCAGGTGCTTGCGGTACTCGTCCAGGGTGGTGGCACCGATGGTCTGGAGCTCACCGCGGGCCAGCATCGGCTTCAGGATGGAGGCGGCGTCGATGGCGCCCTCGGCGGCACCCGCACCGACCAGCGTGTGCAGCTCGTCGATGAACAGGATGATGTCGCCGCGGGTGCGGATCTCCTTGAGGACCTTCTTCAGGCGCTCCTCGAAGTCACCGCGGTAGCGGGAGCCGGCGACCAGCGCGCCGAGGTCCAGGGTGTAGAGGTGCTTGTCCTTGAGGGTCTCGGGCACCTCGCCCTTGACGATGGCCTGAGCGAGGCCCTCGACGACGGCGGTCTTGCCGACGCCGGGCTCACCGATCAGGACCGGGTTGTTCTTGGTACGGCGGGACAGCACCTGCATGACCCGCTCGATCTCCTTCTCGCGCCCGATGACCGGGTCGAGCTTGGACTCACGAGCGGCCTGGGTGAGGTTCCGGCCGAACTGGTCGAGGACCAGGGACGTCGAGGGGGTGCCCTCGGCAGGCCCGCCGGCGGTGGCGGTCTCCTTGCCCTGGTAGCCGGAGAGCAGCTGGATGACCTGCTGCCGCACCCGGTTGAGATCGGCGCCCAGCTTGACCAGGACCTGGGCGGCGACGCCCTCGCCCTCACGGATCAGGCCGAGCAGGATGTGCTCCGTGCCGATGTAGTTGTGGCCGAGCTGAAGGGCCTCGCGGAGCGACAGCTCCAGGACCTTCTTGGCACGGGGGGTGAAGGGGATGTGCCCGGACGGGGCCTGCTGGCCCTGGCCGATGATCTCCTCCACCTGCTGGCGGACCGCCTCGAGCGAAATCCCGAGGCTCTCAAGGGCCTTGGCGGCGACACCCTCACCCTCGTGGATCAGGCCCAGGAGGATGTGCTCGGTGCCGATGTAGTTGTGGTTGAGCATCCGGGCTTCTTCCTGAGCCAGGACGACAACCCGCCGCGCGCGGTCGGTGAACCTCTCGAACATCGTTAATCGCTCCTCAGAGCGGTCAGGCAGTGGGGGGAACTTCCCCTCCCTGTCCTTCCGCAGCTTAGTCCCGCAAGCGGGGACCGCTCATTCCAACTGCCGACACCGTCGATGGCCTCCTGACCCCGAACGCCGACATCTGCTCCAACCCGATGGTGCGAGACGATGTTCCCGCAGGCCAGGCAGTTACCCGCTTCGCCAGTACGCCGATGGCGAACGTGAGACGCCCTGTCCTGCGTGTCGCCCCCTCTCACTAGGGATGTCTTACCCGCAGCGACGGACAGTCCATGCCGCGTGCACGGGTTCCCTCCGCTACGGGCGAACAACCTCGCGCCTCCCCGCACCCCCGTACGCCCCCTCCGTCGATACTCTGCGCGTTCGCGAGAACACCCAGCGTAACTCGCGACCTCTTCGGGCGGTTGCACTTGGCATGGTTGGCAGCCTCCCTCCGGTCACCACGGTCCCGCTTCCCCGTCGGCCGCTCGATCCGAGCGATCAGGTCCGCCGGTGGTACGAGAACGAACTGGGGTGGCCGACGGTGCCCGGGAATCCACCGGGACTCCGGCTGGGCCTGCGCTTCGACGTCCTGGACGTCCCGGCCGAGGCGGGCCGGGCGGCGCTGCGCCATCTGTTGCCGGGCTCTCCGGTGGCCCTGCGCGACGACCGGATGCGACTCCTGGTGGCCGCGGGCAGCGCGGAGGAGCTGCCCGGGGTGCTGGCCTGGCTGGAGTGGGGCGCACTGCCCCTGGACCTCACGGCAACGGGCGAGGGTGGCGTCATGGAGGCGCCCGAGCCCTTCGGGGGGCCTGCACCGGGCGGTGTCATGGACGCGCCCGATCTCCCCGGGCCGGGGGCGGTGGCCGACGGGCGGCCGCTTCCCCTGGGCCGCCCCGGCACGCCGCAGGGGGTCGCCGTCTGGCTGCGACCCCCCGAGCCGGGGTGCGAGGTCGAGGCCTCGCTGCCGACGCTGTCGGCTCTGGGGGGCGGTGGGGGCGCCCCCGATCTCGTACGACTCGTGGACACGGTGGCCACGCACTGCCACCGAATGCGGCTGCGCCGCGTGTGCGCTCAGCCGTTGGCCTTCTCGTAAGCCTCACGAATGGACGCGGGAACACGGCCGCGGTCGTTGACCTCGTAACCGTTCTCCTTCGCCCACGCGCGGATCTGGGCGGTGTCCTGGCTGCCACCGGAAGCGGCACGCGCCTTTCCACGCCCACCCGAAGCACGGCCTCCGGTACGACGACCACCCTTCACGTAAGGCTCGAGAAGGCCGCGGAGCTTGTCCGCATTGGCAGTCGTGAGATCGATCTCGTACGTCTTGCCGTCCAGCGCGAACGTCACGGTCTCGTCCGCCTCGCCGCCGTCGAGGTCGTCGACAAGAAGGACCTGAACCTTCTGTGCCACCGGATTTCCTTTCATCGATAACTTGAGGGCTGGGGTCTGCGGCGTCCCGCCGTTTCGCCGTCCCCTGTTATATGCAGTACTGCACTACGTCGGAAAGCAAACCGCTTTTGCTGGAAAAACACAAACCCCTGGCAGAGACCTACAGCCCGCTCCCCGCCCGGAAACATGCGCGTTTCGGACATAGGGCACCGGATCTCTGCTTCGGTCTCCGCTTCGGCTTACCGGCGATCACAGATGCAGAAGCATCCGGCTGTTGCCCAAGGTGTTCGGTTTCACTCGTTCGAGACCGAGGAACTCCGCGACGCCCTCGTCATAGGAACGCATCAGCTCGGCGTAGACATCCGTGTCGACCGGCGTCTCTCCGATCTCGACGAAGCCGTGCTTGGCGAAGAAGTCCACTTCGAAGGTCAGGCAGAAAACCCGGCGAACACCGAGCCAACGCGCGGTCTGGAGCAACTTCTCCAGCAAGTGGTGACCGACGCCGGCGCCCTTCAGTCCCGGCTTCACGGCGAGAGTGCGGACTTCCGCGAGGTCTTCCCACATCACGTGCAGGGCGCCGCAGCCGACGACCTCCGCGTTGTCGTCGCGTTCCGCGACCCAGAACTCCTGGATGTCCTCGTAAAGCGTCACCGTGGCTTTGTCGAGCAGGATGGAGCCGCGGACGTAGGCGTCAAGGAGCCGGCGCACCGCCGGGACATCGCTGGTGCGGGCCCGTCGGACGGTGATGGCTTTTGCGGTGACTTCTGGGCTCTCTGCCGGTGAGCTCTGTGCGGACATGAGCGGACGCTATCGCCCGTCGCCCTCCGCTGCCGAGCCGGGGTTCTCGGCGGGGGTATCGGACCCGCTATCCACTTGCCCGGCTTCTTCCGGCCCTTGGACGATGCGGACCGCATCCCGAAGGGCATGCCGCTGTTCCTCGCTCATCATGCCGAAGAAGGCGACGAGGGCGGCGGCGGGGTTGTCGCTCTGCGACCAGGCGTCGTTCATCAGGGCGGCGGCGTAAGCGGCGCGAGTGGACACCGCCTCATACCGATAGGCCCGGCCTTCCGCCTCACGGCGCACCCAGCCCTTCTGATGGAGATTGTCCAAAACGGTCATCACCGTGGTGTACGCGATGGACCGTTCCTGCTGAAGATCTTCGAGGACTTCTCGAACGGTCACCGGGCGGTTCCACTTCCACACCCGCGTCATGACCGCGTCTTCGAGTTCTCCCAATGGGCGAGGCACAGCTCAGCACAATAGTGGGAGATGCCGGGATTGGCGTGCCGGACGTGCACTTTCATCAGCAAACGATCACAAAAAGGGCGTACGACTCGAAAAGCGAGAGTCGTACGCCCTGACAGTCCCGGCGGCGTCAGCCGTCCGCGCGTCCCGCCCCCTGCCGGGCCCCCTCGGCCCGTGCGAGGGCGGCGTCGACGACGGCGTCCTCCTTGGCCTTGTTGGCCCCGCCCTGGGTCTTCACGATCACCCTGATCACCCCGATGAAGAACACGGCCATGACGACGGGGGGCACGAGCGCGGAGACGTAGTCCATGGATTCAGGGTAGCGAGGGGCGCGGACCGGGAAAGGGGTGGGGTTCGCGGGCGGCGGGTCAGCCGGCGGCCAGCTGGTGGGGTGGCTGCGCCGGGGGTGGAGTCGGTTTGCGGCGGGGGAAGACCTCGCCCGGGGTGGGGACGGGGCGGCGGGGCGGTTGCGGTGCCGCGGGCTCGGGGTCGGCCGGCTTCTCGGCGGGCCTGGCCGGGGGCTTCTTGGCGGGCTTCTCGGCGGGATCGCCGTCCGCGTCGGCGGCCGGTGTCGCCGCGAGGCCTCCAGGAAGGGCGAGAAGGCGGGTACGGGAGGCGGGGACGGTCGGGATGGCCGAGGAGTCCCGCCGGGCCGTACCGCGCGCGAGACGGGCTCGTACGTCCCGCTCGGCCAGCACCTGGCAGCGGCTCAGGAGAGCCGCGGCGACGGGGTTGCCGCGCAGGGCGCGCAGGGCGGCGAGATCGTCGGGGTCGGGCCGGTATCCGGCACCCAGGGCCTCCTCCAGAAGGGCGAGATAACCGGCGGCGGTGCCGGGGAGGGCGGAGCGGTAGCGCGCGAGGTCGGCCACGAGGAAGGCGCGCAGCCGGGCACCCTCGCGCATCGCTTCGTCCAGCGAATCGGCGAGGCGGAGACACTCCTGGACGTCCTCTGCCGAGGCGGGGTCGGGGTTCAGGGCAAGAGCGAGCGCGCGGCGGAGCACACGCAGCTCCTCCACGCCGAACGCCATGCCGCCGCGAGATCCGTATGGCGTGGGCATGCGCCGACGATACGCGCTAATCAGACAAACTCGACATAGGGAGAGGGCGTGGCGCGACGGAGCCACCCGGTCGGACCGGGCGGGCGCCGCCGCGTCCTCCGCGTCCTCACATGCGGGACACGTTCCGCTCGTACACCAGCCGCAGCCCGATCAGCGTCAGCCAGGGCTCGTGCTCGTCGATGACCGAGGACTCGCCCAGGACCATCGGGGCCAGTCCGCCGGTCGCGATCACCGTCACGTCCTCCGGGTCGTTGGCCAGCTCCCGCGCCATCCGGCTGACCACGCCGTCCACCTGCCCGGCGAAGCCGTACACGATCCCGGACTGCATCGCCTCGACCGTGTTCTTGCCGATCACGCTCCGCGGCCGGGCCACCTCGATCTTCCGCAGCTGCGCCCCCTTGACACCGAGCGCCTCCACGGAGATCTCGATACCGGGCGCGATGACGCCGCCGATGTACTCCCCGCGCGCGGACACCGCGTCGAAGGTCGTCGCCGTACCGAAGTCCACGACGATCGCGGGCCCGCCGTACAGCTCGACCGCCGCGACCGCGTTGATGATGCGGTCCGCGCCGACCTCCTTGGGGTTGTCGGTGAGGATCGGCACGCCCGTCTTCACCCCGGGCTCGACCAGCACCGCCGGCACATCGCCGTAGTAGCGCCGCGTCACCTCCCGCAGCTCGTGCAGCACGGACGGCACGGTCGCGCAGATCGCGATCCCGTCGATGCCGTCCCCCAGCTCCTCACCGAGCAGGGGATGCATCCCCATCAGCCCCTGCAACAGCACCGCGAGCTCGTCCGCGGTGCGGCGCGCGTCCGTGGAGATGCGCCAGTGCTCGACGATGTCCTCGCCGTCGAACAGGCCCAGGACGGTGTGGGTATTGCCTACGTCGATCGTCAGCAGCATGGCCGGATCCCGCTCCCTACTCCGCCGCTCGCAGGTCCAGCCCGATGTCGAGGATCGGCGAGGAGTGCGTCAGCGCCCCCACGGCCAGATAGTCGACACCCGTGTCCGCGTACGCCTTGGCGGTCTCCAGCGTGAGCCGCCCGGACGCCTCCAGCGCCGCCCGCCCGTTCACGAGCGCCACGGCCTCCTCGCACTCCCCGGGCGTGAAGTTGTCCAGCAGGATCAGATCGGCCCCGGCGTCCACCACCTCGCGCAACTGGTGCAGGGTGTCCACCTCGACCTCGATCGGCACCTCGGGGAAGGCCTCCCGGACGGCCTTGAAGGCCTGCGCGACGCCGCCCGCGGCGACCACGTGGTTGTCCTTGACCAGGGCCGCGTCCGACAGCGACATCCGGTGGTTCACACCGCCGCCGCAGCGGACCGCGAACTTCTCCAGCGAGCGGAGCCCCGGGGTGGTCTTCCGCGTGTCCCGCACGCGTGCCTTGGTGCCCTCCAGAACATCGGCCCACGCACGCGTGGCGGTGGCGATGCCGGACAGGCGGCACATCAGGTTCAGCGCGCTGCGCTCGGCGGTCAGCAGGTCGCGCGTGCGCGTGGTGACCGACAGCACCTTCTGCCCGGCTTCCACCCGGTCGCCGTCCTCGACATGGCGCTCGACCTCGAACTCGTCGGTGCAGACCACGGAGATCACCGCCTCGGCGACCCGCAGCCCCGCCACCACGCCCGCCTCACGGGCGGTGAAGTCGGCGGTGGCGACCGCGTCCTCGGGGATGGTCGCGACCGTCGTCACGTCCACGCCGTGGGCGAGGTCCTCCTGGATGGCGACGTTCGCGATGTCCTCGACCTCCACGGGGTCGAGGCCCGCGGCGGCCAGCAGCTCGGCGAGCGCGGGGTCGAGCCCGCACTCCAGATACGTCTCGTCGGTGTCCGCCCCGCAGGCGCAGCCGTCGCCGCAGCCGTCTTCCTGGGCGAGGGGGAGGTCGGGGGTGCTCACGTCTGTCACTGCTCCTGGGGCTGCCGGGTCGGGGGGAAGTCTGCGGTATCGGTGGGCTCTACGGCGAGTGTGCGGTCCGGATTCAGCCGTACGACGATGTGCCGGCGCCAGTCGGTGTCGTCGCGCTCGGGCCGGTCCTCGCGCCAGTGGCAGCCGCGGGTCTCCTCGCGCAGCAGGGCGGCGGCGACCAGGACGCGGGCCACGCACAGGAGGTTGGTGGCCTCCCAGGTGTCGACGCCGGGCTCGGCGGTCTTGCCGTTCTCGACGAGTGCCTCGCGCGCGTCCGCGTGCAGCCGCTGGAGCTGCTCGGCGGCCCGCGCGAGGGAGCCGGCGGAGCGCAGGACGCCCGCGCCCTCCGTCATGATCCGCTGGATGGCGAACCGGTCCTCGGGCGCGAGCAGCGGATGCGCGGGCACCTCCGGGTACGGCACCGGATGCGGCACCCGCGCGTGGAGGCCGTGGCCGGCGTGGCTCGCCGTGATGTCGGCGGCGATGCGCTCGGCGTAGACCAGGCCCTCCAGCAGGGAGTTGGACGCGAGCCGGTTCGCGCCGTGCACGCCGGTGCACGCGACCTCGCCGCACGCGTACAGGCCGGGGACGGTCGTACGGCCCTGGGAGTCGGTGCGCACGCCCCCGGAGGCGTAGTGCGCGGCCGGGGCGATCGGGATGGGCTCGTGGACGGGGTCGATGCCGTTGGCGCGGCAGGCGGCGAGGATCGTCGGGAAGCGGTGCTCCCACATGTCGGCGCCGAAGTGCCGGGCGTCGAGGAACATGTGCTCGGCGTCCTGCTCCTGCATGCGCCGCATGATGCCCTTGGCGACGATGTCCCGGGGCGCGAGCTCGGCCAGTTCGTGCTGGCCGACCATGAAGCGCACGCCGTCGCCGTCGACCAGGTGGGCGCCCTCGCCGCGCACGGCCTCGGAGACGAGCGGCTGCTGGCCCTCCGCGTCCGCGCCGAGGAACAGCACGGTGGGGTGGAACTGCACGAACTCCAGGTCGGAGATCTCGGCTCCCGCGCGCAGGGCGAGCGCGACACCGTCGCCGGTGGAGACCGAGGGGTTGGTCGTGGCGGAGAAGACCTGGCCCATGCCGCCGGTCGCCAGGACGACCGCGGGGGCGTGCACGGCGCCCACGCCGTCGTGCTGGCCCTCGCCCATCACGTGCAGGGTCACGCCCGCGGTACGGCCGTCGGCGTCCGTGAGGAGATCCAGGACGAGCGCGTTCTCGATGGTGCGCACGCCCCGCGCACGAACCGCCTCGACCAGCGCGCGGGAGATCTCCGCGCCGGTCGCGTCGCCGCCCGCGTGCGCGATCCGGCGCCGGTGGTGGCCGCCCTCGCGGGTGAGCTCCAGGCCGCCCTCCTCCGACTCGTCGAAGTGGGCGCCCGTCTCGATGAGCCGGCGCACGGCGTCCGGGCCCTCGGTGACGAGGATCCGCACCGCGTCCTCGTCGCACAGCCCGGCGCCCGCGACCAGGGTGTCGGCCAGGTGCTGCTCGGGGGTGTCGCCCTCGCCGAGGGCCGCGGCGATGCCGCCCTGCGCCCAGCGGGTGGAGCCGTCGTCGAGGCGGGCCTTGGTGACGACGACCGTGGTCAGACCGGCGGCCTCGCAGCGCAGGGCCGCGGTCAGACCGGCGACGCCGGAGCCGACGACGACGACGTCCGCGTCGATCGACCACCCGGGCGCGGGGGCGTGCAGTCGTATGCCTGTGCTGGTCACGAGGCGGCTCCGAGGGTTCCGAGAGTTCCGAATGTGAGGGGGATGTTGTCGATCAGCCGGGTCGTGCCGACCCGGGCGGCGACCGCGAGGACGGCCTCGCCGGTGAAGTCGTCACCGATGTCGGTGAAGTCGGCGGGGTCGACGAGGGCGAGGTAGTCCAGGGCGAGCGGCGGGTCGAGGCGGGCGGCCTCGTCCAGGACGAGGCGGGCGGCGGCGCGCACGGCGGCTGGGCCGCCCGGGGCGGCCTTGGCGACGGCGTGCGCGTCGGCGGCGGCGCGGGACTCCCCGAGGGCGCTGAGCGCCTCGGCACGCGCGTGCGTGGCGGGCACTTCGAGCGCCCGCGCGCGCAGTGCCTCCTGCGCCGCGTGCCGGTCCTGGCCCGCGAACAGCGCCTGGGACAGCGCGAGCGCGGTGCGCCGGCCGGCGGGCGAGAGATAGCGGTTGCGGCTGGACAGGGCCAGGCCGTCCTCCTCGCGCACGGTCGGGACGCCCACGATGTCGATGCCGAAGTTCAGATCACGGACCATGCGGCGGATCAGGGCGAGCTGCTGGGCGTCCTTCTGGCCGAACAGCGCCACGTCGGGGCGGGTGAGGTGGAGCAGCTTGCCCACGACCGTGAGCATGCCGTCGAAGTGCCCGGGGCGCGCGGCACCCTCCAGGCGCTCCCCCATGGGGCCCGCGCTGACCCGGACCTGGGGTTCGCCGCCCGGGTAGACCTCCTCCGCGGAGGGCGCGAACACGACGTCCGCGCCGGCCTCCTCGGCGATCTTGAGGTCGGCTTCGAGGGTGCGCGGGTAGCGGTCGAGGTCCTCGCCCGCGCCGAACTGGAGCGGGTTGACGAAGACCGTCACCACGACCTCGCCGTTCGGTCCGGCGATCTCACGCGCGGAGCGGACCAGGGTGGCGTGGCCCTCGTGCAGGGCCCCCATGGTCATCACGACGGCCCGGCGGCCGGTGCGCGCGCGTGCGGCCAGTTCGGCGGCGGTGCGCAGCAGGGTGGTGGTCATCCCGCGTCTCCCTTGGTGCTGTCGGCGAGCACTCCGAGCAGGTCTTCGGCGAGTTCCGGTTTGAGCAGCCCGTGCGCGAGGGCGCGGTCGGCGGTGGCGCGGGCCATCGCCAGGTAGCCGGCGACGGTCTGCGGGGCGTGCTTGCGCAACTCGGTGACGTGCGCGGCGACCGTGCCGGCGTCCCCGCGCGCGACCGGGCCGGTCAGGGCGGCGTCGCCGGAGCGCAGGGCGTTGTCGAGGGCGGCGCCGAGCAGCGGGCCGAGCATCCGGTCGGGGGCCTCGACCCCGGCGGCGCGCAGCAGCTCCATGGACTGGGCGACCAGCGTCACCAGGTGGTTGGCGCCCAGGGCGAGGGCCGCGTGGTAGAGCGGCCGCATCTCCTCGGCGATCCACTCCGGTTCGCCGCCCATCTCGATGACGAGGGCCTCGGCGGCCAGCCGCAGTTCCTCGGGGGCGGTCACGCCGAACGAGCAGCCCGCCAGGCGCTGGACGTCCACGGGAGTGCCGGTGAAGGTCATCGCGGGGTGCAGGGCCAGCGGCAGCGCGCCCGCGCGCAGGGCGGGGTCGAGGACCTTGGCGCCGTACCGCCCGGAGGTGTGCACCAGCAGCTGGCCGGGCCGTACGGCGCCGGTCTCGGCGAGACCGGCGACCAGTGCGGTCAGGGCGTCGTCGGGGACGGTGAGCAGGACCAGGTCGGCGCGCTGGAGGACCTCGGCGGGCGGCACGAGGGGGACGTCGGGCAGGAGTTGCGCGGCCCGTCGGCGAGAGGCGTCGGAGACCCCGGAGACGGCCACCGGGCGGTGCCCGGCGAGCTGGAGGGACGCGGCGAGCGCGGGGCCCACGCGGCCGGCGCCGACAACGCCGACGGTGAGCCGCGCGGGGCGGTCCTTCGGATCTGGCTGTTGGCTTGTACTCACTCGACGGTGGCCTTCCCGTTCCAGTCCGCTCCGGGTACCGGACGATTTCTCGTCATGTTAACGCGATCGGTTCGAGGGGAGTTCGGTTGTCCACAGGCTGTGGGTTTTCCGTGAGCCTTCCGCGCGCGGGCAAACGCTTGCGGAAAATGCGGGTGCCCGCGTGAGGCGGGGCGCGACATCATCCGGGCATGAGTGATGCGGCGGAGACGAATCAGCAGGGCGCGGGGCGCGCGGAGCAGCTCCCGGACGACGAACGGCGCAAGCTCCTGAGGAAGCGGCGCGTCAGCGCGTCCAGGAGCGCGCGGCGCCTGCTGGGGCGCCCGGTGGCACAGCGCACGCTCCGGGACCGCCTCGCGCTCCTGGAGGGCGCGGCGGACGTGTACGACCTCGACCAGCCCGCCGACATGTACGGCGACGGCGTCGTCGAGGCCCTGGAGGACAAGGTCGCCGGGCTGCTCGGGAAGGAGGCCGCCGCGTTCTTCCCGACCGGCACCATGGCCCAGCAGGTGGCCCTGCGCTGCTGGGCGGGCCGGACCGGGAACCCCGCCGTCGCCCTGCACGCGCTGGCCCACCCCGAGGTGCACGAGCGGAACGCGTTCAGCCAGGTCAGCGGCTTGCGCCCGGTCAGGATCACGAGCGAGCCGCGCCAGCCGACCGCCGACGAGGTGCGCGGCCTGGACGAGCCCGTCGGGACGCTGATGCTGGAACTGCCGCTCCGGGACGCCGGTTTCGTCCTGCCGTCCTGGGAGGAGCTCACCGAGGTCGCCGAGGCGGCGCGGGAGCGCGAGGCGGTGGTGCACTTCGACGGCGCGCGCCTGTGGGAGTCCACCGTCCACTTCGAGCGCCCCTTGGACGAGATCGCGGACCTCGCGGACAGCGTCTACGTGTCCTTCTACAAGTCCCTCGACGGCTACGGCGGCGCCGCGGTCGCCGGGCCCCGGCCCCTCGTCGACGAGATGAAGGCCTGGCGCCACCGGTACGGCGGCACCGTCTTCCAGCAGTTCCCGACCGCCCTGTCGGCCCTCGTCGGCCTGGAGCGGGAGCTGCCCCGGCTGCCCGACTACGTCCGGCACGCGCGCGTGGTGGCCGGCGCGCTGCGCGAGGGGTTCGCGGCGGCGGGCGTGCCCTGGACCCGCGTCCACCCCGAGGTGCCGCACACCAACGAGTTCCAGCTCTGGCTGCCGTACGACGCCGACGACGTCGCCGAGGCGGCGGTCCGGCACGCCGAGGAGACGAGGACACTGCTGTTCTCCCGCCCCTGGGCCGCTCCCGGCCCCGGACTCGCCGTCACGGAGATCGACGTACGGGCCGCGGGCCTGACCTGGACCGCCGACGACATACGGACGGCCGTAGCGGAGTTCGTGCGGCGGCTGAAGGAGCAGGTCAGAGGGTAGGGCGCGGACCACGGCGGCCCAGGGCCCGGCGGAGCCTGCCGCCCACCGGGCGCCCGGCGAGGACGGCACGGAAGCGGCGCTCGTCCCGCCACTCCCGTACGACCCGCGCGTCGTGGGTGCCCGGCGCGGGCGGCGCGGGCTCGCCGTGCTGCCCGGCGCGGTACGCGTCGAGGAGGTACTGCTGGGTGATGCTCATGGCGGTTCGCCTCTTCTGGACGAGGGGCAGGCTCCGGTTCTGGACGGTTGCCGGATCCGGAAGGCTCCGCGGCTGCCCCGGCCCTCCCAGCGTGCGCCCCTCCCGTGCCGAAGTCGCGTCGATTGACGGCGGGCGTCAAGCGAGGGCGGCGTTGTCAGTGGTGGGGTGCACCATGAGGGCATGAGCGTGAGCATCGACATCGCGGGGCTGCGGCCGGAGAGAGTCGCGGTCGTGCCCTCTCCCCTGGCCGAGCTCGGCATGGCGCTGCACGCGCTGTCCGAGCCGGCCCACCATCCGGGACTCCAGGGCTGGGTGACCAGCGTGACCGCGGGCCTCGACCCGCATCTGGCCGACCGTATGTGCGAGGCCGACTTCCTGTGGCGTACGACGTTCTCGGACCTGTTCCTGCCCTGCGCCGGCGTCCCCGGCGGACCCACCCTCCCGGGCGCCACCCTCGCCGAGGAACTGGACCTGCTGGACAAGCTGACGGACGAGCAGTTCGTGGACGCCGCGCTGGAGTTCACCTGCGCCCTGCCGTACGCCACCCCGGGCCCCTCGGTGCTCGACGACGCCGAGCTGCGCCGCCGCGCCCTGGAACTGGCCGCCGCGCGCGGGCCCCAGCAGCTGCGCTTCAGCAAGCGGCTGCTGGACGAACCGCCGCGGATCCGGGCCTGGCTGCGGCAGTTCCTGGAGGACTGCGACGAGGCGTTCTTCGCGGACGTCTGGTACCGCCTGCGGCACCAGCTCGCCACCGACGCCCGCCACAAGACCGACCTGATGCGGCACAAGGGGCTGGCCGGGGCGCTCACCTCGGTGTCCGCGGCCGTGAAGCTCGACGAGGACGGCGGCCGCATCACCATCGACAAGCTGCGCCAGGGCCACACCGTCATCCGCGACCGCAGCCTGCTGCTCGTGCCGACCAGCCTGGGCTGGCCGCATCTGATGGTGCTGCACCGGCACGGCTGGCAGCCGGTGGTGCACTACCCGGTCGGTTCCCCCGAGCTCAGCGCGCCGCCCGCGGTCGACCAGCTGATCCTGCGGATGACCGCCCTGTCCCACCCGGTGCGCATGCAGCTGTGCCGCAACCTCGCCCGCAGCACGTACACCACGAGCGAGCTGGTCCAGATCCACGGGATGACCGCGCCCGAGATATCCCGGCACCTGGGCGTGCTGAAGAAGGCGGGTCTGATCACCACCCGCCGCCGCGGCCGCTACGTCCTGCACCAGCTGGACGTGACGGCCGTGGCCCGGCTCGGCAGCGACTTCCTGGAGGCCCTGCTGCGGTGACCGGGGCGCCTTGGTGGTGAACGCCCCGGCTCAGCCCTGGCCGCCGCCGGCCCGCACCAGTCCCGTCTCGTAGGCCAGGACCACCACCTGCACCCGGTCCCGCAGCCCGAGCTTGGTCAGGATGCGGCCCACATGCGTCTTCACGGTGGCTTCCGACAGCACGAGCCGGGCCGCGATCTCGCCGTTGGACAGGCCCTGCGCGACCAGCACCATGACCTCCCGCTCGCGGTCGGTCAGCCGCTCCAGCTCCTTGTGCTTCGGCTCCTTGCCGGTGCTCGGCAGCATCGGCGCGAAGCGGTCCAGCAGACGGCGTGTGGTCGAGGGTGCCACCACCGCGTCGCCGCTGTGCACGGCGCGGATGGCGGCGAGCAGTTCACCGGGCGGCACGTCCTTGAGCATGAAGCCGGAGGCGCCCGCCTTCAGCCCGGAGAAGGCGTACTCGTCGAGGTCGAAGGTGGTCAGGATCAGCACCTTCGGCGGGTTGGGGTCCGAGCAGATGCGGCGGGTGGTCTCCACGCCGTCCAGCTTCGGCATGCGCACGTCCATCAGCACCACGTCGACGGCGGTCTCCCGCAGCACCTGAAGGGCCTCCACGCCGTCGCCCGCCTCCGCGACGACCTCCATGTCCGGCTGGGCGGCGAGCACCATCCGGAACCCGGTGCGCAGCAGCACCTGGTCGTCGACGAGCATCACGCGGATCGTCATCGGGGTCCTCTTCCCTGTCCGTCTACGGGGTTGTTACAGGTGTCAACACAGCGCATGGCTCGCCTCAGTGCGCCGCTTTCAGCGGCAGCAGGGCGCTGATGCGGAATCCTCCGCCGGGGCGGGGGCCGGCGTCCAGAGTGCCGCCGACCATGCCGACGCGCTCCCGCATGCCGATCAGGCCGTGGCCCGCTCCGTCGACCCCGCCCTCCTCGTACAGCTCGTGCGGGGCACCCTTGCCGTCGTCCTCGACGAGCAGGCCGAGGCCGTCGTCGAAGTAGACCAGGCGCACGCTCGCACCCGCGTTCGGACCGCCGTGCTTGCGGGTGTTGGTGAGCGCCTCCTGCACGATGCGGTAGGCGGTCAGCTCGACCCCGCTGGGCAGCGGGCGCGGGGTGCCCTCGACCTTGAAGTCGACGGGCAGTCCGGAGGTGCGGCACTGCTGGACGAGCTCGTCGATCTGCTCGACGTCGGGCTGCGGGACGTACTCCCCGCTCTCCTGATGCTCACCGGTGCGCAGCACGCCCAGCAGGCGGCGCATCTCGGCGAGGGCCTGACGGCCGGTGGAGGAGATCGTCTCCAGGGCCTTCTTGGCCTGGTCGGGCGCGGCGTCGAGGACGTAGGCGGCGCCGTCGGCCTGCACCACCATCACCGACACGTTGTGCGCGACGACGTCGTGCAGCTCGCGCGCGATCCGGGCGCGCTCGGCGGCGACCGCGACCTTGGACTGCGCCTCGCGCTCCTTCTCCAGCCGGCTCGCGCGCTCCTCCAGCTCCGCGAAGTACGCGCGCCGGGTGCGTATCGAGTCGCCGAGCACCCAGGCGAGCGCGAACGGCACCGTGGTGAAGATCATGATGGCGACGGTGCCGAGTGCGCTGGACTCGTTCTCCGGCCAGCGCAGCTGCGCCAGGGGCGCCGCCACCAGGCCGACGCCCAGCGCCATCCGGGAGGCCCAGCGGGCACCGGTCGCGGCGACGGTGTAGGTGATCACCAGCATGGCGAAGTTGGCGGGCATCGTCTCCACGTCCAGCGCCAACTGCGCCACACCGAGACCGACGGCCAGCAGCAGCATCCGCTCCGGCATCAGCCGGCGCAGGGCGACCACCAGGGAGAGCAGCAGCGCGATCGGCACGGCGGCCACCGGGTAGTCGGTGCGCTCCACCTCCTGCTGCACGACCCCGGACACCACCGAGATCCCGAACAGGAAGACGGCCCAGAAGCTGTCGACCCACGTCGGGTGCCTGCGGAGGAAGTCATAGATGCGCTGCACGTAACCCAGCGTAGGGAAGCGTGACGTGTGCAGGGGTCAACCGGAGGACCGATCCGCGACGGGCGCGCGTACTCCCCAAGGTGGAGGGACCGTTCCCCTGTGCCTTTAGCCTGGGCCGGTGACGGAAGACACAGGCGAGGACTGGCCGGGGTGGCGGGCGGCGGCCCAGCAGGCGCTGTACGGACCCCACGGCTTCTACCGCAGGCCCGAGGGCCCGGCCGGTCACTTCCGTACGTCCGTCCACGCCTCGCCCCTCTTCGCCGAGGCCGTGGCCCGGCTGCTGTGCCACGTCGACGAGGCGCTCGGCCGCCCCGGGAGGCTCGACTTCGTCGACATGGCCGCGGGCCGGGGCGAACTGATCACCGCGGTCCTCGCCGCCCTCCCCGCGGACGTGGCCGCCCGCGCGCGTGGGTACGCCGTCGAACTCGCCGACCGCCCGCCGGGACTCGATCACCGGATCGAGTGGCTCGCGCGGCCGCCACACGGCATCACGGGCCTGCTGTTCGCCAACGAGTGGCTCGACAACGTCCCCGTCGAGGTCGCTGAGGCCGACGCCGCGGGAGTGCCGCGCCTCGTCCTCGTCCGACGCGACGGGACCGAGCGGCTCGGGGAGCCGGTCGAGGGGGCGGACGCGGAGTGGCTCGCGCGCTGGTGGCCGCTTCCCGCGGAGGAGGGGTCGCGAGCCGAGATCGGCCGGCCCCGGGACGAGGCGTGGGCGGCGGCCGTCGCGACGCTCAGGCGGGGGCTCGCGGTCGCCGTCGACTACGCGCACACGGCGGACGAACGCCCGCTGTTCGGCACGCTGACCGGCTTCCGCGAGGGGCGCGAGACGGCGCCGGTGCCGGACGGGTCGTGCGACATCACGGCACATGTGGCGCTGGACGCTTGTGCGCACGCGGGCGTGAACCCGAGTGCGCGGGCGGGCGCGGAGGCGGGCACTACGGCGCATGCGCTGACGCCTGCGCGTCTGCTCGTGCAGCGCGACGCTCTGCGCGCCCTGGGCATCACAGGCGCACGCCCCCCGCTCGCCCTCGCGACCACGCAACCCGCCGCCTACGTACGCGCCCTCGCGAGCGCCGGTGAGGCCGCCGAGCTCACCGCGCCCGGCGGCCTCGGCGACTTCGGGTGGCTGCTTCAGCCGGTAGGAATTCCGGACGCACCCCTCGAAGGACCGCTCCGGGAGCTACTTGTCGATGTCCCCGACCACGAAGAACATTGACCCCAGGATCGCCACCATGTCCGCCACCAGCGTCCCCGGGAGCAGTTCCACCAGCGCCTGGATGTTGTTGAACGAGGCGGAGCGGAGCTTGAGCCGGTACGGGGTCTTCTCGCCCTTGCTGACGAGGTAGTAGCCGTTGATGCCGAGGGGGTTCTCGGTCCACGCGTAGGTGTGCCCCTCGGGCGCCTTCAGGACCTTGGGCAGCCGCTGGTTGATCGGACCGGGCGGCAGCTCGGTGAGCCGGTCGAGGCAGGCGTCGGCCAGGTCGAGTGCGTTGTGGGTCTGCTCCAGCAGGCACTCGAACCGGGCCAGGCAGTCGCCCTCCTGACGGGTCACGACCTTCAGGGTGTCCTGAAGCTCGCCGTAGGCGAGATAGGGCTCGTCGCGGCGCAGGTCGAAGTCCACGCCCGAGGCGCGCCCGATGGGCCCGCTCACGCCGTACGCGTGCACGGCCTCCGCCGAGAGGGCGCCCACGCCCCGCGTGCGCCCGCGGAAGATCTCGTTGCCGAGGACCAGGTCGTCGAACCGGTCCATCCGGGAGCGCACATCGGCGACGGCGGCACGCGCGCGTGTCGTCCAGCCGGCGGGCAGGTCCTCCTTGAGGCCGCCCACGCGGTTGAACATGTAGTGCATGCGCCCGCCGGAGACCTCCTCCATGACGTGCTGGAGCTCCTCGCGCTCCGAGAAGGCGTAGAAGATCGGCGTGATCCCGCCCAGCTCCAGCGGGTACGAGCCGAGGAACATCAGGTGGTTGAGCACCCGGTTGAGCTCCGCGAGCAGCGTCCGCGTCCACACCGCGCGCTCGGGCACCTCCATGCCGAGCATACGTTCCACGGCGAGGACGACGCCCAGCTCGTTGGAGAAGGCCGACAGCCAGTCGTGGCGGTTGGCGAGCATGATGATCTGGCGGTAGTCGCGCGCCTCGAAGAGCTTCTCCGCGCCGCGGTGCATATAGCCGATCACCGGTTCGGCGCTGGTGATGCGCTCGCCGTCCAGGACGAGCCGCAGGCGCAGCACACCGTGCGTGGACGGGTGCTGGGGCCCGATGTTGAGCACCATGTCGGTGCTCTCCGCGGCTCCGCCGATACCGACCGTGGTCTCCGTCGTAGGCATGGACACAGTCTCTCCTACGTAGGCTGACCATATGGAGACGGGGAGCCGGGAAAACGCGGCGCATACCGGGCATACGGGCGCCGCGCCTGCTGTCGGGCACGAGCCGGTCTGGACCGGGCTGCCACCGGGGCTGTTGCGGATGCGGCGGCTGTTGCTGGTGGTGTGGCTGGGACTGCTGACGATCGGCCTCGCCGTGCTCCTGGGTCTCCTCGCCGGCCCCACCTGGGCCGCGTTCGCGCTGATGCCCCTGGCGGTGGCGGTCTGGGGCTGGGTGATGCTCGGCCGCAACTGGCGCTCCTGGCGCTACGCCGAGCGCGCCGACGACCTGCTCATCAGCCGGGGCGTGCTGTGGCGCGAGGAGACGGTCGTGCCGTACGGCCGCATGCAGCTCGTGGAGGTCACCTCCGGGCCCGTCGAGCGGCACTTCGGGCTGGCCAGCGTGCAGCTGCACACCGCGGCCGCCGCGACCGACGCCACCATCCCCGGCCTGGACCCGGCCGAGGCCGAACGGCTGCGCGACCGGCTCACCGAGCTCGGTGAGGCCCGATCGGCGGGGCTGTGACCGTCCCGGGCGTCGAGGACGCAGTCCGCGCGCAGCCGGCCGTCACCGAGCGGCGGCTGCATCCCGTGACGCCGCTCAGGCGGGCGTGGGCGCCGGTGGCCGTGGTCATCGGGTGGGCGGTGCACGACCCCGACCAGACACAGCGACAGCTGACCCGGCTGACGACGACCACGCTGCTGCTCGCCATAGCCGTCGCCGTACCGGCCGCCGCCCTGTACGGCTTCCTCACCTGGTGGTTCACGCACTTCGCGGTCACCGACACCGAACTGCGCATCCGGACCGGTCTGGTGTTCCGGCGCACCGCGCACATCCGCCTGGAGCGCATCCAGGCCATCGACGTCACCCAGCCGCTCCTCGCGCGCGTGGCGGGCGTGGCCAAGCTCAAACTCGATGTCGTCGGCGCCGACAAGAAGGACGAGCTCGCGTTCCTGGGCGCGGAGGAGGCGCGTGCGCTCCGTGCGGAACTCCTGGCGCGCGCCGCCGGATTCGCACCCGAGACGGCGCACGAAGTCGGCGAGGCACCGGCGCGCGAGCTGATGCGCACGCCCCCACGCGAGCTCGCGCTCTCCCTCGTGCTGACGGGCGCCACCTGGGGCACCCTGGTCGCCGCCCTCGTCGTCCCGCCGGTGCTCTGGTTCGCCACCCACAGCGTGTGGACGGTCCTCGCCACCGCCCTGCCCCTGCTCGGCGCGGCGGGCGCGAGCAGCGTGGGCCGGTTCGTCGCCGAGTACGACTGGACGGTCGCCGACTCCCCCGACGGACTGCACATCGACCGCGGACTGCTGGACCGCGTCCACGAGACGGTGCCGCCGGGACGGGTGCAGACGGTGCGGATCGTGCGGCCGCTGCTGTGGCGGCGGCACGGATGGGTGCGCGTGGAGCTGGACGTGGCGGGGTCGTCGAACTCCGTACTGGTTCCGGTCGCCCCGCGTGAGGTCGCCGAGGCCGTCATCGCGCGGGTGCTTCCCGGCGTGACCGTGCCGCCGGACTCGGCGCTGTCCCGGCCGCCGCGGCGTGCGCGCTGGTGCGTGCCCTTGTGGTGGCGCGGCTACGGACTGGTCGTCACCGACGCGGTGTTCGCCGCGCACGAAGGACTGCTGCGCCGGAGCCTGGCGCTCGTGCCGCACGCGAAGGTGCAGAGCGTGCGGCTCGCGCAGGGGCCCTGGAAGCGCGCGCTGGGCGTCGCCGACGTCCACGTGGACACGGGGGCCAACAAGACCGTCACAGCGCGTCTGCGGGACGCTGAGGAGGCGGCGGAGCTGCTCCGGACCCAGGCCGAACGCTCCCGGACGGGCCGGAGGGACGCGCTGCCGGACCGGTGGATGGCGTGACCGGACCAGTGGCTGGCAGCAATGGACCGCTGGACGGCAAAAGGGGCCGGCCCTGAGGCCGACCCCCGGTTGAGCGCTCCCGGCGTCAGGACACCGCGCTGCGCAGCCCCTGTACGTCGATCTGCTCGGTCTCGTCGTGCGCCGTCAGGTCGATCACCTGGCCGATGCCGCGGGACCCCTCGTCCACTGGCTTGAACTCCGCCTCGGACTCGGCCTTGTGCAGGGCGAGCGCCTCCTGCCCGACGACGTCGGCGAGGTCCTCGTTCTGCACGTCCTCCAGGGCGGGCGCATCGCCCTTGTGGGTACCGAAGAAGTCGAAGCCGCCCTCGACCTTCGGGCGCCGCGCGGGCGTCGACGGTACGACGGCCACCGCGGTCGGCGCGATGAAGTGTCCGGCGGGCTGCTGAGCGGGCAGTGCCGGCTTACCCGTGGTGGTGGCGGCCGCGCGCACATGCTCCTGCCCGTCGACCGCCTCGGGCTTCCCCTGCGCCTCGTCCTCCTGCGCGACCGAACCGGCCTGTACGGCCCGGTCGTTCGAGGAGCCGTTGTGCTGCGCGGGCACGTCGGCCTGCGCGTCGGCCGAGGTCTGAGCCTCGGCACCGACCGACACGGGGACGGCGGCCTTCACCGCACCGTCCCCCTTCGCCTCGCCGTCCCCCTGAGGCTCACCGTCGTCCTGCGCCGAACCGTCGCCCTTGGGCTTCGGGGGCTCCTCCCCGTCGAGCTTCGACAGTGCCGCACGCGCGCGCAGGAACAGCCGCGACCCCTCGGGAGAGAAGATCGCGGGAGTCGTCGGCTCGGACGCCTCGTCCTCGGCGTCGACATCGCTGTCGACTTCAACCTCCGCGTCGGCGTCGGCCTCAACCGCCGGAGCTGCCACGGCCCCAGCCTCCTCCGAAGCCGAAGCCGAAGCCTCAACCGAAGCCGAGGCCGAACCCTCGTCCGGCTCCGAATCCGCCTCGTCCGCCGTCGACACCGGCCCCGGCGGCAACGCCCGCGCGGGCTCCGCCGCCTCTATCTCCAGCAGCCGGCGCCCCTCCAGGGCGCTCGCCCGCTCGGTCTCTGCGGTGGCGTACCGCCGCAGCAGCGAAGCGTGTTCGTTGCGCAGCCCCGCGAGCTCCGCGCGCTTGGCACGCAGCCGCTGCTCCAGCTTGCCGCGCAGTTCACGCGACTCGTCGAGGTCGGTCTCCAGTTCGGCGACCCGCTCCTCGAAGCGCCACTCGTCACTCGCACGCGCGCGTACGAGATCAGCGACGCGCTTACCGGCCTGGGTGTCCCAGCGGCGCATGACGACCGCGCCGATGACCGCCGTCGCCGCGGCGGCCGCGGCGAGACCCCGGAGCACCAACGGCTCCGAGAACGCCCAGGGGCCGAGCGCGCAGACGACGGAGACGCCTGCGATGGCCGACGGGGGCAGCAGCCTGTGCAGAGGCGGGGAATGGCGGTGACGTCCACGTGGCATGGCCAGAAACTTACCGCGCGTAGGCGAATCTTGGTGGCCCGCGCAGTAAAAACACAGCCATCCCCAGGCCTTCACGGAATTCCGATCCCGAATCGAGATGAGGACCAGCCTCAGAAGCGCCTCAGCAAGGGCTTTCCGCGGCCTTGGCGCCTGCTTTGGCGAAGCGAATGAACCTCGCCCGCCAAGACACCGTCCTAGAGGGCGCAATGTCGCCGGATGCCCGAATCGGCACCGGGTTCAAGGTCTCTCGCGGAACTACGGGATGCGATGTCTGTCAGGACGGATGACGAAGAGTCGGGCAGGGTTCCGCGGCCACCGGACCGTGGGCGCCGGTTCCCGCGCGGCCCGCGCCCCGAGGCGGTCCCCCTTCTCGTCGGCAGAACCTGTGCCTTGGTAGGACTCCTGGACATTGCCGCGGTCGTCCTCCCGCACAGCCCGCACTCCCCGCACTCCCCGCACAGCCGTGTGCAGACTGTCGCCGAGGTGCTGCCCGAGGCACTCGGCCCGTTCGCGGCCGCCCTCTCGCTCAGCGCGGGCGTGCTGTTGCTGCTGCTGGCGCACAGCCTCACGCGGGGCAAGCGCCGGGCGTGGCGAGCCGCCGCGGTCCTCCTCCCGGCCGGTGCCGTAGCGCAGTTCGGCTACCGGCACTCCCTGCTGGGCGCCGTCATCCCGCTCGTCCTGCTGGCCGTGCTGCTGCGTCACCGCGACCGGTTCGCGGCGCCGCCCGACCCCCGCAGCCGCTGGCGGGCGCTCGCCAACTTCGTGCTCATGGGCGCCGGTTCCCTCGCCCTCGGCCTGGTCATCGTCAGCGCCCACCCCGGGACCCTGATCGGCAACCCGAGCCTGGCCGAGCGCATCACCCACGTCCTGTACGGCCTGTTGGGCCTCGACGGCCCCGTCTACTACCAGGGCACCACCTCCTGGACGGTCACCTCCTCCCTGGGCGCCCTCGGCCTGCTCACCGCCGTCACCACGCTCTACCTCGCCCTCCGCCCCGAACACCCGGCCGCCCGCCGCACCGAGGAGGACGAGACCCGGCTGCGGGCCCTGCTGGCGAAGCACGGCCACCGTGACTCCTTCTGCCACCCCGCGCTGCGCCGCGACAAGGCCGTTGTCTTCTCCCCCAGCGGCAAGGCCGCGGTGACCTACCGCGTCGTCTCCGGCGTGATGCTCGCCAACGGCGACCCGATCGGCGACATGGAGGCCTGGCCCGGCGCCATGGAGCGCTTCATGGACGTCGCCAAGGCCCGCTCCTGGACCCCCGCCGTCACGGGCTGCTCCGCGACCGGCGGCGAGGTCTGGACCCGCGAGACCGGCCTGGACGCCCTCCGACCGGGCGACGAGGCGGTGGTGGCCGTCGGGGATTTCTCCCTCGCCGGCCGCGCGATGCGCAACGCGCGGCAGACGGCCAAGCGCATCGAGCGAGCCGGTTACCGAACCCGGGTACGACGAGTCCGTGACCTCGGCGCTGCCGAGCCGGAGCGAATCCACCGCGCCGCCCTCCGGACCGAAGGCATCGCCGTGGCCTCGCACTCCCCCTTCCGCGCCCTCTGCGCCGCCGCACCACACCCGCACGCCCCTGCGCCCGCGCGACGACGGACGCCACCGTCCGCGCGGCGTAACCCGGACAGGCCCGGACGGAAGCCCCCTACCCCCCGCCCCCGGGGCTTCCGTCCGGGCCGCAGCACGAGCGGCGACGCCTCCGCAGACCCCGCCACCGGCGCCCGCAACCCACCGTGCGACCGACCCCGGCCCGCCCTGGGCCTACGCTGAACATATGAGCAAGCAGAGCGGACGCGGGCGCGTGACCGGCCTTCCTGAATGGGACCGCTGCGCGGTCATGGGAGTCGTGAACGTGACCCCCGACTCCTTCTCCGACGGCGGCCGCTGGTTCGACACGACCGCCGCCGTCAAGCACGGCCTCGCCCTGGTCGCGGAGGGCGCCGACCTGGTCGACGTCGGCGGCGAGTCCACTCGCCCAGGCGCCACCCGCGTCGACGAGGCCGAGGAACTCAAGCGCGTCATCCCCGTCGTCCGCGGTCTCGCCTCCGAGGGCGTCACCGTCTCCGTCGACACCATGCGCGCTTCCGTCGCCGAACAGTCCCTCGCGGCCGGCGCCGCCCTGGTCAACGACGTCAGCGGCGGCCTCGCCGACCCCGCGATGATCCCGGTCGTCGCAGCGGCCGGCGCCCCCTTCGTCGTGATGCACTGGCGCGGCTTCCTGGCGGGCGGCAATGTGAAGGGCGTCTACGACGACGTCGTCACCGAGGTCGTCGACGAACTGCACGCACGCGTGGAGGCCGTTCTGGCGGGCGGCATCGCCCCCGACCGTGTCGTCGTCGACCCGGGCCTCGGCTTCTCCAAGGACGCCGAGCACGACCTCGTCCTCCTCGCCCACCTCGACCGGCTGCTCGCTCTCGGCCACCCGCTGCTCGTCGCCGCCTCCCGCAAACGCTTCCTCGGCCGGGTCCTGGCGGGCCCGGAGGCCGCGCCGCCGCCCGCGCGCGAGCGCGACGCGGCCACGGCCGCCGTCTCCGCGCTCGCGGCGCACGCCGGCGCGTGGGCGGTGCGTGTGCACGAGGTGCGCGCGACGGCGGACGCGGTACGGGTCTCGCGCGCCGTGGAAGGAGCGCGCGGAACGGCACACGCGCCGGGCGCGCACACCTCCGAGCGGGGTGCGCACTCCCCCGAAGGAGCCCGGTGAGCGCCCCACACACCGACGTAGAGCAGGTGGAAGCCGCGAACACCGCCTTCTACGAGGCGATGGAGCGCGGCGACTTCGAGGAGCTGACCTCCCTCTGGCTCACGCCGGCCGACCTCGGCGTCGACGAGACGTCTCACGACCCGGCCGATGCCGGCGTGATCTCCTGCGTGCACCCCGGCTGGCCGGTACTGACCGGCCGCGGCGAGGTCCTCAGGTCGTACGCGCTGATCATGGCGAACACCGAATACATCCAGTTCTTCCTCACCGATGTGCATGTCTCGGTCACCGGCGACACCGCGCTCGTCACCTGCACCGAGAACATCCTCAGCGGCGGCCCCGCACCCGAGGGCGGCGACGAGCTCGGCCCTCTCGTCGGACAGCTCGTGGTCGCCACGAATGTCTTCCGGCGCACCCCGGGCGGCTGGAAACTCTGGTCCCATCACGCCTCACCGGTTCTGGCCGAAACCGACGAGGACGAAAGCGACGACTCACCCTCCTGAGTGGGTAGGCGCCCCACAGGGACCAACAAGTGGTTGGAATCACGCGGCCCTGGGTAGGGGCGGCTACCAACCCGTGAGCCGCCGGGTTCCCCAGGGGAAACAGCCGATGAAACCTCCTGGCCCCGGCGCGGGCCCCGCCCCCGTGGAACGGCCCTGTCAGTGCCCGCAGGTAGATTCGTTCGAGGCCGGTGTGCCGCCCGCACACGGTACGGACCGGCCATTACCGACGATTGCAGGAGTGATTCGCGTGGATCGTGTCGCGCTGAGCGGCCTCAAGGCCCGCGGGTACCACGGGGTGTTCCCCAAGGAGCGCGAGGAGGGCCAGACCTTCATCGTGGACCTCGTCCTGGGCCTGGACACCCGGCCGGCCGCCGCCGACGACGACCTGGCGAAGACCGTGCACTACGGCATCGTGGCCGAGGAGGTCGTGGCCGTCGTCGAGGGCGAGCCCGTCAACCTCATCGAAACCCTCGCCGAGCGCATCGCCCAGGCCTGTCTGAAGCACGAAGGAGTCCAGGAGGTCGAGGTCCGCGTCCACAAACCCGACGCGCCGATCACCGTCCCCTTCGACGACGTGACCGTCACCATCATCCGGAGCCGAGTATGACCGCGTTCTTCACCGAGGGGCAGAGCGACCCGACCGTACAGCCGGTACCCGCCTCCGTCGTCGAGAAGGTCGACGCCGCCGACACCACCCTGCACAACCCGAAGCGCGCCGTGCTCTCCCTCGGCTCCAACCTCGGCAACCGCCTGGAGACCCTCCAGGGCGCCATCGACGCGCTGGAGGACACCCCGGGCGTCCGCATCAAGGCCGTCTCGCCCGTCTACGAGACCGAGCCGTGGGGCGTCGAGCACGGCAGCCAGCCCTCCTACTTCAACGCGGTCGTGGTCCTGAAGACCACGCTCCCCCCGTCCTCCCTGCTGGAGCGGGCCCACGCGGTCGAGGAGGCCTTCCACCGGGTCCGCGACGAGCGCTGGGGCCCGCGCACCCTGGACGTCGACATCGTCGCCTACGCCGACGTCGTCTCCGACGACCCCACCCTCACCCTCCCCCACCCGCGCGCGCACGAGCGGGCCTTCGTGCTCGCCCCCTGGCACGACGTGGAGCCCGGGGCCCAGCTCCCCGGCCGCGGCACAGTCGCCGATCTGCTCGGCACGCTGACCCGGGAAGGCGTCAGTCCCCGCGGAGACCTGGAACTCCGGCTGCCCGAGTAGTCGTTAAGGTCAAGACGATCGACCACAGTCCGTGGGGATCCGGGGGAGCTGAAGGGACACCGTGAGAGAGCTGCGCATCAGGGTGCTGGCCGGCGTGTTCATCGTCGCCGGCATCCTGTCCTGGGCGGGCGCCCGCCTCTGGAACTCGATCGGGACCCTGCCGAGCGTCCCCCTGGCCGCCCCCATCGTCCTGGCACTGATCGCCGCGGTCCTGCTGGCCACGGCCCTGTCGATCCGCTCCCGCCTCAAGGCCCAGCGTGAGCGCCGCCCCGGCGCCAAGGGCGTCGACCCCCTGATGGCCGCCCGCGCGGTCGTCTTCGGCCAGTCCAGCGCCCTGGTCGCCGCCCTCGTCGCCGGCATGTACGGCGGCACCGGCGTCTTCCTCCTGGAGACCCTCGACATCCCCGCCCGCCGCGACCAGGCCATCTACGCCGCCTTCTCCGTCGTCGCGGGCATCGCCGTCATAGCCTCCGCCATCTTCCTGGAACGAGTCTGCAAGCTCCCGGAGGACGACGAACACGACGGCACGGGGGCGGCACCGGTCGCCTAGGCGTCAGCGCGCCGGCAACAAAGAGAACATCAGCGCGCCATGATCAGGCTCATCGCCTCGGCCCGGGTCGCCGCGTCCCGCAGCTGACCGCGCACCGCCGAGGTGAGCGTCTTCGCCCCCGGCTTCCGGATCCCCCGCATCGACATGCACATGTGCTCGCACTCCACGACGACGATCACACCGCGCGGCTCCAGGATCTCCATCAGGGAGTCCGCGATCTGCGTGGTGAGTCGTTCCTGCACCTGCGGCCGCCGGGCGTAGACATCGACGAGCCGGGCCAGCTTGGACAGCCCCGTGATCTTGCCGGTGGTGGCCGGAATGTAGCCGACGTGCGCCACGCCCCGGAACGGGACCAGATGATGCTCACAGGTCGAGTACACCTCGATGTCCTTCACGAGCACCATCTCGTCGTGCCCGAGGTCGAACGTCGTGGTCAGCACATCCTCCGGCTGCTGCCACAACCCCGCGAATATCTCCTTGTACGCCCGGGCAACCCGCCCCGGCGTCTCCTTCAGCCCCTCGCGGTCCGGGTCCTCTCCGACCGCGATCAGCAGTTCGCGTACGGCGTTCTCGGCGCGCTTCTCGTCGAACTCGCCGATGCGGCCCTCGCCGTCCAGCGTCACGGGGTCGGTCATGTGGTGCCTCGTTCCTGTACGGGTGGCGCGTGTGGGTCACGCGTCTGAACTGCGGGCATACGAAAATGCCGCGCCCCCCAGGCTAAAACCAGGGGGACGCGGCATCCATTCCGGGCCCGGTGGGATCACCGGGACACGGGTCAGCTCTCCGGCCGCTCCTCGGGAGCGGGCTCGGTGACGGGCTCCGTCACCGTCGACTTGGCGGTGCTGATCGCCGGAGTCGCGCCGTTGGCACCGTTCGTCAGGGCCAGCTCCTTGGGGGAGAGCACCGGCGGACGGGTGGACGGCGTACGGCGGGAGGAGCCGGTCCAGGCGGGCCGGGGCGGGCGCTTGACGATGGGGGCGAAGATCTCGGCGATCTCCTCCTTGCCCAGCGTCTCCCGCTCCAGCAGTGCGAGGACCAGGTTGTCGAGGACGTCGCGGTTCTCGACCAGGATCTCCCAGGCCTCGTTGTGCGCCGTCTCGATGAGCTTCTTGACCTCTTCGTCGACCAGCGCGGCGACCTCTTCCGAGTAGTCGCGCTGGTGAGCCATCTCACGGCCGAGGAAAGGCTCGGTGTTGTCGCCGCCGAACTTGATCGCACCGAGGCGCTCGGTCATGCCGTACTGCGTGACCATCGCGCGGGCCGTGGTGGTGGCCTTCTCGATGTCGTTCGCGGCGCCCGTGGTCGGGTCGTGGAAGACGAGCTCCTCGGCCGCGCGGCCGCCCAGCATGTACGCGAGCTGGTCCAGCATCTCGTTGCGGGTCGTGGAGTACTTGTCCTCGTCCGGGAGCACCATCGTGTAGCCCAGCGCGCGGCCGCGGCTCAGGATCGTGATCTTGTGGACCGGGTCGGAGTTCGGTGAGGCCGCCGCGACCAGGGCGTGGCCGCCCTCGTGGTACGCGGTGATCTTCTTTTCCTTGTCCGACATGATCCGGGTCCGCTTCTGCGGGCCCGCCACGACGCGGTCGATCGCCTCGTCGAGCATCTGGTTGTCGATGAGCTTCTTGTCCGAGCGGGCCGTCAGCAGCGCCGCCTCGTTGAGCACGTTCGAAAGGTCCGCGCCCGTGAAGCCCGGCGTACGGCGGGCGACCGCCGAGAGGTCGACGTCCGGGGCGACCGGCTTGCCCTTCTGGTGGACCTTGAGGATCTCCAGACGGCCCTGCATGTCCGGGCGGTCGACCGCGATCTGGCGGTCGAAGCGGCCGGGGCGCAGCAGAGCCGGGTCGAGGATGTCGGGCCGGTTCGTCGCGGCGATGAGGATCACGCCGCCCTTGACGTCGAAGCCGTCCATCTCGACGAGCAGCTGGTTCAGGGTCTGCTCGCGCTCGTCGTGACCGCCGCCGAGGCCGGCGCCGCGGTGGCGGCCGACCGCGTCGATCTCGTCGACGAAGACGATCGCCGGGGCGTTCGCCTTGGCCTGCTCGAACAGGTCACGGACTCGGGAGGCACCGACGCCGACGAACATCTCGACGAAGTCGGAGCCGGAGATCGAGTAGAACGGCACGCCGGCCTCGCCCGCGACGGCACGCGCGAGCAGGGTCTTGCCGGTGCCGGGAGGGCCGTACAGGAGTACGCCCTTGGGGATCTTGGCGCCGACGGCCTGGAACTTGGCGGGCTCCTGGAGGAATTCCTTGATCTCGTGGAGTTCCTCGACGGCCTCGTCCGAGCCGGCGACGTCCGCGAACGTCGTCTTGGGGGTGTCCTTGGTGATGAGCTTGGCCTTGGACTTCCCGAAGTTCATGACTCGGGAGCCGCCGCCCTGCATCTGGTTCATCAGGAACAGGAAGACGACGACGATGAGAACGAAGGGGAGCAGCGAGAGCAGGATGCTCACGAAAGCGTTCTGCTTGGTCGGCGAGACCGTGTAGCCGTCCGGGATCTGCTTGTCCTGGAACTTGGTCTGCAGGGTGTTGGCGAGGGTCACACCCTGGTCGCCGATGTAGCTCGCCTGGATCTTCGAGCTGCCCTCGATCTTTTCGTCGTCCTTGAGCTGGACCTTGATGGTCTGCTCGTCACCGGTGGTCAGCTTTGCCGACTCGACCTTGTTGTCATTGATCGCCTGGACGACCTGGCCGGTGTCCACCGTCTTGTAGCCGCCGGACGAGCCGACGACCTGCATCAACACGACCACGGCAAGGACGGCCAGCACGATCCACATGACCGGCCCACGGAAGTATCGCTTCACGTCCATCCATACGGAGCGGTGTCGCCCCGTCCCTCCTGCCATAGTGAGTTTGATAAGACAGTTCTTCTGACGGTACCCCAGCATTCGCGCGAAGCCGCACGGGACGGCTGGCAATCCCGTCTCTGCATGCTCCAACGGCGCGAACCGCGCCGGGGTTCCCGATCGTCCTACAAGCGTCGCCCTTCTGGCTCAGCCGCCGTAGACGTGAGGCGCGAGCGTACCGACGAACGGGAGGTTGCGGTACTTCTCGGCGTAGTCGAGGCCGTAGCCGACGACGAACTCGTTGGGGATGTCGAAGCCGACCCACTCGACGTCGATGGCGACCTTGGCGGCGTCCGGCTTGCGCAGCAGGGTGCAGACCTTGAGCGACTCGGGCTCGCGGGAGCCGAGGTTGGACAGCAGCCACGACAGGGTCAGGCCGGAGTCGATGATGTCCTCGACGATCAGGACGTGCCGGCCCTTGATGTCCGTGTCGAGGTCCTTGAGGATCCGCACCACGCCGGAGGACTGGGTGCCCGCGCCGTAGGAGGACACGGCCATCCAGTCCATGGTGACGGGGGTGGACAGCGCCCGGGCGAGGTCCGCCATGACCATCACCGCGCCCTTGAGCACGCCGACGATGAGCAGGTCCTTGCCCGCGTACTCCGCATCGATCTTCGCGGCCAATTCGGCCAGCTTCGCGTCGATCTCTTCCTTGGTGATGAGCACCTGCTGGAGGTCGGCACCCATGTCTTTCGCGTCCACCCGCATCACTTTCGGTCGTCCCACCGGCTGTCCGCCCCCGGGAAGGGGGTGCGGATTCAGCCTTGCCGAATCACCAGTCTGCCACCCTGACGCTGGGCGACGACTTTGCCTGGGAGATTGATGGCCCCCTGGCCGCGCCAGCCGGTGATCAGACGGTCCACTTCCTCGATGTGCCGGGCGAAGAGCGAACCCGCGGGGGCACCGGCCTCGATGGCGGCGCGGCGCAGGATCCGGCGGCGTACGGCGGGCGGGAGGGCGTAGAGCTTGGCGCACTCCAGCAGGCCGGTCGCGTCGCGTACGGCGGTTTCGGCCTGACTGGCCCAGGCGTCGAGGGCGTCTGCATCGTCGCGGGACAGTTGGGCCGTACGGGCGAGGGCTTCGACGACGCCCTTGCCGAGGGCCTTCTCCAGGGCGGGCAGGCCCTCGTGGCGCAGGCGGGAGCGGGTGTAGGCGGGGTCCGCGTTGTGGGGGTCGTCCCAGACGGGGAGGGACTGGACCATGCAGGCGCGGCGGGCGGTCTGCCGGTCGAGTCCGAGGAAGGGGCGCCGATAACGGCCGTCGGCCCCCGAGACCGCGGCCATTCCGGACAGGGAGCGGATGCCGGAGCCGCGGGCGAGGCCGAGCAGGACGGTTTCGGCCTGGTCGTCGCGGGTGTGGCCGAGCAGAACGGCGAGGGCGCCGTGGCGCTGGGCGGCGGCGTCGAGGGCGGCGTAGCGGGCGTCCCGGGCGGCGGCCTCGGGGCCGCCTTCGCGGCCGACGGTGACGGCGGTGGACTCGACGGGGTCCAGGCCGAGTTCGCGCAGGCGCAGGACGACTTCCTCGGCGCGCAGATCGGAGCCGGGCTGGAGGCCGTGGTCGACGGTGATGCCGCCCGCGCGGATGCCGAGTTTGGGGGCCTCGAAGGCGAGGGCGGAGGCGAGGGCCATGGAGTCGGCGCCGCCGGAGCACGCCACGAGCACGAGCGGCGACGGCGGGCGCTCGGGCGGGGTGTCGGAGGAGGTGTCACTGTGTTCGGTGAGGATGTCGTGGAGGACGCGGCGGACCGCCAGGCGTATCGCCGCGACCGCAGGATGGGGACCCATGTCCGGTTCCCTTCATGAAGTTTTCGGGGGGTGAACCCGATGTCGGTCACTCAGAGTGTGTAGATGGTGACAGAAACGGGCGGTTCCCCGAGCATTGCACGCCTACCCATGGCTCACGGTCCCTCGGACGGGTGATTGAAGGGGCGTTCGCCTGCCGTCGGCCGGATTCGTTTCACGACGTTCCCGGGGGGGGTCACGACTCGGCCTTGCGGTGCACCCGCGCGACCCAGTCCGCCGGTTTGGCGATCTCCGCCTTGGTCGGGAGGGTGTTGGGGGAGGTCCACACGCGGTTGAAGCCGTCCATGCCGACCTGGTCGACGACCGCCCGCACGAAGCGTTCGCCGTCGCGGTACTGGCGGAGCTTGGCGTCCAGGCCGAGCAGTTTGCGCAGAGCCAGGTCCAGTCGGGAGGCGCCCTTGGCGCGGCGCTGCTGGAACTTCTCGCGGATCTCGGCGACGGACGGCACGACGGCCGGACCGACGCCGTCCATCACGAAGTCGGCGTGGCCCTCCAGGAGGGACATCACGGCGGTGAGGCGGCCGAGGATCTCGCGCTGGGCCGGGGTCTGCACGATCTCGACGAAGGAGCGTCCGCCGTCGTCCTCCTCGCCCTCGGGCCTGCTCCCGGCGAGGGACTGGGCGGCCTCCCGGATGCGCTCCAGCACGGTCATGGGGTCGACGTCGGTCTCCCCCAAGAAAGACTGGATTTCACCCTCCAGGTGGTCCCGCAGCCAGGGCACGGCGGTGAACTGGGTGCGGTGGGTCTCCTCGTGCAGGCAGACCCAGAGGCGGAAGTCGTGGGGCTGTACGTCGAGTTCGCGCTCCACGTGCACGATGTTCGGCGCGACGAGCAGCAGGCGGCCGCCGCCGTTGGTGCCGGCGGGCAGTTCGCGGGTGGCGGGGGCGAAGGTCTCGTACTGGCCGAGGACGCGGGAGGCGAGAAACGACAGCAGCATGCCGAGTTCGACGCCGGTGACCTTGCCGCCGACGGCGCCGAGGACCGCGCCGCCGGGGGTGTCGCTGCGGCGCTCCTGCATCTTGTCCAGGAGCGGTTTGAGCAGTTCCCGGAAGCCGGCCACGTTGGCCCGGACCCAGCCGGGGCGGTCGACGACGAGGACGGGGGTGTCGTGGGTCTCCTCGGTGCCCAGACGAGTGAAGCCCCGGACGTGTTCCTCCGAGGCTTTGGCGTGCCGGCGCAGCTCGGCGACGACGGCGCGGGCCTCATCGCGGCTGACCTCGGGGCCCGGCCGCATCAGCCGGGTCGCGGTCGCCACCGCGAGATTCCAGTCGACCATCCCAGGAGTTGCCGCACCACCGATGCTCGTCATGCGTCAACCGTACGTGAGCGCTGCGGCTGTGGGCAGGGCGTCGAGTTCGGCCGGGTCCGGGCGAGTTCGCGCCGGTTCAGCTGCAGCCGCACCCCGCCAGGGCGGTCGCCGCCTTGTCCAGCGCCGACTGGGCCTCTGCCGGGTTGGTGGTGTCGGTGGCCAGGAAGGCGAAGGCCAGCAGGTGGCCGTCGCTGTCGACGGCGGTGCCCGCGAGGGCGTTCACGCCGGTCAGGGTGCCGGTCTTGGCGCGTACGACGCCGGCCGCGCCGTCCGCGTAGCGGCTGGTCAGGGTGCCGGTGAAGCCCGCGACGGGCAGGCCGGTGAGGATCGGGCGGAGTTCGGGACGGGCGGGGTCGCCGGACTGTGCGAGCAGGGCCGTGAGCAGGTCGGCCGTGAGGCGGTTGTCGCGGTTGAGGCCGCTGCCGTCCTTGAATTCGGTGCCCTTCACGGGCAGTCCGAGCTTGTTGAGTTCGGCGCGGATCGCGCGGCCCGCGCCGGTGAGGTCGGGGCGTTCGCCGGTGGCGATGGCGGTGTGCCGGGCGAGGGCCTCGGCGATGTCGTTGTCGCTGTTGGTGAGCATGCGCTCGACGAGGGCCGACAGCGGCGGCGAGGAAACCTCGGCGAGGGTCTCGGCGCGGGCCGTCGCCTTGGAGGGGCCGGGCGAGGTCGTTCTGATGCCGTGGTCCTCGATCAGGTCGGCGAAGGTACGGGCCGCCTCCGCCGCCGGTTCGCTCACCCGCGGCACGGGCCCGCTGGTGGAGTCGTCGGTGCGGGCCTCGTCCGCCATCAGGGCGCTGACCGGCGCGAGGTTGTCGTTGACCCCGATCGGGTGGAGCTCCTCGCCCGCGTAGAGCGTGGTGTCGTACGACAGGGTCACCTCGCGCACGCCGTCCTTCTTCAGGGCGGCGGCGGTGTCCTCGGCGAGGGTGCGCAGGCTCGCGAGGCCTTCGGCGTCCTCGCGGGCGGTGAGGGTGGGGTCGCCGCCGCCGACGAGGACGAGTTCCTTGGTGTCCGGTTCCAGGGCGGTGCGGGTGGTGAGGCGGTGGTCGGGGCCGAGGGCGGACAGGGCCGCGGCGGCGGTGGCGATCTTCGTGGTGGAGGCGGGGGTGAGCGCGGTGTCGGCGCCGGCGCCGTACAGGCGCTTGCCGGTGGTCACGTCGACGACGGCGGCGGAGTGGCGGGCGCCGAGCGCGGGGACGTCCAGGAGCGGGTCGAGGAGGGTGGACAGGGCCTTGCTGCCGGGTGCCGCTTTCACCCGCCCGGCGGCTCCGCCGAGGCCGGTGAGGACGGATGCGGCGCTCGGAGCAGGGCCGGGTGCCTTGGCCGCCGTATCGGAACTACGGCCGTGATCTGCGCCACCCGTGCCCTCCTGGGCGGCTGCCCGGTCGCGCTCGGCCGTACGCTGACCCGAGGAGTCCCAGGGACCGGCGGCGGTCACCACCCCGACGGCCAGCGCGAGGCCCGCGGTGGCGGCGCCGGCGGTGTACTGCCAGGTCTTCGGCCTTGTGACCTGTGCCGAGACGGTTCGGCCGAGCCTTGCCAGGCGCGGTCGTCCGGCCGTGGCCGCCCGTGCGAGACGCGGTCGTACGGCGCCCGCGATCCGTGCCAGCCGCGGTCTCGCGGCTCGCCAAGGCCTCAGCTCTGGCACGACCACCAGCCCCTTTCGCGATCACACACCTGCGTGAGGGACACTTAACCACCAGAACTATGTGCTGATCATGGAGGAGCCACCGGTGGAGTTCGACGTCACGATCGAGATTCCGAAGGGTTCGCGGAACAAGTACGAGGTGGACCACGAGACCGGTCGGATCCGCCTGGACCGTCGCCTCTTCACCTCGACCGCCTACCCGACCGACTACGGCTTCGTCGAGAACACCCTCGGCGAGGACGGCGACCCGCTGGACGCGCTGGTCATCCTGGACGAGCCGACCTTCCCGGGCTGCCTCATCAAGTGCCGCGCGATCGGCATGTTCCGGATGACCGACGAGGCCGGCGGCGACGACAAGCTGCTGTGCGTGCCGGCGACGGACCCGCGCCAGGAGCACCTGCGGGACATCCACCACGTGTCGGAGTTCGACCGCCTGGAGATCCAGCACTTCTTCGAGGTCTACAAGGACCTGGAGCCCGGCAAGTCCGTCGAGGGCGCCGACTGGGTCGGCCGTACCGAGGCCGAAGCCGAGATCGAGCGTTCCTACAAGCGCTTCAAGGACCAGGGCGGCCACTGAGCCCCGGGTCTCCTGAGGTTTGTGTCACGGAACGGGCCGCACGCGCACGCGTGCGGCCCGTCGTGTTCGTGTGCGCATACTGAGGCTTGGCCAGGAGGCGTCGTACAGGGAGCGCTGCGCAAGTGACGGAGGCGGAGGACCGCAAGCCGCAGTCGGACGAGGCGACCGGCACGTTCGACCCCGAGATCACATCCGAGTTCGCCCTGCCCGAAGGGCTCGCCGTTCTCAGAGGCGAGTCCGAGACCTCGTCGGAGTTCGCGCTCCCGGTCGGTCTGGACGCGCCGCCGGGGCCGACCGCCGAGCCGGAGGGGTCGGCGTTCAGCCCGCCGAGCACCTATCACTCCAGTGACGCGCCGCCCGCGTTCACCCCGGCGACCGGGATCCCCGCGGTCAGTCTGACCAAGAACGTGCCCTGGCAGGACCGGATGCGCACGATGCTGCGGATGCCGGTGGCCGAGCGGCCGGCGCCGGAGCGGGTCCACAAGGCCGAGGACGAGGGGCCGGCCGTCCCGCGCGTGCTCGACCTGACGCTGCGTATCGGCGAGCTGCTGCTCGCGGGCGGTGAGGGCGCGGAGGACGTCGAGGCGGCGATGTTCGCGGTCTGCCGGTCCTACGGCCTGGACCGCTGCGAGCCGAACGTCACCTTCACCCTGCTGTCGATCTCCTACCAGCCGTCCCTGGTGGACGATCCGGTGTCGGCGGCGCGGACGGTACGGCGGCGCGGGACCGACTACACGCGGCTCGCGGCGGTGTTCCGGCTGGTGGACGACCTCAGTGACGCGGAGAGCCATATCTCGCTGGAGGAGGCCTACCGGCGGCTCGCGGAGATCCGCCGCAACCGGCATCCGTATCCGACCTGGGTGCTGACCTCGGCGAGCGGACTGCTGGCGGGTGCGGCCTCGGTGCTGGTCGGTGGTGATCTGATCGTGTTCATCGCCGCGGCGGTGGGCGCGATGCTCGGCGACCGGCTGGCGTGGCTGTGCGCGGGGCGGGGGCTGCCGGAGTTCTACCAGTTCACGGTGGCCGCGATGCCTCCGGCCGCGATAGGGGTCGCGCTGACCCTGGCGCATGTGGACGCGAAGGCGTCCGCCGTGATCACCGGTGGGCTGTTCGCGCTGCTGCCCGGGCGGGCGCTGGTGGCGGGCGTGCAGGACGGCCTGACCGGGTTCTACATCACCGCCTCGGCGCGGCTGCTGGAGGTCATGTACTTCTTCGTCGGGATCGTCGTCGGAGTGCTGATCATCCTGTACTTCGGCGTGAACCTCGGCGCGAAGCTGAACCCGGACGCGGCGCTGAACATCTCCGAGCGGCCCTACTGGCAGATCGGTGCCTCGATGCTGCTGTCGCTGACCTTCGCGGTGCTGCTGCAGCAGGAACGGTCCACCGTGCTGGCCGTCACGCTGAACGGCGGGGTCGCCTGGTCGGTGTACGGCGCGCTGCACTACACCGCCGGTCTTTCGCCGGTCGCCTCTACGGCCGTGGCGGCGGGGCTGGTGGGGCTGTTCGGGCAGTTGCTGTCGCGGTACCGGTTCGCGTCGGCGCTGCCGTACACGACCGCGGCGATCGGGCCCCTGTTGCCAGGGTCCGCGACCTACTTCGGGTTGTTGTCCATCGCGCAGAACGAGGTGGACAAGGGGTTGGTGTCGCTGGCCACGGCGGCGTCGTTGGCCATGGCCATCGCCATCGGGGTGAACCTCGGGTCGGAGATCTCGCGGTTGTTCCTGCGGCTTCCCGGTGGGACCGAGGCGGGACGCAGGGCTGCTAAGCGGACTCGGGGGTTCTGAGCCCGGATCGATACAGTCCCGCGCCCCTCAGGGAGTCTCTAGTAGCCCTGGTTGTAGGGGTACTGGTTGTTCTGCTGCTGGTCGTGCTGCTGGTTGCCGTAGCCCTGGGGGTACTGCTGGGCGTACGGCTGCTGCTGGCCGTAGTACTGCTGCTGGGGGGGCTGGTCCGTCGGGTCGATGCGGCGGAGCTGGGTCGTCGCGTCGTCCATCACCTGCGGGTGCTGCTGGTGGTGCTGTTGGCCGGGCTGGGGCGCGGGGGCCTCGGCGGCCGCGCGCTTCTTCTTGGAGCGCTCGCGGAGGTACTCGACGATGATCGGGACGACCGAGATGAAGACGATCAGGATGAGGATCGACTCGACGTTCTTCTTGATGAAGCCGATCTGACCCAGCCAGTAACCCGCGAGGGTGACGCCGGTGCCCCAGGCGATACCGCCGATGATGTTGTACGTCAGGAAGGTGCGGTACTTCATCCGGCCAGCGCCGGCCACGATGGGCGCGAAGGTGCGGACGATCGGCACAAAGCGGGCCAGAACGATCGCCTTGGGGCCGTACTTCTCCATGAACTCGTGCGCTTTCTCCAGGTTCTCCTGTTTGAAGAGCTTGGAGTTGGGGCGGCTGAAGAGCTTCGGGCCGAAGAACTTGCCGATCATGTAGCCGACCTGGTCGCCGATGACTGCGGCGAGCACGATCAGGGTGCAGACCAGCCACAGGGGCTGGGTGATGTAGTTGCCCTCGGCCACGAAGAGACCCGCCGTGAACAGCAGCGAGTCACCGGGCAGGAACGCGAAGAGGCCCGATTCGGCGAAGACGATCAGCAGGATGCCGGGCAGGCTGAAGGTCTCGATCAGGTAGTCCGGGCTGAGCCACTCGGGGCCGAGCGCAAGGGTGGTCACGGGTTCGTGGCTCCTGCGGGGTGGGGCGGGCGGGGGCTGGTTGCTAAAAGTACCAACGCGGCACTCCTACCAACGCACCGCTGGAGGCCCAGGTTCCATGGGCCCCCACAGGATGCCCTTTGCCCCGGCTCGGGCAAAGCTGTGAACCATGGGTATCGAAGAGTACGGCGGCGGACAGGGCCCCCAGCCCGATGTCCTGGTGGTCACCACGAACGACGTACCCGGCTACCGGGTGCAGGAGGTCATCGGCGAGGTCTTCGGGTTGACGGTGCGCTCCCGGCATCTGGGCAGCCAGATCGGCGCGGGGCTGAAGTCGATGGTCGGCGGTGAGCTCAAGGGGCTCACCAAGACACTGGTGCAGACCCGCAACCAGGCCATGGAACGGCTGGTGGAACAGGCCCGCGCGCGGGGCGCCAACGCGGTGCTGGCCTTCCGGTTCGATGTGACGGAAGCCGCCGATGTCGGCACCGAGGTGTGCGCGTACGGAACGGCCGTGGTCGTGGCCCGGGAGTGAGCCCCCGGGCCACGACGGTCACGACGTGTGGCGGTCGGCGTTGGCGAGGATCGCGTCGCGCAGGTGCTCGGCGAGTCCCGGACCCATGGCGTCGTAGAACGCCTTGAAGCGTTCGTCGGAGACGTACATCTCGCCGAAGCACCGGTGCATCTCGTAGGGAACCTCGAAGTAGTACCTGCTGATGTGCTGCCGGTGTTCCTCGGCGAGGTCCATGGCCGCCTCCCCGGACGGCTGTTCGCCGCCCGCCACCAGGGCCGCGTACCGCGCGCCCCAGTCGTCGACCTCGGCCTGGATGCGCTTCCAGTCCTCCTTGGTGTACGTCGCGACCCGGCGCTGGGACTCGGCGTACACCTCGGTGTCGCCCCAGCGCTGCTCGGCCTCCTCGGCGTACTGCTGCGGGTCCTTGTCGCCGAAGACCTCGAAGCGCTCCTCGGGCGTGAGATTGATCCCCATCTTGCGTGCCTCCATGGCCTGCTCCACGGCCGTCGCCATCTTCTGGAGCTTCTCGATCCGGGCGGTCAGCAACTCGTGCTGGCGGCGCAGATGCGCGCGCGGGTCGACGTCCGGATCGTCGAGCAGGGCGGCGACCTCGTCGAGCGGGAAGCCGAGCTCCCGGTAGAACAGGATCTGCTGCAGCCGTTCGAGGTCCCCGTCGCTGTAGCGCCGGTGGCCCGCGTGGCTGCGCTCGCTCGGGGCGAGCAGGCCGATGTCGTCGTAGTGGTGCAAGGCCCGCACCGTCACTCCGGCGAAGCCCGCGACCTGTCCCACGGAGTAGCTCACTTCATCCGCTCCCTTCTCGGTACGCACTCCACGGTGAATCCTCACGCCACGTGAGGTGCAAGCCCACTCGGTATGCCTGCATTGCCCGAATTGCGCGCTTATGGTGTCCCTCGTGGCCCAGGAACCCGCGCCGCAGGCGCCCGCCGCCCCGGCGAGACCGGCGACCCCGGCACGCACCCTGCTACCGCTGATCCTCCCCGCCGTGATCGTGGGCGTGGGAGCGAGCCTGCTGTTACTCGGGGTGAGCGAGGCGGCCGAAGCCCTCCAGGACGTGCTGTGGCAGAACCTGCCGGACGCGCTGGGTGTGGGCCGCTACTCCGTGCTGTGGATGATGATCATGCTCACCGCCACCGGAGTCGCCGTCGGTCTGGTGGTGTGGAAGGTCCCCGGGCATGCCGGGCCCGACCCCGCCACCACCGGTCTCGAAGCCCCCGTACTGCCCCCCGCCGTGCTGCCGGGTCTGCTGCTGGCGACCGCCCTGATGCTCGCGGGCGGGCCCAGCCTGGGCCCGGAGAACCCGATCATCGCCGCCAATGTGGGCCTCACCTTCTGGATCGGGCACCGCTTGCTGCCCAAGGCGCCCGGCGGGCTGTGGGCGGCGCTCGCGGAGGCGGCGACCATCGGCGCGCTGTTCGGCACGCCGGTGGCGGCGGCGCTGGTGATCTCCGAGGCGCTGGCCGGGCGCAAGATCCGCGGGGCGCTGTGGGACAACGTCTTCGCCCCGCTCGTGGCCGCCGCGGTCGGCGCGACCACCACCACGCTGATCGCCGAGCCGACCTTCGACCTGGATCTGCCCGCCTTCGACCACCCCGGCTGGGACGATCTGCTGGCGGCGGTGGTGATCGCCTCGGCGGGCGCGCTGCTCGGACTGGCGGCCGTGTACGCCTTCCCGTATGTCCACGCCGCGTTCAACTGGCTGCGGCACCCGATGCTGATGCTTCCGGTGGGCGGACTCGTCCTGGGCCTGTTGGGGGCCCTGGGCGGCCATCTGACGCTCTTCAAGGGGCTGGACGAGATCGGGGAGCTGGCGGCCGATCCCGACGGCTGGTCGGCGGGCGAGTTCGCCACGATGTCGGTGGTGAAGCTGGCCGCCATGGTGGTCGCCGCCTGCTGCGGCTTCCGGGGCGGGCGGATCTTCCCGTCCGTCTTCGTGGGCGTGGCCCTCGGACTGTGCGCCCACGCACTGGTGCCGGAGGTGCATTCCGCGCTCGCGGTCTCGACCGCCGTGCTCGGTGTCCTGCTCGCAGTCACCCGGCAGGGCTGGGTGAGCCTGTTCACCGCCGCCGTCCTGGTCGCCTCCCCCACCATCCTCGCCCTCCTCTGCATCGCCTCGCTGCCCGCCTGGCTGCTCGTCACCGGCCGCCCCCAGATGCAGCTGCGCGAGGACGGCACCCCTGTCCGCTGAACTCCCCCACCCGCAAGGAGACCCCGATGGCGCTGCACAAGGGCCCCGAACGGCCCGATGACCGCCCCCTGTCCGTCAACCCCTTCTACGGCGAGGCCAATCCGGTCAGCCGGATGACCGGGGCGCCGCCCCAGCACCGGCTCCCGGACAGCCCGCTGTCGCCGACGACGGCGTACCAGCTCGTCCATGACGAGCTGATGCTGGACGGCAACTCGCGGCTGAACCTGGCCACCTTCGTCACCACCTGGATGGAGCCGCAGGCCGGGGTGCTGATGGCGGAGTGCCGGGACAAGAACATGATCGACAAGGACGAGTACCCGCGCACCGCCGAGCTGGAGCGGCGCTGTGTGGCGATGCTCGCCGATCTGTGGCACGCGCCCGACCCGGCGGCAGCCGTGGGCTGTTCGACGACCGGGTCCAGCGAGGCCTGCATGCTCGCGGGGATGGCGCTCAAGCGCCGCTGGAGCCGGCGGAACACCAGCGGCCGTCCGAACCTGGTGATGGGCGTCAACGTCCAAGTCTGCTGGGACAAGTTCTGCAACTTCTGGGAGGTGGAGCCCCGGCTGGTGCCCATGGAGGGTGAGCGCTTCCACCTCGACCCCCAGGCGGCGGTCGAGCTGTGCGACGAGAACACCATCGGCGTCGTGGGCATCCTCGGCTCCACCTTCGATGGGTCCTACGAGCCCATCGCCGATCTGTGCGCCGCCCTGGACGCCCTCCAGGAGCGCACCGGCCTCGACATCCCGGTCCATGTCGACGGCGCCTCCGGGGCGATGGTCGCGCCCTTCCTCGACGAGGACCTGGTGTGGGACTTCCGCCTCCCGCGGGTGTCGTCCATCAACACCTCCGGGCACAAGTACGGGCTCGTCTACCCGGGCGTCGGCTGGGCGCTGTGGCGGGACAAGGCGGCGCTGCCCGAGGAGCTGGTGTTCCGCGTGAACTACCTGGGCGGCGACATGCCGACCTTCGCGCTGAACTTCTCCCGGCCCGGCGCCCAGGTCGTCGCGCAGTACTACACCTTCCTGCGGCTGGGCCGGGAGGGCTACCGGGCCGTGCAGCAGACCGCCCGGGACGTCGCGAACGGGCTCGCCGGGCGGATCGAGGCCCTCGGCGACTTCCGACTCCTCACCCGGGGCGACCAGTTGCCGGTCTTCGCCTTCACCACGGCACCCGATGTGACGGCGTACGACGTCTTCGACGTCTCCCGCAGGCTCCGGGAGCACGGCTGGCTGGTGCCCGCGTACACCTTCCCGGCGAACCGGGAGGACCTGTCCGTGCTGCGGGTGGTGTGCCGCAACGGCTTCTCCACGGACCTCGCGGCGCTGCTCCTGGAGGACCTGCAGCGACTGCTCCCCGAACTGCGGCGACAACCGCATCCCCTGGGACGTGAGGCGGGTCAGGCGACCGCCTTCCATCACTAGGCGACGCGCCTGGCCGGCCGGGCCACTCGCCCTCACCCGACCCCCTCCCCCACGGTGAACCCGTGCCAGCGCACGCCGTCCGCCGAAATGCGGTACTGGCCGTTGCCGTAGCTGTCGGTCCACAGCCAGCCGAGGGGAGTGCGGGTGACGGAGCCGGCGGGGCCGCGGGTGCCGCCGGTGGAGCGGAAGGTGCGGGCGCCGTCGGTGCTGTGCCAGACGCCGGACTCGCCGTACACGGTGACGCCGCCGTCGGCAGCAGTGACCGGGTCGCCGAGGATCGACAGGGGTTCGACACCCTTGCGGTAGGCCCAGACGCGGTTCCAGGTCAGGCCGCCGTCGGTGCTGGTGTGGATGGCGCGCAGGCCGTTCTTCCCGCCCTCCTCCTCGGGGAGCCGGCCCGGCTGCGCGGCGAAGAGGCGGTCCGGTCCGGCGGCGACCACGCGCAGGCCCCAGCCGCCTTTCCCCGGCTCGGTCAGCCGGGCCACCTTCCAGGTGCGGCCCCGGTCCTCGCTCTTCGCCAGTGCCGGGCGGCCGGAGGCGTCCAGGCCGGAGACGAAGAGCGCGTCCCGGGCCCCGTCTCCGGCCGGGGCGAGGATGCCCTTCAGGGGCGGCTGCCGTTTCAGGACGCGGAGTTCACCGGTGTCGGGCAGCACGACGAGCAGGCGGTTGCGGGCGCAGGAGTTGAGATCGGACTCCAGCTCCAGGCACTCCTCGGTGAGCAGCGCGCCCTCGGGGACGGTCGCCGTACGGCCCTCCGGGTCGGTCGAACCGCGGGTCCAGCTGCGGCCGTTGTCCCGGGTGAACCAGGTCGGTGCGGGCCGGGGCCACTGCTCGCTCTGGCCGATGATGACGGCACGGCCCGGCCCGAGCACCGTGAGCCCGACGGTGATGCCGTCGTCGCCGGTGACGTCCGGCAACGGTGACTCGGCCGGGCGCCAGCGCCGGGCGCCCCTGTCCAGGACGGCCACGCCCTGCTCGCACCGCGCATCGGTGCACTGTGCGAGCAGGGCGAACCCCGAGCCGTCGGCTGCGAAACCGAGGCTGTGGGACCAGCCGGGGAGGCCCGGAGCGGACGGTATCCGCGGCGGCGGCACCCCGGCCGTGGGCCTGGCGGACGGCGCGACCGAACGCCCCGCGTCGCGCCCGCCCGCCGACCCGCTGTCGCACGCGGACAGCGGCAGGAACAGAAACAGAACCAGGAACAGCTGCGCCCTCGGCAGTCGAAATCCCATGACCCCCCGATCTGCGATCACCAGCAGCGATTGACACTTCTGGTACACCGCAGACCGGCCCTGGGTTCCACTCCTCGCCCGATTACTTGCTCAGCCGCCCGAAGCGCCGCACCGCCAGCGGAAAGAACACCGCCAGCAGCACCAGCGGCCACAGGACGGCGGGCCAGATGTGCCCCGCCTCGCCGCCCGGTGTGCCGAACAGTTCCCGTACCGCGGTCGCGGTCTGGGACATGGGGTTCCACTCGACCACCGTGCCCAGCCAGTCGGGCATGGAGTCGGCGGGGGCGAAGGCGTTGGAGAGGAAGCCGACCGGCCAGACCAGGATCTGGACGGCCTGCACCATCTCCGGCTTCCCCGCCACCATCGCGAGATGGATGCCGATCCACAGCATCGCGAACCGGAACAGCAGCAACAGCCCGACCGCGCCCAGGAAGCCTCCCGCGGAGCCGTTCGCCCGCCAGCCCAGGGCGTACCCGACGCCGATCATCACCGCCAGGCCGACCGCCGACTGAAGCATGTCGGCGACCGAACGGCCCACCAGGACCGCCCCGTTGGACATCGGCATCGAGCGGAAGCGGTCGATGACGCCCTTGTTGAGGTCCTGGGTGACGGCGATCATCGTGCCTTCCAGGCCGAAGGCCATGGTCAGCGCGAGCATGCCGGGCACCAGGTAGTCGATGTAGTCGCCCCGCACGTCCCGGCCGCCGCCGATGAGGTAGCCGAACATCAGCAGCAGCATGACCGGGAAGACCAGCCCCACGATCAACTGGACCGGCTGCCGCGCCCAGTGGGCGAGTTCGCGGCGGGTCATGGTCCAGGAGTCGGTCAGTGCGTACGTGGTCATACGGCCTCCTTCGCGTGGTCCGCCGTCAGATGCAGGAACACCTCGTCCAGCGTCGGGCGCCGCAGGGCGACGTCCTCCGCCGCTATCCCGGCCTCGTGCAGGGCCCGCAGGACCTCCGTGAGCGCCGTCATCCGGTCGGTGACCGGGGCGCTCAGCAGCCGGCGGTCGGTGTCGACGGAGACACCCGCGGGGTCGAACGGCAACAGGGCGACGGCGGCGCCCAGTTGGCCGGCGTCGCGCAGGACGACGTCGATGCGGTCGCCGCCGAGGGCGGCCTTCAGTTCGTCGGCGGTGCCGTCGGCGATGACCCGGCCCGCGTCGACGACCGAGATCCGGTCGGCGAGCTGGTCGGCCTCCTCCAGGTACTGGGTGGTGAGCAGGACCGTCGTACCGCCGCCGACCAGGGAGCGGACCGAGTTCCACACCTCGGCGCGTCCGCGCGGGTCGAGGCCGGTCGTGGGTTCGTCCAGGAACAGCACCTCCGGATCGGTGATCAGGGAGGCGGCGAGGTCGAGGCGGCGCCGCATGCCGCCGCTGTACCGCCGTACCGCCTTGCGGCCGGTGTCGGCGAGGCCGAAGCGCTCCAGGAGCTCGTCGGCCCGCACGCGCGCGCGGCGGGCGCCCAGGTGGTGGAGGCGGCCGAACATCTCCAGGTTCTGGTGGCCGCCGAGCTCCTCGTCGAGCGCCGCGTGCTGGCCCAGCAGGCCGATGCGGGTGCGCACCGCGCGGGCGTCGGTGACCACGTCGTGCCCCGCGACCTGGATGCGGCCCGCGTCGGGCCTGAGCAGGGTGGACAGGACGCGGACCAAGGTGGTCTTGCCCGCGCCGTTCGGCCCGAGCACGCCGTGCACGGTGCCCCGCGTGACGCTCAGGTCGAGGCCGTCCAGTGCTCTCTTCTCGCCGTACTTCTTCTCCGCGCCTTCGACGGTGATCGCCGTATCGGCCACGAACTCTCCCTCGCTAGCCCGTCAGCTCATCGATCAAGCCATTAATCAAACTTGACTACCCGATGGAGGCTAATACCCGGGACCTCACTCGTCAAACTTGATTAGCCGGGATCCGGCGAAGTTCTAGCGAAGATCTCCGGGGTGCCGCTCCCTCGTGGCGTACGGGTTCTCCTCGTCCTCGGCGAGGACGCCGACGAACGGGGCGCCCTCCCCCGCGAAGGTGTACGCGCCGCCCTCGATCCGCTCGATCAGTCCCTGGGTCCACGCGGACTCGGCGTCCGCCGTGTGGACCCAGAGGTTCATAATCTCGCCGATATGACCCAGTTGACCTGGGCCTTCCTCGGGGACGTAGTGCTCGGTGACGGCGGAGCGCCACTCCTCGCTGCGCCGGATCCGCTCCTTGAGCAGGGACACCGTCTCGGCGCGCGGCAGGTCGACCATGAAGCCGATGGCCGCCGACTTCACGTCCATCTTCTGGTCGTAGGAGACCAGCGCCTCCCGGACCAGCCGGAGGAACTCCTCGGTGCCCTGCTCCGTGATCTCGTACTCGGTGCGGGGCGGGCCCCCGGCCGTGGACGGGGCGATCTCGTGCGCGTGCAGCAGGCCCTGTTTCGCCATCTGTTTCAGGGCGTGGTAGATCGAGCCGGGCTTGGCGTTGGACCACTCGTGCGCGCCCCAGTACTCCAGGTCATTGCGCACCTGGTAGCCGTGGGCCCGCCCGTGCTGGCGGACCGCGCCGAGCACGAGGAGACGGATCGCTGACATGTGCCTCAGGTTATGACGTCACCGGTAGGCACAGGCCATGGCCTCAGCTTCCGGCGAGGTCGACCAGTTCGAAGGCCGTCCTGCCGTCCAGCGACTCCCGGATGATGTCGGCGTGGCCGGCGTGCCGGGCGGTCTCACGGATCAGGTGCAGCGCCAGCCAGCGCAGCGACACCCGGCCCTCCGGCGGGAACCAGGGCTGGTCCGGAAGCCCGAAGGTGTCGTCCAGGCTGGGCGCGGACCGGATGAGCGCCTCCGTCTCGGCGGCCACCTTCTCCCAGTACGCGAGCTGCGACGCGACGGTCTCGCCGTCGACCAGGACGAAGCACTCGTGCCAGTTCGACTGGTCACGCGCTACGGCCGGTTCCTCACCCCTGGCCCGCGCGACCCAGCCCTGTTCGACCTCGGCCACATGCTTGACCAGACCGGCCAGGGACAGCTCACTGGCGCTCGGCCGGGACGAAGCCTGCTCGTCCGTCAGCCCGAAGACGGCACGGCGGATGCCGCCGCGCTGCTCCGCGAGGAAGCTCAGCAGCGCTCCGCGCTCGTCGCCCTGCGCCTCTGCGGGAACGTGAGTGACCATGACCGGCCGCCTTTCGTCGGAGTGGCTCCTTGCCTGACACCGACGAAGCTACGGGCCATCGAGGACAGTTTCAGTCCTCGACGGCCCGTCACAAGGAAAAGTCGCGAGGAAGCGTCAGAACGGGAAGCCGCTGCGCCCGTGCTGCACCGAGATCCACTTCATCGTGGTGAACGCGTCCAGCATCGTCTCGCCGTTGAGGCGCCCGAGGCCGGAGTGCTTCTCGCCGCCGAAGGGGACGATCGGCTCGTCGTGGACGGTGCCGTCGTTCACATGGAACATGCCGGTGTCGATCTGCTTGGCGAAGGCCACGCCCCGCTCGATGTCACCGGTGTGGACGGCGCCGCTCAGTCCGTACGGCGTGTCATTGACGAGGCGTACGGCCTCCTCCTCGCCGTCGAACGGGACGAGGAAGACGACCGGCCCGAAGACCTCCTGGCGCAGCAGCGCGGAGTCGGCCGGCACGCCGGTCAGCACGGACGGCTCGACCAGGTTGTCGGTGGTCGCGCCGTGCACCAGGGCGGTGGCGCCCTCGGCGACGGCCTGGTCGACGACGCCCGAAATGGCGTCCGCCTGCGAGGAGTTGATGACCGGGCCGATCACGGTCTCCGGGTCGCGCGGGTCGCCCGCCTTGAGCGTCCTGACCTTGGCGACGAACTTCTCGGTGAACTCGTCGGCGACCGACCGGTCGACCAGGACACGGTTGGCGGCCATGCAGACCTGACCCTGGTGGACGTAGCGGCTGAAGACCGCGGCGTCGACGGCGTAGTCGAGGTCCGCGTCGTCGAGGACCACCAGGGCGCTGTTGCCGCCGAGTTCGAGGACCGAGCGCTTGAAGTGCGAGGCGCAGACGGTGGCGACATGGCGGCCGACCTTGTCGGAGCCGGTGAAGGAGATGACCTTCGGGACCGGGTGCTCGATGAACGCGTCGCCGATCTCCGCTATGTCGGTGACGACGACGTTGAGCAGTCCGGCGGGCAGGCCCGCGTCCTCGAAGAGCTTGGCGACCAGGGTGCCGCCGACGATCGGCGTGTTCTGGTGCGGCTTGAGGACCACGCCGTTGCCGAGCGCGAGCGCCGGGGCGACCGACTTCAGCGACAGCAGGAAGGGGAAGTTGAAGGGGCTGATCACACCGACCACGCCCACCGGGACGCGGTAGACGCGGTTCTCCTTGCCGTCCACCGGCGAGGGGATGATCCGGCCCTCGGGGCGCAGCGCCAGATGGACCGACTCGCGCAGGAACTCCTTGGCGAGGTGGAGTTCGAAGCCCGCCTTCAGGCGGGTGCCGCCCAGCTCGGCGATGATCATCTCGCTGATCTCGGCCTCGCGGTCCTCGATCAGTCTGAGGGCCTTCTCGAAAACGGCGCGCCGCGCGTAGGCGTTCGTCGCGGCCCATTCCTTCTGGGCGCGGGCGGCGGCCTGGTAGGCCTCATCCACCTCGTCGATCGTGGCTATGGTGATCGAGGCGAGCTTCTCACCGTCGTACGGGTTGAAGTCGATGATGTCCCAGGAGCCAGTGCCCGGGCGCCACTCACCGTCGATGTACTGCTGGGCCAGGTCGGTGAAGTAGGACGACATGTGATCCCTCGAATCCCCTAAGCGGACATCCCTGCGGACACCTGATCAGTTTCTGATCGTCTCCACGGTCTGATCACACGTCATCGTACTTGTGTTTCAAGACAGTTGAAGGAGTCCTCGGAGAAGGTCGCGACTCTCGTCGGGGCCGGGACTGTCGTGCTGGAGCTCCTTCAGCGCCTTCTCGTACTGGGCGACGTCCTCGTGCTTGTCCAGATACAGCGCACTGGTGAGCTGCTCCAGATAGACGACGTCGGACAGATCGGACTCCGGGAAGCTGAGGATGGTGAAGGCGCCGGACTCGCCGGAGTGCCCGCCGAAGCCGAACGGCATGATCTGGAGCCGCACATTGGGGCGTTCGGAGATGTCGATCAGATGCTGGAGCTGACCGCGCATCACCGCACGGTCACCGTACGGGCGGCGCAGGGCAGCCTCGTCGAGGACGATGTGGAACTCCGGGGCGTTCTCGTCCACGAGGTACTTCTGCCGCTCCAGACGCAGCGCCACCCGCCGCTCGACGTCGGCCTCGCTCGCGCCCTTCATCCCGCGCCGCACGACCGCGCGGGCGTAGGCCTCGGTCTGCAGCAGACCGTGCACGAACTGCACCTCGTACGCCCGGATCAGCGCCGCGGCGCCCTCCAGGCCGACGTAGGTGGGGAACCAGCTGGGCAGCACGTCGGAGTAACTGTGCCACCAGCCCGCGACGTTGGCCTCCTTGGCGAGGGAGAGCAGCGAGATGCGCTCCGCCTCGTCGGTGATGCCGTACAGCGTCAACAGGTCTTCGACGTCCCTGGTCTTGAAGCTCACCCGGCCCAACTCCATCCGGCTGATCTTCGACTCGGACGCGCGGATCGAGTACCCCGCGGCCTCACGCGTGATCCCGCGTGCCTCACGCAGTCGCCTGAGTTGCGAGCCGAGCAGCATCCGCCGCACCACCGATCCGGGCTCTCCCGCGCTCACGTTCGCCAGCCTCCCCAACCTCTTCAGGGCCCGAAGTCTGCCACTAAAACACTCCGAGCTGTACTCGTCCGATTACGCAGACGGAAAGAAGCCAAAGATTTCCTTCAGGAAGGAGCGACCAGAACACAAGCGGGGCGCGCGAAGATGGCGGAAAAAATGGCCAACAAGCGGTACGGGAGGGTCCAATTCGGTCACGTGCACGTGCATCTGCCCTTGCATCTGCTGTACGCATCCGAAACCATGGTCCCGCGCAACCGCTGCATCGCAACGACCGCGAATTCCCGGGAGTGCCTCGCATGGGGACGAATGGATCGACCATGCTCGAGCCGTTACGGCAGGGCCTTCCGCCGCTGGATCCCGCGGCCGTGTCCAACGCCGCCTCCTGCGCACTCCCCGCCCGCTACGAAGCGGTGCGCGAGGCCCGCCAGTTCACCCGCAGAACGCTCGACCAGTGGGACATAGGCGAGCGCTTCGACGATGTGTGCCTGGTGGTGTCCGAACTCGTCACCAACGCCCTGCGCCACGCCCTTCCGGCCGGCCACGCGCGCGTGCCCGAGCAGACACCTCCGGTACGGCTGCATCTGATGCGGTGGACCGAGCGGCTGGTGTGCGCGGTGCGCGACCCCAGTCACGACAGCCCGGTCGCACGGGACACGGACGACTTCTCGGCGGAGTCCGGGCGCGGCCTGTTCCTGGTGGACTCCTTCGCGGACGGCTGGGGCTGGCATCCCATGGCCGGCACGCTCAACGGCAAGGTGGTCTGGGCACTGTTCCGGCTGCCGCACAAGCCGCAGTCCGGCTCCGCCGAGTGATGAACCACGGCGCTTCGCGGCGCCGTGCTTCTACGCGCGTAACCGAGCGGTCACGGCATGTATTCATCGCCAACTGCCCGAAATGTTCCGCGAGTTGCCCGTTCGGGCATCAGCCCGCTATCAAGTGGTCGAACTCGCCGTCCTTGATGCCCAGGAGCATCGCCTCGATCTCGGCGCGGGTGTAGACGAGCGCCGGACCGTCCGGGAAACGCGAATTGCGTACGGCGACGTCACCGCCGGGAAGCCGGGCGAACTCCACGCACGAGCCCTGCGAGTTGCTGTGCCGACTCTTCTGCCAGGCGACACCGCTGAGCCGGGTCGCGGCCATGCCGTTGTACACGCCGGACGCGTCGTCAACGTCGTACACGTCGTGATCCACAGGTCGCTCCCCGGTGGTGCACTGGCTGGTGAGGCCATTGATGCATTGGTCAACTGACCCGGATCATAACCCTGTTCATGTGCGGATGCATGAGAGGATGCACGGGCAGATGCACGTGCACGCGGGGTGTTCCTGCGGTTACAGGTACCACGCCCTTCCTCGTCCATGATCTTCCGCGCCATGGACTGAGCCGGATCGTCCGGATCGAATGCCTCGCGTATGTAGGAACAGACGCATGCGACGCCATTCCTGTTCCAACGTGCGTGCATTGTTCGGTCGGCGGACCCGTCCGGAATGGCGTCGTCCCAGTGGACGCTCGGCATCCGCTCTTTGCCGTGGGAGAAGTCGGCAGGAAGCGCGGTCCCGAGGGCGTGCGGCGGCGGACGGGGGTGACGGCGAGGTCGTCACCGGGTGCGGTGCGCCGGTCGGTCCATCGTCGGACGGCCGGGCGAGCCGGTCGCCGGGCCCGTGCAGACGCACGTGCCGGAACCCCTCGTACGGATGAATGCGATGCCATACCTCGGGGAGGGGAGGGGGTTCCGGGCGGGGGTGCGGTGTCGGCCATGGGGTGGCCGGCAGGGGGCGGGGCTCCCGGCTCAGCGGGTCGCGTACGGCAGCAGCGCCATCTCGCGCGCGTTCTTGACGGCCCGGGCCAGCCGGCGCTGCTGCCGGGCGGAGATCCGGGTCACCCGGCGGCTGCGGATCTTGCCGCGGTCGGAGATGAACTTCCGCAGCAGCTCGGTGTCCTTGTAGTCGATGTACTCGATGCCTGCTCGGTCCAGCGGGTTGGGCCGGTTCTTCGCGGGCTTGCCGCGGTCGGGCTTGCGGGGCATGGGTCAGACCTCCAGGAGGGTGTCGAAGGCGGGCGGCAGCCGCTTCCAGGCGGCGCGGCCCGCGGCGTACTCGGCATCGGTCAGCAGACAGGACTCCAGCAGCCGTGCGAGGCCGTCGCGGTCCAGGCCGGGCGAGGTGAAGACGAGGTGCTGGCAGCAGTCGCCGTGCTCGGGGTGCCAGTCCAGCGCTGCGGCCGCCCGGCGCACCGGCGGGACCAGCTCCCAGGCCGCGTCCGGGAGCGAGGCCAGCCAGGGGCCCGCGCTCTCCACGCACAGGGCGCCGCCCGCCGCGTCCCAGTGCAGCAGGGCGTCCGGCCGGTCCGCCAGCCAGAAGCGGCCCCGGCTGCGGGCGGCGGCGCAGGTCAGGTCCTCCAGCGCCGCGTACAGCCGCTCCGGGTGGAAGGGGCGGCGGCGGTGCCAGACGAGCGTGGAGACGCCGTGCGCGTCCGCCTCGGCGGGCAGCAGGGCGCACGCGGGGTGCTGGGCGGCCGCGGCGGCCTCGACGTCGAATCCGGCGCGTACGGCGCCCGCCAGGTCGCCGTGGCCGATCAGGACCTGGCGGGCCGTCGGGTGCAGCTGCGCGAGCAGCTCGCGGTCCTCGTCGTCCTCGTCCGCCGACTCCACGAGGGCGAGGACGGGCGCGTACTCCAGCTGGCGCGCGAAGGTGTCGGCGACCGTGCGCTGATCGGTGGGTGCTGCGGCCAGGCCCCGCTCGGCCAGGTCGTCGCCGTTGGCGAGGTACGGCAGCAACAGGGCCGGGTCGACGGCGGTGACCACGCCGGTCAGGCCGAGACCGCCGGAGGTGATCACCTCCGCCATCGCCTTGGGCTCCACGGAGTCCCACAGCTCGACGACGGCGAGCGGCGTGCCGCCCGCCTCCTCGATGCGCTTCAGCTCCGGCACCAGGTCCTCGCGCAGGGCGCAGCAGGCGCAGTCGTTGACGAGGGGCGTCTCGGCGGCGGAGCGCGTGCCATTGGCGTCGCGGATCGACCGTACGACGGTGCCGGCGACGGCCGTGGCGAGGTCGTGGTGGAGCGCGACACCGCCGGGCACCTCGACGAGCAGCCGGTCGACGGCGGCCCTGCGGGCGTCGGCGTGCAGTCCGCCGACGATCACGACGGGGAGCATCAGCCCTGCCCTCCGTACCGGCGCTCGAAGCGCTCCACGCGTCCGGCGGTGTCCAGCACGCGCGCGGTGCCGGTGTGGAAGGGGTGGCTGACGTCGGAGATCTCGACGTCCACGACGGGGTAGGTGCGGCCGTCCTCCCACTCGATCGTCTTCTCGCTGGTCATCGTCGAGCGGGTGAGGAAGGCGTGGCCGGCGGCCCGGTCCCGGAAGACGACGGGGCCGTAGGCGGGGTGGATTCCCTCGCGCATGGCGTCAGCGCTCCTCTCGGAAGTCGACGTGGCGGCCGACGACCGGGTCGTACTTGCGCAGGGTCATGCGGTCCGGGTCGTTGCGGCGGTTCTTGCGGGTGACGTAGGTGAAGCCGGTTCCCGCCGTGGAGCGGAGCCTGATGACCGGGCGGAGTTCGTTGCGAGCCATGCTGGTACCTTACTGAAAATGAATTCCATTTACACAACCGCTTCGAGAGAGGTGCGTCACCTGTGTCCGCCCACTGCATGCTGACCGGCGCCACGCCCGGCTTCGGCAACCGGATCTCCCACTCCCATCGGCGGACGTCCCGCCGCTTCGACCCCAACATCCAGGCCAGGCGCTACTGGCTGCCGAGCGAGAGCAGGTACGTGCGGCTCAGGCTGAGCGCGAAGGGCATCAAGACCGTCGACGCGATCGGCGTCGAGGCCGCCGTGGCGCGCATCCGCGCGCGTGGGGTGCGTGTCTGATGGCCAAGAAGAGCAAGATCGCGAAGAACGAGCGGCGGCAGTCGGTGGTCGCGCGGTACGCGCGGCGGCGGGCCGAGCTGAAGGAGATCATCCGGCGGCCGTCGTCGACGGAGTCCGAACGGCTCACGGCCCAGCGGGAGCTGCGCCGCCAGCCGCGCGACGCGAGCGCCACGCGCGTGCGCAACCGGGACCAGGTGGACGGGCGCCCGCGCGGGTACTTCCGGGCCTTCGGGCTGTCCCGGATCTCGCTGCGGGAGCAGGCGCACGCGGGGTATCTGCCGGGGGTGCGCAAGTCGTCCTGGTAGCCGGGGGGCGTACGTCCTTCGGTGGCCGCCCCCGGAGCCGTTCTGATTCTGGTTACGGGCTGGTAGCTTGCTGCGGACCTATCGTCCGACCGGCTCGACCTGGGGGCTTGCAGTGACTTCGGCGACGTACGCGCGCGTGGCGCGCAGGCGGATGCGGCTCATGGCCGTGGCCTCGGGGCTGGCCGGGGTGCTCGTGCTGAGCGGGTGCAGCGACGACTCCCCCGACGAGGGCTCGCCCAGCACGAGCGCGACGCCGTCCGCCGCCGAGACCGCCGACACCGGCGGGGGCAGCGGCGGTGGTACGGCCTCCCCCGCGGGCGAGCTGGAGGGCAGCTGGCTCGCCACGACCGACGGCAAGGCGGTGGCGCTGGTCGTCACCGGGAGCCAGGCGGGGCTGTTCGCGACGGGCGGGACCGTGTGCAGCGGTACGGCCGGCGAGACGATCCGCCTGAAGTGCACCGACGGCACCGAGGACCGGACGACCGGCACGGTCGAATCCGTCGGCAAAGACACGCTCAAGGTGACCTGGGACAGCGAGCTGGGCACCGAGACGTACCAGAAGGCCGACGGGGCCACCCTGCCCACGGGACTGCCGACCGCGGGATAGGCCGCGGGCCGGGCCGCGGGTCGGGCGACCGCCTCGCGGCCGGATGCGTGATGATCCATGCACTCGATCCGTCACGCACGCCTCAGAGGACCCCATATGCGCGCCACCGCCGTCCCGCTCGCCGCCCTCGCCCTGGCCCTTCTGCTGACCTCCTGCAGCGACGGTGACGGTGGTGACGGCGGCGGGGAGAAGCAGAGCGAGGGCGCCACGGCCGCCTGCGCGATCGGCGACGTGGGGGTGGAGGTCGGCCCCGCCAACAACGCCCCGGCCCCCGGGGACACCGGCAACGTGCCCGTCACGCTCACCAACAACACCGCCGACTGCACCCTGGACGGGCTGCCCTCGGTGACCCTGCAGGCGGAGGGCACCTCGGCGGAGGTCCCCCCGGACGCGGCGGCGACCGGGGAGAAGCGCACGCTCGCCGAGGGCGGCACCGTGTCCTTCACCATCACCTATGTGCGCGGCGAGGGCGAGGGCAGTCTCACCGCGCAGACGGCCGAGTTCGCACTGCCGGGCGCGGACACCACGGAGAGCTTCCCCTGGTCGTACGGCGACGTCGCGCTCAAGGACGGGAAGCCGGAGGCGTCGGTGAGCGGGTTCCAGCAGGGCGACTGAGTCAGCCCCGGTCCAGCGGGCGCCGGGCCCTCACCTGGGCCTGGTCGGCGGCTTCGGCGCCCTCGGTCCAGCCCGCCGCGTCGGTGACGCCGCGCAGCCGGGACGTGGTGGTCTCGGGGAACATGCGGTCCAGCCGGTCGGTGACCGCGACCTCCCGGGAGGCCAGGACCGGCAGCAGGTCGTCGCTGACCTGGCTCTCGGCGGCCCGCGTGAGGCGGGTGCCGATGCGGTGGGCGTAGGCGGCGAGGAACGACTGCCGGAAGGTCTTGGTCCGCTTGCGGCCGCCCGCCCGCTGGGCCGCCTCCGCCCTCGTCAGCGCCGTCTGGGCCTGGACGAGGAGCGAGGTGTGGAGCAGCTCGACCACCTCCAGATCGGCCTCGAATCCGACCACGGTGGAGAAGCCGAGGGGTTCGTTCCACACCGCGCGGCAGTGGTTCGCAGCGGCCACCGCGTCCAGCAGCACCGCCTTGGCCTGCTCGTACGGCGCCTCGACCCCGATCCGGCAGGCGCCGGGGGTGTCGGGCGCGGGCGCCTGCGCCGATAGCAGCGCCTCGTCCACGCTGTGCCGCGCCATCAGCTCCTGCGCCTTGGCGGTCAGTGCCTCCGCCTCCTCCGGGAACCCCGTCGCCTCCGCCTTGGCCAGCAGCGCGCGGATCCGGGTCAGCATGCGGGACTCGGGCCTGCGGGAGTGCTGCGGCTCGTCGAGGGGCTCCAGGGCCGGCAGTCGCAGCAGCAGGCGGTACAGCTCCAGGACGGCCGTCGCGTACGAGAAACGGTCGCCCGCGCGCGTGGGCGTCACGTCCAGCTCGTCGAGCTGCGCGCGCCACCGGGGTCCTCGCGGGATGTCGTCCGGCGCCTGCGCGTGGACGAGGGAAGCCAGCAGCCGCAGATGGACGTCGTCCAGATCGCGGCGGACCATCCGGGCGACGTCCGCGGGCTGCCAGCCGCGCCGCCAGGCCGCCGCGACGAACTCCGTTCCCCGGCGCTCCAGTTCCCCGTCCGCGCCCGGGTCCGCGGCGAGAAGGGAGGCGCCGGTGTCCAGGGCCGTGTCGGAGGCGGTGTGGAGGGCGGCCTGGAAGGCGAGGTCGACGGTGCGGGGCTTGCTGCTCACGTAGGGATCGTGCCATGGGGTCCGGATCGGGGGCCGGGGGGCCGGGGTGCCGGGGGCCAGAGGGCCGGGGGGCCGGGGGGCCAGGGGGCCAGGGGGCCAGGGGGCCGGGGGGCCGGGGTGCCGGGGGCTCAGGGGTCGAGGCCGGGTGCCGGGGTGCCGGGGGCTCGGGGGTCGAGGTCGGGGGCCCGGGGGCCCGGGGGCCCGCCCGCCCGTAGAAGCCGGTCGCTGTCGGATCCGGCGTGAGGGGCCGTTGTCAGACCCCCCTGTCACACTCACGACCATGACCGACCGGTGGGCTCTCGCACCGGCCGAGGACGGCGGCGCCGAGCTCGCCCCCCTCGGCCCGGACGGGCTGCCCGCCGGGCCGGTCGTGCGGGAACCGGACCTCGCCGCTGCGGTGCGCGGCAGGCCGGAGGTCGCGCGCTGGGTCTGGCGTTCCACCGCCGAGGTCTACCCGCGTCTGCTCGCCACGGGGGTGCGAGTGGAGCGGTGCTACGACATCGAGGACGCCGAGACCCTCCTGCTCGGCCACGAGGGGCGGTACGGCGAACCCCGTTCCGCGGCAGCCGCCCTGGCCCGGCTGCGCGGCGGGCCCGTACCGCCCGACCCGCCCCAGCGGGCGGCCGAACCCGGGGCGCAGTCCTCGCTGTTCGAGCCGCAGGCCGTGCATCTGCCGCTGACCGACCTCCTGGAGGTCTACGCCGAGCAGCAGCGGCGGCACGACAAGGCGGCGCACCCGGAGCGGATGCGGCTGCTGACGGCAGCCGAGTCGGCGGGGATGCTGGTCGCCGCCGAGATGAACCGGGCCGGGCTGCCGTGGAGCGCCGACGTGCACCGGCAAGTGCTGCACGAACTGCTCGGCGAGCGGTACGCGGGCGGTGGCGAGCCGCGTCGCCTCGCCGAGCTGGCCGACGAGGTGTCCGCCGCCTTCGGCCGCCGGGTCCGGCCCGATCTGCCCGCCGATGTGATCAAGGCCTTCGCGCGGGCGGGCATCAAGGTCAAGTCGACCCGGCGCTGGGAGATCGAGTCCGTCGACCATCCGGCCGTGGCGCCGCTGATCGAGTACAAGAAGCTGTACCGGATCTGGGTGGCCCATGGCTGGTCCTGGCTCCAGGACTGGGTGCGCGAGGGGCGGTTCCGGCCGGAGTTCCTCGCGGGCGGCACCGTCACCGGCCGCTGGGTGACCAACGGCGGGGGCGGACTCCAGATCCCCAAGGTGATCCGGCGTGCGGTCGTCGCCGACCCCGGCTGGCGGCTCGTCGTCGCCGACGCCGACCAGATGGAGCCGCGGGTGCTCGCCGCGATCTCCCGCGACCCCGGTCTGATGGAGGTGGCGGGCCGCGAGAGCGACCTGTACCAGTCGGTGTCCGACCGGGCCTTCTCCGGCGACCGCGACCAGGCCAAGCTCGCGGTGCTCGGCGCGGTCTACGGCCAGACCTCCGGCGACGGCCTGAAGAACCTCGCCGCGCTCAGACGCCGCTTCCCGCGAGCCGTGTCCTACGTCGACGAGGCGGCGCGGGCCGGTGAGGAGGGGCGGCTGGTGCGCACCTGGCTGGGCCGCACCTGCCCGCCCGCGGCCGGCGGAGGCGAGGCCGCTGAGGAGGCGGGTATCCCGATGGGCGAGGAGGACTCCGACGACCGTCAGCAGTGGGTGCCGGGGTACGCCTCCACCGACGCCCGCGCGCGGGGCCGCTTCGCCCGTAACTTCGTCGTCCAGGGCAGCGCGGCCGACTGGGCGCTGCTGCTGCTCGCCGCGCTGCGCCAGTCCTGCGCGGAGATGGCTGCCGAGCTGGTCTTCTTCCAGCACGACGAGGTCATCGTGCACTGTCCCGAGGAGGAGGCGGAGGCGGTCGTGGCGGCGATCCGGGAGGCGGCGGAGCTGGCGGGGCGGCTGACGTTCGGGGAGACGCCGGTGCGGTTTCCGTTCACCACGGCGGTGGTGGAGTGCTACGCGGAGGCGAAGTGATCGGAGGTGGGGGGTTCACCGATGTCGGCCAGCAGGGAGGCGAGTTCGGCAACGACCGCCTTCTCGTCCGTGCCGGTCAGGGCGTCGAGCGCCGCCTGCCAGGAGGTGCGGGCCTCCTCGGTCCGGCCCGACTCGCTGAGCAGGAGTCCGAGCTGGTGGCGGGCGAGGCCGCCGATGTAGCGGTCGGCGCGGGCGTCGGCGCGGCGCAGCAGTTCGGCGCACTCCCGGTCGGCGCGTTCGGTGCGGCCCAGCTGCCGCAGGGAGCGGACCAGGCCGAGACGGGTCTGCGACTCGCCGTGCCAGTCGCCCTGGTCGACGAGGTCCCGCAGGCTCTCCTCGAAGTGCCGGGCCGCCGCGCCCGGTTCACCGAGGGTGAGATGGGCGTAGCCGATGTTGCACCGCGCGTAGAGCTGGATGAGGACGTTGCCGATCGTCTCGCCGATCGCCAGCGAGAGACGGTGCTGCTCGATGGCGGCGCGCGGGTCGGTGTGCTCGAACAGGTTGCCGAGGTGCTGGTGGGTCACGGCCTCGCCGTACGGATCGTTCAACCGGCGTGAGTAGGCGAGGCTCTGGCGCAGCGCGCGCCCCGACTCCTCGTAGCGGCCGAGTCCTTCGAGCAGCAGGCCCCGGTTGTTGAGGCTGCGGCGCATCCAGGACAGGACACCGAGCCGCTGCCAGATGGTCAGGGCCTCGTCGTTGAGGGTGAGGGCCTCGTTGTGGCGGCCGGTCAGGAAGTGCACGCCGGCCAGGTCACCGAGGGCGTACGCCTCGGCCGCCTCGTCCCCGAGCCGCCGGGCGACCCGGAGCGCGGCCCGGCCGAGGACCTCCATCTCGGCGACCCGGCCGCTGCGCTGGACGTAGGGGAAGAGCAGCCGCAGCAGCGTGCACAGGCGGGCGGCGATACGCGTGTCGGGGGCATCGGCGTACCGCTCGGCGAGCGCGGCGATGTTCTCCAGCTCCGCGTCGCCCCAGGCGAAGGCGGCCTCGGGGCCGTCGAAGGGGTGCGTGTCGGCGACATGGGCCGCGTGCTCGGGCGGCTGGCATGAGGTGGGGCGGCGCCGGTCGTCCTGGTCGAGGCCGGGTTCGACGATCGCGGTGAGGGTGCGTTCGGCGAGGGCGGCGTACCAGCTCAGGGCGGATTCGGCGACGGCGGTGCCGCCCGCCGTTCCGGCCAGCTCGCGGGCGAAGTCGCGGACCAGGTCATGGGGGACGTAACGGCCGAGGGCGGTCTCCTCCAGGAGGGCCACGTCGACCAGGCGGTCGAGGGCGTCCTCGGCGCGGCGGACTCCCGTGCCGCTCAGGCGGGCCAGCAGGGGTGCGCCGTACTCGGGCAGGTCGAGGGCGCCGATCCGGCGCAGTACGAGGGCCGCGTCCCGGTCGGCCTCGCGGTCGGAGGCGGCGAGCGCGTCGTGCGCCACGGCGAGGGAGCGGCGGACGCTGAGGTCGTCGTACTCCAGATGGTGCAACCGCCACTCGGTGGCGGCCAGTTGACCGGCCAGCACCTCCGGGGTGAGGGCCCGGCGGGCGGCGAGCCGGGCGGCGACGACCCGTAGGGCGAGCGGGAGGCGGCCGGTCAGTTCCACGAGGGGGTGACCGGCGTCGATCCCTTCCTCCCGTCCGGACACCGCCCGCAGCAGCGCGGCACTGTCCTCGTCGGACAGCGGCGCGAGGGGGAAACGCCGGACGCCGTCGAGGGCGGCGAGCGACGAACGGCTGGTGATGATCACGGCACAGCCGGGGCCCGCGGGCAGCAGCGACCGTACCTGCGCGGCGTTCGCGGCGTCGTCCAGGACCAGGAGGGTGCGGGTCGGCGCGAGCATCGACCGCAGCAACGCCGCGGCCGCGTCCGGGTGTTCGGGGATGGATCGGGGGTCGGCGCCCACGTCCCGCAGCAGTGCGGCGAGGGCCTGCGCGGAGGTGAGCGGGAGCATGCCCGGGGTGGCGCCGTGCAGATTGACGTAGAGCTGACCGTCGGGGAAGCGGTCGGTGAGGGCGTGGGCGACGTGGAGGGCGAGGGCGCTCTTCCCGATACCGGCCATACCGGTCAGGACGGCGATGGTGGGGCCGGGGGTGGCGAGGGTGCCGTGGAGGGTTTCGGCGAGGAGGGCCCGGCCGGTGAAGTGGGCGGGGGGTGGGGGAAGTTGGGCGGGGCGAGGGGCGGGCGTGGGGGTCCCCGGGGCTTGAACATGGGCGTCCGCGGCCGGGTGCGCACCCCCGGAACCCGCACGGGACCCGCCCTCTGCACCACTCTCACCGTCGTCACCCCTCCCCTCCTCTCCCCCACGGAGGACCTCCAGGTGTGCCTCGCGTACGGCGGGACCGGGCTCCACGCCGAGTTCCTCCACGAGCCTGCGCCGCAGGTCGCGGTGGGCGGCGAGGGCCTCGGCCTGACGGCCGCTGCGGTGCAGGGCGAGCATGAGCTGGCGGTGGTAGGCCTCGCGCAGCGGGTGTTCGGCGGCGAGGGCGGCCAACTCGGGCAGAAGCGCGTCGAGTCGGCCGTCGGCGAGGGCCAACTCGGCGTCGTAGCGCCACTCCAGGAGCAGCAGTCGGGCCTCTCTGAGGCGCTGGACGAGGGCGTAGCCGCCCAGTTCGGCCGGGAGTCCGCTGAGGGGGGTGCCGCGCCAGAGGGCGAGGGCGGCGGCGCATTCGCAGAGGGTGCGGCGCCAGTCCCGGCCCGCGTGGGCGGCGCGCGCGGCGGCGGAGTGGGCGTCGAAGGTGTGGATGTCGAGTTCGCCGTCGTCGACGCGGAGGAGGTAGCCGGGGGACACGGCCCGCAGCCGGGTGGGGTCGTCGAGGAGCCGACGGAGCCGGGTGACGTGGTTGTGGAGGGAGGCGTGGGCGGAGGCGGGCGGGGCGCCGCCCCAGAGCGCGTCCTTGAGCGCCTCGACGGAGACGGTACGGCCGGCTTCGAGCAGGAGGGCGGTCAGGAGCAGGCGCACCTTAGGGCTGCCCACGGGACGGACTACGGCGCCGTCCGGGCCGTGGTCGTAGAGAATCGGCGGTCCCAGCAGGCCGAACCGCAGCTCGCACCGCTTCACGCCGCCCACTGCCTTCCCGCGCACGGCTTCGTGCGCGTACCCCGGGCCGACACGGCCGTCGATGGCGGAATACCGCCGGTCGACGGCGGTATTCCGCCACCTGTTCCCGACGGGCTGCCCGCCGGAATCCGCTACTGTTCCGGCCACCCGACAAGATCGCCTCGACGACTTCACGCCAATCGGCCGACGACAGTCCTGGGAACCGTTGGCCACATGTTAGCGATCCGTTAGTGCGGTCTGATGTGATCACTTCATCGGATCCGGCCCGACGGTGCGCGCGTAAGACGCGTTGCTCGGGGGAGTGTTACCGCCTTGCCGGATCCGCGGACGCAACGGGTCCCGGCCGGCGGAGGTGACCGGCCGGGACCCGCGTCCACCTCTCCTCGGCAGGACGCCGTACGGCCGCGACACCGACCCACTCGGCCCCCGCAACGCCATTCGCCAGGTTTCGCCACCCCCCGCAGAGCGCTGACCAGCCAGTTCCAAACGATCTAGGCGATGCGGTCACCGCGCCACCCTCAACGCCAGGGTTTCACCACGGGTCTTCGCCACGGCCCGACCGCCGGGTTCCGTTCCGGACGCTTGATGCTCCCCATGACTTGGGGTTTCCTCGTCCTGGAACCGCGAGGTTTCCACGCCGCGCATACGGCCTGACCCCGGGTGGCGTCCCGGGGCCAGGCCCACATGCGGGGCTAGCCGGCGAGCCCGGCCGTGCAACCAGCGGCCGGGCTCGCTAGCACCCGACCAGCCGGCCGGACCGCCACCGGCGCCTCACACATCTCCGGTCTCCCATCTCTCAACATCTCCAACTGTGTTGGGACCCGCCCGATCCGGGCGGGCGCAAGGGAGAGAGACGCGCCGGACACCCGCAAGTTAACCGGCGCTCCAGTAGCGCCACCGGTGGTTCAAGGGTGGCGAATGCTGGCGAACACCACCGCGCACTCCGGCCCCCGTCTGCGCCGGGGCCCACGGACACAACAAAAAGCCCAGCTCAGAGCGAGTCCGAGCTGGGCTTCAGTGGAGCCGCCTTCGGGATTCGAACCCGAGACCTACGCATTACGAGTTGTCTGATCTTGGTCCGGAGGTGTCCACTCATGTCCCCGGAGCGGCATGATGGCCTGATCAGGCGAGGCCACGGACTTCAATGGACCACGGCGGACGTTTGTGGATCGGACGCCGGATGAGACCGCCATTGAGACCACCAGCAGCGTCGGCGATCTTGAAGGCTGTTACTCGTGGGGCGAAGTACCACCCGCCCCCGCAAAGAGCTGCGCCCCTGCCCAGGTCGATTCGCCAGAGGCCCGGGATGCCGGAAACCGTACTCGCTCACCTCCGCCTGGGGCCATCGAAGACGGACGGGAGCGCTCCGCGCCCATGCCACTGCTCCGTCGGCCCTCGCGAACGGGGCCGCCTCATCTCGGAGCCGCCTGAGGCGGCCCCACGCCGCGGCGCGGATGGGACCCGAAGGAGTACTACCGTCGGTGCGGGCCCTCCACGTCTGCGCGCCTGAGACGGTCACTGCTTGTTGACTGCTAGCGGACTCATGGCGAGCGCTTCCACTGCGGAGTTCCGCCAAATCGCCCTGCTGGAACGACACTTCATCCTATGCTGCCGGAGAGCATAGAAGGTGGGGGCATGACTACATCGGAGCCGAACACACCGGAAACGGGTGCGCTTCGCGATCAGTTCGCATTGGAGCGGTACCGATACGTACTGCAGCAGATCCAAGCCGTGAACGAAAATACACATCGATTCCTGGCCATTTATCAAACGCTCGCTACAGCATTGGTTGGGGCAGCGCTGGCACTCTTCGTCGGTTACCGAAAGTGGGAAGTGGCCCCAGACGTCGCACGCTCCGGAGTGATCGGGTTACTAGTACTGACCACAATGGTCGCCGCATTCACAGCAACGTTGATCGCGGTGGGCGCAGCCGCTTGGCTTGACTACCGAAACGAAGAGTGCGACATAACAGATGAAATGGTAGGTCCTGGATTCCGCAAGCGTCCTCGCCCTGGCAACCTACTGCGCTGGTATGAAACCTACGTTCTCCTTTTCATTATTTTCTCCGTAATGTTGATGTGGGTGCTTTCTGGGATTCTCGTGATACCTGCAATAAAATAGCACAGCAGAGTGTCCTTATATCGACTACACCCCTTCTGTTTCGCGCCGCCGACAAGCGGGACGGAGGCTAGCCCAATAATCGGTTGATCGGAGGCATTAATGGATTACGAGGAGACGCGTTTTTGGAGACTCTTCAGCGAGCAGATTGGGGTGCAAGCTCAGAGTGAGGCGCAGCGGCTTGCAGAGCAGTTTAAGAGTAGCCGCAAACGGGCTGCGCTTATCGCTGCAGAGATCAGTCGAGATTCTGCAGACCTAACACAGCACGACATTTCTCACATCGACGCTCTTTGGGAGTATGCCGAGCTAGTTTGCGGCCCAGAGTACGTGCTAAACCCTGCCGAGATCTATGTCCTGGGCATCGCCTTCCTTGCCCACGATCTAGCCAATGGATTGGCGGCAATCCCGGGAGGGATGGAACATGTAAAGAAAGATGCAAGATGGCTAGATATCTTGACTTCGGAATACCGGGCAGAGAACGGCGTTTACCCTTCACCCGAGAAACTTACCGAACCGGATCCCGAGATAAAATCCCGAGCAATCTCACGCTATCTCCGCGAGACACATGCCGACTTCGCCGCAAATATTCCCTTGGAGCCATACAAGGACACAGCTACAGGCGAATCATTCTATCTGCTAGAGGACGCTGAACTGCGCAATCAATATGGACACCTGGCCGGCCGCATCGCAGCGAGCCATTGGTGGCCATCAAGAGCGTTGCGCGAGGAATTCAGTGTGCGAATTGGTGCGCGTGCCAGCATGCCCAGTTCATGGGAGGTAGACCCACTCGCACTTGCCTTCATTCTTCGATGTGCAGATGCCAGTCATTTGGATTCCCGTAGGGCACCTGCCTTTTTGCGTGCAGTGCGGAGCCCAAGGACCGAATCAATGCCGCACTGGGTCTTTCAGGACAAGCTTCAGAAACCGCGCATTCACGATGATCGATTGTCATACACCAGCTTGAGCCCCTTCGGACGGAACGAATCCGAGGCTTGGTGGGTCTGCCACGACGCCCTCTCAACGCTCCATCACGAACTTACAGCAGCCGATAACATCCTATCTGATTCAGGGAGGGATCGGTTTGCTGCGCGAGGCGTAGTAGGTATTAGCGACCTGGAGGAGCTCTCTCGGAACATCCGGACTGATGGCTGGCACCCGATCAACGCCACGGTTAAGGCTACCGACGTAATCACTCTCGTCCGCCGCCTGGGGGGTGCAGAACTATACGGCAATGATCCATCAATCCCCATTCGAGAATTGATCAGTAACGCTGCCGACGCCGTGCGGGCGAAGAAATCACTTCTGGGTGCATCCGGAGCGCGCCCCTGGGAAATTACGGGGGATGTCACCGTTTCACTAAATGACGATACAGATGGGACCTGGCTCCATATTCACGACACAGGTCTCGGCATGTCAAAAAACGTCCTGACGAATGCACTTTTGAACTTCGGCACCTCTTACTGGGATTCACCCGACTCGCGGCGAGACCTCCCGGGACTACTTTCGTCTGACTTCCGCCCTACGGGGCGGTATGGTATCGGATTCTTTTCCGTATTCATGATTGGCCGCTCAGTTCGAGTAACCTCTCGTCGCTATGACGCTGCTGCGAGCGAGACAATGGTACTTGAGTTCGCAAACGGCCTGACCGGGCGCCCGCTGCTGAGGAATGCCGAGTTTCATGAGCAGCTAGTGACCGGTGGCACCGAGGTCAGGGTACTACTGAACACGGACCTTTCCGATATCCTGACCTTCGATGATCATCGTGGAGTTCTAGAGAGCCACACGCTAACTTTGGCTGAGTATTATGCCTGGCTCTGCCCTGCACTGGATGTAAATCTCTACGTGGTAAACGAAAACGGGGAGCGCGTTCTCGCTGTAGAAGCAGATGATTGGAAGCGCCTCGATCGCGACTCACTTATTGATCGGCTACATGCAGACCATCGACCAAGTGAGCGTGAGCAATTCAAACAGGTGATCAACGGCGACCCGGAGCCTGTCTATTCGCCTCTCGGGGAAATGGTGGCCAAGATAGCCATTGCGCCCATGATCAGCGATGCTGAACTCCGCGAGCGTCCTGACTCCGATGACCTTCATGGAGTGGACTGGATTTCCATGGCTGCTCCACTCGTAGTCGGCGGGGTGCGTGCCAAATCAAGCATGCAGAACTGTGCAGGTCTAATCGTTGGTAGAACACTGCGAGCAGCGCGCGACGTTGCGATTCCTGTTATCCCTGCACAGGATTTCTCTGCTTGGGCTACCAGCCAGGCTGAATCTTGGAATCCGACTTGGGACCACTATATGCAGAATATCACCCTGCATTTGGTTTCACTTTACGCGGAGCCAGGGAAAATGCCAATAGGTGAAACGTCGGATGGCCCGGTGACATATGAGCAACTGGTCGAGCACTGCAAAAATCTGAGTCGCGTTATCCTATTGCAGGATGCCGCGTGGTCCAATTACTGCAGAAGAGATGGCGCCAGCCAACATGAACTCCAAAACGACGTGGTTCTTATGCATCCGGGATACGCGTCGGTCTTGAGTTTCGAACGCAGCCCACATGGCGGGCAGCATATTGATGCTCACGATTGGGTGGGACACTTCTCTGTCGGCGAGAACTCGGTCGCACCCAACTCGATTCCAGGCATCGTCATTCGAGCCGTGGCTCAAGCATGGAGCATCGATGAGTCCGAGCTTCAATCAGCCTATGCCCGCCGGGAAAGAGGTGATGCAAGGCAAATTGAGGTCGTCGGGGTAAGTAAAAAGGGTGAAACTGTGAAGAGCGTGCGACTCTCGACAGTGGCTGTTCTTTCACGAGAATAGGCGATTACATAAGTATCACCCCGGAACAGGCGCCAGCCGGGCTGGAAACGAGGTGGAGACCGGAACGGAGCTGATCCGAGTCTGTGCTCGGTAGCGCTCGATCTCCGCAGGGTGATCACATTCAGCCTGGTTGGCCCACTGGCGACGATGATCGCGGTGCTCGTCAGACATTGGGTTTGGTGTCAACTCGTAAGTAGCCACTGCGCGACAGCATCCTGCCGCAACGAGAGCCATGGGAAGCTTGATACAGACAGTGAGCAGACGGGGAAGGAGAGCGAGTGTCTCAGCAGGTCAGCCCTCGGGGAACCTTCCTGAAAGTCGCGGACGCGCTGAAGGCTCGCACTGCGGCAGACCCGGACATGGCGGAGCTTCCGTCCTTGGCTGAGGTTATGCGGGAGCACAGGGTCTCGCGCGGGGTTGCCCTTCGCGCCTTCGGCGTGCTGCGCCAGGAAGGTGTGGCTGAGCCGGCGCCCGGGGGTCGATGGCGTGTTGTGCGCTTGGGTGCACGAGTTGACGGGCGCCCGCTCGATGAGCGCATCACCGACATCATCATGGCTGAGGGGTTCGAAGTAGGCGAAGCCTTCCTGAGCGCCTCCGCGCTGGCGAACCGGTTCGGAGTCTCACGCCCCACGGTCACCAAGGCACTGGAGAAGCTGGAGACCGCCGGCGTGCTAGCGGGTGGCGGACAAGGCAAGGTGCGGACGATCCGCGCCGTGCCGACAGGAGAGGAGCGTTCGTAGCTTGCCGACGTTGACCGAGTGGGCCTATGCCCTGGCTGAGTCCCTGCTCGCCGAGCCGCTTCCCCGGCGCTGGAAGCACTGTCTCGGAGTAGCCGAGAGGGCGCGTACGATCGCGCTCGTTCTGGACCAGGACGCGGATCTGTTGGAGGCCGCAGCGGTACTGCACGACATCGGCTATGCGCCGGACCTGGCCAAGACCGGCTTTCACCCGCTGGACGGCGCCCGATACCTCCGGGACGTGGCCGACGCCGACGAACGGGTCATCAACCTGGTTGCTCACCACTCCTGCGCCTGGATGGAGGCGGAAGCGCGCGGCCTGCGCGAGGAGCTGGAGGGCGAGTTCCCCCGCGAGAGCGCGCACCTGAATGACGCGCTCTGCTACTGCGACATGAACACCACGCCGGACGGCACGCCCACGAATCCGATCGATCGGATCAACGAGATCGCCGGACGGTACGGGCCAGAGAGCCTGATCGGGCAGTTCATCCGCCGGGCCGAACCCGAGATCCTGGCGTGCACGTCCCGCGTACTTGAACGGGTCGGCGACGCCAAGCGTCAGCCGATGTAGGGGGTCGGACGCGCCCGGTCCATGGCGTGCTCGATCCGAAGTCGCATCGTGGGGTGTACGTCCAACGTGGTCAGGTCCGCTGGGTCGACCCAGCGGACCTGAGTCGTCTCGTTGCTCGTACGGAGTTCACCACCGACCGGCCGCGCACGGAAGCAGATGCTGAACTGCTGGCGCACTTCGCCGTCGTCGTACTGCATCACGTGGCCGGGGTCGGTGTAGATCCCGGACATGTCGACGACTTCGGCTTTGATGCCCGTCTCTTCCCAGACTTCGCGCACCACGGTGTCACTGATGGACTCGCCCACGTCGTGCCCACCGCCGGGCAGTGCCCAACGGCCGTTGTCGGATCGCTGGATCATCAGCACCTGTCCCGCATCGTTCTGCACGAATGCCACGACGGACGGCACCACCGAGTTGGCCGGCGGGGCGTCGGGGTCGTGAAGGTAGTCGATGCGTCCCATGCCTCATGCTCCTGCGATGTCGTGTTCAGTCACTGGCCTTGCGCCCTCCCACGTCTGCTGAACGCTGTTGGCGAAGGTGTCGAAGAGCCCGCCCCCAGGGAGTCGCCGCAAGTGCAGCACCGGAGCCAGATAGGCGCCGATGCCGTACACATGCGTGTTGACGAGCATCTCGTCATCCACACGGTAGATCGAGTTGTAGAGCACGGTGTCGTGCAGGCGAAACGTGATCTCAGGGTGGCTGGTGAACAGAGGGCGGTAGTTGACCAGGGCGTTGCGGATCTTTCCGTCCATGATGCGGTGACCTTCGTCGATACCGCGCCGGATGACGGCCTCGCACGCGGGGTCCCCCATCAGCACGCGAATCGCGACGCTCTTTGATTTCGCCTTGAGGACCGACAGGAAGCGTGGGTCTTCCGCAAGGCCGATCCCTGCGTAGACCAAGATGTCGATGCGCTCCTTGGCACGTTCGCACAGCTGTCGCCACAGGTCGGTCGGTACGACGTGGCGATGCGGGTAGACCGTGACAATCTCCGCTTTGCTTAGGTCAGTTGCACTGTCGAGTGATCGCGCGTCATCCCACAGCGTTATCACGTCGACGTTCAGGACGGACGCCGTGGCGTACTGATGGCGCCGGTACGGCACCTTGCCCTGCGTGATCCAGCGCTCGACCGTCTTCGGGTTGACCTCGATCTGTTCCGCGAGCTGCTGAATGGTCATGTTCTGCGCTAAGAGGGCCGACCGTAGACGCTCGTTGGACATCTCCACCCCCGATGGGAGCTCTAGGGAGCTCTTGACGGTAGCCAGATCAACCGAAGCTGTCCACGCATGGGGTGACCAACTCCCCTGACCTGCACCGATTCTGATGGTGCACCAAGAAATCCCAGTGCAAGACCAAGAGGTTCCGTCGTCACACTTGACGACCCCTTATGCAGTACCTGTAAAACAGGTACTGCATCCGCGGAACGGAACAACTAGGCGGAAGCGGCTCATGCCGCATGTGCAGAGGGCGGGGACGCTGCAATCCCGCTAAAGGCCAGGTGGAACAGGGCTTCGGCCCGTACTGGCGAGGTGGCCCGGTGACCGCGAGCAACGGCCGGAGAGTGGGGACACGGTCCCCCTTGCAGTGCGTATCCCCTGTTCAGCGGTCTGAAGGAGTGGCAGTGAGTCGACGAAAGCGTTGGGCGCGGCCGTGATCGACCGGCACGGCGGCGCCGTTCCATCCCCGGTCCGTGAGCGCCTCGGAGTGCCGCGGACGACCGGTCGCCTTCCACCGAATCGCGGCGGCTAGCGCCGCGCCGGTTGCTCGCCCCGCCCGTCCGGGCGCTCTGCGGAGCGGTCCCGTACGGGCGGGGTTGAGAGGAGCCGGAACACCCCTTCTCCTCTTGGGAGTTCGCATGATCACAACGCTGATTGCCGTTCTCGGCACGCTCGCCGGTGCGGTCGTTGCCGGGTTGATGCAGCACCTGACCAGCACCCGCACCGCTCGCGCGGCGGAGGCCGAACGGCGTCGTCAGGCGCTCGCCGCTGCGGTTCCCGCGTTACTGGCTGCGCTGGTGGGTCACCGTGAGCGGCAGTACTTGAAGATCGTGGCCCGCCGTGAGGGCCGGGAGGACTCGGCCGAGGCCCGGCAGGCGCGTTACGCGGCTCGTTCCGCTGTCACCAGCGCCATGGACGGGCTTTACATGGCCACGGACAACGCGGATCTGCTCGCCGTGGCTCAGGAGGCCGTGGATGCGGCGATGGCGCTCGGGGACGTCCCGGATGCCGAGGTGGACGCGGCCGGTCTGCTGGCCCGCGAGACGCATACCGCCCTGCGGGTGGTCGGCGCCGGTCACGTCCACGCCTGACCCGTTCCTCACCGCCCCGATGGTCCTTGGCGTCGGGTTCGACTCCCGGCCGGGGCACGACGGCTGGCCCCCCAGTGGGCCGGCCGGAGCTGTCCGCACACCGCGGGCGGCACACACATGAGGGCGGTCCCCGGGTGGCACCCCGGGGACCGCGTACAGGCACCTGAGTTGGAGGCACCTGTGACTACCAGTCTGACAGAGGCAGAGCAGGCGGAACTCGCCCGGAAGAACGCCGCGCAGAACAAGCGGAGCGAGGACAACGCCCGTGCGAGGGGCGGCCGTTGATGGCCGATGCCGAGCACGGGAAGACGAAGGATCCTCTTCCGCCGCGTCCCCGCGGTCCTCACCCCTACCTGTGGGTGACCGGCCGCTGAGCATGCCGCCCCGATGGTCGCAGGCCGGGTTCGACTCCCGGCCGGGGCACTCATTTCCTTCCGCCGCCGGGCGGGCGCCGTCTCTCCAAAGCCTGCGCCCGCCCCGGCCGGCCTTCCCGTCCCTCCACTTCAGGAGCCCTGTCATGCGTTCGTACATCGGCGGCCATCAGGCCGTCTCCGTCGACGATTTCATCGAACTGTCCCTTGGCACCCCGGCCGAACTGTGGCTCGGGGTCGAGGGCGAGACCGACCAGGAGCGGGCGGCTCGCCTGGATGCGGCCCGCGACATCCTCGCCGACAACCCCGGCCTCCCGGACGCTGTGGCCCGCGTCGCTGCCGAGGTCATTGCCGCGCACCCGGAGCTGTTCGACGTCGTTGCGCTGCCGCGTCCGGCCGGGCGCCGCCGGAGCTCCCGGAAGGCGGTGGCGGCATGACGACCATGGCCCCCGCCCGCGAGATGCTGAACGACCACACCGGCACCCCGCGCCCCGTGCTGGACATGCCGCTGTCCTACGAGCAGGCCCGGTTGGGCATGGCCTTTCATGAGGCCGGGCACGCGGTGCTGTCCATGGCCTACGGCATGCACGTCATCACGTCCGAGGTCATCGCGTGGGAGCCGGAGCCCGGCACGTGGGCCGTCACCGGCAAGACCGCGCATCAGACGCAGGACACCCCGCCGTGGCACTACGCCGCGCAGTGCGCGGCCGGGGAGATCGCGCACGTCACCTACCTGATGGCCTACGGGCTGTGGACGCCGGAGCGTGCCGCCGCTTGCGCCGCCGATCACGACCGTGAGCACGCCATCGACGTACTGGCCCAGTTCGGCTACCGACTCGGGCGCTGCACGGTCCCCGAGGGCGGCAAGTCGTGGGGGATGGTGCAGGGCATGGCCCGCCGCAAGGTCTCCCACCTGTGGCGCGAGATCCGCACCGTGGCGCACGCCATGACCGAGCGCACCGTACTGACCGGCGACGAGATCGCCGCCCTGACCGGTCTCGTCAACCCGCCGTTCGATGGCGGTGCGGCGTGATGGGCCTGCGCGACCGCATCCGCGATGCCGCCAACACGCACATGAAGGACCCCGACGGCACCCCGAACCTTGCACGCCGCGCCACTCAGATGGCCGCTGTTCTGGCCGACACCACGGCTGATCACAGCACCGCCGCAGCCGCGGCCGTTGCCGGGCTCGGGGCTGCTGCGGTGGCTGCCGAGGGCGCGCTGAGCAACTACGTCTACCCGCCCGGCGATTACACCACCTTCCGCGACGACCGGAAGGGGGCACGGTGATGACCGAGCAGACCATCGAGGGTGCGGCCGTTCCGCCGCTGACCCGCCCGGAAATGGGGCTCGCCGGACTCGGGGCGCTCGCCGCGGCCGGGGTCGGCGCGCTCGGGCTGATCTCCTCCTTCGACGCCGTGTCCGCTGCCGCGGCCCGGTGGGGGTTCGGCCAGCCGTGGATGCTGCCGGTCGGTATCGACGTGGCCATTCCGGTGTTCACCGTGGCCAACCTGCTGCTGATCCGGATGGACATGGCGCTCGCGTGGGTGCGGTTCGTGCCCTGGGTGCTCACCCTGGTCACGTGCGGGCTGAACATCGCGGCCGGCCACTCGCTCACGGCGAAGGTGGCGCACGGCACGATGCCGCTGCTGTGGGTGGTGTTCTCCGAGATCGGCGCCCACATCTACGCCGTGCGGATCGGCGCTGCGACCGGTCGCCGGATGGAGAAGATCCGCTGGTCCAGGTGGCTGCTGGCGCCGCTGTCGACGTTCGCGTTGTGGCGGCGCATGACGCTGTGGGAGGTCACCTCCTACAGCACGGCGCTGGCCTGCGAGCGGGAACGGCTGCTGGCCCGCGCGGACCTGCATGAGCGGTTCGGCTGGCGGTGGCGGTGGCAGACCCCGCGGCGTGAGCGCGTGATGCTGCGCATGGGCGAACTCGCCCCCGCCGATGATCCCGCACCGCTCACCCCGGAGCCGGAGCCGGAGCAGGCACCCGAGCCACCGCGCGACACGGCGCCGAAGCCGCCGCGCAAGCGGCCCGCCAAGGGCAAGACCGCGCCCCGCACGGTGGCCGATCTGCTCGCTGAGGCGCGCACGGTCGCTGCGGACTGGACGGACGGCCAGATCAACGCTGAGGCGCTGCGCAAGGCCCTGCACTGCGGTTCCGGACCGGCCCGGCAGGTGCGCGATGCGCTGCTCGCCGAGCGGGCCGATGGCCGCGCCCTGCACCCCGTCACACCCGCCGGGGCCGACGGCATCGCAGTGGAGGGCGAGCGCGAGGGGGTAGCAGCATGAACACCCTGGCCACAATCCTGCTGTCCGCGCTGCCGATGGCCTGCGGGTGGGCCGTGCACGTGTGGTGGCTGCGAGGCTGCCTGAACACGGCCCGGCGCGACCCGCTCACCGGGTTACGTACCCGCGACGGCTTCACCCGCCGCGCTCAGGTCCTGCTCAAGGACCCGCGCGCGGTGGTGGTGCTGGCCGACGTCGACAAGTTCAAGCACATCAACGACACCCACGGGCACGGGGCCGGGGACGCCCTGTTGAAGGCGACCGCGGAACGTCTCGCCCGCCACGTCGGCCGGAGTGGGGTTGCCGGACGGCTCGGGGGCGACGAGTTCGCCGCCGTTCTGCTCGACGACCACGGCACCGCCGCCGACCTGCTCGCCGTGCTGCACGGCGTGCTCGCTCGCCCGGTCGACGGCCAAGACCCGGCCGTGCACACCACGGTCTCGCTGGGCTGGGTGCGCGCCGCGGACTTCCCCGCCGATGACCTGTCCGGGCTGCTGCGGCGGGCGGACGAGGCGATGTACGCGGCCAAGCAAGCCCGCGCCGGAATGCGCCGCGCCGGGCTCGGCTGGCTGTTTGCCACCGTCACCGGCCGCCGCGCCGGCCGCACCGGCGCCCGCGTCGATGCGCCGGTTGTGGCGGTGGCCTGATGGCCGCGTACGGCAAGTGCTTCGACCCCACCGGCGCCCGGTTCGGCATCCCCACCTTCCCGTGGCAGTTCGCCCCGGACGGCTACGCCACCCGCCGCCAGCTGCGCGAGCGCGGGCTGAGGCCCGGCGGTCAGCCGGTCGCCGCGCAGGTGATGCGCCACCACCGGGGCCGCAAGGCCGGTGTGCAGGTCGCCTACCTCTACCGGGTCGACCGTGCGAAGCCGGTCCGGCCGATGACGTCGCGCAAGTGGGGCGCGCTCGCGCTGGCGATGCACGCCCGCCGCACCTGCCCCCAATGCCACCTGACTTACAGCTACTGCATCCCGACCTCACTCGGGGTGTGCCTGCTGTGCGCCTACCCCGACACCCCACCGACCACCAACTGACCTTCCCTGAGGAGGAGTTGACCTATGGCCAGGCCCAACACCCGTCGTCTGGACCGTGAGATCCAGCAGACGGAGCGCAAGCTCAAAGCCGTCCGCAAGGAAGAGATGTGGCCGCTGACCGGCCGCGAACGCCGCCAGGTCGTGGCCGCGCTGGCGGGCGGCTCGTTGAAGGTCGCCCGTGGCAAGAGCCCCGGCCGCGCGGAACGCAAGCTGGAGACGCTGTGGCAGTCGGTACAGACCCGGCTCACCCAGGAGCTGACCGCGTTGCAGACCGAGCGGCAGCGGATCGTGAACGAGGCCGCCAGCACGAAGGCCGCCAAGAAGTCCTCCATCTGGTGGTGACCGCCGCGCTCCACCTCGCGCTGCCCGGCCGCTAGAAGCCGTCCAGGAACCGCGCTACGGCCTTCAAGACCCGCATTCCGCGGCGATGCGCCTTGCTGCAATACCGCCGTGTGCGCCACCGCCGTGGCTGTGGCACCGGCTCGCCGCACCACCTGCACGGCACCGTGCCAAATGACTCCCCGCTCATGCCGCTCACGGTAGCGGCCTTCCGGCGGGGCCCGTCCGCTCACCTCCTACAGCGACGGACCGGCCCCGCCTTTTCTCTCCCCTTGGAAGGGACCTTCAGTGAAGCACCCCGACGACGACCACGAACTCTTTGACCGACTCGAAGCCGAGATGGCCGCCGACTCCCGACCCGATTCCGGCGGTGAGGTAGTCGACCTCGACAAGGCCCGGTCGGCCCGCGCGGAGTCGGCCGACCCGAATGCCCGACCCGACGCCGACCCGTCGGCCGACTCGAACGCCGGTCGGTCGGGTGCCGAGTCGGGCGACCCGACCGCGCCCGTGATGGTCGACCAGCCGACCCCGACCGCTGCCGGTCCGGGCTACCTGGGTCGGCTGCTCGGAGCGAAGCGCCGTGCGGTCGTCCCCGTCTGGCTGAGGTCCATGGCGGAACTCAAGACCGCTTCGGCATGGGTGGCCCGCCACTACGCCCATTCGATCGGCTATCACGCGCTGCGGTCCCCGGTCTACGCCGTCCGCCTCACCCTCCAAGCCCCTTCCGGTGCCGCGAAGTTCGTCGGCGGCACCATGCGGTGGATGGCCGACCGCGAGGGCGAACCGGTCCGACTCGCCGCCGTGCGCCGCGAGGACGCCGCGGAGTATCTGAAACTGTCACGGCAGCGCGACGGACGCGTCCGACTGCGCACCCTCGTAACCGTGCTCGCGATGTTCGTCGGGCTCGGCGCCGCACTCGCCATGTACGTGCTCGCCCCCGGCTGGCTTCAGGCCGTCTCGGTCAGCGCGGTCGTGATGGCGCTCGGCTACGCGGGCCAGAAGGCGGACGACCCGGTCATCCACCGCGCGGTGGAACTGCCCAAGGCGGTCAAGCTCACCAGTGACATCGTGCTGCGCGCGCTCGGGGCGCTCGGCATCCCCGCCATCAACCAGGCGCAGTCCAAGGGGCGGGACGGATTCGAGTTCACCGCTCCGATCACCCGTGACGGCCCCGGCTGGCGCGCACAGGGCAACCTCCCCTACGGCGTCACCGTCACGGACGTGATCGAACGCCGCGAGCGCCTCGCATCCGGGCTTCGCCGGCCGCTGGGGTGCGTGTGGCCGGAGGCCGTCTCCCAGGAGCACACCGGGCACTTGGTGCTGTGGGTGGGTGACCAGGACCTGACCAATGCGAAGAAGCCTCAGTGGCCGCTGGCCAAGGGCGGGTTCGTCGACCTGTTCAAGCCCGTCGCCTACGGCACCGACCAGCGCGGACGCTGGGTCGACGTCACCCTGATGTACATCGCCGGAGTGATCGGCGCGATCCCGCGCATGGGCAAGACGTTCCTGCTCAGGCTGCTGCTGCTCATCGCCGCACTCGATCCGCGCGCTGAGCTGCACACCTACGACATGAAGGGCACCGGCGACCTCGACCCGGTCGGTGACGCCGTCTCCCACCGGCACGCCGCCGGTGACGACGACGAGTCCATCGGCTACGTGCTCGCCGACTTCCGCGCGCTGCGCGAGGAACTCAGGCGGCGCACGAAGGTGATCCGCTCGCTGCCGAGGGACGTCTGCCCGGAGTCGAAGGTGACCAGCAACCTTGCGGACAAGCGCTCGCTCGGGCTGCATCCGATCGTGGTCGGGGTGGATGAGTGCCAGGTGCTGTTCGAGCACCCCGAGCACGGCAAGGAATTCGAGGAGATCGCCACCGACCTGGTCAAGCGCGGCCCCGCGACCGGCATTGTGATGCTGCTCGCCACGCAGCGCCCGGACGCCAAGTCGCTGCCCACCGGTATCAGCGCGAACGCGTCGGCCCGCTGGTGTCTGAAGGTGATGGGCCAGACCGAGAACGACATGGTGCTCGGCACGTCCGCCTACAGGCGCGGGGTACGCGCGACCATGTTCGCCTGGGGTGACAAGGGCATTCACTACTTCGTCGGTGAAGGCTCGGACGCCCGGATCGTCGCGGGCGCGTTCGTCGACGCCCCCGGCGCCGACGCAATCGCCGCGCGTGCCCGTGAGGCCCGCGAGAGCGCCGGACTGCTCTCCGGACACGCCCTCGGAGAAACCCCGGAGACGGTCACCGGCCCGGCCTACGACCTGCTCTCCGACATCCTCGCCGTCGTCCCCGCCGACGAGCCCAAGGCGTGGTCCGAGACCGTCGTCGCCCGCCTCGCCGAACTCCGGCCGGACGTCTACGGCGGCTGGGACGCTGAAGGTCTCGCCGCCGCGCTCAAGCCCCACGGCATTTCCACGGGGCAGGTGTGGGGCAAGACGGAGTCCGGCAAGGGCGCCAACCGGCGCGGTATCGAGCGCGCCCGGATCACCACCGCAATTGCGGAGCGTGACGGAAAGCGGGATGCGGGCTGAGTGGATCCGGCCGCTAGACCTAGCAGCACACCCTGCTAGGTCTAGCGGCACCGCTAGCGCCCCATTTGCCACTTGATCAGGCCACTAGTACCTAGCGGCCCATCTGCGCAAACCCCGGAAACCACCCTGGAGGGCCCCTCGTGACCCCCATCCTGCTCGCTAGCACCTGCCTACTCGCCATCACTGTCAGTTACGCCGGGCTGTGTGCGGTCTCGCCGTTCGGCAACTGCCGCAAGTGCAACGGCTGGGGCTTTCAGACGAAGACCGACCGCAAGGGCCGCATCAAGCGCGGCAAGGACTGCCGCCGCTGCAAGGCCACCGGCAAGCGCATACGCGCCGGCCGCTGGCTCTACAACCGCTGGTCCCGTATCTACCGCGCCGGAACCCGCTGATGGGCCGCGCACTGCGCATCGCCCTCGCCATCGTCCTGCTCGGGCTCGCGGTCGCCTCCTGCCCCGGCAACGACACCACCCCCGAACCCGCCCCCACTACCCACGAAGGAGCCCACACATGGCCGTGACCATCTCCCTCGCCCTGCTCTTCGGCATCGTGCTCTTCATGCTGCTGCGCTCCAACACCCTCGGCCCCGGCAGCGCGTTCGTGGCCGTGATGTTCGGCTTCTACCTCGCCTCCACCGGCGCCGCCGACAGCATCAACCAGCTCATGAACGCCGTCGTCAACGCCATCCCGGACCTGTGAGGAACACAGCCGTGAACGAGCACGCTCCCGCCGTGCATCCGCACACGCCGACCGCCCCGGCCGCGTACGACCCCGCGCCGCTGGACCTGTACGCGCCCGCCCCGGCGGCCGTCGAACTGGCCGCCGGACGCGGCCCCGTGGTGTGGGTGCCCGACGCCTACGGACGCATGGTCCCCATGCCCAAACACCTCACCCCACCGCCCATGGCCGTGCCCGAGCCGCGCGACCTGACCCCGCTCCCGCTGCTGGACCCCATCGCTCAGCGCTTCATCGGCGCCGGGATCGGCGGGGGCGCCCTCGCGGCCGGGGTCGGATGGGGCATCGGCGAAGTCATCAACGCCGCCGCCGGGTTCGCCTCCGGCGCCGCCATGTGGATCGCCCTCGCCGTCCTCGCCTGGCGCATGCCCACCCGCGCCATCAACGGCGGCCGGAGCGGCAGCACGGTCAACATCCGCAAGGCCGTCATCAAGCGCAGCCACTTCCACGGCTGAGGGAGATCGGCTTGCGCTTCTACCTGACCACCCACAAACGCCACTGGGTCCGGCTGACCAACGTGCCGCTGTTCCTGAAGTCCGAGCACTTCGCCAACGCGGTCAAGCTGGATGCGGCGCGCGGTCCGTACGCGGTGGACTCCGGCGGGTTCTCGGAGCTCCAGCGCCACGGCCGATGGACGCGCACCCCGCGCCAGTACATCGACGACCTGCGCCGCATCTGGGAATGCGTCGGCCCCTACGACTGGGCCGCCCCGCAGGACTGGATGTGCGAAGACCTCATCATCCACGGCGGCACCGCCGGGCCGAACGTCTTCGTTGGCACCCATCTCAGCGTGCAGGAACACCAGCGCCGCACTGTCGCCAACTTCCTCGAACTGCGCTCCCTCGCCCCCGAGTTGCGCATAGCCCCCGTACTGCAAGGCCGCACGGTCGCGGACTACGAGCGATGCGTAGAGCTGTACGAGCGCGCCGGAGTCGACCTCACCCGCGAACCCACGGTGGGACTCGGCTCGGTCTGCCGCTTGCAGTCCACCCGCGAGGGAGCGGCGATCGTCACCGCGATGGCCTCTCGCGGTCTGAAGCTGCACGGCTTTGGCTTCAAGACCCTCGGACTGGAACGCGTCGGCCACCTGCTCGCATCGGCTGATTCCGCGGCATGGAGCTATCACGCCCGTCGCAGGCCCCCGTTGCCCGGCCACACCCACAAGAACTGCGCCAACTGCATCGACTACGCCCTGCGCTGGCGTACCCGCGTCCTGGACAGCCTCCCGCCCTGGCAACAGCCCTTCCTCGACGCAGCCTGACGAAAGGAAGCCATGTTCGAGATCCGCATCATCTGCGACCCGGCCGACGCCGACCGCGTTAGCCACGCCCTGGCCGCAGTGTTCGACACCGGCCCGGCACGTCAGTACCCCACCCGAGACGGCAAGCGCGCCCGCTTGTACGTCACCGCCGACCACCACCCGGAGCCGGAGCCGTGGCCCACACCGGAAGAGGCATACGCGCTCGCCCCGAGCATCATCAGCGAGATCGGATGGACGGCTCGCACGGCGGCTGACGGGCCGATCTACGAGGGCGTGGACCGGGAGTTCTGGCTCCGCAAGGCCGCACTGCTGGACCGCGTTGCGCTCAGCAATGAAGGCGCCAGCGTCAGTAGCGACGCGGCCGACCTCGCTGTCAAGGCCGCCCACCGGCTGATGGACCTGGATGACATTCACGGCAGTTGTGACCCGCGCGGCTACGTGCGGCAGCAGTACGCCCGATGGATCAAGGACCAGTAGCTGTGACCGGGGCGGGCGCCGTCTCTCCAAAGCCTGCGTCCGCCCCGGTCCTCCCGTCCCTCCAAGAGAGCAGGAGAACCCCCAGCATGACCCATGCCTGCACCATCCCGCGAGATCCCCTGTCCGCGGCCCTGGATGCCGCCGCTCGCGGCTGGCACGTTTTCCCCCTGCGTCCCGGCACGAAGCGGCCTGCCCTGCACGGCGAAGCCTCTTGCCCCCGCACCGGCCAGTGCGCCGGCGGGCACGTGAAGTGGGAACAGCGCGCCACCACCGACCCCGACCGCATCCGCGCCGCCTGGACACGGGCCCCGTTCAACATCGGCATCGCCACCGGCCCGTCCGGGCTGGTAGTCGTCGACCTCGACGTGCCCAAGGACAAGGACCGTTCGGACGCGCCTGACGGCGCGGCGACCTTTGAGGCGCTCTGCGAGCGCGCCGGACACCCCGTCCCCGACACCTACCGAGTGCGGACCGCGAGCGGCGGAACCCACCTGTACTTCACCGCCCCGTCCGGCGTCCGGCTGTCCAACAGCGCAGGCACCATCGGTGAGTTGGTCGACACCCGCGCGTGGGGCGGCTACGTCATCGCCGCTGGCAGCACGACCGACGCCGGAGCGTACGAAACCGTGGGCGGCTCGGTGGCGGCGCTGCCCGCATGGCTGCACCCCATCCTGAAGCCCGCCCCGGCGCGCCGTGCGGGGCCGTTGAGGCTTCCTGAGGTGAGCGGCAGCCGCGCGGCTCTGTCCGCGCTGGAGGCCGAGTGCGCCGTGGTGTCCGCGGCGCCGGACAAGCGGCGCAACACTACGCTCAACCGGTGCGCCTTCAAGGTGGGGCGCTTCGTCGCGTGGGGCGACATCCCCCGGGGCGTGGTGGAAGCCGCCTTCCAAGGGGCGGGGGAGGGGCGGGGACTCACCGCTGCCGAGTGCCGCGCCACGATCCGCAGTGCCCTGGACAGCTCCATCCGCAAGGCCCGGCCCCGGGAGACGGCATGAACGCCCCCGCCCGCTCCCCCTTGGAAGGCCAACCCCCTCCGAGCGGAGCGCAGGCCGCCGAACTCGCCTTGCCCGCACCGGCCGTGGGCGCCCCGAAGGGCGTCGCCGAAGGCGTCCGAACTGCCTTTGGCACTGACCCGCACGGTGACGACGGGCGCCGTCCCATCGCGTGGCTGCACATCAGCGCGCCCGGCCGCGGCACGGTCCCCACCGCCACGTCGTGGTGTGCGTGCGGACGCGACCGGTCGGCAGTCGGCATCCGCCGCGTGCTCGCCCTCGCTTCCGATCACGGCGCGCACCGCGCCGCCTGCCCGTTGCGCAACCCTCAGGAAGGACGGGCCGCATGAGCGACCAGACCCCCGCCCCGCCCGCCATCGACGGCGCCGCGCTCCTCAACGACGTCGAAGCCTTCCACCGGCGCTTCAACGTCTTCCCCACCGAAGCCGCCTACGTTGCCGTGACGCTGTGGGACGCGCACGCCCACCTGCTGGACTGCTTCGAGTCCACCCCCCGCCTCGCCTTCCTCAGCCCCGAACCGGGGTCCGGGAAGTCGCGGGCGCTGGAGATCGTAGAGACCCTCGTGCCGAACCCCATGGCCGCGGTCGACGCGTCCGCCGCCGCCCTGTTCCGTGCGGTCTCCGGAGTCGACGGCAAACGGCCCACGATCCTCTTCGACGAGATTGACACCATCTTCGGCCCCAAGGCCGGGGAGAACGAGCAGCTCCGAGGGTTCATCAACGCAGGCCACCGCCGCGGCAAGGTCATGTACCGGTGCGTCGGTGACGGCGCCAACCAGACCGTGCAGGCATTCCCCTCCTACACCGCCGTCGCGGTCGCCGGACTCGGCTCGCTGCCCGACACGATCCTGACCCGCTCGGTCATCATCCGCATGCGCCGGCGCGCCCGGAACGAGAAAGCCGAGCCCTACCGCTCGCGCATCCACGAGAAGGAAGGCTTCGCCCTGCGCGACCGCCTCGCCGCGTGGGCCGAAGCCGCCCGCGGCTTCGTCATGGGCGCCTGGCCCGACATGCCCGACGGCGTCACCGACCGCCCCGCCGACGTATGGGAACCCCTGCTCGCCGTCGCCGACGCGGTCGGAGGCGACTGGCCCCGCCGAGCCCGCACCGCCTGCACCGAACTGGTCAAGGCATCGCAGGCCAACGACAAGGGCAGCATCGGCATCCGCCTGCTGACCGACCTGCGCGACCACGTCATGGTGGGCGTCGACCGCCTGCCCACCATCGCCGTACTCGACCGGCTCAACGCCCTCGACGACGCCCCGTGGGCCGACCTCGACGGCAAGGCCCTCGACAACCGGCGCCTGTCGAAGATGCTCGCCCAGTACGTCACCGCCGACGGAACCCCCGTCGCCTCGCGGAACATCCGCACGGCCGGAGGGGTCCTCAAGGGCTACTACAGCGAAGACCTCGAAGACGCATGGGCCCGCTACTGCCCGCCCCCGTCCCCGTAGGTCCGCTACAGCCGCTACATCCGCTACACCCCAGGTCAAAGCCCCATTTCCTGTAGCGGCAACCACCCGATGTAGCGGCTACGGCCACACCCCCGCGTAGCGCCGTAGCCGCTACACCGCGCGCGTCCGCTACACAAACGCACCCGCTGACCTGCGATGTAGCGGCGTAGCGGATGTAGCGGACTTCTGAGAGCACCCCGAGAGCCCTCCGAGGAGATACGCCCCAATGAGTACGCCTCTCGCGCCCGCCGATCAATTGCTCTACACGCCGAAAGAGGCCGCCACGGTCCTCCGCTGCGGTCGCTCCACCGTCTACGAGCTGATGGCCGAAGGCGCCCTGAAGTACGTCAAGCGAGGCCGCTCCCGCCGCATCCGCCGATGCGACCTAGAGGCATACGTGAACGACCTCGAACCATTCCCCAACTGACCAGCGCACGCCTGAGGCGGCCCCGGACGTCCGGGGCCGCCTCTTGCATGGAGGAGTACATGAGCCCCCGCAACCCGAACATGGAGTCGTCCATCTACGAGGGCAATGACGGCTGGTGGCACGGCCGCGTGACCATGGGCGTCAAGGACGACGGGAGTCCGGACCGGCGCCACCGGCGCGCCCGCACGGAATCCGAAGTAAAGCGCAAGGTCCGTGAGTTGGAAGACCTGCGCGACAAAGGCCGCGCCCCCAAGGCTGGCCGCAAACCGACCGTAGAGCAGTGGATGACCACCTACCTCACGGACATCGCCTCACTGAAACTCAAGCCGCGCTCCCTGGACGATTACTGGTCCAAGACCAGGAACGACATCATCCCTGGCATCGGCAAACACCGTCTCGACAAGCTTCAGCCGGAGCACTTGGAGCGGATGTACCGCGTCATGCTCGACGAGGGACACGCGCCGTCGCATGTGCTCAAGGTGCACCGCATCCTTTCGCGTGCCCTGAAGATCGCCCACCGCCGTCGACTGATCGTCGAGAACGTAGCCACCCTCGTTGACCCGCCCACGGTCGACGAGACTGAGGCAAACCCGTTCACCACCGAAGAGGCCAAGGCGTTCCTGCAAGCCGCTGCCAAACGTCCCACCTTCATGCGGTGGTGCATCGGGGTCGGTATGGGCTTCCGACAGGGTGAGACCTTGGGCCTGAGGTGGCCTTACGTCGACTTCGACAACGAGCTGTTCCGCCCCGAGTGGCAGCTTCAGCGCCTGACATGGCGGCACGGCTGCAAGGACCCCCATGCATGCGGCGCGAAGTTCCACCGGCTCGAGCCTTGCCCGCCGGAGTGCACCACCCACAAGAGTTACAAGCGCGGCTGCCCCAAGCCGTGCCCGGAGGGCTGCACGAGTCACGCCCGCGCCTGCCCCGACCGCAAGGGCGGTGGCCTGGTCTTCACCCGTCCCAAGACCAAGAAGAGCCGCAACGCCGTGCCCATCCCGCCGCCATTCATCCCCTACCTGCGCGAGCACAAGGCGCAGCAGGATCAGGCGCGCACCGAAGCAGGGGACGCGTGGGGGGAGCACAAGTTGGTCTTCACCCGCCCGGACGGTCGTCCCCTCGATCCTCGCCAGGACTGGGAGGAGTTCAAGGAGTTGTTGGAAGAAGCCGGTATCGACGACCGGCGCCTGTACGACGGGAGCCGGCACACCGCAGGCACGATCCTGAACGAACTCGGGGTGGACATGCCGACCATCATGGAGATCCTCCGGCACACCCAGATCAGTCAGACGCGTCGGTACGTGAAGGGCAGATCGCACCTCTCGAAGGACGCCATGCGCCGCATGGGAGACGCGTTCATGCCTCGCCCGGAACCCTCAACTGAGACCAGGAATGAGACCACGGACCGCCGCGCGGCACGCGCGCAGCGCCGTCGCCGCATCCGCTGAACGCAAAAGCCCAGCTCAGACAGTGTCTGAGCTGGGCTTGAAAAGAGCCGCCTTCGGGATTCGAACCCGAGACCTACGCATTACGAGTGCGTTGCTCTGGCCATCTGAGCTAAGGCGGCGCGCTGTCCGCACTATGGTGCGATCAGCAACGTCGGTAAGTCTACACAGTTTCCGAGGGTGCTCCGCACCCGGCCCGGAGGGGGTCGTTCCGGGGCCGGGGGCAGGGGTGCCGCAGGGGCTATGAGCAGCGCTTTCGGTCCGTGGGAGGGGTGCCTCGGAGGAGGTAGGCGTTGATCGTGCGGTCGATGCAGTCGCTGCCGCGGCCGTAGGCGGTGTGACCGTCGCCCTCGTAGGTGAGCAGGCGGGCCGAGGAGAGCTGGGCGGACAGGGCGCGGGCCCAGCGGTACGGGGTCGCCGGGTCGCGGGTGGTGCCGACCACGACGATCGGGGCCGCGCCCGCCGCCTCGATGCGGTGCGGCCCACCGGTGGCGGCCACCGGCCAGTACGCGCAGTTCAGGGACGCCCAGGCGAGGCCCTCGCCGAAGACGGGGGACGCCTTCTCGAAGGCGGGCAGGGCGTCCCGCACCTCTTCGGGGGTGTCGAAGGCGGCGGGCAGGTCCAGGCAGTTCACGGCGGCGTTGGCGAACATCAGGTTCGAGTAGCGCCCGTCCGCGTCCCGCTCGTAGTAACTGTCCGCCAGGACCAGCAGTCCGGCGCCGTCGTCCTCCTTCATCGCCGAGGTCAGCGCCTCGCGCAGTTGCGCCCAGGCCGCCTCGTCGTACATCGCCGCGATCACGCCGATCGTGGCGAGGGACTCGCCGAGCTTGCGGCCGTCCGCGTCGCCCGTCGGGATCGGCTGAGCGTCGAGCTTCTCGAAGTAGGACTTCAGGTTGTCGCCCACCTTGTCCGCCTTCGTGCCCAGCGGGCAGTCCGGCTGCTGGACGCAGTCCCGGGCGAACGCCTTGAACGCCGTCTCGAACCCCGCCGTCTGGTCGAGGTTCAGCCGGCGGGCGGGCAGCGAGGGGTCCATGGCGCCGTCCAGCACCAGGCGGCCTGCCCGCTGGGGGAACAGTCCGGCATACGTCGCCCCGAGGAAGGTGCCGTAGGACGCCCCCACGTAGTTCAGCCGCTCGTCCCCCAGCACCGCGCGCAGGAGGTCCATGTCCCGCGCCGCCTCGACGGTGGACACATGGCGCAGCAGCTCCGGCGAGTGCGCCCCGCAGCCCTCCGCGAACTTCTTGTACGAGTCCACCAGCGCCGACTGCTCGGCCCCGTCGTCGGGTGTGAGGTCGGTCTGGGTGTACGTGTCCATGTCCGGCCCGTCCAGGCATTCGACGGGTTCGCTGCGGGCGACGCCCCGCGGGTCGACGGCGACCATGTCATAGCGGGCGCGAACCTCGGCCGGGTAGCCGATACCGGCGTACGCCTGGAGGTAGCCGACCGCCGAGCCGCCCGGCCCGCCCGGGTTGACCAGCAGCGATCCGAGCCGCTCACCCGGCCCGGTGGCCTTCTTGCGGGCCACGGCCAGCCGGACGTCACCCTCCTCCGGTTTCGTGTAGTCGAGCGGAGCCTTCAGCGTGGCGCACTGGAAGCCGGGGACTCCGCAGCTGCGCCAGGCCAGCTTCTGCCCGTAGTACGCCGCGAGCGTGTCCGGCGTCGCCTGCGGCAGCGCGGCGAGTGCGGGCGCGGCCGCCGGGCTCGCGGAGGTGGTCGATCCGCCCGTGGAGCACGCGGAGACCACCAGCGCGGCCACGGCGAGGAGAACTCCCGCCGCGCGGGCTCCGTGGGGGTGGGGGCGGGCGTGCGGACGGCGGGACGACCGGCTGACGAGGGTCGGGTGGGGGCGCCTGATGTGCATCAAGCGAGCGTAACTCTGTGCAGCCGCCCGGATGCCCTCCGTGCAGGGTGCGGCTCGTACGGGTTACCTGGTCAACCTTTCGTTGATCGTGGATCGGGAGGGCGGTTCGTCAGCCCGCTCTCAGGGCCATCGTCATCGCCTCCACCGCCAGCAGTGGCGCCACATTGCGGTCCAGGGCGTCCCGGCAGGCGGCAATGGCCTCGATACGGCGGAGGGTGGACTCGGGTGAGCCGTCCCGGGCCAGACGGTCCAGGGTCTCCTCGGCGTCAGCGTTGGCGATGGCCACGCGGGAGCCGAGCTGAAGGGCGAGGACGTCACGGTAGAAGGCGGTGAGGTCGGTCAGGGCGAGGTCGAGGCTGTCGCGCTGCGTCCGGGTGCGGCGGCGCTTCTGCTTGTCCTCCAGGTCCTTCATCACGCCCGCCGTGCCACGCGGGAGCCGGCCGCCCTGGGCGGCGCCGAGTGCCGCCTTCAGCTCCTCGGTCTCCTTGCCGTCCCGCTCCTCGGCGAGCTGCTTGGCGTCCTCGGCCGCCGCGTCGACGAGTTCCTGCGCGGCCCTGAGGCAGCCGCCGATGTCCTCGATCCGCAACGGCAGCTTCAGTACGGCGGCTCTGCGCTCACGGGCGGCCGGGTCGGTGGCCAGTCGCCGGGCCCGGTCGACGTGACCCTGGGTGGCGCGGGCCGCCGCCGCGGCGACCGCGGGTTCGATGCCTTCCCGGCGGACGAGCATGTCGGCGACCGCGTCGACCGCGGGCGTGCGCAGGTTCAGGTGACGGCAGCGGGAGCGGATCGTGGGCAGGACGTCCTCGATGGAGGGGGCGCACAGGAGCCAGACGGTGCGCGGGGCCGGTTCCTCCACCGCCTTCAGCACGGCGTTGGCCGACTTCTCGTTCAGGCGCTCGGCGTCCTCGACGAGGATGACCTGCCAGCGGCCGTTGGCGGGTGAGGTGAACGACTTGCGGACGGTGTCCCGCATGTCGTCGGCGAGGATCTGGGTGCCTACGGCGGCCACGGTGGTGACGTCGGCATGGGTGCCCACCAGGGCCGTGTGGCAGCCGTCGCAGAAGCCGCAGCCGGGGGCGCCGCCGAGGGCGCGGTCGGGGCTGACGCACTGGAGGGCGGCGGCGAAGGCGCGGGCCGTCTGGGTGCGACCGGAGCCGGGCGGGCCCGTGAACAGCCAGGCGTGGGTCATCTTCGACGCCTCGGGGGGCGGGGCGTCGGTGGCGGCCGCGGTGACCAAGGCGTCGGCGTCCCGGGCAGCGGCGGTGAGCTGCGCGCTCACCTTCTCCTGCCCCACCAGGTCATCCCACACGGTCATGACACCCGCCGCCCTTCCGTCCACGTGCCGCGATACGCCCTCCATTGTGAGGGGCGGCACTGACAACGAGGGCGGCGTGCCCGCGCACGCCTCCGGGGAAGCGGTCCGCGCTCAGCGCCCATGCCCCGGCGAGGACCACACTCAGGCGCCCCCGCCCCAGCGAGGTCCGCGCTCAGCGCCTCCCCCGCCCCTGCCCCTGCCCACGCTCGTCGTCGTACTCGTCCTCCCGAGGTCCCAGCAGTTCGTCCGCCAGGGACGGCAGGTCGTCGAGAGGGGTCTCCTCGGCCCAGTCCGAGCGGGGGCGCCGGCGTCGGCGGGCCTCCGGTTCGGCGGACTGCGGATCGACCTGGGGCAGCTCGCGCGTACGGTCGTCCGCCCGCTCCGGCTGCCGCTCGTCGCGGAAGATCCCCGGCGGCACACGGTCCGCGGGAGCGTCGTCCCGTACGGGAGGCAGTACCGCGGTCTCGTCCGCCTCTCGCGGCTCCACCTGCGGCAACACGGCCGTCTCGTCCGCCGCTCGCACCGGAGGCAGCACCGTCGTCTCGTCCGCCGCCCCCGAAGGAGCCGGCGGCTGCGGCAGCTCGGCCGTCACATCGGAGTCCGAGGTACGGGACGTACGCGATGAACCGGAGGTGTCCGGACCGGCCCCGGATTCCTCCCCGGGTCCGTCCTCCACCCTGCGCAGCACGGCCGTCTCGTCCCCCCGCCTGCGGGCGGCGTCCGCCGGATCCACCACCGGCGTCGGCACCGTCACCGCGTCGGGGGTCCTGTCCGGTGCCGCCGGACGCGTCGGCTTCGGGCCCGCCTCCGCCGCCGTGGCGGCACGCTCGGCCAGGCGGCGCGCCTCCTCGGCCCGCATCAGCGCCTCCTCCGCCTTGCGCTGCTTCTCCAGGCGCCGCTCCTCGGCCTCGGCACGCAGCCGGGCCTCCTCCTCGGCCTGCTTGCGGCGGCGTTCCTCCTCCGCGCGGTGCCGGGCCTCCTCCTCCGCGCGGGCCTTCTCCTCGGCGAGGAGCCGCTGGCGCTCCTCCTCGGCACGGCGGGCCGCCTCCTCGGCGCGCTGCCGGGCTTCCTCCGCCTGCCGTTCGGCCTCGCGGCGCTGCGCCTCCTCCAGCTCGCGGCGCTTGCGCTCCTCCTCCTCGGCGCGCAGCCGGGCGAGCTGCTCCTGGCGCTCGCGCTCCTGCCGCTCCTCCTCGGCCTTGCGGGCGGCCTCCTCCTCGGCCTTCCTACGGGCCTCCGCCTCGGCCTTGCGCCGCGCCTCCTCCTGCTCCCGGATCTCCTGCTCGGACAGGGGCAGGGCCTGGTCGAGCCGGTGCCGGATGACGGTCGTGACGGACTCGGGCTCCTGGCCCGCGTCCACCACGAGGTAGCGGCCGGGGTCGGACGCGGCCAGCGTGAGGAAGCCGGAGCGCACGCGCGCGTGGAACTCGGCCGGCTCCGACTCCAGCCGGTCCGGCGCCTCGGTGAACCGCTCGCGCGCGGTCTCCGGGTCGACGTCCAGCAGCACCGTCAGATGCGGCACCAGGCCGTTCGTCGCCCAGCGGTTGATACGGGCGATCTCGGTGGGCGAGAGGTCACGGCCCGCGCCCTGGTAGGCGACCGAGGAGTCGATGTAGCGGTCGGAGATGACCACCGCGCCGCGCTCCAGCGCGGGCCGCACCACCGTGTCCACGTGCTCCGCGCGGTCGGCCGCGTACAGCAGCGCCTCCGCGCGGTGCGACAGACCGGCGCTGGAGACGTCCAGCAGGATCGAGCGCAGCCGCTTGCCGACCGGCGTCGCGCCCGGCTCGCGCGTCACCACGACCTCGTGGCCCTTGGCCCGGATCCACTCCGCAAGCGCCGCGGCCTGGGTCGACTTGCCGGCGCCGTCGCCGCCCTCCAGGGCGACGAAGAAGCCGGTCGCGGCGGGCGCCTGCTCGGGGTCGTCGCCGCCGAGCAGCGCGTCGCGCAGATCGTGCCGCAGGGGCACCCCGGAACGGTCGTCGACCTTGGCCAGCACCAGGGCGGCCACCGGCAGCAGCAGCGCGCCGACCAGCATCAGCGTGAACGCGGCACCGCCGTGCGCGAACACGAACCGGCCGTTCTCCAGCCGGTGCGGGCCGATCGCCGCGGCCACCACGGGCGCGACGACCGCGCCGAGCGCCACGGACACGCGGACGACCGCGTGCAGATGCTCGGTGGTGCGCGGGCGCCGGAAGTCCTCGGTCTCCTGGTCCAGCAGGGTGTGGCCGGTGTTGGCGGCCACGCCCGCGGCGACGCCCGCCAGCACGAGGACCAGCAGCACGGTGGTGACGTCCGGGACGAGCCCGGCGACCAGCAGCGCGATGCCGGTGAGCGCGATGGCCAGCGCCAGCAGGCGGCGCCGGGACAGCGACACCAGCACCTTGGGCGCCGTACGGATGCCGACGCCGACTCCGCCGGTCAGCGCGAGCACCAGCAGGCCGTAGAGCACCGGGCCGCCGCCCAGGTCCTTGGCGTGCAGCACCGAAACGGCGACCGAGGCCGACACCGCGCCCGCGACGGCCGCGCAGGCCGGCACCAGCAGCGGGATCGCGCCGGTACGGCCCTTGTCGACGCCGGTGCCCGTCTTCGGGCGGCGCAGCCCCTCCAGCGGGGAACGCGCGCGCGGGGTGCGCGTGTCGGGCAGCTCCAGGAAGGTCACCACGGACAGCGACGCGGCGAAGAGCCCGGCCGCGACGTAGGACGCGAGCGCCGCCTGGTGCTCGCCGAACCAGTCGATGCCGGTGCCCAGCAGGTTGTTGAACAGGGCCGCGGTGACGAGCGCGGCGGCGCCGAGCGGGATCGCCACGAAGCCGGTGCGCAGCGACAGGCGCCGCAGCGCGTCCATGTGGTCCGGCAGCGGCCGTACCGTCGCGCCCTCCAGGGGCGGGGCGGGCAGCAGGGCGGGCGCCGCGCTCTCCCGGCAGACGGTCCAGAAGCGCTCGGCGACCCCGGTCACGAAGACGGTCACGAGGAGAAGCGCGAGGGCGTTCTCCGGCGTCCAGTCGATCCACAGCGGCGCGACGATGAGCAGCGCGGCGCGCAGTCCGTCCGCGCCGACCATGGTCCAGCGCCGGTCGAGCGGGCCCTCCTTGGAGGTCAGCGAGGTGAGCGGGCCGAGCAGGACGGCGCCGAAGAGCAGGGTCGCGAGGATGCGCGCCCCGAAGACGGTCGCCACTGCGAACGCCACACCCCGGTACCCGCCGCCGAAGGAGCCGTCGGCGATCGCCGCCTGGAGCGCCAGGAGGACCAGGACGAGGAGGGCGAGGACATCGCCGACGCCGCCGACGAGCTGTGCGCTCCACAGCCGCCTGAGCTGCGGTCGGCGCAGCAGCGCACGGACCGCGCGTTCGCGGGAGTCCGCCGCGAGTGCTTCGTCGGGGGCCGGATGGGGGGCCGTTGGCTGCTCGGCACGCGTCATGCTTTCAGCCTATCGGCAGGTACCGACAGCCCGCCGGGTACGCCCGAACGTACGGCCGCCCCGACACCAAAGAGTGATGCCGGGGCGTTCGTTTCGCGAAGCCGGGGGGCGCGGGCCCCGTCAGTCCTCCGCGGCCGGCTTGGTGGCCGTCGCCTTCTTCGCTGCCGTCTTCTTGGCCGTGGCCGTCGTCTTCTTCGCCGCGGTCTTCTTCGCGGCGGTCGCCTTCTTGGCCGGAGCCTTCTTGGCGGCGGCCTTCTTCGTCGTGGCCTTCTTCGCCGTCTTCTTGGCGGGCCCCTTGGCGCGCTTCTCGGCGAGCAGCTCGTAGCCGCGCTCCGGGGTGATGTCCTCGACGCTGTCGCCGGAGCGCAGGGTCGCGTTGGTCTCCCCGTCGGTGACGTACGGACCGAAGCGGCCGTCCTTGACCACGACCGGCTTCTCGCTGACCGGGTCGGTGCCCAGCTCCTTCAGCGGCGGCTTGGCGGCGGCCCGGCCACGCTGCTTGGGCTGGGAGTAGATCTCCAGTGCCTCTTCGAGGGTGATCGTGAAGAGCTGGTCCTCGGTCTGGAGCGACCGCGAGTCCGTGCCCTTCTTCAGATACGGGCCGTAACGGCCGTTCTGGGCGGTGATCTCCTGGCCCTCGGCGTCGGCGCCGACCACGCGCGGGAGCGACATCAGCTTCAGGGCGTCGTCGAGCGTCACCGTGTCCAGCGACATCGACTTGAACAGCGAGGCCGTCCGCGGCTTCACGGCGTTCTTGCCGGTCTTCGGGGTGCCCTCGGGCAGGATCTCGGTGACGTACGGGCCGTAGCGGCCGTCCTTGGCGACGATCTGGTTGCCGCTGACCGGGTCGGCGCCCAGCTCGAAGTCGCCGCTCGGCTTGGCGAGCAGTTCCTCGGCCAGCTCCACGGAGAGCTCGTCGGGCGCCAGGTCGGTCGGGATGTCCGCGCGCTGGTGGTTCTCGGAGTCCTTCTCACCGCGCTCGATGTACGGGCCGTAGCGCCCGACCCGCAGCACGATGTCGTTGCCCACCGGGAACGAGGACACCTCGCGCGCGTCGATCGCGCCCAGGTCGGTCACCAGCTCCTTGAGGCCGCCGAGGTGGTCGCCGTCGCCGTTTCCGGCCTCGGCCGCGCCGCCGATGCCGGCGCCCTCACCCTCGCCGAAGTAGAACCGCTTCAGCCACGGCACGGACTGCGCCTCACCGCGGGCGATGCGGTCGAGGTCGTCCTCCATCTTGGCGGTGAAGTCGTAGTCGACGAGCCGCCCGAAGTGCTTCTCCAGGAGGTTGACCACGGCGAAGGACAGGAAGGACGGCACGAGGGCCGTGCCCTTCTTGAAGACATAGCCGCGGTCGAGGATGGTGCCGATGATCGAGGCGTACGTCGACGGGCGGCCGATCTCGCGCTCTTCGAGCTCCTTGACCAGGCTGGCCTCGGTGTAGCGGGCCGGGGGCTTGGTGGCGTGCCCGTCGACCGTGATCTCCTCGGCGCTGAGCGCGTCGCCCTCGCCGACCTGGGGAAGCCGGCGCTCGCGGTCGTCCAGCTCGGCGTTCGGGTCGTCGGCGCCCTCGACGTAGGCCTTCAGGAAGCCGTGGAAGGTGATCGTCTTGCCGGAGGCGCTGAACTCGACGTCCCGGCCGTCGGCGGCGGTGCCGGCGATCTTCACGGTCACGCTGTTGCCGGTCGCGTCCTTCATCTGGGAGGCGACGGTGCGCTTCCAGATCAGCTCGTAGAGCTTGAACTGGTCACCGGTCAGGCCGGTCTCGGCGGGCGTGCGGAAACGATCACCCGACGGGCGGATCGCCTCGTGCGCCTCCTGCGCGTTCTTGACCTTCCCGGCGTAGGTGCGCGGGGCGGACGGCAGGTAGTCGGCGCCGTACAGCTGGGTCACCTGCGCGCGGGCCGCGGCGACAGCGGTGTCGCTGAGCGTCGTGGAGTCCGTACGCATATAGGTGATGAAGCCGTTCTCGTACAGCTTCTGCGCCACCTGCATGGTCGCCTTCGCGCCGAAGCCGAGCTTGCGGCTGGCCTCCTGCTGGAGGGTCGTCGTACGGAAGGGGGCGTACGGCGAGCGGCGGTACGGCTTGGACTCCACCGAGCGGACGGCGAACCGCGTCTGCTCCAGGGCGGCGGCCAGCGCGCGGGCGTTCGCCTCGTCGAGGTGGAGGGTGTTCGCGCTCTTGAGCTGTCCCAGGGAGTCGAAGTCGCGGCCCTGCGCGACCCGCCTGCCGTCGACGGTCTGAAGGCGGGCGACCAGCGACGACGGGTCCGACGAGTCCCCCGCGCGGCCGGTCGAGAAGGTGCCCGTCAGGTCCCAGTACTCAGCCGAACGAAACGCGATGCGGTCGCGTTCCCGCTCCACCACAAGGCGCGTCGCGACCGACTGGACCCGGCCCGCCGACAGTCGCGGCATGACCTTCTTCCACAGCACCGGCGAGACCTCGTAGCCATAGAGGCGGTCGAGGATCCGGCGGGTCTCCTGGGCGTCGACCAGCTTCTGGTTGAGCTGACGCGGGTTGGCGACGGCGGCCTGGATCGCGGCCTTGGTGATCTCGTGGAAGACCATCCGCTTGACCGGGACCTTGGGCTTGAGCACCTCCTGGAGGTGCCAGGCGATGGCCTCGCCCTCGCGGTCCTCATCGGTGGCGAGATAGAGCTCGTCCGACTCCTTCAGCAGGTCCTTGAGCTTCTTGACCTGCGCCCGCTTGTCAGCGTTGACCACATAGATCGGCTCGAAGTCATGTTCTACGTCCACACCGAGGCGGCGGACCTCACCGGTGTACTTCTCCGGCACCTCCGCGGCGCCGTTGGGGAGGTCGCGAATGTGCCCGACGCTCGCCTCGACAACGTATCCGGGGCCGAGATAGCCCTTGATCGTCTTTGCCTTGGCAGGCGACTCGACGATGACGAGTCGGCGGCCGCCCTTCGCGGTCTCGCTGGTCGGGGACAACTTCGCTCTTCTCTCCGGTCGACACTGGGTGGCCTCCCCAGGCCTTGCTCCCGGGGTCGGGTGGTGGTGACGCTGCGGAGTGTGACGGTACATCCCGCCCCCGTGTCAAACGGGAAAAGCCCGCAACGGCCACTCGAACGGTAACCCGACTACCGCCATTCCTGCCGCCCGGAGTGCTCAGCGGCCTTTTCGAGCCTTTCCGGAGGGGCGCCTCCCAATTATCGGAATCCCAGCTCCGGCGCGGTTCTCACAGGCGGGTGAAGCACCACACGGCGACGGCGAGCGTGATCATGGCGGCGAGGCTCGCGAGGGTCGCCGATGCGACGGGGTTCACACCGTGGGCGACCGGCTCCCGGTGCCGTACCCGGGTCACCGTCCACGCCAGGAGCCCGGCTCCGAACAGGGCGAACACCACTCCCGCGAAGATCGCCGGTCCGCTCTCCATGGCCCTGGTGCCCCTTTGCTCCGCTCCGCGCACGCCTCGGTCCCGCGAGACTGTCACGCGCGGGCGGCGGCGAGGCGAACCCCGGGTGAACGCGCGGCCGACGCGGCTGTGCGCTTCCCAGGGCCCCTGGAGCGCCTCCCGAGGCCCTCCCGGCCCGCTCCCGGCCGAGCGGTGAACGAGGGCGGCGCGGGTGCCTTTCCGGTCATCTTTGTTTCCGGAGATCTTGATCTCGTCGCCCGTGCTCTTCTCACGGCCCATTTCACCGGGTGCCGGAAGCGCCGGCGGCCCAATGGCACCTCACCGGTTTGCGATCACGCCGGATCCAGGAACCCCTGTTCCACCAGCACCCGGATCTGCGCGGGTGTGCGGTCGCGGAGCAATACCGGATCCTCGCCCACCAATTGAGCGATGGCGTCCAGGATCCGGCCCGCGCTGAGCGATCCGTCGCAGACGCCCGCGAAACCGGCGCCAACGGTGTCCACCTTGGTGGCCCGGCGCATCCCGCGGTTCTGGCGCAGCACCACGTGCTCGGGGTCCTCGGCACCGGGCAGCCCGACCTGTTCCTGCACGATCTCGGCGGCGAGCCGGAAGTGCCCCTCCAGCAGGGCCGCGTCATCGTGCGCACGCAGATAGTCGAGGCGGGCGAAGTGCGCGCGCACCGTCTCGCCGAGCGGCTGCTCGACCGGGTGCGGCCACTCCTCCACGGTGACCGAGGGCACGGCGGAGCCCGTCCTGCACAGGGTGATCCAGCCGAAGCCGACGGCCTTGACCTTGCGCGCCTCGAACTCGTCCAGCCAGGCGTCGTAGCGCGCCTGGTACTCGGCGGGGTCGCCGCGGTGGTCCCCGGCGTCCCGCAGCCACAGCTCGGCGTACTGCGTGACGTCCTGCACCTCGCGCTGGACGATCCACGCGTCGCACCCGCGCGGCACCCACGACCTGAGCCTGTCCTGCCAGTCCTCCCCCGCAACGTGCTGCCAGTTGGCGAGGAACTGCGCGAACCCGCCCTCGTTCAGCAGCTCTCCCGCTCCCTGAACGAGCGAGCGGCACAGATCGTCCCCGCCCATCCCGCCGTCGCGGTACGTCAGCCGGGCGCCCGGCGAGATCACGAAGGGCGGGTTGGAGACGATCAGGTCGTACGTCTCCCCCTCCCGGACCGGCTCGAACAGCGAGCCCCCGCGCAGGTCCGCGGCCGGGGCGCCGGAGAGCGCAAGGGTCAGCGCGGTGATGTGCAGGGCACGCGGGTTGAGATCGGTCGCCGTCACGCGCGTGGCGTGCTGCGCGGCGTGCAGGGCCTGGATCCCGGAGCCGGTGCCGAGATCGAGGGCGGCGGAGACGGGCGTGCGGACGGTGATGCCCGCGAGGGTCGTGGAGGCGCCGCCGACGCCGAGCACGACCCCTTCGTCGTTGCTGCCGATGCCTCCGGCGCCGCCGACCGCGCACCCCAGGTCGGAGACGATGAACCAGTCCTCGCCGCCGGGTCCGCCGTACGGCCGTACGTCCACGGCGGCGGCGAGCTCGTCATCGCCGGCCCGCACCAGCCACCCGGTCTCCAGGCAGTCGTGGACGGGCAGCACGTCCGCCACGCGCGCGTGCGCGACGGGCTGCTGCAACAGGAACAGCCGTACGAGGGTCTCCAGCGGTGTGTCCCCGCGGGTCGCCCGGAGCGCGGGCACGGTCTCGCTGCGGGCGAGCGCGGCGTACGCGGGCGCACCGAGCAGTTCGAGCAGCCCGTCGGCGGTGAAGGAGGCCCCGAGCAGGGCGTCCCGCAGCCGGGCGGCGGCATCGAGGCGGTCGGAGGCGGGCAGAGCGGGCAGCCTGGAGGTACTCACGCCCCCCATTGTGACCCGCGCCGCCGCCCCCACGCGGCCGCTCGGGTCAGCCGGCCGCGGCCGACGGCGTGCCGGTGGCCGACTTGCAGCTGGACTGCTCCGCCATGGCCTGGCCGACCTCGCCCTCCTCCAGCGTCTTGAGCGCGTTGCTGCCGCTGGTGCTCAGCTTGTTCAGCTCGGTGGCGATGTCCTTCAGGCCCTCGGCGAACTTGCCCTGGTCCTTGGTGTCGAGCTTGTCGACCTGCTTCTTCAGGTCGGCGTAGGACGCGGAGATGCCGTTCAGCTCCTTGACCGCGTCCTGCTGCTTCTTCGCGCCGTTCTCGACGTCCGGCGCCCCCGCCTTGTCCACGGCCGTGCCGATCGCCTTGTAGGCGTCGGACATGTCCTGGAAGGCCTGCGAGTCGGTCTTCTGGACCTCCTCCGGCGTGGCGTTGTCGGAGGTCTCCTTCTGGATCGCGGCGTTCGCCGACTCGATCTTCTTGGCCTGCGGCTGTACGGCGTCGCAGACCTGCTTGGCCCAGGCATCCAGCTTGTCGTTGCCGTCGTCGCTGCTGCATCCCGACAGCGCCAGTACCAGTACCGCACCGCCGGACAGTGCGGCCACGAGCTTCTTGTTCACCGGATTGGTCCCTTCCATGGCTCTCGGCCCCGGAAGATACACGCCGGATGGCGTACGACCGCATACCGGATGTCCGAGATGAATGCTTTTGCTGCGATTCGCACCATGGGAGAGAAGGCTCACGACAGGAGCGCGCGCCCACGCGAAGCGGGCGGGCGACGCGTCAATTCGCGCCGTCCGCCCGCTCGTTGAGCCGGAACCTCGTGACGAGGCCTACGAAACCACCGCCGGATCGGGCGACTTGGCCGTCCGCTCGGCGTTGCCGTCGTCACCCATCGCGATCCCGCGCCGCTTGGAGATGTACACGGCACCGGCGATCACCAGGAACGCCAGCACCGCGATCAGCACGCGGGCACCGATGTTCTTGTCGTCGCCGTACGAGAAATCGATCACCGCGGGCGCGATCAGCAGTGCCACCAGGTTCATGACCTTCAGCAGCGGGTTGATCGCGGGACCGGCGGTGTCCTTGAAGGGGTCACCGACGGTGTCGCCGATCACCGTGGCGGCATGGGCCTCGCTGCCCTTGCCGCCGTGGTGGCCGTCCTCGACGAGTTTCTTGGCGTTGTCCCAGGCGCCGCCGGAGTTGGCGAGGAACACCGCCATCAGCGTGCCCGCGCCGATCGAGCCGGCCAGGAAGGAGCCGAGGGCGCCCACGCCGAGCGTGAACCCGATGAAGATGGGCGCCATCACCGCGAGCAGACCGGGCGTCGCCAGTTCCCTGAGCGCGTCCCTCGTACAGATGTCGACGACCTTGCCGTACTCCGGCGTCTCGCTGTAGTCCATGATCCCGGGCTTCTCGCGGAACTGCCGCCGCACCTCGTAGACCACCGAACCGGCCGAACGCGACACGGCGTTGATGGCCAGTCCGGAGAAGAGGAAGACGACCGCCGCGCCGGCGATCAGGCCGACGAGGTTGTTGGGCTGCGAGATGTCCATCATCAGACTCAGCGGGGCGTCCTCGCCCGACAGCTTCTCGCCCACGTCCCGCGCGCCGGTGGTGATGGCGTCGCGGTACGAGCCGAAGAGCGCCGAGGCCGCGAGGACGGCCGTGGCGATGGCGATGCCCTTGGTGATGGCCTTGGTGGTGTTGCCGACCGCGTCCAGGTTGGTGAGCACCTGGGCGCCCGCGCCCTCGACGTCCCCGGACATCTCGGCGATGCCCTGGGCGTTGTCGGAGACCGGCCCGAAGGTGTCCATCGCGACGATCACACCGACCGTGGTGAGCAGGCCGGTGCCGGCCAGCGCCACGGCGAACAGCGCCAGCATGATCGACGTACCGCCGAGCAGGAAGGCGCCGTAGACGCCGAGGCCGATCAGCAGGGCGGTGTAGACGGCCGATTCCAGACCGATGGAGATACCGGCGAGGACGACCGTGGCGGGTCCGGTCAGGGAGGACTTGCCGATGTCCTTGACCGGGCGCCGGTTGGTCTCGGTGAAGTAGCCGGTCAGCACCTGGATCACCGCGGCGAGCAGGATGCCGATCGCCACGGCGACGAGCGCCAGGATCCGCGGGTCGCCGCTCTTGCCCTGGATCGCCGCGTCGGTGATCCCGTCGAGGTCGGCGTAGGTCGACGGCAGGTAGACGAAGACCGCGATGGCCACCAGGACCAGCGAGATCACCGCGGAGATGAAGAAGCCGCGGTTGATCGCCGCCATGCCGCTGCGGTCGCTGCGGCGCGGGGCCACGGCGAAGATGCCGATCATCGCCGTGATCACGCCGATCGCGGGCACCAGCAACGGGAAGGCGAGTCCGGCGTCACCGAAGGCCGCCTTGCCGAGGATGAGCGCGGCGACCAGGGTCACCGCGTACGACTCGAAGAGGTCGGCCGCCATGCCCGCGCAGTCGCCGACGTTGTCGCCCACATTGTCGGCGATGGTCGCGGCATTGCGCGGGTCGTCCTCCGGAATGCCTTGCTCGACCTTGCCGACCAGGTCGGCGCCGACGTCGGCGGCCTTGGTGAAGATGCCGCCGCCGACCCTCATGAACATGGCGATGAGGGCGGCACCCAGGCCGAAGCCCTCCAGCACCTTCGGCGCGTCGGCCGCGTACACCAGCACCACACAGGAGGCGCCCAGCAGACCGAGCCCCACCGTGAACATGCCGACGACGCCGCCCGTGCGGAAAGCGATCTTCATGGCTTTGTGCGAGACGGCGGTGAGATCCTTTTCGGGCTCACCTTCCGCCGGGGTCGCTTCCCTGGCCGCGGCGGCGACGCGCACATTGCTGCGTACGGCGAGCCACATGCCGATATAGCCGGTGGCCGCCGAGAACGCGGCGCCGATCAAGAAGAACAATGATCGGCCGATGCGCTGATTCCAGTCGTCCGCGGGCAGCAGCATGAGCAGGAAGAACACGACCACGGCGAATACGCCGAGGGTGCGCAGTTGCCGGGCCAGATAGGCGTTGGCGCCTTCCTGGACCGCCGCCGCGATCTTCTTCATGCTGTCGGTGCCCTCGCCCGCCGCGAGCACCTGGCGTACCAGCACGCCGGCGACGACCAGCGCCGCCAGCGCGACGACACCGATGACCATCACCAGGGCACGGTTGCCGTCGGTCAGGACTGCGGCTGCGAAGGTTGTGGGGTGATCCAACTGATGAGGGGTAGAAAGCCCCGCCATTCGTCCTCCTTGACGCTTGGGCTGAGCTCAAGATGTGGACGGATTGTAGGTACCGGAACCTGATCAAAACAGTGCGCGGTAAACGGAATTGGCCTTCACATGCTCTTCAGCAAATGATCGACCCCCGACCACGGGACCCGAAAGTGGTAATGCGTCAAAGGCATTGACGCCCGGATCGGCCCCGGTAGGAACTTGATCGAATTATCAGTCGATTGATCGTGAAGGAATTCACGAAATGCCGAAGGGCCCTACCGGGGTAGGGCCCTTCGGGTGACGACCGCGCGTTTTGAGTCAGGAAAGCCCGGCCTCGGCCGGGGTCGTCGGCCAGGTCATACGGATCAGCCCGCCGTGCTCGCCGGCGGTGACCTCCACGTCGTCGACGAGGCCGCTGATGACCGCGAGGCCCATCTCGTCCTCCTCGGCCTCCACGTCGTCGCCCGCGGCGCCCGGCGCCCGGTCGCCCGGAGCGGAGCGCGGCGCCTCGTCGCCGACCTCGATGGAGAACTGCTTCTCCTCCTCGTGCAGCACCACCTTCACCGGGGCGGTGACCCCGCCGAGCTGATGCAGTCCGACGGCACGGCTGCACGCCTCGCCGACCGCGAGGCGCACCTCGTCCAGGACGGCCTCGTCCACTCCGGCCCTGCGCGCCACTGCCGCCGCGACCAGTCGTGCGGTCCTGACGTGCTCCGGCAGCGCGCTGAAGCGGAGTTCAACGGTGGCCATGCATCCCCCTCGGAACTACGGGCGTGCTGTCCGGAGGGCCGGGCCGCCGAACGCCCGGTCCCCCTTCCTGAACTACTTCCGTCCCGGAGCCGAGACCGCCCCGGAATCGGTCGTCAGTCGGTGGCCGCCACCGCTTCCTCGACCGAGGTGTGGATCGGGAACACCTTGGTGAGGCCGGTGATGCGGAAGATCTTCAGAATGCGCTCCTGGTTGCAGACCAGGCGCAGCGAGCCCTCATGGGCACGCACTCGCTTCAGGCCGCCGACCAGCACGCCGAGCCCGGTGGAGTCGAGGAAGTCGACACCCTCCATGTCGACGACGAGATGGAAACTCCCGTCGTTCACCAGCTCGACCAGCTGTTCGCGCAACTTGGGCGCGGTATATACGTCGATTTCGCCACCGACCTCGACGACCGTACGATCGCCGACGGTACGGGTCGACAGGGACAGGTCCACGGATCCTCCAGCACCTTGCTATCGAGCGGTCGCCCTTCGGGACACCTCGGCTTGAAGCCCCCAGGACGTTCGCCAGCCGCGATGGCATTCAATCACTTACCGGCAGGCGTGCACGACGCCTTGGTCCCATTGTCCGTCACGCCAGTGACACACTCGGTGCCGATGGCCAAGAATCACCGATCCGATCGATCCCTGACGGGCCCCGTTTCCCGGGTGGACCCGGGCACGGTGCTGGGCCGGCTCGCCTCGGGGCCGAACCGGGCTTCGCGCATCACTCATACGGAGCATGTGCCCCCGCGTGAGGGCCGTCATGCCGTCTGGCCTGACCGGATCCGGGCGGAGGTCATCGCCGCCGTCCAGGCGGCCGGTGTCGAGCACCCCTGGGCCCACCAGGCACACGCCGCCGAGCACGCCCTGGACGGCGAGTCGGTGGTCGTCGCCACCGGCACCGCCTCGGGCAAGTCGCTGGCCTATCTGATGCCCGTGCTCTCGGCCCTGCTGGACGGCTCCGAGGCCCCGAACGGCCGCGGCGCCACCGCGCTCTACCTGGCTCCCACCAAGGCGCTCGCGGCAGATCAGTGCCGATCGGTGAAGGAACTTTCACAACCGCTGGGTCATTCTGTCCGGCCGGCGGTGTACGACGGCGATACGCCGTTCGAGGAACGCGAGTGGATCCGCCAGTACGCCAACTACGTCCTCACCAACCCGGACATGCTGCACCGCGGCATCCTGCCCTCCCACCCCCGCTGGTCCTCCTTCCTGAAGTCGCTCAAGTACGTCGTCATCGACGAGTGCCACACCTATCGCGGCGTCTTCGGCTCGCATGTCGCCCAGGTACTGCGCCGACTGCGCCGTCTGTGCGCCCGCTACGGCGCCTCCCCGGTCTTCCTGCTGGCCTCGGCGACCGCGGCGGAGCCCTCGGCGGCCGCCCGGCGCCTGACCGGCCTGCCGGTCGTCGAGGTGGCCGACGACGCCTCACCCCGGGGTGAACTGGTGTTCGCCCTCTGGGAGCCCCCGCTCACCGAGATGCAGGGCGAGAAGGGCGCCCCCGTCCGGCGTACCGCCACCGCCGAGACCGCCGACCTGCTGACCGACCTCGCCGTGCAGGGCGTGCGCTCGGTCGCCTTCATCCGCTCCCGGCGCGGCGCCGAGCTGATCTCGGTGATCGCCCAGGAGCGGCTCGCCGAGGTCGACCGCTCGCTCGCCCGGCGGGTGGCCGCCTATCGCGGCGGCTACCTCCCCGAGGAGCGCCGCGCCCTCGAACAGGCCCTGCACTCCGGCGAACTCCTCGGCCTCGCCGCCACCACCGCCCTCGAACTCGGCATCGACGTCTCGGGGCTGGACGCCGTGGTGATCGCCGGATACCCGGGCACGCGCGCCTCCCTGTGGCAGCAGGCGGGCCGCGCCGGGCGTTCCGGGCAGGGCGCGCTCGCCGTCCTGGTGGCCCGGGACGACCCCCTGGACACCTTCCTCGTGCACCACCCCGAGGCCCTGTTCGACCAGCCCGTGGAGTCCACGGTCCTCGACCCCGACAACCCTTATGTCCTCGCCCCGCACCTGTGCGCCGCCGCGGAGGAACTGCCCCTGACCGACGAGGACCTGGCCCTCTTCGGCCCCGCCTGCGAGGAACTCGTCCCCCAGCTGGAGGCCGCGAAGCTGCTGCGCCGCCGGACCAGGGCCTGGCACTGGACGCGCCGGGAACGGGCCGCCGACCTCACCGACATCCGCGGCGGGGGCGGACGTCCGGTCCAGGTCGTGGAGTCCGGCACGGGCCGCCTGCTCGGTACGGTCGACGCGGGCGCCGCCCACACCACCGTGCACGAAGGCGCGGTCCACCTCCACCAGGGCCGCACCTATCTGGTGCGCTCCCTGGACCTGGAGGACTCGGTGGCCCTGGTCGAGGGGGCCTCGCCGTCGTATTCGACGGTGGCCCGGGACACCACCTCGATCTCCGTCCTGGAGACGGACGTCGAGATTCCGTGGGGCGACGGACGCCTGTGCTACGGCTCCGTCGAGGTCACCAACCAAGTGGTCTCCTTCCTGCGCCGCCGGCTGATCACCGGCGAAGTACTGGGCGAGACGAAACTCGACCTCCCTCCTCGTACGCTGCGCACCCGCGCGGTGTGGTGGACGGTCACCGAGGACCAGCTGGACGCGGCCCGGATCACCCCGGAGATCCTCGGCGGCGCCCTGCACGCCGCCGAGCACGCCTCGATCGGCCTGCTGCCCCTCTTCGCCACCTGCGACCGCTGGGACATCGGCGGCGTCTCGGTCCCGCTCCACCCCGACACCCTCCTCCCGACGGTCTTCGTCTACGACGGCCATCCCGGCGGCGCGGGCTTCGCGGAGCGCGCCTTCCACACCGCCCGCGCCTGGCTCACCGCCACCCGTCAGGCCATCGCCTCCTGCGAGTGCGACGCCGGCTGCCCGTCCTGCATCCAGTCCCCCAAGTGCGGCAACGGCAACGACCCGCTGCACAAGAGGGGGGCGGTACGGCTGCTCACGGAGCTGTTGCGGGGGGCGCCGGAGAAGGGGGCGGAGGGGGAGCCTGGGGTGCCGGAAGGGAGTCCGCGGGAGCCGGAAGGTCGGCCGCGGGTTCCGGAGGGGAATTCCGGGGCGCCGGAAGGCCGGCCTGGGGCGGCCCCGCCCGCGCCCTGACCTCCGCCGCGAACGGCCCCTGTCCCGCCGCCGCGGTCACGTCCGACACCTCCCCCACGAGGGCGCACCGCACAAGCCGGGTGCCCTGGGCGCGGGCCACCCGGTCCGCCCTAGCGCAGGCCGCCTCCCCGCCCTGCGCCCAGTGGTCCGCCGCCGCGAGTGCCGCAAGATCGGCACCGCCCGCCGCGCGATGCCGGGCGACCACGGCCTGCCCCAAGGCGAGCACGACCCCGAACACGACACAAAGGACGGCGACGGCCGAGACGGTCCATACGGTGGCGGAGCCCCGGTCGGAGGATCTGCGGTCGGCAAGGCGGCAGTCGGCGAAGCTCCAAGCGCTCATGGAGTTGCCTCCGGCGTCGCCTGCGAAGGCGCCGTGTCCTGCTCCGCCGCCGCCACGGCCTCCTCCCGCACCTCGAACGGCAGCCCCCGCAGCGCCGGCGGTTTGGCCACCACGAGGACTCTGACCTGGTCCCCCGCCCGGCTGACGGTGACCTTCGCGCCGGACGGGGCGGCCTCCCGGGTGACCGCGACGACCTGGCCGGCCGGGTCCTGGCGGGCCGCGGCGCGGGCGCCCGTGCGAGCCGCGTCCACGCACTGGATCTGGGCGGCGACCACCAGCAGCCCCCACACCAGCGCCATCGCGAACATGACCAGCACGGGCAGCACCACGGCCGACTCCGCCGTCACGAACCCCCGGTCGGCCCCGCGCCCTACATATCGGCACCGCTCACATCCGCGCATCGAGCGCCCGCTTCACGATGGCCTGCAGCTCCGCGCTGACCTGCCCACTGGTCACCACCTTGTAGAGCACCACGGCGAACGCCACCGCCGCGATGATCCCCATCGCGTACTCGGAGGTGACCATCCCCGAGTCCCGCCGCGCGACAAGGGCCCGCATCCGCGCCCGTACTGCCGCCACTGCCTTCCGTACCGCCTTGCTCCGTACTGCCTTGCTCATGGCAACCCCCGTGAGGATCAGTTCCGTTGACTACGAATGCCTACGAACAGCTACGAATCGCCACACCCCTCTCACCCACCACCCCCTCCCAGCACCCCGTCCGCCAGCCCGATCACCACCGGCAACACGCCCACCGCGATGAACGCGGGCAGGAAGCACAGCCCCACCGGCGCAGTGACCAGTACCGCCGCCCGGCGCGCCCGGGCCGTCGCGGCCCGTGCCCAGGCGGCGCGCGCGTCCGCCGCGAGCCGTGCCACCGGTCCGGCCGCCGGAAGCCCGGACACATCGGCCCGCTCCAGCAACCGCGCCAGCTCCCCGGCGCCGGGCAGCGCCGCCAACTTCCGCCAGGCGTCTCCCGGTTCACCGCCCAGCCGCACCTCGGCCGCGCCCCGCGCCAGCCCCTCCCCCACCGGCCCGCCCAATGCCTCACCCACGGCCTGCGCCGCGATCACGGGCCCGGCACCGGCAGCGATACAGGCCGCCAGCAGATCGGCGGCGAGCGGAAGTTGCCGGGCCGCCTCGGCGGCGTCGTACTCCGCGCCCACGGCGGCCACCCGCCGCCCACGCCACCGGTGCAGCGCGACGGCCCCGGCAAGACCGGCCACCACCCCGGCGACCCCACCGACCAGCACCCACCCGGCACACCCCACCGCCACGACAGGCGCCCACCGCCGCACCAGGTCCGTCACGTCGCACCTCCGCGCGGCCGGTGCCTCCACGGCGGCCAGCAGCTCGGCGAGCCGCCGCCGTGCCCGTCGCTCGCACCGCACGACCCCCACCCAGCGCACCAGCCACCCCAGCCCCAGCGCGATCCCCACAACAACCCCCAGCCTGTGGACAACTTCCGCACTCACAGCGCCTCCTCCTCCCGACTCGCCCCGCTCACACCGCCTCCGCCCCGCGCACGATCCGCAGCGCCCACCACACGCCCAGCCCCTCCAGCACCCCTCCCGCGAGCAGGCACCCGAACCCGGCACCGCTGTGCAGCAGCACCCGCAGGGGATCGGCGCCCATGACCGCGCCCAGGAGAAGTCCCAGCACCGGCAGCCCGGCGAGCATCAGCGCCGTGGACCGGGCACCCGCCAACTGCGCCCGCAGGTCCTGCCGTTGGTCCCGCTCGGCCCGCAGTGCCGCTTCGAGCCGGTCCAGTCCGGCCGCGAGCCCTGCGCCCTGGTCCACGGCCACCCGCCAGCACGCCGCGAGCCCCAGCAGCCCTTCGGCACCCGGTTGTCGCGCCGCCGCCGCGAGGGCGCCGGGGACCTCGCCGCCGAACCGCGCGGCGGCCAGCACCGTCGCCTGCGCCTCGCCGAGTCCGCCGGAGTCCCGCGCGGCCCGCAGCAACGCCTCGCCCGGCTGCCGTCCCGCGCGTACCTCCCCGGCGAGCGCCGCGCACAGCGCGATCACCGCGTCGCCCCGCCGCTCCCGAGCCCGCCGCGCCTGACCGGCCACCCGACCCCGCCGCAGCAACGGCACCCCGGCCGCCCCGGCGACGAGCGGCAGCACAGAGGCCCCGAGTACCGCCAGCGCTGCCCCGACGGCCACCGCCCACCACTCGGCCCGCAACCGCCCCCGGATCCGCCGCGCCTCACCGGCCGCGGTCTCGCGCCAGCCGGGCGGCCCGGCCCCCGTCACCCCGCCCCCGGCGAGCAGCAACCGCGCCCGCCGAGCCCCGGCATTCCGCCCGTTCATCAGCCACAGAACAGCCGCCCCGGCACAGAGAACCGCCCCCGCCGAAGCCCCGCCCATCCCCGTCTCACCCATCGCAGTCCCCACTCCTCATCCGGCCTTCCGGCACCACCGGCCCATCGCCCTCGCACCGCAAGAGCCCCCGCAACCGCGCCCACCCCCGCTCCGCCACGAACGCCCCCGTCCCCCACCGCAGCGCGGGCACCGTCCGCACCAGCCCCGACGGATCCCGCTCCAGCACCTGCACCTCGGCGATCCGCCGCCGCCCGTCGCGGCCCCGCACGAGATGCAGGACCACCGACAGCGCTGCCGCCACCTGGCTGTGCAGTGCCGCCCGGTCGAGCCCGGCCGCCGTGCCGAGCGCCTCCAGGCGGGCCGGGACATCGGCGGCCGCATTGGCATGGACAGTTCCTGAGCCGCCCTCATGTCCCGTGTTGAGAGCGGCCAGCAGATGAACCACCTCCGGCCCCCGCACCTCACCCACCACCAGCCGGTCCGGCCGCATCCGCAGTGCCTGCCGCACCAGGTCCTGGAGCGTGACGAGCCCCGCGCCCTCCTGGTTGGCGGGTCTGGTCTCCAGCCGTACGACGTGTGGATGGTCGGGCCGCAGCTCGGCGGAGTCCTCGGCGAGCACGATCCGTTCGCCCGGCCCGACCAGCCCGAGCAACGCGCTCAGCAGCGTGGTCTTGCCGCTGCCCGTCCCACCGCTGATGAGGAAGGACAGCCGCGCCTCCATCAGCGCCCGCAGCACCCGGTCCCCGCCCGGCGGCACCGTGCCCGCGGCGACCAGTTCGTCGAGCGTGAACGCCCGCGGCCGTACGACCCGAAGGGACAGGCAGGTGCAGCCGACGGCCACCGGGGGCAGGACCGCGTGCAGCCGGGTCCCGTCGGGCAGGCGGGCGTCGGCCCAGGGCCGCGCGTCGTCCAGGCGCCGTCCGGCCACCGCGGCCAGCCGCTGCGCGAGGCGTCGTACGGCCGCCGCGTCGGGGAAGCGGACGCCGGTCAGCTCAAGTCCGCCGCCGCGGTCCACCCAGACCCGGTCCGGCGCCGAGACCAGCACATCCGTCACCGACGGATCGGCGAGCAGGGGTTCCAGCGGCCCGCTGCCGACCAGCTCGGACCGCAACTGCTCGGCCGCGCCCAGGACTTCGGCGTCCCCGAGCACCCGCCCCTGTTCCCGCAGCGCCTGCGCCACCCGCGCGGGTGTCGGCTCGGCCCCACTCTCCGCGAGTCTGCGCCGCACCCCGTCGAGCAGCGCGGGCGTCATGTCCGCCCCGGCCGCGGAGCGAGCGGCGTCGACGGCCTCCAATCCCAGGAACGTACTCATGCCGCCTCCACCAACGCCCGCTCCCAGAAGCCCCGGCAGAAGCGCGCCAGCGGACCGCGTCCCGCCGCGGCAGGCGGCGCCTTGCTCTCGTGCCGACGGCGCAGTCCCGCCTCCGTCGGCACCTCTCCCGCCAGGGGCAGGCCGAGGAGCCGGGCCACCTCGCGGTCGTCGAGGCCGGGGGCGTACGGCCCGCGGACCGCCACCCGCAGATCGCCCAGCACCATCCCGGCCGCGGAGGCCACCCGTCCGGCCGCCGCGACGGCACGCAGTTCGGCGGGGACCACCAGAAGGCCGATGTCGAGCTGGGCGAGCGCCTCGGCGACGCCGTCGTCGATCCGGCGCGGCAGGTCGACGACGACCGTGCCGCCCCGGCGGCGGGCGGCGGCCAGCACCGCCCGTACGGCCTGCGGCGGTACGGCGACACAGTCCCCGCGGTCCCAGCTGAGCACCCGCAGGTCGTGCAGCCGGGGCAGCGACTCCTCCAGGGCGCCGCCGCCGACCCGCCCGCGTGAGGCGGCGAAGGCGGGCCAGCGCAGGCCTTCGGCCGTTTCACCCCCGAGGAGTACATCGAGTCCGCCGCCCAGGGGATCGGCGTCCACGAGCAGGGTGCGCAGTCCCTCCCGCGCGGAGGTGACGGCGAGGGCGCACGCGAGCGTGGAGGCGCCCGCACCGCCCCGCCCGCCGATGACGCCGACGGTGAGGGCGGGCCTGCCGACTCCCTCGGCCACGTCGGCGATGCGGTCGACCAGCCACTGCTCCCCGTCAGGGAGCATCAGGACGTGGTCGGCGCCGATCTCGACGGCCCGGCGCCAGACCCCGGAGTCGTCCTGGTCCCGGCCGACCAGCACCACCGAGCGCCTGCGGGCGGCGCCGCGCACCCGCTGGGCGGCGTCGTCGCCGACCAGGACGAGCGGCGCGGCCTCCCAACTGCCGCGCGGCTCCGGGATCCCGTGATGGACCTCGGGTGTGGCACCCGCCGCCGCGCACAGGCGCAGCAGGTCGTCCAACAGCCCGGCGTCCTCAGTGACGATCAGCGGTGCGCCCGGCCGGCCCGCGGCGGCGGGCGGCGGTTCCTGAGTGACGGCTGCGGCCATGGTCTCCCCCTTGCTGCTTCTCTCGCGCAGCCCCTGCGGCCCCGCGATTCCCAAACGTGTGAAGAACCGGGCAACCGGTCTCCATATGAGCGGCCGATACGAACCGGCCAAACACGCCGGACTAACCGGAACCGGCCATGAAGTCGGCTCCGGCGGGACGCGTTGGAATCACGGTGCGGCGTTGCCGGAAATCGTGTGGATCTTGGTCGAAAACTGTGGACAACTCAGCGGCTGTGAATATCGCCGTCACCCATACCGGTGAGCGTTGAACCAACTCTCGTGCGACTTCCGCAGAGCAGCGCGACAACTACTCACAGTGACGGATCATGAGCATGTCGAGGAGGCGGCCGAAGCCGCCTCACTCCGGCCTCAAGGCCGCTGGAAAGGAGAGAAAAGCCGTCCGGACATGCGACGACCCCCGCCGGGGGGGAGAGCGGGGGTCGTCCCCACGGCCGACTCGGGGGGGGAGGAGCCGGACCGGGTTAGCACGGTCGCGAACGATCCGTGACTTCCATGGTGTACCCGAGAGCCCTCTCAGGCAAACCCACGCGCCACACCTTACGCCGAATGGGCTGCGCCTATGCTCGGGGTCGTGGAAAACCACTCCTTGCCCCGCACAGCGGCCTTCTTTGACCTGGACAAGACGGTCATTGCGAAGTCGAGCACGCTCACGTTCAGCAAGTCCTTCTACCAAGGCGGACTGATCAACCGCAGGGCCGCCTTGCGGACCGCATACGCCCAGTTCGTCTTCCGCGTCGGCGGTATGGACCATGACCAGATGGAGCGCACGAGGGAGTACCTCTCGGCGCTCGTCCGCGGCTGGAACGTCCAGCAGGTCAAGGAGATCGTCGCCGAGACCCTGCACGACCTCATCGACCCGATCATCTACGACGAGGCCGCCTCCCTCATCGAGGAGCACCACACCGCCGGCCGCGACGTGGTCATCGTGTCCACGTCGGGCGCCGAGGTCGTCGAGCCGATCGGTGAACTGCTCGGCGCCGACCGGGTGGTGGCCACCCGGATGGTCGTGGGCGACGACGGCTGCTTCACCGGAGAGGTGGAGTACTACGCCTACGGCCCGACGAAGGCCGAGGCCGTCAAGGAGCTGGCCGCGTCCGAGGGGTACGACCTCGCGCGCTGCTACGCCTACAGCGACTCGGCGACCGATCTGCCGATGCTCCAGTCCGTGGGCCATCCGCACGCCGTGAACCCGGACCGCGCGTTGCGCCGCGAAGCGCTCTCACGCGGGTGGCCGATTCTCGACTTCCACCGTCCGGTACGGCTCAAGCAGCGGCTCCCCACGCTCTCCGTCCCCACCCGTCCGGCGCTGGTCGCGGCAGCCGCCATAGGAGCCGCAGCGGCCACCGCGGGCCTCGTCTGGTACGCCAGCCGACGCCGCACCGCGACCGTCTGACCTGCGCCGACGCCACACCTTGGGGCCGTTCGGCATCCCGGTGCCCGTTTGGCTCGCTTTTGGGATCAAAAGTAAAGAACCGCAGCCAGGGCTTCCGCTTGCTCCGGAGCTGGAGTAGAAAGGAGTCAACGGCCCGCGAGACCAAGGACATCCGAGAGGATCACCTTAAAAACGCAACTGGCCCCACGGACCGAGCATGAACACTGGGCACCCACGCGACGTCGACCCGTCGATTACGGGCCAGCCGCACCAGGTGACGGGCAAAGTCCCCGGCCTGATGGGCAACATATCGAGGACGCTTGGTAACCCGGTGAACATGCCAGCGGCGGTACGAATCCTCGTACCGCCGCAACCCTTTTCCCCGGCCTGACGGCCCTCTACGCCGCCCCGCGTTGCAGCGCCTCGCACACCGCCGTCGACTCGCGCGCACCCAGCTCGACCGCCTTGCCGCAGTGCGCGATCCAGGCCGCCATGCCCTCGGCCGTGCCGGAGACGTAGCCGTCCAGCGCCGCGAGATAGGGCGCGCGGCCGAGTTCGGCGTAGCCGACCTCCGACGGGCACACGGACTTCGGGTCGAGGCCGCTGCCCACCAGCACGACGCGCTCGGCCGCGCGGGCGACCAGGCCGTTGCGCGAGGTGAAGGGGCGCAGCGCCAGCAGTTCGCCGTGCACCACGGCCGCCGTCACCAGTGCCGGCGCGGAGCCGCCCGCGATGATCAGTTCGGACAGGCCCTCAAGTCGGCCGTTGACCTCGGCGGCGCTCGGCAGCGGCAGCTCGACGATCGGCTCGTCGACCGCCTCGCCCGCCTGGCGCGGACGCCCGACCTCCGGACCGTTGGTCGCCGCCGCCACCAGATGCAGCCTGGCCAGCACCCGCAGCGGCGACTGCCGCCAGATGGACAGCAGTTGCCCCGCCTCGGCGGTCAGCCGCAGGGCGGCACCCACGGTGCGCGCCTCGTCGTCACCGCTGAAGTCGGTGCGCCTGCGCACCTCTTCCAGCGCCCAGTCGGCGCCGGACAGCGCCGCCGAGCCGCGTGCGCCGCGCAGCGCCGCCTCGGAGGTGATCGTGTTGCTGCGGCGGCGCATGATCCGGTGCCCGTAGACCCGGTCCACGGCCTTGCGCACGGACTCCACGGAATCGGCCACACCGGGCAGCGCGCCCAGGGCCGCGAGCGGATCGGCGGTCGCGCCTGTCGTACTCATGAGTACGACATTACGCACCCCACGGCCCCGCCCCACGATCGAGTGGCCTTCTTCACGTCCAACTGTCACCTACAGCCAGTGCACCACTACCCTTAGTGAACATGAAAATTGCTTTCGTCGGGAAGGGCGGCAGCGGCAAGACGACCCTGTCCTCCCTGTTCATCCGCCACCTCGTGGCGACCGGGGCGCCGGTGGTCGCGATCGACGCCGACATCAACCAGCACCTGGGGCCCGCGCTCGGCCTCGACGAATCCGAGGCGGCCGCGCTGCCCGCGATGGGCGACCGGCTCCCCCTGATCAAGAGGTACCTGCGCGGCTCGAACCCGCGGATCGCCTCCACCGAGACGATGATCAAGACCACTCCGCCCGGCGAGGGCTCCCGGCTGCTGCGGGTGCGCGAGCCCAACCCGGTCTACGACGCCTGCGCCCGGCCGGTGGAACTCGACGGCGGTGCCGTCCGTTTGATGGTCACCGGCCCCTTCACCGACGCCGACCTGGGGGTCGCCTGCTACCACTCCAAGACGGGAGCGGTGGAGCTGTGCCTGAACCACCTGGTGGACGGGCCCGACGAGTACGTCGTGGTCGACATGACCGCGGGCTCGGACTCCTTCGCCTCCGGCATGTTCACCCGCTTCGACATGACGTTCCTCGTCGCCGAACCGACCCGGAAGGGGGTCTCCGTCTATCGCCAGTACAAGGAGTACGCCCGCGACTTCGGCGTCGAGCTGAAGGTCGTCGGCAACAAGGTGCACGGTCCGGAGGACCTCGACTTCCTGCGCGCGGAGGCCGGGGACGACCTGCTCGTCACGGTCGGGCACTCGGACTGGGTGCGCGCCATGGAGAAGGGCCGCCCGCCCCGGTTCGAGCTCCTGGAGGACACCAACCGCCGCGCCCTGCACCGGTTGCGGGACGCCGTGGACGCGACGTACGACGCCCGGGACTGGGAGCGCTACACCCGCCAGATGGTGCACTTCCATCTGAAGAACGCGCAGTCGTGGGGGAACGAGCGGGTGGGGGCCGACCTGGCCGCGCAGGTCGACCCCTCGTTCGTGCTCGACGAGAGCGTTGCCGCTCCCGCGTGAGCGCGCTTCCGTCCGCCCGTGCGAGCGGGCGCTACTGCCGGGCCGCCGGCGCCCCGGGCACTCCCTTGGGGGCCGGGGCCGGGCGGCCCGACAGGAAGTCCGCCCAGCCCTGCTTCGGGGCCTCGCCGACCGTCAGTGTGGTCAGTTTGGCCAGCGTGTCGGGGTCCTGGGTGTCCAGCCAGTCGGCGAGCTGCCGGAAGGAGACACAGCGCACCTCGGCCCTGGTGCACACGCTCTCGATGACGTCCTCGATGGCCCGCATATAGGTGCCGCCGTTCCAGGACTCGAAGTGGTTGCCGATGATCAGGGGCGCACGGTTGCCGTCGTAGGCCCGCTGGAAGCCCTGGAGCAGGCCGTCGCGCATCTGGTCGCCCCAGAACGCGTACTTGTCCGGGTCACCCTGGCTGGTGGTGCCGGACTGGTTGACCATGAAGTTGTAGTCCATGGTCAGCTGCTCGAACTTGCGCCCGGGGAACGGCACCAGCTGCATCGACAGGTCCCACAGGCCGTCCTGCTTCTTGGGCCAGACCTGGTTGTTGACGCCGCTGGTGTCGTAGCGGAAGCCCAGCTCGCGGGCGGCCTGCATGAAGTTCTTGCGGCCCTCCAGACACGGGGTGCGGGCGCCGATGAGCTCCTTGTCGTAGTCGAAGGGCAGCGGCGAGGACTTCCTCATCCCGGTGTTGGTCTTCCAGGACTTCACGAACTGCTTCGCCTGCGCGATCTCCTCCTTCCACTCCGCCACGGACCACTCGCCGACACCGCCGCCCTTGCCGCAGAAGTGGCCGTTGAAGTGGGTGCCGATCTCGTTGCCCTCCAGCCACGCGCCGCGCAGTTGCTCGACGGTGTCGGCGATGCCCTGCTCGTCGTTGAAGCCGATGTCGGAGCGGCCCGGCGAGTGCTGCGGCGGCCGGTACAGGTCCCGCTTGACCTCGGGGAGCATGTACACACCGCTCAGGAAGTACGTCATCGTCGCGTTGTTGGCCTTGGCGACCTTGCGGAAGTGGGAGAACAGCCGCTGTCCGTCCTCGCCCGCGCCGTCCCAGGAGAACACCACGAACTGCGGCGGTTTCTGACCCGGCTTCAGACGCTCGGGCCGCGGCAGATGAGGCTGGGCCCCGGTGTACGCGGTCGAGCCGTCGCCGATCAGCCGGACCGGGCTCTTGGGCGGCGCCTGGGCCGGCTTCGCCTTCTGCGGACCGGGGGCCCCGGCCTTCTCGCCCTCGCCGCCGGTCGCGCAGCCGGCAAGTGATGCGGCACAGACCGCGGCGACCACGGCGCCCGCGGCGATCCTCTGGGTGGCGGCCATTCCGCCCACCTACTTCCTTCTCTCGGGGCCAACGCCGAAAGAGGCGTTTTCTGGCGATCTGCCGGAAAAGCGCCGACAGCGCCGTCAAGATCGCACGGGACCGAGAAGGAATTAATACGACAAGCCGACCGCCTGACCACTTCACTCATTCAGGTGAGCTATTCGCCCATTTGCCCGGAAACTCTATGCTCGTCCTTTACTCTGCATTACGATCCGTTTACCGAGCGTTGATTCATCCCGCCACTGCACGCCGTGACCCACGGCCGCCGACCCGACCCCCCGCCATCCGGACGGGGACCGCCAGATCCGCGACCGCGCTGCCCCGGAGGAGACGGGAACCATGTCAGCCTGCGTCCCCACCCGCACCACCGATCCCACCCGGCCCGAGCACTCCCACCAGTCCCACAGTCCGCCACCCACCCGTCCGCGTCGCTTCCGGCTCGCCGGTGCCGATGTGTCCGCGTCCATCGCGGTCTTCCTGATCGCCCTGCCGCTGTCCCTCGGCATCGCGCTCGCCACCGGCGCCCCCCTCCAGGCCGGGCTGGTCGCCGCCGCCGTCGGCGGGCTCGTCGCCGGCCGTCTCGGCGGCTCCCCGCTCCAGGTCAGCGGCCCCGCCGCCGGGCTCACGGTGGTCACCGCCGACCTCATCCAGCGCTACGGATGGCGCACGACCTGCGCCATCACCGTCCTCGCCGGGGTCGTCCAACTCGGCCTGGGGTGTCTGCGCGTGGCGCGCAGCGCGCTCGCCGTCAGCCCCGCCATCGTGCACGGCATGCTCGCGGGCATCGGCGTCACCATCGCCGTCGCCCAGCTGCACATCGTCCTCGGCGGCACCCCGCAGAGCTCCGTCCCCGACAATCTGCGTGCCCTGCCCGCCCAGTTGGCCGAGATGCACCCGGCCGCCGTCTCGGTGAGCGCACTCACCCTCGCCTTGCTGCTGCTCTGGCCGCGCGTCCCCGGCCGGGCCGGACAGCTCCTGCGCAGGATCCCGGCCGCCCTGATCGCCGTCACCGGAGCCACCGCGGCCGCCTCGCTCGCCGCGCTGAAGCTGCCCAAGGTCGACCTGCCGTCCTGGAGCAGCCACGCGCTGGCCGGGCTCCCCGAGGGCCCGGTGCTCGGCATCGTGGCGGCCGTGCTGACCACCACCCTGGTGTGCAGTGTGCAGTCGCTGCTCGGCGCGGTCGCCGTGGACAAGCTGGTCGCCGCCCGCCCCGGTCCGCCGGCCGATGTCGGCCGCTCCGGCCTGGACCGCGAACTGCTCGGGCAGGGCGCCGCCAACATCGTCTCCGGCGGCCTGGGCGGACTGCCCGTGGCCGGGGTCGCGGTGCGGAGTTCGGCGAATGTGAACGCGGGTGCCGTGAGCCGGAACTCCACGATGCTGCACGGCGTTCTCGTAGTAGTCGCCGCGCTGCTGATGGTCCCGCTCCTGGAGCTCATCCCGCTCGCCTCACTCGCCGCCCTGGTGATGGCCGTCGGCATCCAGATGGTGTCCCTGCACCACATCCGCACGGTGACCCGCCACCGAGAAGTGCTGGTCTACGCCGTCACCACCGCCGGCGTGGTCTTCTTCGGCGTCCTGGAGGGCGTGACGCTGGGGATCGCTGTCGCCGTCGCCGTCGCCCTGCACCGCCTGGCCCGCACCCGGATCACCCACGACGAGAAGGAAGGAGTCCATCACGTACGCGTCCGAGGCCAGTTGACCTTCCTCGCGGTGCCCCGGCTCAGCCGTGCCCTGCATCTCGTACCCCAAGGGACCCATACCGTCGTGGAGTTGGACGGGTCCTTCATGGACCACGCGGCGTACGAGACGCTCCAGGACTGGCAGAGCACGCACACCGCGCGGGGGGGTTCCGTCGAGCTCACCGGCCGTCGGGCGGGGCTGCGGATCGCCGAGCCCGGAGTCCCCGTGACCGGGCAGGCCGAACCCCGGTCCGCCGACCCGGCCGCCCCCACCGGCTGCCGTTGCAGCCCCTGGACGCCCTGGCGCAACCACCAGTGCGAGCGCCCGCAGCCCGCACCCGAGCCCGGTGCTCGGCCGGACGCCCCGGGCCTCGGCACCGGAGCCGGGGCGGATGCGGACCGGCCCGCCCATGGGCCGAGCGGGCATGAACTGGCGCGTGGCATCAGCGCGTTCCAGCGCAACACCGCACCGCTGGTGCGCAGCGAGCTGGCCCGGCTGGCGCGCGAGGGGCAGCGGCCCTCCCAGCTGTTCCTCACCTGTGCCGACTCCCGGCTGGTCACCTCGATGATCACCTCCAGTGGTCCCGGTGACCTGTTCGTGGTGCGCAATGTGGGCAACCTCGTCCCTCCCCCGGCCAACTCGGGGACGTGCTGCCCCCAGCCGGGCGAGGAGAGCGGGGACGACTCGGTGGGCGCCGCGATCGAGTACGCGGTGGACGTGCTGAAGGTGCGCTCCATCACGGTGTGCGGGCACTCGGGGTGCGGGGCGATGCAGGCGCTGCTCAGCTCCGAGCCGGGCGGTGCGCCGACCCCGCTCAAGCGGTGGCTGCGGCACGGGCTGCCGAGCCTCGCGCGGATGGCCGACGACGGCAGGCCGTGGCCGCGGCTGGCCGGGCGGGCGCCCGCCGACGCGGTGGAGCAGCTCTGTCTGACCAATGTGGTGCAGCAGTTGGAGCATCTGCGGGCCCATGAGTCGGTGGCGCGGGCGCTGCGGGACAGGGCGCTGGAGCTGCACGGGATGTACTTCCACGTGGGCGAGGCGCAGGCGTATCTGCTCACCGGGGCGGACGAGGACCAGGTGTTCGATCATGTACGGGCGGCGGACCTGTCGGTCTGAGGCCGGTCGTGGCGCCGTTGCCCGGAATGTGAAAGGCGTTACAGGGTCTGAACTCTCCCTGGTCAGCGTCCGTGGATACGGATGACGCCGACTACCGGACAACGGCCGCGGACCGGGCCGCACACAGGTCTAAACCAATTTCCCGTCGGCCCTTGTCATCGGGCCCCCGGGTCTGATGAGCTGTGGCCTGGGACACAACGGACACCCTGGGAAAGGGAGATGTCGTGAGCAACGAAAGCCTGGCCAACCTGCTCAAGGAAGAGCGCAGGTTCGCACCGCCCGCCGACCTGGCCGCGCACGCCAACGTCACCGCGGAGGCGTACGAACAGGCCAAGGCTGACAGGCTCGGCTTCTGGGCCGAGCAGGCCCGTCGGCTGACCTGGGCCAAGGAGCCGACCGAGACGCTGGACTGGTCGAACCCGCCGTTCGCGAAGTGGTTCAAGGACGGCGCGCTCAATGTCGCGTACAACTGCGTGGACCGGCATGTGGAGGCCGGGCTCGGGGACCGGGTCGCCATCCACTTCGAGGGGGAGCCCGGCGACAGCCGCGCCATCACCTACGCCGAGCTCAAGGACGAGGTCTCCAAGGCGGCGAACGCGCTGCTGGAGCTGGGCGTCCGCAAGGGCGACCGGGTCGCCGTCTACATGCCGATGATCCCCGAGACGGCCGTGGCGATGCTCGCCTGCGCCCGGATCGGCGCCGCGCACTCCGTGGTCTTCGGCGGCTTCTCCGCGGACGCGCTCGCGACCCGTATCCAGGACGCCGACGCCAAGGTCGTCATCACCTCCGATGGCGGTTACCGGCGCGGCAAGCCGTCCGCGCTGAAGCCGGCCGTCGACGAGGCCGTCTCCAAGGTCGACAACGTCGAACATGTCCTCGTGGTCCAGCGCACCGGCCAGGAGGTCGCCTGGGACGACAGCCGGGACGTGTGGTGGCACGACCTCGTCGGGCGGCAGAGCGCGGAGCACACGCCGGAGGCGTTCGAGGCGGAGCACCCGCTGTTCATCCTCTACACCTCGGGCACCACCGGTAAGCCGAAGGGCATCCTGCACACCTCCGGCGGCTACCTCACCCAGACGTCCTACACCCACCACGCCGTCTTCGACCTCAAGCCGGAGACCGACGTCTACTGGTGCACCGCCGACGTCGGCTGGGTCACCGGGCACTCCTACATCGTCTACGGCCCGCTCGCCAACGGCGCCACCCAGGTGATGTACGAGGGCACGCCGGACACCCCGCACCAGGGCCGGTTCTGGGAGATCATCCAGAAGTACGGGGTGACCATCCTGTACACGGCGCCGACGGCGATCCGTACGTTCATGAAGTGGGGCGACGACATCCCCGCGAAGTTCGACCTGTCCTCCCTCCGTGTCCTCGGATCCGTCGGTGAGCCGATCAACCCCGAGGCGTGGATCTGGTACCGCAAGCACATCGGCGGCGACCGGACCCCGATCGTGGACACCTGGTGGCAGACCGAGACCGGCGCGATGATGATCTCGCCGCTGCCCGGTGTCACCGAGACCAAGCCGGGTTCCGCCCAGACCCCGCTGCCCGGCATCGCCGCGACCGTCGTCGACGACGAGGCCCAGGAGGTGCCGAACGGCGGTGGCGGCTACCTGGTCCTGACCGAGCCCTGGCCGTCCATGCTGCGCACCATCTGGGGCGACGACCAGCGCTTCCTCGACACCTACTGGGCGCGTTTCGAGGGCAAGTACTTCGCCGGTGACGGCGCGAAGAAGGACGACGACGGCGATGTCTGGCTGCTCGGCCGGGTCGACGACGTCATGCTCGTGTCCGGCCACAACATCTCCACCACCGAGGTCGAGTCGGCGCTCGTGTCGCACCCCTCGGTCGCCGAGGCGGCCGTGGTCGGCGCGGCGGACGAGACGACCGGGCAGGCGATCGTCGCCTTCGTGATCCTCAGGGGCACGGCGGCGGAGACCGATGACCTGGTCGCGGAGCTGCGCAACCACGTGGGCGCGACGCTGGGCCCGATCGCCAAGCCCCAGCGGATCCTGCCGGTGGCGGAGCTGCCGAAGACCCGCTCCGGCAAGATCATGCGCCGACTCCTGCGGGACATCGCGGAGAACCGTGAGCTGGGCGATGTCACCACGCTGACCGACTCCACGGTCATGGACCTCATCCAGGCCAAGCTGCCGGCCGCGCCCAGCGAGGACTGAGCGGGCCGCCGACACACGGGGAGCGTCCGGCGCCGGGCGCTCCCCGACGTGCGTCACGGGGTCCGTCGTGCGCCGGTCCGCCCCTGGTTGGGTACGCTAAAAGGGCGTAAAGAACTGCTCAAGGTGCGCCGGGAAGTCTGGTCGGCAAGTGTTTGTGCTGCCCACTTTCCGGAGGTCCCCGTGTCCGCGCCCCGCACCAGCCGCAAGGTTCTCGGACGGCTGTCCCTGCCCGAGCGGACCTTCGTCGCGGACGCCCTGCGCACCGAGACCGTCGGCGGGGTGCTGCTGCTCGTGGCCGCCGTCGCCGCGCTGGTCTGGGCGAACGTCCCGGCGCTGAGCGACAGCTACGACAGCGTCAGCGACCACCACTTCGGGCCCGCAGCGCTCGGCCTCGACCTCTCGGTCGCGCACTGGGCCGCCGACGGACTGCTCGCGATCTTCTTCTTCGTCGCCGGGATCGAGCTCAAGCGCGAGCTGGTCGCCGGTGATCTCAGGGATCCCAAGGCCGCCGTGCTGCCGGTGGTCGCCGCGCTGTGCGGAATGGCCGTACCGGCGCTCGTCTACGTCCTCACCAACGTCGTGGGCGGCGGCTCACTGGACGGCTGGGCCGTGCCCACCGCCACCGACATCGCCTTCGCGCTCGCCGTGCTCGCCGTCATCGGCACCTCCCTTCCGAGCGCTCTGCGCGCCTTCCTGCTCACCCTCGCCGTCGTCGACGACCTCTTCGCGATCCTGATCATCGCGATCTTCTTCACCGACACCCTGAACTTCGCGGCCCTCGGCGGCGCCTTCGCCGGCCTTGCCGTCTTCTGGCTGCTGCTGCACAAGCGGGTGCGCGGCTGGTACGTCTACGTCCCGCTGGCGCTGGTGATCTGGGCACTGATGTACAACAGCGGCATCCACGCCACCATCGCCGGTGTCGCGATGGGACTGATGCTGCGCTGCACCCCGCGCGAGGGCGAGGAGCACTCCCTGGGCGAGCGCGTCGAGCACCTGGTCCGGCCGCTCTCGGCGGGCCTGGCGGTGCCGCTGTTCGCCCTGTTCAGCGCCGGTGTCACCGTCTCCGGCGGGGCGCTGGCCGAGGTGTTCACCCGGCCGGAGACCCTGGGCGTCGTCCTCGGACTCGTCGTCGGCAAGGCGGTCGGCATCTTCGGCGGTACCTGGCTGACCGCCCGCTTCACCCGGGCCTCCCTCAGCGAGGAGCTGGCCTGGGCGGATGTCTTCGCGGTGGCGACCCTGGCCGGCATCGGCTTCACCGTCTCGCTGCTCATCGGTGAGCTCGCCTTCGAGGGCGACTCCACTCTGACGGACGAGGTGAAGGCGGCCGTTCTGCTGGGCTCCCTCATCGCGGCGACCCTGGCGACCGTGCTGCTGAAGGTACGGAACAGCCGCTACCGCCGGATGACCGAGGCCGAGGAGCGCGACGAGGACCACTCCGGTGTCCCCGACATCTACGAGCAGGACGATCCGGAGTACCACCTGCGGATGGCCGCCATCCATGAGCGCAAGGCCGCCGAGCACCGCCGGATGGCCGAGGAGAAGGCGGCGGAACTTGCGCGGCTTGCCGAAGTGACGGGCGGGGCAGGCGAGGAGAACGACCGTCGGGCATGATCTGACGGGACGGTACAAAAGACGAGACCTCACCCAGACGGTCAGAAGTCACAAGAGGGAGAACGCGATGAGCGCACCCGACGGCAGCCCGGTCGGCGCCGAACGCAGCATCGGCCAGCTGTTCGCCTCGGCGACGACCGAGATGTCGGCATTGGTGCACGACGAGATCGCGCTGGCCAAGGCGCAGCTCAAGCGGGACGTGAAGCGCGGCGCGACCAGCGGCGGCGCGTTCATGGTGGCCGGCGCGGTGCTGGTGTTCTCCCTGCCGATGCTCAACTTCGCCCTGGCCTACGGCATCCGGACCTGGAGCGACTGGAACCTCGCCCTCTGCTTCCTGCTCTCCTTCGCCGCGAACGTGCTCATCGCCGTGGCCCTCGCGCTCATCGGCGTCGTCTTCGCGAAGAAGGCCAAGAAGGGCAAGGGACCGCAGAAGGTCGCCGCCTCGGTGAAGGAGACCGCGGGCGTCCTGCAGAACGCCAAGCCGCACCCGCGTCCGGTCCCGGCCCTGGAGGACCGGTCGCCCGCCGCCCTCGAGCCTGTGGCACGCTCGTCGTCATGACGGACCCGGCCCTCACCCCTCCGGCGCAGCCTGCCTCGGTCGCACGACTCGATGGTCCCTGGACCCATCGGGACGTGGCGGCCAATGGTGCGCGCTTCCACATCGCCGAGATGGGCGACGGGCCGCTGGTCCTGCTCCTGCACGGCTTCCCGCAGTTCTGGTGGACGTGGCGGCACCAGCTCCCGGCGCTCGCCGACGCCGGGTTCCGGGCCGTCGCCATGGACCTGCGCGGTGTCGGCGGCAGCGACCGCACCCCGCGCGGGTACGACCCCGCCAACCTGGCGCTCGACATCACCGGAGTGATCCGCTCCCTCGGCGAGCCGGACGCCGCCCTCGTCGGCCACGACCTGGGCGGCTATCTGGCGTGGACGGCGGCGGTGATGCGCCCGAAGCTGGTACGGCGGCTCGCGGTCGCCTCGATGCCGCATCCGCGGCGCTGGCGCTCGGCGATGCTCTCGGACGTCAAGCAGACGACCGCGGGCTCCTACATCTGGGGGTTCCAGCGGCCCTGGATCCCGGAGCGGCAGCTGACCGCCGACGACGGGGCGCTGGTGGGCCGGCTGGTCCGGGACTGGTCCGGACCGCGGCTCCCGGAGGACGACGCGGTCGACATGTACCGGCGTGCGATGTGCATCCCCTCCACCGCGCACTGCTCGATCGAGCCGTACCGCTGGATGGTCCGCTCGCTGGCGCGTCCCGACGGCATCCAGTTCAACCGCCGGATGAAGCGCCCGGTCCGGGTGCCGACGCTGCATCTGCACGGCTCCCTGGACCCGGTGCTGCGCACCCGCAGCGCGGCCGGTTCCGGCGAGTACGTCGAAGCCCCGTACCGCTGGCGCCTGTTCGACGGCCTGGGACACTTCCCGCATGAGGAGGATCCCGTGGCTTTCACCGCGGAACTGGTCAATTGGCTGAAGGATCCCGAACCGGACAGGTGAGCGCGGAACCCGAACCCGGTCGGTGACCGCTCCGGCGCTCCCGGTGTTCCAGGTCTGAACATCTGTACTACGAACAGCCAATTGCCCGGCGCATAGGCCAATTGGGGGCCCTGGGGGCGGTTATCGACCTTGGGGCAGGGGCAGACGTCGGGGTATGGGCTGGACGCACGACTACAACGACGTAGCACGCAACCGCCGCTCGGGCAGCGCCCTGAGCTCTCACCAGGGCGGCAGTGCCCCGCAACTCGCGGGCGCCGACCCCCGGGTGGGGATTCCGCGCATCCTGCGCCGCCGGGCCCGCTGGGTCTCGGTACGCCTGCGCCACCCCCGCGGCTGACCGCCCCGGGGCTTCTTTCACCAGGGGCTCACAGCGCGCAGCTGTCGCTGTCCACCTGCTCGTTCGCGGTGCGTCCGGCGGCGATGTCGTCCTGGATCTCGTCCGCGGTGAGCGCATAGCCGGTGTCGGCGTCGTCGAGCGACTTCGCGAAGACCACGCCGTACACCTTGCCCTCGGGCGTGAGCAGCGGGCCGCCGGAGTTGCCCTGGCGGACGGTCGCGTACAGCGAGTAGACGTCGCGGTGCACGGTGCCGCGGTGGTAGATGTCCGGACCGTTGGCCGGGATCCGGCCGCGGACGCGGGCGGCGCGGACGTCGTAGGCGCCGTTCTCCGGGAAGCCGGCGATGATCGCGCCGTCGCCGCTGCGGGCGTCGGTGGAGGTGAACTCCAGCGCGGGCGCGTCCAGATCCGGTACGTCGAGCACGGCGATGTCGCGCTTCCAGTCGTACAGCACGACCTGCGCGTCGTACTTGCGGCCCTCTCCGCCTATCTGGACGGTGGGTTCGTCGACGCCGCCCACCACATGGGCGTTGGTCATCACGCGGCGGTCGGCGAAGACGAAGCCGGTGCCCTCCAGGACCTTGCCGCAACTGTCCGCGGTACCCACGACCTTGACGATGGATCGCTTCGCGCGGGTGGCCACGCCGCTGTTGGCGAGCGCCGGGTCGGGCGGCCGTACGTCGGTGATGGGCTCGTTGGAGAACGGGCTGAAGACCTGCGGGAAGCCGTTCTGCGCGAGGACCGAGGAGAAGTCGGCGAACCAGGTGTCGGCCTGCGCCGGCAGCGCCCGGGACACCCCGAGCAGCACCTTGGAGTTACGGACCTCCTTGCCGAGCGTCGGCAGGGTGGTGCCGGCCAGCGCCGAACCGATCAGCCAGGCGACCAGCAGCATCGCCACGACGTTGACCAGGGCGCCGCCGGTGGCGTCCAGGGCGCGGGCCGGGGACCAGGTGATGTAGCGGCGCAGCTTGTTGCCGAGGTGGGTGGTGAGGGCCTGGCCGACGGAGGCGCAGACGATGACGACGACCACGGCGACGACGGCGGCGGTCGTGCCCACCTCGGAGTTGTCCGTCAGGGCGTCCCAGATCACCGGGAGCAGATAGACGGCGACGAGTCCGCCGCCGAGGAAACCGATCACCGACAGGATGCCGACGACGAAGCCCTGGCGGTAGCCGACGATCGCGAACCACACCGCGGCGACCAGCAGCAGGATGTCCAGCACGTTCACCGCTTCAAGCCTCGCCTCGTCACTTCACGGCCCCCCGATTCACACAGCACGGCGACCAGCCTGTCATGACCGCCAGTCCAGCGGGACCTGCTTCTCCCGGTCCCAGGGCCGCTCCCAGCCCGCGAAGTGCAGCAACCGGTCGATGATCCCCGCGGTGAAACCCCAGACCAGAGCCGATTCGACCAGGAATGCCGGACCTCGGTGGCCGCTGGGGTGGACGGCGGTGGCGCGGTGAGCGGGGTCCGTGAGATCCGCCACGGGCACGGTGAAGACCCGGGCCGTCTCGTTCGGGTCGACGACGCCGACCGGGCTCGGCTCGCGCCACCAGCCGAGGACGGGGGTGACCACGAACTCGCTGACCGGGATGTACAGCCGGGGCAGGACCCCGAAGAGCTGCACGCCCGTCGGGTCGAGGCCGGTCTCCTCCTCGGCCTCGCGGAGAGCGGCCCGCAGCGGTCCGTCGGCCTTCGGGTCGCCGTCCTCGGGGTCGAGGGCGCCGCCGGGGAAGGAGGGCTGGCCCGCGTGCGAGCGCAGGGAGCTGGCACGCTCCATCAGGAGCAGCTCAGGACCGCGTTCTCCGTCGCCGAACAGGACGAGTACGGCGGATTGCCGGCCGGCGCCGTTCTTCGGGGGCAGGAAGCGGCTCAGCTGTATGGGCTCGACGGTTTCCACGGCGTGGACGACGGGGGTCAGCCAGGAGGGCAGCCCGTCCTTGCTCAGCGCCACCATGTCGCTTGCGTTGGTCATCCGGCGGCTCCCAGCGGCGGTGCCGCCTTCCCGCCCGCGTCCAAGTAGGCCTGCGGGGGGTTCAGGCGCTGCCCGGGGAAGCCGCCCTTCTCGTACTTGAGGAGCTTCTTCGCCTTCTCGGGGTCCGTCTCGCCCTCGCCGTACGCCGGGCAGAGCGGGGCGATGGGGCAGGCGCCGCAGGCCGGTTTGCGGGCGTGGCAGATGCGGCGGCCGTGCCAGATCACGTGATGCGAGAGGTCGGTCCAGTCGCTCTTGGGGAACAGTGCCCCGATCTCGGCCTCGATCTTGTCGGGGTCGGTCTGCTCGGTCCACCGCCAGCGCCGCACCAGCCGCTGGAAGTGCGTGTCCACGGTGATGCCGGGCCGCCCGAAGGCGTTGCCGAGCACGACGAAGGCGGTCTTGCGGCCGACGCCGGGCAGTTTCACGAGGTCTTCGAGGCGTCCTGGCACCTCGCCGCCGAAGTCCTCGCTCAGGGCCTTGGACAGGCCTATGACCGACCTGGTCTTGGCCCGGAAGAACCCGCACGGGCGCAGGATCTCCTCGACCTCCTCCGGGTTGGCGGCGGCCAGGTCCTCGGGGGTGGGGTACTTCGCGAAGAGCGCGGGGGTCGTCTGGTTGACGCGGAGGTCGGTGGTCTGGGCGGACAGGACCGTGGCGACCAGGAGCTGGAAGGGGTTGTCGAAGTCCAGTTCGGGGTGGGCGTACGGGAAGACCTCGGCGAGCTCGCGGTTGATCCGGCGGGCCCGGCGGACCAGGGCCGTACGGGACTCGGGCTTCGGCGGCTTGACGGCACGCTTCGCCGCTTTTGCCGGTTTCTTTCCGCCACCGGGGTTCTGTTCGCCCACAGCGGAATCACGACGTACAACCACCCGCCCAGCCCCCTTGGCCTGTGCTCTCACCGGCGATTTGGACACCCGGCCAGCCTAAAGCCAGGCACTGACATCCGCCCCGAGCCCTGAAGATCAGCCCCCAATTGGACCCCTGCCGCTTAACTCGGGACACGTGTGCGGCATCCTTGTGACAGATCACACTGTTTGGACGGTCCGGCAAAATGGGGAGCACGGTCCCCTGGTACCAAGGGGGAGCAAGATCCCCTGAGCAGGTCGACAAGGAGAGAACTCGTGGACGACGTTCTGCGGCGCAACCCGCTCTTCGCGGCGCTCGATGACGAGCAGTCCGCGGAGCTCCGCGCCTCCATGAGTGAGGTGACCCTCGCGCGCGGTGACTCCCTGTTCCACGAGGGCGACCCCGGTGACCGGCTCTATGTCGTCACCGAGGGCAAGGTCAAGCTGCACCGCACCTCCCCCGACGGCCGCGAGAACATGCTCGCCGTCGTCGGCCCCGGTGAGCTGATCGGCGAGCTGTCGCTGTTCGACCCGGGCCCGCGTACGGCGACCGCCACCGCGCTGACCGAGGTCAAGCTGCTGGGCCTCGGCCACGGCGACCTCCAGCCCTGGCTGAACGCCCGCCCCGAGGTGGCCACCGCGCTGCTGCGCGCCGTCGCCCGCCGGCTGCGCCGCACCAACGACGCCATGTCCGACCTGGTCTTCTCGGACGTCCCCGGCCGTGTCGCCCGCGCGCTGCTGGACCTCTCGCGCCGCTTCGGCGTGCAGTCCGAGGAGGGCATCCACGTCGTCCACGACCTCACGCAGGAGGAGCTGGCCCAGCTGGTCGGCGCGTCCCGCGAGACGGTCAACAAGGCCCTCGCCGACTTCGCCCAGCGCGGCTGGCTCCGCCTGGAGGCCCGCGCGGTGATCCTGCTGGACGTGGAGCGCCTCGCCAAGCGGTCCCGCTGACGCTCGGTCTTCGCCGGGTACGGCTGTTTCGGGGCCCGTCTCCTCGTGAGGCGGGCCCCGTTCGCGTGACCGGCCCCTGGGGGCCGCGCGCCGAGGAGTGCGCGCGCGTGCACGGAGTGAAGGCGCCGCGTCCCGGCTAGATCAGCCCGTGCTCGCTCAGGTACTCCAGCTGTGCCCGCACCGACAGCTCCGCGGCCGGCCACAGTGAGCGGTCCACGTCCGCGTACACGTGCGCCACGACCTCTGCGGGCGTCCGGTGGCCGTCCTCGACCGCCGTCTCGATCTGGGCGAGGCGGTGGGCGCGGTGGGCGAGGTAGAACTCGACCGCGCCCTGGGCGTCGTCGAGGACCGGCCCGTGCCCGGGAAGGACCGTGTGGACGCCGTCGTCGACGGTGAGCGAGCGCAGCCGCCGCAGCGAGTCGAGATAGTCGCCGAGACGGCCGTCAGGATGCGCCACGACGGTCGTTCCGCGCCCCAGGACGGTGTCGCCGGTCAGGACGGCCCGGTCGGCCGGGAGATGGAAGCACAGCGAGTCGGCGGTGTGCCCCGGCGTGGGCACGACCAGCAGTTCCAGGCCGCCCACCCGCACCACGTCCCCGGCGCCCAGGCCCTCGTCGCCGAGGCGCAGGGCCGGGTCCAGGGCGCGCACCTTGGTGCCGGTGAGGCCGGCGAAGCGGGCGGCGCCCTCGGCGTGGTCGGGGTGGCCGTGCGTCAGCAGGGTGAGGGCGACGCGCTTGCCGGCCTGCGCGGCGGTGTCGACGACGTGCCGCAGGTGCCCGTCGTCCAGCGGACCGGGGTCGACCACGACGGCGAGCTCGGAGTCCGGCTCGGACAGGATCCAGGTGTTGGTGCCGTCCAGGGTCATCGCGGAGGCGTTGGGCGCGAGGACGTTCACGGCCCGCGCGGTGGCGGGGCCCGAGAGAACCCCGCCCCGCGGCTGCCCGGGAAGAGTGCTGGCGTCCGTCATGCGGGGGCTCCACCGGTCGGCGTGGTCGGGATGTGCTTGGTGAACTCGTCGTGCCCCGGCCAGGACAGCACGATCTCGCCGCCCTCCAGACGCGCCCGCGCGATGACCGGCGTCATGTCCCGCGCGGGGGCGGCGGAGAGCGCCTCGGCGGGGGTGCCGTACGGGATCAACTGGCGCAGGGTGGCGATGGTGGGCGGCATCATCAGCAGCTCGCCCTTGTCGTACGACGTGGCCGCCTCGCCGGGTGCGGTCCACACCGTGCGGTCGGCCTCCGTGGACGCGTTGCGCGTGCGCTGGCCCTCGGGGAGGGCGGCGACGAAGAACCAGGTGTCGTAGCGGCGGGCCTCGAACTCCGGGGTGATCCAGCGCGTCCAGGCGCCGAGCAGGTCGGAGCGCAGGACGAGCCCGCGGCGGTCGAGGAACTCGGCGAAGGAGAGGTCCCGGGCGACCAGGGCGGCGCGGTCGGCCTCCCATTCGGCGCCGGTGGTGTCACCGACCACGGACTCGGGGGTCGGACCGGCGAGCAGGACACCCGCCTCCTCGTACGTCTCCCGCACGGCGGCGCAGACGATCGCCTGGGCGCCGGTCTCGTCGACCCCGAGCCGCTCGGCCCACCACGCGCGCGTGGGCCCGGCCCAGCGGACGTGAAGATCGTCGTCCCGGGGGTCCACGCCGCCGCCGGGATAGGCGTACGCCCCGCCCGCGAAGGCCATGGAGGCGCGTCTGCGCAGCATGTGGACGGCCGTCCCGCCGCCGGTGTCCTTGAGCAGCATGACCGTGGCGGCACGCTTGGGGGACACCGGCGTGAGGGTCCCTTCCGCAAGCGCACGAATGCGGTCGGGCCACTCCGGGGGATACCACTGACCGTTCGCCATGTGCGGAGGCTATCTCGGTGCGCGCGGATGTTCGAGGGGTGCCCGGTGCAGGTGAGGGCGCCGCGGGACGGTCCCGCGCGTTCCGCCGCGCCCACCCGCGCGGGCGCCGGGCGTCAGGCCCCGACCAGCTCCACCTGGACCTCGACCTCGACCGGGGCGTCCAGCGGCAGCACCGTGACCCCCACCGCGCTCCGCGCGTGGACGCCCTTGTCGCCCAGGACCTGGCCCAGCAGCTCGCTCGCGCCGTTGATCACGCCCGGCTGGCCGGTGAAGTCGGACGCGGAGGCCACGAAGCCCACGACCTTCACCACGCGCGCGATCCGGTCCAGGTCGCCCGCGACCGACTTGACCGCGGCGAGGGCGTTGAGGGCGCAGATACGGGCGAGGTCCTTGGCCTCCTCCGCCGTGACCTCGGCCCCGACCTTGCCGGTGACCGCGAGCTTGCCCTCCACCATGGGAAGCTGACCGGACGTGTACACGTACACGCCGGACTGCACGGCAGGCTGGTACGCGGCCAGCGGCGCCGCCACGGCGGGCAGCGTCAGCCCCAGTTCGGCCAGCTTGGCCTCGACCGCGCTCACGCCTGCTTCTCCCGCTTCAGGTAGGCCACCAGCTGCTCGGGGTTGTTCGGCCCGGGCACGACCTGGACGAGCTCCCAGCCGTCCTCGCCCCAGGTGTCCAGAATCTGCTTCGTGGCGTGGACGAGCAGCGGCACGGTTGCGTATTCCCACTTGGTCATGCGGCCGACTTTAGCCCCTGCCGTACGGGCGCTCGCGCGCAGCCGTACCGGCGCTCACGCGGACGTTGTCCACAGCCTCCGGCGTGATCCGGCGGCCGACTGGTTAGGCTCGAATACGTGAGCAGGCTTCAGGTCGTCAGCGGCAAGGGCGGGACCGGAAAGACCACGGTCGCCGCCGCGCTCGCGCTCGCCCTCGCCACCGAGGGGAAGCGCGCGCTTCTCGTCGAGGTGGAGGGCAGGCAGGGCATCGCACAGCTCTTCGAGGCGGAGGCGCTCCCGTACGAGGAGCGGAAGATCGCCGTCGCGCCGGGGGGCGGGGAGGTGTACGCGCTGGCCATCGACCCCGAACTGGCCCTGCTGGACTACCTCCAGATGTTCTACAAGATGGGCGGTGCGGGCCGGGCCCTGAAAAAGCTCGGCGCCATCGACTTCGCCACCACCGTCGCGCCGGGCCTCAGAGACGTCCTGCTGACCGGCAAGGCGTGCGAGGCCGTACGGCGGAAGGACAAGAGCGGACGGTTCGTGTACGACTACGTCGTCATGGACGCTCCGCCCACCGGCCGCGTCACCCGCTTCCTGAACGTCAACGACGAGGTCGCGGGACTCGCCAGGATCGGCCCGATACACAACCAGGCGCAGGCCGTGATGCGGGTGCTGAAGTCCCGCGAGACGGCCGTGCATCTGGTGACGCTGCTGGAGGAGATGCCGGTCCAGGAGACCGCGGACGGGATCGCCGAACTCCGCGCGGCCCGGCTGCCGGTGGGCCGGGTCATCGTGAACATGGTGCGCCCCCAGGTGTTGGACGCGGCCGGGCTGGAACTCGTACGGGCCACACCGCGTACGGCCCTCGCGCAGTCCCTGTCGGCGGCCGGCCTCGGTGGCGCGCGGCGCGGCGGGCACGCGGAGCGGCTGGTGGACCCGCTGCTCCAGCAGGCGGAGGAGTACGCCGAGCGGTACGCGCTGGAGCACGAGCAACGGGCCGTCCTGACCGAGTTGGGCCTGCCGCTGCACGAACTGCCGCTGCTCACCGAGGGAATGGACCTGGCAGGGCTGTACGAACTGGCCACCGAGCTGCGAGAGCAGGGAATGACATGAGCCCGGACGCCCACCAGCCGCACGCCCCTCATCACCTCTCCCCCGCGCGGGGGCTCGACGTCGATCCGCTGCTGGACGATCCGCAGACACGGATCATCGTGTGCTGCGGCTCCGGCGGCGTCGGCAAGACGACCACCGCGGCGGCGCTCGGGCTGCGCGCCGCCGAGCGCGGCCGGAAGGTGGTGGTGCTCACCATCGACCCCGCGCGCAGGCTCGCCCAGTCCATGGGCATCGACTCCCTGGACAACACCCCGCGCCGGGTGAAGGGCGTCGAGGGGGCCGGCGAACTGCACGCGATGATGCTCGACATGAAGCGCACCTTCGACGAGATCGTCGAGGCGCACGCGGACCCCGAGCGGGCCGCCGCGATCCTGGGCAACCCCTTCTACCAGTCGCTCTCGGCGGGCTTCGCGGGCACGCAGGAGTACATGGCGATGGAGAAGCTGGGGCAGTTGCGGGCGAGGGACGAGTGGGACCTGATCATCGTCGACACCCCGCCCTCCCGCTCCGCACTGGACTTCCTCGACGCGCCCAAGCGGCTCGGCTCGTTCCTCGACGGCAAGCTGATCCGGGTGCTCCTGGCCCCCGCGAAGGTCGGCGGCCGGGCCGGGATGAAGTTCCTGAACGTCGGGATGTCGATGATGACCGGCGCGCTCGGCAAGCTGCTCGGCGGTCAACTGCTGAAGGACGTCCAGACGTTCGTGGCCGCGATGGACTCGATGTTCGGCGGCTTCCGTACCCGCGCGGACGCGACGTACAAGCTGCTCCAGGCGCCCGGGACGGCGTTCCTGGTGGTCGCGGCGCCGGAGCGGGACGCGCTGCGCGAGGCCGCGTACTTCGTGGAGCGGCTGGCCGCCGAGGACATGCCGCTCGCGGGCCTGGTCCTCAACCGGGTCCACGGCAGCGGCGCCGACCGGCTCTCGGCCGAGCGGGCGCTCGCCGCCGCGGAAAATCTTGAGGAGTCCCGCATTGTCGATCAGGAGGGCGGGAAAGCTGGACTTCGTAACTCTCCCGACACGTACGGCAGTTCAGAATCTCCCGCATCCGAGTCCGCATCAGAGCCCGCACGCGGACCCGCATCCGGGCCCGCAGCCAAGACCGCACCCGAGGCCGCCGAGGAAGGCTCCCCCGCCGCCATGGACCCGGCCCCGGCACACCCGGTCGACCAGCTCACCGCAGGCCTGTTGAGGCTGCACGCGGACCGTATGCAGCTGCTCTCCCGCGAGCAGCGCACGCGTGACCGCTTCACCGCGCTCCACCCCGAGGTGGCGGTGGCCGAAGTGGCCGCGCTGCCCGGCGATGTGCATGACCTGGTGGGCCTGCGGGACATCGGAAACCGCCTGGCGACCGGCCGCCCGGAGCTGCCCACTCCCGGGGCCTGAGCCGTCCGACGGATACCCCCTGCCGGCGGGGAGCTTTCAGCTCACCGCCGCGTAGTTCTCGTACACCTCATCGTCGTCGAGGGGCAGCAGGCCCGCCCCGCGCTCGTACTCGGTACGAGCCGTCTCCAGCAGCCGACGCCATGAGGTGACGGTGGGCCGCCTGCGCAGCAGTGCGCGGCGCTCCCGCTCGGTCATTCCTCCCCATACGCCGAACTCGACGCGGTTGTCGAGCGCATCAGCCAGACATTCCGTGCGTACCGGACATCCGGTGCACACCGCCTTGGCCCTGTTCTGCGCTGCTCCCTGAACGAACAGTTCATCCGGATCGGTAGTGCGGCAGGCCGCCTGCGCACTCCAGTCGGTTACCCAGCCCATACCGGCGCCGTCCTCTCCCGAATCGAGGCTCCCCCACGGCGGCAGCGGCATATTCACCGCCGCCAGTTGAGGACGTTACGGAAGGTGGGCACAGCGCAACACCCCCAGCGGGCCCAATCTTGAATGGCCCGAACGGACTATGGGTAAGCGGCAGATCACCCGGGGGAGTGAGCTGGTGACATGCGTGATCATCCCGGCAAAGCGGGACAGTTCAGTTGAGTCACAACGGGCGCCAGGTGACACACAAGGCGGATTCGGACACGCGCCCATCAAAAATGTGATGGCCGACCGGAACGATTCGGGGTCGCCGGACGTATTGATACGTAGCCCTACTGCTGTGACAGTTGAGAGCAGCTTAGGCCAAGGCATATACGCGTGTCCGGCGAATGAGAACGTAGGCTGCCCCCATGCCAAAGAAGCGCTCGGGCGGTGGTCTGTCGCCAACGCAGCAGGCCGCCAAGTTCCTCGGTGTCAGTGTGCTCGCTGGAGCAGTGCTGGCGGGAATCGCGCTGCCCGCGGTAGGTGCGCTGGGGCTGGCCGCCAAGGGCTCGGTCGAGAGTTTCGACGAGCTCCCCGCCAACCTCAAGACGCCACCGCTCTCGCAGCGCACCACGATCCTCGACGCCGAGGGCGGCACGATCGCCACGGTCTACTCACGCGACCGCACGGTGGTGGACCTCAAGGACATCTCGCCGTACCTGCAGAAGGCGATCGTCGCGATCGAGGACGCCCGCTTCTACGAGCACGGCGCGGTCGACCTGAAGGGCGTCCTGCGCGCGCTGAACAAGAACGCGCAGAGCGGCGGGGTCGCCGAGGGCGCCTCCACGCTCACCCAGCAGTACGTGAAGAACGTCTTCGTGGAGGAGGCCGGCGACGACCCGACGAAGGTCGCCCAGGCCACCCAGCAGACCCTCGGCCGCAAGATCCGCGAACTGAAGTACGCGATCCAGGTCGAGGAGGAGCTGGGCAAGAAGAAGATCCTCGAGAACTACCTGAACATCACGTTCTTCGGCCAGCAGGCGTACGGCGTCGAGGCCGCGGCCCAGCGCTACTTCTCCAAGTCCGCGAAGAACCTGAAGGTCCAGGAGGCCGCGCTCCTCGCCGGTATCGTCCAGTCGCCCTCGCGCTACGACCCCGTCAACGACGAGGCCGAGGCCACCAAGCGGCGCAACACCGTGCTCGACCGCATGGCCGACGTCGGCGACATCTCCCAGGCGGAGGCCGCCGAGGCCAAGAAGAAGCCGCTGGGCCTGAAGGTCAGCAAGCCCAAGAACGGCTGCATCACCGCCGTGAAGGGCTCGGGCTTCTTCTGCGACTACGTCCGCGCGGCCTTCCTGAGCGACCCGGTCTTCGGCAAGTCCAAGGAGGCCCGGGCCAAGATCTGGAACCAGGGCGGTCTGACCATCAAGACCACCCTCGACCCGCAGGCCCAGGAGTCGGTCCAGCAGTCGGTCAAGGACCACGTCAACAAGAGCGACGACGTGGCGACCGCCGCGACCATCGTGGAGCCCGGCACCGGCAAGATCCTGGCCATGGGCCAGTCCCGCCCGTACGGCTTCGGCAAGAACGAGACCCAGATCAACCTCTCGGTCGACGCGGCGATGGGCGGCGGCGCGGGTTACCAGCCCGGTTCGACGTTCAAGCCGATAGTGGCCGCGGCGGCCCTCGAAGGCGGCATGGCGGCGAACAAGGTCTACGGATCGCCGTACAAGATGGACTACCCGACGCCGGTCGCGACCTGTGACGGCACCTGGGACGAGAAGGGTGTCTCGCTCACCAACGAGAACGAGTCCGAGGTCGGCCCCTACGACATGAAGGAAGCGACCGCGAAGTCGGTCAACACCTACTTCGTCGAGATGATCAGCGAGATCGGCACCTGCCCGGTCACCGAGATGGCCGCGAAGATGGGCGTCGAGCGCGCGGACGGCGGAAAGATGGGCCAGGGTCCCTCCATCGCCCTGGGCACCCAGGAGATGTCCCCGCTGACCATGGCGAACGGCTACGCCACCTTCGCCTCGCGCGGGATGTACTGCACCCCGATCGCGATCGAGTCGATCAGCCAGCGGGTCGGCGGCAAGTCCAAGTCGCTGGAGGTCCCGAAGTCGACCTGCTCGCGTGCGATGTCCGAGCAGACCGCCGACACCGTCAACACCCTGCTGCGGGGCGTGGTCGAGGACGGTACGGGTCAGCAGGCGGGCCTCGGCGGCCGGCCGAGCGCCGGTAAGACCGGTACGACGGACGAGCGGTTCGCCGCCTGGTTCGTGGGCTACACCCCGAACATGGCCGGTGCCGTCTGGGTCGGTGACCCCGCGCACAAGCGGAAGATGCAGAACATCACCATCGGCGGCATCTGGCACGCGAAGGTCTTCGGTGGCCAGGTGCCGGGCCCGATCTGGCGCGACATGATGACCGGCGCGCTGGACGGCCGGGAGGCGCCCGAGTTCAACCTCGTCGACATCCCCCGCGGCGACACCGGCGACCGGGACCGCGACGACGAGGACAACGACAACGGCAACGGCGATGAGAACGGCAACAACGGCAACAACAACGGCGGTCTGATCGGCGGCCTGGTCGACGGCGGCACGAATGGCGGTACGACCGAACCGGACCCGACGTTCTCGATCCCGGAGGACTTCTTCCAGGGCCAGACGAACACCGGCAACGGCAACGGCGGCGGCCGGGGCTGAGCCGCCCACGAGTACGACAGCGGCCCCTTTCCCTCCACGGCCCTGGGACACCAGGGCTCTGCGGAGGGGAAGGGGCCGTACGTCTGTCCGCTTGTGTTCTCGGTCTCAGCCCGCGAGGAGCTTCTTCACGGCGGCGGCGACCCGGCCGCCCTCCGCCTGGCCCGCGACCTTCGGGTTCACGATCTTCATCACGGCGCCCATGGCCCGCGGACCCTCGGCGCCGGCCGCCCTGGCCTCGGCGACGGCCGCGGTGACGATCTGCTCCAGCTCCTCGTCGCTGAGCTGCTGGGGCAGGTACGCGGCGAGCACCTCGCCCTCCGCCTTCTCCCGCTCGGCGGACTCGGGACGGCCGCCCTGCGCGAACGCCTCCGCGGCCTCGCGCCGCTTCTTCGCCTCGCGGGTGATCACCTTCTGCACCTCGTCGTCGGAGAGCTCGCGCTTCTCCTTGCCCGCGACCTCCTCCTTGGTGATCGCGGTGAGCGTCAGCCGGAGCGTCGAGGAGCGGAGCTCGTCGCGCCCCTTGATCGCGGCGTTGAGGTCATCCTGCAGCTTCGACTTGAGCGTGGTCATGAGGCGATTGTCGCAGGTACGTGTGACCGGGCGCCGCTCGATTTCCCGTGGGGGCGCTTGAGGGGCGGCCGGGCACGGGAGTTGGGGCCGGTCTGACACGATGGAGGTATGCGTGCGCGATACGGAGTACCTCTGGGGATCGCGGCGGCTGGTGCCGCCGGACTGCTCTACTCGGCGGGTTTCGAAGCCCGCTCCTTCCGCCTGCGGAGGGTGACGGTCCCCGTCCTCCCCCGCGGCATGCGTCCACTGCGCGTACTGCAGATCTCCGACATCCACATGGTGAGCGGACAGCGCAAGAAGCAGCGCTGGCTGCGCTCGCTGGCGGGCCTGCGCCCCGACTTCGTGATCAACACGGGCGACAACCTCTCGGACACCGAGGGCGTGCCGGAGGTCCTGGACGCGCTGGGTCCGCTGATGGAGTTCCCGGGCGCGTACGTCTTCGGCTCGAACGACTACTACGGCCCCAAGCTGCGCAACCCGGCCCGCTATCTGCTGGAGAAGGCCCAGGGTCGCTACGGCCTGAACGGCAACCCGCCGGCGGTCGGCGTGGTCCACAACCCCTGGGAGAACCTGCGGGACGGCTTCGACACGGCGGGCTGGCTGAACCTCACGAACACGCGGGGCACGCTGAAGGTCGACGGGATGTCGGTCGAGCTGACGGGCCTGGACGACCCGCACATCAAGCGGGACCGGTACGCCGAGGTGGCGGGTGGCCCCTCCGGTACGGCGGACTTCTCGATGGGCGTGGTGCACGCGCCGTATCTCCGCGTCCTGGACGACTTCGCGGCGGACGGCTACCCGCTGATCCTGGCCGGCCACACCCACGGCGGCCAGCTCTGCATCCCCTTCTACGGCGCCCTGGTCACCAACTGCGACCTGGACACGGAGCGGGTGAAGGGGCTGTCGACCCACACGGCGGCGGCCCGGACGGCATACCTCCACGTCTCGGCGGGCTGCGGCACGAACCGGTACACGCCGGTGCGGTTCGCGTGTCCGCCGGAGGTGACGCTGTTGACGCTGGTGGAGAAGGTGTGACGCCGGGGGAAAGGGGTCACGCCGGGGGACGGCTGCTGCGCTGGTAGGCGGGTGTGACGCCGGGGGAAAGGGGTCACGCCGGGGGACGGGTGTTGCGCTGGTAGGCGGGTGTGACGCCGGGGGACGGTGCTGCGCCGGTGGAGGGGTGACGCCGGCGGAAAAGGCGTGACGGGGTGGAGCCGGAGAGTGAGCCGCCCGAATAGCCCGCCCGGATAGCCCCTTTTATCCACCCTGCTTAGCGTGAGGGGCATGACCGCCCCCATACCCAGGGACATCCCGGATCTGCCCGCCGTGCCCGGCGTGCCCGGGCTGCTGCCCGCGCCCGTTCCCGCCACGGCGGTGGTGGATCCCGTACGCCGCCGTCTGGCCGCCGTGTTCCGCCTGCTGATCGCCCTGGCGGCGGCCGGGGCGGTGACGATCGAACTCGTCCTCAGCAGCCCCGCGCGGGTACTCAGCTACTTCACGGTCCAGAGCAACATCCTGCTGGCGCTGGTCATGCTGTTCGCGGCTCGCAGGGCGTGGTCGGCCCGCAGGCCCCTGCCGTCGGCACTGACGGGCGCGGCCCTGTTGTACGTGGCGATCACGGGCCTGGTGTACCACCTGCTGCTGGCGAACGCGGCGAGCCCGTTCTCGATGACGGGAGAGGCCGTACCGCCGACGGGCTGGCACGCGGTGGCGAACCACGTCCTGCACACGGTCACCCCGATCGCGGCGGCCCTGGACTGGCTCCTGCTGACGGCACCGGGCGCCCTGCACCTGCGCCAGGCGGCGGGCTGGCTCCTGTACCCCCTGGCCTACCTGGCCTTCTGCCTCACCCGAGCGGAACTGCTGGCACCCGGCGGGCCGGCCCGCTACCTCTACCCCTTCCTGGACGTGGACGCGCACGGCTACAAGTCCGTCCTGGCCAACGCCCTCCTCCTCGGCCTCTCCATCTACGCCCTCGCCGTCCTCCTCGTGGCCATCGACCACACCCGCCCCAACCCCGTCCGCCACCGCGCCCACCACCGCGCCAAAACCGGATTTCGTCTCCAGCCACCGGTGGGCTAAAGTAAACGACGTCACCGCGACGAGCGGGGACAATCGGGGTGTAGCGCAGCTTGGCAGCGCGCTTCGTTCGGGACGAAGAGGTCGTGGGTTCAAATCCCGCCACCCCGACAGCCGAAACACCAGTTCAGGGGCCTGATCCGCAGTGCGGGTCGGGTCCCTGAGTGGTTTCTGAGGATCCCTTGGGGGAAGTCCGGGGAAGATCTTTGGACATCACTCAGCAGGTACCGACGGTCAGGCTCGCCGTGGGGCATCACGTCCCCGGCATTGCGTCTCGCCCAGCGGCGGGTGCGACGGGCTTGAGTGCATGCCGTGGCACCGGGAGAACGCCGTCCTCCGCCAGGTCCCTTATGGAGACGAGAGGGCCGGAACAGACGCCTTCCAGCAGTTCCCGCTGAGCCGGTTCCTCCTGGACCAAGAGGCCAAGGATGTTGAGCAGCGTCAGCAACTCGCTTGTCCAGTCGGGGGACCAACGACGGGCCACCACATGGTCGAGTTCCAGGCGACGCTTGCCCGCAGGCTTCTTCCGGCGATAGCCGAACCACTTGTCCAAGACGTTCATGCCGGAGACCTGGTACTCCCTTGTGGACGGCGGCACGGGAGCGATGCATCCCGAACCGATCCACAGCCTCTGCTCGTCCGGCTCATATCGGAGGGCCTGCGGCATTCCTTCCTCTGTATCCGGTATCTCCACAACACAGCGAGGGCGATTGGAGGGCAGTCGCAGCATCTCGCGCGTGCGTCCTTCTGCTCGGTCCGAGAAGCGGTCTCCGTATGTATGCAGCCATAACACGCGGCGGCCTGTTCGAATCGCCCGGTCCCACAGACGAACGTCTCCGGTCAGTGGTATCCGGACGCCGGGGTCCTCGAGGTTGTCGCGGAAGCGCTCCGTGTAGGCGGGATGGGAGACCACCGCGGCGATGTAGGCCAGGAAGTCCTCGGACGTGACCTTCGTGGCGAGCCGTCGTGTGAGCACGTCGAGCAGGAGGGGGGCGATGTTGGGAGATCCGCCCCGCGCATCGCGATAGAGCGGCCGGACACAACCACTACGCCCGTTGAAGTAGTGCATGTCAGGGATCAACGCGCTGAACACGAGGGCCGGTCCGTTAACGACAGGATGAGCGTTCTGCTCCACGGTGAACACCTGTTGATGTCCCCGCACCCGCCAGAGGTCTGGCCGGGCAACCACCATGAGCCGGTGATCCGGCAGGATCAACTGGCGGTCGAAGGAGCGGTACCCAATCTGGACGGGATCGGGCTGCGGTCGCCTCTCCTGTCGTAACGGAGTTGCGTCATAGCCGGTCGTTCCGGCGAGAGGCGTCACTCGGCTGTCGATCGTACGGTCCCTGGACTCTCCGAAGAGTTTTCTGCGCTCGGTCGCGTCGGCGCCCAGGAAAATACGCCATCGCTTGCGGAGCGTCGCCTCGTCCGGTGCGTAGACCCATACGCGGCCGGGAGTCACTCCACGCGAAGACCATGGCATCAGGTCTCTGAGCAGGGGAGCGCTCATCCATGAGTCATCTCCTTCCGGAAGGAAGGGGTCTGTGTCTCCGCTCGCGCAGTCGCGCCACTCAGGGTCGTCGAGGGTCAAGCTGAGCAAACGCCGGGTCTTGTCCTCCCGATGGCCGTGCACTTTCAGATGGTGCACGAGAGCACCGTCCTCACGGTGGTCGTCTCGTCGACGCACGAATACCGCGATGCAGAGCTCTTGGGCGACATCCGGGAAGAGGCGGTTCGCCACGGCAGATCGTTGACCTTCGGGGGAAAGATCGATGACCCAGCCTTCATCTGCCGATTTCCGCAGATAGCGGCGCATGCCAGCGAACGCGCGACTCTTCAGCCAGGCTTTCGGCGTGATGTAAGCAACCACACCGAACGGTGCGTCATCGTGGGCGTCGAAGACCTTCCAGGAACCCCACCGCCAGAAGAAGACGTGCAGGTTCGACAGTTTCGACTCGTACGTGCCGTTGCCCGGCAACCGGAAGTCGTCCAGCGGTGGATCCTCGCCGACGTTCGGATCACCCGTCTCGATCCATTTTCCCGCACCTCGGGTGACCGCATCGTGGGGTGGGTTTCCTATGACCACCATCACGCGCTCGTCCCGCTTGACTTTGTTGGCTTGCCGACGGGATTCCGCGAGCGGGCGATAGGTGTGGGGGATCCAGTTGAACTCGGCCCTCGGGTTGTCGAGCGTGTCAGCTACGAGCAGGCGTAATCCCTGTCTCGGAGCAGCGGATCCGTAGTCCTTCAGCAGTGCGTGCATCCGCAGATCCGCCACGGCGTAAGGGCCGATCTGTCGTTCGAAGCCAATGAGCCGCTGACCAACCATCTGCCGGAGCCGGGGACCCAGCGCGCCGGGCCCTTCTTCCTCGGTGATGGTGTCGGCAGCCCGTCTGAGGATCGACAGCAAGAACGTGCCCGTTCCCATGGCGGGGTCAACGACGACGACTTCCGATGACGCAAACCCGGTCTCGATGCGGAAGGCCCTCTTCAAAATCGCCTCGGTCAGGCGGACCATCGCCTCGACCACACCGTGCGGCGTGTAGTAGGAGCCAGTGCGTACGCGCAGTTCACGGTCGTAGATCTGTAGGAAGTCCTCGTACAGGAGGAGGTAGGAGTCTCCGGAGCCGTCGTCGAGTCGGCTCCAATCGACGACTCCCACCACCCGCAGCAGCGTGTCCAGCGTGGTGGACAGGTCGCCGGTCGCCGACTCTTCAGTGAGGACATCGAGGGCCTTGCCCATCAGCGAGTGCCGCTTGCCCAGTTTCGCGGCTATGGCGTGTACCGACTCGCCCTCGAATGCGATGCCTTCGACCCGGGCCAGCAGAAGGGCGAACACCACTGTCTGGCCGAACTGTTCGACGAACTCGTCATCGGTTGTCTCGGGGAACAGCAGTCGTCGCCACTCTTCGGCGATCTCCGTGAAAACTCGGCGGCGTCTGTCAGCCTTCTCCTGGACCATCGACTCGGCCACCTCGTCGCAGAGCAGACGACACAGGCCGGCGACAGACCGAACCAACTGCATGGTGGTTCGAGGTGGCTTCGGCTGCCAAGTGAGAAAGTCTTGAAGTACCCGGGCAAGAGCACCTCCGTCGGGGGTGAGCCGGGCCCCGGACGTGAGGACTGAGCCCTTCATCCGGGCCATTGGCCCGACGAGTCGGCCACTCCGGTACAGCCCGAACTCGTTCCCGTCGCAGTAAAGAACATTGGGAAGCAGACAGAGCTTCTCCCATTGGGCGGCGCTGTCTCCGGTGAAGAGGGCGGGGTCCGCCCCGCGCCCGGGCCTCTTCAACTCGATGTAGCCGATGAGCGCTCCGTCTACCGACACCGCGTAGTCGGGCCTCGCCCGCAGGTCCACGAGTGGGACCTCACCGGCCAGGGTGATGGTGAACCCCAAACGTGCTCCGACAGCCCGGACCAGGGTCTCCAGCGGGCCACGGAGTTGGTCCTCCTGCCACCCACCGCCCTTTAGCTTCGGGGTGACCTCGGCCCCGAAGGCGGATACGGCCGCCTGCACGGATTCTTCGTAGGTACCTCGTTGATCTGCTCGTGCCGCCATGCCGCCCCCTCGCGGTGAGGGCGGCCATTGGGTTGTGCGAACCTCACGGCCGCACCCTGCACTCGTCAACGCGGGGCCCCATCCCCGGCATCACGCTCTTACCGAATGTAAAGAGCACACAGCAGATTGTGAAGTGGGCATCATGCGAGCGGGATGCGCCGGTTCACACTCCCCAGCCACAGCACGTCACGCGCTCGGGTCATGGCCACGAAGAGCTGGCTGCGAGCCAGATCGTTGCGCTCGCGTTCGGTTTCCGAGACCTCCTCATCGGGTGATGTGGGGGAGCCGCCCAGCAAGGTCGCGTCGTGTTCGGGCAGGTAGACGCGCTTGAACTCCAGGCCCTTGGCCCGGCGGTAGCTACCGAGTTTGACGGCGTCGACGGGGCGGCCGTCGTAGTGCTCCAGCAGGCATACGGAGATGCCCGCCCGTTCGAGGAGCCTCTGGTAGTGGCCGATGGCGCGCATGGACGCGCACAGCACCGCGGTGTCGGCTCTGGCACCGGGCGGCAGGTCACGCAGGGCTTCCAGGAGGGCTTGGTCGTGCTCAACCGATGTCGGCTTCGACACGCGGATCACGTTGCCGTCGTGATACGTGAGATCGACATCTCTGCGGCCTGGGGTCCGGAGCCCGTCGATGTCCTCGAAAGTGTCCTCGGCGACGACCGCGAGCGCGGTGTCGAGGATCTCCTTGCTGTTGCGGTAGTTGGTGCGCAGCACTTGCCCGCGGTCGCCGCGGATGTCGATGCCCGCGTCGGACAGGCGAAAACCGCCGGGGTAGACGGCCTGCTGGCCGTCGCCGACCAGCAGCAGTCCGTTGGGCGTGTCGCCGACGAGCGCGTGCAGGAGCCGTACTCCGACCAAGGTCAGGTCTTGGACCTCGTCGACGATCACTCCCGCATAGCGGTGTTGTGCCGAGTCGCGCCGTGCTTCCACCAGGGCCAGGGAGAGCACGTCGTTGAAGTCGTGCACGCCGCGCTCGATGCGGAGCGCTTCGTACGCCTCGTACAGTGCCCAGACGGCCTGCCGATGTGGACGCCGCAAACTCGCGCGACGGCGACGGCGGGGCACCGTGGCGTACTCCTCGAAGGACGTGATGCCACGACCCTTGATGACGTGGTCGATCTCCTCCTTCCAGTATCCCGGGGCCGGGTCGATCTCGATCAGGCAGCTGTCACGGCCGACGTGCTTCCAGGCGAGGCTGAATGCCGTCTGAGCCTTGTCTCCATGCAACCGGACGGGGACACCGGTTTTGTGCAGGTACTCCTGGGCCCAGGAGTGCAGACTTCGGAAGTCGACCCTGTCGGCCACGGCGGGAGACATAGTCCTGAGAAAGGTCGCCTGCACCCGCGGAAGGTTGTTGGCGAAGGTGACATACAAGAGCCGGCCAGTGGTGCGCTGAGCAAGGTGCGCCGCGCGGTGCAGGCCGACGACGGTCTTGCCAGTGCCTGCTGGGCCGCTGATCCGTGCAGGGCCGGCCCAGTTGCGGCGGACCAGAGCTACCTGATCGGGGTGGAGGAAGGTCATCCACTGTTCGATCGGGGCCTGCAGCGCTTCCTCCAGAGCCGCCTCACGCAGTCCGTCGAGATCGAACAGGCCGTCGGACAGCTCTTCTTGGGGCTGCACCTGAGGCAGGGGCGGTGCTGCCTGCGTGACCGACGATCCCTCGTACTCGGGGAAGACCCGCTCCAGATGGTCGGCGATGGCACGTACGGATTCGGCTCGAAGTCGACTGCGTTCCGACAGCAGGGCCGGCCCGACCTCATGCTCCCCCAGTAGCCGGATCCTGCCCAGCCCGGCATCTATTCGGTGCCCCGCGAAAACCATGACAGGTTGGACGGCGACCGGGGACATTCCCAGGGACTCCACCGCCGACTCGGCCGCCTTCGTCACGGCCAGGAGCTTGGCCGCGTGCTCATCGCGGGGCTCGCCACCGGCGCGGAGCTTCCCCTCCGAAGTCTCTGGCATGGAACGCCAGTTCTTGACGTCGAGAACGAACACACCGCCAGGACCGACCAATAGCATGTCCACGTTGGACGCCCGCGTTCCCGGCCACCTACGGTCTACCAGTAATCGCCACCCGCGCGCCGTCAGAACCAACAGCTGAGCGACGACGCGTCGTTCGCCCTCGCTGGCGGCTTCCCAACGGCGTGCTTGCTGCCGAGCCGTCTGCCACTGCTCCCTGAGTAGCCGCTCCTGCCGCCGCGCCTCCTGCGCCCGCCGCGATGCCGATCCACCAGCCGCCATGCCACGCTCCCTCGTACGCAGAGTAGCGATCTTAAGACGATCAGCAACGAACAGGGCAGGGCGCACGACTGACCAAGTGCGTCCCCACCGAACAACTTCAGCCATGCCTGAGGTCATCGGGCAGATGGCGCAGCCGACGCGCCGTCGACAGACCACCCGTCACGGAGGTCACCCTCGTCGGTGACCTCTCACAGAAGATCTAGGGCGCCGGTGCACCGATGAGTTTTTCGCGTGGTCCAGGTCATCCATGTCGGTAACGCCGTTCGACCGAAGGAGATCATCGACATGACCGCCCCCGTGAAAGGCCCCGCCAGCTACTTCCCCTCCATCGAGAAGAAGTACGGCCGTCCCGTCGAGGAGTGGAAGGGGCTCATCCGCAGCTCTCCGCTCACCAAGCACATGGAGCTCGTCAACTGGCTCAAGGCCGAGCACGGGCTGGGGCACGGGCATGCCAATGCGCTGGTCGCGCACACTCTTGCCGAGTCGAAGGGCTAGACGTCAGTTGTTCCAGGTCTCGTCGTACGGGTCCTTCGGGGGCGGGACCGGGGTTGCCTTCGTCACCTTCAGGTAGGGGATGGGGGCGCCGTTCACCGGGTCCTCGGTGGTGCCGGGGGTGTAGGTGCCGGTGACGCGCAGCCAGGTGTCCGGGCGCAGGACCGGTGGGACCTTTCCGGTCAGGGCGATCTTTACCGGCTGGGCGTCCGCCGCGCAGCAGTTGAGGGTCATGCGGACCAGGTAGGGCGGGCCGGAGCGGGGGGTGGCCACGAAGCCGGTGATCTCCAGCTCGCGGTTTCTCAGGGTGCGGCCTTTGTCGTAGGCGGCTCGGGCCGCGTAGTCCGTCAGGGCCAGGCGCAGGGTGCCGGACGGGGGTAGGTCCGCGTAGCCGTACGGCTGTTGCAGGGCCGTGCCGGTGCGTACGGCGCTGTAGGAGCCGAGGGCGGGCGGGGCCACCAGGATCAGGGCCAGGACGGGGAGGGTGAGGAGCCAGGTGACCCGCGGTTCCGGGTGGCCGGTGTGGTCCGGGGTTCGGCGTTCGTACCAGACCGTGGCGATCGCCGCCGCGATCAGGACGGCCGCCGAGAGCAGCAGCAGGGGGCGCAGTCCTGATTTGACGTAGCGCAGGTAGAGGTCGGTCGTGCCCGCGTGGAGCAGGGTCGCGCCCAGGAGGAAGAGCAGGGCTGCCTGGGCCTGGTGAGTCCCGGGTTTCACAGCAGCACCGCCCCTGTCGCCGTCGAGACCAGTACCGCCATCACGAATGTCGCGGGCGCGAAGCGCAGGGCGAAGGCGCGGCCGAAGGTGCCCGCCTGCATCGCGAACAGCTTCAGGTCGACCATCGGGCCGACGACCAGGAAGGTGAGCCGGGCCGTCAGGGAGAAGTGGGTCAGCGACGCCGCCACGAACGCGTCCGCCTCCGAGCAGATCGACAGCAGTACGGCGAGGACGCCCAGGGCGAGAACAGCGGCGAAAGGGTTGGCCGCCAGTCCGCGCAGCCAGCTCTCCGGTGCCACCGCCTTCAGGGTCGCCGCCGCCATCGCGCCCACCACCAGGAAACCTCCGGCGTGCAGCACGTCGTGCCGGACCGAGCCCCAGAAGGCGGCGCCGCGGCCCTGGCCGTCGTAGGACGAACGAGCCGGTGGGCGCAGCCAGTCGGTGCGGCCGAGGCGGAGCCAGAGCCAGCCCATCGCGCAGGCCACCAGGAGGCTCGCGACCAGGCGGGCCAGGACCATCTCGGGGTTGCCGGGGAAGGCCACGGCTGTCGCGGTCAGGACGATCGGGTTGATCGCGGGGGCGGAGAGGAGGAAGGCGAGTGCCGCGGCGGGGGTGACTCCGCGGCGGACCAAGGCGCCCGCCACCGGGACCGACGCGCACTCGCAGCCCGGCAGGACCGCGCCCGCCGCGCCCGCCACCGGGACCGCGAGGGCGGGGCGGCCGGGCAGGGCGCGGGCGAAGAACGACGCGGGCACGAACACCGCGATCGCCGCCGACAGCAACACGCCCAACACCAGGAACGGCAGCGCCTGGATCACCACCGCCACGAACACCGTCGTCCAGCTCTGCATCACCGGTGCGGACAGGGCGCCGCGCAGGGGGTTCTGGAGGAGGACGGCGAGCACGAGGAGGGTGATGAAGGCGAGGGGGGTGGAGGCGGAGCGGGTGTCCGGCTGGTCGGGGGGACGGGTTCTGGTGGTGGTCGCCACGGGTGGTCGTGTCCCTCCGGTGCGGGCTTGCCGGTCTTCCTCCCCTTTCCTACGGGGAGTTGGCGTGCATTGTTCAGATGGTTGCTGGAACCACCCGTCTCGTTGAGGCAGTCTTTTCCCTTGTGGTGAGCGTTCCGAGTCAGGGTCAGCCGGGTGGTGCGCCCCCGGCGCACATGGTGGTGTGCGGCGACGACGGTCTCGCGCACCGGCTCGCCGCCGAACTGCGCGGGGTCTACGGCGAACAGGTCACGCTCGTCGTGCCCCCCGCCGAACGGGCGGTACGGCCGCCGGTGGTGGGGCGGGCCCGGGCCGCGTCGGCCGCGCTGCTGGACCGGATGGTCAGCGCCGCCGTGAGCCGGGCCGCGGGCAACAGCAACGGGTCGCCGGCCGAGAGCGAGCGGCTCGTCGAGGCCGCCGAGGTCACCGAGGCGGTGCTGGCGGACGCCGGGGTGGAGCGGGCGGCCGCGCTCGCGCTCGTCTATGACGACGACGAGACCAACATCCGCGCCGCCCTCACCGCGCGCCGGATCAATCCCCGGCTGCGGCTGGTGCTGCGGCTCTACAACCGGCGGCTGGGGCAGCACATCGAGGAACTGCTCGACCAGGCCGCCGCGTTGGCCACGAGTTCCGCCAGCACCGCCGATGCATCGACCACCGTCCTCTCCGACGCCGACACCGCCGCTCCCGCGCTGGTCGCCACCGCGCTCGTCGGCACCAGCAAGGTCGTACAGACCGACGGGTTACTGCTGCGGGCGGTGGAGCGGCAGCCGGGCGCGCGGGGGGAGGTCGCGGATCCCGGTCTTGCCACGCTGGCGCTGCTGTCCGCGCCGGGGGGCGGTGGTGGCCCGGAAGGCGACGAGGAGGGGCCGCAGTTGCTGCCCGACGAGGCCGCGGTGCGTCGGGCGCGGGGGCGGGGAGCCGTCGTACTGGAGCAGGTGTCGTACTCCGGGCCCTCGATGTCGGGCGGGCGGGGAGTCGTGCCCGCCTTCTCGTCCCTGTTCTCGCGGCGGCTGCGGTGGTCGCTGGCGGGTCTGGTGGGCTGTGTCTTCGCGCTGGCCGTGGCGTTGACGGTGGTCACCGGGGATCATCCGCTGCACGCCACGTATGTGACGCTCCTCGATCTCTTCGCCATCAACGAGCCCGCGCTCAACCAGTCCACGGGCCGTCAGGTGCTGCAACTCCTCTCCGGGCTGCTCGGGTTGCTGCTGCTGCCGGTGCTGCTGGCCGCGGTGCTGGAGGCGCTGGGTACCTTCCGGACCGCCTCCGCGCTGCGCAAGCCGCCTCGGGGACTGGGTGGGCATGTGGTCCTGCTCGGGCTGGGGAAGATCGGGACGCGGGTGCTGACCCGGCTGCGTGAACTGCACATCCCGGTGGTGTGCGTCGAGGCCGATCCCGAGGCCCGCGGGATGGCCACGGCACGGCGGCTGCGGGTGCCCGTGGTGCTGGGGGACGTCACCCAGGAAGGGGTGCTGGAGGCCGCGAAGGTCCATCGGGCCAGCGCGCTGCTCGCGGTGACCAGCGTGGACACCACCAACCTGGAGGCCGTACTGGCGGCCCGGTCCGTACGGCCCGACCTTCGGGTCGTCCTCCGGCTCTACGACGACGACTTCGCGACGGCGGTGTACCGCACCCTGCGTGCCGCGCACCCCTTCGCCTCCACCCGGAGCCGGAGCGTGACCCATCTGGCCGCGCCCGCGTTCGCCGGGGCGATGCTGGGGCGGCAGATCCTGGGCGCGATCCCGGTCGAGCGGCGGGTGCTGCTGTTCGCGTCCGTGGAGGTGGGCGGGCACCCTCAGCTGGAGGGGCGGACGGTCGGGGAGGCGTTCCGGGCGGGAGCCTGGCGGGTGCTGGCCCTGGACACGGCGACCGGGGCGGGGGCTGGAGCCGGGGCGGCAGGGTCCGGTCCGGCGGACGGGGGCGGGGCCGGGGGCGCCCAGGGCTCGGCGTCCGGGCTGGTGTGGGATCTGCCGGACACGTATGTGCTGCGCGCGGAGGACCGGGTGGTGCTGGCCGCCACGCGGCGGGGACTGGCGGAGCTGCTGGGACGGCGGAGGCGAGAGTCGGCGGGGGCGTGACAGGGGATCGACGGGGGGCGGGTTCGTGAAGTGTGGGCAGGGGGACGGGCAGGTGCCGGTGTTGCGGCCCGGGCCCGCGACGCACGGGGTTCTGGTTCAGGACGTCGACGCGTGGCGGGGTGCGTTGCGGGAGTCGGCGACGGCGCTGGACGCGGCGCTCCTCGGACCCGGCGAGCGTCTCGGCGAGCGTCCTCGCGGCCGTTCCGCCGACTGCCCCGGCTACACCGGCTGGGTCTACGCGCTGGACCTCGGCGAGGTCGGGCTCGTGGACATCGGGTCCGATCCGGTGCGGGTCACCCGCACTCGGCGGCTGATCGACCGGGACCCCCTCGATCTCTACCACCTCGCCGTCGCCCAGCGCCCCGGCCAGGCCCTGGCAGGGGGCCGCCACACCCGGCTGCGCGTCGGCGACGCCCTGCTCCACGGCAGCGCCGACCCGTGGTCGGTCACCGCCGACTCCTTCGGCCACTTCCTCGTGATCAACGTCCCGCGAGCCGTCCTGCGGCGCGATCTGCAGATCGAGACGGGGATGATCGGGCAGGTCGTCCCCGCCGAGAACCCCCTCCTGCGGGTGCTGACCCGCACGGTCACCGAGCTCGGCCGCGAGGCGCCCCGGCTGCCCTCCGCCTCGCTCGCCGAACTCGGCCACACTGTCCGTGAGTTGCTGGTCTCCACCCTGCGGCTGGAGATGGCCGGCCAGGAGCCCGGCACCGCCACCGCGCGCAGCGTCCTGCTGGCGCGGATGCGGGAGTTCGTCCACGAGCATCTGCGCGACCCGGACCTGTCGCCGCGCATGCTCGCCGACGCCTTCCGGGTCTCGACCCGGTACGTCGAACTCGCCTTCCGGGACGCCGACCGCTCCCCCGCGCGCTTCATCCGCGAGACCCGGATGGCGGAGGCCCGCCGGATGCTCGCCGATCCACGGCAACGGCACCGCTCGATCGCCGCCATCGCCCGCACCGTCGGCATCCCGAACCCGACGGTCTTCGCCCGCTCCTTCCGCGCCCACTACCAGCTCACCCCGCGCGACTACCGGCACTCCCACACCCCCGAAGCGGAGCGCAGAAGCGGAATGCAGGAGCGGAATGCAGGAGCGGAATGAATGAACGGCCCCTCGCCTGACGGCAATTGACCGTTCGGACTGTGCACACAACCCGCTCGCGAACCGTGCAGATCCGCGCCGCCCCGCTGCCTACAGTCCGATCGCCCCGCCTCCCGGACGCCCCCGTACGTGGGGGCGGGGCACACCACGCCGGCCGCCCTTGCCCCCGGGCTCCGTCAGGCGTTCAGATGGCGGGCCGCGAAGTCCAGCTCCAGGCGGACCTGCTTGATGCGCTCGTCCACGACCAGGGAGCCATGGCCCGCGTCATAGCGGTACACCTCGTGGACGGCGTCGCGGGCTTCGAGGCGCTTGACGTAGTTGTCGATCTGGCGGATGGGGCAGCGGGGGTCGTTGACGCCTGCGGAGATGTAGACGGGGGCCGTCACCTTGTCCACGTAGGTGAGGGGCGACGAGGCCTCGAAGCGCTCCGGGACCTCCTCCGGGGTGCCGCCGAGGAGCGTGCGGTCCATCGCCTTCAGTGCCTCCATCTCGTCGTGGTACGCCGTGACGTAGTCGGCCACCGGGACCGCCGCGATGCCCAGGGTCCATGCGTCGGGCTGGGCGCCGAGGCCGAGGAGGGTGAGATAGCCGCCCCAGGAGCCACCGGTCAGGATCAGCCGGGCGGGATCGGCGAGACCCGAGGTCACCGCCCACTCGCGGACCGCCGCGATGTCCTCCAGTTCGATCAGGCCGACGCGGTGTTTGAGGGCGTCCGTCCAGGCGCGGCCGTAGCCGGTCGAGCCCCGGTAGTTGACCCGGATCACCGCGTAGCCGTGGTCCACCCAGGCCGCCGGGCCCGCCGCGAAGGCGTCGCTGTCGTGCCAGGTCGGGCCGCCGTGGATGTCGAAGACGGTGGGGAGCGGGCCGGTGGACCCGGCCGGCTTCTGGACCAGGGCGTGGATCCGGCCGCCGGGGCCGTCCACCCAGACGTCCTCCACCGGGACCGAGCCCGGGGACTTCATCCCCGGCGGGTCCAGGACGGTCTCACCGGTCGTCGAGCGGACCGTCGACGGCCGGGCGGCCGAGGACCACAGGAACTCCACCGTGCCGTCCGGGCGGGCCGTAGCGCCCGAGACCGTGCCCTGCGGGGTGGGGATCCTGGTCAGGTCGTGGCCGGCGAGGTCGTAGCGGAAGAGCTCGCTGCGGGCCTCGTGGCTGTGCGCGACCAGCAGGCCCGAGCCGTCCGGGTACCACTCGGCGCTCACATCGCCCGGCAGGTCCAGGACCAGGTCCGTCTGCTCGCCCGTGGCCACGTCCCACACCAGGGGCTCCCAGCGGCCGCGGCGCTGGTGGCCGACGAGCAGGCGGGTGTCGCCGTCGACGGGGGCGAAGCCCAGCACTTCGAGGCCCAGCTCCTCGGTGCCGCCCTTGGTGTCGTCCAGCTCGGCGACCGCGGAGCCGTCCGGGCGCAGGACGCGCAGCGCGGAGTGCATGGCGTCGCCGTGCTCGGTGTGCTCGACGGCGATCAGCGAACCGTCGTGGGAGAGATCGCCGACGCCCGCGGACTCGCGGTGCCGGTAGAGCTCCGCCGGGGGCTCGCCGAGGCGCGCGAGGTGGATCGTGGTGCCCTCGTCGTCCGTGGAACGGCCCACGATCGCCGTACGGCCGTCGCGGCCGAGGGCGAGGCCCGCTGGGTAGGAGGGGTCAAGGCCCGGGGTGGCCAGCTCGTCCTCGCCGCCCGTGAACGGCTGGCGGCGCCAGACGCCGAACTCGTCGCCGTCCTTGTCGTCGAACCACCAGATCCAGGCGCCGTCCGGGGAGAGCACACCGTCCGTCGTGCCGTTCGGGCGGTCCGTCACCTGGCGCTGCTCGCCGGTGGCACGGTCCCAGGCGTACAGCTCGTACGTCCCCGTCGCGTTCGACACGAACAGGGAGCGGTCCGGGGCGTCCTCCGCCCAGTCCGGCAGGGACACCCGCGGCGCCCTGAAGCGCTTCTCCCAGTCCGGCATGGACCGCTTCTGCTCCTGCTGATCCGGCGCGGCGGACCCGTTGCTCTCAGTCATGGCCCCATAGTGCCTGGCATCGCCGACATCGCGCTGACTCGGTCCTCAGCCTGTGGACAACTCGGTGCCTGTGGATGAAGTCCATCGGCCGCCGCCGTTGTCAGTGGCCCGGTGCACACTGCTGGACATGACCGAGCTGCGGAAGACCGTCGAGGAGTTCTGGGCCGCCGCCGAGGCCCGTGACTGGGAAGCGTTCGCGGAGACGCTCGCGGAGGATGTGGCGTACGAGGCGCCGATGAGCCGGGAGCGGGTGCGGGGGCGGGAGGCGTATGTGCGGTTCAACCGGGAGTTTCCCGGTGACTGGCGGGTGCGGGTGGAGCGGATCGTCGCCGAGGACGCGCAGGCGGTGTCGTGGATACGGTTCACGCTCGGGGACGAGGTGAATGTGGGGATCTCCTTCTTCACCGGTGACGCGGCCGGGCGGATCACCACGGTCACGGACTTCTGGCCGGACCCGTACGAGCCGCCCGCGAACCGGGCCCGTCTCACCGAGCGGTTCTGACCCCCGCGGGACCGCGCCGGCGGGGCTGGCCGTACCGTGGGAGGCGTGTACCGGTTTCTGCTGACGCCCCGTTGGTGGGGGATCAACGTCTTCGTGCTGCTCGCCATCCCCTTCTGCGTCTTCATGGGGTCATGGCAGCTGAGCCGGTTCGAGGAGCGGGTGGACAGCCACCGCGGGGCGCGGGCCGAGGCCGCGTCGGACAAGCGGGAGGCGGCCCGGCCGGTGGCCGGGATGCTGCCCGTGGACAAGTCGACGGTGGGCGAGCAGGTCACGGCCACCGGGCGGTACGGGGAGCAGTTGCTCGTGCCCGACCGGGAACTGGACGACCGGCGGGGGTTCTACGTCCTGACGCTGCTGCGGATCGACGGGGGTGAGGCCCTTCCGGTGGTACGGGGGTGGCTGCCCGGGGACGCGGACGCGGCCGAAGTGCCGGACGCGCCCGCGGGTGAGGTCACCGTCACCGGAGCGCTCCAGGCCTCCGAGCAGCCCGGGGAGAACGGCGTGACCGGGCGCGGCGGATGGCCCGAGGGGCAGACCGGGGCGATCAGCGCGGCGTCGCTGGTGAACCTCGTCCCGTACGACGTGTACGACGCGTGGGTGACGCTGAACGAGGCCGACGGCGGGATGAAGGCCGTGCCGGTCAGTGCGACTCCGGACTCCGGGCTGGACCTGAAGGCCTTCCAGAACCTCGGCTACACCGGCGAATGGTTCGTCTTCGCCGGGTTCGTGGTCTTCATGTGGTTCCGCCTGCTCCGCCGCGAGGTGGAGTTCGCGCGGGACGCGGAGCTGGGCCTGGTCGAGCGGGAGGACTCGGAGCCGGTCGGGGTCTGAACCCCGGGCCCTGCCCGCGGCGGCGGCAGGAGCGGCTACGCCCCCGCCAGTACCCCGGTCCAGTACACCGTGCCCGCGCAGGCTCCCGAGATGGTCGTCTGGGCCGTGGGAGCGCCCGGCTCCGCTGTGTTGGTCACCGTCACCGTGCCGTCCACGGTGCCGTCGGCGGTGAGGAGCTGGGTGGAGGTGCCGGCGTCGGCGCCCGTCGAGGTGCCGCCCGTGGTGCCGGTGCTGTCCGAGGGGGTGGGGTCGGGGCTGGGTTCGCCGCCCGTCGTACCGCCGGAGTTCTCGCCCGTGGTGGGGCAGGTCTCCGAGGGGACCCAGGCGAACTTCACCTCGTAGGCGGAGCCCGGCTGCAGGAGCAGAGACGTCAGTTCCACGGACGGGTCCGGCAGGGAGGCCGCCGGGTCACCAGAGATGTGGCGGGCCGTGGACAGCTTCGTGGCGTCCGCCGCGCCGCCCGGCACCAGGTTCAGCGAGCCCGGGTTCGTGACCGTGCAGGCGGTCAGCGAGGAGTTCGTGAAGCGGAACGTGCCGTAGACCGCGCCCACGGCGTCCGGCGCGTCCGCGCCCGCCGCGGCGACCGCCAGCTGCTCCGCCGTACAGACGGCCGCGCCGGTGTCAGCCGTCGCCGCGGGGTCCGCGGAGCCGCCCGAGCCGTTGCCGCCGCCGTTGTCCTTGCCGTCGTTCTCCTGCTGCTCGTTCTCCGGGCCCTGGTCCTCGGTCGTGCCCGATGAACCGCCCGAGGAGCTCTCGCCGTTGTCGGGGTCCACGCCCTGGCTGGCGCCGCCCTGTGCCTGGGTGCCGTGTCCCGCGACCGAGGGGTTGGCGCCCGGGCCGGTCGTGTTGGAGACGTGCACCAGCGCCGGGACCGCCGTACCGACGAACAGCGCCGCGGCCGCCATGCCGACCAGCGCCTGCCGCTTGCGCGCCCGCCGTGCGGGCACCGCCCGCCGCAGATGCTCTAGCGTGCCGTCGCGCGGCTCGATCTCCTGCACCGCGTCGCGCAGCAGCTGACGCAGGTCCAGCTCCTCCATGCCGAGCCCGGCCGCCGCGGCGACACCGGCGCCCGGGGTGGCCGCCGTCTCGCGCGCGTCCCGCTGGTCCCGCCGGGCCCGCTGGTCCGAGCCCCAGCGCGCCGCGCCACGGCCACCGGCCCCACGCGCGTCCGGCTCACCCGAGCCCTCGACCTCGGCCCTCAGCCGGTCCAGACCGTCCAGACCGCGCCCGTCCAGGCCCAGGCCGCCAAGGCCCGGCCCGTCCGCGCCAGGCTCATCCGAGCCCAGCCCGTGCAGATCCAGCCCATCCAGGCCCAGCCCGTCAAGGCCCGCCCTGTCCGCGCCACGCCCGTCCAGGCCCAGCCCGTCAGAGCCCAGCCCATCCAGGCCCGCCCCGTCCGCGTCGGCCTCAGCCGTCCCCCGCAGGTCCAGGTCGTCCGATTCGGCCCCGTTCGGGCCCTGGCCGTCCCGGCCGTCGTTCACAGTTTCGTTCCCAGCGTGCGATTGCTCAGGCGTCTGGTCGTCCCCCCGGACATGACGCCGCCGTTCGTCGTGGTCCCCGCTCATGCCGGCGCCTCCATCGCGACCCGCAGCGCCGCGATGCCGCGCGAGCCGTACGCCTTGACCGAACCCAGGGAGATGCCGAGCGTCTCGGCGACCTGGGCCTCGGTCATGTCCGCGAAGTAGCGCAGGACGAGCACCTCGCGCTGCCGCCGCTGAAGCCCCTTCATCGCCTTGATCAGGGAGTCGCGCTCCAGCTGGTCGTAGGCGCCCTCCTCCGCGCTCGCCATGTCCGGCATCGGCTTGGACAGCAGCTTCAGGCCGAGGATGCGGCGGCGCAGCGCCGAGCGGGAGAGGTTGACCACCGTCTGGCGCAGGTACGCCAGGGTCTTCTCGGGGTCACGGACTCTCTTGCGCGCCGAGTGGACGCGGATGAATGCCTCCTGGACCACGTCCTCGCAGGAGGCCGTGTCGTCGAGGAGAAGCGCGGCGAGACCCAGCAGCGACCGGTAGTGGGTGCGGTAGGTCTCGGTGAGGTGGTCGACCGTCGTACCGGCGGCCGCGGCTTCCTCGACGTACTCGGAGCCGTCGCGCTGACTGGGGATGCGGGCGGGCCGCGCTGCGGGCATGGGTGCGATCACCGGCATGCCGCCGGGCGTACCGGGCATGCGGGGTCGGCGGTAGGGGCGGGGCGGCCGTAGAGCCGTGCCGCGCGTCGCCGCGGGGAAGTCGAGTACCTCTGCCACGCCAGTTGGACACGCTTCCCCCCGAGAGGGTTGTACGTGCCGGACGTCACTTTTGCGTCAGGCAGCACGGCTGATGGCGCCTCACATGCACTCATGCGTCCCGCTCTTCCCCTATGTCCCATATGAACGGGCGTCCCCACGCCCTGCCCATGGCGTCCCCACGCCAGAAAAACACGCCCGCGCACCCGCCGAAGGGCGACCGCAAAGACGCTCCCCGCCCTCCGCGCGGTTGCGGAGGGCGGGGAGGAAATCTTCGAACGCCGAAGGGGTCCTGTTCAAGTGGTACGGGCCATCATCCGGCTCACATCTCTGATGTAGATCCTACAAATGATTCGGGGAAGATCCCGGAGTTTTCCGGCCAACGGCCCCTCGTCACGAAAACTCCGCCGCCACCAGCTCGGCGATCTGGGCGGTGTTCAGCGCCGCCCCCTTGCGCAGGTTGTCCCCGCACACGAAGAGTTCGAGCGCCGTCGGGTCGTCCAGGGCCCGGCGGACCCGGCCGACCCAGGTGGGGTCGGTGCCGACCACGTCGGCGGGCGTGGGGAACTCCCCGGCCTCGGGGTTGTCGAAGAGCACGACGCCGGGGGCGGTGGCGATGATCTCCCGGGCGCGGGCGACCGTGACCTCGTCCTCGAAGCGGGCGTGCACGGTCAGGGAGTGGGTGGTGATCACGGGGACGCGGACGCAGGTGACCGCCACGGGCAGCTTCGGCAGTCCGAGGATCTTGCGGGACTCGTCCCGCACCTTCATCTCCTCCGACGACCAGCCGTCCTCGCGCAGCGAACCGGCCCAGGGGACGACGTTCAGCGCGACCGGCTCCGGGAACGGCCCGGTGTTCTCGCCCACGGCCCGCCGGACGTCGCCGGGGTTGGTGCCGAGTTCGGTGCCGGCGACCAGGGCCAGTTGCTGCCGCAGCGTCTCCACGCCGGCCCGGCCGGCGCCGCTGACCGCCTGGTAGGAGGAGACCACCAGCTCGCGCAGGCCGAACTCGGCGTGCAGCGCGCCGAGGGCCACGATCATGGACAGCGTCGTGCAGTTGGGGTTGGCGATGATGCCGCGCGGCCGGGTCCGGGCCGCGTGCGCGTTGACCTCGGGGACGACCAGCGGCACCTCCGGGTCCATCCGGAAGGCCCCGGAGTTGTCCACGACGACCGCGCCGCGCGCGGCGGCGATCGGCGCCCACCGGGCGGAGACCTCGTCGGGTACGTCGAACATCGCGACGTCGACCCCGTCGAAGGCCTCCTCCGCCAGGGCCACCACCTCGACCTCCTCGCCGCGCACGGCCAGCTTGCGGCCGGCCGAGCGCGGCGAGGCGATCAGACGGATCTCGCCCCAGATGTCCGCGTGCTGGGACAGGATCTGGAGCATGACCGTGCCGACGGCTCCGGTCGCTCCCACGACCGCGAGCGTCGGTCGTCCTTGAGGGGCCATCAGCGCCCGGTGCCTCCGTAGACAACGGCCTCGTCGCTGTCGGAGTCGAGGCCGAAGGCGGTGTGGACGGCGCGTACGGCCTCGTTGACGTCGTCGGCGCGGGTGACGACCGAGATACGGATCTCGGAGGTCGAGATCAGCTCGATGTTCACGCCCGCGTCGGACAGGGCGGTGAAGAAGTCGGCCGTGACCCCGGGGTTGGTCTTCATACCCGCGCCGACCAGGGAGATCTTGCCGATCTGGTCGTCGTAGCGCAGCGAGTCGAAGCCGATGCCGTGCTTGTTCTTCTCCAGGGCGTCGATGGCCTTGCGGCCCTCGGCCTTGGGGAGGGTGAAGGAGATGTCCGTCAGCCCCGTGGAGGCGGCGGACACGTTCTGCACGATCATGTCGATGTTGATCTCGGCGTCCGAGATCGTGCGGAAGATCGCGGCGGCCTCGCCCGGCTTGTCCGGCACACCGACGACCGTGATCTTGGCCTCGGAGGTGTCGTGCGCGACACCGGAGATGATGGCCTGCTCCACCTTCTTGTCCCCTTGCTCGATCGGCTGGCTGCTGACCCACGTGCCCTGAAGTCCGCTGAAGCTGGACCGCACATGGATCGGGATGTTGTAACGGCGGGCGTACTCCACACAGCGGTGGAGCAGCACCTTCGACCCGGAACTGGCCAGCTCCAGCATGTCCTCGAAGGAGATCCAGTCGATCTTCTTCGCCTTCTTCACCACGCGCGGGTCGGCGGTGAACACACCGTCCACGTCGGTGTAGATCTCGCACACCTCGGCGTCGAGCGCGGCGGCCAGGGCGACGGCCGTGGTGTCGGAACCGCCGCGGCCGAGCGTGGTGATGTCCTTCTTGTCCTGGCTCACGCCCTGGAACCCGGCGACGATGGCGATGTTGCCCTTGTCCAGGGACTCCCGGATCCGGCCCGGCGTGACATCGATGATGCGCGCTTTGTTGTGGACGGAGTCGGTGATGACGCCCGCCTGGCTGCCGGTGAAGGACTGGGCCTCGTGGCCCAGGTTTTTGATCGCCATGGCCAGCAGGGCCATGGAGATACGCTCTCCGGCGGTCAGCAGCATGTCGAACTCACGCCCGGCGGGCATCGGAGATACCTGCTCGGCGAGATCGATCAGCTCGTCCGTCGTGTCGCCCATCGCGGAAACGACGACGACCACCTGGTGGCCGTTCTTCTTCGCTTCCACGATCCGCTTGGCGACGCGCTTGATGCCCTCGGCATCGGCTACGGAGGAGCCTCCGTACTTCTGCACGACAAGGCCCACGTGCGCTCCTCGCTCAGTCCGTGTGTGTCGGCTCAGTTTAACGAGCGCAAGAATTTCACCTTCGCGGTATCGCATGGTGAGATTCCGGCGCCCAGGTCAGCGCATGCCCAGAGAACCACTCCGGGAAAAGTGCCAAGCATCACAAGGGGCCGCTGTGAATTAAGTTTCAAGCACTAAAGTGCGGGCTGTGCGCGTACTCCTGGTGGAAGACGATGAGCCGGTCGCCCAGTCCCTCAGACGCGGTCTGATCCGCTACGGCTTCACCGTCGAGTGGGTCTCCACGGGCGGCGCGGCACTGCGCCACGAAGGGCCCTACGACGTCGTACTCCTCGATCTCGGTCTGCCCGACACCGACGGTCTCGACGTCTGCAGGGCGCTGCGCGAGCGCGGCGCGGTGCCGATCATCGTGATCAGCGCGCGCAGCGACGAGACGGACCGGGTGGTCGGCCTGGAGCTGGGCGCCGACGACTACGTCTCCAAGCCCTTCGGGGTCCGCGAGGTCATCGCGCGAATACGGGCGGTCATGCGGCGCGTCCAGCCCCGTACCGCCGCCGCGGACAACGGCCCGGACCGCTACGGCTCCCGCCTCACCGTCGACCGCAAGGCGGCCCGGGTCCGGCTGGACGGCGCGGAGGTGGCCCTGGCGCCCAAGGAGTACGACCTGCTCGCCTTCCTCACCGAGGAGCCGGGCGCGCTGATGACCCGCGAGCAGATCATGGAAGCGGTGTGGGACGCGAACTGGTTCGGGCCGACGAAGACCCTGGACGTCCATGTGGCGGCGCTGCGCCGCAAGCTCGCCGGGGCGATCGCCATCGAGGCGGTGCGCGGGGTCGGCTTCCGGCTTGAGATCGTGGGCGCCGGCGACGGTACTTCATGAACCGTCAGCTCATCCGGAGCTACATCCTGCTCGTCGCGGTCGCCATCCTGCTGTTCACCGTGCCGGTCGCCTTCACCCTCACCAAGCAACTGCGCGACGACACCGAACTGTCCGTCCGGCGCGAGGCCCGGACGATGGCGCTGCTGCTCGGCAACGGCGACACCATCTCCTGCGACGCGCTGGAGCGCGTGGCGAAGGCGTACGGCGACGAGACGCCCGGCGATGTCCAGGTGACCCCGACCGGCACCTGCGCCCCGGATCTGCCGGAGCCCGCCCCGGACGCGGCGCTGACCCGGGCGGTGGGGCGCGACGACTCGACGACCGACTGGGGCTCGGACTTCATCTGGGGCGAGCGGCTGGAGGTCACGGTCCCCGCGCAGGGGCGGGGAGCGGTCCGGATCGTGTACTCGACCTCCGGGATGACCGACCGCCTGTGGCAGATCTGGGGCTTCCGGGCCGGGCTCGCCGTACTGGTCCTGGCAGCGGCGGCGGCGATCGGCGCGGTGGCGGCCCGGCGGATCACCCGGCCGCTGCGCGAACTGAACTCCATGGCCAGCAAGTTCAGCGACGGCGACCTGACCGCCCGCTCGCCGGTGACCGGCCCGCCCGAGACCCAGACCCTCGCCCGCACCCTCAACCAGGGCGCGGAACGCCTGGACACCCTGGTCGCCTCGCAGCGCATCTTCGTGGCGGACGCCTCGCACCAGCTGAGGACGCCGCTGACGGCACTGCGGCTGTCCCTGGACAACATCGCGGACGGGGTCGACGACGAGTTCGTCCGGGAGGACGTCGAGCAGGCGACGGCGGAGGTGGTCCGGATGAGCCGCCTGGTCAACGACCTGCTCGTGCTGGCACGGGCCGAGGCGAAAGTGACGGCGGCGGAGCCGACACCGCTGCCCGAGGTGGTGGCGGAGCGCCTCGCCGTCTGGCGGCCCGCGGCGGAGGAACGCGGGGTGCGGATCGCCCTGCGCCTGGACGCGGACGAACGTCCGGTGGTGTCGGCCAGCCCAGGCCACCTCGACCAGGTCCTGGACAACGTGCTCTCCAACGCACTGGAGGTCTCCCCCGACGGCGGCACGATCACCGTGCGGATCGAGTCCCGCGGCGACGCGGTGACCCTTGCCGTCCTGGACGAGGGTCCGGGCATGTCCGACCTGGAGAAGTCCCGTGCCTTCGACCGTTTCTGGCGCGGCCAGGGCCTGACCGGCCGCTCCGGCTCGGGACTCGGCCTCGCCGTCGTCAAGCAGCTGGTGTCCGACGACGGCGGGACGGTGACCCTGGCGGACGCGCCGGGCGGCGGTCTGAAGGTGCTGATCAGCCTTCGGGCATCGCAGAGGAGTGGTGGTTGACGATGAGCCACTCACCGCCGCGCTTCTCGTACTCGTAGGTGTAGCGGGCCTTGACGACCCTCGTCTCGCCGGTGTCGTGATCGGTGAGGGTGAACTGGTACACCCCGGCGTCGAGGGCGGAGTCGGCGTCGAGGACGTTGATGTGCGTCTCGACCTTCTTGCCGACGGGCTTGTTCTGGAGGAAGTGCTCCATGTAGTCGACGATCCCGGCGCGGTCGGTACGGACCTGGTTGGAGAGCGTCGGCAGCAGCACCGCGTCCTTGGCGTACCGGTCGGCGACCGTCTCCGCGTCCCCGGTGCGCAGGGCGGCGTTCCATCCGTCGAACAGCCGGGCGATCTCCCTCTTGCCCGGCCTGCCCTCGCCTCCCGCCGTGCCGACCCCGGCCGTGACCGTACCGGCGGTGACGAGCACGGCGACGGTGACGACGGCTGCGCGCTTGGATATGGAACGACGGGTCATCGCAACTCCCTTGCGGGTGTGGGGTACTGGGGTGACTCCACACTCGCGGGGAGCGGGTTAGGGCGGGTACAGGGGGTGTGCAGGGGGGATGCAAGGGGTGGTCACGCTTCGGTATCGGGGGGTTGGTCCAGCAGTTCGGCGAAGTCCTGGCGGAGTTTGTGGACTTGGGGTGCGTCCGGACCGACCAGGCTCTCCCAGTCGGCGAGGAGGGGGATGAGTACTTCGTGGGCGCGGGTCGGGTTGTTCAGGGCCTTCCATAGGAAGTGGGCGAAGAACTCGCGGGAGTGCAGGGTGAACCTTTCCGTCGCTCCGCGGTCTCGTACCATGCCCGCGATGTAGTCCTCGTACATGGCCGTGGCTCCCGCATGGTCGCCCGCCCTTCTCATGGTCAATGCCAGCGTCTGTCGCAGGCTCTGGCTGACGTTGCTTTCCGTGCCCGTGGCCTCCGTCGCCCTGGCCAGCAGTTCCTTGATGGAGTCACAGGCCTGCACGGCATAGCGGCCGGGATCCTGCCGGGCCAGGTCGCCCAGCACCTCGGCCCACAGCGACCAGGCTTTCAGCGATGCGGCGGCATCGGCCCCGAGCACCCGTTCCGCCTTCCTCGCGTTCTTCCTTGCCAGCCTCAGGGCATCCGCCAAACGTCCCGCCCGCCGGATCGCGTCGGCGAGCTCCGTTCTCGCGTCGATGGTCTCCGGGTGCCGGCGTCCGAACGTACGCACGTGATACGCGAGGTTCCGTTCGAGCAGCCTGATCGCGCTCTCGTGCCGACCGGCGTACCCGTAGGACTGAGCCAGGCTGTCCCGGGCCATGAGGGTGAGCTTGTGACGAGGTCCGCAGGCCCGTTCGGCCGACGCCAGGCACCTCTCGTGCAGATGGAGTGCGCGGGTGATGTCGAGATGGACGTATCTGAGCCCGCCCAGGTTGAACAACCAGATCTCTTCTTCGCCGTCGGTCTCCGGGGCGACGTGCGAAGCCAGGGATTCGAGGTGCGTCAGCCATCCCAACTCTGCCGCCGCATCCCGCAGTTCGTCTCCTGCGTCGTTCAGCAGACTGGTGGACCTGTGGGCGGACTCCATCCCCTCCGCCCGAGCCACCGCCTGCACCAGCCGATGCACCGAGATCGTCCCGTCCTCGTGCAGAGTGATCATGCTGTACGCCGCAAGCCGCCGAACCGCGTCGGTCACCTCGACCGGGCTGCCCATCCCCTGCAGATACCCGCGCGGAATCCCGTCCGGCGCCCACCACCCGATCAACCTCAGGATCTCCACCGCGAGCGGCGTGTCCACCAGCCGGTCCAGCGTCACGCGCCACACCCGGGCGACCGTACGCCCCGCGTCGGTCCCCTCCGCCGCCTGCGCGAACACCTCCGCCGGATACGCGTCCAGCAACTCCCGGTACCGCCCCGCCGAGATCCGGGCCTCCGCGCAGTAGGCAGCCGCCTGTTCCACGGCCAGCGGCAGACACCCCAGCTCCCGGCAGAGCTCGGCGACGTCCTCGGCGTCCTCACCCTGCTCGCGGCGGATACGGCCGAACAGCTCGACCGCTTCCGGTAGTTCGAGCACGTCGAGTGGCACCGGCTCGGCCACCCCCTGCCACCCCGTGGCCCGCCGCGACGTGATCAGCACCCGTCCGCCCGACGCCCGCGCCAGCAGTGGCTTCACATCGACCGGGTCGGACACGTTGTCCAGGACGAGCAGCCATCCGTCCCGCGCGGACAGCCACTGAACGGCCCGCTCCCGCAACGCCTCCCGGGACAGCACGTCCCGCAGCGCGGGCTGGAGGGCCACCGCCAGATCGGCGAGGCCCGCGTCGAGGTCGGCCGGGGTCTCGGCAGTGATCCACCAGACCGGGTTGTACGACTCCGTCCGACCCGCCGCCCATCGCGCCGCCAGCGTGGACTTGCCGATGCCACCGAGGCCGTGCACCGCCTGCACGACGACTCCGCCGACGGCCCGGAACGCCTCGTCCAGCAGCTCCAGTTCACGGTCACGCCCGACGAACAGTGCCGCTCTGTCAGGCAGGTTGACCAGACCCTCGGGCGCGCGGTCGGGCATCGCGAAGGCTTCGGCCGGCAACGCCAGTGACTTCTCGGTGTACATCGCGACCGAGGCGTCCCCGCTGACCGCCTGATTGATCGACTGCCCCGCGGCGATCGACCGGTCCCCCGACGCCTCCGCCGACGCGCCCATCAGGAGTCACCCGTCGATGCCGAGCCGATGTCACCCCCGGCGGCGATGGACCGATCGCCGGAGGCCGTGACGTTCCGGGCGGCCTGCGGAGAACCGGAGGAAGGCGGTGCGGGCGCCGCCCCCGAGCCACCCGAGACCCCGTCTCCCGTCGACGCGCTGCCGATGTTCCCACCCGCCGCGATCGACCGCGCCCCGCTCGCCGTCACCGACGTCCCCCCACCCGACTCCGAAGAGCCCCGGAAGGACGCGTACACGGCGAGCGCCAGCCCGATCAGCCCCGCCGCTCCCCCGGCCACGCTCGCCCAGGGGTCCGCCGCGTCGACATCGAGCACGCCGCCCACGACAAGCCCCGCCGCGCCCGCGACACAGAGCCCGATCCCCGTCCACATCAGCGCCTTCGCCCCAACTGCCATACGGCCATCATCGCGCCGTCGTTGGCCGGGTGGTGGGGGTTCCGGGGAGGATGCCGAGCCATGACGGCCCGTCCGCTCGTGCTGTCGCTTGCCCTGACGGGCGGGGTCACGGCCGTGACGAAGGGCCTGTGGGGTCTTTGAACGGACCCCGGAACTACTTCAGTTCCCGGATGCCCAGCGGCCCGGCGATCTCCTCGGCCATGACCTTGCCCGCCTCGAACTCGAGGGTGTCGTCGCCCATGGACTGGTCGGTGTCCAGGCCGTCGAGCTCTTCGAGCGGCTGGTTCAGGCGGACGTGGGCGAGGACGGACTGCAGCGCCCGCAGCGTCGCCGACGCGGTGGAGCCCCAGTTGGAGAAGTAGGAGAACTGCCACCACCACAGGGCCTCCGTGGTGCGGCCCGATCGGTAGTGGGCCATGCCGTGGCGCAGGTCGGTGATGACGTCCGCCAGGTCGTCGGAGATCCGGGCCGGGACGGGCGCCTTGCGGGGCTCGTAGGGGTCGAAGACCTCCGAGTAGACGTCCACCGGGTCGAGCAGGCGGGCGAGGCGCTCGCGGAGTTCGTCGACGTCCGGCTCCGGGCCCAGGTCGGGCTCGTAGCGCTCCTCCGGGACGATGTCCTCGTGCGCGCCCAGGCGACCGCCGGCGAGCAGCAGCTGGGAGACCTCCAGCAGCAGGAAGGGGATCGCCGATTCCGGCTCGTCGCCCTTCGCCACCTCGGTGACCGCTACGAGGAAGCTCTCTACCTGGTCCGCGATCTGGACCACGAAGTCGTCCGGGTCCTGCGAAGTCGCGTGCAGCGTGGCGTCAGACATCTAGGAGTCGTCTCCCCTCGAAGGCGCGGCCGAGTGTGACCTCGTCCGCGTATTCCAGGTCCCCACCCACCGGGAGGCCGCTGGCCAGGCGGGTGACCTTGAGGCCCATGGGCTTGATCATGCGGGCGAGGTACGTGGCCGTGGCCTCGCCTTCCAGATTCGGGTCCGTGGCCAGGATCAGCTCCGTGACCGTCCCGTCGGCCAACCGCGCGAGAAGTTCTCGTATACGGAGATCGTCGGGGCCCACGCCCTCGATGGGGCTGATCGCGCCGCCCAGGACGTGGTAGCGGCCGCGGAACTCACGGGTCCGCTCGATCGCGACCACGTCCTTCGGCTCCTCCACCACACAGATGACGGAGGCGTCGCGGCGGGCGTCCCGGCAGATGTTGCAGAGCTCTTCCTGGGCGACATTGCCGCAGGTCGCGCAGAAGCGGACCTTCGCCTTGACCTCCATGAGGGCCTGCGCGAGCCGCCGTACGTCCGTCGGTTCCGCCTGGAGGATGTGGAAGGCGATCCGCTGCGCGCTCTTGGGACCGACGCCGGGCAGCCGGCCCAGCTCGTCGATCAGGTCCTGAACCACGCCTTCGTACAACGGACTGCCGTCCTTCCTGGGGTTCCTTCACTACGTACGGTAGAGGGCCCACCGCTGTCTTAGAAAGGCAGGCCGGGAATGCCGCCGCCGAGGCCCTGGGCGAGCGGGCCGAGCTTCTGCTGCTGGAGGGTCTGGGCGTTCTCGTTGGCGGCCTGGACGGCGGCGACGATCAGGTCGGCGAGGGTGTCGGTGTCGTCCGGGTCCACCGCCTTCGGGTCGATCTTGAGGGCGCGGAGTTCGCCGGAGCCGGTGACGGTCGCCCTGACCAGGCCGCCGCCCGCCTGACCGTCGACCTCGGTCCGCGCCAGTTCCTCCTGGGCGTTCGCCAGGTCCTGCTGCATCTTCTGGGCCTGCTGGAGCAGCTGCTGCATATTGGGCTGGCCACCACCGGGGATCACGATCAGCTCCTCTTCCCGTATTCCCTACTGATTTTCCCGTTCGGCACGAGCCTACGTGGTCCGCGCAGGCATCGCCCCGGCACTCTTTCGAGTGAAGGGAATGGGAGGCGTATACCTGATCAAGGGCCACTTCCGAGCGGAAAAGCGGTGAAAGGCATCCCTTCGCCACCCATTGGGCGGTAGGAAGGGTCCGGCGCATGCGCATCAGATGTCACGGAACGTGATCGGTCGGATCGGTCGGATCAGGTAGGGAGTGCCGGGTGGGTCAGCCGGAGATGCAGCCCGAGGGTCCGCCGTACGACGGGCGGGGCGAGGGCGCCGCCGGGCCGCGGGCGGGCGATCTGACGGGGCGGGCGTTTCCGCTCGGTGACTGGGGTGAGCCCGCGGTGCGGCTGGACGAGCTGTACCAGTGGGTGGAGCGCGGGGCGCTCGACACGGCGGCCTGGTATCTCGCGGACCGGGTGTGGAAGCGGCGGGGGGCCCGGGTGCTGCGCGGGGGTGCGGCGGTGGGGGCGGTGTCGGGGGCCGCGCTGCCGTTGCTGGATCTGACCGGGGTGATGGGCGGGGTGGCGCCCTGGGGGTATCTGGCACTGATGCTGGCGGTGGCGTGTGTGGGGGTGGACCGGTTCTTCGGGGTCACGTCCGGGTGGATAAGGGATGTGGCCACGGCGCAGGCGGTGCAGCGGCGGCTGCAGATTCTCCAGTTCGACTGGGCGTCGGAGAGTGTGCGGGAGGTGCTGGGGCCCGCGGAGGGGACGGCGAGCGAGGCGACCGAGCGGTGTCTCGGGGTGCTGCGGCGGTTCTCGGAGGACGTGACGGAGCTGGTGCGCACCGAGACGGCGGACTGGATGGTGGAGTTCCGCACGGGCTCGGCGCCCATGGGCATCCAGGGAGCGGTCACGGGAGGCGGCCGCCAGGACGGAACGGTCGTCCACGGCCGCTTCCCGATGCCCCCCGGCGGCACGACCCGCCCGAACATGCCCCGCCAACGCCCCCCGGAGCCGCGGTGACGCTCAGCTCGCGTCCCCGCACAGGCGCTCGCCCTCAGGGGTCGCGCAGGGGACGTGGTCGTGAGTGCGGATCTGGGTCTCGCCGCTGGTTCTTATGTAGTTGAGGAAGCTGCCGGCGAGGGAGCCGCCCGGGGGGTCGCCGTAGGTGTAGGCGTACTCCACTCCGTAGTACGGGTAGGGATCGCGCGGGCGTTCTATCGCTTCCACCGACGCGGTCCCGCCCTCCAGACGGACCCGGCTGATGTGGGGCCGGCCCGTCGCGATGTTCAGTTCGCTGTAGCCGATCGCCCCCTTGATCTCCGCCACCTTCTCCAGCACCTCCTCCGTCGAGTCCAGTTCGCAGCGCACTGGCGCCGAGCGGTCCGTCCGGATGTCGCAGTCCAGCGAGGTGCTCGGCACGCCTTCCCAGGTGCCCTCCAGCACCTGGTCCTGGAAGACCTGACGGGTACCGGAGTCCGCGTCGCGGCTCACCAGGACCACCCGCCAGTGCGGCAGCGCGGGGTCCAGCTCGTCCCAGTACGTGATCCCGCCCGCGTAGATACGTCCGACGTCGGTGAGCGTGAGGCCGTCCGCCGGGAGTTTCAGGCTGTCGTTCACCACCAGCGTGAAGACGGACAGGGCGATGGGCAGGCGGGTCAGGTGCTCGCCCGCCCGTTTGCTCGCCCCGTCGTGGAACGCGATCATCGAGGACTGACGGCTGCGCGATTCGCCTTCCAGGGCGGCCAGTTCACCGACTCCCGCGGAGCTGCCTCGCGCCTCCACCGTGATCTCCGCGCCCTCGCAGTCCTTGGCGTACTCCTTCGCCAGGTCCCGTACCACCGGGGCGAACGCGGTGGAGCCGGTGATCGTCAGCGTGCCCTTCTCGCAGCCGAGCGGCGGCGGTGTGTCGTCGCGGACGACGACGATCGTGGCGAGGGTGAGCACCGAGACCGTGAGCATGATGGTGATCAGCCGGGCCGCACGGCTGAACAGCGGCGGCTTGTCGTCCGGTGTCGCACTGCGGTTGGGGTGCACCTCGCCGTCGCGGATACCGCCGATCAGCCGGATGTCCCGGCCGACGTCACCGCCCGACAGCAGCACCAGCAGCTTGAAGTGCTCGCCCCGGTTGAGCGGGACGCGCGGGATGCGCAGGGTGTTGCCGCCGGCGTCGTAGCCGAAGCCCGCGTGCGGGGTGAAGTGGCTCATCAGGTGGTCGGTGCCGGGCGGCTGGGTGACCGAGACACCGCGGATGCTGCGGTCCGTGAACACCGCGGTCAGACCGTGCAGTTCACGGCTGGTGTAGTCGTCGTGGCCGATGCCCTGCGAACCGTCGTTCTCGACGCGCAGCAGCACCAGCGTCGCCTGGTGCATACCGGGTGCCTCGTCGAAGAGGCCGAGCCGGACGTTGGCGCGGCCGGATGTCACGTCGTCGCCGATGGGGTTGTCCATCTGGACGCGGTATCCGATCCGCTTGCGCCGCGGCACCCGGCGTTCGTACCAGACCATCACGGCCGAGGCCACGATGCCGGCCACCGCCGTCGCCACGGCCACGACGTTCTCTGCGCTCAGCAACTCCACCGGGTGCCCCCGCCGCTCCCTGGAGCCGGACAATTGTGCGGACACCTTATGTTCGGGGGGTGGGGGATTCCGGTTCCGTCCGCAGATGTTCGCCGAGCATTCAACCTGTCGCGCACTGGGGCGAGTTGGTCACTCCTTGGTGTACGTCAGCTTCTCGCCCGTGTCGGTGTTCACCCGCTCCAGGCTGCCGTCCCCGAGCAGCGTGAGCTCGGTCGCGGCGCCCGGGGTGCAGGAGGCGGCCGGCTCGCCGACGGTGACGGTGGACGGGCCGATCGCCAACGCGCCGTCCCCGGCGGGTGCTTGGGTCAGCGACGCCTGGAAGACGCAGTGGTAGTCCGCGCCGTCCGCGACCAGCGAGAGCACGGTGTCGCCCACCTCGCCCTGCCGGATGGTCAGTTGACGGGTGTGGTGGCCCGCGTCGTTGTCGAGGGTGGTGGACCAGGTGCCGAGGTAGCCGGTGGGGATCGCGCCGTCCGCGGGCGCGGAGGACGAGACGTCGGGGCTCGGTCCGCCGGTCGTCGGCCCGGGGCTCACGGGTGCGCTCGACCGCGGCGGCACGGTGGGCGTGCCCTCGGTGCCGTCGTCGTCGGAGCCGTTCATCAGGGCGTACACCGACCCTCCGGCGGCCACCGCCACGACGAGCGCGACGGCGAGCAGCAGCGCGGTGGAACGACCGCTGCGCCGCGCGGTCTCCGGCGGCGGCACGGCCGGACCGTAGGGCGGGGTGGAGCCATAGGGCGGGGTGGAGTAGGAGGGGGGCAGGGGCTGGTAGACGGGATGGGGATGGCCGTACGACGGATGCGCGGGGCCCGGAGGCGCGGGCGCCCCGAAGGCCAAGGCCCCGGCGGGAGGACCACCCGGCGGCGCCGCGGGCATCGGTGGCGGGGTCTCCCCCGGCCCCGCGGTCACCGTGGGAAGGTGCCCCATGGGCCCGCCCACCCCAGGCTCACCCGGAGCGGGCGGCCCCGTCGGCACGCCCCCGAGCCGCACGGTCCCGGCATCGTCGGCGGCGGCCGCGTGCTCCGGCGACCCCGCACCGGGCGCGCCGCCCCCCACTGTTCCCGCGCCGCTGCCGCCGCCCTCGCTCTCCTCGTCCCCCACCGGATCCTCCGCGTCCAGCAACCCCACGGCATGGCGGCCGAGTTGGGCCACCAGGGCGCTCGGGAGCCAGGGGTCGCGGGAGCGGCCGTCGGAGACGGTGTCCTCCGCGCCGGTGTGCTCCAGGATGCGGGCGAGGGAGGGGCGGGCCGCCGGGTCCTTGCGCAGGCAGTCGCGGACCAGGTCGGCGATGCCCTCCGGCACCCCCTCCAGGTCCGGTTCCTCCTGGGCGATACGGAACATCAGCGCGTGCACTCCGCTGCCCCCGGCGCCGAACGGAAGGCGGCCGGTGGCGGCGTAGGCGAGGACGGAGCCGAGGCAGAAGACGTCGCACGCGGGGGTGATGCGGTCGCCGCGCACCTGCTCGGGCGCCATGAACCCCGGTGAGCCGACGAGCGCGCCGGTGCGGGTGAGGCCGGATTCGGCGACCGTCTCCAGGGCCCGCGCGATGCCGAAGTCGATGACGCGGGGCCCGTCGATGGTGACGAGGACGTTGGAGGGCTTCAGGTCCCGGTGGACGATCCCTGCGGCGTGGATGTCGGTGAGCGCGTGGGCGAGCCCGGCGGCGAGGATCCGTACCGAACGCTCGGGCAGTGCCCCGTGGTCGTGCCCGACGACCCGTTCGAGGCTGGGCCCGGCGACATAGCCGGTGGCCACCCACGGCACCGCGGCCTCGGTGTCGGCGTCGAGCACGGGCGCCGTCCAGTGCCCGCCGACCCGCCGCGCGGCCTGCACCTCCTGCCGGAACCGCGCCCGGAACTCCTCCTGCGCGGCGAGTTCCGCCCGCACCAGCTTCACCGCGACCGTGCGCCCCCGCTCCGAGCGGGCGAGATACACCTGCCCCATCCCGCCGGCCCCGAGCCGCGCCAGCAGCCGGTACGCACCGATGCGCTGTGGATCCCCCGGCCCCAGCTGGTCCATCCAGGCCCCTCCCCCGAAACGCCCCGTACGACAGGCCCACGATAGTGCGGGCATACCGGGAGGTGAGCGGGCCCCTGTCTACGGTTCCGTAACAGCCGGAGCGGTCTCCTCCAGGACCTTCGAGAGGCGTTCCAGCATCCGTACGGCGTCCGCGAGTTCGGCCTCGCCGAAGGCTTCCGCGAGCCGGTCGGCGAAGGCCGCGTGGCCGGGGTCGACGCGACGGATCGCGGCGAGGCCCTCGGCGGTCGGCGCGAGCAGCTTGGCGCGGCGGTGGGCCGGATTGGGGCGGTACTCCGCGAGGCCCCGGTCCACCAGCAGATCCGCGATGCGCTGCACGCTCTGCCGGGTGATGCCCATCGCGCGGGCGATCCCGGCGACCGGCAGCGGCTCGCGCAGCACCGCGCCCAGCACCTGCCACCAGGCCGCCGTGAGCCCGGCGGGCTTCGCCAACTCCTCGGCCACCGCCAGGAACTGGCCGTTCAGCCGGAAGACCCCGAGCGCTCCCCGGCTCAGCAGATCCTGCCGGTCACGGCTCATCCGGCGGCCTCCAGTACGGCGTAGGCCTCGGCGTCCGAGTCGTGGAACAGCCGGTACCAGGCGTCCAGGACCTCGCCCTGGTAGACCCCGAGCAGCCCGAAGATCTCGCGGGCGAAGGCGACCGGGTCGGTGGGGCCCGCGGTGATCAGTCCGCGGTCGGTGACGGCGTCGCTGTCGACGTAGCGTTCACCGCCGCCGTACCCGGTGGCCGCGAGGTAGAAGGAGACCGCGCTCGTGTGGTCCCGGTCGTCGAGCAGCCCTTCCCGGGCGAGCCCGGCGGTGGCCCCGCAGATCGCGGCGACCGGCACCCCGGCGGCCAGGAACTCGCGCGCCTTGCGGGCGAAGGGCGCGAGGTCCTCGGAGGTGTCCCACAGATCGGCGCCCGGCAGGATCAGCAGCGCGCTGTCCTCGGGCCGCAGGCCGTCCAGTGCCAGGTCGGGCGTGACGGAGAGGCCGCCGATGCTGCGGACGGGCGCGGTCGCGGGACCCGCGGTGCGGACCTCGTACCCGGCCCGGGCGAGGAACGCGGTGGCGTATCCGGTCTCCCAGTCGGCGAAGGTGTCGTAGACGGCGAGGTGTACGGGCTTGCGGCTCATGTCTGCCTCCTCGGCTTCGCTGCTTATGACAGTATCCTGTCATTAACGCAGCATGCTGTCAATAGGATGAGTGTCGACAACCTGTCGCATCGGTGCGGCGTCCCGCAGACAGGACGCCGATATCGCTTCCGCATCGCGGACATTTACCCTCGGCCGCATGACCCCTCAGCCAAACCCCGAGGCCGGCGCCGCCGTGAAGGCCGCGGACCGTGCGCATGTCTTCCACTCCTGGTCCGCGCAGGAGCTCATCGACCCGCTCGCCGTCGCCGGCGCGGAGGGGTCGTACTTCTGGGACTACGACGGCAACCGCTACCTCGACTTCACCAGCGGGCTCGTCTACACCAACATCGGCTACCAGCACCCCAAGGTCGTCGCCGCGATCCAGGAGCAGGCCGGGCGGATGACGACGTTCGCGCCCGCCTTCGCCGTCGAGGCGCGCTCGGAGGCGGCGCGGCTCATCGCCGAGCGGACGCCGGGGGACCTCGACAAGATCTTCTTCACCAACGGCGGCGCCGACGCCGTCGAGCATGCGGTGCGCATGGCCCGGCTGCACACGGGCCGCCCGAAGGTGCTCTCGGCGTACCGCTCGTACCACGGCGGCACCCAGCAGGCCGTGAACCTCACCGGCGACCCGCGCCGCTGGGCCTCCGACAGCGCCACCGCCGGGGTCGTGCACTTCTGGGCGCCCTACCTCTACCGCTCCCGCTTCTACGCCGAGACCGAGGAGCAGGAGTGCGCCCGGGCGCTGGAGCACCTGGAGACGACGATCGCCTTCGAGGGGCCGTCGACGATCGCCGCGATCATCCTGGAGACGATCCCGGGCACGGCGGGGATCATGGTGCCGCCGCCGGGCTATCTGGCCGGGGTGCGTGAGATATGCGACAAGTACGGGATCGTCTTCGTCCTGGACGAGGTCATGGCCGGGTTCGGGCGGACCGGTGAGTGGTTCGCGGCGGACCTGTTCGGCGTCGTACCGGACCTGATGACCTTCGCCAAGGGCGTGAACTCCGGGTATGTGCCACTCGGCGGGGTGGCGATCTCCGGGGCGATCGCGGAGACCTTCGGGAAGCGGCCCTACCCGGGCGGTCTGACGTACTCCGGGCATCCGCTGGCCTGTGCCGCCGCCGTCGCGACGATCAACGTGATGGCGGAGGAGGGGGTCGTCGAGAACGCGGCGCGGCTCGGCGCCTCCGTGGTGGAACCCGCGCTGCGCGAGCTGGCCGAACGGCACCCGAGCGTCGGCGAGGTGCGCGGCGTCGGCATGTTCTGGGCCCTGGACCTGGTGAAGAACCGGGAGACCCGGGAGCCGCTGGTGCCGTACAACGCGGCCGGCGAGGCGAACGCGCCGATGGCCGCCTTCGGTGCCGCGGCGAAGAAGCACGGGATCTGGCCGTTCGTGAACATGAACCGCACGCATGTCGTGCCCCCGTGCAACGTCTCCGAGGCGGAGCTGAAGGAGGGCCTGGCGGCACTGGACGCGGCCCTGTCCGTGGCGGACGAGTACACGGAGTAGCCGTCAAGAGCCGTTGCTGTGGCCGCTGCTGTGGCCTGGGTCACCCCCGAGCCTCCCCGTAGGGCGAACGCGTAAGGTGGCGTGCTCGTAGAAGTACGTGTACGCCATCCCGCGTCACCCCCCGACGAGGAGACCCTCCGACCATGCCCGGCCCCACCGGCAACGGTGCCGTGACCCGCAGCACCCTGCGTCAGCAGATCGCGGACGCGCTGCGGGACGAGGTGCTGGCCGGGCGGCTCCAGCCGGGGCAGGAGTTCACCGTCAAGGAGATAGCCGAGCAGTACGGCGTCTCCGCCACCCCCGTGCGCGAGGCCCTGGTCGACCTGGCCGCGCAGGGGCTGCTGGAGGCGGACCAGCACCGGGGCTTCCGGGTGCACGAGTACTCGTACGACGACTACCGGGGCATCATCGAGGCCCGCAGCCTGGTGACCGACGGCATGTTCAAGGCCCTCGACGATGGCCTCAAGGGCTACTCCGAGCCCGGCGATCCCCGTACCGCCGCCGCACTCGCCGGTGTCCGGCGCCGTGGCGAGGAGGCCCAGCGCGCCGCCACCGCCGGGGACCTGACCGTCCTCATAGGCTATGACCTGCGCTTCTGGCGCGAACTCGGGGCGCTGTTCGGCAACCCCTACCTCACCGACTTCCTGCACCGGCTGCGCGTGCAGTCCTGGGTGTGCGCGGTCCAGCACCTGCGTCTGCTGACCGATCTGCGCGGGGAGCTGTGGTCCGGCCACACCGAGCTGGTCGACGCCCTGTCCCGCCGTGACACCCGGGCCGCGCGGTCCATCGTCAGCGCGTACAACACCCACTCCCTCACCCTGATCGGGCGACTCGCGTCCTGAGGGCCGGGGTAGGGGACAGGCACCATCCGGCAACTACGGCACGATTCCGGCCCGCGACCGGTACTGGGGGGTTTCACCCCGGGCCGTACCGATTACTCTTCCCTGACCATGGCACTACGCCCCGCTACGCGAGGAGCCCCTTTTGGCCTGTGACCTGTGGCTGGTACCGCTCGTGGACGTGTTGTGCCACACCCCCGACAACCCGTTCGCCGACGAACTCGCGCAATACAACACGGTGCTCGCCGAGGCCGGGCTCCCGCCGGTGCCGGTGTACCAGTACATGCCGGGTCTGTCCGGCGAGGTCGCCCCGGTGGCCGGGTTCGACTACGACGCGCTGCACTTCCTGCGCCGGGCCTATCTGCTCCAGGTGTGCGGGCTGCCGGTGACGCCGGTGGACGAACTCGGCGGGGACTACGAGCAGCTCCTGGAGATGTTCGAGGGTACGGCGCAGCAGTCGCACCTGGTCTGGCACTACGACCACGCGGGGGCGTACGTCCCGGTGGACTTCCCGCACCCGCTCTCCAGCGATGAACTCCTCGCCGGGGGCGGCCCCTTGGGTTCCTCCCAGACCCTGCTCAAGGAACTGGAGTTCGTGGCCCCCTCGATCGGCATCGACCCGGCGAACCCGCCCGCGGCACCCCAACCGCCGCTCGCCCCGACCGAGTTGGAAGAACCGGCCATCCCCGCACCGTACGACCCGAGCCCCTTCGCCCGCGAACGGCATGTGTGGCTGGGGCTGCATGCGGCGGCTACGCGGAGTCTGGCGCAGGGGTCGATGATCATCTTCAGCTGAGGGGAGGGGAGATCTGCGTGTAGACGCTGTTGACGATCTTCTGGGCCATGTCGGGGGGCATTCCGTCCCCTTCCCACACGCTTGCGCGGACCAACACGAGTCGGGGGCTTCCCCCTTCGGGGATGTGCTGAGCGAGGAGGGACATCTGGTACCAGCCGCCCTGTCCACGGTCCACGGCGTACCGCACGCCTTGTGTGGGGGCGTCCCGCCAGGAGTTCGCCGCCCGCTGAAAATCACGGGTCTGCGCCGGCGTACAGCCACCTTCGGGGCACAGACGCTCGGTCATGTGCAGATTCAGGCGCCCAGTGGCCTCCTCGGCGCCCCAGCATGAAGCGTAGTGCGTCCCTTTACCCCCCTTCGCCGCGTTGTCGCAGGAGATCTCCGGCGGTGTCCGCACAGAAACACTGATGCCGTCGATGGTCTGGATGTCGGACGGATCGTCATCACGCCAGACTGCGCCGTACGCGGCTCGCTCCGGGCGCCGGTAGCCACTCACCCGCGTCTTCTCCGGAACCTCGGCCTCAGGGACGTCGGCCAGTTCGCGGTCCCCGACGTGGATCCTGTCCGGCGGTACGCCGGCCCCACGCAGGACTTCCTCGGCCAGGATCCGGGCCACCTCGGTCACCCGGCGCGCGGTGGCGTACTCCTCCGCGTACGCCACGGTGACGATCAGGTTCGCCGCCCGTACCGCGACCGTCGCTTCCGGTGCGCTGTGCGGCCCCAACGGCATCACGCTCCCCATCCACTCGTCGCCGAGACCCGGGGTCGGGGACCGCCCTCCGAGGTCGAAGTCGGAGCGGAGGGAGCTCCGCGCGTCCTCGATCCCGCTGGACCCCCAGAAAGCGCGCAGCGCGTTCACGCGGACCTCCAGCGTGCGCGCGGGCCGGAACGGCGATCTCTCGGAGTACTCACAGGAGAACTCGGACTCGGTGACCTTGACCGGCTCGACGATGACCGCCCGCACGTGCGTGACGGAGAGCAGCGCGCAGGGCGACTTCGCCGCCCGGTAGGGATACGTCAGCTGGGGGGCGAGGAAGTACACCGTCAAGCCTGCCGACACCAGGAGCAGGAACAGGTTGCCGAGCGCCTGGCCACCGATGCTCTCGATGGAGGTCTCCCGCTTGGCCGGGTCGGGTCCGCTGTCACCGTCCTCGGTGACCCCCGCCGCCTCGGCGAGGCGGTTGCGCAGCTCGATGTGGCGGAACCGGTACAGGCCCCCGGACTGGCGCAGCACACCCCGTCGGTGCGCATCGCTGAGGAAAGTCATCACCGGCCACGGCAGGGCACCGGTGGCGAAGAAGTAGAGCCGGGCCACAGTCAGCCGGCCGGCGGCCGACACCGACCACCGGCACAGGATCCACGCCAGGATCGCGAGGCCGACCGTACGGGACCAGGCCAGGCCGTTCATCAGGTGGTGGTCGACCGACATCTGCCACAGGAACACCAGAGTGAAGCCACTCATCAGCACCACCTCGGTCATGCAGCGGCGGTGAGTCGGACGGAGAGGCGCGGCCAGACAGAGCACCAACTGGGCGAGCAGGTCCGACCGGAGCAGCGCGGCGGGTTCCGGCGCGTCGGCCGGGTCTGCCGGGTGGCTCGTCAGACCCAGCAGACAGGTGAGCACCGAGATCGCCAACAACAGCAGGGTCGGCGCCCAGGTCTCCAAGTCGCCCAGCGGGAAGTCGTCCCACACGGCATCGAGCGCGACCGTGATGGCCAAAGCGAACAAGACGCCGACCGCGATCGGCCACAGCCATCGTTGCATTTCGCGCAGTTCTTCCCGAGCCGGCCGGTACAGCCGCTGCGGCGGATACCCGGGCGACGCCACCGCCCAGTCGAACAGCGCCGCTGTTGACCCCAGCAACAGGACGGCCGCCCATGGGGGCACAGGAATGTAGTCGCGCCATGGGGGATGGTCGTAACTCGTCAACCCCACAGCCACGGCGGCGACCCCGACCGACAGCCCCGTGCCCAGCCAGCGCACCGACCACGGGACGACCTCGCCCAGGCGCCACCACGCGATGTCCTGCTCGCCCCGGCGGCGCAGATGGGCCGCCAGATAGCCGACCCACTTCCTGGCCCGCTCCCCGCTGTCCTCGTACGCGGCGGAGAGGAACGCGTCGAACAAGTGGCGTTCCATGACCATGCGTTCGCGGAAGTCGGGGTTGGAGAGGAGTTCGCCGGGGTCCGCGCGGGTCTCGCTGTAGCCGAAGCGGGCGAGGCTCACCATGAGGGGGGTGCTGAGGACCGTGCGGAGGGTCAGGACCTCCGGGGCCCGGTCGGTGGGGTCGGCGAGGCGCTTGAGGACCGGGGTCCATTTCGTGGCCGCCGTCTCCGACGGGTCGGTGCGCAGGGCCGTTCTCGGGAGGTACGCGTCCAGGTCCGCCACCGCCAGCGGGTCCAGCCGCACCACCGCCGCCGCGGGGAGCACCGTCTGGGCCTCGGCGACCGCCCCCTCGTACTCCTCGAACCGGCAGGTCAGCACCAGGCGCGCGGGCTCGTTGAGGCTGCGGCGCAGGCGGGAGAGGGCCTTGGGGCGGGTGGCTTCGGGGAGTTCGTCCAGACCGTCCAGGATCGGCAGGACGCGGCCCGTGGTGATGAGGTCATGAGCGAGCTGGGGCGTGCGCAGACACCCGGGGTGCTGCGCGGAGAGGCGGCGGGCCGCCCAGATCCAGAGGTCCTCCTCCGTCGGGTTCCAGGAGGCGATGGGGAGCAGGACGGGAACGGGGGCGCCCGGGGCGCGGTCCTTCAGGCGCACCCTCGCCAGCCGCAGGACCAGGGCCGACTTGCCCGCGCCGGGGGCACCCAGCACCACCAGGCGGCCGCTGGGGACGGACTCGTAGAAGGGGCCGATCGCGTCGAAGTCGCCGGTGAGGTCCAGCGGGGCCGACCCGGCCGAAGTGATCGGCTCGCGGCGGATGTTGGCCTCGTGGTCGCTGAGCAGCGGGCTCGCCGCCGACCAGCGCACCGGGATCGGCGCCGGGTCGTGGATGTGCTGCTGGCGCTCGTCCCGCAGGTACTCGTCGGTCAGGGCCGTCGCCAAGTCGTCGGCGATCCGGTCGAGTTGTTCCGAGGGCGCGCCCTGGGCCCGCCGCTCCCGCATCCACTCCGCCGCCCACCACACAGCGCCCACGACCAGCAGCGCCGGACCGCTCAGCGCCGCGATCCGCCAGGCGTCCGGGGACAGCGAGCCGGAGTCGGCGTAGAAGGCCGTCGCGGCCCACACCAGCGCACCGGCCGCCGAGAGCACCAGGGCCCTGAGCCGCCGCGCCGACCGGGCCCCGGCCGGGCGCTCCTCCGGACGCGGGCTGTCGAAGTGCAGCGCGACCCGACCGGCCTGCACCACCGGGCCGTTGTAGGTGCCGCTCCCGGACATCCTGTTGTCCGTCCGGAAGTCTTCGTCGTGCTCCCCCGGCATCGCCAGCCGCCCGTCCCCCTACGTACCGTGCGTAGAGAGTAGGGCAAAGCGGGCCGGGTGGGCCGGAGTTGGACGGAGTCGGGCGTCAGCTTCCGCTCAGCTGGGAGAGCCCCTTCTGGAGGTCGTCGGCGTTCATAATGGGAGTGAACACGATCTTCGCGTTCAGCTCGGTGAAGAACGGCTCGGCCGTCGGCGGTAGTTGGGAGCTGTCCTGGAGGTCGAGGATCAGCCAGCAGGTACGGCATCCGTCCTCGGGCCCGAAGTACGCGGCCTCCGGCCTGAGCCTCTCCAGTGCATCCTTGAGGATCTCGGGCATCCGGCCGCTGCGGATCGCCTCGTTCCCCTTCTCGGTGTCCAGCGTCGCTTTCAGCATCATGCGCATCGCACTCACCTTCACCTTCTCCCCGCCCTGCTCCCCACCTCCTCCCTGTTCAGGATATGCCCGATTCATCACCCTTCGCAGAGCAGGGATACATCAGCTACCAGCCTGTCACCTGCGAATACGCCGCGTTGACCATCTTCTGGGCGAGCTCGGTGTCGTCCTTCTCGACCAGGGCGCGGAACCACAGCTGGTGCTCGCGGTCGCCGCGCCGGTCGGGCAGGAAGAGGATCAGTTCGTACTCCCCCTTGTCCGTGCGGCGCTCCAGATAGCGTCCGTCCCCCGACCCCGTCCGCTTCCACCGGTCAACCCCGGGGCCGGCCCACCGCTGCCGGAAGGAGTCGGTCACTGCCGCGGAGCAGCCGGTCGCGGCGCACGGCAGGTCCGCCATGTCCAGCAGCGGAGGATCGTCGACCTTGTTGCTGCATCGCGCGGTCCAGTCACCCTCGGCCAGCGGCTTCTTCGACTCGCTGCACGTGAAGTCGACGGGCACCCGGACCGGCACCTCCAGCCGTTTGAGGACCTGGATCTCCGAGTACTCCTCCCCCTTCCAGACCGGGCCGACCAGCGACCGGTCCGGCACCCACCGGTAGGCGGCGGTGCGCTGCCGGGCGGGCAGCTTCGCGGGCGGTACGTCGGCCAGGGCGCGGCGGTCGGTCCCGGTCACCTCGGCGGGGACCCCGGCCCGGCGCAGGGCCTCCCGGGCGATGACGACGGCCACCTCGGAGACCCGCTCGGGCCCGGCGTACTCCTCGCTGTACTCGATCCACACGGCCACGTTCCCGGCGCGCACATTGATCCTGGCCCTCGGCTCCTTGTGCGGGCCGGAGTTGTCGACCAGCACGGTGGCCTCGTCGCCGAGCCCGGCCAGCGGCTTCTCCCCGTCCATCGCGCTGTCGTCCATCAGCACCCGCGCCCAGTCGGCGCCACTGCCCTCACTCCAGAAGGACCGGTACAGACCCGAGGTGATCGTGAGCCGACGGTCCGGCCGGAACGGCGAGCGCTCGTCGAAGCCGCATCTGCCGTCCTCGGGTTCGCTCTCCATGACGCGGTCGACGAACAGTTCCCTGACATGGGCCGAGCTGACCAGCGCGCAGGGCTCGGGGAGATCCTTGTAGGGGAACTCGAAATCGGGGACGATCACCGCCGCCGAGAGCCCGAAGGCGATGCCGATCACCGACGGCCCGGGGTTCATCAGGTCGCTCAGCGACGGCCGTACGGCCTCCCGGCGAGCCCGGTCGGGGCTGCTGGTGCCGTCCTCGGTGACCCCCGCCGCCTCGGCGAGCCGGTTGCGCAGCTCGATGTGGCGGAAGCGGTACAGGCCCCCGGACTGCCGCAGCACTCCCCTGCGGTGCGCGTCGCGCAGGAAGGCCATCACCCGCCAGGGCAGGGCACCGGTGCAGGACAGATAGAGCCGGGCGACCGAGAGCCGGCCCGACGCGGACACCGACCAGCGGCACACCATCCAGGCCAGCAGCAACAGGCCCAGCGTGAGCGCCCAGTCGGCCCCGCTCACCGCGTCGCGGTCGGATACGCGCAGCCAGACCACCAGCATGATGGAGACCAGGATCAGCAGGCCCTCGGTGAGGATGCGGCGCGGAGGCAGCCGGAACGGCGCGAAGACACCGAGCAGGAGCTGGGTACGGCGGTCGGCGCGCAGCAGCTCCGCGGGCTCGGGGGCGTCGGCCGGGTCGGCGAGCCGGTTCAGCAGGTCGATCAGCCGGGTGGCGACGATCAGCGTCAGCACGATGCCGCCGAAGATCGCCGAGCTGAGCGCCCAGTCCCGCAGGTCCAGCGGCACCAGGACACCGATCCCCATGGTCACGAGCAGCACGGCGAAGAGCAGCGTGCGGGCCTCCGCGCGCAGGCCCCGCAGCTCCGCGAGGCCGGGCCAGTTCAGGCGCTGCGGCGCGTCCACGGGCGCGTCGAACGCCCAGTCCAGCACCGCCGTCAGCCCGCCCAGGAGCAGTACGGCGGCCCACGGCGGCACCGGGAACCACTCGTGCCACCACGGGTGGTCGTAGTCCGTCACGCCGACGGCGAGGGCGGCGACCACCATGGACAGGCCCGTGCCCAGCCAGCGCACCGACCGCGGCACCACCTCGCCGAGCCGCCACCACGCGATGTCCTGTTCCCCGGTGCGGCGCAGATGGGCGGCGAGATACCCGGCCCAGCCGCGGGCCTGCTCGCCGGTCCACCCGGCCCGGCCGGTGTGCTCGTAGGCGGCGGAGAGGAAGGCGTCGTACAAGTGCCGTTCGAGGTTGGTCTGTTCGCGGAACCGCCGGTCCTCGATCAGCTCGGTCGGGTCGGCGCGGGTGCCGGTGTAGACGATGCGGGCGAGGCTGACCATGAGCGGGGTGCTCAGGACCGAGCGCAGGGTCTCGACCTCTGGGGTCCGGTCCTCGGCGTCGGCCAGCCTGGTCAGCACCGGTGTCCACTTGGTGGCGGTCGGCGCCTGTGCGGTGGGGCGGGCGGTGCGCGGGAGGTAGCGCTCCAGGTCGGCCACGGACAGGGGCTGGAGCTGGACGACCGCGGCGGCGGGCAGCACCGTGTCGGCGTCCTCCACGGCCGCCTCGTACTCCTCGATCCGGCAGGTGAGGACCAGTCGCGCGGGGTCGTTCAGGCTGCCCCTCAGCCGGACGAGGGCCTTGGGGCGGGACACCTCGGGGAGTTCGTCGAAGCCGTCCAGGATCGGCAGGATGCGGCCGGTGGTGATCAGGTCGTGGGCGAGCTGGGCGGTGCGCAGGACCGCGGGGTGCAGGGCGGCCAGCCGGCGGGCCGCCCAGTGCCAGGGATCCTCCTCCGTGGGGTTCCAGGAGGCGATGGGCAGCAGCACCGGCACCGGGGCGCCGGAGGTGCGGGCGTCCAGCAGGCGCCGGGCCAGCCGCAGCACCAGCGCCGACTTGCCCGCGCCGGGGGCACCGAGGACCACCAGGCGCTGGCTGGGGACCCGGCCGAAGAAGGGGCCGATCTCGTCGAAGTCACCCTCCAGATCGAGCGGTTGGTCACTCGAGTCGGCCGCCGGGTCCGCGGCCCCGATCGGGCTGCGCCGGATGTTGGCCTGGTGGTCGCTGAGCTGCGCGCCCGCCGCGGACCACCGGACCGGGATGGGCGCCGGGTCGTTCACATGGAGCTGCTTCTCGTCGCGGGCGTACTCCTCCGCGAGCACCGAAGCCAACGAGGCGGCTGTCGCGTCGAGTTGCGCGGGCGTCAGTCTCCGGCGCGGGGCGCGCCGCTCCCGTAACCAGGCCGGCAGGCCCACCAGGACGGTCGCCCACCACAGCGAGCCGGTCACCACCAGGGCCGCGCCCGCCAGGGCGAGGACGCGCCGGGCGCCCGGGGACAGCATCTCCTCGCCCGCCCGCAGCGAGGTGATGACGAAGATGAGCACGCCCAGCAGCACGATGGTCCCGGCGGTGCGCTGCGGCGCGGACCGGGTACCGGCGGGCCGCTCCTCGGGCCGGGGACTGTCGAAGTGGACGGGACCGGTGATGTCCCGTGCCTGGATGACCGGCCCTTGGTAGGTGCCGCTCCCGGAGATCTCGTGCTTCGTTCCGAAGCCGTCGTCGCGCTGCTCCGGCATCGCCGCCGCCCGGGTCCTAACGGCCGAAGTTCAGGGGACCGTTGATGTCCCTCGCCTGGATGACCGGTCCTTTGAAGTCGCCCCCGCTGATCTCGTTGTGGACGCCCCCGGAGCCCGTCGGGCGGGCGGCGTCCCACGCCTCGGCCTTCTGCCGCCAGCTCTCCAGCGCCTGGGCGAACGCGGGATCCTGCACGGCGCGCAGCGCGAGTACGTTGGCCAGTTCCCGGGCCCGGTCGGCGTCGTCCGCGCTCCGGCCGAGCGCCTCCAGCTCCGCCTCACCACTGGGCGCCGCACCCTGCGGACGCCGTCTGAGCAGCCCCTTGAGCGACTCCCAGATCTGCTGCCCCGCCGCCCCTGCGGTGCCCGCCGCCAGCGCCATCAACAGTTCGGGTGCGATCTCCACGAATAACCCCTCCCCCGAGGTCGTGCGTCGAGAGTAGGGCAACAAGACCTCTTTCGGACAGACTTCCGGCGCTCAGCGGTCGCCCGCCCCCGGGGTGATCAGACCCGTCTCGTACGCCACGACCACGGCCTGGGCGCGGTCGCGGAGCCGGAGCTTGGACAGGATCCGGGCCACATGGGTCTTCACGGTGGCCTCGCTCAGGGTGAACCGCTCGGCGAGTTCGGCGTTGCTCAGGCCCGTGCCGACGGCCTGGAGGACCTCCGCCTCCCGCGGGGTGAGCACGGACAGGTCGCGGTGCAGGGCGGCGGTGCGGGTGTCCTGGGAGACGAACCGCTCGACCAGCCGCCGGGTGATGGCCGGGGCGAGCAGCGCGTCGCCGGAGCGGGCCAGGCGGACGGCGGCGACCAGGTGCTCGGGCGTGACGTCCTTGAGCAGGAAGCCGCTGGCGCCGGCGGTGAGGGCCGCGTAGACGTAGCGGTCCAGGTCGTAGGTGGTCAGGATCAGCACGCGCGGGGGCGGATCGGGGACGACGTCACCGGAGAGGATGCGCCGGGTGGCCTCAAGGCCGTCCACGCCCGGCATCCGTACGTCCATCAGCACCAGGTCGGGCCGGGTGCGCCGGACCGCCTCCACCGCCTGCTCACCGTCGGCCGCCTCCGCGACGACGTCGATGCCGTCGGCGGTGAGGATCATCCCGAACCCGGTACGGACCAGGGCCTGGTCGTCGGCGATCACGACGCGGGGGGCGGCGGGGCCGGTCATGACGCCTCCGCCGGAATCACCGCGCGCACCCGGAACCCGCCGGTCGGCCGGGTGCCCGTCTCCAGCGTGCCGCCGTACACCGCGAGCCGCTCCCGCAGGCCCGTCAGCCCCCGGCCGCCGCCCGGTCCGGCCGGGGCCGACGCCGTGCCGCCGGTGTCGGTCACCTCGACGCGCACCACGTCCCCGGCGTGCTCGACCTCGACGCGGACCCGTGCGCCGCCCGCGTGCCGGACGACATTGGTGAGGGCTTCCTGCACCACCCGGTACGCGGCCAGGTCGGCGCCCGGGGCGAGGGGCGCCGGGGTGCCGGTGACGGTCAGCTCGACGGGGACGCCGGTCGCGCGGACCCGGTCGGTGAGCGCGGCGAGCCGGCCGAGCCCCGGCTGGGGGGCCAGGTCCGGATCCAGCTCGGGGTCCGGGCCGGCCTCCCCGTCCATGGTCAACAGGCCCATGACATGGCGGAGTTCGGCCATGGCCGTACGCCCGCCCGCCTCCACGGCCAGCAGCGCCTCGCAGGCCCGGTCGGGCGCGGCGTCCATCACCTTGCGGGCCGCGCCCGCCTGAATCACCATCACGCTCACATTGTGGGTGACGATGTCGTGCAACTCCCGGGCGATCCGCGCCCGTTCGAGCTCGACCGCGAGCCGGGTCGCGGACTGCTGCTGGTCCTGGAGGTCATGGACGCGCTGCTGCCAGGTGTGGATCGCGTTCGCCGCGAGCCCCACCCCCAGCAGCACCAGGAACGGCACGAATCCGGGGGTGAAGGACGGCAGGTACTCCTCGTGGAGCACGGCCAGCAGCAGCCCGCCGAAGACCAGGGCGGACAGCGTGGGCAGCCGGTGCGGACTGTGCACGGCGGCGCTGTACGCGGCGACCACACAGGTCAGGAACGTGTACACCGTCGGGTCGTGCATCCCGGCGCGCTCGTGGAACAGCAGGCTCAGCACGAGCACCGCCCAGAACGCGGCGAGCGGATAGCGGCGCCGTGCGATCAGCGGAGCCGCTGTCAGCGCGGCCAGCACGAGGATCCCGGCGCCGGGCGCCAGCCCCTCCGGCGGCGGCGGGGGCGGGCCGACCGGCGGTTCCGGGATGACGAACGGCGCCACGACGTCCTGCTTGTCCTGGTCGCGGACGCCGGCGGCCGTGCACACGGCCAGCACCAGGGCGAGCACCGTGTCGGCCGTCCACATCCAGCGGGACGGCCGGGGCGCCGGGCCCGGCCGCAGCAGCACCGCGGCACGCTGCCGCCACCGTCGTGTTCCCGCCCCGTCCATGGGTCCAGTCTGGCAAGCGCCCGGCGCCCGCCACATCCCTCTCACCGCCGAGCCGTCGTACATCCCCCGCGTACATCCCAGGGATGACGTGCCCGCCGGGTCCGTCCGGTACGGCAGTCGCCTTCGGCGCCGCGGGCGACGACCCGGACCCGGCCGCGCCCCTAGCGTCCAGCCGAACCGTCCGACCGTTCGACCTCGGCTGGGAGACCCCATGACAGGCACCACGACCCCGACCGCACCACCCCTCATCGACATCCGCGACGTGAGCCGGACGTACGGCGAGGGACCGCCCGCGCTCGACGGGGTCGGGCTGAGCGTGCGGCCCGGGGAGGCGGTGGCCGTGCTCGGGCCGTCGGGCAGCGGCAAGTCGACGCTGCTCAACCTGATCGCGGGCCTGGACCGGCCGGACACCGGCAGCGTCACCGTGGACGGACTGCGGGTGGACCAGCTGGGCGAGGCGGCGTCCGCGAGGTACCGGCGGGCGCGGATCGGCATGGTCTTCCAGTTCTTCAACCTCCTCGACGACCTCACCGTCACCGACAACGTCCTGCTCCCCGCCCAGCTGGCCGGGGTCCCCCGCGCCGAGGCCCAGCGGCGCGCCGCGGAGTTGCTGGCCCACCTCGGCATCGAGCGGCACGCCGCCGCCCACCCCGGCCGGCTGTCCGGCGGGGAGCGCCAACGGGTCGCCGTCGCCCGCGCGCTGATGAACCGTCCGGCCCTGCTGCTGGCGGACGAGCCGACCGGCGCGCTGGACTCCGCCGCCGGTGCGGACGTGCGGGAGCTGCTGACCGCGCTCAACGCGGACGGGCAGACGATCGTGCTGGTCACGCATGATCCGGTGCTCGCCTCGGCCTGTACGCGGCGCACGGTCGAGCTGGTCGACGGCCGGATCGTGCGGGACACCGCGCGGGGCTCGGCGGCGGTGCTCCGGTGAGCGCGCTGGGCGGGGTGGTGCGGGCCGGGCTCGGGCGGCGCCGGCTCCAGACCACGGTGATGATCCTGACCACGCTGATCGCGGTGACCGCGTCCGTGGTCGCGGCCGGGGTGCTCGTCGCGTCCCGGGCGCCTTTCGAGCAGGCCATGTCGGAGCGGGCGGGGGCCCATCTGACCGCGTGGTTCGACGGGCGGAAGGCCACGGCGAAGCAGCTGGCGGCCACCGCGCGGGCGGCCGGGGTGACCGAGGCGGCCGGGCCGTTCCGGACTCTTTCGCTGGCACCGCGTACGGCGTCCGCGTCCGAGGGGCTGCCGTCCGGGGTGACGCTGCCCGAGCGGACCGTCGTCGGGCGGGCCGAGCCGGGCGGGGCCGTCGACCGGCTGGACGTGGTGTCCGGCAGGTGGGCCACCCGGCCCGGCGAGATCGTGCTGGCCGACGGCGAGGACGCGATCCAGCCGGGCACCCGTCTCGACCTCCCCGGGCTGCCGGGCTCGCCGACCCTGACCGTCGTCGGCCTGGCCCGCTCGGTGACCGGCACGGCGGACGCGTGGGTGACCCCGGCCCAGGCGTCGGCGCTCACCACGAAGGACGACAGCGCCGGGTACCAGATGCTCTACCGCCTGCGTGACTCCGGTACGGAAACGCAGGTGGCGGAGGGCCGGGCCGCGATCGAGGCCGCCGCACCGCAAGGCGCGCTCACCGGAACCCGCTCCCACCTCGCCGTCCGGCAGGAACAGCTCGCCAACGCGCTGGCGTTCGTGCCGTTCGTGGCGGCCTTCGGGGTGCTGGGCCTCGCGATGTCGGTACTGATCATCGGCATCATCGTCAGCGGCACGGTCGGCTCCGCCACGCACCGCATCGGCGTCCTGAAATCCCTCGGCTTCACCCCGGCCCAGGTGGTCCGCGCCTACGTCGCCCAGGCCCTGCTGCCCGCCGCCATCGGCGCCGCCCTCGGAGTGGCCCTCGGCAACGTGTTCGCGGGCCCGGTCCTGGGCGGCGTCGAGGACGTCTACAACGGCGCCCCGGCGGCCGTCCCCTGGTGGATCGACATCACGGCCCCCGCAATGGCCCTGGCCCTGGTCACCCTCGCCGCCCTGGCCCCGGCCCTGCGCGCAGGCCGCCTGCGCACCATCGAGGCCATCACGGCGGGCCGCACCCCGAACCCCGCCCGAGGCCGACTCACCCGGCGCCGCCCAGCACGACCGGCACCCCGCCCGGACACCGCCGCCCGCACACCGGACACCCACCACCCGACCGGCCGGCCGCGACAGCCGGGACCACGGACTGTCCCGCGATCCCCGGTCACCGCCCGAGGCCGACTCACCCACCGCCTGACCTCCCGCCTGCCCCGCACCGTCGGACTGGGCCTCGCCCGGCCCTTCGTGCGCCCCGGGCGTTCGCTGACGACCGCCGCCGCCGTCGCCCTCGCCACCCTCACGGTGACCTTCGCGGTAGGGCTGGCCCTGACCCTCGGTGCCGTGCAGTCGGAGCGGATGCTGGACTCCGCCGCGCCGGTCGTCGTGGAGACCGGCCGGGGGCAAGGGGGTCCGGGCGGTGCCGTGGCCGTGCCCGCGCCGGGACAGGAGCCACGACAGCCCGCCGATCCGGCGGCCGTGGTCACCGCCCTCGACGGCCAGGAGTCCACCCGCCGCTACTACGGCACCGCCCACGCCGAGGTGAACGCGACCGGGATCACCGGCCGGACCACGGTGACCGCCTACGACGGCGATTCGTCCTGGGGCGCCCCGCCGATGGTCTCGGGCGAGTGGCTCGGCGGCCCCGGCGAGGCCGTGGTCACCGAGCGGTTCCTCGACGCCGCCGGAATCCAGGTCGGCGACACCGTGAAGCTGACCGAGAAGGGCCGCGGCACGACCGTACGCATCGTGGGCGAGGCGTTCTTCACCGAGGACGACGGCATGAGCCTGCTGACCCGGACCGCCACCCTCACCGCCCTCGGCCTCGACACCGCCCCGGCGAGCTTCCACGTCCAGCCCGACTCCGGCACCGACGCCTCTGCCTACGTCACGGGGCTGAACAAGGCCCTCGACGGCACCGGCGCCGTCGCCCACACCAACACGGACAACTCCTCCAGCGTCATCGCCGCCATGGACGCCCTGATCGCCATGCTCACCCTGCTGCTGGTCGCGGTCGCGGGCCTGGGTGTGCTCAACACCGTCGTGCTGGACACCCGGGACCGGATCCACGACCTCGGGATCTTCAAGGCCCTCGGGATGACTCCCCGGCAGACCGTCGCCCTGGTCCTCACCTCCGTCGCCGTCATCGGCCTGCTCGCCGGAGCCATCGGCGTCCCGGCCGGAGTGGCCCTGCACCACTACGTCACCCCGCTCATGGGCGACGCCGTGGGCATGCACCTGCCCGGCGAGCACATCGGCGTCTACACCCCGCCCGCCCTGGCCCTGCTCGCCCTGGGCGGCCTGCTGATCGCCCTGGCCGGCGCCCTCCTCCCGGCAGGCTGGGCCGCCCGCACGGACACGTCCCGGGCCCTGCGCACGGAATGACAAACGCAGAAGAGGGGCGCCCCGCGGGACGCCCCTCTTCTCAACAGCCGGAGACAGCTCAGATGAACGAGTTGATCTCGATCGTCTCGTCCCGGCCCGGGCCCACGCCGATCGCGGAGATCGGAGCGCCGGACATTTCCTCCAGCGCCTTGACGTACGCCTGGGCGTTCTTCGGCAGGTCGGAGAACGACTTCGCCTTCGAGATGTCCTCGGACCAGCCCGGCAGCATCTCGTAGACCGGCTTCGCGTGGTGGAAGTCCGTCTGCGAGTACGGCAGCTCCTCGACCCGCCTGCCGTCGATCTCGTACGCGACACAGACCGGGATCTGCTCCCAGCCGGTGAGCACGTCGAGCTTGGTGAGGAAGAAGTCGGTCAGGCCGTTGACGCGGGTCGCGTACCGGGCGATGACCGCGTCGAACCAGCCGCAGCGCCGGTCACGGCCGGTGGTGACGCCCCGCTCGCCGCCGATCCGGCGCAGCGCCTCGCCGTCCTCGTCGAACAGCTCGGTCGGGAACGGGCCCGAGCCGACGCGGGTCGTGTAGGCCTTGAGGATGCCGATGACCCGGTTGATCTTCGTCGGGCCCACGCCCGCGCCCGTGCAGGCGCCGCCCGCGGTCGGGTTGGACGAGGTGACGAACGGATACGTGCCGTGGTCGATGTCGAGCAGCGTGCCCTGGCCGCCCTCGAAGAGCACGACCTTGTCGTCCTCCAGGGCCTGGTTCAGCACCAGCACCGTGTCGGCGACGAACGGCTTGATCTGCTCGGCGTAGCCCAGCAGCTCCTCCACCACCTGGTCCACGGCGATCGCGCGGCGGTTGTAGAGCTTGGTCAGCAGCTGGTTCTTGACGTCGAGCGCCGCCTCCACCTTCTGCTGGAGGATCGACTCGTCGTAGAGGTCCTGCACCCGGATGCCGACGCGGTTGATCTTGTCCGCGTAGGTCGGCCCGATGCCGCGCCCGGTCGTGCCGATCTTCCGCTTACCGAGGAAGCGTTCCGTCACCTTGTCGACGGTGACGTTGTACGGCGTGATGATGTGCGCGTTTCCGCTGATGAGGAGCTTGGACGTGTCGACGCCGCGCTCGTTCAGACCGCTCAGCTCGGAGAGCAGGACCGACGGGTCGACAACGACACCGTTTCCGATGACCGGGGTGCACCCCGGGGACAGGATTCCGGAAGGGAGAAGGTGCAGGGCGTACTTCTGATCGCCCACGACCACCGTGTGGCCGGCATTGTTGCCGCCCTGGTAGCGCACCACATAATCGACCGAGCCACCGAGCAGGTCGGTCGCCTTTCCCTTGCCTTCGTCACCCCACTGAGCACCGAGCAGCACAAGTGCGGGCACGCGCGTACACCCCTTCCGGGCGGGGCATGTCCAAGGTCAGGGGTGTACGCCGCACGTGTGCGGGTGATACACCGGCGACCTTCGTTGGCCGCAAACCGTCGGACCGGATGCCCCGGAATAGACGAAGCCCCTGGCGCAATAGCGCAAGGGGCTCTTGCACAAAGATGCTACCCGAGGAAGCGAGGCATGGCCGAGGTGGCGACTTCCGCGACGTCCGATCAGCTGCTGGTGGTCATCGACCCGGTCGCCCGGCATTGGGACGGGGAGTCCGTTCGGATCGCAAAAGACGTGCTCAGCGCGGGTGCCACCACCAAGGTGTGCCTGCCGGAGGGGCCCGAGGAATTCGCCCGCGCGCTCGCCCGAAGGGGTTCGCGGCGGCCGGTGGTGATCGGCGACGACCGGGCGCTGGTGCGTGCGGTGTCCCTGTTGCACCGGCGGCGGGAGCTGGCCGGATGCGCGCTGTCGGTGGTCCCGGTGGGCGCGATGCTGTCGCTGGCCGGGGCGCTGGGGGTGCCCATCGGCGCGGTGGCGGCGGCGCGGGCCGTGCTGGACGGAGTCGAGAGCCGGGTGGACGTGCTCGTCGACGACAGCGACGGGGTGGTGCTGGGCGCGCTGCGGATCCCGCCGGTGCCGCCGGGGCCGGGGAGCGCCGAGGCCGCGGAGGGGCGGCCCTGGCGGCGGACGTACCACTCCCTGGTACGGACGCTGGCGCCGACGCGGCCGGCTCCGGCGCCCTCGGGGGCCGGGCCCGCGCGGCTGCGGGTCGAGGTCGACGGGCTGACCCTGGTGGACCTGGACCAGCCGGTGGAGGGCGTCTCGGTGACCCCGCACGGCTCCGGCACGGCGTCGGTGGAGGTCCGCCCGGCCTCGATAGGCGCGGAGGCGGCGCCCCTGCTGGCGCGGGGCCGCCGGGTGACGGTGTCCGGGGCGGACTTCCGCTACCGGGCGGACGCGCTGGAGGCGGGGCCGGTCCGCAGACGGACCTGGACGGTGTGGGAGGGGGCGCTGGGGCTGGTGCTGCCGGGGAAATAACGGCGGACCGCCGGCGGAGGCCTGCCGGTGCCGGGCAGACGGGCGGTGCCGGGCCGCGGGCCGAGGCCTGGCCACGGGTCGCTGGCCGAGGCTGGGCCGCCGGCCGGTGCCGGGCCACGGGTCACAGGCCGGTGCCGGGCCGCAGGTCGCCGACCGAGGCCTGGCCGGTGCCGGGCCGCCGACGGGTGCCGGGCCGAGGGTCGCTGGCCAAGACTGGGCCGAGGGTCGCCGACCGCTGGCCGCTGGCCGAGGCTGGGCCGCCGGCCGGTGCCGGGCCGCAGGTCGCCGACCGAGGCCTGGCCGGTGCCGGGCCGCCGACCGGTGCCAGGCCGCTGTCCGCGGGGCCGGGCCGGGCCCAGACCGCATGCCACGCGCCGGAGGCGGGCCCGGACTGCGGATCACTCGCCGGAGCCCGGCCCGAACCGCTCGTCCCGGTGCGTCCGCCAGCGTTCCATCATCGCCGCGATCTCGCCCTCGATGAACTCGAAGAAGGCCAGCGTCTCGGCCATGCGGCGGCCCGCCGGGGTGTCCCGGCCGAGGCTCGCCACGCCGTCCCGCAGCGCGCCTTCCCAGCGCTTGATGACGGCCTCGCGGTTGGTGAGGGCCTCGTACCACTGGTCCCCGTGCACCCGGTAGCGCTCGCGCCGTGAGCCGGGCTCGCGCTCCCGGCTGACCATGTGGGTCTGGGCCAGGTAGCGCACCGCGCCGGAGACCGCGGCCGGGCTGATCCGCAGCTGTTCGCCCAGTTCGGCGGAGGTCAGCGCGCCCTCGTCGGAGGCGAGCAGCGCGGCGAAGACCCGGGCCGCCATCCGCTGCATCCCGGCCTCGACGAGCTGCGCCGCGAAGGACTCGACAAACCTCGACACGGCCTCCGTGTCCCGCCCCGCCGCCCCGGCCGCTGCTTCCGTCATGCGCCCATCCTATCGGCGATTCACACGCTTCCTTAACTTCACAAATTTCTGAAAGAAGCGTACGTTCAGAGCCATGACGAAGGCAATCACCGTCTCCGGACTGCACAAGCGGTTCGGGAGCACGCATGCGCTCGACGGCCTCGACCTGGAGGTGGAGACCGGCGAGGTGCACGGTTTCCTCGGCCCGAACGGCTCCGGGAAGTCCACCACCATCCGCGTCCTGCTGGGCCTGCTGCGCGCCGACTCCGGCGCCGCTCAGATCCTCGGCCTCGACCCCTGGGCGGACGCGGTGGAGGCGCACCGGCGGATCGCCTACGTCCCCGGCGACGTCACCCTGTGGCGCAACCTCTCCGGCGGCGAGGTCATCGACCTGTACGGCCGTCTGCGCGGCGGCCTGGACGCCCGCCGGCGCGCCGAACTGACCGAGCGCTTCGAGCTGGACCCCACCAAGAAGGGCCGCACCTACTCCAAGGGCAACCGCCAGAAGGTCGCCCTGGTCGCGGCCTTCGCCTCGGACGTGGACCTGCTGATCCTCGACGAGCCCACGTCGGGCCTCGACCCGCTGATGGAGGAGGTCTTCCAGCGCTGTGTGGAGGAGGCCCGGGAGCAGGGCCGGACGATCCTGCTCTCCTCGCACATCCTCAGCGAGGTGGAGCAGCTCTGCGACCGGGTGAGCATCATCCGCAAGGGCCGTACGGTCGAGACCGGGTCCCTCGCCGATCTGCGGCACCTCACCCGGACCAGCGTCGCGGCCGAACTCGCGGGCCCGCCCAACGGGTTGGCACACCTGCCCGGCGTGCACGACCTCGACATCCAGGGCCACCGCGTCCGGCTCCAGGTCGACACGGACCAGCTGGACGCCGTGCTGAAGTCGTTCGCGCAGTCCGGGGTCCGCTCGCTGACCTCCACCCCGCCCACCCTGGAGGAGCTGTTCCTGCGGCAATACCAGGAGGCGGACCGATGACCACGGCCACCGCCGAACTGGCGGGCACCGGGACGCTGTTGCGGTTCGCGCTGCGCCGGGACCGGCTGATGATCCCGGTCTGGGTGGCGGTGAACGCCCTGATGATCCTGTCGATGCCGGGCACGCTGGAGGGCGTGTACGCGACGGACGCGGACCGCGCGAAACTCGTCGCGGACACCGCCTCCAACGCCTCCTTCCGCGCCCTGATCGGCCCGGTCTTCGACGACTCGACCGGCGCGCTGACGACCTGGCGGGTCGGCGTGTACGCGGGCGCCCTCGCGGCCGTCGTCAGCCTGCTGGTCGTCGTACGGCACACGCGGGACGAGGAGGAGAGCGGGCGGCAGGAGCTGGTGGCGTCCGGGACGGTGGGCCGCCGGGCCTCCCTGACGGCGTCGCTGCTGGCGGCGGGCGTCGCAAACGCCGTACTGGCGCTGCTGGTCGCGGTCGGCCTCGCCGGGCAGGGCGCGGCCGGGGCGCTGGCCTTCGGGCTCGGCCTCGCCGGGGTCGGCATGGTCTTCGCGACGCTGGCGGCGATCGTCGCGCAGTTCACGGAGAGCGCACGGCTGGCCCGGGGTCTGACGGCGGGCCTGCTGGGCGCGGCCTTCGTCCTGCGCGCGGCGGGCGACTCGGCCTCGGACGACGGCTCGTCGCCACTGACCTGGGCCTCACCCCTGGGCTGGCTGTCGAACCTGCGGGCCTTCGCGGACGAACGCTGGTGGGTCCTGCTCCTGTTCGCGGCAGCGACGGCGGCCCAGGCGGCGCTCGCCTACGCCCTTGCGGGCCGCCGGGACGTCGGCATGAGCTTCTTCCCGTCCCGCCCCGGCCCCGCCGAGGGCCGCCTCGCCACGACCACCGCCCTCGCCTGGCGACTCCAGCGGGGCGGCGTGCTCGGCTGGAGCATCGGCTTCTTCCTCGCCGGGGTCGTCTACGGCGGCCTCACGGACGGTGTGACGGACCTAGTGGGCGACAACGAGAACGCCCGCGAGATCTTCGAGCGCATGGGCGGCCGGAGCGGCCTGACGGACGCCTTCCTCGCCTCGATGATCGGCATGCTGGGCCTGATCGCGTCCCTGTACGTGGTCTCCTCGGTCCTGCGCCTGCACGGCGAGGAGACCTCGATGCGGGCGGAGCCGCTCCTGGCGAACGCGGTGAGCCGCCTGCGCTGGTCCGCCGGCCACCTCCTCATCGCCTTCGCGGGATCGGCCTGGATCATGCTCCTGGCGGGCCTGGGCTTCGCCGCGGGCTACGGCGAGCAGATCCCCGCGATCCTGGCCGCCTGCCTCATCCAGCTCCCGGCGGTATGGCTGATCGGCGGCATCGCGGTCCTCCTCCACGGCGCCCTGCCGCGGGCCGCGATGGCGGCATGGGCGGTGGCGGCCGCGGTCCTGCTGATCGGCTGGGTGGGCCCGGCCCTGGACGCCCCGCAGGCCGTCCTGGACCTCTCCCCCTTCGCCCACCTCCCCAAGCTGCCGGGCGGGGAGATGGCGTGGGGCCCGGTACTGGCGCTGCTGGCGCTGGCCGCACTGCTCGTCGCCGCAGGACTGGCGGGGCTGCGGCGGCGGGACATGACGACGTAGGGCCGACGGCGCCCGGAACCTCCGACGGCCCCGCACGCGTCCGTCCCGGGCATGGGAGAACGCATGCAGGCCGCCGGGGGTTGTCTGATCGGCGCTCTCGGGGCGGGCGCCGGGCTCGCGGTGTGGGCCGTCGATGTCCGGGGGCGGTTCTGGCGGTTCGAGCAGGCGCCCGACTGGAGGGTGCTGTACGCCGAGCTGCCCTTGGCGGTGCTCGGGGGCACCGCCCTCGCTCTTGGGCTGTGGGCTCTGGCCCGGCGGCTCAGACCGCGACGCTGAGCCCTTCCAGGCCCCGGATCACGAAGTTCGGCTTCCGCCGCGGATCCTCCGCGAGACTCAGGGCCGGGGCCCGTTCCAGCAGCGCCGTCATCGAGGCCGCCAGTTCGATACGGGCCAGGGGGGCGCCGATGCAGTAGTGGATGCCGGCGCTGAAGGAGATGTGCGGGTTCTCCTGGCGGGTGAGGTCGAGGCGCTCGGGGTTCGCGAACACCTCGGGGTCGTGGTTCGCCGAGCCGAAGAGCATCGCGATCTCCGCGCCGCGCGGGATCGTCGTGCCGTCGATCTCGATCTCGTCCAGCACCCAGCGCTCGAAGAGCTGGAGCGGGGTGTCGTAGCGCATCAGTTCCTCGATCGCGGCCGGGACCAAGGTGTGGTCCGCGCGCAGGGCGGCCAGCTGGTCCGGGTTGCGGAACAGGGCGTACCAGCCGTTGACCGTGGAGTTCACCGTCGCCTCGTGCCCCGCGTTCAGGAGCAGGACACAGGTGGAGATCATCTCCTGTTCCGTGAGGCGGTCGCCCTCGTCGTGCGCCGCGATGAGACCGGAGATCAGGTCCTCCCCCGGCTCCTTGCGGCGCTCGGCGATCAGCTCCCGCAGGTACTCCGAGAACTCGACGGAGGCCCGTACCGCCTTCCGGGCCGTCTCCTCCGGCGGGTTCAGCTCGTACATGCCGCAGATGTCCGCCGACCAGGGCCGCAGGGGTGCCCGGTCCGCCTCCGGGATGCCCAGCATCTCGGCGATCACCGCGACCGGCAGCGGCTCGGCGACATCGGTGAGCAGATCGCCGCCGCCTGCGTCGACCAGGCCGTCCACCAGTTCCCCGGCCAGCCGTGCGACGTACGGCTTGAGCCGCTCGACCGTCCTCGGGGTGAACGCCTTGGAGACCAGGCGCCGGATCCTGGTGTGGTCCGGCGGTTCGAGGTCCAGCATCCCGTGGTCGTTCAGGGTGTGGAACGGCTCGTGCTCCGCGGGAGGGGCCGTCCGCCCGAACTCCTCGTGCGTGAACCGGTGCTGGTACGTCCGCCCGAGGCGGCGGTCCCGCAGCAGCGCCGAGACGTCGGCGTGGTGCGGCACCAGCCACTGGTTCGTCGGCTCGAAATAGCGCACACGGCCCTGGGTACGCAGCTCGGCGTAGGCGGGGTAGGGGTCGGCGAGGAACGCCGGGTCCCATGGATCGAAGGCTCCCATGAACGGACGCTAGCCCGGGATCCCCCCGTCTGACCAGGGGTGTCAGATCTTCACCCAACCTCTACGATCACGCCATGTCGATCATGCCACCGTCCGTCCCCGTCCTCCGGGGCCGCAGGGACACCCAACTCCAGTTCGACGGCTCGGCGTTGGTCCTGCGCCGACGGGACAAGGAACACCGCATACCCCTGGCCGCCGTCGCCCGCGTCCACAGCGCCGGCCGGGTGGTGGAGGTGGAGCTGACGGCCCCGCCCGGCGGCCGCCCGGCCGTCCACCGGATCGAGGACGTCGGCGAGGACGCGGGCCGGGCCTTCACCGACGCCGTCACCACCGCGCTGTCCGGCGTCCCCGAGCCCGCCGCCGACGGCTCCGCCCTCGTCACCGTCCGGACCCTGCACGACGAGAACCGACAGATCGGACAGCGGCGGGCGATCCGGCTCGGCTGGCTGGCGCTGATCCTCGTGCTGGCCGGGGAGACCGTGCTGCTCACGCTCACCGAAGACGCCGAGATGATCTTCCTGGTGTGGATCTGCGGCTTCCTCGGCGGAGTCTGCGTCCACATCGGGGTGCGCCTGACCCCGTTCGGCAAGCCGGTGTGGCGGCTGCCCAAGCACGGTGTCACGGTGCTCGCGCGGTACGACGGCTACCACGACGGGATGCACGTGTACGCGTTCACCGACCTCAACGGCAAGCAGTACGGCTACACGCCCCCCGGTTACCGCGGGGACACGATCGAGGTCGTCTACGACCCCCGCGACCCCTTCAGCGGCACCGAGCGGAGTCTGCTCATCGGCCGGGGGATCATGCTGCTCCCGCTGATCCTCTTCGGCGGTCTCGGCGGACTCATGCTCCTGCTCATCCTCGCGATGATCCCCGCCGCCCTGTTCGCCTGATCAGCCCGGCGTCACCAGCCGTGCCTCGTACGCGAACACCGCGGCCTGGGTGCGGTCCCTGAGGCCCAGTTTCACCAGGATCCGGCTGACGTGGGTCTTGATCGTCGACTCCGCCACCACCAGGCGCCCGGCGATCTCCGCGTTGGACAGGCCCTGGGCGATCAGCACCAGCACCTCCGTCTCGCGCTCGGTGAGGTCGCCGTAGGCCGCGTGGGCTCCGGTGAACGCCCTCGGAGCCTCGGACAGTTTGGAGAACTCCGTGATCAGGCGGCGGGTGACCGAGGGGGCGAGGAGTGCCTCGCCGGAGGCCACCACCCGCACCCCGTCCGCCAGTTGGCGCGCCGAGGCGTCCTTGAGCAGGAAGCCGGAGGCCCCGGCGCGCAGCGCCTGGTAGACGTACTCGTCGAGGTCGAAGGTGGTCAGGACCAGCACCCTCGCCGTGCCGTCCGCCGCCACGATCTCCCGGGTCGCCTCGATGCCGTTCAGCTCAGGCATGCGGATGTCCATCAGGACGACGTCGGGGGCGAGTTCGCGAACCTTCGCCACCGCCTCACGGCCGTTCACCGCCTCGCCGACGACCTCGATGTCCGGCATCGCGTTCAGCAGCACCGAGAAGCCCTCGCGGACCATCATCTGGTCGTCGGCGATCAGGACGCGGATCGTCATGCCTCGTCACCCGCGACGTCGCCCAGGTGCGGCACCGGGAGGAACACCGCCACCTCGTAACCGCCTTCGTCCGTCGCTCCGGCCGTCATCTCGCCGTTCAGCATGGTCACCCGCTCCCGCATGCCGGTGATGCCGTGTCCCGCGCCGGGCGAGGGCTTGATCAACGCAGGTGCCGGCGGCGGGGTGTTGACGATACGCAGGCCCAGGCCGCCCAGGACGTAGCCGATCTCCACCTTCGCCTCCGCGCCGGGCGCGTGCCGCAGGGTGTTGCTCAGGGCCTCCTGGACTATTCGGTACGCCGACAGCTCGACGCCCTGCGGCAGTTCGCGCACCGCTCCGGTCACCGTCTTGTCGACGCTCAGCCCGGCGTCGCGCACATTGGCGAGCAGCGCGTCGAGGTCGCCGAGCGTGGGCTGCGGGGCGTCCGGGGCCTCATAGTCCTCGGCACGTACGACGCCCAGGACCCGGCGCAGTTCGGTCAGCGCCGCCACCGCGTTCTCCCGAATGGTGGCGAAGGCCCGCTCCAGTTCCTCCGGCGGGTTCTCCACCCGGTAGGGCGCGGCCTCCGCCTGGATGGCGACGACCGACATGTGGTGGGCGACCACGTCGTGCAGCTCACGGGCGATCGTGGAGCGCTCCTCCAGCAGGGTCCGCTTCGACCGCTCCTGCGCGGTCACCGTCGCCTGCGCGGTCACCTCCTGCTTCGCCTCACGGCGGATGTGCCAGACGGCGACGCAGAGCAGGATCAGCGCGGAGATCGTCATCATCGGGCCGGTGTTGGAGCCGTAGTAGTAGCCGCGGCCGAACCCGGCCTCCGACACCAGGCCGTACGCCCCGGTCAGCAGCCACATCCACAGCGCGGTGCGCGGCCTGGTGCGCACCGCGACCACCGTCAGCACCGTCAGATGGCTGACGACGGCCCCGGCCATCCACGGCCACTCGCTCCAGGCGCCGCCGAGGACTCCGACGACCGGAGTGGCGGCCATGGACAGCCAGAACGCTCCGATGGGCCGCACCATGACCAGCAGGACGGGGATCGCGCAGAGCGGACCGGCCAGCGTGAGCGCGGTCTGGCTGTCCTCGTTCGCGGCGATCACCGCGAAAAGGGCGGCCACCGCGATCAGCGCGTGCGGGGTCCAGGCCGCGTACTCCCGCATCCGGGCGGGCAGCAGCCGGACCAGCGGGCCGTCGGTGCGCAGCCGGGGCAGCGGCCGGTAGGCGAAGGCGTCGTGGAACAGGTCCTGCCGCAGCCCGCGCAGGGCGTCAGCGGCCAGCCGGAACTCCGGGCTGAGGGTCTTGCTGGTCGTCTCGGTCACGTACAGCACGGTAGGCGCAGGCCCGGGTCGCCGTCGTCACCTGCGAGAAGGGTCCTTCGGGGTCCGTCTCAAGTACTACGGCGGCCACGGCACCGGGGGCACCCGTCACCAGGCGAGCTGGGCGATCTCCTCCGCCACCACCGCGCACGCGTCGGCCACCGGGTCGATCAGCGGGAAGTGGCCCACGTCCTCCAGCAGCGTCAGCCCGACCACCTCACCCGCCTTCGCCGCCGCGTCCGCGTACGCCTCGGCGACCGCCTGCGGCACATCCACGTCGGTGCGGCCCTGCACGAGGGTGGTGGCGATACCGGTGGGCAGCAGCAGCGCGGGGTCGGCGTACGGCCGCCGCTCGGCGAAGTGCTCGTCGCCGCCCAGGAGTTGACGTGCCGCGCCACCGCAGACGTCCAGCTTGTCGGCGACCAGGAAGTCGGCGATCGGGGCGAGCGCGACGACACCGCGCAGCGGGGCGGGGCCGTCGGTGCGCCAGGGCGCGTCGGCGGGCAGCACATGGCGGGCGGCCGCCCACAGCGCGAGCTGACCGCCGGCGGAGTGACCGGTGACGACGGTGCGCCGGGGGTCGGCCTGCGGGAGGTGCGTCCTGGTCAGCGCGGGCAGCGCGGCCAGCGCGGCGGCCACGTCGTCGAGGGTGTCGGGCCAGCGGCCGGCCACGTCCTTCGTGCCCTCCGCTCCCTTGCGGTACTCGACATTGGCCACGGCGAAGCCCCGGCGGGCCAGGAAGTCGCAGAACGGGGTGATGTGGCGGCGGTCGTACGGGGCGCGCCAGGCGCCGCCGTGCAGGACGACCACGAGAGGGGCGAGGTCGGTCTCGGTGCGCGGGGCGTAGAAGTCGATCACCTGGTCGGGGTGGTCGCCGTACGCGGCGCTCGCGTCGGGCTCGACGGGCGGGTGCGAGAAGGCCGACTGCTCCTCAGCGGCGGACCGGGCTGCGGCGGCGTCGTCCGGCATGCTCCAACCTCTCAGCGATGAAATCCAATTGGCGGACCAGGTGAAGAGATGCGCCCGTTGGCGGGGACGGTATCAGCCCGGTGACGTGCGCGGACACGCGGATGTCACGCTGGGTGAGGGGTAAACGGTTCTGTACCGCGCGGGCGGTGGGCGCCGGCCGGGCGGCGCCCACCGAGGGGTCACCCGGCGAGCGTCTCCGCCAGCGTCCGTGCCGCCCTCTCCACGTCCGCGAATCCGACGTACAGCGGGGTGAAGCCGAAGCGGAGGACGTCCGGGGACCGGAAGTCGCCCACCACTCCCCGCTCGATCAGCCGCTCCATCACCGTGGCCGCGTCGTCGCAGCGCAGCGCGACCTGGCTGCCGCGCTCCCCGTGCGCCACCGGGGTCAGGGACTCCACCCGGCCGCCGGGGACGTACTCCTCGACGCACTCCAGGAAGAAGTCCGTCAGGGCCAGGGACTTCGCGCGCACCGACTCCACCGAGACGTCGTCCCAGACCTCCAGCGCCGCCTCCAGGGCGAGCATGGAGAGGATGTCCGGCGTGCCGACACGGCCGCGCGGGGCGCCCGCCGCCGGTTCGTAGTCGCCGCGCATGCCGAAGGGGTCCACGTGGGAGTTCCAGCCCGGCAGCGGGGAGTCGAAGCGGTCCTGGAGATCCGCCCGTACGTAGAGGTACGCCGGTGAACCCGGGCCCCCGTTCAGGTACTTGTAGGTGCAGCCGACCGCCAGGTCGACGCCGTGCTGGTCCAGGCCCACCGGCAGGGCTCCCGCGCTGTGGCACAGGTCCCAGACCACCGGCGCCCCCGCCGCGTGCACCGCGGCCGTCAGCGACGGCAGGTCGTGCAGCCGCCCGGTGCGGTAGTCGACGTGGTTGAGCAGGACGGCGGCCGTCCGGTCACCCAGGACCGAGGGGACCTCGGACGGGTCCACCGGACGCAGCGTGCAGCCGGTCATCCGGGCCGCCGACGCCGCGATGTATCCGTCCGTCGGGAAGGTCGTGGCGTCCACGACGATCTCGTCGCGACCCTCCCCGGCCACCCTTACCGCCGCCACAAGTGCCTTGAAAACATTGACACTTGTCGAGTCGCCGACCACGATCTGCCCCGGCGCGGCCCCGACCAGCGGAGCGATCCGGTCGCCGATCCGCTCGGGGGCGGTCCACCAGCCGCTCTCCTCCCAGGACCGGATGCGCAGGGCGCCCCACTGACGCCGGACCACGTCCGCGACCCGGTCCGGCACGTTCGCCGGGAGCGCGCCGAGCGAGTTGCCGTCGAGGTAGACGGCCTCGTCGAGGACGAACTCGCCCCGCTTGGCGCTGAGTTCGTCCGCGGCGTCGAGCTTCTCCGCCCGGACCCTGAGCTCAGACATGGGACCTCGCCGTCCACAGCTCGGGGAAGACGTTCTTGCGGGCGCGCTTCTCCAGCCAGGCCACCCCGGCCGAACCGCCCGTGCCCGCCTTGGAGCCCATCGCGCGGCGGGTGGCGACCAGGTGGTCGTTGCGCCAGCGCCACACCAGCTCGCCGACGTCCGTGAGCGCCTCGCCCAGCCGGGCGACCTCGTCCCCGGCGTCACCGGAGTAGACGGCCGTCCAGGCGGCCTCGACCGCGTCGGAGGGCTCGTAGCGCGCGGAGACGTCACGGTGCAGCACGGAGGCGGGGATCGGGTGCCCGCGCCGGGACAGCAGCCGCAGCACCTCGTCGTACAGGCTCGGCTCGTGCAGCGCCTTCTCCAGTTCCGCGTGGACGCGGGGCGCGCCGCGGTGCGGGACGAGCATGGACGCGGACTTCTCGCCGAGCAGGAACTCCATCCGCCGGTACATCGCCGACTGGAAGCCGGAGCCCTCGCCGAGGGCGGAGCGGTAGGAGTTGAACTGGGCCGGGGTGAGCTGGCCGAGCGGCTTCCAGGAGGCGTTCAGCGCCTCCAGCTCCCGTACCGAACGCTTCAGCGCGTCGATCGCGACCGGCACCCGGTCCTCGCGCAGCGCGTGCGCGGCGGTCTCCCACTCATGGACGACGACGGTGAACCACAGCTCCATGACCTGGGTGGTGACCAGGAAGACCATCTCTCCGGGATCGTCGGAGAGGGTGTGCTGGAGATGGGTGAGCACGTCCGCCTTGACGTAGTCCTCGTACGGCGTCGTGCCTGCGAAGTCGAGATGCGGGGTCTCGGGCTCCTGGGTTTCGTGAGCCTCGTGGGACATCGCTGTCTCCTGTTGTGTACTCCGGGTAGCGGTCCGCCCCTGCCGTTATCGACACGGGGGCCCCGGTCCCCACCCGAATCCTCCGGGGTCCTCCCCGAAAAGTGCAAGGCCCGACTGGATCACAGCCGGACCCGCACTCAAGACACGGTCTAGCCGAGCGTCTGCGCAGCCGTCGGGGAGGAGTCCTTCAGGAACTGCGAGCAGCGCTCGTACTCCTCCTGCTCGCCGATCGAACCCGCGGCGCGGGCGAGGGCGTGCAGGGCGCGCAGGAAGCCGCGGTTCGGCTCGTGCTCCCAGGGCACCGGGCCGTGGCCCTTCCAGCCGTTGCGGCGCAGCGCGTCCAGGCCGCGGTGGTAGCCGGTACGGGCGTAGGCGTACGACTCCACGACGCTGCCCCGCTCGAACGCGTCGTCGGCCAGCTGTGCCCAGGCCAGCGAGGACGTCGGGTACTTCGCGGCGACATCGGCGGGCGCCGTACCGGACGCGAGGAGCTCACGCGGCTCCGGATCGTCGGGGAGGTGGGTCGGGGGCGGTCCCCCGAGAAGGTTCTCGTGAATCGTCATGGTTCCAGTCTGGTGTATCGGCCGCCCGACGCGCCGCTCGGGCCGGTCCCCTCCCGGGCGCTAGGTGAGCCGCTTCTTCGCCGGTTCCCCCTCCAGCGGTGGCGTCGTGATCGCCCCGTACGTAAGGCACTCCGGCTTCCGGCAGTCCGGTGGCAGGCTGCGTACCGTCGCGAAGGCCAGGACCGAGCCCGCCACCAGCACGCCCGCGCACCACAGCATGGCCTCCTGGAAGGCGCTGTCGAAGGCGTCCGGGTTGCGGTACGCCTCCTCGCCCATCCCGGTCAGCAGCGGCAGCGCGGCGACCGCGACGAGGCCAGCGGCACGGGCCGCCGCGTTGTTGATGCCGCTGGCCAGGCCCGCCCGCGCAACGTTCACGGAGGCGAGGACGGTGGCCGTCAGCGGGGCGACCAGGGTGACCAGGCCGAACCCGAAGACCAGGACGGCGGGCAGGACATCGGTGACGTAGTCGGCGTCCGGGCCGACGCGCAGCATCAACAGCAGCCCGGCCGCGCTCACCAGCGGTCCCACGGTGAGCGGGATGCGCGGGCCGATCCTGCCGGCGAGAGCGCCGGAGCGGGCCGACAGCAGCAGCATCAGGACGGTCGTCGGCAGCAGCGCCGTACCGGCGGCCAGGGCCGAGTAGCCGGAGACGACCTGGAGCTGGATCACGGCGAGGAAGAAGAACCCGCCGAGGGCCGCGTACACGCACAGGGTGACCAGGTTGACCGCGGTGAACTGGCGGGACGCGAAGATGTCCAGCGGCATCATCGGGTCCGGCCGCCGCTTCTCGACGTACACGAAGGCGACGCCGAGGGCCGCGCCCAGGACCGCGGTGATCCAGTCCGCCTCGATCAGCGCGTACGTCACCAGGGCGAGCGACAGCGCCCCGAGGGCCGCGCCGAGGACGTCGAAGCGGCCGTGCGCGGTGTCGTCCCCGGACTCGGGCACATGGCGCAGCGCGATGGGCACGCAGACCAGCGCCAGCGGCACGTTCAGCAGGAACACCCACCGCCAGCCGGGCCCGTCCACCAGCCAGCCGCCGAGGAACGGCCCCACGGCCGCCCCGATGCCGCCGAACCCGGACCACAGGCCGACCGCGCGCGCCCGGTCGTCGGGGTGGAAGGAGGCCTGGATGAGCGCCAGTGACCCCGGCGTGAGGAGCGCGCCGCCCACCCCTTGCAGGGCACGGGCGGCGATGAGGACCTCGGCGTTCGGGGCGATCCCGCACAGCAGCGAGGCCAGGGCGAACCACACCACACCGATGACGAAGATCTTGCGGCGGCCGTAGCGGTCGCCCAGGGAGCCGCCGAGGAGGATCAGCCCGGCCAGGGTGACCAGGTAGGCGTTGGACGTCCACTGGAGCGCGGAGAGGTTCGCGTCGAGGTCGCGGCCGATGGCGGGCAGGGCAATGTTGACGACGGTGGAGTCCAGCAGGGCCATGCTGGATCCGAGGATCGTGGTCAGCAGGATCCAGCGGCCCTGCGGGGAGGCGAGCCGTACGTCGGGCATGGCACCAGATATACAGCGAGCCCGGCGCCGTAGACAGTCGAGACTGCCGGACGCCGGGCTCAGGAGTGCACTACGGGACTACTTGATCTTCGTGCCCGTCGAGCGCAGGTGGCCGCAGGCCTCCAGGACCCGCGCGGCCATGCTCGCCTCGGCCAGCTTGCCCCAGGTGCGCGGGTCGTAGGTCTTCTTGTTGCCGACCTCGCCGTCGACCTTCAGGACGCCGTCGTAGTTCTGGAACATGTGCGCGGCGACCGGACGCGTGAAGGCGTACTGGGTGTCCGTGTCCAGGTTCATCTTCACGACGCCGTTCTCCAGCGCGGTGGCGATCTCCTCGGCGGTGGAGCCGGAGCCGCCGTGGAAGACGAAGTCGAACGGGCTCCCCTTGCCGTACTTCTCGCCCACGCCCTGCTGGAGGTCCTTCAGCAGCTCGGGGCGCAGGACCACGTTGCCCGGCTTGTAGACGCCGTGCACGTTGCCGAAGGAGGCGGCCAGCAGGTAGCGGCCCTTCTCGCCCAGGCCCAGGGCCTCGGCGGTGCGGAGCGCGTCGTCGACGGTCGTGTACAGCTCATCGTTGATCTCGTGGCTGACGCCGTCCTCCTCGCCGCCGGTCGGGGTGATCTCCACCTCAAGGATGATCTTGGCGGCGGCGGCACGGGGCAGCAGCTCCTGGGCGATGGCCAGGTTGTCGGCGAGGGTCTCGGCCGAGCCGTCCCACATGTGCGACTGGAACAGCGGGTTGCCGCCGGCCTTGACGCGCTCCTCGGACACGGCGATCAGCGGGCGCACGTAGGCGTCCAGCTTGTCCTTGGGGCAGTGGTCGGTGTGCAGCGCGATGTTGACGTCGTACTTCGCGGCGACGATGTGCGCGAACTCGGCCAGGGCGACGGCGCCGGTGACCATGTCCTTGCTGTGCTGACCGCCGAGGAACTCCGCGCCACCGGTGGAGATCTGGACGATGCCGTCGCTCTCGGCCTCCGCGAAGCCGCGCAGCGCAGCGTGCAGGGTCTGGGAGGAGGTCACATTGATGGCCGGGTAGGCGAACTTGCCTGCCTTCGCCCGGTCGAGCATCTCGTTGTAGACCTCGGGGGTTGCGATGGGCATCTGTCCGCTCCTTGTGATGTGCGGGTTGCGTTCTGCGTACTACGGCCCTGACCTAGACCTGGGATGCGACGTCATCGTCGACGTCGGGGCCATCTTTCCAGACGAACCGGGATGCTCCGAGAGCTGTCTCAGACGCTGTCCTCGGAACGGCTGTCAGTCGAGGCCGAGCTCGTCCTTGGAGAACGCGAAGCGGTACGGCACTCCCGCGCCCGCCTCGATCTTCTCGGCGGCGCCGGTCGCCCGGTCGACGATGGTCGCGACGGCCACGACCTCGGCGCCGGCCTCGCGCACCGCCTCGACGGCGGTCAGCGGGGAGCCTCCGGTCGTGGAGGTGTCCTCGACCACCAGCACCCGGCGGCCCGCGATGTCCGGGCCCTCGACGCGGCGCTGGAGGCCGTGCGCCTTGGCGGCCTTGCGGACGACGAAGGCGTCCAGCTTCCGGCCGCGCGCGGCGGCGGCGTGCAGCATGGCCGCGGCGACCGGGTCGGCGCCCATGGTCAGACCGCCGACCGCGTCGAACTCCAGGTCGGCGGTGAGGTCGAGCAGCACCTGGCCGACCAGCGGCGCGGCTTCCCCGTCGAGGGTGATACGCCGCAGATCGACGTAGTAGTCCGCCTCCAGACCCGACGACAGGGTCACCTTGCCGTGCACCACGGCCTTGTCCTTGATCTGCTGCAGCAGCGCGCCACGTACGTCCGTCATGCCGAACAGCTTAGAGGCGGGTCCAGCTCCAGGTGGTCGTGGCCTCCAGCGGCTCCAGCGGGGTGACCAGGCGCGGGAGCGTGTTCAGGCCGTCGGGCGGGCCGGTCTGCGGCTCCACGCAGACGGCGGCGTCCTGCTCGTCGTAGACGACGACCCACTGCTCGGGGCTGGTGACCTTGAGCGCGAGCCGTCCCGGCCAGGTCAGGGTGACGTCGACTCCGTCCGGCATGCCGAAGCAGTCGTCCCAGGGGCCCGGCTTGGGGTCGATCCGGTGGCCGGTGGGCAGATGGTCCGCCCCGCGCTCCTCCTGCCAGGCGGGGGCGAAGTCGAGGGTCACGTCCGCGCCGTCGAGGGTGCGGTGGAACCACGGGTGCCAGCCGATCTGCGCCGGGAAGGAGTCCTGGTACGTCTCGATCGACATGGTGAGCGTCAGCGAGCTCTCGGTGAGGGCGACGACCTGGGTGACGCGGGCACTGTGCGGCCAGGGGTCCACCAGGTCGTACGTGATCACCGCCTCGTCGGTGGTGGTGCGGGCGGTGCGCCAGGCGCCGTCGCGGGCCGTGCCGTGGATGGCGTGCGGCGGGGAGTTGAGCGGCATCCGGCGGACGGTGGCGCCGTCGCGGAAGCGGCCGTCCCTGATCCGGCCGCACCAGGGGACCATGGGGAAGCAGCCGAAACGGTCTCCCTGGCGCAGGAGTTCGGTCCCTGCCACGCGCAGGCCGCCGATTCTTCCGCCGTTGCCCGGTTGCACGGTCACCTGCGCGTCGCCCACGGTCAGCGTGATGTCTTCGTTACTCACGGGATGACCCTACTGGGGTTCGGTGGTGTGGTCAGCGGCGTCTTCTCAGGACCCGGCTGACGACGATCGCGGAGGCGACGGCGAGGGCGGCGGCGGGGGCGGCCCAGCGGAGGGTGTTGACCGGTGGGGTGGGCTGCGGGGCGGGGACGGGGGCGTATCGCCCTCTCGGCGGGGCGTGGTCGACCTCTTCCGCGGAGCGGCCGATCATGGTGCGTCTGGCGTGCGCCGCCTCCGGAGCGGTCTCGGCTTCGCCTTCGGCCGGTCTGTTCCCACCCGCAGCGCCCGTGCCGCTTTCGTCGTCGGGTGCGGGTGGCCCCTGCGGGGGTTCCTCGCCGTCGGCGGCCGCGGGCTCGGGGGTGGTGGCCGGGGGCTGCTCCGGCTGGTCCGGCTCCTGCTCCTGGCCCTGGGCCGGCTCCTGGTCCTGGTCCTGCTCCTGCTCCTGCTCCGCCGTCGTTCCCAGGTTCTCCGCGAAACGGGTCAGCAGTCTGGTGGCTGCCGAGTGGACCTGGTCCGGGGGGAGTTGGGTGATGCGGCCGTCCGCTGTCGCCGTGGCATCGATGGTGAGGGTCGTGCCGTTGTCCGATTCGCGGGGCCGCAGTGTCAGGGACAGCTTCACCGAGCCCGTCCCCCGCGCCTCCGTCGCCTCGCCCTCCAGGCCGTACGAGCCGTCCTCGCGGGCGGAGAAGGTCAGGGCACCCCGATAGGTGATCGTGTGGCCGCCCACCCGTACCTTCAGGCGGCCTGCCATCGGGGTCTCGGCGCCCGCGTCCTGTTGGAGCCCTGGCAGGGCGCGGGCTACTCGCGCAGGGTCGGCCAGCGCCTCCCGCAAGCGAGCCGTGGCAACCGGAACGAACACCTCAAGCTCCATGTCAGCGGAGCCTACCCAGGACAGCCGCCGCCGCACCCCCCGTCGGCGCAATCAGTAGCGCGGATGCACCAGCGTGGACGGCGGAAGCCCCCGTACCCGTGACTCCTCCGCCGCCCTCGCGTCCTCCCGCAGCCGCTCGTCCGTCAGGGTGCGCAGGCGTGGGCCCTCGGGGGAGAGCCGCGGCTCCGGTGCGGCGGGGCCCCGGGTCGCGAGGACAAAGCCCCAGTCGTGCGGGGCGTCCGCCCGGCCCGAGGAGCGGTCCGGGCCCGCCGCGAACCCTCGGTCCCGGCCCGCCACGGAGTACGGCGCGGTCCGCAGGCCCGCCGCCCGCAGCGTCGACTCGACCGTCCAGAAGGCCCGGGGCCGGGAGGTCACCGGGCCCGCGTGCACCACCAGGCGCCCGTCGGCCGTCAGCATCCGCCGGGTCAGGCCGTAGAACTCCTGCGAGTAGAGCTTGGTGCTCGCGGTGATCCCGGGGTCGGGGAGGTCGGAGACGACGACGTCGTAGCGCACCGTCGGGGTGCGGCGCAGCTGGCGGAAGGCGTCCGCTGTCACGACACGGACGCGCGGATCGTCGTACACCTGGCCGTTGAGGCGCTTCAGCGCCGGGTCCTCGCGGGCCAGTCGGACGACCTCCGCGTCGAGCTCGACGACGTCCACGCGGCGCACGCCCGGGTGGCGCAGCACCTCGCGGGCGGCCAGGCCGTCGCCGCCGCCGAGGATCAGCACCCGGGTGTGCGGGCCGTTCATCGCGGGGTGGACCAGGGCCTCGTGGTAGCGGTGCTCGTCGCGGCCGCTGACACGGAGGCGGCCGTCGAGGAAGAGGTCGACCGGGCGGCCGTCGGTGCCGCCGGTGAGGACGACCTCCTGCACGTCGGTCTGGAGCGCTACGCGGACGTCGGCGCCGTACACCGCGTGCCGGGCGGCCCTTTCGAAGTCGTCGACATGGACGGCGGCCGCGGCGAGCAGACCGAGGACGGTGCAGTTGGCGGTGAGCAGCAGCCAGCGCCCGCGCCGGGTCAGATCGCGGCCGAACAGACCGAGCACCAGCGCGCCGCCCGCCAGCACATTGACCGCGCCGGTGAGCAGCGCTCCCGTCAACTGGCCGAGCAGGGGCAGGAGAAGGAAGGGAAAGGCCAGGCCGCCGACGAGCGCGCCGACGTAGTCCGCGGCAAACAGGTCGGCCACCGCGCCGCCCGCGTCCTGGCGGCGGATGCGCTGGATCAGCTCCATCAGCAACGGGACTTCGGCGCCGATCAGCAGGCCGATGGCGAGCGAGAAGGTGACCAGCAGCACCCGGGGCCCCTGTCCCCACAGCCCGCCCCAGCCGCCGGTCCAGGCGAACACGCCGTACAGCGCCAGCGCACTGCATCCGCCGACCAGGGCGAGTACGGCCTCGATCGCGCCGAATCCGGCGGCGGCATGCCAGCGCAGTCGCTTGGCGACGAGGGAGCCGAGGCCCATCGCGAAGACCATGACGGACAGCACCACGGAGGCCTGGGTGACCGAGTCGCCGATCAAGTAGGAGGCGAGGGCGACCAGTTCGAGCTCGTACACGAGTCCGCAGGCCGCGCAGACGAAGACGCACGCCAGCACCAGGAACCGGCCTGTCGCCGGCCGGACGGGCAGCCGCGCCGGGCCGCCCCAGGGGGCCGGGGTGCCGGGCGGGGCGGGCGCGTGCGGTTCGATCACGCTGCGACGTTACGTCACACGGCCGTCACGCTTCGTCACCCACACGTGTGGAACTCTCGGCCTCAAACGCCCTACAGGCTCAGGCGCTCACCGGAACACGGACCCCGACCCGGGTCCGGGTCGCCACCAACTGGCCGTCCTGCGGGTAGGCGTGCCAGGTCCGCCAGTGCACCTGCCCCTCGTGCCGGTGCGCCAGCATCGCGGTGAAGGCGTGCGGGCTGCCGGGGAAGACCCCGGCCAGTCCGTGCGGGTGGTCGGCGACCAGAGCCAGCAACTCCTGGGCTCGGCCCGCGAACTGACCCGGCGCCAGCACCTCGACGCGGGCGGCGAATTCGTACTCCCAGTCCCCGACGCGTTTGGCGACGCCCAGGGGCAGGGGTGTGCTGCTGCCCGGGATGCATGCCACGGTCTCCGAACAGCCGCCCCGCTCCTCCTCCAGGAGCACCTGGTGGGATGCGCCGAGCAGTCTCAACTGGAGCTTCGCCCCGCACAGTTCGAGGTCGAGGGTGGCCAGTGCGGGGAGCGGCTCACGCCCCAGGGCCCAGGCGAGGTCGCCCGCGCGCGTGTCGGTGTAGGAGGTGTTCAGGGTCGTGAGCATGGATCGGCTCCGCTGGCACGCAAAGAAAGGGAGGTTGGGTCCGGCGCACCCCGGTCGGTACCGGGGGATCGGCCCGGTCTGCCCAGTCGACGAGTCAGTGGGGATGGCCGTGGGACGTCCGAGGGGCCGCGTTGGTGATTTAGAGGGAATCATGAACAGTGGCGCCACCACAGCGTTTTTACCCAACTTCGTAGGGTTTCCATCCCTCAGAGGGCTCCACAGCTCAACTGTTCAACCACGGCGTGCGCCGTGTCGGCTGGGGCGCGCCCGGAGCGCGGCCACCCGCCCCGCGCACGCAAGCGGGGCCCGCCCCCCGTGGGCGGGCCCCGCTGTCCGGATGCGGTTCCCCCGAAGTTCCCCCGAACCGGAGCTCAGCTGCCCCGTGTCAGCTGCCTCCGCCCCCGCATCCACCCCCGCCGCCCCCGCCGCCCCCGCACGACGAGGAGCTGCCGCACGAACTGCCGCCGCCGCAGGAGGAGCCGCTGCCGCCCCCGCCGGCCCACCAGCTGCCGGAGCTGCTGTCATTGCTGTCGCTGCGGCCGTAGTCGCGCCGCCGGGTCCCCTGGGTCATCTGCCGACGACCGGCCCCCACGATCGCCAGAGTGATCAGACCCGCGACCAGAACCGCCAGGATGATGCCGAGTGCCATGGGCATGACGTCACCCTCCTCTCATGTCTCCGCAGCTCCCCCGAAGCGGCCCCCCGTGGGCGCCTCGCCAGCTGCGTGAACGGGAAATGCCCTCCCCGCTCGCGCCCCAAAGCAGAGTTGAGGAACTCCAGAGCTTCGGCGCAGGATGGCCGCCATGACCTCAAGCGCGCGTCCCCTTCTGAATCGCAGCCTCGCCGAGTTCGGAACGACGATCTTCGCCGAGATGTCGGCGCTGGCCCTGCGGACCGAATCCATCAATCTGGGTCAGGGATTCCCGGACACGGACGGGCCCGAGGAGATCCGGGAGGCGGCGGTGCGCGCGCTGCGCGACGGGCGCGGCAACCAGTACCCGCCGGGTCCGGGCGTGCCCGAGCTGCGGCTGGCGGTGGCCGCGCACCAGGAGCGGCTGTACGGGCTGGCCCACGACCCGGACACCGAGGTGCTGGTGACGGCGGGCGCGACGGAGGCCATCGCGGCGGCGCTGCTGGCGCTGCTGGAGCCCGGCGACGAGGTGGTGGCGCTGGAGCCGTACTACGACTCCTACGCGGCCTGTATCGCGATGGCGGGCGCCCGCCGCGTCCCGGTCACCCTGCGCCCGTCGAGGGGCCCACGCGACGGAGTCGCAAATCGACACTTCCGCCTCGACCTCGACGAGCTGCGTGCCGCGGTCACCGACCGCACCCGGCTGCTGCTGATCAACACCCCGCACAACCCGACCGGCACGGTCCTCACCCGCGAGGAGCTGGCGGCGGTGGCGGAGCTGGCCGTGGAGCGGGACCTGCTGGTCGTCACGGACGAGGTGTACGAGCACCTGGTCTTCGACGGCGCCGAGCACCTGCCGCTGGCGACCTTCCCCGGGATGCGGGAGCGGACGGTCACCATCGGGTCGGCGGGCAAGACGTTCTCCTTCACCGGCTGGAAGGTCGGCTGGGTGACCGGGGCGCCCGCACTGGTCAGCGCGGTGCGCTCGGCGAAGCAGTTCCTGACGTACGTCGCCTCCGGGCCGTTCCAGTACGCCGTCGCCGAGGCGCTCGCGCTGCCCGGCACCTACTTCGCCGGCTTCCGCGCGGACATGCAGGCCAAGCGGGATCTGCTGGCGTCGGGGCTGGCGGAGGCGGGGTTCGAGGTGTTCACCTCGGCGGGCACCTACTTCATCACCACCGACATCCGCCCCCTCGGCGAGAGCGACGGCTTCGCCTTCTGCCGGGCCCTGCCCGAGCGGGCCGGGGTGGTCGCCATCCCCAACGCCGTCTTCTACGACCACCGGGACGCGGGGGCGCCCTTCGTCCGGTTCGCGTTCTGCAAGCGCACTGAGGTGCTCCAGGAGGCCGTACAGCGGCTGAAGCGGCTCGCGGGCTGACTCCCCCGCATACGGCAAGAGCCCGCCCCGGGCACCTGGTCGTGGTGACCGGTGCCCTGGCCGGGCTCTCGTGCGAGTGCGCCGTGTGCGGTGCCGACTACTCCTCGTCGCCCTCGGGCTTCTCGGCGTCGTTGATCTCCTGCTCCAGACCGAGCTGCTCGACGAGCCACTTGTCGAACTCGATGGCGGCCCGCACCCAGCTGACCGTGGAGGAGACGAAGTGCTCCAGGCTGACGCCGGTGCCGATCAGCATCTGCGCCTCGCCGATCAGGCGGACGGTGCCGTCGTCGTGGGTGTGGGTGTAGAGCTTGGGCCACAGGGTGCGACGGTTCCAGTCGTCGATGGACTCCAGCAGCTGCGGCTTCTCGTCGATCTTGTGCGGGCGGTCGTAGAAGGTCCGCACCGAGAAGACCTGCTGGTCACCCTCGCCACGGAACATGAAGTACGTGCGGAACTGCTCCCACGGCGCCGCGAGGTCTCCCTCGTCGTCGACGACGTACTTGAGCTCCATCTGGTCGAGGAGCTGCTTCACGAGGTCCTGATCCGGGACGACGGGGCCCGCCGGTCCTTGGGGCTGCGGCTCGGGCTGGCCCCCGAAGTTCGGAATCGAGGACGGGTCGATGCTCACCGTGTTTTTCCCTTCGTACGGATCCCGCCATCCTCCCCCATGCGGGGAGGGGGGTGGCAAGCCCCGCCGGGGCCTGTCAGCCTTCGGCTGACATGATCTGGCCGGTAGCGGCCGGTGCGGCGAGCGAGGGGTGTGGGTCCATGGCGATGACACAGGGCGGAGCGGCCGGGTACACCAGGTGGTGGATGGTCGCGCTCATCCTCGGACTGCCGGTGCTGGCCGTGACCGGCTTCCTCACCCTGATGGCCGTCTGGCTGCTGGTGGGCTGAGCCGAGGACGCGGATCTTGTCCAGGAGACGCCGCCGGCTGCTCGCCGCCCTCGTCGCGGTGCCGGTGCTGGTCCTCGCGGGGATCGTCGCGCTGACCGCGTGGGCGGTGACGGAGGACGGCGGCCTGCTCGGGGGCGGACCCGAGCCGGTGCCCTGCGCGGACGTCCTGCACTTCGGCGGGGCCGAGCTGCCGGAGGGTGCCGAGGTGATCGGGGAGTGCGAGGAGCGCGGCTTCCAGGATCTCCACTACGGCGCCCGCTTCCGGATGCCCCGGGCGGACGTCGAGGAGTGGCTCGCCCTGACGTATCCGTTCGCCCCGGTGCCCGAGACGGGCGGCTGCGGTGTCCATGACGCGGATCTGTGTGTGACCGCGGAGGATCCGGCGGGGCATCCCGACGCCGGCGCGCAGGTGGTGCGGGTGAGCGTGGAGTACGAGGACGCCACCACCGCGCTGGTGCGCTTCTCCGCCTTCACCCTGTGACGACGGCGGCCCGCCCCGGCGGTGTGCGGGGCGGGTCGTCGTCGGGCCGGGAACGGCGCTACAGCGTCTTGCCGGTCGCCGGGCCCACGATCAGGCCGTCGCCGAAGGCGTCGACGCGGACGGTGTCGCCGTCCTTCACCTCGCCGGAGAGGATCTCCCTGGCGAGCCGGTCGCCGATGGCCGTCTGGATCAGCCGGCGCAGCGGCCGGGCGCCGTAGGCCGGATCGTTGCCCTCGTCGGCGAGCCAGGCCAGGGCCTCGTCGGTGATCTCCAGGGTGAGCCGGCGCTCCGCGAGGCGCTTGGCCAGGCGGTCGATCTGGAGCCGGGCGATCCGGCCCAGCTCGTCCTTGGACAGCGCCGAGAAGACGACCAGGTCGTCGAGCCGGTTGAGGAACTCCGGCTTGAAGGCGGCCCGCACCACCTCAAGGACCCGCTCCTTCTTCTCCTGCGCGCCGGCGAGCGGGTCCGCGAGGCTGTGTTCACTCAGGAACTGGCTGCCCAGGTTGGAGGTCAGCACCAGGATCGTGTTGCGGAAGTCGACGGTACGGCCCTGACCGTCCGTCAGCCTGCCGTCGTCCAGCACCTGGAGCAGGATGTCGAAGACCTCCGGGTGCGCCTTCTCGACCTCGTCGAGCAGCACGACGCTGTACGGCCGCCTGCGCACCGCCTCGGTCAGCTGGCCGCCCTCCTCGTAGCCGACATAGCCGGGAGGCGCGCCCACCAGCCGGGCCACGCTGTGCTTCTCGCCGTACTCCGACATGTCGATGCGGACCATGGCCCGCTCGTCGTCGAAGAGGAAGTCGGCCAGGGCCTTGGCGAGTTCGGTCTTGCCGACGCCGGTCGGGCCGAGGAAGAGGAAGGAGCCGGTGGGCCGGTCGGGGTCGGCGATGCCCGCGCGGGTGCGCCGTACCGCGTCCGAGACGGCCTGCACGGCCTCCGCCTGGCCGATCAGCCGGCGGCCCAACTCCTCCTCCATGCGCAGAAGTTTCTGCGTCTCGCCCTCCAGCAGACGCCCGGCCGGGATGCCGGTCCAGGCGGCCACGGTGTCGGCGATGTCGTCGGAGCCGACCTCCTCCTTGACCATGGTGTCCTTGGCGGCCTCCACCTCGGCCTCGGAGGCTTCCTCCAAGTCCCGTTCCAGGGTGGGGATCTCGCCGTAGAGCAGCTTGGAGGCGGTGTCGAAGTCGCCGTCGCGCTGGGCCCGTTCGGCCTGGCCGCGCAGTTCGTCGAGCTTCTCCTTCAGCTCGCCGACCCGGTTCAGGGACTGCTTCTCCTTCTCCCAGCGGGCGGTCAGGCCCCGCAGTTCCTCCTCCTTGTCGGCGAGGTCGCGGCGCAGCCGCTCCAGGCGCTCCCGGGAGGCCGGGTCGGTCTCCTTGCTCAGCGCCAGCTCCTCCATCTTCAACCGGTCGACGGAGCGCTGGAGTTCGTCGATCTCGACCGGGGAGGAGTCGATCTCCATCCGCAGCCGGGAGGCGGCCTCGTCGACCAGGTCGATGGCCTTGTCGGGCAGGAAGCGGGAGGTGATGTAGCGGTCGGAGAGGGTGGCGGCGGCGACCAGCGCGCTGTCGGCGATCTGCACCTTGTGGTGGGCCTCGTACCGGCCCTTCAACCCGCGCAGGATCGCGATGGTGTCCTCGACCGTCGGCTCGGCCACCAGCACCTGCTGGAAGCGCCGCTCCAGGGCGGGGTCCTTCTCGATCCGCTCGCGGTACTCGTCCAGGGTCGTGGCGCCGACCATCCGCAGTTCGCCGCGCGCGAGCATGGGCTTGAGCATGTTCCCGGCGTCCATGGCGGAGTCCCCGCCGGCGCCGGCGCCCACGACGGTGTGCAGCTCGTCGATAAAGGTGATGATCTGCCCGTCGGAGTCCTTGATCTCCGCGAGGACGGTCTTCAGCCGCTCCTCGAACTCGCCCCGGTACTTGGCCCCGGCGACCATCGCGCCCAGGTCCAGCGCGACCAGCCGCTTGTCCTTCAGCGACTCGGGCACGTCCCCCTTCACGATCCGCTGGGCGAGCCCCTCCACGACGGCGGTCTTGCCGACGCCGGGCTCCCCGATCAGGACCGGGTTGTTCTTGGTACGGCGGGACAGCACCTGGACGACCCGGCGGATCTCCTGGTCCCGGCCGATGACCGGGTCGAGCTTGCCCTCGCGCGCGGCGGCCGTGAAGTCGGTGCCGAACTTCTCCAGCGCCTTGTACTGCCCCTCCGGGTCGGCTGTGGTCACCCGGCGTCCTCCCCTTGCTTTCTGGAACGCCTCCAGCAGCTTCTTCGCGGTGGCGCCGTGCTGGGAGAGTACGTCGCCGGCCTGACCGCCCTTCGCGGCGATCCCGATCAGCAGGTGCTCGGTGGAGAGGTATTCGTCGCCGAGCTCCTTGGCCTTGGCGCCCGCCTCGGCGATGACGGCGAGCAGCTCCCGGTTGGGCTGCGGCGGCGCCACGGTGGACCCGGTCACGCTCGGCAGCCCGGCCAGCACCTTCTCGGCCCCGGCGCGGACGGCGGCCTGATCTGCCTCGACGGCGGCCAGCAGGTCGACGATGTTCTCGTTGTCCTGCCCCTGGAGCAGAGCCAGGAGCAGATGGGCGGGCGTGAGGTCCGGATTGCCCTCCGTCAAAGCCCGGTTACTGGCCGCGTTGATGGCGTCCCGGCTCCGGTTGGTCAGCTCTGCGTCCACGTTCGCAATCTCCTCCTGTCGACAGCCGGGCGAGCAGCCCTCATCCACGCTGACTCATCCAACGTACACAAAGTTGAGTCTATTCCACTCAAGTATGTGCTCGGGAGACTCCGGCGGCTAAGTTCCGACGGCATGAGCTACTCCGTGGATCCCGCCGCCCCCGACGCCGCGTATCTCAGCTTCTGGCGGGAACGGCACCTGTGCACCCTGACCACGCCGCGCCCGGACGGGAGCCCGCACGTGGTGCCGGTGGGGGTGACCTACGACCCCGGGGCGGGGCTGGCCCGGGTGATCGCGAACAAGGCGAGCATGAAGGTCGCCCATGTGCTGGCCGCCGGTCCGGACGGGGCCCGGGTGGCGGTGTGCCAGGTGGCCGGGCGGCGCTGGGCGACGCTGGAGGGGCGGGCGCGGGTGCGCACCGAGCCGGAGCGGATCGCGGAGGCCGAGCGGCGGTACGCCGAGCGCTATGAGCGCACTCCCTCGCCGAACCCGGCGCGTGTGGTGATCGAGATCGAACTGGAGCGGGCCATGGGGCGCGGCTGACCGATACTTTTCGGCCAGCGCGGCATCCGGCAGATGCCCGGAAATGTCCCGTAAAACTGCAGCGGCGTCACCGTGTTCAGGTCACGGTGACGCCGCTGCGGGGGGAAGCACCTGAGCGATCTGTTACGACGGGGGAATCGCGTCAGGCACTGCGGGGGGTGGCTGAGACTGTCCGGGGGGCCGGGACCTCCGGGTCCACCAGTTGCTGGTGGTCGCGCTGGTCCAGGTTCACAAAGATCATTCCGTATCGGATGGCACACCGCACGGGCTGTGGCGCCCCGCGGGGCCGCCGCAGGCACCGATAGGCGCGCACGTCCTCGTCCTCGTCCCGCGTGACGACAACCGGCTCTCCGAAGACCGTCACCATGAGCGAGTCACCAGCGTGGGGGATGGCGGTGACCAGATCGATGAAGTGCCAGCCGGATCGGTAGGCGGTGGCCATTTCGCGTCGGAAGGTTCGGTCGTCCGGTGGGGTGGTCATGACTCGGCGACCCAAGTGCTGTCGTCCGTAGACCCACCGCCCGCCGGGTCGGATGCGGCCACCACCCACGTACTGTCGCCAGGCACGGCCGCCGCGGCATTCGTGCGCCAAGTACTGTCCGCCCGGGCGTCGCCCTTCGCCTCCGCCAGGCCACTCAGCACCCCGAAAGCCACAACGGCGGAGAAGGCGGCGGCAAGCGCCGAGCGAAGCATCTTCTTATGCATAGTCGGCTTCGTCCTCATCTGAAGGTCACCTCTCCCCCGTCGATTAAGACGATGGCCCATTCCGGCACGTCATGGCCACACGATCGGTGCATCATGTTCCTGCACGTTCAGGACCCTGGGGGGTGGAGAATTGGCCACGAATGAGACTAAGGGGACACATTCGCACGCGCTGACCGAGCTGTGTGACGAGGGTCGCCGTCTTTATGGGATCGCACTCCGGACGGGACGTATCGCGCGAACGGACGTGGAGACCGCTCCTTGCCTCATGGAGTTCGCCCTTCTTCACCCCGACCCGGATGACGCGAACTGGCTGCGTCCGGTCGCCCCTTCGGTCGCACTGGCTCAGCGGCTCAGCCCGATCGAGCACGAGATCACCCAACGGCGGCGGCTGTCGATCGAACTCGCCGAAGCATTCGAGCCGTTCATGACGCTCAGCGCGCAGGCACCGGCGACCACCCACTCGATCACCGTGCTGGAGGGCATCGACCGGATCAACGCGGCACTCGATCTGGCCACCGCCCAGTGCACGACCGAGATGCTCACGGTCCAGCCGATGCGCCGCCGGCCCGAACACACCCTCGCCCAGGGGCTGGAGCGCGACCGGCCACTGATCGAGCGCGGCTGCCGCATCCGGACCCTCTATCAGCACACGGCCCGCTACAGCCCCGAAACGCTGGCCTACGTCGCCCAGTTCGCCAGCGGCAAGGTGGAGTACCGCACCATCGACGAACTCGTCGAGCGGCTGATCATCTGCGACGAGACCGTCGCCTTCATCCCCACCCGGTCCGACGGCGAGGTCGCTCTCGAACTCCGCCATCCCGGCCTCGTCCGCTACCTGATCAAGGTCTTCGAGTTCATGTGGGGCCGCGCGGTGCCGCTGAGCACGGGCGCCCCCTACGAGACCGACACCGACGGCATCACGGAGATCCAGCACTCCATAGCGAAGCTGCTCGTCGAAGGACACGTCGACGAGGCCATCGCCCGCCGCCTGGGGATGAACGTCCGCACCTGCCGGGCCCACATAGCCAAGCTCGCGACCGCCCTCGGCAGCGGCAGCCGCGCCCAACTCGGCTACCTCATCGCCCAGTCGGGGATCCTGAAGCCCGACCAGCCGATCGCGGGAGGTGACGGCCACCCGTGACCGAGCCGCACACGCACGGAGCGGAGGAACTGTGTGAGGCGGGCCTGAGCCTGTACGCGCGCGCTCTGCGCGAAGGGCGGGTGCCCGCCGAGGCGGCGGACGCGGCGCCGTGCCTGGTCGACCTCGGGCTGCTGCAACCGGACCTCGCGGACCTGCGCCGGCTGCGGCCCGTCACACCGGCCTTCGCGTTCCACCGGCTGCTGCGCGATGTCGAGGACCGCATCGCGGACGAGCGGCGGCGCGAGGCCCGGCTGGCGGACATGTTCGACCCCCTGATGGACATCGCCGGGCAGTACACGGCCATGGCGGACGCTCCGTCGGTCAGCGTGCTGAACGGCGTCGCCCGGATCAACCAGGCCATCGAGGCGGCCCTCGCGAAAGCCTCGGGCGAACTCCTCACCATCCAGCCGTTCACCGGCCAGGACGTCGGGACCCGCCTCGCCGCGTCGCTGAGCCGCGACCAGGCCCTGCTGGACCGCGGCGGCCGTATCCGCACCCTCTACCAGCACACCCTCCGGCACTCCCCCGCCGTGATCGCCCGCTACGAACAGCTCAGCGGCGACGCCGAGGTGCGCACGCTGGACGAGGTCACCGACCGTCTCATCGTCATCGACGGCGTCGTCGCCTTCATCCCGGCCAGCAAGGACCGCACCCTCGCCGTCGAGGTCCGCCATCCCGCCCTGGTCACCTTCTACGTGACCGTGTTCGACCGCTTCTGGCGCCTGGCCACGCCCATGTACCCCGACGCGGTCCGGCAACCGGTCCGCGACGGCATCACGCCCCGCCAGCGCGCCATAGCCGCCCTTCTCGTCGAGGGCCACACCGACACGGTCATCGCCGACCGGCTCGGCCTGAACGTCCGTACCGCCCGTGTCCACATCGCCAAACTCGCCGCCGCCCTCGGCAGCGAGAGCCGCGCCCAACTCGGCTACCTCATCGCGGCATCAGGCATCCTCAATCAGGGGGAGTGACCGAATGATCCCGGCGCCGCACCTGAAGCACGGCCTGGAAGACCTGTGCGAGGCAGCGACCGAGCTGTACGAACGGGCCCTGCGCGAAGGGCAGGTGAGCGTCGCCGATGCCGAGGCCGCGCCCTGCCTGGCCGAACTCGGCCTGCTGCATGCCGGCGTGACGGCCCCCAACCGGCTCGAACCGTTGGCCCCGGCCGTGGCTCTCCACCAGTTGCTGCGCACGGCGGAGGAGCGCATCGCGGACGAACGCCGCCGGGAGGAGCGGCTGGCCGCGATGTTCGAGCCTCTCATGCGGATCCCCGGCCCCGGCGGCGGACCGTCGGACATCCCGTCGGTCACCGTCCTCAGCGGCCTCGACCGCATCGGCAGGACCATCGCCGGGGCCATGTCCGGATCCTCCGAGCTGCTCGCCGTACAGCCGCACGTCACGCACACTCTGGCGCCGCCCAACGTGCACGTCGAGGCCCTGGCCCGGGACCAGGCCCTGCTGGACCGCGGCGGCCGTATCCGCACTCTCTACCAGCACACTCTCCGGCACGCGCCGACCGTCATCGCCCGCTACGAGCGGCTGCGCGGGGACGCGGAGGCCCGCACCCTGGACGAGGTGACGGAGCGTCTCATCGTCATCGACCGCGCGGTGGCCTTCATCCCGGCGAACGCCGACCGCACGCTCGCCCTGGAGGTCCGCCACCCCGCGATCGTCGGTTTCCTCGCCACCGCCTTCGACCGCCTCTGGCGCCTGGCGACCCCCATGTACCCCGAGGCCGTCCAGCAACCCGTCCGCGACGGCGTCACCCCCCGCCAGCGCGCCATAGCCGCCCTGCTCGTCGAAGGGCACACGGACACGGTCATCGCCCACCGCCTCGGCCTGAACGTCCGCACCGCACGCGTCCACATCGCCAAGCTGGCGGCGACGCTGGGCAGCGCCAGCCGGGCCCAGCTCGGCTATCTCATCGGGCGGTCCGGGATCCTCGATCAGGCAGGCTCATAGCCGACGGCGACACATCCGCGGCCCGCGCCGGACCGACCAGGCCCACCTGGGCGATCCGCACGCCCAGTTGAGTGCGGCTCGCCGCGCCCAGCGTCTCCGAGAGCCTGGCGATATGGGCCCGGCAGGTGCGCACGCTGATGCCGAGGCGCTCGGCGATGACCGCGTCCTGGTGCCCCTCGGCGAGCAGCGCGGCGATCGACCGCTCCCGGTAGGAGATGCCCTCGATGCCGGTCTCGGGCAGCGGCGCGGTGAGCGGGATCGCGAGCCGCCACAGCCGCTCGAAGACGGTGACCAGGTAGTTCACGAGCGCGGGATGGCGCAGCTCCAGGGCGAGGGTGCGGTCCGCGTTCGCGGGGATGAAGGCGACCGTACGGTCGAACAGGATCAGGCGGTCGATGACCTCCTCCAGGGTCCGCGCCTCCACCGCGTCGCCCATCAGCTCCAGGTAGTTGAGCAGCCCCTGCCCGTGCCGGGCCACATGCGTGTACAGGTCGCGCATCCGGACCCCGCGGGCGCGCAGCGCCATCGCCCGGTGCAGGCCCTCCGTCAGCTCGTGCTCGGGGCGGATCCCGCCCGGCTGGACGGTGAGCACCTCGGTGGTGCAGGCGTCGGTGGCCGCGTCCATCGCGGCCTGGATCCGGGAGAGCCCGTCCAGGACCCGGATCGCGCTGCCCTCCGCGACGGCGTTCTGCGGCAGCGGGCCGAGTCCGGCGTACCACTCGAAGGCGGCCACCGCCGAGCCCATCCGCCGCTGGCTCGCGCTGACTTCGTCGTACACCCCGCGCAGCAGCCGGGTCATGACCTCCTGCGGGGAGGTCGGCACCAGCCAGGCCATGTCGTCGGGGTCCGGGTGCAGCAGGGCCAGCTCCAGCAGACAGGGCACCGCCTCCGCCTCGGCCCGGGGCACACGGCCGCGCCGTACGGCCCGGGAGTACACCCGATCCCCGGCCTCGCACAGCCGGTCAGCACCGTGTGGATGCCCGTCCGTCCCGCGCCCGGCCATCGCCCATCCCACCCCCGGTTTCCGCGTCTTCCGCAGCGCAACTATGCGCGGACGGGACGTGCTCCGCAACACGCCTCAGGGGCCCGGGAGGCCCGGCTGGCCCTGGTGTGTCCGCTTATGGAACCCGCTCACCCGAACACGGTTTCCGGACACGACGCGGACGCGCCGGAGGGCCCGGTCCGCACGGAACCGAGCCCTCCAGCACACCTGGGCCGTGACCACTACTTGAGCCCGAGCTCCTCGCACGCCGCCTTGTACTTGCCGGCGCAGATCTCGGCGATCTTGTAGATGCCGTCATTGACGACGGTGTCGTTGATGTTCTCCGTCGTCAGCGCGACCACCGGGACGAGCTGGGCGGGGATGTCCTTGGTGGTGGGGCTGTCGACCCGGTCCGCGGTCAGGGAGTCGAACTTGATGTCCTTGCCCTGGACCTTGGCCACCGCCATCTCGGCGGCCGCCTCGGCCTCCTCGGGGTAGGACTTGTAGACGCTCATGTACTGCTCGCCGGCGACGATCCGCTGCACGGCGTCGAGTTCGGCGTCCTGACCGGTGATCGGCGGCAGTTCGGTGACGCCCGCGGCCTCCAGGGCCTTGATGACACCGCCGGCCATTCCGTCGTTGGCGGAGTACACGGCGGCGATGTTGTTGACACCGATGTCTTCGATCGCCGCGGTCATGTTGGCCTCGGCGTTCTCCGGCTTCCAGTCCTTGGTGTCGTAGGTCTTCGCGATCGTCACCTGGCCGTTGAGCTCGGAGAGCGCGCCCGCCTTGAACTGCTTGGCGTTGGGGTCGGTGGGCGAGCCGTTCATCATGACGATCTTCGTCGAGGTGTCGACGTCACCGCCGAGCGCGGACATCAGGGAGCGGCCCTGCACCTCGCCCACGAGCTCGTTGTCGAAGGAGATGTACGCGTCGATCGGGCCCTCGGCGAGACGGTCGTAGGCGATGACCGGGATACCGGCCTCCTTGGCCTTCTCCACCTGGGTCGCGATGGACGTGGAGTCCACGGCGTCCAGCAGGATGACGTCGACGCCGTCGTCGATCATCTTCTCCATCTGGGTGCCCTGCGTACCGGCGCTCGCGTCGGCGTTGGCGTAGACGACCTGACCCTTGTTGTCGGTGAGCTCGGCCACCTTCGCCCGGATGATCGGGTGGTCGAACTTGGCGTACCGGGTGTTCGCCGTCTCCGGCAGGAGCAGCCCCACCGTGATGTCGTTCCCCTTGGTCGGACTCGCGTCGGCGCTGTCTCCCGACACTCCCAGGGCGCCACAGGCGGACAGCGAAAGGGTCATCGAGGACGCGGCCACGCATATGGCGATACGACGCATTGGGGAGCTCACTTCTGGTGCCTTCCGGACGCGGGCGCAGCATTGCGACCCAGGTGACTGAAAAGCCAACGCGGCACCGCCCCCCAGCGTCAAGCGGAATCACTTAACGAACCCGCAACACCACGCTCCGCTTGGCTTGTGAAGGTATGGCGGAATCCCCTCCAAACACCCGTTACGCCCCCTCCGTACAACCAACCCCACCCCTCGCGAGTCGTGATCACGACAGCTTCCCGGCTGTTCCGCACCGCTCAGAGGACCGAATGAACCCAGCCAGAGGCACGGCCGCCGCGGTCGTGCTCGCCACCACGGCCGCATTGCTCACCGCCGTCGCCGCTCCCGCATCCGCCGCGGTCACCTGCACCTCCCCGGTGTTCAAGCGGACGTTCTACGCGAACACCACCTTCTCCGGCACGCCGAGGAAGACCGACTGCGACAGCGCGATCGACCAGAACTGGGGCACCGGCGCCCCGGCCTCGGGGCTGCCGGCCAACGGCTTCGGGGTGCGCTGGACGCTCAACCGGGACTTCGGGTCCGGCGGTCCCTTCACCCTCAGCGCGTCCGGGCTCGACGGCATCCGGGTCTACGTCGACGGCCTGCTGAGGATCAACCTCTGGAAGAACGTCTCCACGACGGTGTCCAAGACCGTCGACCTCGACCTCGCCAAGGGCAAGCACACCCTGCGCGTCGAGTACGTCAACTGGACCGGGTCCGCCAAGGTCAGGTTCGGCTACGCGCCCCGCACCTCGGCCACCGTCGACAAGGTCGCGCCGCTCACCCCGGCGGGCGCCGCCGTCTCCTACGACCAGGCCACCGGCAAGGCGAAGACGGCCTGGGCGAGGAACAAGGAGATGGACCTCGCGGGTTACCGGGTCTACCGGCGGGTGAAGGGCGGCTCGTTCCCCGGCACCCCGCTGGCCACCACGACGTCGACGTCGTACACCGACGGCACCCTCCCGGCCACCGGCGCCGGCTACGAGTACGCCGTCCGCGCCTACGACAAGGCGGGCAACGTGTCCCCGTGGACGGCGGCCCTGCCGGTCACCACGGCGGACCGCACCGCGCCCGGCGTGCCGGCCGGGCTCAGCACCGGCTCCGAGCCGCAGGGGCTGCGGGTCGGCTGGGACGCCGTCGAGGGGGCGTCCTCGTACCGGGTCTACCGGGCGGACACCGCGGACGGGACGTACACCCGGGTCGCGAGCGGCTCCGCGGACTCGTACCTGGACACCACGGCCGCCGAGGGCGCCACCTACCACTACCGGGTGAGCTCGCTCGACGCGGCCGGCAACGAGTCCGCGCGGTCCGCCGCCGTCGGCGGAACGCGCAGGGACCTCACCCCGCCGTCCGCGGTGACCGGCGTCGAGGTCACGCCGACCGAGTACGGCTTCCTGGTGACCTGGGACGCCAACCCGACGCCCGACCTGGCGCGTTACGTGGTGCGCCGGGGCTATCTGTGGGGGGACGAGGAGCAGCGGGTGTGCTCCCTCTCCCCCGGCTACTACGTGAGCGCCGGGACCACGTCCTACGCCTACGAGACCGTCCCGGACGGCGAGGAGTCCTGCTTCATCGTCGACGCCGTCGACGACGACGGGAACTCCGCCTTCGAGGTGACCGGCGAGGCCCAGATCGTCGTCGCGACCGAACTGGACCTCGCCTGATCACATCGGCCTCAGTACCACTTCGGCTGCGGCCGGTAGATCCAGATCTTCATCCTGGGCTCGGCGCTCTTCTGCGCCGCCAGGCTGCGGTACTTGTAGTTCTTGTTGTGCTGGGTGACGTAGATCTTGCCGTTGCTGATCTTGGTGATGATCGAGGCGTGGTTGATGACCCCGTTGTTGTCCCAGTCGTAGAAGATGATGTCGCCCACGTAGGCGTTGCTGGTGTTGCGCTTGGAGTGGAGCATGTTGCGCTCCGTGAACTTCTTGAGCCAGCCCGAGACGACCCAGGTGTACGTCTCGTCCGGGCCCAGGATGCCCTTCTTCCGCCACCAGGCGTCGACGCTGTAGGGACGGTCCCCGATACCGCCCTTCATCTTGACGCTGCCGCCGAAGTGGACGGCCCGGGAGACGAAGTTCGTGCAGTCCTGGGCGTACATGGCGGGCGCGTCCCAGTTGGACACGGCCCAGGTCGCGGCGCCGGTGCGCAGGTACGTGCCCGCCTGGAGGGCCTCGTGGGAGACCGCGGTGGCGCCGGTCTCGGTGCCGTCGTCGGTGGAGTCGCCGTCGAACTCCGAGGGCACGAGGTCGGTGGGTTCGGCGGACTCCTCGTTGATGTCGTTGGCGAAGTCGGCGAACGCGGCCCGGGTCGGCCGCACCACGACCTCCTTGGCGGCCGCGGTGACCGCGGAGAGCAGCACCGGGTCCGCGCCGGCGGAGAAGGTGTAGCGCATCTCCGTCTCGCCGGTCTGGTCCGTCGGGTCGGCGGTGGCGGTGCTCACGTCGGTCACGATGGTGTCCGAGGTGTGCACGGTGGCGCGCAGGGTGACCTGCCGGCCGTCGGCCGACGGGATGGCCAGGACATCGCTGAAGGTGGCGTCGGGCGAGACGTTGTCCGAGTCGTCCGCGGAGCCCGCGACCCGCTCGCGCAGCAGCGCTTCCTGGTCCTTGGCGAGGAGAGAGGCGAACTGGGCGCCGTACGCGCTGTTGGCGGCGGCGTCGCTCGCGTCGACATAGCTGCCCTGGACGAGGCCGCCCCGGGCGAAGTGATAGGCCTGCACGGCGGTCGAGTAGGCGTCCGTGCCGCCCGTCACGGCCACCGGCGCGATCGCGGCGGACGTGGTGGACGGTCCGGTGCCGTAGTCGTTCGTCCCGGTCACCTGGAAGGTGTAGGTGACGTCCCCGGCGTCCGCGGCGAGGTCGTCGAAGACGGCGGACAGGCCGGTGGTCGTCCTGGTGCCGGCGGTCGTGCCGTCGGAGGCGACCGCGGTGACGGTGTAGGTCACCGCGTCGTCCACCTCACCGGTGAACTCCGCCGCCGACCAGGTCACCAGCGCACCGTGCTCGCCGGGCACGGCCCTGAGGTCGGTCACCGCCTCGGGCGCGGTGCCCGTGGTGCCGGAGGACCCGGGCTCCTCGGTCACGTCCGGCGTGAACGACTGGAGCGCGGTGTAGGCGGAGCACACCGCGTCCGCGCAGGCCCGCATCTTCCAGCGGTAGGCGGTGCCGTCGGTGAGCAGGCCCTCCGGGACCTTCACCACGGCCCGGTCGCCGTCCTGGACGGTGGCGGTGAGGGGGGAGCCGACCGCGTTGCCCGCGGTGTCCTGGAGCAGGTACTCGGCGGACACGGCACCCTGGCCCGCGGCCGTGACGACACCGGTCAGCAGCGGCGTGGTGGTCTCGACGGCGCCGGTGGCGAGGTCGAAGGGCACGTCGGGCGCGGGGGCCTTGGCGGTGTCGACCGAGAAGTTCTTCCAGGCGCTCCACGCCGTGGAGTAGTCGGTGCCGTCGTAGGTGCGGGCCCGCATCCGCAGGTGCTTGCCGTCCGGCAGCGACGACTCCTCGGGCACGGCGAGGGCCGCGACCTCGGCGGTGTCCACGTACGGGGTGTCCGTGGTGAGCGCATACGTGGTGTCGTTGTATGCCGGGTCCGGCTCGATGGCGTACTGGACGCGCACCCGCTGCGGGTCGCCGTCGTTCACGAACGTCGACAGCACGGGCGTGCGCGAGGTGACCACCCCGGCGCCGGTGGACGGCGACAGGGAGGTCGCGCCCGGCACCTCGGGGTAGGAGTTGTACGTGATCGTCAGGTGCGGTTCGGTGGAGCCGTCACCGGAGACGTGGTTGGCGGAGTGGAAGCGCCGCCAGGTGTAGGAGTCGGTCTCGTCCACACCGCGGACCATGAGGCCGTAATTGGCGGTGCCGCCGGTCCACGCCCTGACGATGGTGTCGATGTCGAAGTTCATCGTGCCGGCCGGGCAGTCCGCCGAGTAGCCCTTGGCCGCGGTGTTGACGACCTGTCCGGTGGTGGTGGAGGCGGGCGGGTCGGCCCAGGTGATCGTGGACGACGACCAGGACTCGGTGACCCGGCGCACGGCCGTGCCGGTGCCCACCGTGCAGGCGGAGGACCAGTACGAGTACAGCGCCAGGTTGGTGTCGATGACGTGGACGCCCTCGTAGCCCGAGACGTCGAACTTCAGGAACGAACGCGCCACCGTGCTGCCGCCGTTGTACGTGCCCGACTTCAGCTCGGTCGAGGAGACCTGCGAGTCCGGGTAGTTGGTGGCGACCCAGGTGTCCGTGGTGACCGCCAGCGTGCTGGTCGGGTCGACGGTGACCGGGTAGGTCAGGTCCTGCGCGAAGTAGTCGGCGTCCGGGCGCAGTACGAGCGTCTGGGTGCCGTCGGCCGCGGTCTCGATCTCGGTGTCCACGGCGGCGAGATGCTTCGACTCGCCGGACCTCCTGTCCACCGAGGAGTCCCACATCATCGGCGCCGGGGCCTCGGCGACCAGCTTGCCCGCCCCGTTCTTCAGCAGCAGCCGGCCGGAGTCCGTCTCGGAGAGGGTGAGGCCCTTGAGGGAGACCGGCATGCGGTAGACGAGGGCTCCGCCCGGCGCCTCGTCGAGCACCACGTTCTGCGAGAAGCCCTGCTTGAGGGCGGTGACCGTCAGGGTCTGGCCCTCGCCCAGGTCGTAGGAGGCGGTGTCGTCCCGCACCGTCGGCGTGGGCAGGGTGTCCTCCCAGCCCAGCGCCATGGAGACGCCGCCCTGGGAGACGGAGGCCAGCTTCTTGTCGCCGCCGTCCGAGACGGTGATGTCGGCGGCCGCGGCCTCGGGCTCCAACGCGGCGCCCTCGTCGGCGAGTTGGGTGTCGATCGGCTGCCAGGAGCCGTCTTCCCGCTGGACCCGCACGGGGCCCGCGTACGACTCGGCGGTCAGCGTGCCGTCCGGGTTCACGTACACGGTGGAGGTCCCGGTGCGCTGGGAGACCAGCTCGATGCGCCGGTTCTGGATCTTCGCGTTGCGCCGGGCGGCCTCCTCCTCGCTGAGCCCGAGCAGCTTCGCGATGTCCGGGTCGTCGTCGCCGAGGGTGACGGCCTTCGCGGGGCTGTTCACGATGCGGTCGCTCTGCGCGGTGAGCGTGGCCGACGGGTCTCCGGCGAGGGAGGCGGTCAGCGAACCCGCCAGCGTCATCGCCGCGGTGGCCTGTATCCACCGTCTTCGGTTGGTGCGTCGCACTCCAACTCCTTTTCGGGGCCCCCGAGATGGTTCCGGGGGTGGAGTGCGAGATATACAACTGATCTTCGAAATTCAACGGTCATGTGATCAAAAGGTGATCATGACGTGAAGAGGGCCGGGAGGTTCGACCACCTCCCGGCCCTCTTCATGTGCTCGACGTCGCTCAGTCCGACTGCTGCCGCTTGGGCCGCCACACCACCAACGCGCTGGTCTGCTGGACCTCCTGATACGGCACCAGGTCACGGCGGTACGAGGCATGCACCGCCGCCTCCCGCTGCTGCATCGCCGCCGCCGCGCCGTCCAGCGCCGACTGCATCTCGGCGACCCGGGACTGGAGCGCGGCGACCTGGTTCTCCAGCTCGATGATCCGCTTGATGCCGGCCAGGTTGATGCCCTCGTCCTGCGACAACTGCTGGACGGTGCGCAGCAGTTCGATGTCGCGGGCCGAGTAACGGCGGCCCCGTCCGGCGGTGCGGTCCGGAGACACCAGGCCAAGGCGGTCGTACTGGCGCAGTGTCTGCGGGTGCAGGCCGGAGAGCTGGGCCGCCACCGAGATGACGTAGACCGGGGTCTCCTCGGTCAGTTCATACGGATTGCGTCGACGGCCGTCCATCTGGCATCAAGCTCCCTTCGCGGCCTGGAACAGCTCCGCCCGCGGGTCCTCGCCCGCGGTCGCCTCGCGATACGCCTCCAGTGCGTCACGAGCCTTCCCCGTCACGTCCTTCGGGACACTCACCTCGACGGTGACCAGCAGATCCCCGCGGGTGCCGTCCTTGCGGACCGCGCCCTTCCCACGGGCGCGCATGGTGCGGCCGTTGGGCGTGCCCGGGGGCAGCTTCAGCGTGACCGGCGGGCCGCCCAGGGTCGGGACCCTGACCTCACCCCCGAGCGCCGCCTCCGGATACGTCACCGGAACCGTCACCGTCAGGTTGTCGCCCTTGCGGCCGAAGACCGGGTGGGTGTCCACATGCACCGTGACATACAGGTCACCGGAGGGGCCGCCCCGCTCTCCGGGCGCCCCCTTGCCGCGCAGCCGGATCCGCTGACTGTCGCTGACCCCGGCCGGGATGCGCACCTGCATGGTCCGCGAGGACTTGGCCCGGCCGCTGCCCTTGCAGATCTCGCAGGGCTCCTCCGCGATCAGACCGCGGCCCTTGCAGTCCGGGCAGGGGTCAGTCAGCGAGAAGCCGCCGCCGGAGCCCCGGGCGACCTGTCCGGTGCCGACGCAGGTCGGGCAGACCCGGGGGTTGCCGTTCTTGTCGCCGGTGCCGGAACAGGCCTTGCACGGGGCCTGCGAGGACATCCTCAGGGGCACGGTCGCGCCCTCGATCGCCTCGGTGAAGGTGAGCGTGACCTCGGTGTCGATGTCCTGGCCGCGCCTGGGCTGCACCCGGGTGGTACCCGAGCTGCCCCGGTTGAACAGTCCCCCGAAGACGTCACCGATCCCGCCGCCGAAGCCGCCGGAACCCCCGCCGCCGCCCTGGGCGCCGCCTCCGAAGAGGTCGCCCAGGTCGAAGTTGAAGTTGCCGCCGCCCGCGCCCGGCCCCGGGCGGAACCCGCCGTTGCCGAAGAGGGCGCGCGCCTCGTCGTACTCCTTGCGCTTCTTGGGGTCACCGAGGACGTCGTTCGCCTCGGAGATCTCCTTGAAGCGCTCCTCGGCCTTGGCGTTGCCCTTGTTGGCGTCCGGGTGGAACTCGCGGGCGAGCTTCCGGTACGCCTTCTTGATCTCGGCCTCGGTGGCGTCCTTGGGGACGCCGAGGACCTTGTAGAAGTCCTTCTCGATGAAGTCCTTGGTGCTCATCCCCGACGTCCCTCCTTCCCTCGGTCAGGCCCCTTCAGGGCCGTTGTCCTTCTCCTCGCCGGTCTCGGCGGCGTCCTCTGCCTTGACCGTCTGCGCGCCCGGCTGCGGCTCGGCGACGGCCACCCGCGCGGGGCGGATGGTGCGCTCGCCGATGCGATACCCCGGCTGGAGGATCGCGACGCAGGTCGTCTCGGTGACGTCCGGTGCGTAGGAGTGCATCAGGGCCTCGTGGATCGTCGGATCGAAGGGCTCGCCCTCCTTGCCGAACTGCTGCAGACCCATCTTCGCCGCGACGGTCTCCAGCGACTCCGCGACGGACTTGAATCCGCCGACGAGTTCGCCGTGTTCCCGGGCGCGGCCGATGTCGTCGAGCACGGGCAGGAGCTCGGTCAGGAGGTTCGCGATGGCGATCTCCCGCACCGTGATCCGGTCCCGCTCCACGCGGCGGCGGTAGTTCTGGTACTCGGCCTGGAGCCGCTGGAGGTCCGCGGTGCGCTCACCGAGCGCGGTGCGTACCTGGTCCAGCTGGGCGATCAGGCCGGCGTCTGGGGTTACGTCCCCGGCCGGGGCCGCCCCCTCAGTGTTCGACTGGGGTGCGGCCTTCGCCTCGGCGTCGTCGGGGGTGGCGCCGGAGGGGACGTCGGGCTTCTCCTCGAAGCCCGGGGTCTCCTCCGTCACGCGGCACCGTCCTTGCGCTCGTCGTCGACGATCTCGGCGTCGACGACGTCGTCGTCGGCCTTGGGCTGCTCGCCCGCGGCACCGGCGTCACCGGCGGCCTGCGCGCCCTGGGCGTCGGCGTACATCGCCTGGCCGAGCTTCTGCGAGACCGCGGCGACCTTCTCGGTGGCGGTGCGGATCTCGCTGATGTCCTCGCCCTTGAGCGCGGCCTTCAGCTCCTCGACGGACGCCTCGACCTCGGTCTTGATCTCGCCCGGGACCTTGTCCTCGTTGTCCTTGAGGAACTTCTCGGTCTGGTAGACGAGCTGCTCGCCCTGGTTGCGGGTCTCGGCGGCCTCGCGGCGCTTGTGGTCCTCCTCCGCGTACTGCTCGGCCTCCTGGCGCATGCGGTCGACCTCGTCCTTCGGCAGCGAGGAGCCGCCGGTGACGGTCATCTTCTGCTCCTTGCCCGTGCCGAGGTCCTTCGCGGTCACGTGCATGATGCCGTTGGCGTCGATGTCGAAGGCGACCTCGATCTGCGGGACACCGCGCGGGGCCGGCGGCAGACCGGTCAGCTCGAACATCCCGAGCTTCTTGTTGTACGCCGCGATCTCGCGCTCGCCCTGGTAGACCTGGATCTGCACGGAGGGCTGGTTGTCCTCGGCGGTGGTGAAGATCTCCGAACGCTTCGTCGGGATCGTCGTGTTCCGCTCGATGAGCTTGGTCATGATGCCGCCCTTGGTCTCGATACCAAGCGACAGCGGGGTGACGTCGAGGAGCAGGACGTCCTTGACCTCGCCCTTGAGGACACCGGCCTGCAGGGCGGCGCCGATGGCGACGACCTCGTCCGGGTTCACGCCCTTGTTGGCCTCGTTGCCACCGGTCAGCTCCTTGACGAGCTCGGCGACGGCCGGCATACGGGTCGAGCCACCGACGAGAACGACATGGTCGATCTCGGAGAGGGCGATCCCGGCGTCCTTGATGACGTTGTGGAACGGCGTCTTGCAGCGCTCCAGCAGGTCCGCGGTCAGCTGCTGGAACTGGGCGCGGGTGAGCTTCTCGTCGAGGTGCAGGGGGCCCTCGGCGGAGGCCGTGATGTAGGGCAGGTTGATCGAGGTCTCGGTGGACGAGGACAGCTCGATCTTGGCCTTCTCGGCGGCCTCGCGGAGGCGCTGGAGGGCCATCTTGTCCTTGGACAGGTCCACACCGTGGCCGGACATGAACTGCTTGACCAGGTAGTCGACGACGCGCTGGTCCCAGTCGTCACCACCGAGGTGGTTGTCGCCGTTGGTGGCCTTCACCTCGACGACGCCGTCACCGATCTCCAGGAGGGACACGTCGAAGGTGCCGCCACCGAGGTCGAAGACGAGGATCGTCTGGTCGTCCTTGTCGAGGCCGTAGGCGAGCGCGGCCGCGGTGGGCTCGTTGACGATGCGAAGGACGTTGAGACCGGCGATCTCACCGGCTTCCTTGGTCGCCTGGCGCTCGGAGTCGTTGAAGTACGCCGGGACGGTGATGACCGCGTCGGTCACCTTCTCGCCCAGGTAGGACTCCGCGTCGCGCTTCAGCTTCTGAAGGATGAACGCGGACATCTGCTGCGGGTTGAAGGGCTTCCCGTCGAGCTCGACCTTCCAGTCGGTGCCCATGTGGCGCTTCACCGAGCGGATGGTCCGGTCCACGTTCGTGACCGCCTGGCGCTTGGCGACCTCGCCGACCAGCACCTCACCGTTCTTCGCGAAGGCGACGACGGACGGCGTGGTCCTGGCACCCTCGGCGTTGGTGATGACGGTGGGCTCGCCGCCCTCCAGAACGCTGACGACCGAGTTCGTCGTGCCCAGGTCGATGCCGACCGCACGTGCCATGGTTGATTCCTCCAGCTGACTTGAGTGGAACGGACTCAAGTGTGCATGACTCCCCCCGCCCGGTCAACAGACCTGAGTCTGTGAGGCTCAACTCTTATCCGTTCCTTACACGCAACTGGGCCCTGACCTGTACAGAAGCAGTCCGCCGGGGCCGCGCCCGCTTCACCTTCAGGAGCAGGAGTACGGCCGCCAGGGCGCCCGCGCCGACCCACAGCGCCCCCGACGCGGCGATCCACCCGAGGTGCGCCAGCACCCCCACGAGCACCCCGCCGAAGGCCCCGGCGCCGAGCACGACGGTCGCGCCCTGCGGGGTGAGCCCGAGCCGCCGCAGCCGGTGGGCGAGATGATCGGGCCCGCCCCGCAGCAGCGGCCGCCCGCCGAGCCGCCGGGCCAGGACGACCAGCACGACATCGGCGCTCGCGACCGCCGTGAGCGCGAACAGCACACCCGCGCTGGCGCCCCCTTCGTACCCCGTCCGGGTCAGCACGGCCGCCGAGGCGAGGGTGAACCCGGCGAAGAGCGAGCCGCAGGCGCCGAGCCCCACGCGCGCGGGATGCCAGTTGTGCATCAGGAACCCGGTGAGCGCGGCGGCCAGCACGCTCAGCAGCACCGCGAGCCCGTCCATCACCTCCGCCGCCGCACAGGCGCCCACCCCGAAGGCGGTGACCACCCCGACGGTCCCGGCGAGGGCGTCGGCGTGGTCCAGCGCCCGGAAGGCGAGGGTCACGGCCACGATCCAGCAGACGGCGGCGAGCCCGCCCAGCACCCCGGTCTCCTCGTACGGCACCGCGGCGGCCGCCGCCACGGCCGTACCGCCCAGCAGGAACCGGGCCTTGACCCGGCGGACGTCGGCGACCAGGCCGAGGGCGGCGACGGCCGCGCCCGCGACGAGCAGCCGGGGGATGCCCGTACCGAGGGGGGCGAGGCCGGTCCAGTCGCCGGCCGCGGCGATGAGACAGGTGACCACGACGACGGCCGCTCCGCCGCCCAGCGGCAGGGGCCGCTGCCGCCGTCGGTCGAGCAGCCCGAGGCGCAGCGCGGGCGCCCTGACCAGGGCGGTGAGGACGGCGGAGAGGAGCAGGGCGGCGGTGGCGGCGGCGATCCCGTAGAGCACGGATCTAAATTAGTGCTGTATGTACTAATTTGACGTGAATAACACGATCGGTTCTTAAGGCAACCCTCAGCGACACAGATCACCGAGGCGCTGACTACAGTGCGACGGAGGATGAGGGTAGTCTCAGACGGACTGCATAAGTTACCGCTTAGTAATAACGCTAGGCATCTCCCCGAAGAACCTCGCAGGCCCGAGGAGCCCCGAAATGCAACTCGCCGCGATCATCGTGTCGATGGTCACCATGGCAGTCGGCGTCGCCCTGTTCGGCCGAGCCATCCTGCAGATCGTCCGCTTCATGATGCTCGGCCAGCCGATCCCGGCCGGAGCCCGGACCAACGACCCCGTCCTGCGGACCATCACCCTGGCCAAGGAGTTCCTCGGCCACACCCGGATGAACCGCTGGGGCGTCGTCGGTATCGCGCACTGGTTCGTGGCGATCGGCTTCTACACGCTGCTGCTGACCATCGTGAACGCCATCGGCCAGCTCTTCCAGGCCGACTGGCTGCTGCCGATCATCGGCGAGTGGGCGCCGTACAACGTCTTCGTCGAGTTCATCGGCACCATGACCGTGGTCGGCATCCTGGTGCTGATCGCCATCCGGCAGCTGTCGCGGCCGGGCGGGGCGGGCCGCAAGTCCCGCTTCGCTGGCTCCAACACGGGCCAGGCGTACTTCGTCGAGACCGTCATCCTGACCGTCGGCGTCTGCATCTTCATGCTGCACGCGCTGGAGGGCGCCCAGCACCACGTCGACAGCTACGAGGCCTCCTTCTTCATCTCGTACCCGGTCGTCTCGGCGCTGGAGGGCCTGGACCTCTCCACGCTCCAGAACCTCACCTACTTCTTCGCCGGCCTGAAGATCGCGACCTCCTTCACCTGGATGATCGTGGTCGCGCTGAAGACCGACATGGGTGTGGCCTGGCACCGCTTCCTCGGCTTCCCGAACATCTGGTTCAAGCGCAACGCCAACGGCGAGACCTCGCTGGGCGCGCTGCTGCCGATGACCTCGGGCGGCAAGCCGATCGACTTCACCGACCCCGGCGAGGACGACGTCTTCGGTGTCTCCCAGGTCGAGCAGTTCTCCTGGAAGGGCCTGCTGGACTTCTCCACCTGCACCGAGTGCGGCCGCTGCCAGTCGCAGTGCCCCGCCTGGAACACGGGCAAGCCGCTCTCCCCGAAGCTCCTCATCATGTCGCTGCGCGACAACGCGCACGCCAAGGCGCCGTACCTGCTCGCGGGCGGCGGCAAGACGATGGAGGGCGAGGAGAAGGCGTCCGAGGAGCAGCTGGCGGGCGTCCCCGCCGCCGCCCTCGCCGAGGCCGAGCGCCCGCTGATCGGCACCGCCGAGGAGAACGGCGTCATCGACCCGGACGTCCTGTGGTCCTGCACCACCTGCGGCGCCTGTGTCGAGCAGTGCCCGGTGGACATCGAGCACATCGACCACATCGTCGACATGCGCCGCTACCAGGTGATGATCGAGTCCGCGTTCCCGTCCGAGGCGGGCACGATGCTCAAGAACCTGGAGAAGAAGGGCAACCCCTGGGGCCTGGCGAAGAAGCAGCGCCTGGAGTGGCTCAAGGAGGTCGACTTCGAGGTCCCGGTCGTCGGCAAGGACATCGAGGACCTGACCGAGGTCGAGTACCTGTACTGGGTCGGCTGCGCGGGCGCGCTGGAGGACCGCGCCAAGAAGACGACGAAGGCCTTCGCGGAGCTGCTCCACATGGCGGGCGTCAAGTTCGCGATCATGGGCGGCGACGAGAAGTGCACCGGTGACTCCGCCCGCCGCCTCGGCAACGAGCCCCTGTTCCAGGAGCTCGGCATGGAGAACGTCATGTCCCTCAACGCCGCCTTCGGCGAGGAGATGGACGAGGACGGCAAGGTGACGCCGGAGTCGGCGAAGCCGAGGTCCGCGAAGAAGATCGTCGCGACCTGCCCGCACTGCCTCAACACCATCGGCAACGAGTACCCGCAGCTCGGCGGCGACTACGAGGTCATCCACCACACCCAGCTGCTCCAGCACCTGGTGGACGAGGGCAAGCTGGTCCCGGTGACCCCGGTCGAGGGCATCATCACCTACCACGATCCCTGCTACCTGGGCCGCCACAACAAGATCTACACGCCTCCGCGCGAGATCATCGCCAGCGTCCCGGGCATCCGCAACGAGGAGATGCACCGCCACAAGGAGCGCGGCTTCTGCTGTGGCGCCGGTGGCGCGCGGATGTGGATGGAGGAGCGGATCGGCAAGCGCATCAACAACGAGCGCGTCGACGAGGCTCTCTCCCTGAACCCGGACATCGTGTCCACCGCCTGCCCGTTCTGCCTGGTCATGCTGACCGACTCGGTCAACGGCAAGAAGAACGAGGGCAAGGCCAAGGAGTCCATCCAGGTCGTCGACGTCGCCCAGCTCCTGCTGGAGTCCGTGAAGACCCCGGTCGACCCGCAGGGCGCGGCGGAGCCGGAGAACGAGCCGGAGCCGGAGCCGGTGAAGTAGTCCCGCGTACGGCAGTTCCGCGTACGGCGGCACGGATGCCCCCCGCCCCTCCCGGGCGGGGGGCATCCGTCATCCCGGACACTGTGAGGAAGGAACCGACCGGGAGGCAGTGCGAGATGATCATCTTTGGCACCAAGGGGTACCTGTACCAGCTGGCGATCCTCACCCTGGTCTGCGGGCAGTGCGGCAACCCCGCCGCGCACACCCTGCGCAGGCGGGTCACCAAGTTCACGCTGTTCTTCGTGCCGTTGTTCCCGGTGTCGACGAAGTACGCGACGCAGTGCACCTTCTGCGGCGCCGAGCAGAAGGTGACCAAGGAGCAGGCGGAACAGCTCCAGGCGCAGTCCGCCGGGACCGCCCAGCCGTACGGGCAGCCGCAGGGGCAGCCGTATCAGTGACAGCCGTTTTGGTGAGCCCTGTGAGTGAGCCCTGTGAGTGAGCCCTGTCAGTGCGCCGCGGGGCGCGGCTGCGGGGTGCCCAGCCGACGGACCAGCAGGCCCAGCAGCGTGGCGTTGACCAGCCCGGCCGCGGCCGCGCCGACGGTGAAGACCACCGAGCTCAGCCACTCGGCCCCCGGGAGGGGAGCCGCGAGCAGCAGGGCGGCCATGCCGAACGGCGCCGTGGTGATCATGGGCCAGATCGCGGCGAAGCCCGGGTCCGGGGAGAGGTGGACGGCGTACAGGAAGAAGCCGATGGACGCCGTGACCGCCGCGAGGTAGCCGCGCGAGAGCCAGTTGTCCGTGGCCGGTGCCAGCAGGGCCCTCAGGCTGCGGCGGGGGCGGGCAGAACGCTCCATGTCTGTTCCTTTCCTGGGCTGTTCACGCGTGCCGCGCGGCGCGGCTGTCGCGGACGTGGTGGGTGAGGGCACCGAGCGCGGCGGCGTTCACCAGCGCGCTCAGCAGCAGCGGTACGGCCGCGAGGGCCGTGGCGAACACCTCGGCCGCCCCGCCGCCCCCGGTGCCGGGGCCGACCGGAAGGACCATCGCCATGGTGGACAGCGGCGCCGTGAGCAGCAGCGGGGCCGGGGCCAGGGAGCCGTCCGGGAAGGCGAGGGCGGCTCCCACCGAGGCGGTGAGGAGCGCCCAGTAGCCCCGGGCGGGCCAGTTGTCCGTGGCCAGGGCGAGCAGTCGGCGCGGTCGAGAGTCCTTCGGCATCGCGGGTCCCCCTGGTAGTTCGGTCCGTGTCTCGGTGGTCTCCACGATGGACCGGCGGGCGCGGCCGGACATGAGTACCCGTACTCAACGGCGGGACAGGTATCCGGACGCGTCGGTGGGGCAGGTATCCGGACACATCGGCGGGACCCGGTATCCGGAACGGCATCCCCCTGTTGCCCCGTCTCGAACACATGCATCATGTCGAAGTCGTTGCCCGGTGATGCCGACGGAGTGAATGGTGCGCGTGCGAAGCGGTAGGACCTGCTGGGCGGCCGCCCTCGGCTGTTCCGCCCTGCTCCTGTTCACCGCCTGCGGCCCCGGCCCGGACGCCGCGGCCCCCGCCCCTTCGTCCTCCCCCTCCCCCTCGTCCTCGCCCTCGGTGCGGGTCGCCCAGGGTGCCGCCCTGCTCCCCGTCCCCCGGGGCGATGGCAGCAGGACCCCCGACGACTTCAACGGCGACGGCCACCGCGACCTCGTCCTCGACGAACTGGTCAAGGCGCAGGCCCACGCCGACGACCCGGGCATCGGCATCGTCTACGGCGGCCCCCGCGGCCTCACCGGCGCCCGCCAGCTCCTCGGCCCCGAGGAGAACGCCGCCGCCACCGACGGCCAGCTCCCCGCCCTGTTCGAGGCGGAGGCGTCCTGCGACCTCGACGGCGACGGCTTCACCGACCTGCTCGTCTCCACGGATCCGCCCTACGACGGCCAGGGACAGCCCCCGGTCCCGCTCCAGGTCCTCTTCGGCTCGCCCAAGGGCCTGACCGGCAAGGCCGTGCACCTCACCGTCCCCGGCCGGGCCCGCGTCGGCAACGACTGGCCCGACCAGCCGGTGTGCGGCGACTTCGACGGCGACGGCGCGAAGGACCTGGTCCTGCACGCCTCGGGCGGCCGACTGAGCTTCCTGCACGGCCCGTTCAGCCGTAAGGGCGCCCCCCGCTCCGCCGCCGCGCCGGTCGCCTCCCCGGGCAACGTGCCCACGGGCCCCGCCGCCGACGTCGACCGGGACGGCTACGACGACCTGCTCGTACGGACCGCGGAGGGCACCGGCGCCTCCGCCGTCGTGCTCGGCGGTCCCGAAGGACCGACCCGCACCGGGGCCCTGCTGCCCGCCGGGATCGACGTCGCGTTCGGCGCGTTCGGCCGGGGCAAGGCGCTGGACGCCGCCGTCGGAGCCATGGGTGAAACGTCACTGCGCTATGACCTGCCGACCGCCGCCCGCGCCGCTCTCGCCTCCCCCGGCTCGATGCTCGACGCCGCCGACTTCGACGGGGACGGACTGAGCGAGCTCCTCTCCAGCGGCGCCCGGCTGCGCCTCTTCCCCGGCCGCGCGGCGGGCCTGTCGGCCACGGGTCCGGTGACCGTCGAACCGCCCGGGACCGGCACCACCCGGGTGGTGTCCGTGGCCGATCTCGACGGCGACGGACGGGCCGATCTGACGGTGCGGACGTACCGCGGCGAGACGCGGGACATCGTGGCCGTGTACCCGGGGACGAAGCGGGGCCTGGTCGCGCGCGAACCGGTGGTCACCTTCTCCACGGCCGCGTTCCTGAGCCACTGACGCCCCACCGAACCGCCCGGTCGCAGATGGTTCAAAGATTTACCGAACGCACGTACAACCCTTGGACACCAGTACGGGTCTCCTGATCGCCGACCGAGACGTGAAGCCAGGGACAACTCCCGGCGAACACCACCGGACGCACCCCATTGACTGCGGATGCCCCGCCAGGCATCCCGCATGCAGCAGGAGAAACCGCATGCATCAGACGCTGCGACTCACCCTCGCGACGGCCACCGCCGCCGCTCTGACGGGCGGGCTGCTCACCTTCACGGCCACCACCGCGACGGCCGCGGACTCCACCGCCGTGGCCAAGGCCGACTTCAACGGCGACGGCCGTGGCGATGTCGCCTTCTCCGCGGACAGCGCTTACGTCGGCGGCAAGAAGGAGGCCGGCCAGCTCGTCGTCCTCTACGGCTCGGCCTCCGGCGTGTCCTCGACCAACCGCGTCACCATCAGCCAGAACACCACCGGCACTCCGGGCACCGCCGAGAGCGGCGACCACTTCGGCATCGACACCGCCTTCGCCGACTTCAACGGCGACGGCTACGACGACATCGCCGTCGGCTCCCCGGGCGAGGACGTCGGCGGGGACACCGACGGCGGCGGCCTCGCCATCCTGTGGGGCTCGGCCTCCGGCATCACCGGCAAGGGCACGACCGTGGCCGACCCGGCCCCCTCCCAGCACGACTACTGGGGCCAGAACCTCGCGGCCGGCGACTTCGACGGCGACGGCAAGGCCGATCTGGCCGTCGGCACCAACATCGCCACCGTCCACGTCTTCAAGGGCGGCTTCTCCGCCACCGGCACCGCGGGCGGCCGCTACACCGTCAAGCCCCCGATCATGGGCTCGGACGCGGGCGGCCCGCTGAACCTGACCGCCGGTGACGTCAGCGGCGACGGCCGCACCGACCTGGTCGTCGACGGCTACGAGTACCAGACCGAGTACGGCTGGAACAGCAACTACTACATCCCCGGCTCCTCCGGCGGCCTGGCCATGGCCAACATCCGGCAGATCAAGCCCGGCATCATCACCGCCATCGGCGACATCGACCAGGACGGCTTCGGCGACATCGTCAGCGGCGCCTACTGGAACGCCACCACCAGCAACGGCACCCCCATCCCCGACTCCGCCAACGGCGGCAAGGTCTGGGTCACCTACGGCACCGTGGACGGCCCCGGCACGGCCACCGGCATCACCCAGAACACCGGCAACGTCCCCGGCACCGCCGAGGGCAACGACTTCTTCGGCCATGAACTCGACCTCGGCGACATCGACGGCGACGGCTACCTCGACCTGGCCGTCGGCGTCGCGGGCGAGAACATCGGCGCCGCCACCAACACCGGCACGGTCACCGTCCTCTACGGCACCGCGACCGGCCTGGACACCGTCTCCGGCGCCCAGTCGTTCGCCCAGTCCAGCGCGGGCGTGCCCGGCAGCGACGAGGACAACGACTACTTCGGCATGGACGTCAAGCTCGACGACCTCACCGGCGACGGCAAGGCCGACCTGGTCGTCGGCTCCGCCGAGAACGCCGGCAACGGCGCGGTGACCTACCTGCCGTCCAACGGCACGAAGATCACCACGTCCGGCTCCCGCACCATCGCGCCGAGCACCGCGGGCGTCTCGACGACGGGCTCGCCGTACTTCGGCGCGAACTTCGCCGACTGATCCACCGTAGAACCACCCTTCGGGCCCGCACCCACCCGGTGTGCGGGCCCCCTTACCGGAGCCCCGTCTTGAAGCGCACTCTCGTGATCGCCGCCGCCCTCACCACCGGCGTGCTCACCGCCCTGCCCGCCGCCCCCGCCGTCGCCGCGCCCTCGGGCCTGGCGAGCGACTTCAACGGCGACGGCTACCGCGACCTCGCCATCGGCGCGATGGGCGCCGACGTCGGCTCCGCGCACGGCGCCGGTGCCGTGGTCGTGCTGTACGGCTCGGCCTCGGGAGTGCCCGGCACCAAGAAGGCCGTGCTCACCCAGAACTCCACCGGCGTCCCCGGCACCGCCGAGTCCGACGACCGCTTCGGCGCGAGCCTGGCCGCCGGCGACCTGAACGCCGACGGCTACGCCGACCTGGTCGTCGGCTCCGAGTTCGAGTCCATCGGCACCCGCCAGGGCGTCGGCAGCGCCACCGTCCTGTGGGGCGGCTCCGCCGGCCTGACCGGCGGCTCGGCGCTCCCGCAGCCCCCGGCGGAGGAGCTGAACGAGTGGGGCGGCTACTCCCGCGGCGTCGCCACCGGCGACTTCGACGGCGACGGCAAGACCGACGTCACCGTCACCGGCCAGACCTACACCGCGCTCTTCCGCGGCCCCTTCACCCGTACCGGCACCCCCCTGAGCCACACCCGCGTGGGCGAGGTGGGCACCACGTACGAGGTCATCGCGGGCGACCTGACCGGCGACAAGGCGGCCGAGCGGGTGTACCCGCTCGCGCACGACGGCGATCCGGGCGGGGACATCCGGTACTTCCGCCACGACCTGGGCGGCTGGGACGACCACCCCGAGTCCGACTACGCCATGGTCGGCCTGCCCAACGCCGACGGCTCCCTCGGCGCCACCGGCGACATCAACGGCGACGGCTACGGTGACCTGGTCCTCGGCGACTACGCGGGCCCCACGAGCCGCAAGGGCGGCCAGATCACCGTCTGGTACGGCGGCCCGAACGGCCCCGACCCGCAGCAGACGCCCACCGTCGTCCACCAGGACACCCCAGGCGTGCCCGGCGCCGACGAGTCGGCCGATCTGTTCGGCTCCGCCGTCGACGTCGGCGACATCAACGGCGACACGTACGCCGACGTCGTCGTCGGCGCCTGGGGCGAGGACATCGGCTCGGCGCGCGACGCGGGCTCGGTGACCGTGCTGTTCGGCTCGGCCACCGGTCTGCTGACCACCGGCGCCAAGTCGTACTCCCAGAACACCGCGGGCGTCCCCGGCACCGCCGAGAGCGGCGACGCCTTCGGCATGGCCGTGCGCCTGCTCGACCTCGACAAGACCGGCAAGGCCGACCTGGTCATCGGCGCGGGCTACGAGAACCAGAACGGTTCCGTCACCTACCTACGCGGTACCGCGAGCGGCCTGACCATGACCGGCGCCAAGTCCCTCACCGCCGCCGGCGCGGGCCTGAAGGGCAGCGCGGCCTTCGGCTGGGACCTCGCCAAGTGACGTACCGATGGGAGACGACCTCGTCATGACCCGCCGCACCGCCGCCGCACTCGCCGCGACCCTCGTAGCGACCGGCGTCACCCCGCTCCTGCTCACCGCCCCCGCCTCGGCGGCGGTCGCCAAGCACTACGACGACTTCAACGGCGACGGCCACCGCGATGTGGCCTACGGCGGCCAGAACGCCGTAGGCGTGTCGGGCGGCACCGTCACGGTCGTCTACGGCACCGCGACCGGCCTGGACACGGCCCACCCCCGCTCCCTCCACCAGGACACCCCCGGCATCCCCGGCTCCGGCGAGGAGGACGACCAGTTCGGTGCCTCCCTCGCGAGCGCGGATCTCAACAAGGACGGCTACGCCGACCTGGTCGTGGGCAACCCGACCGAGCACGTGGGCAGCAAGCAGTACCGCGGCTCGGTGACCGTCGTCTGGGGCTCGAAGACCGGCCTCTCCGGCGGCACCGACGTGACCCCGAAGGCGGGTGCGCAGAGCCACTTCGGCCGCGATGTCGCCACCGGTGACTTCACCGGCGACGGCTCGCCGGACCTCGCGGTGGTCGGCGGCTCCGAGACCTGGCTGTACCGGGGCGGCTTCACCAAGTCCGGCACGACCGGCACGGTCAGCAAGATCGACAAGGCGGGCGCGGGCTGGTACTCGTACGGCCTCGCCGCCGGGAAGGTCGACGGCGACGCGAAGACCGACCTCGTCGTCCTCGGCGAGCAGTTCGTCGACGGGCAGCCGGTCGAGCGCGCCTGGTACCTCAAGGGCGCCTCGGGCGGCCTGACCTCCGGCCCGTCCAAGACGGTCACCGCCACGACCGCCGCGATCGGCGACTTCGACAAGAACGGCTACGGCGACATCGCCTTCGGCAGGCCCGACTCCCACGACGGCAAGGGCTCGCTCCTGGTCTGGCGCGGCACGTCCGCCGGGCCGAGCGGCTCGGCCATGTACAACCAGGCGAGCTCGGGCGTCTCGGGCAGCCCCGAGGCGGACGACAACTTCGCCTACGCGCTCTCGGCCGGGGACGTCGACGGCGACGGCTACTCGGACCTCGCGGTCGGCGTCCCGCACGAGGACGTCAGCGGCCAGGAGGACCAGGGCGGGGTGCACCTCTTCCGCGGCGGCCCGGGTGGCCTGACCGGCGAGCGCACCTCCTGGATTCCACAGACCGTGACCGGCCCCGCCGAGGAGTACGCCTCCTTCGGCCACACCGTCCGCCTGCGCGATGTGACGAAGGACGGCAAGGCGGACGTGGGCGTGGGCGCGGCCGGCACGTCCGTGATCCTGCGGGGCGCGTCGGGGACGGGCGCGTTCGTGCTGCCGGAGTTCGGCGGAGCGTTCGCGGACTGAGGCGGACTGGGGCCGGCGGACCGAGGTTGAGCGGGAAGCACCCTTGCTCAACCCCCGTTCGTCCCTTAGGGGATGTCACAACTCGACAGCAAAGCCGGGCCCGAACCGCCGGGCCCCGCACGTCACTCTCCGGGACCAGGTACGTTCGAAGACGTGGCTGGATTCAGGATCGGACGAGGCGGCCGGGACAACCGGACCCCGCAAGCACGCCCGCAACAACCCCCGTACGGGCAGCAGGGCCCGTCGTACGGCTACCCCCCGCAGGGCGGTGGCCACGGCGGTCAAGGTGGTGGTGGCTACGGCGGCCATGGCGAGCCGGAGTACTTCGGCGACGGCGGACACCACCCGCACCCGCACGGCCATGGCGGCGCCCCGGACCCGTACGCGGCGAACAACCCGGGCCACACCCAGGCCTTCTCGGTCCACGATGACCCGTACAACCAGGGCCAGACGTACCAGGCGGGCGGGGCCCCGGCGGCCCCGATCGGCCCGCGGCTGCACTGGAAGCCGCTGCTGAGCGGGATCCTCTTCTCCCCCGCCCGGACCTTCCTCCAGATGCGGGACTACGCGATGTGGGGCCCCGCCCTGATCGTGACGTTCCTCTACGGCCTGCTCGCGGTCTTCGGCTTCGACACGGCCCGCGAGGACGCGATCAACGCGACCCTCTCCAACGCGGTCCCGATCGTGCTGACCACGGCCGTGGCGATGGTCCTGTCCTCCTTCGTGCTGGGCGTGGTCACCCACACCCTGGCCCGCCAGCTCGGCGGCAACGGCGCGTGGCAGCCGACGGTCGGCCTCTCCATGCTGATCATGTCCCTCACGGACGCCCCCCGCCTGGTGGTGGCCATGTTCTTCGGCGGCGACGCGTCCTTCGTCCAGCTCCTCGGCTGGGCCACCTGGGTAGCGGCCGGCGCCCTCCTGACGATGATGGTCGCCCGCTCCCACGACCTCCCCTGGCCGAAGGCCCTCGGCGCCTCGGCAATCCAGCTGGTGGCACTGCTGTCGATCGTGAAGCTCGGCACGTTCTGAGCCCCTTGCGGCCGTTCGGGGGATACGCGGGCGGCCGCTGGGGCGTTCCCACCCCGCGAGGGCATCTCTTTGCCGGGACGGGATGAAAGGGAGACGTGATGCCGCTCTATCTGTCGAGGTTCAGCTACACGCCGGAGACCTGGGCCAGGCTCATCAGCCACCCCGAGGACCGCGCGAAGGCCGCTCGGTCGTACATCGAATCCGTCGGCGGCAAGCTGCACGGCTTCTGGTACGCGTTCGGCACCCGCGACGGCTACAACCTGTGGGAGGCCCCCGACAACGTCTCCATGGCCTCGGTCGCCCTGGCGATCAGCGGAGGCGGCGCACTCAGCTCGTTCGAAACGACGGTGCTCCTGACCGTCGACGAGACCCTGGAGGCCCTGAGCAAGGCAGGGCAGATCCAGTACCGGCCTCCCGGCGCGTAGCCGTCAGACAAACGCGCAGGTCAGAGCGCTTCCTTGTTCTCCCTGGGCCCCTCGCCCGACTTGCTCACCGGGGGCAGAACGCTCCACGGGAAGTTGATCCAGTCATCGGTGCGCTTCCACACGTACTCGCACTTCACCAACGAGTGAGACTTCTCGTAGATGACGGCGGAGCGGACCTCGGCGACGTGGTCCAGGCAGAAGTCGTGGACCAGCTTGAGCGTCTTGCCGGTGTCGGCGACGTCGTCGGTGATCAGGACCTTCTTGTCGGAGAAGTCGATGGCGTTGGGGACGGGCGCCAGCATGACCGGCATCTCCAGGGTGGTCCCCACGCCGGTGTAGAACTCCACGTTCACCAGGTGGATGTTCTTGCAGTCCAGGGCATAGGCGAGTCCGCCGGCCACGAAGACGCCGCCGCGGGCGATGGAGAGCACGACGTCGGGCTCGTAACCGTCATCGGCGATCGTCTGGGCGAGCTCGCGGACGGCGGTGCCGAAGCGCTCGTAGGTGAGGTTCTCCCGTACGGCGCTCATACCTGGGTCCGGTGGAAGTTGAGGAAGGAGCGGGAGGCGGTGGGGCCTCGCTGGCCCTGGTAGCGGGATCCGTAGCGCTCACTGCCGTACGGGGACTCGGCCGGCGAGGTGAGGCGGAACATGCACAGCTGGCCGATCTTCATACCCGGCCACAGCTTGATGGGGAGCGTGGCGAGGTTGCTGAGCTCCAGGGTGACGTGCCCGGAGAACCCGGGGTCGATGAAGCCGGCGGTGGAGTGGGTGACCAGTCCGAGGCGGCCCAGGGAGCTCTTGCCCTCAAGCCTCGACGCGAGATCGTCGGGCAGGGAGATGACCTCGTAGGTGGAGGCGAGGACGAACTCACCGGGGTGCAGGATGAACGGCTCGTCCCCCTCGGGCTCCACGAGCCGCGTGAGGTCGGCCTGCTCGATGGAGGGGTCGATGTGGGGGTACCGGTGATTCTCGAACACCCGGAAGAAGCGGTCGAGCCGTACGTCGATGCTCGACGGCTGCACCATGGATTCGTCGTAGGGATCGATCCGTACCCGCCCGGCGTCGATCTCGGCCCGGATGTCCTTGTCTGAGAGAAGCACGTCCCGAGGATACGCAAGGCGCGCGGACCGGCCACCATCGGACGGCACCGCGCGCCTGCTTCCACTCCCTGCCGCTACTGCTGCTTCTCCAAGGTCACCGGCACGACGCTGCGAAGCCGGGCACACCGTGGACACCGGACCAGTCGTCCGGGACCGAGCCGCTCGGCCTGCTGCATCGGGAACGAAGCGGTGCTGAACACGTGCCCATCGGCACATCGGACGACGGTGCGCTCCATCAAGTCCTCTGGATCCCTTCCCCAAGAGCCGCACCCGGCTACTGCCCGCCGGGCGACGAAAGGCCACATTACGGGATGAAAGGGACGGCCCTCCAGGCGGCACTCCGGTCCCGCCCGAACCCTCTCCCAGGCCCCCACCGTACGCCCCAACTCCGGCCGCCCGCAGCCGCATCCCGCCCCTGAAACAGCGTCAGACCCCGCGGTCCGAGCACCGGGGGTCTGCCATGAGGTACAGTGAGCGAGCATTCGACACCGACCGCAGTCGGAGTCTTACGCGGGTGTAGTTTAATGGTAGAACATCAGCTTCCCAAGCTGAGAGCGCGAGTTCGATTCTCGTCACCCGCTCCATGTGAAACCCCCAGGCCAGAGGCCCGGGGGTTCTTTGTTGTCTAGACCGGTGCACGGGGCGCGCACCATAACCGCACCATTAGCTCTCGGCGACCTCTTCATTGTGGTGCGCGGGGTTGCCCTTGTGGTCGCGCGCTCGGCGCGGACCAGGTCATCGAGGCCGGCGGCCACCTCGTGCTGTCGCTCCTGGTCGGAGTGCTGATAGATCAGCGCGGCTTTCTCGGAGGACTGTCCCGCGCGGACCATCGTGTCCTTGAGGGTGGCCCCGGACCGGGTCGAGAGGGTGTGTCCGGTGTGACGAAGGTCGTAGAAGCGAAAGCCGTCTGGGAGACCGGCGGCAGCACGAGCGCGTCGCCACTTCCGGCCGAAGGAGGTTCGACGGAAGGGGGCACCCTTCTCACCGACGAACACCAGGCCATCGGGCCCCTTCTCGGCGTACCAGGCGAGATGCCGCTTCAACTCCTTGTGGAGAAAGGCGGGGAGGACGACGGTACGAACGCCCGCATCGGACTTGGTCTCGCCAGGGGCGCGCTTGCCGTTGGTGCGCTCCGGCTCGGCGACGCGGACGCGGATGACGAGGCTGTCGGCGTCGACGTCTCGGCGACGGAGGCCCGCGAGTTCTTCGGGGCGCATCGGGCCGTAGGCGCCGAGGTAGACCATCAGACGCCAGCGGATGCCGATCGCGTCGGCGAGGGCGTCGACCTGGGCGACGGTGGCGATACGACGTTCGGCGGCTGACTCCTTCCCCGCGCCCTTGATTCGGCACGGATTGCGGCTGATCAGGTCGTCGTCGACGGCCGTCTCCAGGATGCCTTTGAGGAGGCGATACGCCTTGGCGACGGTTGTCTTGGCTTCGGTGGTGCGGAGCCGTTCGGCACGCCACTCGCGGACGCGGGGTGCGGTGATCTCGTCCAGGTCGAGAGGGCCGAAGGTCGGGAGGATGTACAGCCGGAGAAGGTGCTTGTACAGGTCCTCGGTACGAACGGCCAGCTCCCGCTCCTCGACCCACTTCTCGGCGTAGACACCGAAGTTGACTGCTCCAGCGTCGGGAGCGCGCCAGTCTCCTCGGGTGAGATCTGCCTCGACCTGAGACAGCCAGACCTCCGCGTCCTTCTTGGTCTCGAACGTCTCCTCCGCGCGGATGCGCTCACCGTCAGGACCGAGGTACGAAGCCGTCCAACGGCCGGACCGGTACTGCCGAACGGCTCCGAAGCGGCGACGTCTCCCCTTCTTGTTTGCCATCAGGCCACCCGCCGGAGTGCAGTGCGCCGGAGCCTGATCGGCTCGACGGTCCGGGACCGTATGAACTCCTCGACCGCGCTCTCCGGGATGCGCACATGCCGGCCGACCTTCACGTACCGGATGCGCCGCTCCTCGATAAGCCGCCGGGGGAAGCGGGCGGTCGTGCCAAGCAGCTCGGCAACCTGGTCGACCGAGAGATGACGGTCGATGGTCATGTGGTGGGTTCTCCTTCCGTTCCGGGCGCGGGTGCGAGGGAGGCCGCGAGCCAGGTCTCGGCAGCGCTGAGGCCGGTTCCGGCGAACACCCAGTGAGCGAGGACGAGCGTGGCTTCGCCGTCCTGCGGGACGGGCGGGGAGGTCTGGGCACGGCGCCATTCGGCGCGGGCGTCGCGGAGGGCGCCGAGGGTGGTGGAGTAGCGGCGGGACTTGGTGGAGAAGTGGCCGCGGAAGCCGAGCATGTGGGCCCAGGCCCGTAGGCGAAGCTTGGCCAGCTCGGGGCGCGCGCCGAGCTCCCAGGCGGTGCGGATCATCCGTCGGGCGTGGTCGGTGATCCGCGCTTGGGCCAGTTCGGCGAGGAATCGGATCGGCCGGTCCAGGGTGCCCGTCGCCGTCTCCGCGCCCTTGGTGGCGTACTTGGCGACGTACGCCGCTACGGCCCGATCGGTCAGCTCCTGACCGTCGCTGAAGTCGGCGGAACGGATCGGGCGGACATCGATCTGACGGCCGAAGACGAAGCGGTGCGTACGGCCGTCGATCTCCGGTCCGTCGATGCGCGCAGCGGTGGCGGCGGCTTTGATGGCATCGGCGAGCAGTTCGGCGGACGCCCACGGCGGGGGCGTGGTGTCGCCTCCCTCGGGGCCGTCGAGGCGGATGACCGCGTGGAAATGGACCGCCCCGCGCTTCTGGTACTCGGCCACCTTCGCGAAGGAGAGCCTGGCGTGGTGCCGGAACGCCCGCTGCGTGAGGCCAGCGCGCTTTGCGACCTCCCGGCGCAGGTAGATCGAGAAGCGCCGCCACAGGGCACCGGCGTGCGCGTTCCAGAGGACGGCCGCTTCGTAGTCGTAGGTGTCCAGGTCGAGGGGCGAGCCGAGCGCCGGGTCTCCGTCGTCGTGCCGGATGCCGCAGCGACAGTCCCGCCCGCCTGAGGGGCGGTTGTGGACCGGGCCGAAGCTCGGGGCGGTAAAGGTGGCGAAGACGCGTGGGTGGGTGCCGACCTGTTCAGGGGTTCCCTTGCCGCCCCGCAGTCCGGCGGTGATCAGGTGGAAGGTGTCGCGGCGGTACGTCTCGGCGCAGGCCGCGCAGCGCGTGGCACGGCGGTTGTTGCAGCGGATGAGGAGCTGTCCGGCGGGCAGCGTGGCGGAGTCCAGGTGGCGCAGGACGTTGCCGATCTCGCCGGTTGCCGTGTTGACGGCGTACTCCGTGCGATGGCCGTCGAGGCGGACGGGCTGCGTGCAGCCGCCCAGGCCGGAGAGTTGGCGGCCCAGCTCGGGCATGGTGCCGAGGGAGGCCAGCATGGAGAGTTCCGCCAGTGGGGGCGGAGTCTGCCGGGTGATGATGGGAGTTCCTTTCGGCTGTTTCGGCGGTTGGGAGGGACGGCCCCGGGGCGGCGGGATGCTTGGCGGCTTGTTGCCGCCCCGGCGGCCGGTCAGCGCTTGTTCGCGCCGTTGAAGAGGGAGCGCAGGACCACGGAGGCGATGGCCACGGACACGGCCGATATGGCGACGGCCGCCAGGAGCGCGGTGAGCACGACACCGACGACGACCACGGCCGCGACGGCCCCCACGTACGGGGCGACCGGACCTCCGGCGGCAGGAGCCGGGACGTGGTTCTGCGGAACGTGCGTGGTGATGCTCGGGACGTACGGGGTGTCAGGCAGTTTGGGGCGGAACATCACGGGACTCCTTCTCACTTGTTGGTGCCGTTGACGACGTCGACCCCGGAGCGCGTACCGGACTCGATGGCGGGGGCCACGAAGGTGTCGGAGAGCCAGAAGCCGAACAGCGCGATCACGACGGCGACCCAGAGGCGGACGCCGAGGAACTTGATCGCGGTCCAGGTGACGACGCCCAGGACGAAGACGAGCGGGAGCGAGACGGTCACGGCGTTCTCTCCTCAGCGGACGGGGCAGCGGTGGGTGCGGGCGGCCAGCTCGGCGGCGGCGCGGCTGTCGTAGTCCGTGGAGAAGCCGCAGCGCGGGGCGGTGCAGGCGGCGGTGTGTTTCTCGTGGCCCCGGCCGTCGTAGTACGTGCCGACCTGGACGGGGCCGATGCGGACGACGTTGCGGAAACGGCGGTTGGTGGGCATCAGGCGATCTCCTTCTTCGTTTCGCCCGTGAAGTCGGTGATGTGGTCGGCGAGCCAGCGCAAGATCTCGTCGCTCTCGTAGCGGTCGGCGGCGAGGATGACCGGTTCGGCGATCAGTACGGCTTCGGTGAGGCGGTGCTGGCGGGTCAGCTCGGCTGCGCGTTTCAGCGCGCGGAGCGTGGTCGGGCGCATGCGGGGAAAGTCCTCCGGGTTCAGGTGAGTTGTGTGGCGATGGCTTCGGCGAGCGGCATCGGGACGCCGAGCCGGGCGCGAAGCGTCGTGGTGTCGATGGCGGTTCCGGTCCGTGCGCGGTGTTCGTCGGCGACCTTGCGAGCGAGGGCGACAAGTGCCGGCGGGACGGGAGCAATTGAGGGCGGAGCCGATTCCGGCTCCCGAATGGGCAGTTCAGGGACGGAGAGAGACGGGATCGCGTGTTCCTCCACTGCCGGTTTCTCTTGGGGCGTCGCCGGTCCATGAGCGAGGAGCGTTCCGCCGAGGAAGGCGACAGCGGGCCATCCGGCGACGAGGATGCGCAGCCAGGCCGGTACGGCGTCCAGGTCGAGCAGTCCGGCGGTGGCGACGTTGGCGCCCAGAGACGCGGTCAGCGCGACCAGGAACCAGCACCACCCGGCCGCTCTCGCCCCGCCGGAGCGCAGTCGCTGCCAGGCCGCCACCAACAGCAGATCGACGGAGACCGGGTAGGCCCACGCCTTCCATCCGTGCTGACCGGCAGCCGAGGCCAGGTCGTGCAGGTGGGCGAACGACAGCGCGGCGGCGATCAGGGCTTGGACGAGGACAGCGTCGATTCGGACGGGCAGCCTCATTACTGCCCCTCGCCCAGCTCCTGGTCGCCGTCGCCGTCGGACATGGCGGCGGCATAGGTTTCCAGCGCCTTGACGTAGTCGGCGCAGGCGGCGGCCAGCTCTCGGGCAAAGGTCAGGTGATCGGCGATCGGGACGTGGTCGAAGGCCGAGACGGTCAGGGTGTGGTCCTCACCGTCCAGGGCGAGGATCGGGGCATTGCGCGTGCCGTACTTGCTGAGGCGAACGGTGGTGTGGGTGTCCGCGTAGAAGGACATCGAGGCAGTCACGAGGATTCCTCTCCTGTTTCAGGCAAGGCGGAGGTAGGGACTTGGCGGCGGACGGCCGCGAGGCAGTGGGTTACTCGGTGACCGGGCGAGGAGCCGTCAGCGGCCCGGAGTCCTGCGCAGGCATGGGCGGGACGTAGGGCCGGAAGGGCGTGAGAGCCGGTACGTCCGGGGCAAGGTGAGCCGTTTCCCGGCAGATGGCCGCTGCATCGGCGAGGGAGAGATAGGGAGTGCGGATGCGGGACCAGCCGCCGGAGGTGTCGCCGACGACGGCCAATCCGGGCAAGTTGGCGGCGATGGCGCAGGCGGCGTGGACCGCCTCGGGGGCGATGTCGCCGAGCGCCATCTTCGCGGAGGCTTCGTCGTTGACGCGGTGGCAGACGCGGCCGGTCAGCTGCGCGCGGAGCATGGTCGCTCCCTTGCCCAGTTCGGCGCCGAAGCGCTGCCCGCATACCTCCAGGTAGATCCCGGCCGCACGGCCGAGCTGGGCGAGGCGGATGAGCTGAGTGACCATCTCGTCCCGCCGTTCCTCCTCCTTCCTGGTGGCGACGAGGAAGAGTTCGGCCACTTCATCAATGAACAGGACGACGGGAGCCGGTCGTTCGCTCTCGGGGAGCCCCCAGACGTCCGAGGTGATCAGCTCATCGGGCGTACCGGGCGCGATGCCCTGCCGAGCCTTGATGAGGTCGTATCGGTCCTCCATCTCCTTCACGAGGACGGGCAGCAGGTCGGCCGCCTGGTCCGGGTCGGTCGCCAGCGCGGACAGGCGAGGCGCGAACGGCGCCAGTTCGACCCCCCGCTTGCAGTCGATGCCGACCAGGACCACGGGCTGAGCCGCAAGGCCAGTGAGCAGGTTCCGCAGGTACATGGACTTGCCGGACAGGGTGGCGCCGAGGACGAGTTCATGCGGGACGGCGCGGAAGTCGCGTACGACCGCGGTTGCGTCCTCCCGCAGAGCCACGGGTACCCGGAGGTGTCCGCTGTCGGTCCGGCGTGGCATCCGCACCTTCCGCAGGACATCGAAGCCAACGAGCCGGAGTTCGACGACACCGGGCTTGACGTCCCGGACGTACACGGCGTGTACGCCCCAGGCATGCCGGAGCCGCTCGGCCGAGGCCGCCACGTCCGCCGGTTCCTGGCCCGGAGCCAGCCGAAGCCGGATCCGAAGGCCGGTCGCGGTAGGCCGGATCATGCCCCGGCGGGGCGGGACGGGCCGTACGTCACGGCGAGTGGTCGCCTTGACGGCCAGCGCCCGCCAGCGGGACGGCTCGACAGTCAGGCCGCACGCGTCCATCGTCGAGGAGTACGAGGCCACGAGCCGGACCACCGAGACCGGCAGTCCGACCGTGGACCAGTACGCCCGCCGGGTGGGCGTGCCGGGCAAAGGCCGCGCCGCCTAACGCAGCGAGCGCCCCGCCCAGCTCGGCCAACGTCACCAGGTCGGTCATGCCGGTCAGCCCGCCTGAGCCAGCGGGAAGGCACCGGGAGCAATGGCCGTAGCCCGATAAGCGATGCCGTGCCGCTGCTGACCGTTGAACACGCTCTCCCACGGACGGGCAACGAGCCCCGGCAGCGAGACCGGAGCACCGACGGTCAGTCCGTCCGTCACACCGCTCTCGGGAATAGTGACCTGGACCAGCGACGACTCGCCCTCGTCGATGTAGACGACGCCGACGGTCATCAGCGCCTCTGACCGGCAGACCGGTGAGATCGCCAAGGACGCCGTGAGCGGTCAACAGACTGCCCGACGCGCCGGAAGCTTACGGGGCCATGATCACTCGCGCCAAAGCAGCTCCAGTCCAAAGTCGTTCCACCGACCTCTGGGAGAGCGCGCTACTTCGTCCAACATCACCAACTGCGCATGATCCGCGCGATCGCCCACGTTTTGACACCTATGTCTGGGCTGACAACAGTGGAATTGACTTCTCGGGGCGAGTGACGTGCACCGATCGGAGGTCGACGATGCCCACTACCGACCGCAGCCACGCTCTGGATCACGTGGTCGCTCTGATGTTTGAGAACCGGTCGTTCGACAACCTGCTGGGGCAGCTGTATGAGCCGGGCGAGGTGGCCAGCTTCGAAGGGGTCCTCGGGAGGGAGCTGTCGAACCCCATCCCAGACTGGGCCGAGGACCGCTCAGGCCGGCAGGCCATGCCGTTCGGGGTGGCTGACACGATGGACACACCGAACCCGGATCCGGGCGAGGAGTACCAGCACGTCAACACCCAGTTGTTCGGTGTGATCGACCCGGACGGCAATCGGGGAGTACTGGCCGAGCACATGGCCGCCCCCTTCAACGCTCCTCCTCCGGGGCGTACGCCAACGATGGACGGCTTCGTCGCCGACTACATCAGTGCGTTCTGGGCGGAGATGGGCCGTCAGCCGAAGTTCCAGGAGTACGCGCAGATCATGGCCGGGTACACCCCGGATCAGCTGCCTGTGACGTCGACGCTGGCGCGCGGATTTGGCACGTTCGATCACTGGTTCGCGGAGGTGCCCTCGCAGACGTTCACCAACCGATCGTTCTTCCACGCCGCGAGCTCGTCGGGCTTCGTCGTCAACGCCCCATACTCCACGTTCCCGCTGGAGAACACGGCGGAGACGGTCTTCGAGCGGCTGGAGGCCCAGGGCCTGGCCTGGCGGGTCTACGTGGACGCGCCGAGCCCGATCCCGTTCACCGGGCTGATCCACGGCCCACGGCTGCGGGAGCGGTTCGCCACACACTTCGTCACCACGGACCGGTTCCTGGAAGACGCCGCCGCCGGCACACTGCCGACCTACTCGTTCATCGAGCCCAACCTGTGGCACGGCCACAACGACATGCACCCGCCCGAGTCCGCCCTGCTCCAGGGGATCCCCTTCGACGCCCCCTCGTCCCTGCTGGGCGGCGAGGCACTGCTGGACAAGATCTACAACGCGGTCCGTTCGTCGACCTCATCCAACGGGTCGAACGCCTTCAACACGCTGCTGATGGTCGTCTTCGACGAGCACGGCGGCACCTACGACCACGTACCCCCGCCGGCCGCCGTCCCCCCTGCCCCCGGCGCACAGCCCGGGCAGATGGGCTTCACCTTCGACCGGCTCGGAGTCCGCCTGCCCGCAATCGCGATCTCCGCGTGGGTACCTGCTCAGACCGTCGTCAACGGTGTCCACCACCACACGTCCGTGATCCGCACACTCCGCGAACGCTGGAACCTCGGCAGCCCTCTCACGTCCCGGGACGCCGACGCCCCCGACCTGGCCGCCGTCCTGAGCCTCGACCGGCCACGCGACCCGCAGGACTGGCCCGACGTCGCTGCCCAGCCGGTCCCCGAGTTCAATCAGGCCATGGTCCCCCCTGAGGCGCCCCTCAACCCGCTGGCCACCGCCATGTTCCACGGCTACCTCGCACTCGTCGAGCAGCTGGGCGCCACCGTCCCAGCGATCGGCGACGAGGCCCGGCTGAAGGGACGCGAAGCGATGGAGATCGTGCACGAGACCGCACACACGCTCTTCCCCGGCCTCCGGCCATCGACAAGCTGACCAGTCCAGACGGGAACGTCGGAGCCTTCCTTCGGGCCGCCCTCGGGCCGTGGAAGGGTACTCAACGATGACCGGCACCGACAGCCATCGACAGCTCAGCCGCAGGTCAGAGCGTCACCCGGATGCGCAGGCGCAGGTCAGAGACCCGGCTCTTCACTTTTTCGGCTACTGATCGCCCGCGGCGGCACTTGACTCAGACCTTGAGACTCCACCGAGCTACATCCGTCGACTTCCGACTGAGCCATACAGAGCCCATTCACGCACGCCTGAGCCCGCACCGGGGAAGCGTGAACACTTCGCCCGATTTTCAGAATGGTGAGGACTGGGAGACAATCGACCCTATGGCAGACAGCACTCTTTGGGTCGCTGCTATAACAGGCGGAACTGCGGTCGTCGCCAGTTGGATGACTGGACAGTATACGACACGTGCCGCTCGCGAGCAAGCACAGTGCTCCGCAGATGCTCACCGTCAGGAAAAACTCAGAGAGATTCAACGGACGGCATACTTGGATCTAATTCAGCATGCACAATCTCTGGCCCCTATGGAGCGCAACATTTCCGAGCTCATCGAGCTGCCAGCCAGCGAAGAGCGCACGGCGGAGCTGAAGAAGCAGATAGTCGTGGCCCATAAGGCGCGCTTCGATTTTCTGGCCCTCAAGCGTGTGATCTTCCTTGAGGGTGCACCTCAGGTGAAAAAGTGCGCCGATGAACTGGATCACCTTTTTCGTGATTACTGCGTAACCTTGGAGCAAGCAATTAATGGCGATGAAGGCGCGCCATATCGACTGGATCTCCTGTACAAGCAAGGAGATGAGGCACTACAACGCCTCATCCTCGAAGCAGGAAGATCCCTCCACTCCATGTAGTGCTCGCCGGGCCGCCTCTGGGCTGTCCGAGGGCAGCCAACGACCACAGACGACGACAGTTGCCGACCGCTCTCCGCCTACTCAGAGACGGCACGCTGGGTACCGTGGCAGGCGCCAATCCCCGAAGGCAAGCTGAGGAAGTTCACGGGTTCCCCGTGCCACGCCCGTGCCAGATCCAGCGGGGAGCCACGGGGAACGGCAGTGGCCGGCGGGTAACTACCCCTCGATCCGCCCATGTGGACAGTTCGCAGGTCAGAGCAGCAGTCGCCCCACCTCGCTCCTAAAGTGGTTGTCCAGCCCGCTCACCGAGGCCGCACCCATTGGAACTCTTCGGCCGGGATGGTCTCCAGCGGGTCTCAGGGTCGATCGCTTGGTCTGTCAGGAAGCCGTGCTCGTCCTCCAGGTGCTCCCAGCTGCACCGGTGGAGTTGGCCCCCCACCGCTTTGAGACGGTCGGGCCACATGTGCCCGTACGGGGGCGAGCTGTCGCCCGGCATGCGCCGTCTGCTCGTCGATTTGCAAGCCGCCCCGCTCCAGCCCGCGTGAGCAGCCCTCATGCCAAGTCCCCGCCTACGCTGCCGCAGGCGGGGACTCCGCCCTGTGTGTTAGTTCCTCCGGCGACGCCCCTGCGCATAGGGGCCGTGGCGATCATGTTCCCGCCATTCCTCGTCACGGGGGTCGCGGTCTTCGCCGTCCGCGTTGTCTCCCGGAGTCGAAATGTGTTCCCCATTGTTGACCTTGGCCAGCAGCGAGGCGAGGGGATCAGGGGGATCGTCGCTGAAGCGATCGGAGCCGCGCTCGGGCGGCGGCTCCGGCTCTATCCTGTCGTGACGCGACCGTGATGCACCGCTCATGAGCAGCCCCCTCCGGCTCACTGAGATGTACTCGAGATCCTTCCCTGGAAGGTCGCGGGCAACCCGACTTCGACCTTGCCAGTGCTGTGCCATCCTGCCGCAATCCGACCGCCTTTGGACACACTCCAGACCTCAACTGCTGTCCGTACCTTGTGCGTTGGCTTCGCTGGCGAGGCTGGGAATGTGCGCCGTCAACGCCGGAAGGCCTCGCGGTTCCGATTGATCGCGCAGACGCAGCACGAACGACAGCACGGGGTCGTTGTCGAGTAGTCCGTGGCTCAAGGCAGACGTACAGATCGGACGGCCGATCCCGTGCCAGACACGTGCCAGATCGTGCGGGGAACCACGGGGAACGGCGGGGACCATGCCACCGGTCAGTCAGGCCCCGCACCCGCTCCGCCGCAGTTCAGCCAAGCAGCCCCCCACCGAGAACCCAAGCTTCCCAAGCTGAGAGCGCGAGTTCGATTCTCGTCACCCGCTCCACTTCGAACCCCCAGGTCGTCGACCCGGGGGTTTTGTTGTTCCAGACCGGCGGCCGGGATGCGCGCCACAACCGCACCATTGGCTGCCGGTGACCTCCCCGTCGGGGTGCGCGGGTCCCTCGGGACCATCCTCAGGGTGCTTCGCACGCTCTCCATGGGCCCAGTCGTCAAGGCCGACGACTACCTCGCGCTGCCGCTCGTCCGCCGGCCACCCGACCGATCCGCCCCCCGTGGCCCGGTGAGGGTGAAAATATGGGCGACTCGGAAAGGGGAACGAGGGCCGAGTTGGAAGAGAACAGACGCATAGCCCTGCTCATCGGGGTGCGTGAGAATCCGGGAGCGGAGCACCTTCTTCCCTCTCTGGCCGCGGCGGTCGACGCGGATCTGCACGTGCTGGGCGCTTCCCTGGAGGGCAGTGGCTACGGGGTAGAGATCCTCCTGGATCCCACCCGCAACGCGATCACCGAACGTATCTCCGCCCTCTTCGCGAGCGCACCCCCTCACAGCACACTGCTCCTCTACTACACCGGGCACGGCATCCGGATCGGCACCTCCGAGTACTTGGTGCCCTCCGACGCCTGCGCCCATGCCGACCGCACCGACGGCGCGGCCGGGTGGGAGCAGCCCCACGTGCGCGAGTCGCTCCTGGAGGCCGACATCAGCCGTTATCTGGCCAACTGCTCGGCCGGCACCGTGCTGTGGTTGATAGACGCCTGCCGCTGGACCGGGGCCGACCAAGGAGCCGCCTTCGGCAGCAATGTCGTCAAAGGTCCCCCACACAGCGGTTTCGCCATGATGACAAGCCGCGGCCCAGGTGAACACAGCGGCTTCGCAGAGGCAGGCAGCTTCTTCACGTCGGCGCTCGCCCGGGCCTTCGACCCGCTGACCGAGGCCACGACCGTGGCGCAGGTGTACGAGAAGACCAGACGCGATACCCAGGCCCTCGCCCTACGGGCTCAGGCCGACCCGCAGAAGGTCCTGATCCGCTATGGCAACGATCTGGCGGAGCAGACCAGAGCCTCGCCCACTTTCAGGTCTGCCTGTCGGAACTGGCCGCGCAGGCTGCCCGCCACGTCCACCGTGCTCAGGAACGGCTGCCCGATCCATGGGCCGACGAGGACTACGCAGTACGGCTGCTGACCGACCGCCTCCCACAACTCCTGCCCAACGACGCTGAGCTGTCCGCCTTGGAGGTCACCTCGCTGATCGCCGGTGTCCTGCTGCACGAGACGGCCTGGGCCGAGCGGTTGAGCCAGGCCGCCGAGTTCCGTCCGCACGTCGTGCGGCGCTGTGCCGAGGCCGACGACCGGCGACGGCACTACGAACAGATCACCGAGCACTACCCCCAGGTCACCGAGAAGCTCGCGGACTGGTACCTGTGGCTGGCGGACCCCGCGGACGACCGCCACGCCGTCACGCTGTGGCTGGTCCACCGCTGGATCGAGGAACGGTTCTCGACCGATGAGGAAGCCGTGCCCGCGGTGCTGGCCGACGGCTTCGTGGCCCGCCTCCTCGACGTGGCGCCGTCGATGACGGGCCAGCCGCTCGGCGGCCGGGCGGAAGCACTCTCCACGGCGCTGCGCACGGTCGCCGCGGGCCTCGCCGTCGGAGCCCCCGCGGAGGACCAGCGGCTGCCGCCGGACCAACACGTCATCCGCAGAACACCGTGGCACTTACGGGCACGCCCCCTCGCAGCGCTGCTGCGGCGCGCGGGGCTGCTCGCCTTCGACGCGCGTTGTCTCCCGGAAGTCCTCGCCGAGCATCTCGCCGTCTCCGATCCGGTAATGCCGAGCGAAGTGGTCACCGTCCTCCGGGACGCCTTCTGGTACCTCGACCAGGACGGGAGCACTCAGTATCTGCATCTGGACGCGCTCTGCCCTCATCCGGCGATCCACGCGGCGCTCGCCTCGGTCGTCGAGGACGCCGACGACCTCGGGCACCTGCTGCGGGAGTCGGTCCGCCGCCTCCCGCACGATGAGGCCGCGCTGCTGCGCGGACTCCCCGCGCGGCTGTCCGACCACCGTCTCCGGCCCGACCGCGAGCATGGCATGGACGCGTACGACGTTCCGCTCGCCAGGTTCTCGCTGGCGCAGACGGAGATCCGCCGTCTCCTCATGGGCGAGCAGCTGTACGAGGGCGAGCCCGAACTCGCCCTGCGGGAGCTGTACCAGAACGCCATGGACGCCTGCCGCTACCGGGAGATGCGCGTCCGGTACCTACGGGATCTCGGCCGGGAACCGGCGGAGTGGGCCGGCCGGATCCGCATCGAGGTGGGCGAGGACAGCCGCGGTCATTACGTCGAGTGTGTGGACACCGACGGCCACCCCACGCTGCCCTGGGCTGCCACCATCGAACTGGCTGCGGAGTCGGACACGTCCGTGTGGGGGGCCGAGCGCGTTCTCGCCCGCGAGGCGGAGCGCCTCGGAGTGGCCCACCGTCGGCGCTACACCGAGCGCTCCTCCGGACGTGACGTGGTCCCCTCACCCGACACGGGAAACCTCGTACGGTGGCTGCACCAGGAGCACATCCGCCTGGAGGAAGGCGTCTCGCTCCGGGACCTCGCCTGCGTCCGCTCGCACGAGACCTCGTCCGACGAACTGTCCTGGTACCTGGACGAGTTGAGGGAGACCTCGGTCGATCTGCCGGACGCGGCAGAACTGCTGCGCGCCTGGGACGATCTGGCCGACGCCGAGCAGATACGCATTCTCCGGGGAGGACCCCAGCTGGGAAGGTGCCGACTATCCCGTGCCGGCGACCTCAGCCGTGCTGTTCACCGGAAGCCGGCGGCTCCGGCAGCAGTTGTCGGTGCTGTGGAACACCGCGCAGCGGGAAGCCCAGAACCTGGGGTTGGGCGCCGAACTCGTGGCCCCAGGCCCGCCAAAGCTGCTGAGGAAGTTCGTCCCGACGTGGGACGAGGTCGCCGCGCTGGTCGACGAAGGCATGCGCGAGGACGTGGACTATGAGTGGTTCGAGACCGCTCGCTGGATCCCGCTCACCGCGCATCGGCTGGTGGGCTACGCCCGCGCACGCACGCTCGGTGTCCGGGCGGCGTACCGGGCTCTGGCGCCCTTGCGGGCCATTGGCGCTCTCGTACCGGAACTGACCGCCGAGGCAGAGGCGGCACTGCCCGACGAGGTGCCCACCGTGCACGATGCCGTGGCGGTCGACCCGGCGTACCGCGTCTCCGAGCCCGGCACCCCGCTGCTGCCTCTCGACCTGGTCAGCATCGCGGGGCGGCTCGGTGAATCGGTACGACACACCTGGCAACGGCGCATCACGCCGTACCTCTTTTGCCGAACTCGCCCGTGAACTGGAGTTCACCAGGCTTCCGGAACTGCGCAGACAGGCGGAAGGGTGGCGTAACGGCCTCACGGGACTCACAGCCCTGCTCGCGGTCCTCGTACTGCTGAAGGGACGCGACAACCTCGGCGACCTGCCGGGCTCGGCCCGCGCGACCGCCACCGGGCTACTGATGACCGCCTTCGTGCTGTTGGTCACGGGCTCACTCCTGGCCGCGCGAGCCGCCCACGGATCCTTGGAGCGAGAGGTCCTCCTGGGTGGGCAGGCTCTGCGCCGCTGGACCGAACAGGAAGTGGCCCGAGTGACACGAGCACTGGCTTGGGCCCGCCTGTCCTGCATCCTCGGAGTGATCCTCGTCGTCGGCGCGCTCATGGTCGCATGGGTGACGACCCGTGATTCCGGCACGCAACCGGTGGTGGTGCGGACGAACACGGATGTGGTGTGCGGCGAGTTGATCCTGGCAGACCGGCATCACGTGGAGATCAGCTCCGAGACGGACGGCGAAGTCTCCTTGCCATGGGCAGCCGTGGTGAGCATGACACCTGGCAAGACCTGCGACGGAGTCCCGTAGCGTATTGCCGTGAACGCACGAAGAGGGTCCCGCGTCAGAGCGGGAGGTCGTCGGGGAGTACCCGGAACGCCTTGTAACGGCCCAACGGACGTACGACCCGGAAGTCTCGTCGGTCGAGGGTGAGAATCGCGTCCGTGTCGTAATCGGCGGCAAGCGCCACGTTCACCGCGTCGGCGAGGTCGAGGTCAAGCGCGCGATAGCGGACACGGACGGACTGGGCAGCGCCCAGGTGGTCCTCCGTGATCTCCGGCAGGACCACACGACCCCGGCTCATCCAGCGCCGCAGGTCGTCGACCGCGCTGACGGCAGCCTCCCTGCCGAGCTCACGCGTCGCCACGTGATCCAGTTCGGCCAGCAGGAGCGGGGACATGACCAGCAGGCCCGCCGCCATGATGGCCTCGTTCGCCGCCTGGTGTTCCGGGTGAGCCGAGTCCAGGGCTGCCAGAAGGCCGGACGTATCGGCGATGACAATGATCACGCGGCGGATCCGGAGCCCGAGCCTGTCTCACGCCGGACGGCCTCGGCGACCGTGTCACGGACCTCCGACTTGGGCAGCGTGCGCCCCGGCCCCTCAAACGTGCGCGAGAACAGCGGCTCGTCCCACACTCGGTTCGCCATGGCCGCAAGGTGGATGCCCTGGCGGATGATCTCGGCCTCGCTTATGCCTCGGCGCTTGGCGGCCTCCTTGATGATCGCCAGGTCCTCGGGGTCCGCGTAGACATTGGTGCGCTTCATGGACATGTACCAAGAGTAGTCCATGTACCGGATTGATGTATCCGGACAGACGGACAGACGGACAGCCGGAGGCCGAACTGGCAGTCCTCCCGATGTCCGTCGCTCCATCCACGGTCAACAGCGGTGCAATCTGACCCGCACGACCGCCTCAAGGACCGGGTGGCTGCGCTGGTCAGGGCGGCCGAGTCGCTTGCGGGCAGCGGCAGTTCAGGCGATGGGGGACCTCGTCAGGTGTCCGGCGAGCGTGGCTGCGAACTCCTCGGCTCGGGACAGTTGGGTGCGCAGGTCCTCGACCCGGCGCTGGGCGGCCTGTTCGAAGCCGCGGATCCGCTCCAGCAGTTCCGCGCGCTCCTCGGGGGGCAGTTCCAGGCCGGAGTCGAGCCGGTCGGTGGCGTCGAGCAGGGCGCGCATCTCGTCGAGGGTGAAACCGAGCGGCTTCATCCGGCGGATGACCATCAGGCGGGCGACGTCGGACTCGGTGTAGAGGCGGAAGCCGCCCTGGGAGCGGGCGGAGGGGAGGACGAGGCCCGTGTCCTCGTAGTGCCGGATCGTGCGCAGCGACAGCTCGGTCCGTGCGGCGACCTCGCCGATCTGCATGTGCTCGCTGCTCACGCGGGGTGCCTTCCTCGTCTCTCGCCACGGCCGCGGACGGCCGGCGCCGATCTCTACCCTAACGTCAGGGTAGAGTTGCTGGGCGTCGGGTCGCTGCCCCGGCAGCCGTGCCGGGGCCGACGGAGCCCCCAGCGAAGATCCTTGTCCGCGGAGGAGAGCGTGCGCATGTCCGCGATGCCCGGCGTCGCCGCTGTCTGTCCGCCGTGACCGTGAGCCTTCGCCCTGACGCAGCGCCGATTCCCTCGCGGATCGCCTGACCGCTGCGCCCGGACCTCGTGGGGGACTGTCCGGCCCGCCACTCCTTCCCGCGCGCCCGCCGTGATGCCGGGTGTGCCCGAGCACGACAGGTTCTCTTCGTCTTGCCTTCCTCCGCACCGTCCCCGGCCGCCCGGCTGTCCGACCCGAGGGTGCTGCGCACCGAGGTGCTCGCCGGTCTGGTGGTCGCCCTCGCCCTGGTCCCGGAGGCGATCTCGTTCTCGGTGATCGCCGGGGTCGACCCCGCGATCGGCCTGTTCGCCTCGTTCACCATGGCCGTGACCACCGCCGTCGTCGGCGGCCGACCGGCCATGATCTCCGCGGCCACCGGCGCCGTCGCCCTGGTCATCGCCCCCGTGAACCGCGAGCACGGCTTCGGCTACCTGATCGCCACGGTGATCCTGGCCGGTGTCCTCCAGATCGCCCTCGGCGCCCTCGGCGTGGCAAGGCTGCTGCGGTTCGTGCCGCGCAGCGTGATGGTCGGCTTCGTCAACTCCCTCGCCATCCTCGTCTTCATGGCCCAGGTGCCGGAGCTGACGGACGTGCCCTGGCCGGTCTACCCCCTGCTCGCCGCGGGCCTGGCTCTGCTGGTGTTCCTCCCGAGGCTGACCAAGGCGGTCCCGGCGCCCCTGGTGTCGATCGTCGTCCTCACCGTCATCACCGTGGCGGCCGGTATCGCGGTGCCGACCGTGGGCGACCGGGGCGAGCTGCCGTCCGCCCTGCCCGTGCCCGGGCTGCCGGACGTGCCGTTCACCCTGGACACCCTGACGACGATCGCGCCGTACGCGCTGGCGATGGCGCTCGTCGGCCTGATGGAGTCGCTGATGACGGCCAAGCTGGTCGACGACATCACCGACACCCGCTCCTCCAAGACCCGCGAGTCCGTCGGTCAGGGTGTGGCCAACATCGTCACCGGGTTCTTCGGCGGCATGGGCGGCTGCGCCGTGATCGGCCAGACGATGATCAACGTACGGGTCTCCGGCGCCCGGACCCGGCTGTCCACCTTCCTCGCGGGCGCCTTCCTGATGGTGCTGTGCGTCGTCTTCGGACCGGTCGTCTCCGACATCCCCATGGCCGCGCTCGTCGCCGTGATGATCATGGTGTCCTTCGCGGCCTTCGACTGGCACTCCATCGCCCCGAAGACCCTCAGGCGGATGCCGGCCGGAGAGACCACCGTCATGGTCGTCACCGTCGCCTGCGTGGTCCTCACCCACAATCTCGCCGTCGGTGTCGTCGTCGGCTCGATCACCGCGATGGTCGTCTTCGCCAAGCGCGTCGCCCGCTTCGCCGAGGTCACCGCCGTCACCGATCCCGACGGCACCACGGTCGTCTACCGGGTCACGGGCGAGCTGTTCTTCGCCTCCGCCAACGACCTCGTCGGTCAGTTCGGCTACGCCACCGATCCCGACCGGGTCGTCGTCGACCTGTCGGCGGCCCACATCTGGGACGCCTCCTCCGTGGCCGCCCTGGACGCCATCGAGACCAAGTACGCCCAGCGCGGCAAGACCGTCGAGATCATCGGGCTGAACGAACCGAGCGCCCGCATCCACAAGACGCTCAGCGGCGAACTCACCGGCAGCCAGTAGCCCGTCCGCCCGGGGCCGTCGTCAGAGCACGCCCACCAGCACGATGACCAGCGCCGGTACGGCGATGAAGACCGTGCCGATGTAGACCGCCAGGACCCAGCGGTGTTCGGAGGCGACGCGGGCCAGCTTCTCGGCGCAGAACAGGGGGACGGGGCGCAGGAACGGGATCACGTAGATCGCGATGATGGCGAAGAGGTTGTAGATCAGGTGAACGAAGGCCGCCTGGAGGCCGATCTTCGCGTCCTGGCCGACTCCTGCGAACGCCGCGAAGACCACCGTGAAGGTGGTGCCGAGGTTGGAGCCGACGACCACGGGATACACCTGTGCCGGGGTGAGGATGCCCGTTCCGGCGAAGGGGACCAGGACGGATGTGGTGATGGTCGAGGACTGGGTGACGACGGTCACGCCCATGCCCGACGCCATGGCGAGGTAGGCGTTGCGGCCCACGGCCTTGATCAGGATGTCGCGGGCCCTGCCGACCATGAGGAGTTTGAGCAGGGTTCCCAGGTAGCGGACGGCGACCAGGATCAGCAGGGCGCCGATCAGGATGGTGAAGAGGGGGCCCAGTGAGCTGCTGACGTGCGAGGTCGCCTGGATCACTCCGTGTTCCACCGGCCTGGTGGCGGCGCGGACGAAGTTGAAGTGGGCCGGGTTCGGCAGCCAGTCCGTGTCGTACAGCGCATCGGTGAGCGACTCGCTGATGTGCTGCAGCGGATGCCAGATCAGCTCGATCGGGAAGAAGATCAGCAGCGCGAGCCAGTTGTAGAAGTCATGGACGGTCGAGGCGCCCAGCGCCCTGCGGAACTCCGTGCGGTTGCCGATGAAGGTCAGGGCGACCAGGCTCGTCGTCACGGTGGTGCCGACGTTCGCGCCCAGGATGATCGGGATCGCGCCCTCGATGGGCAGCGCGCCCGAGCCCACGGCGGTGACGGCGACGGCCGTCGTCGTGGTCGACGACTGGATCAGGACCGTGCCGAGGATGCCGACGCTCAGGCCGACCCACGGGTGCTCGGCGAAGGCGAACATGGTGTGCGCCGCGTCGCTGCCCAGGCCCGCGAAGCCTCGGCTGATGATGCTCACGGCGCAGATCAGCAGGTAGATCAGGCCGACGACACCGCACCAGCCGAGGGCCTTGGTCCATGCGGGGAGGTGGATGGCTTCGGTGTCGCTCTCGGCCGCGTGGGTCTTGAGCGCCGAGCCGCCGGAAGGAGTTCGCCCGGGTTCGTCTCCCTTGTCGTCCCCGCTGTCCGGCCCGCTGTCGGATGTGGCTTCCGCCATGAACCAAGGCTACGAGCACCTGACCAGGGGCGCGCGCGGCCTGGCGCCGTACGTGTGGGACGACGGCCGGGGTGGCGCACGGGACCGGCGCCCCGGTCACCCGCTAGCTGCCGCGCCTCGCCCCGCGGGCCATGAGCTTGCCGAGTTCCCACAGCACCAGGAGGGCCACGGCGGACAGCAGGGCCCAGCCGAACTGGCGGATGTCGAGCTCGGTCGTGCCGAGGATGCGGCGGAAGCCGTCCATCTGGGTCGCCAGCACCGCGAGCACGAACTGGGCCAGCGCCACCCAGTTCATCTGCTTGCTGTCGAACGTGCTCGGGGTCAGCACCGAGTCGGTCTCGCTGCGGCACTCGAACGCGGCCACGATCAGGCAGAGCGCGAACGCCGTGAACGCCGTCGACTGGCCGATCGCCTCGCTGTCGTAGCGCTCGGTGCCCAGCTCGATCAGGCCGAGCAGGATGAGCGTGATGGCCAGGCCGGCCAGGCCGACCGTCAGCAGCACGGGCCTGGTCAGGACCGATTCGCCCCTCGGGCGCGGGGTGCGGCGCATCAGTCCCGGGCTCTCCTGGTCGAAGCCGAGGGCGAAGCCGAACGAGGCGTTGACCACGAAGTGGATCCACAACACCTGGGGCGGGGTGAAGGGTTCACCGGCCGCGATGTTGAAAATCGTGGCGCCCAGGAAGGTCAGCACGAAGGTGACCAGCAGGAGCAGAACGAAGCGGATGTACTTCGTCAGGTTGTCGTAGAGCTTTCGGCCCTGCTCCACCGCGTACACGATCGTCGCGAAGTTGTCGTCGGAGAGGATCATGCGGCCGGCGTTCTTCGCCACGTCCGTGCCGCTGCCCATGGCGATGCCGATGTCGGCGGACTTGATGGCGGGGGCGTCGTTGACGCCGTCGCCGGTCATCGCCACGACGTCGCCCTTCTTCTTTAGCGTGTCGGCGAGCAGCACCTTGTGCTCCGGCGCGACCCGCCCCACCACCCCTATGCCGTCGATACGGGCCAGTTGCTCGTGCTCCGGGAGCGCGGCGAAGTCGGCGCCCAGGACGGCCTCCCCCGGGATCCCGAGCTGCCGGGCGATGGCGGCGCCGGTGGTGACGTCGTCGCCGGTCACCATGCGGACGCGGATATGGGCGGCCTGGGCGCTCGCCACGGCGGCCCGGGACTCCTCGCGCGGGGGGTCGACCATGCCGACCAGGCTGGTCATCCGCAGGTCGGTGACGTACCCGAGCAGGTCGGCGTCGGGGTCGAAGGCCGCCGGGTCCAGGTCTCTCGTGGCGGCCGCCATCACCCGGCGGCCCTCACCGCCCATGCGTTCGCCGGCCTCGTCGGCGCGCCGCGCCAGGGCGGCGTCCCACGGGACGGTCGCGCCGGCCGAGAGCGCGGTGGTCGCGCGGGCCGTCACCGCCGGGGCCGCGCCCTTGACGAAGCAGCGCACCACCGGCCGGCCGGTGTCGTCGACGGTGGAGTTGAAGGTGGCCATCAGCTTGTAGCCCGGATCGAACGGCAGCGTGGCGAGGCGGGGCAGCCGTTCGCGGGTGGCCTCGATGTCGAGGCCCGCCTTGTGCGCCAGGACGAGGAAGGCGCCCTCGGTGGGGTCGCCCACGACCTCGCCCTCCACCAGCTTGGCGTCGTTGGCGACGAGGTACGGCAGGATCGCGTCCTCGATGCCCGGGGCGGAGCCCGCGGCGTGGTGGACCTTGCCTTCGAGGCCGTAGCCCATGCCCGAGACGGTGTAGCGGTCGGTGGGCGTCAGGACCTCGACCGCCGTCATCTGGTTCATCGTCAGGGTGCCGGTCTTGTCCGAGTTGATCGCCGACGTGAACGCCAGGGTCTCGACCGACGGCAGCTCCTTCACGATGGCGTTGCGCTTGGCCAGGTTGAGGCTGCCGACGGAGAGGATCGCCTGGGTCACCGTCGGCAGGGCCTCGGGAATGGCGGCGATGGCGAGCGAGACCGCGCTGACGAACAGGGCGTCCCACGCCTGGTCGCGGCTGCGGCCGAGCGCGAACATCACGATCATGGTCAGGCCCGCGGCGCCGGTGATCCACAGGGTCAGCCGGTCCAGCTCCCTGGTGAGCGGCGGCTCCTCCTTCTCGGTCGCCGACAGCATCTCCGAGATCTTGCCGAGCTCCGTGTCCCGGCCGGTCCCGGTGATGACGAGGACTCCGCTGCCGTGCGTGACCGGGGTGTGCATGAACGCCATGTTCGACTGGTCCCCGGGGCCCAGCGGGGCGTCCGGCAGCGTCACGGCGTCCTTCGCGGCGGGGACGCTCTCGCCGGTGAGAGCCGACTCGTCGATCTGGAGCGCATGGGCCTCGATGATCCGTCCGTCCGCCGGGACCTGGTCCCCGGCGGAGATGAACACGACATCGCCCGCGACCAGTTGTTCCGCCGGGAGCTCCGCCTCGGCCGCGTCCCGCCGTACCCGGGCCGTCGCCGTCATAAGGGACTTCAGCGCGTTCATCGCGCTTTCGGCCTTGCCCTCCTGGCGCAGGCCCACGATCGCGTTCAGCAGCGTCAGCACGATGAGCAGGATCGCCGTGCTCCACTCCGCGATCAGCAGGGAGACCACGGCCGCCGCCACGAGGACGAGCTGCATGTAGCTGCGGTACTGCGCGGCGAACCGCCGCCAGGCGGGCGGCGGCTTCTCCTCCGGCAGCGCGTTCGGGCCGTTCGCGGCCAGCAGTTCGGCGGCGCGGGCGGCGGAGAGTCCGGACGCCGGGTCGACGCCGAGCGCCGTCGCCACGTCCTGCGGGGACCGCGCGTACCAGGCTGTCCGCGGAGCACCGGGCCGCCCGGCGGCCGGCTGTCTCGACTGCGTCACCATCGTCAGGTCTCCGATCCGGCCGTCAGCGCCGTCTGCCCTTCCCGCCCTTCGCACGCCTTCTGGCGCGCTGCGCCGCCGCGTACGGATCGGCCGGCGCGCCCTCGGGTGCGTCCGCCTCCAGCAACCGCCGGGCGGCCCGGAGGTCCTTGCGGGCCGCCTTGCCGAGCACGGGATAGCGCGGGTCGATGTCGATCAGCGTGTGCGCCAGCACCGCCGCCGTGCAGATCCGCGCGAACCACTTCCGGTCCGCCGGTACGACGTACCAGGGCGCCCACGGGGTGCTGGTCGCCGAGAGCATCTCGGAGAAGGCGCGTTGGTAGTCGTCCCAGCGGGCGCGCTCGCGGACGTCGGCGGCGGAGAACTTCCAATTGTTCTCCGGCACGTCGAGGCGCTTCATGAAGCGGGTGCGCTGCTCCTCCTTGGAGAGGTTCAGGAAGACCTTGACCACCTTGAACCCGTTGTCGGTCAGATAGCGCTCCCAGGCGTTGATGTCCCGGTAGCGGCGGTCCCAGAAGTCCGCGCCGCGCACGTCCTCGGGCAGCCGCTGCCGGTCGAGGACCTCCGGGTGCACCCGTACGACGAGGACCTCCTCGTAGTGCGAGCGGTTGAAGATCGCGATGTCGCCGCGGGCCGGCAGCCGGGCGGCGTAGCGCCACAGATAGTCGTGGCCGAGCTCTTCGCTGGAGGGCACCTTGAAGCTGCTGACCTTCACGCCCTGCGGGTTCACTCCGCTCATGACGTGCCGGATCGTCCCGTCCTTGCCGCCCGCGTCCAGCGCCTGGAGGCAGAGCAGCACGCCGTACGTGTCCTGCGCGGCCAGCCGCTGCTGGTACTCGGCGAGCAGCGACACACCTGTTTGCAGCAGCTCCACGCCGTGCTTCTTCTTCAGGTGGGCCTTGTACCGGGGATCGAAGTCCCGGCCGAGCCGCACCCGCGATCCCGGCTCCACCCGCAGCGGCTCAATGAGCTTCGCTATACGTTCGGCCCTGACGTCCGCCATCACGACCAGCCTCGCTTTCCTGTCGGGCGGCGTCACGGGCGACGGCGCCGAGCAGGATCCGGGCCCGTCGCTCGACCAGGATCGGGATGTAGACCCTGACCCTCGCCTCGCGGAAGGCCTCGTACGCCGAGGCGACGGCCGCGTCCACGACCTCCGGGTCGAGCGCGGGGTAGGCGGTCCTCAGCCCCGCCGCCACCCGGAGCAGGGCAACCGCCTCCTGCGCTGGAGCACTGTCGTCATCCAGGGATGCCAGCTCGTCCGTCGTCATCTCACAACCCCAGGAAGGCTCGACGCGCGGCGCGGACCGCCTACCTCATTCTGGGGCCAACCCGACAAAACCGCCCGACGGGCGAGGTCACCACGAGGTTCTGAGGCCGAACCCGCAGGTGCCGGACCTCGTCGCGCCGTCCTGGCCGGTCAGTTCCACGACCACCTGGCCGCTGGTGTCCTGGCTGTAGGCGATCGTGCAGATCAGCTGGCGCAGCGCCATGTCGCTCAGGCCCTTCACGGCCAGCGGGAGCCGGGTGCCGACCTTGCCGTCCGAGGAGGGGTCGACCTCGATGGCCGGGATGGAGCCGGCGGCGGGGAGATCGGTGCTCAGGTCGACGGCCCGGTCCTCCTCGTTCGGGCCGTTCAGCAGGGCCAGGACCGCCTGTTCCGTCGGCACCGGATCCGTGGCGTTCACGGCGCCGACCGTCCGGACCACGGGGTTCAGCCGTCCGTCGGCGGAGCGGAAGAAGAGCAGAACGTCGTAGTCACGGTTGAAGAAGGCCTGGAAGCTGGCGGGACCGCCCGCCTCGATGACGTCGGTCTCCTGGATACCGCAGCCACCGAGCAGCGGTATCGCCGCCGCCAGGGCCACGGCCACCGCTCTTCGGCGCCTCCGCGCACGCCTCATCCCCCGGCCTCCTCCGCGTGAAGCGGTATGTCCACGGTGAAGACGGCACCGCCTCCGGGCAGGTTCCCGGCGTGGATCGTGCCGCCGTGCAGCCGGACGTTCTCCCGGGTGATCGCCAGGCCCAGGCCGCTGCCCGCCGAGCGGGTACGGGCCGCGTCGGCCTTGTAGAAGCGATCGAAGATGTGCGGGAGCGTCTCGGGGCGGATGCCGGGTCCGCTGTCCATGACCTCGATGGTCAGCACCGGCGGGCCCTCGGAGCGGGCCGCGGTGCGCAGCCGTACCGTCACCGGCGCGGCACCGTGCCGCAGGGCGTTGCCGACCAGGTTGGCGACGACCAGGTCGAAGCGGCGCGGGTCCAGCCGGGCCCGGATGCCGTCGGGCAGGTCGCGGGTGACCCTGTCGTCGGTCCAGTGCCGGCTCTCCAGGGTCTTGCGGATGGCCTCGGCGACATCGACCTCGTCGGTGTTCAGCTCCGCCGCGCGGGCGTCGAAGCGGGAGATCTCCATCAGGTCCTCGACGAGCACGGCGAGCTTCCCGGTCTCGGCGCTGACCAGCCGGACGGCCCGCGCGGTGTCGGCGTCCAGCCGGTCGGCGTCCTCGTCGAGGACCTCGGTGACGGCGAGCATTCCGGCGAGGGGGGTGCGCAGTTCGTGCGAGACGTCGGAGGCGAAGCGGCGGGCGCGCTCCCCGGCCTCGCGCAACTCCTGCACGGAGCGCTCCAGTCGGCCCGCCGACTCGTTGAAGGTGCGGGCCAGGTCAGCCAGTTCGTCGCTGCCGCGCACCCGGATCCGGGTGTCGAGCTGCCCGCTGCCCATGCTGTGGGCCGCGTGCCGCAGTTCCCGTACCGGGCGCAGTACGCTGCGGGCGGCGATCAGGCCGGGGATCAGCGCGATGACGAGGCCGGGCACGGCGCCGTCCCGGGCGGCCATGAGCAGGGCGTCGACGTTGATCTGCTCCTCGGTCAGCGGCATGACGGCGTACAGCACGAGTCCGCTGGGCACCAGGTCGTCCGGGCCGGTCTTGAAGACCATCGGCATGGCGATGGTCAGATAGGGGACGCCGTCCTTGACGACCCGCTCGAAGCTGCCGTGCGGGTTGGCCCGCGCGGTGCGGCGCAGTTCGGCCGTGATGACGCTGGAGACGGGGTTCTCGCCCGAGGAGGCGCGCAGCGAGCCGTACTCGGCGAACACCACCCAGGGGTGCGGCTTTCCCTTGCGGGCGACGTCGCGCAGGACCTCCTCCAGGCCCGCACCGCCGCGCAGGGGCAGTCCGAAGGCCGTCTGCTGCACCTGGTCGCGGAACGAGGAGACGGCCGTGTCCTGGGCGGTCTCCAGCAGCGCGTTGCGGGCCTCGCGGTAGGTCAGCGCGGACGTCGTGCCGGCGCTGACCGCTGCGACCAGCAGGAAGGCCAGCAGGAGCCGGGTGCGCAGGCCGAACGCCCGGAACCGGCGGGGGCGGGGGCCGCCGATCACAGCGGCCCGAAGCGGTAGCCGAAGCCCCGCAGCGTCTGGACGTAACGGGGGCTGCCGGCCTCCTCCTCGATCTTGCCGCGCAGCCGGGCGACACAGGCGTCGACCAGCCGGGCGTCGGCGTGGAAGCTGTGCTCCCAGACGTGCTCCAGCAGTTGCTGCCTGCTGAAGACCTGCTCGGGGGCGGCGGAGAGGTACAGCAGGAGCTTGAGCTCCGAGGGGGCGAGCGCGAGCCGCCGGCCGGCTTTGGTGACGGTCAGTCCGACCCGGTCGATGGTGAGTTCGCCGTAGAGCTCGATGGCCGGGCGGCCGGGGCCGCTGTCGTCCAGGCGGCGCAGGACGGCGCGGATGCGGGCCTCGATCACCTCGGGGCGGGCGGGTTTGACGATGTAGTCGTCGGCGCCCGCCTCCAGGCCGATGACCACGTCGAAGTCGTCGCCGCGCGCGGTGAGCATGATGATCGGCAGCTGGCTGTGCTCGCGCACCTGGCGGCAGACCTGGACGCCGTTCATGCCGGGCAGCATCAGGTCCAGCAGCAGCAGATCGGGGCGGAACTCGGCCATGGCGGCGAGTCCGGCCTCGCCGGTCGCGGCCGCCCGGACCTCGTGGCCGCGGCGGCGCAGACCGAGTTCGACCCCCTCGCGCACGGAAGGGTCGTCCTCGATGAGGAGCACGCGGGACATCGGCGGTTCTCCCTCGGTGGGGAGAGCCTGTGGACAAACCCCCGTCGTCCGCCCGAAGGGCGGGCGCTGCGGCGTCCGGTGCGTGCGAACGCGGCGAGCGTGCGTGCCGGGCGTCGCAGCGCAGGCGAGGGTTTGTCCACAGGCTCTCATGGTCAGGTCCGGGTCGCTCTGCGGCGCAGGCCGGTGAGCAGCGCGTCGAGTTCGGCCAGGCGCAGCGGGCGGGCGAGCAGGGCGAAGGTGAGGACGACGACGGCCGCGCCGCCCACGGTGGAGACCACCGCACCCGCCGACGCGGTTCCCACGGCGGCGAGATGGCCGAGCGCGGTGGCGGGTACGGCGGCCAGCAGCAGCCGGGCGTGCGCGCCGACGGGCGACGAGCGCAGCGGGCGTTCGACGCCGAGCCGGCGGCTGAGCACCCGGGCGGTCAGCGCCCAGCCCGCGCACAGCGCCAGGGAGTACGCCGCCGCCATGCCCGTCACCGCCCAGCGCGCGGGGAGCAGCTGCGCGGCGGCCAGGGACAGCCCCGCGTTGCAGGCGACGATCACCAGGTTGAGCAGGAACGGCGTACGGGTGTCGGAGAGCGCGTAGAAGGCGCGGGACAGGACGTACTGGCCGGACAGGGCGACGAGCCCCGGCGCGAACGCCATCAGGATCCCGGCCATGGCGGCGGTGTCGTCGGCGCTGGTCCTGCCGTACCCGAAGACCAGGGCCATCACCGGGTGGGCGAGGGCGAACAGCATGCAGGCGGCGGGGATGACGGCGGCGGCACAGGTGCGCAGGCCGTGGGAGACGTCGCGGCGTACGGCGGCGGTGTCCCCGTCGGCGGCGGCCGCGCTCATCCGGGGCATCAGCGCGGTCACCACGGAGACCGTGACGATGCCGTGCGGGACGACCCACAGGGCGTAGGCGTTGTTGTAGGCGCCGTATCCGGGGCCGCCGTCGAGGCCCGCGGTGGTGGCCAGACGGGTGGTGACCCAGTAGGCGGCCTGGTTGGCGAGGACCAGCAGGACCAGCCAGCCCGCCGAGCGCATCGGGCGGGTCAGTCCGCTGCCGCGCCAGTCGAAGCGGGGCCGCCAGCGGAAGCGGGCCGCGCGCAGGGCGGGGACGAGGGCGAGGGCCTGGGCGGCGATCCCGGCGGTGGTGCCCCAGCCGAGTACGGCGGTCTCGGTCGCGGTGAGGGTGTCGCCGCCGCCCAGGGACAGCGCCAGGTAGAGGCCGAACACGCTCATGACAACAAGGTTGTTGAGGACCGGCGCCCACATCATCGCGCCGAACCGGCCGCGCGCGTTGAGCACTTGGCCGAGGAGTGTGAACAGTCCGAGGAAGAAGATCTGGGGCAGGCAATAGCGGGCGAACGCGGTGGTCATGGCCGCCTGTTCGCCGGTGTAGTCGGTGTACGCGTCGATGATCGCGGGCGCTGCCCAGACCGCGGTCGCGGTGATCACCAGCAGGGCGGCCACGCAGACCGTGACGAGCCGGTCGGTGTACGCCGTACCCCCGTCGGCGTGCTCCTTGGCGGCCTTGACCAGCTCGGGCACGAAGACGGCGTTCAGGGCGCCGCCGAGGAGCAGCATGTAGACGATGGTGGGCAGGGCGTTGCCGACCGCGTAGCCGTCGGCGGTCGGCCCGATGGTGCCGATCGCCGCCGCGACCACGGCGGAGCGGGCGAAGCCGGTGGCCCGGGAGACGACGGATCCGGCGGCCATCACGGCGCTGCCGCGCGCGGCGGAGGGGGCCTCGGGCTCCGCCTTCGTCAACTCCGGCTGCTTCACCGGCGGTTCAGGTACGCCTGGAAGGCGCGGTAGAGCGTGTGGTTGGCGCTGCCGCCCAAGGGTCTCTCCCATTCCCCCAACGTCTCGACGACCTGTCCCCCGGTGCCGAGCTTCCACCGCAGCAGTCCGTACGCACGTTCGTCTGGATCGAGAGTGGAGGGTACCCCGCGCATGTCGTAGACATCGGCGCCGAGGGCGTGGGCGTCCTGGAGCATCCGCCACTGAAGGGCGTTGGAGGGCCGGACCTCGCGGCGGTGGTCCGCGGAGGCGCCGGTCTGGTACCAGGCCCGGCGGCCCACGGTGATCATCGTGTGGGCGGCGAGGATCTCGCCCCCGTGCCGGGCGAGGTACAGCTTCATCCGGCCCGGTTCCTCGGCGTTGAGGGCCGCGTACTGGCGCTCGTAGTAGGCGAGCGAGCGGCCGAGCCGGAAGCCGTCGCGGCGCTCGGTGATGCCCAGCAGCCGGTAGAACTCGGGGAGTTCGGCCGCGCTGCCGACGACCACCTCGACGCCCTCCTTCTCGGCCCGGCGGACATTGCGCCGCCACTCCTGGTTGAGCCCGGACCACAGGTCCTCGCGGGTGCGTCCGGCGAGCGGTACGTGGAAGACGTGCCGGGGCTGGGCGTCCCCGTCCTTGTCGTCCCCGCAGCGGTGCCAGCCACGGGACCGCAGCCGATCCGCCACGGCGGTCCCGAGCGGGTCGACCTCGCTGGCGAGGACGTCACCGAGGCGCAGGCCCGGACCGGTGAGCGGCTTGAGGTGGGCGGCGTTCCAGCGCCGGTAGGCGGGCGAGGGACCGATGCGTACGGCGAAGACGCCCGCGCGGCGCAGGTGTTCGAGCAGGGGGCCGAGCCAGCCGTCGACGTCGGGGTCGCTCCAGTCCGCGACGGGGCCCTCGGGAAGGTAGGCGAAGTACCTGCGGGTGCCGGGGAACTGCCGTAGCAACACCAGTGCCACCCCGGTCAGTTGACCCGCCTCCGGGTCAGGCCCCCAGCCGAGGAGCTGGGCCCGCCAGCCCTCCTTGACCTCGGCCCAGGACGGGCATTGCAGGAACCCGGCGCCGAGGGCGGCGCCGGCGGGGGACGCGAGGAAGGCGCGGTAGGTCTCCGCGGTGACGGGACGCAGGGTGAAGCCGCGGTCCCCCGCTCGGCGTGAGCGGCTGGGCGGAACGAGCAGCGCTGACACGGTCTGGGCCTCTCCTTCTCCCCGGGCCTGTCGCGGGGACACTCAGGAGATTCACAGCGGCCCATGACGGCCCCGTCCGGCGAATGTGACCGGACCATGACCGTTCCGCACCAGTCGCCATCATGTTGCTCCACAGCGGCTGACCTCGGGTTTTACGGCTCTACAGTCACGGCATCGCCGTCGTTCCCGCCCTCCTGGAGGTCCCGTTGTCGCGTCCACGTGTACTCGCTCATGCCCGCGTCCGGGCCACCGTGGTGGCCGCGCTGCTGGTGCCGCTCGCCGCGTGTTCGTCGAACGGCTCGTCCGGCGGCCCGGGCTCCGCGAAGGAGAAGCCCGACGACCGCCCGGTCACGGTCACCGTCACACCCGAGGGGAAGCAGGTCCCGGCGGGCGACCCGGTCCGGGTCGAGGCCTCGGGCGGCAGGCTCACCTCGGTGACCGTCACCGACGGCGAGGGCCGCCGGCTCGCCGGGAAGGTCGCCGCCGACGGCCGCTCCTGGGCCTCCGACCGCAAGGCCGTGCCCGGCGCCTCGTACAAGGTGACGGCGGCGACCAGGACCGAGGGCGGCACCGCGAAGACCACCAACGCCGCCTTCACCACGGCACCGGCGGCCAAGGTCAACAAGGTCGACTGGCGGCCGGGCGCCGACGCCACCGTCGGTGTCGCCCAGCCGATCTCGCTGGTCTTCGACCACCCGGTGAAGAACAAGGCCGAGGTCGAGAAGCAGCTGAGGATCACCACCTCGAACGACACCGAGGGCTCCTGGGGCTGGATCCGCGACTGGTCGGGCCGCGACCGGGTGGACTGGCGGCCCAAGGCGTACTGGAAGCCCGGTACCGAGGTCACGCTCGACGCCCGGCTGAACGGCACCGATTCGGGCCCGGACGGCGGCTGGTTCGTCCGCGACTACACGACGAGGTTCACCATCGGCGCCGAGCAGATCGTCAAGGTCGACCTCGACACCCATCGGCTCACGCTGGTGCGCGACGGGAAGACGGTGCGGCGCATACCGGTCTCCGGCGGCACGCCCGGCGGGGACAAGCGCTCCTGGCGCGGTACCGCCGTGCTCATGGCCAAGGAGGGCACGATCAACATGAACTCCGAGACGGTGGGCCTCGGTGACGCCTACGACAAGATGGTCGACTACTCGATGCGGCTGACCTGGTCGGGGATGTACGCGCACGCCGCGCCGTGGAACGCCGCCTGGTTCGGCAACGCCAACCGGAGCTCGGGCTGCATAGGGATGAGCGACGCGAACGCGGCCTGGTTCTACGGCCAGGTGCGGCCCGGCGACCCCTTCGAGATCTCCGGCGAGGAGACCAAGGGCGTGGTCGATCCCGGGAACGGTTTCGGCGCGTGGAACCTGTCGTGGGCGGAGTGGCAGGGGAAGAGCGCGGTGCGCTGACGGAGCATCAGAGCCGCTGCTTCTCCCGTGGGCGCGTCACTGTTGCCCGGGGCGCGTGCACCGTCCGGTCGGGCTGGTCGCCGGGGGCCGGCACTGGAGGGAGAAATCGGCCGCGTTCTTGCTGAGATAGCGGCCGATGCAGGTGGTGGCCGTGGTACGGCCCCGCTCGGCGCAGAACCTGAGGGCGGCGCGCCCGTCGGCGAAGGGGCCCGGGGCGTAGATGACCCAGTAGCCCGGCCGGAGCGAGGCGAAGTTGTCGCTCCGGACGTACACCGCACCGGGCACCGTCGTCCGAATACGGGCGAGGCGTTCGTCCCGGGCCGCCGTGCCGGAGGAGACCGGCTCCGAGTAGAGCTGGGCGATCCACTGGCCACCGGCTGCCGGGGGTTTGGGGCGCACGGTTCTGGACGGGGTCACTGCTGTCGGGCTCGCGCTCGGGCTCCGCGTCGGTTCCGTCGGTGCACTCGCCGAAGGTGAGGGCGTCGGCGAGGCCGGCTGTGTCGCGGAGGCACTGGTGGATGTGCCGACCCGGGCGTCGTCGGTGGTTCCGGTCTCGTTCGATGCGCGGAGCGCCAGGACCACGGCCGTTGCCGTCGCCAGCACCACCAGGGTCGCCGCCGCGGCAACCAGGACGGTGGTGCGTCGTCGGATGGCGCCCGGCCCCTGCCCACGTGCGGCATCCGGTCGCGTCGGCGGATCCGGGGGTCCAGGTACCCCCTGCGGCAGAGGCGGCATCGGCGCCGCGGTCACCGTGGGCGCCGTGGGCGCCGCCCACCCCGGCGTCGCCCCCGACTCCACCGCCGCGAGCATCGCGTCCAGTCGAGCCGCGTCCGGGCGAGCCGACGGGTCGCGGACGAGCAGGGCCTGCAGTACGGGGGACAGCGGGCCCGAGCGGACCGGCGGTGGTACCGGGTCGTCCAGCACCGCCGCCAGCGTGGCCAGCGTGTGCGCGCGGCGCAGTGGGCTCACGCCCTCCGTGCACACGTACAGGACCAGACCGAGCGCCCACAGGTCGGAGGCCGGTGTGTCACCGTGCCCGCGGATGCGCTCCGGCGCCATGTACTCGGGGGAGCCCACGAGTTGACCCGTGACCGTCAGCGAGGTCGTGCCCTGGAGGGCGGCGATGCCGAAGTCGGTGAGTACGGCCGTACCGTCGGGACGGAGCAGGATGTTCGCCGGCTTCACGTCCCGGTGCCGGATGCCCGCGTCATGCGCGACCCGCAGCGCCGTCAGCACCTGGCGCCCGATCCGCGCCGCTTCCGCCGGCTGCAACGTGCCGCCGTCCAGCCGCTGTTGCAGCGATACGCCGGGCACCAGCTCCATCACGATCCACGGATGCGGGTCCGCCTCGACGATCTGGTGGATCGCCACCACATGCGGGTTGGAGAGCCGCGCCAGCGCCCGCGCCTCGCGCAGCACCCGCTCCCGTACCGTGTCCGAGGCCTCCGCCTCGGGGCGTACGGCTTTCAGCGCCACCTCGCGTTGCAGCACGGTGTCCCAGGCCCGCCACACCGTCCCCATGCCGCCGCTGCCGAGCCGCTCGATCAGCTCGAAGCGTCCACCGACCACGTCCCCCGCTGCGTCCATGCGCGACAGGTTAGGGCAGCCCGGACCCGGCCGAGGCCACCCAGCCCGGCCAGGTCGGGCCGTGACACCGGTGGCTGGTGAGTTGTCCGGGAACTCCCCCGGAATTGTCCGTGATCGGCAACAGCGGGATCCCCCGGGCAACTTTTCTCGTCCTGCCAGGTGGTCGCAAGGCGGCCCGGGGGCGGGCGAGCAACTAAGGGAAAGCGGGACGGACATGGCGCGGCACGGTGCGGGGCGGGGCTGGTACACCAAGGTGGTCGGGGCGGCGCTCGGGGTGATGGTGCTGGCCACCGGGGCCTCGGTGTGGTCGGCGCAGGCGGATGCCGTGGACTCGGCGGCGCAGGCGACCACGCCGGAGCGCAAGGTCAAGGCGGTCGAGAAGAGCATCGCGCACGCCTCGGAAGCGGGCGCCCGCGGCGTCAACATCACCATCGACGACGGCCCCGACCCCAACTGGACCCCCCAGGTCCTGGACGTGCTGCGGGAGAACGGCGTGAAGGCCACGTTCTGCATCGTGGGTACGCAGGCCGAGGCCCACCCCGACCTGGTGAAGAAGGTGGTCGCCGAGGGCCACCGCCTGTGCAACCACTCCGTCTCCCACGACACCACCATGGACCGGCAGTCCAAGGCCTACCAGCGCTCGCAGATCCTCGACGCCGAGCGCATGATCACCGAGGCGTCCGGTGGCGTCCGGCCGATGTACTACCGGGCGCCGGGCGGTGCCTTCACCCCGTACAGCCGTGAGCTGGCCGCCTCCCGGGGCATGCGTCCGCTGGGCTGGAACGTGGACACCAAGGACTTCGAGCAGCCCGGCGCGGACGCCATCGTCGCCACCGTCGAGCGGGAGCTGCCCAACGGGCCGACGCTCCTCTTCCACGACGCGGGCGGCGACCGCGCGCAGACCGTCGAGGCGCTGCGCCGGGTGCTGCCCTCGCTCAAGGAGCAGGGCTACTCCTACGGCTTCCCGGTGCGCTGAGCACACACGTGCTGTCCAGCCCCAGCACATGGTTGAGCCGGCCGAACGCCAGCCACGATCCGAGGCACATGGTCAGCTCGACGATCTCCGCCTGGCTGTAGTGCGCGGTCATGCGCCCCCAGAAGCCGTCGTCCAGTCGGTGGTGGTCGAGGACGTAGCGCTCCGCGTACTCCGCCGCCAGCCGGGTCCGCTCGTCGAAGGAGTCCGCCGTACGCCAGTCGGCGACCGCGTCGAGGAAGCCGTCCTCGACCTTCTCCCCGTCGCGTTCGGTGCGCCAGTCCAGGCAGAACAGGCAGCCGTTGAGCTGCGCGACGCGCAGGCGGGCGGCCTCGAACTCGCGCAGGCCGAGGGTCGTGTGCTCGTAGACGGCGAGCGAGAGAGTCGCTGCCGCCGGGCCGATCCCGGGCACCAGCTCGCCCCAGACGTACGCGAGGGGATCGGCTCCCTCGGGAATGTCGATCCGCATGGTCACCTCTTTCCCAGCCGTCCCGCCGCGGGGCGCAGCGGGACGTCGAGTGCGTCGTAGAGACCCGGCTCGGCCTCTACGAGCCAGTCGATGGCGTTGACCAGCCGCCCGGCCGCCGTCGCGTTGCCCCCGGCGGCCCGGTTCTCCCCCTCGTCCGTCGCCTCGACCGTGACCTCGATCCGGGGCCGCCCCTCGATGATCACCCGGTGCGCCCCGGCCCCGCCGCCCGGCGGTACGGGCCAGTCCGGGGCGCAGTCGGGATGAATACGGGTGATGTGCTCGACGACGATGCGCGGTTCCCCCGCGACCATGCCCCGCACCTCAAGCCGGATCGCGCCCTGGGTACCGGCCGCGAACTCCCCCATGGTGCCGGTGACGACGGAAGCCTCAAGAGGCCGCCGTTCCAGAACCTCATCGATCCCGTCGAGTACGGCGCCCAGGGCCCGCGCCATCATCCGCAGCTGCCCGCCCCAGATCATCGTCGGAATGCCCTCGGCGAGCATCAGCGGCTGGTAGTTGAGCGGATGCCCCATCCCGATCAGCCCGCGGACCGCTTCCTCCTGGTCGTACGTCGAGTAGTCGAAGATCTCCTGGCAGCGGACGGTGTCGATGTCCGAGCCGAGCCCGCTGACCAGGAGCGGGAGCACGTCGTTGGCCCACCCCGGGTCCACACCCGAGACGAACAGCGAGCCGCCGCCGTCCGCCGCGGCGGCGAGCAGGGGGGCGCGGATCTCCTCCGGGGCGTTCGTGCAGTCGTACATGCCGTACAGGGACGGCGTGACGACGACCGCGCCCGCGCGGAGTGCGCGGCTGATGTCCTCGATCGCGCCGTCGGGGCGGACGTCGCCGGAGGCGGCGTACACGAGCGCGCGGGGGCCTTCCTGGAGTTGAAGCACCCCCTCCACATCATCGGTCGCCGTCACCCCGAGGCGCCGGCCGAGTCCGGCGAGCTCGCCCGCGTCCTTGCCGACCTTGGCGGGGCTGGACACCAGCACGGCCGCCAGGCTGAGCAGCGGGTGGGCCGCGACGGCTCGTACGGCCGCGCGTCCGACGTTCCCCGTGCCCCAAACCACCGTGGGAATCATGGCCGGAGGGTAACGACGCGCCCCGGAACTTCCCATAGCCGTGCACGAGGAATAGCGGTGCGCGTCAGATGAGTTCGGGCTCCGGTTCCGGCTCGGGCTGCTTGACGGGAGCGGGGGTGCGATCCCATGCCGCGAGCGTCTGTACGTATGCGTAGACCACGGACGCCATGGCCAGGAGCAGCAGCGGCCCGGACACCCAGGGGTGCTCGGCCAGCTCCACGGACAGGAAGCGGTACGACAACAGGAGCGCGGTGAAGACGGTCGCGCCGTAGGCAGTGAGCCGGAGCCCGGTGCGGTCCCAGTCGCGGTCGTAGGTGCGCAGGCCGGCCTCGATGGTGAGGGTGAAGACGACACCGGCGATGAGGTCGGCGCCGTAGTGGTAGCCGAAGCCCAGGGTCGCGGCGAGGGTGGCGATCAGCCAGAAGGTCCCGGCGTAGCGCAGGGCTCGGGGGCTCTTGCGGGTGTGGAGGAAGATCGCGGTGGCCCAGGCGGTGTGCAGGCTGGGCATGCAGTTGCGCGGGGTGATCTCGTCGAAGGAGAACGGCTGCGGGGTGCTGATCGACGGCATGGTGTCGGGCCAGATCGTCGCGACCGCCCACGGTGTGGTGGGGGGCGATTCCGGCGCCCAGAAGCTGACGTCGGCCCAGTGCGCGTTGCCGGTGCCGTAGGCGTAGAGAGGGCCGACGACGGGATAGATCATGTAGATCGCGGGACCCAGCAGCCCGATCACCAGGAACGTACGGACCAGATGATGACGGGGGAATCGGCGCTCCGTCGCGACATTGCGCAGCTGATAGAGAGCGGCGATGACGGCGGCGACCGCGAGCTGGCCGTAGACGAAGTCCAGGAGGTTGAAGCCGACGGGACCGCTGGCCGTGACGATCCGGCCGACCAGCCAGGAGGGGTTGCCGAGTGCGTGGTCGGCCATCGCGACGTACTGGTCGAGGACCGTGGGGCGGGTCTTGGAGGTGATGAGCAGCCAGGTGTCCCCGGTCTTGCGCCCGGCGACGAGGAGCAGGGCGAGCCCGACGCCCTTGAGCAGCAGGACGCGCTCACTGCCGCTGCGACGGGTGAGGGCGATGACCCCGTGGGCCAGGATCACCCACAGGGCGCCGGTGCCGTAGGGATGGCCTTCGGTGATCTTGAGATCGAATACCCACCGGACGGCGACGATGACGAGGTCGATTCCAACCGCGGTGGCCAAGGAGATGAGCCGCTGCCGCCAGCTGAGCACGACCATCATCAGGGCCATACCGGCATAAAGCAGGCCGCCCGATTTAGGCGCGAATATCACCTCTCGCGCCTGATTGGTGAGCGGCCCCGGCAGCCCGTATCGCCGCGCGGCGAACTCCAGCGCTATGAGGAATCCCAGAGCCACGACGCCCACCGCGGCCCAGAGTCTTGGTATTCGTCTCAATTTCAGCCAATTTACTAGTCCCGAACCACAGGCCGACGCCCGACCGACCAAGACGGAATAATCGCACTTCGGGTTCCGCCCCTGTTAGGGGTGTGTCCAAGAACGCGTCGCCGACTGTTGGCTCCACGCGAAACCCCCGGGGCTAAGACCCGGGGGTCTGGATGCGCGCTCGTTCGACGCGCCGGGACGGCCTCAGGCCGTGGCGGGCTGTTGAACCCGGTCTCGGCGTTTCCGCGGCCGCTGCCCATTCCCTTGAAGACGTTCATGGTGACGGTCCAGTTGGAGGAGCCGGTGACGGAGACGTTGAGGTTTTAGCGGTCGCTCCACTGCTGCCAGCGGTGGTGGAGGTGGCGGCACCGGGTGCTCCGCGACTCTCTCCGCCGGTTACCCCAGTTCACAAGTTCTGACCGCCAAACCCGACGCCAGCGGCAACAACTGGGGCGTCACCATCCAGCACAACGGCAACCGCACCTGGCCCTCGGTCACTTGCACTGCGACCTAAAACGAATGGTCTGGGCCCCGCCCTCTCACCAGGTGGGGCCCAGACGCAGGAGCACGTCCCGTACCTCCCCGACGTGCGGGTTCTCGGACGTCCCGGGGCGTTGGACCAAGTACCCCGTATTGATCGGCGCATCCTCCGGCTCGTGCAGAGGCATCAACGCACCCTCCGCCAGCTCCCGTTCGCACAAATACCGCGGCAGGACCGAGAAGCCCGCCCCCGAGGTCACCGCCGTCAGGACGCCCCGCAGGTCCGGCATCGTCACTGCGGCCCGGCAGTTCAGGCGCTGGTCGAAGACGTGGCGCCAGTAGCGGCGGAGGATCGGGAGGTCCTCGGCGTAGGAGACCAGGGGGACGGTGTGCAGGACGCCGGGGCCCTCGGTCGTCACCCGGTCGCCGATCCGGTCCGCCCACACCGGCGCCGCCGCCAGGACGAACTCCTCGTCGAGCAGCGGCGTCGACAGCAGGGTCCGGCCCCGGGGGCGGTGGGTGGCGATGACCAGGTCGTGGCGGCCCGCCCGCAACTCCTCCAGCAGCGGATCCGTCAGCCCGGGGCTCACCCGCAGCCGTACGCCCTCGGCGACCAGCGGGGCCAGTGCGGGCAGGATCCGCAGGCAGAGGAGTTCGGCGGGACCGGCCAGATGGACCGGGGCCGGCGGGCCCGCCTCCGCCGGGTCGTGCCCGGTGGCCGCGAGCAGCGCGTCCAGCGGGGCGGCGACCCTGGCGGCCAGGTCATGGGCGTACGGCGTGGGCGTGACGCCCCTGGGCAGCCGGGCGAACAGCTCGCGGCCCGACTGCCGCTCCAGGGCCTTGACCTGGGTGGTCACCGTGGGCTGGGAGATGCCCAGCAACTGCGCGGCGGCGGTGAAGGAGCCGGAGCGGTAGACGGCGAGGAACGTCCGGACCAGGTTCAGGTCCTGGGTGACCGGGCCGGGGGCCTGGGCACCCTGCGCTCCATTGGCTTCCTTATGGCTCACACCCGCGAGCCTAATGCGCCCGTATGGCCGGATCAGGCCAGCTTCTTCAGCAGCTCGGCCGCCAGCGGGGCCGAGGAGGCGGGGTTCTGGCCGGTCACGAGGTTGCGGTCGACGATGACGTGCGGCGCCCACGGCTCGGCGGCCCGCACGTCCACGCCCGCCTCGACGAGCCGGGTCTCCAGCAGCCACTTCGCCTTGGGGGCGAGACCTGCCTGGGTCTCCTCGTCGTTGGTGAAGGCGGCAACCCGGTACCCGGCGAAGGCGTTGGCGCCGTCCTCGCGGGTGGCGGCGAGCAGCGCGGCCGGTCCGTGGCAGACCACGCCGAGCGGCAGTCCGGCGTCCAGGGCGTCGACGAGGATCCGGCCGGAGACGGCGTCGACCGCCAGGTCCTCCATGGGGCCGTGGCCGCCGGGGTAGAAGACGGCGGCGTAGTCGCCGAGGTTCACGTCCTCCAGCCGGATCGGGTTCTTCAGCTCGGTCATCGCGGCGAGCCCGGCCGCGACCGCGTCCGCGTTCTCCTGGCCGCCGTTGACCTCGGCGGCGAGGCTGCCCCGGTCGACGGTGGGCACGACACCGCCGGGCGTGGCGACGACGATCTCGTGGCCCTCGGCGGTGAACCGCTGGTAGGGGGCGACGGCCTCCTCGGCCCAGAAGCCGGAGGGGTGGCGGGTGCCGTCGGCAAGGGTCCAATAGTCGACGCCGGTCAGCACGAAGAGAATCTTCGACATGGGGAGAACTCCAGAGGGTGCGAGCAGTGCAGGACCTCGAACGTAAGCCCGCCCACCCATTGGTTTCCAATGAGGAATCCAATCCCGGCCATTGATATCCCTATGGCTGCACCAGACCCGTCTGGTACGCGATGACGACGAGCTGCGCCCGGTCCCGTGCGTTGAGCTTGGTCATCGCCCGGTGGATGTGGGTCCGTACCGTCAGCGGGCTCACGACCAGCAGCTCGGCGATCTCGGCGTTGGACTTGCCCTCCGCCGCCAGCGCCATGACCTCCCGCTCCCGGCCGGTCAGCTCGGCCAGCCGCTCCGGGGGCGCCAGCTGGGTGCCCGGTGCCGGGGAGGTGAGGAAGCGGGTGATGAGGGTGCGGGTGGCGCCGGGGGACAGCAGCGAGTCCCCGGAGGCCACCGTGCGGATCCCGGCCAGCAGGGCGTCCGCGGTGACGTCCTTGCCGAGGAAGCCGCTCGCCCCGGCCCGCAGCGCCTGGGCGACGTAGTCCTCGGTCTCGAAGGTGGTCAGGATCAGCACCCGGGTCGCGGCGAGCGCGGGGTCGGCGCAGATCGCGGAGGTGCCGGAGAGTCCGTCGGTGCCGGGCATCCGGATGTCCATGAGGACGACGTCCGGGTGGTGGGCGCGGGTCAGCTCCAGCGCCTCCGCGCCGTCCGACGCCTCCCCGACCACCTCCAGGTCGGGACAGGAGTCGATCAGTATCCGGAAGGTGGCCCGCAACAGGGCCTGGTCGTCGGCGAGCAGCACCCTGATGGTCATGGGCCCTCTCCTTCTACGGCGGCGGCGGACGGCTGGAGCGGCAGCGCGGTGGTGACCTCGAAACCGCCCTCGGGGCGGGGGCCCGCGCAGAGTTCGCCGCCGATGGAGTGGGCGCGTTCCCGCATGCCCATCAGCCCGAAGCCGCCGGTCGCCGGGGAGCCGGTGGCGGGGCCGTCGTTGCTGACCGTGATGACCAGCCGGGCGTCGGCGTAGGTGAAGCGGACGTGGGCGCTGTGCGCGGCGGCGTGCTTGGAGACGTTGGTGAGGGCCTCCTGCACGATCCGGTACGCGGTCAGGTCCGCGCCCGGCGACAGCGGCCGGGGCACGCCGTCCGTGGTGACCATGACGTCGAGGCCCGCCGATCGGTAGGTCGAGATCAGCTCGGGCAGCCGGGCGAGACCGGGGGCGGGCTCAAGGCCCTCGCCCGGCGGGTGGTCGTCCTGGCGCAGCAGGCCCAAGGTGGCCTTGAGCTCGCGCAGCGCCGAGGAGGTGGTGCCGGTGAGGTCGTTGAGGATCCTCTCGCTCTGCTCGGGGTTGCTGCGCGCGAGGTGGGCGGCGGTACCGGCCTGCGCGTTGGCCAGCGCCAGGTGGTGGGCGACCACGTCGTGCAGTTCCCGGGCGATCCGCATGCGTTCCTCGGCGACCCGCAGCCGGGCCTCCTCCTCCCGGGTGCGCTCGGCGTGCTCGGCGCGGGCCTGCACGGACTCCAGGTAGTCGCGCCGCAGCCGGGCCATGTTGCCGGCGACGATCGGCAGGGCCAGCCAGAAGACGGGTCCGATCACCGTCAGGACGATGGAGAGGTCGGGGATGTTCTCGCTGGCCACGTTCACGGTCAGCAGCGCCACGGCGACGACGGCGGCGTACGCCCGGACGGTCCTGCGGTCGCACAGGACGGCGAGCCAGTACATCGCCGCGAGCAGCGGGGCCAGCAGCAGCGGGGTGAGCAGATAGCCGCGCGCGATGGCGGCGACCGTGACCAGGGCGACCACGACGACGACCGTGCGCGTGTGGGTGCGGTACTTCAGCAGCACGAAGCAGGACAGGCCGAGCATGATCTCCAGGGGCTTGCCCGAGTCCGGGGTGCTGGTGCCGGGGAGGCTGAGCTGGGTGCCGAGGCTCGCGCAGCCGATCAGGGCCAGCACCATCACCACGTCGAGGGCGCGCGGGAAGCGTGCCGCGTAGCGCTCGATGCGGTCGGCGTAGCTCTCCATGTTGGTGATCACGGGCTGCTCTCTCGGTCAGTGGTGCAGACATCCATGGTGGACGATGCGGGGCCGCCCGGGTCGGTGACGACGACCCGGGCGGCCCCTCCGCCGCACGCCTCAGGCGCGCGCGACCTCCTTCTCGGCCGGTACGGCGGACGGCTCCACCGGACGGTTCAGCGCCTCGCCCTCCACATCGACCCTGGGCAGGATCCGGTCCAGCCACTTCGGCAGCCACCAGGCCTTGTCGCCGAGCAGGGCGAGGACAGCCGGGACGATCGCCATCCGCACCACGAAGGCGTCGAGGAGGACGGCCGCGGCGAGCCCGAACCCGATCATCTTGATCATGGAGTCGCTCTCGCCGATGAACCCGGCGAAGACCGCGATCATGATCAGCGCGGCGGCCACGACCACCCGGGCGCTGTGCCGGAAACCGGAGGTCACGGCCTGGGCGGGGCTCTCGCCGTGGACGTACGCCTCGCGCATCCGGGAGACCAGGAAGACCTCGTAGTCCATCGCGAGTCCGAAGACGATGCCCACCAGGAAGATCGGCATCAGGCTCATGATCGGGCCGGTGGTCTCCACGCCCAGGAGTTCGGCGCCGTGGCCCTGCTGGAAGACCACGACCACCGCGCCGAGGGAGGCGAGCACCGAGAGCAGGAAGCCGAGGGCCGCCTTCAGCGGGACCAGGACCGACCGGAAGACCACCAGCAGCAGGATCACGGCGAGCCCGACCACGAGGATCAGATACGGCACCAGCGCGGACTGCACCTTGTCGGCGATGTCGATGTTCATCGCGGTGGTGCCGGTGACGTCGAAGGTGGCCCCGGTCGCGGACTCCATGTCCGGCCGCTCGCCGCGGATGGAGGTGACCAGGTCCTTGGTCTTCTCGTCGGTCGGCGCGGTGGCCGGGACGACCGAGAAGACGGCGGTGTCACCGGCCTCGTTGAACTGGGCGGGGGACACCGACACCACGCCCTCGGTGCCGCCGATCTCCTGGGAGATCGTGTCGGCGGCGGCCTTCGGGTCGTCGGCGCCCTTGGCGTCCACGACGACGGTCAGCGGCCCGTTGAAGCCGGGCCCGAAGCCCTCGGCGAGCGCGTCGTAGGCCCGGCGCTCGGTCGTGGACGTCGACTTGGCCTCGTCGCCCGGCATGCCGAGCTGGAGGTCGGTCATCGGTATCGCCAAGGCGCCGAGGCCCACGACGCCGAGCAGCAGCACGGGCAGCGGGCGGCGCAGCACGAAACGGGCCCAGCGGGTGCCGCCGTTGTCCTTCTTCGGGGCTTCCTCGGTCGTACGGCCGGCCTTCGGGGTCTCCTCGGTCGTACGGCCGGCGCGGCGGGCCTTGCGGGCCAGTACGGCGTTGGGCCAGAAGCCGAGCAGGGCCGGGACGAGGGTCAGCGCGATCAGTACGCCGACGACCACCGCGCCCGCGGCGGCCAGGCCCATCTTGGTCAGCATCGGGATGCCGACGACGGAGAGCCCGGCCAGGGCGATGACGACGGTGAGACCCGCGAAGACGACCGCGGAACCCGCGGTGCCGGTGGCGAGGGCGGTGGCCTCCTGGGGCGCCCGCCCCTTGGCCCGCTCCTCGCGGTAGCGGGAGACGACGAACAGGGCGTAGTCGATGCCTACGGCGAGACCCAGCATCGTCGCCAGGGTGCCGGTGGTGCTGGACAGTCCGAGGGCGGTGGACAGGGCGAGGATGGTGGCCATGCTGACGCCGACGCCGATGACGGCGGTGAGCAGCGGCAGTCCGGCGGCGGCCAGCGAGCCGAAGGTGATCAGCAGCACGACCGCGGCGATGGCGACGCCGATCGCCTCGGCGGCGCCGCCGGGGCCGCCGGTCTCCTCCAGGGCGGTCCCGCCGGCCTCGACGGTGAGCCCGGAGTCCTGGGCGTGGTCGAGCGCCTCCTCCAGATGCGTCTTGCTCGCGTCGGTGAGATCGACGGCGCCGACCTTGTAGGTGACGGTGGTGTACGCCGTGGAGCCGTCCTCGCTGACCGCGCCGGCCTTGAAGGGGTCCACGGCGCTCGCGACCTGCGAGCCGTCCCCGAGTTCGGCGACCGCCGCCTCGACGGCCGCCTTGTGCTCGGTGGCGGTGACCTTCTCGCCGCCCGGCGCGACGAAGACGACCCGGGCGCCGGCGCTGTCGCCGGTGGTGCCGGGGAAGCGCTCCTCCAGCAGGTCGAACGCCTGCTGCGATTCGATCCCCGGCATGGAGAACTCCTCGTCGACGGCGCCCGAGGAACTCATGGCGCCGAACCCGACGGCGGCCAGGACGGCGGCCCAGACCAGGGCGACGCGCCAGCGCCGCCGGAAGGCCAGGCGGCCCAGTCGATACAGGAAAGTAGCCACGAGGAGGGGTCTCCAGATCTGGATGTCGAAGGTTCCTCAAGGCTCCCGGGGCAAGGGGTGCCGTGTCGTCGTGCGGCTGCCGACACTGCGCGGTACTGAAATCGCAGTACGGCCCCCCGTGCGGCTCCCACCCGGGGACGACGGCGCATCGCCCTCAGGTCGCGCCCCTCCCCTGACTGTCCACAACCTGTGAATGCCTCGCGCCTTCTCCGGCGGCGCGCTCAACTCCCCTAGGTTCTCCTGTGGTTGGGCATGACAGCCCTTCGAACGCACAGCGCGGGAGCGAGCATGAGCACGAAGACCGGACCCCAGCGATACCCGGGCGCGAGCCGGGCCAACTGGTACCAGGACGACTTCGGCGGCGACGCCATGCAGGTCAACGTCGTCGTCCTGCACACCACCGAGGGCCGCTCACTGCCCGGGTACGGCGGTGGCGGCTCCGCGCCGAACCTGACGGCGGTGCCGGACCTCGGGGCGAAGAAGCTGAAGTGGTACCAGCACTTCGACATCGAGACCTCCTCCCGGGCGCTGGTCAACCTCGGCGGCGGCGTCGAGACGAACACCCTGAACGTCTGCCAGGTCGAACTGGTCGGCACCTGCGACCCCAAGACCCACGCCAAGTGGAAGAAGTCCGGCGACGCCCACCTGTACTGGCCGGAGGCCCCGGACTGGGCGCTGCTCGGCGTCGCCCGGTTCCTCTCCTGGATGCACGAGGAACACGGCGTCCCCCTGTCCGGCCCGAAGTCCTGGCCCGCCTATCCCTCGTCGTACGCCAACGGCGGCGGCCAGCGCATGTCGGGCACGAGGTGGGAGGCGTTCAAGGGGGTGTGCGGGCACATGCATGTACCCGAGAACGCCCATGGCGACCCTGGCGCCGTCGACTTCGCCCGGCTGCTGAAGCACGCCAAGGCCGACCTGGACCTCGGGGGCGACAAGGAGCCGGCGGAGACCGGGACCGTCGAGCCGAGGGTGCCCGCCTTCCCCGGACGCAAGTACTTCCGGGCGGGTGCCGTCAACGAGCATGTCCTCAAGCTCGGCAAGCGGCTGGTCGAGCGTGGTTTCGGTGATCACTACAAGGTCGGCCCCAGCAGGGCCTGGGGTGAGGCGGACCGGCTGAACGTGCGGGACTTCCAGAAGTCGCGGCCCGAGCTGCGCGGGGACGCCGACGGGCACCCCGGGCCCCTCACATGGCGGTTGTTGTTCTCGTGAACACTTCAATGAGAACTTAAATTACTGAACCGTAACCTACCGACCAGTATTGACCCGGTGGTTACCGACGGTACGGTCCTGGCGAACCAACCCGCACTCTCCTGCCAGCCGCTTCAACAGGAGGTTCGCCATGCCCGTACGCAGACGGCTCCTGGCCGCAAGCGTCATCGCCGCCGCAAGTCTCGGCGCCCAGGCCCTCTCCGGGACCACCGCCACGGCCGCGGACGAGGTCGTGTCCCGGGGCGTCACCATCCCGGCGTTCTACAACCCGCCCACCACCCTGCCCGCCGCGGACGGCGCCCTCGTCCGCACCGAGCCGCTCAAGCTGGCCCTGAGCCTGCCGAGCCTGAACGGCCCGCTGCCGGGCAAGGCGACCCGGCTGATGTACAAGTCCACCGACGCCGGCGGCAAGCCCGTCGCCGTCACCGGCGCCTACATCGAACCCTCGGCCGCCTGGAAGGGCGAGGGCCCCCGACCGCTGGTCGCGCTCGCCCCCGGCACCATGGGCCAGGGCGACCAGTGCTCCGCCTCCATGGGTCTTGAGCACCCGATCCGGTTCAACGGCGAGACCGTCTCCGTCGGCTACGAGGACCTGGCGATCTACCGCCTCCTCTCCAAGGGCGCGGCCGTCGTCGTCACCGACTACGCGGGCCTCGGCGCCACCGACCGCCTGCACACCTACGTCAACCGGGTCGACGAGGGGCACGCCCTCCTCGACGCCGCCCGTGCCGCCCGCAAGGTCGCCGGGGCCTCGGTCACCGCCGAGTCCCGGGTGGGCGTGTTCGGCTACAGCCAGGGCGGCGGGGCCAGCGCCTCCGCCGCCGAACTCCAGCCCTCCTACGCGCCCGACGTCAACCTCGTCGGCGCCTACTCCGGGGCTCCGCCCGCCGACCTGACCGAGGTCACCCGGGCCATCGACGGCAGCGAACTCGCCGGTGCGCTGGGCTGGTCCCTGAACGGCTTCGTCCAGTCCGAACCTGCGCTGAAGCCGATCGCGGACGCCCATCTGAACGCGGCCGGCAAGGCGGCGCTGGCCGACCTGTCGACGATGTGCGTGGGCGACGCTCTGTTCAAGTACGGCAACGCCGACAGCACGGACTGGACCAACGACGGCCGCTCGGTCAGCGACATCATCGCCGCCACCCCGGAGCTGAAGGACTACCTGAACACCCACCGCATCGGCACCATGAAGCCGGCCGCGCCGGTCCGCGTGGTCACCGGCATCAGCGACGACCTGGTCCCCCACGGCCAGGCCCGGCGGCTGGCGACCGACTGGTGCGCCAAGGGCGCGAACGTGACCTACGAGGCGGAGCTGATCCCGCCGCTGGGCAGCTCGCTCCTCAACCACCTCACCCCCCTGCTCACCGACCAGGGCGACGCGGTGGACTGGATCACGGACCGGCTGAACGGCAGGTCCGCGCACTCCAACTGCTGGAGCATGCCGCTCCAGCCGTGACGGCCCCGAGCGGGCTCAGTCCAGGCGGTCGGCGAGACCGGCCGCCTGGAACGCGGTCACCACGTCCTCGCGCCCTTCCGTGAAGTGGGCCCAGCTGTCGCAGTGGACCGGCACGACCCGGCGGGCGCCGAGGATCCGCGCCGCCTCGGCGGCCTGGGCGCTGTCCAGGACGAGGGGCGCGTTGTCGAAGAGGACCGGGAAACGGGGAGCGCCCGCGAAGAGGACGGCGGTGTCGACCGGGCCCAGCCGGTCCGCGATCTCCTTCACCACGTCCAGCGAGGCGTTGTCGCCGCTGACGTAGACCGAAGGCAGCCCCTCGCCGGTGAGCACGAAGCCGACCACCTGGCCCGTGACGGGCTCGACGGTCTCGCGCGGGCCGGGGCCGTGGATGGCGGGTACCGCCGTGACCGTCACCGTGCCGCCGCCGGGCCGGTCGAGATCCAGCGTCTCCCAGTCCGCCATTCCCTTGGCGTTGCCGCCGAGCCGGGCGCCCCCGCCGGGGGTGGTCAGGGTGAGCGGGACCTCGGCGAGCAGGGCGCGGCCCGCGTGGTCGAGGTTGTCCGCGTGCTCGTCGTGGGAGAGCAGCACCACGTCTATCCGGCCCAGTTCCGCGGGAGCGGCAGCGGTCGGGGCCAGCTTGCGCAGCGTCGGGCGGCCCGGGTTCGCGTACTCGCCGGGGGCGTCGAAGGTCGGGTCGGTGAGGAAGTTCAGGCCGCCGTACTCGAAGAGGGCGGTGGGGCCGCCGAGGACGCGAATGGGCAGGTTGCTGGGCATGGATCAGGCTCCTCACGGATGAGAGATTGGCTATCCGTGAGAGAAGGTAGTCGCTTCTCACGGATGGGCGCAACACGTACCATGAGAGTCATGAGAGAGACCGTGGCCGCCGACGGCAGCGCGCCGCCGCCCGCACCCGGCGCGGAGCAGTACCCGGCACTGGACTTCGCCAACAGCACCGTCGCCCTGCCCGGCGGGCACTACCTGGACTTCCTCGGTACGGCCGAGGGGGCCGGGCAGTGGCTCGCGGACCATGGGCTCGCGCCCGTCGACGCGGGCATCCGGGAGATGTGCGCGGCCCAGCTGCGGTCGTTGCGCGAACAGATCCGGGCGCTGCTCGCCACCCGGCTCGACGGCGCCCCCGCGCCCAAGGGAGCGCTGGCCGCGGTGAACGACGCGCTCACCCGGGCACCGGCCGCCTCACTCCTGCACTGGAACGCCGACCGGGGCCTCTTCCGGGCCGCCGCCCACCCCACCGACCAGATCCTCGACCACGCCCTGGCCGCCCTCGCCGCCGATGCCGCCGACCTGCTGACCGGCCCCGACGCAGACCGCCTCACGGCCTGCGGCTCGCCCCCCTGCAACCGCTACCTGCTGCGCCACGGCCGCCGCCACTGGTGCTCCACCCGCTGCGGCGACCGGGCCAGAGCGGCCCGCGCGTACGCGAGGAAGACCGCTCAGTAGCGCACCGCCCGCGCGACCTCCGCCTTCACCTCACCGGTGAGATCACGGTTGCTGCGGGCCGTCGCCTCCTTGGACTCGCCCGGCTGGACGTCGGAGATCGTCACGACGACCACGTCGAGGCGGTTGCCGCCGCTGTCGGTGAAGTCGACCTGCACGGCGAAGGACTTGGCCGAGTCGGCGGTGTTCTCCACGGTGACGGGGACCGTGGCGCGGCCGTCGGTGACGGGGTCGCCCAGGGTCACCGCGTCCTTGGCGTCGACGCCGTTCTTGATGTCGTCGATCCTGTTCTGCGCCTCGGTCGCGAGCGACTCGGCCGCCTCCGAGACTCTGCTCGCCACGCTCGACGCCACGCTCGACGGGGTGTCGTCGTCGGAGCACCCCGTCAGGGCGACCGACGCCGCGAACGCGACGGCCGACAGCAGGGTCAGAGAGCGGATGCGGTGGCCGGGCATGACGCCTCCCAGTACGGCGGTTCCCTTCATTGAAGGCCCGCCGACCCGCGCCCGCACCTCGGCGCCCGCTTCACCCGGACGGCCCACCCCCGTGGTGGCCACCCGCCCCGCGGCGGAGGGTGGACGCGACGATCGACCGGCGGCCCGTGCTCACGCGCCGGCCGCCCCGGAAGAACGGGACGCCCCATGACCCAGCAGCCGCATCAGCAACCGACCGCCGAGGGGCAGCAAGGGCAACAAGGCCAGCAGCCCCCCGTCTGGGGCGAGACCAACCGGCCCGCCGGACCGTCGACCGGGACCAGCGGCTACGCCGGACCCGTCCCCGGCGCCACCCCCTGGCAGACCGGCGGCCTTGTCTTCGCCGGTGTCCTGCTCATGGTCAACGGCGTGGTCGCGATCCTCCAGGGCATCTCCGCCATCGCCGCGGACGACGTGTACGACCGCATCGGCGATTACGTGTACAAGATCAGCCTCACCGGCTGGGGCGTCATCCTGCTCTGCCTCGGAGCCGTGGCCCTGGTGGTCGGCTGGGGCGTCCTCCAGGGAGCCTGGTGGGCCCGGATCACCGGTATCTTCCTGGCCTCGCTGAGCCTGATCGCGAACTTCCTGTTCCTGCCGTACCAGCCGGTCTGGTCGGTCCTCATGGTCGCGCTGGACTTCTTCGTGATCTGGGCCCTGGCCACGGCGCCGGACAAGGAGAAGGCGGCCTCGTAGGCAGGTACCCCGGAGCGGGGGCCGCCCCTGGTCGGCGGGGCGGCCCTCCGGTCACTCAGGTATGTCCGAGACCACCACTGCCGAAGGACCCACTGGACCCCGGCAGCCAGCGCTTGCGCTTCTGGTCCTCTCCTCTCCGGCTTCCCGCATGGCGGAGCTCGTACGGCATGAGCCGTTCGCCCCCCTCCGTCTGCGGCACCTCGTCGGGCTCCCGCATCTCCCGCATCTCGTGGACCGGCCCGCCCTCGGGCATCTTGGGATGGTCCTCGGGACTGGGATGCGGCAGCTCACGATCCATGACCCGCATGCCGAACTGCACGGCCCACACCAGTGCGCCGGCAATGACCAGGCCGCCGACAAACGCGGCGATCACGTTGAGTACTTCACTCGACGTGGCCGCAAGAACAACCGTCGTCGTACTCATGCTCCAATTATCACCCAATCGGACGATTAGGCTCCTCCTGTGCGTGCCGCCGCCCGCCGCCCGCCCCTCCAATGGACAGGTCAGGGCAGGTCAGCGCAGGCGACGGCGACGGGGTTCGACATGACCGAGGTACCCGCGGGCTTCACCGAGCAGGACCACGCGGACCGGATGGACCGGGCCACCCGGGACGCCGTCGCCGCCGGACTCGCGGGGCTGCTGATCACCCCGGGACCCGATCTGACCTGGCTGTGCGGCTACCGCCCGACCGCGATCACCGAGCGGCTGACCCTGCTCGTCCTCACCCCCGGGTCCGAGCCCCGGCTGCTGGTCCCCGCGCTGGAGCGCCCGGACGCGGAGGCGGCGCCCGGCGCGGGCGCGGTACGGATCTCCGAGTGGCGCGACGGCCAGGACCCCTACGCGGCGGCGGCCGGACTGCTGCGCCCGCAGAGCCGCTACGGCGTCTCCGACTCCACCTGGGCCCTGCATCTGCTGGGCCTCCAGGAAGCCCTCCCGCTGACCGCGTACCGCGCGCTGACGACCGTGCTGCCGATGCTGCGCGCGGTGAAGGACGCGCACGAGGTGGCCCGGCTGGCGGCGGCGGGCGCGGCGGCCGATGCCACCTACGAGGAGATCCTCTCGGTCCGCTTCGCCGGGCGCCGGGAGCGGGACGTGGCCGGGGACCTGGCGCGGCTGCTGAAGGAGCACGGCCACTCGCAGGTCGACTTCACGGTCGTCGGCTCCGGGCCGAACGGCGCCGACCCGCACCACGAGGCGGGCGGCCGGCTCATCCTGCGCGGCGACATGGTGGTCCTGGACTTCGGCGGCCTCAAGGACGGCTACGGCTCCGACACCACCCGCACGGTCCACGTCGGCGAGCCCACCGAGGAGGAGCTGCGGGTGCACGAGATCGTGCGCACGGCCCAGCAGGCGGCCTTCGAGGCGGTGCGCCCCGGGGTGGCCTGCCAGGAGATCGACCACATGGCCCGCTCGGTCATCGAGGACGCCGGGTACGGCGAGTACTTCATCCACCGCACCGGGCACGGCATCGGCGTCACGACCCACGAGCCGCCGTACCTGGTCGCGGGGGAGGAACTGCCGCTGGTGCCGGGCATGTGCTTCTCGATCGAGCCGGGCATCTATCTGCCGGGCCGCTTCGGCGTGCGGATCGAGGACATCGTGACCTGCACGGAGGACGGCGGCCGCCGGCTGAACAACACGGCCCGGGAGATGGCGTTCGTGGAATGAGGGTCCGGGCGCTCAGGGACCGTCGACCGTCACGGCGATCTGGTCGCTCAGCGCGGTGACGCCGTTCAGGGTGGCCGTCGCCTGGAGCAGACCCGCACCCGGGGCGAGCGGCAGGTCCGGGACGCAGGACCAGGTGCCGTCGCCCGCGGTGGTGGTGGCGCAGACCTCGTTCTCCAGGCCGTCCCGCACGGTGATCTGCGCGCCGGGATGGGCGGTCCCGGAGGTCTGCGGACGCGCGCCGAGCGGTACGCCCGACTGGGGCCGCAGCAGCGTCGGCGCGGGCAGTCCGACGGTCACCGCACAGGCGCCGCGGGCCTTGGGCGCCCCGTTCTCGTCCGCGAGCACCATCGCGCACCCGGCGATCCGGGTCCCGGGCACCGCCCCGGCCGGCACGGCCAGCACGAACGGGAACCGGCGCCCCGCCCAGGGCTCCTTGGCCGGGCCCCCGACGAACGTGTACGACCCACTGCGGCCGCCCGGGCCGACGACCCCGCGATAGTCACGGTCCGCGAGCGGCACCCCCGTGACCCGGACCGCCCCGGGCGCCGTCAGGGTCAGCACGGACCCCTCCCCACCGAACCCGGCGACCTCCACGACCCCTTCCCGCCCCGGCGCGATGGTCACGGCACCCCACAGCACACCGTCACCGCCGTCGGCCGCGACGGCCTGCCCCGGCGCGGCCCACACCGGGGCCAGCGCCAGCACCACGACGGCCTTCCTGAACCAGTTCATCGCCGCCAGAGCTCCTCAGGGCCGGGGACCGGAACACGCACCCCCCACGGCGATTCTCACGGCCCGTCCCGGCCGCGACGCCCCGAGTTCGGCCGTACGGCCTACGTCAGCCACACCGTCGTATCGGCGCCCAGCCGTCCGTCCGGCTCCAACGGCGCGCTGCTGACGACGACTTCGCCGGGCGGCAGCGGTACGGGCGCGCCGGACAGGTTGGCGACGCAGCGCCATCCGTCGGACCGGGCGAACCCGAGGACACCGTCCGGGGTCTCCTCGGCCCAGGTGAGGGTCTCCCCCGCCAGCAGCTTGCGCCGCAGTCGCAGGGCGCGCCGGTACAGCTCCAGGGTGGACTCCTCAACCCCCTCCTGCGCCTCGACGGAGTACGCCCCGAACCACTCCGGCTGCGGCAGCCAGGCGCCGCCCGCGCCGAAGCCGTGCGAGGGTCCGTCGACCGTCCAGGGCAGCGGCACCCGGCAGCCGTCGCGGCCCTTGCGGACATGGCCGGTCTGCTCCCAGATCGGGTCCTGGAGCACCTCCACGGGCAGGTCGGCGACCTCGGGCAGGCCGAGTTCCTCGCCCTGGTAGAGGTAGGAAGAGCCGGGCAGCGCCAGCATCAGCAGGGTGGCGGCGCGGGCCCGGCGCAGTCCGGCCGCCCGGTCCACCTCGGGGGCGCGGCCGCCGGACAGCAGCCAGGCGTTCTCCTCCGTGCCCGGGGGCAGCGTCAGCCGGGAGGCGTGCCGGACGACGTCGTGGTTGGAGAGCACCCAGGTGGCGGAGGCGCCGGCGGCATGGGCGTCGGCGAGCGAGTCGCCGATGATCCGCCGGAGCCGGCCGGCGTTCCAGGAGGTTTGCAGGTACTCGAAGTTGAAGGCCTGGCCGAGTTCCTCCGGGCGGGCGTACAGCACCCGGCGGGAGCCCGGGACCCAGGCTTCGGCGACGGCCATGCGGGGCGGGGAGTAGGCGTCGAGGATCGTGCGCCAGTCGCGGTAGATCTCGTGGACCTCGTCGCGGTCGTAGAGGGGGTGGCTGCCCGGGGGTATGGCGGCGAGGGCCTCGTCGCCGCTGAGCGCCGGGGTGCCCAGGTCGCGCAGCGGCTCGGTGAGGTCCTTGGCCAGGGCGTGGGCGACGTCGACCCGGAAGCCGTCGACGCCCCGGTCGGCCCAGAAGCGCAGGGTGGTGCGGAAGTCGGCGCGGACCTCGGGGTGGGACCAGTTCAGGTCGGGCTGCTCGGGGGCGAACAGATGCAGGTACCACTGCCCGTCCGGGACCCGGCGCCAGGCGCTGCCGCCGAAGACGGACTGCCAGTCGGTGGGCGGGAGTTCACCGTGCGCCCCGCGTCCGTCCCGGAACACGTACCGCTCCCGCGCGGCGGAGCCCGGACCGGCCGCGAGCGCCTCCCGGAACCAGCTGTGCCGGTGGGAGGTGTGGTTGGGCACGATGTCGACCATGATCTTCAGCCCGAGGCGATGGGCCTCCTCGACCATGGCGTCGAAGTCGTCGAGGGTGCCCAGGCGCGGGTCGACGTCGCGGTGGTCGGCGACGTCGTATCCGCCATCGGCGAGTTCGGAGGGGTAGAAGGGGCTGAGCCACAGGGCGTCCACGCCGAGCCCGGCGAGATGGGTGAGCCGTTCGGTGATCCCCCGGATGTCGCCGAGCCCGTCGCCGTCCGCGTCGCCGAAGCTGCGCGGATACACCTGGTAGACGACGGCCTGCCGCCACCAGTTCGGGTCCTTGAGGGAGAGATCGGGCGCGGTGGGGCGAGCGGTCACGCGGTCTCCTCTGCGAGAGGGTTCTGGAGCAATCCCTGCCACCGCTGCCCCGTCCTCAACCCGGGAATCTCAGACCTGGGCCCGCCCCTGCTTGCGTACCTCCGCCAGGCGCCGGGCGCCGATCTCGGTGGCCGCCCAGGTCGCTTCGGCGGGGACGTCGCCGAGGCCGCCGTTGGTGAGGACGATGGCGTCGTCGCCCACCCGGACCGCGGCGAGGTCCAGCGTGAGGGTGGTCGCGTCGCCGTCGTCGGTCGGCGCGGTGAGGGTGACGCGCAGGCCCTGGCGGGCGTCCCCGGCCTTCTCCGGCAGCTCCGTCTCGGTGACCTCGGCGTACTCCCGCGCGCCGGTCGCGGTGACCGCCGTGAACTCGCCGCACTTCTTCGGCAGCGACCTCAGCCAGTCCAGGGTCCGGCCGGCCTCCTTCGGCGGATGCGCCACGACCTGGTAGCGGATCTGCGCCCCGTCCCAGTCGTCGTCCAGGCCGGTCACCGCGCGCGTGCGGGCGTCCGGGCCGAAGAACTCCTCGGTGTACAGGGTGTCCAGCAGCCGTCGGCAGTCGGCCCGCTCGGTGCTCGCCTTGAGCATGCCGTCCCGCCAGGTCGCCGCGCCCTGGGTCGCCGACCAGGGCTCCCCGAGGTCGGCCTCGGTGATCAGCGCCGCCTGTGCCTGCGCCTCGGTGAGCGCGGGAGCGGACGCCGGGGAGGGGGCGGCGCTGCTCCGGGCCGGGCTCGGCGAGCCGGACGCCGTCGGCCCGGCGGCGTCCGGCCCCTCGGCGCCACCACAGGCGGTCGCCGTCAGCAGCACGCCCAGCGCGAGAACCGGGACGGCGAGAACACGGGCCGGGGGTCGGGGCATCGGGGGCCTCCTGAGGCTTCCAAGATCGGCGTGCGTGCTTTCAAGGCACCACCCCGCACGCCCCTCCACCAGTGCGCCGGTCCGTCCGGGTGAGGAAAACCCCTTGGCCCCGCACGCGATCCCTCGCTACGGTCCCCCCATGAAGCGCGCCTTCCCGTCGAGCACGACGACGCCGGACACGGTCCCGGCGCGCTGACACCTGAGCAGTGACGAAGCCCCGGGGCGAGTGCCCCGGGGCTTCGTCGTTTCGCGCGGCCCGGGTGCTCGCCCTCCAGACTTGGGAGTACGAGATGCACGACCACCGCCGGCTCGGCCGGGAACTGGGCCTGTTCGACACCGATCCGCTGATGGGCGCGGGGCTGCCGTACTGGCTGCCGGACGGCGCCGTCGTCCGGCACGAACTGGAGGAGTACATCCGGGGGATGGAGCGGGCGGCCGGGTACCGGCACGTGTACTCGCCGGTGCTCGGGAAGCGGAAGCTGTACGAGACCTCCGGGCACTGGTCCCATTACAGCGACGACATGTTCCCGCCGATGCCAGTGGGCGCGGAGGAGGTCGTGCTGCGCCCCAGCCTCTGCCCGCACCACGCGCTCATCTACCGCTCCCGCTCCCACAGCTACCGCGAACTACCCCTGCGCATGGCCGAGTTGGGCGACATGTACCGCTCCGAGCTGTGGGGCGCGCTCGGCGGGCTGACCAGGGTCCGCGCGATCCGCCTCAACGACGCGCACATCTTCTGCACCCTGGAGCAGGCGGCCCAGGAGGCCCGCGCCGCCCTGGAGCTGATCGGGCGGGCCTACGCCGACCTCGGCATCCGAGCGGCCCGGTACCGGCTTTCCCTCCCCGGCGAGGGCGGCAAGTACGTCGCCGACCCGGAGCTGTGGCGCCGGGCGACCGCGCTGCTGCGGGAGGCGCTGGAGGGCGTCGAGTACGAGGCGGTCGAGGGCGAGGCCGCCTTCTACGGCCCCAAGATCGACGTACAGATCACCGATCCCGCGGGCCGTGAGTCCACCCTGTCCACCGTCCAGATCGACTTCCACCAGCCCGAACGCTTCGATCTGCACTACATCGGCCCCGACGGCGCGAAACACCGGCCGGTCATGGTGCACCGCAGTGTCATCGGCAGTGTGGAACGGGCCGTCGCCCACCTCATCGAGACCCACGGCGGCGCCTTCCCGGCCTGGCTGGCCCCGGTGCAGCTGATGGTCCTGCCGGTCGCCGACGACCAGGTGGAACAGGCCGCGGAGGTCGTACGGCGGGCCTGCGCGCTCGGGCTCCGGGCCGAACTGGCCGCTCCGGCCGACGGCTCCCTGGGTGCCCGGATCCGGGCGGCGCGGCTGGTGCCGTACCAGGCGGTGATCGGGGAGCGGGAGGCGGACGGCGACCTGGCGGCCCTGCGGCTGAGGGACGGGCGGCGGCCGGGGGCGCTGCCCGTGGACGAGTTGCTGCACCGGATCGGCGAGCGGGTGCGGGCTCGCGGGGCCGAACTGTGGGCGGCTGCGTAAGGTCGGTGGGAAGACGCTCGTCGACGAGGGAGCCCCCGTGAACGGTCAGCCCATCCCGGTGATCATCGACTGCGACACCGGCGTCGACGACGCCCTGGCCCTGCTGTTCGCCGTACGGCATCCCGGTCTCGATGTGCGGGCGGTGACCTGCGTGGCCGGGAACACCGATGTCGAGGGCGTCGTCCGCAACACGCTCACCGTGCTGGAGCAGGCCGGGGCCAAGGACATCCCGGTCGCGCGGGGCGCCGAGCGGCCGCTGATCGAGCCGGTGCGCACCGCGAGCCATGTCCACGGCGCCGACGGGATGGGCGACCTGGGGCTGCCCGCGCCGGCCCGGCGCCCGGTGGACGTGGACGCGGTGACGCTGCTGCGCCGCGAGATCCTGGCCTCGCCCAGGCCGGTCACACTCATCCCGACCGCGCCGCTGACGAACATCGCCCTGCTGCTGCGCACGCACCCCGAGGTGGTCCGGAACATCGAGCGGATCGTGTTCATGGGCGGGGCGGTGGAGGTCGGGAACGCCACGCCGGTCGCGGAGTTCAACGTCTGGCACGACCCGGAGGCCGCGGCGGTCCTGCTCACCGCCGGGGTGCCGATCACGATGTACGGCCTGGACGTCTTCCAGCGGGTGCTGGTCCCGGCCGCGGATGTGCGGCGGCTGCGGGCGAGTTCCGAACCGCGGCTGCGGCTGGCCGGTGAACTCCTCGCCCACCGGCCCTCGGCGCCCGACCCCGACGGCGACGACCCGGCCGGCGGGCTCGGCGACGCGGGCGCGGTGTGCGCGGTCGTCGACCCCGGCGGCATCACCACCGGCCTGCTCCCGGTCGAGGTCTCCCTCGCCCCCGGCCCCACCCGCGGCCAGACCATCGTCGACCGCCGCGCACGCCCCGGCGAGGCGGAGATCCATCACGGGGAGCGCGAACTCCAGTTGGTGGACGTGGCGTTGGACGTGGATGTGGACCGGTACGTGAAGCTGTGGCTGTCGGTGGTTGAGGGCGCCTAGGCCCTAGGCGCCCTCTGGACCGCTACGCCCGCGACGACGCGCGGCGCTTGCGCGTCGCGACCACGATGCCCGCGCCGCCCGCCAGGAGCACGGCCGCGCCGATGGTGATCGGCAGGGTGCTGCTGTCGGCGCCGGTCTCGGCGAGGTCGCCGCCGCCGCCGTTCGGGGTGGGGGCCGGGGCGGTGGTGGAGTCGGCCGGGGTCGGCTCCGACGGGGTCTCCGAGGCCGGGGGCTCGGACGCCGGAGGCTCGGACGCCGGGGTGGACTCCTCGGGCTCCGAGGGCGCCGGCTCGGTCGGTGTGGCCGGGGGCGTCGTCTCGGGGACGGACGTGCAGTCCTTGGTGCCGCCGTTCCAGGCCGCGATCAGCTTGTCCTTGATGACCGGACGGTCCGGGCCCTTGGGCACGTCGCCGTGGACGAAGCCGTCGTTCGCGTCGAGCTTGCCGTCGAACTTCACGGCACCGCGGTAGAGGTCGACCTGCGCGAAGCAGCCCGCGTCCGGCACCGCGATGTCGAGGGAGTCGGCGGCGCCCGGCTTCACGGTGACCGTGTCGAAGTCGACGAAGACCTGCTCGCCGGAGGTGGCGAAGGTCGAGCCGTGGGCCAGGTAGGAGGCGAGGGAGGCGGTGCAGGTGGTGGCGTCGCCCGCGGCGCGGACCTGGATGTGCACCTTGCCGTCGCCGGTCGGCTTCAGGCTCTGGTCGTCGACTTTGACGGAGTCGTAGAAGTCCGTGCCGTTCAGCGAGAACTGGCACCGGTCGGTGGCGGTCTCGGTACCCGCGCCGGTACCCGGCTGGTACGTGCCGCCCGACTTCCAGCCGTCGCCGCCCGGAGTCCCGGTGGCGTGGGCGCCGGACGCGGCGGCGACAGTGGCGGCGCACAGGGCGAGCGACGCGGCGCCCGTCCCCAGGAGGCGTCGCGCGATGACACGTCTCGCTATGGACATGCGGTTCCCCATCTTGACGTGAGCAGAACCCGGGTGACGGCAGGCGGGCAGCGCGCAGCGACGGCGGGCCGTGCCGTACCGGGGTGGTGGTCGAAGAAGCACTGGGCTCATTGGTCACATGTGCCACAGCGCGAGGCCCATGGTGGTGTGGCCCTTGATCCCCTGTCAACCTGCGGGAACAGATACGGAGTTCACGCCTCCATCACTATTTCGCCACACAGGGAATGATCTGCTCCGCCTCAGTAGTCCCGCGGGAAGCGCAGCCGGTGCTCCACCACCGCCCGCGCCATCTCCGTCACCGTGCGGCTGTCGGCGAAGGCACGGGCGCGCAGCAGTGCCAGCGCCTCCGCCGCGCCGACGCCCCGCTGCGCCATGACCATGCCGATGGCCTGGTAGACGCCGTCATGGCCGTCGATCAGCCCGTCCAGCCAGTCGGTACGGTCCAGCTCCCCCTCCGAGGCCCGGTCCACCGCGTCCCGCGCCATCGCCATCAGCGCCATCGTCACCGCCGCGGCCAGCGACCGCGCGGTGCGCAGCTGCCCGGCGGTGAGCGCGCCGGGGCGGTCGCGGTAAAGGTCGAACGTGCCCACGCACACCGTCTCATCCCCCAGCGGCAGCGAGTACGCCGCCCGCACCCCCGCCCCCGTGGCCTCCTCCGCGAAGACCGGCCAGCGCTCCGCGTCCCGCCCGGCCGTCAGATCGCAGGCGAGCACGGGCCGCCCGCTGCGCACCGCGCTCTGGCAGGGCCCGTCGCCCAGGGTGGCCTGGATGTCCGTCACATACGCGGCCTGCGCGCCGCTCGCGCACAGCCGCACCGGCATGTCGTGGTCGTGCAGGGAGACACTGGCGCCGGTCACGGGCAGCACCTCGAGCGCCACCGCGCACAGCCGCCGTGGGATCTCACCGGGCCCACCGTCCGAGGGCCGCACAGTCACCGCCTCCTCGCACCTGAGGGCGCGGCACCCGACTACCCGGCGGCGCGGTGCCGAAACCCCGGAAGCCGGAGGTCACAGAGGGGGCTGCGCGGGTGCGGGGCCGAGCGTGGTGGTGCCGGGGGCCGTACGGTGGCCGAGCCCCGTCCGGTACGCGTCCAGGGCCGCCTCCACCCGGCCGGTACGCCGCAGCAGATCGCCCAGCAGCCGGCACAGATCGGCCAGGTCACCGGCCGCCCCGGCCCGCTCCAGCAGGCTCAGCGCACGGACGTAGTGCTCCTCGGCGGCCTCGGTGTCGCGGGTGTCCTCGGCGATGATGCCGAGCAGCCGGTGGGCGGCGGCGGAGTGCAGGGCGCCGCGTTCGGAACTGAGGTCGGTCAGCACCTCCTGGAGGAGCGCGGCGGCCTCCTCGGACTTGCCGCGCCGGTGCAGTACGTCGGCCAGCTCCACCGCGACCTGGCTGGTGTAGAGGGCGGCCCGCTTGGCCGACAGCATGGCCCGCGCCTCCCGCAACTCCCCCTCGGCGCGGTCCAGCTCGCCGTTCTGCGCGCAGACGTACCCGCGCATCCAGTGGCAGTGGGCCAGTTCGGTACGGATCTGCAGGCCCCGGTACAGCTCCGCCGCCTTCGCCAGCGAGGCGTCCGCCTCCGCGATCCGCCCCTCCGCCAGCAGCGTCCGCGCGACGGACCGGTGCATCCGGGCGACCAGCGCCGGGTCCCCGGCCTGCGGCGCGAGGGCGAGGGCCAGTTCGGCGGCCTGCGCGGCGCGGGCGTGGGCGCCCATGTCCATGTACGGGCCGATGACACTGGCGTACAGCAGGAGCAGTGCGTCCGGGTCGTGCAGTCCGCCCCGGTTCAGCTCGTCGAGGGTGGACTCCAGCAGGTAGACGGCGTACCGGAGTTCACCGGCGAGGTAGTGCGCGGTGGCACGTCCGCGCAGGGCCGGGACCCGGGCGGTCAGGGGAGCCCCGGCCAGCGCCTCCTCGGCCTGCTCGAACCGCTGCCGAGCGGTGTCCAGATCCCCGGTGTCGAGCCCGCACTCCCCGAGCCCGAGCAGCGCCGCCACCCGCTCCTCGACGAGCCCCTGCGGCTGCGCCTCCGCGAGGATCGCCGCGAACGACTCGGCGGCGGCCTCGGTGGCACCGGTGGCCAAAGTGCGCTGCGCGCCGGTGAGTTGCAGCCGCAGCTCGGTGGCGAGCCGTGCCGACCGCCCCGTGATCAGCTCGTCGAACGCCACGCCGAGCCGTTCGGCGATGTGCTTCAGCGCCTCGTCGGAGGCCCGCGCCCGGCCCGCCTCCAGGGTGGAGATGTAGGCGGGCGTGTACGCGGGCTCGGCCAGCTGTTTCTGCGTGAGCCCGCGCTCGGCCCGCCACTGTTGCACCCGGCGACCGATGGTCAACGGATCGTCGCGCTCCGACATGGCCCAACTCCCCAAGTGCCTCTTGCCGTTCGACTCCGACAGCCCCTAGGTTAAACCGGGAATTAAGCCTGATTACCGAGCCCGCTTAATACATCGCGTCAATACACCGTTGCGAGGTCGCCGTGCTCGAACGAACCAGCACAAGCGTGCGCTATGCCCGCGGTATCGCCGCCGCGATCGTGGCCGTGGCCACGCTGGTTCTGGCGGCCAACGCGGGCCCGGCGCGGGCGGCGGATCCGGTTCTTCAGAACGCCGAGGTGTCCAGCTCGAACCCGAAGGGAGCGGGGAGCGGGACCGGCAGACCGACCTTGAACTTGTGGCTCTTGCCGTACTCGTCGCCGGAGGGGTCGGAGTAGACGACGACTTCCGCTTCTTCGCGGTCGATCAGCAGGTAGACCGGGACACCGGCGCGGGCGTAACCGCGGATCTTCTTTTCGCGATCACGGTCGGCCGTACCGGGGGAGGTCACTTCGGCGACCAGCAGGACGGACAGGGTTTCGTGCCACTGCTTCTCGTCGTCGAAGCTCCCTTCGGGAGCGACGACGAGGTCGGGGACGACGTTGCCGGTCTGGGACGCACCGGGAACCTTGAGGCCGATGCCGGTGTAGGTGAACAGGAAGTCGTCGGGGTCTTTGCGGATGATCTGGCGGTTGACCTTCGACACGATCTCCTCGTGCTCCCCATTGGCCGGTGGCGTCACGCAGATCTCTCCCTCGATCAGCTCCACGCGCCAGCCCTTCGGGGCCGCCGCACTGAAGAGCTCGAAGACCTGCTCCACGCTCGCGCCCGTGTGGTCGGGCACGCCACTGTCCGCGTCGCTGTCGCCGTCAGGGTCGTCATACGGCCCCTGAATGGCCTCGCCCTGGTACCCCGGCATGATGATCGGCTCCGCCGTCGCCATGACAGACCTCCTTCGCTCAGCGCGACGGTCCCAGAGTAGACCGGCACCGCAGATCCGGAACCTGGAGCCGTTCACTCGAACGAGCGTGCCGCTACGTTTCCGCGCTGAGAGTAACCACGCCATTACACCCTCGTACCGGAAATCAGCAAATAACCTGCCCCCATGACCTCCGACCTTGAGGACTTCTACAGGGACCTCCACCGGCACCCCGAACTCTCCTTCCAGGAACACCGCACGGCGTCCCTGCTCGCGGCGAAGCTCAACGCGGCGGGGTTCGAGACCGCGGAAGGCGTCGGCCGTACCGGAGTCGTCGGGATGCTCCGCAACGGCGACGGGCCGACCGTACTGCTGCGGGCCGACATGGACGCGCTGCCCGTACCGGAGGAGACCGGGCTGGCGTACACCTCCACCGTGCCCGGCGTGATGCACGCGTGCGGGCACGACATGCATGTCACGTGGCTCGTGGGCGCCGCCGAGGAGTTGGCGGCGCGGCGGGACTCCTGGTCCGGCACGCTGCTGGTGGTGGGGCAGCCCGCGGAGGAGGTCGGCGGCGGGGCGGCGGCCATGGTCGCGGACGGGCTGTACGAGCGGTTCCCGCGCCCCGACGTCCTGCTCGGGCAGCATGTCGCGCCGGGACCGGTCGGCGGGATCGCGCATGTGCCGGGGCTCATCATGGCGGCCACGACCGACGTCGACATCGTCGTGCACGGGCGGGGCGGGCACGGCTCGCGGCCCGAGACCACCGTCGATCCCGTCGTCACCGCCGCCTTCCTCGTCACGCGGCTCCAGACGATCGTCAGCCGGGAACTGGCCGCGCGGGAGCAGGCCGTGCTGACCGTGGGGCGGATCGAGGCGGGGACGGCGGCCAATGTCATCCCCTCCACCGCCCGGATCTCCCTCAACCTCCGTACGCAGTCGGAGGGTGTCCGGGACCGGATGGTCGACGCGATCCGGCGGATGGCGCAGGGCGAGTGCCTGGCGGCCGGGTGTCCGCGGGAGCCCGAGGTGACGCTGGGGAGCTCCTTCCCCGTGACCGTCAACGACGCCGACACCGACCGCCGGGTCGCCGCCGCGCACCGCGCGGAGTTCGGCGCCGAGGCCGTCTTCGACCCGGGTCCGGCGATGGGCAGCGAGGACTTCTCGCACCTCGCGGACGGCAAGCTGCCGTACTCCTACTGGTTCGTGACGAGCACCCCGCCCGCGACCTGGGACGCGGTGCCGGGGGACGATCCGGTGCGCCGGTCGGAGTCGGTGCCGAGCAACCACAGCCCGCACTTCGCGCCCGACCTCGCCGTCGTGCCGACGGGGGTGCGGACCCTGGTGTCGGGGGCGCTGACTTGTTTGTTGAAGACATGACTTAATCTCTGCGCACATTCCATTCGTTCCGGGGGGTTCGAAACAGCGTGCGCAGACGCACTCTCACGACGGCCGCCACCGCACTGGCGGTCCTCATCAGCTCGGCGGCCCTCGCCGCCGTACCGGCCGCCGCCGACTCCGTCCGGCCCGTCGAGGCCCTGGAGGACGCGACGGACATGGTCGTGGACGGCGCCCACCAGCGGGTGTTCATCGCCGACCGGTACGGCGACCGGATAGCCGTCACCGACTCCAAGGGCGCCCCTCTCGGCACCCTCACCGGGCTGCCCCAGGTGGGGGACCTCGAACTCAGCCCGGACAGCGGCACGCTGTACGTCGCGGTGCGAGGGGCCGACAAGATCGTCGCGTTCGACACGGCGACGCTCACCCGGACCGCCGAGTACCCGACCGGTGCCCAGACCATCCCCTCCCGGGTGGCCTACGCCGACGGCCGGCTGTGGTTCGGCTACGGCGACCAGTGGGACTCCGAGCTCGGCATGGTCGACCTGACCGCCGAGACCCCGACGGTCACGCTCGACCTGGCGGGCCACAACTTCTCCAGCCCGCCGCAGCTGTACGCCGACCCCGACAACCCCGGCACGCTGCTCGCCCTGGACGCGCACATCAGCTCCGGCCCGATGGTCGTCTACGACACCTCCTCCGGCACCCCGGTGATCAGCGCCTCCGCCGAGAAGGGCGGCTTCTACAACGACGCCGCACTCACCCCCGACGGACAGAACGTCGTCGTGGCCGGGCCCGGCAACCGCGCGCTCACCGAGTACCGCCTCTCCGACCTGGCGCAGGTGCGCACCTACCCGGTGCCCTCCGAGCCGGAGACGGTAGCCGTCGCCCCGGACGGCACGGTCGCGGCCACCGTCCTCGACACCGACGACGTGGGCGACACCTATGTCTTCCCCACCGACCCGGCCCTGCCCGTCAACGTGCGCAACCTGTCCCGCGACTGGATGCCGTGGGGCGGCCACACCACGAACTGGTCGGCCGACGGCAGCGAGCTGTTCGTCATCACGGACACCTACTACACGCCCCAGTTCCGCGTCGTCGACGAGCCCCGCAAGTACGCCGCGACGCTGAAGGTGACCGCGCCGGCCACCGCCCCGCGGGCCAAGTCCCTCACCGTGAGCGGCACCCTCACCACCGGTCTGGCCCTGCCCTCCGGCACCCCGGTCAAGGTCACCCGCACCGACATGGAGTCACCGGACGGCAAGTCGCTCGGCACCAAGTCCCTCGGCACCGGCGGCAAGTTCAGCTTCACCGACACCCCGCCGGCCGGCGGCAAGGTGACGTACACGGTGACCTACCAGGGAGACGCCGCCCACACCTCGGCGACCGCCTCCGACACCGTCGAGGTCTCCCGCGCCAAGCCGACGCTGACGCTGAACAACAACGGCAAGGTGTACAACTACGGCGCCGACGTGAAGTTCACGGCCCACCTGGGCACGACCTACAAGAACCGCAAGGTCGAGATCTGGGCCAACCCCTTCGGCTCGGACAAGCCCAACAAGCTGGTGAAGTCCGGCACGGTCGACTCCTCCGGCAACCTGTCGGTGGTCGTCGACCTCAAGCGCAAGACCACGCTCACCGCGAAGTTCGCGGGGGACGCCCGCTACCAGCCCCGGTCGGTGACCAGCACGGTCGGCGCCAAGGTGTCGATCTCGACGGTGCTCAGCGGCCACTACAAGACGAAGTACGCCTGGAACCACACCTACCACTGGTTCAAGGTGTCCAAGGACCCGGTCGTCACCGCGACCCTGCCGCCGTACGGGGGCCGCAAGCAGAAGCTCCAGATCCAGGTGTACTCCGGGGGCGTCTGGCAGACCACGTACGCCGAGTACTTCAAGCTCGACTCCGCCGGCCGGTCCGCCGTCCAGCTCACCGGCACCCCGCCCACCGGCTACCGCTTCCGGGTGCGCAACTCCTACATCAGCGGTTCGGGCGACAGCGTGAACACCACGACGTACGGCACCTGGAAGTACTTCACGTTCACGAGCTGAGGCGCTGGAGCTGCCGCTGGACATGGTCCAGCGCGCCCTGCCGCCGCCCCGGCACCCGCGTCCTCAAGTCGGCCAGCGCGAGCCCGAGTTCCTGGGCTCGCGCCGGGTCGGCGATCCGGCCCCACTGGTGGTGGGCCCGGTCCACGGCGGACTCCACATGCGGGTCCTGGGGCGGCTGCCCGGCGGCCAGCCGGGCCGACGCCACCCCGAGCCAGGCCCGGCAGCTGCGCACGGCGTCCCCGGCGAACATCCCCAGGTCGGCCCGTACTTCGGCCCAGTGCAGGGCCTCGGCCGAACCCGGCCCGTACGTCTGGAGGGCGATCCGCTCGTGGTGGGCGGCGAGCGCGTCGGCGTCGCCGTGCCGACCGGAGTTCACGGCCTCGGTGATGGCGGAGTGCGGATCCACCACCGCGACCCCCGGCGCGCCCAGCACCAGGTCCGCGCGCTCCTCGTCCCCGAGCCGCGCCAACGCCTGCTGATGCAACTCCGCGAGCTCGGGCCGCCGTCCGCTGCGCAGGATCGTCGCCACCGCCTTCATGTACGACGGCACCGCCACCACCCGTCTGCCCGGCGGCGGCGCGATACGGCCGTAGACGGCGCTGTCGCGGCCCGAGTCCAGCGGTCGGGTGCGCAGGTGCTCCCAGGTCTCCGGGTCCGCGTGCAGATCGAGGACCAGGCTCGTCGTGCCCGGCGGGCGCAGCCGCAGCTCCTCCCGGACCCAGTGCCAGGGCAGGGCCGTGTAGCGCACCGTCGAGGGCGTGGTGCGGGCCAGCGCCAGGTGCACCAGCCTTTGCCTGCGGTCGAGTTGGAGCTGGCCGGTGATGAACACGGTGAGCGGTCCCGGGGCCGCCGCGGCGGCGCGCAGCCGGGTCAGGACGGCCTGCGGTTCGAGGGGGTCGGCGAGTTCGACGACGTTCGCCGTCTCCGTACCGGCGAGCACCGCGGGCGGCACCGCCGCCAGGACGGGGAGCACGGACGCCGCGTCCACCAGACATCCCTTGCCCGCCGGTGAGACGGCGAGCAGCAGCACGGTTCCGGGCATCGGTCCCTCCCCATCCCCCGTCGATCACGTACGTCAGCACCGTAACCGCTGCGGCTGCAAAGGGGGGCCTCCGCAGTGCAAACGTCCCCTTCACCCGGCCCGCCGTACCGCGAACACCGTGGTGTCGTCGGCCAGCCGCCCGCCGCTGTGGCGCAGGGTGCCGTCGCGGACGTAGGCGACCAGGCGTTGCGGGTCGGTGAGCCGGGGGTCGGCGGCCACGCCCCGGGCGACCTCGTCGGCGAGGGGGTAGAAGGCGCCGATGCCGTCCCTGGCCTCGGTGACACCGTCGGTGGTCAGCAGCACCGTCTCGTCCGGACCGAGGCGGGAGCGGAGGACCACGGGCGGTCCCGAGCCGGCGGTGAGCTCGCCGAGGCCGAGCGGGAGCGCGCCGCCCGGCGGCAGCTGCCGTATCCCCGAGGGACCCACCAGCAGGGGCGGCTCATGGCCGAACACGACCGATTCCAGGGCGGTGGGGTCGTTCGCCGGGAAGTTCAGCAGGACCGCGGTGGCGAAGCGGTCGCCGTCGTCCCGGCCGAGGGCGGCCAGGTGCCGGGTGTGCCGGACCATCCGGGTCTCCAGCCGCTCCGCGACGACCGCGAGGTCCGACTCGTGGAAGGCGGCCTCCCGGAAGGTGCCGAGCAGCGCGGCGGCCGCCTCCACCGCGCCGAGCCCCTTGCCCTGGACGTCACCGATGAGGACCCGGGTGCCCTGCGGGCCCGGCTGGACGTCGTAGAAGTCGCCGCCGACCGCCGCCTCGACGTCGGCGGTGAGATACACCGCGGCATGGTCCAGGCCGCCCCAGGGGGACGGCAGCGGGCGCAGCACGGTGCGGCGGATGGTCTCGGCGACGTCCCGCATGTGCAGCATGCGGGCCTCGCCGCGGACCCGGACCGCGCAGGCCAGCGTGGCCAGGACACCGCCGATCGCGGAGAGCGCGAAGTCGGCGGGCCCGGCCTGGTACTCGTTGGGCAGGATGCTGTCCGCGACCAGATAGGTGAACGTCGAGAGCAGGGCGAACGCGGCCGTCCCCCACACCCCGCAGATCGCGGCGGCGATACCGGGAACGAGGACCAGCCAGGAGATGATCCGGAAGTCCCGCGCCGTGTGGTAGTCGATCACCACGATGGCGATGAGCAGCACCAGCGGCGGCATCCAGGCCACGCTCCGGCCGCCCACCCGCAGCATCTGGTGACGCCGGACCGGGTCCCCGGGCAGCAGACGGCGGGCCGGACGACCGCTCGCCGGTCTCAGTCCGCGCCCGCTCATGCCGCCAGCGAAACACGGGGGTGCACGGCCCGCATCTTCGACTTGCCAGGGCCCCCGCCCCGGGTGTGCTCTGGAGTTCGGGGGCGAGGAGGAAGGAGTCCTCTCATGGCTCACGCGGCACCCACACCCGGCCGGATGGCCAGGGCGTCCGCCCCGTCGGACATCTTCAGCGAGCGCACGCACACCATGGCGCGGTTCGGGATCCCGGTCGTCCTCGGGCTCGTCTACGGCTACTGGGCTGCGGCCAACCGGCGCGGCGGCGGCGAGATCACCGGCTGGAACATCCTGTTCGGGTTCGTCACCGCGATCGCCTTCATGGTGCTGTGCATCGCGGTGGCCACGCTGGCGCCCATGATGAAGCGGGAACTGCACTCGCTGACGAAGTCGGCCTTCGCCGGCGCCGCCTTCGGTTTCCTCTACAGCCAGACCGGCGCGAGCGTCCTGCGGTCCGTGGTGATGAGCCTGGTGATCACGGCGGCCATCTTCGCGGTGTTCTTCTACCGCTACTACACCAATGAGGACGCCGAGGGGAACCGGCTGCCCCGCTGACCGGTCATGGACCACGCGTGGGCCCCGGCTGCAGCGGCCGGGGCCCACGCGCTCCCTCACCTTTCCCTCACCAGCCGCCCAGCAGGCTCCAGCCGCTGGACGACGATCCGGAGGCGCTCCAGCTCCACGAGCCGGACGCGCTCCACGAGCCGGACGCGCTCCAGGAGTCGCTCGTGGACGTGTCATGGGTGGCCGAGCCGCTGGTGAACGGCTGGTCCCAGTTGTGCCAGGAGCCGTCCTTCCACTCCGGACACGGGTCCGAGCAGGTCGGCACCCGTGCGCCGCCGGTGTCGACGAAGGCGGCGCTGGCCCAGCCCTGGGCGCCCACGAGCCAGTACCAGTGCGGGTTTCCGTTGACGCTCTGGCCGCGGACCTTGCAGTCCACGCGGTCCTGGCTGCCCGGGGCGAGCCAGGTGACGGCGGGCGAGTGGGTGGTCGGCGCCTGCCGGACGTTGAGCTTCGTGTGGGAAATGACGGTGCCCCAGATCGGACCGTGATGACCGCCGCCGCCTCCACCGCTACCGTCGGCGAATGTCGGCGGGGCCGGCGCTGCCGCCGTCGCGCCTGCCGTCGCGGCGACCAGGGAGCCGCCGGTGAGCAGGGCCACGGCCAGGGTCCGCAGGGCCGGAGTGGTGCGCATGATCGGCCTCCTTCTCCCCAAACCCAGGAAACACCCGTTCGGGTGAACCCTCCACCGGAGAGCCGGGAGCCCGGTTCCCCCAAGGGGTGCGGCCCCTCGGCCATCCGGCCGCGCAGCGCTGGCGGGGCCGGTCGCGGCCGCTTTCGCTGGAGCCGTGTCCTCCCGTCTGCGGAACGCCGTCTCGGCCGCGCTGATCGCGCTGGCCTGTCTGCTGGTGCCGTTCGGCGCGCTGGCGGCCTGGGCGTCGTACGGGCTCGCCGACACCGGCCGGTACGTCACCGCGATGGCGCCGCTGGCCACCGATCCGGCCGTGCGGGAGGTGGTGGTGGAGACGGTCGGGGACGGGATCGTCGCCGAGACGGACGCCGAACCGCCGCTGCGGCCCTTCGTGCGGGACGCGGTGCGCTCCTTCACCGGCACCGACGCCTTCCGCACCGCCTGGGACAGCGGCAACCGGGCCGTCCACGACGCGGTGCTGCGGGCCGTGCGGGACGGCGGCGGGGGCGAGGTCACGGTCGATCTGGCGCCGGTGGCCGCGGAGGTGAAGGAGCGGCTCGCCGCGGACAACGTGCCGTTCGCGAGCCGGATCCCGGTCGAGCACACCGAGGTGGCGGTGCTGCCCGCCGCCGAACTGGAGCGGCTGCGCAGGGGGTTCCGCGCGCTGGAGGTCGCCGGGTTCTGGCTGCCCGTGTCGGCCGCGGTGCTGGCGGTCGGCGGGATCGCGGTGGCGGCGTGCCGCCGTCGGGCGGTGACCGCGATCGCGCTCGGTACCGCGCTGGGCGGCGCCTTCCTGGCCCTCGCCGTCGCCCTCGGCCGCCGGCTCACCCTCGCCGACCTCCCCGACGACGTCCACCGCCCGGCCGCGGGAGCGGTGTACGACGCCCTGACCCAGACGCTGCGCACGGTGTCCTGGCTGCTGGTGGCGGTGGGCCTCGCGGTGGCCCTGGGCACCTGGCTGCTGACGCGCCGACGGCAACCTTCGGCGGCGGGGACTCGTCCTTGAGGGAAGGGTCTTGAACGAGGGGCTGGGTGTTGGGCACTGCGGTCGAGGAACGGGCGGAGGCCCGGGCGGACGGGCGACGGTTCCTGGCGTGGTGCGCGGGGCTGCTGCTGGCCGGGGTGAGCGTCGTACTGGGCTGCCGGGCCGCGGACACCGACGGGATCACCCCCGTACCGCAGTTGCTCGCCTTCCTGCCGTGGCTGCTCGCGCCCACCGGACTCGCCCTGGCCTGCGCGCTGCTCGCCCGCTGGTGGACCGGGCTGGTGTGGGGCGTGGTCGCGCTCGGGCTGCTGGCCTGGTTCATCGAGCCGTACGGCCGGACCGGCGGCCCCGAGGGTCCGCCCGTCGCCTCCCTGAGGGTGCTGGTCTCGAACGTGGAGTTCGGACAGGCCACGGACGCGCTGATCGCCGCCGTCCGCCGGGAGCGGCCGGACGTGGTCTTCGTCGCGGAGTGCGAACAGACCTGCGACGCCCGGCTGAAGGAGAACCTCGGCGCGGACTATCCGCACCGGGAGGGCGAGGCGGCGGCGGGCTCCGACGGCTCGCTGATCCTCAGCCGGTTCCCCCTGCGCGGCACCGACGGCGTCCCCGGCACGATGCGCATGCCCGGCGCGATCGCCGACGTCCGCGGACACGCCGTACGCCTCCAACTCGCGCACGCCATGCCGCCGCTGCCCGGCCAGGTCGACGTCTGGCGCCGCGAACTGGGCGGCCTGCGGGACTTCGCCGCCGAGGACGACTCGACGCCCACGATCCTGGCCGGTGACTTCAACGCCTCCCAGGACCACGCGGCCTTCCGCGGCATCCTGGACACGGGCCTGCGCGACGCGGCCCGCCTCACGGACGCCTCCCGCACCCCGACCTGGCCGTCCCGCACCTCCCCGACCCTGGGCGTCCAGATCGACCACGTACTGCTGTCGCGGGACTTCTCCGCCCGCGGGGTCCGCTTCCTGGACCTGCCCGACACGGACCACCGAGCGGTCCTGGCGGACATCACCCTCCATGAACCGGGGTGACCCGCCTGCTCATAATGAGCGCATGCCCCGCGAGTTCCCCGTAGGTCTCACGCCTCCCGACTGGCTGGTCCGGAACCTTCAGCCGCAGGTGGCGCCGGTGAACCGGGCGGCCGTGGGGCGGGCGGCGGTGGGCATGGCGTTGCCGTTGGCGGTGGGGCTGGCGGTCGGGGAGCCGGAGTACGGGGCGCTCGCGTCGATGGGGGCGCTGTCGGGGGTCATCGGGGACACCGCGGACGCGTACCGGATGCGGATCCTCAACATCGCGGTCCCGCAGCTCTTCGGTGCCGTCGGGATCGCCGTCGGCTCGCTGGTGTTCGGGCACGGCTGGGTCGCGGTCGCCGTGCTGACCGCGGTCGCCCTGGTCTCCGGGATGATCTCGACGATCGGGGCGGTGGCCTCCGTGTCGGGCCTGCTGTTGCTGCTGAACGCCGTCGTGGGCGCGGGCCTGCCGATGCCCGGCGAGTGGTGGCTGGCGCCCCTGCTGGTGTCCGGCGGCGGGCTCCTCGTCCTGCTCCTCGCGCTGCTCGCCTGGCCGCTGCGGGGCGGGGTCCCGGAGCGGGCCGCGGTCGCCGACACCTACCGCACGGTCGCCGACCTCCTCGCCGTCACCGACCGCCCCGAGGCGTACGACGAGGCCCGGCACACCGTCACCCAGTCCCTGAACCAGTCGTACGACCTCATCCTCGCCCGGCGCACCCGCCACCACGGCCGCAGCCCCGAACTGACGCGGCTGCTCGCCCAGTTGAACGCGGTCATCCCGGTTGTGGAGGCCGCCCCCGCCGTCCACCTGAGCGGCCGGCCGCTGCCGCCCGAGATCCCCGAGGGCGTCCGGCATCTCGCGCAGGCCGTGGAGACCGGGTACACCGGCCCGACCGGGCTGAAGCTGCCGACGCCGACCACCGAGACCACCCGCGCCGTCGACCACGCCCTGCGCCACGCCGCCGATGTGGTCGCCGCCCCCGACGTGGACCCGCGCGGCATCGACGACCGCCTCGGCCGCCCCGCCGCGCTCGGCATCCGGGCCGCCCGCGCCGCCCGAAACGTCGCCCTGTCCGCCGCCTCCTGGCGCTACGGACTGCGCCTGGCCCTGTGCATCGGCGTGGCCCAGGTCCTGGTGTCGATCGTCGCGGTGCCCCGCTCCTACTGGGTCGCCCTGACCATCACTTTCGTCATGAAGCCCGACTTCGGCTCGGTCTTCTCCCGCGCCCTGCTGCGCGCCCTCGGCACGGTCGCCGGTCTGGTCGTCGCGGCCGCAGTGCTCTCACAGGTGCCGCGGGGCTGGTGGGACGTACCGGTGATGCTGCTGCTGGCCCCGCTCATCCCGGCGTTGACCCCGCGCGGATACGGCTACCAGACCGCCGCCATCACCCCGGTGATCCTGCTCCTGTCCGACGTGCTGAACCACGAGGGCACCGACCTCCTCCTGCCCCGCCTGCTGGACTCCCTGATGGGCTGCGGGATCGCCCTGGTCGCCGGGTATCTGCTGTGGCCGGAGAGCTGGCGCACCCGGGTCGGCGACCGGCTCGCGGACGCGGTCGCCGACACCGCGCGCTATGTGGAGGGCGCGTTCGGCGCGGAGGCGGTGGACCCGCCGGCCCGCGCCCGGATGCGCCGCCGCCTGTACCGCGACCTCTCCGTCATCCGCACCGAGTTCCAGCGCGCCCTGACCGAACCACCGCCCACCGGCCGCCGGGCCGCCGCCTGGTGGCCGCTGGTCGTCGCGGTGGAACGCATCGTCGACGCGACCACGGCCGCCCGGGTCCGCGTCAAGCACGGCGCCCCGCCCCCGTCCCAGGCGGAGACCGTCCAGGTCGCCCGGCAACTGCGCGAGCTGTCGGAGGGACTGCGCGAGGCGGACGTCCTGTACGAGGTCCGCACCGACCTCACGGGCCCGTCCGGCAGCGTCCTGGAGCCCTTGCGCCAGGAGGTGGCGGCGGCAAGAGCCATCGCGTCCCCCCGCTGAACGCCCGGCACACAGGTGCGGCCGCCCTGTGCAGGAGGGCGGCCGCACCGGTGGGGGGTGGGATCAACGACCCGACTTCTCCAGAGCCTTGTCCATCGCGGCCGCGAGACCGTTCGCCCACAGCTGGTTCACCCGGGCCCGCTCATTCGCGTTCGGGTTGGCGTTGCGGCACGACGTGCCCGGACCGCCGCCCGACATCAGCTCGCTGCACGGGCCCGAGTAGTGGTCGGGCAGACCGAGGACATGACCGGTCTCGTGGGAGGTGACGCGGGTGGAGTCGTACTGCTGGTTCTGCCGGTAGTCGAGGAAGATGTAGCCCCGGCCGTGCCCGTCCGTCGAGGCGTACGAGCCGCGCGAGTCATTTCCCTCGTAATACCTGAAGTCGGCGTTGGAGCCCTGCTGGAGCCGGACGTTGGACACCGAGCTGTTCCAGATCTGGGTGGAGCGGGCTATCTGGGCGCTGAACGTGGGCGCACGCGAGGCGTCGTAGACGACGGTGACCGCGGCGGTGCTGCTCGGGTTCGCCGCGCGCTTCTCGGCGACCGACTCCAGGACGGCCTGGAAGAAGGCCCGGTTGGCGGCGGCCTCGGCGGCGGTGCCGGTGTACCCGGCGTGCGGGGCGGGGATCGGGGCGGGTGCCGCGGTCGCCGGGGCCGCGGTGGCCAGCCCCAGGGCCGCCAGACTGACGGCGACGGCCGCGGCCGAACGCGCTGACAGGGAAAGGGAGATACTCATCGAGGACTCCTTGGTGGGGGTGAGTCGTCCTCGGTGAGTCTCGACGCCTGTACGGCGGCTGTGATGATGGCAACCGGCGATAGGACCGGGCTATCGGGCGCCCGATTCGCGTGTGTCAACCGGTGTTCATGCGTCTGGTGAAACCCCTGAATCCGCTTTAGGCTTCAAGGACATGGAGCTTGAGGTCAGGCACCTCCGCGCGCTGTGCGCCATAGCCGACACCGGCAGTCTGCACCGCGCCGCGCGTCAACTCGGCGTCGCACAGCCGTCGTTGAGCACGCAGTTGCGCCGGATCGAGCAGGAGCTGGGCGGCGCGCTGTTCCTGCGGACCCGCACCGGCTGCCGCCCCACCCCGCTGGGCCGCCTGGTGCTCAGCCGGGCCCGCCCCCTGGTGGCCGAGATGCGCTCCCTGGTCACCGAGGCCCGCTCGGCCGCCGCGGGCGGCCCGCGCCTGAGGGTCGGCTCCACCGCGAGCCGGGCCCTGGCGGGCTGGCTGCGCCGGCTGCGCGGCGACGGCCGGGAGCCCACGCTCCACATGGACGTCTCCGCCAACACCCTGCTGCGCATGGTCGCCGACGGCCAGCTCGACGTCGCCTTCGTGCACGAGGTGGAGGGCACCCCGCTGCACTTCCCCGGCGAACTGCGGCTGCGGGTCCTCATGGAACGCGAACCGCAGTTCGTCTCCCTCCCCGCCGACCATCCGGCCACCGCGAAGACCGAGGTCGAGCTGTACGACCTGGCGGGCGACCGGTGGATGGTCGACCCGAGCGTGGACGGCGAGTGGGACGGGGTGCGCCGGATGTTCCGGGACGCCGGGGTCGCCCCGGACGTCCTGCACGGCGACTACCACACGGCCGCGGCGCTGGTCGCCATCGGCGAGGCCGTCACCGTCTGCCAGCCCACCGCCCTGCCCCGCCCCGACATGGCGGTACGAAGACTGCGCGGCGACCCCTTGGGCGTACGGCTGCTGCTCGCGGCCCGCGCGGACGCCGATCTGAACGGGGCGTTCCCCGCGCTGGAGGAGGCGTACTGGGAGGCGGCGCGGAACGCCCCCGAGTACCGGAAGTGGCTGGAACACGACGGCACGCGAAGCCCGCCCGTTCCAGCCCCTCCGCAGCCCACCGCGTCGGCCGGCCAGGCTCAGACGCCGATGTCGCAGCCGTCCTTGCGCCACACGGCCACCACGGCCGGGCGGACGTAGGTGCCGGGACCGTCGGGCCAGGTGCTCTCCGGCTTCTCCACGGTCGCGCCGGTGATCTCACCCGGGTGCTGCACGGCGACCACGACACGGCGGTCCTGAACCAGCGGGCCACAGGTCTCGGCGCCGCGCGGCACGGTCAGGAACTGCTTCAGCTCACCGCGCCGGTCACCGCGCGTAGCGACCCCGAAGAGGCCGTCGTGCGAACCGAGCTGGGCACCGTCGGTGGAGATCCACAGGTTGCCGTGCGGGTCGAAGGCGACGTTGTCCGGGCAGGAGATCGGGCTGACCTGGTCCTTGGGGAAGCCCGCGAAGTAGGTGGCCGGGTCGTTGGGGTCACCGGCGACCAGGAACAGGCTCCAGGCGAACCTGGTGCTGTCGGCGCGGTTCCAGCGCTCGGTCAGCTCCAGGACCTGGCCGTGCTTGTTGGCGTTGCGCGGGTTGGCCTCGTCCGCCTTGGCGTTGGCGCCGACACCGCGGTTGGAGTTGTTGGTGAGGGCGACGTACACCTTGCCGGTGTGCGGGTTGGGCTCGACGTCCTCGGGGCGGTCCATCTTCGTGGCACCCACCTTGTCACCGGCGAGCCGCGTGAAGACGAACACCTCCTCGGCGCTCATGCCCTCGACGTGGCTGACGGCACCCTTGGCGGTGGCGGTGGCCAGCGGGATCCACTCACCGGAGCCGTCGAACTCACCGTCGGCCGGGAGCTTGCCGGTGCCGTCGATCTCGATGGCGGGCGAGTCACCGGTGAGCTTGGCGACGTAGAGGGTGCCCTCGTCGAGCAGCGAGAGATTGTGCTCACGGGCGGCCCGCGAGCTGCCCTTCATCATCCGCTTGCTGCCGACGAACTTGTAGAAGTAGTCAAAGCGCTCGTCGTCACCGGTGTAGACGACCGGACGCCCGTCGCCGGTCAGCCGCACGGTCGCGCCCTCGTGCTTGAAGCGGCCGAGCGCGGTGTGCTTGCGGGGCGTGGAATGCGGGTCGTAGGGGTCGAGCTCGACGACATACCCGAACCGATGCACCTCATTCGGCTCCTGAGCGACATCGAACCGCTTGTCGAAGAGCTCCCAGCGGCGCTCGGTGGCACCGGTGCCGATGCCGTACCGCTTGTCCGTGGCGCGGCTGCTGTTGGCGAAGTACTGGTTGAAGTTCTCCTCGCCGTGCAGCGTGGTGCCCCACGGGGTGGTGCCACCGGCGCAGTTGTTGAGCGTGCCGAGCGCCTTGGTCCCGGAGGGGTCGGCGGAGGTCTTGAGAAGATCGGACCCGGCGGCGGGCCCGGTGATCCGGAACTCGGTGCTCGCGGTAATGCGCCGGTTCAGCGGATGCCGGGGAACGGGCTTGAGCCGCCCCGTCTTCCGCTCACCCTCCACGACAACAGCGGAAAGCCCGTGCGCGGCCCACGCAATCTCGACCTGCTCACGCGTCGGATTGGCGGCGTCATAACCACGGAACATCAGAATCTCGTCGGTGTACTCGTGGTTGGCGACGAGGATCTGCCGGTTGTGCTCACCGGGAAGCGGGAGCAGCGCGAGGAAGTCACAGTTGTAGCCGAACTGCTGGGCCTGCGCCTTGGCGGTCTGATTCTCCGGGTCGAAAGCGGGCGCACCCCGCAGAATGGGCTCACCCCAGCGAATAACCACATTCTGGCCATAGCCGTCGGGCACGGTGACGGCATCGTCGGTGTTGGGCGCGACGGCGGTGAACCGCAGACCACGGGCACCCTTGCTGGTGGGCTTGTGCTTGTCGGCACCGCTCGCGGCCTCGGCGGCGGGCGCGGCGGCGACGGAGGCGGCGGTACCGGCGGCGGCAGCGGCGGTCACCACGGCGGCGGCACGCATGACACTACGGCGGCTCAGGGCGCCGGCGATGATGTCGCCGACGTACGGGTTTGCGGTGGTGTTGGGCACCTCGTGGAAACAGGCGTCACCACACCGGAAACGGCAGGTCATGGCGGAACGGCCACCAGGATGGGAACCGTCCGACGTTCTGATGAGCGGCAGCGGAATGCGCACTTTGTTCTCCCCTTGCTTCCCCTTGAATCCAGCCAGACGGACGGTAAAGGGACGGCTGTGCGAAAGCGGGGACGCGCGATGAACGAAGGGTGAACTGGAGGTATCGGTAGCTGAGTTGGCCCAGCAGGCGATCCCGGCCGAAGATCACGCTCCGGGGCGGCTAACCTTACGTGTCCGTCCTGGCCAGGGATTGACGGGATACAACTCATGCGAAGGGTTGCGCACATGGGCATTCTCACTCTCCTGCGGAACGCATTCGGCCGCTCCCGAAAGGAGCGCACGGCCGAGGCAGAGGGTGCCCCCGGCACGCCTTCCCTGGATCCGACGCCGGCACCGACCCCGGAAACCAAGCTCCCGGACCCCCGCCCGGCAACGGACGACGACGAACACGAACTGGTCTCAGCAGCCTTCGACAACGTCGCGGTCCCCAAGCAGGGGGGCGCCCCGGAGCCGACGGCGACGGCGACGGCCGAGCCGACGGCGAAGACCGAGGCAGCGGCGATGGCCGAGGCAACGGAGACCGAGGCTGAGGCTGAGCCGACGGCGGAGGTTGCGCCCGTGGCGGAGCCCGAGCCGGTCGTCGAGCCGGAGCCGGCCGCGGAGCCGGTGGCCGAAACGGACCCGGTCGTCGAGCCCGAGCCGGAGCCCGTGCTGGAGCCGACGGCAGAAGCCGAGCCGGTGGCGGAGCCCGAGGCGAGTGTGGAGCCCGAGGCGGTCGTAGTCGCCGAAGCGGAGCCGGTCGCAGAGCCCGAGCCCGTCATCGAAGCCGACCCCGAGCCCGAGGCGGAGGCTACGACGGAGCCGGTCCCAGCGGCCGAGCCCGTCATCGAAGCCGAGCCCGAGCCGGTCGCGGAGCCCGAGCCCGCGGCGGAGGCTACGACGGAGCCGGTCCCAGCGGCCGAGCCCGTCATCGAAGCCGAGCCCGAGCCGGTCGCGGAGCCCGAGCCCGCGGCGGAGGTTGCGGCGGAGCCGGTCGCGGAGCCCGAGCCCGTCATCGAAGCCGAGCCCGAGCCAGTCGCGGAGCCCGAGCCCGTCATCGAAGCCGAGCCCGAGCCGGTCGCGGAGCCCGAGCCCGTGGCGGAGGTTGCGGCGGAGCCGGTCGCGGAGCCCGAGCCGGTGGCTGAGGTTGTGGCGGAGTCCGTCGTGGAGCCGTTGGCTGCTGACGTGGCGGAGGCGCGGGCCGAGGAGCCCGCGGTCGCCGACGGCGAGGTCGCCCCTCAGGGGCCACCCGCGGTCGACGACGAGAGCGGCACCGGTGGTGCGGGTGGGAACAACCCGGCCGAAGGCGCAGCCAAGGCCGAGGCCGAGCCCGCCACCACCCTCGCCCGCCTCAAGACCCACGCCCCCAGCCTCGCCACCGCGTACCGCGCGGCCACCACCGCCCTCAAGAAGCACGACCTCACCGGCACCCGCGCCAAGACCTACCTCGTCCTGGACCGCTCCGCGAGCATGCGCCCGTACTACAAGGACGGCTCCGCCCAGGCCCTCGCCGAGCAGACCCTCGCCCTCGCCGCCCACCTCGACACCGACGCCACCGTCCACGTCACCTTCTTCTCCACCGAACTGGACGGCACCGGCGAGCTCACCCTCACCGAGCACGAGAACAAGATCGACGAGCTGCACGCCACCCTCGGCCGCATGGGCCGCACCAGCTACCACGTAGCGGTGGAGGACGTCGTGGCCACCCACGACAAGACGGCCCCCGACGCGAAGACCCCCGCCCTCGTGATCTTCCAGACCGACGGCGCCCCCGACGCGAAGACCCCCGCCACCCAGGCCCTCGCCGACGCCGCGAAGACCCACCCCCACATCCACTTCGCCTTCGTCGCCTTCGGCGAGCACGACAACAAGGCCTTCGACTACCTCCGCAAGCTGAAGACCGGCAACACGTCCTTCTTCCACGCGGGCCCGACCCCCCGCGAGCTCACCGACACCGAGCTCTACACGGGCGTACTCGCGGACTGGCGACCGTAGGAAACCGCCGGAAAGACGAACGGGCCGCCCCCTTCCCACCCCTTAAAACGGGAAGCGGGCGGCCCACCCATGTCGGCTACGATTTCAAGGTTCGTAAACCGACCGACCCGGGAGCAGCCAAGCCATGGCTCGACACCTCATCACCAGCGCCCTTCCGTACATCAACGGGATCAAGCACCTGGGCAACATGGTGGGGTCCATGCTCCCGGCGGACGTGTACTCCCGGTACCTCCGCCAGCGCGGCCATGACGTCCTGTACATCTGCGCCACGGACGAGCACGGCACCCCCGCCGAACTGGCCGCGAAGGAGCGGGGCCTCCCGGTGGACGAGTTCTGCGCGCAGGCACACGACGCGCAGAAGGCGGTCTACGACGGCTTCGCGCTGGCCTTCGACTACTTCGGCCGCAGCTCCAGCCCGCAGAACGTCGAGATCACCCAGCACTTCGCCCGCCGCCTCCACGAGAACGGCTTCATCGAGGAGCGGGCGATCCGCCAGGTGTACAGCCCCACCGACGGCCGCTTCCTCCCGGACCGCTACGTCGAGGGCACCTGCCCCCACTGCGGCTACGACAAGGCCCGCGGCGACCAGTGCGAGAACTGCACCCGCGTCCTGGACCCGACCGACCTGATCAACCCGCGCTCGGCGATCTCCGGCTCCACCGACCTGGAGGTGCGCGAGACCAAGCACCTCTTCCTCCTCCAGTCCAAGCTGGAGAACGAGGTCCGCGAATGGGTCGCCCGGCACGACGGCCAGTGGCCGCACCTGGCCTCCTCGATCGCCCACAAGTGGCTCACCGAGGGCCTGCACGACCGCGCGATCACCCGCGACCTCGACTGGGGCGTCCCCGTCCCGGCCGACACCTGGCCGGAGCTGGCGGCCGAGGGCAAGGTCTTCTACGTCTGGTTCGACGCCCCGATCGAGTACATCGGCGCGACGAAGGAGTGGTCGGACGCGGCGCCCGCCGGGGAGACCCGCGACTGGAAGTCCTGGTGGTACGAGGCCGACGACACCGTCCGCTACACCGAGTTCATGGCCAAGGACAACGTCCCGTTCCACACGGTGATGTTCCCGGCCACCCAGCTCGGCGTGCGCGAGCCGTGGAAGAAGGTCGACTACGTCAAGGCCTTCAACTGGCTGACGTACTACGGCGGCAAGTTCTCCACCTCCCAGAAGCGCGGTGTCTTCACCGACCAGGCGCTGGAGATCCTCCCGGCCGACTACTGGCGCTACTTCCTGATCGCCAACGCCCCCGAGTCGGACGACTCCTCCTTCACCTGGGAGCACTTCACGGCGACGGTCAACAAGGACCTCGCCGACACCCTCGGCAACTTCGTCAACCGCGTCCTGTCCTTCTCCAAGAAGCGCTTCGGCGAGGAGGTCCCGGCGGGCGGCGAGCCCGGCACGGCGGAGGCGCGGCTCGGCGAGGAGATCGCCCGGCTGCTCGCCGAGTACGAGGAGCACATGGAGGCCCTCCAGTTCCGCAAGGCCGCGGCCGCCCTGCGCGCGCTGTGGTCCGCGGGCAACTCCTACCTGGAGGAGAAGGCCCCCTGGCTGGAGATCAAGACCGACAAGGACGGCGCCGCGCTCACGCTGCGCACCGCGATGAACCTGATCCACCTGTACGCGGTGGTCTCGGAACCCTTCATCCCGGCGTCCGCGGCGGCCATGCGGCAGGCGTTCGCGCTCGCCGACGACACCGCCACCTGGGTCTCGGCGGACGAGGCGAAGTCCCTGACCGCCGTCCCGGTCGGCACCCCCTTCACGGTTCCGCCGGTGCTGTTCGCCAAGCTCACCGACGACGACCTGGAAACGTACAAGGAGCGCTTCGGCGGCGTAACCGCCGAGTAACACCCCTTCTCGGACCCCTCACTCACCAGGTATATCTGGCCATGATCATGCGGTCGGTCAGGCCGCATGACGTTCGAGTGGGGGGTCCTCTCATGGCTCTTTTCGGCAACGCGCACCCGATCGACCCGGCGCAGGCGGCGCAGGACTACGCCAAGCTGCTCGGCCAGGGCGAGACGGTGCACACTGCCTACCTGCTGATCCGCGACACCATCCTGTTCACCGACCGCCGGCTGATCCTGGTCGACAAGCAGGGCATCACCGGTAAGAAGACGGAGTACCACTCCATCCCCTACCGCAGCATCACCCACTTCGCCGTGGAGACGGCCGGCACCTTCGACCTCGACGCCGAGCTGAAGATCTGGGTCTCCGGCACCCAGCTGCCGATCACCAAGACCTTCACCAAGGGCGTGGACATCTACGAGGTCCAGGCGATCCTCACGCAGTACGTAGCCCGGTAGGCCTCAGCGACCGGCACGCGTCCGACGGACAGACGGACCCCGGGTCAGGTACCGGTGTTCGTCGCGTCCGGGTCGACGCCCATCGTGAGGGAGCCGACGACGCCCTTGGCGATGTTCTTCTTGTTGTACTTCAGCTTGAGCAGGCCGCCCGCGGTGCCGGACTGGTCGTAGATCGTGTCCTGTTCGAGCGTCGTGCGCTCGGTCGTCGAGGTGGAGTACGGCTCGACCTCGGCGGAGGCGAGGACGGACTCCTCGTCGAAGAAGAACTGGCCGGTGTGGCAGGTGTGGCCGCCCTCGTAGCCGGCGTCCGTCCACTCTCCGTCCACATGCACCTTGGTGTGGATGTGGACGGTACGGCCCCGGTACCAGCCCGGGAGGATCGTCCGGAAGGTGACCCGGCCCTGCTTGTCGGTCTTCCAGGTGCCGCGCAGATAGCGCTCGTCGTCGGTAGGCTCCTCGTGCATCCCGCCGCCGGTGCCGCCGGAGGGAGCCCCGGACGGCGGCTCGCCGGTCGGTGTGCCGGAGGGCATGTCGGTCGGCGCGTCCGTCGGGGGCGTGCCGCCACCGCCGCCGGTCGACAGGCTCTCGTAGCCCGAGTAGATGCCGAGCGCGTCGCAGTGCCAGATGTCCACGGCGGCGTTCGCGATGGGCTTGCAGGTCTCGTTGTCGATCACCTTGAGGTTCAGGACGAGCGGGATGCCCTCCTTGTCCTCGGTGATGTCCCGGCGGATCTTGTCGGCGTCGATGTAGTACGGCCCCTCGGTGGTCTCCGAGGTGAGCTTGTAGCAGCCCTCGGTCGCCGACTCCGAGGCCGAGGCAGCGGCCGTACCGCTGGTCTCGTCCGCGAAGGCGCCTGCCGCGAAGGCACCGCCCACGCCCACCGCGGCGACCGCCCCGGCTCCGCCGACGACGACCTTACGCCGCGTCAAGTCCCTTTTGTGCTTCGGCCCTTCGGCCGTGTGGTTTCCCGTCATGCCCCAGGACGCTAGGTAGGGCGGCTGTAAGGAGCATGGGCGTGGCCTGTGGTTACCTTTGGAAACGACAAAGGGCCCGGAACCCATCCCCGGGTCCGGGCCCTTCGCTCAACCGACCACTACTTCGGCTGCGGCTTGCGCACCGACAGGTGCAGCTCCCTCAGCCGGGTCTCGTCCAGCTCCGTCGGCGCGCCCATCATCAGGTCCTGGGCGTTGCCGTTGAGCGGGAAGGCGATGGTCTCGCGGATGTTCGGCTCGTCCGCCAGCAGCATGACGATACGGTCCACGCCGGGGGCGATGCCGCCGTGCGGCGGGGCGCCGAAGCGGAACGCGCGGAGCATGCCCGCGAACTGCTCCTCGACGGTGTCCCGGTCGTAGCCGGCGATCTCGAACGCCTTGAGCATGATCTCCGGCTCGTGGTTCCGGATCGCGCCGGAGGACAGCTCGACGCCGTTGCAGACGATGTCGTACTGCCAGCCCAGGATGTCCAGCGGGTCCTGGTTCTCCAGGGCCTCAAGGCCGCCCTGCGGCATCGAGAACGGGTTGTGCGAGAAGTCGATCTTCCCGGTGTCCTCGTCCTTCTCGTACATCGGGAAGTCGACGATCCAGCAGAACCGGAAGACGCCGTCCTCGAAGTGCCCGGCGCGCTTGGCAGCCTCGACCCGGACCGCGCCCATGATCTTGGAGACCTCGTCGAACTCGCCCGCGCCGAAGAACACGGCGTGACCGGCGGCCAGGGAGAGGCGCTTGGTCAGCTCGGCGACGTTCTCCTCGGTGAGGAACTTCGCGATCGGGCCGGACAGCGAGCCGTCCTCGGCCACCCGCACCCAGGCGAGGCCCTTCGCGCCCTGCGAGACCGCGAAGTCACCGAGCTGGTCGAAGAACTTCCGGGGCTGCGCGGAGACGTCCGGCACCGCGAGGGCGCGCACGTGCTTGCCCGCGAACGCCTTGAACTCCGAGCCCTCGAAGACATCGGTGATGTCGACGAGCTCCAGCTGGGCCCGCAGGTCCGGCTTGTCGGAGCCGTACTTCAGCATCGCCTCGCGGAACGGGATCCGCGGGAAGGGGGAGGTGACGTGGCGGCCGTTGCCGAACTCCTCGAACAGCTCCGTCATGAGCTTCTCGATCGGCTGGAAGACGTCCTCCTGCTCGACGAAGCTCATCTCCACGTCGAGCTGGTAGAACTCGCCCGGCGAACGGTCGGCGCGGGCGTCCTCGTCGCGGAAGCAGGGCGCGATCTGGAAGTACCGGTCGAAGCCGGAGATCATCAGCAGCTGCTTGAACTGCTGCGGCGCCTGCGGGAGGGCGTAGAACTTGCCCGGGTTCAGGCGGGAGGGCACGACGAAGTCGCGGGCGCCCTCGGGGGAGGTGGCGGACAGGATCGGCGTCGCCATCTCGTTGAAGCCCAGCGCCGTCATCTTGTGACGGATCGCCGAGATGACCGCCGTACGCAGCATGATGTTCTTGTGCATGCGCTCGCGGCGCAGGTCCAGGAAGCGGTACTCAAGGCGCCGCTCCTCGTTGACCCCGTCCTCGGCGTTGATCGTGAACGGCAGCGGGGCGGCGGCGCCGAGCAGCTCGACCTCGCCGACCTCGACCTCGATCTCGCCAGTGGGCAGCTCGGGGTTCACGTTCTCGGTTCCACGTGAAACAACCTTGCCGTCCACCCGGACCGTGGACTCCTTGGAGAGCTTGTCCAGGGCCTCGTAGGCGGGCGTGCCGGGGCGGGCGACGAGCTGCGTGATGCCGTAGTGATCGCGCAGATCGATGAAGAGGATGCCACCCAGGTCGCGCCGATTGTGCAGCCAGCCACTCAGCCGGACGTCGCTCTCGACGTCAGAGGCGCGGAGCTCGCCGCAGGTGTGGGACCTGTACCGATGCATCGTCGTTCATCCAGCCTTCGCGGATCGGGAATCTCCGGGGCCCAGTGCCCGGACCTCCCAAGGGTACCGGCCACCCAATGATCGGCTCCCCACCATTAACGGCGGCCCCTTCGGTGGCAGGCTCGGTTGACCTCTTCTTAGAGTGGGGCAATGCGCACTGGTGAGCCCCTGCCCGCCGTGCAGGAGGTTCTCGCCGCCCTGGCGACGGGCCAATGGCACTGGTCCACCGCCACCGGGCTGGTCACGGTCGATGCCGAGGCGGCCCGGCTGCTCGGGCTGCCCGAGGAACGGGCCACGCTCCGGGAGTCCCAGGTGCGCGCCCGGCTGCACCCGGTCGACTGGAACGAGATCGCCGGAGTGATCCAGCTCGCCGTCGCCGAGGGCACGCTGGGCGAGGTGCGGGTGCGGATCATGGACGAGCGGGGCCAGGTCGTCCGGATCACCCGCAGCCGCTTCAAGCCCGCCTTCGACCCGCAGAAACGGGCCTACGAGGTGATCGGCACCCTCCAGGAGGTCACCGAGCCCACGCCGGGCACCCCGGCCGGACGGGGTGCGGTCACCGGGGACTGGCGGCGCTCCCGGGAAGCCTTCCTGCTGGACGCGGGCCGGGCGCTCGCCGAGGCCCGGTCCACGGCGGAGGTGCTGCGGGTCGCGGCCGGGCTGTCGATGCCGGGCTTCTCACCGGACGGGCTCGCGGTGTTCGGCGTGGAGGCCGACCGGCTGACGATCATCGGCCACCACGGTCAGGACGCCGGGGACGAGGACCCGTTCACCCACCTGTCCCTGCAGACCGACTATCCGGCCGCCGAGGTGGTGCGCACCGGACGGGCCGTCTATCTCTCCACGCCCGAGCAGTACCGCTCCCGCTACCCGGTGACCTGGCCGCTCGCGGCGCACTTCGGGCGCCGCTCCTGGGCGTTCCTGCCGCTGACGGTGGCCGGGCGGACGATGGGCGCCTGGATGGCGGCCTTCACCTATCCGGTGGCGTTCACGCCCGACGAGCGCTCGGTGCTGACGACGGTGGCCCGGATGCTGGCGCAGGCGCTGTCCCGGGCCGGCGCCGCGGAGACCCAGCGCGAGCTCACCGACGGGCTCCAGCGCTCCATGCTGCCGACGCTGGGCCCGCAGGAGATACCGGGCATGAGCGTCGCCGCCCGCTATGTGCCCACCGGCGGCGGCCTCCAGGTCGGCGGCGACTGGTACGACATGATCCCGCTGCCGGGCGGGCGGTTCGCCCTGGTCATCGGGGACGTCCAGGGCCATGACGTGCGGGCGGCGGGCCTGATGGGGCAGCTCCGGATCGCCCTGCGCGCCTACGCCTCCGAGGGCCACCGCCCGGACGCCGTGCTCTCCCGGGCCTCCCGCTTTCTGCACGGCATGACGGACGACGACGATCCGGAACTGCTCGACCTGCGCTTCGCGACCTGCCTGTACGTCGAGGTGGACCCCGCCTCGGCGACCCTGGACGTGGCCCGCGCCGGGCACCCGGACCCGGCGATCCGGATGGCGGACGGCACGGTGCTGACCCGGCCGACGGCGGGCGGGCTGCCGCTCGGGATCGACCCGGACGCGGACTACCCGACGACCCGGCTCACCCTGGAGCCCGGCGAGACGATGCTGCTGTGCACGGACGGTCTGATCGAGACCGGCGGCCATGACCTGGAGACCGGCTGGAAGCGGATCCGCTCGATCCTGGAGGACCACCAGGGCGATCTGGAGGCCCTGTCCGACGCCCTGGTCCAGGCGGTGCACGGGCCCTCCTCGCACCACACCACCGGCCCGCTGGCGGACCGGCGCGAGGACGACATAGCGGTCCTGCTGCTGTGCCGCGAGGGGGAGGGCTGCGGCTGCGGCGAGACGGTGACGGCCGTGCGGCCGACGGTCCGCCGCGCCATGCTGACGGTGGCCCAGGACGAGCCCGAGCGGATCGCGGTGGCCCGGCACCAGCTCCGTGAGCTGCTGCACGACTGGATCTCCGCCGACCAGGTCGACTCCGCGGTCCTGCTGCTCTCCGAGACGCTGACCAACGTCCTGGTGCACACCGACGCGGACGCCCTGCTGCGGGCGGAGGTGCACGGCGAGGCGGGCAGACGCCGGATGCGCGTGGAGGTCACCGACACCAGCGACGACCTCCCCCACAAGCGGCGCCCCGGGGAGCTGGCCTCCTCCGGCCGGGGCCTGATGCTGATCGAGCTGCTCGCCGACACCTGGGGGGTCGATCCGCGGGGCGAGGGCAAGAGCATCTGGTTCGAGCTGGCGGAGAGTGCTCAGGACGGCTCGGCGGAGGTGCCGTAGCGGGTCCGCAGCTCCTCGGCGACGCCGAAGGCGGCCGCGGTGAGCGGTACGGCCAGCAGCATGCCGAGGATGCCGGCCACCGAGGCGCCCGCGGTGATCGTCACCATCACCATCGCCGGATGCATCTGCACGGTCCGGCTCTGGATCATCGGCTGGAGCACATGCCCCTCCAGCACCTGCACCCCGAGCACCACCCCGAGCGCCCACAGGGCGATCACGAACCCCCGGTCGGCGAGCGCGACCAGCACGGCGACGGCACCGGAGAGAAAGGCGCCGAGGTAGGGGATGTAGGCGCCGACGAAGACGAGCGCGCCCAGCCCGGCGGCACCGGGCACATCGAGGATCAGCAGCCCGATGGTGATGAGGATCGCGTCGATGAACGCGATGAAGGTCGTCCCCCGCATAAACCCCTCGACCGCCTCGAAGGCGCGCCGCGCCATCGCCTCCAGGGTGTCGGCGGTACCGCGCGGCGCCATCGAGCGCAGCGTCCCGGCGGCCCGGTCGGAGTCGCGCAGGAAGAAGAAGACCAGCAGCAGCGCCAGTACCGCCATGGCGATGCTCTCGCCGACGACACTGACCCCGCTGATCACGCCCGAGGCGGCGGTCCCGCCGAACTTGGTGAGGAGTTCCTGGGCGTTGGAGGCGATGTCGTCCAGGGAGGTGCCCGCGGCCCCGAAGTGATCGGCGAGATCGTTCCCCGCGGTCCGGAGCGAGGTGACGATCTGGTCCCCGCTGTCGATCAGCGCGGCGACGACGATGTACACGGCGCCGCCGACCACTCCCACCACGGCGACGCAGGTCAGCGCGGCGGCCACGGACCGGTTGACCTTCGCCTGCACCAGCCGTCGGTGCAGCGGCCCCAGCAGCGCGGTCCCGAGCAGCGCCAGCAGCACGGGCACCACGGCCGTCCGCAGCGCCGCGCACAGCCGGATGCCGACGTACACGACCCCGGCGGCCAGCAGAATGACGGCGCACCAAGCCGCCACCCGGCGCACGGGTTCGGGGAGCAGCGATCGGGAGTCCGGCACGCTCCCACCCGATCACGCGTCGGGCGGGCCCACCTTCCGGCAGGCCCACCCGGGTGACGGGGTGTCAGTACCCGTTCTACAGACCGCCCTCGGTCATCCCGTGCACGGCGGGGATGGTGCCGAGGCGGCCCTTCTGGAAGTCCTCGAAGGCCTGCTGGAGCTCTTCGCGCGTGTTCATCACGAACGGGCCGTAGTGCGCCATGGGCTCACGGATGGGCTGTCCGCCCAGCAGCACGACCTCAAGGTCCGGGGTGTGGGAGTCCTGCTTCTCGTCCGCGCGCACGGTCAGCGAACCGCCCGCGCCGAAGACCGCGGTCTGGCCCAGCTGGACCGGACGGCGCTCGGCACCGACCGAGCCCTTGCCCGCGAGCACGTACGCCAGGCCGTTGAAGTCCTCCCGCCAGGGCAGCGTGATCTCCGCGCCCGGCGCCAGGGTGGCGTGCACCATCGTGATCGGGGTGTGGGTGATGCCGGGGCCCTGGTGGCCGTCCAGCTCACCGGCGATGACGCGGAGCAGCGCGCCGCCGTCGGGCGTGGTCAGCAGCTGCACATGACCGCCGCGGATGTCCTGGTAGCGCGGGGGCATCATCTTGTCCCTGGCCGGCAGGTTCACCCACAGCTGGAGTCCGTGGAAGAGCCCGCCCGACATCACCAGCGACTCCGGCGGGGCTTCGATGTGCAGCAGCCCGGAGCCCGCCGTCATCCACTGGGTGTCGCCGTTGGTGATGGTGCCGCCACCACCCTGGCTGTCCTGGTGGTCGAAGATCCCGTCGATGATGTAGGTGACGGTCTCGAAGCCGCGGTGCGGGTGCCAGGGGGTGCCCTTGGGCTCGCCCGGCGCGTAGTCCACCTCGCCCATCTGGTCCATCATGATGAACGGGTCCAGATGGCGGTAGTTGATCCCGGCGAACGCGCGGCGCACCGGGAAGCCCTCGCCCTCGAAACCGCTGGGCGCGGTCGTGACGGCGAGTACGGGACGGGCCACGGCCTCCGCGGGCGCGGCGACACGGGGCAGCGTCAACGGGTTCTCGACGGTCACTGCAGGCATGTCGGTACCTCCTTGTGCGTCCAGTTTAGTTGAGCATTGAACTTCTTGCCACCCCTAACGGGAAGAGCCCGGAGGGCATTCCCCCCGGGCTCCCGCCGTCCGAGTGCCGACGGCGTCAGTTGCTGAAGTACAGGTACTTCCAGGACCCGTACGCCGTCGAGTTCACGGTGTCGCCGGACGAGCCGTTGACGTACACCGACCGCATCCGCGCCCGGATGCCCGACTCACCGGGGGCCCCCAGGGTCACGGCCGACTTGCCGTTCGTGCCGAGCGGGAAGTACTCCGAGTCCGCCGAGTACCACGAGCCCTGGTAGTAGACCTGCAGGTCGAAGCGCTGCTGACGGCCCGCGTAGTAGTTCATCGTGGTGGTGAGCAGCGGGTCGGTGTTCTTGTGGAACCAGTAGTACGTGGTCGAGCCGATCTTCGCCGTCTTGTAGTGCTTGGAGACGGCGGTGGAGACCTTGGCCTTGCCGTAGGCCGTGACCTTGACCGACTTCGGCTTGTAGCGGGCGTCCCCCTTGAACACCGCGGTGACCGTGGTGTCCCGGGTCATGTCGACCCAGCCGGCGATGTTGCCGTCGGCGTTGACCGTCCCGCTCTTGATCAGCTTGTTGGGCTTGTCCGAGCCGAAGGGGTTGGCCCAGATCTCCACCGAGCGGTTCTTGTACGTCGTGCCGAGGTGCGCGGTGAACTTGACGTCGGCACCGTAGCTGTACAGCTTGCCGTTGTTGTTCAGGCTCAGCGAGGTCGAGGCACGGGAGACCTCGACGGCGTCGGAGGCGCTCACCGCGGTGTGCGTGGCGTCGCCCGCGTACTGGACCTTGTAGGTGACCTTGCCACCGGCCGGCGGGACGTCCTTGAAGGAGTAGGTGCCGTCCGCCTTCGCCGTGACGGGCGCCAGCGCCTTGCCGCTCGGGCTGTCCAGGTCGGTACGGGTGACCGAGAGCTGCACGCCCGTGGGCAGCGGGACCGTCGCCGAGATCTTGCCGGTGACGGTGAGCGTCTTGGCGCGGGTGGCGGTGGCGGGCGCGTTGACGGTGAGCGTGGGGACGTTCAGCGTCGGCTGGGTCAGCGGCTTGAGCGTGTAGCCGTTGCCCGCCGGGACCAGGGCGAAGACCCGGGAGGAGTCCGGCGCCCAGGCCACCGCGACGGCCCCCTGGGTGCCCAGGCTGTACGTCCGCACGGGCTGGGCGGCGTCCGGGCGGTAGATCGCGACCTTGGTGCCCGTGATCTGGGCGATCATGCCGCTGCGCCCGACGTCGGCCCGCTGCCCGGCCGGGTAGGCCCCGGAGTCGGTCAGGGTGCCGTTCGCCCAGGCGTGCCGCTCGGTGCCGTTGACCAGCACCTGGTCGCCGCCCGCGACGAGGTCGATGTCCCCGAGGCCGTCGTTCAGGGCATAGGAGCTGTCGTGCCAGGCGACCACCTGCGGCGTGCCGCCGGACACGTCGAACACGGCCTCGGTGCCGGTGGAGTCCCCGGTCTCGCCGACCGCCAGCAGGCCCGGCCGCAGCGGGTCGGTGTCCAGCAGGGCCTGGCCCCACATCCCGGACCCCGTGCCCTCGGCCGGGATCTGGGCCAGCGCCACCGGGTCGGTGCCGCTCGCCGGGTCCACCGCCGGGTCGACCGAGCCGAGGTCGCCGTCCCACTGGTCGCCGTAGCTGAACCAGACCTTGCCGCCGGCGAACTCGACGTACACCGGGCCGGTGCTGGTGGCGACCGGGTAGCGGGCCTTGATGTCCAGGGTGGCCGCGTCGAGCGCCACGATCTCGTGGCTGACCCGCGCGGTGGCGTACAGGGTGCTGCCGTCGTCGGAGAGCGCCAGGTCGAAGACCCCGTTGATGCCGCTCACCGTGTCGACCCGGTTGCCGTTGTAGTCGGCGGCGATGATCTGCCCGGTCGCGTCGTCGCCGAGGTAGACCCGCTCACGGGCCCCGTCGACGACCATCCCGCCGTACGAGCCGACGGCGGCCGTCACGGCCGAGGCCGGTCCGGCCGTGACGACGCTCAGCGCCGCCGAGCTGAACAGGACCGCGAGCGCCGTCGCGGCCGAAGTGCTGCGCATGCGCACAGTGATGAACCCCCACAGAAGACCCCGGCCAGGCCGGGAGACGAGAGAGCGCCGCGCGGCACCCGGACGTGAACCGCGGAAGAGCGGTGGCGTGCGGGGCGCGGCTGCCTGGGAGGCACTCTATGGCATGGCTGTGACAATCAAAGGGGGAGTTTTCCGCCGCCGGGCGGCCGGAACCCGCTGCTATCCGTACATCCTGCGCATCGCGAAGTCGACCATCTGCTCGACCGCCTTGGCGTCGAAGACCATGCGGTGCTCGCCCTCCATGTCCAGGACGAAGCCGTAGCCGGTGGGCAGCAGGTCGATCACCTCGGCGCCGGTGATCACGAAGTACTTGGACTCCTTGCCCGCGTACCGGCGCAGTTCCTTGAGCGAGGTGAACATCGGGATCACCGGCTGCTGGGTGTTGTGCAGGGCGAGGAAGCCGGGGTTGTCACCGCGCGGGCAGTAGACCTTCGAGGTCGCGAAGACCTGCTGGAAGTCCTCCGCGGTCACCTGTCCGGTGGTGAAGGCCCGCACCGCGTCCGCGAGCGAGGGCTGGGACGGCTCGGGGTAGAGCGGTGGCTGCTGGCCGTAGCCGCCGGACATGGGCTGCTGCGGAGGGGCGTAGCCCGCCTGAGCGGCCCCGGCGTCCATGGGCTGGCCGTATCCATACATGGGCGCAAGCCTAGTACCGAGGCCCCGGCAAACCGACAGCCAGTTGACATGCCACTGCCCTGGCTTTCCCGCCGCCACCGCTCGTAGCGTCCTGTCATGCGGAGCCATCACGCCGACGAGGCCCACGAGCACGACCGCGGGCTCTCCCACGACCTTCCCGTCCTCGCCCGCCGCCGGATGATCCGGCTGATGGCGGGGGCGGGGCTGATACCGCTGGTGGGCTGCACGTCCGAGGAGGACACGGCCGCACCCTCCGCCGGTGAGTCCTGCGCCGCCGTCCCCGAGGAGACCGCCGGGCCCTTCCCCGGGGACGGGTCCAACGGCGTCAACGTCCTGAAGGAGAGCGGAGTCGTCCGCTCCGACATCACCTCCAGCTTCGGCGACTCGGCCGGCGGCACCGCCGAGGGCGTACCGCTGACCGTCACGCTGACGGTCGTGGACGCGGCCTCGGGCTGCGGGACGCCGAAGCGGGGCGCCGCCGTCTATCTGTGGCAGGCGGACCGGGACGGCGCCTACTCGCTGTACTCGGCGGGCGTCACGGACGAGAACTATCTGCGGGGCGTGCAGGAGACGGACGACCGGGGCCGGGTCACCTTCACGACCGTGTTCCCCGGCTGCTACCCGGGCCGCTGGCCGCACCTGCACTTCGAGGTCTACGACAGCCTGGCCGACGCGACGGCGGCCACCGGCGTCACCAGCACCTCGCAGCTCGCCTTTCCCCAGGAGGTGTGCGAATCGGCGTACAGAACGGACGGCTATAGCGAGAGTGTGACCAACCTCAGCCGACTCTCGATCGAGACGGACACCATATTCAGCGATGGCCACGACCGGCAGCTGGCGTCCGTGCAGGGCAGCGCCCAGGCGGGATATCGCGCCACGCTGGTGGTTCCGGTGTGACCCGTCACAGATCGCCGGATGGGGGTTGCGGCTTATTACTGGCGGGTAGCATCATCGTAGCTACTTGTTGGTACGTGAACTAGCGCGAGGATCCAGTGCCTCGCCGATATCTCTACGGAGCCATCGCCATGGGGCACTACAAGTCGAACCTCCGCGACATCGAGTTCAACCTCTTCGAAGTACTCGGGCGCGACAAGCTGTATGGCACCGGGCCCTTCGCAGAGATGGACACGGACACCGCGAAGAGCATCCTCGAGGAGATGACCCGCCTCGCGGAGAACGACCTCGCGGAGTCCTTCACCGACGCCGACCGCAACCCGCCGGTCTTCGACCCGGAGACCAACACCGCGCCGGTTCCCGCGTCCTTCAAGAAGAGCTACAAGGCGTTCATGGACTCCGAGTACTGGCGCCTCGGCCTGCCGGAGGGGATCGGCGGCACCACCGCCCCGCCGTCGCTGATCTGGTCGTACGCGGAGCTGATCCTCGGCGCCAACCCGGCCGTGTGGATGTACTCCTCCGGTCCGGCCTTCGCCGGGATCCTCTACGACGAGGGCAATGACGTCCAGAAGAAGATCGCCCAGATCGCCGTCGAGCGGACCTGGGGCTCCACCATGGTGCTGACCGAGCCCGACGCGGGCTCCGACGTCGGCGCCGGGCGCACCAAGGCGATCCAGCAGGAGGACGGCTCCTGGCACATCGAGGGTGTGAAGCGCTTCATCACCTCCGGTGAGCACGACATGGAGGAGAACATCCTCCACTACGTCCTCGCGCGTCCCGAGGGCGCCGGCCCCGGCACCAAGGGCCTGTCCCTCTTCATGGTCCCGAAGTACCTCTTCGACTTCGAGACCGGCGAGCTGGGCGAGCGCAACGGCGCCTACGCCACCAACGTCGAGCACAAGATGGGCCTCAAGGCCTCCAACACCTGCGAGATGACCTTCGGCGACCAGCACCCCGCCAAGGGCTGGCTGATCGGCGACAAGCACGACGGCATCCGCCAGATGTTCCGCATCATCGAGTTCGCCCGCATGATGGTCGGCACGAAGGCGATCTCCACGCTGTCGACGGGTTACCTCAACGCCCTCGAGTACGCCAAGGAGCGCGTCCAGGGTTCGGACCTCGCCGCCTTCGGCGACAAGGCCGCGCCCAAGGTCACCATCACCCACCACCCCGACGTCCGCCGCTCGCTGATGACGCAGAAGGCGTACGCCGAGGGCATGCGCGCCCTGGTGCTCTACACCGCCTCGGTCCAGGACGCGATCGCCGTCAAGGAAGCCGCGGACGAGGACGCCAAGGCCGAGCACGCGCTGAACGACCTGCTCCTGCCGATCGTGAAGGGCTACGGCTCCGAGAAGGGCTACGAGCAGCTCGCGCAGTCGCTCCAGACCTTCGGCGGCTCCGGCTTCCTCCAGGAGTACCCGATCGAGCAGTACATCCGGGACTCCAAGATCGACACCCTCTATGAGGGCACCACCGCGATCCAGGGCCAGGACTTCTTCTTCCGGAAGATCGTCCGCAACCAGGGCGCCGCGCTGAACTCCCTCGCCGAGGACATCAAGAAGTTCCTGGCGCTGGGCACGGGCGGCGAGGAGCTGTCCGGTGCCCGCGAGCACCTCGCCAAGGCCGCGGTCGAGCTGGAGGCCATCGTCGGCCTGATGCTCACCGACCTCGCCGCCACCGAGCAGGACGTCAAGAACATCTACAAGGTCGGCCTCAACACCACCCGCCTGCTCATGGCCTCCGGTGACGTCGTCGTCGGCTACCTGCTGCTCAAGGGCGCCGCGGTCGCCGCCGAGAAGCTGGAGACGGCCTCCGCCAAGGACCAGGCCTTCTACACCGGCAAGATCGCGGCGGCGAAGTTCTTCGCGGCCAACGTCCTGCCCGGCGTCACCGGCGCGCGCAAGCTCGCCCAGGGCGTCGAGCTGGACCTGATGGAGCTGGACGAAGCAGCGTTCTAGGCACAACTCCCCTTTCCCACCAGGGCCCGCCCTCCCCATCAACGGGGGGCGGGCCCTGGTACGTCGTTAAGGTGAACCCCATGAGCGAACCCTCCCGCTTCGACCGCGGCCACACCGACGACCTCATGACCTTCCTCGCGGCCAGTCCGTCGCCGTACCACGCCGTGGCGAACACCGCCGAGCGGCTGGAGAAGGCCGGGTTCCGCCAGGTCGCCGAGACGGACGCCTGGGACGGGTCGAGCGGCGGCAAGTACGTGATCCGCGGCGGCGCGATCGTCGCCTGGTACGTGCCCGAGGGCGCCGCGCCGCACACCCCGTTCCGCATCATCGGCGCGCACACCGACTCCCCCAACCTGCGCGTCAAGCCGCTGCCCGACTCCGGGGCGCACGGCTGGCGCCAGGTGGCCGTGGAGATCTACGGCGGACCGCTGCTCAACTCCTGGCTCGACCGCGACCTGGGCCTGGCCGGCCGGCTGACCCTGCGCGACGCCTCCACCCGGCTCGTCGACATCGACCGCCCGCTGCTGCGCGTCCCCCAACTCGCCATCCACCTGGACCGCGCGGTCTCCTCGGAGGGCCTCAAGCTCGACAAGCAGCGCCATCTCCAGCCCATCTGGGGGCTCGGTGACGACGTGCGCGACGGCGATCTGATCGCCTTCCTGGAGCAGGAGAACGGCCTCGCGCCCGGCGAGGTCACCGGCTGGGACCTGATGGTCCACTCCGTGGAGCCGCCCGCCTACCTCGGCCGCGACCGCGAGCTGCTGGCCGGTCCGCGCATGGACAACCTCCTGTCGGTGCACGCGGCGACGGCCGCACTGACGGCGGTCTCCACCGCCGAACTCCCCTACATCCCGGTCCTCGCCGCCTTCGACCACGAGGAGAACGGCTCCCAGTCCGACACCGGCGCGGACGGACCGCTGCTCGGCGGGGTGCTGGAGCGTTCGGTGTTCGCCCGCGGCGGCTCCTACGAGGACAAGGCCCGCGCCTTCGCCGGCACGGTCTGCCTGTCCTCCGACACGGGCCACGCGGTGCACCCCAACTACGCGGAGCGGCACGACCCGACCCACCACCCCCGCGTCAACGGCGGCCCCATCCTCAAGGTCAACGTCAACAACCGCTACGCCACGGACGGTTCGGGCCGCGCGGTCTTCGCCGCCGCCTGCGAACGGGCCGGCGTCCCCTTCCAGTCCTTCGTCTCCAACAACGCCATGCCCTGCGGCACCACCATCGGCCCGATCACCGCGGCCCGCCACGGCATCCGCACCGTCGACATCGGCGTGGCCATCCTCTCCATGCACAGCGCCCGCGAACTGTGCGGCGCGAACGACCCGTTCCTACTGGCGAACGTACTGGTGGCGTTCCTGGAGGGGTAGTTCGGGGGCGCGGGGGTACCCGCCTCCCGACCGGAACCACCACCGGAGGGAGGCGACACTCATGGGCCTCGGCGGGTGCATCATCCTGATCGCCGTGGGAGCCATCCTCGCGTTCGCGACCGACTGGGAGATGGAGGGTGTCAATCTCGACCTGGTCGGGATCATCCTCATGATCGTCGGCCTGATCGGCGTCACCACGTTCAGCAGCATCGCCCGGCGCAGGCGGGTGGTGGTGCCACCGAGCACGCCGGTCATCAGCGAGGACCATCATCGCCGGGACGGCTACGACGGTTACGGCTCCTGATCGTCAGAACCGGAGGGCGTCACCCCAGCGCGTGGCCCGTGGTCACGTCCACATGGCCCGGGACGTCCTCGTGGCGGTCGCCGACCGTCGAGGTGCCGGAGGGCTCCAGGAGCAGGATGTCGGTGGGGACCGGGGCGTAGGGCTTGTGCTCGGTGCCCCGGGGGACCGTGAAGACGGACAGGGGCGGCAGGACGACCGTCCGCTCGCCGGCGCCTTCGCGCAGGGAGATGTGGAGTTCTCCGGAGAGGACCAGGAAGAACTCGTCGGTGTGGTCGTGGGTGTGCCAGAGGTGCTCGCCCTCGACGTGGGTGACGCGGACGTCGTAGTCGTTGACCGTGGTCGCGATGCGGGGGCTCCACCGCTCGGCGAAGGAGGCGAGGGCGGCGGGCAGGGAGACGGGTTCCCGTTGCTGAGTCATGCCGTCATCGTCCGGGGTGGCCGCGGTGGTCCGCGAGTGCTAGGAATCGCATATGGCGCAAGGATCCTCTCAGCACCGTCGGGCCCATCGGGTCGCCGTCATCGTCGACGAGGGCACCAATCCCTTCGAGGTGGGCGTCGCCACCGAGCTGTTCGGGCTGCCGCGGCCCGAACTGGGGCTGCCGGGGCCGCTGTACGAGGTGGCGCTGTGCACGCCCACGCGTGAGGTGCGCATGAACCACGGGTTCTTCACGATGACCGGGACGGCCGGACTGGATGCCGTCGACGGTGCCGACACCCTCGTCGTGCCGGGGCGGCCCGACAATGTCGTCCCGCGTGCCGCCGCCGTCCTGGACGCCATCCGGCGCACCCACGCGCGCGGGGCGCGCGTGCTGAGCTTCTGCACGGGCAGCTTCGCGCTCGCCGAGGCCGGGGTGCTGGACGGGCTCCGGGCCACCACGCACTGGATGTGGGCCGACACCTTCAGGGCACGGCATCCGCGGGTGCGGCTGGAGCCCGACGTGCTCTTCGTGGACGAGGGACGGATCCTCACCGCCGCGGGCAGCGCCGCCGCGCTCGATCTGGGGCTCTGCCTCGTCCGGCGGGACCACGGCGCCGAGATCGCCAACGCGGTCTCCCGGCGGCTCGTCTTCGCCGCGCACCGGGACGGCGGGCAGCGCCAGTTCGTGGAGCGGCCGGTGCCCGAGATCCCGGACGAGTCACTGGGCCCGGTGATCGCGTGGGCGCAGGAGCGGCTGGGCGAACCGCTGACCGTGGCGGATCTGGCGGCGCGGGCCGCGGTGTCCCCCGCCACCCTGCACCGGCGCTTCCGCACGCAGCTCGGCACGACCCCGCTGGCCTGGCTGACCGGTGAGCGGGTGGCGCTGGCCTGCCTGCTGATCGAGCGCGGCGAGGAGCGGCTCGACGTGGTGGCGGCGCGCTGCGGGCTCGGTACGGCGGCGAACCTGCGGGCGCGGCTGCGGCGCGAGACCGGACTCAGCCCGTCGGACTACCGGCGGCGTTTCGGACCGCGTGCCGGGGAACCCCTGCTGTCATGAGATTCCTCGTACGCGACCGGATCCTCGGCATCGGTGACGACTATTGGATCGAGGACGACCGGGGCAACAAGGTCTTCCTCGTCGACGGCAAGGCCATGCGGCTGCGGGACACCTTCGAGCTGAAGGACCTGCAGGGACGGGTCCTGATCGACATCCGCAAGAAGATGTTCGCGCTGCGCGACACGATGCTGATCGAGCGGGACGGCGAGTCGCTCGCCACGGTCCGCCGCAAGCGGCTGTCACTCCTGCGCAACCACTACCGGGTGGCCCTCGCCGACGGCAGCACCGAGCTCGACGTCAGCGGCAAGATCCTCGACCGGGAGTTCGCGATCGAGTACGACGGTGAGCTGCTGGCGGTGGTCTCGCGCCGCTGGCTGCACCTCCGGGACACCTACGGCGTCGACGTCGTCCGGGAGGACACGGACCCGGCGCTGCTGATCGCGGTGACGGTCTGTGTGATCCATCTGGCGGAGAAGGAGCGGGCGGGCGACTGACCCGAGGGCGAGCGACTGGCCCGAGGGCGAGCGACTGGCCCGAGGGCGAGCGGCCCGGGGTCAGAGCACCCGGTCCTTCAGCGCCGGGAACTGCTCCCGGGTCGTCGCGACCTTCCCCGGATCGAACTCCACGGTGAGGATCTCCTCGCCGGCGCCCGCCTCGGCGAGGACCTCGCCCCAGGGATCCACCACGATCGAGTGACCCGCCTGCGGAACTCCCGCGTGCGTCCCGGCCGTTCCACAGGCGAGCACGAACGCCTGGTTCTCCACCGCCCGCGCCTGAGCCAGCAGCGTCCAGTGCGCCCGGCGGCGCTCCGGCCAGCCCGCGGGGATGACCAGGGTCTCGGCGCCGGCGTCGACGAGACCGCGGAAGAGTTCGGGGAAGCGGAGGTCGTAGCAGGTGGCAAGGCCGAGGGTGGTCCCGGGCAGCCGGACCGTCACCAGGTCCCGCCCGGCGCCCATCAGCACGGCCTCGCCCTTGTCGAAGCCGAAGCGATGGATCTTGCGGTAGGCGGCGGCCGGCTCGCCGGAGGGAGAGAAGACCAGGGAGGTGTTGTAGAGCGGTCCGGAGGGGTCCCGTTCCGGGATCGACCCCGCGTGCAGCCAGACGCCCGCGTCGCTCGCGGCCTTCGCCATCGCCTCGTAGGTCGGTCCTTCGAGCGGCTCTGCCTCGGTGCCGAACTCCTCGTAGGCGAAGGCGCCGGTGGTCCACAGCTCCGGCAGGACGACCAGATCGGCGCCCGCCTGCTCCCGTACGAGAGCGGCTGCCCGTGCCCGGCGCGATTCGACCGATTCGCCCTCGTCTACGGCGATCTGGATCAGAGAGGCGCGCACACTACCACCGTCCTGGCATTCGACCCGCTCAACCGGGCCTACGATCGTCACACGAAAGCACTGCCGGGGTGCCTCTCAGCAGCGTAACTTAGCGTCTCAAGACACCCGACGACAGCCACCTCCCACTGGCATCGCCGCCACCACCTGCCCGTGTACCGACCGCCGAGGGGTCCCGTTCCCGTGAGTCTGCATCCCACCCTCCAGCCCTACGCCGACGCCTGGACCCACTCCATCGACGCGATATCCGAACTGGTGCAGCCCCTCGTGGAGGGCGAGTGGAACCGGCGTACTCCGTGTCCCGGCTGGTCGATCCGTGATGTGGTCTCCCATGTCATCGGCCTGGACTGCGAGATGCTCGGCGACCCGCGGCCCATCCACACCCTGCCGCGCGACCTCTTCCACGTCACCAACGAGGCCCAGCGCTACACCGAGATGCAGGTCGACGTCCGCCGTCATCACACGGCACCGGAGATGACCTCGGAGCTGGAGTACACGATCATCCGCCGCAACCGGCAGCTGCGGAACGAGTCCCGGGACCCCGGGGCGAAGGTGCGCGGCCCGCTGGGCAAGGAGCTCACGCTGGAGGCGTCCATGCGGGGGCACGCCTTCGACGTGTGGGTCCATGAACAGGATCTGCGTGCCGCGCTCGGCCGGCCCGGGAACCTCGACTCGCCGGGTGCGCTGGTGGCCCGGGACGTGCTGCTGGCGGCGCTGCCGGACGTCATCGCGGACAAGGCGAACGCGCCCCGGAGTTCGGCGATCGTGCTCGATGTGCATGGTCCGGTGGAGTTCCTGCGGACGATCCGGATCGACATCCAGGGGCGGGGGACGCTGGAGACGGCACCCGCGCTGGGGCCCGCGGCGACGCTGACGATGGACTGGGAGACCTTTGTGCGGCTCGCCTGCGGGCGGGTCACGCCGGAGGCGGTGTCCGACCGGCTGAAGACCGAGGGGGACGTGGGGCTGACGGGGGCGATTCTGCGGAACTTCACGGTCACGCCGTAGCGGGGGCCGCCCCGCACCCCTAAAAGCACTACAGCGGGCCGGAGTTCACCTCCTACCCTCACCTTCATGACCGACACCGACGGGCCTCCCCGTCTCACCCGGCTCACCTTCCACAGCCCCCTCTCGGAGGAGCGGGCCGAGCGGATGGTGCGGCGGCTCGCTGCCGATGCCCCGTCCTCCGTGCTCGACATCGGCTGCGGCTGGGGTCAGTTCATGATGCGGGTGCTGGACGCCGCGCCGGGGGCGAAGGCGGTCGGCGTCGACATCAATGGCGAGGATCTCGCTCGCGGGCGCCGGGAGGCGGCGGCGCGGGGGCTCGGGGAGCGGGTGGAGTTCCTGGAGAGGTCCGCGCGGGACACCGGCCTCGGACCGGCCGATCTGGTGCTGTGCATGGGATCGAGCCAGGCGTTGGGCTCGACGTCCGAGGAGGCGCTCGGGGCGCTGCGCGGGCTGGTGCGGGACGGCGGGCGGGTACTGCTCGGGGAGGGGTTCTGGGAGCGGACGCCCACCGCCGGGGAGCTGGCCGGGATGTGGCCGGGGGCCGCCGTGTCGGATCACCACAGCCTGGCGGACCTGCTCGACCTCGCCGTGGCCGCCGGTTTCCGGCCCGAGTGGACGGAGACGGCGAACCGCGATGAGTGGGAGGAGTTCGAGTCCGGGTACCAGGCGGACGCGGAGGTGTGGCTCGCCCGGAACCCCGGGCACCCCTCGGCGAAGGAGACCCGGGAGCGCCTGGACACCCATCGTGGCCGGTGGATGACGTACCGGGGCGTGCTGGGGCTCGCGTATCTGACGCTGGTGCCCGCCCAGTAGGTCACGCCGGGACGTGCACCGTCTCCACCCGGCTCGCCACCAGCCGTTCCCGCTCCCGCCGGGCCGCCCGGCCGCGCAGCCGCAGGATCTGGCTGATCCCGAGGGCCTGCAGGACGAACACGGCCGAGAAGGCGATCGTGTAGTCGTCCCCGGTCGCGTCGAGGAGGACTCCGACCGCGAACAGGGTCGTCATGGAGGCGACGAAACCACCCATGTTGGTGATTCCTGAGGCGGTGCCCTGACGCTCCGGCGGGTTGGCGGGGCGGGCGAAGTCGAAGCCGAGCATGGAGGCGGGGCCGCACGCGCCGAGCACCGTGCACAGCACGATGAGCAGCCACATGGGGGCGTGCTCGGCCGGGTAGCCGAGGGTCGCCGCCCACACCAGCGCGGTCGCGCCGACCGTGCCGAGGGCCAGCGGGAGCCGCGCCCCGTGGTGCCGGGCGACGACCTGGCCGTAGACCAGGCCGATCACCATGTTGGAGAGCACGACCAGGGTGAGGAGTTCGCCGGCGGTGGCGCGGGACAGGCCCTGGGCCTCGACCAGGAAGGGCAGGCCCCACAGGAGCAGGAACACCATCGCCGGGAACTGGGTGGTGAAGTGCACCCAGAGGCCGAGCCGGGTGCCCGGTTCCTTCCAGGAGGCGGCGATCTGGCGGCGGACGTAGGCCGCGCCCTGGTGCGGGAAGGGCTCCGGTTCGTGGCCCTCGGGGTGGTCCTTGAGGAAGAGGAGCAGCAGGACGAGGACGACGGCCCCGGCGAGGGCGCTGCCCGCGAACGCCGCCGTCCAGCCGACGCCGTGCAGCAGCCGGGCCAGGAGCAGGGTCGAGACCAGGTTGCCGGCCATCCCCGCCAGGCCCGCGAGCTGGGCGACCAGCGGTCCGCGCCGGGCGGGGAACCAGCGGGTGCCGAGCCGCAGCACGCTGATGAACGTCATCGCGTCACCGCAGCCGAGCAGCGCCCGCGAGGCGAGGGCCATGCCGTACGTCGGGGAGAACGCGAAGCCGAGCTGGCCCGCCGTGAACAGCACGACGCCGATGGTCAGCACCTTCTTGGTGCCGAGCCGGTCGACCAGCAGTCCGACGGGTATCTGCATGCCCGCGTAGACGAGGAGCTGGAGGATGGAGAAGGTGGACAGTGCGGAGGCGTTGACGTCGAAGCGGTCCGCCGCGTCGAGTCCGGCGACGCCGAGCGACGTACGGAAGATGACGGCGACGAAGTAGACCGAGACGCCGATCGACCAGACGGCGACGGCGCGCCGGCCGCCCGGCGGATCCCCCGGGAGCGCGCCCGCGGTCATCGGACCTCACCCCGGGCCAGGTGCGAGAACCAGCCGACGTGCCGGTGAACGACACCGACGGCCCGTTCGGCGTCGCCGTCGCGCAGCGCTTCGAGGATCTCCTCGTGCTCGGTGAGGGTCTTGGCGATCCGGTCGGGGTGCGAGTGCATGATCGCCACGCCCATCCGCAGCTGGCGGTCGCGGAGTTGGTCGTAGAGGCGGGAGAGGATCTCGTTGCCGCCGCTGCGGACGATCTCGGCGTGGAAGCAGCGATCGGTGACGGCGGCCGCGGCCAGGTCGCCGGCGGCGGCCTCGGCCTTCTGCCGGGCGAGCAGCCGCTCCAGTCGTTCGATGAGCCCGGCGGGCGCGGGGACGGCCTTGCGTGCCGCGTGCTCCTCGACCAGCAGCCGGGTCTCCACCACGTCGGCGATCTCCTGCGCCGAGACCGGCAGGACCAGGGCGCCCTTCTTGGGGTAGAGCTTGATCAGCCCTTCGGCCTCCAGGCGCAGCAGCGCCTCGCGCACGGGGGTGCGGGAGACGCCGGTCGCCTCGGCCAGTTCGCCCTCGGTGAGGAGGGTGCCGCCCTGGTAGCGGCGGTCCAGGACGCCTCGCTTGACGTGGCTGTAGACGCGATCGGCGGCGGGGGGCTGCTTGACGGGGGCGGCAGGGGCGGTGGGCGAGGCGGACGGCATGCGCACATCTTAGATACAACACGTACGCATGAGAGGCCGTCGTCCATCATGCGGACCCCCTTCGGGTGACACCTCGGCGACGATCTCAGGCCCGGACAACATTCACCCCAGTTACCGCACAACCTTGTGTGCTACTTACGTGTCACACACGTGCGGCCCCACCTTCTTTCCCCTTCAACTCGGCCGCACATCAGGGGCATTCGACATATACGGGGTATTTGTGTTGATAACCGCACATAAGGGCTTCCGGGTCCGCAGAGCCGCGGCCGTCGTGGTCACGACCGGCGCGATGTTCGTCACCGGAGCCCTCACCGCGGCGCCGGCGCAGGCCGCCACGACGCCCAGCGTCACCGCCAAGGGCGCCTACCTGATGAACGGCGCCACCGGCAAGACGCTCTACTACAAGTCCCCCAACACCAAGCGGCTCACCGCTTCCACCACGAAGATCATGACCGCCAAGGTCGTGCTCGCGCAGTCGAACCTGAACCTGGACGCCAAGGTCACCATCAAGAAGGCGTACAGCGACTACATCGTGTCCAAGGGAGCTTCGTCGGCCCGGCTGATCGTCGGTGACAAGGTCACCGTCCGTCAGCTGCTGTACGGGATGATGCTGCCGTCCGGCTGCGACGCCGCCATGGCCCTCGCCGACAAGTTCGGCACCGGCTCGACGGTCGCGGCCCGCACCAAGAACTTCATCGCCAAGATGAACAACAAGGCCAAGCAGCTCGGCATGACGAACACGCACTTCGACTCGTTCGACGGCATCAGCAACGGCTCGAACTACTCCACGCCGAAGGACCTGACGCTGCTCGCCCGCAGCGCGATGAAGCACTCCACCTTCAAGTCCGTGGTGAAGACCAAGTCCTACACGGCGAAGACGATCACCAGCAGCGGTACCACCCGAACCATGGGTGCCTGGAAGAACACCAACACGCTGCTCGGCTGGAACGGCACGCTCGGCATCAAGACGGGCTCCGGCACGTCGTCCAAGTACTGCCTGGTCTTCGCCGCCACCAAGAACGGCGAGTCGGTGATGGGCGCAGTCCTCACGTCGTCCTCCGCGGCCAACCGCACGACGGACGTGCAGAAGCTCATCAACTACGGCTACGCCAAGATCAGCTGACACCCACTCGGAGCGTAAAACAGTGATAACCGGCATCAAGGGCGTCCGCGTCCGCCGCACCGCCGCCGTCGTGGCCACCACCGGTGTGCTGGTGGCGGGCGGCGCCCTGGCGGCACCCGCCCAGGCCGCAACCGCCCCCACGGTCAGCGCCAAGGGCGCCTTCATGCTCGACAGCGCGACCGGCTCCACGCTCTACAGCAAGGCCGCCGACACCAAGCGGCCGATGGCGAGCACCACGAAGATCATGACGGCCCGGGTCGTGCTGGCCATACCGGGCGTGAACCTGGACACCAAGGTCACCGTCAAGCAGGCCTACCGCGACTACGTCGCCAAGGTGGGCGCGAGCAGCGCGGACCTGAAGACCGGCGACAAGCTCACCGTCCGGCAGCTGCTCAACGCGCTGATGCTGCCGTCCGGCTGCGACGCCGCCATGGCGCTCGCCGACAAGTTCGGCACCGGCACCACGGTCGCGGCCCGCACCAAGAACTTCATCGCCAAGATGAACAAGAAGGCCGAAGCCCTCGGCCTGACGAACACGCACTTCGACTCGTTCGACGGCAACTCCACGCAGAACACGAACTACACGACGCCTCGCGACCTCGCGAAGCTCACCCGCAGCGCGATGACGTTCTCGACGTTCTCGGGCATCGTGAAGAAGCCGTCGACCGTGCACTACGCGCCGACCAGCACCGGCGGCACGCGCAAGTACACCTGGTACAACACCAACAAGCTGATCGGCTCCTACACCGGCGCGACCGGTGTGAAGACGGGCACCAACACCCCCTCGGGGCCCTGCCTGGTCTTCGCCGGAACCCGTAACGGCAAGTCGGTGGTGGGTGTGCTGCTGAACGACACCAACCGCTTCACGGACGCGGGCAAGCTGATGGACTACGCCTTCGGTACGACGACGGCGTCCACGATGCAGCTGCGGCAGCTGCCCTCGGGCGCTCCGCGCGACTGACGCGTACGCGAGCACGCAAGCGGAAGCACGGAAGGGGCCCGCCACGATCCCGTGGCGGGCCCCTTCCCGTTGTCCTACGCCCAGGTGATCAGCCGCTTGGGCTGCTCCAGGATCGCCGCCACGTCGGCCAGCACCCTGGAGCCCAGTTCGCCGTCGACCAGCCGGTGGTCGAAGGAGAGCGCCAGGGTGGTGACCTGACGGGGCTTGACCTTGCCCTTGTGGACCCACGGCTGGAGCTTGATCGCGCCGACCGCGAGGATCGCGGACTCGCCGGGGTTGAGGATCGGCGTACCGGTGTCGACGCCGAAGACGCCGACGTTGGTGATGGTCATCGTGCCGCCCTGCATCGCGGCGGGGGACGTCTTGCCCTCCCGCGCCGTCGACACCAGCTCACCGAGGGACCCGGCCAGCTGGGGCAGGGTCTTGTCGTGCGCGTCCTTGATGTTCGGCACGATCAGACCGCGCGGGGTGGCCGCGGCGATGCCCAGGTTGACGTAGTGCTTGACCACGATCTCCTGGTTCGCCTCGTCCCAGGAGGCGTTGATGTCCGGGTTGCGCTTGATGGCGACCAGCAGGGCCTTGGCGATCAGCAGGAGCGGGTTGACCCGCAGGCCCTGCATGTCCTTGTCCTGCTTCAGCTCCTCGACCAGCTTCACGGTGCGGGTCACGTCCACCGTCACGAACTCCGTGACATGCGGGGCCGTGAACGCCGAACCGACCATCGCCGCGGCCGTCGCCTTGCGCACACCCTTGACCGGGATCCGGGTCTCGCGGGCGCCGTCGTACGTCGCCACGGGCGCCGGCGCGGCGGGGGCGGGGGCCGCCACCACCGGTTCCGGGGCCTTCGGCGGGGCCGCCGCCGCGTGCACGTCCTCGCGGGTGATGACGCCGTCGCGCCCGGTCGGGGTGACGGTCGCCAGGTCGACACCGAGGTCCTTGGCGAGCTTGCGCACCGGCGGCTTGGCCAGCGGGCGCTCCTTGACGGCCGCGGGACCGTGCCCGTGGCCGTTCAGCTCGGACTGGACCGCGGCGGACGCCTCCGGCACCGCGACCGTGGGGCCCTTGCGCGGGCGGCGCTTGGTGGAGGAGGCGGCCACGCCGTAGCCGACGAGCACCGGCTGGCGGCCCTGCGGCTTCTCCTCCTCCGGCTCGGGGGCGGCGGCGGGGGCCGGTGCGGCCTCGGCGGGCGCCGGAGCCGCGGTGCCGCCCGAGACGTCGACCGCGATGATCGACGTGCCCACGTCGACCGTGGTGCCCTCGGGGAAGTGCAGCGCGCGGACCACACCGTCGTAGGGGATGGGCAGCTCGACGGCGGCCTTGGCCGTCTCGACCTCGCACACCACCTGGCCGTCGGTGACCGTGTCACCGGGCTGGACGTACCACTTGAGGATCTCGGCCTCGGTGAGGCCCTCACCGACGTCCGGCATCTTGAACTCGCGTACGGACGCTTCCGTCATCGTCGTCACGACCCTCTCCTCAGTACGCCAGGGCACGGTCGACGGCGTCGAGCACCCGGTCCAGGCCCGGCAGGTACTCCTCCTCCAGACGCGCCGGCGGGTACGGGGCGTGGTAGCCGCCGACCCTGAGCACCGGGGCCTCCAGGTGGTAGAAGCAGCGCTCGGTGATCCGGGCGGCGATCTCCGCGCCGGAGCCGAAGAACACCGGCGCCTCGTGCACCACGACCAGGCGGCGGGTCTTCTCCACCGAGGCCTGGATGGAGTCGAAGTCGAGCGGGGAGACCGAGCGCAGGTCCAGGACCTCGAGGTTCCTGCCCTCCTCGGCGGCCGCGGCGGCGACCTCCAGGCAGGTCTTCACCATCGGGCCGTAGGCCGCCAGGGTCAGGTCGGTGCCCTCGCGGACCACCCGCGCCTTGTGCAGCGGGCCGGGGATCGCCTCGGTGTTGACCTCGGCCTTGTCCCAGTAGCGCCGCTTGGGCTCGAAGAAGATCACCGGGTCGTCGCTCTGGATCGCCTGCTGCATCATCCAGTAGGCGTCGGACGCGTTCGACGGGGAGACGATCTTCAGGCCGGACACATGCGCGAACAGCGCCTCGGGGGACTCCGAGTGGTGCTCGACGGCGCCGATGCCGCCGCCGTAGGGGATGCGCACGACGACCGGGAGCTTGACCTTGCCCAGCGAGCGGGCGTGCATCTTGGCGAGCTGGGTGACGATCTGGTCGTAGGCCGGGAAGACGAAGCCGTCGAACTGGATCTCCACCACCGGGCGGTAGCCGCGCAGCGCGAGGCCGATGGCGGTGCCGACGATGCCGGACTCGGCGAGCGGGGTGTCGATGACCCGCTCCTCGCCGAAGTCCTTCTGGAGCCCGTCGGTCACCCGGAAGACGCCGCCGAGCTTGCCGACGTCCTCGCCCATGACGAGGACCTTGGGGTCGGCCTCCAGGGCCTTGCGCAGCGATTCGTTGATCGCCTTGGCGAGAGCCATGCTCTTGGATGTCGCGGTCTCGGCCATGTCACTTGCCCCCTTCGGCGTCCGCGAACGACGCCTGGTAGGCGGCGAACTGGGCTCGCTCCTCGTCGACGAGCGCGTGCCCGTCCGCGTACACGTTCTCGAAGATGGCGAAGTGGTCCGGGTCCGGCATGGCACGGACCGCCTCGCGTACTCGCCTGCCCAACGCTTCGGACTCGGTCTCCAGTTCCGCGAAGAATCCCTCGTCCGCGTGGTTTGCGGACTCCAGGAACTGGCGAAGGCGCTGGATCGGGTCCTTGGCCTCCCAGGCCACCCGCTCCTCGTCGCCCCGGTAGCGGGTCGGGTCGTCGGAGGTGGTGTGCGCGCCCATGCGGTAGGTGTACGCCTCGACCAGGGTCGGGCCCTCGCCGCGGCGGGCCCGCTCCAGGGCCCACTTGGTGACCGCGAGACAGGCCAGCACGTCGTTGCCGTCGACCCGGACGCCCGGGAAGCCGTAGCCCTGCGCGCGCTGGTAGAGCGGGACGCGGGTCTGCTTCTCGGTCGGCTCGGAGATCGCCCACTGGTTGTTCTGGCAGAAGAACACCACCGGCGCGTTGTAGACGGCCGAGAAGGTGAACGACTCCGCGACATCGCCCTGGCTGGAGGCGCCGTCGCCGAAGTAGGCGATCACCGCGCTGTCCGCGCCGTCCTTGGCGATGCCCATGGCGTAGCCGGTGGCGTGCAGGGTCTGCGAGCCGATGACGATCGTGTACAGCTGGAAGTTGTTGCTGTTCGGGTCCCAGCCGCCGTTGTTCACACCCCGGAACATGCCCAGCAGGTTGGTCGGGTCGACCCCGCGGCACCAGGCGACGCCGTGCTCGCGGTAGGTCGGGAAGACATAGTCGTCATCGCGCAGGGCCCGGCCCGAACCGATCTGGGCGGCCTCCTGGCCGAGCAGCGAGGCCCACAGGCCCAGCTCGCCCTGACGCTGCAGCGAGGTGGCCTCGGCGTCGAACCGGCGGGTGAGCACCATGTCGCGGTACAGACCGCGCAGGTCTTCGGGGGTGATGTCGGCGACGTACTTGTCGTACTCGGCGTTCCTGACGCGCTTGCCCTCGGGCGTCAGCAACTGAACGAGCTCGGGCTTGGGGCTCGGGGACTTTTTGGTCCCGGCGCTGCGTCGCGGCTTGCGCGCGGCAGTGCTCTCCACGGTCACGTGTGCTCCTCCGTCGGTCCGGTCCCCGGGGTTGCCGGGATGACCAGTGCGGCTCAACCTGGTCCGACACCCGTGCACGGGGTGGGTGTCACTCGGCCGGAACAGGCGTGACAGGTGCCCCGGCGAGCGCCCTGCAACAATCACGTTACCCAGTGCTCCACATTTCTGTGAAACCCCATTTGACCTGCGATTTTGCTTGGATTTCCAAGTAAATCGCGAGGACCTCGAAGGGCGCTGGTCACAGCCTTGCAGGAGGCCGGAGCAACGGCACGTTATCCCGGCCACCCAGGCCACCGGAAGACTTTTCGGGTTTCAGTTACCGCGAGAACGAAGGCGTAGAGACAGGGGCATTTACGGCAGACGGCCTCGGTGTGGCCACTACTTCCCGACGGCATTCAGGGCCTTGGAAAGCCACTTCGCGAGCATCCCGTGACCGAATGCGACTGACGCCGACTTTCTGTGACAACGCCCAGCTCACGGGCCCGGCTCGTGCCCTAGCATCTGGCGCGTGCCGCGCCCTTGTGTACCACCCCCCGTGCATCCCGCGCCCCCGCTGGGCGCCCTGCTGCGCCAGTACGCCGCCGGATGCGCCGTCACCTGCGAACCGGTCGACCAAGGGCTGCTGAACCGCGGCTACCGGCTCCGCACCACCCATGGCCGCTACTTCCTGAAGCACCACTTCGACCCCGAGACCGCCGACCCCGCCGCCATCGCCCGCCAGCACCGGGCCACCGAGCGCCTGGCCGGCCTCGGCGTCCCGGTGGCGCCGCCCCTGCCCGCGCGGGACGGCCGTACGGTCGCCGTGATCGGCGGCCACGCCTACGCCCTGCACCCCTGGATCGACGGCCGGCACCGGCACGGCGGCCAGCTCACCCAAGGGCAGTGCACCCGGCTCGGCGCGCTGCTCGGGGCGGTCCACGCGGGCCTGGAGCGGGTGATGCCGCCGGAGCGGCGGGAGCCCGGGGTGGGCGCCGACCCCGCCGACACCTTCGCCCTCATCGCCGACCTGCTCGCCCGGGTGCGCCGGCACCGGCCCGCCGACTCCTTCGACGCGCTCGCCCGGTACCGGCTGCTGCAGCGGCGCGCGCTGCTGGAGCGGCACGCCGACCGGCGTCCCCCGCGCGGGGGCCCGGTGGGCTGGGTGCACGGGGACTTCCACCCCTTCAACGTGCTCTACAAGGGCGACGCGCCCGCCGCGATCGTCGACTGGGACCGGCTCGGCGTGCAGCCCCGCGCGGAGGAGGCGGTACGGGCCGCCGCGATCTTCTTCGTCCGGCCCGCGGGCACCCTGGACCTGCCGAAGGTACGGGCCTACACGCGCGCGTACCGGCGCACGGCGAACGCCACGCCCTCGGAGCTGGCGGCGGCCGTGCACCGGGTGTGGTGGGAGCGCCTCAACGACTTCTGGATGCTGCGCTGGCACTACGAGCGCGGCGACACCCGCGCCGACCCGCAGTTCCCGGCCGCCTCGGCGCTGGTGGTGTGGTGGACGCGGGAGTACGACGCGGTGTGCGACGCGTTCGTGGACTGAGCGGCGGGCCGGCCCTGCGGGGTCAGTCCCCCGCAGGGTCCCCGCCGGTGGCGCCCTCGACCGTGCCGTCCGTCGGCTCCGGCGGATCCGTCGGCTCCGGGTCCGTCTCGGTCGGCTCCTCGGTCGGCTCCGTCGGCTCGGTCGCCGTGTCCGTCGGCTCCGGCTCCTCGCTGGTGGCCGTCTCGGACGGGGTGTACGTCGGCGAGGTCGACGGGGTCCAGCCCGAGCCGCCGTCCGTGCTGGAGCCGTCGTCGGTGGTGTCGTCGGTCGGCTCTTCGGTGTCGTCGTCGCTCGGCGACTCGCTGGCCGTCTCGTCGTCCTTGGACTCCGTCACGCTCGGCGACTTCGTGGTGTCCGTGCCGGGGTTCTTGTCGTTGTCGCCGTTCAGCGCGAGGGCGACGCCCGCCGCGATGGCGATCACCGCGAGCACGGCGAGGATCCACAGCTTGCCGCGGCCGCTGCCCTTGTTGCCGTGTCCCTCGAAGCCGCCGTCGTCCCCGCCGCCGTACCGGCCGCCCGGCAGGATCGGCTGCGGGATCTGCGTGGTGCCGGAGGCGTCCGCGCCCGCGTGGCCCATCACGGCCGTCTGCGCGAAGCCCCCCGAGGGGGTGTGCCGGCCGTCGTGCGTGTCGACCGGGCCGGTGTTCCAGGTGCCGGTGTGGCCGCCCTGGTCGTAGAGCATCTGCAGGCCGTACTGGACCAGTCCGCGCATCTCCTCGGCGGTCTGGAAGCGGTCGTCGGGCTCCTTGGCGAGGGAGCGCATGACCAGGCCGTCCAGCTCCGGCGGCGAGGCGTCGGAGGCCTCCGACGGGGGCGTCGGGATGTCCTGGACGTGCTGGTAGACCACCGAGAGGGGGGTCTCGCCGGTGAACGGGGGCCGCAGCGCGAGGAGTTCGTAGAGGAGGCAGCCCGTCGCGTACAGGTCGGAGCGGTGGTCGACCGCCTTGCCGAGCGCCTGCTCCGGGGAGAGGTACTGCGGGGTGCCCATGACCATGCCGGTCTGGGTCATCGTGGTGGACGCGCCGTGCAGGGCGCGGGCGATGCCGAAGTCCATCACCTTGACCGCGCCGTTGTTGGTGATGATGACGTTCGCCGGCTTGATGTCGCGGTGCACGATGCCGTGCTGATGCGAATAGGCGAGCGCCTCCAGCACCCCGGAGACGATGATCAGGGCCTGCTCGGGCCCGGGCGCCTCGGCGTTGATGAGGAGATCGCGGATGGTGCGGCCCTCGACCAGCTCCATGACGATGTACGGCACGCTCTGACCGCCGACGAAATCCTCGCCGGAGTCGTAAACGGCCACGATCGCATGGTGGTTGAGGCCGGCCACCGACTGGGCCTCGCGCGTGAAGCGGGCCTTGGAGACCGGGTCCTCGGCGAGGTCGGCGCGCAACAGCTTGACCGCGACGGTCCGTCCGAGCCGGACGTCCTCCGCGGCGAACACCTCAGCCATACCGCCCCGGCCGAGTCTGCGGGTGAGCCGGTACCGGCCGTCCCCGACCAGCCCGCCGTTACCCCACAGCTCCGGCGCATCTGACATACCGCCGCCAGTCGCCTCGGGGTCGGACGGGCCCTGAGCGCGCTGCTGCTGTGCCATCGGTCCTCGCCGTCGTTTCTGCCCGCGGTGCGCGCGGTGTTGTTACGGTCTCCGTCGGCCACGCTACAGCCTCCGCGCGGGCCGCCGGTCCGGGACGGTGCCCCCGGCCGGTCCGTGACGGACCGGCCATGAAACCCGCAAGCCCGTGCGTCGTGCAAATTCTGTGTACCGGGCGTACGCCCCCTGTAACGCTTGCGCGACGCTTCTTTCGCGTACGGTCACGGAACGGGCACCGAGCTTGACGTGTCAGTGCCCTGGGGCAGACTTGGCCGGGAATCGCACTTTCGATCAACGACGGATCACCGACGGATCCACGCATATCGCCGGCGCCGACGGGCTATGGGGGACACGGAGACATGAGCCAGGACGGCGCACAGGGGCGGTACGCGGGACGGGCGCTGGCGGACGGCCGCTATCAACTGCGCGATCTGCTCGGCGAAGGCGGCATGGCCTCGGTGCATCTGGCGTACGACGCCGTGCTCGACCGCCAGGTCGCGGTCAAGACCCTGCACACCGAGCTGGGCCGGGAACAGGCCTTCCGCGAGCGGTTCCGCCGCGAGGCCCAGGCCGTGGCCAAGCTCACGCACACCAATATCGTCTCGGTCTTCGACACCGGCGAGGACAGCCTCGACGGCATGACGACTCCGTACATCGTCATGGAGTACATCGAGGGCCGTCCGCTCGGCTCGGTGCTGGACGAGGACATCCGGCAGCAGGGCGCGATGCCCGCCGACAAGGCGCTGAAGATCACCGCGGATGTGCTGGCGGCGCTGGAGATCAGCCACGAGATGGGTCTTGTCCACCGGGACATCAAGCCGGGCAACGTGATGATGACCAAGCGTGGCGTGGTCAAGGTGATGGACTTCGGCATCGCCCGCGCCATGCAGTCCGGCGTCACCTCGATGACCCAGACCGGCATGGTCGTCGGCACTCCGCAGTACCTCTCCCCGGAGCAGGCGCTCGGCCGGGGCGTGGACGCGCGTTCCGATCTGTACTCGGTCGGCATCATGCTGTTCCAGCTGGTCACCGGGCGGCTGCCGTTCGAGGCGGACTCGCCGCTGGCCATCGCGTACGCGCATGTGCAGGAGGAGCCGGTGGCGCCCTCCTCGGTCAACCGCTCGCTGCCGCCGGCGGTGGACGCGCTGGTCGCCCGCGCGCTGCGGAAGAACCCGAACGAGCGTTTCCCGAGCGCCGAGGCCATGCGCGACGAGTGTCTGCGGGTGGCGTCCTCCTTCCAGGCCGCCGCGCCGAGCATCGTGCCGGGCGCGCAGACCGCCAGCGGCGCCGGTGTCGGCGCCTCGGTCTTCCCGCCGGTCGACCAGTCGACCCCGGCGCCCTCCGGTCAGGTCCAGACGCCGTACCAGCCGGCTCCGACGCCGAACCCGTACGGCGCCCCGACGCCCGCGCCCGCTCCGGCGTACGGCTATCCGCAGCAGCCGGGCTACCAGACCCCGGCGCCGGCCGGGTACGCGTCGACGCCGCCGCCGTACAACCTGACCCCGCAGACCAGCGTGTCCGGTCCCGGGGGCGGTGGCGGCGGCCGGAACAGGCCGGTGATCATCGGCTCGATCGTGGTGTCGGTGCTCGCGGTCGGCGGTCTGATCGCCGCGCTGATACTCAACGGCGGCACCGACGACGACAAGCCCGAGGGCTCGGGCAGCGCGTCCCCCTCGGTGGTCGAGGGGCACCGGGGTCCGGACAGGACGAAGGTCATCGACACCGAGAAGTGCACCGAGCCGGTGGAGTCGTACAACGACCCCGACAAGGTGGAGCTGCCGGACTTCACGTACAAGAACTACGAGTCGGTGCGCGCCTGCGCCCGGGCCGCGGGCTGGCAGGTCGAGCGCAAGGACGTGGACGAGAACACCTTCGGCCAGGACACGGTGATGGAGCAGTTCCCGACGGCGGGCACGGACATCGACCCGGAGAACCCGCCGAAGATCACCCTCAACGTCTCGACGGGCAACCCGGCCTGACACAAGGACGGACAGAAGGGCCCGGCGGTCGGAAGACCGCCGGGCCCTTCGTCGTCGTGGGTGGTTACAGGTACGGTCCGCCCGAGCGGCCGCCGGTGCGCGGGTCGTCGCCGCCCTCCTCGTGGCCGACGCCCGGCGGGAGGGCGCGGCGCATCTGCTCCAGCTGGGCGCGGGCCGCCATCTGCTGGGCGAACAGGGTGGTCTGGATACCGTGGAAGAGGCCCTCCAGCCAGCCCACCAACTGGGCCTGGGCGATCCGCAGTTCCGAGTCGGACGGGGTCGCCTCGTCGGCGAACGGCAGGGACAGGCGCTCCAGTTCCTCGACCAGCTCCGGGGCGAGTCCGTCCTCCAGCTCCTTCACCGAGCTGGCGTGGATCTCCTTGAGGCGGACCCGGCTGGCCTCGTCGAGCGGAGCCGCGCGCACCTCTTCGAGCAGCTGCTTGATCATGCTGCCGATCCGCATGACCTTCGCCGGCTGCTCGACCTGCTCCGTCACGGGAATCTCGCGGGAGTCCTCGTCCGGGTTGCCGCCGCTGAGCGCCATGCCGTCCTGGCCCACGACCAGGATCTGCGGGTTCTCCGGCGACCTTTCGTTCCTCGGCATCTCCATGCCGCCATTCTCTCGCACCCCTACATCTCATCAGCGTGGTGCCCCCCGTGCAGGGTGATCCACCGTTTGCGTCGGGTTCGACCCGGTGGCGGCGTATGAAATGCCCGGATCTTTCGCCGATGTGAGGCTTGTTCCGTGACTCCATGGCTGCGGACAGTACGGACGGCGGGACTGCTCGTCGTGCTCATGGGGGGTTTCGGGGCCGGGACGGCGTACGGCGTGGAGGGCGAGCCGTCGGCGTCCCCCTCGGCCTCGGCGTCCCGGGCGGGCAGCGGGGCCGGGGAGGGGCGGGAGCGGCCCGGACGGCCCTACGCGGGGCTGCCCGAGGCCGCGGAGGAGGAACCCGTCGCGGCCTCCCCCGCGCCCCCGGACCCCGTCGCCCCGCACTCCGAGGCGCCCGCGCGGGGCGCCGCCGTGCCGGACGGGCCCGTGATCCAGGTGCTGCCGCTGGGCAGCGGCCTCGTGCTGATCGGGCTCGGCCTGGGGCTGGCCTTCGTGGGCCTGCGACTGCGCCGCGCCGACTGAGCGCTCAGGGGGTGACCAGCAGGACCTTGCCGATGTGCCCGCTCTCCTCCACCACCCGGTGCCCGGCCGCCGCGTCGCTCATCGGGAGCTCCCGGTCGACCACCGGACGCACATGACCGGCGTCGAGCAGCGGCCACACATGCTCCCGTACAGCCGCGACGATCGCCGTCTTCTCGGCGATCGGGCGGGCCCGCAGCGAGGTCGCGCTGACCGCGGCGCGCTTGTTCAGCAGGGCCGCGAGGTTCAGCTCGCCCTTGACACCGCCCTGGAGGCCGATGATCGCGAGCCGGCCGTTGACGGCGAGGGTCCGGACATTGCGGTCCAGGTACTTGGCGCCCATGTTGTCGAGGATGACATCGGCGCCCGCGCCGTCGGTGGCCTTCGCGAGCTCCTCGACGAAGTCCTGCTCCTTGTAGTTGACCAGGATGTCCGCGCCCAGCTCCGCGCACCGGTCCAGCTTCTCCCGGGTGCCGGCGGTGACCGCGACCTTGGCGCCGACGGCCTTGGCGAGCTGGATCGCCATGGTGCCGATACCGCTGGAGCCGCCGTGCACCAGCAGGGTCTCGCCCGGCCGCAGGTGGGAGATCATGAAGACGTTCGACCAGACCGTGCAGACCACCTCGGGCAGCGCCGCCGCCTGGACCAGGCCGACGCCCTTGGGCACCGGCAGCACCTGCCCGGCCGGGACGACGACCTTCTCGGCGTAGCCGCCGCCCGCGAGCAGCGCGCACACCTCGTCGCCGACGGCCCAGCCGGAGACTCCGGGGCCGAGCGCGGCGATCCGCCCCGAGCACTCCAGGCCCGGATAGGGGGACGCGCCGGGCGGGGGGTTGTAGAAGCCCTGCCGCTGCAGGAGGTCGGCCCGGTTCACGGCGCTCGCCGCCACCTCGATGAGGACCTCGCCCTCGCCGGGCACCGGATCGGGGACCTCGGCCCACACCAGCGCCTCGGGTCCACCGGGTTCGTCAATCGTGATCGCATGCATGGCGCCGACGCTACTCCTCGGTCCCCGTTCCTCGGCCGATGGTCCCGGCCCTCCTCGGTCCTTGGTCCGGTTCCCCCGGAAAACCCTGTGCGGGACCGATGAGTTTGAGCGACGGTAAAGGTCTCCCCATGCGTAACCCACGTACGCGGAAGGACATCCCACCATGAGCCAGCACACGCCGGCCCTGGCCATCGAGACCGCGGGCCTGGTGAAGACGTTCGGCGAGACCAGGGCCGTCGACGGGGTCGACCTGTCGGTTCCGGCCGGCACGGTCTACGGCGTCCTCGGGCCGAACGGCGCCGGAAAGACCACCACCGTGAAGATGCTCGCCACCCTGCTGCGCCCGGACGGCGGTGAGGCCCATGTGTTCGGCCACGACGTCGTGCGCGAGGCCGACGAGGTGCGCGGCCGGGTCAGCCTGACCGGCCAGTACGCCTCCGTCGACGAGGACCTGACCGGCACCGAGAACCTGATCCTGCTGGCCCGTCTGCTCGGCCACTCCAAGCAGGCGGGCCGCATCCGCAGCGAACAGCTCCTGGAGGCCTTCGGGCTCAGCGATGCGGCGGCGAAGCAGGTCAAGCACTACTCGGGCGGTATGCGGCGCCGGATCGACATCGCCGCGTCCATCCTCAACACCCCCGATCTGCTCTTCCTCGACGAGCCGACGACCGGGCTCGACCCGCGCAGCCGCAACCAGGTGTGGGACATCGTGCGCGCGGTGGTCGCCCAGGGCACCACCGTGCTGCTGACCACGCAGTATCTGGACGAGGCCGACCAGCTGGCCTCCCGGATCGCGGTCATCGACCACGGCCGGGTGATCGCCGAGGGCACCAAGGGCGAGCTGAAGGCGTCCGTGGGCGCCGGGTCGGTCCACTTGCGGCTGCGCGACGCCGGACAGCGGCCGGACGCCGAGCGGGTGCTGCGGACGGCGCTGACCGCGGAGGTGACGCTGGAGCACGACCCGGTGGCGCTGACCGCCCGGCTGTCCTCCGCGGCCGGTGACAGCGCGGCGGAGCAGGCCTCGCGGGCGCTCGCCGAGCTGGCCCGGACGGGCATCACCGTCGACAACTTCTCGCTGGGCCAGCCCAGCCTGGACGAGGTCTTCCTCGCCCTCACCGGACACGACACCGGCCACGACACCAAGGACGAGGTGGCGGCATGAGCACCGCGACAACCCCCGAGGCCAAGGACCTCGCCCCGGTCAGCGCCGAGTCGCTCGCCGAGCTGCTCGTCGCCGGGGAGCGGCCGCCGCGGCCGAGCGCCCTGTCGGCCTCGCTGACCTTCGGCTGGCGGGCGATGCTGAAGATCAAGCATGTGCCGGAGCAGCTCTTCGACGTCACCGCGTTCCCGATCATGATGGTGCTGATGTACACCTACCTCTTCGGGGGCGCCCTGGCCGGGTCCCCGGAGGAGTACATCCAGTTCCTGCTGCCGGGCATCCTGGTGATGTCGGTCGTGATGATCACGATGTACACCGGTGTCTCGGTCAACACGGACATCGAGAAGGGCGTCTTCGACCGGTTCCGGTCGCTGCCCATCTGGCGGCCGTCGACGATGGTCGGCTATCTCCTGGGCGACGCCGTGCGCTACACCATCGCCTCCGCGGTGATGCTCACCGTCGGGATCATCCTCGGCTACCGGCCGGACGGCGGGATCGTGGGCGTGCTCGCCGGGATCGCGCTGCTGGTGGTGTTCTCGTTCGCGTTCTCGTGGATCTGGACGATGTTCGGGCTGCTGCTGCGCACCGAGAAGTCGGTGATGGGTGTCAGCATGATGGTGATCTTCCCGCTGACCTTCCTGTCCAACGTCTTCGTCGACCCGAAGACCATGCCGGGCTGGCTCCAGGCGTTCGTCAACAACAGCCCCATCACCCATCTGTCCTCCGCGGTGCGGGAGCTGATGGCGGGTGACTGGCCGGCCGACGAGATCGCCTGGACGCTGGGCTGGGCCGCGGTGCTGATCCTGGTCTTCGGGCCGATCACGATGCGGCTGTACAACCGCAAGTAGCCGGTCAGTCCTGGGAAATGGGGCGGATGTCGGGCGCGACCTGGATGCTCGGCGTGGCCCGGACGATGGTGATGACCCGGTCCGTCGCTTCGAGCGAGCCGACGGCCGGGTCGTCGTATCCGAGCACCCGGTGGCCGCGGACGACGCTGACCACCAGGTCGGACGTCTCCCGCGGCCCCTTGCCGACCTCGGCCTTTATGACCGGCCGTTCGACGATGTCGAGCCCGCTGCCCTGCTGGATCAGGTCCTCCATCACCATGCCGGCGGCGGGGCTGAGCACCGACAGACCGAGCAGCCGGCCGGCCGCGCTGGCGCTGGTGATCACCGCGTCGGCGCCGGACTGCTTCAGCAGCGGGGCGTTCTCCTCCTCGCGCACCGCGGCCACGATCTTCGCCCCACGGTTCATCTGGCGGGCCGTCAGTGTGACCAGGACGGCGGTGTCGTCCCGCTGCGTCGCGATGATGATCTTCCGGGCCTTGTGCACCTCGGCCCGCTTGAGCACATCGCTGCGGGTCGCGTCGCCGATGATCCCCGCGTAGCCCTCGGCGGTCGCCGCCTCGATCACCTTGCTGCTGGGGTCGACGACGATGACCTGTTCCTTCCTCAGCCCCGTGGCACAGACGGTCTGGATCGCCGAGCGCCCCTTGGTGCCGAAGCCGACGACGACGGTGTGGTCGCGCAAGGCGGACCTCCAGCGGTTCAGACGCCATTCCTCCCGGGTGCGCTCGGTGAGGACCTCCAGCGTGGTGCCGACCAGGATGATCAGGAACAGCACCCGCATGGGCGTGATGACAAGGATGTTGGTGAGCCGAGCCGTGTCGCTGACCGGCGTGATGTCGCCGTAGCCCGTGGTGGAGAGGGTGACGGTCGCGTAATAGAAGGCGTCGAGGAAGTCGAGGCTGCCGTCGGAGTTGTCGTTGTAGCCGTCGTGGTCGGCGTAGACGATGAGGGCGCACACCACCAGGAGCGTCAGCGCCATGATCACGCGCTTGGCGACCTGACGGAACGGATGCTCCACCACCTTCTTCGGCAGCTTGACCCGATGGGTCACCAGGTGTTCGTCCGGCTGGCGCGCGATGGCGTCGTGGCCCGGAAGTTTCACGTGAAACACACCCCGATCCCCGAGGACGCCCACGGCAGATCCAGCAGCTCCGCCTCCTCACCGGCCCGGATGCCCCCAGGCGGTACGACGGCCAGGGCGTCGGCGGCCGCCATGCCCCGCAGCATCGCGGGGCCGTTGTAGTGCAGCGGCACAGCCCCGTCGCCGCGCAGCACGACGGGGACGAGCCGGGTGTCGTGCGGATGCCCGTGCGCCGCGTCCCGCAGGGGCAGGGTGTACGGCTCGGGAGCCGGGCGGGCGGCGAGGGTGCGCAGCAGGGGCTCGGCGAGCGTGAGCAGGCCGGAGACGGCCGCGAGAGGGTTGCCCGGCAGGCCCACCAGGTGCTGGTTCGCCTTGATCCGGGCCAGCAGCATGGGGTGGCCGGGACGCACCTTGACGCCGTCGACGAGGAGTTCGGCGTCGAGGCGGCGCAGGGTGGGGTGGACATGGTCCACGGGTCCGAAGGCGGTGCCGCCGGTGGTGACGATCAGGTCGGCCTCGGAGTAGGCGAGGGCCTTGTACAGGGCCTCGGCGTCGTCGCCGAGCCGGCGCACGGTGGTGACCTCGGCGCCGAGCGCCCGCAGCCAGGGCGGCAGCATCGGGCCGAGGGCGTCCCGGATCAGCCCGTCGTGCGGCAGGCCCTCGGTGAGCAACTCGTCGCCCAGGATCAGCACTTCGGCGCGCGGCCGGGGAACGGCGGTGACGGCGTCGTAGCCCGCGGCGGCGGCGAGGCCGAGGACGGCCGGGGTCACCAGGGTGCCGACGGGCAGGAGCTGGTCGCCGGAGCGGCACTCCTGGCCGCGCGGGCGGATGTCCTGGCCGTGCTGGAGCTCGCGGTCCGCGTGCAGCCGGCCCTTGTCGTCGCTGTGGCCGTGCTCGCTGCGCAGCACGGCGGTGGTGTCCAGGGGGATCCGGGCGCCGGTGGCGATCCGGACCGCCTCGCCGTCGGCGAGCGACTCGGGCTCGGCGTGCCCGGCGAGGACGCCGGTCTCCCGTACGTCCCAGGGGCCCGGTCCGGCGACCGCCCAGCCGTCCATCGCGGAGGTGTCGAAGGAGGGCAGGTCGGTGAGGGCGGTGAGGGGGGCGGCCAGGGTGAGGCCGAGCGCGGTGTCGAGGGGGGCCTGGACGGGGGGACGGCGGGTGCCGGGGCCGCGTCCGGCGCGGGCGGCGATCGCGCGGGCCTCGGGCCAGGCGGTGGCCCTGTGGTGCGCGGTGTGGTGTCCGGCCCGGTCCTGCGGGGCGTCGGCCCGGTGCCTCGGGGCGGGTGTGGGGCCGCCCTTGGGGTTCTCGTTCACGAGGGCGAGCACCTCCTCGACATCGAGGTCCTCGGCGTCCTGGTCGTCGCGGACACTGCGGGGGGTCATCCGGCGTCCGGGGCGGCGTCCGGCCCGGCGTCCGGGTTCTGCTCCCGCGCCCAGCGCGTGGCGAGGTCCGCGGCCTTGCGGGCGGCCTCGGCGACCGCCTCGGGGCTGCCGTCGGCGCGCGCGGCGGCGTAGCCGACGAGGAAGGTGGTCAGCGGGGCGGCCGGGCGCGCCACACCGTGGGCGGCGTCCCGGGCGAGGTCCAGCAGGACCTTGATGTCGACATCGAGGTCGATGCCGAGCTCGTCCTTGACTGCGGAAATCCATTCATCCAACACGTGCCCATGCTCCCTGATGCGTGCCCTGGCGGTGGCGATGTCGTCCCAGGTGTCGCAGTCGAAGGACGCGACGGGGTCGGGGACGCGGTCGAGGCGGAGACCGGCGGTGAGCCGGCGCAGCGGCAGGCCGGTGAGGGTGCCGTGCTCCGCGGTGAGCGCCGCGAGGGCCTCGCGCAGCACGGGTGCGCGGTACGCGGCGACGAGCGGCTGGTCACGGCCTTCGGCGTCGGTGAGCAGCGCTCCGTCGGCGCCGCTCGCGCCGAGCGCGGTGAGCAGGCGCCGAACCGTGGCGGCGTCGAGGAACGGCAGGTCGGCGGAGAGCAGTACGAGCCGGTCCGCCGTGGTGGCGCGCAGTCCGGCGCCGAGGGCGGCCAGCGGGCCGCCGCCGGGCGGGTCCTCGCGTGCCCAGGCCACCGGGCGGGCGGTGGGCCGCTCGTCGGCGACGACGACGGTGGTGCGCGCGTCGGCGCAGGCGGCGAGCACCCGCTCCAGCAGCGGGCGTCCGCCGACGCCGATGCCGGGCTTGTCCGCACCGCCGAGCCGCCGGGCGGCACCCCCGGCGAGCACGACGGCGTCGTACGCCTCGGTACCCGGTTCGTCCGGGGGCTCGTACGCGGTCACCCCCTGAGTATGCGGGTCCCGGCGATCACAGGGAACGCGGGGGAGGTCCCGCACTCACAGCGTGCGCAGCAGCACCGCCGGTTGTTCCACGCAGTCCGCCACATAGCGCAGGAAGCCGCCCGCCGTACCGCCGTCGCAGACCCGGTGGTCGAAGGTGAGCGAGAGCTGGACGACCTGGCGCACGGCCAGCTCGCCCTCGTGCACCCACGGCTTGGGGATGATCCGGCCGACGCCGAGCATGGCCGCCTCGGGGTGGTTGATGATCGGCGTGGAGCCGTCGACGCCGAACACGCCGTAGTTGTTCAGCGTGAAGGTGCCGCCGGTGAGGTCCGCCGGTGTCAGGGCGCCGGTGCGCGCCGACTCGGTGAGCCGGGCGAACTCGGCGGTCAGCGACTCCGCGTCCCGCGCGTGGGCGTCCCGGACCACCGGCACGACCAGGCCGCGCTCGGTCTGGGCGGCGAAGCCCAGGTGGACGTGGTCGAACCGGACGATCTCCCGGGCCTCCTGGTCCACGGTGGCGTTCAGCTCGGGGAACCTGGCCAGGGCGGCGGTGCAGATCCGGGCCAGCAGGGCCAGAAGGGAGACCTTCGGGCCCCCCGCGGCGTTCATCGCGGTGCGGGCGCGCATCAGCTCGGTCGCGTCGGCGTCCACCCAGCAGGTCGCGTCCGGGATCTCACGCCGGCTGCGGGAGAGCTTGTCGGCGACCGCGCCGCGGACGCCCTTGAGGGGCGTACGGGTCTCGCCGCGCCCGGCGACAGGGGCGGCGGCGGGGGCCTGCGCGGGCGCCGGAGCCGCGGGGCGTGCCTGTACGGCGGCGGCCCGCAGGGCGTACTCGACGTCCGCGCGCAGGATGAGCCCTTCCGGGCCGGAGCCGTGCAGCTCCCGCAGGTCCAGGCCGTTCTCGCGGGCGAGGCGGCGGACCAGCGGGGAGATCACGGGCACGGGGCCGTCGCCACGGGTCCCGGTGTCGGCGGGTGCCGTGTCGCGGCCGGTGCCGTGGCCGTGGGGTCCGTGCCCGGCCGCGGTGCCGACGGGTCGCGCCACGCTCTCGGCCGGCGCCGCGGTCTCACCGGGGGCGGCCGTGCCGTTCGCCGGCGGCGGCTGGGCCGGGCGTACCCGCCTGCGTCGCGCCGGGGCCTCGGAGGTGCCGTAGCCCACCAGGACGTTGCCGGAGCCCGCAGCCTCGCTGTCGGAGGGCGGGGCGCCGACGGCGACCGTGATCAGCGGGGCGCCCACGGGCAGTTCGGAGCCCTCCTCACCGAAGCGGGCGGTGACCACACCGGCGTAGGGGCAGGGGACGTCGACCATCGCCTTGGCCGTCTCGACCTCGACGACCGGCTGGTCGACGGCGACGACATCGCCGACCTGGACCAGCCAGCGCACGATCTCCGCCTCGGTGAGCCCCTCGCCGAGGTCGGGGAGCTTGAACTCCAACACCTGTGCCATCAGCTCTCGGCCTCCCATTGCAGACGCCCCACGGCGTCCAGGATCCGGTCCACGCCGGGCAGGTGGTGACGCTCCAGCATCGGCGGCGGATAGGGGATGTCGAACCCGGCCACGCGGAGCACCGGTGCCTCCAGGTGGTGGAAGCAGCGCTCCGTGACGCGGGCCGCGATCTCCCCTCCCGGGCCGCCGAAACCGCCCGACTCGTGCACGACGACCGCTCGTCCGGTCCGTCGTACCGAGGCGCAGACCGTCTCGTCGTCGAACGGCACCAGCGAGCGCAGGTCGACGACTTCCAGGTCCCAGCCCTCCTCGCGGGCCGCCTCGGCGGCTTCGAGGCAGACCGGCACGGACGGACCGTACGTGATCAGCGTGGCGCTCCGGCCCGAGCGCCGCACCACCGCACGGCCGATCGGTTCAACGCTCTGCGGCTCCTCGGGGTTCCAGGAGTCCTTCGACCAGTACAGCCGCTTGGGCTCCAGGAAGACGACCGGGTCGTCGGAGGCGATGGACGCGCGCAGCAGTCCGTAGGCGTCGGCGACGGTGGCGGGGGTGACGACATGGAGGCCCGGGGTCGCCATGTAGTACGCCTCGGAGGAGTCGCTGTGGTGCTCCACGCCGCCGATGCCGCCGCCGTAGGGGACGCGGATGGTGATGGGCAGGGGCATGGCGCCGCGGGTGCGGTTGCGCATCCGGGAGACATGGGAGATCAGCTGCTCGAAGGCCGGGTAGGCGAACGCGTCGAACTGCATCTCCACCACCGGCCGCAGGCCGTACATGGCCATGCCGACGGCGGTGCCGAGGATGCCCGCCTCGGCGAGCGGGGTGTCGGTGCAGCGGTCCTCGCCGAACTCCTTGGCGAGTCCGTCGGTGACCCGGAAGACACCGCCGAGGGTGCCGACGTCCTCGCCCATGACGTGCACGGACGGGTCGTCCGCCATGGCGTCGCGCAGCGCGCGCGTGAGGGCCTGTGCCATGGTGGCGGGTTTCACCGCGACGGTGGTCATCGCTCGTCTCCCTCGGCGTCCAGCTCGGCGCGGAGCTGGGCCTGCTGCTCCCGCAGTTGCGGGGTGGGCTCGGCGTACACATGGGCGAACAGGTCCATGGGGTCGAGCACCGGGTCGGCGTTCATGCGCTCGCGCAGGTCGGCGGCCATCGTCTCGGCGGCGTCCTTCGCGGCCTGGATGCCGGCCTCGTCGATGAGGCCGCGCTCGGTGAGCTCGTGCTCCAGGAGGGCGATCGGGTCGTGGCCGCGCCAGGTCTCCACCTCGGAGTCACCGCGGTAGCGGGTGGCGTCGTCGGCGTTGGTGTGGGCGTCGATCCGGTAGGTGATCGCCTCGATCAGGGTGGGTCCGCCGCCCGCACGCGCGTGGCGCACGGCGTCGGTGAGCACCTCGTGCACGGCGGCGGCGTCGTTGCCGTCGACCAGGCGGCCGGGCATGCCGTAGCCGACGGCCTTGTGGGCCAGCGACGGGGCCGCGGTCTGCTTGGCGAGCGGTACGGAGATCGCGAAGCCGTTGTTCTGGACCAGGAAGACGACCGGCGCCTGCCAGACGGCGGCGAAGTTCAGCGCCTCGTGGAAGTCGCCCTCGCTGGTGCCGCCGTCGCCGACCATGGCGAGCGCGACCACGTCGTCGCCCTTGAGGCGGGCGGCGTGGGCGAGGCCGACGGCGTGCGGGAGCTGGGTGGCCAGCGGCGTGCTCAGCGGGGCGATGCGGTGCTCGCGCGGGTCGTAGCCGGTGTGCCAGTCGCCGCGCAGCAGGGTGAGCGCCTGGACGGGGTCCAGGCCGCGGGCGACGGCCGCGAGGGTGTCGCGGTAGCTCGGGAAGAGCCAGTCGCGCTCCTCAAGGGCGAGCGCGGCGGCGACCTCGCAGGCCTCCTGTCCGGTGGTGGACGGGTAGACGGCCAGGCGGCCCTGCTTGGTCAGGGCGGTGGCCTGGGCGTTGTACCGACGGCCGCGCACCAGTTCGGCATAGAGGCGGCGCAGCAGACCGGGGTCGGCCTTGGCCGCCGCTTCCGTGCCGAGGACGCGGTAGGGCTCCGCGTCAGGCAGCAGCGGCGCGGGGTCGGTACGGGGCTGCCAGGCGGGCGGCGGCGATGGCCGGTACGCGCCCCGCTGCTCCATGACCGTCATGACGGCACCTCCTCGTGGGAGTGGCTACGGGAGACGTGTCGGCTGTGACCCGCCTCACCTACCGATTGTTCGGTCGTCGGCACATTTTGGCTACAGGCACCTCCAGGCTGTGGACAAACGGTTCTCCACAGCCTGCAATGAACGCAGTACGTCCACGACAGGGAGGCGGGGGGACATGGCACCTGAACAAATGGCCGAGGGCCCCGACGGCGGCGCCCTGCCGCCACCCCGTCCCCTCGACGCCATCGATCAGGACATCCTCCAGATGCTCCAGGCGGACGGCCGCGCCTCCATACGGTCCGTCGCCGAGCGGGTGCACGTCTCGCGCGCCAACGCCTACGCGCGCATCAACCGCCTCATCGAGGACGGCGTCATCCGGGGCTTCGGCGCCCGCGTCGACCATGAACGCGCGGGGCACGGGACGTCGGCGTACATCACGCTGAAGATCGTGCAGAACACCTGGCGGACCGTGCGCGAGCAGCTCAGGCAGCTGCCCGGGGCCTCGCACATCGCGCTGGTGGGGGGCGATTTCGACGTCCTGCTGCTGGTGCACACGCCCGACAACCGGGCGCTGCGCGAACTGGTGCTCACCCGCCTCCAGGCCATCCCCGAGGTGCTCAGCACCCGCACCCTGCTGGTCTTCGAGGAGGAGGACCTGGAGCCGCAGGGCTGACATCAGGCCGCTCTGCGCAGTCCCCCGAACACCACCTGCACCACGGCGTCGGCGACCTCGCGCTCGCCCATGCCCCGGCCGTCCGGCCGGTACCACTCCACAATGGAGTTGATCATCCCGAAGACCAGCCGGGTGGCGAGCCGCACTTCCACGTCGCCGCGCAGGTCCCCGTCGGCGGCCGCCGCCTTCAGCAGCTCGGCGACCTCGTGGTCGAAGTCGCGGCGCCGCTCCAGCGCCCACCGCTCGGTGTCGGTGTTGCCGCGCACCCGCAGCAGCAGCGTCACATAGGGCAGGTCGGTTATGAGCACCTCGACCATGCGCCGGACGACATGCTCCAGGCGGTCCGAGGCACGCCCCACGCGCGCGTGCTCCTCGTCGAGGATGCCGAACAGCTCGTCCAGCGCCCGGCTCACCGCGCGGCGCAGCAGCTCCTCCTTGCCGGAGACGTGGTGGTAGATCGACGACTTGGAGATCCCGGCGGCCCGGGAGAGATGCTCCATGGAGGTGCCGTCGTAGCCGCGTTCGTTGAAGACCCGGACGGCGACCGACAGCAGCGTCTCCGGGGTGTACGTGTCGCGCTTGGCGGTGGTCATGAGCCGTTGCCCTCCCGCTTGTCGGTGGCGTAGGCGTGCCGGTACAGCGCGAGGGAGGGGGCGTACCGCCCGGAGGGGTCGCGCAGGTGAAGGTCGTCGAGGAGGGAGTAGGCCCAGTTGCGGCCGAGCCTGCGGCTCCACTCGAAGGGGCCGAGCGGGTAGTTGACGCCGAGCCGCATGGCCGTGTCGATGTCCTCCTCGGTGGCCACGCCCTTGGCGACGGCGTCATGGGCGAGGTCGACGATCCGGGCGACCGTACGGGCGACGATCATGCCGGGCACGTCCCCGATGACGCTGACCTGCTTGCCGAGCGCCTGGAACAGGCCGACGGCCTCGGCGAGGGTCTGCGGGGAGGTGTCCTGGGAGGCGGACAGGGCGATCCGGGTGGCCCGGCGGTAGTCGAGCGCGAGGTCGAAGTAGACGACGTCCCGGAACTCCACCGAGGTCTGTCCGTCGGCGAGCGCCAGCTGGCCGCCGCTGGGCAGGACCAGGCGGGTGCCGTGGTCCTCGTCCTCCTCGCGCACCGGGACGCCCGCCTCGCGCAACAGCGTGAGCAGTTCGGCGGCGGGACCCAGGTCTCCCTCGACGACGACATACGCGGGCGCCCGTTCCGGCTCGGCGGTGTGCGGTTCGGGCCGCTCGGCAGCCCCGAGCTCATCGGAGTAGTCGAACCAGCCGTGTCCGCTCTTGCGGCCGAGGCGGCCGGACTCCACCAGGCGGCGCTGGGACAGCGAGGGCGTGAAGCGGACGTCCTGGAAGAAGGACTGCCACACGGAGTGGGTGACGGACTCGTTGACGTCCTGGCCGATCAGGTCGGTCAGTTCGAAGGCGCCCATCCGGAAGCCGCCGCACTCGCGCAGTACCGCGTCGATGGTGGCGGGGTCGGCGCCCTGGGCCTCGTGGACCGCGAAGGCCTCGGCGTAGAAGGGCCGCGCGATGCGGTTGACGATGAAGCCCGGGGTGTCGGCGCAGGCGACCGGGGTCTTGCCCCAGGCGCGGGCGGTCTCGTACGCGCGCGTGGCCGAGGTGACGTCGGTGGCGAACCCGGAGACCACCTCGACCAGCGGCAGCAGCGGGGCCGGGTTGAAGAAGTGCAGGCCCACGAAGCGGCCGGGGTTCGCGAGGGCGCCGCCGATGGCGGTGACGGAGAGGGAGGAGGTGTTGGTGGCGAGCAGACAGTCCTCGCCGACGATCTCCTCCAGCGCCCGGAACAGCTCCTGCTTGATGTCCAGGCGCTCCAGGACGGCCTCGATCACCAGGGCGCAGTCGGCGAGGTCGGTGAGCGCCTCGGCGGGCATCAGCCGGGCGCGGGCCGCGACGCGGTCGGCGTCGCTGAGCCGGTCCTTCTCGACCAGCCGGTCGAGGCGGGCGCCGATCGCGTCGGCCGCCTCCCGCGCCTTGCCGGGCACGGCGTCGTAGAGCCGGACCGGATGGCCGGCGATCAGTGCGACCTGGGCGATGCCCTGGCCCATGGTGCCGGTGCCGACGACGGCCACGGGGCTGCTGAGGTCGAGTGCTGTCATGTCCGCGATCCTCCCGCACGGGGTTTTCCACAGATGCGGCGGACCCCCTTGAACCGACCGATCGTTCGGTTACTCTAACTCTGACTGGCTGTTCCTGCCCATGTTTCTGCCAGGTCATGAACTCGACGAAGAGTTCTTGAGACTAGGAGTTGGTCCCGCATGGCCGCCGCCCTCACCGCCCACGACCTGATCGCCAAGCACCGGCCCACCCTCGACCAGGCGCTGGAAGCGATCCGCACGCGCGCGTACTGGTCCCCGCACCCCGAGCACCCCAAGGCCTACGGCGAGAACGGCAGCCTGGACATGGCGGCGGGCAAGGCCGCCTTCGACGCCCTCCTCGGCACCCGGATCGACCTCGGCCAGCCCGGTACCGACGGCTGGGTGGGCGGCGAGGTCTCCCCGTACGGCCTGGCGCTGGGCGTGGAGTACCCGCACGCGGACGTGGACGTGCTGCTGCCCGCCATGAAGGCCGGACAGCGGGACTGGCGGGACGCGGGCGCGGAGATCCGCGCGGTGGTCTGCGTGGAGATCCTCAAGCGGATCAGCGACCGCACCCACGAGTTCGCGCACGCGGTCATGCACACCTCCGGGCAGGCGTTCATGATGGCGTTCCAGGCGGGCGGCCCGCACGCCCAGGACCGCGGCCTGGAGGCGGTGGCCTACGCGTACGTGGAGCAGGTCCGCACCCCCGACACCGCGGAGTGGACCAAGCCGCAGGGCAAGAAGGACCCGCTCGCCCTGACCAAGGCGTTCACGGCGGTACCGCGCGGGATCGCGCTGATGATCGGCTGCAACACCTTCCCGACCTGGAACGGCTACCCGGGCCTGTTCGCCTCGCTCGCCACGGGCAACGCGGTGCTGGTGAAGCCGCACCCCCGCGCGGTGCTGCCGCTCGCGCTGACCGTGCAGGTCGCTCGCGAGGTGCTCGCCGAGGCCGGGTTCGACCCGAACCTGGTCGCGCTCGCCGCCGAGCGGCCCGGTGAGGGCATCGCCAAGACGCTCGCCGTGCGGCCCGAGATCCGGATCATCGACTACACCGGTTCGACCGCCTTCGGCGACTGGCTGGAGGCCAACGCCCGCCAGGCGCAGGTGTACACGGAGAAGGCCGGCGTCAACACGGTGCTCGTGGAGTCCACCGGCAACTACAAGGGCATGCTGTCCAACCTGGCGTTCTCCCTGTCGCTGTACAGCGGGCAGATGTGCACCACGCCGCAGAACCTGCTGATCCCCCGGGACGGCATCCGCACCGAGGACGGGCCGCGGAGCTTCGACGAGGTCGTCGCGGACCTCGCCCGCGCGGTGGACGGGCTGCTCGGCGACGACGCCCGCGCGAACGCGCTGCTCGGCGCGATCGTGAACCCGGACGTCAAGGCACGCCTTGAGGCCGCGGCGGGGCTCGGCGAAGTCGCCCTCGCCTCCCGCGAGGTCGCCAACCCGGACTTCCCCGAGGCGGTCGTCCGTACGCCGGTCATCGTCAAGCTGGACGGGGCCAAGCCGGACGACGAGGCCGCGTACATGAACGAGTGCTTCGGGCCGGTGTCCTTCGCGGTGGCGATGGACTCCGCCGCGGACGCGGTGTCGCTGCTGCGGCGGACGGTCCGGGACAAGGGCGCGATGACGGTGGGCGCGTACACCGTCGACTCCGAGGTGGAGCAGGCCGTGCAGGACGTCTGCCTGGAGGAGGCGGCGCAGTTGTCGCTGAATCTGACGGGCGGGGTGTACGTCAACCAGACGGCCGCCTTCTCCGACTTCCACGGGTCGGGCGGCAACCCGGCGGCGAACGCCGCGCTGTGCGACGGGGCGTTCGTCGCCAGTCGCTTCCGCGTGGTCGAGGTTCGGCGGGAGGCCTAGGAACCCCTGAAGGCGCTCCAGTGGTAGAGCGTCATCCCCACGCTCGTCGCCAAGTTGTAGCTCGACACCTGGGGGCGCATCGGCAGGGACAGCAGGTGGTCCGCTCGTTCGCGGACCTCTGGTGACAGGCCGGTGCGCTCCGAGCCGAAGGCGAGGACGGCGTCGTCCGGGAGCTTCATGTCCCGGATGTCGTCGCCCTCGGGGTCCAGGGCGAAGAGGGGGCCCGGAGGGAGTTCCTCCGGCGTGACGCGCTCCACCGCCGTCGCGAAGTGCAGGCCCGCGCCGCCTCGTACGACCGTGGGATGCCAGGGGTCCAGCGTGCCGGTGGTGACGACGCCCGTCGCGCCGAAGCCCGCGGCCAGGCGGATGACCGCGCCCGCGTTGCCCAGGTTGCGGGGGTGGTCGAGCAGAACCACCGGGGTGGGGCGCGGCCGCGCCGCCAGCAGCTCCAGATGCGCCGCGCGGGACGGACGTACCGCCAGGGCCGCCACGGCTGTGGGGTGGGGGCGCGGGACCAGGGCGCGGTAGGTCTCCTCCGGGACCTCCATGAGGAGGCCGGACAGACGGTCGCGTACGTCGGCGGCCAGTTCGTCGGCCAGGGCGAGGGTCGCCTCCCGGTCCACCGCCACCGCCACCGGGACCTCGGCGCCGAAACGCACCGCGTGCTTGAGGGCGTGGAAGCCGTCCAGGAGTACGGCGGTGCCGGCGAGGCGGTGCCAGGTGGTGACGGGGCTGGTCATGGAGCGGAGCCTACGTGGGTCTGTTCCGGGTTCTCCGGGCTCTCGGGGTTCTCCGGGCCGCGGGGCTCGGGCACTGCCGTATCGCCGTCCTTGCGTGGGCCCGGCATCCGCGCCGCCAAGGCGCCCAGGCGGCGCAGGAAGGCCGTCGGCAGGAAGACCGCGTCCGCCGCGATCATCGCCAGCGAGAAGAACGGCAGGCCGAGGACGACCGCGATCACCGCGTGCTCGAACATCATGGCGGCCAGCAGGACGTTCTTGACCCGCCGGTTGAACAGCGTGAACGGGAAGGCGACCTGGACCATTACCGTCCCGTACGTCACCAGCATCACCATGACGCCGCTGGCCGAGAGGGCGTCCGCGAGGGCCGGCCAGGGGGAGAAGTAGTCCAGGTGCAGGGGGTAGTAGACGGCGGTGCCGTCCTGCCAGCGGGAGCCCTGGATCTTGTACCAGCCCGCGGTGGCGTAGATCAGACAGGCCTCGGCCATGATTACGAACAGGGCGCCGTTGTGCACGATGTTCGCGATCACATCGAGCAGGACCCGCGGCTCGGCGGTGCGGGTGATCCGGCCGGCCAGCCACCACACCGCCTGCGCGATCCACACGGTCCACAGGATCAGCGGCACGGTCACGTCGCCGTCGAGCCGGCCCCCGAGCCAGGCCAGGATCAGGACGAGTCCGAGCACCCCCCACAGAACCGGACCCACCCGGTCGGCCCTGTCCCCCCGGCGTTCCGCCCGGCGCGCGTCCAGCGACCAGACCCGGCCGCAGCGGGTGAAGACCAGGTAGATCGACATCAGGTGCAGGACGTTGTCGCCGCCGTCGCCCATGAAGACGGACCGGTTCTGCACGGACAGCACGCCGACCATGAACAGCACGGACATCGTGCGGGTCCGCCAGCCGAGCAGCAGCAGGACGGCGAAGAGGACGGCGAGGGCGTAGACCAGCTCGAACCAGATCCGGCCGTCGGTCCAGATCAGGGCCGTGAAGGCGCCGTTCGCGGTGATCAGCTGCTCGGCGAGCGCGAAGCTCCAGGGGCCGTCCGGGCCGTACAGCTCATGGCGGTGGGGCAGCTCGCGCAACAGGAAGAGCAGCCAGGTCGCGGCGAAGCCGATCCGGACCACCGCCGTCTGGTACGGGCCGAGCGCGGACTCGGTGACCCGGGCGATGGCGGCCGAGACGGCGAGGGCGAAGCGGCTCATGCCCGCTCCTCCCCGGCCTCGTCCGCGGCCTTGCCGGCCTCGTCGGTCCCGTCCCCGGTCTCGTCCGCGGGCAGCTCCCACCAGGGCAGCTGTCGGTACACCGGGTTGTCCGGCACCTTTTCCTCGCTCCAGTCGGGCGGCGGCACGTTCGTGGTCCGCGAGCGGACCTGGACGCGCTGCACGAGCCCGCCGGGTCCGGCCGCGTCCTCGCGGTCCAGGCGCAGGACCACGATGCGGCGCAGGTAGGACTCGGCCAGATCGCCGCGCAGGCCCACCGGGCGGTTGTCGTCGTCGTGCGTGGCGACCAGGAAGTCCCAGGCCCGGCGCAGCTCGTTCTGCTGGGTGTGGCTCGGCAGCAGATTGCCGTCGATGTCCCGGCCGTCCTGGGCGGACAGGTCGTACCAGCCGGTGGTGCGCATCTCGCCGTCCGCCTCGCGGACCTCGGCGCGGACCTCGACGGCGATGTTCTGCTGGAGCGGGTTGGGCGCGAAGAGCTTCCAGTTCTGCTCGAACTCCGGATAGACCCAGTCCTCGATCGCCGAGCCGTGCCGCTTGCTGACCGTGTTGGAGGGGGCGACATGCAGGAAGACCATGCCGATGTGGACGCAGACGGCGACCGCGACCACGGCCAGGGCGAGGGCGGCGGCGATCTGGTAGCGCAGGGACAGGGCGGCCACACCGCTGCGGGGCTCCGGCCCGTGCCGGGCCTCGCCCACTGCGTCGTACGCGTCCATTCCGCCCCGTTCCCCCATTCCGGTCCCCGGCAGAACCTCCCCGGGCGGCCCTGTCTCGGGGGGACACCTTACGGCGCCCCGCTCACGGCAAGGTCACATCTGCGAAGCGGTTGGCAGGAGCCGAAGATCCACTGGTGAGGGGGGTGAAGATCCATGGGGAAGGGCGTGAAGATCCAGGAGACGGCCCCCGTCCGCCCCGTTCCCTTCTTCTAGAACCTGTTCTATCTTGACGCACCGTCAGATCACTGTGGGCGGGACCCTGGGCGCGGGAGGGCAGCACCGTGGACTTCACCTTCACCGAGGAGCAGCAGGCGGCGGCCGAGGCGGCGCAGGGGGTGTTCGCCGGGGTCGAGCCGGACGCCGTGCCGAGCCCCGCGCTCACCCGGGGCGCCGTGGCCGAGGACTTCGACCGCGCGCTGTGGTCCCGGCTCGCCGACGCCGATCTGCTGAGCCTGCTGCTCGCCGAGGAGCACGGCGGCGCCGGTCTGGACGCGGTGGCGCTCTGTCTGGTGCTGCGGGAGGCGGCGGGGGTGCTGGCGCGGGTGCCGCTGCTGGAGCACAGCGCGGCACTGGCGGTCCTTCAGGCGTACCGCGGCCAGGACCTGGAGTCCGGGCTGTTGGCGCGGGCCGGGCGGGGCGAGCTCGCACTGACCGTCGCCGCGCACGGCCGCAGCGGGCACGACCCGGCGGAGCTGGCGGTGACCGCGCGGCGGGACGGTGCGGGATGGGTGCTGGACGGTGCGCAGACGGCCGTTCCCTGGGCGTACGACGCCGATCTCCTCGTCGTACCGGCGAGCGCGGACGGCGACCGGGCCGTGCTGGCGCTGGTGTCGCACGAGCGGGCCGGGGTGGGGCTGGCCGAGCAGTACTCCACCACCGGGGAGCGGCTCGGGGAGCTGCGGCTCGACTCCGTGCGGCTCGCGGAGCGGGAGGTGGTGGCGGCGGAAGGCGCCTGGGAGCGGCTGCGGGAGCTGCTGACGGTCGGGACCTGCGCGCTGGCGCTCGGGCTCGGCGACCGGGTGCTGCGGATGACGAGCGACTACACCGGCAAGCGGGAGCAGTTCGGCCACCCGCTCGCCACCTTCCAAGCGGTCGCCGTGCAGACCGCCGACCGGTACATCGACCTGCGGGCCATGGAGGCCACCCTGTGGCAGGCCGCCTGGCGGATCGCGGCGCGGGCGCCGGGCGCGCTGCCGGTCGCAGCGGACGTCGCCGTGGCCAAGATCTGGGCCGCGGAAGGGGTACGGCGGATCGTGCAGACGGCGCAGCATCTGCACGGGGGGTTCGGCGCGGACGTCGACTACCCGCTGCACCGGTACCACGCGTGGGCCAAGCAACTGGAGCTGTCGCTCGGCCCGGCGGCGGCGCACGAGGAGGCGCTGGGCGAGCTGCTGGCCGCGCATCCCCTGGGGTGATGTGCCCTGCTCGGAGTGCTCAGAGCAGGGCAGAGCAGCTCAGAGCACGAAGCCGGGCTTGCCCTCGGCCGTGACGACGGGTCGGCCCGCGGCTGCCCACACCTGCATGCCGCCGTCGACGTTCACCGCGTCGATGCCCTGCTGGACCAGGTACATCGCGACCTGCGCGCTGCGGCCCCCGGAACGGCAGATCACATTGACCCGGCCGTCCTGCGGGGCGGCCTCGGTCAGCTCGCCGTAGCGGGCGACGAAGTCGCTGATGGGGATGTGCAGCGCCCCCTCGGCGTGGCCTGCCTGCCACTCGTCGTCCTCGCGGACGTCCAGAAGGAAATCGCCGTCCTTGAGGTCCGTGACCTCGACCGTGGGCACGCCAGATCCGAAATGCATGCCACCGACGGTACCCGGTGGCACGCGCGGTCCGGCCGCCTCCCTCGTCACCCGAGCAGTTCCGCCAGCTCCGCCTCGCGCGCGGACACATCGGCGAGCAGTTGCTCGGCGATCTCCTCCAGCAGCGTGTCCGGGTCGTCCGGGGCCAGCCGCAGCATGGAGCCGATCGCGCTGTCCTCCAGCTCCCGTACCACCAGGGTGAGCATCTCCTTGCGCTCGGAGAGCCACTCCAGGCGGGCGTAGAGCTCCTCGGCGGGGCTCGGCTGCCGCTCCTCGGGGACCGGACCCGCCGCCCACTCCTCGGCCAGCTCCTTCAGCAGGGCCTCGTCGCCCCGGGCGTACGCGGCGTTGACCCGGGTGATGAATTCCTCGCGGCGCGCCCGCTCCCCGTCCTCCTGGGCCAGGTCGGGGTGGGCCTTGCGGGCCAGCTCGCGGTAGAGCTTGCGGGCCTCCTCGCTCGGGCGGACCCGCTGCGGGGGCTGTACCGGCTGGTCCGTGAGCATCGCCGACGCCTCCGGGAAGAGACCGTCGCCGTCCATCCAGCCGTGGAACAGCTCCTCGACACCCGGCATCGGCATGACCCGGGCGCGGGCCTCCTCCGCCTTGCGGATGTCCTCCGGGTCGCCGGAGCGGGCCGCCTTCGCCTCGGCGATCCTTGCTTCCAGGTCGTCGAGGCGGGCGTACATCGGGCCCAGCTTCTGGTGGTGCAGCCGGGAGAAGTTCTCGACCTCCACGCGGAAGGTCTCGACGGCGATCTCGTACTCGATCAGCGCCTGTTCCGCGGCCCGTACGGCGCGTTCGAGTCGCTCTTCCGGGCGGGGGGTCTGATCTTCTTCCGGGGTTGTCACCCGACCAGAGTAGTAGTTCCCTCGGCGCGGCAGGTCGTGTGTGGGCTGTCGCGCCATCGTGGCTGGTCGCGCCCCGCGGCGGAGCCGCAGATCGATACAGCCCGCGCCCCTGAGGTCCGCCGCTCATACCCCTTCTTCTGCGGCGATCCTCCCCTCCCGCACCGCCTTCACCAGGTCCGCGTGGTCCGCCTCCGTGCGGTCCGCGTACGCCACCGCGAAGGTCGCTATGGCCTCGTCCAGTTCCTCGTTCTTGCCGCAGTAGCCGGCGATGAGGCGGGGGTCGGCGCTGTGGGAGTGGGCCCGGGCGAGGAGGGCGCCGGTCATGCGGCCGTAGTCGTCGAGCTGGTCGGGGGAGAGGGCGGCGGGGTCCACGCTGCCCTTGCGGTTGCGGAACTGGCGGACCTGGAAGGGCAGGCCCTCGACCGTCGTCCAGCCGAGCAGGATGTCGCTGACCACCTGCATGCGCTTCTGGCCGAGGACCACGCGGCGGCCCTCGTGCTCCGGCTTCGTGGTCTCGAAGCCTGCCGTCGCCAGGTGCGGGAGGAGCGCGGAGGGGCGGGCCTCCTTCACCTGGAGGACGAGCGGCTCGCCCCGGTGGTCCAGGAGCAGGACGACGTAGGAGCGGGTGCCCACGCTGCCGGTGCCGACCACGCGGAACGCCACGTCGTGCACCGCGTGCCGGGCCAGCAGCGGGAGCCGGTCCTCGGAGAGGGTGCCGACGTAGTCCTCCAGGGAGGCGGCGACCGCCGCCGCCTCCTCGTCCGGGACACGGCTCAGCACGGGCGGCGCGGCCACGAAGCCACGGCCGCCGTCCTCGGTCGGCTCCGTGGACTTCGCCGCGAACCGGCCGCTGGTGTTGGAGCGCGCCTTCTCGGCCACCCGCTCCAGCGTGCCGAGCAGGTCATGGGCGTCGGTGTGGGAGACCAGCTCCTCGTCCGCGATGGCGTTCCAGGCGTCCAGGACCGGGAGCTTGGCGAGCAGCCGCATCGTGCGCCGGTACGCGCCCACCGCGTCGTGCGCCGCCTTGCGGCAGGTGTCCTCGGCGGCGCCCGCCTCCCGTCCGGCCAGCACCAGCGAGGCCGCGAGCCGCTTCAGGTCCCACTCCCAGGGGCCGAGCAGCGTCTCGTCGAAGTCGTTCAGGTCGATGACGAGGCCGCCGCGCGGGTCGCCGTACAGGCCGAAGTTGGCCGCGTGGGCGTCGCCGCAGATCTGGGCGAGGACGCGGGTCATGGGGGTGCGGGCGAGGTCGTGGGCCATCAGGCCCGCCGATCCGCGCAGGAAGGCGAAGGGGGTGGCCGCCATCCGGCCGACCCTTATCGGCGTCAGCCCGGGGATCCGGCCGCGGTTGGACTCCTCCACCGCCGTGAGGGCGTCGGGGCGGGCGGGGTCCAGGTCGAGGAGTGCGTGCGTGCCGCGCGGGACGCGCTCCCGCAGGGACTTGCCCTCCTCCTTCGGGGTGCCGTTCCCGGGCCACTGGGCGAATCCGCGCACCCGGGGCAGCCGCCGGGACAGCGAGCTCCGCCCGCCCGACTCCTGCGCCGCACCAGCGTCGACCACACCGACCGCCTCCCCCGAACCCCGGCCGTCTCCGGCCCGCACGAACATCAACTCGTGCCGACGGTACAGCGCGGTGGCCGAAACGCGTCAGCCCTGTGGACAACCCTGACGATGTGCATACCTCACCGTGGCCCGGCCGGGTCCCCGCGCGCGCTCAGGAACGCCGTGAACGCCTCGATCACCAGGCGCAGCGACGCCTCCACGGCCGCGTCCCCGTGCGGGGTCCCCGGGGCACGGGCGGGCGGGGTGCCGGACCCGCTGCCCCGGCCGGTCTCCAGATACCCGAGGACGTCCTCGGCCCGCGGCGGCCGCCCGTCGGCCGGGTGCGGCAGGGCGTCGAGCAGACCCTGGAGGGTGTCGAGCAACTGCCTTCGTTCCGCGGCGGGTTCGGGATTCATACCCCCAGGCTGCTGAAGAGCGGTCAAGGACGGTTCAAGGGCCCGCCAACGCCCCCGGCCGGCTCATACCCGCGGCCCGCTCATGCCGCCGTCAGGCTCATGCCCTCGGCCCGCTCATGCCCCGGCAGGCTCAAGCCGCCGGCCGCTCCGGTACCGCCGGATCCGGGCCCACCGCCCGGTCCACCAGACCCGGCGCCGCGCCCAGGTAGCAGGTCGGGTCCAGCAACTCCTCCAGTTCCGCCGCAGTCAGATGCCGGGTCACCTCCGGGGCCGCCGACAGAACCTCCGCGAGGTCCGTCCCACGGTCCGCCGCCTCGTGCGAGGCCCGGGTCAGCAGCGCCCTGGCCTGCGCCTTGCCGAGCAGCGGGGTCAGTACGGCCGCCACCCGCTCGGAGACGATCTGTCCCCCCGTCAGGTCGAGGTTGGCGCGCATGCGGTCGGCGTCGACGGTGAGGCCCGTCAGGAGTTCCACCGCCGTGTGCGCGGCGCCGCCCGCCAGCCGCAGACACTCCCGCAGGGGCTGCCACTCGGCGTGCCAGGCGCCGCCCGAGCGCTCGTCCTCCGCGAGCATCGTGCCGTACAGCACGGCGGCGAGCTGCGGTACTTGGAGCGCGGCCGAGCGGATCAGCGTGGCGAGGACCGGGTTGCGCTTGTGCGGCATCGCGGAGGACGCGCCCCGGCCGGCCACCGCCGGTTCGGTGACCTCGCCGACCTCGGTGCGGGCCAGCGACTGGACGTCGACCGCGATCTTGCCGAGCGCCGAGGCGAGGAAGGCGCACACCGCCCCGGTGTCGGCGATCGGGGTCCGCAGCACATGCCAGGGCAGGGTGGCCGGGGCCAGTCCGGTCTCGTGCGCGTACGCCTCGACCAGGCGGTCGGCGTAGTCGTCGCCGGGGTGGTCCGCGTGTTCCAGGTAGCCCGCCAGCGTGCCCGCCGCGCCGCCCAGTTCGACCGGGAGGGCGGCGGCGAGCGCGGCCGTCCGGCGGTGGGCCTCGGTCACCAGGTGCAGCCAGCCCGCCGCCTTCAGGCCGAAGGTGGTGGGCACCGCGTGCAGGGTGAGGGTGCGCCCGGCCATCGGGGTGGCCCGGTGGGTGCGGGCCAGCGTCTCCAGGGCGGCCGCGCACCGGTCGAGGTCGGCCCGGATCAGCACGGTGGCCCGGCGGACGACCAGCATGGCGGCCGTGTCCAGGATGTCCTGGCTGGTGGAGCCGCGGTGCACATACTCGGCGGCCTTGGGGTCCGCGGCGGCGACCACGGCGGTCAGCGCCTTCACGAACCCGACGACGGGGTTGGCCGTCTCGCGGGACGCGCGGGCCAGCGCCACCAGGTCGAGCCGCTCGGGGCGGGCCGCCTCCATGATCGCCGCCGCCGCGGACTCGGGCACGGTGCCGAGGCGGGCCTGCGCCCGGACGAGCGCGGTCTCGGCCTCGACCATGGCCGCGAGCCAGGCCGCGTCGGACACCGCCGCCTCCACGGGCGTGCCCGCGCGCACCGGGGACAGCAGCCCGGAGTCCACCACGGCGGCGAGCTCCGGGGAGAGTTGGAAGGTCATGGGTGGTCCTCTTCCGGGAAGGGTCGGGGGCGCCTGCGGCCCGCGCCATCGGACACGGGCCGCAGGCCAGAGCATCACGCAGCCGTCCGCTCCAGACTGTCCCGCTGCTCCAGCACCGCCCCCAGCGCCGCCTGCGCGATGGCGTCGGAGTCGGTCAGGGTGACCGAGTTGACGCCGGGCCGGATGCCCGCCGCCGTCACCCAGTGCACCGACTCCGTGGGGACCCCGAAGGCGTACCGGCGCGGGTGCGGGCGCCGGGCGGCGTCCAGGAGCTGGAAGGGGCGCGCGGTGACCGCGACGCCCTCGGTGTGGATCCAGGTGCCGTTGCGGGTGGCGATCCGGTGCGTGGCGCACTGGCCGCTGTCCAGCAGCCGCCGCAGCAGCGGGTCCTCGGTGCGGCTGAGCGTGATGTCGGGCAGCCGCGCCTCGATCAGCACCTCGGCGCTGATCCGGGAGCCCGGCACCAGCGGCGAGTGGGCGTGGAAGCCCTGCCGGTCGACATCGACGCGCAGATCGGGGCCGACGATGTGCAGCACGCCCGCCTCGATCAGCGCGGCCGCCTCCTCGATCCGGGACGCGGGCGGCCCGATGGACAGGAACGCGTTCAGCGGCGTGTACCAGCGGTCCAGGTGCTCCCGGTGGGAGTCGCCGTGCAGCCCGCCGTGGTCGACGACCAGCCGGATCTCGTTGCGCAGATCGCGCAGCACGTCGAGGGCGGCCTTGAGCGGACCGCTCACATTGCCGCTGCGGGCCTCGGCGACGTCCTCGCGCAGATGGTCCAGCAGCCAGGCCGTGAAATCCTCCGGGCTGCCGAACTCCTGGTCCTGGTACGGCCGGGAGAGCCGGTCCCAGTCCCAGCGGTCCTTCTCCCCGATCTCGTACGCGTCGAGCACCGTCTCCTCCGCGGACGTGCCCGGCAGCGCGCGCAGGAAGGCCCGCTGGAACGCCTCCGCCCGGTCCCCGCGGCCGCGGGCGGTCAGCAGCGTCCGGTAGTAGACGGTCTCGACCTCCTTGGCGACCAGCGGCCACACGTCCCGCAGGAAGTCGGCGCCGTCGGCGCCGCGCGCGGCCCGCATCCGGGCGATCCGGGCGGGGGTGAGCAGCAGCGGCTCGTGCCGGCCGTGCGCACCCTTCTCGTTCTCGCCGCGCGCCTGGTAGGGCACCCCGCGCCGGGAGCCGGCGTACATCCGGGGCTCCCGGCCGGAGGGCAGGTAGACCAGGCGGCCGTAGACGCGGGTGAAGCTGCCACCGCGGCCGGTGGTGAGCAGGGCCATGTAGTCGAAGAAGTTCAGGCCGAGCCCGCGCAGCAGCACGGGCTGACCGGGCTGGACGCACTCCAGGTCGGTGTCGGCGGGGTTGGCGGGCGGGAGGTGGGTGTGGCCGTGCTCACGGGCCAGCTGGGCGAACTGCTCCTCCACCGCGGTCGGCCGGGCGGGCAGGTGGCCCTGGGAGAGGACGACCGCGTCGAGGTGCTCCAGGACGCCGCCGTCCTCCAGCGTGACGCGCTGGCGTGGCGGATGACCGGTGGCGAGGGCGGCGGCCTCGTCGTCCAGGGCCACCGCGCGGGACCGGTGCCAGGTGACGGTCACGCACTCCGGGGCGCCCGCGACCGTACGGTCGAAGGCCCAGCGCAGGTAGTGGCCGTAGAAGGCGCGGGTGGGGTAGGTGTCGGGGCCCAACGCGCGGGCCTCGTCGAGGACTTGGTCGGGGTAGTGGCCGGGGATGTTCCCGGCGAGCAGGGCCTCGGCCCAGGCGTGCAGGCTGGGGCCCGGTTCCAGGGGGCCGGTCAGTTCGACGCTGGCGTCGGTGAACACCGAGATCTGTCCGGCCACGGTGTTCATCAGCAGGTGCGCGGACTGGCTGGTGCGCCAGACCTGCCCGGCGCCGGGCGCGTGCGGGTCGACGACATGGATGCCGATCGCGGTGTCGGGGGCGGCGGCACGGGCGGCGGCGCAGAGCCGTTCGATCACGGAGAGACCCCGCGGTCCCGCGCCTATCACGCACACGGTGTGCTGTCTGGTGGTCATGTCTACAGTCCGTCCTGCTGGATAGGGGGATCGAGGCGGGGATCGGGGCGGGTACAGGAGCGGGAGCGGCGCGGCCAGGACACGGCGACCGCCGCGATCATCCGGCTGCCGAGGACGGCGCAGCGGCCCTCGGTGCCGGGCGCCGGGCCGCGCGCCACGCGCAGCAGGACCGGCTCGCCCGGGTCCCGCCCGGCCGGCGGCTCCTCCCACTCCAGGTCGACGGACTGGAAGGAGACGCCGTCCTGGGTGTCCGGCGGCAGCGCCTTGTACAGGGCCTCCTTGACGCAGAACAGCCGGAGCACGGCACGGGCCGGGTCGGGCACGTCGCGCAGCCGCTCGCTCTCCTCGGGGGTGCACACGTAGTGCAGGGCGGAGAGCAACTCCGGGCCCGTCTCCAGGGGTTCGATGTCGATGCCGAGCCCGACGCCGTCGGCGGGCCCGGTCACGCACAGGGCGACCCGGTTGGTGTGACTGAGCGAACCGGCCACTCCGTACGGCCAGCTCGGCGCCCCGCGGGCGTCCGCGCTCAGCCACCGGGGCATCCCGGTCAGCGCGGCGGTGGCGCGGGCCGCGGCCAGCCGGCCCGCGGTGAACGTCTCGCGGCGCAGCGGCGCGGTGTAGCCGCGCAGCAACCGCCGGGTGGGCTCGGGCAGTTGGGCGAAGTCCAGTTCGCCGGTGTGCGCCTGCGCCGCGATCACGCGCGGCTCGAACAGGGCCGTCACGGCGGCCAGGTCGACGGGCTCGGGGTCACCGCTCGCCGACACCGACACCGGGGCCGGGAGCACGGCGCTCACCGCAGGGCTCCGATCGGGGTACGGGTCAGGTGCGCGACCGCGTTGTGCACGACCTGCCGGCCGGTGTGCCCGGCGAACGTCATGATCGACTCGGGGTGGAACTGGACCGCGGCGAACTGGTGCCGGGGCGCCTCGACGGCCATCGCGACCCGCCCGTCCTCGGTGGCCGCCGTGACCCGCAGGGAGTCGGGCAGGGTGGCCGGGTCGGCGTAGAGGGAGTGGTAGCGGCCCACGGTGAAGCTCTTGGGCAGTCCGTCCAGCAGCATCGAGTCGGCCTCGGTGCGGCGGACCCGGGAGGGCTTGCCGTGCACCGGCTCGGGCAGCACGCCGAGGGTGCCGCCGAGGTACTCGACGATGCCCTGGAGGCCGAGGCAGACGCCGAAGACGGGGATGCCGAGCCGCTCGGCCTCGGCGAGCGTGGCCGCGGTGCCGAAGTCGGACGGCGTGCCGGGTCCGGGCGAGAGCACCACCAGGTCGGGGCGCTGCTCGGCGAGCAGGGGCAGATGGCCGCCGCTGCGGTACGTCCCGACCTCGGCTCCGGTCTCGCGCAGATACCCGGCGAGGCAGTGCACGAAGGAGTCACGGTGGTCGACGAGCAGGATCCGGCGTCCGGCGCCCGGCCCCTCGTCGACGCGGAGCCGAGCCGCACGTACGACCGTGGCGGGCTCGTCCAGGACCCCGAGCAGGGCCTTCGCCTTCAGCTCGGTCTCCAGCTCCTCGTCCTCGGGCGAGGAGTCGTGCAGCAGGGTGGCGCCGGCCCGGACCGTGGCCACGCCGTCGTGGAGGTGGATGGTGCGCAGCGTCAGGACGGTGTCCAGGCCGCCGTCGAAGCCGATCCGGCCCACCGCTCCCCCGTACCAGCGGCGCGGGGAGCGCTCGTGCCGTTCTATGAACTCGATCGCGGAGAGCTTGGGCGCCCCGGTGACGGTGACCGCCCACAGGTGGGCGAGGAAGGCGTCGAGCGCGTCCCGGTCGGGGCGCAGGACGCCCTCAACACGGTCGACGGTGTGGATGAGAGTGGAGTACTTCTCGATCCGGCGGCGGGCGGTGACCTGGACGGTGCCGGGCAGGCAGACCCGGGACTTGTCGTTGCGGTCGACGTCCGTGCACATCGTCAACTCGTGCTCGTCCTTGGCGGAGTTGAGCAGCGTGCGGATCCGCTCGGCGTCCTCCAGGGCGTCCCGGCCGCGGGCGATGGTGCCGCTGATCGGGGAGGTCTCCACCAGGGCGCCGGCCGCGCCGCGCGGGGTGACCCGGACGAACATCTCCGGTGAGGCGCCGACCAGGTACTCGTCCTGGGCGAGGTTCATCAGCAGGCTGTGCGGGGCGGGGTTGCGCTCGCGCAGGGTGCGGAAGAGCCGGGACGGGGGGCGCCGGACGACCCGGTGGAAGGACTGGCTGGGCACGACCTCGAACAGGTCGCCGGAGCGGAAGAGCGGACGGGCCCGCTCGACGACCCGGGCGTACTCGCCGGGCGCGTGGTCCCGCTCGGGGGCCTCGGCGGCGGGCACGAAGGGGCGGGCCGGAGTGGCGCGGTCCAGGCCGTCGGTGCGGGAGGCGCCGACGCGGAACTCGTAGTCGTGCCGGATCGCCTCGTCGGCCTTGAGGTCGAGTTCGTAGACGGTGTCCGGCAGATGCAGCACCATGTCCCGGTCCTCGGGGTCCCGCCGCTGGCCGAGCGTCACGGGGTCGACCTGGAAGATCAGGTCGTAGCCGAAGGCGCCGTAGAGGCCGAGGAGGTGGTCGTCGGGCAGGGCGAGCCCCTCGACGACGGACCGGATGGCCGCGAAGACGCCGACCTGGCGGGTGCGGTCCTCCTCGGCGAAGGTCCCGTCCGGGACGCCGCCGCGCACGCGCAGGGTGTCACCGTCGGCCTCGGCGCGGCCGCCGGGGCCGATCGCCCGGGAGAACAGCGCGAGCAGGGCGGGGAGCAGGACTCGGCCGCGCGCGTTGAGCGCGGTGGCCCGTATCTCCTGGCCGGTCGCGGTGATCTCGACCGGCGGGTCGGTGTAGCCGATGATCCGGTCGGGACCGCGGAACAGCAGCATGCCGCGGCGCTCGTCGAGGGTGTCCTCCAGAGCGGTGCGCAGGCCGGCGGCGGAGCCGAGGAGCTCGGTGGTGCGGACGACCTCGACGCCGACGGGCGTGGTCCACCGCCCGGACGGGGCTGCCCGACCGGTACGCGGCCGGGAGGTTTCCAGCTGGGGCATCCCCCAAATTCCTTTCTCGAACCCGGTGGTGTCCGGGGCTGGGAGCATTCGGCCCGCGGCGGGGTCGCGGGGTCGGGCGCCGGTGGTTACGTGGGATCGGGCGCCGGTGCTGTCGTGGGAGGGGGGCTTACCGGCGCCTGGGTGGCCGTGGGTGCGGTGTGACCCGGCGTCGGGGTTGCCGCTGCGCCCACCCGTGCCGCCCTGCGGCACGACTGCCCGCAACTACGGCGGAGGGGGCGGGACAAGCAGCGCGTCAAGCGGGCGGGGGCGGTTGGGCGGTGTGGTCGGTCTCCGGCCGGGCCGGTGAGCGGCCCGTCAGGCTTCCGTCGTCCAGACCACTGCGGCGCGGCCTGAGCGGACGTGGGTCCAGCCCTGGCTCAGTTCGTTCGGGCGGCACACGTAGGCGGTGCGTGTGCCGGTTGCCGTCAGGCGTTCGGCGAGGGCCGAGCGGGCGGTGCGGTCGGCGGCGGGGAGTTCCGTGCCGGGAGCGACGGCGACGACATCGAGGGGTACGGCGGCGGCGAGCGCGGCGACCGAGTCGACCGCACGGGCCACCGGCTCCTCCGCGGGCGCCGGTGCCCGGACCAGCAACCCGAGGGCGGCGTCGGGCTGTTCGAGCCGCAGCGCCCGCAACCGCTCACCGGCTTCTCGTACGGCCGTGGCGTCGGCGTCCGTCGTGACCAGCACCGTGCTGTCGTGACCGAGGAGCACCGCGGTGCCAGGCCGCTCGGCCGGCTCGACCAGCGTGGGGACCGGGCCCTCGGGAAGGGCCGTCACCCCGTCGCCGATCTTCGCGAGCTGGGGATCGAGCCGCAGCAGCACATCCGCCGAGGACTGGCCGGTGCGGGTCAGCAGGCGGAGCATCAGGGTGGCCGGGTCCAGGGACCGGTGCTCCTCGGCGTGGGACCACATCCGCTGGCTCGCCCAGGCGGCCTGCTGGACCGACTCCACGATCGGCCGGCGGGTCGCCTCGTACGCGGCGAGCGTCGCGTCGAGATCGTCGCCGTCCTGGTGCTCGGCGAGCCGACGGGCCAGTTCGACCGCGTCCTCCAGGGCCATGGTGGTGCCCGAGCCGACGGAGAAGTGCGCGGTGTGGACGGCGTCGCCGAGACCCACCAGGCGGCCGGTGGACCAGCGGGCACTGGAGATCTTCGGGAACATCAGCCAGCGCGACCCGTTGCCGAGCAGCTTCGCCCCGCGCAGATGCTCGGCGAACACCTCGGCGCAGAACTCCATGGCCTGCTCGTCGTTCCAGCCGGGCGGCCTGCTGCTGCCCTCGGTGAAACCGGACCGCTGCCACGCCTCCTCGCCCAGCTCGACCAGGAACGTCGAGCGGTCCGGCGCGTACGGGTACACATGGGCGCCGACCGGGCCGTACTCACTGTCCGCGAAGAGGAACGTCATCGCGTCGAAGGCACGGTCCACCGCGAACCAGGCGTACCGGCCGGAGCCGGGGGCGACGTCGGCCCCGAACTCCCCGGCGTACGCGGTCCGGGTGCGGCTGCCGGCACCGTCCGCGGCCACGACCACGTCGTACCGCCCCAGCAGGTCGGCCGCGTCCGCCTCGGTGCCGAAGTGCAGCCGGGCGCCCGCCTGTTCGGCCAGTTCGGTCAGCGCGGTGAGCAGGGTGCGCCGCTCGACCGCGGCGAAGCCGTGGCCGGAGGAGCGGATCCGCTCACCGTCCCGGCACACCTCCACGTCGTCCCAGCGGGCGCCGCGGTCCAGCAGGGCGGCGACCGCGTCGGGGGCGGCGCGGCGCAGCCGGGCCAGGCTGAAGCGGGAGAAGACGACACCGAAGCCGTACGTGGCGCCGGCGGGGCTGCGTTCGAAGACATCGACCTCGTGGCCGCCGAGGCGGCGCAGCAGCAGGGCCAGCATCAGACCGCCGGGCCCCGCGCCTATGCAGGCGACTCGCACCGCGCTCACGCTCCCCGCTCGCCGGGCGGCACCGGGGCAGCGCCCGGCATCCCGTCGGCGAATCGCTCCCGCAGCTTGCGGCGCAGGATCTTGCCGGCCGCGCTGCGCGGGATCTCGGACACGAACTCGATGCGCACCGGCCGCTTGTAGCTGGCCAGTTCACTGGCGCAGGCCTTCAGCAGCCCGGCGGCGGACACCTCTTCGCCCTCGGCGACCACGAACGCGACGGGGACCTCGCCCCACTCCTCCGAGGGGGCGCCCACGACCGCCGCGTCGGCGACACCGCGCTGGGCGCCCAGGACCCGCTCGATCTCGGCCGGGTAGACGTTCTGCCCGCCGCGGATGAGCACGTCGTTGATGCGGTCGACCAGGTACAGATAGCCGTCGGCGTCGGAGTAGCCGAGGTCACCGGTGCGCAGCCAGCCGTCGCGCAGGGTGGACTCGGTGGCGGCCGGGTTGCGCCAGTAGCCGCGCATCAGACCGTCGCCGCGGACGCAGACCTCGCCGATCTCGCCCGGGGGCAGCGCGCCGCCCTCCTTGTCCTGGACCTCGATGTGGCAGCCGGGCAGCATCCGCCCGGCCGAGCGCAGCCGGAGCTCCCGGGCCGCGGCGTCGGCGCCGTGGTCCTCGGCCCCGCCGAACAGCACGGTGGCGATCGGGCCGCCGCCCTCGGTGATGCCGTAGATCCCGCGGAACGGGCAGGGGAAGCGCTCCAGGGACTCGCGCAGCAGCTCCTCCGACATGGGGGCGCCGCCGAACATGACGTCGACGAGGGTGGACAGGTCGGTGGAGTCGAACGCCTTGGTGCGCATCGCGAAGCGGACCATCGACGGCACCAGGAAGGCGCGGGTGGCGCCGCGCTGCTCGGCCTCGGCGAGGAAGCGCTGCGGGGCGAACTCCCGCTGGAGGACGAGGGTTCCGCCCGCCGCGAGCAGGGCCAGGCCGATCACCATGGAGCCGTGGAACAGCGGGCACGGGTTGAGCATCACGTCGTCCGCGGTGAACCGGGCCTCGGCGGCCAGCGCGGTGTAACAGGCGGACACCGAGCGGTGGGTGACGGCGACGCCCTTGGCCCGGCCGGTGGTGGCCGAGGTGTGCAGGATCGCGAACAGGTCGTCCATCTGCGGCAGCGGCAGCGCCCGGCGCGGAGTGGCGAGCATCTCCTCGTAGGCGGCACTGTCCAGGGCCAGCTTCCAGCTGTCGCCGAAGGCGTCCCCGAGCCGGTCCAGCACGCCCTGCTCGGCGATCACACCGCGCGGCGCGGAGTTGGAGACGACGTGTTCGACCTCAGGGGCCGGGAAGGAGTGGTTGACGGGGCAGACGATCGCTCCGGCCTTGCCGGCCGCGATGTACAGCTCCAGCACCTCGACCCGGTTGGGCGAGCTGACGACGAGCCGCTCACCGGGGCCGATCCCGCGGTCGATCAGCGCGGCGGCCAACGCGTCGGTACGTTCGTCGAGTTCACGCCAGGTGAGCGAGAGCCGCTCGTCGGCGAGGGCGAGTGCGTCGGGGCGCTGTCCGGCGTGCCGCCGGACGAAGTGGGCCATCCACATCAGCGGGCCTCGCTCACGGACGCGGCGCGCGCGGTCAGCACCTGGTCGATGCCGGCGACGGTGTGCAGCGCGGTCAGCTCGTCGTCGTCGAGCGGGTTGCCGGTCTGCTCCTCGATGGCGAGGGCGAGCCGGATCAGGTCGCCGGAGTTCAGCCCGGCCGTCGTCAGATCGTCGTCACGGCCGATGCCGTCGAGCAGTTCGGGCAGATCGACGAACTCCAGCAGGAGCGCGTGGCCCGGGGTGAGCTGGTCGGACATGGGAGTTCCCCTCGAAGTAGTGGGGTGGGAAGAAGGCCCGGCGGGGCCCGGGTGGCCATGGGCCCCGCCGGAGTCGGGGTGCGTCAGCGACCGACGTCCGCGGGCTCGCGCCCCGGGGTGTTCACGGTCTTGCCGCCGGAGGGGGCGTCGTCCTCGCCCTCGCTCAGCCCGAACCGCTCGTAGATCCGGGTCAGCGGGCGCGGCGCCCACCAGTTGTAGCGGCCGGCCATCCGCATGAACGCCGGCACGAGGATGCCCCGCACCAGCGTGGCGTCCATCAGGACCGCCAGCGCCAGACCGAGGCCCAGCAGCTTCATATAGGTGATGCCGGAGACCAGGAAGGAGGCGAAGACCAGGGCGATCAGCGCGGCGGCCGCGGTCACCAGACCACCCGTGCGCTGGAGGCCCAGGGCCACGGCCCGGGTGTTGTCACCGCCCCGGTCGTACTCCTCCTTGATCCGCGAGAGCAGGAACACCTCGTAGTCCATGGAGAGCCCGAAGGCCACGCAGAACATCATGATCGGGGTCGTCGCGACGATGCCGCCGGTGACGGTGAAGTCGCCGGTCAGCCACATCAGGTTGCCGTCCTGGAAGACCCAGACCATGGCGCCGAAGGTGGCGGTGAGGCTCAGCAGGTTGAGCACGAACGCCTTCACCGGCATCAGCACGCTGCCCGTCATCAGGAACAGCAGCACGAACGTGGAGACGGCGATCAGCAGCAGTGCCCACGGCATCCGGTCGGTCAGCGAGGTCATCGTGTCCTTGAAGGAGGCGGCGGTACCCGCGACCTTCACGTCCTCGAACGGCGCCTTCGCGTCCCGCACGTCGACGACCAGGTCCTGGCCCTCGTCGGTGTAGGAGCCGACCTCCGGGATCACCGAGAGCCAGGTGCCCTCGCCCTTCTCGTAGCGCTCGTTGATCGCGCCGGCCGGGGCGATCTGCTTGCCGTCCGTGTAGGAGCCGGTCAGGGCGTCCACGCGAGCGACGTTGTCGAGCTCGGACAGGGTCTCGGCGTAGGCCGCGACCTTGGATTCCAGGTCGCCCGCGCCTCCGGCGTCCTCGGCGACGACCATGAGCGGTTCCATCTCGCGGGCCGAGTAGTCCTCGATGAGGACCGTGCCCACCTGGTGCGCCTCGGCGTCCGAGGGCAGCGTGCGCTCGTCGGCGAGGTTGAGCTTGATGCCGAGGAACGGTGAGCCGAGGAAGAGCAGGATCACGATGACACCGGTGGCCAGCGGCAGCGGGCGGCGCATCACCAGCGTGGCGAGCCGGTGCCAGAAGCCGCTCTCCACCGACTTCTCGGCCTTCTTGCGGTTCCAGGACCACTTGTTGATCCGGGTGCCGATGACCGCGAGCAGCGCGGGCAGCAGCACCAGGGCCGCGACCACCGCGAAGGCGACGACCGCGATACCGGCGTAGGCGAAGGAGCGCAGGAAGTACATCGGGAACAGCAGCAGCGCGGACAGCGACAGGGCCACGGTGATGGCCGAGTACAGGACGGTACGGCCGGCGGTGCGCAGGCTGGTGGCGATGGCGTCGTTGACCGCGACGCCCTTGCTCAGTTCCTCGCGGTACCTGCTGACCACGAAGAGGCTGTAGTCGATGCCGAGGCCGAGTCCGAGGCCGGTGGTGAGGTTCATCGCGAAGACCGACACATCGGTCAGCTCCACCAGCACCCTGAGCACTCCGAGCGCGCCGATGATGGCGACGATGCCGACGGCCAGCGGCAGCAGGGCCGCGATGACCCCGCGGAAGATGAAGACCAGCAGGATCAGGGTGAGCGGCAGCACCAGGGTCTCGGCGAGCGCCAGGTCCTCCTGGGTCTGCTCGTTCATCTCCGCGTAGGCCTCGGCGCGGCCGCCGAACTGGATCTGGAGGCCCTCGAAGCCCTCCTCGTAGTGCGGGCGGAGCTTCGCGAGATAGTCGTCGACCTCATCCTCGTTGCCCTCAAGATGGGCGAGGACGAGGGCGGAGTCGGACTTCTCGGCGCGCAAGCTGGGCGCCTTGTCCAGGGTCCAGTACGAGGCGGCCTCCTGGACGCCGTCCTCGGCGCCGAGCTTCTCGGTCAGCTCGGCGCCCTTGGCCGCGGTGTCCGGGTCGTCGACTCCCTTCGGCGTCTTCACCAGCAGCACGAGATTGGGCTCACCGGTGCCGAACTCCTCGCTGAGGATCGCGTTCGCCTGCGTCGACGGTGCGTCGGGCACCTCGTAACCACCGGAGGACAGCTTGCTGTTGACCGCGCCGCCCAGTCCTCCGGCCACGACGCAGAACAGCAGTCCCAGCCAGAGCACCAGCTTTCGGCGGCCGGTCGCCAGCGCGGCCAGCTTGTTGAACATGGGTATTCCTCCAGAAAAGACGGGGCGGGGCGTCGCCCCGATGGGGGGATGTGTCCGCCCGTACGCTCAGGCGGGGGTACGGGCGGCGGGGATTTGACGACAGTCGACGCGAACGTGTCCGCCGGCCACGCAGTCGTGGTCGGCCAGCGACTCGTCGACGGACCGGTCCCAGGCAAGGAGCCGGTTGTGCACCGAACCTCGGGTGAAGTCGGCGAACTCTGGGTGGGTGGCCCGGTGGCGGGAGCCGAGATACCCCAGCACCGGGTCCAGGAGCAGCCAGCGGCCCTCCTCGAACACCTCGGTCCAGGCGTGCTCGACCCCGACCAGACCGAGCAGGAAGCCCCGGCGGGTACGGGCGCGGACGCCCGCCTCCTCGGCCCACCGCTGCATCTGCCAGGCGGCCACGACACAGTCCACGGTGCGGTGTTCGATCGCGGCCGCGGGCCGGGCCCGCAGCGCCTCGGGCACCCAGCCGTACTGGTACTCGCCGGACACCAGCCGGTCGAGCAGATCGTCGTGGATCCGGCGGACGGCACCGGTGCGCGGGGCGTCCCGGTGGCCGCGGGTGGTGACGGTGGCCACCATCGAGCCGGCCTCCTCCCGCGCCCACTCGGTCAGCCGGCCCTCGTACAGCTTGGGGGCGGGCTCTGCCGGGGCCGGGACGGTGACGCAGCTGGTGCAGCCGGCGGCGGAGCAGGCGGCGGTGAGCCTCAGCCGGGTGACCCGCTCGGTCAGCCAGCTCTCGGGCTGTCCGGCGGCCAGCCGCATGCACTGGCGTTCGCCCAGCTCGGCCAGGGAGCGGCCGAGGCCGGACTGGAGCCCGAGGTTCATCACGTCGTGGTAGTCGTAGCGCAGCCCGTCGGGGGTGTCCTCGGCGGGGAAGCCGGCGCCGACCAGGTTCTCCAGGACGCCCTCGTCGATGGCGAGTTCGCGGGCCGCCTCCTGGTGGGCGAGCGTGGCGACCCGGAACTCCGCGGGCACCGGGACGAGCCGTTCCACCGCCGGGAGCCAGTTCCGCCAGAGTTCCGCCGCCGTGGTGGTCCGGCGCGGAGCCGCGGTGGTCATCGTTCCTCCCCGGCCGTGGCCAGTACCGGCAGATCGCCCGCGGCGAGCCGGCGGGCCACCTCAAGGCGCTTGACCTTCCAGGTCGCGGTGTGCGGGATGTCGTCCCAGCGGCACTGCACCGGCTCGGCCAGCTCGGGCAGTCCGGCGACCGCGGCGCGCCAGGCGGCGAGGTCCAGCGGGGCGTCGCCGCGGGTGACCACCAGCGGGATCGCGGGGCCGCCGTCGGACATCGGGATGAGCACGGCCTCGGTGAGCTGCGGCAGCGCTTCGAGGATGTCGTCCTCGGCCGCCAGCAGGCTCTCCACGCCGCTGCCCCGGTCCACGATCCGGTCGAACAGGTGCAGACAGCCGCGGGCGCTGACCAGGCCGTAGTCGCCCATCGCCCACCAGCCGTCGACCCGCTGGTCGGGGGAGCCGAGGTAGCTGGGGGTGACTCCGGAGGACCGGGCGAAGATCTGGCCGGGTACGCCCTTGGGGGCCCGGTCGCCCTCGTCGTCGAGGACCCGGATCCTGGTGTGGCCGAGGACGCCCCGGCCGACGCAACGGCCGTGGTCGCAGCGGCTCTTGAGCTTGTGCGACTTGACGGTGACGGGTCCGGTCTCGGTCTGGCCGTACGCCTGCATGTAGCGGGCGCCGGGCTTGGCGGCGCCCAGCAGGGTGCGGATGGTGCGCGGGTGGGCGGCGTCGAAGGAGCTGACGAACAGCCGCGTCTGCGCGAACAGTTCGGGCTGCCGCTCGGCCACCTCCTCCCAGCGGATGAAGGCGTTGGGGACGGTCTCCACCACGCCCGGCCGGACCGCGGCGAGGAGTTCGGCCGCGTTCTCCGGGCCGGTGTCGGTGAGGAAGCCCAGCGGCAGGCCGAGCGCGAGGATGGCGAGCATCCCGGACATGCAGCGGGCGTGCACCGGCGACAGGCACATCAGGTACGGGTCGCGCACCCGCAGCACCTTGCCGATGGTGATCTGCGGCCGGGCGTGCCCGGCGAAGCTGTGCACGGAGTGCAGCACCAGCTTCGGCACTCCGGTCGTGCCCGAGCTGTGGGTGACCAGCTGCGGGGTGTCCTCGCGGGGCACCGAGGCGGGCGGGACCTCGCCGCGCGGGGCGTCCTGCAGGGACAGGCCGTGCTCGCCGCGCTCACCGACGTACCAGCGCGGCAGCGTCGCGTCGACGGAGTCCAGCACGCCGGCCGACTCGGTGGCGGCGTCGGTGAGGATGGCGGCCGGGGCGGCGCGCCCGGTCATGACGCCGAGCGCCTGGAAGCCGACGGCCGAGTGCACCAGCACCGGGACGGCGCCGACCCGGGCGCAGGCGAAGGCCAGCAGCGGGATGTCGAAGTTGGACTGCTTGACGATCAGGACGCGCTGACCGTGGCCGATGCGGGCCCCGGCGAGCCGGGCGGCGGCCTCCTCGACCAGCTCGGCGAAGGTGGCGTAGTCGAAGGTGCGGCCCGCCTGCGGGAACAGGTCGAGGGCCTGGTCGAGGCGGATCGGCACCGAGCCATGACGGCGGGCGGCCTCGGCGGGGGCGGTGGCCAGCGCGAGCCGGCGGTTCACGCGAGCCATCACGCACCCCCCGCCTTGGCCGCACGGCGCTCCAGGTGCGCGGTGACGTGGGCGAGCAGCGCGTCGTAGGACGAGAACGCGTCGGTCGGCTCGTCCAGGTCCCACTCGATGCCGAAGGCGTCCTCGGCGTCGGCGAGCAGCCGCATGAAGCCCGCCGACGTGAGTCCCAGGTTCCACAGCGACGCCGCACGGGCCGCCGGGTCGTCCAGCGGCAGCGGAGCGCCGACCGCGTTCTCCAGCAGGCCGCGCAGGTGCTCCGCGACCGTCGTGCTGTCGTACATATCTCCTCCAGTGACGGCCCGCGGGGTGGCGCAGGCTCGGGGGTTCTGTGTCTCGGACGGAAGGTCAGCGCCGGGAAGGGGCGCGGGGAACTGCGCGACCAGCCACGACGGCGCCGCGCAGGCCCTACGACCTGTCCTCGCTAGGCGGCGATCTCGTGCACGACCCGCTCGTTGCCGGTGTTCTCCTGGAAGCCGCGCAGGGTGCGCAGGTAGTAGAGGAGGTACTCGGCCATGTCCTCCTCGCCGGTGGGGGCGAAGGAGGCGTCGTCGCCGCAGACCGCGGCGGTGTTGGTGAGGTCGAAGCGCTTGTTGTAGCGCAGGTAGGAGCGGTAGAAGTTCATGCCGCCGTCGAGGGCCTCGTCGATCGCGGTGAACCCGTCACGGTCGTCCACCCACAGCGGCTCGCGCAGCCCGATCAGCTCGAAGATCTGGGTGATGATGTCGCGGACCTTCGGCCCCGCGGAGTTGCCGAGGTGGAAGTACGTCTCCGGGGAGTCCGACAGCGAGATGGCGACCGCGTTACGGGCCACGATGTCGACGGGGACGATGTTGATGACCGTGTCGGGGTCGGCGAGCAGCCGCACCCGGGCGTGCGAGAGGAAGGTGCCGAGCTTGCGGGCGGCGGTCTTCTTGAAGACCAGCACCTGCCGGGCGAAGCCGTACATGCCGGACCAGTTCAGCCCGTGCCGGGTGACGCTGTGCCCGATGACGACGGTGGGCCGCAGGATGCGGATCCGCATGTCGGCGGCGGCCTCCTCGACGAGGGCCTCGGCCCGCATCTTGGTCTGCTCGTAGCAGTTGTTGGCCACCGACTGGTCGGTCACCGGGCCCTCGGCGATCAGGTCGGTGCGGGAGCCCGCGACATAGGCGGTGCTGACGTAGTTGAAGATGCCCGCGCCCAGCGACTTGGCGAGGGCGAGGACGTTGGCGGTGCCCTGGACGTTCTGCGCCTCGATCTCGGTGCGGTACTCCTCCTCGTAGCGCAGCGAGGCGGCGCAGTGCCAGACCTCGTCGACCGGCGGCAGCGCGGTCGGGTCGACCCCGCAGCCGTCGACGGTCATGTCGCCGTGCACGGCCAGGGTCCGACGCAGGATCTCCGGGTGCAGGTCGGAGCGGCCGTAGCCGTCCGCCATCGCCGAGAGCGTGTCGTGCAGTCGCTGCGTCGCCTCGGCGTCGTCCTTGCCGCGGACCAGTGCGAGGACGGGGTCGTCGGTCTTGTCGAGGAGTTCGAGGACCACGGCTCCGCCGACGAAGCCGGTGGCCCCGGTCAACAGACGTGTTGTCATGAGTGCTTGTCTCCAGCGTCGGGACGTCGTGTGCGTCGGTGGGGTGCTGCGGTGGTGCAGCGGTTTCGGGAAGCGGGGGCTGGGCGGTGCGGGGCGGGCGGCGCGGAGGGGGGCCGGCGGGTCCGGGATCTCCGGGCCCCGGCCGCCTCCCGTACCGCCGCCCGCGCTACGCGGCGCCGGTGACCGCGGTGGCGGTGTCGGCGGCGCCGCGCGCCTCCAGCTCGTGTACGAACTCGGAGACGGCCGTCTGGAAGCCCTGCGGGTCGTCGAAGAAGGGCACGTGACCCGCGCGCGGGAGGGTGATCGCCTTGCTGTCCGGGATGCGGTCGAGGGCGTCCTCGATGACGGACTGACTCCAGGCGAAGTCGCCGTCGCCGTTGATGATCAGCGTCGGGGCGGCGAGGCGGGCGAGCTCCTCGGGGTCGTCCTCGATCTCCAGGGAGGCGAGGAGGTTCTCGCGGATGGAGCCGACGGAGAGCAGGGACAGGAAGTTGTCCTTGAGCGCCAGGTAGGCCGCGGTGCCGCCCTCGTGGATCATCTGGTCCGGGAAGACCAGCGGGTAGAGGTGGCCGAACAGCTGCTGGGTGCCGCCGGACTCCAGGCTCGCCAGCCAGGAGCGGCTGACCAGCTTGCGGCGCAGGGTGCCGTTGGGCGAGAACGCCGGGCCCACCAGGACCAGGCCGGCCACGCGCTCGGGGTACTTCAGCGCGAACTCGCGGGCGATGAGGGTGGATATGGACGTGCCGACCAGGTAGGTCTTCTCGATGCCGAGGTGGTCCAGCAGGCGGCGCACGTCCTCGACGTGGTCCATGAACTTGACCGGCTCGGGGCCCGGGTTGGAGGCGCCCTGGTTGCGCAGGTCGTAGTGGACGAGCCGGAAGTCGTCGGCCAGTTCGGTGGTGAAGTTCCGCCAGATCGGGCTGACGATGTAGAAGTTGTTCAGCAGGGTCACCGCCGGGCCTTCGCCGCTGTCCTCGTAGTACAGCTCCCCGCCGCCGGGCAGGGCGAGCGCGGAGTGGTTGAGGTAGCGGACATCGAGCTGGCCGAACTGCTGGTCCGTCATGAGGTCTCCTTGGATGGTTCGTTCCGTCGCCGTTGTCCAGGCTCCGACGACCCGTTCAACACCCGCCCAAGGCGTGTCCAAGGGTGGGAAAACGTGCTGGTCAGAGCGGTTTTTCAGGGGGTTCGCGGGGGCCTTCGGAAGGCCGGTCGCACAGGCCGGGAAGCGGTCATCGCGCACCGCCCTGCCGGACCACGGACAGCGCCGTCCGCGCGGGGCGTCCGCAGCCCGTGGCGGGCAGCGGGCCGAGGGGTGTCGGCTCCGCCGCCGGAGCCGCCCGCACGCCCTCCGCCGCGTGCGCGAGGACACCGAACCGGATCAGTTCCGGCACCCGGAACGTGGCGGAAGCGCCCGGCGGCGCGTCGGCGAGCACCAGCACATGCCGGTCCAGCAGCCGCCCCACCACCGACTGGGCGCTCCAGGTGTCGAGGTCCAGCACCTTCTTGACCTGTTCGGTGCCGAAGGGCCCGGGGCCCGCCGCGGCGAGCAGGAACACCGACCGGCGCAGCCAGGGCGCGAGCCGGTCCAGCGCGCTGTCCGCGCGGGCGGGCGCGGCGCAGGCCTCGTCCTGGAGTTCGGCGACCAGCCGGTCGTCGTCGAGCAGTCCCGCGGCCAGATCGCTGAGCGTCCACATGGGCCGGGCCGCGTACAGCTCGCCCACGGCCCGCAGCATCAGCGGGTGTCCGCCGAGCCTGCCGACCACGTGCCGCAGTGCCGGCCGGTGCCCGGTGACCCGCTCCTCGCCGACCAGGCGGACGAAGAAGCCGGCCGCGTCCTCGGCGCCGAGCGGGCCGAGGGTCAGCCGCCGGGCGCCGGGCAGGGACAGCCGGACCCGGGAGGTCACCAGGGTCAGGCAGGAGTCGCCGCCGGGCAGCAGCGCGAGCACCTGGTCGGGGGCCGCCGCGTCGTCGAGGAGCACGAGCAGCGAGCGTTCCCGGGCGGCGGCCCGGAACAGCGCGGCGAGCGACTCGGTGTCCTCGGGCTGCCGCGGGCGGCCGATGCCGAGCCCGTCCAGCAGCGACCGCAGCACGGCCTCCGGGGAGCGGGGCCGGTCGGACGCGTCGTGCAGGGAGGCGTACAGCAGCCCGTCGGGGAACCGTCCGGCCATCGCGCGGGCGGCCCGTACGGCGAGCGCGGTCTTGCCGACACCGGCCGGTCCGAGCAGGGTGACGACCGGGGCACCGGGCTCGTCGACGCGGTCCAGTTCCCGCTCGCGCCCGACGAAGTCGGGGGTCTCCAGCGGCAGTTGGTCCACGGCGGGGGCGACACGCTTGAGTGGCGCAGGCGCCGGGGGCGCGGGACGCCGTACGACCGGCTGCTCGGGCTTGGCGGCGGGGGGCAGAACCTCGCGCAGGATGTCCTGCTGGAGCTTGCGCAGCCGCTCGGAGGGCTCGATGCCGAGCTCGTCCACGAGCCGCCGGCGCAGCCGCAGATAGGCGTCGAGGGCGGTGCTGCGCTGCCCCGACCGGTGGGCTGCGATCATCAGCTGGGCGGTGAACCGCTCGTCGATCGGGTGGTCCACGGTGAGCCGGCGCAACTCCGCCACCAGCGCCTGGTGGCGGCCCAGTTGCAGATCGGCCTCGATCCGCAGCTCCAGCGCGCCGAGCCGGGCCTCGCCGATCTGCGCGATCCGCGCGGTGAGCAGCGGACCGGCCTCAAGACCGGCGAACGGCTCCCCGCGCCACAGCGCGAGCCCCTCGCGCAACAGCCGGGCGGCGTCCTCGGGCGCCCCGGCGGCGAGTGCGGCCCGCGCTCTGGTCACCCGCTGCTCGAACTCCCAGAGGTCCAGCTCTCCTTGACCGGCCGTCAGGCGGTATCCGCCCGGCCCGGTCTCCAGCCGCTCCTCACCGCCGGGGGACTTGAGCGCCTGGCGCAGTTGGTAGATGTAGGTCTGCACGGTCTTGCGGGCGAGCCGCGGCGGCTCCTCGTCCCACAGCTCCGCCATGAGCGCCTGCGTGGACACCAGGTGGTTGGCGTCCAGCAGCAGTACGGCCATGGCCCGCCGCGCCATCGGGGCGGTGAGGGTACGGGGCTCGCCGCCCACGTGGATCTCCAGCGGGCCGAGCACCTTGACGCGCAGGCCGGGCAGGCCGGTGGCGGTCGCGGTCATGTCTTCCTCCTGCGGCCGGGGGCCTTGCCCCGCTCCCGTCCGGCCGCGCGCGGCGCCGGGTTCTGGTGGGTCACCGTCCGGGCGGAGACCAGCCGGCCGGGGCAGGAGTCCTCCGGCGGCAGTCCGCCGGGCAGCAGCAGGCCGAGGAAGTGCTCGACCGTTCCGTAGGCCGCCGTCGGGGCGGCGCTCGTGTTCGCGCTCATCGGCGTTCCTTCCGGAACTCGCTGGGGGTGACTCCGTACCGGCCGCGGAAGAGGCGGCTGAAGTGGGACGCGCCGTACAGGCCGGCCCGCTCGCCGATCAGCGCCACGGGCAGGTGGTCGAGGGAGGGGTCGGCCAGTTCCGTACGGCAGCGGGCGAGCCGCTCGGCGCGGATCCAGCGGGCGGGGCTGACGCCGTACTCCTGGAAGATCTTCTGGAGGTAGCGCAGCGAGATGTTGTGGCTGCGGGCCACCTCGATCGGGCTGAGGCCCGGCTCCGCGAGGTGTTCGCGCACATGGGCCTGGATCCGGAGCATCAGCGCCTGGCGGGCGATCTCGGTGTCCGGCGCGACCTCGCGCATCCGCTCGGCGAACAGGACCGCGGTGAGTCCGGCGACGCTGCCGCCGAGCAGGTCGACGGCCGTCTCCACCTCCTCGCCGTGCCGGCCGAGCCCGTCGAGCAGGCTGCTCAGCAGGGCGGCGGCACCCTGGTCGCCGCTCCAGGCGCGGGCGGTGAGCCGCTGGGTGTCGGTGGCGGTGAGGCCGACCAGGGAGTGCGTCACCATGACGTCGACCATCCGGAACTCCTCCGGCATGATCACCTTGAACGGGCGGCCGGTATCGAAGGAGATCAGCTGCGGCGGTCGTACGACGCCGTGCCGGCCGTCCTGGAAGACCCAGACCTCGCCGTCCAGCGGGCGGCACATCCGCAGCCGGGCGTGCCGGTCGTCGGCGATCAGCCGGCCCGGCCGGACCAGCTCCCGGGGACCGCCCTGGACGAGCGAGACGGTGACCTCACCGAAGTGGTGCCGGGCCGTGGTCCCTTCGAGGATCTCCTGGTGGCTCCTGACGATCTGGAGGCCACCGCGTTCCGCGGGTGGCGGATCGGCGGTGCACCTGCGTACCTGACGGGGCTTCACCTCACTGACACGTTGCATCGCGTACCCCCTGTCTCGATGTCGGAGCTCTCGATGAAGCACCACCAGGGAAACATACCCGCATGCGGGTTTTCTACTTCGATCGAGAGTTTCGATGGATGACGTGGAGCACACACCGATGAGGCCGGGCCGCCGTCAGCCCGGCCTCACTGCCGGAGTTCAGAACAGATGCGCTGGTCAGGCCGCCTGTGCGATACGCGGGCGGGGGATGGCCGGCACCGCGCGGTCGGCGTACAACTCCGCGACCTGGAAGGCGAGATCGAGCGCCTGGTAGCGGTTGAGCCGGGGGTCGCAGGCGGTCTGGTAGCGCCGGTGCAGGTCCGTCAGGCCGATCGGGTGCCCACCGCCCACGCACTCGGTCACGTCGTCGCCGGTGAGCTCGATGTGGATGCCGCCGGGGTGGCTGCCGAGCCCGCGGTGCGCCTCGAAGAAGCCGGTCACCTCGTCCAGTACGTCGTCGAAGTGCCGGGTCTTGTGGCCGCTGGCGGCCTCGAAGGTGTTGCCGTGCATCGGGTCGCAGATCCAGGCGATGGGGGCCTCGGCCTCGGCGGCGATCTCGATGAGCGAGGGCAGCACGTCGCGCACCTTGTCCCGGCCCATGCGCGTGATGAACGACAGCCGGCCCGCCTCGCGGGCGGGGTCGAGCCGGTCGATCAGCGCGAGCACCTCGTCACGGGTGACGGACGGACCGAGCTTGACCGCGACGGGGTTGCGCACGGACGCGGCGAACTCCACGTGCGCGTGGTCGAGTTGGCGGGTGCGCTCACCGATCCACACCATGTGCCCGGAGACGTCGTAGGCGTGGCCGGTGCGGGAGTCGGTACGGGTGAGCGCGGCCTCGTAGTCGAGCAGCAGCGCCTCGTGGCTGGAGTAGAACTCGGCGAGGTGGAACTCGCCGGGGTCGGCGCCGCAGGCGGCGAGGAAGGTCAGGGCGCGGTCGATGTCCCGGGCCAGGGCCTCGTAACGGGCGCCGATGGGGGAGTTGTTGACGAAGTCCCGGTTCCACTCGTGGACCTGCCGCAGATCGCCGTAACCGCCGGTCACGAAGGCTCGGATGAGGTTCAGGGTGGAGGCGGAGGCGTGGTACATCCGTTTCAGGCGTTCCGGGTCCGGGCGGCGGGCCTCGGCGGTGAACTCCTGGCCGTTGACGGCGTCGCCGCGGTAGACGGGGAGCGTGAGATCGCCGCGGACCTCGATGGGGCGGGAGCGCGGCTTGGAGTACTGTCCGGCGATCCTGCCGATCTTCACGACCGGGACCGAGGTGGCGTAGGTCAGTACGGCGCCCATCTGCAGCAGCGTCTTGACCTTGTCCCGCACCTGGTCGGCGGTGATCGCGTCGAAGGTCTCGGCGCAGTCGCCGCCCTGGAGCAGGAAGGCCTCGCCCTTGGCCACGCGGGCGATGCGCTCGCGCAGCTGGTCGCACTCCCCGGCGAACACTAGCGGCGGGTAGGACGCCAGTTCCTCCAGGACTCCCTTGAGGGCGTCCGGGTCGGGCCAGTCGGGCTGCTGGGCGGCAGGAAGCAGGCGCCAGGAATCCACGTCCGTCATGCGCTGATCAGCATTCATGTTGAGCTGAGCCTCACTCTTGTCCGGGGACGGTGTCGGGTGGGTGTGCGAAGGGGTTGGCCGCGGGGTCCGGGCGCCACCGCGCCGCGGACGCGGGCCCTGGGGTACGGATCGGCCCTCCCGACGCCGGGGCGCTCCTCGCCGGGGGATGTACGAGGAGGGCGCCGGCCGACGGGAGGGCCGCGACTTCGGGGCGAGCGGCATCCGGCCCGCCTACGGCCCCGGACTCACCGCGATACGCCGACTCTACGAACGCCTCCGCCGCCGTGGTTGCCGCACCGCGCACCGCCCTTTGCCGAAACACGCGCGAACGGGCAACGCCCCCGGAATTTCATATTCCGGGGGCGTGCGATCTGCACAGCTCAAGAAAAAGCTGCCCAACGATTTCTTCCGGCCACTCCTCACTCAGCGGAAACCCCATGAATGATCAATTCCGAACACCGCCGAAGGGCTCAACCGCCGTGCCGCGCACCGCTCCTGACAGGTTCGCGCACACCGGGACGCCGGGTCCGCGGGCGCCGGTGCCCGACCGCGCACACCGGCAGGGGCTCGGCGGCGACGGCCCTGCGCCCCGCCTCCGCCGCGTCGATGATGAGCTGGGCGTACGGCAGCAGCCGTGCCCCCGCCTCGGTCAGCGTCAGCCGGCGGTGACTGCGGTCGAAGAGCGCCGCTCCCACCGATTCCTCCAGGTTCTGGATCTGCGCCGTCACCGTGGACTGCGCGTAGTTGAGGTTGCGCGCCGCCCGGGTCACGCTCGACTCGGCCGCCACCTCACGAAATGCGCGTAGCTGCTGGATCTGCACGTGCCGCTCCCTTCAGGCGGGCCCTGGCGGGCCGCACGGAAAACCGCCTCAGACGGAGGTGTGCAACGCGGCCCCGCGCGACAGGGCCTTGCCGCGCTCCGCGGTGATGTCGAGCCGGGCGTACACCTCGGGCCGGGCCAGTGACCGGGCCATCAGGTCGTAGAGAACGGCGATCCGCTCCTCCACGTCCGCCCGGTTCGTCATGATCTCCGACAGCAGCTGCACGCCGGTGAAGGCACCCACCGCCGCCTCGGACACGGTCGTGACATCGATGCCCGGCACCAGCTCGCCCTGCTCCTGGGCCTCCCCCAGCAGCCGGCTGCTCACCTCGATCCAGGCCTGGTAGGGCACCTTGCGGTCGATGACGTCGTGCCCCTGGTCCACCGCGAGCCGGATGCTGCCCTGGAGCATCCGGTCGAAGGTGAGCCGGTGCGCCACGAGCAGCGTCACGTCCACCCACTCCTGGATCTTCGGCGCGCCCTGTTCCTGCGGCGGGGCGAAGTACCGGATCTGGTCCGCCACCTGCTCGTCCAGCACCGCCTGGGCCAGTTCCGCCTTGGAGGTGAAGTGGAAGTAGAAGGCGCCCTTGGTCACACCGCACCGCTGGTAGACGTCCGAGATCCTCGTGGCGGCGTAGCCGCACTCCGCGAAGACCTCACCGGCCGCTTCCAGAATCGCCTGACGTGTCCTGATGGCTCGATCCTGCTGTGCCACTGGGCCCCCTTTCTTCGTCGTTGTTGATGATGAGTGCGAGCGGGGTCGTATGCGGAACCACTCGCTCTCATTGAAAAACATACCCGCATGCGCGTATCTTACCGGCGGGGTTGGAACCAGTCACCCGTCATGCACCTTCTCGTTCCAGAAGGAAGAGCAATGACCACCAACATTGGTATTCACAGGGGCCGACGCCGCCACGGGGGGATAAGGAAGACGGCGTTTCCGGTCCGGCCGGTCGCACCGGTCAGGCCGCACATCCTGCCGCCCGCGGCGACGATCGACACCAGGCTCGTACACCGCACGCACCGGAAGGACGTACTGCCCACCGGCATCACCCAGTTCGACGAGCGTCACTACACCGTCTCCACCCAATGGCCCGCCGACCACCGCCGTTTCACCGACGCGGGGGGCAACTTCCTGCCCTCACTGGTCATCGAGTCCATCCGCCAGGCCGTGATCCTGGTCGCCCACGACGGACTGGGCGTCCCGCTCGGCCACCAGTTCCTGGTCTCGACGGCACACCACCGCGTCGACCCGGCCCGGCTGCTCGCACCCGACGCGCCCGCCCGGCTCGACCTGGACGTCTCCATCCACGATCTCAAGCACCGCCGCGGTGTTCCGTCGTCCCTGGAGGCCAGGGTTGTCCTCCGGGTGGACGGCGAGATCATCGGCACCGGCGGCGGCGAGTGCGCGGTCATGACCTCCGAGGTCTACCGCCGGCTGCGCCGCGGCCGTACCGACACCGCCTGGGCCGCCGCGCTCACCGCGCCGCTGCCCGCACCCGTGCCGGCGCACTCCGTCGGCCGGACCCACGCCTGCGATGTGACGCTGGCCCCCGGGGACGTCCCCGGACAGTGGCTGCTGCGGGCCGATGTGTCGAACGAGCTGATGTTCGACCACCCAAACGACCATATGCCGGCGATGGTTCTCCTCGACGCCGCGCAGCAGGCCGCGCACACGGTCTTCGGACCGCGCCCCTTCCGGCCCGCGTCCTGCGTGGTCTCCTGCTCCCGGTACGTCGAGTTCGACTCGCCCTGCACCATCCGGGCCGACCTCAAGGAAGAGGCCGGACGCGGATACGTGCTGTCCGTCACGGGGCACCAGGACGGCGAGCAGGCCTTCGAGGTCCGCTTCGAGGAACTGCCCTGCGCGCGCTAGCCCGTTGAGGCCCGATCCCACTCCCGGCCCCGACCGGACCGTGGGATCTAGTACGCGCACAGCCTGCCCCCTCGCCCGCACCCCGCCGGATCCCCACCGGCCGCACGGCGCGCCTCCGGGCAGCGCCCTCGCGACGCTCCGCGACCGACAGCCAGGCGCTCACGCCGTCCGATCCGCACATCCGTACCCCGGCATGTGTGGTCCTGTACGCGGCCCTCACGCACCGGGTCCTCCTCGGCGTGACCTCGCCGGCATCCGCCCATCCGCCCGCACCGCCCTTCTGCCTCGATCCATCGCCCGCTTCGGTCCCGCCGGTCGGGACCCGCTTCCGTTCACCCGCCCGAACCCGTGAACCGCCGTGTGTGCGCGGCGGCCCGGGCGGGCGGCACCCCGGCGCACGCCGGGCACGCACCGCGTTCCGCCTCAGCTCAGGAGCTCGTCCCATGACCCGCACCGACGGAGACCGCGCCGGACGACCCGCGCCCGCGGCCCCTCCGCCTCCCGCTCCGCCCGCCCTGCCCCGCTCACCGCACCGCTCACCGCACCGTCCACCCGCCGTCCACCGGCACCGTCGCGCCGACCACGAACGAGGCCCGGTCGCTGCTCAGCCAGGCCGCCGCCTCGGCGATCTCCTCCGGCACCGCGATCCGCGGCAGCAGCGCCGCCCGCACCAGTTCCTCCGCGACACCGGGGACCTGCGCCATCCACGCGTCCGTCATGTCGCTGTGGGTCGCCCCGGGAAGAATCACATTGACCCGAATTCCGCGCGCCGCATATTCCGCCGCGACCGCCTTCGTCAATCCGATGACGGCGTGCTTGGCGGCAATATAGGGAGCGGCCACCGGGGTCGCCACAAGCCCCGCCGTACTGCTGGTGTTCACAATGGCGCCGCCGTGTTCCAGCATGGCCGCGATTTCATGGCGAAGACAGTTCCACATTCCGCGGACATTGGTGTCCATGACGGTGTCGTAGACCTCATCGCTCATCGTGTGCATGGGCGTGCCCGCGGCCGCGACGCCGGCGTTGTTGAACGCCACGTCCAGACTCCCGAACCTCTCCACGGCCTGGGCCACCCCCTCCGCTACCTGCTCGTTCCTCGCTACGTCGACCACCACGTACTGGGCCTGGAAGCCCTGCCCGCGCAGCTCGTCGACCAGCGCCGCGAGCCGTTCCTCACGGCGGGCCGCCAGGGTGACCGCGGCGCCCTCCCGGCAGTAGACCCGGGCCGCAGCCGCCCCGATCCCACTGCTGGCACCCGTGATGAACGCGTGCTTTCCCTGAAGAAGTCCGCCGTACCGCATGGCCTCACATTACCCGTTTTATAAGTCCCTGATTCGTGCCGTACTCGATTCTGGCTCGAATTTCCGTCCCCCCACTCGGATTCCTGTTCGCCGCTTTTCCTCCCCCCTCCGTTCCGCCTATTCCCGAGACGAGATCGGAATGAAATCCACATGGCACCGACGCGACGGATACTCATCACCGGCGGGACCGGCTTCGTGGGCTCCCACGTCACCGGCCTGCTGACCGCCGACCCCGGCACCGCCCACGTCCGCCTCCTGGTCCACAACCGCCCGCCCGCACCCGACGACACCGGCCGGGTGGAGGTGCGCCACGGCTCGCTCCGCGACCCGCGCTCGCTGCGCGGGGTCTGCGATGGCGTGGACACCGTGCTCCATCTGGCCTCGCTGATCGGGGGCAGTCCGGCGGACTGCGCTGCCGTCAACGACACGGGGACGAACGCCCTGTTGGCGGAGGCCGCTCGCGCGGGGGTCGAGCGGATCGTCCAGTTGGGAACGACCGCCGTGTACCGGGACGAGCCGCACACCGGGGCCAGGGAGGGCGAGCCGGTGCTCGGCCCGTCCTCGCCGACGAGCGTCAGCAGGCTGGCCGGAGAGGAGCGGGTGCTCGCGGCCGGCGGTCTGGTCCTGCGCCCGCATCTCGTCCACGGCCCCGGAGACGTCTGGGTGGTCCCTGCCCTGGTGGACTTCCTCACCGCCTTCCCCCGTTGGATCGACGGCGGACGTGCCCGCACGTCCGTCATCGGTGTGCACGATCTGGCCCGGGTCGTGGCCGCGCTGGCCCTGCGGCCCGAACTGCCGCGTGGTGCGGTCCTGCACGCGGCCCGGCCGGAGCCGGTCCTGGTGCGGGACCTGATCGGTACGGTCTGCCGGGAGCTGCGGATCCCCCTGCCCGAGGGCGAGGTGTCCTTCGACCGGGCGGCCGCCCTGACCGGCGCCGACCGGGACGCCTTGGTCCGGCGGCGTCTGTCGTTGCTGGCGGTGGACCACTGGTACGACAGCTCCCGTCTGTGGCAGTTGCTCGACATGGCGCCCACGGACGGCTTCGCCCGTGACTTCGCCGTCGGTGCCACCTGGTACCGGTCGCTCCTGTCCCGCCGTACGGACGGCGAGTTGTTCCCCACGAGGTGACGACCGGCTCGGTCGGCGCAGACGGCCGCGAACCCCACCGGACTGTCCCCGGCCCGGTGGGGTGCCGCTGCACCGGTGCCACGCTAGGCGGCCTTTACGCGATCTTTTCGCCGGGTCGCGCACACGCTGTGGCACATCCGCGCACGACGACGGGGTTGCCGGAACGCCGGTTTGACCGGCCGGAACCCGGTGCCACGTTCACGCAGGATCTCTTGCCCGTTCGCGTCCCGCGGGCGCGTCCGGCCGACGGCCGGGCGATGGTGAGGGGACGTATCGACGACAGGCCCCAGACGACAGGCCCCAGCCCCGCCGCATCCGAGGAGACATGAGATGGCCCCGCACGGTGATGACGTACTGGTGACGGGTGTCGGTGCGCTGACCCCGCTGGGCGCGACCGCCGCCGAGTCCTGGGACGGCCTGCTGGCCGGGCGTTCCGGCATCCGCGACCTCGGCCCCGACTGGCCCGAGGAGCTGCCGGTGCGCATCGCCGGCACCGTCGAGGCCGACCTGACCGCGGCGATCGGCCGGGCGCAGGCCCGCAAGCTGGACCGGGGCGAGCAACTGGCCGTGGTCGCCGCTCGCCAGGCCTGGGAGGACGCCGGGGTGCCGCGGGTGGAGCCGGAGCGGCTCGCCGTCGTCGTCGGCACCGGCATCGGCGGCGTCCTCAGCACGCTCGGCCAGGACGACCTCTACGAGGGCTCCGGGATGCGGCGCCTGTCGCCGTTCGCGGTGCCGATGCTGATGCCCAACGGCCCGGCGGCGTGGGTCTCCATGGAACTCGGCGCGCGGGCCGGCGCCCGCGCCTGTGTGAGCGCCTGTGCTTCCGGCGCCGAGTCGATCGCGCTGGGTCTGGACCTGATCCGTCTTGGCCGCGCCGACGTGGTGGTCGCGGGCGGCACCGAGGCCGCCCTGCATCCCTTCATGATCGGCGCGTTCGCGCAGATGAAGGCCCTGTCCGTGCGGGACGGCGACCCGGCCGCGGTCTCCCGCCCCTTCGACGCGGCCCGCTCCGGGTTCGTGATGGCCGAGGGCGCCACCCTGCTCGTCCTGGAGCGCGCGGAGTTCGCCCGGGCCCGCGGGGCGCGCGTCTACGGCGCGGTCGCGGGCGCCGCCGTGCACTCCAGCGCGCACCACATCACCTCCTCCGACGCGGAGGGCCAGGCGCAGGCGATGCGCACGGCGCTGGCGGACGCGGGCGTCGAGGCCCGGGACCTCGGGCACGTCCACGCGCACGCGACCTCCACCCCGAGCGGGGACATCGCGGAGGCCGAGGCGCTGGCGAAGGTCGTCGGCGAGGGCACGGCGGTCACCGCCACCAAGTCCATGACCGGCCACATGCTGGGCGCCTCGGGCGCGTTCGGCGCCATGTCCACGCTGCTCTCGCTGCACCACGGGGTCGTCCCGGCGGTCCGCAACCTCGACGAGCAGGACCCCGAGGTCCGCCTGGACGTGGTGCGCGGCGAGAACCGCACCGGCTCCTGGGACGCGGCACTCGCCAACTCCTTCGGCTTCGGCGGGCACAACGTCAGCCTGGTGCTCAAGCGCGCCTCCTGATCTGGGAACTTCCTGAGAACGGCACCGGCGGTCAGCCCGCGGGAACGCGCTGACCTGCCCGTTCTCCCCCAGGCCCACAGGAACCTCCCAGAACCTCCCGGGAACGTCGGACCCGCGACCGCCAGTGTGAGCGGGTCCCCAGACGTGCGGCGCCGGAATCCCCCGTCCGGCGCCGCACCTTTCCCGCGAGCGATGCGGAGTGTTCCCGATGGCCACCACCACCCGTGCCCGCACCAAGGACCAACCCCGCACCGCACCGCTGCGGTTGATCGGGCCGTGGGAGAACGCCCTGGAAGGGGCGGTGGCCGCACTGTGCTCGGTGGCCGCGATGGCCGCCGTGTCCGCTCTCGCGCTGACCCTGCTGGACGCCGGGTCCGTCGGTTCGCCCTGGCCGCTGACGGCGGCCCTGACCACCATGGCCGTGGGCGGCACGGTCGGCACGGCGTCCGCCCCCGCCACGGGCTCCGGCGGCGGCCTGGCCGAACTGCTCGGCGGCGGAGGTGGGATGGGCCCGCAGCTGACCGGCTCGGCCGCAGCCGTCCCCCTCGGCGTGACGCTGGTCGGCGCCGTCGTCCTGTGGCTCACCTTCTCCCACCGCCTCCGCAAGCCCCAGCAACGCCGCTTCACCGCAGGCGAGTTGGCCGTACGCACGGCCGGAGCGGCGGCAACCGCGCTGCTCACCCTGATGACCCTGGCGGCCCTCGCCAAGGGCACGGCGACTCTCCCCGAGTCGGCAATGAGCGAAATACGCGCGAACGAAAGCGGAAACGGCCCCCTCCGCGACCTCATGGGCGGCAACGGTACGACGCAACTGACCTACCAAGTCGGCCCGGTCACCACGGCTTTCGGCGCCGTCGTCTGGGTCGCGGTGGTGATCGGGGCGGGCTGCCTGATCAGCCGTGCCGTACGGATCCCGCTCGGCGGAACACTGGACGGACTGCGCAGCACCTGGGGCCGAACCCTCTCTACGCTGACTCGCACCCTCCTGATCCTGTCGGCCGTACCCCTGGCCTTCGTCTTTGTCGGGGCAGTGGTCGGCGGCCGGGCCTCGACAGCCGCGGGCGCCACCCTGCTCCTCTCCCCGAACGCCCTCGCGGTCCTGCTCACCCTGGGCCTCGGCTCCTCCTGGACGGCCGCGGTGCACCGGGAGCGCGGCGAGGGCGGCGGCCTGGCCGGACTCCTCGGCGGCCGGGCCCAGACCGAACGCCCGGACCGTACGGAGCACTTGGCCTCCCTGTCCCTGGGCGGCTGCCCGCTGTGGCTCGCCGCCCTCACCCTGCTCCTGTTCGTCCTGCTCGCCTGCGCCTACCGGACGGCCCGCACCACGAACCCCGGACACCTGGGCACGGCCGGGCGGTTCGCCGTGGTCACCGCCGTCGTCCTCGGAGCGGGGGCCTGGCTGTCCGGGGCGTCCGGCGAGTTCGGCGTCAGCGTGTTCGGCAGCCCGATGGGCGGTGTGCAGGCGGAGTTGAGCGGCGACGTCCTGGGCCCGGTGCTGCTCGGGCTGCTCGCGGGCGCCGCCGCCGGAGCCGCGGGCAGTACCCTGGCGGCGCTCCGTGGACCCCGCTGACCTGGGGCTTTACGCCGGGACGACGGACTCGCCGCATAGCCTGCCCGGCGTGAATCTTCTGGTCGTAGACGACGAGCCCACCGTCCGCGAACTGCTGTGCGCGGCCCTGCGCCACTCCGGTTTCACCGTCACCGCGGCCGCCACCGGCCAGGAGGCCCTGGACCGGGCCCACGAGACCCGCCCCGACCTCGTCCTCCTCGATGTGATGCTCCCCGACCTGGACGGCTTCGAGGTGATCCGCCTCCTGCGCGAACGGCACCGCCCGGCCACCGGTCACATCCCGGTCGTCTTCCTCACCGCCCGGGACGCCACCCAGGACAAGATCGAGGGCCTGGTCCTCGGCGGCGACGACTACGTCACCAAGCCGTTCGACCTCCAGGAACTGATCGCCCGTATCCACGCCGTACTGCGCCGCACCAGCGGCGACCCCACCGCCCTGCTGCGCGTCGCCGACCTGGAACTCGACCCCGACGGCGTCCAGGCGACCCGCGCCGGCGAGCCCCTGCGCCTGTCACCCACCGAATTCCGGCTCCTGCACTACCTGATGAGCAACCCCGGCCGCACGGTCTCCAAACCGCAGATCCTCGCCCAGGTCTGGAAGTACGACTTCAACGGAGACACCGGCATCGTCGACACCTACATCAGCTACCTCCGCCGCAAGATCGACAACGGCGGGCCCAAGCTCATCCACACCGTGCACGGAGTGGGCTACGTCCTGCGCGGACCGAAGCCGTGACGCGCGCCCCGTGGACGCGGGCGTCGCTGCGCGGCCGGGTGCTGGTGCTCGCCGTCGCCCTGCTGACGACCGGGTTCACCGCGTTCGCCCTGGTCACCGGCAACTCCCTGCGCGCCTATCTGGAGGACCGGGTCGACTCCCAGCTCCGGGCCGCGGCCCAGGTGTTCGCGGTGCTGCCGCCGCAGGTGGCGCGGACCGGCGCCGAGCGCAGACCAACGGAGGGCCTGCGCGACTTCAGCACCGACGTCCTCGGCAACCCCGTCATCACCTACGTCTCGGCCGACGGCACCGTCGAGAGCAGCATCGACTCCCTCGGCGGCACGAACCGGACCGAGGACGCGCGCGGCCCCGCGCTCGCCCCGCTGGACTCGGCCGCGGTCACCGCGCACGGGGGCCGCCCGTTCACCGTCGGGAGCACCTGGGGCGAGGAGCGCTGGCGGGTCGTCGCGGTGCCCAGGGTGGGGCTGCGGGGCACCGAGGTCTCCGGGAGCGTGGTCGTCGCGACCTCGATGGACCAGGTGGACGCCACGGTGGGCCGCATGTGGCGGACGTACCGCAGCACCGGCCTCGCTCTGCTCGCCGTCCTCGCCGTGGCCTGCTGGTTCGCCGTCCGCTCGGGGCTGCGCCCGCTGTCCCGCGTCGAGCGGACGGCCGCGGAGATAGCGGGCGGCGACCTGTCCCGCAGGGTCCCCGAACTGGCCGCCCCGCACACCGAGTTGGGCCGCCTGTCCACGGCCCTGAACGGCATGCTCGGCCAGCTGGAGTCCGCCTTCGCCGCCCGCGCGGAGTCGGAGGCCCGGATGAGCCGCTTCGTCGCCGACGCCGGCCACGAGCTGCGCACGCCCCTCGCCGGCATCAAGGGCCTGACCGACCTGCACCGGATGGGCGCCCTCCCCGACCGGGAGGACGTGGACGCCACGATGGCCCGGATCGCCCGGGAGTCCGAGCGGCTGACCCGGCTGGTCGAGAGCATGCTCCAGCTGGCCCGTCTGGACCACCACGCCCTGACCACGACGCCCCCGGGCCACCCCGGGCCCACCGGCCTGGACCTGGCCCCCACGGACCTGCGCACCCTGGCCGCCGACGCCCTGCACGACGTACGCGCCCTGGACCCGGCCCGTGCCGTCACCCTCACCGGCCCCTGCGGCGACGGCCCGCCCGCCTCCGCCCCGGCGCTCGCCGACGAGGCCCGGCTGCGTCAGGTGGTCAGCAATCTGGTCGGCAACGCGGTCGCCCACACCCCGCCCGGCAGCCCCGTCCGGATCGGCGTCGGCACGGTCGGCGGCCACGCGGTCCTGGAGGTCGCCGACGAGGGCCCGGGGCTCACCGCGGAGCAGTGCGGCCGTATCTTCGAGCGCTTCTACCGCGCCGACGCCTCCCGCAACCGGGCCACCGGCGGCGCGGGCCTGGGCCTGTCCATCGTGGACTCCCTGGTGACCGCCCACGGGGGCCGCGTCCAGGTGGACTCGGCGCCGGGCCGGGGCGCGACCTTCCGGGTCCTGCTGCCGAAAGCACCGCATCCCGCTGAAAGCGCTGTCTCACCCGATCGCCACCCCTGCCGTGAGATACCTCACGGCCTCCGACCAGGCGGTGTGATGACTCAGCTGTGCGATGACTCACAAGGACCGGACCAATGAGAAACGGGCCCCTGCCGGTGACTTCCGTCACCTGCAGAGACCCGAGTCTCGCTGTGCGCGAGGGGGGAGTTGAACCCCCACGCCCTTGCGGGCACTGGAACCTGAATCCAGCGCGTCTGCCTATTCCGCCACCCGCGCATTGGGTGTGTCCTCGGGCCCCGTTCCTTGCGGTGTGGCGCCTTCCGACATCCAGAACATTAGCACGCTGGACGGGGTGGATTCACATCCCTTATCGCCGGGCAGCCGCCCACCTGGGCCGCAGCCGGCGGCCCCGCAACCGGGCGGTCGTTCCCACGTATCAGGGCGTATCTGTTCACGTATCAACCTCGTACCGGTCCGGCCCGTCTCCGCACGAGCCGGTCCAGGTCCACAGTCAGGTGCGGGACACTGGTCTGCGGCCGCCTCTACGATCCTTGGCAGGAGGACCTCCGAGAAGCGTTCGAAGGGCGGCACCACAGGGAACTTCGTCAGGCGTCGACATCCGTCGACTGGGCCGACAGGGGGAACCAGCCGATTTACCGGCGCGTGGATACGATCAGTAAGCAGTACGAGGTTAGAGACAGCGGCAGCAGCTACGGAGGAGGTGCCCCATGGGAGTCCTGAAGAAGTTCGAGCAGCGTCTCGAAGGTCTGGTCAACGGCACCTTCGCCAAGGTGTTCAAGTCCGAGGTCCAGCCCGTGGAGATCGCCGGCGCACTCCAGCGCGAGTGCGACAACAACGCGACCATCTGGAACCGCGACCGCACGGTCGTCCCCAATGACTTCATCGTGGAGCTCAGCACGCCCGACTTCGAGCGCCTGAGCCCCTACTCCGGCCAGCTCGGCGACGAGCTCGCCGGCATGGTCCGCGACTACGCCAAGCAGCAGCGCTACAGCTTCATGGGCGCCATCAAGGTCCACCTGGAGAAGGCCGAGGACCTCGACACCGGCCTGTACCGCGTGCGCAGCCGCACCCTGGCCGGCTCCACCGACCAGCAGGGCGGCGGCGGCCCCCAGGCCCCCGCGGCGGCCGGACGGCCCGGTGGCTACGGCTACCCGCCCGCCGCCCCGCCCGCGCCCGCCGGAGCCCCGCCCATGCCGAGCGCGCCGCCCCCCGGCGGCGCCCGCCCCGGCGGCTACGGCTACCCGCAGCCCGCGGGCGGCCAGCGCCCCACGGCACCCGCGGCCGGCGGCCGCACCCGCTACTGGATCGAGATCAACGGCACCCGCCATCAGATCTCCCGCGCGACACTCGTGCTGGGTCGCAGCACCGAGGCCGACGTGCGGATCGACGACCCCGGCGTCTCGCGCCGGCACTGTGAGATCCGGACCGGAACGCCCTCGACGATCCAGGATCTCGGGTCCACCAACGGCATCGTGGTGGACGGGCAGCACACCACCCGCGCTACGCTCCGCGACGGCTCGCGGATCGTCGTGGGCAGCACCACCGTTATCTATAGGCAAGCCGAAGGGTGAAGCGGGGGCAATGTCAGAGCTGACCCTCACGGTCATGCGGCTGGGTTTCCTGGCCGTCCTGTGGCTGTTCGTGATCGTGGCCGTGCAGGTCATCCGCAGCGACCTGTTCGGTACGCGCGTCACCCAGCGCGGAGCGCGCCGGGAAGCGAACCGGCCGCAGCAGGCGGCCCGGCAGAGCGCGCCCCCACAGCAGCGCCAGCAAGCGGCAGGGGGCGGCCGCCAGCGCCGTAACGCCCCCACCAAGCTCGTGGTCTCCGAGGGAATCCTCACCGGCACCACGGTCGCGCTCCAGGGCCAGACCATCACACTGGGCCGGGCGCACGACAGCACGATCGTGCTGGACGACGACTACGCCTCCAGCCGGCATGCCAGGATCTACCCGGACCGCGACGGCCAGTGGATCGTCGAGGACCTGGGTTCCACCAACGGCACGTACCTCGACCGAACGCGGCTGACGACCCCCACACCGATTCCGCTGGGCGCGCCGATCCGTATCGGCAAGACCGTCATCGAGCTGCGGAAGTAGTGCTACATCATGAATGAGCGCGAGCGGAGCGAGCACGCAGCGGCGGCCCTCACCACGGGCCCCGGCGCGCTCCCGACCGGAGGGTGGGCACCGTGCGGATGTACCCGGAGCCGACGGGCGAGGTGCGCATGAGTCTGTCACTGCGCTTCGCCGCCGGATCGCACAAAGGCATGATCCGGGAGGGCAACGAGGACTCCGGTTACGCCGGACCCCGGCTGCTCGCCATCGCCGACGGCATGGGCGGCGCGGCCGCGGGCGAGGTCGCCTCGTCGGAGGCGATCTCCACGATCGTCGCCCTCGACGACGACATCCCGGGCTCGGACATCCTCACCTCGCTCGGCACGGCCGTGCAGCGCGCCAACGACCAGTTGCGCTCGATGGTCGAGGACGACCCCCAGCTGGAGGGCATGGGCACCACGCTCACCGCCCTGCTGTGGACCGGCCAGCGCCTCGGCCTGGTGCACGTCGGCGACTCGCGCGCCTATCTGCTGCGCGACGGCGTGCTGACCCAGATCACCCAGGACCACACCTGGGTGCAGCGCCTGGTCGACGAGGGCCGGATCACCGAGGAAGAGGCGACCACGCACCCGCAGCGGTCCCTCCTGATGCGCGCACTGGGCAGCGGCGACCACGTCGAGCCCGACCTGTCGATCCGTGAGGTCCGCGCCGGCGACCGGTACCTGATCTGCTCCGACGGCCTGTCCGGCGTGGTGTCCCACCAGACCCTGGAGGACACCCTCGCCAGCTACCAGGGCCCGCAGGACACCGTCCAGGACCTGATCCAGCTCGCGCTGCGCGGCGGCGGCCCCGACAACATCACCGTGATCGTCGCGGACGTCCTCGACCTGGACACCGGCGACACCCTGGCCGGGCAGATCTCCGACCAGCCCGTCATCGTGGGCGCCGTCGCCGAGAACCAGCTCCAGCTGCACGACAACGGCATCATGCAGACCCCGGCGGGACGCGCCTCCGGGCTCGGCCGCCAGGTGCCCGGACAGGGCGGCGGGGGCGGCGAGTTCGGCCCGCCCGGCTCCGGCGACGTCACCGGCTACATCGACACCTCCGGCTTCGGCCCCTACTCCGACGACGACCTCGTCAAGCCCCGCAAGCGCAAGTGGCTGAAGAGATCCTTCTACTCCGCCCTCGCGCTGGCCGTCATCGGCGGCGGCCTGTACGGCGGCTGGAAGTGGACGCAGACCCAGTACTACGTCGGCACCAACGGCGAGCACGTCGCCCTGTACCGCGGCATCAGCCAGGACCTGGCCTGGGTCTCGCTGTCGGAGGTGGAGAAGGACCACCCCGAGATCGAACTCAAGTACCTCCCGCCGTACCAGCAGGAGCTGGTCGAGGCGACCATCGCCGAGGGCGGGCTGAAGTCCGCCCAGGCGAAGATCGACGAACTGGCCCTGCAGGCGTCCGCGTGCAAGAAGCAGGCCGAGCGGCAGGCCGCCGAGAGCGAACAGAACTCCAAGACCGGCGAGGGCGAGGCCGGAGGCACCACGGGAACCACACGGACCTCCCTCACGTCCAAGGCGTCACCGACACCCAACGCGTCGGAGAAGCCGTCGGGCTCCCCGTCGACCTCCCCGTCCCCGTCCACCACCGCCACTCCCACTCCCGGCCCCACACTCTCGGAGGAAGAGCAGAAGGTCGTCTCGAAGTGCGGTACGCAGTAGGCAAGCCGTGAGAGGCCCCGTCACACGATGAGCAGTACTTCCAACACCTCGACGCACCACACGTCCACGATCGGCTCCATCGGAGCGCCGAGCCGACGCAACACCGAGCTCGCGCTGCTGGTGTTCGCCGTCGTCATCCCGGTCTTCGCCTACGCCAACGTGGGCCTCGCGATCAACGACGAGGTGCCGGCCGGTCTGCTCGGCTACGGCCTGGGGCTCGGCCTGCTCGCGGGCGTCGGCCATCTCGCCGTACGGAAGTTCGCCCCCTACGCGGACCCGCTGCTGCTGCCGATCGCCACCCTGCTGAACGGCCTGGGCCTGGTCGCCATCTGGCGCCTGGACCAGTCCAAGCGGCTCAGCAACTACGCCGAGGCCGCACCGCGCCAGCTGCTGTACTCGGCGATGGGCGTCGCCCTGCTCGCGGTCGTACTGATCTTCCTCAAGGACCACCGCGTCCTGCAGCGCTACACGTACATCTCCATGGCCGGCGCGATGCTGCTGCTGCTCCTGCCGCTGGTGCCCGGCCTCGCCGCCCCCACCTACGGTGCCAAGATCTGGATCAAGATCCCCGGCCTCGGCACGCTCCAGCCCGGCGAGTTCGCGAAGATCGCCCTGGCGGTGTTCTTCGCCGGCTATCTCATGGTCAAGAGAGACGCCCTGGCCCTGGCCAGCCGCCGCTTCATGGGCCTGTACCTGCCGCGCGGCCGCGACCTCGGGCCGATCCTCGTGGTCTGGGTGATGTCGATCCTCATCCTGATCTTCGAGACCGACCTCGGTACCTCCCTGCTGTTCTTCGGGATGTTCGTCATCATGCTGTACGTCGCCACCGAGCGGACCAGCTGGATCGTCTTCGGTCTGCTGATGTCCGCAGTCGGCGCCGTCGGTGTGGCGAGCTTCGAACCCCACATCCAGACCCGAGTGCAGGCCTGGCTCGACCCGATGCGCGAGTTCACGCTCAGCCGCGAGGGCGTCCAGGACGGCGTCGTCCACTCCGAGCAGGCCATGCAGGCCCTGTGGGCCTTCGGCTCCGGCGGCACCCTCGGCACCGGCCTCGGCCAGGGCAACTCCGACCTCATCGGCTTCGCCGCCAACTCCGACTTCATCCTCGCCACCTTCGGCGAGGAGCTCGGCCTGGCCGGCGTCATGGCCATCCTGCTGCTCTACGGCCTGATCATCGAGCGCGGCATCCGCACCTCGCTGGCCGCCCGCGACCCGTTCGGCAAGCTGCTGGCGGTCGGCCTGTCCGGTGCCTTCGCCCTCCAGGTCTTCGTCGTCGCCGGCGGCGTCATGGGCCTCATCCCGCTGACCGGTATGACGCTGCCCTTCGTGGCCTACGGCGGCTCGTCCGTCATCGCCAACTGGGCCCTGATCGGCATCCTGCTGCGCATCAGCGACACCGCGCGCCGCCCGGCGCCGGCCCCCGCCCCGAACCCCGACGCCGAGATGACCCAGGTGGTCCGCCCGTCATGAACAAGCCCCTGCGCCGGATCGCCATCTTCTGCGGACTCCTGATCCTCGCCCTGCTCGTCCGCAACAACTACCTCCAGTACGTCAAGGCCGACGACCTGGCCGACGACGACGAGAACCGCCGCGTCAACATCGAGCGCTACTCGACCCCGCGCGGCAACATCATCGTCGACGGCAAAGCCATCACCGGCTCCGCGGAGTCGGAGAGCGGCGACTACAAGTTCAAGCGGACCTGGACGAACGGGCCCATGTGGGCGCCGGTCACTGGCTACTCCTCGCAGGCCTTCGGCGCCAACCAGCTGGAGAAGCTGGAGGACGGCATCCTCACCGGCAACGACGACCGGCTGTTCTTCCGCAACACCCTCGACATGTTCACCGGCAAGGAGAAGGCCGGCGGCAGCGTCGTCACCACCCTCAACGCCGCCGCGCAGAAGGCCGCGTACGAGGGCCTGGGCGACAAGAAGGGCGCCGTCGCCGCGATCGACCCGGCCACCGGCAAGATCCTCGCACTGGTCTCCACACCCTCGTACGACCCCTCGAAGTTCGCCGGGACCTCCGACAAGGACGCCAAGGCCTGGAGCGCGGTCCAGAAGGCGAACAACCCCGACGACCCGATGCTGAACCGGGCGCTGCGCGAGGTCTACCCGCCCGGCTCCACCTTCAAGGTGGTCACCGCGGCCGCGGCCCTGGAGAACGGCGAGGTCTCCGGCATCGACGACGCCACCAAGACGCCGGACCCGTACCAGCTGCCGCAGACCACCGGTGACCCGCTGACCAACCAGCACGGCGAGTGCGAGAACGCCACCCTGAAGTACGCGCTCATGGTGTCCTGCAACACCGTCTTCGCGAAGATGGCCGACAACGTCGGCAACGAGAAGATGATCGAGCAGGCCGAGAAGTTCGGCTTCAACAACGCCGAGCTGGACACCCCGGTGCGCGCCGCGGAGAGCATCTACCCCGAGGACAACCCCCCGCAGAACGCCATGGACGGCATCGGCCAGGCCTCCAACCGGGCCACCCCGCTCCAGATGGCCATGGTCGCCGCCGCCATCGCCAACGACGGCAAGCTGATGAAGCCGTACATGGTGGACCAGCTGACCACCCCCGACCTCGACGCCCTCGCGACCACCGACCCCGAGGAACTGTCCGAGGCGGTCTCCCCCGACACCGCGCAAAAGCTCCAGCAGATGATGGAGGCGGTGGTCAACGAACCGCAGGGCACCGGCTCCAGCGCGAAGATCGACGGCGCCACCGTCGGCGGCAAGACCGGTACCGCCCAGCACGGCCTCAACAACAGCGAGAAGCCGTACGCCTGGTTCATCTCCTACGCCAAGGTCGCCGACGGCAGCTCGCCGGTGGCCGTCGCGGTGGTCGTCGAGGACGGCGCCGCCAACCGAGACGACATCTCCGGTGGCGGTCTCGCCGGTCCGATCGCAAGGGACGTGATGAAGGCAGTCATCGACAGCAAGAAGTGACCCCGCTCACGCCGCCTTCACATCGGTGCACGTTGTGATACCGGTCCTGTATCGGGTGACGGGCTTGGCCAGGTCACACAAAGCGAGCCGGGTACGGTAGGCCCGGACGGCAGCCTCCGAACCGTACGAGCGTACGGATCGGGACCGACGGAGAGGGCTGGTAGGTAGCTTATGGAAGAGCCGCGTCGCCTCGGCGGCCGGTACGAGCTGGGCCAGGTGCTCGGCCGTGGTGGCATGGCGGAGGTCTACCTCGCGCATGACACGCGCCTCGGCCGCACCGTGGCGGTGAAGACGCTGCGCGCGGATCTCGCGCGCGACCCGTCCTTCCAGGCCCGCTTCCGCCGGGAGGCCCAGTCGGCCGCCTCGCTCAACCACCCCGCGATCGTGGCGGTCTACGACACGGGCGAGGACTACATCGACAACGTGTCGATCCCGTACATCGTCATGGAGTACGTCGACGGTTCCACCCTGCGTGAGCTTCTGCACAGCGGCCGCAAGCTGCTGCCGGAGCGCGCGATGGAGATGACCATCGGCATCCTCCAGGCGCTGGAGTACTCGCACCGCAACGGCATCGTCCACCGTGACATCAAGCCGGCCAACGTCATGCTGACGCGCAACGGCCAGGTCAAGGTCATGGACTTCGGCATCGCCCGCGCCATGGGCGACTCCGGGATGACGATGACGCAGACCTCCGCGGTCATCGGCACCGCCCAGTACCTCTCCCCGGAGCAGGCCAAGGGCGAGCAGGTGGACGCACGGTCCGACCTGTACTCGACCGGCTGTCTGCTCTACGAGCTGCTGACGGTACGGCCGCCCTTCGTGGGCGACTCCCCGGTGGCGGTGGCGTACCAGCACGTCCGTGAAGAGGCCCAGCCCCCGTCGGTCTTCGACCCCGAGATCACGCCCGAGATGGACGCCATCGTCCTGAAGGCACTGGTCAAGGACCCGAACTACCGCTACCAGTCCGCGGACGAGATGCGGGTCGACATCGAGGCCTGCCTCGACGGCCAGCCCGTCGCGGCCACGGCGGCGATGGGCTCGGTCGGCTACGGCGGCTACCCCGACGACCAGCCGACGACCGCGCTGCGCTCCACGGACGCCGGCGCGACGTCGATGCTCCCGCCGATGAACCCGGACGACGGGAGCTTCGGCTACGACGACCGCCCGGACCGCCGCCGCCAGAAGAAGTCGAACACCTCGACGATCCTGCTCGTGGTAGCGGCCGTCCTGGTACTCGTCGGCGCGATTCTGATCGGCAAGTGGATCTTCGGCGGGGACGGCGTGGGGAACACCTCCACGAAGGCGCCCGCGCTGATCGGCCTGACCGTGCCGGAGGCCGAGAAACTGGCCAAGAACGCCGAGCTCGAACTGGAGCAGACCCAAAAGCCCTGCGAGGACCAGACCAAGGGCAAGATCTGCTCGCAGACGCCGACTCCGGGCACCACGGTCGACAAGAACTCCACGATCGAGATCGTGGTGTCGACCGGGGCGCCGAAGGTGGCGGTGCCGAGTGTGCTCGGGGACGACTTCGAGGACGCCAAGGCGACGCTGGAGGGCGACAAGTACGCCTTCGTCGTCAAGAAGAAGGAGGAGGTGTCGTCGGAGCCCGAGGGCACCGTCACGGCACAGGACCCCGAACTCGGCGAAGAGGTCGAGAAGGGCTCCACCATCACCCTCACCGTCGCCAAGGCCGAGGAGAAGACGACGGTCCCCGACGTCCTTGGCCAGACCTGCGACGCGGCGAAGGCCCAGATGACGGCCAGCGACCTGGTGGGCGAGTGCACCGAGGTCGAGACCCAGGACCCGAACCAGGTCGGCAAGGTCATCACGACGACCCCGTCTGCGGGCCAGTCCGCCGACCCCGGTTCCAAGGTCAACATCCAGGTCGGCAAGCAGGCGGCGAACGAGCAGGTCCAGGTCCCCCAGATCGTGGGCCAGAAGCTCAAGGACGCCAAGAAGATGCTGGAGCAGGCGGGCCTGACCCCCGGCAACATCCAGGGCTCCCAGAACGACGAGGCCACCGTCTTCAGCTCCAACCCGACCCCGGGCACCACGGTCAACAAGGGTCAGACCGTGGACATGATCGCCGTGGAGGACGGCGGCGGAGACAACGGCGGCAACGGCAACGGCGGAATCTTCGGCGGCGTGAACGGCGTGAGCTTCCGCACGGAGGACTGACCCGAACAGGCCCATACGAAGGCCCCGGCTCCCCCCAGGGAACCGGGGCCTTCGCACGCCCGCGCGAACTTCCGTCGTGTCTTCATATGTGACTACTCGTTGATCGGGTGGGGTGGGGACTCACAGCTCTGCCCTGGCCATACGGCCACGACACGACAGAACGGGCAGAACATGATCAACGAACAGGCCCTCCTGGAATCACCGGCCCTGCGCGACAGCGTGCTCGACCGCACGGACGTACTCGACAAGGTGAAGGCACTGTCACTGCTACCGGACGGAATGCATGTGACAACGGCGATGGTGGCGACGTACTTCGGGGTCACCGTCGACGCGATCCGCCAGCTCAAGGCACGGCATCGCGAGGAGCTGTCATGCAACGGCATGGTGACGCTCCAAGGCCGTGACCTCGCAGAATTTAAGCGTGACGTCTTGTCACGCTTTCCCAGCGGTCATCCACAGCCTCGGTCCAGCCTCACCCTCTACTCTCGCCGCGCCGTCCTCAACGTCGCCATGCTCCTGCGCGACAGCGATGTCGCCCGCCAGGTGCGTACGTACTTGCTGGACATGGAGTACCTCGCCCGCACACAGCCTGTGGAAAACCCTGCCCAGCCGGACACCCTCTCCCTCGACGACCGAATCGACCAACGCATCACCCACATCCTCGGCAAGACCGTCGTCCCCATGTTCAACGCCCTCATCGAAACGTCGGGCGAACACCGCAGGGAGCTGACCACTCTCCGCACCGGCATCCAGCGCATCGAAAAGCGACTCCAGCAGCACCACGCTCGACTCCAGAGGCTGGAGAGCCCACAAGAGGGCCGCCCCCTGGCCGGAGTCATGACCGCCATGGACGCCATGAACGGACGGGAATTCGAGGAACACGTCGCCACGCTGCTCAGGCGCGACGGCTGCACCGACGTCCTGGTCAAAGGCCGCGCCAGGGACCGAGGTGTCGACATCACCGCGCGCACCCCCGATGGACGACTCCTCGTCGTCCAATGCAAGAGGTTCGCACCCCACCTCTCCATCACCAGCCCCGAAGTCCAGAAGTTCGCCGGTGCGGCCAAGGTCCTCCACCGGTCCGACGTGGCCCTGTTCGTGGCAACCTGCCCCTTCACCCGCGACGCCCTGAACATCGCCGCCGAGAGCGGCATCACCGCCGTACATCGTGGCCGGCTGGAGGAGTGGAGCGCCGGAGAGCCGCTCAAGGTCCTGAGGCAGCCGTGAGGTGACCCACCCAAAGAGGCCCTGGGTGACCGCCCCCTGCGAGGAGGCCCGTCAGCGGAGTTCCTTCGGCAGGGTTCGCTGGTCGTCGACCTTCTCCACCCGGTCCAGTTCGCCCCACACCACGTACCGGTACCGGCTCGTGTACACCGGCGTGCACGTCGTCAGAGTGATGTAGTGGCCCGCCTTGGACCTGCCCGACTCCTTCGGGACCGCGCCCAGGACCTTGACGTTGTACTTCGAGGTTTCCGGGAGAGTGGCGTAGATCTTGTAGATGTACCAGTTGTCCTTGGTCTCGAAGACGATCGGGTCGCCTTCCTCCAGCTTGTCGATGTTGTGGAACTTCGCGCCGTGGCCGTCGCGATGGGCGGCGAGGGAGAAGTTGCCCTTCTTGCCGGAGGTGGGAAGCGCGGACTTGACCGGGTCGGTGTAGTAGCCGGCGACACCGTCGTTGAGGGTCTTCGACGCCGTGCCCTTCTCGACCAGGATCTCGCCCCTGCTCATGTCGGGGACATGCAGGAAGCCGATGCCGCTCTTGGAGTCGTAGGCCGCCGGGCCACCGTCCTCGGCCTCCTGGGCCCAGCCGTCACGGACCTTGTCGCCCTGCTGATCCGCCTTGCGGTCCGCTATGACGTTCGTCCACCACAGGGAGTAGACGACGAACAGACCCAGCACCAGGCCCGCCGTGATGAGGAGTTCACCGAAGACGCTGATCGCCGCCGCGATACGGCCGGTGCCCCGGCGCCGCGGGGAGGCGGGGATGTCCGTCAGCTCTTGCTGATCGGCGGTCGCTGCCACTGTTCATCTGCCCTTACTGCACGAGCGCATCCGGCTTGCCCTTGCTGCGCGGCCGTTCCTCGACCATCTTGCCCCACACGATCATCCGGTACTTGCTGGTGAACTCCGGCGTGCAGGTGGTGAGCGTGATGTACCGCCCCGGCCCGGTGAACCCCGACTCCGGCGGCACCGGCTCCAGCACACTCACATTGCTCGGCGCCGTCACCGGCAGGATCGACGCCATCTTGTAGACGTAGTAGTCGTCCTGCGTCTCCACCACGATCGGATCCCCCGGCTCCAGCCTGTTGATGTACCGGAACGGTTCTCCATGCGTGTTGCGATGCCCCGCGAGACCGAAATTCCCCGCCTTCGCATCAGGCATCGCCGTCTTCAGCTCACCCTCGCCGTAGTGCCCGACCATCCCCCGGTCCAGCACCTTCTTGTTGCTGATCCCCTCCGCGATCGGGACCACCACATCCAGCTTGGGAATGTGCAGGATCGCGAAGCCCTGGCCCGGCTCGAAGGTCCCCGGGTTCCGCTTGCCGCTCTCCCAGTCCTCCTGGAGGCTGTTGCGCTCCTTGTCGGCCTGCGCGTGCGCCCGGACATTCGTCCACCACAACTGGTAGCTGACGAACAGCAGCATCAGCACACCGGTCGTGATGAACACCTCGCCGATCGCCCGGCTCGCCACCACCCCCGCACTGGGCTTCCGCGCCCGCGCCTGCCGACGCGCCTCGACCCGCGACAGCGGCCGGCTCCCCGACTCAGCCACGGACGCCGCCTGCGCTCCGCCCCCATGACGCCCATGACGCCGCTTGGCGGCCTTTCTACGGGCCGCACGGCCCCCGACCGGGGTTCCGGCAGCCGAAGCGGCGGACGAGCCTCCAGAAGCGGACACGGACTCGCCCGCTACCCGCAGCGCCACCGTCTCCTCATCGGGCGGCTGCGCCCACGCCTCACCCGCCCCCGCACTCCCGTACCACTCCCCGAGCGCACCGGAACCCTCGTACGGCTGCTCCCCGTACGAGGCACCGGACTCGCGCTCGGGGCGCAGCTGGGTCACGCCGAGGCCCTGCCCACCACCGGGGCCAGCCCCACGGAGCGCGCCACCGCGTCCTGATCGCCGCACTCCACCAGCCAGTTCGCCAGCATCCGGTGACCGTGCTCGGTGAGCACCGACTCCGGGTGGAACTGCACCCCCTCGACCGGGAGTTCACGATGCCGCAGCCCCATGATGATGCCGTCGTGGGTGCGGGCGGTCACCTCCAGCTCGGCGGGAACGGTGTCCGGCTCGGCCGCCAGCGAGTGATAGCGGGTCGCGATGAAGGGCGACGGCAGACCCGCGAAGACACCCATGCCCCCATGCTCGACCGGCGAGGTCTTGCCGTGCAGCAGCTCCGGCGCCCGGTCCACGACTCCGCCGTACGCCACCTGCATCGACTGCATACCGAGACACACACCGAAGACGGGGACACCGGTCGCGGCGCAATGGCGGACCATCTCGACGCAGACACCCGCCTCCTCCGGCGTACCGGGACCGGGCGACAGCAGGACTCCGTCGAAACCGTCCTGAGCATGCGCGGTGGACACCTCGTCGTTGCGCAGGACCTCGCACTCGGCGCCCAGCTGATACAGGTACTGAACCAGGTTGAAGACGAAGCTGTCGTAGTTGTCGACGACGAGAATGCGCGCGCTCACTGGTTGTCCACCGTCACATCGTTGAAGGGAAGCAGCGGCTCGGCCCACGGAAAGACGTACTGGAACAGGACATACACCGTGGCCACGACCAACCCGAGCGAAAGCAGCGCCCTCACCCACGCGTTTCCCGGCAGATGCCGCCAGATCCAGCCGTACATGCCGTTCCTTCCGTAGCGCCACGGCACCAGACACACGCCGTACCGCCCACCAGACTAACGGCGCAGGGCCGCTGGTTTCCCTGCCTCCACAGGCTGTGTGGAGTCCAGATGCGCCCACACGATCAGCCGGTGACTGTGCCCCCACTCCGGATCGCACGTAGTGAGTGTCAGATAGCGGCCCGCACGCGTATACCCCGACTTACGTGGCACAGGGTCGATCACCTCAATGTCCGTCGGCACGGTTTTGTAGGGACCCTTGTCGATGCGATACGTGAACCAGGTCGTCCCGTCCGTCAGCACCACCGCGTCCCCGGCACGCAGCCTGGGGAAGTCCTTGAAAGGATCGCCGTACGTCCGCCGATGGCCCGCGACGGAGAAGTTGCCCTTCTGCCCGAGCCGCGCGGTCCGCGCGTAGTGGCCCAGACCCTTCTTCAGCGTGCCCGTCCTGGTGCCCTCCAGGACCGGCTTGTTCCACGTGAAACCAAGCCGCGGGATGTACATGATCGCGAAAGGCTTGCCGTCCCGGTACGGCCCCGGCACGGGCGCAGTCGTCACGGAGGCACCCGGCGCCCCGCTCGCCGTGGGCCGCACGCTCCCCCGCGCCCACTGCTCCTCAAGCTGGTCGATCTGGTCGTCCATGACATGGTCGGCCTTCACACCGGTCCATAACAGCACATAGACGACAAACAGAACGATCACGGTACCGGCGGTGATACACAGCTCGCTGACGGTCCTGACCACAAAGCGCACCGGCGGCTCCCGGTCGGTCTCACTCCACGGGCTGGGCGTACTGCAGATCCACTGTGCCCGAGTAACCGGGAAGAGTCACCGCCCCGTCCTCGGTGACTTTCCAGCCCAGTCCGTACACATTCACGTAGACCATGTAGTTCTGGATCGCCGCGCTCTCCGCGAGCGCCTGCTGAAGCTTCCCGGGCTCACCCACCGCGGTGATCTTGTACGGCGGTGAGTAGACGCGGCCCTGAAGGATCAGGGTGTTGCCGACGCAGCGCACGGCGCTGGTGGAGATCAGCCGCTGGTCCATGACCTTGATGCCCTTGGCACCGCCCTGCCACAGGGCGTTGACCACGGCCTGCAGGTCCTGCTGGTGGATGACCAGGTAGTCGGGCTGCGGCTCGGGATAGCCGGGGAGCTTGGCGGTGGCGTCCGGCGGGGCGTCGTTCAGCGTGACGGTGATCGCCTCGCCCTTGAGCTTCTGGGTGCCCGCGCTCTTCTCCAAGCCCGCGAGCTTCTCGTCCTCGGCCTTGGTACTGCCGTCGTCCCGCTCGGCCAGCGTCTCGACGTCCTCGCGCAGCGTGGCGTTGGACTCGTCCAGTTCGCCGTTCTTCAGGCTCCGCTCATGGATCAGGTCCGAAAGCTTCAGCAAGGACGCGTCCGTACGGATATTGGTGCCCTTGGCCGTATTGAAACTCGTGAAGAAGATGAGGCCCGCGAGAGCGAAGACGGCAGCCGTGAGCAGCCGCACGGGCTTCAGACGACGCCCGCGGGCAGGACTGGATCCCGACGGGGGGAAGTCGGCAGAATTGCTCAACGTACCCTTATCTCCTTCAGCGCCACGGAAGCACTACGCTAACGGACGCCCGGGGGAGCACTCAGAGTCCCCAGTTACGCTGCCCCGAGCCAGCCACAGTTCCCTGCGCGGCCACGCAGCGCATCGACAGGAGAGACCCTCGTGCCGAAGTCACGTATCCGCAAGAAGGCCGACTACACGCCGCCGCCGGCGAAGCAGGCGACCGCCATCAAGCTGACCAACCGCTCCTGGGTCGCACCCGTGATGCTGGCCATGTTCGTCATCGGGCTGGCCTGGATCGTGGTGTTCTACGTGACCGACGGCTCACTGCCCATCGACGCTCTGGGCAACTGGAACATCGTGGTCGGCTTCGGGTTCATCGCCGCCGGATTCGGCGTCTCCACACAGTGGAAGTAACGGCCACCACCGGGTGAACCCAGCTCTGCCCAGGGTTATCCCCTGAGTTATCCACAGAGGTTTTCCACATGGGGAAAAGAAAGACGATCTGTGGATAACCCCTCGGAGGTTGACGCCGGTGTGACGGAAGTACCGGCATTCGAAAGTCTGTTCGCCCCCTGCCTGACCTGCGGAAACACCGGTCAGTGACAGGGGGCACAGCTGTTCCCGCACCGTGTGCACAAGATCCGCCACTAGCTGTGGACAACACTGCCGCTCACCTGTGGAAACGCTCGGCTCAGGTGAGCTGGGCGGTCCTCAGCAGGGTGAGGCCGATGACCACCGCCAGCACCAGCGCGACGGTCCCGTACTGGACCAGCGCCCGCCGCTCGCGCGGGGCGTGGACCATGCCGTAGCCGATGACGACGCCCGCGACGAGGCCGCCGATATGGGCCTGCCAGGAGATGTTGAAGCCGGGGCTGAAGGTGAAGATCAGGTTGATCGCCAGCAGGGCGATGATGGGCCGCATGTCGTAGTTCAGGCGGCGCATCAGCACGGCGGTGGCGCCGAAGAGGCCGAAGACGGCACCGGAGGCGCCGAGGGTGGCCGTGGTGGGGGAGGCCAGCAGATACGCCAGCATGCTGCCGGCCAGCCCGGACACCAGATAGAGCGCGAGATAGCGGGCCCGGCCCAGGGCCGCCTCCAGCGGGCCGCCGAGCCACCACAGGCTCAGCATGTTGAAGCCGATGTGCCAGATCGCCTCATGCGTGAACATCGAGGTGACCAGGCGGTACCACTCGCCGTCGGCGACGCCCTGGGTGGGGGTGAAGGGTGCGGGCGGCCAGGCGCCGAGGAGATAGAGGTCGTTCAGCAGCGACGGCCGGGCCTGCACGGCGAGGAACACCGCGACGTTGATACCGATCAGGATCTTGGTGACCAGATGCGGGTCGGCGGTGAGGGTGCCGCCCGCGAGCGTGCGGGGCTGGGCCGCGGCGGGTGGATGTCCGGTGCCGGAGCCGGTGCGGACGCAGTCGGGGCACTGGAAGCCGACGGAGGCGCTGACCATGCACTCGGGGCAGATCGGGCGCTCGCAGCGTGTGCAGCGCACGCCGGTCTCGCGGTCCGGGTGCCGATAGCAGCCGGGCAGGCCCTGGGCCTGCTGCGCACTGTCTGGCGCCTGGTCCATGAGACCCCCTGAGTCGTCGTCCGACGTGCGTTCGCCCCGCTTCATGACTACGGATGAGCGGGGCGATTGGTTCCCTTCGGACAGGTCCGGGCGGCTTGGCGCCGGGGGCTGTCCTACCGGGTCTCGACCACCACGGACTCGATGACGACGTCCTGGACCGGGCGGGAGGTGCGCGGGTTGGTCACGGTGACGGCGATGGCGTCCACGACCTTCTGGCTCGCCGGGTCGACGACCTCGCCGAAGATGGTGTGCTTGCGGTTCAGGTGCGGGGTCGGGACGACGGTGATGAAGAACTGCGAGCCGTTGGTGCCGGGGCCTGCGTTGGCCATGGCCAGCAGATACGGCCGGTCGAAGCGCAGGTCGGGGTGGAACTCGTCCTCGAATTCGTAGCCGGGTCCGCCGATGCCGGTACCGAGCGGGTCACCGCCCTGGATCATGAAGCCGCTGATCACCCGGTGGAAGATCGTGCCGTCGTAGAGGTGGCCGCAGGACCGCTCGCCGGTGGCGGGGTGTGTCCACTCCCGTTCGCCCTGGGCGAGTTCGACGAAGTTCCGGACCGTCCGCGGCGCGTGATGGGGTAGCAGCCGGAGTTCGATATCGCCTTGGCTGGTCTTCAGGGTGGCGTAGAGCTGCTCGGCCACGATGTGCCTTCCGTCGTCCTCTGGTGACTTCCCCGATCCTCGCACGGTCCCCGCCCCACGTCCCCGGACGTTCTCTTCCGGGGGCATTCCCGGGGGTTTCGCTTGCGGAAATCCGGCCGAGTGGCCCCGGGCCGGGCGCGCCGACCGCCGATCCGTGGCATTGTCGACGACAAGCTCCTGTTGCCCTGTATTCAACTCTGTGACCCGGATGCCCGCCCTCACATGCTCGCGGGCTCATTGACAGGCATGATCCCTAAAAGGGTGGAAAGTCGAAATATAGAACGCCACCGAGGAGGAGGATCCCGTGACCCGCAAAGACAGCGTGCGCGCCGCAGCCGGCTCGGCGAAGGACAGCGTGCGGCACGCCGCGGAAGTGGTGGCGCCTTACGCCGGTACGGCCAAGGACCAGGCCGCGCACTACGCGCACGAGGCGCGTGTACGCATCGCGCCGAAGGTGTCCCAGGCCGCCGGGCTGGCCGCGGAGCAGGCCCGTGTGCAGTACGACGCGCATGTGGCGCCGCGGCTGGAGCAGGCCCGTACGCATGTACCGCCGAAGGTCGACCACGCCGCCCAGGAGGCCGCCGTCCGTACTCGTGTGGCTGCCCGGCAGGCGGCGGAGTATTCGCGGCCGAAGCTGGAGCATGCCGTGGCGGTGGCCGTGCCGGTGAGGGACGAGGCCGCTGCCCGGAGCATGGCCGCACTGGTTGCGTTGCGCGGCCAGGTCCCGGCCGAGGAGATTCAGAGGCTGGCCCGGAAGCACGACCGTGGGTCGAGGGCCGGACGCTTCGCGAAGGCGGTGCTGGTGGTGGGTGTCCTGGCGGGCGCTGCCTTCGCCGCCTGGAAGTGGTGGGACAAGCAGGCCAACCCGGACTGGCTGGTCGAGCCCCCGGCCGCCACTGAGGTCCCGGAGGCGAGCCACCTGACTTCGGTGGACGGCAGCGAGCCTCTCCTGGACCCCGAGGTCGAGGCGAAGGAGGCCGAGGAGGCCGCGAAGCGCGACGAACGCCCGTGATCCAAGGGCGCTTTCGCGCACCACGCCCCGTGGGGCGGGAGACCTGTCGGGGGTTTCCCGCCTCGCGGCGTCGTTTCACGTGAAACCGGCCGCCCAGGTCTGACAAGAACGCCCTCGACCTTGCGTTTCCGCAGGTCGGGGGCGTGTTTTGTGGAGCCTAGGGGAGTCGAACCCCTGACATCTGCCATGCAAAGACAGCGCTCTACCAACTGAGCTAAGGCCCCTGGAAGGGGACGTCCCGCCGGAAGAACCGCGTATCCGGTGGGCGTCGCGAACCAGAGTACCGGGTCGCCCCCCGTATCTCGCAAAAAGATTGGGGGTCCCGATGGACGACCACTCTCCGTAAGATGCTCCAGCGTGGTTCGCTACAGCGAACCGCGGTTCTGGGGAAGCGATGGGGAGACGCAATGGACGCCGCACAGCAGGAAGCCACCGCAAGAGCGCGGGAACTGCAGCGGAACTGGTATGGGGAGCCGCTGGGGGCGCTCTTCCGTAAGCTCATAGACGATCTTGGTCTCAACCAGGCGCGTCTGGCGGGGGTACTGGGACTGTCCGCACCGATGTTGTCGCAGCTGATGAGCGGTCAGCGGGCGAAGATCGGCAATCCGGCCGTGGTGCAGCGGGTACAGCTGCTCCAGGATCTGGCCGGACAGGTCGCGGACGGCAGTGTGAGCGCGGCCGAGGCCACCGAGCGCATGGAGGAGATCAAGAAGTCGCAGGGGGGCTCGGTGCTCAGCAACTCCACGCAGACGACGAGCAGTTCGGGGGCTCCTACGGTCAAGCGGGTGGTGCGGGAGATCCAGTCGCTGCTGCGCTCGGTCGCTGCCGCTGGTGACATCATCGACGCCGCGGACACGCTCGCCCCGAGTCATCCGGAGCTGGCGGAGTTTCTGCGGGTGTATGGCGCCGGCCGTACCTCCGACGCGGTGGCGCACTACCAGTCCCACCAGAGCTGACCGTGTGTCCCGGTCGCCGAGGGGGTTCGGCAGCCGGGAAGACGGACGGGTAGGCGGAGGGGACGGCGGGTTGGGGGCACAAGGGGGTTGTGTCTCACAGCGCGAGGGGGAGTCGTATCGCTCGTCCTGGGGGAAGCAAGGGGGGTAAGCGGAGGGGGAGGAGCGACGCACAGCCATGGGTGAGGTCTTCGCCGGGCGGTACGAACTGGTCGACCCGATCGGGCGCGGAGGGGTGGGCGCGGTATGGCGTGCCTGGGACCACCGCCGCCGCCGGTATGTGGCCGCCAAGGTGCTCCAGCAGAGCGACGCGCACTCCCTGCTGCGCTTCGTGCGTGAGCAGGCCCTCCGGATCGATCATCCTCATGTGCTGGCCCCCGCCAGCTGGGCCGCCGACGACGACAAGGTCCTGTTCACCATGGATCTGGTCGGCGGCGGTTCGCTGGTCCATCTGGTCGGCGACTACGGCCCCCTTCCGCCGCCCTTTGTGTGCACGCTGCTCGACCAGCTCCTTTCGGGGCTCGCCGCGGTGCATGCGGAGGACGTGGTGCACCGGGACATCAAGCCCGCCAATGTGCTGCTGGAGGCCACGGGCACGGGCCGGCCTCGGCTCAGGCTGTCCGACTTCGGTATCGCGATGCGGCTGGGCGAGCCCCGGCTGACCGAGACCAACCTCGTGGTGGGTACGCCGGGTTATCTCGCGCCCGAGCAGATGCTGGGGGCGGAGCCGGACTTCCCCTCGGATCTGTTCGCCGTGGGGCTGGTGGCGCTGTATCTGTTGGAGGGGGCCAAGCCGGACGCCAAGGCGTTGATCGAGTACTTCGCCGCGCACGGCACTCCGGGGGCGCCCAAGGGGATACCCGAGCCGCTGTGGCAGGTCGTGTCGACGCTGTTGCAGCCGGATCCGCTGGCGCGGTTCCGTACGGCGAACGGTGCCCGCAAGGCGCTCGCCTCGGCGGCCGAGCTGCTGCCGGAGCCGGGCCCCGACGACGAGTTGATCGAGATCTTCGACCAACTCGGTCCCCTGCCCAAGGGGTTCGGGCCGAACGGGCCGCTGAAGAGGGCGCCGGGGGTGGAGACCACCCCTCCCCAGCCTCAGCAGCTCCCAGAGCAGCCCCCACAACCGGAGCAGACCCCGTACAACCCCACTCATGTCCTGACCACCCCCCAGCCGTACATCCCGCAGTACCCCGCGCAGCCTCCGACGCCGACGCCGGTGCCGCACCTGCCCCAGCGTCCGCCGCAGCATCAGCCGTCCGAGACAGCCTCTACTGCTTCGTACACCGCCCGGGTCCCGGAGGTTCCCCCTCCGATTGGTCATCGCACGGCCCGCCGTCGCGCCGCCCGCCGGCCGGGGCCGCCCGCGAAGATCGCGATCCCGCTGCTGCTGCTCGCCCTGGCCTGCTACGCCGCGGGGTTCTGGGCCCTGGCCCAGCTCTGAACCACAAGGCGGCTCAGGGCACTCAGGACGACGAGACCCTCCGCCGCCCTGCGGCCGTCCACACCCCGAGCACGGTCAGGATGACCGTCCCCCCGCCGATCCCGCTCACCGCGACGACGGTCATGGCGGTGTCGTCCTTCTCGTCTGCGCCGCCGGAGGTCCCCGCATCCGACGACTCCCCCGCACCGGCGACCGGCGCGAACACGCCCTGCGGGATGAACCGCCCGTCGTAGGCGGGCCCCAGCTCCCCGGAACCCTCGACCCGCACCCGCAGCGTCATGGTGAAGGGCCCGTCCCCGAACCGCTCGGCCATCTGCGCGGACAGATGCGCCACCAGGTAGTACGAGCCCCCGAAGCGCATCCCCTTGATCTGGTCGGAGTTCCCGTACCGGTTCTCGTACGCCACCGGCGCCAGCGGTTCGAGGGCTGTGGAGCGCCGGCTGCCGTCGTAGTTGAGGTTCGCGTCGTCGAGCGGGGCGCGCACCGGGTTATGCAGCGACAGTTCCAGTGCGCCCACGACGATCCGGGAGCCCTCCGCCGTACCGGCCAGTTCGGCGGCGGCGTACACCTGCTGGCCCCAGCCGACCGGCACCTTGTAGAAGACGGTCTGCCCGGGTGAGAGGTCGGAGCGCCAGACGCCCTGGTCGACGGCGACGGCCGAGGCGAACCCCGCGCCGCCGGCGCGCCGTACGGCATCGCCCGTCACGGGCTCCGGGGGCTCGGAGTTCCAGGTCCGGGGGGCCTCGGTCGACGCGCGACCGGCCGGGGGCGGCTCCGAGAACGTCGCGAGTTCCAGGTCCCAGGCGGTGTCGGCGGCCGTGGTCGTACCCACCCGCTCGACGACGACGTAGTACGTGCCCGCCTCGGCGCAGCGGGTGCGCGCCGCGGACAGCTCGCGCAGGGCGACCGCCGTGATCGGGCGGGCGCTGCTGCCGCCGCCGAAGTTCTCCGTCTCGGAGTTGCAGGAGCGGCCGTCGGCGTCCTGCACGGACACCCGGATGCCGTCGGAGGCGGAGAGGTCGGCGTCCGCCGGGGGCACCGCGGTGGCGGAGACGTAGGCGTTGGTGGTGGCGTCGAGTTCGAGGCGGTAGTGGACGGCCTCGCTCACCGGGAGCGAGCTGCGGTACGTCCGTCCGGGCTCCAGCCGGGCGGCGTCCGCGGTGCCCGCCACACCCGGGACGGTGGTCGCGTCCGGGGAGAAGCCATACGGCGTCGGCGTCCCTGCCGCAACCGCGGAGGGCGCCCAGGCGCCGAACCCGGTACCGGCCCCCGCACCCAGCAGCGCCACCGCCACGGCCCCGCGGCACACCGCACGCCACCACGCCGTACCCCGCCCCATGACCCGCCCCCTCGTCGTCGTCGCACTCATCCTGCCCACCTCGGCGGCACCGCGCAGCAGCAACACAAAACCCCGACCGCAACCACGGCCGGGGTCTGTTTTTCAGTTCGACTTGTCGGTACTCACGAACCCGTGGGCACGGAGTCGGTCGCCTCCGTCCACAGATCCTGCTCGGCGCGATCCGCCTGGATCTGGCGGTACACGAGGAGCCCGCCGATGGCGGCCAGTGCGACCAGGAGAAGCTTCTTCACCGCGCGACCTCGTCTTTCCTTGACGTAGGGGACCTCTGGCGCCCGACTATACACACCGACCGATATCGATCGGTGACCTGTACTGAGGGCCCCAACTCCCCTCCGGGGGGCCGCAGTAGAACGGACGCCGCCGTTCCGATCTGAGGGTGATCACATCCCTACGGACGGTTACTTTGGGCGCTCTTCTCCACTTTCCTCACTCCTTGCACCCATCCGAGTGGTGTTCATCTGAACATCGACGCGCCACGGGCGCAGGTCCACCACTTCTCGGCCCCCATACACATCATGAGGAAAGTACGCAAATCCGCCCAACCCGAAAGTGAGGGACCATGGCCCGGAACAAGGTCATGACGCTGTGGACCGCCATCGTCACCGCCTTCCTCGCGCTGTGCACGGCGCTCGGACTCATCACCACGACCGCCGCCGCGGCGGTACCGCAGACCGAGTCGGCCCGCAACAGCGACAGCGACAGCACCGAGCAGTCCGTGGCGCCCGCGATGTCCTACTGGGCCTGGGCGACCCATGCCAGGTCACTGCCCCCCACGATGAAGCAGCGCATCCGCGCCGAGGCACACGGCAAGACCCCGAGCTGCCGCCACCGCTCACTGACCGACACGGAAGCCGAGTCGGAAGCCGAATCGCAGGTCGCATCACAGGCCGGAGCGGAAACCGGAGCGGAAACCGGACCGGAAGCCGGACCGGAAGCCGTCCACTGTGCCTCGACCACCATTCCGGCCCAGGCCAAGGCCGCCCCCATCCCGCTGCAGCGCTGACAGCGCGAGCTCCCTTGCATCCCCTCTTGCTTCACCCATACAACTCCTTTCACGTACACCCCAGGCCCCACACCGGCCCGGCCACTCGAAGAAGCGGCAGGCCCTCGTCGTAGCCTGATCCCATGCCTCGCACGCCCGCCGTCCGCGACAGCCGTCGTCATCAGTGGGAGAAGAACCGGGTGCACCACCCCCGGTCCGAGCGAGCAGGCATAGGAGCCACCGAGCACGACACCGGTCTGGACTGCTCCGACCTGGTCTTCCACGCCGACTACCACCACATGGGCGCCACCGATGAACTCGCCGACGCGTTCGGCGTCCCGGTCGGCACCCCGCTCCTGAAACGCGCCTACCGCACCCGCCACGCCACCGAGAGCGCCCCGTTCTCTCTGGTCACCTCGTATCTCCTCCGCGACCTGATCGCCGCCAACCCCGCGCTGCTGGACCCGGCCAACGAGCCCTGGCCCGGCGGCACTCAGCATCAGTTGCACACGGTCGGCATCGAAGTGGATCGCGTCGAGGAACGGGTGACCGCCCGTCAGCCCACGCCTGTTGAGACCGCCGCACTGGAACTGCCGTGCGGCGCTCCGGTCCTGGCGCTGCGCAAGACGTCGTACGACATCCGGGGCCGCGTCGTGGAGGTCTGCCGCGTCACGCTGCCGGGCGACCGCACGGAGCTGCTGTTCACCACGTGTCTGGAAAGGTGGTGAGGGCCGCCGTGCGCCGGCGCGTCAGCATCGTCACCGCGGTCCACGGCCCCTCGGCCCGCTTCCTGCCCGAGGCGCACGCCTCCCTGTGCGCGCAGGAGCTGCCGGCGGGATGGGAGTGGCACTGGGTCGTGCAGGAGGACGGGACGGGCGACGCCGTCACCCCGTACCTCCCCGACGACGACCGTGTCACCTTCCGCCAGGGGCGGCCCGGCGGTCCCGGGGTCGCCCGCACCATCGCGCTGGCGCACGCGGACGGCCCGTACGTGAAGGTGCTGGACGCCGACGACCGGCTCACCCCGGGGGCGCTCGCCCGGGATCTGGCCGTCCTGGAGAGCGGGCACGGCATCGGGTGGACGACCTCGCGGGCGCTGGACCTGCTGCCGGACGGCTCCACCGCCGGTTTCCCCGACCCCGACGAGGGTCCCGTCGAGCGGGGCGCGGTGCTCGACTTCTGGCGGGCCAACGGCTTCCGCGCCCAGGTCCATCCGGCCACGCTGTGCGTGCGCCGGGACCTGCTGCTCGCTCTCGGCGGCTGGATGGCGCTGCCCGCCTCCGAGGACACCGGTCTGCTGCTCGCGCTGAACGCGGTGAGCCGCGGCTGGTTCAGCGCCGAGGCCGGACTGCTCTACCGCAAGTGGGAGGGGCAGGCCACCGGCCAGGCGGCGCATGTCGATCCGGCGGAGCGGGCGGCGCGGATGGCGGTGGCGGAGGCACGGGCGCGGGCGCTCGCGGCCACGTACTGGACCTACGCGGGCTGACCGCCGAGGACAATGGCCTGTGACGGGCACTGCTCCGCGGCCTCCCGCACCTCCGGCTCGGCCCCGCTGTCCTCGCGCCCGGCGATGACGGCTCCGAACCCGTCCGCCGCGGTGAAGACGGACGGCACGCGGTGGACGCACTCACCGGATCCGTAACACAGCTCGGGGTCCACGGAGACCTTCGTCATCTGCACTCCCGTCTCTCACCGGGTGACTGCCCCTGCCACGGGGCCGTCAATCAGCGGTCGAAGGGCAGATCGAGCATGCGGATCGCATTGCCGCGCAGCAGCTTGTACGTCACCTCGTCGGACAGGCCCGCCACATGCTCGGCCGCGACCTGCTTGGTGTGCGGCCAGGTCGAGTCGACGTGCGGGTAGTCCGTCTCGAAGGTGGCGTTGTCCACGCCCACCGTGTCGATCGCCTCGATGCCGTGCCGGTCCCGGAAGAAGCAGCAGAAGATCTGCCGGTAGTAGTACGTCGACGGCGGCTCCGGAATCAGGTCCTTCACCCCGCCCCAGGCCCGGTGCTCCTCCCAGACGTCGTCGGCGCGCTCCAGGGCGTACGGGATCCAGCCCATCTGGCCCTCGCTGTAGGCGAGCTTCAGCCGCGGGAACTTCACCAGGACTCCGGAGAAGAGGAAGTCCATCATCGAGGCCATGGCGTTGTTGAAGCTCAGCGAGGCCTGGACGGCGGGCGGCGCGTCGGGGGAGGCGGCCGGCATCTGAGAGGAGGACCCGATGTGCATGTTCACGACCGTGCCGGTCTCCTCGCAGGCCGCGAAGAAGGGGTCCCAGTAGCCGGAGTGGATCGAGGGCAGTCCCAGATAGGTGGGGATCTCGCTGAACGTCACCGCGCGCACCCCGCGGGCGGCGTTGCGGTGGATCTCCGCGACGGCCAGGTCGATGTCCCACAGCGGGATCAGGCAGAGCGGGATCAGCCGCCCGCCGCTGTCGCCGCACCACTCCTCGACCATCCAGTCGTTGTAGGCGCGCACACAGGCGAGCCCGACCTCCTTGTCCTTGGCCTCGGCGAAGGTCTGGCCGCAGAAGCGCGGGAAGGTGGGGAAGCAGAGCGAGGCCTCGACATGGTTCATCTCCATGTCCTCCAGGCGGGCCTTGGGGTCCCAGCAGCCCCGCCGCATCTGCTCCCGGGTGATCCCGTCGAGCGTCATCTCGTCCCGGGAGAACCCGACCGCCGCGATGATCCGCTTGTACGGGAAGAACTCGCCCTCGTACTCCCACCAGTCGGTGATCTGGCCGTCCGGATCGGTGGTGAACCGGTACTTCCCGCCGACGTACTCCAGCTCACCGATCCCGGCGGTGAAGGGTTTGGGGCCTTTGTCCCGGTACTTGGCCGGAAGCCAGGTCTCGAAGAGATGAGCGGGCTCGATCACATGATCGTCCACGCTGATGACCCTGGGCAGCTCCCTGGCACCGTTCACGACCTCGGCCACTGCGGCCACCTCCCGGCTCGCATCTGACGGTTCGTCAGAAACGAAGGTACGGCCCCGGGAGGAAAGCGGCAAGCGCCGGGCGCCGGACGACGGGAACGAGGAAGCCGCGTCGTTCGGCACCGGTCCCTCCCCTCGCGGGGACCGGTGCCAAACGACGCGTCGGTGTCGGTCCCGCGCGATGACGCGGACCGAGGTCTCGGAAGGCCGGGAAGGGCTCGCGGGCGGACGATCGGGCATCCGTCACCGCGGCCGGGGCGGCAGGCGCCGGCAGCCTCTCCGGACGACGCGCGGTCAACTGGCTACGCGGTGTGATCCTGCCAGTTGAGGCCCGCCCCGAGGAGGTTCCGGTTTCCCGCGCAGGGCTTACGCCCAGGTCAGCCGTATAAAGTGAGTTTTCCGGTCCGGACGTCCAAGTGCGGGGAAAGTAAGGGGTGGAGGCCTTGAGTTCCGACTCAGGGGCACGCACAGCCTTCGCGGAACGCCTTGCCCTGCTGTACCGGGAGGCCGGGAACCCACCCCTCAAGCGGGTGTCCGAGGCGGTCGTCCAGCTCCAACGGGTGGACGAGCGGGGGCGTCCGGTACGGGTGTCCGCGCAGCGCATCAGCGACTGGCGGCGGGCGAAGAACGTACCCGCCCAGTTCGCCGCCCTGGCCGCCGTCCTCCATGTCCTCGTCCCGCACGCCCGGCGCGCCCGGCCCTCGCCGGTGTCCCCCGGGCTGTACGACATGGTGCAGTGGCAGCACCTGTGGGAGCGGGCGGTGGCCGACCCGGTCGGGGCGCCCGAGGAGCCCCCGGCCGAGGCACCGGCCGTCCCGGTCGTCTGCCCGTACCGGGGCCTCGCCTCCTACCGCCAGGAGGACGCCCGCTGGTTCTTCGGCCGGGAGCGCAGCACCGCCTCCCTCATCGCCGGACTACGGGCCGCGGAGCGCTCCGGCGGACTGCTGATGCTGGTCGGCGCCTCGGGCGCCGGGAAGTCCTCCCTGCTCAACGCCGGTCTGGTGCCCGCCGTACGGGACGGCGCCCTGGACACCGGGCGGGAGGTGCTCCAGCTGGTCCCCGGTGCCGATCCGGTCGCCGAGCTGACCGGGCGGATCCCCGAACTCGCCGGGGCGGCCGGGGAGCGGGCGGGCACCGGGCGCTTCACCCGGGCCGTGCGCGCGGCCGTCGCCGCCTGGGCCGGGCGGACCTCGCCCGCCGGTGGCCGCCCGGTCGTCATCGTCGACCAGTTCGAGGAGACCTTCACCCTCTGCGCCGAGGAGCGCGACCGGCACACCTTCATCCAGCTCCTGCACGCCGCGTCCGCCCCCGACGAGGACGGCGGGCCCGGCCCCGCCCTCGTCGTCCTCGGCATACGGGCCGACTTCTACGAACAGTGCCTCGGCTACCCCGAACTCGCCGACGCCCTCCAGCACCGGCACATGGTCCTCGGCCCGCTGTCCGGCGCCGAACTGCGCGAGGCGGTGAACGGGCCGGCCAAGGCCGTCGGCCTGGAGCTCGAACCCGGCCTCGCCGAGCTGATCGTCCGCGAGGTCAGCGCCGACGGCCCGCGCGGCGCCCATGACGCCGGGGTGCTGCCCCTGCTCTCGCACGCCCTGCTCGCCACCTGGCAGCGCCGCAAGTCCGGTCGGCTGACCCTGGCCGGCTACCGGGCCGCCGGCGGGATCCAGGGCGCGGTCGCGGCGACCGCCGAGCGGGCCTGGTCCGGTCTGGACCCGGCGGCCCGTACGGCGGCCCGGTTACTGCTGCTGCGGCTGGTGCGCCTCGGCGAGGACACCCAGGCCACGCGCAGACGCGGCACCCGGCGCCAGCTCGCGGCGGAGTCGACGGACCCCGACAAGACGGAGGAGTCCCTCGAAGCGCTGGTCCAGGCCCGTCTGGTCACCCTCGACGCGGAGACCGTGGAGATCACCCACGAGGCGCTGCTGCACGCCTGGCCCCGGCTGCGCGAGTGGATCGACGAGGACCGCGGCGGCAACCTGCTGCGCCAGCGCCTGGAGGAGGACGGCCGGGCCTGGGATGACTCCCACCGCGACTCCTCCCTGCTCTACCGGGGCTCGCGTCTCGACCAGGCGCACACCTGGGCGAAGTCCGCCGGTGACACCTTCCTGACCCGCAGCGCGGTGGAGTTCCTGACCGCCTCGGTACGGCTGCGCCGGCGCTCCCTGCTGATCAGCCGGGGCGCGGTGTCGGCGCTGGTGGTGCTGGCGCTGGTGGCCGTGGGTTCGGCGGTGGTGGCCTGGCAGCAGCGCAACGACGCCGTGTTCGAGCAGGTGGTCGCCGAGGCGGACCGGGTCCAGTACACCGACCCGTCGCTGTCGGCGCAGCTCGACCTGGTGGCGCACGGGCTGCGCCCCGACGACGAGGGCACCGCCAACCGCCTGCTCTCCATCGTGAACGCCCCGCTGGCCACCCCCCTCCTCGGCCACACCGGCGCCGTCTACCTGACCTCCTTCAGCCCCGACGGCAAGCTCCTGGCCACCGCCAGCTACGACCGCACGGTCCGCCTGTGGGACGTCAGCGAACCCGGCCGCCCGAAACCCCTCGGCAAGCCGCTGTTCGGCCATACGAGCTGGGTGAGCAGCGCGGTCTTCAGCCCCGACGGCCGCACCCTCGCCAGCGCCTCGGACGACGGCACGATCCGCCTGTGGGACATCCGCGACCCCCGTCACCCCATGGTCCTGCGCACCCCTCTGACCGGGCACAGGGCCACGGTCTACCTGATCGCGTTCAGCCCCGACGGCAGCACCCTGGCCTCCGCCGGCGAGGACCGCACCGTCCGCCTGTGGGACGTCGACGGCCCGGACCGCCCGAGGCCGGTCAGCACCCTGACCGGCGCCGGCGCCGCCGTGCGCTCGGTGGCGTTCAGCCCGGACGGCGAAACCCTGGCCGCGGGCGGCGACGACGACACGATCCGCCTGTGGAACATCACCGACCCGAGCCGCCCCACGCCGTACGACAGGCGCCTGACCGGGCACACGGACCTGGTGCACTCCGTCGCGTTCAGCCCCGACGGCCGCACCCTGGCCAGCGGCGGCGCCGACGACACCGTACGGCTGTGGGACGTCGCCGACCCGGGGCGCGGCAGGGCGCTGGGCTCGCCGCTGACCGGCCACACCGGCCCCATCTGGTCGGTGGCGTTCAGCCCCGACGGGGCCACCCTCGCCGCCGCCAGCGCGGACAGCACCGCGAGCCTGTGGAACGTCAGCGACCCGGCCTATCCCTCCCAGGTCGGCGAGCCGCTGGCGGGCAGCAGCGGCGAGATGTACGCGCTGGGCTTCAGCCCGGACGGCCGGACCCTGGCCACCGGCAGCGGCGACAGCAAGGTGCGGCTGTGGTCGGTCCCCACCTCCGACATGTTCGGCCGCAGCGGCGCCTTCCGCCCCGACGGACGGGTCCTCGCCACGGCCGCCCGCGACGGCAGCGTCCGGCTGTGGAACGTCCGCGACCCGCTGCACCCCATGGCCCTGAACAAGCCGTTCATGCCCGACGACGGCGGCCAGCGCTCCCTGCTCTTCGCCCCCGACGGCCGCACCCTCGCGGTCCTGACAGGCAACCGCGCCGTGTACCTGTGGAACGTCTCCGACCCCGCCCACCCAACCGCGTACGGCCCACCCCTGGCCCTGCGCACCCGCTTCATGGGCCCCGACGCCCTCGCGTTCAGCCCCGACGGCCGCACCCTCGCCACCGCCTACGACGACCGCACACTCCAGCTGTGGAACGTCTCCGACCCCACCCGCCCGGCCCCGTACGGCGCCCCGCTCACCGGCCACCGCGGCTATGTCAACGCCCTGCGCTTCTCCGCCGACGGCCGCACCCTCGCCAGCGGCAGCGCGGACGGCACGGTCCGCCTGTGGAACACCGCCGACCCCCGCCGTACGAAGTCCCTGGGCGCCGCGCTCAACGCCCACGAGGGCCCCGTCAACGTGCTCGCCTACAGCCCCGACGGCCGCACCCTGGCCAGCGGCAGCGACGACGACACGGTCCGTCTGTGGGACGTCACCGACCCCTCCGGGACACACACCCCGGCCGCCACGCTGACCGGGCACACCGAGGCGGTGGTCTCCCTGACGTTCAGCCGGAACGGCCGCACCCTCGCCAGCGGCGGCAACGACAACACGGTCCGCCTGTGGGACGTCACCACGCCCGCCGACGCCGCCCCCATCGGCCAGTCGATGAGCCCCAACGCCAGGACGGGCAACTTCCTGGCCTTCAGCCCCCGGAGCCAGCTGCTGGGCGTCTCCAGCGGCACCGACACGGTCCGCCTGTGGGACCTCGACGTCGACCGCGCCGTCCGCCACATCTGCGCCACCACCCGGGGCGTCCTGACCGAGGAGAAGTGGGACGAGTACCTGCCCCGCCTCTCCTACGACCCCCCGTGCGAGGCCTGACGGGAACGTGATCCCGCTCACAACGCCCACCCGGTCCCGAACGGCCGCCTCCCGCCGTTCAACCAGCCTTGTTACTGTTGGCCACAGCCCGATCGCTGGTGCATCCCCCGTCGCCAGCGATCGGGCGCTTTCTTGTCCTCCATGTCATCCGGTCACACAAAAGACCCCCGGCCCATGTGGACCGGGGGTCTTATCGCTGTGGGGCTAACAGGATTTGAACCTGTGGCCTCATCCTTATCAGGGATGCGCTCTAACCAACTGAGCTATAGCCCCGCCGCGCTCTGCGGTGTATTTCCCGCGCGCTGACTCCTGAAGATTAGCGCACGTGGTGCGCAGTCCCAAAATCGGTTGTCGGGGACCCTCACTCGTCCTCGGCCAGTGTCAGTTCGACACCGCCCACGAAGCCCGCGGAGAGGTTGTAGATGAACGCGCCGAGGGTGGCGAGCGCCGTCGCGAGGACGACGTCGATGACCGCGATGATCGAGGTGAACATCAGGACGTTCGGCAGCGACAGGAAGGACTGGAGGTCGAAGCCGTTGGACTCGTTGGAGCCGGTGGCCTCGGAGATGGTGCCGCCGACCGTCGAGAAGACACCCATGGCGTCCATGACCATCCACAGCACCGCCGACGCGACGATCGTGCAGATGCCGAGCGCGATGGAGAGCAGGAAGCTGACCTTCATCACCGACCACGGGTCGGCCTTGGCCACCCGCAGCCGCGCCTTGCGGGTGCGCGGCGTCGTCCGGGCACCCGTGCGCGGCCGGCGGACCGCGCCGGTCGCGCCGGGGGCCTGAGCGGCCGCCGGGTAGGCCTGCGGCGGGTGGTAGGGCCCGGAGGAGGGCTGCGGCTGCCGCTCGCCGGGCAGCGGCGACGCCGTCGGCACCGCCTGCGCCGGCTGCTGCCGGTCCGCCGGGGCCGGGCCGGCCGCGTACTGCTGGGCCTGCGGGCCTCGGGTGTCCGTCACAGTTCCCCCCTGGGATCCATGCGTGTCGGGCGAAGACGAGTCACTGGTCTGCGCGGCGGAGCCACGGCCGCCGCCGTCCGTGTCCGTACCCCTGGAGGTACCGGCCGATCCGGCGCCCGTGGCTCCGCTCACGTGACTCACTCCTCGTGCTACTCGGCCGAGGGCGCCTCACCCTCGTCCGTGCCGCTGGCCGCGGCCATGTCGGCGGTCTCGTCGACGGCGTCGGTGCCGTCGACCTCCTCCGCCTCGCGCCCCGCCTCGGCGTTACGTGCGATGCCGACCACGGCATCGCGCTTGCCCAGGTTGATCAGTTGGACGCCCATGGTGTCACGGCCCGTCTCCCTGACCTCGTTGACGCGCGTGCGGATCACACCGCCGCCGAGCGTGATGGCGAGGATCTCATCGGTCTCCTCGACCACCAGCGCACCGACGAGCGATCCACGGTCCTCAACGATCTTGGCGGCCTTGATACCGAGGCCGCCGCGTCCCTGAACGCGGTACTCGTCGACAGGGGTCCGCTTCGCGTACCCACCGTCTGTAGCAGTGAACACGAACGTACCGGGTCGAACAACATTCATCGAGAGCAGCTCGTCGCCCTCGCGGAAACTCATGCCCTTCACACCCGAGGTGGCACGGCCCATCGGGCGCAGCGCGTCGTCCGTGGCCGTGAACCTGATCGACTGCGCCTTCCTGCTGATCAGCAGCAGATCGTCCTCGGCCGAGACCAGCTCGGCACCGATCAGTTCGTCGTCGGAGCCGTCCTCGCGCTCGCGCAGGTTGATCGCGATGACACCGCCGGAGCGCGGCGAATCGTAATCCTTCAACGACGTCTTCTTCACCAGACCGGCCTTCGTGGCCAGCACCAGGTAGGGCGCCGCGTCGTAGTCCCGGATGGCGAGGATCTCGGCGATCGCCTCGTCCGGCTGGAAGGCCAGCAGGTTGGCGACGTGCTGGCCGCGCGCGTCCCGGCCGACGTCGGGCAGCTCATAGGCCTTCGCGCGGTAGACCCGGCCCTTGTTGGTGAAGAACAGCAGCCAGTGGTGGGTGGTGGAGACGAAGAAGTGGTCGACGATGTCGTCTTCCTTCAGCTTCGTGCCGCGTACGCCCTTGCCGCCGCGCTTCTGGGAGCGGTAGTCGTCCGTCTTGGTGCGCTTGACGTAGCCGCCGCGCGTGATGGTGACGACGATGTCCTCTTCGGCGATCAGGTCCTCGATGGACATGTCGCCGTCGAAGGGCACCAGCATCGTCTTGCGGTCGTCGCCGTACTTCTCGACGATCGCGGCGAGTTCCTCGCTGACGATGCCGCGCTGGCGGACCGGGGAGGCGAGGATCTGGTTGTACTCGTTGATCTTCGCCTGGAGTTCGTCGTGCTCCTGGACGATCTTCTGGCGCTCCAGGGCCGCCAGTCGCCGCAGCTGCATCTCCAGGATGGCGTTGGCCTGGATCTCGTCGATCCGCAGGAGCTCCATCAGGCCCGTACGCGCGATCTCGACCGTGTCACTGGCCCGGATCAGCGCGATGACCTCGTCGATGGCGTCCAGGGCCTTGAGCAGACCGCGCAGGATGTGCGCCCGCTCCTCGGCCTTGCGCAGCCGGAAGCGCGTACGGCGGACGATGACCTCGATCTGGTGCGTCACCCAGTGCCGGATGAACGCGTCCAGCGAGAGCGTGCGCGGCACGCCGTCGACCAGGGCCAGCATGTTGGCGCCGAAGTTGGTCTGCAGGTCGGTGTGCTTGTAGAGGTTGTTCAGCACGACCTTGGCGACCGCGTCCCGCTTCAGGACGATCACCAGACGCTGGCCGGTACGGCTCGACGTCTCGTCCCGGACGTCCGCGATGCCGCCGACCTTGCCGTCCTTCACCAGGTCGGCGATCTTCTGCGCGAGGTTGTCCGGGTTGACCTGGTACGGCAGTTCGGTGACCACCAGGCACTGCCGGCCCTGGATCTCCTCGACCTCGACGACCGCCCGCATGGTGATCGAGCCGCGGCCCGTGCGGTACGCCTCCTCGATGCCCTTGCGGCCCACGACCAGCGCGCCGGTCGGGAAGTCCGGGCCCTTGATGCGCTCGATGAGGGCGTCCAGCAGCTCCTCGTGCGTGGCCTCCGGGTTCTCCAGGTACCACTGGGCGCCCGACGCGACCTCGCGCAGGTTGTGCGGCGGGATGTTGGTGGCCATGCCGACCGCGATACCGGCCGAGCCGTTGATCAGCAGGTTCGGGAAGCGGGCCGGCAGGACGGTCGGCTCCTGGGAGCGGCCGTCGTAGTTGTCCGTGAAGTCGACGGTCTCCTCGTCGATGTCACGGACCATCTCCATCGACAGCGGCGCCATCTTGCACTCGGTGTAGCGCATCGCGGCCGCCGGGTCGTTGCCCGGGGAGCCGAAGTTGCCGTTGGAGTCCACCAGCGGCATCCGCATCGACCACGGCTGCGCGAGGCGGACCAGCGCGTCGTAGATCGAGGAGTCGCCGTGCGGGTGGTAGTTGCCCATGACGTCGCCGACCACGCGGGCGCACTTGTAGAAGCCGCGCTCGGGGCGATAGCCGCCGTCGTACATCGCGTACAGCACACGGCGGTGGACGGGCTTGAGGCCGTCCCGGACGTCCGGCAGCGCACGCGAGACGATGACGGACATCGCGTAGTCGAGGTACGAGCGCTGCATCTCCGTCTCGAGCCCGACGGGCTCGATACGCATCACGATTTCGCCGCCCTCTTCAGGGGTGACAGAAGTGTTCTCGTCGGCCATTGCTGGTGAAGATCCTTCCTGGTGCGGTCAGCTGAGACCGACTCAGATGTCGAGGAAGCGGACGTCCTTGGCGTTGCGCTGGATGAACGCGCGGCGGGCCTCGACGTCCTCGCCCATCAGGACCGAGAACAGGTCGTCGGCCTGTGCGGCGTCGTCGAGGGTGACCTGGCCGAGAACGCGGTGCTCGACGTCCATGGTGGTCACGCGCAGCTCTTCGGCGTTCATCTCACCGAGACCCTTGAAGCGCTGGATGGAGTCCTCACGGACCCGCTTGCCGCGCTGGCGGCCCATCTCCAGCAGCGCGTCGCGCTCGCGGTCGGAGTACGCGTACTCCACATCGTCCCGGCCCCACTTGATCTTGTAGAGCGGAGGACGCGACAGGAACACGTGACCGGCCTCGACCAGCGGCCGCATGAAGCGGAACAGGAAGGTCAGCAGCAGGGTGTTGATGTGCTGGCCGTCGACGTCGGCGTCCGCCATCAGGATGATCTTGTGATAGCGGAGCTTCTCGATGTCGAAGTCCTCGTGCACACCCGTGCCGAACGCGGAGATCAGCGCCTGGATCTCCTGGTTCTGGAGGATCTTGTCGATCCGCGCCTTCTCGACGTTGAGGATCTTGCCTCGGATCGGGAGGATCGCCTGGTACTGCGGGTTGCGGCCGGACTTGGCCGAACCGCCGGCGGAGTCACCCTCGACGATGAAGATCTCGCACTTGGTCGGGTCGTTGGACTGGCAGTCGCTCAGCTTGCCCGGCAGCGACGCCGACTCCAGCAGGCCCTTGCGACGCGTCAGATCGCGGGCCTTGCGGGCCGCCACGCGCGCGGTGGCCGCCTGGATGCCCTTGCGGATGATGTCCGCGGCCTCGTTCGGGTTACGGTCCAGCCAGTCCGCGAGGTGCTCGTAGACGACCTTCTGCACGAAGGTCTTGACCTCGGTGTTGCCCAGCTTGGTCTTGGTCTGGCCCTCGAACTGCGGCTCGCTCAGCTTCACCGAGATGATCGCGGTCAGACCCTCGCGGATGTCGTCACCCGTGAGGTTGTCGTCCTTCTCGCGCAGCAGCTTCTTGTCGCGCGCGTACTTGTTGATCAGGCTCGTCAGAGCCGCGCGGAAACCCTCTTCGTGGGTGCCGCCCTCATGGGTGTGGATGATGTTGGCGAACGAGTAGACGCCCTCGTTGTAGCCGCTGTTCCACTGCATCGCGACCTCGAGGGACAGGAGCTTGTCCTTGTCCTCCGCCTCCAGGTCGATGACGGTGGGGTGCACCACGTCCCCCTTGCGGGAGTTGAGGTACTTCACGAAGTCGACGATGCCGCCCTCGTAGTGGTACGAGACCGTCTTGACGTCGTGCTTCTCGTCCTCGCCCGCCTCGTCCGCACCGGCCGTGGCCTTCGCCGACTCACGCTCGTCGGTGAGGTTGATGCGCAGGCCCTTGTTGAGGAACGCCATCTCCTGGAAGCGCCGCGAGAGCGTCTCGAAGGAGTAGTCGGTGGTCTCGAAGATGTCCGGGTCGGCCCAGAAGGAGACCGAGGTGCCGTGCTCCTCGGTGGCCTCGTGCTTGGCCAGCGGGGCGGTCGGGACGCCGAGCTTGTAGTCCTGCGTCCAGCGGTGGCCGTCGGTCCTGACCTCGACGGCGACCTTCGTCGACAGGGCGTTCACCACGGAGACGCCGACGCCGTGCAGACCGCCGGAGACCGCGTAGCCGCCGCCGCCGAACTTGCCGCCCGCGTGCAGCACGGTCAGCACGACCTCAAGGGCCGGCTTGCCCTCGGACGGCACGATGCCCACCGGGATGCCACGGCCGTTGTCGACGACCCGGACACCGCCGTCGGCGAGGATCGTCACGTCGATCGTGTCCGCGTGCCCCGCCAGCGCCTCGTCGACGGAGTTGTCGACGACCTCCTGCACGAGGTGGTGCAGGCCGCGCTCGCCGGTCGAACCGATGTACATACCGGGTCGCTTGCGAACCGCGTCCAGACCCTCGAGGACGGTGATGGCACTCGCGTCGTACGCCGTGGCACCTGCCTCGGGTACGCCTGCCACGGCGTCGGTGGACGGGATGTTCTCGTTGGGGTTGCCGGAATCGGCCACGAAGCGCCCTTTCTGGCACAGCACGAGCCAGGCTCGTCGGCAGGTTGCCGGAGCGGCTGCGGCATGTTGCGTTGGTAAGCCTTGATCAGCGTTGCTCAGCGTTTCCCGGGCGGTCCCCACGTTTGGGGCGGGATTGGCTTCCAGTCTACCGGTAGCGCCGACAGTGATGGGGGTTTGCCGGTACCTGAGTCCTCATGTGCCGCCCTCAACCGGTCTCTTCCGGGTCCCCATATACGGAGCGGGGCTCCAAGAGGCTCACAGCGGCACTCAGCGCTTCGGGGTGTCAACCCTTTGCTACTTGGGAGTCAGGTAGCCCGCGCGAGGGCACGCACAACCGCGCACAGGCGTGCGAACGGGACGCCTCCCGCCCAGCTCACGTGATGTACGTCACCCGTAGGTATCGCCGGGGCCGGTGCTGCCCGGGGCCCTCAAGGGGCCGTAGCGGCGCTCGGGGCCACCGGGACCCAGCACCTTGATCGCCCGGACCGTGCCGTGCCCGAGATCCTCGTTCAGCCGCGCCACCAGCTGCGGCGCGAGCAGCCGCAGATTGGTCGCCCAAGCCGTCGAGTCGCAGCGTACGACCAGCACCCGCTCGTCCTCGTCGTACGTCACCGGCACACAGTGCTTCGCCAGATCCGGGCCCACGATCTGCGGCCAGCGGCCCATCACACCGCCCACCGCGGCCGGCGTCTCCCAGCCGCGCTCGGTGATCAGCCGGTTGATGGCGGCGCCGAGCGCCATGGGGTCACGGCCGTCGGCGCGCGCACCGGAGCGCAGACCGCCACCGCGGCGCGCCTGCTTCTTCTGCTGCTGCGCGTCCCCACGCGCGCGTGCCTGCTCCTTGGCCGCCCTGAGCGCCACGCGCGCCAGGTCGACACCGGACGGCTCGGGGGACTTCTTCGGCTCCTCGGCGGTCATACGCGCTCCACCGTCCCCTCGGACACGGCGTACCGCGCCCCCGCCAGCACATGCGGCACATCGTCGTCGACCGCCGCCGTCACCAGCACCTGCTCCCCGGGCGCGACCAGCTCGGCCAGCCGCTCCCGGCGCCGGGTGTCCAGCTCGGCGAACACATCGTCGAGCACCAGCACCGGCTCATTGCCCTCGGCACGCAGCAGGTCGTACGAGGCGAGCCGCAGCGCCAGCGCGTACGACCAGGACTCGCCGTGTGAGGCGTACCCCTTGGCGGGCAACTGCCCGAGCTTGAGCAGCAGATCGTCCCGATGCGGCCCTACGAGGGTGACGCCCCGCTCGATCTCCTGCTTCCGGGCATCCTCCAGCGCGGCCGTCAGCTGCCCGTACAGATCCTCGCGCGTGTGCGCCTCACCGGGCGCGGACGGCTTGTACTCCAGCGCCAGCGGGCCGCCGCCGGGTGCGAGTTGCTCGTAGGCCTTGTCCGCCAGCGGCTGGAGCGTGGCGATCAGGTCCAGGCGCTGGGCGAGCAGTTCGGCGCCCGCGCGCGCGAGGTGCTGGTCCCAGACGTCGAGAGTGGACAGGTCCATCGAGCGGCCACCGTGCCTACGGGCCAGCGCGGCCGTCTTCAGCAGGGTGTTGCGCTGCTTGAGGACCCGGTCGTAGTCGGAGCGCACGCCCGCCATGCGCGGGGAGCGCGCGGTGATCAGCTCGTCCAGGAACCGGCGGCGCTCGCCGGGGTCGCCCTTGACCAGGGCCAGGTCCTCCGGCGCGAACAGCACCGTCCGCACGATCCCCAGGATGTCCCGCGGTCTGACCTGCGAGGACCTGTTGATCCGGGCGCGGTTGGACTTGCCCGGGTTCAGTTCCAGCTCCACCAGCTGCTGCCGCTCGCCCTGGCGGACCTGCGCCCGGATCACCGCGCGGTCGGCGCCCATGCGCACCAGCGGGGCGTCGGAGGCGACGCGATGGCTGCCAAGGGTGGCGAGATAGCCGACGGCCTCGACGAGATTGGTCTTGCCCTGGCCATTGGGGCCCACGAAGGCGGTGACGCCCGGGTCGAGCGGAACTTCGACCCGGGCGTACGAGCGGAAGTCGGCCAGCGACAGATGCGTGACGTGCATGGTTGTTTCGCCGACCTCCCCCAGTGTCCGGGTGCTTACTTCTTCTCGACCGCGTGACCGCCGAACTGGTTCCGCAGCGCCGCGATCATCTTCATCTGCGGAGAGTCGTCCTGACGGGACGCGAACCGCGCGAACAGCGACGCCGTGATCGCCGGGAGCGGTACGGCGTTGTCGATGGCGGCTTCCACAGTCCAGCGGCCCTCGCCGGAGTCCTGTGCATAACCGCGCAGCTTGTCCAGGTGCTCGTCCTCGTCGAGGGCGTTGACCGCCAGGTCCAGCAGCCAGGAACGGATGACCGTGCCCTCCTGCCAGGAGCGGAAGACCTCCCGGACGTCCGTCACCGAGTCGACCTTCTCCAGCAGCTCCCAGCCCTCGGCGTAGGCCTGCATCATGGCGTACTCGATGCCGTTGTGGACCATCTTCGCGAAGTGCCCCGCGCCGACCTTGCCCGCGTGCACCGAGCCGAAGTCGCCCTCGGGCTTGAGCGCGTCGAAGACCGGCTGCACCTTGGCGACGTTCTCCGCGTCGCCGCCGTACATCAGCGCGTAGCCGTTCTCCAGGCCCCAGACGCCGCCGGAGACACCGCAGTCCACGAAGCCGATGCCCTTGGCGGCCAGCTCCTCGGCGTGCTTCTCGTCGTCCGTCCAGCGCGAGTTCCCGCCGTCCACGACGACGTCACCGGGCTCCAGCAGCTCGGCGAGCTCGTCGACGGTCGACTGGGTGGCGGCACCGGCCGGGACCATCACCCAGACCACGCGCGGGCCCTTGAGCTTGCCCACAAGCTCTTCCAGGCTGTGGACATCCGCGAGGTCCGGGTTGCGGTCGTATCCGACGACGGTGTGGCCCGCGCGGCGGATCCGCTCGCGCATGTTGCCACCCATCTTGCCGAGGCCGACGAGACCGAGCTCCATCAGTTGTTCCTTAAGTTGCTGTGGCGTGAGTGGCACCGTGGTACCTACGTCCGAGCCTAAACCCGGACGGTCACGCACACCTGTGGGCATACGCGCTCAAACGTATGCCCCGACCTGCGGTGTTGCCGCTCAGCCGCTGAGGCGGACCGGCATGATCAGGTACTTGTAGGCTTCGTCCGCCTCGGCGTCCAGCGCGGGCTTGCCGCTCAGCAGCGCCGGCTTGGTGGACGTGGTGAACGACAGCTGGGCCACCGGGGAGTCGATCGCGCTCAGGCCGTCCAGCAGGAAGGTCGGGTTGAAGGCGATCGAGATGTCGTCGCCCTCCAGCTGCGCGTCCACACGCTCCACAGCCTGTGCGTCGTCGCTGGAACCGGCCTCCAGGATCAGCACACCCTGCTCGAAGCTCAGCCGCACCGGCGTGTTCCGCTCCGCCACCAGCGCCACACGCTTCACGGCCTCCACGAAGGGCGCCGTCTCGATCACCGCGACCGAGTTGAACTCGGTCGGGAAGAGCGTCCGGTACTTCGGCAGATCACCTTCGAGCAGCCGGGTCGTCGTACGCCGCCCCGCGCCCTCGAAACCGATCAGACCCTCACCGGCACCGGACCCGGACAGCGCCAGCGTCACGCTGTCACCGCTGGTCAGCGCCTTGGCGGTGTCCAGCAGCGTCTTCGCGGGCACCAGGGCCACCGCGGAGGCCTCCGGGTTCTCCGGCTTCCACAGGAACTCACGGACCGCGAAGCGGTACCGGTCGGTGGAGGCCAGGGTGACCCGGTCGCCCTCGATCTCGATGCGCACACCCGTGAGCACCGGCAGGGTGTCGTCCCGGCCCGCGGCGATCGCGACCTGGGAGGCGGCGGAGGCGAAGACCTCACCGGGAACCGTGCCGGTCGCCGAAGGCATCTGCGGCAGCGCCGGGTACTCCTCCACAGGCAGGGTGTGGAGTGTGAATCGCGAGGAACCGCAGACCACGCTCGCCCGTACACCGTCTGTGGAAATCTCCACCGGCCGGTTGGGCAGCGCGCGGCAGATGTCGGCGAGCAGCCGGCCGGAGACGAGGACCGTGCCCTCCTCCTCGACCTCGGCGTCCACCGAGACCCGCGCGGAGACCTCGTAGTCGAAGCCGGACAGGCTCAGCTGACCGTCCTCGGCCTTCAGCAGCAGGCCGGCGAGGACAGGCGCCGGCGGGCGGGCCGGGAGGCTGCGCGCCGCCCAGGCCACGGCCTCCGCGAGTACGTCGCGTTCCACCCGGATCTTCACTGTTGCCGCCTCCTGCTGTTGCCGGCGCTTCTCGCCCTGCCTGGCTTCGTCGTCTGTCTCGGTGTCGTCTGTCCCTGTGAGGGGAAGGCCACCGGGGAACAGTCTGACGCACGGCACTGACAGTAGGTGCCGCTCGGGGTCAAGTCGTGACGAGGGGCAGCCGGGAGCCGGACGGCGAGTTGTGCACAGGGCCCCCTTCGAAACGAAATCCCAGCTCTCTCTAGTTGGGAGTAGTAGTAGGGGCTGTGGAAACCGTGGATAACCTCGTTTGCCCAGCTCAGGGCGGGAATTTTATCCACCGGCCCTGTGGGCGGAGGCAGTGGACAACCTGGTGTTTCTGTGGAGAACAGAAAGTTCTGCACACTCCATGCACAGGCTGAGGTGAGTTGTCCCCAGCGGCGTCCCCAGCTTTACCCATGTTTCCCACAGCCCAAGCCGGCACCTTTGTGTGACGCCTTTCACTCGACTCGGTGAGAAGGCGCGTCACGTTGCCGAACAGTGGACAGTGATGTGGAGAAGCTGGGGATCGCTGGGGACAACTCCCCCCAGCCTGTGGGTTGTCGGTGGACAACTTTCTGCACAGCCTGTGGATCAGTTCGTTGTCCACAACCTGTGGAGATCCTTCGTCCACGAATCCACAGGCGGCTGAGCTGGGCTGATGGTCTTTCAACAGCACAGCCTGTGGACACTATCTGGACAACTCGGCAGTCCCCAGGATGTGGACGGAAGAAAGTCCCCGAATCTGTGGAGAGTGGCCGTAACCCGGCGAGTAATCGAACACCGGGCGGCGTCGGCCGGCGCCGCGGCGATGCCCCACAACCGCCCCCGCATGACGAAGGGCGCCCCCGGATCGACTCCGGAGGGCGCCCTGGACGCCGTGCAGAAGCGGCTGTCAGCCGTTCTTGATGCGGTTGGTGAGCTCGGTGACCTGGTTGTAGATGGAGCGCCGCTCGGCCATCAGATTGCGGATCTTGCGGTCGGCGTGCATGACCGTGGTGTGGTCGCGGCCGCCGAAGAGGGCGCCGATCTTCGGCAGGGAGAGGTCCGTCAGCTCACGGCAGAGGTACATGGCGATCTGGCGGGCCGTCACCAGCGCCCGCCCGCGCGAGGTGCCGCACAGGTCCTCGACGGTGAGGCCGAAGTAGTCGGCGGTGGCGCTCATGATGGCCGTGGAGGTGATCTCCGGGGCCGAGTCGTCGCCGCCCGGGATCAGGTCCTTGAGGACGATCTCCGTCAGGCCCAGGTCCACCGGCTGCCGGTTGAGCGAGGCGAACGCCGTCACCCGGATCAGCGCGCCCTCCAGCTCGCGGATGTTGCGCGAGATCCGGGAGGCGATGAACTCCAGCACCTCCGGCGGGGCGTTGAGCTGCTCCTGCACCGCCTTCTTGCGCAGGATCGCGATCCGCGTCTCCAGCTCGGGCGGCTGGACGTCGGTGATCAGTCCCCACTCGAACCGGTTGCGCAGCCGGTCCTCCAGCGTGACCAGCTGCTTGGGCGGCCGGTCGCTGGAGAGCACGATCTGCTTGTTGGCGTTGTGGAGGGTGTTGAAGGTGTGGAAGAACTCCTCCTGCGTCGACTCCTTGTCCGCGAGGAACTGGATGTCGTCGACGAGCAGGATGTCCATCTCGCGGTACCGCTTGCGGAAGCTGTCGCCCTTGCCGTCGCGGATGGAGTTGATGAACTCGTTGGTGAACTCCTCCGAGCTCACGTAGCGCACGCGCGTGCCGGGGTAGAGGCTCCGCGCGTAGTGCCCGATCGCGTGCAGCAGGTGCGTCTTGCCGAGTCCGGACTCCCCATAGATGAAGAGGGGGTTGTACGCCTTCGCGGGCGCCTCGGCGACGGCGACCGCGGCCGCGTGGGCGAAACGGTTCGACGCTCCGATCACGAAGGTGTCGAAGAGGTACTTCGGGTTCAGGCGCGCGGTCGGTTCGCCCGGTCCGGTGGCGGGCGCGGGCTGCGCGGCCAGGGGGCCGGGGGCGCCGCTGGAGGAGGGCAGCGAGGGGGCGGCCGGTCCGCCGCGGTGGGCGGGGCCGGGGCCGCCGGGGCCCGGGCCGGTGGCGGACTCGGGCAGCTCTCGGCGGGCGTCGCGCTGGTCGTAGTCGGAGCGGCCCTGGTCGTAGTCGCCGCGCGGCTTGTCGTAGTCCGGGCGCGGGCTGTCGTAGTCGCCGCGCTGGCCGTCGTAAGAGGGGCGGTCCATGGCTTGCGGGCGGTAGTCCTGCGGCGGCTGGCCGTAGGTGTCCTGGCCGTAGGTGTCCTGGGGGCTCGCGTAGGGGTCGCGCTCGGGGAAGCCGAGGCGCTGCTGCTGCCAGCTGTACTCGTCCTGCTGCGGGCGCGGCCAGGCGCCGGGTTCGGGGCGCTGGTACTCGCCGGGGTAGGCGGGCCGGGCGGTGGGGAGCTGGTCGCCCTGGTCGGGCCGGGAGGGGTAGGCGTCGCCGTCGGCGCCGCGGTGGCGGCCGTAGCTCTCGTACTGGCCGGAGGGGAGTTCGGGCTCCTCGTAGCGCGGCTGGGGGCGGGAGGCGGGTGCCGGCGGGGCCGGGGGCTCGCCGGCGGAGTCGTCGACGGTGATCGCGATCCGGATCGGGCGGCCGCATTCGCGGCTCAGGGTCTCGCTGACGATCGGGGCGAGCCGGCCTTCCAGTACGCCCTTCGCAAACTCGTTCGGTACGGCGAGCAGGGCGGTGTCCGCGACGAGCGCCAGCGGCTGGCAGCGGCGGATCCAGTGCTCGTCCTTCGCCTCGACACCCTGGCCGCGGCCCTCGCCGAGGAGCTGCTCGAGTACTCGTGGCCACACTGCGGCAAGATCGGCAGGTACGTCAGCCACAGGGCACGCTCTCTCACGGGTCCCACGAACGTGTGATGGTGGGACGGGTCGGGATTCAAATCGGGTGGGACGGGCGAATCGGAGTTCAGCCACGGTAGTCAGGGCGACGGGTGCGGTTCAAGTTGTTGTCCCCAGGCTGTGGATAGTGTCTCCCGGTGACCCCTGGTTTGACCGGATGGCGTAGCCCCGCGTACCGTAACCAGGTCGAGTTGTCGATGGCTGCTGCCGCCTGCCTCCGATGGGCACAAGATCACGTCCCCGCCACGGCGGGGGTGAACCGGTGATCGGGAAGCGGTGCACTCGGGCGTAACTGCGAGCTACTCGTGGGCGCACGGTGACAGCCAGGACGGCACCCGCCACCACCGATTTGATTTCTGGAGCCCCCGAGTGAGCAAGCGCACCTTCCAGCCGAACAACCGTCGTCGCGCGAAGACCCACGGCTTCCGCCTGCGGATGCGCACCCGTGCCGGCCGCGCGATTCTCGCGAACCGTCGTGCCAAGGGTCGCGCGAGCCTGTCCGCCTGATCCCGGTCAGGTCATGCCGTCGTGCTGCCCACCGAGAACCGGCTGAGGCGGCGCGAGGACTTCGCGACCGCGGTACGACGAGGACGCCGGGCCGGACGCCCGACTCTCGTCGTCCACCTTCGTAGCGGTGCCACGGACCCGCACGCGCCTGGGGAGAGCGCTCCCCCGACGCGTGCGGGTTTCGTTGTCAGCAAGGCTGTCGGTGGTGCGGTCGTGCGCAACAAGGTGAAGCGCAAGCTTCGCCATCTGGTGCGCGATCGAGTCGACGTCTTTCCCCCCGGTAGCCTGGTAGTCGTACGAGCGCTGCCCGGTGCGGGTGACGCCGACCATGCACAGCTGGCCCGAGACCTGGATGCCGCTCTGCAGCGGCTGCTGGGAGGGGGCGCGCGATGAAGTACCCGCTGCTGGCTCTGATCAAGATCTACCAGTGGACCATCAGCCCGTTGCTCGGGCCGGTGTGCAAGTACTACCCATCGTGTTCCCACTACGGCTACACAGCCATCGACCGGCACGGTGCGATCAAGGGCACGGCGCTCACGGCCTGGCGCATCCTGCGCTGCAATCCGTGGTCGCTGGGCGGTGTGGATCATGTCCCGCCGCGCAAGCGCCCGCGATGGCACGAGCTGCTGCGGGGCGCATGGCGCGCACGCAAGGGCGGGCCCTCCGCCGCCGAATCGGCCACCGAAGGCACTGTGTCTTCGAGCCCGGCCGCAGAGACCCCGTCCCATGCCCAAGGAGCATGATTAGTGGACACGATTGCCAGCCTCTTCAGCTTCATCACGACACCAGTCTCCTGGGTCATCGTCCAGTTCCACACGGTGTACGGCGCCATCTTCGGCGATGACACCGGGTGGGCCTGGGGCCTGTCCATCGTGTCCTTGGTGATCCTGATTCGTATCTGCCTGATCCCGCTCTTCGTGAAGCAGATCAAGGCGACCCGGGCCATGCAGACGCTCCAGCCCGAGATGAAGAAGATCCAGGAGCGCTACAAGAACGACAAGCAGCGTCAGTCCGAAGAGATGATGAAGCTGTACAAGGAGACGGGCACCAACCCGCTCTCCTCGTGCCTTCCCATCCTGGCGCAGTCGCCGTTCTTCTTCGCCCTGTACCACGTGCTCAACAGCATCGCGAACAACGAGAAGGTCGGCGTCATCAACGACCGGCTGCTGGAGAGCGCGCAGCAGGCGCACATCTTCGGCGCGCCGCTCGCGTCGAAGTTCACGGACAGCGCGGCCAAGGTCGAGGCGCTCGGTTCCACGATCACCGACGTCCGTGTCGTCACCGCGATCATGATCATCCTGATGTCGGCGTCGCAGTTCTACACGCAGCGCCAGCTGATGACGAAGAACGTCGACACCACGGTGAAGACGCCGTTCATGCAGCAGCAGAAGATGCTGATGTACATCTTCCCGGTCATGTTCGCCGTCTTCGGCATCAACTTCCCGGTCGGTGTCCTCGTCTACTGGCTGACCACCAACGTGTGGACCATGGGCCAGCAGATGTACGTCATCCGCAACAACCCGACCCCGGGGTCCAAGGCTCAGGCCGCCTACCTGGAGCGCCTGACCAAGCACGTCACGCACCAGGGCAAGGTCCGTCGGCGTGGTGAGCGCAACATCATCAAGGCGATCGTCGCCAAGGGCCGTGACCGCAACGAGTACGAGCGCAAGTTCATCAACGGCCTGAACAAGGCGGGTCTCGCCGCGCAGACGGACGGCACTGTGGTGAAGGGCGAGACGCCCGCCGCCGTCGCGACCGAGGACGGCACGCCCACGGCGGTTCCCAGGCGCCAGCAGCCCAAGCGGCAGAGCAAGTCCCAGCGGCAGTCCGGCGCTACGAAGGCGGCCGGTGAGCCGGAGGCGAAGTCCGATGCCACGTCCGACGCCAAGACGTCGCTGAGCAAGGACGACGCCCCGGTGGACGCCAAGCCCTCCGCCGCGAAGAAGTCCGGCGCCGGTACCCGCAGCAAGGCCCAGTCCGGACAGCGCAAGGGTCCGCAGCGGCCCAAGTCCCCGTCCAAGAAGTAAGAAGGAGTCCATCCCGTGACGGAAGGCACCACCTCCGCCGCTGCCGAGGGTGCAGACACCCTGACCCGCCTGGAGCAGGAGGGCGAGATCGCGGCGGACTACCTCGAAGGTCTGCTCGACATCGCCGATCTCGACGGCGACATCGACATGGACGTCGAGGCCGACCGCGCCGCTGTCTCGATCATCAGCGACTCGGGCGGCCGTGACCTCCAGAAGCTGGTCGGCCGTGACGGTGAGGTGCTGGAGGCGCTCCAGGAGCTCACGCGCCTGGCCGTGCACCGGGAGACCGGCGACCGCAGCCGGCTGATGCTGGACATCGCCGGTTACCGCGCCAAGAAGCGTGCCGAGCTCTCGGAGCTCGGCGCCAAGGCCGCGGCGGACGTGAAGAACACCGGTGAGCCGGTGAAGCTGAAGCCGATGACCCCGTTCGAGCGCAAGGTCGTGCACGACGCGGTCAAGGCCGCGGGTCTGCGCAGCGAGTCCGAGGGCGAGGAGCCGCAGCGCTTCGTCGTCGTGCTGCCCGCCTGATCGGTCCGTACGTTCCTCCGGCCCCGTCTGCCCGGCAGGCGGGGCCGAACTTTGTCAGCCTGATAGTTCTGGTGGTTCTGGTGTCGGCGCCCGGGTGTGCCGACACAGTACGGAAGGACGGTCCCCCGTGACGGAGGCAGCGGAGCTTCCCCCCGCGCCCGAACAGGCGCGTGAGGTGTTCGGTGATCGCTTCTCGGACGCGGTCCGATACGCGGAGCTGCTCGCGGAGGCGGGCGTCCAGCGCGGTCTGATCGGGCCGCGCGAGGTGCCCCGGCTGTGGGAGCGGCATCTGCTGAACTGTGCCGTGCTCTCGGAGGTCGTACCCGAGGGGGTGACGGTGTGCGATGTCGGCTCCGGTGCGGGGCTGCCCGGCATTCCGCTGGCCCTGGTCCGGGAGGACCTGAAGATCACGTTGCTGGAGCCGCTGCTGCGGCGGACGACCTTCCTGACCGAAGTCGTCGAGCTGCTGGGCCTGGACCATGTGACGGTCGTCCGTGGCCGTGCCGAGGAGGTCATGGGCAAGCTCCAGCCGGTCCATGTGGTGACGGCACGCGCCGTGGCCCCGCTGGACCGGCTCGCCACCTGGGGCATCCCGCTGCTGCGTCCCTACGGCGAGATGCTCGCGCTGAAGGGCGACACCGCCGAGGAGGAGCTGAAGAGCTCGGCCACGGCACTGAGCAAGCTCGGCGCGGTGGGGACGTCCATCCTGCATGTCGGTGAGGGCGTCGTGGATCCGCTGTCGACGGTTGTGCGCGTGGAGGTCGGGGAGAGCCCCGGCGGTGTGCGCTTCGCGGCGAAGCGTGCGAAGGCGGCCCGGACGGGGCGGGCGCGTCGGCGACGCTGATCTGTCCTGCGGACGAGACGTACTCCACACAAGCTGCCAAACCTATGCATCTCGGAGTGTCGCGCGGTGATGGCCGGTGCCACTCGGCATCGTGTTTCACGTGAAACGTCGCTCACTGCTGCACGGCATCATCAGCCGTGGCCGCGCCGCGGCCGAACCGCGTGACCGGAAGCCTCTCGGGTCTCTCGGAGAGGTAACGGAGTTGTCCACAGAGGTGGATTTCTCCACAGAACGACAGGGCTCACTGGTTCACGACCCCGAAGGCATGGGAGGCTCTGTTCATTGCGAGCCTGAAGTCGAGGAGAGTGAATCCTTGCGGTCCGACGCCAACATCGCGGGACCGATGACCGATCCGGTCCCCGGTCCCCGTACCGAGTCGATGGGGGAGGATGTTTCACGTGAAACACCGCCCCCGATGGACGACACTCCCATCGGTCGTGCCGCCCAACTGGCGGTAGAGGCTCTCGGCCGTGCCGGGGAGGGTCTCCCACGACCCGAACAGACCCGGGTCATGGTGGTCGCCAACCAGAAGGGTGGCGTGGGCAAGACGACCACGACCGTCAACCTTGCCGCGTCGCTGGCGTTGCACGGCGCCCGTGTCCTGGTGATCGACCTCGACCCCCAGGGCAACGCGTCCACCGCCCTGGGCATCGACCATCACGCCGAGGTCCCGTCGATCTACGACGTGCTGGTCGAGAGCAGGCCGCTCGCGGAAGTCGTCCAGCCCGTTCCCGATGTCGAGGGTCTCTTCTGCGCCCCCGCCACGATCGATCTCGCCGGTGCGGAGATCGAGCTGGTGTCCCTGGTGGCCCGTGAGAGCCGGCTTCAGCGGGCCATTCAGGCCTATGAGCAGCCCCTGGACTACATCCTCATCGACTGCCCGCCCTCGCTCGGCCTGCTGACGGTCAACGCGCTGGTGGCCGGTCAGGAGGTCCTGATCCCGATCCAGTGCGAGTACTACGCGCTGGAGGGCCTGGGGCAGCTGCTGCGCAATGTCGACCTGGTGCGGGGTCACCTCAACCCGACCCTGCATGTATCGACGATCCTGCTCACCATGTACGACGGCCGGACGCGTCTGGCGTCCCAGGTCGCGGACGAGGTGCGCAGCCACTTCGGTGAGGAGGTGCTGCGGACGAGCATCCCCCGCTCGGTCCGTATCTCCGAGGCGCCGAGCTATGGACAGACGGTGCTGACGTACGATCCCGGATCCAGCGGTGCGCTGTCCTATCTTGAGGCGGCACGAGAAATCGCGCTGAGGGGTGTCGGCGTCAGCTACGACGCGACGCACGCCCACATCGGCGCCCAGAGCGACCCGAGCATGGTGGAGGGGATCCAGTGAGCGAGCGACGGAGGATTGGTCTGGGCCGTGGCCTGGGCGCGCTGATCCCTGGTCCGGCGGACAGTACGGCGGCTCCGGCCGCGGCGGGAGGTGCCCCGGCCGCGTCGCCGGCGGCGGTGCCCGTGCTGACCACCGAGCGTGGCGTGGCCGCGGCGAAGGTGGCCGCCCTGCCGCCGGTTTCACATGAAACCGAGGAGCCGTCGCTGAACGGCGCGGCGGACGTGCCCCCGCCCCCCATGGGTGCTCACTTCGCCGAGATTCCCCTCGATTCCATCAGCCCCAACCCGCGCCAGCCGCGTGAGGTCTTCGACGAGGACGCGCTGCAGGAGCTCATCACCTCCATCCAGGAGGTCGGCCTCCTCCAGCCGGTCGTCGTACGTCAGTTGGGCCCCGGGCGCTACGAGCTCATCATGGGCGAGCGGCGCTGGCGGGCCTGCCGTGAGGCTGGCCTGGAAGCGATCCCGGCGATCGTGCGGGCCACGGACGACGAGAAGCTCCTCCTGGACGCGCTGCTGGAGAACCTGCACCGCGCCCAGCTGAACCCGCTGGAAGAGGCCGCCGCCTACGACCAGTTGCTGAAGGACTTCAACTGCACGCACGACCAGCTGGCGGACCGCATCGGCCGGTCCCGCCCGCAGGTCTCCAACACCCTGCGTCTGCTGAAGCTCTCGCCGAAGGTGCAGAACCGGGTGGCGGCAGGCGTCCTCTCCGCCGGGCACGCACGGGCGCTGCTCTCCGTGGAGGACCCCGAGGAGCAGGAGCGGCTGGCCTACCGGGTGGTGGCCGAGGGTCTCTCCGTCCGGTCCGTCGAGGAGATCGTCACCTTGATGGGCTCCCGGGCGCAGAAGGCGCCGAGGGCCAAGGGGCCGCGGGCCGGTGCCCGGGTCTCCCCGGCGCTGACCGACCTGGCGACCCGGCTCTCGGACCGCTTCGAGACACGGGTGAAGGTCGAGCTGGGCCAGAAGAAGGGCAAGATCACCGTCGAGTTCGCCTCGCCGGAGGATCTGGAGCGGATCCTGAACACCCTCGCCCCGGGCGAGCGGCTCGCTCTCCAGAAGAGCCTCATGGAGGACGGCGCGGAGGACTCTGAGGACTGACCTCGAGGGCCCTGTGCCGTTGGCCGACCGACAAAGGGCGGGCCGTGTCCGGTGAGTACCGGAACACGGCCCGCCCTTTGCTTTCTGGCGGTTCCGAGGCGATCGCATCGTGGATACGATGCGATCGGGTATGGCGCATCCACCTGGCGACACCTCTTAGGGGAGGCGGGGGCCATGCGAACGGTGAGCCGGACCGGACTGGTGAGCGCGGGCCTGGGTCTGGGCGCGGTCGGCGGATTCGTCGGCAGCCTGCTCAGGGAGAGGAACGCCCTGACAGCCGCCCGTGACGCAGCGGGCGAGGGAAGCGAGGATCAGCCTTCATGGGGCGTCGGCTCGTACCGCTCACGCTGGACAACCTTCAAGACCTTCCCCAGCGTTGCCGGACGTGTGTCTTCTGGGAACTGGATCCAGTCAGCGGCAAAGCCGCGGTAACCGCCGGCACTCCGGCGCTGGAGAAGGAATCCTGGATCTCCGCCGTCCTGCTGGACTGGGGGTCCTGCGGCCGGGTCGTCTACGTCGATGACGTCCCCGTGGGCTTCGTGCTGTACGCGCCTCCGGCCTACGTCCCCCGCTCGACCGCGTTTCCCACGAGCCCCGTCTCGCCCGATGCCGTGCAGCTGATGACGGCGTTCATCATGCCGGGGTACCAGGGGCAGGGGCTGGGGCGGGTGATGGTCCAGACGGTCGCCAAGGATCTGTTGCGGCGGGGCTTCAAGGCGATCGAGGCGTTCGGGGACGCGCGCTGGAAGGAGCCCGCGTGTGTGCTTCCCGCCGATCATCTGCTGGCGGTGGGCTTCAAGACGGTACGGCCCCATCCCACATACCCGAGGCTGAGGCTGGAGCTGCGCACGACGCTCTCCTGGAAGGAAGACGTGGAGATGGCGCTCGACCGGCTGCTGGGGGCCGTACAGAAGGAGCCAGTGCTGCGGCCTCTGTGATGCGCTCCCTCATGCGAATGGGCCAACCCCAAGGGGTTGGCCCATTCGTGTTTCACGTGAAACATCGCCTGCTCGGCGACGGAGTCCGCTACTCGGCGATGAAGTCCTCAAGGTCGCGGACGATCGCGGCCTTCGGCTTCGCGCCGACGATCGTCTTGGCGACCTCGCCGTTGTGGTAGACGTTCAGCGTCGGGATGGACATGACGCCGTACTTGGCGGCCGTACCCGGGTTCTCGTCGATGTTCAGCTTGACGATCTCGATCTTGTCGCCGTACTCGGCGGCAATGGCCTCAAGAGACGGCGCGATCTGGCGGCACGGACCGCACCAGGCGGCCCAGAAGTCCACCAGGACGGGCTTGTCGCTCTTGAGGACGTCCTGCTCGAAGGAGTCGTCGGTCACGTTCTTCAGGGTGCCGGCCACTGCGGGCTCCTTAACTGGTTGGTGCGTGGGGCGGGTGGGGTGTCAGACGGTCGTCTTCTCGGACGCGGCGTTCTCCTCGTCCGCGAGGGCGGCGAGGAAACGCTCGGCGTCGAGGGCGGCGGAGCAGCCGGTACCGGCCGCGGTGATCGCCTGGCGGTAGGTGTGGTCCACCACGTCGCCGGCGCCGAAGACACCGGTGAGGTTGGTGCGGGTGGACGGTGCTTCGACCTTGAGGTAGCCCTCCTCGTCCAGCTCCAGCTGGCCCTTGAAGAGTTCGGTGCGCGGGTCGTGGCCGATCGCGATGAACAGGCCGGTCACCGGAAGGTCGGAGAGCTCGCCGGTCTTGACGTTGCGCAGCTTCAGACCCGAGAGCTTCTGGTTGCCCTGGACCTCGGCGACCTCGCTGTCCCAGACGAACTTGATCTTCGGGTCGGCGAAGGCGCGGTCCTGCATGGCCTTGGAGGCGCGCAGGCTGTCGCGGCGGTGGACGATCGTCACGGACTTGGCGAAGCGCGAGAGGAAGGTGGCCTCCTCCATCGCGGTGTCGCCGCCGCCGATCACGGCGATGTCCTGGTCCTTGAAGAAGAACCCGTCACAGGTGGCGCACCAGGAGACACCGCGGCCGGACAGCGCGTCCTCGTTGGGGAGGCCGAGCTTGCGGTGCTGGGAGCCGGTGGTGACGATGACGGCCTTCGCGCGGTGGACGGTGCCCGCGGTGTCGGTGACGGTCTTGATCTCGCCGGAGAGGTCCACGGAGACGATGTCGTCCGGGATGAGCTCGGCGCCGAAGCGCTCGGCCTGGCCGCGCATGTTGTCCATGAGCTCGGGGCCCATGATGCCGTCCTGGAAGCCGGGGAAGTTCTCGACCTCGGTGGTGTTCATCAGCGCGCCACCGGCGGTGACGGCGCCCTCGAACACCAGCGGCTTCAGCGACGCGCGCGCGGTGTAGAGCGCCGCCGTGTAGCCGGCGGGCCCGGAGCCGATGATGATCACGTTACGGACGTCGCTCACGGCTTGATTCCTCGTCTCTGGACTGCGTCATAGGTCCGGCGGGAGCCCCTTTCAGAACTCTCACCCCACCCAACGGATCCTAAGGGGCGTGCATTCCCGCTGTGTCCGGGCACACGAAGGGGCGACACCGTAGCGCCTACCGAGCGGGACGGAGACGAAGCGTCCGCGGAGTGAGCAGGTGTTCAGGAGGTGCGGGTATAGGTGTGCTTCAGCAGCACCTCGGCCTTGCCCACGGACGGATCGCTCACGCAGGCGCTGTCCATGATGTAGGCGGTGACCCGGCTGGTGTCGTCGGCATCGGGCAGCACCACGAGCAGGGCATTGGTGCCCTGGTAGGTGCCCTCCTCGGTGGCGAGGGCGCCATCCTCGCGTCCGATGCCTTCCAGGACGCAGCCCGGAACCGTGGGCTGCTTGAAGACCTGAGGCTCCCGGGTTCCGGGAGCGGAGTTCATGCCCACGCTGCTCCGCGGACTGCGCTCCTCGCCCGTGGACTTCTGGGCGAGGAGATCGGAGACCTGCCGCTCCAGAGTGCTCGCGGCGAAGGTGTCCGAGGCATGGGCCTGGCCGCCGTCGCCCTCGGAGTCGGAGCTGTCGTTGAGGGAGGACAGCAGCACGGAACCGAGTCCCAGGGCGGCCACCGTGAAGACGGTGCCGAGGACGGCGACGCGTCGGCGCCCGCCGCGTCGGTGCTGCTTGCGGCCGGGGCCGGTGGTGGAAGAGCGGGCATGGCCCACGGGGCGGGCGGCGGTGCCCGATGTTTCACGTGAAACACGCGTGTGCGTGTCGTCGTCGGAGCGCTCGCCGGCGCTGACGCTCTTGACGGCCTCCGGCTCTGTTCCCTGCGGCTCTGTACCTGCGGGAGCCGTGGCGCTCAGCAGCGCCTCCGCGGCGAGGGCGGCGTCGATCCGTCCCGCGACATCGGCGGGCATCCTCGGTGGGCCCGGCAGGGTTCCGAGCAGTCCCTGGATCTCCTCCAGCGACGCGTAGACGTCCGCACACAGCTCGCACGCCTCCAGATGCCGACGTACGTCCGCGCCGCGGGACGCGGGCAGCAGGCCCTCGGTGAGGTCGGAGAGCTCGGTGACGTCCGGGTGCCCGGCCGTGTCTGTCGTCGACGTCACGCTCGCCCACCTCCGCCCTTCACAGCAGCTGAATCATTGGGCCCGGAGTCCCCGGGACCGGCTCCACGCGGACTCGCGCCCTGCGGACCCGCTGCCGGTGGGACGGATGTCCCCTCCGTGCGGTTCCGTCGCTCGCTCGCCTCCTTGCCGCCACCGGCGTTTTCCGGCCGCAGATGGGTGAGGAGCGGGAGCAGTCTGGCTCTGCCTCGCGCGCACCGGCTCTTCACCGTTCCGGTGGGCACATCGAGGAGCTGGGCCGCTTCGGCGACGGGGTACCCCTGCATGTCGACCAGGACGAGCGCGGCCCGCTGATCGGGCGGAAGCGTGCCGAGCGCCTCCAGCAACTGCCGGTGCAGATCATTGCGCTCGGCCGGAGCCGAAGCCGACTCATGCGGCTCCAGAAGCTGTTCCAGCCGCTCGGTGTCATCGACGGGGGACGTCTTCCGGGAGGCCGCCTTACGCGCCCGGTCGAGACAGGCGTTCACCGTGATCCGGTGCAGCCAGGTCGTGACGGCCGACTGGCCGCGGAAGGTATGGGCGGCCCGGTAAGCGGAGACCAGCGCGTCCTGAACGGCGTCAGCGGCCTCCTCGCGGTCGCCCAGCGTGCGCAGGGCGACGGCCCAGAGGCGGTCGCGGTGACGGCGCACGATCTCACCAAAGGCGTCCTTGTCACCCGAGACATGGCGCGCCAGAAGATCGGCGTCCGACAGATCGGCTCGGCTCGATCCGCTATCCACACATATCCCCCGACTCCCTAGGGGAGGCAACCGTGACGCTGTCAACCCGACTCGTAAGCCTGAGCGACAGAATGCCACACCGTGCCGGAACGGGTCGGCTCAGGACGTCAGCTGGTCACCTTGATGTCCATGACCCTGCCGCGCCACTTGCCGTCGTCCGCCTGTATGGGCAGCTCGGTCAGCCACACCAGCAGATACCGGGAGTTGAGGTCCTTGTCCGGCTTGAGCGTCACCGTCGTGCCCGAGCCCTCGGCGACCTTGCTGTAGCTCTCGAACGACGTCGGCATCACACCGTCGTCACCGGAAGCCGTGCGGAGCTCGACGGACGTACTGCCCATGAAGCTGACCGTCACGTTGCCGACCTGCTGGGACTTGCCGAGGTCGAGGATGAGGCCGACGCCGGACTTCAGATTTCCGAGGTTGGCGCCTTCGTAGTAGCTGGTCTGCCAGTACGACTTCGGGTCGCCGTCGTAGGCCTTGGGCACGTCGTCCGGGTACTCCGAACCGTCGCTGCCGTACGGGTCGAAGTCGTGGGCTTCCTGGATCGCGATGGGCTTGCCCGCCGCCGGCTTCTTCGGGCTGTTGTCGTCGCCGTCCGTCGTCTGCGTCTGGTTGGTCTCGTCGGACTTGTTGCCCTGGTCCATGAGCGCATCGGCCAGCTGCCAGCTGCCCAGCCCCAGGGCGGCGATGAGGAGGGCCGAGACGGCCCACTTCAGGGCTCGGCCGGTGCGGCTCTGGAGCGGGGGCGGCGGGGCGGCGATCGGCTGGGTGGCGTTGGGGTGCGGGGCCTGACGGCCGTACGTGCCCTGCTGGTACGTCGTGCGCTGGTACTCCGGGGGCGCGGTGAAGGCCGGCTCCGGCGGGCGGATGCGGGGCATCTCGCTGATCGCCTTCACCAGTTCCTCCGGCGTGGTGCACGCCGACTCATGGCGGGAGGCGGTCGCGCCGTCGTTGACCAGCGCGCGCATCGACAGCTCGGACAGGCCGCGATGGACACCGGCCCGCACCTGGTCGGGGGCGATCGGACCGATGTCCTTGGGCAGCCCGGACAGACCGTAGGCGTCGTTCTCGTACGGCCAGCGCTGGGTGAGCGCCGCGTACAGCAGCGCGCCGATCGACTCCGTGTCGGTGCGCTGGGGGGTGTCCGAACTGATGCCGCGCAGGGCGGCGTTGACGGCCAGTCCGCGGATCCGCCACTGCCCGGACGAGGTGCGCAGCACCGCGTTGGGGTTCAGCCGCAGGTGCGCGAGGCCCTCCCGGTGCGCGGCGGCCATGGCGGCGGCGATCTGGGAGACCATCTGGTAGCCGTCGTACGGCTCCAGCGGACCGGCGGACAGCAGGGTGGTCAGCTCGGTGGCGTCGGGCAGCCATTCGTGGACGACATAGACGACGTTGTCCTCCTCCACGGCGTCCAGCACCTGCACGAAGCGGGGGTCACCGAGAAGAGCGGAGGAACGGGCCGCGGCGAGGACGGAGCGAGCCCGTGAGTGGTCCGCGGGCAGGAGGTGGACGCCCACGGCGCGCCGCAGCTTCTCGTCCACCGCACGCCAACTGCTGAAGCCGTCCAGACGGGTGACGCACTCCTCCAGGCGGTACCGCCTGGCGAGCTTGTGACCGCTGTGCAGTTCGGGTGGTGAGGCCTTCTCGGAACCCTCGGTCCCGCCACTCCCCTGTGCCTCGTCGGTGTCCGTGTCCCGCTCCCGATTCGTGGCCACCCCGTCGGCCGTGGACTGGTCCGCCTGTGCGGTCAGCGGCTCATCGCCGCTGTTGTCTGCCACGTCGACGGCAGCCGTGCTCCGTTCCGCCACCGTCGCTCCTGCCTCCCCATTCGTTGCGCTCTTTGAGACGCCGAAACCAATTGTGCCCACAGTCCGCCGCTATGCACGACACACGATGGCGGACGATGGTTGTGCGCGTACCCCGGGCTCAGCGTCCCAGACGTCCACGGACCATCCCGACCAGCGAGTTCAGCTCCTGGATCCGCATCTTGCGGGCGGCCACGAAGAAGATCCCGAGCAGTACGGCACCACCGACGACAAGGGCCGCCAACGATCCGACGACGCCCTGGCCGATTGCGTTCCCGATGCCGTAGCAGGCCGCGCCGCTGAGCAGCGCCGCCGGGACCGAGGCGATGCAGAGCCTGGCGTACGTCCGCATCACGCGCGCGCCGTCCAGGTCGCCGCCCAGCCGCTTGCGCAGCCGGCTCCAGGCGACGCCCACGCCGATCGCGTAGGCGAGGCCGTAGGAGGCGGCCATGCCGACCACGGCCCAGCGGGACGGGAGCAGGAAGAAGCAGGCGGCGGAGGCGGCCGCGTTGACCGCGGCCACGATGACCGTGTTGTAGAAGGGCGTTCGGGTGTCCTCGTACGCGTAGAAGGCGCGCAGGACGACGTACTGCACGGAGTACGGGATCAGGCCGAGGCCGAAGGCCATCAGCATGAAGCCCATGTTGGTGGCTTCGCTGATGCCCGAGGAGCCGAAGATCAGGGTGCACATCGGGATGCCGAGGGCCACGAACCCGAAGGCGATCGGCACGATCGCGACGGCCGTCGTGCGCAGGCCCTGGGAGATGTCGTCGCGGACGGCCCCGCCGTCGTCCTCGGCGGCCGAGCGTGACAGCCGCGGCAGCAGCGCGGCCATCAGCGAGACGGTGATGATGGCCTGGGGCAGACCCCAGATCAGCTGGGCGTTGGCGTAGGCCGCGAAACCCGTGCCGTCGACGGGCGAGTCCTTGCCCGCCGCGGTGGACAGCTGGGAGACGACGATCGCACCGGCCTGGTTGGCGAGGACGAACAGCACGGTCCACTTGGCGAGCGTGACCGCCTTGCCGAGGCCGTGGCCCTTCCAGTCGAAGCGCAGCCGCAGCCGGAACCCGGTCTCGCGCAGGTACGGGATCATCGCCAGGGCCTGTACGACGAGGCCGAGCAGGACGCCGATCCCGAGGAGCCGCTGGCCCTCCGGCGGGATGTTCGTGACCTGCATGCCGGATTCCGCGGCGGTGCCGTAGACCCACATGAACATGCCGAGCGTCACGATGATGACGATGTTGTTCAGGACCGGGGTCCACATCATCGCGCCGAACTTCCCGCGCGCGTTGAGGATCTGACCCATCACCACGTGGATGCCCATGAAGAAGATCGAGGGCAGGAAGTACTGGACGAAGGTGACGCCCACCTCGTTGGCCGCCGGGTCGCCGGCGACCGAGCTGGAGAGCATCCGGATCAGCAGCGGCGCGGCGAGAACCGAGAGCACGGTGAGCGCGCCGAGGGCCACCATCACGAGGGTGAGCAGCCGGTTGGCGTACGCCTCGCCGCCGTCGTCGTCCTCCTTCATGGCGCGCACGAGCTGCGGTACGAAGACGGAGTTCAGACCGCCGCCGACGGTCAGGATGTAGATCATCGTCGGCAGCTGGTAGGCGACCTGGAAGGTGTCACCGAGCAGACCCACACCGAGGGCCGACACGATCAGCGCGGACCGGATGAAGCCGGTGAGCCGGGACACCATCGTGCCGGCCGCCATCACCGCGCTGGACTTCAGCAGGCCCGCTGCCTTCCCGCCCTTCTTCGCGGGGGCGGCCGAGGGAGCCGGCGAGGCGGGCGGAGGCACCGGGGCGGTGCCGAGGTTCATGGTCGCGTCGGCGGCGGGCTGAGCGGCCGGCTGGGGCTGCTGGTACTGCGCGGGCTCCCCTGCCGGGCCCGGCACCGAAGCGGACTCGTACGGCGGTCGGCCACCGCCCTGCTGCTGGTCCCTGAACAGGTGCGCGAAGGCGTCCGGCTCGTGGCGCTCCTCGGCGGAGTGGGTGACCAGGTCGTCGACGCCCACGTACTGCGTGGTGCGCGGGTCGTCGCCGTAGGGCAGGTACTGGGTCGCGCCGTCCGGCTCGGGCGCCGGGGTCTGGGCCCACACATGCGGGTCGGGGGCGTACGGCGACTGCTGGGGCTGGGCGTACAACGGCTGCTGAGGCGCGTAGCTGCCCGGAGGCGGCGGGGGGTGCGCGGAACGGTCGTAGAGCGCCTCGGCGACCGGGTCCTGGGCCGAGAGGTCCTGTGCCCGGTAGGGGTCCTGGTCGTAGGCGTCCTGGAGGTACATGTCCGCGGGGGGCTGCGGCGGTACCTGGCCGTGCTCGGGCGGCGGGCCGTCGGGGTAGCCCGGGCTGCCCGCGGCCTGGCCGCGGTCACCGTCGTACGGCGCGTTCATGGTTACCCACCCTCATCGTCCCGGGCCGACCGGCCACGACATCCTCAACGGTCCACTCTCTCACCCGTGCCGGACGGGTCGGCGTTTTCCGCTGGGGTGTCCGGTGTCGGGTCACTCGGCTGCTCCGGGGCGTCTGCCCCGGTACCGGGCCCGGACTCCTGCGCCGGACGCTCATCGGCGTCCTCGGGATTCTCGGGGTCGTCCGCGGCCTCGTCGGAGGCGTCGGGACCGTTCTCCTGGGCCTGCCGGGCGGCGCGCTTGCGCTGGGTGTACATCCGGAAGCCCGCGAGGACGAGGAGGAGGAAGCCGCCGCCGATGACCAGCATCACCGTGGCCGTGAACTCGGTGACCTTCACATCGAACCGCACCGGGTCGCCGTACTTCTGCCCGTCCTCCGTGTAGAGCTGGGCGATCACCTTGGCCTGGCCGTTGGCCTCGGCGGAGGTGGTGAACTTCACCGTCTGGCTGTGCCCGCCGGAGACCGCGACCGGCTGCTCCTCGTAGGCGTCGCCGCCGATCTTCAGGCGCCTCGGGCTCGTCGAGGTGAGCCGCAGCACCAGGTTGTCGACGCCCTGCACCAGGTTGTTCTGCACAGTCACGGGGATCGTGGCGCTGCGGCCGGAGAGCTTGGTCTCGGACTTCTCGATCAGGGAGACCTGGTCGGCCAGCGACTCCAGGTAGCTCTCGACGCCGTTGCGGTACGCGGCCGCCTCGGTGGCCTGGCCGCGCCAGGACGTGGACATCCCGCGGTTCATGGCCCGGCCGAAGGGGGTCACGACCCGGGACTCGTCGCTGAGGATGACCTTGAACTTGCCGAGCTTGGCCTGGGTGGCCGCGATCTGCTCGAAGGCGGACCGCTTCAGCTCCTGCTTGCGCAGCGCCGAGGGGTACGCGGACGCCGACGGGATCTTGGTGGTCGCGCCGGGGTCGGGCTTGGCCGTGGCGGTCGTCGTGAGGTCCTGGGACTGGGTCCAGCCGCCGTTCTGGAGGGCCGTGACCGCCTCCGCCAGCGTGCGGGCCTGCCCGGCCGTCGGCATGCGTTGCGGGGCGACGACGATGCTGCGCTGGTCGTCCGTCTGGAGGTTCAGCGCCAGGCTCTGCGCCAGGAACCGCTGGACGGCGAGCGTCGAGCTGGATGCCCTCGTCATGTCGCCCTGGAAGGCCGTGGACAGCCGTGCGTCCGCCACCACCGCCGTGGTGCCACCGCCGATGGGGCGGGCCGCGGAGGGCGTGTAGGTCAGACCGCCGGTCTCCTCCAGGCTGTCGCTGCGCGCGAGGACCTTGTCGGCGCCGGCGGAGGTGGCCACCTTGACGATCGACGGGTCCACGGCGCCCTCGACCGGCCAGGCGAAGTCGGTCGTCGGCTCCACGTGCAGGATCGACTCGACGGTGTCGGCGGCGACGTCGGTCGCCTCCTTGAGGTGGCCCAGCGAGCCGGTGACGGCCGTGCCGTTGTGGGCGAGGGAGGCCAGATCGGGGTCGGCGAAGGGCAGCGCGACGACCTCGTTGTCCGCCACCGCGTCCTGGAGCCGGGCGAGCCACGCTCGGGCGAGCTCCTGGTCGGCACGGGTACCGGCGGTGGTCGTGGTGCCGTCCTCGGACTGGACGCGGTAGTTGCGCGTCATCGCGTCGACGGAGGCCAGCAGGTCCGGGTCGACGACCCAGGTGATGTCGAGGTCCTTGCCGAGGGCCACCAGTTGCTCCAGGCGGCCGCCCGGCCTGATCTCCTCGATGAGGTCGTTGTCGCGGAAGACCGGTGTCTGCGACTCGTTGGATCCCGTCTGCGCCGTCATGTGGACGGTGGAGATCAGCGGCCACATGACGGTCGTCCGGGTCTTGGTGTCGGCCCCGTCGGGCTGGTACGGCAGGAAGGTCCGCTGGACGCCCAGCACCTGCGGCCACGACTGCGTGGACGTCTCGCCGGTCAGGGAGACCGCGAGCTGGTAGATGCCGTTCCCGCCCAGTTCCAGCTCGTCGATGGGGACGGAGATGCTGAAGGGTTGCGCGACGCCCGGGGTGAGCTTGGCGAACTTCTTGAGGTACTTCCCGCCGAGCGGGAGCCCGTCGGTGCCGGGCTGGTAGCCGGTGGCCTTGGCGGCGGTGTCGATGCCGGAGCGGGTGATCAGCTCCTGGCCCACGCGCAGGTCCACCTGGGCGTCGGTGACCGCCTGCTTGCCCTTGTTCGTCACCGTGCCGGACACGGTCAGGGTGTCGCCGTCCGTGGGGACGCTCGGGGTGAGGGAGTTCACGGAGACGGCGACCGTCTCGTCGGTGTCGGCGGCCTGGGCCGGGGACGCCGCGGGCAGCTGGAGCAGACCCGCCAGCAGGGGCGCACCGGCGAGCAGTGCCCCGGTGCGCCGCAGCCACCGGCGGGCAGGTGAGGGACTGGTCCCCTGGAAGTCTGCCGCCTCGGCCACGCGCTCGCCCGTCCCTCGTCGTCGTCAGTGGTCGTCGGAATGTGCGTCCACGCATGGTAACGATGCGCGCTGAGGGGAAGTGCCGCGGACTGCGCCACAAGATCGGCTCATGCTGCCGGGCTGTCCTGTATGTGCCCGTATAAAGGAGAGTGGATCTGTGCGCATTTAATGGAGGCGCTGGGGGCCGTTGTGGCCACGTACCCTCTTTTGTTGTGCCGAACGCCAACGAAGACAACCTCAGTGTCCTGAGCCAGGTGCAGCACCGCGCGGTGAGTGAACTGCTGCGGGTCGCGCCGGTCGCCGATGACCTCGCCCGCCGCTTCAAGGAGGCCGGGTTCTCACTCGCCCTGGTCGGCGGGTCGGTCCGGGACGCGTTGCTCGGCCGGCTCGGCAACGACCTGGACTTCACGACCGACGCCCGTCCCGAGGACGTGCTGAAGATCGTGCGCCCGTGGGCGGACGCCGTCTGGGAGGTCGGGATCGCCTTCGGCACGGTCGGTGCGCAGAAGGACGGCTACCAGATCGAGGTCACGACGTACCGGTCGGAGGCGTACGACCGGACCTCGCGCAAGCCGGAGGTGTCGTACGGCGACTCCATCGAGGAGGATCTGGTCCGCCGGGACTTCACGGTGAACGCGATGGCCGTCGCGCTGCCGGAGAAGGAGTTCATCGACCCGCACGGTGGCCTTGAGGACCTCGCGGAGCGGGTGCTGCGTACTCCGGGCACTCCCGAGGCGTCCTTCTCGGACGACCCCCTGCGGATGATGCGTGCGGCGCGGTTCGCGGCTCAGCTGGACTTCGAGGTGGCTCCCGAGGTGGTGGCTGCCATGACGGAGATGGCCGCGCGGATCGAGATCGTCTCGGCGGAGCGGGTTCAGGGCGAGCTGAACAAGTTGATCCTGTCCGCCCACCCCCGTAAGGGCCTGACGCTGCTCGTCGACACCGGTCTCGGGGAGCGGGTGCTGCCCGAGCTTCCGGCCCTGCGGCTGGAGAGTGACGAGCACCACCGGCACAAGGACGTCTACGAGCACACGCTGATCGTGCTGGAGCAGGCGATGGCGCTGGAGGAGCACGGGCCCGACCTGACCCTCCGGCTGGCCGCGCTGCTGCACGACATCGGCAAGCCGCGCACCCGGCGCTTCGAGAAGGACGGCCGGGTCTCGTTCCACCACCACGAGGTGGTCGGCGCGAAGATGACGAAGAAGCGCATGACGGCGCTGAAGTACTCCAACGAGCTCGTGAAGGACGTCTCACGCCTCGTCGAGCTCCACCTGCGCTTCCACGGCTACGGCACCGGCGAGTGGACGGACTCCGCGGTCCGCCGCTACGTCCGCGACGCGGGCCCGCTTCTCGACCGCCTCCACAAGCTCACCCGCTCCGACTGCACGACCCGCAACCGGCGCAAGGCGGCCGCCCTCTCCCGCGCCTACGACGGCCTGGAGCAGCGCATCGCCCAGCTCAAGGAGCAGGAGGAGCTGGACTCCATCCGCCCCGACCTCGACGGCAACGACATCATGCAGATCCTCGGCGTCGGCCCGGGCCCGGTCATCGGCCGCGCCTACAAGCACATGCTGGAACTCCGCCTGGAGCACGGCCCCATGGAACACGACGCAGCGGTGACGGCCCTCAAGGAGTGGTGGGCCACCCAGGAGGCCTGAGGACATGAAACGGGGTCATGTTTCACGTGAAACATGACCCCGTTTCATGCGAGAGGGGCGGTGTTTCACGTGAAACACCGCCCCTTCGGCTTGAGCTCAGACCTACTTCGGGGTGTAGTCCGCCAGGCAGAGCGTGAACTCGTCGCTGCCGCCGGTCTCGGTGTACTCCGAGTACTTGGTGCGGTCGCAGCCCTCGATGGTGCCGTCCTTCTTCTCCGCGACCTTGTACTTGGCCTTGGAGTCGCTGCAGTCCACGACCTCCAGGCCCGGGTCGGTCGTGCTGTCCGGGTCCGAGATGCTCATGCAGTCTCCGACCTTCGCCGTGTTGGCGTCGTCGCGGCTCGCTATGTAGCCACCGACGATCACGGAGACAACGGCGACGCCGATGACGATGTTCTTGATCGTCTTGAAGCTGAGCTTGCGGCGGGGCTGCTCCGGCGGGACCGGGGCGTACGGGGCCGCGCCCTGCTGCGGGAAGCCCGGCTGCTGCGGAGCCTGGCCCTGGGGCTGGGCGTACGGGTTCTGACCCTGAGCGAACGGGTTCTGGCCCTGGGGCGGAGTGGACACTTGGGGGTCCCCCTAGAAAGAACATGGGTGAGTGACGCGAGCGGAGCGCGCGTAAGACCCACGTAAGTTATCGGGCCCCACTGACACACCAGTAGTCAGGAGGGCCTCTGTGGCATTGATGTGACACTTATCGGCGCTCAAAGCGGGCCATAGCCACCGCAACCGCTCCGTAGATAACGGCGACTGTTACCACCAGCGGTGCCGAACGGCCGTCAGGAGGCAGTATCAGGGCGGCAACTCCGGCCGCGCCGACGAAAGCGACGTTGAACAGGACGTCGTACAGGGAGAAGACGCGGCCGCGGTAGCCGTCCTCCACCGAGGACTGGACGACGGTGTCCGTGGCGATTTTCGCGCCCTGGGTGGTGAGTCCGAGGACGAACGCCGCGGCGAGCATGGGCGCGGTGGCGAACGGCAGCCCCAGCGCGGGTTCCAGCACCGCCGCGGTCCCGGCGCACACGACGATCCAGCGGCCGGGCCCGAGCCGCTGTGCCGCCCACGGCGTCAGCACGGCCGCCGTGAAGAAGCCCGCGCCGGAGATGGCCAACGCCAGGCCCAGCAGCGCCAGTCCGTCGTCCGTGGTGGTGGAGAAGGTGTACCGGCACAGCATCAGCAGCATGACCAGCAGGGCGCCGTAGCAGAAGCGCATCAGGGTCATCGCGCCGAGCGCCCAGGCCGCCTCCCGGCGTGGCGGTGCGGCCAGATGGCGTACCCCCGCCACCAGATCGCGCGCGGTGCCGGCGAGGGCGGTGCGCAGTTCGGGCCGTACCAACTCCCGGTCGGGGCCCAGCAGATCCCGTGACATGCGCAGGGACGCGAGCGCCGCGCACAGATACAGGGCCGCGCCGACCAGCACGACGGCCGCGTCGGAGTCCGACACCAGCAGCCGTACGACGAAGGCGAGGCCGCCGCCCACGGTCGCGGCGAGCGTTCCGGCCGTCGGGGACAGGGAGTTGGCCATCACCAGGCGCTCTTCGTCGACGACGCGGGGAAGGGCGGCGGAGAGGCCGGAGAGGATGAAGCGGTTGACGGCGGTGACGCACAGGGCGGAGACGTAGAAGAGCCAGTCCGGGGTGGGGCTGAGGATCAGCACCGCTGTCACCGCCGCCAGCAGGGCGCGCAGGAGGCTGCCGTAGAGGAAGACCTGGCGGCGTTCCCAGCGGTCCAGGAGGACTCCGGCGAAGGGGCCGACGAGGGAGTACGGCAGGAGCAGGACCGCCATCGCGGAGGCGATCGCGGCGGCCGAGGTCTGTTTCTCGGGGGAGAAGACGACGTAGGTGGCGAGCGCGACCTGATAGACGCCGTCGGCGCCCTGGGAGAGCAGCCGGAGCGCGAGCAGACGCCTGAAGTTACCGAAGCGCAGCAGGACACGCAGGTCGCGGGCGACGGACATGGGGCTCAGCCTCACATACGGGAAGGCCCCCGGGCCGTACGACCCGGGGACCCTTCTCGGCTCTGGCAGGAGCAGACTGACGCGGCGCTTAGCGCTCGACCTCGCCCTTGATGAACTTCTCGACGTTGTCGAGGGCCTCGTCGTCGAAGTACTGCACCGGCGGGGACTTCATGAAGTACGAGGACGCCGACAGGATCGGGCCGCCGATGCCGCGGTCCTTGGCGATCTTCGCGGCGCGCAGGGCGTCGATGATGACACCCGCGGAGTTCGGGGAGTCCCAGACCTCGAGCTTGTACTCCAGGTTCAGCGGGACGTCGCCGAACGCGCGGCCCTCCAGGCGGACGTAGGCCCACTTGCGGTCGTCGAGCCACGCGACGTAGTCGGACGGGCCGATGTGGACGTTCTTCTCGCCCAGGTCCCGGTCGGGGATCTGCGAGGTGACGGCCTGCGTCTTGGAGATCTTCTTGGACTCGAGGCGGTCCCGCTCGAGCATGTTCTTGAAGTCCATGTTGCCGCCGACGTTCAGCTGCATGGTGCGCTCCAGGCGCACACCACGGTCCTCGAACAGCTTCGCCATGACGCGGTGCGTGATGGTGGCGCCGACCTGCGACTTGATGTCGTCACCGACGATCGGGACGCCCGCCTCGGTGAACTTGTCCGCCCACTCCTTGGTGCCGGCGATGAAGACCGGGAGGGCGTTGACGAAGGCGACCTTGGCGTCGATGGCGCACTGGGCGTAGAACTTCGCCGCGTCCTCGGAGCCGACGGGCAGGTAGCAGACGAGAACGTCGACCTGCTTGTCCTTGAGGATCTGGACGACGTCGACCGGCTCCTCGGCGGACTCCTCGATGGTCTGGCGGTAGTACTTGCCGAGACCGTCGAGGGTGTGGCCGCGCTGGACCGTCACGCCGGAGTTCGGCACGTCGCAGATCTTGATGGTGTTGTTCTCGGAGGCGCCGATGGCGTCCGCGAGGTCGAGGCCGACCTTCTTCGAGTCGACGTCGAAGGCCGCGACGAACTCCACGTCACCGACGTGGTACTCGCCGAACTGGACGTGCATCAGGCCCGGGACCTTGGACGCCGGGTCGGCGTCCTTGTAGTACTCGACGCCCTGCACCAGCGACGCGGCGCAGTTGCCCACGCCAACGATGGCTACGCGAACCGAACCCATTCCGGTTGCTCCCTGTGTGTACGAGTGAGGCCCTGAGTGGGCTCTCACGTGGCGGTGTCGTCGGGCGTATCCGTCCCGGGGTCGTCCCCGGGACGGGGCAGACCGCCCGTCGCTCCAAATGTGGTGTCCTGTTGAGCGGGCCCCCCGGTGGCGGACCCCTTGAGGTCCCTCCCGGCCCGCTCGCTCTCGATGAGCTCGTTCAGCCAGCGCACTTCGCGCTCCACGGACTCCATCCCGTGGCGCTGGAGCTCAAGCGTGTAGTCGTCGAGGCGCTCCCGGGTGCGCGCCAGCGAGGCGCGCATCTTCTCCAGCCGCTCCTCCAAGCGGCTGCGGCGGCCCTCCAGCACGCGCATGCGGACATCGCGCGAGGTCTGTCCGAAGAAGGCGAACCGGGCGGCGAAGTGCTCGTCCTCGTACGCGTCGGGCCCGGTCTGGGAGAGCAGGTCCTCGAAGTGCTCCTTACCTTCCGCCGTCAACCGGTAGACGATCTTGGCGCGGCGGCCGGCGAGGGACGCTGCGAGGGCGTCCTCGGGTGCGTTCCCCGGCTCTTCGATCAACCAGCCGTTGGCGACCAGCGTCTTGAGGCAGGGATAGAGGGTTCCGTAGCTGAACGCACGGAACACTCCCAGTGACGTATTGAGTCGTTTGCGCAGCTCGTAGCCGTGCATCGGAGATTCGCGGAGCAGGCCGAGTACGGCGAACTCAAGGATCCCGGAACGCCGGCTCATCCTCTCGCCTCCTCGCCTTATCTCGCGCTGATGTATCGACTCGATACATCTAGACGATAGAACGGCCTTCCGCATGCGACAAGAGGGAGGATGGTGAACGGGATCACATCACTGATTCATGGGATGCGAGTTGCCCGGTTTGGGGTGAACTTCGGGGCTCGGCAGGTTTTGACGGTGCGTAGTCTGTGCGCCATGCACACCACCGGGAACCAAGTGACGCTTGGGGGCGTCATCGTCCCCGGTGCAGTACGGGTGAATGCGGAAGCGACCACATCCGTACTTCGGGGGGACCGGAAACTTGCCGCCGTTTCCAGGCGCGTCACACGGGTGCGCCTGCCCGAGGAGTAGTCGTTCCATGAGCGAGCACCGTCGCAAACCGCCGCAGCCGCAGGGAGGCGGACGTGCCGCGGCCCGACGCGGCCAGTCCGGCCCGTCCTCCGGCCGCCGCGCGGCACCGCGAGGCGCCACCGGGTCACCCGCCGATGCCTACGGGACGAGCTCCCACGGGGCGGAGTCGTACGGCCGGGGTGGTGACGAGCGGCTGCCCGGCGGTCGCGCCGAAGCCCGCCGCGCGGCCCAGAGGGCGACCGGAGGCGGTCGCCGCAGAGCGCCCGAGCCGGGCCGACGGGGCCCGGGAGGACCGAGCGGTCCCGGCCGGGGCCGGGGCAGGGCCGCGGTTCCCGACAGGAAGCGGTTCATCGACTATCCGCGCGTGGGCAAGGACGGCTGGCGTCGCTGGGTGCCGTCCTGGAAGCTCATGTCCGGTCTGTGCCTCAGCTTCCTGGGCAGCCTGGTGGCCATCGCGGGCATCGGCTACGCGATGGTGGGCATCCCCGTCGTGGCCGACACCGCCGAGGCGCAGAACAACGTCTTCTACTGGTCCGACGGCACCGAGATGGTCGCCACGGGTGGCGAGATCAACCGCCAGATCGTGAACCTCGACCAGATCCCCGCGGACATGCGCAACGCGGTGATCTCGCAGGAGAACAAGACCTTCTACGAGGACAGCGGCATCGACCCCAAGGGCATCGCCCGAGCCGTGTTCAACATGGCCCGGGGCGGTGAGACGCAGGGTGGCTCCACGATCACGCAGCAGTACGTCAAGAACGCGATGCTGGACGACCAGTCCCAGACGATCTCCCGCAAGTTCCAGGAGATCTTCGTGTCGGTCAAGGTGGGCGCCAGCGTCTCCAAGGACGAGATCATGGCGGGCTATCTGAACTCCGCCTACTACGGCCGCGGCGCCTACGGCATCCAGGCCGCCTCACGGGCGTACTTCAACAAGGACTCGGTCGACCTGAGCACGGGGCAGTGCGCTTTCCTCGCCGCCATGCTCAAGGGCGCCACCTATTACGACCCGGCGGGCGCGACGTCCGTCGACCCGGCCGCGACCGCTGATGCCAACAGCCGCCGGGCCAAGATCCAGATGCAGGACACCCTGGACAAGATGGTCGAGTACGGCCACCTCAGCGCGACCGACCGGGCGAAGTTCCAGGAGCTGCCCGCGACCCAGAACCCCCGCGCCAACACCGCGCTGAGCGGGCAGGTCGGCTATCTCGTCGACCTCGCCAAGGCGAACGTCATCAACAACACGAACATCACCGCGGACGATCTCCAGCAGGGCGGCTACTCGATCTACACGACCTTCGACAAGAAGAAGGTCAAGGCGCTCGAAGCCGCCGTCAAGAAGGTCGAGAAGGCGAACATCGACCCCAAGAAGCGCCCGAAGACGGACAAGCACGTCCAGTTCGGCGGTGCTTCGGTGGACCCGGCGACGGGCGCCATCAGGGCGATCTACGGCGGTACGGACGCGACCACGCACTTCACCAACAACGCCGATGTCACCGGCGCCCAGGTGGGTTCGACGTTCAAGCCGTTCGTCCTCGCGGCCGCCATGAAGTGGGGCGTCCGGGATCCCGAGCTGGGCGAGACGCAGGCACAGGACGAGCGGACCAAGGTGTCCCCGAAGAGCCTGTACAGCGGTGAGAACGACCTCAAGATCGAGGAGTACGACGGCAACGTCTGGCAGGACGACAAGGGCAAGGAGTGGCTCCAGGCCAACGACGGTGACGAGTCGCTCGGTGATCCGCCGAACTACCAGGTCGACCTGCGCACCGCGATGCAGTTCTCGGCGAACTCCGCCTTCGTGCAGCTCGGCATGGACGTCGGTCTGGACAAAGTGAAGGAGGCAGCGGTCGACGCGGGCATCCTGGAGAGCAGCCTGACCGGAACCACGTTCCCGTCCTTCTCCATCGGCATCTCCGAGCCCAGTGCGATCCGCATGGCGGGCTCGTACGCCACCTTCGCGGCCAGCGGCAAGCAGCGTGATCCGTACTCCGTGACCGAGGTCAAGTCCAAGGACGGCACGATCTACAAGCACGAGGACGAGACGGAGCAGGCCTTCACCGCTCAGGTGGCCGACAACGTCACCGACGTGCTGAAGACCGTGGTCGAGAAGGGTACGGGTACGAACGCCCAGCTGAGCGGTCGTGAGGTGGCTGGCAAGACCGGTACGACCGACGGCAACAAGTCGGCCTGGTTCGTCGGGTACACCCCGCAGCTGTCGACCGCGATCAGCATGTTCCGGTACCCCGATGACGAGACCATCAAGAACCGTAAGTTCCTGGAGATGTACGGCACGGGTGACCAGACGTCGATCCACGGTGCCTCGTTCCCGTCCGAGATCTGGCACGACTACATGGAGCAGGCGCTGAAGGGGCAGCCGGCGAAGGGATTCCCGGTCCCGGAGCCCATCGGCGAGGTCATCAACGATGTCCCGTCCCCGACGCCGACTCCCACGGCCAGCGAGACGGAGGAGGCCAGCCCGACTCCGACCCCGACGCCGACCAGGACCAAGCCCAATCCGAAGCCTACGGAGTCCGAGCCGGAGTGTGACTTCTTCGGCTGCGAGGAGACCACCGGCGGGACCGACAACGGCGGTACGGACGGGGGCGTGACACCATCGCCCACGCCCACGGATACCTCGGGTACCACCAACGGCAACGGCAACGGCAACGGAGGCCTCTTCGGAGGCGGGGACTCGACCGGCTAGCCCTGGGTGACCCGACCGGCCGGGGATCCGGTGGGCGTCCGGTTGGACGCCATATCGTCCGGCGCGGGTGTTTCACGTGAAACATGGGCCGTCGCACCGACCAGGTGCGGCGGCCCTCGGCGTATTCCCAGGCTTGTACGGCAGGATGTGCCCCATGCCCAGTGCAGAGACGACGCAATCGAGCGTGCGCGAGCCGGACCCGGTGCGGCCGACCAAGGACGACGAGGTGGCCCGCAGCGGCAGTGAGCTGATCGGCGGTCCGCTCGGACAGCGGGCCCTGCTGGGGACGTCGTGGTGGACCCCGGTACGGGTCATCGCGCTCGTAACGATCGGCATGTTCGCCCTCGGCCTGGTCCAGAAGGCGCCCTGCTACAACGGCGACTGGTTCTTCGGCGCCAGCTCGCAGTACACGCACGCCTGCTACTCCGACATCCCGCACCTGTACCAGGGGCGCGGTTTCGCCGACGGGCTCGTGCCGTACTTCGACCGGCTCTCCGGCGATATGGAGTATCTGGAGTACCCGGTGCTCACCGGTGTCTTCATGGAGGTCGCCGCCTGGCTCACACCGGGCAGCGGCAGCATCCAGCACCAGGAGCAGTGGTACTGGATGGTCAACGCGGGGATGCTGATGGCCTGCGCGGCCGTCATCGCCGTCTGTGTGACCCGCACGCACGCCCGGCGCCCCTGGGACGGACTGCTGGTGGCGCTGGCACCGGCCTTCGCGCTCACCGCGACCATCAACTGGGACCTGCTGGCCGTCGCCCTGACGGCCGCCGCGATGCTGATGTGGTCGCGGGGCCGTCCGCTCGCCTTCGGCGTCCTCCTGGGGCTCGCCACGGCCGCCAAGCTCTACCCCGTCCTGCTGCTGGGCGCGCTGCTCGTGCTGTGCTGGCGCGCGGGCAAGTGGAAGGACTTCGGCAAGGCGCTGGGCGCTACGGCGGTCGCCTGGGTGGTGGTGAACGGCCCGGTGCTGCTGCTGGCCTTTGACGGCTGGTCGAAGTTCTACCGGTTCAGCCGGGAGCGCGGCGTCGACTTCGGGTCCTTCTGGCTGATCATGGCCCAGAACTCCAGCGACCCGATCAGCACCGACACCGTCAACACGCTGGCCACGCTCCTGATGCTGCTGTGCTGTGTCGGCGTCGCCGCGCTCACGCTGACGGCCCCGCGCCGGCCGCGCTTCGCCCAGCTCGCGTTCCTGATCGTCGCGGCGTTCATCCTCACCAACAAGGTCTATTCGCCGCAGTACGTGCTCTGGCTGGTCCCGCTGGCCGCGCTGGCCCGCCCGAAGTGGCGGGACTTCCTGATCTGGCAGGCCTGCGAGGTGGCGTACTTCCTGGGGATCTGGATGTACCTCGCGTACACGACCAGCGGAGACGCCCACAAGGGGCTGCCGACCGACGGCTACCACTGGGCCATCGGCGTGCATCTGCTGGGCACGCTCTACCTGTGCGCCATGATCGTCCGCGACATCCTCATGCCCGAGCGGGACCCGGTGCGACGGGCGGGCGACGACGATCCGTCGGGCGGTGTGCTCGACGGGGCACCGGACGTCTTCGTGCTCGGCGCCGCGGCCCATCCGCCCAAGCACGCGGCGCACTTCGACGGGCCGCAGGTGGAGTGGGGCGGTCCGGGGCCGGACGGGCGTTCGCTCTGAGCGAACACCCTCGGAGGCGTCCTCAGGAACGCCCTCGGAACGACAAAGGCCGTGCGCGGGAGAACCCGTGCACGGCCTTCGTGTTGTGCCGCTGAGGCGGGCTCAGCGGTCGACGATGCGGTCGAACTGCGTGGTGGTGTGGCGCAGATGGGCCACCAGTTCGTCGCCGACCTTCGGCTCCGGCGCGTCCGAGGGCACGAAGAGGATGGAGACCTGCATGTGCGGCGGCTCGGCGAACCAGCGCTGCTTGCCGCCCCAGACGAACGGCGAAAGGTTCCGGTTGACCGTGGCGAGACCGGCGCGGGCGACTCCCTTGGCGCGCGGCATGACGCCGTGCAGGGCCTTCGGGGCCTCCAGGCCCACGCCGTGCGAGGTTCCGCCCGCCACGACGACCAGGAAGCCGTCGGAGGCGGCCTTCTGCTGCCGGTAGCCGAAGCGGTCGCCCTTGGCGACGCGAGTGACGTCCAGGACCGCGCCGCTGTACTGCGTGGCGTCGTGGTCGCCCAGCCACAGCCGGGTGCCGATGCGGGCGCGGAAGCGGGTCTGCGGGAACTGCTGCTGAAGGCGGGCGAGTTCCTCGGCCTTGAGGTGGCTGACGAACATGGTGTGCAGCGGCAGCCGCGCCGCGCGCAGCCGGTCCATCCAGCCGATGACCTCCTCGACGGCGTCCGAGCCGTCGGTGCGGTCCAGCGGCAGGTGGATGGCGAAGCCCTCCAGCCGGACGTTCTCTATGGCGGCGTGCAACTGCGACAGTTCCTGCTCGCTGACGCCGTGCCGCTTCATCGAGGACATCACCTCGATCACCACCCGGGCGCCCACGAGGCCGTACACGCCATCGATGGAGGACACCGAGCGGATGACCCGGTCGGGCAGCGGCACCGGCTCCTCGCCGCGCCGGTACGGCGTCAGGACCAGCAGGTCGCCGCCGAACCAGTCCTTGATGCGCGCGGCCTCGTACGTCGTGCCCACGGCGAGGACGTCCGAGCCGAGCCGCGTGGCTTCCTCCGCCAGCCGCTCGTGCCCGAAGCCGTAGCCGTTGCCCTTGCAGACCGGGACCAGGCCCGGGAACTGCTCCTGCACGTGCTTGTGGTGCGCCCGCCAGCGCGCGGTGTCGACGTAGAGCGTGAGCGCCATGGCCGGACCTGGAACCTTTCTGGTGGCTGCGGTGTATCAGAGGTATGGAAGCTATCGAAGCAAATGCCCGAGGATCAGCGGCGCGACATGTAGATGTCGAGCGCCTTGTGGAGCAGCTTGTTCAGCGGGAAGTCCCACTCGCCGAGGTACTCGGCGGCCTGGCCGCCCGTGCCCACCTTGAACTGGATCAGGCCGAAGAGGTGGTCGGACTCGTCCAGCGAGTCGGAGATGCCGCGCAGGTCGTAGACGGTCGCGCCGAGCGCGTAGGCGTCGCGCAGCATCCGCCACTGCATCGCGTTCGAGGGCCGGACCTCACGGCCGATGTTGTCGGAGGCGCCGTAGGAGTACCAGACGTGTCCGCCGACCACCAGCATCGTCGCGGCGGCCAGGTTCACGCCGTTGTGCCGGGCGAAGTAGAGCCGCATGCGGTTGGGGTCCTCGGTGTTGAGGGCCGTCCACATGCGCTGGAAGTAGCCCAGCGGGCGGGGCCGGAAGTGGTCGCGCACCGCTGTGATCTCGTACAGCCGCTGCCACTCCTCCAGGTCGTGGTAGCCGCCCTGGACGACCTCGACGCCGGCCTTCTCGGCCTTCTTGATGTTGCGGCGCCACAGCTGGTTGAAGTTCTTGTGGACCTCTTCCAGGGAGCGGTTCGCCAGCGGCACCTGGTAGACGTAGCGCGGCTGGACATCGCCGAAGCCGGCGCCGCCGTCCTCGCCCTGCTGCCAGCCCATACGGCGCAGCTTGTCGGCGACCTCGAAGGCGCGGGGCTCGATGAAGTCGGCCTCGATGTCACGCAGCCGCTTCACATCGGGGTTCTGGATGCCCTGCTTGATGGAGGGCGCCTCCCAGCGCCGGATGATCACCGGCGGGCCCATCTTCACGGAGAAGGCGCCCTGCTGCTTCAGGTGCGCGAGCATCGGTTCCAGCCAGTCCGTCAGATTTGGCGCGAACCAGTTGATCACCGGGCCCTCGGGCAGATAGGCGAGGTAGCGCTTGATCTTCGGCAGCTGCCGGTAGAGGACCAGGCCCGCGCCGACCATCTCGCCGGTCCGGTCGTCGAACCACCCGAGGTTCTCGGAGCGCCACTCCGCCTTGACGTCAGCCCAGGCCGGAACCTGCATGTGGCTAGCCGCAGGCAGGCTCTGGATGTAGGCCAGATGCTGCTCGCGACTGATCGTCCTCAGGGTCAGGCTCATTCGGGGCGCTCCTCGGGCTGGTGTGTCCCCATGGGTTCAGGGGCTCCGGCTCTCGCGCCGAAGCCTACTGCGCCCCGCGAGCGACCCGACCGGGCGTACGGAAGCTTCGCCCCGGCCTGTGGGCCGCCGGGGCGTTGCGCGGTGCTGTCAGAGGCGTCCGAGGACGGTGTCTATGGCGTCAGCCGACGACCCCGCCGAAGAGACCGCCGTGCGCCATGCCCAGGAAGAATCCGACGGCTGACGCACCCAGGCCCAGGATCAGGCCGAAGCGCTCTCGCGTCGTCTCCGAGATCCACTGGCCGTAGGCACCGGTGGCGATCCCCACCAGGCCGGTCCAGGAGCTGAGCAGATGCAGGTCGTGGAACATCGCCGAGACGAAAGACGTGATGCCCAGCACCAGGGTCACCCCGAGCAGGGTGTCCTGGATGGGGTGGGGCTTTCCGTCCGTGGCGAAGAGGCCTCCGACGGTGTTGGGTCGCATTGTCTGTGCCATGTGGCACCTCCTGCGGAAGGCGGCGCATCGTAGCGCCATACACACCCGATGTGTACAGATTGTCTGCGCTCACGGGCGGATTTCAACCGGAAGCGGGTGTGCAGGTAGTCTGTACCCTCTGCAGCGGTGTCTGCCTACGTCACGACCAGGGGTTTCCGAGAGGGGACCCCGATTGTCAGTGGTGGCCGATACCGTTGCGTACGCATCACAACCCTCCTGCCACGGAACGACCGTGGCCGCTGAGTCCAAAGGAGGTGGGTTCCACATGCGTCACTACGAGGTGATGGTCATCCTCGACCCCGATCTGGAGGAGCGCGCTGTCGCCCCCCTGATCGAGAACTTCCTCTCCGTCGTCCGTGAGGGCAACGGCAAGGTGGAGAAGGTCGACACCTGGGGCCGTCGTCGTCTCTCGTACGAGATCAAGAAGAAGCCTGAGGGCATCTACTCGGTCATCGACCTGCAGGCCGAGCCTGCGGTCGTCAAGGAGCTCGACCGCCAGATGAACCTGAACGAGTCGGTCCTCCGGACCAAGGTCCTCCGCCCCGAGACCCACTGAGCTCTCCCGCTCAGTTGATCTCGGGATTCGAGTAGCAGCACAAGCAGCCAGCAGCAAACCCGCCGAGAGGTTCCCCCATGGCAGGCGAGACCGTCATCACGGTCGTCGGCAATCTTGTCGACGACCCCGAGCTGCGCTTCACCCCCTCCGGTGCGGCGGTCGCGAAGTTCCGTGTCGCGTCCACTCCCCGCACCTTCGACCGTCAGACCAATGAGTGGAAGGACGGCGAAAGCCTCTTCCTGACCTGCTCGGTCTGGCGTCAGGCGGCGGAGAACGTCGCGGAGTCGCTCCAGCGAGGCATGCGCGTCATCGTGCAGGGCCGGCTGAAGCAGCGGTCCTACGAGGACCGTGAGGGCGTCAAGCGCACGGTCTACGAGCTGGACGTCGAAGAAGTCGGCGCGAGCCTGCGCAGTGCCACGGCCAAGGTCACCAAGACCGCCGGCCGCGGTGGCCAGGGCGGTGGCTTCGGCGGCGGTGGCGGTGGCGGCCAGGGTGGCGGCGGCTGGGGCGGTGGCTCCGGTGGCGGTCAGCAGGGCGGCGGCGCTCCGGCCGACGACCCGTGGGCGACCGGCGCTCCCGCCGGTGGCCAGCAGGGCGGCGGCGGTGGCTGGGGTGGAAACTCCGGCGGCAGCGGTGGCGGCGGTGGCGGCTACTCGGACGAACCCCCCTTCTAGACCTTCGGGTCGAAGGCGGGTCGTATCCCAACTTCTTGATCACACAGGAGAAACATCATGGCGAAGCCGCCTGTGCGCAAGCCGAAGAAGAAGGTCTGCGCTTTCTGCAAGGACAAGGTCACGTACGTGGACTACAAGGACACGAACATGCTGCGGAAGTTCATTTCCGACCGCGGCAAGATCCGTGCCCGCCGCGTGACCGGCAACTGCACCCAGCACCAGCGTGACGTCGCCACGGCCGTGAAGAACAGCCGTGAGATGGCGCTGCTGCCCTACACCTCCACCGCGCGATAAGGGAAGGGTGACCGACACATGAAGATCATCCTCACCCACGAGGTCTCCGGCCTCGGTGCCGCGGGCGACGTCGTCGACGTCAAGGACGGCTACGCTCGCAACTACCTGATCCCGCGGAACTTCGCGATCCGTTGGACCAAGGGTGGCGAGAAGGACGTCGAGCAGATCCGTCGTGCTCGCAAGATCCACGAGATCCAGACCATCGAGCAGGCCAACGCTGTGAAGGCCCAGCTCGAGGGCGTCAAGGTCCGTCTGGCCGTCCGCTCCGGCGACTCCGGTCGTCTCTTCGGTTCCGTCACCCCGGCCGACATCGCTTCGGCGATCAAGGCTTCCGGTGGCCCCGAGGTCGACAAGCGTCGTATCGAGCTGACCGCTCCGATCAAGACCCTGGGCGGCCACGAGACGTCCGTGCGTCTGCACCCCGAGGTTGCCGCCAAGGTCAACATCGAGGTCGTCGCGGCCTGATCGCTGCGCCCGGCTTGAAGAGCTGAGAAGGGGCCGTACCCATCGGGTACGGCCCCTTCTGCTGTTTCACGTCCGCTGTTTCACGTGAAACAGCGGCTTCCGCTGAAGCGTCTGCTTGTCACTGAAGAGTCGGCTTCCGGCTCCTCGCGCGTTTCACGTGAAACGGTCAGCGGGTCGCGCCCGTCACCAGCCAGCGGCCCGAGCGGGCGCGCAGCCACAGAGTCAGCAACCGTACGGTCATCATCAGCGTCAAGGCGGCCCAGAGGGCGGTCAGTCCACCGCCCAGCGTCGGGATGAGCAGGGCGACCGGAGCGAAGACCGCCAAGGTGAGGATCATCGCCCACGCCAGATAGGGGCCGTCGCCGGCGCCCATGAGGACTCCGTCCAGGGTGAAGACGACACCTGAGATCGGCTGGGAGAGAGCCACGATCACCAGGGCGGGCAGGGCGGCGTCCGTGACACTGGCGTCGCTGGTGAACAGGGGCAGGAACAGCGGCCTGGAGAGCACGACCAGGACGCCGAGCACGACTCCTACAGCGACGCCCCACTCGACCATGCGGCGGCAGGCCTGGCGGGCACCTTCGGTGTCGTTGGCGCCCAGATAGCGGCCGATGATGGCCTGTCCCGCGATGGCGATGGCGTCCAACGCGAAGGCCAGCAGACTCCACAGGGAGAGGATGATCTGGTGGGCGGCGATATCGGCGTCGCCCAGACGGGCCGCGACGGCCGTGGCGATCATCAGGATCGCCCTCAGCGAGAGCGTACGGACGAGCAGCGGTACGCCCGCCTGGGCCGAGGCCCTGATTCCCGCGGCGTCGGGACGCAGTGAGGCACCGTGTCGGTGGGCTCCCCGGACGACGACCACGAGATAGGCCGCCGCCATGCCGCACTGGGCCAGGACGGTGCCCCAGGCGGAGCCCGCGATGCCGAGATCGGCGCCGTAGACGAGGGCGGCGTTGAGGACGGCGTTGGCTATGAAGCCCGCGATGGCGACATAGAGCGGGGTCCGGGTGTCCTGGAGGCCGCGCAGGACTCCGGTGGCGGCGAGGACGACGAGCATGGCCGGTATGCCGAGGGCGGAGATCCGTAGATAGGTGGTCGCGTACGGGGCCGCGGTGTCGGAGGCGCCGAAGAGGTCCACGAGGAACGGTGCCGTGGGCAGGACGGCCGCGATGACGGCGGCGCCGAGGATGAGGGCCAGCCAGATTCCGTCCATGCCCTGGCGGATGGCGGCGGGGAGGTCGTCCGCGCCGACCCTGCGGGCGACGGCCGCGGTGGTGGCGTACGCGAGAAAGACGAAGATGCTCACGGCGGTCATGAGGAGTGCGGAGGCGACGCCGAGCCCGGCGAGCTGGGCGGTGCCGAGATGGCCGATGATCGCGCTGTCGACGATGACGAACAGGGGCTCGGCGACCAGTGCGCCGAAGGCCGGGACGGCCAGCGCGATGATCTCTCGATCGTGTCGGCGGCGGATGGCCTTGGGGGTCGCGGGGGCCTGTGTCATGAGCACTAATCTAATCGTCCACAGGTAAGAGATGCAATTGATGAGTGACCCTTACTTCTTCACACGGGGTGTGCGCTTTCGTGCATCGTTCGAAGTGATCTTGAGCCGACTGGGCAACTTTTTCTTCTGCACAGCCGGTGGATGGGAAACCTGCAGGTCAGAGATGGTCTCTTGGAAATCGAGTCGGCTTGTTCACAGGGCTGTCCACCGGGTCGTGCACAGGTTTTGCGGAGTTCTCCACAGCATCCGGGCCGTCGTCCACATGGCCTGTGGATAACCAGATTGGCTGACGGTGCCCGCGGGCCTACCGTAGTCCGGCGCCCGCTCCGTCCGTCGGTCGAGAAAACGACACAAAACCGACGGGTCAGAACCGGAGTTGGGCCTCTTATTTGTCAGTGGCGTGCCGTAGAACTTAGGGGCACGGCGAGGTCCGCTCGGCGGACGGGAGGAGGTGGCTCGGTGAGCATTTCCGAGCCCTTGGACGACCCGTGGGCCGACAGCGGGCCCAGTGATCGTCTGCCCGCCTCCCGCCGCCGCGGTGACGGCGGCCGGGGCCGCGACGAACAGCACGACCGCGGCCGGGAGAACGGCGAATGGGACGGCGGCGGTTCCGCCTTCGAGCGGGTGCCGCCCCAGGACCTCGACGCCGAGCAGTCCGTCCTCGGCGGCATGCTGCTGTCCAAGGACGCCATCGCGGACGTGGTCGAGGTCCTCAAGGGCCATGACTTCTACAAGCCCGCGCACGAGACGATCTTCCAGGCGATCCTCGACATCTACGCCAAGGGCGAGCCGGCCGACCCGATCACCATTGCCGCCGAGCTCACCAAGCGCGGTGAGATCAACAAGGTCGGCGGCGCATCGTATCTGCACACCCTCGTCCAGACGGTCCCGACGGCGGCGAACGCCGAGTACTACGCGGAGATCGTCCATGAGCGGGCGGTCCTGCGCCGACTGGTCGAGGCGGGTACGCGGATCACGCAGATGGGATACGCGGCCGACGACGACGTCGACGAGATCGTCAACCGGGCCCAGGCCGAGATCTACGCGGTCACCGAGCAGCGCACCAGCGAGGACTATCTGCCGCTCGGCGACATCATGGAGGGCGCGCTCGACGAGATCGAGGCGATCGGCTCCCGTACGGGTGAGATGACTGGTGTGCCCACCGGGTTCACGGACCTCGACTCGCTCACCAACGGCCTGCACCCGGGCCAGATGATCGTGATCGCGGCCCGTCCCGCCATGGGTAAGTCCACGCTCGCGCTGGACTTCGCACGGGCGGCATCGATCAAGCACAACCTGGCCAGCGTCATCTTCTCCCTCGAAATGGGGCGCAACGAGATCGCGATGCGTCTGCTGTCCGCCGAGGCGCGGGTGGCGCTGCACCACATGCGTTCCGGCACCATGACGGACGAGGACTGGACCCGGCTGGCGCGCCGGATGCCCGAGGTCTCCGCCGCGCCGCTCTACATCGACGACTCCCCGAACCTGTCGATGATGGAGATCCGTGCGAAGTGCCGTCGGCTGAAGCAGCGCAACGACATCAAGCTGGTGATCATCGACTATCTCCAGCTGATGCAGTCCGGTGGTTCCAAGCGGTCCGAGAGCCGTCAGCAGGAGGTGTCGGACATGTCCCGTAACCTCAAGCTGCTCGCCAAGGAGCTGGAGGTCCCGGTGATCGCGCTCTCGCAGCTGAACCGTGGTCCCGAGCAGCGCACGGACAAGAAGCCGATGGTGTCCGACCTGCGTGAGTCCGGCTCCATCGAGCAGGACGCCGACATGGTGATCCTGCTGCACCGCGAGGACGCCTACGAGAAGGAGTCACCGCGAGCGGGTGAGGCGGACATCATCGTGGGCAAGCACCGTAACGGCCCGACGGCGACGATCACGGTCGCCTTTCAGGGCCACTACTCGCGCTTCGTCGACATGGCGCAGACCTGACCCACCGCAGGTGTCGGGGACCGGTCGGTGTGCTGCTGCTCAGCGCCTCGTCTCGTACCTGGTCACGAGCACGCCGCCGGGAAGCGTCCGCGTCTCCACCAGGTTCAGGTTCACCCAGCTGTCCAGCGCGGTGAAGAACGGTGTGCCGCCGCCCACCAGGACCGGATGGGTGGCGATCACGTACTCGTCGATCAGCCCGGCGTGCATGGCCGCCCCGGCGAGCGTCGCGCCGCCGATGGTCATCGGGCCGCCGTCCTCGGCCTTGAGCCGGGTGATCTCGGCGATCGCGTCGCCGGTGACCAGGCGGGTGTTCCAGTCGACCTTGTCGATCGTCGAGGAGAACACCACCTTCGGCGTGTCCCGCCAGTTCCGCGCGAACTCGATCTGTGCCGGGGTGGCGTTGGGCTGCTGGTCGCCGGTCGGCCAGTAGGAGCTCATCGCCTCCCACAGCTTGCGTCCGTACAGGGACAGGCCACTCGCCAGCTCGTGGTCGAGCCAGAACTGGAACAGCTCGTCGCTCGGCGTTCCGCCCCAGCCGATGTCGTCGCCGGCCGCGGCGATGTAGCCGTCCAGGGTCAGGTTCATGCCGTAGATCAATTTCCGCATGGCTGAGCCTTCCGTCCGTGGGTGTCCGGTGTATGGACCAGCGCGGCGCGGGAAACTCATCGGTGCGCGATCCGGGCTCGCCGGTAGTCCTCGTGCTCGGGATCAGCGTGGTGCACTCGGCCGACACGGGCAAGCCGCCTCACGAGCGGCGAGCTCCTGCAACCCGCCTCGTGGGTTATGCGCTCGACTCCCACCGGCCCTACGGGGTGGACTGGGGGAATGACGACACCTCAGGAAGAGTTGCTGCCCGGCACCCGGCGGGCCTTGCTGCACCGGATCGCCGTGGCCCAGTCCGAGGGGCGCGCGCCCTCACTGGTCGCGGCGGTCGTACGGGACGGGCAGGCGGTGTGGCACGGGGCCCGGAGCTGTGTGGACGGGGAGGTGCCGAACGAGAACGTGCAGTACCGGATCGGCTCGATCACCAAGACCTTCACGGCCGTTCTGGTGCTGCGGCTGCGGGACGAGGGGCTGCTCGACCTCGGGGACCCGTTGGAGAAGCATCTGCCCGGGACCGGCGCGGGGGAGGCCACCGTCGCCGAACTCCTCGCCCACACCGGGGGGCTGGCCGCCGAGTCGCCGGGGCCCTGGTGGGAGCGGACGCCCGGATCCTTGCGGCCCGGACTCTCCGATGTGCTGGGCGAGCAGCCCTTGCTGCATCCTGTCGGCCGCCGTCACCACTACTCCAACCCCGGCTACACCCTGCTGGGCGCGCTCGTGGAGAAGCTGCGCGGGGAGCCCTGGGAGGACGTGCTGCGACGGGAAGTGCTTGAACCGCTGGGCCTGAGCCGTACCAGCGGGGGACCGCGGGCACCGCATGCGGGGGGCTGGGCGGTGCATCCATGGGCCGACGCGATGCTGCCGGAGCCCGCCGAGGATCTCGGGCGAATGGCTCCTGCCGGTCAACTGTGGTCCACCACGGCCGACTTGGCGCGGTTCGCGGCCTTCCTGATCCAGGGGGACGACCGGGTGCTGAGCGCGGAGAGCGTCCGGGAGATGCGGACGCCGGCCGCGCCGGGCGAGGCCGCGGACGTCGCCGACGGTGCCGCGTACGGGCTCGGGATGCAGATCCAGCACCGGGACGGCCGACTGCTCGCGGGGCACTCGGGCTCGTTGCCGGGCTTTCTGGCGAGCCTCTTCTTCAGCGAGAGCGACGACGTCGCCGCGGTGGTGCTCGCCAACTGCACCTCGGGGCCGCTGCTCTCGCTGGTCGCTGCCGATCTGGTGCGCATCGTGGCCGAGGCGGAGCCGCGGATCCCGGAACCCTGGCGGCCGATGGCCGAAGTCGATCCGGGCGTACTGGAGTTGGCGGGGCAGTGGTACTGGGGGACGCATGCCTTCGCGCTGAGGGTGACGGCCGACGGGCTCGTCTCGCTGGAGCCGCTGTCCGGCAAGGGGCGTCGCTCACGGTTCCGGGCCAATGGCGACGGCACCTGGACCGGCCTGGAGGGCTACTACGCCGGAGAGCCGCTGCGGGCCGTACGGCGCTCTGACGGGAGCGTGAGTCATCTGGACCTCGGGTCGTTCGTGTTCACGCGTCAGCCGTACGACGAGGGGGCTCCGGTGCCGGGTGGAGTGGATCCGGAGGGCTGGCGGGGCATCGGGTAGCGGTCAGAGCGAGGCGGGGTCCTGTTTCACGTGAAACAGGACCCCGCCTCGCCACTCAACAGGACGTCGCCTTCTCACAGCGCGAGCTTGAAGCCCACATGCGAGGCCGTGAACCCGAGTCGCTCGTAGAAGCGGTGGGCGTCGGTGCGGGAGGCGTCCGAGGTCAACTGGACCAGAGAACAGCCCTGGCGGCGGGACTCCTCGACCGCCCACTCGATGAACTGCGTTCCCAGGCCGCTGCCCCGCTCGTCGGCGTGGATCCGGACGGCCTCGATGATCGAGCGGGTCGCACCCTTGCGGGAGAGGCCGGGGATGATCGTGAGCTGGAGGGTTCCGACGACCTGCCCGTCCCGGTCGGCCACCACCAGGAACTGGTGGGGATCGCGGCTCAGGCGCTCCAGGGCCGACAGATAGGGGGTCAGGTCGTCCGGTGACTCGCGCTGGGCGCCCAGCGGGTCGTCGGCGAGCATCGCGACGATCGCCGGGATGTCGTCCGCGGTGGCGGGGCGTATCTCAAGATCTCCCATGGCGCCCACCCTATGCGGGGCTGCCGGACCAGGCCGGTTCATGCCTGCGCGGGGACGACGGGAACGCGCAGGGACTCCACGACCCGTACCAGCGGCTCCAGTTCGGGGTTCCTGGCGGCCGCATCCAGTGCCTCCCGCAGGGCGCCGTCATTGGTCGGCCGGGCCTCCTCCAGGAGTTGCAGGCCCGACTCGGTGACGTCGGTGTAGATCCCGCGCCGGTCCGTGCGGCACAGGTAGCGGGTCAGCAGTCCGCGGTCCTCCAGGCGGGTCACCAGACGGGTGGTGGCGCTCTGGCTGAGCACGACCGCGTCGGCGACCTGCTTCATCTGGAGGTGGCCGCCCTCGCCGTCGTGCTGGCGGCTCAGGACGTCGAGCAGGGAGTACTCCCGTGCGCTGAGGTCGTGCCCGGACTGGAGGGCGCGTTCGATGTGGGGCTCGATCCGCCCGTGCAGCAGGGACAGGGCGCACCAGCCCTGGGCGAGGGCGGTGAGCGCGGGATCCGTCGCTGTCATGGGGTCTCCTTCGTCCCTGAGCGGCCGCAGCCAGGGTAGACCAGGACCGCAATTGCCATCGCTTGCAAATATAGCGCGTGCGCAAGTATTGTGTTGGCACGTAAAGCTCTCCTGCAATCTTCTGGGAAGGTGGCATCCCATGCCGCTCGCGCTCCTGGCCCTGGCGATCGGGGCCTTCGGAATCGGAACCACCGAGTTCGTGATCATGGGCTTGCTGCCTGAGGTCGCGAGCGACTTCGGGGTCTCGATCCCCACCGCGGGTCTGCTCGTGACCGGCTACGCCCTCGGTGTGGTGGTCGGAGCGCCGCTGATGACCGTGCTCGGCACCAAGGTCTCCCGCAAGCGGATGCTGATGCTGCTGATGGCCCTGTTCATCGCAGGGAACCTGCTGTCCGCACTCGCCCCCGCCTTCGCCGTCGTGCTGATCGGCCGGGTGGTCGCCTCACTCGCCCACGGTGCCTTCTTCGGCATCGGATCGGTCGTCGCCGCCGAGCTGGTCGCCCCGGACAAGAAGGCGGGCGCCATCGCGATGATGTTCACCGGACTGACCGTCGCCAATGTGGTCGGCGTGCCGCTCGGCACCTTCGTCGGACAGACCGTCGGCTGGCGGGTCACCTTCGGCATCGTCGCCGCACTCGGTGTGGTCGGCCTCGTCGGTATCGCCCGGCTGGTCCCCGACCTGCCCCGGCCGGAAGGCGTACGGCTGCGCCATGAGCTGGCCGCCTTCAAGAACGCCCAGGTCCTGCTGGCGATGGCGATGACCGTGCTCGGCTTCGGCGGGGTCTTCGCGGCCATCACCTACATCGCGCCGATGATGACCCACGCCGCCGGATTCGCCGAGGGCTCGGTCACCTGGTTGCTGGTCCTCTTCGGGCTCGGCATGGTCGTCGGCAACCTCGTCGGCGGCAAGCTCGCCGACCGCGCGCTGATGCCGCTGCTGTACGTCTCGCTGGGCGCCCTCGCCGTGGTGCTGGCTCTGTTCACCCTCACCGCCCACAACAAGGTCCTCGCGGCCGTCACCATCGCGCTCATTGGCGCCCTCGGCTTCGCCACGGTGCCGCCGCTGCAGAAGCGCGTCCTGGACCAGGCGCACGGCGCTCCGACGCTGGCCTCCGCCGTGAACATCGGCGCCTTCAACCTCGGCAACGCGCTCTCCGCCTGGCTCGGCGGTCTGGTCATCGCGGCCGGCCTCGGCTACACCTCCCCCAACTGGGTCGGCGCCGCCCTCGCCGCGGCCGCGCTGCTGCTGGCCTTCCTCTCGGCGGCCCTGGAGCGCCGGGACCGCAGGCCCAGTGCCGCGGTGGCCGCGAGCGCGCACGCCGAGGAACAGACGCTCGCCCAGGTCTGACCGACCGACAACGCCGGTTCCTTACGGGAACCGGCGTTCATCGTGTTCGCGGGGTTCAGCCCGCCGCCACCGTGAGCGGGGCGAACCGGCGCTGCCAGTCCCCGGGCAGCTCGTCCATGCCGTAGGTCATCACCGCGTTGAAGGCGACGGAGGCCAGGCCCCGCTCCTTGGCCCAGGCCAGCAGTTCCTCGTGCCGTACGTCGATGTCGGTGCGCAGCGGGCGGTCGGTGTGGGCGGCGAGGGAGGAGATCAGGGCCTGTGCGGTCCGGGTGTCCTGGGCGATCAGCGGGCCCACGACATGGGTGTCCATGTTGGGCCAGGCCGCCGCGTACCCGGTGATCCGGCTGTCCTCCTCGGCGACCCGCAGCTGGTCGGCGAAGGCGGGCAGCCGGGTGATGAGCGGGGTGCGGTCCGAGCCGAAGACCTCCTCGTCGAGCCGGAGGATCGCGGCGAGGTCCTCGGCGGTGGCCGCGCGCGTGGCGACCCGCGGTTCCGCTCCTCGGGGCGTGAAACGGCCGTGCAGCATCTCCGCCCGGCCGGTGGCCTTGAAGCCGAGCTCCTCGTACAGGGGCCGGCCGTTCGGCGTCGCGTGCAGAGTCAGCGGAACGGTGTCCATGGCCGAGACGACGTGCCGCATCAGATGGCGTCCGATGCCCCGACGAGCGTGCCGTTCGGCGACCAGCACCATGCCGATGGCCGCCAGATCGGGGCGTTCGTGCGGGCCGTACCGGGTGACCACGCAGGCGCTGACGAGCCCGCCCTCGGGGTCGTCGATGCCGTAGCCCTTCCCGGCGGTGAGGAGGAAGCCCCACTTGTGTTCCTCCCGGGGCCATCCCCGGTTCTCGGACAGGTCGGCGCAGGCGGTGAGATCGCGGAGCGTCAGACGGCGGATGGGCAGAGCGGCGGCGGAAGGAGTCGGCACGCAGGTCAGGCTGTCTGACCGGTGCCCTCGGCGTCCAGCCGTTTCCGGTGAGACGTAGGAGCTTTTGGCCACGTCATGGCCAAGGTCACAGGACGGCGGTCTGCGCAGGCTGTTTCACGTGAAACATGGACGAACAGTGCACCAGTCTCAAGCGATGAACCCGGGTGTCGACCGGCGCACTAGCCTCATCGGTCATGGCGAGACTGCATCTCTTCGACCTCGACGGCACCTTGCTGCACGGGAGCACCGCCCCCGTGGAGATCTCACGGCAACTCGGCCTGGAGGCCGAGGCGGTGGCGCTGGACCGGGCGATCTCCGAGGGCAGGATCGACCCGCCGGAGTACGCGGTGCGGGCCCACGCGCTCTGGGCGGAACTCACCGACGCGCATGTCACGGCCGCTTTCGAGGGGGCTCCCTGGCTGGCGCGGATCCGTGAGGTCTGGGCGGAGATCCGACGGCAGGGGGACTACTGCGCCGTCGTCTCCCTCTCGCCCTCCTTCTTCGTCGAGCGGCTCATCGGCTGGGGCGCGCACGCGGCCCATGGGTCCCGCTTCCCCGCCGTGCCGTTCACCGAGCCGGTCGATCCGGCCGGAGTTCTCAGTGCCGCCGCCAAAGTGCGCATAGCCGACCGCTTGTGCACGGAGTTCGGAGTCACCCGGACCGACTGCATCGCCTATGGCGACTCCATGTCGGACACCGAACTGTTCGCTGTCGTACCGATCTCGGTGGCGGTCAACGCGGATCGTCATCTGACCGGGCTGGCGACCCACGCCTACATGGGGAGGGATCTGTGGGAAGCCTATGAATTGGTGCAGCCCGCCGGGTAGTTGAACGAAATCGGAGCGTCGCCCCTGGTCGACAAGTGACAGGGAAAGGAGGGGCTTGTGCGGGCGCCGTCGGCCGGTAGGGTCGACTCCGGTTCGGCGTCCCGTTCGCATCCGGGACGGCCTCCGGAAGGAGCGCACCGGGACCCGTGCGCACCGAGAACAGGGCGATAGAGCCTAACGGGACGGAGTGATCGAAGACCCGCATTTGCGCTTATGCGGCAGCACCCCGTGTTGATCCGGGTTGACTGTGGCCGCATCGGCCGTGGCACCGAACGGGACAGCAAGCCGTCTGCGGGGGAAGCAGGCATCTTCCGACACGGAAGTGCGCAGACCGACCGAAAGATGTTCGAGGCGAGGCACACACCATGGACGCTCCGACCACCACGCCGGCCGACAACGGCACTTCCGGCGGCGGGGGCGACTGGTTCGCGCCCCGCCCCGAACTCGCTCAGCAGGATTCACCGGACGCCGTTCTGATCCGCCGGACGATGGCCGAAGTCGGCCCGGTGGCCGACAAGGTGACGTCCTACTTCTACGCCCTGCTCTTCGTACGCCACCCCGAGCTGCGCTCCCTGTTCCCGGCCGCGATGGACACCCAGCGGGACCGGCTGCTCAAGGCGCTGCTCACGGCCGCCGAGCACATCGACAACACCGAGGTGCTGGTCGCGTATCTCCAGAACCTGGGCCGGGGCCACGGCAAGTACGGCACCCGCGCCGAGCACTACCCGGCCGTGGGCGAGTGCCTGATCGGGGCGCTGAGCAGGTACGCCTCCGTCTGGGACGCGGAGACGGAGGCGGCCTGGGTGCGGACGTACACGACGATCTCGCAGGTGATGATCGACGCTGCGGCCTCGGACGAGCTGCGCGCTCCGGCCTGGTGGTACGCGGAGGTCGTCTCGCACGAACTGCGGACCCGGGACATCGCCGTCGTCACCGTCCGCCCCGACCAGCCCTATCCCTTCCTCGCGGGCCAGTACACCAGCCTGGAGACGCCCTGGTGGCCGCGGATCTGGCGGCACTACTCCTTCGCCTCCGCGCCGCGCTCCGACGGTCTGCTGTCGTTCCATGTGAAGGCCGTGCCCGCCGGGTGGGTGTCGAACGCGCTTGTGCACCGGGCCCGCCCGGGCGACATCCTCCGGCTGGGGCCGCCGGCCGGCTCGATGACCGTCGACCACAGCACCGACAGCGGACTGCTGTGCCTGGGTGGCGGCACCGGCATAGCCCCCATCAAGGCCCTGGTCGAGGATGTCGCCGAGCGCGGCGAGCGGCGCCCGGTCGAGGTGTTCTACGGTGCCCGCAGCGATCACGACCTCTACGACATCGACACCATGCTCCGGCTCCAGCAGTCCCACCCCTGGCTGGAGGTCCGTCCCGTCGTCGACCGGAACGGACTGATCCAGCTGCCCGATGCCATCCGGTCGTTCGGCCCCTGGTACGAGTACGACGCCTATGTCTCGGGCCCGCCGGGCATGATCCGCAGCGGTGTGGACGTCCTCAGGGCCAGCGGGATCCCCTCGGCGCGCATCCGCCATGACGCGCTGGAGGAACTCGTCACCGCGGGCGGCTGAGCTCAGCCCAGGTCCGGCGCGTGCATCGCCCGTACGCCCTCGATGTTGCCGTCGAGATAGTGCCGCAGCGACAGCGGAACGAGGTGGACGGAGGCGATGCCGACACGGGTGAACGGCACCCGCACGATCTCGTACTCGCCGATCGGTTCGTCGATCTCCGGCCCGTGTCTGAGGGACGTGTCCATCGACTCCAGACGGCAGACGAAGAAGTGCTGCACCTTCACGCCGGTTGCGCCGCCGTCCTCGCCGATGTGCTCGACGGTGTCGACGAAGCAGGGCACGACATCGACGATCTTGGCGCCGAGCTCCTCGTACACCTCACGATGGAGGGCGTCCACGACGGTCGTGTCCGTCGGCTCGACCCCGCCGCCGGGAGTCAGCCAGTAGGGATCCACGCCCGGCTTGGTGCGCTTGATCAGGATCAGGTCGTCACCGTCCAGCAGAACGGCGCGGGCGGTGCGCTTGACCACGGGTCGGACGGTCATGGGAGAAATGTGGCCCGGCTGGTTCCACGTGAAACATCGAGCTCAGCACCATTCGATCGAGCTCAGCACCATTCGGACGCCGAGTGCAGTAGCCACTCATGGGCGCGCGCGACATGCGGCATCGCCAGCGTGCCCGTGCGCACGACCAGGAAGTACGTCCGCAGGGGTGGTACGGCGGGTTCGTGCAGGGAGACGACCTCGCCGCGGTCCAGCGCGGGGGCGCAGAGATAGCGGGGCAGCACCGCGAGACCGGCGCCCGCGATGGCGCAGGCAAGGGCGGCTCGTAGATCGGGGACGATGACGGTGCCGGGGACGGCCGGGCGGGAGTCGAAGACGGAGGCCCAGTAGCGGGAGACGAAGGGCAGCGACTCATGCACCTCGATCACCGGAACCTCGTCCAGTGCCGGAGCCCCCTTGTGGCGCGGCGACCCGGGACCGATCTTCTCGGCCCAGCGCGGGGCGGCCAGCAGGACGTGCTCCTCGTCGCAGAGCGGAGTCGCGGTGAGCAGGGCACCGCGTGGGCGGGCCGTACAGATGGCCAGATCATGATGTCCGGCGGCCAGCCCCTCCAGCGTCTCCTCGGCATTGCCGAAGGACGCCCGCAGCGCGAAGCCCTGGCCGTCCTCACCGGTCAGCTCGGTGAGCGCGGGCAGCGCGCGCTCGGCGGTGAACTCGGGAGGCCCGGCGAGGTGCAGCGTCCGTAAGGAGGACTCGTCGTCGAGACCGGCCTCCGTGATCTCCACCAGCGCGTCCAGATGGGGCGCCGCCTTGTGCGCGAGTTCGTCGCCGATGGTCGTCGGTGTCACCCCGCGGGCCTGGCGGAGGAAGAGAGGCCGGCCCAGTTGCCGTTCGAGGGTGCGGATCTGGGAGGTCACGGCCGGCTGGGACAGCCCGAGCAGCGCGGCGGCGCGGGTGAAAGAACCGGCCCGGTGCACCGTGATGAAGGTACGCAGCAAGGCCAAGTCCATGGCGCACCCTCCCCTTCTCCGACCTCCCTCAGCCCCCCGGCCGCGCCCAACTATAAATAAGTCGATAGGTCTCTGTCGCTACTGTGATTGGACACTGACACAGAGTCAACTAGCCTTGTTCGCGCGGTTCTTCGCGCGCGGAACCGAGGACGGTCCGAGCCACGAGGGGGGAGGCTCGGACCGTCCGTTGTACGTAGTCGGCCCCTCGTCGAGCCGTAGCCGACCTCATCCGAAGGCGGTCAGCCCCGCCGACTCCTCCAGCGCACGCAGCACATCGGCCACCAGGTCCTCGGGGTCCTCGGCACCCACGGAGAGCCGCACGAAGCCCTCCGGTACCGCGTCCCCGCCCCAGCGTCCGCGCCGCTCCGCCGTGGAGCGCACCCCGCCGAAGCTGGTCGCGTCGTCCACCAGCCGCAGCGCACCGAGAAAGCGCTCGGCCCGCTCGCGGGTGGGGAGGGTGAAGGAGACCACGCACCCGTGGCGGCGCATCTGCCGTGCGGCGGTCGCGTGAGAGGGGTCGGAGGGCAGGCCCGGGTAGCGCACCCCGAGCCCCTCCGGCCAGTCCCGCAGCGCCTCGGCGACCGCGAGAGCGGTGGCGTTCTGCCGGTCCACCCGCAACTGGAGCGTGGCGAGGGAGCGATGCGCGAGCCACGCCTCCATGGGACCGGGAATCGCGCCGACGATCTTGCGCCAGCGGCGTACGGCGGCCATCGGCGCTCCGCCGCGGCCGCAGACGTAGCCGAGCAGGAGGTCGCCGTGCCCGGTGAGCTGCTTGGTGCCGCTCGCCACGGAGAAGTCCGCGCCGAGTTCCAGCGGGCGCTGCCCGAGCGGTGTGGCGAGCGTGTTGTCGACGGCCACGAGGGCGCCCCGCGCGTGCGCCGCCTCGACCAGCCGCCCGATGTCGCAGACGTCCAGACCGGGGTTGGAGGGCGTCTCGATCCACAGCAGCCGGGCGCCGTCGAGGACGTCGAGCTGGGCGTCGCCGCCGGTCGGCGCGGTCCGCACCTGGACGCCGTACGCCTCCAGCTGCTCGCGTACCAGGGGCAGTGCCTGGTAGCCGTCGCTGGGCAGGACGGCCGTGTCCCCGGTGCGCAGTTGGGAGAAGAGGACCGAGGAGATGGCGGCCATGCCCGAGGCGAAGACGAGCGTCTCGACGCCATCCTCGCCCGGGGCCTCCAACTCGCCCACGGCCCGCTCCAGATGGGTCCAGGTCGGGTTCTCGTCGCGGCCGTAGGTGTATGGGCCGACCGGGTCGCCCGGCAGATGGAAGTGAGCCGCGAACATCGGTCCGGGCAGGGTCGGTTCATGCTTGACCGGCTCGGGCAGCCCGGCCCGCACAGCGCGCGTGCCCTCCCCCAGGGCCGCCGGAGGCCGGGCCGCCCCGCTCATGCCGCTCGCCCCTGAGCCGCCTCGCGTACGGCCTCCAGCAGCCCGGTGCTCGCCGCCTCGACCATCTCCAGGCACTCCTCGAAGCCCTCCATGCCCCCGTAGTACGGATCCGGCACGTCGAGGTCGTCGCCGGCGGAGGGGTCGTAGGACCGCAGCAGCCGCACCTTCGCCGCGTCCTGCTCGGTCGGGGCGAGCCGGCGCAGCGCCTTGAGGTGGCCCTCGTCGAGCGCCACGACCAGATCGAGACGGGCGAACCAGGAGGACCGGAACTGGCGCGCGGTGTGGCCGCCGTCGTACCCGTGCTCCTCCAGGACGGAGACGGTGCGCGGGTCGGCCGGGTCGCCCTCGTGCCAGCCGCCGGTGCCGGCGCTGTCGACCTCGACCAGGCCGTCGAGACCGGCCTCGGCCACGCGCTCGCGGAAGACCGACTCGGCCATCGGGGAGCGGCAGATGTTGCCGGTGCAGACGAAGCAGACGCGGTAGGTCATCGGGCTCAGTCCCCGTCGGGCAGGACGACGTTGAGCGCCCAGGAGACGATCGAGATGATCAGGGCGCCGAGCACCGCGGTCCAGAAGCCGTCGACATGGAAGCTCAGGTCGAACTTGTCGGCGAGCCATGAGGTCAGCAACAGCATCAGCGCGTTCACGACCAGGGTGAACAGGCCGAGCGTGAGGATGAGCAGCGGCAGGCTCAGCAGGCTCACGATCGGCTTCACCAGGACATTGACCAGGCCGAAGATCAGCGCGACCAGCAGCAGCGTGCCGACCTTCTTGCCCGTGCTGTCACCGGTCAGGGTGATCTTGTCCAGCAGCCACACGGCGACCGCCAGGGCGCCCGCGTTGGCGATCGTCTTGACTACAAAATTCTTCATGTGTCTGATCGTGGCAGACGAGATCGGATACGAGCAGAGGGATGAGGGCGGACAAGGGCGATGAAGGCTTTCCGGCTGGATGAACTGGAGGCGGAGCGCGCCGCCAACGAGGGCGCCTACCTGCAGTTTCTGCGGGAGCGGAACATGTCGGTCGGTCTCTACGCGCTGAACGCGGGCGAGCACGATCCACAGCGGCCGCACAACCAGGACGAGGTCTACTTCGTGGTGAGCGGCCGCGCCGCGATCACCGTGGGCATGGAGACCACGCAGGTGGCGCGGGGCAGTGTGGTGTACGTGCCGGCCGGGGTGGCCCACAAGTTCCACCACATCAGCGAGGACCTGCGGGTGCTCGTGGTGTTCTCTCCGCCGGAGAGCTGAGGGACCGCCCCCGGATTCCCTAGGGGATCGATCAGGGGAGGACAGGGGGTGCGAGGCCCCCGCCGGACCCCTCCGCGGCCCTAGCATCGAAGGCAGACAAGGTAGATGACGGGATCCGTGGACACGACACGGGCCGTCCGACCGGACCCGGCACTGCGACGGGCGGAGAGGTAAGGACGAGGGCGATGGGTGAGATCTTCGCGGGACTGCCGTGGTGGGTGAAGTGGATCGCGGTGCCGGTCATCGCCCTGGTCGTGTTCGGCGGGCTGATAGCGAGCGTCGTCGGCTTCGTCATCGGGCTGCTGTTCAAGGTGCTGGTCTTCGTGGCCCTGGTCGGCGGACTGATCTATGTCGTACGGAAGTTCACGTCGAGCTCCTCCTCGCGGCACGACTTCTGAGCGCGGCTTCTGAGGTGCGGCTTCCGGGGCGCGTGAGCGGTAACCAGATTCATCGGTTCCCTCGGCCGGGGGAAGTTTTGCGGGCAGGCAGCTTGCGAGCGGTGACGGACGAATAGAGTCCGGAAATCGACGCGGGGACGACCCCGCGAGCGGCGTACACCCCACCCGTGTTCCCCGCACGGGCTGCCCCCTCGCGCTTCGGGAGTGACCCTTGGCCACGGCTGACACCGCCCTCTCCGAAACCCACGCAGCCCGAGCGTCCGCCCGGGCCCCCTACCCCGGTACCGGGACCTGCGTCCGGCCCCCGACACAGCCGACACCGCAGGACCCCGCGCACCCCTCCGGCGGCGCGAACAACGCGACCCTCATCGGATCCGTGCAGCGCGCCATGCGCCTGCTGGAATCCGTCGCCGAGCACGAACACGGCGCCCCCGCCAAGCAACTGGCCCGGGAGAACGGCCTCGCGCTGCCCACCGCGTACCACCTGCTGCGCACCCTCGTCCACGAGGGCTATCTACGGCGCGACAAAGGGCTGTTCTTCCTCGGCGAGGCGGCCGAACGGCTGAGCAGCAGCGGAGCGCAGGAGAAACGTCGCAGCACGGTCGCTGACGCGCTGGCGCACTGGCGGGACGCCATCGGGGTCCCCGTGTACTACGCGGTGTACCGCGAGGGCGAGATCGAGGTCATGTGCGTCTCCGACACCCCCGGCAACCCGGCGGTGGAGGAGTGGGCCGACTTCCGGGAGACCGGGCACGCGCACGCCATCGGGCAGTGTCTGCTGGCTCAGGTGGACGAGGCCACGCGCCGTGACCACCTGGAGCGCTATCCGGTGCAGCCCGTCACCCCGTACACCGTGGGTGACGGCCGCAGCCTGCTCCGGCGGCTGGACCGGATGCAGCGCATGGAGCTGGTGACCGAGCGTCAGGAGTACGCGCTGGGCACGGTGTGCGCGGCCGTCCCCATCACCGTGGGCACCACCGCGGCGACGATGGCCATCTCCCTGCCGTCCCATCAGGCCGACCGGCTGCTGGCCGCGGCACGGCAGTTGGAGACCGAGATCGGGCGACATCTCGGGTCACTGGCGATCTCTATCAGCATCTGAAAACTCACTCCTTGTGATCTCCCGTGCACGTTCAGCAAGATTCCATCAGTGTCAGGAGGATCATTCCTGGCCAATACGACGGCAGATGACGGGGTAGGCGATGCGCGAGTCCGTACAGGCAGAGGTCATGATGAGCTTTCTCGTCTCTGAGGAGCTCTCCTTCCGCATTCCGGTGGAGTTGCGGTACGAGACCTGTGATCCCTATGCCGTGCGGCTGACCTTTCATCTGCCCGGGGACGCGCCGGTGACCTGGGCGTTCGGGCGCGAGCTGCTGATCGACGGGGTGGGGCGGCCGTGCGGTGAGGGCGATGTGCGGGTCTCCCCGGCCGATCCCGAGGCCCTCGGCGATGTGCTGATCCGGCTTCAGGTCGGCGGCGATCACGCGCTGTTCCGGTCCTCCTCGGCGCCGCTGATCGCCTTCCTCGACCGCACCGACAAGCTGGTGCCGTTGGGCCAGGAGGGTGTTCTGTCCGACTTCGACGCCAGCCTCGACGAGGCTCTGGACCGCATCCTGGCGGAGGAGCAGAGCGCGGGCTGAGGCGTTACGGAAGGGTGGGGGCCGTTCTGCCGTAACGCTTCAGCGGGGAGGGGTGCAGGAACGGTTCTCCTCCGGGAGAGGGGCTCGAAGCCCTCCTCCAGGAGCGTCACCGCTTCCTACGGCGCCCCCGCCCCCCACGCCCCGGAGCCGACGGTCCTCCGGCCATGGCGGGCCGACCGCCGGCCTCCGCGAGCTGTCGCTCGGAGCGGTCGGCAGAGACGACCAGTGCGGCGAGGGCCGTGGTGAGCGGGACCGAGGCGACGAGGCCGATCGACCCGACCAGCGTCCGCACGATCTCCTCCGCCACCAGCTCACTGTTGGCGACCGTGCCCACGCTGCTCTCCGCGATCGTGAACAGCAGCAGCAGTGGCAGCGCGGCACCCGCGTAGGCGAGCACCAGGGTGTTGACGACCGAGGCGATGTGGTCGCGGCCGATGCGTATAGCGGCCCGGTAGAGCCCGCGCCAGCCCATCGTGGGGTTGGCCTCGTGCAGCTCCCACACGGCCGAGGTCTGGGTGACCGTCACATCGTCGAGGACACCCAGCGAGCCGATGATGATGCCGGCGAGCAGCAGGCCGCTCATGTCGATCTCCGGGTACAGCCCGTGGATCAGACCGGTGTTGTCGTCCGTGTTGCCGGTGAGCGCGGCCCAGTCGATGAAGACGGAGCCGAGGATGCCGATCAGCAGCAGAGAGATCAGTGTGCCGAGCACCGCCACGGATGTCCGGGCCGACAGGCCATGACACATGTAGAGGGCGATCAGCATGATGGCGCTCGACCCGACCACGGCCACGACCAGCGGGTTCGACCCCTGGAGGATGGCGGGCAGGATGAACAGGGTCAGCACCAGGAAGCTGATGGCCAGCGCGATCAGTGCCATGAGCCCGCGCAGCCGCCCCACCAGCACCACGGCGAGCGCGAAGATACCGGCGAGCACGGCCATCGGGACCCGGCGGTTGACGTCGGTGACCGCGTACTGAAGGTCCTTGGGGGCCGAGGGCTCGTACGCGACGATGACCTCCTGGCCCTCGTGCAGTTGCCGGGACTGGTCCGGCTGCACGATCTCGGTGAAGGTACGGCCCTTGTCCTTGCCGGTGTCGACCCGGATCGTCGCCTTGTCGCAGGTGTCGTCGGCCTGTTGCTTCGCCGAGGAGCCCTCGGCGGTGGAGGTGTCGCCGGTCGGCGGGACCCCGGAGGCGTTGACCGAGGCGCAGCTGACGCTCTCCACCTCGGTGACCGTCGCGTGCTGGGTCTGCCGGTCGAAGCCGACCCCCGTGCGCTCGTGCGAGGGCGCACCGCCCGGCCACAGCACCACGAGCCCGACGACCACCGCCGCGGCGAACGGGATGAGGACAGCGGCGATCACCTTGCGCAGATGCTGGGAGACCGGGGCCGCCGGACCGTGGGCGTGGCTGTGGGAATGGCCGCCGGAGGAATGGCCGGGGGGTTCATGCGTCGAGGTCACCGACCGATCATCGCAAGAACGAAAGGGGCCCCCTGTTCACCGCGCCCGAATTGACGCTAGCGTGGGGGCACCTTTGTACACGCGGGAGCTCGGAGCACCGGGCTGAGAGGGCGCTGACCTCCGTCCCAGCGATGTTTCACGTGGAACGTCACCCGAGAGTGATGTTCCCCACGGGACATCGGCAGACGGATATCGCTGCGTCGACCGCCGAACCTGTTACCGGGTAATGCCGGCGTAGGGAGTAGGTCTCATGACCATCAAGGACGCACGCACGCCTGCCTCCAGCCAGGACGAGCAGTCCCAGGAGGCCGGGAAGTCCATCGGCTGGCACAAGGCGTATGTCGAGGGCTCGCGCCCCGATCTACGGGTGCCGGTCCGTCAGGTGCATCTCACCAACGGGCAGTCAGTCACGCTGTACGACACCTCCGGTCCGTACACCGATCCGCTCGCCGACACCGACGTCCGCCGTGGTCTGGCCCCGCTGCGGGAGAACTGGATCATCTCCCGCGGTGACACCGAGGAGTACGCGGGCCGTCCGGTCCGTCCCGAGGACGACGGGATCAAGCACACCTCGCCGCGCGGTGGCAATCTGCGCAACCTCGACGCCGTCTTCCCCGGCCGGCCTCGCCTGCCGCGCCGCGGCCGGGACGGCCAGGCGGTCACCCAGCTCGCCTACGCCCGCCGCGGCGAGGTGACACCCGAGATGGAGTACGTGGCCATCCGGGAGAACGTCGCGCCCGAGGTGGTCCGTGAGGAGATCGCGGCGGGACGTGCCGTCCTGCCCGCGAACGTCAACCACCCGGAGATCGAGCCGATGATCATCGGCAAGCGGTTCCTGGTGAAGGTCAACGCCAACATCGGCAACTCCGCGGTGACGTCCTCCATCGAGGAGGAGGTGGAGAAGATGACCTGGGCGACCCGTTGGGGCGCCGACACGGTCATGGACCTCTCCACCGGCCGCAACATCCACACCACCCGCGAGTGGGTGCTGCGCAACTCCCCCGTCCCCATCGGCACGGTGCCGCTCTACCAGGCCCTCGAAAAGGTCGACGGCAAGGCCGAGGAACTGACCTGGGAGATCTACAAGGACACGGTCATCGAGCAGGCCGAGCAGGGCGTGGACTACATGACGGTCCACGCGGGCGTCCGCCTGCCGTACGTCCCGCTGACCGCCAACCGCAAGACCGGCATCGTCTCGCGCGGCGGCTCGATCATGGCCGCGTGGTGCCTCGCGCACCACAAGGAGAGCTTCCTGTACGAGCACTTCGAGGAGCTCTGCGAGATCCTCGCCGCCTATGACGTGACGTACTCGCTCGGCGACGGCCTGCGGCCCGGCTCGATCGCGGACGCCAACGACGAGGCGCAGTTCGCCGAGCTGAGGACGCTCGGCGAACTGAACGCCATCGCCAAGCGGCACAACGTGCAGACGATGATCGAGGGCCCGGGCCATGTGCCCATGCACAAGATCAAGGAGAACATCGACCTTCAGCAGGAGATCTGCGAGGAGGCGCCGTTCTACACGCTCGGCCCGCTGACGACGGATGTGGCCCCGGCCTACGACCACATCACCTCCGGCATCGGCGCCGCGATGATCGCCTGGTGGGGCACGGCCATGCTCTGCTACGTCACACCCAAGGAGCACCTGGGCCTGCCCAACCGCGACGACGTCAAGACCGGCGTCATCACCTACAAGATCGCCGCCCATGCGGCCGACCTGGCCAAGGGCCACCCCGGCGCACAGGACTGGGACGACGCGCTGTCCGACGCCCGCTTCGAGTTCCGCTGGGAGGACCAGTTCAACCTGGCCCTCGACCCGGACACGGCCCGCGAGTTCCACGACGAGACCCTCCCGGCGGAGCCCGCCAAGACCGCCCACTTCTGCTCCATGTGCGGTCCGAAGTTCTGTTCGATGAAGATCTCCCAGGACATCCGCCGTCAGCACGGTGGGACCAAGGGGGAGATCGAGGACGGGATGGCGCAGAAGTCGAAGGAGTTCGCGGCCGCGGGTAATCGCGTGTACCTGCCGATCGCGGACTGAGGCTCGGCTGCCCCTGCCCCTGCCCCTGCCCGAGGTCGATGTTTCACGTGAAACAGAGGCCTCAGGCGGGGGCGGCGGGGGTGGTCGGCTCTTCGGTCACGCCGAAGGGGTTGTCGATCGCGTAGCGCCAGTAGCCGTCCCGGCCGCGGCGGGCCACATCCGTGGCGGTGCCGGTGAGGTGGACCGGGCTGCCGTCCGGGGCGGTGCCCGCGATCACGAAGTCCACGATCAGCAGCGCGAGATCGCCTACGACGTACGTATGACGCGGGGCGACGCGGATCGGGCAGCGCAGGGCGAGGAACTCACCATTGGCGTGGAGCCGTTCCGTGCCGGTGGTCAGTCGGCCGGGGTGGGGGACGAAGCCGGCGTCGGGCTCGTAGACCTGGTCCAGGACCTCGGGGTCGAAGGTGTTGAAGGCGCGCTCGAAGACGTGCGGATGGTCCGCGGCCTCGGTCGCCAACGGCAGACTGGGGGAATGGGTCATGTGGCCAGCGAACACACCGGCGATGTAGGTCACCAAACGGAAAGCCACGCGTCCTGGGACCCCGAGCTGGTTCCCGGTCCGTGTGGCCGTACTCGGCGTCCCGAGCCCGGCTGTCCCGTCGAGGTCGCGCTCGCGGCGGTCTCGGGCCGCTGGGCGACTCTGGTGCTGCGTGAGCTGATGGGCGGCCCGCGGGGCTTCACGGAACTGCGGGGCCTGCTCCCGGAGGTGTCCGCCAAGGTGCTCAGCGAGCGCCTGCGGGCGCTGGAGGAGCGCGGGCTGGTGGCCGTGGAGCGCCGCCGGGGATTCCCCGTACGGACGGAATACACGCTGACCGGGGCGGGGCTCGCGCTGCGACCGCTGCTCGTGCAGCTCTACGCCACGGGGGAGGCGCTCCAGCGACTCACCGGAGCCCTTCCGGCGGAACGGGATCAGTCGGCACACTGATCCCATGACAGCACTGAGCAAGGGCGCCAACCTTCCCGTGGACGCGACGGCTGTGCGTGTGGAGCTGACCTGGTCCGACGGTCCGGGCGTGCCCGACGTGGACGCCTCGGCGCTGCTGCTCACGGCGGCGGGACGGGTACGGGACGACGGCGACTTCGTCTTCTACAACCAGCCGCACCACGCCTCCAAGGCCGTGAGCCACCTCGGCAAGCAGCGGGACGCGGGCACCACCACCGACACCGTCACGGTGGAGTTCGGGTCGCTGGAACCGGCCGTCGAGCGGATCGTGCTGTGCGCCTCTGCCGACGGCGGCACGTTCGGTCAGGTGCCGGGGCTGAAGCTGCGGCTGGTCGACGAGCGGACCCGGGCCGAGCTCGCGCACTTCGTCATGGAGGCCGGGACCGAGACCGCGTTCATCGGCGGGGAGCTGTATCTGCGCCAGGGCAAGTGGAAGTTCCGGGCGGTGGGGCAGGGGTACGCGTCCGGGCTTGCCGGGCTGGCGACGGACTTCGGCATCACGGTGGACGAGGAGGAGCCCGCGGCCCCGACCCCGCCGCAGGCCGCGCCCGTACAACCGGCCCCCGCCGCGCCTGTCGCACCCCCGGCGCCGATGGCACCGCCCGCCGCACCCCCCGCGCCGACGGCGCGGCCCAGCACGCCTCCGGCGGCCTCCCCCAGCCTCACCAAGGGTGAAGAGCGTCTGCCGGTGGACATGCGCAAGCGGCTCGACCTCCGTAAGAAGCAGGTCGCGGTCAGTCTCAGCAAGCACGGCGCGACCGGGATCACGGCTCGCGTCATCCTCGTCCTGGACGCCTCCGGGTCCATGTCGTTCCTGTACTCCCGGGGCGTCGTCGCGGACGTCGTGGAGCGGATGGCCGCCGTGGCCGCGCAGCTGGACGACGACGGCGAGATGCAGGCGTGGACCTTCGCCTCCAACCCGGCCCGGCTGCCCGACTTCAGCATCGGCGAGCTGCCGGAGTGGACGCGGCTGCATGTGCGCTGCGGTGAGCTGAGCCTGTTCGGCGGCAAGAAGCGGAAGAAGGGCCTGGAGGACAGCCAGGTCGACATGCGTTCGGTCGGTATCCAGAACGAGGAACAGAAGGTGATCGCCGAGGTCCGCGACTACGTCCGCCGGACGCCCGCCGCCGCGCCCACCCTCGTGCTGTTCTTCTCCGACGGCGGCATCTACCGCAACGCCCAGATCGAGAAGGAGCTCCGGGCCGCCGTCGAGGAGCCGATCTTCTGGCAGTTCGTGGGCCTCGGCAAGTCCGACTACGGCGTCCTGGAACGCTTCGACACCATGCGCGGCCGACGCGTCGACAACGTGGGCTTCTTCGCGGTGGACGACATCAGCACCGTCCCCGACCAGGAGCTGTACGACCGGCTGCTCTCGGAGTTCCCGCGGTGGACCGTCGCCGCACGCGACGCCGGGATCTTCTGAGGGATCACCGGAGGCATGCCGGACATTCGGCTTGCGCTCCCCGCTGTGGGGGCGCAAGCCGAGGGACCAGGGTCACTCCGGCTGGTGCTCCGGGCCCCCGAAATCCGGGCTGGTGTAGTCCGGACTGCTGAAGCTCGGGCGCGGACCCGTGCCGGGACCCTCGCCGGGGCTGCTGAAGCCCGGACGGTCGTAGCCGAGGTTGGGGATACGGCTGGTCGGCGCCGTGGGCGCGGTGCGGTGCAGGGCGGCGGCGGTACCGGGGTCGGCCAGCGCGTCCCGCAGGAACGGCAGTACGCCGCGCTCCAGCAGGGCTTCACGCCAGGCCTCCCTGGCCCGGGCCACCTCACCGCTCAGCTCCCCGTAAGGGCCGGAGTCGAGCGCCGGCCGGTTGCGCAGCGCGGTGAGCAGCAGTCCGACGGCGGCGACTAGGATCGCGGCCGCCGTCACGGCGCCGAACACCCAACCGGTGGTGAGCATGGTCTGGGCGAACGCCGGCTCGGGAGTCAGCATCTTCAGGATGTAACCCACGAGCAGGAAGATCGCCGCGGCGATCCCGGCGAGGACGGGAGTGAGGACGGCCGCGACGGCGACGACACCCGCGCCGGCGGTCTCGGCGGTGGCCTCTCCCATGGTGGCGGCGAGCCCCATCGCGCCGCTGCCCGACTCGCTGGAGCCGGACTCGCGGACGGACGACGGGGTGGACGGCGCCGGATGACGCAGTTCCTCGCGGACCTTCACGTAGTGCTGGTACTCGGTCGCCGCGGCCGCCGTGATGATCGCGGTGGCGTTGAGCGCCATGGTGCGCAGCTGTTCGGGGTTGAGCCGCTGTCCGACAGCGGCCAGTTCCGGGCGGGTTGGCGCGGAGCGCAGCGCCTCATCGAGGATCCGCTCGTACTCTTGGCGGTCCTCACTGTGCAGGTGCTGCGGAACGCTGTTCATGTGCATCCCCCGATGCTCCGTAGGGCTTGGGGCTCGCATGGCAACGAGCCGTCGGGCAGAAACGGAGGGGAGCCTGCTACGGATAAAGCCGATGGTAGAGCGGTGACGGCACACGGTGACAGGGGGTTTCCAGAAATTGGGCCCTGGCCTGCGCCATCTCCGGTCGTTCCGGCCCGGGGGGACGTCTGCCCAGTGAACGTTCAGTTATCCAGTGGAAGTTGCTGGACCAGCAGCTTTCCGGCCATGGTCACTCCGCCGTCCATCGCGATGGCCAGACCGTCGGCGTAGACATGCGGTCCCTCGACGACCGGGCCGCCGCTGTCCTCGCCCTCCTCGGAGCCGACCTCGCCCAGCAGATAGGGAATCGGGCTGTGGCCGTGAACGATGCGGGTGCCGCCGTACGTATCGAGCAGGGAGCGTACGGCGTCGGAGCCGCCCTCGTCGCGGAAGGAGAAGCGCTTGGTGAACTTGCGGAACAGGTCCCAGCACTCGTCCGCGTCATTGCGGATGAGGGTCTCGCGGACGGTGTCGTTGACCTGGTCGATGGAGCGGCCGTAGTCGAGGTAGGCGGTGGTGTCGGAGTGGACGAGCAGATGCCCCTCGACCTCCTCCATGGCGTCCAGCCGGGCCATCCACTGGAGGTGGTGGTCCTGGAGGCGGTCCATGTCGGTCTTCTGGCCGCCGTTGAGCAGCCAGGCCGCCTGGAAGGTGGCGGTGCCCGCGCCGGAGTTGACGGGGGTGTCGGAGAACCGCTTGGCGCCGATCAGCAGCAGCTCGTGATTGCCCATCAGGGCCTTGCAGTAGCCGCCGGCCGCGGCGGCCTCGGCGGACAGCCGCATCACGAGATCGATGACGCCGATGCCGTCGGGGCCGCGGTCGGTGAAGTCGCCGAGGAACCACAGCCGGGCGGTGCCCGCACACCAGTTGCCCGCGGCGTCGATCAGGCCCTTCTCCCGCAGCGCGGCCATCAGTTCGTCGAGGTAGCCGTGGACGTCGCCGACGACGAACAGCGGTCCCGGACCGCCGTTCTGCGGCGCGGTCGGCGCGGGCATCGGCGCGAGGGGTACCTGGAGCGTGTCACCGCGGCGGTTGATGACGGGCAGATCGCGCCGGGTGGGGGTGTACCCCTCCGGGTAGCTCTCCTCCGCCGGCGGCGCGACATCGCCCGGGTGGGCGCCGTGAGCCCGCGGGGGCGTGCCGCCGCCGGCGTCCGGATGCGAGCGCTGGGCGTACGGACCGGTCTCGTGGACATACGCGGGTACCCGGAAGTCGCGCAACGTCGCCGTCCGCTCCACCTCGGGTCCCTGACCGGCCCCCTGAGTCATCAGACCCCTCCACCATCGCGCCGCATCTGCACCGCGTCGGACTGCCTGGTCGCAGCGGCCCGCGGTGTCGTGGGCCCATCATAGGAATGCCGATCGCGCCGTGTGATGACCCAGGGGTGGTGAATCAGAGCGGCGCTCCGGTTCACCGCGGCTTTCGCCCCGGTTGGGCAGGGCTTCTGCCGCCTGCCTTCCGGTCGGGTTCTACTGCTCCTCGGGCGACCGCGGCGGGCTGACGGTCGTCCGCGGAGAACGTCGCTGGGACGAGGTACGCACGATCAACTCGGTCGGTATCACCTGCTCGACCGGTTGGTCCGATTCGACCCCCTCGATCGCGTCGATGAGGAGCTGCACCACCGCCGTGCCGATCCGGCGCGGCTTGAGCGAGAGCGTGGTGATGGGCGGCTCGGTGTTGGCGTAGACGGTGGACTCGCTGCAGCAGACCAGCAGCAGGTCGTCCGGGACCCGGAGCCCGTAGCGCCGGGCGGCGGCGAGCAGATCGGTGCCGTTGGGGTCGAACAGGCCGTAGACGGCGTCCGGTCGGTCGGGGCGGGCCAGCAGCCGGTCGGCGGCCACCGCGCCGGCGCACGGGTCGTGCGCCGGGTACGCCTCGTACACCGGGTCCTGTCCGACCCGCTCGCACCAGCGGAGGTAGGCGGTGGTGGACAGATGGGTGTACGTGTCCGTCGTCGTTCCGGTCAGCAGGCCGATCCGGCGGGCGCCGGCGTCGGCGAGGTGGTCGAGGATGCCGAGGACGGCGGCCTCGTGGTCGTTGTCGACCCAGGCCGTGACCGGCAGCGAGCCGACCGGGCGGCCGTCGGAGACGACCGGTAAACCCTGCCGGACCAATTCGCTGACGACCGGGTCCTGGTCGGACGGATCGATCACCACGGTGCCGTCCAGGGCGACGTTCGACCACACGTCGTGGCGGGAGGTCGCCGGCAGGATGACCAGGGCGTAGCCGCGGGCGAGTGCCGCGGAGGTGGCGGCACGGGCCATCTCGGCGAAGTACGCGAACTCGGTGAAGGTGAAAGGTTCATCCCCGTACGTCGTCACGGTCAGGCCGATGAGTCCTGACTTGCCGGTACGGAGGGTTCGGGCCGCTGCCGACGGGCGATAACCCAGTCGGTCGGCGACCTCGCGGACGTGGCGTCGGGTGGCGTCGGGGAGCCGGCCCTTGCCGTTGAGGGCGTCGGAGACGGTCGTGATGGAGACTCCGGCGGCGGCGGCGACGTCTCTGATGCCTGCCCGGCCCGGCCGGTTGCCCCGGCGGGCGGTTTCCGCGCGGCTCACCTGGTGCTTCCCTGCTGCTGTCATGGCGAGCCGATAGTAGGGCTCATGCGGTGGGGTAGTGCGGACGCATATGCAGCGGTTGACAGGCACGTTTCTGCATGGTCATACACCGTCAAGAGCATTGGATTACAAGGGAGTTGAGCCCTTCGATGGCGATGTGTGACTTGTCGGAGTGCGCACACCTGCCAAGCTCTCGATGTTTCGAAGAGGTCTCAACTCACCTTCACGGGTGATGCGCGCCACGGCGTGAGCCACCGGCGCGTAGATATATGTGTGACGCGCCCCCCGATTCGTACGGTTCGCGGTGTGATGCCCCTGATGCCGGTGTGACGGAGGAGGTCGGGTCCGACCTGTACGCAGCGGGGCCGAATCCTCATAAGGTGAGAAGCATTGGAAAGCCGGTGGTGACGACGGACCGCCGGTGGTCGCGAGGAGGACTGCGGTGAGCGAGACGAGCCCCAAGCTGCGCGCCGAGCTGGAGGGTATCCCCACCTACAAGCCGGGCAAGCCCGCCGCGGCCGGCGGCCCGGTCGCCTACAAGCTGTCCTCCAACGAGAACCCCTATCCGCCGCTGCCCGGGGTGATGGAGAGCGTGACGGCCGCGGCGGCCGGCTTCAACCGCTACCCGGACATGGCGTGCACGGGCCTGATGAACGAGCTCTCCGACCGCTTCGGCGTCCCGCTCTCCCATCTGGCCACCGGCACCGGCTCGGTCGGCGTCGCCCAGCAGCTGCTCCAGGCCACCTCGGGCCCCGGCGACGAGGTCATCTACGCCTGGCGGTCGTTCGAGGCGTACCCGATCATCACGCAGATCAGCGGCGCGACCTCGGTACGGGTGCCGCTGACCTCCGGTGATGTGCACGACCTGGACGCCATGGCCGACGCCATCACCGACCGGACCCGGCTGATCTTCGTCTGCAACCCCAACAACCCCACCGGTACGGTCGTGAAGCGGCCCGAGCTGGAGCGGTTCCTGGACCGGGTGCCCGGGGATGTGCTGGTGGTGCTGGACGAGGCTTACCGCGAGTTCATCCGCGACCCCGAGGTGCCGGACGGCGTGGAGATCTACCGGGACCGGCCGAACGTCTGCGTGCTGCGCACCTTCTCCAAGGCGTACGGCCTCGCCGGGCTGCGGGTCGGCTTCGCCATCGCCCATGAGCCGGTCGCGGCGGCGCTGCGCAAGACCGCGGTGCCCTTCGGCGTGAGCCAGCTCGCGCAGGACGCGGCCGTGGCCTCGCTGCGGGCGGAGGACGAACTGCTGGGCCGGGTCGGCTCGCTGGTCGGGGAGCGCCGGCGCGTGGTCGACACGCTGCGGGCCCAGGGCTGGACGGTGCCCGAGACCCAGGCCAACTTCGTGTGGCTGCGGCTGGGGGAGCGTACGGTCGACTTCGCGGCCGCCTGTGAGCAGCACGGCGTGGTGGTCCGACCGTTCGCGGGCGAGGGTGTGCGGGTGACGATCGGGGAGACCGAGGCGAACGACATCCTCCTGAAGGTGACGGAGGGGTTCCGCAAGGAGCTGTAGTGACCGCTGTCGCGTTTGCGCCGTTCAGCGGCGACTCAGGGGGGTTCCTGGAGGTAATGGGGACCCCCCTTCGCCTGTCGAAAACAGGTGCGGCATACTAGCTTGTGAATGTGAACGCTTTCACAAGCGCTCTCTGAATGTGTGTTCCACAAGCCTGTGAGGTAAGGAGCGGCGACGTGGATCTTGCTCTGGCGCCGGAGACTCTGGCGCGATGGCAGTTCGGCATCACCACCGTCTACCACTTCCTGTTCGTCCCCCTGACGATCTCGCTCGCCGCCCTCACGGCGGGGCTGCAGACCGCCTGGGTGCGCACGGAGAAGGAGAAGTACCTCAGGGCCACCAAGTTCTGGGGCAAGCTCTTCCTGATCAACATCGCGATGGGCGTGGTCACCGGGATCGTGCAGGAGTTCCAGTTCGGCATGAACTGGTCCGACTACTCGCGCTTCGTCGGTGACGTCTTCGGCGCACCGCTCGCCTTCGAGGCCCTGATCGCGTTCTTCTTCGAGTCCACCTTCATCGGTCTGTGGATCTTCGGCTGGGACAAGCTGCCGAAGAAGATCCACCTCGCCTGTATGTGGCTGGTGTCGATCGGCACGATCCTGTCGGCCTACTTCATCCTCGCGGCCAACTCATGGATGCAGCACCCGGTCGGCTACAAGATCAACGAGGCGAAGGGCCGGGCCGAACTCACCGACTTCTGGCTGGTCCTGACCCAGAACACCGCGCTGGCCCAGGCCTTCCACACGCTCTCCGCCGCCTTCCTCACCGGTGGCGCCTTCATGGTCGGCATCTCCGCCTTCCATCTGCTGCGCAAGAAGCACATCCGCGAGATGAAGACCTCGCTCCGGCTCGGCCTGGTCACGGTCGCCGTCGGCGGTCTGCTCACCGCGGTCAGCGGTGACGTCCTCGGCAAGATCATGTACGAGCAGCAGCCGATGAAGATGGCCGCCGCCGAGGCCCTGTGGGACGGCGAGGCGCCCGCGCCCTTCTCGATCTTCGCCTATGGCGACGTCGACGAGGGCCACAACAAGGTCGCCATAGAGATCCCCGGCCTGCTGTCCTTCCTGGCCAAGGACGACTTCAGCTCGTACGTCCCCGGCATCAACGACGTCCAGAAGGCTGAGGAGGAGCGGTTCGGGCCCGGCGACTACCGGCCCAACATCCCGGTCGCCTACTGGGGTTTCCGCTGGATGATCGGCTTCGGCATGACGTCCTTCGCCATCGGCCTGGCCGGACTCTGGATGACCCGCAAGAAGTTCCTGCTGCCGCAACACCTGCGGGTCGGTGACGACGAGGTGCCGCATCTGGCGCTGCTCCCGCGGAAGGCGCTCGGCCCGAAGCTCACCAAGTGGTACTGGCGCATCGCGATCTGGACCCTGGCCTTCCCGCTGCTCGCCAACTCCTGGGGCTGGATCTTCACCGAGATGGGCCGCCAGCCCTGGGTCGTCTACGGCGTGCTCAAGACCCGCGACGCGGTCTCCCCCGGTGTCTCCACGGGCGAGGTCCTCACCTCGATGATCGTCTTCACCGCGCTCTACGCCATCCTCGCCGTGATCGAGGTCAAGCTGCTCGTGAAGTACATCAAGGCCGGCCCGCCCGAGCTCACCGAGGCCGACCTCAACCCGCCCACGAAGATCGGCGGCGACTCCCGTGACGCCGACAAGCCGATGGCCTTCTCCTACTAGGCCGAGGGAGCTGCACAGTCATGGAACTGCACGACGTCTGGTTCGTCCTGATCGCCGTCCTGTGGACCGGCTACTTCTTCCTGGAGGGCTTCGACTTCGGGGTCGGCATCCTCACCCGGCTGCTGGCCCGGGACCGCACCGAGAAGCGGGTGCTGATCAACACCATCGGCCCCGTCTGGGACGGCAACGAGGTGTGGCTGCTCACCGCGGGCGGCGCGACCTTCGCCGCCTTCCCCGAGTGGTACGCCACCCTCTTCTCCGGGTTCTATCTGCCCCTGCTGGTCATCCTGGTCTCCCTGATCGTCCGGGGCGTGGCCTTCGAGTACCGGGCCAAGCGGCCGGAGGAGAAGTGGCAGCGCAACTGGGAGACCGCGATCTTCTGGTCCTCGCTGATCCCGGCGTTCCTGTGGGGCGTGGCCTTCGGCAACATCGTGCGCGGCGTGAAGATCGACCAGGACTTCGAGTACGTCGGCAACGTCTGGGATCTGCTCAACCCGTACGCCCTGCTCGGCGGTCTTGTGACGCTGACGCTGTTCACCTTCCACGGTGCGGTGTTCGTGGCGCTCAAGACCGTCGGGGACATCCGGGAGCGGGCGCGGAAGCGGGCGCTTCAGGTCGGTCTGGCCGCGGCCGTGCTCGCCCTGGTCTTCCTGCTGTGGACGCAGATCGAGAACGGCGACGGTGGAAGCCTGGTCGCGCTGGTGGTGGCCGTGGCCGCGCTGGTGGCGGCGCTGGTGGCCAATCAGGCCGGGCGTGAGGGCTGGTCGTTCGCGCTGTCCGGCGTCACCATCGTGGCCGCCGTGGCGATGCTGTTCCTGACGCTCTTCCCGAACGTCATGCCGTCCTCGCTGAACGACGAGTGGAGCCTGACGGTCACCAACGCCTCGTCCAGCCCGTACACCCTGAAGATCATGACCTGGTGCGCGGGGATCGCCACGCCGATCGTCCTGCTGTACCAGAGCTGGACCTACTGGGTGTTCCGCAAGCGCATCGGTACCCAGCACATCGCCGCCGATATCGCTCACTGAGGTGTGTTTCACGTGAAACCAATCGATCCACGGCTGCTGCGCTACGCCCGGGCCACCCGGATGTTCCTGGTGGCCGTGGTCGGCCTGGGCGTGGTGGGGGCGCTGCTGGTCGTCGCCCAGGCGATGCTCATCGCCGAGGTGGTCGTCGGCGCCTTCCAGCACGGGCTGTCGGTGGGCGGACTCACCACTCCCCTGCTGCTGTTGGCGGCGGTCGCGGTCGGCCGGGCGGTGGTGGCCTGGCTCACCGAGCTGGCCGCCCACCGGGCGAGCGCGGCGGTCAAGTCGGAGCTGCGGGGGCGGTTGCTGGAGCGTGCCGCCGCGCTGGGACCGGGGTGGCTAGGCGGACAGCGGACGGGGTCGCTGGTGGCGCTGGCGACCCGCGGGGTCGATGCCCTGGACGACTACTTCTCGCGCTATCTGCCGCAGCTCGGGCTCGCCGTGGTGGTGCCGGTGGCGGTGCTCGCGCGGATCGTCACCGAGGACTGGGTCTCGGCGGCCATCATCCTCGGGACGCTCCCCCTGATCCCGGTCTTCATGATGCTGATCGGCTGGGCCACGCAGTCCCGGATGGACCGTCAGTGGCGGCTGCTGTCCCGGCTGTCCGGGCACTTCCTGGACGTCGTGGCGGGCCTGCCGACGCTGAAGGTGTTCGGCCGGGCCAAGGCACAGGCCGAGTCGATCCGGCGGATCACCGGTGAGTACCGGCAGGCGACGATGCGGACGCTGCGCATCGCCTTCCTGTCCTCCTTCGCGCTGGAGCTGCTGGCCACGATCTCCGTCGCCCTGGTCGCCGTGACGATCGGCATGCGGCTCGTGCACGGCGAGATGGACCTGTACGTCGGTCTGGTCATCCTGGTGCTGGCGCCCGAGGCGTATCTGCCGCTGCGGCAGGTGGGTGCCCAGTACCACGCGGCGGCGGAGGGCCTGGCGGCGGCCGAGGAGATCTTCGCGGTGCTGGAGACGCCGGTACCGGCCTCCGGGAGCGCGGAGGTCCCTGAGGCCGGTTCCCTGGCCTTCGAAGGCGTCACCGTCCGCTACCCCGGCCGGTCCGGGGACGCCGTTTCCGACGTGTCCTTCGTCGTCGAGGCCGGGGAGACCGTGGCGCTCGTCGGTCCGAGCGGGGCGGGCAAGTCGACGCTGCTGAACGTGTTGCTGGGATTTGTGCGGCCGGTCGAGGGGCGGGTGCGGATCGGCGGCGCCGACCTCACCGAACTGGACCTGGAGAAGTGGCGGTCGCGCATCGCGTGGGTGCCGCAGCGGCCGCATCTGTTCGCGGGGACGATCACCGAGAACGTCCGCCTGGCCCGCCCCGACGCCGACGACAGTGCCGTGGCGCGGGCGTTGGAGGACGCCGGGGCGCTGGAGTTCGTGGCCGCGCTGCCGCAGGGTGCCGACACGGCGCTCGGCGAGGACGGTGCCGGGCTCTCCGCCGGGCAGCGGCAACGGCTGGCCCTCGCCCGGGCGTTCCTCGCCGACCGGCCGGTGCTGCTGCTCGACGAGCCGACGGCCGCGCTGGACGGGGAGACCGAGGCGGAGGTCGTGGCGGCGGTGCGGCGGCTGGCGGTCGGGCGGACGGTCCTGCTGGTGGTACACCGGCCGGCGCTGCTGGGGGTGGCCGACCGTGTGGTCCGGCTGACCGAGCCGGTTCTCCCTACCTACCCGCTCCTTCCAAGGGAGGAGTCCCTTGAACCTTCGGGGCGTGAGGCGGTGCCGGTTGAGGGGGATGCGCAGGGGTTTGCTGCCGGGGATCTCGTAGAGCGGGCAGGGAGGGGCCGCGGCGCCCTCGCCCGGGTTCGGGCCATGTCCGGTGCCCGTCGTGGCAGGCTCGCCCTTGCGTTGCTGCTCGCCAGTCTCGCTCTCGGCAGTGCCGTCGGGCTGATGGCCACCTCCGGGTGGCTCATCTCGCGGGCCTCGCAACAGCCGCCCGTGCTCTACCTGATGGTGGCTGTGACGGCGACGCGGGCCTTCGGTATCGGGCGGGCCGTCTTCCGGTACGGCGAGCGGCTGGTCTCGCACGACGCCGTGCTGCGGATGCTCGCCGACACCCGGGTCGCCGTCTACCGGCGGCTGGAGCGGCTGGCGCCCGCCGGGCTGCGTACCGCCCGCCGCGGCGACCTGCTCTCGCGGCTCGTCGCCGATGTGGACGCCCTCCAGGACTACTGGCTGCGCTGGCTGCTGCCCGCCGGAGCAGCGGCCGCCGTGTCCGCGGTGTCCGTCGGTTTCACGGCCTGGCTGCTGCCCGAGGCGGGCGCGGTGCTCGCCGTCGGACTGCTGGCGGCCGGTGCCGGAGTCCCGCTCGTCACCGGTGCCGTGGCCCGCCGTGCCGAGCGCCGGCTGGCCCCCGCCCGGGGCGTACTGGCGACCCGCGTGACCGATCTGCTCACCGGAACCGCCGAACTGACCGTCGCGGGCGCCCTGCCCGCCCGTACCGCCGAGGCGCGGCGGGCCGACGGGACGCTCACCCGGATCGCCTCGCGCGCCGCCACCGCCACCGCGCTCGGCGACGGACTCACCGCGCTGCTGTCCGGCCTGACCGTCACCGCCACCGCCCTGGTGGGCGCCCAGGGCGTCGCCGACGGGCGGTTGAGCGGGGTCGCCATGGCCGTCGTCGTCCTCACCCCGCTGGCCGCCTTCGAGGCGGTCCTCGGGCTGCCGCTCGCCGTGCAGTACCGCCAGCGGGTGCGCAGAAGCGCCGAGCGGGTGTACGAGGTGCTGGACGCCCCCGAGCCCGTGCGCGAGCCGGAGCGGCCCCGGCAGGCGCCCGCCTCGCCCTTCCCGGTCGTCCTCAAGGACCTCACGGCCCGGCACGCCGGTCAGGACCGGGACGCGCTCGCCGGGCTCGATCTGACCCTGCGGGAGGGCCGCCGGATCGCCGTGGTCGGGCCGTCCGGCTCGGGCAAGACGACCCTGGCCCAGGTGCTGCTGCGGTTCCTGGACGCACGGGCGGGCGCGTACACGCTCGGCGGTGTCGACGCCCACGCTGTGGACGGGGACGACGTACGGCGGCTGGTGGGGCTGTGCGCACAGGACGCGCACCTCTTCGACAGCTCGGTGCGCGAGAACCTGCTGCTCGCGAAGAAGGACGCCACCGAGGACGAGCTGCGGGACGCACTGCGGCGGGCGCGGCTGCTGGAGTGGGCCGACGGGCTGCCCGAGGGTCTGGACACCCTGGTCGGCGAGCACGGGGCCCGGCTCTCCGGTGGCCAGCGGCAACGGCTGGCGCTGGCGCGGGCCCTGCTCGCCGACTTCCCCGTGCTGGTGCTCGACGAGCCCGCCGAGCATCTCGACCTGCCCACCGCCGACGCGCTCACCGCCGATCTGCTGGCGGCCACCGAGGGCCGTACGACCCTGCTCATCACCCACCGGCTGGCCGGTCTCGACGCCGTGGACGAGGTCGTCGTCCTCGACCGGGGCCGGGTGGCGCAGCGCGGCTCCTACGCGGAATTGGCGGCGGTGGAGGGGCCGTTGCGGGCGATGGTGGCACGGGAGGAGCAGGCGGACCTGTTGGTGTCGGCGCAGGCGCCGAGCTGACGGCCCAGCCCCCCGTCCGGCTCAACCGTTCCCCCAGCCGTACGACTTGAACAGGACCCCGAACCCCCGCGCGGGCCAGGATCGCTGACATGCGCTCATCTCGCCGTCATCCGCTGCTCGTCCCGGCGCTGCTGTGCGCGTTCGCCGTGCTCGCCGCCCGCCCCACCGAAGCCTCCGACACGGGCGGCGACTCCGGGCTCGGCGCCGAGGTGGCGCGGCTGTACGCGGACGCGGCCGTCGCGACCCGGCAGTACGAGGCCGGACGCCGGGAGGCGGACGCCCAGCGGGCGCGGGCCCAGCGGTTCGAGGCGCTGCTGGACCAACGCCGGGCGGAGATCGCCGTACTGCACGAGGACCTCGGCCGGATCGCGCGCGCCCAGTACCGTGACGGCGGCGGGATGCCGGTCACCGCGCAGATCATCCTCGCTCGCAGCCCCGATGAGCTGATGCGTGGTCAGCATGTCTTCTCCCGCACCAACCTGGCCGTCAACAACGCCATCGACAAGAGCCGCCGGGCCGAGGCGCGGCTCGCCGCCGACCAGGAGAAGGCCTCGACGGCCTGGCGGGACCTGGACCGGCGGAACACCGAACTCGCCGTGCTGAAAAAGGACATCGAGGAGAAGCTGGAGGAGGCCCGCGCGCGGCTCCAGGGCCGCGCGGACGCCTCGGTGGCGGCCGGCTCGTGCCGGGGCGCGGTACGTCTCGACCAGCCGGAGACCCACTTCGCCACCCGCTGGGTCGCACCGGTGGAGACGTACGAACTGTCCGCGTCCTACGGCAGCGGCGGGGAGCGCTGGGCGCGCCGGCACACCGGGCAGGACTTCGCGGTGCCGATCGGCACGCCGGTGCGCGCGGTCGGCGAGGGCCGGGTGGTGCGGGTGTCCTGCGGTGGCCCCTTCGGCATCGAGATCGTGCTGGAGCACGCGGGCGGCTACTACACGCAGTACGCCCATCTCGCCGCCGTCGCCGTCGACCAGGGGGAGCGGGTGAGCACCGGGCAGTGGGTCGGGCAGTCCGGGACCACCGGCAACTCCACCGGCCCGCATCTGCACTTCGAGGTCCGGGTCACCCCGGAGTCCGGCTCGGCGGTGGACCCGTCGTCCTGGCTCGCGGCGCGTGAGGTGAACCTGGGCTAGCTAGCCCCGCCCCGCCAGCAGTTGCTCGATCACGACCGCCACCCCGTCCTCGTTGTTGGCTACCGTCCGCCCCGAGGCCGCGGCGATCACGTCCGGGTGGGCGTTGCCCATCGCGTACGACTGTCCGGCCCAGGTGAGCATCTCGACGTCGTTCGGCATGTCGCCGAAGGCCACGACCTCCTCGTGCGAGATCCCGCGCTCGGCACAGCACAGCGCGAGCGTGCTGGCCTTGGAGACACCGGGGCCGCTGATCTCCAGCAGGGCGCTGGGGCTGGACCGGGTGACGTTGGCGCGGTCGCCGATGGCCAGCCGGGCCAGGGTGAGGAAGGCGTCCGGGTCGAGGTCGGGGTGGTAGGCGAGGATCTTGAGCACCGGCTCGTCGGCGTGCGGGGCGTCCTCGGCGAGCAGCCGCTCGGCGGGGGCCAGGCTGTCCGGGATCTCCATGTGCAGCTTCGGATACTCCGGCTCCTGGTGGAAGCCGTAGGTCTGCTCGATCGCGTAGACCGTGCCGGGCGCCGCGTCCCGCAGGTGCCGTACGGCGTCCAGGGCGTTCGCGCGGGCCAGCTCGCGCACCATCACGAACCGGTGGGCGCCGGGGCCGCCGTGCAGGTCGACCACGGCGGCGCCGTTTCCGCAGATCGCCAGGCCGTGGCCGTGGACATGGTCGCTGACGACGTCCATCCAGCGGGCGGGCCGGCCGGTCACGAAGAAGACCTCGATGCCCGCCTCCTCGGCGGCGGCGAGGGCCGCGACCGTGCGGGGGGAGACCGACTTGTCGTCCCGCAGCAGCGTGCCGTCGAGATCGGTGGCGATCAGCCGGGGCGGGAGGGCGGCGGCCGGGGTCTCGTGCTGTCGAGTCGCTGAGGTCACCGCGCCATTGTCCCGCATATGCCCGCACGCCCGTGCGGGAGTGTGCACATCTGAGGACCTAGGGTCCTCACCTGCGTCTCGGCTCACTTGAGCTGCGCCGATGCCTCCATGGCGATCTGCTCGAAGATCTTCTCGTCCGTGGCGAAGTCGGAGTCCGGGATCGGCCAGTGGATCACGATCTCGGTGAAGCCCAGCTCGCGGTGGCGGCCCGCGAAGTCCACGAACGCGTCGAGGGACCGCAGCGGACGGGCCCGGTCGGGGGTGAATCCGGTGAGCAGGATCTTGTCCATCGCGGTCATGTCCCGGCCGATCGCGGCGCAGGCGTCGGCCAGCTTCTCGATCTGTCCGCGAATGGCTTGAACCGACTGTTCAGGAGTGCCGTTCTCGTACAGCTTGGGGTCGCCGGTGGTCACCCAGGCCTGTCCGTGACGGGCGGCGAGCCGCAGTCCGCGCGTGCCGGTCGCGGCGACCGCGAAGGGCAGCCGGGGCCGCTGGACGCAGCCGGGGATGTTGCGGGCCTCGTGGGCGGAGTAGAAGTCGCCCTCGTAGGAGACGGCGTCCTCGGTGAGGAGGCGGTCCAGGAGCGGGACGAACTCGGCGAGCCGGTCGGCGCGCTCACGCGGGGTCCAGGGCTCCTGGCCGAGGGCGGTGGCGTCGAAGCCGGTGCCGCCGGCGCCGATGCCGAGGGTGATCCGGCCGCCGGAGACGTCGTCCAGGGAGATCAGTTCCTTGGCGAGGGTCACCGGGTGCCGGAAGTTGGGCGAGGTCACCAGGGTGCCGAGCCGGAGGTGGTCGGTGACGGCCGCGGCGGCGGTCAGGGTGGGCACGGCGCCGAACCACGGGCCGTCCCGGAAGCTGCGCCAGGACAGGTGGTCGTAGGTGTAGGCGGTGTGGAACCCGAGCTGCTCCGCCCGCTGCCAGGCCTCACGGCTCCCCTCGTGCCAGCGGCGGTACGGGAGGATCACGGTGCTCAGACGCAGACTCATGATTCGAGCGTATGCGGCCGAATGGGTTTCACGTGAAACGGTCACTGTGTGCCGTGGCGTGGCTCCGGAAAGCGCAGGTACTCGGGTGGCACGGCCTGGGTCAGCCAGACGCCGTTCGCGCTGACGTGGAAGACATGCCCGTCGCGGTGCATCGCTGCGGCGTCGACGGAGAGGACGACCGGGCGGCCCCGGCGGGCGCCCACCCGGGTGGCGGTCTCCCGGTCGGCCGACAGATGGACGTCATGGCGGTTCATCGGCCGCAGGCCCTCCGCGCGGATCGCGTCCAGGTAGCGGGCCACCGTGCCGTGGTAGAGGTACGGCGGCGGGGTCGCCGGGGGAAGTCCCAGCTCGACCTCGATGCTGTGGCCCTGGCTGGCCCGGATGCGGGTGCCGTCGATGGCGAAGCGGCGCTTGTCGTTGGTGGCGACCACGTGGTCCAGTTCTTGCCTGGTGAACCGGAAGCCGTGGGCCGCCGCCGCGGCGATGAGGGTGTCGATCTCCACCCAGCCGCCCTCGTCGAGGGTGAGCCCGATGCGCTCGGGCTGGTGCCGGAGGTGTTTGGAGAGGTACTTCGACACCCTCACCGTGCGGCGTTCGTCGATGGGTCTCTCGTTCATCCGCTCAGGGTGGCGGGAGAGACCCGAATCACGCGAATGATTTTGCCGACGATGTTTGGTCCACAGCCAAGTGCGGTTATCCACAGGAGAATTGGCGGTTCTGTGGACAACGAGCCGCCACTGCAAGGGGTTTCGTCAAGATCCGTTGACGCATGCGAAGTTAGCGAACTCCCTTGTCACATGGGCGGCTTGACGCGCGCGAGCCTGCGCAGCATCCCCGGCGCGAACCGCGAGAGCAGATGCGCCCCACGCGCCTCGGGAGTCACCGGAACAACCGCCTCGTTGTTGACGATTCCGCGCAGAATCGCCTCCGCGACCTTCTCCGGCGGGTAGTTGCGCATGCCGTACAGCCGGGCTGACTTCTTCTGCCGACGGGCCTCCTCCGCCGCGTCAACTCCGGCGTGACGAGCCGTCGATGTGATGTTGGTGTTCACCAGCCCGGGGCAGATCGCGGTGACTCCGATGCCCTGCTCGGCCAGTTCGGCGCGCAGGCACTCGCTCAGCATCAGCACCGCCGCCTTGCTGGTGCTGTAGGCGGGCAGCGCCCGGGTCGGCTGGAAGGCCGCCGCCGAGGCGGTGTTGACGATGTGGCCGCCCTGGCCGCGCTCGGCCATCTGCTTGCCGAACAGTCGGCACCCGTGGATCACGCCCCACAGATTGACGTCCAGGACCTTGCGCCAGTCGTCGGACGTCGTGTCCAGGAAGGAGCCCGCGAGGCCGATCCCGGCGTTGTTCACCAGGACGTCCACCACGCCGTACTCCGTGGCGACCTTGGCGGCGAGCTTCTCCATCGCCTGCTCGTCGGAGACGTCAACGGTCTCCGCCCAGGCGTCCGTTGCGCCGACCAGGCGGCTCATCTCCGCCGTACGGGCCGCCGCCTCGCCGTCCCGGTCGACGGCCACGACGCGAGCGCCCGCCTCGGCGAACGCGTACGCTGTCGCGCGGCCGATCCCGCTGCCCGCGCCGGTGATCAGGACCAACTGGCCCCCGAAACGGTCGGCATGGGGGCCGGTCGCGGACACGGGCTCCTGGCGTCCGCCCTCCACTGACGTCACGAACTCGCCGACCCAGGAGGCCAGCTGGTCCGGACGCGTCCGCGGCACCCAGTGCTTCGCCGGCAGCGTCCGCCGCGTCAACTGCGGAGCCCACAGCTCCAGTTCGTCGTAGAGCCGCTCGGAGAGGAACGCGTCGCCGAGCGGGGTGATCAGCTGCACCGGGGCGTGGGCGTAGGCGTCCGCGCGGGGACGGCGCAGCCGCGGCCGTACGTTGTCGCGGTACAGCCATGCTCCGTGCGCCGCGTCCGAAGTGAGGGACGACGTCGGGTAGTTGCCCGCCGGGACCTTCTCGAACCGGGACAGGATCCGCGGCCAGGTCCTGCCCAGCGGCCCCCGCCACGCCAGCTCCGGCAGGACCGGGGTGTGCAGCAGGTAGACGTACCAGGACTTGGCGCCCTGGCCGAGGAGTTGGCCCACCCGGCGCGGGGTCGGGCGCTTCATCCGGCGCTGGATCCAGTGGCCGAAGTGGTCCAGGGACGGCCCGGACATGGAGGTGAAGGACGCGATACGGCCCTCCGCGCGCTTGACCGTCACGAACTCCCAGGACTGCACCGAGCCCCAGTCGTGGCCCACCAGATGCACCGGACGGTCCGGGCTCACCGCGTCCGCGACGGCCAGGAAGTCGTCCGTCAGCTTCTCCAGCGTGAACCCGCCCCGCAGCGGCTGTGGTGCCGTGGACCGGCCATGGCCGCGGACGTCGTACAGCACGACATGGAAGCGGTCGGCGAGCCGGACGGCCACCTCCGACCAGACCTCCTTGCTGTCCGGGTAGCCGTGCACGAGCAGCACGGTCGGCCGGTCCGGGTCGCCCAGCTCCGCCACGCACAGCTCGACCCCACCGGTCCGCACCCAGCGCTCACGCGCGCCCCGAAGCGTCATTTCTCCTCCGCCCAGCGCCGCACGTGCGGCAGATCGTCGTCCAGCCAGAAGGCGCTCTCCGCCGGGTCCGCGGAGTCCGTGACCACCAGGATCTCCTCGAACTTCGCGCCCGTACCCCGGAATCCGAGATGCGGTTCGACCGCCCACAGCCCCGGCCGCGGCGGATGGTCGGAGAAGCGGTACGGCGACCACAGCGGGGACCAGCCCTCGCGGTGACCGTGCAGCGCGTCCGCCGCCAGGCCCTTCAGGGACTGGGTGCCGAACCCGAACAGCCGTGGCGACCAGCGGCGTTCGCGCACCCGGTCGACCTTGTGGGCGATCACGCCGAAGGGGTAGGCGCGATGCCGGTTGGCGTAGCCCTGGCGGACCATGAGCCGGTCCACGTCCTCGTAGATCTCCCGCAGCGACCGGCGCTCGCGCACCTCGGCGAGGATCAGCTCGCGGTGCGCCCGGAGGTCGTCCATCAGCTTGTCCTGGACCCGGTTCACGCCCAGCGAGCCGGAATAGCCGATGTCGGCGGTGAAGCCCTCGTACACCGGGGCCATGTCGAGGATGAACGGCATCCCCGGCTCCAGCCTGCGGTTGGTCGGGAAGAACTGGAGCGGGATCCGGAAGTCCACGAACGCCGTGCGGTCGCCGAACCAGGCGAAGGGCATGTGGAACCAGTCCCGCACCCCGCGTTCCGCCAGCCACTCGCGCTGCATCCGCGCGGCCTCACGCTCGGTGACACCCGGCTCCAGCCGCGCCGCCACCGCCTCCGCGCACTCGTAGGCGAGGCGCTGCACTCTTCGGAAACCTTGCAGCTCCGTCGAGCGTTCACTGGTCACTGCCGTAGCCATGGCACCCCGTCCCACCGGTTGCGGTACGCGCTCGTAACTTGACACCCGAAATCTGGCACTTGTTAGACCCGGCGTCAATAGAGGGGAGCGGACGGCCGTCCCACCGCTCCCGTTGTTCGACCTCAGGGTGACCCCTAAGGACCCGTACGACTCCAGAGGGACCCCAAGACGGCTCCACGGTCTGACGACCGACGTGTTCCGCGTCACTACCGTCTATTCCGTGAATGTGATCGCGACCGAAAGCCTGAGCAAGCGGTTCCCCCGGGTGACCGCGCTTGACCGGCTGACCATGGACATCGGGCCCGGGGTGACCGGACTCGTCGGAGCCAATGGAGCCGGCAAGTCCACCATGATCAAGATCCTGCTGGGTCTGTCCCCCGCCACCGAGGGCCGCGCCGAAGTGCTCGGCCTGGACGTCGCCACCAAGGGCGCCGCCATCCGTGAGCGGGTCGGGTACATGCCGGAGCACGACTGTCTGCCGCCGGACGTCTCGGCCACCGAGTTCGTCGTCCACATGGCGCGCATGTCCGGCCTGCCGCCCACCGCCGCGCGCGAGCGCACGGCGGACACCCTGCGCCATGTCGGCCTGTACGAGGAGCGCTACCGCCCCATCGGCGGCTACTCCACCGGCATGAAGCAGCGCGTGAAGCTGGCGCAGGCCCTCGTCCACGACCCCCAGCTGGTCTTCCTGGACGAGCCGACCAACGGCCTCGACCCGGTCGGCCGGGACGAGATGCTCGGCCTGATCCGCCGTATCCACACCGACTTCGGCATCTCGGTCCTGGTCACCTCCCACCTGCTGGGCGAACTGGAGCGCACCTGCGACCACGTCGTGGTCATCGACGGCGGCAAGCTCCTGCGCTCCAGTTCCACCACCGACTTCACCCAGACCACGACCACCCTCGCGATCGAGGTCACCGACACCGACGAGCACCCCGACGGCACCAAAGCGGTGCGCGAGGCGCTCGACGCGCGCGGGATCAGCGTCGAGTCCGGCAGCGGACTGCCCGGCGCCGGTCACATCCTGCTGCTCACCGCACAGGGCGAGGAGACCTACGACCTGGTCCGGGACGTGATCGCGGACCTCGGCCTCGGCCTGGTGCGCATGGAACAGCGCCGCCACCACATCGCCGAGGTCTTCACCGACAGCGACGAGCAGCGGAAGGAGGCGGCCGTCCATGGCTCTTGACCACTCCACCGCAGGCGACCAGACCCGCATCCATGACATCGGCTACCGCAACTACGACGGCCCCCGCCTCGGCCGCGCCTACGCCACCCGCTCGCTCTACTCGCAGTCCCTGCGCGGCGCCTACGGCCTCGGCCGCTCGGTGAAGTCCAAGGTGCTGCCGATGCTGCTGTTCGTGGTGATGTGCGTGCCCGCGGCCATCATGGTCGCCGTGGCGGTCGCCACCAAGGCCAACGACCTGCCCGTCGACTACACGCGCTACGCGATCGTCATGCAGGCCGTCATCAGCCTCTACGTCGCCTCCCAGGCGCCCCAGTCCGTCTCCCGCGACCTGCGCTTCAAGACCGTGCCGCTGTACTTCTCGCGGCCGATCGAGACCGCCGACTACGTCCGGGCGAAGTTCGCGGCGCTGGCCTCGGCGATGTTCGTCCTCACCGCCGCCCCGCTGCTCGTCCTCTATGTGGGCGCGCTGCTGGCCAAGCTGGACTTCGCCGACCAGACCAAGGGATTCGCACAGGGACTGGTCTCCGTGGCACTGCTCTCGCTGCTCTTCGCCGGCCTCGGCCTGGTCATCGCCTCGGTCACCCCGCGCCGCGGCTTCGGCATCGCCGCCGTGATCGCCGTACTGACCATCTCCTACGGCGCCGTCTCCACCCTCCAGGCCATCGCCGACGCCCAGGGCAGCTTCGACGCCATCGCGTGGATGGGCCTGTTCTCGCCGATCACGCTGATCGACGGGGTGCAGTCCGCCTTCCTCGGCGCCTCTTCCGCCTTCCCCGGCGGCGTCGGCCCGTCGAACGGCGAGGGCGCGGTGTACGTCCTCGTCACGCTCGGCCTGATCGCCGCCACCTACGGCCTGCTGCTGCGCCGCTACCGAAAGGCCGGACTGTGACCACGCTCTCCATCGACCATGTCTCCCGCTGGTTCGGCAACGTGGTCGCCGTCAACGACATCACCATGACCATCGGCCCCGGCGTCACCGGCCTGCTCGGCCCCAACGGTGCCGGAAAGTCCACCCTCATCAACATGATGGGCGGCTTCCTGGCCCCCTCCACCGGCACCGTCACCCTCGACGGCCAGCCGGTGTGGCGCAACGAGTCCATCTACCAGCACATCGGCATCGTCCCCGAGCGCGAGGCGATGTACGACTTCCTCACCGGCCGCGAATTCGTCGTCGCCAACGCCGAGTTGCACGGCCTGGGCGCCAAGGCGGCGCAGCAGGCGCTGGCCACGGTCGAGATGGAGTACGCCCAGGACCGCAAGATCCAGACGTACTCCAAGGGCATGCGCCAGCGCGTGAAGATGGCGTCCGCCCTGGTCCACAACCCCTCGCTGCTCCTGCTGGACGAGCCTTTCAACGGCATGGACCCGCGCCAGCGCATGCAGCTGATGGACCTGCTGCGCAGGATGGGCGACGAGGGCCGCACCGTGCTGTTCTCCTCGCACATCCTCGAAGAGGTCGAGCAACTCGCCTGGCACATCGAGGTCGTGGTCGCCGGCCGGCACGCGGCCAGCGGTGACTTCCGCAAGATCCGCCGCCTGATGACCGACCGGCCGCACCGCTACCTGGTGCGCTCCAGCGACGACCGCGCCCTCGCGGCCGCGCTGATCGCCGACCCGTCGACCTCCGGCATCGAAGTCGATCTGGCGGAGGGCGCGTTGCGCATCCAGGCCGTCGACTTCGCCCGCTTCACGGCCTTGCTGCCTCGTGTGGCGAGGGACCACGGCATCCGCCTGCACACGGTCTCGCCGTCCGACGAGTCCCTCGAGTCCGTCTTCTCGTATCTCGTCGCGGCGTAGGAGGCCGAAGATGTACGACCCCACAGTCGCCCGGCTCACCTATCGAGCCCTGCTCGGCCGTCGCCGGGCCCTCATCCTGGGCGCCCTGCCGCTGCTGCTCATCGTGATCTCGGTGATCGTGCGCGGCCTCGCGGGCGCCGACGACCAGACCGCCTCCGACCTGCTCGGCGGACTCGCCCTGGCCACCATGGTGCCGATCATCGGTGTCATCGCCGGCACCGGGGCGATCGGCCCGGAGATCGACGACGGCTCGGTGGTGTATCTGCTCTCCAAGCCGATCAAGCGCCCGACGATCATCTTCACCAAGCTGATCGTGGCCGTCGCGGTGACCATGGTGTTCTCCGCGGTGCCGACGCTGATCTCCGGCTTCATCCTCAACGGCAACGGCCAGCAGATCGCCGTGGCCTACACGGTGGCCGCACTGGTCGCCTCCATCGCGTACGCGGCCCTCTTCCTGCTGCTCGGCACGGTGTCCCGGCACGCGGTCGTCTTCGGCCTGGTCTACGCCCTGGTCTGGGAGGCCCTGTTCGGCTCCCTGGTGGCGGGCGCCCGCACCCTGAGCGTCCAGCAGTGGTCCCTGGCCGTCGCCCACGAGGTGACCGGCGGAGACCTCGTCACCTCGGACGTGGGCATCACCACGGCGACGGTGCTGCTGGTCGCGGTGACGGTCCTCGCCACCTGGTACGCGGGCCAGAAGCTGCGCACGCTGACGCTGGCGGGCGAGGAGTAGACGGCCCGCTCATTGACGGGGGCTTCACCTCTGCCCGGGCACACTGGGCGGAACGGGGACGATCCGGGAGGACGGTATGGCAGACGACTGGGACGACCTCGTCCTGGACGAGGACTTCATACGGTCCGCCGGGACCTCCGAACCGTCCGCCCGGGCCCGCATGCTGGCGGCCCGCTGGCGCGAGGAGCAGCCCGAACCCCAGCCGTGGCGCTCCGAGGAGCCCCCGGCCGGCTGGTTCTTCGGCAGGGGGCGCCGTCGCAGGTGGCGGCGGCGCTAGGCCGATTTATTCGGTGGCGCCCAACTCCAGTGGCGGGCAGGATGGTTGATGTCCAGGACGCCGGGGATCACTTCGGCGCCACCGACTGGGGAGGAGCGCGACGATGTCCATGCACGACAGTCCGTCGAGTTCCCCACAGGGCAGCCCGCGGCGGGCTCCGGAGTAGTTACCCCTCCGTCGAGCCCGCACCGCATCGGGGAGCTGCCCGGGCGGCCGCTTCGAGCACGCGAATCCCAGTTCGCGTGAGGCCGCCCTCCCGGAGGATTGGCCGAGTGGTAAGGCACCGGCTTGCTAAGCCGTGGTCGGGGGAAACCCCGCGCACGTTCGATCCGTGCATCCTCCGCAACAGAAAAACCAAGGCTGACTGCACCCACCTAGGGGCGCGGGGAACTGCGCGACCAGCCCCCACCGGCCCGCAGTCCCACACAAACCTCAGCCGAGCAGACGCTCCAGGACCACAGCAATCCCGTCCTCGTCATGAGAAGCCGTCACCTCATCGGCCACAGCCTTCAACTCCGCATGCGCATTGGCCATGGCCACACCACGCGCAGCCCACGCGAACATAGGCAGGTCATTAGGCATATCGCCGAAGGCAATCGTGTCCTTGGCCTTCAGGCCCAGTCGTCGCGCCGCGATCGACAACCCCGTCGCCTTGGACAGTCCCAGGGGCAGCAACTCGACGATGCCCGCGCCCGCCATGGCCACGGAAACGAACCCGCCCGCCGCGTGCCGCGCGACATCCGCCAGCTCGTCGTCCGACAGCGAAGGATGCTGTATGTAGATCTTGTTCAGCGGCGACGACCAGAGATCCGCCACATCGGTGAACGGCGTGGACGGGAGCTTGCCCGTGACCGCGTAACCGGGGCCGACCAGCACCTCCCCTTCCAGCCCGTCCCGGCTCGCCGCCAGGAACAGGGGACCGACCTCCGCCTCGATCTTCGCCAGCGCCACCCCGGCCAGCTGCCGGTCGAGCGTGACGGAGGTCAGCAGACGGTGCTCACCGGCGTCGTAGACCTGCGCGCCCTGTGCGCACACCGCGAGTCCCCGGTAGCCCAGGTCATCCAGGATGTGCCGGGTCCAGGGCGCCGCCCGCCCGGTCACGACGATGTGCTTGGCGCCCGCCGCGGTGGCCGCGGAGAGCGCTTCACGGGTGCGCGGGGAGACCGAGTCGTCGGACCGCAGCAGCGTGCCGTCGAGGTCGGTCGCGATCAGCCCGTAGGGGAAGGAGCCGCTCACTTGGCGATCGGCTCCAGAACCTCCCGGCCGCCCAGATACGGGCGCAGCACCTCGGGCACCCGCACCGAACCGTCGGCCAGCTGGTGGTTCTCCAGGATGGCGACGATCGTGCGCGGCACCGCGCACAGCGTGCCGTTGAGCGTCGCCAGCGGCTGCACCTTCTTGCCGTCGCGCATCCGCACCGACAGCCGCCGGGCCTGGAAGCCGTCGCAGTTGGAGGCCGAGGTCAGCTCGCGGTACTTGCCCTGGGTCGGGATCCACGCCTCGCAGTCGTACTTGCGGGAGGCGGACGAGCCCAGGTCGCCCGAGGCGACGTCGATGACCTGGAACGGCAGCTCAAGACCGGTGAGCCACTGCTTCTCCCACTCCAGGAGCCGCTTGTGCTCGTTCTCCGCGTCCTCGGGGGCGACGTAGGAGAACATCTCGACCTTGTCGAACTGGTGCACCCGGAAGATGCCGCGGGTGTCCTTGCCGTAGGTGCCGGCCTCGCGGCGGAAGCACGGCGAGAAGCCGGCGTAGCGCAGCGGCAGCTTGTCGGCGTCGAGGATCTCGTCCATGTGGTACGCGGCGAGCGGGACCTCGGAGGTGCCGACCAGGTAGTAGTCGTCCTTCTCCAGGTGGTACACGTTCTCCGCGGCCTGGCCGAGGAAGCCGGTGCCCTCCATGGCGCGCGGGCGGACCAGCGCGGGGGTGAGCATCGGGGTGAACCCGGCCTCGGTGGCCTGCGCGATCGCGGCGTTGACCAGGGCCAGCTCCAGCAGGGCGCCGACACCGGTGAGGTAGTAGAAGCGCGAGCCGGAGACCTTGGCGCCGCGCTCGACGTCGATGGCGCCCAGCGCCTCGCCGAGCTCCAGGTGGTCCTTGGGCTCGAAGCCCTCGGCGCCGAAGTCGCGGATGGTGCCGTGCGTCTCCAGGACGACGAAGTCCTCCTCGCCGCCGACGGGGACGTCGGGGTGGACGAGGTTGCCGAGCTGGAGGACGAGGCGCTTGGTCTCGTCGTCGGCCTCGTTCTGCGCGGCCTCGGCGGCCTTGACGTCCGTCTTGAGCTGCTCCGCCTTCTGGAGAAGCTCGGCGCGCTCCTCCGGAGTGGCCTTGGGGATGAGCTTGCCGAGCGACTTCTGCTCGGAGCGCAGCTCGTCGAAGCGGACGCCGGACGACCTGCGCCGCTCGTCGGCAGACAGGAGAGCGTCGACGAGCGCGACGTCCTCTCCACGGGCGCGCTGGGACGCGCGCACACGGTCGGGGTCCTCACGGAGCAGGCGAAGGTCAATCACGCGGTCAAGGCTACCGGGGCCCGGTCCCTGCTCACGACTCGCTTTTCCGGGCCACCCCGAACTGCGGCTTACGTTCCGTTATGAGCGAATTGCACCCCGTGTCAATAAAAGGTGTCTCACTCCCTGGGACGGGGCAAGCGGCGGGCGCGGTGTTGACCGGATTTCCTTGTGGAGAACGGGACTTGGGGTCTCGTCATCCACAGCCGTCCACAGTCCTGCAAGAGTTATCCACAGGGTGTGTGGAAGATCTGTGGACATCGGAATTGATCACTCCGAATAGCCGGGCCGGTTCCGAGGATTCCCAGGGCAAACCTCCTTTACGCCCACGTTCGAGTGGAAATGCGTCGCCCCAAAGGATTGCTCGAAGGAAACGAGTGGACGAAGGGTGAACCGCGCGCCGGTGGACGGAGTGGGGTGCTGTAGGGCGATTTGTCGACTGAGTCGTGTGCCAGTGTCGACTTGTCCCCAGGTCGAGAGGCCGACCTGTGGATAACTTCTGTGGATAACGACAATACGCTGGTGGTACTGGCTCAGAATCGCCCGTCCTGGCACCGGGCCACCCAGTCCGACGCCGACACGAACTCCTCGTCCGAGGTCCCGGGCCGCGGCGCGCTCACGCCCTCCACGCCCACGTCCGCGCGCGGGTAGGAGCCGAGGAACCGCACCTCCAGGCAGATCCGCTTCAGCCCCATCAGGGTTTCCGCCACCCGCCGGTCGGAGATATGGCCCTCCGCGTCGATGCAGAAGCAGTAGTTGCCGATTCCCTCGCCGGTGGGCCGGGACTGCAGCAGCATCAGGTTGATGCCCCGGGTCGCGAACTCGCCGAGCAGATCGCGCAGCCCTCCAGGGTGGTCGTCGCGCTGCCACAGCACGACGGAGGTCTTGTCCGCGCCCGTCGGCGCCGCAGGCCGGGCCGGGCGGCCCACCAGCACGAACCGGGTCTGGGCGTTCTCCGCGTCGTGGATCCCGCTCTCCAGGACGTCGAGGCCGTACAGGGCGGCGGCGAACTCGCCCGCGAAGGCGGCGTCGTACTGGCCCTCCTGGACCAGCCGGGCGGCGTCCGCGTTGGAGGCGGCCGATTCCCAGTGGGCGTCCGGGAGGTTCTTCTTCAGCCAGTTGCGCACCTGCGGCTGGGCTGCCGGGTGGGCGGAGACCGTCTTGATGTCGGAGAGCTGGGTGCCGGGCCGGACCAGCAGCGCGAAGGTGATCGACAGCAGCACCTCGCGGTAGATCATCAGTGGCGCGCCCGCGACCAGTTCGTCGAGGGTGGTGGTGATCCCGCCCTCGACGGAGTTCTCGATCGGGACGAACGCGGCCTCGGCCTCGCCCACGCGCACCGCGTCCAGCGCGGACTGCACGGAGACATAGGGGACCAGCTCCCGGGTGGCCGCCTCGGGAAGCGTGCGCAGGGCGGCTTCGGTGAAGGTGCCTTCGGGACCGAGATACGCATAGCTCGCTGGCATGACCTCACCCTAATGGCCTCGCGGGACGCCGGTGGACGCGTCTCACGACCGGGTGATCCCGGCCCGCTTCACGCCTCCAGCAGCCGCTGTCCGACGTACTCTCCCTCGGCCGCCCCGCCCGGCACCGCGAACAGGCCGCTCGACTCGTGGCGGACGAACTTCGACAGCGCGTCGCCCCGGTCGAGCTTGCGCTGCACGGTCACGAAGCCGCGCAGCGGATCCGCCTGCCAGCACACGAAGAGCAGGCCCGCGTCCGGGGTCCCGTCCGCCGCGATGCCGTCGTGAAAGGAGAACGGCCGCCGCAGCATCGCCGCCCCGCCGTTCTGGTCGGGCCGGGAGATCCGCGCGTGGGCGTTGATCGGAACGACCAGGCTGCCCTGCGCGTCCGTCTTCTCCAGGTCCATCTCGGCCGTCTCGGTGCCCCCCGACAGCGGCGCCCCGTCCGCCTTGCGGCGCCCGATGACGTCCTCCTGCTCCTTGCCGGAGAGCTGCTCCCAGTCGTCGAGGAGCATGCGGATCCGGCGTACGACGGCGTAGGAGCCGTTCGCCATCCAGTCCGGCTCGCCCGAGGAAGGCACGAAGATCCGCTTCTCGAAGTCGGACTCGGCCGGCTTGGGGTTGCGGGTGCCGTCGATCTGGCCCATCAGATTGCGGGCCGTCATGGGGTGGGCGGTGGCGCCCGGTGAGCGGTTGAAGCCGTTCATCTGCCAGCGCACCCGGGCCGCTTGCCCCGCGTCCTGCTGGAGCGCGCGCAGGGCGTGGAAGGCGACCAGTGCGTCGTCGGCGCCGATCTGCACCCACAGGTCGCCGTTGCTGCGGGCCTTGTCGAGCCGGTCGGAGGAGAAGTCGGGCAGCGGGTCCAGGGCGACAGGGCGCCGGCCGGCCAGGCCGGTGCGGGCGAAGAAGCTGTGGCCGAAGCCGAAGGTGACGGTCAGCGCGGAGGGCCCGGCGTCCCGCGCCACATCGGTGTCGCCGCTGCCTGTCGGCTCGCCCGCCATCAGCCGTCGTGCCGTCTCCGACCAGCGGCGCAGCAGTGCGGCGGCCTCCTTGCGGCCCGCCCCCGCCGTCAGGTCGAAGGCGATGAGATGGCCACGGGCCTGGAGGCCCTGGAGGATGCCGGGCTGATGTTTCCCGTGAAACATCGCCTGCTCGGCGCCCACCGAGGTGAGCGGGGTCGCCGGGGCGGGCGCGGCGGCATAGCCCACGGCGCCGCCGGTCGCGCCGAGTACGAGCCCGGTGGCACCGGCGGTGCCGAGGAGGGCGCGGCGCGTCACGCCCTGCGGGGCGTCTGCGGGGCCGCTCTCCTCGGTGACGGGGGTGCGGGCCTCCGGGATGGACTGGTCAGCCATGGTCGTTCAGCCGATCTGCGCGTTCTTGGAGACGGTCGTCTGGTCGATGTCGGAGGTCCGGACGGTCACGGCGATCTTCCAGTCGCCGGCCATCGGGAGCTGGACGCCGTTCGCCGACCAGTGTCCGGTGGTGATGTGGTCCGGGACGACGGGCAGCGGCCCGATGTCCTGGGCTTCGAGAGTGAAGGCGACCTTCACCTCGGGGACGTCGAAGGCCCGTCCGTTGGGGCGGGTGGCGTAGACGTGCATCTCGTTGTCGCCGACCCGCGCGGGGTCGAGTTCGAGCCGTACGACGCCCTTGCCGTCCTCGCCGCCGGTGTCGAAGGCCATGTCCAGGGTCAGCGCCCCGGAGGATCCGGTGGACGAGGACGACGAGGCGGCGGTGGCCTTGGCGGCGTCCTGCTCGGTGCGGCCGGGTTCGGTGGAGGTCAGCGCGGTGGTGACCGCCAGCAGCACGATGGCGACGCCCGCCTCGGCGAGCACGGATCGGCGCAGCCCGAACCGGTTCGGGTCGGCGTCCCGCTGCCGCTTCTGCCGGGCGGTGTCGATGGCGGCCCGCTGGCGGGCGAGTTGAGCGGCCCGCTCGGGATCAGCGGACCCGCTCGCTCCCTCGGCGTCTCCGGTGTCCCCGGCCCCGCTTGCCGCGACCTTCTGCTTCCGCGGCGCCGCGGCCACCGTCTCCGCCAGCCGGGCCGTCCACCGCCGGGAGATCCACGCGACCCCGACGAGCAGCGCCACCAGGCCGATCTTGACCATCAGCAGCTGTCCGTAGCGGGTCTCGGTGAACGCCGACCAGGAGCCGAGCTGACGCCACGACTGGTAGACGCCGGTGACGACGAGGGCGACCACACTGCCGAACGCGAGCGCCGAGAACCGTCGTACGGCCGTGCCGTCCAGGGGCGTCTCGGGCGAGCGGTACAGGGCGGTGAGCAGGGCGGTGAGGCCGCCGAGCCAGGTGGCGACGGCGAGCAGGTGGACGACGTCGACCGGCATCGCGATCCCCGGCTGGAGGCCGCTGGAGGCGTGCTCGGACATCGCCCAGCTCGCCGCGAGCCCGGCCGCCACGACCGTGCCGCCGATGGCGAGCCCGAAGGTCAGGTCCCGCTTCTCCTCGTCCTCCCGCTTGTCGTAGGCGCCGAACAGCACCGCGATGAACAGGGCCGCGGCGGCGAGCAGCAGGAGCCGGGAGACCAGGGCCGCGCCGGTCTTGGTCTGCAGGACGTCGCCGAGCAGGGTCACGTCGAAGAAGTCGCTGATGCGGCCGGAGGAGGTGTAGGAGCCGCGCATGAGGAGCAGCGCGAGGGTGGCCGAGGTGAGCGCCAGCCAGCCGGCGACCACCACCCGCTGCACCGCCCGCACGCCCGCCCCGCGCTGCCAGCAGGCGAGCACGAAGGCGGCGCCGCCGACCAGGACGACGAAGCCCGCGTAGGACACATAGCGGCCCAGGCCGTAGAGCACGCCGACGGCCCCGCCGCCCGCCGTCTGGTCCGAGACGGAGACGGTGGTCGCCGAGGGGGCGCCGACGGAGAAGGTGTAGGCGCCGGCGACGGGGTGGCTGTCGGCCGAGACGACCTGGTAGGAGACGGTGTAGGTGCCGTCCGTCAGACCGCTCTTCAGGTTCACCGCGTAGGTCGTGCCGCTGACGCCCGAGGGCTTGCCGGTGTCGACGCGCTCGCCGTCGGGGGCGAGGACGCGCAGCGAGTCGTCGGAGAGCGCGATCTCCTCGGAGAAGGTGAGCGAGATCCGGTCCGGGGCCTGGTCGACCACCGCCCCCTGCTGGGGGTCGCTGCCGGTCAGCGCGGCATGCGCGGAGACCGGCCCGGCACCGGCGAGGAGCAGTCCGGCGGTGGCCAGGAGCAGCAGCACCAGGGTCCGGACGCGGGGAGCGATGGTCGCGGTCAACAAGGGTTCCTCCCTCAGTGTCCGGTCATGGGGGTGTACGTGGCCGGCTTCACCGGCATGTCGACCGTGACGGGGTCGGAGTCGGCGAAGTGCAGGACCACGGACACCGTGTCGCCCTCCTTCGGCTTCCGCTTCAGCTTCTCGAACATCAGGTGGGTGCCGCCGCTCTTGAACACGACTTGACCGTCGGCGGGCACCGGGAGCTCGGTGACCTCCCGCATCGCGGAGTCGACCGTCTCGTGCAGGGTGACGGCGCCCGCGATGTCGCTGGTGACGGAGGTCAGTTCGTCCTGGGTGCCGCCGTCGTTGGCGAGGGTCAGGAAGCCCGCCGCCATGGAGTCGGAGACCGGCTGGGGCATGTAGGCGCCGCTGACGGAGAGTTCGGGCCCGGAGTCGTCGGAACCGCAGCCGGCCAGCAGAAGAGCGGAGGCTGTGACCGCGGCCGCCATCCCGAGCCGCCTCACGGGTTCTCCCCCTTGATGATCTTGGGGAGGTCCTTGGTGTAGTCCTCGACGGTGGCGTCCTCGCCGTAGAGCACATAACCGCCGTCGGTCTTCGGGGAGAACGCGATGACCTGGGTGCCGTGCGTGGAGACCATCTTGCCCTTCTCCTTGTGCGGCGGCTCGATGCTGATGCCGAGAGTGCGGGCGCCGGCCTGGATGGTGGCGAAGTCGCCGGTCAGACCGACGACCTGGGGGTCGATGCCCTTGAGCCACTTGCCGAGTTCCGGGGCGGTGTCGCGCTCGGGGTCGGTGGTGACGAACACGACGCGCAGCTCGTCCTGTTCGGCCCTGGGCAGCTGCTTCTTGGCGACGGCGATGTTGTTCATCGTCAGCGGGCAGATGTCGGGGCAGTTGGTGTAGCCGAAGTAGATCAGCGTCGGCTTGCCCGCGGTCTCCTCGCGGAAGTCGTAGGACTTGCCGTCGGTGTCGGTGAGGACCAGGTCCGGCTTCTCGAACGGCTTGTCGAGGACGGTCGCGGCCTGGTCGGAGCCGGGCTCCTCGGAGACCACGGTGACGGGCGCGGCGTCGTCGTCACCGCTGCCGCAGGCGGACAGGGTCAGGGCGGCGGCGGCGAGCAGGGCGGCCGCCGCGAACTTCTTGGTGCGCATGGCAGGAATTTCCCGGAGGTGAAGGGCCCGGACACGCGCCCCAGCACTACGACTGGGGCGCGCGCCGAGGGGATGGACTCAGGCGTTGGTACGCCGACGGCCGGCGAGCACGCCGTAGGCCACGCCGAGGGCGCCGACGACGATGCCCACCACGCCCAGGACGCGGGCGGTGGTGTCGGTGCCGTCGGAGCCGGACTCGTCGGCGGTGGTGGTCGCGGCCGCCGGGGAGGCGTCGTCGGAGGGCTCCTCGCTCGCCCCCGAGCCGTGGTGGCCGTCCTCGGAGGCGGCGGACAGGGTCAGCACCGGAGCGGGCTTCTCCGGCTCCTCCTCGCCCTCCTGCGGGACCTCGATCCAGCGCGCGACCTCGTCGTCGTCGTACGTCTGGACGGCCTTGAAGACCAGCTCGTCGGTGTCCTCGGGCAGGGCGCCCATGGAGACCGCGAACTTCTGGAAGAAGCCGGGCTCGATGCCCTTGCCGGTGGCGGTCCAGGTGATCTTGCTGACGGCCTCGTCGATCTTCTGGCCGTGCAGCTCGATCGGCTCGTCCAGCTCGGCCTTGGTGATCTTCGCGGTCCAACCGGCGATGGGCTCGGGCCGGGCGGAGGCGAGCGGGTGGTCGGCCGGGAAGCTGACCTCCAGCTTCACGGTGCTCGCCGTGTCGCTCTCGTTCGGGACCCGGAAGTCGACGACGGCGTAACCGCCCTTGGCGGCCTCGCCCTCGGGCTGCACGGTGACATGCGCGAGGGCAGGGGCGGACAGGGCGAGCACGGCGGTACCGGCGAGGGCACCGACGGCGGCGATACGGGAAGAGATCTTCATACGGGAGCACTCCACGGGTGGGATTCGGTTGTTCCGGTGGTGTAGAGGGGCGCATGCGGTGCGACGTGGCATGCGCGGGCCGCACGACGGCGGCCCCTACCGGAATCCGAACGGATCTCCCAGCGGTGGACGCGTCGCGTCAGGCGGCGAGCACGAGTGCGGGGACGGCGGCGGGCGGCCCGCGCCGGATCACCGTGTGCTGGAGCGCGGCGGTGCGCGGCTCGGGGGTGGCGAGCGGGGCGGTGCGCGGCAGGCGCGGGCCGGTGCCGGGCAGGTCCGGGAGCCCGGCCCGCAGGGTGCGGACCAGGGCGAGGGCCGCGCGCAGGGACCGTACGGCCGCGCCCTCGGCGAGGGAGTGGGCCGAGAGGTCGATCAGCCGGCGCAGGGCCAGGTCGCCGCGGCGCAGCAGCCAGCCGGCGGCCAGGGCCGCGAGCAGATGGCCGAGCAGCATCGGCAGGGACGGCAGCAGCGACGCGGAGTCGGTGACGGCCTCGGCCGGGTGGTGCGGCTCGGCGGAGGCCGGCCGGAGCCGGGCCTCGGTGAGGATCCTGTGCGCCTGGGCGGGGCTGATGGCCGCCGCCGTGGTGCCGCAGACCAGCCGCGCGGCCTGCGCGACGAGCGCGGCGTCCGAGGCGGTGGCGGCCGAGGTGGCGTCCGCCCCGTGCTGGCCGAGCCCGAACAGCGTGTGCAGGACGGTCTGTCCGAGCGCGAGCAGCGCCGCGATGCCGGGCATCGAGCGCTCACGGCCGGCGAGCGGTACGGCGACCGCGAGCACCGCGAGGAATCCGGCGCCCAGGGTCCACAGCGGGATCGAGACGCAGGAGCCGAGTGCGTGTCCGCCCGCGGCCAGCACGACGCAGACCGCGGCGAACACCGCGGCCCGCAGGATCCGGACGTCACGTCCGGGGCGCGCCGTGCGCTGGTGGGGGGCACTCATGGCGGCCCCATCATCGCACCGGCCTTACGGCCCCCATACGGCAGGTCCGCAAGGTGACCTACGAGTGGAAGATCCCCCTCTGGGGTGAACCAGTCCCTCATACACCGTTGACGACTTCGCGCGCATCGCCCATATGGGCGGTATCACGTCAACGATGTGCTTACACCCGGGCGTGGGCGGCAATACGTAACGGTATGTCGAGCCGTGGCCGGGAGGCTGGAGCATGAGCATCTGGTGGTCACTCCATTTGCGGCGTGAGGCTGCGAGCGTTCCGCTCGCCCGGCGGCTTCTGCTCGGCACCATGGAGAGCGCCGGCGTGGACCCGGACGTGTCGTACGACCTTTCCGTCGCGCTCAGCGAGGCGTGCGCGAATGCCGTGGAGCACGGCGGGGGCACCGCGCTCGACGGCGGTTCGCAGGCCTACCGGGTCACGGCCTATCTGGACGGTGAGACCTGCCGGATCGAGGTCGCCGACTCCGGTCCCGGCTTCGGTGGCGCGAGCCGCGGCACCCGCCCGATGTCCATGGAGGCCGAGGACGGCCGGGGGCTCCATCTGATCCAGGAGCTCGCGGACCACGTCCACATCGGCACCGAGCCGGGGCTGGGCGGCGCGGTGGTGAGCTTCGACAAGATCCTGAAGTGGCGGAAGGACGCGGCGCCTTTGATGGCCGTCTAGGGAGAGCCGTCCTGGTGTTTTGCGTCACCCTTTCGGGAAAGCGGCAGTACGGTATGTGAACCGCGAATCAGAAAGCGCCGATGGCCTGAAGTGGAAGTCCGAAATCCGCCTTTATCAAGGGCTGGATTTAGTCACTCGGAGCACTCGAAGATCCGTCGAGGACGGCTCAAGACCTGCCCTTCTGTGGTTCGGTGACGCTGGGCTGGTGATTTCCGGCCACCCTTGACGAAGCTTTTGCTTGACTGGTTATTGCCCTTCGTACAGCCTCATGATTCATGACGATAGGTCGCCGAAAGCGTCAACTTGAAGAGTTGTCTCACTTTCTACGGACCCGGCGAATGCGGCTGTCCCCGGCGGAAGTCGGGCTCAGTGCCTCGGGTCGCCGACGTACACCCGGACTGCGCAGGGAGGAAGTCGCCGTCCTCGCCGGCGTCGGCACGTCCTGGTACACCTGGCTGGAACAGGGCCGGGACATCAACGTCTCCGAATCGGTCCTCGGCGCGATCAGCGGAGCGCTGCGCCTCAACCCCGCCGAGGAGATCTACCTCTACCGGCTCGCCGGGCTGAAGACACCGGACGTCGACCAGCGGGCGGACAGCGGTCCCGCCGACCCCGAGCGGCTGGCCGAGATCGTGAACCACTGGTTCCCCAACCCGGCGCTGGTCCGGGACCGCAGCTGGAACATCCTGGCCGCCAACTCGGCCGTCCCCGAGTTCCTGGGCTTCGGGGGACCCGGCGGGAACATCCTGGTGGAGTTCTTCACCGACCCCACCTGCCGCCGCCGTTACGCCCACCCGGACGCCCTCGCCCGCAGCACGGTCGCCCGCTTTCGCGCGGACGTGGCCGACTGCTTCGGCCGCCCGGAGGTCGAGCGCGTCCTCGACGAGCTCAGCGACCGGAGCCCGGAGTTCGCCGAACTGTGGGGCGGCCACGAAGTGCTGGAACCGGCCACCAGCCGGACCAAGGAGATCAGCCATGACAGCGTCGGAGTGCTCAGCTTCGACGTGCACGAATGGGAACTCGCCGCCGACCACGAGGTCCAGCTGGTCCTGCACATGCCGACGGTGCAGGAGACCCGCGACAAGCTGGACGCCTTCTTCGCCGCGGCCGGTCCGGACGATCCGGACCGGCCGGGCGAGGACGGCGCGGGGGACGACGACGATCAGCTGCCGTCGAACGCCGTCGCGGCCGCGTAGGAGTCCTCGAAGGTCTGATACCGCTGGATGAGGCCGTCGCGGACCGTGATCCGGATCGCGAAGGGGCCCGAGAACGACTTGCCGGTCGAGATCACCTTGTGGCTGAACTCCCCGAGGACGAAGGCGTCCTCCCCGTCCACGGCGATGCGCTCGACGTCGAAGCGCTGGGTGTCCACCGCGGCCACGAACCGCTGGAAGTACCCCTCCACCTCATGACGGCCGACCAGGTGCCCCGTCCACGGGACGACGGGGGCGCCCGCCACCACCAGCTCCGCCCGCTCGGCGAACAGCTCCGGCAGCCCGGGCAGATCGCCCACCCCGAAACGGTTGAAGAACTCCTGGACGGTGTCCGCGGTGGAGCGGACCGAATGCTGCGTCATGCGCTGTGTCCTTCCTTGGTGAGGCTGCCGGCCGGGGCCAGCGTGGCCAGATGGCCGTGGATCCGGGTCAGTTCCGGGGTGGTGTCCTGGGCGGCGACATAGTGGTCGGGGCGGACCAGGACGGCGGAGAAGCGCCGCCCCGGCGCCGAGCGCACCGTCAGCAGATCGCCGTACGTCCCGGTCAGCTCGGTCAGCCGGGGCGGGCGGCTGCCGGTGGGCGGGAGGGTGACGAGCAGCGTGTAGCGGTCGACCGGCAGGGACTCGCGCAGGGCGTCGTCGACGAGGAGATGGCCGTTGCGGTGGCTCGGGCGGCGCAGCCGTCCGGACCGGTCCTCGTCGACGGCGGGTCCTGCCGGGTAGTGGTTGGTCAGACCCGCCAGCCACGGCGAGTAGAACCGATCGAAGACGCCGGAGCGCTCGGCGAACCGGGCGGAGACGTCGCGCAGCACGATCTGCCAGCGCTTGGCGAGCATCCACGCCTTCGTCTGCACCTCGGCCTGCTTCACCACACCCTGGGCGACCGCGGCGCGCTCCACGCCGTAGCTGTCCAGCAGCCCCGGCGCGGCCGCGCCGCGGTGCACCAGGGCCAGCTTCCAGGCGAGGTTGTGGGCGTCGGTCACCCCGGTGTTCAGGCCCTGGCCGCCCGCGGGGCTGTGGATGTGCGCCGCGTCGCCTGCGAGGAAGACCCGTCCGGCGCGGAACCGCTCGGCGTGCCGGGCGTGGATGCTGAACGTGGTCTGCCAGGAGACGTCGTACAGCTTCAGGCCGCCGGGCCCCCGCTTGTCGACGAAGTCCTGGAGGACCTCCTCGGTGAGGTCCTCGGGGCGCATGCCGGGCGGGCCGGCCGTGAACACGCGGAAGCGGCCGTTGTAGAGCGGGACCAGGACCATGATCCCGTTCTCGGTGCAGTAGTAGTGCACGGCGTCCCGCTGGAGGTCCCCGTCGATCGCGGTGTCGGCGAGGATGAACACGTTGGGATAGGTGGCGCCCTTGAACTCCACGCCCAGCGACTTGCGGACGGTGCTGCCCGCGCCGTCGCCGCCGATGACGTAGGCGAACTCCTCGGTGGACTCGGTGCCGTCCGGGGCGCGCAGGGTCGCCAGCACGCCGTCCGGGTCCTGGCTCAGCCGGGTCAGCTCGGTGCGCCACTCGATCTTCCCGCCGAAGTCGGTGAACGCCTCGCGCAGCAGCTCCTCGACGTCCGGCTGGACGATCACCATCGGGCGGGTGCGGTCGCCGAAGACGATGTCGCAGATCGGGTCGGTGCCGGAGTTGTAGCGGAAGGAGTGCACGGGCAGACCGTGCTTGTCGATGTAGGTGGTGGCGCCGAGGCCGCGGAACACCTCCAGGGTGCGGGGCCACACCATCAGCGCCTTGGTCAGCGGGCTGGGCGCGTCGGTCTTGTCCACCAGGCGTACCGGGGTGCCCCGGCGGGCCAGTTCGGCCGCGGCGGTCAGACCGACCGGGCCCGCGCCGACGACCAGCACCGGCCTTTCATCGGGTGTGCTCATGAGGTCTCTCCCATCGTGATCGGTTCCCGGGTGTCGTGTTCGGCGGCGGGCGTGGGCTTCCCGGCCGGGGCGGGGCGCAGCATCCGCATGATCAGCGGGGCGCCCAGCGCGCACACCGCGGCGAGCAGCCACAGCACGGTGTGCAGGGCGGAGGTGTAGGCGTCCGAGACGTAGGCGATGAAGTCGGCCTGCTGGGCGGCGGGCACCTCGTCGGCGGCCGCGCTGATCTCGCCCTGCACGACCCGGTTGGCGAGGTCGCCGACGCCGCCCTCCCAGCCCTCGGGGTTCTTGAGGTTGCCCTGGACGATGCTGACCAGTACCGAGCCCATCCCGGCGATGGCGACGGCCTCGCCGGTCAGCCGCATGGTGTTGAACAGTCCGGCCGCCATGCCCGCCCGGCTCGCGTCCACGGCGCCGATCGCGGCGCCGTCGAGCAGACCGAAGGAGATGCCGACGCCGGTGCCGATGACCAGCAGCGGACCGGCGAGCGCGGCGGTCGTGGAGTCCTGGTCGAGGACGGTGAGCCAGGCCGCGCCGCCCGCCACCAGCAGCAGGCTCACCCCGAGCAGCACCGAGGTGGAGACCTTGCGGGCGAGCACGCCGCTGATCACGGGCAGCGCCAGCACCGGGCCGCTCAGCAGCAGCATGGTCAGACCGGCGCGCTGCGAGCTCATGCCGTTGACCCCGATGAAGAAGGACGGCAGGAACACCAGCAGACACACGAAGCCGAAGGCCAGCAGCACCGGCATCAGGCTGACCGCGGCGAACTTCGGCTCCCGCAGCAGCGACAGCTCCAGCATCGGCCGCGCCCGCCGCTTCTCGATCCGCACGAACGCCGTCATCAGCACGACGGACAGCACCGCGAGCGCCAGCACGACCGGGTGTGCCCAGCCGAGCTGCGGGCCCTCCACCAGGGCGAGGGTGAAGGCGAACAGGGCGCCGCTGAAGGTGGTCGCGCCGGCGTAGTCCACGCCGGAGGCCTCCGGGTCGCGGGACTCGGCCAGCGCCGGGCGCAGCAGCAGGACGGCCGCGGCGACGGCGGCGTGGGCCACGAACACCGAGCGCCAGCCCCAGGCCCCGACCAGCAGCCCGGACAGGGAGGGACCGAGGGCGAGCCCGAGCCCGAAGGAGGAACCGAGGAAGCCGAACGCCCGTGCCCGGGCGGTGCCTTCGTAGGCCTGGGCGAGCAGCGCGGTCGCCGCGGTGAGCACCATCGCCGCGCCGACGCCGGCCGCGCCGCGCAGCACGTCGATCAGCACGACCTCGGAGACGAGGGCGCAGCCGGCCGTGCACAGCACGAAGACGATCAGGCCGAGCGTGAACATCCGGCGGCGGCCGACCAGATCGGCGAGCGATCCGGCGACCAGCATCACGCTGGCGAAGGTGAGGTTGTAGGCGTTGACGACCCACTGCACGGTCACCAGCGAGGCGTTCAGATCGCTGCCGAGATCCGGCAGCGCGACGGAGGTTCCGGTGAGGGAGGCGGGCAGCAGCCCGCAGGAGACACAGACCGCGATGAGGGTGAGGACGGGACGGGAGCGCAGGGCACCCGTCGACGGAGTGGACACAAGAACTCCAGATGTAGAGGTGTGGAGGGACTCGCAGAAGCCGAAGCGCTACGGCCGTGGGGTGCGCGCTCGCGCCTGCTCGACGCCCCACAGCAGCAGCACGAGCGCGGCCAGGCCGCCCCCGGCCGCGCACACTCCGGCCCATCCGGCGGCGGAGTGCACCACGCCCGAGAGGGCCGAACCCGCCGCGCCGCCCAGGAAATAGGCGGTCATGTACGCCATCGTGATCCGGCTGCGGGCCTCGGGGCGCAGCCGGTACAGGACGCCGAGGTTGGTCACCTGGGCGCCCTGCACCCCGAAGTCGAGCAGCAGCACCCCGAGCACCAGGCACACCAGCAGCCGCCCGCCGTCCAGGGCGAGCAGCCCCCAGGCGGCCAGGTTCGCGACGTACAGCAGGGTCGAGGCGAGCCGGTCCCGGCCCCGGTCCACCAGTGGCCCCATGGCCCGCGCGGCCAGCGCCCCGGCCGCCCCCAGCAGCCCGAACGCGCCGATCAGGGCCTCGCCGTAGGCGTACGGCGGCTCGGCCAGCAGGAACGCCGCCGAGGTCCAGAAGACGCTGAAGGAGGCGAAGGTGAGGAAGCCGTACAGGCAGCGCAGCCTGAGCAGCGGCTCCTGGCCGACCACCGAGGCCACCGAGCGCAGCAGGGTGAAGTAGCCGAGCCGCTCGGCCGGTTCGAGGTCGGGCAGCAGCCGCCACAGCAGCGCCGCGAGCACCAGCATCCCCACCGCGGCGACCGCGAACACCGAGCGCCAGGTGCCGGTCCACTCGGCCAGCAGGCCCGCGCCGGTGCGCGCGAGCAGGACGCCGAGGAGGACCCCGCTGAGCATCCGGCCGGTGACCCGGCCGCGCTGCTCGGGCCTCGCGAGCGCGGCGGCGAGCGCCACCAGCAGCGGGGCGCCCACCGCCGACACCGCCATCAGACCGGACAGCACGACCAGCGCGGCGACCGAGGGCGCGGCGGCCGAGGCGGCCTGCCCCAGCGCGGTCACCAGCAGCATGGCCACCAGCAGCCGGCGCCGGTTCACCGTGTCGCCGAGCGGCACCAGCAGGGCGAGGCCCACGGTGTACCCGGCGGTGGACGCCGTGACCACCAGGGACGCGGCGGTGCTGCCGACGCCGAACGCCGAGGCGATCGAGGTGAGCAGCGGATGTGCGTAGTAGATGTTGGCCACCGCCAGACCGGCGGCCACGGCGAACACCGTGACCAGCCGGTCCGGCAGACCGCCGGCCGGGCGCAGCGCCCCCGGGCCGGCGGGCCCTGCCTCGGCCGGGGCGGCCCCATCGCCGCCGCTCGACACGGCTGCCATGTGCCGTTCCTTCCGGCGGACCTGAACTGCCGGACGGAGCCTGGCGATACGGCCTCCGGCCGAGCGGATCGCGGCGATGGGCGACGTCATGGAACCAGCACGATCTTTCCGGTGGTGCGGTCGGACTCGCCGTACTCGTGCGCCTTCGCGGCCTCGGCGAGCTTGAACACCTGGTCCACGCGCACCTTCAGCCGTCCCGCCTCGACCAGCGTGGCGAGCGCTTCGAGTCCGGCGTGGTCGGGCTCGACCAGGAAGCCGGTCACCCGGACGCCCAAGGCCGCGGCGAGGGTGGTCAGTTCGGGGCTGACGTGTCCGATCACGGTGATCAGCAGACCGCCCGGGCGCAGGGTGCGCAGCAGTTCGAAGCTGTGCTCCCCGCCGAGCAGATCGAGGACGACGTCCTGTCCGGTGACCGTGTGGTGCACCGGGCCCGTCCTGTAGTCGACCGGGTGGTCCACGCCGACCTCGCGCAGGAAGTCGTGCTTCTCCGCGCGGGCCGTGCCGGTCACCTCGGCGCCGTGGGACCGGGCGATCTGGGCGGCCAGATGACCGACGCCGCCCGCCGCCGCGGTGACCAGCACCTTGTCGCCGAGGCCGATCCGCGCGGTCTCCACCAGCGTCTGCCAGGCGGTGAGCCCCGCCAGCGGCAGCGCGGCCGCCTCCTCGAAGCTCAGCCCCGCCGGCTTGCGGGCGAACTGCCGTGCGGGCGCGGTCACATACTCGGCGTACGCCCCGCCCGGCCGGGGGAAGCCGATGAGGCCGAACACCTCGTCGCCGGGCTCGAACCGGGTCACCCGGGGCCCGGACTCCACGACCCCCGCGACATCCCAGCCCTGCACGAACGGCGGGGCGCCCAGGGCACCGGACGGGAACACCCCGGCGCGGATCTTCCAGTCGACGGGGTTCACCCCCGCCGCCCCGACCCGCACCAGCACCTCGGTGGGCAGCGGCTGCGGGCGCTCGACCTCGGTCAGGCGCAGCACGTCCGGGGCGCCGACCCCGGTGGTGACGGCGGCCTTCATCGGCACGGCCTTCATCGGCGCGGAGGTCATCGGCCGCTCCGCTCGTCGAGGTAGGCGGCCCACTCGGACAGCTTCTGGCCGAGGACGAGATCGCCCTCCGGCACTTCGATGCCGTACGCGCGCTGGATGTACAGGGCGATCTCGATCAGTGTGAGCGAGTCCAGCGAGAGGTCCTCCAGAGTGCGCTCCGGGTCGACCTCCTCGATGGGGATCTCGGCCTTGTCGGCGATGAACGCGACCAGTCCGGGATAAGCCGTGACAGGCATCTCGTACTCCCTCCTCGGAGCCGTGCTCCGGGGCGTGCGTGGATCGGTTGAGGCGGGGGTGAACGGTGTGCGGGCGTCGCCGGGCTGAGTGCGGGGCGGCGAAGAGGGTCAGGCGGCGGCTGAGTCAGCGGCGCCGCGGTACTGAAGGCCGTCGGGCCAGGTCAGGGTGATCGCGCCCCAGGTCGTGCCGGCGCCGAAGGCGGTCAGCAGCACCTTGTCCCCGGCGCGCAGCCGCCCCTCGCCGTGGGCGTCGTCCAGGGCCAGCGGGATGGAGGCGGCGGCCGTGTTGCCGGTGTGACCGATGTTGACGTACGCCCGCTCCTGGCCGATGCCGAGCTGATCGGCGACGGCGTGCAGGATGCGCACGTTGGCCTGGTGGCCGACGAGGAGGTCCACCTCGGCGACGGACCAGCCGGTGCGGTCCAGGACGGTCCGGGACGCCTCCGTCATCCGCAGCACCGCGTTCTTGAACACCTCGCCGCCGCGCATGGTGAGGTACTGGTCCTCGCGCAGCGCCGCGTGGTGATGGCTGCGCTGCCTCGAACCCCCGGCCGCCACCCGGATCAGATCGGCCTGCATCCCGTCACTGGCGAGTTCGGTACGGCGCAGCGCGCCCGGCTCGTCGGCCCGCCCCGCGCGCAGCACCACCGCGCCGGCGCCGTCGGCGAAGATCGGCGCGGTGTTGCGGTCGTAGGGGTCGACGATGGTGGTGAAGGCGTCGGCGCCGACCACCAGCACACTGTCCGCCACCGAGGCGGCGATCAGCCCGGCGCCGGTGGCCAGGGCGTACAGGAAGCCCGAGCAGACGGCCCCCACGTCGAAGGCGGGTACGGTGCCGAGCCCGAGCCCCGCGGCGACGGTCGGACCGGTCGCCGGGCACGGGTGGTCCGGAGTGGCGGTGGCCAGCACCACCGCCCCGACGTCCGGGCCGCCCGCCGAGTCCAGGGCCCGCCGTCCGGCCTCGATGGCGAGGTCGCTGGTGGCGCCGCCGGGCTCGACGATCCGCCGCTCGGTGATACCGGTCCGGGTGCGGATCCACTCGTCGGACGTGTCCATCCGGGCGGTCAGGTCGTGGTTGGTGACGACCCGGGGCGGCAGGGCGGAGCCGAGGCCGGCGAGAACGGCGGTACGTGGTGCCGCGCCGGGAGCGGCAAAGCCCGTGGGGGCTGTCATCGCACGATCACCGACGCCCGGTCGGACTCGGTGCGCATGTCGAGCGCCTCGTACTCGGCCTGCGCCTTGGCGATGGCCTCCTCGGGCGACATCAGCGCGGGCAGGTCGAACAGCCGGGCGATCTCGACGAGTCGCTCCTCGACGGTGCCGCCCACCACGTGGGCGGGGATACCGAGTTCGGCGGCGACCTCCAGCAGCCGCTCGTCGGCCATGGAACGGAACCGCTCGTTGACCGGACGGTGCCCGTCGGCGGCCAGCGCCAGCTCGTTGGGCAGATGCACGAAGACGTCGTACGTCTGCTTCACATGCTGCTTGAAGGCGACGCCCAGTTGCTCCATGACCGCGTCGAACACCCGGATGTCCGCGGTGCGTTCGACGCTCTCCAGCTCGCTGAGGTGCACGGAGTCATTGGGGTTGATGCCGACGACGACGCGCACGGCGCCGTAGATCCACTCCTGGAGGGAGGAGCCGTCGGAGATGAACGAGCCCTCGAAGCGGCTCTCGTGGACGGCGCGGTCCACATGGCGGCGGACGATCAGCTGGACCAGCTCGGCCGCGGTGCACTGCTCCAGGGTCTTGCCGGGCACGGCCTCGGGCAGCAGCTCCCGCATGGTGCGGGCCCGGGTGCGCGGAATTCCCACGTAATGCGCGAGGGCGTACGAGGTGAGGGTCTTTCCGGAGGAATAGGTGCCGGATATGGCGATACGCATGACAGGCTCCAGTTCTGAAATGGTGGCCGGGTACGGAGAGGTGGCCAATTTATGAGACGTGGCCGGTGAATCAGTCGGTCAGCCGGTGCGCGACAGAACAGCGCACGGTGTTTCCGGCGAGTCGGCCGACAATGTCGGCGGCCCGCCAGGTCTCTTCGTCCCGCCGTAGCAACGTGCTGTTCTCCAGCCGTACATCGAGCGGGCTCTCGTAGCGGATGGGTTCGGGTTCCGCGCTCGCCTGGAAGACGGTCGTGCGCATCCACAGCGTGTTGCTGGCGCCGCGGGAGATGCCGTCGGTCTCGTAGAGCAGGATCTGGCCGAGCTGAAGGCTCGTCACGAAGGTGTCGATCAGCCCGACGAACGGCTGGTAGAGCCCCTCGGTGCCCTCGGTCGCCAGTACGCTGCCGGGCTCCTGGGCCACGTCCACGACGGCGGTGGCGTGCGCCTCGGCGACCCGTACCGCGACCTTGCGCACGCTCTGCGTCCGGGCCGTGAACCCGGTGCCGTAGTACTGCCGTTCCGCCGGCCCGAGCAGCTCCGCCGGGCAGCCGTAGGCGGCCGTGGCGACCGGGCCCCGGGAGGTGTCCGCGGGGCGCGGATGGCGCACGTCGGTGCGGACCCGCATCGCTCCGACCATGGTCTGGAGCCGGGACACCGCCTCGTCCTCGCCGTCCGGAACCGGCACGCCCAGCACGGTGGTGCGCACCGGAAGTCCGGTCAGCTCCTCGTCGGGCTGGGTGCCCGCCTTGATCCGCACCGACAGCACCCGGCCCGCGCGCCGGCTCTCCGGGCCCAGGCCCAGCGCGTGGGTGAGGGCCGCCTCGCTCAGGTGCACGGCGATGATCAGGCCGTCGACGGTGCTCAGATGCGGACGAAGATCGCCGCGGGTCTTCGCCTTTCGCGACCAGTCGGCCGGGTAGACCACGTCCAGCCGGCCGTCCAGCTCGGTGGGCGCGTCCCGGCCGCCGGTCAGCTCGACCTTGTCGTAGCGGTATTGCACGCGCCGGAATCCGGAACCGAAGAATCTCTTTTCGCCGGGCCCCAGATAGTCGTCGACCGAGTCGAGGAGTAATTCCTTGGCGGGCAGCATTCCAGTCAACGCGCACTCCCTTTTTCTCGGTCCGCTTCTTGGTGGGTTCGAAGCTAGCCGAAAACTTTCGCCGCAACGTGAGTCGGCTCATGCGGTTACTGCCAACACCACCCTGGACACCACCAGTTGCCGCCCTTTTCCGGGCCGGGCGGAATTGACTAGCGTCGGGGGTGTTCGCGGTCACGGATTCCCGTGCCGCACAGGGGGAGGCAGCCATGTCCGTCAGCACGCTCGGCCCCTGGGCCGTGACGCCGGAGTTCAGCCATCAGCAGCTCGTCTCCAAGATGGGGATCGAGCTGGTGCGCTGCGAGCCGGGACTGGTCATCGGCACCATGCCCGTGGACGGCAACCGGCAGCCCGTCGGCATCATGCACGGCGGCGCCAACGCCGTACTGGCCGAGACCCTGGGATCCGTCGCCGCGTTCCTGTACTCCGGACCCGGCGGCCACGCGGTCGGCCTGGACCTCTCCTGCACCCACCACCGCTGGGTGGCCGGCGGCACGGTGACCGGCGAGGCCCGTCCCCTGCACGAGGGCCGGACCACCGCCACCTACGAGATCGTCATCACCGACAGCTCCGGCCGACGCACCTGCACCGCCCGGCTGACCTGCGCCGTGAGCGTCCGCCATCACCATCGAAGAGAGGCCAACACCCCATGTGCCACAGCACCGACAGCAGGCCCCCCGCCGTCGAGAACCCCGGCAGCGTGGCCGAGGAGGGGCTGATCGAACTGACCTCCCAGGACGGGACGGCGTTCACCGCCTTCCAAGCGCGGCCGGGTGAGCCCAACGGACGCGGCGTGGTGATCCTTCCGGACATCCGCGGCGTCCACGCCTACTACCAGGAGCTGGCGCGCCGGTTCGCCGAGGCCGGGTTCGCCGCCGTCGTGCTCGACTACTACGGGCGTACGGCCGGACTCGGGCCGCGCGACGACGAGTTCGAGTGGCAGCCGCACTTCAAGCAGCTGGTCCCGGACAGCGTGGCCGAGGACGCCGCGGCCGCGGTCGCCCACCTCACCGGGCAGAACCCCGGCGTCACCGTCTTCTCGGTCGGCTTCTGCCTCGGCGGCGGCCACTCCTGGCGGCTCGCGGGCACCGAACTCGAACTGGCGGGCTCCATCGGCTTCTACGGCCTTCCCGGCCTCGCCGAGGACCGGCTGCCGGACATCTCCGCCCCGCTGCTGCTCCTCCTCGCCGGCGACGACGTCGCCACCACCCAGGAGGACTTCACGGCCTTCCGCGGCAAGCTGGACGACGCGGGCAAGGCCTACGAGTACAAGATCTACGACGGTGCCCCGCACTCCTTCTTCGACGGCGGCTCCCCGGAGTGGAAGGACATCAGCGCCGACGCCTGGCAGCGGCTGCTGGACTTCACCGCGCGCCACGCGGAGCCGGCCGTATGACCACCGAGGTCCGCGACATCCGTGAAGAGCAGCGCGGCAACCCCCGCTTCGAGCGCGGTCACGCCAAGCTGCTCGAACTCGGCGACTCGGGTGACGCGATCTTCACCGCGCTGGCCGACGTGGCCCCCGACATGGGCCGCTATGTCGCCGAGTTCGTCTTCGGCGACCTCTACGGCCGGGGCGGACTGGACGACCGGCAGCGGCAGTTGGTGACGCTGGCACTGCTGACGGCACTCGGCGACACGGAGCGCCAGTTCGCCTTCCACCTCAACCTCGCCCTGAACGCGGGCGTCGAGCCGCAGGAGGTGGTGGACGCCCTCGTGCACGGCCTGGCCTTCGTCGGTTTCCCGCGCACCTTCAACGGCCTGAGCACGGCCAAGCGCGTGTTCGCCGAGCGGGGACTGCTCCCGGTGGCCGAACCGGCCGCGGCGGAAACGGCCGTGGCCGAGGGCGCGGCGGCCGGCTGACAGCTCCCGCCCCGCGCGTGCCGTCACCCCCCGTCGGCCCCGCGCGGGGCGGGTGCCTTCCAGATCTCACGGAGGATGTTTTGCGCCGACGCACAGCCGCCTTCTTCGACGTCGACGGCACCGTCATCAACGTCACCAGCATGTTCCGGTTCCTGGAGTTCCGGCTCGCCGCCGAGGGGCATCCGCCGTCGGCGTACCGCTACGAACGGCAGCGGCTGAAGGCCATGACGGCCGCCGGAGTGCCCCGCGCGGAGACCAACCGCGCCTACTTCGCCTCGTACGCGGGAGCCGATGTCCGCGCGATCGCGGCGCTGGCCGAGGAGTGGTTCCGCGCCGAACTGGACCGGGGCGACTTCTTCAACGAACAAGTGGTGGAGACGCTGCGCGCGCACCAGCGAGCGGGCGACCTGATCGTGCTGGTCTCGGGCTCGTTCCGCGGCTGCCTGGCCCCAATAGCCCGCTACTTGGACGCCGACATCGTGGTGTGCTCGGACCCGGCGACGGCGCACGGCAGATACACCGGCCGGGTGGAGCGCCCGATGATCGGCGAGGCGAAGGCGGAAGCGGTCCGCACCCTGACGACAACCGCCCGCCTGGACCTGACCGCCTCCACGTCCTACGGCGACCACAGCTCCGACCTGCCGCTGCTACGCCTGACAGGCAGGGCGGTGGTGGTGGGCGAGGACCCGGAGATGAGAGAACAGGCCCGCCGCTACGGCTGGACGGTATGGCCTCGTCTTCACCCGGCTCAGGACTCTCAGCTGGCCCACAGCCGCCGCCCAAGGTCCTGACGGCCACCGTCCCTACGTTCATGTCCATGACGGGAAACCACAAGGACACCTCGATCACCCGGCGTCGCGCCCTCGCGGTGACCGGCGGCACGGTGGCGGCGGGCGGCCTGGCCTTCGCGGGCTACCAGGCGGCGTTCGCGGACGGGGCGACGGCGGAAGCGGCGGCTACGACCACGAGCTCGGCCACCAGCACCTGCATGACGCTGATGTCGAGCGTCACCGAGGGCCCGTACTACCTGGACGGCGCGCTGGTGCGGAAGGACATCACCGAGGGCAAGAGCGGCGTCCCCCTGACCCTGCGTCTGACGGTGGTGGACGCGACGGACGGCTGCACCCCGGTGCCCGGGGCCGCCGTGGAGATCTGGCACTGCGACGCCTGGGGCTACTACTCCGGCTACACCACGGCCAACCCCGGTGGCTCGGCCCCCGCGGAGAGCGAGGACGGCTCGACGGCGAACGACGCCACGTATCTGCGCGGCTACCAGCTAGCCAACGCCAACGGAGTGGTCAAGTTCGAGACGATCTTCCCCGGCTGGTACACCCCGCGCACCTGCCACATCCACCTCAAGGTGCACACCGGCGGCGAGAAGGAGGACGGCACCTACGAGGGCGGCAAGGTCAACTTCACGGGCCAGCTGTTCTTCGACGACGAGGTGGCCCAGGAGATCTTCACGCTGGAGCCGTATGCGCAGCACTCGGGCAGCTACACCACGCTGGACGACGACATGGTTTATGACGGCGGCGGCGCGTCAAGCGGCCTTCTGACTCTGAAGCTGGTGAAGAAGACAGACCCGTCGAGGGGTTACAAGGGCTCCCTGACCCTGGGCATAGACCCGGACGCGGAGAACACGGGCGCGGGCGGCGGAGGCGAGGGCGGCACACCCCCCGACGGCACCCCGCCGAGCGACGCCCCGTCGGCGTCGTCGTAGGTACGGCGATGACGAGCCGAGAGGACGAGGCGCTGGCGCGGGCAGCGGTGACGGCACTGACGGACCAACTGGCCCTGACCCCGAAACCTGGCCTCCCGGACCGCTCCCACCCAACCCACCACACCCTGCGCTGGTCGGCGAAGGCCCTCGCCCCCGGCCTCGCGGCGATGGCGGCGGCGGCCCGCAGAACCGGCGAGCCGACTCCCGGGCTGCGCGCGGAACTCGGCGCGATCGGCCGCTGCACCGAACACTCCGTGGCCCTGGCGGGCGGCGGCCACCGGGGTGCCCTGTGGACGCTGGGCCTGCTGGTGGCGGCGGCTGCGATGGACCCCGGGGAGGCCACGGCAACGGCGAAGCGCATCGTCGCGCATCCCGACAAGGGGGCCCCGCGCAGACCGTCCCGGGGCTCCTCGGTGTCCGCGAAGTACGGCGCGGCCGGAGCGAGGGGAGAGGCCCGCGCGGGCTTCCCGCACATCCGGAGAGCACGGGCCGTCCTCACCGACGCGCACACCCACTCCCGCCTGAACGCCCTGCTCACCATCATGTCCACCCTCCAGGACACGGAACTCCTGTACACAGCTGGCCCGACAGGCCTTCGGCACGTACAGGCGGGCGCGAGAGGAGTGCTGGAGGCAGGCGGAACGGCAACAGCCACCGGTTCAAAGGCCCTGACAGCCCTGACCACAGACCTGCACAACCGAGGCTGGAGCCCCCGGGGGAGCGCGGGCCTGCTGGCTGGGGCACTGTTTCTGGAGGCACTGCCGGCCACACCGGCACCCGGCAAGCGCCGGTGAGCGCAAGCCTCGTCAAGCCCCTGCCCCGACAACAGTTCAGACAGCGGGCACAAGAGCCACCGTACGACGCCCCGCCGCAGCCCTCCGAGCCACCGGCCCCATCGCACAGGACGCCACCACAGTCACGCCACCCAACAGCAACCACCCAGGCGTTCCCCACTCCACCAGCAGCGCGGTCAGCACCAGTGGCCCAGCGGTCCGCGCCACCGTGACCCCCGTACCGAAGAACCCCTGGTACTCCCCGACCCGATCACCCGGCGCGAGATCGAAGGACAGCTGCCAGGCCCCCGCCGACTGCCCCATCTCCGCGACGACCAGCAGCACCGCCCCGACCACCAGCACCCCCACCGCCATCCAGGCCGACACCCCCGCCGACAGCGGGAACACCCCGCACGCCGCGAGCATCACCCACCCGGACCGCCGCACCGCCCCCACGGCCGTGCCGAGCCCGGTCACCCCACGAGCCATCCGCACTTGGAACAGCATCACCGCCCCGGTGTTGAGCACGAACAGCACCGACACCAGCCACGTGGGCGCGGCGGTCCGCTCGGCGATCCACAGCGGCAACCCGAGACTCAGCAACGGCATCCGCAGCAGCAACACGGTGTTGAGCGCGGTGAGCAGGACATACGGCCGGTCCCGCAGCACCCCGAGCCCAGCTCCCGCCCCGGCCCCCTTCACCACCGCGACCGGCGCCACCACCGGCAGCCGCAGCAGCACCCCCGCACAGAGCAGAAAGCTCACCGCGTCCAGCGCGAACACCCCGAGATACGCCTCCCGCGTCCCCAGGTGCAGCGCCAGCCCGCCCAGTCCCGCGCCCACGGCCAGCCCGGCGTTGAGCGTGGACTGAAGATGCGCCAGGAGCCCGGTCCGCTCCCCGGTGGACACCAGCCCTGCCAGCAGCGCCTGCCGGGCCGCCGCGAGCCCGGACTGCGCGGTCGCGTACCCGACGGCCGCCCCGACGAAGGGCCAGAACCCCCGTACGACCAGGAAGGACGCCACCGCGAGCCCGGTCGCGAGCGCCAGCAGCACGGCCGTGCCCCGCGCCCCGCGCCGGTCCGCGAGCCGCCCGAGCGGCACCCCCGCCAGCGACCCGACCGCCCAGGCCAGCGTCAGCCCGAGCCCCACGCGCGCGGGGTCGAGCCCGACGACGTGGGTGAAATAGAGCGCCGAGGTGACATAGAAGGCGCCGTCCCCGACCGAGTTGGCCAACTGGGCCAGAGCCAGGACGCGTTGCGGACCCGCGGGCGGAACCAGGGAGTTCGTCATGGCTACGACGTTAGGAGCGAACTGGACCCATGGACAGAGCCACCGAAGGCCCGGAAGCTTGGCCCAATTCAAGGACCGTCGAGCACCTTGCCGAGCACCTCCAAGGCCTCCGGATACGCCCGCTCCCGAGGCGTCCCGTACCCCACGACCAACCCCTGCGGCCGCTCTTCGCCCGCCGCCGAGTGCCAGTGCTCGCCGAGCGCCCCGACCGCGAGCCCTTCCGCTTCGGCCCGCGCCAGCACCGCGGCCTCGTTGTCGACCTCCACCAGCGCGTGCAGCCCCGCGGCGATGCCCCGTACACCGCGCACACCCCGCCGCGCCCCGAGCCGTTCGACGAGCTGGTCCCTACGCCTCCGGTACCGCAGCCGACTGGCGCGCACATGGCGGTCGTAGGCATGGCTGTCGATCAGCTCGGCGAGCGCCAACTGCCCGAGCGACTCGGTGTGATGGTCGCTGTGCAGCTTGGCGTCGGCGACCGCGTCGACGAGGTGCGGGGGCAGCACCATCCAGCCGAGCCGCAGCGCCGGCCCGAGCGTTTTGGAGGCGGTCCCCAGGTACCCGACCTGCCCTGGCGCCATCCCCTGCAACGCCCCGACGGGCTGCCGGTCGTAACGGAACTCTCCGTCGTAGTCGTCCTCGACGATCAGTGCGCCACGCGCGCGTGCCCAGTCGGTGAGCGCCCGCCGCCGCTCCGGATTGAGCGTGACCCCGGTCGGATACTGATGAGCGGGCGTGACGACGACAGCCGCGGGCTCCCCGAGACCGTCCACCCGGACCCCGCGCTCATCGACCGGCACCGGCACCACGGATCCGCCGTTGCGCCGTACGACATCCCGGTGGAAGGGCAGCCCAGGATCCTCCATGGCGATCTCGCCGCCGTCCAGCACGCGCGTGAGCAGTGCGAGCCCCTGCACATACCCCGAGGTGACGACGATCCGTTCGGGCGGCGCGAGCACTCCACGGGCCCGCCCCAGATACCCCGACAAGGCGGTCCGCAGCTCGATCCGTCCCCGGGGATCGCCGTAGTCGTAGGCCAGGGACGGCGCTGTGGCGACCGCTCGCCGCCACGCCCGCGACCACGCCGCCGCGGGAAACGCCCCCACGTCAGGACTCCCCGGCCGCAGATCGAACCGCGGCGCACGCGCGCGTACGGAAGCCTCCGGCGCCGCGCCTACCGGAGAGGCGAGCGGAGCGACCTGTGTCCCCGAACCCTGCCGAGCGGTGAAGTACCCCTCGGCGACGAGCTGGTCGTAGGCCGCTTTGACGGTATTCCGAGAAACCCCCAACTCCTCGGCAAGCCGCCGGGTAGCGGGCAACCGCTCCCCGGCCGCCAACCGCCCGTCCCGCACAGCCGCCCGAAGAGCCCGCTCAAGACCGGCACGGCGCCCGTCAGCGGCGGAGAGCTCCAAGTGCAGGTCCACACAGGCTCCTTAAGGGGCGCGGGGAACTGCGCGACCAGCCCCCACGCACCCGCACCCGAGAACTCAGCCCGTCAGCGCAGCCATCCAGGCCTCGACCTCGTCCGACCGTCGAGGAAGCCCCGCAGACAGATTCCGGTTCCCGTCCTCCGTCACCAGGATGTCGTCCTCGATCCGCACCCCGATGCCCCGGTACTCCTCGGGCACCGTCAGATCGTCGGCCTGGAAGTACAACCCGGGCTCGACCGTCAGACACATCCCCGGCTCGAGCACCCCGTCGACGTATGTCTCCACCCGGGCCGCCGCACAGTCATGGACGTCCATCCCGAGCATGTGTCCCGTCCCGTGCAGCGTCCACCGCCGCTGCAGCCCCAGCTCCAGCACCCGCTCCACGGGCCCCTCGACCAGCCCCCACTCCACGAGCCGCTCGGCCAGCACCCGCTGCGAGGCGTCGTGGAAGTCCCGGTACTTCGCCCCCGGCCGCACCGCCGCGATCCCGGCCTCCTGGGCCTCGTACACGGCGTCGTAGATCTTCTTCTGGATCGCGCTGTACGTGCCGTTGATCGGCAGCGTCCGCGTGACATCGGCGGTGTAGTACGTGTGCGTCTCCACGCCCGCGTCCAGCAGCAGCAGGTCCCCGGACCGCACGGGCCCGTCGTTGCGCACCCAGTGCAGCGTGCAGGCGTGCGGCCCGGCCGCGCAGATGGAGCCGTAGCCCACGTCATTGCCCTCGACGCGCGCCCGGAGGAAGAACGTGCCCTCGATGTAGCGCTCGGAGGTGGCCTCGGCCTTGTCGAGGACCTTCACCACGTCCTCGAAGCCGCGCACCGTCGAGTCGACGGCCTTCTGGAGCTCGCCGATCTCGAAGGCATCCTTGACCATCCGCGCCTCGGACAGGAAGACCCGCAGCTCCTCGTCCCGCTCGGCGGTCACCTTGTCGGTCAGCGCGGCCTCGATCCCGGCGTCGTAGCCGCGGACGACCCGGACCGGTCCGGTGGCCTCGCGCAACGCGTCGGCCAGCTCGCGGACGTCGGAGGCGGGGATGCCGTACAGCGTCCCGGCCTCGGTGAGGGAGTGCCGGCGGCCGACCCACAGCTCGCCCTGGCCGGAGAGCCAGAACTCGCCGTTCTCGCGGTCGGAGCGGGGCAGCAGGTAGATCGTCGCCTTGTGACCGTCGGTGACGGGCTCCAGGACCAGAACGCCGTCCTCGGTCTGGTTGCCGGTGAGGTAGGCGTACTCGACCGAGGCCCGGAAGGGATACTCCGTGTCGTTCGAGCGGGTCTTCAGATGGCCCGCGGGGATCACCAGACGCTCACCCGGGAACCGCGCCGACAGCGCGGCGCGCCGCGCGGCGGTCTCGGCGGCCTGAGGGATCGCCTTCAGATCGTGCAGCTCCGTGTCGGCCCAGCCGGACTTCATGCTCTCGGCCAGCTCGTCGGACACGCCCGGGTACAGGCCGTTCTTGCGCTGCTTGATGGGCTCTTCCTCGGCAGTCTCCGGGGTCTCCGGGAGCTCCTCCGCCACGGTCATCCTCCTTGATACGGCACTGGACCCCCTCCATCGTACGGTTGCCCGGAAGGGGGCCCAGGGCCCGAGGACCTGTTACCGCCCTCACTCGAAGCGGGCCGCCAGCAGCACCACGTCCTCGGCGCTGTCCGCCGCGTCGAGACCGTCGGGCAGGACCGTGCGCAGGACGTGCTCGGCGACGGCGTCCGGGTCGTGCCGGATCGCCCGGGGCACGCTCGCCGCCGCGGTGTGCAGCCGCGCGAAGGCCCGGTCCGTGGCGTCGCCGGTACGGTGCAGCAGCCCGTCGGTGTAGAGCAGAACCGTCTCTCCGGGTTCCGCCTGGAGCTCCACGCTCGGCGCCTCCCAGCAGGCCAGCATGCCGAGCGGGGCGGAGACGGAGGTCTCCACGAACTCGGTGCGGCGCTCGCCGATCAGCAGCGGCGGGCAGTGCCCGGCCCCGGCGAGGGTGAGCTTGCGCAGCGCGGGTTCGCAGTAGGCGAACAGGGCGGTCGCCGAGCGGGCGGGCTCGGTCAGCCGCAGCAGCAGCTCCAGATCGGACAGGACCGCCACCGGGTCCTCGCCCTCCATCACGGCGTACGCCCGCAGCGAGGCCCGCAGCCGGCCCATCGCGGCGACCGCGCTCGGCCCGGACCCGGTGACCGAGCCGACCGCGAGACCGAGCGCCGCGTCCGGCAGCGGCAGCGCGTCGTACCAGTCGCCGCCGCCCAGCGGCCCGGTGCGGTGCCGGGCGGCGAGCTGGACCCCGGGCACCCGGGGCAGCCGGGAGGGGAGCAGTTCCTCGGACATCGTCGCCATGCTCGCGCGCGTGCGCTCGACCTCCAGCAGCCGGGCGAGGTGCTCGGTGGCGTAGCGCGTGTACAGACCGACCAGGTGCCGCTGCCGCTCGGACGGCTCGGCGGGCTCGTCGTACAGCCATACGGCGGCCCCGAGCCGGCCCGCGGCCTCGGTGTGCAGGGGGAGTGCGTAGCTCGCCGCGTAGCCGAGGCGCGCGGCCACCTCGCGATGGCGCGGGTCGAGCCCGTCCTCGGCGAACAGGTCGGGCTGCGTGATCTCCCCGTCCCCGCCGGGCAGTCCGTCGAGGATCCTGCCGTACGACATGGAGCCGCGCGGCACGGTCTCGATGTGCCCGAGGTCCGCGTGGGCCAGGCCCAGGCCGACGGTGGTGTCCGGGCCCCGTCCGTCGGCGGGCTCCAGCACCACGAGTCCGCGCCGGGCGCCGACGAGGGCGGATCCGGCGCGCAGCAGCTCCTGGAGGGCGTCGGACAGGGAGTCCGTACGGGTCAGCCGCTCGGTGAGCTCATGGAGCGTGGTGAGGTCGGAGACCCAGCCGGCGAGACGGTCCTGCAGGAGCAGTCCGGGGGCACCCGGGGCGGCCGCGACGGTGACGGGAGTGGCGACTGTGGTCTCCGAGGCCACGGGCGCGGGCGCGACAGTGTGTGCGGGCGAGGGAACCGTTGAATCGATTCCGGCCACTTTCGGAGGGTGAGGGGCGTTCATGTCGTCCGGCTTTCCGACCGGTGCGTTTTGCTCAAAAGCATCGCAAACCCCCATGTCATTCTGCGCCGCTAGCAGTGTCTCCACATGTACACGCACTCGTGAGGGGATGTCCAGCATTGTCCTGCCGGGATTCCTGGTGTCCGTGGGTAACGAGTGCACATCTCCCCGCCCTCTTGCAAAAAGGCAAAGTTGGCTTAAAACTGCCTCAGGGAACGCCTTATTGCGGTCGACTGGCCTTGCTCCACGGAGCGTCACAGCGGTCGTGATGGGTACGTACTCGGAGAAGGCCAGGGGTGGTTGACAGCCACCCGGAACCTGGTGGCGGACCCGGGCGTCTTAGCCACCGACGACCGTGCCCCATCCTCCCGTGGCGGAGGCGAAGAGAAATACGCGGGACGGCAAAACGCCAGACTTCGCCACCCCACGCCACGCCCATGCTTTTGATAGACGCAGGTATGGACGAGGCTGCCGCGGACGCAGCCAACGCTCGGCCCATAGGGGTTCCCCTTGCTCGTAGCAGGGGTGTGATGCGCCAACAGGTACGCACAGTGAAGTGATCGACACATGGTGTGATGTGGACCACGGTGTTGCCAGCGGTGCAACGGAAAGGAACGAGCGCTCATGCGCGAGATCCTCGGAAGGCGACGCAGGCTCCTGTCCCAGCGCAGCGACGGGAGGCCTGAGTTGCTCAGCGCGGCCCTGACCTTCGCGACTCAATGGCAGTGGCCCGTACTCCCGGGTGTGACGGCGGACCCGCAAGGGCGGTCCCGCTGCGGCTGCCCCGACCCGGAGTGCACGGTGCCCGGTGCGCACCCGTTCGACCCCGGCCTCCTCGCGGCCACCACCGACGAGCGCATGGTGCGCTGGTGGTGGACCAACCGCCCGGCGGCACCCATTGTGCTGGCCACCGGCGGCACCGCGCCCTGCGCGGTCAGCCTGCCCGCCCTGCCGGCCGCCCAGGCCCTGGCCGCACTCGACCGCAACGGCATGCGGCTCGGCCCGGTCATCGCCTCGCCCACCCGCTGGGCGCTGCTCGTCAAGCCGTACTCCATGGAGCAGTTGGGCGAACTGCTCTACGCCAAGGACTTCGTCCCGGGCTCCCTGCGCTTCCACGGCACGGGCGGCTATCTCGCCCTGCCTCCCTCCGAGACCGGCCAGGGCGCCATCGGCTGGGAGCGCGCGCCGCTGCCCGGCTCGGCCTCCCCGTGGGTGCCGGACGTGGAGGCCGTGGTGGACGCCGTGGTGGAGGCCCTCACTCGTACGGGTGTGAGCGCACCCGAGTTGTAGGGGTGTCGGGCGCGCGCCGGACGGGGCGCGCGCCTCACGTCGTTATCTTCCGTCCATGAACCTGCGTCTTCTTGCCCTTGCGGGCGTCGTGGTGTGCGCGGTGGCGCTGCCGCTGGCCGTGGCGTCCGCGGGGCAGGTAGGCGAAGAGAACGGCGGCCGGGCTGCCGGGCCCGCATCCTCCGTACCCCCCTCGGGGCCGGCCTCGGCCGCGCCTTCAACCGGGTCATTCTCCGGGGCCTTCTCCGGCCCCGACGACGCGAAGGCGTCCTCCTCCTCCGCGCTGAATCTCGGCCTGGGCCTGGCCACCGCCGCCCGCTGCGGACCCGAACTGACCTCCCCCGAAGGCATCGAGGCGCAGACCTGTGTGCTCACCCAGGGAGCGGAGACCTGGGCGCGCACCTATTACCGCAACACCACCGGCGGGGCGCTGGAATCGGTGCTGAGCCTGATGGGTCCCGCCGGGCGCACCGTGCAGATGCGCTGCGCGGTGGACGCCGAGGACGAGCCGGGCACCTGCGAGACGCCTCGCGAGCGGACCCGGGGCGATCTGGAGGGCTACACGGCGGTCGCGGAGTTCGCGGCCCACGCCGGACAGGGCCCGCTGCTGCTGCGGTCCGGGAGCAATTCGGGTGCGGCCATCGGACGTTGACGGACGGCGGCGTTGTGTAAAGCGCCGAGGGCATGGAAAGACCCGGTTGCTGGCGACGGGGGATGCACCAGCAACCGGGCTACTGGAACGGTAACAAGAGATCGGCCGTTCGCAAATTCGATCCGGGCTTTCCGGTCACCGATTTCCCTGTGCCGACGGGGAGTTGTGATCGGATTCACCAGTTTCGAGCGCCCCCTCGCAGCTGACCGGTCGGTCAGCCGCGGGGGGATCCTCTCCCTGTGTGTCAGCTGAGCGTGACCTGGCGGTTGGTCAGCCCGCCGCGCGCGCGGCGCTCGTCCGCGGTGAGCGGGGCGTCGGCCGCGAGGGCGGCGGTGAGCCGCTCGGCGAACTCGGCGGCCGGCTTCTCCACGTCCTGGGCGCCGATCTCGCTCGGCAGGTCCCAGACCGGCACCGTGAGCCCGTGAGCGCGGAAGGAGCCCACGAGCCGAGTGCCCTCGCCGAGGTTGGACTTCCCGGCCGCGTGCAGCCGCGCCAGCGCGTCCAGAAGCTGCTCCTCGGGGTACGGCATGACCCAGCGCAGGTGGTTCTTGTCCGGCGTCTCGCACCAGTACGCGGCGTCCACACCAATCAGCCGCACGGTCGGGATGGCGGCGGCGTTGGCCCGCTCCAGGGAGGCGGTGACCTCCGGGGTGGCGTTCTCCGCGTCCGGGACCCAGAACTCGAAGCCCGCGTGCACAACTGGCTCGAACGCGCCTTCGGCGTCGAGTAGATCCTGCAGTCGCGGGCCGTCGGCCGGGGCGCGCCGGGCCTGGACCGGGGAGCCGGGCTGGGCCTGAAGCGCGCGCTGGAGGGTGTCGGCGAGATCGCGGCTGATGTCGCCGGACGCCGTGTCGTTCTGGAGGCCCAGCAGGACCGAGCCGTCGTCGCGGCGCAGCGCGGGCCAGGCCATCGGCAGCACGGTCGCGAGCGTGACGGCGGGAACGCCCTCGGGCAGACCGCCCTTCAGGGGCAGCGTGACGGTGGCGGCGGGCACCAGCTCGCGCAGGGCGACCCAGTCGCACTCGCCGGGCAGCCCCTCGAAGGGGCGCTGCACCAGCTCGGTCACGGCCTCGGCGGCGGCCTTGCCGTGACAGGCCTTGTAACGGCGGCCACTGCCGCACGGGCAGGGCTCGCGGGCGCCGACGACCGGGATCTCACCGTCCGTGAGCTGGGGGCGCGTGGCCTTCGTCTGGGGGCGCTTCTTGGCCATGAGGGGTCTCCCGGAAACGGCTCGTCTCGTACGGCGGGAGCCTAGCTGTTCACGCCATGGCCGACGTGAACCTGTGGACAACGCGCCCGGGTCGGCTCCGGTGCCGCGTCGGTCCGGGCCCGGGTGCGGTCCGGGTCGGCTCCCGCCCCGGGTTCAGTCCAGGTCGTCGAAGGCGTCCGCGAAGTCCAGTTCGGGGATCGAGGCGACCGCGGGGGCGGCGACGCGCGTAGCGAAATCGTGGCGGAGGTGACCCGCGGCGGAGCCGTGGACCACGACCCATACGGTGACCTCGCCCCGGGCATCGTCCCGGACACCCCAGTCGTCCGCGAGGGCGGTGATGATGTTGAGCCCGCGGCCGCCGTGCGCGGTGACCGAGGGCGTGGCCGGAGCCGGGCGGGTGGGCCCGCCGCCGTCCGTCACCTCCACCGTGAGCCGCCCGGCGGCGTCCACCCGCCACGCGGCCCTGACGTCACCGTCCCCGGCCAGGGCGTCGCCCAGTGGCCGGCCGTGTTTGCACGCGTTGCTCAAGAGCTCGGAAAGGATCAGTACGGCGTCGTCGATGACCGAGTCCGCCACACCACCCATGCGCAGTTGTTCGCGCATCCGGTGTCTCGCTTTCCCCACGCCCGCAGGGCCATGGGGTACGGCCATGCTCGACGACGTGGGCACCTCCTGTGCCACCACCAACGCCACCCCCGAGACCTCCTTCGCCCCACGCCACGGTGTGGATGCCCCAATGGCCTGTACCGGAAACCGGCCAATCCATGTCCGGTGACGCATTCGAAACGATCGAATACGGAACGAACGCGCCGGAGCACTCCCTGTAATTGCCTGGCTGGAAATCGACGGTGTGGCCGAGATGTGGAGGATGGGGCCAGTGGGACCACCGGGTCAAGAGGTCGTACAGAGGTTGTAGTGAGGTCGTACCGGGACAGATGGGTTCTCGCAGCTCAGCGGCCGAGCTGGCGCAATACCGCGCGGGGGCGGTTGGTGATGATGGCGTCGACGCCCAGCTCCACGCAGAGGTCGACGTCCTCCGGCTCGTTCACGGTCCAGACGTGCACCTGGTGACCGGCCCGCTTCAACCGCTCGACATAGGCGGGGTGACTGCGCACGATCCGGATCGACGGTCCCGCGATCCGTACGCCCGCGGGCAGCCGTCCGTCGCGCAGCCGGGGCGAGACGAACTGCATCAGATAGACCGTCGGCAGCATCGGCGAGGCGGCATGCACGCGGTGCAGCGAACGCGCCGAGAAGCTCATCACGCGGACCGGCGACTCCTCCGCTGCGGCCGGGGAGTCCAGGCCGAACCGCTTCAGCAGGTGCAGCAGCCGCTCCTCGACCTGGCCCGCCCAGCGGGTGGGGTGCTTGGTCTCGACGGCCAGTTCGACCCGGCGCCCGGAGTCGGCGATCAGCTCCAGCAGGTGTTCCAGGGTGAGGACAGAGGTGGCCTCGCGGTCCTCGGGGCGGTGCTCCCAGTCGGGCTCCTCGTCCCGGTTCTTCCAGGAGCCGAAGTCGAGCGCGGCGAGTTCGGCCAGCTCCAGGGCGGAGACTGCGCCGCGGCCGTTGGAGGTGCGGTTGACGCGACGGTCGTGGACACAGACGAGATGGCCGTCCGCGGTGAGGCGGACATCGCACTCCAGGGCGTCCGCGCCGTCCTCGATCGCCTTCCGGTAGGCGGCCAGGGTGTGCTCGGGGGCGTCCTCGGAGGCTCCGCGGTGGGCGACGACTTGTGGCGAGTGCTGCCGTGCGTGGGTCACCGCGTCATGGTGCCACCGAGTGGGGGTAGGCGTGTCGGCGGAGGTGATGGCATTGTTCCCTTTTAGTCAGTAATAGCCGATATAAGGAATGTCCTCCGACCCACAGGCACCGCTTATGGTGCTCTGACGGCCCGTGGGAAAAGCTGGCGGCATACAAAAAGACATGCACAGCTGAAACGCACCGGACCGTCGACACACGTGAACGGGCGTGACCGAGTGCGACCGAAAACTACAGCCGTGGATCGAGGAGAAAAGCTGTGAGCACCGAGAACGAGGGCGCCGCGGTACCCCCGGCCCCGTCCGCACCCCCCGTGCCGGTGGACGCTCCCGCTGCTCCGGAGCCGGCCGCCGACGGCGCCCCGACCGCCCAGCTCCCGCCGGTACCCCCGGCGACACCGCAGGGCGGGACGGCGGAGCAGGAACCGACCGCGGCCCCGCAGCCGTACCCCGCCCCCCAGCCCCCGTCGGCCCCGGACGCCTCCTGGCCGCCCCCCGCGCCGGCCAGCCCCGCGTACGCCGGGGCGGGTGGGGGTGTGAACGGCGGCGCCGGTTCGGGCACGGTCTGGGGCGCGGCGTACCAGCAGCCGACGCCCGCACCCCCGCCCAACGGCCGCAAGCGCGGCGGCCTGCTCGCCGCGGTCCTGATCGCCGCGCTGCTCGCGGGCGGCATCGGCGGCGGCATCGGCTACACCCTGGCCAAGGACGACGAGAGCTCCTCCACCACCGTCTCCGCCTCCGACACCGGAGGCGACGTCAAGCGCGACGCGGGCACCATCGCGGGCGTCGCCCAGCAGGCGCTGCCCAGCACCGTCACCATCGAGGCGGAGAGCAGCAGCGGCGAGGGCGGCACCGGTACCGGGTTCGTCTTCGACACCGAGGGCCACATCGTCACCAACAACCACGTGGTGGCCGAGGCCGTCGAGGGCGGCAAGGTGAGCGCGACCTTCCCGAACGGCAAGAAGTACGACGCCGAGGTGGTGGGCCATGCTCAGGGCTACGACGTGGCGGTCATCAAGCTCAAGAACGCCCCCTCGGGCCTGAAGCCGCTCACCCTCGGCAACTCCGACAAGGTGGCGGTGGGCGACTCGACGATCGCCATCGGCGCCCCCTTCGGTCTGTCGAACACCGTGACGACGGGCATCATCAGCGCGAAGAACCGCCCGGTGGCGTCGAGCGACGGCACGGGGTCGAACGCCTCCTACATGAGCGCCCTGCAGACGGACGCCTCGATCAACCCGGGCAACTCGGGCGGCCCGCTCCTGGACGCCCAGGGCAATGTGATCGGCATCAACTCCGCGATCCAGTCCGCCGGGAACGGCCTGGGCGGCACCAGCCAGTCCGGCTCCATCGGCCTGGGCTTCGCCATCCCGATCAACCAGGCCAAGTACGTCGCCCAGCAGCTGATCAAGACCGGCAAGCCGGTGTACGCCAAGATCGGCGCCTCCGTCTCCCTGGAGGAGGGCACCGGCGGCGCGAAGATCACCGAGCAGGGCGCGAGCGGCTCGGACCCGGTGGAGGCGGGCGGCCCGGCGGCCGACGCGGGCCTGAAGCCGGGTGACGTCATCACCAAGCTCGACGACCGAGTGATCGACTCCGGCCCCACCCTGATCGGCGAGATCTGGACCCATCAGCCCGGCGACAAGGTGGAGATCACCTACGAGCGCGACGGCCAGACCCGCACAGTCCAGCTGACCCTCGGCTCACGCGTGGGCGACAGCTGACCCCACCCACCCGTTACTCTTGTCCCCGCGCCGCCGATCAGCGACGCGGGGTGGGTTGCCCGAGCGGCCTAAGGGAACGGTCTTGAAAACCGTCGTGGCAGCGATGTCACCGTGGGTTCAAATCCCACACCCACCGCAGTAGAACGGCCCCTGACCTGGTATTTGGTCAGGGGCCGTTTGTATGCGTGCGCACCGTCGCTGCCCGCCGTTCTCCGCGGTTCCCCGCCCGATCGGGCACGGAAGGGGCACGAACAGGGCACGCACGGACGACTACTCAGCGGCTGATCGGAATCTCGTAGACGATCTCGCAGAGGGCGGCGGGCACGATGGTGTCCGCGGTCTCCACGGGCCGCCCCTGGTCGCTGTAGTACGTCCGCCGGATGTGCGTGACGAGTGCGCCCTTCTGGATGCCCAGGAGCGAGGCCTCTTCGGCGGTGGCCTGCCGGGGCTCTGGATGCTCCACGGCGTGGCTGACGGTGATGCCGATCTCCGCCAGCTCCCAACTCGTCGACAACTGCACAGGCTTGCCGTCGGCGAGGTACTCGTAGGCGGTGCGGACACACAACTCACCCTCGGCGATGCCGAGTCGCGTGGCGATGTCCGCCGGCGCCGGGACCCTGGCCTCGGTCCGGCTCTCCCAATCGCCTTGCCTGCCCACGGCCTTCATGTCCGCACGGAACGGGGACCCGCTGGGCTGCTCGCGCACCGACGACCGCACGACCCGCACCCGCTGCCGGGGCTCGGCGACGTAGGTGCCGGATCCGGCGCGGCCTTCGAGCGCCCCTTGGGAGATCAGCAACTCCTGCGCGCGGCGCACTACGTTGTCGCCCACGCCGTATTCCTGGCCGATCTGGGCGCGGGAGGGAAGTCGGTCCCCTGGCTCCCACTCGTGCTCCGCGATCCGCCGCCGTAGTTCGTCGGCGATGGGGAAACGTCGTCTGACCTGCGGGAATGGCCGTAATGGGGAGGCGCACCGATGCCTGGCCGGACCCCCTGTCGACCGCTGTTCACCGGTCCTACTGGCACGTTGTGGCACGCGCCTGCGCAAGGCTTCAAGGCTGTCGCCCGCCTCCTGGGTGCGTCTACCGGGGCCGACGCTCTGAGGCTGAGGGCGGCGAAAAGCCCGTTCGCATCCCCGGAGGCGTCCTGTCGGCCCGAAGCGGTCGTTCTGATTCGTTCTGGGCAGCTCACCCTGTGCCCCGGGCTCGCTGGTCGATGCGGCTGGACGGGTGTAGTTCGGACGTGGCTCCGGTGCCCTCGGCTCGGAGCGGCGCGTCGCCGAGTTACACAGGGGCATGCGCCTCGGCGCGGGGCGTGCCGGTGCCCTTCACGGACCGGGACCCGACGACTGGAAGAGCACCATGGCAGAGCGTGACCCTCGCAACCGCACCGGCCGGAGCCCGCTACGTCGCGGGCTCGTGACCGCCGTGCTCGCAGCCGGCATGCTGACGGCTTCAACGGCACCCGGATACGGGACCGACACGGCCGGTCCAGCATCCGGCCCACAGTTCACGCCGTTGACGGCGGCGGTGATGACCGAACCGACGCCGTTCCATGCCACGGACGGCAGGACGCACCTCTCGTACGAACTGCTCACCACGAACGCACTGCCCAGCAGCACGCAGGTGCGCCTCGACCGTGTCGAGGTCCGGGACGCCCGCACACACCGGGTAGTGGGCTCGCTGAGTGGCCAGGAGCTGGCCGATGCCGCCAATCCCGTGGGTGATCCCCTGCCGGGTGCGGACGGGTCCACCCCGGCGCCCCCGGGGCCGACGCCGACCGTCATCCCAGGCTCCCAGCAGTGGGTCATCTGGCTCGACCTGGCCCTTGACCGCGGTAAGCATGTGCCCAAGGTCCTCGAACACCATCTCTCGGGTGCCGTCGTCACCGCCTCCGGTTCCTCCCCGTTCGAGGAGACGGTTCAGGTCACCCCGACCGGCCGCACCGCGCCGATGAACCTGAACGCGCCGGTCCGCCCCGGCACTTGGTACTCCAGCGAGTCGTGCTGCGGCAACACCCACCACCGGCGCGGCCTCGGCCCGATCAACGGCCGCTTCTACGTGCCGCAGCGCTTCGCGATCGACTGGTACCGGGTCGGCGAGCAAGGACAGACCTGGGAAGGCGACCCCGCGCGGCTCACCAGCTACCTGAGCTACCGGCAGCCGGTCGTCGCCGCGGCCGGCGGCAGAGTGGTGGAGGTCCAGGACGGGATCCCGGACAACACGCCGCCCGTCACGCCGCCGGTCCCGCCCATCGAGGAGACCGTCGGCAACCACGTCACCCTGGAGGTCGCGCCGGGCCGCTATCTGCTCTACGCCCACCTGAAGCCCGGCTCGCTCAAGGTCCGGGAAGGCGACCGCGTCGAACCCGGCCGGGTTCTCGGGCTGATCGGCAACAGCGGCAACTCGACCACGCCGCACCTGCACTTCCAGGTGATGACCACAGCCGAGTTCTTCCCGACCGACAGCCCGCCCTTCACCTTCCGCCAGTTCCGCGTCGTCGGACAGGTCGAACCCCGCATCTGGGACGACAACCTGGGCCTGCAGCCGACCGGCGTCCTGCCGATCACGCCCTCGCCGTACGAGGGCCCTCACCGTGCGCGGTATCCGCTCGACCGCGAGGTGCTGGAGTTCTGACCGGATTCCGGTCGTGCCGACGGTCGAGACAACGACGAAGGCCCAGGTCGCTGACCTGGGCCTTCTCTCAAGAGCGGATGACGGGAATCGAACCCGCGCTGAAAGCTTGGGAAGCAAAGGTGATCAGGCGGTCGATCGGTCTCCTGATCTGCTGATACTCCGGGATCGTAGCGGGCGCTGGTGCTCCTGGTCCTGGTGCCACTGCTCCGCGTCGGTCACCGTGGCGTCCGTGGTTCGTGCTGCCCTGGGGCATCAAGACGGCGGCACCGACTCACGGACTCCAGCCGACGACAACTTCGGCTGTGGCCGGTCCCCGACCGACCACCGCACCAAACCGCAACAACCCTCGCCTGGTCCCGCACCCCAGGCACGGTCACGGGCCGACCGCCCCAGCCACATCACAGCTGCTCTAACCCCAGCTTGCCGAGCCGGGAGCGGATGGCACCGGGCTGACGTCCGAACTCCGTGCCGAGCACGTCGAGATCGCGCTCCCCTTCCCGGTACCAGGTGAGCAGCTTCGCTTCGTCTTCCGCGGTCCAGGCGTGACCGAAGTTTGGGTAGCGGGCGCGGAGCTCCTCCGGGTCCTCCCGGCGGCCGTTTCCCGGGGCGCGCTCTACGCGGACGGCCACGACGACGATGACGACGGCTCCGCCGGGGTGCCGGTACCTGTCTGACCTGCGGGGGAGGCCCAACAGCCCGCAGCCCCCGAAAGGTCTTGAAAACCGTCGTGGCAGCGATGTCACCGTGGGTTCAAATCCCACACCCACCGCAGTAGAACGGCCCCTGACCTGGTAGTTGGTCAGGGGCCGTTCGCATTCACCGCAGGGTTTCCAGCAGGGCTAGAACCAGGACTGGTAGAGGCTCGGGTTGGTGTGTGTGCCGCAGGGGAACGTGCGTAGGCCGTGTTCGCTGTCGTCGAGACATCGGCCGGTCTTCTGGTTCTTCAGCTCGACATCCCCGTTCGGAAACCGATGGACGATCCAGCTTTCGTCCTTGCCCTGGTCGCAGGGCTGGGTGGACGCGTCGCCGTCCGGATAGTCGGCCAGGCACAGGCCAGTGGCGTGGTTCCGCATCCGGCGGGTGCCGTCGGCCCAGACATGTACGGTCCACTTCTGGTGGCTGTTGTTGTGGCAGATGGTGGTTCTCAGTCCGTGCTCGGAGCTGTCGTCGAGGCAGGCGAACGTGGCCCGACTGCGGAAGGACTGGACCGTGTCCGCGGCTTCGCGTGCCGCTGCGGTACCGGGCGCCGGCAGCAGCACGGACGTGAGCGCGGCGGTCAGTACAAGGGCAGTCGTAGTGATGCGGCGGCACCGTACGTCTTGGATCACTCCCACATCTCTATCGCCGGTCCACCTCCGCTTATGTGCCCAGAACGCCAGTTCACCCGTGAGGAGCACAGGTTCCTGGCTAGAGGGCGTCGATCTGCCAAGCGATCACGCCGGTTGATCCCTTGGCTCCGGCCACGTTGATCCGGACGAGTTCGTCCCCGGTGATCCGCTGTTGCACCACTGATTCATCGCAAGGCACTGATGTCTCTGCGCCTGCCTGCGCGGGCACGAACTGGAGTCGCGCGCTGCCGTTGCCGGCGCAGACCAGGTTGAGCTGGTAGGTCCTGCCCTTGCTCAGGCCGGGTTCGGTGTGGATGCCGTCGCTCACACGCTCCACGCCGGCTTCGACCAACGTCCCGCTGTGGACTGCGGCAATGGCCGCTTGAGCCCGCTCGGTGAGGTCCTTCTCCGGTGGCCCGGACGTCGTTCCGGTCGGGCTCGGTGCGGGCGATGTCGGTCGGGGCGCAGAGGTGTTCTCGGCATCGTCGGATGATGTGCACGACGCGAGCAGGAACGCCGACATCACCACAGCGCATCCGGCGAGCCGGGGCGCTCTCGGGAGGGAACGGATCATGACTTGGTTTCCCAACGGTAGCCGTGTTGTCAGCCCATGCCGCGTTCATGGGAGCCATGCCGCTCCGACTGGCCGAAGAGCTCAGCGGGGGAGGCGAGCAGTACGGTGCGAAGTGCTGTGTCCAGCCATCCGGGATCGATGGTCACGCCCATGGTGCGTTCCATGAGTGCGAAGGACTCGGAGCACAGGGTCCCCATGTGGAAGGCGACTCCTTGTGCCCAGGTGGGGACCTCCGGTTCCGGGTCCATCCAGGCCGCGTCCTCCATCTCGAATGGGTCGAACATGCCGTCCACGTGGCCATCGAAGGCGTGCATGACCTGGTACCTGGCATTCACGCTCTGGTGGACACTGAAGAACTCGCCTCCGTCAGCGGACGTTCGTCTGGCGATCTCCGGAATGCTGCCGTGGTAGCCCCATTCCATGGTGATGACGTGTCGGCCGACGGTGAGGACACGAAGCAGTTCGTAGTCCTTGTAGATGTGGGCTGCCTGCTCTTCGGAGGCCTCGGCAAACGTCATCAGCCGCGACGCTTCTGGATCGCCGCCGAAAGCCCGGATCACCTCGTTCTCCGTCTTCCCCGCGCTCACGGAGAAGGTGTATGCGTCGAGCTCGTCGGCATCGGCCCACGCATATCGGGCGACGAGGTCCTCCCAGCTCGCAGTGCCGCCACACTTCGGGCCCCGAGGCAGGTCAGGAGTCATGGTGCCGCACCCTAGCGGCGGGCGGCGACGTAGTGCAGATCCGGCGGGAGTTCGCGTAGCCGCGTCCATGACCAGTGAGGTTCCCAATGGAGCGGCCCCCGGCCCGGACCCGGCCCGGCTGTAACGGCGGCCCTCGTCCGGGCGGTTGGCGCCGACCGACGGCGCCCGCGCCCGTAATCATTCGCGTGGCAAAACAGGCGACGATTGATCAGCCAGGGATCAGGAAGCCTCTTTCCCGGTCAAGGTCGCGCGCTCCGGTGCCGATTCACCGTGCATGGCCAATCAACGCCAGGCTGTCGTGATCGTGCACGGGATGGGCGAGCAGCGGCCCTTGGATGCCCTCACGATGTTCATCCGCGCGGGACTGCCGCCGGTGAGTCCGGGGACCTGGAAGTTCTACTCGCTGCGGGACATCGCGTCCGAGTCGTTCGAATCCCGTCGGTTCCTCGCGCCCGCCGACGGTGACCGTCCGCAGACGGAGTTCTTCGAGCACCACTGGGCGCATCTGATGCAGGGGAACCGGATGTCGGACATGCTGCCGACGTTCCTCAAGCTGATCCGCCGCCTGCCGCCGAAGGGGATCGGGTTCGCGTGGCTGGCCAGCTGGGCGCTCCTGCTGCTGGCGGGCTGGGGGATCCTCGTCCTCGACATTCCCTTCGAGGGGGAGAAGTCGGCCGTCGAGAACCTTCTCAACATCGCGTTCACCGTGCTGGGGACGGGCACGGTCGGGGTCGTTCTGCTCTTCCTCGCCACCAGGTTCGGGCCTTCGTTCATCACGAACAGCTTCGTCGACGTGGTGCGCTATCTCGACACCTCGCCCCGTTCGTACGCGGTACGGCGGGACATCCGCGAGGGGATGGTGGAGTTGCTGCAGCGGCTGCACCAGGCGGAGATCGGCGGTGGCCGCCCCCGCTATCAGCGGGTCATCGTCGTCGCGCACAGCCTGGGCGCCTATATCGCCTACGACGGAATCACCACGCTCTGGGGCATGACGAGGAATGCCCTCGCCCCGGGTTCCCCGTCACTGCTGACGCTCGAAGCGACGGCGGCCGCGATGCCGGGGCGGGACGAGAAGCGGACCCCCACCCCGGGTGAGACGACCCGGTACCGCGAGGCGCAGTGGGGGCTGTGGACCGATCTCCGCGCACAGGGAAACCACTGGCGGATCACCGACTTCATCAGCTGCGGCACGCCCATGTGCTTCGCCGAGAGGCTCTACACGAAGAAAAAGGGCGACTTCGAGGCGCGAGTCGCCCGCCACGAGATCGTCACCTGCCCGCCGCTGCCGCAGGCGGAGCTCGGTCCCGGGGACACACCGCTCTCCTTCACCTGGAAGGGCAAGGCCGTGCTCAACGACTGGTCGCCCTTCGCGGTCGTGCGCTGGACGAATCTGTGGTTCCCGTTCAGCCCCTCGTTCTGCGGATTCCTGGGTGACTGGTTCGGCGGGCCGCTCGGGCGTCTGTTCGGCAGCGGAGTCCACGACGTCCCGGTGCGGGGGAACAAACCCTGGCGGCTCATCCCCGGCTGGGCGCACACCCGCTACTTCAGCTTCCCGAACGCCCGCGGCGACGACTCCGTCACCCGGCACCTCGCCGACGCCCTCGACCTCACCGCGCCGCTGCCGGAGGAGCCGTAGACCTCACCGAGCCATGGACCTCACCGAGCCATGGACCCCACCGAGCCCTAGAGCTCGTGGTCCTCGGCCAGTTCCTCCCACGCCAGTTCCCGCAGCGGGTGGTCGTCGACCGAGCCCGACGGGGTCTGCGGGGTCGGCTGGAACCAGGCGACCGTGAGGTGGGAGCGATGCAGGACCGGGTCCAGGGACGGGTCCACGGCGGTGGAGCGGAAGGAGCCGAGGCAGGCCACCTTCGGGATCACCTCGACCGGACCGAACGCGCCGGAGTAGTCGTCGGGATATTCGCGCACGGGCGGGATCAGATGCACCGGCGAGGAGGGGAAGGCGCGTTCGGCTGAGCGCAGCAGGCCCGTGATCTTCATCTTGTTCACGATCGCGCAGGGGTAGCCCTCCAGCATTCCGCCGTACGTGGAGGAGAGCTGGAGCTCCATGAGGTCTACCGGGCGGCCGGAGGGCAGGACTATGCGGCTCAGGGACATGATCGGCAGATTAGGGCGCTTCCCCGGGCAGGGCATGTGAATTTCAGGGGCGGTGCCCGGTCATGCGTGCCGCCGAGGCGATCGTCGCCCGTGCCTCCCGCTCGCTCAGGCCCGTGTCGATCGCCGCCTCGACCAGGGGGTCCACCAGCGCGGGACCGATTCCGTCCTCGTAGGCCCGGCAGGCCGCCCAGAACAGGCGGGTGTTGCGCTGGCCCTCGTGCGCGGCGAGGACGAACTGGACCAGGCCCCGGCCGTGATCGCCCGCCGACGGCGGCACCGGGCTCTGCGGTACGACCCGGGGCGGCACGGCGCGCGGCGGTGGGAGCAACAGGCGGAGCAGGGAGGGCGGGCAGGCCGCGGGGGCCAGGTGCGCGGTGCCCGGGGCCGTGCCGTACACGCCGTGGTCCGTGCGGGAGCCGGGGCCGACCAGGTAGCCGCCGGCGCCCCGGATGTCGATGCCGGGGGCGAGGCGGCTCGCCGAGTTGGGGACGACGACGTCCGGCGGGCCGCTGAGCCAGAGGTGGCGTCCGCCGCTCGGGGTCAGGACGACCACGGTGTCGGGGATCGTGAACAGATGGCGCAGCGCCAGTTCGCGCAGGGCCGCCGAGGAGTCCGTACCGGATTTGGTGTCGAGGTCGATGCCGATGAGGTGGTGGGGCGGGAGGCCGCACGCGATTCCGTAGCCCGTGGCCCAGGGGGCCGCCGCGAAGAGGTCCCGGATGCGGGCGGGGTCCGTCGAGGCGTCGTACACGCCGTGGCCGTAGCGGCCGCACTCGCCGCGGCAGGGGATCAGGTCCGCGGGGGTGTCTCGGTGAGGTGAGCGCAGGGCCGGGAGTTTGGTCCGGGACAGGGGGATGACGGCCAGTCCGCGTTCGGCGGCTGACAGGGCGTGCGCGAGGGCCAGCGTCGTGGCCTGCCGGTCGTGCCGGTCGGTGGTGGCCATGCCTCCATGTTCGTACGTACGTTCGAGAAAGGGAAGAGGGGGCCGGTGCGACTCGCCCGGCGGCGACGGGTTGGCCGGAAATTCACCGGAACGCTTCCCCTCTTGCGGCGCTTGGGCCGCGCTGTCCCTGCCGCCCCGACCTGGGCGTTCCGGTCAAGCAAAGGGGTTTATCGACTTGTCCTCACGCTTGAGGACGAATCGCGGCTTCCGGGGTGGTTCGCCGGGGATTCGGTGGGCAACTCTGGATTCGCGACGTCGTGCACAGCGCCGGGGCGGTCGGCCAACTGCCCTGGTGGAAGCCGTAGTTCATGGGCTTGGGGAGCCGTGCTTCACGGGCTTCACGTACTTCACGTTCTGGAGGAACAACATGGCAAGCATCCGTACCGCCCGAGTCATCGCCGCCGTCTCCGCTCTTCCGCTCGCCGCCGCTCTCTTCAGCGGTGTCGCGGCGGCGGACAACGGCGCCATCGCGGACGACGGATCGAGCGCGGCCGTCACGAATGCCTGGCAGGGCATCATCGGCAGCGGCGTGGGCGGCGACAACTTCGGCAACTCGTCCACGACCCAGCAGCAGGCGATCGGCTCCGGCGCCTCGAACCAGAGCAATACCGCCCAGGTCAACGGCTCCGCGTTCACAGCCGTCAATCAGGGGAACGACAACGTGGCCGTCAGCTTCACCCCACTGTGGTGGTGAGCTGAGGGCCGGTGTCCGGCACCGGTCCTGATCGGTCTCTCGTGTGGTGTGCTCTGTGGGGTGTTCACGTCTGCGCGGCGGTGCCACGGCATCGCCGCGCAGACGTTTTCCCGACTCCGAGGCAGTCTTGACTCTCCATCACATCTGACGGACAGTCAGAAACTCTGAGAGGGGAGGGAGTCGTGCACCGCGACGAAGACCTGACCGAGCAGCTCAAGGCTTTCGAAGGCCGCGCCGCCGCCACCGAGGGCACCGCCAAGGACCCCGTCAACCTGCCCATGATCCGGCACTGGTGCGAGGCCCTCGGCGACACCAGCCCCGCGTACACCGGCCCCGACGCCATCGCCCCGCCCACCATGCTCCAGGCGTGGACGATGGGCGGCCTGTCCGGGCACACGGGCCGTTCCGCCGCGTACGACGAACTGCTCGGTCTCCTCGACGCGGCGGGCTGCACCTCCGTCGTCGCCACCGACTGCGAGCAGGAGTACGTCCGCCCCCTGCGCCCCGGCGACGAGATCACCTTCGACACCGTCATCGAGTCGGTCTCCGGCCGCAAGACCACCAAGCTCGGCACCGGCCACTTCGTCACCACCCGCACCGACCTCCGGGTCGGCCCCGACCTCGTCGGCACCCACCGCTTCCGCATTCTCAAGTACGCCCCCGCGGGCCGACCGGAGCGGCCCAAGCGCCCCCGCCCCGTCGTCAACCGCGACAACGCCGGCTTCTGGGAGGGCGTCCGCCGCCATGAACTCCTCATCCAGCGCTGCACCGGCTGCGCCGCCCTCCGGCACCCCTGGCTGCCCGGCTGCAACGCCTGCGGCGGCCTGGACTGGGACACCGTCCCGGCCAGCGGCGAGGGGACGGTGCACTCGTACGTCGTCATGCACCACCCGCCCTTCCCGGCCTTCGATCCCCCCTACGCCGTAGCCCTGATCGAGCTGGCCGAGGGCGTGCGGATGCTCGGGAACGTGGTCGGGACGCCGCACGACAAGGTGCGGATCGGGCTGCCGGTGCGGGTCGGGTTCCACGCGTACGACGATGAGTTGACGCTTCCCGTGTGGAGGGCGGAGGCATGAGGCCCGGAGACGAGCTCGCCCCGCTCACCATCCCGGTCACCCGCACCCTGATCGTCGCCGGGGCCGTCGCCTCGCGCGACTACCAGGACGTCCATCACGACCCGGAACTCGCCCGCGAGAAGGGCTCCCCGGACATCTTCATGAACATCCTCACCACCAACGGCCTCGTCGGCCGCTACCTCACCGACCGTCTCGGGCCCACGGCCGTGCTCCGCAAGCTCTCCATCCGGCTCGGCGCCCCCAACTACCCCGGCGACACCCTGGTGCTGACCGGCCGGATCGAGGCGCTCGACGGCGATGCGGTGACCGTGCGGATCGTCGGCAGCAACGGCCTCGGCGCGCATGTGACCGGCACCGCGACCGTCACCCTGGGAGGCGGGCGATGAACCGCCGTACGGCGATCGCCGGGATCGGGGCCACCGAGTTCTCCAAGGACTCCGGGCGCAGCGAGCTCCGGCTGGCCGTGGAGGCGGTGCGGGCGGCGCTGGACGACGCAGGGCTGACGCCTGGCGACGTGGACGGCATGGTCACCTTCACCATGGACACCAGCCCGGAGATCACCGTCGCCCAGGCGGCCGGGATCGGCGAGCTGTCCTTCTTCTCCCGCGTCCACTACGGCGGCGGCGCCGCCTGCGCGACCGTCCAGCAGGCCGCGCTCGCCGTCGCGGCGGGGATCGCCGAGGTCGTGGTCTGCTACCGCGCCTTCAACGAGCGCTCGGGCCGCCGCTTCGGCTCGGGGGTGCAGCAGCGGGAGCCGTCGGCGGAGGGCGCCGCGCTCGGCTGGGTGCTGCCGTTCGGCCTGCTCACCCCGGCGTCCTGGGTGGCGATGGCGGCCCAGCGCTACCTCCACACCTACGGCCTGACCCCGGAGGCGGCCTTCGGGCCCGTCGCCGTCACGGCCCGTCGGCACGCGGCGACCAACCCGGCCGCCTGGTTCCACGGCCGCCCCATCACCCTCGCCGACCACGCCGCCTCCCGCTGGATCGCCGAACCGCTGCGGCTGCTGGACTGCTGCCAGGAGACGGACGGCGGCCAGGCGATCGTCGTCACGTCCCTGGACCGGGCCCGCGATCTGCCCCGCCCGCCCGCGGTGATCGCGGCGGCCGCGCAGGGCGCCGGACGCGGTCAGGAGCAGATGACCGGCTTCCACACCGGCGACCTCACCGGCCTGCCCGAGTCGGCGGTCGTGGCCCGGCAGCTGTGGCGGACCAGCGGACTGGGGCCGGCCGGCATCGACGTGGGCATCCTCTACGACCACTTCACCCCGTTCGTGCTGATGCAACTGGAGGAGTACGGCTTCTGCGGGAAGGGCGAGGCGGCGGAGTTCGTGGCGGCGGACCGGCTGCCGCTGAACACCCACGGCGGTCAGCTCGGCGAGGCGTACCTCCATGGGATGAACGGCATCGCCGAGGGTGTACGCCAGATCCGCGGGACCGCGGTCAACCAGGTGCCCGGGGCGGCGAGCGCGCTGGTCACGGCGGGGACGGGGGTGCCGACGTCGGGGCTGGTGCTGACCACGGACGGATGACCCGCGGGGCTGCGGACGTATGACCCGCAGGGGTAAACCCGCAGTACCCCCCGGCCGCTCGTCCACCCTCAGGAGGTGGAGCCACCCCCACCCCTACAACCTGAGGCGGACTCGGCTTCGGGACCTCCGGCCGATGAGTGACAGTGGTGCCCGCTCCTAGCGTTGGAGCCATGACCACACCCGTCTGCACCAGCGCTTCGAAGGCCGCGGCACCCAGGGCGCACGCACCGCACGCATCGCACGCTTCCCGGGCGCAGACCCTTCCGTACCCGTCGTTCTCGTCGTACGTGAGGGCCCGCCAGCCGGTGCTGCTGCGTACCGCCAGGTCGCTGACCTCGAACCCGTGCGACGCGGAGGATCTGCTCCAGACCGCGCTCACCAAGACCTATGTGGCCTGGGAGCGCATCGAGGACCATCGCGCGCTCGACGGATATGTGCGCCGGGCGCTGGTGAACACCCGCACCTCGCAGTGGCGCAAGCGCAGGGTCGACGAGTTCGCGACCGACGAACTGCCCGAGCCCGAGCCCTGCCCGAGCGGATCCGACCCGGCCGAGCAGCAGGCGCTGCACGACGCGATGTGGCGGGCGATCATGAAGCTGCCGGCCCGACAGCGGGCGATGGTCGTCCTCAGGTACTACGAGGACCTCAGCGAGGTACAGACGGCCGAGGTGCTCGGCGTCTCCGTCGGCACCGTGAAGTCGGCGGTGTCCCGGGCGCTCGGAAAGCTGCGGGAGGACCCGGAACTGGCTCCGGCCCGGTAGCGTCTGCCGCGGTTCAGCACAACGTGACCTGATCGATCGCCCTCCCCTAGTGACATACCGCGCGGTATGCGCGCAGAATCTGCGCAACCGTTACCACCGCGTAGGCAATGCCGCCCCGGGAGGACCGCCGTGCTGAGCACCATGCAGGACGTACCGCTGTTGATCTCCAGGATCCTGAGCCACGGATCCACCATCCACGGCACCTCACAGGTGACCACCTGGACCGGCGAGCCCGAACCCCACCGCCGCTCCTTCGCCGAGATCGGCGCCCGCGCGGCCCAGCTGGCGCACGCGCTGCGGGACGACCTGGACGTGGCCGCCGACGAGCGGGTCGCGACCCTGATGTGGAACAACGCCGAGCACGTCGAGGCCTACTTCGCGATCCCCTCCATGGGCGCGGTCCTGCACACCCTCAACCTCCGGCTGCCCCCCGAGCAGCTGGCCTGGATCGTCAACCACGCCGCCGACCGGGTCGTCATCGCCAACGGCTCCCTGCTGCCGCTGCTGGCCCCGCTGCTCCCGCATCTGAAGACGGTCGAACACGTGGTCGTCACCGGCCCCGGCGACCGCGGCCTGCTGGCCGCCGCGGACGTGCGGGTGCACGAGTACGAGGACCTGATCGACGGCAAGCCGATCGCGTACGACTGGCCCGAGCTGGACGAGCGCTCCGCCGCCGCCATGTGCTACACCTCCGGCACCACCGGCGACCCCAAGGGCGTCGTCTACAGCCACCGCTCCATCTACCTGCACTCCATGCAGGTCAACATGACCCAGTCGATGGGCCTGACCGACCAGGACACCTCCCTGGTCGTGGTCCCGCAGTTCCACGTCAACGCCTGGGGCCTGCCGCACGCCACCTTCATGACCGGCGTCAACATGCTGATGCCGGACCGTTTCCTCCAGCCCGCGCCGCTGGCCGAGATGATCGAGCGCGAGAAGCCGACCCACGCCGCCGCGGTCCCGACCATCTGGCAGGGCCTGCTCGGCGAGCTGACCGCCAACCCCCGCGAGGTCTCCTCGCTCGGCCAGGTCACCATCGGCGGCTCGGCCTGTCCGCCCTCCCTCATGCAGGCCTTCGACCGGCTCGGCATGCGGGTCTGTCACGCCTGGGGCATGACGGAGACCTCCCCGCTCGGCACGATCGCCCGTCCCCCGGCCCACGCGGTCGGCACCGACGCGGAGTTCGGCTACCGCCTGACCCAGGGCCGCTTCCCCACCTCGGTGGAGGCCCGCCTCACGGGCCCCGGCGGCGAGCGCCTGCCCTGGGACGGCGAGTCGGCGGGCGAGCTGGAGGTCCGCGGCCCGTGGATCGCCGGCGCCTACTACAACGGCCCCGACGCCGAACCCCTGCGCCCCGACGACAAGTTCAGCGAGGACGGCTGGCTGAAGACCGGTGACGTCGGCACCATCAGCGCGGACGGCTTCCTGACCCTCACCGACCGGGCCAAGGACGTCATCAAGTCCGGCGGCGAGTGGATCTCGTCCGTCGAGCTGGAGAACGCCCTGATGTCCCACCCGGAGGTCGCCGAGGCCGCCGTCGTCGCCGTCCCGGACGACAAGTGGGGCGAGCGCCCGCTGGCCACGGTGGTCCTGAAGGAGGGCTCCACCGCCGACTTCGCCACCCTGCGCACCTTCCTCGCCGACCAGGCGGGCATCGCCAAGTGGCAGCTCCCGGAGCGCTGGACGGTCATCGAGTCGGTCCCGAAGACCAGCGTCGGCAAGTTCGACAAGAAGGTGCTGCGCAGGCAGTACGCGGAGGGCACGCTGGATGTGACCCAGATCTGACCCAGATCTGACCCAGATCTGACCCAGATCTGACCCGGATCTGACCCAATTGGAGAGCCCCCGGCGCCGGCCGGGGGCTCTTCCGCTTGCTCGGGCTAGTTGGTGCCGATCCGCGCCAGCAGATCCACGATCCGGCTCTGCACCTCGCCGCTCGTCGAGCGCTCCGCGAGGAACAGGACCGTCTCGCCCGACGCGAGGCGCGGCAGGTCGGCCTGGTCGACGGCGGCCGTGTAGACGACCAACGGGGTCCGGTTGAGCTGGCCGTTCGCGCGCAGCCAGTCGATGATCCCGGCCTGTCGGCGGTGCACCTGCATCAGGTCCATCACCACCAGGTTGGGCCGGAACTGCCCCGCCAGCGTCACCGCGTCGGTGTCGCTCGCGGCCCGCGCCACCTGCATCCCGCGCCGCTCCAGCGTCGCGGTCAGCGCCAGCGCGATCTCCGCGTGCTCCTCGATCAGCAGCACCCGCGGCGGATGCTGCTCACTGTCCCGGGGCGCCAGCGCCTTCAGCAGTACGGCAGGATCGGCGCCGTAGGCCGCCTCCCGCGAGGCCTGTCCGAGCCCCGCCGTCACCATCACCGGGACCTCGGCGGCCACCGCGGCCTGCCGCAGCGACTGGAGCGCGGTACGGGTGATCGGGCCGGTCAGCGGGTCCACGAACAGCGCCGCCGGGAACGCGGCGATCTGCGCGTCGACCTCCTCGCGCGAGTGCACGATGACCGGCCGATAGCCGCGGTCGCTGAGCGCCTGCTGGGTGGTGACGTCCGGCGCGGGCCACACCAGCAGCCGCCGCGGGTTGTCCAGCGGCTCCGGCGGCAGCTCGTCGTCCATCGGCTGCGGGCGCGGGGTGTCCGAGACCTCCACCGCCCCGCCCGGACCGTCCAGCGGCTCCGGACCCTCGGCGGCGTTCTCGTCCGGCGCGCCTATGGCGTACGACCGTCCGGTGCCCTCGGTGGCCTGCGCCAGCCGGGGCTGCCCGGCGAGGGACGGCTGCGGCTGGGGCTGCTCGGCCTGCGGATGGGGCCGCGCCAACTGCTCCGGCTGCGCGGCGCCCGCCGGGTCCGGCCGCGTGCCCAGCTTGCGGCGCTTGCCGCCGCCGGTCGACTGATGCGGGGGCGGCGTCGCCGACGCCTGCTGCACCTGCACCGCCTGCCGGGTGAACGGCACGCCCTGGCCGAGCGTCCGCACACTGATCGCCCGCCCCTGCGTGGAGTTCGGGTCCACGGGCACGGCGGCCTCGGCGGGCAACGGCTGCGCGGCCCGGGGCGCGGCGGCCTCGGGGGGCAGCGGCGTACCCGGAGCGGGGGTGCCCTGCGTGGGCACGGCCGTACCGGCGCCGGGGGTGTCGCCGTCCGCGGCCGGCCATGGCTGGGGAGCGGCGGCCTCGGCGGGGAGGGGAGCGGCCACGGGGGCCTGCGCCTGCTGGGCCGCCACCGCTTCCTGCTCCGGCTGCCCCTGCGCGGGCGCGGCGACGGCCCGCCGCCGACGCCCGGTCGGCGCGCTCGTCGGATGCGGCTGCGGCGGCGTGTGGTCCTCGGAGTGGTCGTGCGGTACGGCGTCGTGCCGCCCGTCGTCGGCGACGGGACCGTCCGCGGCGGGGGCCGGAAGCTGGGCGGGCACCTGTGCGGGCACCGCGCTCATCGCCACCGGAGCCTGCACGTCCGCCCGGTCCGCCTTGGCCGGCGGCAGCGCGAACACCGTACGCGGACCCGCCTCCTGCGCGGCCGCCCGCTCATTGGCGGCCGCCAGCGCGCGGCGCCGCCGCCCGGTCGGCTGACCGTCCTCGTCCTGGCCCGAGCCCGTGCCCGGCGTCGGCTGAGCCGGAACCGGCCCGGACGCCCCGGCCGCGGGCAGCGCCGGAGGCAGCGCGTGCTGCTCGCCGGAGTCCCGTCGGGCCCGCCGCCCGCCCGGCCCCGGGACGCCCTGCGGCGGCACGGTGCCGCCCAGACCGGTCCCCACGGCCGCGGTGCCCGCGGCATGCTCGGCGGCCATGACGACGGCACCCTCGGCCACCCCGTCACCGGCGTTCGCCAGCGCGATCTCGGCCCCCGGGTTCGCCACGGCGACCTCCGCGCCGGCGACCTCCGCGCCGGCGACCTCCGCGCCGGCGACCTCCGCCGGACGCCCGCGCCGCCGCCCGGTCCCGCTCGGCAGCTCGGCCGGAGCCGAGGCCGGAGCCGAGGACGGAGCCTGGGCCTGGGCCGGAACCGGTGCGGCGGTCTCCTTGGTCTCCGCGGTCTCCGCCGCGCGCCGCCTGCGCCGCCCGGTGGGCGCGGACTCGCTCTCGCCGTCGCCGGACTGCCCGGCGACCTCGCTCTCCAGGAAGGCGTCCACGGAGGACCGCCGGGCCCGCCGCCGCCCGCCGCCACCGGTGGCCGGCTGTTCGGCGGCCGGTGCCTCGTCCGCGAGCACGGCGATCTCGGCGGCCGGAACCGTCCCGGCGCCACCGCCGATCGGCACCTCCAGCACGAACGCGCTGCCGCTCATCCCCGGCACCTCGTGCGTCTGGAGCACACCGCCGTGGGCGCGCACGATCCCGCGCACGATCGGCTCGTGCACCGGGTCTCCCCCGGCGTACGGCCCGCGCACCTCGATGCGCACGACCTCGCCGCGCTGCGCCGCCGCCACGACGACCGTGTTGTCCAGGTAGCCGCCCGCCGAGACGGGCGTGTTGCCGGTGGCGTCGACGCCCGCGACATCGGCGACCAGATGCGCCAGCGCGGTCGCCAGCAGCCGGGTGTCGACCTCGGCCTCGATGGGCGGCGCGTGCACGGCGAACTGCACCCGGCCGGGGCCGATCAGCTCGACGGCCCCGTCGACACCGGCCGCGACGACCGCGTCCAGCATCACCTTGGTCCGGGTGATCTGCTCGCCGCCCGTGTCCAGCCGCTGGTAGCCGAGGACGTTGTCGATGAGGGTGGTGATCCGGGAGTAGCCGGCCGAGAGGTGGTGCAGCACCTGGTTGGCCTCGGGCCACAGCTGGCCGGCGTCGTCCGCGGCCAGCGCGGCGAGCTCACGGCGCAGTTCGTCCAGGGGCCCGCGCAGGGACGTCCCGAGCAGGGTGAGGAGCTGCTCATGGCGCCCGGCGAGGGCCTCGAACCGGTCCTTCTCCCGCTCGCCGAGCGCGGCGTACCGCTCCTCGTTCGCGGCGAGTTCCTCCGCGTGCCGCTCCTGGAGCTCCTCGACCTCGCCCACATGCTTCTGGCGCAGCGCGGTCAGCTCGGAGGCGTGCTCCTCGGAGAGCCGCTCCAGATCGTCCTCGTGCCGCTTGTCGGAGGAGGCCTTCTCCTCGACGAGGGAGTCGTAGGGCCGCCGGTCGGTGAAGGTCATCACGGCGCCGACGAGCTGGTCGCCGTCGCGCACCGGCGCGGTGGTCAGGTCGACCGGCACCTGCTCGCCGCTCTTGGCGAACAGCACCTGCCCGCGCACCCGGTGCTTGCGCCCGGAGCGCAGGGTGTCGGCGAGCGGGGACTCCTCGTACGGGAAAGGCGTCCCGTCGGGTCGGGAGTGCAGGACGAGGTCGTGCAGCTCGCGCCCGCCGAGATCGCTGGCCCGGTAGCCCAGTATCTGAGCGGCGGCCGGGTTGACGAGGACGATCCTGCCGTCCGTGTCCGTGCCCACGACGCCCTCGGAGGCGGCCCGCAGGATCATCTCGGTCTGCCGCTGCGAACGGGCCAGCTCGGCCTCGGTGTCGATGGTCCCGGAGAGGTCGCGCACGACGAGCATCAGCAGCTCGTCGCTGGTGTAGCCGTAACCGTCGTAGGCCTGCTGGCCGTTCTCCAGATTCGCGGAGGTGACCTCGACCGGGAACTCGCTGCCGTCGGTCCGCCGCGCCATCATCCGGGTCGGCTTGGTCCGCCCGGCCGGGTCCATGTGGTCGGGACGCCGCATGGATCCCGGGATCAGCTTGGAGTCGAACTGCGGCAGCAGATCGAGCAGCCCGCGCCCCACCAGGGCGGTCCCGGGTGCCTCGAAGGCCTCCAGCGCGATGGTGTTGGCGTTGACGACGGTCCCATTGGCGTTGACCAGCACCAACGCATCGGGGAGCGCGTCCAGTATGGCTGCGAGGCGAGCAGCGCCTCGGGATGGCCTGCTGCTCACGAGACGCTTCCCTCCTGTTACCGCACCTTGCCGACCGCTCGGGCCATCTTGCCAACCGGCCCGCGACGTGTCACGCGAGGGAGTCTAAGGGCTGGGGTTGTGACGGCGACGCCGGATGAGAGGGAGGTCGCACGACGAAGTGACCCAGAACGTATGACCGTGTCCGTCCACCGTCGGTTCGCTTCGCCATACCTTCGCGGGACTTTTACGGAGCCGTCGACTCAGCTCCGGCCCTCGGGCCGCAGATCGGGCAGTACGGGCACGAGCCGGTCCCACCGGGCGATCTCGCACCCGTCACCCCGGTCGAACCGCGCGTCCACGGGCCGCCCGGCCCAGGTCCCGGTGACATACGCGGTGGCGGGACCGCCGTACTGCATGGTGCAGACACTGCCGTCCGGTACGGGCGCGAAGGCGTCCTTGCCCCAGCGGGCCCCGCGGTCCAGGGCGGCGCAGGCCCCGGCGGCATCGGGGTGGTCGCCGCCGCCGGGGTGGCAGTACAGCTCGTACCGCCCGTCCATCCCGCCCCCGGCGCCGCGGACGGTGACGGTGAGGTGGTCGCCACCCCGGGCGGCGCCGGGAAGGACGGCGGCGACCGATCCGGCCGTAACACCGACGACGAGGAGGAGACGGCGCAGGGGGCGGGTGCGGGGGCCCCGCGACATGACGTTCGACATGACGTCCGAGATGACCTTCGACATGACCTGACTAACGCCCCGCGTACGGGGACGTTGCGGGCCCGCCCCACCAGCGGCAAGGGCTTTGCCCCGCACCCCGGCTGCCTAGTACCGTAGGGGGCGATTGGTGACACCGCGCTCGACTGTGTCATCATCGGCACGCACCACTCGCGCTCGCGCGAGCGGCTGTGCTGGAGGCGTCGCCTAGTCCGGTCTATGGCGCCGCACTGCTAATGCGGTTTGGGCCTTAAAGCCCATCGAGGGTTCAAATCCCTCCGCCTCCGCCATCCGATCAGGGAGTTCAGCTGATGTCAGCTGGGCTCCCTGAGTCGTTTCCGGAGCACCTGAGCACACGTACTCAGCGGCTCTGAGCAGACCCCCTCTTCCCGGTCGGACGCGGCGACGCCAAGGTGTACGACGGGTTCTCTTCGACGGGGGTGTCGTATGACTGCGAAGTCCTGGCTGCGCGTGCTGGTCGCCGGTGCCGCAGCGCTCACGCTGGCCGGGTGCAGCAAGGCGGACCGCGCGGTGATGGCCGCGCCGGGGTGCCCCGAGGGACCCTCCGCGCGGCCGACGCAGCGGGAGCTGCCGGCGGGCACCGCATGGGCGTGGGACGCGCCCGCCGACGCTCCGGCCGGCTTCCGGGAAGGCCCGGTACCCGGCCTGACCGATGTCGTCTCGATCGCGGACAGCGGCCACACCACCGTGGCCGTACGCGCCGACGGCACCGTGTGGTCCTACGGCACCAATGTCGGCGGCTCCCTCGGCCACGGCTCCCAGGAGCGGGTCCACGAGGCCGAGCCGAGGCAGGTCACGGGGATCGGTCCGGCGCACGCGGTGTACAGCAGCGGACCGACGTTCTACGTCGTCCTGCGGGACGGCACCGTGTCGGCCTGGGGTTCGGACAGGTTCCTGGTCAAGGGAGGGAAGCGGGAGGGGTACGACGGGGTGGCCGTCCCCGAGCGGGTGTCCGGCGCCGAGGACGTGGTCGCGATGGGACCGAACCTCCTCAACGCCTTCGCGCTGCGCTCGGACGGACGGGTCCTCGGCTGGGGGATCAACCTCACCGACGTACTGGGCGACCGGGACGGCACCCGGATCGGGGCGGTCCCCGACGTCGGGGGCGTCGTCGACGTGGCCGCGGCGGGCGAGGCCGTGGTGACGGTGAAGGCGGACGGGAAGGTGTGCGCGTGGGGGAACAACGTGCACGGCCTGCTGGCGGTCGAGCCGACGGGCGGACAGTCCGCACGCCCGGTGCACGTAGCTGCCTTGAAGAACATCGTGCAGGTGGCGGGCGGCTCGGACGTGGCGTACGCCCTGGACCGGGGCGGCGCGGTCTGGGCGTGGGGCCGGGGTGCGAGCGGTGCGTTGGGCGACGGCGACACCTCGGACCACGCGTCCGCGACGCCGGTCCGGGTCACCGGGCTGCCCGAGATCCGCCGCGTCTCCGCCTCCGGGCTCACGGGGTACGCCATCGACACCGAGGGCGGGTTGTGGGCCTGGGGCTCCGGCACGACCCTCGGCAAGCACGCCGCCCGGCCGATACGGATCCCGCTTCCCGCCCCGGCCCTGGACGTCTCGGGCCACCACGCGATCGTGCTCCCGAAGTAGCCCTTCTCGCACGTTTCCGCAGCTCACAAGGGGTGCGCTTAACGGATTTCACATGGCGGCGGCAGTCATGTAATGTTCTTCCTGTCGCCGCGAGCGGGCCGAAAGGACCGGGACCGGCGGGAAAACAGAACAAGCACTCGTAGCTTAACGGATAGAGCATCTGACTACGGATCAGAAGGTTGCAGGTTCGAATCCTGCCGAGTGCACACAGGTCAAAGGCCCCCCGGGATCATCCCAGGGGGCCTTTGACATCAACGGCTGACATCAACGCGGTTGGAAACGGCGCCTACTCGTCGGCAGTCGGTTCCTCCTTACCCTCCGATTTCTCCTCCGGCTCGTCGAGGTTGAGCGCGTTGTCCATCTGCTCTGCGGCGGCACGCAGCGTCGTATCCATCACATGCGCGTAGGTGTCCAGCGTCATCGTGATTGTGCTGTGCCCGAGCGTCTCCATGATCGTGCGAGCGTCGACGCCCTGAGCGAGCAGAAGTGAGGCGCAGGTGTGCCGGAGGTCGTGGACGCGGACACGCGGCACGTGTGCGTTCTTGCAGAGGATGGTCAGCACGCGGTTGAGGCTGCGGGGGTCGGTGACGCGACCGGTCACCGTGGTGAAGATCAGGCCGTCCGGATGACCGGGGGTCGGTTGCCATTTCTTCCCCGCCACCTTGCGTTCCCGCTCCTGCTGGGCACGGTGCTCTGTGAGCGCTCGTACGCAGTGCCTCGGCAGAGGCACCGTGCGAACGGACCGCATGGTCTTCGGAGTACCGAAGATCAGCTCTCGCCGGATGCGCTGCACGTTCCGGCGAACGCGGAGCTGACCGTTCCTGAGATCAACGTCCGACCACGTGAGCGCGAGAGCCTCGCCCCGGCGTAGGCCGGTGGACACGAGCAGCAGCCACAGGGCGTAGAGGCGGTGGGATCTGGCGGTCTTCAGCAGTAGGCGGGCTTCCGTGGCGTCCAGCGGACGCACCTCCTTGGGGGCGACGGTGGGGGTTTCTACGATCCGGGCGACGTTGCGTGCGATCAGTTCCTCTCGCATCGCCTGCTGGAGAGCGGACCGCAGAACGGCGTGGATGTACTGAACGGTGCGGGCCGACGGACGACGCTCGCAGCACTGGCCGATGGCGCAGCAGGAACGCTTGCCCTCCGGTCGATCCTTGTCTGCGCCACGGAGACAGCACAGGCAGGAGGTCTTGAACTCGGCGAGGAAGCGGCGCACATCCGCTGGCGTCAGCCGATTCAGCTTCTTCTTGCCGAGCGCGGGCCGGATGTAGAGGCGGGTCAGTCCCTCGTAGCTGTTGAGTGTGGAGGGCTTGAGCCGCTCCGGCGCGATGGCGGCGAGCCAGTACGTGAGGTAGTCGCCGAACGCCATCGTCGACGATGCGGCGGGGATGCCCTGTCGGGTCTTCTCCTGCATCTCCGTGAGCTTGTCGGCGACCTCATCGCGGGTCTTGCCGTAGGCGAACTTCCGCGTGCGGGTGCCGTCGGGGCGGTAGACGTACGCGGCGGCCTGGTAGCGGCCGTCTGCGCGCTTGGTGATCGTTCCTTCGCCGTTGGCGCGGCGCTTCGCCATCAGTCGCTCTCCTCAATGCGGTTGCGCATGTACTGGCGTACGGCGTCGACCGGGATGCGGCGAGCGCGACCGGACGTGAAGCTTTCGATCTGTTTCGAACGGATGAGGTCGTAGACCTTGCTGCGACTCAGGCGCAGGGCAGTCATGACCTCGGGGACCATGAGCGCTTCGTGGCTCGGAGGCATGGCGGGGGTCATGGGGCGACTCCTCTGGGGGCAGTCCGTCGGGGACCTGTCCGAGGTGTGGATTTCTGCGTCATTGCGTCATCAGCGTCATTCGTGCTTCTGACCTGGGGTTTTGTGTGACGCAGTGGTTTGGGGGTGCGTCATCGGTGCGTCATCGCATGACGCAGATGACGCAGGATGACGCAGAGGCGGCCGTCTGCGTCATGGCTGTAGCCGCAGGCCAGGGGCTGTTTTTCGGTCCGCATGACGCAGATGACGCAGCGTCTTCCCTCTTAGGACAAAAGAGGGGGTGTCTGTTGTAGTCCGGTGGCGCCTCAGAGCGTGAAGAAGGAGCCGCTGCGCGGCGCGACTTGGGGCGGCGGCGGTGCCGCCGGAGCAAGCAAGAGGAGCACCCCGGGCCAGGCGTGCTCTTCTTGCTGTTCGGCGGAACGCCGCTCAAAGGACGTGCCGCGAAGCGGCCCCTTACTGCCTGTCCGGTCTGACGCGAGCATGCGGTCAGACCATCCGCTGTTGCTCGTGTGGGGGCGGGGTGGCCAGGCGGGTCATTTCGAGGTAGCGGCCCTCACTGGTGCGGCCGCTGTCGATGAGCACACCGCGGGCGGCAAGGGTCGGCTGGAGGCGCTTAAGGCGGTCGGAGAGGACCTTGCCGGTGGTCGGCCAGCCCTTGGGCAGAGGACGCATGTCCTCGCCGCTGTAGAGGCGGCTAAGGCAGTGCAGCCACTCGGTGGACGTCATCCGCTGCGCCGCCCCCGGCTCGATGGTGTCGGCGTGCCGGAGGACGGTCTGTGCCAAGAGGTCGCCTTCGATGACGTCGTCGTTGAGGTCATCGAGGCTGGCCCGGTAGGCGGTGAGAGCTCCGAGGCCGGTTGCCGCGTCGAGCTGGGCGCACAGGTGCGCGAAGTCGGCCATCCGCAGATCGGTCGGTGTTTCCGCCTCGGCTGCGCGGACCTTGACGGTGAGGTCCAGGAGCGAGCCGAGGACGACGGGCAGCACTTCCGCGTACTCCGCCCACAGTTCCGCCTCGGTACGCCTCACGCGTGGCCGCTCCAAGCGCAGCGGCAGGAGCCGTTCGGCGAGGTCGGGCCGGATGACGCCGACGTCGATGCCTGTCAGGAGCAGGGGGCGGCGGTAGCCGACGCGGAAGACGTCGCCGTCGGTGAACAGGGCGCGCTTGACGCTCTCGGCGCCGGTGACGATGCAGCACATCGCGTCGGACAAGTCCGGCGTCATGTGGGAGAGGTTGTCCAGGGCGGTGACCCATCCGGCCGCGACCGCTGCGATCAGGTTCTCTTCGTCCTTGGGTGCGCGGCGCAGGTCGCCGCTCATGCCCTCGATGATCCGCACGAGCATGCGGCCCCCGGTGGACTTGCCCGCGCCCTGCGGGCCGGTGAGGAAGGGTGCGGGGACGGGTACGGACGGGCCGAGGCAGCCAATCAGCCAGGCGATGGCCAGGCACTCGGTCTCCGCGGTGGCGAAGCTGCACAGCCGCGTCAGCGCGTCGATGCCCTTGCCGTTGGTGTCCTTGGCCGGCAGGGGCAGTTCCCCGGTGAGCTGGGTCCGACGCCAGCACACCTCACGCGGGTCCGGGATGGCGACGTCCCAGCCGGTGGGGTGGATACGGACGGACATGCCGTCACCGCGGCCGAGGTCCAGCCACGTCGCCCCGTCGAATCCGGGGGCCACGCGGATGTTCACGGCGTGCGTGTCCTCGTACAGCGCGAGCGCTTCGATCAAGTCCAACGCCTCCTTGAGCGCGGTCCCGTTGAACACGCCGACCCCGTCGCGAAAGAGGCCGACCATGAGTTCCTGGCGGTGGCTGCCCGTGGTGCCCTGGGAGCGCATCGGCCGGGCCACGGGGTGGCCCTTGCGCTGCGCATACACGGTGCCGTCGGCGGTGCGGAAGTACCTAAAGTGGGCCTGCGCGTAGTCGGCGATGACCTTGCGAGCGGGGTTCTTCTCGTCCTCGGACATGGTCACAGTCCCAACCTGGTGCGGGCGTTGGTCCATGCGTCGGTGCAGTGCCGCGGGGATTCGCCTTTGGCCTGCGCGGCGGTGAACAGCCGCGCGATGTGCGCCTCAGTGAGACACCCGCACCAACCATGGGCGGACAACACGGCGAGGAACGTCCGGTAGACCGTGGTGTGCACCGCGCTGCGGGCCTCGGTGATCCGCTGCTCGGCCATGGCGATGCCACGCTCCAGGTAAACGGGCGTGCGGTGCGGGCACGTCCCGCCACCCGCCAGCGCGGACCCGGTGAGGGCCTGCGCCACCGGCCGGACGACCGAGGGCTCCTTCACGGCCAGCTCACGCACGATCTCCGGCAGCGCCGTGATGGTGCCGGTGCCGTGGCCGAGCCAACGGGCATACGCCATCGTGGACTTGATGTCGACGCCGGAGCGGACCGCGTTCGCGGAGCGCATGGCGCCCTGGTAGAGCCAGTGTTCGCCGCGCGTCGTGGCGACGGTGCGGGTGGCGGGCAGCGTCTCGCGGGCCCACGCGATCGCCGCGGTGTTGTCCAGGTCGACCACGGTCAATCCGGCACCGCCGGGGTGGTAGGCCACTGCTGCCGTCCCGCGCCATGCCGTTGCCCACGCGCGCGAGGTGAGGACCTGCGGGTCGGTGGTGGCGGCGGCCCATCCGTGGCAGGGGGCGAGGCACTGGCAGGCCCCGGGGTTCTTCATGTTCGGCCGACCACCGCAGGCGTTCTTGGCGCATGCTGGGCAGTTCCCGAAGGGCACCTTCCCAGCTCGTAATGGCATCGCGGGCACGCCGGAGGCTGCCAGGGAGAGAGCGGTGGGCAGGTGCTCTGCCCGAATGTCGGTCGGTTGGGTCATGCTGGAGGTCTCCAGTTCGATGTATGCGTGCTGGATTGGCAGCGGCCCCGGTTCTTGGCGGAAGGGGGCCGCCTCCGTTTTCGGTGGTGGTTCAGGCGGCGGCGGACTCGTTGCCGCGCGTGGCGGTGAGGTGGCCGTCGGCGGTGCGGGTGACCATGCCGCTGGTGGTGAGGGTCTTGATGGCCTTGGACACGGCGCCCTTGGACAGGCCCGTGATGGTGGCCAAGTCCTTCTGCCGGACGGGTTCGTCGGCGGTCTCGATGGCCTTCAGCACGCGGGCGACGGCACTGTCCGCGGCCGGTGCGGCGTCGGTCCTGGTGTCCTTGACGAGGGTGAGTACCGCGGCGCCTGCGGCTTCCATCGTGGGAGCTGCCGTGCGGGACCAGGGAGTGCGGTCCGGGAGGGCGATGACGACTGTCTTGTCCATGTAGCGGACCTTGACGGGGTCGGGCTTGCGCTTGCCGTCGCGGATCAGCGCCACACCGGGGACGGGGAGTTCGTCGGCGTTCCAGCCCTTGGCCTGTGCGTCCTCCCCGAGCACGACGCGGGCTTCGGCGGGGGTGCGTACCGAGAGGCAGATGGCAATGCCGATCTGCGGGGCGATCTGCTTGGGGATGCCGTCGCCGATGGTGGGCTTCTGGGTCATCCACCACAGGTCGATGCACGCGGCGCGGCCCATGCGGGCGATGGACTCCAAACCGGGCAGTGCGGAGCGGTTGGCGGTGCGGGTCTTGCCGTCGCCGGTCTCGGTCTCGTACGGGACCTTGTCAGCGGCCGTCATGACCTCCGCCCCCTCGTCGACCACGACCGTGATGCGCGGCCGGTCCGGGGTGGGGGTCCAGGTGTCCTGTCCCTTGGGCAGGATGGCCAGCCGCTCCAGCATCTCCGTCTCCAGCTCGCCGACCACGTCGACGACTTCGCGCGGGGTTGAGGCGACGCGGGCCCGGTGGTCCCACAGACGGCCTTCCACGCGCTTGAGGTCGATGATGACCAGCGCGTTCGACTCTCCCTCGGACGCGTCGTACAGCAGCGGCCGGGAGGCGACCGACTTACCGGCGCCGGAGCGTCCGGCGATCAGGAGCCGTTCCCCGAGCGGCACGGTGACCTGTTCGCCGGTGACGGTGTCGACCCCGAGGGAGCGCCGCTCGGGCGTCCACGTCAGGTCATCGCCATCGGCCGCGCTGCGGGTGCGCAGGATGAGTTCGGCCCAGCCGCCTTGCCTGCCTGCCTTGATCTGCATGCGCAGGCTGGTGCGGGCCCCGAGCAGCGCGCGCACGTGATCCTCGGCAGCGCGCAGCTTGCCCGGCGTCCACGTCCCGTCGAGGCGGACGGCGCACACGATGCCCGCCTCGGTCAGCTTCGGCTTACCGGTCAACGTGCCCGCGAGGCCGCGCTGTTCGGCGTGGTCCTTCCAGTGCTGCGGCTGAAGGCGCTTCAGCAGCGCCGACTCTTCAGCGGTGGGCTTCAGGCCGGTCGTGTCGCGCTCGCGCACGGCCACCCACACGAACAGCGCGGTCACGGCCGCAACCACGGCGACCGCGGACCACACCCACGCGCGTACGGAGACCTGCGGCAGCCACACGTAGGCGGCGGCACCGAGGGCGGCGGCGGTCTTGGTGGCGAACAGCCACATCGGGTCGGGTACGCGCCGCTTGGCGGTGCGCAGTTCGCGTTCGGCGCGGTGGCGCAGGGAGGTGACGCCCTCGGGGTCGATGGCGCGGGCCGTGGAGAGCGCGCGGCGAGCATCGCGCACGAGGGGCTTGCGTTCGGCGCGCAGTGCGCGGCGGCGGTCGGCTTCCTTGCGCCACACGTCGGCGGTCCAGCGGGCGGCGGTGGCGGCGTACTGGCGGTGGGTGCGCCAGACTTGTCCGTGACTCACGGGTGTCCTCATTTCCGGGATCGGTGGGTTGGTGGTGACGGGCCCTGCGACGGCCCGTCACCACACGCGTGTGTTACGCGGAGTGAGCGTGTTTCCGGTTTCCTGGTTTCCGACAGGGCCCCTACGCGTGTGCGCGCGAGGACGGAAACTTCCGTCACCCTGCGTTGCCACGGGGCCTCTCGCGGCCGAACAGCCTTCCGGGGGTCAAACCCCACCCAGAAGGGGGCTCAGGCGCCCTGCGGGCCGCCGACGGCTCCCGCCCCGCTCGGGTGCGGGCGGAAGCCGTCGGCGGATGCTCAATTGCCCTTGGAGCGGGTGAGCTTGAGGGTGATGCCGCCGATGCCGATGGGCCCGGCGGTCTGGGCGATGACGGTGACCGCATGCGCGGCGGCATCCAGCAGCGCGCACAGAGCGACCACCAGTCCCCAGCAGCCCATGGCGGCCGCCCCGGCGACGACGACCGGGAACAGGTAGCGGCGCAGCGGGCGTCCGGCCGGGTCGGTGGTGTGGACGACGATGACGACGGGCTGCCCGGTGGCCTGCGCGCGGCGGTAGTCGTCGGCGGGAATGTGCGGGGCGTGGATCCCCGGCGGGTCACGGTGGGCCATCAGAGCTCCTTGGGGCTGACGGGGAACGCGCAGGGCGAGCACATGCCGAGCGAGGTGGGGATGACGTATCCCGCATCCCGCCGGCACGCGGGGCAGGTGCGGCGGGCGGCGTTGGCCTTGGCCAGAGCCGCCCACCGGGCCGGGGTCATCGGACGAACCGGCTTCGCGCGGTCGATGCGGTAGAGGTAGGCGACCAGCGGGCCCCGCCGTCGACGGGGCCGCTCCACCTGAGCCGCCACCCCTTGGCCACCGGGACGGAGCCCGAGAGCGCGGAGCTGGCGGTAGGTGGCGTAGCCGTCCGGGGCGAGCCGCCACCGGTAGACGGGCAGAGTCCCGCTGGCGGGCGAGGTGGTCATGAGCGGCCCGTACCGGCGAGATCAACCGGCACGCCATTGACGGGGCCGCGCAGTTCGGCGTACCGGGTCGAGACCCAGCCCACTGACCAGCCGCACAGCTCCGCAGCGGTCCGCACCGACATGCCCTCGGCATGAGCGGCGGCCACGATGGCGCGCGCGTCGTCCTCGGGCAGCTTGTCCGTGGCCGGGCCAGCCGACAGCAGCGCGGCCCGTTCACGGCGCTCCCGCTCGGCACGCTCCCGCCGATCTCGTTCCGCGTGTTCGGCGGCCTCGCGCTCACGGCGTTCACGGTCCCGCTCACGCTGTTCACGCTCCCGCTCAAGGCGTTCACGCTCGGCCTGCTCGGCACGCTCGCGAGCCTGCTCGCGCTCGCGTTCCTCACGCCGGGCAGCGGCCTCCCGCTCGGCCTGTTCACGGGCCATGCGGGCTTCGTTCTCACGCTGCTCACGCGCCAGCGCCGCGAAATGCTCGCGTTCCTCGCGGGCCCGCCGCGCGGCCTCGTCACGCCGTTCGACGGCGGCTCGTTCGTGGGCTTCCCGCTCGGCTTGCTGCTTTGCCTCCAGCGCCAGCACGGCGGCGGTGATCGCGCGCCGGTAGGCCAGCCCAGTCTCTGCTGTGACGATCAGCAGCAGCGGCGCGACTGCATGCACGGCCACGCCTACCAGGTCGTTCTTCAGCGCGGAGTCGGCGACGTTGAGGGCGAGGGTCATGCAGCCGGTCATCCACCGCAGCGCGATTGGCCACCGCCCTCCTTCGCCCCCGAGACGGGCGAGCACCGCGTCCAGGCGGACCACGATGACCACGGCGGCATCGACAACGAGGGGCAGGATGGGTGCGGTCCAGTCCCACCGATCGGGGGTGTGTGCGGCGGCGAGCGGGGTGACGGTGAGGATCGAATAGAGCATCGCGCCCGCCACGATCAGCCACGTCCCAGCCGATAGGGCGCGCTCGGCTGAACGGATCTGAACGGCGTTCACGCGCTCACCTCCGCCCGTGAACGGACCCGGATCGCGGCGATCAGCACGACCGGGGAAGCCGGGTCGTCGGGGGTCTCGCTGTCCTCGGTCCACGTCCACTCAGCGCCCGGTACCGGCTCGAACCCGAGCGCGCTGAGCGCGTCCGTACGGTCCGTGAACGTCGGCACCGAACGCCCGAACCGGTACTCCGGCCACACCTCGGTGGTGTTCATCAGGGCGACGTACAGACGCCAGCGACCCGCCCGGACGGACATCTGCGCGGTGAACTCCCGCGCACTCTCCTGTCCGCTCACGCCGCACCGCCCCGGTGCGCCTCCATGGCCTGGTGCGCGAGCGCGGCGAGCAGCCGACGACGGGCCCGGCGGATGCGCCGGGAGTCCAGCTCCGTAGGCGTGCGGTCGAGCGTGACGATCTGCGCGTCGAGCAGGTCGACGTTCGCGAGGATCACGGGCATCTCGCGCTCGATGGCGTCCAGCTCCGCGTCCGTGGGTTCCATCCACGGCTCGAACGCGGTAACAGCGTCCTGAACAGTCACGATGTGGTTCATGGGTCGTGGTCTCCCTAGTAGGTGAACGGCCCGAACAGCACCCCCGGAGTTGCCGCTCCGGGGGTGCGCGCCGTTGATGGGGTGATCAGCCGCGAACGTCCTGCGGCACGGCCGCCAGCAGCGGCCGGAGTGCCCCGGGCGGGATTCGATCCCGCGCCCTCACGGCTCGATGCCGGGGCTGTCAGTCAGCAGTTGCAGGTGCCGTTGACGCAGGGCACGTTGCAGTGCCCGCAGACCTCGGAACAGCGCTCGAACGAACGGCCCAGCAGCGGGCCAGTGACCTTGCTGACCGCCTCGACGCCCTTCCCGCCAGCGACCTTCTGGCCTGCGCGGGCAACGGTGGAAGCGGCAGAATCGGCAGCCTTGCTGAACAGACCCATGAGGTCTCCTCTGGTCGTTTGGGGTTGGAAGCGCTCACGCGGCTCCCCTCAGCGCCGCTCGTACGAGACGAGCGACGGAGGCAACCGGCCGCAACGCAGGTATGGCGCTGCGAATAGGTCAAAGTGCGCGGGTCGTGCTCCGCGCGGTCCGCCTTCTTGTCCTGAGGACAGGCGGTAGATCCTCGGTCCACTGTTGAGTTCTCAAGTAACTGACGCTTCCTTCGTACTCACCCCCGCCTGAGCTGGGGCTTTCCTCCGGGCGCACCTGTACGGCGGAACCGTACGTGACACCCCGTCTGGCTTGTCTGGAGGAGTGCCGCAACAAGAGATTGCACGAGCCGCGCTTGGAGAGTCAAGCCCCCTGGTCTAACTTGTACGGAGGAGTCGGAGTAGAGGGGAACCAGTGCCAGTGCGACGCGGTATGACGAAGGCTCAGGAAATCGCCTATGACCTGCGCGAACAGATCGTGTCCGGGCAACTGGCGGGGGGTGAGGCCCTTCCCAGCGAATCGAAGATGATGAGTCAGTACGGCTACAGCCGCGAGACCATCCGGGCTGGCGTTCGCCTCTTGATTGAGGAGGGCCTGGTCGTAACGGGCCAGGGCCAAGGGAAGTACGTCCGCGAGGACTATCCGCCCGTGGTGTGGAACTGGACGACACTAGAGAGCCGGAGTCGCCACGCCAACGCGGTTGAAGGGCGCACCGCTGGTGACCAGTGGGCAAGCGTGATCTCGGAGAACGGGAATGCCCCCCGCCAGGACATCACGGTGTCGATCGTGGAACCCCCGCCGCACGTTCGCGAGTGCCTCGAACTGCCCGCAGACGGTTTGGCCGTGGCACGCAAGCGCATCCGGTACATAGACAACCGGCCTTACGCTCTGGCCGACTCGTATTTCCCTCAAGAGCTCGTAAGCGGCACGCCGTTGATGGAGCCCCGAGACGTATCCGCCCCCGGCGGCATCCTGGCGTCGGTGGGGCTTGTGCAAGCCAAGTACCGGGACGAAATCTCCGTCCGCATGCCAACTCGACAGGAGGCTGAGCTACTTGCCCTTCCTGCGGCGACACCCATCGCCGAACACACCCGTACTGGCTATGACGCGGACGGTCGCCCCCTCCGCTGCATGGTCACCATCCTCCCCGGAGACAGGCACAAGATCCTCTATGAAGTCAGCACCGACTGAGTACCTCCGCCCTGCGGCGGCGGAGGATGTACCTGCCCTTTTGGCTCTGAGAGCAGAGGCGGAAGGGTGGTTGCGTACCAAGGGCACGGACCAGTGGAGCGACCCGGAGACCGGTGATCGGGCCATCGCGAAATGGCGCGCCAGCATAGATGAGGGGCGTGCATGGGTCGTGGTCGGCGAAGATGACAGGGTGCTCGCGACGGTCAGTCGCGGCCCCGTCGACCGGGATTTCTGGACGGACGCCGACCGCCCCGAATCAGCGCTGTACCTGTACAAACTGATCGTCGCGCGGGAAGCGTCCGGCAGGAATCTGGGCACCCGAGTGATCGACTGGATGTCCCGCCTCGCGGCGCTTGAAGGGCGATCCTGGGTGCGCATCGACACGTGGCGCACGAACACCGAACTGCACGACTACTACGAACGGTTGGGCTTCAGGCACGTGCGGACCGAGGCGCCGACGCACAGGCGGTCGGGATGGCTGGCCCAGCGTCCAGCGGGTGAACTGGCCATGCCGCACCACCTCTTGCCTGTCGGTCTGAGTGATGCGTGGCAGGGTGACGCAACCACCCGCGTCGAAGTTCCGCTTCAGAAGGGCTGACACGCTAGCGACGGTGGTTTGACCAGCGAAAAGGGAACGACCCCCTGACATCAGCGGCTGACATCAACAGCCACGCACACCAGCGCACGGCGACGGATCAATGCGGTGCCGCCATCGTGGATCACGGGCGCTCAGCGGCTGGTAGTGGGAACGCGCATTCGAGGTAAACGCGCCTACGGATCAGAAGGTTGCAGGTTCGAATCCTGCCGAGTGCACATCACACAAAGCCCCTCCGGGATTATCCCGGAGGGGCTTTGTCATGTGGTGAGGAGAAGCCCGTCGCCGACCCGGACGGGGGTGCGTGTGCCGCGGAGGCGGACGGCGCGGCCTTCGTGAGCGGGGCCGGGCGGGAACACGAAGAGTCGCAGCACCAGGAAGCGGCCCACCCCGGCGAGGCCGGAGGCGGAGAGGTAGACCGTCTGTTCCCACAGGAGTGTGGGGGACGGGTTCAGCAGGTGCAGGATCAGGATGGCCGCTGACGTCACGGCGTAGGCCACCGCCGCCGAACCCGCCGACTGGAGATGGCGGCGCAGTCCGGGGCGGTTGCCGGTGCCGAAGGTGAACAGGGCGTGCAGCTCGGTGCAGAGGAGGGTGGAGGCCACGGTGATCAGCGCGTTGGCCAGCGCCCAGGGCATCGAGTGGGCCAGGAGGGGCACCGTGGCGCCGGAGACCAGTCCTACGCCGCCCCCGCACACCACGAACCGGGCGAAGGACGCGAGCGGCGACGACATGGAACTTCCTTCCGGGCGGGGGACGTTGGGGGGCGGGACCGAGGGTCTCGATCAGCCGCGTACTACGATCCCGTCCCCCGCCCTTCCGGACGAGGAGGCCTGCTCCCGAATCGGGGGTGGGGCCAGCACCACCAAGAGGGCGCGGGCCACGCCTACTTGAACAGCTGCGCGTGCCGTGCCGCCCAGTCCGCGAAGTCGTACGGGCGGCGGCCGAGGAGGCGTTCGGTGTCGGGGCTCACCCGCTGGAGCGCCTCGGGCGGACTGCCCAGCATGTCGAGCGTGGCCTCGACGACCGGCTCGGGCATGAACCCCACCATGTGCGCCCGCGCCTCGGCCCGGGTCAGCTCCACGAACCGCACCGGCTCACCCAACGCAGCCTGGATGGCGGTGGTTTGGTCCCGGGGGGAGATGGGGGCAGGGCCGGTGATGTCGTAGGTCCTGCCGCCGTGGCCCGCCTCGCGCAGGGTCACCGCGGCGGCTCCGGCGATGTCGGCCGGGTCGACGGTCGGCAGGGCCACACCCCCGAACGGTGCCGCGACCTCGCGTCGGGTGCGGACGGACTCGGCCCACTGGAGGGCGTTGGAGTGGAAGCCGCTGGGGCGCAGGATCGTCCACTCCACGCCCGATTCCCGTACGGCGTCCTCGAGTGTCGGGGCATGGTGCCCGGTGCCCACGCCCTGCGAGGACAGCAGGACCACGCGGCCCACCCCGGCGGCCTTCACCACCTCCAGCACCGCGCCGAGGTCGCCACCCCTGCCGATGAACTCCCCCGAGGTCAGGAGGAAGAGGGCGGAGGCCCCGTCGAGGGCGGGTTTCAGGGCTGGGAGGTCGGCGAGGTCGGCCGCGTGATGGCGGACCCCCGCCGGTATCTCCTCGGCGGCCGGCGCCCGTCGCGAGACCGCTGTCACCCGCTCCCCCGCCTCGACCAGCGCCCGCACCAGCGGCCGCCCGACATTGCCCGTCGCTCCGGTCACCACGATCATCGTCGTACTCCGTTCCGAGTCGTCAACTCCCTGCTCTGGAACGTTACTTTTGTGGGGTAAGCAGGTACCTAGAGGAAAGTATTGGGACAGGGAGTGGATGTGACCGAGAGCACAATGGGCAGGGTGGCCGATGTCGCCCCCGAGAACGCGTGCCCCGTCGCGCCCGTCGTCGACATCGTCTTCAGCCGCTGGACGACCCCGATCCTGTGGGCCCTGCACGAGCACGGCAGACAGCGCTTCGTGGAACTGGAGCGCCGGATCGCCACGATTACCCCGAAGGTACTGACCCAGCGGCTACGGCAGTTGGAGCGCGACGGGCTGGTCGTCCGCACCTACTACCCCGAGGTTCCCCCGCGCGTGGAGTACGAGATCAGCGAACTGGGCCGCAGTCTGGCCCCGCTCTTCGCCGCCCTCTCCGAGTGGTCGGTCAACCTGCCCCAGGTGGAGCGGGCTCGCCTATCCTACGACGCCCTTGAGGAGGAGAGGATCCGCGGGCGCCGCCGCTGAGGCGACGCTCAGGCGTCCTTCGCGCGGAGTTCGTCGATGTACTCCTGCGCCATCCCGCCCGCCCGGGTGAACCAGTCGGTCAGTACGGCGATCTCGTCGGGGGAGTAGTCGGCGAACAGCTGTGTCAGCCGGCCGTAGTAGGGCCCGTACAGGTCCACCACGCGCGTGATCGCGTCCGGGACCGCGGCGACGCGGACGCGGCGGCGGTCGGCCGGGTCGGGGACGCGGGTGATGTATCCGCCGCGTTCCAGCCGGTTGAGGACGCCGGTCATCGCGCCGGAGGTGACATGGGCGTGCTCGGCGAGATCGCCCGCGGTGAGCAGCTTGTCGCCGGCCTTCAGGACGCAGGCGAAGCAGAGCAGGTCGGTGATGTTCAGGCCCAGACGCTGGGCCATCTCCTGCTGGCCGAGCAGATGGGCCGCGATGAGGGAGTCCATCGCCTCCAGCGCCTGGGCGGAGGTGGCGGTGGGGCGCGGCTTGGCTGCCATGTTTCGTGATTACCTTAGCTCGTGAGAGATTTCTGCGCTAAATTTCTTAGGAGGTAAGAGATTCTCGTCCGGACGGGGAGGCATGCTCGTGAGCGCACACCAGTATGACGAGGGGCACACGGTCGCGGGGTGGACCGGTTTCGGCATGGCGGCGATCGGGACGACCGCGCTGGGACTGGGGGTGTGCCTGGTCTCCGCACCGCTCATCGCGGGCGGCCTCGCGATCTGCGCGCTGGCCCTGCTGACCACCTGGACCCTGCACCTCCGCGGCTGGGGCAAGCCCCCTGGCCGCCGTCCCCGGGAGGAGTGGCCAATGCGGGCCCGCGATTCACTGGCCCGCGCGGGGCACCCGGACTGCCTGGGCTGCCGGCTGGCCGGGCGGGGGCGGCGGGCGGTGACCCCCGAGGTCGCGGCCGGGGTCGAGGTCGAGACCGGGGCCGCGGCCGTGTCCGGCGGCGAGTCGGTACGGCTGTCACCCGTCGAGTGAGCCCGAAGCGCGCCGTCTCCCGGGGGCGTTGTCAGTGCCTCCCCCTACCCTCGACGTGATGGCACAGGCATGGGTGTGTTCGGGGTTGCGGTGGGCGGCGACTGGTCCCGTGTTGGGGTGGGACGGTGGGCGGCGTACTGAGCTGACCTGGGGGAAGCGGGTGGCCTTCAGGGTCGTGGACGGGGGTGTGCGGACTTGTGTGGGGGCCCGGGGGCATGCCTGTCCGGTGCGGGCCGTTGTGGCGGGGCGCAGTTCCGGGGCGCGGTGTGAGGAGTGTGGCCGGCTGGATCGGGCGCACTCCGTTGCCGCGGATACTCTCGCCGACGATCCACGGCCGTACCGCGTCTATCTGGCCTGGTTCGGGCCCGGGATGCTCAAGGTCGGGATCACCGCCGAGGAGCGGGGGTCCGCGCGGCTGCTGGAGCAGGGCGCCGTCTGTTTCAGCTGGCTCGGCACCGGGCCCCTCATGGCGGCCCGGCGCACCGAGGAACTGCTCCGTGCCGCGCTCCGGGTGCCGGACCGGATCCCGTACGCCGACAAGCGGGCCGTCCGTTCGGCGCTCCCCGGGACCGGGGCCGAGCGGGCCGAAGAGGTCGAGCGGCTGCATGCCCGGGCTCGGGCGCTCACCGGCTGGCCCGAGTCGCTGACCCCCGCCCCCTGCCGCCCCGTCGATCACGTCCACGCCTTCGGGCTCGCCGAACTCCCGCCCGCCGTCGGTGAGGTGACCGAGCTGGTCCCGGGCGGCGCCATCGCGGGGAGCCTCGTCGCCGCCGCCGGACCGGATCTGCATCTGGCGACCACCACCGGAGTCCTCGTCCTCGACACCCGGCTGATGAGGGGGTGGGAGCTGACGGCTGCGGACGAGGGCATGGAACCGACCCTGCCGGTACGGCCGTTCAAGTCCGTGGCGGCCAATCAGGACGGACTGTTCTGACCGCGCGCACCCCGGACCCAGGTATTCCCTGAGAGCCTCCTGTGCGTTTCTCAGGAAAATCACAGGTTGTAGAAAGCGTGTTCTCAGAGGGCGCCGACAGGGTGTCCATCATGACCACGACCTCGCCCCAGGGGCGCACCGAACTGCTGAGGCCGGACGGGAGCCCCGTCCGAGTGCTTGTGGTGGACGACGAGCTGTCGATCACCGAGCTGCTGTCCATGGCTCTGCGATACGAGGGCTGGCAGATCCGCAGCGCGGGGGACGGCACGGGCGCCATCCAGACCGCGCGCGAGTTCCGGCCCGACGCCGTCGTCCTGGACATGATGCTCCCGGACATGGACGGCCTGACCGTCCTCGGGCGGCTGCGGCGCGAGCTGCCGGACGTTCCGGTGCTGTTCCTCACCGCCAAGGACGCCGTCGAGGACCGTATCGCCGGGCTCACCGCGGGTGGCGACGACTACGTCACCAAGCCGTTCAGCCTTGAGGAGGTCGTCGCTCGGCTGCGCGGACTCATCCGCCGCTCCGGTGCCGCCGACCGCCGCTCCGACTCCGTGCTCGTCGTCGGCGATCTCACCCTCGACGAGGACAGCCACGAGGTCAGCCGGGCCGGTGACAACATCCACCTCACCGCCACCGAGTTCGAGCTGCTGCGCTTCCTCATGCGCAACCCGCGGCGCGTGCTCAGCAAGGCGCAGATCCTCGACCGGGTCTGGTCCTACGACTTCGGCGGCCAGGCCAACGTCGTCGAGCTGTACATCTCCTACCTGCGGCGGAAGATCGACGCCGGGCGGGAGCCGATGATCCACACCCGGCGCGGCGCCGGGTATCTCATCAAGCCCGCGGCCTCATGACCGGGCGACGACGGACGCGTCCGCAGAAGAAGCGAGCGGGACAGCCGCGCACCCTGCGGACGCGGCTCGTCGTCGCCTCCGTGCTGCTGATCGCGGTGGTCTGCGCGGTGATCGGCACGGTGACCACGCTGGCGCTGCGCTCCCACCTCTACGACCAGCTCGACGAACGGCTCACCGAGATCGTCGGGCGAGCGACCGGCTTCGGCGGGCCGCCCGGCGGCGACCCCGGCAAGGACAACGCGGTCGACAAGGTCAGCGGCTTCACCATCGACCGGCTGGTCACCAGTGGGCCCCAGCCGGAGGGCACGGTCGTCGCCGAGGTGCGGAACGGCTCCATCACGGCCGCCAAGGTCGGTGAGAAGGACGAGAACACCACCGACATCAGCGGGATGGAGGCCAAGGACCTCACCGAGGACCAGATCCAGGCCCTCAACTCCGTCGCCCAGGACGGCGAGAAGCACACCGTCGACCTCGGCGGCCTCGGCGAGTACCGGGTCGAGTACAAGACCGGCGCCAACGGCAGCTACTACGTCGCCATCCCCACCGAGGAAGTCAACAGCACCCTCAACACCCTGATCCTGATCGAGATCAGCGTCACCGCCGCCGGCCTGATCGCCGCCTCCCTCGCCGGTACGGTCATCGTCGGCGTCGCCACCCGACCGCTGCGCAAGGTCGCCGCGACCGCCACCCGCGTCTCCGAACTCCCGCTCCACACCGGCGAGGTCAACCTCAACGAGCGCGTCCCCGAGTCCGAGTGCGACCCGCACACCGAGGTCGGCCGGGTCGGCGCCGCCCTCAACCGGATGCTGGACCACGTCCACAGCGCCCTGCACTCCCGCCAGCAGAGCGAGACGCGGGTACGGCAGTTCGTCGCCGACGCCAGCCATGAGCTGAGAACCCCGCTGGCCTCCATCCGCGGCTACGCCGAACTGACCCGGCGCGGCCGGGAGGACGTCGGCCCCGACACCCGGCACGCCCTCGGGCGGATCGAGTCCGAGGCGGGCCGGATGACCCTGCTGGTCGAAGACCTCCTGCTGCTCGCCAGGCTCGACGCCGGGCGCCCGCTCCAGTTCGAGCAGACCGACCTCGTCCCGCTCGTCGTGGACACCATCAGCGACGCCCGTGCGGCCGGCCGGGACCACAACTGGCGCCTCGACCTGCCCGACGAACCGGCGCTGATCAGCGCGGACGCGGCCCGGCTGCAACAGGTTCTGGTCAATCTGCTGGCCAACGCCCGCACCCACACCCCGCCCGGTACGACGGTCACCGCGCGCGTGCAGCGGCGCGGTCCGTGGCTGTGCGTGGACGTCGAGGACGACGGTCAGGGCATCCCCGCCGATTTGCTGCCGCATGTCTTCGAACGGTTCGCGCGCGGCGACTCCTCGCGCTCCCGCGCCTCCGGCTCGACCGGCCTCGGCCTCGCCATCGTGCAGGCCGTCGCGACCGCGCACGGCGGCGCCGTGACCGTGGACAGCGTGCCCGGCCGGACCGTCTTCACGGTCCATCTGCCCGCGCTCGCCCCCGCGCCCGCGCCGGAAACGAATTGGCAATCGCACTCACAGGCACAGCACAGCGCCACCACACGGGTGCAACAGGGCACTTGAGAAGAGTCGGTTCCATGCGAACCGACTCTTCTCCCGGCACTCTGCCGGCGCGGGAGCACCTCCCGGCCACAGACGCCGGTACGCCTGTCCTGGACGTAGTGATCCCCGTCTACAACGAGGAGAAGGACCTCCAGCCGTGTGTGCTGAGACTGCACGAGCACCTCAGGCGCACCTTCCCGTACGCGTTCCGCATCACGATCGCGGACAACGCCTCCACGGACACCACCCCAGGGGTGGCGGCACGGCTGGCGGCGGAGCTCGCCGAGGTCCGTAGCGTCCGGCTGGAGCAGAAGGGCCGCGGACGCGCCCTGCGCACGGTGTGGTCCGCCTCCGACGCCCCGGTCCTCGCCTACATGGACGTCGACCTGTCCACCGACCTCAACGCCCTGCTGCCGCTGGTGGCGCCGCTGATCTCGGGCCACTCCGACCTGGCGATCGGCTCCCGGCTCGCCCGCTCCTCCCGGGTCGTGCGCGGCCCCAAGCGGGAGTTCATCAGCCGCTCGTACAACCTCATCCTGCGCGGTTCGCTCCAGGCCCGCTTCACCGACGCCCAGTGCGGCTTCAAGGCGATCCGCCGGGATGTGGCCCAGGTGCTGCTGCCGCTGGTGGAGGACACCGGCTGGTTCTTCGACACCGAGATGCTGGTGGTCGCCGAGCGTGCGGGACTGCGGATCCACGAGGTGCCGGTCGACTGGGTCGACGACCCGGACTCCACCGTGCACATCCTGAGGACGGCGACCGACGACCTCAGGGGCGTCTGGCGGGTCGGCAGGGCCCTGGCCACCGGTTCGCTGCCGCTGGACCGCCTGGCCCGTCCCTTCGGGGACGACCCGCGCGACCGCGAGATCAAGGACGTACCGACGGGCCTGGCCCGCCAGCTCGTCGGCTTCTGTGTGGTCGGCGCCCTGTCGACCCTGTTCTATCTGCTGCTCTACAGCGGCTTCCGCCAGTTCACCGGCTCGCAGGTGGCCAACGCGCTCGCCCTGCTGGTCTCGGCGGTCGCCAACACCGCCGCCAACCGGCGCCTCACCTTCGGGGTGCGGGGCCGCGGCGGGGCGGTCCGCCATCAGGCGCAGGGCCTGGTCGTGTTCGGCATCGGCCTCGCCCTGACCAGCGGCTCCCTGGCCGCCCTCAACGCGGCCACCGCCGAGCCCGCGCACTCCACCGAACTGGCGGTCCTGATCGCCGCCAACCTCGCCGCGACCGTGCTGCGCTTCCTGCTCTTCCGGGTGTGGGTCTTCCCGGACCGCCGCGAGGACCGTGTGGAGGCTGCCGTCCCGGCACCCATACCTACGTACACCGACCACTCCTGGAGGGACGCCACCATGCGGCTTCAGCCGGTGCGCACCTCCGACACCGACCGGGGGGACTACCGATGACCATCACCAGTACGGCCGTGCAGGAGCCGATCACGCCCGCTCCTGACGCCGGACAGCCGAAGCAGCCGGTGCCGCGCAGACTGTGGCGCGGACGGCCCGAGGACCCGAGCTGGGCGCGCCCGGCCTTCCTCGGCCTGCTGCTCGTCACCACCGTCCTCTACCTCTACAACCTCAGCGCCTCCGGCTACGCCAACTCCTTCTACTCCGCGGCCGTCCAGGCCGGCAGCGAGTCCTGGAAGGCCTTCTTCTTCGGCTCGCTGGACGCGGCGAACGCCATCACCGTCGACAAGCCCCCGGCCTCGCTGTGGCCGATGGCCCTGTCCGTGAAGATCTTCGGCCTGAGCTCCTGGGCGATCCTCGTCCCCGAGGTCCTCATGGGCGTCGGCACGGTCGCCGTCGTGTACGCGGCCGTTCGCCGCCGGTTCGGCCCGGCCGCCGGTCTGATCTCGGGCGGGGTGCTCGCGCTCACCCCGGTCGCGGCGCTGATGTTCCGGTTCAACAACCCGGACGCGATGCTGGCCCTGCTGATGGCGGTGACCTGCTACTTCGTCATCCGGGCCGTGGAGGACGGCCGCACCAAGTGGCTGCTGTGGGCGGGTGCGGCCATCGGCTTCGCCTTCCTCGCCAAGACCCTCCAGGCCTTCCTGATCCTCCCGCCGCTCGCCCTGGTCTACGGCGCCTGCGCCCCGGTCGCGGTGAAGAAGCGGATCGGACAGCTGGCCGCGGGCCTCGCGGCGATCGTCGTCTCCGGCGGCTGGTGGGTCGCGATCGTCGAGCTGTGGCCCGCCTCGTCCCGCCCGTACATCGGCGGCTCGCAGAACAACTCCTTCCTTGAACTGACCTTCGGCTACAACGGCCTCGGCCGGCTGAACGGCGAGGAGACCGGCAGCGTCGGCGGCGGTGGTGGCGGGGCCGGCACCGGACAGTGGGGCGAGACCGGCTGGGACCGGCTCTTCTCCTCCAGCATCGGCGGCCAGATCTCCTGGCTGATCCCGGCCGCGCTGATCCTGCTGATCGCGGGCCTGGTGGCCACCCGCAAGGCCGAGCGCACGTCCGTGACCCGCGGTTCGTTCCTGGTCTGGGGCGGCGCGCTGCTGACCACGATGCTGGTCTTCAGCTACATGCAGGGCATCTTCCACGAGTACTACACCGTCGCCCTCGCCCCCTACATCGCCCCGCTGATCGGCATGGGCGCGGTGGTGCTGTGGGAGCAGCGGGAGAAGGCGTGGGCGTCGCTGACCCTGGCGGGCGCGATGACGGCCACCGCGGGCTGGGGCTACGTCCTGCTCAACCGGTCCTCCGACTACCTGCCCTGGCTGAAGTGGCTGGTGCTGGTGGGCGGTCTGGTGGCGGCCCTCGGACTGATCTTCGTGAGCAGGCTCGGGCGTCGACTGGCCCTGGGTGTCGTCGGCTTGGGGCTGGTGGCAGCGCTGGCCGGGCCTACGGCGTACACGCTGACGACGGTGAGCGAGGGGCACAGCGGGTCGATCGTGACGGCCGGGCCGTCGGTGCAGGGCGGCCGGGGCGGCGGTCCTGGCGGTGGCGGTGGCTTCCCCGGTGGGGGTGGCGGGATGCCTGGTCAGCAGAACGGCCAGCAGGGCGGTGGCATGGGCCAGCCCCCGACCGGTGGCTTCGGTGGCGGTATGCCGGGCCGGCAGAACCAGGGTCAGGGGCAGGGCCAGGGCCAGAACCAGGTCCCGGGTCAGCAGAACGGTGAAGGCGGCATGCCCGGTGGCGGCGGTGGCGGCATGGGCGGTCTGCTCAACGGCGCCTCGGTGTCCGACGAGGCCAAGTCGCTCCTGACGGAGAACGCTGAGGACTACACCTGGTCGGCCGCTGCCATCGGCGCCCAGAACGCGGCGAGCTACCAGCTCTCCACCGGTGAGCCCGTGATGGCGATCGGCGGCTTCAACGGCACCGACCCGTCCCCGACGCTGGCCCAGTTCAAGGAGTACGTGGCGGACGGAAAGATCCACTACTTCATCTCCAGCGGCTCCGGCGGCGGCATGGGCGGCGGCGACAGCGGTACGTCGTCCCAGATCACGGAGTGGGTGGAGGCCAACTTCAAGCAGGTGACGGTCGGTTCTGCCACCTTCTACGACCTGACGCACGAGGCGAGCAGCTAGGCGGTCGCCGGCGGCCCGAAACGCGCTGTACACCGTATAGGAGCCCCTATACGGTGTACAGCATGTCCACCCCCCAAAGTCTCCAGCGCCCCCAAGGCACCCAAGGCCACCCCCAGCGCTGGCTGATCCTCGGTGTCCTCTGCCTCGCGGTGCTCACCGTGGTGCTCGACAACACCGTCCTCAACGTGGCCATCCCCTCGCTCACCCGCGAACTGGGCGCGAGTACCTCCGACATCCAGTGGATGATCAACGCCTACTCGCTCGTGCAGTCGGGCCTGCTGCTCACGGCGGGCAGCGCGGCCGACCGCTACGGCCGCAAGAAGCTGCTGGCCGTCGGCCTGGCGCTGTTCGGCGCGGGCTCGCTGGTCGCCGGACTCGCCGATTCCACGGGCCAGTTGATCGCGGCCCGGGCCGGGATGGGCGTCGGCGGCGCGCTGCTGATGACCACCGTCCTGGCGGTGGCGATCCAGATCTTCACCCCGGAGGAGCAGCCCAAGGCGATCGGCATCTGGGCCGCGGTGAACTCCCTGGGCTTCGCGGCCGGACCGCTGCTGGGCGGATTCATGCTGGACCACTTCTGGTGGGGTGCGATCTTCCTGATCAACATCCCGGTCGCGGCGCTCGCCTTCGCGGCCGTAGTGGTGCTCGTCCCGGAGTCCAAGAACCCGCAGGGCGACCGCCCCGACCTGCTGGGCGCCGTGCTCTCCACGATCGGCATGGCCTCCCTGGTGTACGCGATCATCTCCGGGCCCGAGCACGGCTGGACGTCGGGCCGGGTCCTGGCCACGGCGGCCGTGGCGATCGCCGTACTGGCCGCCTTCGCGTACTGGGAGAGCCGGATCCCCCACCCCATGATCGACATGCACTTCTTCCGGAACCGCCAGTTCACGGGGGCGGTCTCGGGCGGTGTCCTGATCACGTTCGGCATGGGCGGCTCGCTCTTCCTGCTCACCCAGCACATGCAGTTCGTGCTCGGCTACGAGCCCCTGGAGGCCGGTCTGCGGACCGCTCCGCTCGCCCTGATGATCGTGGCGCTGAACTTCACCGGCGTGGCGGCGAAGTGGGCGGCCCGGCTGGGGACCCCGCTCGCCATCGGGCTCGGCATGGCGGTGATGGCGGCCGGTCTGGCGTCCATCGCGGTGGTGGCGTCCGGCGGATACACCGGCACCTTGCTGGGCCTTGTCCTCATCGGCACCGGTGCGGCGGTGGCGAGTCCGGCGATGTCGCACGCGATCATGAGCGCGATACCGCCGGAGAAGGCGGGGGTCGGCGGCGGGATCAACGGGACGGTGGCGGAGTTCGGCACGGGTCTGGGCGTCGCCGTACTCGGGGCTCTCCTCAACTCTCGGTTCGCGGCGCTGATTCCGATGGCGGCGGGGTCCCTGCCGGGGGCGTTGGCGGCGGCGCGGTCGGATGCGGAGCGGGCGCGGGTGACTTCGGCGTTCTCTTCCGGGCTGGAGACGAGCTTGTTGGTGGGGGCGTTGGCCGTGTTGCTCGGGGGGTTGGTCGCCGGGGCGTTGCTGCGCAGGGCGGAGAGGGCAGACTCGGAGGTGGTGAGCGCCCACTAGCTCGGGTTGTTCGGGTGCGTGGGCGGCTGCGGGACCGTCGTGGTTGATCGCGCAGTTCCCCGCGCCCCTGACGGGGCGCTCATGCTTGACCTGGTTTGTTCATCTAGGAAGGTGCGCCATGGCGAAAGCGGCCGCGCGGCCGGCCAGCGTTTGGCTGGAGGACAAGTCGCGTCGGGGTGGGAAGGGCGGCGGTGGCCAGCCCACCGGGCTCGACCGGGAGCGGATCACCGAGGTGTCCGTGCGGCTGCTGGACGCGGAGGGGCTCGCCAAGTTCTCCATGCGACGGCTGGCCGCCGAACTGAAGGTCACGGCCATGTCCGTCTACTGGTACGTCGACACCAAGGACGACCTGCTCGAACTGGCCCTGGACGCCGTCTACGGCGAGGTCCGCCTCCCCGACCCGGACACGGACGAGGACTGGCGCGATCAACTGCGCACGCTGGCCGGCGAGTACCGCGCCCTGCTGGTCCGCCACCCCTGGCTGTCCCCGCTCGCCGGCACCTACCTCAACATCGGCCCCAACTCCCTGGCCTTCTCCCGGGTCGTCCAGCGCGTCATCCGCAAAACGGGCCTGCCCGCCGAGGGCGTAACAGGCGCGATCTCCGCCGTCTTCCAGTTCGTGTACGGCTACGGCACCATCGAGGGCCTCTTCTTCACCCGGGTCCACAGCGCGGGCATGACCCCCGACACCTACTTCGAGCACGCCATGACGACGGTGAGCGAGGTCCCGGCCACCGCCGGAATCATCGAGGAGGCCAAGGACATCATGGAAGCCCGAGGCGGCGACACGGTCGAGGAAATGCTGGAACGGGACTTCGTCTTCGCCCTGGACCTACTGGTGGCAGGCATCGAGGCCATGGTGGCAAGGGCCGAGTAGAACGGACCCAGGGGCGCGGGGAACTGCGCGACCAGCCACGACGAGGCAGCAGTCGCGCACAAATCCCAAGCCCCAACCCACTAGGCGCCCGGCGAAGCCAACCGCGCCGGAAATCCCCCCGTAGCCACCGGACCCCACCGCTCCGGCGTGACCCGGATGATCGACTTCCCTTGCTTCACCATCGCCGCCCGATACTCGTCCCAGTCCGGATGCTCCCCGGCGATGTTCCGGTAGTACTCCACCAACGGCTCCACGGACTCGGGCGAGTCGACAACCTCCGCGACACCGTCCACCTGCACCCACGGCCCGTTCCAGTCATCGCTCAGCACGATGAGACTCACCCGGGGATCCCGCTTCGCGTTCCGCGTCTTCGCCCGCTCGGGATACGTAGAAACGACAATCCGCCCCGAGTCGTCCACCCCGCACGTCAGCGGTGACCCCTGAGGGCTCCCGTCGCCCCGCCGCGTCAGCAGGATCGCCCGATGACGCGGCCGTACGAAGTCCAGCAACTCGTCCAGCGAAACAGCGGTGTTGGTCGCGATGTTCGGTGCCATGGCCTCACCCTAGGGGCAGCGACTCCCCCTGCACGGCCTGGACATCCAGCTCCACCTTCAGCGTCGTACCAATGGCCGCGATCCCCGCCTGGACGATCTGGTTGTAGTCCATGGCGAAGTCCTCGCGCCGCAGCTCCGCCGTGGCCCGGAACGCGGCCCGGGTCCCACCCCAGGGGTCCGACCCGGTCCCCAGATACGCGAGATCCAGGTCAACCGGCCGTACGACACCGTGCAAAGCCAGCTCCCCATGCACGACCCACCCGTCGGCCCCCACTCTCGCCGTCAGCCCGGTCGAGCGATACGTGATCTCCGGATACCGCTCCACGTCCAGAAAATCCGCCGCCCGAAGATGCTCGTCCCGCCCGGCATTCCCCGTATCGATCGACGCGGCCCGAATCACCGCCGAAACCGACGACTTCGCGACATCGTCCGGCGCGACCTCGACCACCGCCGTGAAGTCGGTGAACCGTCCGCGCACACTGGAGATCCCCAGATGCTGGGCCACCGCACCCACCGTGGAGTGCGCCGGGTCGACCGTCCACGGCCCCGGCGGCGGCAGCTCCGTCCCGCCCTGCCGCGCCAGCGTCACCGTGCCGACCTCGGCCCGACCGCTCCCCGTGACGATCGCGCCGGCCGCGGCGGGCGCGTACCCGACGGCCGTGATGATGACGGTGTACGCCCCGGGCGGGAGGGGAGTGGTGTCCCGTACCGCCCCTTCCGCGTCCGCGGGGGCGCGCAGCACCTGCGTGCCGGTCCTGTCCGTCACCGTGACGACCGCGTGCGACACGGCCCATCCGTCCCGGGTGCGGATCCTCGCGGTCAGTCCCATGTCGTGTGACTCCTCGAACGTGAACATGAAACCGGCCCGTGGGGCGCACCTCCGCTCAGAGCGCGCTCCACGGGCCGGGGTCCGGAACTACTCGCCGGGGTGGGCGAGTTCGATGTCGTGGCCGTCGACGCCGGGGCCGGTCAGGGCCAGCGCGGACGCCACCGGCGGGTACCCCGTCGCGATGACGGTGTAGTCGCCGCCGTCCAGGTCGGTGAAGGCGTACGCCCCGTCCGAACCGGTCGTCGCCGTGCCGACGACGTTGCCCGCCGCGTCCACGAGCGTCACCCGCGCGTCGGCCAGCGGACCGTGCGGCGCCCGGACGATGCCCTGGAGCAGGGCGCCGGAGTCGAGGTCGACCTCTACCCGGGTGACCCCGGTGCCGCCGATCTCGACGGGCACGGCGTGCGGCCGGAACCCGTCGGCGTTGACCGCGACGGTGACCGTGCCCGGCACCAGTTCGGCGAGGGCGAACTCGCCCTGCTCCCCGGTGACGGCGGTGGCCAGCAGGTCCCCGCGCACATCGGTGACGATCACCATCGCGTCCTTCACCGGCAGCCCGCCCTCGGCCGCCCGCACCACACCGCTGAGCCCGCTGGTGCCGCTGAGCAGGAGGTCGTAGGCGAGCGGCTCGGTGCCGACGACGAGGGTGGACGCCTGTGGCTGGTAGCCGTCGGCGGAGGCGATCAGGACGTAGGAGCCGGTGCCGGGCGCGTCGACGCCGTAGGAGCCGTCCGGCTGGGCCACCGAGCGGCCGAGCTGTCGTCCGGTGAGCGAGATCAGGGTGACCGTGGCCCGGGGGACCGGCGCGCTCTCGGCGCCGCGGACGAATCCGCGGACGGGGATGCCGCTGGGCAGGGGCTCGGAAATCACGGGTGCCTCCTCGGCAACAGGAACCTCAGAGACCTCAGGAGCCACGGAAGCCGCAGCGGTCGGAGCCTTCGGCTCGCTCGCCTCCGCCGCCTGGGCCAGCGCGCCGGACGTCCGCAGCGGGACCTCCTTGATGAACAGGGTCACCAGGAAGGCGAGGAAGGCGATCGGGGCGACGTACAGGAAGATGTCGGCGATGCCGTGTCCGTAGGCGCTCTCCAGCCAGGTCCGGATGTGCGTGGGCAGCGCGTCCATGTCGGGCAGTTCACCGCTGCCCACGGCCTTGGCGGCGGCCGCCTGCTCCTGCGGGCTGAGCGAGCCGATGGTGTCGGTGGCGTAGTGGCTGATCCGGGTCGTCATCACGGAGCCGAGCGCCGAGACGCCCATCGCGCCGCCGAGGGACCGGAAGAAGGTGACCACCGAGCTGGCGGCGCCGAGTTCGTGCGGGGCGACCTGGTTCTGCGTGGAGAGCACCAGGTTCTGCATCATCATGCCGATGCCGAGGCCCATGACCGCCATGAAGACGGCGATGTGCCAGTACTCGGTGTCATAGCGCATGGTGCCCAGCAGACCGAGGCCCGCCGTCACCAGCACACCGCCCGTGACCAGCCACGCCTTCCACTTGCCGGTCTTGGTGATCACCGCGCCGGAGACGGTGGAGGAGACGAACAGACCGGCGATCATCGGGATGGTCATGACGCCCGACATCGTCGGGGACATGTCCCGCGCGAGCTGGAAGTACTGGCTGAAGAAGACGGTGCCCGCGAACATCGCGACACCGACGAGCAGGGAGGCCAGCGAGGCCAGCGTGATGGTGCGGTTGCGGAACAGGCGCAGCGGGATGATCGGCTCGCTCGCCTTGGTCTCGACGAGGAGGAAGAGCAGCGTCAGCGCGAGCGCGCCGCCGACCATCGCGCAGGTCTGCCAGGACAGCCAGGCGTACTTGTCGTCCGCGAAGGTGACCCAGATCAGCAGCAGGCTGACGGCGGCGGTGATGACGAAGGCACCGGCCCAGTCGACCTTGACCTTGCGCTTGCTCTCCGGCAGATGCAGCGTCTTCTGGAGCACGAACAGGGCGATCAGCGCGAACGGCACACCCACGTACAGGCACCAGCGCCAGCCCAGCCACTCGGTGTCGGTGATGACACCGCCGACCAGCGGACCGCCGACGGTCGCGACGGCGAAGGTCGCGCCGAGGTAGCCGGAGTAACGGCCGCGCTCCCGGGGGGAGATCATCGCGGCCATGATGATCTGGGCGAGCGCGGTCAGACCACCGGCGCCGAGCCCCTGGATCACCCGGGCGCCGATCAGCATCCCGGAGTTCTGGGCCAGGCCGGCGATGACCGAGCCGATGATGTAGATGACCAGGGCTATCTGGACCAGGGCCTTCTTGCTGACCAGGTCGGCCAGCTTGCCCCACAGCGGGGTCGACGCCGTCATCGACAGCAGCGCGGCGGTCACGACCCAGGTGTACGCGCTCTGTCCGCCGCCGAGGTCCTGGATGATCTCGGGCAGGGCGTTGGAGACGATGGTGGAGGACAGGATCGCGGCGAACATGCCGAGCAGCAGCCCGGAGAGCGCCTCCATGATCTGCCGATGCGTCATGGGAGCCTCGCCGGAGCCTCCTCCATGCTTGGCATGAGCCCGCACACCGGCTGGTGTGGTCGTTGCCATGGGCTTCCTTCTCTTATGCGGTGGTCTGCGCGGTGAACGCGGGTGTACGGGGGGACTGTTCGTCGAAGCAACGCCTCAGCCGGGCCATGAGCCGGGTGAGCTGGTCGACCTCGTCGTCGGTCCAGTCGCTCAGGCGCTCGGCGAGCAGCCGGGTGGTGCACCGGGCGAGCTCCTCGACCCGGGCTCGCCCCGCGGGCGTGAGCCGCAGGATGCGGCTGCGCTTGTCGGCGGGGTCGGGGGAGCGGTCGATCCAGCCGTGCTCGGCGACGTGGGCGACATGGCGGCTGGTGACGGACATGTCCACGGCGAGCAGCTCGGCGAGCTTGCTCATGCGCATGTCGCCGTGGCGGTCCAGGAGCGTCAGTACGGCGGCGGACCCGCTCGGGCAGTCGGCCGGCAGCACCCGCCCCAGCTCCCGTTTCACGGCCCCGAAGGCACTGAACTGCCGGACGAGCTCCTCGTAGAGCGCCTGCTCGGCCATCGCACCTCCCGGGTTTTGTTGCTTAGGGCAACCATAGAGAGGTTGGTTGCTACAGGCAAACAAACCGGGTGGGGCTGGTCTCAAAACTTGGCAAAGGCAAGTATTGCGAACGTAAATGTGCAGGTCGGGAGGGATGTGTGACGGGTGGTGCAGGAACCCGGCCCGCACTTGGGCGCCACCTCGGGATTCGCTAGTGTTTCGGCCCATGGCTAACACCCAGGGCCCCCAGGGCAACCACGACCCCGCCGGCAGCACCCAGATGTTCCGCGCGTTCGTCGACGAGGCCCCGCAGGGGCGTCAGCAGGCGGCCGCCTCCTCCGGTCCCCGCATCGGCCTGATCCTCGGTGTCGTCGTCGCCGTCGCGGTCGTCGCGGCGGTGGCCTGGCTCGCGCTGAAGTAGCCCGCGCCGCTCACTCCCACCGGACGGTCACGTCCCGCGTCTCGACGTGCATGCCCAGCGGTACGCGCCAGGCGTCGACGCACACCGTCCAGGTCCGCTCCTTCCGCGCGCCGCCCGCGATCGGTGCCGGAAGGCTCTCCACCGACTCCACGGTCCCCCAGTCGACCCCGAGCGCCCCGATGATGTGCGTCCCGAAGGTCACGCTGCCCGAACGCACCGGGCTGCCCCCGGAGTTGCGGAAGCCGAGCGTCACCTTCTCGCACCACCGCTCCTCCGCGCCCGCCCGCTCCGGCTCGGACCAGGAGAGGGCGGCGGGCGTGGCAGGAGTCGGTGAAGTCGCGGGCGTACGGCTTGGTTCGGCGCCCTCCGTCGAGGGGGTGGGCTGGGGGTCGGCCGAAGTTCCGGTCCTCGAAGGGGAGTTGCCCGGCTCCTGAGGCGTCCGAGACGGCTGCTGAGGCTCCCTGGGCGGCTCCTCCGTCTCCAGCGGCACCAGGGTCACCTGGCCGGTCGGTGACGCCATCGCCGTACCGGATCTTCCCGGCGCCCCCACGGCGACGTACCCGTCACCGTCCCCGTCGCCCGCGCATGCCGCCAGGAGGCCGCTCAGGCACACGACGGCCGCAGAGGCGCCGATGAGGGCGCATCTGCGGCCAGGTGTCCATGTCGTCGCGCGGAGCATCGCGCCATGGTGGCTGACGCCCCGTCAGAAGGGAAGCCTCAGTCGGAGATGAGGCCCTCGCGGAGCTGGGCCAGGGTCCGGGTCAGCAGCCGGGAGACGTGCATCTGGGAGATGCCGACCTCCTCGCCGATCTGGGACTGGGTCATGTTGGCGAAGAAGCGCAGCATGATGATCCGCCGCTCACGGGGCGGGAGTTTGGCCAGCAGCGGCTTGAGGGACTCGCGGTACTCGACGCCCTCCAGCGCGCTGTCCTCGTAGCCGAGGCGGTCCGCCAGGGAGCCTTCGCCGCCGTCGTCCTCGGGGGCCGGGGAGTCCAGCGAGGAGGCTGTGTAGGCGTTGCCGACCGCCAGGCCGTCGACCACGTCCTCCTCGGACACGCCCAGTACCGCGGCGAGTTCGGTGACCGTCGGCGAGCGGTCCAGCTTCTGGGAGAGCTCGTCGCTGGCCTTCGTCAGCGCCAGGCGCAGCTCCTGGAGGCGGCGCGGGACCCGCACCGACCACGAGGTGTCGCGGAAGAACCGCTTGATCTCGCCGACCACCGTCGGCATCGCGAACGTCGGGAACTCCACGCCCCGTTCGCAGTCGAAGCGGTCGATCGCCTTGATCAGCCCGATGGTGCCGACCTGGACGATGTCCTCCATCGGCTCGTTGCGGGAGCGGAAGCGGGCCGCGGCGTACCGGACGAGCGGGAGGTTCAGCTCGATCAGGGTGTCGCGGACGTAGGCGCGCTCGGGGCTGTTCTCGTCCAGCGCGGCGAGCCGCAGGAACAGGGAGCGGGACAGGGTGCGGGTGTCGATCGCCCCGGAGGCCGGAAGGGCCGGGGCGGGCGCGGCTTCGGCAAGGGCCGTTACGTCGTTGTCGAGCGCGGGCGCAGCCTCGCTCTTCGTGAGCGTGAGCACCTTGGAGCTGCCCTGTTCTGCGGACATGCCACCCCCTCTGGGTCGCGGGACGGTCGCGGCGAACGCTCCCATTGAGGAACGCAGCCTTCACCTGAATACCGGAGCCGAAGCCGCGGCAAACGCGCTTCCGGCAGAATGTCACATGTCGGCAACACGCTGTAGTGACATGTCGACATGTAAGACACCAATCAGCCCTGGAAACAAGGGGTCTGACGGCTTTTCGGCGCGAAACTGTCGGGAACGGCCCAGGTGAGCGATTCGCTCTCCCCGGCGACTGTTCGGTCAGCTGTTCGTTCGGCTATTCGACCGAGTCTCCATCAGGCGTCGATGCGGTTCGCGGACCGCAGCCGCTGGAAGCTACGCGCGAGTAGCCGCGACACATGCATCTGGGAGACGCCGAGTTCGGCACTGATCTGCGACTGGGTGAGATTGCTGTAGTAGCGCAGCAGCAGAATGCGCTGTTCCCGCTCGGGGAGTTGGACCAGCAGATGCCGGACCAGGTCGCGGTGCTCCACGCCGTCCAGCGCGGGGTCCTCGTAACCGAGCCGGTCCAGCAGTCCGGGCAGCCCGTCGCCCTCCTGGGCGGCCTCCAGCGAGGTGGCGTGGTACGACCGTCCGGCCTCGATGCAGGACAGCACCTCCTCCTCGCTGATGCGCAGCCGCTCGGCGATCTCGGCGGTGCTCGGGGAGCGCCCGAAGGCGGTGGTGAGGTCCTCTGTCGCGCTGTTGACCTGCACCCACAGCTCGTGCAGCCGGCGCGGTACGTGGACCGTGCGGACGTTGTCCCGGAAGTACCGCTTGATCTCGCCCACGACCGTCGGCATCGCGAAGGTGGGGAACTGCACGCCCCGGTCCGGGTCGAAGCGGTCGATGGCGTTGATGAGCCCGATGGTGCCGACCTGGATCACGTCCTCCATCGGCTCGTTGCGGGAGCGGAACCGGGCGGCCGCGTAGCGCACGAGCGGGAGGTTCGCCTCGATCAGCGCCCCGCGCACCCGGTTGTGCTCCGGCGTGCCCGGCCGGAGCTCCTTGAGCTGGCCGAAGAGCACCTGGGTGAGCGCGCGGGTGTCGGCACCGCGGCTGCGCGGGGCGGCGGGGGCCGCCTCCGGCGCTGCTTCCGGGGCGGCTTCCGGGGCTGCTTCCTGGGGAGGCGCAGTACTGGCCGACACGGTCAACTCCACCTCATAATCCATCAACTCATCCGTCAAAAGCGGTCATAGCATCACAAGACATGTGCACTGTGTGCAAGCACCGCATCACACCGTGTTGAGAGTGAAGTGACTTGAAAGATGCAAAAAGCCCCCTACCGTTCCGGTAGAGGGCGGTGCTGCCGAGGGGGCCTAGTACGGGTAGTCCGCGATCACCCAGGTGGCGAACTCCTTCCAGAGGGCCACGCCCGCCTGGTGCTCGGGGTGCTCCACGTACCGGCGCAGCGCTTCCGCGTCGTCGAAGCCGGAGTTGATCGCGTAGTCGTAGGCGATGGGACGGTCGCTGAGGTTCCAGCCGAGCTCCCAGAAGCGGATCTCGGAGATCGTGTCCGGCAGCGACTGGAAGGCCTTCTCGCCCTCCAGGACGCGCGGGTCGTCCCGCTCGACACCCTCGTTGAGCTTGAAGAGGACCAGGTGGCGGATCATGAGTCTCCTCCGTTGGCGATCCACGTCATGAATTCGCCGATGGCCTTGGCGGCGTCCGATATGCCCTCGAACCCTATCTGCACATAGTCGGCGGCCTTGGCCGGGTCCGTGATGATCACATAGAGCACGAAGACCACGAGCACATAGACGGCGACCTTCTTCGAATTCACCGCCACTGCGGCCTCCCTGCCCTTGTCGCCCCCGATGGGCCCCCTGTTGACGGCGGTGAGTGTAACCTTCACGCCCTTTTTAGGGACCAACGGCCCGTGCCGGGAGGCCCTTTGTCACGTCCCCCCGGGGAGGCGGGCGGGCAGGATGGAGGCGCGGCCCCGGGGGACCTGGCAGGAATCCTCAGGGCCCGGACGGAACCCCACTGCGGGGCACTCGCCGACGGTCTCCCCCGTACGCCGGCAGTGCTGCGGGCGCCGTCCGGACGCACGAAGGGCCCCGTCTTTCGACGGGGCCCTTCTTATGGCGGTAGCGGAGGGATTTGAACCCTCGGTGACTTGCGCCACACTCGCTTTCGAGGCGAGCTCCTTCGGCCGCTCGGACACGCTACCGAGGGAGACCTTACAGCACGGTGGGCCCTGCTCAGAAATCGGTATTCACCGGTTCCGGAAGAACTCCGTGAGGAGCCCGGCGCACTCCTCGGCGAGCACGCCCTCGATCACCTCGGGGCGGTGGTTGAGCCGCCGGTCGCGCACGACGTCCCAGAGGGAGCCGGCCGCACCGGCCTTCTCGTCCCGGGCGCCGTAGACGACCCGGTCCACCCGGGACTGCACGAGCGCGCCCGCGCACATGGTGCACGGCTCCAGGGTGACGACGAGCGTGCAACCGGTCAGCCGCCACTCGCCGGTCTCCGCCGCCGCCCGCCGGATCGCCAGCACCTCCGCGTGCGCGGTCGGATCGCCGGTCGCCTCGCGCTCGTTGTGACCGGCGCCGAGCACCGTCGTACCGTCCGCGGACAGCACGACGGCGCCGACGGGGACGTCCCCGCCCCGGACGGCCAGTTCGGCCTGGTCCAGGGCGAGCCGCATCGCGGCCCGCCAGCGGTCGCGTACCGGGTCCGGGGGACCCGTGGGGGTGGCCGGGGTCAGCGGACGGTCTCCAGGACCTCCGCGGCGCCCAGGGCCTCGGCGATGGCACCCAGCGCGTCGTCGGCGTCCAGGGCCTTCAGCTCCTTCTCGCTGACACCGAGGTCGTCGAGGATCTCGCTGTCGCCGACCGGGCTGTGCGGCACCGCGTCGCCGGCGCCCTCCTCGTCGTCGTCGGAGTCGCCGTCCGGCTCCTCCGTGCCGTCGAGGTCGAGGGAGTCCAGATCGGCGTCGTCGTCACCGGGCTCCCTCCCGAGCAGCTCGTCGGTGAGCAGGATCTCCCCGTAACTGCTGCGGGCAGCGGCGGCGGCGTCCGAGACGTAGATCCGCGGGTCGTCCTCGCCGTCGATCCGGACGACGCCGAACCAGGCGTCCTCCTGCTCGATGAGCACCAGCACCGTGTCGTCCTCGGGAGAGGCTTCACGGGCCAGGTCGGCCAGATCCGACAGGGTCTCCACATCGTCGAGCTCTTTGTCGCTCGCTTCCCACCCGTCTTCGGTGCGCGCGAGCAGTGCGGCGAAGTACACCGTGACTCTCCCACTGGTCATAGGCGTGCCGGTTGGGGGTCCCCCCGGCGGAGGTTGCGGGCGGAGAGCGGTGCTCCGAGCCCCACCCACTCGGAATCGTGGCAGAAACGGAGCGTTCAGGGGACGTCTTCCGCTCCCTGTGTCCGCCCGTTTTGATCGTCCACCAGCGGGATCGTACGCGGCGCCCGGCGTGGTTCACGCATCAGGCGGCCCAAGAACGGCCCAAGCCCTACCAGCGGAAGGTGCGCATGCGCATGGCGTGGCGCAGCCGGGCGGCCTTGGCGCGCCGGGGCTGCACCCGGTCGCGCAACTCCCGCGCCTCGGCCAGTTCCCGCAGGAACCGGGCCCGGCGCCGACGGCGTTCCGCGTCGGTCTCCGGCGGCTCGGCACCCTTCGGGGACTCACTGTCAGGCATCTGCACACCCCCAGTACGTCCCTCCCACTTTCCCTCTGATGGGCGGTTTGATGCCAGCGCGAGCGGCACGGTGGCCCGGTTACTGTTAGGGACATGCGTCTCCACGTCGTCGACCACCCGCTGGTCGCCCACAAGCTCACCACGCTGCGCGACCAGCGCACCGACTCCGCGACGTTCCGGCGGCTCGCCGACGAACTGGTCACCCTGCTCGCCTACGAGGCCACGCGGGACGTCCGTACCGAACAGGTGGACATCCAGACGCCGGTCGAGCGGACCACGGGCGTCAAGCTCTCCTACCCGCGCCCGCTAGTGGTGCCGATCCTGCGCGCCGGGCTCGGCATGCTGGAGGGCATGGTCCGGCTGCTGCCCACCGCGGAAGTCGGCTTCATGGGCATGATCCGCAACGAGGAGACGCTTCAGGCGTCCACCTACGCCACGCGGATGCCGGAGGACCTGTCCGGGCGGCAGGTGTACGTCCTCGACCCGATGCTGGCCACGGGCGGCACGCTCGTCGCGGCCATCCAGGAGCTCATCAAGCGCGGTGCGGACGATGTGACCGCGGTGGTGCTGCTGGCCGCGCCGGAGGGCGTCGAGGTCATGGAGCGGGAGCTGGCAGGGACGCCGGTGACCGTGGTCACGGCGTCTGTTGACGAGCGGCTCAATGAGCACGGGTACATCGTGCCGGGGCTGGGGGACGCGGGTGACCGGATGTACGGGGCCGCTGAGTAGGTGCGGCACCGCGGGGGCTGGTCGCGCCCCGCGGCGGAGCCGCATATCGATGCAGCCCCACGCCCCTAAGTGCGTCTCAGCAGGCCTTCTTTGATGTGGCGGGCGTCGGCTTGGGCTTGGCCAGTGCGGTCAGGGCCTTGGTGGCGCCCGCCTTTGTCGTCAGGTTCTTGAAGGCCGTGCCGATGATCAGGTCCACCTCGGTGCCCTTGCGCTTGGCGTCCGTGCGGCGCTCGGCGGTGGTGAGCTGGGTGCCGAGGACCGGCAGCGAGGTGTCCAGGGCCGAGGAGGGGCCGAGCAGTATGCCGGTGCCCTTGACCTTCTTGTCGTACTCCTTGGTCGCGTTGCCCACGTCGCCGATCTTGAAGCCGCGCTTCTTCAGTTCCTCCGCGGTCTTCTTGGCGAGGCCGCCGACGGGCGTGGCGTTGAGGACGTTGACGGTGATCTGGCCCGGCTTGGGCAGGGCGGCGACGGCCGGCGTGGCCGTGGGGGTCGCCCGGGTGCCGCAGTCCGCCTTGGGGCCGGCCGCCGAGGCTTCCTCGCCACCGCCGGTGAAGACGTCGATGAGCTGGAACGTGCCCCAGCCGATCACGCCGAGCGCGGTGACGGAGGCGACGGTCAGGAGCACGAGCCTGCCGCGCCGCCGGGGACGGCGCATCCGGGGGTACTTGTTCCCCCGGATCCGGTACTGGCCGCCCATGCCAGGGGGAGTCAGCATGCTCATGGGCGCAGCGTAGTGCGCCGCGGCGGCGATTCCTACTAGATGATCATTCGACGCCGGTCAGGAGAACCCGAAAGGGCCAACCCTTCACCGGACGGACACCTGACGTGCGCGCCGGAGGGGGCCCTGGTCCCGCCCTAGTCCAGCTCGAGCACGCGCGCGTGCAGCACCTGGCGCTGCTGGAGCGCGGCGCGCACGGCCCGGTGCAGGCCGTCCTCCAGGTACAGGTCGCCCTGCCACTTCACTACGTGTGCGAACAGGTCGCCGTAGAAGGTGGAGTCCTCGGCGAGGAGGGTTTCCAGGTCGAGCTGGCCCTTGGTCGTCACGAGCTGATCGAGGCGGACCGGGCGCGGCGCGACGTCCGCCCACTGCCGGGTGCTTTCCCGGCCGTGGTCGGGGTACGGCCGGCCGTTTCCGATGCGCTTGAAGATCACACGGAAAGCCTACCGGTCCAGACGTTCCGGGCGCAGCCATGGCGACGGAGTGTGACGCTGGAAAAGCTTGTGCAATCCAGGGCGAATCGGAAAAGGTGCCTGAGATGAGTGACAGGGAAACCATGCCGTCGGCCGCCGCTCCCGAGAAGCCCGGGAGCGCCCCCGCTCTTCCGAAGGAGGCTCTGGAGATCGCCTCCGGGTACGCCTTCACCGGTCCCGCCCTGGACCTCGGCGCCCTCCTGTGGGACGGACAGTGCCTCGCCGACGCGCAGATCCGGGTGCCGCTGCCGATGCTCAACCGGCACGGTCTGGTCGCCGGGGCGACCGGCACCGGCAAGACCAAGACGCTCCAGCTGATCGCCGAACAGCTCTCGGCGCAGGGCGTGCCGGTGTTCCTCGCCGACATCAAGGGCGATCTGTCGGGGATCTCGGCGCCGGGAAAGCCCGGTGAGCGGGTCGGCGCCCGCGCGGCAGAGGTTCACCAGACGTGGAAGGCGACCGGCTTCCCCGCGGAGTTCTACGCCCTCGGCGGCCTCGGCCACGGCATCCCGGTCCGCGCCACGATCACCAGCTTCGGACCGGTCCTGCTCGCCAAGGTGCTCCGGCTGAACCAGACCCAGGAGCAGTCCCTCGGCCTGATCTTCCACTACGCCGACACCAAGGGCCTGGAGCTGGTCGACCTCAAGGACCTGCGGGCGGTGGTCGCCTTCCTCACCTCCGACGAGGGCAAGGCCGAGCTGAAGAACATCGGCGGGCTGTCCACGGCCACGGCGGGCGTGATCCTTCGATCCCTGACCGCCTTCGAGTCCCAGGGCATGGGCGGCTTCTTCGGGGAGCCGGAGTTCGACACGGCCGAGTTCCTGCGGATGGCGCAGGACGGGCGGCGGGGTGTGGTGTCGGTGCTGGAGCTGGCCGCGGTGCAGGACAGGCCGCAGCTGTTCTCCACGTTCCTGATGTGGCTGCTCGCCGATCTCTTCCACGATCTGCCCGAGGTCGGCGACGCCGACCGGCCGAAGCTGGTGTTCTTCTTCGACGAGGCGCATCTGCTGTTCAACGACGCCTCCAAGGCGTTCCTGGACTCCATCACGCAGACCGTGCGCCTGATTCGCTCGAAAGGGGTCGGCGTCTTCTTCGTCACGCAGACCCCGAAGGACGTACCCGGCGATGTCCTCGCCCAGCTCGGCAACCGGATCCAGCACGCGCTGCGGGCCTTCACCCCGGACGACCAGAAGGCGCTGAAGGCCACGGTGAAGACCTTCCCGAACTCGCCCTACGACCTCGAAGAGCTGCTCACCGGGCTCGGTACCGGCGAGGCCGTGGTCACCGTGCTCAGCGAGAAGGGCGCCCCGACCCCGGTCGCCGCGACCCGGTTGCGGGCACCCGAGTCCCTGATGGGGCCCGTCGAGGCGGAGGAGCTCCAGCGGGCGGTGACGGATTCGGAGCTGTACGGGCGGTACGCGCAGGCGGTCGACCGGGAGTCGGCCTACGAGAAGCTCCGGCGGGCGCCCGCGGGCAAGGGCCCGGACGAGCTGAAGGCGGCGCCGCCGAGGGGGAAGGAGACGGCTCCGAAGGAGGACCGGTCCGTGGTGGAACAGGTCGTCGGCAGCGGGATGTTCAAGTCGCTGGCGCGGTCCATCGGCACCCAGATCGGGCGGGAGATCACCCGTTCGGTCTTCGGGACGGCCCGGCGGAGGCGGTAGGCCCGCCTCCGCGCGCGACTCAGCGGTTCTTCTCCTTCGGGGGCTTCTCACCCTGCTTGACCTGCGGCTTCGGTGTGCTGCGCGCGGCCTCGGCACGCAGCAGGGCGCGCAGGACGGCGTAGGGGTCCATGGGCATGGGGGTGCTCCTCGGGGTCGTACTGACGGTGGGACCGGTGGGGACGGGACCGGCCCTGTCAGCAGCGCAGGACCACCGAGCGCCGGGTGGGCGGGGTGTGGGGGTGCGGGGAAGGGGACGCCGTCCGGGGGTGCGGCGTCAGGCGCGGGGGTACGGCGTCGGTGCGGGGCGTACGGCGGGCGGTGACCGGCCGTGCGGCCGCGTCCACGACGTCGTACTCGACGACTTCCGCGACCACCGCGACCGGAGCCACCTGCACTCCGGCGGGCGCCGCCGGTACGAACAGGGCGAGCAGCAGGACGAAGCCCCGCAGCCAGGCGCGGCTGCGCGGGAGGCGTCGTGCGGTACTCACGGATGTCGTGTCCCCGGCGGAGCCGCGGGGTTCATCGCGGCACGCCTAGATCCGCTCGCACGGCGTACGGGGTGTGGGGGTCGCGGGTGAGGGCGCAGGCTGCGCGGGGGCTTCGGGCGGTCTCACGGACGTCTGTCTCCGGCCTTGCCGGCGGGGGGCATCGCGGCGCGCCCGAGATCCGCTCGCACGGCGTACTGGGTGCGGGGTCACAGGGTGCGTGGGAGGGGGTGGGCGCGGTGGCGGATGTGCAGGCCGGTGATGATCTCGACGGTGCCGACCGCGATCAGCCAGCAGCCGCCGACGAGGGTGAGGGCGGCGACCGACTCGAACGGCGAGACGATCAGCACGATCCCGGCGATGAAGGTGACGATGCCGAGGAACTCCTGCCAGCCGCGGGCGGGCATCGCCGGGTCGGAGGCGGCCGCCAGGGTCTGGGTGATGCCGCGGATCACCCAGCCGACGCCGATCCACAGGGCGAGCAGCAGGACCGACCGCATGGGGGTGCGGAAGCAGAACAGGCCGAGCAGGACCGCCAGGGAGCCGCTGATGAAGGCCAGGACGCGTAGCGAGGTCGTCTGGTGCGTACCGAAGGCGGCGACCAGCTGCAGCACGCCGCTCACCAGCAGATAGACCCCGAACAACACCCCGGCCGCGAGCAGCGAGGCGCCGGGCCACACCAGGACGAGGACCCCGAGCACGAGCGAGGCGACCCCCGTCCCGAGCACCGCCTGCCAGGCCGCACGGGACAGTAGCCGGAGAGGCCCTTCGAAGGGCGGCTCGGGCTCATGACCGCCGCGCGGGACACGGGGCCGCGCATGGACCTTGCGGTCGTCGTATTCGGGCCCCGGTGCCTCGCTCATGGTCCATGGTTGGGCCGGGCTGAAGACGGCTGCCATTCGGGGCGAGCCAGTCGACTGACGCGGCGCGGGCGCGATCAGCCCCCACCGGCCCGCACGCTGACGAGCTACTTGCCGGAGGCTTTCGCCTTCGCCTTCATCTCCTGCTTGTGCGCCCGCACCTTCGCCAGAGACTCCGGCCCCGTGATGTCCGCGACCGAGCGGAAGGACTTGGCCTCGCCGTACGCCCCCGCGGCCTCCCGCCACCCCTGAGGCGCCACACCGAGCTGCTTGCCCAGCAGAGCCAGGAAGATCTGGGCCTTCTGCTTGCCGAAGCCGGGCAGTTCCTCCAGGCGCCGGAGCAGTTCCCCGCCGTCGGACACGCCCTTCCAGACCAGCTCGGCGTTGCCGTCGTAGTGCTCGACCAGGTACTGGCACAACTGCTGGACGCGCTTGGCCATGGACCCCGGATAGCGGTGCACGGCCGGCTTCTCCGACAGCACCGCCACGAAGGCCTCCGGGTCCTGCGCGGCGATCTCATGCGCGTCCAGGTCCTCCGCGCCGAGCCGGTCCGCGATCGTGCGGGGACCCTTGAACGCCCACTCCATCGGAACCTGCTGGTCCAGCAGCATCCCGACCAGCGCGGCGAGCGCACTTCGCCCGAGCAGTTCGTCGGCCTCGGGGTCCTGGGCGAGGTGCAGGGTGGCGTCCATGGGTCGATGATCCCGCGTACCGGCTCAGGTCGCGCGCCAGTACCCCAGCGCGTGCATCCGGTCCTTGGCGACCGCCAGCTCCTTGCGGACGTACGCCGACAGGGTCCGGGTCGTCAGGGTGTCACAGGCGATCCAGACGTACGGGTTCTCGGTGCCCTTCAGAAGGTCGGGCAGGTCCGCCCGTACCGCGTCGACGAGGCCGTGGCGCGGGACCGTGCGGACGTCGGCCGTGTCCCCGCGGAACGGCAGCCCGTCCAGCTTCCCCTCGAACCACACCGTCACCGGGGCCGAACCCAGCTCGTCCAGGAGGGAGTTGAGCGCGGGCAGCGACGCCGGGTCGGCCATAGCGAAGACGTGCGAGGGCTCGGGCCGGGGCCGCTGGAAGCCCGTGCCCTGGACCGTCGCCTCGATGGTGTTCCCGGCCTTCGCCGCCCGCGCCCAGTCACTGGCCACACCTTCGTGCAGCGCGAATTCGAGGCTGAAGGTGCCGGCCTTCGGGTCGGGGTCGACCAGCGTGTACGCCCGCTGGTGCGGCTTGCCCGCGGTGTCGAACCACAGCCGGACCCACATCGTCGGGTGGACGCCGGTCGCCGCGAGCATGCCGCCGTCGGTGAGATGGAGCCGCCGGTAGTCGGAGGAGACGTCCTCGGCGTCGGTGACCGTGAACTCGAAGTCCTTGGCGCCCATCAGTTTCAGGACCGTGCCCTGCCAACCGTGCCCCTGCCCCATATCGCCTCTTCACCCTTCGCGTACTATTCCGCACGAATTACTTAGGCAAGGCTAACCTAAAGCACAGTGCTAGGACAGGAGGGTGACAGGTGACCGCACAGATCTACCGCGACGCCTGGGGCATCCCGCATCTGCGGGCGGACGGCGCACGCGAACTCGCCCGCGCCCAGGGCCGCGTCACCGCCCTCGACCGGGCCTGGCAGCTGGAGGTCGAGCGGCACCGCGCCCAGGGCACCTCGGCCGCCCTGCTCGGTCCGGACGCCCTGCCCTGGGACCGCTTCGTCCGCCGGGCCAGGCTCGACGACACCGCCCGCCGCTGCTGGGCGGAGCTGGAGCGCCGGGACCCGGAGACCGCCGACTGGGTGCGAGCCTATGTGGAGGGGGTCAACGAGGGCCTCGCCGGGGCCGACCTGCCGCTCGGCACCCCCGGCCGCTGGGAGCCCTGGACCCCGCTCGGCATCTGGCTCGGCATCCACATCCTCTTCGCCGGCTTCCCCGCCAAGCTCTGGCGCGAACGGGCGGTCCGGCAGCTCGGCGAGGAGGCCGTCGGCCTGTTCGCCATCGACGGCCCCGGCACCTCCGGCAGCAACGGCTGGCTGGTCGGCGCCGAGCGCACGCACACCGGGCAGCCGATCATCGCGGGCGACCCGCACCGGTTCATCGAGGACGCGGGCGTCTACCAGCAGATCCATCTGTCCTGCCCCGAGTTCGACGTCATCGGCCTCGCCGTCCCCGGTGTCCCCGGCATCGGCCACTTCGGGCACACCGGCACGGTCGCCTGGGCCATCACCAACGCCATGGCCGACTACCAGGACCTGTACCGGGAGCGGCTGCGCCGGACCGGAGCGGGTGTGGAGGCGCTCGGCCCGGACGGCGTCTGGCGGCGGGCCGCCCGGCACACCGAGACCATCGAGGTGGCCGGGGAGGGGCCGGTCGAGGTCGAGGTCATCGAGACCGACCGCGGCCCGGTGGTGATCGGCGGCCCCGAGGGCCCGGACGACGGCTCCGACGCCGACTGCGCCGTCAGCCTCCGCTATCCGCCCCGCGTCACCGGCGACCTGGGCTTCAGCGCCCTCCTGCCACTGCTGCGCGCCCGCCGGGCCGCCGACGTGGACCGCGCCTTCGACCACTGGACCGAGCCGGTCAACGTCGTCCAGGCCGCCGACACCGAGGGCGGCCTGCTGCACCGCGTCGCCGGGAAGGTGCCGCTGCGCGCGGAGGCCAACCGCGTCCGGCTGGTCGACGCCTGGGAACCCGGCCACGACTGGCAGGGCTGGCACGAGATGCCGTACGGCGACTTCACCGACGGTGTCGCGGTGATGGCCAACCAGCGCGGCCCGGCCGCGCCCCTCGGCGTCGAGTTCGCCCCGCCGCACCGCGCCGACCGCATCACCGCGCTGCTGGGGGAGGGGGAGCGCTGGTCGCCCGGCGACATGGCGACGATCCACATGGACACCCTGCTGGCCTCCGCGACGCCCCTGCTGGAGAATCTCGCCGCCCTCGACGGCCTCTCCCCCGAGGCGGCCGGCCTCCGCGAGGAACTCCTCGCCTGGGATCGCCACATGGACGCCGACAGCCGGCCGGCCGCCCGCTACGCGGCGGTGCGCAGCGCGGTCGTACGGCGGCTCGCCGCGCACCCCGCCTTCGCCGGGCTGACCGCCCTGCCCGCCTACCCCGAGGTCCTGCTCCCCTGGCTGGCCCTGGTCCCACGTATCGGCTTCGCCCTCGAACACCTGCTGCGCGCCGAGGAGTTGTACGGCGTCGACCGTCCCGAGGCGGTGCGCGCCGCCCTGGAGGAGGTGGCCGCGCGGCCGCCCGAGGGCACCTGGGGCGACACCCACCGGCTCGCGCCCTGGCGGGCGATCCCGGCCGAGTACGACGAACCCGGACTCTCCGGCGACCACGACTGCGTGCTGTGCACCTCCGCCGTCCCCGGCATCACCGACCTCGCCGCCCGAGGCCCCGCCGCCCGCTACGTCTGGGACCTGGCCGACCGCGAACACAGCCTGTGGGCCGTGCCGTTCGGAGCGTCCGGCGTGCCGGGCACCCCCCACCACCGTGATCAACTGCCCTTGTGGACCCGGGGAGACCTCATCCCCGTCGTCACCGACTTCGACCGACTGGAGAAGGAAACCGATGTCTGAGCCCCGCGAGCCGGAGTACGAGCAGCCGGTCGACGGTTTCGGCACCGTGCGCGTCCTGCGCCTCGACCCGCAGGCCGACGCCGACGTCGTGCACGCCTGGGCGAGCGAGGAACGCGCCTCCTTCTGGGGCATGAACGGCCTCACCCGCGACCAGGTCGCCGAGATCTACGCCCACCTGGACTCCCTCGACACCCACCACGCCTACCTGGTGCAGCGCGACGGAGTCCCGGCCGCGCTGCTCCAGACCTACGAGCCCGAGGCGGACCGGGTCAGCGAGTGCTACGAGGTCGAGCCCGGCGACATCGGCGTCCACCTCCTGCTCGCCCCCGCGGGCCCGGAGGGCGCCCGCCCCGGCTGGACGTCCGCGCTGCTCGGCGCGATCGCCTCCTACGTCCTCATCGGCCTCGACCGGCGGCGGGTCGTCGTCGACCCCGACGTGGCCAACGAGAAGGCCGTCGCCCGCTTCCTGCGCCAGGGCTTCGAACAGGGCCCGCTCGTCACCCTCCCCGAGATAGACATCCCGGACGTGTACCTGCCCGAGAAGAAGGCCCAACTTGCCTTCCTCCGCCGGGAGGTAGCCTTCCCAGGGTGACCCCGGAGGACTTAGTCACCCACTACAACCTGGAGCCGATACCGCGCGAGGGCGGCCTGTTCGCCCGTACCTGGGAAGGCCCCGCGCGGGCCGACGGACGCCCCTCGGGCACCGCCATAGTCGCCCTGCTCACCGCCGAGCCGGGCGACTTCTCCGCGCTGCACCGCCTGACCGGCGACGAGGTCTGGCACTTCTACCTCGGCGATCCCCTGGAGATGCTGCTCCTCGCCCCCGACGGCAGCTCCCGCACGGTCGCCCTGGGCCCGGACATACTGCACGGTCAGCAACCGCAGTTGACCGTCCCCGCGGGCACCTGGATGGGCGCGCGGGTGGTGACGGGCGGCGCGTGGACCTTCTTCGGCTGCACGATGGCGCCCGGCTTCACCTACGAGGACTACGAGCACGGCGACGCGGAGCGACTCGTCGCCCGCTATCCGCACGAGGCGGAGCGGATCGTGCGACTGTGCCGCCCATGAACCCGCGGAAGCTGCTCGAAGGACAGGTCGTCCTGGGAACGGGAGCCGGCGGCGGAGGTCATGCACGCCCGTGCGGCGGCCGTGGAGTACAGCCGCGACGGCATCCGCGTCAACACGGTCTCGCCCGGCCCGATCGACCGGGACGGACTGGCGGAGGCCTGGCCGGAGGGCGTACGGCCGTGGGGCGGCTCGGGCGCCCGGAGGACGTGGGGGACGCGTGCGTGTTCCTCGCGTCGCCGCCGACGGCATGGATCACCGGTCACGATCTAGTCGTGGACGGAGGAGCGTCTGCCCGCCCGACCTGGTGAGCGGAGCGGCTGTGGTGTACGTACGTATCCACGTGGCTGAGTCCGGGGAAGACGGAGAGACGACGTGGTCCGAAGGCGCGGAGTTCAAGGGCTGGTGCTGCTGGGCGCCGTGCTGGTCCTGCTCGTCCTCGGCGGCGCGGGAACGGCGTCGGCACACGCCGCCCTCCGGGGCACCGACCCCGACGACGGATCCGTCCTCCGCACGGCCCCCCGTCAGCTCACCCTGACCTTCACCGAGTCCGTCGGCCTGCTCGACGACTCCGTACGCGTTCTGGGCCCTGACGGGAGGCGGCTGCGGCTCGGGGAGGCGGAGCACGAGAACGGGGACAACACGGCGAGGGTGACCCTGCCCCGCGGCCTGGACCAGGGCACCTACACGGTCGCCTGGCGCGTGGTCTCGGCGGACAGCCACCCGGTGTCCGGCGCCTTCACCTTCTCGGTCGGCAAGCCGTCCCCGGCCCCGGCCGCGGTGGACACCGGGCCGACGGAGGATCCGGCGACGGCCGCCCTGCACAAGATCGCGCGGTATCTGGCGTACCTGGCGGCGGCGCTGCTGATCGGGACGGGGACGTTCATCGTCCTATGCCGTCCCCCGGATCCGTCGGCACTCCGGCGGCCCCTGGTCGTCGGCTGGTGGACGCTGGTGGGTGCGACGCTGGCGCTGCTGTTGCTGCGGGGCCCGTACGAGACGGGGGAGGGCCCGGGAGCGGCATTCGACTCCGAGGCACTGACACGGACGCTGACGGGCCGCCCGGGGCTGGCGCTGCTGGCGAGGCTGGCGTTGCTGTTGCTGGCGGCAGCACTGCTGAACTGGCGGCTGAGGAACATACCCAAGGGGCGCGGGGGACTGCGCGACCAGCCACGACGGCGCCGCACCCAGCATCTGGCCCTGCTCGGCACAGCAATAGCCCTGGCCTTCACCTGGGCTGCCTCGGACCACGCCTCCGCCGGAATCCAGGTGCCGTTGGCCATGGCATCCTCCGCGTCGCACCTCCTGGCGACAGCCATTTGGCTCGGCGGCCTGACAGCCCTCCTCCTCACCCTCCGCCGTACAACCCCCACCCCGGAGACAGTCACCCGCTTCTCCCGCCTGGCCTTCGCCTCCGTGACCGTCCTCGTCGTCACCGGCGTCTACCAGTCCTGGCGCGGCCTCGGCTCCTGGAACGCGCTCACGGAGACGACGTACGGCCGCCTCCTGACCCTCAAGCTGGTCGTGGTGGCCCTTCTCCTCGGCGCCGCGGCGGTGTCCCGCAGCTGGACGGCACGGCTGGCGACGGTCGAGGCGGAGACAGCCGTACGCGTCCCGGAGCCGGTCGGCGGCCCGCCCCTGCCGGATCCACCGCCCTCGCCCGCGCCCTCGGGCGAACAGCACCGGGCCCTGCGCCGCTCCGTGCTGGCCGAGGTGGCCGTCGGAGTGGTCGTGCTGGTGATCACCACGGTGCTCACCGCGACCCTGCCCGGCCGGGCCGTGGCGGAGGCCAGTACCGGGGCCGAGGCCGCGCGGCCGGTCGGCGGCACCGTCGCCGTCTCGGTCCCCTTCGACGTCGGCACCCCCGGCGGCACCGGCAAGGTCGAACTCACCCTCGACCCCGGCCGGGTCGGCGACAACTCGCTCCAGGCCGTGGTGTTCGGTCCGGACGGCGGCATCTCCACCGTGCCCGAACTGCGGGTCTCCTTCACCCTCCCCGCCCAGGACGTGGGCCCGCTCGACGCCGGCCTCACCGACCAGGGCGGCTACTGGGGCAACAGCTTCGTCAACCTGCCCCTCGCGGGCACCTGGACCATGAAGGTCACCGTGCGGGTGTCGGAGATCGACCAGGTGAGCGTGGAGCGGCGGATCGAGGTCGGCTGAGACTTCGGCGGACCGGGCTCAGTGGTAGGCGTGCACGACGGCGTGACCCTTGCCGCGTCCGATCATCCACTTGTTGACCGGCGTGGTGATCACGAACGCGACCGCGAAGCCGCCGAGCAGGGCCGACCAGAAGAGCCCGTCGTCGAGGTGGGCGTCCATGGCCCCGGGCGTCAGGGCGATGATCGCGTTGTCCACGAGCTCCATCACGGCGATGGAGACGGTGTCGGCGGCGAGGGCGACCTTGATGGCGGACTTGAGGTCTAGCCCGGCCCGCCGGACGGCGAACAGCGTGAACGAGTACCCGAACAGGAACGCCAGGGTGATCGCCAGCACCATGGTCTGGACGTTCCCCCACCCCAGCGCGGTCCCGATCACCATGCCGAGGATCTCACCGATGGCGCACCCGGTGAGGCAGTGCAGCGTGGCCTTGACGGCCATGGACCAGGAGGCGCCCGGAGCGTGACCGGAGTGGTGGGCATGGTGCGAGTGGTCCCCGTGCTGACCGCTGTGCTGATCGGTGTGATGGGCGCTGTGATCCATGACTACGTCCTCGTTCCCCTGTTAACGCGACCCGAGTTCCTGTGTACCCGGGCCCATCGCGCTGAACGTTATACCCCCCAGGGGTATAACTGGAAGACGTTTAAGCTGTCAGGCGTTGTGGGGGAGCGGGGCGGCCGGGCTGACCAGGCGCGCGGCGCGGAGGTCGGCCCAGAACGCGGCCGGGACGGTCTCGTTCAGCGCGGCGGTGTCCTCGGCGATACGGCTGGGGCGGGTGGCGCCGGGGATGACGGCGGCGGAGGCGGGGTGGGCCAGGGAGAACTGGAGGGCGGCCGCCTTGATGCTCACGCCGTGCCGGTCGGCCAGCGCCTTCAGCCTGCCGACGCGGTCGACGATCTCGGCGGGGGCCTGCTGGTACTCGAAGTGGGTGCCACCGGCGAGGATGCCGGAGCTGTAGGGGCCACCGACGACCATGTCGACGCCCTGCTCCTGCGCCATGGGCAACAGGCGGGTGAGGGCGTGCTCGTGGTCGAGGAGGGTGTAGCGGCCGGCGAGGAGGAAGCCGTCGGGCTGCGGCTCGTCGAGGGCGAGGGTGAGCTCGATGGGCTCGGTCCTGTTGACGCCGAGGCCCCAGGCCCCGATGACACCTTCGTCGCGCAGCCGCGACAGCACCCGGAAGGCTCCGGTACGGGCCTCCTCGAACTTGCTCAGCCACTGATCACCGTGGAAGTCCTGGGCGATGTCATGAACCCAGACGATGTCGAGCCGATCGGTGCCGAGCCGCCTGAGGCTGCCCTCGATGGAACGCTCGGTGGCCTCGGCGGTCCACTCGTGGAGGATCCTGTTCGGGTTGCCGTGCTCGAACAGCCCGCCCTTCTCGCCGAAGTCGGGTACGTCCGTCTCGTGCTCGTCGAGGACGACCCGCCCGACCTTGGTGGACAGCACGAACTCGTCGCGAGGCTTACCGGCCAGCACCTCCCCGAGCCGCTCCTCGGCCAGGCCCGCGCCGTAGAAGGGGGCGGTGTCGTAGAAGCGGATGCCGTGCTCCCAGGCGGCCTCGACGGTGGCCCGGGCCTCGTCGTCGGGGATCGCACGGAACATGTTGCCGAGCGGGGCGGTACCGAAGCCGAGACGGCCGGGAAGGATGTCCTTGAGCGACATGGAAGTGCCTTTGCGGGTGTGGGGAGTGGGGAGGGGGCGGGAGTACCCCCGCAACGCCTTACTTGCAAAGACAATACTTGTGCACGCGGGCTAATGTAGGAGATGGCATCCCGCGCTCACCCTTAAGTTGTCCCGTGCCCGGGAAGGAGCCGAGAAGGAACCGAGCCGGAAAACGTCGAAGGGCCCCACTGCGAACAGTGGGGCCCTTCGACAACGTGCCCGGTGAGGCACTGGCGGAGGATACGAGATTCGAACTCGTGAGGGGTTGCCCCCAACACGCTTTCCAAGCGTGCGCCCTAGGCCTCTAGGCGAATCCTCCGCGGCAAACAATACAAGACGTTGAGGAGTGCTCGCGAACTCGTTCCCACCCGCCGCCATCGGGTACTGTTTGGGCAGCCCCTCACGCGGCGCTATCTGACTGAACTCCCCCAGGGCCGGAAGGCAGCAAGGGTAGGTTGGCTCTGGCGGGTGCGTGGGGGGCGCTTGCGTTCCCGGGCGGAGCCCGCGCGGAGGGCCGGGTTGTCAGTGGGCGCCTATAACCTCGTATGCGTGTCGTCTCTCGCGCTGTACCGCCGCTATCGCCCGGAGTCGTTCGCCGAGGTCATCGGGCAGGAGCATGTCACCGACCCGTTGCAGCAGGCGCTGCGGAACAACCGGGTCAATCACGCGTACCTGTTCAGCGGGCCGCGTGGCTGCGGCAAGACGACCAGCGCTCGGATCCTCGCCCGCTGTCTGAACTGTGAGCAAGGTCCCACGCCCACCCCGTGCGGCGAGTGCCAGTCGTGCCAGGACCTGGCCCGGAACGGCCCCGGGTCCATCGACGTCATCGAGATCGACGCCGCCTCGCACGGTGGCGTGGACGACGCCCGTGAGCTGCGCGAGAAGGCATTCTTCGGACCCGCGAGCAGCCGCTACAAGATCTACATCATCGACGAGGCCCACATGGTCACGTCGGCGGGCTTCAACGCGCTGCTCAAGGTCGTCGAGGAGCCGCCCGAGCATCTGAAGTTCATCTTCGCCACCACCGAGCCCGAGAAGGTCATCGGGACCATCCGGTCGCGGACCCACCACTACCCGTTCCGGCTGGTGCCGCCCGGCACCCTGCGGGACTACCTCGCCGAGGTCTGCGGACGCGAGAAGATCCCCGTCGAGGACGGCGTGCTCCCGCTCGTCGTCCGCGCGGGCGCCGGTTCCGTGCGTGACTCCATGTCCGTCATGGACCAGCTCCTCGCCGGTGCGCGGGAGGACGGTGTGACGTATGCCATGGCCACCTCCCTCCTCGGCTACACCGACGGCTCCCTCCTCGACTCCGTCGTGGAGTCCTTCGCCACCGGTGACGGCGCCGCCGCCTTCGAGGTCGTCGACCGGATCATCGAGGGCGGCAACGACCCCCGCCGGTTCGTCGCCGATCTGCTGGAGCGGCTGCGCGACCTCGTGATCCTCGCCGCCGTCCCGGACGCCGTCGAGAAGGGGCTGCTCGACGCCCCGGCCGACGTCCTGGAGCGCATGCAGGCCCAGGCCGGCACCTTCGGCGCCGCCGAGCTCAGCCGCGCCGCCGACCTCGTCAACGAGGGCCTGACCGAGATGCGGGGCGCCACCTCCCCGCGGCTCCAGCTCGAACTGATCTGCGCGCGCGTGCTGCTCCCCGCCGCCTACGGGGACCAGCGTTCCGTCATGGCCCGTCTGGACCGGCTGGAGCGGGGCGTCAGCTTCTCGGGCGGCGCGGGCACGCCCGCGATGGGCTACGCCCCCGGGCCCGAAGCCCATAGGCCGGAAGCCCATGTGCCGGAAGCCCACGGGTCGGCACACCCGGCTCCGGCCGCCGTCCCACCCGGCGGCGGCCCGGCGGCGGCCCGTGCGGCGGTACGGGGGGCGGGCCCCGCGACTCCGGCTCCGCAGCCCCAGCCCTACGCACCGGCGGCGCCCCAGCCCCCCGCCCCGGTCGCCGAGCAGCCCCCTGCTCCCCAGGCGCCCCAGCCCCAGCAGCCCCCTGCCCCGGCAGCGGCCCCCGCTCCGGCCCCCGAGCCCACCCCGGCCCCGGCCGCCCCCGGCGCCTGGCCCACCGCCACCACCGCCGGCAGCGGTCGCCGTCCGGGCGGCTGGCCCACCGCGACCCCCGCGGGCACCGGAAGCCAGCCCGCGCCCACACCCACCCCGAGCGCCCCGGCACCGGCGCCCCAGACCGCGCCCCCGCCCGCCCCCACCCCTGCCGCCGCCCCCGTCGGCGGCCTCGACCCCCGCACGCTCTGGCCGAACATCCTGGAGGCCGTCAAGAACCGCCGCCGCTTCACCTGGATCCTGCTCAGCCAGAACGCCCAGGTGACCGGCTTCGACGGCACGACCCTCCAGCTCGGCTTCGTCAACGCCGGCGCCCGCGACAACTTCGCGAGCAGCGGCAGCGAGGACGTCCTGCGCCAGGCGCTCGCCGAGCAGTTCAGCGTCCAGTGGAAGGTCGAGGCGATCATCGACCCCTCGGGCGGCGGCTCCGCACCCCCGCAGGGCGGCTATGGCGGTGGCGGTGGTTACGGCGGTGGCGGCGCTACGACCGCCCCCTCGCGACCGGCACCTCCCCAGCCGGCGTCCCCCGGCCCCACTCCCGCGGCCCCGGCACCCGCCGCGCCCGCACAAGCGGCGCCCCCCGCCCCCGTGTCCCCGCCTCCCGCTCCGACCCCGGTCGCCCCCGAGGACGACATCCCCGAGGACGACGACCCGGACCTCAACGAATCGGCACTCTCCGGCCACGACCTGATCGTCCGCGAACTGGGCGCGACGGTGGTCGAGGAGTTCACGAACGAGTAGGGGCCCAGAACCAGCAGGGGCCAGAACGGGTAAGGCCCAAAGGGAAGCCGCGGAACCCACGGAGGCCCCCGCGGACCGCCCCGTTTCGTACGAACCCACAACCCCCACGCCCACCCCCTTCATCGACCCACACAATCCCGCCACCCCCGCTCCGGTTAGGCTGACCCCCGTGAAGGTCCTCGTCATCGGCAGCGGCGCCCGCGAACACGCCCTGTGCCGCTCCCTGTCCCTCGACCCCGACGTCACCGCGCTGCACTGCGCCCCCGGCAACGCCGGCATCGCCGAGGTCGCCGAGCTGCATGCGGTCGACGCCCTGGACGGTGCCGCCGTCACCGCGCTGGCCACCGAACTCGGCGCCGAACTGGTCGTCGTAGGGCCGGAGGCGCCCCTGGTCGCCGGTGTCGCCGACGCCGTGCGTGAGGCGGGCATCCCGGTCTTCGGCCCCTCCAAGGAGGCCGCGCAGATCGAGGGCTCCAAGGCCTTCGCCAAGGACGTGATGGCCGGGGCCGGGGTCCCGACCGCGCGGGCGTACGTCTGTACGACGCCCGAGGAGGTCGACGAGGCCCTCGACGCCTTCGGCGCCCCCTACGTCGTCAAGGACGACGGTCTCGCCGCCGGCAAGGGCGTCGTCGTGACCGCCGACCTGGAGGCCGCGCGGGCGCACGCCAACGCCTGTGAGCGGGTCGTCATCGAGGAGTTCCTCGACGGCCCCGAGGTCTCCCTCTTCGCCATCACCGACGGCGAGACGGTCCTCCCCCTCAAGCCCGCCCAGGACTTCAAGCGGGCGCTCGACGGGGACGAGGGGCCGAACACCGGCGGCATGGGCGCGTACTCCCCGCTGCCCTGGGCCGATCCGAAGCTGGTGGACGAGGTCATGGAGACCGTTCTCCAGCCGACCGTCGACGAGATGCACCGCCGTGGCACACCGTTCTCGGGTCTGCTGTACGCCGGTCTCGCGATCACCTCGCGCGGGGTGCGCGTGATCGAGTTCAACGCCCGTTTCGGTGACCCGGAGACCCAGGTCGTCCTGGCCCGCCTCAAGACGCCGCTGGCCGGGGTCCTGCTGGCCGCCGCCAAGGGGGACCTCGCCGACCTGGAGCCGCTGCGCTGGAGCTCCGACGCCGCGGTCACCGTGGTCGTCGCCTCGCACAACTACCCCGGCACCCCGCGCACCGGCGACCCGATCACCGGCCTCGACGAGGTCGCCGCGCAGGACGCCCCGCACGCGTACGTGCTGCACGCCGGCACGAAGACCGACGGCGACGCCGTGGTCAGCGCGGGCGGCCGGGTGCTGTCGGTCACGGCGACCGGAGCGGACCTGGCCGAGGCCCGTGAGCGCGCCTACCGCGCGGTCGGCCGCATCCGGCTCGATGGCTCCCAGCACCGTACGGACATCGCCGCGAAGGCGGCCGCCGAGTAGCCGCACACGGCACCCTCTGGATGAACCCGCCAGGCCCCGGATCCGTCTCAGGAACCGGGGCCTGATGCTTGCTGTGGGTCATACACCTTTCCCCAGAGCCATTCCATCGAGTGACCGATGCCCCATCCGGCTGACGTGGGCCGGGGCCCCAACTATGGTGCGGCGCAAGCATTCCGGCACTTGGCCCACCGGCATTGCGATGTCGGTGGGGGGTGCCACAGTGGGGGAGTGACCAACACCAGGACAGGTGGGACAGGCGGAGCCGGGACGGTCCGCGCGACGGGGAGGGGGTGAGGTCCGGTCGTGACCGGTATGGGTGTGGAAGCGGGCGCGCAGGCCGCGCGTTCCCGGGCCATGGCCGTGCTGCGGATCCGCAGCCGGGCGCTGGCCGTCGCCCTGCTGCCCGCCGCGCTCGCCGTGGTGCTGCTGGCCGGTGGTTCCACCGGGCATCTCGTGGGCTCCGGCTGGCATGCGGCGCGATGGGTCGTGACCTGCGTGGCCGTGCTCGTCCTGCTGGCCGCGGGCGGAATCGCGCTGGTCGTCGCCCGGTCGAGACCGGCCGTCAGCCCTACGGTCACCATCGCGGAAGAGTCGGCCCCTGACCTCTACCGCATGGTGCGTGACCTGGCCGACCGCCTCGACGTACCGGCCCCGTCCGCGATAGCGCTCACGCCGGACTGCGACAGCTGGCTGGAGGACCGCACGCATCCGGCGCACGGCCCGCCCCAGCCGGAGGCGCGCGACGAGCTCACCGGCGGACTGCGCGGCCCGCACCGCCGGGCCACCGCCGCCCCGGTCCTGGTCATCGGCTCCCCGTTCCTGTGGTGGATGCGGGTGGGCGAGCTGCGCGCCGTCCTCGCGCCGGTGGTGGCCGGTACGGGCCCCTCGGCGCACCCCGACATAGCCGCGGCCCGCCGTTTCGTACGGGGTCTCGACGCGGCGGTGGCGGTCAGCGCGGCGCCGAACCGGGGACCGCTGTCCCGGGCCGTGCTCTCCGGCGTCGGCCGGGTGGCCCGTCTGCTGCTGCGCAGCTGCCGGGCGCACGCGGCGGAGATGGAGCGCGGCGTGGCCGCCGCGGCCGCCGAGCGTGCACAGGCTGTGGATTACGGACTGCGCATCGTCGCCCAGGAGCAGGTGGGCCTGGCGTACGCGGGCTGGGACCGGCTGCTGACCCGGGTCGCGCTTCCGGCCTGGCGGATGGGCCGCTGGCCGTCCCGCCTGGACGCGGGCGTGGTGGCGGCCCTGACCGAACTGTCCCGCCGTGACCGCCTGGCCGAGGGTTTCGCCTCCCGGCTGGGCGAGCGCCCGGCGTGCGACCTGCTGGAGGAACCGGGAGCGGTGGACGAGGCGGCGTCCCTGCTGGCCGCCCGCCTCTTCCACGGCGGCCCGGCCGAATCCGGCCCCGACTGGTCCCCGGTGGGCTGGCAGGAGTACCCGGAGGAGGTCGTGGACCGCAAATGGCGTACGGACGCGGCCCGCCTGCACAAGGTCCTGGACTCCCTGGGCGTCCGCACCCCGGACCCCCGGACGAACGGCCCGACCCTGTCCCGCGTACTGGACCATCTGTCGGCACCGGAGGAGACCGTGGAGGCGCCCGGGGCGGAGGCCACCGGAGCCGCAGCCACCGTCGTAGCCGAAGCAGAACCCGACGCCGACGTCGACGAGCCCGAGAACGAACGCTGTGCCACCCTCGCCGCCGGCCTCACCGCCGAGCTGGCCCGCGAGGAGGCCGCCGCCCCTACCGGCCCCACCACCCCCACCCCCGACCCCACCGCCCTCTGGGACGACGGCACCCTCCCGCTCTTCCCGCTCCAGCCCCCGCGCTCCGCCCGAGAGCTCCTCGCCGACCACGTGACCGCGATGGTCTGCTGTGCCGCCATGGACACCGCGGGCGCCACCCCCGGCCTGGACTGGCTCGACGGCCCCACCCTCCTCGTCAACGGAGAACGCGCGGCCGACCTCACCCCCCGCGTCCTCAGCCTCATCGAGGAGGGCGACCCGGCGCCGCTGAAGGCGTGGCTGATCGAATCCGGCATACGCCCGGAGAAGCCGGTACGGCTCGTCTGACGACCGGCGTCTGGAGTCTCGTATTCCACTTTCGGTCAATTCGCAACGAGTAGTGACCGCGTGCGTGCGCAATGTGATGTGCTGGGACCGTTCACGCACGAGCAAGGGCTTACGACGTACACCACGGGGGCACGGGAGGGGAGCGACCATGGGGTCGAAGCCGATCCGCCGCTGGGAGTCGGGAGCACTCGCGCACGCCGTCACGGACCCCTTCGGCCAGGGCCCCGTCCCCTGGCTCCGCGGCACCGAGACGTACTTCGGCGACACGGGCCAGATGGTCCCCTGGTACGTCGACACCCCCCCGGGCACCGCACCGGACAGCCACCCGGGCGAGCACCGCGTCCCCGCCCCACGCAACACCCGCAACACCCGCACCCCCCGCCCCGCGGGCCCCCGCTCCGCCGATGACGTGAACCGCCAGATCAAGGGCTTCACCTCCACCGGCGCGGTCGCCCCCGGCGAGGCCGTCGACTTCCACATCACCGTCGACCCGCCCCAGGAATTCGCGGTGGACATCTACCGCATCGGCCACTACGGCGGAGACGGCGCCGCGAAGATCACCACCAGCCCCCGTCTCTCCGGCATCGTCCAGCCCCCGCCGCTGACCGCGGACCGCACGGTCTCCTGCCACCACTGGTGGCTCTCCTGGCGGCTCCAGGTCCCGTCGTTCTGGAGCAACGGCGCCTACGTCGCGGTCCTCACCACCGTCGACGGCTACCGCTCCCACATCCCGTTCACCGTCCGCGACAAGCACCCGGCGGACCTGCTGCTGCTCCTGCCCGACATCACCTGGCAGGCGTACAACCTCTACCCGGAGGACGGCCGCATCGGCGCCAGCCTCTACCACGCGTGGGACGAGGAGGGCCGGCTGCTCGGCGAGTCCGACGCCGCCACGACCGTCTCCTTCGATCGCCCTTACGCCGGTGCGGGGCTCCCCCTGCACGTCGGCCACGCCTACGACTTCATCCGCTTCGCCGAGCGCTACGGCTATGACCTCGCCTACGCCGACGCCCGCGATCTGCACGCCGGCCAGGTCGACCCCACCCGCTACCGCGGCCTGGTCTTCCCCGGCCACGACGAGTACTGGTCGCCCCAAATGCGCCGCACCGTGGAGCTGGCCCGGGAACACGGCACCTCGCTGGTCTTCCTCTCCGCCAACACCATGTACTGGCAGGTGGAGTTGGGCCCCTCCCCGTCCGGCGTCCCCGACCGCCTGCTGACCTGCCGCAAACGCCGGGGTCCGGGCAAGCCGGTCCTGTGGCGCGAGATCGACCGCCCCGAGCAGCAGCTGGTCGGCATCCAGTACGCGGGCCGGGTCCCCGAGCCCCACCCTCTGATCGTGCGCAACGCCGACCACTGGCTGTGGGACGCCACCGGCTCCCACGAGGGCGACGAGGTCACCGGCATGGTCGCGGGCGAGGCCGACCGCTACTTCCCGCGCACCGCGCTGCCCGTACACGAGGAGCGCGTCCTGCTGGCGCACTCCCCGTACGCCGACGCCGACGGCGCCCTCCGCCACCAGGAGACCTCCCTGTACCGGGCCCCCTCCGGCGCCCTGGTCTTCGCCTCCGGCACCTTCGCCTGGTCCCCCGCCCTGGACCGCCCGGGCCATGTCGACCCCCGTATCCAGCGCGCCACCGCCAACCTCCTGGACCGCATCTGCAAGCGTGACTGAGCCCGGCCCGGGTACCCGCGGGGCGCCCCAGGGCACCCGAGGTCCAAGGTCGGCGGCCCGTACGGGACAATCGACCCGTTGGACAGAACCACGGGAGGGAACCGTGTCCGGATTCGTAGAAAAGCCCGAGCCGATTCAGGTTCCGGGCCTGGTGCACCTGCACACCGGCAAGGTGCGCGAGCTGTACCAGAACGAGACGGGCGACCTCGTGATGGTCGCCAGCGACCGACTGTCGGCCTTCGACTGGGTGCTCCCGACCGAGATCCCCGACAAGGGGCGCGTCCTCACCCAGCTCTCCCTGTGGTGGTTCGACCAGCTCGCCGACCTGGTCCCCAACCACGTGCTGAGCACCGAGCTGCCGCCCGGCGCCCCCGCCGACTGGGCGGGCCGCACCCTGATCTGCAAGTCGCTGCGGATGGTGCCGGTGGAGTGCGTGGCCCGCGGCTACCTCACCGGCTCGGGTCTGCTGGAGTACAACGACTCCCGCACGGTCTGCGGTCTCGCCCTCCCCGAAGGCCTGGTCGACGGCAGTGAACTGCCCGCCCCGATCTTCACCCCGGCCACCAAGGCCGCGGTCGGCGAGCACGACGAGAACGTCTCCTACGAGGAGGTCGTCCGCCAGGTCGGCGCCGACACCGCCGCCGAGCTGCGCCAGGCGACCCTCGCGGTGTACTCCCGCGCCCGGGACATCGCGCGCGAGCGCGGCATCATCCTCGCCGACACCAAGTTCGAGTTCGGCTTCGAGGACAGCAGCCTCGTCATCGCCGACGAGGTCCTCACCCCGGACTCCTCCCGCTTCTGGCCGGTGGACCAGTGGGAGCCGGGCCGCGCGCAGCCGTCGTACGACAAGCAGTTCGTGCGCGACTGGCTGACCTCGCCGGAGTCCGGCTGGGACCGCAAGAGCGAGCAGCCCCCGCCGGCCCTGCCGCAGCACGTGGTCGACGCCACCCGCGCCAAGTACGTGGAGGCGTACGAGCGTCTGACTGGCACTAGCTGGAGCTAGGGAACGAAGAAGCCCCCCGGTCCAGGACCGGGGGGCTCATTCAGAGCGAACGACGAGGTTCGAACTCGCGACCTCAACCTTGGCAAGGTTGCGCTCTACCAACTGAGCTACGTTCGCATGCGCCGTGGCGCGAGAACCACTATACCCAACCTCGCTCCCGGGCGAGCCGCACCGCCGCGTGCCGGTTCTCCGCCCCGAGCTTGGAGACCGCCGAGGAGAGATAGTTCCGCACGGTCCCCTGGGGCAGCGCGGCCCGCTCCGCGATCTCCGCCACGGGGGCTCCGTCGGCGGCCAGTTCCAGCACCTCGGCCTCCCGCGCGGTCAGCGGGGAGTCCCCGGCGGAGATCGCGTCGGCGGCCAACTCGGGGTCCACATAACGGTTTCCGGACCGGACCGTCCGGATGATCTCGGCGAGCCGCTGGGCGCTGACGGTCTTCGGGACGAACCCGCGCACACCCGCCGCAAGCGCCCGCTTGAGATGCCCGGGGCGGCCATGGCTGGTCACGATCATGACCTGGCAGGACGGCAGTTCCGCCCGCAGGGATGTGGCGACCTTCACACCGTCCGCGCCGGGCATCTGAAGATCCAGCACCGCCACATCGGGTGCGTGGGCCCGTGCCATCGCCAGCGCCTCCGGACCGGAGGCCGCCTCGGCGACGACCACCAGGTCGTCCTCCAGCGAGAGCAGCGCGGCCAGCGCACCCCGGATCAGATGCTCGTCGTCGGCGAGCAGCACCCGTACCCGCTCGCTCACACCGCCACCGCCGTCACCGGCACCTCGGCCACCACACGGAACACTCCTGCCTCAGCCCCCGCCTCCAACGTCCCCGCCACGGCCGCGAGCCGCTCCCGCAGCCCGGCCAGCCCGGAGCCGCCGCCCTCCGCGGCGGCGCCGGCGACCCCGTCGTTCTCCACCGTCAGCACCACACACCCCTCCCGTACCCGCACGGACACCGCGCACCGTTCCGCGTTCCCGTGCCGCAGCACATTGGTGGTGGCCTCCCGGACCACCCATGCCAGCGCCGACTGCACCTCGGCGGGCAGCCCCTCGACCGGCCCGCTCACCTCGCAGTCGATCCCAGCGGCCGTCAACACGCCCCGCGCACCGGAGAGTTCGGCCCCGAGATCGGCCTCGCGATAGCCCCGTACGACATCCCGCACCTCGCGCTGCGACTCCCGCGCGATCCGCTGGACCTCGACCATCTGCTCCTCGGCCTCGGGCCGCCCGCGCCGGGCGAGCTGTACGGCCAGTTCGCTCTTCAGCGCGATGACCGCGAGATTGCGCCCCATCACATCGTGCAGATCCCGTCCGAACCGCAGCCGCTCCTCGGCGACGGCGAGCCGGGCGCGGGTCTCGCGGGCCTCGTCGAGTTCGTAGACGGCCTTCAGCAGCCAGACGGAGAAGACGGCGGTGAAGGCGAGGAAGCCGCTGCCGGCCAGCACGATCAGCCCGACGACCAGTCCCGCGAGCACGGATCCGTCCAGCGCGAACACGACCACGGCCGTACCCGCGGCGAAGCCCGAGACGATCGCGTAGACGTGCCTGCGCGCGTCCACCCCGAGCGCCATGATGCCCACGCCGAAGACCATGACGACACCGAAGACGCTGCCCGCGGCGGACTCGACCGCCTCGCCCTCCGGGCCGTACTGGGCGATCGCGAAGGCCGTGCCGGCGACCGCCGAGGTGAGCGCGCCGAGCGTCCACAGCAGACGTACCGGCTGCTCGCGCAGGCCGCGCACCCAGTCCACGGACCGGGCCACGGTCAGCGCGCAGACCGCGGCGTGGGCGCACACGAGCAGCATCAACAGGCCACCGAGCCCGCCGCCGATCTCCCCCATGACCGGCACTCCGGCCCCGGAGATCTCCACCACCGCGAAGAACTGGAACGACCACCGGGTGTACGTCTCCACCTTCGCCGGGGTGCTCTTGCCCCGCCACCAACTGCCCGGCCCGCGCATGCGCCCGTCCCCCTCACCTCAACGCCGGGGTTCCCAGCGGAACCACCGTCGTACAGCAAACACGGACACCGCGGTCCAGGCCAGCGCGGTGAGCAGGGCGCCCGTCGCCTCGTAGCCGGACAGTTCGCCGGTCCAGCCACCGCGGACCAGGGTGACCACCGGGGTCAGCGGCAGGAGTTCGCACACCGAGGCCGCCCGGTCGGGCAGGAGCTCCAGCGGGAAGGCCATGCCGGAGAAGAGCATCGAGACGAACACCACGGGCAGCGTGGTGACCTGGGCGCTCTCCGTGGTGCGGGTGAACGCCGAGGTGACGGCCGCGAGCGCGGCGCACATCACGAGCCCGACCAGCAGGGCCAGGACGGCGAGGTGCGGGGCGCGGGGCGCGGGCATGTCGAGCAGGACCGCGCAGCCCACCGCGAGCAGTACGGACTGGGCGAGGCCGGTGGTGACGGCCGGCAGGGCGGATCCGGCGAGGATCTCGTTGTCCCGCAGCTCCCCGGTGCGCAGTCGCTTCAGGACGAGTTCCTCGCGCCGCGCGGTAAAGACGCCGACGAGCGCCCCGTACACCGCGAAGAGCAGCGAGAACCCGATGGCGGCGGGCAGGATGACGGTGCCGGGGGTGAGACCGTGCTCCTCCAGGTCCATGTCCTTGGTCGTCGAGTACACGCTGAGCGGCAGGACCAGGGGGACGAACAGGGCGGCGAAGAGGGTTCCCCTGCTGCGTCCGAGCAGGGTGAGCTCGGCTCGGGCCAGCGCCGCCATCCGGCCGGCCGGGGTGGTGACGGCGCTGCTCATGCCGCGTACTCCTTCTTCTCGGATGCGGACGCGGACATGGATCCGGCCGCGGAGTCGGACTCGGACGCCTCTCGCGCGATCGTCAGGAACGCCTCCTCCAGCGAGGCCGACCGCACATCCAGCCCCCGCAGCTCCACCCCGGCCTCCTCGGCCCACACCAGCAGCCGGGTCGCCGCCCGCTGGAGCTCATGGGTGCGCAGCCGGACGACCCGTCCCTCGACGTCGTGCCCGGACACGCCCAGCTCGCCGAGCGGCGGCAGGTCGCCCAGGAAGTAGCCCTCGGGCAGTTCGAAGGCGATGCGCGAGGGCTGGGACGCGGTCACCTCGGCCGGGGTCCCGGCGGCCGCGATCCGCCCCTGGTGCAGGATCGCCAGCCGGTCGGCGAGGCCCTCGGCCTCCTCCAGATAGTGCGTGGTCAGCAGCACGGTCGTACCGGCGTCGCGCAGTCCGCGCACCAACTCCCAGGTGTCCCGGCGCCCTTCGGCGTCGAGCCCGGTCGTCGGCTCGTCCAGGAACAGCACCTCGGGATCCCCGAGCAGCGCGAGCGCCAGATCCAGACGCCGCCGCTCACCCCCGGACAACTGCTTCACCCGCACATCTGCCTTGGTGGCGAGACCGACCCGCTCCAGCACCTCCAGCGGCGGACGCGCCCCGCTCACACACCCGGCCCACATCCGCGCGGTCTCGGTGACGGTCAGCTCGGACGGGAACCCGCCCTCCTGGAGCATGACCCCGGTCCGCGGCCGTACGGCGGCCCGCTCGGTGTAGGGATCGTGGCCGAGCACCCGCACCTGCCCCCCGGCCGGCCGGGCGAGCCCCTCCAGCAGTTCGACGGTGGAGGTCTTGCCCGCGCCATTGGTGCCGAGCAACGCGAAGACCTCACCGCGGGTCACCGAGAAGGTGATTCCGCGTACCGCCTCGAACCCGCCCCCGTACACACGCCGCAGGTCGGCGACCTCAATCACGTGTCCGTGTTCGTTCCTGTCCATGACTTCAGACTCCCGGTGTTCCGGGCCGCTCGGCAGTGCGCGCTGTCATCGCCAGGCATGACAAATGTCAGAAGCAAGTGAGGACGGCCGACAGGAAACATGAAAAGACCCCGGTCCAGTGGACCGGGGTCTCATTCCCGAGCGGACGACGAGGCTCGAACTCGCGACCTCAACCTTGGCAAGGTTGCGCTCTACCAACTGAGCTACGTCCGCATTGCCTCCGACCGCCAGCTGTAACAAGCACAGCCACCGATCGGCGCGAGCACCAGCCTACCTGATCCAGAAGGATCCTCGGTACGGCGATGCAGAGCGGGTGACAGGAATTGCACACTGCGCCTTCCCCCTGGAAGGGGGATGTTCTACTACTGAACTACACCCGCATGTACTCCGTGAGCTGGGATTTTCCGTCCCCGCCCCGCGGCGTGCTCCAGACTCTAGCTGATCGGGAGGGGTGCCGCGCAAGTCGGTTGTCCTCAGGGCCCGCTGGCGGCCCCGAGGACGGTGACCGGGTGGACCCTCACTGCGCCGCGGCGAATGCCTCGTAGACCTTCTTGGGGATCCGGCCGCGGGCCGGTACGTCCATCTTGTTGGCCTGCGCCCAGGCCCGGACGGCCGCCGGGTCGGGGGCGACCTCGGTCTGCCGGTAGGCCTTGCCGGAGCGCGACCGCTTGCGGCCGGCCTCCACGTACGGCTCAAGCGCCTTACGCAGTTTCTCGGCATTCGTTTGATTCAGGTCGATCTCGTACGACTTGCCGTCGAGTCCGAAGGCGATCGTTTCCGCCGCTTCCGAGCCGTCGATGTCGTCAAAGAGGGTGACCACGACCTTCTGCGCCACGAAATTGGTCCCTTCGTACGGCACGGGTGACAATTCATTTGTACAGTGCCCGACAATGCATTGTGAAGCCCGACTAAATCCTTCCGCGTGTCCGAGCGCAATAGGTTTCGGGTGACGATCTCGGATCTTTCCCGGAACTTTTCCGTGTACCCGCTCTTCCGATGGCTCGTGACAGCCATCACGTAGATTCCTACAAGTCGACGCGCGTAGAAATTTTGTGCAGGTAGTCTGAAACCACCTGCAGGAACCTGCTCAGCACCACACCACCGGGAGTGCACGTGGCACGCGTCGTAGTCGACGTCATGCTCAAGCCGGAGATCCTCGACCCCCAGGGCCAGGCGGTGCAGCGCGCACTGCCGCGGCTGGGTTTCGACGGCATCTCGGACGTACGTCAGGGAAAGCGATTCGAACTGGAAGTTGACGGGCCGGTCGACGAGGCCGCGCTCGCCCGCATCCATGATCTTGCGGAATCCTTCCTCGCCAACACCGTGATCGAGGACTTCACCGTCAAGGTGGAGGAAGTCGCGGAGGCTGCGAAGTGACCGCTCGTATTGGCGTCGTCACTTTCCCAGGGAGTCTCGACGACCGGGACACCCAGCGTGCGATCCGCCTCGCGGGCGCCGAACCGGTCGCCCTCTGGCACAAGGACAAGGACCTCCACCAGGTCGACGCCGTGGTGCTGCCCGGCGGCTTCTCCTACGGCGACTACCTGCGCGCCGGAGCCATCTCCCGCTTCTCGCCGGTGATGGAGACCGTCATCGAGCAGGCGAAGGCCGGACTCCCGGTCCTCGGCATCTGCAACGGCTTCCAGGTCCTCACCGAGGCGCACCTGCTCCCCGGCGGCATGCTCGGCAACGACCACCTGCACTTCATCTGCCGCGACCAGAAGCTGCGGGTGGAGAACGCGTCCACGGCCTGGACCAGCGACTACGAGGCGGGCCAGGAGATCCATATCCCGCTGAAGAACATGGACGGCCGCTACGTCGCCGACCAGTACACGCTGGACAAGCTGGAGGCCGAGGGCCGGGTCGCGTTCCGCTACCTCGACTTCAACCCCAACGGCTCGCTCAACGACATCGCCGGCATCACCAACGAGGCCGGGAACGTCGTAGGCCTCATGCCGCACCCGGAGCACGCCGTCGAGCCCCTGATCGGGTCGGGCCGCACCGACGGTCTCCCGTTCTTCACCTCGATCCTCAAGAAGCTGGTCAACGCATGAGCCGGACGCCTCTGGACACGGTCGAGCACGCGGCCGCGACCCCCGACGTCGAGCTGCCCTGGGCCGAACTCGGCCTGAAGAAGGACGAGTACGAGAGGGTCGTGGAGATCCTCGGCCGCCGCCCCACGGGCGCGGAGCTGGCCATGTACTCCGTCATGTGGTCCGAGCACTGCTCGTACAAGTCCTCCAAGGTCCACCTCCGCCAGTTCGGCGAGAAGGCCCCGCAGTCCGACGCGCTGCTCGTCGGCATCGGTGAGAACGCCGGTGTCGTCGACGTCGGCCAGGGCTACGCGGTCACCTTCAAGGTCGAGTCGCACAACCACCCCTCCTACGTCGAGCCCTACCAGGGCGCGGCCACGGGCGTGGGCGGCATCGTGCGCGACATCATCGCGATGGGCGCGCGTCCGGTCGCGGTCGTGGACCCGCTGCGCTTCGGCGCGGCCGACCACCCCGACACCAAGCGCGTGCTGCCGGGCGTCGTCGCCGGCATTGGCGGCTACGGCAACTGCCTGGGCCTGCCCAACATCGGCGGCGAGGTCGTCTTCGACTCCTGCTATCAGGGCAACCCGCTGGTCAACGCCGGTGCCATCGGTGTGATGCGGCACGAGGACATCCACCTCGCGAAGGCGTCCGGCGCGGGCAACAAGGTCATCCTGTACGGGGCCCGCACCGGCGGTGACGGTATCGGCGGCGCCTCGATCCTCGCCTCCGAGACCTTCGACGACGCCAAGCCCTCGAAGCGTCCGGCGGTCCAGGTCGGCGACCCCTTCCAGGAGAAGCTGCTCATCGAGTGCACCCTGGAGGCGTTCCAGGAGAAGCTGGTGGTCGGCATCCAGGACCTGGGCGCGGCGGGCCTGTCCTGTGCCACGTCCGAGCTGGCCTCGAACGGCTCCGGCGGCATGACCGTCACCCTGGACGACGTACCGCTGCGCGACTCCACGCTCTCTCCTGAGGAGATCCTCATGAGCGAGTCGCAGGAGCGCATGTGCGCGGTCGTGGAGCCGGAGAAGGTCGCCCGGTTCCTGGAGATCTGTGAGAAGTGGGACGTCATCGCCACCGTCATCGGTGAGGTCACCGACGGCGACCGCCTTGAGATCTACTGGCACGGCGGCAAGATCGTCGACGTCGACCCGCGCACGGTCGCGCACGACGGCCCGGTCTACGAGCGCCCCTACGCCCGCCCGTCCTGGCAGGACGAGCTCCAGGCGGACGACGCCAACAAGCTGCCGCGGCCCGCGTCCGCGCAGGAGCTGAAGGACCAGGTCCTGAAGCTGGTGGCCTCCCCCAACCAGGCGTCGAAGAAGTGGATCACGTCTCAGTACGACCACTTCGTGCAGGGCAACACGGTGCTGGCCCAGCCGGAGGACTCCGGCATGATCCGCATCGACGAGGAGACCGGCCTCGGCGTCGCCATCGCGACGGACGGCAACGGCCGTTACGCCAAGCTGGACCCGTACCACGGTGCCCAGCTGGCGCTGGCGGAGGCGTACCGGAACGTGGCGACGACGGGCGCGAAGCCGCTCGCGGTCTCCGACTGCCTGAACTTCGGCTCGCCCGAGGACCCGGCGGTGATGTGGCAGTTCGCGGAGGCCATCCGCGGTCTGGCGGACGCCTGCCAGCAGCTCGGCACCCCGGTGACCGGCGGCAATGTCTCCCTCTACAACCAGACCGGCGAGGTCGCCATCCACCCGACCCCGGTGGTTGCGGTGCTCGGCGTCATCGACGATGTCGCCCGTCGCACGCCGGTCGCCTTCCAGGAGGAGGGGCAGCTGCTCTACCTCCTCGGCGACACGCGTGAGGAGTTCGGCGGCTCGGCCTGGTCCCAGGTCGTCCACGACCACCTCGGCGGACTGCCCCCGAAGGTGGACCTGGAGCGTGAGCGGCTGCTCGCCGAGATCCTGATCTCCGCCTCCCGCGACGGCATGATCGACTCGGCGCACGACCTGTCCGACGGCGGTCTCGTCCAGGCGGTCGTGGAGTCGGCGCTGCTCGGCGGCAAGGGCGCCCGGCTGGTCGTCCCGGACGGTCTGGACGCGTTCACCTTCCTCTTCTCGGAGTCGGCGGGCCGCGCGGTCGTCGCCGTGCCCCGCTCGGAGGAGGTCCGCTTCAACGACATGTGCGGTGCGCGGGGCCTTCCGGTCACCCGCATCGGTGTCGTCGACGGTGACTCGGTGGAGGTGCAGGGCGAGTTCGCGCTCTCCCTGACGGAGCTGCGCGAGGCGCACGAGGCGACGATTCCGGCTCTGCTGGCGTAGTCGTCCCGGCTGTTTGTGAGAAGCCCCCGTCCGGTCAGCCGGGCGGGGGCTTCGGCATGTTCGCCGTTGGTCCTTGGCTGTTCGCCGTTCACCGGAAAGAGTGCTTGCACGGAGTTACGTAATTCCGTAATCTCGGAGCATGGACCTGGAAGAGCGCGTCACCGATCTCGAACGCCGACTGGCGGCACTCGAAGCGGCGGGCCGGACCACCCCGCGCGTCGGCGAGGGCGACTTCTGGGCCCTGGAGACCTTGAAGGAGCAGATGTCCGAGGCGGGGGCCACGGACGGGGGCGTCCTGTTCACCGGGGAGGTGCGACTGCCGACCGGGGAGCAGTACGGCTGGCAGCGCACCGCGCTCGTCGAGGACCTGCTGGACGAGGAGTGGTCGGAAAGCACCGACGCGTTCGCCGCGCTCGCTCATCCGGTACGGCTGAGGCTGCTGCGCGAGGTGCTCGGCGGCCGCCGCACCGTGGCCGAACTGACCGCGCTGGAAGAACTCGGCACGACCGGCCAGATCTACCACCACCTGCCCCAACTGACCGCCGGGGGCTGGCTGCACGCCACCGCACGCGGCCGCTACGAAGTGCCGCCGGGACGGGTCGTGCCACTGCTCGTCATGCTCGCGGCGGCCCGGCCGTAGGCCACGAGAACAACCGCAACACAGGGGGAAACCATGTCCGCACGCAAGCTCGCCATGATCGGCTTCCGGCTCCTGCTGATGGCCTTCTTCGGCCTCGTGATTGCCGACGTCTGGCTCGACCTCGGCTATCCGCACTGGTGGAACTTCCTGCTCCTGGTCCTGGCGTACGCCCTTGTCGTCACCGCGAACCGGCCCGCGCGCGCAAGCAAAGGGCAGTCGGCGGAGGAGGGCGAGCCGCTGGATCGTGAGCGGAGAGCGGCCGAACCGATAGAGGTCGACCCGCCCGTCACCGGCCGCTGGTCCGCGCTCAACAGCCCGGCGAACCGCACCCCGAGCCACGGCACCCACGCCTACGGCCAGACCTACGCCATCGACATCGTCGCCGAGCCCGAGCCGGGCGCCCGCCCCGGCTTCCGCGCGCTGTGGCCGCTCGCCCGGCGCAACGCCGACTTCCCGGCCTTCCGCGCCCCGCTGCACGCGGTGGCCGACGGCACGGTCGTGCGGGCCGAGGACCGGCAGCGCGACCATCTCAGCCGCACCTCCCTGCCGGGGCTGCTGTATCTGATGCTCGTCGAGGCGTCGGTGCGCGAGATGGCGGGCGTCCGGCGCATCGTCGGCAACCACCTCGTCCTCGACCTCGGCGACGGCACCCACGCCCTCTACGCCCACCTGAACCACGGCTCGCTGACCGTGGCCGAGGGCGACCGGGTGCGCGCCGGGCAGGTGCTCGCCCGGTGCGGGAACTCGGGCAACTCCAGTGAGCCGCATGTGCACTTCCAGCTGATGGACGGATCCGACCCGGACACCGCCCGCGGCCTGCCGTTCCGCTGGCGGGGCATAGGCGTCCCCGGCAACGGCGAGATCTTCGAAGCTCCTGTGTCGGCCGAGCAGTCTGCCTAGGCTTGATCGCATGCCCCCGGCCAAGAAGCGCGCCCGCGCCTACGATCCCGCCAAGACCCGCACCGCCGTCTTCGCACAGTTCCGGCACGTCCAGGACGCCGTGCGCGGGCTGACGCCCGAGCAACTCGCACTGCCCACCCGGCTCGGCGAGTGGACCGTACGGGAGCTGGTCGCGCACATCGGGATGGCGCTGACCGGCATCGGGCGCTCCCTGGACCTGCCGGAGCCGCCCAGGCCGGATGCCGTGCTGGTGGAGTGGCCGTTCGCGACCGCCGCCAGCTCCTCGGCCATCGACGACTTCACCCGGCGCCTGGTCCAGGATCACCCCGACCTCGACACCTACCTCGCCGACATCGCCCGCACCCTCGAGGAGCAGCTGGACACCCACCCGGGCACCCGGCTGCTCCAGACCAACGCCGGCGCCCTGCCGCTGGCCGACTACCTGGTCACCCGAGCCGTGGAACTGGTCGTCCACACCGACGACCTGAACGCCGCGGTGCCGGGCCTCGAAGTGCCCTACGACCGGCAGGCCCTCGCCATCTGCGCCCGGCTGCTCGCCGACGCGCTCGCGGTGAAGGCGCCCGGCGGTTCGACCGAGGTGCGGATCCCGCCGTATGCCGTCGTGCAGTGCGTGGAGGGCCCCCGGCACACCCGGGGCACTCCGCCCAATGTCGTCGAGACCGACCCGCTGACCTGGGTCCGGCTGGCGACGGGGCGGGTGCGGTGGCCGGAGGCGGTCGAGCAGGCGAAGGTCAGCGCCAGCGGGGAGCGCGCCGATCTGAGCGGTCTGCTGCCCCTGATGAGCTGACGGCACCGCGCCCGACACAACGGACCGATAACGACCCCGAACCCAACACCCGCCTCGTGCGTCGAAGAGACATGAAGCGGACCACAAGTGTGAAGTACGCCGCCGCGGCCCTGGCCGGCACCGCCGTGCTGGCCGCCTGCGGGACGGAGTCCGGCAGCGACAGCGGCGCGGTCGGAGACGGCGGGAAGACCAAGAAGGCCACCGACATCGCGGACACCCGCTGGGTCCCGCAGAAGGTGACCGTCGACGGAAAGGAGTACGGCCTGCCGACCGAGGACGAGAACTTCCGGGTCGATCAGGCGTACATCCTGCTCAAGCCCGGCGCTGCCGAGCCCGACGTCGGAGGTGGGGAATCCGGCGGCACGGTCGGCTGCAACGACTTCGGCGCCGACGTCGAGATCGACGGCGACACCGTGAAGATCACCGACCTCACCTCGACCGCGATGGGCTGCCCCGGCCCCGTGCAGGAGTTCGAGGAGCGGTTCATGAGCGTGTTCAGCGGCACCCTCAAGGCCGCCGTCGAGGACCGGGAGGGCACCAAGACCCTCACTCTGACCAGCAAGGACGGCGACTCGATCACCCTGGGCGAGGGAGCTGCCAAGGACGAGCCCGAGCCGGCCCTGAAGGGCACCAAGTGGACCATCGACACCCTGGTCTCCGGCAAGGGCGACGACGCCACGGCGAAGTCCCTGCCCAAGGGGACCAAGGCCCACCTCACCCTGGCCAAGGACGGCACCGCGAGCGGCAACCTCGGCTGCAACAACTTCCGCGGCGAGGCGACCGTCAAGAACGGCACCATCGAGTTCGGCCGGCTGTCCACCACGCGCATGCTGTGCGAGGGCCCGGTGATGAAGGCGGAGCAGGAGATGATCGACATCCTCACCGGCAAGGTGTCCTACCAGCAGAAAGACGGCACGCTGACCCTCACCAAGGCCTCCGGGGACGGTCTCGTCGCCCGTGCGAAGTAAGAAAGCCCACTCTCAGCGAATTCGGACCAGTGGTCGATCTCGCCTACACTCGGAGCCGTGCCACGTGGTGACGGTCGACTCAATCACGATCTGCTCCCCGGCGAGAAAGGCCCCCAGGACGCGTGTGGCGTCTTCGGTGTCTGGGCTCCGGGCGAAGAGGTCGCAAAGCTCACGTACTTCGGGCTCTACGCCCTCCAGCATCGGGGCCAGGAATCCGCGGGAATCGCGGTCAGCAACGGCTCCCAGATCCTCGTCTTCAAGGACATGGGCCTGGTGTCCCAGGTCTTCGACGAGACCTCTCTCGGTTCGCTCCAGGGTCATATCGCGGTCGGTCACGCCCGCTACTCGACCACCGGTGCCTCCGTGTGGGAGAACGCCCAGCCGACGTTCCGTGCCACCGCGCACGGCTCGATCGCGCTCGGCCACAACGGCAACCTCGTCAACACCGCCCAGCTCGCCGAGATGGTCGCCGACCTGCCCAAGCAGGAGGGCCGCACCCCGCGTGTGGCGGCGACCAACGACACCGACCTGCTGACCGCGCTGCTCGCGGCCCAGGTGGACGAGGACGGCAAGCCGCTGACCATCGAGGAAGCCGCCCACCAGATCCTTCCGCAGGTCAAGGGCGCCTTCTCGCTGGTCTTCATGGACGAGCACACCCTCTACGCCGCCCGTGACCCGCAGGGCATCCGCCCGCTGGTCCTCGGGCGGCTGGAGCGCGGCTGGGTCGTCGCCTCGGAGTCCGCTGCCCTGGACATCTGCGGTGCGAGCTACGTGCGCGAGATCGAGCCGGGCGAGTTCATCGCCATCGACGAGAACGGGCTGCGCACCTCGCGATTCGCGGAAGCGAAGCCCAAGGGCTGTGTCTTCGAGTACGTGTACCTGGCCCGCCCGGACACCGACATCGCCGGCCGCAATGTGTACCTCTCCCGCGTGGAGATGGGCCGCAAGCTCGCGAAGGAAGCCCCGGTCGAGGCCGACCTGGTCATAGCGACCCCGGAATCCGGCACCCCGGCCGCCATCGGCTACGCGGAGGCCTCCGGCATCCCCTTCGGCGCGGGCCTGGTGAAGAACGCCTACGTCGGCCGTACGTTCATCCAGCCCTCGCAGACGATCCGGCAGCTCGGAATCCGCCTGAAGCTGAACCCGCTGAAGGAAGTCATCAAGGGCAAGCGCCTGGTCGTCGTCGACGACTCCATCGTGCGCGGCAACACCCAGCGCGCCCTGGTCCGCATGCTCCGCGAGGCCGGCGCCGCCGAGGTCCACATCCGGATCTCCTCGCCGCCCGTGAAGTGGCCCTGCTTCTTCGGCATCGACTTCGCCACCCGCGCCGAGCTCATCGCCAACGGCATGACCATCGACGAGATCGGCACCTCGCTGGGCGCCGACTCGCTGGCGTACATCTCCATCGACGGCATGATCGAGGCGACCACCATCGCCAAGCCGAACCTCTGCCGCGCCTGCTTCGACGGTGAGTATCCGATGGAGCTCCCGGACCCCGAGCTGCTCGGGAAGCAGCTTCTGGAGACCGAGCTGGCGGCCGGCCCTGCGGCCACGGCCGCGGCCGACGCGATCCGTCGCCCGTAAGCCCCCGTAGTACGACACGAAAGTTCTCAAGGTCATGTCTGCAGAGACCACTGGTGCCAGCTACGCAGCCGCGGGCGTCGACATCGAGGCGGGCGACCGCGCCGTAGAGCTGATGAAGGAGTGGGTGAAGAAGACCCAGCGCCCCGAGGTCCTCGGCGGCCTCGGCGGTTTCGCCGGCCTCTTCGACGCCTCCGCCCTCAAGCGCTACGAGCGCCCGCTGCTGGCCTCCGCCACCGACGGTGTCGGCACCAAGGTCGACATCGCACGTCAGATGGGCGTCTACGACACCATCGGCCACGACCTCGTGGCGATGGTCATGGACGACATCGTGGTGTGCGGCGCCGAGCCGCTGTTCATGACGGACTACATCTGCGTCGGCAAGGTCCACCCCGAGCGGGTGGCGGCGATCGTGAAGGGCATCGCCGAGGGCTGTGTCCTCGCCGGCTGCGCCCTGGTCGGCGGCGAGACGGCCGAACACCCCGGCCTGCTCGGTCCGGACGACTTCGACGTCGCGGGCGCCGGTACGGGCGTCGTGGAGGCCGACCGGCTGCTCGGCGCGGATCGCATCCGTAAGGGTGACACCGTGATCGCCATGGCGGCCTCCGGTCTTCACTCGAACGGGTACTCGCTGGTCCGGCACGTCCTGCTGAACCAGGCCGGGCTCGCCCTGGACGCGCGGATCGAGGAGTTCGGCCGCACCCTCGGCGAGGAGCTGCTGGAGCCCACCAAGATCTACTCGCTGGACTGTCTGGCGCTGACCCGGACCGCCGAGGTGCACGCGTTCAGCCATGTCACCGGTGGCGGTCTGGCCGCCAACCTGGCCCGCGTGATCCCGGACGGCCTGCACGCGATCGTCGACCGCGCCACCTGGACCCCGGCCCCGATCTTCGACCTCGTCGGCAGGACCGGCTCGGTCGAGCGTCTGGAGCTGGAGAAGACCCTGAACATGGGCGTCGGCATGATCGCGATCGTGCCGGAGGAGTCCACGGACGTGGCACTGGCGACGCTGGCCGACCGCGGGGTCGAGTCCTGGGTCGCCGGCGAGATCACGGACCGGGGCGACCACGAGACGGGCGCCGAGCTGATCAACGACTACGCGGTCTGACCCCCGCACAGGGCGCACAAGGCAGCGCAAAACCCGGTCCGGCGGCGGGAACCGCCTCGGACCGGGTAGAGCACAGCTGGAACGTCAAGCGCCGCGGCGTTGAGACTGTGACGTGGGACCGGACTCGTCGTCCTCGTCCTCATCGTCGTCGTTGTACAGATCCGCGTACTGGGCGTACGGGTCATCGTCGTCTTCGTCGTCCTCGAACGGCTCGCCATTCGGCGGCTGGTTCGAAGTCGAAGCGCCCAGCTCGTTGGCCAGACGCGACAGGTCAGTCCCGCCGCTGTTGTACTTCAGCTGGCGGGCGACCTTCGTCTGCTTGGCCTTGGCCCGGCCGCGCCCCATGGCTCGACCCCCTCGGTGACGGGGCTCGACGGCCCCAGAGTCTTGACACGCGTTCATGATCCGGAACGGACTCTCCTCGGAGAGACCGGCCCGTAGGGCTTCCACGGTACCTGAGCCCACGCGCATACGGTACGTCGCCCGCAGCACGTGCCTGGACCCAGGACCCTCGGGGCGCCCCGTCCCCGCTGGTCAACCGCGATTTTAACTACTTCTGGGCGGGCGACCCGCCGACGAACGTGAGAGTTCTCTCTAAGTGCTCGCCGACGGGTACCGGACGCGTTCAAGAGCGCCTCGAGGAGCGGCCCGTCAGCGGGCGCGGCGGGCCTCCGACATCCGCTGCTCGGCGATCCGGTCGGCCGCGGCGGCCGGCGGAATCCCGTCCGCCTTCGCACGTGCGAATATGGCCAGCGTGGTGTCGTAGATCTTGGCCGCCTTCGCCCTGCACCGCTCGAAGTCGAAGCCGTGCAGCTCGTCGGCGACCTGGATGACACCGCCGGCGTTCACCACGTAGTCCGGCGCGTAGAGGATCCCGCGGTCGGCGAGGTCCTTCTCCACACCCGGGTGGGCGAGCTGGTTGTTGGCGGCGCCGCAGACCACCTTGGCGGTCAGCACCGGCACGGAGTCGTCGTTCAGCGCGCCGCCGAGCGCGCACGGCGCGTAGATGTCGAGGTTCTCGATCCGGATCAGCGCCTCGGTGTCGGCCACGGCCGTGACCCCGGGGTGCCGCTCGGTGATCCGGCGCACGGCGTCCTCGCGGACGTCGGTCACGAAGACCTCGGCGCCCTCCGAGACGAGGTGCTCGACCAGGTGGTGGCCGACCTTGCCGACGCCCGCGATCCCCACCCGCCTGCCGTGCAGCGACGGGTCGCCCCACAGGTGCTGGGCGGAGGCGCGCATGCCCTGGTAGACGCCGAACGCGGTGAGCACGGAGGAGTCACCCGCGCCGCCGTTCTCGGGGGAGCGCCCGGTGGTCCAGCGGCACTCGCGGGCCACGACGTCCATGTCGGCGACATAGGTGCCGACGTCGCAGGCGGTGACGTAGCGGCCGCCGAGGGAGGCCACGAAGCGACCGTAGGCGAGCAGCAGCTCGTCGCTCTTGATCGTCTCCGGGTCGCCGATGATCACGGCCTTGCCGCCGCCGTGGTCAAGACCGGCCATGGCGTTCTTGTACGACATCCCGCGCGCCAGGTTGAGGGCGTCGGCGACGGCCTCCGCCTCGGTCGCGTAGGGGTAGAAGCGCGTACCGCCGAGGGCGGGGCCCAGCGCGGTGCTGTGGATGGCGATGACGGCCTTGAGGCCGCTGGCACGGTCCTGGCAGAGCACGACTTGCTCATGACCCCCCTGTTCCGACTGGAACAGGGTGTGCAGGACGCCGTCGGTTACGTCGGTCACTGTGGTGACTCCTGGGTAAGTAGCGGCGGTTCGGAGCAGCTCCCGTACGGGTGGCGGGAGCTGTGTGGGACGAGATTAGAGCCTGGGGCGCCCCGCCACCTCGACGTGCTCAGGATCACCTACTCCCGGTGTACCCCCGTGCGACGATTTGCATAGTTTTCCCGCCGCTTTGTGAGCGGGTTTCGCAGGTTTTCCTGGCAGACGGCGGGGGAGGGAGCAGGCGTGCCCAAGGTGTCCTCGGTGATCGTCCCGTACGCGGCCTACTTGCGCGTGTACGAGCCGCTGGCCGCCTTCCCCGAACCCGAGCGCGGCCACTGGACGCGCTACGCCCGCCGCACCGACCGCCCCTCGTACCAGGACGAACTGCGCCGCGCCCTCGCCGACTTGCTGCCCACCCCGCCGGTCCCGGTGCCGGTGCACGAGAGCCTGGACGCGTTCGTGCTGGAGGTGGACGGCGTGGTGTGCGTCTGCCCGTGGCGCACCAGGCTGCGCGGCTGGCAGGCGCTCGGCGATCTGGCCGAGGAGTTCCCGGCACCGGTCCTGGACGCCGTACTCCCCCCGGTCGTACGGCGGCAGGCGACCCAGGACTACGAGCGGTGGCTGTCCCGCAATCCGGACGCCCGGCCCTGGATCCGCACCTCGACCTGGCAGGTGCCGCTGCACTGGTTCGTGCTGGTCTCCGACGAGGAGCGGCGCTACGACAAGGGCACCGGCGAGATCCCGCCGCTGCTGCGGTACCGCACGCCGATGGTGCAGGCGCGGCGCCGGGTGGCGCGGGCGCTCAGGACGCTGAAGGACACCATCGAGGAAGGGCCGCTGATGGACGGCCTGGTGGAGGTCGGGCGCTGGCTGGAGGAGTTCCATCCGCGCTCCCTGGTCGAACTCGACTACGGCGGCCTGGTGCACGTCCTGCCGGCCGGTGAGCTGGAGGACGACCACTCGGCGGCGGACGTGGCCGAGGGCATCGCCGCGCTGCGCGCCGGGGACGGGGCTGCGGCGGGTGCGGCGTACGGGCGGCTGGTGGAGCGGTGGCGGTCGGTACGGGACCGGCGGTCGGCCAACTGAGCCCCTGAGGCTGCCGAGTGTGGCCCAGGTCACGAACTGACGTTTGACCAGACGCCCATTTTGGGGTTTCGTCCTCCCTCACATGCGACCCGAGTTGCTGAAGTTTCGTCAACAAGGGACGTACGACCCGATCCGGGCGTTCACCTCAAGGTGTGTCAAGCGTGATGGACCGCACTTACGCGGCCCTTGCGTCTCTTGCCCCCCCTCATGCCAAAATAGGACAAGGAGTCCGGGGAGGGCTCCGCTCGCATTGCACGCTTTGGGGGGTCTGGTGACTCCTGATCGCCCTGTGACTGATCGTCACAGCGGCGTGACTGTCCGCTATGGCATGGTCCATCGGCTTCCGTCGCTGATGAACACCTGGAGGGGCAATTCCATCGGTTTGGCCGACGCGGCTGGACAGATGGTGTAGTTGTAGTGCCGAGGACAAGCCGTTCGTCCTATAACCGACTCGACTCGCGTCCGCCATTTCGGGCAACGCGGGTCAAGGTGCAGAATTTAGAGGAAAGAACCGAGAAGGTTCGGTTCTCCCGAGGAGGCCGCTCATGACCGCTCGCACCCCTGATGCCGAGCCGCTGCTGACCCCGGCTGAGGTCGCCACCATGTTCCGCGTCGACCCCAAGACGGTCACGCGGTGGGCGAAGGCCGGAAAGCTCACGTCCATCCGTACGCTCGGCGGACACCGCCGTTACCGCGAGGCTGAGGTCCGCGCTCTGCTCGCGGGCATCCCGCAGCAGCGCAGCGAAGCCTGAACAACTACATAACCGGGCAATTCGGCAGTTCCCCCAACATGCCGAGGCGTCCGGGCCCTACAGCTCCAAGCGACGCGGGTACTGCCCCAACAGCACCCACGCCCACGGCTTCAGGCAACTGACAGGGTGCGTCGTAGATCGCGCTGGACTCCGCCGGGTCCAGCGCGATCTTTTTTGTGCGTCCTGACAGGCTCAGGGACGGCTCTGTGTGTGGCCTTGTCGGAGCCTGGGGAGGGGTGTCGGATCTCCTGTGGACGCGGCCCCGTGGGTGGTGCAATTGCACATATTAAATTGACCAGTTGTAGGTGGGGTGTAAGTACCGCGGTTCCGGAAACTCATGCGGTGACACCCGTCACATGCCAGGGAGCTTGTTGCCTTTGGCGTATGTGCGCTAGAGGAGGCATGCCCTCCAGCGCCCCCCGGCGGGGCGGGTGTTGAGGCCGGCGAGCGTCACGCGGGGGACGGACTGCCGTCCTCGACGGGCTCGGCGGCCTCCACCTGCTCGTCGGGCGTGTGGTCGGCGGAGGGCGGTGGAGAGTCCATCGCGAGCCGCAGGAGCTGATGGCAGATCGGACAGTGCCGGGTGAGATGCCGGTAGGACGAAGCGGCCGACAGATGCGCGCGGAGCAACGCCCGCGTCTCGTGCCTAGCCGAAGCCGCCATACGCCACCTCCAGGGGCCGTACGGAGAAGGAGCCCTGGTTTCTGGGTACCGAGCGAATGTGACGCCGTCAAGACGGCGTGAGCGGACGCGGGGCACCTTCGTGCCCTCTACGAGGCAACGCAGAAGGGCCCGGATCTTTCGATCCGGGCCCTTCTGCGTTGATGCGGTCCTGACGGGATTTGCTGTACCCGATTGCGGCTGCGCCGCGGGCGCGGCCTCCACCTTGGCAGGGCGGTGAGGTTGTCGGGTTGTGTGGCGGCATGAGTAGAGCCCGCACCCTTGACGGGCCGGGCTCTACTTCATCGATGCGGTCCTGACGGGATTTGAACCCGCGGCCTCCACCTTGACAGGGTGGCGAGCACTCCAAACTGCTCCACAGGACCAGGTTTCGCGGCGCTTTTTCCTGCGTTGCGCTGCGAGAAGAGACTGTACAGGAGGGTGGGTGTCCTGGTCGAACTCACCCTCTGTGCGGGAGCCGTTACGGCGCCAGCGTGTCGATCGCCTTCACGATCCGCTTGTCCGAGACCGGGTACGCCGTGCCGAGCGCATGGGCGAAATAGCTGACCCGGAGCTCCTCGATCATCCAGCGGACATCGAGCACCTGCTGCGGCACCGGACGCCCCTGCGGCATCTGCTCCAGCAGCCACGCGTACTCGTCCTGCATCTCATGGACCTTCTCCATACGGGTCGTGTCCCGCTGGACGCCCGTGGGCATCTGCTGAAGCCGCCGGTCCGCCGCCACCAGATACCGCATCAGATCAGGCAGCCGCCGAATCCCCGCCGACGTCACGAAGCCGGGCTTAACCAGCGCGTTGAGCTGCTTACGGACATCCGTCAGGTTTGCCAGCAGCGTCGGGCTCTGCACGGCCTTGAGACGCCGCTCACAGGCCTGCCAGGCGGCCAGCACCTGCTGCACCTGCCCGACCGTACGCACCGTGGTGTCGACGATCTCCGCACGGACCTTCTCGTACAGCTTCCGGTACGACTCCTCGTCCCACGCCGGCCCCCCGAAGTCCCCCATCAGCTTGTCCGCCGCCGCCATCACGCAGTCGTCGAACAGCGCCTGCATCGAGCCGTGCGGATTGGCCGACAGGGCGAGCTTCTGGGCGTTCGTCAGCTTGTCGGAGGCGTACTTCGCCGCGTTGACCGGGATGTTGCGCAGGATCAGCCGCCGGGTGCCCTGCCACATCGCCAGGGCCTGCTCGGCCTCGCTGTCGAAGAGCCGCACGGAGACCGTGTCGCCGTCGTCCACCAGCGCCGGGTACGCCTTCACCGGCTGCCCCGCCCGACGCGTCTCGAAGACCCGGGCGAGCGTGCCGATCGACCAGTCGGTCAGACCCTTGCGCTCCAGCGACTCCCCGCCCTCACGAGAGGCGGTGGCCGCCGCGGCCTGCGACAGCGCCTGGCGCGCCTTCGGCTTCAGCTGGAGCCGCAACGCCTCCAGATCCTTGTCCTCGGCCAGCTTGCGGCGACGCTCGTCCACGATCCGGAAGGTGATCCGGAGGTGATCCGGCACCCTCGCCCAGTCGAAGTCGTCCGCCTCGAACGGCACACCCACCATGCGCTTCAGCTCGCGGGCCATCGTCACCGTCAAGGGCTCCTGGAGCGGGACCGCCGTGTCCAGGAAGCGCTTGGCGAAGTTCGGCGCCGGCACGTAGTTGCGGCGGATCGGCTTCGGGAGGGAACGGATCAGCTCCGTCACGACCTCCTCCCGCAACCCCGGGATCTGCCAGTCGAAGCCCTCGTCGGTGACCTGGTTCAGCACCTGGAGCGGGATGTGGACCGTCACACCGTCCGCGTCCGCGCCCGGCTCGAACTGGTACGTCACCCGGAACTTCAACGGCCCCTGCCGCCACGAGTCCGGATAGTCGGCCTTGGTGACCGCCTCCGCCGACTCCCGGATCAGCATCTCCCGCTCGAAGTCCAGGAACTCCGGCTCCTCGTGCCGCTTCCGCTTCCACCACGAGTCGAAGTGGGCGCCGGAGACGACGTGTTCGGGCACCCGACGGTCGTAGAAGTCGAACAGCGTGTCGTCGTCGACGACGATGTCCCGCCGCCGCGCCCGGTGTTCGAGCTCCTCGACCTCGCTCAGCAGCTTGCGGTTGTCCGCGAAGAACTTGTGATGGGTGCGCCAGTCACCCTCGACGAGCGCGTTGCGGATGAACAGCTCGCGGGAGACCTCCGGATCGACCCGGCCGTAGTTCACCTTGCGCTGGGCGACGATCGGCACGCCGTACAGCGTCACCTTCTCGTACGCCATCACCGCGGCCTGGTCCTTCTCCCAGTGCGGCTCGGAGTACGTCCGCTTCAGCAGATGCCCGGCCAGCGGCTCGACCCACTCCGGCTCGATCTTCGCGTTGACCCGGGCCCACAGCCGTGAGGTCTCCACCAGCTCGGCGGACATGACGAACCGCGGCTGCTTCTTGAAGAGAGCCGAACCCGGGAAGATCGCGAACTTGGCGCTGCGGGCGCCCAGATACTCGTTCTTGTTGCCGTCCTTCACGTCCTTCATACCGACGTGCGACAGCAGACCGGCCAGCAGGGACACATGCACGCTCTGCTCGGCCGCGTCCTCCTCGTTCAGATGGATGCCCATCTGCTTGGCGACCGTCCGCAGCTGCGTGTAGATGTCCTGCCACTCACGGATCCGCAGGAAGTTCAGATACTCCTGCTTGCACATCCGCCGGAAGGAACTGGAACCCCGCTCCTTCTGCTGCTCGCGGAGATAGCGCCAGAGATTGAGATAGGCGAGGAAGTCGCTGGTCTCGTCCTTGAAGCGGGCGTGCTGCTGGTCGGCCTGCGCCTGCTTGTCGGCGGGACGCTCACGCGGGTCCTGGATGGACAGCGCGGCGGCTATCACCATGACCTCGCGGACACAGCCGTTCCGGTCCGCCTCCAGGACCATCCGGGCCAGGCGAGGGTCGACGGGCAGCTGGGCCAGCTTGCGGCCCGTGTCGGTGAGCCGCTTGCGCACGTCCTTCTGCGCCGGGTCCAACGCGCCCAGTTCCTGGAGGAGTTGGACACCGTCACGGATGTTGCGGTGGTCCGGCGGATCGATGAAGGGGAACTTCTCGATGTCACCGAGACCGGCGGCGGTCATCTGGAGGATGACGGAAGCGAGATTCGTACGCAGGATCTCGGCATCGGTGAACTCGGGCCGGGCAAGGAAGTCGTCCTCGCTGTACAGCCGGATACAGACACCGTCACTCGTACGACCGCAACGGCCCTTGCGCTGGTTGGCGCTGGCCTGGGACACCGCCTCGATGGGGAGCCGCTGGACCTTGGTGCGATGGCTGTAGCGGCTGATCCGGGCGAAGCCGGGGTCGATGACGTACTTGATCCCGGGAACGGTCAGCGAGGTCTCGGCGACGTTGGTCGCCAGAACGATCCTGCGACCCGTGTGCGGCTGGAAGACGCGGTGCTGCTCGGCGTGCGAGAGGCGCGCGTACAGCGGCAGTACCTCGGTGAACCGGTACTTCTTCTTCTCCAGAGCGTCCGCGGTGTCCCGGATCTCCCGCTCACCGGAGAGGAAGACGAGGATGTCGCCCTTGCCCTCGCCCTGAAGCTCCTCCACGGCGTCGCAGATGGCGGTGATCTGATCGCGGTCGGCGTCGTCGGAGTCCTCTTCGAGGAGAGGGCGGTAGCGCACCTCCACGGGGTACGTCCGCCCGCTGACCTCCACGATCGGGGCGTCGCCGAAATGCCGGGAGAACCGCTCGGGGTCGATGGTCGCGGAGGTGATCACGACCTTGAGATCGGGCCGGCGCGGCAGCAACTGCGCCAGATACCCGAGCAGGAAGTCGATGTTCAGGGACCGCTCGTGCGCCTCGTCGATGATGATCGTGTCGTAGGCGCGCAGCTCACGGTCGGTCTGGATCTCGGCGAGCAGGATGCCGTCCGTCATCAGCTTGATGAAGGTGGCCTCCGGATTCACCTGGTCGGTGAAGCGGACCTTCCAGCCGACGGCCTCGCCGAGCGGTGTACGCAGTTCCTCGGCGACCCGCTCGGCGACGGTACGGGCGGCGATCCGGCGGGGCTGGGTGTGCCCGATCATGCCCCGCACACCACGCCCGAGCTCCACACAGATCTTCGGAATCTGCGTGGTCTTGCCGGACCCGGTCTCACCGGCCACGATGACGACCTGATGATCACGGATTGCGGCCGCGATCTCGTCCTTCTTCTGGCTGACCGGCAACTGCTCGGGGTACGAGACGGCCGGCACCCGGGCCCGCCGCTCCCCCATGCGCTCCTCGGCCTTCGCCACCTCGCCCTCGATCTCGGCGAGCACAGCGGCGCGAGCCTCCGGCTTGCGGATCTTGCGCGCACCTTCGAGCCGCCGACCGATCCGATGCGCGTCGCGCAAGGAGAGCTCGGTCAGACGGGGGGCGAGGGCGCCGAGGGCGGGGGCAGGGTGCGTAGACATACGCGACCCAGGATCTCATCCCACAGATTTTTCTGGCGAACGCTTTTGCCCGGGCCCCGCGTCACTATCAGCTTCCGGGCTTCGGCCACAGTCACCACAAGGCCCCGATCCGAATGTCGGGGCCTTGATCGTGTGCTGGGCCTCGGAGTGAGGCTCGCGAGTCAGAAGGTTCCGGGCAGCGAGACGGAGATGCCGTTTCCGATGTCAGTGACTACGACGTTGCTGAACTGCACAGTCATCGGAGGGCTGCACGAAGGCTTGAAGGTGGCCGTCACAGTCACCGTGAACTTGGCCTTGCCGTTCTGCACCGGGAACTGTCCTCCGCCGGCGACACTTTGCTTGTTCGCGGCGTTGGGGTCCTGGCCGCCGGGGTTGATGCATGCGGCGTCGGCGGTCACTCTGATGTCGACGGACTGCTGGTTGCCGAGTCCGGCCTCCTTACCGGAGACCGTGAGGCTGTTGCCCGAGCGGGTGGCAGTCGGTGTGCCCACGAAGTGGGGACTGACCGCCGAGGCCGTCGGGGCGAGAAACGCGATGAGGCCGATGATGGCCATGGGGATGAGGAAGAATACGCGTCGCATGACATTCCACCTTGTGGTGAGCGCGCGGAGTACGTGTGCATAGAGGCGCAGGGGGACTTTCCCGCTGGCCGCCATTTCGGACATTACTCCTATAGCGGTATCCCGCAAGGCAATACAAAGCGCGCTCAGTTGTGCCGTCAACCATTGAAGGCTCGAATGTTCACGGTCGTCCCGCCGCACGACAAGCAACGCACGACAGCGCAACGCCCCCGCCGATGATCTCGACGAGGGCGTTGCGTTGTTCAGCGATTGTGGCTGGGGCCGGGGTCGAACCGGCGACCTATCGCTTTTCAGGCGATCGCTCGTACCAACTGAGCTACCCAGCCACGAGGCTTCCGGGGAAACCTCAGCGGTCCTGACGGGATTTGAACCCGCGGCCTCCACCTTGACAGGGTGGCGAGCACTCCAAACTGCTCCACAGGACCAAGCTTTGCGTGCAACAGTGTCGCACACCGTACTGCGTGCCCCCAACGGGATTCGAACCCGTGCTACCGCCTTGAAAGGGCGGCGTCCTAGGCCGCTAGACGATGAGGGCTATCGGCCCGCCTGCGCGCTTCTCAGCGCGTCGGGGACGTGAGAAGCATATGGGATGGCGGGAGGGATCGCCAAAACGGTTTACGGGGAGGGGGTGGGGGTGGGTGACACACCCGGTTGGTTCTCCTCCGGGAGGTGGCGGCTGACCTCGGCTGTCGTCAGGCCCAGACCGCCCAGTTCGATCTCGTCCCAGGCCTGGAGGCGACGGGTGTCCCGGTCGAAGTAGAGGATCGACGCCTCGATGGGGTCCGGGTAGTCGCCCTCCACCGCGCGCAGGCCGCTGCCGCCCGTCGAGCCTTCGATGCGCAGGCGCGTCCCCTGTTCGAGGATCTCCATCTCGTCGTGGTGGAGGTGGCCGGCGAGGATCAACGGGACCTCGCCGTCCACCTCGCGTGCGGCCGATGGTTCGTGGGCCATGGCCACGTCCACCGGCCTGCCCGCCGCCCGCTGGTCGCGCAGGGCCGAGGCCAGTCGGGCGCCGGCCAGTTCCTGAGTGGCCTCGGCGCCGGTCCTGTTCGTGCGGTCGGGGGTGAACTGGGGGTCGCCGATTCCCGCGAAGCGCAGGCCGGCGATGGTGCGGGCGTGGCCCTCGTCGAGGACGTGGACGTTCTTCAGGTCCTCCAGATAGCGCTGGGTGAGCATCGAGTCGTGGTTGCCGCGGACCCAGACGTAGGGCGCGCCGAGGTCCTCGATCGGGTCCAGGAAGCCGTTCTCCGCCGCCGTGCCGTGGTCCATCGTGTCGCCGGTGTCGGCGATCACGTCGACCTGGTACTGCTCCACCAGTGAGGCGATGATCTTCCAGCTCGCCGGGTTGAGGTGGATGTCGGAGACGTGGAGTACGCGGATCGTCGTCGGGTCGGGCCGGTACGCCGGGAGGGTGGAGGTCGCGTCGTAGAGCTTGGTCACGTTGGTGACCAGGCGCGCCAACTCCTTTTGGTAGACGTCGAATTCGGTGACGATGCTGCGTGCGTCCCCGACGAGGGAGGGGGCCGAGGACAGGAGTCCGGAGAACCTGGGTTCCAGTACCGAGTTCGGGTTCCAGGTGGCCGCCGCCGTGCCGCCGGACGCTGCCAGCAGGGTCAGGGCCAGGCCGCCCGCGGCCAGCGCGCGGCGGGGGCGGCGGTAGACGGCGAGGCCGAGTGCGGTGGCGCCGGTGACGACGGCGACGCAGGAGCGCAGGGCCAGGTCGCGGGTGCCGTGGGCGACGTCGTGGGCGACTTCGTCCTGGAGTCCGGAGAGGCGTTCGGGGTGGTCGACCAGGGCCTGGGCGCGTTCGGGGTCGAGCTGGTCGACGTTGACGTCGAGGCGGACCGGTGCGATGTGGCTGTCGAGCTGGAGTGCGCCGAGCGGTGAGATGTTGATCTTTGTGCCGCCGCTGACCGAGGGGCGCAGGGTCATGGTGGTGTCCATGGGGCCGACGGAGACCCGTACGTTGCCCACGACCAGCAGTCCCAGCCAGGCGCCGAGCAGGACGACGGTGACCAGTCCCAGGGCGCGGATCCAGGGGTTCGGCCGAGGGGTGAGCCGGAGCGTGCTGGGCGGCGCCCGGCGGGTGCGGCGTCGGCGGGCCAGAGTGCGCGGGGTCCTGCGGATGCGGTGGGCTGCGGTCAGTATCCGGTCTGCGGCTGGGACGCGGGACATTGGTCCCGTATGCCCAAGGGTGCGGGTTGATATGCCGGGCGTCGGCGGCTCTCGTACGGGCCTCGCGTACCGGACAATGGCTCTGTGCTGGAGATGACGCGCGAGGAGTTCGAGGAACTGGTCGCCGAGGCGCTGGACCGGATTCCGCCGGAGCTGACGCGGTTGATGGACAACGTCGCGGTGTTCGTGGAGGACGAGCCGCCCGCGGACGATCCCGAGCTGTTGGGGCTGTACGAGGGCACGCCGCTGACGGATCGGGGCGAGTGGTACGCGGGGGTGCTGCCGGATCGGATCACGATCTATCGGGGGCCGACGCTGCGGATGTGCGATTCGCGGGAGGACGTCGTGGCGGAGACCGAGGTGACGGTGGTGCATGAGATCGCGCATCACTTCGGTATCGACGACGCCCGGCTGCATGCGCTCGGGTACGGGTGAGCCCCGGCTGACGCGGGTCGCGTGTCCTCTTGTGGGCGGGGGGAGTTGGGGAGGTTGACTCCTTCATCCTCCACCGGAGGTGGCTGCCCGTGCGCCCCTTGTACGTACCTGTCCGTCTGGTCGCCACCGTCATGGCCGTCGCCGCTGCCGCGGGGTGTATGAGCGTGGGTGACGACGGTGCCGACAAGGGCGCGAAGCCGTCGCACTCGGCGGGGCGGCGTGGTGGGGAGGCGCCGGACGGCGGGTCGGCGGTGTCCGGCGGGGGTGCGGGGTACGGGGCCGCGGTGTCCGACGGCAAGCGGGGCAAGGACGGCAAGGGGGACCGGAAGGGCAAGGGCAAGCGGAAGGGCAAGGGCAAGGACGGGGAGTCGGCGTCGCCGTCGGCACCCGCGTCGGCGGGGCCGAGTGAGGACGCTCACGAGCCGGGCAAGCCGGACCGGACGGAGAAGCCCGGTGGTCCGCCCGCGCCGACGAAGGAGCAGCCGACGCCGACCCGTCCGGCTGAGCCGACCCCGACGCCGACGCAGCCCGAGCCGACGGTCACCGCCTCGCCGACGGTCGCCGAGCCGTCCTCCTCGGCGCACGGGGAGGCGGAGCCGATGCTCCGGCGCGAGCCCGCGCCGGAGGCCGGGGCTCCGGTGTGACGTAGGTCTACCGGACTCGGTTTGCCTTGGGGGGGTGGGGGTGCGTATGGTGGTAGATCGTTTGATCCCATTTGCCCGGCGCCAACGCAGAGCGCGCCGTGTGGCGCGTTCTCTCCCTTGCCGTGGCTGACCGCATAGAGGCGGTCGTATTGCGAATCACGGAGTTGACGGGCGCGTGCCGACGAGACTCCGGAAGGTTTCGCATACGCATGTCCATTTCCAGTTCTGATCACATCGTCCTGCCCGAGAACGACGAGAACGACGTCGTCGTCGAGGGTGGCGCGAGCGACTCCGTCGAGGAGACCCCCGAGGTCACCTTCGCGGACCTCGGTCTCCCCGAGGGCGTCGTGCGCAAGCTCGCGCAGAACGGCGTGACCACCCCCTTCCCGATCCAGGCCGCGACCATCCCGGACGCCCTGGCCGGCAAGGACATCCTGGGCCGCGGTCGCACCGGCTCCGGCAAGACCCTCTCCTTCGGTCTGCCGACCCTCGCCCGCCTCTCCGGCGGCCGTACCGAGAAGCACCGTCCGCGCGCCGTGATCCTCACCCCGACCCGTGAGCTCGCGATGCAGGTCGCGGACGCCCTCCAGCCCTACGGTGACCAGCTCGGCCTGAAGATGAAGGTCGTCTGCGGCGGTACGTCGATGGGCAACCAGATCTACGCCCTGGAGCGCGGCGTGGACGTGCTGGTGGCCACTCCGGGCCGGCTGCGCGACATCATCAACCGGGGCGCCTGCTCCCTGGAGGACGTCGAGGTCGCCGTTCTCGACGAGGCCGACCAGATGTCCGACCTGGGCTTCCTGCCCGAGGTCACCGAGCTGCTGGACCAGGTTCCGGCGGGCGGTCAGCGGATGCTGTTCTCCGCGACGATGGAGAACGAGATCCAGACCCTCGTCTCCCGCTACCTGAACGAGCCGGTCAGCCACGAGGTCGACGCCGCCCAGGGCGCGGTGACGACCATGTCGCACCACATCCTCATCGTGAAGCCCAAGGACAAGGCGCCGGTCACGGCCGCGATCGCCTCCCGCAAGGGCCGCACGATCATCTTCGTCCGCACCCAGCTCGGCGCCGACCGTGTCGCGGAGCAGCTGCAGGACGCCGGGGTGAAGGCGGACGCGCTGCACGGCGGTATGACGCAGGGTGCGCGCACCCGGACGCTGGCGGACTTCAAGGACGGGTACGTCAACGTCCTCGTCGCCACCGATGTCGCCGCGCGCGGTATCCACGTCGACGGCATCGACCTGGTGCTGAACGTCGACCCGGCCGGTGACCACAAGGACTACCTGCACCGGGCCGGCCGTACGGCGCGTGCGGGTCGCACGGGCACGGTCGTGTCCCTGTCGCTGCCGCACCAGCGGCGTCAGATCTTCCGTCTGATGGAGGACGCCGGCGTCGACGCCGGGCGTCACATCATCCAGGGCGGCGCCGCCTTCGACCCGGAGGTCGCCGAGATCACCGGCGCCCGTTCGATGACCGAGGTGCAGGCGGAGTCCGCGGGCAACGCCGCGCAGCAGGCCGAGCGTGAGGTCTCCCACCTCACCAAGCAGCTGGAGCGTGCGCAGCGGCGTGCGGCCGAGCTGCGCGAGGAGGCGGACCGTCTGGTCGCCCGGGTCGCCCGTGAGCGCGGCGAGGACCCGGAGGCCGCGGTGGCCGAGGCGCAGGCGGCGGTGGCCGCGGCCGAGGCGGCCGTGCCGGAGCAGCCGGTGGCGCAGGACGTGGACCGGGCCGAGCGTGCCGAGGGTTCGTACGAGCGTCGTGAGCGCCGTGACGACCGTCGGGACGGCGACCGTGGTGGCCGTTCCTTCGAGCGTCGTGACAACGACCGTGGTGGGTTCCGCCGGGACAACGACCGTGGTGAGCGTTCCTTCGAGCGCCGCGACAACGACCGGGGCGGTTTCCGTCGGGACAGCGACCGTGGTGAGCGTTCCTTCGACCGTCGGGACAACGACCGCGGTGGCTTCCGCCGGGACAACGACCGTCGGGACGGCGACCGTGGTGGCCGTTCCTTCGAGCGTCGTGACAACGAGCGGGGCGGTTTCCGCCGGGACAACGACCGTCGGGACGGTTTCCGTCGCGACGACCGTGGCGGCCGTTCCTTCGACGACCGTGGTGGCCGTTCGTTCGAGCGTCGTGACAACGACCGTGGTGGGTTCCGCCGGGACAACGACCGTGGTGGCCGCTCCTTCGAGCGCCGCGACGAGCGTGGTGGGCACCGTGGCAGCGACCGTCCGTTCAACCGCGACCGCCAGGGTGACCGCCCCGGCTTCCGCTCCGGCGGCCACGAGCGCCCCTACGGCCGCCGTGACGACCACCGCGGTGGCACCGGTTCCTCCTCCTTCGGCCGCCGTGACGACAAGCCGCGCTGGAAGCGCAACGGCTGACCCTGAGCCGTAAGAGCAGTGGCCCGCACGATTTCGGTCGTGCGGGCCTTCTTTTTAGCCAGTTGTGACGCATGTCACGCCCATCAGGCGGGAATTGCTGGGGGCATGACAAGTGACGGACAAGTCTCCGACGAAGAGCGGCTGGCCCAGCTCGGCTACACACAGGTCCTCGCCCGCCGTATGTCGGCGTTCTCCAACTACGCGGTCTCCTTCACCATCATCTCGGTGCTGTCGGGCTGTCTGACGCTGTATCTGTTCGGCATGAACACCGGCGGGCCTGCGGTGATCACCTGGGGCTGGGTGGCCGTAGGTCTGATGACGCTGTTCGTCGGGCTCGCGATGGCGGAGATCTGCTCGGCCTATCCGACCTCGGCGGGCCTGTACTTCTGGGCCCACCGGCTGGCCCCGCCCCGTACCGCGGCGGCCTGGGCCTGGTTCACGGGCTGGTTCAACGTGCTCGGGCAGGTCGCGGTGACCGCGGGCATCGACTTCGGCGCGGCGTCCTTCCTGGGCGCGTACCTGAACCTCCAGTTCGACTTCGAGGTGACGCCCGGCCGCACGATCCTGCTCTTCGCCGGGATCCTGGTCCTGCACGGCCTGCTGAACACCTTCGGCGTGCGGATCGTCGCGCTGCTGAACAGCGTGAGCGTGTGGTGGCACGTCATCGGGGTCGCGGTCATCGTCGGCGCGCTGACCTTCGTACCGGACGAGCACCGGTCCGCGTCGTTCGTCTTCGGCGAGTTCGTCAACAACACGGGCTGGGGCAGCGGGGTCTACGTCGTCGCGCTGGGCCTGCTGATGGCGCAGTACACCTTCACCGGCTACGACGCCTCCGCCCATATGACCGAGGAGACGCACGACGCCTCCACGGCGGGCCCCCAGGGCATCGTGCGGTCCATCTGGACCTCATGGATCGCGGGCCTCGTCCTCCTGCTCGGCTTCACCTTCGCGATCCAGTCCTACGACGGGGCCCTCAACTCCCCGACCGGCGCCCCGCCCGCCCAGATCCTGCTCGACGCGCTCGGCGCGACGGCGGGAAAGCTGCTGCTCCTGGTGGTGATCGGGGCACAGCTGTTCTGCGGGATGGCGTCCGTCACCGCCAACAGCCGCATGATCTACGCCTTCTCGCGCGACGGCGCGCTGCCCTACTCGCACATCTGGCACTCGGTGAGCCCGCGCACGCGGACCCCGGTGGCGGCGGTGTGGCTGGCCGCGCTCGGGGCGCTCGTCCTGGGCCTCCCCTACCTGATCAATGTGACGGCGTACGCGGCCGTGACCTCGATCGCGGTGATCGGCCTCTACATCGCCTACGTCATCCCCACGCTGCTGCGGCTGCGCAAGGGAGAGGAGTTCGAGCGCGGGCCCTGGCATCTCGGGCGCTGGTCGAAGGTGATCGGTGTGGTGGCGGTGGGCTGGGTCGGCGTCATCACGGTCCTCTTCATGCTTCCGCAGGTCTCCCCGGTCACCGCCGAGACCTTCAACTACGCCCCGGTCGCCGTCCTGGCCGTGCTCGGCTTCGCCGCGACCTGGTGGCTGGCCTCGGCCCGGCACTGGTTCCTCAACCCCGAGCACGCCCGCACGATCGCCCGCGAGGCGGCCCGCGCCGGCGCCCCCGAACCGGTCGATCCGTAGCCCCGTACGCCCCGGACGCGGCCGTGTCCCCAATACCCGATCGGAGACCCGGCCACGTCCGGCTATGCTCGTGGGGGCAACATCGCCTGGGCCCTTAGCTCAATTGGCAGAGCAGTGGACTTTTAATCCATTGGTTGTGGGTTCGAGTCCCACAGGGCCTACCGAGTGATCAGCCCCTGGCCTGCGGTGGAGACCGCGGGGCAGGGGCTGATTCGCGTTCAGGCGGGCCTGGCCGGCAGGCCGGTTCGTGCCTGGCGGCGGGCTGCCGCGCCGGTCACGGGGCCGCCGTCTCCAGGTCCTCCAGGGAGTCGTCGAGGCTTGCGTCGAGGTCTCCGAGGGAGTCCTCCATCTGGTCGCCCACGACTTCGCCGGCGATCTTCTCGATCTCCTTGTCGCTGAGGCCGTCGCAGGCACCGGGGCGGCTGCCCTCCTTGCCGCTCTCCATGGCGTCCTTCATCTGCTCGGCCATGGCGGCCTTGCAGGCGGCGGGGTCGGCTTCGTCGCTGCTGCCGCACGCCGTGAGGCCCGCCGTGCCGAGGGCGAGCAGGGTGGCTATGGCGGCGGCGGCTTTACGGGTCTTCATGGGTCCCCCAGAGGATCAAGAACGCTGAGAGGGAATCATGCGCTGCCTCGGCGCCGCGTGGGGGTGCTGTGGCTGTCCTGTGACAGGAAGCCCCGATTCCGGTCAGGGCGAGGGGATCGCCGAGGCCAGCGCGGCCACTGCCGCCGCCAGCGGGGCCACCGGTTCGGCGAAAGCCGTCAGGCGGTCCAGGGCCCGGCGTACTACTCCCGGTTCGGGGGCGGACTCGCCCAGTTCGTCGCGCAGGCGGCGGAGCTCCGCGCGGGGGGAGTCCTGGTCGGGGAGGCCCGCGCGGTGCTCGTCCAGGAGGCGTTCGACCAGGGCCAGGTGGTCGTGGATCTGGGTCCGTTGGTCGGCCGTGAGGGACTGGAAGGAGACCTGGCCGGCCACGGCCCGCGCGCCGGGGCCCACGGCCTGGTTGGCGACCTGGCTCTGCCCGCCGAACTGCTGCACACCGAAGTTCGTTCCCTCGGGCGGCTGCTGGGACATCAGGGCTTCCTTCCTGTCGAGCTGTCGAGCTCCTGAGCTGTCGCGCTTTCGGACTGATGCGCTACTGCGGGGCCGGTGCCGTGGCCGTGGCGTTGTGGGCGGTCGCCTGGGCGGCCTGGCCGACGGCCTGGTTGCCGACGACGCTGACCCCGCCGGTCTGGAGGACACCGTGGTTGAGGATCGTCTGCGTCTGGGTGCGGAAGTCGGTCGTGTCCACCCCGCGCTCGTCCAGGAAGTCCCGCACGGCGGCCAGGGCGTGCCGGTCCAGCGCGGCGAACGCCCGCTCGGCGTCGACGCGTTGGAAGTGGTCCAGGTACTCCGCGCTCATGGCGTGCTCACGGACGCTCAGCCGTGCCCCGCGGTCGAAGGCCGGGTCCGTCTGCGCGGCCGCCCGCTCCCGGCGCCGCCGGCGGGGTCTGCCCCACTCGCGCAGGGCGTCGCCCACGACGGCCCGGGGCGCGCCGAACAGGGCCGCGCCACTGCGCCGCAGGGCCGTCAGCAGCAGGCCCGCCCGGTGCGCGGGGGTGAGCGAGGCGGGGAGCAGGTCCACTCCGCGCAGGTCGGGGCGGAGCGGGGTGAGGACATGGCGGTCGCAGTGCAGGTGCAGGGTCTTGCCCACGACCGCGATGTGCAGCAGCTGACTGGGCACCACCGCGCCGCCCCACAGGGGCAGATGGGCGGCCAGACAGTGCCGGGGCGTGCCCTGCGGGTCCAGCGCGATCTCGCGTACGGCGGCGTCGGAGAGCCGGGTGGTGGGGGCCTTGACGAGGGCGGGCAGCAGGCGGCGGTCCTCGGCCAGCTGGGTGCCGCTGACGAACACCCGGTCCTCGACCTCCAGCGCGGCGAGGCTGGGCCCGCCGTCGACGGGCGGCCGCGCGGCCGCTTCCCGGAGCCGGGCGCGCAGTTGCTCCACCGCGTCCCAGGTGTCGAAGCCGGTGAGCGGGGTGCCGGGCGCGGCGGGCAGCAGCGGCAGGGACAGCGCCCACTGCGACTGCCGTACGCCCTGGCCGATGAAGGGGGAGAAGCCGCTGTAGACGGTGACGTTGCCGGACTGCGACTTGGCCATGGCCCGCACTCCGGCCGTCGCCCACGAGGGCTCGGCGGAGGGCTCGGCGGCGGACTCGGGGCGGGCCTGCGCGTCGAAGGTCTCGCGCCGCAGGCTCGCGCGCATCAGCCGGTCGGTGTTCAGCTCCTCCTGGCTCATGATCCAGAACGCCCACACCCCACTGCCGATCACCGCCAGCAGCGGCGGGACGCCCCGCGCGTACGACCCGGCGAGCCAGCTCCACACCCCGGACAGCGGCAGCGCGGAGAGGAACATGCCGAGCAGCACTCCGGCGAGCAGGATCCCGGCGACCGTAGCGACCAGCCACCGTACGGCCGCCGCGGTGTCCACCGGTTCCCGTCCGCGCACCGCCCGCCGCGGGGCCCGGGAGGCGGCGGCCAGTGCCTTGAAGGAGAGGTGGCCGTAGACCAGCCACAGCGGTCCGAAGGCGGCGATGAGCAGGTACACGGCGGCGAGCCGGTGGTCGCGGGCCCTGTGCAGCCGGCGGGCCGCGAGGCTGTGGCGGACCACCGGTACCAGGTCGACGCCGGGGGAGGGGGCGATCGCGCCGAACTCGTCGCGCAGCACGTCCTCGACGACGCGGCGGGTGAAGCCGGGGTCGGTGTAGGCGGCCGCGCACAGGTGGCGGGTGGTGTCGTCGGGCGCGGTGGAGCCCACGGCACCGCCGGGGACGTCGGACGACCGGGGTGCCGAGGAAGGGGCCATGGTGCTGCTCCGTTCGCGGATACGGGACATGGCTGCGCGGGTACCGGTCCCGCCGGACGCGATCGCCAGGCCGAGGCCCAGCAGCACCCCGAAGACGAGGCCGTCCACCAGGAAGTTGACGATCACCGCGTTCGTGGGGGAGCCGAAGAAGAGCAGGGACTCGTCGCCGTCGGCCTTGACCACGGCCCAGGACGTCACCGCCGCGACGAGCGAGAGGAGTACGCCCGCGCCGAGCGCGGCCAGCCACCGCAGACCGCCGGAGGCCGGGCTCCGGGTCAGCAGCCGGGTCGTGAGCAGAACACCGGCGAGCAGCACGATCAGGGCCGTGTTGCCCGCGAGGTAGAGCGGCTCGGCGAAGCCCTCCGAACTCGGCGACAGATCCCACGTCGGGACGTACAGCGCGCGGTGCACGAAGGACACCACGGGTTTGTCGGGCTGGTACTCGTACAGCGGTTCCCGCAGCCAGGGGCTGCCCAGCAGCACCAGCGCCCCGCCCAGCAGGACGGTTCTCCGCCCCGTACGCCCAAGTCCCGCACGCCCTAATCGCCCCACGGCAACCCCCCAGTCACAGCCCGGCCGCAGCACTGTACGTAGTCGAACAGCTGCGCACCAGACGTCGGAGAGCCAATTCGAAAGCGGTTCAGACCGCCGAACGCTCCGTCAACTCGCCGAGCGGCAGCGTGTGTTGGGTCTGGAGGACCTTGGCGCGCAGATAGCGGACGTTGTGCGCGGTGGTGAAGACGCCGGTGGGGACGCGGTCGCGCACGGCGATGCCGAGGTCGCGCAACTGGGCCGCCTTGTCCGGGTTGTTGGAGAGCAGGTCGAGCTCGTCGACGCCGAGGGCCGCCAGCATCTGGGCGGCGGCCGTGTAGTCGCGGGCGTCCTCGGGCAGCCCGAGGGCGGCGTTCGCGGCGTAGGTGTCGAGGCCCTGGTCCTGGAGGGCGTACGCGTCGAGCTTGTTGTAGAGGCCGATGCCGCGGCCCTCCTGGCGGAGGTAGAGGAGCACTCCGCCGCGCTCGGCGATGCGCTCGACCGCCTCGCGCAGTTGCGGGCCGCAGTCGCAGCGGGCCGAGCCGAAGACATCGCCGGTCAGGCACTCGGAGTGGAGCCGGACGAGCGGGACGGGTCCGGGGTCGCCGAGGACGACGGCCACGTGCTCCTGGCCGTCGGTGAGGCCGTGGAAGGTGACGAGGTCGGCGTCGACGCTGTAGCCGTCCTGGAAGCGCAGCGGGACGCGGACGCGGGAGCGCGTGGTGGCGGCGGGGTGCTCGGACATGCGGGTCTCCGGTCGTCCTGGGTTGCTGCTTCAGATTTGAAGCAGATCCTCGAATCGAGACCCTAGCTCATGCTTTAAGTTTGAAGCAACTGCGATGTGGCGCGGCTCACGCGTGGTTCACTCACCACCGCACGAGGAGCGCCGCAGCCACGGCATGTCGGCCGCGTCCCCGCCCTGGAGCACCCGGGTGACCCCGCTGAAGATCTCCTCCAGCTGGCCCACCTGCTCGGGCGTGAGGTGATCGAAGAGAGCCGCTCGCACGGTCGCCACATGACCGGGCGCCGTCCGCTCCAGGACGGCCATCCCCTCCTCCGTCAGTGCGGCGACACTGCCCCGCTTGTCCCACCGGCACTCCTCGCGCGCCACCAGACCGTCCTTCTCCAGCCGCGTCACGGCGTACGTCAGCCGGCTCCGGGTGATCTTCAGCTGCTCCGCGAGGTCGGTCATCCGCAGCCGGTGGTCCGGGGAGTCGGAGAGATTGGCGAGGATGGAGTAGTACAGGTGCGGCATGCCGGCGTCATGCTGGAGCTGCCGGTCCAGGGTGTCCTCCAGGAGGTGGGCGGCACCGATGTACGCGCGCCAGGCGCGCTGCTCCTCGGGGGTGAGCCAGCGGGTCGTCATGCCTCCAGTGTAGGTTTGCTTAAAACTTGAACCAAGCCCGCCGACCTGACCCTGCTGCCCCACCGCCCCGACCCCGTCGCCCCGCCGGCCCCGATGGAGCACCGATGCCCCTCCCCTACGTCCTGCTGTCGGCCGCCGTCTCCCTCGACGGCTACCTGGACGACACCGGCCCCGAGCGGCTGCTGCTCTCCAGCCCCGCCGACTTCGACCGGGTCGACGAGGTACGCGCCTCGGTCGACGCGATCCTGGTCGGCGCCGGCACCATCCGCGCCGACAACCCGCGGCTGCTGGTGAACTCGCCCGAGCGGCGCGCGGCCCGGATCGCCGCGGGACGGCCGGAGTACCCCCTGAAGGTCACCGTCAGCGGCAGCGGCGACCTGGACCCGGCGGCGAACTTCTGGCACACGGGCGGTGAGAAGGCCGTCTATACGACGGACAAGGGCGCGGAGACGGCCCGTGCCGCCGGCCTCGCGGCGGACGTGGTCTCCCTCGGCGCCGACCTCGACTGGCGCCGCCTGCTCGCGGACCTGCACGCCCGGGGCGTACACCGGCTGATGGTCGAGGGCGGCGGCACCATCCACACCCAGCTCCTCCGGGAGGGCCTGGCGGACGAACTCCAGCTGGTCCTGGCCCCGCTGTTCGTCGGCGACCCGGCAGCCCCGCGCCTGTTCGGCCCCGGCGCATACCAGCAGGGACGACTGCGCCTGGTGGAGACCCGCCGTATCCAGGACGTCGTCCTGATGCGCTACGAGCCGACCGCACCCGGCGAGGGCGATGTCCCGGCCGCCGCCGACCACCACTGGCTGCGGCTCGCCTGCGAGCTGGCCGAGCTGTGCCCGCCCTCCGACACGGCGTTCAGCGTCGGCGCGGTGGTCGTCGCCGCCGACGGCACCGAACTCGCCCGCGGCCACTCCCGCGAGGGCGACGACCCGGTGGTGCACGCCGAGGAGGCGGCCCTCGCCAAGATCGACCCCGAGGACCCGCGCCTGCCCTCCGCGACGGTCTACAGCAGCCTGGAGCCCTGCGCCCACCGCTCCTCCCGCCCCGCCCCCTGCGCCCGGCTGATCCTGGACGCGGGCGTCCGCCGGGTGGTCACGGCGTGGCGGGAGCCGGACACCTTCGTGGTGGCGGCGGACGGCACCGGCCTGCTCACCTCGGCCGGCGTCGACGTACTCGAACTCCCGGAGTACGCGGACCGGGCGAAGGCCCCGAACCGGCACCTTCTGGCGTAACCCCGCGTCAGGTCCGATCGGCCCAACAAACCCTGCGCCCGCCCCCGCACCGGGCCACGCTGCCTGCATGAGGTCTGTTCGTGCGCGTGCCGTCGTGTTCGTGGTGGTCGGTCTTCTCCTCAGCGCCTGTGGAGCCACGGGCGCCGGCAGCAGCACTATGGCCCGTGCCCTCCCGTCCGACGCCGAGTTCACCCACCCCGGTGTGCTCGTCGGCGCCGCCCAGCTGGAGGCCGTGCGCGAGAACGTCACCGCGGGCAGGCAGCCGTGGCTGAAGGCGTATCTCGACATGCGGGACAGTGAGTACGGCGCCTACAAGTACCGGGCCGAGCCGTACGAGGAGGTGCGCTGTCCCGCCGGGAGGACGGCGGGGCAGGGGTGTGCGCAGGAGCGCCGGGACGCCATCGCCGCCTACACCCAGGCCCTGCTCTTCACCGTCACCGGGAAGGCGCCGCACGCCGTCAAGGCCAGGGAGATCATGGACGCCTGGTCGGCGAAGCTGAAGCGGCACAGCGGGGAGAACGCCGGGCTCCAGGCCGGGTGGGCCGGGGCGACCTGGGCGCGGGCCGCCGAGATCGTCCGGCACAGCGACGGCGCCGGATGGCCCGCGGAGCGCGTGCGCCGGTTCGAGACCATGCTGCGGACCGCGCATCTGCCCCAGGTCACCAAGAAGGTCCCGGACGCCAACGGCACCCGGGACCTCGTCACCACCGACGCGGCCATCGGCATCGCCGTCTTCCTCGACGACCACAAGACCTTCGACCACGCCCTGGCCCGCTTCCGCGACCGCGTGCCCGCCTACTTCTACCTCGACAAGGACGGCCGCCTCCCGCTCACCCCGGCCGGGTCCAGCATGAACACCCCGCAGCGCCTGGCGGCGTACTGGTTCCGGCAGACGACGTACAAGCCGGGTGTCACCCAGGAGACCTGCCGGAACTTCGAGCACGTCGGCCACGCGATCGCCGCCACCGCGCACATCGCCGAGACCGCCTGGCACCAGGGCGTCGATCTGTACGGCGAGGCGGAGGACCGGCTCAAGGCCGCGATGGAGCTGCACGCCCGGCACCAGAGCGGCGAGCCCGCCCCGGCCTGGCTGTGCGGCGGCCAGGTCCGGCGGACCATGGGGCCCGACCTGGAGGTCGCGCTGAACCATCTGGAGGACCGGCGCGGCGCCTCCGTCCCGGCCGCCCGCAGGCTCGCCGAGAAGACCCGCCCGGCCGGTACCGACGGCCTCTTCGTCTCCTGGGAGACCCTCACTCACGCGGGCAACCCGGCGGCCTGAGGAAACGGGTGTGCTTCGGGCCCTGCGGATGACGTACACTGGTTTCACCGACGCGGGGTGGAGCAGCTCGGTAGCTCGCTGGGCTCATAACCCAGAGGTCGCAGGTTCAAATCCTGTCCCCGCTACTGAAGGCCGAGGGCCGGAATCCGAAAGGGTTCCGGCCCTCGGTGCATGTCGGCCCACTCATCCACTCGGCCCACCCCGTTCGCCCCGCGGCCCCGCTCCGGGAACCCTGGAGGGACGGCGACGCGGCGGGAGGCGGGCAGTGCGGGCTTCGGTCAGACAGGGGACCCGGCGCTTCCCGTCCGGCCGCACCCTCGCACGGATCATCCCGGCGGCCCTGATCGCGGGCGGCATCCTGTACGACCTCAGCACCCCCCGTGACTTCACCGCGGTCCCCTTCTTCACCGCCGCCCCGCTCGTCGCCGCCCCGCTCTTCTCGCTGCTCGGCACCGTCATCACCGGCGTCGGGGCCCTGATCGCCGCCTACGCCGTCCATGTCCGCTTCGGCTTCGGCGTGGACGCGGACACCGTCACCGAGGTGATCACCGTGGTCACCGTCGCCGTCCTGGCGGCCGTGCTCAACCGCGTGGTGCGCCGCGGCGATCTGCGGCTCGCCTCGCAGCGCGAGATCGCCGAGGCCACGCAGCGCGCCGTCCTGCCCCAACCCGTGGAACGGATCGGCGGCTTCGACATCGCCGCCCGCTACGAGGCCGCCCAGGCCGACGCCTTCATCGGCGGTGATCTGTACGCGGTGGTGGACAGCCCGTGGGGCGTCCGGCTCGTCGTCGGCGATGTGCGCGGCAAGGGCATGGGCGCCGTCGCGGCCGTCGCCGTGGTCATCGGCGCCTTCCGGGAGGCGGCCGAGCAGGAGCCGGACCTGGAGGGCGTCGCACGGCGCCTGGAGCGGGCGCTGACCCGGGAGGGCACACGGCGCGAGGGGATCGACGCCCATGAGGGATTCACCACCGCCGTACTGGCCGAACTCCCGCACGGCGAGGGCGTCGTACGGATCGTCAACCGCGGCCATCCGCCCCCGCTGCTGCTCCACGCGGACCGCACCGTACGCCCGCTGCCCGCCGGGGAGCCCGCCCTGCCGCTGGGCATGAGCGACCTCGGCAACTGGCCCGACCGCGCCGAGGAGGTGCCCTTCCCGCGCGGCGCCACCCTGCTGCTGCACACCGACGGCCTGTCCGAGGCCCGCGACGCGCACGGCGTCTTCTACGACCCCGAGCGTCGGCTCTCCGGCCGCGCCTTCCACGAGCCCGCCGCTCTGATCCGGACCCTCGCCGAGGAGGCGCGTCGGCACTGCGGGGGCGGGATGACGGACGACATGGCCCTGCTCGCCGTACGGCGGCCCTGACCGATGACCCCGATGGTCACCGGGGGTGATCGGACGGAAGCCCTCCGCATAACAACTGACATACCGTCAACAACTGTGTGGCAGGTGAACCTTGGTCAACTCGCCCGATTTAAACCCCTCATGACCCTAAAGTTCCGGCCGGATTCGTTAATGATCAAGCGGAACGGCTTGGAATCCGCACCCCGGGTCTATTAACGTTCGATAACGCAGCGCGGTCGTCCCAGCCGTCACAAGAGTCGGCTCCGTGCGCACGCGCCGAATCCCGTAAGGGAACCGGGGAACCACCAACTTGGGGTGAATCGGGCGTAATCCACCGGGCAAAACCGGTCGGATATACGCGCGTAGGAGACCTTCCTGCTCCGAACCCGTCAGCTAACCCGGTAGGCGAGAAGGAAGGAAAGGAGCACGCCCACGTGGCGTCAAACCGCCCTGCCCCGTTCGTGCCGAGCCAACGCGGGGACGAGACTTTCGGCTACGGCAGCTATCGCAGCGACGAGGGCCCGTTCGAAGAGTGGAACCCCACTGCGGAATCCATTCGCCCGGTGCGCGGCAAGCATCGCGTCGCCAAGAAGGGCGGCGGCGGACTCGCCCGCAGCTCCACGGTTCTCGGCGTCGGTGTCATAGCCGCGGTCGGCGCGGGCGGTATGGCCAGCGCGCAGTCCGGCAAGCCGCCGGTCGCGATCACCATGCCCGACCTGCCGCTGATCTCCGACCACTCCGCGGACGAGGAGACGCCCGAGACGGCGGCCTCCCCGCTCAGCAGCGTCGGCATGACCACGATGGACACCGAGCAGGGCGCCGCCGACGCCGGTGAGGCGCTGCGCGCCCGGATCATGGCCCAGGCCGAGCAGCAGCAGGACCAGGTAGACACCAAGGCCGCCGCGGATGCCGCCGCAGCCGCCGAGAAGGCCGCCGCGGAAGCCGCCGCCGAGGCGGAGAAGGAAGCCAAGGCCAAGGCCGCCGCCGCCAAGGCGAAGGCCGAGGAGGAGGCCCGCAAGAAGGCCGAGGCCGAGCGCCTCGCCGCGCTGGCCAAGCAGTACACGCTGCCGACCTCGTCGTTCACCCTCACCTCGACCTTCGGCCAGGCCGGTTCGATGTGGTCCTCCGGGTACCACACGGGCCTCGACTTCGCCGCTCCCACGGGCACCCTGCTGAAGGCGGTCCACACCGGCACGATCACCAGCGCCGGCTGGGACGGCTCCTACGGCTACAAGACCGTGCTCACCCTGGAGGACGGCACCGAGATCTGGTACGCCCACCAGTCCTCGATCAGCGTCTCCGTCGGCCAGAAGGTCACCACCGGCGACATCATCGGCCGGGTGGGCGCGACCGGCAACGTGACCGGCGCGCACCTGCACATGGAGGTCCACCCCGAGGGGTCCTCCTCCGGCATCGACCCGCTCGCGTGGCTGCGCGACAAGGGCCTCAACATCTGACCCACGCCCCCGCGTGAACCCCGGCGGTCCTGACGACGACCCCCCGACGTCAGGGCTGCCGGTTTCGCATGCCCGCAGGCGCTACGTGCGGTACGGGTTGTAGGCCGGGTACGCCGGATAGGGCTGGTAGCCGCTCGGCTGTGCCGGGTATCCGTACGCCCCGTACATCGGCCAGGGCGCCGCCACCACCGGGACGGGCGGTGCCGTCGCCCGCGCCGCGTGGTCGAGCGCCGGCCGTGCCACCTCCCGGCGCCGCCACAGCTCCCGCAGCAGCTCCGCTTCCCGCACGACGAAGTCGGCGCCCGCACGGCCGCGGCGCCCCCGGTGCCGCAGGAACGCCAGCGAGGTCGCGTACGCCTCGTACTGCGCCACCTCCCGCGCCGCCCGCCGTCCGCCCGCGGTGCGGCGGGCGTACTGCCGGGCCATGCGCCGCGCCCGCATCGAGCCGAGCGCGAAGGGCTCGGCCGGGGTGAGCCAGCCGGCCACGGCGTAGGCGGGCAGCTCCTCCCGCACGGTGCGCAGTTCGCGCTGGCGGGTCCAGATCACGAGCCAGGTCAGCAGGCCGAAGGCGGGCACCATGATCGCCGCGTAGACGGCGAAGAAGCCGAACGGGCCGAAGGACGCGGAGCCGTTCCACAGCGCGTGCATGCCCATCGCGAGCAGCAGCCCGGACAGCGGCAGCAGGATCCGCCGCCAGCGCTGCCGGTCGCCGGAGAGCGCGGCGATGCCGAAGCCGATGCCGGTGAGGACGGTGAACAGGGGGTGCGCGAACGGGGACATCACGATGCGCACGAAGAAGGTTGCGGCGGTGACGGAGGCGATGCCGCTGTCGCCGGTGAGCTGGTCGGTGCCGAAGGCGGTACCGAGGTAGAGGATGTTCTCGGTGAACGCGAAGCCGGTGGCGGTGAGCCCGGCTATGACCACCCCGTCGACGAGCCCGGTGAAGTCCCGGCGCCGGAAGAGGAAGACGAGCAGAACGGCGGCCGCCTTCGCGGACTCCTCCACGATCGGCGCTATCACGGTCGCCCCGAGGGTGTCCGCGCTGGACGGATCCGCCGTGGCCGTGGCTATCCATCTGGTCGCGAAGCTGTTGGCGACGATGGCTATCAGCGCCGCCGCGCAGGCGCCCCAGGCGAAGGCGAAGAGCAGGTTTCGCCAGGGGCCCGGCTCCACCCGGTCCAGCCACCGGAAGGCGGCTATGAGCAGCGGCACCGGCAGTACGGCGAGGCCGAGCCCGACCAGGAAGCCCTGGGTGCCGGTCTGTTCGCGGACCAGGGCGAGGATGACCAGGCCGGAGAGCGTGAGCAGGGTGATCAGCGCGCCGTAGCGCACCCACTTCCGCTGCCACCAGTGCGCGTGCCGAAGTGCGCCGCCGGGCGGGCCGGTGGGGTGCGTCGGGTACGGGGGAACTGGATCGGTGGCCACGGCATTGACCCTAACGAGGGAGGGGCGCAGCCCGCAGAGGAGCGCGGTGGGCTCAGGCGCCGTTGAGGGTTTCGTCTCGGTGTACGCGACGGAAGAGCAGGTCGTTCACGACATGTCCCTTGTCCAGTCCCTGGCCTTCGAAACGGGTCAGCGGCCGGAACTCGGGACGCGGCGCAAAACCGCCGTCGGCCTGCGTGTTCTCGAAGTCCGGGTGCGCGGTCAGGACCTCGAGCATCTGCTCGGCGTACGGCTCCCAGTCGGTCGCGCAGTGCAGCACCGCGCCGGGCCTGAGCCGGGTGGCGGCGAGGCTGAGGAACTCCGGCTGGATCAGCCGCCGCTTGTGGTGCCGCTTCTTGGGCCAGGGGTCCGGGAAGTAGACGCGGAGGCCGTCGAGGGAGTCCGGGGCGAGCATCTCGCGGAGCAGGATGATCGCGTCGCCGTTGGCGACCCGGATGTTGGACAGGCCGTGATGGTCGGCGAGGTTGAGCAGATTGCCCTGCCCCGGGGTGTGCACGTCGACGGCGAGGATGTTGGTCTCCGGGTCGCCGGCGGCCATCTGCGCGGTGGCCTCGCCCATCCCGAACCCGATCTCCAGCACGACGGGCCGGTCGTTGCCGAAGAACTCCCGCAGGTCGAGAACCTCGCTCCCGTCGATGTCCATCCCCCACTTGGGCCACAGCCGCTGCAGCGCGTCCGCCTGCCCGGCCGTCACCCGGCTCCGGCGCGGCTGGAAGCTCCGGATCCGCCGCTCGAAATGCGACCCCGCCGGATCGGCCTTCGGCCCGTCGGGGAACCGTGGCTCCCCCTTGGCCCGCGTATGCCGAACGGACACGCCGGGCTCGTGGCCGGGGGTGGGGGCTGAGGTGGGGAGGGAGTCAGACACAGTGGATCCGATTTTACGGGAGCGGACAGCCCCGCCCGCTGCCGCATCGGCTTCCTCGCCGTTCGAGGACGAGGCCCCGTCAGGGCCGATCGGTCAGGTGCGCGCCAACGCCCCCAGCGCCCGCCGCGCCACCTCTCTCCCGATCGGCAACGACGCCGTCGCCGCCGGGGACGGGGCGTTCAGGACGTGTACCGCCCGTGCCCCCTCCCGGATCAGGAAGTCGTCGACCAGCGTGCCGTCCCGCAGGACGGCCTGCGCCCGCACCCCGGCCGCCGCGGGCACCAGGTCGGCCTCGGACACCGCCGGCAGCAGCCTGCGCACGGCATCCGTGAACGCCCTCTTGGACACCGACCGCCGCAGCTCCCCCGCCCCGTACCGCCAATGCCGCCGCGCGATCGCCCACGCCCCCGGCCACCCCACCGTCGAGGCCAGCTCCCGGGGCCGCACGGTCCCCCACCCGTACCCCTCGCGGGCCAGCGCCGGCACCGCGTTGGGCCCGAGGTGCACCCCTCCGTCGATCCCCCGGGTCAGATGCACCCCGAGGAAGGGGAAGGCCGGATCAGGCACCGGATACACCAGCCCCCGCACCAGCTCGGGCCGCGAAAGCGAGTAGTACTCCCCACGGAAGGGCACGATCCGCATCCCCGGATCGTCCCCGGTCAGGCGGGCGACCTCATCGCAGTAGAGCCCGGCACAGTTCACCAGCACCCGGCCCCGCACGACGTCCCCGCCCGCGGTCCGCACGGCGACCCCCAGCTCCGGCCGCCGATCCACCCGTACGACCTCGGCCCCGTACCGGATCTCCGCCCCCGAGGCCTCGGCCAGTCGCCGGGCGACCCCCACGAAGTCACAGATCCCGGTGGTCCCGACATGTATCGCGGCGAGCCCCCGCACCTCCGGCTCGTACTCGGCGATCTGCGCGGCCCCCAGCTCCCGCACCGGAATGCCGTTCTCCCGCCCCCGCTGCACCAGCGCGTGCAGCCGGGGCAGCTCCGCCCGCTCGGTGGCGACGATCAGCTTCCCGGTGACGGCGTGATCGATGTCGTACTCGGCGCAGAACTTCACCATCTCGGCGGCCCCGCGCACGGCGTACCGGGCCTTCAGCGAGCCGGGCCGGTAGTAGATCCCGCTGTGGATCACCCCGCTGTTGCGCCCCGTCTGGTGCCGGGCGGGCCCGGTCTCCTTCTCCAGCACGGTGACCCGCGTCCCCGGCGCGGCACGCGTGATCGCATACGCGGTGGAGAGACCGACGATCCCGCCGCCGACCACCAGCACGTCACAGTCGTACGCCACGGAACGCACCCGCATCACCTCCCGGCTTCGATAGTGCACTGCGCCACTGACAATGCCCTCAAACCAGGAAGCGCCGGTTCCCCGCCCGGCCTCAGGAGTCCGCTCTCAGGAGCCCGCTCTCAGGGCGGCATCACGCGGGCGTCATCAGCAGCGGCCGGGCCCGCTCCCGCAGCTCCACCACCCGGGGCTCGTCCCCGTACGGCTCCAGCCGGTGCAGAAGATCCTTCACGTACTCCGTCGTACGCGCCGACGAGATCCGCCCCGCCACCTCCACCGCCCGCACGCCCTGCTCGCATGCCGCATCGAGGTTGCCCGACTCCAGCTCGGCGACGGCCGAGACGACCAGCCGCAGCCCGTGCGAGCGCACGAACTCCTCCGTCGGCTTCGACAGCGCCTGCTCCGTGAACCGGCGCACCTGACGCGGCGCCTTCAGGTCGCGGTAGCACTCTGCGGCGTCCGCGCAGAAGCGGTCGTAGGAGTAGAAGCCGAGCCAGGACGGGTCGTGGTCGCCGTCCCGGGAGCGCTCCAGCCAGCCCTCGGCGGCCTTCAGCGCCGCTCCCGCGGCCTGCGCGTCACCCGCGCGCGCGTGCGCGCGTGCCTCGACGAGCCGGAAGAAGCTCATGGTCCGGGCGGTCGCCAGGCCACGGTTGCGCTCCAGGGCGGCCTGCGCGAGGTCGACGCCCTCGTCACCGAAGCCCCGGTACGTCGCCTGCAACGACATGGACGCCAGCACATACCCGCCCAGCGGTACGTCCGCCGCCGCGCGGGCGAGTCGCAGCGCCTGGATGTAGTACCGCTGCGCGGCCTCCTGCTGACCGGTGTCGAAGGCCATCCAGCCCGCCAGCCGGGTCAGTTCGGCGCTGGCGCCGAACAGCGCCCGGCCCACCTCGTCGGAGTACGAGCCGAGCAGCAGCGGCGCCGCCTCCACCCGTAAACACTCGGGCACCATGGACGAACGCCAGTCGCCGCCTCCGTACTTGGAGTCCCAGCGCCTGGCGTCCTCGGCGGCCTCCCGCAGCTTCAGCACATCGCTGTGGCCGACTTTGACCGGTGCGCCGGAACCCTCGGCGGGGTTCACCTCGCGCGCGACCGAGCTGTCGGCCGGGGTTATCAGCCACCGTGAGGCGGGCGTTGCGTATGCGCTCACTGCGAACGACCCGGCCAGCGACTGCCAGATGCCGCCCGAGCCGGCCCGCCGGCCTGCGAGGTCGAGCCGGTACAGCTCGGTCGCCGAGCGCACCGCCTGTCCGACGTCCCGGGGGAAGGCGAGGCCCACCTCCGGTGCGGGATCCGCGTCCGCCAGGCCGATCTCGTGGAGCGGCACCGGGCGGCCGAGCTTCTGGCCGATGGCGGCGGCGATGAGGTGCGGCGCCGCGCCCTGCGGCACCATTCCCTTCGACACCCAGCGCGCCACCGACGTCTTGTCGTAGCGAAGAGTCAACCCGCGTTGAGCGCCAAGGTCGTTGACGCGACGCGCGAGTCCTGCGTTGCTGATTCCCGCGAGGGCGAGAACGGCGCCGAGCTTTTCGTTCGGCCCGCGTTGCTCCCTGGACATGCGCCACCCCTCGACACAGACGGCTGCCGCGCTGGCATAACCACGCGGCATTCGTAAACCCAGCGTAGTTCGCCGCATCCCAAGCGTTAAGGGGCATTCTTCCGGATGGCGGGATTGTGGTCCGTACTGAAGTGCGGTTCAGGTACGGACGGTTGCAACGTGCCCCCGCTGTGTGGCCGTGCGCCTGTGCGTGCGCTCTTCTCCGGCCATCGGGGGAGCGGTTCCATGGATCGTGCGTGGGTCGGCCCGCTGTACTGGATCCAGTGGGCTGGGGGACACCGCCGCCTCCATCCCCGCGGGCGGCGGAACGGTCCGGGGGGCGAGTCCCGCCTCCCGGACTGCGCGCACCCCGAGTGGTGCGCACGGCCTGTACGGAGAGTGGCCAAACCTGTCGTCGTCACGCCGATTTGGCCGAAAACCGACCCCGCCTTTTCCGGGTGATTACCGCTCCCACCATGGAAATTGAGGGCGTGAAGGGCGTTCTCGGGGAGTGAACCGGGGGCGCATTCGCGTCGCCATGGCCGGGCGATCGCCTTGGCCTGCACGGGTGTTGACGCCCCGTCGGGCAGGCGTCGAGGCTCCAAGGGGGCGCCCGCGGGGGCGCATTTCGCGGATCTCAAGCGGTGTCACCGCGTCTCCGGCACGCGTCCTTCATGGCAGCATGGTGAACCGGTTCGTGCGGTGCACTGGTGGTCCACAGCCTGTGGAGGCGTCGATGCGGTGGTTGGTGGGATGGAGCAGCACCGCCGCGGGAGCCGCCGTGATCGGCTCCGCGGGGGCCACCGGGCCCGACGGCGAGACCGTGCACCCGGTCGGGTCCCAACTCCTGTGGGGCGACCCCGATCCGCTGTGGGCGGTCGGCGACTGGCGCCCCGACGAGGTGCGCGTGGTGCAGGCCGACGCCCAGACCCGGATCGCCGTCCTCGGCATCTGCGGGGCGAGCGACGAGCAGCTGCGGGTCGGTCTCTTCGCCGCGCGCGGCGGGGCACTTCGCCATCTGACGGCCTGGCCCGGCAGCTACACGGCCGTCGTCCAGGTCGGCCGCCGGGTGATGGTGTGCGGCGATCTGGCGGGCGCCCGGCCGGTGTTCTACACCCCCTGGGCCGGCGGCACCGCGTACGCGACCGCCGCCCTGCCCCTCGCCGACCTCATCGAGGCCAACCTCGACTTCGGGCACCTGGCCGCCCTGCTCGCGGCCCCCGACGTCCCGGCGGCCCTGGACGACTCCACCCCCTATGACGGCGTCCGGCGCATTCCGCCGGGGCACGCGCTGATCCTGCGCGCCGGGGCCCGCGAGATCGCCGGGTACGAGCCGGTCGCCTCCCTCGCGGTCGCGGCACCCCCCGCCGACCCGGACAGCGCGGTGGACGCCGTACGCGACGCCCTGGTGGAGGCGGTACGCGCCCGGCTCTCCGCACCCCGGCACGTCCCCGGCGACGGCATCGACCCCGGGCCCGTGCCCGGCATGGGCCCCGCCGAACGGCGTGCCGCGCGCGGGATGCCCGTTCCCGGGATCGGCGCCGACCTCTCCGGCGGCCCGGCCTCCGGCACCCTCGCGCTGCTCGCCGCCGGCCTGCCGGGCATGCCGGGCACGGTGCTGGGCCACGGCACGGGCGCGGGGGAGCGGCTGCTGGCGGTCACCTTCAACGACCTCGCCGTGGGCGGCCGGGAGTCCGAGGTGGAGCGGGCGGGCACCCTGGCGGCCAACCCGCGGCTGCACCACGTCGTGGTGGCCGGCGGCGAGGAGAGCCTGCCGTACGCCGATCTGGACGGCCCGCTCACCGACGAACCCGGGCCGTCCCTGGTGACGGCGGCGCGGCACCGGTCCCGGCTCGCGGCGGGCAGCGCGGACCACTTCACCGGCTACGGCGCCCGCCAGGTCCTGGACGCCCATCCGGCCCGGCTGACCGACCTCTTGATGGACCGCAAGCGGCGGCACCTGGTCCGTCCCGTCGCGGCCCTCGCCAAGGCGGACGGCTCGGTGATGGTCCCCGCGCGGGTGTACGGGGCGGCGCGCAAGCTGGCGCGCACGCCCTATCGCACCGGCCTGGAGGCGCTGGCCGAGCGCCTGCTGCAGCGCCGGTTCGACGAACCCGGAGGTGCCGTAGGAGCGTCGCTGGCGGCGCTCACCTGGGCCAGACCCGGCCCGGCGGCGCGCTGGCTGACGGGGGAGGCACTCGCTGAAGTATCGGTTCGCCTGCAGGGGGCGACCAGCCGCTCCGGGGTCGGCCCGGGACAGCGGCCCGGCGACTACCGCGCGCGTGCCGCGCTCGCCCGGCACGCGGCCGACCTGCGCGTCCTGGAACAGGCCGCCGAGATCCGCTTCCAGCGCCTGCACGCGCCGTTCCTCGACAACCAGGTCGTCCGCGCCTGCCGTGCGCTCCCCGAGGCCCTGCGCGTCCAGCCCGGCGCCCGCGCGGCGATCCTGCGTACGGTCCTGGAGGGCTCCGGCGTGGCCGACCTCCCGCCGGGCTGGGGTGCCCCGACCCATGCCCCCGCGGCCGTGGCCGCCCGCACCGGGCTGAGGGTGGCGGCGAACGACCTGATGGCTCTCTTCGGCACACCCCTGCTGGCGCAGGCGGGGCTGGTGGAGGCCCGTGTGGTCCGCAAGGCCCTGCGCGCGGCCGCCGAGGGCGAGCCCCTTCCCCTGGACGGCCTGGCCGACCTGGTCTCCCTGGAGCTCTGGCTCACCCGGCTGCTGGCCCGCCGGGGCACCTGCTGGACCGGCACTCCGGCACGCGCGCGTGCCGTGCCCGCGGGGATCACCCCGCAGCGGGGCGCGCTGGGAGCCGGTGCCGGGGCCCGGCAGGCGTAGGGCCCGCCGGTACCGCTACGCGCAGGCGAACTTCGACTCGGCCCAGTCCGCGAGGAGCACACCGTCGAAGTGGCTGTGCGGCTCCACCACCAGCCGTACGGTCTCGCGCCCGGTGAGGTCGACCGAGACGGGGACCGCCGGGTCACCACCCTTGATCATTCCGGACCGCCACAGCCGTACCCCGTCGGCGTACACCGAGAAGGTGAACTTGCCGAGCATCAGGTTCATGTCGTCGACGCCGACCAGGGCCCGGTAGGTGCTGCACTCCCGGTTGAGGTCGATGGTGACGGAGGACTTGCCGTGCACGGTCACGCCGTGGGCGTACCGCGTGCCGTCGATCGACACGCCGTAGCGCTGCCACACCCAGTTGCTCTCGCCGATCCGCATCTCGGGCCCGGTGCCGTCGCCGTTGACGTCGTACGCCAGCTCGTTCCACTGGTAGTCGGCCGGAGCGGGCGGGGGCGTCGGTGTCGGGGTGGGGGTCGGCTTCGGGGTGGGAGCCGGGGTCGGCGTCGGCTTCGGAGTGGGCGTCGGCTTCGGCTTCGGGGTGGGGGTCGGGCTCGGCGTGGGGGTGGGCGTCGGGGTGGGTGTCGGCTCGGGGGCGAGGACGGGCGGGGCCGGCTGCGGCTCCTTCTTCGGGGGCCTCGGGGTCGGGGACTCCTCGACGACGGGGGCGGGGGAGGAGACCGGCGGCTTGGCGTCCGGCTCCGGCGCCGGATCCTGGTTGGCGACCAGGGCGAGGGCCACCGCGGCGGCGGCCACCGCGACCACACCGGCGGCGATACCGGCCTTCACTGGTGCGCCGAGCCCCTCGGAGGCCGCCGCGCCACCACCGGCACCGGCACTGCCCGAGGAGCCGCCCGCCGCGGCGGCGGCGCCGGCCGCACCCGCGGCGCCCGCTCCGGTGCCGCCCGCGATGAGCGCGGCCGCCTTGGCGTACCCGGCGGCGCCGAACCAGCCGATGACCGCGACCGGGACCACGGCGGGGATACCGCTGGCGACTTCCTTGATCTGGCCCGCGGCCAGCCGGCACTTGGCGCACTCCTCCAGGTGCTTGCGCAGACCCCGCTCCGCGCGGGTACGCAGTCCGCCGCGCGCGTAGGCGCCGAGCCGGTCGGCGTAGCGGGCGCACTCCTCGTCACTGGCGAGGGTGGCGCTGACATGGGCCTGGAGGTAGGCCTGCTTCAGGCCCTCTCGGGCGCGACTGGCCAGCACGCGCGTGCCGTTGGCGTCGAGCCCGAAGAGCGTGGCGACCTCGCTCGGCGACTCGTCCTCGACCTCGGTGTGCCAGAGCACGGCCTGCCAGCGCTCCGGCAGCGACCGGAAGGCCTGCATGGCCATCGACTGCTCGGCCTCGTGCATCGCGCGCACGTCCGCGCCCAGGTCCAGGCCCGCTCCGAAGGAGCTATTGGATGCAGTGTCGTCGGACACCTCCGACCCTCGCGCCGCCTGGGTGGCGAACAGGGCGAAGTCGTCGACCAGTTGCTCCCGCTTCGCGGACTTCGTCCAGGTGGCGGCGACCCGTCGCACGGACGTCAGCAGATAGGCGCGTACGGCGTACTCGGGACCCGAGCCGCCGCGCACCGCCTGGAGCATCCGGGCGAAGACCTCGGCGGTGAGGTCGTCGGCGGTGTGGCCGTCCCGGCAGCAGGTACGGGCGTAGCGGCGTACCGATTCGGCATGCCGACGGTACAAGTCCTCGTAGGCCGAATCGTCGCCCGAGCGCATTCGCCCGATCAGGTCGGCGTCGGACGGGGGCAGATCCCTGGGAGGGGGCAGCACGCCGTCCTCGCGCCGGTCGCGCTGCGCGGGGACGCTGCCCTCCACGGGTTCGCCGCCCTGCGCCGGGATACCGGCCACGGTGGGATCGCCGCCCTGCGGTACGTCCGCGCGCCCGCCCTGACTCGGTACGTGAGGCGAGGCCGGGCCGCCGCCCTCCGCGTCACCGTCATCGAGTGACCCGTCGCGCCCGTCAACGCTCATCGCGGAAAGCCCCCGCCGCCAGCCCAACCAGTCCCGAACACCGGTTCAGAGTGCCATATCGAATTTTGGTCAGTAGCAGGCGATGCTCGCCTTCCACTCGTCCGAGCGGTTTTGACGTGCAGCAGTACTGACCATCACCCGTTCGGGGAAGGGGCAAGTGACGTGTGTGAAGCGGCAGTCGGGGTGAATGTCGGGAATTCCCGGAACATCCGCCGAGGGTTCCCGAGGCGGGATCGCACACGGCTCCCCACGCCTCGAACTCACCCTTTCGAGCCACCCGTCAACACGGCGCCGACCACATCACGACGGCCGTGACCGAAGCCCCTCCAGCAGGATGTCCAGCAGCCGCGCCGAGGCCGCCGCCTGCTGCGCCGCGTCCGGCAGCGAGGGTGCCGCCGTGGCGATCACCAGCAGCACGTCCGCCACCGACACGTCGGTCCGCAGCTCACCCGCCGCCCGCGCCCGCTCGACCAGCTGTCCCACGACGTCCAACAGCGCCGAGGCCCCGGCGTCGTCGTCCGCGGCACCCGAGGCCGCCGGGGTGGTCTCGCCCGGCACCAGCCGCAGTTCGCCCGCGCCCGGCTGCATCCGCTGCTGCGGCACCCGCGCCTCGTCGAACCCGGCGCCCTCGGTCTGCTCCTCGGCGACCCCGACGCGCAGCACCTGCGGCGGCAGCAGCCGCCCGGCACCCGACGCCACCGAAGTGCGCAGGAAGCGCGAGAGCGCCGACCACGGCTCGTCCTCCTGCCCGAGCGCCGCCCGCGCCTGCTCGGTCAGCCGGGAGGTCTCCTCCTCGGCTATCCGGCGCACCAGGACGTCCTTGCTCGGGAAGCGGCGGTACACCGTCCCGACACCGACCCGCGCGCGCCGCGCCACGTCCTCCATGGGCGCGCCGTATCCCAGCTCGCCGAAGACCTCGCGCGCCGCGCGGAGCACATGCTCCAGATTGCGCTGTGCGTCGACCCGCAGCGGAGTCGTGCGCGAGCTGTCCCCGCGTCCGTTCCCCGCCGCGTTCATGGCTCCGCCCATCGTCGCGCCCATCGCTCCGCCACCGGCTGCGATGGCGGACGTGGACGACCAATGAGAGTCCTGAACATGCATAAGCGTTCCCCCGGTAATGACGTCTCCCCCCGGAGACTCTCCCCGTCATTGATAGCCGGAGCGTGGTGAACATGCCCGGACCCGGGCCCGCCCGTCGCGAACCCATTGAGCCCGAGGAGCGCATCCCCCTACACCCCGTCGACACACGAACATAGTTGAGAGGGAGTCAATTCAGAAGGGGCACGTTCCGCACGGAGCGCCCCCCGATCGGCGTACGGGCCGCATAAGTCCTGATTGCACCCCCTGCTACCCCCCGGCGCACACCCGTTGACCTGCGGACCTTCCCCGCACTCCGGTAATTCGGCCAACCCGGCGGCCCGATGACCTCCGGTCACACAAATTGCTGAGGCTGTGGACAAACTCAAGCGCTGGGTGCGTCATGGGATGGTGAAGGAACGTGCGCGCATTCTCGTTGTCGGCGGCGGCTACGTCGGGATGTACACGGCCCTGCGACTGCAGAAAAAGTTGAAACCAGAAATCAAACGGGGAGAAGTCGAGGTCACAGTAGTCACACCCGACCCGTACATGACCTATCAGCCGTTCCTTCCGGAAGCCGCGGCCGGTTCGATCTCCCCCCGCCATGTCGTCGTGCCGCTGCGCCGCACCCTCGGCCTGTGCCGCGTCGTCATCGGCGAGGTCCGCTCCATCGACCACACCAAGCGCACCGCGACCCTCACCACCCTCGCCACCGAGGAGGAGGGCACCGGCGGCCAACAGCTCTCCTACGACGAACTCGTCCTCGCCCCCGGCTCGGTCTCCCGCACGCTCCCGATCCCCGGACTCGCCGAGCACGCCATCGGATTCAAGACGGTCGAAGAGGCCATCGGACTGCGCAACCACGTCATCGAGCAGATGGACATCGCCTCCTCCACCCGCGACCCCGCCATCCGCGACGCGGCCCTCACCTTCGTCTTCGTCGGCGGCGGCTACGCGGGTGTCGAGGCGCTCGCCGAACTGGAGGACATGGCCCGCTACGCCGCGCGGTACTACCACAACGTCCGCCCCGAGGATATGAAGTGGATCCTCGTCGAGGCATCCGACCGCATCCTCCCCGAGGTCGGCGCGGAGATGGGCCGCTACACCGTCACCGAACTGCGCCGCCGCAACATCGACGTACGCCTGCAGACCCGGCTGGAATCCTGCGCCGACCGCGTCGCGGTGCTCAGCGACGGCGCCCGCTTCCCCACCCGCACGGTCGTGTGGACGGCCGGCGTGAAACCCCACCCCCTCGTCGCCGCCACCGACCTCCCGCGCACCGGGCGCGGACGGCTGAAATGCACCGCAGAGCTGAGCATCGAGGGCGCCACGCACGCGTGGGCGGCGGGCGACGCCGCAGCGGTCCCCGACGTCACCGCCGAACGGCCCGACGCCGAGACCGCCCCCAACGCCCAGCACGCGCTGCGCCAGGCCAGGGTCCTCGGCGACAACATCGCGCACTCCCTGCGCGGCGAGCCGCTCCAGACGTACGCGCACAAATACGTCGGCTCGGTGGCCTCCCTCGGCCTGCACAAGGGCGTCGCACACGTCTACGGACGCAAGCTGAAGGGCTACCCTGCCTGGTTCATGCACCGCGTCTACCACCTCAGCAGGGTGCCCACCTTCAACCGCAAGGCGCGCGTCCTGGCCGAGTGGACGCTGTCGGGGCTCTTCAAGAGGGAGATCGTCTCCCTCGGTTCACTCGAACACCCCCGAGCGGAGTTCGAACTCGCGGCCGGTGGAAAGCCTCCTCAGGACACCGGCAACGACCCGAAGGGGTCGTCCTGACCGGACCGAGGAACTCCACCGAGCCGGCGGGCGTCTGACGGATGTCGGCGCGGTCCGCCACACTGCCAGACTGACCCCCGACCCTGGACGGGCAGCCGCCCGCCCTACCTACTCCCACGAGACCGTCCCCACAGTGCTGCATCCCCGGGGAGCCACCCCCCAGACCCCCGGCCGGGGTCCGGAGCTGGCCGAAGACGACGACACGAGGCAAGGATTCGTGAACTTCACGCGTTGGAGCGCCCGGCTCCCCGGAACGCAGCGCCGCGCCGCAGCGCGGACCGACCACGCGGTCACCGCCGAGCGGCGCGGGGAGAGCGCGGGCTCCGTCCCCGCGGCCAGAGCCGAACAGCTCACCGACGAGCCCCCGCCCGTCCCCGCCCTCGACGACCTCCCCGTACGCGAAGTCCTCGACCGCGTACCGGCGCTCGTCGCCCTGGTCCACGGCACCGACCACCGCCTCGCCTACGTCAACGACGCCTACGCCACCGCCTTCGGCGACCGCACGCTCGGCGAACCGGCCCGCGAGGCCCTGCCGGAACTGGACGAACTGGGCCTGCTCCCACTCCTCGACCAGGTCCTGCGCAGCGGCAAGCCCCGCACGGTCAAGTCCCGCAAGGCCCCCGACGGCCGCTCCTACACCTTCACCTGCACCCCGGTCGCCGACGGCGAGAAGGGCGTCCTGGTCTTCGCCACCGACGTCACCGACCACGCCGAGGCCGCCGAGCGGCTGCGCGCCAGCGAACGCCGCCAACGCGAGACCGCGGTCACCCTCCAGAGATCCCTGCTCCCCCAGGAACTCGAACAGCCCGACGACCTGCGCATCGCCGCGACCTACCAGCCGGGCGGCACGGAAGCCGCGGTCGGCGGCGACTGGTACGACGTCATCACCCTCGGCGGCGGCCGTACGGCACTGGTGATCGGCGATGTGATGGGCCGGGGAGTCCGCGCGGCGGCGGTCATGGGCCAACTCCGCACGGCGGTCCGCGCCTACGCCCGCCTGGACCTCCCGCCGCACGAGGTACTGCAACTGCTGGACGGCCTCGCCACGGAGATCGACGCCAACCAGATCGCCACCTGCGTCTACGCCGTCCACGACCCGAACGAGGGGCGGCTGGTGTACGCCTCCGCCGGGCACCTGCCGATCCTGGTCCGCGACGAGAGCGGCACCGTGCTGCGCGCCGACGAGCCGACGGGGCCGCCGCTCGGCACGGGCGGCTGGATGCACGCGTCCGGCTCGATCCCGCTCAGCCCCGGCTCCACGGCGGTGCTCTACACGGACGGTCTGGTCGAGCGCCGGGACGAGGACCTGGACGAGGGCATCGCGTCCCTGGAGCGCGCCCTGGCGGGCGCCACGGGCACACCCCAGGTCGTCTGCGACCGCCTGGTCCGCTCGGCGGGCGTCACGGCGGACCACGACGACGACGTCGCCGTCCTGGTCCTCCAGCACCCGGCCCGCACCGGCTCCGACGCCGAACTGTTCCGCAACGCCGCCCTGGAGCTCCTCGGCGGCGTGGAGGCGGCCCCACGCGCGCGGGCGTTCGCCTCCGGGGTCCTGACGAGCTGGCGCTTCCCGACGGACCTGCACGACCTGGGTGTCCTCGCGGCCAGCGAACTGGTCGCCAACAGCCTCCAGCACGGCACCCCGCCCATGCGCCTACGACTGCGCCGTACCGACCGCCGCCTCATCGTGGAGGTCACCGACGGCGACGAGCACCTGCCCCGCATGCGCCGGGCCGACCCGGCCGACGAATCGGGCCGGGGCATCGCCATCGTCGCGACCATCGCCTCGAACTGGGGCTCTCGCAGAACACCGGGCGGCGGCAAGGCGGTGTGGTGCGAGTTCGTACTGCCCCGCACCTGACAGCCCCGGCGCGGACTCAGGCGTGAGCCGGCGCGGGATCGGCCTGCGCCGCGCCGCCCGACGCCACCACTCGGCTCCTCGCCAGGGCCGGGTGGTCCTGCGCCGTCGTGAGCTGACGGCCCAGACGTAGCGCCAGCAGGGTGATGCCCAGCGAGAACAGCAGGAACGTCACGATGTACGGCGCGTGCAGCGCGGCACCCATGGGGCCGCCGATCGCCGGACCCACCGCCAGCGCGAGCTGCTTCACCAGGGCGAACGCCGAGTTGTACTGACCGGCCATCCCCGTCGGCGCCAGATCCGCCACCAGCGGCGCGACCGTCGGGGAGAGCATCGCCTCACCCAGACCGAACAGGGCGTAGGTCGAGACGAAGGCCGCCGTGGCCATCTCCTGGCTGCCGTTCCCCAGCCCCGCGTACCCGGCCACGACCCAGGCCACGGCCCAGATCAGACCCACCGCGGCGATCACCCGCGACCGACGCCGCCGCTCCACGAACCGCAGCACCACGAACTGCGCCACGACGATCATCGCCGTGTTGGCGGCGAGCGCCGTGCCGAGCGCGGAGGTGGAGATCCCGGCGGCCTCCACGCCGTACGCGGCCAGACCCCCCTCGAACTGCCCGTAGCAGGCGAAGAACAGCACGAAGCCCAGCACACACAGCTGCACCATCGCCCGGTTCCCGAGCAGCTGCTTCCAGCTCCCCTTGGCCGACTGCCCCGGCGCACCCTCGATCCGCGGCGAACGCGGCATGCGCACCGTCGCCATCACCACGACCAGCAGCAGGAACATCGCCGCCTCGATCGCGAACAGCAGAGTGAAGGAGGAGACCTGGGTCGTGTCGACGAGATGGCCGCCGATGAGACCACCCACACCGAGACCGAGGTTCTGCAGGAAGAACTGCATGGCGAACGCCCGCGACCGGGTCTCCGACGGGGAGCAGTCCACGATCATCGTGGCCAGCGCCGGCTGCATCACGGCCTGCCCGGCCCCCAGCGCGGCGGCCGACAGCAGTACGGCCGTGGCGTTCCCCGCGAGCCCGAGGCTCAGCGCGCCCAGCGCGGCGGTGACCAGAGCGGCGAGCAGCACCGGAAGCGGGCCCCGCCGCACGATCGCCCGCCCGGCGAACGGCAGCACGACCAGCGCGGCAACGGCGAACACGGCGAGTACGAGACCCGCCGTCATGGCACCGAGCCCACGCACCTGCGCCACATAGACGTACAGGTACGGGACGGTGAAGCCGAGCCCGAACGCGCTGAGTGCGTTACCCACGTGGATCCGGCGCATCGCTGCGCCCATCGCCCTGGTCACGTTCACCTCTCTCAAGTAGTGAGACCTGAAGTGGTTAGATCTGAAGTGGTTAGATCTGAAGACTTCAAAGCTAAAGTTCGAAGCTAAAGAGTACACATGGAAGGACTTCAACGCCAACTGTCGGCGTGCCATACTCAGCGCCATGGGCGACAACTCCGGCATCAGCGGCGAGCCGACACTCGAAGAGCAGATCGCCGCCTACCAGCGCGAGTTCCAGGACCTCGACCCCCAGGTCGAGAAGATCGTCTCCGCACTGTCCCGGCTGAACCGCCGCATGAACGTCGCCTACGGCCGCCAGACGGCCACGCTCGGCATCAGCAACACCGAGTGGGAGGTCCTGAAGGCCCTCGTGCTCTCCGGTGCCCCGTACCGATTGGGTCCGAGCGAGCTCGCCAAGCGGCTCGGGCTGACCCCGGCCGCGATGACCCACCGGATCGACCGCATGGTCACCGAGGGCCTGGTCACCCGGGAGCGCGACGAGTCCAACCGGGTGCGCGTCATCGTGGAGCTCACCGTCGAGGGCCGGGAGAAGTGGATGGAGGCCATGCGCCTCGCCTCGGTCTTCGAGGAGGACCTCCTCCAGGACCTCTCCCCCGAGGAGCGCACGGCCCTTGGCGAGGTCCTCACCCGTCTGCTGCGCAGGGTGGAGCACGCCCAGCCGGACGCCAGCGGCCGGCTGACCGACCTCGATTAAAGATCTTGACAGGCGACGCTTGACAGCCCCATGCCCGATCCGTAAAGTTCTTCGGGTTGCCGCGGAGCCGTAACGGTTCTTCGACAACACCTCCGCCGCCTGAGCGGCACTTCAAACCACCAGCACGATCTCCCAGCCGGGATGAATTCGGCGTGCCCGAATTCAATTCGAATGGGGCTCGGCAGCCCGATTAGGAACTGCCGGGGGAATCCGCTAAGGTTTGAGACGTCGGAACGGCCCAACAGCCGCGAGGACAAGCCCGGTTGACTGGGCGTCAGACACCGAGAGGATCTGATAGAGTCAACATCGCCGGAAAGGGAAACGCGAGAGCGAGAACCTGGAAAGCACCGAGGAAATCGGATCGGAAAGATCTGATAGAGTCGGAAACGCAAGACCGAAGGGAAGCCCGGAGGAAAACCCGAGAGGGTGAGTACAAAGGAAGCGACCGTTCCTTGAGAACTCAACAGCGTGCCAAAAATCAACGCCAGATATGTTGATACCCCGTCTCTCCCGTTCGGGAGGACGAGGTTCCTTTGAAATAACACAGCGAGGACGCTGTGAACGGTCGGATCATTCCTCCGACTGTTCCGCTCTCGTGGTGTCGTCCCGATTACGGGAAAACATTCACGGAGAGTTTGATCCTGGCTCAGGACGAACGCTGGCGGCGTGCTTAACACATGCAAGTCGAACGATGAAGCCCTTCGGGGTGGATTAGTGGCGAACGGGTGAGTAACACGTGGGCAATCTGCCCTTCACTCTGGGACAAGCCCTGGAAACGGGGTCTAATACCGGATATCACTCTCGCAGGCATCTGTGAGGGTCGAAAGCTCCGGCGGTGAAGGATGAGCCCGCGGCCTATCAGCTTGTTGGTGAGGTAATGGCTCACCAAGGCGACGACGGGTAGCCGGCCTGAGAGGGCGACCGGCCACACTGGGACTGAGACACGGCCCAGACTCCTACGGGAGGCAGCAGTGGGGAATATTGCACAATGGGCGAAAGCCTGATGCAGCGACGCCGCGTGAGGGATGACGGCCTTCGGGTTGTAAACCTCTTTCAGCAGGGAAGAAGCGAAAGTGACGGTACCTGCAGAAGAAGCGCCGGCTAACTACGTGCCAGCAGCCGCGGTAATACGTAGGGCGCAAGCGTTGTCCGGAATTATTGGGCGTAAAGAGCTCGTAGGCGGCTTGTCACGTCGGGTGTGAAAGCTCGGGGCTTAACCCCGAGTCTGCATTCGATACGGGCTAGCTAGAGTGTGGTAGGGGAGATCGGAATTCCTGGTGTAGCGGTGAAATGCGCAGATATCAGGAGGAACACCGGTGGCGAAGGCGGATCTCTGGGCCATTACTGACGCTGAGGAGCGAAAGCGTGGGGAGCGAACAGGATTAGATACCCTGGTAGTCCACGCCGTAAACGGTGGGAACTAGGTGTTGGCGACATTCCACGTCGTCGGTGCCGCAGCTAACGCATTAAGTTCCCCGCCTGGGGAGTACGGCCGCAAGGCTAAAACTCAAAGGAATTGACGGGGGCCCGCACAAGCAGCGGAGCATGTGGCTTAATTCGACGCAACGCGAAGAACCTTACCAAGGCTTGACATACACCGGAAACGTCCAGAGATGGGCGCCCCCTTGTGGTCGGTGTACAGGTGGTGCATGGCTGTCGTCAGCTCGTGTCGTGAGATGTTGGGTTAAGTCCCGCAACGAGCGCAACCCTTGTTCTGTGTTGCCAGCATGCCCTTCGGGGTGATGGGGACTCACAGGAGACCGCCGGGGTCAACTCGGAGGAAGGTGGGGACGACGTCAAGTCATCATGCCCCTTATGTCTTGGGCTGCACACGTGCTACAATGGCCGATACAATGAGCTGCGATACCGCAAGGTGGAGCGAATCTCAAAAAGTCGGTCTCAGTTCGGATTGGGGTCTGCAACTCGACCCCATGAAGTTGGAGTTGCTAGTAATCGCAGATCAGCATTGCTGCGGTGAATACGTTCCCGGGCCTTGTACACACCGCCCGTCACGTCACGAAAGTCGGTAACACCCGAAGCCGGTGGCCCAACCCCTTGTGGGAGGGAGCTGTCGAAGGTGGGACTGGCGATTGGGACGAAGTCGTAACAAGGTAGCCGTACCGGAAGGTGCGGCTGGATCACCTCCTTTCTAAGGAGCACTTCTAGGCTGCCTCGGCAGTCCAGAGGCCAGTACATCGGCGAATGTCCGGTGCTGGTTGCTCATGGGTGGAACGTTGATTATTCGGCACACTTGACCGTCTTCTCCTTCCAGTACTGCTCTTCGGAGCGTGGAACGTTGAGGGAAGCGGGGAGTGTGCCGGGCACGCTGTTGGGTGTCTGAGGGCACGGCCGTAAAGGTCTGTCTTCGGATGCCGGCCCCAGTGCACTCGGACCGTTAAGGGTTCGGGGTGATGGGTGGCTGGTCGTTGTTTGAGAACTGCACAGTGGACGCGAGCATCTGTGGCCAAGTTTTTAAGGGCGCACGGTGGATGCCTTGGCACCAGGAACCGATGAAGGACGTGGGAGGCCACGATAGTCCCCGGGGAGTCGTCAACCAGGCTTTGATCCGGGGGTTTCCGAATGGGGAAACCCGGCAGTCGTCATGGGCTGTCACCCGCTGCTGAACACATAGGCAGTGTGGAGGGAACGCGGGGAAGTGAAACATCTCAGTACCCGCAGGAAGAGAAAACAACCGTGATTCCGGGAGTAGTGGCGAGCGAAACTGGATGAGGCCAAACCTACGACGTGTGAGACCCGGCAGGGGTTGCGTCGTGGGGGTTGTGGGATCTCTCTTTCACAGTCTGCCGGCTGTGAGGCGAGTCAGAAACCGTTGATGTAGGCGAAGGACATGCGAAAGGTCCGGCGTAGAGGGTAAGACCCCCGTAGTCGAAACGTCAGCGGCTTGCTTGAGAGACACCCAAGTAGCACGGGGCCCGAGAAATCCCGTGTGAATCTGGCGGGACCACCCGCTAAGCCTAAATATTCCCTGGTGACCGATAGCGGATAGTACCGTGAGGGAATGGTGAAAAGTACCGCGGGAGCGGAGTGAAATAGTACCTGAAACCGTGTGCCTACAAGCCGTGGGAGCGTCGGACGGAGAGCTTGCTCTTCGTCTCGTGACTGCGTGCCTTTTGAAGAATGAGCCTGCGAGTTTGCGGTGTGTTGCGAGGTTAACCCGTGTGGGGAAGCCGTAGCGAAAGCGAGTCCGAATAGGGCGACATAGTAGCGCGCTCAAGACCCGAAGCGGAGTGATCTAGCCATGGGCAGGTTGAAGCGGAGGTAAGACTTCGTGGAGGACCGAACCCACCAGGGTTGAAAACCTGGGGGATGACCTGTGGTTAGGGGTGAAAGGCCAATCAAACTCCGTGATAGCTGGTTCTCCCCGAAATGCATTTAGGTGCAGCGTCGTGTGTTTCTTGCCGGAGGTAGAGCACTGGATAGGCGATGGGCCCTACCGGGTTACTGACCTTAGCCAAACTCCGAATGCCGGTAAGTGAGAGCGCGGCAGTGAGACTGTGGGGGATAAGCTCCATGGTCGAGAGGGAAACAGCCCAGAGCATCGACTAAGGCCCCTAAGCGTACGCTAAGTGGGAAAGGATGTGGAGTCGCAGAGACAACCAGGAGGTTGGCTTAGAAGCAGCCACCCTTGAAAGAGTGCGTAATAGCTCACTGGTCTAGTGATTCCGCGCCGACAATGTAGCGGGGCTCAAGCGTACCGCCGAAGTCGTGTCATTGCGATATATACCCCCAACGGGGATCGTGATGGGTAGGGGAGCGTCGTGTGCCGGGTGAAGCAGCCGCGGAAGCGAGTTGTGGACGGTTCACGAGTGAGAATGCAGGCATGAGTAGCGATACAAACGTGAGAAACGTTTGCGCCGATTGACTAAGGGTTCCTGGGTCAAGCTGATCTGCCCAGGGTAAGTCGGGACCTAAGGCGAGGCCGACAGGCGTAGTCGATGGATAACCGGTTGATATTCCGGTACCCGCTGTGAAGCGTCAAACATCGAATCCAGTGATGCTAAGCCCGTGAAGCCGCCTGCCCCCAGCTTTGCTGTGGGTGGGAGTGGTGGAGCCGGTGACCCGAGCTGGTAGTAGGTGAGTGATGGGGTGACGCAGGAAGGTAGTCCATCCCGGGCGGTGGTTGTCCCGGGGTAAGGGTGTAGGCCGTGCGATAGGCAAATCCGTCGCACATGAGGCTGAGACCTGATGCCGAGCCGATTGTGGTGAAGTGGATGATCCTATGCTGTCGAGAAAAGCCTCTAGCGAGTTTCATGGCGGCCCGTACCCTAAACCGACTCAGGTGGTCAGGTAGAGAATACCGAGGCGTTCGGGTGAACTATGGTTAAGGAACTCGGCAAAATGCCCCCGTAACTTCGGGAGAAGGGGGGCCATGTCTGGTGAGAGGACTTGCTCCTCGAGCTGGGTGTGGCCGCAGAGACCAGCGAGAAGCGACTGTTTACTAAAAACACAGGTCCGTGCGAAGCCGTAAGGCGATGTATACGGACTGACGCCTGCCCGGTGCTGGAACGTTAAGGGGACCGGTTAGTCCGACTTCGGTCGGGCGAAGCTGAGAACTTAAGCGCCAGTAAACGGCGGTGGTAACTATAACCATCCTAAGGTAGCGAAATTCCTTGTCGGGTAAGTTCCGACCTGCACGAATGGCGTAACGACTTCTCGACTGTCTCAACCATAGGCCCGGTGAAATTGCACTACGAGTAAAGATGCTCGTTTCGCGCAGCAGGACGGAAAGACCCCGGGACCTTTACTACAGTTTGATATTGGTGTTCGGTTCGGCTTGTGTAGGATAGCTGGGAGACTTTGAAACGCGGACGCCAGTTCGCGGTGAGTCGTCGTTGAAATACCAGTCTGGTCGTGCTGGATGTCTAACCTGGGTCCGTGATCCGGATCAGGGACAGTGTCTGATGGGTAGTTTAACTGGGGCGGTTGCCTCCTAAAGAGTAACGGAGGCGCCCAAAGGTTCCCTCAGCCTGGTTGGCAATCAGGTGTTGAGTGTAAGTGCACAAGGGAGCTTGACTGTGAGACCGACGGGTCGAGCAGGGACGAAAGTCGGGACTAGTGATCCGGCGGTGGCTTGTGGAAGCGCCGTCGCTCAACGGATAAAAGGTACCCCGGGGATAACAGGCTGATCTTCCCCAAGAGTCCATATCGACGGGATGGTTTGGCACCTCGATGTCGGCTCGTCGCATCCTGGGGCTGGAGTCGGTCCCAAGGGTTGGGCTGTTCGCCCATTAAAGCGGTACGCGAGCTGGGTTTAGAACGTCGTGAGACAGTTCGGTCCCTATCCGCTGCGCGCGCAGGAATATTGAGAAGGGCTGTCCCTAGTACGAGAGGACCGGGACGGACGAACCTCTGGTGTGCCAGTTGTTCTGCCAAGGGCATGGCTGGTTGGCTACGTTCGGGAGGGATAACCGCTGAAAGCATCTAAGCGGGAAGCCTGCTTCGAGATGAGTATTCCCACCCACTTGATGGGGTAAGGCTCCCAGTAGACGACTGGGTTGATAGGCCGGATCTGGAAGCCCAGTAATGGGTGGAGGTGACCGGTACTAATAGGCCGAGGGCTTGTCCTCAGTTGCTCGCGTCCACTGTGTTGGTTCTGAAACCACGAACAGCCCCACATCCCTGATGTGGTGCGGCATTGTTCGACAGTTTCATAGTGTTTCGGTGGTCATAGCGTGAGGGAAACGCCCGGTTACATTCCGAACCCGGAAGCTAAGCCTCACAGCGCCGATGGTACTGCAGGGGGGACCCTGTGGGAGAGTAGGACGCCGCCGAACAAAACTTGAAGAAAACCCCCGGCCGGGGATACCGGCTGGGGGTTTTCTGCGTTTAAGGGCGGGTACTACGGTGGCGTCCATGAGCGTGAGTAATGGGGAGCGGTACGTCGTCCGGTCCGTGCGGGCCGATGAGTGGTCGGCCGTGCGGGAGCTGCGGCTGGCCGCGCTACGGGATCCGGCGGCGTCGATCGCCTTTCTGGAGACGTACGAGAACGCGGAGGCCCGGCCGGACTCCTACTGGAAGGAGCGGACCGAGGGGGCCGCGGAAGGGGCCGACCGGGCGCAGCAGATCGTGGCCGAGGGGCCGGACGGGGGCTGGGTCGGGTCGCTGACCGTGCTGGTGGAAGAGGCGGGGACGACCGACTGGGCAGGGTTTCCGGTGGAGCGGCGGCAGGGGCATCTCGTGGGGGTGTTCATGCGGCCCGAGCATCGCGGGTGCGGGCTGACCGAGCTGCTCTTCGACGAGGCGCTGGAGTGGTCCTGGCGGCAGGGTCTTGAGCGGGTGCGGCTGATCGTGCACGAGGAGAACGGGCGGGCGCAGGCCTTCTACCGTCGGATCGGGTTCGCGCCGAGCGGGGTGACCGTGCCGTTGGACAGCCAACCGGGCGCACTGGAACACGAGTTCGTGATCGAGAAGAGTTCGGACCGCTAGTGGATAGAACCCGCTGCTCGGACCGTCAGTAGTTCAGACCGGCAGCTCGTCGTGCGGCCACCGCGCACGTGCCTGTTCCCGGGAGCGGAGCAGGGCCAGCGTCGGCAGGCCGCGGGCCGTGCCGTTGGCGAGCAGCTCGGGGAGCTGGGGGAGCGGGGCCACGGCGGCGACGTCGTCGAGGACGAGCGCGAGTGGTGGGTCGAGGCGACCGGAGGATGACCGTTCGGCCATGCGCCGGCCGCGCTCGACCACGCTTGCGGCCAGGGCCGTGAGCAGGGGCATCGCGCCCGGGTTGGTGCGAGGATCCTCGATGGACTCCCCGACCACATAAAGCGTGCCCCCTTCGTTCACGAAGGAATCCAAGGCGAGCGCATCAGTTCGGTTGGGAGTGCATGCCTCGCGGATGTTCACCGTGAACAGGGCGGACAGCGCACGGGTCGTCAACTGCTGGGCCATGTCCCGGCGTTCCGGGTGCGCGGTGAGCGCGGCCTCCAGCTCGCCCGCCGCGCCGGGGGCGGCCTTGGGGCTGGTCCGCAGGATGCGTACGGCGTCCTGGAGCTGGGTGCCCTGGGACCAGCGGTGGACGTGGCGGATGGTGCGGCCGTCTATGGCGGCGGCGTGCAGGGCGCTGCGCAGGAGCGTTTCGGCTACGTCGGCGACGGCCTGGTCGATCTTCGCGGTGGGGCGGACGGGGGCCAGCAGCGCGGCCGCTCTGGCCGCCGCCGTCTGCTTGTCCTCGCAGCCCGTGGTGGGCGACCAGTGGAGGCGGGACGGGGTGTCGCAGAGGTGGGTGGGGTCGTAGAGGTGGACCGGGCCCAGTTTCGCCCGGGCGTCCTTGGTGTCCTGCCAGACGGCCGGGTTGGAGGTGATGACGAGGGCGGGGCCGTCGGCGTCACGTACGGCTTGGGCTGCGGTGGCGTGCCGGGTGTCCTTGGGGCCGTAGACGACCGGGGCGCGGGTGGTTTCCCAGGGGTTCAGCGGCTCGGTGGCTTCGGGCACGGGTGCCGTCGGCGTCTGTCTCGCCGGTTCCCGTGTCACCTGCACCGGCGCCCGCGGCGTAGGCACCTCGTGAACGACCGGTGCCGGCTCCGGCGGTGCCGTCCGCAGCTCCTCCCGCCGCCGTGCCCGTACCGCCCGCCACCGCGCCAGCGTGCCCATCACGAACACGGTCAGCACGATCAGCACCATCAACTGCCCGATGAACAGCCCCCAGAACAGCCCGTACCCGGAGAGCTCCGCCGCGGGTGTCTCCGGCCAGGCGCCGGGGAGGTCGTGCGGGGCGCCGAAGAGGTAGCGCAGGGCGAGCGGGGTGCGGGCGAAGGTGACTCCGGCCGGCCAGGAGCCGTGGGCGAGCAGCCCGGCGAGGCCGGTCGCCGTCCACACCAGCAGGGTCATGCCGAGCAGGAAGGCGAGTATGCCGACCAGCAGCCCGTCGGGGATGCCGCCCGAAGTCTCCTGCCGCCGGTCGTCCGCACGCACCGATCCGCCCCCTTTACGCCACCGTCGACTCGGAGTCGCCGAGGTGCTGTTCCACGAAGGCCGCCGCCCGCTCCTCCGCCTCCAGCTCGGCGGCGCGCAGGGCGTCGTCCGTGAGCTCGGCGTCGGCGGAGGACTCGGTCATGGCGCGGTCGGTGAAGACCAGCGGCCGTTCGGTCTCGGTGACCAGGTGTTTGACCACCTGGACATTGCCGTTGACGTCCCAGACGGCGATACCGGGGGTGAGCGTCGGAATGATCTCCACCGCCCACCTGGGCAGACCGAGCACCCGGCCCGTCGCCCTCGCCTCGTCCGCCTTCTGGGCGTAGATCGTCCTGGTCGACGCCATCTTCAGGATCGCCGCCGCCTCCTTGGCCGCCGCCCCGTCCACCACGTCGGACAGATGGTGCACGACCGCCACGAAGGACAGACCCAACCGGCGCCCGAACTTCAGCAGCCGCTGGAAGAGCTGGGCCACGAAGGGGCTGTTGATGATGTGCCAGGCCTCCTCGACCAGGAAGATGCGCTTCTTCCGGTCGGGGCGGATCCAGGTGTGCTCCAGCCAGACCCCGACGATCGCCATCAGGATCGGCATGGCGATGGAGTTGCGGTCGATGTGGGACAGGTCGAAGACGATGAGCGGGGCGTCGAGGTCGATGCCGACCGTCGTCGGGCCGTCGAACATGCCGCGCAGGTCACCGTCGACCAACCGGTCCAGCACCAGGGCGACATCGAGTCCCCAGGCCCGTACATCGTCTATGTCGACGTTCATCGCCTCGGCCGACTCCGGCTCGGGATGCCGTAGCTGCTCGACGATGTCGGTGAGGACCGGCTGGCGGTCGACGATGGTCTCGTTGACGTAGGCGTGCGCCACCTTGAGCGCGAAGCCGGAGCGTTCGTCGAGGCCATGGCCCATGGCGACCTCGATGATGGTCCGGAGCAGGGCGAGCTGTCCGGTGGTGGTGATCGACGGGTCCAGCGGGTTGAGCCGGATGCCGTGGTCCAGGGCGGCCGTCGGGTCGAGCCGGATAGGAGTTATCCCCAGCTCCTGCGCGATGAGGTTCCACTCACCCACCCCGTCCTCGCCCTGCGCGTCCAGCACGACGACCTGCCGGTCACGGAAGCGCAGCTGCCTGAGGACGTAGGTCTTCTCCAGCGCCGACTTGCCGTTGCCGGACTCGCCGAGGACGAGCCAGTGCGGGGCGGGGAGCTGCTGGCCGTAGAGCTGGAAGGGGTCGTAGATGTAGCCCTTGCCGCTGTACACCTCGCGGCCGATGATCACGCCCGAGTCGCCGAGGCCGGGCGCTGCCGTCGGCAGGTAGACGGCCTGGGCCTGTCCGGTGGACGTCCGTACCGGCAGCCGGGTCGTCTCGACCTTGCCGAAGAGGAACGAGGTGAAGGCGTCGGTGAGGATGGACATCGGATCCCGCATGCGGCCCTACCTTCGAATGCCGGTGGCGAACGGGAGCGTGTTCACGAAGGCCCGGTGGTGCTCGCGGTCGCACCACTCCAGCTTCAGGTACGACTTCCCGGCCGACGCCCGGATGGTCCGCTTGTCGCGGGCCAGGGACTCCGGGGAGCGGGAGGAGACGGTGATCCAGCCGACGAGGTTGACGCCCGCGGCACCGCTGGCCAGGTCCTCGCCACGCTGGTCGAGGCGGTTGTGGGCGGCGATGTCACGGGGGTCGACGGTCCGGTTCATCTTGGCGGCGCGGGAGGCCTCGGCCTCGTCGTTGGTCTTCTCCGTCAGCATGCGCTCGATGGCGATCTCGGTGGGTTCGAGGTCCATCGTGACGGCGACCGTGCGGATGACGTCCGGGGTGTGGACCAGCAGCGGCGCCAGGAAGTTGACGCCGACCGGGGTCATCGGCCACTCCTTCACCCAGGCGGTGGCATGGCACCAGGGGGCGCGGGTGGAGGACTCGCGGGTCTTGGCCTGGAGGTAGGTGGGCTCCATGGCGTCCAGCTCGGCCGGCCAGGCATTACGTTTCGTCATCGCCTGGATGTGGTCGATCGGATGGTCCGGGTCGTACATGGAGTGGATGAGAGAGGCCAGCCGCCCCTGCCCCAGCGGCTGCCGCACCCGGATGTCGGCCTCCTGGAGCCGCGAACAGATGTCCGTCAGCTCACGGGCCATGACCACGGCGAGCCCGGCGTCCTTGTCGACCTTCCGGCCCTGCTGCGGACGCGCGGCCCGCGCCATGGCGTGGCCCTCGGCGGCCAGTTCGCGGTTGTAGTGCATGCACGCGACGAGATACGCCCGGTGCTGCTCGCTGCTGGTCGACACCATCGACTGCAACTGGTCGTACGACTGCTGGAGCCAGCCCAGCGACTTGTCGTCCCCGCGTACGGCGACGTCCTTGGCGTGGGCGTCCGGGTCGGCCGGGAGGGTGCGGGCGAGCATCTGGAGCCGGGTGACGAACCCGTCGCCGTTGGCCACGTGCTTGAGCAGCGTGCCGAAGCGGTCGACGAGGGCTTCCTGGTCCTCGGAGTCCCGCAGTCCCACGCCCGGGCCCTCGATCTCGATGGCGGCGGTGACGGTACGGCGGTCCGCGTGCAGGAGTACGGCGATCTCGTCGGGGCCGAACGGGGCGGCGAGCCAGGTGATCCGGCCGATTCCGGGCGGCGGCCCGACCTCGATCTCGCGCCCGTCGATCCGGGTGCCGGCCTCCATCGCCGCCGAGCGGTAGACGGTGCCGGAGCGCAGGGTGCGCTTGAAGCTGCGGTTGATCTCGAACCACTTGTAGAACGTGCGGCGCTTGTACGGCACGTAGACCGCGGCCAGCGCCAGCATGGGGAAGCCCATCAGCAGCACGATGCGCAGGGACAGGACGGGGACGAGGAGCCCGCACATCATGCCGAGGAACGCGCCGCCGATGATCAGCGCGATCTCGCCGGTCTCACGATTCCGGCCGACGATCGCGTTCGGCCTGGCGCGGCCGATCAGATATGTACGGCGGGGCGTGACCGCATGGGACACGTGGGACTCGGTCGTCAACGCCCTTCACCTCCCGTGCGGTTGGTACTGCTGTTGCGGGTGTTGCTGGCGTGGGGTGTGTTCACCGGGCTGCCGGACCGGGGCACGGGTGCGGCGGAGGGGACAGATCCGCCGCCTCCGTTCGCGGTGCGGGAGCTGTGCGCGGCGACTCCGCCGGCCGCCTGGTTGGCGGGGCGGGGCGTACTGGCGCTCTGACCGCCGTTGTTGTCGGCGCGGGAGCTGTGGGTCTTGATGCCCTGGGCGACGAGGGTCGCGGGGGAGCTGATGACGGCGGCGGCCTTGCCTTCGGCGCCCTGCATGATGCGGTTGCTGCGGGAGCCGGCGATTTCGTCGCCGAAGCCGGGGACGAAGCGGTAGATCATCGCCGACGCGAAGATGGCGAGCAGGATGATGGCGAGGCCGGAGACCACGGCGGAGAAGGCGTCGGGTCCGTCGTCGGCGGAGAGGGCACCGGCGAGCCCGAGGACGATGACGATGACCGGCTTCACCAGAATGACGGCGATCATGATGCCCGCCCAACGGCGGACGTGTCCCCACAGGTTCTTGTCGACGAGGCCCGCGTAGACGACGGTGCCGAGGAGGGCGCCGACGTAGAGGAGGGCGGCGCGGATGACGAGCTCCAGCCAGAGGACTCCGGCGGCGAGGATGGAGACGAGCGACACGACGATCAGCATGATCGGTCCGCCGCCGATGTCCTCGCCCTTCTCCAGGGCGCCGGAGAAGGTGCCGAAGAAGGCGTTTGTCTGGTCGCCCGTGGTCTTGGCGAGCACCTCTGAGACGCCGTCGGTGGCCGATACGACGGTGTAGAGGATGAGGGGGGTGAAGGCCGACGCGAGCACGGTGAGCCAGAGGAACCCGATGGCTTCGCTGATGGCGGTGGTGAGCGGTACGCCGCGGACGGCTCGCTTGGCCACGGCCAGCAGCCACAGCAGGAGGGTGAGGATCGTGGACGCCGCGAACACGACCGCGTACTGCTGAAGGAACTTGGGGTTCGTGAAGTCGACGTTCGCGGTGTCCTTCACGGCCTCACTGAGCTTGTCGACGGTCCACGCGGCGGCGTCCGCGCAGCCCTTGGCCAGGGAGGAGAGGGGGTCGAGGGTGGAGGTGGGGTCGAGGGTCGTGGAGCCGCCGGAGCGGCCAGTGCCGTTGTCCTCTTCGCAGTACTGCTTCGCAGGACCGATGAGCAGGTCGCAAGGGTCATTGCTCGACGACGGCGTAGGAGTGGGGGTAGGGGCTGCGACGGCATGTGGGGCCAGCAGAACGGCAGTTGTCTGTACGGTTGCCACCAGGCCTGCGAGCTTGAGGACGCGATGCGCGCTACCGGGCATACGTGAACCCTCCGTACTCCTCGATGGCCTTGCTGATCTCGTCCGAGCTGGCGGCTCTGTCGTCGCCAGGCACTGGTGCTGGACCGTCCTTCTGAGAGTCCGCGGTGATCTTCCAGTCCCCGGCGGTCCACTGCAGGTCGAAGGTCCACGTCTTCCAGGTCGAGCTCACCGGGTCGGTCGAGGCCTCCCCGGACATGCCGATCAGGCCCATGTACCAGACCGCCACCTTGGCGCTGCTGTCACTGAACTGCTCGACCTTGGTTCCAACGGGGATCGTCCGCGAGACGAAGGTGCTGCCCTCAGGCGCTTGGCCGTTCGCGTCGAGACCGAGCTTGCTGAGGAAGTCTTCCGAATACGCCTGATCCATGGCGCCTTGAAGCTGTGCTGCGGCAGTGGGTGTGTAGAGGTCGGTGACGATGCTGTGCCGGCTGTCCTTGTTGAACATCCCGGTCGAACCCAGCGTCACCGCATAGTTCGCCGCCGCACTCCCCGCCCCCTGCTCATCCCTCGCGAACCCCGCCCCCACGGGCCGCTCTCCGCTCGGTGCGGTGGACTCGGTCTGTGGTTTGTCCGTGGCCGTGTCGTCGGCTGACGAATCGTCTCCCCCACGGTTCGCAAAGGCGATTGCCGCGATGAGGAGGACGACCACGCCGACCACCGTGACCAGGCTTCGGGAAGAGGAGCGGGTGGGGCGCCGGGCGCCGCCGTACGTGTCGCCGCCGCCCTCCGGCAGCCGCGTGCGGGTCTGGCCCGTGCCTCCGTAGCCGCCGGAGGACTCCCGATCGTCGTCGAGACTCATACCGTGTACGCCCCCTCACCGTCGTACCGGAAGCCGTGGAAGCCGTGGAAGTACGACGGTAGCCGTGCTGGTTCCCGCGCGGGCGCGGTGTGGTGACTCGACATCAGGGAAACGCAACCTCAGCCGGTGGGCACGACGGGCGGGTGGGAGGGACGGGGACCGGACCGGGCGCGGCTACACGGCCATGCCGTACACGATGGTGAAGAGCGTGCCGAGCGATCCGATGATGAAGACGCCGGTCAGGCCCGCGATGATGAGACCCTTGCCCTGCTCCGCGCTGAAGGTGTCGCGCAGCGCGGTCGCGCCGATGCGCTGCTTGGCGGCGCCCCAGATGGCGATCCCGAGGCAGAGCAGGATGGCGACGGCCATCACCACCTCGATCATCACCTTGGCCTCGTTGCCCAGGCTGCCGAAGGGGCCCCAGTCCGGAGCGATCCCGCCGATGATGGTGTTGATGTCTCCCTTATCGGCCGCAAAGAGCATGTAAGTCACCGCCCCTGTTGGGTAGTTCCACTTCCTCTGTCGTGGCGCAGAGGTCAGGCCTCATTGTCGCCGACAATGGCGCCGTCGTATGTCGACTTGGCGTCATTGATTGGCGGGTTTCGTACGAACGCCTTGTCTGGAGTCTTATCGTCACTCTGTGTATCACGGCTGGTCACGCCGGGCAACGAAGTGAGAGCGGAACCTGTGTGTGGTTCCGTCGTTGACCCCTCTTACGGGCACGTGTTCCCCGGGTGAAGGCTACGCCCTCGGCGGCGGTCGAAGTCGCTGGCGGTCAGCGGGGCTTCAGGCCGTGCAGCAGCAGGTGGACCAGACCGTCCGCGCCGGCCAGGGCCGCTTCCGGGGTCAGCCAGCCGGCGGAGATGAAGCCGGCGACGCCGTGGAGCGTGGCGCCGGTGACGAGGTTGAGCTGCTCGGGGTCGCCCTGGATGATCTCGCCGCGGCGCTGGGCGTCCGCCAGGACTCGGTCCAGGCTCCCGATCGTCTGCTCGACGGCGTCGGCCATCTGCTCGGAGGCGTCGGGGTCGTGCTTGCGGGCGTACATCAGTTCCAGCAGCTCGGTGTTGTCGATGGCGAAGCCGAGGTAGGCGCGGGCGAGGGCGGTGAGCCGGGGCTCCAGGGGGAGCGCGGGATCCTCGGCCGCCGCCAGGGCGCGGGCGAGCCGCTCGAACCCGGTCAGCGCCAGGGCGTTGAGCAGGGCCTGCTTGTCCTTGAAGTGCCGGCCGGGGGCGGCGTGGCTGACGCCGACCTCGCGCGCCAGTTCGCGCAGTGAGAGGGAGCCGGCGCCCTTCTCCCGCAGGGTGCGTTCCGCTGCCGTGAGCAGGGCGGTGCGCAGGTCTCCGTGGTGGTAGGGGCGGGTCTCGGGCATGCGCACCATCGTAGCTTGATGTTGACTTTGACCACTTTGTTGGCGCCGTCATCATTGTTGTCATTGACAGCATTGTTGGCGACGCCTACATTCGGGAGGCATGACCGAGACGAAGCAGCAGCAGTCGAAGCAACAGCAGACGAAGCGGCGGTGGACCGCGGCCGATCTTCCCGATCTGTACGGCCGTACGGCCGTCGTCACCGGTGCCAACAGCGGTATCGGGCTCACCGCCGCCGACGCGCTGGCCCGCGCGGGCGCGCATGTCGTCTTCGCCGTACGGGATCCGGAGCGCGGCCGGGCCGCCGCCGCGACGGTGAACGGCAGCACGGAGGTACGGCGGCTCGACCTGGCCGATCTGACTTCTGTGAGGGAGTTCGCGGCGGGCTGGGAGGACCGCCCGTTGGATCTGCTGATCAACAACGCGGGCGTGATGATGCTCCCGAAGCAGCGGACCAAGGACGGCTTCGAGATGCAGTTCGGCACCAACCACCTCGGGCACTTCGCCCTGACGAACCTGCTGCTGCCGCACATCACCGGCCGCGTCGTCACCGTCTCCTCCGCCGCCCATCGCTGGGGCGACGGCACGATCCACTTCGACGACCTGAACCGGGACGCGGACTACGACCCGCGCCGCGCGTACGGCCAGTCCAAGCTGGCGAACCTGCTGTTCACGCTGGAACTCCAGCGCCGGCTGACCGAGTCCGGCTCACGGGTGCGCGCCCTGGCCGCCCACCCCGGGTACTCGGCCACCAACCTCCAGAGCCACGCCGCCAGCCCCGTGGCCCGGGTCGGGATGCGGCTCTCCAACCGTTTCATGGCCCAGTCCGACCGCGCGGGCGCCCTGCCGACCCTGTACGCCGCCACCCAGGACCTGCCCGGCGCGAGCTACGTCGGCCCCGACGGCTGGGGTGAGTGGCGCGGCGGCCCCACGCTGGTGAGCCGCTCCCGGGCGGCGAGCGACCCGGGGGTGGCGCGGCGACTTTGGACGGTGTCGGAGGAACTCACGGGGGTGCGGTGTCCGTTGGAGGTGCAAGTGGCCTGAATGTTCCCTGAACGGGCCTGAGCTTCCGTGGAGGTGGTCGCTCGATGCCAAGTCTGCTCGCCGTGTATGCCCACCCGGACGACGAGTCCCTGTTCTCGGGCGGGGTGCTGGCCCGGAACGCCGCCGAGGGCGGACGTACGGCGGTGGTGACGGCCACGTGGGCCGAGGGCACGCATCGGGCCCGCGAACTCGCGGAGGCGCTGACGATATTGGGTGTTCCCGAGAAGCCTCGCCTGCTCGGATACGCCGACTCCCGCGTGCCGTCGTCCGCCCCCGGCAGCCCCCGTCTCTGCGACGCGCCCCTGGACGACTCGGTGGGCCGACTGGTCGCGCACATACGGGAGTTCCGTCCGGAGATCGTGGTCACCCATGACGCGTACGGCGGTGTGACCGGCCACGAGGACCATGTGCACACCCACCGAGTGACCGCATTAGCGGTACAGGCTGCGGGACTTGAGCGCCTGTACCCGGAGGCGGGCGCCCCTTGGCGGGCCGGCGTGCTCTACCTGGCCGCGCACCCGCACTCGGCGATCAGAGCTCTGCGCGAGTTCGAGGAGGCGGGCGAGGACATGTGGACGGTCCCGGACGAACGGATCACGACCACGGTCGACGTACGCCCCTGGTTGGACCGCAAGTGGGCCGCCGTGTCCGCCCATCGCAGCGAGGCGCAGCGCGGGGCGGCACCGGGGCTGCTGGCCACGCTCCCCGCAAAGGCCCGTGAACGGATTCTCGGCACGGAGTGGTACATCCGTCAGGACCTCATGTCAGACACCCGCAAGGGCGAGACGGAACTGACGGGACGCTAGGCGTCGCCGTCCAGGCCGTCCCGGAGCGCCTGCGCGGTGGTGGCCGGGTCGTAGCCCTCGGCGACCCCCTCGACAAGGATGATGTCGCCCTTGATGTGCCGTGACCTGAGCGGGGCGATCTCCTGATAGGCGGCCGAGCCCCACCACTCCCGGGCCTGTCCGATCCCGGGAAACCCGATCATCACCACATCACCGGGCCAATAGCCCTCCACCGTCTCCTGCTCCCTCACCCCATGCACCAGGAACCGCCCGCCATACGGCTCGAAGGTGGCGGTGATCCGCTCGATGTACTCGGCGATCTCGGCGTGCGGGGTGATCTCGCGCAGATGGGCTATGGCGTAGGCGGTCATGACGGGTCCTTCCGATTCCGTGTGCTGCGTCCGGGCTCCTCTTACGCCCACGATCGTGTCAGCGCGTCCGCCCGAGGTCGATGACCTGCCAGGTAATGCGCTGCGGCCGCGGCCGCGGCCGAAGCCGGCATACGGCGATCAGCGTTCACGTCTGATCAGTGACGTGTAGTCGCCGAAAGCCGGAACGGGCTCCCAGTTGGAGGAGACATCGACTCCATGGCGGCTTTCCTTCGATTCGCCGCCGCTTGCCTCGACCTCGCGCTGCACAGAACCGTCAATCGTGAACTCGTACGTCTCGGTGCGGTCCGCGTCTACGTATCCGCCTCGCTCCCGGGAATCGCCGTAATCATGCGAGGTTGCTGTTTCCAAGAAGAAGGATCCACTGATGAGAGTGAATGTGTAGTCCAGGATGTCGCGACCGAATTCGTCCATGAAGATCACCGAGGCGTAGCCCGTCTCCAGTCGCACTTCCACCCGTAGCGCCGGCGCGGACTGCTCAGCAGGGGAGGCGACCGCGGTGTACAACCCGCCGGAGATGTGCCGGGCCTGGGCCTGCTCGGGAGTCAAGGGTTCAATGGGCGCCTCGGTGAGGTTGTTCCACTGCTCACAGTAGGTCCAGATCATGGCTGATTCAGCCCGTGCCCTTCGGTAGCCGGTAGATGAAACCTTGTACGTCACGGATTATCACGCCGTGGTTGGCTGCTTCCTTGAGCGCCCAGTCTGGCACAGGCTTCAACTGGACAGGGACTTCCAGATAGTATTTGCCCTTCAGGGGCTTCCCGATCAGGCTTGGGTATTCTGCTCGCGCCTTTGGTGTATCCGGTATTTTCGTTCCCGCTTTGTACTTCTGCTTGATCTCACGCAAATATTCCTTGAACGACTCCGGCTTGAGCTTCGATATCTGCGTCTGTTTGCGAGAGACGATCTCCTTTCCGGGTCGGTACGAGTCGAGAAACTTCCCGTTCTCGAGGTAGACCTCGTTGGCCGGGTAGCGAGGCCAGTTCTCTTTGTTGAACTCTCGCCCCTGGTTCCACTTGTCACGCAGCCACTGCGGCACCCCGTCGCTCTTGCCGCTGCCCGGTTCGCTCCCGCCCGTTCCCTGTGCACCTACCGCCATCAGTACGACACCGGCAGTGCCAAGCACGCCGGCGTTGAGTGCGGCCTCCGTGGTGAGGGCTCCGACTGCTCCGGTTCCGGCGAGGGCGAGGGTTCCGGGTGGGAACAGGGCCAGGAGGGAGAGCAGGAGGAGGGCGAAGCCTAGGTAGATCAGGAAGGTGTTCAGGGCCTCGAGGAGGTGGAGCGTGCGGACGGCTCTGCCGTCGGGGCCCGCGTCTCCGAGGCCGCGCCAGAGGAGGAGGACGCCGGTGGTTCCCGCTCCGAGCGCGGTTCCGAGGCGGAAGCGGTGGGCCGCCAGTGGTTCGGCCAGTGGCTGTGCGGAGGTCTGTCGCCAGGTGCGTATCAGGGTGGTGAGTTGGTAGGCGATCCAGGCCAGGGCGGCCGCGCCGAAGCCCATGAGGATCTTTGGTCCCGCACCGGTGCTGAAGTACTCCTGGAGGCCGGCGGTGGAGGTGAACGAGCCGACGCCCAGGAAGAGGAGTGCGGGGAGCATGAGCACGCAGGGGATCAGGAGAAGCCATCGCTCCCGGGAGCGGCGGGACCGTCGAACCGCCTTCAGCCAGGCGCGGATGTTCAAGGCCTGCCAGGCGTGTTGGTTGTCGGACGCGTCCATCCGGGTCGTGATGCCCGCGACCAGTCGGTGCACGTCCCTGGTGTCGTCGGGTGGTGCCGACGCGGTGGCGTACAGCAAGCTGCGCCGCAGTCTGACGTAGCGCAGGACGATCAGCAGGCTCCATGGGAGGCGCCAGGCCGCGTAGCGCAGGAGGGCTGCGGGGCTGTCGCCGTCGGTGCGCTCGGAGGCGAGGAGTATGCCGGGCACGGTGCGCTTGCCGCGGTGGAGTTGGCGCAGGTCGATGACCATGGCGAGGGCCAGGCAGACGAGTGGTGCCGCCCAGGCCACGCCGTCCAGGGACTCCAGCCACTGCTCGGCTTTGTCGGAGTGTTCCTGTACCGCGTAGTTGTTCACCGTGTGGTGCGCGGCGGCGGCCGTGATCGGAAGGATCGAGAGCAGGCGTAACGATCCGCGGGTGCGCCAGAGCAGCCCGACGCCGAAACCGGCCGTCGCCGTCCACACCAGGTGCGTGAACGTTTCCGTGACTGCTGGTCCGCCCAGGCTCAGCTGGCTGAATGGTGCCGGTAGCCAGGACGTCAGCACCTGCCCCAGGCCCGGCACGTACGGCGGGGACAAGCTGTCGGGGACGATCCAACCCCCGTCGCGGACCATCGCCCGGTCCGCGTCCAGGCCGAACCGGAGTACCGCCTCCAGCAGCCCGAACCCGGCGCCCAGCGCCGCGCCCACGACCACGAAGTCGGTCAGTCCCCACTGGCGGCGGACCTTCAGGCTCAACCCCGCCAGCAGCAACGGGGTGGCCTTGAGCAACTCCTCCACCCAGGGAGCCACCAGGTAGCCGGTGGTGTTCACCACCGTCACCAGCGACTGCCCCGACTGTTCCGCGTAGCTACGGGTGTAGCCGAGCTGCACCAACGCCGTCGCCACACCGCATCCGTACGCACCCACCGCGAAGGCCAACAGCACGGTCGACAGACGTACCGACCGCGTCGGCCAGGAAATCGCGAACAGCTGCAGCACGCCCCAGATGGCGGCTACCGCCATCACCAACGTCATACCAGGCCCCCGATGCACCGGAACAACATTCGATTCGCGATTGTGAACGCGATGCTAGGCAGTCATCTGCCGGGGCGGCAAGGGAGTTGTGAGACTCGGTGGGCCGGCGACGGGCTCGGAGTGCATGACCCGGTGTCACAGCCGTCCTGGTTGCGGGCGATTCCGCTGGGGAAGCTCCTAGACTGGCGCGGGCGGACTCCCGGTGGGCGAGGGGCGGTTGACGGTGCGTAAGGCATGGGTCGTGGCGGGTGCCGCTGTCGCGGCGGGGCTCAGCTTCGTGATGCTGCTCGTCGTGGGGGTGTACGTCGTTGCCGGGAACCTGGCCAATGGGGTCGGGGGCGGGGCCAAGGCGCTGGCCAAGGGGGCGGTGCCGGCCGCGTATCAGACGCTGGTGCAGAAGTGGGGGAATCTCTGCCCGGCCATCAATCCCGCGCTGCTCGCCGCCCAGCTCTATCAGGAGAGCGGCTTCAATCCCAAGGCCCAGAGTCCGGCGGCCGCGCAGGGGATAGCGCAGTTCATTCCCGGGACGTGGGCCACGCACGGCATCGACGGTGACGGTGACGGGGACCGGGATGTCTGGGATCCGCAGGACGCCATTCCGTCCGCCGCGTCGTACGACTGCGAACTTGCCTCCTACGTCAAGGACGTGCCGGGCGACGCGACGAAGAACATGCTCGCCGCCTACAACGCCGGGGCGTACGCGGTCATCAAGTACGGGGGCGTGCCGCCGTACAGCGAGACCCAGAACTACGTGAAGACCATCACGACGCTGGAGCAGAGCTTCGCCGCGCCCGTCGGGCGGGTCGATCCCTCGGAGCAGGCCGCGGGGGCCATCGCCTACGCGCAGAAGAAGCTCGGCACGCTGTATCTGTGGGGCGGGGACGGGACCGCCGAGGATGGTGGGCGGTTCGACTGTTCCGGGTTGACCAAGGCCGCGTACGAGAGCGTCGGGGTCACGCTGCCTCGGGTGGCCAATGATCAGTACAACGCGGGGCCGCATCCGGCCAGGGACGAACTGCTTCCCGGGGATCTGGTGTTCTTCTCGGACGACCTCACCAACTCCCGGGCCATCCGGCATGTGGGGATTTATGTCGGTGGCGGGTACATGATCGATGCCCCGAGAACGGGTGCTGTGATCCGGTTCGACCCGATCGACACCCCCGACTACTTCGGGGCCACCCGGGTCACCGAGGATGGCGCGAAAGCGCTCCCCACCGAGGTTTAGAAGCCTCGTGCGCCTACCCCCTGAGCTGCGGCGATCTATCTCTCTTCGATAACGTCTGAGTGATCATTCCGTGGAGGGTGGAACGTATCAACGGGGGTCGTGCGTTCCTGTTGACGTACTGACGTAGCCGAGCGCGGATCTACGACCACGGGGGTGGCACAGCGGCGCGCGAGATTGGCGTGCCGGAGAGAGACGACGAAGGGGCCGCAGCATCATGGCTGGACTCGCCGCATCCGGGTCGAACCCCGACGTCGAGCTGCTTTACGACATCAATGGCCTGGCCAAGGACGCGCCCGAGTGGTTCGACCGGGTCATGGAGTTCGTCGGTGAGTACGGGCTGCTGGTCGCCATGGTCCTGGTCGTGGTGTGGTGCTGGTGGTCCGTGCGGCGCAAGGGCGGGGAGGACGCCGCCTCGTCCGTCGCCGCGCTGGTGTGGGCACCGCTCGCCGCCGCTCTTGCCGTACTCGTGAACGTGCCGATACGGGGCTTTGTGGAGCGGCCCCGTCCGTTCCTCGACCATCAAGGTCTTGAAGTCCTGGTCTCCGGCAAGACCGACTTCTCCTTCGTGAGCGATCACGCGACGATCACCATGGCCATGGGCGTCGGGCTCTTCGTCGCCAACCGGAAGTTCGGGCTGCTCGGGATCGGGCTCGCGCTGCTCGAGGGCTTCTGCCGCATTTACATGGGCGTGCACTATCCGACCGATGTCGTCGGCGGGTTCGCGCTCGGCACGGCCGTCACCCTGCTGCTCTCGCCGGTCGCCTCGGCGCTGCTGACGCCCGTCATGAAGGCGGTCGAGCGGTCGCCGCGGGCCGGGTGGCTGGTGCGGTCCCTGAAGGAGTCGTCGTACGACGGGCAGGGCGCCGTCGTTCCCGGGGCGCGCAAGGAGAACGCCGGGGCGGAGGAACGGGATCTGGCGGCCTAGCCGTTTCGGCGGGCCGGGGTTCACAGCGCCTGCGGGAACGTGAAGAAGCCCTTCGGGTCGTACTGCTTCTTCAGCCGGGCCAGGCGGGGCGCGGCGTCGCCGTAGTACGCCTGGCGCCAGTCCTTCAGGGCCGGGTCCGTGTAGTTCTGGTAGGCCGCGCCCGAGGCGTACGGCTTCATCGCCGTGTGGGCCTCGGTCAGCCACGACTGGGCCGTGGTGCCGCTCGTGCCAGCCCGCCAGGCGGCGATGTACTGGGCCAGCATGCGCGAGCGGCGGTGCACGAACGCGGTCGCCGTGGGGTCGACGCGGTTGACGGCGCCGCCGAGTGCGGTGAGCGCGATGCTGCCGGAGCCGCCGCGGACCGACTTCATCTTGGCGAGCAGGGTCTGGATGCCCGCCGCGGAGATCGAACGGTCGAAGAAGTCCGACTTCGCGGCGTACGTCTCGCGGTTCAGGGCGCCCTGCGGGGAGCGGCCCGGGGTGCTGCCGGGGAGGTGGCACTGGGCGTCGGTGGTGAAGGAGGAGCAGCCGGCGTACAGCTCCATCGACTCCTCGTAGGAGCGGCGGCGCAGCGAGACGCTGGTCGCGGGGGCGCCGATGCGGTCGGCGAGGCGGTCCACGGCGTTCTGGAGTTCGCCGTAGGTGCCGAGGGAGAAGGCGGCGACGGAGACGGTGGGGGTGCCGCCGGTCGCGTTCGCGAGGTGGAACGACGACCAGATCTCGTCGGGCTGGGTCGGGCCCCATTCCTGCCATGCCTTCAGTACGGCGGCGGCCTTCGACCAGGGCCAGGACATGTACGCCGTCACGGCCTGCGGGGCCGGGTGGGTCTTGAACTGGAGTTCGGTGACGATGCCGAAGTTGCCGTTGCCGGCGCCTCGCAGGGCCCAGAAGAGGTCCTTGTTCTTGGTGGCGTTGGTGGTGAGTTGCTTTCCGTCCGCCGTGATGATCGTGGCTTGGGTGAGGCTGTCGCAGGTCAGGCCGTAGGCCCTGGAGACGACGCCGTGGCCGCCGCCGAGGGTGAGGCCGGAGACGCCCACGGTGGGGCAGGAGCCGGCGGGGATGGTGACGCCCTTCGCGGCGAGTCCTCGGTAGACGTCGATGAGTTTGGCGCCCGCGCCGATGACGGCTGTGCCGGAGGCTGTGCGGATGCGGTTGAGCTTGGAGACGTCGATGATCAGGCGGCCGTTGCCGGAGGACCAGCCGGCGTAGGAGTGGCCGCCGTTGCGGATCGCTACGCGGAGGTTGTGGGCGCGGGCGTAGGCCAGGGTGGTGCGGATGTCGTCCGGGTGGGCGACGTAGGCGACGGCTGTGGGCTTCAGGGTGTCGAAGCGGGTGTTGTAGAGCTGGTGGGCGCTGGGCCAGGCGGTGTCGCCGGGGCGGATGAGGGGGCCGTCCAGGTCTTGGGCGAGGGCGGACCAAGTGGCGGGGGCGGGGGCGGAGGCGGCGGTGGTGCGGAGGGCTGGGTTGGGGGCGGGGCCGGTGGTGCGGGTGCCTGCCCTGTCCTTGGCGCCTGTGCCGGTGCCTGTGCCTGAGCAGGCGGCGGTGGTGGCCGCCGTGAGCACGGCTGCGCCGCCGGCCATGAAGGTACGCCGTTCCATGTCGCCTCCCGTGGGTTACGTGGAACGAGACGGGGCGGTGGCGATGCGGGTTCCATGCAACCTCCGCACCATTCTTTTCTCGCCCCCGCCGCCCCTACCCGTCCCATCCCTGGAGGCTGCGCCCCCAGACCCCCGCTGTCGGCCCTGAACGGGCCTCGTCCTCAAACGCCGGACGGGCTGGAAGGGCTGGGGTGCCTCGCCGCGAGGGGGATGTGGGCCGGCCCGGATCGGTTCAGGGCTCTGTGTGGGTCTCTGCGTCTCTTCTTGCCTGGCTTCTTGCTCTTCTTGCCGGGCCTCGCCAGCCGCAGGTGCAGTGGGCTGTGCAGAAGGGGCCCTGGTCGGTTGTGGCTGTGCGGTGGGGAGGGGAGGGCGGGGGTGCGGGCTGGACCTGGTCTTGTGCCACGGAAGTAACCGTACCCAAGGGGAAGCAAAGGTTTCCGCGGGTGGTGGCGTGCGTTACGGGGGTGGCCAGTCGTCGTTAAGGGGATCGATGGGGGCCCGTGACGGACGTACCGGCTGGGGGGTAGGCAGGCGATGACGGAGCGGCAGTACAGGCGGAGGGGGGCGGTTGTCGCCGCCGGGGTCGTGGCGTGTGTGGGGGTCGGCGGGTGTGGGGGTGCCCAGGGCGGGGGCGTTCATGGAGGGGAGGGGGCCGACGTGGTGCGGGGGGCCGCTGCCGAGCTCGTCCGGGCCCGTAGTTCCAAGGCCCATACCTCCATGGAGATGGCCGCTGGTGGGACCCGCGTCACCATTCGGGGGGAGGGGATCTACGACTACCGCAAGCAGGTCGGCCGGCTGAAGGTGTTGCTGCCGCAGGATCCGTCGGGGGACTCGCCGCATCGGCCCATCACTGAACTGCTCGCTCCCGGTGCCCTCTTCATGAAGAACCGGGGCGCCGGTGTGCCCGCCGACAAGTGGGTGCGGGTCGAGACGGAGTCCATGGCGGACGGCAATCTCGTCACCGGCGGCGCCACCGATCCCTTCGCCGCCGCCGAACTGCTCCTCGGCGCCCAGGACGTCAGCTTCGTGGGGGAGGAACAGGTGGCGGGTGTCGACGTACGGCACTACCGCGGCACCGCCGATCTGCGGCGGGCCGCCCGGCACGCCTCCAAGGGATCCCGGGACTCGCTCGCCGCCGCGGCGAAAGGGTTCGCCACCTCGCGGGTTCCGTTCGATGTGTACCTGGACGAGGACGGGCGGATCCGCAAGGTGCGGCATCGGTTCAGCTTTGTGAACGGGCAGCAGGACGGACCCGTCGCCGTCGCCTCCACGACCTTGCTGTTCGACTTCGGTGTCGCCGTGGACGTACGGCTTCCGGACCGCGACGACATCTTCGCCGGGCGGATCGCGGAGGAGTGAGGATCCTCGACGGTCGTCAAGGACTAGCCCTTCCGTGCCATGCGCGGTGTGTAGGCCGCTCCCTACTCTAGGAAGTCGGTGACGGCAGAGAAGAGGTGATGCGCGTGGCTCCGGTCGGCGGTACGGCAGTTCAGGACCACGTGGCCCTCGCCGAGATCGAACTGTGCGGTGAGCTGATCATCGCGGCCTCGGCCGCCGAGGAGCGGCTGAGCATGGAGAGTATCGATCAGGTGCTCAGAGTGGCGGAGGAGCGGGACGCCATCGGCATCGACGATCCCGGCTCCGTCACCCGGTGATTTTCGGCCTCCCGCCGCACGCCCTCGGCCTCCCGCCGCACCCCCGAAGACTCAGGTCCGCAGCAGCCGGCCGATCGCCTTCGTCGCCTCTTCCACCTTCGCGTCGATCTCGTCGCCGCCCTTCACGGCCGCGTCCGCGACGCAGTGGCGCAGGTGCTCCTCCAGGAGCTGGAGGGCGAAGGACTGCAGGGCCTTCGTCGACGCCGACACCTGCGTGAGTATGTCGATGCAGTAGACGTCCTCGTCGACCATCCGCTGAAGGCCCCGGATCTGGCCCTCGATCCGGCGCAGCCGCTTGAGGTGCTCGTCCTTCTGTTTGTGGTAGCCGTGCGTGGCGTGATCGTGCCCATGCTCGGAGGGCGCCGTGGCGCCGGCCTCGGTCGTCGTCATCGCGTCCTCCAGACACATACCCCTACTGGGTATATCGTACCGAACTTTGCTGGGTATAGGGCCCTTGGTACGCCCCCGTGCTGATCACCATGCCCGATGGGCGACACTGGGGGACGGCCCATTAGCCGTGGCCGGATGATGCGCCTAGCATCAGCCTGACCGAAACCGAAGCACCCCGAGGACCCCACGTGCGCTTTCGTCTGACCCCCAGGGAGACGAGCTTCTACGACATGTTCGCCGCGTCCGCGGACAACATCGTCACGGGCTCGAAACTCCTCATGGAACTGCTCGGGGCGGACACCGCCGGCCGGGCCGAGATCGCAGAGCGTATGCGGGCCGCGGAACATGCCGGTGACGATGCCACGCACGCGATCTTCCACCAGTTGAACTCCTCGTTCATCACGCCCTTCGACCGCGAGGACATCTACTCCCTCGCGTCGTCCCTCGACGACATCATGGACTTCATGGAGGAGGCCGTCGACCTGGTCGTCCTCTACAACGTGGAGGAACTGCCCAAGGGCGTCGAGCAGCAGATCGAGGTTCTGGCCCGGGCGGCCGAGCTGACCGCCGAGGCCATGCCCAATCTGCGCACGATGGACAACCTCACCGAGTACTGGATCGAGGTCAACCGGCTGGAGAACCAGGCCGACCAGATCCACCGCAAGCTGCTCGCGCACCTCTTCAACGGCAAGTACGACGCCATCGAGGTCCTCAAGCTCAAGCAGATCGTGGACGTCCTGGAGGAAGCGGCCGACGCGTTCGAGCACGTGGCGAACACGGTGGAGACGATCGCCGTGAAGGAGTCCTGAGCTCGTCCATGGACACCTTCGCTCTGGTCGTGACCATCGCGGTCGCGCTCTTCTTCACGTACACCAACGGCTTCCACGACTCGGCGAACGCGATCGCCACGTCCGTGTCGACCCGGGCGCTGACGCCCCGCGCGGCGCTGGCGATGGCCGCCGTGATGAACCTCGCGGGTGCCTTTCTGGGGTCCGGCGTCGCCAAGACCGTCAGTGAGGGGCTGATCCAGACGCCCGAGGGGTCGAAGGGGATGGGGATCCTCTTCGCCGCGCTCGTCGGGGCCATCACCTGGAACCTCATCACCTGGTACTTCGGGCTGCCCTCCTCGTCGTCCCACGCGCTCTTCGGCGGCATGGTGGGGGCCGCGCTCGCGGGTGGTACCACCGTGTACTGGGACGGGGTGCTGGAGAAGGTCGTCATCCCCATGTTCGTCTCGCCGATCGTGGGCATGCTCGCCGGTTATCTGGTGATGACCGCGATTCTGTGGATGTTCCGGCGGGCCAATCCGCACAAGACCAAGCGCGGGTTCCGGATCGCGCAGACCGTCTCCGCGGCCGGTATGGCGCTCGGTCATGGTCTGCAGGACGCCCAGAAGACCATGGGCATCGTGGTGATGGCGCTGGTCATCGCCGATGTCGAGGACTACGGCGATCCGATCCCGGTGTGGGTGAAGATCGTCTGCGCCGTGATGCTGTCGCTCGGTACGTATGCCGGTGGCTGGCGGATCATGCGGACGCTGGGGCGGAAGATCATCGAGCTGGACCCGCCGCAGGGGTTCGCGGCGGAGACGACCGGTGCGTCGATCATGTTCACCACGGCGTTCCTGTTCAAGGCGCCGATCTCCACGACCCATGTCATCACCTCGGCCATCATGGGCGTCGGCGCCACCAAGCGGTTGAACGCGGTGAGGTGGGGCGTCGCCAAGAACATCATTCTCGGCTGGTTCATCACCATGCCGGCCGCGGCGCTGGTGGCGGCGGGGGCGTTCGGGGTCGTGCACCTCGCCTTCCTGTAAGGGGCTGGCGGCGGGCCGTACGGACGCGGGGCGAGACCTCGCAGAAACGTCACTGCAGGACCGGCCGCAGGCACCGGGCACGACATACGACAACGGGCCCGCCCCCTGGGAATCCAGGGGGCGGGCCCTTTATCTGCCTCGCGGTGGCACCGCCATGCAGCACCGCGAGGGGTCTGTCAGCCGAAGCGGCCCGAGATGTAGTCCTCGGTGGCCTGGACCGACGGGTTGGAGAAGATGCGCTCCGTGTCGTCGATCTCGATCAGCTTGCCGGGCTGGCCGACGGCGGCCAGGTTGAAGAAGGCCGTACGGTCCGAGACTCGGGCGGCCTGCTGCATGTTGTGGGTCACGATGACGATCGTGAACCGCTCCTTCAGCTCGCCGATCAGGTCCTCGATGGCCAGCGTGGAGATCGGGTCCAGGGCCGAGCAGGGCTCGTCCATCAGCAGGACCTTGGGCTCGACCGCGATGGCGCGGGCGATGCACAGACGCTGCTGCTGACCACCGGACAGGCCCGAGCCGGGCTTGTTCAGCCGGTCCTTGACCTCGTTCCAGAGGTTGGCGCCCTTGAGGGACTTCTCGACGATGTCGTCGAGCTGGGACTTCTTGTACGAGCCGTTGAGCTTCAGACCGGCCGCGACGTTGTCGTACACCGACATCGTCGGGAACGGGTTCGGGCGCTGGAAGACCATGCCGACCTCGCGCCGCACGGTCACCGGGTCGACCCCGGCGCCGTACAGGTTCTCGTCGTCGAGCATGACCTTGCCCTCGACGCGGCCGCCGGGGGTGACCTCGTGCATGCGGTTCAGGGTCCGCAGGAAGGTGGACTTGCCGCAGCCGGAGGGGCCGATGAAGGCCGTCACCGAGCGGGGCTCGACGGTCATCGAGATGTCGTCGATGGCGCGGAAGTTGCCGTAGTAGGCGCTGAGGCCGCTTACGTCGATTCGCTTGGCCATGGGTATCACTGCTTCTTTCGGGAAAGTCTCTGGGTTCGGTCGCTGTATGGCCTCACGCGGCGGTAGCCGCGTGTCGTCGCTCTAGCGACCGGACTTGGGGGCCTTCCAGCGGGCGATGCCGCGGGCCGCCAGGTTCAGGATCATCACGAAGGCGATCAGGGTGAGAGCCGCGGCCCAGGCGCGGTCGTACGCCGCTTCGGAGCCCGCGCTGTTCGCGTACTGCTGGTAGATGTACAGCGGCAGCGACGCCTGCGCCCCTTCGAAGGGGTTGTTGTTAATGAACGGGTTGCCGAACACCAGCAGCAGGACGGGCGCGGTCTCACCGGCGATACGGGCGACCGCCAGCATCACGCCGGTCGTGATACCACCGACCGCGGTCGGCAGGACCACCTTCAGGATGGTGCGCCACTTGGGCACGCCCAGAGCCAAGGATGCCTCACGCAGCTCGTTCGGGACGAGCTTGAGCATCTCCTCCGTGGAGCGGACCACGACCGGCATCATCAGGATCGCGAGGGCCAGGGCGCCCGCGAAGCCGGAGAAGCTCATGTCGAAGATCAGCATGAGGCTGAGGATGAACAGGCCGGCGACGATCGACGGGATGCCGGTCATCACGTCGACGAAGAAGGTGACGGAGCGGGCGAGGGCGCCGCGGCCGTACTCGACCAGGTAGATCGCGGTGAGCACACCGATCGGCGCGGCGATCAGGGTGGCGATGCCGACCTGCTCCAGGGTGCCGATGATGGCGTGGTAGATGCCGCCGCCGGGCTCGCTGTCCGCGACGACGCCCATGGAGTGGGTCAGGAAGTAGACGTCGAGGACCTTGATGCCGCGGGCGATGGTCGTCCACACCAGGGAGACCAGCGGTACGACGGCCAGCAGGAAGGCGACCCAGACCAGCGAGGTCGCGATGCGGTCCTTGGCCTGGCGCCTGCCCTCGACCTTGCCGGCGATGACGTAGGTGCCGAGGACGAAGAGCAGCGCGGCGATCAGGCCCCACTGGATCCTGCTCTCGACGCCGGTGGCCAGGCACAGGCCGATGGAGACGCCTAGGGAGCCGGCCGCGATGGCCCAGGGGGACCACTTGGGCAGTCGGGCGCCCTGGAGGGAGTTCGGGTGCTGGACGAGAGTCGTGTTGCTCATGCGTTGGCCCCCGAGTACTCCTTGCGGCGGGCGATGATCATCCGGGCCGCGCCGTTGACCAGCAGGGTGATGACGAACAGGACGAGACCGGAGGCGATCAGCGCGTCCCGGCCGAACTCGTCGGCCTCACCGAACTTGCTGGCGATGTTCTGGGCGAAGGTGCCGCCGCCCGGGTTGAGCAGGCTGCCGTGGATCAGGAAGTCCGGGGAGAGCACGGTGGCGACGGCCATCGTCTCGCCGAGGGCGCGGCCAAGGCCGAGCATCGAGGCGGAGATCACGCCGGAGCGGCCGAAGGGGATCACCGCCATGCGGATGACCTCCCAGCGGGTGGCGCCGAGGGCCAGGGCGGCCTCTTCGTGCGTCTGCGGGACCTGGCGGAAGACCTCGCGGCTCACGTTGGTGATGATCGGCAGGATCATGATCGCGAGCAGGATGCCGACCGTGAGCATGGAACGGGCGGGGCCGCCCTCCCAGTCGAAGAGCCCGGTCCAGCTGAAGTAGTCGTTCAGCCAGCCGAACAGGCCGTCCATGTGCGGGACGAGGATCAGGGCGCCCCAGAGGCCGTACACGATGGACGGCACCGCGGCGAGCAGGTCGATCACGTAGGCGATCGGGCCGCTCAGCCTGCGGGGGGCGTAGTGGGTGAGGAACAGGGCGATGGCCACGGCGATGGGGACCGCGATGGCCATGGCGATGATCGAGGAGACGATCGTGCCGTAGGCCAGGACCGCGATGCCGAAGACCGGCTCGTTGCCCGCCGTGTTCCATTCGAAGGTCGTGAGGAAGTTGCCCTCGTCCTTGCTGATGGCCACGGCGGCCCGCCAGGTGAGGAAGACCGCGATGGCGGCCATGATCACCAGCAGGAAGATGCCGGAGCCGCGGGCGAGACCTAGGAAGATCCGGTCGCCGGGACGGGTGGCGCCGCGGGCGTTGCGCTTGTGCTGCGCCACGGACGGCTGTGGTGTGGGAGGAGGCGCTTGAGTGTTCTTGGTCGTTATGTCCATTGAGTTCTCCGGTCTGCGGCGCCCTGGGGGATACAGGGCTCCTGGCGGCGGTGCACCGGACGGTGCGGTCCGGTCCCGCGGGGGAACCGGACCGCACACTCAGGTCAGCTCAGGCCCGCGACGGTCTCGCGAACCTTGGTGATGATGTCGTCGGGCATGGGGGCGTAGTCGTTCTCCGCGAGGATCTTCTGGCCGTCCTCGCTGGCCATGTAGGTCAGGAAGGACTTGACGGTCGGCAGGGTGTCCGCCTTGTTGCCCTTGTCGCAGACGATCTCGTACGTCACCAGGGTGATCGGGTAGGCGCCATCGGCCTTGGTGGCGTAGTTGAGCTCCAGGGACAGGTCCTTGCCGGTGCCGACGACCTTGGCGTCCGCGATGGCGGCGGTGGCGGTGTCGACGGAGGCCTTGACCGGCTCGCTGGCGCCCGTGTCGATGGCGACGACGGAGGAGTCCTTGGCGTAGGAGAGCTCCATGTAGCTGATCGCGCCGGGGGTCTGCTTGACCTGCTGGGCGACACCGGAGGAGCCGGACGCGGACTGGCCGCCGGGGGCGGTCCAGGCCTTGCCGCCCTCGTACTTCCAGTTGTCCGGGGTGGTGGCGATCAGGTACTTGGTGAAGTTGTCCGTGGTGCCGGACTCGTCCGAGCGGTGGAACGCCTGGATCTTGAGGTCGGGCAGCTTGGCGTCGGGGTTCAGCTTCGCGATCGCCTCGTCGTTCCAGTTCTTGATCTTGTCGCTGAAGATCTTCGCCAGGGTCGGCGCGTCCAGGACGAGGCTGTCGACGCCGTCGACGTTGTAGGAGATGGCGATCGGGCCACCGACCATCGGCAGGTCGATGCCCTGGCCGCCCTCGCAGACCTCCTTGGAGGCGGTGACCTCTTCGGGCTTCAGCGCCGAGTCGGAGCCGGCGAAGGCGACCGTGCCCTGCGTGAACGCGGTGACACCGGCGCCGGAGCCGCCGCCCTTGTAGTTGATCTGGACGCCCTTGCAGGCGGCGGTGAACTGCTTCACCCACGCGTCGATCGCGTTCTTCTGCGCGGACGAGCCGTCGGCGAGCAGCTGGCCCTTGGCGTCGTCACACTTGATGTTGCCGGCCTGGGCGCTGGTGGTGGAGTCGCCGCTGCCGGTGTCACCAGTGTCGTCGGAGCCGCACGCCGTGAGGGCCAGGGCGCCGGAGACGGCGAGAGCACCGAGAGCGAGGGCCCGCCGGTTCATGCGCTGAAGCTTCACTTGAGGGAGTTCCTTCCAGGAGCCGCCGTCCTGAATCCGGCGGCGTGCGAAGTCTTGGAGATGCGGGCCCGGTATCGAAACCACGCGCCGCACCGCGTAAGGCCGAAATTAGGCAGAACAGGTGAAGGCGCCGATGGCCGTAAATGAACGAGGGGTGAACCCCTGGGGACGGTGCGGTGAGGTCACGGAACGCTTACGTTGAGGACACGGACCGATGCCGGCCCGGGCCTCGCCTGGTCACTCTATGCATCCGGGTGACTACATCGGCGCGGGGGAGGTCCGGCGTGTGACGGCCCGCCCACGATCGGCGCACCGTCAACCCGGTAAGGGGCCCGGGCCCCGCTCGGCGGGCATGCCCAGCTCGTCCACCAGGTCCCGGTCGCGTGACTGGGTCAGCCTTCGGCGGGCCGCGTCGGGGCGCAGCCAGACGATGCGGTCGACCTCGGTACTGGGGACGAAGGTGCCGGGGCCGGCCTCGGCGGCCCAGTAGCGGACCTGCTTGGGACGGCCGGCGACCATGTACCGCAGGGTGGAGAGCTCGGCGCCGGCGGTGGCCCGGTAGCCGGTCTCCTCCTCGACCTCGCGCAGCGCGGCGACGAGCGGGTCCTCGGCGCGCTTCAGCTTGCCCTTGGGATGCGACCAGTCGTCGTATTTCGGCCGGTGGACCAGGCAGACCTCCAGCTCCCCGTCGACCGGGGAGCGGCGCCACAGCACGCAGCCGGCGGCCTGGACGGGCGAGTCGTTCAGGTGGCTCAAGTCGTTCAGTGATGTCACCGGGTGCCGGCCTCCTTGGTGGGTGGCGCTCCCTTTCGGGGGCGTCAGGAGGTGCTGACCGTCTGTTTCTGCCAGCACTGCTGGAAGGCGAAGCGGGCCGCCTCGACCTCGTGGCGCTGGTCGGCGTGGAGCACGCCGAGGGCGTAGGCCGTGGCCGGGGCGATACGGGGGGTGCGGGCCGCCGCCGCTGCCGCCGCCGCGGCCTCGGAGGCGTCGCGGTGCCGGTCCAGGGACTGGCCGGCGGTGAGCAGGCGTACGTCCAGGGGGGCGTCCTCGCCGAGGAGGGCCTCGCGGGCGTAGCGGTGCAGGCGGAGCAGGAGGCGGACCTGGTGCCAGGGGGCGTCCTGGGGATGGGGGGAGGGGTCGGGGGAGAGGCCGTGGATGAGGGCCTCGGCGTTGTACGGGCTGCCCGCGGTGACGAGGGGGAGGGCGGCTACGGCGTCGGTGAGGCGCTCCTCCGCCGCCGCGGCGAGGGGGTGGAGGTCGGCGGTGGGGGCGGCGGGGGTGAGGGGGACCTCGCTGGCGAGTACGGCGATGCTGTCGGCGACCGCGTGGAAGCGGCTGGAGCCCAGTGCCTGGAGTGCGGTGCTGTGGGCTCGCGTACGGGCGAGGGTGAGTTGGCGGTCGAGCAGGGCGCCTGCTTTTGCCGCGCCTACGGTGAGGTTGCCGCGGTCCGTTGTCGCCGAGGGCCGGCTCGCGGGGCCGTCGGTTGTCGCGGTGCCGTTCGCTGTGGTGGCCGGGGGGTGGGTCGCGGGGCCGGCGCTGCCGGGTGCGCCTTTCCTCGGGACGGGCGCCGCCCCGGCGGTACGACTGCCCGCGGCCAGGTTGGCGCCCGCCGCCACGTCCGCGCGAGAGCCCCCCGCCGCCCCGCCCCGCCCCGGCGTCGTCGCCTGTGTGGTCTGGGTCGGCAGGACCGTTGCTCCGGACAGGCGGTGCAGTGCCAGGAGCAGGCGCTCCAGGCGGGCCGCGTATGCGTGTTCCATCGCCAAGGTGCCCGACAGCCAGGCCAGTTCCGGGCGGATGCGTTCGGACCAGTCGGGGTCCAGGAGGGGGCGGAAGGTGTGCAGGCTGCCGCTGATGCGGCGGGCCGAGCGGCGCAGGGCGCGCGCCGCGTCGACCGAGTCCTGCGCACCGCTTCCGTTCTCCCCCGTCCGTGACTTCGCCCGCCCCGGAGATCCGCCGTCGCCGCCGCCGGTCTCCCGGTGCAGCCGCAGGGCGCGGAGGAACTCCATGGCCTGGGTGCGCAGGTAGGCCTCAAGGGCCTCCCCGGTCACCGGCACGGCCGTGGGGTTCGTCGGGTCAAGGTGTTGCTGTGCCACGCCGGCGCCTCCGGGCGTCTATGAGCATCTCCTGGACGTTCCGCAGGGGCTGGCCTTCGGCGTCGGTCGCGTGCCGGGTCCACTCGCCGTCCGGACCGAGGTGCCAGGAGGCCGTGGTGTCGGACATGCCGGTCTCCAGCAACCGGTTGAGGGCCGCCCGGTGGGCCGGGTCGGTGACCCTGACCAGTGCCTCGATGCGGCGGTCGAGGTTGCGGTGCATCATGTCGGCGCTGCCGATCCACACCTCGGGCTCGCCGCCGTTGCCGAAGGCGAAGACCCGGGAGTGCTCCAGGAAGCGGCCGAGGACGGAGCGGACCCGGATGTTCTCCGACAGGCCCGCCACGCCGGGGCGCACGGCGCAGATGCCGCGCACCCAGACGTCGACCGGCACGCCCGCCTGGGACGCGCGGTACAGCGCATCGATGATGGCCTCGTCGACCATCGAGTTGACCTTGATCCGGATGAACGCGGGACGGCCCGCACGATGGTGCTGGACCTCCTTGTTGATCCGCGAGATCAGGCCGTCGCGCAGGGACTTGGGGGCCACCAGCAGACGGCGGTACGTCTCCCGGCGCGAGTAGCCCGACAGCCGGTTGAACAGGTCCGAGAGGTCGGCGCCCACCTGGGCGTCGGCCGTGAGCAGACCGAGGTCCTCGTAGAGCCGGGCCGTCTTCGGGTGGTAGTTGCCGGTGCCGACATGGCTGTACCGGCGGAGCGTGTCGCCCTCCTGACGGACCACCAGGGACAGCTTGCAGTGGGTCTTCAGACCGACCAGGCCGTAGACCACATGGCAGCCGGCCTCCTCAAGACGCTTGGCCCACTTGATGTTCGCGTGCTCGTCGAAGCGGGCCTTGATCTCGACCAGGACCAGCACCTGCTTGCCCGCCTCGGCCGCGTCGATGAGCGCGTTGACTATCGGGGAGTCGCCCGAGGTCCGGTACAGGGTCTGTTTGATGGCGAGGACGTCCGGGTCCTCCGCGGCCTGCTCCAGGAACGCCTGCACGGAGGTGGAGAAGGAGTCGTAGGGGTGGTGCAGCAGCACGTCCCGGCTGCGCAGCGCGGCGAATATGTCGGGCGCCGACGCCGACTCGACCTCGGCGAGGTCGCGGTGGGTCCCGGCCACGAACTTCGGGTACTTCAGCTCGGGCCGGTCCAGCGAGGCGATCCGGAACAGGCCGGTGAGGTCCAGCGGGCCGGGCAGCGGGTAGACCTCGGCCTCGGAGATCTTCAGCTCGCGCACCAGCAGGTCCAGGACCTCGCGGTCGATGGACTCCTCGACCTCAAGGCGCACCGGCGGCCCGAAGCGGCGCCGCATGAGCTCCTTCTCCAGGGCCTGGAGGAGGTTCTCGGCGTCGTCCTCCTCGACCTCCAGGTCCTCGTTGCGGGTGATGCGGAAGGCGTGGTGCTCCAGCACCTCCATGCCCGGGAACAGCTCTTCCAGATGCGCGGCGATGACGTCCTCGATGGGGACGTAGCGGCCGGGGCTGGACTCCAGGAAGCGGGTGAGCAGCGGCGGCACCTTGACGCGGGCGAAGTGGCGGTGCCCGCTGACCGGGTTGCGCACCACGACGGCCAGGTTCAGGGAGAGGCCGGAGATGTAGGGGAAGGGGTGCGCCGGGTCGACCGCGAGCGGGGTCAGCACGGGGAAGATCTGGTGCCGGAAGAGGGTGAACAGGCGGGCCTGCTCCTTCTCCGTCAGCTCGTTCCAGCGGACCAGGTGGATGCCCTCCTCCGCGAGCGCGGGGGCGACGTCCTCGTGGAAGCAGGCGGCGTGCCGGGCCATCAGCTCGCGCGAGCGGGCCCAGATCATCTCCAGCACCTGGGACGGCTGGAGGCCGGAGGCGGACCGGGTGGCGACGCCGGTGGCGATACGGCGCTTCAGACCGGCCACCCGGACCATGAAGAACTCGTCCAGGTTGCTGGCGAAGATGGCCAGGAAGTTCGCCCGCTCCAGCAGCGGTGTGGTCGGGTCCTCGGCGAGTTCGAGGACCCGCTCGTTGAACGCCAGCCAACTGCGCTCCCGGTCCAGGAAGCGGCCCTGGGGCAGGGGGGCGCCGTCGGTCGGCGCCTCCTCGTAGGCGTCGAGGTCGGCGTCGATGTCCGGTTCGAGATCGGAGACCGAACCGGCCACGGTGCGCGAGCGGTGCGCCGCGATGGAGCCGACCGAGGGCTGCGCGTGCTGGGCCTGTGCCTGGGCGTTCTGCTGACTCATGGACCCATTCTTCCGCCTTCCCAGCGATACGGGCGCGTCGGAGGACGCGGGCGGGAGGGTCGCGGCGAGGCGTCGGGCGTCGCCGTTCCCCGCGATTCCCTCGGGAGGCGGCGACGGCTCGGGCACGGCGGGCTTCATTCGCCGAGCGTCGCAAGCCCGTCTGAACCAATGGTTACGGAGACATGGCGTGTGGATAGCGAGCGGCGGCTCCCGGGCGTCCGACTGCCGGGGCCGTACGTCCCTCCCCCCGTAGGAGGGACGTCCGGCCCCGGAGCTCTGGGTGGCGCCGCGGTGGATCAGGTGGTGCGTCGGCGCAGCAGCCAGTAGGCGCCCGCGACGGCGGCGGCCGCGGTGGCGAGAAGGATGCCGGTCTCGACGTACTGGATCGGCCAGAAGTGGGACGGCGGGTGGTAGCTCAGCTCGGTCCGGCTCGATGTCACCTGGAAGGCCGAGCGGGGTACCTCCCAGCCCGCCGTCGCACGGGTGACCGTGGGCCACAGGTCCTCGCGGTGGCGCTCCAGGAGGTTGAAGAGGAGCAGCGCGGCCCCGAAGGCGGCGCCGGCCGCCGGCAGGGCCCGGCCGAGCACCAGCCCGGCGAGCGCGCCGAGGGCGAGGCCGGTGAGGGCGTAGGCGACGGCCGTGGGTCCCGTGCCGACGAAGACGTCGGGGTAGTACCAGTCCCCGACCAGGTTCGGGTTGTCCGCGCCGCGGGCCCACACGCCCAGCAGGACCAGCACGGTCGTGCCGAGCGTGAGCAGGACGGCCGGGACGGCGAGCTTGGCGGTCAGCCAGCGCGCCGGGGTGACCGACTGGGTCCAGGCCAGGCGCGCGGTGCCGTTCTCCAGTTCGCGTCCGATGAGCGCGCCGCCCGCCCAGGCGGCCACCGGGAAGATCAGCCAGGCCAGGCAGGCGGTGACCAGGGCGATGCCGGTGGAGTAGGTCTCGTCCGCGGTGATCGCGTCGACCGCGGCGCAGGACGGCAGCCCGTCGGCGGCCGGAATGGCGCAGGCGCTGTTGCCGCGCTCGGCCTCGTCCGCGAGCGCGGCCAGCCGGAAGAGGAAGGAGGCCGCGGCGAGCACGGCCAGCCCCCACCCGACGAGCGCGGTGCGGTGCAGCCGCAGCACCGCCCACAGCAGGCCCTTGGGGCGGGGCCGGGAAGGACCGGCCGCGCGTACGGCAGGGGCGGGGATCGCGGTCATACGGCGGCTCCCGTACGGCGCTTGAGCAGCCAGAACGCGGCAAGCACGGCGAGCGTCGCGATGGCGAGGACGATGCCGGTCTCCACGAGCTGGAGGCGCCAGAAGTGGTCGGTGGGGTGGTAGTAGGCGTAGAAGCCGGTGATGTCCCGGTCGGTTAGGCAGCCGGGTTCGCCCGTGCAGTCCGGGATCGGGACGTGGGCGCCCTCGCGGGTGAGGGCGCCGCCCTCGACGATCATGCCGACGGTCTCGGGGTAGTCGTCCTTGGCGGTCGCGAGGTCCGGCGGCCACAGGTGCGGGCGCAGTCGGCCCAGCCAGTTGGACAGGGCCAGCTCGGCCGCGGCGGCGACGGCCAGGGCGGGCAGGGCGCGCGGCAGGAGCAGGCCGGTGAGGGCGCCGATGGCCAGGCCGAGCAGGGCGTAGGCGGTGGCGGCGGTGCCGTTGGCCAGGAAGATGGTGTCGTCGTGCCAGGCGCGCCAGCCCATGGTGTGCCGCAGTTCGCCCTCCGAGGACCACACCAGGCGGTGCACCAGGGTGAGCGTGACCATGCCCGCGGTGAGCAGCGCGGCCGGAACCGCGAGCTTGGCCGCCAGCCAGCGCGCCGGGGAGACGGACTGCACCCAGGCCAGCCGGGCGGTGCCGTTCTCCAACTCGCGGCCGATGAGCGCGCTGCCCGCCCAGGCGGCGGCGAACAGCGGGACGAGCCCCATCACGGCGCCACCGAGGCCGAGGGCGTAGTCGTAGCGCTGGTAGGCGGGGCCACTGACGTCGCAGCCCAGGCTCGGCTGTCCGGAGCCGCAGCCCGTGGCCAGGTACTCGCTCCAGGCGGCGTCCGCGCCGGGGCCGTACGCCCACAGCAGTCCGCCCGCGAACAGGGCGACCAGCATCAGCCAGAACAGCAGGGCCGACCGGTGGACCCGCAGCATCACCCAGACCAGGCCGCGCGGACCGCGAGGGCGCGGTGCGGTGCCGGTGGCCGGTGCGGTCACGGCGGTCATACGGCCGCCTCCCGGGCCTCGCCGAGGGTCAGCGGCGGGGCGTCGGGGGCCCGCAGGTGGGCCAGGACCAGCTCTTCCAGGGTCGGCTCGGTGGGCTGCCAGGACGCGGCGACGGGGCCCTCGGGGCGGATCAGCGCGGTGAGCTGGCGGCCGGTGGTGCGGGACTCCACGACGGTGTGCGGGGCCAGGAAGTCCTCGGCGGTGGGCGGGGCGAGGGAGTCCTCGGCGCGGCCGGTGACCAGGGTGTGCGCGGCGAGCAGGTCCTCCAGGGGGCCGGCGAGGCGGACCCGGCCGGCGCCGAGCAGCAGCAGGTGGTCGCAGGAGCCCTCCAGCTCCGCCACCACGTGCGAGGACATGACAACCGTGGTGCCGTGTTCGGCGGCGTCGGCCATCAGGGTGCCGGTGAGCTGGTGCCGGGCGAGCGGGTCGAGGTCGGCCATCGGCTCGTCCAGGAGCAGCAGTTCGGGGCGCTTGCCGAGGGCCAGCGCGAGGGCCACGCGGGTGCGCTGGCCGCCGGAGAGGGTGCGGATCTTGGCGTTCGGGTCCAACTCGCCCTCGGCGACGATCCGTTCGGCCACGGCGGAGTCCCAGCGGCGGGGGTTCAGTTCGCGGCCGAGGCGCAGGGTGGCGGCGACGGTGAGGTGAGGGTGGAGGGGCTTGTCCTGGGCGACGTAGGCGAGGCGCTCGCGGGCGGCGGCGGGGGTGGTGCCCAGCACGGTGACAGTGCCCTCGCCTGGCCGGGTCAGGCCTGCGGCCAGCGCCAGGAGGGTGGATTTGCCTGCGCCGTTGGGGCCGACTAGTGCGCAAATGCCTCCGGCGGTCAGGCGGAAATCGAGCTGCGTGAGGCCGGTGGGTCGCTGCTGCGCCGTCGTGGCTTGTCGCGCAGTTCCCCGCGCCCCTCTGGGGCGCCTCCAGGCGCCCCAGGACTTGCTCAGCCCTGTCGCCTCCATCGCTATATCACTCACGCCTCGTCCCCCTTGAAGTGTTCTTCCAACACGGCCGTGAACAGCGCCGCTACGTCGTCGTGTTCCAGGCCCGCCTCGCGGGCCCGCACGGCCCAGTCCGTCAGCTCCGTGTGGAACGGCGAATCGGCAGGCGCCGCGCCCAACGACTTGCGGACGAACGTGCCGAGGCCGCGGCGGGCCTCGACCAGGCCCTCGCGTTCCAGCTCGCGATAGGCCTTCAGCACGGTGTTCGGGTTGATGGCCGTCGCTTCCACGACCTCCCGGGCCGTGGGCAGCTTGTCGCCGGGTTCCAGCAGGCCCAGGCGCAGGGCCTGTTTGGTCTGCTGGACGATCTGCAGGTAGGTGGCGACGCCGCTGCGCCGGTCGATGCGGTACTCGACCACTCGCTTCCACCACCCTTTCACTAATTGAGTAGTGAAAGGGTGGTGGAAGTGGAGTGCGAAAGTCAAGCCGTGATTCCGTGAACCGATCAGCCGGGCTCGTCCGATGAGGTGACGTGAGCGAAACGAGAAGCGACGGGGACCTGCTGCGCGCCGTCGCGGCGGACGGGGACCGGCGCGCCTTCGAGGAGCTGTACCGCCGGTTCGCGCCCTGGCTGACCGCACGGCTGCGCAGCCGCTGTGCCGACCCAGGGCTCGTCGACGACGTCGTACAGGAGACGTTCCTCGCGGTGTGGCGGGGGACCGCCCGGTACCGGGAGGACGGGGACGTGGCCGGGTGGCTGTGGCGGATCGGGTCGCGGCGGCTGGTCGACGCGCTGCGCGGCGACGGGGCGCGCGGCCGGCTGCGGCAGGCGCTGGCGCGGCTGCGGCACCGGAACGAGGTGTCCGCCGAGGACCGCGTGCTCGCGGGGGTTGAGCACGGGGACCTGGCGGGCGCCTTGGTCCGGCTGTCGCCGGAACTGCGCGCGGTGCTCCAGGCCACGGTCGTCGACGGGCTGACCACCCGGGAGGCGGCCGTGCTCCTGGGGATTCCGCCCGGGACGGTCAAGACACGGGCGATGCGGGCCCGTAAGCAACTGCGGGAGGCGCTGGCATGACCTGGCACGTATCCGAGGACGACCTGCGGGCCTACGCGCGGGCCGAGCTGGCGGCGCCCCTGCTGTGGTCGGCCGACAGCCATCTCGCCGCCTGCGCGGTGTGCCGCGCGGCCCTCGCCGAGATCAGCGGCCCCGTCGACATCGGCTGGGAGCGCCTCGACGCCGCACTCGACGCGCCCAGGCCGGGCGTGTTCGAGGGGCTGCTGCTGCGGCTCGGGGTCGCCGACCACACCGCTCGGCTGCTCGCGGCCACCCCCGTGCTGCGCCGCTCGTGGCTGGCGTCGGTGGTGCTGCTGCTGGTGACGACGGTGGCCGTGGTGCACACGGCCGGTGCACCGACCCTGTTCCTGGCCCTGGCACCGCTGCTGCCGCTGGCCGGGGTCGCGCTCAGCTACGGACCCGCGCTGGACCCGACGTACGAGATGGCGGTCGTCTCGCCCGTGCACGGGTTCCGGCTGCTGATGATCCGTACGGTCGCCGTGCTCACCGCCGGGCTCGCCCTCAACGGCCTGGCGACACTCGCCCTTCCCTCCTACGGCCTGCGCGCCCTGACCTGGCTGCTGCCCGCGCTCGCCCTCACCGCCACCGGACTCGCGCTGACCCCCCGCTTCGGGCCGGTCCTCGCGCCGTCCCTGGTCGGCGGGGCGTGGCTCGCGGTGATCGCCGCCGCCGACCAGGCCGCGAACGGCGGGCAGCTGGCCCCCTTCACCGCCGCCGGACAGGGCGCCGCCGCCGCGGTCGCCGCCCTCGCGGTCGGCCTTCTCTACTTCGTACGTGACCGATTCGACGTGTTCCACGGGAGCGCCGCATGATCTTCACCGTCTCCGCCTCCGGGCTCAGCCTCCACTACGGCGGCACCCGAGCCCTGGACGAGGCGTCGCTGTCGCTGACGCCGGGCGTCACCGGACTGCTCGGGCCCAACGGCGCCGGGAAGACCACCCTGTTGCGGGTGCTCGCCACCGCCGTGCCCGCCCAGCGCGGATCCTTCACCGTGCTCGGGCAGGACCCCGGCACCGCGCGCGGACGGCAGGAGGTACGCCGGCGGCTCGGCTATCTGCCGCAGACGCCCGGCTTCCACCCGGACTTCACCGCCTTCGAGTTCGTCGACTACGTGGCGATCCTGAAGGAGCTCACCCAGCGCGCCGCCCGCCACCGCGAGGTGCGCCGGGTGCTCGACGAGGTCGACCTGGGCGACGTACGCGGCCGGAAGATCAAGAAGCTGTCCGGCGGTATGCGGCAGCGGGTCGCGCTCGCCGCCGCCCTTGTCGGGGACCCCGGGTTCCTGGTCCTCGACGAGCCGACCGTCGGGCTCGACCCCGAACAGCGCATGCGGTTCCGGGAGTTGATCGCCCGTGCCGGCGAGGGCCGGACCGTGCTGCTGTCCACCCACCAGACCGAGGACGTGGCGATGCTCTGCCACCGCGTCCTGGTGATGGCGGGCGGCCGCATCCACTTCGACGGCACCCCCGCCGAGCTCACCGCCCAGGCCGCCGGCCGGGTGTGGAGCAGCGCCGAACGCGCCCCGCACGCCAAGGCGGGCTGGCGCACCGGCGCCGGGACCTTCCGCAACGTAGGGGATCCGCCGCCCGGCGCCGACCTCCTCGAACCCACGCTGGAGGACGGCTACCTGCTCACCCTCGACGGCCACGGTCTGGCGGTGACGGCATGACCACCCTCGTCCAGCCGGTGCCCGTCGCCGTGTCCGTGCGCCCCCGCGACTCCTGGGCGGCCGTGTTCGCCCTCGCCCGCTTCGAGTCGCGCCGCCTGCTGCTGTCGATGCCGGTGCTGGCCGCCTTCGCGGTCTACATCGCCTGGATCGTGTGGAACGCCCGCGACTCCTACAACGGTTTCCCCGCGCTCCAGGACGCCGACCGCGCCACCCAGAGCACGCCTCTGCTGGTCGGGCTCGCGGTGCTGCTGAGCGTGAACCTGGCCGTGCTGCGCTCCCGGCGCCGGGACACCGAACGCCACTTCGCTGTGCTGGTGGTCAGCACCTGGCGCCGCTCCCTCGCCCATGTGCTCTCCGTGGTGCCCGCCGCGCTGCTGACCGCGGTGTGCGTGGCCGCCCAGTTCGGCTGGGAGGCGCTCCGGCCGGGCGCCGTCGGGCAGGGCTCGCCGGGCGAACTGCTCGTCGGACCGCTGACCGTGCTGCTGTTCGGCGCGCTCGGGGTGCTGCTGGCCCGGCTGCTGAAGTCGGCCTTCGTGGGCCCGCTGCTGGTCGTGTTCTTCCTCTTCTTCCTCGTCCTCGGAGCCGTCCCCAGCGACCCCGAGTCCGGGACCCGCTGGCTGACCCCCGTGGTCGGCGAGGGCAGCTCCGACACGCTCCCCTCCGACCTGCTGGGCCGCCCGGCCGCCTGGCACGCGCTGTATCTGCTGGGCCTCGGCCTGACCGCAGGTGTCCTCGCGGTGCTGGCCGGCGGCGGACGCCGCGTCAAGACCCTCTACCCCGCGCTCGGCGGGGCGGTCGCCCTGGCCCTGATCGGCGCCGTCGCCCAGTCCGGCGGCGAACCGGCCTCCCTGAAGGCCGCCCGGGAGAAGGCCACGGTCGACCCCGAACAGGACTGCGTGCAGCGCGGCGGCTCGACGTACTGCGCCTTCCCGGAGTGGGAGCCCCGGATCGGGACCTGGGCGCACGTGGTGGACGAGGTCTCGGACCTCGCCGCCGGCAGCGCGCACGACCAGCCGCTCCTCGTCCGCCAGCGCATCGAGGCCCGCTACGGCCTGTCCAGCGACGGCGCCGTCGAGCCCTCCGGCACCGCCCACGAGGTCACCGTCGGCACCAGGTGGGGCGGACCCCGGGTCCCCGAGTTCTCCTCCGCCGTGGCCGCGGTGCTGGTGACCGGGAGCGAGCGGGCCGCCGGTGAACTGTGCGACGGGCGGGTGGTCACCGTGATGTGGCTGTCCCTGGGCTGGCAGGACGAACCGATGGACGCGCTGCGCGAGGTGCGCCTCGACGACAGCGTCACCGGCTCCGCGATCGTCCTGTCCCCGACCGACCCGCTGTCCATGTCGGTGGGCCAGACCGATGTCGTGCGCGAGCTGCTGACCCGCCCGAAGGCCGAGGTGACGGCCCTGGTGAAGAAGCACTGGACCGAGCTGACGGCGCCCGGGGTGACCACCGCTCAGACCGCCGAACTGCTCGGGGTCAAGGACATCACCGAGAAGGACGGGTGCGAGGAGTGACCGAGCTGATCCGCCCGGTCTGGCGCACGCTGCCCTGGCCGGCACTCGGCACCGGGGCCGCCGTAGGACTGCTGGTCGCCTGGATGTCCCGGCTGTACGCCGAGAACTTCGACCCCTGGCTGGCCCTCAACACCCTGCGCACCGCGGCCCTGGCCTTCGCCCTCGGCCTGGCCTTCGTCCTGGACGACCCGGCCCGTCACACCACGGCCGCGGTGCCGGTGCCCCGGTTCGTCCGGCAGGGCCTGCGCCTGGCCCTGGTCGCCCCGGTCGCCGTCCTGTGGTGGACGGCGGCGGTCCTCCTGGTCCCCGCCGAACTGCGCCCCCCGGTGGGCGCGACCACCCTGGAGGCGGGCGCCGCGTGCGCGCTCGCGCTGGCGGGGGCGGCGGCCTGGATCCGGCGGTCGCAGGAGCCGGAGCCCGGGGTGAGCGTGGCGGCGGCGGTCCTCACGGCGGCCGTACTGGCGGGGCTGCTGCTGCCGGACGACTGGAAGTTGTTCGTAGCGGCGGACGATCCCGCGTGGGACGCGGCCCATGGCAGGTGGGGGGTGCTGCTGGGGGCAGCCGTGGTGGGCTGGACGATCTGGGCAAGGGAACCCGTACGCAGATAGGGGCGCGGGGCTGTATCGATGTGCGGCTCCGCCGCGTGGGCCCGACCAGCCACGACGGAGCCGCACCCGCTCATGTCTCCGTGCGGTACATCAGGTCCGTCTCGTACGTGGTGAACCCCATCCGCTCGTACACGGACACCGCGGCCTTGTTGTCGGCATCGACATACAACATCGCGGTAGGCAACCCCTGATCCGCCAGATGCCGAAGGCCGACCGCCGTGAGGGCCTTTCCCAGCCCACCCCCCTGCGCACCGGGCCGCACGCCGAGGACGTACACCTCACCGAGACCCTCCTCGGCGTGCACCTTGGTCCAGTGGAAGCCGATCAGCTCGCCCGCCCGCTCGGCGAGGAAGAACCCCGCCGGATCGAACCACGGCTCGGCCTTCCGGTCGTCGAGATCGCGCTGGGTGAGGGACCCCTGCTCGGGATGATGAGCAAAGGCCGCGGCGTTCACGGCGAGCCACGCCGCGTCGTCCTGCCCGGGGACGAAGGTCCGCACCGACACCTCCTCGGGCAGCCCCGGCTCGGAGAGGTCCAGGTCCGCCAACGGCCGCCGCATCTGCCGCAGTTCGCGGAAGAGCGTCAGCCCCAGCACCTGTGCCAGATGCCGGGCCGCCGAGTGCCCGCCGTGCGCCCAGACCCGCAGCCGCTTGCCGGACGCGGCGAGCAGGGCCGCGCCGAGCGCCCGCCCGTGGCCGTGGCCGCGGTGCCCGGGGTGCACGACCAGCTCGGCGGCCGGGGCCTCCACCGGATCGGTGTCCTCCAGCTGGGCGTAACCGATGAGTTCGTCGCCGACGCTGAGCAGCAGATGCGAGACGCCCTCGCGCTCACCGCCGCGCAGTTGCAGCCGTCCCTGTTCGGACACCGCCTGCTGGCCGTCGGTGCGGGCGGCCTCGGCGAGCAGTGCGAGCACGGCTTCGGTCTGGTCGGGGGCGAGTGCGGAATGGGTCTCGATGGAGCGGGCCCCGCCGGGCCGTGCGGTGTCGTCGCTGGTCATGCGTACGAGGGTAAGCCGAGGGCAGGCCGGACCGGCGGCAAAAGGTAAACCAGGATGTAACCCGGAACCACCTTCCGCGCTACGCGCGTTGACTCTAGGCTGCGCCCCTGGGCATTCACTGCCCTCTCATGACTTCTCCTCTGCTCCATACGACTCATAGGGGGGCGTATGCCAGCCATGTCCCAGCAGCCGCAGCACCGCCGCAGACGCCGGACGCAGCTCATCCTCACCGCCGTGGCGGGTCTGACCACCGTGGGCGCCCTGGCCGCCGCGCTGCCGGCGTCGGCGAGCGCGGACGAGGGCGACCGCAAGGGCGGTTACACGTCGGGCCGCTACCAGGACGTCCAGCTGCTGTCCTTCAACGACCTGCACGGCAACCTGGAGCCGCCGTCCGGCTCGTCCGGCCGGGTCACCCACCTCAACGCGGACGGCACCACCCAGACCATCAACGCGGGCGGTGTCGAGTACCTCGCCACCCACCTGCGCCAGGCCCGCGAGGGCAACAAGTACTCCATCACCGCGGCCGGCGGTGACATGGTCGGCGCCTCCCCGCTGATCTCGGGCCTCTTCCACGACGAGCCCACCATCGACGCGCTGAACAAGCTCGACCTGGACGTCACCAGCGTCGGCAACCACGAGTTCGACGAGGGCTCCAAGGAGCTCAAGCGCCTTCAGTACGGCGGCTGCCACGAGACGGCCGGCTGCTATGTCGAGGGCGAGGAGTTCGAGGGCGCCGACTTCCCCTATCTCGCGGCGAACGTGCTGAACGAGAAGACCGGCAAGCCGGTCCTCAAGCCGTACACGGTGTGGAAGAAGAACGGCGTCAAGATCGGCTTCATCGGCGTGACGCTGGAGGACACCCCGGGTGTCGTCTCCGCCGAGGGCGTCAAGGGCCTCAAGTTCAAGGACGAGGTCGAGACGATCAACAAGTACGCCCGGGAGCTCCAGCGCCAGGGCGTGAAGTCGATCGTCGCGCTGATCCACGAGGGCGGTGCCCCGGCCTCGGCGTCGTACAACTACAACTGCGACTCGCCGGGCGCCGGTGACGGCATCTCCGGGCCGATCGTCGACATCGCCAAGAACATCACCCCGCAGGTCGACGCGCTGGTCACGGGCCACACGCACGCGGCCTACGCCTGCACGATCAACGACCCGGCGGGCAAGCCCCGCACGGTCACCTCGGCCGCGTCCTTCGGCCGCCTGTACACGGACACCACGCTGACGTACGACCGTTGGACGGGTGACATCGCCCGTACGGCCGTGAAGTCGACGAACCACGTGGTCACCCGGGACGTCGCCAAGGCGACCGACATGACCGAGCTGATCAGCAAGTGGAACACCCTCGCGGCGCCCATCGGCAACCGTGCCATCGGCTACATCTCGGGTGACATCCCGAACACCGGCACCGAGTCCCCCATGGGTGACCTGATCGCCGACGCGCAGCTCGCCCACGGCAAGCAGCTCGACCCCGAGACCGACCTGGCGCTGATGAACCCGGGCGGTGTGCGGGCCGGTCTGACGTACGGCACCGACGGTGTCGTCACCTACGCCGAGGGCTTCACGGTCCAGCCGTTCTCCAACACGGTCAACCTCCAGGACTTCACCGGCGCCCAGCTCATCCAGGTGCTCAAGGAGCAGGTCAGCGGCTCGAACACGAGCGCGCCGAAGGTCCTGCTGCCGTCCGCCGGACTGACCTACACGCTGGACATGACGAAGACCGGCGCCGACCGCGTCGTCACGGACTCCATTCTCCTGAACGGCGCCGCGATCGACCCGGTGGCCACCTACCGCGTCGCGACGAACAGCTTCCTCGCGGGCGGCGGCGACGGCTTCACCACGCTGGGCCAGGGCACGAACGACCTCGTCGGCGCGGACGACCTGACGGCACTGGAGCAGTACCTGACGGCCAACTCCTCGGCCACGAACCCGATCGCGCCGCCGACGGCGAACCGGATCAAGATAGTCAGCTGAACCGTGAGCTGAGTCGCAAAGGGCCGGTTGAGGTTGCGGGTGGGGCCGGTGCGCATGATCGTATGGATCGATGCGTACCCCCCACCACATAGTGACGCATCCCGAAATCGACCCGTATGAGGAGTTGGCGGAGCTCGACAAACTCGGCATCCGGGCCCTTGAACCCGAGGGCGACGAGGATGACGAGGACGACTGGGCACCCCCCAACCACCGCCGCGGCGGACGTCGTCGACGCCGCCGCGGCCGCCTCGCGGGCCTGCCACGCGCGACGAAGGCGGTGATCGGCTTACTCGCCGTCACCGCCTTTCTCACGCTCGCGGACCGCTGGGCCCTGCTCTACGCCGAACACCGGGCCGCGGACGCGCTCAAGGACCGAATGAACCTGACCGCCGCTCCCGAGGTGGAGATCGGCGGCTTCCCGTTCCTCACCCAACTCGCGGGCGAGCAACTGGAGTCGGTCCGCATCACGGTCCCCGACGTGGCGGCCGACCAGGTCTCCCTGGCCAAGGTGACGGCGACAGCGAAGAACGTACGGCTGAGCACCGACGGCCCGACCTCCCTACGAGGCTTCCGCATCCCCGCGATGGACGGCGACGTCCTGCTCTCCTTCGCCGACCTGAACCGCGAACTGGGCGCCTCCCGGATGAAGTTCACCGCCCAGGGCCGGAACGGCATCCTGGCCCGCGGCACCCTTCCGGTCGCCGGACACGATCTGCGTCTACGCGCGGAGGCCCGGGTCGACCGCGACGGCACCGGAGGCCTGACCACCGAGATCGGCGGAATACGCCTGGACATAGGAGAGTTGGCGACCTACCGCCCCGGCACCCGCCCCTCCCAGGGCCTGCACCTGACCCGAACCTCGGCCACGTTGCTGTCGAAGCAGACGAGCAAGGCGAAGGCACTGCTGTCGGTGCCGTCGGTGGTGCGCAGGCTGGGTGTACCGGAGTCGGCGGTACGCCGGGCCCTGAGCTCGGACACGGAACTGTCAAAACTGACGGGAACGCCGAGCTTCGTACGCCAGGCGATGAGCGTGAACCTCCTCGACCTGGCACTGGAGCACCCAGAGGTCCTGAAGCGCCTCGGCCTGGACCCGGGGCTGCTGAAGGCACTGCCTTCGCTGACCCGCCCCGCCCTGACCGACCGCCTGTCCCTGGCCTTCCGCCTCCCGAAGCCACCGCGGGGCGAACTGCACCTGACGGACGTACGGGTGGAGGAGAACGGGATCAGGGTGCGACTGACCGGGGCGGGGCTGGAGTTCCCGTGACCTCGAAGGACGTAGGACGGATCATCCGGATGATGCCGCCCGACGCGGAAGCCGCCGCCGTGCTCCAGGAGTGGGTCGAGCAGGCTGACGCGCTCCTGGACGCCTCGGCACTCGACCTGTCCGGGGCCGACGTCTCAGGTGCGGACTTCGCGATGGCGCTCCTGACGGAGACCGTCCTCCGCAGCGCCAGGCTCGTCGGCACCGACCTCTATCGCGCCCACCTGGAAGGCGCCGTACTCGACGGGGCCGACCTCTCCGGAGCCTGCCTGGTCAAGACCGAACTCGACGAGGCTTCCCTGCGCGGCGCCACCTTGGACGGCGTGAACCTGGGCAGCACCAGCTGCTGGGCGGTCGATGCCCGGTCGGCTCGCTTCCGCGGGGCGCGGCTCCATGGCGCCGCTCTGCTCGACGTCAGATTGGAAGGCGCCGATCTCACCGACGCGTCCGTGCGCGAGACGTCCCTGAAAGCCGTACTCGACGACGACACGGTCGTACGAGGACTCACCGGCACCCTCTTCGGCCCTGCGGTCGTCGAGGGGGCGGGCGTACGACGTGAGATCGGCGGCCCGGAACTGGAGCGCTGGCTGAACGGCCGGGGGGCGAACGTCCGCGTGCTCAGCCCGCGCTCCAGTGGCGTCAGGAAGCCGTAGGCGTCCAGTCCCCCAGCCAGTCCGCGGTCTCCTGGTCCGACGCCTGGGCGTCGGTCAGGTGCGGGCGGTCGGTGCTCGCGGAACCCGCTCCCGCGCCCGTGTTCTTGTACTCGGCGAAGCGGTCGTTCTTCCAGGAGAAGCCGCCCATGTCCGACCAGGGGGTGGACTTGATCGCGGCGCTGAGGGTGGTGTTACGGACCGTGGTCTGGGGGCGGAGGGAGGCGTCGCCGCCGGCGTGCCAGTTGCGGCCGAGGTAGAAGCTGCCGGCCGTTACGTCTCCGTTGATTGCCGAGCGGTTGATCAGGATGCCCTTGCGCGCGGCCGCCGTGCTCGGCGCCGTGACGTACCCCGCCGACGTGCCGTTCCAGCGCTTCTTCAGAGTGATGACGGACTGGTCGATCACCGCCGTAGCCCGGCCGAAGATGAAGTCGACATTGCCGGTGATGTAGGAGTTCCGGACGTAGACCCGGCCCAGCTTGTCCGCGCCAGACGTGTCCAGCAGCAGGGTGTCCTGGTCGCCGTTGACGATGAGGGAGTCCAGGAAGATCTTGTCGGCCGCCGTGCGCAGGGCTACCGCCTGGTGGCCGGAGAGGGACTGGTTCGCCGCCTCGTCGAAGTCGTTGGTGATGGTGAGGTTGCGGGCCTGGAAGTCGTCCGCCTCCACCGCGACCGTGGCGCTGCCCGAAGTGCCGTAGGTACCCGAGCCGTCCGGCTTCGGCGTCCCGGACGCGTTGTTGTAGACGATCACCGTGTCCTTGCGGCTGCCGCCGGTGCCCTGGATGGTGACATGCGGCTTGTTAAACGGGACCTTCACCAACTCGCGGTACGTGCCCGGCTTCACGGCGATGACAACCCGGGACGGGTTGTTCGCCTGTACGGCATTCACGGCGGCCTGGACGGTCGAGTACTGACCGCTGCCGTCCTTGGCGACCGTGAGGGTGGTCGCCGCGGCGGCGAGGGTGCTGGCCGTCGTACCGATCGAACTGCGCGGTCCCGTCCCCGACTTCAGCAGCGACGGCACGTCCGCGGTCTTGTCCAGCGTGTACGCGTAGTACGTCTTCGGGTCGAAGGCCGTACCGCCGCTCTCGTTGCGGCCGCTGGTGCCGGAGAACGTGTTCCCCCGCTGGACGATCGCCGCCGTGCTGTCCCTGATCACCGGGTTGGTGAAGCCCTGGAAGTAGGAGTTCTCCAGGACCATCTTCGTGGCGCCGCGCGAGTAGTTGCCGTAAGAGGACTTGATCGTCGTCCCGGCCACGTCCTCCAGGAAGTTGTTGTAGAGGTGCGCGTGGGCCGCGTTGTCCGTGGAGGGGTTGCGCTGCTCGGTCTCGCGGAACCAGTTGTGGTGGATCGTGATGTCCGTGACGACGTTCTCGGTCCAGCCGATCCCGAATGTCTTGTTGTTGTCGCTGAGCCTGTTCCAGGAAACGGTGACGTTCGTCGAGTCCTTGCGGACGTCGATCAGACCGTCCGCCATGTGCCGCAGGTCGTTGTGGTCGATCCAGACGTGGTGCGCGCCGTCCATCTGGATCGCGTCGAAGTCGTGGTCCTTGTCGTTCCAGGTGCCCTGGTACGAGTCCCGGATGGTCAGGTTCCGGATGATCACGTTGTGCACGCCGGTGCCCAGGAAGAAGCCGCCGCCGACGATGTGCCCGGAGGTCCCGGAGCCGACGATCGTCTTGTCGCTGGCGACCTTGATCTCCTTGCCGACCGGGTTCATGTCGATCGTCGCCGCCACGACGATGACGTACGGCTCCGCCGCGGTCGCGTACTTCTCCAGGTCCGCGAGCGTCTTCACGGTCACCGTCTTGCCGTCCCGGCCGCCGTACGTGCCGTTCTGACCGAGCGAGTTGACGGAGGCGAAGCCGTCCGCCGTGGCAGTCGCCCAGGCGGGCGCGGTCGCGGCGGAGGCGGTGGGCTGGGCCTCGTCGCCGAGGAGCGGGGTGTAGGCGAGGGCACCGGCGGCGGTCAGGGTCAGCGGGAGGCCGACCGCCAGCGCGGTCTTCCGTCGGCGGTGCCGGGGCTTGCGGCGGGGGTGCTCCGTGGGGGAGGCGTGGGGGGCGGGGGTGTCCATGCGTCGGCTCCGTTTTCGTTCCGTGAGGTACGGGGCGGGTCGACGTGGAGTCGCCACGGAGGGCGGGAAGGTTGCCGCCGTGGCGCTACGGCACCTCCGGCGGGGGCGTCGGGGCCCCCGGCAGGCGTACGGTCGCCACCGTGCCGCCGCCCTCGGCGGGGGCCAGCGTCACCTCGCCGCCCGCCTGTTGGACCGTACGGGCCACGATGGAGAGGCCGAGACCCGAGCCGGGGAGGGCACGGGCGCTCGGGGAACGCCAGAAGCGGTCGAAGACGTGCGGGAGTTCCTCGGCGGGGATGCCGGGGCCGTGATCGCGGACCGTGAGCACGCCGTCGGCCAGCGCGACCTCGATCGTGCCGCCCTCGGGGCTGAACTTCACCGCGTTGTCGAGGATGTTGACCACCGCACGCTCCAGGGCGGTCGGTTCCGCGCGGACGTACCACGGCTGGAGGTCGGCCGTGATCGTCAGTTCCCGTCCGCGCAGGCGGGCGCGGCGGAGGGCGGCCTCCACGGTCTCCTCCAGCGAGACCACCTGGACGCGCTCACCTCGCTGCCCCTCCGAGCGGGACAGCTCCTGCAAGTCCCCTATCAGGGCGGCCAGTTCGGTCATCTGAGCCTTCACCGAGGCGAGCAGGGCCTTGCGGTCGGCCTCGGGGAGAGGGCGGCCGGTCTCCTCGCTGCGGGTGAGGAGTTCGATGTTGGTGCGGAGGGAGGTGAGGGGGGTGCGGAGTTCGTGGCCGGCGTCCGCGATGAGCTGTTGTTGCAGCTCGCGGGAGCTGGCCAGGGAGGACGTCATCGTGTTGAAGGAGCGGGACAGGCGTGCCACCTCGTCCTCGGCGTCCTCCTCCACCGGGATGCGGACGCTCAGGTCCTCGGTCCGGGCCACGTGTTCCACGGCCTCGGTGAGCTTGTCGACGGGGCGCAGGCCTGCGCGGGCGACGGCCAGGCCGGCGGCTCCGGCGCCGATGACTCCGACGCCGGAGACGAGCAGGAGGATGAGGGCGAGTTCGTTGAGGGTGGACTCGGTGCTCTTGAGGGGGACGGCGATGAGCAGGGCGGTGTCCTTGGCGACGTACGGGCCGTTGGCGCTGTTGACGACCAGCGCGGTGGTCAGCACGCGTACGGGGTTGCCGTCATCGTCCGTCCCGTTGCGGAGTACGCCCTCGTCGAGGTGCGGGTCCTTCGCCACCTTCTTGTCGCTGTCGGCCACCTTCACCAGGGCCTCGGAGCCGCCGAACAGACAGGCGGTGCCGTCCGCCTGCACCAACTGGGAGTAGCCCTTGAACCGCGGGCCGAAGAGAGCCGCGTCGGAGGGTGACTGCGCGCAGGTGTCCAGCGCTGCGGCCACCGCGGTCTCCGGCTGTGACCGGCCGACACTCGACTGCAGGTCGTTGTCCAGCTCCTCGTACAACTTGCCCTGCACAATGAACCAACACGTAACCGAAACCGCCGCCACCGCGAACGCCACCGCCGCCGCCACCAGCAGCGCCAGCCGCGACCGGATCGGCAGTGCGCGGAACCGGCGGAACACCTTGCTCACTCCGCGCCGCCCTGTCGGAGGACATAGCCCACACCACGGACGGTGTGGACGAGGCGCGGTTCGCCGCCCGCCTCCGTCTTGCGGCGGAGGTACATGACGTACACGTCCAGCGAGTTCGACGACGGCTCGAAGTCGAAGCCCCAGACGGCCTTGAGGATCTGCTCGCGGGTGAGGACCTGCCGCGGATGGGCCATGAACATCTCCAGCAGCGTGAACTCGGTACGGGTCAGCTCCACCGGCCGCCCGCCCCGCGTCACCTCCCGCGTCGCCAGGTCCATACGCAGGTCGCCGAAGGTGAGCGCCTCGTCCTCCTCGACCGCGCCCGCGCCGGAAGCCGTGTACGAGCTGCGGCGCAGCAGGGCGCGTACGCGGGCGAACAGTTCGTCCAGCTCAAAGGGCTTGACCAGGTAGTCGTCCGCCCCGGCGTCCAGCCCCGTCACCCGGTCGCCCACCGTGTCGCGGGCGGTCAGCATCAGGATCGGAGTCGTGTCGCCCGCCCCGCGGATGCGGCGCGCGGCGGTCAGGCCGTCCATGCGGGGCATCTGGATGTCGAGGATCACCAGGTCGGGGTGGTAGGCCGTGGCCTTCTCCAGGGCGTCCGCGCCGTCGACGGCGACCTCCGTGCCGTACCCCTCGAAGGCGAGGCTGCGCTGGAGTGCTTCACGCACCGCGGGCTCGTCGTCGACGATCAGGATGCGCAGGGGTTCACGGTCGCCATCGGCGGGGCTCATGGGCTTCGGGTTCCTCGGGTGCGGAGGGACGGTTCGTCAACGCCTTCAGCCTCGCATGTCGGCGGCCGGCGCGTTGAGAAGTGGATTACGCGCGGGCCGTCGTACGACCGCGGGCGCGGCGGCGGGCCGTCGTACGGCCGGTGGCCAGCTCCGGGGCGCGAGCGGCGGGGGCATGCAGCTCGTACGCCACCTCAAGGGCCAGCGCGATGCGAGCCGGGTCGGTGTCGGCCACCGTGCGGGAGACCTGCTTGATCATGACGTCCTCCTTGAAGGGGATCAGCTCTGCTCGCCCGCCCGCAGTTTCGCGAGGTCGGACTTGACGGTGTTGACCGGGATGGCGAACCCGAGGCCGACGCTGCCGGCGTCGGAGGAGGACGAGGCCGAGGAGTACATCGCGGAGTTGATGCCGATGATGTTGCCGTTCATGTCGATCAGCGCGCCGCCGGAGTTGCCCGGGTTCAGGGACGCGTCCGTCTGGAGCGCCTTGTACGTCGTGGTGGACGAGCCGGTGTCGCCATTGAACTCCTGGCCGCCGAACTCGAACGGCCACCCGCCGCCGCCCTGCTGTTGCTGCTGCTGGCCCTCGCCGGTGGAGACGGTGACATCGCGGTCCAGCGCCGAGACGATGCCGCTGGTCACGGTGCCGGTCAGCCCCTCGGGCGAGCCGATCGCCACGACCGTGTCGCCGACCTGCACGTTGTCGGAGTCACCGAGGTTCGCCGCGGTCAGGCCGGAGGCGTCCGCCAGCTTGATCAGCGCGAGGTCCTTGCTGCTGTCGGTGCCGACGACCTGGGCGGTGTACTCCTTGCCGTCACTGGTCGTCACCTTGATCGAGGAGGCGCCGGAGATGACGTGGTTGTTGGTGACGATCTCGCCGTCACTGGTGATGATCACGCCGGAGCCGGTGGACTCACCGGAGTTGGAGGTGGCGCTGATCTCCACGATGCTCGGGCTGACCGTTTCGGCGATGGCCGCGATGTCGCCCTTCTTGCTGGAGGGCAGCACGCTGGTGGTGGTGCTCGCGGCGACGGTGTCGCTGCCGCTCAGCTCCTGCACGGCGTAGGCGGTACCGCCACCCACGGCCGCGGCGACGAGCGCGACGGCGGCCAGCAGGGCGATGGGACCCCGGGGCCGCTTCTTGCGCGGAGCTTCGGAGACAGGAGCGGGAGCGGGCTGGTGGGCCGGCGGAGGCGGCCACTCCGGGTTCGCGTACGGGTTCGCGTACGGGTTCTCGTACTGCTCGTACTCGCCGTCACGGCGGAAGCTCTCGGTCATGTCCATGAGCTTGTCGCCCGACCATGAGAGCTCCCTGAGCGCTCCCTGAGAAGCCCGACAGAACCTCGTATGCCCGATATAAGGACGGCAGGTGTGTCTACGCGCAGCCGCAGGACCGCCGCGTCACCAGCCGCGACGGAAACACCTTCAGCCGCTCCCGCCGGGACCCGGCGACCCGCAGCCCGTCGTCCAGGACGAGGTCCACGGCCGCCCGGGCCATCGCCGAGCGGTCCGAAGCGATCGTCGTCAGCGGGGGATCCGCCAGCGCCGCTTCCTTGATGTCGTCGAACCCGGCGACGGCCAGCTCGCCGGGCACCTCGATCCGCAGCTCCCGAGCCGCCCGCAGCACACCCAGCGCCTGGTCGTCGGTGGAGCAGAAGATCGCCGGCGGGCGGTCGGGACCGGCGAGGAGGTCCAGCGCTATGCGGTAGGCGTCGTAGCGGTTGTAGGGCGCCTCGAACAGCCGCCCCTCGGGTGAGATCCCCGCTTCCTCCAGGGCGCGCTTCCAGCCCTCGACGTGGTCGGAGACCGGGTCACCGACGGAGGGGGTCTCGGCCGTGCCACCCATACAGGCGACGTACTCGTAGCCGTGCTCCAGCAGATGCCGCACGGCGAGCTGGGCACCGCCGAGGTCGTCCGTGACGACGGCGACGTCGTCGATCGCCTCGGGGCGCTCGTGCAGCAGCACGACCCGTGCGTCCCAGGCGTCGATCTCCGCCGCGGCCAGGTCGTTCAGCGCGTGGCTGACCAGGATCAGCCCGGAGACCCGCATGCCCAGGAAGGCCCGCAGATAGTGGACCTCGCGCTCGCCGACGTAGTCGGTGTTGCCGACGAGGACCATCTTGCCGCGCTCGGAGGCGGCCTGTTCGACCGCGTGCGCCATCTCGCCGAAGAACGGCTGACGCGCGTCCGGGATGATCAGACCTATGAGGTCCGTCCGGCGCGAGGCCATGGCCTGGGCGACCCGGTCGGGCCGGTACCCCAGCTCCTTGATCGCGGCGAGAACGCGCTCGCGCGTGGCCGGGGCGACCGGCCGGGGTCCGTTGTTGATGACATAGCTGACGACGGCAGTGGACGTCCCTGCCAGCCGCGCCACATCATCCCTGGTTACCTTGGCCACGCGCGGAGTCTACGCGGATGGACCCACTCTGGGCAGGGCGTGAAGGCGCTCGCCCGTGCCCCGCCCGAGCGCGGTCCGAGCGGGTCAGGCATCCGCGCTGACCTCGACGCCGTCCAGGACCGCCGTCTCGTCCGTATCCGCCGCCTTTGGCCGGTCCGCGGCGGCCCGCGTCTCCTCGGCCGCGCGGTCGCCCTTCTCGGGCGTAACGAATCGATAACCCACGTTCCGGACGGTACCGATCAGCGACTCGTGCTCGGGGCCGAGCTTGGCGCGCAGCCGCCGTACGTGGACGTCGACCGTCCGGGTGCCGCCGAAGTAGTCGTAGCCCCAGACCTCCTGGAGCAGCTGGGCGCGGGTGAAGACGCGGCCCGGGTGCTGGGCGAGGTATTTGAGGAGCTCGAACTCCTTGAAGGTGAGGTCGAGGACCCGCCCCTTCAGCTTGGCGCTGTAGGTGGCCTCGTCGACGGAGAGGTCGCCGTTGCGGATCTCCATCGGGGAGTCGTCGTTGACGATCTGCTGCCTGCCCATGGCCAGCCGCAGTCGCGCCTCGACCTCGGCGGGACCGGCGGTGTCGAGCAGTACGTCGTCGATGCCCCAGTCGGCGGTGACGGCGGCGAGACCGCCCTCGGTGACGACCAGGATGAGCGGACAGCCGGGTCCGGTGGAGCGCAGCAGCTGACACAGGCTGCGCACCTGGGGGAGGTCACGGCGGCCGTCGATCAGAATGACGTCGGCGCCCGGGGTGTCGACGAGGGCCGGGCCTTCGGCGGGAGCAACGCGCACATTGTGCAGAAGCAGGCCGAGGGCCGGGAGCACCTCCGTCGACGGCTGGAGGGCATTGGTCAGGAGCAGCAGAGAACTCATACGTCTGGTTCCTCCTCGGTCCCTGCGAGGACGTTTGCAGCACAGCGGATTAGCTCTGCGATCCCGGGGCCCCGTACACCTGCGGTTTCCCGCGTCGTATACAACGCTTCCGAAAGCACAAAAGGACCCGGGGGCTACGCTGCCCGAGTCCTCTGCCCAGCAGAATAGCCCACATGAGCACTGGTCCGGCAGGTCATGTGGCGCGTTCGACGGCTGTTCCGAATTCTGAGACGAGCAGACGCACCCCTATACGGACGTTTCTGCGCACGAAAGACGGAGTGCCGATCGATTCCGTATACGAACCGGGTGCGGTCGTATACGACGCCGGAACTCCATCTTCAAGTGACCTGGTGTTCGTGATCGCGCACGGATTCACCGGCGATGTGGATCGACCGCATGTGCGCCGGGTGGCGACGGCATTCGCGCAGTACGGGGCCGTGGTCACGTTCTCCTTCCGCGGCCACGGACGCTCCGGCGGGCGGTCCACGGTGGGGGACAAGGAGGTGCTCGATCTGGCGGCGGCGGTGGCCTGGGCGCGGGAGCTCGGGCACCCGCGCGTGGTGACCGTCGGTTTCTCCATGGGCGGCTCGGTGGTGCTGCGGCACGGCGCGCTGTACGGCTCGGAGCACGTGGGGCGCACGGAGGCGCGAACGGACGCGGTGGTTTCGGTCAGTGCCCCCGCCCGGTGGTACTACCGCGGCACGGCCCCTATGCGCCGGGTCCACTGGCTGGTAACCCGGCGTGAGGGCCGGCTCGTGACCCGCTACGGCCTGCGGACGCGCATCCACCACCGGAGATGGGACCCGGTCCCGCTCTCCCCGGTGGAGTCGGTCCCGCGGATCGCCCCGACCCCGCTGCTGATCGTGCACGGCGACCGGGACGGGTATTTCCCCGTCGACCACCCCCGGATGCTGGCCGAGGCGGCCGGCGACCACGGCGAACTCTGGCTGGAGGCGGGCATGGGCCACGCCGAGCACGCGGCCGCGGACGAGCTGCTGGCCCGGATCGGTCACTGGGCCCTCGGCCGGGCGGGCTAGCCTGGCCCTGTTGACGGAGAGGTCCGGAGGGACGGGATGGCAAAGGTCACGGTGCGCTACTGGGCCGCCGCGAAGGCCGCGGCCGGGATCGGCGAGGAGTCGTACGACGCGGCCACGCTCGCCGAGGCGCTCGCCGCGGTGCGCGAGCGACACCCCGGGGAACTGACGCGCGTCCTGCTGCGCTGCTCCTTCCTCATCGACGGTGACCCCGTGGGCACCCGCGGGCATGAGACGGTACGGCTGGCCGACGGCGGCACGGTCGAGGTGCTCCCGCCGTTCGCAGGAGGATGAGCGATGACCAACCAGCCGTATCAGGGCGGCTACGACGCCTACGACCCGTACGGGCAGCAGCAGCAGCCGCCCGCCCAGGGGCAGGCGTGGCAGCAGGGGTACGAGGACCCGCAGGCCGCCCAGCAGTACACCCAGCAGTGGCAGGGCCAGACCTGGGAGACGCAGGTGCAGGCACCGGTCTCGGCGGCGGAGACGTCGTACGTGCCGCAGCAGGCGTACGACCCCCAGGCGCACGACCCGCAGGGGCACGAGCCGTACGCGGCCCCGCTGCCCCCGATGGCCCCGGCCGCCCCTGAGGCGCCCGCGCCCGCGTCCGTGCCCACGGACCCGAACACGGCCTACGGCCCGGCCACCCTCGGCGGCAACTCCCGTGTGACCGACGCCCAGCGGGCGCGCCTCGAAGGCCGGTCCCCGGTCATCGAGCCCGGGATGCAGCCGGCGGCGCTGACGGCACTGCTGGGCCTGCTGCTGTCGGGCGCGGCGGCGATCGGCACGTACGCGCTGCTCGTCCCGCTGGTGCTCCTGCAGGCCGTCACCGCGGCCGGCTGGTTCCGGCTGAACGGCATGTGGCCGGCCCGCCAGGGCATCGCGCTGGCCTTCGCGGGCGCGCTCACCGCGGACGTGGCGCTGCTGGCGTCCGACCGGGCCCCCTCGGCGATCCTCGGCACGCTGGGCGTCTGGGTCCTGCTCGCCCTGGTCCTCCAGCTCCGCTCCCACGCCGACCCGGACGAGCGGATGTACGGACTGATGGCCACGGTCGCCTCCGCGGCCCTGTCCATCGTGGCGGCGGGCTACCTCGCGGCGAAGGCGGACGCGGTCACCGTGGGCGCGGCGGCCGTGGCGGTGGCCCTGCTGGCCCGGGCGCTCCCGCTGCCGACCCCGGCGTCCGTGGTCGTCTCCCTGCTCGCCGCGGCGGGTGCGGGCATCGCGGTCGGCGGCATGACCGACGTGGGCGCCGAGGGCGCCCTGCTCGGCGCGGCGGCAGCCGCCTGCGCCCTGATCGGCCACCGCGTGGCGAGCTACGACTACCCGTCGAAGTTCGTCCACTTCACGGCGGGAGTCGCCCTGCCCCTGGCCGCGGCGGCCCCGGCGGTGTACGTGCTGGGCCGGGCGCTGGGCTAGCCGCCACGGCGGCGACCCCTGGCCCAGCCCCCAGCCCCCTGTCACAGCTGATCGACAATTCCGGGGCCCCCGGACACCGCAGGGTTACGCTCCCCGGATGGCGGCCACTCGGTCGTCGTGACCGCCTAGGTGGGGGAACACCGGAACATGCGCGCACTGCGGATATCGCTGATCGTCGTCGTCATCCTCGGCGGGCTGTTCGTGCTCGCCGACCGCCTTGCCGTGGGTTTCGCCGAGGACGAGGCCGCGGAGAAGCTGAGGACCACGGAGAACCTCGCCGCCACTCCGGACGTGTCGATCAAGGGCTTCCCCTTCCTGACCCAGATGGCCAGCGGTGAGCTGGACGACGTGGAGGTCGGGATAGAGGACTACGAGGCCAGTGCGGGCACCGGCGGCGAGACCATCCGCATCGCCGGGCTGAAGGCGAACATGAAGGGCGTGCAGTTCTCCGGCGACTACAGCTCCGCCACCGCCGCCTCCGCCACCGGCACCGCCTCCATCACCTACGCCGAGCTGCTCAAGACCGCACAGTCCGAGCCCACCGAGGTCGGCCCCGGGGTCACCGCCCATGTCGTGGGCCTCTCCGACGGCGGCAACGGCCGGATCAAGGTCGCCGTGGAGGCCACCGTCCTCGGCGTGAAGCTGCCCAACCCGGTCTCCGTGCTCAGCTCCGTGACCACCGAGGGCGACATCGTCAAGGTGCACGCCGACTCCCTGCCCTCCTTCGGCGGCGTGGACATCGCCGAGTCCAGGGCCCGCGACATCACCGACTTCGAGCAGCGCATCGACGGTCTCCCCGGAGGCATCCAGCTGGACAAGGTCGAGGCGGCGAAGGACGGCGTGGAGATCAGCGTGAAGGGTTCGAACGTCCGGCTCGCGGGGTAATCACCCCCTCGGTCCCCTCTCGACCCCCTCGGTGAACACCGGGTGTCCGACAGGCGAGACGACGCCGTCCGCACCGTAGATGTGACGGCCGATACAGCACCCCGGAGGCCGTGCGGGACCGGCCTCGACGGCTCGCTCATCCCGCATCCCGGACGATCGCGTCTCAGCATGCGACACGCCGGTGACATGCGCGCCCGTCCCTCCCTACGATCGCAGCTATGAAGCGACAGGCGGATCTCACGAAGCGGCGGGCAGTAGACCTGTGCCGCGTCGCCGCCATGCTCTGTCGCACCTTCTGAGCGAAGAGCACCGACTCCTCGCATTCCCCGCCGCCCTGTTTTCGGGCACCCGTGCGCCGTCCGCACCCGGACCGCGCGCACCCATCTCACTTGCACGCCCCGCCGCAACTGCCCCGGAGGAGAAAGCATGAGCCGCAGCGACGTCCTGGTCGACGCCGACTGGCTCCAGGAGAACCTGGACGACAGCAACATCGCGATCGTGGAGGTGGACGAGGACACGTCCGCCTACGAGAAGAACCACATCAAGAACGCGATCCGGATCGACTGGACCAAGGACCTGCAGGACCCGGTCCGCCGCGACTTCATCGACCAGGAGGGCTTCGAGAAGCTCCTGTCGGCGAAGGGCATCGCCAACGACACGCTGGTGATCCTTTACGGCGGCAACAACAACTGGTTCGCGTCCTACGCCTACTGGTACTTCAAGCTCTACGGCCACGAGAACGTCAAGCTCCTCGACGGCGGCCGCAAGAAGTGGGAGCTGGACGCCCGCGAGCTGGTCGACGGCACCGAGGTGCCCGCCCGCCCGGCGACCGAGTACAAGGCCAAGGCGCAGGACACCTCGATCCGTGCCTTCCGTGACGACGTCGTGGCGGCCATCGGCGCCCAGAACCTCGTCGACGTGCGGTCTCCCGACGAGTTCTCCGGCAAGCTCCTCGCCCCGGCCCACCTGCCGCAGGAGCAGTCGCAGCGCCCGGGCCACGTGCCCAGCGCCCGCAACATCCCGTGGTCGAAGAACGCCAACGACGACGGCACCTTCAAGTCGGACGACGACCTCAAGGCCCTCTACGCCGAGGAGCAGGTGGACCTGGCGAAGGACACCATCGCCTACTGCCGTATCGGTGAGCGCTCCGCGCTGACCTGGTTCGTCCTGCACGAGCTGCTGGGCGTGGAGAACGTCAAGAACTACGACGGCTCCTGGACCGAGTACGGCTCCCTCGTCGGCGTGCCGATCGAGCTCGGCGCCAACAAGTAAGACCACCGACCTTACCCCTCAAGGAGTTCAACATGTGCGGAGCGAAGGCCGGCGGCCCCGACGCCTCGACGATCAAGCCCGGTGAGACCACGATCCAGGGCCAGGTGACCAAGGACGGCGAGCCCATCGTCGGCTACGTCCGTCTGCTCGACTCGACCGGCGAGTTCACCGCGGAGGTCCCCACCTCCGCCACGGGCCAGTTCCGCTTCTACGCGGCCGAGGGCACGTGGACCGTCCGTGCGCTGGTTCCCGGCGGCACGGCCGACCGTACCGTCGTCGCCCAGCAGGGCGGCCTGGCGGAGGTCGCCATCGCCGTCTGAGGCACCTCGCAGACCGGCCGAAGGGCCGCACCCCCGGGTTGGACGCCTGGGTGCGGCCCTTCGGCCTGTCCGGACCTACTCTGGACATATGTACGCACGGCGACGTCATCAGTACTTCGCCATGATGGGCATCTGCATCACGCTGTTCGTCCTGGCCTGGGCCGTCGTACGCCTCTGGTCGGTCCCGGTGGCGGTGGGCATGTGCGTGGTCGCCATGCTGATCCCCCCGCTGGCCGCGATGGTCGCCAACCGACGGGGACCGGACGACCGCTGGTGGGACGATCCGTCCGGCGACCCGAAGTCCGACGAGTGGTGGGACGAACTGGACGGCAAGAAGCGCCGGTTGTAGCCGCGTCTCAGTAGACGAGCGCCTGCGTCCCGTCCCCGAGCGCCTCCTGTACGAAGACCTGCGCGCCCGCGATCCGTACGCCCTCGATGACGTCCTTCTCGGTGATGTCCCGGCGTGCGGCGCACTGGGTGCACAGGGTCACCCTGCCGCCCGCGAGGAGCGAGTCGAGCAGGTCGGGCAGCGGGGCGGCATGCGGCAGTTCGAACTCGGCGGCCCGGCCCGGGAGGGCGAACCACGCGGACTCCCCGGTCAGCCACAGCGAGACCTCGACCCCACTGGCCACGGCCACCGCCGCCACCGTGAACGCCTGCGAACACCGCTCGGGCGCGTCGGCCCCGGCAGTCACCTTGATCACGAGCTTCTTCGCCATGGCTGAATCGTAATCAACTCGCTGGCAACCTTGAGCTTTGACCATGGGTCTCCTGTGAGCGCGCATACGGAATGCGTGCTTCACGTTCCGTGGGGGGACGATTTTGGAAGTACCCGAAGAGACAGCGGCTCCGAGACGCCGGCGCGGGCGTACGGCGCTGCTGCTCACCGGCGCGGCCGTGCTCGGCCTGGTGGCGGGCACCTGTGCCGGCTACCTCGTCCAGGCCGACCGCGAGCCGACGCGACTGCCCTCGCTGTCCCAGCCGGAGCTGACGCGGTCCCGGGGCAAGGCGCCGGAGCCCCTCCCGGCCTCCCTCGACCGCCAGGTCAGGACCGAGGGCGACCTGCGCAAGCTGCTGCTGAAGAAGCCGGCCGGAACGAAGGAACCCGCGTGGTTCACCGGCACCGACGGCTGGTTCGACCTGGCCGACTACACCAGCACCTATGACGACCCGGCCGAGATGTTCGACGCCATGGCCCACGGCTTCCGCCGCGCCGCCGTCACCGGCTGGGAGACCGGCACGTACTCCGTCGAGATCCGGCTGGTGCAGTTCCGGCAGGAGGAGTCGATCGCGGCCGCGGACTCCGCCGAGAACCACCAGTTCTGGGCGACCTTCGACGGCAAGGAGTGGGACAGCCCCTGGACCGACGGCGACAAGAACACCAAGAGCTGGACCGTGCCCGGGACCGAGGACGGAATGGCCTATGTGCACACCGTTCCGGTGGCCGAACCGGGCTATGAGCCGGTGTACAGCGCGGAGGCGCACGCCTGGCGCGGTGACCTCGCCATGGAGATCTGGATCTACAGCACCGAGCCCGTCCCCAGGAAGACGGTCCTGGGTCTGGCCGAGCGGCAGATGGAGCGGCTGTGAGCGAGATCGAGAACCCGGGTGCGGACACCCCGGCGCCGCCCGCGAAGAAGCCCGTACGGCTGCGTCGGGTCGCCGCCGTGGCCGGGGTCCTGCTGCTGGCCGGTGCCCTGGTCGCCGGGGTCGGCCACACCGTGGTGACCGTGCGGGACGCCGACCGGGACGCGGGCGCCCCGCGCTGGAAGTTCCCGCAGGACCGGTCCGACGAGGAGACCGGGGCCGCCCGGCCGACAGGGCTCGCCGGCCTGCTCGTGCCGTACGGCACCTACGGCTGGACCCGGGGGCCCGACGTCACGGAGTTCGGCTCCGACGTGTCCTTCAGCGGCGCCCAGGCCACCGCCCTGCGCAAGGAGTCCCTGCGCAACCTGCCCCGCACCCAGCGTCGGCAGGTCGAGAAGCAGATCGACAAGGCGCGGATCACCGGCATGGCGATGCGCAGCTTCGTGACCTCGGAGCCCGACGAGACCTTCACCGCGAGCGTCGTGCTGTCCCGGATGGAGAACCGGTCGGTCGTCCGGAACATCTCGACGTACCAGAACGATCTCCTCGACTCCCTGGACGTCTTCCGCGACGGTCCGAAGATCAGGGGGTACGACAATGCCTGGTGCTTCCTGTCGCCCAAGGAGGCGGACGAGAACCTGGACTCCCTGATCTGCTCCGCCCACCAGGGCGACATCCTGATCACCGTCATGGCGGACGGCGTCAGGCCACTGGACACCTTCGGGGTCGCGGAGCTGCTGCGCGTGCAGCTCGGCCGCATCGCCGAGCCGGGAGAAGCGGTATGACCATGAACGAACAGCAGGAGACGGCGGCGGCGACGGCGACGGTCCCCGAGACACCGGAAGCACCGGAGGCTGAGGCACCGGAGGCACCGGAGGTCTTGGAGACACCGCAGGCGCCGGAAGCACCCCGCAAGGACCGCCGGGCCCTGCGGGCCGCCCTTCGCTGGACCGCCGTCGTCGCCGTCTTCGCGGCCATCGGCGCGGCCTCGGCGTACGGCGTCACGCGCCTGGAGCGGACCGACGTACCGGGGCTCGCGACCGAGTCGGACGGGCGCTGGGACTACCCCACGCTCACCCTGCCGCCGCTGCCGTCCGGCAGCCCGGGGCCGTTCGACGAGTCGAACCCGGCCGGTACCCACCACGCCGACCTGCGCGCTCTGGTCCTGCCCGCGCCCGAGGGCGCGACGCAGGACAAGGCGCTGCGCGGGGACGACGGCTGGCTCGCGACGAAGGACTTCCTGTCACTGTTCCCCGACCGGACGCAACGGGACGAACTCCGGCAGAAGCTCGTCGACCACGGACTGCGGCACATCGCGGCCCGCGGCTGGACCACCGACGACGGCACCCGGACCCGCGTCTACCTGCTGCGGTTCGGTACCGCGGCGGTGGTCGACGAGCTCACCTCCGGCACCCTCGCCCCGTTCGGCGGCCCGGCCTACCAGGTGCGCGGCGACGTCATCTCCGCGTTCGACGACACGTTGGCGGGGATCAGGGGACCGCAGAACGTCAACCGGTACGCGTACCGGGAGGAGAAGCCGTACGGCGCCCAGCAGGTCCGGCAGGCCTATCTGACCGCGGGTGACGTCCTGGGGCTCGTCGTCCAGTCCCGCAAGGGAAAGGCGCTCGCCGTCCCCTTCCGGCAGACGGTCGTCCTCCAGAGCCAGCTGCTCGGCTGACCTCCGAAAGTGGGCCGGGCCCCGGCCGCGTAAGCTGGGGCCCGGCCTTGTGCAATCGCCCTTACGCTCACCAAGGAGCACCCTGTGATCGTCTTCTTCGAGACCCTGCTGGTCCTGGTCGCCGTCGGCGTCCTCGCCTTCGCCGGACTGACCGTGAAGAAGCTGTACCAGGGCCAGCGCTGACCGACGTCTAGGAAACGCCTCCCATGATCGAGATCCCGTCCGACCTCCACAAGGACCTCGTCCCGCTCGCCTTCCTGCTCGGCAACTGGGCCGGAGCGGGCGTGCACGACTTCCCCGGCGCCGAGAAGTGCAACTTCGGCCAGGAGGTCACCTTCACCCATGACGGCCGGGACTTCCTGGAGTACCACTCCCACACCTGGGTGCTGGACAACGACGGGAACAAGGTCAGGCCGCTGGAGTCGGAGCACGGCTTCTGGCGCATCGACGCCGACCGCAAGGTCGAGATCACGATGACCCGGGACACCGGTGTGATCGAGATCTGGTACGGCGAGCTGGCGGCCAAGAAGCCGCAGATCGACCTGGTCACGGACGCGGTCGCACGCACGGCCGACGCCGCCCCCTACACCGGCGGCAAGCGCCTGTACGGCTACGTCAAGAGCGACCTCATGTGGGTCGGCGAGAAGCAGACCCCCGAGGTCGAGCTGCGCCCCTACATGTCGGCCCACCTCAAGAAGGTTGTCACCCCCGAGGAAGTCGAGCGCTGGGCGAAGGCCCTGCCGGACGACATGCCCGACGACGGGATCGCCTTCTTCAAGTAGGTTCCAGTAGGCCTTTCGCGAAGTGGCTCTAGACTCGTCGGTGTGGTGAGCACCGACTGGAAGAGTGATCTCAGGCAGCGCGGCTACCGGCTGACGCCGCAGCGGCAACTTGTGCTCGAAGCCGTGGACACCCTGGAGCATGCGACCCCCGACGACATCCTCGTGGAAGTGAGGAAGACGGCGTCGGGGGTCAACATTTCCACGGTGTACCGGACCCTGGAGCTCCTGGAGGAGCTCGGTCTGGTCAGCCACGCCCACCTGGGGCACGGGGCGCCGACGTACCACCTCGCGGACCGGCACCATCACATCCACCTCGTGTGCCGGGACTGCACGAACGTGATCGAGGCCGATGTGTCGGTGGCCGCGGAGTTCACCGCCAAGCTGCGGGACACCTTCGGCTTCGAGACCGATATGAAGCACTTCGCGATCTTCGGGCGCTGCAAGGACTGCGCGCGCAAGAGCTCGCTGAAGACTTCAACTACCGAGTCGTAGGCTTGCTCCCATGAAGAGCCCTCTGCTGACCCTGCCCGGTGCCGTCCCCGCCGAGGGCGTGGACGAAGGTGTCGCCGCCCACTACGGCGAACTGTTCCGCGAGCAGCGCGCGCTCGCCGACGGCTCCGGTTTCGTCGACCTCTCGCACCGCGGGGTCGTCGCCGTGACCGGCCCGGACCGGCTGAGCTGGCTGCATCTGCTGCTCACCCAGCACGTCAGCGAGCTGCCCGCGGGCGAGGCCACGGAGGCGCTGATCCTCTCCGCGCACGGCCACATCGAGCACGCGCTGTACCTGGTGGACGACGGCACGACGGCCTGGGCCCATGTCGAGCCCGGCACCCAGGACGCGCTGATCGCCTACCTGGAGTCGATGAAGTTCTTCTACCAGGTCGAGGTCACCGACCGGACCGCCGACATCGCCGTGGTGCATCTGCCCGCCGGGTCCATCGCCGAGGTCCCCGAGGGGGTCGTCGTACGCGAGACGGCATACGGCCGTGATCTCTTCCTCCCGCGCGCCGACCTGGAGTCCTACGCCGAGAAGGCCGGGCCCGCGGCCGGGCTGCTCGCCTACGAGGCGCTGCGCGTCGAGCACCACCGCCCGCGGCTCGGCTTCGAGACCGACCACCGCACGATCCCGCACGAGCTGGGCTGGATCGGTACCGCGGTCCATCTCCAGAAGGGCTGCTACCGCGGCCAGGAGACCGTTGCCCGGGTGCAGAACCTCGGCAAGCCGCCGCGGCGGCTGGTCTTCCTGCACCTCGACGGCAGCGAGGTGCACCTCCCGGTCGCCGGGACGGAGATCCGGCTCGCGGAGGAGGGGCCCGACGGGCGGAAGATCGGGTTCATCACGACGTCGGTACGCCATCACGAGCTGGGGCCGGTCGCCCTCGCGCTGGTGAAGCGGAACGTGCCGACGGACGCGGCGCTGGTGGCGGGGGAGACGGCGGCGGCGCAGGAAGTCGTCGTAGAGCCCTAGATTTCCAGCTGGACCGTGAACGGGCCGTCATTCGTCAGCGAGACCCTCATCTTCGCGCCGAAGCGGCCCGTCGCCACGGTCGCGCCGAGGGAGCGGAGTTGGGCCACCACCTCGTCGACCAGCGGCTCGGCCACATCGCCCGGGGCGGCGGCGTTCCAGGTGGGGCGGCGGCCCTTGCGGGCGTCGCCGTAGAGCGTGAACTGGCTGATGACCAGGAGCGGGGCGTCGATGTCGCTGCACGACCGCTCGTCGTTCAGCATGCGGATCGACCAGAGTTTGCGGGCGAGTTGGGCCGCCTTCTCCTTGGTGTCGTCATGGGTGACGCCGACGAGGACGCACAGTCCCTCGCCGGTGATCTCCCCTACGGTCTCCCCGTCCACGACGACGCTCGCGCCGTCCACTCTCTGCACCACTGCACGCATGCGGACCATCATGCCGTGCGCCGCGGGCCGGTCCGTAAGGGAGTTCCGGGAATTCTTTTTTGATCCTTAACCCCCCATCTGGGGCCGATCGGGGGCACTCGGTCACATAGCGACCACTTGGGGTGGCACGATGCTTCCACACGCCGGTCGAGGGGACGGTAGAGGCACATGAGCACACCGAGTACCGGGCGGCCGCCCGGGGCTGTCTCGTTGACCCACGTGGGCCAGCGAAGTCAGCCGCGGCCGCCCGCGCAGCGCACCGCGACGGAGGCGTCGGCGTGGCTGCCGGCCGTTCCGCCCGAGCACGAACTGACCGTACTGAGGCTGCCCGAGTTGCGCACGCTGCGGCGGGACGCGCAGCGCGACGAGGCGGATCTGAGCTATGTGCGGCGGCTGCTGCAGGGGCGGATCGACATCCTGCGGGCGGAGCTGGCGCGGCGGTCGCCGGTCGGGGCGGCGTCGGTGGTCGAACGGCTCCCGGAGATCCTGCGGGACGCTCCCGCGCGGCAGCGGTCCTCGGCTCGGCATGTCACGCTCGGGACGCCGCACAGCGAGGAGTACCGGCGGCTGGCGGCGGAGATGCTGGCGGAGGTCGAACTGTCCGACCTCGGCGCCCGCACGGACGCGGAACTGACCGAGGCGATGGCCCGCCTGGTCCGCTACGAGCAACAGGTCTCGGTCCGCCGCCAATCCCTGCAGCGCACGACGGACGACTGCAGCGCGGAAATCGCCCGCCGCTACCGGGAGGGCGAGGCCCAGGTGGACGACTTGCTGCTGTGACCTTTTCGCGCCCACCCAGGGGGCTCTCGGGGCGGAGCCCCCAGTGGGGGCCCCTCTGGGGGAGGGACGGGTAGGGGCGGCGGGGGCGAGGGAAATCGTCGCGACACCCCCCGCGGCCCCGGCCTACCGTGAGTCCATGACCCGCGCCGCTGACATCGACGTCCGACCGACCACCGAAGCCGAGCTCGCCGACTGGCACCGCGCCGTGAACACCGGGTTCCTGCGGGAGCCGACACTCACCGAGGAGCAACTGGCCGCCAGGGAACCCTGGTTCGTCCCCGGCAGACTCCTCGGCGCCTTCGACGGCGACCGCTGCGTCGCCACCTTCCGGTCCTTCGACCAGCGGCTCACGGCCGTCGGCGGCACCGCCGTCCCCGCCGACGCGATCACCAACGTCACCGTCTCCCCCACTCACCGCCGCCGCGGCCTCCTCAGCCGCATGATGGAGCGCGACCTCGCCGCCGCGAAGGAGCGCGGCGACGCCGTCGCCACCCTCATCGCCGCCGAGTACCCGATCTACGGCCGCTACGGCTTCGGCCCCGCCACCACCATGGCCGAGTGGACGATCGACGTACCCCGCACCGGCCTCGACCCCCGCTGGTCCGGCCCCGAGGACGGCGGAAGGATCGACCTGATCGACGCCCCGGACGTCCGCAAGCTCGGCCCGGAACTGCACGAGCGCCTGCGCCGTACGCTCCCCGGCGCCGTCAGCCGGGACGATCTGTGGTGGCAGGTCACCACCGGCGCGGTGCTGTTCTTCCACAGCTTCAAGGAACCCCACTACGCCGTGTACCGCTCGAAGTCCGGCGAGGTCGAGGGCATGGTGGCGTACACCTCCGACGACCACTGGGGCGACGGCAAGCAGCCGCTCAACACGGCGACTGTGAAGTGGCTGATCGGGGTGACCCCGGCCGCGGAGCGCGCCCTGTGGCGGTACCTGTGCTCCATCGACTGGATCGCCACCGTCAAGACCGGCTGGCGCGCGCCCGACGATCTGCTCCCGCACTTCCTCCCCGACCCCCGAGCCGCCCGGCTGACCTCCCAGGCCGACTGGATGTGGGTGCGGATCCTCGATGTCGTCCGGGCCATGGAGGCGAGGACGTACGCGGGCGCGGGGTCGCTGGTGCTGGACGTCGTGGACGGCGGCGGGCGGTACCGGCTGGAGGCCGCCGCGGACGGCACCGGGGCCTGCGCGGCCACCACCGACACCGCCGATCTCGGCATCACGCTCTCCGACCTCGCCACGCTCTGGCTCGGCGACGAGACCGCCGTACGGCTCGCCGCGCTCGGCCGGGTCCGGGAAGAACGAGCGGGCGCCGCCCGTGTGGCCGACGCCCTGCTGCGTACGTCCAGGCGGCCTTGGTGCCCGGACCTGTTCTGAGCTCCTCCCGCCGACGACAGGCCTTGTCCTCCGTACTCATCCGTAGCGTGCTCTTCAGTTGTGGATGAAGTTGTAGTTGTGGTTGTTGTGCGTCGTGCTGACTGAACCGGGCTCCCGGCTCCCCTCCGGAAGGGAGCCCGGCCAGTCGTGTCCGGTGCCTCAGATCGCCAACCCCCTGAAAGTTTGACCATGTTGCGCAAGTTGGCGACCAACTTCACTGTACTTATGACCGCGTGGAAGCGTCTCATAACCACCTTTCAGTGAACTGCCCAAAGATGGCGGGAAGTTGTACTGTTTGGCCGTGGACCCGAAACACGCCTCCGTCAATGGACGGAAGAGGTCACCGCGGCCACAGAAGTCACATCGCGAGGTGGCCGACGAGCTGCGCGCCCGGATCCGCTCCGGCGAGCTCCAGCCCGGCCAGCGCATGCCGACCCAGGCCCGGCTGGCCGACGAGTTCGGCGTGGAACGGGGAGCCGTACGGCAGGCCCTGCGCATCCTGCAGTCCGAGCATCTGCTCATCAACGTGTCCAAGGGCAGCCCCGCCACCGTCGCCCCGGACCTCGGCAGGGCCCTGACCGGCCCCGGAGCCCGGCCGCTGCCCACCATGGTGGCGCTCGCACCCCGTACGGCGTCCGCCTTCGCCGCTCCGCACGTCGAGATCGACGCCCTGTGTCTGACCGCCGTCTCGCTCACCCTCGCCCTCGGCGAACCGCTGCGCCAGATCCACGCCGGACGGCTGAAACCGGCCAAGGTCGACGTCCGGGTCCTGTTGCCGAGCCGTCATATCGATCTCGCCTTCCCGGCCCCCGTGGACGCCACGGCCGCGGGTCGGCTGCGCCGCCGCTGGCTGGCCCAGCGCAATGCCCAGGGCCAGGTGCTCCAGCACAATCTGCTGGCTCTGCGGGCGACGCACGGCATCGATGTGCAGGTCACCTTTCGCGCCCTGCCTTTCACGCCTCCGGTGAAGCTGTACCTGCTCAACGGCGTGGAGGCGCTCTTCGCCTACTACACGGTGACGCGTCGCGAGGAGGAGATCGACCACGAGTTCCTGGAGCTCTACGACGCCGAGGGGACCCGGTCCATGCTGTTCGCCTTCGAGCAGGGCACCGGGCTGCGCGACACCACCTTCGTGGAGCAGTCGCATCTGTGGTTCAACTCGCTGTGGGAAACGATCAGTTCGGAGCTGGAGCTGACGTCATAGGGCGGGCCCCGAGACCAGCAGGGCCAGCACCACGGCGCCGGCGGAGCTGATCGCGGGGCTCTTGGCCTTGATGCCTATCGTGAGCAGCAGCAGTCCGACGATGCCGGTGGTGCCGTACTTGACTTCGATACTCTGTTCGATGCCGACGACGACGATTGCGGCGAGGAGGGCGATGACAGGCACGGTGTTCCCCCTTCTGGTGTTCCAACCCGAGGTAAAGCTTCCGCCAACTCGGCCAAGTTGGTACCAACTCTGCTTATGTTGTCCCCACTTGGTTACTAGTCATAAACAAGTTCCAAACAACTCCCCGTAGATGGAGTGGAGTTGTAGCGTTTGGTCGTGACACAGGAGAACGTGGCAGTGAACGGCAGCAGAAGGCTCTCCCCCCAGGAGATCGCCGACATCCTGCGGGAGCGGATCCGCGCCGGCGAGCTCAAGGCGGGCGACCGCCTGCCCACGCAGGCGGAACTCGCCGAGGAGTTCAACGTCGAGCGCGGCACCGTCCGGCAGGCCCTGCGCGCGCTCCAGGAGGACGGCCTGCTCAGCAATGTCAGCAAGGGCAGCCCGCCGCGGATCGCCGCCCCCGCCCCCACCCGCGGCGAGCCCAAGCCGACCATGGTCGGACTCGCCCCCCGCCTGGCCGAGGCGTTCGCCGCCCGCCAGGTGAAGGTGGACGTCGTCTGTCACACCGCCGAGACCCTGATGCTGGCCCTCGGCGAGCCGCTGCGCCGGATCCACGCCGGCTCCGTCCGCCCGGAGTCCATCGACGTCCGCATCCTGCTCCCGTCCCGCGAGATCACCCTCGCCTTTCCGGTGCTGGTCGAGGGCGACGCCGAGGACGACTCGGTCCACAAGCGCTGGCTGGAGATGCGCAACGCCCAGGCGCGGGTCCTGCGCCACAACCTCGAAGCGATCCGCAGCACCCACGGCGTCGACGTCCGCGTCACCTTCCGCGCCCTGCCCTTCACGCCCCCGGTGAAGCTGTATCTGCTCAACGGCGACGAGGCGCTGATCGGGTACTACGTGGTCACCGAGCGGGCGGAGGAGTACGAGAGCCGGACCCTGGAGATGTACGACGTACTGGGCACCCAGTCCCTGCTGTTCTCCTTCGCCAGGCAGGCCGAGGAGCGCGACGGAGCCTTCGTGGAGGAATCCCAGAAGTGGTTCGACGCCCTCTGGGAAACGATCTCCACTGAGCTGACACTCTCCTAGTGACCTCTGAGACGCAGGCTGAAGCAGTGACCGAGCGGACCGAGAACGACCCCGAAGAACTCCGGAACCTGATCAGCGACGCCCGCGTGGTGCTCTGGGACTTCGACGGGCCCGTCTGCCGGCTGTTCGCCGGGCACAAGGCGGAGCGGGTGGCGACCGACCTGGTGGAGTGGCTGGAAGGGCGCGGTCTGCACAGTCTGCTCACGGCCGACGAACGCAAGTCCCTCGACCCGCAGGTCGTGCTGCGCGCCGTGGACCGCCGGCACCCGGGCAGCGACCTGGTCGCCGAGCTGGAGGAACGTTTGACCAAGGAGGAGCTGCGGGCCGCCGGCTCCGCCATGCCGACCCCGTACGCCGATCCGCTGATCCGCACCTGGACCGCGGTCGGCTCCCGGCTGGCCGTCGCGACCAACAACTCCCCGCGCGTGGTGCGCAGTTACCTCGCGAGCCGAGGGCTCACGTCCTGCTTCACCCCGCACTTCTACGGCCGCACCCAGCAGTTGAACCACCTCAAGCCCCATCCGCACTGTCTGAACCGCGCCCTGAACGCCATGGGCGCGGCCCCCAGGGCGGCGCTGATGATCGGCGACACCCCCTCCGACTACCTCGCCGCCCGGAACGCCGGGGTTCCGTTCCTGGGCTACGCGCGTAACGGCCGCAAGGAGCGGCTGCTGCGGGAGGCGGGGGCGACGGCGGTCGTCGGCTCGCTGTGGCCGGTGCTTCGAGTGGTTCGGGGCCTGAGCTGACCCCCGCGTACGCTACGCTTCGCGCACCGCCTGAGCGGACGCTCTGTTTCGCTCGTATACAGGGTCATGGAGCGGCGAGAACAAGCCAGTCTCCGACAGCCCGGCCGACCGGTGCGTGAACAGCCGCAAACCACCCGATGCGGCTACTCAAGCCCGCCTCCGGTCGCGCCTGCTACAACGCGCACTTACTGTCTGCCATACCTTCCGTGTCCTGCGTGAACATCCGGAGCGGCCCGTGGGCGCACCACCTCTTCCCGGCCCCTTCCCCGGGGAACGCCCAGCGTCCGCCGCCGTCCGGGCCTTCGTCGCGCAGGCCGCCCGGCGGGGCCGCGCCACCAGCGGCCACCACAACCGGAACTACGTCCTTCCGCTCACCACGGACATGGCCCGCAGACTCGGCCGGGAGCCCGGTACCCAGGTCACCGTGCGGATGCGGCGTCCCGGGGCGCTGCCGGTCGTGGTCCGGACCTGGCCGGTCGAAGCGGAGATCCTGGCGGCCGTGGGCAAGCAGCTGCCGCATGTGCCGCAATGCCTGGCCAAGGGACCGGACTTCGCCGTCCACAGCTATGTGGAGGGCACCACGCTCGCCCGTGTCTGCGCCGACGGCAAGCCCCTCGACACCCTGCTGGTGAAGGCCCTGGCCGAGGTGTTCGCCGGGATGGCGCAGGTGCGGCGGGAGGCACTGCCCCGGCTGCCCGCGGCCTGGCCGCGCAACGACAAGGACAGCCAGGGGTTCCTGCGGACGCTGGCCCATCTCGCCGACCGGCAGGTCCGGCAGCCCAACTGGCGTGAGTTCGGCGGGCTGTTCGCCGCCCTCGGCATCCCCGAGGACGCCATGGCGCGGCTCGCCGACCGGGTCCCCGCGATGGCCAGACGGCCGTACGCCCTGCTCCACACCGATCTGCACCGCGAGAACCTGATCCTGCCGTTCGAGGCCGAGCCGCCGCTGTTCTGCGTTGACTGGGAGCTGGCCTCCTACGGCGATCCGCTGCACGACCTCGCCACGCATCTGGTGCGCATGCGCTACCCCGAGCACCAGTGGGACGAGGTCATCGGGGCGTGGGCCGAGGCGATGCGGCAGGCCCGGCCCGGTGCCGTCAACGGCCTGCGCCGGGACCTCGACCACTACCTTGACTTCGAACGCGCGCAGTCCGTCTACCCGGACGTCATGCGGGCCGCGGCCTCCCTGCGGGACCGGACCGACGACGAGAGCCTCGCCGAGGCGACGGCACGGGTGTGCCGCGCGCTGGAGGCGGCGGCCCGGCCGCTGGGGCTCGGGAACCTCCCCGGTGAGCCGGAGATCGGACGGATCCTGTTCCGCTGGCGCGAGGCGAGGGACGCGAGCCGCAGGCCACAGGCCCGGATCAGGGACTGGGATCCCGAGCGCCGTGTCCCGGAGCACCCCCGGTTCCCGAGCGCGGCCGTGTTCGAGGCCCTGCACGCGGAGGGCGCCGCCCCCGCCGGGCGGGTCTTCAAGGGCACCGGCCATCTGAACTCTGTGGTCCAGGTGCCCGGAGTGGACTTCCCGGTGGTGGTCCGGCGCAAGGTGGCCGACGCCTGCCGCCGTGAGCGGGGCTTCCTGACCGAGCACGCCGTGCTGCGGGCCATCGAGCGCTCGGGGCTGCCGATCGCGGCCCCGAAGTTCCTGGCGCTGGGCACGAGTTATCAGAGTGAACCTTTCGCCATTCACACCTACGAGGGCCCGCAGGACATCGGGCGGCCGCCCGGCCACCCCGTGCACGGCCTGCTGCCGCACGAGGCCGACCGGCTCGTCGACCAGCTCGGCGCGCTGACCCGGGTCAACTTCCGCGAGGTCGACCCGGCCGCCGGAGAGGGCCGCTTCTACACCTGGCTCAGCGAGCAGCTCGTCCAGCTCGTGGCCGAGCTGCCGAAGGAGTCCCAGCGGCTCGCCCGGCTGCTCGGCCTGCCGGACGCCCCGCGTCTCAGACAGATCCTCGCCCGGCACCGGGTCAGCGAGCGCCGCCCCGCCCTCCTCCACGGCGACCTCAACCCGTGGAACCTGGTGCGCCGCTCCGACGAGCTGGCGCTGACCCTCATCGACTGGGAGATGGCGGTCGTCGGCGATCCGCTCTACGACCTGGTCCGGCACATCCATCTCACCCCGACCCGCCCGGAGATCCGGGACCGGATGTTCGAGCGCTGGTCGAAGCGGCTGGACGCGGAGTTCACGGTCGACTGGTGGCGGGACTGGCGGGTCTACCGCTGGATCGAGATCGTCCGCTCGGCCTACATCGACCTCGACCGCCTGGTCACGGGGGCCAGCCTGGATGCCCCCAACGTCCGGCGCGCGGTGGACTCGTACGGCATGACCCTGGCCGCGGCGATCGGCTCGCTCGGCCTGCCGACCCGCCCGACCGCGAACCCGCACCTGGCCCGTGCCCTGGCCTGACCGCGTCCGGGCCTGCGTACGCTCGACGTATGAGTGAGACCGGGTTGCGGGAGCGGAAGCGGCGGCGGATGTACGAGGCCGTTTCGGAGGTGGCGATCCGGCTCTTTCTGGAGAAGGGGTTCGACGCGGTGTCGGTGGCCGAGGTGGCGGCCGCGGCGGAGATCTCCAAGCCGACGCTCTTCCGGTACTTCCCGGCCAAGGAGGATCTGGTGCTGTATCGGATCTCCGACCATGAGGACGAGTCGGCTCGGGTGGTCAGGGAGGCGGAGGCGGTCGGGGGGTCGCCCGTGGAGGCGTTGCTGCGGCATTTCCTGGCGGGACTTGATCGGTGCGATCCCGTCACCGGGCTCAACGACCACCCCCAGGTGCTCGCCTTCCACTCCCTGCTCTACGGCACTCCGGCCCTGGTCGCCCGCGCGTACACGCATCAGCAGCGGTCCGAGACCGCCCTCGCCGAGGCGCTCGGCGGCGATCTGGACGCGCGGCTGGCCGCCGGGCAGATCATGGCCGTCCAGCGGATCCTCGCGCTGGAGAACTGGCGGCGGATCTCGGAGGGGGAGCGGGTGGAGGACGTGCGGGGGGACGCGGTGGCGGCGGCTCAGCGGGCGTTCGGGCGGTTGGTGCCCCAGCTGGGTTGAGTCTGGGTTAAAAATTTAACTCGGTTACGTTTTTCGCGTACGCTCGGTGGAATGACGGCCGACGACCCTGCCCTGCGCGATCTTCTGCGCACCGAACGAGCCCACCACGACCGCTGCCGTGCCGCCCTCGACGCGATGGTCACCGGCGCCGATGAACAGGTCGTCGTCGGTGCGGACGTCTCCGCCTCCGGGGCCGACGCCGAGGTCCTCGGGTACCGGCTGCGCAGTCGGGCCAAGGCGATGCGGGAACTGCCCGAGGGGCCGCTGTTCTTCGGGCGGCTGGACTTTCGCGGGGGAGAACACGCCGGTGCGCATGCCGGTGAGAGCTACCACGTCGGCCGGCTGCGGATCACCGAGGACCCGGCCGCCCCGCCGCTCGTCGTGGACTGGCGGGCGCCCGTCTCCCGGGCCTTCTACCAGGCGAGCGCCCGCGCACCCCAAGGCGTGGCCGTGCGGCGGCGGTTCGGGTGGGCGCCCGGCAGCCGGGGGGCCTCCGCCGACCTCACCGGACTGGAGGACGAGCGTCTGGAGCGGGGCGAGTCGCAGGTCAGCGAGATCGTCACGCGGGAGATAGAACGGCCGCGGGTCGGGCCCATGCGGGACATCGCCGCGACCATCCAGCCCGAGCAGGACGACCTGGTCCGCGCCGGTCTCACCGTCTCGGTCTGTGTGCAGGGCGCCCCGGGCACCGGCAAGACGGCGGTGGGGCTGCACCGGGCCGCGTATCTCCTCTACACCCACCCCCAGCGCGTCCAGCGCTCCGGGCTGCTGATCCTCGGCCCCAACCGGACCTTCCTCGCCTACATCTCCGAGGTGCTGCCCGCGCTCGGCGAGACGGGTGTCCGCCAGTCGACCCTGCTGGAGGAGATCGCGCGGGGTCCCGCCACGGGCGCCGACCCGGAGCGGGCGGCCGTCGTCAAGCACGACGTCCGGATGGCGGAGGTGCTGCGGCGGGCCCTGTACGCGCGTGTGGTGGAGGGCGCGGGGGAGCTGGTCGTGCCGGACGGTTCGTACCGCTGGCGGGTCGGCGAGGACGAACTCGCGGGGATCGTCCGGGAGGTGCGCGCCGAGGAACCGCTGTACGGGGTCGGCCGGGAGCGGGTGCGCACCCGGATCGTGGCGGCACTGCGGCGGCGGGCCGAGCGGCGGGCCGGGCCGCGGCCGAACGCCTGGGCGCGCCGGATGGCGGGGGCGCGGGGCGCGGGTCCGTACGTCGACGCGGTGTGGCCGAGGGTGTGGCCGGAGGAGGTGCTGGCCGAACTGCTCACGCGGCAGGAGGTGTTGGCGCGGGCGGCCGGTGAACTGCTGGACGCCGACGAGCAGCGGGCGATCCTGTGGACCCGGCCGCCGCGCTCCTGGAAGTCGGCGCGCTGGTCCCCGGCCGACCTGGTCCTCCTCGACGAGCTGTCCGGCCTGATGGAACACCCACGGGGCTACGGCCATGTCGTCGTCGACGAGGCCCAGGACCTCTCCGCCATGGAGTGCCGGGCGATCGCCCGCCGGGCGCCCTTCGGCTCGCTCACGGTGCTGGGCGACCTGGCGCAGGGAACGACACCGTGGGCGGCCCGCTCGTGGCGCCCCCTGCTCACCCACCTGGGCAGGCCGGACGCCACCCTGGTCCCCCTGACCACGGGTTTCCGTATGCCCGCGGCCGTGGCGGAACTCGCGAACCGCCTCCTCCCGCACCTCGACGTGGACGTGCCCGCGGCGCGTTCCCTGCGCGCGGACGGCGAACTGACCCTGCACCGGACCCACCCGGTCGAGATGGCGGAAACGGTCGCGAAGGCGGTACGGCACGCACTCACCCAGGAGGGCGCCATCGGCGTGATCGCCGCCGACGCGGACGTCCCGCGCCTGCGCGACGCCCTCCCCGGCGACCCCCGCGTCACCCTGACCCCGGCCGGTCTCTGCAAGGGTCTGGAGTACGACCACGTGATCGTCGTCGAGCCCAGCACCATCGCGGAGTCGGAGGAACGGGGCCTGCACCGCCTCTACGTGGCCCTGACGCGGGCGGTGTCACGACTCGACGTGGTGCATACGCGGGGGTTGCCGTTCTGAGCCGGACTACTTGGGCCGGCCGGTCAGCAGGTCGGCCACCCGGATGAAGCCGCCCGTGCCGTGGCCCTGGGCCACCACCCGGCGGGCGTAGCCCTCGATCAGGCGCATCAGGCTCGCGTCGATGCCGTGGGACTCGGAGGCGTGGACGACGTGGCTCATGGTGGAGACGGCGGAGGTGATGGGGTTGAGCTCGCCGGAGTACGTGGCCTCGTCCAGGTCCGTGGCGAACTCCGTGAAGAGGTCCGGCAGGATCGCGGCGATGCCTCCGGCGAAGGGGGCCAGCTCACGGCCCGTGATGCCCTCGGCGCGGGCCACCGCGAGGGCGTGCGCGTAGCCCGCCATCGTCGTCCAGAAGATGTCGAGCAGGGCGACGTCGTAGGCGGCGGCCCGGCCGATGTCCTCGCCGAGGTGGGTGTGGCTGCCGCCCAGGACGGCGAGCGTGTGGTGGTGCCGGTCGTAGAGGTCCTTCGGGCCGCTCAGGATGAACACCGCGTCCGGCGTGCCGATGCTCGGCGTCGGGGTCATGATCGCGCCGTCGAGGTAGGAGATCCCGTGCGCGTCCGCCCACTCCGAGGTGGACCGCGAGCGGTCCGGGATGTCGGCGGTGAGGTTGACGACGGTACGGCCCTTCAGCGCGGCGGTGACCTCGTCCTGGCGCAGGATCGCGTCGGAGGCGTCGTAGTTCACGACGCAGACCACGGTCAGCGGGCTCGCCGCGACCGCCTCCGCCGCCGTGGCCGCGCTGATCGCGCCGGCGGCGACCAGGTCACGGTCGCGGCCCGGCGTACGGTTCCACACCGTGGTCCGTACTCCCGCCGCCACGAAGGCCCCGGCCAGCGCGCGGCCCATCGGTCCGAGGCCGATGACCGTGACGGCGGACTCGGCGACGGATTCGGTGACGGCAGACTGGTCGTACGTGGACATGCTTCTTCAACTCCCATAAGCGAATACGTGCGTATAAAAAGGGGCGATGATGACGCGCAGCCGTGCTCATGATCCGAACGTCTGTGGAGTGACCGCCGCCATCGCGGTGATCGACGGCAAGTGGAAGACGGGCGTGTTGTGGCTGCTGGAATCAGGCCCGCAGCGCCCCGGTGAACTGCGGCGCAAACTGCCCGGGCTCAGCGAGAAGGTGCTGACGCAGGCGTTGCGCGAGATGGTGGAGGACGGTCTGGTGCACCGGGAGGTGCATGACGTGCTCCCGCTGAAGACGGTCTACTCGCTGACCGACTTCGGCCGTGAACTCTCCGGACTCCTCGGCCCCCTCTCCGACTGGGGTCACCGCCGACTGGAGCGGCTGGCGGCTTCCTGATCAGGTGAGTTCAGCCTCGCTGGTGCGCGGGGCGGTGCCAAGTACCCACTTTTTTGTGGGTACGGACGGTCACAGATAGTCGAAGAAGCGGGTCCACCAGGTCGCCCCGGGGACGTGGTCGGCGAGCGGGGTCACCCCGTCGTACGGGTGCCGGAGCGGCTGAGGCGGTACGACGTCGTAGCCGAGCCCGGAGAGCACCGCCTCGGACTGCCCGTCCGGTGCCGGCGCGGTGAACGCGGCGAGATCGCCGTAGTTGCTGAGCCGTACCCCGAAGCCGGGGCCGCTCACGGTGAAGCCGAAGGAGGCGTCCTGCACGGCGTCGTCCAGCAGCCACCCGGGGCCGAGGGCCCGCGTGAGGCGGCGGGCCTGGGCTCGCGCCCGCTCGCGGTCGTACCCGTCGGGGAACTCCAGGTGGTCCGGCCCGGGGAGCCGGTCCAGGGTGCGCAGCAGATCCAGAAGCCGCGGGTCGTCGTGCATGGTGAGGAGCTTACGGCGGGGCATGTCACAGGACGGTGGGGCTGTCTCGTCCCAGGGAGTGAGGGGCGGGTACACGGAACCGGGAAGGTGAGGGTCATGCGGGTCTTCGTGGCGGGTGGAGCCGGGATGCTGGGCCGTCGGCTGGTGCCGCGTCTTGTGGCCCGTGGGCACGAGGTGACGGCGACCACGACCGGCGCGGGCAAGGTCGCGCTGCTGGAGCGGCTCGGCGCGCGGGCGGTCGTGATGGACGGGCTGGACGCGATGTCGGTCGGCGAGGCGGTGGGCACGGCCCGGCCGGACGCGATCGTGCACCAGATGACCGCCATCCGCGGCAAGCCCGACATCCGGCACATGGACCGCTGGTTCGCCGTCACCAACCGCCTGCGCACCGAGGGCACCGACCATCTGCTGGCCGCCGCCGAGGCGACCGGCGTCCGGCATGTCGTCGCGCAGAGCTACGGCGGCTGGAACGGGATCCAGGAAGGCGGCTGGATCAAGACCGAGGACGATCCGACGGACCCCATGACGGGCACGGCCGCCGAGCCGGTCATGACGGCGATCCGGCACGTCGAGGACGCCGTCACCAAGGCGGGCGGCGTGGCACTGCGCTACGGCGCGTTCTACGGCGACGGCGCCCTCGACAGCCAGATCGCGCTGCTCCGGAAACGGCAGTTCCCGCTGGTCGGACAGGGCACCGGGTACTGCTCGTGGATCCACCTCGACGACGCGGCGAGCGCTACGGTGCTGGCGCTGGAGCAGCGGGCGACGGGCGTGTACGACATCGTCGACGACGAACCCGCCCCGGCCGCCCAGTGGCTGCCGTACCTGGCGGACTGCGTGGACGCGAAGCCGCCGATGCGGGTGCCGGTGTGGCTGGCGCGGCTGCTGGCGGGGGAGGTCGCGGTGGCGATGATGACGCGGGGGCGCGGTTTCTCCAACGCGAAGGCGAAGCGGGAGCTGGGCTGGGAGCCGCGGTACCCGTCGTGGCGTGAAGGGTTCAGGAAAGAGGAGTCCTCGGCGTGACCCGTACCGACGATTTCGAGGAACTGCGGCCCCTGCTGTTCGCCATCGCCTACCGGATCCTCGGCAGCGTCAGTGAGGCGGAGGACGCGGTGCAGGAGACCTGGCTGCGCTGGGAGGCGGTGGCGACCCGGCCCGCGTCGACCAAGGCGTATCTGTCGGCGGTGGTCACCCGGATCTCTATCGACGTCCTGCGTTCGGCGCGGGTCCGCCGGGAGCAGTACGTCGGCCCCTGGTTCCCCGAGCCCCTGCTGAACGACCCCTACGAGGACCCGGAGCGCTCGGCGGAGCTGGCGGACTCGCTGTCGATGGCGGCGCTGGTCCTGCTGGAGCGGCTGTCCCCGCTGGAGCGGGCGGTGTTCGTGCTGCGGGACGTGTTCGGCTTCGGCTTCCCGGAGATCGCCTCGGCGGTGGACCGCTCGGAGTCGGCCTGCCGTCAGCTGGCGGTACGGGCGCGGCGGCACATGGACGCGGGGCGGCCCCGTTTCGAGGCGGACCGCAAGGAGCGCGAGGAGCTGGCGGAGCGGTTCTTCGACGCGTTCCGGGAGGGGGACGTCGACGGGCTGCGGGAGCTGCTGGCCGGGGACGTCCAGATGGTCGGCGACGGCGGCGGGAAGGCCCCGCAGTGGGCGCGGGCCATCGCGGGCGCCGAGCATGTGTCCCGGCTGCTGGTGGCGCTGGCGCACCCCTTCGTCCAGATCGGCGTGGGCGCCGAGCCGCACGAGATCAACGGCCAGCCGGGTGTGATCTTCCGGGACCGCGACGGCAAGGTCATCAACATCATGGCGCTCGACATCGCGGACGGCCGGATCCAGACCATCCGCTCGGTGATCAACCCCGAGAAGCTGACCCACCTGGGCCCGGTGGCGGACGCCTGGGCGGTGATGCGGGAGGCGAACCGGGCGCGGCGGGAGGGGGCGGAGTCCGGAAGGTGATCCGGATCACCCGGTGTCACAGCGGTCCCGGACGCGGTGTCTGGTGTGCGGACCCACTGGAGGGAAGACACCGACCATGAGTGATCACGCCACCGACGCGGCGACGGACGTCTTCGTCGCCCACCGCAATCTGCTCTTCACCGTCGCCTACGAGATGCTCGGCTCGGCGGCCGACGCGGAGGACGTCCTCCAGGAGACCTGGCTGCGCTGGGTCGCGCTCGACCTGGACGAGGTGCGCGACCCCCGCGCCTACCTGGTGCGGATCACCACCCGCCAGTCGCTCAACCGACTGCGCACCATGAAGCGCCGCAGGGAGGCCTATGTCGGCCCCTGGCTGCCCGAACCCCTGCTCACCTCGCCGGACGTGGCCGAGGACGCCGAACTCGCCGAGAGCGTCTCGATGGCGCTGATGCTCGTCCTGGAGACACTCACACCGACCGAACGCGCCGTCTTCGTCCTGCGCGAGGTCTTCGATGTCGGCTACGACGAGATCGCCACCGCCGTCGACAAGTCCCCGGCCGCCGTACGCCAGATCGCCCACCGTGCCCGGCTCCACGTCGAGGCCCGCCGCCCCCGCGAGGCGGTCTCCGCCGACCGGACCCGCGCGGCGCTGGACTCCTTCCGCCGCACCATCGAGACCGGCGACCTCCAGGGCCTCCTGGACGTCCTCGCCCCCGACGTGGTCCTCATGACCGACGGCGGCGGCGTCAAGCAGGCCGCGATCCGCCCCGTCATCGGCGCCGACCGCGTGGGCCGCTACATCATCGGCGGCACCGGAAAGGCCCCGGTCACCATCGACTACGTGCCCACCGTGGTGAACGGCCACCCGGCCCTCGCCCTGCACGCCGACGGCGTCACCGACGGCATCATGGCCATCCGTTTCGAGTCCGACCGCATCACCGGCATCTACTACGTCCGCAACCCCGAGAAGCTGACCCACATCGCTTCGGAGACCCGGCTGACGCTGCGCTGAACTCCGTGACGAAGACGGCTGCTTCTACGGTCGCCTGGCGCCGCCAATGCAGATGTACCCGTTGTCGCCGAAGTTCCCGCTCTTGCTGTCGGAGCTGAAGCCGCCGGACCGGATGGTGCCGTCGAGATGGAGGGTGTACTTGATGGGGTCCAGGTGGTAGACGTCGACCTTCACCGGCAGCCGGTTCCAGTACGACCCGATGCCCCAAGTGAACGTGCCGACGCCGTACTTGGGATCGGTCAGGTCGAAGCAGGCCGCGGTGCTGCGAGCCACGAACTCCGGGTTCGTCACCCACCCGGTGCGCTGCCAGAGACACAGCGCGTTCGCCGGGCAGTTGTCCTTCGCCGCCGAGGCGGGCGACGTGGTCGCCGCCAGTCCGCCCACGGCCAGTCCGCCGGCGAGTGCCAAATTCACGAGCTTTCGCTTGAAGTTCACTACTACTCCTGGTCAGAGAGTGCACAGTGTGGTGTTGCGCGGCGGCACCATCCTTCCGACCCTCGATCCCCCTTTCCACGTCGGGAAATTGCAGACAAATCCATGACCGCTCACGCCTTGACCGCCTCCGCGATCCGCTGGGCGGCCTGCGCCGGCGTGAGGTGCGTGGTGTCGACGACCTCGGCCTCGGCGTGCAGCCAGGTGCGGGCCGCCTCGGCGTAGGGCTCCAGGTACCGGAGGCGGAAGGCGGACGGGCCCATGACTGTGTCCCCCTCGATGCGCCCGCGCAGGGTGTCCTGGTCGGCGTGGAGGACGAAGTGCCGTACCGGAATGGCGTGCTGGGCGAGACCCGCGCTGATCTCCCGCCAGTACTCCTCGACCAGGACGGTCATCGGCATCACCAGGGTGCCGCCGGTGTAGTCGAGCACGTGCCGGGCGGTCTCGACGACGAGCGGCCGCCACGGCGGCCAGTGCTGGAAGTTGTCGGTCCCGGGCAGCCCCGGCGAGATGTCCATGAGCGTCTCGCCGACCTTCTCCGCATCTAACACCCGCGAGTCAGGAGCCGCTGCACGAGCGAACTGGTCGTCGTCTTGCCCGCGCCGTGGGTGCCGTTGAGCCATACGATCATGGCCCCGACGCTAGGGCCTGTCGTCACCGGGCCGGGAATGAGCCCGGAAGGTGTCGTCCTCCGGGGTCAGGACCGCGTGGCCGGGGATGCGGGATACCGGCTGAAGACCTCGTGGCTGTCGGGGGTGAAACGCCACTCCAGCAGGGCCGACCGCAGCTCCGGCTCGGTCAGCCGGCCATGCCAGGCGACCTCCTCGGGATCGGGGACCACGGAGTCCGGCACCAGGGCCTCGTGCACGCCGAGCCAGTGAGGGCTCAGTCCGCCGCGGTTGAGGAACGTGAACAGCAGGCGCGGCAGCACATGGATGCCCAGCTCTTCGGCCAGCTCCCGCGCGGCGGCCTGTTCATAGGACTCACCGACAGCCACGGCGCCACCGACCACGACCTCGTAGCGCCCGGGGTAGCGCGACAGCTGCTCCGACCGCCGGTGGACGAGGATCCGCCCGCGCTCATCACGGCACACCGTCACGGCGACCCGGTGCAGCCACCCCTCCCGGACGGCCTGCCGGCGGCTGACCACCACCCCCAGCTCACGATCCCGGTCGTCGACACGCTCCACCAGTTCCTCCACGACGCACACCCTGGCAGAGCACACTGACAACGCCGCGTCCCGAGAGCACCCGTACCAGGGGGCCGCACCGGGCCCGGCATGACCTAGCGCACTTTTGCAAGCGGGTGCTTGCAATAGTTAGCGCGACTGGGGCAAGGTGGGGGTATGGCAACGCTCAACGTCGGCAATCTCGGTGAGTACCTGCGCGAGCAGCGGCGCAACGCCCAGCTCTCGCTGCGGCAGCTCGCCGAGGCCGCCGGGGTGTCCAATCCGTATCTGAGCCAGATCGAGCGCGGGCTGCGCAAGCCGAGCGCGGAGGTGCTCCAGCAGGTCGCCAAGGCGCTGCGGATCTCCGCCGAGACGCTGTATGTGCGGGCCGGGATCCTGGACGCCGAACGGGACCGGGACGAGGTGGAGACGCGCGCCGTCATCCTCGCCGACCCCACGCTGACCGAGCAGCAGAAGCAGGTGCTGCTCCAGATCTACGAGTCGTTCCGCAAGGAGAACGGCTTCGGGATCACGGCGGCCGAGGACACCGACGTGGCGCGTCACGGGCACGACGACGTGCCGGATGCGCCGGAAACGCTCGATGCGCTCGATCCGTCAGACCCGCTCGATCCGCAGAACGCACCGGACGACACCGAGGACCCGCGGGAGCCGCGGCAGTCGGCCGGCTGAGCCGGGCAACCGGCCGCCGTCGCACCGCCCCGGCGGGACCTCACCACAAAACCCTCAGCTCCAAGCGACCCGGGAGGACCAGCACCATGGCCATCACCGACGACCTCCGCAAGACCTTCAGCGACCCGACTCCCCTCTACTTCGCCGCCGGCACCGCGGACCTGGCCTTCCAGCAGGCAAAGAAGGTCCCCGGCCTGGTGGAGCAGCTGCGCGCCGAGGCCCCGGCCCGGATCGAGGCCGTGCGCGGCACCGACCCCAAGGCCGTCCAGGAGCGGGCCGCCGCCCGTGCCAAGGAGGCCGGCGCCCGCGTCAAGGAGACGCAGGAGACCCTCCAGGCCCGGGTCAACGAGTTCATCAGCACCCTCGACGGCGACCTGAAGAAGCTCGGCACCACCCTCGACGCCGACCTCAAGAAGCTCGGCGAGTCCGCCCAGGACATCGCGCTGCGCGGCGTCGGCGTGGCCGCCGAGTACGCCGTCAAGGCCCGCGAGACCTACGAGAAGGTCGCCGAGCACGGCGAGCAGGCCGTGAAGACCTGGCGCGGCGAGGTGGCCGAGGAGATCGAGGAGCTGGCCGTGGCCGTCGAGCCGAAGGCCGAGCCCGTCGAGGTCAAGGACGAGGCCAAGGCGGACAAGCCGGCCGAGGCCAAGCCCGCCACGGCGGCCGCTCCGGCGAAGAAGCCCGTCGCCAAGAAGTCCGCTCCGCGCAAGGCCACCGCGAAGAAGACGACCCCGCCGGCGAAGTAAGCGGCGCCCGGGGCGATAACCGGACGGGTCGGGCACTTACCGGGTGCTCGGCCCGTTGACCGGGTAGCGGGCGGGCGGTTGCGGGTACGGTGACCGCGTAGGGACGAGCCGAGTCGGGTGGTGGACGTTGTGCTGATGCAGGGCTTCGCAAACTTCATGTGGCTGCTGAGCATGGCCCTGATCCTTTTCAGCGGCTTCGCGCTGATCGACGCCGCCACGCGCCGCGAGGACGCCTACCGTGCGGCCGACAAGAAGACCAAGCCGTTCTGGCTGATCATCCTCGCCCTCGCCTTCGTGGTGAACCTGATCTTCAACATCCTGTCGTTCCTGCCGATCATCGGCCTCATCGCCACGATCGTCTACATGGTCGACGTCCGCCCGGCACTGCGCTCGCTGCCCGGTGGTGGCCGCAACCAGCGCCGCGGCTCCAGCAGCGATGGCCCCTACGGGCCGTGGAACGGCGGCCGCTGAACCAGGAGTACGGGGAGCGCGCCCCATCAGGGGCGCGGGGAACTGCGCGACCAGCCACGACGAACCCGCAGACGGCCTACGACAGCCCCCGCAACGGCGCCGAACCGCTGCTCACGCCACCCGATCCAGCAGCAACACAGCCACGTCATCGGTCAGCTCGCCGCCATTGAGGTCCCGCACCTCGTTCACCGCGGCCCGGAGCAGAGCCTCGCCCTGCAACCCCTCCGCCAGCTGCCGCCGAACCATGGACACCATCCCGTCCTGCCCCAGCCGCTCCCGACCCTCGCCGATCCGTCCCTCGATCAGCCCGTCGGTATAGAGCATCAGGCTCCACTCGGCCCCCAGCTCGACCTGCGTCCGAGGCCACCGGGCCCCAGGCAGCAGACCCAGCGCAGGCCCGTTCTTCTCATACGGAAGCAGCCGGGCCGCCCGTCCGGGCCGGGCGAGCAGCGGCGACGGATGCCCGGCCAGACACAGCCCGGCACGACGACCGTCCGGCGCGATGTCAACGGTGCACAGTGTCGCGAAGATCTCGTCGTCCGCCCGCTCGTGCTCCAGCACCTGCTGAAGCGTCCCCAGCAGCTCGTCCCCGCACAGCCCGGCCAGCGTCAGCGCCCGCCAGGCGATCCGCAGCTCGACACCGAGCGCGGCCTCGTCGGGCCCGTGTCCGCAGACGTCACCGATCATCGCGTGCACGGTCCCGTCGGAGGTCCGTACGACGTCGTAGAAGTCACCGCCGAGCAGCGCCCGCGACCGGCCGGGCCGGTAGCGCGCGGCGAACCGCAGCGGTGAGCCCTCCAGCAGCGGCGTAGGCAGCAGCCCACGCTCCAGGCGGCGGTTCTCCTGGGCGCGGACGCGGCCCTCGGCGAGACGCCGCTCCGCGGAGTCGGAACGTTTCCGCTCCACCGCGTACCGGATCGCGCGGCTCAGCAGCCGGCCGTCCAGTTCGTCCCGGTGGAGATAGTCCTGGGCGCCCACCCGCACCGCCTCCGCGCCGCGCTCCGCGTCACCGGACGCGGTGAGGGCGAGGACGGCGTGCCGGGGCGCGAGCTCCAGCACGTGCTTGAGCACGGCGAGCTCGTCACTGTCGTCGCCGCGGCCGGGCGCGGACAGCGCCAGGTCCAGCAGGATGCAGTGGACGTCGTCGGTCAGCAGCCGCTCGGCCTCGGTGAGGTTGCGGGCGGTGCGGACGCGGATCGGCCTGCCGGAGCGGTCGAGCAGCTCGGGCAGCACCGTGGAGCCGCCGGGATCGTCCTCGATCAGCAGCAGCGTCAGATGGGGGTGCGCGGCGCCGTTGGCACCGGTGTGGTGCGTGTTCTCGGTGTGCTCGCCCGTGTTGTCCGGGCGCGGGGCCGGCTCGGCCGAGGGGCCGCCGTTGATGGGTGCGGCCGTCGGCGCCTGACCACTCTCCACGGCCGGGATCGCTCTCTGCCGCGGTACGGGTACGGGCATCGTCTTGGGTTCCTTCCCTCCCCCCGAGGGCATGGCGGGGACGAGGGACCTCGACCCACCGACGGGGACCATAGCGGTAGTCGGCACCGCAAAGGAATGGTGCAGGCCACGCCGCCCCGCGGCTGGCCGCTGTCATATGCCGCGTTCCGTACCGCAGTTGGGCAGGGTGCTGGGCGCCGAGGAATGACGAACGTCACGTCCACCCCGGGTTTGGGGCGGCATTTGGGGTGCGGTGCGTCACGTGGCCCCGGTCACCACCCGGACATTTAGGGTGACTTCGGTCTCAGGCGCCCGGCCGTACGACCGCCAGGATCGGCATCGAACCGGCCCCCGCGACCGTCACCGTGCGCCCCGGCCGCGGGGCGTGCACGATCGCGCCGTCCCCGACGTACATCGCGACATGGCTGGCGTCGTCGTTGTAGATGATGAGGTCACCGGGCCGCATGTCCTTGATGTCGATGCGCTTGAGCTGCTTCCACTGCTCCTGCGAGGTGCGCGGAATCGGCTGTCCCGCCGCGGCCCAGGCCTGTGAGGTGAGCCCGGAGCAGTCGAAGGTGTCCGGCCCCTCGGCGCCCCATTCGTACGGCTTGCCCAACTGTGCGGTGGCGTACGCCACGGCCTTCTTGCCCTGCGCGGTCGCCTTGCCGTCGATCTCGTCGAGTATCCCGGAGTCCAGCCAGTCGGTCTGGGCCTCGTGGGCGGCCTGCCGTTCCAGCTCGGCGAGGCGCTCCTTCTCCTCCGCCTCCAGCTCCGACTCCAGCTCCTCGGCGGCCTTGATCTGCTTCTTGATCTTCGCCTTCGCCTTGGCCTTGGCCTTGCGGTTGGTCTCCAGCTTCTCCCACTGGGCGGAGGCGTCCTTGGAGTACTGCTCCAAGTCCTCCTGGGTGCGGGTCATTTCGCCGAGCAGCCCCTTGGTGGCGCGCTCGCCCTGGATCACCCGGCCCGCGCCGTCGAGGAACTCCTGGGGGTCGTCGCTGAGCATCAGCTTGGCCTCGTCGGGCAGTCCGCCGCTGCGGTACTGCGCGGCGGCCGCGGCGCCGGCCCGCTTCTTCAGCTCGTCCAGCTTCTTCTTGCCCTGGACGATCTTCTTCGCCAGCGCCACGATCTCGGCCGACTGCTTCTCGGCCTTCTCCTCGGCGAGGTTGTACGCGTCGGTGGCGACGGCGGCGTCGTGATAGAGCCGGTCCAGCTTCTTGCGTACGGCCTCAAGCTCCGCGTTGGTGACCGGAGTCGGGGTGGGCGTCGCGCTGGTGCTGGGCGTGGGTGTGGGCGTCGGACTCGCGAAGGCGGTGCCCGGTGCCGCCAGGACGGTCACCGCGCAGACCACGGTGATGGCAGCGGCGATGAGGCTGCGCCTGCCCGTACCCATACCACTTCCCCCAACCTGATTTACCGTCAGTAACTTACGGACGTCTGGGGGATGGTGCCATGTCCCGACGTAAAACGACAGAGGCTGTGCATCCTGCTGCTTCCCCCCTTACCCGCCCCGTCATGACGATCTCCCCGCCTATGTGACGAACGACTCACGGAGATCGTTCCCCGCAGGTCGCAGGGGGCGAGCCGGTCCTACGGCTCTCACCGGACCGGCGCCAACGCCCCCCACGCCACCGTCACTTCCCCCTGCCGCCACCGCACCGGCCCGTCCGTCACCGGCCAGTCGGCCGTCAGATCCCGCACCGCGCGCATCCAGCGCTGTCGGGCGCCGTAGGAGGCGTAGGGCGCGGCGGCGGCCCAGGCGCGGTCGAAGTCCCGCAGGAAGGCGTGCACCGGTTCGCCGGGCACGTTCCGGTGGATGAGCGCCTTCGGCAGCCTTTCGGCGAGATCCGAGGGGCGCTCCAGCGACCCGAGCCGGGTCGCGAAGGTCACCGTGCGCGGCCCCTCAGGACCGAGCGCGACCCACACGTGCCGGCGCCCGATCTCGTCACAGGTCCCCTCGACCAGCAGTCCGCCCCGCGAGCCGTTCGCGGCCGGGGCGAGCCGCGCGCACAGCCGCTCCCACACGGCGGCGACCTCGCCCTCCTCGTACTGGCGCAGCACATTGGCGGCCCGGACGAGCATCGGCCGCCCGGCGAGGGGGATCTCGAACCCGCCGTGCCGGAAGACCAGTCCGGCGCGCTCGTAGGGGCGGGCCGCCGCGACCCGGGCCGGTTCGATCTCGACGCCGACCACCCGCGCGCGCGGGGCGACGGTTCGCAGTCGCCCGAGCAGTTCCACGGCCGTCCAGGGGGCCGCGCCGTAGCCGAGATCGACCGCGACGGGATCCCCGGCCCGGCGCAGCTCGGCGCCGTGCGTCGCCGCGATCCAGCGGTCCATGCGGCGCAGGCGGTTGGGGTTGGTGGTCCCGCGCGTCACCGTGCCTACGGGGCGGGAGGCGGCGCGGGCTGTCATGCGTACGAGGGTATCGGCACGCAACCGGGCATCGAACGGTTGAGCGATCAGCGGTAATGATTCGGCAAAGAACCCTCCGCCGGAAATGGAGCCGCCGCCTCCGGTGTTGCACCCCCGTGGAGGGCCCGCACGTCCTCCCAAAGGCATGCCCGCAGCGAGGAGGAACGCCACGTGAGCCACTACGTCAGCAGGCTCGGGCGTCGCTCCCCGGCGGCACCCTCCCGGCTGCGGCTGCACCGCCGCCCCCGCCGGGTCGCGATGCTCTCCGTGCACACCTCACCGCTCCACCAGCCCGGCACCGGTGACGCCGGCGGCATGAACGTCTACATCGTGGAGCTCGCGCAGCGCCTCGCCGCGATCAACATCGAGGTCGAGATCTTCACCCGCGCGACCACCGCCGCCCTCCCGCCCACCGTCGAGATGGCCCCGGGCGTCCTCGTCCGGCACGTCGACGCGGGCCCCTACGAGGGCCTGGCCAAGGAGGAACTCCCAGCCCAGCTCTGCGCCTTCACTCACGGTGTGATGCAGGCCTGGGCCGGTCACCGCCCCGGCTACTACGACCTGGTCCACTCGCACTACTGGCTCTCCGGCCACGTCGGCTGGCTCGCCGCCCAGCGCTGGGGCACCCCCCTGGTGCACGCCATGCACACCATGGCCAAGGTCAAGAACGCCAACCTCGCCGAGGGCGACACCCCCGAGCCCGCCGCCCGGGTCATCGGCGAGACCCAGATCGTGGCCGCCGCGGACCGCCTCATCGCGAACACCGCCGAGGAGTCCGACGAACTCGTCCGCCACTACCACGCGGCCCCCGACAAGGTCGCCGTGGTCCACCCCGGCGTCAACCTCGACCGCTTCGCGCCCGCCGACGGCCGCGCCGCAGCCCGCGCCCGCCTCGGCCTGCCCCAGGACGCCCTGATCCCGCTCTTCGCGGGTCGCATCCAGCCCCTGAAGGCGCCGGACGTCCTGCTCCGCGCGGTCGCCGTCCTGCTCGACCAGCGCCCCGAGCTGCGCTCGCGCATCATCGTCCCGGTCGTCGGCGGCCCCAGCGGCAGCGGCCTCGCCAAGCCCGAGGGGCTCCAGAAGCTGGCGGCCCGCCTGGGCATCGCCGATGTGGTGCGGTTCCGTCCGCCCGTCGGCCAGCAGCAGCTCGCGGACTGGTTCCGGGCCGCCTCGGTCCTCGTCATGCCCTCCTACAGCGAGTCCTTCGGCCTGGTCGCCATAGAGGCCCAGGCGGCCGGCACCCCGGTGCTGGCGGCGTCGGTCGGCGGACTGCCGGTGGCCGTGCACGACGGGCGGACCGGTTTCCTCGTACGCGGCCACCAGCCCGCCGAGTACGCGCGCGTGCTGCTCGATTTCGCCGAGAACCCGGAGCTGACCGCCCGGATGGGCGCCGCCGCGGCCCGGCACGCCCAGTCCTTCGGCTGGGACACCGCGGCCGCCGCCACGGCGGACGTCTACACGGCCGCGACCCAGGCCCACCGCCGTCGCGTACGCTCCCACCATGGGTGACGCGCGGCAGGTCGTAGAGGATTTCCTCCAGGACGCGGAGCTGGAGTGGGAGAGCCCCGACCCCGGCACCTACGTGGTCAAGCTGCCCGGCACCCGCAAGCTGTCGACCACCGTGTCCCTGCTGCTCGGCCGCCACTCCCTGTCGCTCAACGCCTTCGTCATCCGCCACCCCGACGAGAACGAGTCCGGCGTCCACCGCTGGCTCCTGGAGCGCAACCTCAAGCTGTACGGCGTCAGTTACGCCGTCGACCACCTCGGCGATGTCTACGTCGCCGCCAAGCTCCCGCTCTCGGCGGTCACCGGCGAGGAGCTGGACCGGCTGCTCGGTCAGACCCTGGAGGCCGCCGACGGCGCCTTCAATACCTTGCTGGAGCTGGGCTTCGCGAGCGCCATCCGCAGGGAGTACGAGTGGCGCGTGGCGCGCGGTGAGTCGACCCGCAATCTGGACGCGTTCAAGCATCTGACCGAGCGCCCGTAACGCGCTCGTCGCTCACGCACACCCCTTTCCCCGCCCAGGGGCTCCGTGGCATGCTCACGGCCAGCACATTCCTGAACGTCGTTCATATCCATGAATATGAAGGGGTGGCTGGACATGAACCACGGGAACATCGGCAGACGCGCATTCCTGATCGGCGCCACCGCGGTGGCCCTCGGCGCGACGGCCGGACCGGCGCGGGCGGCCGAAGTCCCGGCCCTCTGGCGGGAGTTCACCCGCAGCCCCTTCGACCACCCGCAGATCCCCTACGTCGGCCGGGCCGGCAGCCGCGCCAGGACCACCCGCCCGCGCCCCGTCACGAGCGTCACCGACTTCGGCGCCGTCCCCGACGGCACGACGGACTGCGCTCCCGCGATCAACCGTGCCATCGCCGCCGCCGGAAGGGCCGGCGGTGGCACGGTGCTCATCCCGCCCGGCACCTTCCGCATCGACGACGTGATCCGCCTCGGCCACTCGAACGTCGTCCTGCGCGGCGCCGGCAGCGCCCGTACGACGCTGTACGCGACCAGGCACCTCACCGAGCTGATCGGCGTCTACGGCTCCCGCTACGGCGGCGACAAGTCCTCCTGGTCCTGGGCCGGGGGCCTGATCTGGCTGGCTCCGGAGGCCCGTTGGCGGTCCCTGACCGACGCGATCCGCGCGAAGGCGTGGCCGTTCGAGGGCTGGACCGGCAACAAGCGCGACGAGTGGAGCACCCTCACCACCGTCGAACCGGCCCGCCAGGGCTCCTGGACGATCACCGTCGCCGACCCCCGCCCCCTCAGGCCCGGCGCCCTCGTCCTGCTCCGCCTCGCCGATGACGCCGACCACACCCTGCTGGAGCACATGTGCGGCGGCGGCCCCGGCACCGAGGCGTACTCCTGGGACGACAAGACGAAACTGACCTCCTACGTCCCCTACGAGTGGCCGGTCCGCGTCACCCGCGTACAGGGCCGCCGTATCACCCTCGAACGCCCCCTCCCGCTGGATATCCGCCCCGAATGGGACCCCCGACTGACCACCCACGCCGAGGAGTTGACCGGCTCGGGCGTCGAAGGGCTCACCCTGGAGGCGACGGAGACCCCGCAGCAGCCGCACCTCCTCGACAAGGGCTTCAACGGCGTCACCTTCCAGTGCGCGTACGACTGCTGGGCGGACGACGTCACCGTCCGGCACGTCGACAACGGCTTCGGCCTGGTCGCCGCCTCCGCCTGCACCCTGCGCCGCACGCGCGTGGCGGGCCGCGGCTCGCACCACCCGTACTTCTGCCGCGAGGGCTCGCACGACAACCTCATTGAGGACTTCACGATCGAACAGCGCACCACCCCGGCCCCGTCCGGCACCCAACTGCACGGCATCAACGTCGAGGGCCTGTCCTCGTACAACGTCTGGTCGCGCGGGGTCATGGAGATGGGCACCTTCGACAGCCACCGCGGACTGCCCTTCGCCAACGTCCGCACCGACATCACGGTGAACAACAACGGCCGCCACGGCGGCGACGCGAGCGCCGGGCCCCTCTTCGGCGCCCGCTTCACCCACTGGAACATCCGCGTCACCAACGGCCGCGCGGGCCTGATGAAACTCGACGGACTCGCCCCCTGCAGCGCCACGGTCGGCATCAACGAGGTCCGCGAGTTCGACCAGATCGACGTCCCCGACTTCACCGGCGACCTGAACACCCGCCTGGAGCTGTACGGCACGACGGACGCCGTACGGCCCCGCAATCTGTACGAGGCTCAGGTCGAACTGTCCCGGTAGCGGCCCGGGGTCACCCCCACCAGACGCCGGAAGTGCCGGGTGAGATGGGCCTGGTCGTAGAAGCCGGTGCCGAGGGCCGCGTCGGCGGGGCGGGCGCCCGCCAGGAGCAGCCGGCGGGCCCGCTCGACCCGGCGCGAGGTCAGGTACTGGTGCGGGGCGATGCCGTAGGCGCCGCTGAACGTCCGTACGAGATGGGCGGGATGTGCCTCCAGCAGCTGCGCCGCCTCCTCCAGTGCGAGCCCCTCCACGACGCGTTCGTCGAGGAGTTCGCGCAGGCGGCGGGCGAGGGCGGGGTCGGGGCGGTCCCCGCCCTGCGCCTGTGGCGTCGCCCGCAGATGCTCCCGCAGCCGTTCCCCGACGAGCGTGAGCCGGCTCTCCGCCTCCAACTCCTCACCGGGGCGGGCGAGGGCGGTGTGCAGCTGGCCCACGCGGTGCCTGAGCAGCGGGTCGCGCAGGTCGGGGGTGTCCACCGCGGCGCCGATGAGCCGGTCGTCAAGACGGGTCGTGTCCAGGTAGATCACCCGCTTGCGGAAGCCGTGCGGGGTGGCGGGGGAGCCGTTGTGCGGGACGTGCGGCGGCAGCAGGCTCACCGTGTCGTGCGGGGTGCCGTGCTCGTGCCGGTCGAGGTCGTAGCGGACGGCGCCGTCGTCGACGATCAGCAGGGTCCAGGCCTCGTGGACGTGCATCGGGTAGGCGTACTCGGTGAAGTGCGCGTGGAAGACCTCCACGACCCCCGGGACACGGGGACGCCAGGCGGTCACCTCGGGCTGCGCGGCCATGCAAAAAACGTACAAGACGCGGGCGTCGGGCGGTCGGCAGTCTCGGAGTATGAGCGAGCAGCCTTTCCGAAGCGTGCAGCCTGTCCGATTCGACACGAAGATCGCCGTGGTCCTGCGGGACGACCTGGAGCCCTGGCAGCGGCTGAACGTGACCGCGTTCCTGGTCAGCGGCCTGGGGACCGAGATCCCGGAGGTGATCGGGGAGCCGTACGAGGACGCCGACGCGGTGGCGTATCTGCCGATGTTCCGGCAGCCGGTGCTGGTCTTCGAGGGCTCCAAGGAGACGCTGAAGGCGGCCCACGCGCGTGCGCTGTCCCGCGCGCTGCCCCGGGCCGTCTTCACTTCCGACCTGTTCACCACCGGCAACGACCGCGACAACCGGGCCGCCGTACGGGCCGTGTCCACGGGCGACCTGGACCTGGTGGGGCTCGCGGTGTACGGCCCGCGCAACGCGGTGGACAAGGTGGTGAAGGGGGCGCGGATGCACCACTGAGGGGATCAGGCGGCGGCGGTCTCGGAGCGGGCCGGAACCATGGCGACCGGCTCCTCGACCGGGAGGCGCCGCATCAGGACGCCGTACCCGAGCCCGGCCAGCGTCCCGATCACCGCGCACAGCCCCCACAGCCACTCCGCCCCGTACCGGTCGATGACCAGGCCCGACATCAGCGGCGCGACGAGGGAGGCGACGGCCCAGGACATCGTGTACATGCCCTGGTAGCGGCCGCGGCCATGAGTGGGGGAGAGCCGGACGACCAGGCTGGTCTGGGTCGGGGCGTTGACGATCTCCGCCAGGGTCCAGACGCAGACGGTGAGCGCGAACACCCCGACGGACCCGGCGAAGGCGGTGAGCCCGAAGCCGTACCCCGCGAGGACCGAGGAGATGACGAGCAGCCGCCGCGGATCCCGGTGCTCGATGAACCGGGTGACGGGAATCTGGAGAACGACGATGAGGAACCCGTTGACGGCGATGGCCATGCCGTAGTCGGCCGCGGTGAATCCGGCGTCGCCCATGGCGACGGGCAGTCCGACGGAGCCCTGCTGGAAGACGAGCGCGATGAGGAACGACAACCCCACGAGCCCCATGAACCGCCCGTCCCGCAGCACGGTCCCGAGACCTACGGCGGCCTCCTCGGCCTTCGCTGTCGCGGTGCGCTCGGGCCGGGACTCGGGCACCTTGAGGAAGACGACGATCGCGCAGACGAAGGTCATGGCGGCCTCGATGACGAACCCGGCCCGGTAGCTGTACTCGGCGATGAACCCGGCGGCCATGGAGGAGACGGCGAAACCGAGGTTGATGGCCCAGTAGTTGAGCGAGAAGGCGCGGACGCGGTCCTCGGGCCGGACGATGTCGGCCATCATCGCCTGCACGGCCGGCCGGGAGGCGTTGGAGGCCATGCCGACCAGGAAGGCGACCCACGCGATGGCGACGGGGTGCTGCACGAACCCGAGCGCGGCGACGGCGAGGGCGGTGGCGCTCTGCGAGATCAGCAGCGTGGGGCGCCGCCCGAGCCGGTCGGTCATCACCCCGCCGCCGAGCGAGGAGATGACCCCGCCGAGGCCGTGGAGGGCGGCGACGAGACCGGCGTAGGAGGCGGAGTAGCCGCGGTCCAGCGTCAGATACAGGGCCATGAAGGTGGCGACGAAGCCGCCGAGCCGGTTGACGAGGGTGCTGGTCCACAGCCACCAGAACTCCCGCGGCAGCCCCGAGACGGACTCCCGGGCGGCACGTCTCAGGGCGGCGACGGACATGGGGATCCCCCGGGTGGTGTAAGTGGCGTAGGCGGCAACGACAACTTACGAAGCCTCGGCGCCCGGGGGCTACTCAATTAGCAGATCCCGTCAACCGTCCGCGTTCTGGTCGGGGGCGCAACCGATCAGAGGGTTCGATTACGCTCCTTCCCATGGCCGACGCACCGTACAAGCTGATCCTCCTCCGCCACGGCGAGAGCGAATGGAACGCGAAGAACCTGTTCACCGGCTGGGTGGACGTCAACCTCAACGAGAAGGGCGAGAAGGAGGCGGTCCGCGGCGGTGAACTCCTGAAGGACGCCGGTCTTCTCCCCGACGTGGTCCACACGTCCCTCCAGAAGCGCGCGATCCGCACCGCCCAGCTCGCCCTGGAGTCCGCGGACCGCCACTGGATCCCGGTCCACCGCTCCTGGCGCCTGAACGAGCGCCACTACGGCGCCCTCCAGGGCAAGGACAAGGCCCAGACGCTCGCCGAGTTCGGCGAGGAGCAGTTCATGCTCTGGCGCCGCTCCTACGACACCCCGCCGCCGGCCCTTGCGGACGGCACCGAGTTCTCCCAGTCCGAGGACCCGCGCTACGCCTCCATCCCGCCGGAGCTGCGCCCGCGCACGGAGTGCCTGAAGGACGTCGTCGTCCGCATGCTCCCCTACTGGTACGACGGCATCGTCCCCGACCTCCTGGCGGGCCGCACGGTCCTGGTCGCCGCCCACGGCAACAGCCTGCGCGCCCTGGTCAAGCACCTCGACGGCATCTCCGACGCCGACATCGCGGGCCTGAACATCCCCACGGGCATCCCGCTGTCGTACGAACTGGACGCCGACTTCAAGCCGCTCAACCCCGGCGGCACCTACCTCGACCCCGAGGCGGCCGCGGCCGCCATCGAGGCGGTCAAGAACCAGGGCAAGAAGAAGTAACCACGCTCACGGCCAAGGCCCCCGCCGGTGGATTCTCCGCCGGTGGGGGCCTTGTCGTCGGGGTGCTCACACGGCCAGGGGTACCGCGTGGATCTCGTCCGGGCGGGTTGCGCCCGCGTGTTCGTGGGCCCGGTGCACGGCTTCCGCCGAGGGGCCCTCGGAGAGGCAGTAGACCGTGCCGGACTCCGGGTCGGCCCAGGCGTGCTCGAAGTGGACGCCTGCCTCCTTCTCGATCGCGACCGCCGCTTCGTGACCCTCGCGCAGCTGGTCCGCCGTGATGCCCTGCATCCCGTGGTGGACGTCCATGAATCGGGTCATGGCCCATCGCCTCCCTTATACCGACAACGGCACCGGGTGGATCTCGTCGGCCTTGTGACCGGTGCGCTCGTGGATGCGCTGGACCGCTTCCGCCGAGGGTGCCTCGGAGAGGCAGTAGACGATCCCGGACTCCGGGTCGGCCCAGGCCCGCTCGAAGTGGACTCCCTCTTCCTTCTCGATCGCCAGGTCCGCCCTGTGGGCCGCCATCAGCTCGTCGGATGTGATGCCCTGCATTCCGTGGTGTACGTCCATGAACCGCGCCATGGCACGACTCCTTCCGGTCTCCTCCGGCTCTTCCTTCCATGCTGCGCCCGACCGGCGGCGGCAGCACGATGAAGGGCCCCGGCGCGATGCCGGGGCCCTTCACCGTCGTAGAACGGTCAACCGCACTGGCACGGGTTGCCGGACTGGCACCCGCAGCCGCACCCCGAACCGCAGCCGCACGCGGCGATCAGGGTCAGGTTCCTGATCTCGGCGGGCTCTTCGGTCCGGCGTTCCTGCGTGGGGTCGGGCGTGGGGTTGGGGGAGTCGGCCATGGTCCCTCCTCGGTGAGGCCGGTGCCTCTTTCCCCATTGCATGCCCGCCCCACGCGGCGCATCAACGGCGCACGGAGGCTCCGCCGCACGCCCCCGAGTGCGGTCAGGCGCCCTCGACGCCCGCCACCGGCTGGATGTCCTGCTGGAGCTCGTCGGCGTGCTCACCCGTCACCAGGAACACCACACGCTTGGCCACGGCCACCGCGTGGTCGGCGAACCGCTCGTAGTAGCGGCCCAGCAGCGTCACGTCCACGGCCGTCTCGATGCCGTGCTTCCAGCGCTCGTCCATGAGGTGCTGGAAGAGCGTGCGGTGCAGCAGGTCCATCTCGTCGTCGTCCGTCTCCAGCTGGAGCGCCAGGTCGACGTCCTTCGTGATGATCACCTCGGCCGCCTTCGCCATCAGGCGCTGCGCGAGCTGCCCCATCTCCAGGATCGTGGCGTGCAGGTCGTGCGGGATCGCCCGCTCCGGGTACCGCAGCCGGGTCAGCTTGGCCACGTGCTGGGCCAGGTCGCCGGAGCGCTCCAGGTCCGCCGACATCCGCAGCGAGGTGACCACGATCCGCAGATCCGTGGCGACCGGCTGCTGCCGGGCGAGCAGGGCTATCGCGCGCGCCTCCAGGTCGTGCTGGAGATCGTCGACCTTCTGGTCCGCCTCGATCACGCTCTCCGCCAGCTTGAGGTCGGAGTCGAGTATGGCGGTCGTGGCGCGTCCGATCGCCGACCCGACCAGCCGGGCCATCTCCACCAGGCTGTCGCTGATCGAGTCAAGTTCCTCGTGGTACGCGTCCCGCATGAGGGTTCCCTCTCGTACGTGTTCTTGGGGGTTCCGGGGGCCGGGGCCAGTGTGCACGTCCTGCTGAACCGGCGCTATCGCACCCCACGCTCATACCCTCTGACCTGCACGCGTCCGTTTCCGCCACCTCAAATGAACCATTGCTGGCTCCTGGGTGAACTCTGGGCGACGAGTGTTCGAGGTCGCAGTCCGATGGCTGTGGCCATGACCGCAGGCGTGCCTAACCTGGATGCATGGACGTGAACGCGGCGGTCGCCGCAGCGGCAGCGATCGCCGGGGTACTCACCGGTGTCATCGCCATGCTGGCGTTCCGCTGGAGCGAACGCGACCAGGCGCGACCCACCCGAACCTCCCTGCACACCGACCCGGTACTGCCCCCGGGCGTCGACACGGTGCTGTCCGTGCTCCGCTCCTCCGCGGTCGTACTGGACGAGGCCGACGCCGTCGTCAAGGCCAGCTCCGCCGCGTACGCCCTCGGGCTGGTGCGTGGCGGCCGGCTCTCCGTGGAACCGATGCTCCAGATGGCCCGGGACACCCGGCGCGACGGCGAGATACGCCAGGTCGAGCTGGATCTGCCCCGGCGCGGCGGCGGCCGCGGCGAGGCCCTCGCGGTCTCCGCCAGAGTGGCGCCGCTCGGCTCCCGGCTGGTGCTCCTGCTCGTCGAGGACCTCACCGAGGCCCGGCGGATAGAGGCGGTACGGCGCGACTTCGTCGCCAATGTCAGCCATGAGCTCAAGACCCCCGTGGGCGCGCTCTCCCTCCTCTCCGAGGCCGTCATGGACGCCTCGGACGACCCGGAGGCGGTGGAGCGGTTCGCGGGGCGCATGCAGATCGAGGCGACCCGGCTCACCAACCTCGTCCAGGAGCTGATCGACCTCTCCCGGGTCCAGAACGACGACCCGCTGGATGACGCCGAACCCGTTCGGGTCGACGAACTGGTGGCCGAGGCCATCGACCGCTGCCGGCACGCCGCCGGCACCAAGCAGATCACCATGGCCGCCGGCGGCACCGCCGACCTGAGCATCTGGGGTCACCGCGGCCAGCTCGCCGCGGCCCTCGGCAACCTCGTCGAGAACGCCGTCAACTACTCCCCGGCCCGCACCCGCGTCGGTATCGCCGCCCGCCGGCTGACCGCGCCCGGCGGGGACCACATCGAGATCGCCGTGACCGACCAGGGCATCGGCATCTCCGACAAGGACAAGGAGCGCATCTTCGAGCGCTTCTACCGCGTCGACCCGGCCCGCTCCCGTGCCACCGGCGGTACGGGGCTCGGGCTGGCGATCGTCAAGCACGTGGCCGCCTCGCACGGCGGGGAGGTCACGGTGTGGAGTTCCGAGGGACAGGGCTCCACGTTCACCCTGAGACTGCCGGAGGCGGGCGCGGCCCGCGACCGAGCTCAGCAGCATCCCGTCCTCGACGACGAGGCCGGGCGCCCCGCCGACCCGTCCCACGACACACCCCCCGAGTCAGCCGCGTACCAAACGCTTTCCGCCCCGGAGGTCCATCCGTGACCCGAGTGCTCGTCGTCGAGGACGAGGAATCCTTCTCAGACGCCCTGTCGTACATGCTCCGCAAGGAGGGCTTCGAGGTCGCGGTCGCGACCACCGGGCCCGACGGACTCGACGAGTTCGAGCGCAACGGCGCCGACCTCGTCCTCCTCGACCTGATGCTGCCCGGCCTGCCGGGCACGGAGGTCTGCCGCCAGCTGCGCGGCCGCTCCAACGTCCCCGTCATCATGGTGACCGCCAAGGACAGCGAGATCGACAAGGTGGTCGGCCTGGAAATAGGAGCCGATGACTACGTCACCAAGCCGTTCTCCTCGCGCGAGCTGGTCGCCCGTATCCGGGCCGTGCTGCGCCGCCGCGGCGAGCCCGAGGAGGTCACCCCGGCCGCGCTGGAGGCGGGTCCGGTCCGTATGGACGTCGACCGTCATGTGGTCACGGTCTCCGGCTCCAAGGTCGACCTCCCGCTCAAGGAGTTCGACCTCCTGGAGATGCTCCTGCGCAACGCGGGCCGCGTCCTGACCCGCATGCAGCTCATCGATCGCGTCTGGGGCGCCGACTACGTCGGCGACACCAAGACCCTGGACGTCCACGTCAAGCGCCTCCGAGCAAAGATCGAGCCGGACCCGGGCGCGCCTCGATACCTGGTGACGGTCCGGGGCCTCGGCTACAAGTTCGAGCCGTAGACCAGCGCGTAGCGATACGACGAAGGCGGGCCCCCTCTCCACAGAGGGGGCCCGCCTTCTTGCGTGCTGCTACGTCGGCTCAGTGGCCGGCGGCCTCGTGGGACGCGCTCGACGACGCCGAGGCGGCGTCGGTCGGGGTGCCGGAGGCGCCGTCGGCGGCCTCGCCCGTGGCTTCGCCGGTGGCCTCACCCGTCGCCTCGCCGGTCGCCTCGCCCGTCGGCTCACCGGTCGGGGACGCGGTGTCCTCGCTCGGCGCCGCCGGGACCTCGGTCGGGCCCCAGCCGGTGAAGTAGCTCTCGGCCGGGACCACGAAGGCCTGCAGGCTCACGTCACCGGTCGTGCTGAAGGTGAAGGTCACCTCCTGCGCGGCGCCGTCCTGGACGGACTCCGGGGTGGCCTCCAGCACCGCGGACGCGTTGTCCGCGCCGCCGATGATCAGCGAACCGCCGGCCGGGATGTTCAGGCTCCGGCCCTTGGCGGCCTTCAGCGCCACCGGCCCGTCGGCCCCGTCGACGGTGATCGACTCCAGCTTCTGGGCGCTGGTGCCCGTGTTGAACAGCGTCGCGGAGACGGCGGCCGGGCCGCTGGCCTCGGGGTCCGGCTGGGTGATGACGACGGCGTTCTGGATCTTGATGTCGCCGACCGTGGTGGCCGCGTTGTCCGGCTGGATCTCCAGGGTCTGTGCGTTGTTGCCGGCGCCGCACGCGGCGAGCGGGAGAATCGAGAACGTGATGGCGGCCGCGGCGAGGGCGCCGCGTCGAAGGCTGCTGCTCACGGCGGCGGCAACTCCTTGACTCGAACGGGGCGGGCGCGTAAAGCCGCCCTAAGTGTCTGTCAGCGGCCTTAGGTTACCGAGCCGTTCCCGCGCGGCCGCACCCGACCCTCCCCTGGGCGCGGTAAGTGCCTCCGTCTTCACCCGTCCCGGCGCCCACAAGTGACCCGCCGGTCACTTTGCGGTCGTCCTGGTCCGCCATTCACATAAGTCCCGTGGGCATACCCACGACACCGGCCCGCGAAATTTCCGTGAAGGAATGCACGACCCACCGGAAATTGATCACCGACCGTGCCTCGACCGCCCCTCGTGATCAATTATGGAATCGTCCGGTACCCGACTCGGGACGCCGAACGGACTAGCGGAAGTCGCACAACTGGAACCGGACATATCGGGATGTTCATCCGCCTGGGAGGGCTGCCGGAAGTGTGTGACGTGCGCGTTTCACGTCCCCTGGAGAGCCGCTCCGACCTGCGAATACCTTCTTCCGGTCGGCCCGCGCAGCACGTTCCTGTTGCTGTTGTCAAGCCCCGAGATATGCCCTGACCTGCGAAAACGCCATTCAGAACCCGCAGTTTCCGTGTTACCCTGGATAGCCACGGAAGGGGTACCTGTCACATGACGTTCAAGGTTGGCGACACCGTGGTCTATCCCCATCACGGGGCCGCGCTGATCGAGGCCATCGAAACTCGCCAGATCAAAGGCGTGGACAAGACCTACTTGGTGCTGAAGGTCGCCCAGGGTGACCTGACGGTACGTGTGCCAGCGGACAATGCGGAGTTCGTCGGCGTGCGTGATGTGGTCGGTCAGGACGGGCTGGACCGGGTCTTCGAGGTGCTGCGCGCGCCGTACGCCGAGGAGCCCACGAACTGGTCGCGTCGTTACAAGGCAAATCTGGAGAAGCTCGCCTCCGGCGATGTCATCAAGGTCGCGGAAGTCGTGCGTGACCTGTGGCGTCGTGAGCGCGAGCGCGGACTCTCCGCTGGTGAGAAGCGCATGCTCGCCAAGGCCCGCCAGATCCTGGTGAGCGAGCTGGCCCTCGCGGAGAACACCAACGAGGACAAGGCGGAGGCCCTCCTCGACGAGGTCCTCGCATCCTGACGCCCGCTGTAGGCGGTCAGCCCACATTGCTGCGTTAGTCAAGAAAAGTGCCGCGGTGCCCGATGACGTTTGCCGTCGCCGGGCGCTGCGGCATGTTCGCATATATGACGTATATGAGTGCCGACCAAGGTCGTACACCCAGCCGTCCACCCAAGCCGTCCATCCAAAGGACACCTTCGGGAGGACTTCCCCCCGATACTTGGCGTGCCGGGCCCGGGCAGCTGGCTCGACCGGTGTCACGGAAGGGTCCGGTCAAGGCGTCGCGCCCGGCACTTCCCAGGCCATACCCACGCCAGGCCAGCACACAAACCTGACAGGAACCGATGTCTGACGAATCGCGCCCTTCGCCCGCGCAGGCCAGTCCGACCGCTCGCACGGCTGCCGTGATTCCGGCCGCCGGCCGGGGTGTACGCCTCGGTCCCGGCGCCCCCAAGGCGCTCCGTGCGCTGGGCGGCACCCCCATGCTGATCCACGCGGTGCACGCGATGGCCGCGTCCCGTGCCGTCTCCCTGGTCGTCGTCGTGGCCCCGCCCGACGGCGCCGCCGAGGTGAAATCCCTGCTCGACGCGCACGCGCTGCCCGAGCGCACCGACTTCCTGGTGGTCCCCGGCGGCGCCGAACGCCAGGACTCCGTGAAGCTCGGGCTGGACGCGCTGCCGCCCGAGTACGACATCGTCCTGGTGCACGACGCGGCCCGCCCGCTCGTCCCGGTGGACACCGTCGACGCCGTCATCGAGGCGGTACGGGACGGCGCCCCCGCGGTGGTGCCCGCGTTGCCGCTCGCCGACACCGTCAAGGAGGTCGAACCGGCCGGGACGCCGGGCGAGCCCGAACCGGTCGTCGCCACCCCGCCGCGGGCCCGGCTGCGGGCGGTGCAGACCCCGCAGGGCTTCGACCGGGCGACCCTGGTCCGCGCCCACGAGACGGTCACCGACCAGGTCACCGACGACGCCGGCATGGTCGAGCAGCTCGGCCTCACCGTCGTGGTCGTGCCCGGCCACGAGGAGGCCTTCAAGGTGACCCGCCCGCTGGACCTGGTCCTCGCCGAGGCGGTCCTGGCACGCCGGAGGCTCAACGATGGCTTCTGAGCGGTACCCCCTGCCCCAGGTGGGCATCGGCACCGACATCCACGCCTTCGAGGAGGGCCGCGAGCTGTGGTGCGCGGGCCTGAAATGGGAGGGCGAGGGCCCGGGTCTCGCCGGTCACTCCGACGCCGACGTCGTCGCGCACGCCGCCTGCAACGCGCTCTTCTCCGCCGCCGGTCTCGGTGACCTCGGCCGGCACTTCGGCACCGGCCGCCCCGAGTGGTCCGGTGCCTCCGGGGTGACCCTCCTGACGGAGGCCGCCCGCATCGTCCGCGAGGCCGGTTTCGTCATCGGCAACATCGCGGTGCAGGTCGTAGGCCCGAGACCGAAGATCGGCAAGCGCCGGGACGAGGCGCAGAAACTGCTGTCGGAGGCGGCGGGGGCACCGGTGTCGGTCTCGGGCGCGACGACGGACGGACTGGGCTTCCCGGGCCGGGAGGAAGGCCTGATGGCGGTGGCAACGGCGTTGGTCGTCAAAGCAGCGTTCGGAGAGGGGTGAGGGCACCGTCCCCGGCCCACTACCCTAGGCATCGTGACTATTCGCCTGTACGACACCAGCGCCCGGCAGATCCGTGACTTCGCCCCGCTCACGCCGGGTTGTGTCTCGATCTACCTGTGTGGCGCCACCGTGCAGGCGGCCCCGCACATCGGCCACATCCGGTCCGGCCTGAACTTCGACATCATGCGCCGCTGGTTCGAGTACCGCGGCTACGACGTCACGTTCATCCGCAACGTCACCGACATCGACGACAAGATCATCACCAAGTCGGCGGACCAGAACCGCCCGTGGTGGTCGATCGGCTACGAGAACGAGCGCGCGTTCAACGACGGCTACACCGCCCTCGGCTGCCTGCCGCCGACGTACGAGCCGCGAGCCACCGGCCATGTCACCGAGATGGTCGAGATGATGCGCGGCCTGATCGAGCGCGGCCACGCCTACGAGGCCGACGGCAACGTCTACTTCGACGTGAAGTCCTTCCCGGAGTACCTGCGCCTGTCCAACCAGGAGCTGGACAACCTGCTCCAGCCCTCCGGCGAGGGCGAGACGGGCAAGCGGGACCCCCGGGACTTCGCGATGTGGAAGTCGGTCAAGCCGGGCGAGCCGAGCTGGGAGACGCCGTGGGGCCGGGGACGGCCCGGCTGGCACCTGGAGTGCTCGGCGATGGCCCACAAGTACCTGGGCTCGGCCTTCGACATCCATGGCGGCGGCCTGGACCTGATCTTCCCCCACCACGAGAACGAGATCGCCCAGGCCAAGGCCTTCGGTGACGAGTTCGCCCGGTACTGGGTGCACAACGCCTGGGTCACCATGAGCGGCGAGAAGATGTCCAAGTCGCTGGGCAACTCCGTGCTGGTCAGCGAGATGGTCAAGACCTGGCGCCCGATCGTGCTGCGCTACTACCTCGGCACCCCGCACTACCGCTCGATGATCGAGTACAGCGAGGACGCCCTGCGCGAGGCCGAGTCGGCGTTCGCGCGGATCGAGGGCTTCGTGCAGCGCGTGGTGGAGCTCGCCGGGCACGCCGTGGAGCCGGCCGCCGAGGTGCCGACCGCGTTCGCCGAGGCCATGGACGACGACCTGGGCGTCCCGCAGGCGCTCGCGATCGTGCACACCACCGTCCGGCAGGGCAACTCCGCCCTCGCCGCCGACGACAAGGAAGCCGCCGTGGCCCGCCTCGCCGAGGTGCGCGCCATGCTCGGCGTCCTCGGCCTGGACCCGCTCGCCCCGCACTGGGCGGGCGAGAGCGACCGCGGCGAAGATCTGCACGGCGTGGTCGACAGCCTCGTACGCCTGGTGCTCGACCAGCGTGAGGCCGCGCGGGCCCGTAAGGACTGGGCCACCGCGGACGCCATCCGGGACCAGCTGGGACAGGCCGGACTGGTCATCGAGGACAGCCCGCAGGGGCCGCGCTGGAACCTCGGCGCGCGCTGAACGCAGTGATCGATTGTGCCGCCCGGCCGTCCGGGCGGCACACTGCATAGACGTACGCCCTTTTTTGGGTTCACCGCTACACAGAGAACAGGTAGGTCATGGCCGCGAACAACCGCCGCATGTCCGGCAAGAAGGGCGCGCAGGTCGGCAGTGGCGGCCAGCGGCGCCGGGGCCTGGAGGGCAAGGGGCCGACGCCGCCCGCCGAGATGCGCAAGGGGCACAAGAAGAACCGCATCGCCAGCGCCAAGGCCAAGCAGGTCCAGCGCCGTCCGGTGGCGCGTGGCCGGGGCGGCAAGGGCACCTCCGAGCTGGTGGTCGGCCGTAACCCGGTCGTCGAGGCGCTGCGCGAGGGCGTGCCCGCGAACACGCTCTACGTCCAGCAGTTCATCGACAACGACGAGCGGGTGCGCGAGGCGCTCCAGCTCGCGGCCGAGCGCGGCGGCATCAACCTCATGGAGGCCCCGCGTCCCGAGCTGGACCGGATGACCAACGGCCTCAACCACCAGGGCCTGGTCCTCCAGGTCCCGCCGTACGAGTACGCCCACCCCGAGGACCTCGCCGACGCCGCCGCCGGCGAGGGCGCGGACCCGCTGATCGTCGCCCTGGACGGGGTCACCGACCCGCGCAACCTGGGTGCCGTCGTGCGCTCCGTCTCCGCCTTCGGCGGCCACGGCGTCGTCGTCCCCGAGCGCCGCGCGGCCGGGATGACCGCGGGTGCCTGGAAGACCTCCGCCGGTACGGCGGCCCGTACGCCGGTCGCCCGGGCCACCAACCTGACCCGCGCGCTGGAGCAGTACAAGAAGGCCGGGATCGTGGTCGTCGGTCTCGCCGCCGACGGCGAGGTCGAACTCGGCGATCTTGAGGCCCTCGGCGGCCCGGTCGTCGTCGTGGTCGGCAGCGAGGGCAAGGGCCTGTCCCGACTGGTCGGCGAGACCTGCGACTTCCGCGTCCGCATCCCCATGCCGGGTGGTGCCGAGTCGCTGAACGCCGGTGTGGCGGCGGGGATCGTGCTGTACGAGGCGGCGCGGCGACGCGCCTGAACGCTCGTCCGGGGCGTCACCCGTACGGGGTAATCCGGTCGTTCAGGGCAAGCTTGACGCGGTCCGGACAGATCCGGCAGGTCAAAGCAGTGTCCTAAACACACGTCACTCTGTTAGATGAGTGTGGACACCAGAACACCCCGCACACCCACGGGGGACCGCTCGTCGGGATTCGACGACGCTCCCGCGCTGAGCATGGTGAAGGTGCCGAGCGATCCGGCGCAGATCATCGTCAATCACGCGAGCTTCCGCGTGCAGTTGGGCGCGTCGACGAGACGCAGCCAATCGCCGCGTATCGCACGGCACTTGAGCGCCACCGAGGGCACCCCCCGCGTCCCGGTGGCCGGCGCCACCGCCCGCCGTCGGCCCGTCGTCTGGAGCGGCAGGTCGGCGCCCGACGACACCGGCGCCCACCGGCTGCTCCAGGCGGTGCGGGGCGCCGGCGTCGGCCATGCCGAGGAACCGGCCGACGCGGGCGCCACCCAGGTCATCCCGCGCGTCGGGGTCAACGACGGGTACGGCGGGGGCGGTTACGACGACCTCGCGCAGACCGTGGAGACCCCCGTGGTCGGCGCCCAGCGCACCCCGCCCGACGGCGACGGCACCCGCCTGCTGCCCGACATGCGCCGGGTCGGCAGCGCCTACGACGAGGAACTCGACTACGACGACCGGGAGTTCGCGGAGCCGGACTTCGCGGAGCCGGACGAGGAGTCGCGGGCCGGGCGCCCCGCGGACGACCCCTCGCGGCACGCCTACTACCCGGGCCGCCGCCTGAACCTGGGCGTCGTCCTCCTCCCGCTGCGCATCTTCCTCGGCTTCATCTCCATCTACGCCGGCATGGGCAAGCTCTGCGATCCCGTCTACTTCGACGGTGGCAAGCGCGGCTCGATGGTGAAGTGGCTCAACACCCTGCACCCCTGGGAAGTCGCCGAGCCGCTGCGCCAGTTCGCCCTGGAGCACCCCGTCGGCTCCGGCCTGGTGATCGCCTTCTTCCAGGTCATCGTGGGCGTCCTCACGATCCTGGGCTGCTGGCAGCGGGTCGCCGCCGTGGTCGGCGCGCTGCTCTCGGCCGCGCTGCTCGTCACCGTCAGCTGGAAGAGCGTCCCCGTCTACGACGCCCCCGACATCATCTATCTGGCCGCCTGGTCCCCGCTGATCATCGCGGGCGCCCCCGTCTACTCCATCGACGGCCGTCTCGCGGGCATGGCCTGGCGCCGCCTCGGACCGCGCTCCGACATCTGGGAGCTGCGCCGCTACGTCCTGCGCCGTGGCGCCCTGATCACCGCCATCGTCACCGGGCTGACCCTGCTGCTCGGTTCGCTGCTCGGCGGCGCCGTCCGCGACTCCGACCGAGTGGTCGTCCCGGGCCCCGGCGAGGCCCCGCGCAACGAACTCCCCGGCTCCCCGCTCCCCTCCGAGCCCGGCGAGCGCCGGGAGCGCACCCCGTCGGCGTCCACCTCCCCGACCCAGGGCGCCACTTCGGCCCCCTCGGCCGGCACGACCGCGACCCCGGACGCCACCCGCGACACCGGCACCGCGGGCACCCCCAGCCAGACGCAGGGCACGGCGGGCCAGGCCCCGCCGCAGCAGTCCGCTCCGGCGAACGAGGCCCCGAGTACCAGCGCGGGCCCGACCTCAGGCGGCACCACCGGCGGCGGCAGCACGCCGGGCGGCACGGGAGGCGGAGGATCCACCTCCGGTGAACCGGGCCTGGTAGGCGGCCTGTTGGGGTAGATGGGCCGGTGGGCGGGATTCTGGGTTAGCCCACCGGCAGCAACAACCGAACCCATGGTTCCCCGCGCTCCCCAGGGGCGCGGGGATCCGCGCGCTCAGCCCCCACCAAGCCGCGCTATTTCCGAAGAGCGGACAGCTCCTTGGCAGCCTCGGTCAGATCCTTCGCCGTATCGATGGCCCGCCAGTACGCGCCCTGCGGAATGGGGAAGCCGGCGAGCCGCAGCTCCCGGGCGAGCCGCGGAAACGTCGTCCGCTCATGATCCCCCCGCTCGGGGAGCATCGCGGCGAACGAGGCGGAGAAGACGTACACACCCGCGTTGATCTCGTACGTCGTCGGCGGCGCCTCGATGAAGTCCGTGACGTGTCCGAAGCCGTCCGTCTGCACGGCGCCCCAGGGGATCCGCGGCCGGGCCAGCGCGAGGGTCGCGACGGCGTCGCGCTCGGCGTGGAAGTCGGCCATGTCGCGCAGCGAGAACCGGGTCCAGATGTCGCCGTTGGTGGCGTACCAGGGGCGGTCGGGGTGCGGCAGATGGGCGGCGGCGTACTTGAGGCCGCCGCCGCGGCCGAGGGGTTCGGTCTCCACGACCGTGGTGACCTGGACCGGGAGGTCCGCCTGGGCGAGCCAGTCCTTGAGGACGTCCGCGAGGTGGCCGCAGCTGACGACGACGTCGGTCACGCCCTCTTCCGCGAGCCAGGCGAGCTGGTGGCCGATGATCGGCGTGCCCGTGCCGGGGATCTCGACCATGGGCTTGGGGCGGTCGTCGGTGTACGGGCGCAGGCGGGAGCCTTGGCCGCCGGCCAGGATGACGGCCTGGGTGGGGCGGGAGGCGGCGTTCGGATCGGTCATGCCCGAACTGTATGTGGCTCTGGTGCCCACGGGGGTGGGGGGTGCTGTGTGATGCGCGCCTGCGGCCCCCCGGGCCCCTGCCAGGGGCCCGGGACGGCTGCGTCAGTTGTGGGCCGCTGCCACGCCCGTGGCGAAGGCCGTGTCGCAGACCGGGCGGGCGTAGGACTGGGCGTGGGTCGGGCCGTAGACGCGGACCGCCGCCCGGCCGAGGGCGCGGGCGATGGAGGCGCAGTGGCGGGCCAGGGAGGGGCGCTCGTCCACGGCCTGCTGGAGGTGGGTGAGCGCGACGCCCGGGTTCTTCCGGGTCAGCTCGGCGATCAGCTGGTCGCGCAGCACGTCCTGCGGGGCGCGGGAGACCGAGCCGGGCTTGGCGTCCGACACCGAGGCGTCCGATGCCGTGAGCACCGAGTCCGAGGGGTTCCCCGACCAGTTGACCCGGGTGACCGCGAGGGTCCCGGAGAGCACCAGGACGACGGGCAGGACAAGGGCGAGCGAGCGGCCGATCCGGCGGGCGGGGCCCTGGCCGCGTCGCGTCTGTTGGTTAGTGGAGTGCTTCACGCGAGTGAGGGTAGCGCCCGGTAATGATTTGGCGACATTTAGTCACCGGTTCGGGGGACGAAGTGCGGCCACTTTTTGGGTAGGGGGTTGACGCCCGCTGATCGAAATGGGTGGTATGCCGGGGTATTTGTCGACAGCGAGAAGGGCCCCGCAGTGGTCTGCGGGGCCCTTCTCGTCAACCTGGGTGATTCACCCGGTTCGTCACTCAGTCGGTGAGACGCTCACCCGTGGAGGTCGAGAACACGTGGGTCTCGCCCGGACGCGGCACGACGTGCAGCTGCGCGCCCTTCTCCGGGACCTGGCGGCCGTTGACCCGGACGACCAGGTCCTTCTGCTCGCCGTTGACCTCGGCGGTGCCGTAGACGTAGCCGTCGGCGCCGAGCTCCTCGACGACGTTGACGGAGACCGCGAGACCGGCCGGGGCGTCCTCGGTGTCCTTGGACAGGGAGGCGGCGGCGCCGCCGTTCTGTTCGACGATGTCGAAGTGCTCGGGGCGGACGCCGACGGTGACCGTGCGGTCGCCCTTGTCGGCGGCGGCCTTCAGGGCGTCACGGTTGACCGGGACGACGCTGTTGCCGAACTTCACGCCGCCGTCAGTGATCGGCACCTCGACCAGGTTCATGGCGGGGGAGCCGATGAAGCCGGCGACGAAGAGGTTGGCCGGGCGGTCGTACATGTTGCGCGGGGAGTCGACCTGCTGGAGCAGACCGTCCTTGAGGACCGCCACACGGTCGCCCATCGTCATGGCCTCGACCTGGTCGTGGGTGACGTAGACCGTGGTGATGCCCAGGCGGCGCTGGAGGGAGGCGATCTGCGTACGGGTCGAGACACGGAGCTTGGCGTCGAGGTTCGACAGCGGCTCGTCCATGAGGAAGACCTGCGGCTCACGCACGATGGCGCGACCCATCGCCACACGCTGGCGCTGACCACCGGAGAGGGCCTTGGGCTTGCGGCCGAGGTACTCGGTGAGGTCCAGGATCTTCGCCGCGTCCTCGACCTTCTGGCGGATCTCCGCCTTCGGCACACCGGCGATCTTGAGCGCGAAGCCCATGTTGTCGGCGACCGTCATGTGCGGGTAGAGCGCGTAGTTCTGGAACACCATGGCGATGTCCCGGTCCTTCGGCGGCAGGTGCGTGACGTCGCGGTCACCGATGCGGATGGCGCCGCCGTTGACGTCCTCGAGCCCCGCGAGCATCCGGAGCGAGGTGGACTTGCCGCAACCCGACGGGCCGACGAGTACGAGGAACTCGCCGTCCTCGATGTGGATGTCGAGAGCGTCGACGGCGGGCTTCTCGGTGCCCGGGTAGATCCGGGTCGCCTTGTCGAACGAGACAGTGGCCATGGTGATGGGCCCCCTTCTACCGGCAGGAACGTGCCGGACGATCCGTTGTAGGAAGGTGGTGGTGTAGTCCATGTGAGTGGACTGACCTCGGACGGTACCTGGCGTTCACCTGCTCTGTCAGCACCCGGACCCCTGTGAACTTCGCGGAAATTTTCGACAGGGGCACGCCGGGCCGTGGGTACACTGCACGGGCACGTGCGTGCACGCCTCCTTAGCTCAGCTGGTCAGAGCGCCGCTCTTGTAAAGCGAAGGTCGTCGGTTCGAATCCGACAGGGGGCTCTTCCTTCCTTTCCCAGGGCCCTGCCACGGCACCCCCTGCGGCCGTACGCTGGTCGGCACAACCGCGCCGGCTGGGGAGGTCACGGGGTGAGAGGGCGCAGTCCGGAACGGGTCCGCAATGAGCTGGTCGTAGCCATTTCGGACGCGCTCCAGGAGTCGGCGACGGTGAGACAGACCGGCAGCCGGGAGTTATGGCGGGAGATGCTCGCCGATGAACTGGGCGCGCAGGTGGAGCCGTTCGGCGGTGACCGGCTGCGGCCCTGGCTGCTCCAGGTGGTCAAGGCGAGTACGGCCGTCGAGTACGGCGCGGCCTGTCTGGTGCGGGCGCTGGAGTACGTGGAGCAGGAGTCGGCGACGGTCGCCGCGTTATGGCCGCTCGTGGACGAGTGGGAGGCCGTCGACTTCTTCGACAGCGCCGACCTCGGCCATCTGCGGCCGGTCCTGGAGTCCCTGCGCACCACCGAGCTGGCGTCGATGGCGCGGCGCGCGAGCCGCTCCCGGGTCCAGGAGCTGCCCCGCTGGTGCCAGACCGGCTGGCAGGTCTTCCTGAGGCTGGCGGGTGAGAACACCCCGCCCGGTGAGCTGCCGCCCAGCATGGCCTTCGTGGCACTGGCCGCCGACCGGTTCGTGGAGGAGGGCTGGATGGAGGCCGCGGAGGGGCTGCGCCGGTTCAACCGCGGCCAGTCCCAGCGGCTGGGTCTTGAGGGCCTGCTGGCCGAGTGGCAGCACGCCGAGCTGCCGCAGCCCGCGCCCTCGGTGGTGCCCGCCTATCTGATGATCCAGTTCGAGCCGGACCGCAACGAGGACGGCCGCTACTACCTCACCCACTGGCGCCAGTCCGACTCCACGGGCTGGCACCCGGTACGCGGTGAAACAGTCCATTTGTGCAGAAATGAGCTGCCGGGTGCGGTGGAGCGGCTGATCGAGGCGTCCGAGGCGCGCTGGGCCGAGATGCGTCAGCCGGTCATTCTGGAGTTCGTCCTGCCTTGGGAACTGCTCAACGAACCGGTCGAGTGGTGGTCGACGGATTCGGATCATCCCGATCCAACCCCTTTGGTCATGGATTATCCCGTTCTGATCCGTTCGCTGGAGCGGCTTCAGCGGGCCGCCTGGCACCGGCCCTGGCACGCCAAGTGGCGGCAGTTGAAGGAGCGCCCGGCCGACAGCCAGCCGCACTGGAGCCGGCCGGCCGAGGACGGCTCGTACTTCTTCCATCTGGAGCGGGAGCTGAAGGAGGACGGGCATGCCGTGTGCCTGGTGCTCAGCGAGCCGCCGGGCGACGACTCGGGCACCGGGCGCCGTGAGGTGCTGGCCGGGCTGCGGGCCGGGGTGCCCGCGATGATCTGGCACCGCTCGGACTGCTCCGACCCGCACTTCCAGGACGCGATCAGCGAGATCCTCCAGGACCGGGGGCTCGGCTCGCTCGCGGAGAGCGTCGGCAAATGGCGCAATGACGCGCTGGCGCTCGGACCCGACGGCTGGGACGGCCATGTCGGGCGTCATCTGGCCATCCTTCTGGACGACCCCGAGCGCAAGCCGGGCCCCCCGGGACCGGTGTAGCGGCGATGACTTCGCAGAGCGCGGCGCGAAGCATGGCCGGGCGCCTGCCGCGGCCCGGCGGCGGCTTCTTGTCCATACGCGCAAGAGAGTGGCAGACGGCCTTGCGGGCGGCAGTGGGCGGTGCCACGCTGGACGTCAGAAGAGCCGGCGTGCTCGACACCGCAGGGGGGCGTGTTCCATCCGCCGTTCCTTCACCCTCCGATCGACTGTCCAGTTTGTACCCTCACCCCCTGTGGCCTGCCGTCTTGCACTGTATGCAGACCACTGTCAGGCTTGGCACGTGGATGTCACGCATGCCCTTACCGGACGCTCTGAGAGCGCTTATGCAGTGTGACGATGTCCCACGAACAGCGGCGGAACCGGCGTCTGACGAAGCGTCACTGGATGCCGTACCGCTTGCCCTGAGCGAACTGGCGCGGCCGGTATCCGCGGATCCTCCGTCCGTGCTCCTCGTCGTGGACGATCACGCGACGATGCGGGTGTGGGAGGAGACGGTCCAGAAGCTGGCCGGTGAACTCGCCCGCGAGGAACGGCTGGGCGGGATCACCACGGTACGGCTGCTCAGTTCCGATGACACCGAGCCGGCCCGGATCCGGCTGGAGCAGCTGCCGCCCTCCCCGTCCGAGCGGCGGGTGGTGCTGGTGCTGACGGACGGTCTGGCCGCGGGCTGGCGCTCGGACGCGGTGCTGCCGCTGCTGCGGGAGCTCGGGCGGACCGAGCCGCTCGCCGTGCTGCATCTGCTGCCGCAGCATCTGTGGTCCCGGGCCGGACTCGACGTGAACCGGATGCGGTTCGGCTGCGCCCGCCCCTGGGCGCCCAACGACACCCTGCGCTGGGAACTGCGCGCCTCCCCCCTCGAACCCGTCGACGATCCGGACGCCCGCACCGGCGTGGTCCCGGTCCCCGTGCTGGAGCCGACCGAGAGGTCGCTGTCCGGCTGGGTCGATCTGGTCACCGGCGGCTCCGACGGCTGGGTGGAGATGTCGGGGATCAGGGCCCGGGACTGGAAACGCCGGGCGGACGCGGCGCGGGCGGTGCCCTGGGTGGAGGACGTGCCGGACCCGGCCAGTGCCGTACCGCCCTGGGAGCGGGTCTCGGACTTCAGGGCTGCCGCCTCGCCCAAGGCGTTCGCGCTCGCCACCCGGCTCGCCGCGGCTCCGTTGACGCTTCCGGTGATGAACGCGGTGACCGCCTCGGTGCCGGGGGCCGGGCCCGCGCATCTGGCGGAGCTGCTGATGAGCGGTCTGGTGCGGACCTCCGGCGCGGACGCCGAGCGCGCCGCCGACGTGGTCTTCGTCTTCGGCCCCAACATCCGCCAGGAGTTATTGGCGCTGTCCCGGCGCAGGGACACCGCCCGGGTGCTGCACGATGTCCGGGCCCTGCTGAGCGCCGGACCGTACGACGTCGGCGCACCCCCGGCCACCGGCACCCCGCCCGGAGTCAGCGCCCCGTCGGCCGCCGAGCCCCAGGTCGCCGAGCCGCTCCTGCCCGCGCCCGAGGAACCCTTCGAGACGGCCGACGTGCCCTCGGTGACCCGGCGCAATGTCGCCTTCCTGCGCGTCGAACTGGCCGCCCTGCGCGCCCTGTCCGGCAAGTTCCTCCCCAGAGCCGACCGGCTGGCCCGCGCCCTGCGCGACTACGACCGGCAGAACTCCGTCAGCCTGCGCAAGGGCGTGGGCTTCCGCACCGCTCCCGAGAGCGATCGCCACGCCCAGGAACAGGCCCCGACGGGGGCCGGGACAACTTCAGAAGGAGCCACGGCCATGACCGCCACGCATACGCAGCCCGCGGTGGAGAGCGGGCGTTCGACGCCGCGTATCTGGGGCAACATCCCGCCGCGCAACCCCAATTTCACCGGCCGCGTGGACCTTCTCGAACGTCTCAGTGAGCGACTTCTCGAGGGCACCACCACCGTGCTGCCCGAGGCGATCCACGGCATGGGCGGCGTCGGCAAGACCCAGCTGGCGATCGAGTACGCCTACCGGCACCAGTCGGAGTACGACGTCGTCTGGTGGATCCCCGCCGAGCGCCCCGGCCAGATCGGCCAGGCGCTGGTGGAACTGGCCCAGCGGCTCGGCCTGGTGACCAGCGCCGAGGCCAATATCGCCGGCCCCGCGGTGCGCGAGGCGCTGCGCGAGGGGCGGCCGTACTCCCGCTGGCTGCTGATCTTCGACAACGCCGACAGCCCGGAGCGGGTACGGGACTACTTCCCGACCGGGGGCAGCGGCACCATCCTCGTGACCTCCCGCAACCGGCGCTGGAGCGTGGTCGGACCCTCCCTCGAAGTCGATGTCTTCACCCGTGAGGAGAGCAAGGAGCTGCTGCGCCGCTCCGGGCCCGACGACCTCGACGACGCCGAGGCGGACCGGCTGGCCGACGCGCTCGGCGACCTGCCGCTGGCGCTGGAACAGGCCGCGGCCTGGCGGGCGGAGACCGGGATGCCGGTCTCGGAGTACCTGCGGCTCTTCGAGCACAAGCGGGCTGAGCTGCTGGAAGTCTCGCCGCCGCCGGACTACCAACTGCCGGTCGCCGCCGCGTGGAACGTCTCGCTGGACCACCTGGAGACCCGCAGCCTCACCGCGCTCAGGCTGCTCCAGCTCTGCTCCTACTTCGCCCCCGACCCGATCTCCCGCTCCATCTTCTCCGGGCTCGGCGGCTCCACCATCGACCCCGAGCTGGACCGCGCGCTCAACGACCCGATGCGGCTCGCCCGCGCGGTGCGGGAGATCAACCGCTACTCCCTCGCCCGGATAGACCACCGCACCAACTCGATCGAGATGCACCGTCTGGTGCAGGCCGTACTGATCCACCGTATGACCCCCGAGGAACAGAAACGCATGCGCAATGGGGCCCACACCCTTCTGGCCGCCGCGGACCCCAAGGGTCCCAACCAGTCGACCAACTGGGGGCGGTACGCCGAGCTGTACGGCCATGTGATCGCCTCCGGCGCGATCGAGTCCGACCAGCCATGGGTCCGCGAGCTGGTGATGAACGTCGCGAGGTACCTCTGGTACTGGGGCGACCACAAGGTGGCCCGGGAGTTCACCGAGCAGGCGTGGCAGACCTGGCAGGCGCTGTTCGGCGAGGAGGACCAGCAGACCCGGCTGATGGGCTGGTGGCTGTGCTTCCTGTACCTGAAGGTGGGGCGCTACGACGACGCCTCCCGGCTGGTCTCCCAGCTGAAGGACATCTACGCCCGCACCGCGCCCGAGGGCCGTGAGGACACTCGCGAGGACGCGCTGGAGACGATGAACCTGGAGGCGGCGGTACGCCGGGTCCAGGGCGACTTCGCGGCCGGCGCCGACCTGGACGAGATGGCCTACGACCGGGCCCGGCGCGCCTTCGGCGAGGACGACCCGACGACCCTGGGCACCGCGCACAACCTCGGCGTGAGCCTGCGTCTGGTGGGTGAGTACCAGCGGGCGCTGGAGCTGGACCAGCACACGCACTCGCTGAAGACCCGGCTGTACGGACGGGACCACCACCAGTCCCTGATCACCGAGGGCAGTATCGCCATCGACGTCCGCGAGACCGGCGACTACGTCGGCGCGCGGTCCCTCCAGGAGGCCGTCGTCGACGGCTTCCGGCCCGTCTTCGGCGCCGGGAACCCCTCCACGCTCCAGACGCTGCGCCAGCTCGGCGAGGCCTGCCGCAAGGAGGGCGACCATGAGAAGGCGCTCGAACTGGCCCGGGAGGCCTTCAGCCAGTTCACCCGGCGGTACGGCGACACCCACCCCGAATCCCTGACGGCCGCGCTGGCGCTGTCGGTGGCGTTGCGGCACAACGGCGAGCTGGAAGCGGCCCTGGACCGTGGTGTGAAGACCAGCGAGCGGTTCCGGCGGGTGTTCCGGGCCGATCATCCCCATGTGCTGGCCGCGGATGTGGACCTCGCGGTGACGCTCCGGCTGCTGGGCCGGGTGGACGAGGCGCGGGCGCTGGACGAGGAGGCGCTGGCCTCGCTGACCGAGCGGCTGGGGGAGGGGCATCCGATCGCCCTGGCCTGTGCGATCAACCTCGCGAGCGATCTGAGTGCGCTGGGGCAGGTGACCGAGGCGCGTGAACTCGGCGAGCGGTCACTGGAGTTGAGCCGGGATCGGATGGGCGAGAACCATCCGACGGCGCTGGTCTGCGCGGCGAATCTCTCGCTGGATCTGGCCACGCTCGGTTCCGAGGAGGAGTCCGAGGCGCTGCGGGAGGACACCTTGGCCCGTATGGAGCAGGTGCTGGACGCGCCGCGCCTGCGGTCCGCGGAGCCGGCCCCGCACCCGGCGACGGTGCAGGCCCGCGCCCGGGAGCGGGCGAACTGCGACATCGACCCGATGCCGCTGTGAGGTAGCGGTTCGGGTCCGCGGCGGCGCGGGCGGGCGAGGTGTCGCCTGCCCGCGCTTGCGTTTGTGCGGGAGCTAGTTCGCCAGCCACGTCGCCAGCGCCACCGGGTCCGGTGGGGTGCCTGTGGCCGTTGCTATCGCCGCGTGGACGGCTCGGGCTCGTTCCGGGTGGTGGCGTAGGAAGTGGGCCGCGGTCAGGGAGGTCTGGGCGAGGGTCAGGCTTTGGGAGAGGCCGGACCAGGCTGTCGGGTGGCCCGGGTCGGCTGCCAGGTGGGTCGCGTACGCCTGTTGGGCCGCCCGCGCTTCGCCGGCCGCCAGGAGGGCGTCGGCCCCGAGCGCTCCGGTCACCGCCGCCTTCTCCGGGTCGTCTCCCGCCAGGCGGTGGCGGGTCAGGACGGCCAGGGTGTCCAGCCAGCGGGCGGATTCGTCGGTGCGCACCTCGGGGGGTGCCGTCAGGGAGCGGGGCGGGGCGGGGGCTCCGGAGAGCCAGGCCCCGGCGGCTTCCGCCACGGCCTGCCGCGGTGGGCGCAGATGGTGGGCGCGCCAGCGGGCCGCGTGGTCGGCGGCGCAGCCGCGGGCCAGGGCGAGGGGGGCTTCCGGGACCGGCTCGTCCAGCCAGCGGGTGCACAGGGCGTACAGGCGGTCCAGGAGCTGGGCGCCGATCGGTGTCAGGCGTTCATGGCGGTGGACCTGGCGCAGGGCCGTGGTCACATGGGCCCGCCACAGCGCGAACTCGAAATGGGCCAGGGGGGTTGCGGCACCCGAGGCCAGCCGGTGGGTGCGCCAGAAGCGGGCGATGCCCACGAAGGCGTAGATGCCCTGCAGCAGACCGTCCAGCGGGCGGGGGTCGTCCCGCCAGGGGGCGTACCAGAGTTCGGGGGATTCCGAGGTCTCCCGGGTCAGCAGGGGCGTCAGGTGCAGCAGGCCGCCCAGCTTGGTGTGCTGGAACTCGTGGACCAGGGTCACCGCCAGCTGGACCACGTCGTCCGGCTCCGAGGACTCGACGCCGCCGAACGCATCCCCAGCCGTCACACTGCGTGGCCGAAACCTTTCCCTCGCCGGGCCCGGTGTCAGCGACAGCAGCCCCCGGCGCATCGCCTCCGCGGTCCTCGGCTGCTCGTCCAGCAGTACGGTCCAGGCCCGCTCCAGCACGCGCCGCCACTCCTCGGCGGCCTCCTCGGACAGCGGGCGCGGTTCGGTCGGCCGGGGGTAGGTCCGGTACGGGTCGACGTCGTCCAGGGCCAGGGAGAGGCGGTGGGTCGCGGGGCCGAGCAGCAGTCGGCGCAGTGGGTGCCAGCCCGGCGCCGGGGTGTCCGGCGAGGCCGGGACGGTGACCGTGGCACCCGGTGCCGTGACGAGCGCGCTGCCCGCCTTCCCCCGTACCGTCGCCGTCGTCCACGGCTCGGTGGTGGGGAGTTCGGCGCAGCCCAGGGTGGGCAGGGGGACTCGGCCGTGGCGCATCGGGACCTCGATCGAGAAGTCCAGCTCCGCGCGTAGCGCCGCCGCGGCGGCCAGGCAGGACACATGGCCCAGCACCACCCACAGCGGCGGATCGTCCTGCGGGGCACTGCCGCGCAGTCGGCGCAGCGCCGTGGCCAGCCACATTCCGGTCTGCGGGTACATCAGCAGCTCGTCGACGACGTCCGGGGCCCGGCGCTGGGCCGCGGTGAGCAGCTCCCAGGCGGGGTCGAGGCCGGTGGCGTCGTCGAGCATCCGTAACAGCAGCAGCCGGCGGCTGCGTTCGGCCGCGAGCAGTAGGTCGATCGTGGCCGGACCGCCCTCGCCGCAGCTCAGTTCCTCCAGGCCGGACGACGGAAGACGGTGATGGGGGAGCGCGGGCTCAGCACGCATCGGCGGCCCTGGCCTCCTCAGTCGTACCGCTCCGCACTCGGGTTGAAGTCGCTGACGCTCGCCTGCGCGAGGTCGATGCGCTGCCGTAGTTCGTCCAGTGATCCGGCGAGTACCTGACCGTCCATGGAGCGCAGCGTTTCAAGAGACACCCCCGCGAGATCGACTAGGTTGGACTCGACGGCGGCCACAGACGGCTCCATGACGGCCAAACCCCTTCCCCCCGGCTGCACTTGTGCGGCGGGCTGCTCACATCCCCCTGATAATGGCCCGCCGTGCCGGGGATGAAACCCCGCGTTCGAGCCGCGCCGCGATATCAGGTCAGCGGTGGCGCCGGGACAACTCCACCGCCTCCTGGTCCATTCGGACGACCCCGACGGATTCGCCCTCCACCAACCGTATCGCTTCCAGGAGTTGGTCCAAGGTCCCCCGATAACGCAGACACGTACGCAGAATCCCGAACACGTCCGGCCGCAGCGCGGGAGAGCGCGGGCTCATGGCCGAGATCACCGGGTCGATGCTGTCCAGGATGAGCGTGAGGCCGTTGCGGTCGCTCACGGAGGGCAGCAGGGTCAACGCGGTGACCAGGCCGTCGAGTTCGCGCAGGGGGAGGGTCTCCGGCAGATCGGCCAGGGAGACGGGGCCGTCGGGGTCCGGCGCGGGGACCGGGATGTGCGTCAGGCCGGCCGGGGTGGTCGGCAGGCCGGCGTGCCGGTGCAGCAGACGCAGTTGGGCGTCGGTCAGCAGCTCGTACCAGCGCTCGACGCGGACGGCGGCGAGGCGGCCCAGGGCGTCGGTCCGGCGGTGCGGGCCGACCAGGCCGATCAGCGTGTCGTCGTGCCAGACGGCGGCGCCGGCCATGCGCTCCCAGGGCGAACGATCCGGACGAGGGCCCCGGTCCACCGATCCGATGGCGAGTTCGAGGGCGCCTCCGCGGGGGTCGGTCCGCACCGAGATCGTTCCGCCCGTGCAGAAGGCGTCATGGGTGTCGAGGCCGAGGTGGCCCATGACGGTGATCGGCAGCGTGGCAGCCGTCCGCGGCACGGCGCCGTACGCGGGTGGCGCACAGTCGTCATGCACCTGGCCCGTGATCTCCAGCAACGCCACATCGGCCTTGCCGGAGGCGAGCGCCACCTCGGCGGGCGCGGCCCACATGCGGTCGCCGTGGCCCGGTGCCACCCACACGACGGTCACCCGCGCTTCGCTGACCAGGTGGGCGGAGGTGAGGACCCAGCGGTCGCCGACCCGATACCCGGAGCCATGCCGTCCCGGACCGCGATCCGCACCCACGACGACTTCTGCCACCCGTTCCGAAATCAGCGCAACTCCTCGATCAATTCTGCGAGTTCCCTCACGCACGCTGCCTACCCGCACCGCTGTTCCGTCACTCGATCCGGGCTGATTCGGCGTCGTGAAGCTGTGCGGTCGCTGTGATGCACTAGGGTCGCCGCTGGAAAACGCGTAAAACACCTGAAATAGCGAAATGGACGGGGTCATGGACAAGTCCGGAGTCGAGTCCGAGCTGATCGACCTGAGCGGGGTTCCGCTGGACGCCTGGCCCTCCCTTCCGCTTCCGTCCGCCGACGGCTCACTGCGGCGGCTGCTCAGCCGTATCGACGACCCGGCCAGCAGCCTCGGCGGCTACAACCCGCAGCGCGACGAAGCGTGACCAGCCCGCACGTCCTTCCGGCCGACTCCTTCGACGAACTGCTCGGCGGTGGGGGCGGCCCCGCCGCCGTGGCCGAGCTGCGGGCCAGCGAGCGCAGCTGGCGGCTGCTGGTCGTACGCGCCCTGCTGGACGCGTCCGGCGAGGCGCCCGCGGCGGCCTGGCGGCTGCTCATGCGGGCCCGCGCCGCGGACCAGGCCGCCTTCGAGGAACTGCTCGCCTATCCGGCCGTCGGCGTGTGGGCCGCGCACACCCTGCGGCGGCTGCGCGGTACGGCGGCCGGTGACGGCGCCCCGGACACCGGCTATCTGCACGCCGTCGCCGCCGGCGCGGCGATCCGTGCCGGACTGGACTTCCGTACCGCCGTCCCCGTGCACGAGGGCTGGGCGGTGCTCCCCGCGCTCGGCGCCATGCGGGTGGGAGGCGGGGCATCGGCCGAGGTCACCGCCGTCGACGGTCGTGTGCTGGTCGCCGGGCGGCCGCTCGGCGGGCCCGACTGGCACCCGCTGACCCGGCTGACGGCCGAGGGGTGCGGGCTGCTGCTGGACGACACCGACCCGTACCGCACCCTGCGCACCCCCCTCCCCGCCGAGCCCGTCGACACCGACGCCTGGCAGGGGCTGTTCGCCGAGGCGTGGGAGATCCTGCGCGGGCTGGACGGGAGCGCGGCCCGCGCGCTGGCCGACGGTCTGGTGACCCTCGTACCGCGCCCGCGGGCCGAGCGGTTCCGGCCGCACAGCGCTTCCTCCGGGGACGCCTTCGGCGCGGCCCTCGCCTCCGTCCCCGACGACGGGGAGCAGCTCGCCTCGACGCTGGTGCACGAGTTCCAGCACAACAAACTCAGCGCCTTCATGCACCTGTTCACCCTCTACGACGATCAGGGCAGCGGCGGCGGACGGCTGCACTACGCCCCCTGGCGGGACGACCCGCGACCGCTGGGCGGGCTCTTGCAGGGCGTGTACGCCTTCTTCGGGGTCACCGGGTTCTGGCGGCGGCGCGCGCATCCGCTCGGGCGCTTCGAGTTCGCGCTGTGGCGGGCCCAGACCGCGCACGCGCTGCGGGGGATCGGTGCGGCGGAGGGGCTGACCGGGCTGGGGCGGCGCCTGGTGGCCGAGCTGGAGGGACGGCTCGCGCCCTGGCTGGCGGAGCCGGTGGAGCGGCGGGCCGCCGTGGCCGCCGAGCTCGCGGTGGCCGATCACCGGGCGACCTGGCGTGCGTATCACCTGCGTCCCGACCCGCGGGTGGTACGCGCCTACGCGGCGGGCGGCCCGCCGGTGGCCGACCCGGCCGCGCCGGACCTCGTGCCCGGCACCCCGTCCCGCGGTCTCGACACGCGGGCCGTGCTGGCGCGCTGGCTGCTGGCCGACCCGGCCGGGTTCGACGCGCTGCGGGCGGACCCAGGGGCCACCGTGGAGGGCGCCCGGCCCGAGGACGCCGCCCTGGTCGGCGGGGATCCGGAACGAGCGGCGCGGCTGTGCCGGGAGCGGATCGGACGGGGCGACGGGGACCCCGAGACCTGGGTGGGCCTCGGCCTCGCGGCCCGGGCGTCCGGGGATCCGGCGGGCGCGGCGCTGCTCGCCCGGCCGGAACTGGTGATGGCGGTGCATGCGGAACTCGGGGCGGGGGCCGATCCGTTGGAGACCGCCCGGGGGTTGCTCAGCGAACCGGCGCCGGCGGTGCCTCTTCGGTGAGCCCGCACACCGCTCGGGGGCTGCTCAGGCGCCCAGCGTCAGCAGTGCCTCGTCGGTGAGGCGGTACACCGTCCACTCGTCCTGCGGGCGGGCGCCCAGGGACTCGTAGAAGGCGATGGACGGGGCGTTCCAGTCCAGGACGGACCACTCCAGGCGCTGGTAGCCGCGGTCCACGCAGATCCGGGCCAGTTCGGTGAGCAGGGCCTTGCCGTGGCCGGCGCCGCGGGCGGTGGGGCGGACGTAGAGGTCTTCGAGGTAGATGCCGTGGACGCCGCGCCAGGTGGAGAAGTTCAGGAACCACAGGGCGAAGCCGACGGGTTCGCCGGTGGTGTCGTCGACGGCCATGTGGGCGTAGGCGGCGGGGCGGTCGCCGAAGAGCGCCTCGTGCAGTTGTTCCTCGGTCGCGTTCGCCTCGTCCGGGGCCTTCTCGTACTCGGCCAGTTCGCGAACGAGGGCGTGGATGACGGGGACGTCGGCGGGGGTCGCGGTGCGGATCATGGAGTGAGGCTAACCCCGGTGGGCGCGCAGCCGTTCGGCGATGTCCAGTTGCTCCGGAAGCGGAGGGTCGCCCTCCTCGATCTGCCACACCGCGTTCTGGAGCACCCGGCCCAGCGTCCAGGCCTGGGCCCGGTCCCGGTCCAGGCCGAGGACCTCCGTCATCGCGTCGAAGCGCCAGAGGACCTCGTCGGGGTCGAAGCGGTTCCAGAGGGCGGGGAGAAGCTCGAAGCCGGGGTCGCCCGCCAGCGGCTTGGGGTCGATGGCCAGCCAGGGGGCGCGGTCCGAGGCCAGGACGTTCTCGAAGTGCAGGTCCCAGTGCAGGAGCCGGTCGCCGGGCTCCTCCGCCACCTCCCGTACCGCCGCCGCGCAGTCCGCCAGCAGGGACGGTTCCCCCGTCCGGGGGAGTACGGACGCGGCGCGGTCCAGGAGGCGTGGGGCCAGGTCGCCGAGGCGGCGGAGTTCCGGTGGGGCGGGGGCGGCGGTCAGGCGGGCCAGCAGCCCGGCGACGACGAGGGTGGCTTCGCGGGTGTCCTCCAGGTCGTCCAACGGGCGTTCCGCGGCGAGGCGTTCGAGGAGCAGGGTGCCGTTGTCGGCGGCCAGGAGCCTTACGGCGCCGTCGCCGTTCCAGGCCCGTAGCGCGACCGGCTCTCCCACGGTCTCGTCGTCGACGTCCTGGAGCTTGAGCACGGCGGGCGTTCCGTCGGCCCGGAGCACGGGCAGGACATGTGCGCAGCGGCCTCGCATGGGCGGGCCGTCGCGGCGCAGCTCCCACTGTCGGAGGAAGTGCGCGGCGCGTTCCGTCAGCTCGTCCGGGAGGTCGGTCACGGGCCGACGGTAGCGGTGTTCCCGGGTCGCTCACCACGCGATATCGACGAAATCCGAAGGAGACAGTGGCCGTCGGCGCGGGTTAACGTCCGGCCATGAGCAGCTCGGGCAGCGATGTCGTCAACGGCGGCATCTCCTACTGGTACGCGGACGACGGTCTCCCTGCGGTGCGGGAGCCGCTGCCCGGGGACGCCTCCGCGGACGTGGTGATCGTCGGTGGCGGATACACGGGACTGTGGACCGCGTACTACCTGAAGAAGGCCGCGCCCTTCCTGCGGATCACTGTCCTTGAGCAGAAGTTCTGCGGCTACGGCGCCTCCGGGCGCAACGGCGGCTGGCTGTACAACGGCATCGCGGGCCGCGACCGGTACGCGAAACTGCACGGCCAGGACGCCGCCGTACGGTTGCAGCGGGCCATGAACGACACCGTCGACGAGGTCGTCGCCGTCGCGGCGGCGGAGGGCATCGAGGCGGATGTGCATCAGGGCGGGGTGCTCGAAGTGGCCCGCACACCCGCACAGTTGGCCCGGTTGCGGGCCTTCCACGAGGCGGAGCTGGCCTTCGGCGAGCGGGACCGGGAGCTGTACGGCGCCCAGGAGACCGCCGAGCGGATCCGGGTCGCGGACGCGGTCGGCTCGACCTGGACCCCGCACGGCGCCCGGGTGCATCCGGTGAAGCTGGTGAAGGGGCTCGCGGCGGCGGCCGAGGCGCTCGGGGTCGTCATCCACGAGCGGACGCCGGTGACCGGGATCCGGCCCCAGCACGCGGTGACGCCGTACGGCACCGTCCGCGCGCCCTACGTCCTGCGCTGCACCGAGGGCTTCACCGCCGCGCTCAAGGGCGAGCGGCGGACCTGGCTGCCGATGAACTCCTCGATGGTCGTCACCGAGCCGCTGACCGACGAGCAGTGGGAGTCGGTCGGCTGGGACGGCCGCGAGACGCTCGGCGACATGGCGCACGCCTACATGTACGCCCAGCGCACCGCCGACGGCCGGATCGCGCTCGGCGGGCGCGGGGTGCCCTACCGCTTCGGCTCGCGGACCGACAACGACGGGCGGACCCAGGACGCGACCGTCGAGGCGCTGCGCGAGATCCTGCTCGGGTTCTTCCCCTCCCTCGCGGGCGTGCGGGTGGCGCACGCCTGGTCCGGGGTGCTGGGCGTGCCCCGGGACTGGTGCGCCACGGTGACCCTGGACCGCTCGACCGGGCTCGGCTGGGCGGGCGGCTACGTCGGCTCGGGCGTCGCCACGGCGAATCTCGCCGCCCGCACCCTGCGCGACCTGGTCCAGCAGGACTCGGGGCAGGGCGGGCGCACGGAGCTGACGGAACTGCCCTGGGTGGGCCACAAGGTGCGCAAGTGGGAGCCGGAGCCGCTGCGCTGGCTGGGGGTGCAGGGCATGTACGCCGTGTACCGGGCGGCCGACCGGCGCGAGACGTCGACGCACGGGGCCCAGTCGTCGCGGCTGGCCCGGGTCGCGGACTGGGTGGCAGGGCGGAACTGAGGTCGGTGCGGCGCGGGTTGGGCCGTGCGCAGTAGCGTCGTCGGTGTGATCCTCGAACCCCTTTCCGTCACCCCCGACCACGACATCCCCGCCCCGCTGCTGACCGAGCTCACCGCGCTCTACGCCGCCAACCGTGATTTCCACGCCCTCAGCGGGGACTTCCCGGATCCGGACGATGTGCGGCCCGAGCAGGTGGCGGTGGCGCTGGCGGACGAGCTGGCGAACCCGGACGCCGAGGTGCTGCTCGCCCGGAGCGAGGGGCGGCTGGTCGGGGTGGTGATCACGCTCGCGCGCCATCCCGACCCGGCCGATCCGGACCCGTGGATCGGGCTGCTGATGGTGGACGCGAGCATGCACGGCCGGGGGTACGGGCGGCGGATCGCGCACGGCGTGGAGGACCGCTTCCGCGCGGCCGGGCGGACCGCCGTACGGCTGGCCGTGCTCGCCGGCAACCCCAAGGGCCTCACCTTCTGGACCGCCCTCGGCTACGAGGTCGTCGACGAGCGCGAGGACCGGGCGATGGGCCGCCCCTGCACGGTCCTGCGCAAACCGCTGCGCACCCCGCGCCGCGCCGCCCGGGTGGTCGTGGTGGACCCGGAGGGGGCGGTGTTCCTCTTCCGGTACGACAATGTCGAGGTCGGTGTCCACTGGGCGCCGCCCGGCGGCGGGCTGGAGTCCGGCGAGGGCCCGCGCGAGGGCGCCCTGCGTGAGCTGCGCGAGGAGACCGGCTGGACCGATCTGGAGCCGGGGCCGCTGCTGTGCACCTGGGAGCACGACTTCACGCACGCCGTGGGCCCCGTCCACCAGCACGAGCACGTCTACGTCACCCGCGGCCCGCGCCGCCCGCCCACCGGCCCCCACCTCGCCGCCGCGCACGCCGAGGACGGCATCCTCGCCTGGCGCTGGTGGAGCCGCGAGGAGCTGGCCGCGGCACCGGATCCCCTGTGGCCACCGGATCTGGCGCAGCTGCTGGCGGGGTTCGCGGGGCCCTGAGCGCGCCCGTCAGCCGGGCCGGTCCGGCTTGCCCTCGCCGTACAGCCAGTCCTCCCAGACGGAGTCGAAGTCCTCGTCCGGAGCCTGCTGTTCGACGTACCGCGTGAAGTCCTCGGTGTCCGCGTTGCCGTGGCGGTGGGCGGCCGTCCAGCCCTGGACGAGGTCGTAGAACGCCTCGTCGCCGACCTGCGCTCGGATCCGGTGGACGACCATGGCACCGCGGTCGTAGACCGGCCGGTCGGAGATGTCCGCCGGGCCGGGCGGCTCGGCGGGCGGGAAGGCCCACAGGTCGGTGTCGTCGCTGTCGTACAGCGCCTGGAAGGTCTCCTCGGCGCTGTCGCCGCCCTGGTCCTCCTCCCACAGCCACTCGGCGTAGGTGGCGAAGCCCTCGTTGAGCCACATGTCCCGCCAGGTGCGGGGCGTCACGGAGTTGCCGAACCACTGGTGGGCCAGCTCGTGGACGAGCAGCTCGGTGTCGGGGGCGCCGGGGAAGACGGGGCGGTTCTGGGTCTCCAGCGCGTAGTCGGAGGCGCCCGCGCGGGCGATGATCATGCCGGTGGAGGAGAAGGGGTACGGCCCGAAGTTGTACTCCGCCCACTCCAGGACATCGGGCAGCTCGCCGATCGCCTCCGGGCTGCCCTCCTCCGGGTCGACGGCGGTGTACACCGGCACGTCCCCGGCCGTGCCACGGCGGATGTCGTACTCCCCGATCGCGAGCGTGGCGACGTAACTCGCCATCGGCTCGGCGACGCGCCACTCGTACGTCGTACGGCCCCTGGCGGTGCGCCGGCCGGCCGGCTCCCCGTTGGAGACGGCCTCGACGCCCTTCGGGACGGTGACCGTGATGGTGTACGACGCCTTGTCGGCGGGGTGGTGGTTGCCGGGGAACCAGGCCATGGAACCGGTGGGCTCGCCGAGTGCGAGGGCGCCGTCGGGGGTGCGCAGCCAGCCCTCCTGGGAGCCGTCCGGGTCGGTGATCGTCCTCGGGGTGCCGGAGTAGCGGACCCGCACGGTGAAGGTCTCGCCGTCGTCGAGGGGCTCGGGCGGGCGGACGGTCAGTTCCGTGCCGTCGCGGTCCCAGTCGGCGCCCGCGCCCTCGACGGTGACGCCGTCGACGGTGAGCCCTTTCAGGTCCAGGTTGAAGGAGGAGAGGTCCTGGGTGGCGCGGGCGGTGACGGTCGCGGTGCCGGAGAGGCGGCGGGTGCCGGGCTCGTAGTCGAGGACCAGGGCGTAGTGGCTGACGTCGTAGCCGCCGTTGCCGGCCTTCGGGAAGTACGGGTCGCCCAGGCCGGGGGTGCCGGGGGAGCCGTGCCCCCCACCGGCGCAGGCCGCCAGGGCGAGCAGGGCGGGAACCAGGCGTAGCTGTACGAACCGGGACACGACCGTGATCCTACGAGGCCGTGACACCATCACCTACGTGCTCGACATCGGCTATGCCCTCTCCAACCGCTTTCCGGACCCGCCACAGATGGACTATCGCCGCGCGGATGTCCACGCGCTGCGGCACGACCTGTTCTGCGGTGATGTCTATCTCGCGGACACCAAGGCGGACCGGGAGCTGTCCACAGCCTGGGGATGGGTGCCGGTGCTGGACTTCGCGTGGGCGCTGTGCGACATCGTGGAGCGCATCGACCAGGACCCGGCGGGTTCCCGGGCCTCCCGGCCGCAGCGGGCGGAGCTGGACTTCACCGAGTCCACCGACCGGATGCTCTTCGAGCGCCGCTTCGGCTGGGTCGACGTGGAGTCGGACTGGATGCCCGCGGAGGAGGCCCCGCTGACCTTCTCGCACACCGAACTCAGGCGCGAGGCCCGGGACTTCCTGCACGACCTGATCGCCGACCTGTGCGATCTGCACGAGGACCTCGCGGAGAACCCGGCGATCTGGACCCTCCAGGCCCGCTTCCCGCGCCTGCCCTGAGCCCCGCTACTCCACCCGGATCCCCAGGGCGGCCGCCAGCACCGGTGCCAGATCCAGCAGTTGCCCCGTGCTGATCACCGCCCCCGCCAGCCGGTCCACACCCCGCGCGATCTCCAGGGACGCCGTCTCTCTGAGGTCGACGTCCGTCAAGGTCGCCCCCGCGAGATCCGCGCCCTTCAGCACGCACCCCGGGAACGAGACCCGCTCCAGCCCGGCGCCGCCGAAGTCCGGCTCCACCAGGACGCAGTTCTCGAAGACCACGTCTCTCAGGCGGGCCGCGCGCAGGTTCAGGTAGTCGATCTTGCCGCCGCGGATCAGGACCCGCTCCAGGGCGGCGCCGTGCAGCTGGACCCCGCCGAGGCGGGCGTCGAGCAGCTCCACGTCCCGCAGCGTCGCCTCCGCCAGGTCCGTACCGACCCCGCGCGGGGCGGTCAGCACCGAGTCCAGGAAGCGGGCGTGGGTGAGCCGGGTCTCGTCCAGCGCGCACGCCTTGAGCGCGCAGTCCATGAAGCGCGCCCCGCCCCCGTCCTGCCCCGCGAGATCAGCCTCCCGGAACTCAAGGCCGTCGTAGTCGCCGTCCGGCTCCAGCTCCCCCTCGGTGAACTCCGCCAGCGCCGGCAGCCGCACCTCGGGGCGCCGGACCGCCTTCACCTTCGTACCGCCGCCACCCGTAGTCGCCATGCCCCCATGCTGCACCCGACCACTGACAAAGCCCCTGACCTGCGAAGATCCAGCCGCTCTCGGGCCGATGTCACATTTGGCGGCCCCCGTCGCGTCGTACTTGCAGAGAAAGGCCACCGAGCAGCAGGCCACCCGAGCAGAGGGAGACCCCTATGCGCATCACCGTCATCGGCGGCGGCTTCGCCGGACTCGCCGCGGCCATCACCGCCGCCGAATCGGGCGCCGACGTCACCGTCTACGAGGCCCACCACACCCTGGGCGGACGGGCGCGGACCGCCGAGGGGCCGTACCGCACCAACGAGGGACCGCACGCCCTCTACAACGGCGGCCCGCACTGGTCCTGGCTCCGGCAGCGCAGCCTCATCGGACCGCTCGCCCAGCTCCCGCCCCTGGAGGCCGCCCGGCTGCGGCTGCGGCACCACGGCGCACTGCGCCGCACCCCGCCCTTCGGCATGCTCAAGATGCTGCGCCGCGGTCTGCCCCAGGCGCCGGTCGACGTCGACTTCCTGACCTGGGCGACCGGCATCGCGGGCGAGGAGGGCGCCCGCGCGGCGGCCCACTACTCCGCCGTGGCCCTCTTCCACCACGACCCGGGATCGCTGTCCGCCGCCTTCGTGCAGGAGCGGCTGCGGCGGGCCACCAAGCTGCCCCCGGAGGCGCACTACCCGCGCGGCGGCTGGGGCAGTGTCATCGGGCGGATGGCCGACCACGCCTGGAACCTCGGGGTCCGGATGGAGACCCTGTCCCGCGTCGACACCCTCCCGACCGACACCCCGGTCGTCGTCGCCACCTCGCTGGACTCCGCCCGGCGGCTACTCAAGGACGACAGCCTGACCTGGACGAGCGGCCGTACGGCGCTGATCGACCTCGCCCTGCGCACCCGGCGCGGCGACGCCTTCGCCGTGTCCGACCTGGACCGCACGGGATGGATCGAGCGGTTCACCGCGCAGGACCGGACCCTTGCGCCGGCCGGTGAGTCGCTGATCCAGGGGCAGATCCCGCTCGGCCCCGACGAGTCGAAGGCGGCCGGGATCGCCCGCGCCGAGGAGCTGCTGGACCTCGCCTTCGAGGGCTGGCGGGACCGGGTCACCTGGCGGCGGGAGGCCCTCGCGAACGGCCGTACCGGCGCCGTGGACCTGCCCGGCACCAGCTGGCGGGACCGGCCCGCCATCGACCGCGGGGACGGCGTCTATCTCGCGGGCGACCAGGTGGCCGCGCCCGGCGTGCTCTCGGAGGTGTCGTTCAACAGCGCCCTCACCGCGGTGTCGCTGGCGCTCGGCCAGCGGACCCTTGACCTCAAGCATGCTTGAGGTTGAAGAGTTGGGGGCCTGAGACAGCCGTACGCACCTAGATGCGCACCTCGATGGGGGTCCCCTGATGCACGCCATCCGTCTGCACGCCTTCGGCCCGGCCGAGAACCTCACCCACGAGCAGGTCGAGGATCCCCGGCCCGGCCCCGGCCAGGTTCGGATCGCCGTCGCCGCGGCCGGCGTCCATCTGCTCGACACCGCTCTGCGTGAGGGCCATGCGGGCCCCGGCCCGGCCCCGGCCGCGCTGCCGACGATCCCGGGCCGGGAAGTCGCGGGCGTGGTCGAGTCGCTCGGTGAGGGGGTGGCCGAACTCTGGCTCGGCAAGCGGGTGGTGGCCCACATCGGCTTCGCGCCCGGCGGTTACGCCGAACTGACCGTCACCGAGGTCGAACGGCTGCACGAGATCCCGGCCGGCCTGGACTTCGCCGAGGCGGTCGCCATGATCGGCACGGGGCGTACGACGATGGGGATCCTTCAGTTCGCCGAACTGGGCCCGGACTCCGTGGTCGTCGTCCCGGCGGCGGCCGGGGGCATCGGCACCCTGCTCGTGCAGTACGCCAGGCACGCCGGGGCCACGGTCATCGGCCTGGCCGGCGGTCCGGAGAAGGTCGCGCGCGTGCAGGCGAGCGGCGCCGACCTGGCCGTCGACTACAAGGACCCCGACTGGCCGGAGAAGGTGCGCGCGTGGCTGGGTGGGCGGACGGCGACGGTCGTCTTCGACGGTGTGGGCGGCACCGTGGCCCAGGAGTCCGTCGCCCTCCTCGGCGCCGACGGCAAGCACATCGTCTTCGGCTGGTCCGGCGAAGGCATCCACGACGGCGAGCCCTACCTCGTCGAGGGCCTCTCCGAGCAGGTCCTCGGCGCCTCGATGCTCGGCAAGGCGGGCGGCCCCAACCCCGTCCGCACGCTCGAACTCCGCGCGTTGATGGAGGCGGCGGAGGGCCGTATGGTTCCGGCGGTCACGCGCTTCCCCCTCGCGGAGGCGGCCGCGGCACACCGGGCGCTGGAGACGCGGGGGACGGTGGGGAAGGTCGTGCTGGAGCCGTGAGACGGGCCCACCACGCCGAAACCCCCGGCCGGAGCCGGGGGTTTCGGGTGGGTCGGTGTCAGACGTTGACGCCGAAGTCCTGGGCGATGCCCACCAGGCCCGAGGCGTAGCCCTGGCCGACGGCGCGGAACTTCCACTCGGCGCCGTTGCGGTACAGCTCGCCGAAGACCATGGCCGTCTCGGTGGCCGCGTCCTCGGACAGGTCGTAGCGCGCGATCTCGGCGCCGCCGGCCTGGTTGAGGATGCGGATGTAGGCGTTGCGGACCTGGCCGAAGTTCTGCGAGCGGCCCTCGGCCTCGTAGATCGAGACCGGGAAGACGATCTTCTCGATGTCGGCGGGGAGGCCCGCCAGGTTGACGTTGATCGCCTCGTCGTCGCCCGCGCCCTCACCCGTGCGGTTGTCGCCGGTGTGGACGATGGTCTGGTCCGGGGTCTGCTTGTTGTTGAAGAACACGAAGTGGGCGTCGGAGTAGACCTTGCCCTGCGTGTTGACCGCGATCGCGGAGGCGTCGAGGTCGAAGTCCGTGCCGGTGGTGGTGCGGACGTCCCAGCCGAGGCCCACGGTGACGGCGGTCAGGCCCGGAGCCTCCTTGGTGAGCGAGACGTTGCCACCCTTGGACAGGCTTACAGCCATTGTTGGGAGTCCCTTCCCTCGTTTGCGTACGGCAGTACGGCCTTGAAGCTACAGCTACCCCTATGAACGCGGAGAGGGGTGGCCAAGGTTCCAGGTGTCTTTACTTTCTTTACCAAGCACCATTCGAACGGCTCCACCGCGATATTGGGGTGACGTGGACCGGACAGAGCGGGGAACATGGACGGCATGTCCGGTCCTCATGTCATCCGCGGCTCCGTCTCCCTTCCCGAGGCCGAGCTCCAGTGGCGTTTCTCGCGTTCCTCCGGGCCCGGCGGCCAGCACGTCAACACCAGTGACTCGCAGGTCGAACTCCGCTTCGACCTCGCCCGTACGGAGGCGCTGCCCGAGGTGTGGAAGCAGCGGGCCCTGGAGCGGCTCGCCGGACGTCTCGTGGACGGTGTCCTCACCGTGCGGGCCTCCGAGCACCGCTCCCAGTGGCGCAACCGCGAGACCGCGGCCGTACGCCTCGCGTCCCTCCTGGCGGAGGCCACCGCACCACCCCCCAAGCCCCGCAAACCGACTCGCATTCCCCGCGGCATCAACGAGCGCCGCCTCCGCGAGAAGAAACAGCGCTCCCAGACCAAGCGGGGGCGGACCGGGCGGGACTGGGGCTAGGGCCTGTCGTTTGGATCAGTCCGGCGTCGCGGGGTCTGGGGCTTCACCGTCGTACGGGACCGGATCGCCGTCATCGACATCGTGAGGGACCCGGGACCACTGGCCGAGCTTGACGGGCGGTCGGTCCGGGGTGGCGGGGCGCCCGCGCCTCCGGCTACGACAGCTTCAGCACGCCCACCGTCTGGTTGCCGCTCGTCTCGCCGTTGGGTTCGAAGCCGAGACGGAGATAGAAGTTCTCGGGGCCGGTCGGGCCCGGGTGCCAGGTGACGTAGAGCTCCTTCGTGCCCCGGGCGCGCAGCTCCGCCGCCACCGAGTCGACCGCGAAGCGGCCGTAGCCGCGGCCCTGTTCGTCGGCCGCGATGTTCAGGCGCCACAGGCCGGAGCGGACGAGGCTGCCGTCGCCGAGCCAGTCGATGTCGAGGAAGGCCATCAGGAAGCCGACCGGACGGCCGTCGTCGACGATCAGGCGCGGCCAGGCGACCCCGGGCCAGACGTATGCCTCGGCGAGCGAGTGCGCCACCGGCTCGACGGCGTGTTCCTGGTCCGGGCGTATCCGGATGCCGAGCGCGGCCTCGATATTTTTCGGTGTGAGGGTTTCGAGACGGAGGCCGGTGGTGATCGTCATACGCGCACCCTAGGCGGCGAGTTCACTCTCCGTCACTTGAATTCGTGTTCAGCCCAATTGGCGATAGCGACCGCGGAAATACATCAGTGGACCGCCGTCCGCGCTCGGCATCCTGGCCGTCAGGACCCGGCCGATGACGAGGGTGTGGTCGCCCGCCACCATCCGCTGCTCGGTCCGGCACTCCAGCTGCGCCAGCGCGCCGCCCACCAGCGCGGCGCCGGTCGCCTGACCGCGGACGTAGGGGATGTCCTCGAAGAGGAGGCGGTCGCTGATGCGGCCCTTCATGGCGAAGCGGCCGGCGATGTGCCGCTGGCTCTCGGACAGCACCGAGACCGCCCACAGGGGCTGCTCGTCGAGCAGGTCGTCCATGCGCGCGCCGGTGCGCAGGCTGACCAGCACCAGGGGCGGGTCCAGGGAGACCGACAGGAACGCCGTCGCCGTCATGCCCACGTCCTCGCCCTTGGGGCCGTCCGGGGCGAGCGGGGGTTCGAAGGCGGTCACCAGGACCACGCCCGCGGCCAGCCGGGACATGGCGGCGCGGAACTCGTCGTTGCTCACCCCCTCAGCATGCCCGGCGAGGGGCGGTGCGGTGAGCGGGGCGGGCGGGGCGGGGGGAGTGTTCGGCACGCCGGAAACGCTAATCTCCAGTGCGGGGGAGTCGCATCGGGCCCGGGTCCGAGTACGGTCCTAGGACCTTCGGCGGACTCCGAAACTCTGCGTTCAGTAAACGCATGGGGGAAACACAGAAATCCCACTCAATTGTTCATCTTTAGCTGTGACTTGAGTCACAAGACCCGATAATTGTTGACCCTGTGTACCGAGTGGGCAGCGCGCTGTGATTCAGTGGCGGGGAAGCTGACGCAATCGATACGCCGATGAGAACCCTTGATTCGCTGCGAGGTCTCGGGGGGAGGGCGAGCATGGACTCCGAGTCGGAGCCGTACGTCCGTCTTGCGACCCTGCGGCAACTGCACCAGGTCATGGCGGACATGAACACCGCACGCAGCCTGGCGGACACGCTTCAGACCGTCGCCGACGGCGTCGTCACCGGCCTCGGCTACGAGCTGGCGTGCGTCAACCTGGTCCGGCAGGACGGCGACCTCGTCGTCGCCGCGCTCGCCGGCAACCCCGCCGCCGAGGCGCTGATCACCGGCCGGACCGGCTCGCGCGAGTCCTGGGAGCGTCGGCTGAGCATGGGCGAGGCCTGGGGCGACCTGAGATTCATCCCGCACACCGAGGGCTGGGTCCTCGACGACGACGACGTCCCGCAGTGGTACACCGACGGGCCCGCGCCCCGCTTCGAGGACGAGTGGCACCCCTCGGACCGGCTCTTCGCGCCCATGTACACGCCGGGCGTGCACGGCGGCGCGAGCGGCGAGCTGATCGGCGTCCTGTCCGTGGACCGCCCGCGCAACGGCCGGCTGCCGGGCGCGTGGGGGCGCGAGGCCCTGCAGATGTACGCGTTCCAGGCCGCCATCGCGATCAGCAACGCCCGGCTGCGGGCCAACATGCAGCGCGCCCTGGTCCGCCTGGAGCGCGAGCAGCAGGCGCTGCGGGCCAGCGAGGAGAGCTTCCGGCAGGCCTTCGAGTACGCCCCCTCGGGCATGGCGATCGCCGAGATGGGCGGTGATCAGCACGGCCGCATCCTGCGCACCAACGACGCCCTGTGCCGGCTGCTCGGCCGCCCCGCCTCCGCGATGCGCCGCTACTCCTTCTCCGACCTCGTCCACCCCGAGGACATCGGCACCCTGCTGCGGACGTCGGCGGAGGGCGGCCGCGCGGAGCTCCGCCTGGGCCGCCGCGACGGCACCTATGTGTGGGTGTCGTTGCGCAACAGCGTCGTCGCCGACGCGGCCGACGGCCCCCGTTTTCTCCTCACCCACGTCGAGGACATAGAGGATCGCAAGCGGCGTGAGCTCCAGCTCGCCCACCGCGCCTCGCACGACTCCCTGACCGGTCTGCCGAACTCCGCCGAGCTGCGCGCCCGGCTCTCCTCCCGGCTCTGTCAGCGCCCCACCGCCGGCGCCCTGGAGTCCCTGGACGCCGCCTACGGCCACCCCGCCTACGACGTCAACGGCCACGGCTTCGACTTCCGCCCCGGCACCGACAGCCTCGACGGCTACGACCACCATGTGCACACCGTCGCCCCTGAGAGTGAACGTGACGACGGCACCAAGGGGCTCGCGGTGCTCTTCTGCGACCTCGACGGCTTCAAGTCGATCAACGACCGGTTCGGCCACAACGCGGGCGACGCGGTTCTCATCGAGGTGGCCCGCCGGCTGACCCGGGGCGTCCGCGACGGCGACACGGTGGCCCGGCTCGGCGGCGACGAGTTCGTGGTGCTGGCCGACGGGCTCGGCCGGGCCGACGCCCAGGACCTCGCCGTACGGCTGCGCAACGAGATCATCCAGCCGATCCGGGTCGACGGACGCGCCATGCGGGTGGGCGCCAGCTTCGGCATCGGGTGGGCGCACTGCGGCATGACCGCGGACGAGGTGCTGAAGTCGGCCGACGAGCGGATGTACGTAGAGAAACGATCTCGTCCCAAACAGCACAGACGTGCGGGTTGATCCCCAGGTCAGCGAGCTGATGAGGTCCGAGTCACCCGTTTGGGCGTGCCAGAGCGGGTAGGCTCGCCCTTCGTCACACGTACCGAATCCGCCCGCACCTGGTGAGGAGACCAAGGGATGACGTCCGGCAACAACGGCGCCAATACGCCCGAGGACGACGACCCGTTCGGCTACCTCTACGCCGACGGGCAGGCCAATGGCGCCCAGCCGCCGTCCGGGGGCTACGGCTACCCGAACTCGGTGAACCGGGTGCGCTCGGTCGGCCAGCGGCAGTACGGCCAGCAGGCGCCGACGGCGGGCTACGGCCAGGTGCCGCAGCAGCCGAGCGCCCACTACGCGGCTCCCGAGACCCTCCCGGGCGGCGCCCCGACCACCCAGCAGGCCCCGGCCTACGGCGGCGGCAACGGCCGCGGGCGCGGGCCCAACACCAAGGGGCTGCTGATCGGCGCCATCGCGGTGGTCGCGGCGGTCGTGATCGGCATCGCGGTGGCGATGGCGGGCGGCGACGACGACAAGGGCGACAAGGGCAACCAGGCCGACTCCACGCCGACCCAGGCGGAGAGCAAGGACCCGACGCCTTCGCAGGGCAGCAGCGCCGACGAGGAGAAAGAGCTGCCGAAGACCGACGCGAAGGCGATGCGGCTCGGCGGTACGGCCGCGCTGGCCTCGGACATCCAGGGTGCCCAGTCGAGCGGGGGCGTGTACATCGGCGGCCTCAACGCGGTCGGCAGCTCGGTCACCTGGACGGTGGACGGCATTCCCGAGGACGGCGCCTACACGGTGTTCACGCGCTTCAGCGTCCCCGGCAAGGACCAGTCGATGACGCTCACCGTCAACGGCAAGGAGTTCGGCACCAAGCTGAGCCTTGAGAACTACGCGAATGCCCCCGAGGGCGACTTCGCCAAGGGCTGGACGACCACTTACTCGTGGCCGACCCTCAACAAGGGCACCAACACCATCGCGATCTCCTGCGCCAACGGCGACAAGTGCGACGTCCTCCTCGACCAGCTGTGGATCAAGGCGGGCCAGGTCAAGGAGTGAGCCGGACGGGTCAGTTCTTCTTCAGAATTGACTCGGCCCGTTCGACCATACTCAGCTGACTCCGCGACAGCTTGTTCAGGTCGCCTTTGTGCGGCCCGATCAGCTTTTTCTGGATCGCGGACTCGACGGCCAGCCAGGTCTGCGGGAGGCGCACGTCCAGTTTGCAGGTGACGTCCGCCTCGGCGACCGCGCGCTCCCGGTCGGAATAGTCCGCGTCGGCGAATTCAGGGTCGTCGGTCACTTTCAGCGGGGATTCGTAGGAATAGCCCGTGTCCTTCATGCATTTCGACCAGTCGGAAAAGACGTCGACGACCTTCGAGTCACGCAGCGAGAGTTCGTAGCTCTCTACGTCTATCCGCTGGGCCACGGCTATTCCGGGCTGTTCGTCGTGGTCGCCGTACACCGTGCCGCGGGCCTCGGTGCTGCAACCGCCCTTCGGGACGGCGCGCCCCTTGTACGTCGTCACCGGATCGCCGGAGCGGTTCCGGCCGCTCAGCAGCATCTGCTGGGTGGCGTCCGGGCGGGGCAGGGAAGCGTTGTCCGCCGGGCTGTCGGGCTGCTGATAGCCGTACCGCTTCGCCGAGTCGAGGTCCATCAGGCCGTACCGCCTGCTCGGCTCCTGGGCGGCGGTCGCGTCGGGCACCTCCCGGTGCGGGAGCGCCGTCGAGCTCAGCCGCCGTACGCAGGACTCCTGGAGCTTGATCTGGGCCCGGTCGAGGACGACCTGCTGCTCGCGGGTGAAGGCGTAGCCGGCGAGCGGGAGGGAAAGGACGAAGTCCTTCTGGGACGTCGCGGGGGCGGTGGCCGCCGGGTCGGCCTTCCGACCGGTGGTCCCGGCGCCCTGGGTGGCGGCGGTGTCGTCGTCGCCCGTGGCGAGGACGAGGGGTACGGAGACCGCCAGCGCGGCGGTGATACCGACCGCCGCCACGATTCCTGTCGAACGCTTCATGTGCCCGGATCTCTTCTCGGGGTCCGGACCCTCCCCTCCCGCGCGGCGGGCAGGCCGACGGGAGGGAAGGGCCCAGCGGACGTGACTGTCAGGGTGTGGCTGTCACCAGTTGAAGCAGTCCGTGGGGTGGTTGGCCTGGTAGGTGCCGAGCACCTGCTTCACGGACGCGTTCTCGTTGTACGTGCGCACCAGCTTCGGGCCGTTCTTCCAGGTCAGCTCGGTCGCCATGAAGCGGTCGCAGGGGCCGCCGTAGCCGCTGTTGTAGAACACGGTCATGGACGACGGATAGAAGCTGTCGTCGGCACGGAACTTCGCCGAGGCGGAATTGTTCTTCACCGCCTGGCCCTGGCCGGCACCGGCGTAGGGGTACGTGTAACCGGCCAGGTTGGATATGCTGCCGCCGCCGATGGTAATGAATGAACCTTCGTATGCGCTGTTGTAGAACAGCTGGATGCACGGGCGCTCGGTATAGCAAGTGCCGGTCACCGCGGCAGATGCCGGAGCGGCGTTGAGGAGACTTGCCCCCGTGATGAGTGCGGCCGTTCCGAGAACGCTGCCCAAGGTGCGTGCTTTACTCACAATTCCCCTTCGTTCTTCTGTTGTAGTCGGCTGACCGCTGCCGAGCGTAGCAGAATTCTTCGTATTCTCTTCAACCGTTTATCGGCATGGGCGTATTGCGTAATTCGCCACGTCGGCAATTGTCGAATGTCGGGCGAATTGCCCCGGCGGAAGTCTCAGGCCGCGCTGGCCTCGCCCGTCACCGCTATCCGCCCGAGCAGGTCCTCATAGGCCCCCCGGTCGAACTCCCCGGCCACCGGTGCCAGCACGCTCGCCGCCGACAGCGCCGCCGCGCGGGCCAGACGGTCCGGCCAGGGCAGGTTCTCGACCAGGCCCGACAGCAGGCCCGCGACCGCCGCGTCGCCCGCGCCGGTCGGGTTGCCGCGCAGTGTGCGGGGCGGGGCCGCACGCCAGCGGCCCTCCGGGGTGTGCGCCAGCAGGCCCGCGGCGCCCAGGGAGGCGACCACCGCATGCGCCCCGCGTCGGCGCGCCTCCTGGGTGGCCCGCAACGGCTCGTGCGAGCCGGTGAGTTCGGCCAGCTCGTCGGCGTTGGGCTTGACGAGGTCGGGGCGGGCCGCGATGGCGCGGCGCAGGGGTTCGCCGCTGGTGTCCAGCAGCACGGGCACGCCCGCGGTGCGTGCCGCGCGGACCAGCCCGGCGTAGGCGCCCACCGGGACGCCCGGCGGGAGGCTGCCGCACAGGGCGACCGCGTCGGCGGACGGGAGCAGGGCGGCGTAGGACTCCTGGAAGGCGGACCACTCGACGGGGGTGACCAGCGGGCCCGGTTCGTTGAGCTGGGTCGTGTCGCCGGACAGGTCGTCGACGACCGCGATCGTGCGCCGGGTGGTGCCGGTGCCGAGCGGGACGAAGGCGTCCCGCACCCCGTCGGTGGCGGCGAGCAGTTCGCGTACGACCCGGCCCGTGGCGCCGCCCGTGAAGCCGGTGGCGGTCACCTCGTGGCCGAGCGTCGCCAGGACCCGGGCCACGTTGAGGCCCTTGCCGCCGGGGCGTTCGAGGACCTCGGAGACCCGGTGGGAGGTGTGCGGGCTGAGTGCCCGTACGCGATAGGTGATGTCGAGAGCGGTGTTCAGTGTGACCGTGAGGATCACCTGGGCCGACCTCCCCCCGAAAAAGTGGTGCCGTCTCTTCCGGTCACGATCATGCCAAACAGACGGCGGTCGTCCCAGCCCTCGGAACGACCGCCGCCGCGCTACTGCCGGACGGATCAGCCCAGTTGGGGACCGATCACCCATTCCCCCCGCCGCAGCACGCCCTTGAGGTCGAAGGCGGAGTCCAGAAGCACCAGGTCGGCGTACTTGCCGGGCTCCAGGGAGCCGATCGTGTCGGACATCCCCAGCAGCCGGGCCGGGTTGGCGGACAGCGCCGTCACCGCGTCCGGGACGGACAGCCCGTCGACGGTCACCGCGCGCTTGAAGGCGCGGTCCAGGGTGAGGGTGGAGCCGGCGATCGAGCCGCCCTCCACCAGGCGGGCGACGCCGTCGGCGACCTCCACCTCCAGCGGGCCGAGCATGTAGCGGCCGTCACCGAAGCCCGCCGCGTCCATCGCGTCGGTGATGAACGCGACCCGGTCGGCGCCCGCGTGATGGAACGCCAGCTGGAGGGAGGCGGGGTGCAGATGGGTGCCGTCGTTGATCAGCTCGACGGTGATCCGGTCGTCCTCCAGCAGCGCCGCGATCGGTCCCGGGGCGCGGTGGCCGAGCACGGGCATCGCGTTGAACAGGTGCGTGGCCACGGTGGCGCCCGCGTCGATCGCCTCGACGGTCTGCTCGTACGTCGCGTCCGTGTGCCCGATCGCCGCGATGACGCCGTGTTCGGCGAGCAGCCGTACGGAGTCGATGCCGCCGGGGAGTTCGGTGGCGAGGGTGACCATCCGGGCCTGGCCGCGGGCGGCGTCGATCAGCTTGCGGACGTCGGCGGGGTCGGGGTCGCGCAGCAGCTCCTCGGAGTGCGCGCCCTTGCGGCAGGGGGAGATGAACGGGCCCTCGAAGTGGATCCCGGCGATGTCGCCCTGCTCGGCGAGTTCGGAGAGCAGGCCGGCGCGCTGGGCGAGGAAGTCCATGTCGCCGGTGACGGTGGAGGCGACGAGGGTGGTGGTGCCGTGCCGGCGGTGGGTGTCGATGCCGCTGAGCACTTCGTCGACGGTTCCCGAGGTGAACGAAGCCCCGCCCCCGCCGTGGTTGTGGATGTCCACGAAGCCGGGTACCAGGTAGTGGCCGGATACGTCGATGACCTGGGCGTTCTCCTGGGCGGTCGAGGCGATCCGGTCGCCCTCGACGACGACTTGGCCTTCGTCCACGACTCCTGTGGGAAGAGCCACGCGCGCGCCCTTGAGTACCAGCTGCGGGCCGGTGGGGGTTGCCATCAGGTCGTTTCCTCCTGGATCCGAGTTGTAGTGGTCAGCAGGTCCCAGGCCAGCAGCCCGGCGCCCAGACATCCCGCCGCGTCCCCCAGCGCCGCCGGGACGATCGTCGGCAACTTCTGGAACGTGACCCTCCGCCGGACGGCGTCCCGCAGTGGTGTGAACAAGGTTTCCCCCGCCTCGGCGAGGCCGCCACCGATGATCAGGGTGCGCGGGTCCAGCAGGGTGAGGGCGGTGACCAGGCCGTCGGCGAGGGCGTCGACGGCGTCCTGCCAGACTCGTACGGCGTTCGGGTCGCCGGACGTGACGGCCTTGGCGCAGTCGGCTGCGTCCGCCGAGGGGTCGCCGCTCGCCGCCGCCCATGCCTCGCTGACCGCCGCCGCGGACGCCAGCCGCTCCAGGCAGCCGCGCTGGCCGCAGGGGCAGGGCGGGCCGCCGGGGCGTACGACGACATGGCCGATCTCGCCCGCGAAACCGTGCGCCCCGGCCTCCACCCGGCCGTCCACGCCGATCGCGCCCGCGATGCCGGTGCCCAGCGCCACGAACAGGAAGCGGTCCGCGCCCTTGCCCGCGCCGATCCGGCCCTCGGCGAGGCCGCCGGTGCGCACGTCGTGGCCGAGCGCGGCCGGGATGCCCAGCTCGGCGCCTATCAGCTCACGCAGGGGTACGTCGCGCCAGCCCAGGTTGGCGGAGTAGGCGGCGATACCGGCCGCCTCGTCGACGATGCCGGGGACGGCGACACCGGCCGCGGCGGCGGGCTCGCCCAGGGACTTCGAGCCGTGGGCGCGCAGCTCGGCGGCGAAGCCGAGGATGTTGGCGACGACCGCGTCGGGGCCGCGCTCGCGTCCGGTCGGCCGACGGGCCTGGTGCAGCAGCGCGCCGTCCGCCCCGACCAGGGCGGCTTTCATACCGGTGCCGCCCACGTCGAGGGCGATGACATGTCTCACGGGGGACAGTGTGGCCCTTATACCTGTGAGAGGTCTAGTCCACTACGTGGTGTAGACCTTATGGTTTGCTTCGAAAATTTTCGCGACGGGTCAGTTGGGGCTGGGATTTATGCGGCGGCGTAGGACAGGAATGATTGCGGTGGTGTCCGCACTGGGCATGACAGCGGTCCTGGGCGGCTGCGGGCTGACCGGGGGATCGGACGAGGTCACGCTGCGACTTGTCGCCGCGGACTACGGCGACAGCGCGGCCAACAGCTCCGAGAAGTACTGGAACTCCCTGGTCGAGGCGTACGAGAAGGACCACCCGGACGTCAACGTCGAGGTCAGCATTTACTCCTGGACCGACGTCGACCGGAAGGTGAAGGAGCTGGTCGACGCGGGGAAGGCGCCGGACCTGGCGCAGATCGGGGCGTACGCCGACTACGCGAAGGCGGGCAAGCTGTACACCGCCAGCGAGCTGCTCTCCATCACCACCCAGGCCGACTTCCTCCCGCAGCTCGCTGCCGCGGGCGCGGTGAACGGGGCGCAGTACGGGATGCCCTTCGCCTCCTCCACGCGGCTGCTCTTCTACAACAAGTCCCTCTTCGCCGACGCCGGCATCGAGGCCCCGCAGACCTGGCAGGGACTGGTCACGGCCGCCGAGGCACTGAAGGCGGACGGGGTGAAGTTCCCCTACGCCCTGCCGCTCGGTCCCGAGGAGGCGCAGGCCGAGACCATGCAGTGGCTGCTCAGCGGCCGGGGCGGCTACACCGACCCCAACACGGGCTCCTACGTCCTGGACTCCGACGAGAACGTCGAGACCTTCGACTGGCTGAAGTCCGAGCTGGTCGGCGAGGACCTCGTCGGTCCGGTCGAGCCCAAGTCGCTCGACCGCGCGGACGCCTTCGAGGCGTTCACCGACGGCGACGTCGGCATGCTCAACGGCCATCCCACGCTGATGAAGGCGGCCGCCGCGAAGGGCGTGAAGTTCGGCATGGTGCCGATGCCGGGCGTGGAGGGGCCGAGCCGGATCTCCATGGGCGTCGCCGACTGGATGATGGCGTTCAAGCAGAACGGCCACGCCGAGGAGGCCGGCGACTTCCTGGACTTCGTCTACGACGACGAGAACGTGCTCTCCCTCTCCCGCGAGTACGACCTGCTGCCCGTGACGACTCCGGTCTGGGACACCATGAGCGTGGCGAAGGAGGACGCGGACCTGAAGCCCTTCCTGGACGCGCTCCCCACCTCCGAGCTCTATCCGGTGGGCCGTACCTCCTGGGCCGCGGTGAACGCGGCGATCAAGCAGAAGATCGGCCGGGCGGTGGCGTACGGCGGCGACCCGGCCACGGTGCTGCGCGAGCTCCAGGCGACGGCGGCGACCGAGGAGAACGCGGAGTAGGCGGCCCGCTGTCAGTGCCGGGAGCTACCGTGCTCGCATGGAACAGGAACCGCTGAACCCCGGGGAACAGGCCGTCCTGGCCCTGGAGCGGCGCGGCTTCCCGGGGCCCGGCGCGAAGGAGCGGGCGATACGGGAGGAGCTGGGGCTCGCCCCCGTCCGCTACTACCAGCTCCTCAACGCCCTCCTCGACGACCGGCGGGCGCTCGCCCACGACCCGGTGACGGTGAACAGACTGCGCCGGATACGGGAGTCGCGGAGGGCGGAGAGGTGACGCCCGGCCAACCCGTGGGCGGAGCTTTCCCGCGTTGCTGACCGGCGGGGCCGTAGCTGGATAAGGTCCCTCGTATGGGCAGCCACACGGACTCGACCCCCTTGCCGGACCCTGCCACCCCCGCTGGACGGGCCGGTCTCGACGCGATCCTTGCCGACCCGGGGCGCGCGGTGATCGCCCTCGACTTCGACGGGACGCTCGCACCGATCGTCCCGGACCCCGAGCAGGCCCGCGCCCACCCGGACGCGGTGCCCGCGCTCGCCGCGCTCGCGCCGAAGGTGGCCGCCGTCGCGGTGCTCACCGGACGCCCGGCCGGCGTCGCGGTCCGCTACGGCGGATTCGCCGGCGTCTCCGGTCTGGAGCACCTCGTCGTCCTCGGCCACTACGGCGCCGAGCGCTGGGACGCGGTCACCGGCACGGTCTCCGCGCCCGCGCCCGACCCCGGGGTCGCCGCGGTCCGCGCCGAACTGCCCGGCGTCCTCGACGGCGTCGGCGCCTGGCACGGCACCTGGATCGAGGAGAAGGGCCGCGCGGTCGCCGTGCACACCCGGCGGGCCGCCGATCCGCAGGCCGCGTTCGAGGCGCTGCGCGCACCGCTCGGCGAACTCGCCGCCCGCCACGGCCTGATCGTCGAACCGGGCCGCATGGTCCTGGAGCTGCGCCCGCCCGGCATGGACAAGGGTGTCGCCCTGCTGGACTACATCCGCGAGATCGACGCCGGCTCGGTCCTCTACGCCGGTGACGACCTCGGCGACCTCCCCGCCTACGCGGCCGTGGAGAAGCTCCGCCTGGACGGCACCCCCGGCCTGCTGGTGTGCAGCGGCAGCGACGAGGTCCCGGAACTGGCGGAGAAGTCGGACGTGGTGGTGGGGGGCCCGCAGGGCGTGGCGGGCCTGCTCAGCGCCTTGGCGGACCGCCTGTAGTCAGGAGCCGGTGAGTGCCGTCAGCTGGTCCAGGAACCACTGCGACGGCGGCAGGGCGGTCGCCGCCGCCGACAGCCGCTTGGCGCGCTCCGCCCGCTCCTCGGGGGCCATGGTGAGCGCCTCGTGCAGGGCGTTCGCGGTGCCCAGGATGTCGTAGGGGTTCACCACGAGCGCGTCCTCGCCCAGTTCCGCGTACGCCCCCGCCTCCCGCGACAGGACCAGTACGCAGCCCTCGTCGGAGACGACCGGCACCTCCTTGGCGACCAGGTTCATCCCGTCCCGGACCGGGTTGACCAGGGCCACGTCGGCGAGCCGGTACGCGGCCAGGGACCGCGCGAAGTCGTCCTTGACGTGCAGCACGACCGGGGTCCACCCCGGCGTCCCGTACTGGGAGTTGATCTCGTCCGCCAGCCGCTGCACCTCGGCGGTGTAGTCCCGGTAGACGGCGAGGTCCTGCCGGGAGGGGTAGGCGAAGGCCACGTGCACGACCCGCTCGCGCCACTCGGGGCGGTCGTCGAGGAGCTGCCGGTACGCCAGCAGTCCGCGCACGATGTTCTTCGACAGCTCGGTCCGGTCGACCCGGACGATCGTCTTTCGGGCGGCCCCGGAGGGCCCGGCCCCGATTTCCGCCCGCAGCCCGGTGATCCGCTCCTCGACGTCCGCCTCGTGCGAGCGGGCGCGCAGGAACTCGGCGTCGGCCCCGAGGCCGTGCACACCGACCTCGGTGTCCCCGAGCCCGCCCGTCAGCTCGGTGCAGCAGACGGTGAAGGCGTCCGCCCAGCGCCGGGTGAGGAAGCCGAGCCGGTCGGCGCCGAGCATGCCCTCCAGCACCTCGCGCGCCACCTGGTCGGGCAGCATGCGGAAGTAGTCCACCGGGGCCCACGGGGTGTGCGAGAAGTGGCCGATCCGCAGGTCGGGGCGGAGCTTGCGGAGCAGTCCCGGCACCAGCGTCAGGTGGTAGTCCTGCACCAGGACCGCCGCACCCTCGGCCGCCTCGTCGGCCAGCGCCTCGGCGAAGGCCCGGTTGTAGCGGGTGTAGTTCTCCCACTGCCGCCAGAAATCGGCGTCGAACACCGGTTCTAGCGGAGTCTGGTAGAGCATGTGGTGCACGAACCACAGCACGGAGTTGGCGACGCCGTTGTACGCGTCCGCGTGCACCTCGGCCGGAATCGGCAGCATCCGCACGCCGTCCTCGCCGACCCCGCGCCGTACCGCCTCGCGGTCGCCGTCGGAGAGCGCCGAGCAGACCCACAGGGCGCCGGCGTCCGGGCCGATGGCCGAGAGTCCTGAGACCAGTCCGCCGCCCCCGCGCCTGGTGCGCAGTGAGCCGTCCTGCTGGACCTCGTAGGAGACCGGGCCGCGGTTCGACGCGACCAGCACCTGGGCGGCACCGCGGGCGGAAGCCACATGCGTGGAAGCCATGTGCTCCAACCTAGCCCGTGCCGTAAACGCTCAAACGTACGAGCCGCTGGACGAGACGAGGGTTACGCCACCTTGCGGGAGGCGTACTCCGCGATCTCCACCATCGGCGGCCGCTCCTCGGTGTCCACCGAGTACGTCCGCGGCTCGAAACCGTCCTCGCCGCGCTCGAACTGGGTCAGCGAGGGGCGGACGAGATGCCCGCGGGCCAGCCGGAGCTGGGCGGTGCGGTAGATCGCGGCGGACATCCGGCCGAGCGCCTGCCCGTCCTGGTGCCGGTGCTTGCGCACCCCGACGTCCACCTGGGCCAGCGCGTCCAGGCCCACCAGATGCAGGGCGTCGATCAGCATGCCGAGCTCCACGCCGTAGCCGACCGGGAAGGGGAGCTGCTCCAGCAGGGAGCGGCGGGCCGCGTACTCCCCGCCGAGCGGCTGGACGAACCCGGCCAGCTGCGGCCAGTGCATGTTCAGCAGCGGGCGGGCCATCAGCTCGGTGACCCGGCCGCCCTGGCCGGCGGCCCCGCCGAGCGGACGGTCGTACATCGCCTTGACCAGGTCCACCCCGGGGTCGGTGAGCAGCGGGCCGACGATGCCGGAGACGAAGTCCGAGGAGAACTCCTTCAGGTCCGCGTCGATGAAGCAGACGATGTCGCCCCGGGTGACCAGCAGCGAGCGCCACAGCACCTCGCCCTTGCCGGGCACCGCGGGGATCCGCGGCAGGATCGCGTCCCGGTGCACCACGGTCGCCCCGGCCGCCGCGGCGACCTCGGAGGTCCGGTCGGCCGAACCGGAGTCCACCACCACGATCTCGTCGACCAGCGGGACCTGCCGCATCAGGTCGTGCCGGATCACCGCGACGATGTCCCCGACCGTCTCCTCCTCGTTGAGCGCGGGCAGCACGACGGAGACCGTCTGGCCAGTGCGCTGCTTGGCCGCCAGGACCTGGTGGAGCGGGCGGTCGGTCACCGACCAGGAGCGGGTGGCCAGCCAGCGCTCGACTTCGTTCAGCACAGTGCGCGGCTCCTCTTCTGTCTGTGATCCATCTCGCGGTTCGGACGACTATCTCAACTGTCCAGGTCGTCGGTTACAGTCTTGAACAACGCGGATGACCATCGCATGTCCGGGATGGCCCGACGTTCACAACTTCATACCGCTCATCCAGAGGGGCAGAGGGATACGGCCCGATGAAGCCCCGGCAACCCTCCAGTCGGCTCTCGTTCACGCGAGGCTCCCGGCTTGGGAAGGTGCCAAATCCGTCTCACGGCGAGATGCGTCGTGAGGAAGATGAGGAGAAAGGGCCTCGCCTCACATGGCTGTGCAGACTGTCGCAAACACCGGAAATCCCACCGTCGACCTCGGTCCCGCCGCTGCCCTGAGCTGCCGCGAATGCGGCCACCGCGTGCCTCTCGGCCCGGTCTTCGCATGCGAGGAGTGTTTCGGCCCGCTGGAGATCGCCTACGACTTCTCGGCCTACGACACCGAGGAACTCCGCAAGCGCATCGAAGCGGGACCCGCGAACATCTGGCGGTACGCGCCGCTGCTGCCCGTCCCCGCGGACGTGGCCGACAAGCCCAACATCAACCCCGGCTGGACCCAGCTCGTCAAGGCCGACAACCTGGCCCGCGAGCTCGGCGTGACCGGCGGTTTGTATGTGAAGGACGACTCCGGCAACCCGACGCACTCCTTCAAGGACCGCGTCGTCGCCCAGGCGCTGGAGGCCGCGCGCGCCTTCGGCTTCACCACGCTCTCCTGCTCCTCCACGGGCAACCTGGCCGGTGCCGTCGGCGCCGCCGCCGCCCGCGCGGGCTTCCGCTCCTGCGTGTTCATCCCGCACGACCTGGAGCAGGGCAAGGTCGTCATGGCCGCGGTCTACGGCGGTGAGCTCGTCGGCATCGAGGGCAACTACGACGATGTGAACCGCTTCTGCTCCGAGCTGATCGGCGACCCGGCCGGCGAGGGCTGGGGCTTCGTCAACGTCAACCTGCGGCCGTACTACGCGGAGGGCTCCAAGACCCTCGCGTACGAGATCTGCGAGCAGCTCGGCTGGCAGCTCCCCGACCAGCTGGTCGTGCCGATCGCCTCCGGCTCGCAGCTCACGAAGATCGACAAGGGGCTCCAGGAGCTGATCAAGCTCGGGCTCGTCGAGGACAAGCCGTACAAGATCTTCGGTGCGCAGGCCGAGGGGTGCTCGCCGGTGTCGGTGGCCTTCAAGGCGGGCCACGACGTCGTCCGCCCGCAGAAGCCGAACACCATCGCCAAGTCGCTGGCCATCGGCAACCCGGCGGACGGGCCGTACGTCCTGGACATCGCGCGCCGGACCGGCGGTGCGGTGGAGGACGTGACCGATGAGCAGGTCGTCGAAGCGATCAAGATCCTCGCCCGGACCGAGGGCATCTTCGCGGAGACCGCCGGTGGTGTGACGGTGGGCGTCACGAAGAAGCTCATCGAGAACGGCGTCCTCGACCCGTCCCTGACCACGGTCGTCCTCAACACGGGCGACGGCCTCAAGACCCTTGACGCGGTGGCCGGTACGGGGCTCACGGCCACGATTCGCCCCAGCCTGGATTCGTTCCGCGAGGCCGGGCTCGTCTAGCCGCACATCGAGCACAGCCCCGCGCCCCTGGGTGCGTCGTCCTTCCGGAGGTTTTCATCGTGAGCGTTACCGTCCGCATCCCTACCATCCTGCGCACCTACACCGGTGGTGCCGCCGAGGTCGCCGCTGAGGGCGGCACTCTCGCCGAGGTCATTGCCGACCTGGAGAAGAACCACACGGGTATCGCCGCCCGGGTTCTCGACGACCAGGGCAAGCTGCGCCGGTTCGTCAATGTGTACGTCAATGACGACGACGTCCGCTTCGAGCAGGGGCTGGAGACGGCGACGCCCGACGGGGCCGGTGTTTCCATCATTCCGGCCGTCGCCGGCGGCTGATCGTTACCTTCGGTAACGTGCGTCACAGAGAGTTCATCGAATTGCCCTCTCCGTAAGACAAACGGAGGGGGCAATTCTGCATGGTTGAGCCCTGTAGAGTTGGGGAACGCGCTTCTCCCCGCATGCCGGAAGCATATGAGTACCGGCTTCCGATGCGACAAGAAGTAGCCAAAGTGTGCGCGCCTTTTGCGCCGTCTATGCCTTTTGTGGGGCCCGACTTGCCCTGAATTCGGGCGAATTCTCACTACATTCCGGACCGGACACGTCCAGAATTCTCGTCCGATTGACCTGTTGCAGACGGCAGTTGGACAGATACATTCAGCCGCGGTCGACGCGTTCCGGCGCACGCCCCCAAACCGTGGGGGGTGAGGTCTGACCCGGATCCGCGAAGTGCGGATCTGTGCAAGGGCCAGTAATAGGGGAGTTAGGCATGGCTCAGGGCACCGTCAAGTGGTTCAACGCGGAGAAGGGGTACGGCTTCATCGCGGTCGACGGTGGTGCGGATGTTTTCGTCCACTACAGCGCGATCCAGATGGACGGGTACCGCACCCTGGAAGAGGGCCAGCGGGTCGAGTTCGAGATCTCGCAGGGCCAGAAAGGCCCGCAGGCCGACATGGTTCGCGTCACTGCCTGAACGCGCGACCAACGAACCGCAAGCGACGTCTTCTGCTGAAGGGCTCGCACCTAGGGGACCCAACCCCCAGGGTGCGGGCCCTTCCGCGTGCCCGGACGCCGTCGGCGCACCGTCGCCGCACCCGCCCGATCCCCGAGAGCCGCTTGCACTCGCATGGGCCGAGTGCTAATCATTGGCGTTAGCACTCTGAAGGTGAGAGTGACAAAGAAGGACCGGGTCGGTGAGGCCCGCAGGCCGGGTGGGGCAAGGAACCACGAGGCAGGCAGGCCGTCCGTCGCGGGCGCGGGCGCGGTCCGAAGGAATCACCCCCAGTCCTGGAGGGACCACTTCACATGGCCAAGATCATCGCGTTCGACGAGGAGGCGCGGCGCGGCCTCGAGCGCGGCATGAACCAGCTCGCGGACGCCGTGAAGGTGACGCTCGGCCCCAAGGGCCGCAACGTCGTCCTCGAGAAGAAGTGGGGCGCCCCCACGATCACCAACGATGGTGTGTCCATCGCCAAGGAGATCGAGCTGGAGGACCCGTACGAGAAGATCGGCGCCGAGCTGGTCAAGGAAGTCGCCAAGAAGACGGACGACGTCGCCGGTGACGGTACGACCACCGCGACCGTGCTCGCCCAGGCGCTGGTCCGCGAGGGCCTGCGCAACGTCGCCGCCGGTGCCAACCCGATGGCCCTGAAGCGCGGTATCGAGAAGGCCGTCGAGGCCGTCTCCGCCGCCCTGCTGGAGCAGGCGAAGGACGTCGAGACCAAGGAGCAGATCGCCTCCACGGCCTCCATCTCCGCCGCCGACACCCAGATCGGCGAGCTGATCGCCGAGGCCATGGACAAGGTCGGCAAGGAAGGCGTCATCACCGTCGAGGAGTCCCAGACCTTCGGTCTGGAGCTGGAGCTCACCGAGGGTATGCGCTTTGACAAGGGCTACATCTCGGCGTACTTCGCCACCGACATGGAGCGTATGGAGGCGTCCCTGGACGACCCGTACATCCTGATCGCCAACTCCAAGATCGGCTCCGTCAAGGACCTGCTCCCGCTGCTGGAGAAGGTCATGCAGTCGGGCAAGCCGCTGCTGATCATCGCCGAGGACGTCGAGGGCGAGGCCCTGTCGACCCTGGTCGTCAACAAGATCCGCGGCACCTTCAAGTCCGTCGCCGTCAAGGCCCCGGGCTTCGGTGACCGTCGCAAGGCGATGCTGAACGACATCGCCATCCTCACCGGCGGCGAGGTCATCTCCGAGGAGGTCGGTCTCAAGCTCGAGAACACGACCCTCGACCTCCTGGGCAAGGCCCGCAAGGTCGTCATCACCAAGGACGAGACCACGATCGTCGACGGCGCCGGCTCCTCGGAGCAGGTCCAGGGCCGGGTCAACCAGATCCGCGCCGAGATCGAGAACAGTGACTCGGACTACGACCGCGAGAAGCTCCAGGAGCGCCTGGCCAAGCTCGCCGGTGGTGTCGCGGTCATCAAGGCCGGTGCCGCCACCGAGGTGGAGCTCAAGGAGCGCAAGCACCGCATCGAGGACGCCGTGCGCAACGCCAAGGCGGCCGTCGAGGAGGGCATCGTCGCCGGTGGTGGCGTGGCCCTGCTCCAGGCCTCCCAGGTGTTCGAGAAGCTGGAGCTCGAAGGCGACGAGGCCACCGGTGCCAACGCCGTGAAGCTCGCGCTGGAGGCCCCGCTCAAGCAGATCGCCGTCAACGGTGGTCTCGAGGGTGGCGTCGTCGTGGAGAAGGTCCGCGGTCTGCAGGTCGGCCACGGCCTGAACGCCGCGACCGGCGAGTACGTCGACATGATCGCCGAGGGCATCATCGACCCGGCGAAGGTGACCCGTTCCGCGCTGCAGAACGCCGCCTCCATCGCCGCGCTGTTCCTCACCACCGAGGCCGTCATCGCCGACAAGCCGGAGAAGGCCGCCGCGGCCGCTCCGGGCGGCATGCCGGGCGGTGACATGGACTTCTGATCGACCCCGGTCGATCAACGTCCTTACCGAGGGCGGCACCCCCTGTTCGATCGGGGGGTGCCGCCCTCGGGCATGTGTTGCCGGGGTCACGTCCGCGATGCGGATGCAGGGGAATGGGGCGCGGGGCCGTCGGGGTTGACGCTGAGGTGCGTTCAATGCGCGCGCACATACCATCCGGTACCCCCAAGGAGCCCCCACGTGACCGTCGCCGCATCCGAGGCCGCCTCGCGCGCCGCCGAGATCCTCTCCCGTCCGACCTCGATCAACGGCCTGACCGTCCCCAACCGCATCGCCATGGCGCCGATGACCCGGATGTTCTCCCCGGGCGGCGTCCCGGGCGAGGACGTGGTCTCGTACTACGCCCGACGCGCCGCGGCCGGTGTCGGTCTGATCGTCACCGAGGGCACGTACGTCGGACATGACTCGGCCGGGCAGAGCGACCGGGTGCCCCGGTTCCACGGCGCCGAGCAGCTCGCCGGGTGGACGAAGGTCGCCGACGCGGTGCATGCCGCGGGCGGCACGATCGTCCCGCAGCTGTGGCACATCGGGATGGTGCGCGAGCAGGGCCAGCCCCCGTTCGCCGACGCCCCCGCCGTCGGCCCCTCGGGTCTGCGCATCGGCGCCGACGAGCCCACCGGCAAGGCGATGACCCGGCAGGACCTGGACGACGTCATCGGCGCGTTCGCCGAGGCGGCGGCCGCCGCGGAGCGCATCGGCTTCGACGGCGTCGAGATCCATGGCGCCCACGGCTACCTCGTCGACCAGTTCCTGTGGGAGGGCACCAACCGCCGCTCCGACGCCTACGGCGGCGACCGGGTCGCCCGTGCGCAGTTCGGCGCGGAGATCGTGGCCGCCGTACGGGAGAAGGTCTCCGCCGACTTCCCCGTCCTCTTCCGTTACTCGCAGTGGAAGCAGGAGGCCTACGACGCCCGCCTCGCCGAGACCCCGGAGGAGCTGGACGCCATCCTCGCCCCGCTCGCTGCGGCCGGTGTCGACGCCTTCCACGCCTCCACCCGCCGCTACTGGCTCCCCGAGTTCGACGGCTCCGACCTGAACCTGGCCGGCTGGACGAAGAAGCTGACCGGCAAGCCCGCCATCACCGTCGGCTCGGTCGGTCTGGACGGCGACTTTCTCAAGGCGTTCCAGGGCGAGGGTGCCGCGGTCGGCAGCCTGGACAACCTCCTGGACCGCATGGAGCGCGAGGAGTTCGACCTGGTCGCCGTCGGCCGCGCCCTGCTCCAGGACCCGCACTGGGCGGAGAAGGTCCTGGCCGGCCGGGTCTCCGAGCTGGCCCCGTACGACGCGTCCTCGCTGAGGTCCCTCAGCTGATCCACGGATCAGGGGCCCGGGTCCGTCCCGGGCCCCTGACCTGCCTCCCTTGAGTAAGTCAATCAACTGACTTAAAGTTGCCTCGGTCAAGCTCTTTTGTGCCGACGGAGGCCCCTGCATGTCCGACACACTTGCTCAGCCCGCCCCGGCGGGGGGCTCCGCGCCGCCGCGGACGAATGCCGTGGTGGCGGTGCTCGCCTTCGCCGGCATCGTCGTCTCGCTGATGCAGACCCTCGTCATCCCGATCGTCCCGGAGCTGCCGAGGCTGCTGGACGCCCCGGCCTCGGACACCGCCTGGGCGGTCACCGCCACCCTGCTCGCCGCCGCCGTGGCCACCCCGGTCGTCGGCCGCCTCGGTGACATGTTCGGCAAGCGGCGGATGCTGCTCGTGAGCGCCGTCATGCTGGTCGCGGGCTCGCTGGTGTGCGCGCTCAGCGACTCCCTGGTCCCGATGATCATGGGCCGGGTGCTCCAGGGACTCGCCTCCGGTGTGATCCCGCTCGGCATCAGCATCATGCGGGACGAGCTGCCCGCCGAGCGGCTGGCCTCCGCCACCGCCCTGATGAGCGCCTCCCTCGGCATCGGCGGCGCCCTGGGTCTGCCGGCCGCCGCGCTGATCGCCGACCACTACGACTGGCACATGCTGTTCTGGGCCTCGGCCGCGCTCGGCGCCGTCGCCACCGTGCTGGTCCTGCTCTTCGTGCCGGAGTCCAGGGTCCGCACCGGCGGCCGCTTCGACCTCGTCGGCGGTCTGGGCATGGCGGCCGGACTGGTCTGTCTGCTGCTCGGCATCTCCAAGGGCGCCGACTGGGGCTGGACCAGCTCCACCACGCTCGGTCTGTTCGCCGCGGCCGTCGTCGTCCTGCTGGCGTGGGGCTGGTGGGAGCTGCGGGTGCAGCAGCCGCTGGTCGATCTGCGCACCACCGCCCGCCGTCAGGTGCTCGTCACCAACCTCGCCTCGATCGCCGTCGGCTTCGCGATGTTCGCGATGTCCCTGGTGCTGCCGCAGCTCCTTCAGCTGCCCGAGCAGACCGGGTACGGCCTCGGCCGGTCGATGCTGGTCGCCGGTCTGGTCATGGCGCCCTCCGGCCTGGTCATGATGGCCACCGCGCCGGTCTCGGCCGCCGTCTCCAAGGCCAAGGGGCCCAAGGTCACCCTGATGATCGGCGCCCTGATCGTGGCCGCCGGTTACGGTCTGAACATCCTTCTGATGTCCGAGGTCTGGCACTTCGTGCTGGTGTCCTGTGTCATCGGCGCCGGTATCGGCTTCACCTACGGCTCGATGCCCGCGCTCATCATGAGCGCCGTGCCCGCCTCCGAGACGGCCGCCGCGAACAGCCTCAACACCCTGATGCGGTCCATCGGCACCTCCTCGGCGAGCGCCATCGCCGGTGTACTCCTCGCGCAGATGACCACCGACTTCGGTGGCTCCGCCCTGCCCTCCGAGAACGGCTTCAAGGTGGTCCTGGCCGTCGGCGCCGGAGCGGCCCTGCTCGCCTTCGTGGTCGCCTCCTTCATCCCGCGCCGGCGACCGGACCTCGCTCCGGCCGCGGTGGGCGAAGGGACCCCGGCACCGGCCGAGGCGGCCGCCAAGTCCTGAGCGCCGAGCCTGCGTCCGGCCCGCCGACCGTCCTCCCGCGACGGCCGGCGGCCCGTCGTCAGCGCGCCCAGTAGTCCCGCTCCGGCAACTCGACCCAGAGGTCCGGCGGACCGACGACCGCGCGGGCGTCCGTAGGGCGCAGCCCGGCGTACGCGAGGCAGTAGGCGACGGCGTGGTGGGTGTGGACGTAGGAGAACAGGACGTCCTCGGGGCCGTCCTCCGGGTCGGGTCCGCCGCCGGGGTGCAGATCCCAGCCCTCGCCCGCTCCGTCCCGGAAGACGCAACCCTGGTTGCCGCTCTTGGGGTTGGCGTACAGGCCGTAGGCCAGGGTGCCCGCGGACAGCAGCCGCATGACGACCGGCTGCTGGGGCGCGTAACCCCACGGCTGGGAGACGACACAGCCGCCCGGCACGGACGTCACGCCGACGAGGCGCAGGGTTTCGTCGAGGTCGAAGTCGAGCGGGTCCGCCAGCAGTTCGGCCATGAGCTCGGGGTCCGCCGGGGTCGCCGACAGCCGTCGTACGGCCTCCTCGGCGTCGATCCCGGTGACGCAGGCCAGCCCCAGGCCGTCGTAGTAGTACTCCCCGAGGGCCGATATGAGCCGTCGGCCCTCCTCCGCCACGGCTCGCTCGGTGTCCGTCAGCGTTCCCCGGACACCGGGGAACAGGTCCGGCTCGGGCCCGGCGAGGCTGAGCCGGGCCGGTGTCCAGCCGCCGAATCCGACCCACTCCGGGTCCGCCCCGGCGGCGAGCAGAGCGCGCGCGTTCTCCGTACGGCCGCCCACGACCGCCTCCCACAGCGCGGTCACCCCGTGCTCCAGCGCGTCCACGTCGGCCACCCGCCCGGCCAGTTCCGCGACGACCTCCGGGGAACCGAACAGCACCGCCCGGTGCAGCGGCCGGGACCCCCCGACGCCCCACCCCTCCGGATCGGCGCCCGCGTCGAGGCGGCGCCGTACGTCGTCGATGTCCTTCCAGCCCGTGTAGTCCATGCCGTCCCAGCCATGCCCCGACTGCCCTGTCACGGTGCCCCCTTCGGACCAGGTACGGACACCATCGCAGACACCACTGACAGTCGGCGGGCCGACTCGTCACCGGGACGAAGGGGACGGAAGGCTCTTGAGGCCGAAGGCGTACGTCGTCACGAAGCCCACCGCGTAGCCCGTCAGCAGGCCGCCCGCGTAGATGCCGGCCGTCCACCACAGCCGGCCGTTCCCCGCGAGCAACGGGAACAGGGCCCAGCCGGACGGGCCGATCGCCGTCGCGCCGACCTGGTCGCCCAGCATCGCGAAGCCGCCCACGAAGGCGCCGCCCGCCGCCCCGCCCACGCAGGCCGTCAGGAACGGGCGGCCCAGGGGGAGCGAGACGCCGTAGATCAGGGGCTCGCCCACACCCAGCAGGCCCGCCGGGAGCGCGGACCTGATCGTCGTCCGCAGGGAGGTGTCGTGGCGCAGCCGGACGTACACCGCCAGCGCCGCGCCCACCTGGCCCGCGCCCGCCATCGCCAGGATGGGGAGCAGGACGGTGTGGCCCTGCTGTTCGATCAGGGTGGTGTGGATGGGGATCAGGGCCTGGTGCAGGCCCAGCATGACCAGGGGGAGGAAGAGCCCGCCGAGGACGAGGCCCGCGAAGGCGCCGGTCGTGGAGAGCAGCCAGTTCGCGGCCGTGCCGATGGCGGTGGAGATCTCACCGGCCGCGTACATCAGGCCGTAGAGCGTGGCGAGGCCCGCGATCAGGACGGTGAGGGTGGGGGTGAGCAGGACGTCCAGCGTGCCCGGCATGCGGCGGCGGCAGTACTTCTCCACGTACGTCCCCAGAAGCGCCGCCGTCAGCGCGCCCAGCACTCCGCCCTGGCCGGGGGCGAGGGCCACCCCGAACGCGGTCACCTTCGCCACCCCCGGATACACCACGACCGCCGCGACGGCCCCGCCCAGGACGGGTGTGCCGCCGAACTCCTTGGCCGTGTTGTAGCCGACGAACACCGCGATCAGGGACATGAAGGCGGCGGCGAGCGCGGTGAGGGCGGGGGTGAGGCCGGGCAGCCACCCGAGGTTCAGCAGCAGGCCGTTGATCCCGGCCAGGATGCCGCAGCCGATCAGGGCCGGGATGAGCGGCACGAAGATGTTGGCGAGGCGGCGCAGCAGGAGCTTGCCCGGGGTGGCGTTGCGCGCCTTGCGGGCCGCCTTCAACTCTTCGCCCCGCAAGGCCAGTTGACCGGAGGCCGACGTCAGCAGCGCCTCGAAGTCCGAGGTCACCCGCGCGACCACCCCCGGCCCCAGCACGATCTGATACGTGTCGTCGTCGACGGTCCCGAGCACCCCGGGCACCGCCCGCAGCGCCTCCTCGTCCACCAGGGAGCGGTCGGCAAGGCCCAGGCGCAGCCGGGTCATGCAGTGGGCGACGGAGGTGATGTTCGCGGGGCCGCCGACCAGGGGGAGGATCGCGGCCGCGGTGTCGTACGAGGTGGTCACCCCCCGAGCGTGCGGTCAGCAGCCCGCCGCCGCCAGCGCGGCACGCAGATGGCCGCCGGACTCCTCCAGAAGGCGGGCGGCCGTCGGGCCGTCGACACCGGTGACGAGCACCAGGACGGCGTTCTTCACCTCGCCGTCCGTGACCGCGAGCGCCCGCTCGATCTCCTCCTCGTCCGCGCCCGTCGCCAGCGCCACGATCCGGCGGGAGCGGGCGCGCAGCTTGTCGTTGGAGGCGCGGACGTCGACCATCAGGTTCCCGTACGTCTTGCCGAGACGGATCATCGTGATCGTCGAGATCATGTTGAGCACGAGCTTCTGCGCCGTACCGGACTTCAGCCGGGTGGAGCCGGTGAGCAGTTCGGGGCCGACCACGATCTCGATGCCGTGCTCGGCGGCGGCCGCGAGGGCGCTGTCCGCGTTGCAGGCCAGACCGATGGTCAACGCGCCCTGCGCGCGGGCGTGTTCGACGGCCCCGATCGCGTACGGCGTACGGCCGGAGGCGGAGACGCCGACCACGGTGTCCAGCGGGGTGAGCTTGAGCTCGTCGAGGTCGGCGCGGGCCAGCTCCGTGGAGTCCTCGGCGCCCTCGACGGAGGTCACCATGGCCGCCGGGCCGCCCGCGATCAGCCCGACGACCTGCGTCGGGTCGGTGTTGAAGGTGGGCGGGCACTCGGAGGCGTCGAGCACCCCGAGCCGTCCCGCGGTGCCCGCGCCCGCGTACACGAGCCGCCCGCCGCGCGCCATGCGCTCCGCCACGGCGTCGATGGCGGCGGCGATCACCGGCAGCCGCTCGGCCACGGCGGCCGGTACGGAGCTGTCCTCGCCGTTCATCAGGCGGGCCAGGTCGAGGGTGGGCAGCCGGTCGATGTCGGCCCGGTCGGGCCGGAACGCCTCGGTGGTGAGGGACTCCAACTCGGCGCGCAGATCACGGGGGTCGGACGTGGAGGTCATGAGCTCATTCCGCGTACGGGGGTCATTTCGCTGGTCTCTGCGGTCTCTACCGCCGGTGCCGGTGGGCCAGGGCCTCGTAGGACGCCGACAGGGCGGGCGCCGCGGTCTCGTAGGTGCGCTGGGCGACGCCCACGAACAGACAGTCCACGACGAGCAGTTGGCCGGTCCGGGACGACATGGCCGCGGGGCGCAGCTCGCTCTCGCGGGCGGTGGACGTGGTCAGTACGTGGTCGGCGTACTGGGCGATGGGCCCGTCCGGCCGCCCGGTGACGGCCACGGTGGTGGCGCCGTGCTCGAAGGCCACCCGCAGCGGTTCGATCACGTCCCCGGTCGAGCCGGAGTGGGTGATCGCGACGGCCACGTCGCCGCCGTGGAGCTGCACGGCGTTGGTCACGGCGAGGTGCGGGTCGCTGTGCGCGTGGGCTATCAGCCCTATGCGCAGCAGCTTCTGCGTGAGGTCCTGGGCGACCAGGCCGGAGGCGCCGACGCCGTACACATCGACCCTGCGGGCGCCCGCGAGCGCGGTGACGGCGGCGCCGAGCTGGGCGGTGTCGAGTCCGGCGGCGGTGTCGGCGAGGGTCTGCTGCTCGTCGTAGGCGAGTTTGGCGACGACGTCGGCGATCGGGTCGTCGACCGCGATGTCGGTGGTGATGGCGGGCGCGCGGCCGGACTGCTGCTGGGCGGCGAGTCCGGCGAGGGCGAGTCTGAGGTCGCGGTAGCCGGGGTAGCCGAGCAGCCGGGCGGTGCGGACGACGGTCGCCTCGCTGGTGCCGGTCAGTTCGGCGAGCCCGGTGACGGTGAGCGCCGCGCAGCCGGCCGGGTCACCGGCGACGGCCTCGGCGACGCGCTGCATGGAGCGGGTCATCGACGGTGCCAGCGTGCGCACCTTCGCCGCGAGGGCGGCGGGGGCGGGAGGCGGGCCGCCGGGGTGCGCGAAAGTTTCCTTCATTTGCTGGGTCACGGTTGAAAGATATTTTCGCTTCGGGGTTGTGGTCAAGAGTGCGCACAATGGGGGCATGGATCCCTCCGACCTCCCCATCAGTCCCCTGGAGCAGGCGCTGCACGCGGCACGCGCCCTCGTGCTCGCCGATCTCGTCGCGGGCAAGGTCGCCGAGGCGGACGTGGTGTCGCTGGTCGAGGAGTCCGTCGTACAGCGGCGGTGGTGGGTGGAGCAGTGGCCGGAGGGTGTCTCCTACGTCGCCGGTCTGATCGCGCAGGACGTCCAGGACGCGCTGCTGGAGCGGTACGGCCGCTGGCCGCTCTGCCCGGTCTGCGGCTCCGGCGACCCGCACGCGCTGGACGTGGAACCGGAGCTCGGCCCCGACCCGCACTGGGTCTGCCACCAGGCGGGCGTGAAGGTGGCGTCGGTGGGGTCCCTGAGCCGGGCGACGGGCTCGGCCTCGTGACGGTCTACATCGACCCTCCCACCTGGCCCGGACACGGCCGGATGTGGTCCCACCTGATCAGCGATGTCTCCTTCGCCGAGCTGCACGCGTTCGCCGAGCGGCTGGGTGTGCCGCAGCGGGCGTTCGAGCGGGACCACTACGACATACCCTCCCACCGGTATGCGGACGTGGTGGCCGCGGGGGCGGTCGAAGTGAGCAGCCGGGAGGTCGTACGGCTGTTGACGGCAACGGGGTTGAGGCGGCCGAAGGGCCGCGCCTAAGCAGTCCGCACGTACACGTGCAGCGGGCCGTCCGATTCCCGTCGCTCGCCCATGGCCCGTTCCTCTTCCACCGTCGCCCTGGTGAAGCCCGCCCTGGTCACCACGCCCTGTGACTTCAGGTTGTCGTGGTCGATCGTGGCGAAGAGGGTTCGTACGTCGTCCCTGGCCAGCGCCCACTCGGACAGTGCGCGCAGCGCCTCGGTGACATAGCCGTTGCCGCGCGCCGATTCCGCGAGGTCGTAGCCGATCTCCACGCGGCCGTCCTCCTCGGGGGCGCCGTGGAAGCCGAGGGCGCCCACCGCGCGGTCGTCCTCGTGGCGGACCAGGACGAAGACGCCGAACTCGGGGCGGTGCACGCCCGCTTCGTACGCCTTGAGCAGCATTCCGGAGGCTTCACGGGTGCCGTCGTAGGGGCCATCGGTGACCCAGTCGAAGCCGCCGTCGCCGCCCGCGGCGAGGTCGGCCGCGGTCGCCGGGGTCAGGCTCTCCAGGGTGAGCCGCTCGGCGGGGATCACCAGGGGGTTGATCCAGTGCCAGGCGGTGACCGGCGCGCGGCCGGGCAGGTCACCGCGGCCGGTGGCCCACAGCAGGGTGCTCCAGGGCGTCGGGCCGGGCTGGACGTGCGGCAGGAGCCGGGTGAGGGCGAACTCGGCCAGCTCGGCCGGGGGTTCGTAGCGCAGGCCGAGCGCCTCCGCGATGTCGTACGTGTGCAGCAGCACCTCGCCGACCCCCAGGGCGGCGAAGCCCTCGGGGTTCGCGGTGGTGAAGGGGCAGGGGTGGTGGGCGCGTATGTGGCGGGGGGTGGTGTTGACCGTCGCGGTGAGCAGGGTGCCGGTGGTCTCGATGATCTGCAGGATGCCCTCGTTGCCCGCGCTCTCGTCGGGGGCGATCCGCAACGGGACGTGGCTGGTGCTGCCCCGGCTCGCCAGGCGGCTGGCGTAGATGACGAGGTCGTAGGCGATGTGGATGGCCGCCTCCCGGCAACTCCACTGCGAGCGGGCGGCCTTGACCGCGTCCCAGTCCCTGTCGGTCGCCGTCCGCAGCAGGGCGACCGAGCCCGCCACCGCCTCCGCCACGCGTTCCCCGCCCATGTGTCGCATGGGGGCAGGCTATGCGGACGGGGTAGAGGGCAGCGACAGCATTTCCAGTTCGGACGTGAGGTTGTAACGGGCCGTGGCCTCCCACTTCTCGCTGCCGTACGGCGTTCTGAACAGCCGTGGCAGATCCAGAAGTTGGCGCAGAATGGCGGCCCGGCCCGCGCGGAAGGCGTCGCTCGGCACGAAGTGGTACTCCTCGCGGACGGCGGCCGTGTAGGCGGCGTACGCGGAGGGCGGCGCGGCCAGGATCGCGAGGTCGGCGTCGCACAGGACCTGGCCGTCACGGTCGTCGTCGGCGGGGTCATGGGTGACCGTGAGCCGGACCAGCCGGACCACCCGCGCGGCCTTCTCCGCCGGGACCCCGGCCTCGGCCAGGGCGCGCTCGGCGAGCCGCGCGGACCGCTCCTCGTTCTCGGAGCGGTCCGGGAAGTAGACGGCGTCATGGAACCAGGCGGCCAGCCGCACCACGGCCGGGTCCTCGGCGTACTCCTCCAGTACGTCGATCCGGTCCAGGACCGCGGTCAGATGCTCGACCGTGTGGTACCGCCGCTGCGGCTCCCGCCAGCGGTCGAGCAGGTTCTCGGCGTACACCGCGGCGTCGGGCCCGCCGGGGCCGCGGGCCTCGTCGAGGGCGTGGACGAAACGGGAGCGCAGGGCGTCGAGGTCGGCCATGCGCCCATTGTCCCCGCCCGGCGGATCAGGCGTCGGCGACCGCCCTTGCCCGCAAGGTCCGGAAGACGTCCTCCAGGGCGTCGATCTCGTCGTCGGTGAAGTGGTCGTCGATGACCCCGCGGCTGTTGAACAGGCTGTTCTCGTACAGCTCGCGGATGCCGAGCAGACCGTTCGCCGCCACGAACCGGACCATCAGCCCGACGAGGCCGGCCTGGTCGGCGGAGAGCTCGTGCCCGCCGACGAACCCTGCGAACGCCTCCTGCGCCGCGCCCCGGTCCATTCCGCCGATCCGGCGCAGGAACACCCCGAGCCCGCCGTCGGCCGCGCGCCGCTGCTCCAGGTCCTCGGCGGAGGCGATCCCCTCGGCCAGGAAGACCTCCTCCAGGTCGGTCAGATCCGCGGCCGTGACCTGCTCGTTCATCCACAGCCTGTGCACCGCCCCCCGTTCGCGGTGGCCCTGGAGATAGGCGCGGGCCTTCTGCTTGAACCGCTCCTCGTCGGTGCCGACGGGCAGACCCTTCAGCTCGATCTCGGAGAGGTCCCCGTGCTCCTCCGCTATGTCCGTGTATACGATCTTCCGGGCCGCGGGCGTGTCGAGCAGATGGGCGAGCCCGCGCAGCCGCCGCCGCACATGCTCCAGCATCGGCACGGTCACGTCCCGCCACCATGCCTCGTCGGCGATGGCCTCCAGCAGCGGGGCCTGGTCCCGGACCACTGGGATGTTGGTCTTGCCGAGCAGGTCCAGGGCCAGCTCCTGGAGCCCGCCGCGCAGCCGGCCGTAGTCGGCGCCGCCCTCCAGAGCCGCGAGCTGGAGCCGGTAGGCGAGCAGGTCGAAGCGCTTGGCCTCCTCGCTCCGGTCGTCGCCCTCGGGCCAGTGGTCCGACGGCAGCCCGAGGATCTCCTCGCCCAGCGTGTGCGCCGCGTCCTCGCCGATGCGGTGCCAGGTGGCGAAGTCGCCGCCGAACCGCTCGACTTCCCGGCGGTGCGGGCGGACCAGGAAGTTCTCCAGGTTCATGCCCCGCACCGTCTCGTGCAGCCGGTGTGCCGCGGCCCAGCGCAGCGCGGCCTCGGTGTCCACGGCGTCCGGGCCGCCGTCCTGCGCCGGGTCGGGAGCCTGCCGCCGGTCCAGCGCCCGGATCAGAGCGAGCTGGTGCCGCAGCAGCTGCTCGGTGAGCGTGGGCGCCTGCCGGGACCCGGCGCGGTCCAGTTCCTGGTTGAAGAACTCGGCGTTGCCGCACAGGTCGAAGACATGGAAGCCGTCCTTGTCCCGGCCCGGACCGTACACGTCCGGGCACAGCCGGGTGCCGCGGCCGATCATCTGCCAGAACTTGGTGCGCGAGTACACCGGCTTGAACAGCACGAGGTTCAGCACCTCGGGCACATCGACCCCGGTGTCCAGCATGTCCACGGAGATGGCGATGTCCGGCGCCTTCGCCGGGTCGGAGAAGTCGTCGATGAGCTGCTGGGGATTCTTCTCCTGGTAGGTGATGACCCGGGCGTCGTGCCCGGCGCCCCGCGGGTAGTGCAGGTTGAAGCGCTCCTCGATGAAGAGTGCGTGCCGGCTGTTCTTGGCGAAGATGATCGTCTTGCCGAGCCGGTCCCCGCCCTCGACCCGCAGGCCGTGCCGCATCAGGACTTCCAGCGCCTTGTCGACGGTCGGCGCGTTGAACAGGAAGCGGTTGACCTCGTCCGCGGAGACCGCGTCCGGGACCTGTCCGTCCGTCGTCCACTCCAGGTTGTCCCAGGCCTCCTTCTGCTCCTCGGTGAGATCGTCGTAGCGGAAGCCGCGGCGCAGCGAGTCGAAGGGCACCTCGACGACGTTGGGCTTCACCAGGAAGCCCTCCGAGGCCGCCTGGTCCAGGCTGTAGGAGTCGGTGGGCAGCCCGTCCCGGAGCTGGAACAGCCGGTAGGTGTTGTGGTCGACGTCGTCCTTGGGGGTCGCCGTCAGGCCCAGCAGCAGGCTGTCGAAGTACTCGAACAGCTCGCCGTACTTGTCGTAGACCGAGCGGTGCGCCTCGTCGATGACGACCAGGTCGAAGAAGCCCGGACCGAAGCGGCGGCGGCCGTCCTCCGTGACCTCGTCGACCAGGTTCATCATGGTCGGGTACGTCGAGACATAGACGTGCGCGTCGGTCTTCTTCTCGGTGAGGAGGTTGACCGTCACGCTGTTCGGCAGATGCTCCTTGAACGCGCGGACGGCCTGGTTGACCAGCGCCTGGCGGTCGGCGAGGAAGAGGACGCGGCGCGCCCAGCCGGCCCGCTGGAGCAGCTCGGCCAGGGCCACGGTGGTGCGGGTCTTGCCGGTGCCGGTGGCCATGACGAGCAGGGCGCGGCGGCGGCGCTCCTGCTCGAAGCTCCGGCCGACCCGCTCGATGGCCCGGAGCTGGTAGGGGCGCCCCGCGATGCCGGTGTTGACGTGGGACGCCGCCAGCGTCGGCCGCTCCGCGCGCTGCCGGATCAGCCAGTGCAGCTCGTCCTTGGTACGGAAGCCCTGCACCCGGCGCGGCGGATAGCCGTTGCCGTCGTCCCACAGGAAGGTCTCGTAGCCGTTGGTGCAGAAGATCACCGGCCGCTGCTGGTACGTCGCCTCCAGCACATCGGCGTAGAGCTCGGCCTGCTGACGTCCGGCGCGGGCGTCGACGCGGGTCCGCTTGGCCTCGACGACGGCGAGCGGCCGGTCGTCGTCGCCCCACAGGACGTAGTCCACGAACCCCTTGCCGGACTTGCTGATGACCCCGGGCTCGCCCTCGACCGGGAACTCCCGGTCGCGTTCCTCGGCGAGGTCCCAGCCCGCCTCCTTCAGCAGGAGGTCGATGAACAGGTCCCGGGTGGCGGCCTCGTCGTAGTCGTGGGTGTCGGGCCGGGCCGCGTTGGCCTTGCGCAGCTCGGTGACCCTGGCCCGCAACCTGGCGACCTCCGCGGAGAGCTGAGCGCCCTTCGCCCGCTCCTCGGCCAGCTCCCCGGCCTGCGCGTCCCAGCGCGCCCGGTCCTCCTCGGCCTGCTTCTTCAGCTCGGCCTGGCGGCGCAGCCGGACCTCGGCGGGCACCGGGCGCGGGATGTGCCCGCTGTCGAAGCCGACGCCCGCCGCGGGCGCCGACTCCGGTGCGGGGGCGTACGTACGGGCGAACCAGTAGAAGACATGGAACAGTTCGGCGACCGTCCGCACCGCGTCCGCCGACCGGACCGGGGCCGGGCGGTGCACGGCGTAGTTGCCCTGGCGCCGGACCAGGTCCATCTTCGCGCCTAGGGCCGGGCCGACCAGGTTCCGCAGGCTCGGCTCATGGAGCAGCGCGCTCAGGTCGTTGCGGTACGGCGGACGCAGCGCGGTGTCGTGGTCGTACATCCAGTGCACGGCCAGTTCCAGCACCCGGCGGGCGTAGAAGCAGGAGGTGCGCGGGTCCGCGTGGGCGAGGCGTTCGGCGCGGCGGGCCTCGTCGTAGAGGGCGGGCCACTCGGCGCGCAGGAAGGCGAAGTTGCTCCGCTGCTGCCCGATGTCCTGGCCGTCGCCCTGCTGTTCCCGGCCGCTGCCGGATGTCTCGGTGCTCATGGCGGAGCCCTTCCCCCTGTGGTCGTTCGTCCGTGGGCCCGGCGGCCGGGCGCTACGCGTCGGTCCGTTCCCAGAGCTGTCCCGCGAAGGCGCGCTGCTGGATCGAGGCGAAGAGCTCGTCGAGGTCGGCGAGATGGGTCTCGTGGTCGGCCCGCAGCGCCCGGGTCGCCGCCACCCGGCGGGCGAACTCCCGCTGGCGCTCCGGCTCCGGGAGCAGCACCTTGATCCGGGCCAGGCCCTGCGCGTCCAGCCGGGTCGTGCCGTGGGCGGCCTGCGAGACCTGCTTCAGCGCATGGCTCTTCTGCGCGCGCAGGCAGTGCGCCAGGAACTGGGCGTCCAGCCCGGTCCTCGGCAGCAGCGCCTTGAGGTCCTGGTTGATCGTGGACGGCACCCGCAGCACGCACACCGGGAAGCTGTGGGCGAGGATCATCCCGCGGACGACGATGGCCACCGTGTCCGCCGGCAGCAGCTTCAGCGTGGTGGTCCGCGGCACCTCGGCGCTGATGGTGTCCGCGGAGCGGAACAGGTCGGGCTGCTTGAGGTCCTTGGCGCTGAACCAGGGGACGTCCCCTTCCCAGTTCGCCGGGTTCGCCTTGGACGGGGTGCCGCCGCTGTAGGGGGCGCAGGCCTCGGTGAGGGGCACCTGCGTCAGCCCGCGCGGATTGGTCACCGGGTCCCCGAACATGTCCAGGAAGACCGACTGGGCGAGATCGTCGAGGAGTTCCACGGCCCGGCGGCGCTGGGCGCGCAGGGCGTCCACCCGGTCCAGGGCGGCGGCGATGCGGCGCTGCTCGGCGAGCGGCGGCCTGACCACCTTGATGTCCTTGAGGAACTTGAAGTGCCGGGAGTAACCGGCGTTGGGGATCCGGACCGAAGTCAGGTACCAGTAGAGGTACTTGGCATCGAAGCCCTCCCGGGGCGCCAGCACCTTGACCCCGTCGGCGCCCATGGCGAACGGGAAGTCCACGAACTTCAGGCTCCGGGTGTGGTCCCCGAAGACGATGACCGGCGGGGCACTGCCGTGGGCCGCGGCGGTGTCGTCGACGTACCCCGCGATCAGCCCCTGCCCCTGGTCGACGACGGCCAGCTCCCCGGCGGGCGCGTACTCCGATTTCGGGATCTTGGTGTTCCCCGAGGAGACGTCCCGTGCGGCGTCGAGGAAGGAAACGCTCTCCCAGGTCACTTGCCCAGCATCTCCTTCAGCCGCGCCGTACCCGCCTCGATCTCCTTGTTCAGCTGCTCCAGCTCGGCCAGGATCTCCAGCGGCGGCCGGGTCACCAGCTCCTCGTGGACGACCTGCTTGTAGCGGTTCAGGGAGAGGTCATGATCCTGTGCCGCGATCTCGGACTTCGGCACGCAGAAGCTCTGCTCGGTACGGGCGCGGGCGCGCTCGTCGGTGGTGCGGCGCCGCCAGCGGGCCAGGATGTCCGGGAGGTTGTTCTTCGCGTGCTCCTCGGCCGTGAGACCGGTGGCGCGGACGCCCAGGCGGTCCTCCGGCAGCTGCGGGGTCCGCTTGTCGTCGAGGCCGAAGCCGTCCGCGCGGGCGTCGTAGAACCACACCTCGTCGGTGCCGCCGGAGTCCGTCTTGGTGAAGAGGAGGATCGCGGTGGAGACCCCGGCGTACGGCTTGAAGACCCCGGACGGCAGTTTGACCACCGCGTCCAGCTTCTGCTCCTCCACCAGGATCCGGCGCATTTCCCGGTGCGCCTTCGAGGGCCCGAAGAGCACACCGTCCGGGACGATGACCGCGGCCCGGCCGCCCGGCTTGAGCAGCTTCAGAAAGAGCGCGAGGAACAGCAGCTCGGTCTTCTTGGTCTTGACGACCTTCAGCAGCTCGGAGGAGGTGGTCTCGAAGTCGAGACTTCCCGCGAACGGCGGATTGGCGAGGATCAGCGAATAGCGGTCGAGCTCCTCGCCCGCGCTCTGCGAAAGGGAGTCGCGATAGCGGATGTCCGGGCGGGCGACGTCGTGCTGCAGCATGTTCATCGAGCCGATACGGAGCATGGTCGAGTCGAAGTCGAAGCCGTGGAACATGCTGTTGTTGAAGTGCCGCTGGCGGTCGGCGTCGACGAGGTCGTCCTGGTGGACGCGCTGGACGTACTCGGAGGCGCCGACGAGGAATCCGGCCGTGCCGCACGCGGGGTCGCAGATCTCGTCCCGGGTGTTCGGCTCGGTCATCTCGACCATCAGCTGGATGATGTGCCGGGGCGTGCGGAACTGGCCGTTCTGGCCGGCCGTGGCGATCTTCCCGAGCATGTACTCGTACAGATCCCCCTTGGTGTCCTTGTCGTGCATCGGGATGCCCTCCAGCAGGAGGACCACCTTGGACAGCAGATTGGGCGTGGGGATCGTGAAACGGGCGTCCTTCATGTGGTGCGCGTACGTGGAGTCCTCGCCGCCCAGCTCACGCAGATAGGGGAACACCTCGTCGGCGACGGTCTGGTACATCCGTGCCGGATCGACGTTCTTGAAGTTCTGCCAGCGCAGGTCCTGCTGCTCGGGGCGGAAGAACGGGCTGGTGTCCGGAATGCCACGGCGGGACATCCGGTCCTTGACGGTCTGGAGCTCGTCGAGACGGCGGATGAAGAGGAGATAGGTGATCTGCTCCATCACCTCAAGCGGATTGGAGATCCCGCCGGACCAGAACGCGTTCCAGACCTGATCCACCTTGCTCTTCAGCTCGCCCGTAATCACACGAGGGATCCTACGACCAGCCACCGACATCACCTGCCGCGAACGGTCCACGGCCTAGGCCCTGTCGTCACATTCCCGTCTGCGCCGCGACGCCATGCACGCCCTCTCGCCGCACCGGGCACCTGACGCCGCGGCGCCGCCCTTCGGGCGACGACGGGAACGTGACGACAGGCCCTAGCGTGGGGACATGACTGACACATGGGTACGGGATCCGGAGGCGGCCGGGCGGCTGCTGGCGGTCGAGCGGGACGCGCTGGTGCCGATGGTGCGCGGGCGTGCAGAGGCGGACTTCGCGGTGGCGGTGGAGGCGTGTCCGGGGTGGTCGGTGCGGGATGTGCTGGCGCACTGCTCGGCGGCGCTGTCGCGAGTGCTGGAGGGCCGGTTCGAGAAGGGGGTGTTCTCCCCCGCGGCCAACGACCGGGACATCGCCGACCGCGCCTCGTGGCCCACCGGGCGGATCGTCGACGAGCTGGAACGCGGGATGACCGAGGCCGGGCCGGTGCTGGCGAAGGCGGGCGGGGCGCTGGACGTGCTCGCGCTCGGGGAGTGGGTGCACGGCGGGGACGTGCGCGAGGCCTGGGGCGAGCCGGAGCCGTACGCGGGTCCCGGTCTGCCGTACGCCCTCCCGCTGCTGGCTTCGGTGACCCGGGCCCGGGGTCACCTGGCCCTCCACGCGGACCTGGACGACATCGACGACCCCCTGCGCCTCGGCGCCGACGCCGGGGACCGGACCCCGGCACGCTTCATCGGCGACGCGGCGACTCTCGTACGGCTGTACTCCGGGCGGCGCCCGGTCGCCGGGGTGTCCTACGAGCTGGCCGGGGCGGAGGAGGGGGAGCTGAACATCTTCGGGTGAGGGGCCGCGGGGTGAGCGCAGTGATCGGGGTCGTGTAGCAGGCGTAGTCTTGGGACAGAATTGGACTAGACCTGTAGAGATGCCGAGCTGTGGTCGACCACTGGTCGCCGACGAATGGGGCCCCATGAGCAAGCGTGCAGTCCTGGAGGTGATCGCCCTCGACGCCGAGGACGCGACCGCCGCCCAGGCCGGAGGCGCGGACCGCCTCGAACTGGTCACCGAGATCGCGGCCGACGGACTGACTCCGTCGGCCGCGACCGTCGCCGGGATCCGGGCCGCGGTGGACATCCCGGCGCGGGTGATGCTGCGGCTGGCGGACGGCTTCGAGGCCGGGGACGTGGACCGGCTGATGGCGGCCGCGGAGGAGATGCGGGGGGCCGGGGCGGAGGAGTTCGTGCTCGGATTCCTGGACGTGGACGGGATGGTGGACCTGGACGCGGTGGAGCGGGTGGTCGGCGTCCTCGGTGGCGCCCACTGGACCTTCCACCGGGCGATCGACCGCGCGGTGGACCGGGACGCGCTGCGCAAGTCGCTGGACGGTCTGCCCGGCCTGGACACCTATCTGACGGCGGGCTCGTCGACGGGCGTGGACGAGGGAGTGTCCACGCTGCTGGCGGAGGCGGCACGGGACGGCGAGCCCGGCTACGAACAACGGATCCTGGTGGGCGGTGGCCTACGCCTGGACCACGTCCCCCACCTGCTGTCGGCAGGCGTCGACGCCTTCCACATCGGCGGCGCGGCCCGCCCCGGGGGCTGGACGGCGCCGGTGTCGGAGGCGGCGGTGGCGAAATGGCGGCGGGCCGTGGACGCGGGCTGAACGTGCGTCGGCGCCGAGGCACAGGGGTGACTCGGCGCCGGTCGTCAGGACGTCAGCTGCTCCGGCAGCGGTGCCCCGTGCGTGACGATCAACCCCGACACCGCTCGGGTCAGGGTGACGTACAGGCGGCGCAGGCCCGTTCGTTCGTCCGGTTCCGCGTCCAGGACCGCCCGGGGTTCGTCCAGGACCACGTAGTCGTACTCCAGGCCCTTCGCCAGGGACGCCGGGACCAGGGTGAGGCGGGTCTGCGCGGTGGTTTCCTCACCGGGGGAGAGATAGCCGATGCCCGCCTCCGTCAGGGCCTCCGCCAGCGTGGGGATCTTGGTGTCCGCCGCGATCAGGCCCGTGGAGCCCTCGTTGCGCAGCAGTTCCGCGCAGGCCCGCACCACGTCCGCCGTCCCCGACACCGGCCGCACCTCGAACGTGCCGGGGTTCTCCCGCACCGACTCCACCGGGGTCAGGTCCGGCGCGATGTGCGGGAGCAGCCGGGACGCGTAGGTGATGACGTCGGTCGGCACGCGGAAGCCCGCCGTCAGCTCCTCCACCACGCCCTCCGGCTTCCCCAGGTGGGACAGCGCGTCCGCCCAACTCCGCGTCGCCCACGGCGTCGTACCCTGCGCCAGATCGCCCAGCACGGTCGCCGAACCCGTCGTACAGCGCCGCCCCACCGCCCGGTACTGCATCGGCGACAGATCCTGCGCCTCGTCCAGCACCACGTGCCCCAACGACTGCGTCCGCTGGATCAGATCCGTCGCCTCGTCGATCAGCACCGCGTCCGCCGCCGACCACTTCGCCGCCCGCACCGCCCGCACCGGCCGTGCCCACAGGATCGTCTTGCGCTCGTCCTCGCTCAGCACACCCTCGGCGTGCTCGGCGAGATACTCCGCGTCCGTCAGCAGCCGCAGCACCAGCTTCGCCGGTTCCACCGCGGGCCAGATCGCCTTCACGGCCGCCTTCACCGCCGTGTTCCGTGCCACCGCGTCCTGCACCCGGTCGTCCGGCGCCTCCCCCGACCGCTCCATCTGCACCAGCACCGCATGCGCGATCCGCTGCGGAAGAGCCTCCCGGGCGGCGCCGTAACGGATCTCCCGGTCCAGCAACTCCCGCACGATGTCGACGAGTTCGTAGGACGGCACCCGCCAGCGCCGCGACCCGCGCACCACCACGACCGGCTCCGTCGGCAGCGTCACCTGCGCGTACAGCGCCCGCCGCAGCACCTCCGCCATCCTCGCGTCACCCTTGATGACCGCCGCCGCCGCGTCATCGGTGCCGCGCACCTCCACCCGCCCGACCAGGTCGTCGACGGTCGCCTGGCGGACCGCCAGCTCGCCCAGCGCCGGCAGGACCTGCTCGATGTAGTGCAGGAAGGACCGGTTCGGCCCGATGACCAGCGTCCCGGTCCGGGCGAGCCGCTCGCGATGGGCGTACAGCAGATACGCCACCCGGTGCAGGCCGACGGCCGTCTTCCCGGTCCCCGGACCTCCCTGCACGCACACGGTCCCGCCGAGCCCGGACCGTACGATCTCGTCCTGCTCGGGCTGGATCGTGGCCACGATGTCCCGCATCGGGCCGACGCGCGGCCGCTCGATCTCCTGCTGGAGCAGCTTGCTGGTCCGCGCCGCCTCCGCCGGGTCGGAGAGGTGCTCGTCCTCGTACGCGGTCAGGTCCCCGCCGGTGTAGCCGAACCGCCGGCGCAGGCCCACGTCCTGCGGGTCCTTCTTGGACGCCCGGTAGAACGGCTGCGACACCGGCGCCCGCCAGTCGATCACCATCGGATCGCCGACCGCGTCGTGCACATGGCGGCGCCCGATGTAGAAGCGCTCCCCCTCGGCGCCCTCGGACCGCTCCGCGCCGGGCGCGTGCAGATAGTCGAGGCGGCCGAAGAACAGCGGGGTGTCGCTCAGATCGGCCAGCGCCTTGATCCGCTCGTCGATCTGGTGGGCCAGCACCTCGGCGTTGACCCAGTTCGCGGTCACGTCCTTGATGTCGAGCGCCTCCACGTCCTCGCGCATGGCACGCAGCGCGGCACGGGAGGAGGCGAGGTGGGAACGCTCCCGGGAGAGGGGATCGTCGGCGGACGTGGACAAGGGGGTGCCTCCGGTGGCCTACGGGATCGGACGCGCGCTCGGGCGCTGAGAGAAGCCGTCCGGTTTCCGGCCGGACGACAGCACTCCGTGAAGGGAGGCGGGCAAGAGCGGAGATTCTAGGTGAGCGGGGGAGAGAGAAGCCAACGGATTTCGGTCGTCCCCTAGGGGACGAGCCCCTCCTCCCCGGGGGTACGGGTCGGCCCACAGACGTACGGCGCCCCGCCGCCGATTCGCCCGGGGGACCGATGCCCTCCTTACCCCTCGCGAGCAACCATGGAGACATGAGTGCAGCAACCATCACCCCAGCCCCTGGCCGCCCCCCGGCGTCCGGAGCCAGTCCGGTGCTCGGCAGCCACCACCACCGCCTCGGCGACGCCCTGCGAGCCGTGAAGGTCTTCGCGGGCGCCGCCTTCGACGTGGTCGTCCTCGGCGAGTACGGCGAGGAAGCCGGCGTCCGCCGCAAGTGAGCCCGGCGGCTCAGCCCTCCGCCAGCAGCTCGTCCGCGTCGACGATCCGGTACGCGTAGCCCTGCTCGGCGAGGAAACGCTGACGGTGGGCGGCGAAGTCCTGGTCGATCGTGTCGCGGGCGACGACCGAGTAGAAGTGCGCCTTATGTCCGTCCGCCTTCGGGCGCAGCACCCGGCCCAGCCGCTGAGCCTCCTCCTGGCGGGAGCCGAAGGTGCCCGAGACCTGGATGGCGACCGTGGCCTCCGGCAGGTCGATCGAGAAGTTCGCCACCTTGGACACCACCAGCACGCTGATCTCGCCCTCCCGGAACGCGTCGAAGAGCTTCTCGCGCTGGGCGTTGGACGTCTCGCCCTTGATGACCGGGGCGTTCAGATGCTCCCCCAGCTCGTCGAGCTGGTCGATGTACTGGCCGATCACCAGGATCTGCTGCCCCGCGAACCGCCGTACCAGCGCCTCCGTCACCTTCCGCTTGGTCGCGGTCGTGGCGCAGAAGCGGTACTTCTCCTCCTGCTCGGCCGTCGCGTAGGCGAGCCGCTCGGAGTCGGTCAGGTTCACCCGCACCTCGACACAGTCCGCCGGCGCGATGTAGCCCTGCGCCTCGATCTCCTTCCACGGGGCGTCGAACCGCTTCGGGCCGATCAGCGAGAACACGTCCGACTCACGGCCGTCCTCCCGCACCAGCGTCGCCGTCAGCCCCAGCCGCCGCCGCGCCTGGAGATCCGCCGTGAACTTGAAGACCGGCGCGGGCAGCAGATGCACCTCGTCGTAGACGATCAGACCCCAGTCCCGGGAGTCGAACAGCTCCAGATGCGGGTAGACGCCCTTCCGCCGGGTCGTCAGCACCTGGTACGTGGCGATGGTGACCGGCCGGATCTCCTTCTTCGTCCCGCTGTACTCACCGATCTCGTCCTCGGTCAGCGAGGTCCGCTTCACCAGCTCGTGCTTCCACTGCCGGGCGGAGACGGTGTTGGTGACGAGGATCAGCGTGGTCGACTTGGCCTGCGCCATGGACCCGGCCCCGACGAGGGTCTTCCCGGCGCCGCACGGAAGTACGACAACCCCACTCCCGCCGTGCCAGAAGTTCTCCACGGCCTGCTTCTGGTACGGCCGCAGCGCCCAGCCGTCCTCGGCCAGCTCGATGGGGTGCGCCTCGCCGTCGACGTACCCGGCGAGGTCCTCGGCGGGCCAGCCCAGCTTCAGCAGCGTCTGCTTGATCTGCCCGCGCTCGGAGGGGTGGACGATGACCGTGTCCGGGTCGAGCCGGGCCCCGACCAGCGGCGCGATCCGCTTGGACCGCAGCACCTCCTCCAGCACGGGCCGGTCGGTGGTGGTGAGGACGAGCCCGTGCGCGGGGTGCTTGGAGAGCGTCAGCCGGCCGTACCGGTCCATGGTCTCGGCGACGTCGACGAGCAGCGCGTGCGGCACCGGGTACCGGCTGAACTGCACGAGCGCGTCCACGACCTGCTCGGCGTCATGCCCGGCGGCACGCGCGTTCCACAGCCCCAGCGGGGTCACCCGGTAGGTGTGGATGTGCTCCGGCGCCCGCTCCAGCTCGGCGAACGGCGCGATGGCCCGACGGCATGCGTCGGCCTGCTCGTGGTCGACTTCCAGGAGCAGGGTCTTGTCGGACTGGACGATCAGCGGTCCGTTCACGTACGCATCCCTCCGGACTGGTCCAAACGTCCAGTGTGCCTGAAGGGGGGCCGATCACGGGCGGGCGTGGATCACACCCCGGCTACTCCTCCGCAAGCTCCGCCACCCCCGTCACCCGGTGCAGCGGATAGGTGCGGACCTCGTCCGCGGTGTGGTCGTAGGCCGTGACGAAGCCGCCCTCGACGCGGATGGGGGCGATGACGCGCTGGCTGGCGGCGCCCTCGGCGTTGACGTAGCCGATCCAGAGGGCCTCGCCGGTGAGGACGGCGGCCTGCATGGTGGCGAGGGTCTCGGCGGAGCCGGTGCGGGGGAGCTCGCCACCGGCCAGCGGGGTCTGCTTGCGCGGGGTGGTGGAGGCCAGGTCGCCCGCCCGGATCGCGCGGATCGCGGCCGAGAGGAGGGTCGCGTCCGGCATCGGCGGGCCGTCGGGGACCGGCTCGGGCGCGGTGCGCGGCGGGGTGCGGTGGGCCAGGGCCCGGGTGATCAGCACGTCGCCCTCGGCGGACTCCGCGGCCGGGGCGAAGCCCATCGCACGCAGTCCGTCCAGCAACCCCGCCGGATCGGCCTGGGCGGCCAGCACGGTCGGCGCGAGCCGGCGCAGCCGCAGGCCCGCGGCCCGCTTGTCGGCGAGGATCTCGTTGAGGACGGCGTCGTCGTCGCAGCGGACATAGGCGGAGGCCGCCCCCACCCGCAGATGCCCGTGCTTACGGGCCACGTCGTCGATCAGATACGTCAGCGGCTGCGGCACCGGCGTGCGCGAGTGCACGGTGAGGAAGGCGTGCAGGTCGGCGGCGGCCTGCCCGGAGTCCAGGGCACGGCGCACCGAGCCCGGCGTGAAGCGGTAGACCGTGGCGCCGCCCTTGGACTCCACGTCCGCGAGCACGCCGAGCATGTCGGCGAGGGGCCGCCGGAGCGGGCCGGGGGCCACCGCGGTCAGGTCCGCCTGGAGCAGGACGTGGTCCAGCGGCTCGGGGAGCAGCGGCGCGAGCAGCCGGGCGGCCCTGGCGGAGGCGGTGGCCTGTTCGGGCGGGGAGAGGGCGGCGACGGGGGCGGTGCGGTGGTGGTGGACCGGGAGCTTGTCACCGGGGCCGGTGGGCTCCGGCTCGGGCGTGTGGCCCTTCGCCTCCGGCAGGCCCAGCAGGGCACGGCCGTGCGCCGACAGGGCGCCGCGGCCGGTCACCCCGAGCCGCTCGGCCTCCACCAGCGTCCACTCGGCGAGCTGTCCGCGCGGGTCCTCGTCCTGCTGCGGCCCGCGCAACGGGCGCTCCCAGCGCAGCCGCGCCAGCACCGACTCCGGGCTCGGGGCGGCGCCCTCCGGCAGCCCGGCCAGCAGGGCCAGCACCCGGTGCCGTACCTCGGGGGCGGCGGAGCGGTCCAGGCCGGGGCCGAGCGCGGAGAGGGTGCGGTCCTTGGCGTCCCGGCCGCCGACCAGGCCCGAGGTCCGGGTCGCGGTCAGCCAGGTCCGGGCCAGCTGCGCCCAGCGCAGGTCCGGTGCCTGCTCCAGCCACTCGTCGTAGGCGGGGGTCGCGGCGTAGCGCTCGTCCGCCTCGCCGTCGGAGGCGAGCAGTCCGGCGGCGTGGGCGAGCTCCACCCAGAACGCGGCGACCGGTTCGGCGACGTCCAGGGCCACCGCGGTGCGCTTGAGGTCACGGACGCTGAGCCCGCCCGCCCGCAGCACCGCCGGGCCGCCCTCGTCCCAGTCCTTCAGCAGCTCCTCCACGGTCGCCAGTGCCGTGTACGCCTCCCCGGCCGCCGTCGCGTCCACAACCTGTGGACGGTGGGTGGCCGCGGCCTCCACGGCGGGCGGCAGCGGCTCGGTGGCCCGGTGCGCGCGGCCCTCACGCAGATGCAGGGCCACCTCGCGGGGCAGTACGACCGTCCCCGGCGTCGTCGGCAGCAGCAGCCCGCGGTCCAGCAGCCAGCGCAGCCGGGCCGCCGGATCGGCGGTGACCTGCCCGTACGGAGGGCCCCAGACCAGGCGGGACAGCACCTCCAGAGAGTCCGCGGAGGCCCCGGCGAGCAGCGCGGACATCCTCCGCCGGTCGCCGAACAGGGCGGTGAGGTCGGTCACCGCGGAGACGGCGTCGTGGGTGGAGGGCAGCCCGGCGGCGGCGACGATCTCCTGGATCCGGCCCGGGGACATGCCCGCGGTGGCCTCCCGCACCGTCGGACCGAGGCCGGTCGGGGACGGGTGCTGCGGGGTGGGCGTGAGCAGCTCGCGGGCGGTGCGGACGAGCCGGAGCCGGTCGTCGTCGCCCCAGACGAGGGCCTGCTCGCGCAGCAGCGCGACCGCCCGGGGCAGGGCGCCCTCGACCGCCGGGTCACCGCCGTCACCCGCCATCAGCGCGAGCAGTTCGCCGTACGGCGCCGGGTCGGCGGCAACGGCCAGCGCCTCGGCGGTCTGCAGCGCGAACCGGTCCAGGCGCTCCAGCGCGCGCACCACGGAGGCCCGGGTCCCGGCCCTCGTCGCGAGCTGCGTGAGGTCCGTCGGCACCGGGGTGATGAGGTCGGGGCGGCTGCGCAGGAGTACGGCCAGGGAGGCGTCGTCCCGCGCGCGGAGCGCTTCCGCGAGGGAACGGGGCGAGGGTGCCGGATCGCTCATCCGGCCCACGTTAGCGGTTGGGTGTGTCGGTGGGCGCGGCTGCGCGCGACCAAGATGTCCGCCCCGGCGCGGTACCTTCGTGCCGACGGGGTTTCAACATTCCGACCCCGGAGGGGACTTCGTGGGTATTGAGAGCGATCAGGTCGTCTACGAGTATCTGAGCCGCGTCGGTGACGTGGCCCAGCAGCGGCAGTTGCCCTCGGCGACCCGGATGCGGCTCGTGTCCGAGCTGCGCAACGAGATCGACCGGCGCCGCGCCAAGGTCCCCGTCGACTCTCCCGCCGCCGTCCGCCGCATCATCGACCGCCTGGGCACCCCGGACGAGGTCGTCACCGCCGCCGGGGCCACCGGGGGCGCACCGCGGGCACCGGCCGCCGCCGTGCCCGTGCAGCCGGACCGGGAGGAGAAGCGGCCGCGGCGGATCGTGCCCCGGCCGCGGCGCGCCGAGGCCGAGTCCCCGGCCGCCGACGTGCCCTCGCCGCCCCATCTCGCCGGTACGCACGAGTTGGGCGACAGCGCCCTTCAGCCCGACTGGTGGCGGGTGGACTCCAGTCCGTTCGGAGTCGGGGACGAGGTCCCGGGGTTCGTCGGCGGGGTCGAGATCCCCGAGCTGCTCCGGCCGCCACCGCCGAAGGAGCCGAAGAAGCGGGCGGAGGAGCCCGCCGCCGTCGAGCGGGCCGAGGAGGAGGAGACCGAGGCGGCCCCCACGCGGCGCCGCCTGCTCGGGGTGGCCCTCCCCGCCCGCAAGAGCTGGCAGAACCCGCTCCTGCTGCTCGCCGCCGTGCTCCTGCTCACCGGCGCCGTCATCGGCAACCTCGTGGTGCTGATCCTCGGCTGGCTGCTCGCGTACGGCTCGCGCAGGCTCACCGACGCCGAGAAGAAGGGCGCCGTCCTGGTGCTCCCCGGGCTCGCGGTCACCGCCGGGATCGTGTGGCTGTGGGGCCGTACCGAGGGCCGCTGGGGCGAGCCGGTCGCCGAGGGCCGGATGAACGACGCGCTCGCCGAGACCTGGCCCTGGGTGGTGCGGGGCGCCGCGGTCGCCTCGGCGCTGTACCTGGTGTGGCGGTCGCAGAGGCGGAAGTAGGCCCGCCGTACGAGGTGGGCACAATGGCCCATATGGCCTCCACCGCGAACCCCGCGCCCGCGCTCACCGTCGGCTTCGACCTCGACATGACCCTGATCGACTCCCGGCCCGGCATCCACGCCACCTACACCGCACTCGCCGAGCGCACCGGGACCTACGTCGACGCCGATCTCGCGGTCACCCGGCTCGGGCCGCCGCTGGAGGAGGAGCTGGTCAACTGGTTCCCGGCGGAGCGGCTCACGGAGATCGCCGAGCTGTACCGGGCGATGTACCCGGAGTTCGCCATCGCCGCGACGCCCGCGCTGCCCGGCGCCGCCGAGGCCGTCACCGCCGTACGGGAGGCCGGCGGGCGGGCGATCGTGGTCACCGCGAAGTACGAGCCGAACGCCAAGCTGCACCTGGAGCACCTCGGCATCCGGCCCGACGCGGTGATCGGCGACCTGTGGGCGGAGCGGAAGGCGGAGGCACTGCGCGAGTACGACGCCGGGGTCTACGTCGGTGACCACCTGGGCGACATACGCGGCGCCCGGACCGCCGAGGCGCTGTCCGTCGCCGTCGCCACCGGGCCCTACGACGCCGACGCCCTGCGCGCGGCCGGCGCCGACATCGTCCTCGCCGACCTCACGCGCTTCCCGGCGTGGCTCGCGGGCTACTGGCCGGCCCGCGCCTGACGGCGCCCCGCCGCGATCGACCGGAAGACGCCCGCGCCCGCGATCAGGAAACCGACGCCCATCAGCATGCTCAGCCCGAACATGTAGGTCGGAAATGGCGTCGATCCGAGCAGCAGCGGGGCCACCGTGACCACAGTGGCCACGGCACCGATGATGAACACGACCCCACCGACTCGGATCAGTCGGTCACCGGGCGCGGCGGAATTCGTTTGGGTTTTGTCACGCACCGGACCAGGGTAGTTCCCTGCCCGAAGGAACAACCGGGGGACGTCTTGTCACCCGCCCGAAGACCATTAGCCTTGGTACCGGCGGGTCGAGGTCGACCCGCCCGAGTGCTATCAAGAGCCGTTTTCCGAAGCAGTTTTCCGACGAGTACGAGGACGAGGACAGACGTGCCTACCGGCAAGGTCAAGTGGTTCAACAGCGAGAAGGGCTTCGGCTTTCTCTCCCGCGACGACGGCGGTGACGTCTTCGTCCATTCCTCGGTCCTCCCCGCCGGAGTCGAGACGCTCAAGCCGGGCCAGCGAGTGGAGTTCGGGGTCGTCGCCGGTCAGCGCGGCGACCAGGCGCTCTCCGTCACCATTCTCGACCCGACCCCCTCGGTCGCGGCGGCACAGCGCAAGAAGCCCGACGAGCTGGCCTCGATCGTGCAGGACCTGACGACCCTGCTGGAGAACATCACCCCGATGCTGGAGAAGGGCCGCTACCCCGAAAAGACCTCCGGCAAGCAGATCGCGGGCCTGCTGCGCGCGGTCGCCGACCAACTCGACGTGTAGGCAAGCCCCTCAGGGGAACGCGAGCGCACCCGGGCCGAGGGGCGGCAGCAGTCCCTCGGCCGCCGCACGGGTCAGCAGACCGCGGACCGCCGCGTAGCCGTCCTCGCCCAGACCCGCGGTGAACTCGTTGACGTACAGCCCGATGTGCTGGTCGGCGACGGCCGGGTCCATCTCCTGGGCGTGCTCCATGACATAGGGCCGGGACGCCTCGGGGTCGTCCCAGGCGGCCAGCACCGAGGCGCGGATCGACTCGGCGAGCCGGGTCAGCCGCTCGGTGCCCAGGGAGCGCTTGGCGATGATCGCGCCGAGCGGGATGGGCAGCCCGGTGCTGTGCTCCCAGTGCTCGCCCATGTCGGCGAGCTTGTGCAGACCGTAGTTCTGGTACGTGAACCGCGCCTCGTGGATGACCAGTCCGGCGTCCACCTTCCCGTCCCGCACGGCCGGCATGATCTCGTGGAACGGCAGCACCACGATCCGCCCGACACCGCCGGGCAGGGTGTCCGCGGCCCACAGCCGGAACAGCAGATACGCCGTCGACCGCTCGCTCGGTACCGCGACCGTACGGCCCGTGAGGTCCAGGCCCGGCTCCCGGGTCAGCACCAGCGGCCCGCAGCCCCGGCCCAGCGCCCCGCCGCAGGGCAGCAGCGCGTACTGGTCGAGGACATAGGGCAGCACCGCGTACGACACCTTCAGCACATCGAACTCACCGCGCTCGGCCATGCCGTTGGTGATGTCGATGTCCGCGAACGTCACGTCCAGCCCGGGCGCGTCGGGCACGCGGCCGTGGGCGAGGGCGTCGAAGACGAAGGTGTCGTTCGGGCAGGGGGAGTAGGCGATGCGCAGGCTCATGCCGTGTTCCAACTCTCCAGGACGGGTGCGAGCTTCCCGAAGCCCTCGGTGAGCGCTTCAAGCGCCTCGCCGATGCGCCAGGCGGCGCGGTCGCGGGGGCCGACCGGGTTGGAGATCGCACGGATCTCCAGCACGGGCCGCCCCTGGGCGTCGGCCGCCTCGGCCACGCCGAAACCCTCCATGCCCTCGGCCAGGGCGTCCGGGTGCCGGGCGCGCAGCGCGTCGGCGCGGGCGGCGGTGCCGGTCACGGTGGAGACGGTGAGGACGGTGCCGGAGCGGGCGCCGGTCGCCTGGACGGCGTCCCGTACGAGTGATCGCGGGGGAATGTGCGTGACCAGCCCGAACCCCAGTTCTGTGACGGGGAGGAAGCCGTCGGCGGTCTCGGCGCCGAGGTCGGCCACGGTGATCGTGCGGGAGACGACGAGCGAGCCGACGGGAGCCCCGGGCTGGAAGCCCCCGCCGATCCCGGCACAGACCACGAGACGGTAGGGGCGGCCCTTGAGCGCGGCGGCGGTGAGCGCGGCGGCGGTGGAGGCGGCGGCAGCGGCGGGGCCGACACCGGCGGCCAGCAGATCACAGCTGCCGCTCGTGCGGACCAGGCTGACGCCGGGACGGTGCACGTGCTCCACGGTCCCCGGGAACGCCCGTGCCACCGCGTCCCGTTCGGCGGGAACCGCGGTGGCCACGAGGATGCGTGCCAGGGGCGCGATCAGTCGTCCTTCTTCAACTTGAAGGACCACAGACCGGTGACCACCTGGCTCTGCTCCTCGCCGTCGCCGGCCTTGATGGAGACCAGGGTCGAGTCGCCCTGCGCGCCGTACTGGGCGTTGAAGAACACGCTGCCCGGGATGGTGGTGTAGGTCTTGTCGAAGTCCTCGGTGAGCGGCTGGCCGTTCATCAGGATCGTCCAGCGCTTGTCGGCGATCTCCGGGTCGACACCGATGCGCACGGTCTCGTCCGGGTCGACGGTGATGGACTTGATGTCGGTGTCCTTCAGGCACTCCGTCAGGTCCGCGGTCTTGAGGGCCTCGCCCTCGCCACCGCAGGTGGCCTCCTCGCTGACCGAGGACGAACCGACAGTGATCGTGGCCATCGGCGTCGGCTTGTCGCAGGCCGACAAAACGAGCAGTCCGGCGGAAACGGCGCCGACGGCGGCGACGGCGCGGCGGCGTCGCAGGGCGGATTGCAGCGTGGTCATGGGCGAAGGCTATCGGGCGCGTCCTGTGCTCTCTTTACGTGGGGGTACGGCGTGCCGTGCGTTACGCCACCCTCGTACGCGGGGTACCGCCGCCGTGCCGGGCCGAGCCGATCAGGCCACGGACCGTGGTGAGCCAGCCGGCGGCGACGATGGCGGCGCCCACCGACAGGCCCAGGGTGCCGTTCAGGGGCAGCACGATGCCGATGGCGCCGCCGAGCACCCAGGACATCTGCAGCAGCGTCTCGGAGCGGGCGAAGGCGGACGTGCGGACCAGCTCCGGCACGTCCCGCTGGATCAGCGCGTCCAGGGACAGCTTGGACAGCGCCTGCGAGAACCCGGCGACCGCGGTGAGGACGGCCACCAGCGCGGGGCTGAAGAAGACCGCGGCGGTGATCGCGGCGCCCAGCACACAGGCCACCACGACCACGATGATGATCTCCGGGGCGCGCGATCTCAGCCAGGCCCCGACCGCCGTGCCGCAGGCGTTGCCCACCCCGGCCGAGACGGCCACTATCCCCAGCGACACCGCGGCGCTCTGCCCGGCCAGCGGATGCTCACGCAGCAGGAAGGCCAGGAAGAAGATCAGGAAGCCGGACAGACAGCGCAGGGAGGCGTTGGCGCCCAGGGCGTGGGTGACGGCCGTGCCGACTGTGCGCAGCCCCGGCCGCTTGACCGGCTTCAGATGCGGCCCGTGCAGATGCTGGGCGTCCGCCGCCAGCAGCGCGGTGTCCTCGCCCTTGGCCGAGTCGACCTTCGCCGGCAGCGTGAACGACAGGAACGTCCCCACCATGAAGATCGCGAAGGCGCCGTAGAGCGGCCAGCGCGGTCCGATGGCCTGGAGCCCGGCGCCGATCGGCGCGGCCACACCGGTGGCGAGCAGCCCGCCCAGGGTGACCCGGGAGTTCGCCTTCACCAGCGAGAAGCGGGGCGGCAGCAGCCGGGGCACGACCGCGCTGCGGACCACGCCGTACGCCTTCGACGCCACCAGGACGCCGAGGGCGGCCGGATACAGCCCGATATTGCCGGTGATCACCGCGCCGGACAGGATCAGCGCGAGGAAGGCGCGGGCCAGCATCGCGCTCGCCATCGCCGCCCGGCGCCCGTGCGGGACCCGGTCCAGCAGCGGCCCGATCACCGGGGCGAGCAGGGTGAACGGTGCCATGGTGATGCCGAGGTACAGGGCGACCCGGCCCCGGGCCTCGTCGGTGGGGACGGAGAAGAAGACCGTGGAGGCCAGGGCGACGGTGATCATCATGTCCCCGGCGCCGTTCACCCCGTGCAGCTCGATCAGCTTGCCGAGCCCCGACTCACCGGCGCCCTGGGCGTGGGTCGCCTTGCGGATGCCCCGCGCGGTGCCGGTGACCGGAAGATGCAGGGCACGTCCGACGGAGCGGACGGCACCGCCGACTCGGCCCGAACCGCCGCCTCGACTGCGGCCCCTGTCCCCACCGATCCCGGTGGCTCCCTGAGGCGTCCGCGCGGCTGCCACGACGTCATAGTGCCCCGAGATGGGCCTGCGTAGTGCGGTTACCGCGCGTATGGGCGCGGCTTTGTCAGTGGTTTGCGACCGTCGGTGTAGGCCGAGCGCCGGTGAACAGGTAGCGTGCGTATCTCGGCCATCCCGCAGAATGGATGGTGACAGGTGCGCCCGAGTGCGAGGGGGCGCGGACGTCGACGCGGTCCTTCGGTCCGCTCCGTCCGCCCGCCCCGCCGCCTTCAGGCAGCCGCACCAGAGAGACGGCGTAGGAGAGAAGCGATACCTGTGAGCGCAGCGACCACGCGAAGCCGCACCCCCGACCGCCTGTGCGCCGAGGCGACCGACCTCGCCCGCACCGCCGCCGAGGAGGCCGCCGCGCCCGGCGTCGTCGGGGAGCACGCGGGCCTGGTCTCCGAGGGCGACCGCGTTGTCACGCACTTCTTCGAGTGCAAGGAAATGGGTTACCGCGGCTGGCGCTGGGCCGTCACCGTGGCCCGGGCCTCCCGCGCGAAGATCGTCACCCTGGACGAGGTCGTGCTCCTCCCCGGCCCGGACGCCCTCCTCGCACCCGAGTGGGTGCCCTGGAGCGAGCGGCTCCGTCCCGGCGACATGGGCCCCGGCGATCTCCTGCCCACCGACGCCGAGGACCTCCGCCTGGAGCCCGGCTACTCCGGCGAGGACGAGCCGGTGCCCAGCTCGCCCGTCTCGCACGAGATGGCCGAGCTGGTGGAGGCGGAGGACGCCGAGGTCACCGGCGGGACCCCCGCGAACCTGCCGGTCGCCCCGACCCGTGGCTCCATCGCCGCGGTCGCCGAGGAGCTCGGCATGCGCCGGGCCCGGGTCCTGTCCCGCTACGGCCTCCATGTGGCCGCGGACCGGTGGGAGGAGTCGTTCGGCGCGAAGACACCGATGGCGCAGGCCGCCCCCGCCGCCTGTGTCAGCTGTGGCTTCCTGATGCCGCTGGGCGGCTCACTGGGCCAGGCCTTCGGTGTCTGCGCCAACGAGTTCGCCCCGGCGGACGGCCGGGTGGTCTCCCTGACCTACGGCTGCGGCGGCCACTCCGAGGCGGCCGTCATGCCCAAGCCCCCGCAGCCGGCCGCACCGGTGATCGACGAGACGACGGTCGACCCGTTCCCGCTCCGCCCGGCCTCCGACTCCGGCTCGGTTCCGGCGGTGTCGGACGAGGACGCGGCGGATCTCGGTCACTCGTAGGTTTGCCCGGGGGCGGAGTCGGGTCACTCGCAAGGCACGGCAGGTAAGTTTCAGCCTGCCCGGCGCCAACCCATCCGCACCGGACACATCGGCGGCCCAGCGATGAGTGGAGTGAACGTGAGCAAGTTCGTGCGGCCGGCCGTCGAGGGAGCGGATCCGTTCGGGACCGCCCGGCTGCGGCGCGGGGTGCTGGACGCCTGGGCCACCAGCCCGGCCCGGTTCCGGGAGGACGCCAACGCCGAGGAGGACCTCGTCCTCGGCGGCTACCGGGACCGTCTCGTCGTGGAGCTCGCGCAGAACGCCGCCGACGCCGCCGCCCGCGCGGGCGTGCCCGGACGGCTCCGGCTCACCCTGCGCGACGGCGTCCTGGTCGCCGCCAACACCGGCGCCCCGCTGGACGCCGCCGGTGTCGAGTCGCTCGCCACGCTCCGCGCCTCCGCCAAACGCGACACGCCGTCCATCGGCCGCTTCGGCGTCGGTTTCGCCGCCGTCCTCTCCGTCACCGACGAACCCGCCGTGGTCGGCCGGCACGGCGGGGTCCGCTGGTCCCTGGCCGAGGCTCGGGAACTCGCCGCCGACACCGCCCGGCACAGCCCCGGCCTCGGCGACGAGATCCGGCGCCGCGACGGACACGTACCGCTGCTCAGGCTCCCGTTCGCCGCCGAGGGCACCGCCCCCGCCCCCTACGACACGGCCGTCATCCTGCCGCTGCGCGACACGGCCGCCGCCGACCTGGCCGAGCGGCTCCTGCACGCCGTGGACGACGCCCTCCTGCTCGCCCTCCCCGGGCTCACCGAGGTCGTCGTCGAGACCGACGCCGTGCGGACGATCAGTCGCCGCTCCGAGGACGCCTGCACCGTCGTGGAGGACTCCCGGGACGGCACCACGCGCTGGCACACCGCCGCCGCGCACGGGCCGCTCACCCCCGAGCTGCTGGCCGACCGGCCGGTGGAGGAGCGGCTGCGGCCGCACTGGTCCGTCACCTGGGCCGTGCCCGTCGACGCGGACGGGGCCCCGCTCCGGCCGCGCACCAGCCCCGTCGTGCACGCCCCGACCCCCAGCGACGAGGCCCTCGGGGTGCCCGCGCTGCTCATCGCGTCCTTCCCGCTGGACACCACCCGGCGGCGCGCGGCGCCCGGCCCGCTGACCGACTTCCTGGTGGAGCGGGCCGCCGACGCCTACGCCGCCCTGCTCGCCGCATGGCGGCCGGTGACCGCCGGGATCATCGACCTGGTGCCGGGCCCGCTCGGCAAGGGCGAACTGGACGGGGCGCTGCGGGCGGCGGTCCTTCAGCGGCTGCCGCGCACCGCGTTCCTGCCGCCGGCCGCCGAGGCCACCGACGACCTCCCCGAGTCGCTGCGGCCCCGGGAGGCGGAAGTGGTGGAGGGCGCCGGCGCGGAGACCGTACAGGTCCTCGCCGAGGTGCTGCCCACCCTGCTGCCCGCCGGTCTGGAGCGCCGCGTGGAGCTGCGCACGCTCGGGGTCGCCCGGGTGCCGCTGACCGACGCCGTCGACCGGCTGGCCGGCCTGGAGAAGGACCCCGGCTGGTGGCGGCGGCTCTACGACAGCCTCGCCGGGGTCGACCCCGACCGGCTCACCGGGCTGCCCGTGCCGCTCGCCGACGGGCGGACCACCATCGGCCCCCGCCAGATCCTGCTGCCCTCCGCGGACGGCGCCGGGATCGAACCGGAGGTGCTGGCCCGGCTCGGTCTGAAGGTCGCCCACCCGGACGCCGCCCACCCGCTGCTGGAGAAGCTCGGCGCGCTGCCCGCCACCCCGCGGGCCGTGCTGACCACCCCGCAGGTACGGGCCGCGGTCGCCGCCTCCCTGGACGACGAGGGCGGCCTCGACTGGGAGCAGGACACCCTCGACGCCGAGGAGCTGGCCGACACCGTGCTGGCCCTGGTCCGGGACGCCGACCTCGAACCCGGCGACGAGCCCTGGCTCGGCGCACTCGCCCTGCCCGACGAGGAAGGGGAGTTGGCGCCCGCGGGCGAACTGGTCCTGCCCGGCAGCCCCTTCCACCAGGTCATGCGCGAGGGCGAACTCGCCGCCGTGGACGCCGAACTGGCCGACAAGTGGGGCGAACAGCCCCTGGCGGCCTGTGGGGTGCTGGCCGGATTCGCGCTGGTCAGGGCCACCGACGTCGTTCTCGACCCCGATGAACTGGAGCCCCGCGACGGGGACTTCGCCGAGCCCGACGACGCCGGGCTGCTGGACGCCGTGGACGTGTGGAGCGAGGACATCCTCGACCGCTTCCCGGACACCCCGGTGCCGCCCGTCGCCACCGAACTGGTCGCCGTGCGCGACCTGGACCTGGTCGACGACGACAAATGGCCCCAGGCCCTCGCCCTGCTGGCCCGGCCCCCGCTCCGGGACGCCCTCACCCAGCAGGTCCGCATCCTCCTCCCGGACGGCACGCACGAGGTCGTACGGCCCTACACCGCCTGGTGGCTGCGCGGGCACCCGGTGCTCGACGGCCGCCGCCCCGCCGGGCTCCTCGCCGTCGGCGGCGACCCGCTGCTGCGTGGCCTGTACGACGAGGCCGACGCGACCGGGTTCGACGACGAACAGGTGCTGCGGGCGCTGGGTGTGCGGACCTCCGTCGCCGCGCTGCTGGACGAGCCGGGCGGCGCCGCGGAGCTGCTGGACCGGCTGGCCGATCCCGAACGCCGGGTGACCGGCGCCCAACTGCACGCCCTGTACGGCTCCCTGGCCGACCTCGACCCCGAGCAGGTGACCCTGCCGGACGAGTTGCGGGCCGTGGTCGACGGCCGGGTCGAGGTGGTGGACGCGGCCGACGCCGTGGTCGTCGACTCGCCCGACCTGCTCCCCTTCACCGAGGGCGTCCCGCTGCTCCCGGTACGGCCGGCCCGCGCCGCCGAACTGGCCGAGCTGTTCCAGGTGCGGCGGCTGAGCGAGTCCGTCACCGGCGAGGTCGACTCCGAGGGCACCGAGCACGACGTACCGGAGTCGGTGGCGGTGCTGCTGGGGCCGCGGACGCCCTCCTCGTACGTCGAGCACGAGGAGCTCGTCGTGGACGGTGTGGAGATCGACTGGCGGCTCACCGACGACGGCGTCCTGCACGCCGCGACCCTGGAGGGCGTCGCCGCGGGACTCGCCTGGGCGGCCGGGCAGTGGCCGCGCCGCTTCGAGGTGGCGGCGCTGCTGGAGGACTCCTCCCGGACCCAGGAACTGGCCCGGGACCGCTGGTTCGACTGACCCTCGGCCGGCCCCGCAAAACTCCTCACAAAATTTTCGTACGACGTACAACCATTCGCACGAGTCGCAGATCTGATCATGCGAGCCAACAGGCTCCACGATCACTTGGGCCCCGGCCGACGACGAGCCGTAGGGAACGACCACCGTCGGGGCCCCTCTCCACACTGGGGAACACATGCGTATTCGCGCCACCGTGGCCGCCGTCTCCGGCGCCCTCGTCCTGTCCGCCGTCGCCGCGCCGCTGGCGCAGGCCGACGACTCGCGGCAGCCTGTCGAGCTGAGCGCCGCGAGCGAGGCCGCCCACGCGGCCACCGGCAAGTCGGCCTACGCCACGGCCGAGGAAGGCCTTCCCTACGCCCTCGACGCCACCTTCTCCAACGTCAAGGTCGGCACCGGCGGCAACATCAAGGTCGGCACCACGAACATCGTGAAGGTGCCGGTCTCCTTCACCCTCACCCACGGCGCGGATGTCGACATCCACGCCGCCGACTTCTTCGCGGGGGTCGAGCTGTACCGCGGTGCCTCCTTCGAGGAGTCCATCTGGTGGTACGACAGCAACGACGCGACCTGCACGGACACCTCCGCCACGGCCGCCTCCTGCAAGGCCACCGTCGAGATCGACCCGTACACGCTGCTGAACGAGGACGCGGGCGCCTGGAAGGCCGCCGCCTTCGCGGTCGCCTTCAACGGTGAGGACCCGGAGAACCCGGTCCTGGACAACGTCGGTGTCGCCGTGAAGGACTACACCAACTCCTTCAACCTCCAGCGCTACTCCAAGCTGACGGTCAACGCCTCGCCGGAGCCGGTGAAGAAGGGCAAGACCATCACGGTCAGCGGCAAGCTGACCCGCGCCAGCTGGGACTCCAACACCTACGTGGGCATGCCCAGCGGCCAGAGCGTGACGCTCCAGTTCCGCAAGAAGGGCACCACGACGTACTCCAACGTCAAGGGCATCAAGACCCTCACGGGCGGCGCCCTGAAGACCACGGTCACGGCCTCCACGGACGGCTACTACCGCTTCGTCTACAAGGGCATCACGAGCACCGCGCCGGTCAACGCCACGGGTGACTTCATCGACGTGCAGTAACACCTGCCGCTCACGGTACGTCCGGCCCCGGAAGCCATCCGGGGCCGGACGTCCGTGTTTTGGGGATGTGCGGGGCAACCGAACGCCCCTGGCGTCCCTCTGATGATGTGGAGCATCCAGGCTCCCTTCACGACCATTTGGGGAACGCATGCGTATTCGCGCCACTGTGGCCGCCGTCTCCGGCGCCCTGGCCCTGTCCGCCTTCGCCGTGCCGTCCGCGCAGGCCGACGACTCCGTCTCCGCCTACCGCGCCGACGTCGCGAAGGTCCGTGCCGCCCACGCCAAGAGCGCCTTCGGCACCCGTGCGGACGCCCCGTACGACATGGACGTCTCCTTCTCCAACTTCAAGATCGCCAAGACGGTCAAGGTCGGCGCGAGCGAGCGGGTCTCGACGACGGTCACCTACACGATGACCCACGCCGCGGACATCGACATCAAGGCCGACGACTTCGCCACCGGCCCGTACATCTACCGGGGTTCCCTCGCGGCCCCCGACGCCATGCTGTTCGGCAACAAGCCGGCCACCTGCACCGCCACCTCGGCCACCGCCGCCAACTGCACCGGCAAGATCGACATCTACCCGTCCGAGGGCGAGCTGGTGAACTCCGACGCCGGCGCCTGGAAGGGCGCGGCCCTCGCGCTCGCGCAGAACGGCCAGGACCCGCTCGGCGAGAACTACGACATCACCAAGGTCGGTTACGCCGAGCAGGGCGACCTCGGCAGCACGCTGGTCCAGCGCGTGTCCAGGCTGACGGTCAACGCCTCCCCGGAGCCGGTGAAGAAGGGCAAGACCATCACGGTCACCGGCAAGCTGACCCGCGCCAGCTGGGACAGCAACAAGTACGTGGGCCTGCCCAGCGGCCAGAAGGTCACGCTCCAGTTCCGCAAGGCGGGCACCTCGGCGTACACCAACGTCAAGGGCATCAAGACCACCACGGACGGCGCCCTGAAGACGACGGTCACGGCGGTGGAGGACGGCTACTACCGCTTCACGTACGCGGGCATCACGAGCACGGCGCCGGTGTCGGCCAAGGGCGACGCCATAGACGTCCAGTAGCCGAAACCCCCTCAGGGGCGCGGGGCTGTATCAATGTGCGGCTCCGCCGCGTGGGCGCGACAAGCCCCCACCGGGCCCGCAGCCGACAACGCGCCCCCACCTCAGCTCACGCAGGGAACCGGCGGTCGACCCACTTCCACACGAACTCCAGGGCGGCCGCCGCCACCACCGAGATCCCTACCGCGATCCACGGCATGGTGACCCCCACCAGCTTCAGCGCGAAGAACTCCTGGAGCCAGGGCACCATCAGGACCAGCACGAACCCCAGCCCCATGGACGCGACCAGGGCCACCCGCCACCACGTGTACGGCCGCGCGATGATCGCCAGCACCCACATGGAGATCAGGAACAGCGTCAGCGTCGCCGCACTGGTCTCGGCGTCCAACGCACCCTCACCCACGTAATGGTGACGGGCGATCAGATACGTCAGGAACGTCGCGGCCGCCGCCACCACGCCGCCCGGGATCGAGTACCGCATCACCCGCCGCACGAAGTGCGGTTTCGCCCGTTCCTTGTTGGGCGCGAGGGCGAGGAAGAAGGCCGGGACGCCGATGGTCAGCGTGGACAGCAGCGTCAAGTGCCGCGGCAGGAACGGGTACTCCACCTGCCAGCAGACCACCAGCACCGCCAGCAGGACCGAGTACACGGTCTTCACCAGGAACAGCGTGGCGACCCGGGTGATGTTCCCGATGACCCGCCGCCCCTCGGCGACCACCGAAGGAAGCGTCGCGAAGCTGTTGTTGAGCAGCACGATCTGCGCCACCGCCCGGGTCGCCTCGGACCCGGAGCCCATGGACACCCCGATGTCGGCGTCCTTCAGCGCGAGCACGTCGTTCACCCCGTCCCCGGTCATCGCGACGGTGTGCCCGTGGGACTGGAGCGCGCCCACCATGTCCCGCTTCTGCTGCGGGGTGACCCGCCCGAACACCGTGCCCGAGTCCAGCGCCTCCGCCATGCCGTCCTGGTCGCGCGGCAGCAGCCGGGCGTCGACGGTGCTGCCCTCCAGGCCCAGCTTGGCCGCGACCGCGCCCACGGAGACGGCGTTGTCCCCGGAGATGACCTTGGCCCGGACGTTCTGCTCGGCGAAGTAGCGCAGGGTGTCACCGGCGTCGGGCCGCAGCCGCTGCTCCAGGACGACCAGCGCGGCCGGCTTGGCGTCCACGGCCGGCTCGGAGTCGTCCAGGTCGCGTGCCGTGCGGGCGAGGAGCAGGACGCGCAGGCCCTGTTCGTTGAGCCGCCCGGTCTCGGCGAGGGCGCCGTCGTCGGGGGCGAGCAGCACATCGGGCGCCCCCAGCAGCCACGTACTGGACTCGCCGTTGCCCTCGCTGAAGGTGGCGCCGCTGTACTTGCGGGCGGAGGAAAAGGGGAGCGACTCGGTGCAGCGCCAGTCCTGGGTGTCGGGGTAGGCGTCGATGATCGCCTGGAGGGAGGCGTTGGGGCGCGGGTCGGACTCGCCGAGGGCGCCCAGCACCTTGCGTATGTACTCCTCGTCATGGCCGCCGAGGGGTCTCAGCTCGGTGACGTCCATGCCGCCCTCGGTGAGGGTGCCGGTCTTGTCGAGGCAGACGGTGTCGACGCGGGCGAGGCCCTCGATGGCGGGGAGCTCCTGGACGAGGCACTGTTTTCGGCCAAGTCGGATGACGCCGATGGCGAAGGCGACGGAGGTGAGCAGGACCAGGCCCTCGGGGACCATGGGGACGATGCCGCCGACGGTCCGGGCGATGGAGTCGTCGAGGTCCTTGTCCTTCACCACGAGCTGGGTGACCACCAGGCCGAGCGCGGCCGGGATCATCATCCAGGTCACGTACTTGAGGATGGTGGAGATGCCGGAGCGCAGCTCGGAGTGGACGAGGGTGAACCGGCTGGCCTCCTCGGCGAGCTGGGCGGCGTAGGCCTCGCGGCCCACCTTGGTGGCCTGGAAGGCGCCGCCGCCCGCGACCACGAAGCTGCCGGAGAGGACCTGGTCCCCGGGGCGTTTGACGACCGGGTCGGCCTCGCCGGTGAGCAGCGACTCGTCGATCTCCAGGCCGTCGGCCTCGACGCACACGCCGTCCACGACGGCCTTGTCGCCCGGTCCGATCTCGATCAGGTCGTCCAGCACGATCTCGGCGGTGGTCACCTCGGCGGCCACCCCGTCGCGCCGGACGGTGGGCCGGGCCTCGCCGATGACGGCGAGCGAGTCCAGGGTCTTCTTGGCGCGCCACTCCTGGACGATGCCGATGCCGGTGTTGGCGAGGATGACGAAGCCGAACAGGCTGTCCTGGATCGGCGCGACGAACAGCATGATCAGCCAGAGCACGCCGATGATCGCGTTGAACCGGGTGAAGACGTTGGCCCGGACGATCTCGACCATGGACCGGCTGCTGCGCACCGGGATGTCGTTGACCTGCCCCCGCGCGACCCGCTCGGCCACCTCGGCGGCGGTGAGCCCGCCGGTACCCACCGGAGCGGGCAGCGCGTGTTCGGAATCGACTTCGGTGCCCGCGTCGATGTGCGTCATGCATTCGACGGTACGTGCGGATTTACGGCTTCACCCGCCGAGTGCGCGGAAGATCCGACCTGGGGAGGACGGGCAACGGGGCGAAATGGTGCCGTGGTTGTACGCCGTGGCTACTGGGACGCGGCGGCGGCCCGCTTGATGGCCGCGTCCCGCTTGCGGACGTACCAGATGCCGATCAGGCCGAGACCGGCGCCGGCCAGGCAGGTCCACAGCCACCAGGTGTGCCCATGGTCCTCGAACCAGCCGTAGAACGGCAGCTGGACCAGGAAGAGGACGAACCAGATGATCGTGCCGCCGACGATGGTGGGAACGACGGGCCCCTCCAGGGGCTCGGGCGCCTCGTGCTTGATGGGTCCCGTGAAGAATCCGGCCATGGGGGACAGCTTACGAGTCCGTACGACTCCTTTCGGTCTACGCGCGGAGATGGCTGTTCGGAGCTTTATATGTTCATACTGAAACGGTTTGTGTCTGACCACTTCTCTTCGTAGGAACCACCAAGCACATGCCCGCATCCGGCGCCCTCGACCGCTACTTCAAGATCTCCGAACGCGGCAGCACCCTGCCCCGTGAGATCCGTGGCGGCTTCGCCACCTTCTTCGCGATGGCCTACATCATCGTGCTGAACCCGATCATCCTGGGCAGCGCGAAGGACATGTACGGCCACCAGCTCGACAACGGTCAGCTGGTCACCGCCACCGCGCTGACGGCGGCCTTCACCACCCTCCTCATGGGCGTCATCGGCAATGTGCCGATCGCGCTGGCCGCGGGCCTGGGGGTGAACTCGGTGGTCGCGCTCCAGCTCGCGCCCCGGATGTCCTGGCCGGACGCCATGGGCATGGTGGTGCTGGCGGGCTTCGTGGTGATGCTGCTGGTCGCCACGGGTCTGCGCGAGCGCGTGATGAACGCGGTGCCGTTCGGGCTGCGCAAGGCGATCTCGATCGGTATCGGCCTGTTCATCATGCTGATCGGCCTGGTGGACTCCGGCTTCGTCTCCCGCATCCCGGACGCCGCCCAGACCACCGTCCCGCTCCAGCTCGGCAGCGACGGTCACCTCAACGGCTGGCCGGTGCTGGTCTTCATCGTGGGCACGCTGCTGACGTTCGCGCTCATCGTGCGCAAGGTCTCCGGCGCCATCCTGATCTCGATCGTCACCATGACCGTCCTCGCGGTGATCATCGAGGCGGTCGCGGACATCCCCGCCTGGGGTCTGACCACCCCGAAGTGGCCCGGCAACCCGGTCGCCACCCCCGACTTCGGCCTGGTCGGCGAGGTCAGCCTGTTCGGCGGCTTCGACAAGGTTGGGATGCTGACCGGCATCCTGTTCGTCTTCACGGTCCTGCTGTCGTGCTTCTTCGACGCGATGGGCACGATCATGGGCGTCTCCGACGAGGCCAAGCTGACCGACGCCCAGGGCCAGATGCCCGGCATCAACAAGGTCCTCTTCGTCGACGGCCTCGCGGTCGCGGCGGGCGGTGCCAGCTCCTCCTCGGCCACCACGGCCTTCGTGGAATCCACGGCCGGCGTCGGCGAGGGCGCCCGCACCGGCTTCGCCAACCTCGTCACCGGCGGCCTGTTCACCGCGGCGCTGTTCCTGACGCCGGTCGCCACCATGGTCCCGTCGCAGGCGGCCACTCCGGCGCTGCTCGCGGTCGGCTTCCTGATCCTCGCGAACTCCGTCAAGGAGATCGACTGGGCCGACTACACGATCGCGATCCCCGCCTTCATCACGATGGTGATGATGCCGTTCACCTACTCGATCACCAACGGCATCGGCATGGGCTTCATCACCTTCGTGGTGCTGCGGCTCGCGGCCGGGCGCGGCAAGGAGATCCCCGCCGCGATGTACGTGGTCGCCGCCGTCTTCACCTTCTACTACCTGATGCCGGCGCTGGGCCTGACCTGAGCCGCGGGCGTCAGGTGACGCCGTAGAACTTCTCCGTCTCCTCGACGGCGGTCTGGAACCGCTCGTCGAAGTCGTCCCGAATGAGCGTCCGGACCACATAGTCCTGGACGCTCATTCCTCTTTTGGCCGCATGGTGCCGGAGCCGTTCGAGCAGCTCCCCGTCCATCCGCAGGCTGAGCACGCTGGTCCCCATGGAACGAGGGTCACCTCACGCGGCCGGGCCGCGGGTCACTTTCCGGAATCGGCTCACTCGTATGGGTGATGCCAGGATTCAGTGGCCAGGGTCACGGGCATTCTGGCGTACCCCGAGTGGTCTTTAGTCAGGGTAATGAGTTAACCTAAAGAACATGTCGGACCTTACCCATGGCGACGACGCTGCCGCCGTGAACTCCCTGCGATCCGCTGTCATGCGGCTGTCCCGCCGGCTCAAGCACCAGCGGGTCGACGAGTCGCTGAGCCCCACTGAGATGTCGGTGCTCGGCACCCTGTCCAACTGCGGCCAGGCCACCCCGGGCGAACTCGCCCGCAAGGAGCATGTCCAGCCGCCGTCGATGACCCGCATCGTCGCCTTGCTGGAGGCCAAGGGGCTGGTCCGGCTGGAGCCGCACGCCGAGGACCGGCGCCAGAAGGTCGTCACGAAGACGGAACAGGCCGAGGCGATGCTCGCCGAGAGCCGCGCCAAGCGCAACGCCTTCCTGGCCGCCCTGGTCGACGGCCTGGACGAGGACGAGTGGGCGAAACTCCGCGCCGCCGCCCCCGTACTGGAGAAGCTCGCGCACCTGTAAGCAAGGCCCACGAAGGAGGCGACCCCCTTTGAGTACGGGATCCGGAGCAGCTTCCGCCCCCGCACCGACCGCCCTCGACACCCCCCGCAAGTCCTCGATGTTCAGCTCGCTGAGCGTCCGCAACTACCGCCTGTTCTTCATCGGGCAGGTCGTCTCCAACACCGGCACCTGGATGCAGCGCATCGCCCAGGACTGGCTGGTGCTCAGCCTCACCGGCTCCGCGACGGCCGTCGGCATCACGACGGCCCTCCAGTTCCTCCCGATGCTGCTCTTCGGCCTCTACGGCGGTGTCCTGGTCGACCGCCTGCCCAAGCGCCCCACGCTGCTGGTCACGCAGACGGCGATGGCGCTCACGGGCCTGGCGCTGGCCTTCCTCACCCTCACCGGCCATGTCGAGGTCTGGCACGTCTACGTCGCCGCCTTCGCCGTGGGCCTGGCGACGGTCATCGACAACCCGGCCCGGCAGACCTTCGTCACCGAGATGGTCGGCAGCGACCAGCTCCAGAACGCGGTCAGCCTGAACTCGGCGAACTTCCAGTCCGCGCGGCTGGTCGGCCCCGCGGTGGCCGGCCTGATGATCACGGGGGTGGGCACCGGCTGGGCCTTCCTCTTCAACGGCCTGTCCTTCGTCGCGCCCATCGCCGGCCTGCTGCTCATGCGCGCCCGCGACCTGCACGTCGTCGAGCGCGCACCCCGCGGCAAGGGCCAGCTGCGGGAGGGGCTTCAGTACGTCGCCGGGCGCCCGGAGCTGATCTGGACCATCGTCCTGGTCGGGTTCGTCAGCACCTTCGGCTTCAACTTCCCCGTCTACCTCTCGGCCTTCGCCGACGACGTCTTCCACGCGGGCGCGGGCTCCTACAGCCTCTTCAACACCCTGATGGCCGTGGGCTCCCTGTCCGGCGCCCTGCTCGCCGCCCGCCGCGGCACAGCGCGATTGCGGGTCCTGGTAGCGGGTGCGGTGGCCTTCGGCACCCTGGAGATAGTGGCGGCCCTGGCCCCATCCCTGTGGCTGTTCGCCCTGCTCATGGCCCCGATCGGCATGTTCGGCATGACGGTCAACGTCACCGCCAACAGCAGCGTCCAACTCAGCACGGACCCGGCGATGCGGGGCCGGGTGATGTCCCTGTACATGATGGTCTTCATGGGCGGCGCCCCCTTGGGGGCGCCCATCGCGGGCTGGATCACCGACGCGTACGGCGTCCGGGCGGGCCTGGCGGCGGGCGGCGCGATCGCCGCTCTGGCGGCGGTCGTGATCGGCCTGGTCCTGGCCCGGGTCGGCAACCTCCGCCTGACGGTGGGCTGGAACCACGGGCATCCGGTGGTGCGCTTCGTGCCGAGGGAGCGGGAAGAGCTCGCGACGGTGGCGTAGGAGCGCGGCGGTGAGACTGGGGGTATGAGACTCTTCGCCGCGCTGCTCCTGCCGGAGGATGTTTCCCGTGAACTCGCAGCCGAGGTGGACCGGCTGAAGCGGCTGCCCGGCGCGGATGCGCTGCGCTGGACCGGCCGCCCCGGGTGGCACTTCACCCTCGCCTTCTACGGGGAGGTCGACGACGGGCTCGTAGAAGGGCTGTCGGACCGGCTGGCACGGGCCGCACATCGCACCGCGGCCTTCCCGCTGGCCCTTCACGGGGGCGGGCAGTTCGGGCACGGGCGGGCGTTGTGGGTGGGGGCCGAGGGGGAGCCGGACGTGCTGCGGCTGCTGGCCGACCGGGCGGAGGCCGCGGGGCGTAAGGCGGGGGTGGCGATGGGGGAGCATCGGCGGTACAAGGCGCATCTGACGGTGGCGCGGAGCCGGAACGCGGTGGACGTGAGGCCGTGTGTCGAGGCGCTGGGCGCTTTCCGCAGCGATGGCTGGACCGTCGGGGAGCTGGTGCTCGTGCGGAGCCATCTGCCGCGCTCCGGGGTGCGGGGGGAGGAGCCGCGGTACGAGGCGGTCGCCCGTTGGCCGCTCGGGGCGGCCGGTTAGGCTCGTGGTGTGGACCCGAAAACCCGGAACCGGATCATGGCCGGTGCGCTTGTGCTGATGTTCGTCGTCGTGGCTGTTGCGGCGGCGCTCGGCAGGTAGGTGCTTGGTGGGGAACTGCGGTCGGCTTCCGGCCGCGGGCCGGTGGGGGCTGGTCGCGCAGTTCCCCGCGCCCCTCAGGGAGTCTCCCTCACCTGCGTTACCAGGCGAAGGCCTCCGGAGACGGCCCCGGACCAGGGAAGATCTCGTCCAGGCCCGTCAGCAGTTCCTCGCCCAGTTCGAGCTCCGCTGCCCGCAGTGCCGAGGCGAGCTGGTCCGCCGTACGCGGGCCGACGATCGGGCCCGTGACGCCGGGGCGGGTGAGGAGCCAGGCCAGGGCTGCCTCGCCGGGCTCCACGCCGTGCTTGTCCAGCAGGTCCTCGTAGGACTGGAGCCGGGCGCGGGCCGCCGGGTCCGCGAGGGTGTCGGCGGCTCGGCCAGAGGCGCGTCGGCCGCCCTCCGCCTCCTTCTTGAGCACCCCGCCCAGCAAGCCGCCGTGCAGCGGCGACCAGGGGATCACCCCGAGCCCGTAGTCCTGCGCGGCCGGGATGACCTCCATCTCGGCGCGCCGCTCGTACAGGTTGTACAGGCACTGCTCGCTGACCAGCCCGTACGAGCCGCGGCGGGCGGCCGTCTCGTTGGCCTGGGCGATCTTGTAGCCGGGGAAGTTCGAGGACCCGGCGTAGAGGATCTTGCCCTGCTGCACCAGGACGTCGATGGCCTGCCAGATCTCCTCGAACGGGGTGTCCCGGTCGATGTGGTGGAACTGGTAGACGTCGATGCGGTCCGTGCCCAGCCGCTTCAGCGAGGCGTCCACGGCCCGGCGGATGTTCAGCGCCGAGAGCTTGTCGTGGTTGGGCCAGGCCGGGCCGTCGGCGCCCATGTTGCCGTACACCTTGGTGGCGAGGACGACCTTGTCGCGGCGGTCGCCGCCCTTGGCGAACCAGCTGCCGATGATCGACTCGGTGCGGCCCTTGTTCTCGCCCCAGCCGTACACATTGGCGGTGTCGAAGAAGTTGATCCCCGCGTCCAGCGCCGCGTCCATGATGGCGTGGCTGTCCGCTTCATCGGTCTGCGGTCCGAAGTTCATGGTGCCGAGGACGAGCCGGCTGACCTTGAGTCCCGTGCGTCCGAGCTGCGTGTACTTCATGGTCCACCAGCCAACGGCGTGGAGTGGACTCTAGGCAAGCGGATACCGGCCGCCACGCCGCCTGGCCTGCCCGGGGGTGCACCGCAGCAGCCGCACGACGCTGAGCCGGCCGCCGCGCAGGGCGCCGTAGCGGTGCAGCGCCTGGACCGCGTACGTGGAACAGGTCGGTGTGTAGGGGCAGCGGGGCGGGGTGGTGGGGCTGATCTCGCGGCGGTAGCGGACGACCGCGGAGTAGAGGAACCGGGCCGCACGACCCCGGGGTGCGGGGGCGCTGGGGTCGGGGTGGCGGTCCGTGAACAGGGTCAGCGGCATCAACAGCGCTGTCAGCGCGGCGACTTCACGGCAGGGCGCGGTGACGGTGGACCACCACAGATGGGTGTCGAGACACCCTTCGAGACAGCCGCAGCAACGATTCTTCCGTCGCTTCATTCGGACCCGGGCCGCAGAACGGCGAACACGGCCCGTGCGCGGGTGCCGTCCGTCGCGGTCCAGTGCCCGGAGACATGCCCGAGTGCGTCGGAGGGCGGAAGGTCGGACCCGCCGAGCCGCCGGTTCAGACGCAGCACGGAACCGTCGGCGGTGGTCAGTTCGGTGCCGCTCTCGTCGTCCACGGCCCCTCCGTGCGCCCGGAGTTCGCCGGTACCCGCGTAGGAGCGGGCGATCTCATGGTCCGGGGTGTTGTCGACGCTCTGCGCCTGCGCCTGGGCGCGGCCGTCGACCAGGGCGAACAACTCGGCGACCAGCACCGGGTCATGGATGCCGTCGTAGGCCCATCGCTGCCCCAGCACCCCGTGCTCCATGGTCCCGATGAGCGCGTCCTCGGCGCCTTCCAGCGGGGCGCCACGGTAGGTGAGGGGGACGAGATAGGCGACCCCGTCCCCATCGACCGCCACCATGAACTCGATCCCGACCTCACCCGCCGGATCGTCCAGCCGGAAGCCACCGGCCTTCGTCAACTCCGGTGTGCCGTCCCCGACATACCAGGGGCGGGTGGGCAGCCACTCGGTGAGCAGCTCGACCTTGGAGGGCTTGAGAGTCGTGTGATGGATGATCGCCATGCTGCGGATTCTGTCAGTCAGCCGCGGGGGAACTCATCGGTCTTCAGGGTGAGGCCGAGGGGTGTGGTGGACATGTCTACGTCCGAGCCGAAGGTGACGGAAGTTTCGGTGAGGTATTCGCCGTCCTTGGGCTGAGTGTAGAGATGGCACTTGCCCTGGTAGGGATCGGCGATGAGGTAGACGAGGACGTCGGCGAGGGCGTAGGCGGTCTTCTTGGGGCCGTAGTCGTTGTGCGCCGTCCCTTTCGAGATGACCTCGGCCACGAACTCGACGTCCTCGCAGTTCCACAAGCCCTTGGGGCCCTTCTCGGCGGCCTCCTTGACGAGCGTCACGTCGGAGGCGAAGCCGTTGAGATGGCCCGGGTAGTCGACCCGGACGTCCGACTTCACGCGCTTGCGCGGGTACTTGGTGCGCAGTTGCTCGACGATGTCCAGGATGATTTCCCAGTGGGTGTCCCGCTGTGGCGACATGAAGATGGCCCCCTCGACGATCTCGACCTTGTATCCCTCGGGGGTGGTCCGCTCAAGCGACTCGAACAACTCGTCCAGAGTCAGCTCGCCGTCTTCCTCGGCCATCTCGATCCTGTCTTGTACGACGGTCATCGTGGCGCTCCTCCCCGGCTGCCCCACGGAAAGGTGCAGCCGCGCAGTACAACGATACGCACGGTGACCAAGAGACGCCCGGAATCGGTCAACCTGTTCCGGCCACGTACGTCTGTCCGATCCCCCACGCCTCCCACATCGCCCCCGCGAACGCCCCGGCGATCCGGTGTTCACCGCTCGCGTTGGGGTGGGTGCCGTCGTAGGTGTCGAGGTTGATGTCGTACGACGAAGGCGGTGAGGTCAGCAGCAGCGGTGAGCGGGGTTCGTCCAGGTCCGCCACCGCCTTCGCCAGGAGTTCGTTGAAGAGGGTCACCTGCTCGCCGAAGTCCGGCTCGTCCACGGCGCGGATGTTCGGGATGACCGGCAGTACCGCCATGCGGACGCGCGGGTTGGCCTCGCGGGCGTTCGCTATGAAGAGGCGTACGTTCTCCGCCGTCTGCTCGGCGTTGGTGTAGAAGCCGAGGTCGATCAGACCCAGGGCGACCAGGAGGACATCCGCGCGGCAGGAACGGGTCGCCTCGCCGATCAGGGGTGCCATGTGGAGCCAGCCCTCGCCCCAGCCGGCCAGGTGGGCGCGGGGGAAGTCGGGGTCGGCGTACTCGTACGACGTCGCCGTGTCCGTCGCCTTGTCGTACAGCTCCTCGCGCGGGCCGACCAGCGTGAAGGGGCCGCCGTACGTATCGCGCAGGTGCTGCCACAGCCGGTAGCGCCAGGTGTGTTCGCCCGCGCTTCCGATCGTCTGGGAGTCACCGACGGGCATGAACCTGAGCATCCGCTCATGATGGACGATCGGTGGGGCGGGCGGGAGCCGGTGCGGTGTGAGGCCGGACACGCCCCGCCGAACTCCGGGCGGGATGGCAGGCTTGACGGCATGCGCCGACCCTTCGCCGTACTCGCCGCCGCCCTTCTCGTGGGCGCTTTCGCCGTGCCCGCCTCCGCCGCCGACGGCGACGACGGCTTCACCATCAAGGACCCGCGCATCACCGAGTCCAGCGGACTCGCCGCCTCCCGGCAGCACCCGGGCATCTACTGGACCCACAACGACAGCGACGACGGCGCCTATCTCTACGCCGTCGACAGCGCCACCGGCGAGACCGTCGCCACCGTCACCCTGACCGGCGTCGGCACCCCGCGCGACGTCGAGGCCATCTCCGTCGGTCCGGACAACGAGCTCTGGGTCGGCGACATCGGCGACAACCTCGGCGGCACCTGGCCGCACGTCTGGATCTACCGGCTTCCCGAGCCCAAGGAGCTGCGGGACCGGACGGTCCGGGCCACCCAGTACGTCGTGCAGTACCAGGGCGGGGCGCGGGACGCCGAGTCGCTCGTCGTGCATCCCAAGACCGGGCGCGTCTACATCGCCGACAAGAAGGAGGAGGGCGGGCAGCTCTTCGAGGGGCCCGCCGAGCTCTCCGCCTCGGGTACGAATGTCTTCAAGCCCGTCGCCCGCATCGACAACCTCCAGGCCACCGACGCCACCCTCTCCCCGGACGGCCGCAAGCTCGTCGTCCGCAGCTACTTCGGCGCCTTCGCCTACGACTGGAACAGCGGCGACATCAAGAAGACCGGCCGGCTGAGCGTGCCGTTCCTGGGGCAGGGCGAGTCCGTCACCTATACCGCCGACGGCGGCAGGCTCATGTACGGCGCCGAGGGGGCGGAGAGTTCGGTGGAGCCCGAGGACGCGCCCGACAGCGGCGGGTCCTCGGGCTCGGACTCGTCCTCGGGGGAGGGGAGTTCCGCCGCCGGTGACGGCGGATCGGGCGGGGGCGACGGGAATGTCAGGACCGGGGCTCTCGCGGTCGCCGCCGTCCTGGCCGCCCTCTTCGGCGTCAGCCGCCTACGACGTCGTAGCCGCTAGTCCTCCTGCGCGCGGCGCTGTGCGACCAGCACCTCCAGCCCGTCCAGGATCCGTTGCAGGCCGAACTCGAAGTGGTCGAAGCCCGGACCCCACGTGTCCTCGTGCAGGGCGGACAGCAGCGGGAAGCGTTCGGGCGTCATGACCTTCTCCAGCATGGGCGTCTGCGCCTGCCAGAACTCCGTGTCGGTCAGGCCCGTCCGGCGCTCCGCCTCCTGCTGGTACAGCTGGGTGCGGGCGGCGCCCACGACGTAGCCGTCGATCATGATGACGGCCGAGACCGTCTCCGGGTCGCTCAGGCCCATCGGCTTGATCCGGGCGAGGATCTTCTCCATGCCGTCCAGGGCGCTCGGGCCGAGGAGCGGGCGGGACTGGTTGACGTGCAGCAGCCAGGGGTGGCCGCGGTAGAGCGCGAGGGTCGCGCGGGCCAGCGCCTCCAGGGTGGAGCGCCAGGTGCCGTCGCCGAAGTCGCCCGGGTTCTCGGAGGGGCGCTGGACGCGGTCCAGCATCAGGTCCAGTAGTTCGCCCTTGCCGGGGACGTAGCGGTACAGCGACATGGTGCCGGTGCCCAGCTCGGCGGCGACCCGGCGCATGGAGAGCGCCTCCAGCCCTTCGCTGTCCGCGACCCGGACGGCGGCTTCCACGATCCGGTCGAGGCTCAGGGTCGGCTTGGGGCCGCGGCTGGGGCGCCGACCGGTGTCCCACAGCAGCTCCATGGTGCGGGCGATGTCCCCGCTGCCACTGGTCTCCGTACCGTCCTTGCCGCTCGTCATGGTGCTCAGCTTAGGTCCTCCGGAAAAAACTGGGTACGTCGTACGCGTAATCGGGTACGGTGTACTCAGTTACCGAGAAGGGGGACCCATGAGCGACGGATACGCCGTACGGGCCGAGGCCCTGGAGAAGCGCTACGGCGACAAGCGCGCCCTCGACGGCTTCGACCTGGTCGTCCGCGAGGGCACCGTGCACGGACTGCTCGGCCCGAACGGCGCGGGCAAGACCACCGCCGTGCGCATCCTGTCCACACTGCTGAGGCTGGACGGCGGACACGCCACCGTGGCCGGGCTCGACGTCGCCCGGCAGCCCCGGGAGGTCCGGGCCCGGATCGGGCTCACCGGGCAGTACGCCGCCGTGGACGAGGTGCTCACCGGGCGGCAGAACCTGGAGATGTTCGGCCGGCTGTTCCACCTCGGCGGCCGGCGCGCCAAGTCCCGCGCCACCGAGCTGCTGGAGCAGTTCGACCTCACCGACGCCGCCGAGAAGGGCGTGGGCAAGTACAGCGGCGGTATGCGCCGCCGTCTGGACCTCGCCGCGTCGATGATCCTCGCCCCGTCCGTCCTCTTCCTCGACGAGCCGACGACCGGGCTCGACCCCCGCAGCCGGGGCGAGGTCTGGGAATCGGTGCGGGCGTTGGTGGCGAGCGGCACCACCGTATTGCTGACCACGCAGTATCTGGAGGAGGCTGACAAGCTGGCCTCGCGCATCACCGTCATCGACCAGGGGCGGTCCATCGCCGACGACACCCCGGACGGGCTGAAGAACCGCGTCGGCGGCGACCGCGTCGAGGTCGTCGTCGCCGAGCGGTCCGACATCGCCCGGGCGGTCAAGGTCGTCGCCCGCGTCTCCGACGGTGAACCCGAGGCGGACGAGGCCGAGTTGCGGGTGCACGCCCCCGTCACCGACCGGGTCGGCGCGCTCACCGAGGTGGCGCGCACCCTCCAGGACGAGGGCGTCCCGGTGGAGGACATCGGACTGCGCAGGCCGAGCCTCGACGACGTCTTCCTGCGCCTGACCGGACACCGCACCGAGAAGGAGACGGCGGCATGAGCACGGTGGAATTCGACGCGGGGCACAGCCGGGCGTACTGGGCGCTCGCCGATGTCTGGAACATCGTCCGCCGCGGCCTCACCCACTACCAGCGCCAACCGGTCAACATCGCCTGGCAGTTGGGCTTCCCCATCCTGTCCGTCCTGCTCTACGGCTATGTCTTCGGCAGCGCGATGACGGTGCCGGGCGGCGGGGACTACAAGGACTTCCTGATGCCGGGCATGTTCGTGATGACCATGGCCTTCGGCTTCATCAACACCGCGACCCTGGTCGTCTACGACTCCACCAAGGGCGTCATCGACCGGTTCCGCTCGATGCCGATGGCCTCCTCCGCGGTGGTCGCCGGACGCGGGGTGACCGATCTCCTCGCCGCCTGCGCCGAGTTGGCGATCATGATGCTCACCGCGATCGCCATGGGCTGGCGTCCGGACGGCGGCCTCGGTTTCCTGGCCGCGTTCGGGCTGCTGCTGTGGCTGCGGTTCGCGCTGATCTGGCTCGGGGTGTGGCTCGGCCTTCTCGTGCCCAACCCGGAGGCGGCGGGCGGTCTGTTCGCGGTCGCGTTCCCGCTGACGATGATCTCCAGCATCTTCGTCGCGCCGCAGCTGATGCCCGACTGGCTGGGCTGGGTCGCGGCCTGGAACCCGATCTCCTCCACCGCCGCGGCCACCCGCGACCTGTTCGGCACCCCGGTCGGCGGCGGCGACTCCTGGGTCGAGAACCACGCCCTGCTGATGGCGGGCGTCTGGCCGGTCGTCCTGACCGCGATCTTCCTGCCGCTGGCGGTACGGAGGTTCCAGAAGCTCAGCCGGTGAGAGCCGGTGGCAGTCGGTGGCATGGAAAAGGGCGCCCACTTCGCGTGGGCGCCCTTCATCGTCGTACGGAAGCCGTACGGATGCCGCCTACAGCTTCTCGATCACGTAGTCGACGCACTTCGTCAGCGCCTCGACGTCCGCCGGGTCGATCGCCGGGAACATCGCGACGCGCAGCTGGTTGCGGCCGAGCTTGCGGTAGGGCTCGGTGTCGACGATGCCGTTGGCGCGCAGCGCCTTGGCGACGGCGGCCGCGTCGATCTCGTCCGAGAAGTCGATCGTGCCGATGACCTGCGAGCGCTTGGCCGCGTCGGTCACGAACGGCGTCGCGTACTTCGACTCCTCCGCCCAGCCGTACAGCCGCGTCGAGGAGTCCTTCGTCCGGGCCGTGGACCAGGCGAGCCCGCCCTGGCCGTTGATCCACTCCAGCTGCTGGTTGAGCAGGAAGAGGGTGGCGAGGGCCGGGGTGTTGTACGTCTGGTTCTTGCGGGAGTTGTCGATCGCCGTCGGCAGGCTGAAGAACTCCGGGACATGGCGGCCGGAGGCGTGCACCCGCTCGGCCCGCTCGATGGCGGCCGGGGAGAAGACGCCGATCCACAGACCGCCTTCGGAGGCGAAGGACTTCTGCGGGGCGAAGTAGTAGACGTCCGTCTCGGCGATGTCCACGGGCAGACCGCCGGCGCCGGAGGTGGCGTCGACCAGGACCAGGGAGCCCTCGTCGGCACCGGCCACGCGCTCGATGGGCATCGCGACACCGGTGGAGGTCTCGTTGTGGGTGAACGCGTAGACGTCCACGCCCGCCTCGGCCCGCGCCTCGGGGTGGGTGCCCGGGTCGCTCGCGATGACCGTCGGCTCGGCGAGCCAGGGAGCGAGCTTGGCGGCCTTGGCGAACTTCGAGCTGAACTCACCGAAGTTCAGGTGCTGCGACTTGTTCTCGATCAGGCCGTGCGTCGCGACGTCCCAGAACGCGGTGGAGCCGCCGTTGCCGAGGACGACCTCGTAGCCCTCGGGCAGGGAGAACAGCTCGGAGATGCCCTCACGCACCTGGCCGACCAGGTTCTTCACCGGTGCCTGGCGGTGGGAGGTACCGAGCAGAGACGTACCGGTCGCGGCCAGCGCGTCCAGCGCTTCCGTCCGCACCTTGGAGGGGCCCGCGCCGAAACGACCGTCGGCGGGCTTGATGTCAGCGGGAATCTGGATCTCAGCCACGGAGGTGAGATTAGCCGGTGCGGGAAACCTGGTCGAAATGCAGTCCGTCGGCTGAGACGCGACGTTTGGAATGCTGTCCGTATGACGGATCTAGAGGCTGATCTGCGCAAGGCCGTCCGGGGCGAGGTCGGTTTCGATGTCACCGCCCGGGCGCTGACCACCATGGACGCCTCCAACTATCGGCGTGTCCCGCTCGGCGTGGTCGCGCCGAGGGACGCCGATGACGTGGCCGCGGTGCTAGACGTCTGCCGTAGCCATGGCGTGCCGGTCGTCCCGCGCGGGGGCGGTACCTCCATCGCCGGACAGGCCACCGGAACGGGTGTCGTCCTGGACTTCACCCGGCACCTGAACCGTCTGCTCTCCCTCGACCCGGAGACCCGAACGGCCGTCGTCCAGCCGGGGCTCGTGCTGGACCGCCTCCAGGAGGCCGCCGCCCCGCACGGACTCCGCTTCGGCCCCGACCCCTCCACCCACAGCCGCTGCACGCTCGGCGGGATGATCGGCAACAACTCCTGCGGCTCGCACTCGGTGGCCTGGGGGACGACCGCGGACAGCGTGCGCGAGCTGGACGTCGTCACCGCGCGGGGAGAGCGGCTGCGGCTGGGAAGGGGCTGGGCCGGGGCGCCGGAGGGGCTGCGGGCGCTGGTGGAGGGGGACCTCGCGCTGCTGCGGACCGGATTTCCCGAGCTGCCCCGCCGTATCTCCGGATACGCGCTGGACGCGCTGCTGCCCGAGAACGACGTGCAGGTGGCCCGCTCCTTCTGCGGCTCCGAGGGCACGCTCGGGGTGCTGACCGAGGCGGTCGTGGACCTGGTGGCGGCACCACGCGCGCGTGCCCTCGCGGTGCTGGGGTACGCCGACGAGGGCGCGGCAGCCGAAGCCGCGGCTGGGCTGCTGCCGTACGGCCCGCTCACGGTGGAGGGCATGGCCGCCGACCTGGTGCCCTCGCCGGTGGCACTGCCCAGGGGCGGTGCCTGGCTGTTCGTGGAGACGGGCGGGGAGTCGGCCGCGGAGGCACGCGCGCGTGCGGAGGAGATCGTGCGGGCCGCCGACGTCGTGGACGCCCGGATCGTCACCGACCCCGCCGGACAGCGCGCCCTGTGGCGGATCCGCGAGGACGCCAGCGGTACGGCGACCCGGATGCCGGACGGCAGCGAGGCCTGGCCCGGCTGGGAGGACTGCGCGGTGCCGCCCGCCCGACTCGGCCCGTACCTACGGGACTTCCGCGCCCTGCTGACCGCACACGGCCTGCGCGGCACGCCGTACGGCCACTTCGGGGACGGCTGCATCCACGTCCGGATCGACTTCGATCTGCTCACGTCGGCGGGCGTCGGCCGCTTCCGCAGCTTCTCCGAGGAGCTGGCGGATCTGGTGGTGGCCCACGGCGGCTCGCTCTCCGGAGAACACGGGGACGGACAGGCGCGGGCGGAGCTGCTCCCGAGGATGTACGGCTCGGAGCTGGTGGGCCTGTTCGAGCGGGCCAAGGCGGTATGGGACCCGGACGACCTGCTGAACCCGGGCATGCTGGTCCGCCCGGCCCCCCTCGACGCGAACCTCCGCTTCTCGGTCCTCCCCCGGGAACCGGTCGACGTGGCCTTCGGTTACCCCGCGGACGGCGGCGACTTCTCCGCGGCCGTCCGCCGCTGCGTAGGCGTAGCCAAATGCCGTACGACATCTGCGACCGGCCCCGCCGTCATGTGCCCCTCCTTCCGCGCGACGGGCGAGGAGGAGCACTCCACGCGCGGGCGCGCGCGCCTGCTGCACGAGATGCTCGCGGGCGAGGTGGTGACCGACGGCTGGCGCTCCCCGGAGGTCCGCGACGCTCTCGACCTGTGCCTGTCCTGCAAGGGCTGCCGCTCGGACTGCCCGGTCGGCGTCGACATGGCCACGTACAAGGCGGAGTTCCTGCACCACCACTACGCCGGGCGCCGCCGCCCGGCCGCCCACTATGCGATGGGGTGGCTGCCGGTGTGGCTGCGGTGGGTCTCGCGGACGAGGGCGGCGGGGCTGGTCAACTCCCTGGCCTCTGTGGGCGTATTGGCGTCCCTGGGCAAGCGGTTGGGCGGGATCGCGGCGGAGCGGGGGATTCCGCGGGTGGCGGGGGAGACGTTCAGCCGATGGTGGCGGCGTCGGGGCGCGCGGCCTGCTGCTGACGGCCCTCTGGTGGTGCTGTGGCCGGACACCTTCACCGAGCATCTCTCGCCCTCCGTCGGCCGGGCGGCGGTACGGGTGCTGGAGGCGGCGGGGTTGCAGGTGACGCTGCCGCCGACGCTGCGGTTGCGGGGGCGGCCGGTGGGGGACGGCCGTACGCGATCGGCGGCCTCGCTTCTGCTCGCCGGCCGGGGCAGGGTGTGCTGCGGTCTGACGTACATCTCCACGGGCCAGTTGGACCGCGCCCGCACGGTCCTGCGCCGGACGCTGGACCTTCTGGAGCCGGTACTGGCCACGGACGCGTATGTGACGGTCCTGGAGCCGAGTTGCGCGGCTGCCCTGCGCGCGGACCTTCCGGAGCTGCTGCACGACGACCCTCGCGCGGCTGCTCTGGCGGCTCGGGTCCTGACCTTCGCGGAGACGCTGGAACGCCTGGCCCCGGAGTGGAATCCACCGGTCGTGGACCGCCCGATCACCGGCCAGACCCACTGCCACCAGCACGCGGTCCTGGGCGACGCCGCCGACCGCCGACTGCGTCAAGCCACTCTGCTCTCCGGCGAACCGAGCGGCGGGTGTTGCGGTCTCGCCGGTAACTTCGGCTTCGAGAAAGGGCACTTCGAGGTGTCGAAAGCGTGCGCGGAGGAGCAGTTGCTGCCCGCGGTGCGGGCGGCGGGCGAGGACGCGGTGGTCCTGGCGGACGGGTTCTCGTGCCGGACCCAGCTGGAGCAGCTGGCGGGGGTGCGGGGGCGCCATGCGGCGGAGGTGTTGGCGGATGAGCTGCGAGGAGATGGAGGAGATGGCTGAACCGGTCCGGGTGGCCGTCCTCTCCGACATCCACGGGGTGCTGCCCGCGCTGGAGGCGGTGCTGGCGGAACCGGAGGTGGCGGACGCGGAGCGGATCGTGGTGCTGGGGGACACGGCGGCGGGACCCCAACCGGCCGAGGTCCTGGACAGACTGGTGGCCGAGGGCGACCGGGTGCGGTGGATCTCGGGGAACGCCGACCGTGAACTGGTCGAGTACCGCAGGGGCGAGCGGACCGGGATCCCGGACCCGATCGGCCCGTACGCGGCGGAACGGCTGCGCGCGGACCAGGTGGACTTCCTCGCGGCCCTCCCCAGGACCCTGACACTGAGGGTGCGTGGTCTGGGCGAGGTCCTCTTCTGCCACGCGACTCCCCGGGACGACGAGGAGACGGTCCTGGTCGACTCCCGCCCGGCCCGCTGGGCGGAGGTGTTCTCCGACCTCACCGACAGCACCCGCACAGTGGTGTGCGGCCACACCCACATGTCCTACGCCCGCCTCGCCCACGGCCGCCTGGTCGTGAACCCCGGCAGCGTCGGCATGCCCTACGGCCGCCCGGGCGCCCACTGGTGCCTCCTCGGCCCCGGCACCGACCTAAGGGTGACGGCGTACGACATCCCGGCGGCGGTACGGGGGCTGGTGGCGGAGTGCGCGTACCCGGAGATCGCGGAGTGGGCCGACTACTACCTGCACGCGCGTGCGACGGACGGGGAGGCGCTGGAGGCGCTGGGGGCGTCAGGGCCTAGGGACGGGCGCTGACCGCTCTCGGGCTCCCGCTTCTCACTCCGTGGGACAGCTCCGAAACGGGTTCACACACCTGACTGAGTCCATTACCCTGAACTCGGAAGTACATCGCGATGCACGAAAACGAACCTCAGGACCGCCAGTGAGCACCCCCGACACCGCTGTCTCCGCCTCAGCAGTTGCATCCGTGCCGGTCGGCGCGCCGCCGCACCGCTGGGGCTCGCTCGGTCCGGTCGGCCTGGTCTTCGCCGGCGGGATCTCGGTGCAGTTCGGCGGAGCCCTCGCGGTGAGCCTGATGCCGAGGGCGGGCGCGCTGGGCGTGGTGACCCTGCGGCTGCTGGTGGCGGCGGCGGTCCTGCTCGTGGTCTGCCGCCCCCGCCTGCGCGGCCACTCCCGCACGGACTGGGGGACGGTCGTGGTCTTCGGCATCACCATGGCCGCGATGAACGGCCTCTTCTACCAGTCGGTGGCCCGCATCCCGCTGGGCCCGGCGGTGACGCTGGAGGTACTGGGCCCACTGGCGCTGTCGGTCCTTGCCTCCCGTCGGGCGGTCAACCTCATCTGGGCCGGTCTGGCCCTGGCGGGCGTCTTCCTCCTCGGCGGGGGCGGCTTCAGCAGCCTGGACCCCACAGGCGTGGCCTTTGCCCTGGCTGCCGGAGCCATGTGGGCGGCCTACATAGTCTTCAGCGCCCGCACGGGCCGCCGCTTCCCCCAGGCCGACGGCCTGGCGCTGGCCATGGCGGTGGCGGCGGTGCTGTTCCTCCCGCTGGGCGTGGTGGAGTCGGGCGGCAAGCTCCTGGACCCGGTGACGATCGCCCTGGGCGCGGCGGTGGCGATCCTCTCCTCGGTGCTCCCGTACACCCTCGAACTCCTCGCGCTACGCCGCCTCCCCGCCTCCACCTTCGCCATCCTCATGTCCCTGGAACCCGCCATCGCGGCAACAGCAGGCTTCCTCATCCTCGACCAGGCCCTCTCCACCACCGAGGCCCTGGCCATCGCCCTGGTCATCGCGGCCAGCATGGGAGCGGTCCGCACCCAGATAGGCCGAGGCAAGGCAAAGGCTCCGGGCGTGGCGCCCGAGGCGTGACGGTTGTCGGAGCGCGGTGAGGTGGGTTGAGGCTAGAGTCGGACGCGTGCCTGTGAAGGGAACGGCGACATGAGTCTCCAGCACACGGAACCAGAGGGCGACCGGCCTTTGATCCCCCGTCCGGAGCGCACTCCAGATGCCTTGCGTGCCGCCTGTGCTGTTGTCGCCCCCCGGCTTCTGACCGCATACGACCAGGCCAAGGACAGGGCGCTGGCGGAGGCCGTGGAGCACGGCTCGCTCAAACCCGTCCACGCCTACCTCGATCACTGGGCCGCGTTGGTCGAGATCGAGCGCTACCCGGAGACGGCCAAGGCGTACCACCACGCCGAATACCTCGCCCACGTGTCGACCACACCCGAGGATGCACGTGGGTATCTGACCACCGCCAGCGGAATCTACCGCGCCGCTGCGGAGGCGGTACGCGCCGAGTGACCTGGCACTGGGAGTACGTTCCGGACGAGGAGTCCGTGGCGGCTGGAGCTCCGCAGGCGTTCATCGCCGAAGTGGAGAAGAAGGCCGACGAACTGGTTCGGGCGGCCGAGGCCCTCCATCTCCACGGGCTTGCCTACGAGGGTGCGGACGAAGGGGCGAAGCACGCGTTCGTGACCGGGGGCTTCTTCGCCTACATGGTCACCCCGCGCTCGCAGCTCGTCACCATCTGGCAGGTCACGTCCGACCCGATGTGACCCCCCAGCGGTGAATCAGGCGGGCAGGGCGTGCAGCTTTTCGCCGTGCAGGGCGAAGACGTGCTTGCCGTCGGTGGCGACCAGCCAGGAGTGGTAGTCGCCGGACTTGTCGTTGAAGGTCCAGAGCAGGTCGCCGGTCTTCGCGTCGATGGCGTGTACGCCGCCCTGTTTGTCGAGGTCGGTGGCCGCGTAGAGGGTGCCGCCCGCCTTGGCGAACTGATGGGGCTCCTGGACGTCCGCGTCGGCCAGGGACGTGGACGTCCAGATCTCCTTGCCGGTCTGTGGATCGACGGCCCAGAGTGTTGTGGCGCTGTCCGCGACGTAGAGGACGTCCTCCAGGACTGCCGGTGCCTTGAATGAGGTGTACTTCTCCGTCTTCAGGGACCACTTCTCGGTTCCGTCGGAGAGGTCGAAGGCCTGGAGCTTCTCGCGCTGCGGGATGATCACCAGACCCTCGTGCACGGCGAAGAAGCCCCAGTTCGTCAGGTCCGTCTTCTGCGTCCACACCTGCTGGCCAGTGGCGGTGTCGCGCACCGTGAGGTTCTTCTTGAAGTCGGTGTAGACGAGGTAGCGGCCCTGCACGACGGCGTGCACACCGTTCTCGCGGGTGCCGAGGTCCCGCTGCTCCTTCCACGCCACCTTGCCCGTACTGCTGTTGAGCGCGGCGATCACGTTGGTGTGGGACGAGTAGTCGTCCTCAAGCACCTCGGCGATGACGTACACCTGCTTCTCGTCCACCGCGACCGGCTTGGGCTGCCGGTACTCCTTGCCCAGGTGACTGCGCCAGGTCTCCTTCCCCGTGGCCGGGTCGTACCCGCGCACCGTCCCGTCGTACATGCCGCTCGCCAGGTACAGCGTGCCGTTGCCGAGCAGGAGCGGCGCACCGGGTGTCGCCCCGTCCTCCTGCGACCACCGCTCCTTGCCGGTCGCCGCGTCGAGGCCGGCGAGCGGATCACCGGTCGCTATGACGACGCCGTCCGTGGCCACGAGTTCGTCGTTGTCCCCGTACGTCTGCGCCGAGGTCGACTTCGTCCACAGCGGCTCGGGTGCCTGCCCGTCCTTCGGCGCGGCCCCCTTGGACGGGGTGCGGCCGTCCGGCGTCTCGGAGTCGTCGCCGACGACCGCGTCCTCCTCACGACAGCCGACGGCTCCGACCCCCAGCGCCGCCAGCGCGAGCGAGCCCCCGGCCAGCCGCAACACCCGCCGCCGGTCGGGCCTCTCGTCCGATGCGCTGTGATTCTTCGTCGACATCCCGTGGTCCCCCGTGGAGTAGTGCCAGCAGTGGAGTGCGTCCTGCGGTTGGGAACCGTAACCGCGGTCAGGCGGCAACCCGTACCTCGGGACCCGACAGGGACAACACTGTTGAACGGCCGGTACGTTGATCGCGCCCCGTGGCGGTCAGGCAGGAACCACTAGGCGGCGAGCATGACGGGCGCGGTCCGGGTGGTCCGCCGCGGCTGCTGCTTCGCGGGGCGGGTGGCGAAGACGCAGAGGCGTAGGACCAGGAAGCGGGCGACTCCGGCGAGGGCGGAGGCGCTGAGGTAGACGATCTGTTCCGTCAGCATTCCGGCGGTTGGCCGGGCCAGGTGCAGGATCGTGACGGCGAGGCTGGTGGCCAGGTAGGCGGCGGTGGCCGAACCCGCCGACTGCCAGTGTTCCCGCCATCCCGCGCGGCGGCCCTTGCCGAAGGTGAAGCGGGCGTGCAGCTCGGTGCAGAGGAGGGTCGAGGCGATGGTGATCAGCGCGTTCGCGGCCACCCATGGCAGCACCCCGGCCAGCAGCGCCACGGCGAGGCTGGAGAGGATTCCGACGCCGCCCCCGAGGGCCACGAACCGTACGAAGGAGGCGACCGGGCCGGGGCCGGCCTGAGTCGCCGCCTCGGACTTCGTCTTACGTGTCGAAGATGAGAGCGGCGACTTCATGGCGGCGTCCTTCCAGGTGGTGGGTGGGGGCGTCGTTCAGAGGCTGGTGGCGGTGATGTCGCCGTAGCTGGTGGTGGCGCGGAAGGTGAGACCGGTTTCGCCGTTGTTCTTCAGCGAGTTGCTGATACGGCCGTATCCGGTCCCGGCGTCGAGCGCGGCGGAGACGCCTCGCGCGGCGCCGACGGTGATGTCGCCCTGCTCGGTGCGGAGGTTGACGTTGCCGGTGGCGGCCTCGGCGATATGGAGGTTGCCGCGCTGGGTGCGGAGTTCGGCGGGGCCGTTGAGGCGGCCGATGGTGATGTCGCCGTCGGCGAGGGTGAGTTGGGCGGTGGCGGCCTCGTCGAGCTTGACCGGGCCCTGGGCGCTGTCGTAGCTGACGTCACCGAGGCGTCCGACGCCGCGCAGTTCGGCGGCGGCGGTGGTGGCCTGGACGGCGGAGCCGGTGGGCAGCTGGACGGTGATCTCGACGGACCCGCTCGGGCCGAGGAGGCGGTTCTTGCTCTCCGGGATCTCGATCCGCAGCACGCCCTCGCTGTAGCCGACCTCGACCTGCTCGGCCGCCTTCACGTCGCGGTTCTTGGACGGGTCGGCGGGGCGGATCTCGACGGTGGTGTCGGTGCGGTCGGCGGCGATGAGCTGGATACGGCCGGCGGGGATGTTCAGGACGGTGGAGATGGCGGAGGGGGTGTCGAACTTCTGCATGGTGGACTCCTGCGGTTGCGTTGTCGCGCTGTTTCCGATGAAAGAAAAGCTACGTTGCGTTCGAGGTTCTGGCAACGAGGTTGTTGCGCGTGGATGACAACTTTGCAGGTGAATGCAGGAAAATCGTTGCAATGGTTTGGAGTTCAATGCAACGCAGGTCGACGGGTCATTGCAATGAGATGGGCGTGAACGCACTGAGGGCCGCCCACTTCCGGGAAGTGGGCGGCCCTCAGCGGGGTGGGTGAGCCACGCCTACGGCAGGAGTGACGTTCGGGCGAACCAGCTCCGCGTCTCCTCTGCGGCCAGGACCCGGACCAGCTCCGCCGTGCCCGGGAGGTGCGGGAAGAACCGGTCGGCGTTCCAACTGCGCTGGTAATCCGGCTCGTCGAGCACAAGCAGGCGGCGTCCCTCCACCACGGGTATGTCGTCGGGCAGGCCCTCGTTCCAGATCCGCTCGCCGTCCGCGGCGAAGAGCTCGAAGGCCCCGGTCGCGATGGTCTGGGTGCGTCCCTGGGCGGGCTCGGGGTCCGTGGCCAGGCGGACGCTCTCCGCCGAAGGCGCAGCGCCGGGCACATGGCCGCCGCCGACGAGCACGTGGGCGAGCAGCGTGTGCAACTGGAAGTTGTCCCCGATGCCGCCGATGCGTACCTCGAACCCGGTCCCGGTGGGCTTGTGCAGCACCACAAGGGGCTCGTCGTCCAGAACCGCCAGCGCGTAGGCCAGGCGCTTGAGGTCGTGCCGCTCCAGGGCCGCAAGGTCGCGGCAGGCAGGAAGCAGTGCGGATGCGTGCCGACGGCGCACCTCGGCACTGCGGCACAGTACGGCCAGCGCGGGCGGCTGCCACTGTTCGAGCGAGCACCAGGCCAGCGCGAGCCGTGTGGCCTCGTACTCGTCGCCGCCGAGGCGGGCCGGCAGCGCGTCGTCAATGATCTTGGTGTCCGGCTCCGGCAGTTCGTCCTCGGCCGCGCCGGTGGCGGTCCAGCGGCGGGCGAACTCCAGGGCGTCGAGCAGGTCCTGGTTGACGCTGTCGAGGATCGGCTCGGCGCACGCCAGCGGATCGGCCCCGCGCTCGACGCAGAAGCCGGCCGCCATCGCCAGCATGGGCCGCGGGCCGACCGGCGGGAAGGCAGGAAGCAGTGCCGCCAGCCGGGGCCCTGCCTCGATACGTTCGCCGTCCGACGCCGACTGCACGTCGTTCATCATGGCGGTGAAGGCCTGTCCAGTGCCCTCGCTGTCACGAGCCGCCACCGCCTCCTCCAGTGCGGACACGGTGGCGGAGAGGTTCGAAGCCTCCGGCTTCCTCTTGAAGAACATCGGCATACCTTAGGCCTGAGGTCTGACAGGCGTCATCAGGCCGAGTTGCCGAGTCAGCCGAAGATGCCGTCGGCGGTCGCGGTGATGAACCGGGCGAAGCTCTCGCGGGAGAGGGTGAGGGCTCCGTGGGTGGGGTTCTTGGAGTCGCGGATGGCTATGTGGGGGGTGGCGTCGGCGACTTCGACGCAATCACCGCCGGTGTCGCCGCTGTACGAAGACTTACGCCAGGTCGCGCCCGTCAGGTTGGTCTCCATAGCGTTCCTCCATCACGCGGGCGATGAGGGCCGCCGAGTCGTCCACGGAGAGGGCGGCCGCTTGCAGATGATCGTAACGGACCGAACCCTCCTTGACTGCTTCAGGATTGGCCGTCATGTGCCCCTGGACGAAGTCCTCGGTGTAGACGATGTCCGGGTCGCTGTCGAAGCGCAGAAGGTTGAACGAGCCCATGAGGCCTGTGTGGGCGCCCGCCTCGAACGGCAGCACCTGGATCTCCAGCCACCGCTGCTTCTGCATGGCCAGGATGTGCGTCAACTGCTCGCGCATGACCTCCAGGCCGCCGACCTTCTGGTGGAGTACCGCCTCGCTCAGCACCACCCATGTCACCGGCGGCTGGTCGCGGTCGAGGATCCGCTGGCGATCGAGCCGGGCGGCAACCTTGCCATCGAGGTCGCCCTCGTCCCGCGTGCCGAGCACTGCCCGCGCGTAGCCCTCGGTCTGGAGCAGTCCGTACACCAACTGTGCCTGGTACGTGCTGATGTACCCGGCCTTCGCCTCCATCTCCGCGTACGGCTGAAACCAACTGGGCAACTGGCTCCGCAAAACCAGCCCCACCAACCGCGAGAACTCCCCGTCCGTCCCCAGCGCCGCATCCACCCGCTCCGAGAACTCCCTCGTCGGCACCTTGAGCGTGGTTTCGATCTGGCCGATCAGTGATCCCGTGCAGAACAGGATCGACCCGAGTTGCGCGAGTGTCAGCCCCGCCGCCTCGCGCCTCCGGCGCAATTCGTAGCCGTAGTAGTCCAGCGGCGACGCGCTCGGATCAAGCTGCCGGATGTTAGACACAGCGACCACCTCCAATCACCGAGCGTAGCCATAAGGCTGCGTACAGAAACCGGAGTTGTGGAAAAAGAAATCATGCAAGCGTGCTTGATTGATTCCTGGCCCGCTGCCATGCTCCTCCCCATGGCCGACCCGACGCCCGTGTTCGACGACCTGCGTGCGGAAAGCGATGAACTCGACCGGCTGGTGGCCGAGTTGAGCCCGGACCAGTGGTCCCTCGCGACGCCCGCGCCAGGGTGGAGCATCGCTCACCAGATCGCCCACCTCGCCTGGACCGATCACGCCGCCCTGCTTGCCGTCACCGATGCCGACGCCTTCGCCAAGGAGGTCGAGAAGGCGCTCGCCTCGCCAGAGAGCTTTGTGGACGACGGTGCGGAGGAAGGTGCCAGGAAGCCGCCCGCCGAGATCCTCGCGGAGTGGCGCACCGGACGTAAGGCACTCGCCGACGCCCTGAGCGCCGCCCCCAAAGGCGCCCGCTTCCCCTGGTACGGCCCACCCATGGCCGCCGCCTCCATGGCCAGCGCCCGTCTCATGGAGACCTGGGCCCACGGCCAGGACGTCGCGGACACCCTGGGTGTGGTCCGCACACCCACCGGTCGCCTCCGGCATGTGGCCCGCATCGGTGTGCGCGCCCGCGACTACGCCTTCGGGGTCAACGGACTCACCCCGCCCGCCGAGGAGTTCCGCGTCGAAGTCGTCGGGCCGGACGGCACGACGTGGGCCTACGGTCCCGACGACGCATCCCAGCGCGTCACCGGCCCCGCCCTCGACTTCTGCCTGCTCGTCACGCGGCGTGCTCATCGCGCCGACCTCGCCGTACGGGCCGATGGTGAGGACGCCGAGCGCTGGCTGGACATCGCCCAGGCCTTCGCCGGCCCACCCGGCGCCGGGCGCGGCGCCAGTGCCGCCAAGGGGGACGGCCAGTGACCCCTCGTACCCTCCGCATCGGCAACGCCTCCGGCTTCTACGGCGACCGTTTCGACGCCATGCGCGAGATGCTCACCGGTGGCGAACTCGACGTCCTGACCGGTGACTACCTCGCCGAACTGACCATGCTGATCCTCGGCCGGGACCGGCTGAAGGACCCCGGCGCCGGGTACGCGCGTACCTTCCTGCGGCAGTTGGAGGAGTGCCTCGGGCTCGCCCACGAGCGGGGGGTCCGGATCGTCGCCAACGCGGGCGGGCTCAATCCCGCCGGACTCGCCGACGCCGTACGGGAGTTGGCTGCTCGCCTCGGTCTGTCCGTCCGCGTCGCGCACGTCGAGGGCGACGACCTCACCGCCGCCCACCCGGGCAGCCTCGCCGCCCACGCCTACCTCGGCGGCTTCGGCATCGCCGCCTGTCTGCGGGAGGGCGCCGACGTCGTCGTCACGGGGCGGGTCACCGACGCCGCCCTGGTCACCGGCCCCGCCGCCGCCCACTTCGGCTGGGCCCCGACGGACTACGACCGGCTCGCGGGCGCCGTCGTCGCGGGGCATGTACTGGAGTGCGGGGCGCAGGCCACCGGCGGGAACTACGCCTTCTTCGGCGAGCGGCCCGTCCGCGAACTCCTGCGGCCCGGCTTCCCGCTCGCCGAGATCCACGAGGACGGCACCGCCGTCATCACCAAGCACCCCGGCACGGGCGGCTTCGTCGACATCGGCACCGTCACCGCCCAGCTCCTCTACGAGACCGGCGGCGCCCGGTACGCCGGGCCCGACGTCACCGCCCGCCTCGATACGGTCCAGCTGTCCTCGGACGGCCCCGACCGCGTCCGTATCGCCGGAGTACGCGGCGAGGCCCCGCCCCCCACCCTCAAGGTCGGCGTCAACCGGCTCGGTGGGTTCCGCAACGAGGTCACCTTCGTGCTCACCGGGCTCGACATCGAGACCAAGGCCGAGCTGGTGCGCGCGCAGATGACCGACGCGCTCGCGCTCGCCAAGTCGCCGCCCGCCGAGGTGCGGTGGGAACTCGTCCGGACCGACCGCCCCGACGCCCCGACCGAGGAACTCGCCAGCGCCCTGCTCCGGCTCGTCGTCCGGGACCCGGACCAGGCGGCGGTCGGGCGGGCGCTCAGCGGAGCCGCCATCGAGCTCGCCCTCGCCAGCTACCCCGGGTTCCATGTGCTCGCACCACCTGGGAAGGGCGCTCCCTATGGGGTCTTCGAGGATGTGTACGTCCCCCATGGCGACGCCGCACATGTGGCCGTACTCCATGACGGGCGGCGGGTAGCTGTGGCGCCGCCCCAGGACACGCTCGTACTCGATGACGTGGCAGAGCCCGACCCGCCCGAGCCGCTCCCCGATGGCCCCTTCACCCGTGCCTTCACCCGCGCCCCGCTCGGCCGCATCGCCGGAGCCCGCAGCGGCGACAAGGGCGGCAACGCCAATGTCGGCGTCTGGGTCCGTACCGACGCGGCCTGGCGCTGGCTCGCGCACGAGCTGACCGTCGACCGGTTCCGCCAACTCCTCCCGGAGTGCGAAGGGTTGACCGTCCGCCGCCATGTCCTCCCCGAACTCCGCGCGCTCAACTTCGTCGTCGAGGGCATCCTCGGCGCCGGAGTCGCCGCACAGCACCGTTTCGATCCCCAGGCCAAGGCGCTCGGCGAGTGGCTGCGCGCCCGGCACCTGGACATTCCGGAGGCCCTCCTGTGACCGTCCTGTCCTCCGCGCTGGATGTGAAGAGCCCGGACCACCGGGCCAACCGCGAGGCCATGCTCGCCAAGCTCTCCGACCTCGACGCCGAGCACGCCAAGGCGCTCGCGGGGGGCGGGGAGAAGTACATCGCGCGGCACCGCAAGCGCGGCAAGCTCCTTGCGCGGGAGCGCATCGAGCTGCTCCTCGACCCGGACACGCCGTTCCTGGAGCTGTCTCCGCTGGCCGCCTGGGGGAGTGACTACGCCGTCGGCGCGTCCCTCGTCACCGGTATCGGGGTTGTTGAGGGTGTGGAGTGTCTGATCACCGCCAATGATCCGACCGTGCGTGGTGGTGCCAGCAATCCGTGGTCGCTGAAGAAGGCCCTGCGCGCCAATGACATCGCGCTCGCCAACCGGCTGCCCTGCATCAGCCTGGTGGAGTCCGGTGGCGCCGATCTGCCGTCGCAGAAGGAGATCTTCATCCCCGGGGGCGCGATCTTCCGGGACATCACGCGGCTGTCGGCGGCCGGGATTCCGACCGTCGCCGTCGTCTTCGGCAACTCCACCGCGGGTGGCGCCTACGTCCCGGGCATGTCCGACCACGTGATCATGGTCAAGGAGCGCGCCAAGGTGTTCCTCGGCGGGCCGCCGCTGGTCAAGATGGCGACCGGTGAGGAGAGCGACGACGAGTCCCTCGGCGGTGCCGAGATGCACGCGCGTGTGTCGGGGCTCGCGGACTACTTCGCCGTCGACGAGCAGGACGCGCTGCGGCAGGCCCGGCGGGTCGTCGCCCGGCTCAACCACCGCAAGGCGTACCCGGATCCGGCGCTCGCCGAGCCGCCCAAGTACGACGCCGAGGACCTGCTCGGCATCGTCCCGGGGGATCTGCGCACGCCCTTCGACCCGCGTGAGGTCATCGCCCGGATCGTCGACGGCTCCGACTTCGACGAGTTCAAGCCGCTGTACGGCGCCAGCCTGGTCACCGGCTGGGCGAGCCTGCACGGCTACCCGGTCGGCATCCTCGCCAACGCCCAGGGCGTGCTCTTCAGCGAGGAGTCCCAGAAGGCGGCCCAGTTCATCCAGCTGGCGAACCAACGGGACATCCCGCTGCTCTTCCTGCACAACACCACCGGCTACATGGTCGGCAAGGAGTACGAGCAGGGCGGGATCATCAAGCACGGCGCGATGATGATCAACGCGGTCTCCAACTCCCGCGTCCCGCACCTCTCCGTGCTCATGGGCGCCTCCTACGGCGCGGGGCACTACGGCATGTGCGGGCGGGCCTACGACCCGCGGTTCCTGTTCGCCTGGCCCAGCGCCAAGTCGGCCGTCATGGGCCCGCAGCAGCTCGCGGGCGTCCTGTCGATCGTCGCCCGGCAGTCGGCCGCCGCCAAGGGGCAGCCGTACGACGACGAGGCGGACGCGGCGCTGCGGGCCATGGTGGAGCAGCAGATCGAGTCCGAGTCGCTGCCGATGTTCCTGTCCGGGCGGCTGTACGACGACGGCGTCATCGACCCGCGCGACACCCGCACCGTCCTCGGCCTGTGCCTGTCCGCCGTCCACACGGCGCCCTACGAGGGCGCGCGCGGCGGCTTCGGCGTCTTCCGGATGTGAGGGACCACCAGTGATCACTTCTGTACTCGTCGCCAACCGCGGCGAGATCGCCTGCCGTGTCTTCCGCACCTGCGGTGAGTTGGGAATCCGGACGGTCGCCGTGCACTCGGACGCCGACGAGAACGCCCTCCACGCGCGCGTGGCCGACGCGGCCGTACGCCTCCCGGGCGCGACGCCCGCCGAGACGTATCTGCGCGGCGACCTGATCGTGAAGGCCGCCGTCGCGGCCGGCGCCGACGCCGTGCACCCCGGCTACGGCTTCCTCTCGGAGAACGCCGACTTCGCGCGGGCCGTCCTGGACGCGGGCCTGGTCTGGATCGGTCCGCCGCCGGAGGCGATCGAGGCGATGGCGTCCAAGACGCGCGCCAAGGAGCTGATGGGGCTCGCGCCCCTGGGCGAGGTCGCGCAGAGCGACCTGCCGGTGCTCGTGAAGGCGGCCGCGGGCGGCGGGGGGCGCGGCATGCGGATCGTGCGCTGCCTGGAGGAGCTCAGCGCCGCCCTGGAGAGCGCGCGCGCCGAGGCCGCGAGCGCCTTCGGCGACGGTGAGGTCTTCGTCGAGCCCTATGTGGAGCGCGGTCGCCACGTCGAGGTACAGGTGCTCGCGGACGCGCACGGCACGGTGTGGGCGCTGGGCACGCGCGACTGCTCCCTCCAGCGCCGCCACCAGAAGGTGATCGAGGAGGCGCCGGCGCCCGGGCTCTCGGAGCGGCTCGCGGAGGAGCTGCGCGCGCTGGCCGTACGCGCCGCGCGCGCCGTGCACTACGTCGGCGCCGGCACGGTCGAGTTCCTCGTCGCCGACGACACGGCGCACTTCCTGGAGATGAACACCCGCCTCCAGGTCGAGCACCCCGTCACGGAGGCCGTCTTCGGCATCGACCTGGTCGCCCTCCAGCTGAGCATCGCCGAGGGCCACCCCCTCGACCCCGAGCCGCCCCACGCGCGCGGCCACGCGGTCGAGGCCCGCCTCTACGCCGAGGACCCGGCCCGCGACTGGGCCCCGCAGACCGGCACCCTGCACCGCCTCGCCGTACCCGACGGCGTCCGCCTGGACAGCGGCTACGGCGACGGCGACGAGATCGGCATCCACTACGACCCGATGCTCGCCAAGCTGATCGCGCACGCCCCCACGCGCGCGGGCGCCCTCCGCCAACTCGCGGGCGCCCTGGAGAAGGCGACGATCCACGGCCCCACCACCAACCGCGACCTCCTCGTCCGCTCCCTGCGCCACGAGGAGTTCACGACGGCGAGTATGGACACGGCCTTCTACGACCGTCACCTCACCACCCTGACCGAACCCGCCCCCGACCCCCACGCCCCCCTGGCCGCAGCCCTGGCCGAAGCCGCCCGCTCCACCTCCCGCTTCGGCGGCTGGCGCAACGTCCCCTCCCAGCCCCAGACAAGGCGCTACGCGCGGGGCGACGAGGAACACGAGGTCCACTACCGCCACACCCGGACCGGCCTGGAGGCGGACGGCGTGCGCGTCGTGCACGCGGCCGCGGATCTCGTCGTACTCGAAGTGGACGGAGTACAGCGCCGCTTCGAGGCGGCGCGCTACGGAGACCAGGTCCACGTCAACACCACGACCCTGACCCAACTGCCCCGCTTCCCCGACCCGACGGCCCAACTGGCCCCTGGCTCCCTGCTGGCTCCCATGCCGGGAACGGTGGTCAGGATCGCCGAGGGACTCACGGCGGGATCCGCCGTAGCGGCCGGAGCCCCCCTCCTCTGGCTGGAGGCGATGAAGATGGAACACAAGATCACAGCACCCGTCACAGGAACGCTCAGCGCGTTGGACGTGGCCACGGGCCAGCAGGTCACGGTCGGCCAATTGCTGGCGGTAGTGGAAGAAACCTGAGGGGCGCGGGGCTGCATCGATATGCGGCTCCGCCGCGCGAGCGCGACCAGCCACGACGAAGGAGCCACATGAGCACGATCGAGACCGAGGAACACAAAGCGCTCCGAGCAGCCGTATCCGCTCTGGGAAAACGCCACGGCCGTAACTACGACCGCGAAGAACTCTGGTCCGAGGCAGCCAAACTCGGCTACCTCGGCGTCAACCTCCCTGAGGCATACGGAGGCGGAGGCGGCGGCATCGCCGAACTCTCCATCGTCCTCGAAGAGCTGGGCGCGGCAGGCTGCCCCCTCCTCATGATGGTCGTCTCGCCGGCCATCTGCGGAACAGTGATCGCCCGCTTCGGAACAGAGGCCCAGAAGCGGGAATGGCTCCCCGCCCTCGCCGACGGCACCCGCACCATGGCCTTCGGCATCACCGAACCCGACGCCGGTTCCAACAGCCACCGCATCACCACCACCGCCCGCCGCGACCCGGACACCGGGGACTGGCTGCTCACCGGCCGCAAGGTCTTCATCTCCGGCGTCGACATCGCGGACGCGACCCTCATCGTCGGACGCACCGAGGACGCCCGCACCGGCAACCTCAAGCCCTGCCTGTTCATGGTCCCGCGCGACGCCGAAGGCTTCTCGCGCCGCCAGATCGACATGGAACTCAACGCCGCGGAGAAGCAGTTCGAGCTGACCCTGGACGACGTACGACTGCCCGCCGAGGCGCTCGTCGGCGACGAGGACGCGGGCCTCCTCCAGCTCTTCGCCGGACTCAACCCCGAGCGGATCATGACGGCCGCCTTCGCGATCGGCATGGGCCGCTACGCCCTCGCGCAAGCGATTACGTACGCCCGCGAACGCACCGTCTGGAAGGCCCCCATCGGCGCCCACCAGGCCATCGCCCACCCCCTCGCCCAGGCGCACATCGACCTGGAACTGGCCCGCCTGATGATGCAGAAGGCGGCCCTGCTCTACGACGCGGGCGACGACGTCGGGGCCGGTGAGGCGGCCAACATGGCCAAGTACGCGGCTGGGGAAGCCTGTGTGAAGGCCGTCGACCAGGCCGTGCACACCCTCGGCGGCAACGGCCTCACGCGGGAATTCGGGCTCGCCCGATTGATAACTGCCGCACGCGTGGCTCGTATTGCACCGGTGAGCCGGGAGATGATTCTCAACTACGTCTCCCACCAGACCTTGGGTCTGCCCAAGTCGTACTGACCGGCACAGCGTTGTGCGAGGAGGCCCCATGTTCCGCAGCGAGTACGCAGACGTGTCCCCCGTGGACCAGCCCATCCACGAGTTCGTCCTGGGCCGCGCCGAGGAGTTCGGCGAGCTGCCCGCCCTGATCGACGGCACCGACGGCACCACCCTGACCTACGCCCAGGTGGACCGGTTCCACCGCAGGATCGCCGCCGCGCTCGCCGAGGCCGGGGTCCGCAAGGGCGATGTGATCGCCCTGCACAGCCCCAACACCGTGGCCTTCCCGACCGCCTTCTACGCCGCCACGCGCGCGGGTGCCTCGGTCACCACCGTGCACCCGCTCTCCACGCCCGAGGAGTTCGCCCGCCAGCTCGGCGACAGCCGGGCCCGCTGGATCATCACCGTCTCACCCCTGCTGGAGGCCGCCCGGCGGGCCGCCGAACTCGCGGGCGGAGTCCAGGAGATCTTCGTCTGCGACAGCGCGCCGGGACACCGCTCGCTGATCGACATGCTCGGCTCCACCGCCCCCGAGCCGGAGATCGACATCGAACCCGGCGAGGACATCGCCGCGCTGCCGTACTCCTCGGGCACCACCGGCGTGCCCAAGGGCGTGATGCTCACCCACCGGCAGATCGCCACCAACCTCGTCCAGCTCGACGCGGCCGTCACCGCGGGCCCCGGCGAACGCGTCCTCGCCGTCCTGCCGTTCTTCCACATCTACGGCCTGACCGCTCTGATGAACGCGCCCCTGCGCAAGGGCGCCACCGTCGTCGTGCTGCCCCGCTTCGACCTGGAGACCTTCCTCGCGGCCATCCAGAACCACCGCATCACCGCGCTGTACGTGGCCCCGCCGATCGTCCTCGCCCTCGCCAAGCACCCGGCGGTGGAGAACTACGACCTGTCGTCCCTGAAGTACCTCATCTGCTCCGCCGCCCCGCTGGACGCCCAGCTCGCCGCGGCCTGCTCCCGGCGCCTGAACCTGCCCCCGATAGGCCAGGCGTACGGCATGACGGAACTCTCCCCGGGCAGCCATGTCGTCCCCCTGGACGCCATCGGCGAGGCGCCCCCGGGCACGGTCGGCCGGCTCATCGCGGGCACCGAGATGCGGATCGTCTCCCTCGACGACCCGGACAAGGACCTCGGCGTCGGCGAGTCCGGCGAGATCCACATCCGCGGCCCGCAGGTCATGAAGGGCTACCTGGGGCGCCCCGACGCCACCGCCGCGCTCATCGACGCGGACGGCTGGCTGCACACCGGGGACGTCGGCCATGTCGACTCAGGCGGCTGGCTGTTCGTCGTTGACCGGGTCAAGGAGCTCATCAAGTACAAGGGCTTCCAGGTGGCCCCCGCCGAACTGGAGGCGCTGCTGCTGACCCACCCGGGCATCGCCGACGCCGCCGTCATCGGGGTGTACGACGACAACGCCAACGAGGTGCCCCGCGCGTATGTCGTCCGCCAGCCGCTCGCCGACGACCTGACCGAGAGCGACGTCATGATGTACGTCGCCGAACGCGTCGCCCCCTACAAGCGGGTCCGCCAGGTCACCTTCATCGAGGGCGTGCCCCGGGCGGCCTCCGGGAAGATCCTCCGGCGCGAGCTCAGGGAGCGCACATGACGCTGATCGGCCGTACCCACGCGCGGGGCGTCGAGATGCTCATCCTCGACTCGCCGGACAACCGCAACGCCCTGTCGGCGGCGCTGGTCGGCGAACTCGCCGACGCGCTGACCGACTGCGCCAAGGACACGGACGTCCGTGCGGTCGTCCTCACCCACACCGGCAACACCTTCAGCGCCGGCGCCGACCTGCGCGACCCGCCGCACCCGGACGCCCTGGTCGGCCTGCTCCGGCAGATCGTGGAGCTGCCCCGGCCGGTCCTCGCGCGGGTCACCGGCCACGTACGCGCGGGCGGCCTCGGCCTGCTGGCCGCCTGCGACATCGCGGCCGCCGCGCACACGGCGAGCTTCGCGTTCACGGAGGTACGCATCGGGGTGGCGCCCGCCGTCATCTCGCTCCCCCTGCTCCCGCGCACCGACCCCCGCGCCCTGGCCCGCTACTACCTCACCGGCGAGCGCTTCGACGCCCCCGAGGCTGCCCGCATCGGCCTGCTCACCGCCGCCGGGGACGACGTCGACGCCGTACTGGAACCCGTCCTCGACGGCCTCAGGCGCTCCGCCCCCGAGGCCCTGGCCGAGACGAAGCGGCTGCTCACGGCTAGGGTGCTGGAATCATTCGACCGGGACGCGGGCCGGCTCACCGCGCTCTCGGCCCGGCTGTTCGCCTCCCCGCATGCCCGCGAGGGGATGACGGCCTTCCTGGAGCGACGGGATCCCTCATGGGTGGTGTGAGTACGGCGGAACGCGACCGCGTTCCCAAGCAGGACCGCAGCCGGGCCACCCGGCAGCGGCTCCTGGAAGCCGCGGTGTCCTGCCTCGCCGAACACGGCTGGGCGGGCTCCACGGTGTCCGTCGTCGCCGAACGCGCGGGCGTCTCCCGGGGCGCCGCGCAACACCACTTCCCGACCCGCGAAGACCTCTTCACGGCGGCCGTCGAGTACGTCGCCGAGGAACGCTCCACCGCCCTGCGCGCCCTGTTCCCGGAAGGCCCCGCCGAGGACCGGCGGGCCGTGGTGGCGGCCCTGGTCGACCTCTACACCGGCCCGCTCTTCCGGGCCGCGCTGCATCTGTGGGTCGCCGCCTCCAACGAGGAGCAGCTGCGCCCGAGGGTGACCGAGCTGGAGGCCCGCGTCGGCCGCGAGACGCACCGTATCGCCGTGGACCTGCTCGGCGCGGACGAGTCCGAGCCCGGCGTACGCGAGACCGTGCAGGGCCTGCTGGACATGGCCCGCGGACTGGGCCTCGCCAACCTGCTGACGGACGACAAGGCGCGGCGCGAGCGGGTCGTGGCCCAGTGGGCCGCCCTGCTGGACCGCACGCTCAAGGACTGAGCGGCCCGCTCAAGGACTGAGCCGCTCCACCCGCCAGCTTCCGTCCGCCTGGGTGACGTACCGCAACCGGTCGTGCAGCCGGTTCTCACGGCCCTGCCAGAACTCCACCGACTGCGGGGCCACCCGGAAACCGCCCCAGTCCGGCGGCACCGGCACCTGCTCGCCCTCCGGGTAGCGGGCGGTCAGCTCGGCGTACGAGGCGTCCAGATCGGCCCGGGTGGGGATCACCGCGGACTGCTCGCTGGCCCAGGCGCCGAGCTGGGAGCCGTGCGGGCGGGTCCGGAAGTAGGCGGCCGTCTCGTCCCGCCCGGTACGCCGCGCGATGCCCTGCACGATGACCTGGCGGGCCATCTGGTGCCAGGGGAACAGCAGCGAGACGTACGGGTTCTCGGCCAGGTCACGCCCCTTGCGGGAGCCGTAATTGGTGTAGAAGACGAAGCCCTGCTCGTCGAACTGCTTCAGCAGCACCGTGCGCGAGCTGGGGTGGCCCTCGGCGTCCGCGGTGGAGACGACCATGGCGTTCGGCTCGAACAGATGAGCCTCGCTCGCGGCCTGCTTGAACCAGCGCGCGAACTGCTCCACCGGAGTGGCGGGCAACTCGTTCTCGGCGAGGCCCGCGGCCCGGTACTGCTTGCGCATCGCGGCGGGATCCGGCGGTACGGCGTCTCGGTCGGTCACGCGGTCATCTTGCCGTATCCGCACGGCCCGTTCGGCACGGTCCGTCCGGCACGGTGTCCTTCATCACTGCGTGGCACTCAGTGCCGCAACTACTCCCCAAAGGTGGCACTCGGGGATATCGTTCTGGTGCCGCCTCGGTTGGGTGACCGCCAGCCGGGAATCACTGGGGTACCGCCCAGGACCGCGAGTCCTTCGAGCCACGACCGCGGATCCACCGGGCGCGAGCCGCCCCTGCCGCACCAGACCCGACACGGTCCGCACCATCCCCCGACAACACCATCTGTCGCACGAATCACGAGGGAGCCGCCTGATGTCCGACTTCGTACCCGGACTCGAAGGAGTCGTCGCGTTCGAGACGGAGATCGCCGAACCCGACAAGGAGGGCGGCGCACTCAGGTACCGGGGCGTCGACATCGAGGACCTCGTCGGCCACGTCTCGTTCGGCAACGTCTGGGGCCTGCTCGTCGACGGGGCCTTCAACCCCGGACTGCCGCCCGCCGAGCCGTTCCCGATCCCGGTGCACTCCGGCGACATCCGCGTCGACGTGCAGTCCGCGCTGGCCATGCTGGCGCCCGTATGGGGCCTGAAACCCCTGCTCGACATCGATGCCGAACAGGCCCGCGACGACCTCGCGCGCGCCGCCGTGATGGCCCTGTCCTACGTCGCCCAGTCCGCGCGCGGACAGGGCCTCCCCATGGTTCCGCAGCGCGAGATCGACAAGGCGCAGTCCGTCGTCGAGCGCTTCATGATCCGCTGGCGGGGCGAGCCGGACCCCAAGCACGTCGCCGCCGTCGACGCCTACTGGACCTCCGCCGCCGAGCACGGCATGAACGCGTCCACGTTCACCGCGCGGGTCATCGCCTCCACCGGCGCCGACGTGGCGGCGGCGCTCTCCGGCGCCGTAGGAGCCATGTCCGGACCGCTGCACGGCGGAGCCCCCTCCCGCGTGCTCTACATGATCGAGGAGATCGAGCGCACCGGCGACGCCGAGGCGTACGTCAAGCAGGCCCTCGACAAGGGCGAGCGGCTCATGGGCTTCGGACACCGGGTCTACCGCGCCGAGGACCCGCGCGCGCGAGTGCTGCGGCGCACGGCGCGCGAGCTGGGCGCGCCGCGGTTCGAGGTGGCCGAGGCACTGGAGAAGGCCGCGCTCGCCGAACTCCACGCCCGCCGCCCCGACCGGGTGCTGGCCACCAACGTCGAGTTCTGGGCGGCGATCGTGCTCGACTTCGCCCAGGTGCCGGCGCACATGTTCACATCGATGTTCACCTGCGCGCGCACCGCGGGCTGGTCGGCGCACATCCTGGAACAGAAGCGGACCGGACGCCTGGTACGGCCGTCCGCCCGCTACATCGGTCCGGGCTCCCGGGACCCCCGGGAGATCGAGGGCTACGGGGACATCGCGCACTGAGAGAGCCGGAAGGGCGCCCCGCCCCGGGCGCCCTTCCGCACACTCACGCGGGCGTCAGCAGCCCCGAGTGATGACGCTCAGCCACCAACGGATGCGCCCGCAGCTTGCCCTTCAGCTCGTTGTAGCCGTACTCCGCGAAGAGCGGGTTGCCGGGGTCGGCGGTGATGCCCGGCGCACTGGAGGCGTACGGGAAGGGAACCGGCTCCACGCGCGCGTCCAGCCGCGGGTTGTAGAAGAACGGCACCGAGAACCGCTCGGTGGCCCCCGGCGGGGAGACGACCCGGTGATTGGTGGCGATGAGATAGCCATGGGTGGCCACCTCCAGCAGCTCACCAAGATTGACGACGAAGGCGCCGGGCAGCGGCGGTACGTCGTGAAAGAACCCATCGGCCCGCTGCACCTGAAGCCCACCGACCTGGTCCTGAAGCAGCAGCGTCAGAAAGCCGTAGTCCTTGTGGGCGCCCACACCCTGATCGCCACCGTCCGAGGCGCTCCCCGGATACCGGACGAGCTTGAGATGCGGGTGGGCGTGCTCGCCGAAGATGGGGTCGTAGAAGTCGGCGGGCGCCCCGATGGCGACGAGCAGCTCACGCAGCAGCCGCTGAGCGACGGCACTGAGCCGCTCGACCCAGGCGAGCGCGGCGGCACGCAGCTCGGGAAGCGCGGCGGGCCACTGATTCGGCCCCTGAAGCCACCAGTACGGCGCGTCTGCGGGCCCCGGAACCCGGGCGGCCCGCTCGGCCCCGATATCGAGCTGATCCCGCCAGTCCCGCGCCCCACCCGTCCGCTCGTCCCCGGTGCGGGTGTAGCCGCGGAAGTGGGGCGAGTTGATGTTGTCGAGCGCGAGCCGCTCGGCCTCGGGCAGGGCGAAGAACCTCCGCATGGCGGACAGAAGCCGCTCGGTCTCCTCGGCACCGACACCATGCCCGACGAGCTGGAAGAACCCCACGTCATGGGCGGCACTGTGCAGCCGCGCATGCAGATCAGGGGCGGTGAGATCAATGATCGGAAGCTGCTGGTACGACGACATGACTGTGTCCCGCGAAGAAGAGAGGGAGGGAAAGGGGCTCTGGATCAGACAGAGCGCCGACAGCCCATGCTCGTGACGCGGACGAAGTCCACGTGGCGGCGTCGAACGAGCGAAATCATGCCCCCAGCGTACTGCGCACCGAAGATTTCCCCGATGGCACACATCACACCCGAAGATCCTCCGCCCCGGGAATGCGGCCGGGAACGCAGACGACCCGCGAGCTCGGGTCCTCCGCCAGGGCGGAAGGGCCGGCCGGACGTACCGGCGAGCTCGCGGGTCGGGTGACTGCTTGGGATTGGGCCGGCTGCGCGCATCTTTCACGCACTGGTCCGGCACCGCACTTGCGGGGTGTCGGGCCGCTAGCCCGCAGCCACCTCACGCGTCCGGTTTCCATACATCTGCCGAACCACCTCCCTTCTTGTGTGCACCACACACTAGGAACCGCCGGCGACCGGATCAACCGCTTTTTCCTGAGGTTGAGGTGTACGCGGCATGGGAAGGTGGCGGGGATGGATGATCTTCGGGTCGAGGTGGTTGCCGGCGAGCGCATGCTGGAGCAGTGGCGGTACGTCCACAACGTCATCGTGCCGCCGGACGAGCTGAGCGCCGATGAGGTGCGGGAGCGCAGTGGGCGGCATCGGCTGGAGAACGCGTATCTCGGGGACGTGCTGGTCGGGTGCTCGACCGTGCGGCCGCCGGATGGGGAGGGTGCGGTCGCGATCGTCATCGCGCGGGTGCTGCCCGAGTTCCGGGGGCGGGGGTTCGGGCACGCTCTGTACGAGCACTGTCTCGCCCATGCGCGGGGGCTCGGGGCGCGGGGGATCCGGACCGTCGTGCTGGCGGCCAACGGTGACGGGGTGCGGTTCGCCGAGGCGCGGGGGTTCGTCGAGGTGGAGCGGTATGTCGCGCCCGAGGACGAGACTGAAGTGTGGCTCACATTCGGGCTTGAGGATTGAGTGGTACGACGTCTCCGGCAAGCAACGATTCCCTCAATCTTGCGGGAAGCCGATGTGCGCTGCGTCACGTTCGAGTTGAATGATTGTTAGTGGGCGAACCGCCGCACCGTATGCGTGCGGACGCGGCTTGGCAGGGGGTCCAGGTGAGTGCTTCCCGGCGTAGTGGGACCACCGACGAGCTGGGGCCGGACGAGCCAGAGGGTCCCGGCCCCGAGGGCTCGGGCGGCTCCGACCTGCTCGCCGCGTTGCTGGACGGCATGGACGCGGCCTTGTGCGCCTTCGACGCGGGCGGCGTCGTCACCCACTGGAACCGTGAGGCCGAGCGCATCCTCGGCTGGACCGCCGCCGAGGCCGTGGGGCGGCAGGGGTTCGCCGACTGGGCCGTGCGCAGTGCCGACGCCGAGGAGGTCGAGGGGCGGCTGATGTCCGCCATGGACGCTCCGGGGCGGCAGGTGCACGAGTTCGCGCTGCTCACCAAGGACGGCGGTCGGGTGCTCGTGCGGACCCAGTCCGCGGCCGTACGCGGGCCCGACGGCAAGCCCGCCGGCGTGTACTGCGCGTTCAGCGAGGTGCACGCCCAGATCGACCTGGAGCGCTCCATCGCGCTCAGTGAGGCCCTCTTCGAGGACGCCTCCTGGGGTGTCGTCCTCGTCGACGCCGACCTGCGTCCCGCCGTCGTCAACGCCCACGCCGCCCGCGCCCTGGGTATCGGCCGTACGTCCGCCCTGGGCCGTCCGCTGGGCGAACTGCTCGCGCAGGGCGTCGAGGAGCTGGAGAGCGCGCTCACCCATGTCCTCGCCGAGGGCGCGCCGCCCGCGCCCGCCGAGATCTGGGTCAGTGTGCGCACCCCGGAGGGCGAACAGCGGCGCTGCTGGCGCTGTGGGTTCGTCCGGCTGGCCTCGCCGCTGGCCGAGGAGCCGGTGCCGCTGGGTGTGGGCTGGCTCTTCCAGGACGTGACCGAGGCGAAGCAGGGCGAGCAGGAGGCGGCGCTGCTGCGGTTCCGCACCAACCAGCTGCACCGGGCCGCGCGGGCCGCGGCGGAGTGCGAGGACCCGGCGGAGGCGGCCACCGTCCACCTGGACTTCGCGCTCGCCGGGTTCGCCGACCACGCCTTGATCGACCGGGTCGCGGGCGGCTCGCTCGGCGACGCGGACGCGGCCGGGCAGGTCCGCCTGGTGAGGGCGGCGGCGACGCCTTCGGGGCCGCCGGGACCCAGCCTGCCGACCGGCGCCGCGGGCCTGCCCGTGCGTTACCCGGAGGGCCATCCGGCGCTCCAGTGCGTGGCCCGCGCGGGGTCGGTCCGGGCCAGTGTCGGCACCGTTCCGCCGGAGCAGGCCCGTCTGTGGGCCGAGGCCCGCCGGTGGCCGTCCGACTCGGTGCACGCCCTGTGCGCGGTCCTGCGCAGCCGGGGCCGGACCCTGGGCGTCGTCACGTTCCTGCGCGGGGGCGGCCGTAGTCCCTTCGAGCGCTCCGATGCGACGTACGCGGAGGATGTGGCGGCGCGCATCGCTACCGCCCTGGACCTGGCGAGCGCTCTGTGAGGGTTCAGCGCTGGTAGAAGATCCGGTCGCCGTACTGCTCCATCACGCGCCCGTTCCACTCGTGGCCGCCGTCCACATTGCCGGAGCGCAGCAGCGGTGGCTCGATGCCGCGGTCGGCCAGGGCGCCGGCGGCCGTGGCCATGACGGCCTGCATCAGGGCGGCGGTGACGACCGTGGACGCGGGGGCGAACGGCGCCGGAACGGTGTCCAGGGTCAGCTCGGCGTCCCCGACGGGGATCTTGGAGTCGAGCACCAGATCGCAGTGGTCCTTCAGGAACGTCCCGGAGACATGCCGCGATTTCGTCTCGGAGGCGTACGCCACCGATGTCACCCCGATGACCTTCACGCCCAGCGCGCGGGCGTTGAGGGCCATCTCCACGGGCAGGGCGTTGCGTCCGGACAGGGAGATGATCACCAGGACGTCTCCCGCGCGGAGCGGTGAGCTGTCCAGTACGGCCGCCGCGAGCCCGTCGACCCGCTCCAGGGCGGAACCGAGCGTGGCGGGCATCACGTCCACGCCGACGACTCCCGGCACGGCCAGGAGGTTCATCAGGGCGAGGCCGCCCGCGCGGTATACGACGTCCTGCGCGGCCAGCGAGGAGTGCCCGGCGCCGAAGGCGAACAGCCGCCCGCCCCCGGCGACGGCGTCGGCGAGCAGCGCGCCGGCCGAGTCGATGTTCTCGGCCTCCTCGTCGCGGACCCGCTGGAGCAGCCCGATCGCGGCGTCGAAGAACTGGCCGGACAGCTTGCGGTCGCTCATGCGCGGGCCCCTTTGCCGTGCGAAGTCCGTTGGTGTTCGGGTGCCGGTCGTGTGCCGGTCGTGATCTGTGTCGCGGATCACCGTGCGGTCTGGACCAGTGCGGTGTCAATACGGCGTGGGGCGCGGGCCGGGGGGCGTGTTCGCGCGCAAGGCGCGGATCGGCGTGGATCGGCGCGGATCGGTGTGGCCGAGCGCGAAACCCCCTGGTTTCAACGGCGCGGCACGGTTGTCAGCGCTATGCGTCAGAATTGAAGCCAGGGCCAGCGCACGCGCCGCGAAGCTGTCGCGCTTCCGGCAGATCTCATCGAGGGGCACGTATGTCCGGACTGATCGACACCACGGAGATGTATCTCCGCACCATCCTCGAACTGGAAGAGGAAGGTGTGGTCCCGATGCGTGCCCGGATCGCCGAGCGGCTCGACCAGAGCGGGCCGACGGTCAGCCAGACGGTGGCGCGGATGGAGCGTGACGGCCTGGTGTCCGTCGCCTCGGACCGCCATCTGGAGCTGACCGACGAGGGCCGCCGCCTGGCCACCCGTGTGATGCGCAAGCACCGGCTCGCCGAGTGTCTGCTCGTCGACGTGATCGGCCTGGAGTGGGAGCAGGTGCACGCCGAGGCCTGTCGCTGGGAGCACGTGATGAGCGAGGCCGTCGAGCGCCGCGTCCTGGAGCTCCTCCGTCACCCCACCGAGTCGCCCTACGGCAACCCGATCCCCGGCCTGGAGGAGCTCGGCGAGAAGGACGGCGCCGACCCGTTCCTCGACGAGGGCATGGTCTCGCTGGCCGAGCTGGCTCCGGGGCTGGAGGGCAAGACCGTCGTGGTGCGCCGGATCGGGGAGCCGATCCAGACGGACGCGCAGCTGATGTACACGCTCCGGCGCGCGGGTGTGCAGCCCGGTTCGGTGGTCAGCGTGACCGAGTCGGCGGGCGGGGTGCTGGTCGGCAGCGGTGGTGAGGCGGCCGAGCTGGAGGCGGACGTCGCCTCGCACGTGTTCGTCGCCAAGCGCTGAGCCCACCGTCACCTCGATGGCAACTCCTGGTGTTCCAGGGGTAGTTGAGGCGACCCCCGGAACGCGCCGAATCCAAGATTCAGTCCGTCGAATCGCAGCGCTCGGGCGCCGCGCGTGCGAGGCTGTCGCGTGAGGCATATGACCTGAGGGGGCGGAGGATGTGCCGCAGACGTGTGGAGGGCCCCGGCGCCTTGCGGCGCCGGGGCCTGTCCTCCCCTGTTCCGACCCGGAGCCCCGAGCTCCCAGGGTCGTTCCCCTCGGACCGTTTTCCCCGAGCGGTCCGCCTCCCGTTGAAGATCTCCCCTCGGCTGCGGTGGTCAATCCTTGAGGGAGGTCACTCGAACGAGGGGTGTTACCCGGCGAGACGGCGTTTTCGAATGGGGGTTCGATAACCTGGGAGTGACGGGTCGCGCGGGACGTGCGCTCAGATAAATGCACACAAAGGCACGGCAGGCGGAGCTAGGGGGGTGCCAGGACCTATGGCGCGGCGCATCGACGTGACCGGGAAGGGCGGGGTACGCCTCGCGGCCTGGGAGTTCGGCGACCCACCCAAGAGCGACCGCCCGCCCGCCGGGGGCGAGCCGGAGCAGTCCGGACACGGCGTGCTGTTACTGCACGGGCTGATGGGCCGTGCCTCGCACTGGGCGGCCACGGCCCGCTGGCTCTCCGAACGGCATCGCGCGGTCGCCCTGGACCAGCGCGGCCACGGCCGCAGCGACAAACCGGCCGAGGCGGCCTTCACCCGCGAGGCGTATGTGGACGACGCCGAGGCCGCCCTCGAACAGCTCGGCCTCGGCCCGGCCGTCCTCGTCGGCCACGCGATGGGCGCGCTGACCGCGTGGCAGCTCGCCGCGAAGCGGCCCGACCTGGTGTCGGGCGTGATCATCTGTGACATGCGGGCGTCGGCGCTGGGTGCCGCCTCGCAGCGTGAGTGGGCGGACTGGTTCAAGTCCTGGCCCGTGCCCTTCGCGACCCTCGCCGACGTCCGGAAGTGGTTCGGGGAGGACGATCCCTGGGTGGAGCGGCCCAACCCCGCGCGGGGGGAGTTCTACGCCGAGGTCATGCAGGAGTGCGAGGACGGGTGGCGGCCGGTCTTCGAGCACGAGCAGATGCTGAAGTCCCGTGAGACATGGGTGTACGACGCGCACTGGGAGGAACTGGCGCAGGTCCAGTGCCCCACGCTGGTCGTGCGGGGGCTGGACGGGGAGCTGGGGCGTGCCGAGGCGCAGGAGATGGTGCGGGTGCTGCCCAAGGGGGAGTACGCGGAAGTCTCCGACGCGGGGCATCTTGTGCACTATGACCAGCCGGAGGCTTGGCGGGGGGCGATCGAGCCGTTTCTTGACGCGGTTCGGTTGGTTTGAGCGGCGCGCTCGGAGGGGTGCGTGACCTTGTGTCGCGGCCGTGGGCGCGTGGGGGCTTGTCGCGCAGTTCCCCGCGCCCCTCAGGGAGTTCCAGCTCCCTCAGCCTCTACTCACCGCCGTCAAGATCTCGGGCAGTCTCGCCGCCGTCCGTGGCGCCGCCAGCCTCAGTCCCGCGACCGTGATCGCCGCCCCGTATGCCGTTCCCGCCGGCAGGAGCAGCCACCGCCAATCGTCGCCGTTCGCCGTGATGTTCAGCCAGATCGTCAGGGCGATGACCGGGGCGCAGAGCAGGGCCGCCGCGACCATGCCGCCGAAGATGGAGATCCAGGCCAGGCCCACCTGCCCGGGGGCCACGTTCTTGTAGCCCTCCTGCGGGATGGAGTACGGGAAGCGGGCCGAGGTCCACGCGCCGGTCGCCAGCATCGCGCCGAGCAGCGCGAAGGAGAGACCGAGCGCCTCGGGAAGCCGTGACCAGTCGCCGAGCAGGGCCGCGGTCAGGACCGTCACCAGCGTCGCGTACGGCAGGGTGATCACCAGCAGCGCCAGGGCACGCGCGCGGAGTTCGGCGTAGGCGTCCCGCGTGTCCGAGATCGTCATCGCGACCATCCAGAACGCGGAGGTGTCCTGGCCGAACTGGTTGTACATCTGGATCCCGAGCATCCCGGCCGCGAAACACGCGAAGTAGAGCGAGCCGGTGCCCTGGAGGGCGTTGAACAGCGGCACGATCATCCCGATGGCCAGCGAGGTCACCCAGGCCGCCTTGGTCTTCGGATCCCGCCAGATGTACCGCAGGCTGCGCTCCATGACGGTCCCGGTCCGCCCGGCGGGCAGCAGCCTGCCGAGCCCCGTGGACTCCCGCACGGCGGTCTCCGCCGCCGCCTGGAGCGTCGACCCGTCCGGCTCGGTCATCAGCCGGGTCAGGTGCCGTGACCATACGGCGATCAGGGCGGCCAACGCCCCGGCCGTCAGCGCCAGTTGCAGCAGGGCCACGCCGTAGGACCCCTCGCTCGCCGCGTCCACCGCGCCGATCGCCGACGCCGGCGGCACCCAGCGCAGTACGTCCGCCGCCGGGTCGAGCTGCCCGAGCCCGGACGAACCGAGGCGCTGCGCACCGAAGTTGACGAGCTGCGCGCCGATCGCGATCACCAGGCCGCTCAGCACCGCGAGATCCCGGCCCTTGCGGCTGGTCAGCAGCCGGATGTTGGCGGCGGCGACGGCCCGCGCCAGGGCCACGCACACCAGCAGCGCCAGGACGACTCCGACGACGCCCACCACGTAGGCCGTCGCGCCGTGCGCCACCGCGATCACCGAGCCGGTCAGCAGGCAGAGCGTGAACAGCGGGCCGATGCCGACCAGGGAGGAAGCGAGCAGGGCGCGCACCAGGGGGCGGGGGCGCAGGGGGAGCATGACCAGGCGGGTCGGGTCGAGGGTCTCGTCGCCGCCGGGGAAGAACAGCGGCATCACCGCCCAGCCGAGCGCCAGCACCGCGACCAGCAGGACGACCACGGACGCGGCGTGGGCGTGGCCGCGCAGCGCGATCAGGCCGATCAGCTGGGCCGCGGCGAACAGCAGCGTGAGGACGGCCGAGGCGACGTACGCGGCGCGGCGGCCGGAGGACTGGCGCAGCCCATTGCGCAGCAGGGAGAGTTTCAGCCGCACCAGGACCGGAGTGATCGTGGGCGCGCTCATCGCGCCCCGCCGCCCAGCCAGTCGAGGTCGGATGCCGCGTCGCGCCCCTGTGCCCCCACCAGTTCCAGGAACGCCCGCTGGAGGGAGGGCGCGTCGCCGCGGACCTCGGCGAGCGGGCCGTGCGCCCGGATCCGGCCCGCCGCCATGACGGCCACCCAGTCGCACAGCGACTCGACCAGCTCCATGACGTGGGAGGAGAAGACGACGGTGGCGCCGGAGCCGGTGTACCGCTCCAGGACCCCCCGGATGGTCTGCGCGGAGACCGGGTCGACGCCCTCGAACGGCTCGTCGAGGAAGAGCACTTCGGGGTTGTGGAGGAGAGCGGCGGCGAGCCCGATCTTCTTGCGCATACCGGTCGAGTAGTCGACGACCAGCTTGTGCTGGGCCCCGGCCAGGTCCAGCACGTCGAGGAGCTGCGTGGCCCGCTTGTCGACCTCGGCACCCGGCAGCCCGCGCAACCGCCCCGAATAGGCGAGCAGTTCCCGCCCCGACAACCGCTCGAACAGCCGCAGCCCCTCCGGCAACACCCCGATCCGCGCCTTCACCGCCACGGGATCCCGCCAGACGTCGTGCCCCACGACCTCCACGGCCCCCTGATCGGGCCGCAGCAACCCGGTGACCATGGAGAGCGTGGTGGTCTTCCCCGCCCCATTGGGCCCGACCAGACCGATGAACTTCCCGGCGGGCAGCTCAAGATCGATACCGGCAACAGCGACTTGCTGCCCAAACCGCTTCCAAAGCCCACGGACCACAACGGCGTACGTCATGAATGCCAACCTAAGGGGCGCGGGGCTGTATCCAATATGCGGCTCCGCCGCGTGGGCGCGACAAGCCACAGCGATCCCGCACCCGCAAACGGCGACGGCGAGGCAGAGAAGTAGGCGCTAGCGATCCCGGCCGCACGCATAGGCAAGCGGCGAGATCAACTCCTCCGCATCCGGCAGCCACCGATTGGCGGGCGTGGGCCGGCAGGCCCACTGCACAGCCCCCCGAGACCCGAACCGCGTAGGCGGCGCAGCCACATAGCTGCCCTCCCCGAGCGCGACGAGATCGAGCGACGACGGCGTCCAGCCGAGCTTGCGCACCAGATCAGGCACCTTCACCGACGCCCCCGGCAGCACGAAGAAGTGCATCCGACGATCCGGCGTCAACGTCACGGGCCCGAGCGTCAACTCCATCCGCTCCATGCGGGCCAGCGCGAGAAACCCCGCCGTCTCGGCGACGGAGATCGCGTCGAACGTGCGCCCCGTGGGCAGCAGGATCGAGGACAGCGGCTGTTTCGACCACATCCGGCGGGCAACGGTCGCACTGCCCGTCGCCTGCGTGCCCCAGTCCGCCCGCGAAGGATGCGCCCCCGGCGCAGAGCACGCGGCGTCGCCGCACGAGCAGTGCTGCACCCCGTCGACGGCTTCCAGCCAGGTACCGGGAAACACGTCCCAGTGGCGCTCCTCGGCGTAGCGTACGGCGGTCTCCAGCAGCGATTCCCCGCGCTGCTTCGGAATCTGAGCGGCTTCAGTGGCCTCGATCGTCTCTTCCACGCTCAACACAACTCCCGCACCCACCTCGGGTTACGCCCGTAGCGTGCGCGGGGGAGGAGCATCGATTCCGCAACTGGGGCGCATGGATGCATGTATGGGGGCGCGCGGGAGGATCCGTGGCGATACCTGGGTAGCCACAAGCGGGGTCGGCTTCGTGCCTTACCCCGGCAATCCTCGCATGCCTCGCATTTTCGGTATGTCCGCGGGGCATTGATCTTCACGGCCGGATTCGTTCGGTGCGAAGACAAGTCAACTCGGTGCGTGGGCAGGGCACCGCAGCCACAGGGGGTACGCCATGGCCGCAAGGCCTCTCGTCGCGCGGCAGCCGAACGAACGGTTGCAGGCGCTCATCCAGGAAGCGGGCTGCTCGAACGCCGGGCTCGCCCGCCGGGTCAACATGTGCGGTGCCGAGCACGGTCTTGACCTGCGCTACGACAAGACGTCCGTGGCCCGTTGGCTGCGCGGTCAGCAGCCGCGCGGGCGCGCCCCGGCGATCATCGCGGAGGCACTCGGCCGCAAACTCGGCCGTACGGTCACGATCGACGAGATCGGGATGGCCAACGGCAAGAACCTCGCCTCCGGTGTCGGTCTCCAGTTCTCGCCGACGGTACTGGGCGCCATCGAGCAGGTGTGTGAGCTGTGGCGCAGTGACGTGGGCCGGCGGGACTTCCTGTCCGGCTCGTCCGTCGCCGCGTCCGCGCTGGTCGAGCCCAGCCGGGACTGGCTGATCTCCGCGCCCGACTCCCAGGTCGCGCGCTCGGCGGGCCCGCGCGTGGGCCAGTCCGACGTCGCTGCCGTGAAGGCGATGACGCAGGCGCTGGTCGACCTGGACCACCAGTACGGCAGCGGGCATGTGCGCCCGGTCGTCGTGCACTATCTGAACAGCGTCGTCTCGGGGCTGCTGGCCGGGTCGTACCGGGAGGCCGTGGGGCGTGAACTGTTCGCCGCGGTGGCCCGGTTGACGGAGCTGGCGGGCTACATGGCGATCGACACCGGCCAACCCGGCCTGGCCCAGCGGTACTACATCCAGGCCCTCAGGCTCGCCCAGGCGGCCGGGGACCGCGGCTACGGCGGATACGTACTGGCCGCGTCCATGAGCCATCTGGCGGCGCAGCTCGGGAACCCGCGTGAGATCGCGCAGCTGGCGCGGGCCGCGCAGGAGGGGGCGCGGGGGCGCGTGACCCCGCGCGCGGAGGCGATGTTCCACGCCGCCGAGGCCCGGGGACACGCGCTCATGGGCGACGTACGAGGGGCGCAGGTGGCGTCCGGGCGGGCGGTGAGCGCGCTGGAGGCGGCGGATCCGGCCTCCGGGGACGACCCGCCGTGGATCGCCCACTTCGACGGGGCCTATCTGGCCGACGAGTTGGCGCACTGCCACCGTGATCTCGGGCAGGCCGAGGCCGCGGCCCGGTGCGCCGAGGAGTCCCTCGCGGGGCTGCCGGAGGGCAAGGCGCGACGGCGGGCGATCGGCTACGTGCTCCTCGCCACAGCGCAGGTGCAGCAGCGCGAGGTCGAACAGGCCTGCCACACCGGCCTGAAGGCCGTCGAACTGCTGGAGACCCTGCGCTCCAACCGCGGTGCCGACTACCTGGAGGACTTCCAGCAACGGCTTGAGCCGTACCGGGAGGAGCCGGTGGTAAGGGAGTTCGGGGCGCGGCTGGATCTCCAGGCGGCGTGACGAGGACCAGCGCGCGTGGCCGGGATACGCGGCCGTGAACACACGGGAAACAAAGGCACCGAGAGGGAGAGGAGGACGGGGACGGGGAATGGGGGACCGCGCTGTTACGGCGGTCACAGGGACGTACGTCACGTTCTGAGCTGCGTGGCACGCCGCTCTTGGGACCCGGTAGCGTGAGCCGACGATTCCGAAGGTCCCCCATTCGTAGGAGTCCCGGTGACGCAGAGTGGACAGGGCGAGGAGCCCTCGGCGCGGCCCGCGCGCGAAGGCATCGTGCTGCCCTCAGACGGAGGGGAGCCGCTGCTCCCGGGTATGACGGGCAGCCCAGTCGGCCCCCAGCACCCGGTTCAGCCGACCCCGCCGCCCGCCCCGGCGGCCCCGTCGGGCGGTCAGGCGTGGAGCGGCTCCTGGGGCCCCGAGCAGCACCAGCCGCCGGCGGCCCCGCCCCCGGCACAGGGCTGGACGCCGCCGCCCGCGCAGCCCTGGTCGAGCGGCGAGCAGCCCGCGGCCGCCTGGGGCACCCCGGACGCCACGTCCCAGCCCCTCCCCCCGGAGACCCCGGCGCAGTACTACGGCACCCCGGCACAGGGCTACGCCCCCCAGAACGCGGGAGCGGTCCCGCCCGCGGCTTCCTACGGCGCCGACGCGCTTCCGCCCGCTGCCTCCTATGGCACCGACGCGCTACCGCAGGCGGCCGCCCACGGCGCCGACGCCCTCCCGCCCGCGGCCCCCTACGGTGGCTCCGGTGAGTTCCCGGCCGCCGCTTCCTACGGGGACGACGGCGCCACCCAGTACATCCCCCCGGTCGTCGACGACGGTGCGACGCAGTACATACCGCCGGTCGGTGGCGGGGCGCTGCCGCCCGAGGTGAACCCGGAGACGCCCGGCGAGAGCACCACGGTGCTGGGCCGGGTCCCGCGCTCCGCGGCGCCGGGCCCGGACGCCGACGCCACGCAGCTCATCCCGCCCGTACCGGCGGGCGGCGGCGAGCGGCAGCCGCCCGCCGAGTTCGACAACCTCTTCCGCAGCGAGCCGGGCGGTGAGCCCCCGGCCGCCTCCACCCAGCAGATGCCGCGCTTCCAGCAGCCGCAGCCCCAGCCGTCCTACGGCGGCGGCGACCGGCAGCCGCAGTTCATCCCCCGGCGCGAGACGCACGACGACGAGCCCCGCCGCGGCAGCGGCCGTACCGGATCGCGGGTGCCGCTCTTCGCGGCCGTCGGCGTCGGGATCGCCGTCCTCGGAATAGGCGCGGGCGCGATGATGGGCGCCGGTGGCGGGGACGAGGACGACAACAAGACCGTCGCCGCCACCGCCCCGGCGAGCCAGTCCGCGTCCGCCTCCCCGTCGCCGTCCGTCGACCCGGTCAAGGCCCAGGCCGTGGAGCTGGACAAGCTGCTCGCCGTCAGCGGCAACAGCCGGACCATGGTCATCAACGCGGTGGCCGACGTGAAGGCGTGCACCAACCTCGGCCAGGCCGCCAAGGACCTCCGGGACGCCGCCAAGCAGCGCAACGACCTGGTGACCAAGCTGGGCACGCTGGCCGTGGATAAGCTGCCGCAGAACACCGAGCTGACCGCGGCCCTGACCAAGGCCTGGCAGGCGTCCGCGTCGGCGGACAACCACTACGCGACCTGGGCCGACCAGGTCGCGCAGCGCCGGGGCAAGCTCTGCAAGAAGGGGCAGGCCGGCGGCACTCCCCAGACCCAGGCGGGCAACCAGGCGAGCGTGACGGCCAGCACCGAGAAGACCAAGGCCGCGGGCCTGTGGAACTCGATCGCGAAGACGCACGCTCTGACCGAGCGCCAGCCCACCCAGCTCTAGGGCCTGTCGTAGGGCGCGGACGGGGCGGTCAGCCCAGGTCGGCCTGTTGCAGGGTCTTCGTCACATCGATGAAGCCCTTGCGGGCCGACACCAGCCGGCCGTCCCGGACGACCTGGAGCGTCACATCGGCGTTGACCAGCTGGGGGAAGCCGACCGAGGCGAGGCTCTCGGAGTACTCCCAGTTCAACTTGGGCGTGAGTCCGCCGGTGCCGATCTCCAGACCGTCGTCCAGAGCCCGGCGGACCGAGCGGGCGGTCACCTCGCCGTCGCCGATGGAGTCCACGACGGCCTTGAAGACGGTGTAGGCGATCCAGGTGGTCTGCACTCCGGCGTCCGCCGGGTCGATGCGGTTGTCGCCGAAGGCCTGCGCGCTGATGACCTTCTTCATCGCGTCCCAGCGCGGGTCGCTGGCCACCGGGTACCAGCCGGTGATGTACGCCCCCTCGTACGGGCCGGACTTGCCGCCGGAGGCGTCGATCACGGTCTGGTCGACACTGCCCAGCACGGTCGCCGTACGGACGTTCCCGGACTCCTCGCGGCCGCGCCGGAAGGAGTCCATGAAGGTGCTGGTGCGGTCCCCGAGGGCGGGCACCACACAGCCGGGGCGGGCCGGGTCGGCGGTGGTGTACTCCAGCGCCTGCTGCGAGTGGGCCGAGTACTCGGTGGCGTCCTCCGCCGCCAGCTGGTCGCCCGCCTCGGTGTGGCCGCCCGCGGACAGCCCGGAGTTCAGCAGTGCGGGCAGCTCGTCGCCGGCGATGCTGTCAGGCCGGACCAGGGCGACGGGCCCGCAGTTCTTGGCCAGCTCCCGGCCGAGGCCGGCCAGCAGACTGGGCTGGCCGCCGTTGACCGGGTAGGAGAGCGGGCTGGTGAACTCGGCGCCGGTGACGCCGTAGCCGCCGATGTACGGGATGCCCGCGCTCTCCAGCGTGGGGAAGAAGGAGTCGCCGTACTGGCTGTAGGAGCCGACGACGGCGACCACGTTCTCGTCGACGGCGCGCTCGGCGCACTTCGCCGCGGCGACGCTGTCGTTGTGGTCGTTGCAGTTCAGGACGCGCAGCTTGCGGCCGTTCAGACCGCCCTGGGAGTTGATCCAGCGCGCGTACGCCAGGGCGAGCGCGGGCATGCCCGGTTTGTTGGTGGCGGTCGTGTCCTGGGGTGCCCAGGTCATCACGGTGATGGTGCCGTCGTCAGCCCCGGCGCCCCCCGTGACACCGGGGATGACCCCGCAACCGACAGCGAGCGACGCACACGCGATCAGGGCCGCCGCTTTACGCACGGTGGCTCTGACGGGTTGCGCGAACGCGGGGAGATGGGTATTGCGTATGCGACGCCTGCCGGTCATGGACACGCACGATTCCGTCACATCACTAACCGGGGAGTCATCCGTGGTCAACAGAAGGTGACCACAAGGTGAATTACGGGGGTCCTCGAACTCCGTTCGACAGAGAACGTACGATCGATGACCGTGCAAGGTTCGGAGAACTCTTCCCGTCGCGGCCGTCGCTCCTCCACCATGGGCGGCATGCCACTGAACGACATGCCCTGGTGGCGCTGGCGCAGCAATGTGCGCTCCGCGCTGCACATGCTCTCCGACCCGGTGTTCCAGAGGGACGTCTGGCTGGCCGGTGTCGACGGCTACGGAGACGTCACCGATGCCGTGTACCGCCTGGTCGAGGACACCTGGCTGGACAACTGGTCCGCCGAGAAGTACGTCGGCACGATCTTCCGCGACTCCCAGGAGGCGGCGCTCGTCGACACCGCCGTACTGCGGGTGCTGCGGATCATGCACCAGGTCGGGCCCGACGCCCCGGTCGCCGCGTACCTGGAACACCAGGGGTGGCCGGACGCGGTGCGCGCGGCGCGGGACGCGCATGTGCGGATGGCGGCGAGCGACGGGGACGAGGCGGACGCCCCGCCGCGCACCCTGGAAGTGCTGCGGATCATGACGAGGTCCGCGTAGCGGGACGGCCGTGATCGGCGGGTGCCGTCTGTGGGACCCTGTGCTGCATGAACGAGCAGTCCGACCGAGCCGCGGTCACCCCCGACCAGTACGTCCTGACCCTGTCCTGCCCGGACAAGCAGGGCATCGTGCACGCCGTGTCGAGCTACCTCTTCATGACCGGCTGCAACATCGAGGACAGTCAGCAGTTCGGGGACCACGACACGGGTCTGTTCTTCATGCGCGTCCACTTCTCGGCGGAGTCGCCGGTGACGGTGGACAAGCTGCGGGCGAGCTTCGCGGCGATCGGTGACTCCTTCCAGATGGACTGGCAGATCAACCGGGCCGACGAGAAGATGCGCATCGTCCTGATGGTCTCCAAGTTCGGGCACTGCCTGAACGACCTGCTGTTCCGGGCGCGGATCGGGGCGCTTCCGGTGGAGATCGCGGCGGTGGTGTCCAACCACACGGACTTCGCCGAGCTGGTGGGCTCGTACAACATTCCGTTCCACCACATCCCGGTGACCAGGGACACCAAGGCGCAGGCCGAGGCGCGGCTGCTGGAGATCGTGCGCGAGGAGAACGTCGAGCTGGTCGTCCTCGCTCGCTACATGCAGGTGCTCTCGGACGATCTGTGCAAGCAGCTCAGTGGGCGGATCATCAACATCCACCACTCCTTCCTGCCGAGCTTCAAGGGTGCGAAGCCGTATCACCAGGCCCACACGCGGGGTGTGAAGCTGATCGGTGCGACGGCGCACTACGTGACGGCGGATCTCGACGAGGGGCCGATCATCGAGCAGGAGGTCGAGCGGGTCGGCCACGGTGTGACGCCGGACCAGTTGGTGGCCATCGGGCGGGATGTCGAGTGCCAGGCGCTGGCGCGGGCCGTGAAGTGGCATGCGGAGCGACGGATTCTGCTGAATGGGCGACGGACGGTTGTGTTCGCCTAGGCGTCTGCGGGGTTCTGTTTCGTAGGCGGCCGTGGGTGATTCGTGGTTGCTCGCGCAGTTCCCCGCGCCCCTGAAAAGCCCGGGTCCACTGGTCCGACGTCCAGGGGCGCGGGGAACTGCGCGACCAGCCCCCACCCACCCGCAGCCGCCCACGAACCGACAACCAGCTCCTACAGACGGCTCAACGACGCCACCGAGAACAGCACATCCCGAATCGCGTCACCGTCACCGACCTGCCCCGCCGCAGCCTCCGCAGGAGACACGTGGCCCGCGGCCAGGTGGCAGAACTCCGCCCCGTCCAGCGCCACGTGCGCGACCTCCCGCTCGACGGAGCCCACCGCCGCCAGTGAGTCCAGCGGGATCAGCCACTCGCCCCCGCCCGACCCCTCGATCTCCAGCCGCAGGCTACGGCCCCGTCCGGGCGCCGCCAGCCCGTCGCGGCGGCGTCTGGCCAGCGTGGCGGGCAGCATCCGGGCCGCCAGGTCGATCATGTCGTGCAGATGTCGGCCCGAGGGCGGCTCGTACGGATAGTCCACGGCGTCCGCGATGTCCCCCGCGTGCACCCAGCACTCGAACGCCCGGTCCAGCATCGCGTCGTGCAGCGGCAGTTCGAAGTCGCCGTAGGAGACGGGCAGCGCGCCCGCCTGGCCGCCCGTGAAGGAGACCGTACGGACCAGGTCGTGGCTCTGCCCCCGCCAGGGCGCCCGCACCGAGCGGGTGGGCGGGAAGTGCGAGGCCCGCCAGTACGCCTCGGTCCGGGCGGACGGGGTGGGGCGGTCGGCCGGGACCTCGCCCAGCGGGTCGTCCAGGCCCAGGGCGACCGCGACCAGGCCGTCGACGGTGAGCAGATGCGCGATCACCCCGGCGACCGTCGTACGGCGGCTGGTCGGCTTGTCGGCCCGGAACCAGCGCAGCCGCACGGGCGCGTGCCACTCGGCGTCCCCGAAGTCCTGCAGCAGCGCGTCCAGACGCGCCGTCTCGGCGTCGTACGCGGCCGCCCAGCCGGGGACCGGGATGCGCGGCGGGCGGCGCTCCAGGCAGCTCTCCAGGACCCGGGTGCGCAGGGCGGGGTCCAGGTCGAGGCTCTCCGCCGGGTGCAGCAGACCGACGGCCTCGCGCAGCCTCAGCGCCTCGTCGGCGCAGGATCCGCAGTCGCCGAGGTGCGCCTCCACGGCAAGCGCCTCCTCCGGCGAACAGGCGGCCAGCGCCCACGCGCCGAGCAGGGACTTCAGCACCGGGTGCGCCAGGACGAGCGGCGCCGGCCGGTCCAGGTCGGGCAGGGGCCTGCCGGTGTCCTCGACGGAGGCGCGGGGCAGCGGTATGCGGGGCGGCCGGCCGGGGCCGGGGCGCGGGCTGTCGCCGCCGCCGTCGGCGGGGCCGCCGGGAGCGGACGCGCCGGGGTTCTGCCCGGCGCCGCCCTGCTGCCGCTGATCGTCCTTGTGCTCCTTCTTGGGCTCGCCGTCCCCCTCGTGGTCGTCGTACGCCTCGAACCGGCCCAGGTCGTTCACACCGCACCCCCGAGTCCCGGCGGGGCGCCGGCGTCGTGGGCGGTGGCGAGCAGTTGCAGGCCGAGACGGAGCCGGCGGCGGGCCTCGTCCTCGGTCACCCCGAGGTCGGCGGCGGTCTGGCGGTAGTCGCGGCGCTGGAAGTAGGCCAGCTCCAGGGCGGCGCGCAGGGGCACCGGCATGGCCTGGACGATGTAGTCGGCGCGGGCGGCGACCGAGGCGTGGCGCACCTTGCGCTCCAGGTCCTCGGGGGTGCCGTGGCCGCCCCGGGCGAGCGCGGCCGTCTCGGTGGCGCGCAGGCGACGTACGGCGAGGCGGTGGGCGAGATCGGCCACCCAGGAGCGCAGCGGGCCCTGCTTGGGGTCGTAGGCGTCGGGGTGCTCCCAGACGTGGGTGAAGACCTCGCGGGTGACGCTGTCGGCGGCGTGCTCGTCGCCGAGGACGGTGTGGGCCAGGCCGTGCACAAGGGAGGCGAACCGGTCGTAGAGCTCGCCGAGGGCGGCCGCCTCACCGCGTGCCAGGCGCTGCTGCATCTTGCGGTCCCAGCGGGGCGGTGCGTCCTTCTTCGCCATGCGGCCCCCTCCCGTCACACTGCCTGTGCCCTGGTCAAGACTGCTCCCACCGTCTCCTCGAATGTAGTCGGCACCTCTGACAGCGCACGCCCCTTTGTCGCAATGTGCGCCCCCTGGGAGGCCCCGGGTGATAGTGAACGGTCGCCTACCCGGTCCAGAACTGATCGAACAGGACTGGAGACGACAGAAACAAGCCTCTTTGTGACTTCTTCTGTTTCTGGCCCGGAGTTTCAGGGCACTGCCGCTGGGCAGCCGCGCTGCATGGAAGCGTAGGGAGAGCTTCCGTTTGCGGGGGGTCCGGCGAGCGAAGGGCATGGCGGTGGCGTTCAAGGTGACCTGCGAGGAGCAAGGCGGGTGGGCCGTGCTGCGCGTGTCGGGCGAACTGGATCTCGTGACCTCGCCCGCGCTGCGTCAGCGCATACACGACAAGGTGGCCGAGGGCCGCCACAGCCTCGTGCTCGATCTGTCCGAGGTCTTCTTCTGCGACTCCAGCGGGGTCGGCGTGCTGATCGCCGCCCGCCGGCTGGTGCGCTCCTGCCGGGGCCGGCTGCGCCTGATCCTGCCCGCCCACGGCGCCGTCGAGGGCTCCCACGTCAACCGCGTCCTCGGCGCCCTGGGCGTCCGGCGCCTGTTCGACGTCCACCCCGACCTGGACTCGGCCACCGACGAGGCGACGGGGCCGCTGTCGGCCTAGGGCCTGCCGTTCGGCCACGCCGTTGTCCCAAAATTCCCTCGGTCTTGGCACAACCATCATTTTCTCGCTCGCGGACGGCCCCCGGCGTCGTACGCTCCGTGCCAGAAGCACCCCACGTGACGTAAAGGCGGCACGAAAAGACATGGTCAGCAGCGAGTACGAGCGCAGGATCGCCGCCCGGTTCGCCACCTTCGACCAGGACGGCAACGGCTATATCGACCGCGCGGACTTCAACGCGGCGGCCAAGGCCGTGCTGGCGGAGTTCGGTACGGCGGCCCGGTCCGACAAGGGCCAGGCGGTGTACATCGGCGCCGAGGCGTTCTGGCAGGGCATGGCGGGAATAGCGGACCGGGACGGTGACCAGCGCATCACGCGGGACGAGTTCGTGGGCGGCGCGGTCAAGCGACTGCGCGACAACCCCGACCGGTTCGCCGAGATCGCCCGCCCCTTCCTGCACGCGGCCCTCGCCGTGGCCGACGGGGACGGCGACGGTGCGGCCACCCTCACCGACACCGTGCGCGTACTGACCGCCCTGGGCGTGAACGCCGACATCGCGCGGGCCGCCGCGGACACGCTCGACGCCGATCACGACGGCCGGGTGGAGGAGTCCGAGGTCGTGACCGCCTTCGCCCGCTACTTCACGGTGCCCGAGTAGGCCCGGCGCTCGCCGAAAAGCGTTCCCTGAGCTTGTACTTGAGTACCTTGCGCAGCGTGTCGTTGCGCGGAAGGGCGTCCACCACCTCCAGCTGCTCCGGCAGCTTGTGCACGGACAGCCCTTCCGCGCGCAGATACGCGGTGAGCCGCGCCAGGCTCAACTCCTCCGCCCCCGGCGGCTGTTCCACGACGGCGCACACGCGCTCCCCGCGCTCGGCGTCGGGCAGCCCGATGACGGCCGCGTCCGCGACCGCCGGGTGCCGGTGCAGCAGATCCTCGATCTCCTGGGCCGAGATGTTCTCCCCCTTGCGGATGATCACGTCCTTCAGCCGCCCGGTGAGCACCAGATGCCCGCTGTCGGTGAGACGGCCCAGGTCGCCGGTGCGCAGGAACCCCTCCGGGTCGAAGGCCGCCGCGCTCTGCGCCGGGTCCAGATAGCCCCGGCACACCGCCTCGCCGCGCAGCCGCACCTCCCCGTCGACGATCCGGATCTCCATCCCCGCGGGCGGCCGCCCCTCCGTGGTGGCGAGCAGCTCCGGGTCGTCGTCCGGATCGCCCATCGTGATCATCGGCACCTCGGTCATGCCGTAGCCATGGGTCAGCTGTACGTCCATCTCCCGCACGACCGCGTGATACAGCTCCGGCGGCTTGGGCGCCCCGCCGCCCGCGAGCAGCCGGAGCGTCGGGACCACCTTGGTGCCGGGCTGTTTGCGCTGCTCGGTCAGGAACATCGAGTAGAAGGCCGTCGACCCGCCCGCCATCGTCACCCCGTGCCGCCGGAAGCCCGCGAGCGCCTCCGGCAGCGCGAACTGCTCGAACAGCACCGCCGGGAAGCCGTACAGCAGCAGCATCACCATGTAGTCGGGGCCGCCTATGTGGGCGTAGGGGAAGGCGATCGAGCCGACGTCGGCGGGGTCCGGGCGCAGGGCGTGGGCGAGGCAGGAGCCGCCCGCGATCAGCGAACGGTCCGTGTGCAGCACGCCCTTGGGGTCGGAGGTGGTGCCCGAGGTCCAGTAGATCCAGCGGACGGAGGTGCCCTCGGCGGGCGGTTCGGGCAGTACCGCCGGATCGCCGTCCGGGAGGCGGTCGTACGCCTCGAAGACGCCCTTCGCGCCGAGCCGGTGCGCCATCCCGGTGTGGTCGAAGCCGCGCCAGGTGCCCGGTACGGCGAAGTACTCGGCCTTGGACTCGCGCAGCGCGAAGCCGACCTCGCGGTCCCGGTAGAAGGGGATGACCGGGGACTGCACGGCGCCGAGGCGGGCCAGGGCGAAGGAGAGCAGGACCGTCTCGATCCGGGTGGGCAGCTGCCAGGCCACGACGGTGCCGGGGCGCACCCCCAGGTCGTACAGACCGGCCGCCACCCGCTCGGCACGCGCGCGCAGCCGGCCGAAGCTCAGGGAGCGGTCCTCCTGGAGGAGGAGCGGCCGGTCGGGGGTGCGGGCGGCGCGGCGGTCGAGCAGGTCCCACAGGGTCCGGGCGGAGCTCAGATCGTGTGCGGTCTCGGTCACGGTGGCGTCGGTCACGGCGGCGGGCCCCTTTGCTGACGATGCGTCAGATGGTGGACAGAGCGTAGGGCGCCCCGCCTTGTCGGTCCAGGGGTGCGGGGCTAGCCTGAACTGACGGATCGTCAGATTGGTGGCCGCCGTATGGACCTCTCGTACACGCCCGAGGAGGAGGAGTTCCGGGCGCGCCTGCGGCAGTGGCTCGGCGAGGTGCTGCCGAAGCTGCCCGAGGCGCCGGACCCCTCCGACTGGCCCGGCCGACGCGCCTACGACCTCGGCTGGCAGCACATGCTCCATGACGCGGGGTACGCCGACGTGCACTGGGACGCCTCGCCGACCACCCGGTTGATCTACCTGGAGGAGACCGAGCGCGCGGGCGCGCCCTACGTGGGCGCGAACTTCGTCGGGCTGCTGCACGCGGGCCCCACCATCGCCGCCGAGGGCACCCCCGCACAGCGGGCGCGCTGGCTGCCGCCGATCCTGCGCGGCGCGGAGGTCTGGTGCCAGGGCTTCAGTGAACCCGGCGCGGGATCCGACCTAGCGGCGCTGCGCACGCGCGCGTGGCGCGACGGCGACGACTATGTGGTGACCGGATCCAAGATCTGGACCTCGCACGCCGAAGTCGCCGACTGGTGCGAGCTGTTGGTGCGCACCGACCCCGAGGCGCCCAGGCACCGGGGCATCACCTGGCTGGCGATGCGCATGGACGCCCCGGGCGTCACCGTACGGCCGCTGCGTACCCTCGCCGGGTCCACCGAGTTCGCCGAGGTCTTCCTCGACGAGGTGCGGGTGCCGGTGGCGAACCGGGTCGGCGCGGAGAACGACGGCTGGCGCGTGACGATGGTGACGCTCTCCTTCGAGCGCGGCACGGCCTTCGTCGGCGAGGTCGTCGCCTGCCGCCGCGTCCTGCGCGAACTCGCCGCCGAGGCCAGAGAGAACGGCCGCTGGGACGATCCGGCGCTACGGCGCAGGCTCGGCCGCCTCAACGCCGAGTTCCGCGCGCTGTGGCGCCTCACGCAGTGGAACGTGAGCGAGGCGTCGGTGAGCGGGGTGCCCGGGGTGGGCGGTTCGGTTTTCAAACTGAGGTACTCGCACGCCCGCCAGGAGCTCTACGACGCCGCCGCCGACGTCCTCGGGCCCGACGCCCTCGATCTCGGCCGGGGCTGGGTGCTCGACCGGCTGTCGTCGCTGTCGTACACCATCGCGGCCGGGACCTCGCAGATCCAGCGGAACATCGTGGCCGAACGGATCCTCGGGCTGCCGAAGGGGCGGTGAGCATGCGGTTCCAACTGAGCGTGGAACAGCGGGCGTTGAAGGCCGGCATGCGGGAGCTGCTGGAGCGCCGGTGCGGCCCCGAGGCGCTGCGCGCGGCCGTGGACGCACCGGGCCTCGACCGGGCCCTGTGGCGGGAGCTGGGAGAGGCGGGGTTCTTCGCGCTGCGGCTGCCCGAGTCGGACGGCGGGGTCGGACTCGGGCTGCCGGAGGCCGTGTTGGTCTTCGAGGAGGCGGGCCGGGCGCTGCTGCCCGGCCCGCTGGCCGCCACGCAGCTGGCGGCGGGCTCGGTGCCGGGCGCGGCCACCGGGGAGGCCGTCGTGACGGCCGTGGACGGCGTCCTGGTGGAGTGGCTCGACGCGGCGGACGTGGTGCTGGGCGATGCCTCCGGCGCCCTGCCCCTGCGCTCCGTGGACCCGCTGACGCCGCTTCACCGCGTGCCCGCGGGAGCGGCCCCCGCGGACCCGCCGGCCGTCCTCCTCACCGCCGCCGAGCAGCTCGGCACCGCCACGCGCGCGTGCGAGCTGGCCGTGCAACACGCCCGGACCCGTGAGCAGTTCGGACAGCCGGTCGGGGCCTTCCAGGCGGTCAAGCACCTGTGCGCCGACATGCTGGTGCAGGCGGAGACCGCCCGTGCCGCCGTGTACGCCGCCGCGGTGACCGGTGACCCCGCCGACATCGCCGCGGCCCGCCTGCTCGCCGACGAGGCCGCCGTACGCGGCGCCCGCGACTGCCTCCAGGTGCACGGCGGAATGGGCTTCACCTGGGAGTGCGAGGTGCAGCTGCATCTCAAACGGGCCTGGGTCCGGGCGCAGCGTGGCGGTGGCGGGACGGAGAGTGAGGAGCTGCTCGCCGCCGAGTTGGCCGACTGAGGGGCGAGAAGGGCTTCTGGGCTGCGGATCTGGTACCGGGTCAGCCTTCGGTGTCGCGGATTGTGGCATACCGGAACTACGGAGCGTTGATATCGGGTTGTGTCCTACGTGTGACTCGTCACGTCCTGGAGTCGGCGCCCCGCTCCGGTACCTTGTGTGGGATGCGAGTGGTTCCGAGCACGAGCCATGCCGGAGTTGCCCCTGAGGCGGCTCCGGATCCGGCGATGCGTGCCGGTTCTCGCAGGGCGGGCGCGGTTCCGGCCCCCGCCTGTTCGACTCCCCGGCACGAGCGTCGCACAGTATCCCGCACGGGTACTCCTTCGCGCTGGAATATGCCCGAAGCGCTTGTTGGGGTGACTGTACGTCAACCATGCTTTCTCGTAAGGGATTCACGTTCCGTGACCCTGGCTCCGGCCATTGTTCTGGTCATGCAAAAAATGGCTACGATCGTGGCCCTCGTGAGGCGCGGGGCTATGAGTCCGCCGGTTCGGATGGTGTGAGCGGTGCAGGTGCTTCAAGTGCAGCTGGAGATCCGGCCCGACCCCGCTGAAGTGGGGCGAGCCCGGCGGTGGGCCCGCTCCAGGCTCGCCGGTTCCGGGATAGGGGCCGATGAGTCGCTGTCGGAGACCCTGGTCCTGCTCGTGTCCGAACTGGTCACCAACGCCGTGGTGCACACCGGCTGCCCGGCCGTGCTGCGGCTGTTCCTGCCCGGGGCCGCGGCCGGCCCCGAGGCGGTCACCGTCCGTCTGGAAGTGGTCGACGCCAGCGGCCGGGCCCCGGTGCCGCGTTGTGCGGGCGGCGGGGAGACCGGCGGCCGGGGCCTCGCCCTCGTCGACGGACTGGCCGACCGCTGGGGCTGGATGCCCGAGGGCCCCGGCAAGCGCATCTGGTGCGAACTCGACCGCTGTGCCGAACAGCGCGAACCCGCCGCGGCCTACGGCGGCGGAGCCTTCGAAGGGCTGGCGTTCGAGGCGGTGTGAGGCGCCCATGGCCGGGCGGCGGTGGTACGGCGCCCGCGGGGTACGCGGAGCCGATCGCGGGCCATGAGCCCCTTTCCTTTGCGCCGGACGCGGCGCGATGCGCCGGGACATGCTTCAGTGTGCGCCTGCCGCATATGGGGCGTAAGTAATAAATCTCCGAACAGGTGTTGACGACGCGTGTCCGTTTGATCACGCTTGTGGTCAGCGATTCGCCGTGAGGGGACGACGAGGGTTTCGGTGACGGGAGCCCTCGACGAGTGCGGGTCGCGATTCGGCGTCGGCTCCCTCAGGGCCCGGGGGACAGTCGGGGCGGGTGCGCCGGAGTGGGATGGCGGTGCGCGCTTCCGTGCTCGGGGCGGGCAGATCGCGCGCCGCCAACCGCACTTCAGAGGTTCACAGCACCGCGACCGGAGCCACCGGGGCGCCTGTCGCGCCGACGAACGGCTCGGGCGTCGCCGACAACAGGAAGGTGTGGCGGCCCTCTTGTCCACAGGCTGTGGACAACTCTTCGAGATTCCAGTTCTGGCCCTGCGGCATCCCCATCTCCACCAGGTCGAGCGCGTGCACGGGCAGCCACAGGTCCTCGATCTCCGGCGGGAAGATCTCGAAGGTGAGGGTGTCGTTGGCGACGGCGGCCACATCGCGCGCGTGGAACCACTCCGGAGTGCGGATCGACAGACCCGGAGACGGATAGCCGTAGCCGTGCTTGTCCCCGGCGAGGTACACCCGCATCTGCCCGGTGCGCACGAGCACGATGTCGCCGGCCCGCACGCGCGTGCCCGCGAACTCCTCGGCCGCCTCCAGGTCCTCGGGCGTCACGGCGTGCCCGCCGTCGAGCCGCTCCACGCCGCGCGCGCGTGCCACGTCGAGCAGCACCCCGCGCGAGACGATGTGCCGCGCCGTCGCCATCCCCGCGAAGGAGGCGCCGCCGTGCGCGGTGATGCTGTCCGCGGGGCGGCCGTTGTAGAGGCGGCCGGAGTGCGAGACATGGGTGAGCGCGTCCCAGTGGGTGCCCGCCTGAAGGCCCATCGTCACGGCGTCGTCGCTGCACGCGACCGTCCCCGGGCCGAAGATCTCCTGGTTGATCTGCACCATCGCGTGCAGCGGATTGATCCGCCCGGGGATCATCCCGCTCTGCACACCGTCCTGGCCGAGCGGCAGCGCGAGCGGGATCCGCCGCCCGCCGCGCACGCAGGCAGCCGCCTCGCGGACGACGTCGTCGGTGATCAGGTTGAGGGTGCCCAGTTCGTCGTCGGCGCCCCAACGGCCCCAGTTGTTCACGCGCTTGGCGATCTCGTGGAACGCGTCCGGCAGTGACATCGGTCCCTCCCCGGGGCTTGTCTCCGACTGTCCGGCGGGACATAAAATCTAACGGTCCGTCAGAAACCGCGGGAAGGGGCCGGGCGTGGGGAACTTCTTGGCAGGCAAGGTCATCGCCGTGACCGGCGCGGGACGGGGGATCGGCCGCGCGGTGGCGCTGGCGGCGGCGGCCGAGGGGGCGCGCGTGGTCGTCAACGACTACGGCGTCGGGGTGGACGGCGCCGCACCGACGAGCGACGTCGCCGAAGGGGTCGTCAAGGAGATCGAGGCCGCCGGGGGAGCGGCCGTGGCGGTCGCCGACGACATCTCCGCCATGGCGGGCGGGCAGCGGGTCGTGGACGTCGCCGTGTCGTCGTACGGGCGGCTCGACGGGGTCGTGTGCGTCGCCGGGATCCTGCGGGAGCGGATGCTGTTCAACATGACCGAGGAGGAGTGGGATCCGGTGATCGCCACCCACCTCAAGGGCACGTTCACGGTGTTCCGCGCGGCCTCGGCGCTGATGCGGCAGCAGCGCTCCGGGACCCTGATCGGATTCACCAGCGGCAACCATCAGGGCTCGTACTCGCAGGCCAACTACAGCGCGGCGAAGGGCGGGATCATCTCGCTGGTGCGCAGCGCCGCGCTGGGCCTGAGCAAGTACGGGGTGACGGCGAACGCGGTCGCGCCGGTCGCCCGGACCCGGATGTCGGCGAAGGTCCCCATGGAGCTGACGGAGATCGGGGAGCCGGAGGACGTGGCCGCCCTGGTCGTCTATCTGCTGTCCGACCGGGCCCGGGACCAGGGCATCACCGGGCAGGTGTACACGATCGCCGGGCCGAAGCTGGCGGTCTGGGCACAGCCCAGGGAACTGCGCGCCGCGTACGCCGACGGGTCCTGGACACCGGAACGGATCGCCGAGTTCCTGCCGGGGACGGTGGGGACCGACCCGATGCCGCTGCTCCGGCCGCCGAACGCCTCGTAGAGGGGGACTTGTCGTGGACTTCGGATTCTCAGCCGCGGACGAGGCGTTCCGCGTGGAGGCCAGGGCCTGGCTCGCCGCGCACGCCGATGCGGCACAGGACCGCCGCGGTTGGGAACGGACCCTCGGTGCGGCAGGCTGGATCGGCCTCTCCTGGCCGGAGGGCGGCTACGGAAACCGGACCGCCACGCTCACCCAGCAGGTCGCCTGGGCCGAGGAGTACGCCCGCTCCGGCGCGCCCCCCAGGTCGGGGCACATCGGGGAGAAGCTGCTGGCGCCCACCCTGCTCGCCCATGGCACCGAGGAGCAGAAGGCACGCTTCCTGCCCCCGGTGGCCGCAGGGGAGGAGCTGTGGTGCCAGGGGTACAGCGAACCCGGCGCCGGGTCGGACCTGGCGGCCGTACGGACGGTGGCCGCGCGGGACGCCACGGGCGCGTACCGCGTCACCGGGCAGAAGATCTGGACCTCGCTCGCCCACGAGGCGGACTGGTGCTTCGTCCTGGCCCGCACCGAGCCGGGGTCCCGTCGGCACCACGGGCTGAGCTTCCTGCTCGTGCCCATGGACCAGCCCGGCCGGATCGACGTCCGCCCGATCCGGCAGCTGACCGGCACCAGTGACTTCAACGAGGTCTTCTTCGACGGCGCGCACGCGCGCGTGGAGCACGTCGTCGGCGGGGAGGGCAACGGCTGGCGGGTGGCGATGAGCCTGCTCGGCTTCGAGCGCGGGGTGTCCACGCTGGCCCAGCAGATCGGCTTCGCGCGGGAGTTGGAGCAGGTCGTGCGGGCCGCGGTCGACACCGGTGCCGTCGCGGATCCCGTGCTGCGGGACCGGATCGTCCGGCTGTGGGCCGAGCTGCGCACGATGCGCTGGAACGCCCTGCGCACCCTGGGCGGCGCCGGGGACGCGGGCGCCGCCAGCGTGGCCAAGCTGCTGTGGGCCGGGTGGCACCAGCGGCTCGGGGAGCTGGCGGTGCAGGTGCGCGGCGCCGGTGCGGCGGTCGGTCCGGCCGACTGGACGCCTGCCGCGCCCTACGAACTCGAGCCGTTCCAGCAGCTGTTCCTCTTCTCCCGGGCCGACACCATCTATGGCGGCTCGGATCAGGTCCAGCGCACGATCATCGCCGAGCGGGTGCTCGGCCTGCCCAGGGAGCCCAAGGGGGTCGTCTGATGCGCGGAGTGCTGTTCGACGGCAAGCGGACCGAGGTCGTGGACGATCTGGAGGTGCGCGAACCGGGGCCGGGCGAGGTGCGGGTCGCCATCGCGGCGGCGGGCCTGTGCCACAGCGATCTGAGTGTGGTGGACGGGACCATACCCTTCCCCGTTCCTGTGGTGTTGGGCCACGAGGGTGCCGGGGTGGTGGAGTCCGTGGGTGTGGGGGTCACCCATGTCGGGCCCGGGGACCATGTGGCGCTGTCCACCCTCGCCAACTGCGGTGCGTGCGCCGAGTGCGACCGGGGGCGGCCGACCATGTGCCGGCAGGCGATCGGGCGGCCGGGGCAGCCCTTCACGCGGGACGGGCGCCCGGTGTACCAGTTCGCCGCCAACTCCGCCTTCGCCGAGCGGACGGTCGTCAAGGCCGTGCAGGCCGTGCGGATCCCGGGGGAACTTCCGCTGACGTCCGCCGCGTTGATCGGATGCGGGGTGCTGACCGGGGTGGGGGCCGTGCTCAACCGGGCGCGGGTGGACCGGGGCGAGAGCGTGGTGGTGATCGGTACGGGGGGAATCGGGCTCAATGTCATTCAGGGGGCGCGGATCGCGGGTGCCCTGCGGATCGTCGCCGTCGACTCCAATCCGGCGAAGGAGGAGATGGCGCGGAGGTTCGGCGCGACCGACTTCCTGACGTCGACGGAAGGGGTACGGGACCTCCTGCCCAACGGCGCCGACCACGCCTTCGAGTGTGTCGGACGCGTCGAGCTGATCCGGGCGGCCGTCGACCTCCTCGACCGGCACGGCCAGGCCATCCTCCTCGGCGTCCCACCGGCCACCGCCGAGGCGTCGTTCCGCGTCTCCACGCTCTACCTGGACAAGTCCATCCTCGGCTGCCGCTACGGCTCGTCCCGCCCCCAACGCGACATCGCCCTCTACGCCGACCTGTACCGCGAGGGCCGACTCCTCCTCGACGAACTGGTCACCCGGACCTACCCGGTGGAGGACTTCGAGAAGGCGGCGGCCGACGCGGAGGCGGGCCGGGTGGCGCGGGCGGTGCTCACCTTCTGAACGGCCGTGTTCCGCTGCTCGGTTAGGGTGCCACCATGACGACGCTGGACCGAGACGGAGTGATCACGCCGCGCCTGCGGCTGCGAGATGTCCTGCTGCGCGGCTCGCTCTTCGGGCTCTTCGCCGCCGCTCTGGTGGTCGTCGCCGGTCTGCTCTTCGTCGGCGACCATTCCGACCGGGAGGAGGGCTTCGTAGTGTTCGGCTTTCTCATGCTGATCTTCGGCGCGGGCTTCCTTCTCATGGGACTGTTCTTCTGGCTGGTGTCCCGCGACGACATCCGGCGGTTCCGTGACTGGGGGACCATCACCACTCAGGCCGACTCGATCACCATCATCGGCCCCTCCTTCGTGCGAGTCGGCCTGCTCGGCCTGATCCTGGGCCTTGCCGGTCTCGCCATCGCCGGCCTGGTCGAGCAGGCGTCCTACGGCAGCTGGATCTACGGCGACTGACGGGCCGCGGCTGCCTGCACACCCTGAACTGCCTGCACGCCCTCGGCGCGGAACGTCCTCCGGTACGCCGTAGGCGTCACCCCGAGTGCCGCCTGCAAGTGCTGTCGCATCGACTGTGCCGTGCCGAAGCCCGCGTCCTGGGCCACCTGGTCCACGGACAGGGCGGTGGATTCCAGCAGGTGGCGGGCGCGTTCCACGCGTTGCTGGGTGAGCCACTGGCCGGGGCTGATGCCGACCTCCTCGCGGAAGCGGCGGGTGAAGGTGCGCACCGACATGGACTCCTGCGCCGCCATGTCCCGTAGTTGGATCGGCTCGTGCAGCCGGCCGAGCGCCCACGCGCGGGCGCCGGTCGTCGTCGACTGCTGCGGATCGGGCACCGGGCGGTGGATGTACTGCGCCTGGCCGCCGTCGCGGTGCGGGGGGACGACCGTACGGCGGGCGATCTCGTTGGCGACGGCGGTGCCGTGGTCGCGGCGGACCATGTGCAGGCACAGGTCGAGCCCGGCGGCGACCCCCGCCGAGGTCAGCACGTCGCCGTCGTCGATGAAGAGCACGTCCGGGTCGACGTCGATCTCCGGGAAGAGGCGCTGGAGATGGTCGGTCTCCGCCCAGTGCGTGGTGGCCCGGCGGCCGTCCAGGAATCCGGCGGCGGCCAGCACGAACACCCCAGTGCAGATGGAGGCGAGCCGGGTGCCGGGGCGGATGTGGGCCAGCGCGGCGGCCAGGTCCTCGGTGAGCGTGCCCCGTTCGAAGACCGGGCCGAGTTCGTAGGAGGCCGGGACGATCACCGTGTCGGCGGTGGCCAGCAGTTCGGGGCCGTGCTCCACCAGCACCGCGAAGTCGGCGTCCGTGACCACCGGGCCCGGTGGCCGGATCGAGCAGGTCAGCACCTCGTACAGCGGGCGGCCCGCGCGGTCCTTGGGGCGGCCGAAGATGCGGTGCGGAATGCCCAGCTCGAAGGGGAGCAGGCCGTCGAGGGCGAGCACGACGACACGATGCGGGCGGTACGCGGGCGGCTCCGGGTCACTGCTCATGGCCCGATCCTAACGAATGCTGTCCTTCGGGCCACTCGATGCGACGGATTCCAGCCGCGATCCTCGATGACGTGACCCAGACAACCGAGGCCGCGACCGCGGCGGACGACACACAGGCCCGCCGCAAGCGCCGTATCCACCGCGCCTGGTTCGTCGCCGCCGTCACCTTCGTGACGATCATCGGCGCTGCCGCCTTCCGCTCCCTGCCGGGACTGCTCATCGACCCGCTGCACGAGGAGTTCGGCTGGTCCCGCGGCACGATCAGCGCCGCGGTCTCCGTCAACCTGGCCCTCTACGGACTGACCGCGCCCTTCGCGGCGGCGCTGATGGACCGGTTCGGCATCCGCAAGGTCGTCGCGGTCGCGCTGACCGTGATCGCCATCGGCTCCGGGCTCACGTACTGGATGACCGCGGCCTGGCAGCTCCTGCTGTGCTGGGGCCTGCTGGTCGGCCTCGGCAGCGGCTCCATGGCGCTGGCCTTCGCCGCCACGGTCACCAACCGCTGGTTCACCGAACGGCGCGGCCTGGTCACCGGCATCCTCACCGCCGCCTCCGCCTCCGGACAGCTGATCTTCCTGCCCGTGCTGTCCTGGATGGTCGACGAGCACGACTGGCGCCCGGCCGCCGTCACCGTCGCCCTCGCCGCCCTCGCGGTCGTCCCCTTCGTCTGGCTGCTGCTGCGCGACCACCCGGCCGACGTGGGCCTGAAGCCCTACGGTGCGAAGGAGTTCGTACCGAAGCCGCCGCCCACGACGGGCGCCGCGCGCCGGGCCGTGAAGGTCCTGTTCGACGCGGCCCGCACCGGTCCTTTCTGGCTGCTCGCCGGGACCTTCGCGATCTGCGGCGCCTCCACCAACGGCCTGATCCAGACCCACTTCGTGCCCGCCGCCCACGACCACCACATGCCGGTCCAGGCCGCCGCCTCCCTGCTCGCGGTCATCGGTGTGTTCGACGTCATCGGCACGATCGCCTCCGGCTGGTTCACCGACCGCTACGAGGCCCGCAGACTGCTCGCCGTGTACTACGCCCTGCGCGGCATCTCCCTGCTGTTCCTGCCGATGCTGCTCGCGCCGAGCGTGCGCCCGCCGATGATCTTCTTCATCGTCTTCTACGGTCTCGACTGGGTCGCCACCGTCCCGCCCACCGTCGCCCTGTGCCGGGAGCACTACGGCGAGGACAGCGCGATCGTCTTCGGCTGGGTCCTCGCCTCCCACCAGGTGGGCGCCGCGCTGGTCGCTTTCCTGGGCGGGGTCGCGCGGGACGTCTTCGGGTCCTACGACGTCGTCTGGTACGCGTCGGGCGCGCTGTGCGCGGCGGCCGCGCTGATGGCGCTGGTGATCCGCAGACGCCCGGCCGCCGCGCCGGCAGTCGCCTAGCTGTTGGCGTTGTTACGGCGGTGGCGGACCGCCAGCACCAGCAGGCCGCCCAGGGCTGCCGCCGCGGCCGCCGCGCCCGCGATGAGCGGGGTGCCGTCGGAGCCGGTGCTCGCGAGGTTGCCGGTGGGCGCCTCGGTCGTGGTCGTCGGGGTGGCGGTCGGCGTCGTACCGGTGCCGCCCGCCGCCTGGCCCTCGTGCTCGTTGCCGCCGTCACCAGGGGTTTGCGAGGCGGAGGCGCTGGGGGTCGGAGTCGGCTCCGGCTCGTAGTCGCTCGGGAAGTCGATGCGGATGAAGTCCGTGTTGTTGGCGAGGTTCTTGTCGTACGCGGGCGTGATGTCGTAGACGGAGCTCGCCTTCACCTCGCCCTTGGTGTCCTCGGCGTCCTTGTCGAACTTCAGCGAGAACGTGTACAGGTGCTCCTCGCCCACGTCGAGCGTGCCGTCCTCGGGCCAGCAGACGTACCGGGGCTTGCCGGGCACGGGCGGGCCGCTCGGGCCGTCGATGTGGAACGGCGAGCAGTCCGCGGGGACCTTGGTGGCGGTGGCGCCGGGCGGGATGGTCACCAGCAGGCCGGGCAGATCGTCGCTGACCTGGTTCTGGATCCAGCCGGGGCCGTCGTTGCGCAACTTCGCGGTGACCGACTGCCCGTTGCCGGCGAGCGCCTCGGTGTACTCGCCGACCGCCACGAGGTCGGCCGAGCTGTCGGCGTCCAGGGTCAGTCGCCGGTAGCTGTCGGAGAAGCCCTCGCCGGGCGCCTCGCCGGTGGCGCTCGTGCCGTACTCCACGGCCTCCATCAGGGCGTGCGGCAGGGCCTTGAAGCGCACGGGGGTGGTGAGCGTGCCGCCGGGCTCGACGACCGCGTCCAGCTCGCACAGCGCCTGGCGGACCTGGTCCCCGACGGTGGAGTACGTGCAGCCCTCGACCGGCTCGGGGAAGTCCAGACCACGGGTGAGCCGGATCCGGAACGCGACGCCCTCCGCGGGCGCCGTGCCGTTGTTGGTGACAGTGACCGTCCGGTCGTACACCTCGCCCGGCTTCGGCGAGGCGTCCGGCAGCGTCGAGACCGTGAGCTCGGGCGCGGTCTCCTCGGCGTGGGCCGCCGGGGCGACGGCCGCGGGGACGGCGGCGACGATCGCGGCAGCGGCCACGAGGGCCGACGAACGGCCAAGATGCAGGCGCACGGGGGTCTCCTCGGTACGGCGACTCGATACGGCGGACGGACAGAACCGGAACGGCGCGTGCCGCCCGGTCATGTCCTGGACACCTGGAGGACCCCGAGGGTTGTACGGCGGGACAGTGGAGCTCAGACGAACCGGCCCCGATGGAACAGCAGCGGCGCCGCCTCCTCGCCCGCCCCGAGCGCGTCCACCCGGCCGACCACGATGAGGTGGTCGCCGCCGGTGTGCACGGCGTGGACCGTGCAGTCGACCCAGGCGAGGGCGCCATCCAGGCGCGGTGAGCCGGAGACCGGTGCCGCGTCGTGGCCGACCCCGGCGAACTTGTTGCCGCCGCTGACCGCGAAGCCACGGCACAGCTCACCCTGGTGGGCCCCGAGGACGTTGACGCAGAAGACACCGGCGCGGGCGATGCGCGGCCAGGTCGTCGACGTACGGCCGACCATGAAGGAGACCAGGGGCGGGTCGAGGGAGAGGGAGGAGAAGGACTGGCAGGCGAAACCGGCGGGGGAGGTCTCGCCGTCGGCGGCGGGTGCGGTGACAACGGTCACACCCGTCGCGAAGTTCCCGAGCACCCGGCGGAACTCGGCCTGGCTCACCGGCGCCCGCTCGTCCTCGCCGACACACCGCAGCCGCGGCCGCGGCTGCGGCTGCGGCTGCGGCTCCACGCGCGGGGCGTCGACGGGAGCCGGCGCGGACCTGAGGTAGCGGACGGCTGCTGCGGCCATCCCTGCGTGTCCCATCACGCTTCCCATTGAAGCTGACGGTGCGTCAGATGGGAAGCCCTGTGCGAGGGCGCCGAACACGCGTGCGTACGCTGCGCGCATGGGGTGGGGAAACGGGCAGAAGGACCGCGGGAACAACAGGTCACGGGAGCTTTACGCGGCCGCCGCGGTGGCCGCCGGGCAGCTTCCGCCGGTCTGGCTGGCCTGGTGGATCGCGGACACGTCCGGGGACACCTACGGCCGAGGGTTCAACTCCCTCGGCATGGCCTGCGTGCTGATCCTCGCGCCGCTGGTACTGCCCGTGCTCGGGCTCGTCCAGGCGATGGCACAGCCCCTGCCCGCCGGGCTCCTGGCCGACTTCGCCGCCGCACGCGCGCGAGGGCCGCGCTGGGCCTGGCACGTGACGTGCGCGGTGCTGCTCGGGGTCGCCTGGGCGGCGCCGGCCACGCTCCTGTGGGGCTGGTCCTTCCTCGGCACCGCCCTGCTGTTCGGCGCGGTCGGCGTCCTCCCCGCCCTCGCCATGACGTACGTCCGCCGCCGCCCCCGGTGGGGGTTCTGGGGCGTCTGGTGCCGCTCGGGACTGGCCTCCTTCGTGGTCTTCGTCCTCGTGGGCATCGGCGGCGCGGCGGCTACGGCCGCGGGGCTGCTCAAGGGGTACGAGCCTCCTGTGCTCTCCGCCGGACAGCTCACGGGAGTGTGGCGGGGCGCCGAGGGCGCGGTGCTGCGCCTGCATCCGGGCGGACGGGCCGAGTTCACCGACCTGCCCAGCGAGATCAGCAGCGAGAAATGGTCGGACGGGCGGTACTTCGCCGTGTGCGACGGCACCGGCAGCTGGTCCTTGAGACGGGAGAACTCCGAGGGCTGGGACACGGACCGCGACGGCGTAGAGCTCAGCCTCGACGGCGGATGCGGGCAGCGGACGTACTGGAGCATCGGCGGCACCGAGCGCGATCCCGAACTGTTCGTGCTCTTCGGCGACCCGGACGCGGGTGACCTGTGGATCCTGGAGCCTCAGCGGCCCTCGTAGCGGGGACTCCTGCGCTCCACGAAGCTCGCCACGCCCTCCCGGGCGTCCTCCGTCGTCATGTTGATCTCCTGCGCCGCCGCCTCCGCCGCGAACGCGGTCGCCCGGTCGCTGTCGAGGGAGGCGTTGACGAGCTGCTTGGTCAGGGCGAGGGCCCGGGTCGGACCGCCCGCCAGGCGCTCGGCCCACTCCAGGGCCGTCTTCGCCAACGCCTCGTCCGGGACGACCCGGTTGACCAGCCCCAGCCGCTCCGCCTCCGCCGCCGACAGCGCGTCGCCGAAGAACATCAGCTCCTTGGCCCGCTGGGGTCCGATCAGCCGGGGCAGGAGATAGGCGCCGCCGCCGTCCGGGACCAGGCCCCTTCTGACGAACACCTCGATGAACCGGGCCGATTCGGCGGCCAGGACCAGATCGCAGGCGAGGGCCAGATGCGCGCCGAGCCCCGCCGCCGTGCCGTTCACGGCGGCGATCACCGGCTTCTCGCAGTCGAGGACGGCGGCGATGAGGCGCTGGGCGCCGAGGCGGACCGTGCGGGCCACGTCACCCGCCGCCGGCTTCTTCGCGGCCGAGCCGGTCCGCAGGTCCGCACCCGCGCAGAAACCACGGCCGGTCCCGGTCAGGACGACCGCCCGGACCGCCGCGTCCCCGGACGCCTCGGCGAGCAGGTCGATGAGGCGTTCCCGCTGGTCAGGGGTGAGGGCATTGAGGGCCTCGGGGCGGTTGAGCGTGATGCGGCAGACCTGATTGTCAGTGGTGTGCTGTACCAATGAATCGACGGAACTTCCGGGCACACGGGGGGAATCGGACATGTCAGCGACACACCACCAGCGCGTCCAGCGCCACCGCGCCCTGCCCCTGTTCCAGCACCATCAGCGGGTTGATGTCCAGCTCCGCGATCTCGTTCCCCAGCTCCAGCGCCATGCGCTGCACCCGCAGCACGACTTCGACGAGCGCGTCCGTGTCCGCCGGCGGCCGCCCCCTGACCCCGTCGAGCAGGGCCCGCCCGCGCAGGTCGTGCAGCATGTCCCGGGCCTGCTCCTCCCCGAAGGGCGGCACCCGCACGGCGAAGTCGCGCAACACCTCGACCAGCACCCCGCCGAGCCCGACCGTCACGGTCGGCCCGAACAGCTCGTCATGGGTGAGCCCGACGACCATCTCGACGCCCCGTTCGACCATCTGGCAGACCAGGACGCCGTCCAGGGAGACGTCCTCGTAGCGGGCGATGTCCGTCAGCTCCCGGTAGGCGTCGCGGACCTGGCTGGCCGAGGTGAGGCCGACCTTGACCAGGCCCAGCTCGGTCTTGTGCGCGATCCGGGCGCCGGACGCCTTCATCACCACCGGGTAGCCGACCAGACCCGCTGCCCGGACGGCCGCCGCCGCACTGGTCACCAGCTGTTCGCGCGGTACGCGGATGCCGTACGCCCGCAGCAGTTGCTTCGCCGCGTGCTCGCTCAGCTGCTGGCCCGGACGCATCAGGGCCTGGGCCTTGCGGAAGGAGGGCGACGGGGTGCGCGGGGCGCGGTCGAAGGGGGAGCGGTAGCCGGAGACGAAGCGGTGGTGGTCGAGGTAGGCACGGACGGCGGTGATGCAGTTGGCGACCGTGCGGAAGGTGGCCACCCGGGAGGAGCCGAGCAGGACCTCGCGGTAGGCGGGTTCGGTGCCGACCGGCGAGCCCCACACCACGCAGACCAGCTTGTCGGTGTGCTCGGCCGCGTCGACCAGGTCCCGCACCAGCCGGTCGCTGAGCGGCGGGAAGGGCCCGGTGACCGGGCAGATCAGGACGCCCACCGACGGGTCGTCGAGGATCGCGTCGATGATCTTCCGGCCGCGCCAGTCGCCCACCGGATGGCCCCCGTTGTCGACCGGGTTGGCCACGCTCAGATACTCCGGTATCCACTGGTGCAGCTCGGCCTGCTTGGCCTCCGAGAGCACCGGCAGCCGCAGCCCGGCCTCGGTCGCCAGGTCCGCGAAGTGAGCACCGGTACCGCCCGAGATCGAATACACGACGACCCCGTCGGCGCGCGGCGGCCGGGCGCGTGCCAACAGGGTGGCGGTGTCCTGGAGTTCGTCGAGTCCGTCGACGCGGATCACCCCGTACTGCCGCATCGCCGCGTCCACCACCGCGTCGGCGCCGGTCAGTTTGCCGGTGTGTGAGGCGGCCGTGCGGGCGCCGGTCTCGGTGCGGCCGACCTTGACCGCGACGACGGGCACCTTGCGACGGGCCGCCCGGTCGGCGGCCAGCAGGAAGGAGCGGCCGTCCTTCAGCCCTTCCACGTAACAGGCGATGGCGCCGACCTCGGGGCGCTCGGCGAAGTAGGAGAGGAAGTCGGAGGTCTCCAGGTCGGCCTCGTTGCCGGTGGGCGCCCAGTGGGAGAGGCGGACGCCCAGTTCCTGGAGGGCGAAGACGGGGCGGCCCTGGTGCCCGGACTGGGTGATCAGGGCGATGGCCGGTCCTTCGAGGTCGGTGCGGAACTCCTCGAAGGCGTTGAGGTTGGTGTTCGGGCCGAGCAGCCGCAGCCCGGACCGACCGACGGCCGCGGCCAGCCGTTCCTGCGCGGCGGCGCCCGCCGCGCCGGTCTCCGCGAACCCGGAGGCGAAGACGACCGCGAATTTGACCTTGGCCTCGGCCAGTTCCTCGAGCACCGGAAGGGGGTCGGCGACCAGCAGCACCGCGAGATCGACCGGCTCGGGCAGGTCGGCGACGGAAGGAGCGCAGGGGATGCCGAAGACGGCGGGGCGGCTCGGGTGCACCGGATGGAGCCGGGCGCCGACCCGCTCGGACCAGGCGAGCAGCTGCCGGGTGACACCGGTGTTGGGGCGGCCCTCGGTGTCCGAGGCGCCGATCACGGCGACCGACTCGGGCCGGAAGAAGCGGTCCAGATCGGGTACGTCGGAGTACAGCGGACGTCCGCTGACGTCGAGATCGTCGACCTCGGCCGGCCGGCCGTGGACGGCGGGACCGGGTTGCTCGCCACAGGCGATGACCCGGGCCCGGCGGGAGTCGGTGGTGAGGGTGCCGTGGGTTGATCCAAGCATCGGTCCGCCCGCTCCTGTGTGACAGCGATTAACTGACGCAGTGTCAGATTACTGAACTGACACGCCGTCAGGAACGGCTGTGCAGGCAAAGTTGACGGACGAACCGGTTCCGGTGCTCCTCGGCTTCAGGGTTTCGCGGTGTTCCTCACCCTCAGGTTCTCAGCTGACGGGCAGCCTGGACACCCGCTCGGCGCCCTGTCTCACCACGGCCTTCGCGATCTTCTCGGCGTCCATGGCCAGTTCCCGGAGCATGCCGCTGATGGGGTTGGTGAAGCCGGTGAAGTACAGGCCGGGGGCCTGGGACGGGGTGCGGGGGCCGTGCACGGCGGGCTTCCCGCGGGTGTCGAGGACGTCGAGATGGCCGACGAGGCCCTCCAGGGCGCGGACGTAACCGGTGGCGGCGACCACGGCGTCCGGCTCGATGAAGGTGCCGTCGGCGAGGGCCACCTTGCCGTCGTCGAAGCCGTCGACGGCGGCCACGACCTCGACCCGGCCCGCGCGGACGGCCTCGATCAGGCCGACGTCCTGCACCGGGACGGCCCCTTCGAGCACCCGGCTGTACAGGCCGGTGTCCGGGCGGGGCAGCCCCCGCTCCGACAGGTCCGGCACGCTGAGCTTGGCCAGCGGCCGGGAGAGCCGGTCGACCAGGCCGACCGGCAGCCGCCGGCACAGCACGCCCGAGTACTGGGCGGCCCAGCCGGCCGTGGAGCGGCGCACGATGTGCGGGGCGGTGCGCACCGCGAGCCGTACCCGGGAGGCGCCGCCCTCGACCAGGTCGACGGCGATCTCGGCGCCGGTGTTGCCGACGCCGACAACCAGGACGTCGCGGCCCGCGTAGGGCTCGGGGTTGCGGTAGGCGGAGGCGTGCAGGAGCTCGCCGGTGTAGGTCTCGCGGCCGGGCCAGTCGGGGAGCCGGGGGGTGTGGTTGTAGCCGGTGGCGACGACCACCGCGGAGCCGGTCAGCTCCCGCCCGCCGGTGGCGTGCAGCAGCCAGCCGTGGCCGTCCGGGGCGCGGTCGACGCGGGAGACCTCCACGCCGGTGACGATCTCCAGCTCATGGTGCTCGGCGTACTTCTCCAGGTAGCGCAGCACGTCGTCCCGGGACACCCAGCGTCCGAACCGCCGTGGCATCGGCAGGCCGGGCAGGCCCGACAGCCGGCGGGTGGTGTGCAGGTGCAGCCGGTCGTAGTGGCCGCGCCAGGAGGCGCCGACGCGGTCGGACTTCTCCAGCACGACGGCGCGTATGCCCCGGGCGCGCAGGGCGTACGCGACGGCGAGCCCGCCGGGACCGCCGCCGATGACGTACACCGGGCGGTCCGGTCCGGCAGGGGAGTGCGCTGTGGAGTCGTCCATAGCGCGAGCGTAATCACGGGCCCCGTTGATGGGTCTCGGTCAAGACCGGAATTGGTTGCGGATTGATCACGCCTGTAGGAGGGATGGGTGGGACCGGTGGCGTACGGCGTCTGGTTGTGGACTTTCGGAGGAGGGACGCCCTAGTCGTCCGCCGCCACCACCAGGGTCAGGGTCTTGCCGGGGCGGTCGATGAGGATCAGTTCGTGGAAGTCGCAGTGGACGGCTCCGTAGTCGTGGCGGGCGTCCTCGGGGAGGGGGCCCAGGAGGTAGGTGCTGGTGGCCGTGGTGATCGGGGTGTGCACCTGCTCCTGGATGCGCTGGGTGAGGGCCTGCGGGACCGGGCCGTGCTGGTCGGCCCAGGTGCGGACGACCGCGCCGGCCGCCGCCGCGTCGACGCGGCGATAGGCGTCGGGGGTGATGCGGTCGAGCCACCACTGGCCGTGCCGGGGCCAGTCCAGGACGCCGCTGCCGTCGTAGGTGTCACGGAACTGCGGGTGGGCGATCAGGGCAGCCAGCAGGGCGTGGTCCTCGGGCGCCTCGGACGGCAGCCGGAATCGCTTGAGGTCGATCCAGCGGTAGCCGTGGGCGGAGGCCTTCGCGAACTTGAAGTCGCGGAAGTTGATGAACGGGCTGTCCAGATGGACCAGGGCGGGCGGTGCGGCGTGCATTTGCCGATCATAGTAGGACGAGCCGGGCATGCGGCCGTGGGCGGCTCCACGGCGCCGTGGGTGTTGGCGTGCGGGTCGCCGCACCTCTTCCGGCCCCGATCCATCTGACGTACCGTCAGATCCATGGACACGATCTGGCTCAGTGGCGCGGAATGGCTGGCCGTGCTCCGCATAGGCCTCGGTCTGTGGTGGCTGGAGAGCTGGCGGCACAAGGACAAGAGGACGTGGTTCGAGGGCGGCGGCATCGCCTGGGCGGCGGACGTGGCCGCCAAGCACCGCTGGACCGCGGTCCGTTCCGGCTTCGACGTCGTCGTCGCACCGCGGCCGAAGACCATGGCGTACGTCGTCGCCTACGCCGAACTCGCCCTGGGGCTCGGCCTGATCGCCGGATTCCTCACCCCGGTCGCCCTGGTCGCCGGGCTGCTGCTGAACGGGCTCTACTTCGCGCTGATGATCCACGACTGGGCGGAACAGGGCCAGAACTCGATGATGGCGCTGATCTCGGTGGTCGCGCTGTTCGGCATGTCCTGGCAGACCTGGTCGCTGGACGACGCGCTGGGGCTGTTCTGATGACCGCCGCCCCGGGAACCGGCCCGCACCCCGCCCGTTTCGACCTGCCCGAACCCGATGCCTTCAGCCGCCCCTACTGGGACGCGGCGGCCGAGGGGCGACTGCTGATCCGGCGCTGCGGGACCTGCGGCCGGGCGCATCACTACCCGCGGGAGTTCTGCCCGTACTGCTGGAGCGAGGACGTCGGCTGGGAGACGGCGAGCGGCCGGGCCACGCTTTACACCTGGTCGGTCGTCCACCGCAACGACCTGCCGCCCTTCGGTGAGCGCACCCCGTACGTCGCCGCCGTGGTCGACCTCCCCGAGGGCCCGCGGATGATGACGGAGATCGTGGAGTGGACCGGCGCGGCCGGGGACGCGCCGCTGCGGGCGGGGATGGAGCTGGAGGCGGGGTTCCGGGACGGGGTGCCGGTGTTCCGGCCGCGAAACCGGCCTCGGCCCCTCGGCTGAGACCGGCTCCCCTGGCCCCTAGAAGAACGCGCGCGGGTCGGCGTGCAGGCGCTTGTCGAGGCGGATGGTGATGAACTCGTTGTTGTCCGCCTTGCCCGCCGTGCGGCCGGAGGAGAAGGGGAAGTTGTTGTCGTTCAGGACGGCGAGGGTGCGGTCGTCCAGGAGGGCGACGTCCTCGATCGTCTGGAACGGGAAGGTGAACGTCTCGCCGAAGCCACCGAGCTTCCTGGGGTTGGCGAGGTTCATGAGGTCGGCGACGAGGGTCTTGTCCATCACGCCGTCATGATCGCGGTCGCGGGTGTCGGCGAGGTAGATGCGCTTGACCTTGGCCGTCTCGCCCTGGCCGCCGTCCCGCTCGATGACGAGGAAACGGTGCCTGTCGACGGCGATGGCGTCGCCGATGGCGTGCGCCGGGGACTCCAGGCGGTACGTCCAGCGCTTGCCGGTGTACTGGCCCGACCTCAGGTCGAACTGGTTGAAGCGCAGGTCACCGGGGGTGTCACCGGAGACCGTGCCCTCCAGCAGCGGGTACAGGTACCGCCCGTCCACGGAGCGGGCCATGCCCTCGAAGCCCTTGCTGCCGCCGAGGTTGGGCGTGCCGCCGTTCAGGAACGGGTTCTCCGGTGCCTTGACGCCCTCCAGGGAGACCGGCGCTTCCAGGAGCTTGCCGGTGCGGGAGAAGTGCAGCAGGAACGGGCCGAACTCGTCCCCGAGCCAGAGGGTGCCGTCGTAGGACCGCACGATCGACTCGACGTCGAAGTCGGCGCCGGTGAGGGTGCGGTCGGCGCGGGTGAGCGGGAACGGCACCTTGTGGTCGGGGTCGGTGAGGTGGAAGCCGCCGAGCACCTTGACCTGGCCGGTGCGGGTGTCCGGCTCGACCCGGTGCACGCGCAGCAGGAAGTCGGCGCTGGTGGCCTTGGAGCCGTAGCCGTTGTCCGACAGCACGTCATACGTGCCGTCGTGCCGGTTCACGACACCGCTGAAGCCCTGCACGGGCTGGTCGGCGAAGGGCGCGGCGATGCCGTTGAACGGGCCGGCGCCTATCGCGGCCCCGGACGGCTCGCTGCCCGGCACGAAGGTCTCCGCCGGGAGGGCGGCCCAGCCGGTGAGGGTGGCCTGCCCGAAGTCGTCCCCGCGCTCACCGGCGAGGGCGGCGGGCGCGGTGAGTCCGGCGGTCAGCGCGACGGCGCTGAGCATGATCGAGAGTCTTCTCATGGCGGGCACGGTAGGGACACCTGGTGACGTGCGGGACAACGCCGGGCGACGTCGGCCGGTGGGGAACGGGTACCCGCCGCGGAAGGTCGACAATCGGTGCATGGAACTTCATGATCTGCTCAGGTCGCTGCGGGTGTGGGACCCGGAGGCGACGGCGTTGTCGCCGTTCGACCCCGAGGCGGCGCCCGACGAGCCGTTGCCGCTGTTCACGGCGTGGTTCGCGGACGCGGTGGCGGCGGGGCAGACCGAGCCGCACACCATGTCGCTGGCGACCTCGGACGAGGCGGGCCGGCCGGACGTACGGACCGTGATGCTGCACGGCGCCGACGCGGACGGCTGGTCCTTCGCCACCCATGTGACCAGCCGCAAGGGACGACAGCTCAGCGCCCGCCCGTACGCGGCCCTCGGCTTCTACTGGCCGGTGCTGGGACGGCAGGTGCGCGTACGAGGGCCGGTCACGGCGGCCGCGTCCACGCTGAGCCAGGCCGACCTGCACGCCCGCTCGACCGGCGCCCTGGCGGCGGCGCTGACCGGCCGCCAGAGCGAAGTCCTCGGCTCCCTCGCGGAGTTGGAGCGCGTCTCGGCCGAGTCCTGGGCCCGCGCCCAGCGCGAACCGGCCGCGCCCGTCCCCACCTGGACCCTCTACCGCCTCCGCCCGGAAGAGGTGGAGTTCTTCCAGGGCGAGGAGCGGCGTCGGCATGTACGGCTGGACTACCGCCGTACGGAATCGGGTTGGGAACGGGAACTGCTCTGGCCGTAGAAGCCGTAGAAGCCATAGGAACCGTAGAAGCCCTACGGTCTCGCGGAGAAGTCGTGCACCTCGAAGTCCGCCACCGCACGGTAGCCGAGCCGCTGGTAGAGGACGTTGGTGGTGTTGTTGGACAGGTCCGTGAAGAGCAGGACCTCCTCGGCGCCGGAGCGGACGGCGGCGCGGCTGACCTCGACCGTCACCGCCCCGGCGTAACCGCGTCCGCGCAGGTGGGGCGGGGTGTAGACGGGGGCGATCCGGACCTGCCCGGCGACCATCGGGGTCACCCCGCACATGGAGACGGGGGTGCCGTCCGGGTCCTCCCAGAAGGTGATGCCGCCGTAGGCGATGCGATGGTCGGCCCAGGCTTCCAGGTCACCGGCCGCATGGTCGCCGACGCTCTCCACGAACTCGCCGTACCACTTGATCAGTTGGTCCCGGTCCTGCTTGCCCGCCACCCGCGCGGCGCCCGCCGGTACCGGCTGCGGCATCATCAGCATGCCGAGCCGGTACAGCCGTTGCCGCTGGCGCAGGGCGGCCGTCGCACCGGTGTGGCGCTGCCAGGAGCGGACGAATCCGGTGACGGTCTCGCGGGTGCCGATGATGCCGGGCACCGGGTGGCCGACGGCGACCAGATGGGCGGCGAGGGCGTCGGTCTCGTCGGCGGTGAGCGGGGTGACGTTCAGCCGGTAGGGCGGGGTGCGGAAGTATGCCCCGCGCACCTGGCCGTCGCGTTCCATCACCCCGAACACGGGCGGTTCATCACCGCCGTAGGCGTTCAGGCCGCGCATTCGCAGGGACTCCGTGACCGTCAGGGCGACGGTGTGCAGATCGGGGCGCGACCGCAGAAAGCCTCCCGCGTGGGAGAGGAAGCGGTCGAGGTCTTCGGTGACGTACCAGTCGTCCGAGCGCATGTCTCATGATCCCGTGTCTGTACGGGACTTGGCCATGCCTTGTCGGGGTGAACGCACGACCGTCACATCGACGCGACGGCAACTCCTCTACACCGGGTCCGGATCGGGGTCGCCGGCCAGCCGGGCGTGCAGATGCATGTCCCGGTACGCGTCATGGCGGCCCGCTTCCCACATCGCGCCCCTGAGGGTGCCCTCGTAGGGGAAACCGCAGCGCTCGGCGATACGGCAGGAGGAATCGTGCCCGACCGCGTGGTCGAGTTCCAGTCGGTGCAGGCCCAGATCGGTGAGCGCCCAGCGGGCGACGAGAGTCAGCGCACGGGTGGCGATTCCCCGGCCGCGCTCCTCGGGCAGGACCCAGTATCCGACGCGCGCTGTGTTCATCACACGGCTGATGACGTTGACGCCGAGATGCCCGAGCGGCCGTCCGGTGGCCGCGTCCGCGACGCAGTACGGCGCCGCCGTGCCCTCCGCCGCGGACCGTGCCGAGGCCCGGATCTGCTCCCGGGCGCTGTCCGCGTCGGTGGTGAAGTTCAGCGGGGTGTTCCAGCGCGCGAACTCCGGGTCCGTCCGCCCGCGCAGCCACGCCTCGACATCCGCCTCCGACTCCGGGTCCCAGGGCCGCAGCCACAGGTCCTGGGTCCGCAGCGGGGGAAAGGGGTGCGTGGTGGCGTGCCGATCATCAAGGGTCATGCACCGATTGTCGGCCGGACCCGGGTTCCCGGGCCGTGGGCGGCCGCCAGGGCCCGATCCGAACGACAGGCCCTAGCCGATCAGGCGGCGCCGCCAGTCCAGCGGTGTGACGGTGATGGCCTCGCGGGTGTCGCCGTTCCAGTCCGTGCGCAGGCCAGCCGCTTCGAGGGCGGTCACGACCTCGTGGCCGACGGCCGCCGTGGTGTCGGGGGAGTTGTCGAAGCCGCCGTAGAGGAGCATCAGGCCCTGGCCCGCGGCGGCGGAGTCCGTGCACTGGCTGTGGAAGTAGACGTAGCCGCGGGCGTCGGGCTCGCCGGCGCCGTGGATCTCGGACTGGCCGCAGCTGCGGCAGCAGGTGAAGTTCTCGCGGGCGGTGATTCCGGCGGCCCGCAGTGCGGTGAAGGCGCGGGTGAGGCGCTCGGGGTCGGTCTCGCCGTGCCAGGTGGCCTGCTCCGCCACGCGCTCCAGCCACAGCCGGTCGGCCAGGGCCCGGGCCTGCTCCGGTGACACGGGTCGGCGACGGCCGCTGACCAGGTACTCCTCGGTGAGTTCGGCCAGTTCGGCACGGGTGGCGTAGCCGCCGGCCAACGCCTCGCGGACGCGGTCCTCCAGCGTCCGGCGATCCTCGTCGGCGAGCGTGAGCGGCGGCACCTTGGGCTCGGGGCCCAGGTCCAGCAGGGACCAGGTCAGACCGCCGCCGTCCCATCCGGGCTGATGGCGCGCCCAGCCGACGATCGCCGCGAGCACGGTCCCGGGGTCGTCGGCAAACGTCTGGAAGTGCCGCTCGGCGGAACCGGCGCGGTGCTCCAGGGTGTAGTCGCCACCGGCCTCGTGCCAGACCTGGATGTAGACGTCGGGGAGGTCCGGTATCTGCTGGACCACCAGGAACTGGTCCCTCTTGCCGCCGATCCGCCGGACCAGCCCGGCCAGTTCCTCCGCGGACGGGCGGATGTGCCGCCTCCGGTTCTCTTCCTCCACCACGATTTCGAGCATGCGCAGACTGTGGCACACACCTCTGACATCCGGACCGGGCGGGATGTGATCGCCGCTACCGGCCCAGGACGACCGTCCCCGACGAGCAGAACCACCCGCCCGTCCCGGATGCCACCGCGAGGCGCGGCACGTGGCCGTCGGCGCCCCGGACCTGCCGCGCCGCGCCCTCGCCCCGCAACTGCCGTACCGCCTCCACCAGCAGGAACAGGCCCCGCATCCCCGGATGCTGGGCGGAGAGCCCGCCGCCGTCGGTGTTCAGCGGGAGTTCGCGGGACTGGATGAAGGCGCCGCCCTCGCCCTTCTTGCAGAAGCCCAGGTCCTCCAGGGTGACCAGCGGCATGTAGGTGAAGGCGTCGTAGATCTGGGCCAGGTCGATCTCCGCGGGGCGGACGCCCGCCCGCTCGAAGGCCAGGCGTCCGCTGACCGCCGCCGGGGAGACCGTGAAGTCCGGCCACTCGGACATCGTGGCGTGGGAGACGTGTTCGCCGGTGCCGAGGACCCACACGGGCTGCTTGCGGCAGTCCCGGGCGTACTCCTCCGCCGCCAGCAGGACGGCCGCGCCGCCGTCGGAGCGGATGCAGCAGTGCAGCTTGGTGAAGGGGTCCGCGATCATCGGCCCCGACAGGACGTCGTCGACCGTGATCGGGTCGCGGAACATCGCCTCGGGGTTCAGCGCCGCGTGCTGTCTGGCCTGCACCGCCACCTCGGCCAACTGCTCGATGGTCGTGCCGTGTTCGATCATGTGGCGGCGCGCCGCCATCGCGTACTTGGCGATGAGGGTGTGGCCGTAGGGGACCTCGTACTGGAGGGGCCCGCGGGCGCCGAAGGACAGGTTCCCGGTCCGGCGGCCCGCCCTGATGTCCGCGCGGGCCGTGGAGCCGTAGGCCAGGAGGACGGCGTTCGCGTGTCCCGCGGCGATCGCGTCCGCCGCGTGGGCCGCCATGACCTCCCAGGTCGAGCCGCCGACGGAGGTGGAGTCCACCCAGGTCGGGCGCAGGCCCAGGTACTCGGCGACCTCGACCGGCGCGAGCACCCCGGTGCCGGCCGAGGCGAAGCCGTCGATCAGGGCGCGGTCGAGACCGGCGTCCGCGAGCGCGCGGCGGGCCGCCTGGGCGTGCAGTGTGTAGGGGGTCGCGTCGTCGACCCGGCCGCAGTCGGAGAGGGCCACCCCGACCACGGCGACTTTGCGGTTTCCGGCAGTCATGACTGGTCTCTCCCGTCAGTGCATCCCTCTGTGCATCTGGACCCGGCCCTCCTAATATGACGGACCGTCAGATTCGGAGGAAGGGGCAGCCATGGATGCCGGGTTCACCGCCGAACAGAACGAGATCCGCCGGACTCTCCGTGAACTGCTGCACAAGCGCTGCGGACCCGAGGAACTGCGCGCCGCCGTCGACAGCCCCGCCGGGCACGACCCCGTCCTGTGGACCGCCCTCTCCGACCAGCTCGGCCTGCCGGGTCTCGCCCTGCCCGAGGCGTACGGCGGGGCCGGCTGCTCGGCGACCGAACCGGCCCTGGCGGCGGAGGAACTGGGCCGTGCGCTGGCCCCCAGCCCCTTCCTGGCCACCGCGGTCCTGTCCGCCCCGCTGATCCTCGCCCTCGGCACCGAGGCCCAGCGCGCCGACCTGCTGCCCCGTATCGCCGACGGCCTGCTCACCTGTGCCCTCGCCGCCCCCGCCCGCTGTCTGGCGCTCACCGGCGACAACCGCGGGGACTGGGCCGGAGGAGGGCGCGCGGGCGGCGTACAGGCCCGCCGGGCGGGGGACGGCTGGCGCCTGTACGGCGAGATCGAGCAGGTCCTCGACGGCCACAGCGCCGGAATCCTGCTGGTCGCCGCCCACACCGGCGGCTACGCCCGCTCCCGCACCGACCTCTTCCTGGTCCCCGGCGACGCCGGCGGACTCCGCCGGACACGGCAGACCGCCCTCGACTCCACCCGCCCCCTGGCCCGGCTCCAACTCCGGGACGTCGAGGCGACGTTGCTGGGTGAGGGCGACGCCGACGTCCCCGCCGCCCTCACCCGCCTCGGGAGCACCACCGCCGCGGTCCTGGCCTGCGAGGCGGTGGGCGCCGCCGACCGGGCCCTCGAACTGACCGTGGACTACGCGAAACAACGCGAACAGTTCGGCCGCCCGATCGGCTCCTTCCAGGCCGTGAAGCACCGCCTGGCCGACGTATACGTCCAGCTCCAGGCAGCGAGGTCCGCCGCCTATTACGCGGCGTGGGCCGCGGGCCACGGGCAAGCGGCCGGGGCGGCCGGGGGCCAGGAGGTCGCCGGAGACGTGGTGCGTCGGCGGGAGGCCGGGTTCGTGGGTGTCCCCGGGCGCGATGGATCCGCCGTGCGCCCGGGGGCGGTCGTGGGGGTCGGGGGCCGGGAGGCGGCTGGGGCTGGTGCGGGCCAGGAGGCCGCCGGAGGCGCGGTGGGCCAAGGAGGCGCGGGCGCCGTCGGCCCCCCTGCCCCCGCCGGATCCACCACCCCCCACCAGCCCTCCCACCCCCAGGACCGCGTAGGCGTCCTCGCGCTGGCGCAGGCGCTGGAAGCGCTGCGCTCGGCCGCCGGTGAGGCGATTCAGCTGCATGGAGGGATCGGGTTCACCTGGGAGCACTGCGTGCAGCTGTACTTCAAGCGGGCCGCGGGTGACGAGTTGCTGTTCGGGCCCGTGCACCGGCTTCGGGCGTACGCGGCTGACGCGGCGCGACTCTTCGAGGCGAAGGACGTGACGGTGTGATCGGGGTGCGGATGGTGCAGAAGGTGTCCTCGACGCGCGGCTTCGCCAAGGTCGCCCCGCATGTGATCCCGGCGCTCGACCGGGCCGTGCACCGGCTCACCCGGGGCCGGGTGCTGCTCAGCGCGCAGCTGCTGCCCGGGGTGATCCTGACCTCCACCGGCGCCCGCAGCGGACTGCCCCGCCGGACCCCGCTCGCCTGTATGCCGGAACCCGAGAAGGGGACCTGGATCCTGATCGGCTCCAACTTCGGCCGGCCGGGGCATCCCGCCTGGACCGCCAACCTGCTCGCCCATTCCGACGCCGAGATCAGTTGGAAGGGCACCGATATCGCCGTGACCGCGGAGCTTCTCCAGGGTGAGGAGCGGGCGGCCGTATGGCAGGCGGCGCTCGCCTTCTGGCCGCCGTACGCCACCTATCAGGCGCGGGTGGAGCGGGAGATCCGGCTGTTCAGGGTCGTACGCAAACCCTTGCCGTAGATGTCACAGCGTGTGCTGGACCAGCAGGAACGCCCCGATGCCGAGCATCGCCGCCCCGGAGGTCCGGGTCACCGCGCGGGCCGCCGCGGGGCGGGCACCGAGTACCGCTCGGGCGCCGAGGCCGACCGCCAGGTACACGGCGGCGCAGCACGCCATGTGGAGCAGGCCGAGGGTGGCCGTCTGGGCGGGCACCGGCAGTCGGCCATCGCCCGTGACCAGGAACTGCGGCAGCACCGACAGATACAGCAGCAGCCCCTTCGGGTTCAGGCCGCTGATCATCGCCCCGCGCAGGAAGACGCGGTCCCCCGTGGCCGCCGCCTCCCCGGGCACCCCCGGCCGCCGCAGCACGCTCCACCCCAGCCACACCAGATACGCCGCTCCGGCCACCGTCAGCCCGGTCAGCAGCGCGGGCCGGCTCGCGACCAGGACGGCGAGGCCCGCCGCCGCCAGCACCGTGTGCAGGGCGTAACCGCTCACCAGACCCGCCACCGCCCGCGTCACCGCGCCGCCGCGCAGCCCCGCCGAGATCACATACGCCCAGTCGGCGCCCGGCACACAGACCAGCAGCAGATCCAGCGCGAGGAAGGAGATGAGGGTTCCGGATTCCATGAAGGGGACATTAGGCTGGAATGGCCCGAAAGTGTTGTCGAAGTTTGCTCGGCACATCCTGAAGTGGGGCAAGATTTACCCCATGGACGACGTGGACCGGAAAATTCTTGCCGAGCTTCAGCAGGACGGGCGGCTGACCGTGACCGAGCTGGCCGGACGGGTGCGGCTGAGCGTCTCGCCCTGTCACCGGCGGCTCAGGGAGCTGGAGCGGTCGGGCGCGATCAGCGGCTACCGGGCCGTCGTGGAGCCGACCGCCGTGGGGCTCACGTTCGAGGCGCTGGTCTTCGTCTCGATGCGGCAGGAGGACCGGGACACGGTCGTCGAGTTCGAGCGGGCCATCGGCGAGATCGAGCACGTCCTGGACGCCCAGCGGCTGTTCGGCGAACCGGACTATCTGCTCCGGGTCGCCACCGCCGACCTCGCCGCCTTCCAGCGGCTCTACGACGAACGGCTGGCCACCCTTCCCGGGGTGCAGCGGCTGACCTCGACGCTGGTGATGAAGCACGTGGTACGGGACCGCCCGCTCCCCGCATAGCTCCGTACAGCACAGCAGGCGGCGTCCACGCGTACGTGGACAACCGCCTGCCAGACAGGACTTGGGGCCTGGAAAGAGAGGTGGGCGCGGCTACTTCGTGGGCTTCTTGCCCGTCACGCCCAGATGGACCAACAGCGCCAGGTTCGGCTTGAGTTCGGCCTGCTTGACGCCCCAGGTCTGGAAGCCCTTCTGGTGCGAGGCCACCGCCGCGAGCATCGCGACGATCGAACCCGCCACCGCGGCCGGGTTGACGTCCTTGTCGACCTTGCCCTTGGCCTGCAACTCCGCGACCGCGTCCGCGAGGGAGTTGTTCACCGAGTTGAGGATCTTCATCCGGAGCTTGTAGAAGCGTTTGTCGCCCTCGGCGGCACCGAGGTCGACCACGCGCAGGATCGCGTCGTTCTTCTTCCAGAACTCCAGGAATCCGTCGACGAGTTCCTGTGCGGTCTGCCAGCCGGACTTGCCGACCCAGGAGCGGCCCTCGAGGAGTTCGGTCAACCCGGCGCCCTCGGTGGCCATTTGCTCGGCGATCTCCAGGACGGCGCCCTCGACGTCCGGGAAGTACTGGTAGAAGGTGGCGGGCGAAGTGCCCGCCTTCCGGGCGACATCGATGACTTTGACGTCCCGGTAGGGGGAGGAGCTGAGCATCTCGCTGAGGCAGTCGAGCAGCTTCTGCCGGGTCGCCTGCCCACGCCGGCCGGCCACGCGGCCGTCGACGGTACGCACTTGTCCTGTCATGCCGTCAGCTTACCGAGGGGTGATCGGAGCGCGATTCGGCCGACTGCAAATGGGGTGCACGAGTGCCGAGAGCCTGGTGTGCCTGGTCTGCGGGGTGCGTAAGGGGCCGTTACTTTGGCGACATGGCCGAAAACAGGGCATCCGGGGATGCATCCGGGTTTGCGGAGGGCGTCCCCTGCTGGGTGGACGCCCAGCTCCCCGACGTCGAGGCGGGCAAGCGGTTCTACGGTGAACTCTTCGGGTGGGACTTCCCCAAGGAGGAGGAGCCGTACGCGCTGAAGGACGGGGAGCGGGTCGCCGCGCTCGTCCCCAAGGTGGACGGGCGGATGCCGACCGTCTGGACCGTGTACTTCGCGACCCCGGACGCCGTGGCCCTGGTCCGGCGGATCCGGGAGGCGGGCGGGCAGATCGTCACCGCGCCCGTGGAGACCGGGGCCGGGGAGGGGACGACCGCTCTGGTCACCGACGCCGAGGGCGCCGTCTTCGGGCTCTGGCAGGGGGAGGGGCACCCCGGCTTCGGCCGCCGCCACGAACCCGGCGCCTTCGCCTGGGTGCAGCTGTACGCCCGGGACACCGAGGCCGCCAACGACTTCTACGGCCCGCTCTTCCACGAGGCCCTGTTCGGCCCCGACGCCGAGCCCGACTTCGGCCGCGCCCCCGTGTCCGACGTCTTCCCCGCCGTGATGCCGCCGCACTTCCTCGTCCACTTCGGCGTGGCGGACTGCGCGGAGTCCGTCGGCGAGGTGCTGCGGCTCGGCGGACGCGTCCAGGCGCCACCCTTTGAGACGTCGTACGGCACTGTGGCCGTCGTCACCGACAATCAGGGGGCCTCGTTCGCGCTGCTTCAGCGCTCCGAGCGAGAATCCGGCGCTTAAACTGAGGCTTTTGTCAGGAGACACCCCGATTCGACCCCTGGTTCGCAACCGCGCCCGGGTACAGGAAGAATCGGGGTGCGTGCCGCCATGGCGGTGCGGTGGTGAGACGCTGCACGGGGTCGCGTACATACGTGGGTGACGCGGCCCGTACGGGGAGGTGGCAGGGAAGTGGTGGATCAGCTGACACAGCACGATCCGCGGCGTATCGGGCCGTTCGAGGTGCTGGGACGGCTGGGCGCCGGCGGCATGGGGCTGGTCTATCTCGCGCGCTCGGCGTCCGGCCGACGGGTGGCGATCAAGACGGTCCGTACGGAGCTCGCCGAGGACCAGCTCTTCCGGGTCCGCTTCACGCGCGAAGTGGAGGCGGCCCGCGCCGTCTCCGGCTTCTACACCGCGGCCGTCGTCGACGCCGACCCGCGCGCCGCCGTGCCGTGGCTGGCCACCGCCTACGTCCCCGCGCCCTCCCTCGAAGAGATAGTGAACGAGTGCGGGCCGCTCCCGGCCCAGGCGGTGCGCTGGCTGGCGGCGGGTGTGGCGGAGGCCCTCCAGTCGATCCACGGCGCCGGACTCGTCCACCGTGACCTCAAGCCGTCGAACGTCCTGGTCGTCGAGGACGGCCCCCGGGTGATCGACTTCGGTATCGCCTCCGGTGTGTCGAACACCCGTTTGACCATGACGAACGTCGCCGTCGGCACTCCCGCCTACATGTCGCCCGAGCAGGCGAAGGACTCCCGCAGCGTCACCGGCGCCAGCGATGTCTTCTCGCTCGGCTCGATGCTGGTCTTCGCGGCGACCGGCCACCCGCCCTTCCACGGCGCCAACCCGGTCGAGACGGTCTTCATGCTGCTCAGGGAGGGCCCCGACCTGGAGGGTCTGCCGGACGAGCTGCGCCCGCTGATCGAGTCCTGTATGCAGATGGAGGCGACGGGCCGCCCCAACCCCGCCGACCTCCAGTCCCAGCTCGCCCCCCACCTCTTCGGCTCCGGCTCCGATGACAGCGGTACGGCGTCGGCGTGGCTGCCCGAGCGGGCGGTGAGCCTGATCGAGGCGCGGCGCAACGGCCGCCCCCCGGCCAAGCCCACGACCGGCGCCGGGGGCCGCAGCGGCGGCCGGATGGTCCCGCCGCCGCCCGCCCACGACCCGGTCGTCCCCGCGCCGGTGCCGGTCGGCGCCCCCGACACCGGGCCGGTGCGCCTGGCCGGCGCCCAGGTGCCGATCGGACCGGGACCGCGCGTCGCCGACGCCCGCGCCGCCGCCGTGAAGGCGCCGCCGCCGGAGGCGGGCCTGGTCGCCTCCTGGGCCAAGCCCCGGCCGGGCGTCAACGGCACCGACTCCGCCGTCGGCCCCGCGGTCCCCCCGGCGCCCGCCGCGCCCCCGGAGACGGCGAGCGGCTGGCGGCCCTGGCGGTTCCGGATGTCCAACGACGTGTGGGGCACCCCGGCGGTCTCCGGTGACCTGGTCTACGTCACCTCCTTCGAGGTGCACGCGCTGGACGTCGGCACCGGCCGCCGTCGCTTCAAGACGAGAGACGTCGCCTGGTCGATGGCGGTCGCGGACGGCCGTATCCACGCCTCCGACGGACCCACCCTGTTCGCGCTGGACTGCCGCGAGGGCGGCGATCTGTGGCGGCTGCCGACGGACGCCTGGGTGTACTCCCTCAAGGCCGAGCGCGGCACCGTCGTCACCGGCACCCGCGGCGGCGGGGTGCAGGCGTGGGAGGCGTCCACCGGCCAGAAGCTGTGGGAGCTGGCCGGCGCCCAGAGCGACTTCGAGTCCCCCGAGGCGGGCCCCGCGCTGCACGAGGGCACGGTCTACGTCTGGCAGGACGCCCGGCTGCGCGCCCTGGACGCCCGCACGGGTGACGAGCGCTGGTCGTACCCGATCGGTGACGCGGCCTCCTGCGGCGGGGTTCCGGTACGGATCGCGCCGGCCCCCGACGGCTATGTCTACGTCTCGGCCGGCACCCGGGTGCTGGCCCTGGACGTCGCCTCGGGACAGGTCCGCTGGCACTTCGAGGCCCCGGCGGTCTTCCTGTGCCCGCCCGCCTTCGTGCCGGGCCCCGCGGTGACGGGCGGCGGCGTCTACCTCGCCGACTACCTCGGCACGGTGTACGCCCTGGACGCCACCGACGGCCGCGACCGCTGGCGGATCGCCACCGAGTCGCGGTCCTCGATCGAACCGGTGCTGGTGGCCGCGGGCCATGTGCATGTGGGAAGCGGCAAGGGCCTGTACACGCTGGACGCGGTCACCGGAACGCCCAAGTGGCGCTTCCAGGCGGGCGGCGACATCGTGGGCGCGCCCTCGGTAGCCGAGGGCCGTATCCACTTCGGCTCCACCGACCACCTGCTGTACACCCTCAAGGCGGACGACGGGCGGCTGCGCTGGAAGCTGGCCACCGGTGGTGAGATCACCGGCTCGCCGGTCGTCCAGGACGGCGTCGTCTACGCGTGCAGCAAGGACCGTTGTGTCTACGCGCTGGACGCGGAGAAGGGCACGGGCACCGCGCGTACCGCTTGATGTCAGGGGCGCGGGACGGCCGTCGTGCCGGTGCACGGAAGGGGGCCGGACGGCGGCCGTCGCTGCCGGGAGCGGACCTGGCGCCGCTCTCACCCCAGACGCTACGCCGGGGACGTCACGGTCGCCACGCGGTGACATGACCGTGACAGGTGCTCGTTAGAGTGCCGGTATGGATCTTCGGGGGCGCAAGCTCAAGTTCACAGCAGTAACGGCAATGGTGGTCCTGGCGCTGACGGGCTTCTCGTCCGGCCGCGGCCACGGCGGCGGAGGCGACGGCGACTCGGGTGGTGGGTGCAGCAGCTCCAGCCAGAACCATGACAGTTCGTCGGGCTCGCGCGACGACGATGACGACGACACCGGCTCGGGCTCGGGTTCGGGCGACGCCGGGACGCTCGCGGAGGAGGCGACGGTGCGGCTGGTGAGCTGCGCGAGCGCGGCGAACCCCTACGCGGTCGTCGAGGTCACCAACCCCAACAGCACCGCCGACGACGTCACGGTCGTCGTCACCTTCCTGGACGCACAGGACTCCGTGGTCGACATGCAGACCGTGGACCAGTCCGTCCCGGCCAACGACACGGTGGAGGTCCAGGTCGACCTCACCAGCACGGCCGCGGCGGCGGACATCTCCCGCTGCGAGGCCGAGCTGATGCCCCAGGCCTGACCGGCCGGCGATCACCTCACGCGGTACTCCCCGGTGCGGCGGGCGGCGAACAGCTCCGCCTGCCGCCCGGCGGACAGGTTCCCCAGGGCGATGAGCTGCGGCGCCCGGCCGAGGACCTGGGCGCGCGCGGCCTCCTGGGCGGCCCACAGGGCCCGCACGGTGCCCTGCACGGCCGCCGCCGGATAACCGGCGAGAACGGCGGCGCACCGGACCGCCGCCGCCACATCCCCGCCGTCCTCCGTGATTTCGGAGACGAGTCCCATCTCCTGGGCGCGCCGGGCGGAGATCCGCTCGGCGGTGCCCATCAGCATCATCCGCGCGAGCTCCCCGGCGGGCATGCGCGTCGCCATCAGCATCGACTCGTACGCGCTGACCATGCCGTAGGAGGTGTGCGGGTCGAAGAACTCCGCGGTCGGGTCGGCGACGAGGAAGTCGCACTCCGCGAGCAGATAGAAGGCCCCGCCGCAGGCCATGCCGTGCACGGCGGCGACGACCGGTTTCCACAGGTCGTTGGACTTGGGCCCGATGCCCAGGAGCGGATCGTCCTGCATGTAGGGCGAGTTCGGCTGCGGCACCACGGCGTCCCGGTCGATCCCCGTGCAGAAGGCCCGCGCCCCGGCGCCGGTGAGCACGAGGGCACGCACGGAGTCGTCGAACCGGAACGCCCGCCAGGCGTCGCCGAGTTCGCGTGCCGTCCTCAGGTCGAGGGCATTGAGCCGGTCGGGCCGGTCAAGGGTGACGACGGCGACGCCACTGTCCTTGTCGATGGCGATGTCCAGGCTCACGGCCGCTCCAGAACCCACTGCGGCAGCCCTTCCGGACCGAACACCACCTGCACCCGCGCCCCGATGCGCACCCGGTCCGGCTCCACCGCGTCGAGCGGATCACCGGCCCGCGTCACCAGATTGCCGACCATCCGGATGCGGGGCGCGTCGACGAGCTCGACGAGCACGACGTTGTACGGCGCCAGCGCCGCGTAGTCGGGCAGCAGGGGCGGATGGGGGACGACGTAGGACCAGATCCGCCCGTGTCCGCTCACCGGCCGCCAGTCCGTCTCGAAGGACTGGCAGTGCGGGCAGCAGGGGCGGGGCGGGAAGCGGGGCTCGGCGCAGTCGGCGCAGATCTGGACGCGGAGTTCGCCCTCGGCGGCGTACCGCCAGAAGGGGGCGCCGTCGGCGTCGGTCACGGGGGCCAGCATCCTTCGATCAACTCCTCAGGAGCAGCGCGGAGGTGGGGACTCCCTCGCCCGCGGTGACGAGGCAGGAGGCGGCGCCCGGGACCTGGGCGGTACTGGTCCCGCGGAGCTGTTTGACGCCTTCGGTGATGAGGTTGAAGCCGTGCACGTACGCCTCGCTCAGCCCGCCGCCCCCGGTGTTCAGCGGCAGCCGCCCGCCGATCTCCAGGGCCCCGCCCTCGGTGAACGCCCCACCCTCGCCGCGCCCGCAGAAGCCGTAGCCCTCCAGGGAGAGCGGGACGAGCGCGGTGAAGGCGTCGTAGATCTGGGCGACGTCGATGTCCTGCGGGGTGAGGTCGGAGTGCTTCCACAGATGCCGGGCGGCGGTCCAGGCGGGCCCGGTGAGCGGGTCGTCGTTCCAGTAGTTGACCATGCCGTGATGCTGGGCGGGCAGTCCCTGGGCGGCGGAGTGGACGTAGACGGCCCGCCGGGCGCAGTCCCGGGCCCGCTCCGCGCTCACCACCACACACGCCAACGCGCCGTCGGTCTCCAGGCAGTTGTCGTAGAGGCACAGGGGCTCGCTGATCCAGCGGGAGGTCATGTACATCTCGCGGGTCAGGGGGCGGTCGTACATCACGGCCGCCGGGTTCTGGTTGGCGCGGTTGCGGCAGGCGAGGGCGACGTTGAAGAGGTGGTCGCGGGTGGTGCCGTACTCGTGCATGTGGCGGCGGGCGAGCATGGCTATCTCGTCGACCGGGCGGAGCAGTCCGTAGGGGCGGGTCCACTGGGCGGGCGTGGGGAGTTGGACGTCGGTATTGGTCCAGGGCCGCCGTCCCGACCCCCGCTTGCGGGAGCGCCACGCGACCCCCACGGTGGCCTGTCCCGAGGCGATGGCGGCGGCGAGATGGGCGACCGTGGCGCACGAACCGCCGCCGCCGTAGCCGACCTTGCTGAAGAAGGTGAGGTCGCCGAGGCCGACGGCCTTGGCCAGCTCCACCTCGTCGGTCTCCTCCATCGTGTAGGAGGCGAGCGCGTCGACCTCGCCCGGGGCGATCCCGGCGTCGTCCAGCGCGGCGAGCACCGCGCGACAGGCCAGGGTGCGCTCGTCCTCGGGAAGTTGCCTGGCGAACGAGGTCTGTCCGATCCCGACGATCGCGGTGGCGTCCTTGATTCCGGCCATACTCCCGCCCCTCCCGTCTGCTGACAGGCCGTCAGGCTACAGCTAATCTGACGGACAGTCAGCTAGAGGTTGGGGGCTGTTGTGCGCGGTGACGTGGAGTGGGGCGACATCCCGGGACTCGTCCGCGGTGCGGCCGAGCGGTACGCCGACACCGAGGCGGTCGTGGAGGGCCGCACCCGGATCTCGTACGGCGAACTCGGCGCCCGGGTCGAGCGGTCGCAGGCCGCCTGTACGGCCGCCGGGGTATGGCCGGGCGACCGGGTCGCCGTCTGGGCGCCGAACACCCTGGACTGGATCGTGGCGGCGCTGGGCGCGGTGTCGGCGGGGGCCGTGCTGGTCCCGCTGAACACGCGGTTCAAGGGCATGGAGGCGGCGGATGTGCTGCGCCGCAGCGAGGCGCGACTGCTGTTCGTGACGGGGACGTTCCTCGGGACGTCGTACGTGGCCTCGCTGCGGCGGGCGATGGTCGAGGGCCCGGGGCTGCCCGCGCTGGAGCGGGTGGTGGTGCTGGCGGACGACGCCCCGGCGGACTTCTGGACCTGGAAGGACTTCCTGGCGGGCGGGGAGGGCCTGGTGGCCGGGCCGGTCGACGTGGGCCCGGAGGCGCCCTCGGACATTGTCTACACGTCCGGGACGACGGGCCGCCCCAAGGGCGCGGTGATCACCCACGCGCAGACGCTGCGGGCCTACGAGGTGTGGAGCGACCTGGCGGGACTGCGGACGGGCGACCGCTATCTGATCGTGAACCCCTTCTTCCACACCTTCGGCTACAAGGCCGGGGTGATCGCCTGTCTGATGCGCGGGGTGACGATGATCCCGCAGCCGGTGTTCAACGTGGACACGGTGCTGGCGAACGTGGCGGCGGAGGGGGTGACGGTACTGCCGGGCCCGCCGACACTGCTGCAGTCCCTGCTGGACCACCCCTCCCGCCGCTCCTTCGACCTCTCGTCGCTGCGGCTGGTGGTGACGGGGGCGGCGGTGGTGCCGCTGCGGCTGGTGGAGCGGCTGCGCTCGGAGCTCGGGGTGGCGACGGTGCTGACCGCGTACGGCCTCTCGGAGGCGAGCGGCATCGTGACGATGTGCCGCCGCGGCGACGACCCGTCGGTGATCGCGTCGACGTCGGGCCGGGCGATCCCGGGCACGGAGGTACGGGTGGACGCGCCCGCGGGGGAACCGGGTGAGGTCCTGGTCCGCGGCTTCAACGTGATGCGCGGCTACTGGCGGGACGAGGCGGCCACGGCGGAGACGCTGACGCCGGACGGCTGGCTGCGCACGGGCGACGTGGGCGTCTTGGACGCCCAGGGCTGTCTGCGCGTGACGGACCGGATCAAGGACATGTACATCGTCGGCGGCTTCAACGCGTATCCGGCGGAGATAGAAGGGTTGTTGGGCCTGCATCCGGACGTGGCCGAGGTGGCGGTGATCGGGGTGCCGGACGCGCGGCTGGGCGAGGTCGGCAAGGCGTACGTGGTCCGGCGGCCGGGCGCGCTGCTCACGTCCGACGACCTGATGGCCTGGTCCCGCCGGGAGATGGCGAACTACAAGGTGCCGAGGTCGGTGGAGTTCGTGGCGGAGCTGCCGAGGAACGCGAGCGGGAAGGTGGTGAAGGGGGAACTGCGGGGCACCGGCGGGTGACCGGTGCCCCGTCCTGGCGCTCCCGCGGCTCAGCCGAAGGCGCGGACGGCCTGGTAGTAGGTCCAGGCGGTGCTGTTGCAGGCGGTCTTGGTGGCGCCGCCGTAGTTGTTGCACACGCGCTTGAGGTCCTCGTAGAAGGCGCTGTCGAGGCGGGACTTGTTGGCGCTGAAGGTGCCCGCGGCCTTGTAGTTGCGATAGCCGAAGTCGTGGCGGGCGCAGGAGAGGGAGAACGGGAAGCCGAAGGGGTTGTCGGGCGAGGAGGAGCAGTAGTCCGTGGACCAGTCGAACCCGTAGGCGGACCAGGATCCCTGGTTGGCCCGGGCGGCGGCCCAGAGGCTGTAGCTGCCGGAGCTGGTCTGGGTCCAACTGGACAGGACCTGGGGCTTGTCGGCGGGAGCGGCGTCGGCCGCGGTCGCGGTGGCGACGACGGTGACGATCGCGAGGGTCGAGGTTGCAAGTGCGGTACCGAGTCTGCGGTGCATCCCACACCTCCATGAGGCTGCCGCCCGCTCGTCGGGCGACAGGTTCATGTCATGAGAATGCGCCCGTTCTATGCGCGTTGAAAGCGCGCGGCGCCAAATAGCCTGTAAACCATGGGAGGTGAAGGGTGATCAGGCAGTGAACGGGGAGGGTGATGTGGGGCAGGAACAGCGGTTGCCCGGGCTCGCGCGGCAGGCGGAGCGGCTGATCGACCTGGGCGTGCACGAGATCGCGGGGCTGACGGCGCCGGAGGTGCGGTCGTACGCGGAGGGTGTCGCCGCCGCGGAGGGCGCTCTGCTGGCGGTCCACCCCGACCGCGCCCCGGTGTCGGCGTTGACCCCGCTCCTGACCCGCGAGGGCAAGCCGGGCTTCGTCGTGATCGACATGCCGGACGTGGACGAGTTCACCCCGTACGAGGTGGAGCTGCCGGAGTCCCCGCTGTACGTGGTCACCGGGCTGGACCGGGGCGATCACCTGGCGAACTGGACCCCGGAGGAGGCGCTGCCGGCGCTGCGGAAGGAGTCCCGCACCCCGCTGGTCCTCTCGGAGGGCATCCACTGGATCCTCCAGCAGCCGGCGGTCCTGGAACGCAACCACTGCTTCATGACCATCGCCTCCCGCCTGCGCAAACCCAACGGCGCCTACGACGCCCGCACCCCGGCGATCTGGATCAGCAACGGCACGGGCCGGGACGGCCGCGAACGCCGTGACGCGCCGAAGGTGGGGTGGTGCTGGTGGGGGAATCGGCATACGTGGCTGGGGTTCGGGTCGGCGGTCGAGCGGAGGGGGTAGCGGCGCTCAGGCTCGTGACATGCCTCGGCCGCGACGGCTCCCCCTCCGCGCCGCCGCGGCCGATCCCCGTGGGATGAGGCTTACTTCTTGCCGTCCAGGTCCAGCGCGGGCGGCGCCGGCATGGAGTTGTTGAGCGTCGTGATCGTCTCGCCCTTGGCCGGCTCGCTCGGCATGGAGTTGTTGAGCGTGGTGATCGCCTCGTCCGAGACGGCCTCGCTGGGCTCGGAGTTGTTCTCCGCGGAGACGGTCTCGTCCTTCTTCTGCTCGCTCATGGGCTTGTGTTCCTCTGTTCGGTGATGAGTGAGGAACGCCCGTCCGGTAACTCCCCCGAGGATTACCGGACGGGCGTTCGGAGCCGCAGACTAACCGGCCGGGCCCCGCGTCGAACTGCCTGCCCCCCGTGGCGACGGTTCGACTGAGTACGAGTCTGTCGGTTGGAGATAAACGAACGCTGAACGCCGTCGATCCCCAGGTGAGGGACGCGCCCGCTACGCCGCCGCGGCCGACGTGAGCAGCGCGCGGACCTCCTCGGCCTCCGGCGCGGTGGTCTGTTCGTAGAGGTTGAGCGCCTCGCGCCAGCACGCCCGCGCCCTGTCCGCCTGGCCGAGCGCGGACAGCGAACGCCCCAGCAGCGTCAGGACGTTGCCCCGCATACGGTCACCGCCGATGCAGCCCAGCGCGAGAGCCTGCTCCGCGTGCTGGGCGGCGCGCGCGGGACGGCGCTCGGCCGCGTGCACCTCGGCGATGCGGAACTGGGTGACGCCCTCCCAGAGCCGCTGCCGATGGTCGTTGAAGAGGCCGAGCGCGTCGGAGAATTCGGTCAGCGCGTCCGTGTGACGGCCCGCCCGGGTCAGCGCGACGCCCAACTGGAAGTGGCCGTTGGCCAGGCGCACGGTCCGGCCGGCCTCGATGTGCACGGCCAGACCGCTCTGGGCGATCTCCACGGCCTTCGCGATATTGCCCATGCCGAGGTGAGCACGGGACAGGTTGCCCAGGACGGTCGCCTCGAAGGGCCGGTTCCCCGCCGCCCGCAGACCTTCCAGGGCCTGGTCGAAGAGCACCTTGCCGTCGGCGAACCGGCTCTCGTGCAGGCAGATGAGCCCTCGGTTGTTGGCGACCCAGCTCACGGCGATGGAGTCGTGTGCGCGCGCCGCGAGCTCCATGGCGACGCGCGCCTCCTTCTCCGCCTCCCGGACCCGGCCGGAGACCAGCAGCACATCGCTGAGCACCGTGCGGGCCCTGCCCTCCGCCCGTTCGTGGCCCGCGACCCGGGTGGCCTCGCACGTGGCCTCGGCCGTCATCTCGTACTGATGCGAGTTGGCGCCCGACTCGGTCAGGTCCTTCGCCGCCCACAGCAGGTCGACGGCCCGCCGCAGCCGCTCCGTCCCCGCCGCCTGCCGGACGCAGGCCAGCAGCTGTCCGGCCTCCGTATACAGCCAGTCGAGGGCTGTCGCCGCCTCGGTGAAGCGGAGCCCGGGATACCGGGTCGGCTCCAGGTGGTCGGTCAGCCGGTCCTCGCCGTGCTCGATCGCGTACACCTGCGCGGTCGTCGCCAGATAGAAGTCCAGCAGTCGTGACAGCGCCTCGTCCCGCTCACCCGGCGGCCACTCGTCCCTCTCCGCACACGCACGCGCGTAGAGCCGGACCAGGTCATGGAACCGATACCGCCCCGGCGCCGCGGATTCCAGCAGCGAGGTGTCCACCAGGGACTCCAGGAGCTCCTCCGTCTCCTCCATCCCGAGGTCGAGCAGTGCCGCGGCCGCGGCCAGCGAGATGTCCGGCCCGTCCGCCAGTCCCAGCAACCGGAACGCCCGTGCCTGTGCCGGCTCCAGCTGGCCGTACCCCAGCTCGAACGTCGCCTTGACCGCCAGGTCCCCGGCCTGCAGTTCGTCCAGGCGCCGCCGCTCGTCCCCGAGCTTCGCCGCCAGCACCGAGACGGTCCAGGTGCGGCGGGCCGCGAGACGCGACGCCGCGATACGGATCGCCAGCGGCAGGAAGCCGCACGCCGCCACCACGTCCAGCGCCGCCTTCCGCTCCGACGCCACCCGCTCCTCGCCCACGATCTTCGTGAACAGGGACAGCGCCTCGTCGGGGGACATCACGTCCAGGTCGACCAGGTGAGCCCCGGCCAGATCCACCATCCGCACCCGTGACGTCACCAGCGCCGCACAGCCCGACGTGCCGGGCAGCAGGGGACGTACCTGCGCCGCGTCCCGCGCGTTGTCCAGCAGGACCAGGACCCGGCGGCCGTCCAGGACCGAGCGGTACAGCGCCGCCCGTTCCTCCAGGGAGTCCGGGATCGCCGAGTCCGCCGTGCCCAGGGCACGCAGGAACGAGCCCAGTACCGTCTCCGGCTCCGCCGCCCGCGCGCCCGCGCCCTGCAGGTCCACGTACAGCTGGCCGTCCGGGAAGGCGGACCGGGCCTCGTGGGCCACATGCACCGCCAGCGTCGTCTTGCCCACGCCCCCGATGCCGGCCAGCGCCGACACGGCCATCACCCGGCCCTCCGCCGACGCCAGCACCTCGCTCAGCTCCGAGACGAAGGAGGAGCGGCCGGTGAAGTCGGGGACCGTGGCGGGGAGTTGCGCCGGGCGGACCGGGACGACCGAGGGTTCGGTGAGCGGTGCCGACGGTTCCGCGAGGCCCGGGTCCGCCTGGAGGATGCGCTGTTGCAGCTCCCGCAGGCCCGGACGGGGGTCGACGCCCAGCTCGTCCGCCAGCAGGCGCCGCGTGTCCGCGTACACCGCCAGCGCCTCCGCCTGGCGCCCGCTGCGGTACAGCGCGAGCATCAGCAGCTCGCGCAGGCGTTCCCGCAGGGGGTGCGCCGCGGTGAGCGCCGTCAGTTCCGAGACCGCCTCCGCGTGGCAGCCCTGCTCCAGGTCCATGTCCAGGCGGGACTCCAGGAGTTGGAGCCGCCATTCCTCCAGGCGGACGCGCTGCGCCTCGGCGTAGGGGCCGGGCACGCCCGCCAGGGGCTCACCGTCCCACAGGGCCAGCACCCGGTTCAGCACGTCCCGGGCATGGCACAGATCCCCGGTCCCGCGCGCCTTCTCCGCCTCCGTCGCCAGCTCCTGGGCGACCGGCAGGTCCAGCGCGCCGCTGCCGAGGCCCCGGACCGCGTAGCCGCCGGACTCGCTCACCAGGACGCCCGGGTCCAGGACCTTGCGCAACCGGGACGCGTACGTCCGCAGCGCTGCCAGCGCCTGCGACGGTGGCTCCTCGCCCCACAGCGCGTCGATCAGCTCGGCCGCCGTCGCCGTACGGCCCTCTCGCAGCAGCAGGGCCGCGAGCAGGGCGCGTTGCTGCGGGGAGCCGGTGTTGAGCGGTTCCTCCCCGCGCCAGGCGCGCACCGGGCCGAGCACGCTGAAGCGCAGCGCCGTCGACTCCGGTGAGTCGACCTGGCCACCACGCCGCTGCTCCGGCACCCGCGGTACACCGTCCATCGCACCGTCCCCCTGCAGAACGTCATGACAACCAGGCCAGTTTGCCTTGTTCATGGCGGATGCGTCAGCCGTGCGAGACCGCACTCACAGCCAGACGTGCCACACACCACAAGGTCCTCACAACCCCTTCGCACGGTTCCGCACGGAACCCAATTACTGACGGACCGTCAGATCGGCGCTACCGTGAGGCCTATGGAGACCAAACCGACCCTTCCCCCGATCATCTCCGTCGACGACCACACGGTGGAGCCCCCGCAGGTGTGGCAGGACCGGCTCCCGAAGAAGTACCTCGACATCGGGCCCCGTATCGTTCGCGCGCCCCTCAAGGAGATGACCTTCCTCGGCGGCCGTTTCAAGCCCGTCATGGGCGAGCGGGGCGGCGACGGGCCGATCGGCGACTGGTGGGTCTACGAGGACCTGCACCGGCCCCTCACCCGGCTCGACACCGCCGTCGGCTACGACCGCGACGAGATCAAGCTGGAGGTCATCACCTACGAGCAGATGCGCAAGGGCTCGTACGACGTCCCGGCCCGCCTCGCCGACATGGACGTCAACCACGTCCAGTCCGCGCTCTGCTTCCCGACCTTCCCGCGCTTCTGCGGCCAGACCTTCACCGAGGCCGGCGACCACGAACTAGGCCTCCTCTGCATCCGCGCCTACAACGACTGGATGGTGGAGGAGTGGTGCGGGCCCAGCGCCCGAGGGCGGCTCATACCGCTCACCCTCATCCCGCTCTGGGACGCCGAACTCGCCGCGGCCGAGGTCCGGCGCAACGCCGCCCGCGGCGTCCGGGCCGTCGCCTTCTCCGAGATACCCCCGCACCTCGGGCTCCCCTCCGTCCACACCGACGCCTGGGACCCCTTCCTCGCCGCCTGCGACGAGACCGGCACGGTCGTCGCCATGCACATCGGCTCCAGCAGCCGCATGCCCTCCACCTCCGCCGACGCCCCGCCCGCCGTCGGCTCCACCATCACCTTCGCCAACTGCTGCTTCTCGATGGTGGACTGGCTGATGAGCGGCAAGTTCGAACGTTTCCCGAACCTCAAGGTGATGTACGCCGAGGGCCAGATCGGCTGGATCCCCTACATCCTCGAACGGGCTGACGTCGTCTGGGAGGAGAACCGGGGCTGGGGCGGGGTCGCCGACAAGGTGCACCGGCCGCCGTCCGAACTGTTCGCCGAGCACGTCTACGGCTGCTTCTTCGACGACGCCTTCGGGCTCAGGAACCTGGACGCGATCGGTCTGCACAACGTCCTCTACGAGACCGACTACCCGCACTCCGACTCCACCTGGCCGAAGTCCCGCGAGGTCGGCGAGGCCCAGATGGGGCATCTGGACGCGGAGGTGGTCGAGAAGATCGTCCGGGGCAACGCCATCGAGCTGCTCCAGCTCACCCCCGAAGGGCTCTGGACACCATGAAGTACGGCATCCAGCTCCCGATCCAGTCCCAGAGCACCCTCTACGCCGAGCCCTGGGAGGCCGCCGCCGGCCCCGAGGACCTGCTCGCCATCGCCCGGGCCGCCGATCGCGCCGGCTTCTCCTACCTCGCCTCCTGCGACCACATCGCCATCCCGCGCCGCCTCGCCCCGGCGATGAGCACGATCTGGTACGACCCCGTCGCCACCCTCGCCTACCTGGCCGCCGCCACCGAGCACGCCCGGCTGCTCAGCCATGTCGCCGTGGTCGGCCTCCGGCACCCCCTGCTCACCGCCAAGCAGTACGCCACCCTCGACCACCTCTCCGGCGGACGGCTCGTCCTGGGCGTGGGCGCCGGACACGTGGAGGAGGAGTTCACGGCGCTGGGCGTGGACTTCGCGCACCGGGGCGCCGTACTGGACGAGTGCGTGGACGCGTTGCGTGCCGCGCTCGGGCCGGAGGAGTTCCCCGAGCACCACGGCAAGCTCTACGACTTCGAGGGACTCGGGCAGTTGCCGCGGCCCGCGCAGGAGCACGTCCCCCTGTGGGTCGGTGGCTCCTCGCCCGCCGCCGTCAGAAGGGCCGCCCTCAAAGGGGACGGCTGGCTGCCGCAGGGCGACCCGCGCGACCGCCTGCCGGGGCAGCTCGCCCGCATCCGCGACCTGCGCGAACAGGCCGGACGGCAAGGCCCCTTCACCATCGGCGCGATCGCCGAACCCCTCTACATCGGCACCCCGTCCTGGCACGTCGGCCGTCGCACGCTCACCGGTGCCCCGGCCGTACTCGCCGAGTCGCTGCGGGCGTACCGCGCGATGGGCGTGGACCAGATCCAGGTGCGGTTCCGCAGCCGCAGCCGGGACGAACTCATCGACCAGATCGCGGCGTTCGGCGCCGACGTCGGACCCGACCTGTGAGGAGTCAGCCCATGGGCAAGCTCGACGGGCGCGTCGTCATCGTCACCGGCGCGGCGCGCGGCCAGGGGGAGCAGGAGGCCCGGCTGTTCCGGGAGGAGGGCGCCGAGGTGGTCGTGGCGGACGTCCTCGACGAGCCGGGCGAGGCCCTCGCCAAGGAGATCGGGGCGCGGTACGTCCATCTCGACGTGGGGGAGGAGGACGAGTGGCGGGCCGCCGTGCGGGTCGCGAAGGAGGCGTACGGGCGGATCGACGGGCTCGTCAACAACGCCGGCATCCTGCGCTTCAACTCCCTGGTCGACACCCCCCTCGACGAGTTCATGCGGATCGTCCGGGTCAACCAGGTCGGCTGCTTCCTCGGGATCAGGACCGTCGCGCCCGAGCTGGAGGACGGCGGCACGATCGTCAACACCGCCTCCTACACCGGGCTGACCGGAATGGCGGCCGTCGGGGCGTACGCGGCCTCCAAGCACGCCATCGTCGGGCTCACCCGGGTCGCCGCGCTGGAGCTGGCCCCCCGGGGCATCCGCGTCAACGCCATGTGCCCCGGCGCCATCGACACCGCCATGTCCAACCCGGCCCAGCTGGACCCGGCGGCGGACGCGGAGGAGACGGCACGGGCCCTGGACGGGCTGTACCGCAAGCTCGTACCGCTCGGGCGGATCGGACGCCCGGCGGAGGTCGCCCGTCTCGCGCTGTTCCTGACCTCGGAGGACTCGTCCTACATCACCGGGCAGCCGTTCGTGATCGACGGCGGCTGGCTGGCGGGAGTGTCGGTCGTCTGATCCCCGCCATCCGACCACCATCTGACTATCCGTCAGCTATTGACGCCTCATGCCCGCGGTGCCACAGTCAGCAGGCATGTGACATCTGACGGACCATCAGAAACCAGCAGACCTTCCTAGACCGGGGACGGTGAACCGCCTTGGAATTCGGGCTCTTTGTACAGGGATACGTCGGCAAGCGAGCAGAGACCGACCCGCTCGCCGAGCACAAGGCGCTGATGGAGGAGACCGAGTACGTCATCCAGGCGGACAAGTCCGGCTTCAAGTACGCCTGGGCCTCCGAGCACCACTTCCTGGAGGAGTACTCGCACCTGTCCGCGAACGACGTCTTCCTCGGCTACCTCGCGCACGCCACCGAGCGGATCCATCTGGGCTCCGGGATCTTCAACCCGCTGGCCCAGGTCAACCACCCGGTCAAGGTCGCCGAGAAGGTCGCCATGCTCGACCATCTCTCCGGCAACCGCTTCGAGTTCGGCAGCGGACGCGGCGCCGGGTCGCACGAGATCCTCGGGTTCCTGCCCGGCATCACGGACATGAACCACACCAAGGAGATCTGGGAAGAGACCATCGCCGAGTTCCCGAAGATGTGGCTCCAGGACGAGTACGCCGGCTTCCAGGGCAAGCACTGGTCACTGCCGCCGCGGAAGGTGCTGCCGAAGCCGTACGGGAAGTCCCACCCGGCGATGTGGTACGCCGCCGGGTCGCCCCCCTCGTACTCCATGGCCGCGAAGAAGGGGCTCGGGGTGCTGGGGTTCAGCGTACAGAAGGTCTCCGACATGGAGTGGGTGCTGGAGCAGTACAAGACGGCGATCGTGGACGCGGAGCCGATCGGTGACTTCGTCAACGACAACGTGATGGTGACGACGACCGCGATCTGTGCGCCCACGCACGAGGAGGCGGTGCGGATCGCGGTGAGCGGGGGGCTGCACTATCTCCCGTCGCTGGTGTTCCGGTACCACGACACGTTTCCCCGGCCCGAGGGGTTTCCGGTGTGGCCGGAGACGCTGCCCGAGTACACCGAGGAGTTCGTCGAGGTGCTCATCGAGGAGGAGCTCGTCATCTGCGGGGATCCGGACGAGGTGCTTCGGCAGTGCAAGCGGTGGGAGCAGGCGGGGGCGGATCAGTTGAGCTTCGGGTTGCCGGTCGGGGTGCCGAAGGAGGAGACCTTGCAGACGATCCGGCTCATTGGGGAGCACGTGATTCCGAAGATCGATACGGATCCTGTGCATCGGACTACGCGGTTCCGGAGGGGTGTCTGAGCTAGGTAGGACGACCCACCGCAGTCCAAGGGAGTGACCCCTGTGCTCGATCACGTCATCAAAGGTGCGTCCGTCGTCGATGGGACCGGTGCTCCCGCCTACACCGCCGACGTCGGTATTCGGGACGGGCGTATCGACGTCATCGCCCCCCGTGTCACCGAACCCGCCCGGTCCGTCGACGACGCCTCCGGGATGGTCCTCGCCCCGGGGTTCGTCGACCCCCACACCCACTACGACGCCCAGCTCTTCTGGGACCCGTACGCCACCCCCTCCCTCAACCACGGAGTGACGACGGTCGCCGGCGGGAACTGTGGCTTCACGCTCGCGCCCCTCAACCCGGCCCGCCCCGACGATGCCGACTACACCCGCCGCATGATGTCCAAGGTCGAGGGGATGTCGCTGGTCGCCCTGGAGGAGGGGGCGCCCTGGAGCTGGCACTCCTTCGGGGAGTACCTGGACGCGCTGGAGGGGCGGATCGCCGTCAACGCCGGGTTCATGGTGGGGCATTGTGCGTTGCGCAGGTACGTCATGGGGCCGGATGCCGTGGGGGGTCAGCCCAGCCCCGAACAGCTCGACCACATGGTCCAGTTGCTGCGTTCCGCCATGGCGGCCGGGGCCTGGGGGCTGTCCACCACCCAGTCGTCCACGCACTCCGACGGCGACGGGCAACCGGTGGCGTCCCGGCACGCGTTGCCCGAGGAACTGCTCGCGCTCTCCAGGGCCGTGGGCGAGCACGAGGGGACGCAGATCGAGGCGATCGTCGCCGGTTGCCTCGACCAGTTCAGCGACGCCGAGATCGATCTGTTCGCGGAGATGAGCGCGGCGGCCGGGCGGCCCCTGAACTGGAATGTGCTGACCATCGACGCCGCCGTGCCCGAGCGGGTGCCCCGGCAGTTGCTGGCCAGTGAGCGGGCCCGGAAGGCGGGCGGGAGGGTCGTCGCCCTCACCATGCCGATCCTGACTCCGATGAACATGTCCCTGGGCACCTTCTGCGCGCTGAACCTGATACCGGGCTGGGGGGAGGTCCTCGCACTGCCCGTTCCCGAGCGGATCGCCCGGCTCCGGGACTCCGCGGTCCGCGCGGAGATGCTGCGGCACGCGTCCTCCAAGGAGGCCGGCGTCTTCCGGCGGCTCGCGGACTTCGGGCGGTACGTCATCGGCGACACCTACAGCGAGGCGAACCGCGGGCTCACCGGCCGCGTGGTGCGGGACATCGCGGCCGAGCGGGGCCTGGACCCCTTCGCCTGTCTCGTCGAGATCTGCGCGAACGACGAGCTGCGGACCGTCCTGTGGCCCATGCCGCCCGACAACGACCCCGCCTCCTGGGCGCTGCGGGCCCAGACCTGGCAGCACGAGGACGTGCTGCTCGGCGGCTCGGACGCCGGGGCCCATCTGGACCGGATGTGCGGGGCGCCGTACACGACGAGGTTCCTCGGCGACTGTCTGCGGGGGCGGAAGCTGGTCCCGCTGGAGCAGGCGGTGCGGATGCTGACCGATGACCCGGCGCGGCTCTTCGGGCTGCGGGAGCGGGGGAGGGTGCAGGAGGGATTCCATGCCGATCTGGTCCTGTTCGACCCGGACCGCATCGACGCGGGTACGGCCACCCTGGTGCACGACCTGCCGGGTGACAGCCCGCGTCTCGACTCCCGGGCGATCGGGGTGCGCGCCGTCTGGGTCAACGGCGTCGAGGCGATCCGGGACGACGTGGTGACCGGCTCGGTGCCGGGGAAGGTGCTGCGGTCCGGACGGGACACGCGCACGGTGAGCACCCGGTGAGCCGGGGCCTGTTCATCGGCGGGTCCTGGGCCGAGCCCGAGGGCGGCTACTACGACGTCCTCGACCCGGCGACCGAGGAGACCGTCGGCCCGGCTCCCGAGGCCACGCCGGATCAGGCGCACGCGGCCTGCGCGGCGGCCCGCGAGGCGCTCGGGCCCTGGTCGCGCACGGCGCCCGAGGAGCGGGCCGCGATCCTCGGCCGGGCGGCGGAGCTGATCCGGGACCGGCTCGTGCCGTACGCCGAACTGGCGCGGGCCGAGACCGGCGCCACGACCGGCACCGCCCGAGCGATGCAGGTCGGAGTGGCCGCCGCCCGGTTCCGGCGGTACTCACGGGTCGAGCCCGCTGAGTGGGCGATCGCGCCCCAGATCAACGAGGCCGGGCCTATGGGCCGGGCCGGGGTGATGGGTGCGCTGGCCGTACGGCAGCCCGTCGGGGTCGTCGCCTGTATCTCCTCGTACAACAACCCGTGGGCCAACGCCGCCGGGAAGATCGCGCCCGCGCTGGCGATGGGGAACACGGTCGTGGTGAAGCCCGCCCCGCAGGACCCGCTGTCCGTCTACCGCATGGCGGAGGCGCTGGAGGCCGCTGGGGTGCCGCCGGGTGCCGTGAACGTGGTCTCCGGGGCCTCGGCGGAGGTCGGGGAGGCCGTCGTCGCCTCCCCGGACGTCGACATGGTCAGCTTCACCGGCTCCACGGCCGTGGGCCGCCGTATCGCGGAGGTGTGCGGCCGAGAGATGAAACGCCAACTGATGGAGCTGGGAGGGAAAGGCGCGGCACTGGTCCTGGACGACGCCGACATCCCATCCGCCGTGTCCGGCATCGGCACGACCTTCTCCTTCTACAGCGGCCAGATCTGCACGGCACCGACCCGGGTACTGGCCCACCGGTCGGTGTACGACCGACTGGTCGAGCAACTGGCGGCCTACGCGGGCCGGTTGAAGGTCGGCGATCCCCGGGAGCCGGACACGGTGGTCGGCCCGGTGATCTCGGCGGCACACCGGGACCGGGTGGAGTCGTACGTCGAACTGGGCCGCAAGGAGGGCGCGGTGGTGGTGGCGGGAGGCGAACGCCCGCCCCTGGCCACGGGCTTCTACATCGCCCCCACCCTGCTCGCCGACTGCACGAACGACATGAGGGTCGCGCGGGAGGAGATCTTCGGTCCGGTCGTCTGCGTGATCCCCTTCGAGGAGGAGGAAGAGGGCATCGCCCTCGCCAATGACACGGACTACGGCCTGATCGACTACGTCTGGTCCCGCGATGTCGCACGGGCCTTCCGCGTCGCCCGCCGCCTCCGCGCCGGAGGCGTCGGCGTCAACACGGTCGGCCGGAACATGGAGGCGCCCTTCGGCGGGTTCAAGAAGAGCGGGGTCGGCCGGGACGTCGGCTCCTACGCCCTGCACGCCTACAGCGAGGTGCAGTCGATCGTCTGGCCGGGCTAGCGCGCCTCCCTCAGCCGTCCAGGTCCACCCGTACGGTCAGCAGCTGGGCGCCGATCACCCGGACCGCCGCGCTGTTGAGGCGGGGCAGGGTCCGCAGCCGCGCCACCGGGTCGTCGTCCGGCAGCAGATGGGCCGTGCCCGTGTGCCAGCGGCCGTGGACGCGGACCCGCACCTTCGGGTCGGCCATGATGTTGCGCACGTACTGCGAACGCTCGCCGAACTCCGAGACCAGCCAGAAGGAGTCACCGACGCGCCGCCCGCCGACCGGGGTGCGGCGCGGCAGGCCCGAGGTGCGGCCCGTGGTCTCCAGCAGGGTGTGGTTCGGCAGCCGGCGCATGACGGCGTTGAGCCGGCGCTGAAAGGCGGTGACGGCCCGGTACTTGCGCTCGATGCTGCGGGGCATGGTCGGTCGGGCTCCTGTCGTCGGCCATTCGGTTGTTCATCTGTGTCCCTTTTAATGGTGCCCTTGACGGTGTCATGACCGAGGGGCGGGTGGCCGTGCGCGTGATGACCTGGAACCTCTGGTGGCGGTTCGGGCCTTGGCGCGAACGTCAGAAAGCGATCCTCTCCGTCCTGCGCGACCTGCGCCCCGACCTCGTCGGCCTCCAGGAGGTCTGGTCCGCCGACGGCGAGAACCTCGCGGAGTGGCTGGCCGGCGAACTGGGCCTGCACTGGACCTGGGCCCCCTCCCCGGCCCCCGAGCGCTGGCGCCGCCGGATAGCCGACCCGACGGTCGACATCGGCAACGCGGTCCTGAGCCGCTGGCCGGTGGAGGAGCGCGAGGTCTTACGGCTGCCGGTCCCGCCCGACCTGGACGACGGCCGCCTCGCCCTGTACGCGCGAACCGGCCCCGTCTCCTTCATCACCGCACACCTGACCTCGGCCCCGGACACCTCCGCCGTACGCGCCGAACAGGCGGCCGCCCTGGCGGAGTTCGCCCGCCGGGACGGCACCGTGATCGTGACCGGCGACTTCAACGCCGAGCCGGACTCCGAGGAACTGAGCCTGTTCCGCCGCGACTTCCGCGACGCGTGGACGACGGCGGACCCGGCCACCCCGTCGACGACCTGGGACTGGGACCCGGCGCTCCCGTACCGCCTGGGCGGGAGGCGGCAGCCAGCGAGGATCGACTACGTCCATCTGGGCGGCCAGGGTTCGGTGCGGGCCGTGAGCCGGGCCGGCGACCACCCGGTGGACGGCGTCTGGCCCTCCGACCACGCGGCTGTCGTAGCCGAACTGACGGTCACCGATCCCACCTGAGGGGCGCGGGGAACTGCGCGACCAGCCCCCATCGGCCCGCACGCGGGAATCCCTCAGTCCCGCCCCAGAAAAATCGGATTCGAGAACGCCGCCAACGCCCCGGGCAACGGCCCCACCACAGCCTCATGCCGCAACTCCACCCGCACATACGCCGCGTACGAGGCCGTGGTCCCCCACTCCACGACCCCCGCCCCCGACACCGGCAGCGGCCCGCTCGTGAACAGCACCCCTTGATCCGTCACGAACCGCACATGACACCGAGGCGCACCCGCGACCTCCACCCGCACGGTCACCGGAGTGTCGCGCCCGACCCGCAGCCGCTCCCCGATCCCCGCATGCTCGCCCCGCCCACCCGAGGCCGTGAAGGCCAGCGACACATTCCCGGATTCGGCGACATACGACCGCCCCGCCCGGATCCCCTCCAGCACGGCCTCCCGGGTCAGGTCATCGGCGAGCACCACGGTCTGCGGCGACCCCACGGGGTCGGGAGCCCGGTGCGCGTCGGAGTTCCCCATCGCCGGGATCCAGTCCCGCCCCGACCGCACCGACGCCACCAGCATCCCGTCCCAGTCGGCCAGCGCCACCTCGTCGTCGGGGGTGTACGGCCCGTTCCACACCTCGACCGCGTCCGCCTCCCCGAAGCCGAATTTCCAGTTGCAGCCGATGCAGGTGGCGTGCGGATGGGCCGGTACGACCAGCCCGCCGGCCTTGCGGATCTGCCGGGCGAACTTCCCGAACCGGTTGTCGCGGGCCCGATACCGCCAGTCGACGAAGGTGCCGGGATCCGTGCCCAGGGCCAGGACGTGGCCGTTGCGGGTGGTGACCTCCTCGCCCAGCAGCACCAGCAGGTCGTCGCCCGCGACCTCCGCCCAGTGCGCGTGCGCGGAGTGCGTGTTGTGCTCCGAGCTGTTGATGAAGTCCAGGCCCGCGGCCCGCGCCAGCGAGGCGATCTCCGCGGGGGTGCGGCGGCCGTCGGAGTACCAGGAGTGCAGATGGCAGTCGCCGCGGTACCAGTCCCGGCCGCGCCCCCGGGCCCGCTGCGGCGGGTACACCGGCTCGGCGACGGGGCCCGGCTCGCCGTAGGAGAGCGTGATCGTGAGCTCGTAGGCCAGGCCCTGCGGGGCGACCGTGTAGGGGCCGAGGACGATGTGCCAGGTGCCCTCGTTCACCGGGCCGGGGAGATACGCGGGGGTCGCGTCGTCGGCGCGCAGGAAGAACTCCGTGCGGGCGCCGCCCGACCAGCCCCGGAAGCCCCTGCCGCCGAGGTCGGTGCCGCGTTCGTCGAAGATGCCGATGTCCAGGGCGTTGCCGGGGGTTCCGGCGGGGACCGCGGGGCGGTCGTAGGTGTAGGCGACCTTGATCTCCCGCACCCCGTCCGGTACTTCGACGGGGACGTACACGAAATCGGGCGATCCGGGCGGCAGGGTCCCGCGGACCGTGCGGGTCGCGGTGTGGTGCATGTCGTCCGCCCCTCTCGCGAAGGTCACGCTCCCCAACGTAAGCGCCGCCGCGGCGCCCGTCACGAACAGGGCGCGTCTTCCGAGCCTTGCGTCGTCGTCACACATGCCCGGGAGTGTGCACGGTGGGTATGAACTCGCAAGGAAGGGAAGGAAATCCGAGGGAATCGCGGCCGGAAGGCGCTGATCCGGCGGCCGAAAAGGTGCCGACCAGTCGGTATCGACTTCTCACGCCGACCCCGGTACAGATGGGTCATGAGAATCGCCGTCACGATCTTCCTGACCGACGAGACGATCACCCCGACCCGGCTCGCCCGCGAGCTGGAGCAGCGTGGCTTCGCCGGGCTGTATCTGCCCGAGCACACCCACATCCCGGTCGAGCGGACCACGCCCTATCCGGCGGGCGGTGAGCTGCCGCCCGAGTACGGCCGTACCCTCGACCCCTTCGTCGCGCTCGGCCAGGCCGCCGCCGTGACCGAGCGGCTCGGCCTCGGCACCGGGATCACGCTGGTCGCCCAGCACGACCCCGTCGCGCTGGCCAAGCAGATCGCCACCGTCGACCATCTCTCCGACGGGCGGCTCACCCTCGGCATCGGCTTCGGCTGGAACGTGGAGGAGGCCGCCGACCACGGCGTCGACTGGCGCACCCGGCGGGATCTCGTCCGCGACCGGATGGCGCTGATGCGCGCGCTGTGGACGGAGGAACCGACCGCCCACGAGGGCGAGTTCGGGTCGGTACGGGCCTCCTACGCCTACCCGAAGCCGGTACGGAAGCCGCGCGGCCCGGTCGTCGGCCCCCGCACGCTGGTCGGCGGCGCGGCGGGCCCCAAGCTCTTCTCCCACGTCTGCGACTACACCGACGGCTGGATGCCCATCGGCGGCCGCGGCCTGACCGAGACCCTGCCGGTGCTGCGCCAAGCCTGGACGGACACCGGCCGCGACCCCGCCGCCCTCCAGGTCGTCCCGTACGCGATCTACCCCAACCCCGGAAAGCTCGCGCACTACGCGGACCTGGGCATCGAGGAGGTCGTGGCGCAGCTGCCACCGGCGGGGGAAGCGGACGTGCTGCGGGCCTTGGACAAATACGCCGAGTTCCTCTGAACGAAGGCCGGACCAGGCACCCCAGGGGCGCGGGGAACTGCGCGACCAGCCACAACGCACCCGCACCCGGCAACGCACACCCTCACCCCCGACCCCCTCCGACCCCACAACCCCCGAACGTATGCTCAAGGAATGACGACTCCCGCGACCTCTGGATCCGGCCCCACCGAGAACTCCATGCGTCGCGCCCTGAAACGAGCAAGGGACGGCGTCGCCCTCGACGTCACCGAGGCGGCCGTGCTGCTCCAGGCCCGCGGCGCGGCCCTCGACGACCTCACCGCGTCCGCCGCGCGGGTCCGGGACGCGGGGCTCGAAGCCGCGGGCCGCCCGGGGGTCATCACCTACTCGAAGAGCGTCTTCGTCCCGCTCACCCGGCTGTGCCGGGACAAGTGCCACTACTGCACTTTCGTCACGGTCCCCGGCAAGCTGCGCCGCGCAGGGCACGGGATGTTCATGTCCCCGGACGAGGTCCTCGACATCGCCCGCAAGGGCGCCGCCCTCGGCTGCAAGGAAGCCCTCATCACCCTCGGCGACAAGCCCGAGGACCGCTGGCCCGAGGCCCGCGAGTGGCTGGACGCGCACGGCTACGACGACACCATCGCCTACGTCCGCGCGATCTCCATCCGGATCCTGGAGGAGACGGGACTGCTCCCGCACCTCAACCCGGGCGTCATGAGCTGGACCGACTTCCAGCGGCTCAAGCCCGTCGCGCCGTCCATGGGCATGATGCTGGAGACCACCGCCACCCGCCTGTGGTCGGAGCCCGGCGGCCCCCACCACGGCTCCCCGGACAAGGAACCCGCCGTCCGCCTGCGCGTCCTGGAGGACGCCGGCCGTTCCTCCGTGCCCTTCACCTCGGGGATCCTGATCGGCATCGGCGAGACGTACGAGGAGCGCGCCGAGTCCCTCTTCGCCCTCCGCAAGATCTCCCGCGCCTACCACGGCATCCAGGAACTGATCATCCAGAACTTCCGCGCCAAGCCGGACACGGCGATGCGCGGCATGCCGGACGCCGAACTCGACGAACTCGTCGCCACGGTGGCCGTCGCCCGGCACCTCATGGGACCGTCGGCCTGCCTTCAGGCCCCGCCGAACCTCGTGGACTCCGAGTACGAGCGGCTCATCGGCGCCGGGATCGACGACTGGGGCGGGGTCTCCCCGCTGACGATCGACCATGTGAACCCCGAGCGCCCCTGGCCGCAGATCGAGGAGCTGGCCGAGCGTTCCCGCACCGCAGGGTTCGAGCTGCGTGAACGGCTGTGCGTGTACCCGGAGTTCGTGCGCCGTGGCGAGCCCTGGCTGGACCCTCGGCTGCGCCCGCACGTGGCGGCGCTGGCGGACCCGGAGACGGGCCTCGCACGGCCCGACGCGGTCGTTGAGGGGCACCCGTGGCAGGAGCCCGAGGAGGCCTTCGAGGCGAGCGGCCGTACGGATCTGCACGCCACGATCGACACCGAGGGCCGGACGTCCGACCGCCGCGACGACTTCGATGAGGTGTACGGCGACTGGGGGGCCCTGCGCGAGGCCGCGGCACCCGGCATGGCGCCCGAGCGCATCGACACCGACGTCCGGGCGGCCCTGGCGACCGCGGCCGACGACCCGACGAAGCTGACCGACGCCGAGGCCCTCGCCCTGTTGCACGCCGACGGACCGGCACTGGACGCGCTGACCCGGATCGCCGACGACGTCCGCAGGGCGGCGGTCGGCGACGATGTGACGTACATCGTCACGCGGAACATCAACTTCACCAACGTCTGCTACACCGGCTGCCGCTTCTGCGCGTTCGCCCAGCGCCGCACGGACGCGGACGCCTACACGCTCTCCCTGGAGCAGGTCGCCGACCGGGCCCAGCAGGCGTGGGACGTGGGCGCGGTGGAGGTCTGCATGCAGGGCGGGATCCATCCGGACCTGCCGGGGACGGCGTACTTCGACATCGCGCGGGCGGTGAAGGCCCGGGTCCCCGGGATGCATGTGCACGCCTTCTCGCCGATGGAGGTCGTCAACGGCGCGACCCGCACCGGCATGCCGATCCGTGAATGGCTGACCGCGGCGAAGGAGGCGGGCCTGGACTCGATCCCCGGCACCGCCGCCGAGATCCTCGACGACGAGGTCCGCTGGATCCTGACCAAGGGCAAGCTGCCCACGGCGACCTGGATCGAGGTCATCACGACCGCGCACGAACTGGGCATCCGCTCCTCCTCGACGATGATGTACGGCCATGTCGACCAGCCGCGCCACTGGCTCGGCCACTTCCGCACGCTGGCCCGTATCCAGCAACAGACCGGCGGCTTCACGGAGTTCGTGACCCTGCCCTTCATCCACACCAACGCGCCGGTGTACCTGGCGGGCATCGCGCGCCCCGGCCCGACCATCCGGGACAACCGTGCGGTGACGGCGATGGCCCGCCTCCTGCTCCACCCGCACATCCCCAACATCCAGACGAGCTGGGTGAAGCTGGGCGCGGAGGGCGCGGCGGAGATGCTGCGCTCGGGCGCCAACGACCTCGGTGGCACGCTGATGGAGGAGACGATCTCCCGGATGGCGGGCTCCTCCTACGGCTCCTACAAGTCGGTCAAGGACCTGATCGCGGTGGCCGAGGCGGCGGGCCGCCCCGCCCGTCCGCGCACCACGCTGTACGGCGAGGTCCCGGAGGAGCGGCAGCGGGCGGCGACGGCCTCGGACGGGCACCTGCCCGAGCTGCTGCCGGTGCTGGACTGAGCGCGGGGGGCCGGACGGCTGGCAGTACGATGATCCGACCCTGTCGGTGAGCTGAGGAGATCCGTGCCGTGCCTTCCCCGAAGATCTGGGTGACCGGTCTGACGGTAGGGGCGACAGCAGTGGTCGTCGCCCTCGCCGTACAGGCGGACCGGGGCGCGAAGCCCACCGCCACGGCCACCCCGCCGAGCGCCTCCGCCACGGCCAAGCCCTCGCCCAAGGAGTCCGAGTCCGCCAAGCCGACCCGGGTGCCCGACGGCTCCGGCACGGGCCGCCGGATCGTGTACTCGCTCGGCCAGGAGCGGGTGTGGCTGGTGGACGCGAGCGAGGCCACGCGCCGGACGTTCACCGTCTGGCCGGGTACCGTCGACCCCGATCCGGGCAAGTACACGGTCGGTCAGCGCACGGAGGACCCGATCACCGGGTCGGACGGGGTGAAGATCGAGCACGTGGTGTACTTCGCCGTGCAGTCCGGCGTGAACGTCGCCTTCTCCAACGCGGTGGACGGCTCCTCGCCGCCCCCGCCCGAGGACGGCACCCAGACGGGCGGCATCCGGATGAAGACGGGGGACGGCTCGGCGCTGTGGACGTTCGGGACGGCGGGGACGACCGTGACGGTCGTCGAGTAGAGAGTCGAGTGGAGAACGGGGGTACCGGCAGTGGGCGTACTGGTCCTTGCCCTGATTCTGGCGCTGGTCATCGGGGGCTGCGTCTGCGTGGTGTGGACGGCCCGGGGCACGGCCCCGCGCTGGGCGCGCATGGTGGCCGCCGTGACGCGGGGCCTCGGTGAGCTGCTGACGGTCCTGATGAAGTCCAGCAAGGGGTCGGGCCGGAGCGGCAGCAGCTCGGACGATTAGGACAGGCCCTGGGACTCGGACGTACCCGGGAGCTGGTTGACCAGCAGCACGATGCCGCTGAACACGAAGACGCGGGTCGCCGCGTCCAGTCCGTTCCAGTCCCCGGACTGCCACATGGCGAACCACTCACCGCCGATCGCGATGAACCCGGCGCCGAACAGCAGCATGACCATGAGCAGCCCGTAGGTGGACCAGCTCCGGGCGGCCCGGTCGCCGTGCCGGAACCAGAGCCAGGTGCCGTATATCAGGACGAGCGCGGCGAGGGTCTCCCAGAGGATGATGGCGATGTACGCCGCGTCCTGAAGTCCCTTGCTGGTGACGGCTCTCCACATCAGGTCGTCGTCCTTGAACGTGGTGTCCATCGCCAGGACATGCCGCACGAACTGCTGGTTCGTCCCGAAGTCCGTGATGTTCCCGAAGGCGACGAGGGCCATGTAGAGGGCGACGCTCGCGGTGAGCAGGGTGGCGGTGAGACGGAGGGCGTTGCGTGGGGGTGTGGATGCCATGACGATCATTTTCCCCGTGCGGGTACGGACCCGCCGTACGCATTGAGCCAGAATGACGTGGAGTCGCCACAGCGAGGGGACGCACGGGGATGGCAGAGCTGCCTGAGTGGGAGGCGGATGACCGGTTCGTCGGCCGGGAGTCCGAACGGACCCTGTTCCTGCGGAACTTGGGTCTTCCGCCGGGAGATCCGGACCACCGCTCGCGGTTCCATGTGCGCGGTGACTCCGGCGTCGGAAAGACCTTCCTGGTCGAGGAGTTGAAGCGGCTCGCGCGAGAACGCGGGGCGCTCACGGCGTATGTCGACGAGGACGCCGGGAGCGTGCCGGACGCGCTGGAGATGATCTGCCGTCAGTTCGCCGCGCAGGGCCGGAGATTGAAGCCGCTGGAACGGCGGCTGGCCGTGTACCGCGAGGGGCGGCGGGAGGCGGAGGCGGCCCTGCGCGCCCAGGAGCCGGGGCCGGAGCCCGCGTCCGCGGGGAGCAGAGCCGCCGTCGAACTGGGCATGGGCGCCCTGGAGACCACCGTGCCGGGAAGCGCTCTGCTCACCCGGGCGCTGCCCGCCGATCTGATCGCCCAGGGCGCGGACCGGCTGCGGGCCGGTCTCAGCACCCGCTTCCGCAACGCCGACGACATCGACCTCGTCCTGCACCCGGAGGCCGCGCTCACCCCGGTCCTGCTCCGTGAACTGCACGCCGCGTCCTCCGCCGTACCGCGCATCGTCCTGTTCTTCGACACGTACGAACGGACCGGGCCGTTCCTGGACCCATGGCTGCACGGCCTGTTCAGGAAGCGGGACGAGCACGGTGGACCGCCGGACCGGGTCGTCGTGGTCACCGCCGGCCAACTGCCCCTGCCGACGGGCCGCTGGAGCGGTGTCGTGGAGCTGCCGCTCGCCCCGTTCACCGAGGTCGAGGCACGTCGGCTCCTCGCCGGGAGAGGGGTGGTGGCCGAGCCGGTGGTCGCCGAGGTGCTGCGCGTGACCGGCGGGCTGCCCGTCCTCGTGTCGACCCTCGCCGAGAAGCGGCCCGACGGCCCGGAGCAGATCGAGGACCCCAGCGCCGACGCCGTGGACCGGTTCCTGCGCGCCGAGCCCGAGGTCCGCCATGACGTTGCCCGGCTCTGCGCACTGCCCCGCTGGCTGGACGGCGACGTCTTCCGGATCCTGGTCGATCTCCCGGACGGTGAACTCGGCGCCCAGTACCGGTGGTTGCGGACACTGCCCTTCGTGGGGGAGCGTGGCGGGCGGATGCGGTACCACGACGTCGTACGGGAGCCGATGCTGCGGCAGGAGCGGCTGCACTATCCGCGCCGGTGGCGGGAACGGCACCGGCGGCTGGCGGCGGCGTTCGGCGAGTGGCGGGAGGACGTGGGGGAGGGCCGGGAGGGGGAGGACCTCTGGGCGGACGAGGAGTGGCGGGCCCTGCGTCTGGAGGAGACTTACCACCTGCTCTGCGCCCGGCCGACGGCCGACCTCGCCGCCGCGCTGAGGCTGTTCGTCGAGGCCTGCCGCGAGGACGAGGTCGAAGGCCGCCGCTGGGCCCGCATGCTCCAGGACGCGGGCACCGCCACGGACCACACCCAGTCGACCGACTGGGGCCGGGAGTTGGGCGAGGCGCTCGACGACGAGGGCGGCCTGGCCCGCGGCCTGGACCTGCTCCTGACCCGCCCGGGCCTGGACCCGCGCGGCCGGGCCGCGGCGCACGCGCTGCGCGGCCGGGAGTGGCGCCATGAGCGGGAGTACGGGCGGGCGCTGGAGGAGTACGACCGGGCGATCGAACTGGACCCGGACGCGGCCCTCGCCCACTACGGCCGGGGCCTCACCCTCCAGCTCATGGACGACTTCCCGCCCGCCCTGACCGCCCTCGACCGCGCCGACGCACTGTCGCCCGACACCGGCTGGATCATCTCCGAGCGCGCCGAGACCTACCGCCTGGCGGGCCGCTACGAGGAGGCCCTCGCCGACTTCGACCGTGCTCTCGTCCTCGATCCGACCGATGCGGGCTCCCTGACCGGGCGGGCCGTGTGCCGGCATGTGCTCGGGCGGTACGACGAGGCGCTCGCCGACTTCAACCGCTCCTTCGCCATCGACGACGACCTGTGGACGCTGATCCGCCGTGCCCGACTGCGCTTCAGCCGAGGCGAGTCGGAGCAGGCGTACGCCGACTTCGACCTCGCGGTCGCCCGCGCCCCCGACGTGGCCTGGGTCGCCTCGGAGCGGGGCGACAACTACCGTCTGGCGGGCCGCTACGAGGACGCGGTCACCGAGTTGGGCCGGGCGATCTCCCTGGACCCGGACCATGCCTCGGCCCTGGCGAGCCGGGGCGCGGCGCTGGGCGAACTCGGCCGGGGCGAGGAGGCGCAGACGGACCTGGACCGCGCGATCGCGCTGCGGCCCGGATACGCCTGGGCGCTGGTGATGCGGTCCCGGGCGAAGTACCTGAACGGCGACGAGCCAGGCATGTTCGCCGACCTGGAGGCGGCCGTGGCGGCGGCCCCGGACGCGCTGTGGATCCGCCGCGAACTCGGCTCGGAGTACTTGGACGCAGGCCGTCACGAGGAGGCGGTCGCCGCCCTGCGGCACTGCTTGGACCAGGACCCCGAGGACGCCGCCTCCTGGGCGATCCTGGGCGCGGTCCACCGTGCCCGTGACGACAGCGCCGAGGCGCTCCGGCACCTGGACCGGGCCCTCGCCCTGTCCCCCGACTACGGCTGGGCCTACGCCCAGCGCGCCCGGGTGGGCCTCGCCACGGGCCGCACGGACCAGGCGCTCGCGGACCTCGACCGCTGCGTGTCCCTGGACCGGGATCCGGACTGGGCCCGCCACAGCGCCGTCGAGCTGCTGATGCTCTGCCGACGCTGGGACGAGGCCGAAGCCCGCCTCACCGACGGCATGGACGACCTGGCGCCCCCGCTGCACCGCCACGCGGGCCGCTGGACCGAGGCCCGCCGCGTCGCCGAACGACTCCGCGCGGGCGACGAACCGATCGAGGGCACCTTTGAGGTGGCGATGACCGTGAGTGGATCGGAAGGCATGCCCGCGGCGGCTCCCCTGTGGCGGGAACTGGTCTGCCTGCTGCGGGAGGACACGGGACCCTTTGAACGCGCCCAGGGCCACTGCGTCACCGGCTGCGCCCTCTCCGACCCGGCCACCGCCGAACAGGGCCTCGCGGAGGCACTGGCCCTGGACCTCGACTGGCTCTCCCTGGCCGGCCTGGCGTTCATCCTCACGGAACTGAAGGAGAGCCAGGGCGCGGACGTCTCCTTGATCACCGCCTGCCTGGAACCCCTCGTCGAGGCCAGGGACGCGGTGCGGGCGCGTTACGCGGAGTAGGAGTAGGTGTTGAGGAACGCCGACCAGGCGTCGTCGCCGACGGTGAGCTGAGCGCCGTCGCGGTTCTTGGAGTCGCGTATGTGGATGGTGGGGGTGGCGGGGGATACGGCGACCTCGACGCAGTCGGGCTCGTCGGCGCCGCTGTAGCTGCTCTTGAACCACGTCAGTGCGGTGGCGGTCATGTCTCTTCTCCCAGAAGCTTCTCGATGAAGGCCAGGGACTCCCGGGGCGAGAGGGCCTGCGCTCGGATCATTCCATAGCGCATCTCCACCACTTGGGCTTCGCGGGGATCACTGATCACTTGGCCGCGCAGCTCTGCCGCCAAGTACCCGAGCGTCTTGCCGCCCCGAAGTTTCAGCACGCGGAACGAGCCGGACACGTACGCGTGGTCCGCTCGGCTTGTGGGCATCACCTGGATCTCCACGTGCCGCAACTGGCCGACCTCCAATAGGTGTTCGAGCTGTTGCCGTAACACCATCTTGCCGCCGACCGGCCTCCGCAGCGTGGCCTCTTCCTGGACGAAAGTGAGAGACGCCCGCGGCACTCGCTCGAACACGACCTTGCGCGCGATACGCGCGGCGACGAGACGGTCGATCTCCTCCTCCGTGTACGAGGGGCGCCGCGTCTCGTACAACGCCTGCGCGTACTCCGGAGTCTGGAGCAGACCGTGGACGTGAAAGGCGCTATAGGCACCCATCTCCACGGACTCGTCCTCCAACTTCGCCAGATCCCGAACGTTCTTCGGATACCGCGCCTGCTCCACATCCCCCTTCATCGCCGAGATCTTCCCGCCCGCCCCGAGCCTGTCGTCCGCCTTGTCCAAGAAGTCCGGCCTCGGGATCCGCTTCCCGCGCTCCACCGCCGAGACCATGTCCGCGCCGTATCCGATCGCGTCCCCGAGTTCGGTCTGCTTCAGCCCGGTCGCTTCCCGCCACAGCTTGATCTGGCGCCCCACCGTCCTGAGTACGGCCTCTGCTTCCTCGTCCTCCACACCGCCACCTCCCTTGCTGCTCAGCGTAGATGGACCGACCACGCTCAGTTATGTGTCCAGGGAAAGCGGATCACCTTGGTTCACTTGGTGCGCCTGAACCGATCGTTCCTGGTCGATTACAGTGCTGAACGTGGGTGCGACAGCTGGCGCCGTCTGGGGCCGCTCCGAGCAGCAGGACTTCCGTAGCCGGGTGCGCGGGACGATGCTCGGTGCTGCCGTCGGCGACGCGCTGGGCGCGCCCGTGGACGGGATGGGCCTCGCGGAGATCCGGGAGGCGTACGGTGCCGAGGGCCTGACCGACTTCGGGCTCGGGTACGGCCGACGCGGTGCGGTGACCCATCTCACCCAGCTCACCCTGTTCTCCGTGGACGGCTTGATACGGGCGCAGGTCCGAAGGGACACCGGCGCCTGGCATCCGCCGACGGATCTGCACCGGGCGTATCTCCGGTGGGCGGCGACCCAGCGGGACTGGGGTCCCGACGAGCGGCGCAAGGAAGACGGCTGGCTGGCCCGCGAGGAGTGGCTGTACGCCCGGCGGGATCCCGCGAAGTCCCTGATCGTCGGGTTCGCCGACGAGATGATGGGCACGCCGGACGCGCCCAAGAATCCAGGGGAGGCGGGGCCGGAGGCGGCGGCGCGGTCGGGGCCCTTCGGGCTGCTGGTCGGCTGGGAGCCTCAGCTGGTGGCCCAGTTGGCGATCGAGTGCGCGGCCCAGACCCACGGTCACCCGGTGGGATACCTGTCGGCGGGGGCGTACGCGGTGATCGTGCACGCGCTGGCCTGCGGCGACCATCTGGACGGTGCCGTACAGCGCGCGCTGGCGCTGCTGGCCGCCCGGCCGGGCCATGAACCGGTCTCCCAGGCCCTCCAGTACGCGCTCGGCGCGGTGCGCCAGGGCATGCCCGCCCCGGGGCGGGTGGAGGAACTGATGGGTGCGGCCACGGCGGACGGCGTGCTGGCGGCGGCCGTGTACTGCGCCCTGGTGGGTGAGGACGTACGCCACGGTCTGTGTCTGGCGGTCAACCACGACGGTCCGTCGGGTGCCACGGCGGCGCTGACCGGCGGTCTTCTGGGGGCCCTGCACGGTGAGACGGCCCTGCCGCCGGCCTGGCTGGCCGAGCTGGAAGGCCGTCCCACGATCCTGGAACTCGCGGACGATTTCGCGATGGAGATGACGCAGGGCCCGGCCCTGCACGGCCCGGCGGGCTCGGCCCCGGGCTGGCTCGCGCGATACCCGCGCTGATTACGTAGCGGTGCCTTCCGGCTTCCGGGCCTGCGGGGGCGGGAGGCGGAACAGGCCCCGCAGACCGCTCAGCGCCTCGCTGTCGCCCGACGCCGACGCTTCACCGCTCCTGATCGCCTCGGCGAGCGTGAGTTCCTGGCCCGTCACGCGGAGGAACGTCTCCTGGCTGATCGTGATCGTCGCGTCGGGGCGCTGCGCCGGTCCGTGCAGCGTCTCGATCGTGCCGTCGTCGATCCGGGCGTGGAAGAACTCGTCGTCGATACGGAACTCGTACACCGCTCGGAGTCCGGCGGCGGCCTCGGCGTCGAAGCAGGCCCGCAGGCCGAGCACGGCCCAGCCGGGATGGAACGTCTCGGTCTCGCGCCGCTCGCCCATCGCCCACTTCAGGCCCCACCGGGCCAGCGCCAGCACCGCCGGTCCGAGTTCCTCACCGGCCTCGGTGAGGGCGTAGGCGGGGGTCCGGGCGGGCGGCGGGAGGGTGATCTTGTGGGCCAGCCCCTCGCGTTCCAGATGTTTGAGGCGGGCGGTCAGCAGTCCGGTGCCCAGGCCGCGCAGGCTCGCCTGGAGGTCGCCGAACCGCTTGGGCCCGGTGAGCAGTTCACGGATCAGCAGCAGCGTCCAGCGCTCGCCGACCAGGTCGAGGGTGCGCGCCGTCGCGCAGTACTGGTTGTACGTCTTGTACGTCCGCTGCTCCACGATCAGGATTCTAGATTTCGCGCTCCAGGAGCACCCGGGCCACCGCCTCCGGATCCGTCAGCATGATGTCGTGCGGGCCGTCCAGCCCCCGCGTCCGGTACCCGAGGGCCTCGCCGAACTGCTCGAACGGGTAGGTCTGCGGCCTGCAGAACACGGCCGTTCCGGGAATCCGGTCGACGGCTCCGCTCAGGCGGGTGGGTTCGGTGAACGTGCGCAGGGGCTGGGGGAGCAGGCGCTCGGCGAGCCAGGCCGCGGTGTCGGGGTCGTCGATGCCGTACGCCGTCGGGGGTGCGGCCGGGACGAGCCAACCGTCCCCGCGCGTCTCGGCGGCCGCACGCATCGCGTCGCCGAGGGCGGCGGGGGCAAGGCCGACGATGCTGGAGCCGTCGGGCCCGGCCCAGCCGTCCACCAGGACGAGGTGGCCGACGGCATCGGGCCGCGCGTCGGCGGCCTCCCGTACGACCAGGCCGGAGTAACTGTGCCCGACCAGCACGAGTTCGTCGTCCTCCGGAACGGTGTCCAGGGCGGCGACGACCGTCTTGGCGTGGTCGTGGAGGCCGTGGTCCCCGCCGATGTTGAGGTCCGGGGTGAGTGTGCGGGCCCCGGCGGCGTGTAGGAGCGGGACGATCCGGTCCCAGGCCCAAGGGCCGTGCCAGGCACCGTGGACGAGAACGAACGTGGTCATCGGGGAACCTCCGGTGAAAGGGGTGAAGCCCGTCGCGCGTCGCCCCCGATCGTAATCATCTACTTCTTGTTTTTGAAGTAGCAGATTTCAAATCGGGTAGCGACGCGCGGGCCGGGCGTCAGTCCTTCACTCGGGTCGCCAGCACGTCGTCCCCGGCCGGTGCGGGAGCGGCCAGCGCCGCCGCCCCGTCCCCGTCCGTGTTCACCTTGTCGATGACGGCCAGGCGCTCGGGGGTGTCCTCCGGCTTGAGGTAGCCGATCAGGATGTACAGGACCAGGGACACGGCGAGCGGGATCGAGACCTGGTACTGGAGCGGCACCCCGCCGTCGACGTTCCAGTGGATCGGGTAGTTGACCAGCCAGAAGGCCAGCAGGCCCATCGACCAGCTGGTCAGGGCCGCGGTGGGACCGGAACGGCGGAAGGGCCGCAGCAGGCCCAGCATCATCGGGATCGCCATCGGGCCCATCAGACCGGCCACCCACTTGATGACGACCGTGATGATGTCCCCGAACGTGGGCGAGTTGACCTGGGTGGCCGCCGCCATGGACAGGCCCAGGAAGACCACCGTCGTCACCCGGGCGACCCTGAGGCCCTGACCCTCGCTCCAGGTCCGCGCCCGGCGCCAGATCACCGGTGCGCAGTCCCGGGTGAACACCGCCGCGATGGCGTTGGCGTCGGAGGAGCACATCGCCATGGTGTGGGAGAAGAAGCCGACGATCACCAGGCCCAACAGGCCGTGCGGCAGGAGCTGTTCGGTCATCAGGCCGTAGGAGTCGGAGCCGTCCGGCTTCTGCGACTCCACCAGCAGCGGCGACATCCACATCGGGAAGAACAGCACCAGCGGCCAGATCAGCCACAGCGCCGCCGACAGCCGGGCCGACCGCTCCGCCTCACGCGCACTCGGCGTCGCCATGTACCGCTGCGCCTGGTTGAGCATGCCGCCGTTGTACTCGAACAGCTTGATGAAGAGGAACGCGAGCAGGAAGACGGTTCCGTACGGCCCGACGAGCGGCTTGTCGTGGCCCTGGAGCGCCGGCTCGTCCCAGGCGCCGAAGAATCCGATGCCCTTGTCGTCCAGTTCCATGACCACGGCCACGAACATCGCGATACCGGCGAGGAGTTGGATGACGAACTGCCCCAACTCCGTCAGCGCGTCCGCCCACAGGCCGCCGATCGTGCAGTACACGGCCGTGATGCAACCGGTGATCAGGATGCCCTGGTTCAGCGAGATCCCGGTGAACACGGACAGCAGGGTGGCGATCGCCGCCCACTTCGCGCCCACGTCCACGATCTTCAGCAGCATCCCGGACCAGGCCAGCGCTTGCTGGGTCTTCAGGTCGTACCGGTTCTTCAGGTACTCCAGCGGGGAGGCCACATGGAGCCGGGAGCGGAGCCGGTTGATCCGCGGGGCGAACAGCTTGGACCCGATGGCGATGCCCAGGGCGATCGGGAAGGACCAGGTGACGAAGGATGTGACGCCGTAGGTGTAGGCGATGCCCGCGTAGCCCGTGAACATGACCGCGCTGTAGCCGGACATATGGTGCGAGATCCCGGAGAGCCACCACGGCATCTTCCCGCCGGCCGTGAAGAAGTCGCTCACGTTGTCCACGCGTTTGTGCGACCAGATGCCGATCGCCACCATCACGCCGAAATAGCCGATGAGCACGGCCCAGTCGAGACCGTTCATGTGCGCCCTCCCAGGGTTCGACCCGGCGCTCATCGTGGGCGCTGCCTCGTGAACACGACAAGTGAGCGTAGGGTCAAGGGGAGGTAAAAGTATTCGTGATGGTGGTTCTGATTTATGTATGTGAACTCATCGCATCAGCTCCCCGGCGTTGACCAGCAACGATTGTCCGGTGATCGCTCGGGCCCGATCCGACACCAGGAACACCGCCGCATCCGCCACATCACCGTCCGTGGCCAGTTCCGGCAGTGCCATCCGGTCCGTCAGCCGCTTCAGCACGGCCGGTTCCCCGACCCCTTCCGTCTGCGCGGTGAACTGGACGTACGCCTGCACCGGCGGCCCCCACATCCAGCCCGGCAGCACGGTGTTGACCCGGATCCGGTCCGGGCCGAGCTCCCGCGCCAGCGAGTACATCGCGCTGGTCAGCGCCCCCTTGGACGCGGCGTACGCGGCCTGCCGCACCTGCGAGGGGGCCGCCACCGCCGACTGCGTCCCGATGAACACCACCGAGCCGCCCCGCTCCCTGAGCGAGGGCAGACATGCCCGCGTCATCCGCAGCGAGCCGAGCAGGTTCACATCGAGCACCGACTGCCAGGTGGCGAAGTCGGCATCCTGGAGTCCGCCGAAGTAGCTGTCCCAGGCGGCCACATGGACCACCCCGTCGATCCGCCCGAACCGCTCCAGCGCCAGCCCCGCCAGCGCCTCGCACTGCCGCTCGTCGGTGATGTCGGTCGTCCGGTACGCCGTGTGCGCCCCGTCCGGATCGATCTCCGCCGCGCTCTTGGCGAGGTTGGCCTCCGTCCGCGCCCCGAGGGCCGCGTTCCCCCCGTCCCGTACGACCGCCGCCGCGATCTGGTGCCCGAGTCCGGGCCCGACCCCCGACACGACCACGGTCCTGCCCGCGAGCAGTGACATCTCGACCCCTCCTGACCCTGGACCTCTATCTGACGGAGCGTCAGAGTATGGGCGACCGTAAGAAAGGGGAACCGCATGAGCGACGACACCCGCAGCGACGTCTACGCCGAACTGGCCGCCGTCGGCCCGTACGGAGTCCGCCCGGGCCACGCCCTGATCACCATGGTCGAACCGCACCCGGGCCATGAGTACGCCTACAACCGCTGGTACGAGGACGATCACTACTACGCCGGCGCGATGGCCATGCCCTGGATGTACTCGGGCCGCCGCTGGGTCGCCACCCGGGATCTGCAACTCCTGCGCGCACCCGAGAAGTCGGCCGTGGCCCAGCCCGTCACCGCGGGCTGCTACCTCTCCACGTACTGGATCACCGCGGGCCGCTACGCCGACCACATGAAGTGGACCGTCGCCATCAACAAGCGCCTCAACCGCGACGCCCGCGTCTACCAGGACCGCACCCACGTCTTCACCGCGTTCCAGGACCACGAGGCCACGGTGTACCGCGACGGGGCCGCCGGGCCCCGGGACTTCCACGCGCTGGACCACCCCTACGCGGGCCTGGTCCTGGAGGTGATCGACGCCGACTCGGCCGAGCAGCGCGCCGAACTGCTGGAGTGGCTGCGCTCGCGGCATCTGCCCAAGCGCCTCGCCGGTTCCCCGGCCGCCATGGTGACGATCTTCCGGCCCACGCCGCTGCCCGGCGACCGGATGACCTACGTCAAGCAGGTCGAGGGCGTCGACACCCGGCTGACGCTGCTGTGGTTCCTGGAGGCCGATCCGCGGGAGTGCTGGGAGCCTTACTTCACCGGCCTGAGCACCGAGGGACTCGGCCGGATCGAGCTACGGGCCCCCTTCGTGCCGACGGTCCCCGGCACCGACAAGTACGTGGACCGGCTGCGCTGACGGGCTACCTCAGCTCGTCCGGACACGGAGTGCCGCGCGGCACGTCGTAGGGCGCCGCCAGCCGGTAGGTGCCCGCCTTCGGGGCCACCAGCATCGTCCACCTGTCCCCGAGCGCGTCCTCCTCGGTCTCCAGCAGACAGCCGTTGACGTTGTCGTACGTCCTCGGCTCGCCGTCCGCGCGGTCCCTGGACGCCTCCGTCTCCTTGGGCGGATCGAGCTTCCTGCCCTCGGCGTCGACGATGCTCAGCCACGGCGAGTACGGGATCCGGATCAGCACCCGCCCCGGCTCGCTCACCCGCATCGTCCACTCGCCCTGCTCGGCCCGCTCCACCACGGTGTTCGGCTCGGCCAGCGGCGCCGGGTCGATCACCTGGAACAGCTGCCAGTTGGCGTCGCCCCACACCTGCTTCAGATACGGCATCCCGCGCTGCACCAGCTGCCGCTCGCGCTGGCCGCCGTCCCCGTCCGGGTCGTCCTTCGGCACCACCACGAAGTGCACCGCCCAGCGGTTCAGCCACTCCAGATAGTTCGCCGAGTTCAGGGTGTCGTCGTAGAAGAGCGGATTGCGCTCCATGTCGGCCTGGCGGTTCCAGCCGCGGGCGAGATTGACGTACGGCGCGAGCGCGGACGCCTCGCGGTGCGAGCGGGCCGGGACGACCTCCACCCGGCCCTTCTCGGCGCCGACCTCCTGGAGCTCGTTGACCAGCGGCGCCAGCTCGCGGGCCCAGGAGGCGGCCGGGGTGGTGTGCACGATGTCGACGACCGTCTTCGCGCCGATCCACACCGTGAACCCGACGACGGCCAGCACGGTCGCGTACCACTTGCGCGAGCGCGGCACCGTGAACGGCAGCGCCGCCACCAGCGCGACCCCCGCGAACAGCATCGACAGCCGGGTGATGTTGGACCCGATCTGCGAGTTGATCAGCCACACCAGCAGCACCGACAGCGCGTAGACCCCCGAGGTCAGCCGGACCGTCGACCACTCCTTGGGGACGAGGAAGAGCACCAGCACCGCGGAGGCGAACGGCAGCAGCACCGAGGCGATGTTCATCGGCTGCGTCCCGGAGAAGGGGAACAGCCACGCCGACACGGCCACCACCGCGGTCGGCGCGAGCCCCAGCGCCCAGGCGCCGGGCCGCCGCTTCTGGAGGAACATCGCCACCGCGATCAGACCGACGAACAGCCCGGCGACCGGCGAGGCCATCGTCGCCAGCGCGGCCAGCGGGGCCGCGGCGAGCGCCTTCGCCCAGCGCTTGTAGCGCCAGCGGTACGGCCAGCAGAAGACGACCGCCACCGCGCCCAGCGCGAACATGGTGCCGAGCCCGTAGGTGACCCGGCCCGAGGCCGCGTTGCACAGCAGCGCGAACACCCCGGCCAGCGCGGCCCACAGGGGATTGCGCACGGACCGGCTGCGGATGAGGACGAGCGTGAGGAGCCCGGCGGTGACGGTCCCGGCGATCATCATCGTCGTCCGGACGCCCAGCACGGACATCAGATACGGCGAGACGACGCTGTACGACACCGGGTGCATCCCGCCGTACCAGGCCAGGTTGTACGCCGAGTCCGGGTGCCGGCCGACGAACTCGGCCCAGGCGTCCTGGGCGGCGAGGTCGCCGCCGCTGTTGGCGAAGGTGAAGAACCAGACGATGTGCAGGACACCGGCGAGGGCGGTGATGGAGAGGACGGGGTGGCGCAGGAGTCGCTCACGGAGGGTGAGGAGGGCGGACTTCGCGCCGCTCCCCGGGTGCTCCTCTGCCGGGGGCTCGGGCACGCGTATTCGCGGGCCGGTTCCCGGGCCCGTCTCGGCGGCGTCGTTGTCGGCGCGTGTCGGCTCAGCGGTGGCCACCGTTAAGGCACTCCCCGTGGTGTCCGGTCTTCTGTTCTGGCCGCGTCGAGTTTCCCGCGTGTTGTCGGCCCTGTACCTGAGGTTTTTTCGGCCGCGCCTTGTGGGCGACGACCTGACCCGTTTCGTGACGCTAGCACGCAGCCCGCCGAGCGGCTCCCGGGGTGGGGCCCGCCGACGGGCTGCGGTGCTTTTGCGCTGTATGTGCTTCAGAGAATGCGAGTGAGCTTCGCCATGAACCCGGGCTCGACGAGGTCGCTCTGGAGCGCCACCGGCACCTTGACCGCGCCCGCGGTGCCGCCGTCGCCGACGGTGAGCGTGCCGACCTTGGTGCCGGCCTTCGCCTCGTGCGGTACGGCGTCGGCGGCGAAGTCCAGCTCCACCTTCAGCCCCGACCAGCCGGCCGCCTTGACGTCCTTCGTCGCCACGACCGCGGTACGGCCGCCGAGGCCGTCGTCGACGTATCCGACGACATCGCCCTTCTTCAGCAGCGTCGCCGACTCCAGGGCGCCCTGTGCGGCGCGGATCAGCTGGTCGCCGGAGTCGAGCGCGGCGGCGAGGATGCCACCGCCCGCGTCCGGCTGCCGCACCACGGCGCCGACGATGGTCCGCGTCTCGCCGCCGACGTCCTGCTTCGCGGCGAACACCAGGTTGCCGAGGGCGGAGGTGGTGGTGCCGGTCTTGATGCCGACGACGTTGTTCTTCCCGACGAGCTGGTTCCAGTTGCCGTGGTTCTGCCCCTTGTAGTCGTCGTAGGACATCATCGCGGCGACCTCGCGGAAGGCGGGCGACTCCATGGCGGCCTTGGCGAGCTTGACCTGGTCCACGGCGGTGGAGACGGTGGTGTCGTTGAGCCCCGAGGGATCGGTGTACGTCGTGTTGCTCATCCCGAGGTCCTCGGCAGCGGAGTTCATCTTCTCCACGAAGGCCTTCTCGGAACCGGCGTCCCAGCGGGCGAGCAGCCGGGCGACGTTGTTCGCGGACGCGATGAGAATGCTCTCCAGGGCCTCGCGCTCGGTGATGGAGTCACCGGCGAAGACATCGACGGTGGACTCCTGCCCGGCGTCGGACTGCTCCTCGGCGGCCTGATCGATCTCGATCTTCGGGCCTTCTTCTCCGCTCTTGAGCGGATGGTCGCGAAGGATGACATAGGCGGTCATGACCTTGGCGACACTGGCGATCGGCACGGGCTTCTGGTCGCCGGAGGAGCCGAAGGTACCGATGCCCTGGACATCCAGCGCGGCCTGTCCGTCGGCGGGCCAGGGGATGTCGACCTTCGACCCCTCGAAGGTGTACGAGGACTTCGCGGTGAGGTCGAGCGTGGGCGTCGGCACCGGTCGTACGGACTGCACGATCGCGAACACGACGACGAGCAGCAGGACGAGCGGGGTCCAGATCTTCACCCGGCGCACCAGGGTGCGGACCGGTGTCTCCGGCGGCGGCGGGGTGTTGGTCAGCTCCGCCAGCAGATCGAGCGGCGGCTTCGGCGGCAGCGGCTGCTGCGTCGTCCGCTCCGGGCCGACCTGGGGGATCGCGGTGGTGATGTCCGACTTCAGCGGGACGAACCGCAGGGCGGTGGTCGGCTGATCGACGGGCTTGGCATCGCCCTCGCCCGTCGTCGTCTTCCCACCCGCACGGCTCGCGTCGCCGGGCGCGGGTGGGGTGGCCTTGGGCGGGGTGGGGGCGGCTTTGTCGGTGGCGGGCTTGCCTTCGGCGGGGGCCGGGGTTGCCTTGTCGGCGGCGGAGGCGGATCGGGCGGATTCGCCTTCGGCGGGCGCGGCCGGGGTGGCCTTGTCCGCGGGGGATTCGCCTTCGGCGGACGGGGTGGCCTTGTCGGCGGCGGGCTCGGGCGTCGTGGCCTTGGCGTTGACGAATGAGAACTGGGTGGTCTTGGTGTCCACCGGCGCGGAGGCGTCGCGCGGAGAGCCTTCGGCGGCGTCGGGTGCGGCCGCGCTCTGGGGGTCGCCCTCGGCGGTGGGCGCGGCCGTGGCCCGCTGCTTGCTGTCGTCGTCGGCGGGGGTCGCCGTGGCCTGCGCGGGATTGCTGTCGCCGGCGGGCGGGGTGGTGTCCCCCTCGGTGGTGGCGTCGCTGGTGGGCGGGGTGGTGGCCTGCTCGGTGGTCTTGGCGTCGTTGGCGGGCGCGGGTGCGTCGGCCGACGGGGTCTCGTCGGTCGTGCGGGCGGGCTTCGCGTCCTGGGCGGCGGGGGCCTTGTCGTCCGCGTCGTCCGTCGCCTCTTCGGCAGCTTCCGGCTGGTCCTCGGTGGCCGTGGCGGCTTCCGGGGCGGTGTCCGCGTCGTCGTCCGAGTCGTCGGCGGTGGCCTCCGGCTCCGGCTCGGCGTCCTCGGGCTCCTCGTCCTCCCCGGCGGGGGTGTCATCGCTGCCGGTCTCGGTCTCGGGTTCGGTGGCAACCCGCTCCGCGTCCCCGGCGGGGGTGACATCGCTGTCGGCGTCAGCCTCGGCGTCGGCCTCCTCCGCCGTATCCGCCGCGTCCGTGCCCCCGGCCGCGCGGTCGTCGCCGCTGGCGACCCAGGCCGCCACGGCGGCGCGCAAGCGGTCGTTGCCCGGGGCGGCGGGCTCGGCCTCGGGCTGGTCCGGCTCCTCGGACGCCTCGGACGGCTCCGAAGGCTCCGGCGCCGTGTTCCTGGCCTCCGCCAGGTCCTGGGCCGACAACACTCGCGTCGCCGTGTCGACGCCTCCGCGGGACATCGCGAGACGGGGGTCGGTGGATTTGTTCCGGGCTTCCGGAACCGCACCCGCGCTCCCCGACGTCGGTTCTGCCGACGACTCGCGCTGCTTCGAACTGTCGGGGGACTCGCCCGCCACCGATGCCTCCTAAACCGTGCTAAGTCTGAACCGTCGCCGCCCGGGACACCGCTCCGCAGCGCTGTCCGAACCATGTACCAGTGTCCTGTGTGCGGGCTTGCCTGACGCTGAAGACGAGAACGACATACCTACTGGTTCCCTTACAAACAGGTCACGCACCCTCGACAGACCAATGTGAGAGGGGTCACCCTGTCTTTCATCCACGCGGGGAGGCATGGATGGGCAGGAGCCGCAGAACAATTCCGGAGGAGCTTCTGCTGCTGGCACTGGACCCGGCCACGGGTACCACTGCACAGCCGCAGTCGCTCGACCTCGGTCTGGCCGGAGCACAGCTAGTGGAGCTGGCGCTGGCCGGACGGATAGCCCCTGACGGGGATCGTATCGCCGTGGTGGCACCACGGCCGACTGGAGATCCGACTTTGGACTGTGCGTTGGAGTTGCTGCGCAGGCGTGGCGCTCCCGTACGTGCCGTCCACTGGATCGGCGGGCCCCGGCTGGGGTTGCGCCAGACCTACCTCTCGCATCTGGAGCGGTGCGGCATGGTTGCTGCCGTACCGGGACAGATGTGCGGGGTGCTGCCGACGACTCGCTACCAGGCGACGGACACCGAAATCAGCCGGGAGATCAGGTCCCGGCTGGACTCCGCGATCCGCACCGGCGTACCGCCGGACCCGCGGACCGCGGCGCTCGCCGCACTGGCGCACGCGGTCGGCCTCGGCAAGCACCTGTACCCGGGCAACGAGGGTCGCTCCTCGCGCTCCCGGTTGCGGGACCTGATCAGGCACGACCCCATGGGCGGTCTCGTCGCGCACGCCGTGATGGACGTCCAGAACGGCGTCGCGGCCCAGCCGCGCCGCAGCCCCGCTCCGGCAGGCCGCCAGCCGGCCCCCGGTGGCAGGGTGGCACCGGAACCCGCTCGTGGCGTTCCGATGCAACCGCGCCGAGGCTCGATGGCACGCGTCGTGGCTCACTGAGCCGCAGTTCCACGACGTAGGCCCGCACGTCAGCACCGTCCCCCAGACCGGTACGGGAGCCGCTGGTCCGCGCGGGGCGACGGGACCGCTGTGTCCGGACGACGACACGGTCCCGCCGCCTCGCGCGGCCGCATGTCCGGGCGCACGGGAATGCCCCGGCAATCTGACGCCATGCCCCGAACTGGCGTGTATGCAGCGCATATCCACCGTTTCCCAGCGGTAGAAAGCACCTTGGTGGCAGTCTGCTCAACAGCAGATACGCAAAGTCGCAAGCAGTACATGCAGCCGGAGGTGCACGTCCCGTGGCGTCCAATGTCAATCCCACTGTCAGGCGCCGCCGGCTGGGTCAGGAGTTGCGCCGGCTCCGCGAACTCAAGGGCATGACGGCCGAGGAGGTGGCCGAGCGGCTGCTGGTCTCCCAGTCGAAGATCAGCCGCCTGGAGAACGGCCGCCGCAGCATCAGCCAGCGCGACGTGCGTGATCTGTGCGGGGTCTACGAGGTCGAGGACGTCCGGATCGTCGACTCCCTGATGCAGATGGCCAAGGACTCCCGCCAGCAGGGCTGGTGGCACTCCTTCGGTGACATCCCGTACAGCGTCTACATCGGCCTGGAGACCGACGCGGCGAGCCTTCGGGTGTACGACCCGCAGGTCGTCCCCGGTCTGCTCCAGACGAAGAGCTACGCGGAGGCGCTGATCGCGGGCGCGCTGCCGGAGGTCACCCCGACCGACATCGACAAGCGCGTCCAGGTGCGGCTGCGCCGACAGGAACGTATCTCTGCCCCGGAGAACCCGCTGCGCCTGTGGGCCGTCCTGGACGAGGCGGCGCTGCGCCGCGAGGTCGGCAGCCGGCACGTGATGATCGAGCAGCTGGAGCACCTCATCGAGATGTCCCGGCTGCCCCATGTCACCGTGCAGTGCATCCCGTTCAGCATGGGCGCCCACCCCGGCGTGAGCGGCCAGTACGCGATCCTGGAGTTCCCGGACGCCGCCGACTCCAGCGTGGTCTACATCGAGGGCGTGACCAGCGACCTCTATCTGGAGAAGGCGCAGGACGTGCAGAAGTACAGCGTGATGTACGAGCACTTGAGGGCCCAGGCGCTCAACGCCGACCAGAGCCGGGAGTTCATCGCGAAAGTGGCAAAGGACTACGCCTCCTGAGGTGCGGCGCCGGAGGGTACAGGTTCGCCCAGCCGTGGCGGAAGTCCCCATTGGAATATGCCACCCAGTCGAGTGAATAGTCGCTCCGCACATCGATGTTGGCGAGTAGCGTCGATCACGCCATCAAGGAACACCGATTGGCGCAAACGTGTCGTGCGGACAGTACGTCCGGTACGGCACGCGGACAGCAACTCAGCAACTGGTTACCGGAGCGAACATGGCAATCAAGCAGGGTGTCACGGACACGTGGGTCAAGTCCTCGTACTCGCAGGGCAATGGCGCATGCGTCGAGATCAAGTCCCCTGTCGTGTCGGCAATGGCCGTACGGGACTCCAAGGTCACCGACGGCCCCGTCCTGGCGTTTCCCGCGAGCGCGTGGAACACCTTCGTCGCCTCGGTCAAGGCGTAAGGGGGCTGCTCCCCTGAGCCTCGGCCGATGACGATCGACAGACGATCGACAACTGCACAAGCACCACGCAAGAGCCCTCTCGACCAGCCCGCCGTCCTTGCCGAGGGGGCTCGGCTTGTGCCCGGCGGCGCAGCACAACGCGCCCGCCGGGCACGGCCGTTCATGGGTCAGGGCAAATCACCGTACGGCGCCGGTCACTTCACCGGGAAGGCCACGTCGCACACCGCGTCCTCGGGGCCCGCGGCGTCCCAGTCGGCGAAGTAGATCTCCCGGCACGGGCCCGCCATCCACAGCCCCTGCCGCGGGATCCACTCCTCCACCGCCTCGAAGGCGGTCAGGATCTGCGGATGCGCCACCTGGGCCTTGGTGATCCTGGTGTACGCCAGCCGCTGGGCGGGCTCCACGCGCACCTTCGTCGCATGGGTACGGCCCTGCTTCTCGACCCACGCACGGGCCGCCGCCTCATCGGCAACGGGCACGCACGACTCGGCCGGTCCGTCGCTTTCCATGGACACATCGGAGTGGTACACGACGAACGGCGCGCCGGTGCTGCCGCCGCACTCCCGCGCGCCCGCCTCCAGCCGCCCGAGCGAGGTGCCGATCCACGCCGGCAGCTCGCCCGCCAGGACGTGCCGCATCTCGGTGATCAGCACCTGCTCGGGCACGTCCACCGTCTCGACCACGAATTTCTCGTACATCTCGGAGTTCCTCCCCGACAGTCGTCCACGGAGGTACTCGGCGAGCGTCCGCTGCCCCGCCACTCGCGCCTCGACCTCGGCCCAGTAGGCGTCGAGCCGGTCGGCGGCCGTGGCCCCGTCCGGCGCCTCGACGACCTCGGCGATCCGCGCGAGCGGCATGTCCAGCTGGCGCAGAAGTGCCACCAGGCGGGCGCCCTCGATCTGGTCGGCGCGGTAGTAGCGGTAGCCGCTGACCTCGTCGACGTGCGCGGGAGCGAGCAGGCCCAGCCGGTCGTACAGGCGCAGGGCCTTGGCCGACAGCCGCGCCCTCGCGGCGAACACACCGATGGTGAGCAGGTCGCCCTCGTCCACGGCCTCATCCTCCGTCACCGGGCGGCTCTTCCGCCCGGTGCCAAGGAGGCTCGGCTCTGCCCCAGGGGCAAGGTCAACCCGCGATCCGCGCCTCGACCGCGGCGATGAGCTCCGCGGCTTCCGGCTCGGTCTGCGGCGAGAACCGGCCGACGACGCGCCCGTCCCGCCCGATCAGGAACTTCTCGAAGTTCCACCGGATGTCCCCGCTGTGCCCTTCCCCATCGGCGAACTCCACGAGCCGCTGATAGAGCGCGTGCCGCCCCTCCCCGTTCACCTCGACCTTCTCGGTCATCGGAAAGGTCACGCCATACGTGGCCGAACAGAACTCGGCGATCTCCTCGGCGCTCCCGGGCTCCTGCCCGAGGAACTGGTTACAGGGCACACCGAGCACCGTGAACCCCTGCCCGGCGTACCGCTCGTGCAGCTTCTCCAGCCCCGAGTACTGCGGCGTGAGCCCACACCGAGAGGCCACATTCACCACGAGCACAACCTGCCCGACATACTGCTTGAGCTCCGCACCCCCACCGGCCAACGCACCGATCTCAACACCCAGCGGGCTGCCATTGCTGCTGTCTACAGTCATACCCCGGATGCTAGCCCCGCCGCCGGCACCGCCAGCCTGCGGGCACCCGCCCCGCCCCGCCGCGGGCACCCGCCCAGCCGAGGACACCCGCCCCGCCCAGCCGCAGGCAGCCGTACGACTGGGCGACACCCACCCGCGCAGCTGCGGGCAGCCACGCCGCCGAGCCCGCCTAGCTGCGGGCAGTCACGCCGCTGGGCGGCACGGGTGGGCTGGGGGTCCCCCTCTCTGGGGGGACCCCGCAGGCGCGGGCGAGCGCACTCACCCCACCCGCGCACCGCCCCGCTTCACCCCCGCCCAGCCTCCACCAGCACATCCCCCGCCCCCGTCCGCACATACAGCACCGACCGCCCCGCCCGCCGCCGCTCCACCAGCCCCGCGTCCAGCAGCACCCGCAGATGCCGCCCGACCGACCCGAGCCCCTGCCCGGTCACGGCGACCAGCTGCGTCGTGCTCATCGGCGCCCCGAGCAGCACCAGCACCCCGGCCCGCGCAGCGCCGAGCAGCGGCCCCAGAGCGGACGGCACCGCCCGCCGCCCGTGCTGCTCGGCGAGGACTCCGGTGCAGGGGTAGACGACGGCGTACCGCTCCCGCCCCTCCTCCCAGGACACCCACCCCGTCTTCGGCGTCACCGGCACGAACACCAGCTCGGCCCCGGAGATCTCCCGAGGCGGATACTCATGCCGGTTCACCTGGAACCGGCTCTCCCCGAGCCACCGCGTCCCCGGCCGCAGCGAATCCAGCACCGCCGCCCACCCGCTCCGGCTCACCTGCACGGTCCGCGCGACCACATCGGCCTCCAGCACCCGCCGACGCCGGTCCCAGTCCGGCCGTACGGTCTCCTCCCACACGTACCGCAACAGTCCCGCCGCCCGCTCCGGCAGATCATCGCGTTCCAGCTCCGCGGGGAGCGGCCCGGCGAGGGACAGGGCGAGATGGGCGCGGGCGTCCTCGGGGCGTACCGAACCCACCCGGGCGACCCCCTCCGCGAAGGACTCCCCGTCACGCGGCGTGGGCGTGAGGAAGTCCGCGATCCAGTCCCGCCCGAGCCCGGCCCGTACCAGCAGCCCGGTCACCGGATCCGCGGCCAGCCGCGCCCGGTAGCCGGGCAGATGCGCCCGCAGCCAGTCCCGCTCCCCGGGATGCGCACCCGCACCCGCGTGCAGCAGCTTCAGGCTCGCGAAGGTCTCCGCGAGCGGCGAGAGCACGAACCGGCTGCGTGCGAGCGTGTCCGCGTTGACCTGCCACCACCCCATGACCCCACCTTTCGCACCCGTGCGAAACATTAACGGCACCCGCCGGAGCCACCACAGACTCCGCTCCATGCCCGCCAACAGCTACCGAGCCCTCTTCCGCACCCCCGAGTTCACCCCCCTCTTCCTCACCTCCTCGGCCCACGTCGCCGCTCAGACGACGGCCGGCCTCGCGCTCGGCACCCTGGTGTACCGGGCCACCGACTCCCCGCTGCTGTCGGCGGTGAGCATGTTCGGCCCGTCCCTGGCCCAGGTACTGGGCGCGACCCTGTTCCTCTCCGGCGCCGACCGCCTGCCCCCGAGGGCGACCCTGACGTACCTCTCCCTGGCCTTCGCGGCGGCCACGGCCCTCCTCGCGGCCCCCGGCCTGCCGATCTGGGCGGTCTTCGTCGTCCTCCTGGCCCAGGGCCTGATCGCCTCCCTCGGCGGGGGAGTCCGCTGGGGCCTGCTGAACGAGATCCTCACCAAGGACGGCTATCTGGCGGGCCGTTCGGTCTTCAACATGATGAGCGGCATCACCCAGATCACCGGCTACGCGGCGGGCGGCGCCCTGCTCACCCTCCTCTCCCCGCGCACCTGCCTCCTCCTCTCCGCCCTGCTCTACGCCCTGGCCGCGGCCGGAGTCCGCCTCCGCCTCACCCCCCGCCCGCCCCGCGCCACCGGCCGCCCGTCGATCACCACCACCTGGCGCACCAACGCCCTCCTCTGGTCCTCCCGCCCCCGCCGCACGGTCTACCTCGCCCTGTGGCTCCCCAACGGCCTGATCGTGGGCTGCGAATCGCTCTACGTCCCCTACGCCCCCGAGTCCGCCGGCACCCTCTTCGCCTGCGCGGCGCTGGGCATGCTGATCGGCGACGTGACGGTGGGCCGCCTGATCCCACCCGCGCGGCGCGCCCGGCTCGGAGTACCGCTCCTGATCCTGCTGGCGACGCCGTACGCCTTCTTCGCGCTCGGCCCGCCCGTACCGCTGGCCGCGCTCGCGGTGGCGCTGGCGTCGGTGGGGTTCGGGGCGAGCCTGGTCCAGCAGGAGCGGCTGATGACGCTGACCCCGGACGAACTGAGCGGCCACGCCCTGGGGTTGCACTCGGCGGGCATGCTGACCTTGCAGGGTGTGAGCGCCACGCTGGCGGGTTCGGTGGCCCAACTGACCTCTCCCGCCACGGCGATGACCGTACTGGCGGTGGCGTCACTCGCGGTGACGGCGGGGCTGGCGAGGGGACTGCGGGTACCGGTGTCCGTGTCGAAGCGAGTCGAACAGCGTCCAGCATCTTGACGTGTTCCTGGCGACCTGGGTACATGTGTGGGAGCGCTCCCATGTTCCCTTCTGATGCTTTCCGGTGCTCACTTCCTCAGGAGTCGCAGTGAGAACACACAAAAGCCCCCCGACGGCGAGGCTGTTAACCGCCCTGGCCACCCTCCTCGGCCTGCTGGTCCTCGGAATGACCCCCGCCCAGGCCGCGCCCGCCCCCGTCGCCCCCCAGGCCACCGGCCTGCACATCGGCGACGGCCGCCTCCTGGAGGCCAACGGCAACGACTTCGTGATGCGCGGCGTGAACCACGCGCACACCTGGTACCCCGGCGAGACCCAGTCCCTCGCCGACATCAAGGCACTCGGCGCGAACAGCGTCCGGGTGGTCCTCTCCAACGGCCACCGCTGGACCAGGAACACCGCCGAGGACGTGGCCGCGGTCATCGCGAGCTGCAAGGCCAACCGCCTGATCTGCGTACTGGAGGTGCACGACACCACCGGCTACGGCGAGGAGGCGGCGGCCGCCACGCTCGACTCGGCGGCCGACTACTGGATCGGCCTGAAGGACGTCCTGGCCGGCCAGGAGAACTACGTCATCGTCAACATCGGCAACGAGCCCTGGGGCAACACCGATCCGGCGGGCTGGACGGCACCGACGATCGCGGCGATACAGAAACTGCGGTCGGCGGGCCTGGAGCACACGATCATGGTGGACGCCCCGAACTGGGGCCAGGACTGGCAGAACGTCATGCGCACCAACGCCCAGTCGGTGTACGCGGCCGACCCGACCGGCAACCTGATCTTCTCCATCCACATGTACAGCGTGTACGACACGGCGGCGGAGATCACCGACTACCTGAACGCCTTCGTCTCCGCCCGACTCCCCATCCTGATCGGCGAGTTCGGGGGCCCGGCGGACCAGTGGGGCGACCCGGACGAGGACACGATGATGGCCGCGGCGCAGAACCTGGACCTCGGCTACCTGGCCTGGTCCTGGAGCGGCAACACGGACCCGATCCTCGACCTCTCCATCGGCTTCGACCCGAACCAGCTCAGCAGTTGGGGCCAGCGCATCTTCCACGGCGCGAACGGCATAGCCCAGACGTCCGAGGAAGCCACGATCTTCAGCGGCTCCGGTTCCGACACCCAGCCCCCGACGGCACCCGGAACCCCGACGGCCTCCGCGAAGACGGCGACGTCGGTGACGCTGACCTGGCCGGCCGCCACGGACAACGTGGCCGTGACGGCGTACGACGTAGTCCGTGTCACCGGCACCTCCGAGTCCCCGGCGGCCTCCTCCACCACCCGCACGGCGACGATCACGGGCCTCACCGCGAACACGGCGTACACCTTCGCGGTCTACGCCCGTGACGCGGCGGGCAACCGCTCACCGCGCTCCACCACGGTGACGGTCACCACGGACGACACCCCCGCGGGCAACTGCTCCGTCGGCTACCGCGTGTCCAACGAGTGGCCGGGCGGCTTCCAGGGCGAGCTCACGATCCGCAACACCGGTACCGCGGCCGTGAACGGCTGGACCCTGGCCTTCGCCTTCCCCGACGGCCAGACCGTCACGAACATGTGGGGCGGCACCCCGGCCCAGAACGGCGGCGCGGTGTCGGTCGCCTCGGTCTCCTGGACGAACACGATCCCGGCGGCGGGCTCGGTGACGGTCGGCTTCACCGGCACCAAGGGAACGGCCAACACCGCCCCGAGGGCCTTCACCCTGAACGGCACGACCTGCACGACGACCTGACCGCCCCAGGGCCGGAGGCGCCGGCATGGCCTCCGGCCCCCCACTCGCTGAGGACCTCGACAAGAAGAACGACCCCCCCCGACACCGAGAAGCACCCGGCGACCCCGGTGGCGACCCCAGCCCGCCGCATCGCCCGCCGATAGTCGCTTCCGGGGGTTCCAGCTCTGTAGGGAATGGTTGCTCCCGGTCAGTACGGGGGCGGCCCGGAGAAGCAGTCCGGGACCCACCCGACGACCGGGCTCGGCTGATGGCCGGCGAGAGACCCGCCAGAACCGGCTGCGCACACCCTCCCCATGCCGCCCCGATAGACTATGACGGTTGTCATAACCGATCGGTCGTCGCAGGCCGAGCAAGCACACAGGTGGTGTCGTGTCGGTGTCCAAGGAAAGCGCGCCGTCGCGGGAGCGGATCGTGGCCGGCGCCGCAGACATGATCAGCCGACGCGGTCTGAGCGCGACGAGCATCCGGGAGATGGCCAAGCACGCCAAGGCGCCGCTCGGCTCGACGTACCACTACTTCCCCGAGGGCAAGCAGCAGTTGGCCACGGAGGCGGTCCGCTACACGGGCGACTGGGTGGCCCGCCGCCTGCGCAGAGAACTGGAGGCGGGCCCGGCGGAGGGACTGGACGCCTTCCTGTCCCTCTGGCGCACGATCGTCGTGGAGAGCGACTTCCACGCGGGCTGCCCCGTCCTGGCCGTAGCCATCGAAGAACCCCCGACCGACGAACTCCCACCCGCCCTGACAGCGGCGGCGGAGGTCTTCACCGAATGGCAGTCCCTACTGGCAGCGTCCCTCCGCGCCCACGGCACGGAACCCGAGCGAGCAAGACAACTGTCCACCCTGATCGTCGCGGCGGTCGAAGGCACGGTAGCCCTCTGCCGAGCCCAACGCAGCACCCGCCCCCTGGACGACACAGCAGAACAACTACGGTCCCTGATCGCCGGGGCAACGGACCACTGACCCCGATCAGCCCCGAACCGCACAGGAGTGGGATCGGGTCCTTGCCGGGTGTTGCCGCGCGATGCTCCTTCCCCTGGTCAGAACCGCGCGGCGAGCCACTTGATCCGGCTCATGCCGCCCTGTATCGGACCGTCCGCTCACGCATCGCTCACGCGCTGCCGACTGCTGAGCAGCGCATGATCAGACCTGGCCGAGGTCGATCTCCACCGGGAAGGGGGCCGCGACCTTGAGGACGCCGGTGAACACGTCACCGTCCCGGTAGGTTTTCGTCGCGGGGTCGAGAACGTAGGTGTACACGAGAGGAACGCCTGTCGCGGCCTGCTCGATCCTCCAGTAGAAGCCGATGCCTGCCTTGGCGTACTGGTCGACCTTCACGATCCGGTCGGTGGTCTCCGAGCCCGGCGACACCACCTCGGCGACCAGCAGCACGTGCTCAGGACGGGTAGGGGTGATGTCGATCGTGTCTGCGCGGTACACGACGACGTCCGGGCGGCGATTGGTGAGCGGGACGTCCTGAAGCCGGACGTCGAAGTCAGTGTCGGCGTTCCACTCCGGGCCCGAGGCGGCATCCAGGGCGTTCGCGAGAATCCGAGCCAGCCGGTTGTGCCGCTTGGACGCACTCGGACTCACGACGACCATCCCGTCCACGACCTCGATGCCGGCGCACTGCTCCTCGGACCAGGACTCGTACTCCTCCGCAGTGATCTGCTCATGCATCCACGCCGGGGCCGTCATCTCGGCCGCCATGAAGCACCTCCCGGACACTGTGCTGCGGGCCCGATCCCGCTGGATTCAGCGTACTGTCTGCCATCCGTCCGGCAGGCTGATCCCGCTCACGCCCCTCCCCGTTGGCCGGCATCCGACCAGCGAGTCCACGACTGTGAGGAACCAGCGTGGTGGACTCGTCACCAGGGGATCGGAACGGCGACGTGAAGCCTCGGTCGCAGGACGCACCGAACGCCGAAGGGCGGTTGGATTCGACGGTTCCGGCGGCAACGGATCGGGCCGGCGTTCTGCCCGCACGGCGGCTTCGGCGTGTCCGCGCCTTTAACTGGGATACCGACCAGGGGCTCACCTACTTCGAGGAAATCGTGCAGCTCCTCGAATGCTTCGGCGTCAGGGGAAACAGGCCGCGTCTTCACCAAGGGGCATGACAAGAACGCTCCATCTCTCCTACCCGCGCAGACGACCGTGGCTCCGAGTCTGTGCCGGAGGATGCTGATCCATTGGGAGGCATTCGGGAGATCAACTCCCCGTCCACTCACGCAAACGGCCCCGGACGAGGAGTCCGAGGCCCGACAAGAGCGCCTCCCTGGGGGGAACCCCCAGGTCAGCGGCGTAACGCGTTGTGCCCCCGGCAGGATTCGAACCTGCGACACCCGCTCTAGGAGTTCGATCACCGCGTCATGCGGGGTGCTGAAACGGCGTGGCACGGTTTGCCGTTGGTCCGGCTGTGGTCGCTTCGGTGTGGCAGCGTTCGCGGCCGTTGATGTCAGCTGTGGATGTCAGCCGGGCGAGGAACGATGCTCACCGCCCGGTAGTCGTACCCGTCCTGCTTGAAGCCGGGTGCTTCCCAGGTGAGATCGACCTGTTGCCCCGGTGACAGTGTGCGAAAGCCGGGCGCCTGAATGTCGGAGTAGTGGCCGAAGCACCCTCCCGGAGTCTCGGGCGAGTCGAGCACACCCCAACCCTCCTCGTCGCTCCACTCGCGCACAGTCGCAGTCACGACTGCGGCGACCTTACGGGTCCCTCTGCGCCGACTCATCTGCCTCTCTCCCATCGATCCCACAAGATCACAAAGATCTGACCGCTCAGGCTGGCACGGTCCTCCGTGGGAAGCACTGTGACGTGGCAGTCATGCCGCCCGAAGATGTACCCACCGTGGCACAGACTTCCGCGTTGAGTACGAGCAGGCTCATGCTCAGGTCATCGGCGCCGCAAGATCCAGAGATTTACCCACCTGGGTAAGGACACCTGCTCTCGAATGGGAAATCCTGGCGTGCGAAGGAAGTAGGTGGCCTATGTGGGAGATGTCGTCGGAGGTCTCGACGCAAGCGGCGCGATCACCGGTTGATCGGAATCTCGTAGACGATCTCGCAGTGTGCGGCGGGTACGACGATGTCCGCCGTTTCCACGGGCCGCCCCTGGTCGCTGTAGTACGGCCGCCGGATGTGCGTGACGAGTGCGGCCTTCTGGATGCCGAGTAGCGAAGCCTCCTCGGCGGTGGCCTGCCGGGGCTCGGGCTGCTCCACGGCGTGGCTGACGATGATGCCGATCTCGGCCATGCGGTTCACGACGCCTGCTCCGGCGTGCGGCCCGCCCTCGGGGAGGACGACGAGCGTGCCCGCAGTGAGGTCGTACGGCTCCCAACTCGTCGACAGCTGCACAGGCTTGCCGTCGGCGAGGAGCTCGTAGGCGGTGCGGACGCACAGCTCACCCTCGGCGATGCCGAGACGGGTGGCGATCTCAGCCGGTGCGGGGACCTTGGCCTCGGTCCGGCTCTCCCAATCGCCTTGCCTGCCGAGGGCCTTCATGTCCGCGCGGAACGGAGACCCGCTGGGCTGCTCGCGCGCCGACGACCGGACCACCCGCACCCGCTGCCGAGGCTCGGCGACGTAGGTACCGGAACCGGCGCGGCCTTCCAAGACCCCCTGGGAGATCAGCAACTCCTGCGCCCGGCGCACCACGTTGTCGCCCACGCCGCACTCCTGGCCGATCTGGGCGCGGGAGGGAAGCCGGTCCCCCGGCTCCCACTCGTGCTCCGCGATCCGCCGCCGGAGTTCGTCGGCGATGCGGAGATAAGGCGGCTGCTCAGGCATATGGAAAATCTAGTCCACTAGCTCTAATCTAGTTAACTAGCTTTACTCAAAGTGATCGCCGGTGGCCGGAGGATGCCCTGTGCCTGCTTCAGAGGTGAGCGCGGAGGCCATCGCATCCCGGTTATCGGCCGTCGGGCTCGCCACCCGTGTGGAGGAGCGCGACGACTGCACGGCCATCGAGGCGGAGGTGCCGCGATCACTCTCCGCCGAGTCATGGCAGGGGGCGCTGGAGGCGGTGGCCATGGCCGACCGCTTCGGCCTCCTCGCCACCAGTTCGGGCGACCGCACGCTCTGGGCGGTCGTACGCAAAGCGGTCCCCGCGACGGGCGATGTCGGGGGACCAGGCCATCAGCGATAGGAGCTGAGCACCGTGTTCAATCGTATCCGCCGCACCGTCGCGCGCCTCAGGAGGCGATACCTCCACAAGGGCAGGCACCGTCGCCCCGCAGGGCATGTCCGGCCGTTACCCGCCTCGTCTGAAGTCGCTTACCGCGCACCGCGGTTCATTAGCCAAGGCGGCGACCACACAACAGGCGTTCTCGTGGGCGAGGAGACAGCGCTCGTGCGCCCGTACGTACTGGCCAGTGAGACACGCGCACACGCACGGCACTGCTCGTCGACTGGGCCCCGGTTCGCCGCGGTGGGTGATCACTGATGCCTCCCCGCCAACAACCCCACGTCACACAGGCGGAGGCCGACTCGTACCGGTCGAGCTCCTGCCGGATCGGCACGCACTCCGCATGTGCGGAGTCCTCCCCGATCACTGCACCGGTCGACGTACCGGTGATCTACGAGTCCTGCGCCTGCTCGTGCCACAGGACCATGGGTCGAGAATCTCCGACGGAGGTGACGCGGTGAGGGGAGGAACACCCGGGGGCGAACTGCTTTCCCCCGTCGAGATCAGCGCGGCCAGTGTGCAGCGCGGCGACGTGATCCAAGTCGGAGGCCAGCAGTACCGAGTGGCCGACATCTTCCAACTGCCCAACGGGGCCAAGCGGCTTGTCTTCGACTCGGGCGAGTGGCTGACGCTGCACACGCGGACCCGCCTGATCGCCTTGCGGCTCCTGAGAGTGCGAGGCGGTGATCCGTCCCGTGCCCTCTCGTCGCGACGCTATCGCGCATGACCTCCGGCACAGGATTGCCACCGGCCGGATCAGGCATGGTGAGCGCCTTCCATCGGAGTCGCACCTCGCCGCGCAATACAGGGTCAGCACACCGACACTGCGAAACGCTCTCGCTGTGCTCCAAGTTGAGGGCCTGGTCGAAAAGGTCCATGGCAAGGGGAACTACGTTTGCCGTCCCCTCAGCAGAATCACGTACGAGGGAGGGCGCCGAACGCTCGCCGCACAGATCGTGGCTGATGCAGCTCTGAGGGTCACCGTCCGCACCACGAAGATTCAGGCCCGCGGGCACCTCACGACCTTGATGAAGGCGTCGACTAACAGCCCCCTGACCGAGTTCATCTGTCTCAGCCATGAGGGCGAGAGACCGCACAGCCTGGCTCGGATCTACGTCCCTTGCGACCTGGTGCCGGCCGCCGTGCCCTGCGAGTCGCCCTCCTTCGACGGGGTGATGCGGCGCCTGCTGGAGCTCCGTCGACCACTGGCGGAAGTCCGGGAGAGGCTCAGCGTCCGCCTCCCGACACCGGAGGAGGCATCCACCCTTCGGATCAGCTCGGCCCTGGCAGTCCTCGCGATTACGCGCCAGACAGCCGATACCACTGGACGCGTCGTCGAGGCCGCGCTCCTGGTGCTACCTGGTGACCGCGTCGACGCGGTGTTCACCACTCACCACGTGATCGAAGAGAGGGCGGCGGAAGAATGACGATGCCGAGCGAACCCCGGCTTCTCCCGTGGACGGGCCCCGACGGCAAGCCCTGCCACCTCATCACCGATGACAGTGACGGCTACTTGTCCCGCTTGGCCGACTACGTCGAATCAACGCAACTCGGCGCGGCGACCGAACTTCTGGACCGAGCGTTAGCCACGCTCGACGACACCAATACGGACTCGAACGACCTGCGGCTCCTGGCGAAGGACCTGGCAGGAGCCCTGCGGGACACACTCCGCGTGGCGATCAGCCGCGGTCACCGACTGACACCGTTTGAGTAGCGCTGTCTCGGAAAGCGGGGTAGCTCGGATGAAGATCCTTCTGAGCTACCCCGCTTTTCCATGTCTCCGGTCGTCGCCGAGCGCCCTCGGATGTCCTTGTATGACCCTTTGCTTCGGGTAGGCCATGGTGATAGCCCGTCGGGAGGGCTGCTCGCCTGATCGAGCCCCAGGCTGCGTGACAGGCCGTTGTCAGTGCCCCTTGCTAGCTTGCCTGGTGGAGTGAGACCGGCCAGAGAACCTTCGAGGTCCGCGGTCAAGGGGGGTGGGCACAAAGGTCCGTGGGAGCCACCTCGGGACTATGTTGCAGGCCGCAGACCCCACCCCCTCATCACTCGGTTAACACGCTTTCCAACTGTGGTGGTGGGGTGGCGGGCGGCATGCAGGGGCGTTCACCTGCGTTCATGGGCGGCCCGCTCGTGGGTTGCAGCCGACTCGTGGTCTCGCCTGAACGGCCGTGAACGCGGCTGAATGAGACGGAAACTGAGACGGGTGGCCATCACGGGTTCCCGGTCACGGACCTGAGGGTGTCGTCCCGCTCGCCGCGCTGGCCGCGGTTCCACACGACGCCATCTGCCCCGCTGTGGCTTGCCGGCGACTGTCTGAGCAGCCTGGGACAGGTCACCTGCGGTTGTCCTGCGCCATCGTTGCACAAACTCGCACGGTCCAGAGGATTCGGCTGATGCACTCGTTTGCTGTACAGCCCCAGCGGCCAGGGCGGATCATGACCACATGCCGGAAGCGATATGGATCAAGTTGATTGGCACATTACCCAGCCTCTTCTGGGCGGCCTTCGCCGTCATCGTATTCCTGTCGTTGCGAGGAACGATCATTCATAGCCTGGTTCCTAGGGTTACCGCACTGCGGGCTCTCGGAGTTGAGGTGGAGATGGCAGGTCAACTACTCGACCGAGTCGCCGAAGGCAGCAATACCCCAGTGACGCCGACCATGAGGCGTGGAATCCTGAGCAGACTGGAGCATGCAGCCGACACACTGAGGAGCGGCAGGATCCTCTGGATTGACGATCACCCTGAGCACAACGGCGCCTTGATCAGCCTTCTCCGGTCTATGGATATGGTTGTAGATACAGCTCGTTCAACCGGCGAGGGACTAATTGCGCTCAGGCATGGCCCGTATGACATCATCCTGACCGACATAGATCGTGATGGAGATCCACAGGCCGGGATCAGCATGCTGCGTGAGTTGGAGGCTGGAAACGTCGATCTTCCCGTCGTGGTGCACTCGCACAACTTCAATCCTGAATTGGGTGTTGACCGACGTATCTTTGCCGCAACCAACAACCCGGTGGAAATCGTGCACTACGTAATCGATCTGATGGAGCGAATCAGGTTCGGGGCGCCGGAGGTCTGAGCTCAGCGGAACGGGGTTGGGCTGGAGCTTGGATTAGCTACGTCCCGGGATGCGGAAGCGACTACTGATTCGGGTGTACGTCATCGGCGCCACTGGACACCCCGACCGAGTCAAGATCGAATGCGCAGTTGGGTGCCGTGGTGGGACCTTAGCTTGGGAAGCTGCGATCTCGTGGGGCCGGTCTGGGCGCTGACCTGGGTGAACGGTTGCATCGTGGCTCGATCGAGCTGTCCGCTTTCACCGTGATTCCCCGCTGTTCCCCGCTCGATCTGGTGCGGTTGTGGTGCAGTGCTGTGGCTTGGCCTCCGCTGTGCCCGGACGGTGGCTCATTGGATGTCAGAGGGCTGCCAACCCGGAGGTGTCTTGGGAAGGTCGATCAAGACGTCCATATTCAGGTGTTCCTTGAGCAGCGCCTTGAGATTGCGCCCGTTGATGAGCTGCATCCTGCCGTTTCGGTGAGCGAAGTCAGCGCTTGCCTTGCCAAACCAAGAGGTCGTCACCAGGACTCCGCGACTAGCAGCCTTGTCGTGCATCACCCCCGCCAATGCCCGAACCGTCTCAACGGGCACTGCATTTTTGGACCTCTTCGCCTGGATGGCGAAGACAGTGGTCCCGACCGGGTCCCGCTGGACCGCGACGGCGTCCACACCGTCATCTCGCGAGCCCTGAGTACGCCACGTCTCGAAGCCCATCGCTTCGAACAGTTCGCGTACAAGCCGCTCAAACGCAAAGGGGTCCATCTGCAGGAGGTCGGGTCGGCTGTCGAGTCCTGCCACGGCGCCGACATCCGCCGTAATGCGGTATCGCGACAGATCGATCTCAACGACTGGGGGCACTGCCTCCAGGTCGTGCGGATGGCGGGAGACGACAGCGCCGAGGTACTTCAGGCTCTCCTGCGCATCGAGCTCGGGCTCGTCCAATACGAGTTCGTCGAACTGCTCACGCTGGGCGACCACGCTCACCAGGCAAGGTCGCACCGGCCGCCCGGTTGCGCGATCCTTCGCACTCACATGCCCGTTGAACACCACCGTTGTGACGAGATCAGGCGGGGTGGTGGAGAAGGCCTCGTCCAGTGCGCGCAGGGCAAGGCGGGCGACCAGAGTGCGGTAAACCTTCTTCGTCTCGGCCTCCTTCCGCGGCTGAGCGACGATCTCAGTCCGCTGTGCCATAACCCGGTACGTCACCATGGCCGGCACTACATCAAGCTGAGGTAGTTCCACCTCAATGAGGAGCTGCTGAGCCTCAGGTATGTACGCCGCCCCCGCATCGACACGGCAGCCTTTGGGCACGGAAGAGCCACGCAGCACTTCCTCCACAGCGTCTGCAACGCCCTGCGGGCCCTGCTTGGCGAGTGCCTGCTCGACATAGGGGTGCCAGCTCTTGAGGTTCCTGGGCCGGTCCGTCAGCACCGCCTGTAGCTCCGCCAGGCGCTCTTGGGCCTGCCGAGTGCGCTTCTCGGCATCAGCCTTCAGCTCCAGCAAGCGCGTTTCTCGCGCCTGCTTCTGGCGCTCCTTCTCCACACGAGCCTGCTCCCGCTCGCGCTGCTCAGCTGCGCGCTGCCGTTCGGCCTGGCGCTTGGCCAACTCACGCTCGACACGGGCGACCTCACGCTCCTGTGCAGCTTGCTCCCGCTCCAGATGCTTCTGTCCTGCGGCCACCAGACGGGCGCGCTCGGCATCGGCTTTGGCGGCTTCCCGTTTCTGACGGCGTCGACGCTCCTCAGCGGCCTTCGCGGCCGCCTGCTCCTTCTGCTGAGCACGCTTTAGCTCAGCAGCCTTGGCCTGCTGCTTCGCTTTGTATGCCTCAGCGAGCACTTGCATCACTGACTTACGGCGCGCCACGAGTCCCCCACATGTCTCCCACCACCCTCGAAAGCCGAGCTGTGCCTCGCCAGGGCACCCCTCAGCGATACCCCGGTCTGCTGAACGAGAATCGTGGCGCTGCAAGCGCGGCCTGACCACTGCAAGGCCATGAGCTTGGGAAGCTTGGGCCTTCTGGCGGCTAGTACTGCCCGACCTGCGGTCGACCAGTGCTTCCAGCCCTCTCCGGAGCCCTGGCCAAGTCCCCGCTGGTCCCCGTGAGTCACCGCAGGATTTGGCACGTGAATGGCACGACCTTCCTCTCGTTCGTCTCGACAAGTCCCGTCGGCGGAAACGCTGGTGAGGCCTTGGGCGATGACTCTTGGTGAGGACCACTCAGAGGAGGGTGCTTTGACGGCGATCATTGGGCTTCTTGGTGCGATTCTCGGTGTCTTAGCCGGGGCTATCGCCACTTACCTGACGGCGCGATCCAACATGCGACTAGAACTTGAGCATTCATATGACAGGACTCTGCGAGACAAGAGGTTGGAGCGCTATCAAGAGCTCTTCCATATCTCTAAGTGTCTCCCGCGATACTGGCGGGCAGGTGAAAGTCCGACGAGGCAAGACTTGCTGCAGTTTAGCCGGGACTTCCATGATTGGTATTTTGGCGAGGGTGCGGGAGGAATGTTCCTCACTCCGGCGGCAAAGAGTGTGTACATGCGAGTGCAGAACAAGCTTGCGGAGGCGACACACCAGACGGCGAGCGAAAGCGGAGAGGAATCTCCCCTATCAGTCACCGAATCACAGGCTATTCGTGACCTAGCCAGCGAGCTACGACATCAGCTCGCCGAGGATGTTGGGGCTGCTAACCCGCCCCGCCTACGCTGGACGCGGCTGGGTCCGACAGTCCAGCCACCCGCGAGCGTCGGTGGCTAGGTCAGGCGACCAGCGGGCCCATACGGTCGCTACCGGGTAGCGAGGTTCTCCCCTGAACTGGAGTGCTCAGCTTGGGAAGCTTAGGGCGTCTAGGGCTTGCTTCGGGCCTGACCTGCGGCGGAGGGACGCAGACGCGTGATGGACGGTCGACGGGTTCCCCGCTGTTCCCCGTGGTTACCCGCAGGATCTGGCACGAGTCAATCGTCGTCGCACCGCTCCAAGACCAGGCCTACGGAGCCTTCTTCGAGTCCGTTGTTCTCCTCCAGGTGGAGATGAGCGCCATCCGGTGTGCCGTCCTGGGCGAGTGTGAGCAGGCGGCCGGCCAGGGTCTTCAGCCCGGCAGCGTTGGCCTCGATGACGATCTCTCCGCCCAGGTTGCGGACCTCGATGCGTGCGCCTTCCTCCCACGTGAAGACTCTGGTGGTTCCGTCGGTCACTGCACTCACGTGAGTGGTCATCGACGGAGCAGCGCTGGGTTCAGGGGCCATACACCAAGTATCGCGTCTCCAGGTCGGCCGCGATGGCGAGAACTGTACGGCGAGACATGGGTGATGACTCCTTCTTCCCGAAGCAACTTAGGCGGGGGCTTGTCCTTGTGCTGGTGTGCCGCTCACCTGGGTGGATGGTCCGCTGGCGTCCGTGATGGTCCGCTGTTGTCCGTTGGCGTTGTCACACAGATAGACACTCACCCCCGGCTCATTGAGGCACTGTCCTCGGGGCACACGTGTCCCCAGATGCGCTGGTAGATGTGCGCGCCCAGGACGAAAGGCACCCTCGACGAAGCAGCGGGCGTGCTAGACGATGATTTGGATGGCGTGGGACTGGGTGGGGACGACAGTTGCGGGTCTGTCCGGTGTGGTGGGGACGGTGTTCACCTGGCTGGCGGGAGCGCAGGGGCGTCAGCACGCGGCGCAGATGCTGGCCCAAACGCAGCAGGCTGAACGTCGAGCCAGACTGTGGCATGAACGTCGGGAAGCCTATTTTGGCGCGCTTCGTGTGATCGACCTCGATCTACGGCGCGAGCGGTACAAGGAGCTGGGGATGCTTGACAAGCTCCGTGAGGTTGAAGGGCATTGGACGAAGGCCAAACGGGTGGAGCTCACCACTGAGGCTGCAACTGCTCTGTGGGCGTTCGGTAGCGACCGCGTCAGGGATCTGGCCACACGGTGGATCACCGCAAGTGATGCGGACAACGTCGCAGAGATGCGCCAGATCGCGCTCGAGTTCCGGGCAACCGTCCGTGAAGAATTGCAGGATGACAGCCAGGGCTGACCTACGCGCCGTACAAACACGGCTCCGGAGGCCGCTTGGTACCTGGTCAAAGCAGCAGCTAGAGGCCTCGCGCTGGGTGGTCGAGGGCAATCGAGTCCACGGATAGTCCGCGACTGCGGAGCGCGGTTCGGTCTCGGAATTGGTTGCGGCTGCCTTCAGGCGGCCTGCCAGACGATGGCCCCGCCTGCTCAAGGGTGGAGCCACAACACGACCGCTCCGAACCTTCAGCACAAGCTTGGCTTCCAGCCTGGGAAGCTGGTTGCTCCCCAAGCTGCTGCGCCTATGGCTGGTTTTCTTGAATATGCCGCCATAGATCCCGCATCTGAGTAAACGGATGAATGGCATCCGGAATATCTTCTTCGCGCTGCCAAGCTCCCAGCCACTCCAGTGCCTGCTTAACCGTCGCGCGCATGGAATTGCGACTTATTACGCCAGGCTCGAAAGTGTTCAATGCCCACCAGAAGTTCAGAATTTCAAGGACGTCGAGTAGGCGAGTGCGAAGGACTTCGCAACGGAGAGTGCGTGCAGCCACTTCGGCTGGTGCGAAGAGGTCGCCGAATTCTGCGTTCCATCCGCTTTTCTTGGCCTCAGCCATGATTCCGGTCCAGGCAATACGGTCTCGCGCCTGTACGTTATTGAATTTGTCTGGCATGCTATTCAGGTGGCGACGAATGCGGATCAGCTCGCTTGCCAATGAGGCCACCGCGTCACTCTCCGCTATTTCTCGCCTTACGCTTGATGCTTTCTTCTGCTGATAAACAGTGGCAAGGAACGACAGCGCCGCACCGACGAACGCGCCCCCCAAGCCGAAGGCGGCAGTAATCCAGTCACACAGGCACGATGATGGCGTCGAACACCTTCGAGGAATACCGCTGAACGGGTTCTATAGCGATCGGCGGAGCTCCGTATGGTCGGACTCTTCCTCGCTTGAATCGCGACGACAGCACCCAAAGAGCGGAGCCAGCGAAGTTTCAATGGATGAGGCAGAACCGGTCTTCTTGCCCTGGGTGTTGTCGGGGATCTTGATGAGCTGGGTTATTGCTGGTCGGGGGCGGTGGGGCCGTGCGCCTGGTGGTCGTCGTTGGTCATCCTTGGCCACTGTCGAGCAACCTCGGACGGCCCAGGGACGGCCCAGCTTTGCCCGGTGCGGGGCCTCACTCGGCTGACGGCCGGCACCTTCGTCGCGGCCCGTCTCAGCCTCAGCCGACGAAAGTCCGCCACGACGGCGCGTCAGTCGACCGTCCAGGCGCGCGTGTGCCTCGCTGCACCCCCACCGGCCTCAGCCACGCTATCGGTGGGGTCGCCGAGGAGAGATCGTCGGCCTCCGGTGGTCGGACGTCGACCTCGACAATCGCGTTCTCTACGTCCGCCACCAGGTACAGCGTCGCCGTGGCGTCCTCTACGACGACGATCCCAAGAGCCGCCGCCGTCGGGCTGTGCCTCTTCCCGCGCTCTGCATCGCGCCCCTGCGCTGGCACCGCATGCGCCAGACGGACGCTCGCACCAAGGCGGGGGAGAGGTGGCAGGACTCGGACTACGTCTTCGCCACCCGCACCGGCCGTCCCGTCGAGCCGCGCAACCTCTACCGCTCCTTCACCCGCGTCGCCCAGTCCGCCGGCCTCCGCGTCATCCGGCTGCACGACGCCCGCCACGGCACCGCCACCCTCCTCACCGCGGCCGGGGTCGCGCCCCGCGTGGTGATGGAGATCCTCGGCCACTCTCAGATCAGCATCACCATGGACGTCTACACGCACGTCGTGCAGGACACCCAGCGCGAAGCCATGAGCCACATGGACCGGCTGCTCCGGAAGAGGCGCCCCATCCGCGAGTGACCGCCCGCGTTGATGTCAGAAGTAGATGTCAAAGGCCCCGGACCAAGATCGGTCCGGGGCCTTTTCGCTGGTGCCCCCGGCAGGATTCGAACCTGCGACACCCGCTTTAGGAGAGCGGTGCTCTATCCCCTGAGCTACGAAGGCGACAGGCGTCAGCGTACCGGATGTGGTCGGGAGGGGGTCAGGACATAGGGACGTGGGTGAAGCGGGTGGTGGTGCGGAGGTCGGATTCGATGGCGGTGGCTGTGGTGAGGAGGGGCGGGAGGAGGTGGGTCTCGCAGGCGTCCGGGGTGTGGCGGGCCGCGTGGAGGGAGACGCCCGCCGCCGCGATCACCCGGCCCGTGCGGTCGTGGATGGGGACCGACAGGGTGCGCAGGCCGTGTTCCCGGGCCTCGTCCAGGAGGACGTGGGGGGCGGCGGTCAGCAGGACCTGGCCCAGGGAGGTCGCCGGTGCCGGGAGGCGGGTGCCTGGGGGGATGTCCACGCTCATGACCCCGGGGGCCGTGACCGTCGCCGTGTAGTGGATCTCCTTGCCGTCCGGCGTGAGTACCGCCAGTGATGTTGACTCCTGGACGCGGGTCGTCAGGTCCATGAGGTGGGGGGTCGCCAGGCGGGGGAGCGTGGTGCGGGACAGCGGGGGGAAGCCGAGGGAGAGGACCGGGGGTGTCAGGGCGAACTTTCGGTCCGTCGGGCGTGTCACCAGGCCCAGGTGCTCGTAGGTGATCAGTGCCCTGCGGGCCGTTGCCCTCGCCAGGCCCGTCGCCTCCGCGATCTCCGTCAGGGTCAGCTGGGGTCCGGCTTCGTGGAACGCCGTCAGGACCGTCAGACCACGCGCCAGGGATTCCACGAAGTCGCGGCCCAGTTCCTGCTTCGAGGCGCCCGTCCACGACGCCAGACCGGAGGGCGGCGCCGAGGACTGCGGGGGTGGCGCCTCTCGTAGGCGGCGTTCCATTGTTGCTACGGCCTTCCTCAGGCGCGGGAGCAGCGCTCTGCTCAAGGCCGTCGCCGTGTGGCGGCTCGTGTGGCTGACCACGCTTGCCACGCAGGCGATCCGGTCACCGTCGGGGGAGCGGACGGGGGCCGACAGTGCCACCAGGCCCGGTTCGATCAACTGGTCGTCCAGCGACCAGCCTTCCTCCCGGGCCCGGAGCACGCGCTGCCTGAACTCCTCCTCCCCGCCCTGCCCTTGCCTCGGCGGTACGGACGAGAAGCCCCGGTCCTCCGGGTCCCGTGCCCGGCGTTCACGCCACGCGCTCCACTCCTCGTCCGTCCACTCCGTGGCGAACAGGGGCCCGGGAGCGGTGCGTTCGGCCGGGAGCAGGTCGCCGATGCGGAAGCTCAGGGACATGGCCCGGCGGCGCGTCGCCTGGTGGATGAAGCGGATGCCGTCGCCGTCGGGTACGGCGAGTGAGACCGACTCGTCCAGTTCGTCCGCCAGTTCGTCCGCCCGGGAAGCCAGGAGAGCCGGCAGGCGCAGGGATGCCAGGTACGCGTTGCCCAGTTCCATCAGGCGGGGCGTCACGACCGCGTCCCGGCCGTCGAGACGGACGTACCCCATGCGCGAGAGCGTGGACGTGATCCGGTCGACCGTCGAACGGGCCAGGCCCGTGGCGCGTTCGAGGCCGCTCGGGCTCATCCTCCCGCCCGCCGCCGTCAGCTCCCGCAGCACGGCGACCCCCCGTATCAGCGGCGCGACCGCCTCGGGCGGTACGGCGTCCCCATGGGCGGTGGGTGTGGTCGGTACGGGCATCAGCTCTCCGGTACGGCGATCTCGGAGCCCTACCGTAATGCCGGGCAGTCGTGGCGCCGGGTAACCGTAGTGCCGGGGAGGGGACAGGGGGCAGCGGCACCCACGCCCCGTCCTCTACCCCCGCGTAACCCGCACCACATGCTCCCCCGACGACCCCGACGACCCCGGCGACTCCTCGCCCACGCTGATCCGCACCCCCCTCTTCGGATCCCGGAAATCCTCCCCGGGAGTAAAGGGGGCGTCGGACAGCTCCGCGTGGACGTTGGGGCTTCGGGTGCAGCCGCCGCTGTCCTGGAGGCTGTCGTAGACGCGGACCGGGCCCTGGCCGGTGTCCACGTCGGCGTCGACCCGGTAGATCAGGACGCCGGGGCGGCAGACCGCTTCGTCGTTGCCGCCTTGGGCGCGCAGTTCCACGGCGTAGCCGGTGCGGCCGTCGAGCGGGACGAAGATCATTTTGGGGCCGCCGCGGCGGAACAGCGGGGTGAGGGTGTACTCCGTCGTACCGGAGGCCGTGGCGCAGCGGATCTGGGACGCGTCCAGCCAGCCGAGCTTCCACTTGTGCCAGCCGAGGAAGTCGTTGTTGGCGCCCCAGTCCTCGCTCATGATGTCCCAGTGGCCCACCGCGCCCCCGCCCTCCTGGGTGTAGAGGTCGGGCAGTCCGAAGACATGGCCGTTCTCGTGCGGCAGCACACGGTAGCCGGTGCGGTCGTAGGTGCCGGAGCCGTCGTCCTGGCGGGAGTAGACGAAGGAGGCGTTCGCGACGGGGACGCCGTCGGCGACCGGGGCCTCGGTGTTGCCGGCGAAGGTGACGGACAGGACCGTGTCCAGGGCGGAGGGGCCGGCGTTCGGGGTGACCAGGACGTTCAGGAAGTCGTAGCGGCGGAAGTCCACCTTCGGGTCGGCCGCCGTCACGATGTCCTGGACGAGTTCGCGGTAGCCGGGATCGAAGGGCGCGCCGCGCTCTATGCCGTACTCCTCGAACGCCTTCGGCATGCGCAGCCAGTTCGGGACCGGGGTCTCGGCGCGGTAGTCGAGGCGGCCGTAGGAGCTGGTGCGGAACCAGTCCCGGGTCTGGGGGAAGAACTCCCGGAAGCGGTTCAGGGCCCGGCCCTGGCCGCGGGCGTCGGAGAAGTCGATCATCAGGGTGAGGGCGCGGACCGTGCCGGTGGAGCGGGAGTAGCCGCTCGTGGTGGGCACGCCCTCCGACATCTGCACCGACGGACCGCCGGTGATCATGCAGGGGCCGAGTGTCGAGGAGTGGGCCAGCGAGATCGGGCCCGCCTTCGCCGTCGTGCCGCGCGCCGAGAGGTGTCCGGAGCCCGCCGAGGTGCTGACCGCCAGGGTCAGCGCGGTCACGGAGGCGAGGGCGGCGGCGCGGCGGGGGCGTATCCGACGGCTGGACGGCTGCATGCAGGGGCCCTTCGTCCACGGCAGCCGCCGGTCTGGCTGCACCCTTGCGATCACCCTCGGCCGAGGGGGGCGTGGGCGCGCGTTGGAAGAGCCCGAACGTGGCACCTCCGAGAGCTGTGACTCAGGTCACAGGAAATCTCTCGGAAGGCGGGAAATAACTGGGGACCCTCTCCCCGTTTAGACCTGTGTTCGCGTGAAACGGGGAGAGCTTCCCCGGATCGCGACCGAAGACCGTAGAACCACCCGAGAGACCGTAGAACCACCCGAGGAGGTACGCCGTGCGGACCGCAGTCCCCGTCCAGCGCAAGGTGACCCGGCCCCGCGCCGACGCCCTGCGCAACCGGGAGCGGATCGTCTCCGCGGCCCGGGAGATGTTCGTCGAGCACGGTCCGGACGTACCGCTCGACGACATCGCCCGCCGGGCCGGCGTCGGCAATGCCACGGTGTACCGCAACTTCCCGGACCGCGACGCGCTCGTGCGCGAGGTCGTCTGCTCCGTCATGGACCGTACGGTGGCCGCCGCCGAGACCGCGCTCGCGGAGCACGGCGACGCCTTCGAGGCCCTGGAGCGCTTCGTGCACACCGCCGCCGACGAGCGGATCAGTGCCCTGTGCCCGATGATCTCCAGCACCTTCGACCAGAACCACCCCGACCTGGAGGCCGCGCGCGAGCGGACCGAGCAGATGGTCGAGATGGTCATGGAGCGCGCCAGGGCGGCCGGACAGCTCCGTACGGACGTCGGTGTCGGTGACCTGATGGTCGCCTGCGCCCAGCTCAGCCGGCCCCCGGCCGGTGCCGGCTGCCTCAGTGCCGACCGCTTCGTCCACCGCCATCTCCAGCTGTTCCTGGACGGACTGCGGGCCCCGGCCCGTTCCGAACTGCCGGGCACGGCCGTCACCTTGGAGGACCTCCGCCAAGCCTGAGCGACCGACTCGCACCCTTCCTCCGCGCGTCCCATTCACGTCTTACTTACGTCTTTTTCCGTCACGAAGTCCCGAAGTGGGTACCTCCATGTCTCAAACAGCCGCCAAGGCTTCCTCAGTCCCCGATAGCAGCCCCGACAGCAATCGCTGGAAAGCGCTCGTCTTCATCGCGCTCGCCCAGCTGATGGTGGTCCTCGACGCCACCATCGTGAACATCGCGCTGCCCTCCGCCCAGCAGGACCTCGGCATATCCGACGGCAACCGGCAGTGGGTCGTCACGGCCTACGCCCTGGCCTTCGGTGGTCTGCTCCTGTTCGGCGGCCGCATCGCCGACCTGTGGGGCCGTAAGCGCGCCTTCGTCGTCGGCCTGGCCGGCTTCGCCGCGGCCTCCGCGCTCGGTGGCGCCGCCACCAACGAGGCCATGATGTTCGGCGCCCGCGCCCTCCAGGGTGTCTTCGGCGCCCTGCTCGCGCCCGCCGCGCTCTCCCTGCTCGCCGTGATGTTCACGGACGCCAAGGAGCGCGCCAAGGCGTTCGGCATCTACGGCGCCATCGCCGGTGCCGGCGGTGCCGTCGGTCTGATCCTCGGCGGCTTCCTCACCGAGTACCTGGACTGGCGCTGGACGTTCTTCGTGAACATCCCGTTCGCCGTGATCGCCGCCGCCGGTGCCTGGTTCGTCATCCGTGAGCCCGAGGGCGGCCGCAACCGCAACCCGCTCGACATCCCCGGCGTCCTGCTGTCCACCCTGGGCCTGGTCGCGCTGGTCTACGGCTTCACCCGCGCCGAGTCCGACGGCTGGGGCGACGCGGTGACGGTCGGCATGTTCGTCGCCTCCGGCGTCCTGCTGCTCGCCTTCGTCATCACCGAGGCCAAGGTCAAGGCTCCGCTGCTGCCGCTGCGCGTGGTCACCGACCGCAACCGCGGCGGGATCTACCTCTCGCTGGGCCTCGCCATCATCGGCATGTTCGGTCTGTTCCTGTTCCTGACCTACTACCTGCAGATCGTCCAGGGCTACTCGCCGGTCAAGACCGGCTTCGCCTTCCTGCCGATGATCGTCGGCATGATCACGGGCTCGACCCAGATCGGCACCCGGCTGATGACCCGGGTCGCCCCGCGGCTGCTGATGGGCCCCGGCTTCCTGCTCGCCGCGGTCGGCATGCTGATGCTGACCCAGCTGGAGGTGGACTCCTCCTACGCCGCCCTGCTGCTGCCCGCGATGCTGCTGCTCGGTCTCGGCATGGGTACGGCGTTCATGCCGGCCATGTCCCTGGCCACCATGGGCGTCAAGCCGCAGGACTCCGGTGTCGCCTCCGCGATGGTCAACACCTCCCAGCAGGTGGGCGGCGCGATCGGTACGGCGCTGCTGAACACGATCGCCGCCTCGGCCACCACCTCCTACGTCGCCGACCACATCGGCGGCGCCGCCTCCAGGTCCCAGCAGCAGCTGGTCCAGCTGGAGGGCATGGTGGAGGGCTACACCAGCGCGATCTGGTTCGCCGTCGGCATCCTGGTCGCCGCCGCGCTGATCGCCTTCACCTTCGTCAACGCCGGTAAGCCGGGCAGCGGTCCGGCGACCGCGTCCGAGGACGGCGCCGAGGAGGAGCTCGCGGTTCCGGTCGTCGCCCACTGACGACCCGGACCCACCTCTTCGGGACGGACCCGTACGTACGGGGAAGGGGACGCCCCGTACGTACGACCCAGGATCTGCCCCGGCCTCGCTGAGTGAGCGGCTCAGCGGAGCCGGGGCGGATCTGTGTCCACGGGGTCCGCGGGGTGTTCAGCGCAGCCAGGGCAGGTCCGCACCCGCTTCGTCGGGCTCGAGTCCCTCGGCGACGATCCGCATGATCTCGCCGAGGGACTTCTGCTGTTCCGGGGTGAGCCGGTCGAAGAGGGCGCCCCGTACGGCGGTCACATGGCCCGGCGCGGTCCGCTCCAGCACCGCCAGGCCCTCGTCCGTCAGCACCGCGAACTGGCCGCGCTTGTCGGAGGGACAGTCCTCGCGGCGCACCCAGCCGTTCTTCTCCAGCCGGGCGATGGCGTGCGAGAGCCGGGAGCGGGTGATCTTCGCGTACATCGCCAGCTCGGTCATCCGCAGCCGCCGCTGGGGGGACTCGGCGAGCTTGACGAGCAGTCCGTAGTAGATGTGCGGCATGCCCGCGTCCCGCTGGAGCTGGCGGTCGAGGTGGTCCTCCAGGAGGGTCGTCGCCTGGACGTACGAGCGCCAGACGCCCTGCTCCTCGTCGGTGAGCCAGCGGGTCTCTGCAGCGGGTGCGGATGCGGGTGCCGTGTTCATGGCTCCACTGTACGAGCAGTCTCCTTGAAACTTAAACCAACCGGGCCTATTCTGAGGTAGAGGTTTAGAATTCAAGTAATACGTCAGCCGGAGGAGCCGCCGCCATGACCGCCGCCAGCCAGGAGCGCATGCCCGCGCTCTACCTCAGCCACGGCGCCCCGCCCCTCGCCGACGACCCCGTCTGGCCCGGCGAGCTGGCCGCGTGGTCCGCCGGACTGCCCCGCCCGAAGGCGATCCTGATCGTCTCCGCCCACTGGGAGGAGGCCCCCCTCGCCCTCGGTGCCGTGGCCACCGTCCCGCTCGTCTACGACTTCTGGGGCTTCCCCGAGCACTACTACCGGGTGACGTACGAGGCCCCTGGCGCCCCCGAGCTCGCCGAGTCCGTACGCAAACTGCTGCGCGCCCCCGGCATCCCCGTGCAGGACATCCCGGACCGCGGCCTCGACCACGGCGCCTACGTCCCGCTCGTGGAGATGTTCCCCGCCGCCGACCTCCCCGTCCTCCAGATCTCCATGCCGACCCTCGACCCGGTCCGGCTGATGGAGATCGGCCGCAGGCTCGCGCCGCTGCGCGACGAGGGCGTGCTGATCGTCGGCTCCGGCTTCTTCACCCACAACCTGGCCGCGCTGCGCCAGGGCGGCATCCCCGCCTGGTCGGCGGAGTTCGACGACTGGGGCCGGCGCGCCCTGGAGAACCACGACTGGGACGCGCTGCTGGACTTCCTGCGCAAGTCCCCGGCCGGCCGGTACGCCCATCCGCGGACCGAGCACTTCGCCCCGCTGTTCGTGACCATGGGCGCGGCCGAGGCCGGGGGCGAGCTGGACGCGCAGCGGTCGGTCATCGACGGGTTCTGGATGGGGCTGGCCAAGCGGTCGGTGCAGTTCGGCTGACCGGGCGCGGGTGCCGCGTGTTCCCTGGTCATGTGAGTTTCCTGTGGGCTCGCCCGCCCTGGCAACCATCGGTGGGCACGACCCGTCTTCACGGGTGGAGAGTGGCCGACGGTGACGCTCTTCCGGTGTGACCGGGGTCTCGCATGGGCGGCGGCCACAGGGGTAGGCGAGGGCTTCGGGAACCCCCTCGACTCCTGGGCTGACCTGCACCTCTGCAGGGACCGGCGGCACCGCCCGACCCTGTGCGGTCGGACAGGGTACTGCATGATCAGAAAAATAGGGGGACGGGTTGGGAATTCTGTCCTGATTCCAGTCGTTGTTTCCATCGGATGCAGGGCACCCGAGGAGAGTCACCCGAGACGAGTGCCGGGCAACCGAGGACCACCCGCCAGCCCACCATCGCAAGGAGCACGCATGGCAACCCGTGCCGTCGCCCGTCGTCAGTCCGCCACCGGCGAGACGGCCGACCGGGCAAGCAGTGTTCGCGCTGTTCGCGCCCATGGCGGCGAGATCGCCGATCGCGACCTGGTCGGCATGTACCTCGACGAGATCGCGCGCACACCGCTGCTCGACGCCGCCAAGGAAGTCGAGCTGAGCCAGATCATCGAGGCGGGTGTGTTCGCGCGGCAGGTCCTCGACGGCTTTGAGGAGTCCCAGGCGGACGCCTCCCGCGAGGAGCTCGAGGCGCTGGTCGCCGAAGGGGAGCGTGCCAAGGACGTCTTCATCCGCTCCAACCTCCGCCTGGTCGTCGCGGTGGCCCGCCGCTACCCGCGCAGCGGCCTGCCTCTGCTGGATCTGGTCCAGGAGGGCAACGCCGGACTGGTCCGCGCGGTCGAGAAGTTCGACTACCGCAAGGGCTTCAAGTTCTCGACCTACGCCACCTGGTGGATCCGTCAGGCGATCACCCGCTCGATAGCCGACCAGTCCCGCACCATCCGGCTCCCCGTCCACCTCGTGGAGGAGCTCGGCCGGATCCGGCGCGTGCAGCGCGAGTTCAACCGTGAGCACGGCCGGGACCCGGAGCCCGCCGAGATCGCCGCCGAACTCGGCTCCACCCCGGAGCGCGTCGCGGACGTCCTCGACTGGGCCCGCGACCCGGTCTCGCTGAACATGTCGGTGGACGACGAGGGCGAGACCCAGTTCGGCGACCTGCTGGAGGACACCTCGGCGGTCTCCCCGGAGCAGTCCGTGCTGACCCTGCTGCGCAGCGAGGAACTGGACGACCTGATCGGCCGCCTCGACCAGCGCACGGCGTCCATCATCAAGATGCGGTACGGCATCGAGGACGGCCGGGAGCGCACGCTCACCGAGGTCGGCAAGGAGCACGGTCTGACGCGCGAGCGCATCCGGCAGATCGAGAAGCACGCGCTGCTGGAGCTGAAGAAGCTGGCCCGGGACACCGGGTTCGACGCGGCCGCATAAGAGCCGACTGAGCGTCAGGGGGCGTACGGGGGCACAGCCGCGTACGCCCGGTGGCGCCGGGTGGCGAAAGACCGCGCAAACATGGCGGGTAACACCGCTTCAACCGCCAGGGCCCTGGGAACAACCTTTCAGGGTCCAGGAGTTCGGGTCCACGATCCCCCCTCGCGGGCCGATCCTGAACCAAGTCCCGTCGCGATACCCCCCCGGCGCCGGGACTCTCCCGAGCCGGGTCTCGGCGCCCTAACCCCCCCTGGGCGCCGGGGTCCGGCTCCTTCTGTGCCCATGGGCAGGCTGGAGGGCGGGCCACCCCGTACCTGAACCCCGGGGTGGCCCGCCGGATGGCAGATTGTGTCACATGGGCATAGCCTGCCGAATGTGAGTAGCCCCACCCCAGCACCAAACTCCGCCGTACCGCTCTCCCTGACGGAGCGGCGCAAGGCGGAGACGCGTATGCAGATCGCCCGCGCGGCCGCCGCGCTCTTCGTCAGGCAGGGCCTGCGTGCCACCCGCGCCGAGGACATCGCCCAGGCCGCCGGTATCGCGCCGCGCACGTTCTACCGGTACTTCGCCACCAAGGAGGAGGCCGTCGCGCCCCTCTACGCGGCGGGCGCGGAGCGCTGGGCACAGGCCGTACACCTCGCCCCCGCGGAGCTGTCGGTCCCCGAGGCGCTGGAACACGCCGTACGGCACACCCTGACGCCGGGGGCGGGGCTGTCGGCGTCCTCCTGGGAATGGGTGCGCACCCTGATCCGTCTCGCCGGGTCGAGCCCCGCGCTGGGGAAGGTGTGGGCGGAGGTCTGCCATGCGTCCGAGGGGGCGCTGGCGGAGGTGCTGGTGGGGCGGCTGGGGCCGGAGCGCGCGGATGACGGCGGGGCCGACAACGTTGCCGGGGCGCCCGAGCTCAGGTTCGCGGCCGCCGTGGCCGGGGCGGCCGTACGGGTGGCCGTGGAGTCCTGGGCGGCGGGGCAGGCGCTGGCCGGGGGGCCGGAGGGGCCTGCCCAGCTGGCACTGCGGAACCTGGCGGTGCTGCGGGACTTTCCGTGGGGGGAAGTGGCGGGGGTGGGGGCGGGGGGACGGCGGCCGTAGGAACGCAGTCTGCCGGGCCGTAGCGGCGCGGTCCGTCGGGCCCGGCGCGGCCTGTCGGGCCGTAGGAACACGGCTCGGTCTCTTTGCTCAGGTGGCCGCCCAAGTCGCTTATGCACCGGACCAGTTCCGCGGGCTCGTGGACGGTGAACTCGCAGTCGCGGGACGCGGTCTGCCGGGCCTTGGGAACTCGGTCTGTCGGGCCGTAGGAACTCGGCTCGGTCGCTTTGCTCAGGTGGGCGTGGCCGCCGCTCTGGTCAGGCGGCCGCCCAAGTCGCGTACGCACCGGACCAGTTCCGCGGGCTCGTGGACCGTGAACTCGCAGTCGACCATGGCCAGGCGCACCGCCAGCCACTCCACCGCGTCGCCGGTCGTGGCGCGCAGGCGGCACGTGCGGTCGTCGACCGGTTCCGGGGCGCCCAGCCACTGGGGCACGCGGGCCGCGATGAACTGGGCCGGTGCGGCGAAGGTGACCGCGAACTCGTAGGTCTCCTGGCGTCGGTACATCGACTGCCGCAGGTATTCGGCCGCGTTGCCCGTCGGGAGTTCGCGGGGCGTGAAACGGGCGCCCGTGGCGAAGGGCTCGGTGACGCGGTCGACGCGGAAGGTCCGCCAGTCCTCGCGGTCGAGGTCGTAGGCGACGAGATACCAGCGGCGGCCGGTGGAGACGAGCCGGTAGGGCTCGGTGAGGCGGCGGGACTCCGTGCCGTCGCCCGCGCGGTAGGCGAACCGCAGCCGCTCCTGGCCGGCCACCGTCGAGGCCATCACGGTCAGCGTCTCCGGGGCGATGCTCGCTCCGTCGCCGCTGGTCAGCGGGGTAGTCGCGGCCTGGAGGGTGGAGACGCGGTGACGCAGGCGGCTGGGCAGGACCTGCTCCAGCTTGGCGAGCGCCCGAACCGAGGCCTCGTCCACGCCCTCGACCGCGTGCCCGGCGCCCGCGCGGAGGCCGACCGCGATGGCGACCGCCTCCTCGTCGTCCAGGACGAGCGGTGGCATCGCCTTGCCCGCGACCAGCCGGTAGCCGCCCTCGGAACCCTTGGTCGCCTGCACCGGATAGCCGAGTTCACGCAGCCGGTCGATGTCCCGGCGGACCGTGCGGCGGGACACCCCGAGCCGCCCGGCGAGCTCGCCGCCGGGCCATTCGCGGGGCGTCTGGAGGAGCGAGAGGAGCTGGAGGAGCCGGGCCGGAGTGTCTGTCGTCATGAATCCGAGGATGCCGCAGAATTAGGACACGATCTGACCTATTGGGGCCCTACCTTCTTTCACATGACCTCCAGCGAGCCTCACCTCAAGACTTCAGTGGGCGACACAGCCGTCGGCGACGCGTCCGCGGGCGATGCGTCCGTCGGCGACAAGCGGCGTTGGTTCGCCCTGGCGATCGTCATGACCGCCGCCTTCATGGACCTCGTCGACGTCACGATCGTCAACATCGCGATCCCGTCCATCCAGCAGAACGCCGGTGCCACCGAGAGCCAGATCCAGTGGATAACGGCCGGATACGCACTCGCCTTCGCCGCGGGCCTGATCACCGGCGGACGTCTCGGCGACATCCACGGCCGTAAGAAGCTGTTCCTCATCGGCATCGGCGGCTTCACGATCGCCTCCGCGCTGTGCGGATTCGCGGCGAACCCGGAGATGCTGGTCGCCTCCCGCATCCTGCAGGGCGCGATGGCGGCGCTGATGGTCCCGCAGGTGCTGTCGATCGTGCACGCGACCTTCCCGGCGCACGAGCGCGGCAAGGTGTTCGGGCTGTTCGGCGCGGTCGTGGGGCTCGGCGCGGTCAGCGGCCCGCTGCTCGGCGCGCTGCTCACCGAGTGGAACCTCTTCGGTCTGGAATGGCGCCCGATCTTCCTCATCAACCTGCCGGTCGGCATCGCGGGCCTGATCCTGGGCAGCCGCTTCATCACCGAGTCCAAGGCGGCACGCGCCCCGAAGCTGGACCTGGTCGGCGTGGCCCTGGTGACCCTCGGACTGCTGATGCTGCTCTACCCGCTGACCCGTGGCCGTGAGCTGGACTGGCCGCTGTGGGGCTACGTGTCGATGGCCGGCTCGCTCGTCGTGCTCGCGGTGCTGGTGGCGTACGAGCGGCGCAAGGGCGCGCGGGACGGGTCGCCGCTGGTCGAGCTGTCCCTGTTCAAGGTGAAGAGCTTCGCCGCGGGCATCGCCGTACAGACCGTGTTCGGTGTCGCGCTCGGCATCTTCTTCCTGGTGTGGACGCTGTACATGCAGATGGGCCTGGGCTGGACCCCGCTGAAGGCGGGGCTGACCGGCGTGCCGTTCTCGATCGCGGTCTCCGTGGCGGCGGGTCTTTCGGTGCAGAAGCTGGTGCCGCGGTTCGGGCGGGGCGTCCTGCAGGCGGGCGCGCTGGTGCTCGGGCTCGGTGTGCTGCTCTACATGTGGGAGTCCGAGCGGTACGGGCTTGGCATCGAGCCCTGGCAGATGGCGTTTCCGCTGGTCGTGATGGGTGCCGGGATGGGTCTGATCGTGGCTCCGCTGACCGACGCGATCCTCTCCGAGGTGCCGCGCGAGCACGCGGGGTCGGCATCGGGGCTGATCAACACGGTGCAGCAGATGGGGAACGCGCTGGGGCTCGGGCTGGTGTCGGTGGTGTTCTTCGGGGTGCTGGACGACAAGCTCGGGGGGCTGGGTTCGGCGGGTGCGGGGGAGGCCGAGGGCGGTGCCGCTGTGCAGACCGTCGTCGGGTCGGCCTTCGCGGACGCCTTCCAGAACGCGCTGGGCTGGGTGGCCGCGGTGATGGGCGCCATCTTCCTGCTGATGTTCGCGCTGCCCCGGCGGCCCGCGCAGCATGTGGAAGGGGCTGCTGACGAGGTCTCGGCCGGGCCCGAGCCGCTGGAGGGCCGGGGCGAGGCTCGGGAGGCCGTGTCGGTGAGCTGACCGGCGGAGCACTTTGGGGGTGACTCTGGAGCAAGGGCCCTGCGCTGCGGCGCGGGGCCCTTCCGTGTGTTCTGCCTGCGTCGTGTTCTGCCTGAGTCGAGTCGTGTTCTGGCTGAGTCGTGTTCTGCTGGCGTCGTGTATTGCACGCGCCGGAAGTCCGTTCATGCCCGTCTGCGTCCGTGACTCATGTCTGTTCATGCCCGAGTTGCGCCCGAACTTGTTTACTTTCCGGAAATCCCGGCGTAGCCTCCGAGTGAATCCACAAGGTCGGGCACTGGTCGGAGGCGAACGGACATGTACGCACCGGAGCGGCAACAGGAGATCCTCCGGCTCGCGCGTGACGGCGGCCGGGTGGACGTGCTGTCGCTTGCCGAGGAGTTCCAGGTGACGGCGGAGACGATCCGCCGGGACCTGAAGGCCCTGGACCGCGCCGGCCTGGTACGCCGGGTGCACGGCGGCGCCATCCCCGTCGGCCGCCTCGACTTCGAGCCGGACCTCGCCGAACGCGAGTCCACCGCCGCCGACGAGAAGGACCGCATCGCCAAGGCCGCCCTCGCCGAACTCCCGGCCGAGGGCACGATGATCCTCGACGCCGGTACGACCGTCGCGCGGGTCGCGAGCGCCCTCCCGCTGGAGGCCTCGCTCACCGTCGTCACCCACAGCCTGCCGATCGCGGCCCGCCTCGCGGACCACCCCGGCATCCAGCTCCATCTCGTCGGGGGGCGCGTACGGCACCGTACGCGCGCCGCCGTGGACGCCTGGGCGCTGCGGGCGTACGGCGAGATCCGGGCCGATGTCCTCCTCGTGGCGGCCAACGGCTTCTCCGCGGACCACGGTCTGACCACCCCCGACCTCGCCGAGGCCGCGGTCAAGCGCGCGGCGGTGGCCGCGGCCCGCCGGGTGGTGCTGCTCGCCGACTCCTCCAAGCACGGCCAGGAGCACTTCGCCCGCTTCGGCGACCTGAGCGACGTGGACCTGCTGATCACCGACACCGGGCTGAGCCCCGAAGACGCCGCCGCCATCGAGCGCGGCGGTACGGAAGTAGTGCGCGCATGATTCTCACCGTCACCCCCAACCCGTCCCTGGACCGCACCTACGAGGTTCCCGCGCTCGACCGCGGTGAGGTCATCCGCGCCACCGGCGAACGCATGGACCCGGGCGGCAAGGGCGTGAACGTCTCGCGCGCCGTCGCGGCCGCCGGACGGCGCACGGTCGCGGTTCTGCCCCTGGGTGGTGCGCCGGGGGCGCTCGTCGCCGATCTGCTCGACGCGCAGGGCATCGAGGTCGCGCCGGTACCGGTCGCCGGGGCCACCCGCTCGAACATCGCGCTCGCGGAGTCGGACGGGGTGCTGACGAAGATCAACGCGCCGGGTCCGGAACTGTCGGCGGAGGAGCAGGAGCTGCTTCTGGAGACGGTGCGGGAGCAGTCGCGTGACGCGGACTGGATCGCGTGCTGCGGGAGCCTGCCGCGTGGGCTCGCGCCGGCGTGGTACGCCCGTGTCGTCGCGCGGGCGCACGCGGGGGGCGCGCGGATCGCTCTGGACACCTCGGGGCGCGCGCTGCTGGAGGCGCTGCGTGAGCGGCCGGATGTGGTGAAGCCGAACGCCGAGGAGCTCGCGGAGGCGGTCGGGCGCCCCATGTCGACGGTGGGCGACGCCGTGAAGGCGGCCGAGGAGTTGCGCGAGATGGGCGCGCGCGCCGTGCTCGCGAGCCTGGGCGCGGACGGGCAGTTGCTCGTGGACGGCGCGGGCGCCTGGTTCGGCAGCGCGCGGGTGGATGCCGTGCGCTCCAACGTCGGCGCGGGCGACTCCTCCCTCGCGGGCTTTCTGATCGCGGGCGGCAGCGGCCCGGAGGCGCTGGCCTCCGCCGTCGCGCACGGCGCCGCCGCCGTGCGGCTGCCCGGCAGCGTGATGCCGTCGCCGGCCGACCTGGACCCGTCGGCGGTCACGGTCACGGCGGAGGTGCCCGTGGACCGCGTACTGAAGGAGCCGGTGTCATGACGTACTCCGTGCCGCCCCTCGCGTCGACTTCGAAGCGGCGAGGCTCCCCGTTACTCGCCGCGGACCACGGGAGGCGGGGCCACCTGAGCCGCCCTGTCTCCCGGGGGAGGCGGGGCTTCCCCGGCCCCGCCTCCACCCCCTCGCCTCACTGCACCACCCCCGTCCCCACCCTCGCCCACCCCGCTCCCCGGGCGATACGCGTGCGAAGGAGCCCGCGATGACCGACATGATCACCGCGGACCTGGTCGACCTCGACCTGTCCGCCGACACCAAGGAAGCGGCGGCCCGCGCCCTCGCCGAGCGCATGGCCGCCCTGGGCCGGGTGACCGACCTGGACGGCTTCCTCGCCGACGTCGCCGCTCGCGAGGCCCAGATGCCGACCGGCCTCGACGGCGGCATCGGCATCCCGCACTGCCGCAGCGAGCACGTCACCGAGCCCACGCTCGCCTTCGGGCGCAGCGCGGCCGGCATCGACTTCGGCGCGGCGGACGGTCCGGCGGACCTGATCTTCCTCATCGCGGCACCGGCGGGCGCGGACGACGCCCACCTCACGATCCTGTCCTCGCTCGCCCGGCAGCTGATGAACGCGGAGTTCACGGAGGCGTTGCGGTCGGTGGGAGATGCGGGGGCGGCGGCGGGGCTGATTCGGGGGGAGGGGGTGGCGGGGGCGGCGGGCGCGGGTGTGGAGTCGGAAGGTGCGGGCGCTGGCTCCGGCTCTGGCGCTGACTCCGGCTCTGGCTCTGGCTCTGGCGTGGGGGCGGGTGCTGCTTCCGGGGGCGTTGATCAGGGCGTGCACGGCGCTTTGGACGGCGCTTCGGACGCTCCTGTGGGGGCTTCTGGGGGCACGCAAGGCGCTGAAGGGAGCGCGAGCGGCGCTGTTGGGGGCGCACACGGCGCGCAGAGCGTCACCAAGGACTCCGCTGCGGCGCCGGGGGCGGCCTCCGCCGACGCCGCAGCGGGCAGCACGGCCCCGGCGCCGGGCGCGGACGCCGAGAGCGCAACCGTCCCGGCGCCGGGCGCCCCCGTCACCACCGGCGAGCGCCCCTTCCGGATCGTCGCCGTCACCTCCTGCCCGACCGGCATCGCCCACACCTACATGGCGGCCGAGTCCCTGGAGAACGCCGGCCGCGACGCGGGCGTCGAACTTGTCGTCGAGACCCAGGGCTCGGCCGGATTCACCCGGCTCGACCCGGCAGCCATCGCGGCGGCGGACGGCGTGATCTTCGCGCACGACGTCCCCGTACGCGACAAGGACCGCTTCGCCGGCAAGCCGACGGTCGACGTCGGCGTGAAGGCGGGCATCAACCGCCCGGCGGAACTCATCACGGAGGTGCGCGGGAAGGCGGCACGCGGAGAGGTGAGCGCGGGAGCGCCCGCCGGAGCGGGCACGCCGGTGGAGCGCGCCGGTGACGCCGGCGAGGGCTATGGCACGAAGCTGCGCAAGTGGCTGATGTCCGGCGTCAGCTACATGGTCCCGTTCGTCGCAGCGGGCGGCCTGCTCATCGCCCTCGCCTTCGCGATCGGCGGCTACGAGATCAACAAGGCGCCGTCGGTGATGGACCACTTCGTGTGGACCCAGGCCGACAGCTGGGGCGCCCTGCTCTTCCAGATCGGCGGCGTGGCCTTCGGCTTCCTCGTCCCGGTGCTGGCCGGTTACATCGCTTACGGCATGGCGGACAGGCCGGGCCTGGTGCCCGGATTCGTCGGCGGCGCGATCTCGCTGACCATCAACGCGGGCTTCCTCGGCGGCCTGGCGGCCGGTCTGATCGCCGGTGGCGTGGTGCTGGCGATCCAGCGGCTGAAGATCCCGTCGGCGCTGCGCGGCATCATGCCGGTGGTGGTGATCCCGCTGATCTCCTCGGCGATCGTCGGATTCCTGATGTTCGTCGTCATCGGCAAGCCCATCGCCGAGGCTCAGAAGGCCATGACGGACTGGCTGAACGGCCTGACGGGCACCAACGCCATCCTCCTCGGCGTCCTGCTCGGCCTGATGATGTGCTTCGACCTCGGCGGCCCGGTCAACAAGGTCGCCTACGCCTTCGCCGCGGCCGGAATCGCCGTCGCCGACCCGAGCGACTCCGCGATGAAGGTCATGGCCGCGGTGATGGCCGCCGGTATGGTCCCGCCGCTGGCGATGGCGCTGGCCACCACGGTCCGCGGCAAGCTCTTCACGCAGACCGAGCGCGAGAACGGCAAGGCCGCCTGGGTCCTGGGCGCCTCCTTCATCTCCGAGGGTGCCATCCCGTTCGCCGCGGCGGACCCGCTGCGCGTGATCCCGGCCTCGATGGCGGGCGGCGCGGTCACCGGTGCGCTGTCGATGGCCTTCGACGCCACTCTGCGTGCCCCGCACGGCGGCATCTTCGTGGTCCCGCTGATCGGCAACCCGCTGCTGTACCTGGTCGCCATCGCGGCGGGCGTCTGCGTCACCACCGCCCTGGTGGTCGCCCTGAAGGGCATGCGAAAGCCCGCGCCGGGCGCAACGCCCACCGGCACCGGCGCTGCCACCGTGCCCTCGACCTCGGAGCCCAAGCAGCCCGTGGCCGCCTGAACCCGGGGGCGAGGTGCCCCTATTAAGGAGCTGTGAGTCGTTCACGGCACCTGCGAGATACGTCACGGTCCGGGGCCAAAGTCCCGGACCGTGGTGTGTACTGGGGCGCATGCCTGAGGACGTCTCGATCTTCCAGCTGCTGGGCGTCGGCCTGCTCGCCCTGCTGACTGTCGTCTGGGCGATCGGCCTGGCCCGCGTCCTGCGCGCGAGCCGCCCCGACGCCGCACGCCGGCCCACCGACCCCGCGCTGTCCGCGCTCCCGCACCAGCGGCAGGCGGGCCCGCACCTGGAGTCGGTACAGCTCACCCCGGCCGAACAGGACGCGTTCGCAGGCCTGGTACGGCAGCTCAGCGACGGGCGCTGAGCCGCGCGCGCCGGCGCACGCTACGACACCTGCGCCGCGCGCCGCTCCATCGCGTCCCGCGCCGCGTCCTCGCTGACGTACACCTCGCACATGTGCCGCCCGTCCGGCGTCGCCGTGTGCTCGACCTCCCACAGGGAGATCTCCTTGCCGTCGCGCAGCAGGAAGGCGTGCTCGTAGAGCGAGAAGCACAACCCGGCGCGCCCCGCACGGCACGGGCGCCCGAAAGCTTGCGTGATCTGGTGCGCGAACGCCGTGGTCAGCAGCGCGGCGGTGTCCGCGTCCGGCCGGTCGGCGTTCTCCGCGCGGCGCAGGAGCCGACGCGCGTGGTCGGCGGAGTCGTCCGGCACGTACGCGTGGCGCGGTGCGTGCACCGGCGACAACTGCACCGTCACCGGCAGCTCGAAGTCCGGGGCGTCCGGCGGCAACGGCAGGCGCGCGGTGGCGGCGCGCAACTCCTCCTCGTCGACGTACACCTCGTGCTGCGGCGCGCTGCCCGGCGCGGTGTTGTGAACGAGCTCCCACAGGGTGAGCGCCGAGCCGTCCGCGAGCAGCCAGGTGTGCCGGTACGTCTCACGGTGCCGGCCCGCGCTGTGGTGCGCGGAGTGCAGCGAACTGTCGTGCGCCAGCGCGCAGTCGAGTCGCCGTATCACCTCGTCGGGCAGCTCGAAGGAGTTCAGGGCGCGGCCGAGCAGTCGCGCGAGGTGCTCCTCCGGAGACTCCGGCGACTCGTGGGGTTCGTACGCTGCCGTCTCGTACGGAACGCTCAAGGCTTCTCCCGGCGTTGCTGCATGTCACCTTGTGGGTGCATACCGTAGCCCCTCGGTCGGACATCATGTCCGGGAACCGAGAAAACGTACGCACTTAAAACGTCGAGGCCGCGCGGATGGTTCCCGCGCGGCCCGACGAACCGTCAAAATGCCCTGCTCAGGCGCCACTTCCGGCAATCCACTCGCTCCACGGCAGGTTCCACCCGTTGAGCCCGTTGTCCGGTGCCACCGACTTGTCGGGGGAGTTCTTGACGATCACCACATCGCCGATGAGCGAGTTGTCGTAGAACCACTTCGCCGTTGTGTCGCCCTGCGCGCCTTGCACGTCCTGCAACCCGACACAGCCGTGACTGGTCCCCGCCTGCCCGAAGGGCGGGTTGGCCTTGTTGTACCAGTAGTTGCCGTGCAGGAACGTCCCGGAGGTCGTCAGACGCATCGCGTGCGGCACGTCCGGGATGTCGTACGCGTCGGCCAGATTCACCGTCTGGCTGTTCATCCGCGTCTCCACGAGCTTCTCGGAGATCACCATCTGCCCGTTGTACGTCGGGAACTCCGCGCTGCCCGCCGAGATCGGCACCGACTTGATCGTCTTGCCGTCCCGCGTGACCGTCATGGTCTGCGTGTTGACGTCGACCGTGGAGACCTGCGACCGCCCGATGGCGAAGGTCACGGTCTTCTTCTGCACCCCGTGGACGCCGTTCGCGCCCTCGACCCCGTCCAGGTCGATCTTCATCGTGACCTTGGAGCCGGCCTTCCAGTACTCCTCGGGCCGGAAGTCGAGCCGCTGCTCCCCGAACCAGTGCCCGACGACCTTCTGCCCGCTGCTCGACGTGACGGTGATACCCGACTGCACGGCCTTCTTGTCGCTGATCGCCTTGTCGAAGGTGAACGACACCGGCATCCCGACGCCCACCGTCGCCCCGTTGTCCGGCGTGTACGTCCCGATGAAGCTGTTCTCCGGCGACACCGTGGTGAAGCTGGACTTGGCGGCGGTGTTCTTCCCGTCCGCGCCCTTCGCCTTCGCCGCTATCTCGTACTCGGTCCCGCGCTCCAGCTGCTCCTTCGGCTTCCAGCTGCCGCCGTCCGCCGATATCGCCCCCGGCACGGCCTGGCCCGTCTCCGCCACCGTCATCTTCACGTCGGTGAGCTGGCCGCCGCTGACCTTCACGCCGGTCGAATTGATCGAGGCCCCCGACGAACCGTTCTTCGCAGAGATCACGATCTTCGCGCCCGACGTCTTGCCGGCGTCGCCACCCTTGTCGTCGTTCTCGGCGTTGGCGTTGCCACCACAAGCGGTCAACGTGAGGGCGCCGACCACCAGGACGGCACAGGTCCCCAGTACGCGCCGCGCTGTTTTGTCCGGCGTTGTCACAGGCTGCTCCATGTTCGCGTGATGTGCGTGGTCCGATCCAGTGCGTGCAGATAGAGGGAATCCCCGAGGGCTCGGGTTCCCTCCATTCGCGATGAACGCCATCGCGTGACAGAACCGGGACATTCAGGGGTGGGGGTGGGACGGATGTGACCTGGGAGGCGGGGCGCGGCGCACGCCGGTGGGCACGCAACCTGCCTGACCAGCAAGCCGGTTGGAGCACCGCTCCGCGCCGCGCACGCCACTCGCGTCGGACCCCTGTCAGCCCTGCACGCGGGGCACCCTTACGGTGCCCCGTGCTCCCTCAGTACCGCCCGCTGTCCCCGTACAACTCCCCGTACGACGGCCACACCCCACCCGGCCCGTCCACGGCCCCTGCCGCGCGCACCGCACGCACAATCGCGCGCGTCACGGCATCCGCGCCCGCGGCCAGGATCTCGTTCAGCGCGAGCGGGCTCGCGGCATCGAGCGCGCGCTCCCCGGTCGCCAGCGCGAACACCGTGTCGCCGTCGTTGAGGAGATGCACCGGCCGCACGGCGCGCGCGATGCCGTCGTGCGCCGTACCGGCCAGCTTCTGCGCCTGCGCCTTGGAGAGCGCCGCGTCGGTCGCGACGACGGCGAGCGTCGTGTTCAGCGGCGGAGGCGCGTTCTTGGCCGCGCTCTCCGCGAGGCGCAGGCGCGCGGCTTCCTGGACACGCGCCTCCGGGTACTCCACGCGCCCCTGGAAGAACTCGCCGTACAGCACGCCGGTTTCCGGATCCAGCGCGCTCCCCACCGCGTTCGTTACCACCAGCGCCCCCACGGTGATCCCCGAGCCGAGCACCATGCTCGCCGTCCCGACCCCGCCCTTCAACGCCCCGACCGCCGCCCCCGTCCCGGCGCCCACACACCCTTCCTCCACGGGGGCACCCGACGCACTGGCCGCGGCCGCCTCGACCGCCGCCCGCCCCGTCATCGCGTCCGGCCGTGCCCGGAAGTCGCCGCCGCGCCCCAGATCGAACACACACGCCGCGGGCACCACGGGCACGACGTGCGCCGGATCCGGCCCGACGCGCACCCCGCGGCCCTGCTCCTCCAGCCAGGCCATCACACCGGAAGCCGCGTCGAGCCCGTACGCGCTGCCCCCGGTGAGGACGATCGCCTCGACCTTCTGCACGACGTTGCGTGGGTCGAGGGCGTCGGTCTCCTTGGTACCGGGCCCGCCGCCCCGCACATCGACCGCGGCGACGGCCCCGCCCTCCGGGGCGAGGACGACAGTGGTGCCGGTGAGCCAACCGTCGCCGATGCGCGTGGCGTGACCCACCCGCACACCGGCGACGTCCGTCAATGCGTCAACTGTCATGGAGCCAGTGTCGTCCAGTCCCGGCCGCGGCTCCGTGACATCAGCCGGTCGGCGTCGTGGCCGAGCGTGCCGCGGGCCGGTTCTCCCGCGCGGTCATGCGCGACGTCAGCGTCGTGCCGACCGCCACCGCCAGCGCCGAGGCGACCCCGGCCGCGAGCACCGCCCAGTCGCCGAAGAAGGTGCAGGCGATGACGACCAGTGCCGTCGTCGGCAGCACCAACTGCTGGGCCGTGCCCACCTTGAAGTGCCGCGAGTGCAGCGCCCACACCGTGAGCAGATACAGCGCCGTAGGCAGCGTCACCGCCGCCGACGCTGCCAGCGTGGAGATGTGCGCCTTGCCGACCGTCTGCTCGACAGCGACCTCCAGGCCGGCGCCGATCGCGGCCGCCGACGCGAAGATCACGTAGTGGCCGTAGCCCCAGAGGAAGGACTGCCTGTTGGAGCGCAGATGGCCGTGGATCGGCACCACGAAGTAGATCCACCAGGCGGAGAAGATGATCAGGAGTCCGCCCGCGGCGATCGGCAGCAGTTCGCCGAGCGCGTCGTTCTCGTCGAGGGCGGTCTTCACGGCGACCGTGGCCGCGGCGATCGTCTCGCCGAGCACGATGATCGTGAACAGGCCGTACCGCTCGGCGATGTGGTGCGGATGCCAGGCCGTCGGCTGGTCCTTCTCCGCGTACGCCGGCACGCACATCTCCAGGATCGCCATCACCAGGAACACCCAGGGCCGGGCGTCCTCGGGCAGGATCAGCAGTCCCAGCCAGCCGATCTGACAGAGGAACACCCCGCCCGCGTACCGCAGGGCCGTCGTTCTCTCCGGGCCGTGACCACAGGAGCGCGCCACGCGCAACCACTGAGCCGTCATCGCGAGCCGCATGATCAGGTAGCCCAGCCATACGGCCAGGAATTCATGGTCCTCGAACGCCTTGGAGACCCCGGCCGCCAGGACGAGCACGCCGGAGATCTGCACCAGGGTGACGACCCGGTAGAGGACGTCATCGTTGTCGTAGGCGGAGGCGAACCAGGTGAAGTTCATCCACGCCCACCAGATCGCGAAGAAGATCATCGCGTAGTTGAGGATGCCCTCACCGGTGTGCGCCTCCGCCACGGAGTGCACCAGCTGCACGCCCGCCTGGGCGATGGCCACGACGAAACACAGGTCGAAGAAGAGCTCGAGCGGTGTGGAGGCGCGGTGCGCCTCGTGCCGGCCCCGGGCCGTGAGCCTGCGCAGGGGGCGGTTGTTTCCGGGCGCGCCGGGCGTGGGCGACGCGGGAGTCGAACTGGACGTCATGAGTCCAAGCACAGCAGATAGGACGCCGAATTTCTTGTGAACGAATTCACAAGTGCGCGAGGGGCCTAAGTCCTGTCGAAAAGGCCAGGTCAGACGACTTGGTCGCCGAGGTGACGGCGCGCGGCCGGGACCTTCGGGCCGCGATCGAGGACCAACGCGGTGCCCTGGCCGCTCCGCGCGGGCGTGCAATGGAGTTGTACCGGCGAAGCCGAGCGGAAGGTGCCCGTCATGACTGCCAGCCCTGCGGAGACCACGACCACCCCTGCCGCGCAGACGGTCCCTGAGACGGCGGCGGACGCCTGGTCCGGCTTCCGGGGCGGGCTGTGGCGCGACGCCATTGACGTGCGGGACTTCGTCCAGAGCAACTACACCCCCTACGAGGGCGACGGCGCCTTCCTCGCCGGACCCACCGAGCGCACCACCAAGGTCTGGGACAAGCTCCTCGCGATGTTCCCCACCGAGATCGAACGGGGCGTCCACGACGTCGATGTCACCACCCCGTCGCGCATCGACGCCTTCGCTCCCGGCTACATCGACCGCCGCCTCGACCTGATCGTCGGCCTTCAGACCGACGCTCCCCTCAAGCGCGCCATCATGCCCAACGGCGGCTGGCGCATGGTCGAGAGCGCCCTCAACTCCTACGGGTACGACGCCGACCCCGCCGTCCGGGAGATCTACACCAAGCTCCGCAAGACCCACAACGACGGCGTCTTCGACGCGTACACCCCCGAGATCCGCGCCTGCCGCTCCTCCGGCATCATCACCGGCCTGCCCGACGCCTACGGCCGCGGCCGCATCATCGGCGACTACCGTCGCGTCGCCCTCTACGGCGTCGACCGGCTCATCGTCGCTAAGCGAGCGGACAAAAGCGCACTCGAAGTCCAGTGGCCGAGTGCGGAGGTGATCCAGGAACGCGAGGAAGTCGCCGAGCAGATCCGGGCCCTCGACGAGCTCAAGGCCATGGCCCTCTCCTACGGTCACGACCTCACCGGCCCCGCCCGCACCGGCCGCGAGGCCGTCCAGTGGCTGTACTTCGCCTACCTCGCCGCCGTCAAGGAACAGAACGGCGCCGCCATGTCGATCGGCCGCATCGACGCCTTCCTCGACATCTACCTCCAGCGGGACATCGAACGCGGCCTGCTCACCGAGTCCCAGGCCCAGGAAATCATCGACGACTTCGTCATCAAACTCCGTATCGTCCGCTTCCTGCGCACCCCCGAGTACAACGAGCTCTACTCCGGCGACCCCACCTGGGTCACCTGGTCCATGGCCGGCCTCGGCGAGGACGGGCGCCCACTGGTCACCCGCACCACCTTCCGCGCCCTGAACACCCTCTACAACCTCGGCCCCGCCCCCGAACCCAACCTCACCGTCTTCTGGTCGCCGCGCCTGCCCGAGGGCTTCAAGCGGTACGCCGCCCAGGTCGCCATCGACACCAGCGCCCTCCAGTTCGAGTCCGACGAGCTGATGCGCCCCAAGTACGGCGACGACACCGCCATCGCCTGCTGCGTCTCCGCCATGGCCATGGGCCGGCAGATGCAGTTCTTCGGCGCCCGCGTGAACGTCGCCAAGGCCCTGCTGTACGCCGTCAACGGCGGCCGCGACGAGGTCTCCGGCAAGACGATCGTCGAGGGCTTCGAACCGATCACCGACGAGTACCTCGACTACGACACCGTCCGCGCGCGTTACGACGCCATGCTCGACTGGCTGGCCAGGACCTACGTGCACGCGCTCAACGTCATCCACTACATGCACGACAAGTACGCCTACGAACGCGTGGAGATGGCCCTCCACGACCGGCAGATCCTGCGCACCATGGCGTGCGGCATCGCGGGCCTGTCGGTGGCCGCCGACTCCCTGTCCGCCATCAAGCACGCACGCGTGAAGGTGATCCGCGACGAGACCGGCCTCGCCGTCGACTACGTCGTCGAGGGCGACTACCCGGCGTACGGCAACAACGACGACCGGGCCGACGAACTCGCGCGCGGGATCGTCCACGACTTCATGGAGAAGATCCGCCGGCACCCGACGTACCGCCACGCGGTGCACACCCAGTCCGTCCTGACGATCACCTCGAACGTCGTCTACGGCAAGAAGACCGGCCACACCCCCGACGGCCGCCGCGCCGGAGCCCCCTTCGCGCCGGGCGCCAACCCCATGAACGGCCGCGACGAACACGGGTACATCGCCTCGGCGCTCTCCGTCGCCAAGCTCCCGTACGACGACGCGGAGGACGGTATCTCGCTGACCAACACCATCACCCCGGACGCCCTGGGCCGCACGCCCGAGGAGCGCGTCGCCAACCTCTCCGGCGTGCTGGACGGCTTCATGGCGAGCGACGGCTTCCACATGAACGTCAACGTGCTCGACCGGGCGACCCTGGAGGACGCGATGGAGCACCCCGAGAAGTACCCGCAGCTGACCATCCGGGTCTCCGGCTACGCGGTCAACTTCATCCGCCTCACGCGCGAGCAGCAGCTCGACGTCATCAACCGCACCTTCCACGGCTCGCTGTAAGGGAGCTGGGCGATGACCACGCTTCTTCCGTCCGCGCCGGCCACGCCGACGCTGGCCGGGACCGCCGCCGCGACGACCACCCCGCGCACCCCGGCCGCCGCGGCGACCCGCCGCCCGGCCGTGGGGTCGGTCCACTCGTGGGACCTTTCGACCGGTGTCGACGGGCCCGGCACCCGCTTCGTCACTTTCCTGTCCGGCTGCCCGCTGACCTGCCTGTACTGCCATAACCCCGACACCTGGCGGATGCGTGACGGCAAGCGCACCACCGCCGACGAGATCGTCGCCGAGGCTGGCAAGTACACGCGGTTCATCGCGGCCGCGGGCGGCGGAGCCACCGTCAGCGGGGGAGAGCCCCTGCTCCAGTCGGTGTTCACCGGCGAGCTGCTGCACCGGTTCAAGCACGAACTCGGACTGCACACCGCCCTGGACACCTCCGGCTTCCTCGGTGTCCGGGCCACCGACTCGCTGCTGCGCGACACCGACCTGGTCCTGCTCGACATCAAGTCCTGGGACCGCGCCACCTACCGCAAGGTCACCGGCCGCCCTCTGGCACCCACCCTGGACTTCGCCCGGCGGCTGGCCGATCTCGGCAAGGAGGTGCACGTCCGGTTCGTCCTCGTGCCCGGGCTCACCGACGACCCGGCCAACATCGAGGGCGTCGCCGCATTCGCCGCCTCGCTCGGCAACGTCGCGCGCGTCGACGTCCTGCCCTTCCACAAACTCGGCGAGGCCAAGTGGCAGGCCCTCGGGCGCCCCTTCACCCTGCACGACACCCCCTGCCCCACCCCGGAGCAGACCGCCCTGGCCAGGGGATTCTTCTCGGCGCGCGGCCTGTACGCCGTCTGATCCCCCGCCCGCCCCGCCACGGACGTCGCCGCCAGGGCCGTACTCTGGAGGCATGGACACCGCCCCCGCCCCCGAGCCGCGCGAGCCGAAGGCCGCGCTGATCTTCGACGACCCCCTGGACCAGCAGTCCGCCGACGACACGGACCACGGGTGGGGCGAGCGGCCGAGCGCCACGAGCGACAGCGCGGCCGACCTGAAGCGCTTCCTCGACGAGAAGCCGCCCCACCACATCTGAGCCCGGCGGGCCCAGGGGGCACCCGCCCGCAGAGCCCCCTGGAGCGCCGCTACGACTCGTTGTGCCCCGACCCGCGCTGCGCGACCAGCGCGTCGCGGATCTCCTTCAGCACCTCCAGCTCGGTCACCTCGATGACCTCGTGCGTGCCTTCCTTCGCCTTCCGGCGGGCCTCCTGCCGCGCCAGGTACTTCGCCATCGGCAGGACCATCAGGAAGTAGACCACCGCCGCGGTGATCACGAAGCTGAGCGTCGCTCCCAGGACCGAGCCCCAGAGGATCATCACGCCGCTCGAGACCGTGCCGTCCGCGGCCTTCTCGCAGGGGCCCTTCAGACACGAGCTGTAGCTGTCGAGGTTCTTGGTCCCGATCGCCCCGACGAGCGGGTTGATGACGCCCCTCACCACCGAGTTGACGATGTTGGTGAAGGCGGCGCCGATGACCACCGCTACTGCCAGATCGACGACGTTCCCGCGCATCAGGAAGGCCTTGAAGCCGTCCAGGAGGTTCGGTTCCTTCTTCTCGCTCACCTGGGGGACTCTCCTCGCACGCGCAAGTTGTGGAACAGATCGCTCCGCAACCTACGTCAGGGTTGAACCGTCCCGTCCAATCCGATAGCTCGGACAAGCGACTTGACAGGCGGTCACGCAGCAGACGGAACATACGGCTCAGCACAGCGTCACCGCCAGCCGCGCCGTCGCACTCGCGCCCACCAGACGCGCCGCGGTAGTACGCGGCACCGTGAGGACGACCAACGCGCCGCTGTCGACCGCGTCGTCCAGGGCCTCGGGCACCTTCGTCACCCGCACTCCGCGCGCGACCACGCGTGCGTCCCCGCCCGACGCCGCCGCGGCCGCGATGACGTCCACCCGGTCACCGGGCCGCAGCAGCCGTACCGTCGCCCCGTCGGCGATGCGCACCGGCGCGGTCACCATCTCGACGGCGCGCCGCTCGCGTACCGGCTCGGCCGCCGGATGACCGCGCGCCCGATCCGCGTCCCGGGGGCCCGCCGCCACCAGCGCGGCCGCCGTGACCGCCAGCCCCGCGGCGACAGCCCGCCGCCGATGCCGGATGAGGCGGCTCAGTGAGAACCGTCCGCCGCGCACCCGCACCGGTGCGAAGTGTGGCACCTCGCACGTCGGAGGCGTGTCCGCGCCGAGCGGGCGCGGAGGGAGGGAGGAGGCGGACGAAGGTGAGAAGGGGGAAGGGAACGGAGACGGACCGTAGGACATGAGCAACCACCACCTGCCACGAGAGAACGGCTTGCGAGGCCCACGATGAGGCTTCGTGCCGACACCCGCTGAGGCAGGTGGAGGGGCGAGAGGTTGTGGACAACTGCCTCACCCGAACGGGAGGTTCCGCCCATGAGAAGTGCCCCGCGAATCCACAAGGACCCGCTCTTCGGCCCTACGGCAGCTCGAACCCGGGGTCCATCCCGCCGAGCGCGGACGTGCACATGCAGTCCCGCTCCTCGTTCGAGGGCAGCGCGGCCACCGCGTCGAACAGCACACCCCGCAGCCGGTCCACGTTCGCGGCGAACACCCGCAGCACCTCGTCGTGCGAGACGCCCTCGCCGGTCTCGGCGCCCGCGTCGAGGTCGGTGACCAGCGTCATCGACGTGTAGCAGAGCTCCAGTTCACGGGCGAGCGCCGCCTCGGGGTGACCGGTCATGCCCACCACCGACCAGCCCTGCGACTGGTGCCACAACGATTCAGCACGAGTGGAGAAGCGCGGCCCCTCGATCACGACCAGCGTGCCGCCGTCCACCGGCTCCCAGTCCCGCCCGCGCGCCGCCTTGAGCGCAGCGGCCCGACCGGCCGGGCAGTAGGGGTCGGCCAGCGACACGTGCACCACGTTCGGCACGGCACCGCCGGGCAGCGGCAGCCCGTCGAAATACGTCCCCGTCCGGGACTTCGTACGGTCGACGAGCTGATCCGGCACGAGCAGCGTGCCCGGACCGTACTCGGGGCGCAGTCCGCCCACCGCGCACGGTCCCAGGACCTGGCGCACACCCACCGAACGCAGCGCCCACAGGTTGGCCCGGTAGTTGATCCGGTGCGGCGGCAGATGGTGGCCGCGTCCGTGCCGGGGCAGGAAGGCGACCCGTCGGCCGGCGATCTCGCCGAGGAAGAGGGAGTCACTCGGCGGCCCGTAAGGGGTGTCCACCTGGATCTCGGCCACGTCCTCGAGGAACGAGTAGAAGCCGGAGCCGCCGATTACACCGATCTCTGCGTTCGCCATGCGGTCACACTAGCTGGCCGCCGTTCGCCCCCGAGAGGGCCTCCGGGAAACACGGAGAACCCCGCCGTCCTACGACGGCGGGGTCCCGTGAGCGAGGTGTTACGCGGCGGAGCTGCTGCTGGTCGAGGTGCCCGAGCTCGACGGCTTCGAGTCCGAGGACGAGGAGGACGACGAGGAGGTGGACGTCGACGACTTCGACGACGACGCCGGCGAGCTGCTCGACGAGGAGCCGCGGCTGTCGTTGCGGTAGAAGCCGGAGCCCTTGAAGACAATGCCGACCGCGGAGAACACCTTCTTGAGGCGGCCGCTGCAGTTGGGGCACTCGGTCAGGGCGTCGTCGGTGAACTTCTGCACCGCCTCGAGGCCCTCGCCGCACTCGGTGCACTGGTACTGGTAGGTAGGCACTGTCTTCCTCCTGGCACTCTCACTCAATGAGTGCTAACGACGGTCCATAGTGACGTATTCCTTCGGATCAGTCCACCGTGACCGGCACGCGGTGACCGACGCCACGTGCGACGGTACGGCTGCGGGGGCGCGCCGAGAGCCGCGAGCGCAGCGCCAGCAGTGTCGCCAGGGCGATCAGCGTGCCGCCCATCGGCACGAGGAATCCGGCGCCGTCCCAGAAGCGGTCCTCCAACTGTCCGGCGACCGTGACGGCGGCCGCCTGGCCGAGCGCGACCGCACCGGTCAGCCAGGTGAAGGCCTCGGTGCGGGCGCCGGCCGGGACCAGGCCCTCCACCAGCGTGTAGCCGGTGATCAGCGCGGGCGCGATGCTCATGCCGACGAGGAGACCGAGACCGGCGAGGACCAGCACCGAGTGCGCGGCCCACAGCCCGGACGCGGCCAGCGCGAGGGCCACGTAGCCGAGGACGAGGCGCCGCTGAGGGGCGATCTTCCACGCGATGGCGCCGCACGCGATGCCGGAGAGCATGTTGCCCGCGGCGAAGACGCCGTAAAGGACGCCGTTCAGGCCGGGCTCGCCGATGGACTCGGTGAAGGCGGCCAGCGACACCTGCATACCGCCGAAGACGGAACCGATGCCCAGGAAGGTCACGATCAGCACGCGCACCCCGGGGACCCGCAGCGCCGAAACGTGCTTCACACGCGCGTGCCCATCGACGGTGACCGAGGGCTGCGTACTCTTCTGCGCGGCGAACAGCAGACCGCCGACCAGCGTCAGAGCGGCCTCCGTGACCAGGCCCGCGGCCGGGTCGACGGCGGTGCACAGCGCGGTCGCGAGCAGCGGGCCGACGACGAAGGTCAGCTCGTCGGTCACGGACTCGAAGGCCGCGGCGGTGGTCATCAGGGGTGAGTCCTGGAGCTTCACGCCCCAGCGGGCGCGGACCATGGGGCCGACCTGGGGGACCGAGGCGCCGGTGGGCACGGCCGCCGCGAACAGCGCCCACAGGGGCGCGTCCGCCAGCGCGAGCGCCGTCAGGGTCAGACCCGCGAGCGTGTGCACCAGAACGCCGGGGATCAGGACGGTGCGCTGCCCGTACCGGTCGGCGAGGCGCCCGCTGTAGGGAGCGAACAGCGCCATCGAGACGCCGGTGACGGCCGCGGCGGCGCCGGCGGCGCCGTACGAGCCGGTGGTGTGCTGCACGAGCAGCACGATGGAGATGGTGAGCATCGCGAACGGCTGGCGCGCCGCGAAGCCGGGGAGCAGGAATGTCCAGGCGCCGCGGGTGCGCAGCAGCTGTCCGTATCCGGGGCGGGAGGAGGCCGGCGAGGTCTTCGACGGCTCTGTGGTGACCGTGGACTCCACGGCCCGTGCCTTTCTGCCACCTGGTAGCGCGCCCTGTGCGGGGGGCGCCGAGAGCTGTCCTCTTGCGCGGAACTGCGGTAGATACCGGCGCCTACTGAGGAGAGGGTCCCGGCCGCCATACGGTCGCGCCAGCTCTGCGTCAGGCAGAGTTGGTTCGATCAAGGTGCGCCTTCATCGTACAGGGATCACTAGCTAGTGCACCTGTGAAAACGAGCACCATGGAGCCGGAGCGCCTGTGAATGAATGGGGTGTGAACGGTACGAAACGCGCCCTTAATGACGGGGTGCGCCGTGGCCCCGCGCCGTCCCCGCGCCGCCCCCGTCCCCATTCGCCCCCAGCCACCCGGCCAGCTTGCCCCCGCGCCCCACGGCCCGCAGTCGTCGTTCCGTGGCATCCCGAACCGGATCCGTGGCGACCACGAGCAGTTCGTCCCCACGTCGCAGCACCGTCGTCGGCAGCGGCACGAAGGACGTTCCTTCCCGCACGACCAGGGTGACGGCGGCGCCTGCGGGCAGCCGGAGCTCGTTGATCTCGACGCCGTGCATCTTCGAGCCCTTGGGGATCACGACCGACAGCAGGTGCCCCCGCAGCCGCTCCAGCGGCGCCGACTCGATGCCGAGGTCGGATGCCGCGTCCGCGTCCTCGCCGAGCTTCAGCTTGCGGGCGAGCCAGGGCAGCGTCGGCCCCTGGACGAGGGTGTAGACGACGACCAGGACGAAGACGACGTTGAAGATCCGGCGGCTGTCCTGGACGCCGCCGACCATGGGGATCGTGGCCAGGATGATGGGGACGGCGCCGCGCAGGCCGGCCCAGGACATCAGTGTCTGTTCCTGCCACGGCACCCGGAACGGCGTCAGGCAGAGCACGACACTCAGCGGCCGGGCGATCATCGTCAGGGCCAGGCCGATGACGAGCGCGGGCAGGATGTCGTCGCCCAGTTCGTGCGGGGTGACGAGCAGGCCGAGCAGGACGAACATGCCGATCTGGGCCAGCCAGCCGAGCCCCTCGGCGAACCCGCGCGTGGCCGGCCAGTGGGGCAGCTTGGCGTTGCCCATCACCATGGAGGCGAGGTAGACCGCCAGGAACCCACTGCCGTGGGCCAGTGCGCCCGCCGCGTACGCGACGACGGCGATGGCCATGACGGCGATCGGGTAGAGGCCCGAAGCGGGCAGCGCCACGTGCCGCAGGCCCCAGGAGCCCAGCCAGCCCACCGCGAGGCCGATGGCGACGCCGATGGCCAGTTCCAGCAGTATCTCGCCCACCAGCACGTACCAGTGCTCGATGGGGCCGGTGTGCGAGAAGGCGACCACCAGGATGACCACGGGGGCGTCGTTGAAGCCGGACTCCGCCTCCATCGTCCCCTTCACGCGCGCGGGGAGGGGGATTTTCCGCAGCACGGAGAAGACCGCGGCGGCGTCGGTGGAGGACACCACCGCGCCGATGATCAGCGACTGGCGCCACTCAAGACCCGTCAGGTAGTGCGCCGCGGAGGCCGTGACGCCCACGCTCACCGCGACGCCCACCAGTGCCAGCGCGGTGGCGGAGGGCAGGGCCGGTTCGATCTCTTTCCACTTCGTGCTCAGACCGCCCTCGGCCAGGATCACGACCAGGGCCGCGTACCCGATGACCTGCGTCAGCTCGGCGTTGTCGAACTTGATGTCGCCGATGCCGTCCTGGCCCATGAGGACGCCGATGCCCAGATACACGAGCAGGCTGGGGAGCCCGCTGCGCGAGGAGATCCGGACCGCGACGACGGCGACGAGCAGGACGAGCGAGCAGACGAGGAGAAGCTGGTTGAGGTCGTGGACAGTCAGCGGCCGTTCCCTTCCCTGGCTCACGGGCACGCGCGCGTGAGCTCACGTACATAGGACACGAAGTGGTGGAACTTCGTACCCAACTACTTCGTTACCTTACCTAACTCTTGACGATTTCTTGACGCTCGTCCGGGCATGATCGAACGCTCGTGCGCGCGGGTTCCCTACTCCGCGTCAAGTGCCACCGGGCCCTGCGCCTATGGTTGCTCCAGCACTCCAGGACCGCCTGCCGCTCGCGTTAGGACAGCAAGGACAGCGATGCCCCCCAACACCACCGCCTCTACGGGTCAGCAGCCCGGCAAGTCCGGCAGGAAGAAGGGGCGCAGAGCCCGCCTGATCGTCATCGTCCTCGTGCTGGCCATCATCGGAGGCGTCGCGTACGGGGCCTACTGGTCCATCAGCACCGTCCGCGCGTCCTTCCCGCAGACCACGGGATCGATCACGCTCGAAGGTCTGTCGGGCCCGGTCGACGTGAAGCGCGACGGCTACGGCATCCCGCAGGTCTACGCCTCCTCCGACGAGGACCTGTTCATGGCGCAGGGCTACGTCCAGGCGCAGGACCGGTTCTACGAGATGGACGTGCGCCGTCACATGACCTCCGGGCGCCTGTCGGAGATGTTCGGCGAGGGCCAGGTCGACAACGACGAGTTCCTGCGCACCCTGGGCTGGCACCGGATCGCCAAGGAGGAGTACGACAGCAAGCTGTCGGACGAGACCAAGAAGTACCTCCAGGCCTACGCAAAGGGCGTCAACGCCTACCTGGAGGGCAAGTCGGGCGAGGAGCTCTCCCTGGAGTACGCCGCCCTCGGTTTCGCCAACGACTACAAGCCCGAGGAGTGGACCCCGGTCGACTCCGTGGCGTGGCTGAAGGCGATGGCCTGGGACCTGCGCGGCAACATGGAGGACGAGATCGACCGCGCCCTGATGACCAGTCGTCTGGGCCCGAAGCAGATCGATGACCTCTACCCGCAGTACCCGTACGACCGGAACAAGGCGATCGTCCAGGAGGGCCAGTACAACGAGCTCACCGGGACGTTCGAGCAGGGCGGCACCTCCACCGGCGGTGCGTCCACCGGAGGCACGTCCACGGCCGGAACATCCACGGGCGACGCCACGGGCCTCCAGAGCCAGCTCTCGGGCCTCTACGGCGTCCTGGAGGACCTCCCGACGGCCGTCGGCGTAAACGGCAACGGCATCGGCTCCAACTCCTGGGTCGTCTCCGGCAGTCACACCATCACCGGCAAGCCCCTGCTGGCCAACGACCCGCACCTGTCGGCCTCGCTGCCGTCCGTCTGGTACCAGATGGGCCTGCACTGCCGCAGCGTCTCGGACAAGTGCCAGTACGACGTCTCGGGCTATACGTTTGCCGGCATGCCCGGTGTGATCATCGGCCACAACAAGAGCATCTCCTGGGGCATGACCAACTCCGGTGTCGACGTCACCGACCTCTACCTGGAGAAGCTCACCGGCAGCGGCTACCAGTACGACGGCAAGGTCAAGCCGTTCACCACGCGCGAGGAGACCATCAAGGTCGCCGGTGGCGACCCCAAGACGATCGTCGTTCGCGAGACGAACAACGGCCCCTTGCTCTCCGACCGCAGCGACGAGCTGGTGAAGGTGGGCAAGAAGGCCGAGGTCGACACCTCCGCACCCGACCGCGGTGACGGCTACGGCATCTCCCTGCGCTGGACCGCCCTGGACCCGGGGACCTCCATGGACGCCGTCTTCGCCATGGACAAGGCCGCGAACTGGGATGACTTCCGCGACGCGGCCGCCCTGTTCGACGTGCCCTCGCAGAACCTGATCTACGCCGACACCGAGGGCCACATCGGCTACACCCTCCCCGGGAAGATCCCCACGCGCGCGGGGAGTGTCGACGGGTCGATCCCGCAGCCCGGCTGGGACTCCAAGTACCGCTGGACCGGCTACATCCCGCAGAACAAGCTGCCCTTCGAGTTCGATCCCGCGCGTGGGTACATCGTCACCGCCAACCAGGCGGTGATCGACAAGGACAAGTACCCCTACACGCTCACCGAGGACTGGGGTTACGGCACGCGCAGCCAGCGCATCACCGACCTGATCAAGTCGAAGATCGACGACGGCGGCAAGATCTCCACCGACGACATGCGCCAGATGCAGCTCGACAACAGCAGTGAGATCGCCAAGCTGCTGGTGCCGAAGCTGCTGAAGATCGACATCGACGACCCGGACGTCCGTGAGGCGCAGAAGCTCCTGGAGGGCTGGGACTACACCCAGGACGCCGACTCGGCGGCCGCCGCCTACTTCAACTCGGTCTGGCGCAACATCCTCAAGCTCGCCTTCGGCAACAAGCTGCCCAAGGAGCTGCGGGTCAAGGGCCAGTGCCTGTGGGTCGACCCGATCAACATCACCGGTCCCGCGGACGAGGTGGAGAAGGTCCGCGAGTGCGGTCAGCGCGACGCCGACCAGGCGCAGCCCGACGGCGGCGACCGCTGGTTCGAGGTCGTGCGCAACCTCATGGACGACGAGGACAGCGACTGGTGGCAGACGCCCAAGTCGGGCACCCGCCCAGGCGCCGACAACCGTGACGAGCTGTTCGAGCGGGCCCTGATCGACGCCCGCTGGGAGCTGACCGCGAAGCTCGGCAAGGACATCGACACCTGGAGCTGGGGCCGGCTGCACCGCCTGTTCCTGAAGAACCAGACCCTCGGCACCGAAGGCCCCGGTTTCCTCCAGTACATCCTCAACCGCGGCCCCTGGAAGCTCAGTGGCGGCGAGGCGACGGTCAACGCCACCGGCTGGAACGCCGCCGGCGGCTACGGCGTCGTCTGGGTGCCGTCGATGCGGATGGTCGTGAACCTCGGCGACCTCGACAAGTCGAAGTGGATCAACCTCACGGGCGCCTCCGGCCACGCCTACAACGCCCACTACACCGACCAGACGGACAAGTGGGCCGATGGTGAGCTGCTCGACTGGTCCTTCTCCAAGGACGCGGTCGAGGACAGCACGAGCGACACCCTGGTGCTGCAGCCGTGAGCCACTGACGGCGCGAACGACGAAGGGGCCCTCCACGCACGCGTGGAGGGCCCCTTCGCGTGCGGTGAGGCTCAGGTCGCGTGGAAGCGGCGTACGGCCGACGGCGTCACCACCGCGTGCACCGGCCGGTCGTGCTCCTCCGACGGCACGCGCTCGACGACCTCCGTGTCGTACAGCAGCACCACCAGCGCTGGGTGGGCATCCGCGCGTTCCAGGCGCGCGAGCACGCGGTCGTACGAGCCCCCGCCGCGCCCCAGGCGCATGCCGCGCGCGTCGACCGCGAGCCCGGGCAGGAGCACCACGTCGGCGGCGGTCACGGCGTCCGGTCCGAGGCGTTCGCCGGCCGGCTCGAAGAGGGCCATCTTCCCGCCGTGTTGGACCCGCGCGAGGGAGTCCTCGCCGGTGTAGGCGCCCCAGTCGAGGTCGTTGTCGGGCAGGAGCGCGGGGAGCAGGACGTGCACGCCCCGCGCGCGCAGCGCGTCCAGCAGCGCGAGCGTGCCCGGTTCGCTCCCCACCGAGACGTACGCCGCCACCGTGCGCGCCCGCGCCAGTTCGGGCAGGTCGAGCGCGCGCCCCGCCAACGCGAGCGCCGCCACCCGCACGTCATCGGCCGTCAACCTGCTTCTCACCGCGAGGAACTCTCGCCGCAACATCCGCTTGTCAGGCTCGGCCGAACGTCCGATGTGACTCATTGGTCGCACCCGTACCCCTTCAATGTGCTCATATGAGAGCCAATTAACCGGAGCCACAGATTCCCTACAAAGGCACCGGATAAGGTTGCGGGCATGACTCAGTCGCACCCTCGGATCAGCAAGGCTGTCATCCCCGCAGCAGGCCTCGGCACCCGGTTCCTGCCGGCCACCAAGGCCACTCCCAAGGAGATGCTGCCGGTCGTCGACAAGCCGGCGATCCAGTATGTGGTCGAGGAGGCCGTCTCCGCGGGCCTCGACGACGTCCTCATGATCACGGGCCGGAACAAGCGTCCCCTTGAGGACCACTTCGATCGCAACTACGAACTGGAGTCTGCCCTTCAGAAGAAGGGCGACGCCAGTCGGCTCGCCAAGGTGCAGGAGTCCAGCGACCTCGCGACCATGCACTACGTCCGCCAGGGCGACCCCAAGGGCCTCGGCCACGCGGTGCTCTGCGCGGCCCCGCACGTCGGCCACGAGCCCTTCGCCGTCCTCCTCGGCGACGACCTCATCGACCCGCGCGACCCGCTGCTCAAGCGCATGGTCGACGTCCAGGAGCAGCACGGCGGCAGCGTCATCGCGCTCATGGAGGTCGCGCCCGAGCAGATCCATCTCTACGGCTGCGCCGCGGTCGAGCCCACCGAGGACGGCGACGTCGTCAAGGTGACCGGCATGGTGGAGAAGCCCGACGCCGCGGACGCCCCGTCCAACTACGCGATCATCGGCCGCTACGTCCTCGACCCACACATCTTCGACATACTGCGCAAGACCGAGCCCGGCCGCGGCGGCGAGATCCAGCTCACCGACGCCCTCCAGCAGCTCGCGGCGGACGAGAAGGTCGGCGGCCCGGTGCACGGCGTCGTCTTCAAGGGCCGCCGCTATGACACCGGGGACCGTGGCGACTACCTGCGTGCCATTGTCAGACTCGCATGCGAACGTGAAGACCTGGGCCCGGACTTCCGGACCTGGCTTCGCAGTTACGTAGCCGAGGAGATGTAGCCACTTTGAGCAGCGCCGCGCCCCGCACCACCGGCCAGGACCACCTCTGGTCGGTGGACGAACACCTGGAGGACATCCTCGCGACCGTCCGTCCCCTCGAACCCATCGAGCTGCAACTGCTCGACGCCCAGGGCTGCGTCCTGGTCGACGACGTCACGGTGCCGGTCTCCCTGCCGCCGTTCGACAACAGCTCCATGGACGGGTACGCGGTAAGGGTCGCCGATGTCGCGGGCGCGAGCGAGGAGTTCCCGGCGGTCCTGGAGGTCGTCGGGGACGTTGCGGCGGGGCAGGCGGAGCTGGTCCAGGTGGGCCCCGGCCAGACCGCGCGCATCATGACCGGCGCTCCGCTGCCGCCGGGCGCGGAGGCGGTCGTCCCCGTCGAGTGGACCGACGGCGGACTCGGCGAGGGCCCGGTGGCCGGGATGCGCGCCCGCAGTCTCGCCCCCGAGGGCGCCTCCGGGCAGGTGCACGTGTACCGGCCCGCCGAGGCACGCGCGCACGTGCGCGCGAAGGGCAGCGATGTGAAGGCCGGTGACCGCGCCCTGGAGGCCGGTACCGTCCTCGGCCCGCCGCAGATCGCCCTGCTCGCCGCGATCGGCCGCGGCACGGTACGCGTACGCCCACGCCCGCGCGTGGTCGTGATGTCCACCGGCAGCGAACTCGTCCAGCCCGACGAGGAGTTGCGCAGCGGCCAGATCTACGACTCCAACAGCTTCGCCCTCACCGCGGCCGCCCGGGACGCCGGTGCCATCGCCTACCGCGTGGGCGCCGTCGCCGACGACGCCGAGATCCTGCGCTCCACCATCGAGGACCAGCTGGTGCGCGCCGACCTCATGGTCACGACCGGCGGCGTCAGCGTCGGGGCGTACGACGTCGTGAAGGAAGCGCTGGAGTCCGTCGGCGACGAGGACGAGGCCGGCAGCGGCATCGACTTCCGCAAGCTCGCCATGCAGCCGGGCAAGCCCCAGGGCTTCGGTTCCATCGGCCCGGACCACACCCCGCTGCTGGCCCTCCCCGGCAACCCGGTCTCCTCGTACGTCTCCTTCGAGCTGTTCGTGCGCCCCGCGATCCGCACCCTCATGGGGCTGCGGGACGTCCACCGGCCGCGCACGACCGCGACCCTAACGGCGGACAAGGCGCTGACCTCGCCGAAGGGGCGCAGGCAGTTCCTGCGCGCGACATACGCCGACGGCGCCGTGACCCCGGTCGGCGGGGCCGGATCGCACCTGGTCGCGGCCCTCGCGCACGCAGACGCGCTGATCGTCGTCCCCGAGGACAGCGAGTCCGTCGAGCCCGGTACCGAGGTCGAGGTCGTGCTGCTCGGCTGAGCCCACGCGCGCGTGCCGGTCCTGCTCCGGTGCGCGCGCCTTCTTGGCGGTACCGTGTCGCGCACAGCAGGCCCAGCGCCGCACCGCCGAGGGCCCGGACCGGGAGCGCCACACAGCATGAGTACGCAGGACCGACTGACGCACATCGACGAGGCGGGCGCCGCGCGCATGGTCGACGTATCGGAGAAGGACGTGACCGCGCGCACCGCTCGCGCCAGCGGGCGGGTCCTGGTCGCGCCCCGCGTGATCGAACTGCTGCGCGGGGAGGGCGTCCCCAAGGGCGACGCGCTGGCCACCGCGCGGATCGCGGGCATCATGGGCGCCAAGCGCACCCCTGACCTGATCCCGCTGTGCCACCCGTTGTCGGTTTCGGGTGTGAAACTGGATCTGTCGGTCGCGGACGACGCGGTGGAGATCGTGGCCACCGTGAAGACCACGGACCGCACGGGCGTCGAGATGGAGGCCCTCACCGCGGTCTCCGTCGCCGCGCTCACCGTGATCGACATGGTCAAGGCGGTCGACAAGGGAGCGGTCATCACGGACGTACGCGTGGAGGAGAAGACGGGCGGCAAGTCGGGCGACTGGAGCCGGGCGTGACCGCCGGGACCCGCCGCGCCCTGGTCGTCACCGCCTCCAACCGCGCCTCCGCCGGCGTCTACGAGGACAAGGGCGGGCCGCTGATCGCCGACGGGCTGAAGGGCTTCGGGTTCGCCGTCGAGGGGCCGCAGGTCGTGCCCGACGGCGACCCCGTGGAAGCCGCGCTGAGGGCCGCCGTCGAGGCCGGCTACGACGTAGTGGTCACCACCGGCGGCACCGGCATCTCACCCACCGACCGCACGCCCGAGGCGACCCGCGCGGTGATCGACTACGAGGTGCCGGGCATCGCGGAAGCCATCCGCGCGTTCGGCCGCGAGAAGGTACCGACCGCCGTGCTCTCCCGGGGGCTGGCCGGGGTGGCGGGCGGCACGCTGATCGTCAACCTGCCGGGCTCCACCGGCGGGGTGAAGGACGGGCTCGCCGTCCTGGAGCCCCTGCTGGCGCACGCCGTCGACCAGATCCGCGGCGGCGATCATCAGAGACCCGGCGCAGGCAGTGGGGGTGCGAGCTGAACAGCCCATCCTGGCCCGTCGTGCTGGCGGACGGCGACGTCGTCCTCCGGCCGATAAAGCTGCGCGACCAGCGGGCCTGGCGCGAGGTCAACCGGCGTAACCGGGACTGGCTGCGCCCCTGGGAGGCGACCATTCCGCCGCCCACGCCGAGCGGGCCGATCGCGCACCGGCCGACCTATCGCCAGATGGTCCGGCACCTGCGCTCCGAGGCGAACGCGGGGCGCATGCTGCCGTTCGTCATCGAGTACCAGGGGCGGCTGGTCGGGCAGTTGACGGTCGCCGGGATCACCTGGGGCTCCATGTGTTCGGGGCATGTCGGCTACTGGGTGGACGAGGCGGTGGCCGGCCGCGGGGTGATGCCGACGGCCGTGGCGCTCGTCGTGGACCACTGTTTCCGCACCGTCGGACTGCACCGCATCGAGGTCTGCATTCGCCCGGAGAACGGGCCGAGCCGCCGGGTGGTGGAGAAACTCGGATTCCGCGAGGAGGGGCTGCGGCCCCGTTATCTCCACATCGACGGGGCCTGGCGCGACCATCTCGTGTTCGCGCTCACGGCGGAAGAGGTGCCCGACGGGTTGCTGAACCGCTGGCGCCGGGCAGACTCCCGGGGGAGGTCCTCCGACGGGCCGAGGAACCCGCAGAACACGCCGGGGAATCCCGCATAGCCCGGAGTAATTGAATAAATGTTCGAAATTGATCGCCTCGCGACCGACTCGGAGCCCTGAATTCGCCTCCTCTGCGGCCCGCTGATCGCATCGGTCACAAAAAAATTTCGAAATATCAGCCAGATCGTGCGACACACCGGCTCAATTGGCAGATGGCCTCACGCAAACCCCTCTACCGTGTGAGGCGTGAGCAGCAGCGGCCTCATCTACGCAGTCATTGTCGGGGCCTGGGCCGCCTACTTGGTGCCGATGTGGCTCCGTAGGCAGGACGAGCTGAACGAGGCCCGTCCGACGGAACGCTTCAGCACAGCCATCCGGTTGCTGTCCGGACGGGCGGGGATGGAGCGCCGGTACGCCAAGGACCTGCGTGCGCGCTCCGCCGACGAGGGGGAGCCCAGCGCCAACGACCCGGACGGCGTCACCGCATCGGTGGACGTCCGGGCCTTCGCCGTGCCTCCGACGCGTCCGCAGACGGTGTCGGCGCGCGCCGAGGAGCAGGAGCGGTCCGAACCGGCACGCGCACCCGCGGCCGCGCCGGCGCCCGAACCCGGACCCGTGCCGGCGCAGAAGTCACAGAAGGCGCAGGCGGCGCAGAAACCCGCCCCGGCCGCACGGCGCACGCCCCCCTCGCCCGCCGCGGAGGCGGCCGCGGCGCGCGCCCGGCGCATGAAGGTGCTCGCGCGCCGTCGGCGCACAACCGTGATGCTCTTCCTCGCCTTCACGCTGGGTGCGATCGTCGCCGCCGTCGGAGGGCTCGGGTTTCTGTGGGCGCCCGGCGTGCCCGCCGTGCTGCTCAGCGCGTACATCGCCTATCTGCGCTCGCAGGAGCGCCGCCGGTTCGCCTACCACATGGACCGCCGGCGCGCCGAGGTCGCCGCGCAACAGCTCAAGGAACGCGCGCGCCAGCCGCGTCGGCGCGTGGCCGCCGACGCTGGCGCGGACGCAGAGGAGCCCGACGAAGGCCCTGGACCACAGAGCGACCCGGGCCTTTCGACGCTCGCCGCTGACCGGCGGGCGCTCGTCGAGCAGACCGATCACGCCGAGTGGGTCGATCAGCAGCGTGAGCGTCAGCGGCGGCCGGGGCAGGGTGACAGCTGGGACCCCGTGCCGGTGCCCTTGCCGACGTATGTGACCGCGCCGGTCGCGCCGCGGGCGACCGCGGACGTAGACCTCGGGGCGCCCGACGCGTGGAGCTCGGCGCGGTCCAGCGCGGTCGCGCCGGAGCAGGAGGCGGCGGAGGACCGCGCGGCCGACGCCGGGCAGACGGAGGCGGCCGACGGCGAGGAGAAGGCGGACGGCGGCGGGCGCAGTGACGCCCGTCGGGCCGCCTCCGCCCGGCGGGCGCGTGAACGGGGGCGTACGCCGTTGTTCGACCAGTACGAGGACGGCGGGCGGCCGCGGGCGGCCAACGAGTAGGTGAGGTCCGCGCCGTCCGCCGGCGCCGGGCGCCCGCAGAAACCGCCCGCACGCCCCACCTGCACCGGGCCGGGAGCCCGGCGGGGAACGGATTTCCAAGCGGACGGATCGGGATGCTAGAGTTTCACTCGTTGCAAGGGCCTGTGGCGCAGTCCGGTAGCGCACCTCGTTCGCATCGAGGGGGCCAGGGGTTCAAATCCCCTCAGGTCCACCGCAACAACTGCACTTGAGAAATCAGGGCAGTTGATGAGATCCCGCCCGATCGGTTGATCGGGCGGGATCTTTTTTTGTTCGAACACTGGGAGTGGCGGGGGCGGATGGCCCGGTGCGGATCGAAGTGGCCCGCGCGTATGCCGCGGTCAGCTCTCTTGAACCGCCCGAATTCCGGCCCTGCCTCGTCGCAGTGCCGACGCCGCAGGGACCACCGCCGCGACAACCGCCAGAGCCGCGCACGCGGCCGTCGCCGAGCCCAGGGCCGTCCACGGGAGCACGATCGGCGTGTGCACGGACAGCAGGGACAGCGCGCCCCATATGCCGAGGAGATTGAGGACGGCGACCAGCAGGCCCAGGAGCGCGCCGACGGCGACCACCGTGAGCGCCTCCGCCGCGATCAGACGCAGGACCTGGACGGTGGTGGCTCCGGCCAGGCGCAGTGCCCTCAGGTCGCGGACCCGGTCGGGTGTGGCCATGACGAGGGTGTTGGCGAGGGAGATGCCGGTGTAGAGGAGGGCTATGCCCAGCACCAGGAGGAAGCCGAGCCGGGTGGTGCCGTCGGCCGGGGGCTGGGTGGCTTGCAGCCATGCGGTGCGGGTGTGGAGCCGGCCGCCGTGCGGCTCGATCGTTGCGCGCAGGGTCGTGGCCACGGACGTCACGTCGGCGCCGGGTGTGACCTTGACCTCGATGCGGTCCACGCGCGCGTGGGGAGCGTTCGCGGGCGTGACGTAGACGCCGTTGTCACCCGTGCCCACCGGCATCACCGCGGCGATCCGCAGCGACTTGCGCGTGCCGTCGGCCAGCCAGAGCGTCACCCGTTGGCCCACGGTGTGCCGCTCCCACTCCTGGTTGACGATGATCGAGTCGTCGTCGAGGTCCAGGACCCGGCCAGCTGTGACGGGCAGGCGGGTGGTGGCGGCCAGCGCCCTCGGGTCGGCGGCGCGGGCGGGGGAGCGGATCAGGGCTACGCCGTCCTCGAGGACGTAGACCTCGCTTGAGGAGGTCGAGGAGACCTTCGTATTCGGGATCTTCCGGATGCGCTCGAGCGTTGGTCCCTCGTAGCCGCCGGGTGGGGGTGTCACTACGAAGTCCGCGATTGTCCGGTGGCGGGTCTCCGTCGCTCGCGCCTCGTTCAGGGTCGCCGTGGCGCCGAGCAGGGAGCCGGTCAGGGCGACCGTGACCAGGACCGGGGCGGCTGTGGCCGTGGTGCGGCGGACGGCGGTGCCGGTGTTCTCGCGGATCAGCAGGCCGCTCGCGCCGGGGAGGCGGGAGGGGAGCCAGGTGAGCAGGCGGGTCAGGGGGCGTACGAGGAGCGGCGCGAGCAGGGCGAAGGCGGTGATCAGCAGCATGGGGCGGCTGACGTACGTCTTGCGGTGCAGCAGGTCGGACGGGTCGGTCGTCAGGGCCAGGAGCAGGGTGACGGTGGCCGTGGCGAGGAGGGCCGCGCCGAGGACGCGGCGGGTCCAGGGCATCGTGCCCTCGTCCACGGATGCCTCGCGCAGCGCCTGCACGGGGCCGGTCCGGCCGGCTCGCCAGGCGGCGGCCGCCGCTCCCGACAGCGCGACGAACAGGCCCGTCCAGAACGCCAGATGGTACGGCCAGACGTGGTCGCCGATGGTGAACCAGGGCGGGGCGAGACCGCCGTCGACGACCCATGCGGCGAGGTACGGCGCCGTGAACGCGCCCAGGGCGCAGCCGGTGGCCGAGGCGAGGACGCCGATCAGCAGGGCCTCCGCCAGCACCGTGCGGCGGATCTGGCCGGGCGTGGCGCCCGCCGTGCGCAGCAGCCCGAACTCGCGCCGCCGCTGGGCCACCGCGAAGGCGAACGTCGACGCCACCACGAACACCGACACGAAGCCGCTGACCCCGCCGGCGGTGCCGAACATCGCGTTCATCGCGGTCAGGGCCTCGCTGTCGCGGTCCGGGTCGGCGTCCGCGAACCGCCGGTCCGCACCGGTCAGCACCTTCGCGCCGGAATCCGCGCCGACCGCCTCGCGTACGGCCGACGCGTCCGCCTCGACGACCAGTCGGGTGCTGACCGGCGCCAACTGCGCGGCCCGCGCGGGGGTGTGGAACATGGCGTTCTCGAAGCCGAGGTCGCGCACCACGCCGACCACCGTCACGGTTCCGGAACCGGTGCGCAGGCGGTCGCCCTTGGCGGCCCAGCCCGACGTGACGACCACTTCGTCGGCCGCCCGCGGCTCGCGCCCGTCCACCGGGCCGTACGGCGCGAAGGCCGCCGTGGGCCAGGGGTGGCCCACCAGATCGGCGGGCCCGTTCTCGGCCCGTACGGCGAAGGAGCGGTCCTCGGTGACGGGGCCGAGGCGCTTCAGGGCGGCGATCGTCCGCGCGGGCACGGCGTTCGGCTGGGCCAAGGGCTGGACGCGGTCGCCGCTCGGCGTCGGTACGCGCAGCGTGTCCTGGCCCTGCACGACGACCGGGGCCGCCGCGAACCGCTCCGGTCGGCGCTCGGGGGCCTGGAGCGACGAGGCCAGGGCCAGGCCCATCACGGTGAGCAGTGCGACGCCCAGGGACAGCGCGACAAAGCTGCCGGTGAAGGTGATCCAGCGGGTGCGCAGGGTGTGCACGGCTACGGTCAGCATGGGCCGGCCTTCGGGTGAGGGGCGGACGGGAAGCGGGTGATGGTCAGCACGCCACCGTCTCCAGACCCGCCATGCGCGCGGCGACCTCCCCCGCCGACGCCGCCGTCAGCTCATCGGCCACCCTGCCGTCGACGAGGAACACCACGCGGTCCGCGCAGGAGGCGGCGAGCGGGTCGTGGGTGACCATGACGATCGTCCGGGCCTGCGTGTCGACCATGTCGCGCAGCAGGGCCAGGACCTCGCGGCCGGTGCGGGAGTCGAGGGCGCCGGTCGGTTCGTCGGCGAAGAGGACCTCGGGACGGGTGATCAACGCGCGGGCCAGCGCGACGCGTTGCTGCTGGCCGCCGGACAGCTCCGACGGGCGGTGGCCGCACCGGTCGGCGAGGCCGACCTGGCGCAGCACCTCACGGACACGCGCGCGTGCCGGGCGGCGGCCGGCGAGGCGCAGGGGGAGCGCGACGTTCTGCTCGGCGGTCAGGGACGGCAGCAGGTTGAAGGACTGGAAGACGAATCCGATGCGCTCCCGGCGCAGCCGCGTCAGGCGGGTCTCGCTGAGCGTCGTCAGCTCGGTGCCGCCCAAGGACACCGAGCCGGACGTCGGCCGGTCCAGTCCGGCGGCGCACTGGAGCAGCGTGGACTTGCCGGAGCCGGAGGGTCCCATGACGGCGGTGAACGTGCCGCGCGGGAAGGCGAGCGAGACCCCGTCGAGCGCGGTCACGGGGCTGCCGCCCGTGACGTACTGCCGTGTGACGGCGTGCAGTTGGATGGCGTGGTCGGTCATCGGGCCCCCGAGTCATGGGTCGTTGCGGTGTCCTTCAACCCAACCGCCGCACCGCGGCCCGGCGCAGTGCGGCAGGACCGAGAACCGGGGTAGGGCCAGGCATACCCCCGCTCCACCCGCTGGACCGATGGCCCGCGCGTAGGGTCGGCTTCTACGGTGAAACCGTGATCTCTACGCGTCCCGAACGACCCGCGCCCGCGGACACCGTGTGGCGGGCCCTGTCCCGGCCGGGCTTCCTGCTGTCGCCGTGGCCCTGGCGTGCCGCCGCCTATCTGCTGACCGGAGTGGCCACCGGGCTCGCGGTACTGGTGGCGATCGTGACGCTGGTGGCGGTCGGCGGGGTGCTGGCGATCGTCCTGGTCGGGCTGCCGTTGCTGGCCTGCGCGGCCCTCGCCGGGCTGCCCGTGGCGGCGGTGGAGCGGCGCAGGCTGCGGCTGATCGACGCAAGCCCCGCGCGGGGGAGGCACCACGAGCCCGCCGAGCCCGGACTGTGGTGCTGGTTCGCCACGCGGCTGAGGGAGCGGCAGACCTGGCGTGAACTCGGGTACGCGCTTGTCTTCGCCGTCCTGCTCTGGCCCGCAGAGGCGCTCGCGGTCACCGTGGCGCTGCTGTTCCCGGCGTCGATGGTCGCCACCCCGCTGCTGATGGCGACGGCCGGCGACGGCCAGGAGGCCAAGGTGCTCAAGCAGTGGACGGTCACCGACTGGCCGACCGCCTTCGGCGTGGCGCTGCTGGGGGTGCTGCTGCTCGCCGCGGGCGCCTATGTGCTCGCGGTGACGGCGGGCGCCCGCGCGGAGCTGACCCGGCTGCTGATCGCCCCGCGCGATGCGGATCTCGGCGAGCGGGTCGTCGAACTCGCCCGCTCCCGAGTGCGGCTGGTCGACGCGTTCGAGGCGGAGCGGCGCCGTATCGAACGCGATCTGCACGACGGCGCCCAGCAACGCCTCGTGGCCCTGACCATGACCCTCGGCCTGGCCCGCCTGGACGTCCCGCCCGGTCCCCTCGCCGACCAGCTCGCCAAGGCCCACGAGGAGGCCGGGCGGGCCCTGGAGGAACTGCGCGAGCTGATCCAGGGCATCCACCCGCGGGTCCTCGCCGACTACGGCCTCAACGCGGCCGTGGCCGACGCCGCCGACCGCAGCGCGATCCCCGTGGACGTCGACCTCGACCTGCCCGGACGCATGTCGCGGGCGGTGGAGAGCGCCGCGTACTTCGTGGTGTGCGAGGCGCTCGCCAATGTGGACAAGCACAGCGGGGCCCGGCGTGCCCAGGTCAGCGGGGGGCACGACGGCGGGCGGCTGGTGCTCCAGGTGCGCGACGACGGCCGGGGCGGTGCGGACGCGGGCCGGGGCAGCGGGCTGACCGGTCTCGCCGACCGGGTGTCAGTGCTCGATGGCAGACTCTCCTTGTCCAGTCCGCCGGGCGGACCGACCCTGCTGCGTGTGGAGATTCCTTGCGAGCTGAAGCGGACCGAGCGCACGGAGACCGCCGGACCCACCGGCCGCTCCGCGTAGTCCTGGCCGAGGACAGCGTGCTGCTGCGCGAAGGCCTGATCGGTCTGCTCGCCCGCTGCGGCCACGACGTGGTCGCAGCCGTCGGCGACGCTCCGGCGCTGCTCGCCGCCGTCGAGGAGCACGAGCCGGACATCGTGGTGACCGACGTCCGGATGCCGCCCGGCTTCCAGGACGAGGGGCTGCACGCGGCCGTCCGGCTGCGCGAGAAGAGCCCCGCGCTGCCGGTGCTGGTGCTCAGCCAGTACGTGCAGCGGACGTACGCCGCCGACCTGCTGGACTCCGGCGACGGATCCGGTGTCGGGTACCTCCTGAAGGACCGGGTCGGCCAGGTCGAGGAGTTCACGGCCGCGCTGGACGAGGTCGCGGCCGGCGGCACGGTCGTCGACCCGGAAGTCGTACGGCAGCTGCTGCGGCGGCGCCGGGACCCGCTGGAGCGGCTCACCCCGCGTGAGCGGGAGGTGCTGGCGCTGGTCGCCGAGGGCCGGTCCAACGGCTCCATAGCCCGCGCGCTGGTGGTGTCCGAGGCCGCCGTCGGCAAGCACATCGGGTCCATCCTCACCAAGCTGGACCTGCCGCCGGCGGAGGAGACCCACCGCCGGGTCCTCGCCGTGCTGGCCTATCTCAGAGGGTGAGCGGCTTGGCGAAGCACAGGCTCAGTTCGTGGAAGCGGTAGTAGCCGAACTTCGCGCACGTCTCGTAGCCGCTGGACTCGTACAGGGCGACGGCCTCCGGCTGCATGGTGCCCGTCTCCAGCACCATGCGCTGTCGGCCCGCCCCGCGGGCGTCCTCCTCCAGGGCGGCCAGGATGCGCCGGGCGAGGCCACGGCCGCGCATGCTGTCGATCACGTACATGCGCTTCACTTCGGCGTCGCCGTCGATGTTGCCCTCGTCGTTCGTGTCCTGGACGCGCCAGCCGCCCGAGGCGACCGGGGTGCCGTGCTCGTCGTAAGCGATGAGGTACACGCCGTTCGGCGGCTCGAAGTCGGTGGTGGTGATGACCGTGGCGTCGCCGTCGTCGCCGTAGCGGACGGCGTACTCGGCCTGGACTGCGTCATTGAGCTTCACGGCGTCGGGGTGGTCGAAGGAGACGCGGCGGATCTGCATGCAGGCAACCGTACAGTCATAAGTAGTCGGAATCTGGACTCGGTCCAGTCTGCGGGTATCGTGCCCGGGTGCTCATTGTGACCAGCGTGAATGTGAACGGGCTGCGTGCCGCCGCGAAGAAGGGCTTCGTGGAGTGGCTGGCCGAGACCTCCGCCGATGTGCTGTGCCTCCAGGAGGTACGGGCCGAGGCGCAGCAGCTGCCGGAGGCCGTGCGAGAGCCTGACGGCTGGCATGTCGTGCACGCGCCCGCCGCCGCCAAGGGGCGCGCGGGTGTCTCCCTCTACACCCGGCGCGAGCCCGACCGTGTCCAGGTCGGCTTCGGGTCGAGCGAGTTCGACGCGAGCGGGCGCTATGCCGAGGTGGATCTGCCCGGTGTGACGGTCGCCTCGCTGTACCTCCCTTCCGGGGAGGTCGGCACCGAGCGCCAGGACGAGAAGGTCCGCTTCATGGGGGAGTTCCTCGCCTACCTCAAGGGCCTGCGCGAGCGCGCCGCCGCCGACGGGCGCGAGGTCGTCGTCTGCGGGGACTGGAACATCGCCCACCAGCAGGCGGACCTGAAGAACTGGCGCGGCAACACCAAGAACTCCGGCTTCCTCCCCGAGGAGCGCGAGTGGCTCGGCCAGGTCCTCGATCCGGCGGAGGGCGGCTACGTCGACGTCGTGCGCGCCCTGCACCCGGACGTGGAGGGGCCGTACAGCTGGTGGTCGTACCGGGGGCGTGCCTTCGACAACGACACCGGCTGGCGCATCGACTACCAGATCGCGACGCCGAGGCTCGCGGGCCGGGCGGTCAAGGGCTTCGTGGAGCGCGCGGCGACGCACGAGGAGCGTTGGTCGGATCATGCGCCGGTGACAGTCGTCTACGAGTAGGCGCGCGGCGGAGTGTCCGCGCGCGGGCGTGCGCGGGCGCGGGCCTCGCATGGTGGTGCGCGGGGTGTTGCCCTGTGCGCCGGTGCGCGCGGGTGGATCTGTGAGCGGGCGTGCGCCGTGGGCGGGTTGAGCACGCCCTACGCCCCGGGTGCCGCGGGGCGCCCTCGGCGCCGCGCGCACTCTGGGGCGCCGCCGACCCCGCACGTGCCGAGAGCGCCCTCGCCCCCGCACGCGCCGACAGCGCTCTCAACCCCGCCCGCGCCTCCTCGCCACCGCCCACGCCCCCACTGTGACCGCTTGCGCCCCCGCTACGACCGCTTGCGCAGGCGGCGGTCCAGGGCCAGGGACATCTCCGCCTCCACCACGCTGCGCGCGAGGGGGCGCAGGCGGGGAAGGTCCTCCTCGGTGCCGTGGCGGAGGATCAGGTCGGCGAAGAGGTCGGCGAGGATGTCGGCGTGGGCGCGGAGTTCCTTGCCCGCGGCCAGTACCTCGGCGAGTGGGATGCCCTCGCGGACCAGCGCGGCGGAGACGTCCAGCAGGCGGCGGCTGATGTGGATGATCTCCTCGCCGTCGGTGGCGAGATAGCCGAGTTCCAGGGCGGCGGCGAAGTTCTCCGGGGTGACGTCGTCGGCGAAGTGGTCGGCGAGTTCCTCGGGGGTGAGGCGGACCGGGGTCTCCTCGGTGGGGGAGTCCATGCCGAGCAGGTCGGCGACATCGCGGCCGTGGTCGAAGGCCTCGGCGAGTTCGGCGATGCCGCTGAGGGTGTGGCCGCGTTCCAGCATCGCCGAGATCGTGCGCAGCCGGGCCAGGTGGCGGTCGTCGTACCAGGCGATGCGGCCCTCGCGGCGGGGCGGGGGGATGAGACCCCGTTCGCGGTAGAAGCGCAGGGTACGCACGGTGATGCCGGCCAGCCGGGCCAGCTCCTCCATGCGGTACTCGTGTCGGCCCTCGGGTCGTCCAGCGTCTTGTGCCACGCCGGAAGCCTATGGCGTACCAGGGGTAACTTTCCTCGGCTCACCCCCTACCCACGAGTACGGAGCTGCTCTACGCTCCCATTGCGCCAGTGTTCACTGGCAGAGTCGCACGGCTGTGGAGGGGCTTCGGGATGACCGAACACGAGCATGTACGGGTGGCGGTGATCGGATCCGGGTTCGGCGGGCTCGGAGCCGCGGTGCGGCTGCGGCGCGAGGGCGTCACCGACTTCGTCGTCCTGGAGCGGGCGTCCAGTGTCGGCGGCACCTGGCGGGACAACAGCTACCCCGGGTGCGCCTGTGACGTCCCCTCGCACCTGTACTCCTTCTCCTTCGCGCCCAACCCCGACTGGCCGCGCACCTTCTCCGGCCAGGAGCACATCCGCGCCTATCTGGAGCACGTCGCCGACGTCTTCCGGCTGCGCCCGCACATCCGCTTCGACTCCGAGGTGAAGCGGATGGCCTGGAACGCCGAGCGGCTGTGCTGGGACATCGAGACCACCGCCGGGAACCTCTCGGCCGACCTCGTGGTCTCGGCCACCGGGCCGCTGTCCGACCCCAAGGTCCCGGACGTCCCGGGCCTCGACTCCTTCCCCGGCAAGGTCTTCCACTCCGCCCGCTGGGACCACGACTACGACCTGCGCGGCAAGCGGGTCGCCATGGTCGGCACCGGTGCCTCCGCGATCCAGATCGTGCCGGCCGTCCAGCCGGAGGTCTCCCGGCTCACCCTGTTCCAGCGCACCCCGCCGTGGGTGATGCCGCGCATGGACCGCGCGATCAGCGGGGTGGAGCGCTGGCTGCACCGGCAGCTCCCCTTCACCACCCAGGCCCGGCGCGGACTGCTCTGGGGCATCCGCGAACTCCAGGTGCAGGCGTTCACCAAGCACCCGAACGAACTCGGCCTGGTCGAGAAGCTCGCCCGGCAGAACATGGCCCGCGCCATCAAGGACCCGGCGCTGCGGGCCAAGCTCACGCCGGACTACCGCATCGGCTGCAAGCGGATCCTGCTCAGCAGTGAGTACTACCCGGCGCTCGCCCGGCCGAATGTCGATGTCGTCGACAGCGGGCTCGCCGAGGTCCGCGGTTCGACGGTGGTCGCGGCCGACGGTACCGAGACCGAGGTCGACGCGATCGTCTTCGGCACCGGCTTCCATGTCACCGACATGCCCATCGCGGAGCGGGTCGTCGGCGCGGACGGGCGGACGCTCGCCGAGACGTGGAAGGGCGGCATGGAGGCGCTGCGGGGCGCGTCCGCCGCCGGGTTCCCGAACTGGATGACGATCATCGGGCCCAACACCGGGCTCGGCAACTCGTCGATGATCCTCATGATCGAGAGCCAGCTCAACTACCTCGCCGACTACGTCCGGCAGTTGGACGTCCTCGGCGGACGCGTCGCCCTGGACGCCCGCCCGAGCGCCGTGCGCGCCTGGAACCACCGCGTGCAGGAGCGCATGAAGCGCACGGTGTGGAACACCGGCGGCTGCACGAGCTGGTACCTGGACGCGAGCGGCCGCAACACCACGATCTGGCCGGGCACGACCGGCGAGTTCCGGCGCGCGACCCGGCGAGTGGATCTCGCGGAGTACGCGGTGGTGCGCGCCGCGGGCGCGGAGGACGGCGCGACCGCGACCGAGGAGCGCGAGAGCGCGAAGGGCAGCGCTGGCGCCACCAAGGAGCGCAGCAGCGTGAAGAAGAGCGCCCGCACCGCCAAGGGGCGCGAAGTCGCCGACGCACGCCCGGAGGTGGGCGCATGAGCCGCCTGACGCACGTGAGCTCTGGCCCCTACGCCCCGCCCGCCCCCGCCCGCGAACTCACCGTGATCTCCGCGGACGGCGCGCGCCTGCACGTGGAGGTGCACGGCCCCGAGAACGCGCCCCCCGTCGTCCTCGCGCACGGCTGGACCTGCTCGACCGCCTTCTGGGCGGCGCAGATACGGGAGCTGGCCACCGGCCACCGCGTCATCGCCTACGACCAGCGCGGCCACGGGCGCAGTCCGGCGAGCCGCGCCTGCGGCACCGAGGAACTCGCCGACGACCTGGAAGCCGTACTGAAGGCGACCCTCGCGCCGGGGGAGAAGGCGGTGATCGCCGGGCACTCGATGGGCGGGATGACGGTGCTGGCCGCCGCGGCGCGGCCCGCGTTCCGGGAGCACGCGGCCGCCGTGCTGCTGTGCAGCACCGGTTCGTCCCGGCTGGTCGCCGAGTCCACCGTCGTACCGATCAGGCCGGGCCGGCCGCGGACCTGGCTGACCCAGCAGATCCTCGGGTCGCGGGCGCCGCTCGGGCCGGTCACGCCGCTCGCGCGGCGGGTGCTGAAGTACGGGACCATGGGGCCCGGTTCGGCGCCGCACATGGTCGAGGCGTGCGCGCGGATCGTGCACGCCTGTCCACGGCGGGTGCGGCACGCCTGGTCGCAGGTGCTGGACCGGCTCGACCTCGACCACGGCGTACGGGAGTTGAGGGTGCCGACCGCGGTGGTCGTGGGGACCGCCGACCGGCTCACACCGCCCGTGCACGCGCGGTCGCTGGCCGCCGCGCTGCCGACCTGCGTCGGGCTCACCGAGCTGCCCGGACTCGGGCACATGACGCCGGTGGAGGCGCCGGAGCTGGTGAGCGCAAGGATTCGTGAACTCGTCGTCGCCTACGCACAGATCAAGGAGGGCGCATGAGCAGGGTGAGCCTCGAAGGACAGGTCGCCGTCGTCACCGGAGCGGCGCGGGGCGTGGGTGAGCTGCTTGCCCGCAAGCTCTCCGCGCGGGGCGCGAAGGTGGCGCTGGTCGGCCTCGAAGCGGACGCGCTCAAGCAGGTCTCCGAGCGGCTGCACAGCGAGAGTGACCACTGGTACGCCGATGTCACCGACCACGAGGCGATGGCGCGGGTGGCGCGGGAGGTCAAGGAGCGGTTCGGGAAGGTCGACATCGTCGTCGCCAACGCCGGTGTGGCCAGCGGCGGTCCGTTCGTCGACTCCGACCCCGAGGCGTGGCGGCGGGTCATCGAGGTCAACCTCATCGGCTCGGCCGTCACCGCGCGGGCGTTCCTGCCGGTGCTGATGGAGAGCCGCGGCTATCTGCTCCAGATCGCCTCCCTCGCCGCGATCACCCCGGCGCCGATGATGACCGCGTACTGCGCGTCCAAGTCGGGCGTGGAGGCGTACGCGCACAGCCTGCGCGCCGAGGTCGGCTACAAGGGCGTACGCGTGGGCGTCGGGTATCTGTCCTGGACCGACACGGACATGGTGCGCGGGGCCGATCAGGACGACGTCATGCGGGAGCTGAGGCAGCGGCTGCCGTGGCCGTCGAACAAGACGTACCCGCTGGGTCCGGCCGTCGACCGGATCGTGGCCGGGATCGAGCGGCGCTCCAGCCATGTGTACGGGCAGTGGTGGCTGCGCGGGATGCAGGGGGTGCGCGGGTATCTGCCGGCGCTCATCGGGACCGTCGGCCAGCGGGAGATGCGCAGGTTCGCGGACCGGCTCGACGGCATGCGGATCGGTCTTGTCGGAGCGGGCGGCGAGGCCGATGAGCAGGAGCGCGTCACGCACCGTAAGTGATCGACATGCGCTGCGTCACGCCGCGTGTGAATCTGGTCGGGCCCGATCCCCTCACCCATTACGGGAGTGAAACCTCATGGGCATGAAGGACCAGTTCCAGGAGAAGTCCGAGCGGCAGCAGCAGGCCAAGGAGCGGATGCAGCCGGGGCGCGAACGCGGCCAGCAGCAGCGCGGCCAGCAGGAACGCGGCCAGCAGGAGCGAGGCCAGCACCGCGGCCGCGACGAGGACACGGAGCGGATGCAGCAGGAAGAGCAGGACCGCTTCGACCAGGACTATGACGCCTGACGGTGCGCGTTGAGCGGAAAGGGTGCCCCTCACCAGGGGCACCCTTTCTCATGCGCGAGTCTCATGCGCGCGGCGGCAGCTTCGGACGCGACCTGTCCGGAACGTGCGAGTAGTCCGGCGGGATCGCCGGAGGGTTCGTCTCCAGCAGGTCCAGGGCCAGTTGTACCGCGTCGTCCAGTTGCGCGTGGCGGCCCTCGGCCCAGTCCAGCGGCGTGCGCAGGATCTCCAGGTCCGGGGTGACGCCCTTGTTCTCGATGGACCAGCCGTACGCGTCGAACCAGGCCGCGTTCATCGGCACCGTGATCACCGTGCCGTCGCCGAGTTGGTGCCGCCCGGTCATGCCGACCACCCCGCCCCAGGTGCGCTGGCCCACGACCGGGCCCAGCTTCAGGAGCTTGAAGGCGGCCGTGATCATGTCGCCGTCGGAGGAGGTCGCCTCGTCCGCGAGGGCGACGACCGGCCCGCGCGGGGCGTTGGAGGCGTACGACACCGGCTGGGCGTTCCTGGTGAGGTCCCAGCCGAGGATCGTGCGGGTCAGCTTCTCCACGACGAGTTCGCTGATGTGTCCGCCCGCGTTGCCGCGCACGTCGACGATGAGCGCGGGCCGGGAGACCTCCATGCGCAGATCGCGGTTGAACTGGGCCCAGCCGGAGCCGCCCATGTCGGGGATGTGCAGATAGCCGCAGCGGCCGCCGCTCAGCTCCCGTACGACCGCACGCCGCTTGGCCACCCAGTCCTGGTAGCGCAGGGGGCGTTCGTCGGTCAGCGGGACCACGGCGACCCGGCGCGAGCGGCCCACGCCCTCCGCCGGGACGAACGTCAGCTCCACCGTCGTACCGCCCGCCCCCGCCAGCAGCGGATACGGGCCCGTCACCGGGTCGACCTCGCGGCCGTCGACGTGGGTCAGCACCGCGCCCTCGCGGATCCCGGTGCCCGCAAGCGGTGAGCGGGCCTTGGAGTCGGAGGAGTCGCCGGGGAGGATCCGGCGTACCGTCCAGCCCGCTTCCCGGTGGACGAAGTTGGCGCCGAGCAGGCCCTGGCGCCGCTGGTAGTGGGGCGGGCCCTCGTTGCGGCGGGCCGCGGAGACATAGGCGTGGGAGGTGCCCAGCTCGCCCAGGACCTCGCGGAGCAGATCGGCGAAGTCGTCCGGGGAGGCCACCCGGTCGACCAGCGGCCGGTACTGGGCCAGCACCGCGTCCCAGTCGATGCCGCACATGCCGGGGTCCCAGAAGTAGGCGCGGATCAGCCGGCCCGCCTCCTCGTACGACTGGCGCCACTCGGCGGCCGGGTCGACCTCGTGCAGGATGCGGCGGGCGTCGATCCACACCGTGGAGTCGCTGTCGCCGCTCTCCGTGGCGGGTACGGCGCGCAGGTCCCCCTCGTCGACCACGACGAGCCGGCTGCCATCGCCGCTGACCGCGAACCAGTCCAGATGCTCTACGAGTTCGGACTTCTTGGCCTTGCTGATGCTGAAGTGCTCCAGGGTCGGCCGGCCACTGGTGTCGTCGGGGTTGGCGAAGGTCTCGCCGAGCGCCCCCGAGATCGGCCAGCGCAGCCAGACCAGGCCGCCGCCCGCGACCGGGTACAGCGCCGAGTACTTGGAGGCGGTGACCGGGAACGGCGTCACCCGGGCCTCCAGGCCCTCGATCTCCACGGTGACCGCGCCGCCCTCGCCGCCCTCGTCCTCCACCGGGTCCAGGCCCCCCGCCGCCGGACGGCCCTCCGGGTTCAGCGCGAACGGGCTCGGCGTCGCCGAGGACAGGGGCACCAGGTAGGGGCGGCAGCCGAGCGGGAAGGACAGGTCGCCGGTGTGGACGTCGTACACCGGATCGAAGCCGCGCCAGGAGAGGAAGGCCAGATAGCGGCCGTCGCTGGTGAAGACCGGGTTCTCGTCCTCGAAGCGGCCGTTGGTGACGTCGACGATCACGCGCCCCGTCTCGCCCGTCGCTCCGACACCGGAGATCCGCGCCATCTTGATCTGCCGCAGGGAGCGGCCGACGCCCGGGTGCGACCAGGTCAGCCATGAGCCGTCCGGCGAGAAGGCGAGGTCGCGCACCGGCCCGTTGATGGACCGGATCAGCTCGGTCACCTCGCCGTTGGAGTCCTCGGTGGCGTCCAGGAGCAGTACGCGTCCGTCGTGCGCGGCGATGGCCAGGCGCTCGCCCTGCGGATCGGAGACCACTTCCAGGACCCGGCCCAGCTCGCCCGAGGCCAGCCTCCTCGGCTCGCGGTCGCCGGTCGCCCGGGGCAGATAGGCGATCTCGACGGCGTCCTCGCCCTCGGCGTCGGTGACGTAGGCGACCTGGCCGACCGAGCCGAGCATCTCCGGGAGCCGGACCCGTACGCCCGGGGTGTCGGTGATCGTGCGGGCCGGGCCGTCGCGGTGGGTGAGCCAGTACAGGCTGCCGCGGACGACGACGGCGCTCGCGCGGCCGGTCTCGTCCACGGAGATGCCGTCGACGTGCTGGGCGGCCGGGACCTGGTAGCGGCGCCGCCCCGCGCGGGGGCCGCCGAGCCGGACGTCCAGCCTGCGCGGGGCGCCGGCGAGGTCGTCGACGATCCACAGCTCGCCCGCGCACTGGTAGACCACCCGGGTGCCGTCGCTGGCGGCGTGCCGCGCGTAGAAGGCGTCATGGTCGGTGTGGCGGCGCAGGTCGGAGCCGTCGTGGGCGCAGGAGTAGAGGTTGCCGACGCCCTCGTGGTCGGAGAGGAAGGCGATCCGGCCGCCGACGAACATGGGGCAGGCGAGATGGCCGTCGAGGTCGGCCAGCAGCCGTTCGCCGTGGAACCACAGGCGGCCCGTGGCGCCGCCCCGGTAGCGCTTCCAGGAGGCGGGCTCGTGCGGCGGGGTGCCGGTGAGCAGCAGGGTCTTGCGCTCGCTGTCGAGGTCGGCGACCTGGATGTCACTGACCGGGCCCCAGGGCAGCTTGCGGCCGGGGGAGCCGTCGGGGGTGACCTTGTAGGCCCAGGTGAAGTACGAGAAGGGCTCGCCGTGGGAGGCGACGGCGAGGATGTCGCCGTCCGGGGTCCAGCCGGTGACCTGGGTGTCCGCGGTGCCCCAGTGGCTGAGCTGCCGCCCCGGTCCGCCGTCCGCCGGGACCAGGTGGATCTCGGGGACGAGGCTGCGCCAGCTCGTGTACGCGAGCTGCGTGCCGTCGGGCGAGAAGCGGGGGTGGCCCGCCTTGGTGCGGTCGACGGTGAGCCGCCAGGCGCGGCCGGGTCCGTCCAGGTCGGTCAGCCAGAGGTCGTCCTCGGCCACGAAGCACAGCAGGTCACCGTTGAGATGGGGCAGGCGCAGATAGCTCACCTCCTCATGCTTTTCCGCTGGATGGGCCCGGGCAACTCGTGAGAAAGCGGACGGATGCGCGAAGGGTGACCCAGGACACGTACGAAACGGTTTCGTTTCGCATGAGCCCTGCGGTACATTCGTCCTGTACGAAACCGTGTCGTTCCCAGCGGGCGGTTCCCAGCGGAAAGGGGAGTGCATCATGGCCGAGGCAGCAACCGCGCGTCGCAGCCGGATCACGCCCGAGCGTGAGGCCGAGCTGTACGAGGCCGTGCTCGACCTGCTCCGCGAAGTCGGCTACGACGCCCTGACCATGGACGCGGTCGCCGCGCGCACCAAGTCCAGCAAGGCCACGCTCTACCGCCAGTGGGGCGGCAAGGCCGAGCTCGTCGCGAAGGCCGTACGGCACAGCAAGCCGGGCGGCATCGGCCTGGGCGACATCGATACCGGGTCGCTCAAGGGTGATCTGCACGCCCTCACCCTGCGCTCGGACGACTGCGAGATGGAGCAGAACTCCGCGCTGATGCGGGGCCTCGCCATGGCCGTGCACAGCAACCCGGATCTGCTGCGGGCGTTCCGGGAGCATCTCGTCGAACCGGAGATGGCGGAGTTCCGTCGCCTGGTGCAGCGGGCGATCGACCGGGGCGAGGTCCGAGCGGACAACCCGGCGATCGGCTACATGATGCACATGATGCTCGGCGGGTTCGCCGCCCGCACGATGATCGACGAGCTGCCGCCGACGCAGGACTTCCTCATCTCGTACATCGACGCCGTGGTCCTCCCCGCCCTCGGCGTGCCCACCACCTGACAAGTCCCCAGCAAGCCCTCCACCTGACGTCACCGCTCACGTCGCCGGGCTGATCCACCCTGCCCTGAACACCCCCACGACATGACCGGGAGTACGCCTCCGTGGCCACGTTCCTCTATCGACTGGGCCGTCTCGCCTTTCGGCGCCGGCACTTCGTCGCCCTGATCTGGGTGGCCCTGCTGACGCTCGCGGGCGTCGGCGCCGCCTCCGCGCCCGCCGCGGGCAACTCATCCTTCTCCATCCCCGGCACCGAGGCCCAGAAGGCCTTCGACCTGCTGGAGGAACGATTCCCCGGTTCCAGCGCCGACGGAGCGACCGCCCGTGTCGTCTTCCAGGCGCCGGACGGGCAGAAGCTCGCGGACGCCGACAACAAGGCCGCCGTCGAGCAGGCCGTCAAGGAACTCGGCACCGGCTCCGAGGTCGTCTCCGTCACCGACCCCTTCGAGACCGAGTCGGTCTCGAAGGACGGCGGTGTCGGCTACGCCCAGGTCCGCTACGAGGTCTCCGGCATGGAACTCGAGGACTCCTCCAAGGAGGCCCTCGAGCACGCCGCCGACGAGGCCCGCGAGACCGGCCTGACCGTGGAGATCGGCGGTGACGCGCTCCAGGCCACACCCGAGACCGGGTCCACCGAGATCATCGGTATCGCGGTCGCCGCGGTCGTCCTCGTCATCACCCTGGGCTCGCTGGTCGCGGCCGGACTGCCGCTGCTGACCGCCCTGATCGGCGTCGGCATCGGCGTCTCCACGATCACCGCGCTCGCCAACGCGCTGGAGCTGGGCTCCACCACCTCCACGCTGGCCATGATGATCGGCCTCGCGGTCGGCATCGACTACGCGCTGTTCATCGTCTCCCGCTACCGCGCCGAACTGGCCGAGGGCCGGGACCGCGAGGAAGCCGTCGGCCGGGCCACCGGCACCGCGGGCTCCGCGGTCGTCTTCGCCGGTCTCACCGTCGTGATCGCGCTGGTGGGCCTGTCGGTCGTCAACATCCCGATGCTGACCAAGATGGGCGTCGCCGCGGCCGGCACGGTCGTGATCGCGGTCCTGATCGCCCTGACGATGATCCCGGCGCTGCTCGGCTACGCAGGCCGCAAGGTCCAGCCCGCGGGTGCCAAGAGCAAGCTGTTCGGCCGGAGGAAGAAGAGCTCGGACGGGCCGGTCAAGCCCAACATGGGCACCCGCTGGGCCAGTTTCGTGGTCCGCCGTCCGGTCGCCGTGCTGCTCTTCGGCATCATCGGCCTCGGCGCCGCGGCCGTCCCGGTCACCTCGCTGGAGCTGGGCCTGCCCGATGACGGGTCACAGCCCACCTCCACCACCCAGCGCCGCGCCTACGACCTGCTCTCCGAGGGCTTCGGACCCGGCTTCAACGGCCCCCTGATGGTCGTCGGCGACGCCAAGGGCAGCGCCGACCCCGAGGCGGCCGCCACCGAGGTGGCCGACGAGATCAAGGACCTGAACGGCGTCGTCACGGTCACCCCGGCGACGTTCAACAAGTCCGGGGACACCTTCACCATCACCGTGATCCCCGACTCCAAGCCCTCCTCCACCGAGACCGAGGACCTGGTCCACGCCATCCGGGACACCGGCGCCGGCATCGAGGCCGACACCGACACCGAGGTGCTGGTCAGCGGCACCACGGCGATGAACATCGACTTCTCGCAGAAGATGAACGACGCGCTGATCCCGTATCTGGCGCTGGTGGTGGGCCTGGCCTTCCTCCTCCTCATCGCGGTGTTCCGCTCCATCCTCGTCCCGCTGAAGGCGGCGCTCGGCTTCCTGCTGAGCGTGCTCGCCGCGCTGGGCGCCGTGGTCGCGGTCTTCCAGTGGGGCTGGCTGTCCGGCCTCATGGGCGTCGAGGAGACCGGTCCGATCATGTCGATGATGCCGATCTTCATGGTCGGCGTGGTCTTCGGCCTCGCGATGGACTACGAGGTGTTCCTCGTGACCCGGATGCGTGAGGCGTACGTCCACGGCGAGAAGCCCAGCCAGGCCGTGGTGACCGGCTTCAAGCACGGCGCCCGGGTGGTCACGGCCGCCGCGGTGATCATGATGGCGGTCTTCGCGGGCTTCATCGGCTCCTCCGAGTCGATGGTCAAGATGATCGGCTTCGGCCTCGCCATCGCGGTCTTCTTCGACGCCTTCGTGGTCCGCATGGCGATCGTCCCGGCGGTCCTGGCGCTGCTCGGCAGGCGGGCCTGGTGGCTGCCGAAGTGGCTGGACCGCGCCCTGCCGAACGTGGACGTCGAGGGCGAGGGCCTCCAGCGCCTGTCCGAGGCGCGCGCGGCCGAGGACGACGAGGACAAGGAGCTGGTACGCGCCTGACGTACCGCTTCGCAGTGACCAGCCGGTGAGGGCCGACGTGGGGACGGTGGCGCCCTCACCGGCTGACTCTGTTCCTACGGCGTCCTTCGGCGTCGTACGGCGGTCCTACGTCGTCGAATCCGGTCGCATGCCTGGTACACGTACCGCTAGCGTGCCGTGCATGACGTCTGCCGATTCACCCGCCGGTTCATCCGCCGAGTCAGGAGCCCACCCCCGTTTCGCCGCCGCCCTCGACGAGTTGGGGCTCGGGGCGGTCGAGGCGCGGGTGCGGCGTTTTCCGGAGGCCACCCGGACCGCCGCCGAGGCGGCCGCCGCGATCGGGTGCGAGCTGAGCCAGATCTGCAAGTCCCTGATCTTCGCCGCCGACGGCGTGCCCGTCCTCGTTCTCATGGACGGCGCCTCCCGCGTCGACATGGAGCTGGTGCGCCGCGAACTGGGCGCCGAGAAGGTCACCCGGCCCAAGGCGGACGTCGTACGGGAGACCACCGGGTACGCCATCGGCGGCGTACCGCCCTTCGGGCACCGGACGAAGACCCGGGTCCTCGCCGACCGTTCGCTGCTCGACCACGACCTGGTCTGGGCCGCCGCGGGCACCCCGTACACCGTCTTCCCCATGGAACCCAAGACCCTGATCGCCCACGCGGGCGGCGCTCTGGTGGACGTGCGCGAGCGCACGGCGTGACGCCGCTGGTCGTCACGGCCGTCCTGCTCGCCGCGGTCACCCACGCCAGCTGGAACGCGCTCGCCCACCGCGTCCCCGACAAGCTCGTCGGGTTCGCGCTGATCTCGGGCGGCGGGATGCTGCTCGGGCTCGCGACGGTGCCGTTCACGGCGTTCCCGGCGGCCGGGGCCTGGCCGTATCTGATCGCCTCGGCGGTGATCCACATCGCCTACTACGTCCTGCTGATGACGTCCTTCCGGCTCGGTGACTTCGGGCAGGCCTACCCCCTAGCCCGCGGCACCGCGCCCCTCGTCGTCACGCTGCTCGCCGCCCTCTTCGCGCACGAGGTGCCGGACCGCTGGGCGGCCGCCGGCATTGCGGTCTCCTGCGCCGGGCTGACCGGGGTCGCCGTGTGGGGCCTGCGCGGGCACCGGCCGAACTGGGCGGCGATCGGCGCGGCGCTCGCGACCGGCCTGACCATCGCGGCGTACACGGTCGTCGACGGCCTGGGCGTACGCGCCTCCGGGTCGTCCCTCGGCTATATCGCCTGGCTGATGGCGGTGCAGGGGATGGTGATCCCGGCGTACGCGCTGCACCGCTGGCGCCGGGAGACGGTCGCGGTGCTGCGGCCGTTCGCCGCGGTCGGGCTGCTCGGCGCGGTGCTGTCCGTCGCCGCGTACGCCCTGGTGCTGTGGGCCCAGACGCGGGCCGAACTGGCGCCGATCGCCGCCCTGAGGGAATCCTCGATCATCGTGGGGGCGGCGATCGGCGCCGTGTTCTTCAAGGAGAGGTTCGGGGCGCCGCGGGTCGTCGCCGCGGCGCTGCTGGTGGTGGGTATCGGGCTGATGCTGCGGACGGGTTAGGGGGCGCGGGTCAGCTCCCGCTGTCGCCGGAGCCCGTCGGCCGTACGGCGACCGCGTCGACCTCGAAGAGCATGCCCGGGAGGGCGAGGGCGGCGACTCCGCTGAGGGTCTGGGCGGGCAGACGGTCGCTGAACCGGGCGCCGAGCGCCCTGCCGAGCACCTGGAGCTTGGCGGGCTCGTGGTCGACGATGAACGAGCCGAGCCGCACCACGTGCTCGAAGCCGAGACCGACGCCCGCCAGCGCCGACTCCAGCCGGTCGAAGGCGAGCTCCACCTGGGCGGCGAAGTCGCCCGGCACCGGGGAGCCGGCGGAGTCGGAGGCGTACTGCCCGGCGATGTGGACGATCTCGCCGGGGGCGGAGACCGCGTGGCTGTAGCCGAAGGGGGCCGGGTCGTGGAGCGTGGCCGGGTTGGTGATCGTGCGCTCGTCAGACGTCATGATCCACTCAACGCTCCGGAAACCGCCGCCCATTCCATGTCATTGCGGTGGTGTGGAAGGTGGCTGAGGGAGCACTCTGGAAGCAAGCGTTCCGGAGGTGATCGTCATGATGCACACCACAGTGGGATGGCACGTCGAGATGGAGTTCAGCGAGGACGACCAGCACACGCGCTCGGCAGCGCTGGTACGCCTGCCCGACGGCACCGAAGTACGGTCCCAGGGCCACGCCAGCCGCCACCACACCGACGCGAATCAGCCACGGGTCGGTGAGGAGATCGCGGCGGCTCGGGCGCTGAACGAACTCGCCATGCAGCTGCTGACGAAGGCGCACGGGGAGATCGACGCGGCGTCGGGACGGACCTCGCACCCGATTCATGTGTGAAGAGGCGCCGGGGCGCGCGGGGCGGCTCGCGCGCCTGGCGTGATTGACGAGCGCGGGGCGCGCGCGAAGGGTTACGCGCCCTGCGTGAGGGATTGCCGTACCGCGCGCACCAGTGCCTGCGCGCGGGGGTCCGCCGTGACCGTCTTGCGGAAGCCGTTGGTGACATAGCCGAAGGCGATGCCCGACGCGGGGTCGGCGAAGCCGAGGGAGCCGCCGCGGCCCGGGTGGCCGAAGGAGTCGGGGGAGAGGAACGGGGACGCGCTGCCGTGCAGCATGAACCCGAGGCCGAAGCGGGTGTTCACGACCAGGACCCGGTCCGGACCGGCCGACTCCTCCGCGCGGGCGAGCCGTGCCGTGGCCTCGTCGAAGAGGCGCACACCGTCGACCTCGCCGATGAGCGCCGCGTACACACGGGCGAGTCCGTCGGCGGTGGCTATGCCGTTGGTCGCGGGCAGCGCCGTCGCGCGGTAGGCCGGTTCGTTCTGGTCGGGGAAGGGCGTGATCGCGGCGAAGGCGCGGCGGGTGAGGGAGTCCGGATCGGCGTAGGCGTCGGTGACCGAACGCTTGGGGCGGGCGCGCAGGACCGCTCCGGAGGAGGGCTCGGGGCCCTCGACCTTGCCGACCCGGCCCGCCCGGCCCGCGGTTTCCTCGGCGGCCGGCAGTCCGAGCCAGAAGTCGGCGCCGAGCGGCCCGGCGATCTCCGCCGCGATCCACGCGCCGGCGCCCTGCCCGGTGACCCGGCGCACGAGTTCGTCGAGCATCCAGCCGTAGGTCAGAGCGTGGTAGCCGTGCGCGCTCCCCGGCTCCCACGCGGGGGCCTGCGCGGCGACCGCCTCGGGCCCCTTGACCGGATCGAGCGCCTCCTGAGGAGTGAGCGGCCGGTCGAGCACCGGGAGCCCCGCGCGGTGGTTCAGCACGTGCCGGACCAGCACCCGCTCCTTGCCCCGCTCTTTGAACTCCGGCCAGTACTCGCCCACCGGCGCGTCCAGATCCAGCAGCCCGCGCCGGTGCAGCAGCAGCGGTACGGCGGCGGCGACGCCCTTGGTCGCCGAGCGCACGACCTGTGCGGTGCCCCGCTGCCAGGGGTCCGTGCCGTCGACGTCCTTGGTGCCGGCCCACAGGTCGACGACCTTGCGCCCGTCCCGGTACACGGCGACCGCCGCGCCCCGGTCCCCGAGCGTCTCGAAGTTCCGCGCGAACGCCTCCCCGACCGGCTCGAAGCCCTCGGCCACTGTGCCGTTCACGTCCACGCCCGTACTCCTCTACGCCCTGCTCGGTGCTGGTGTCTCCTCCTCACCCAAGCAGGATCGAGACGTCGATGTTCCCCCGGGTCGCGTTCGAGTAGGGGCAGACCTCGTGGGCGGCGTCCACCAGCTTCGTCGCCACGTCCGCGTCCAGCACCGGCAGCGAGACGCTGAGGGCGACCGCGAGCCCGTATCCGCGCTGCTTGTTGGGGCCGATGCCGACCTTCGCCGCGACCGTGGAACCGGACAGGTCGAACCCGGCCCGGCGCCCGACGAGGACCAGCGCGTTGTGGAAGCAGGCGCTGAAGCCGGCGGCGAACAGCTGCTCGGGATTGGTGCCGTTGCCGTCGCCGCCGAGCTGCGGCGGCATCGCCACGCGCAGTTCCAGATGACCGTCCTGACTGGTCACATACCCGTCCCGGCCGCCGTGCGCGGTGGCCTCGGCCACGTACATGATCTTCGTGGGACGGGTGTCGACAGCGGTGTCCTCGGTCATGGTCGTCCTCCCCCGGAAAAGCGTGTGCGTCATTACCCTGTGCGCCATTACATCGTGCACAAGGTACTGGCCGGTAGGTGTGCTGGTGAAGTCAGGGGGTGGCAACCGCCGGTAACGCGGAGAGCTCAGCGCGCGCGGTCCGCCGCCGACCGGGCCTTCGCCGTGAGCTGCCACAGCTCCTCGCGCAACCGCGCGACCTCCGGCCCGCCCAGCTCCGTCGCTGCGAGCAGCGCGCCCGGTACGCGCGCCGCGCGCTCCCTCAGTTCCTCCGCGCGCCCCGTGCACGCGACGAGCACCGAGCGCTCGTCGCCCGCCGAGCGCTCCCGGCGCACAAGACCCGCGCTCTCCAGCCGCTTGAGCAACGGCGACACCGTGCCGTAGTCCAGCCGCAGCGCCCCCGCCAGCTCCTTCACCGTCGTCTCGCCCCGCTCCCACAGCACCAGCAGCACCAGGTACTGCGGATACGTCAGGCCGAGTTCGTCGAGCAGCGGCCGGTACGCGGCCGTCACCGCGCGCTGGGCCGCGTACAGCGCGAAGCACAGCTGCTCGTCCAGCAGCAGGGACCCGGGGGCGCCGTCCTCGTGGCTCGTCACCCGCCCATTGTCACGGACGGCCGCCGGGCACCGGGACCGAACGCGGATCGAAGCCGAACGGGAGCTCCAGCCGGTGCGCCCGCATCAGGTCCTCGTCCGAGAGCAGCTCGCCCGTCCCGCCGTCCGCAGCGATCACGCCCTCGCTGAGGATCAGCGCACGCGGGCACAGCTCAAGGGCGTAGGGGAGGTCATGGGTGACCATCAGCACGGTCACGTCCAACGAGCGCAGGATGTCGGCCAGTTCGCGGCGGGAGGCGGGGTCGAGGTTGGAGGAGGGCTCGTCCAGGACGAGGATCTCCGGCTCCATCGCCAGCACCGTCGCCACGGCCACCCGGCGGCGCTGCCCGAACGACAGGTGGTGCGGCGGCCGTTCCTTGAACTCCGCCATGCCGACCTGCGCGAGCGCCCGGTCCACGCGCTCCTCCAGCGCGGCGCCCTTCAGCCCGGCCGCCGCGGGTCCGAAGGCCACGTCCTCCCGGACCGTCGGCATGAAGAGCTGGTCGTCGGGGTCCTGGAAGACGATGCCGACCTTGCGCCGGATCTCGGCCATGTGCTCCCGCCCGACCGGCAGCCCCGCGACCCGCACCGTGCCGGTGCCCCCGGTCAGGATGCCGTTGAGGTGCAGCACGAGCGTGGTCTTGCCTGCACCGTTCGGGCCGAGCAGCGCGACCCGTTCGCCGCGTCCGACGCAGAAGTCGACGCCGAACAGGGCCTGGTGGCCGTCGGGGTAGGCGAAGGCGAGGCCGGAGACCTCCAGAGAAGCAGTCACAGCGTCCATCCCAGCAGACATACGACGAGAGCGGCGAAGGGGAGGGTGAGGGCGTACGTCCACTGCGCCCGGGACGCGGTCACCTCGTCGATGACCGGCATGGCACCGGCGTACCCGCGGCTGATCATGGCCAGGTGCACGCGCTCGCCGCGCTCGTAGGAGCGGATGAACAGCGCGCCCGCCGACTTCGCGAGCACCCCCCAGTGCCGTACGCCCCGCGCCTCGAAGCCGCGCGACTCGCGGGCGATCCGCATGCGCCGCATCTCGTCGGTGATGACATCGCCGTACCGGATCATGAAGGACGCGATCTGGACCAGCAGCGGAGGGAGCTTCAGGCGCTGCAGGCCCAGCAGGAGTTCGCGCAGTTCGGTGGTGGAGGCCAGGAGTACCGACGCGGCCACGCCGAGCGTGCCCTTCGCCAGGACGTTCCACGCGCCCCACAGGCCGCTGACGCTCAGCGACATGCCGAGGACCTCGACGCGCTCACCCTCCGCAACGAACGGCATCAGCACCGCGAACGCGACGAACGGCACCTCGATCAGCAGGCGTTTGAGCAGGAAGCCGGCGGGCACACGCGCGGCGTACGCGACACCGGCGAGCAGGACGGCGTACAGGCCGAACGCCCACATCGCCTCGCGCGGGGTGGAGACCACTACCACCACGAAGCCGAAGGTGGCGGCGAGTTTGGTGTGCGGCGGCAGTCCGTGCACGGGGGAGTGCCCGTGCCGGTAGAGCCTGTGCGCGTGCCCGGCGCCCATCTCAGACGCTCGTGCTCGCGGGCGAGACCGGCGCGGAGTCCTCCTGCGTACGCCGCCTGCGCACCGTCCAGAACACCGCGCTGCCCGCGACGACCGTGACGCCGACGCCGATGACGCCCGCCAGCCCCCCGGACAGGCGGGCGTCATCCACGTCCTTCACGCCGTAGTCCGCAAGCGGGGAGTCGGCGTAGGCGTGGTCCTCGGTCTTCTCGTCGATGCCGTGGTCCGCGGCGACCTTCTCCAGGCCGTCGGGGTTGGCGGAGGCGTAGAAGCTGACGAAGCCGGCGAGGACGAACGAGGTGACCAGACCGGTGATCCACAGCGTGCGCCGGGAGGCGCGCGCCGCGACAGGCGCGCCACTCGGCGATCCATGCGCCCCTTCGGGCGCCGGAGCGTCCACCAGCGCGCCGTTCACGCGCAGTTGCAGGCGCTGACGCAGGTCGCGCGCGCCGTACACGAGATCCGGGCGCACGGCGATCACCGCGCCCACCGTCAGCGCCGTGATCGCCGCCTCGCCGATGCCGATGAGGAGGTGCACGCCGACCATCGCGCCCGCGACCTTGCCGATCGAGACATCGGTCGTGCCGCCGATCGCGTACATCAGCGTGAAGGCGAGCGCCGCCGCCGGGACCGAGACCACCGCGGCGACGAAGCTCGCGACGGTCACCGAACGGCGGGTGCGCGGCAGCACCTTCACCAGGCCGCGGAAGAGGCCGTAGGCGACGACGGTCGTGACGACCGCCATGTTGGTGATGTTCACACCGAGCGCGGTCAGCCCGCCGTCGGCGAAGAGGATGCCCTGCATCAGCAGGACCACGGACACGCACAGCACACCCGTGTAGGGGCCGACGAGGATCGCGGCGAGCGCGCCGCCGAGCAGATGGCCGCTGGTCCCCGCCGCGACAGGGAAGTTCAGCATCTGCACCGCGAAGATGAACGCGGCCACCAGGCCGGCCAGCGGCGCGGTGCGTTCGTCGAGCTCGCGGCGCGCGCCGCGCAGGCTCACGGCGACCGCGGCCGCGGCGACCGCTCCGGTCGCGAGAGAGGTCGGGGCGTCTATGAATCCGTCAGGCACATGCACCGTTCGATGATAGTGGCTTGTTGCGAATGGCTTGCAAGAGCGTGGGAGAAAGAAGAACCGGCGCGGGCACTTTGTTCGTGGGAGCGCTCCACGGGAAATGTGCGACATTGGAGGGAAAGCGGATTTACAGCTTTCACATAGGTCGCTCAGCGTAAAGGGGTCGTCCGATGTCCGTAGTCGAGCAGTACGCGCGAGCCCACATCGTCACGGACCACGACGTCCGCATACAGGAAGAGCGCGACGCCGTCCCCGTCGTCCTGCGCTACGACCCCGACCTCGATCCCCGCGCGGTGCGGTTCGGACTGCCCGGAGCCCACGAGTGGACCTGCGACCGGTCCCTGCTGGAGCAGGGCCTGCGCGCCCCGACGGGCAGCGGCGAGGTACGGGTGTGGCCGTGCGGCCGGGTGCAGGCGGTGGTGGAGTTCCACTCCGCGCAGGGCGTCTCCGTCGTGCAGTTCGAGAGCAAGGCGCTGCTGCGGTTCCTGCGCCGCACCTACATCGCGGCCGCCGAGCCCGTACACCACTGAGGCCCTGGCCTCAGCCCCCCAGCTTCAGCAGCGCCGCCACGATCGGCCCCGCCGTCTCGCCGCCGTGCCCGCCCGCCTGGACGACGCCGGCGGCCGCGAGATCGCCCCGGTAGGCGGTGAACCAGCCGTTGGGCTTCTTCTGGCCGTCGACCTCCGCCGAGCCGGTCTTGGCGCCGACGTCACCGCTGACCCCGGCCATCGCCTCGGCCGCCGTGCCGTAGGCCGCCGTGTAGCCCATCAGTTCGCGCAGCTGGGACAGGGTGCCCGCGGCCATCGTGCGGGAGGCCTTCGCCAGCTGACGGCCGTCCACATCGGGGGAGACCAGGTAGGGCTGGTGGAAGACACCCGCCTTCACCGTCGCCGAGACGGACGCCATGTTCAGCGGGTTCATCCGGACCCCGCCCTGGCCGATCAGCTCCGCCGCCATCTGCGCCTGCGACTGCACCGGGACGGCGCCGTCGAAGGTGGAGACACCGACGGACCAGTTGTTCAGGCCGAGGCCGAACACCTGCTGGGCCTGCTTGGTCAGGCTGTCGTCGTCCAGTTCGGGAGCCTGGCTGATGAAGGCGGTGTTGCAGGAGCGGGCGAAGCTCGCCTTGAAGGTGCCGTCCTTGATCAGGAACTTGTCGTCGTTCTGGAACTTCCAGCCCCCGTACGTGAAGTACTTCGGGCACGGATGCGTCTTGTTCACCGAGGCCAGGTCCTTCTCGATGAGCAGCGAGGAGGTGATGACCTTCATGGTGGAGCCGGGCGCGAGGGAGCCCTGGAAGGCGGTGTTGAAGCCCTTGGAGGCGTTCGCCGCGGCGAGGATCTCACCGGTGGAGGGGCGCACCACCACCACCGAGGACCGCGCCTTCTTGGCGACCTGCGCCTCGGCGGCGGCCTGGAGACGGGGGTCGAGGGTCGTCTCCACGGTGCCCGGCGTGCCCTTGCTGAGCTCCAGCACCGTCTTGTCCGCCGACTTGGACCCCTTGCCGCGGACCACCCGCAGCTCGATGCCCGCCTTGCCGCCGGCCGTCTTGCCGTACTTCTCGCGCAGGCTGTCCAGGATCGCGCCCACGGAGGCGTACTTCTTGGTCGTCAGCTCGCCGCCGTCCCGGTCCACGGCCTTGATCGGCGGAGTCCCGGCCTCGCCGGTGACCAGGGTGTCGCCGTCCTTGAGGTCGGGGTGGACCACGGACGGCTGCCACTGGACTAGGGGTTCGCCGTCGCTCTTGCGGCGTACGACGGTCAGCGCGCTGTCGTAGGCCAGCGGCTCGCTGAGCTTGTCGAACGTCACCGTGCCCGTCACGGAGAAAGGGACCTCGGCGCCCTTCGCGGTCCCGGCGGTGAGCTTGACGCTCCGTACGCGCGCGTCCTTGGTGTAGCCGGTGAGCAGCTCGCGGGCGGCGGCCGCGTCGTCGGTGGCCGCCGCGGCCTCGGAGACCTTGCCTTGCTGCCAGGCGGTGAGGAAGGCACGGGAGGCGCCGGTGACCTCCTTGGCGGACAGCGGGCCGGTCTTGACCTTGGGCTTCGTGCCGGCGGTCGCCGTCGGCGAACCGTCCTCCGACCCGCCCCAGAGCGCCCAGCCGCCGGCCCCGGCGCCCACGACGACCACGGCGATCGCCCCGCCGAGCAGTACGGCGGGGTTCGTCTTCCGTCGCTCGGCGACGCGCCTTCTCTTGCCCACTGTCTTCCGATCCTCCGAGATTCCCCAGGGTCCCCGTCAGCCCAACGACGGCACCACCCTAGAGTCCCGTCCTCAGCGGGTGACTTCAGCCACCCCTCAGCCGCCCGCCGCCAGCACGGCCCGCACGATCGGGCCCGCCGCCTCGCCGCCCCGTCCGCCGGACACGCTCATGGCCGCCGCGGCGACGTCGTCGCGGAAACCGGTGAACCAGCTGTTGGCGTCCTGCCCGTCCACCTCGGCGGAGCCCGTCTTGGCGCCGATGTCGCCGCCGAGCCCCTGCATCACCCCCTGGGCGGTGCCCTGTGTCGCGGTGAGCCGCATCATCTGCTTGAGCTGGCCGGCGGTGTTCGGCTCAAGACCCTTGGCGGTGGCCAGCTCACGGTCGTCCAGGTCGGGGGAGACGAGATAGGGCTGCCGGAAGGTTCCGGTGATCGCGGTCGCTGTGACGGAGGCCATGTTCAGCGGGCTCATCTGGATCTGGCCCTGGCCGATGGCGTTGGCCGCGCGGTCCGGCCCGGCGGAGGCGGGCACGCTGCCGTCGAAGGAGATGATGCCGGTCTTCCAGTTGTCCCGGCCGAGCCCGAACCGGTCCTGGGCCTCCGTCGTCAAGGAGGCGTCGGTGAGCGGCTTCTCGTCGACGAGCTTGATGAAGCCGGTGTTGCAGGAGCGCATGAACGTGTCGGCGAGCGTGGCGCCCGGGTTGGCGTCGAGGCCCGGGAGGTTCTTGAAGGTCTGGCTCTGCCAGGTGGCGGTGTCGGGGCAGGGCGCGGGGCCGTTCATCGAGGTGACACCGTTGTCGATCAGCATCGCCGCCGTGATGATCTTCATCGTGGAGCCCGGTGCGACCCGCCCCTCGAAGGCGGCGTTGAAGGCGTCCTTGCGGTGGTTCGCCACCGCGAGCACCTCGCCCGTGCTCGGCTTGACCGCGACGACCGACGCATCGGGGTAGCCCTTCACGGCCTTCTCGGCGGCCGCCTGCACGCCCGCGCTGAGCGTGGTGGGCAGCTTGCCCGGCTCGCCCTCGGTGAGCGTGAGCAGCGGGGTGTCGGCGACGCCCTCCGCCGCGTGCCTGATCACCAGCTCGACACCGGGGGAGCCGCCGGCCTTGTCGCCGTAGCGCTCCCGCAGGGTGTCCAGGATCGGGCCGAGGGAGGGGTACTTCGCCTTCGTCAGCACCTGGCCGTCGCGGTCCACCGCCTCGATGGGCGGGCTCGCCGACTCGCCCGTGACCAGGGTGTCGTCCTTCTTCAGCTCCGGATGGACCACCGCCGGGTCCCAGTCGACCAGCGCCCGCCCGGAGGTCTTCCCGCGCACCACCTTCAGCTCGCTGTCGTAGGCGAGCGGCTTCGACGTCCCGTCGTAGGACACCTTCGCCTTGACGGAGAAGGGCACGATCCCGCCGTTCGCCGCCTTGGGCGTGATCGTCACGTCGGTGATGCGCGCGCTCTCGCCGTACGCGGTCAGCAGCGGCTCGGCCGCCTCGGCGAAGTCCGTGTACGACGCCGCCTGGACCGCCTGTCCCTTCTCCCAGGCCGCGAAGAACTTCTCGGAGGTCTCCTGGACCTCGTCCTCGCTCGGCGGCCCGGTCTTCTTCTCCGCGGCTCCGCCCCCGTCGCCGTTCACCGCGGACACGATGTTGTAGGCGCCGTATCCGGCCCCGCCGACCATCACCGCGAACACCGCGCCGATGACGGTCGCCTTCACCCCCTTGCCCATTGGGCAATCCCTCCCCGTTTCCCCGTTGGTCCCCGCACTGTAAGCGGAGGGTGTGACAGGCGGGGGCGGAGTTTCGCGATTGGTGCCGGGGCCAGCTATCGGCCCGCCACTAGACCCAGGTATCCAGCCACATCCGCGACCGCCAGTCGTCGATCGGGATGGCGGTGCCGGTGTACAGGGGCCAGAAGTAGATGAAGTTCCAGGCGATCAGCAGGACCAGGACGCCCGCGCCGGTCGCGCCGGCCACCCTGCGGGTCTCGCTGGAACCCGGTGGACCGACGATCGCGCCGAGGAGCATCGCGACGGCCAGGCACAGGAAGGGCAGGAAGACGACGGCGTAGAAGAAGAAGATCGTGCGTTCCTGGAAGAAGAACCAGGGCAGGTAGCCGGCCACGATGCCGCAGGCGATGGCGCCCGCGCGCCAGTCGCGGCGGAAGAACCAGCGCCACAGCACGTACAGCAGGGCGAAGGCGGCCACCCACCACAGCAGGGGCGTGCCGATCGCCAGCACCTCGCGCGCGCACTTCTCGCCCGCGTCCACCGGACAGCCGTCCTTGCCGGGCGCGGGGGACTCGTAGAAGTACGACACCGGGCGGCCGGTGACGATCCAGCTCCAGGGGTTGGACTGGTAGGTGTGCGGCGAGGACAGGTCGACGTGGAACTGGTAGACCTGCGTCTCGTAGTGCCACAGGCTGCGCCACCAGTCCGGGAACAGCCACGACCAGCTGCTCTCCTTGCCGTCGGTGGCGGCCCAGTTGCGGTAGTAGCCGCCCGAGCCGTCCGTGGCGGACATGATCCAGCCCGTCCAGGACGCGATGTACGTGATGATCGCGACCGGCACCGTGGCGAGGAACGCCAGGCCCAGATCGTGCTTGGCCACCGCCAGGTACGGGCGGCTCGCGCCCGCCACCTTGCGGGAGCCGATGTCCCAGACGACCGTGAGCAGGCCGAACGCGGCCAGGAAGTACAGGCCGTTCCACTTGGTGCCGATGGCCAGGCCCAGCATCAGACCCGCCGTCCAGCGCCAGGGCCGCCAGCCGAGGCTCAGGGTGTCCGCGATGTGCGCGTCCGGCCGGACCCGTCCGTCGGCGTCGGCGGGCAGCGCCGCCGCGAGTTTCTCGCGCGCCTTGTCGCGGTCGACGACCAGGGCGCCGAACGCGGCCAGCACGAAGAACATCAGCACGCCGTCGAGCAGCGCGGTGCGGCTCATCACGAAGTGCAGGCCGTCCACCGCCATCAGCGCGCCCGCGAGGCAGCCGAGGAAGGTGGAGCGGAAGATCCGGCGGCCGATCCGGCACAGCATCAGCACCGACAGCGTGCCGAGCAGCGCGGTCATGAACCGCCAGCCGAACGGGTCGAACCCGAACATCAGCTCGCCCAGGCCGATGACGTACTTGCCGACCGGCGGATGCACCACGTACGCCGCGTCCGTCGGGATGTCGACCTTGTCGCCGAGCTGGAGCACCAGGTCGTTGGCGTTCTTGTCCCAGTTGACCTCGAAGCCGCGGTGGACGAGCGCCCAGGCGTCCTTGGCGTAATACGTCTCGTCGAATATCACCGCCTTCGGGCTGCCCAGGTTCCAGAACCGCAGCACGCCCGCGAACAGCGTGACCAGCAGCGGGCCGCCCCAGCCGGACCAGCGCACCAGCCGGTCGGCGAGCGCCGGCGGCAGGCCGAACACCGTCCACAGTCTCGGTCCGGGCTGCGCGTACGGCGGCACTAGACGGTCGCGGACATCGCTCTTGGACCCCGCCGTGTAGCCGAAGCGGCGCAGCCGCTGCTGCCACGAGGGCCGCTGGTCGTGCGGCGCCTGGGCCTGCCGGGTGTCCGTGGAGTCCATGGACGACGCTGTACTGGTCACCGCGCCATCGTAGGGAACCGTTCTGTGGGAGTCCCGTGCATGGCGCCTGCGAGGATGGAAACGTGACAGTTACGCCCGGAACCCTGGTCCTCGCCGGCACCCCCATCGGGGAGATCGCCGACGCCCCGCCCCGGCTCGCCGAGGAGCTCGCCGGCGCCGATGTCGTCGCGGCCGAGGACACCCGGCGGCTGCGCCGGCTGACCCAGGCGCTGGGCGTCACCCCCAAGGGCCGGGTGGTGTCGTACTTCGAAGGCAACGAATCCGCCCGTACGCCCGAACTCGTCGACGAACTCCTCGGCGGTGCGCGCGTGCTCCTCGTCACGGACGCGGGCATGCCGTCGGTGTCGGACCCCGGGTACCGGCTGGTCGCGGCGGCCGTCGAGCGGGACGTACGGGTCACCGCGGTGCCCGGTCCGTCCGCCGTGCTCACCGCGCTGGCGCTGTCGGGGCTGCCCGTGGACCGGTTCTGCTTCGAGGGGTTCCTGCCGCGCAAGGCGGGCGAACGGCTCTCCCGGCTGCGGGAGGTCGCCGAGGAGCGGCGCACGCTCGTCTACTTCGAGGCCCCGCACCGGCTCGACGACACCCTCGCCGCGATGGCCGAGGTGTTCGGCGAGCAGCGGCGGGCCGCGGTGTGCCGGGAGCTGACCAAGACGTACGAGGAGGTCAAGCGCGGTCCGCTGGCCGAGCTGGCCACGTGGGCGGCCGAGGGCGTGCGCGGGGAGATCACCGTCGTCGTCGAGGGCGCCCCGGAGAAGGGGCCCGAGGAGATCGGCCCGGAGGAACTGGTGCGGCGGGTGCGGGTGCGGGAGGAGGCCGGGGAGCGGCGCAAGGAGGCGATCGCCGCGGTGGCGGTGGAGGCGGGGCTGCCCAAGCGGGTCGTCTTCGACGCGGTGGTGGCGGCCAAGACCCGCTGACCTCGTCCGGCGGCACGTTGTGCCACGCCGGGGTAAAGGGGCACGGGCGTTTCGGCAAGGAACGTCCAAGGCGGAACCAACAGTGCACAGCACACGTGCTTTCGCCCGGATCGAGGAGTCCACTGGAAGTGAGGGGCGTACCCCGCCCCACCAGCGGACCATCTGGAGCCGGCATGAGCGAAATCGCAGGGCAGACCCGCCTCCGCAACGCGGCGACCCCCGTCGTCCACGAGTCGTATTCCTTCGCCTGCATGCGCTGCGGGCACGGCTGGGAACAGTCGTACGAGATCGAGCACCACACGGACGGCGAGGGGCAGGAGTTCGTCCTGTACGTGGCCGACGGTGAGATCGTCCCCTCCCCGCTGAGCCGGCCCACGTGCCACAACTGCGACGGCCATGTCGTACGGATCATGCGCGCGGGGCAGGTCTCGTCGGTGCGCGGCGCGGAGCGCGCCCACGGGCCGGCCGGGGAGCGGCACCACTGGCATCTGTCGGATCTGCTGCACCCGTTCCAGCGCAAGGCGGGCTGAGCCCGCTCGGCCGCGGGGAGGGCATGCCCCTTTCGTAGGATCGGGGCATGCCTTCCTCCAGCGAGAAGAACGCGGCGCCGCCGCTCCCGGAGCCGCTCCGGGTGCCCGTCGCCGACTCCCACACCCACCTCGACATGCAGTCCGGCACGGTGGCGGAAGGGCTCGCGAAGGCCGCGTCGGTCGGGGTGACGACGGTGGTGCAGGTCGGCTGTGACGTACGGGGCTCGCAGTGGGCCGCGGACACGGCCGCGGAGTTCGAGAACGTCCACGCCGCCGTCGCGCTGCACCCCAACGAGGCCCCGCGCATCGTCCTCGGCGATCCCGACGGCTGGTCCCGGCAGGGGGCGCGCGTGCCGGGCGGTGACGCCGGACTCGACGCGGCGCTCGCCGAGATCGACCGACTGGCCGCCCTGCCGCACGTGAAGGCCGTCGGTGAGACGGGCCTGGACTACTTCCGCACCGGCGACGAGGGCAAGGAGGCGCAGGAGCGCTCCTTCCGCGCCCACATCGAGATCGCCAAGCGGCACGGCAAGGCGCTGGTCATCCACGACCGCGACGCGCACGCCGATGTGCTGCGGGTGCTGAAGGAGGAGGGCGCGCCGGAGCGGACCGTCTTCCACTGCTACTCCGGCGACGCCGGGATGGCGGAGGTCTGCGCCCGCGCCGGATACTTCATGTCCTTCGCCGGCAACGTCACCTTCAAGAACGCCCAGGACCTGCGGGACGCGGTCGCCGTCGCCCCCCTGGAGCTGCTCCTGGTGGAGACCGACGCGCCCTTCCTCACCCCGGCGCCCTACCGCGGACGGCCCAACGCCCCGTATCTCATTCCGGTCACGGTGCGCGCGATGGCAGCCGTGCGCGGGATCGACGAGGACGCGCTGGCGACGGCCCTCGGCGCGAACACGGCGCGCGCCTTCGCCTACTGAGCGCCGGCCCAGCCTGCGCGCGCCCACCTTCCTACAACTGTGCGTAGTCGCGTCGCTTTGGAGAGTGACACTCGCTCCGCTAGGTTCTGGGGGCCCGATCGGGACCCCTCTGGCCCTCTGGAGCGTGGCGACGTGAGCAGCAACTCGCAGTACGAGACGTATGAGGCGCCACCGGCGTACGGCGGCCTCGACGCGCCCCCCGGGGATCTGCACAGCGCGGAGACGCTGGCGTACGGGCAGGTGTACACGGACACCTACCGCCCGGCGTACGAAGGGGACGACTGGCGCGCGCCGGACGAAGGGGCGCTCGCACCTGTCGTGCACGCCGGAGCGGGGCGGCGGGGCGCACGCCGTCGGAAGACGCGGTACGCGGGGAGTGCGGACGGTTCCATGCGCCGTCTGCTGCCGCAGGCGCTGGTCGTCGCCTTCCTCGCGGGCGGCACCTCCGCCTTCGTCGCCAAGGACAAGGCGATCGAGCTGAGCGTCGACGGCCGCCCGCGCACCCTGCACACCTTCGCCGACGACGTGAGCGAGCTGCTCGCGCAGGAAGGTGTGGAGCTGGGGGCGCACGACGTGGTTGCGCCCGCCCCCGGCACGGAGCTGAGCAGCGGGGACGAGATCGAGGTGCGCTACGGCCGCCCGGTGCGGCTCACGCTGGACGGGGAGCGCCACGAGGTGTGGACGACGGCGCGCACGGTGGACGAGGCGCTCGAAGAATGGGGAGTGCGTGCGGAGGGGGCGTACTTGTCCACCGCGCGCTCCCTGCGGATCGGGCGCGCCGGGCTCGCGCTCGATGTGCGCACCGAGCGCTCCGTGACGGTCATGGCGGACGGGCGCGCCCGCACGGTGCGCACGAACGCGGCGAGCGTGCGGGAGGTCGTCGCGGAGGCCGGGATCACCCTGCGCGGACAGGACACCACCTCCGTCCCGCTCGACAGCTTCCCGCGCGACGGACAGACGGTGACCGTGCTGCGGATCACCGGCACCAAGGAGGTCCGCGAGGAGGAGATCCCCTTCGGCGTGCGGCGGACCGAGGACCCGGCGCTGTTCCGGGGGACCGAGGTCGTCGAGCGGGCCGGGCAGCCGGGGCTGCGGCGGGACACGTACTCCCTGCGCACGGTCAACGGCGTGCGGCAGAAGCCGCGCCGGATCAGGACCGAGATCGTGCGCGAGCCGCGCACCCAGGTCGTCAAGGTCGGCACCAGGCCCATGCCGACGTCCGTGCGCGGCGCTGACGGACTGGACTGGCAGGGGCTCGCGGCGTGCGAGTCGGGCGGCCGGGCGGGCGCTGTGGACCCCTCGGGGACGTACGGCGGGCTGTATCAGTTCGACACCCGGACCTGGCGGAGCCTCGGCGGCAGCGGCCGCCCCCAGGACGCCCCGGCCGCGGAGCAGACGCTCCGCGCGAAGAAGCTGTACGTCCAGCGCGGGGCGAGCCCCTGGCCGCACTGCGGGGCCCGGCTGCACGGGTGAGCGTGGGTGGTACGCGCACCCCCGTACCCTTGTCCCGTGAGCACCAGCCCCACCCCCGACGCCCTTCTGGGCCCCGCCGACATCCGTGAGCTCGCGGACGTGCTCGGTGTGCGGCCCACCAAGCAGCGCGGTCAGAACTTCGTGATCGACGCGAACACCGTGCGCCGTATCGTCCGTACCGCGGACGTACGGCCCGACGACGTGGTCGTGGAGGTCGGGCCGGGGCTCGGTTCGCTCACGCTCGCGCTGCTGGAGGCGGCCGACCGGGTCACCGCCGTGGAGATCGACGACGTCCTCGCGGGCGCGCTGCCCGCCACCGTCGCCGCCCGGATGCCCGGGCGCGCCGACCGGTTCGCGCTCGTCCACTCCGACGCCATGCACGTCACCGAGCTGCCCGGCCCCGCGCCGACCGCGCTGGTGGCGAACCTGCCGTACAACGTCGCCGTACCCGTGCTGCTGCACATGCTCGCCACCTTCCCGAGCATCGAGCGCACCCTCGTCATGGTGCAGGCCGAGGTCGCCGACCGGCTGGCCGCGGCGCCCGGCTCGAAGGTGTACGGCGTGCCGTCGGTGAAGGCGAACTGGTACGCCGAGGTCAAGCGGGCCGGGGCCATCGGCCGCAATGTCTTCTGGCCGGCGCCGAACGTCGACAGCGGGCTGGTCTCGCTGGTCCGCCGCGCCGAGCCGCTCAAGACCACCGCCTCCCAGAAGGAGGTGTTCGCCGTGGTCGACGCCGCGTTCGCGCAGCGGCGCAAGACCCTGCGGGCCGCGCTGGCCGGGTGGGCCGGTTCCGCGCCGGCCGCGGAGGCGGCGCTCGTCGCGGCGGGGGTCTCGCCGCAGGCGCGCGGGGAGTCCCTGACGGTCGAGGAGTTCGCGCGGATCGCCGAGCACAAGGTCAGCGAGGAGAACAGCTAAGTGGCCGTCACCGTACGCGTCCCCGCCAAGGTCAACGTCCAGCTCGCGGTGGGCGCCGCCCGCCCCGACGGCTTCCACGACCTGGCCAACGTCTTCCTCGCGGTCGGCCTGTACGACGAGGTCACCGTCACCGCGTCCCCGGGCGGCCCGAAGGTCACCTGCGAGGGGCCGGACGCCGCTCAGGTCCCCCTCGACGGGACGAACCTCGCGGTCCGCGCGGCCGAGGCGCTCGCCACGCGCCACGGCCGTACGCCGGACGTCCACATCCACATCGCCAAGGACATCCCGGTCGCGGGCGGCATGGCGGGCGGCAGTGCGGACGGCGCGGGCGCCCTGCTGGCCTGCGACGCGCTGTGGGGCACCGGCGCCTCCCGTGACGAATTGCTCGACATCTGCGCCGAGCTGGGCAGCGATGTGCCGTTCAGCCTGGTCGGCGGGGCCGCGCTCGGCACCGGGCGGGGCGAGAAGCTGCGCGCGCTGGAGACCGGCGGGACCTTCCACTGGGTGTTCGCGATGGCCGCGCGCGGGCTGTCGACCCCGGCCGTGTTCCGTGAGTTCGACCGGCTGGCCGAGGGGCTGGACATCCCCGGGCCCGTCGCCTCCGAGGACCTCCTCGGCGCGCTCGCCGAGGGCGACCCGGACGCGCTCGCCGCGGCCGTCTCCAACGACCTGCAGCCCGCCGCGCTCTCCCTCTTCCCCGAACTGGCCGACACCCTCGCCGCGGGCCGGTCCGCCGGTGCGCTCACGGGGCTGGTCTCCGGCTCGGGCCCGACCACGGCCTTCCTCACGCGGGACCCCGAGTCGGCGGCGAAGGTGGCCGAGTCCCTGCGCTCCTCCGGCACCTGCCGCGCGGTGCGTGTGGCGTCGGGCCCCGCCCCGGGCGCCACGGTGGTCTCCGCGTAGGAACCGGCCCCCAAAAGCTCCCACCGACCGCGGTCCCGGGCAGCCGGTCCGTCGCCCCGCGCGCCCGACTACCCTGGAGGGTCGATCGATCCCCCTGGGCAGGAGAGAAATGGCCGTCAATCTGGTCAATGTCGAGAACGTCAGCAAGGTGTACGGCACCCGTGCCCTGCTCGACGGTGTCTCGCTCGGCGTCTCCGAGGGGGACCGGATCGGGGTCGTCGGCCGCAACGGCGACGGCAAGACCACCCTGATCCGGATGCTGGCCAGGCTGGAGGAGGCCGACACCGGCCGGGTCACGCACTCCGGCGGGCTGCGCATCGGCGTGCTCACCCAGCACGACTCCCTGGACTCGGCCGCCACCGTGCGGCACGAGGTCATCCGGGACATGGCCGACCACGAGTGGGCGGGCAACGCCAAGGTCAGGGACGTGCTGACCGGACTCTTCGGCGGCCTGGACCTGCCCGGCTTCCCGCAGGGCCTGGACACCGTCATCGGACCGCTCTCCGGCGGTGAGCGCCGCCGTATCGCGCTCGCCAAGCTGCTCATCGAGGAACAGGACCTGATCGTCCTCGACGAGCCGACCAACCACCTCGACGTCGAGGGCATCTCCTGGCTCGCCCAGCACCTGCGCGAGCGGCGCTCGGCGCTGGTGTGCGTGACCCACGACCGCTGGTTCCTGGACCAGGTCTGCACGCGGATGTGGGACGTGCAGCGCGGCGACGTCTTCGAGTACGAGGGCGGCTACTCCGACTACGTCTTCGCGCGGGCCGAGCGGGAGCGGATCGCCGCCACCGAGGAGACCAAGCGGCAGAACCTGGTCCGCAAGGAGCTGGCCTGGCTGCGCCGGGGTGCCCCCGCGCGGACGTCCAAGCCGCGCTTCCGCGTGGAGGCCGCCAACGAGCTGATCAAGGACGTGCCGCCGCCGCGGGACAGCAGCGAGCTGATGAAGTTCGCCTCCTCCCGGCTCGGCAAGACCGTCTTCGACCTGGAGGACGTGACCGTCCAGGCGGGCCCCAAGGTGCTGCTCAAGCACGTCACCTGGCAGCTCGGCCCCGGCGACCGGATCGGCCTGGTCGGCGTCAACGGCGCGGGCAAGACCTCCCTGCTGCGGGCCATGGCCGAGGCGGCCCGCACCGAGGGCGAGACCCAGCCCGCGGGCGGCCGGGTCGCCGTGGGCAAGACCGTCAAGCTCGCCTACCTCTCCCAGGAGGTCGCCGAACTCGACCCGGACATGCGGGTCCTGGAGGCCGTGCAGCAGGTCCGCGAGCGCGTCGACCTCGGCAAGGGGCGCGAGATGACGGCCGGACAGCTCTGCGAGACGTTCGGCTTCAACAAGGAGAAGCAGTGGACGCCGGTCGGCGACCTCTCCGGTGGTGAGCGCCGCCGCCTCCAGCTGCTCCGGCTGCTCATGGACGAGCCGAACGTCCTCTTCCTCGACGAGCCCACCAACGACCTCGACATCCAGACCCTCACCCAGCTGGAGGACCTCCTCGACGGCTGGCCCGGCTCGATGATCGTCATCTCCCACGACCGGTTCTTCGTCGAGCGGACCACGGACCGCGTCTTCGCCCTCCTGGGTGACGCCACCCTGCGGATGCTCCCGCGCGGGATCGACGAGTACATCGAGCGCCGCCACCGCATGGAGGAGGCGGTCGCCGCCGCGGCCCCCGCGGTGGAGAAGGCAGCGCCCGAGAAGAGCGCCGCCGACCAGCGGGCCGCCAAGAAGGAGTTGCAGAAGATCGAGCGCCAGCTCGACAAGGTCGCCGAGAAGGAGACCAAGCTGCACGCCCAAATCGCCGAGAACGCCACCGACTTCGCGAAAGTGGCGGAACTCGACGCCGAGCTGCGGGACTTGGCGGGGCAGCGCGAGGAGCTGGAGCTGCGCTGGCTCGAACTCGCGGAGGACGCGTAAGCGGCGTGAAGGGCGCGTGAAGGCGCGTAACGGCGGTATCACGGGCCGGTCGTCCCTTGGGAACAGGGGGTGACCGGCCCGGTGGGTTGTCGGTGCCGAGTGATAGAAAGAGCCGTCTGAGAACCGTCTGAGAACAACGGGTGTGGCGGAAACGCAGCGCCAGGGAGCGCGGCGCCACAGCAGTGCCACAGAGCGCGGCGCCACATCGGTCACAAGGGGGAAACCGCTGATGAGCCAGCCGCCCAACCAGCCGCCGAACGGCGGCTTCGGCGCGCCGCAGGACCCGCCGCCGCAGGGAGGTTTCGGCGCACCGCAGCCGCCGCAGCAGCCCCCGGCCCAGGCCCCGCAGCCCCCGGCCCAGCCGGCCCAGACACCCCCGCCGCCGCAGGGCGCGCCGCAGCCCGGCTACGGCTACCCGCAGCAGCCGCCCACCCCGGCCCCCGGCCCCTACGGCCAGCCCCAGCAGCCGGGCCCGTACGCCCAGCCCGGCCCCTACGGCACCCCGGCTCCCGGCCCTTACGGCCAGCCCCAGCAGCCCGGTCCGTACGGCCAGCAGCCCGGTTACGGCTACCCGCAGCAGCCGCAGTACCCGGGCGCGCCCACTCCGCCGCCCGGTGGTTCCCGCAACCCCTTCAAGGGCAAGCCCGCGCTCGTCGTCGGTGCCGCGGTGGCGGCGCTGCTGGTCATCGGCGGCACCGTGTTCGCGGTCACCAGTGGTGACGACGGCGGCGGCAAGAAGAAGAAGCCCGTCGCGCAGAAGAGCGACGACCCCAAGGCCTCCGAGGACCCGGTCAACCCGGGCGACGGCAGCGGTGACGGCGGCGACGACCCGGAGAACCTCAACGAGGGCCGCAAGGCCGGTGAGGCGAAGGTGCTCTGGTACAAGTCGGCGCCCGACGCGCCCGGTTCCGGCGCTGACGCGCCCGGACTGTGGATCACCGACAAGACGGCGGTGAAGGCGGCGTACAAGCAGGTCTTCGCCTACAACGTGGACGACGGCGCCCCGGCCTGGGACGCGATCACCTTCGAGCAGAAGATCTGCGCGGTCACCCCGCAGAAGACGGCCGACGACAAGGTCGTCGTCGCGTACATGAGCGGCAGCAGTGACAGCGCCGAGTGCAACCAGCTCCAGGAACTCGACCTGAACACCGGCGAGAAGGGCTGGACGGCCGAGGTCGCCGACGGCGAACTCTTCGACTCCACGCTCCAGATCGAGATGTCGATCACCGGCTCCACGCTGATGGTGGGCCGCTCGCAGTCCGGCACGGCGTACGACGTCACCTCCGGCAAGAAGATCTGGGACAAGAAGAAGTACGGCGACGCCTGCTTCCCGGCCGCCTTCGCGGGCGGCGAGAAGCTGATCGCCGTCTCGTCCTGCGGCGCGGGCGGCAACAACGAGCACGACGAGCTCCAGGAGCTCGACCCGAAGACCGGCAAGGTCAAGTGGACCTGGAAGCCCGACAAGGGCTGGCAGGTCGGCCGGGTCTACTCCCTGAACCCGGTCGTGGTCTACAGCACCAACGAGGACAAGGACGCGTGGAACATCTCCACGCTCGGCTCCGGCGGCACCATCGCCTCGCAGGTCGATGTCGACGAGAGCTTCACCCCGGAGTGCGGCTGGGCCGTCCTCCAGCGTGACCTCCAGGGCTGCCAGGGCGTGGCCTCCGACGGCAAGACCCTCTACCTGCCCACCGAGGCCACCACCGGCGCCAACGAGATCGTCGCGATCAGCCTTGCCAACGGCAAGGAGAAGTGGCGCGTGAAGTCCCCGGTGGAGGAGTCGATGCTGCCCCTGAAGATCGAGGGCGGCAAGCTCATCGCCTACGTCAAGCCCTCCTGGGAGGACGGCGGCCAGGTCGTGTCGATCCCGACCACGGGCAGCGGCCACACCCCGGTCAAGCTCCTCCAGCACCCGGCCGGCACCGCGGACATCGAGGACAGCTTCTACTCCGGGACCTACGACTGGGTCGACGGCCGGTTCTACCTGTCGACCACGCGACTGTCCGGCAACGACGAGACGAAGGAGAAGCTGATGCTCGCCTTCGGCAAGTGAGCCACTCGCCACTCGTCCGTCCCGTTCCGAGCCGTCCCCTTCCGAGGTAGCCACACCATGACCACGCCCCCTCCGCCGCCGCCCAACCAGCCCCCGCAGGGGGGCGGTTTCGGCCCACCGCAGGACGAGCCGCAGCAGCCGGTTCAGCCCCCTGCTCAGCCTCCCGCCCAGCAGCCCGGCTTCGGCGCGCCCCAACCCCCCGCCCCGCAGGGAGGTTTCGGCGCCCCCCAGGCCCCGCAGCAGCCCCCGACCCCGCCGCAGGGTTACGGCTACCCGCAGACGCCCCCGCAGGGCTACGGCTACCCCCAGGCACCCCAGCCGCAGCAGGGCTACGGCTACCCGGGCCAGCCGGGTCAGCCCCCCACCCCGCCCTATGGCCAGCAGCCCGGCTACGGCTACCCGCAGCCGACCATGCCGATGCAGCCGCAGGCGGGCGGCCCGTCCGGCGGCCGGAGGATCAACCCGCAGCTGGCCATCATCGTGGCCGCCGTCGTGGCCATCGCCCTGATCGTCGGCGGCGGCTTCTGGTACGCCTCCTCCTCCGACGACAAGGGCGGCAAGGACGACACCGCGAACTCCAGCGGCGGCACCGGCGGCGACAAGGGCGGCGACACCGGGGGCACCGGCGGTACCGGCGGCACGGGTGGCACCCAGTCCGGCAAGGCGACCGAGAAGGCCCCCGCCGACCCCAACTCCAAGGTCCTCTTCCAGGTGCCGGCCCCCGAGGTGAAGGACGACCGGACCATCCCCACCGTCGGCTCCTGGGTGACGGACAAGGTGTACGCCAAGAGCGGCGTCGCCGAGGTCGTCGGCTACGACCTCGACAAGGGCACCGAGCTGTGGACGATCAAGCTTCCCGGCCCGGTCTGCCAGGGCAGCAACCACACCACCGAGGACAACCGGACGGCGATCACCTACCAGCCGAAGATGCCCACCAAGGCCACGCCCTCCTACGGGTGCACCCAGGTCGCGGGCATCGACCTCGACACCGGCAAGAAGCTGTGGACCAAGACCGCGAAGAGCGGCACCGAGCCGATCAGCTTCGACAACGTCACGGTCAGCGCGAGCACCGTCGCGGTCGGCAGCACCAGCGGTGGCGCCGCCTTCGACATCGCCACCGGCGACCAGCTGTGGGCGCCGAAGCCCACCGACACCTGCTATGACGCCGGTTACGGGGGCGGCCCCAAGCTGGTGGCGGTGCGCAAGTGCGGCGGGTACGGCGAGCGTCAGCTGAGCATCCAGACCATCGACCCGAAGTCCGGGAAGGTGATCACGGAGTACAAGATGGCCAAGGGCATCGAGTACGCCAGCGTGGTCTCCACCGAGCCGCTGGTCGTGGCCGCCGACGTCGGTGACTCCGCCGGTGACGGCAGCGGTATCTCGGACTTCTTCTCCATCGACAACAAGACCGGCAAGCTGCGCACCCGGATCTCCGCGCCGGGCGAGCAGTACAACGCCAGCTGCGACGGCATCACCAAGGTCGAGGAGTGCCGCCTGCTCGCCGTCGGCAACGACAAGCTGTATCTGCCGACCGAGAAGCACGAGGGCACCGGCGAGTACAGCGACACCAACGAGATCGTTGCCTTCGACCTGGCCACCGGCAAGCAGACCGGCCAGCGGGCCGACGCCGGTGACGACTACGAGCTGGTCCCGCTGCGCATGGACGGCCCGAACCTGATCGCGTACAAGCGCGGCCCGTACGACAAGGGCGGCCAGGTCGTGTCCATCGACGGCGGCTCCTTCAAGGAGACGAAGCTGCTGGAGAACCCGGCCGACGAGGCGGTGATGGACGTGGAGCGCAGCATGCTCCCCGACTACGCCGAGATCCTGTACACCCAGGGCCGGCTGTTCATGTCCGACGTCTTCGCCAGTGAGCTCGGCAGCACCGGCGAGGAGGAGTACCTGGTGATCGCGTTCGGCGCGAAGTAGCCACTCGAACGCCTGTGTTCACGGCCCCGCCCCTGCTCAGGGGCGGGGCCGTTCACGTACCGCTCATCACCCTCGAATGAGAGGATTTTCGGCGATCCGGGGCACTTCTCTCCAGTAGGGGGAGCGCAACGTCGAACAAGCGTGTAGCTTCCGGGGGCATCCACGGGGGTGTGTCTGTGGATGTGTGGGGATCCATTGGGGGGACTGGGGGGTTGCTCGATGGGAGTTCGGCTCATGGTGGTCGACGACCACCGATTGCTCGCCGAGGCGCTGGCCTCGGCACTGAAACTGAGGGGGCACCGAGTGCTGGCAGCGGCGGCACCCGCCGCGGGGGCGGCGGAGCTGGTGATCACACGCGCACCGGAGGTGTGCCTGCTGGGAACGGCCACGCCGGCCGAACCGGGGATGTTCGACCCGGTGGTGAAGATCAAGCGGGAACGTCCGCAGGTCGCGGTGCTGGTCCTGGGCCCGGTGCCGAGCCCGCGCGGCATCGCGGCGGCGTTCGCTGCGGGGGCGTCGGGCTATGTCCGCCATGACGAGCGCATCGAGGGTGTGGAACGAGCCATCATGAAGGCGAGGGCGGGCGAGGCCGCGGTGGCCCCCCAACTGCTCCAAGGGGCCTTCAGCGAACTGCTCAACCCGGCGGCCCAGCCGGACGACGAGGGCCAGCGCCTGCTCCAGATGCTGACGCCCAGGGAGGTGGAGGTCCTGGTCCGGGTCGCCGACGGCGAGGACACCCGGCTGATCGCGGCGGGCATGGGCATCGCCCCTTCCACCGCCCGGACCCACGTCCAGCGGGTCCTGATGAAACTGGGCGTCGGCTCCCGCCTGGAGGCGGCGGCCCTGGCGGCGCGCACGGGGCTGCTGGACCGGGCGGGGCCGCTCGAACCGCGGGACCCGGAGTCCTGACAGTGCCGTGCACGAGGGGCCGGAGTCCCGCAGGACCCCGGCCCGTCGCTCGCGTCACCTCGGCTGCTCGTCCTCGGCCGTCGACGTCGTCGGGGCCGGCGGGGTCGGCGGCGGTGTGGGCCGCAGCTTCAGCCAGGCCAGGAAGAAGATGCCGAGCAGCAGCATGCCCAGGCCGGTCCAGAGGTTGATGTTGATGCCCTCGGCCTTGTCGAGGGTGGCGTCCGAGGGGTTGATCCCGGCGATCGTGACGATCACGCCGTAGACCACGAAGAGGCCGCCGATGATGCGGCGCAGGTCGAAGATGCGGGCCGCGGTGGCCGACTGGGCCTCCAGTTCGGTGACTTCCCGCTGGACGTCCTCTTCGGAGTATCCGTGGTGCTCAGACATGGTCTCTCCAGTCTCCCGCGAATCCGGGGATCAGAACGAGAACGGGATGTAGCAGGCGGCGGCGAGGATGATCGCTCCCCAGCCCAGCAGCGCGGGCCTGCGATACCAGGCGTCGTCGCCCTCGGCCGGTGCCTCGGCCATGCCGGGCGAGCGGGTGCCGTAGACCAGGCCCTGGAGTTCCGCCATCGGCTTCGGGGCGGTGAACATCGAGACGACGAACATGACCACCGCGCCCGCCACGAAGCCGACGATCGCGGAGACGAAGTTGGCGCCCTGGTCGGTGGGGATGTCGACGATGCCCTGCTTGTAGATCCAGAAGTAGTTGAGCATCGCGGCGACCGTGCCCGCGAGCAGGCCCCAGAAGCCGGACACCACCGAGGCCCGCTTCCAGAACATGCCGATGATGAAGACGACGAACATCGGCACGTTGAAGAAGGAGAACAGGGTCTGGAGGTAGCTCATGATGTTGGAGAAGGATGACGCCAGGAAGGCCGTGCCCACCGACGCGCAGACGCCGATCACCGTGATCAGCCGGCCGAATCCGACGTAGTAGGTGTCCTCGCGGTCCTTCACCACGTACCGCGCCCAGATGTCGTTCGTGAACACCGTGTTGAAGGACGACACGTTCGCCGCCATGCCGGCCATGAAGGCGGCCAGCAGGCCGGTCACCGCGATGCCGAGGACACCGTTGGGCAGGAGCTGTTCCATCAGGTAGGGGATGGCGTCGTTGTACTGGTAGCCCGACTCCTCGGTGCCGAAGCCGGGGACCAGCGCCGCCGCCGTCAGGCCCGGGAGCATCACCAGGAAGACGATGAAGATCTTCGGGTACGCGGCGATCAGGGGAGTGCGCTGGGCCGCCGACAGGTTCTTCGCCGACAGGGCGCGCTGGACCTCGGCGAAGTTGGTCGTCCAGTAGCCGAAGGACAGCACGAAACCCAGGCCCAGCACGATGGTCAGCCAGTTCGCGCCCAGCGGGTTGTCGCTGCCGATGCCCGTGCCGCCCCAGGCGGTGGTGAAGTCGGAGCCGTGGGTCTTCGTGAGGGAGTCCGTGAGGCCGTCCCAGCCGCCGACCTTCTTCATCCCGAGCACGACGAGCGGGATCAGGGCCGCGAGGATCACGAAGAACTGAAGGACCTCGTTGTAGATCGCCGAGGACAGGCCGCCGAGGGTGATGTACGCCAGCACGAAGGCGCCGGCCACCACGATCGCCACCCACTGCGGCCAGCCCAGCAGCGCCTCCACGACGATCGCGAGGGCGTACAGGTTCACACCGGAGATGAGGATCGCGGCGAAGGCGAACAGCGCAGAGCTCAACAGATGCGCCCATTTGTCGAAGCGCAGCAGCAGCATCTCGGGGACCGAGCGGACCTTCGACCCGTAGTAGAAGGGCATCATCACGAGGCCCAGGAAGACCATCGCCGGGATGGCGCCGATCCAGTACCAGTGCACGGTGTAGACGCCGTACTGCGCGCTGTTGGCGGCCATGCCCAGGATCTCGGTGGCGGCCAGGTTGGCGGAGATGAACGCGAGGCCGGTGATCCAGGCCGGCAGTGAGCGCCCGGAGAGAAAGAAGTCGAGGCTCGTCCTCACCGAGCGGCGGGCGGCGAAGCCGATGCCCAGGACGACGACGAAGTAGATGCCCAGGATCGTGTAGTCGAGCCAGTTGGTGGGGAGCCGTAGCTCAGCGGCGAAGTATGCGGCGTTTGTGCGGCTTTGCATCCCGTTATTGAACCCTTCCGGCGTTCAACTTTGTTTGATTCCGGCGTTGACCTGACTGTCGAGTTATGGTTACTTGTGTTTGGTTCTGTTTGAGTGAAGGAGTGCGGTGGTGAAGAAGACCTCGACCCGGCTGGCCGACGGTCGCGAGCTGATCTACTACGACCTGCGCGACGACACCGTGCGCGACGCGGTGGACCGGCGGCCTCTGGAACGCACCGTCACCACCTCCGAGGTCCGGCGGGATCCGCTGCTCGGTGACTCCGTCGCCATCGCCTCGCACCGGCAGGGCCGCACCTACCACCCCCCGGCCGACGAGTGCCCGCTGTGCCCCTCCGAGGGCGACCGGCTGAGCGAGATCCCGGACTCCTCGTACGACGTCGTGGTCTTCGAGAACCGCTTCCCCTCGCTGGCCGGTGACTCCGGCCGCTGTGAGGTCGTCTGCTTCACCTCCGACCACCACGCGGCCTTCGCCGACCTCACCGAGGAGCAGGCGCGGCTGGTGCTGGACGCGTGGACGGACCGCACCTCGGAGTTGTCCCATCTGCCCGCCGTGGAGCAGGTGTTCTGCTTCGAGAACCGCGGCGCCGAGATCGGCGTCACCCTCGGGCATCCGCACGGGCAGATCTACGCGTACCCCTTCACCACCCCGCGTACCGCGCTGATGCTGGGCCAACTCGCCCAGCACAAGGAGGCGACCGGCGGGGGGAACCTCTTCGACGCCGTCCTGGAGCGTGAACTCGCCGGCGAGCGGGTCGTCCTCACGAGTGAACACTGGGCCGCCTTCGTGCCCTACGCCGCGCACTGGCCCTACGAGGTCCACCTGTACCCGCGGCGCCGGGTGCCGGACCTGCTGGCCCTGGACGAGGCGGCGCGCTCAGAGTTCCCCCAGGTTTATCTGGAACTCTTGAAGCGCTTCGACCGGATCTTCGGTGACGGTGAGCCTCCGACGCCGTACATCTCCGCCTGGCACCAGGCGCCGTTCGGCGCGCTGGAGGACTTCGAGGGTGTGGCCCGTGAGGACTTCGCGCTCCACCTCGAGCTTTTCACCGTCCGCCGCACCTCCGGCAAGCTGAAGTTTCTCGCGGGTTCCGAGTCCGGCATGAGCGTGTTCATCAACGACGTGCCGCCGGAGCGCGCGGCCGAGCGACTGCGAGAGGTAGCGAGTTGATGAAGTACCTGGTGACGGGCGGGGCGGGTTACGTCGGCAGTGTGGTCTCCCAGCACCTGCTGGAGGCGGGGCACGAGGTGACCGTGCTCGACAACCTCTCCACCGGCTTCCGCGAGGGCGTCCCCGCGGGCGCCGCCTTCGTCGAGGGCGACATCCGCGACGCCGCCAAGTGGCTGGACGCCTCCTACGACGCGGTGCTGCACTTCGCCGCCTCCTCCCAGGTCGGCGAGTCGGTCGCGCGGCCCGAGAAGTACTGGGACAACAACGTCGGCGGCACCATGGCCCTGCTCGGCGCCATGCGCGAGGCCGGGGTCCGCAGCCTGGTCTTCTCCTCCACGGCCGCCACCTACGGCGAGCCCGAGCAGGTCCCGATCGTCGAGACCGCGCGGACCGAGCCCACCAACCCCTACGGCGCCACCAAGCTGGCCGTGGACCACATGATCACCGGCGAGGCGGCCGCCCACGGCCTGGCCGCGGTGTCGCTGCGCTACTTCAACGTGGCCGGTGCCTACGGCGAGTTCGGCGAGCGCCACGACCCCGAGTCGCACCTCATCCCGCTGGTCCTCCAGGTCGCCCAGGGCCGCCGGGACGCCATCTCGGTCTTCGGCGACGACTACCCGACGCCGGACGGCACCTGCGTGCGCGACTACATCCATGTCGCCGACCTGGCCGAGGCCCATCTGCTGGCCCTGGTGGCCGCCCAGCCCGGCGAGCACCTGATCTGCAACCTCGGCAACGGCAGCGGCTTCTCCGTGCGCGAGGTCATCGAGACGGTCCGCGAGGTGACCGGGCACCCGGTCCCCGAGGTCGTGGCCCCCCGCCGGGGCGGCGATCCGGCGGTCCTGGTGGCGTCCGCCGCCACGGCCCGCGAGAAGCTGGGCTGGAACCCGTCGCGCGCCGACCTCACGGGGATCGTCGCGGACGCCTGGGAGTTCGCGCAGAAGATCACAAGGGAGCAGTAGTGGGGCAGCAGGTGCGGGACGGTTTCGTCGAGCTCTACAAAACGGCGCCCGAAGGAGTCTGGTCGGCGCCCGGCCGCGTCAACCTCATCGGTGAGCACACCGACTACAACGACGGCTTCGTGATGCCCTTCGCGCTGCCGCACACGGCGGTCGCGGCCGTCTCCAGGCGCACAGACGGCGTCCTGCGCCTGCACTCGGCGGACGTCGCCGGCGGCGTGGTGGAGCTGCGCCTGGACGACCTCGTGCCGGGGACCGACCGGAAGTGGACGGCGTACCCGGCCGGTGTCGTCTGGGCCCTGCGCGAGGCCGGTCACCCGGTCACCGGCGCGGACGTCCACCTCGCCTCGACGGTCCCGGCGGGCGCGGGCCTGTCCTCCTCGGCGGCCCTGGAGGTCGTCGTCGCGCTGGCCCTGAACGACCTGTACGAACTCGGCCTCCAGCGCTGGCAGCTGGCCCGCCTGTGCCAGCGCGCCGAGAACGTCTACGTCGGCGCCCCCACCGGGATCATGGACCAGACCGCCTCCGCCTGCTGCGAGGAGGGCCACGCGCTCTTCCTCGACACCCGGGACCTGTCCCAGAAGCAGATCCCCTTCGACCTCGCGGCCGAGGGCATGCGCCTGCTGGTCGTGGACACCCGCGTCAAGCACGCCCACAACGAGGGCGAGTACGGCAAGCGCCGTGCGGGCTGTGAGCGCGGAGCGGCGCTGCTGGGCGTGGACGCGCTGAGGGACGTGCCGTACGACGGACTCGGCGCGGCGCTTCAGCGGCTCGGCGACGACGAGGAGGCGGTCCGGCTGGTCCGGCACGTCGTCACCGAGGACGAGCGGGTGGAGCGGGCCGTCGCCCTGCTGGAGGCGGGCGAGACCCGGGCGATCGGCCCGGTGCTGGTGGCGGGCCACGCCTCGCTGCGCGACGACTTCCGGGTCTCCTGCCCCGAGCTGGACCTGGTCGTCGACACCGCCGTCGCGGCCGGCGCGCTCGGCGCCCGGATGACCGGCGGCGGCTTCGGCGGCTCGGCGATCGTGCTGGCCGAGGCGGCCGACGTGGACACCGTCACCAAGGCGGTCCTGGAGGCCTTCGCCGCGGCGGGCCGCACCGCCCCCCGCGTCTTCGAGGCGGTCCCCGCCGCGGGCGCCCGCCGCCTCAGCTGAGGCGCTTGGTCAGCGTGAACTCCGTGATCCCCGGCGGGTAGTCGGGGATCACGCACACCACGTCGTACCCCTGCCGTTTGTAGAACTCCGGTGCCTGGAAGTCCCATGTCTCCAGGCGTACGGCGGCACAGCCCCGCTCCTCGCGGGCGGACCGCTCCGCCTCGGCGAGCAGTCGCGAACCGAGCCCCGCCCCGCGGTGGCGTTCGTCGACCCAGAGGTACTGCACATGGAGCCAGCCCGCCCAGGTGTGACCGACGAGCCCGCCGGCGAGGCCGCCCGCGGCGTCCATCATCCAGAGGTGGAGCGGAAGTTCACGTTCACCTGGGGTTCCGCGCATCGCGTTGAGGACCGGGGAGGCCGCGGTGTTGGTCTCCCGCAGCCGGGCACGAAGAAGATCGCGCCGTTCTTTGTCGACTTCTGTCTCCATTCGGAACATGCGGCACACCATAAACGCGTCGGCAGGCCAGTTCTGCAAATTGCCTTCCGCTCCCGGCCCCCGCCCGTACTCTGATGAGCAGCGCCGGTGGGGGCCGGTGCTGATCAGGGGGCGAGACAGTCGGGTACGACGTCCGCGGTGGGGGTACCAGTTTCTGCACGGCGGCGGCCGTGTGGCTGTGACCGTCCGTGGGCGTCGTGCCTGCGCCGGTCGTCGTTCTCCGGACCAGTGGGGGTTTCAGTGGTTCGCATCCGAGTCCTGGTCGTCGACGACCACCGTATCTTCGCCGAGTCGCTCGCTGCCGCGCTGGCCGCCGAGCCCGACGTCGACGTCTCCGCCGCGGGCAGCGGTCCGGCCGCCCTGCGCAGCCTGGAGCGCGCGGCCGCCGAGGGGCGCCGCTACGACGTCCTGCTCGTCGACGCCGACCTGGGCGCCGGGGTGCCGGGCATACGGCCCGCGCCACCGGTCCAGGAGGTGGGGGAGGACGGTCTGGTCGACGGCATCTCCCTGGTCGCCGGGGTGCGTTCGGCGCAGCCCGGGGTGCGGATCGTGGTGCTCGCCGAGAAGGACGAACCGCGGCGGGCGGCGCTGGCGCTCCAGGCCGGGGCGTCGGGCTGGGTGGCCAAGGACTGCTCGCTGTCCCGGCTGCTCACCGTCATCCGCGGGGTGCTGCGCGAGGAGACGCACCTCCCGCCCGCCCTTCTCACCGGTGTGCTCCGCGAGTTGACCGCCGCGCGCAAGCACCGCACCGAGAGCGAGCGCCTGGTGGAGTCGCTGACTCCGCGCGAACGGGAGGTCCTGCGCTGCATGGTGGCGGGCCTGGGCCGCAAGGCGGTCGCCGAGCGCCTGTTCCTCTCCCCGCACACCGTCCGCACCCATATGCAGAACGTCCTGGGCAAGTTGGGCGTCCACAGCACGCTCGCAGCGGTGGCGCTGGCGCGAAGGGCCGGGGTGGGCCCGGTGGATCTGGCGGGGGATGTGGTGGAGCGGGGCGGTCAACTGGCTTGAGGGGAGCGGGGAAGGGGCTATCCGGGGATGTTGTCGAACGGCGCCGTCAACTGCCGTAGCAGCCCCGCCAGTTCCCCTCGCTGCCCGCGCGAGAGCTCCGCGAGGATCGCGCGCTCCTGATCCAGCAGCCCCGCCAGCGCCTGATCCGCCCGGTCCTGCCCCTCCTCGGTGAGCCGGACCAGCACACCCCGCCGGTCACTGGGGTCCGGAAGCCGCTCCACCAGCCCCTTCTTGGCCAGCCGGTCGATACGGTTGGTCATCGTGCCGGAGGTGACCAGCGTCTGCGTCAGCAGCTGCCCCGGGGAGAGCTGATACGGCGAGCCCGCGCGTCGCAGCGCGGTGAGCACGTCGAACTCCCAGGGCTCCAGGCTGTGCTCGGAGAAGGCCAGCCGGCGCGCGCGGTCCAGGTGCCGGGCCAGCCTGCTGACGCGGCTGAGCACTTCCAGCGGTTCCACGTCGAGGTCCGGGCGCTCCCGACGCCACGCCGCGACCAGCCGATCGACCTCGTCCTCCATGACGATCAGTGTAGTGGTTGTGTCGATGTGAAGTCTCTTGATGTCGAGCATCTTGATATGAAGCTAAATCTGCGGGAAGGTGGCAGTCATGACGACTCCCACCTGGGATCCCGCCCAGTACCTGCGTCACGCCGGCCACCGCGCCCGGCCCTTCATGGACCTCCTGGCCCGGATCCCCGACCTCCCCGGCGACCGGCCCCGCATCGCCGACCTGGGTTGCGGCCCCGGAAACGCGACGGCGCTCCTCGCGAGCCGCTGGCCGACGGCACACGTCACCGGGTACGACAACTCCCCCGAGATGCTCTCCCGCGCCCAGGCGCACGCCGGTCCGCGGCTCGACTTCGCGCACGCCGACGTACGCACCTGGGCACCCGGGGAGCCGTACGACCTGATCGTCAGCAATGCCACGCTCCACTGGGTCCCGGGCCACGCGGACCGCTTCGCGAGCTGGATCGACGGGCTCGCCCCCGGCGGCACCCTCGCCTTCCAGGTCCCCGGCAACTTCGACTCCCCGAGCCACCGTCTGATGCGCGAGCAGGCCGAGGCGTACGGCCTGACCGACGCCCTCCGTCACGACGGGGCGATCCTCACCCCGCGGGCCTATCTGGACCGCCTGACCGGCCTCGGCTGCGCGGTGGACGTCTGGGAGACCACGTACGTCCATCTCCTGACCGGCGAGGATCCGGTGCTGGACTGGGTGAAGGGCACGGGCCTGCTGCCCGTGCTCACGGCCCTCGCGGACGAGCCGGAGACCAGGGAGAGGTTCGTGGAGGAGTACCGCAAGGCGCTGCGCGAGGCGTACCCGCCCGGCCCGCACGGCACCCCGTTCCCGTTCCGCCGCGTCTTCGCCGTGGCCCGGAAGGAGGCGTGATGATCAGTGGGCTCGACCACGTCCAGCTCGCCGCGCCGCCCGGCTCCGAGGACCGGCTGCGGGCGTACTACGTCGAGGTCCTCGGTATGACCGAGCTCCCCAAGCCGCCCGTGCTCGCGGCGCGCGGCGGCTGCTGGTTCCGGGCGGGGGCCGTACAGCTGCATCTGGGGATCGAGAACGACTTCCGGCCCGCCCGCAAGGCCCACCCCGGCCTTCGCGTCACCGGGATCGAGGCGTACGCCGCCCGGCTGGAGTCCCGGGGAGCGGCGGTGGCCTGGGACGCGAACCTGCCCGGCCACCGGCGCTTCTACTCCACGGACCCCGTGGGCAACCGCCTGGAGTTCCTGGAACCTAGCTCTTCCGGCGCCCTATGAGATGCGGCTTGGCCTCCAGGCCGTCCAGACCGTGCCAGGCCAGGTTCACCAGGTGGGCCGCGACCTCCGCCTTCTTCGGGCGGCGGACGTCCAGCCACCACTGGCCGGTCAGCGCGACCATGCCGACCAGGGCCTGGGCGTAGAGGGGGGCCAGCTTCGGGTCGAAGCCGCGGAGCTTGAACTCGCGGCCCAGGATGTCCTCCACCTGGGTGGCGATGTCCGAGATGAGGGAGGCGAAGGAGCCCGTGGACTGCGGGATGGGGGAGTCGCGGACCAGGATGCGGAAGCCGTCCGTGTTCTCCTCGATGTAGTCCAGGAGCGCGAAGGCGGCCTGTTCGCACAGCTCACGGGGGTGGCCCGCGGTCAGGGAACTGGTCACCATGTCCAGCAGCCGGCGCATCTCGCGGTCCACCACCACCGCGTACAGGCCCTCCTTGCCGCCGAAGTGCTCGTAGACCACCGGCTTGGACACCCCGGCCTTCGCCGCGATCTCCTCCACCGACGTGCCCTCGAAGCCCTTCGCGGCGAAGAGGGTGCGACCGATCTCCAGCAACTGCTGGCGGCGCTCCGCACCGGTCATCCGGGTGCGACGCGCACGCCGCGGCTTCTCGTTGCTCGGGGTACTGCTGGAGTCGGTCGCCACGGCGTCAATCATGCCGCGTTCGCGGCCTTGGTCCCGCGCCGGGAGCTGTCTTCCTCGGTGTTCCGGCGGGAATCGATACGTGAGCGTGACGGCCAGCGCACGTCGTACGCCCAGCCCGCGAGCTCGAACCAGCGGATCAGACGGGCGCTCGAATCGATCTGCCCGCGCATCACACCGTGCCGCGCCGAGGTCGGGTCGGCGTGGTGCAGGTTGTGCCAGGACTCGCCGCAGGACAGGACCGCCAGCCACCACACGTTGCCCGACCTGTCCCGTGACTTGAAGGGGCGCTTGCCGACCGCGTGGCAGATGGAGTTGATCGACCAGGTCACGTGGTGCAGCAGGGCCACCCGGACCAGCGAGCCCCAGAAGAAGCCGGTGAACGCGCCCCACCAGGACCAGGTCACCAGCCCGCCGATCACCGCGGGCAGCGCCAGCGACAGCATCGTCCAGTAGATGAACTGCCGGGAGATCGCCCTGAGCGCCGGGTCCTTGACCAGATCGGGGGCGTACTTCTCCTGCGGGGTCTGCTCCTCGTCGAACATCCAGCCGATATGGGCCCACCACAGGCCCTTCATCAGCGCGGGCAGGGTTTCGCCGTACTTCCACGGCGAGTGCGGGTCGCCCTCGGCGTCGGAGAACTTGTGGTGCTTGCGGTGGTCGGCGACCCAGCGGACCAGGGGGCCCTCGACCGCCATCGACCCGGCGATCGCCAGCGCGATCTTCAGGGGCCGCTTCGCCTTGAAGGAGCCGTGGGTGAAGTGACGGTGGAAACCGATCGTGATGCCGTGGCAGCCCAGGTAGTAGAAGAACACCAGCAGGCCGAGGTCGAGCCAGCTCACTCCCCAGCCCCAGGCCAGCGGCACCGCCGCCAGCAGCGCCACGAACGGGACGGCGATGAACAGCAGCAGCGCGATCTGCTCGATCGAGCCCTTCTGCTCGCCTCCGAGCGTGGCGGAGGTGGTCGTGGTGTCGTCGTTCGCCCGCGGGGCGTCTTCGATCACATCGGAGCTCGTGGTCATGGGCGTCCCCTGTGGGGTCGAGGGTGGTGAAGGCAGATGCCGGGTGGCTGAAGGGAAACGTTCCCTGGTTCCGTTACAACGGTCCCTACGGTTCCGTAACCTACGGCGTCGTAAGTATGGCAGCGCGTTGCCGGGCGGCAAGAGCCCGTGAGCCTGCGCGTCCGCACCGGCACCTATCCTTGTGTCGGTCGGACAGCGCGGTCCGCTCTGATTTCTTCCCGGATGTCCGTCCCGTATGCGGCAGCCGCCGCGCGGGACGTGCCCCCGGGTTCCCTCCAGACGAGCTTCAACACTGCAAGGAGCCGCACCTGTGAGCAGTGCCGACGACCTGACTACGAGCACCACGTCGACCAGCAGCGAGCTGCGCGCCGACATCAGGCGCCTGGGTGATCTCCTCGGCGAGACCCTCGTCCGGCAGGAGGGTCCAGACCTTCTCGAGCTGGTCGAGAGGGTGCGCCGACTGACCCGCGAGGACGGCGAGGCCGCCGCCGAGCTGCTGCGCGGCACCGAACTCGACACCGCGGCCAAGCTGGTCCGCGCCTTCTCCACCTACTTCCACCTCGCCAACGTCACCGAGCAGGTGCACCGCGGCCGCGAGCTGCGCGCCAAGCGGGCCGCCGAGGGCGGACTGCTCGCCCGTACGGCCGACCGGCTCAAGGACGCCGACCCCGAGCACCTGCGCGCCACGGTCAAGCACCTCAACGTCCGCCCGGTCTTCACCGCCCACCCCACCGAGGCCGCGCGCCGGTCGGTGCTGAACAAGCTCCGGCGCATCGCGACGCTTCTGGAGACCCCGGTCATCGAGGCCGACCGCCGGCGCTACGACACCCGTCTGGCGGAGAACATCGACCTCGTCTGGCAGACCGACGAGCTGCGCGTGGTGCGTCCCGAGCCCGCCGACGAGGCGCGCAACGCCATCTACTACCTGGACGAGCTGCACGCGGGCGCCGTCGGCGACGTCCTGGAGGACCTCACCGCCGAGCTGGAGCGGGTCGGCGTGAAGCTCCCGGACGACACCCGGCCGCTCACCTTCGGCACCTGGATCGGCGGCGACCGCGACGGCAACCCCAACGTCACCCCGCAGGTCACCTGGGACGTGCTGATCCTCCAGCACGAGCACGGCATCAACGACGCCCTGGAGATGATCGACGAGCTGCGCGGCTTCCTGTCGAACTCCATCCGCTACACCGGCGCCACCCAGGAGCTGCTGGACTCGCTGACGGCGGACCTGGAGCGCCTGCCGGAGATCAGCCCCCGCTACAAGCGGCTGAACGCCGAGGAGCCGTACCGGCTCAAGGCCACCTGCATCCGGCAGAAGCTGGAGAACACCAAGACGCGCCTGGCCAGGGGCATCCCGCACGAGGAGGGCCACGACTACCTGGGCACCAGCGAGCTGCTGGCCGACCTCACGCTGATCCAGACCTCGCTGCGCGAGCACCGCGGCGGACTGTTCGCCGACGGCCGGATGGACCGCACGATCCGCACGCTGGCCGCCTTCGGCCTCCAGCTCGCCACGATGGACGTCCGCGAGCACGCCGACGCCCACCACCACGCCCTCGGCCAGCTCTTCGACCGGCTCGGCGAGGAGTCCTGGCGGTACACCGACATGCCGCGCGACTACCGGGCCAAGCTGCTCGCCAAGGAGCTCAGGTCCCGCCGTCCCCTCGCGCCCACCCCGGCGCCGGTGGACGCGGCCGGCGAGAAGACCCTCGGGGTCTTCCAGACCGTCAAGCGGGCGCTGGAGGTCTTCGGGCCCGAGGTGATCGAGTCGTACATCATCTCGATGTGCCAGGGCGCCGACGACGTCTTCGCGGCCGCCGTGCTGGCGCGCGAGGCCGGGCTGATCGATCTGCACGCCGGCTGGGCGAAGATCGGCATCGTGCCGCTGCTGGAGACCACCGACGAGCTCAAGGCCGCCGACACGATCCTGGAGGACATGCTCTCGGACCCGTCCTACCGGCGCCTGGTCGCGCTGCGGGGCGATGTCCAGGAGGTCATGCTCGGCTACTCCGACTCCTCCAAGTTCGGCGGCATCACCACCTCGCAGTGGGAGATCCACCGCGCCCAGCGCCGGCTGCGCGACGTGGCCCACCGTTACGGCGTACGGCTGCGGCTCTTCCACGGCCGTGGCGGCACCGTCGGCCGCGGCGGCGGCCCCTCGCACGACGCGATCCTCGCCCAGCCCTGGGGAACCCTGGAGGGCGAGATCAAGGTGACCGAGCAGGGCGAGGTCATCTCCGACAAGTACCTGGTGCCGTCGCTGGCCCGGGAGAACCTGGAGCTGACCGTCGCGGCCACGCTCCAGGCGTCCGCGCTGCACACCGCCCCCCGCCAGTCCGACGAGGCGCTGGCCCGCTGGGACGCGGCGATGGACGTCGTCTCGGACGCCGCGCACGCCGCGTACCGCAGGCTCGTCGAGGACCCGGACCTGCCGACGTACTTCCTCGCGTCGACGCCGGTGGACCAGCTCGCCGACCTGCACCTCGGCTCACGGCCCTCCCGCCGCCCCGGCTCGGGCGTCTCCCTCGACGGACTGCGCGCCATCCCGTGGGTGTTCGGCTGGACCCAGTCGCGGCAGATCGTGCCGGGCTGGTTCGGCGTCGGCTCGGGCCTCAAGGCGCTGCGCGAGGCGGGCCTGGACACGGTCCTGGACGAGATGCACGAGCAGTGGCACTTCTTCCGCAACTTCATCTCCAACGTGGAGATGACGCTCGCGAAGACGGACCTGCGCATCGCCCAGCACTACGTCGACACCCTGGTCCCGGACGAGCTCAAGCATGTCTTCGACACCATCAGGGCCGAGCACGAGCTGACCGTGCGCGAGGTGCTGAAGGTGACCGGCGAGGCGGACCTGCTGGACGCGACCCCGGTGCTGAAGCAGACCTTCAGCATCCGGGACGCCTACCTGGACCCGATCTCGTACCTCCAGGTCGCCCTGCTCAAGCGCCAGCGCGACGCGGCGGCCGCGGGCGAGCAGGCGGACCCGCTGCTGTCGCGGGCGCTGCTGCTGACCGTGAACGGTGTGGCGGCGGGTCTGCGGAACACCGGCTGACCCCGGCCGCCCGAAACGGGACGGCGCCCCCCGAGGCTCTCGGGGGGCGCCGTTCGCGTGGTGCGTCAGGCCTTGCGGCGGCGGTACATCAGGAAGCCGCCCGTGCCGACCAGCGCGGCGGCGACCGCGCTCAGCAGGCCCACCGGGGCGCCGTTGCCGGTCTCGGCGAGGTCGCCCCCGGGGGTGTCGCCCTGGGCCGAGGGGGCCGCGGAGGGGGAGGCGGAACCGGCCGGCGCCTCCCCGGAGGCGCTGGGGGCGGCCGAGGGCTCGGCGCTCGGCGCGGGGCTGCCGGACTCCCCGGTGCCTCCGTCGGAGCCGTCCGAGCCGTCCGAGTCGTCGCAGTCCGTCCAGAACACCTTGTGCTTGGCCTTGCCGTGCTCGCCGTCGAAGTTCCAGAACAGCTTGTAGTGGCCGTCCGGCAGGGTCATGTCCTCGGTACGGCCGTGGCCCTCGGCGTCCAGGGCCAGCTCACCGGACTTCACCGTCTCGCCCTTGACGCCGGCCGTCGGGGCCCAGGACTCGATGTGCCAGTCGACCTGCTGCCCGCCGTCGAAGCCGAAGGCATCGAGGTAGAAGGAGCAGACATGAGGTTCGTTCTTGCGGAGCTCCTCGCCGGTGCCGGCGTCGTGGATCTTCACGGTGCCGTTGTCGCCGGGCGGGGTGGCATGGGCGGCGGGGGCGAGGAGCAGGGCCGCCGCGGCGACGGCGGACAGGGCGCCGGCGCGAGTGAGGGTACGCATGGGGCAGTCCATCTTCGTGACATGAACGGGAAGATGTGGAGGGGGCGGCTCAGCTTCCAGCCACCGCTGACCCCGGGTCAATCACGAACAGACAACACTCGGTTTCTTCACAGGAATCCCGGCCGTACCGGTCACATCGTCAGGAACGCGCCCGTGAGCAGCGCGATCCCCGTGCCGGCCAGCGCCCAGGCGGCACGCGTGTGCCGCAGGCCGCCCGCCACCACGACCGACGCGAGCAGCAGCGCGCCGCCGAGCGGCACCCACGCGTAGAGGACACCGGCCGGTCCGGAGCGGACGACGTCGTCGGAGCCGGGCTTGACGACGACCGTGTACGTCTGCCCCTTGCGCACCGCGGCCGTGTGCTCGATGGAGACCCGGTCCCGGGGCTGCGAGCCCCGCGAGACGGGGGTGTAGGAGCCGGTGCAGACGTCCCCGGCGCAGCGGGTCACCGTGACGGTGCCGCTCTCGCGCCCCTTGGTGAGCATCACGTGCTGGGCGGTGCCCCAGGACGCCCAGACGCCCGCGATGAGGATCAGCGTCGCGACCGTACCCATCGCCGCCACGCGCCCGAACCGCAGTGCGGACACGGCGCCCTGGCTGGACATCACGGCTGTTGGCATGGCCGCGATCCTTGGCCATCGCCTTGCCGAAAGTCAATGTCAGTCTTGGCGGGAACTCCAGCGGCCCCTGCCGACTTTCTTAAAATGAACGGATGGTGACCGGCACCGCGCTGCCGTGAGACGGGGGAGACCGATGAGCACTCTGCTGTTCGTCCATGGCACGGGTGTGCGCCGGTTCGCCTACACCGGGATGCTGACCCTCCTGCGCGACACCATGGCCGTGCACGCTCCCCGCGCGCGGGTCGAGGCGTGCTACTGGGGCGACGACTTCGGAGTGTCGATCGGCGTGGGCGCCAGGGCGCTGCCCGGGGCCGAACCCGCGCGGACCGAGGCCGATGCGGATGCCGACACCGGGACCGAGGGCGAATCCGGCGCCGAATCCGGCGCCGAGGCCCCGTCGGTCACCGAGCACTGGCTGAGAGCCGCATCCTTCCCCACCGGCGACCTCCCCGACGACGACCGCGACGCCCTCGCCTGGGGACTGCTCTACGAGGACCCGCTCTCCGCGCTGCGCCGCCCCGAGGAGGGCGCCTTCCGCGGCCGGGTCGCCGACCGCACCGGCCCCCAGGTCGCCCGGCGCGCCCGTGCCCTCGCCGCCGAACCGCCCGAGCCCCTCGCCGCCCTGCTCGCCGCCCCGCGCGTACGGCGGGAGTTCGCCGTCTCCGTCGTCACCGTCCTCGACAGCCCCGAGGGCCAGGACGCCGTCGCCCGCGGCCTCGGCCCGGGAGAACTGCCCGCCGCCCTCGCCACCGCCGTCGTCGCCCACCTCCTGGGCGGCGCCCAGCACCGCGGCAACCCCGTGCTGTGGAGCACCGACCAGCGCGACGACGCCGTCCGCGCCCTCACCACCGCCCTCGGCGGCGTCCCGCGCGGGGCCGTCGACCGGACCCTGCTGCGCGCCTCCTGGTGGACCGTCCGCCGGTTCGGGTTGCTCGGCCGCGTCCAGAAGAGCCGCGCCGAGATCATGACCGGCGTCCACCCCCAGGTGGGTGACGTCCTCAAGTACCTGGCCCGCGGCCACCAGTTGCGCGACTTCATCAAGAACCGGCTCGCGGAGGTCGACGGCCCCGTCGTGCTGCTCGGGCACAGCCTCGGCGGGATCGCCGCCGTCGACCTGCTCGCCGAGGGGAAGCTCAGCGGCGTCCAGCACCTCGTCACCGTCGGCACCCAGGCCGCCCACCTCTACGAGATCGACGCCCTGCCCGGCCTCGACCAGGGCAAACCGCTGCCCGAGCACTTCCCCGCCTGGACCAACTTCTACGACAAGCGCGACCTGCTCGGCTTCGCCGCCGCCCCCGTCTTCCCGCGCCGCGTCGAGGACTGCGAGATCAACACCCGGCAGCCCTTCCCGGCCGCCCACAGCGCCTACTTCGCCGCACCCGAGTTCCAGCGGCGGCTGGCCGGCATCCTGCGGGCGGGCGCGTGAGCGAGCTGTCGGGGATCACCCCCGAACGCACCCGGGCGATCCTCGTCGGCGTGGAGAGCTACGCCGACGGCCCCTTCCACGACCTCGACGGCTCCGCCCAGGACGCCCTCGGCCACGCCCGCTGGCTGCGCGAGAACGGCGTGCCCGCCGAGCACATCCGGCTCTGCGTCTCCCCGCTCGACAGCCGCCGCGAGCAGACCGCCGCCACCGCCCGCGCCCTCGGCATCCCCCTGCTCGGCGCCGACCACGAGACGGTCCGACGGATCATCCGGGACGAACTGCCCGAGTGGGACGCCGATCTGCTCTGGCTCACCTGGAGCGGACACGGCGCCATCACCTCCGGCACCTCCCGCCACCTCCTCATCCACGCCGACGCCAGACCGTACGAGGAAGCCGCCCTCGACACCGCCAACCTCCAGAACGCCCTGCTGTACAACCCGCGTTACCAGCGCATCCGGCACAAGGTCGTCAGCATCGACGCCTGCCGCAACCACGTGGAGACCCTGGACACCTTCGGCGAGAGCCGCATCGGCACCGGCCCCCCGACCCCGACCGCCGGCCGCCTGTTACTGCTGCACGCCACCCAGGACGGCGATATCTCCTACGGCGACGAACGCGGCGGCGCCTTCACCCGCGCCCTGCTCGCCGAGCTCGACGCCGCCGAAGAGGCCTGGCCGCCCGACCCCCGGCCGCTGATCGCGCAGGTCCGCGGCCGCATGGCCGCAGACGCCGACGTACCCCAGATCCCCTCGATCGACGCCCGCACCTGGGACGCCGAGCCCCTGCACTACGCCGGCTACCGCTCCCGTACCCGCCCCTCCTGGCTGCTGACCACCGACGAGGTCCTGCGCCGCCTCGGCAACCGCGGCACCTACCTCACCAACGACGCCCTGCCCTACGTCGCCCCCGAGGACCCCGCCCACCCGGCCCGCCCCGAGAACCTCCTCGTCCGTCTCGACGACCCCGGGCGCGGCCGCCTCGGCGCACCCGGCTGCGGACTGCTCCTGACCGGCCTGGCCGGCGCTGGGAAGACCCGTACCTGTCTGGAGATCGCCGCCCTCGCCGAGCGAAGCGGCTGGCAGGTGCTGCACATCCACGACGCGGGCGCGCTCTCCGCGCGGGTGCTGTTCGAGGAGATCCAGGAGGAGTTGAAGGACCGTCAGGACCAGCGGCTGCTGCTGGTCCTGGACTACCTCGACCAGCACATCCGCGACCGGTCCAGCCTCGACCTGCGCGACCTCGCCGACCTGCTGCACGCCGAGCGGGCCGGGGGCGCCCGGATCGCCTGCCTCGCCTCCGTCCGCCCCGGCGCCCTGGCCGAAGTCCGCGAACGCGGCTCGCGCACCCTGTTCGAGGAGGTCGAGCTCGAACAGGCCGAGGCCCATCTGCGGACCGTCGCCGCCCGCATCTTCGAGGAGGTCGCCCCGAACGCCTTCGGCCTCTGGGGCGCCGACGACATGGCCCGGATCTGCGGCACCCGGCCCATCCTCGCGCTGCTGCTGGCCATCGCCTTCGAGCGAACCCTCGACCAGCAGGACGGCGACCGGCCCGCCGTACCGCCCCCCTCGGAACTGGTCGACTGGCTCAACCGCCGCACCCGCCGGGACATCGCCTCCGCCGGCGGCGCCACCCGCGGGGAACCCGACCCGGTGCTGGTCCGGGCCAGCACGCTCGCCACCCTCGCCTGCGTCCAGCGGCGCGCCGCCGTCGAGGACGCCGTCGACCGCTTCCTGGAGCGGCAGCCCGGCACCCATCACACCGGCGAGAGCATTGTCGACAACCTGGAGGCGCTGGGCTGGCTGGTCACCACCACCGACGGACCCGACACCGTCGACACCATCCACGACATCGTCACCGACCAGCTCCTCGAACAGAGCTGTCTGCCCCAGGCCCTCACCGTCGACACGCCCGTCCTGCGCGCCTTCCTCGACGCCCTGCTCGGCGACGTCACCACCTTCCGCCGGGCCGTCGGCCACCTCAGCCGCTGGGCGCACGACCAGAGCGAAGCCGTACGCAAGAGGCTCGCCGCCACCCTGTCCACGTGGCTCACCCGGCAGGCCGCCGACGTCCTCGCGCTGCTGCTGTCCAAGCCCGACCAGGGCATGCGCACCCTCGTCTCGATGAGCTCCGCCACCCCCTGGCAGCAGGCCGTCATCGACACCTGGGACGACCTCGCCGGGCCCTGGATCGCCCGGACCACCCAGCCGGGGCTGGTCCGGGTCCTGCTGACCGACGCGATCCGCAACAGCCCGCGGCCCGTCCCGCCCGTCCTCCTCGACCAGGCCCGCGCCTGGCTCGACGAGCACACCGCCACCGACCTCGACGCCCTCCAGCTCATCAGCGCCCTGCGCCGCACCGAGGACCCGGACGCCCCCGCCGACGAGCGCCGCGAGCACCTCGACGCCCTCACCCGCACCTGGCTCGAAGCCCACGGCGGCGCCCGCGAGGCGCGTTACGCCCTGCTCGCGCTGCTCACCTCCCAGCGCGACGGCGCCCCCGCGCCCGGCCCCGCCGTCATCGAGCGGGCCACCCGCACCACCATCGCCCTCGCCCACCAGCTGCGCGGCCAGCCGGACACCGAGCGGCTCATCACCGCCCTGATGCGCACCGCCCGCACCGACGAGGACGACAGCAACCTCCTGCACACCGCCGCCCGCGACTGGCTCGCCCTGTACCGCGGCCGGGAACGCGCCACCTTCCTGATCTCCGCCACTCTGCGCCGCCGCGACCCCGACGTCCGGCCCGGCCTCGCCGAGCACCTCGGCCGCTACGCCCTGGACTGGCTGGTCGTCCACGGCCGCCGGGAGAAGGCCTGCTTCGTCCTGCACGACGTCCTCAGCCGCCGCGGCCAGTCGGTGACCATGGAGCGGCGCGCCGTCGAGCACGCCCTGAAGTGGCTCGCCCGCAACGGCCACACCCCGCAGGCGTCCTTCGTCCTCCAGCCGCTCCTCCAGGTGCTGCGCCGACAGCGCGCGAGCGCCGACCCCGACCAGCTCACCCAGGCCGTCGACCGGGCCTTGACCTGGACGGACCTCCACCCCACCGTCCCCGGCGCCGACTTCGTCATACGCAACCTCCTCGAATGGCAGGGCCTGGCCACCCGGCAGCACGACGAGTCCACCATCATCCGCAGAACCCTCGAACCCGCCATCGACTGGCTGGACTCCTTCGGTGTCGACGCCGCCGACGACCGGCTCCTCAAAGCCGTCTTCTTCCGCACCCACGCCCTGACCGGGGAACAGACCGCACGCGTCACCGCCATAGCCCTGAACCGGTTGCCCGCGGTCCCCGAGGAGAGCGACCGCCACATCATCGGCGGCCTGCTGCGCGCCGCCGGACCCCTGCCCGTGGCGACGAAGAACGCCGCGCTCACCCGTGCGACCGCCTGGCTCACCGCCCACGGCACCGGCCTGGAGGCATCCCTGGTCCTCGGCCCCTACCTGCTGCTCGCCCAGCCCGCCGACATACCCGCCGCCACCCGGAAGACCGGCGCCGGCCTCGCCCTGGACTGGCTCGGGACCCACAGCCGCACCCCGCAGGCCTTCGCCGTGCTGCGCAAGATGCTCTTCTACTGGGACGTGCCCACCGACACCCTCGACGCCGGCCAGGTCATGCACACCACCATCGACCACATCCTCGACTGGCTGGAGGACCCCGAGGCGCACAGCCCGCGCCCCGCCGCCCCGGAGGGCACCGGCGACCCGGGCGACTCCGGCGACGACGAACCCGCCGTACGCACCCCGGACGACACCGAGGCCGAGGACGCCGCCGACCCGGCCGGCTACCGGCGGCAGGTCCTCGTCCGCGTCCTGTTCCGCTTCGGCGCCCGCCTGACCACCGCTCAGGCCCAGCGCGCCGCGGACATCGCGCTGCGCCTCTACCGCGACCGCTCACGCGAGGAGATCGGCGAGGACAGCGCCCTGCACTATCTGCACCGGCTGCCGCCGCTGCCCGGACAGACCGAGCAGCGGCTGCTCCGCCAGGTCCGGCGGGTGCTCACCCCCGGCCTCACCAACCCCGGCGACGCCCGACTCCTCCAGGCCGCGGTACGACGGCTGCGCGGCGCCGAGGAACCCGATCCGCGGATCGTCGTACGGGCGGTGAAGTGGCTGGACCGCCACCACCGCATCCCGGAGGCCGGATTCGTGCTGTGCCATCTGCTCCAGTTCGAGAACCTGCCGAAGGACGCCGAGCAGCCCACGCTCACCCACGCCTGGAACTGGCTGAGAAAGTACGCCGACACCGAGAACGCCGCCTATGTCCTCGCCCCCCTGCTGCTCCGCAGGGAACAGGCCGGCGCACCCGACGACGGCATCGTCGGCCAGGCCCTCGGCTGGCTGGCCGAACACGGGACCAGCGAACCCGCCTGGCGCGTGATCTCCCGCCTCGCCGACTACACCCCGGCCGCTGACCACCGCGACACCCTGCACGGACACGCCCTCGCCTGGGCCGCCGCCAACCCCGGCACGGCCGACCCCGAGCGGCTGATCGCGGCCTTCACGACGGAGTCCGCCGAGCCCGCGGAGACTACGAGTTGTACGTCCCCTGAGCCCGCTCCAGCCCCTCGATGACCAGGCACTCCACCGCGTCCGCCGCCCGGTCCACGAAGTAGTCCAGCTCCTTGCGCTCGGTGGCGGAGAAGTCCTTCAGCACGAAGTCGGCGACCTGCATCCGCCCCGGCGGACGGCCGATCCCGAACCGCACCCGGTGATAGTCCGAGCCCATCGCCTTCGTCATCGACTTCAGGCCGTTGTGCCCGTTGTCCCCGCCGCCGATCTTCAGCCGCAGCGTGCCGTGGTCGATGTCCAGCTCGTCGTGGATGGCGACGATGTTCGCCACCGGCACCTTGTAGAAGTCCTTCAGCGCGTTCACCGGCCCGCCCGACAGGTTCATGAACGACATCGGCTTGGCCAGGATCACCCGCCGGTTCATCGGCCCCGGCGGCCCGATCCGCCCCTCCACGACCTGCGCCTGCGCCTTCCCGGCCCGCTTGAACCTCCCCCCGATCCGCTCGGCCAGCAGGTCCACCACCATGAACCCGACGTTGTGCCGGTTCATGGCGTACTCGGGTCCGGGATTGCCGAGGCCGACGATCAGCCAGGGGGCGCTCGGATCGGAAGTCACGTCCATGTCTCCTTGATATGCCACAGCCGCCGCTTCCGGACAGGAAACGGCGGCTGGGTCGATACGGCTACCGCTGCGGGCGTCCGCCCACAGGGATCAGGCTCAGGCCTCCGCCGCCGCTTCGCCCTCGGTGGCCTCGCCCTCCGGGGCCTCCTCGGCCTGCGCGGCCAGGACCTGGAGGACGACCGCGTCCTCGTCGACGGCCAGGGTCACACCGCTGGGGAGCTTGATGTCCTTGGCGAGGACGGAGGCGCCGGCCTCCAGGCCCTCGACGGACACGGTGACGCCCTCGGGGATGTGCGTGGCCTCGGCCTCGACCGGAAGCGCGTTGAGCACGTGCTCCAGCAGGTTGCCGCCGGCGGCCAGCTCGCCCTCGGCGTGGACCGGGATCTCGACGGTGACCTTCTCGCCGCGCTTCACGAGCAGCAGGTCGACGTGCTCCAGGAAGCCCTTGATCGGGTCACGCTGCACGGACTTCGGGATCGCCAGCTCGTTGGTCTTGCCGTCGATGTCCAGGGAGATCAGGACGTTCGGCGTACGCAGCGCGAGCAGCAGCTCGTGGCCCGGCAGGGTCAGGTGCAGCGGGTCCGAGCCGTGACCGTAGAGGACACCGGGGACCTTGTTGTCACGGCGGACGCGACGGGCGGCACCCTTGCCGAACTCGGTGCGGGTCTGGGCGGCGAGCTTGACCTCGGACATATGGATCACTCCTCGTATGGGTGAGAGACGGACACGGTCACCCGGCCACGAACGGCCTGCTACGAAGAGCGCGTCGATAACGGACCGCCGTACACAAAGGCGTACGGCCTCCCTCGCCGAGCAACTTGGGCAGTCTACTCGGCAGGAGAGGCCGTACAGAAATCGATCAAGCGGCTGACCGCTCGGCGGCTTACTGCTCGTCGAACAGGCTCGTCACCGAACCGTCCTCGAACACCTCGCGCACCGCGCTCGCGATCGTCGGGGCGATCGAGAGGACCGTGAGCTTGTCGAGGTCGTCCGCCAGCTCACCCGGCGTCGGCAGGGTGTTGGTGAAGACGAACTCGCTGACCCGGGAGTTCTTCAGCCGGTCCGCGGCCGGGCCGGAGAGCACACCGTGCGTGGCCGTCACGATGACGTCCTCCGCGCCGTGCGCGAACAGCGCGTCCGCCGCGGCGCAGATCGTGCCGCCGGTGTCGATCATGTCGTCGACCAGCACGCACACCCGGCCCTTGACCTCACCGACGACCTCGTGGACGGTCACCTGGTTGGCCACGTCCTTGTCGCGCCGCTTGTGCACGATCGCCAGCGGCGCGCCGAGCCGGTCGCACCAGCGGTCGGCGACCCGCACCCGGCCGGCGTCCGGGGAGACCACCGTCAGCTTCTCGCGGTCCACCTTGCGGCCCACGTAGTCCGCCAGCAGCGGCAGCGCGAACAGGTGGTCCACCGGGCCGTCGAAGAAGCCCTGGATCTGGTCGGTGTGCAGATCGACCGTGAGGATGCGGTCGGCACCGGCCGTCTTCATCAGGTCCGCGATCAGACGCGCCGAGATCGGTTCACGCCCACGGTGCTTCTTGTCCTGCCGGGCGTAACCGTAGAACGGCACGATGACCGTGATGGAACGGGCCGACGCGCGCTTCAGCGCGTCGATCATGATCAGCTGCTCCATGATCCACTGGTTGATCGGAGCCGTGTGGCTCTGGATCACGAAGCAGTCCGCACCACGCGCCGACTCCTGATAGCGGACGTAGATCTCGCCGTTGGCGAAGTCGAAGGCCTTCGTCGGGACGACCCCGACACCCAGCTGGTGGGCGACCTCCTCGGCAAGCTCGGGGTGGGCGCGGCCGGAGAAGAACATCATCTTCTTCTCGCCGGTCGTCTTGATCCCGGTCACAGCACTGTCTCCTCAGAGGTGTCTCAGCTGGATGCGAGAGGGGCCGCACCAGCCCGTCCCGGCTGGCACGAGCGGCCGTCTCAGCTGGTTAGGTGCGGATGTGCACTTATCACGGTACGCCGTCGCAGACGCGCCTGTTTCCAGTCAGCTTTCGCCTTCTGGCTCCCGGGACGCCGCCTCGGCGGCCTTCGCCGCGGCGCTCCCCGGACGCTTACGGGCCACCCAGCCCTCGATATTCCGCTGCTGACCACGGGCCACGGCCAGCGAACCGGGCGGCACGTCCTTGGTGATCACGGACCCGGCGGCGGTGTACGCGCCGTCCCCGACCGTGACAGGAGCCACAAACATGTTGTCCGAACCCGTCCGGCAGTGCGACCCGACGGTGGTGTGGTGTTTGTCCTGTCCGTCGTAGTTCACGAAGACGCTGGCCGCGCCGATGTTGGTGTACTCGCCGATCGTCGCGTCCCCGACGTAGGACAGATGCGGAATCTTCGTCCCCTCGCCGATGGATGCGTTCTTCGTCTCGACGTACGTCCCGATCTTGCCCTTCGCCCCGAGCCGGGTGCCCGGCCGCAGATAGGCGAACGGTCCCACGGTCGCCGCCGCGCCCACGTCGGCCCGGTCCGCCACCGAGTTGTCGACCCGCGCGCCCGCACCCACCCGGGTGTCGGTCAGCCGGCAGTTCGGGCCCACCTCCGCGCCCTCGCCGAGATGCGTGGCGCCCAGGAGCTGCGTCCCCGGCTGCACCACGGCGTCCTGCTCGAAGGTCACCGTCACGTCGATCCAGGTGGTCGCCGGGTCCACCACCGTCACTCCGGCCAGCATCGCGTCGGTCAGCAGCCGGTCGTTGAGGATCCGCCGGGCCTCGGCGAGCTGCACCCGGTTGTTGATGCCCGCGATCTCGCGGTGGTCGCCGGCCACCGAGGCGCCGACCCGGTGCCCCGCCTCGCGCAGGATCCCGAGGACGTCGGTCAGATACTCCTCGCCCTGGCTGTTGTCGGTACGGACCTTCTTCAGGGCGTCGGACAGCAGGGCGCCGTCGAAGGCGAAGACGCCGGAGTTGATCTCCCGGATCGCCCGCTGCGCCTCGTCGGCGTCCTTGTGCTCCACGATCGCGGTCACGGCGCCGGAGGCCGCGTCCCGCACGATCCGGCCGTAGCCGGTGGCGTCCGGCACCTCGGCGGTCAGCACGGTCACGGCGTTGCCGTCCGCGGCGTGGGTGGCGGCGAGCGCCTGGAGGGTGGCGCCGGTGAGCAGCGGGGTGTCACCGCAGACGACGATGACGGTGCCCTCGACCGGACCGCCGAGCTCGTCGAGGCCCATCCGGACGGCGTGCCCGGTGCCGTTCTGCTCCGCCTGTACGGCCGTACGCACCTCGGCGTCGACCTCGGCGAGATGCGCGGTGACCTTCTCACGGGCGTGCCCGACGACCACGACGAGCTGCTCGGGCCGCAACTCACGGGCGGCGGCGAGCACATGACCCACGAGGCTGCGTCCGCAGATCTCGTGCAGAACCTTGGGTGTGGTCGACTTCATACGGGTGCCCTCACCCGCTGCGAGAACGACGACGGCTGCCGGGCGAATGGCGCTCACGGGGTTGCCCTTCGGCTTTTGGGATGGTGAGGGGTGGACATCCGCAGGATACCGGGGCGTTTCGTGAGGGATATGAGAGCGGGCCCCGACTGCGGTGTGCACAGTCAAGGGCCCGAATGGGGAAAGGCTCCCCCGCCAGGACTCGAACCCGGACAGATGGCACCAAAAGCCACAGTGCTGCCAATTACACCACGGGGGAAAATCTCGACTAAGCCGGACAATTGGTCTGGCCGTCGAGCGGTGGCCTCCCACTATGCCGTACCGGGCGCCTTCCGTGCGACGGTTCAACTCGCCGTCCACCGGGCCGCGCCGCCCGGAATAGTCGGTTCCGGGGCTGAACGACGTGGTGTAGGCCAGTCGGCGAAACTCGCCGGAAAAGCGGTGGCCTACGCCCGTAGGCTGGAGGCATGACCACGACGGGGGAAGACCACGCCGGGGCCCATGCCGGGCCGTGGTGGTGGGCGAGGTGGCGCAGTGCCGTGCTGGACATAAGTCTGGCCGCGGTGTCCGCGCTGGAGTGCGGGGCGAAAGGGTTCAGCTTCGCCGCGGACGCGGGGATACCGCGGGTTCTGGGTGTGCTGTTCGGGGTGCTGGCCGGTTCGGTCCTGGTGGTGCGGCGGCGGTGGCCCATCGCCGTCGTCCTGGTCTCGATCGCCGTCATGCCGGCCCAGATGGGCTTCCTGATGATCATCGTCGGCCTGTACACCCTGGCCGCCTCGGAAGCGCCCCGCCGGATCATCGCGGCGCTGGCCGGGATGTCCCAGGTCGGCATGCTGATCGTGACGTTCGTATGGCTGCGGCAGGGTGTGGACCAGGGCGACCTCCAATTCGGCGACTGGTTCGTGCCGTTCGGCGCGATCACCACCTCGCTGGGGATGACCGCGCCGCCGCTGCTGCTCGGGCTGTACGTGGGCGCCCGGCGCCGCCTGATGGAGTCGCTCAGGGAACGGGCGGACAGCCTGGAGCGGGAGCTGCAACTGCTCGCGGAGCGCGCCGAGGAACGGGCCGAGTGGGCCCGCGGCGAGGAGCGGACCCGGATCGCGCGGGAGATGCACGACGTGGTGGCGCACCGGGTGAGCCTGATGGTCGTCCACGCCGCAGCGCTCCAGGCCGTCGCGCGCAAGGACCCGGAGAAGGCGGTCAAGAACGCTGCCCTGGTCGGCGACATGGGCCGGCAGGCGCTCACCGAGCTGCGGGAGATGCTCGGGGTGCTGCGCGCCGGGGACGGGGTGGCCGAGCGGCGTCCGACGGTGCCGCTGGCGGCGGTGGGCGCGGCGGCCGCGGCGGCCGCCTCCCGGGCCGCGGAGGAGGCCGAGGGGCCCTGTCTGTCCGAACTGGACGAGCTGATCGGACAGTCCGCCGCGGCGGGGATGGTGGTGGACCTCTCGGTCGAGGGGGACGTACGGGACTACGCGCCCGAGGTGGAGCAGACCGCGTACCGCGTCGTGCAGGAGGCGCTCACCAACGTCCACAAGCACGCGGCGGGCGCGAAGACGTATGTCCGGCTGGCGCACCGGGTGGCGGAGATCGCGATGCAGGTGGAGAACGAGCCGCCCCCGGAGGCGGCGTCCTCGGCACGGCTGCCCTCGGGCGGCAACGGCCTGGTGGGGATGAAGGAACGGGTCTCCGCGCTGGGTGGGGTGTTCGTGTCGGGGCCGACCGATGCCGGGGGGTTCCGGGTGTCCGCGGTGATTCCGGCGGTGTGAGGTTCTTGAGGTGTGCGGTTTCTACGGCGCTCAGGGCGCCGTGAGCCGTACCGGTTCGGTGCCCGCGACCAGCGTGGTCAGGGCCGTGTCGATGTCCGCGCCGAGGTACCAGTCCCCGGTGTGGTCGAGGGTGTAGACGCGGCCCTCGGTGTCGATGGCGAGCAGGGCCTGGGTGTCGGTCTCGGCGCCGAGCGGGCAGACCTCGGTGTCCAGGGCGCGGCCGAGGTCGCCGAGGGTGCGGGCCATGTGCAGTCCGTGCAGCGGGTCGAGGTGCACCTGCGCCGGGGCGACCTGGCGGCCGGGACCGGGCGGGGTGATGTGCAGTCCGCCGAACTCGGCCCACGCCTCCACCGCGGCGGGGAAGACGGTGTGCCGGTGCCCGGCCGGCGAGGCGTGCTCGCGCAGGACGTCGGCCCAGATCTCGGCCTGCTTGATGTCCCAGCGCCCGGGCTGCCAGCCGGCGGCGCGCAGGGCGGCGTCGACGGGCACGGGGAAGCGGGTCGTGGAGGTGCGGTCCGGTTGCATCTGCCCTCGATCGTGCGGGTGTCGGGAATGGCGTCGGTGGTCAGTCGTCGGCGTTGGCGGGGTCGACGACTCGGACGCCGAAGTGCGCGCTGAGGGCGGCGCAGGCGCGGCAGGGGGCGGCGAAGCCGCCGTGCAGCGGATCACCGTCCTCGCGGATGCGGCGGGCGGTGAGCTTGGCCTGCCTGAGTGCCTTGCGCGCTTCGCCGTTGGTCATCGGTTTGCGGGCGGCACGTTTGCTGCGGGTGGCGTCGACGTTGTGGATGTGCCGGGAGATCAGGATCGCCTCGGCGCAGCGGCCGGTGAACCGGTCGCGCTGGGCGCTGCCGAGCGTGTCCAGGAAGTCCTGCACGAGCGGGTGCAGCGCGGGCGGCTGGTCGCCGCGGGCGGCGGTGCCGGTGAGGGTGGCGCCGCGGACCGAGAGGGCGGCGGCGACGGTGGGGAGTATGCCGTCACGACGGTGGCGCAGAGTGGGCGCGTGCGGGGCCTCGGTGGCGCTCCAGCCGATCCGGGGGTCGCCGGACGCCTGGCTCACGGCGGTGCCGGATTTGGCGCCCCCGTGCGGTCCTGTCTGCGTCGCATTCATGATCGTCATCCCCTCCCGAGCATCCCCCCGGACGACACAGAGTGCCAAATGGCGTGGCTGGTGCGGAAGCTGGGGCGGTGCGACACGCCCGGGTTTGGGCGGGCTGTCACGGCAAGGTGACGGCTGGTCACGGAAGCGGAAGGGCCCTGACCGGTGCCCGGTGACCCGTGTCGTCGTACCGCATAGGCTGTCGGCACCGCGATCCATGCGGTTGACGCGTGGAGAGAAGTCGATACGGGGCGTAATGGCCGAGGAGGGTCATCGCGTGCCGTACCAGAACGCCGCAGGGGGCAACCGCCATGACGACAGGTCGGCTCGGGCAGCGAGCCGTGCCGCCGAACGCGGCCTACGCCGGGCAGGTCGTGCATTTCCCGGACCCGGTCAGAGCCACCCGTCACCCGAGAGGGGTACGGATGGACGAGCACGGCTATCCCGACTTCTCGGCGTACGCGCGGGCGGCCGCGGAGATCGCGGAGCCGCCGGAGGGTTTCGGCGTCGACGAACTGCGGCTGACGGACTACGTGTCGGCGAACGCGGCCCTCGCGGCCACCGGGCACGAGCTGTGGGACACCATCCCGCCGGTGGCGACACCGCACGGCTGGACCTGGCACCACGTGGCGGGCACCCGGCGGCTGGAACTGGTCCCGGTCGAGGTCAAGGCGCTGCTGCGGCATCACGGCGGGATCGCCACGGCGGCCGTGGACCAGAACAAGCGGGGCACGCGGCCGCTCCAGGAGACGCGACCCGCGCACGTCGGACTGCCCAAGTCCGGGGTGGCGGTGAGCGAGTCGCAGGTGCTGGGCGTCGAGGAGGAACTCGGGTACCGGCTGCCGGGCGCCTACCGCTCCTTCCTGAAGGCCGCGGGCGGCTGCGCGCCGGTGGGCACCGCGCTCGACGCGGAGCTGGGGCTCCTGATCGACCAGCCGTTCTTCACGGTGCGGGACGAGGCGGCGGTCAATGACCTGGTCTACGTCAACAAGTGCCTGCGGGACCATCTGACCAAGGACTACCTGGGCGTCGGCTTCGTCCAGGGCGGCCTGCTGGCCGTGAAGGTGAAGGGCGAGCGGATCGGATCGGTCTGGTTCTGCGCGTACGACGACGCGCGGGACGTCGATCCGTCCTGGGCGCCGGCGGACCGCGTGGAGCGGCTGCTGCTGCCCTGCGGTGACGACTTCGACGTCTTCCTCTCCCGTCTGGCGGGTTCGCCGCCGGAGTTGGAGACGGTGGCGAATCTGATGGTCGACGGTGGTTTCGCCCGTTCCGTGCCCGTGGCCGGTGCGGTGTCCGATTCCGTGTCCGATTCCGTGTCCGACTACGTGTCGGGGGAGTGATTTTCGCGATGGTGACGTTCGCTCAGGCGCAGGAGCGCGCGGAGGAGTGGGTCAACGGCGAGGTGCCGTCGTACCAGCACCGCGAGGTGCGAGTACGGGAGTTCGAGCTCGGCTTCGTGGTCTGGGCCGAGGACCGCTCGGACGGTCCGCGCTCGGACGGCGGCGCACAGCGGCTGGTCATCGCCCGGGACAGCGGCGAGGCCACGCTCTGGCCCGCCCTTCCGGTCGGCGAGGTGATCCGCCGGTACGAGGAGGAGTACGGCCGTCCCGACGCGGAGCAGGAGCCCGCGCCGGCGGCTCCCGCGCGCGTGGATCTGAACCAGACATCGTTCCTGCTGACTCCGCCGGAGTGGTTGCAGGAGGCGGCGGACCAGATGGGGATTCCGGGACGCCGGGGTGGGGACACCTCGGGGGGTGCCGCGGGTGCCGGTGCCGGAGTGGGTGCCGGGTCCGGGTCCGGGTCGCTTCCGGAGACGCAGGCCGGGGTGCCGGGGGCTGGTTTCGGTGCGGGTGGTGCGGCTGCCGCTGGTGCGCCTACGCCCGCGCCGGGGGCGCATTTCGCGTCCGGGGGGAGTGCGGCTTGGCCGGACGCCGGGGCGAGTGACAGTGGCGGGGGCGCGGGCGCGCCCGCGAGGGCGCCTGGTGGCGCGAGTGCGCCGGGAGTGCCCGCTGGGGCTCCGGCCGGGGCGACTCCCTGGGCCGGTACGGACACCAACGCGGACGCCGGCGAGGACCGCTCCGTCCCGCTGCCCGCGACCGTGTTCGCGCCGCCGCTGAGCGAGATCGACGACAACACCCCACCGCCTGCCGCGCCGGACGCGAAGACGGCGCTGATCTCTGGCGGCAGCCAGCTGCCGCGGACGGCGGTCGCACCGGCGCTCGACAACTCGAACGCGCCGGGCGTGCTGGGCGGTACGCCCGCGCCCGGAGTTCCGGGTGCGCCGTCGTACGGATATCCGCAGGGGCCGGGTGGTGCGGGCGGGCCGGGTACGCCCCCTCCGGGCGCCCCCGCGCCGGGTGCCACGCCTCCGCCTCACGCGGGCGCGCCCTCCGGTTACCCGCAGGCCGGCCCCGAAGGTACGCCGGGCCGGCCCCTCGCGGCGAATGCCGGGGACATCGCCGATGCCGCGACGAGCAAGGCGGCGCCTCCGCCGAACCGCGCGCGAGGCGGCGTGAATCCTCCGCCTCCGCCGAGTGCCCCGGGCGCGCCGGGTGCGCGTCCGGGCGCCACACCGCCGCCCGCGCCGTCGGGTCCCGGTGCGCCGGGTACACCGGCGGGCGGCTACGTGCCCACGCAACTCATCTCCGCGCTCGGCCCCGAGGGGCCCGACGGCCCCGCCGGTCCGGGCGCACCGCAGCCCCCCGGCGCACCGACTCCGCCGGGCGCCCCCAAGCCGCCCGGTGCGCCGGGCGCGCCTGGCGGCACGCCTCCGGGTGGTGTGCACCACGCGGCCACGATGCTGGCGGACCCGAGCCAGTTGGGCGGGGGAGGGGGCGTGCCCCAGCCTCCGGGCGCCCCTGGCGTACCGGGCGCTCCCGGCGTGCAGGGTGCGCCGAGCGCCCCGGGCATGCCGAACCCGCCGGGCGCGCCCGGGATCCCGGGCGCCCCTGGTGCACCTGGCGCCCCCGGCGCACCGCAGCCTCCGGGCGCCCCCGGCATGCCCGGTGCCCCCGGCGCCGGTGGGCCCGCCAGTAGTGGGCGCGGTGCCGTGCACCACGCCGAGACCGTGTTGTCGGCGCCCCCGGTGGGCGGCCCCGGCGCGCCCCCACCGCCGCACGCCCCCGGCGTACCCGGTGCTCCGGGCGCCCCTCAGGCGCCGATGCCCCCCGGTGCGATGCCGCCGCCCGGTCAGCCCATGCCCGGTCAGCAGCCTCCGGCGTACGGCTATCCGCAGCAGCCCACCGGTCAGCCGACCGTGGGCCCGGGCTACCAGGCCGTGCTGCGGTACCGCGCGCAGGACGGCTCCGAGCAGCAGCTGATCCGGCGTTCGGCGCCGGGTACGCCGCACCCGGAGTGGCAGATCTTCCACGAGCTGCGCGCCATGAACGTGCCGCCGGACCAGGTGCTGGAGCTGCACACCGAGTTGGAGTCGTGCGAGCTGCCGGGCGCCTACTGCGCGCGGATGATCCGGGAGCAGTGGCCGCAGGCGCGGATCACGAGCATCGCGCCGTACGGCACGGACCACGCGAGCCGGCAGCAGGGCATGCAGCAATTGCTGGCGCACCAGGGTGAACTGCACCAGGTGGCGGACGGTCCCGCGCGGCTCGCGCCGGTGCGGGCGCCGTTCCAGCAGGTGCAGCCCACTCCGCCGGTCCCCCCGGAGGGGATCGCGCAGGAGATGGCGGGCGCGTTCGGGCCGGGGGTCTTCCGGTTCGAGCAGGCCGCCGTGTCCCGGCAGGGTGTGCCGCCGATCGTGGCGCACACCCTGGTCGCCGCGGGCCTGCCGATGGACATGGGCCCCTTCTTCTGGGCGCAGGCCCAGCCGGGGCGGCCGGTGCCGACGCTGGCGGAGCTGGCGGCCGAGCGCGGGGTGCAGCCGGCCGCGGACGCGGGCTCCTACCTCGTGATGGGCAGCGACTTCGGCCGGGCGATCTGTGTGCAGTACGGGACGGCCAACATCGTCGCCGTGCCGGTGGAGGCGGGTCCGGGCGGTGCCCCGGTGCCGCCGCAGTTCGTGAACACCGGACTGCCCGAGTTCCAGCGCTGCCTGGCGCTGCTCGGCCGGATGTGGCGGCTGAGGTTCGGGCTGAACCAGGAGCAGGCAGGCCGCTGGACCGTCGACTTCCAGGCCCAGCTCGCCTCCCTCGACCCGGCGGCGCTCGGCTCGCCGGAGAGCTGGTGGTCGGTGCTGCTGGAGCAGATGTGGGACGGCCTGTTGTGACGCACCGCCGCTGAGCGGCACGCACGCGTGGAAGCCGGGTTCGGTCGCGAAGACCGGGCCCGGCTTTCGCGTGCCTGGAGCTTCCGAGGCCCCTGGCGCTCGGTACCGCCGAAGGGGGTCGACCGTGACCTGCACCCGGAGTGTCGCGTTATGCACCTCTCTTTCCGATACATCAAGATGGCCGCGAAATCATGACTTTGCGTCCGTCCGATGGAGAGGGGTTCCCGCATGAGCGGCACACCGGTCCGGCCTCGCGGCTTCCTGGCCGTACGGGGGCGTGGCTACCGTCCCGAGCAGGTCGACGCCTACGCTGCCGCGCTCTCCCAGGACCGGGACGCCGCCTGGGAACGCGCCGCCCGGCTGACCGTGCTCGCCAGGGAGATGGAGGCCGAGGCGGTACGGCTGCGCGAGACCGTGGCGCGGCTCGCGCCGCAGACGTACGACTCGCTCGGGGAGCGCGCGCGGCTCGTCTTCCAGCTCGGTCTTGAAGAGGCCGCCGCCGTGCGCGAGGGCGCCCACCAGGAGGCGCAGCGCCTTGAGGAGGCGGCGCAGGCGCACTCGGACGGCGTGCACGGCGCGGCTCAGGCGCACGCCGACACCGTACGAGCCGAGGCGGAGGAGCGCGCCGGGCAGCGCCTGCTCACCGCGCGCGCCGAGGCGGACGAGACCCGGGTCGCGGCCCGGCGTGCGGTCAAGGAGTGCCGCGGCGAAGCGCTCACGGCCCTGCGTGAGATGCGCCAGCGCACCTCCGGCATGCTCGCCGAGCAGGCCAAGGAACACGCCGAACGCTGGGCCGAACTCGAGCGCCGGACCGAGGCGCGCGTGACCGCGGCCGAGGCCCGGCACGCCGAGCAGGTCGCCCGCGCGGAGGCCGCGCTGTCCGACGCCGAGCAGGCGCTCGCCGACGCCGAGGCGGCGGGGCGACGGCGCCAGGAGGAGGCCCGCGCGCGGGCGGCGGAGTTGCTCGCGGCGGCGCATGCGCGCGAGGAGCGCATCGCGCGCGAGACCGAGCGCGTGCTGCGCGAGCACGGGGAGCGCTGGGACGACGTGAGCGCCCACATGGATCACGTACGCAACAGCCTCATCACTCTCACCGGGCGGGCCGCGGCGGAGTAATGAGGGGGCGCCCGGGCCCCGTGCCCCGGGCGCCCCCCGCTCAGCTCACTGGTACGTGATGTCCGAGGCGCTGTAGCGGCAGTACGTGCCGTCCGCGCCCTCGCCCAGTGAGGTCGGCTCGGCGCCGGAGCTGTTGCCCTTGAACCGCTCGCAGATGGTGAGGTCCTGGTCCCCCACGACGGTCACGCCGGAGAGGGTGGCCGTGTCGCCGTAGTTGGAGTTGATGCCCACCAGGACCTTGCCGGGGGCGGTCGCCTTCACCTTGCTGATGACGATGTGCCGCTGGTACTGCGTGGAGCAGTTGCCGCACGAGCGGACCAGCTTGCCGAAGTCCTCGACCTGGAAGTTCCGGATGGTGAGGGTGCCGGCGCCGTTGAACTGGAGGACCTTGTCGTCGGCCTTGCGGGCGCCGCCGCCGTCCACGAGGTACTTCGCCGACGTCGACTTGCCCTTGAAGGAGGCGGCGTCCTCGCCGACGTCCTCCCACCAGACGTTCTGGAGTGTGCAGCTGCCGAGGCAGTGGACGCCGTCGGCGGCCGGGGAGCCGAGGACGACGTTCTTCAGGACGGCGCCGTCGGCGAGTTCGAACAGCGGGCCCTGGCTCTCCGACTGACCGTCGCTGCCGAGGTCGCCGGAGCCGTAGAAGCGCTTGAGGGCGCCGTCGTAGGTGCCGGACACCTCGATCGTGGAGCTCACCGCCTGCTCCGCGGTGGGCGTCGGCCAGGCACCGAGAGCGGTACCGCTGGACGCGGACGCGGAAGGCGCCGTAGAAGCGGAGGGAGAAGGGGAAGTCGTAGTCGATGCGGACGCCGATGCCGACGGCACCGTCTCCTCCTCCGTGACCAGCGTCCAGCTTTTGCTGCTCGCCTTGTCGCAGGAGTTCTGCTGCACCAGCGCCGACTTGACGTTCAGGCACTTCGCGCTGTTCGCGTTGACCAGGTGAAAGGCGTCTCCGACCACGCTGAGCTGCCACACCTGCGCCGCGCCGCCGTCGCAGGTCTGCTGCTGGACCGCCTTGCCGGCCGACTTCGACGCGCCCTTCACCGTGGCGCACAGCCCACCGCTCGCGGCCTTGACGGTGAAACCGCCGTCCGCGTCCGCCAGGTGCCAGACCTGCGCGCCCGCGCCGTCGTCGCACGCGGCCGTGGCCAGCTGGCTGCCGGACGCCGGGACGGTCAGGCAGGTGCTGTCGGCGGCGTTGACCAGCCGGTAGGTGCCCGCGCCGGGCCCGGAGGCGGAGGCTGTCATCAGCCTGCCGCCGGTGACGGCGCCCGCGCCCAGGGCGGTGACGAGACCGCCGATCAGTACCACCCTGCGGCGGTTCGCCTTCCTGCGCCGCGGCCGGTGCCTGCGGGCAACTGCTCTCTCGCTCACGTCGTCGCTCTCGTTCGGAGGTTCGGGGGAGACGGAAGATCAAGTGCGTTTCCGTCCCCCTGTCGCCACCGAGCGCGCAAAGGGTTGCCGGGGACATCGGCCCCCTCCGGGACCTCACCCCCGTCGCCGCGCCGCCCCCGCCAGGATCCACCCCTCCACCGCTTCGTACTGCCGCCGCTGTTCCTCGGCCTTCGGGCCCTCGGAGACCACGGTCCCCAGCCAGCCGAACAGGAACCCGGCGGGAATGGAGAGGAGGCCCGTCGTCGTGAACGGGAACCAGTTGAAGTCGGACTCGGGGAACGCCGAGAAGGGCGACCCGGAGACGAGATTCGTGAACGGCATCACCAGCAGGACCACCAGCGATCCGCCGATCAGCGTGCTGAGCAGGCCGGTTCGGGTGTAGCGGCGCCAGAAGAGGCTGTAGACGAGGGCGGGCGCGATGGCCGAGGCACCGAGACAGAACGCCAGCGTGATCAGCGGCTGGAGACTGCGGTGCTGCACCATCGTGGCCAGCAGGATCGCCGGTGCCCCGACGGCCAGCGCGGACAGCCGCGCGACCATCATCTCGCGCGGAGCGGACAACTCCCGTACCTGTGTGGCGAACACGTCGTGGGCGAGGGAGTTGGCGCAGGACAGGATCATCCCGGCGACCGAGGCGAGCAGGGTGAGGAAGATGGCGGTGGTGACCGTGGTGAAGAGCAAGGTCTCCGCCGTGGACACCTCGGTGCCGAACGCGGCCTGCGAGCCGAGCAGATAGGCGGTGTTGCCCTGCGGGTCGGCCCCGGCGATCACCGAGCGTCCGATCAGCGCGGTCGCGCCGAATCCGACGACCGTGATGACCAGCACGAACAGCACCACCGCGGAGACCGCCCAGGACATCGAGCGGCGTACCTGGCGGGCGCTGGAGGCGGTGTACATGCGCATGGTGACGTGCGGCAGACAGGCGCCGCCGAGGACGACGGCGAGCTGCGAGCTGACCATGTCCAGGCCCGGCGCGGGCCCGCCGGAGAACTGGAGCCCGGAGTTGAGGAAGGCGGGGCCCACCCCGCTCCCCTTGGCGGCCGCGTCGAACAGGGCTGCCGGGTTCCAGTCGAACCTGCTCAGCATCAGTACGGCGACGATCGCGCCGGAGCCGAGCAGCATCACCATCTTCAGGATCTGGATGAGGGCGGTGCCCTTCATGCCGCCGATCGCCGCGTAGCTGATCATCAGCGCGCCCAGCCCGATGATGCAGCCCGTCTTCAGGGAGCTGCTGGAGAAGCCGAGGAGGAAGGCCATGAGCTGGCCGGTGCCCGCGAGCTGGACGACCATCAGCGGCAGCAGGGCGGCGATGGTCACCGCGCACGCCGCGATCCGTACGCCGCGTCCGGGCATCCGGCGGGTCAGCGCGTCGCCCATGGTGAACCGGCCCGCGTTGCGCAGGGGTTCGGCCAGCAGGAACATCAGCAGCATCAGCGACAGCGCGGTGCTGAGGGCGAGGACGATGCCGTCGTAGCCGTACAGCGCGATGACGCCGGTGGTGCCGAGCACGGTCGCGGCGGATATGTAGTCGCCGCCTATGGCCAGGCCGTTGCGCATGGGGGACAAAGACCCATAGCCGGTGTAGAACTCGTCCAGGTCGTCCCGGTCGGGGCCGGTCATCACGCACAGCAGCAGGGTGATCGTGACGACGGCGGAGAAGGCGACCAGGGACATCGTCTGGGTGTCGCCGCTGAACTGGGAGGTCATCGGACCGCCTCCCCGCGCCGGGCGTCCACCTCGGCCTGCTTGCGGATGCGGTCCGCGAGCGGGTCGACGTAACGGCGTGCGGTGTGCTCGTAGACGCCGATGGCCAGCACGGTGACGGGGAGCTGGAGCAGGGCGAGGAGCAGTCCGGTGGGCAGGCCGTCGGTGACGGTGCTCGTCATGAAGGACGGCGCGGACGCCGACAGGACGAGGAACAGCACGAAGTAGCCGAGCGCGGTGAGCGTGGCGGTGCGCCGCTGCCAGCGGTAGGCGCCGCGCAGGATCCGCAGATCGCTGTGGTGTCCGAGCGGGGCCTGGCGTGGGGGGTGGTACTGCGGGTGCTCGGCGGGGGCGGGCGGCTGCCAGGGGTAGGTGGCGTACGGCTGCTGCGGCTGGTGGGGGTACGGCGGATACGGGTCGGAGGACATCCCGTGCTCCTTGCGTGCGGGCTCGGGTCCGTGGCGGACCGCAGGGAGGTGGGGGGCGGGTCGAGCGGTGACGCACGTTACTCGTTGGTAGCTCCAAGTGCGAGGGTTTCCGCAAACTGGTTGGTCGGTATGCGCTTACTTTCGCTTAGACCGGTCTGACCAGGGGTGTTACCCCCGTTAACTCAGACTTTTCGCGAGTCGGACGGGAAGCTTTCCGGGGGCCGCTTTGCTCCAGGGCCGCGCTACAGCGCGCGGCGATAGGCGATTCCCGGCCGGCCGTCGACCGTGAGTTCACCCGCGGGCGTGAAGGCGTTGCGCTCCAGCACGGTTCGCGAGGCGAGGTTGTCCAGCGTGGTGATCGCGGTGAGCGCGCTGAGCCCGTACGCGCGCGCCGCCAGCCCGCACATCGCGCCGACCGCGGCCGTCGCCACGCCCTGGCCCGCCGCGCTCTCCCCTATGCGGTAGCCGAGTTCGGCGCTGCCGTCCTCGACGTCCATCAGGTTGACCCGGCCGACCAGCCGGTCCTCGTCGTCGAAGAGCACATGGAAATGGCAGACGCCGAGGCCCTGTTCGGTCAGCAGGGACCGAAGGCGGGCAGCGAACCCGGCAGGTGTGAAAAACGTGTCGCCGCGATCGGGGACCGTACGGGCGAAATACGCCCGGTTCTCCCGCTCGAAGGCCAGTAGCGCGTCCGCGTGATCCGGCCGCAGCCGCTCCAACCTCACCATGGGGCCCAGGATACGGACGGGTCAGTCGACGATCACTGGAAAACGGCGCGGAGCCAGCGTGAGCAGTACGAAAAACGCCAGCGCGGCAGCGCAGGCCGCCCCGAAGTACACCGCGTGCACGGCGTGCGCGATGGCGTGCCGGGTCGCCTCGTGCGCCGTACCGGCGTCCAGCGCGCGGGTCACCGAGTCCAGGTCGCTCGCCCCGCCGAGGCGCGTGGCGAGGACGCCGTTGGCGACCGCGCCGAACATCGCCGCGCCCAGCGTCTGCCCGGTCTGCCGGCAGAACAGCACGGACGCCGTGGTGGTGCCCCGCTCCGACCAGCCCACGGTCGACTGCACGCCCACGATCAGCGGCAGCTGGAACAGCCCGAGCGCGCCGCCGAGCAGCAGCATCAGCAGCGTCGGCTGCCAGGCCTGGCCGGGATACGGCAGGAACGGGAAGGCGAAGAGGATCAGCGCCGAGGCCCCCATGCCGAGCAGCGCGGTGTCCCGGAAGCCGATCCTGCGGTACACGTGCTGGCTGAACGCGGCCGACACCGGCCAGCTCAACGTCCACACCGACAGCACGAATCCGGCGGCCACCGGGCCGAGGCCCAGCACCGACTGGGCGTAGGTGGGCAGGAACACGGTCGGCGCGACCATCAGCAGGCCCAGCGCGCCGAGCGCCAGGTTCACCGCGGCGATCGTACGGCGGCGCCACACCCAGCCCGGGATGATCGGCTCCGCCGCCCGGCGCTCCACCAGCACCACGACCCCCACGAGCCCGAGCCCCGCGGCCAGCAGGGCGATCGAGGGCGCCGACAGCCAGGGCCAGGCCACCCCGCCCTGCACCAGCGCCGTCAACAGCACGCCACCGCAGGCGAACACCGCGAGCGCGCCCGCCCAGTCGACCCGCGCGCGTGCGGGCGTCTTCCGCTCCGGCTCGTGCAGATGACGCACGATCAGCCACAGCGCCACCGCCCCGATGGGCAGGTTGACCAGGAAGATCCACCGCCAGTCCGCGTACGCGGCCAGCAGTCCGCCGATGCCGGGGCCGGCGACCGCGGACACCGCCCACACCGTCGACAGCTTGGACTGGATCCTGGGGCGCTCCTTGAGCGGGTACAGATCGGCGGCGAGCGTCTGCACCGTGCCCTGGAGGGCGCCGCCGCCGAGGCCCTGCACGATCCGGAAGGCGATCAGCGCCGCCATGCTCCAGGCGACGGCGCACAGCAGCGAGCCGAGCAGGAACACGGCCGCCCCCGCCACCAGCACCGGCTTGCGGCCGAAGGTGTCGGAGAGCTTGCCGTAGACGGGGAGCGAGACCGTCACGGCCAGCAGATAGCCGGAGAAGAGCCAGGAGAAGTAGGAGAAGCCGCCGAGGTCGCCGACGATCTGCGGGACGGCGGTGGAGACGATGGTGGCGTCGAGGGCCGCGAGTGCCATCGCCAGCATCAGGGCCGCCACCACGGCGCCGCGGCGCTCGGTCCCGGTGTGCTGCGCGGAGTCGCGTATCGCAGGTCTCGTATCGCCGCCCACCGGATTCCTTCCCCCTGCACCTATCTGCCGTCGACCAGCTTCCCACTTGACCCTTACGTCGCGGGAGGTATGAGGCTTGCCGAGACCGAAGGAGGAGGCGACCCCGAGAAGAGGTCCACCGAAGGGTGGACTGCCCCTAGGGGTACCTCCGTACCAGGGCTCGGGGAGGGTTCGTACCGGCGGAGGACGAGACCGGCCCCTGGTCGTCCTTAACCTGGCTTTACGCCGCTCGGGGGCGGCTGACCGGCCTGGCGGGGGTGGGGTTTTCCCCCGCAAAAGACTGCGCTGGGCACCAGCGCGCCGAAGCCCCTTCCGACACCAGACTTCTCGACGTACCGCTTCGCACGACCCATCTGCTGACCGACATAGGAGACTTGCCATGACATCGGCCGTAACCATTCCCAGGCACGGGGGCGCTGGAGGACGTACGGCCGCTGCCGCCCGCGCGCGGCAGGTCGTGAAGGCGTACGGGTCGGGGGAGACCCGGGTCGTCGCGCTGGACCATGTCGATGTGGACATCGAGCGGGGTCAGTTCACCGCGATCATGGGTCCCTCGGGCTCCGGCAAGTCCACCCTCATGCACTGCCTCGCCGGTCTCGACACCGTCACCGGCGGGCAGATCTTCCTGGACGAGACCGAGATCACCGGTCTGAAGGACAAGAAGCTCACGCGGCTGCGCCGGGACCGGATCGGCTTCATCTTCCAGGCGTTCAACCTGCTCCCGACGCTGAACGCGATCGAGAACATCACCCTGCCCATGGACATCGCGGGCCGGAAGCCGGACCAGGAGTGGCTGACGCGCGTCGTCGAGACGGTTGGACTTTCCGACCGACTCAAGCACCGGCCCACCCAGCTCTCCGGCGGCCAGCAGCAGCGTGTCGCCGTGGCGCGGGCGCTGGCGGCCCGGCCGGAGATCATCTTCGGTGACGAGCCGACCGGAAACCTCGACTCCCGCGCGGGGGCGGAGGTTCTGGGATTCCTGCGCCGTTCGGTCGACGAGCTCGGCCAGACCATCGTGATGGTCACCCACGACCCGGTCGCCGCCTCCTACGCGGACCGTGTGCTGTACCTCGCCGACGGCCGCATCGTCGATGAGATGTACAAGCCGACCGCCGAGGCCGTCCTGGACCGCATGAAGGACTTCGACGCCCGGGGGCGTACGTCATGACCGTCATGAAGACCTCGATGCGCAACTTCTTCGCGCACAAGGGACGCATGGCCCTGTCGGCCGTCGCCGTGCTGCTGTCGGTCGCGTTCGTGTGCGGAACCCTGGTGTTCACCGACACCATGAACACCACCTTCGACAAGCTCTTCGCCGCCACCTCCTCCGATGTGACGGTGAGTTCGAAGGACGCCTCGGACACCGGCGAGACCACCAACGACACCGGGAAGCCGCCGGTCATGCCGGCCTCCGTGGTGGAGAAGGTGCGCGGCGCGCAGGGCGTGAAGTCCGCGGAGGGCACCGTCTTCTCCACCTCCGTCACCGTCGTCGACGCCGAGAAGGACAGCCTCTCGCCGACCAGCGGTGCCCCGACCATCGTCGGCAGCTGGAACGCCAACGAGGCCCGCACCATGAAGATCACCTCCGGTACGGCGCCCAAGGGCCCCGACCAGGTGATGGTCGACGCGGACACCGTCGACAAGCACGACCTGAAGCTCGGCGACGAGATCGGCGTGATCACCGCCGTCGGCACGCACACCGCGCGGATCTCCGCCATAGCCGACTTCCAGGTCACCAACCCCGGCGCGGCCATCTTCTACCTGGACACCAGGACCGCCCAGGAGACGCTGGTCGGCGAGCCGGACGTCTACACCAACGTCAACGTCACCGCGGCGGCCGGTGTCAGCGACGCGCAGCTGAAGAAGAACGTGCTCGCCGCGACCGATGGCGCCTACAAGGTGCAGACGGCCAAGGAGACCGCCGACGCCAACCAGAAGGACGTCGCGGGCTTCATGAACGTCATGAAGTACGCGATGCTCGGCTTCGCCGGGATCGCCTTCCTCGTCGGCATCTTCCTGATCATCAACACCTTCTCCATGCTGGTCGCCCAGCGCACCCGGGAGATCGGCCTGATGCGGGCCATCGGCTCCAGCCGCAAGCAGGTCAACCGGTCGGTGCTGGTGGAGGCGCTGCTGCTGGGCGTCTTCGGCTCGGTCCTCGGTGTCGGCGCGGGCGTCGGACTCGCCATCGGCCTGATGAAGCTGATGGGCTCCATGGGCATGGAGCTGTCCACCTCCGACCTCACCATCGCCTGGACGACTCCGGTGGTCGGCCTGGTCCTCGGCGTGGTCGTCACCGTCCTCGCTGCCTATCTGCCGGCCCGCCGCGCGGGCAAGGTCTCCCCGATGGCAGCCCTGCGCGACGCGGGCGCACCGGCGGACGCCAAGGCGGGCGTCGTGCGCGCCGTGCTCGGCACGCTCCTCACCGCGGGCGGCGGCTACGCCCTCTACCTCGCCGCGTCGGCCGACAAGGCCAAGGAGGGCTCGCTCTGGCTCGGCCTCGGTGTGGTCCTGTCCCTGATCGGCTTCGTCGTCATCGGCCCGCTCCTCGCGGGCGGTGTGGTGCGGGTGCTGGGCGCCCTGATCCTGCGGGTCTTCGGCCCCGTGGGCCGCATGGCCGAGCGCAACGCGCTGCGCAACCCGCGCCGTACGGGAGCCACGGGCGCCGCCCTGATGATCGGGCTCGCGCTGGTCGCCTGTCTGTCGGTGGTCGGCTCCTCGATGGTCGCCTCGGCCACGGACCAGCTCGACAAGACCGTCGGCACGGACTTCATCATCCAGTCCGACAGCGGTCAGCTGGTCACCCCGCAGGCCGTGCAGGCGGTCAAGTCGACGCCGGGCCTCGACCACGTCACCCAGTACAAGATCGCCGAGGCGGACTACACCACGCCCGACGGCAAGACGCTCAAGGACACCGACATCACGGCGGCGGACGCGTCCTACGCGCGGGACCTGCGCACCAAGACGGTCGCGGGCAACCTCGCCGACGCCTACAAGCCGGACTCGATGTCCGTCCACGAGAAGTTCGCCAAGGACCACGGCATTCGCCTCGGCTCGAAGATCGAGGTCGCCTTCAAGGGCGGCGAGACGGCCGAGCTGACGGTCCGCGCGATCACCAGCAGTGACGTCGTCATCGACGCCGGCTCCAAGTACACCTCCATCGCCACCCTCGCCAAGTACCTGCCGGCCGACAAGATGCCGCTCGACCAGCTGGTCTTCGCCTCGGCGAAGGACGGGCAGCAGGACGCCGCGTACAAGTCCCTGAAGTCGGCGCTGCACGACTACCCGCAGTACACCGTGCGCGACCAGACCGACTACAAGGAAGCGCTGAAGGACCAGATCGGCCAGCTCCTGAACATGATCTACGGCCTGCTCGCCCTCGCGATCATCGTGGCGATCCTGGGTGTCGTGAACACCCTCGCCCTGTCGGTGGTGGAGCGGACCCGGGAGATCGGCCTGATGCGCGCCATCGGCCTCTCGCGCCGCCAGCTGCGCCGCATGATCCGCATGGAGTCCGTGGTCATCGCCCTCTTCGGCGCCCTGCTGGGCCTCGGCCTGGGCATGGGCTGGGGCGCCACCGCCCAGCAGCTGCTCGCCCTGGAGGGCCTGAAGGTGCTGGAGATCCCCTGGGTCACCATCGGCGGCGTCTTCATCGGCTCGGCCTTCGTGGGCCTGTTCGCCGCCCTGATCCCGGCCTTCCGGGCAGGCCGGATGAACGTCCTGAACGCGATCGCCACGGACTGAATCCGGCCGAACAGCCACCGCACACGGGGGTTGCGGGGGAACCGGCGCCGGGAAGCCTTGGGGGGCTTCCCGGCGCCGGGCTTTTCCATGCCTGCCCGGCGTTGTCCACAGGCCCCGGCGCCCGGCACCGCCCCGTCGTACGCTGGAGACCCCCGGCCCGTTCGACGAGTCGGGTCCTTCGCGTTGCCCACCCCCGGACGGAAGCTCCCTCCACATGAGCCTGCACGGTCTGCTCGACGCCGTCGTCAAGGACACCGCCCTCGCGGAAGCGATCACCGCTGCCGCCGACGGCAACCGCATGCACGTCGACCTCGTCGGCCCCCCGGCGGCCCGCCCCTTCGCGGTCGCCGCCCTGGCCCGCGAGGCCGGCCGCACGGTGCTGGCGGTGACGGCGACCGGCCGGGAGGCCGAGGACCTGGCGGCCGCCCTGCGCACCCTCCTCCCGCCGGAGGGCGTCGTCGAGTACCCCTCCTGGGAGACCCTCCCGCACGAGCGCCTCAGCCCCCGCAGCGACACCGTCGGCCGTCGCCTCGCCGTCCTGCGGCGGCTTGCCCACCCGCGCCCCGACGACCCCGAGACCGGCCCGGTCTCCGTCGTCGTCGCCCCCGTGCGCTCGGTCCTCCAGCCGCAGGTCAAGGGCCTCGGCGACCTGGAACCGGTCGCCCTGCGCACCGGCCGGACCGCCGACCTGAACACCATCGTGGAGGCCCTGGCCGCCGCCGCGTACTCCCGAGTCGAGCTGGTCGAGAAGCGCGGCGAGTTCGCCGTACGCGGCGGCATCCTCGATGTGTTCCCGCCGACCGAGGAACACCCCCTGCGCATCGAGTTCTGGGGCGACGACGTCGAGGAGATCCGCTACTTCAAGGTCGCCGACCAGCGCTCCCTGGAAGTCGCCGAGCACGGCCTGTGGGCGCCGCCCTGCCGCGAGCTGCTGCTCACCGAGGACGTCCGGGCACGCGCGCGTGCCCTCGCCGAAGCGCACCCGGAGCTCGGCGAGCTGCTCGGCAAGATCGCCGAGGGGATCGCCGTGGAGGGCATGGAATCCCTGGCGCCGGTTCTCGTCGACGACATGGAGCTGCTGCTCGACGTCCTGCCCAAGGGCGCCATGGCCCTGGTCTGCGACCCGGAGCGGGTACGCACGCGTGCCGCCGATCTCGTCGCCACCAGCCAGGAGTTCCTCCAGGCGTCCTGGGCGGCCACCGCGGGCGGCGGCGAGGCGCCCATCGACGTCGGCGCGGCCTCCCTGTGGTCCATCGCGGACGTCCGCGACCGCGCGCGCGAGCTGGACATGATGTGGTGGTCGGTGTCGCCGTTCGCGGCGGACCTCGAACTGGAGGCGGACACCCTCCAGCTGGGCATGCACGCGCCCGAGACCTACCGCGGGGACACCGCCAAGGCGCTCGCCGACACCAAGGGCTGGCTCGCCGACGGCTGGCGCGCGGTCTACGTCACCGAGGCCCACGGCCCCGCGGCCCGCACCGTCGAGGTGCTCGGCGGCGAGGGCATCGCCGCCCGCCTGGACGCCGACCTGACCGCGCTCAGCCCATCCGTCGTCCATGTGGCGTGCGGCTCGATCGACTACGGCTTCGTCGACCCGGCACTGAAGCTCGCCGTCCTCACCGAGACCGACCTGTCCGGGCAGAAGGCGGCCGGCAAGGACGGCGCCCGCATGCCCGCGCGGCGCCGCAAGACCATCGACCCGCTCACGCTGGAGTCCGGCGACTACATCGTCCACGAGCAGCACGGCGTCGGCCGCTACATCGAGATGGTCCAGCGGACCGTGCAGGGCGCCACGCGCGAGTACCTCGTCGTGGAGTACGCCCCCGCCAAGCGCGGCCAGCCCGGTGACCGGCTCTACATCCCCACCGACCAGCTGGAGCAGATCACCAAGTACGTCGGCGGCGAGGCGCCCACGCTGCACCGCCTGGGCGGCGCGGACTGGACGAAGACCAAGGCCCGCGCGAAGAAGGCCGTCAAGGAGATCGCGGCCGACCTGATCAAGCTGTACAGCGCGCGGATGGCGGCGCCCGGCCACACCTTCGCGGCCGACACGCCCTGGCAGCGCGAGCTGGAGGACGCCTTCCCCTACGCGGAGACCCCGGACCAGCTCACCACCATCGCCGAGGTCAAGGAGGACATGGAGAAGTCGGTCCCGATGGACCGGCTGATCTGCGGCGATGTCGGCTACGGCAAGACGGAGATCGCGGTCCGGGCCGCCTTCAAGGCCGTGCAGGACGGCAAGCAGGCAGCCGTGCTGGTGCCGACGACCCTGCTGGTGCAGCAGCACTTCGGGACGTTCTCCGAGCGGTACTCCCAGTTCCCGGTCAACGTCCGCGCGCTCAGCCGCTTCCAGTCGGACACCGAGGCGAAGGCGGTCCTGGAGGGGCTGAAGGAGGGCTCCGTGGACGTCGTCATCGGCACCCACCGGCTGTTCTCCTCGGAGACCAAGTTCAAGGACCTCGGCCTGGTCATCGTCGACGAGGAGCAGCGCTTCGGCGTCGAGCACAAGGAGCAGCTGAAGAAGCTGCGCGCCAACGTGGACGTGCTGACGATGTCCGCGACGCCGATCCCGCGGACCCTGGAGATGGCGGTGACGGGCATCCGCGAGATGTCCACGATCACCACCCCGCCGGAGGAGCGCCACCCGGTCCTGACCTTCGTCGGCCCCTACGAGGAGAAGCAGATCGGCGCCGCCATCCGCCGTGAACTCCTGCGCGAGGGCCAGGTCTTCTACATCCACAACCGGGTCGAGTCGATCGACCGCGCGGCCGCCCGGCTCCGCGAGATCGTCCCCGAGGCGCGGATCGCGACCGCCCACGGCCAGATGTCGGAGTCGGCGCTGGAGCAGGTCGTCGTCGACTTCTGGGAGAAGAAGTTCGACGTCCTGGTCTCCACGACGATCGTCGAGTCGGGCATCGACATCTCCAACGCCAACACCCTGATCGTGGAGCGCGGCGACAACTTCGGCCTCTCCCAGCTGCACCAGCTGCGCGGCCGCGTCGGCCGTGGCCGCGAGCGCGGTTACGCCTACTTCCTGTACCCGCCGGAGAAGCCGCTCACGGAGACCGCGCACGAGCGTCTGGCGACCATCGCCCAGCACACCGAGATGGGCGCGGGCATGTACGTCGCGATGAAGGACCTGGAGATCCGCGGCGCGGGCAACCTCCTGGGCGGTGAGCAGTCCGGCCATATCGCGGGCGTCGGCTTCGACCTGTACGTCCGGATGGTCGGCGAGGCGGTGGCGGACTACCGCGCGTCCCTGGAGGGCGGCGTGGAGGAGGAGCCGCCGCTGGAGGTCAAGATCGAGCTCCCGGTCGACGCGCACGTCCCGCACGACTACGCCCCGGGCGAGCGGCTGCGCCTCCAGGCCTACCGCTCCATCGCCTCCGCCAACACCGAGGAGGACATCAAGGCCGTACGCGAGGAACTCGTCGACCGCTACGGCAAGTTGCCCGAGCCGGTGGAGAACCTCCTCCTCGTCGCGGGCCTGCGCATGCTGGCACGCGCGTGCGGGGTCGGCGAGATCGTCCTGCAGGGCACCAACATCCGCTTCGCCCCGGTGGAGCTGCGCGAGTCCCAGGAACTCCGCCTCAAGCGCCTGTACCCCGGCACGGTCATCAAGCCGGCGGTCCACCAGGTGCTGGTCCCCCGCCCGAAGACGGCGAAGGTCGGCGGCAAGCCGCTGGTCGGACGGGAACTGCTGGGCTGGGTGGGGGAGTTCCTGGCGTCGATCCTGGGGTCGTAGCGCGGCCGGGCCGGCGGCGGTGGGGCCGGCGGGGCCGAGAGCCGTGGCCGGTGCGGGCCGTGGCTCCGGTCAGTCCTCCGTGACGATGCCGCCGGTGCGGAACAGCGTCGCCGCCAAGGTCCGGAACACCTCCTCCGGGTCCCGGTCGCCCACCGGGCCGTCCAGGTTGTGGCCGAGCAGCAGCGTGGCGAAGCCGTGGGCCAGGGACCAGGCGGCGACTCCGGCGAGGCGGCTGTCGATGCCGAGGCCGTCGGGGCGTACGGCGGCGATGGCCTCGCGCAGGGCGTCCCCGGCGAGGGCGCGGGCGGTGGTGAGTTCGAGGTCGTCGGCGCGCAGCAGCCCGGGTGTGAACATCACCTGGAAGTGCGCGGGGTGCGCGCGGGCGAAGCGGACGTAGCGGACGCCCGCGTCCTTCAGGTCCTCGCCCTGCCTCAGCTCGGCCGCGAGCAGCCCGAAGCCCTCCGCCGCGATCGCCGTCAGCAGACCCGTGCGGTCCTTGAAGTGGTGCGCGGGCGCCGCGTGCGAGACCCCGGCGCGGCGGGCCAGATCGCGCAGGCTCAGCCCGGCGGGGCCGTCGTCGGCGATGACGTCGAGCGCGGCGGTGAGGATGGCGCGTCGCAGGTCACCGTGGTGGTACGGGCGTTCGGTGGACTTCTTGGCCGGTGCGGGGGTCATGCCCAGCAGCGTACGCAGAATCTAGGCATTGACAAGTTCGGGCGGCCCGGGCAATCTAGTCAGTGTCAAGTTGCGAGGCGGGGTCCAGGCACCGGCCTTCGCGGCCCGGGGTGCGAGGGGGATTCACCATGTCGACGTACGAAGAAGCAGGCGGCGGGATCGAACCGGCCCGCGTCCGTCAGCTCTGGCATCTGCTGGAGCCTCTGCATGCGGTGCTGTATTACGCGCCGGAGGTCTTCGCGGAGGCCGCCGCGCTCGGGTACGACACGCAGGAGCGCTGGCCGAGCTACTTCCCCTTCCGGGCGGCGCCGTTGGGCCCGGCCGGCGGCGAGCGGGTGACCTCCGCCTTCTACAGCTTCAGCCCCCGCATGGTCGCCGAGCACATCGACCCGGCGTGGAAGACCGCGAGCCCTGACGAGGTGCTGAGGGCGAGAGCGCGCGGGATGGACCGGGCGTACCGCGCCCTGTTCGGCGACCGCGTCGACAGTCCGGAGCTGGCGGAGGCCGCCGCCCTCGCCCGGCGCGCGGCCGAGGCGGCGAACACGGCGGGCCGCCCGCTTGCCGCGGCCAACGCCGAGTCGGACTGGCCCGAACCGCCCCACCTCCAGCTGTGGCACGCGGCGACGATCCTGCGCGAACACCGTGGCGACGGCCACCTCGCCGCGCTGCTCCTGGCCGGCCTCGACCCGGTCGAGTCGCTCGTCTCCTTCGCCGCGATAGGCGCCGCGTCCGCCGAGCGCTTCGAGAGCCGGGGCTGGAGCGCGACGCAGTGGGCGGCCGCCCGCGAACGCCTCGTCGCGCGCGGCCTGTTGCACACCGACGGCACGGCGACCGAGGCGGGCCACGCCCTGCGCCGGGACATCGAGGACCACACCGACCGCCTCGCCGCAGGACCCTGGCGCGCGCTCGCGGTCCAGGACATCGACCGACTCGCCGACCTGCTCGGCGAGTTCTGGGTCGCGGTGCTCTCCTCGGGCCTGCTGCCCTCGGAAACGACGCTGGGGATAGGCAAGGTCTGAGCCTCGGCACCCCGCGCTTCCGGGTGTGCGAAGCCGCCCGCGGGGTGGTGGGGCTCCGCGGACGGCCTCTGTTTCACGATGGTTCAGGGCGCCCGGCTGGGCGTGCGCGCCCCATGGTGGGGCGGACTGCCCGGCGGGTCTGCAGGACCGCCGTGGGTCAACGGGTTATGGCTGTTCGGGCCTGTCGCGGTCCATGCCGAGCGCGCCTTCACCTCTCCGCTGCGCGTCGTCGACCTGGCTCTCGTACTTGTTGCCCGTCTTCTCGTTGACCTGCTTCTCCGCGGTGTCGGACATGTTCTTGGCTTTGTCCTGCATTCCGCGGTGGCTCTTGAACCTGTCGAGGATGCCCATCCAGAGCTCCTTCCGGAGGCGACTCAGAACCGACGATACGCCCGTGATGCGAGGAATGCGCATTTTCCACCGATATGGCCTGGACCTCTGGGCCGCTACCGTGAGAGGAGCAATCCGGCACGCAGGGGAGGGGCGCACCGTGATGCGTCTGAGGGGCGGGGCGGCGGTCTGTGCCGCGGTACTCGGGACGGCGCTCGTGCTCACGGGCTGCGAGGACATGGGCGACCTGCCCCTGGACGACTCGGCCTCCGGCTCCACGCAAGGTTCCGAGGGGGGACGCGCTGTCAGCCCGCTGGGCAACCCCGACGGCACCGAGCCGGGCCTGGCGGCCATCACCTCGGACGCCGACCGGGCCGAGGCCCGGGCGCTGATCGAGAAGGTGGCGACCAAGGGCCGTGGTCCCAGGACCGGGTACGACCGGGACGAGTTCGGCTACGCCTGGATGGACTCCGCTCCCGGCGTCCCGTACGCCCGCAACGGCTGCGACACCCGCAACGACCTTCTGCGCCGGGACGGCGAGGAACTGCGCTTCAGGTCCGGCTCGGACTGCGTCGTGATGTCGATGCGGCTGGACGACCCGTACACCGGCCGGACCATCGACTGGACCAAGGCCCGCGCCACGGAGGTCCAGATCGACCACGTCATGCCGCTCTCCTACGACTGGCAGATGGGCGCCTCACGCTGGACCGAGGGCGAGCGCGAGGCCATCGCCAACGACCCGCTGAACCTGATGCCGGTCGACGGCCCGGCCAACAGCTCCAAGGGCGACTCGGGACCGGCCTCCTGGCTCCCCCCGAACAAGCGGATCCGATGCTCCTACGCGGTGCGCTTCGCGCAGGTCTCGCTGAAGTACGAGCTGCCTGTGACGGCACCGGACAAGCAGATGATGCTGCGCCAGTGCGGGGGCTGACACCAGCCGCAAAACGATCTGGGTCGCTGGAGCAATGGCGCGAGTGGACCGGGCTGCCCTTCGACGCCCCGGGCGACATCGAGGTGCCCGGGGCGCTGGTGCCGGTGCGCTGCGAACCGGAGCGCGGATACGCGGTGTACGTCGAGCCCAGCGTGTGGATGCGGCACGCCCGGTGGGGCGCCCGGATCAGGCGCCGAGCGCGTCCAGGTCCAGGATCTCGCCGGTGGGCTTGTCCGCCGGGACCGGCTCGTCGTAGTCGCTGAAGGTGAGCGAGCCCTCGTCCGAGGGGGTGGTGCTGACCAGCCGCAGCACATACGGCTCACCCTCGGTGGCGACGTAGAGGGTGAAGCTCTCCTTGCCGTCCTTCTCGTACAGGGTGATCGCGGGCGTGCCGTCGACCGTGGTGGTCTTGCCGCGCGTGGCGTCCGACTCGGCGTCGGTGGCACCGCCGAGGACCGTGTCCATGTCGCAGAAGTCCGCGAAGGCCTTGGCGTCCGAGCCCTTCGCGGACATCTTGGTCCACTTGCCGGCCAGCAGCGTGACCGTGGCGTCGACCTCCGCCTCGGGCGCGCCCTCGCTCTGGGCGCGCAGGAAGTCCTCGTCGTACTTCATGTAGAGGGTGTCACCGGTCTTGATCAGATCAGCGCGGCCCTCGCCGCCGATGCTCATGTTGCCGGCGCAGTCGCCCTTGCGGTCCAGGGCCATGTCCATGGTGATGGTGCCGCCGGACTCCTCGTCCGGGATGTCGCCCTTCATACGGAAGGAGTCGGCGTCGAAGGTGGCCTTCACCGCCCGGTCGGCGATCTCCCCGCCGGTCAGCCCGGCGAACGGTTCCTTCGGCTTGTCGGCCGGAGCGGACCGGTCGGACTGCCCGGCGCCGGGCTTGTCCTTGGCCTTGCCCTCGGCTTTGTCCTCGCCCTGGCAGCCGGTGACGGCCAGAGAGGCGACGGCGGTGAGGCAGAGAGCGGCAAAAGCTGTGCGACGCATGGGGGTTCCTCGGTGAAGACGGAGCGCGCGGGGCGCTGGGGGTGAGTTGACGCGGTGGGCCGCCCTCGGGGTGGGCGGCGCAGTGTCGCGGGCGGGGCGGGGCGGGGCGGGGCGGCGGGACGCCGTGGCGTCACGGCGGTGGTGCTGGGGTGCCGCGCCCCGCGCGGCGACGAATCGGCCTGGCGGCCGGATCAGACCGGTGGCCGGATCATGCGGACTTCTTCCAGTCCTGGCAGCCGGACGTCTTGAAGTAGGCGTCCGAGGCGGCGATGGTGACGACGGCCGTGCCGCTCACGTTGTTGTTGGCGATGATCGACTCGAGGGAGTGGTCGGCGTCCTTGTCGCGCTCCCAGTAGCAGGCGTCATCGGTGTTGCCGGTGGACTTGTAGGTGCCGGGGGCGATGTCGACGCCGACTCTGAGCATTCCGGCGTCGCCGGACATCTTCGAGGCCGGGGAGCCCTTGGCCTTCTCGTCGACGGCTTCCCAGTCGTTGCAGTCGCTGGACGTGAAGAGCTTGTCGGTGCCCTTGACGGTCACGTAACTCGTGCCCGTCACATTGTCGTTGGCCAGCAGCGAGTCCATCTCCCCGGAGGCGTCCTTGGCCCGCTCCCAGTAGCACATGCCGTCGGTGTTGCCGGTGGTGCGATAGGTGCCGGGCTTGATGTCCGAACCGACCTGGAAGTCCCCGTCCCCCGCGAATGCGACCTTCTTCTCGGCGACGTCCGCCGTGTCCGACTTCTTCTTCCCGTCCGTGCCACGGTCCGTGGACACCGAAGACCCCTTGCCGGTGGAGTTGTTGCCGCTGCTGTCGCTGCCGCTCCCGGCGTTCGCCGACACGGCGCCGATGACGACGATCCCCACGACGGCGCCCAGCGTGATCTTGCCCTTCATGCCCATGACTGGATCCCCTCCCCTGAGCGGCGACCGTCCCCTCCGGCGGTCGCTCGTTCGATGGGTCAATAAGAACAGAGCCTGTGAACCGAGTCAACACGATTCACGCGGTGAGTTGTGTACACGGCCGTGAATGCCTGGATCTCGCATACGTCGGTATGCTCGGCGCCACAGACCACATGCGGGGCGTAAGTCGGGGCGGCGAGGGGAGCCGGGCGGTGCAGGACAACGCGACAGAGGTGACCGCGGCCGGAATCGCACGGCTGGCCGGCGTGGGCCGGGCCGCCGTGAGCAACTGGCGGCGCCGGCACGCCGACTTCCCCAAGCCCGTGGGCGGCACCGAGACCAGCCCCTCCTTCGCACTCGCCGAGGTCGAGGACTGGCTGCGCCGCCAGGGAAAACTCGACGAAGTCCCGCTGCGGGAACGGGTCTGGCAGCAGCTCGCCGGGCAGCCCGAGGGCCCGGTCACCGCGCTCACCCACGCCGGCTGTGTCCTGCTGCTGATCCATGACCGGCCCAGGCTCTGGCTGGAGGTGAGCGCGGGCTCCGACGAACGGCTCGCGGCGATGCTCCCGGAGGCGCTGGAGCAGGTGGTCACGGCGCGGTTCGGGGTGACCTCGGCGCGACGGGGCTCGACGGCTGTGAACTCGCGCTCGGCTGTGAACTCCGCCAGCGCTGTGAACAGATCGGGTGCCGGGAACGCGGTCGACGCCCTGAACACCGCCGACGGCGTGAACGCCACCGCGAACAGCCCGGCTGTGAACACCCCGCCCACCGTTCACACGGCAGCCCTACACGCGCCGGGCGTACTCACCCCGGCGGTACACACCCCCACCGGCCCCGAAGTCCTCCCCTCCGCCCCCCTCCTCCGCGGCGCCGCCGAACTCGCCGCTGAGCTGGGCGGCGCCCGCCAGGCCTTCGAGTTCCTGCTGGGCCGGCACCTCGACGCCAACCCGCGCCAGTACACGCTCACCCCCGCCGAACTCGCCGGCCTCATGGCCGACCTGGCGGGCCCGGCCCGCACCGTCCTCGACCCGGCCTGCGGCACCGGCGCCCTCCTACGCGCCGTCGACTCCCGCCCCGAGCAGGAGCTGTACGCGCAGGACAGCGCCACCGACCTGGCCGCCGTCACCGCGCTCCGGCTCGCCCTGCGCGGCCGCGCCACCGTGCGCGCCGCCGTCGGCGACACCCTGCGCGCCGACGCGTTCCCCGCACTGAGCGCCGAGGCCGTCCTGTGCCACCCGCCGTTCAACGAGCGCAACTGGGGCCACGACGAACTCGCCTACGACCCGCGCTGGGAGTACGGCTTCCCCGCGCGCACCGAGTCCGAGCTGGCCTGGGTGCAGCACGCGCTCGCGCGCCTGAAGGACGGCGGCACCGCCGTGCTGCTCATGCCGCCCGCCGCCGCCTCCCGCCGCTCCGGCCGCCGTATCCGCGCCGACCTGCTGCGGCGCGGTGCGCTGCGCGCCGTCGTCGCGCTGCCGGTCGGCGCCGCGCCGCCGTACAACATCCCGCTCCACCTGTGGGTGCTGCGGCGGCCCGACAAGGCGCCGGCGCAGCCCGAGGTGCTGCTCGCGGATGCCGGGCAGTTCGCGACGGAGGGACGCGGCGGGCCCGACTGGCGGGCCGTGCGGGACGCCGTGCTCGACGCCTGGCGGGTCTTCGACCGGACCGGCACCCTCGACGAGCGGCCGGGCCTCGCCCGCGCGTTGCCCGTCATCGACCTGCTCGACGACGACGTCGATCTCGCCCCGGCGCGCCATCTGCCGCCCGCCACCGCGGCCGACGGCGCCGAGGCGCTCACGGCGGTCCGCGAGCGCCTGGGGGAGACGCTGGGGCTCGCCGGCACGCTCACGCCCCCGCCCCCCGCCGGTACGCGCCCCGTGCGCTGGCCGCTCACCACCGTCGGCGAACTCGCGCGCGGGGGCGCCCTGGTGCTGCGTACCGGCGGGAACGGCGGCCACGCGCGCGTACCCGTGCTCACCGACCATGACGTCCTCGCCGGGACGGCACCCTCGGGAACGCTGCCCGAGAGCGACGAGGAGCCGGTGCTGACCGAGCCGGGCGATGTCGTCGTGCCGGTGCTCGGCGGCGGTTCGGTGGCGCGCGTGATCGACGACGCGACGGGGGGCGCCGCCCTGGGGCGCAACCTCGTGCTCCTGCGCCCCGATCGCACGGCGCTCGACGCGTGGTTCCTCGCCGGGTTCCTGCGCGGCACCGCCAACAACCGCCAGGCCAGCAGTTATGCCTCCACGGCCACGCGCCTGGACGTGCGCCGCCTCCAGCTGCCCCGGCTCCCGCTCGACGAACAACGGCGCTACGGCGCGCGCTTCCGCGCACTCGACGAATTCGAGCGGGCGCTCAGGCACGCGAGCCGGCTCGGGGACCAGCTCGTGCGCGGGATGTACGACGGCCTGACCGACGGGACGGTCGCGCCGGACTGAGCCGGGAAGTGATCAGTACAACAACGGTTCGGTACAACCCGGGACCGGTTGTCCGTGTCGGCCTATACGCTCGAACTCTGTCATTCGCTCGTCCGTCCCCATCGGCCCACCGGTCCAGGAGCAGTCATGTACGGCCACGGCGCGGCGCCGCCCACCCGCAGCGCGGCAACCGTCATCTCCCTGCGCGTGCTGTTCGCCGCCGCCGGCTTCCTGTCCTGCGGGATCCTCGCGTGCGTGCCGCTGTTCCGGGTGGCCATCCTGCGCGGGCGGTGGCCGGACTGGCTGCTGGCGTGGGTGAGCCTGCCGGTGTCCATCGCGTGTTTCGCGGTGGTCGGTTCGGTGCCGGAGTCGGACCCGCGCTCGGACGTCGCGCTGGGCCTGGTTCTGCTGCTCGGGGCGTTCAGCGCCGTGTACTTCCTGGTGATGGACATCCGCCACCACAACGCGCTCAGCCGGCAGTACGGCGGCGGGTACGCCCAGGCGCACGCCACCACGGTCCACGCCCCGAACGGCCCGGCGGGCTACGGCTATCCGCAGCCGCCGTCGCCGTACACGACCGCGCCCGTGCAGCCGCCCCCGGCGCAGCAGCCGCCCGCGCCGATCCCGCACACCCCGGTTCCCCACCCGCCGCTGCCGCAGGACGCTGCGCCCCCCGGCCCGGCGCCGACGCCCCCGCCGCCGCAGCGGCCCGCGCCCGCGCGTATCGACCAGGTGCGGGCCGAGCTCGACGAGCTCAGTGACTATCTGCGCCACCACGACGGCCGCGGCGGCGGCGGTCACGAGGGCGGAAGGTGACCGTGACGACAGGGCGTGTCGTCGCCGGCCGTTATGAACTGTCCACGCTCATCGGACAGGGAGGCATGGGCCAGGTCTGGACGGCGTACGACCAGCGGCTGGACCGGCGCGTGGCGGTGAAGCTGCTGCGCCCGGACAAGGTGGCGGGGCAGGAGGCGGAGGAGCTGCGCCGCCGGTTCGTGCGTGAGTGTCGGGTGACCGCGCAGGTCGACCACCCCGGTCTGGTCACCGTGCACGACGCGGGCAGCGAGGGCGAGGAGCTGTTCCTCGTCATGCAGTACGTCGATGGCGCGGACCTCTCCGACCATCTCGCCGAGCACGACCCGTACCCCTGGCAGTGGGCGGTCGCGGTCGCCGCGCAACTGTGCGCCGTGCTGAGCGCCGTGCACGCCGTGCCGATCGTCCACCGCGACCTCAAGCCGCGGAACGTGATGGTGAAGCAGGACGGCACGGTCACCGTGCTCGACCTCGGCGTCGCTTCCGTCATGGACGCCGACACCACCCGTCTCACCCACACCGGTACCCCCATCGGCTCGCCCGCGTACATGGCGCCCGAGCAGGCCATGGGCGGCGCGGTCGGCCCGTACACCGACCTGTACGCGCTCGGTGTGCTCCTCCACGAACTGCTCAGCGGTGACGTGCCGTTCTCCGGCTCCACGGCGCTCGGCGTGCTGCACCGGCATCTGTACGAGCCCCCGCTGCCCGTGCGCCGGATGCGCCCCGAGGTGCCCGAGGGGCTCGAAGCGCTGGTCCTGCGCCTGCTCGCCAAGGACCCGCAGCACCGCCCGGCGTCCGCGCAGGAGGTGTACGAGGACCTGGCGCAGCTCCTGCCCGCGCGCGGGACGCCCACCGGGGCGCCCCTCGACCCCACGCGCCCCTTCCTGCGCCCGCACGCCCCCTGGCCGGACCGCGCGCGGACCCCCGCGCCCCAGCCCGCTCCCGTCACGCCCGTCACCCCGGTCGCCGAGAAGCCGGACGTCGCCCGCGCCGTCGACGAGGTCAAGCGCCTGCTCGGCGAGGGCCGCATCACCCAGGCCGTCGACATCCTCGGCGCGATCCTCCCGGTCGCCGCAGAGCAGCACGGCGAGCACTCCCCCGTGGTGCGCACCCTGCGCAAGCAGTACGCGGCCACGCTCATGGACGATGGCCAGTACCGGCGCGCGCTCCCGGTCCTGCGCTCCCTGGCCGCCGAACGCGCCGCCGAGGCGGGTCACGCCGACCCCCAGTCCCTGCGCTTCCGCTACGACGCGGCCCAGTGCCTGGAGCAGCTCGGCGACCCGGCGGCGGCGCTCAGCGAGTACCGCTCGCTGCTGCCGTACTACGAGAACCAGTACGTGGCCGGCGACCCCGAGCTCGCGCACGACGTCCGCCGCCGTATCGGCCATCTCCTGCTCGCCCTCGGCGACCGGGTCGCCGCCCACGACACGCTCGTACGCCTGCTGCACGACGTGGAGCGCCTCAACGGCCCCGGTCACCCCCTGGCGGCGGACATCCGGCGGACGCTCCAGTGGCTGGGGCAGATGCGTGGCTAGCGAGGACGGGCGCCCGGATCCCGCAGGCCGGGAGGCGATCGAGCGGATCATCGCCCCGCTGGACGCGAACATGCCCGAGGCCGGGGACTTCGGCTTCGAGGCGATCCAGCGGATGGGCAACCCGGTGCCGATGCTCGTGCAGAACGACGGCGCCCAGTGGCTGAAGCTCCGGCTGGAGCCGTTCGGGCAGGACTACTGGCTGGAGCCGGGCGAGGCGGTGCACGTGACCTCGTACGGGGTGTGGAACGACCACCCGTTCGAGACGGTCCATGAGCCGGGCTGTCTGACCGTCTGGGCCACGTCCTGGTTCGCCACCGTCTCCGACCGCGACGGCAACGAGTTCCCTCCCGGCGCCAGGGGCGAGGCCCGCGGCTAGCGTGCCGGTGCCCGAAGTCCTGGTGAATCGTTGGTCGAATGGGTTGGCCAGAGCTTGGCCACTGCCTACCATCGATCATCGCAAGACTTTGTGCACCGTCGCACAAGCTCCTCGGGAGGTTTCCTTGCACCGCCGCAATCGCCGCCGTCGCACCGCGCTCCTCCTCTCCGCCGCCATCGCGGCGGCGCCTCTTCTCACCGCCTGCGGAAACGATGCGCATCCCGGCGCGGCAGCCGTCGTCGGCGACCAGCGGATCACCGTCTCCCAGCTGGAGAACAGGGTGAACGAGGTGCGCGCGGCGCAGCGCGCGGCCGTGGGGGACGAGGCGCAGTACGCCCAGGCCGTGGCCCGGACCGGCAGCCTCACCCGCGACACCCTGCACGGCATGGTCCTGGACCGGGTGCTGCACCAGGCCGCCGAGGACGCCGGCGTCACCGTCAGCCGCAAGGAGATCCAGCAGATGCGCAGCGGCCTGGAACAGCAGGCCGGCGGCGCCGAGGCGCTGGAGACGGCCTGGCTCCAGGAGTACGGCGTCGCCCCGGAGCGTCTGGACGAGAACCTCCGGCTCCAGCTGGAGGCCCAGAAGCTCGCCGCCGCGCTCGGCACCGACACCAGCCGCCCGGAGTTCTGGAAGGCCCTGTCGGAGGCCTCCGAGAAGCTCGACGTCGACCTCAACCCGCGCTACGGCACCTGGGACGTCGAGAAGAGCAGCCGTGTGGACGCCAAGACGCCATGGGTGCGCGAGGTGACGGCGGCGGGGGCGCAGCAGCCGGCGTAGGAGGGGGAGGAGCGCGGGCCGCGGCGCAGGGCTGGGGACTCCCGGCGGTGGACTCCGGGCGGTGGCCGATGGTCGACGGATGCGGTCATACGATCACACCCGCCACCCCCACCTGTGGATAACCACACCGACCCCGTCCCACCCGTGCGTTAGCTTCGAACCGTGAACACCACCAGCCCCGAAGCCGCCCCGGCCGCCCCCGGCCGGATCGTCCTGCTCACCACCAGCCACCGCGTCGCCCCCGGCCTGCTGTCCTGGCCGGCCTGGGAGGTGCTGCGCTCCGCCGACAGCGTGCTGTGCGCGGACGGCGCGCACCCCCAGCTGCCGTATCTGCGCGAGGCCGGGATACGGGTGGCCGAGGCGTCCCCGACCGCCGAGGAACTGGTCGGCGCCTGCGCCGGCGGCCGCACCGTCGTGGTCGTCGCGACCGGCGAGGGCGAACCGGCACTGACCGACGGCCTCGCCCGCCTCGCCGGCTCCGGCCGGGTCAGCATGCCGGAGCTGGAGCTGCTCCCCGCCTCCTACGACCTGCCGGGCGCCCGGCTGCTCGACCTCGTCCAGGTCATGGACCGCATCCGCGCCGAATGCCCCTGGTCCTCGCAGCAGACCCACAAGGGGCTGGCCAAGTACGGCATCGAGGAGGCGTACGAACTCGTCGAGGCGATCGAGGAGGGGGACCGCGACGAACTGCGCGAGGAACTGGGGGACGTACTCCTCCAGGTGGTCTTCCACGCCCGTATCGCCGAGGAGGACCCCGACGCCCCCTTCTCCATCGACGATGTCGCGGGCACCATCGTCACCAAGCTGATCCACCGCCACCCGCATGTGTTCGGGGACGAGACGGCCAGTACCCCCGAGGAGGTCAAGGCGCACTGGCTGCGCACCAAGGCCGAGGAGAAGAGAAGGGAGTCGGTCACCGACGGCGTCCCGCTCGGCCAGCCCGGTCTCGCCCTCGCGGCGAAGCTGGCCTCCCGGGTCAGAACGGCCGGACTGGACGTCCCCCTGCCGCGGACCGACGGCATCGGCTACGAGCTGCTCGCCCTGGCGGTGCGCGCCGAGGCCGAGGGCGTCGACCCGGAGGCGGCGCTCAGGGCCGCGGGACGCGCGTACCGGGACGCCGTGCGGGCTGCCGAGGGCCTGGAAGGTTAGTACGGTTACCCACAGGGCTGGCTCTGGGGCACGGGGGCTTGTATGTCGGGCGTGTTGGACGATCTGGCGGCTGCGGCGGCCGGGGTTCTGGTGTCGTCGATGGGCGACGAGGACTGGGAGGAGCGGGCCAAACCGGCGTTCGTCGGGATCTACGAGCAGGCCATGCATCAGGACGTGGGTCCGATGCTGGAGGGCCACCGGAGCGAGATGCGCGGCGGGACACTGTCCCCGCGGGACGCGGCTCACATCTGGAAGGACAAGATCCGTGAGGCGTTCAGGAAGGCGATCATCGCCGGGGAGATCGACCGGTTCATAAAGGACTTCCGGCAGATCACCCTCACCTCCTGCCCCTCCTGCGCGGGCCCGGTGGAGCTCCACGACATCTACTGCGGGGGGTGCGGTGACGTCCTGGGTGCCCCCGCCCCCGCCCCACCCGCCCCTGCACCCGCTCCCACCCCCACCCCGGTGAGCGTCCCCGTCTCGATCTCCCCGGACTCCCTCTCCGCCCAGCTCATCCCGGGCCTCGCCCCCACCCCGTTCCCCCAGGACCACGTCGACTTCCGGCAGGCCAGCTTCAACGCCCCCGTCATCGGCGTCCAGAACAACTACGGCGCCATGGGCCCCGCGCCCGCGGACGGCTGGCCCCGGCTCGGCGAGTTACGGCGGCGCGCGCTGGGCATACGGCCCGTCAGTTCCTTCGGGGACGAGCCAGCGCTGCCGCCGTACATCCCGCGGGACCGGGACGCGGAACTCGACCGGCTGGTCGCGCAGGGGCTGTGGGAGGGCGGTCTGGTCGTCGTCACCGGTGAGCCGCTGGCCGGGAAGACGGCCACTGCCTGGGCCGCGCTGCATCGCAAGGCCGACGACCACACCCGGCTCTTCAACGCCCACGCCGGGACGGATCTGCGCGAGCTGCCCGCGGCCCTGCGCGGACGGGATCCCTCCGGCACACATGTGGTGTGGCTCGACGACCTGGAGCGCCATTTCGACGAACGGGGCCTGGTGGCGGGGCCGTTGGCGCAGCTCGCGCATGAGGGCGTGCTGGTGCTGGCGACGATGCGGGACGCGGCGTACGAGGCGCACCGCTTCGGGGACCATCCGACGGCGCATGCGCTGCGCGGTGCCCGCACGGTGGATCTGACCTGTGAGTGGAGCGCGGCCGAGCTCGCGCGGCTCGCGCAGTCGGACGACCCGCGACTGGTGGACGCGGTGCGATGGCGGGGCGAGCTGGGGGTCACTCAGTTCCTGTCCATGGGACCGGAGTTGTGGGAGGAGTGGCGTCGGGCGAGTCGGCCCGGCGGGCGGTGGAGCGGCCAGCTGCTGGTGCGGGCGGCCATCGACGCGGCCCGCTGCGGAGCCACCAGCGGGCTCTCGGCCGAGGCGTGGGAGTTCTTGATCAACGATCGTCAGATCTACGGGGGCGGCACCACCCTGGACATCCCGGTCCCGCCGGACGATCTGGAGTGGGCGTCCAGACCCCGGCTGGGTGTCGCCGGGCTGCTGGTGCCCGGTGCGGAGGAGGGCACCTGGCGGGCGTGCGGGACGCTGGTCGCGGACGCGATCCGCTGCCCGGACCTGCCGCCCTTCACCCCGCATCTGTGGGGGTCCATGGCCTGGATGGCGGGGAAGTACGACCTGCCCGAGCGCGCCGAGGTGTCCCGGGCGGCCCGGGACGCCGTGCGGGTCGACGCCGAGGCGGGCGACTCCACGGCGCCGGTGATCCTCGGCGTCCTGTCGACCTGGGCGGGTAACGCCCCCGAAGCACGGTACTGGTGGGGCAGGGTCGCGGAGGAGAACGACCGCGAGGCGCACATGCTCGGGCGGTATCTCCTGCTCGAACAGGGCGAGCTGACCGAAGCACTGCCGCACATCCAGAGAGCGGCCGAGGCGGGCAACCCCGAACCCGCGCAGGAACTCGGGTTCCTTCTGCTGGCGCGCGCCCAGCACTGGCTCTCGGTGGCGGCGGAGAACGGCAACGCCTCGGCGGCGGAGGTCCTCCCCGTGCTGATGAAGACGCTCCGGGACGAGAACCTCCAGGCCGCCCTGGCGCGGCACCGGACCCCCGCCACGACGCCGCCCACCATCCCCGGCCCTCCGCTGTCGTCCGAGCGCGCCATCGCCGTCGCCCTCGACACGCTCCTCGGCCGTCGCCCCGACCTGACACACGAAGCGAGCCCCGCCACCCCGCCGGATACCGTCAAGGAGTGACCGACCACCCCACCCCCGCGCCGCACGCGGCCACCCCCGTCCCGGCGGCCTCCCCGGCCCCCGACCTCTTCACCTGGGAGTTCGCCGCCGACCCCTACCCCGCCTACGCCTGGCTGCGCGAGCACGCCCCCGTGCACCGGACCACGCTGCCCAGCGGGGTGGAGGCCTGGCTGGTCACGCGTCACGCCGATGCCAAGCAGGCCCTGGCCGACCAGCGGCTCAGCAAGAACCCCGCGCATCACGCCGAGCCCGCGCACGCCAAGGGCAAGACCGGTATCCCCGGTGAGCGCAAGGCCGAGCTGATGACGCATCTGCTCAACATCGACCCGCCGGACCACACCCGGCTGCGACGGCTCGTCAGCAAGGCGTTCACGCCCCGCCGGGTCGCGGAGTTCGCGCCCCGGGTGCAGGAGCTGACCGACCAGCTGATCGACCGGTTCGCCGCGGAGGGCAGCGCCGACCTCATCCATGAGTTCGCCTTCCCGCTCCCCATCTACGCGATCTGCGATCTGCTCGGTGTGCCCCGCGAGGACCAGGACGACTTCCGGGACTGGGCGGGCATGATGATCCGCCACCAGGGCGGCCCGCGGGGCGGGGTCGCGCGGTCGGTGAAGAAGATGCGCGGCTATCTCGCCGACCTCATCCACCGCAAGCGCGAGGCGCTGCCCGCCGAACCCGCCCCCGGCGAGGATCTGATCTCGGGCCTGATCCGGGCCTCCGACCACGGCGAGCACCTCACCGAGAACGAGGCCGCCGCCATGGCCTTCATCCTGCTGTTCGCGGGGTTCGAGACCACCGTGAACCTCATCGGCAACGGCACCTACGCCCTGCTCACCCACCCCGAACAACGGACCCGCCTCCAGGAGTCGCTGGCCGCCGAGGACACCGCCCTGCTCGAAACCGGCGTGGAGGAACTCCTGCGCTACGACGGCCCGGTCGAGCTGGCCACCTGGCGGTTCGCCACCCGGCCCCTGACCATCGGCGGCCAGGACATCGCCCCCGGTGACCCGGTGCTCGTCGTCCTCGCCGCCGCCGACCGGGACCCGGAGCGGTTCGCCGACCCCGATCGCCTCGACCTCGCCCGCCGCGACAACCAGCACCTCGGCTACGGCCACGGCATCCACTACTGCCTGGGCGCCCCGCTCGCCCGTCTGGAGGGCCAGACCGCGCTGGCCACCCTCCTCACCCGCCTCCCGGACCTCCGGCTCGCGGCGGAACCGGCCGAGCTGCGCTGGCGCGGCGGCCTCATCATGCGCGGACTGCGCACCCTGCCGGTCGAGTTCACACCGGGCCGCTGACAACTCCAGCGCGTAGCAAGTCAGAGGCGAGCCGTATCCGACACAAACGTGACACACCCTCAAGTCCGTGATCTTCACGTGATCTGTGCGGCATTAACTTGTGACAAGTGATCGTCTGCCGATACGTTCACTCGACAGCGCGGCGCCTCGCCTCACCGGTACCGCGCCGCTCCCCGCTGTCTTCGAAAGGCCCCCGCATGCTCTCCGGGAACGGTCGTCACCGTCGCCCCCGCCAGGCCCCGGCTCTCATCGTCGCGGCCGGCGTGACCGGCTCCGCCATCGCCATCCCGCTCCTCGGCGCCACCGGTGCCAGCGCGGCCGAGGGCAACACCTGGGACAGGGTCGCGGAATGCGAGAGCGGCGGCTCCTGGAGCGAGGACAACGGCAACGGCTACTACGGCGGCCTCCAGGTCACCCAGGAGAACTGGGAACGCTACGGCGGCACGACGTACGCCGAGAGTGCGGACCAGGCCAGCCGCTCCCAGCAGATAGCCGTCGCCGAGCGCATCCTCGACGACCAGGGGCTCGCCGCCTGGCCGACCTGCGGCCCGCTCTCCGGCCTCGACGCCGACTCCGGTTCGGTCGGCGTCGACACGGGTCTTGAAGAGGACGGCGATTCGACCGACTCGTCCGAATCATCCAACTCATCCGGTTCGGCCGGTCTGCTGGACACCGTCGGTGGCGGCGCCTCCGCGGGCGACGAGGACGCCGACTCCGAGGCGGACCCCAGCGCATCCACGTCACCCGGAGCGTCGGGCGACTCGAAGGGGGTGAAGGGGTCGAAGGGGTCGAAGGACGCAACAGAGTCGGCGAATCCGAGTAAGTCGGATAAGTCGAGCAAGTCGGACAAGTCTCCCGAGTCGGCGCGGGCTTCCGAGGGTGAGGAGTCGGAGGGCTCGTCCGACTCCTCCGGGAGTGTCCCCTCGGGTGTGGCCGACGGTCTGTTCACCGGCATATCCGGACTGGACAATTCGGGCAACATCCTCTGGGTCGGGGGCGATTCCACCCTCATCGACACCGGCGTCGGCCGTCATCGCGGCCAGCCCGCGGACGAGGGCGGGGTGGAGCGTTCGTACGTCGTCCGCAACGGCGACACGCTCGCGAGCATCGCCGACTCCCTTGACCTCGACGGCGGATGGCGTGGGCTCTACGCCGACAACAGGTCGGCCATCGGCGCCGACCCCAGCCGTATCACTCCCGGTCAGACCCTTGAAGTAGGGGACGAATCGGTCGGAAACCAGGGCTAGTTCACGTCGCACTTCGCACCTGAATGTCCGCTTTGGTGAAAGTGTGGGATGAGTCTCAGAAGCCCTGATCGTCTTTGAAATTCCCCGGATCGCCTGCCTACGGTCGTGACCGCTCGCAGCAGCGGGCCCCGACCGCCGCACGCCGAATCCTGCCGGTGGCCGTACGGGAACAGTCGTCGCGTCATGCGCCGTAGGCAGGAGCGGGGGACCCAAGGTAAGCGCCGGGTCCGGAGGTTGAGGCGACTCGACACCGGAACCGGCTTGGGGTGAAGCCGCGCACTCGACAGACTGCGCGGCCGGGCAACTCAACCGGCCCGAACCCGACAGCTCACCTCGCAGGCGTCGGTGAGGGGATCGATCCATGCTGTTTTCCGGCAAGGGCAAGCACCGTCGTCCGTCCAAGGCCACCCGCGCCATCGCGATCGCCGGTGTCACCGGCGCCGCCGTCGCCGCTCCGCTGATGGCGGCCGGCAGCGCCTCCGCCGCCACCGCCTCCGAGTGGGACGCCGTCGCCCAGTGCGAGTCCGGCGGCGACTGGTCCATCAACACCGGCAACGGCTACTACGGCGGTCTGCAGTTCTCGGCCTCCACCTGGGCCGCGTACGGCGGCACGCAGTACGCCTCCACCGCCGACCAGGCCAGCAAGTCCCAGCAGATCGAGATCGCCGAGAAGGTCCTCGCGGGCCAGGGCAAGGGCGCCTGGCCGTCCTGCGGCGTCGGTCTGTCCAGCGCCACCTACACCGGCGGCTCCACCGGGAGCGGCACCACGAGCAACACCGAGACCCGTTCGACCGAGGAGCAGACCGCCTCCCGCTCGACCGAGCGTCCGGCTCAGAAGGCCGACAAGGCCGAGAAGGCCAAGAAGACCGTGACCACCCCGACCGGCAAGAAGGTCAAGAAGGGTGACGGCGAGTACAAGGTCGTCAAGGGCGACACCCTCAGCACCATCGCCGAGGAGCACGACGTCAAGGGCGGCTGGGAGAAGCTCTTCAAGCTGAACAAGGGCATCGTCGAGGACGCTGACCTGATCTACCCCGGTCAGCAGCTGCACCTCAAGTAATCCCTTAGCCGGACCACAGGGTCCTCATACCGGCCTCCTCCATACTGGAGGCCCCGTGAGGGTCACCCCCCGTCCCCACGGGCTCCCCGCCCCGGTGCGTTCTCCCCCGTACGCACCGGGGCGGGGTCTTCTTTTTCCCGGTAGTTCACCGCTCCTTTGTTCCGTAGAGAAACAATGGGTACCGTCTGTCCTTGTCCACGGGACGGTCGGTCGGCTGGCCGATGTCCCTCAGGCGGTTAGGCTCTAGTCGCAAGGCTCAAGTGCCCCGCACTTCCAGCGTCACATCCCATGAAGGAGATGCTCGTGCCGTCCATCGACGTCGTCGTAGCCCGGGAAATCCTGGACTCCCGAGGCAACCCCACGGTCGAGGTCGAGGTCGGCCTCGACGACGGCAGCACGGGTCGTGCCGCCGTTCCGTCCGGTGCCTCCACCGGTGCCTTCGAGGCCATCGAGCTCCGTGACGGCGACCCCAACCGCTACCTCGGCAAGGGTGTCGAGAAGGCCGTCCTCGCCGTCATCGAGCAGATCGGCCCGGAGCTCGTCGGCTACGACGCCACCGAGCAGCGCCTGATCGACCAGGCGATGTTCGACCTGGACGCCACCGACAACAAGGGCTCGCTCGGCGCCAACGCCATCCTCGGCGTCTCCCTCGCCGTCGCCCACGCCGCCTCCGAGGCCAGCGACCTGCCGCTCTTCCGCTACCTGGGCGGCCCGAACGCGCACCTGCTGCCCGTTCCGATGATGAACATCCTGAACGGCGGCTCGCACGCCGACTCCAACGTGGACATCCAGGAGTTCATGATCGCCCCCATCGGCGCGGAGTCCTTCTCCGAGGCCCTGCGCTGGGGCGCCGAGGTCTACCACACCCTCAAGAAGGTGCTGAAGACCAAGGGCCTGTCCACCGGCCTCGGCGACGAGGGCGGCTTCGCCCCGAACCTGGAGTCCAACCGCGCCGCCCTGGACCTCATCATCGAGGCCATCAAGGAGGCCGGTTACACCCCCGGCGAGCAGATCGCCCTCGCCCTCGACGTGGCCGCCTCCGAGTTCTACAAGGACGGCGTCTACACCTTCGAGGGCAAGGACCGCTCCGCCGCCGAGATGACGGAGTACTACGCCGAGCTCGTCGAGGCGTACCCGCTCGTCTCCATCGAGGACCCGCTGTTCGAGGACGACTGGGCCGGCTGGAACACCATCACCGCCAAGCTCGGTGACAAGGTCCAGATCGTCGGCGACGACCTCTTCGTCACCAACCCCGAGCGTCTCGCCCGCGGCATCGAGGAGGGCTCCGCCAACGCCCTGCTCGTCAAGGTGAACCAGATCGGCTCGCTGACCGAGACCCTGGACGCCGTCGAGATGGCCCAGCGCAACGGCTTCAAGTGCATGATGTCCCACCGCTCCGGTGAGACCGAGGACGTCACCATCGCCGACCTCGCCGTCGCCGTGAACTGCGGTCAGATCAAGACCGGCGCCCCGGCCCGCTCGGACCGCGTCGCCAAGTACAACCAGCTGCTGCGCATCGAGGAGATCCTCGACGACGCCGCGGTGTACGCGGGCCGCTCGGCGTTCCCGCGCTTCAAGGGCTGATCCCGGTAAGGGCCTAGCCAGTCGTACGTACGTCCCCGTACTCGGTCCCGTACCGTGTGCGGGGACGTACGCGCGTGTGGAACGGGAGGCGGGAACATGGCCGTGAAGGACCGGGACCGGTTCTCCACCGCGACCAGGATCCGGTTGCTCGGTGAGCAGACGGCGGCCCGGGTCTACCGTTCCCAGACCAAACGGCAGGCCCGCCGTTCCCGGCTGACCGGCCGCGCGGCCCTGCTCGCCCTCGTCGTCTGCTCCCTGGTCGTCGCCCTCGCCTACCCGATAAGGCAGTACGTCGCCCAGCGCGCCGAGATCGCCGATCTGGAACGCAAGCGGGAGCAGGCCCGGGAGCGGGTGGAGGAGCTGCGCGATCTCAAGGCACGCTGGAAGGACGACGCGTACGCGGAGCAGCGGATCCGGGAGCGGCTGCACTATGTGATGCCGGGTGAGACCGGGTTCGTGGTGATCGACCCGGACGCCGCGAAGCAGACGCGCACCGATCTCGGCGCGGCCGACCGGGCCTGGTACGCCAACGTCTGGGACGGGGTCGACAAGTCCGACGCCGCCGACCGTTGACGAAGGCCGCCGACGGTGACGTACGCCGCCGACCGATGGACAGAGACGAAAGACTGTAAAGGCTGTTATGGAAACGCCCCCGCCCTCCACTCCGCGCACCGAGCCGACCGACGCCGACGTCGAGGCCTTCAAGCAGCAGCTCGGCCGGCCGCCGCGCGGGCTGCGCGCCATCACGCACCGCTGCCCCTGCGGGCAGCCGGACGTGGTGGAGACGGCGCCCCGGCTGCCGGACGGTACGCCTTTCCCGACGCTGTACTACCTGACGTGCCCCAAGGCGAACTCCGCCATCGGCACGCTGGAGGCGGAGGGTGTCATGAAGGAGATGACGGAGCGGCTCCAGACGGATCCCGAGCTGGCCGCCGCCTACCGGGCCGCGCACGAGGACTACATCCGGCGCCGGGACGAGATCGAGGAGCTGACGGGCTTCCCGAGCGCGGGCGGCATGCCTGACCGGGTGAAGTGCCTGCACGTCCTGGTCGCGCACTCGCTGGCCGCCGGGCCCGGGGTGAACCCGCTGGGCGACGAGGCGCTCGCGATGCTGCCGGAGTGGTGGCGCAAGGGCGCGTGTGTGACGCAGGTTCAGGAGGAGGGCCGGTGACCCGGGTCGCCGCCATCGACTGCGGTACGAACTCCATCCGCCTCCTTGTCGCCGACTGCGACCCGGCGACGGGCGAACTGGTCGACCTGGACCGCCGGATGACCATCGTGCGGCTCGGCCAGGGCGTCGACCGCACCGGGCGGCTCGCCCCCGAGGCGCTGGAGCGGACCTTCGCCGCGTGCCGGGAGTACGCGGAGATCATCAAGGAGCACGGCGCGGAGCGGCTGCGGTTCGTGGCCACCTCCGCCTCCCGGGACGCCGAGAACCGGGACGACTTCGTGCGCGGGGTGATGGACATCCTGGGCGTCGAGCCCGAGGTCATCAGCGGGGACCAGGAGGCGGAGTTCTCCTTCACCGGCGCCACCAGGGAGCTGGCGGAACACGACCATCTCCCCAAGCCCTATCTCGTCGTGGACATCGGCGGGGGATCCACTGAGTTCGTCGTCGGCGAGGAGCATGTGCGCGCCGCCCGCTCGGTCGACGTCGGGTGCGTGCGGATGACCGAGCGGCATCTGGTGCGGGACGGCGTCGTCTCCGATCCGCCCACCGAGGAGCAGGTCGCGGCCATGCGGGCGGACATCGAGGCCGCCCTCGACCTCGCCGAGCTGACCGTGCCGTTGCGCGAGGCGCACACCCTGGTCGGGCTCGCCGGGTCGGTGACGACGGTGTCGGCCATCGCCCAGGAGCTGCCCGAGTACGACTCCGCCCGGATCCACCACTCCCGTGTCTCCCACGACCGGGTCCGTGAGATCACCGAGTGGCTGCTGCGCTCCACCCACGCCGAGCGCGCCGCCGTGCCCTCCATGCACCCGGGGCGCGTGGACGTGATCGCCGCCGGGGCCCTCGTACTGCTGGCGATCATGGAGCGGATCGGTGCCGAGGAGGTCGTCGTGAGCGAGCACGACATCCTCGACGGCATCGCATGGTCGGTGGCATAGCTCTCCTTTGTTACCGCTCGGTAGCATCGGTTGAGCAGGTCATGTAGCGTCTGAGCACGTTCGAGGGGCCCTTGAGGGCCCCTCGTCGGCGTTCCGGCGAGAAAGTTCGTGAAGTTCTTCACAAGGAATTGGGCCCCGGTGTTGCACGGAAAGGGTCCGGTTGGCCCTTCTGGGGGCTCAACACCCCCTTGAACATGTTCAGAAGGGGTGCAGGGGGGTTCCGGAGGGCGGGTTCGCACGGGGGTGTTTCGAGGGGCTCACGGCGGCTCTGAATGCCCAGAGAGGCAGCTCACGCGGCCTTGACAGCCACCCGCACTACACCGCGGGACTCCCCGCCGCCATGACCTGGATCACGCGGGTCGCGGAGGATAGCACACCCCCTGGACAAGCTTGTGAAGGGGCGCACGAGCGACCCCCCTGAGGCGGGTGGATACTCGATGGCATGAGCACCACGGAGCGTCCCAGGATCCTCGTAGTAGGCGGTGGGTACGTAGGCCTGTACGCAGCTCGGCGCATCCTCAAGCAGATGCGCTACGGAGAGGCGACCGTCACGGTCGTCGACCCCCGGTCGTACATGACCTACCAGCCCTTCCTCCCCGAAACCGCCGCCGGCAGCATCTCCCCGCGCCACGTCGTCGTCCCGCTGCGACGCGTGCTGCCCAAGGCGGAGGTCCTCACCGGCCGGGTCACCACCATCGACCAGGACCGCAAGGTCGCCACGATCGCCCCGCTGGTGGGCGAGGCGTACGAGCTGCCCTTCGACTACCTGGTCATCGCGATGGGCGCGGTCTCCCGCACCTTCCCGATCCCCGGCCTCGCCGAGCAGGGCATCGGCATGAAGGGCATCGAGGAGGCCATCGGCCTGCGCAACCACGTGCTGGAGCAGCTCGACAAGGCCGACTCCACCACCGACGAGGAGATCCGCCGCAAGGCGCTCACCTTCGTCTTCATCGGCGGCGGCTTCGCGGGCGCGGAGACCATCGGTGAGGTCGAGGACATGGCCCGCGACGCGGCCAAGTACTACACCAGCGTCTCCCGCGAGGACATGCGGTTCGTCCTCGTCGACGCCGCCGACAAGATCCTGCCCGAGGTCGGCCCCAAGCTCGGCCAGTACGGCAAGGAGCACCTGGAGGCCCGTGGCGTCGAGGTCTACCTCTCGACCTCCATGGACTCCTGCGTCGACGGCCACGTCGTGCTGAAGAACGGCCTTGAGGTCGACTCCAACACCATCGTGTGGACGGCCGGTGTGAAGCCGAACCCGGCTCTCGCCCGCTTCGGTCTGCCGCTCGGCCCGCGCGGTCACGTCGACTGCCAGTCGACCCTCCAGGTCACCGGCACCGACTACATCTGGGCCGCCGGCGACAACGCCCAGGTCCCGGACCTCATCGGCCGCAAGGCCGGCAACGAGAACGCCTGGTGCCCGCCGAACGCGCAGCACGCGCTGCGGCAGGCCAAGGTCCTCGGCGACAACGTGATCTCCGGTATGCGGGGCTTCCCGCAGAAGGACTACAGCCACGCCAACAAGGGTGCGGTGGCCGGTCTCGGCCTCCACAAGGGCGTCGCGATGATCGTCATGGGCAAGGTGAAGATCAAGCTCAAGGGCCGTCTCGCCTGGTACATGCACCGTGGCTACCACGGCATGGCGATGCCGACCTTCAACCGCAAGATCCGCGTCTTCGCCGACTGGACCCTCGGCATGTTCCTCAAGCGCGAGGTCGTGGCGCTCGGCGCGCTGGAGTCCCCGCGCGAGGAGTTCTACGAGGCGGCCAAGCCCGCCCCGGCTCCCCAGGCCGCCGCGCCGAAGACCGAGGAGAAGGCCAAGGCCTCCTGACCTCCGGTCACTGATCGATCCGAAGGGCCTCCCGCCATCCGTGGTGCGGGAGGCCCTTCGGCGTCCCCGGGAGCACCGGACTCTTAACGCAGATGGGGGACTGCGCCGCCGCCCCGTTGGTGTTTACGTGGGTACCTGGACATTCCGGTATCTCCGTCATGGAGGTGTGCGCCATGGCAGACGCCGCGGTGCGGCTGAAGGGCCTCGTCGAACAACTGGTGGGAGCACCGCTCCCCGTGCGCGTCCGCGCCTGGGACGGTTCACAGGCGGGTCCGCCGGGCGCACCGGTGCTGGTGGTCCGCAACCGCCGGGCCGTCCGCCGGCTGCTGTGGCGGCCGGGCGAACTGGGCCTCGCCCGCGCCTGGGTGGCCGGCGACCTGGACATCGAGGGCGACCTCTACGCCGGCCTCGACCTGCTCTCCGGCCTGATCTGGGAGCGCGGCGAGGACACCCGCTCGCTCACCGAGGCGCTGCGCGATCCCGAGGTGCGCTCGGCGGTCAGAGGGCTCTTCGCGATGGCCCGGTCACCGCTCCCGCCCGCGCCCCCCGAGGAGGAGGTCAGGCGCCGCGGCCACCTCCACACCAAGCGCACCGACCGCCGCGCCATCAGCCACCACTACGACGTCGGCAACGACTTCTACGAGATCGTCCTCGGCCCCTCCATGGTGTACTCCTGCGCCTACTGGCAGACCCCGGACAGCACCCTCGAAGCGGCCCAGCACGACAAGCTCGACCTGGTCTGCCGCAAACTCGGCCTGGAGCCCGGTGTGCGGCTCCTCGACGTCGGCTGCGGCTGGGGCTCGCTGGCGGCCCACGCCGCCCGGCGGTACGGCGTGCACGTCGTCGGCATCACGCTGTCCCAGGAGCAGGCGGCGTACGCCCGCAAGCGCGCCGCCGACGAGGGGCTGACCGACCGGATCGAGATCCGGGTGCAGGACTACCGGGACGTCATGGACGGGCCCTACGACGCGATCTCCTCCATCGGCATGGCCGAACACGTCGGCGCCGACCGGTACCTGGAGTACGCCACCGACCTCCACCGGCTCCTCGAACCCGGCGGGCGGCTCCTCAACCACCAGATCGCCCGGCGCCCGCAGCGCGACGAATCGACATACCACGTGGACGAGTTCATCGACGCCTACGTCTTCCCCGACGGCGAACTCCAGCCCATCGGCGTTACCGTCGGGCAGCTGGAGCGCGCCGGGTTCGAAGTGCGGGACGTCGAGTCGATCCGGGAGCACTACGCCCTGACCCTGCGCCACTGGGTGGCCCGCCTGGAGGACGACTGGCCCCGGGCGGTACGGCTGACCAGCCCCGGCCGGGCCCGGGTGTGGCGCCTGTACATGGCCGCCTCCGCGCTCGCCTTCGAGCACAACCAGATCGGCGTCAACCAGGTCCTGGCGGTCCGCACCCCCGGCTCCGGCGCCTCCGGAATGCCCCTGAGATCCCGCACCTGGAACTGACGAAGGGCCCCGCCCCCAGAAGGAAGCGGGGCCCAACATCTCTGCCGCTACTCCGACTTGATCGCCGTCAGCATGTTCAGCCGCGCCGCCCGCCGGGCCGGCCACAGCGCCGCCAGCACGCCCACGGTCGCCGCCAGCAGCAGGAAGACGCCCATCCGGGCCCAGGGCAGGACCAGTTCGTACGTCGCCATCCTCGACGCCAGCAGCTCGCCGGCCGCCCAGCCGAAGAACATGCCGAGCCCGATGCCCAGCACCCCGCCGAACAGCGAGATCACCAGGGACTCCAGACGGACCATCCGCTTGATGCCCTTGCGGTCCAGGCCGATCGCGCGGAGCATGCCGATCTCCTGGGAGCGCTCGAACACCGACATCGCCAGGGTGTTGATGACCCCGAGGACCGCCACGATCACCGCCATGGCGAGCAGGCCGTAGACCATGTTCAGGATCAGCGTGAACATCTGCGCGATCTCATTGGAGATGTCCTGCTTGTCCTGGACCCGGATGGCCGGGTTGGAGCCGAGGGCCTTCTCCAGCGCGTCCTTCGTCGCCTCCGAGGCGCCGTCGGCCGTCTTCACCATGACCTGCATGTCGCCCGGGTCGGTGAGGTGCGGGGTGAGGACGCGGTTGTCGAGCATGATCCCGCGGATCATCTCGTTGCCCTGGTAGACCCCGGCGACCGTCAGCCGCTGCGCCTCGCCGTCCTCGTAGTGCGCGGTGAACGTCGAACCGGCCCGCCAGCCATGGGCCTCCGCGGTGTCGTCGTCGACCACCACCTGGCCGCCGCCGACCTGGAACGCGCCGCCGTCCAGGGGCAGTTCGGTCAGCTCGCCGATGGAGGAGCCGTCGACACCGGTGAGGTACTCCGTCTCGCCGTCGATCCGGGAGGGCGCGTTGCGCAGCGGGCTGGTGGCGGTGACGCCGTCCAGCGCGCGCAGCTTCCTGTCGACGTCCGTGGAGAGCTCGTTGCCGTTGGCCATGGAGACCACGTAGTCCGCGCGCAGCGACGAGGAGGCCATCTTGTCGATGCCCTGCTGGAGGCTGCCCGCCATCACCGTCATCCCGGTGATCAGGGTGAGCCCGATCATCAGCGCGGAGGCGGTGGCGGCCGTACGGCGGGGGTTGCGCACCGAGTTCTGCCGGGCGAGCTTGCCCGACACCCCGAAGATCCGCATGAGCGGCGCCGCCGCCGCGATCAGCGGGCGGGACAGCAGCGGCGTCAGGATGAAGACACCGATGATCAGCAGCACCGCGCCGAGCCCCATCGGGGCCTGGCCGTCCGAGCCCTCCATCGCGGTCGCCGCCAGGACGACCGCCACACCCGCGCCGGAGAACAGTGCGCCGAGGGTGTTGCGCAGCACCAGGGACTTGGTGGTCGCCTGGGCGTGCAGGCTGCTCATCGCCGCCACCGGCGGGATCTTCGCGGCCCGTCGGCCCGGCAGCCAGGCCGCCAGCATGGTGATCACCACGCCGACCGCGAGGGCGGTCCCGATCGTGCCGGTGGAGACGACCAGCGGCCCGTCGGGGACGGTCGCGCCGAGCGTGCCCATCAATGAGCGCAGGCCCGCGCCGATGCCGATGCCCGCGACCAGACCGGCCACCGCGGCCACCGCGCCGACCACGAACGCCTCGATCAGCACCGACCGCGTGACCTGGCGGCGCGAGGCGCCGACGGCGCGCAGCAGCGCGAGTTCCTTGGTGCGCTGGGCGACCAGCATGGTGAAGGTGTTGGCGATGATGAAGGTGCCGACGAACAGCGAGATCCCGGCGAAGACCAGCATCCCCTGCTTCAGACCGCTCATCGACGAGGAGATCACCTCGGCCTGCTCGTCGGCGAGTTCGGTGCCGGTGGTGGTCTCCACCTGCCCCTTGGGCAGCGCCTTGTCCAGCGCGGCCTTGAGCGCCTCCTCGCTGGTCCCGGCCGCGGCCCGGACGTCGATCTCGTCGTACGTGCCGGTCTTGCCGAACAGCTTCTGCGCCGTCGCCGTGTCGAACAGGGCGAGGCTGCCACCGGCGGCGACATTGCCGTCGTCGGTGGTGAAGACACCCACGACGGTCGGCGCGATCACGGGCCCGTCGACGGAGAGCCGTACGGTGTCGCCGACCTCGTACCCGGCGCGCTTCGCGGTCTCGGAGTCGATCAGGACCTCGTCCGCGCCGCTCGGGGCGTGCCCGTCGACCAGCGGGTACCGGGTGTCCTTGGCACCCCAGTAGTTGCCGCCCTGGGACTGGAAGCCGCCGCCGATGAGCTTGCCGTCCTTGTCGGCGAGGGCGGTGAAGCCGTTCACCACGCCGATCGCGGAGGCGGCGCCCGGCACTTGGGCGCTCCGGTCGAGGAGGGACTCGGTCAGCTCGGGCGTCTTGCCGATCGTATTGCCCTTGTCCTCCTGGGACTTGGCGGTCACGGCGACGTCGACCTGGTCGAAGCCCTTGGCCGAGCTGTTCTGGAGGGCGTTGGAGAGGGTGTTGGTGAAGACCAGGGTCCCGGAGACGAACGCGACGCCGAGCATGACGGCGAGCACGGTCATCAGGAGCCGGGCCTTGTGCGCGAGGACGTTGCGCAGGGCGGTGCGGAACATCAGCTGGTGCGGCCCTTCGCGTCGAACTCGGGGGTCTGGGGGTTCCCCCCAGAAAAGCGCAGCATGAAATCAAGCACGCCATCCGCCGTGGGGCGGTACATCTCGTCCACCACCCGGCCGTCGGCGAGGAAGACCACCCGGTCCGCGTAGGCCGCGGCCACCGGGTCATGGGTCACCATCACCACGGTCTGCCCCAACTCCCGTACGGAGTTGCGCAGGAAGCCCAGCACCTCGGCGCCGGAACGGGAATCGAGGTTTCCGGTCGGTTCGTCGCCGAAGATGATGTCCGGCTTGGAGGCGAGGGCCCGGGCTACCGCGACGCGCTGCTGCTGACCGCCGGAGAGCTGGGAGGGGCGGTGCCCGAGGCGGTCCCGCAGGCCCACCATCTGGATGACGGAGTCCAGCCACTGCTGGTCCGCCTTGCGGCCCGCGATGTCCATCGGGAGGGTGATGTTCTCCAGCGCCGTCAGCGTCGGCAGCAGGTTGAACGCCTGGAAGATGAAGCCGATCTTGTCCCGGCGCAACTTGGTGAGCTGCTTGTCCTTCAGCGAGCCCAGCTCGGTGTCGCCGATGCGCACGGAGCCGGAGGAGAAGGTGTCCAGACCGGCGACGCAGTGCATCAGGGTGGACTTGCCGGAGCCGGACGGGCCCATGATCGCGGTGAACTCGCCCTGCCGGAACTCGACGGAGACCCGGTCCAGGGCGACCACCTGGGTCTCGCCCTGTCCGTAGATCTTCGACAGATCCGTGGCGCACGCGGCCACGGACGTGGCCCGGCCGGCGATGGATGCGGTGGTCACGAGAAGGCGCTCCTCGATGGATGACGGGTTCGGGGGACTCATCCATCGTCACGGCCGCAAGTCTTCGTGTAGTCAGCCGCTGTTCCGGTTCCGAAGGCAGACTCCGGTCGCACCGGGCGCGGCCGTGTCATACCTGGGGATGACGGCGCCCCGGAGAGCGGATGTGTCGAGAACAGGTGGAGCGTCCTTGTTCGGGCGGTGAAATTCCGTCATTCCCCATGCGTGGCCGTGCGTCGCACGCAAGGCTATTGGCAAGTGCGGATGGCTCGTTCCGCGGGCTGATGCACCCTCAGACGTCAATAAAATAAGACAACATCGGGTCGTCCCTCCGCTGTTCGGGGGATGCGTCCCGATAGGCTCGGAACCTCGACGCGGAGCCCATGGCCTGCCCGGATGGTGGAATGCAGACACGGCGAGCTTAAACCTCGCTGCCCCTCGCGGGCGTACCGGTTCAAGTCCGGTTCCGGGCACCTCCGACACCTGCACCGTCCATTGAAGAGTTCACCGCATGACCGTTGACAGCGGCGCGGATGCGGTCGGAAACTCATGCCTCAAGGTCAGTGAAACAAACTTCACTAAGCGAACGCATCTGAACGGAGCCTCGATGCGCACCACCGTCGGCATCATCGGAGCCGGCCCCGCCGGCCTCCTGCTCGCCCGGCTCCTGTACCGCGCCGGTATCGACTCGGTCGTCCTGGAGAGCCGCGACCGTGCCTATGTCGAGCAGCGGCAGCGGGCCGGGATCCTGGAGCAGGGCACGGTCGACGTCCTGCGCGCGGCCGGCGCGGGTGAGCGCATGGACCGCGAGGGCCTGCGCCACGACGGGGTGGAACTGCGCTACGACCGCACCCGCCACCGCGTCGACTTCCCCGCGCTCACCGGTGGCCGGTCGGTGACGGTCTACGCCCAGACCGAGGTCTGCAAGGACCTCATCGCCCTCCAGCTGAAGGAGGGTCACCCGCTGATGTTCGAGGCGGAGGCCCTGGCCGTGGAGGACGCGGACACCGACCACCCGCGCGTCCGCTTCCGGACGGAAGGCCGCGAGGAGGTTCTGGAGTGCGACTACGTCGTCGGCTGCGACGGCCACTGGGGCGTGGCGCGCAAGGCGATCCCCGAGCAGCTGACCCGCACCTTCGAACGGACGTACCCCTTTGCCTGGCTCGGCATCCTGGCCGACGTACCGCCCTCGCACGACGAGCTGGTCTACGCCCGGCACGACCGGGGCTTCGCCCTGCTGTCCATGCGCTCCCCGTCCGTCTCCCGCCTCTACCTCCAGGTCCCTGAGGGCACCGACCCCGAGTCCTGGCCGGACGACGCGATCTGGGCCGAGCTGGAGCGCCGCTTCGAGACGGACGACGACTGGCGCCTCGCCCGCGGCCCGATCACCCAGAAGTCGGTGACCCCGATGCGCTCCTATGTCCACGAGCCCATGCGCCACGGCCGGCTCTTCCTCGCCGGTGACGCCGCGCACATCGTGCCGCCGACCGGGGCCAAGGGGCTCAACCTGGCCGTGGGGGACGTCGTCACCTTCGCGCGGGCGCTGACGTACGAGAGGGAGACCGGTTCGGCCGAGCTGCTCGACGGGTACTCGGCGACCTGTCTGCGGCGGGTGTGGCAGGCCGAGCGGTTCTCCTGCGACATGACGACCCTGCTCCACCGGGCCCCGGACGCCACCCCGTTCGAGGACCGGCTCCAGCTCGCCCGGCTGGCGCGGATCGCCTCCTCGCGGGCCGCCGGGACCGATCTGGCGGAGGCGTACACGGGGTTCCCGTTCGGCTGATCACCGACGGGTTCCGGACGTGTCGCGGGTTGGTCATGAATGGGCCCCTCCGGTGCCGGGAATCAGGGACCCACGTAGCGTGTTGCGCAGCATGACAAGGGAAAGATCCTCCCCAAGCAGTAGAGTCTTTCTTTTGCCTTTCCATTACTCTTGAGCCCAAGGCTGCGCAAGGTGGCCATGGAGGAGTGAAATGAGGAGCAGCAACCCGGTCTTCTCGCGACGGGGGTTCAGCCGCGACAACGGCTATGCGGGATTCAACGCCCAGCCGCAGGCCGGGGGCGCCGCTGTGGGCACGCAGGGCAACCCGTACGCCCAGCCGCAGGGCGGTAACCCGTACGCCCAGAACCCCTACGCCCAGCAGGACCTTCAGTACGGCGCGCCGCCGCAGGCCCCGGTCACCACCGGCCGGATGACGATGGACGACGTCGTCATGCGCACCGGCACGACCCTCGGCGTGCTGGTCGTCACCGCCGCGCTCGCCTGGGCGCTGCTGCCGGTCGACGACGCCAACATCAGCCGCTCGTACGGCATCGCCATCGGTGCCGGTCTGCTCGGCATGGTCCTGGCGCTGGTGCAGTCCTTCAAGCGCAAGGCCTCGCCCGCGCTGATCCTTTCCTACGCCGCGTTCGAGGGTGTGTTCCTCGGTGTGGTCTCCAGCGTGGTCGACAACCGCATCGCGGACGGCGCGGCCATGCAGGCCGTGCTCGGCACGATGGGTGTCTTCCTCAGCGTGCTGATCGCCTACAAGGCGGGCTGGATCCGCGTCAACCGCCGCTTCGTCGGCTTCGTGATGGCGGCCGCGCTCGGCTTCATCATGCTGATGGCGGTCAACCTGCTGTTCGCGGTCTTCGGCGGCGGTGACGGCCTCGGCTTCCGCAGCGGCCCGCTCGGCATCCTCATGGGCGTCGTCGGCATCCTGCTCGGCGCGGCCTTCCTGGCCCTGGACTTCAAGCAGGTCGAGGACGGCATCGCCTACGGTGCCCCGCGCGAGGAGGCCTGGCTCGCCGCCTTCGGCCTCACGCTGACGCTGGTCTGGATCTACATGGAGTTCCTGAGGCTCATCTCGATCCTCAACAGCAGCGACTGATCCGCGACCGGATCACAGGAAAGGGCCCCGGGTTCCGACCCGGGGCCCTTCGCCGTCTGTGCGTTCGTCTGTGCGCGCCTAGAGGAACTTGCGCGCCGCCCTCCTCAGGTCGTACTCGTGGACGATCGCCTTCGCGTGGCCGTACGCGAGATCGTATTCGTGGCGAAGCCAGCTGACCTTCTCCTCGAAACGAACGAGGGCGGGGCCGTCTTCTACGGTGCGGAGCCAGTCGGAGACTTCACGACCGGTGCAGTGGGGGATGCGGGCGAGCATGTTGCGGTGGGTCTCCTCGGAGAGGACGTGGGACATCGGCGCCTCCGGACGCAAAGGGGATGTAAGCCGGTCCTTCAGGTCACCGTGCCTGAGCGTTCGCGTGTTGGCAACAGTCCCGGTTCGGCGCGTACGGTTGCGGCGTGGTGGATACGACGCGTCTGACCCAGGCTGTGGATCACTTCGCCGACCGGTTGCGGGCGGCGCCGCAGTCCCGTCTGCAACGGGGGGCCGCCGCGGAAGCGCTGGCGCTGGCCAGGGAGTTGGCTCGGAGGGCGCAGGTTCTTGAAGGGTGCTCGGAGGAGCCTCGGGTGATGCCGGATGCGGGGATGTTTGCCGCGGCTGATCAAATCACCGTTGCCGTGCATGACTTGGCGCTCGTGTTGACGGACGATGGCCAGGTTTCCGAGGCTGTGCGGTTGGTGGAGGATGCGCAGAAGAGGGCGGGGGTCTGAGGTGCGCTGGCGGCCGACGGTCTGTTGTGGCTGGTCGCGCAGTTCCCCGCGCCCCTAGGTACCTTTCCCGCCCCGCCGCTTACAGGCTCGCTATGACCCGGTCCGCCAGGATGTACACGTTCTCCTCGCCGCACCGGAACGTCAGCGTGTACGCGCCCGAGATGCCCGAGCCGCCCAGCAGGACCGGGGTCTCGCCGGTGCGGAGGGCCCCGGCGAGGCGTTCCGCCGTTTCGCGGTGGCCCGGGGTCATGCACAGGGTCGTGCCGTCGGCGAAGACGTAGACGTCGAGGGTGCCGAGCGGGCCGGGGCGCACGTCGGTCAGTTCGGTGGCGGAGGAGGCCAGGTCCTCCAGGGCGGCGACCGTGCGTTCGTGGTCGTTCACGACCGGTGACTGGACCGGTACGAAGTCCGGGTGCGAGGGGTGCCGACGGCGGGCCGCGGCCAGTTCGGGGGAGTCCCCGGCGAACTCCTCGGCGTCCGCGGGCGGCTCGGTGACCGGCTCCAGCGGCTCAAGGCCCACGAAGTCGGTCTGCCGGGGCAGGAACAGCTCGCTGTCGCTCAGGCCGAGCAGGGTCGGGGCGTCGGAGGCGTCACGGGCCTCCTGGGCCGCCCAGAACGCGCGCGCCTCGGCCAGCTCCCGCTCCCGCTCCTCCGCCAGGGCCTCGGCCACGGCGGCGCGTATCTCATCGGTGTCCGCGGCCGCACGCGCGGCCGGCACCAGACCCCGGGCCGCCGCCGCGTTGTTCGCGGCCAGCTCGGTGTGCAGGGCCGCGACCTGTCGGCGCAGCACCATGAGGGTGCGCAGGACGGCGACGCCCACGGCGCCGGTGGCGGCCGTGGTGAGCAGCAGGGCGATCGGCATGGCGCTCACTGACGTACTCCCGGTTCAAAGTCGACCCCCGACTTCCTACATCAGCTTGAAGGGTGGACTATCAATCTGTCAGTGCGTAACGTCACGAACCGGACAGGGCTTTGGGTCCGGCGAGACGGGTGAGACGCCCCTGACCTGCGGAAATCCCTCGACTGAGGGAGATAGGTCACATCCTGGGGGAGATTGGATCACAAACAGGCCCGGAACCTGGGCTGTTACCGGGTTCCGGGCCTGTGCGTCACTCAGGGTCTCGCGACGGCTACGGTCAGCTCAGTCGCTCGATGACCATCGCCATGCCCTGGCCGCCACCGACGCACATGGTCTCCAGACCGAACTGCTTGTCGTGGAACTGCAGGGAGTTGATGAGCGTGCCGGTGATGCGGGCGCCGGTCATGCCGAAGGGGTGGCCGACGGCGATGGCGCCGCCGTTGACGTTCAGCTTGTCCAGGTCGATGCCCAGGTCGCGGTAGGAGGGGATCACCTGCGCGGCGAACGCCTCGTTGATCTCGACCAGGTCGATGTCGTCGATGGTGAGGCCGGCGCGGCGCAGCGCCTGCTGGGACGCCTCGACCGGGCCGAGGCCCATGATCTCGGGGGAGAGGCCGGAGACGCCGGTCGACACGATGCGGGCGAGGGGCGTGAGGCCGAGCTCGCGGGCCTTGGTGTCGCTCATGATGACGACCGCGGCGGCGCCGTCGTTCAGCGGGCAGCAGTTGGCGGCGGTGACCAGGCCGTCGGGGCGGAAGACGGGCTTGAGGCCCGAGACGCCCTCCAGGGTGACGCCCGCGCGCGGGCCGTCGTCCTTGCTGACGACGGTGCCGTCGGGGAGGGTCACCGGGGTGATCTCGCGCTCCCAGAAGCCGTTCTTGATGGCTTCCTCGGCGAGGTTCTGCGAGCGGACGCCGAACTCGTCCATGTCCGCGCGGGTGACGCCCTTCGAGCGGGCGAGGTTCTCGGCGGTCTGGCCCATCGCGATGTAGGCGTCCGGGACGAGCCCGTCCTCGCGCGGGTCGTGCCAGGTCGAGCCCTCCTGCTGGGCGACGGCCGCGGTGCGGGCCTCGGCCTCGGCGAAGAAGGGGTTGTGGGTGTCCGGCAGGGAGTCGGAGTTGCCCTTGGCGAAGCTGGAGACCACCTCGACACCGGCCGAGATGAAGACGTCGCCCTCACCGGCCTTGATGGCGTGCAGGGCCATCCGCGAGGTCTGGAGGGAGGACGAGCAGTACCGGGTGATGGTGCAGCCCGGGAGGTGGTCCATGCCCATCTGCACGGCCACGATCCGGCCGAGGTTGTTGCCCTGCTCGCCGCCGGGGAGGCCGCAGCCGAGCATCAGGTCGTCGATGTCGCGCGGGTCCAGCTCGGGGACCTTGGCGAGGGCGGCCTGGATGATCGTGGCCGTGAGGTCGTCCGGGCGGAGGTCCTTCAGGGAGCCCTTGAAGGCGCGGCCGATGGGGGAGCGGGCGGTCGAGACGATCACGGCTTCGGGCATCACGGCTCCAGACGACGACGGAAGAGGGTGTACGGGCAAGTTACCTGTACGTAAGGCTTCGGTCACCGCCATCCGGGTGTGATGCGGACCTCTTTTCCAAGCGCTTGCTTAGGGGTGGAGCCGGCGGGTCCGCGGGGTCCGTCGGCGTGGGCGCGGCGGGCGCCGCGAACAGCCAGTCCACCGACGGCTTGGTCAGCGGCCGCACCAGTCGCCGTACCCACGGCGAACCGAGCACCGCCGCGAGCAGCACCCCGCACACCATCAGGGCGAGCAGCTCCAGGTGAGTGTCGGCGCGCGCGATGTGGCCCCGCTCCCGGAACGGCAGGATGACCAGCGGATGCAGCAGGTAGATGGTGAAGCCGCCGGAGCCCAGGGCGGAGACGAACGGCAGCCGCCGCCTCGGTATCAGCCGCAGCAGACACAGCACCAGCGCCGCAGCCGAGGCCAGCACCAGCAGCCGGATCACCCAGGCGCCCTCCATGCCCAGCCGGGTGTCGGCCCGGTACGCGTGCCGCATCGACAGCCAGGTGCCGAGGACCTTCGTGTGCCAGAGCCAGCCCACCGTGAACGAGGCGAGCACCCCCGCCACGGCCACCGGCAGGCTCCAGCGGGCCCGGAACCAGTCCTGGAGCCACCCCTGGCCCAGCCGCCATCCCAGGTAGAACAGCGGCAGGTACACCAGGGTCCGGCTGGCCGAGAACTGCATGCCGAACTCGTCCACGTACCCGACCGCCAGCGAGACGACCGTGGTGACCAGCAGGGGATGCCGCAGCTGGACCACCAGGGGCAGCAGCAGCCGCCAGAAGAACAGCGACATCAGGAACCACAGCGTCCAGGGGAGCTGGGTGATGTGCGGGGTGAAACGGCCGCCGAGCGCGTACACCTCCAGCGAGTACAGCAGGCTGAAGATCAGGGCGGGCAGGGCGATGCTGCTCAGCAGGGTGCGCAGGTGGCGCGGGCCGAGCGGGCCGCCGCTGCTGAAGACGCCGGCCAGGATGACGAAGAGCGGCACCCGGAAGGCCCAGGTGCCGATGTGGTACGCCCCGAGCACGTCGTAGCGGCTCATCAGGCTGCCCACGGTGTGCAGGACCACGATCAGGGCGGCGGAGACGAACCGGGCGTTGTCCCACCAGGGGTCACGGGACCGTACGGTGACTCCGGGGGTCGGCTTTTCCATCGCGGGGGCGTGCTCCTGACAGCGGCGTGACAGCGAAAGCACACCCTCGCCAAAGCCGGGGGTGATCCGGTGACCGCACCCCGTTCGCACGGTGAACTGTGTGTGTACGGAAGACGGCTCGCGGGGAGGAGCGGATTCCGCTTCACACCCCCGACGCGCTGGTCGGCGAGGGTTCCGTCGCCCCGACCCGCCGCCTGCGCCGCCGCTTGAGCAGCGCCCACGGACCCCGCGGTCCCGTGGGCATCGCCGCCGCGACCTCCGTGCCCGCCTCGGACGCCGCCTCCGCCGCGGCCCGCGCCACCGGCAGGAAGCCCTCGCGGCGGGAGACGTCCGGCCGCTCCTCCTCCGCGGGCCACAGACCGAGCGCCGCGCAGACCGTCGGCAGGACGGCCATCGCCGCGGTGGCGTAGCCCTCCGCCGAGGGGTGGTAGCTGTCGGGGCCGAACAGCTCGCGCGGGTTCGCCGCGAACTCCGGGCCCAGCAGATCGCCCAGCGAGACCGTACGGCCGCCCTGCTCGACCACGCCGATGGTCTGGGCGGCGGCGAGCTGACGGGAGGCCCGGCGGGCCAGCCAGCGCAGGGGCTGCTGGACCGGCTCGATGGTGCCGAGGTCGGGGCAGGTGCCGACGACCACCTCGGCGCCGGCCGTGCGCAGCCGTCGTACCGCCGTGGCCAGACAGCGCACCGAGCGGGTCGCGGGCATGCGGTGGGTGACGTCATTGGCGCCGATCATGATCACGCAGATGTCGGGCACCTGGCCGGAGTCGGCCAGCGCCTGCGACACCTGGCGTTCCAGGTCGTCGGAGCGGGCACCGGGAAGGGCGACATTGCGCAGCCGCACCGGGCGCTCCGCCACCGCCGCGAGGCCCGACGCCAGCAGCGCCCCCGGCGTCTGCCCGGCCCGCCGTACGCCCTGGCCCGCGGCCGTGGAGTCGCCCAGCATCAGCAGCAGGAGCGGGGGCTCGTCCGCGGTCGTCATGCCGTCGCCGTACAGGCCCTCCGCGCTCGGCGGGTGCGGGGCCGTGCCGCCGTTGCCCACGGCGCGTTTGGCGAGCTGGACCTCCGCCAGCACCAGACCCACGGCGGCCGCCCCGGCCAGCCCGATCCCGCCGCCGCCGTACGCGGCGCCGGCCGCGATCCGGCGGGCCACCCTCGCCCTCGACATGCTCGTCATGCCCTGCCGCCACCTCCTCGAACCCGTACATCCACTGCTTGCCCCGCACGGACCGTGGCCCAATCCCAACGGGCAGTGAACGACCGTCATGGGTGCCAGGCAGGCCATAGGCTGGCTTCACCACTAACGACCGCATCTTTTGCAGCATCCGGAGACAACGGTGCAATTCCACGACTCGATGATCAGTCTCGTCGGCAACACCCCGCTGGTGAGGCTCAACAGCGTGACCAAGGGCATCAAGGCGACCGTCCTGGCCAAGGTGGAGTACTTCAACCCGGGCGGATCGGTGAAGGACCGGATCGCCCTGCGCATGATCGAGGCCGCCGAGGAGAGCGGCGCGCTCAAGCCCGGCGGCACCATCGTCGAGCCGACCAGCGGCAACACCGGGGTCGGGCTCGCCATCGTGGCCCAGCAGAAGGGCTACAAGTGCATCTTCGTCTGCCCCGACAAGGTCAGCACCGACAAGATCAATGTGCTGCGGGCCTACGGGGCGGAGGTCGTCGTCTGCCCGACCGCAGTCGACCCGGAGCACCCGGACTCGTACTACAACGTCTCCGACCGGCTGGTGCGTGAGACGCCCGGCGCCTGGAAGCCCGACCAGTACTCCAACCCCAACAACCCGGCCTCCCACTACCACTCCACCGGCCCCGAGCTGTGGGAGCAGACGGAGGGGCGGATCACCCACTTCGTGGCGGGCGTGGGCACCGGCGGCACCATCTCCGGCACCGGCCGCTATCTGAAGGACGCCAGCGACGGCAAGGTGCAGGTGGTCGGCGCCGACCCGGAGGGCTCGGTCTACTCGGGCGGTTCCGGGCGGCCGTATCTCGTCGAGGGCGTCGGTGAGGACTTCTGGCCGACCGCCTACGACCGCACCGTCGCCGACGAGATCGTCGCCGTGTCCGACAAGGACTCCTTCCAGATGACCCGCCGGCTGGCCAAGGAGGAGGGCCTCCTGGTCGGCGGCTCCTGCGGCATGGCCGTGGTCGCCGCGCTGCGGGTCGCCGAGCGCCTCGAGGAGGACGACGTGGTCGTCGTCCTGCTGCCGGACAGCGGCCGCGGCTACCTCAGCAAGATCTTCAACGACGAGTGGATGGCCGACTACGGCTTCCTGGAGGACGAGGGCCCGAGCGCCCGCGTCGCCGACGTGCTCAACGACAAGGAGCACGGCGCGATTCCGTCCCTCGTCCACATGCACCCCGACGAGACGGTCGGTCAGGCCATCGAGGTGCTGCGGGAGTACGGCGTCTCGCAGATGCCGATCGTCAAGCCCGGCGCCGGTCACCCCGACGTGATGGCGGCCGAGGTCGTCGGCTCCGTCGTGGAACGGGAGTTGCTGGACGCCCTGTTCGCCAAGCGGGCCTCGCTGGAGGACCCGCTGGAGAAGCACATGTCGGCCCCGCTGCCGCAGGTCGGCTCCGGCGAACCGGTGGGCGACCTGATGACCGTGCTCGGTACGGCGGACGCGGCGATCGTCCTCGTCGAGGGCAAGCCCACCGGGGTGATCGGCCGTCAGGACCTGCTGGCCTTCCTCGCCAAGGGCGGGAAGTAGCGGCGAACGTGCGGTGAACGGACCGTGTCGGCGGCGAACTTGCGGTGATCAGCAGCCTTCGTCGCTTCGCGGAAGTGGTACGAGCGCGTCACGTCCGCGCAGCACCCGCTTAACACGAGTCCGGCACATTAGTGGGTGTCGGCAGGGCGGGAGCGGCTCCCCGCCCCGGCCGGCGCCGAACGTCCAAGGACCTCCGGAGCGGCTCCCGGACCTCCATGGACGCCGGACGTGAGACCCGGTCCTGACCCGGTCCACGTCCCTCGCGGGGACCGCCGTCGTCCCGCCCCCCGGCAACGGGGGTGCGGCGGTCCCCGCGCATTCTTTTCTCACCGGGTGCCCGTAGTGCCCGTGGTGGCCCAACTCCCCAGCAGCGCAAGGCGTTCCGCCGTCTCCGAGTCCGGTTCCGGGGCGTAGAACACGACTGTCTGGTCCGGTGCCACCGTGAAGGTGTCGTACGGCAGGACCAGCAGGCCCGCGACCGGGTGCCGGAGGCGTTTGACGCCGCAGCCGCAGGGCTTGACCAGGTGGTCGGCCCACAGGCGGCGGAAGTCCTCGCTGCGGGCGGAGAGTTCGCCGACGAGGGCGCCCAACTCGCGGTCGTGGGGGTGATGGCCGGCGTTCATCCGGAGGTGGGCGGCGGTCTGGGCGGCGATCGTGGGCCAGTCCGGGTAGAGGGAGCGGCTTGCCGGGTCGAGGAAGGCGCGGCGCGGCATGTTGAGCCCAGCCGGACGGTCCGGTCCGCCGAAGTCGAGCACCGCGTCGGCGAGGGCGTTCCAGGCCAGTACGTCCATCCGGTGGTCCAGGACGTACGCGGGGTTGCGGTCCATGCCGTCCAGCAGCAGTTGGACGCTCCGGCTCACCCGGGGCGGTTCCACCGGGGCGGCCCCCTCGCGGCGGGGCCGGGCGATGGTGTGCAGGTAGTCGCGCTCGGCCGGGCCCAGCCGCAGCGCCCGCGCGACGGCGTCCAGTACGGCGTCCGAGACGCTCGGCCCGCGGCCCTGTTCCAGCCGGACGTAGTAGTCGACGCTCACCCCGGCCAGCTGCGCCACCTCCTCGCGGCGCAGGCCGGGGACGCGGCGGCGGCCGTAGCTGGGCAGGCCCACCTCCTGAGGCTGGATACGGGCGCGGCGTGTGCGCAGGAAGTCTCCGAGTTCCCCGTCCATGCCCTCGATCGTAGGGCGGTTGCGGGCCGGGAACCTGGTTCTGTCAGACCCAGGAAAGGTTCAGCCCTGGGTACGGCCGCGGCGGGCGCGCAGGGTGGGCGGTGCCGCCGGGGAGAGGCCCCGGCCGCGACCGAGGGAGACCGCGATGTCGTACGAGAATCTGGCCGGGCGTACCGCCGTCGTCACCGGAGCCGCCAGCGGGATCGGCGAGGCCGTCGCCGTGCTGCTGGCCCGGCACGGGGCGCGGGTGGCGCTGCTGTCCCGGCGCGCGGAGCGGCTCGACGCGCTCGCCGGGAAGATCCGGGCCGACGGGGGCGAGGCGCTGGCGGTGGCGGCGGACGTCACCGGTGAGGCGTCCGTGGCGGTGGCCGCGGGGCGGGTGCGCGAGGTGTACGGGGCCGTCGACCTGGTCGTCAACTCCGCCGGGGTGATGCTGCCGAGCCCCGTCGAGGCGGGGGACACGGCCGCCTGGCAGCTGATGATCGACACCAATGTGAGCGGAGTGCTGCGCGTGACCCGGGCGTTCACCGCCGACCTTGTGGACGCCGCCGCCGACGGCCGTACGGCGGACCTGGTGAACATCTCCTCCATCGCCGCGCATCTGACCTTCCCCAACTACGCGGTGTACAGCGCCACGAAGGCCGCGGTGACCCATCTCTCCCAGTCGCTGCGCACCGAGCTGGGCCCGAAGGACGTCCGGATCACCAACGTCGAGCCGGGCTTCACCGAGAGCGAGCTGCGCGGCCATGTCACCGACCCGGAGCGGGCCGGCGAGCTGGACGCCATGGTGTCGGCGGTGGGCACGCTGACCTCCGCGGAGGTCGCGGACCTGGTGGCCTACGCCGTGAGCCGGTCCCGCCAGGTCAATCTGCGCCAGGTGATGGTGCTGCCCACCCGGCAGGCCTGAGCCCCGGCTCAGTTCTCCCAGTCGCTGTCCGGCCGGGACTTGCGGCGGCGGAACAGGTCCGGGTGGGTGCGGGCGGCCTGCACGACGTTCACCCCGACGATGCCCGCCCAGGCGACCAGCAGGCCGGGCAGATGGGCAACGCCGCCGCCGATGGCGGACAGCGGGATCGCCAGGACCAGCGAGACGATGCCGAAGCCGAAGCGCTCGCCCCAGGAGTCCGTCGGCTTCGGTGACCGGGAGCCCCGGGCCACCACCATCTGCTGCTCGGCGAGCTGCCGGCGCACCCGGCGCTCGACCGCTCCGTCGATGCGCTGGTCGACCTTCTCCAGGAACGAGTCGACCAGCGCGGACTCGTACTCCTCACCCAGCTCCCTGCGGGCCTGCAAGGTGGCGTTGAGTTCCTTCTTGATCTCGGTGTCCCGCGCGTCCATTCCCGTCATGAGGACAACCGTAGGCAGCGGGGGCGGTCCGGGCACTGGGGATATCCCCCCTGTTGGACCTGGGGGTGGCGCATCCGTCGGCGGGCCGCGTTGTTGCCTGGCTGCATAACGTCATGCAAGATTCTTGGTGGCTGAATAGCCGAGGGCTGAACGCTGGACGTTCGAAGGCTGAGCGACGGTCGATGGGGGTTCGGGACTGATGTCGTCTCCGGTCGTGGACGGGCCCGCGGTCGTGGACACCGGGTCGGTGCTCCTCGACGGCCGGGGGCTCTCCGTCGCCGACGTGGTGCGCCTCGCGGACGGGGCCGCCCGGCCGGTCCCGCAGGACGAGGCGATGAAGCGGGCCACCCGCTCCTGGGACGCCGCCCGGCGGATCGCCGCGACCGGACGCGTCTACGGCCGGTCCACCGGCGTCGGCGCCAACCGGAACGAGGACGTGCCCACCGAGGCCGCCGCGGAGCACGGGCTGCGGCTGCTGCGCAGCCACGCGGGCGGCATCGGCGAGGAACTCCCCGCCCGGCAGGTGCGGGCCATGCTCGCCGTACGGGCGAACCAGCTGCTCGCGGGCGGCGCCGGACTCCGCCCGACCGTGGTCACGGCGCTGTGCGAGGCGCTGGAGAGCGGGGCGCATCCGGTCGTCAACGAGTTCGGATCCGTCGGTACGGGGGATCTCACCGCGCTCGCCCAGGCCGGGCTGGCGCTGGTGGGGGAGCATCCCTGGCGCGGCGCCGGCGCCCCCGAGCCGCAGCCGCTCGACAACAACGACGCGCTCGCCCTGATCAGCAGCAACGCCCTCACCCTCGGCCAGGCCGCGCTCGCCCTGCACGAACTGCGCGGGCTCATCGCCGCCACTCAGGTCGTCGCCGCCCTCTCGCTGCTGGCCGTCGACGGCTCGCACGAGCCCTACGCCGCCCCCGTCCACCAGGCCCGTCCGCACCGCGGTGCCGGCGAAGTCGCGCGCCGGATGCGGGAGTTGATCGGTGCCGCGGACCGGCCCACACCTCCGCTGGGCCGGATCCAGGACCCGTACGGCTTCCGCTGTCTGCCCCAGATCCACGGGCCCGCGCACGACGCGGCGGACGCCCTGGAGGCGGTGCTCGCGGTGGAGCTCAACGCCGCCGCCGAGAACCCGCTGATCGCGGCCGACGACCTGGCCGCCTACCACCACGGCGGCTTCTACCAGGCCGGGCTCGCCCTCGCCCTGGACCACTTCCGGCTGGCGGTCACCCAGGTGGCCCGGCTGTCCACCTCCCGGCTCTCCACCCTCAACGAGCCCGCTTACACCCGGCTGAGACCCTTCCTCGCCGACCACGAGCCCGCCTCGTCCGGCGTGATGATCCTGGAGTACTCCGCCGCGGCCGCCCTCGGTGACCTGCGGGCCTTCTCGGCGCCCGCCTCCCTCGGCCACGCTGTACTCTCCCGGGGCGTCGAGGAACAGGCCAGTTTCGCCTCGCTCGCCGCCCGGCAGACGCTGCGCGCGTGCGGCGCGTACCGTCTCGTCGTCGGCTGCGAACTCGTCGCCGCCGTACGGGCGCTGCGCCAGCGCGACCTCAGGCCCGAGCCGGGACTTCCGGCGGGCCGCGCGCTGGAGCTCGCCGAGGCGGTGCTCGACGACGACCAGGCCGACCGGCCGCTCACGGACGACGTGACGGCGGCGGCGCGGCTGCTCGACCGGTTCACGGAGATCTGGAGGGGGAACGGCGCATGAGCGCGGAGAGCGACACGGCGGAGGGCACGGCGAGGGCCGCGGACACCCCCGCGGCACGGTTGCAGACGCTCTTCGAGGGGCACCGGCTCACCCCGACCCAGCGGCGCATCGCGCACAGCATGGTGCGCCGGGCCGCCGACGTGCCCTTCCTCTCCAGCGTCGAACTGGCCGAACTGGCCGGGGTCAGCCAGCCATCGGTGACCCGCTTCGCCGTCGCCCTCGGCTTCGACGGCTACCCGGCGCTGCGCAAGCACCTGCGCGAAGTCGCGCCCGCCGAACCGGTGGCCGCCGCGGGCACCTACAACGAGTACCAGCAGGCCGTCGAGGCCGAGATCGAGAACCTGCGCCATCTGGCGGAGCTGCTCGCCGACCCGCGCCCGGTGCGGAAGGCGGGCCGGCTGCTGGCCGCCTCCCGCCCGCTGCCGGTGCTCGGCCTGCGCGCCGCGGCCTCCCAGGCGTACGGCTTCGCCTACTTCGCGGCCAAGGTCCACCCCGACGTCCGGCTGCTGCACGAGGGCGGCACGATGGTCCACGACCGGATCGACGCCTGCGTCCGGGCGGGCGCCTCGGCGCTGCTCTGCTTCGCACTGCCCCGGCATCCGCGCGAGGTCCTGGACACCCTCGGCTACGCCAGGCAGGCCGGCCTCACCGTGGTCACCGTCGCCGACTCCGCCTTCGCGCCGGTCGCCCGGGCCTCCGATCTGCTGCTGCCCGCGGCCGTCGGCACCGGGCTCGCCTTCGACACCGCCTGCGCGCCGATGCTGCTGGGCCGGGTACTGCTGGAGGCGATGTGCGACGACCTGCCGGAGGCGCAGGCCCGGCTGGAGGAGTTCGACGCGCGGGCGGCGGCCCGCGGGCTGTTCGTGGAGTGAGCCGGGCTTCTCACGCTGGTCTCACCTACGCCCGCTAGTCTCCCGGCCACTGTCCGGGACGACGAGGAGGCGGAACGTGGCACGCGGAGGTCAGGGACTCGCTCGGGTGGCCGTCGTCGTACGGGCCGGAGCGGCACCGCTGTTCTGGCTCGGGCTGTGCGCGGCCGGGATCGGCGTACTGGTGCCCGGGGTGACCGGGCGCCGGATCGGGGTGATGGCGGGCGCGGCGCTGTTCCTCGTCACCGCGGCGGTGGTGGCGTACCGGCGGCGCGGGCGGTACGGCGCCCTCATGAGCGGGGCGGCCCGCGCGGGCAAGCACGATGTGCTCCAGGACCGCGCGGTGACCGTACGCGCCTGGCGCCGCGGCCACCGCTGGTGGCTGGTGCTCGCCTTCGCGGCCGCACTCGGCAGCGCGTTCGCGGCGCCCGCGGCGGGCGGCATGCTGCTCGCCGGAGCGGGCACCGGGCTCTGGCTCAAGTCCGCCTGGATCGGCCGCCGCGAACGGACCGACGACACCCTGCTGTGGGTGCGCGCGGACTGGCTCACGGCGCGCGGCGGACGGCCCGCCGGGAAGGCGGTCAGGGCCTACCGCGGCACCGGTATCGCGGCGGGCGACGCGGCCCCGGGCGGGGCCCGCCGCCGCGCCGACGCGCTGGTCTGACCGGGCCCGCTAGACCTCCAGGTCCTGCTCGATCCTCCTCAGCTGGTGGCGGGCCATCGCCAGGTTGGACCGCTTGGCGTCGAGCACCAGGTACAGGAAGAGGCCGTTGCCGCTGCGGCCCTTGATCAGGCGGATCATGTGGTACTGGTCGGCCAGGGTGATCAGGATGTCCTCGATCTCGCTCTTGAGGCCGAGATGCTCCATGGTGCGCATCTTGGCGCGCACCACATCGGTGTTGCCGGCGGCGGCCACGTTCAGGTCGAAGCTCTTGCCGCCGCCCATGGTGCCCAGCGCCATGCCGCTGGTGTAGTCGACGAGCGCGACGCCGGTGGCGCCCTCGATCGAGGTCAGCGCCTCTTTCAGCGAGGTCTCGGTGTTCGCCATGATGGATTTTCCTCTCAACTTTCCGTGCTGGTGCGCGGTTGGGTGGATCGCGGTGGTGTGGTCCGGGGCTCGGTGGAGCGCGGTTGGGCCGAGCGCGACTGGGTCGCCCGTGGCTCGGTGGCGCGTGGCTCGGTGGCGCGCGGCTGGGCGGAAGCGGTGCGCCGCGGGGCCTTCGCCCGTGTGGCCGGGGTCCGTGCGGGAGCGCGGCTCTTGGTCTCGTCCGCCGTCTCGTCGACCAGCTCGCCGATCCGGGCGGCGGCGCGGCGGCCCTCCAGGTGCAGCCGGCCGACGCTGACGTCGTCCTGGGCGAGCAGGGTCAGCACGGCGGCGTGGCCCGCCGCGTACGTCGCCACATAGCCGTCCCGTCCGCGCACGAGCAGTTCACGCAGCTCCCCGCGGCCGGTGACGTCCGACAGCCGTACGGCCACCCCGAGCGCGGCGGCGGTGAGCGCGGCCACGCCCTCCGGCTCCACGTCCGGCGCGTCCTCGGCGACGACCAGACCGTCGACGCTGGCCGCGAGGGAGCCGGTCAGCTGCGGGATGCGAGCTCTGAGCCGGTGGAGCTCGTCGAGTATCGGCGCCTCGGCGGCCATCAGGTTTCTCCTCTGTCGGTCAAAGGGCCTCCAGCGCATCCCGGACTCTCTTCAGCAGGGCGACGTCGGGGTCGTCGAGCGCGAGGCGCTCCGCGGGGGACGGGGGGTTCGGGTGGCCCGCTCGCACGGGCAGCGGCGGGGGCGCGGCGGCCGGGGACGGCGGGGCGCTCCGGGCGGCGTCGCCGTGGTGGGGTGCCCAGGCGGGCGCTGCCGGGTCGGGCGGCGCAGGGTCGGGCGGGGCGCTCCGGGTGGCGTCGGCCGCGGGATGCTCGGCGGGCGCCGGGACCCGCGGGCCCGGGTCGGGAGTCTCGGGGCGTGGCCTCAGGACGCCCGCCGCTGCCAGGCGTCGTATGTCCACCAGGGTGTGGAACGTCGGACGGCCCAGGGCGCGCGCTATGTCCGACGCCGTGCGGACGCCGTCCAGCAGGGCTACCACGGCTTGCTGGCGGGCGGTGAGAACCGGGACCCGGGGCGGGTCGGCGCGGGCCAGGGGCGCGCTGTCCGTGTCCGGGTCGGGCCAGATGCGGTGCAGCAGGTCGCGGCGGCGCAGGGTCTCGCGCTCCAGGGCGGACACCGGCACCGGGCGCACGGGCCCGAGCCAGTGCCCGGTGCCGTAGCGGAAGCGGCCCGGGGTGCTGCTGGGCGCGAGCGCGAAGAACGCGGCGTCGAACAGCGCGCTCAGATGGCAGAGCTCCAGGATGCCCGGGGTGAGCCGCCCGCTGTCGACGAGGAGCCGGGCGGCGCCGTGCCGTTCGTCGGCCTGGGCGACGGCGTCCCGCCAGGCGGCGGGGGAGAGGGTGCCGTGCGCGGTGAGCAGGACGTCAAGACCGGGGGCGGCCGGGCTCTCGGCGTGCACCACCCGGCCCTCGGCCAGATACAGCGTGCCCCGCTCGCGCAGCAGTACCCCGGTGGCCCGCTCGGCGGCGAGCCGGCTCAGCATCGGCGACAGGCCCCGCGGCACCCGTTCCGCGGCCGTGCTCCGGTCCCGCACCGGCAGCCGGGGCGGCAGACCGGCCGGGGTGGCGTGCAGCGCGGTCATCCCAGCACCAGCCGTCCGGCCAGCTCCCCGAGCCGGATCCGGGCCAGCGCGAGATTGCCTTCCTCGCGGCCCAGCCACAGATGCAGGAACACGCTGCTGTCGAACGACGTCCACACGAACCGCAGCACGTGGTAGCTGTCCCGGTTGCTGAGGATCAGATCCTCCACCGGCGGATCCGTGCCGTCCTCCGGGTCCGCGTCCTCGCCGGTCCCCTCGGCCGGTGCGAACGCCCGGTGCTCCGCGGCCAGCCGGGCCAGCTCGGCCGTCTCCGCCGCGCTCGCCTCCGGATCGCCGCCCGGGGACTCGCCGACCGTGCCCAGGGCCAGTCCGCTGGTCCAGTCGACCAGCGCCGCGCCCCGCGCACCGGGCAGCCGCATGGCCTCCAGCAGACACTCGTCGATTCCGGGCACCCTGGCTTCCCTCCCACCTTGGGTTCGGCTGAGTGACGCCGAAACTACGCACCGTGTGGGCGGGGAGTGAGGGATATGGCATTTTCCGGCGGAACATGCGACGGATGACTAGGGTGGGTCAACTGACCATGTTTCCGGTCCCGTTGAACCGCGGATCCGTAGGAGTGCGTCAAGGGTTTCCGGGTGCGCGGAGGGTGGTGAGCGCGGACGCGTGCGCCCCGCCGGCTTCGGCCACGATCGCGTCGAGGCTCTGCGCCGCCCGGACCGTCGCGAAGGCGACACCCCCGGAACCGTCCGGCACGAAGCCGTGAATGCCGGGCCGGGCCAGGGAGTTGTATGCGTAGTGGTGCGCGAAGTAGTACGCGCCCGTGTCCAGCGCCGCCACCAGATCCCCCTGCTCAAGGCGCGGCAGCGCCCGCGCCTCGGCCAGCAGGTCACCGGCGAAACAGGCGGGCCCGGCCACGTCCTGCACCACCTCGGCCCCCGTCTTCGGCCGCCCCTTCGCGTCGTACGCGGCGATCCGCAGCGGCCAGGCCGCCGGCGCGTACACCGTCCGCGTGGCCACCTGTACGCCCGCGTGCGTCACCGCGACCGCCCGCCCGCCCGCGCTCTTGGTGTACTCCACCCGCGCCAGCACCGTCCCGTGCTTGGCCAGCAGCGACCGCCCGAACTCGGTGACCAGTCCGTACCGCCCATCGAACAGCCCCGGTACCGCCTCGCTCAGCAGTCGCGCGTACTGCGCGTACGTCGGAGTGGTGGCGTCGGAGGAGAAGTTCACCGGCAGTCCGCCGCCGATGTCGACGGTGCCGATCTGCCGCCGCCCGAGCCGTTCGTTGATCTCCTCGGCCAGCGCGTACGTCTCCGCCACGCCCCGCGCCATCAGCGACAGCGGGACGCCCTGGGAGCCGGTGTGCGCGTGCAGCCGGGTCAGCCACGGCCGCTCCAGATACGCCCGCACCACCCACTCCCGCGCCCCCTCGTCGCGCAGCGCCACCCCGAACTTCGAGGTGGCCGTCGCCGTCGACAGCGCCTCGATGGCACCCGCGCCCACCTGCGGGTTGACCCGTATGCCGAGCGGCGAGCGGCTCGGCGCGGACCGCATCAGCGCGTCGATACGGTCCAGCTCCTGCGGGTTGTCGGCGTTGACCGCGATCCCGAGCGCCAGCGCATCCCGCAGCTCGGCGGGCGTCTTCGCGGGCGAGTCCAGCACAGTACGCTCCGGCGCCAGCCCCGCCGCCCGCGCCAGTGCCAGCTCCCCGGGGCTCGCCACCTCCGCGCCGATCCCGGCCTCGCGCAGCAGCCGCAGCACCGGCACCAGCGGGGTCGCCTTGACCGCGAAGGCGTGCAGCACCGGGGTGCCGGGCGCGGTGACCGCGTCGAACGCCGCCCGCAGCGCAGCCGCAGACTCCCGGATGCCGGTGACGTCCAGCAGGCCCACGATGGGGCAGTCCGGCCCCAGCAGCCCCTGTTCCACGGCGGCCCGCACGGCCTCGTCCCGGCGCGCCGCCCGCTCCTCGTCGTCCGTCCGCCCGACCTTGACGCTGTCCACCGCATCCCCCGTCGTGTCGTTCCCCGTGACCACGTATCCAGACAAACACCCGCGGCGCGGTCCCGCTGGCGCACCCACGTATTGACTAGCTCTATTCAGGAAGTCAGGATGTGAATAACGGCAGCAACAATCCGGCAGCACCATCCGCTAGGAGGCAGACCATGTCAGGACCCCGCCCCGTACGAGCGCCGCGCGGTACGGAACTGAGTGCCCTGGGATGGCAGCAGGAAGCCGCCCTGCGGATGCTCCAGAACAACCTCGACCCCGAGGTCGCCGAGCACCCCGACAAGCTCGTCGTCTACGGCGGCACCGGCAAGGCGGCCCGCGACTGGCGCTCCTTCGACGCCATGGTCCGCACGCTGCGCACCCTGAAGCAGGACGAGACCATGCTGGTCCAGTCCGGCCGCCCGGTCGGCGTGATGCAGACCCACGAGTGGGCCCCGCGCGTCCTCATCGCCAACTCCAACCTGGTCGGCGACTGGGCGAACTGGGAGGAGTTCCGCCGCCTGGAGCAGCTCGGCCTGACCATGTACGGCCAGATGACCGCCGGCTCCTGGATCTACATCGGCACCCAGGGCATCCTCCAGGGCACCTACGAGACCTTCGCCGCCGTCGCCGCGAAGAAGTTCGGCGGCACCCTTGCCGGGACGATCACCCTCACCGCCGGACTCGGCGGCATGGGCGGCGCCCAGCCGCTCGCCGTGACCATGAACGACGGTGTCGCGATCTGTATCGACTGCGACCCGCGCGCCATCGAGCGGCGCATCGAGCACCGCTACCTCGATGTGCGGGCCGACAGCCTGGAGCACGCCCTCCAGCTCGCCGTCGAGGCCCGGGACGCCCGCCGCCCGCTCTCCATCGGCCTGCTCGGCAACGCGGCGGAGCTGCTGCCGCGGATGCTCGCCGAGGGCGCCCCCGTCGACATCGTCACCGACCAGACCTCGGCGCACGACCCGCTGGCGTACCTGCCCGTCGGCGTCGACTTCGACGACATGGCCTCCTACGCGGCGAAGGACCCGGCCGGGTTCACCACCCGCGCGCGGGAGTCCATGGCGCGGCACGTGGAGGCGATGGTCGGCTTCATGGACGCGGGTGCCGAGGTCTTCGACTACGGCAACTCCATCCGCGGCGAGGCCCAGCTCGCGGGCTACGACCGGGCGTTCGCCTTCCCCGGCTTCGTCCCCGCCTACATCCGCCCGCTGTTCTGCGAGGGCAAGGGCCCCTTCCGGTGGGCCGCGCTCTCCGGCGACCCGGCCGACATCGCCAAGACCGACAAGGCGATCCTGGACCTCTTCCCGGAGAACGAGTCCCTCGCCCGCTGGATCAAGATGGCCGGTGAGCGCGTCCACTTCCAGGGCCTGCCCGCGCGCATCTGCTGGCTCGGCTACGGCGAGCGGGACAAGGCCGGTGAGCGGTTCAACGAGATGGTCGCCGACGGCACCCTCCAGGCGCCGCTCGCCATCGGCCGGGACCACCTCGACTGCGGTTCCGTCGCCTCTCCGTACCGCGAGACCGAGGCCATGCTCGACGGCTCCGACGCGATCGCCGACTGGCCGCTGCTGAACGCCATGGTCAACGTGGCGTCCGGGGCCTCCTGGGTCTCCCTCCACCACGGCGGCGGCGTCGGCATGGGCCGCTCCATCCACGCCGGCCAGGTCACGGTCGCCGACGGCACGAAGCTGGGCGGCGAGAAGATCCGGCGCGTGCTGACCAACGACCCCGGCATGGGCGTCATCCGGCACGTGGACGCGGGCTACGACATCGCCGAGTCCGTGGCGGACGACAAGGGTGTACGGGTGCCGATGCGCGAAGGTGACGACGCGTGACCGAAAGCGGCAGCTCTCCGACCGGGAGCTCCTTCCACTCCATGTGGCGCGAGCTGCTCCCCATCGGGCGGCACTCCGAGTCTCACGGGTATCGGCGTTACGCCTGGACCGGTGCCGATCTCGACTGCCGGGCCTGGTTCAAGGCACAGGCCGAGGCGCGGGGGCTGGCCTACGAGGTCGACCGGAACGGGAACCAGTGGGCCTGGCTCGGGGACCCGGGCGCCGGGGACGCCGTGGTCACCGGGTCGCATCTGGACTCCGTGCCCGACGGGGGCGCCTTCGACGGGCCCCTGGGGGTCGTGTCCTCCTTCGCCGCGCTCGACGAACTGCGCTCCCGGGGCGCCGAGTTCAGCAAGCCCTTCGCCATCGTCAACTTCGGTGACGAGGAGGGCGCCCGGTTCGGGCTCGCCTGCGTCGGGTCCCGGCTGGCCGCCGGGCAGCTCACCGTGGACGGCGCCCACCGGCTGACCGACGGGGACGGCGTCAGCCTCCCGGAGGCCATGGAGGCCGCCGGGTACGACCCCGAGGCCATCGGCCCCGACCCCGAGCGGTTCTCCCGGATCGGCGCCTTCGTCGAGCTGCATGTCGAGCAGGGCCGGGCGCTGGACCTGTCCGGGGACCGGGTCGGCATCGCCAGCGCCATCTGGCCGCACGGGCGCTGGCGGTTCGACTTCCGGGGCGAGGCCAACCACGCCGGGACCACCCGGCTGGTGGACCGGCGCGACCCGATGCTGCCGTACGCCGAGACCGTCCTCGCCGCCCGCCGGGAGGCCGAACTCGCCGGTGCCGTCGCCACCTTCGGCAAGATCTCCGTCGAGCCGAACGGCGTCAACGCCATCCCCTCCCTGGTGCGCGGCTGGCTCGACTCCCGCGCCGCGGACCAGGCGAGCCTCGACCAGGTGGTCGGCGGCATCGAGAAGGCGGCCCGGGAGTACGCGGCGGCGCACGGCATCGACCTCGGCGTCGTCCGGGAGTCCTTCACCCCCGTCGTCGAGTTCGACCACGCCCTGCGCGACGAACTCGGCCGCATCCTCGGCAAGGACACCGGCCTGACCGTGCCCGTCCTCGGCACCGGCGCCGGACACGACGCCGGAATCCTGTCCGGGACGATCCCGACCGCCATGCTGTTCGTACGCAACCCCACCGGCGTCTCGCACTCCCCGGCCGAGTCCGCGACCGAGGACGACTGCGTGGCCGGGGTCCTCGCGCTCGCCGACGTACTGGAAGGACTGGCCTGCACGTGACGCCGACGCAGACGTTCTGGCTGGAGCATGCCTGGCTCGACACCCACGTCGAGCCGGGTGTGGCCGTGACTGTGTCCACAAGCGGCTCCGCCGCGGGGGCGGACGGCCGTATCACCGCCGTCCGCACCGGCACCCCGGCCCCGCCGCCCGGCGCCGAGATCCTGCGCGGGCTCACCCTCCCGGGCCTCGCCAACGCCCACTCGCACGCCTTCCACCGCGCCCTGCGCGGCACCGTCCAGGTCGGCTCCGGGACTTTCTGGACCTGGCGCGAGGTCATGTACGCGACCGCCGGACGGCTCACCCCGGACAGCTACCACGCCCTGGCGCGGGCGGTGTACGCCGAGATGGCGCTCGCCGGGATCACGGCCGTGGGCGAGTTCCACTACCTCCACCACGCCCCGGGCGGGACCCCCTACGCCGACCTCAACGCCATGGGCGAGGCGCTCATCGCGGCCGCCGCCGACGCCGGTATCCGCATCACCCTCCTCGACACCGCCTATCTCTCCGCCGGCTTCGGACAGCCGCCCAACACCCACCAGCTCCGCTTCTCCGACGGCAGCGCGGACGCCTGGGCCGAACGCTGTTCAGTTCTCAAGGAACGGGATCACGCGCGGATCGGGGCGGCCGTCCACTCCGTACGGGCGGTGCCCGCCGACCAGTTGGAGACCGTGGCCCGCTGGGCCGAGGAGCGGCGGGCCCCGCTCCATGTGCACCTGTCGGAGCAGACCGCCGAGAACGAGGCGTGCCTGGAGGTCCACGGCTGCACCCCCACCCAGCTCCTGGCCCTCCACGGCGTCCTCGGGCCGCGCACCACCGGCGTCCACAACACCCACCTCACCGCCGAGGACATCTCCCTCATCGGCGGCAGCGGCACCGGCACCTGCATGTGCCCGACCACCGAGCGGGACCTCGCGGACGGCATCGGTCCGGCCGTCGCCCTGCAGAACGAGGGCTCCCCGCTCTCCCTCGGCTCCGACAGCCACGCCGTCATCGACCTGCTCGAAGAGGCACGCGCGATGGAGCTGAACGAGCGCCTGCGCACCCGCACCCGAGGTCACTGGACGGCGGCGGCCCTCCTGCGGGCGGCCTCGGCCGACGGCCACGCGGCCCTCGGCTGGGACGGCCTGGGCACCCTGGAGGCGGGCGCCCGCGCCGACTTCACGACGATCGCGCTCGACTCGGTCAGAACGGCGGGGCCGCTGCCACGGCTCGGCGCCGAGACGGCCGTATTCGCGGCGACCGCGGCGGACGTACGGCACACGGTCGTCGCGGGCCGGCACATCGTGCGCGACGGGGCCCACACGCTCGTACCCGATGTGCCGCAAGCCCTGTCGCGGGCAGTCGAAGCCCTGCGCGCCTGACGACCACCCACGAGGACGCCATGAGCAGCACAGTCATCACCAACATCGCCGCACTCGTCACCAACGACCCCTCCCTGGGATGGGGGTCCCCCCGCTCGAGCAAATTCGAGAGTGGGGGAGGATCCCCCCTCGGTCTGATCCAGGACGCGGCCGTCGTCATCGACGGCGACCACGTCGTGTGGACCGGTGAATCAAGCAAAGCACCCGCCACTGACAATCGGGTCGACGCCGGGGGCCGGGCCGTCCTCCCGGGCTTCGTGGACTCCCACTCCCACCTGGTCTTCGCGGGCGACCGGACGCAGGAGTTCAACGCCCGTATGTCGGGCCGCTCCTACAGCGCGGGCGGCATCCGCACCACGGTCGCGGCGACCCGGGCGGCCACCGACGCCGAGCTGGAGGCCAACCTCACCCGCTACCTCGCCGAGGCCCTGCGCCAGGGCACCACGACCTTCGAGACCAAGTCGGGCTACGGACTGACCACCGAGGACGAGGCCCGCGCCCTGCGCATCGCCGCCGCCCACACCGACGAGGTCACCTACCTCGGCGCCCACATCGTCTCCCCGGACTACGCCGACGACCCGGCCGCCTATGTCGCCCTGGTCACCGGCGAGATGCTCGACGCCTGCGCGCCGCACGCCCGCTGGATCGACGTGTTCTGCGAGAAGGGCGCCTTCGACGGCGACCAGGCCCGCGCCGTCCTCACCGCGGGCAGGGCCAAGGGCCTGCACCCCCGCATCCACGCCAACCAGCTCTCCTACGGCCCCGGCGTCCAGCTCGCCGTCGAGCTCGACGCGGCCAGTGCCGACCACTGCACCCACCTCACCGACGCCGACGTCGACGCGCTGGCCAGTGGCAGCACCGTCGCCACCCTGCTGCCCGGCGCCGAGTTCTCCACCCGCGCCGAGTGGCCGGACGCCCGGCGCCTGCTCGACGCGGGGGTCACCGTCGCCCTGTCCACCGACTGCAACCCGGGCTCGTCCTTCACCTCGTCGGTGCCGTTCTGTATCGCGCTCGCCGTACGGGACATGGGCATGACCCCGGACGAGGCGGTCTGGTCGGCCACCGCGGGCGGCGCCGCGGCCCTGCGCCGCACGGACATCGGCCGCATCACGCCCGGCGCCCGCGCCGACCTCACCCTCCTGGACGCCCCGAGCCATGTGCACCTGGCCTACCGGCCGGGCGTACCCCTGGTCAGCGGGGTATGGCGGCGCGGCGAACGAGTCGTCTGATCACCCGGCCCGCCACCGCTGCCCCGACCCCCCGCTCTCCGTCACCAGCGCCACCCCGTCGCCCCCGACCGGCGTCACCGCGTGCCCGGGGGCGATGCCCGGACGGATGAAGCCACGGGAGTCGACCGCGAACCGCAGGTTCTGGCCGTTGCTCCCGTAGACCGAGTCACACGTCCAGATGCCGACACCGCGCTCCACCGAACCCCGGCTGTCCAGGCAGAACTCGGGATCGGCGGCCGACTGCACCACACCCCGCTCGGCGTCGACGCGCCACTGCTGGCTGCGGGACGAGGAGCAGGGCGCCGTGATGACGTCCGTCCCCTTCTCGAAGTCGTCGTCACGCACGTCCAGGCACAGCCCGCTGGACAGGTTCACCACGCGCGCGTACGAGGCGCCGGGCGGCCGGTACGACGGAGTGGGCGTCGCCGTCGGGGTCCGGGACGGCTTCGCCGAACTCCGTGTGGGGGACGGCGACTTGGACGGGGAGGGGGTGGGAGAGGGCGACGGGGTCGCGGACACCGTCGCCGTGACCGTCACCGGCGGCGGGGCCACCGGGCCGGCCGAGGTGGCCGAACTCACCGGTTCCTGGCCGTCGTCGGCGGAGTCGGCCTGCGCGACCAGGAAGACCAGCAGCGGCACCAGCGCCACCCCGAGCGCCGCCGACACCAGCGCGATCCGCCGGGACGGCGGCCAGTCGGCGGCCGCGGCACGGGGGCCGGGATCCCGGGGCGCCGGGTCGTCCAGGACGTACGCCGCCCCCGCCCACGGCAACAGGCCCTCGCCGAGGGTGCGGCGGGGGTCGTCGCGCAGGGCGGAGAGCTCCTCGTGGGCGGTCGTACAGGTCGCGCAGTGGGCCATGTGGGTGTGCAGATCGGCGCTGCCGCGCGGGGTGTCCGGACGTACCGACTCCTCGATCAGCCGGTGGAAGTCACGGCAGTCGGGGTCGGCGGAGGTCGCCAGGCGGGCGCGCAGCACCGCGCGGGCGAGCTGGTGCAGCGCCGCGCCCGCGCCGTGGGTCACGTCCTCGCGGGTGAGGCCGAGGAAGGCGGCCGTACGGTCGTCCGGTTCGCGTTCCACGACGGCGTACCAGATCACGCCCTGCGCGCGGGCGGGCAGGGACTGGAAGGCGCCCAGCATGGGCGGCACCGGGCCGCCCGGACCCGCCGTGCTGAGCACCAGCAGCAGTCCCGGGTCGAGCCCCGCCGACCGTTCGTCCCCGGCCCAGGAGGCGGCCAGCCGCCCGGTGAGCAGCAGCAGCCGGTGCCGCCAGGGCCCGCCGGGGTCGATACCGCGGGCCGTCTCCCGGGCCGCCAGGGCGAAGACCTGTCCGGCCAGCTGCCGGGCCACCGAGTCGCTGGTGGCGCAGAGCCGGGCGTAGGCCAGGACGGCGGGCAGGTGGCGGGCGCGCAGCTCCTGGAGCGCGCTGTACGCGGTGGCGGAGTCGGCGCGCAGCAGCTCGGTCAGCCGTGCGTCGGACCCTCCGTCGTCGGCCCGCACCATCAACCCGCCTCCTCGATGAGCCGTCACACCGGCCGGATCTTGGACCTACCGGCGGGTATGACGGCTCATAGTGGAGGAAGGGAACTCCGGAGGAAAGGGTTTCTGTGGGTAACCCATGAACCAGTGCAGGTCACCCGGAAACCGGCGGAGGAGTCACTCCTCCAGCGTGAGCCCCTTGTGCAGCCGCACCAACGTCCGTGACAGCAGCCGGGAGACATGCATCTGCGAGATGCCCAGTTCCTCACCGATCTCCGACTGGGTCATGCCGGCGACGAAGCGCAGGGAGAGGATCTGCCGGTCCCGGGGCGGAAGTTCGGCGATCAGCGGCTTCAAGGACTCGACGTACTCGATGCCTTCGAGTCCGTGGTCCTCGTAGCCGATCCGGTCGGCGAGCGCGCCCTCGGCGTCGTCCTCCTCGGGCTGGGCGTCCAGCGAGGAGGCGGTGTAGGCGTTCGACGCGGCCATGCCCTCGACGACCTCGTCGGCGGAGATCCCGAGGCGCTCGGCGAGCTCGGCCACCGTCGGGGCGCGGTCGAGCTTCTGGGCCAGTTCGTCGCCCGCCTTGGCCAGGTCGAGCCGGAGTTCCTGGAGTCGGCGCGGCACGCGCACGGACCAGGAGGTGTCCCTGAAGAAACGCTTGATCTCGCCCACGATGGTGGGCATCGCGAAGGTGGGGAACTCCACTCCGCGGCTGAGCTCGAAGCGGTCGATCGCCTTGATCAGGCCGATCGTGCCGACCTGGATGATGTCCTCCATGGGCTCGCTGCGCGAGCGGAACCGGGAGGCGGCGAACTTGACCAGCGCGAGGTTGAGTTCGACGAGCGTGTTGCGGACGTACGAGTACTCGTGGGTCCCTTCCTCCAGCGACTCCAGCCGCTCGAAGAGGGTCTTGGACAGGGCCCGTGCGTCCACCGGCCCCACTTCGTCGTACGGGGGTATCTCCGGTAGTCCGGCGAGTACGTCGTCCTGCTCGATGGGAGCCAGCTGTTCCGGGGGGGATGTCGACGTCGCCTTGTCGGTATGCGGTGCGTCGAGCCGGGGTGACATGATGTCCTCCATCGTTCTCGGCATATTTGCGGCTGCCGAAGCCTGTGCGTGCACTGCCGTGTGCGGCGCCTCCAAAGCCGGCCGTGTCGGTTACGTGTCTCTACTAGCCCTACCCGTTTTCCCGAGTGCATCGCAAGTGTGTTCTGTGGTGAAATGTCCGTTTTCGGGTGGTTGTTCGGGTATCGAAGAGTGGAGGTAGGGCGTAGGGTTCGAGGGCGCCAGTCAGCCACGACGTCGGGAGTGAGAGACGGCATGGACCGCGGGACAGTCGGCAGTGCACAGTCCGGCCGACTTCTGGTGGAGGTGCGGGAAGAGGGCTCCAGTGCCGTCGTGATTCCTGTGGGTGAGTTGGATCACCACACCGCCGATTTGTTGCGTGAGCCACTCGAGGACTGCCTCGGCCGGGGGTTCAGCCGGCTGGTCGTGGACTGTGCGCGACTGGACTTCTGCGACTCCACGGGACTCAATGTGCTGCTCGGGGCGCGCCTGAAGGCGGAGGCCGCCGGTGGCGGTGTCCATCTCGCCGCGATGCAGCCCGTGGTGGCGCGGGTCTTCGAGATCACCGGGGCCGAGGCGGTCTTCACCGTCCACGACAGCCTCGAATCCGCCCTGGCCGACGAGGCCGACTGAACCGGACGGCGCCCGGGTGCCCGCACCCGCCGCCCTCCCCGGAATGCCGCACTCCGGATGTCACGGGATTCGTGCCGAAATCCGGGGGTGTTCCACCGGTCCGCTCGGGCAGGAGTCATCCTGAACATGTCGCTGTCATGGCGGCGAGGCCCGCGACCGGACCTAGGTATCGATTTCTTGAATCATGAACTTGGTGAATCGGTGAGGTGAAGCGCTGATGAGCACCACCCGGCCCTGCACGCCGGGCGACCGCGGCCCCGAGCCCAGCGGCGCTTCCGGGATGTCCGACGCGGGCCCGTCCGGGCCGGTGACCGGGCCCCAGGTCCGCAGCCTGGCCCTGGACGGGCAGAGCGGTGTCGTGCCGCTCGCCCGCGACTTCACCCGGCAGGCCCTGTACGCGTGGGGCTGGCTGCCCGCCGCCACCGCCGACCAGCGGGCGGCGGCCGAGGACGTGCTGCTCGTCGTCTCCGAGCTGGTCACCAACGCGTGTCTGCATGCCGAGGGCCCCGACCACCTCCGCATCACCTGTGACAACAAGGTGATCCGGCTGGAGGTCTCCGACCGCGGCACCGGCCAGCCCGCACCCCGTACCCCGCACCGCGCGGGCCGTCCCGGCGGCCACGGCATGTTCATCGTGCAGCGGCTCTGCCTGGACTGGGGCGTCGTACGGACCCCGGGGGTCACCGGCAAGACGGTCTGGGCCGAGCTCGGGGCGCCTGCCTGACCGTCCGCAACGCCGGCGACGAGTATCCCCACACTTCCGACACGCACTGTGTCTTCCCTCCTCACGGCCCCGGGCGTACCTTGACGGCCGATCTGATGTGCCGTCAGGAACGAGAGGGAGCGGAACCGTGTCGTACCGGAATCGAACCGCCGCGCTCGCGTCCGTCGCGGCCCTGGCCGGCTCGGCGGTGCTGATGGCCGCCCCCGCCGCCCGGGCCGAGGCCGTGGACGTCAACTACCAGTGCAAGACCCCGATCGGCGACAAGAGCGCCGTCTCGCCCATCGACATCAAGGGTGTCGAGAGCGGCGGCGGCTACAAGATCACGATGTCCTGGCAGAAGGGCGTCTCCTCCAGCCCGGTCGAGCTGGGCAAGGGCGCGATGAACCCCAGTGCCACCATCAAGCTGGGCGGCGCGGAGAGCGGCACGCTGTCGGTGTCCGGTCCGGCCAACCAGGAGGCCATCCCGGCCGACACCCCCATCAAGATCAACGACCTGACCGGCACCTACACACCGAAGAAGTCCGGCAAGGTCACCTTCACCCCGGGCGTCCTCACCATCAAGGCGCTCGGTACGACGACCACCTGCACTCCCTCCAACAGCCCCGGCCCGGCGCTCACGCTGGACGTGAAGGCGGCGGGTGGCGGGGGTGGTGGCGCGCCCCAGTCCGGCTCCGGCTCCGACTCCGGGTCCGAACTCCCGCAGACCGGCCCCGAGGACTCGGCCGTGGCCCTCGGCACGCTCGGCGGCACGGTCCTGCTCGCGGGTGCGGCGGGTGCGCTGTGGCTTACGCGACGGAACCAGACGGCGCGTCGCTGAACGCTTGTGGTCTTTCGTCTGCGGCGACGTCGTGGCTGGTCGCGCAGTTCCCCGCGCCCCTATGGGGCGCTGATGAAACGGCGTTCGTCATGGAGCCGCCGATGTCGCTTACCGTCCGTGTCCTGTGTCTGTCGCTGTTCGTCCTGCTCGGTGTCACCCCGCAGGCGAACGCCGCCTCGGGCTGGTCCGTCGCGCCCGGCGGCGGCGGGCGGCCCGCCTTCTACGCCGAGGGCGCGCCCGGGGCGGTGGTCGAGGACACGGTGTCGGTGACGAACCGGGGCGGTGAGCCGGTCACCGTCCGGCTGTCCGCCACCGGCGCCCGGGTCGTCCTGGCCCGCTCCGAGGTCAGCGTCCCGGCCCGCACCCGCGCCGACGTCCCCTTCACGGTGACCGTCCCGGACGCCGACCGCTCGGCCGTCCTCACCGCCCGCGGTCCCGACGGCCGCTCCCGCACGGTCGGCCTGCATCTGCGCGCCCGCGTCCCGCGGTTGTCGGCGCTGACGGTCGAGCGGGTACGCATCGGCGGCGACGGCATCGCCTACGAGATCGTCAACCGCGGTACGACCACGCTCGTCCCCCGGCTGGCCGTGCGCGCCGACGGTCTGCTCGGCCCGGTCCTGGACCGCCCCACGCGCACCCTTCCCGTCGAACTCCCCCCGGGCCGACGGATCCGGCTCACCGAGCCCTGGCCCGACCGCCCGGCCCTCGACGCGCTCGACGTCCGACTCACGGTGACCGCCGGGGGAGGGGCGCGCGACACGGCGCAGGCGTCGGCCCGGTTCGTGCCCTGGCAGCCGGTGGCGGGCGGCGCGGGCGCCCTGGCCACCGCCGCCTTCTTCGGCATACGGCGTCACAGGCGCCGCACGCGCGAACCGTCTGATGCAGACGCCGAGTTGACGGGAGCCGTGAAGTGATGAGCAAGGTGCGGATCCCGGCGCTGCTCGCCGTACTGCTGCTGGCGCTCTCCCTGACGCCTGCCTCCGTCTCCGCAGCCGCCGATCCGCCCTCCGTGAAGCTCTCCAAGTCGCAGGCGGGAACCGGGGGCTCGGTCACCGTCACCGGTGAGGGCTGGCGGCCCCGGGCGCTGCTGATGATCCTGATCTGCGGCCAGTCGGTGCCCGCCACGGGCGTGACCGGCGGCACCAACTCCTGTGCCAACGCCGACGGCCGGGCCGTGACGACCGACGCAGAGGGCCGGTTCGGCCGGAAGCTCCCCGTGGCCGAACCGCCCGTGCCCTGCCCCTGTGTGGTGCACGTGGCCACGGTCCAGGGCGCCAAGGCCGAGGCCGACGCCGTGTTCCAGGTGGCCGGGCACGCCGTCGAACCGCTGCCCGCGGACGCCTCCGGCGGACGGCTGTCCGTCCTCACCGACACCCGTCTCGACGGGTCGAGCGGCCTGCTGACCTGGTTCGGCGCCCCGCCCGCCCGCACCCTGGTCTTCACCGTCGGCAACGTCGGCACCTCACCCGTGAAGAACCCGGTGTTCCAGGTCGGTACCTCGCACGGGGTGTTCGCCCCCGAATGGCAGGAACAGCAGTGGCGCGGCACCATCCGGCCCGGCGGCAAGGCGCGCATCGAGCTGCCGGTCGAACTGGCCGCCGGAGCCCACGGCGACTACACCGTCTCGCTGAAGTACGGCGGCAAGGTGATGGCCGAACAGCCCTGGGGAGTGGGCCGCCCCTGGGGTGTGACCCTGTTCTGGATCCTGGTCTGCCTGGTCGTCCCGGCCGCGGTGTTCCGCGTCGGCATGGCGGCCGTGGACCGGGTACGGCCCCGGCCGCACCAGCGCCGCCGCGGGCTGCGCCTGCCCGAACTCGCCCTGCGCCTGCCCGGGCTGAAGCCCCGCGAGGAGGCCAGGCACTCGATCGCCTCGACCCTGCCGTGGTTCACCCCGGACTCCGGTCCGGACCCGGCCGGTCGGCTCTCCGCACCGCACGACGACAGCCCGTCGAGTCCAACGACTCCCATCAGGAAGGGACCCACGTGAGCAAGCGCAGGAGAGCCATCCCGGTCGTCGCGGCCGCACTGCTGCTGGGCGTGGCCGCGAGCCCGGCGAGCGCGGCGGAGGTGGCGTACGCGACCGAGTGCGTCCCGCCGTCGATCTCGGGCCTGCCGCCGGTCCACGGCATCACGAAGGTCGACATCACCGCGCCGGAGACGGCGAAGGTGGGCGACGAGATCGAGGTGGTCTGGAAGTTCGTCCAGGCCGCCTCCAAGAACCCCGACCTCATCGACCTGCCCGCGAACTCGGTCCAGCCCGGCGGCACCCTCAAGGCGGCCGGCGCGCAGAGCGCGGACATCGCGATGCGGGGGCCGCGGGAGAACCCGGCGATCCCCAAGGGCGGCGCCATGGTGCTGTCCGACATGAAGGGCACGCTGAAGCTGACGGCGCCGGGTGAGGTGACGCTGACGCCGGACGCGTACGCCATCAACGCCATGTCGACGGACACCAAGTGCACGCCGGAGGAGGCCGTCGGGCCCGCGGCGACGATCACCGTGACACCGGGGGACGGGAGCCCTTCCACACCGGCGCCCGATCCGACGGACAGCCAGACGCCGAGCCCCTCACCGACCGCCTCGCAGACCGAGGGCGGCGGACAGACCGACTTCACCGGCAAGGAGGTCCAGGTCCCGTACGCCTGCAAGACGCCCATCGGCGACAAGAAGGCGACCTCCCCCGTGCAGATCGACGCCAAGAAGAACGGCGGCGGCTTCGACCTCACCGTGCAGTTCAAGAAGTCGGTGATGGACAGCCCCGCCGACATCCCCAAGGGCTCGGTCAAGCCCTCCATGGAGGTCGCCCTGGGCGGCGCCGACAAGGGCACGGTCCATGTCGAGGGCCCGGCCAACGCCGAGGACATCAAGGCGGGCGACCCGATCGAGATCCCGGATCTCAAGGGCACCTACAAGCCGGGCGCGAGCGGTGAGTCGACCCTCGCTCCGGGCGTCCTGACCATCGAGGCCCTGGGCACGACGACCACCTGCACACCGGAGAAGACAGAGGTCTCCCTGACTCTGGACACGACCGAGCAGGAGGGCGGCGCGGCGGGAGGCGGCGGCTCCACCGGTACGACGGGCGGCAGTACGACCCCGGACGGCGGCCTCGCGGACACGGGCGCCGAGAGCGACGGCTCGCTGAAGGCACTGGGCCTGGTGGCGGGGACGGCGGTGCTGCTGGGGGCGGCGATCTTCACGTTCCTGCCGGGCAGAAGGGCACGCTGAACGTACGTGAACGGGGCCGCCGCGATCCCGGAGGATCACGGCGGCCCCGTTCACGGCTCGGACCTGACGTCAGTTGACGCTGCCCATGAGCTCCTTGACCTTCTTGCGGTACATCCACACAGCGACACCGGCGACCACGGCGAGCGTGGCCTCAAGAGCGACGACACCGGTCTTGTTCAGGTCGACCCCGCCGAGGGACAGCAGACCCGTGGTCGCGTCACCCGCGGTCACCGCCAGGAACCAGACACCCATCATCTGCGAGGCGTACTTCGCGGGCGCCATCTTCGTCGTCACCGACAGACCCACCGGCGACACCAGCAGCTCACCGACGGTCTGCACGAAGTAGATCGCCACCAGCCACATCGCGGCCGCCTTGTGACCGCCCTCGGCGATCGACAGCGGGGCGAGGAAGAGGAAGAAGGACGCGCCGACCAGGACCAGACCCGAGGCGAACTTCACGATCGTGCTCGGCTCCTTGCCGCGCCGGTTCAGCGCGAGCCAGAACCAGGCGAAGACCGGGGCCATGGCCATGATCAGGACCGGGTTGACCGACTGGTACCAGGAGACCGGGAACTCCCAGCCGAAGACGGTGTTCTCGGCCGAGGCGTCGGCGAAGATCGACAGGGTCGAGCCGCCCTGGTCGTAGATCATCCAGAAGACGGCCGCGGCGACGAAGAACCAGATGTACGCGGACATCGACTTCTGCTCGGTGCGGTCCAGGTCCCTGTCGCGCTTGATGCGGACCAGGACCATCGTCGGGATGATCACGCCGAGCAGGGTCAGCGGGACCAGGATCCAGTTCAGCGTGTAGTTGCCGGAGAGCCCGACGATCGCGTAGAAGACCAGGGCGATACCGGCCCAGATCGCGGCCTTGCGCAGCGTCGAGGACTTCTCCTCGGCGGACAGCGGCGTCGGGACGACGCTGGAGCGCGCGGCCAGGTTGCGGCTGCCGATCAGGAACTGGGCGAGGCCGAGCGCCATGCCGAGCGCGGCGAGGGCGAAGCCGAGGTGCCAGTTCACGTTCTCACCGATGGTGCCGATGATCAGCGGAGCGGCGAAGGCACCCAGGTTGATGCCCATGTAGAACACGGTGAAGCCACCGTCGCGGCGCGGGTCGTCCGGACCGTCGTAGAGGTGGCCGACCATCGTGGAGATGTTGGCCTTCAGCAGACCCGAGCCGATGGCCACCAGGCCGAGACCGGCGTAGAAGGTGCCCGAGGAGGGCAGGGCCAGCGTGAGGTGGCCCAGCATGATCACCGCGCCGGCGACCGCGACGGTCTTGCGCGGACCCCAGACCCGGTCGCCGAACCAGCCGCCGGGCATGGCGAGCAGGTACACGAGCGACACGTACACGGAGTAGATCGCGGTGGCCGTCGCCGCGTCGAGGTGGAGACCACCCGGCGCCACGAGGTACAGCGGGAGCAGAGCCCTCATGCCGTAGTAGGAGAACCGCTCCCACATCTCGGTCATGAAGAGAGTGGCCAGTCCGCGGGGGTGGCCGAAGAAGGTGCGCTCGGTGCCGGGGGTGCCCGGTCGGGCCGAGTCCTTCGTCAGGCTGGACGCCATGGTCGTTCCTTGCTGGTCGGGACGCGCGGGGTGGAGCGTCGCGCGCCCGGTGGGGCGGCCGGCACCGGCGGGGTCGCCGCCGGGATCCACGCCCCGCACGGGGGCCCGGCCACGGGTCGTTCCGATCGGGGCCGGTGGAAAACCGGCCCCCACACAAAAGAGACCCTCGGCGTCGAATACGACACCGAAGGCCCCCATGGCGCTAAGAGCGCTCAGTCACCATACGGCAGGACAGCGCCTGAAATGAAAGGACTTGAGACACGGATCACAGGTGTCGACGGAGCCGTGCACACCCTTTCGAAGGTCCCTGACAGGATCGCACCCCATGACCATAGGTCCGTACCAATTCGCGGCGAGGTAAGAGGCTGGTGGGGGAGAGGTGAGAATCACTCCCGGCCATCCCGCCCCGGCTCTTGTCATGGGCGGACTACCATCAGCTCATGACCCGTGTACTGCTCGCCGAGGACGACGCGTCCATCTCGGAGCCGCTGGCCCGTGCCCTGCGCCGGGAAGGGTACGAGGTGGAGGTGCGTGAGGACGGCCCCACCGCACTCGAAGCCGGCATGCAGGGCGGCGTCGACCTCGTGGTGCTGGACCTCGGGCTGCCCGGCATGGACGGCCTGGAGGTGGCGCGGCGGCTGCGGGCCGAGGGCCACAGCGTCCCGATCCTCATCCTGACCGCGCGCGCCGACGAGGTGGACACCGTCGTCGGGCTCGACGCGGGCGCCGACGACTACGTCACCAAGCCCTTCCGCCTCGCCGAGCTGCTCGCCCGGGTCCGGGCCCTGCTGCGGCGAGGTGCCGCGGAACCGCAGCAGCCGCCGGCCACCCACGGCGTGCGGATCGACGTGGAGTCCCACCGCGCCTGGATGGGCGAGGAGGAGCTCCAGCTCACCGCCAAGGAGTTCGACCTGCTGCGGGTGCTGGTCCGGGACGCGGGCCGGGTGGTGACGCGGGACCAGCTGATGCGCGAGGTCTGGGACACCACTTGGTGGTCGTCCACCAAGACCCTCGACATGCACATCTCCTGGCTGCGCAAGAAGCTCGGCGACGACGCCGCGAACCCGAGGTACATCGCGACGGTGCGTGGCGTGGGCTTCCGGTTCGAGAAGAGCTGAGCAAGCAGCTCCATGCGCCGCCGACTGATCCAGTCCACGCTCGCCGTGGTGCTCGTGGTGATCGCCGTGTTCGGGGTCTCCCTCGTCATCGTGGAGACCCGCACGATCAGCAGTACCGCGCAGGAGCGGGTCGACTCCGAGGCGGTGCGGCTCGCGTCCATCGTGGACAGCAGGCTCATCGCGACCGGTGCGGTCACCGCGGACATGCTGCGCGACCAGGTGCCCAAGGACCGGTACGCGGTGATCCGGGTGCCCGGGGAGCGGCCCATCGCGATCGGCACCAAGCCGGACGGGGACACCATCAAGGCCACCCGCAAGGGCGAGGAGGGCGAGACGGTCACCGTCCAGGAGCCCCGCTCGACGGTGACCCGGGAGGTCGGCCGGACGCTGCTGATCATCGGGGCCGTGGCCCTGCTGGCGGTGATCGCGGCGGTGCTGCTGGCGCTGCGGCAGGCGAACCGGCTGGCGTCCCCGCTGACCGACCTCGCCGAGACCGCGGAACGCCTCGGCTCGGGCGACCCGCGCCCCCGTCACAAGCGCTACGGCGTCCATGAGCTGGACCGGGTCGCGGATGTGCTGGACGCGAGCGCGGAGCGGATCGGCCGCATGCTGACCGCGGAGCGGCGCCTGGCCGCGGACGCCTCCCACCAGCTGCGCACCCCGCTCACCGCCCTGTCCATGCGGCTGGAGGAGATCACCCTCACCGACGACCCGGACACCGTGAAGGAGGAGGCGATGATCGCGCTGACGCAGGTGGAACGCCTGACGGACGTGGTCGAGCGCCTCCTGACCAACTCCCGCGACCCCCGGACCGGCTCCGCCGTCACCTTCGACCTCGACGAGGTCATCCAGCAGCAGCTGGCGGAATGGCGCCCGGCGTACCGGGGCGTGGGCAGGGCGATCGTCAGCTCGGGCAAACGGCATCTGGAGGCGGTCGGCACGCCGGGAGCGGTGGCCCAGGTCCTCGCGGCGCTGATCGAGAACTCCTTGATGCACGGCGGCGGCACGGTGGCGCTGCGTACCCGTGTCACCGGGAACCAGGCGGTGATCGAGGTGACGGACGAGGGGCCCGGTGTCCCGGCCGACCTCGGCGCGCGGATCTTCGAGCGGGCGATCAGCGGCCGTAACTCCACGGGCATCGGCCTGGCGGTGGCCAGGGACCTGGCGGAGGCGGACGGCGGCCGGCTGGAGATGCTCCAGGCATCCCCGCCGGTGTTCGGCCTGTTCCTCTCCCGGACCCCGGCCAGGCCGAGCAAGGACGCGACACCGACGGTCAGGTAGCTCCGGGGCGACCGGGCTACGGGCTTACGGGCGCCTGCCCGCCGGCTGCGGGGAGCGGCGTCGGCGCTGGACCGGAGGCGGGTCCTCCAGGAACGATTCCGCGGTGGCCACCGTGTCGCGGGCCGGGAGTGCCCGGAACACCCAGGTGCGGTAGGACCAGAAGCGGAACAGGGTCGCGACGCCGATGCCGAGGAACTTGAAGATGTTGCTCTGCAGCGGGCTGTCCCAGTGGAAGCCGTAGGTCGCCGCGTACAGCACGCCGTTCTCGATCACCAGTCCGACCGCGCTGAACAACAGGAACAGGGTCAGTTCCTTGGTGCGGCCGCTCTTGTCACGGTCCCGGTAGGTGAAGTAACGGAAGCCGACGTAGTTGAAGGCGATGGCGATGACCGTGGCGATGACACTGGCCCGCACGACCTGGAGATCGGTGACGTGCCGCACGAGGTTGAAGACACCGAGGTTGACCAGCAGCCCGGCCCCGCCCACGGCGCCGAACTTGGCGACCTCGTGCGCGTAACGTCGCAGCAGCCCCGAGGAACCACGTCCCATGGAGTGAAAGCCCCCGTCAGTCGGTTTCGTCAACCAAGCCATGCTAACCACCCCTCCGCACGATTGCCTGTGGACCGGCACACAGGCGCCGAAACCGGCCTTCCCGGCGTGGCCGATACCCTAGGGGCGTGACGTTCCCGGTAGTCGGCATGGTCGGCGGGGGCCAGCTCGCTCGTATGACACACGAGGCAGGCATCCCGCTGGGCATCAGGTTCAAGCTCCTCAGTGACACCCCTCAGGATTCCGCGGCCCAGGTGGTGAGCGAAGTCGTCCTCGGCGACTATCGCGACCTGGACACGCTGCGTGACTTCGCGCGCGGGTGCGATGTGATCACCTTCGATCACGAACATGTACCCACCGAGCACCTCAGGGCCCTGGAGGCGGACGGCATCCCCGTGCGCCCCGGCCCGGACGCTCTGGTGCACGCCCAGGACAAGGGGGTGATGCGGGCGAAGCTGGACGCCATCGGCGTGCCCTGCCCACGGCACCGCATCGTCTCCGATCCCGCGGACGTGGCGGCCTTCGCGGCGGAGGGCGACGGATTCCCGGTCGTCCTCAAGACGGTCCGCGGCGGCTACGACGGCAAGGGCGTGTGGGTCGTGGACTCCGTCGAGGAGGCCGAGGCCCCCTTCAAGGCCGGCGTCCCGGTGCTCGCCGAGGAGAAGGTCGACTTCGTCCGCGAGCTCGCCGCCAACGTCGTACGCTCCCCGCACGGCCAGGCCGTGGCCTACCCGGTGGTCGAGTCCCGTCAGGTCGACGGCGTCTGCGACACCGTGATCGCCCCCGCCCCCGACCTCGACCCGGCCCTCGCCCTGCACGCCGAGGAGATGGCGCTGCGCATCGCCAAGGAACTGGGCGTCGTGGGCCACCTCGCCGTCGAGCTGTTCGAGACCCGCGACGGCCGCGTCCTGGTCAATGAGCTCGCGATGCGCCCGCACAACTCCGGCCACTGGACCCAGGACGGCGCGATCACCAGCCAGTTCGCCAACCATGTGCGGGCCGTGCTGGACCTCCCGCTCGGCGACCCGCGCCCGCGCGCCAAGTGGACGGTGATGGCCAACGTCCTCGGCGGCGACTACCCGGACATGTACTCCGCGTACCTGCACTGCATGGCCCGCGACCCCCAGCTCAAGATCCACATGTACGGCAAGGACGTGAAGCCGGGCCGCAAGGTCGGGCACGTCAACACCTACGGCGACGACCTGGACGACGTGCTGGAGCGCGCCCAGCACGCGGCCGGATACCTGAGAGGCACGATCACCGAATGAGCCCGGTTGTAGGCATCGTCATGGGGTCGGACAGCGACTGGCCGGTCATGGAGGCCGCCGCGCAGGCGCTCGACGACTTCGAGATCGAGTACGAGGTCGACGTCGTCTCCGCGCACCGCATGCCGCGCGAGATGGTCGCCTACGGCGAGCAGGCCGCCGAGCGCGGGCTGAAGGTGATCATCGCCGGGGCCGGCGGAGCCGCACACCTCCCCGGCATGCTCGCCTCCGTCACCCCCCTCCCCGTGATCGGCGTGCCGGTCCCGCTGAAGTACCTGGACGGCATGGACAGCCTGCTGTCCATCGTGCAGATGCCGGCCGGGGTCCCCGTCGCCACCGTCTCGGTCGCCGGTGCCCGCAACGCCGGACTGCTCGCCGCCCGGATCCTCGGCACCCAGGACGAGGAGCTGCTCGGCCGGATGCGCGAGTTCCAGCAGGAGCTGAACGACCAGGCCACCGAGAAGGGCAGGCGGCTGCGCACCAAGGTCGAGGGGTCCAGCGGCTTCGGCTTCGGGAAGTGACGGCCGTGGGCTCCGTGGACGCGGCCCGGGAGCTGCTGCGGGAGTTCCCCGTGGTCGACGGGCACAACGACCTGCCCTGGGCACTGCGCGAGCAGGTCCGCTACGACCTCGACGCCCGTGACATCGCCGCCGACCAGAGCGCCCATCTCCACACCGACCTCGGCCGCCTGCGCGCGGGCGGGGTCGGGGCGCAGTACTGGTCGGTGTACGTCCGCTCCGACCTGCCCGACCCGGTCCCGGCGACCCTGGAGCAGATCGACTGCGTACGGCGGCTGATCGAGCGGCACCCGGCCGAACTGCGGGCCGCGCTGACCGCCGCCGACCTGGAGACCGCGCGCCGGGAGGGCCGGATCGCCTCGCTGATGGGCGCGGAGGGCGGGCACTCGATCGCCAACTCCCTGGGCACCCTGCGCGGCCTGTACGCGCTCGGCGTCCGCTACCTGACGCTCACCCACAACGACAACGTGGACTGGGCGGACTCGGCGACCGACGAACCGGGCGTGGGCGGTCTGTCGGCGTTCGGGCGGGCGGTCGTGCGGGAGATGAACCGCGAGGGCATGCTGGTCGACCTCTCCCATGTCGCCGCGACCACCATGCGGGACGCGCTGGACGCCACCGCGGCGCCGGTGATCTTCTCGCACTCCTCGTCGCGGGCGGTCTGCGACCACCCCCGCAACATCCCGGACGACGTCCTGGAGCGGCTGCCCGCCAACGGCGGGGTGGCGATGGTGACGTTCGTCCCGAAGTTCGTGCTCCGGGCGGCCGTCGACTGGACCGCTGCGGCGGACGAGAACATGCGCGCCCACGGCTTCCACCACCTGGAGACCACCGCCGAGGCGATGAAGGTGCACCGCGCCTTCGAGGAGCGCAACCCGCGCCCGATCGCCACGGTCGCGACGGTCGCGGACCACCTCGACCACATGCGCGAGGTCGCGGGCATCGACCACCTCGGCATCGGCGGCGACTACGACGGCACCGCCTTCACCCCGGACGGCCTGAACGACGTCTCTGGCTACCCGAACCTGATCGCGGAGCTCATGGACCGCGGCTGGTCGAACACCGACCTGGCCAAGCTGACCTGGCAGAACTCGGTGCGGGTGCTGGGCGCGGCGGAGGACGTGGCCCGTGACCTCCAGGCCACGAGCGCGCCGTCCCACGCCACGATCGAGGCGCTGGACGCGTGAGTGAGGCGGGCGGGGCGATCGGCTGCCCCGCCCGTCCGGCGGACCCCCGAACGCCCCGTCCACCAGGAAGCCCCCGGTCACGCGTGCGACGGTGACCGTACAGCGATCACCTCGCACGTACGGAGCCCGCCATGGCAGATCTCCAGGACGACCTGCATCCCCCGGCCGAGGTCGACGCGCTCGACGAGCTGCCGCTGGCCGACCCCTTCCCGGCCGGGCCGCCCGCTCCGCTCACCGACGATCCGGACCCCGCCGACCCGGACGCCGAGCCCCTGGAGCGCGCCCACGCCCTGCTCGTCGCGCACCCCGTCGCCGACGGCTACAGCGGACTGCCCTGGGCGCTGCGCCACCTGCCCTGGTACGACCTGGAGCTGGGAGAGAGCGCTGTCGACACCGATGTGCCGCGGCTGCGGCAGGGCCATGTCGGCGCGCTGTTCTGCTCCCTGCACCTGCCCGAGGGGCTGGCCGCGGACCGGGCCGTCGCCGCCACCCTGGAACAGCTCGACCTGGTGCGCGCGGTGATCGCGGCACACCCCGAGGGCCTACGGCTCGCGCGCACCGCGGGCCAGGTCATCGACGCCCGCAACTGCGGCCGCGCGGCGGTGCTGCTGGGCCCGGCGACGGCCGCCGCGCTGGACGACTCGCTCGCCATCCTGCGCGTGCTGCACAGCCTGGGCCTCAGGGTGCTCACCCTGGCCGGGACCTCGTGGGCCAGTGAGGCGGGGCTGACCCGGTTCGGGGAGGAGGTGGTCCGGGAGATGAACCGGCTCGGTGTGCTCGCCGACCTCTCCGGCGCCTCCGAGCAGACCATCCGCCGGGCACTGGCCGCCTCCAAGACGCCCGTCCTGTGCACCCGCTCCGCGGCCCGCGCGCTGCGGCCGCACCCGGCCAACCTCCCCGACGACCTGCTCGCCGAGCTGGGCGCGGCGAAGGGCCTGTGCATGGTGCCGCTGACCGCCGAGCAGACCGGCCCCTCGGTGCGGGACGTCGCCGACCACCTCGACCATGTCCGCGGGGTCGCGGGCACCGAGTGCGTGGGCCTGTCCGGCACCTACGACGTCGGCACCGCCCATCCGCAGGACCTCGCCGACACCTCCTGCTACCCCCACCTCGTCGCCGAACTGCTCCGCAGAGGCTGGACGGAGACCGACCTGTCCCTGCTGACCTGGGGCAACATCCAACGCGTCCTGCGCACCGCCGACTTCACCGCCAAGGCGGCCCAGCAGCGCCGGGAGGCGTCCACGGCACAGATCGCGGAGCTCGACGGCTGAGCCCTACGGGTGGTCGATCCGGCACAGGCAGAACGGATGCCCCGCCGGATCGGCGTACACCCGGAAGTCCTCCGCCACCGGATCCTCCTCCCGCTTCAGCGGCCGTGCCCCCAGCGCCAGCACCCGTCGCTCCGCCGCGTCGACGTCCGCCCAGGTGGACCCGGCGTCGAGGTCGAGGTGGAACTGCTGGGCGTTGCCGCCCTCGCGGGGCCAGGCCGGGGGCCGGAAGCCCGGCTCCCGGTTGAAGGCGAGGCGCGGCACGCCCGGCGCTTCGAGGACCACCCAGTCCTCCTCCTGCACCTGGGGAGTGCCGCCGAGGAGCGCCGCGTAGAACTCGGCGAGCGCGAGCGGCTCGGGGCAGTCGATCACGACCGAGCGGAAGCGGGCGACCGGCACGGGGGAGACCTCCTGGGTCAGCCGGCGCAGAGGCAGAACGGGTGGCCGGCCGGGTCCGCGTAGACCCGGAAGCTGCGGGTGCGGTCCTCCGTGTCCAGGGGCTTGGCGCCCAGTTCCAGTACGCCCTTCTCGGCCGTGTCCAGGTCGGTCACGGTCAGGTCGAGGTGGAACTGCTGGGAGTGGTCGGACGAGGGCCACTTCGGCGGTACGAAGCCGGGGGCGGCCTGGAAGGCCATGCCGGTCCCGCTGGGCAGCTTCAGGTCCACCCACTCTCCCTGGTCCTCGATGGTGCCGCCGAGGACGGCGGCGTAGAACCCGGCCAGGGCCGTGGGGTCGGGACAGTCCAGGACGACGACGTCCAGGGTGGCGAGAGCCATGACTTCCTCCGGTCGTTGTTACTGGTAACGGCCTTCATGCAGTAACGCCGTTACTGCATGCTCTCGCATTGGAGGTAACGTCGCAACCATGAATGCGCGCTCACCCGCCCCCGGGGCCCTGGAGCTGGTCCAGTCCCTGGTCAACACGCTGGACCTGGAGTCGGGCGCCGACGCGCTGGACACCGCGGACGGCCGGGCGCGCCTGGGGCTGGCCGAGGAGGAGGTCCCGGCCGCCCGGGAGCTGCGCGAGTCCCTGCGGGCAACGCTCCTGGCCCACGCCGGTCACCTCCCGCACCGCGACGTGACCCCGCTGACGGAGCTGCTCTCCCGGGCCGCGCTCCATCTCTCGGTCGACCCGGCCGACGGCTCGGCGGTCCTCACCGCCGCCAACCCCCGCGCGCTCACCTCGCGGATCGCCACCGCCGTGGCCGAGTCGCTGGTCGCGGGCACCTGGCCCCGTCTGAAGGCATGCGAGGCGGCCGACTGCCACTGGGCGTACTACGACCGCAGCCCCGCGGGACGCGGCCGCTGGTGCTCGATGCAGGTGTGCGGGGCGCGGGCGAAAATGCGGCGTTACCGGGCCAAGTAGCCGCGCGGAAGCGCCGCTTCACGACACGCGGCGCAAGGGCCTGTTGAGGACTCCCGGGCCACTGCGCCCCGGTGTGCGGCAGAATGCGGGAAGACGCCGTTTCGGCCGACTGAGCCTCGGCCGAAGCGGCGTCGCCTTTCCTGCCCGGCGCCGCGGCGACTCTCCGGTGGACAGGCCCTACGCGGTCGGGCGCCCCATCGCCCGGTACGTCCACCCCGCCGCCCGCCACAGCGTCGGGTCCAGGGCGTTGCGGCCGTCGAGGACGAGCCGGGTCGCCGCGACCTCGCCCAGCGCCGCCGGGTCCAGCTCACGGAACTCACGCCACTCGGTGAGGTGCAGGACGACATCGGCGCCGCGGACCGCCTCCACGGCGGAGTCGGCGTAGCCGAGCGTCGGGAAGACACGGCGCGCGTTGGTCATGCCCTTGGGGTCGTAGACCGTGACCTGGCCGCCCTGGAGATGGATCTGGCCCGCCACATTGAGCGCGGGCGAGTCCCGCACGTCGTCCGAGTCCGGCTTGAAGGTCGCGCCGAGCACCGCGACCCGCTTGCCGAGGAAGGGCCCGCCGCCCAGCGCCTGCCGGGTCAGCTCCACCATCTGGCCGCGCTGGCGCATGTTGATGGAGTCGATCTCGCGCAGGAAGGTCAGTGCCTGGTCCGCGCCCAGCTCACCGGCGCGCGCCATGAACGCCCGGATGTCCTTCGGCAGACAGCCGCCGCCGAAGCCGATCCCGGCCCGCAGGAACTTCTTCCCGATCCGGTCGTCGTACCCGATGGCCTCCGCCAGCTTCGCCACATCGCCGCCCGCGGCCTCGCACACCTCCGCCATCGCGTTGATGAAGGAGATCTTCGTGGCGAGGAAGGAGTTCGCCGAGGTCTTCACCAGCTCGGCGGTCGGGAAGTCGGTCACCACGAAGGGCGAGCCCTCCGCGATCGGCGCCGCGTACACCTCGCGCAGCAGCTTCTCGGCCCGCTCACTGCGCACCCCCACCACGAGCCGGTCGGGGTGCAGGGTGTCGTTGACGGCGAAGCCCTCGCGCAGGAACTCCGGGTTCCACGCCAGCTCCGCGTCCGCCCCGGCCGGCGCGTGCTCGGCGAGGTAGGTGGCGAGCCGGTCCGCGGAGCCGACCGGCACCGTCGACTTGCCGACGACCAGCGCGGCGTTGGTCAGATGCGGGGCGAGCGAGGCGAAGGCGGAGTCGACGTAGCTCATGTCACAGGCGTACTCGCCGTGCCGCTGCGGAGTGTTCACACACACGAAGTGCACATCGCCGAACGCGCCGATCTCCGCCCAGTCCATGGTGAACCGCAGCCGCCCGCTGGAGCCCTCGATCCCGGCCACGTGCTTGCGCAGCAGCTCCTCCAGACCCGGCTCGAACATCGGGACCTCACCGCGCCGGAGCATCTCGATCTTCTCGGGCACCACGTCCAGCGCCAGGACCTCGAAACCGAGCTCGGCCATGGCCGCGGCGTGGGTGGCGCCGAGATAGCCCGTGCCGATCACGGTGAGCTTGAGGGCCATGGGGGACTCCCTTGAGTGGTGCGGCGGCGGTGCGCGCCCGAGCATAGTCGGGGCGTCGCGGTGCGCCCCACCGGGCACTTTTCCCGCTGTCGCCAAGCTCACGTATCACCAGCGTGGGCGGAGCTCTAAAATTTGAGTTACTTAACGGTAATTAGCGCCAGCATCACAGCGTCTTTGGAGCGTGAGAGACCTTGGCCGGATCGGCTGACTTCGACCTGTACCGCCCGTCCGAGGAGCACGACATGCTCCGCGACGCCGTCCGCTCCCTGGCCGAGGCGAAGATCTCGCCGTTCGCCACCGCGGTGGACGAGGAAGCCCGCTTCCCGCAGGAGGCCCACGACGCGCTGGTCGCCAACGACCTGCACGCCGTGCACGTGCCCGAGGAGTACGGCGGCGCCGGCGCCGACGCGCTCGCCACGGTCATCGTGATCGAGGAGGTGGCCCGCGTCTGCGCGTCCTCCTCCCTGATCCCGGCCGTGAACAAGCTGGGCTCCCTGCCGGTGATCATCTCCGGCTCCGAGGACCTGAAGAAGAAGTACATGTCGCCGCTCGCCAAGGGCGAGGGCATGTTCTCCTACTGCCTCTCCGAGCCGGACGCGGGCTCGGACGCGGCCGGCATGAAGACCAAGGCGGTCCGCGACGGCGACACCTACGTCCTCAACGGCGTCAAGCGCTGGATCACCAACGCGGGCGTCAGCGAGTACTACACGGTCATGGCCGTCACCGACCCCGCCAAGCGCTCCAAGGGCATCTCCGCCTTCGTGGTCGAGAAGGGCGACGAGGGCGTCTCCTTCGGCGCCCCGGAGAAGAAGCTCGGCATCAAGGGCTCCCCGACCCGCGAGGTCTACCTCGACAACGTCCGCATCCCCGCCGACCGCATGATCGGCGAGGAGGGCACCGGCTTCGCGACCGCGATGAAGACCCTGGACCACACCCGCATCACCATCGCCGCGCAGGCCCTCGGCATCGCCCAGGGCGCCCTGGACTACGCCAAGGGCTACGTCCAGGAGCGCAAGCAGTTTGGCAAGCCGATCGCCGACTTCCAGGGCATCCAGTTCATGCTCGCCGACATGGCCATGAAGATCTCGGCCGCCCGCGCCCTGACCTACCAGGCCGCGGCCGCCTCCCAGCGCGGCGACGCGGACCTGACCTACCTGGGCGCCGCCGCCAAGTGCTTCGCCTCGGACGTGGCCATGGACGTCACCACCGACGCCGTCCAGCTCCTCGGCGGCTACGGCTACACCCGTGACTACCCGCTGGAGCGCATGATGCGCGACGCGAAGATCACCCAGATCTACGAGGGCACCAACCAGGTCCAGCGCATCGTCATGGCGCGCAACCTGCCGTAGCGGAACGGACAACGGCCCCCGGCGCAGCTGCTGCCGGGGGCCGTTGTGCTGGGCGCTCAGTCCTCGATGCCCTCCGCCGCCCGCTTCTCCCGCAGTTCCTTGATGGCCCGGCGGCGGGCGAGGCGGTGGGTGCGGCGGATCTGGGCCTCCTGGTAGCGGCGGTTGTCCCGCTCCGTCTCCGGGAGGACCTGGGGGACCACGCGGGGCTTGCCGTCGGCGTCGACCGCGGCGAAGACCAGATAGGCCGAGCCGACCTGGGTGGGCGGGGTGGATTCGTTCCAGCGCTCCGCCAGGACCCGCACGCCCACCTCCATGGAGGTGCGGCCGGTCCAGTTGACCTGGGCCTTCACATGGACCAGGTCGCCGACCCGGACCGGCTCCAGGAACACCATCTCGTCCATGGACGCGGTCACCGCGGGGCCCCCGCTGTGCCGTCCGGCCACCGCGCCGGCGGCGTCGTCGACCAGTTTCATGATCACACCGCCGTGCACCGTGCCCAGCAGGTTGGTGTCGTTGTGGGTCATGATGTGGCTCAGCGTGGTGCGGGACGCGGACGTCGGCTTGCCCGGGATGTCCGGCGTGCCCGATTGCGTCGTGGGGACCTGGTGTGTCATGGCCTCCACCTTATGCCGAGGGACGAACCGGGGATTTTGTGTTGGGTTCGCAACAGCCGTGCCCCTATTTTCCGCCGACCCTTGTAAGACGCACAGCCGTTCCCTGCACACTGGGGCCCATGAACAACTGGCCCGAGGGATGGTCCGACGGAAACCGCGGTGGCGGCTACGGACACGGCAGCGCAGGCGCACAGCCGGATGGCGCACGCGTCATGCGGCAGGTCCGGCGCGGCCCGGCGGCGCCCGGCGGGGGCCAGTCGGCTCCGCCGTACGGTGTGCCGTCGCAGCAGCCGTACGACGATGGCCACGGCCAGGACGGCTATGACAGCGGCTACAACACCGGCCAGGTCTACGGCGGTGGTGGTGGCCAGGGGCGCGGCGGGGACATGTACGAGCCGCGGCCCGCGCCGAACTGGCGGCGCCGGATCAAGTGGACCGCGATCACGGTCGTCACCGTGTTCGTCGTCACCACCGTCGCCACCTACTTCTGGGCCGACTCCAAGCTCAACCGTGAGGTCGACCTGTCCAAGGTCATCGAGCGGCCGGAGGCGGGCGAGGGCACGAACTACCTGATCGTCGGCTCGGACAGCCGCGCCGGCATGTCCGCCGAGGAGAAGAAGAAGCTGCACACCGGGTCCGCCGAGGGCAAGCGCACCGACTCGATGATGATCCTGCACACCGGGGACAACGGCCCGACGCTGATCTCGCTGCCCCGTGACTCGGACGTGGAGATCCCCACCTTCGTGGGCTCGGAGTCCGGCAAGACCTACCCGGGCACGGGCCGGCACACCAAGCTGAACGCCGCCTACGCCGAGGACGGCCCCGAGCTGCTGGTGCGGACGGTCGAGTTCAACACCGGTCTGCACATCGACCACTACGTCGAGATCGGCTTCGCGGGCTTCGCGAACATCGTGGACGCGGTCGGCGGCGTGGAGATCGAGATTCCCAAGGGCGGCATCAAGGATTCCAAGTCCGGCGCCGACCTGGCGGAGGGCAAGCAGACCCTGAACGGCGAGGAGGCGCTCGCCTTCGTCCGTACCCGGTACGCGCTGGCCGGCTCCGACCTGGACCGTACGAAGAACCAGCAGAAGTTCCTCGCGGCGCTGGCCAACCAGGCCGCGACGCCGAGCACCGTGCTGAACCCCTTCAAGCTGTACCCGACGATGAGCGCCGGTCTGGACACGCTCATCGTGGACAAGGACATGGGGCTGTTCGACCTGGCGTCGATGTTCTGGGCGATGAAGGGTGTCACCGGCGGTGAGGGCAAGTCCATGAACATGCCGATCTCCGGATCCTCCGGCGGCAACCTCGTCTGGGACAAGGCGAAGGTGAAGACGCTGGTGGAGCAGTTGAACAACGACGAGAAGGTCACCGTCTCCGGGAACTGAGAGGTGTCGGGTCCGCCGGGCCGGTGAGCCCGGCGGACCGCTCCGTCAGATCCGGCCCACGACGAACCGCGGGTGCTTCTCCACCCGCCAGCCGCCCGCGTCGTGGCCGAGGTTCCGCACCACCAGCCGGGGGTCCCCGAAGGCGCCCTTGCCGCCGTTGAGGGCCTCCCAGACGCCCGCGTACCCGAAGCCGACGATGTCGGCGCTGCGGTCGCCGGTGAGGTCGGCGAGGAAGCGCGGGTGTTTCTCGGTCCGCCAGCCGCCCGCGTCGTGGCCGAAGTTCTCGACGACGAGCTGCGGGTCCTGGAAGGTGCCGTCGCCGTTGTTCAGCGCGGCCCAGACGCCCGCGTTTCCGAAGCCGACGATGTCGGCGCTGCGGTCGCCGGTGAGGTCGGCGAGGAAGCGCGGATGTTTCTCGGTCCGCCAGCCGCCCGCGTCGTAGCCGAAGTTCTCGACGACGAGCCGCGGGCTCTGGAACGTGCCGTCGCCGTTGTTGAGGGACACCCACACCCCGGCGTATCCGAACCCGACGATGTCCGCACGGCCGTCGCCGGTGAGGTCGGCGAGAAGGCGCGGATGCTTCTCCACCCGCCAACCGCCCGCCACGTAGCCGAAGTTCTCCACGACGAGCTCGGGACCCTGGAAGGTGCCGTCGCCGTTGCTCAACGACACCCAGACGCCCTTGTCGCCGAAGCCGACGATGTCCGCGCGGCGGTCGCCGGTGAGGTCGGCCAGGAAGCGCGGGTGCTTCTCCACCCGCCAACCGCCCGCGCTGTAGCCGAAGTTCGGCACCATGAGCTGTGGGGCGGCGAAGGTGGCGTTGCCCCGGTTCAGGGAGACCCAGGCGCCCGCCTCGCCGAAGCCGATGATGTCGGCGCGGCGGTCGCCCGTGAGGTCGGCGAGGAAGCGTGGGTGTTTCTCCACCCGCCATCCGCCCGCGTCGTAGCCGAAGTTCTCCACGACGAGCCGCGGAGCCTGGAAGGAGCCGCTGCCGTTGTTCAGGGAGACCCAGGCGCCCGCGTCGCCGAAGCCGATGATGTCGGCGCGGCGGTCGCCGGTGAGGTCGGCGAGCAGGCGCGGGTGTTTCTGCGTACGCCAACCGCCCGCCGAGTAGGCGAAGTTCTGGACCTTCAGCTTGGGTTCGGTGAAGGTGCCGTCGCCCTTGTTGAGCGCCACCCACACTCCGGCGTCGCCGAAGCCGGCGAGGTCCGCGCGGCCGTCGCCGGTGAGGTCCGTGCCGGACGGGGCGGGCTCGGGGTGGATCAGCGGGCTGGTGACGGCGCGGTGGGCGTTGACCCGGCCCCGGCCCAGCATCCCGGCGAAGCCCGGGTTGGCCCCGTCCACGTCGTCACAACTGCTCTCGACGATCCGGCGGACCTGGTCGCCGGTCAGTTCCAGGTTGCGGGACCAGACCAGGGCCGCGACGCCCGCGACATGCGGGCTCGCCATCGACGTGCCGTCCAGGAAGCGGTGGTTGCCGTTCAGGTACGTCGACCAGACGGTGACGCCCGGGGCGGACACGTCGACGTTCGTGCCGAAGTTGGAGAAGCCCGCCCGGCGGCCCGCCGAGTCCAGCGCGGCGACCGCGATGACCTCGGGGTACACGCCGGGGAACTGCGGCGTCACGTCGGTGTTGTTGTTGGCGTTGCCCGCGGCGAAGCAGATCACCACACCGGCGGCGACCGCGTCCTGGACGGCGGTGCGGATACCGGCGTGGTCGCCGTTGGCGCGCCAGCTGCAGTTGACGACATAGCGCCGGTCGCGATGGTTCAGGGACTGGCGGCGGACGTAGTCGATGGCGTCGGCGCGGTTCGGGTTCATGCCCGCGGTGAGGTTCACCCGCAGCGGCATCAGCCGGCAGTCCGGGGCCACGCCGATCACGCCCAGGTCGTTGTCGGCCGCGGCGATCGTCCCCGCGCAGTGGGTGCCGTGGCCGTCGCCGTCCTCCGGCACCGGGTCGCCCGCGTCGGAGAAGTCCCAGTCCTCGGCGCCCCGCGGCAGGATGTTCGCCGCGAGGTCGGGATGGTCGAGGTCGCAGCCGGTGTCGATGACGGCGACGATGACGTCCGGGTGGCCGCGGGTGTGGTCCCAGGCCTCGGTGACGCCGATGTCGACGCCCGCGGTGCCGGGGACGCCGTCGACGGTCTGCCCGGTGTTGCGCAGGCCCCACAGCCGCTCGAAGTCGGGCTCGTCGGGCAGATAGGGCTGTGCGTCGTGGAACCCGGCCTCGGACGGCTCGGCGAACCGGACCTCGTCGAGGGCGGAGAACTCCCTGATGGTCGCGAAGAGTTCGGCCCCCTCGGGGATCCGCAGGGTGTAGTACCCCGGGGTCCGCTGGGCGACGGCGACGCTGCTGCCGTGCTCGGCGATGATCCGCTCGGCGCGCTCCCGGTCGACGTCCGCGCGGAACCGTACGGTGAACTCGCCGGGCACGAAGTACCGGGACGCGCCGTGCTCGTCGATCATCACCGGGAGCGAGCCGAGGACGTCCGGCTCGTCGGTGAGGGCCGCCGCGTCCGTGTCGGCGGCCGGGTTCAGGTAGACCGCGGCGAAACCGCGGTCGAGGTTGTAGCCCTGGCTGACGGAGAGCAGTGGGCGGGCGGCGACCAGGCGGTCCACCGTCGCGCCCGTGGCGTCGGACGGCAGCCGGACCATGGCCTCGGTCCCGGACGGTCGGAAGTTCCGCAGGCCGCCGCCGGCCTTGTCGACGTAGCTGAGATCCGCCGGTTGGTCAGGTGTGCTCATGAGGTGCCCCCGTTGGCGCTCGTGAGGTGTCGCCCTGGGCCGCCGCCGCCGAGGCGGGGGCCGGCGACCGTGCGGGACCACCCTCCTCCTGCCCGCACGGGCCGCCTAGGCGAGCGACCGGGAAGGCGCACGAGATACGCCGAGCGGCCGACGGAGCGGGGCCGGGGCGACGTAGCGCGTCAGCGCTTGCGGCCCACGCCCCCGAAGTGCGTGACCTCGACGATCTCGGCGTCCGGGGTGTCGGGGCGCCAGCGGGAGCAGGAGACGATGCCGGGCTCCAGCAGCTCCACGCCCTCGAAGAGCCGGACCAGGTCGGCGCGGCTGCGCAGGGTCATGGCGGCCGAGCCCTGGCTGTTCCAGTACTCCACCGCCGTCTTCATCGCCTCGCCGTCCACCTCGGTGGTGGGGTGGGACACGACCAGGTAGGAGCCCGCGGGGACGGCGTCGAGCAGGCGGCGGACGATGGCTGCGGCCTCGTCGGTGTCCAGGACGAAGTTCAGGATGCCCAGCATGGTGATGGCGACCGGCTGAGTGAGGTCCAGGGTGCGGGCCGCGCCCGCGAGGATCGCCTCCGGGTCGTGGACGTCGGCCTCGATGTAGTCGGTGGCGCCCTCCTTCGCGCTGGTGAGCAGGGCGTGCGCGTGGGTGAGGACGAGCGGGTCGTTGTCGACGTAGACGATCCGCGCGTCCGGGGCGACGCGCTGGGCGACCTCGTGGGTGTTGTCGGCGGTGGGCAGGCCGGTGCCGATGTCCAGGAACTGGCGTATGCCCCGCTCCCCGGCGAGATGGCGGACGGCGCGGGCGAGGAACTGGCGGTCGGCGACGGCGGAGCGGGGCAGGGCCGGCACGAACGACAGGATCTGGTCGCCGACCTCCTCGTCCACCGGGTAGTGGTCCTTGCCGCCCAGCCAGTAGTTCCAGATCCGCGCCGAGTGGGAGACGTCGGTGCGCAGCCGCGCGGTGCGGGCCACGCCCTCGTCGTCGGGCGATGGCGTGGTGAGGTCGGACATGGGTCTGGTCTCCTTCGGGCGCGAGCGGTCTGACTCCGCTCCAAAGTAGACACAACTCGGCCAGCGTGGCGGGTACTTGACCAAGCTTCAGGAGACGACGCAGGCCTCCCGCCGGGCCCGTGCTACCCGCACACCACCTCGTCCCCCCGCACCACCCCGGACTCCGCCCGCGGCGGCTCCGCCGCCCGGACCTTGCGCACCTGCTTGAAGTCCGACCCCGCGATCACCTTCAGCGTCGGACCCAGTCCCTTCACCGCCCGCAGCTCGCTGCCCGGCAGCGCCGCGGCCAGGGACCTGGCCGAGCGGTCCCAGCGGGGGTCGTAGGCCACCACCGTCCGCCGTACCGTCCGCTCCGCCGCGTTCACCGGCGCCCGGCTGGTGCGGAAGCCGGTCGCCGCGAGGGCGGAGTCCATGCGTTTGCCGAGGCCCGCCGTGGACGTCCCGTTCTCCACCTGGACCCGGATCTGCTCCGGCGCGACGGCCACCTTCACCGCGGCGCTCCTCGGCGCCGGCCGGTGCGCGGCCAGCGGCTTGTCGTCCCGCAGTGCCTTGAAGAGCCGCTGGGACTTCGTGGCGTCCCAGCGCAGCGTGGAGCCCACGCCCTTCACGGCGTATCCCATCTGCCCGATCGGCACCGTGGTGAACTCCGACGAGGAGGGGGAGAAGTTCCGCATCGCCCGGCCCAGATCCAGCAGCTCGTCCGTGCCGAAGCCCTTGTCCGCCCGCACCGACCCCAGCACCGCCCGGGTCACGTCCCGGAACTTCATCGGGTTCAGCAGGATCCCGGACGAGGTCGCCCGCTCCACCAGCGCGGCCAGGAACCGCTGCTGGCGCTGCATCCGCCCGAGGTCGGAGGCCCCGTCGACATGCCGGGCGCGCACGTACTGCAGGGCCTCCCCGCCGTTCAGGGCGTGCGTGCCCGCCGGGAGGTCGAGGCCGGTGTACGAGTCCTTCAGCGGCTGAGCCGTGCAGACCTTCACCCCGCCGAGCACGTCCACCGTCTTCATGAAGCTCGTGAAGTCGACCTCCAGATAGTGGTCGATCTTCACCCGCGTCATCGACTCCACCGTCCGCACCGTCAGCTGCGGCCCGCCCTCCGCGTACGCCGCGTTCAGCTTCAGCGGATGCCCGTGGTGTCGCTCACCGCTCACCTCGTCGAGATGCGCCGGAGTCATCGCGTACGAGTCCCGCGGCAGGCTCACCACACTCGCCCGCTCCCGGTCCTCCGAGATGTGCACGATCATGATCGTGTCGGTGCAGTGGCAGGGCGCCCCGCCCAGCCGGTACTCGCGCCGCTGCGCCTCCGAGATCCGGTCCCGTCCGTCCGTGCCGACCAGCAGCACGTTCATCCCGTGCCCGGCCCGCGGCCGGTTCTTCATGTCCTTGAACGGGTCGACCCGCGCGATGTCCGCGTCCAGGCCGGTCAGCACCGCGTGCCCGATCCCGGCGGACGCCAGCACCACCACCGACAGCGTGGTCACCGCCCGCATGGCCCAGCGTGGCTTCTTCCGCCGGACGGGGGGCCGGGGGCGTCGTTGCGGAGGTCTGGCGGGGGAGCGGGGCGGCGTGGGCATGGGGGACACCTCCGCGAGGGCCGTACGTGGGATCTTGAGCACCGTAGGCCCATACGATCTGTGGCCCGGGGCACCGCCCCGGGCGGGGCGCACCGGTGTCCCCCGTTCGCGGTAACGTGAGCCCCCTATGAACGCCAATCCCGACGTGCAGCTCCCCGCCGTGTCCGTCATCATGCCCGTCCTCAACGAGGAGCGGCATCTGCGCGGAGCAGTCCAAGCGATCCTCGCGCAGGAGTACGCCGGCGAGATGGAGGTCGTGATCGCCCTCGGTCCGTCCACGGACCGTACGGACGAGATCGCGGCCCAGCTCGTCGCCGAGGACTCCCGCGTCCACACGGTCCCGAACCCCACCGGCCGTACGCCCGCCGCGCTCAACGCCGCGATCAAGGCGTCCCGCCACCCGATCGTGGTCCGGGTCGACGGTCACGGCATGCTCTCGCCGAACTACATCACCACCGCCGTGCGGCTCCTGGAGGAGACCGGCGCGCAGAACGTGGGCGGCATCATGCACGCCGAGGGCGAGAACGACTGGGAGCACGCGGTCGCCGCCGCGATGACGTCGAAGATCGGCGTCGGCAACGCCGTCTTCCACACCGGTGGCCGGGCGGGCGAGGCCGAGACCGTCTACCTCGGCGTCTTCCGGCGCGAGGCGCTGGAGCGGCAGGGCGGCTACAACGTCGAGTTCATCCGCGCCCAGGACTGGGAGCTGAATTTCCGGATCCGCGAGGCGGGCGGGCTGATCTGGTTCTCGCCCGAGCTGAAGGTGTCGTACCGGCCCCGCCCCTCCATGCGCGCCCTCGCCAAGCAGTACAAGGACTACGGCCGCTGGCGGCATGTCGTCGCCCGCTACCACGAGGGCTCCATCAACCTGCGCTACCTCGCCCCGCCGACCGCGGTGTGCGCGATCGCGGCGGGCCTGCTCGTGGGCGTGCTGCTGAACCCGCTGGGCCTGGTGATCCCCGGCGGCTATCTCGCGGCGATCGTCCTGGGCTCGGTCCCGGCGGGCAAGGGCCTGCCGCTGAAGGCGCGGCTCCAGATCCCGGTGGCCCTCGCCACCATGCACATGTCCTGGGGCTGGGGCTTCCTGACCAGCCCCCGCTCCCTGGCCCGCAAGGTCATCGCCTCCCGCCGCCCCGCCGTGGTCACCACCGGAAGCTGACCACGGCACCCGTCGAACCCGGCCCGCCCCCTAGAAGGTGAAGGCCGGGTTCACGTGCATACAGGCGTCCTCGTCGGCGCCGTTGAGGGCCTTGTCGGCGTCGGGCAGCTTGTCGTCCCGCTTCGGCGCCTTGTACGCCGTACCCTCGCGCCAGTCGGCGCCGACAACGAGCGTCACCCCCGTGACCTCCGTCGAGCGCTTCACTGAACTCAGCGGAATCCCCAGGGACTTGGCGACCCGCTGGGCGTCGCCCTCCAGCTCCGCGCTCGGGTAGCGGACGACCGTACGGTCCTCGCTCAGCACCACCGAGCCGTCCGCGGCGGCCAGTGCGAAGCCCTGGTCGACGAGCAGGCCCGCGACCGTGCTCGCCCGGCCGCCCGCCGGGGCCAGGGTGTCGGTGCGGGTGCCGTTCTGGACCTGGACGCCGAGCTCGGCGTCGGGCGCCGCCGGATCGTCGGAGAGCTTCTCCTCGGCCTTCGCCTTCTTCTTGTCCTTGCCGTCCAGCGCGATGTCCTCGCGCACCAGCCGGAACAGCTGCTCGGCGTCCTCGGTGGGCTCCACCTGCACGCCCACGTACCGGTTCGGCATCGTGGTCATGGTGATGCGCTTCGGGTCCACCTTCCGCAGCTCGTTGCTGAGGTCGAACAGCTTCTTGACGTCGTCCAGACCCGGGTCGACGGTGAGCGCGTCGGTGGCCTCCTCGGCGAGCCGGCGCAGCTTCATCGGGCTGCTCAGGGTGGCGTTCTCACGCAGCTCGCGGACCATCGAGGTCATGTACATGTGCTGCGCCTTGGCCCGGGCGAGGTCGCTGCCGTCCTCGAAGCCGTAGCGGGTGCGCAGCCACTGCAGGGCCTGCTCGCCCTTGATCGGGTGCGTGCCCTCCTCCAGCTTCAGACCGGAGCCGTGGCCCTGGCTGTCGCGCGACTCGATGTTGGCGTCCACGCACACCGGGACGCCGCCGATGGCGTCCGCCATCGACACCACGCCCGCGAAGTCGACCATGATGAAGTGGTCGATGTGGATGCCGGTGAGCTCCTGCCAGGTCGCCACCGTGCAGCCCGGACCGCCGTGCCGCAGGCTCTGGTTCGTCGCCACCCGCCCGTCGCTCGCCGGGTACACCTCATCGTCGTCCGGGTCGGTGCACTTGGGGATCTGCACGAGGGTGTCGCGCGGCATGCTGATGACCGACATGTTGGAGCGGTCGGCCGACAGGTGCAGCAGCATCTGCACGTCCGCCCGCGGCGGCGTACCGAAGGTCTCCCTGGCGCCGCCGAGCTTCTGGTTCTCCTCGGTGTCCCGCGCGTCGGAGCCGATGAGCAGGATGTTCAGCGGCGTCTGCCCGGCGGCGTTCGGCGTCGGCTTCGCAACCTTGTTGTCCCCCAGGTTCAGGTCGTCGTGCTTGATGTTGCCGTTCAGATGGCGGTAGTAGAGGTACCCGGCACCGGCCGTCCCCACTATCAGCACCGCGAGCACGGTCGCGGACCATTTCATGAACCGCCGCCCGCGCCCCGGCCGCCCTCTGCGGCGACCGCCCATGCCTTCCCCGCCGTCGACCGTCCCCGCGCCGCCCCCCTCGGCGACCGGAGCGGCCTCCCGCACGCTGCTCTGCATCACTTACCGTCCCTCCCCACCCTTGCCGGTCGAACCGCCCCACCCGCGCGCCATGGAACGGGGCCTGTCGTACGTCATGTCAGAAGACGTTCGACAGGCCCGTCAGGTCGCCTCAGAGGTTCAACCGGCGCATTGGACCTTGTCAGCCGTCGACTTCTCCACGTTCGGCGTCTTCACCGAGGAGGAGTCGAGCTTCACGCCCGCGCCCTTGAAGTCCTTGCCCAGGATCAACGTCATCGTCGGCAGACCCTGGGAGTTGAGCTCGCTCTCGCCGGGCTTCATCGCGGAACCGGACAGACCCATGATCTCCGCCAGCCGGCGTGCCTGAGCTGCCTGGTCAGGAGCGTACTCCAGGGTCGTCTTCGCCTGTTCCGCCCCCGCGTTGCCCGCGTTCTCGGACTTGGTCACGCCCTCCTGCGTCTGGAGATACGTGAGCTGGTCCTGGGCGCTGCCGGACTCCGCGCCGCCGTTGAGGACGCGTACCCGCACCTCGGAGGCGTCCGCCTTGGTGCCCTTGAGACGGGCGGCGACGGCGGCCTTCTCCTTCTTCTGCTGCGCCTTGACCTCCGTGAACGACACATCGTTCTTGATCATGTCGAAGACCTGGGGCGCATTCTCGTTCGGGACGACCGTCGCCTTGATGACCTCGGCCGGGTTGTCCTTGACCGGGACCGTCGTGAAGGTGATGTTCTTCGGCGGCACCTTCTTCAGCTCCAGGGCCACGTCCTTGAGCGTGGTGGCCTTCCCGATGGCCTTGTCCACGGTCAGCGCCTCGGTGGCGGCCTCGGCCAGCTTTATCAGCTTCTTGGGGTTGGTCAGGGTGTCGCTGGAGGACATCTTGCGCATCAGCGAGCCCAGGAACTGCTGCTGCACCTTGATGCGGTCCAGGTCGCTGCTGTTGCTGTACGCCTTGCGGGTGCGGACGAAGGCGAGCGCCTCCTCGCCCTCGATCTTCGACTCGCCCTCGGGCAGGTCGAGTTTGGACTTGTCGTCCTTGATGGGGCGGTTCAGGCACACCGTGACCCCGTCCACGGCCGTCGTCAGGGTCTTCACGGCGTTGAAGTCGACCATCATGAAGTGGTCGGGCTGGATGCCGCTGAACGCCTTGACCGTGTTCATGGTGCAGCCGGGATCCCGCTCGCTCTCCCCGAGGCTGCGATTGAAGCGCACGCCCTGAAGGCCGGGGATGGCCTTCTCGGTGCCGTCCTCCAGCTTCGTCGTGCACTCCGGGATGTCGACGACCATGTCGCGCGGAATGCTCATCGCGGTGGCGTTCGACCGGTCCTTGGCGACGTGCAGCAGGATCGTGGTGTCCGCGTGCCCGACGCTGTTCTTGTCGCCGTAGCCCTCATTGCCCTCACCGGTGCGCCGGTCGGTGCCGATGATCAGGATGTTGAAGGCCTCGTCCTTGCGGAAGTTGCTCGCGCCCGCGTCACCGACGTCGATCGTGTCGACGTTGCCTTCCAGGTGCCGGAGGTAGAGGTAACCGCCGGTGGCGACGGCGACCAGCACCAGCGCCATGGAGCCGCCGGTCCACAGCAGCACCTTCTTGGCCTTCGACTTCGGCTTCCCGGGCCGGTGTCCGCGCCGCCCCGGCAACGGCTCCTCGGGCGCGCCCCGCCGTCGGCGCGGCGGTGGAACGTCGCGGCCGGGGGCGGTGGGCTCGGCCGTGGTGGCGCCTGGGCGGCTGCGGGGGCCGGGGACGGGGGACTGCCGGGGTCTCGGTGATTGCGGTGCGGAAGGGCTCAGTCGCAATTCGTATTCGCCGGTGTTCGGATTGAGTACCCATTGGTCTGCGGGGTCGATGTTCTCCGACCGCCCACGGCCTGCGTCCACGGTTGTCCGAATCCTCCGTCGGGAAGGCGCCGCGCGGGAAAACGCCGCACGGCCCGATGCACCGGATCGCTCACACTATCCGCACACTTCGGCGTCGAGGGACGGCGGTGAGAAATTCCACGTGCGTACAACCGATTCCGGTGTCCCTACAAGCGGTCAATTCGTTCCATTTCCCTGAACGAAGCGGTCGCGTTCCCTGAACTGACCGGTCAGGTCAGGTCACTTGGCGCACTCGACCTGATCCGCGGTGGACTTGTCCACGCCCTCGGGAGTCTTGCCCGACGACGACCCGGTGAGCGGGACCCCGGCACCCTTGAAGTCCTTGCCCAGGGTGAGCGTCATCGTGGGCAGCCCCTGGGAATTGGTGACGCTCTCGCCGGGCTTCATCGCGGCCCCGGAAAGACCCAGGATGTCCGCCAGCCGCCGTGCCTGGTCGGCCTGTTCGGGCGCGTACTCCAGGGTCGTCTTCGCCAGGGCTTCCGGAGCGTTGCCCGCGTTCTCGGACTTGGTGACGCCCTCCTCGGTCTGGAGCCAGGTCAGCGTGTCCTGGGCGCTGCCGGACTCCGCGCCGCCGTTGAGGATGCGCACGCGCACCTCGGAGGCGTCCGCCTTGGTGCCCTTGAGGCGGGCGGCGACGGCGGCCTTCTCCTTCTTCTTCTGTGCCTTGACCTCCGTGAACGACACATCGTTCTTGATCATGTCGAACACTTCGGGGGCGGTCGTCTCGTTGACGACGACGGTCGCCTTCACTGTCTCGGCCGGGTTGTCGATCACCGGAACCGTGGTGAACGTCAGGTTCTCGGTGTTGAGCTTGCCCAGCTCAAGACCGAGGTCCTTCAGCTTGCCGATGCTGTCGAGCGTGGAGTCGACGGTGAGCGCCTCGGTGCCCGCCTCCGCCAGCTTCACCATCTTGGTCGGGCTGGTGAGGGTGTCGTTGGACTTCAGCTTGCGCATCAGCGAGCCGAGGAACTGCTGCTGGATGCCGATCCGGCTCAGGTCGCCGCCGAAGCCCACCGAGTGCCGGGTGCGCACGAAGGCCAGCGCCTGCTCGCCCTCGATGGTGTGGGTGCCCTTGGACAGCTTCAGATGCGAGTCGGGGTCGTCGATGTCCTTCGCCAGGCACACCTCGACCCCGCCGACCGCGCTGGTCAGCGTCTTGACCGCGTTGAAGTCGGCGACCAGGAAGTTGTCCGGGGTGATCCCGGTCAGCTCCGTCACCGTCCGCATGGTGCAGCTGGGCGTACGGCCGCTCTGGCCGAGGCTGGTGTTGAAGCGGACGCCGGTGGACCCGGCGATGACCTCCTTGGACCCGTCCTCCTGCGTCGTGGGACAGTCCGGGATGTCGACGATCAGGTCCCGGGGGATGCTCAGCGCGGTGGCGTTCGACCGGTCCTTGGAGACATGCAGCAGGATCGTGGTGTCGGCGTGGCCGGCGCTGTTCTTGTCGCCGTAGCCCTCGTTGCCGGAGCCGGTGCGCTTGTCCGTGCCGATCAGCAGGATGTTGATGGCCTGGTCCTTCTTGAAGCCACCCGTGCTCGCGCCGTCGTCCGGGACGGAGTCGATGTTGTCGTTGAGGTGCTCCAGGTAGAGATACCCGGCGCCGGCGGTGGCGATCAGCAGAAAGGCCATGGACCCGCCGGTCCACAACAGGAACTTCTTGACCTTGGACTTCTTCTCCGGCCGCCGTCCGCGCCGGGTCGGCAGGGGCTCCTCGGGCACGCCGCGCCGCCGCCGCGGCGGCGGGACATCACGTCCGGGACGCGGCTCGCGCACGGGCGTCGCCGTGCGGGAGGCGGTTCTGCGGGGGCCGCGGGGGCCCGGCACGGCCGACTGCGCTGCGGAAGGGCCCAGTCGCAGTTCGTATTCACCGGTGTTCGGGTTGAGTACCCACTGGTCTGCGGGATCGATGTTGTCCGCCCGCCCACGGCCTTGCGCGTCCACGATTGTCCGAATCCTCCGTCGGGGCCACGCGGCGCCTTCCCCCTTCAGGCGCTCGGTCTCGGTCAAACAGTGCGCGACCAGGAGGCCGGGTGCACCGGGTCGCTCACACTAGCCGCCCTCTTCGGCGTCGAGCGACGCCGGTGACATTTTCCACGCCCCTACAACCGGGCATTACGGAGCATTTCCCTGAACAGGGGTTCGTCGCCCCGGTGAGCCTTGGTGAGCGCTTTACTCGCAGGTGCGCTGGGCGGCGGTGTTCCCGCGAAACGTGGGGGCGGGGGAGTCGGGGTCGCGAGCGGGGCCCTTTTGACTGACTTCGACGGGCGTGTCGGTCCGCAGCCGCTCGAACAGCCTTTCTGCCTCGGGCTCGATCAGCTGGTCGCGATTGGAGTTGTAGACATACGACTCCCGGGGAACGGTCAGAAATTGCACACGTTCGGTGGGGATGTCGCGCACGCCACGGACGAGCTGGTACAAGCCTCGCAAACTGGCAAGATCCGGATCGGTGGTCAGGGAGGACGTGGCGGCGTCGAGCAGGGGATAGAGCCGCACCGGATTCAGCAGTACGTCATTGCTCTGCACCTTGTTGACCAGCGCACCGAGGAATCGCTGCTGCCGGTCCATCCGGTCGGTGTCACTTCCGTTCCCGAGCGACTTGCGGGCCCGCACGAAACCGAGGGCCTGTTCCCCGTCGAGCGTCACGCGCCCGGCGGGAAGCCGGAGTTTGGCGGCCTTGTCATTGATGGGCGACTTCAGGCACACCTCGACCCCGCCCACGGCGTCGACCATGTCCTTGAACCCACGGAAGTCGACGACCATGTGATGGTCGATCCGCACGCCGGTGAGTTTCTCGACGGTACGGATGCTGCACGCCGAACCGCCCATCTCGAAGGCGTAGTTGAACATGGCGAACATCGGCTCGGAACGGCTGCCGTCGGGCCGTAGACAGGCGGGCACGTCCACCATCAGATCCCGGGGGAGGGAGACGGCGGTGGCGCTGCGCCGGCCGGCCGCCAGATGCAACAGGATCGTGGTGTCGGACCGCTCGGTCCCGGAGTCCCGCCCGTAGCGCCGGTTCTCGTCGCCGGACCGGGAGTCGGACCCGATGAGCAGGATGTTCTGGGCGTTCTTGACCAGCGAGGTCGGCCGCTCTCCCTCGTACCGGGCCAGCTCCTCGGCGGCCGCGCTGTCCGGGGTGATGTTCCCGTCGAGCTTCACGTACACGGCCCACCCGGCCACCACCGCCCCCAGCACCACCACCCCGACGCCCGCCCCGACCCCCCGGACCCACCGCCTCCTCCGCCGTCGTATCAGCCCCACCCCACTGGCCCGGGCTCCACCAACAGTCTTCGTCACGTCTACGTCCACCCCTCATGGCGCGCGGGCGTGTGTCTGCCTGGTCTCGCTTACGACGATGACGTGGATGGCGGGTGGGGGGTGAGCGGTGGTGGGCCGAATGGGGGACGGGAGGGGTGGGGGCGGGGTGGAGGGAAGGGCGGGGCGGGGGTGGGGGCGGCGAAGCGGGCCGCGCGGCGATCGACCTGGTCAGCGCGCCGTGGTCGACCTGGTCGGCGCGCCACGATCGACTTGGTCAGCGGGCCACGGTCGTGACCCGCTCGCTCTCGATCCGCTTGGCCAGCGCCTCCTCGTCCAGTGCCCCGAGGTTCCGGCACAGCACCACCGAGCCGCCGGTGGCCAGCGCCCCGTACAGCCCGGCGTTGAGCCCCTCCCAGGTGTCGTACCCGAGCCCGGACAGGATCCGGGAGCCGGGGCCGGTCAGCCCCAGCCCCGTCGCCTCGTCCCGTGCCCGCTCCACGACCTCCGCCCCGGTGAACTCCCGCCCGGCGACGATCAGCGCCGGCTCCTCGGGGTCCACCGGCGAGAACGGTGCGAACCGGTCCCCCTGGGACGGGACCTCCACCGCGTAGTCCGCGAACCCGGCCGGCGGCTGCGGGAAACGCCCGCCCAGCGGACGCAGCGCGAGCGCCACCCGCTCGCCGCCGCACGCGCGGGCCGCGTCCAGGCTGTCGGGACCGCTCACCACGACATCGGCCGCCGCCGCGTCCCCGTCGACGTCCGCCAGTACGCCCACGGACGAACAGGCCAGCAGCCACACGGCCGTCTGCCAGTGCGCGGGCAGCAGCAGGGCCACCCGGTCGCCGGGTCCGGCGCCCAGATCCCCTTGGAGCAGATTCGCGGTCTTGGCCACCCAATTGGCGAAGGTGGCCACGGACAGTTCGACACGCTCCCCGGTGGCATCGTCGTAGAAGGTCACCAGGGGACGCCCGGGATCCGCGGCAAGCGCGGAACGCAGCAGGTCGGCAGGGGTGCGATCGGTGGAATTCACCCGAGTCAGCGTACGCGCGCCCGGCCTCGCGCACTCCTCGCGCCCACCACCGGTTCGGCCGAACACCGCCCGACGCCCCGTCAACTCCCCAATGGACAGATTTGTATGACTATGTCCAACATCAGGGGCATGCGTGGATTGCTTGCTTCTTCGATCGGTGTCACCTGTGCGGCCGCTCTCATGCTTCCGCTGACCCCATCCGCCGTCGCGGCGAACACAAGACCCGCGCCGACGGCGGATGCGGCCACGAGAGCCGGCGACAGACCGGCCCCGGGCCACACCGAGTCCTTCCCCCTGGCTCCGCTGAACCGGAACAGGGCCACCCCCGCGGCACCCGAACAGGGCCTGCCACCCAAGGACGTACGCCGCTTCTCGCTCGTCGGCGTCGTCTGGGACAACCCCGACACCGAACTCCACGGCCGGGTCCAGGTCCGTACCCGGGCGACCGCGACCGGCGCCTGGTCCGGCTGGCAGGACGTGGAGACCCACAACGCCGAACACGGCGCCGACCCGGGCACGGCGGAACGCGCCTCGGGCCGGGTCCGCGGCGCCACGGCCCCGCTGTGGGTCGGCGACTCCGACGGAGTGGAGGTGCGCGTCAAGGCCGAGCCGTCGGAGTCGGCGGGGCTCCCCACCCTCCCCACGGGCCTGCGCCTGGAACTGATCGACCCCGGCGAGGAGGCGCCGCCCCAGCCGATGACCCGCGCCGACGCCCCGGCCAACAACCTCACCGCGGAAGCGGCGGCCGCCTCGGCCGTCAACGCGGAACTGGCCCCCCTGGGCGCCCTGGAGATCCCGGCCCTGACGGCCGAGGAGACCCGCCGCGAACTGCTCGCCGTGGGCGACACGGAACTCGCGGCGGAGCAGCAGGCGAGGCCGTACATCGGCCCGCGCCCCCGCATCGTCACCCGCCGCGGCTGGGGCGCGAGCGAGTCATGGCGGGAGCGGAAGTTCGTCTACACGAAGAAGGTGAAGGCGGCCTTCGTCCACCACACGGCGTCCGGCAACGGGTACTCCTGCGCGCAGGCACCCTCCGCCATCCGCGGTATCTACCGCTACCACGTGGTGAGCATGGGCTGGCGGGACATCGGCTACAACTTCGTCGTCGACAAGTGCGGAAACATCTACGAGGGGCGTGCCGGTGGCGTGGCCAAGCCGGTCCTCGGCGCCCACACCCTCGGTTTCAACACGCACAGCATGGGGATCGCCCTCCTCGGCAGCCACGCCTCGGCCAAGCCGTCGGCCGCCGCCGTGAAGGCCGTGGCCCGGCTCACGGCCTGGAAACTCGGTCTCTTCGGCGCCAATCCGCGAGGAAGGACATACCTGAAGTCCGGAGGTGGCAATCTCTACGCAAAAGGTAGGAACGTACGACTGAATGTGATCTCCGGCCACCGTGACGGTTTCGCCACGGAGTGCCCGGGCTGGCAGATGTACCGCAAGCTCGGCAGCGCACGGACGAAGGCGGCGGAACTCCAGGGCCGCTGACGGGCGTCGCTGACGCCGGACGAACACATGCACCGCCATCGGGGGAAAGGCGGATCAATGACGGACTCCGCACCGCCGTCGAGGGCGCCAGACACGGTCTGGACACAACGGTCTGCATACACTGACCGGCCGAAAGACAGTTCGGCCGGTCCCGGCAGGAAGCGGAGACAACAGGTGACAGAAGCGATCCTCCTGGTCGGCGGCAAGGGCACACGGCTGCGTCCGCTCACCGTGCACACGCCCAAGCCCATGGTCCCGGCGGCCGGGGTCCCCTTCCTCACGCACCAGCTGGCGAGAGCGAGAGCGGCGGGCGTGGACCACATCGTGCTCGCGACCTCCTACCTGGCCGAGGTCTTCGAGCCGTACTTCGGGGACGGCGCCGCGCTGGGCCTGCACATCGAGTACGTCACCGAGGAGGAGCCGCTCGGCACGGGCGGCGCCATCCGCAACGTGGCCTCCCGCCTCCACTCGGCTCCCGACGACCCGGTACTCATCTTCAACGGCGACATCCTGACGGGGCTCGACATCAGGGCGCTGGTGGAAACGCACCAGCGCACGGCCGCGGACATCTCCCTCCACCTGACGAAGGTGACGGACCCGAGGGCGTACGGCCTGGTCCCCACGGACGAGACGGGCCGGGTGACGGCGTTCCTGGAGAAGCCGCAGACTCCCGAGGAAATCGTCACGGACCAGATCAACGCGGGCGCGTACGTCTTCCGCCGCTCGGTCATCGACACGATCCCGACGGGCCGCCCGGTCTCGGTGGAACGAGAGACGTTCCCGGACCTCCTCTCCGCCGGGGCTCACCTACAGGGCATGGTGGATTCCACCTACTGGCTCGACCTGGGCACCCCGGCGGCCTTCGTACGAGGTTCCGCGGACTTGGTGCTGGGCCGAGCCCCGTCCCCCGCAGTGCCGGGCCGCTGCGGCGACCGCCTGATCCTCCCCACGGCACGGGTGGCCCCCGACGCGAAACTGTCGGGCGGCACGGTGGTGGGCGAGGGGGCGTTCGTGGCGGAGGGCGCCAGGGTCTTCGGCAGCACGATCCTCCCCGGCGCGGTCATCGAACCCGGCGCGGTCATCACCGACTCCATGATCGGCACGAGGGCCCGGGTGGGCGAACGCTCCATCCTCACGGGCACGGTCATAGGCGACGACGCCACGGTAGGCGCCGAGAACGAACTCACCGACGGCGCCCGAGTCTGGTGCAACGCCCAAATCCCCGCCAGATCCCTCCGCTTCTCCCCGGACCAGTAGGGCTTGAGCGCCGTCCCCGGGAAAGGGGGACGGCGCCTTCTGTCGAGCGACATCCAGCGGCTCGCAGAAGTATCGACCCCGATCCCCCCGCACCCGCTTTTCAGCCCGTCCGGCGCTTGAGGACAAGGCCCCAGTACCCCACCGTCACAACCGCCCGATATCCCCCCGAGGCATCCGCGGAGCCCTCCGCGCCGGCACCCGCCCGCTCAGCAGAATCAACCGAGCCGCCCGATGCCGCTGCCCCGCATACGGCTCCAGCAGCGACAACATCACCGCATCATCCGCATCCCGATCCCCGGCCAGCGCAAACCCCACGATCCCCGGCAGATGCAGATCCCCCACCGTCACCGCATCCGCCGCCCCGTGACTGCGCTGCACCACTTCCGCAGAGGTCCAGGGCCCCACCCCCACCACCGCCTCCAACCGCGCCTGCGCATCAGCGGCCCCCATGAACACGGCCTCCTCCAGCCGCGCAGCAACCCGCACACACCGCACAATCGTCGACGCCCGCTTGTCGTCGACCCCCGCCCGATGCCACTCCCACGACGGGATCAACGCCCACGTCCGGGCATCCGGCATCACACACATCCGCCCCGGCACGGGCCCGGGCGCCGGCTCCCCGTACTGCCGTACCAACAACCGCCAGGCCCGATAAGCCTCATCGGTCGTGACCTTCTGCTCCAGAACCGACGGAATCAACGACTCCATCACCAGCCCGGTCCGCGTCAGCCGCAACCCCGGCCGCCGGTGCCGCGCAAGAGCCACCACCCGATGCCGCGGCACGAACGCCGACGGATCATCCAAGGCCCCCAACAGCGCCGGCACCCGCTCCAGGAGCCACTCCGCCCCCGGCCCCCACGCCTCCGCCCGCACGGCGGCACCCCGCAAGGCGATCCGTAGGGTCCCCACCCCGCCCGGCGTCCGACTGGCCCGCCACACGGACCCGTCCGGCATGGCCCGAAACGTCGGATCCCCGGGCCCCCGCCGCAACGGCCCGAGCACCAGCCCGAGATCGAGCGGCCCCTCAGGAACCCAAGTCCGCACCCGCCCACCAGAAGAGGCGGCCCCTCGAGGCGCCCCCACGGGCACACCGACATGCCCACCACGCACAGTCGTACGCGTGGGCCGAGGCGCGAATCGTCCAGCCACGAATCAGGTCCCAAACAAAGAGCGAGAACAGCCCTACGAGATTAGGCCGAAGCCGCCATACGTCATCGCACCTCGATGAAGTCCGACCCATCCCGCTCGGCCCGCGGCCGCGGCTCCTCCGCCGGATGCCCCACAGCCACTGCCCCCATCGGATCCCACGAAGACGGCAGCCCCAACACCTCCCGCACCACATCCCGGCAGAACATCGTCGACGACACCCACGCCGACCCCAGCCGCTCCCCGGCCAATGCCACCAGGAAGTTCTGCACCCCGGCCCCGGCAGCCACCACGAACATCTCCCGCTCGGCACCGTCCCGCCGCGGATCGCCGTATGTGTGCGACCCGTCCATGACGAGACAAGGCACCACCAGATACGGCGCGTGCCGCAGCACATCCCCCCGCCGCACCCGCTTGGCGATGGACTCCTCCGACTTCCCGTCCCGCCGCAGATCCGCGACCCACGCGTCCCGCATCGCGTCGAGCAGCCGCACCCGCGACTCCTCCGACTCCAGCAGCACGAACCGCCACGGAGTCGTGTGATGCGGCGCCGGCGCCGTCACGGCCGCGGCGACGGCCCGCCGGACCGCCCCGGGATCGACGGCGGCGTCGGTGAAGGCCCGGACCGTACGGCGCTGGGTCACCGCGAGCCGTACCGCCTCGGACGTCCCCAGCCGGAACATGTCGTCGTGCCCGCCCCGCACCATGGCCCGAGCCCCTTCGCCGTCCTCGGCCACCACATGCGCCAGCCCGCGCACCACGGCGACAGGCAGCCCGGCGGCCTTCCCCTTGACGAGATCACCCGCCGCGGCCAGCTCGTCGGCGGTCGCCACGACGGTCGCGCTCAGCGGATTGCCGTACGCGTCCTGCCCGCCGCGCAGATCGTCGAGCACCTGCACCCCGGCGGCGCCGATCGCGACGTCCGTGAGCCCCGAGCGCCAGGGCCGCCCGAAGGTGTCGGTGACGATCACCCCGACGTTGACGCCGAGGGCGTCCCGCAGACCGTCCCGGATCGCCCGCGCGGAGGCGTCCGGGTCCTCGGGCAGCAACAGCACGGTCCCGGCGGGCGTGTTGGAGGCGTCGACCCCGGCCGCGGCCATGACCAGGCCCTGCCGGTTCTCGACGATCCGCAGGGTGCCGCGCCGGGCCACGACCCGTACGGTCTCGGCGTCGATCGCGGCCTCCCGGTCGGCGGCCTCGACGATCCGGCCCTCCGCCTTGGACACGATCTTGGAGGTGACGAGCAGGACGTCACCGTCGGCCAGCGCGGGCTCGGCGGCCGCGATCAGCTTGGCGAGGTCGTCCCCCGCCGCGACCTCGGGCAGCCCGGGCACGGCCCAGACCCGGTACCCCCCGGAAGCCTCCTCGCTCACGCCCCCCGCACCTCCTCGGCCAGCGTCAGCGCCTCCTGGACCATCCGCGCGGTGGCGTCGAGATCGGTCATCATCAGCGGTACGGCACGGCAGCGGATGCCCGCCGCCTCGATCCCCTCGACGGAACCGGCGTCCACGGTGTCGACGAGCCAGCCGTCCAGCAGCCCCGAGCCGTAGTGCTCGGCGACCGCCGCGGCCGTCGACTCCACGCCGACCGCCGCGAGCACCTTGTCGGCCATCCCGCGCACGGGCGCGTCCCCGACGATGGGGGAGAGGCCCACCACCGGCACGCCCGCCTCGGCGATGGCCTCCCGGATGCCGGGCACGGCGAGGATCGTGCCGATGGAGACGACCGGGTTGGACGGCGGGAACAGCACGATGTCCGCCCCGGCGATCGCCTCCAGGACGCCCGGCGCGGGCTTGGCCTGCTCGGCGCCCACGGGCACGACGGCCTCGGCGGGGACCGAGGCGCGCAGCCGTACCCAGTACTCCTGGAAGTGGATCGCCTTGCGCTCGCCGTCCAGTTCGACGGCGACATGCGTCTCCACGCGGTCGTCGGTCATCGGAATGAGCTTCACGCCCGGCTTCCAGCGGTCGCACAGCGCCTCGGTGACCGCGCTCAGCGGGTATCCGGCGGCGATCATCTGGGTCCGCACGATGTGGGTGGCGAAGTCCCGGTCGCCGAGCCCGAACCACTCGGGCCCCACGCCGTATGCCGCGAGCTCCTCCTTGAGATGGAAGGTCTCCTCGGCCCGCCCCCAGCCCTGCTCCTCGTTGATGCCGCCGCCGAGGGTGTACATCACCGTGTCGAGGTCGGGGCAGACCTTCAGCCCGAAGAGGTGGATGTCGTCGCCGGTGTTGCCGATGACGGTGATGTCCGCGTCCGGCGCGGCCCGCTTCAGACCACGCAGGAACCGGGCACCGCCGATGCCGCCTGCCAGAACCACAATGCGCATGGGAGCAAGCATGGCAGGCGGGTACGACAACGCGTCAGGCGGTCACGCGACCCGGGCGGCCTCCGCCGTGCACCGGGTGTGCATCGGCATCTCGGTCAGGCCCGGGTAGTAGACGTGCAGGCTGACCGCCGGCTCCAGCGCGTCATTGCTCACCTCGTGCACGTACCCCGGTGCGAACACCCGCTGCGCGCCCGGCGTCAGCACGCGCGTGCCGCGCTCCGTGTGCTCGGTGAGCGTGCCCTCCAGGACGGTCAGTACGCCGGAGGAGGGGCCGTGGTCGTGCAGTCCGCTGCCCTGTCCGGGCACCCAGGACAGCAGCCACACCTCGTAGCCGGGGCCGGTGCGCAGCCGGTGGTACCAGCGGGAGGTGGCGTCGTACTGGACGAGGTGCTCCCACTGGGAGCGGTCCGCGGCGATGGCGCGGGCCAGGCCGACGAACTCGGCGACGGTGGCCGGGTGCTCGCGCGGAGGCTGGAGGAGGTGCGGGACTTCGAGGATGTCGCCGGCGATCTGGAGGTCGCTGTCGCTGTTCATGGGTGGGGTGGTTCCTCAGTGAAAGAAGGTCAGAGGGGAACGAGAAACCGGGACGCAGGGGACGGGACCCGGCCTGCAGCTGGAGCGGGGATGGCTCAACAGCTGGGACAGCAACAACAGCTACAGCGAGCACGGGCAGCACCGAGGGACCCGACGGTGCGGGTCGAGGTGAGCGCCAAGTTCGCGAGCATGCCCACAAGGACAGCGGTTCACACCTCCACTGTCAACTCGACGCCCGGAATGTGGGACATGGTTCACCTCATCCGGTTCATCTGGCTGCCGAAAGGTTTGTTCACGGGTAACCCCGGACACATGGCGCACAACCGGGCGCACAAGGAACGAGATCGAACTTCTGGGCGTCCTTTTCCGTACTAGGTCTGTACGGCCCCGGAGGCCCTCCTGGGTCTCACCTGCATGTCAAGGTTTATGCCGATTTGAACACTTTCCGCTAGGCCTTGGTTCCGCAGAGTGAATAAGGGGCCCAATAGCAGATCTCGGCTTGACTCGCCCGGAGCAGCACACTTGTAATTTCACTCGTGTCGTTCAGCCGAAATCGGTAACGGCTAGATCACGGGGACGCGAAAGACGGACGAGGGGCGCACATGACCGAGCTGGTGCAGCAACTGCTGGTCGACGACGCGGACGAGGAACTCGGCTGGCAGGAGCGCGCGCTGTGCGCCCAGACCGATCCCGAGTCCTTCTTCCCCGAGAAGGGCGGCTCCACCCGCGAGGCCAAGAAGGTCTGCCTCGCCTGTGAGGTCCGCTCCGAGTGCCTCGAGTACGCCCTCGCCAACGACGAGCGCTTCGGCATCTGGGGCGGCCTGTCCGAACGGGAACGCCGACGCCTGAAGAAGGCCGCCGTCTGAGAGTCCCAGGGGGCCGCCGTCCGACCGAACGGCGCGCGTCCACACGTAACCACGCGCATCCACACGTAACCAGCGGCCCGTCGCAGGTGGGTTATCCACAGGCGGCGGGCCTCCGTCATGCCCAGCCGATAGTGTGGTCGCTCGTCCGAGACGTCCCGCCGCCCTCACACGGCGCAGACGTCCACCGCAGTCCACCGAACCGGGGCCCGTACCTCGATGTCCGTGCACAGCCACACGGCGGCGCAGCAAGAAGCGTCCGCCACACCAGAGTTCCCGCGTCATGTGGTGACCGCGGTCCTCGTCTCCCATGACGGCGCCCGCTGGCTCCCCGACGCGCTCGCCGGGCTGCTCGGCCAGGAGCGCCCGGTGCAGTCCGTCATGGCCGCCGACACCGGCAGCGCCGACGACTCCGCCGTGCTCGTCACCGAGGCCCTCGGCCCGGACCGCGTCCTGCACCTCGCCCGGCGCACCGGTTTCGGCCAGGCCGTCGAGGAGGCCGCCCGCACCGCGCCGGTCCTCACCCCGGACGAGCTGCCGTACCTGAAGCGCCCGAGCGGCTGGGACCCTGTCACGCGCTCCTGGCGCGACGACGCCTATGACCTGCCCGAGCTGCCGCACGGCGAGCCGGTCCAGTGGCTGTGGCTGCTGCACGACGACAGCGCCCCCGAACCCGACGCCCTGGCCCAGCTGCTGCGCGTCGTGGAGAACGAACGCGAGCTCGGCCGCGACGACGTCGCCGTCGTCGGCCCCAAGCTGCGCGGCTGGTACGACCGGCGCCAGCTGCTGGAGGTCGGCGTCTCCATCGCCCACTCCGGCCGCCGCTGGACCGGCCTGGACCGCCGAGAACAGGACCAGGGCCAGCACGACCACGTCCGCTCCGTGCTGTCGGTGTCCACCGCCGGCATGCTCGTCCGGCGCGACGTCTTCGAACAGCTCGGCGGCTTCGACCGGCGACTGCCCCTGATGCGCGACGACGTCGACCTGTGCTGGCGCGCCCAGGCGGCCGGCCACCGCGTCCTCATCGCCCCCGAGGCGGTCGTACGCCACGCCGAGGCGGCCTCCCGCGAGCGCCGCGCGGTCGACTGCGCGGGCCGCACCACGGCCTCCCCGCACAAGGTCGACAAGGCCGGCGCCGCCTACACCCTGCTCGTCAACACCCGCTCGGCCGCGCTGCCCTGGGTGCTGCTGCGCCTGGTGCTGGGCACCCTGCTGCGGACCGTCGCCTATCTCGTCGGCAAGGTGCCCGGACAGGCCGTGGACGAGATCCGCGGTCTGCTGGGCGTGCTGCTGCGGCCCGAGCGGATCATCGCCGGACGGCGCAGCCGTGGCCGCCCGGTCGTCGACAAGGACGAGCTGCGGCCGCTGTTCCCGCCGCCCGGCGCGACCGTGCGGGCCACCGTGGAACAGGCCGCTAGCAGCCTCTTCGGCAGCTCCGACCCCGAGGCCACCTCCGGCGCCGGACGGCACGGCGGCGGCATCGAGTCCGGACCCGGTGGCGACGACGCGGACTTCCTGGAGATCGAGCAGTTCGCCCGTCTCAAGCGCGTCGCCCGCAAGCCGGGACCGGTGCTCTTCCTGGTGCTGCTGCTCGTCTCGCTCGCCGCCTGCCGCGAACTGCTCCGCACCGGCGCCCTCGCGGGCGGCGCCCTGCTGCCCGCCCCGGCCGACGCCGCCGAGCTGTGGTCGCACTACCTGGACTCCTGGCACCCGGTCGGCGCCGGCGGCACCGCGTCCGCGCCCCCGTACCTGGCGATCGTGGCGATGCTGGCCTCCGCGCTGTTCGGCTCGACCGGGCTCGCGGTGACCGTGCTGCTCGTCTGCTCGGTCCCGCTGGCCGGAATCAGCGCCTACTTCGCCTCCCGCCCGCTCGTCGAGTCGCGCCTGCTGCGCGCGTGGGCGGCCGTCGTCTACGCCTTCCTGCCCGCCGCCACCGGCGCCCTCGCCGGCGGCCGGATCGGCACCGCGGTCCTCGCCGTCCTGCTGCCGCTCATCGCCCGCGCGGGTGTCGCCGCCAGCGGCCTGGCGAACACCTCCGGGGTGCGCGGCGGCTGGCGGGCGACCTGGGCGTACGCCCTGCTGCTGACGATCACCACGGCGTTCACGCCGATCGTGTGGCCGATCGCGCTGCTGCTCGGCGTGGCCCTGCTGGCCGTGCGCCGCACCGACATCACCGCCTACGGCCTGCGCTTCGTGGCCCAGCTCGGCACCCCGCTGCTGATCCTCGCGCCCTGGTCGCTGACCCTGCTCCCGTTCGGCTTCTTCGACGAGGCCGGCCTGGAGTACGGCTCCTCGGCCGCCTCCGCGCTCGACCTGCTCGGCGCCAGCCCCGGCGGCCCCGGCACGGTCAACGGGCTGATGCTGATCGGCGTCGTCCTGGCCGCACTGGCCGCCCTGCTGCGCTCGGAGCGTCAGTTCGGAATCTGGACGGCCTGGGCGGCCGCCCTCGTGGGCCTCGTCTTCGCGGTCCTGTCCAACGACTCCACGTGGGCCGGCCCCGCCACCCTCGTCCACGGCCTCGCCCTGCTGGCTGCCGCGCTGCTCGGCGCCGACGGCGCGCGCTCACGCGTGGCCGAGCAGAGCTTCGGCTGGCGCCAGCCGGTCGCCGCGCTGATCGCCCTCGCGGCCGCCGTGGGCCCGCTGCTGGTCGCCGTCGGCTGGGTGCTCGACGGCGCCGACGGCCCGGTGGAGCGCCGCGACCCGGTGCAGGTGCCCGCGTTCGTCGCCGAGGAGAGCGGCAACCGCGACCAGACCCGCACCCTGGTCCTCGACAGCGACTCCTCCGCCCACGTGGGCTACACCCTGGTCCGCGGCTCCGGTGCCCGTCTCGGCGACGCCGAACTCGCCGCGGTCGCCGGGGAGAACAGCGGGCTCGACAAGGTCGTCGCCAACCTCGTCGCGGGCTCCGGCGCCGACCAGGCCGACCAGCTCGGCAAGTTCGCCGTGGCCTACGTCCTCGTGCACCAGGGCGCGCCCCGCGAGGTCACCCGCGTCCTGGACGCCACCCCCGGCCTGAAGCGGCTCAGCGAGCAGCACGGCAGCGCGCTGTGGCGGGTCGACCAGGACGTCGCGCGCGCCATGATCGTCGCTGGCTCCGGCGCCGCCCCGGGGACCGTCGCCGCCGGCCCGGTGGAGATCCACACCGAGATCCCGGAGGGCGCCGACGGCCGGATCCTGCGCCTGGCCGACACCGCCGACGAGGGCTGGACGGCCACCCTGGACGGCAGGCCGCTCACCCGCACCACGGTCGACGGCTGGGCCCAGGGCTTCGAACTCCCCGCCTCCGGCGGGCAGCTGGACGTCACCTTCGAGGACCCCTTCGGCCACACCGCCTGGCTGTGGGCCCAGGGCTCCCTCGCCCTAGTCCTGGTCGTCCTCGCCCTGCCCGGCCGCCGCCGCGACATCGACGACGACCTCCCCGAGGAGCAGCCGATCCCGGCGCAGGCCGCGTCCGGCGAGGGCCGCCGCGCCCGCCGCCTGCGCGCCCAGGCGGAGGCCGAGGAACAGGGCGGCCCCGACGAGTTCCCGGCGCCGCCCGCACAGGCGCCGCCCGCCCCGGTCCCGCAGCAGCAGCCCTACGGCGACTACGACACACCGAGCTACGCGGGCGCGGGCGAGTACGGCGGCTACGGCGAGCAGTACCAGAACGGCCAGGGATACCCGGCGAGCGGCTACGACCAGGGCTATCAGGCGGATCCGTACCAGTCCGGCCAGTACGACCCGTACGCGTACGGCGGGCAGACCCAGCAGGGCACGTACGACCAGAGCGCGTACGAGCAGCCGTACCAGCAGGGTTACGACACCGGCTATGACCCGGCGCAGCAGCACCCGCACGAGGTCGAGCGTCCCGACGGGAGCCAGCAGTGAACCGCACCACCCTCTCCCTGATCGCCGGTGTGACCGCGCTCGCCGCCGTCACCGGGTACGCCACCCTGAGCGCGCCGGAGGCCTCCGGCAAGGACAGCGCCGAGGCGGCCGCCGTGCTGCCCGTGGAGCGCACGAGCCTGCTCTGCCCGACGCCCAGCACCTCCGACCTGGCCGAGACGACCTACACCTCCTTCACCCCCGTCACCAAGGGCACCAGCGGCGACGGCAAGGCCGAACTGCGCGCCGCGGACACCCAGTCGACGCAGGAGAACGACAAGAGCGAGGACGACAAGGCCGCCGGGGAGGGCGAGAAGGGCGAGAAGGGCGAGAAGAAGGACGGGGAGAAGCCCGTCCTGGAGCCCAAGGAGGCGGGCAAGCCCGTCACCGAGGACGCCTCCGGTGCCGACGCGCCCGCGCTCGTCGGCACCGCGGAGGGCAAGTTCGCGCCCGGCTGGACCGTGCAGCAGACCACGGAGGTGGCAGCGGGCACCGGACGCGGTCTCCAGGGCGTCAACTGCACCGCGCCCGACACGGAGTTCTGGTTCCCCGGCGCCAGCACGGCGGGCGACCGCACGGACTATGTGCACCTGACCAACCCGGACGACTCGGCAGCCGTCGTGGACATCGAGCTGTACGGCAAGGACGGCGCCCTGGAGACGAACATCCCGGACGGCATCACGGTACCGCCGCACGCCTCCGAACCGGTCCTGCTGTCCACGCTCATCGACGAGAAGCAGCAGACCAACCTCACGGTGCACGTCAGTGTCCGCAGCGGGCGCGTCGGCGCGGCGGTGCAGGCCCTGGACGACAAGCTCGGCGGCGACTGGCTGGCCGCGTCCACGGATCCCACGGGCACCCTGGTCCTGCCCGGCATCCCCAAGGACGCCACCGCGGTACGCCTGATCGCCTTCACGCCGGGCAACTCCGACGCGGATCTGAAAGTCCAACTCGCCTCGCCGACCGGCCTGATCACCCCGGCCGGCAACGAGACGCTGCACGTGAAGTCCCGGATGACCTCGGCCGTCGACCTGGGCGACGTCACGCGCGGCGAGGCGGGCTCGGTCCTGCTGACCCCCACCGACAGCTCGGTCCCGGTGGTGGCCGCGCTCCGGGTAATCCGCGGCAAGGGCGCCGACCAGGAGACGGCGTTCATCCCGGCCACGCGGGAGGTCGGCACCCGCGCGACGTCGGCGGAGAACACGGCCAAGGGCACGGTCCTCTCCCTGACCGCGCCGACCAGCACCGCACAGGTGAAGGTCACGGCCTCGGCGGGCACCGAGGCGGGAACGGCGTCGACTCGGACGTACACGATCAAGAAGGGGACGACCCAGGCCATCGAGGTCCCGGCCCCGAAGTCCCTCAAGGGCAGCTACGCGCTGACGGTGGAAACGGTCTCCGGCGGCCCGGTCTACGGCTCCCGGACCCTCACCGTGCCCCAGGGAGGCATCCCGTTCTTCACCGTCCAGCCCCTCCCGGACGACCGGGGGATGGTGGCGGTACCGGAGGCTGATCAGGATCTGTCGGTGCTCCAGAAGTAGGCGGGTTCCGTCGGCGCGGGCCACCCGGGTCCGTGCCGACGGAAAGCTCGGCGGGCTCAGTCCTCGCCGTACCGGGGATCGACGGTCTCCGGTGTGAGCCCGAGCAGCTCGGCCACCTGCTCGACCACGACCTCGTGCACCAGCGCGGCCCGTTCGTCGCGCCCCTTGGTGCGGATCTCCACGGGCCGCCGGTAGATGACCACCCGCGCGGGACGGCCCTCGCGTGCGGTGATCGTGCCGCCCAGCGGTACCGCCTCGTCGTTCCAGACCTGCCCCGCGCCGTTCAGCGGCGGCACCTCCAGGACCAGGAAGTCGATCTCCGCCAGCTGCGGCCACCGGCGCTCCAGGCGCTCCACGGAGTCCTGGACCAGGTCCGCGAACGCCTCGGCACGGCTGGCCGCGAGCGGCACCTGCGGCGGCGCGATCGGCCCCCGCATGCCCCGGCCATGGCGATCGCGACGGCGGGGCCCGGGGCCGGTGGCGGGGGGCGGTACAGGCGTGTCCATCACTGGTGAAGCGTAGTCCTCGCGGGGACCGCGCGCCGCGCCCCACACGGCATCGGGGCCGGTCCGGACCCGCCCGCACCCCATGTCGCAGGATGACCATTCCGGCCAAGGTTCGGCTCGATTCCGTATCGCTCCCAGACCGGCGATCTCAAGGCAATTGACGTGGTTTGTGCCGAGCAGTGACCGGAACTCTATCTGTCAGACCGGCTGAAAATCGACGTTACCGCAGGTCAAGGGCGTGCGTCGGAAGGGGTGCGTGGGGCGCTTCACGACACGACACGGTGGAGTGACCTGGGGGAGATTCGTCGCGGCCCGCTCAAGAGTGCGGTACCGTCCAACGTCGTGAGCCCTGTACGTCGCTGTTCGCGCACCGCTTGCGGCCGCCCCGCCGTCGCGACGCTGACGTACGTCTACGCCGACTCGACCGCGGTCCTCGGCCCGCTCGCCACCTACGCCGAACCCCACTGCTACGACCTGTGCGCCGAGCACTCCGAGCGCCTCACCGCCCCGCGCGGGTGGGAGGTCGTACGGCTCCTCGACGGCTCCGCTCCGGCCCGCCCGAGCGGCGACGACCTGGAAGCGCTTGCCAACGCCGTGCGCGAGGCGGCCCGCCCGCAGGAACGTGCCGCGGAGGCCGGCGGTGGCGGGGCCCGGACGGCCGACCCGCGCGAGGTCGCGCGCCGCGGTCACCTCAGGGTCCTGCGCTCGCCGGACAACTGACCCGGCGTCACCCGCTCGACTGATCCCGCGTCACCCTTCCGGCAGTTCTGCGACTGCGCGTTCCATTGAATGACGCACGACCATTGACGTGGCCTTGTCACGGACGCGACCATTCCGTTTCAGCCCAAGTGAGAAATCGCTTTCCGTATGACGGAATCCGTGGCTCCGGGGAGGCGCCCGTGTACGTCCAGGAACTGGAACCCGTCGCCGGCTCGCTCAGGCTGTCCGCGCTCGTGGCGGCCCTGCCCCTGGTGATCGTCCTCGTACTGCTCGGCGGCGTCCGCATGAAGGCGCATCTGGCGGGCCTGACCGGCCTGCTGGCCGCCGCGCTGGTCGCCTGGCTCGCCTACGGCATGCCGCTCGGCCAGACGGCTTCCAGCGCCGCCCAGGGGGCCGTCTTCGGCCTCTTCCCCATCCTGTGGATCGTCGTCAACGCCCTGTGGGTGTACCGGATGACCGTCCGCACCCGGCACTTCGACATCCTGCGCCGCTCCTTCGGGCGCCTCTCCGACGACCCGCGCATCCAGGCCCTGGTCGTCGCGTTCTGCTTCGGCGCCCTGCTGGAGGCGCTGGCCGGGTTCGGCGCCCCCGTCGCGATCTGCTCGGTCATGCTCGTGGCGCTGGGCTTCGAGCCGGTGCGCGCCGCCGTCGTCGCCCTGGTCGCCAACACCGCGCCGGTCGCCTTCGGCGCGATGGGCACCCCCGTCGTGACGCTCGCTCAGGTCACCGGGCTGCCCCTGGACGACGTCGCCTCCGTGGTGGGCCGCCAGACGCCGCTGCTCGCCCTCGTGGTGCCGCTCGTGCTGGTCTGGCTGGTCGACGGACGGCGCGGCCTGCGTGAGACCTGGGTGCCCGCCCTGGTGTGCGGAGTCGCCTTCGCCGTGGCGCAGTTCGCCGCCTCGAACCACCTCTCCGCCCAACTCGCCGACATCGGCGCCGCCTTGGCGGGCGCGGGCGCCCTGATCGCCGTACCGCAGGCGCGCAGGCCCGCCGAGGAGCCGGTGCGGGCGGCCGTGCTGACCGGGGCGCGCAGCGAGGAACTGGACGAGGCCGACCCGCGCCGGGAGGTCGTACGGGCCTACTCCCCGTACGCGCTCATCGTGGCGATCTTCTCCGTCGCGCAGATCCCCGCGGTCAAGGACTGGCTGGCCGGGGCGACGCAGACGTACGACTGGCCCTTCCTGGACGTCGTCGACCCGCGCGGGGAGGCCGTCGGCGGGAATGCGTTCACCTGGCCGATCGTCTCGACCGGCGGCACGCTCGTGCTGCTCGCGGGAGTGTGCACGGCGCTCGTGCTCGGCGTGCACACGCGCGTGGCGGTCAAGGAGTGGGCGGCGACCGTGTACGAACTGCGGTTCGCGATCCTGACGGTGACGAGCGTGCTGGCGCTCGCCTACGTCATGAACCTCTCCGGACAGGCCGCCACCATCGGCCACTTCGTGGCGGCGGCCGGGGCGGGCCTGGCCTTCCTTTCACCCGTCCTGGGCTGGTTCGGCGTCGCGGTGTCCGGCTCCGACACCTCGGCCAACGCGCTCTTCGGCGCCCTCCAGGTGACCGCCGCCCGCGAATCGGGCCTGTCGCCCGAACTCCTGGCGGCCGCGAACAGCTCCGGCGGGGTCCTCGGCAAGATGATCTCGCCGCAGAACCTCACCATCGCCTGCGCGGCCGTGGGCCTCGCGGGCAAGGAGGGTGACCTGCTGCGCAAGGTACTGCCGTGGAGCCTCGCCCTGTTGATGGTGATGTGTCTGATCGTGGTCGGCCAGAGCTCGCCGGTGCTCGACTGGATGCTGCCCTGACCTGAGATGACGGCCCGGAGTCCACTCAGGGATCCCACAGCGCACTGTCAGTCCGTACGGGTACTTTGTGATGACCGATGGGACTTTCAGGAAGGTTGGCCGTGGTTGCTGATCTGTCACAGCTCGTGAAGGCGTACGACGTGCGCGGAGTCGTCCCCGATCAGTGGGACGAGACGCTCGCCGAGCTGTTCGGGGCGGCCTTCGTCCGGGTGACCGGCGCGACCGCGATCGTGACCGGGCACGACATGCGTCCCTCGTCCCCCGGCCTCTCGGCGGCCTTCGCGCGCGGGGCGGCCGCGCAGGGCGTCGACGTCACCGAGATCGGCCTGTGCTCCACGGACCAGCTGTACTACGCCTCCGGCGCGCTGGACCTGCCGGGCGCGATGTTCACGGCCTCGCACAACCCGGCCCAGTACAACGGCATCAAGCTGTGCCGCGCGGGAGCGGCCCCGGTCGGCCAGGACACGGGCCTGAGCGAGATCCGCGAACTGGTCGAGCGGTGGAGCGACGAGGGCGCCCCCGCACCCGCCGCCACGACGGGAACGATCACCCAACGGGAGTCGTTGTCGGACTACGCGGCCCACCTCCGCTCGCTTGTCGACCTGACCTCCATCCGCCACCTGAAGGTCGTGGTCGACGCGGGCAACGGCATGGGCGGCCACACCGTGCCCACCGTCTTCTCGGGCCTGCCGCTCGACCTGGTCCCGATGTACTTCGAGCTGGACGGCACCTTCCCCAACCACGAGGCCAACCCGCTCGACCCGGCGAACCTCGTCGACCTCCAGCACCGGGTCCGCGCGGAATCCGCCGACCTGGGCATCGCCTTCGACGGCGACGCCGACCGCTGCTTCGTCGTCGACGAGCAGGGCGACCCGGTCTCCCCGTCCGCCATCACCGCCCTGGTCGCCTCCCGCGAGCTGGCGCGGCACGGCGGCAAGGGCACGATCATCCACAACCTGATCACGTCCTGGTCGGTCCCGGAGGTGGTGAAGGAGAACGGCGGCACACCGGTACGCACCCGCGTGGGCCACTCCTTCATCAAGGCCGAGATGGCGAAGTCCGGCGCGATCTTCGGCGGCGAGCACTCCGCGCACTACTACTTCGCCGACTTCTGGAACGCCGACACGGGCATGCTGGCCGCGCTGCACGTCCTCGCGGCCCTCGGCGGCCAGGAGGGCCCGCTGTCCTCCCTGGTGTCCCAGTACGACCGCTACGTCGGCTCGGGCGAGATCAACTCCACGGTCGCGGACCAGGCCGACCGCCTCGCGGCGATCCGCGAGACGTACGGAACCCGCGACGACGTAACCCTGGACGACCTCGACGGCCTCACCATCACCTCCGCCGACTGGTGGTTCAACGTCCGCCCCTCCAACACGGAACCCCTCCTACGGCTCAACGCGGAGGCCCGGGACGAGCAGACGATGACGAAGGTGCGGGACGAGGTGCTGGGGATCATCCGGGCCTGACAGCGGGGTTTCAGCCCGTCCGGCGTTCGAGGACGAGGCCCTTTCCGGGCCGAAGCGGGGGTCTGGGGGCGGCAGCCCTCAGGGATGGGACGGGTAGGGGCGGCGGGGGCGGACCAACACAACGGCAACCCCCCTCCACCCCCCAAGCCCCCCACCCCGGCGGTACCCTGACCAGGCACATCCACGCACTCCACCCGCCCCCGAAGGGACCCCCATGCCGCTCGAAGCCGGTCTTCTGGAGATCCTCGCCTGCCCGGCCTGCCACGCCCCGCTCAAGGAGCAGGAAGCCGAGCTGATCTGCACCGGCCAGGACTGCGGCCTGGCCTACCCCGTCCGCGACGGCATCCCGGTCCTCCTCGTGGACGAGGCCCGCCGCCCCGCGTAACCCGCCCATCCTCCCGGCGATCGGAGACTGCCGACCGTGCTCGACGAATCGCTGCTCGACAATCCCGAGGCCCTCTCGGAGGCCGACCGCCGCGGCCTGCTGCGCGGCGCCGCCGAGGCAGGGGCCCGCGTCCGCACCGCCGCCCGGCACGCCAACGAGGCAGGCGTCGCGGACCTCAAACCCGACGGCCGCCCCCGTGCCGTCCTCATCGCGGGCCCCGGCGCCGCCGCCATCTGCGTGGCCGACTTCCTCGGCACCCTCGCAGGCGCCGGCAGCCCCGTCACCCGGCTGGCCCCCACCGGCGTAGCCCCCGCCGCGGGCGCCCTGCGCTGGGAGCTGCCCGGCTGGGCCGGTTCCGTGGACCTGCTCCTGATCGCCACCCCGGACGGCACCGAACCGGGCCTGTCCCTGCTCGCCGAGCAGGCCTACCGCCGCGGCTGCACCGTCGCCGCCGTAGCCCCGGCCCGCACCCCGCTTGCCGAGGCCCTCGAAGCCGCCCACGGCCTGTTCGTACCGATGGCGACCGCCCCGTACGAGGAGGACACCCCCCTCGCCGCCTCCGCCCCCGGCGTCCTGTGGGCCCTGCTCACCCCGCTGCTCGCGCTCCTGGACCGCATCGGTCTGCTGGCCGCCCCGCCCGACGCCCTGGAGAAGGTCGCCGACCGCCTCGACCACATCGCCGAACGCTGCGGGCCCGCCATCGCGACGTACAGCAACCCGGCCAAGACCCTCGCCGCGGAGCTCGCCGACGCGCTCCCGGTGGTCTGGACCGAGGGCACCTCGGCCGGTCCCGCCGGCCGCCGGTTCGCCGCCGCCCTCGCCGAGCTCGCGGGCCGCCCGGCCGTCGTCGCCGAACTCCCCGAGGCGCTCTCCTGGCACAACGCCCTGCTCGCCGGCCCGCTGGCCGCCAGCGCCGACCCGGACGACTTCTTCCGCGACCGCGTGGAGGAGGCGCCCGCGATGCACGCGCGCGTGGTGCTCCTCCGGGACCGCCCCAGCGGCGGCCTCAGCGCCGCCCCCGCCGCCCGTGAACTGGCCCTGAGTCACGACACGCCGATCAGCGAGCTGGAACCGGAGGCCGGGGACGAACTGGACAACCTCGCGGAGCTGATCGCCATCACGGATTTCGCCGCCGTTTACCTGGCGCTCGCCTCGGGCGCCTGATCTGGCTCAGGACGCCCTGACCGTCGTACGCGGAAGAGAATCCGCGTCGTACGCAGAGAGAACCGCATGGACCGCCTCGACAACACCATCCGCCCCTACGCGTGGGGTTCCACCACCGCGATCCCGCAGCTCCTCGGGGTCGAACCGACCGGCGAACCACAGGCGGAGATGTGGATGGGCGCCCACCCGGGCGCCCCGTCGCGCACCGGCCGGGGCACGCTCGTCGACGTCATCGACGCCGAGCCGGAGCGGGAACTCGGGCACGCGTGCGTGGCCAAGTTCGGCCCCCGGCTGCCGTTCCTGCTGAAGCTCCTCGCGGCGGGCGCCCCGCTCTCCCTCCAGGTCCACCCCGATCTGGCGCAGGCGAAGGAGGGATACGCCGACGAAGAGCGCCGGGGCATCCCCCTCGACGCCGGTCACCGCAACTACAAGGACGCCAACCACAAGCCCGAACTGATCTGCGCCCTCACCGAGTTCGACGGCCTGTGCGGCTTCCGTGACCCGGTCCAGGCCGCCGACCTGCTCGACGGCCTCGGCGTCGACTCGCTCAAGCCGTACGTCGACCTGCTGCACGCCCACCCCGAGGAAGCCGCCCTCCGCGAGGTGCTGACCGCGATCCTCACCGCCGACCCGGACGACATGACCCGCACGGTCACCGAGACCGCGGCCGCCTGCACCCACCTCGGCGGCGACTACGCGCCGTACGCCGACATCGCCCACCACTACCCGGGCGACCCCGGCGTCATCGCCGCGATGCTGCTCAACCGCGTCCGCCTCCAGCCCGGCGAGGCCCTCTACCTCGGCGCGGGCATCCCGCACGCCTACCTCAGCGGCCTCGGCGTCGAGATCATGGCCAACTCCGACAACGTGCTGCGCTGCGGACTGACCCCCAAGCACGTCGACGTCCCCGAACTCCTGCGCATCGTCCGCTTCGAGGCCGCCGACGCCGGCGTACAGCGCCCGGAGGCGTCCCCGGACGACGAGGAGGTCTACGAGACCCCCATCGACGAGTTCCGCCTGTCCCGGTACGTCCTCCCCGAGGGCACCGCCCCGCACGACCTCACCCGTGCCACCCCGCAGATCCTGCTGTGCACGGCGGGTTCCGTACGGGCGGGCGAACACGAGCTGAAGCCCGGTCAGTCGGTCTTCGTTCCCGCAGGCGAGAAGGCCGAAGTCGGCGGCGTGGGCACCGTGTTCCGCGCCACTGTGATCGTATGACCGGCCTTGTGGACACCTGACGCACCGCACCCGGGCAAGGCTGCAACAATGGCCCACCGGCAAAGGACGGGCAAAGCCACAAGGGGCCGTGCCCGGGACGGCGTACGAAGGGACAACGCGGGCACATGAGCGCGTCAGGCGGGACCAAGGCGATCGTGGCGGCACTCGCCGCCAACCTCGCAATCGCGGTATCGAAGTTCGTGGCGTTCCTGTTCAGCGGCTCGTCCTCGATGCTCGCCGAGTCGGTGCACTCCCTCGCCGACTCCGGCAACCAGGCCCTGCTGCTCGTCGGCGGCAAGAAGGCCCAGCGCGAGGCGACCCCGCAACACCCCTTCGGCTACGGCCGCGAGCGCTACATCTACGCCTTCCTCGTCTCGATCATCCTCTTCTCCGTCGGCGGCATGTTCGCCCTCTACGAGGGCTACGAGAAGATCAAGCACCCGCACGAGATCGAGCACTGGTACTGGCCGGTGGGCGTCCTCGTCTTCGCGATCATCGCCGAGACCTTCTCCTTCCGGACGGCCATCAAGGAGTCCAACGCCCTGCGCGGCCAGAAGTCCTGGAAGGAATTCGTCCGCCACGCCAAGGCGCCCGAGCTGCCCGTCGTCCTCCTGGAGGACCTCGGCGCGCTGGTCGGCCTGATCCTGGCCCTCGGCGGCGTCAGCCTCGCCCTCGCCACCGGCGACGGCGTCTGGGACGGCATCGGCACCCTGTGCATCGGCGTGCTCCTCATCCTGATCGCGGTCGTCCTCGCCATCGAGACCAAGTCGCTGCTGCTCGGCGAGGCCGCGGGTGTCGAGGACGTCCACAAGATCGAGGCCGCGATCGTCGACGGCGACACTGTCACCCGCATCATCCACATGCGCACGCTGCACCTCGGCCCCGAGGAACTGCTGGTCGCCGCCAAGGTCGCCGTCCAGCACGACGACACGGCCACCGAGATCGCCGCCGCCATCGACGCGGCCGAGGCCCGTATCCGTACGGCCGTCCCGATCGCCCGCGTCATCTACCTGGAGCCGGACGTCTACAGCGAGACCGAGGCGGCCCGCGGCGCCGACCGCGAGGCCACGCCCGGCGGCCCGGCCCCCGAGGGCGCCGGCCACTGACGGCACATACGCCGAAGGGGTCCGCCGAGCGTTGTCGGCGGACCCCTTCGGCGTACTACGACACGCGCCTCACAGATGCTCCGGCCACAACGCCGTCTGCTCCGCCGGCCGCCGCCGCATGACCCGCGTGCCGATCCCGAGGATCAGCCCGAACAACGCGATCAGCAGCCCGAGCAGCGTGGCCACCCCGAGCAGCACGGGCCCCACGAAACTGTCGATCACCCGCCCCCGTACGGCGTCCACCGGAACCGTCCCGGCCCGGTCCTCGGGGAAGGCCCGGGAGTCCCGCGCGTTCTGCCGATGATCACCGAGCAGGAAGATCCGCCCCTCGGGCACGGTCACGTCGTACGGCCGGTGCAGCCCGTCCGCGATGCCGTCCTTCACATAGGACTCGCTCAGCCGCTCGCCGTTGACGGTGATCGACTCCCGGGGCGTGTCCGGCGCCTCGCAGCACACCACGCGGTCGCCGCCCACACCGATCACACGCTGCATCACGTCCACCCCGGACCCGTACCGCTCCGGCGCCGAGTACAACACCACATCGCCGCGCCGCACCTCGTCCCCGCCGACGCGCTCGGCGACGATCCGGTCGCCGATGACATACGTGGGCGACATGCTGTCGCCGTTCACCCGGGACAGCACATACCCGGTCCGCAACCACACCAGCGACCCGGCCACCAGCGCCAGCCCGAGCAGCCCCACCACCCACGCCGTCACCGTGACCCTGCGCGCCGTGCCCGCATCCATCGCCACTCCCTCCCCACGCGGAACTCCCGCGGCGGGAGAGAGTAGCGATCTTCCACGAACACCGACGCGCGGGCCCCCGCCGGTTACCGGACCTCCTCCGGCACCCCGAGCACGGCACCCACGTCCTCGGCAGCCGCAAGCCGCTCCCTGAACCCTGCTATCGCTCCCGAACACCCCAGCCCATCCCGCCCACCGGACCCTCACAGCCACCCGCGTCGGCCCGATCTGTCCGGAGGCGGACTGGGGCGGTCGGGTCGACCGGTGTAGCTTGGGACTGAGCCAGACGTCGCTGCTGATGGCGGTCGGGCGGTCCCGACAAGGACCGGCCGAGGGAGAGAGGGCCTCCGACGGACTGCGCTGCGCGCACGCGGGCATGCCTGTGTCCTCCTCGGGCACCCCTGTGTCCGCCGCCGCGCAGAACAGCCCTACCCACCTCGCCCCAACCCCGAGGAGCAGCTCGCAATGACGACTGTCGACAACCGACAGGACTTCAAGGTCGCCGACCTCTCCCTGGCCGCCTTCGGCCGCAAGGAGATCACCCTCGCCGAGCACGAGATGCCCGGCCTGATGTCGATCCGCAAGGAATACGCCGAGGCCCAGCCCCTCGCCGGCGCCCGCGTCACCGGCTCCCTGCACATGACCGTGCAGACCGCCGTCCTCATCGAGACCCTGGTCGCCCTCGGCGCCGAGGTCCGCTGGGCCTCCTGCAACATCTTCTCCACCCAGGACCACGCGGCCGCCGCCATCGCCGTCGGCCCGAACGGCACGCCCGAGAACCCGCAGGGCGTCCCGGTCTTCGCCTGGAAGGGCGAGACCCTGGAGGAGTACTGGTGGTGTACGGAGCAGGCCCTGACCTGGCCGAACAGCCCCACCGGCGGCCCGAACATGATCCTCGACGACGGCGGTGACGCCACCCTCCTCGTCCACAAGGGCGTCGAGTACGAGAAGGACGGCAAGGTCCCCTCCGTCGACACCGCCGAGAGCGACGAGCACCGCGTCATCCTCGAACTGCTGCACCGCACCATCACGGACGGCTCGCAGAAGTGGACCCAGCTGTCCTCGGAGATCCGCGGCGTCACCGAGGAGACCACGACCGGCGTCCACCGCCTGTACGAGATGCAGCGCGACGGCGTCCTCCTGTTCCCGGCGATCAACGTGAACGACGCCGTCACCAAGTCGAAGTTCGATAACAAGTACGGCTGCCGCCACTCCCTGATCGACGGCATCAACCGCGCCACCGACGTCCTCATCGGCGGCAAGACCGCGGTCGTCTGCGGCTACGGCGACGTGGGCAAGGGCTGCGCGGAGTCCCTGCGCGGTCAGGGCGCCCGCGTGATCGTCACCGAGATCGACCCGATCTGCGCGCTCCAGGCGGCGATGGACGGCTACCAGGTCACGACCCTCGACGAGGTCATCGACAAGGCCGACATCTTCATCACCACGACCGGCAACAAGGACATCATCATGGCCTCGGACATGGCCAAGATGAAGCACCAGGCCATCGTCGGCAACATCGGCCACTTCGACAACGAGATCGACATGGCCGGCCTCGCCAAGGTCCCGGGCATCGTCAAGGACGAGGTCAAGCCGCAGGTCCACACCTGGACCTTCCCCGACGGCAAGGTGCTGATCGTCCTCTCCGAGGGCCGCCTGCTGAACCTGGGCAACGCGACCGGCCACCCGTCGTTCGTGATGTCCAACTCCTTCGCGGACCAGACGCTGGCCCAGATCGAGCTGTTCACCAAGCAGTCCGAGTACCCGATCGGCGTCTACACGCTGCCCAAGCACCTCGACGAGAAGGTCGCCCGCCTCCACCTGGACTCGCTCGGCGTGAAGCTGACGACGCTCCGCCCGGAGCAGGCCGCCTACATCGGCGTCGAGGTCGAGGGCCCCTTCAAGCCGGACCACTACCGCTACTGAGCCGGACTCCGGTACCGATTCGGACTCCGGCTCCGGGGTGAGCGCGCCCGTGCCGCGCGTGCACTGAAGCGCTCACCCCGCAGCAGGTCCTCAGGGCAGGCCCCCGCACCCCCGTGTCGGGGGCCTGCCCGTCTGGCCCTCGCGGCCCCTACCGGCCGGACCAGCCCGTCACGACCCAGGACCCCCATGCCCCGCGGCCGCTATTCGCTCCATGATCCGCACGATCACACCCCCCTCGCAGAAGAGCACTTCCACTGCGCGCCCGGCCCTTCCGGCTGGCGCTACGTCTCCCAGCTGACCGCCCCCTCGGGCGACCCCAGCGGCTCCGTCGACCTCGCCCTCGACGAACTCGGCCGCCCCATCCGCCTCGAACTGCACGCAGGCGGCTGGCAGGTGCGCGGTGCCGCCCTCGACGGCGTCACCTGGGTCCGCACGGACCCCGCCGGGACCCACGCCACGGAAGGCAATGTGCGCGCCCACGCCTTCACCGGCACGTCCCCCGCGTTCCTGGTCGCCACCACTCGTCTCCTGCGCCTCACCCCTTCCGGTTCCGCCACCCGGGTACGCCTCGTCTGCTTCACGGACCCAGTGCTCGCCCCGCGCACCGTCGACCAGTCCTGGGCCTTGCTGAGAAGAGAAGCACACGCCACTGACAACGGCCCTCTGACCGTGGACGAGTACCAGGTCACAGCCCTGGACACGGGGGAGCAGCACGCCGTCCACATCGCCGGGGACGTGGTTCTGTCGGCGCCCGGCATCGAGCTGGAGGACCTGGAAACGCCGCCCTCCACATTCGCCTGAGCGGCCGAGGGGACGAAGAAGGGCGCCCGTCAGCCGGAGATCACGCAGGCGGTACGAAACCGGTGCCGGGTCGCTCGCCGGAGGGCTGTTCGACCGGCGCCGGAGAAGCGGGCTGCTGCGCGGAGGGTGGCTGCTCCGAGGTGGGCTGGGCGATCGGCGGTCCGTACGGGCCGGGTGCCTGAGCGGGCTGCGGCCGGCCACCGTCCGCGGCGGGCGGCACCGCAGACCCATTTCGCCCCGGTGCGTGCGCCGCCGGTCCATTCCCGAAGGCCCGCCGGGCCTCGCGGGCCTGCCGCTCCTGGAGCACGGCGGCCAGATACGCCGCCGGCGGCACACCCTGCGGCGCCGGCGTACCCGTACGCGCCGCGAGATCAGCCGCGAGCCGCTCCGCCATGGTCCAGCCGACCTGCGGATCCAACTGCTGCATCCGCGTCAGGTACTGGCGGACGGCGAGCCACAGACCATCGGGAACTCCTGAGAGATCCAGCCCCGAGAACCGCCCGGCCAGCCAGGGCGGAGGCGGCGGCACAAAGCCGCCCCGGGCCATCGGCACCCGCTCCCGTACGACGAGCGTCCCCGCGAACACGTCCCCGAGCCGCCGCCCCCGCGCCGAGACCAGCGACGCGATACAGGCGACGACGCCGAAGGTCAGCAGAATCTCGATGACACCGATCGCCCCCCGCACCAGCGCATGCCGGAACTGGATCGGCCCACCGTCGTCCCGCACCACACGCAGCCCGCAGGCCATCTTCCCGAGCGAACGGCCGTGACTGAGCGTCTCGACCGCGATCGGCGCACCCACCAGCACCAGAAGGAACGAGGCGATCGACACCGCGATCCGCGCCGCCTCGTCCAGCGAAGCCGTCGCCGCGACCAGACCGATCGACACGGCTATGTAGACGGCGACGGCCACGACCAGATCGAGCAGCACGGCAAGAGCCCTGCTGGGCAGCCTCGCGGGGCTCAGCTCAAGCGCCACCGCCTCGCCCGTGACCAGCTCACTCACGTCCGCCGTCCTTCCCCTGACCTGCCCCTGGAACTGCCAGTCTGCCAAGCTGAGGGCACATCGCGCCCCAGTACGACAAGCTGACAGCCACGACGAGCCGCCGACGAACAGCCGAGGAGCAGGCACACCGATGGACCTCGACGTCTTCGTCACCGCGCACCGGGCCGAGTGGGACCGCCTCGACGCCCTGCTCCAGCGCCAGCGCCGCCTGACCGGCGCGGAAGCGGACGAACTCGTCGCTCTCTACCAGCGCACCGCCACGCACCTCTCCCTGATCCAGTCCAGCGCCCCGGACCCCCAACTGACCGGCCGGCTCAGCCAACTGGTGGCACGCGCGCGTAGTGCCGTGACAGGCACCCGACGCGCTTCCTGGCGCGACGCGACCCGCTTCTTCACCCACGGCTTCCCGGCCGCCGTCTACAAGTCGCGCCATTGGTGGGTCCCCACGGCACTCCTGTCGACCCTGGTCGCCGCACTCCTCGGCTGGTGGATCGGCACCACCCCGGAAGTGCAGTCCTCCATCGCGGCCCCGAGCGAACTACGCGAGCTCACCCGCCCCGGTGGCCAGTACGAGACGTACTACTCCAGCCATCCCGCGGCCTCCTTCGCCGCCCAGGTATGGACGAACAACGCCCAGGCCGCCGCGCTCTGCCTGGTCCTGGGCGTCTTCCTCGGACTACCCGTCCTCTGGATCCTCTTTCAGAACATGCTCAACCTCGGCGTCGGCATCGGCCTGATGTCCTCCGCGGGCCGCCTCGACACCTTCCTAGGCCTCGTCCTGCCCCACGGCCTGCTCGAACTGACCGCGGTCTTCGTCGCCGCGGGCACGGGCCTACGTCTCGGCTGGACCGTCATCGATCCCGGCCCCCGCACCCGACGCACCGCCCTCGCGGAGGAAGGCCGAGCCGCCGTGGGCATGGCGATAGGCCTGGCCCTGATCCTCTTTATCTCCGGCGCCATCGAAGGCTTCGTCACCCCATCGGGCCTGCCCACCTGGGCCCGCATCACCATCGGAGTAATCGCCGAGCTGGCATTCCTGGCATACGTCTACGTCGTCGGCGGCCGTGCCGCGCGGGCCGGCGAGACAGGTGACGTCGAGGAAGCGGAGCGCGGCGCCACTCTTCCGACGGCCGCCTGATGTGCGGACACACCTGATGAGCTGCTAGTCTCCTGTTCGCCCCGAGAGAGCCGTTGACACGGACCGATCGGGGAGGTAGATTCGAACAGTTGCCTGGACTGGACCTGATCCGGTCGGTGACAGTGAGTGTCTAGCTGCTTCTTGAAGTTTCGATCGAATCGATTATTCAGAAGCCTCTCCCGATGAATCGGAAACGAGTGGCCGGTCAGACCGGCTCGAAACTTCTGATAAAGTCGGAACCGCCGGAAAGGGAAACGCGAGAGCGAGAACCTGGAAAGCACCGAGGAAATCGGATCGGAAAGATCTGGTAGAGTCGGAAACGCAAGACCGAAGGGAAGCCCGGAGGAAAGCCCGAGAGGGTGAGTACAAAGGAAGCGACCGTTCCTTGAGAACTCAATAGCGTGCCAAAAATCAACGCCAGATATGTTGATACCCCGTCTCCGGTCATCACGACCGGGACGAGGTTCCTTTGAAATAACACAGCGAGGACGCTGTGAACGGTCGGATCATTCCTCCGACTGTTCCGCTCTCGTGGTGTCGTCCCGATTACGGGAAAACATTCACGGAGAGTTTGATCCTGGCTCAGGACGAACGCTGGCGGCGTGCTTAACACATGCAAGTCGAACGATGAAACCCTTCGGGGTGGATTAGTGGCGAACGGGTGAGTAACACGTGGGCAATCTGCCCTTCACTCTGGGACAAGCCCTGGAAACGGGGTCTAATACCGGATATCACTCTCGCAGGCATCTGTGAGGGTCGAAAGCTCCGGCGGTGAAGGATGAGCCCGCGGCCTATCAGCTTGTTGGTGAGGTAATGGCTCACCAAGGCGACGACGGGTAGCCGGCCTGAGAGGGCGACCGGCCACACTGGGACTGAGACACGGCCCAGACTCCTACGGGAGGCAGCAGTGGGGAATATTGCACAATGGGCGAAAGCCTGATGCAGCGACGCCGCGTGAGGGATGACGGCCTTCGGGTTGTAAACCTCTTTCAGCAGGGAAGAAGCGAAAGTGACGGTACCTGCAGAAGAAGCGCCGGCTAACTACGTGCCAGCAGCCGCGGTAATACGTAGGGCGCAAGCGTTGTCCGGAATTATTGGGCGTAAAGAGCTCGTAGGCGGCTTGTCACGTCGGGTGTGAAAGCTCGGGGCTTAACCCCGAGTCTGCATTCGATACGGGCTAGCTAGAGTGTGGTAGGGGAGATCGGAATTCCTGGTGTAGCGGTGAAATGCGCAGATATCAGGAGGAACACCGGTGGCGAAGGCGGATCTCTGGGCCATTACTGACGCTGAGGAGCGAAAGCGTGGGGAGCGAACAGGATTAGATACCCTGGTAGTCCACGCCGTAAACGGTGGGAACTAGGTGTTGGCGACATTCCACGTCGTCGGTGCCGCAGCTAACGCATTAAGTTCCCCGCCTGGGGAGTACGGCCGCAAGGCTAAAACTCAAAGGAATTGACGGGGGCCCGCACAAGCAGCGGAGCATGTGGCTTAATTCGACGCAACGCGAAGAACCTTACCAAGGCTTGACATACACCGGAAACGTCCAGAGATGGGCGCCCCCTTGTGGTCGGTGTACAGGTGGTGCATGGCTGTCGTCAGCTCGTGTCGTGAGATGTTGGGTTAAGTCCCGCAACGAGCGCAACCCTTGTTCTGTGTTGCCAGCATGCCCTTCGGGGTGATGGGGACTCACAGGAGACCGCCGGGGTCAACTCGGAGGAAGGTGGGGACGACGTCAAGTCATCATGCCCCTTATGTCTTGGGCTGCACACGTGCTACAATGGCCGATACAATGAGCTGCGATACCGCAAGGTGGAGCGAATCTCAAAAAGTCGGTCTCAGTTCGGATTGGGGTCTGCAACTCGACCCCATGAAGTTGGAGTTGCTAGTAATCGCAGATCAGCATTGCTGCGGTGAATACGTTCCCGGGCCTTGTACACACCGCCCGTCACGTCACGAAAGTCGGTAACACCCGAAGCCGGTGGCCCAACCCCTTGTGGGAGGGAGCTGTCGAAGGTGGGACTGGCGATTGGGACGAAGTCGTAACAAGGTAGCCGTACCGGAAGGTGCGGCTGGATCACCTCCTTTCTAAGGAGCACTTCTAGGCTGCCTCGGCAGTCCAGAGGCCAGTACATCGGCGAATGTCCGGTGCTGGTTGCTCATGGGTGGAACGTTGATTATTCGGCACGGTCCAGGACGGACCAGGCGCAAGTACTGCTCTTCGGGGCGTGGAACGCTGATCTGGTCGGCTGATCGTGTCGGGCACGCTGTTGGGTGTCTGAGGGCACGGCCGTAAAGGTCTGTCTTCAGTTGCCGGCCCCAGTGCACTCGAACCGTTAAGGGTTCGGGGTGATGGGTGGCTGGTCGTTGTTTGAGAACTGCACAGTGGACGCGAGCATCTGTGGCCAAGTTTTTAAGGGCGCACGGTGGATGCCTTGGCACCAGGAACCGATGAAGGACGTGGGAGGCCACGATAGTCCCCGGGGAGTCGTCAACCAGGCTTTGATCCGGGGGTTTCCGAATGGGGAAACCCGGCAGTCGTCATGGGCTGTCACCCGCTGCTGAACACATAGGCAGTGTGGAGGGAACGCGGGGAAGTGAAACATCTCAGTACCCGCAGGAAGAGAAAACAACCGTGATTCCGGGAGTAGTGGCGAGCGAAACTGGATGAGGCCAAACCGTTTACGTGTGAGACCCGGCAGGGGTTGCGTGAGCGGGGTTGTGGGATCTCTCTTCTATCGTCTGCCGGCGATAGGGCGAGTCAGAAACCGTTGATGTAGGCGAAGGACATGCGAAAGGTCCGGCGTAGAGGGTAAGACCCCCGTAGTCGAAACGTCAGCGGCTTGCTTGAGAGACACCCAAGTAGCACGGGGCCCGAGAAATCCCGTGTGAATCTGGCGGGACCACCCGCTAAGCCTAAATATTCCCTGGTGACCGATAGCGGATAGTACCGTGAGGGAATGGTGAAAAGTACCGCGGGAGCGGAGTGAAATAGTACCTGAAACCGTGTGCCTACAAGCCGTGGGAGCGTCGGACGGAGAGCTTGCTCTTCGTCTCGTGACTGCGTGCCTTTTGAAGAATGAGCCTGCGAGTTTGCGGTGTGTTGCGAGGTTAACCCGTGTGGGGAAGCCGTAGCGAAAGCGAGTCCGAATAGGGCGGTATAGTAGCGCGCTCAAGACCCGAAGCGGAGTGATCTAGCCATGGGCAGGTTGAAGCGGAGGTAAGACTTCGTGGAGGACCGAACCCACCAGGGTTGAAAACCTGGGGGATGACCTGTGGTTAGGGGTGAAAGGCCAATCAAACTCCGTGATAGCTGGTTCTCCCCGAAATGCATTTAGGTGCAGCGTCGTGTGTTTCTTGCCGGAGGTAGAGCACTGGATAGGCGATGGGCCCTACCGGGTTACTGACCTTAGCCAAACTCCGAATGCCGGTAAGTGAGAGCGCGGCAGTGAGACTGTGGGGGATAAGCTCCATGGTCGAGAGGGAAACAGCCCAGAGCATCGACTAAGGCCCCTAAGCGTACGCTAAGTGGGAAAGGATGTGGAGTCGCAGAGACAACCAGGAGGTTGGCTTAGAAGCAGCCACCCTTGAAAGAGTGCGTAATAGCTCACTGGTCTAGTGATTCCGCGCCGACAATGTAGCGGGGCTCAAGCGTACCGCCGAAGTCGTGTCATTGCGATATATACCCCCAACGGGGATCGTGATGGGTAGGGGAGCGTCGTGTGCCGGGTGAAGCAGCCGCGGAAGCGAGTTGTGGACGGTTCACGAGTGAGAATGCAGGCATGAGTAGCGATACAAACGTGAGAAACGTTTGCGCCGATTGACTAAGGGTTCCTGGGTCAAGCTGATCTGCCCAGGGTAAGTCGGGACCTAAGGCGAGGCCGACAGGCGTAGTCGATGGATAACCGGTTGATATTCCGGTACCCGCTGTGAAGCGTCAAACATCGAGCATCGTGATGCTAAGGCCGTGAAGCCGCCCTGATCTCTTCGGAGTTGAGGGGAGTGGTGGAGCCGCCGGACCAAGCGGTTAGTAGGTGAGTGATGGGGTGACGCAGGAAGGTAGTCCATCCCGGGCGGTGGTTGTCCCGGGGTAAGGGTGTAGCCCGAGTGGTAGGCAAATCCGCCACTCATACAGGGTGAGACCTGATGCCGAGCCGATTGTGGTGAAGTGGATGATCCTATGCTGTCGAGAAAAGCCTCTAGCGAGTTTCATGGCGGCCCGTACCCTAAACCGACTCAGGTGGTCAGGTAGAGAATACCGAGGCGTTCGGGTGAACTATGGTTAAGGAACTCGGCAAAATGCCCCCGTAACTTCGGGAGAAGGGGGGCCATGTCTGGTGAGAGGACTTGCTCCTCGAGCTGGGTGTGGCCGCAGAGACCAGCGAGAAGCGACTGTTTACTAAAAACACAGGTCCGTGCGAAGCCGTAAGGCGATGTATACGGACTGACGCCTGCCCGGTGCTGGAACGTTAAGGGGACCGGTTAGTCCGACTTCGGTCGGGCGAAGCTGAGAACTTAAGCGCCAGTAAACGGCGGTGGTAACTATAACCATCCTAAGGTAGCGAAATTCCTTGTCGGGTAAGTTCCGACCTGCACGAATGGCGTAACGACTTCTCGACTGTCTCAACCATAGGCCCGGTGAAATTGCACTACGAGTAAAGATGCTCGTTTCGCGCAGCAGGACGGAAAGACCCCGGGACCTTTACTACAGTTTGATATTGGTGTTCGGTTCGGCTTGTGTAGGATAGCTGGGAGACTTTGAAACGCGGACGCCAGTTCGCGGTGAGTCGTCGTTGAAATACCAGTCTGGTCGTGCTGGATGTCTAACCTGGGTCCGTGATCCGGATCAGGGACAGTGTCTGATGGGTAGTTTAACTGGGGCGGTTGCCTCCTAAAGAGTAACGGAGGCGCCCAAAGGTTCCCTCAGCCTGGTTGGCAATCAGGTGTTGAGTGTAAGTGCACAAGGGAGCTTGACTGTGAGACCGACGGGTCGAGCAGGGACGAAAGTCGGGACTAGTGATCCGGCGGTGGCTTGTGGAAGCGCCGTCGCTCAACGGATAAAAGGTACCCCGGGGATAACAGGCTGATCTTCCCCAAGAGTCCATATCGACGGGATGGTTTGGCACCTCGATGTCGGCTCGTCGCATCCTGGGGCTGGAGTCGGTCCCAAGGGTTGGGCTGTTCGCCCATTAAAGCGGTACGCGAGCTGGGTTTAGAACGTCGTGAGACAGTTCGGTCCCTATCCGCTGCGCGCGCAGGAATATTGAGAAGGGCTGTCCCTAGTACGAGAGGACCGGGACGGACGAACCTCTGGTGTGCCAGTTGTTCTGCCAAGGGCATGGCTGGTTGGCTACGTTCGGGAGGGATAACCGCTGAAAGCATCTAAGCGGGAAGCCTGCTTCGAGATGAGTATTCCCACCCACTTGATGGGGTAAGGCTCCCAGTAGACGACTGGGTTGATAGGCCGGATCTGGAAGCCCAGTAATGGGTGGAGGTGACCGGTACTAATAGGCCGAGGGCTTGTCCTCAGTTGCTCGCGTCCACTGTGTTGGTTCTGAAACCACGAACAGCCCCACATCCCTGATGTGGTGCGGCATTGTTCGACAGTTTCATAGTGTTTCGGTGGTCATAGCGTGAGGGAAACGCCCGGTTACATTCCGAACCCGGAAGCTAAGCCTCACAGCGCCGATGGTACTGCAGGGGGGACCCTGTGGGAGAGTAGGACGCCGCCGAACAAAACTTGAAGAAAACCCCGCACCTTTCGGTGCGGGGTTTTCTGCGTTTAAGGGCCCCTTTCGGGGGTGCCTTTCAGAGTCGTCCTGTCGTCTTCAGGGCCAGATATGCGTCCGCCAATGCGGGTGCCAGTTCGTCCGGCGTTGCGTCGACCACTGTGACGCCGTGGCGGCGGAGCTGGTCTGCCGTGCGGTGGCGCTCGCTCTGGGCCTGGGCCGCTGCTGCCGCTTGGTAGACGGAGTCCGTGGTGCCGCGGGCTGCGGCCATACGGGCGACATACGGATCCGCCACCGACGCCAGGAGGACGGTGTGGCGCTGAGTGAGTTGAGGGAGAACCGGGAGCAGGCCCTCCTCGATCGGGGCCGCGTCGAGGCTCGTGAAGAGAACGATGAGGGCGTGGCGGGGCGCCGTACGGAGTGCTGTGGCGGTGAGGCCGCGGGCGTCTGTTTCGACGAGCTCGGGTTCGAGTACGGCCATGGCGTTGACCAGGGAGGGGAGGACGTCGCCGGCGGTTCGGCCCTGGACGAGGGCGCGGACTCGGCGATCGTAGGCGAGGAGGTCCACGCGGTCTCCGGCGCGGGAGGCGAGGGCGGCGAGGAGGAGTGCCGCGTCCATGGAGGAGTCGAGACGGGGGGCGTCGCCCACGCGGCCTGCCGAGGTTCTGCCGGTGTCCAGGGCCAGGAGGATGTGGCGGTCGCGTTCCGGGCGCCAGGTGCGTACGGCTACCGCGGACTGCCGAGCGGTGGCGCGCCAGTCGATGGAGCGGGTGTCGTCGCCGGGGACGTACTCGCGGAGACTGTCGAATTCGGTGCCTTCGCCGCGGGTGAGGACGCTGGTGCGGCCGTCGAGTTCGCGTAGGCGGGCGAGTTTGGACGGGAGGTGCTTGCGGCTGGTGAAGGGGGGCAGGACACGTACCGTCCACGGGACCTTGTGTGTTCCCTGGCGGGTGAACAGGCCGAGTGGGCCGTAGGAGCGGATGGTCACGCGGTCGGCCTGGCGGTCGCCTCGGCGGGTGGGGCGCAGGCGCGTGGTGACGCGGCGGCGTTCGCCGGGCGGGACGGTCAGGCTGTGCCGGGAGGCTTCGATCTCGGTGCCGGGCTGCCAACTGCTCGGTGGCCAGGCGTCTCGGAGGTGGGCGCGCAGGGGGCGGCCGGACGGGTTGGTGACCGTGAGCGTGACGTCGGCGGTTTCGCCCAGGCGGGCTGAGGTGTCGCCGGAGCGGGTCAGGCCGAGACGGCGTACGGGGGCGGCGAGTGCGAAGTCGCAGGCGCAGGCCACCGCGAGGGGGGCGTTGACGGCGAGGATGCCGGCCCAGCTGGGTTCCCAGATGCCGACGGGGAGGGAGCCCAGGGCCGCGAGGAGTGCGGTGCGTCCGGTGAGTGCCATCAGCGCGGGACGGGGACGTGAGCGAGGATCGCGTTGATCACGGAGTCGGCTGTCACGCCCTCCATTTCCGCCTCGGGGCGGAGTTGGACGCGGTGCCGGAGGGTGGGCAGGGCCAGGGCTTTGACGTCGTCGGGGATGACGTAGTCGCGGCCGGTCAGCCATGCCCACGCGCGCGCGGTGGCGAGGAGGGCTGTCGCTCCGCGCGGGGAGACGCCGAGGGAGAGGGACGGCGATTCGCGGGTGGCGCGGCAGATGTCGACGACGTAGGCCGTGATCTCGGGGGAGACGGTGGTCTTGGCCACGGCGGCTCGGGCGGCTTCGAGGTCGGCGGCGCCAGCTACGGGGCGGACGCCCGCGGCGTGCAGGTCGCGGGGGTTGAAGCCCTCGGCGTGGCGGGTGAGGACGGCGATCTCGTCCTGACGGGAGGGCAGAGGGATCGTCAGTTTGAGGAGGAAGCGGTCCAGTTGGGCTTCGGGGAGGGGGTAGGTGCCCTCGTACTCGACCGGGTTCTGGGTTGCCGCGACCAGGAAGGGCTCGGGGAGCGGGCGGGGCGTGCCGTCGACCGTGACCTGGCGTTCCTCCATGGCTTCGAGGAGGGACGACTGGGTCTTCGGGGGCGTGCGGTTGATCTCGTCCGCGAGGAGGAGGTTGGTGAAGACCGGGCCGGGCTGGAAGGAGAACTCCGCGGTGCGGGTGTCGTAGACCAGGGAGCCGGTCACGTCGCTCGGCATGAGGTCGGGGGTGAACTGGACTCGCTTGGTGTCGAGTTCGAGTGCGGATGCGAGGGTGCGGACGAGCAACGTTTTGGCGACCCCGGGGACTCCTTCTAGTAGTACGTGTCCGCGGCAGAGGAGGGCGACGACGAGGCCGGTCACGGCGGGGTCCTGGCCGACCACGGCTTTGGCGATCTCGGCGCGCAGGGCTTCCAGGGAGGCTCGGGAATCGGCCCGGTCTCCGGTCTGCCCGGCGTTGTCGGTGGTCGGGTCCGTCATGGACGGCGTACCTCACTTTCGAGGGCGTCGAGTTGGTCGGCGAGGGAGATGAGGGCTGCGTCGTCGCCGGGCGGCGGGCCGAAGAGGAGGGTGTGCAGGGACTGTCCGTCGCCGTGGAGGTGAGTGGACAGGGCGGGGAGCAGGGCTTCGGGCGCGTGTGCCTGGGCGACGGGGACGCCTACGAGGGGGGCGAGGCGGGTGCGGGTGGTGGAGCGAAGAGCGGTTGCGGCGCGGTCGCGGGCGTTGGCCTTGCGGTAGAGGCGGGCGCGGCCTTCGACGGTTTCGGAGGCGCGGATCGCGACGGGGAGTTTCTCGGTCATGAGGGGGCCGAGTCGGCGTGCCCGCCAGAGGGCGGCGAGGGCTGCCGCGATGAAGAGCTGGAGTGTGCCCCAGAGCCAGCCCGAGGGGAGCAGGCTGAAGAAGCCGCGCTCGCCTTCGGTGCCGGCGGCGGTGGAGTCGGAGAGCGAGGGGAGGTACCAGACCAGATGGGGGCGGGAGCCGAGGAGTTGGAGGGCGAGCGAGGCGTTGCCCTGCTCGTCGAGGCGGTCGTTGGTGAGGATGTCGGGCGCGCCGAGGACGACGGTGTCGCCGTCCCCGGAGGTGTCCGGGATGAACAGGAGGGTGGCCAGGCGCTCGCTCGGGTAGCAGGAGGTCGCCCGGAGGTGGGTGGTGGTGTAGCGGATGCCACCCGTGTCGGCGGGGCCTGCGCGCTGGGCCTCGGGCAGGTCGCAGGCCGGCTGGAGCGTGGAGTCGAGGCTCTTGCCGGGGTCGGCGATGACACCGGGGGCGAGTCGCTCGACGGACCAACTGCCGGGGGCTACCAGGAGGGTGCGTCCGCCGCTGCCGGTGGTCGCGGAGTGCAGGGCGGTCTGTTGACGCTCGGTCAGCAGGTCGGGGGCGGCGACGAGGAGTGTGGTGTCGGGGCCGGTGGCGGCGCGTGCTTCGTCGAGGGTGGTGACCACGCGCGTGGAGACACTTCTGTCGGCGAGGAGTTCGGCGACTGCGCGGCTGCCCTGGGGGTCGGCGGAGCGCGGGTCGAGGGTGCCGTGCCGGGTGTCGGAGCGGATCACGGCGATCGCCACGGCGCCCGCGAGGAGGACGACCAGGGCGAGGGCGATGCCTCGCGCGCGGGTCCACACCTGGCGGGCGGTGGGCGAGACCGAAGTGGGCGGGAGCGTGGCCTCCGTGGTCATCCGGCGCCTCCCGGGCGGGAGTTGTGGGCCGCGCTGTGGGTGCTGGTGCTGGTGCTGGTGGTGGTGAGCTGGGGCTTGGTGCGCTCCAGGTCGTGGTCGAGGTCCGCGATGCGCCGGTACGACGGTTCGGTCGCGGCTCGGCCGCCATATGTCACATCGTCGAAGTCCCGTGCGGTGGCGCGCAGTCGGTCGGTGTGGGAGGGCAGGGCGCGGCCGGCTTCGGCTGCGGCCTCGTCGGCGGTGCGGCCGGGGCGGACGTCGAGGAGGGCCCGTTCCTCCAGGGATCGGACGATGGCGCGCATGCGTTCCTGGACGGCCTGGTTCCAGTGGCCCTGGGCGGCGTGTGCTTCGGCGGCGGCGCGGTGTTCGGCGGCGCTGCGGGGGCGGTCGTCGAACAGGGCGGCGGCGGACGCGGGTTCGCGGCGGGGGGTGCCGAGGCGCCACCACAGGGCGCCGAGGACGGCGAGTACGGTCATGATGACGACGACCAGGCCGAGCGGTCCTCCGGGTGTCACGGCCGACGCGCTGCTGAACAGGTCGTCGACCCAGCGCCAGAAGGCATCGAGGGCGCGTTGGAAGAAGCCGGGGTCGTTCTCGTGGTACATCCGCTTGGACAGTTCCCGGCGGGCGGCCTCCTGGGCCGGGTCGCGCGGGATCGTCAGGGGCGGTTCGTCGTCGGAGCGCGCCGGCGACAGCGCGAAGGCGTCGCCGATGTGCAGTGACATGCGTACCGCGGCGGGTGGCAGGGCCGGCGCCGTGGTGAGAACTCCCCCCGCCAGGCTCACCGGTTCAGCTCCCCGGGGTGTCGGATCCGTAGCCCTGGACACCGGCGGCGCGGGCCAGTTCGAGGTCGAGGGCTTCGCGGCGGATGCGCTGGTCGATGTAGAGGAGCACGGTGACGCCGGCCGAGATCGGGAAGGTGATCATGGAGCCGATCACCGAGCCGATACCGCTGACGATGAGGTAGGTCCAGCCGAGGTCACCGCCGCCGCTCTCGAGGAGGCCGCCCACGCTGTCGCCGCTGAGGGCGTCGGCCAGGAAGGCGAACGGGATGGCGATGATCGACGCCAGGATGCTCGCGATGATCATCGCCAGCAGCTGGATGCCGAACATCCGCCACCAGGAGCCGCGGACCAGCTTCACGGAGCGGCTCATCGACTTCACGATGCCCTGCTTCTCCAGCATCAGCGCCGGGGAGGCGAGGGAGAAGCGGACCATCACCCAGATCGCGACGACGATCGTGCACAGGCTGCCGAGGGCGGTGAGCGCGGCGCCCGCCTCGCCGGCGCCCGCGGCGGCCACCAGGACGCCGGGCAGGACGCCGACGGCGACGATGCCGAAGGCGATGAGCAGCAGCAGGAAGATCAGGCCGAACAATCTGGCGACCTGCGGGCGGGCGTCGTTCCAGGCCTCGCTGAGGTTGACCGGCTTGCCGAGGACGGCGCGGCTGGTGACGGTGGTGAGCAGGGCCGTCGCGATGATGGTGCCGATCAGCGAGACCAGGGAGATGACGCCGTAGCTGAGCATGGCGTCGCCCATGGCGCGGGTGAGTTCGCTGAGGGTGGCGCTGGGGTCGTTGAGGGCGTCGGTGTCGATGCGGTCGTTCAGGAAGAAGCCCTGGAGCAGGACGACGACGATCTCGGTGAGGACGGCGACGGTGAGCGCGATGCCGAGGACCGTGCGCCAGTAGGCGCGCATGGTGGAGACGGCGCCGTCGAGGATCTCACCGACGCCGAGCGGACGCAGCGGGATCACACCGGGCTTGGCCGCGGGCGGGGGGCCGCCCCAACCGCCGCCCCAGGCGCCGTGTCCGCCGTAACCTCCGTGGCCGCCGCTCGCGGGGGGCCTGCTGCCCCAGCCGGGGCCGGGCGGCGGGGGAGGCGGGGTCTGCTCCGGGGCCGGTGGGCCGGTGGGCGCGGACCACTGGGCCGGTGGCGGCTGCTCCTTGGACCATTTCGAGCCGGGGTCCTGAGGCTGTGTGCCGGGCTGGTCCGTGGGCTGCTCGGGGTCCGGGCGGTCGGCGGGCCGGTCAGGGCCGGACTTGCCGTGCTCCTGCCCGTCGGACGGGGCGGATCCGGGCGAGGCCCAGCCCGGAGTGTCGTTCATCGTCGCTCCTTCACGGTGCCCGTCCGCGGGTCGCGGTGGCAGGTTGGCAGCCATCGTGCCATGGGGTGGTCATCCGGTGACCGGCCAAGGTATGGGCTGCACACCTTCAATTGTCCGCCGAATAACGGGCAGACTGACCGCATGGCTGATCAGCACGCGCAATCAGGCGAGGACAAGCGGCCGACCGAGATACCGGTGATCCGCTGGGAAGAGCCACCCGAAGGCCCCGTCCTGGTCCTGCTCGACCAGACGAGGCTGCCCGCAGAGGAGGTCGAACTGGTCTGTACGGATGCGCCGATGCTGGTGGAGGCGATCCGTTCGCTCGCCGTGCGCGGAGCGCCGCTGCTCGGGATCGCGGGGGCGTACGGTGTCGCCCTCGCCGCCGTGCGGGGATTCGACGTGGACGACGCCGCGGACGCGCTCGCGGCCGCTCGGCCCACCGCGGTGAACCTCGCTGTCGGGGTGCGCAGGGCGCAGGCCGCGCACCGGGCCGAGTTGGCCCGCAGTGGTGACACCGACAAGGCGGCGGAGGCGGCGTTGGCCGCCGCGCGGAAGCTGCACCGGGACGATGCCGAGGCCAGCGCACGGATGGCCGAGCGGGGCATGGCGCTGCTCGACGAGTTGTTGCCCGGTGGTGGGCACCGGGTTCTGACGCACTGCAACACCGGTTCGCTGGTGTCCGGTGGGGAGGGCACGGCGTTCGCGGTGGCGCTCGCGGCGCATCGGGTGGGGCGGTTGCGGCGGCTGTGGGTGGACGAGACGCGTCCGCTGCTGCAAGGGGCCCGGCTGACGGCGTACGAGGCGGCGCGCAGCGGGATGGCGTACACCCTGCTGACGGACAACGCGGCGGGTTCGCTGTTCGCGGCCGGTGAGGTGGACGCGGTGCTGATCGGCGCGGACCGGATCGCGGCGGACGGGGCGGTGGCGAACAAGGTGGGGAGCTATCCGCTCGCGGTGCTCGCGCGGTACCACCATGTGCCGTTCATCGTGGTGGCGCCGGTGACGACGGTGGACCCGGACACGCCGGACGGGGCGTCCATCGAGGTGGAGCAGCGTGCCGGGTTCGAGGTGACCGAGGTGACCGCGCCGCAGGTGCCGGTGACGGGGCCGGGCGGTGGGATACCGGTGGCGCCGTTGGGGACCCAGGCGTACAACCCGGCGTTCGATGTGACACCGCCGGAGCTGGTGACGGCGATCGTGACGGAAGAGGGTGTGGTGTCGCCCGTGACGGCTGAGGCGCTGGCGGAGGTGTGTGCCAGGTCACGGGAGGTGACGATCGGCTGACGGCGGGTGGTCACGCTGTGTCGGCGGCCGGTGTCCGGCGGGCCGCCGGCCTGGCGTCGACACCGCGTCGACCGGCCGTCGGCCTCAAGATCGATGGACGAGGGCAGACAGTAGCGACCCCATACGACTATCGTCACAGGCCAGTGACCCTTCTCACCAGCGCCCCGGTCACTGTTACGAGAATGGGATGATGTCGTTTATGAAGGGACGAGTCCTTGTCGTCGACGACGACACCGCACTGGCCGAGATGCTCGGCATCGTGCTGCGTGGTGAAGGTTTCGAGCCGTCTTTCGTAGCTGACGGCGACAAGGCGCTGGCCGCTTTCCGTGAGACCAAACCTGACCTGGTGCTGCTCGACCTGATGCTGCCCGGACGGGACGGCATCGAGGTGTGCCGTCTGATCCGGGCGGAGTCGGGTGTACCGATCGTGATGCTCACGGCCAAGAGCGACACCGTCGATGTAGTCGTGGGCCTGGAATCGGGCGCGGACGACTACATCGTCAAGCCGTTCAAGCCGAAGGAGCTGGTCGCCCGGATCCGGGCGCGGCTGCGGAGGTCGGAGGAGCCGGCGCCGGAGCAGCTCGCCATCGGTGACCTGGTCATCGACGTGGCCGGGCACTCGGTGAAGCGGGACGGGCAGTCGATCGCGCTGACGCCGCTGGAGTTCGATCTGCTGGTCGCGCTCGCGCGCAAGCCGTGGCAGGTGTTCACCCGAGAGGTCCTGCTGGAGCAGGTGTGGGGCTATCGGCACGCCGCCGACACCCGCCTGGTCAATGTCCATGTACAGCGGCTGCGCTCCAAGGTCGAGAGGGACCCCGAGCGGCCGGAGATCGTGGTGACCGTCCGTGGTGTCGGTTACAAGGCGGGGCCGAGCTGACATGTCCGGTGACAGTGCCGCTTCGGCGCCCGGACGGTCCGGGGCCCGCGCGGGGCGGTCTGTCGGCCGGGGGACGGCAGGCTCCCGCTGGGGACGATTCCTGGAGGGCGGGCTGCTCCAGGGCGGAGTCCAGGGCAGTCCGGTCCTTCGGCTGTTCATGCGCTGGGTGCGTAGGCCGCTGCTGCCGGTCATGCGGCTGTGGCGGCGCAATATCCAGCTCAAGGTCGTGGTCACGACCCTGCTGATGTCGTTGGGCGTCGTGCTGCTGCTGGGCTTCGTGGTCATCGGGCAGGTGCGCAATGGCCTGCTGGACGCCAAGGTGAAGGCCTCGCAGTCCCAGGCCACCGGCGGTTTCGCCGCGGCCAAGCAGAAGGCCGACGAGACGGGCCTGGGGTCCGGGACCGGCGACGGCGCCGCCGCCGCGGACGGCCGGTCCGACCAGAACGTCATCGAGTGGATGAGTGACCTGGTGGAATCGCTGGCCAGCGGTGGCCAGGGCGCCTTCGAGGTCGTGACGCTGCCCTCCGGCGGGGACAGCGGCGGCGGACGCGGTCCGCGCGCCTCGAACTACGTCGACCCGAGCGCCAGCGTGCCCGAGAACCTGCGGGAGCGGATCGACAGCGGTACTGCGGCGGCCCAGAGCTACACGCGGATCATCTACAACGCCGACAAGGAGTCCCAGCCGGCCCTTGTCATCGGCAAGCAGGTCAATGACCCCAACGGCGACCCGTACCAGCTGTACTACCTCTTCCCGCTCACGCAGGAGGAGAAGTCGCTGAGCCTGGTCAAGGGCACGTTGGCGACCGCGGGGCTGTTCGTGGTCGTCCTGCTCGGGGCCATCGCCTGGCTGGTCGTGCGCCAGGTCGTCACGCCGGTGCGGATGGCGGCCGGGATCGCCGAGCGGCTGTCCGCCGGGCGTCTCCAGGAGCGGATGAAGGTCACCGGCGAGGACGACATCGCCCGTCTGGGCGAGGCCTTCAACAAGATGGCGCAGAACCTTCAGCTGAAGATTCAGCAGCTGGAGGACCTGTCGCGGATGCAGCGGCGGTTCGTGTCCGACGTGTCGCACGAGCTGCGGACGCCGCTGACGACCGTACGGATGGCCGCCGACGTCATCCATGAGGCGCGGGAGGACTTCGACCCGGTGACCGCGCGGTCGGCCGAGCTGCTCGCCGACCAGCTGGACCGGTTCGAGTCGCTGCTCGCGGACCTGCTGGAGATCAGCCGGTTCGACGCGGGCGCGGCGGCACTGGAGGCCGAGCCGATCGACCTGCGCGAGGTCGTGCGCAGGGTGGTCAGCGGGGCCGAGCCGCTCGCCGAGCGCAAGGGCACGACGATACGGATGGTGGGCGACCAGCAGCCCGTCGTCGCCGAGGCCGACGCGCGGCGCGTGGAGCGCGTGCTGCGCAATCTCGTGGTCAACGCCGTGGAGCACGGCGAGGGCCGGGACGTGGTGGTCAAGCTCGCCTCGGCGGGCGGGGCGGTCGCGGTCGCGGTGCGCGACTACGGTGTCGGGCTCAAGCCCGGCGAGGCGACCCGCGTCTTCAGCCGTTTCTGGCGGGCCGACCCGGCACGCGCGCGTACCACCGGCGGTACGGGTCTGGGGCTGTCCATCGCCCTGGAGGACGCCCGGCTGCACGGCGGCTGGCTCCAGGCATGGGGGGAGCCCGGCGGCGGCTCCCAGTTCCGCCTGACGCTGCCGCGGACCGCGGACGAGCCGCTCAGGGGTTCCCCGATACCGCTGGAGCCGAAGGACTCGCGCCGTAACCGCGGGCTGGACGACGCGGGTCTCCCGCGCGGGGAGAAGAGCGCGACCGTGCCGGCACAGCTGACCGGCGAGGCGTCCGGCATGCCCTCGCGTGGCCCGATCCCGCAGCGGCCGAACGGAGTGGCCCCCATGGCCGATCCGACGGCGCTGCCGGGCAACGGCGCGCGCGTCGTGCCCCGGCCCGCCTCGGCGCCGCGACGACAGGACGACGCGCCCGCTGGGGAGGCGGCGCGCGATCAGGAGGCCGGGCCGTCGCAGGACCCGAGCAGGCAAGGGGAGGCATTTCGTGGGCGCTGACCGCGAGGGGGACACCCGGCGGCGGCCGGGACGCGCGGTGGCGTACGTCGCCTGTGGCGCCGTACTGCTGGCCGGGTGTGCCTCGATGCCCGACAGCGGGGATCTGAGCGGGGTGGACTCCACTCCGCGTCAGGACACCCGGGTGCGGGTGTTCGCGATGCCGCCCTCGGAGGACGCGACGCCCACGCAGCTTGTACAGGGCTTTCTTGAGGCGCTGACCAGCGACGATCCGAATTACGAGATCGCGAGTCAGTATCTGACCAAGGACGCGGCGAAGGCGTGGCAGCCGAAGACGGGCACCACGGTGCTCGCGGACGGCCCCGACGCCTTCGAGCTGCCCCGGCCGCGGGGGCGGGAGGAGACGGGGGAGACGTCGTTCACGCTGAGTGGCCTCAAGGTCGCCACGGTGGACGAGCAGCAGTCGTACGCGCCGGCGGACGGCGGGTACGAGGCGCTGCTGCATCTCGCGCAGGACCCGAAGACCAAGCAGTGGCGCATCGACGAGCTGCCGCCGGGTGTCGTCATGGGGCAGGGCGACTTCGAGCGCAACTACACGTCGGTCAACAAGTACTACTTCGCCTCGAACAGCATCGCGGGCGGGAGCCGGCAGACGGCGGCCGTCGCCGATCCCGTTTTCGTACGCGAGCGTGTCGACCCGATGACGCAGATGGTGCGCTCGCTGCTGAAGGGGCCCACCAGCCTGCTCAGGCCCGTGGTCCGCACGAGCTTCCCCACGGGTACGGCGCTCGCGAAGGGCACCACCACGCTGACGCCCGACGAGCAGAACAAGCTGACCGTGCCGCTGAACGACAAGGCGGCCCGGGTCGGCCTGAACAAGTGCACCGAGATGGCGGCCCAGCTGCTGTTCACCCTGCGCAGCCTGTCGCCCTCGCTGGAAGAGGTCGTACTGGAGTCGGGAGACCGGCAACTGTGCTCGCTGGCCTCGGGGCGGGCCGGGTCCACGGCCACGCGCGGGTCCACGGCTGAAGTCGAGTACGTGTACTTCGTCGACGACGAGCACCGGCTGGTGCGGATGAAGGCCGAGGAGGGCGCGCGGACACCGGAGGCGGTGCCGGGCGCGCTGGGCGAGGGGCAGACCCAGCTGCGGTCCGCGGCCGTCTCGCGGGACGAGGAAATGGCTGCCGGGGTCGGCCGGGACGGCAAGCAGCTGTACGTCGGCTCGCTGGTGTCGGGCGGGTCGCTCGGGGAGCCGGTGCTGCGCAGTGCGGGCAAGACGGAGAAGGACCGGCTGACCGCGCCGAGCTGGGACGCCCAGCACGACCTCTGGATCGCCGACCGGAACCCGGGCGACCCGAAGCTGCTTCTGCTGGAGAACGGCGCGGGCGATCCGCTCGAGGTGAGGACACCGGGGCTGGACGGGCGCATCGAGTCGGTGCGGGTCGCCGCGGACGGGGTGCGGATCGCGCTGGTCGTGTCCAACGGCGACCAGTCGTCGCTGCTCATCGGGCGGATCGAGCGCGAGACGAAGCCCGGGGAGGACCGGCCGACGGTCTCGGTCATGGAACTGCGCTCCGTGACACCGCAGTTGGAGGAGGTCACCACCGTCTCCTGGGCGGGCGACAGCCGGCTCGTGGTGGTCGGACGCGAGCAGGACGGCGTGCAGACGGTGCGGTACGTGCAGGCCGACGGATCGATACCGGAGGGGCCGGCGCCCGCCGCGCTCACCGGGGTGAAGGAGATCGCCGCGACCGAGGACGACCAGCTGGCTCTGGTGGCGTACTCCGAGGACGGCATCGTGCGCCTTGAGGTGGGCGGGCAGTGGCAGAAGGTCGTGACGGACGGGACGGCACCGGTCTATCCGGGGTGAGCGGACCCGCTGTTGAGGGTGTCGAGGGGGGAGCGGCTGCTTCCGGCCGGGGCTTGGCTTCGGCGGGGAGGGCCGCTTTTCTCATGCCGTGCCTTGGCATGCCGTGCCTTCTTCTGCCGTGTTTTCCCGTGTCGGAGGGTCGTCGGATGGCCTTTGCGGGACGTCGGCGGAGTTATCCACAGGCGGTTGTCCACAGGGGTGGCAGGTCGGCGCCCGGATGGGCACAGTGGTGGTTATGCGGGGGTGGTGGCGGGACCTCACCGATCTGGTGCTGCCGGCCGAGTGCGGGGGCTGCGGGCAGCCTCGTACGGTGCTCTGCCCTCAGTGCCGTACGGCACTGAGCGGGGTGGCGCCGTGCCGGGTACGGCCTGATCCGGAGCCGCCCGGGCTGCCGGTCGTGCACGCGGCTGCTCGGTATGCGGACGAGGTACGGGCCGTCCTGCTGGCCCACAAGGAGCGCGGGGCGCTGGCGCTCGCGGCGCCGCTCGGGGTGGCGCTGGCCGGAGCCGTGCGGGAGGGGCTCCGGGCGGAGCACGGCCCGCGCGGGGGTGCGGTGCTGCTGGTGCCCGTGCCGTCGGCGCGCGGGGCCGTGCGGGCTCGCGGGCATGACCCGGCGCGGCGGATCGCGCTCGCGGCGGCGGCCGAGCTGCGGCGGGCCGGGACTCCCGCGCGGGTGCTCGCCGTGCTGCGGCAGCGGCGGGCCGTGGCCGATCAGTCGGGGCTCAACTCCCGGCAGCGGCTGGACAATCTGGCGGGCGCTCTGGAGGTCGCGCCGGGTGGCGGCCGGCTGCTGGGCGGCGGTCCGGGCGGTGGTTCGGTCGTACTGGTCGACGACCTGATGACGACCGGTGCCTCATTGGCGGAGGCGGCGCGCGCGGTGCGGGAAGGCGCGGCGGGTGGTGCGGGTGGGGACGGGCGGGAGCGGACAGGAAGGACGGTACGGCTGATTGGTGGTGATGCCGGGGTGACGGCGGTGTGTACGGCGGTTGGACGGGAAGACAGACAACACAGAGGGGAACGGAGTGCGGAAGTGAAGGCGGAGGCGGTGGTGCGGAGGCACGGAGTGCCGGGAATGGCGCGCGGTATCCCCGCAGGTGATGGGCTGTGCGCGGCCGTCGTCGCGGCTTCGCCGGATGCTTTCGAAATAAACCGGAACTGACACCGAACTTGCATCGTTGCAGGTAATGAGAGGGCCAATTCACCTGAACGGAGGTACGCCGCGGTAGAGGGTGACGACATCCGTCCGGGCGAGATATGTTCGGTTGTGAGAGAAAGGCGCAGGCCATCCCTCTCAAAACTGAATGCCGTGCTGCGGGTTTCCGTATTCACCCGGGCCGGCGGGGTGGAGATCTTGCCCATGGGGGAGGAGGAGGTGGAAGTCACCGAGTCCGAGGTTCCGGGGTTCGCCGGAGCCTGGTGCAAAAGGGAGATGCTCCGCCGTTGGAGCGGAGCGATCCGGGAACGGAGTTCTGCGTGGACATCGTCGTCAAGGGCCGCAAGACCGAGGTGCCCGAGCGGTTCCGCAAGCACGTGGCCGAGAAGCTGAAGCTGGAGAAGATCCAGAAGCTCGATGGCAAGGTGATCAGCCTCGACGTCGAGGTGTCCAAGGAGCCCAACCCCCGACAGGCCGACCGCTCCGACCGAGTGGAGATCACGCTCCGCTCCCGCGGTCCGGTGATCAGGGCGGAGGCGGCGGCCAGCGACCCGTACGCGGCACTGGATCTGGCGGCGGAGAAGCTGGACGCGCGGCTGCGCAAGCAGCATGACAAGCGTTACTCGCGCCGAGGTGCGCGACGGCTCACGGCAGCCGAGGTCCCCGACCATGTCCCGGGCGCGGCGACGCTCAACGGGAACGGCCACGCCTTCCAGGAGGAAGAGTCGGACGGCGTTCCCACCAAGAAGATCGGCTCGCTGGAAGTGAAGGGCGAGGGTCCCCTCGTCGTACGCGAGAAGACGCACGTCGCCTCCCCGATGTCCCTCGACCAGGCTCTCTACGAGATGGAGCTGGTCGGGCACGACTTCTATCTGTTCATCGACTCGGAGACCAAGGAACCGAGTGTCGTCTACCGACGGCACGCTTACGACTACGGCGTCATCCACCTCAACACGGACCCGATGGTCGCGGAGGCGGACGCCCAGGCGGCCGGTGGCACGCTGGGCGGCTGAGCCACCCGGCTGACGACGAGCGGGTGCCCCTGGAGCGCGTGTGCGCCCCCAGGGGCACCGGTGTGCGACCACTTCGCGCCCCGCTCTGTCACCGCGGTGTCGTCCGGGCATGAAATCATGGCCGCACCGGCCCAACCGGTGGGCCGCTGCCTTGGGTTGGCGATGGCACCTGACCAGCCACAGCCTTCAGGGGGAGGAACGATGGCGGACACCTTCGGACCGATGCAGGACGAGGATGCCGACGGCGGTGTCGTCGGCATGCGCCCGGACCCGGGCTCCTCACGCAAGGAGCCGATCAGAGTCCTCGTCGTGGACGACCACGCCCTCTTCCGCCGTGGACTGGAGATCGTGCTCGCCGCCGAGGAGGACATCCAGGTCGTCGGGGAGGCGGGGGACGGCGCCGAGGCCGTCGACAAGGCCGCCGATCTGCTGCCCGACATCGTGCTGATGGATGTGCGGATGCCGAAGCGGGGCGGGATCGAGGCCTGCACCTCCATCAAGGAGGTGGCACCCAGCGCGAAGATCATCATGCTGACGATCAGCGACGAGGAGGCCGACCTCTATGAGGCGATCAAGGCGGGGGCGACCGGCTATCTCCTGAAGGAGATCTCCACGGACGAGGTGGCCACCGCCATTCGCGCGGTGGCGGACGGGCAGTCGCAGATCAGCCCGTCCATGGCGTCCAAGCTGCTCACCGAGTTCAAGTCGATGATCCAGCGGACGGACGAGCGGCGGCTGGTCCCGGCGCCGCGGCTGACCGACCGTGAGCTGGAGGTGCTCAAGCTGGTCGCCACGGGCATGAACAACCGCGATATCGCGAAGGAGTTGTTCATCTCCGAGAACACCGTGAAGAACCATGTGCGCAACATCCTTGAGAAGCTTCAGCTGCACTCCAGGATGGAGGCCGTGGTGTACGCGATGCGGGAGAAGATCCTGGAGATCCGGTAGCGGATTCCAGGACGGGCCTCGGCCGCTCTCAGGCCAGCAGGCCGGTGAGTGCCTGCGCGAGGGGCTCGCGCAGCTCCGGGGCCTCGACGCGTTCCACGCGTACGTTCGTGCAGTCCACCCAGCTCGCCGCCTCCACCAGGGCCTGGGCGACCCCCGGAACCGCCTTCCGGCTGTCCAGGGTGACCTGCTTGGCCACCAGGGTGCGGCCTTCGCGGGCCGGGTCCACTCGGCCGATGAGACGGCCGCCGGACAGGACCGGCATCGCGAAGTAGCCGTGGACGCGCTTCTGGCGGGGGACGTAGGCCTCCAGGCGGTGGGTGAAGCCGAAGATCCGCTCTGTGCGCGCCCGTTCCCAGATCAGGGAGTCGAACGGGGACAGAAGCGTGGTGCGGTGGCGGCCGCGCGGGGTGGTCTCCAGGGCTGCCGGGTCGGCCCAGGCGGGTTTGCCCCAGCCCTCCACCGTGACCGGGACCAGGCCGGAGTCCGCGATGACCGCGTCGACCTGCTCGGCCTTGAGGCGGTGGTAGTCGGCGATGTCCGCGCGGGTGCCGACGCCGAGGGACTGCCCCGCGAGGCCGACCAGACGACGGAGGCACTCGGTGTCGTCCAGCTCGTCGTGGAGCAGGTCGGCCGGGATGGCGCGCTCCGCCAGGTCGTACACCCGCTTCCAGCCCCGGCGCTCGACGCAGACGACCTCGCCGTACATCAGGGCGCGCTCCACGGCGACCTTGGAGCCGGACCAGTCCCACCAGTCGCTGGTCTTCTTCGCGCCGCCCAATTCCGTGGCGGTGAGCGGGCCTTCGGTGGTGAGCTGCTTGATCACCTGGTCGTAGGCGCCGTCCGGGAGATCGTGGCCCCAGTGCGGGCGGTTGCGGTAGGCGCGGCGGCGGAAGGCGAAGTGGGGCCACTCCTCGACCGGGAGGATGCAGGCCGCGTGGGACCAGTACTCGAAGGCGTGAGGTCGTGCCGAAGGCGTGCCAAGGGATGGCGTCTTCCAGTATGAGTTCTCGACCGTGCTGCGGCCCACCGCGCCCAGGCGGGCGTACGGGATGAGCTCATGGGAGCGGGCCAGGACCGAGATGGTGTCCAGCTGGACCGCGCCGAGGTGACGCAGGACGCCGCGGACGCCGGATCTGCGGTTGGGCGTGCCGAGGAGGCCCTGGGCGCGGAGGGCGATGCGGCGGGCCTCGTCTGCCGAGAGATCGGTGCTGGGGCGCGGGGTCGTCATGGCTCGCACGATAGGCGGTGGCACTGACAGTGGGGGGGTGAGCTGGGGGTTTGTGAGGGTGGGCGCGCGGGTCTACGGCTGTTGCGGCTGCGCCGGCAAGTACGGCGCCGTCGACGGCAGGCCCAGGTCCGACGGGAGGAGGGAGGCCACCCAGCAGTCTCTGCGTACGCCCTTGTTGTTGAGGGCGGAGCGTTGGGTGCCCTCCATGGTGAAGCCGGCGCGTTCCGCGACCGCGCGGGAGGCGTGGTTGCCCACCTCGGCGCGCCATTCGACGCGGTCGATGGAGGCCTCGGTGAAGGACCAGCGGACGGCGGTGAGAACCGCCTCGGTGGTGTAGCCCTTGCCGCGGTGTTCCTTCGCCGTCCAGAAGCCGACCTCCGCGACGCCCAGGGCGCGCATCGTGAGGCCGAGCATGCCCACCAGGTCCTCCCCTTCGGGGAGGAAGACGCCGAACGTGAACATCGTGCCGTCCGCCCAGCCGTCGGGGACGAGTTGCTCGGTGAAGCTGCTGGCGTGTTCGGGGAGGTAGGGCGAGGGGATCGTGGTCCAGCGCAGGATGTCGGGGTCCTGGACGGCGCGGAACACGGCATCGGTGTCGTGCGGGCCGACCGTGCGCAGCAGGAGGCGGTCGGTGGTCAGCGTCACGGGGTCCATCGGCCGATTCTGCTCGGAGGCGCCCGAACGTGCCAGGTATTTGCCGTGCGTGAGCGGGCGATCACAATTCGCGCAATTCGTCGGTGCCGTGCGGCACCATCCGCGGCGCCCGTCCGTTGTGCCTTTCGAAGAGATGTGAAGCAGCGGACGGTCGCGGTATCGGCAGGCCTCCCGGCGTGGCGGGGTCCTCGCATACGATGGCCGTTGCTCAGTCAAGTCAAATGGAAACCGACCGTCCCAGGCCCGACCGGCAAGGAGACCAACCCCCGTGTCCGTCCTCTCGAAGATCATGCGTGCAGGCGAAGGCAAGATCCTGCGCAAGCTGCACCGCATCGCGGACCAGGTCAACTCCATCGAAGAGGACTTCGTCGACCTCTCCGACGCCGAGCTGCGGGCTCTCACCGATGAGTACAAGCAGCGCTACGCCGATGGTGAGACCCTGGACGACCTGCTCCCCGAGGCGTTCGCGACGGTCCGTGAGGCCGCCAAGCGCGCACTCGGCCAACGCCACTACGACGTGCAGATCATGGGTGGCGCCGCCCTCCACCTCGGCTATGTCGCCGAGATGAAGACCGGTGAGGGCAAGACCCTCGTCGGCACCCTGCCCGCGTACCTGAACGCGCTGTCCGGCAAAGGCGTTCACCTGATCACGGTGAACGACTACCTGGCCGAGCGCGACTCCGAGATGATGGGTCGCGTCCACAAGTTCCTGGGCCTGAACGTCGGCTGCATCCTCGCCAACATGACGCCCGCCCAGCGCCGCGAGCAGTACGCGTGCGACATCACGTATGGCACGAACAACGAGTTCGGCTTCGACTACCTGCGCGACAACATGGCGTGGTCCAAGGACGAGCTCGTCCAGCGCGGCCACAACTTCGCCATCGTCGACGAGGTCGACTCCATCCTGGTCGACGAGGCCCGTACGCCGCTGATCATCTCCGGTCCGGCCGACCAGGCCACCAAGTGGTACGGCGACTTCGCCAAGCTGGTCACCCGTCTGAAGCGGGGCGAGGCCGGCAACCAGCTCAAGGGCATCGAGGAGACCGGCGACTACGAGGTCGACGAGAAGAAGCGCACGGTCGCCATCCACGAGTCCGGCGTCTCCAAGGTCGAGGACTGGCTCGGCATCGACAACCTCTATGAGTCGGTGAACACGCCGCTGGTGGGCTACCTGAACAACGCCATCAAGGCCAAGGAGCTCTTCAAGAAGGACAAGGACTACGTCGTCATGGACGGCGAAGTCATGATCGTCGACGAGCACACCGGCCGTATCCTCGCCGGCCGCCGCTACAACGAGGGCATGCACCAGGCGATCGAGGCGAAGGAAGGGGTGGACATCAAGGACGAGAACCAGACGCTCGCCACGATCACCCTTCAGAACTTCTTCCGCCTCTACAAGCGCCGCGACCACGACGACAAGGAACAGCCCGGTCTGTCCGGCATGACCGGTACGGCGATGACCGAGGCCGCCGAGTTCCACCAGATCTACAAGCTCGGTGTGGTCCCGATCCCGACGAACCGGCCGATGATCCGCAAGGACCAGTCGGACCTGATCTACCGCACCGAGGTAGCCAAGTTCGAGGCGGTCGTCGACGACATCGTCGAGAAGCACGAGAAGGGCCAGCCGATCCTCGTCGGCACGACGTCGGTCGAGAAGTCCGAGTACCTCTCGCAGCAGTTGAGCAAGCGCGGTGTCCAGCACGAGGTGCTGAACGCCAAGCAGCACGACCGTGAGGCGACCATCGTCGCGCAGGCGGGCCGCAAGGGCGCCGTGACCGTGGCCACCAACATGGCCGGCCGTGGTACGGACATCAAGCTCGGCGGCAACCCCGAGGACCTCGCCGAGGCGGAGCTGCGCCAGCGCGGCCTCGACCCCGAGGAGCACATCGAGGAGTGGGCCCACGCGCTGCCGGCCGCCCTGGAGCGCGCCGAGCACGCGGTCAAGGCCGAGAAGGACGAGGTCGAGGACCTCGGCGGCCTGTACGTGCTGGGCACCGAGCGGCACGAGTCGCGTCGTATCGACAACCAGTTGCGCGGTCGTTCCGGCCGACAGGGTGACCCGGGCGAGTCCCGCTTCTACCTGTCCCTGGGTGACGACCTGATGCGGCTGTTCAAGGCGCAGATGGTCGAGCGCGTGATGTCGATGGCGAACGTCCCGGACGACGTGCCGATCGAGAACAAGATGGTCACCCGCGCGATCGCGTCCGCGCAGTCGCAGGTCGAGCAGCAGAACTTCGAGACGCGTAAGAACGTCCTGAAGTACGACGAGGTCCTCAACCGCCAGCGTGAGGTCATCTACGGTGAGCGCCGCCGCGTCCTGGAGGGCGAGGATCTGCACGAGCAGGTCCAGCACTTCATGAACGACACGATCGACGCGTACATCACCGCGGAGACCGCCGAGGGCTTCGCCGAGGAGTGGGACCTGGACCGGCTGTGGGGCGCCTTCAAGCAGCTCTACCCGGTGGAGGTCAACATCGATGAGCTGGAGGACACGGCAGGGGACCGCGCCGGTCTGACCGCCGAGTTCATCGCCGAGTCCATCAAGGACGACATCCACGCCCAGTACGAGGCGCGGGAGACGCAGCTCGGCTCCGAGATCATGCGTGAGCTGGAGCGCCGGGTCGTGCTGTCGGTCCTGGACCGCAAGTGGCGTGAGCACCTCTACGAGATGGACTACCTCCAGGAGGGCATCGGCCTGCGCGCGATGGCGCAGAAGGACCCGCTGGTCGAGTACCAGCGCGAGGGCTTCGACATGTTCACCGCGATGATGGAGGGCATCAAGGAGGAGTCCGTCGGCTACCTGTTCAACCTGGAGGTCCAGGTCGAGCAGCAGGTCGAGGAGGTCCCGGTCGAGGACGCCAAGCCGACGCTGGAGAAGGGCGCGCAGGACGCGGTTCCCGCGCAGGCGGGCTCGCGTCCGGAGATCCGCGCGAAGGGCCTCGACGCTCCGCAGCGGCGGAACCTGCACCTCTCCGCGCCGACCGTGGACGGCGCGGGCGGCACCATCGAGAGCGACTGGTCCGACGACGACGAGCCGGTGCGCTCGGAGGCGGACGGCCTCACCCGCGCGGAGCGGCGCAAGCAGGCGCGCGGCGGACGGCGTCGTAAGAAGTAGTCAGCGGAAGCGGTGTCGCGGCGCCTGAGAGGGCGTGGCGGCGGCTGGGAGGGCCGGGTACCCGTGTGGGTGCCCGGCCCTTCGGCATGAGGCCACGAGGCCATGAGGCCGCCGTACGGCGGCCTCAGTCGTCGTTCGCGCGGGGGCGGGCGGGGCCGCCCAGTTCCACCGCGGTGCAGCGCCAGCGAAGGTCCGCGCCTTGTTCCAGGCGGAAGGCCATGGCCCGCAGGCGGTCGCCGGCGCCGATGCGGGCGAAGACCTCGATGGCGCCGGGGGAGGGGACGTAGTAGCCGATGTCCCGGACGACCGGGCGGGTGTTGTGGTGGGCGCGCAGGGGGCCGCGTTCGGCGAGCCAGGCCAGGTCGTCGTAGGCGCGGCCCGCGGTGTGCCGGAGCATGTAGTGGACCGGGCGCTGGCCGCTGAGGACGGCGAGGAGCCGGTCGGCGAAGACGTCGGTGGGGCGGGGCTGGGGGACGGCCGGTGGGACCGGGCGGCGGGGGGTCTGGGGCGGGACCAACGGGGCTTCGAGGGTCGCTGCGCGCCGGGTGGCGGCTTCGGGGTCGGCGGCGTAAGCGGGGCCGGCGGAACAGGCAGGGCCGGAGGCGTGGGCGGGGCCGCCGGCTGTCGGTGGGCGGTTGTCGCGGGGGCGGCCCCCGCTCGGGGCGCGCGGCGGGATGCCGCCCGGGCGGCGGGTGTCGCGGCGGCCGGGCGGGCGGGCGCCGGGGTGGGTCTTCGCGGTCTTCGCCCTCGTCATGACCTTGTTCATGGGTGCCCCGTGGGTCGGCCCGGGATATACCGGGCAGTAACTTTGTGGTTGGGGATCTTGTACGGGGTGCGGGCGGCCGCATCAAGCACGGGCGGGGCCGGGTCGCAGGGGCCGGAATCTTCACCTATCCGGATGACTTCGGGGGTGCTCCGGCCCGGAAGTCCGGGGGTGTACCGGGTGAGTTTCCGGACGGGAGTGGACGGCCGTACGGGGTCGGGCGGGCGCTCGAAAGGGGACGGCGCACGTATCCTGAAGGCCCTTCGGGAGGTGCGGGTCACCCCCCTCCCGGGGCTGTTGCGGAGCCCCGACCACGAAAGCGGCCAGCCATGCGCGTCTACGTCCCCCTGACCCTTCCCGGTCTCGCCGAGGCGTACAGGACGGGTGAACTGGGGGCCGGGCCGCTCCTCGCCTACGCCGTCACGCCCGCACTGCGGGAGTGGTACCTCTCCGACGACATCGAGGAGCTGGAGTACGCCGCGCTCAACCGGGCCGCGCTGGCCTCGCTGCGGCTGCTGGCGGCGGATGCCGGGGCGGCGCGGCGGCGGGTCGTGGTGGCCGTCGACGTGGCCGACGGGGCCGCGACGGTCGATCCCGACCGGGGACCGGAACCGGCGGCGCTCGGTGAGGTGCGGGTCGCCGCGGCCGTACCGCTGCGCAAGGTGGCCTCGGTGCATGTCGACGGCGGGGACGCGGAGGCGGACATGACCGCGGCCGCTGAGGCGCTGGCGGCGGCGGACGGCGGGGACGACGACGCGCAGTTCGTCGTGGACGGGGCCGAGGACCATGAGCTGCTGTGGTTCGCGACGCAGGAGATCCCGAATCTGGTGGGGCTCGGCGAGTGAGCCGAGCCTGGCCGGGGTGAGTGCGCCGCTTGCCGGTTCGCCGCCTTGACCTGCCGTTCTCTTGATTGTCAGTGCGGGCGGGTACGGTTTTTGGCATGGGGAAGCGAGCAGGGGCGCACATCGTCTGGGACTGGAACGGGACGCTGTTCCACGACAACGACGCGATCATCGGGGCCACGAACGCGGCGTTCGGCGAGCTGGGTCTTGAGCCGATCACGATGGAGCAGTACCGGGCGCTGTACTGCGTGCCCGTGCCGAAGTTCTACGAGCGGCTGCTGGGGCGGCTGCCCACCGATGCCGAGTGGGAGGTCATGGACGGCACCTTCCACCGGTACTACGCCGAGCACCGGGTGCGGTGCGGGCTGACCGCGGGGGCGACCGAGCTGCTCGCGGGCTGGGGGGCGGCCGGGCGGAGCCAGTCCATCCTCAGCATGTACACGCATGACGACCTGGTGCCGTTGGTGCGGGGGTTCGGGATCGAGGCCCACTTCATACGCGTGGACGGGCGGACCGGGCCCTCCGGCGGGAGCAAGGCCGAGCACATGGTGCGGCATCTCGGGGCGCTGGGCGGGATCGATCCGGCGCAGACCGTGGTGATCGGGGACGCGGCCGATGACGCGGTGGCGGCGTTGCACGTGGGGGCGCGGGCGGTGCTCTACACCGGGGGGTCGCACAGCCGGGCCAGCCTGGAGGGGGCCGGGGTGCCGGTGGTGGACTCCCTGGGCGAGGCGGTCGCGGAGGCGGAGCGGTTGGCGGCGTAGGCGGTTTGCGGGGGCCTCTTGGCCACGCCGCCATGCCGCTTCGGCTACGCCGCCAGGTCGCCTCGGCCACGCCGCCAGGTCGCTCACAGCCTCGTCTCCTACGTCACCGGGGCCTTCGCGCGGAGGACCGTCAGGAACTCGCGCATCCATGCGCTGTGGTCGGGCCAGGCGCGGGAGGAGACGAGGGTGCCGTCGACCACCACCTCCGCGTCATGGAAGGTGGCGCCCGCCTGCTGCATGTCCAGTTCCAGGGCGGGATACGCCGTGACGCGGCGGCCCCGCAGTGCGTCGACCGCGGCCGTGAGCAGGGGGCCGTGGCAGATCTGGGCGATGGGTTTGTCGGCGTCGATGAAGGACTTCAGGATCTTGCGGAGCTCGGGGTCGTTGCGGAGGTACTCCGGGGCCCGGCCGCCGGGGATCACCACAGCGGCGTAGTCGCCGGGATCGACCTCGGCGAAGGCCAGGTCGGCGGGCCAGGTGTAGCCGGGCTTCTCGGTGTACGTGTCGAAGCCGGGCTCGAAGTCGTGGACCACGAACTGGAGCTTCTTGCGGGTGGGGGCGGCGACATGGACGTCGTAGCCCTCCTCGCGGAGGCGTTGGTAGGGGTACAGGACCTCCAGGGACTCCGCCGCGTCGCCGGTGAGGATGAGGATTTTGGCTGTCATGTCTGGCAACGTGCCTCGGTTGCCCGGGCTTGCCAAGGGGGCGTACGCCGAGTGGGTCTCGTCCGCCGCCGCTCGGACGGACCCGGCCGGGTCGGCCCGCTGTGCGCGCTTACTGTGCAGAACGTCAAACTTCGAGCCCTGGTTTTGTACACATACGGCTCATGACGGCCCCCCGGTAATCAGCGATAGCCTTGTGGCGTGATCAGCGCGATAGCTCGCGGGGGCGTTGTTGCCCCTGCCCTGCGCCCGGTGAGCACGGAGGACATCCGTGGCCGGGCGGTGGTCGCTGGTCTTCGCGGGCGGGGTGGGGACGAGAGAGTTCCCACGGCGACGCGCAACCCCTCGGTGACGGCAGTGCGGAGAGCAGTGTCACACCCGTCGGGCGCGGCGAAATTGGCTGATATCCCCCCGCTCATCTCACCTCGCGGCATAGCGTCGAAGCAGACCGGACACCCCGCGTCGCGACGTTACGCCGGAGGGGACGAGACCGTACTTCCTTCTACGTCACGCAACGGCGCGCGACAGGAGCCAGAGGACAATGCAGACCAAGCTGGACGAAGCCAAGGCCGAGCTGCTCGAACGGGCCGCCCGGGTAGCTGAGAACAGCCCGGTCGGGGGGCACCTACCGACTGGGAACACGGGCGAGGCAACCCCGGACCGGGACACCGTGCTCTCGTTCCTCCAGCGTTACTACCTGCACACCGCCCCGGAGGACCTCACCGACCGCGACCCGGTCGATGTCTTCGGAGCCGCCTTCTCGCACTACCGGCTGGCCGAGGCCCGACCGCAGGGCACGGCCAATGTGCGGGTCCATACGCCGACGGTGGAGGAGAACGGCTGGACCTGCAGCCACTCCGTCGTCGAAGTCGTCACCGACGACATGCCCTTCCTGGTCGACTCCGTCACCAATGAGCTGACCCGCCAGGGCCGTGGGATCCACGTCGTCATCCACCCCCAGGTCATCGTCCGCCGCGATGTCACCGGCAAGCTCGTCGAGGTGCTCAGCACGCCTCCGGCCGCCGAGGACCGCCCGCACGACGCGCACACCGAGTCCTGGATCCACGTAGAGATCGACCGCGAGACCGACCGCGCCGACCTCAAGCAGATCACCGCCGATCTGCTGCGGGTCCTGTCCGACGCCCGGGAGGCCGTCGAGGACTGGGAGAAGATGCGGGACGCCGCGATGCGGCTGTCCGAGAACCTGGCCGAGGAGCACGTCCCCGGCGATCTGCCCGGACCGGAGGTCGAGGAGGCCCGCGAGCTGCTCCAGTGGCTGGCCGCCGACCACTTCACCTTCCTCGGCTACCGCGAGTACGAGCTGCGCCAGGACGACTCCCTGGCCGCCGTCCCCGGCACCGGCCTCGGCATCCTGCGCTCCGACCCGCACCACGCCGGGGACGACGCCCACCCCGTCAGCCCCTCCTTCGAGCGGCTGCCCGCCGACGCCCGTGCCAAGGCCCGTGAGCACAAGCTGCTGGTCCTCACCAAGGCCAACAGCCGCGCCACCGTCCACCGGCCCTCGTACCTGGACTACATCGGTGTGAAGAAGTTCGACGCCGAGGGCAATGTCATCGGTGAGCGACGCTTCCTCGGGCTCTTCTCCTCCGCCGCGTACACCGAGTCCGTCCGCCGGGTCCCGGTCATCCGCCGCAAGGTCGACGACGTCCTGAGGCGCGCCGGGTTCTCGCCCAACAGCCACGATGGCCGCGACCTGCTCCAGATCCTGGAGACCTACCCGCGCGACGAGCTCTTCCAGACGCCCGTCGGCGAGCTCCAGTCGATCGTCACCAGTGTTCTCTACCTCCAGGAGCGCAGGCGGCTCCGCCTCTACCTGCGCCAGGACGAGTACGGGCGCTACTACTCCGCCCTCGTCTACCTGCCCCGCGACCGCTACACCACCGGCGTCCGGCTGCGGATCATCGACATCCTGAAGGAGGAGCTCGGCGGCACCAGCGTCGACTTCACCGCCTGGAACACCGAGTCGATCCTGTCCCGGCTGCACTTCGTGGTCCGGGTCCCGCAGGGCACCGAGCTGCCGCAGCTCAGCGACAGCGACAAGGAGCGCATCGAGGCCCGCCTGGTCGAGGCCGCCCGCTCCTGGGCCGACGGCTTCGCCGACGCGCTCAACGCCGAACTCGGCGAGGAGCGCGCCGCCGAACTGCTGCGCCGCTACGGCAACGCCTTCCCCGAGGGCTACAAGGCCGACCACACCCCGCGCTCGGCCGTCTCCGACCTGGTCCACATCGAGCAGCTGACCGAGGACAACAACTTCGCGCTCAGCCTGTACGAGCCGGTCGGCGCCGCCCCCGAGGAGCGCCGGTTCAAGATCTACCGCAAGGGCGCGGCGATCTCCCTGTCCGCCGTCCTGCCGGTGCTCAACCGGCTCGGCGTCGAGGTCATCGACGAGCGGCCCTACGAACTGCGCCGCACGGACCGGGCGACGGCGTGGATCTACGACTTCGGCCTGCGGATGCCGACCGCGCGGAACGGCAGCGGCGACTACGCCGGGGACGACGCCCGTGAGCGCGTCCAGGAGGCCTTCGCCGCCACCTGGACCGGACAGGCCGAGAACGACGGCTTCAACGCCCTGGTGCTCGCCGCGGGCCTGAGCTGGCGGCAGGCGACGGTGCTGCGCGCGTACGCCAAGTACCTGCGCCAGGCCGGGTCGACCTTCAGCCAGGACTACATGGAGGACACCCTCCGCAACAACGTCCACACCACCCGCCTCCTGGTCTCCCTGTTCGAGGCGCGGATGTCGCCGGACCGGCAGAGCGCCGGGCACGAGATCGTGGACGCGCTGCTCGAAGAGGTCGACGCGGCGCTGGACCAGGTCGCGTCCCTCGACGAGGACCGCATCCTGAGGTCCTTCCTCACGGTGATCAAGGCGACCCTGCGGACGAACTTCTTCCAGGAGGCCGCGGGCGGCAAGCCGCACGACTACGTCTCCATGAAGTTCGACCCGCAGGCCATCCCGGACCTGCCCGCGCCGCGTCCGGCGTACGAGATCTGGGTGTACTCGCCTCGGGTCGAGGGTGTGCATCTGCGCTTCGGCAAGGTCGCGCGCGGTGGTCTGCGCTGGTCCGACCGGCGGGAGGACTTCCGGACCGAGATCCTCGGCCTGGTGAAGGCGCAGATGGTGAAGAACACCGTCATCGTGCCCGTCGGCGCCAAGGGCGGCTTCGTCGCCAAGCAGCTCCCGGACCCGTCCGTGGACCGGGACGCCTGGCTGGCCGAGGGCATCGCCAGCTACAAGACGTTCATCTCGGCGCTGCTCGACATCACCGACAACATGGTCGCCGGCGATGTCGTGCCCCCGGCCGACGTGGTCCGGCACGACGAGGACGACACCTACCTCGTCGTCGCCGCCGACAAGGGCACCGCGACCTTCTCGGACATCGCCAACGGGGTCGCCGAGCAGTACAACTTCTGGCTCGGTGACGCCTTCGCCTCCGGCGGCTCGGCCGGTTACGACCACAAGGGCATGGGCATCACCGCCCGCGGCGCCTGGGAGTCCGTCAAGCGGCACTTCCGGGAGCTGGGCGTGGACACCCAGACCGAGGACTTCACGGTCGTCGGCATCGGTGACATGTCCGGTGACGTGTTCGGCAACGGCATGCTGCTCAGCGAGCACATCCGGCTGGTCGCCGCCTTCGACCACCGGCACATCTTCATCGACCCCGAGCCCGACGCGGCCACCGGCTACGCCGAGCGCCGCCGCCTGTTCGAGCTGCCGCGCTCCAGCTGGGCCGACTACAACACCGAGCTGATCTCGGCCGGTGGTGGCGTCTTCCCGCGTACCGCCAAGGCGATCCCGGTCAACGCGCACATCCGCGCGGCGCTCGGCATCGAGGGCAAGGTGTCCAAGATGACGCCGGCCGACCTGATGAAGGCGATCCTCCAGGCGCAGGTCGACCTGCTCTGGAACGGCGGCATCGGTACGTACGTCAAGGCGAGCACCGAGTCGAACGCCGACGTCGGCGACAAGGCCAACGACGCCATCCGCGTCGACGGCGCCGAGCTGCGGGTCCAGGTCGTCGGCGAGGGCGGCAACCTGGGTCTGACCCAGCTCGGCCGGATCGAGTTCGCCCGGCACGGCGGCAAGATCAACACCGATGCCATCGACAACAGCGCGGGCGTGGACACCTCCGACCACGAGGTGAACATCAAGATCCTGCTGAACGCCCTGGTCACCGAGGGCGACATGACCGTCAAGCAGCGCAACAAGCTGCTCGCGGAGATGACCGACGAGGTCGGCCGGCTGGTCCTGCGCAACAACTACGCGCAGAACACGGCCATCGCCAACGCCCTCGCCCAGTCCAAGGACATGCTCCACGCCCAGCAGCGCTACCTGCGCCACCTGGTCCGCGAGGGTCACCTGGACCGGGCCCTGGAGTTCCTGCCCACGGACCGCCAGATCCGTGAGCGGGTCTCCGCCGGACACGGTCTGACCGGCCCGGAGACGGCCGTACTGCTGGCGTACACGAAGATCACGGTCGCCGAGGAGCTGCTGCACACCTCGCTGCCGGACGACCCGTACCTGAGCACCCTGCTGCACGCGTACTTCCCGACGGCGCTGCGCGAGCGGTTCCCGGAGTACCTGGTCAGCCACCCGCTGCGCCGTGAGATCACCACGACCGTGCTGGTCAACGACACGGTCAACACCGGTGGTACGACGTATCTGCACCGGCTGCGCGAGGAGACCGGGGCCTCGCTGGAGGAGATCGTGCGGGCGCAGACCGTGGCGCGGGCGATCTTCCGCTCGTCCGCGGTGTGGGACGCCGTCGAGGCGCTCGACAACCGGGTCGAGGCCGAGGTCCAGACCCGGATCCGGCTGCACTCGCGCCGCCTCGTCGAGCGCGGCACGCGCTGGCTGCTCAACAACCGGCCGCAGCCGCTGGCGCTCGCCGACACCGTCGACTTCTTCGCCGAGCGGGTCGAGCAGGTCTGGTCCCAGCTGCCGAAGCTGCTCAAGGGCGCGGACCTGGAGTGGTACCAGCAGATCTACGACGAGCTGACCGGCGTCGGCGTCCCGGACGAGGTCGCGACCCGGGTGGCCGGGTTCTCCTCGGCCTTCCCGGCGCTCGACATCGTCTCGGTGGCCGACCGCATGGGCAAGGAGCCGCTGGAGGTCGCCGAGGTGTACTACGACCTCGCCGACCGGCTGCGGATCACCCAGCTCATGGACCGCATCATCGAGCTGCCGCGCAACGACCGCTGGCAGTCCATGGCCCGCGCCTCCATCCGCGAGGACCTGTACGCGGCGCACGCGGCGCTGACCTCGGACGTCCTCGCGGTCGGCAACGGCTCCTCCACGCCGGAGCAGCGCTTCAAGGCGTGGGAGGAGAAGAACGCGGCGATCCTCGGCCGGGCGCGCACCACCCTGGAGGAGATCCAGGGCTCGGACGCCTTCGACCTCGCCAACCTGTCGGTGGCGATGCGGACGATGCGCACGCTGCTGCGGACGCATTCGTAGCGGTACGACAGTGAAGGGCGCCCCGGGCCGTGACGGCTCGGGGCGCCCTTCGTGCTGGGGGGCTTACGCGGGCTGGGTGGCCTTCGGCTTCGGCTTGGCCTTGGGCTTCTTGTCGCCGGTGAAGGCCTCGTACTCCTTCAGGACGTCCTCCGTGGGGCCGTCCATGCGCAGCTCGCCGCGCTCCAGCCACAGGACGCGGTCGCAGGTGTCGCGGATCGACTTGTTGTTGTGGCTGACCAGGAACACCGTGCCGGCCTCCTTGCGCAGCTCGCGGATGCGGGCCTCGGAGCGCTTGCGGAAGTTCGCGTCGCCGGTGGCGAGGGCCTCGTCGATGAGCAGGACGTCGTGGTCCTTGGCGGCGGCGATGGAGAAACGGAGCCGGGCGCCCATGCCGGAGGAGTAGGTGCGCATCGGCAGGGTGATGAAGTCGCCCTTGTCGTTGATCCCGGAGAAGTCGACGATCTCCTGATACCGCTCCTTGATCTGCTCGCGGGACATGCCCATGGCGAGCCCGCCGAGGTAGACGTTGCGTTCGCCGGTCAGGTCGCCCATCAGGGCCGCGTTGACGCCGAGCAGGGAGGGCTGGCCGTCGGTGTAGATGGCGCCGCTCTCCACGGGGAGGAGTCCCGCGACCGCCTTCAGCAGCGTCGACTTCCCGGAGCCGTTGGTGCCGATCAGGCCGATGGCCTCGCCCTTGTAGGCGACGAAGGACACCTTCTTCACGGCGTGCACCGTGCGGACGCCGGACGCCTTCTCGGTCTGCTTCCGGCGCAGGATGCGGTTGAGGGCGGCGGTGGCGGAACCGCGGCCGCCGCCGGTGCCGTTGACGCGATAGACGATGTCGACGCGGTCGGCGATGACGGTGGGGACCTGCGCGTCGGTGTTCCCGGTGGTGTTCTCAGCGTTCTCAGCCACGGCCGTACGTCTCCTCAGCCTTCCAGAAGTAGATGAATCCGCCGATGCCGGCCAGCAGGGCCCAGCCGGCGGCGAGCGCCCACACATGCGGCGGGAGCTGGCTTCCGTGGAAGCTGTCGATCAGCGCGAAGCGCATCAGGTCGATGTAGACGGCGGGCGGGTTGGCCTGGAGCACGGGGCCCACCCAGGACGGCCAGTCCTGGTGCTTGGTGAGCAGGTGCTCGATGCTCCACATCACGCCGGAGGTGTACATCCAGGTGCGCAGCACGAACGGCATCAGCTGGGCGATGTCGGGGGTCTTGGCGCCGATCCGGGCCATGATCAGCGAGACACCCGCGTTGAAGGTGAACTGGAGCACCAGGACCGGGACGGCGAGCAGCCAGGAGGCGGCGACCGGGACCCCGAAGGCGAGCAGGATGACGGCCAGGGCGCCCATCGAGAACAGCAGCTGCTGGAGCTGCTGGAGGCAGAAGGAGATCGGCAGCGCGGCTCGCGGGAAGTGCAGGGCGCGCACCAGGCCGAGGTTGCCGGAGATGGCGCGGGTGCCCGCGAGGATCGAGCTCTGCGTGAAGGTCCAGATGAACACACCCGTGACCAGGAACGGGACGTAGTCCGGTACGCCGTCCTTGGTGCCCAGCAGCACGCCGAAGATCAGGAAGTAGACGGCCGCGTTCAGCAGCGGGTTCATGATCTGCCAGAGCTGGCCGAGCTTGGCCTGGCTGTACTGGGCGGTGAGCTTGGCGGTGGAGAACGCGGCGATGAAGTGGCGCCGGGCCCACAGCTGGCGGACGTACTCGGGCAGGGTCGGGCGGGCACCGCTGACCGCGAGGCCGTGGCGGGCGGCGAGGGCCGCGAGGTCGACGTCGGCGGGTGGGGCCGTCGTCGTCGGGGGCGGTGTGTCGAGGACCTGGCTCACATCCGCTGCTTTCGCTCGTGGGGTGGGGGTGCGCTGCGGCCGGCCGGCCCGTCGCCGTCCGTTTGCCTGCAGGACTCTCTGCGTTCTCTACGTCGGGACGGGACCGTATCGTCGCAACGTGAGCGTAGGCCGATCGCACGTCGGAACGCAACCGTTTCGTCGTAACGCCCTATGCTGGTCCGCATGACGACGAACGCCGACGGACCCCAGCCGCGTCCGCGCCGCCGGGCCCCCGCGGGGGCGGCCGTGCTGCGGGCGGACGTGACGGAAGCGATCCGGGCGGCCGTGTTCGAGGAGCTGGCAGCCGTTGGCTATGCGCGCATGTCGATCGAGGGCATCGCGCGGCGCGCGGGCGTCGGCAAGACGGCGGTGTACCGGCGCTGGCGCTCAAAGCTGCACCTGGTCCTGGACGTCGTCTCGGCCCTGGCGGTACAAGGCCTGCCCATGCCGGACACCGGCTCCCTGGAAGGCGACCTGCGCCTCCTCTACGAGGTGACCTCCCGCGCCCTGCGCCACCCCGTCGCCTCCCAGATCATCCCCGACCTCCAGGCGGAGGCCGCCCGCAATCCCGAGATCGCCGAGGCCATGCAGAAGGCGCTGCGGGAAGGCCAGGACGGCGTGGCCACCGGCATCGTCGCGGCGGCGGAAGGACGCGGCGAGCTCCGCCAGGGCCTCGACCACGACCTGGCCCTGGACCTGATCTCGGGCCCGCTGTACTGGCGCTCGGTGGTGATCCGCAGCCCAAAGCTCCCGAAGGGCTACCTGGCGTCCTTGGCCAGGGCTACGGCGGGGGCGCTCAAGGCGCTGTGACCAGGCCGCGCGCCAGCGCCGCCAACTCCCCGGCGTCCAGTACCCGTTCGCCGAACCCCGGCAGGGGGACGTGCAGCAGCTCCGTCCAGCGCCGCGGTACGGCGCCGATGCCGTACACCGCTCCCGCCAGGCCGCCCGTCACCGCCGCGACCGTGTCCGTGTCGCCGCCCAGGTCGACGGCGGCGCGTACCGCCTCCTCGTGGGAGGCCGTGGTGCGCAGCGCCCAGAGCGCCGAGCCCAGGCAGGGCCAGACGGCGCCGTTGAACTCGGTGGCCTGGTCGGGGTGCCAGTCCGGGGCGAGGACGGTGGCGTAGCGCTCGACGTGGTCGGGGTGGACGTGCCGCAGGGTCTCCTCCACCGCCGTCAGGGGATCGTCGCCGGCCAGCGTCACCCGCGTCAGCTCGTGGAAGATCGCCGTGCCCTCCCAGGCGGCCCGGTCCCCGTGAGTCAGCGCCGACAGACACCGGGCGGCGTCCATCGTGGCCTTGCTGCCGTACGGCGCGAAGTACACGGCCGCGGGTGCCGCCCTCATCAGCGCGCCGTTTCCCGCCGCCCGTTGGCTCACCTGGAAATGCAGCGCCGCCGCCGTGTCCCAGGGGTCGCCACTGCTCAGGACCGCCTCCGTCTGGAGCCCGATGTCCTTCGGCTCGGCCGCGGCCCAGCGCTGGAACCGCCGGAACACGTCCGGGAGTTCGAGCCCTTCGCACTCCAGCAGAGACTCCGCGATCAGCACTGCCATCTGCGTGTCGTCCGTGGCCTCGCCCGGGTCCCAGCCGCCGCCCCCGCACATCTCACCGCCCTCTCCGCGGGAGGGGAAGCGAGCGGAGAAGGCGCCCTCGGGGCCGAACTCGAAGGGGGCGCCCAGCGCGTCGCCGACGGCCGAGCCGATGACCGCGCCGACTGCTCGATCAAGGTGGGATGCGGGCATTCCCGCAGGCTAGCCGCGGGCCGCCGACGGATGCTGGCGGATCCAGCCTTCCCAGGCCGACGTGATCATGTCCTGGACGTCGTACTTGGCCTTCCAGGTGAGTTCGGTGGCGGCTCGGGTGGCGGAGGCCACTACTCGGGCGGGGTCGCCGGGGCGGCGCGGGGTGGTGGTCGGAGGGCGGTCGTAGCCGGTGATGGCGTTGATCCGGTCGATCATTTCGCGGACCGAGACGCCCTCGCCGCGGCCGATGTTCAGGGTGAGGTCGCGGCCGGGGGAGGAGCGGAGGGTGCGGGCCGCGGCCACGTGGGCCTCGGCCAGGTCGGCGACGTGGATGTAGTCGCGGATGCAGGTGCCGTCGGGGGTGGGGTAGTCGTCGCCGAAGATGCGCGGGGGGTCGTTCGCGGTGAGGCGTTCGAAGACCATCGGGATCAGGTTGTAGACGCCCACGTCCGCCAGTTCCGGGGCCGCCGCGCCCGCGACGTTGAAGTAGCGCAGGGAGGCCGTGGACAGGCCTGTCGCCCGCGCCGTCGCCCGGACCAGCCATTCGCCCGCCAGCTTGGTCTCGCCGTACGGCGAGATCGGGACGCACGGGGTCTCCTCGGTCACCAGGTCCACGTCCGGCATGCCGTAGACCGCGGCGGAGGAGGAGAAGACGAAGGACGGGACGCCCATCCTGGTCACCGACTCCAGGAGGATGCGCAGCCCTTCGACGTTCTCGCGGTAGTAGAGCAGTGGGTGCTCCATCGACTCGCCCACCTGCTTCTTCGCCGCCAGGTGGACGACCCCGGTGATCTCGTGGTCCAGGAGGGCACGGGTCACGTGCTCGGCGTCCAGGGTGGAGCCCACGACCAGCGGGACGCCGTCGGGCACGCGTTCGGAGATTCCGGTGGACAGGTCGTCGTAGACCACCGTCCGCTCGCCCGCCTCGGACATCGCCCGTACGACGTGCGCCCCGATGTATCCGGCACCGCCGGTGATCAGCCAGGTCATGTGTGGCCGTCCCCTCGTCAGTAAGCCCGTGCGTGGAGCATAGCCACGGCGCCCGTGAATCCGGCTCCTACTGTGCTGCCGCCGACAGCGCCGCCGAGTCCAGGGCCACGGTCAGCTCGTCCAGCCGGGACCGCAGGGCGTTGATCTCCTCCACGTCGAAGCCCGTCGCCGCCGCGATCCGGCGCGGCACCTGAAGCGCCTGCTCCCGCAGTGCCGCGCCCTCCTCGGTCAGCCGCACCTCCACCGACCGCTCGTCCCGCGCGCTGCGCTCCCGCCGGACCAGGCCGGCCCCCTCCAGCCGCTTCAGCAGCGGCGACAGCGTGCCGGAGTCGAGCCGCAGATGCTCGCCCAACTTCTTGACGGGCAGGTCGCCTCGCTCCCACAGCACCAGCATCACCAGGTACTGCGGATAGGTGAGACCGAGGTCCTTGAGGATCACGCGGTAGACGCCGTTGAAGGCGCGCGAGGCCGCGTGCAGGGAGAAGCAGATCTGGCGGTCCAGGCGGAGCCATGCCTCCTGGGGCGCGCCGGGTGTCTCGGGCCGGTTCATGGCTCCAGGGTAGCTCTTGTTCCCCATTTAGTTGTGCGCAATTGAATTGTGTGCTCTACTTGTGTCCGTCAACGAGCCCCGACTTCTCGAACAGGGACGGATCCTTCATGGACGCGATCTACACCGCAGTCGCCACCGCCACCCACGGCCGCGAGGGCCGCGCCATCAGCTCCGACGGCAAGCTCGACCTCCAGCTCGCCCCGCCGGTGGAGCTCGGCGGCAACGGCGAGGGCACCAACCCCGAGCAGCTCTTCGCTGCCGGTTACGCGGCCTGTTTCGCCAGCGCCCTCGGTCTCGTCGGCCGCCAGGCCAAGGTGGACGTCACCGACGCAGCCGTCACCGGTGAGGTCGGCATCGGCAAGCAGGGTGTGGGCTTCGGCCTGAAGGTGACGCTGCGCGTCGAGCTGCCCGGCACGGTGGACGAGGCGACCGGCCGCAAGCTGGTCGAGCAGGCCCACCAGGTCTGCCCGTACTCCAACGCCACCCGCGGCAACATCGACGTCGACCTCGTCATCGAGTAGTCACCCCACGACCCGCGCCAGCACCTCCCCGGTGCGCGGGCTCCACGTCACCACCACGGCCTCCTCGGGCAGGGTGTGCCGCGGCGTCAGCAGCAGCCAGCGGACGTGGTACCGGCGGATCACGGCGGTGCGCTCGGCGTGGGTCGACTCGGGGGAGAGGTATGCGCGGACGTCCGCCGTTCGCTTTCGCCGCTCTCGTTCGTCCAGTGATGCGTCCGGGCGTGCGGGGGCGGCGAGGTTTGGGCCGTGGCCCGCGAGGGTTTGCGTCGCGTGATGGCCGTCGGTGAGCACCACCTCGCCCGGGGGGATGTGCTGTGCCGCCCAGGCGTACGTCGGCCAGCGTGATGGTGGGGGGAAGTCTGCGTGGAGTGCGAGGAAGCTGGTGCAGGCTGCCGCGGCGGTGAGTGCGGCCAGCGTGCGGCGCCCTCTTGACCAGGGGCGGGGGGCCGACAGTGCTACCGCCAGGGCGAGCTGTAGGGGGATCAGGGCGAGGGTGAGGTTCGGGCCGTCGAGGGTGAGGGCGTCGAAATAGGGCCAGGCTGCTGTCAGCAGCAAGGCTGTCGTCGTCATGGTGATCACAGCGTGGGCCGGTGGGGGCTTGTCGCGCCCCTTGAGGAGCCTTCCTTGCCCGGCGATCAGAGCCATGGCTCCCAGCGCAGCCCCCACCCCTGTGCCCCTGTCGATCAGGAAGATCCCCGCGTACAGCGCGCCCAGCGCCGCGTACCCGGTCAGTCCCGGGCCGCCCCTCGGGCCCACATAGCGGACCAGGCCCCTCCCCATCGAACCCGTCAGCGCCCACGCCCAGAACGTCAGGCCGATCGCGAACGTCGACGGGTAGCCGAGGTTGACCGTCAGGGACATCAGGCCGAGGCCGTCGCCCGCCGTACCCGACAGCAGGGTCACCGTCGCCAGAGCCAGCACCGGGGCCCACGGCCGAGGGGTCAGTACGCGTACCAGGCGGCCGAGACCCGTCAGCAGGACCAGGAGGTTCAGGGGGCCCGCCAGCCGTACCACCTCCCAGCCGCCCAGGTCCGTCAGGCGGGCGAACAGGGCCTGGGCCAGGGTGTACGGCGTGTAATAGGCGCTGCCTTCGCCCGGCAGGTCCGCCGTCGGGTGGCTCGGGTGCAGGAGGTTCGCCTTGAGGCGTTCCACCACCGCCGCGTGCTGGCCCGCGTCGCAGCACAGGGGCAGGCGCCAGTGGGCCAGGCACATCAGCAGCCAGAAGAGAAAGCCGAAGAGCTGGTACGGGGTCGGGCGCCAAGCTCCGCCACCGCGTAGAGCGGTCGCGCCGTGCGTGCTGCGCCTGGCCAGTAGCGATTCGGGCATCTGTCGTATGTTCCCGGACCGGTCGACCGCTTGACCTCGCGTCACCTCATGGAGTGAGCCCGATCGGAGTGGCCCTGCGCGGGTAGTGACACCCGGTCGCGCAGCAGGTGCTCCAGCAGCAGCGGGATGCCCACCACCGGGAGCAGCCAGGCCGGGGCGATCAGCCGGCCGCCCCAGATGGCGATGTCGGGGTGCCCGGCCTGGGTGAGGACTCCCGTGCCCGCGGCCGCGATCAGGAAGGCGCCGAACGCGGGCCTGCGCAGCGCGCCCCACAGCCCGGCGCCCAGCGCCGCCAGGAACAGCGGTTCCCAGAACTGGCGGCGCAGCCACTCCGTCCAGAAGTTCAGCGACAGTTGGAAGAACTCCGGCCAGGGGTGGGTCCGGTCGGGGCGGGTGAAGTGGTCGGCGAGGAGATCCTGGAGGCTCTCGGCGGAGGAGGGGTAGCCGAGCAGCTTCGCCAGCGCCGTCGTACCCAGGGCCGCGCACAGGCCGATGCCCGTGATCGCCGTGAGGTCCCGGCCCGGCGCCCTTCCCTTCCGCCACCTCGTCAGGGCGAGCACGCCGCCCGCGCCCGCCAGGCACAGCCCGAGGAACAGGGACTGGGAGTGCTTCACCGTGAACAGGGCCGCCAGCGCGCCGGCGAGCAGTGCCAGGCCTGCCCTCCGCCCCTGCAGCACAAGCGCGCAGCCCCACACCGCGGCCAGCGTCAGCGCCATCAGCAGGCCCTCCGTCATGGGCCGCATCGCGATCGCGCCGGTCGGCAGGACGAAGTACAGGGCCTGGCCGGTGAGCGCGAGCGGCACCGGTACCGAGAGAGTGCGCAGGATCAGGAAGACCAGCACCCCGCCCGCCACCGCCACCGTGACTCCGGCCGCCCACAGGCCCCAGGTCACCCCGAGCAGCGTCACGAAGGGGACCAGGAAGAGCGGGTAGCCGGGGCGGACCTCGAAGATCCGCATGAAGCGTTCGGAGGCGAAGGGGACCGTGTGCCCGGCTGTGTGGCCCGCCCGTAGCCGACGCTCGACCTCGGGCCACTCCTTCGCCCGGCACTCGGCCTCGACCCGCGCCGTGGGGTCGGGGCGGTGGAAGCGGACCACGTTCACGTCCTGGCGGCGGTGTGCCGCCGACGCCCTCCCCGCGCAGTAGTACGCGATGGTCGCCTCGGCCGCCTCCCGCTTGCCGTCGCCGCGCAGGCTGAGGGCGTAGGAGAGGTAGTTCCGGGTGTCGGGGGTCTCCCGGCCGGTGACATTGGCCAGTTGCAGTACGGCGAAGAGGGCGGCCAGCAGCAGCACCCAGGTGCGCGGCCTCACCGCCGGCCGCCGGGCCGCCCGGCCGGACGCCAGGTGTGGGGGCGGCTGGGGGTGGGCCGCGAGGGGCTGGAGGGCATGGGAACTCCCCTGGGTCGGAACGGCGTTCAGGTGGGTGGGAACGTCGTTCGGAGGCTGTCGTTCGGAGGCTGTTGTTCAGAGACCGTCGGTCACAGGCTGTCCGTCAGGAGCAGCGGCACCGACGGCTGCGGCGGCAGCGTGAGCGGGGAGCCCGCGCGGGACGCCGCCGAGGGCACCGGGTGCCGGTCCGCCGGCGGAATCACCGGCGGCAGGCCCTGCTCACCGAGCACCACATGGCGTACGACCCGTTCGGCGGCGCGGCCGTCGTCGTACGGGCAGAAACGCGTCCGGAACGCCGAGCGCAACTGGGCGGAGCGGGAGCCGCGCCAGTGGCCGGTGGCGAAGATGTCGATCAGCTCGTCCTCGCTGCGCGCGATCGCGCCCGGCGGGAAGGCGCGCAGGTCGAAGTAGGTGCCGCGGGCGGCCTCGTAGGCCTCCTGGTCGTCGGTGTGCAGCACGATCGGGCGGTCCAGGCCCGCGTAGTCGAACATGATCGACGAGTAGTCGGTGACCAGGACGTCCGAGGCCAGGCAGAGCGACTCCACACTCGGGTGGCCGGTGACGTCGATGACCCGCGGCGAGGTCGCGCCGGGGTCGAGCGGGCCGCCGTGGCGGCGGTGGGCGCGGGCCAGGATCACGAAGCGGGGGCCGAGCCGGCTCACCACCTGGTCCAGGTCCAGCGGGCTGCGCTGGGTGCGGCGGTAGTCGCGGTGGGTCGGGGCGTACAGGATCGCCACCGCGTTCCCGGGGACGCCGAGCGACTCGCGCAGCCGGGTCACATCCGCCGAAGTCGCCTGCTGGAACACGTCGTTGCGGGGCTGGCCGTACTCCAGTGTCCTGTACGAGCCCGGGTGCACCCGCTCCCCGACCAGGGTGGAGTGGCGGTTGGCGGAGACGACGTAGTCCCAGGTGTCGACGGTCTCCAGGAGCGCCGCGAAGTCCGTGCCCGCCCCGGCCGCCGGGCGTTCCAGCAGGTCCAGGCCCTGGTGCTTGAGAGGGGTGCCGGACTGGGTCCGCACCACGATCTGGCCCCGTCGCTTGACCGGCCGGTGGTCCGGGCCGGTGTTGTCGACCAGGTACTTGGAGCGGGCCAGCGCCGTCCAGTAGGCGGCCGTGCCGGGGGTGATACGGCGGGTGGCGGCCGGGACGGTGTGATGGTGCCCGGGGTGCGCGATCCAGGCCGTGCGGATGTGCGGGGCGTGGGCGCGGAACGCCTCCTCCAGGGCACCCGGGTTGCAGCCGTGGCCCGCGCCGCCGTACGCGGAGAACACCGCCCGGTCCCGGTGCAGGGGCAGCCGGAGCTGGACGCGGTAGTGCAGGCGCAGGAGGGCCGCGCGCAGGGTGCCGCCCAGTTTCACGGTGACCTTGCCGGCCGTGCGGCCGAGCGCGCCGGTCCGTCGCAGGGCGCGGTGGGTGCGGTGCAGGCCGAGCCGGACCGGGGCGTGGCGCAGGCGGTCGCGGAGCGGGACGGGGGCGCCCGGGGCGTGATGGCGGCGGCACAGGGCGCGGGCCAGGCGCAGGAACTCGGCGCGGCTGCCGCGCGGGAGCCGGTCGCGGCGCGCGTACACCGTCGCGAGATGGTCGGCCATACGGCGGAACAGCACCGGCCGCCAGCGGGCGAGTTCGGGGCGCTCGGCGAGGAACGCGAAGACCCGGTCGTACTGCTCCAGGACGTCGAAGTGGCGGCGGCTCGGGGCGCTCTTGGCGCGGCGCTGCCGGTGGTGCGCGCAGACCCGGTCCAGGGTCGCGATGGACTCCGCCGCCAGCAGGACCGGGAAGGTCCAGGGGGTGTCCTCGTACAGGCCGGGCGGGAAGGAGAAGCCCTCGCGCTCGATGAACTCCCGCCGGTAGGTCTTGTTCCAGGGTGCCGTCGGCAGCCGCAGCAGACCCGGGCGGTCCGCCGGCCGGAACGGCGCAGGGCCCCGCTCGCCGAGTCGGGCGGCGGCGGCCGGGTCGATGACCGGCTCGCCGGTCCAGGAGATGTCGGCGTGGCCATGGACCAGGACATCCGGCCCGCCCGTCTCCTTCAGCCGGTCGGTGATCGCCTGGAGGGCGCCCGGGGTGAGCGTGTCGTCGCCGTCGAGGAAGAGCAGATAGTCGCCGGTCGCCTCCGCCATGCCCGCGTTGCGGGCCGGTCCCGGGCCCTGGTTGCGGGCCAGGCGCACCGGACGTACCCGGACGTCGCGGGTCGCGAACTCCTCGATGATCGCGCCACAGGCGTCCGGCGAGGCGTCGTCGACGGCGATCACTTCGAGATCGGGACACGACTGCGCGAGCACCGACTCCAGGCACTCGTGCAGATACGCCTGAACCTTGTACGCGGGGACGATGACACTGAACCGGGGCACGGGGACATCCATGGGTCGGCGCGGGCGGGAAGGGGCGGGCTCGGGCCCTTGCCCACGAACGGCCGACCGAGTGACTTGGTTACGCTGCGTTGCGGCATCCGGGGGAGGACGGGGAACGGAAAGGGCCGGCCGGTGTCGTCCGGCCGGCCCCGAATCCGCTTGTGCCGCGGACTACTTCACCGCGCCCGCCATCACGCCGGACACGAACTGCCGCTGGAACGCGAAGAACACGGCCAGCGGGATCACCATCGAGATGAAGGCGCCCGGCGCCAGCACCTCGATGTTGCTGCCGAACTGCCGTACCTGCTGCTGGAGGGCGACCGTCAGCGGCTGGGAGCCGGAGTCGGAGAACACCAGCGCCACCAGCATGTCGTTCCACACCCACAGGAACTGGAAGATCCCCAGCGAGGCGATGGCCGGGGCGCCGAGCGGCAGGACGACCGTCATGAACAGCCGGGCCTCGCCCGCGCCGTCGAGCCGCGCCGCCTCCAGCAGCTCCCGGGGGATCTCCGCGAAGAAGTTCCGCAACAGGAAGATCGCGAACGGGAGTCCGAACGCGACGTGGAAGAGGACGACGCCGGTGATCGAGCCGAAGATGCCGATGTCACCGAAGAGTTGGGACAGCGGGATCAGGGCCACCTGCACCGGCACCACCAGCAGCGCGATCACCACCATGAACCACCAGTCGCGGCCCTTGAAGTCCATCCACGCGAAGGCGTACCCGGCCATCGCGCCGATGATCACCACGAGCAGGGTGGCCGGGACGGTGATCCAGATGGTGTTGAACAGCGAGCTGGTGATGTCGTCGTTCTCCAGCAGGGTGCGGTAACTCTCCGTGGTGAGCTGGGCAGGCGCCGAGAAGACCTTCCACCAGCCGGAGGCGGCGATGTCGGTCGGCTCGCGGAACGAGGAGACCAGCAGACCGAAGGTGGGCACCAGCCAGAACAGCGCCACCACCAGCAGAAACGCCCGCAGCGCGCCGCCCGCCGCCCCGCTCGCCAGCCGCGAGGCCCGGGACCGCTTGCCGCGCACGGAGGTGTCGAGTGCGCTCATCGCTCGCGCTCCTTCCTCAGCCGGCGGATGTTGACGATCATCACCGGGACCACGAGCAGCAGCAGGATGATGCCGATCGCGCTGCCCAGGCCGTAGTTGCCGCCGCCGCCGAAGGACGACAGGAACAGTTGCAGCGCCAGCACGTTGGCCTCGTCCTGGGTGGGCTGCGGGGCGATGATGTAGACCAGATCGAAGACCTTCATCACATTGATCATCAGCGTGATGAGGACCACGACCAGGACCGGCGCCAGCATCGGCACCGTGATCCGGCGGAACACCTGCCATTCGTTGGCGCCGTCGACCCGCGCCGCCTCCAGCAGATTCCGGTCGACCCCGGCGAGCCCGGCCGCGATCAGCACCATCGCGAAGCCCGCCCACATCCAGACGTACGCCCCGATGATCGCCGGGGTGACGAGTGTCGGGCCGAGCCAGTCGACGCCGTTGTAGGGCGCCGCGAAGTTCGATCCGGGCAGCCGCAGTTGGGCCCCGTCGGCCTCGGCGGGCAGGGTGAAGGTGCCGTCCGCGCCGGTGGTCGCCGAGGCGACGACCTCGCCGTCCTCGACCGCCTCGACCTTGATGCCCTCCAACGCCTTCTCGCCCGCGTCGACCCGGCCCTTCTCACCGCCGCCACCGAGCTTGAAGTCCAGCCAGACGGTGCCGGTGACACCGGCACCGGTCGCCGCCTTCGCGTCCCGCGGCTCGCCCGGCAGCCGGTTGGGCGCGATACCGACCAGCGGAAGCAGCGCCGGGGTGCCCGCCTCGACCGTGCCGGTACTGGTGAACGAACCGCCGCCGGACGCCTTCAGATCGCTGACCTGTGCGTTGGGGCGGGCCTTGGGATAGACGGAGGAGTCGGCGAAGGTGTCGTGCACCGACGTCACGACCGCGTTCGCCACCCCCTGGTCGGGGTCCGCCTGGTACACCAGCCGGAAGATGATGCCGGCCGCGAGCATCGAGATCGCCATCGGCATGAAGACGATCAGCTTGAACGCCGTGCCCCAGCGCACCCGTTCGGTGAGCACGGCGAAGATCAGACCCAGCGCGGTGACCACCGCGGGCGCCACGGCGACCCAGATCGCCGTGTTGCGTACGGCCGTCAGCGTCGAGTCGTCCCGGAAGACGTCGACGTAGTTGTCCAGGCCGACGAAGCCGTCACCGCCCGCGTCGTACAGGCTGCGCCAGACCGAGTACCCGATCGGGTAGACCACGAGCGCGCCGAGCAGCACCAGCGCGGGCAGCAGGAACAGCACCGCCACCCACAGCCGGGTGCCCGTCACGCTCTTGCGCGGTGCCGCAGCACCGTTGTCCGCTACGGCCGACATCCGTCAGCCGGTCTTGTACGCCTTGGCGGCGTCCGCCTCCAGCTTTTGCTGGGCGCCCGCGACATCGCTCGGGTTCTTCAGGAAGTCCTGCAACTGCTTCCACTCACCGACACCCTGGGTGCCGCCGAACGCCGCCGGTGCCTGGTCGGACATGTCGAAGCGGAAGTCGTCGCCGGCCGCGATCAGCGCCTCGGCGATGCCCCGGGTGACGTCGTCCTTGTACGTCCCCTGGTCCATCTCCTGGTTGGGGGAGAGGAAGCCGCCCTGCGCCGCCCAGATCTCGGCCGCGTCGGTCGAGGCCAGGAACGTCATCAGGGCCTGCGCGCCCTCGCCGTCCTTCAGCGCCACGGCGACATCGCCGCCGCTGACCACGGGCGACTCGGAGCCGACCGCCGGGAACGGGAAGACCTTGGCGTCCGTGCCGACCTCGGCGTCGGTGTCGGCGTTGATGTTCGCGGTGACGAAGTCGCCCTCGAAGACCATCGCGGCCGGGGTGTCACCGGAGAAGGTCTGGGTCACCGACTTCGGGAACTCCGTCTGGAGCGCGCCCGAACGGCCGCCCGCGATCAGCTCGTCCTTGCCCCACAGCTCGGCGAGCGTGGTCAGGGCGTCCTTGACCGAGGGGTCGGTCCACTTGATCTCGTGCTGGGCCAGCTGGTCGTACTTCTCCGGGCCGGCCTGCGAGAGATAGATGTTCTCGAACCAGTCGGTGAGGGTCCAGCCGTCCGCGCCGCCGATGGAGACGGCCGGGGAACCCGCGTCCGACAGCGTCTGGGCGGTGGCCAGGAAGTCCTTCCAGGTCTTCGGCTCCTCGGTGAGCCCGGCGGCCTCGAAGGCGGCGGTGTTGTACCAGATGAGGGACTTGTTGGCGGCCTTCACATAGACGCCGTACTGCTTGCCCTCGAAGGCGCCCAGTTCCTTCCAGCCGGTGGAGAAGTTCTTGTCCAGCTGGGCCTGGGTGTCGGCGCCGAGGGGCTTGACCCAGCCCTTCTCGGCGAACTGGTGCAACACGCCGACCTGCGGCAGGAACGCCACGTCCGGCGGCTGGCCGCCCTCGATCTTGGTGCCGAGGAAGGTGGAGGTGTTGTTGCCGGTGGGCACGAAGTTCACTTTGGCGCCGGTGCGTTTCTCGAACTCGTCCAGCACCTTGGTGAAGTTGTCCTGCTCGGGGCCGGTCCAGACGGCCGCGACCTCGAGCGTCTGCCCGTCGAGCTTGGGGAGTTGGACGGTGGAGCCGGCACCGGTTTCCTTGCCGCCGTCTCCGCCGTCGCCGTTGTCGTCGTCTCCGCCACAGCCGGTGAGCGCCAGCGCGAGCGCGCCGACGGTTGCCATGGCGATCCGGATCGTGCGATTGCTGCGCATCACTGCCCCGTTCTTCGTGCTTCGTTGCCTCGTCGAACGTTCAGCGCTGTCCTTTACGCGGTCTGGTCTACGCCGGGTGCCCGGGGTCGGCAAGAGCGCAAGACCTGTCAAGTGGACGATCGTGACCACGTCGTGACTGGTCGTCGACCGGGGCTCCAGGAAGCCCTCAGAGCAGCGAGGGCACCGCGGCGGCCGAGACCTCCTTGGCCGCTCGCTCCAACGCGCTGGCCAGGAGGGCCAGATCGGTCGGGCCGTTGCCGAGTTCGCGGACCGGGCGGCGGGCCGGGGGGTCGCCCATGCGGTGCCACTCCAGCGGGACGACCGTGGGGCGGAGCGTCGCGGTGCGGGGGATCCGGCCCGTGACCCGGCCGCCCTGGAAGGCGGTCGCCCGGCCGTCCGCCCAGCTCAACCGGCCGCGTCCGGGCGCCGGTTCGTCCGGCCCGGGGGCCGGGGCGTCCAGGGCGACGCGCAGGGTGGCCAGCCGCGCGGGCTCCGACCCGGCCGTACGGCCGTCCGCGCCGGTGGCCGCCACCAGGTGCACGCCGAGCCGCTCGCCCTCCCGGGCCACCGCCTCCAGCGCGCGTATGACCGAGCCGGCGGCGGGCCTGCCCGGGGAGCCCAACGCGGGGGAGACCAGGGCATCCAGGTCGTCCACGACCACGACGAGCCGGGGCAGCGGCGGCGCCGCCTCCGTCCGGCGGCTGGACGCGGCCGGGCGCAGGCGCAGGGTAGAGCTGGGCGGGGCGTCGAGGTCAGCGGCGCCGGACCGGTTGGTGCCGGGAGAGGCGGCCGTTCGCTGGGTGACCATGCGGCCGGACACCAGTCGGCTCGCGTGCCACTCGCTGAAGTGGGAGCGGCCCAGCAGTTCGGCGCGGCGCTTCAGCTCGGCGCTCAGGGACTGGGCGAACTCCCGCATCCGGACGGGGTCGTTGGCGGTGAGGTGGGTGGTGACATGCGGGACATCGGTGCACACCCGCAGTCCGTCACCGCCGTTGCCGCCGCCGCCCGCGCCGGTGGTGTCCCGGCCGTCCATCAGGACCATGGTCAGCCGGTCCGGCCGCTCGGCGGCGGCGAGCGAGGCGACCAGGGCCCGCAGCAGTTCGGTGCGTCCGCTGCCCGCGGGGCCCTCGATCAGCAGATGCGGTCCGTCGGCCGCGAGGTCGGCGGCGACCGGGCCGCGCGGACCGGCGCCGAGTACGGCATGGGCGCGTCCGCCGAGCGCCTCGGTGTCGTCGGCCGCGTCCGCCCAACGCGTCATCAGGGAGGCGGGGGTGGCCCGGGCCAGCCCCAACTCGTCCAGCAGCCGGGCGGCTTGGGGCAGCGGCGCGGACACCCGCGGCTGCCGGTCCCCGGCGACGGCATCCGGCCGCAGCGGCGCCAGTGCGCGGGCGAACCGCTCGGCCCAGGGCAGCGACACGGCGTCCACCGTGGCGACGGTGCCGGGGCCGACGGGCGCCGGCTCGGCATGGCCGGCCTCGGCTCCGGAGCCGCGGGCGACCCGCATCAGCCGCAGCGCGGTCGCCACGTCGCCGCTCAGCAGGGCGACCGCGCCGCAGCTCCGGAAGGCCGGTGCCGCCGCGCAGGCCGCCCGGTATGTGTCGGTGACCGGAGAGGCGGGGGAGGCGGGCGGTGTCTCGGCGAGGCACACCACATGGACCCCGGCCCGCGGACCGTCCGTCGCCAGCCGCGCGACAGCCTCCCGGACATCGGCCCCACCGGGGTCGCCGTCCACGACGACGACGGTGTAGGGACCCGGGAAGCGGTCGGCCGGGGTGCCGTGGGGTCGGGCGGGGTGCCGGGTGGAGGATTCCGTCGGGTCGTCCTGGGGGCGCGAAGGGTGCCGGGTCGGGGACTCGGCCGAGGTGCCCTGGGGCCGGGAAACGTGCCGCGCGGGGAACTCCGCCGGGTCGTCCTGGGCCCAGGAGGGGCGGCGGGTGTCTGACGTGGGCGCCGCCGGAGGCTCGGGGTGGTCGTCCAGTCGTCGGAGCAGCTCCTGGGTGCGGGCCGTCGCCTGTTCCCGGTCGTGCGCCAGCAGGAGGCGGCAGTCCTGGCCGTGGGCCGGGCGCAGATGCGGGAGCCAGCCGAGCCACGCCCACTCGGCGGTGCGCTCCTCCAGCGGGCGTGCGCGGTCCGCGCTCAGCAGCACGATCTCCAGAGCGTCCGGCGAATGCAGGGCGGCGAGCTGGGAGATCACCGCGCGGGCCAGCCCGGCCAGCCGCGCACGCGGGCCCGCGAGGCCGAGGGAGCCCGCCTCGCGCAGATCGGCGGTCACGGGTACGGCGGGCAGCAGCCCGGAGCCGTCGGGTGCCGCGCGGTCGGCGGTGCCGAGCCGCACAGTGAGCGCCTCGGAGTGTTCCGGCCCGCGCTCCCAGAGACGGGGGCCGGGGCCGAGGGCGGTCAGCAGGAGGGCGGCGGGGTCCGGCCAGGTCTCCGGGGAGCGGTGGGCGGTGTCGGAGACGGGCTGGGCGAGGGCTTCGGCGCCCTGGTCGTCGTAGGTCTCCCGGCCGGGCGGGCCCTGCTCACCGCGGCCGCCCGCCAGCCGCCGCGCCCAGGCCCCGAGGCCCCCGCGCTTGCGCACGCCCTGCGGGACGTCGGTGCCGTGGAGCGGGGTGCCTTTGCGGGCGCCGGCGTGCGAGCCGTCGTCGCCGGGGGCATCGGCGTGGGCGTCCGTCCCGTGGCCGCCGTGAGAGCCGCCACGCGCGCGGGCGTCGGACCCGCGGTCGCCGGAAGCGGGCGTACTGCGCCCGGTGTGCCCGTCGGACCCGCGGTCGCCGGAGCCTCGCGCACCCGCCGGGAATCCGGCGCCGTGGGTGTCCCCGCCCCGCGGACCGGGCACCCCGGCACCCGGGGTCGCACCGCTCTCGATCCGGGGCGCCCCGCCCTGTTCGGGCACCACCGGCGGTTCGACCGGGCCGTGCTCCTGGGCCCCCGGGGTGGCCGAGGAGGCGCCCCAGGCGGCCGAGCCGTAGGCGTGCCGGGTCTCCCCGTGGGGGTCCTGCGGGGACCGCACGCGCGCGGGGGCGCCCGAGAGACGGATGTGACCCTCGCCGTCGGGCACCGTCGGTACCCGGGCCCCCGGGCCGCCCGCCGGGGCCAGGCGCAGGGCGGACTCGCCGATGCGCAGGAGGGCGCCCGGGGCGAAGCGGACCGGCCGGGTGCCGATGCGGGCGCCGTCCACCGTCGTGCCGTTGGTGGAGCCCAGGTCGGCGATGGAGACACGGCCGTCGGTGGCGACCGTCACCGCGCAGTGCAGCCGGGAGACGTCCGGGTCGTCGAGCGGGACGTCGGCGTCGGCGGAGCGGCCGACATGGATCTGCCCGCCGTGCAGAAGATGGACGCCGCCCGCGTCGGGCCCGGCCACCACCTGGAGCTGGGTCGGGGCGTCGTCGACCTCGGGATGCGCCTCGGGTTCGGCGGGGGCGCCCAGCGAGAGCACCGCGCCGTCGATCAGCGGCGGCTCGCCCAGGGTGCAGCGCGCGCTGTCGAGCCGCTCCGCGCCCGCGAACACCACCACGGGGCCGCTGCCGCGCTCGGACTCGCCCGCGCGGGAGGTGCCGCCGTCCGCCGAGACCGCCGAGGCGAGGGCCGACGCCACCGCGGCCAGGGCCGTACCGGCGGGTGCCGTGACCAGGACGTCGCGGCTCGTGGCGCGGGCGGTGGCGGGGAGCGGGCCCAGCGGGTCTACGACGGTCAGCCGGATCTGCATCGCCGTCAGCGGTCCCTTCTGCGCGGGCACCCGCGAACGGGGACGACGCCCCGCGGTCCCCCACCGCGGACTTCCCCCACCGCCACACGAGTACATCGGCCAGTACGGAAGGCATCCTCGCACCTGCCACTGACAACGCGCCCGCCACCCGGTGACAAGTGATCTTGATTGGTCGGCTCTGCCCGCAAAAATGCCTGATCCTTGCCCTGCCCGTGATCAGTTGAGATCGGTCACGCCCTGGTTCGGCAACCAAACGGAACGCCTCAAGCGTCTTTCCTGCGAACCTCTGTTTCGATCCGCCCGGCACTAGAGTGGGTCGGAACATCGGAACACTTTCAGGCAATCAGCAGGGAGCGCGTGACGTGCGGCCAGTCGGCAGCAAGTACCTGCTCGAGGAGCCGCTCGGACGCGGCGCCACGGGCACCGTCTGGCGAGCGCGCCAGCGTGAGACCGCGGGCGCCGAGGCGGCCGTGCCCGGCCAGCCCGGCGAGACCGTCGCGATCAAGGTCCTCAAGGAGGAGCTGGCCAGCGACGCCGACATCGTCATGCGGTTCCTCAGGGAGCGGTCCGTCCTGCTCCGCCTGACCCACCCGAACATCGTCCGGGTCCGTGACCTGGTCGTCGAGGGTGAGCTGCTGGCCCTGGTCATGGACCTGATCGACGGCCCCGACCTGCACCGCTACCTGCGCGAGAACGGTCCCCTCACCCCGGTCGCCGCATCCCTGCTCACCGCGCAGATCGCCGACGCGCTGGCCGCCAGCCACGCCGACGGCGTCGTCCACCGCGACCTGAAGCCCGCCAACGTCCTGCTCCAGCAGAACGGCGGCCAGATGCACCCGATGCTCACCGACTTCGGCATCGCCCGCCTCGCCGACTCCCCGGGCCTGACCCGCACCCATGAGTTCGTCGGCACGCCCGCGTATGTCGCGCCCGAGTCCGCCGAGGGCCGCCCGCAGACCTCCGCCGTCGACATCTACGGCGCAGGCATCCTGCTGTACGAGCTGGTCACCGGCCGTCCGCCGTTTTCCGGCGGCTCCGCCCTCGAAGTCCTGCACCAGCATCTGAGCGCCGAGCCGCGCCGCCCCTCCACCGTCCCCGACCCGCTGTGGACGGTCATAGAGCACTGCCTGTCCAAGAACCCGGACCGGCGGCCCAGCGCCGAGAACCTCGCGCGGGGCCTCAGGGTCGTCGCCGAGGGCATCGGGGTGCACGCGAACTCCGCGCAGATCGCCGCCGCCGAGGGTGTCGCCGCGCTGCTCCTGCCCGACCCGGCGCCCGCGACCGTGCCGGGCTCGGCCGACCCCACGCAGATGCTGCCGCACGGCGCCGGCTCCTTCGACCCGAACGCCGCGACCAGCGTCATGCCGCACACCGGGGGCCCGAACGGCGCCGCCGACCCCACCGCCGTACTGCCGAACCGGGGCGCGGCCGATCCGACCGCGGTCATGCCGCCGGTGCCGCCGGGGCAGCCCGGTGGCGCGCCGGAGGATCCGCACCCCTGGCAGAACCAGCTGCGGGCGGCGCGCGACCGCAACGAGCAGACGCAGGTCCAGTACCTCGACCCCAACGAGGACCCGCTGCGCCGCCGCCCCCAGCGGCAGGTCGCCCGGCCGCAGCAGCAGCCGCAGCGCCGGCCCCAGCCGCAGGCGGGCTACGGCTATCCGCAGCAGGGCCAGCCGCAGCAGTACGCCCCGCAGCAGCAGCCGCGGCCCCAGCAGCAGCCGCGGCCCCAGCAGCCACAGCCGCAGCGGTACGCGCCGCCGCCGCAGCCCCAGCAGCCGCAGCGCGAGCCCCGGCAGCCGCGGCAGCGCGGCGCCAACCCGATGAAGATCCCCGGTCTCGGCTGCCTGAAGGGCTGTCTGTTCACGCTCGTCATCCTGTTCGTGGCGGGCTGGCTGGTGTGGGAACTGAGCCCGCTCCAGGGCTGGATCGGCACCGGCAAGGGCTACTGGGAACAGCTGACCGACTTGTTCACCACGGTGACGGGCTGGATCGGTGACCTGGGCGAGACCACCTCGGGTCAGTAGCCCTTCCCCGCCCGCTCCCGGCCCGCCTTCCGGCCGCGAGTCTGTGGATTTGTCGACACCCGGCGGGTGATTTCCGTCTCCGCGGTGAAGGTTGGCTTGTCGGACGCGTAGTTTTAACGACAACACGCGTCTGTAGGAGCAGTCTTGGCACGGAAGATCGGCAGCCGGTACACCGCCCATCAGATCCTGGGGCGGGGCAGCGCCGGCACGGTGTGGCTGGGCGAGGGTCCCGAGGGGCCCGTCGCCATCAAGCTGCTGCGCGAGGACCTCGCCTCCGACCAGGAGCTCGTCGGACGCTTCGTGCAGGAGCGGACGGCGCTGCTCGGTCTGGAGCACCCCCATGTGGTGTCGGTCCGCGACCTCGTCGTCGACGGCAACGACCTCGCGCTGGTCATGGACCTGGTCCGTGGCACCGATCTGCGGACCCGGCTCGACCGCGACAAGCGGCTGGCGCCGGAGGCCGCGGTGGCGATCGTGGCGGACGTGGCCGACGGACTGGCCGCCGCGCACGCCGCGGGGGTCGTGCACCGGGATGTGAAGCCGGAGAACGTCCTGCTGGACATGCAGGGGCCGCTGGGCCCCGGGGGCGCGCATCCGGCGCTGCTGACGGACTTCGGGGTCGCGAAGCTGATCGACTCCCCGAAGCGGACCCGGGCCACGAAGATCATCGGCACCCCGGACTATCTGGCGCCGGAGATCGTGGAGGGGCTGCCGCCGCGCGCGTCGGTGGACATCTACGCGCTGGCGACCGTGCTGTACGAGCTGCTGGCGGGCTTCACCCCCTTCGGCGGGGGCCACCCCGGAGCCGTGCTGCGCCGCCATGTGACCGAGACGGTCGCGCCGCTGCCCGGTATCCCGGACGAGCTGTGGCAGCTGATCGTGCAGTGCCTGGCGAAGGGCCCGGCGTCCCGGCTGCGGGCGTCGGAGCTGGGGGCGCGGCTGCGGGAGCTGCTGCCGCTGGTGGCGGGGATGCCGCCGCTGGACGTGGACGAGCCGGACACCGAGCCGGTTGAGGAGGAGAGCGCGCCGTCCGAGCCCGCGCCGGCCGGTCCGGCGCGGCGGGGGGCGGTGCCGCTCGTGCCGGGGGCGAAGCCCGCGGACTCCAACCGGGACACCCATACGTCGATGCGGGTGCCGGGGCCCGACGAGCTGGCCGGGGGCGCGCGGGGGACCGCGCGGGTGCCGCGGGCGGCGGGGGCGCCGCGGCCGGGCTCGGCGCGGCATCGTGCGGCGACGCGTCGGCGGCGGGTGGCGGTGGGGGTGGCCGCGGTGGCGCTGCTCGCCGCGGCGGGGGTCGGGACGTGGGCGGCCACCTCGGGGGACGACGCGGACGCGACTCCTCAGGACACGAAGAACTCGGCGCCCGCTTCTCCGTGAGGCGGGTGGGGGGTGGCCGACCCCGCTCCTCAAACGCCGGAGGGGCTGGATCCGCGGGCTGGAAATGGCTCGGCTCCCACTCTGGAGCTGGGCGCTTGCCGTAGCCGTTACGCTGGAGGCGTGGCAGTCGTCGATGTATCCGAAGAGCTCAAGTCCCTCTCCTCGACCATGGAGTCGATCGAGGCCGTTCTGGACCTCGACAAGCTGAGGGCAGACATCGCCGTGCTCGAGGAGCAGGCGGCCGCGCCGTCCCTGTGGGACAACCCGGACGAGGCGCAGAAGATCACCAGCAAGCTCTCCCACCTCCAGGCCGAGGTCAGGAAGGCGGAAGCGCTGCGCGGGCGGATCGACGATCTCTCCGTGCTCTTCGAGATGGCCGAGGAGGAGGACGACCCGGACACCCGTGCCGAGGCCGAGTCCGAGCTCGCCTCCGTCAAGAAGGCGCTGGACGAGATGGAGGTCCGGACCCTGCTCAGCGGGGAGTACGACTCCCGCGAGGCGCTGGTGAACATCCGCGCCGAGGCCGGTGGCGTCGACGCCGCCGACTTCGCCGAGCAGCTCCAGCGCATGTACCTGCGCTGGGCCGAGCGCCACGGCTACAAGACGGAGCTCATCGAGACCTCGTACGCCGAGGAGGCCGGCATCAAGTCGACCACCTTCTCCGTGCAGGTGCCGTACGCCTACGGCACGCTCTCGGTGGAGCAGGGCACGCACCGACTGGTCCGGATCTCGCCCTTCGACAACCAGGGCCGCCGCCAGACCTCCTTCGCGGGCGTCGAGGTGCTGCCCGTGGTCGAGCAGACCGACCACGTCGAGATCGACGAGTCCGAGCTGCGGGTGGACGTCTACCGCTCCTCCGGTCCCGGCGGCCAGGGCGTCAACACCACCGACTCCGCGGTCCGGCTGACGCACATCCCCACCGGCATCGTCGTCTCCTGCCAGAACGAGCGGTCGCAGATCCAGAACAAGGCCACCGCCATGAACGTCCTCCAGGCCAAGCTCCTCGAGCGGCGCCGCCAGGAGGAGCAGGCCAAGATGGACGCGCTCAAGGGCGACGGCGGCAACTCCTGGGGCAACCAGATGCGTTCGTACGTCCTGCACCCGTACCAGATGGTCAAGGACCTGCGGACCGAGTTCGAGGTCGGTAACCCGCAGTCCGTGCTCGACGGCGAGATCGACGGTTTCCTCGAAGCCGGAATTCGCTGGCGCAAGCAGCAGGAGAAGTAAGCGAAGCGTTTTGTCGACAAGGCAACTGCCGCCGTCCGGGCGGCAGTTGCCTTTTCTGTTCCCCGATGTCTGGGTTTTACATCACACTCACAGACTCCATCCACCGGCAAAAAACCCGTACGTGGACATCGCGTACGCAACGGCCTTGACGTTGCTTTGAAAAATGGGAAGGGTTAAGCGCGGCATGCGTATCTCCGGGGCGCATGTGAACCGGGGGGCGTGAGTTCAGCTACCACCCCCGTCGATCACCGCTCCGAGCGCCGCCTCACTGACGATGAGCTACTGGGGGTAGCAACCACATGACCAAGAAGACGCGGATCCGTGTCGCCCGGCTCGCGGCCGGTGCCGTGATCGCGGCCGGTGCTTCGCTCACTGCCGCCGGTGTCGCCGCTGCCGATGAGGGTGACGACTGCGGCATCCTCGGTATATGCGTCACGCCGACGCCGAGCGAGCCGGACCCCGAGCCGACGACCTCCGAGCCCGAGCCGGAGCCGACCGAGCCGACCGTCATCCCGACGGAGGACCCGGAGCCCACCGAGCCCACCGAGGAGCCGACCGAGCCCACCGAGGACCCGGAGCCCACCGCCGAGCCGACCGAGGACGACGGCAACGGCAACGGGAATGGCAACGGAAACGGCAACGGGAACGGCAACAACACCAACCCTGACGGCGGCTCCGGCAACTCCGCCCAGCAGCAGGGTTCCTCCTCGCTGACCGACACCGGTGACGACACCGGCTCCGACACCTCCGCCCAGGGCAGCGGTGAGGAGCTCGCCGAGACCGGTGCCGGGCAGACCACGTTCCTGATCATCGGTGCCGCGACGATGATCGCCGGCGGCATCGGCTTCCGGGTGCTTCCGCGCCTGGCCGGCGGCCGTGGCGGTGCGGCTGCCTGACGGTAGCCGACCGTGCACAGTGCGTAGGACGAAGGGCCCGGAGCGAGATTCGCTCCGGGCCCTTCGTGGGTCCATGACCTGGGCGGCCGCCCTACGCGGTCTGGTGCGCCAGCAGCGCCACCGCCGCGATCAGCACCGCCAGCAGTGCGATCAGCGTCATCGGGTTCAGGTTCGCGAGCGGGTTCCCCTGCTGGAGCCGTTCGCGGTTCGCCCGGCAGACCGGGCAGCGGCCCTCGTTCACGGGCGCCGCGCAGTTCGCGCACACCAGCCGGTCGTACGTCATGCGCCTCGCCCTTCTTGTGAGTGGTTCCACGGGGAGAACGCCTCGGGGTAGGAGAACGTTCCCTTATCTACTGTGCCAGGTTCTCCTGAGTGCTGCCTGGGCGCTCCCGGATGTGAAGATGTCGCACCTCACGGGCGGGAACAAAACCGTACATCCCTAGCGCAACCCCGACCGGTGACTGCGCTCCCGCACCCGACTCGCGTATGGTCACGCTCATCTACCCCCGGCGACCCGTGGTGCATCCGTGATCCGATTCGACAACGTATCCAAGGTCTACCCCAAGCAGACCCGCCCCGCACTCAGGGATGTCTCCCTGGAAGTGGAGAAGGGCGAGTTCGTGTTCCTGGTGGGGTCCTCCGGCTCCGGAAAGTCCACCTTCCTGCGGCTGATCCTCCGCGAGGAGCGGTGCAGCCACGGGCAGGTGCACGTCCTGGGCAAGGACCTCGCACGCGTCTCCAACTGGAAGGTGCCGCAGATCCGGCGCCAGCTGGGGACGGTGTTCCAGGACTTCCGGCTGCTGCCGAACAAGACAGTCGCCGAGAACGTGGCCTTCGCCCAGGAGGTCATCGGCAAGTCGCGCGGTGAGATCCGCAAGTCCGTGCCCCAGGTCCTCGACCTCGTCGGTCTCGGCGGCAAGGACGACCGGATGCCGGGCGAGCTGTCCGGTGGTGAGCAGCAGCGCGTCGCCATCGCGCGGGCCTTCGTGAACCGGCCCAAGCTGCTCATCTGCGACGAGCCCACCGGCAACCTCGACCCGCAGACCTCCGTCGGCATCATGAAGCTGCTGGACCGGATCAACCGGACCGGCACGACCGTGGTGATGGCGACGCACGACCAGAACATCGTGGACCAGATGCGCAAGCGCGTCATCGAGCTGGAGAAGGGCCGCCTCGTCCGCGACCAGGCCCGCGGCGTCTACGGCTACCAGCACTGAGACCGCAGCGAGTTCCACGGAAAGGCTTGAAGCAGACGCCATGCGCGCCCAGTTCGTACTGTCCGAGATCGGTGTCGGTCTCCGCCGCAATCTGACGATGACCTTCGCCGTCATCGTCTCTGTCGCCCTGTCCCTGGCCCTGTTCGGCGGGTCGCTGCTGATGAGCGACCAGGTGAGCACCATGAAGGGCTACTGGTACGACAAGGTCAACGTCTCGGTCTTCCTCTGCAACAAGAGCGACGCCGAGTCCGACCCCAACTGCGCCAAGGGCGCGGTCACCGCGGACCAGAAGAAGGAGATCGTCGCCGACCTGGACAAGATGTCGGTCGTCGACACGGTGACGCACGAGTCGCAGGACCAGGCGTACAAGCACTACAAGGAGCAGTTCGGCGACTCCCCGCTGGCCAGCTCCCTCACGCCGGACCAGATGCAGGAGTCGTACCGGATCAAGCTCACCGACCCGGAGAAGTACCAGGTCATCGCGACCGCCTTCGACGGGCGGGACGGGGTGCAGTCGGTGCAGGACCAGAAGGGCATCCTGGACAACCTCTTCGAGCTGCTGAACGGCATGAACTGGGCCGCGCGCGCGGTCATGGCGCTCATGCTGGTGGTCGCGCTGATGCTGATCGTCAACACGGTGCGCGTGTCCGCGTTCAGCCGGCGGCGCGAGACCGGGATCATGCGCCTGGTCGGCGCCTCGGGCTTCTACATCCAGGCGCCGTTCATCATGGAGGCCGCGGTCGCCGGGCTGATCGGCGGGGCGGTCGCCTGCGGGTTCCTGGTGGTCGCGCGGTACTTCATCATCGATCATGGACTCGCCCTGTCGGAGAAGCTGAATCTGATCAACTTCATCGGCTGGGACGCGGTGTTGAAGTATCTGCCGCTCATCCTGGTGACGAGTTTCCTGATGCCCGCGCTTGCAGCGTTCTTCGCGCTGCGCAAGTACCTGAAGGTGTGACGCTCGCCAAGAGGGGCCGTGCGGTCAACCGACCGTACGGCCCTTTGCGTTGTCCTAGACTCACCGGCATGTCAGGTCGTGACCTGTTCTGTCAGCCCCGCCGCTACGGCCGCGGGGCCGCCCTGACCTTGGTGTTCGCGAGCGTGCTCGTCGCCGGTGCGGCCACCGGATCGCTGCCCGGACCGGAGCGGAAGTCGGCGCCCGGCCCGGCCCGTTCGACCACCGCCGCCCGCCATCAGCAGGTCGCGGACGCGGCCGCCGAGGCGATGGCCGACGGCAAGTCCCCCATGGAGGCCGCCGAGCGCGCCGTCAGCCGCAGCGGGGACCGCTGGGGCGCCGTCTACTCCGAGGGCGAGTACGAGGAGTTCGAGGAGGCCCTGGACGGCCGGTACACGGGCGTCGGGCTGTGGGCGCGCCGCGAGCGGGACGGCCGTATCGAGGTGACCAGGGTCCGCGCGGGGTCGCCCGCGGCCGGGGCCGGGATCCGGGCCGGGGACCGGCTGCGCAGCGTCGACGGCGAGCGGGTGGACGGCCGGCCGGTCACCGAGGTCGTCTCCTTACTGCGCGGTGACGCCACCGACGCGGCCGCCGGTACGGCGGTCCGGCTCGGCCTGGAGCGCGGCACGCGCGCGTGGAGCCTCACCGTGCGCCGCGCGGAGCTGTCCACGGACTCCGTCACCGCCCGCACGCTGGTCGGCGAGGTCACCGTGATCCGGATCGACTCCTTCACCAAGGGCTCCGGCGACGCGGTGCGCACCGCCCTGCGGCGGGCCCCGGCCGACGGCGGGATCATCCTCGACCTGCGCGGCAACTCCGGCGGACTGGTCACCGAGGCCGTCTCCGCCGCCTCCGCCTTCCTCGACGGCGGCCTGGTCGCCACCTACGACGTCGACGGCGACCAGCGCGCCCTGCACGCCGAGCCCGGCGGCGACACCGCCAGACCCCTGGTCGCGCTCGTCGACGGCGGCACGATGAGCGCGGCCGAGCTGGTCACCGGGGCGCTTCAGGACCGCGGCCGGGCGGTCGTGGTGGGCTCCCGCACCTTCGGCAAGGGCTCGGTGCAGATGCCGAGTCGGCTGCCCGACGGCTCCGTCGCCGAGCTCACGGTCGGGCACTACCGCACCCCGTCGGGACGCGGTGTCGACGGCCACGGCATCACACCGGACCTGGACGCGGACGCCAAGGCCATGGAGCGCGCCGAGACGGTGCTGAGCGGGCTGGGCCCGCAGTAACCCCGATCGGTGACCGCTCGGTGCCCGCTCGGGAAAACGGCTTCCCGCCGACCCCCTCCGTAGTGCGAAAATGGACGGCACTATGAGCAAGGGAATGTACGTACCCAAGGAGAACCAGCCCAAGAAGGGCGGGGCTGCCGCCCAGGGCAAGGACGGCGAGAAGGGCGGCAAGCGCAAGATCGTCGCGCAGAACAAGAAGGCGCGCCACGACTACGCGATCATCGACACCTTCGAGGCCGGTCTCGTCCTCATGGGCACCGAGGTCAAGTCGCTGCGCGAGGGGCGCACGTCGCTGACCGACGGCTTCGTCCAGATCGACCGGGGCGAGGCGTGGCTGCACAACGCCCACATCCCCGAGTACCACCAGGGCAGCTGGACCAACCACTCCGCGCGCCGCAAGCGCAAGCTGCTGCTGCACCGCGAGGAGATCGACAAGCTGGAGGCCAAGTCCCAGGAGACGGGTCACACGATCGTGCCGCTCGCCCTGTACTTCAAGGACGGCCGCGCGAAGGCCGAGATCGCGCTCGCGCGAGGCAAGAAGGAGTACGACAAGCGGCAGACCCTGCGGGAGAAGCAGGACCGGCGGGAGTCGGACCGGGCCATCGCGGCGGCGAAGCGCAGGCAGCGGGCGGGTTGACGCCGGGAATACGGTGGCATGCGCGTGCGTTGGTCACGTACGATGGCACTGCACCTCATAGAGGGTGCGACCCCCTCGTCAGAGGGTTTGAAAAATCAACATGGGGATGATCGGTTTCGACAGCGGTTGTCGAAGCAGGGGAAGCGTGTCGAGGAAGCGGCCATGATCTCGTTAACCACAGGCCGAAACAAATAATCGCCAACACCAAGCGCGATTCCTTCGCCCTCGCTGCCTAAGTAGCGACTTGCGAAGTGTCAGCCCGGGGCTGTTCCCGACCCGGATCCTGGCATCAGCTAGGGGACTAAACCTTGATCCCGGTCACGGGGTGAAGAGGGAAATCAAACAGTGACTGAGCCCGTTCCGGACTTGTCCAGGTGATCCGGAGGGCTGAGAAACTCGTACTGGACTGCACACGGAGAAGCCCTGATTCCGCACCGTTGGACGCGGGTTCGATTCCCGCCATCTCCACTTGTCCCTCCGGGGACGACCCCATGTGGGCACAGGCCCCGTCGCAGTCAGCGGCGGGGCCTTTGTCATGTCCGCGGGGCGGGTGTGATGGAGTAAGCGCATGCGTGCTGGCTTTCGTGGGGTTCCGGCTGTGCTGGCCGGGGTGTTACTGCTGGGTGCCTGTGGGACCGAGGAGGGGAGCGGGGCGCGAGCCGCCTCAGATGCCGCCGCGACCCCGTGTCCGTCGAGCGGGTCGGTGTCGGAGCCCGCTGGGCAGGCTTCCGGGACACCTTCCGTGCTGCCGATTCCCTCCGCGGGCGGAGCCGAGGACACCGAGGTCAGGATCACCGGCCTGTACGCCTGGGCCTCCGACAGCGGGTGCCGGCCCGGGTTCTCCGCCGACTTCGAGGTCACCAACTCCTCGGACGAGGCCGCCACTTACACCGTCACCCTGGGCTTTCGGTCCGGTTCCGGGGGTGCGCTCGCCGACGCGGAGCAGGTGGTCGAGGCGGTCGGGGCGGGCAAGACCGTCAAGGCGAGCGTGGTGGCGGGGGACGGGGGCGAGGTGACCGGGGTGTCCGTCGTGCAGGTGCGCAGTGTGCCCGTCGCCGAAGCCTCCACCGCGTCCGGACCCTGCCCGGAATCCGGCGTGCATGTGTACGTGGACAAGGGCGATGCCGCGATGGGGCTCCGGGCCGTCGGGCTGCACCTTGCCAACTGCGGCGAGGAGCCCTTCGAGGTCAACGGCTATCCGCAGATCGAGGTGCTCGACGAGGACCACGACCGCGTCGACGGCGTGCGGGTACTGCAGGGCACCGCGGAGATCAGCACCGGCCTCGGGGACGACACCCCGCAGGCCCTGACGCTCCGGCCCGGCGAGGCCGCGCAGGCCACGCTGGCCTGGCGGAACACCACCGAGTTCGGCGAAGCGGTGAACGCGCCCTACGCCCGGGTCCGGGTCAGGCCCGGTGCCGACCCCGTCATGGTGATCCCGGAACTCGATCTCGGGACGACGGGCAGGCTGGGCGTCGGTTCATGGGAGAAGGACGACACCTATCGCGCGCCGTAGACCGGCGGCGCTCCCACGCCCTGACCTCCGAGACCTCCGACAGCTGTCTTGACGCACCACTGCCGGCCCCTCGGCAGTGGTGTCCCGCTCTATATCGGAGGGTCGTTCACGGTTCTACGGTCCCTGCCCATGACTCAGACCAGAGCCGCGTCCCTGATCACCGTCCTGACGGCCCTGCTGGCCGTCCTCCTCGCTCCCGCGCCCGCCTCCGCCGCCTCCCTCCAGGAGGTCACCGGCTTCGGCGGCAACCCAGGCGCCCTGCGCATGTACCGCTACGTCCCGGACGGGCTGCCCGCCGGGCGGCCCGTGGTCGTCGCCGCGCACGGCTGCACCCAGAACGCCGCCGGATACGCCACCGGCACCGGCTGGCTCCAGCTCGCCGACCGCTGGGGCTTCTCCGTCGTCCTGCCGCAGCAGCAGAGCGCCAACAACCTCTCCGGTTGCTTCAACTGGTTCCAGACCGGGGACATCCAGCGCGGCCAGGGCGAGGCCGCCTCGATCGCGCAGATGGTGGACCGGCAGCTCGCCGACACCGGCGGCGACGCGTCCCGGGTCTACGTCACCGGGCTCTCCGCCGGCGGCGCGATGACCAGCGTGATGATGGCGGCGTACCCGGAGAAGTTCCGCGCGGGCGGCGTCGTCGCCGGGCTGCCCCACGGGTGCGCCCAGGCCGCCGGGTCGCCGTACGTGTGCATGTACGTCGGCGCCACGCAGACCCCGGACCAGTGGGGCGACCGGGTGCGGGCGGCGCGCCCCGGGTACGGCGGGCCCTGGCCCACGCTGACCGTGCTCCAGGGCACCGCCGACTACACGGTCAAGCCCGTCAACATGAGCGATCTCGTGGCGCAGTGGACCGACGTGCACGGCACCGACCGGACCGCCGACCTGAGCGACACCGTCGCCGGACACCCCCATCAGGTCTTCCGCGACGCCTCGGGCGCCCCCGTCGTCGAGACCTACAGCCTCACCGGCATGGGCCACGGCCAGCCCGTCGACCCCGGCACGGGGAGCGGACAGTGCGGGGCGGCCGGTGCCTACTTCCTCGATGTGAACCTGTGCGCCGCGTACCGGCTGGGGCTGGCCTGGGGGCTGAGCGGCTGACCGGCGTCCGGAGGAACCGGTGTCCTCACGCGCGGGCGAGGGCGGTCTCCGCGCTCGCCCGCCGCGCCACCGCGATCAGCAGCGCGAGACCGGCCGCCGCGACCGGCACCCCGTACCCCGCGGTCGCCGACACCTGCTCCGCCGTCCACCCGCCGGCCGCGCTGCCGAGGGCGATACCGCCGAGCAGACCGGTCACCGCGAGAGTCATGCCCTCGTTGAGCCGGCCCTCGGGGGTGCGCTCCTGGACCAGGGTCATGTTGGTGATCATCGTGGGGGCCGTGGCCATCCCGGAGACCAGCAGCGCTCCCGCCAGCAGCACGAGCGACCCGGTCAGGGACGCGGCGAGCAGCGGCAGGGTCAGCAGTACGGCCATGGCCGCGAGGCACCACCGGTAGCGGCGCTCGGCGGATCCGCCCGGCTTCAGGACCCCGTACAACAGCCCCGCCGCGAAGGAGCCGCCCGCCTGGAGGGCGAGGACCACGCCCGCCGCCGTCCCGTGCCCCTGTTCGTCGGCGAAGGCGAGGGTGACGACCTCCAGGGCGCCGAACACGGCACCCATCGCGAGGCAGACGGCGAGCAGCGCGGGCATGCCCGGGGCCCGGTAGGGCGGCGGTGTGGGCGCCGCCGACGGCCGGAGCGGCGGTTCGGTCGGGCGCTGGGCGGTGAACAGCGCCATGCCCGTGACGAGGAGCAGCATGCCGGTGAGCGTGCCCGCCTCCGGGAAGAGCGTCCCGCACAGGAAGGCCGCGAGGACCGGGCCCAGCATGAAGCACAGTTCGTCGGCGGCCTGCTCGAAGGAGTTCGCGGTGTGCAGCGCCGCCGCGTCGCCCTTGAGCAGATGCGCCCAGCGGGCCCGCGCCATACCGCCGATGTTGGGGGTGGTCGCGGTGGCGGCGTACGCGGCGAAGAGGGTCCAGTCGGGGGCGCCCTGACGGGTGCACAGCACCAGGGCGAGACTGCCCAGGGCCGCGACGAGGGTGGCGGGCAGGGCGATCCGGGCCTGCCCGTGGCGGTCGATCAGCCGCGCGGTCCAGGGGGCGACCAGCGCGGTCGCCGCCAGCCCGGTCGCCACCACGGCGCCGGCCAGGGCGTACGAGTCCCGGGTCCCGGCGATCATCATGACCGCGCTCACGCTGAACATGCCCATGGGCAGACGGGCCAGGAGGTTCCCGGCGGTGAAGGCGCGGGTGCCGGGTATGGCGAACAAGTGGCGGTATCGGGCGGTGGCTTGCGGCATGGCGCCACCCTCACCCGTAGTGGATCAAGGGGTCCAACACCTTCTGCGTACCGATTCACGCACCCTCGTTGTAAATTCCAGCCATGCCCGATCACCGTCTGCTGCGTGCCTTCCTCGCCGTCGCCGAGGAACTGCACTTCACCCGCGCCGCGGCCCGCCTCTACGTCGCCCAGCAGGCGCTCAGCCGGGACGTGCGGCGGCTGGAGCGGGAGCTGGGCGCGGAGCTGTTCGTACGGACCACCCGGCAGGTGACGCTGACCGCGGACGGCGAACGGCTGGTGCCGCACGCCCGGCGGGTGCTGGCGGCGCGGGACGAGCTGCTCGCCGCGTTCGGGCAGGCCCGGCCCCTGCTGGTGGACGTGAACTCGCCGGGCCTGGGCACCGGCACCCGGGTGCTGGCGCGGGCCCGCGAACTCGCCCCCGACCATGAGCTGATGGCCCGCTACGAGAGCGGACTGACCGGAGCCGCGGCCGACCTCCTGGCCGGCCGGCTGGATGTCTCCTTCGGCCGGTTCGCCGGCCTGGACCCGGCGCTGCGGGCCGGTCTGGAGCACCAGCCCGTGCGCTACGAGCCGATGGCGGTGATCCTGCCCGAGGACCATCCGCTGGCCGCGCTGGAGCGGGTGCCGCTCGACGCGCTGGCCGGTTCGACCGTCTACGCCGGCGCCGGCAACCCCCGCACCCCGGAGTGGACCGACCTCGCCAGGCAGCTGTTCGAGGGCCGGGGGATCGAGATCGCGGCGCCCGCACCGCTCGCCGTCGGTCACGAGGAATTCCGGCGGATCATGGCGAAGACCCGGACGCCGGTCCTCGCCGTGGTGGACTTCCCGGCCATGCCCGCCTCGGTGCTGCGGCCCTTGACCGACCCGGTGCCCCTGTCGCCGGTGTCCCTGGTGTGGCGAAGGGGGCCGGCGCACCCCGGCATCGACGCGCTGCGGCGGGCGGCGGCCGAGATCGCGGCGGCGGAAGGCTGGCTTCAGCCACCGGCGGGAGGATGGATTCCGGCCAGTGACAAAGTCACGATGCGGCTCCACAAGTGATACGTGGCAAACACAGAACTCACTCGTGCGCTACATTCTTGGCCTGAGCACAGTGTGATAAAGGGGGCGCTCGGACCGGGTGGGGGCCCGGTTTCGATCGACGGGTGCTCAGTGTCGTACGCGCACCCGGAACTCCCGTGGGGGTATGCGCGCGTGAAGAACTGGCGGGAAGACGCCCAACCGGAGTGGCCCCAGGCCGCATCCGGCACCCAGGCGACTCCGACCGGCATGACAGGCCAGGGTGGCACCCAGGCGTTTCCGGCGACCGCCGCGAACGCGGTGCCGGCGGACGCCGACGAGACGGCGGTGCTGCCGAAGCTCACCCCGTCGGACGGCTCCGGCGACCGGAACGGACCGGACCTGACCGAGCTCCTCTCGGCGTTCGACCGGTTCGAACGGACCGAGGTGCTGCCGACGGAGGGCGAGCGCAAGGCGCCGTCGGCCCGGAAGCAGCGCGTCGGCGGCGAGGCGTTCACCCCGCGCGACCGGTCCCCCCGAGCGGGCGGCCCGGACGAGACACCGGTGCCGGGGCACGACGCCCATGTGCCGGGCGCCGAGCAGGGCTCCCGCGACGCGGCGGCCCAGGCCCGCGATGCCTTCCCGCCCGTCGGCGACGGCGCTCGCGTCGCCTCCGCTCCCGCTCGCGACCCCTTCCCGCCCATGGGCGGCAGCCCCCGCGAAACCCCCACCGCTCCCCGTGACCCGTGGGACGAGTCGACCGGGAGTCTGACGCACGACCCCCATGAGGTCACCATCCAGCTGGACGCCGTCGGGCTCCAGCTCGACGGCTCGCTGCGGGCGGCCACGGGCGCTGCGGGCGGCGGTGGGCCGGACGGCTCCGACGGACCGGTGTTCGTCGACGAGTCCGGCCGCCGCAGCCGCAGGTTCCGGCGGCTCGGCATCGTCGTGGGCATCGCCTGCGCGGTCTACGCCGTCGTCATCGTCGCCACCCTGCTGTCCGGCAACTCCAACGCGCCCTGGCTGCCGGTCAAGGACCCCAAGCAGGAGAACCCGGCGGGCCAGGTGGACACCCCGCCGCTGCCCGCGGAGTCGGCGCCGTCCGCCGGCGCCGACGGTGCAAGCCCCGGCGCCGGCCCCTCCGCCTCCGACGGCGCCACGCCTTCCCCGGGCGACAGCGCCACCGCCCCCGACGCCTCCACCACCGCGGAGGACCCGGGCACCACCGCCGATCCCGAGCCGACGGCCACGAAGAAGCCGACGTTGAAGCCGGGCACCGTCCCGACAACGGACCCGGACCCCACGGACACGGCGCCCACGCCCGACCCCGAGCCCACCGAGACGGACGCCGGCGAGCCCACGCCGGACCCGACCGAGACCACCGGGGGCGGCGACACCGCCGGCACCGGCACCGACACGGTGGCCGCCGGACCGATCCCCGACCGCCCCGCCAGCCCGAACGACCCGTCCCCGGAGCACACCCTCTGATGGCCTCCCGCACCAACCGTCGGGGCCGCACGCCCCAGCCCCCCGACGGCCCCCGGCGCCGCCGCCTGCCCATGCGCCTGCTGCTGCCCCTCCTGGTCCTCGCCGCCCTGATGGCGATGCTGATGCTGCGGGGGTACGTACACAGCGAGATCCTCGCCGACCACCGCGTCCGGCCCGCCGCCGCCTCCGACCAGGTACCGGAGCAGATCCTCAAGGGCGGCCCGGTCATCGACGCCCGCAGCGGCCGTACCGAGACCCTGGACATGCCGGACCGCCGGCTCGTCCTGACCTTCGACGACGGCCCCGACCCGGAGTGGACGCCCAAGGTGCTCGACGTGCTGAAGAAGCACGACGCGCACGCGGTCTTCTTCGTCACCGGCACCATGGCCTCGCGCCACCCGGACCTGGTCCGCCGCATGGTCGAGGAGGGCCACGAGGTCGGCCTGCACACCTTCAACCACCCGGACCTGTCGTACCAGTCGAAGAAGCGCATCGACTGGGAGCTGTCGCAGAACCAGCTCGCCATCTCCGGCGCGGCCGGCATCCGCACCTCGCTGTTCCGGCCGCCGTACTCCTCCTTCGCCGCCGCCATGGACAACGAGTCCTGGCCGGTGACCGAGTACATCGGCTCGCGCGGCTACATCACGGTCGTCAACAACACCGACAGCGAGGACTGGCGCAAGCCCGGCGTCGAGGAGATCATCCGCAAGGCCACCCCCAAGGGGCGCGAGGGCGCGATCGTCCTGATGCACGACTCCGGCGGCGACCGCCACCAGACCGTCCAGGCGCTGGACCGCTTCCTGCCGCAGATGCAGGAGCGGGGCTACGAGTTCGACAACCTCACCGAGGCCCTCGGCGCGCCCAGCGCGCACAGCCAGGTCACCGGCGTCGACCTGTGGAAGGGCAAGGCGTGGGTCTTCCTGGTCCAGGCCTCCGACAACATCACCGGCGTGCTGGTGGTCGGGCTCGCGATCATCGGCTTCCTGGTGATCAGCCGGTTCGTGCTGATGCTCGTGCTGTCCGGGGCGCACGCCCGCCGGGTGCGCAAGCGAGGCTTCAGCTGGGGACCGCCGGTCACCGAACCCGTGTCGGTGCTGGTGCCCGCGTACAACGAGGCCAAGTGCATCGAGAACACCGTCCGTTCGCTGATGGCGAGCGAGCATCCCATCGAGATCCTCGTCATCGACGACGGCTCGACGGACGGCACCGCGCGCATCGTCGAGGCGATGGGCCTGCCGAACGTGCGGGTGGTCCGTCAGCTCAACGCGGGCAAGCCCGCCGCCCTCAACCGGGGCCTGGCCAACGCCCGCCACGACATCATCGTGATGATGGACGGCGACACGGTCTTCGAGCCGTCCACCGTCCGTGAACTCGTCCAGCCCTTCGGCGACCCCCGCGTCGGCGCCGTGGCGGGCAACGCCAAGGTCGGCAACCGGGACTCCCTGATCGGCGCCTGGCAGCACATCGAGTACGTGATGGGCTTCAACCTGGACCGCCGGATGTACGACATGCTGCGCTGCATGCCGACCATCCCGGGCGCGGTGGGAGCCTTCCGCCGCACGGCCCTCGAACGCGTCGGCGGCATGAGCGAGGACACCCTCGCCGAGGACACCGACATCACCATGGCGATGCACCGCGACGGCTGGCGCGTCGTCTACGCCGAGAAGGCCCGCGCCTGGACCGAGGCCCCGGAGACGGTCCAGCAGCTGTGGTCCCAGCGCTACCGCTGGTCCTACGGCACCATGCAGGCGATCTGGAAGCACCGCAAGGCGCTCGTGGAGTCCGGTCCCTCGGGCCGGTTCGGCCGCGTGGGCCTCCCGCTGGTCTCCCTGTTCATGGTGCTGGCCCCGCTGCTGGCCCCCCTCATCGACGTCTTCCTGCTGTACGGCCTGATCTTCGGCCCCACCCAGAAGACGATCGTGGCCTGGCTGGGCGTCCTCGCCATCCAGGCCGTCTGTGCCGCCTACGCCTTCCGTCTCGACCGGGAACGCATGACCCACCTGATCTCACTCCCGCTCCAGCAGATCCTCTACCGCCAGCTCATGTACGTCGTGCTCCTCCAGTCCTGGATCACCGCCCTCACCGGCGGCCGCCTGCGCTGGCAGAAGCTGCGCCGCACGGGCGTCGTCGAGGCACCCGGCGGCCCGGCCCCGCGCGAACGGAGGCCGGTGGGATGACCCAGGGGATACCGCAGCAGCAGTCGTACGAGTACGGCGCGTACGGCACACCGCAGCCGCAGCCGCAGCCGGAGGCGCAGCCCGCGCCTGCTCCCGCTCCCGCGCCCAAGAAGCCGGGCCGGGACCGCTACCTGGACCTCCTGCGCTCCATCGCGCTGGTCCGGGTCGTGGTCTACCACCTCTTCGGCTGGGCCTGGCTGACCGTGCTGTTCCCGTCCATGGGCGTGATGTTCGCGCTGGCGGGATCGCTGATGGCCCGCTCGCTGAACCGCCCGGCGTGGGGTGTGATCAGGGGCCGGATCCGCCGGCTGCTGCCCCCGCTGTGGGCGTTCAGCGCGGTGATGCTGACGCTGATGTTCGCGGGCGGCTGGAACCCGACGAAGAACACCGAGGACAGCCCCACCTGGGCCCTCCTCGAACTGGTCAACTACATCATCCCGATCGGCGCCCCGCCGTTCCCCTGGCTGCTCGGCTCCAAGTCGGGCCTGCTGGAGGACACCTGGGCGGTGCAGGCGGCGGGACCGCTGTGGTACCTGCGCGCCTACCTGTGGTTCGTGGTGGCCTCACCGCTGCTGCTGTGGGCGTTCCGCCGGGCACCGTGGCCGACCCTGCTGGCGCCGCTGGCGCTGACGGCGGTCGTCGGCACGGGCGTGGTGACCATCCCCGGCGAGACCGGCAACGCGGTCACGGACTTCGCGGTCTACGGCGGCTGCTGGGTGCTCGGCTTCGCCCACCACGAGGGCCTGCTGGCGAAGATCCCGCGCTATGTGGCGGTGTCCGTCTCCTCGCTGCTGATGGCGTTCGGCCTGTGGTGGGCGTCGGGGCATCTGGGCGCGGACGGCTGGGACCTGAACGACATCCCGCTGGCGCAGGCGACCTGGTCCTTCGGTTTCGTGGTGATCCTGCTGATCTACTCCCCGTCCTGGCAGGAGCTGCCGGGCCGGCTGGCGAAGTGGGACAAGCTCATCACGCTCTCCAACAACCGAGCGGTCACGATCTATCTGTGGCACAACATGCTGATCATGGCCACGGTCCCGATCCTGGACCGCCTCTACGAACTTCCCTTCATGCAGGGCGAACGAGCGGTGGCGGCCCTGGACTCCACCTATCTGCTGTGGATGTTCTTCCTCGTCTGGCCGCTGATCGGCCTGGCCATCGCCGCGGTCGGCTGGATCGAGGACCTGGCGGCCAAGCGCAGCCCCCGGCTGTGGCCGAACGGCGCCAAACCCCGGAAGAAGCACCGAGCGTGACAGACCGGCGGGAGCGATGCGGCGAGGTGTGTGGGTGAGGTGGGGGTCGCTTCCTGAGGCGGCGGGCAGCCGATAGCGTGGCGCTGGCCCACGCCGAACCATTTGCGCCAACCAGGAGCCCTCCATGACCGACACGCGTGCGCCCGTCTTCGGGTTGATCACGCCCGAGGACTGGTATCGCATCCCTCTCCAGCCGCAGGAGCGGCGGGAGGCGTCCGTAGCCGCCCTGATCAAACGGCAGTTCGCGGGGGTGGACGACCAGCCCGTGCTGCGGCGGAAGGCCGAGGAGCAGTTGCTCGGCGCCGCCGAGGCGGGGGTCGAGCAGGGCGGCGTGGCGCTGTACCTGTCCTTTCTGGAGGCCGGGGGGATCCCGCTCTCCGCTTCCCTGCTCGTCTGCCGGATCTTCGAGAGGTTCGACAGCCTCGACGCCGTCGTCGCGCTCGCCGGGTCCGGAGAGGTCGAGCCCGTCAAGCTGCCCGCGGCCGGGCCCGCCGCGCGGCTGCTGCGCCGTGAGCGGCCCAAGCAGTCGCGGAAGTTGGGAACCGAGTTCGAGGACACGATCGTGGAGTACTTCGTGCCGGTTCCGGACCGCGACGAGGTGCTGCTCCTCACCTTCAGCACGCCTCTGGAACCCATCGCCGACGCCATGGTCGGGCTGTTCGACGCCGTGGCCGGGACCCTGCGCTGGCACCAGCCGACCGAGGAGACCGAGGAGATAGCCGGGTGAGCAAGAAACTCAAGGTCTCCACCGACGACCTGCGCACCGCCGGTACCGGGTTGCGGACCGTGGCCACCGAGCTCGAAGGGCTCGACAAGCTGATGGACGCCTATGACCGCCGTACCGTCGGGCACCAGACGCTGCACGAGCGGCTCCAGGAGTTCTCCGACGGCTGGGACGACAACCGCAAGAAGATGATCGAGGAGATCAAGGGCCTCGGCACCCTCGCCCACGAGGCGGGCAAGGCGTACACCGAACTCGACACGGCGCTCTACGACGCCCTCATCGGCAAGGGGAAGAAGAAGTGACCCGGCCGGCCGACCACCGCTGGGAGGTGCTCGGCGAGAGCGGCGATCCCGTCCCCGGTGACCTCCACGACATGCAGGCGCTCTCGCGCCGGTTCGCGGCGACCGCCAAGACCATCACCGACACCGCCGCCGCCCTGCGCCGGATCGGGAACCTGGAGAGCTGGGACTCCGAGGCGGGCCGCGCCTTCGCCGAGAAGGCCACCGACACCGCGAAGAACGTGAGCAAGGCGCACGACCGGTACGCCGACGCCGGCAGCGCGCTCAAGGAGTACTGCACCGAGCTGGAGTCCGTGCAGGGCGAGGCCGACAAGCTGCTCACCCAGGCCGAGACCAAGGCCGGCGATCTGGGCTCGGCCAAGTCCAAGGCGCAGAACCCGCCCAAGGGCACCGACGACGCCGGCCAGGACAAGCTCGACAAGGCCGCCTCCGACCTCCAGGACGACCTCGACGGACTGCGCGAACAGCTCTCGGGGCTGAAGACCCGTCACAAGGAGGCGGGCGACAAGGCCGCCAAGAAGATCCACGACACCACCGAGGGCGACGGGCTCAACGACTCCTGGCTGGACGACCTGCGGGACACGTTGAAGATCGTCGCCGATATCGCGGGGGCGATCGCGGCGGTCTGCGGACTGCTCGCCCTGGTCGTCGGCTGGATCCCCATCATCGGCCAGGCCCTCGCTGGTGTGCTGGGCACCATCGCCCTCATTGCCACGGCCGTCTCGCTCGTCTGCCATGTGCTGCTCGCCGTCAACGGCGACGGCTCCTGGGGCGATGTCGCCATGGACGTCCTGGGCCTCGCCACCTTCGGCATCGGCCGGGTCTTCTCCGCCGGCGCCAAGATGGCCGCGACCGTCGGCCGCAGCCGGGTCTGGACGGCGGCCACGCAGTACGTCCGGGGCTGGAACCCCAACATGCCCTCGGCCGCGCGCCGCGCGCTGGTGGAGTCGATGGTCGGCGCGCGGGCCGGGGCGACCCCCGGCGCGGCACTGCCCGACGTCTCGCTGGCCGCAGCCTTCCGCGGACTGCCCGGCTCCTTCGTCGACGACCTCGGCACCATCGGCAGCCACTGGCGGGACCTGTTCAAGGTCGGCGACAACTTCTCCGCCGCCCGCGATGCCTACAACGCCGCCGGAGCGCGCGGACTCGCCAGCATGTACGCGGGTCCGGGCATGGTCGACGAGCTCACCCGCATCAAGAACATCGACCCGTCCGACCTGAGCTTCATCGGCACCCCAGACGCCTTCAAGCAGGCCATCGCCTACAACTCGCTGGCCCTCGGCGGCACCGGCACCGGCGCCGGGTCCGACACCAAGAGCTTCATCGGCCTGTTCGGCGGCGATCCCGAGATCGACGTCACCGGCTCCGACGCGTCGCTGGCGGGAGTGTGAGCCCGGAGATGACCTCCCCGACGGACTGGCAGGAGTGCCGGGTCGACCTGCCCGCCGCGCACAACTGGCTGGTGCTGGACCTGCGGAGCGAAGACCCCGAGCCCTGGGCGCTCACCCTCGCCGAGGAGCACCTGGGCGAGGAGGCAGACGAGCGGTGGCGCACGGCCTTCGCCGAGGACCTGCTCTGGTACTGGGGCGCGGCCGTACGGCAGGGTGCGCTGTGCGCGGCGGTGCTCGCCCCGCGCAATGACGCGATCGTCGCGAGCTACACGGTCCGTGAACTGCGCGTCCCCCCGGAGTCCTTGAGCCTCGCCGCCTTCCGCGCGGAGGCGGAGCGGGCCGAGGGGCCGTACTTCGGGGGCACTCAGGGTCTGTCGGAGGTCGAGCTGCCGCTGGGTCCCGCGCTCCGGGTCCACCGGCAGGAGCCGACGGCACCGGAGGCCGACAGCGGTGTGGTCGTGGAGGGCGTCGCCCACTACGTCCTGTCCGTCCGGCACACGACGGCGCTGGAGTGCCGGCTGCTGTGGACGTCGCTCGGACTCGGCGAGGAACTCAGCAAGGTGGCCGACGAACTGGCGGACTCACTGCGCCTTGCGTGACCTCGGGAACACCCCGGCCAGGCCCAGCTTCTCCCACGGCACGATCGCCAGCGGAACCCAGGCGAAGCCGACCGCGAACACGGCGACTACGGCCGTGATGTCCTTGGGCAGGACCCAGCCGACCTGGGCGGCGACCACCCCGACCAGGGCCAGGAAGACCCCGAAGCCGAGCACGGCGAGGAGCTTGCGCAGCGCCTCGCCCGGTCCCACCCGCGGGGTGTCCGCGCTGCCCTTCACCATGCCGAACAGCACGACCGGCACCATCAGCCCGATGATCCCGCCGAGCCCGATGCAGCCGACCACCACGGCGGTCTCGCCCTCGTCGGGCGTGAGCAGGGACAGCGGCGACAGCAGCAGCGCCACGGCCCCGAACGCGCCGAGCACCGTCGTCGCCAGGACGACGACCGCCGCCAGCGCGAAGAGGACGTTCCCGGCGGCGGACCGCTGCGGACGCCGCGCCTTCGGCCGCTCGGCGCTCGATTCGGCGGACATGGAGTCTCCCGTTCCTGTGGGGTCCGCTAGAGGATAACGGTGCCCGTCGACAGCGGAAGGGCCCCGTACGCACCTCACGGATCCAGCAGTTCGTCCAGCGCCCTCTCGTACGCCCGGAACCCGGCCCGACCGCTCTCGGGGGCGCCCGAGCGCGGGTCCAGGACCCGGGTCAGGCAGCGGACGCGCCAGGAGCGGAAGGCGGTGGCCGGGGTGCAGCGGCCGGTGCCGTCCGCCAGGGCCGTCACGCCGGAGAGGATCCCGGTGAGCAGCCGGGCTCCGGTCGCCGGGTCCGTCCCCGCCACCAGCGCCGCCGTGACCGACGCGTCCAGGAGCTCCGTCAGCTGGAGATCCGCGCCCGTACGGCACATGCGACGCACCGCGGCCGGGCTGTGCAGGTCCTGCCGCACGTCCTCCACGCCGCCGGACCACAGGAGCAGGGACGGTGCGCTCACCTCGTGGTCGTGGAAGTAGCCCAGTTCGTCCGCGACCGTCGTGAACACCGGCCCGAAGCCGCAGAGGCGGTGGATGCCGGCCAGGACGTGGGTCAGCTCCTCGCGCCGGGCGTCAAGGAAGGCGCCGATCGACACCTCCGGGAGGGCCCAGGTGCCGGTCGCCGTCACCGCCCCGATCTCCAGCAGGCCGCCGAGCGGGGCGATGACCGCGCGGGCCGCCCTGTGGTCCTCCACGATTCCCCCACACCAAGATCCTGTGAACCCCGCCCATCGAGGTTCCCGCTGTCAGACCCCCATGGAACACTGGCCGCGTTGCGTGAGTGAACGGGGTGGGCCCGTGGGGAGAGGGTGGCGATGAGCAAGCGTCAGGTGCGCAAGATGCTGGGGCTGATGGCGAGCGGGGAGCCGGTGGAGCTCACCAGCGCCATGGCCTCCGTGAAGAAGCTCGCCCGGCTCGCCTTCATCGCCCAGCAGTTCGGGTACGAGTACGCCGACGTCAAGCAGGGCGGCAGCCGGAACAGCTCGCTCGTGATGCTGATCGTCCCCGACCACAGCCCCCAGGCCCGGGCCCGCGCCGCGCAGAACTGGGCGCAGTACCCGAACGCCGGGGACGGCGTCTCCGTACCGCCCCTGATCCCGGACGCCTTCGAGCTGCTCAAGGCCCGGATCAACTTCGACCTCACCGGCAAGAGCGCCGAGAAGCGGATGGTGCTCGGCGCGCTCGGCGGCACCGTCGGCTGTCTGGCCGTCGCCATGCAGTCCCCGCAGGGCGGGATCGCCTGGACCATCGCGGGCGTGCTGCTGGTTCTGCTCCTCGGCTGTCTCGGCATCGGCTTCGCCGTCAACCGCAAGCGCAACGCCAAGTTCGCCGCCCGCCTCCAGGCCGCCGGCTTCCAGCCCGTCAACGACACGACGGGACGGCTGCGCTACCTCCCGCCGGGCGCCCAGGTCCCCGGGCAGGCCAACCCGTTCTCGAACGGCCCGTACGGCGCGACGCCCTACGGCGGCCCCGCCCCGTACGGACAGCCGTACCCCCAGCAGCAACAGCAACAGCAGCAGCCGTACCCACAGCCTCAGCAGCAGCCGTACCCACAGCCTCAGCCGCAGCCGTACCCCCAGCCTCAGCAGCAGCCGTATCCCCAGGCCCAGCCGCACCCCTACCCGCCCCAGCAGAACCCCCACTGGCAGCCCCCCAGCCACTGACCGGGGCGCCCGCGTCACGGGAACCTCTCATCCCGGTTCTTCGGTAGGTGAGAGCAAAGTTCCTTTCCGGTCACCGGGTGCCACAGGCAGGTAACGCGCCCTCCCTACCTTCGGGATCAGCCACTCCCTCGAGTACGAACTGAGCCCGGAGCCCCGTGGAGGCGTCATGACAGCCCAGAGCACTGCCCCCGCCGCGAGCAGGGGGGGCCGCTGGATCGATCACTGGGATCCGGAGGACGAGACCTTCTGGAACGAGAAGGGCGAGAAGATCGCCCGCCGTAACCTGTTCTTCTCCGTTCTGTCCGAGCATATCGGCTTCTCCATCTGGACCCTGTGGTCCGTCATGGTGCTCTTCATGGGCCCGGAGTACGGCCTCACCCCGGCGGACAAGTTCACCATCGTCTCGATGGCGACCCTGGTCGGCGCCGTGGTCCGGGTGCCCTACACCTTCGCCGTCGCGATCGTCGGCGGCCGGAACTGGACGATCATCTCGGCGGCGATGCTGCTCCTGCCGACGGTCGCCGCGTTCGCGGTGATGGAGCCGGGGACGTCCTTCACCACCTTCCTGCTCTGCGCGATGCTCGCGGGCGTCGGCGGTGGCAACTTCGCCTCCAGCATGACCAACATCAACGCCTTCTTCCCGCTGCGGAAGAAGGGCTGGGCGCTCGGACTCAACGCGGGCGGCGGCAACATCGGTGTGCCGGTCGTGCAGCTCGTCGGCCTGGCCGTCATCGGCGCCAGCGGTGGCCCGCGGCTGCTGCTCGGGATCTACATCCCGCTGATCCTCGTCGCCGCGATCCTCGCCGCCGTGTACATGGACAACATCTCGTCCGTGAAGAACGACACCGGCGCCGCCAAGGACGCGGTGAAGGAGGGGCACACCTGGATCATGTCCTTCCTCTACATCGGGACGTTCGGCTCGTTCATCGGCTACAGCTTCGCCTTCGGCCTGGTCCTGCAGACGCAGTTCGGCCGCACGCCGCTCCAGGCCGCGTACGTCACCTTCATCGGCCCGCTGCTCGGCTCGCTGATCCGGCCCGTCGGCGGCGCGCTCGCCGACCGGTTCGGCGGCGCGAAGATCACGCTGTGGAACTACATCGCCATGGCCGCCGCCACCGCGGTGATCATCGTGGCCTCGATGCAGGAGTCACTGCCGCTGTTCACCACCGCCTTCATCGCCCTGTTCGTCCTGACCGGCCTCGGCAACGGCTCGACGTTCAAGATGATCCCGGGCATCTTCCACGCCAAGGCCCTGGCCAAGGGGCTCACCGGTGAGGAGGCCGCCGCCTACGGCCGCCGGCTGTCCGGGGCCTCGATGGGCCTGATCGGTGCGGTCGGCGCCCTCGGCGGACTCGGCATCAACCTCGCCTTCCGCCAGTCCTTCCTCTCGGTGGGCTCCGGCACCGGCGCCTTTGTCGCCTTCCTCGCCTTCTACGGTGTGTGCTTCGTGGTCACCTGGGCCGTATACCTTCGCCGCCCGGCCGCCCAGCCCGCCGCCGAGGCGGCCGCTTCGGAGGCGAAGCCGCAGCTCAGCTATGCCGAGGTGTAAGGCGGTGTGACGTAACACTGCCGACATCAAGCCGATCCGAGCCTGTCACGCACCATTGACAGGCTCGATCGGCATGCGGGTGGAACCCGAGCATGCGGGCCCGACCCGACATGTGTGACAACTCGAGTGCGGGACGAGAGTTATGTACGAACAGCACAAGCCCGACCAAGGGCAACACGGCCCTCTCGCGGGGTTCACCGTAGGGGTGACCGCCGCGCGCCGCGCCGACGAGCTGGGGGCGCTGCTGCAGCGGCGCGGCGCCGCCGTCCTGCACGCACCTGCCCTGCGCATCGTGCCGCTGGCCGACGACGGTGAGCTGCTCGCGGCCACCAAGGAGATCGTGGACCAGGTGCCGGACGTGGTGGTCGCGACGACCGCGATCGGCTTCCGGGGCTGGATCGAGGCCGCCGACGGCTGGGGCCTCGGGGAGGACCTGCTGGACCGGCTGCGCGGGGTGGAGCTGCTCGCGCGCGGGCCGAAGGTGAAGGGGGCGATCCGGGCCGCCGGGCTGACCGAGGAGTGGTCGCCGTCGTCCGAGTCGATGGCGGAGGTGCTGGACCGGCTGCTGGAGGAGGGGGTCGCGGGGCGCCGGATCGCCGTTCAGCTGCACGGGGATCCGCTGCCGGGGTTCGTCGAGTCGCTCCAGGCCGGCGGAGCGGAGGTGGTCTGCGTGCCGGTCTACCGGTGGATGCCGCCGGAGGATCTCAGCCCGGTGGACCGGCTGCTGGACGCGACGGTCTCCCGCGGCCTGGACGCGTTGACCTTCACCAGCGCCCCGGCGGCGGCCTCGCTGCTGTCGCGGGCGGAGGGGCGGGGGCTGCTGCCGGAACTCCTGGAGGCCCTGAACCACGACGTCGTCCCGGCCTGCGTCGGCCCGGTCACCGCGCTGCCCCTGCAGTCCCGGGGCATCGACACGGTCCAGCCCGACCGCTTCCGGCTCGGGCCCCTGGTCCAGCTCCTGTGCCAGGAACTGCCCGCGCGTGCCCGGTCGTTGCCGGTGGCCGGGCACCGGATGGAGATCCGGGGCCACGCGGTGCTGGTGGACGGGGCGCTACGGCCCGTCCCACCGGCCGGGATGTCCCTGCTGAGAGCCCTGTCCCGGCGTCCGGGGTGGGTGGTGGGCCGGGCCGATCTGCTGCGGGCCCTGCCGGGCGCGGGCCGCGACGAGCACGCGGTGGAGACGGCGATGGCCCGGCTCCGTTCCGCCCTCGGCACCCCGAAGCTGATCCAGACGGTGGTGAAGCGGGGGTACCGGCTGGCGCTGGATCCGGCGGCGGATTCGAAGTACGCGGACGGCTAGGCGGGGGGCGGGGGCGAGCGTGCTCACCCCCGCCGACGTGCCGTGGCCGCCCACGCCAAGCACCCCAGCGCCACCGTCGACAGCCCCGCCCGCACCATGTTCCACGCCACCCACGGGTCCTCGAACTCCTCCCGGATCTCGGACGGCGGCCGCGCGTCCCCCAAGGTCTCGTTGAGCGGGATGTTCAGCGCCACCGTCACCAGGAGGGCAAGCGCGTTCGCCACGAGCGCCGCCCACATCCACCGGCCGCCCGGCGCGGACCGGAGCCGCCACGCCGCGACCGCCGTGAGCAGCGGCGCCCCGAGGAAGCTCAGCATGAACACCGGGTTCTGGATCACCTCGTCGACGTCGCGCATCACCTCGACGAACACCGCGTCCGAACTCCGCGCCAGCGCCGGCATCACCCCGCACGCGAAGACGTAGAAGGAACCGGCGAGCAGGCCGGTGGTGACGACGGCGGCGGTGGTCAGCGCGTTGGCTCGTGTCTGGGTCATGCGTCGAGTCAAGCGGTGGCGCCCCGCACCGGACATGGCCCTGACGCGCGGCCGCATACGCGTGCGTCCAACGAGGGGTTCCGGGCGCGCGAGCGGGCAGGCACTGTTAGAGGGAACGGTTCGTCCGGGCCGGACCCGGGGTGACCCCTAGGCGGTGACAGGCACATGGCACTGGGTACGGCCACGGTCTCGTACGAGCTGCGCTTCGGCGCCGGACGGATCTGTCTCGATCTGCTGGCGACGACCCACCCCGTGGAACGGCTCGACTCCGTCGAGGTGTTGTGCGCGTGGATCACGGGTTCGGGGCTCGTCCCACCGGGGACCCCGCTCACCCGCGCCGACGCCTCCTGGCTGGTCGACTTCCGCGAACTGCGCGGAGGTATCGACCTGTTGGTGCGCGGCGCGCTCTCCGCCGAGGTCAGGACCTGGTCGTCGTACGGCCCCGCGCTGGCCCGGGTCAACGACACCGCCCGTACCGCGCCGCCCGCCCCGCGCGCGGTCCGCGTCCAGGACGGCAGTCTCGTACGGGAGTTGGCGGGGCCCCCGGAGCGGGCCGCGCTGCTCGCCGCGGTCGCCCGGGACGCCGTGGAGCTGCTGACCGATCCGCTCGCCCGGGCCGGACTGCGCCAGTGCGAGGGCGACAACTGCCCGATCGTCTACCTCGACACCTCGCGCGGGCGACGGCGCCGCTGGTGCAGCAGTGAGGTCTGCGGAAACCGGGAGCGGGTCGCCCGTCATCGACGCAGGGCCGCGCTCGCCCGCGCCTGACGATCCCTTATGTCCTTTCCGTGACAGGGCAGTCGAAGAAAATCGAAGTGATTTCGATTACATACCGTTTACCTTCTCCAGGTCTGGACCAATGACGTCCAGACTTTCTTCATGGCGAAAATGTAAAGACATTGAGGGGGGAATGTGCCTCCGTGTCCCGTCCGTCATGTCACCCCGGAGAAAACTGTCAGCCAGGTTTGAACACACAACGGGCCCGGTCCGTACGGGTGGTGGAGCGACCGACTGGGGGAACCCCCGGACACCGGAGGTGGGCGTGCGCAAGGATGCGGCCGTGGCCAATGAACGTGGATCGAGGGCCCGACATCGCATGTCCCAGCCCTCGGTCGAACCTGACGAGGAGCTGATGCGTGCTCTGTACAGGGAGCACGCCGGACCCCTGCTTGCGTATGTCCTGCGGCTGGTCGCCGGTGACCGGCAGCGCGCGGAGGACGTCGTGCAGGAGACGCTCATCCGTGCCTGGAAGAACGCCGGTCAGCTCAATCGAGCGACCGGATCGGTACGCCCCTGGCTGGTGACGGTCGCGCGCCGCATCGTCATCGACGGCCACCGCAGCCGGCAGGCCCGGCCGCAGGAGGTCGATCCGTCGCCGCTGGAGGTCATCCCCGCGGAGGACGAGATCGACAAGGCGCTGTGGTTGATGACGCTGTCGGACGCGCTCGACGACCTGACCCCCGCCCACCGGGAGGTCCTCGTCGAGACGTACTTCAAGGGGCGTACGGTCAACGAGGCGGCGGAGACCCTGGGGATACCCAGCGGCACCGTCCGTTCCCGGGTGTTCTACGCCCTGCGGTCGATGAAGCTGGCTCTGGAGGAGCGGGGGGTGACGGCGTGATGAACACATACGGGGGATACGGAGCAGGGGGTCCGGGTATGTCTGGCCCCATGGGAACGCAGGGCTCTTCGGGCACGAACGAGCACGAGACCGTCGGCGCCTATGCCCTCGGGATTCTCGACGACGCCGAAGCAACCGCTTTCGAAATGCATCTCGCGACCTGCGAGTGGTGCGCCCAGCAGCTCGACGAGCTGGCCGGGATGGAGCCGATGCTGGCCGCGCTCGCGGACCTGCCGGGCTCCGGCACACCCGCCATCGGGGAGTCGCTCTCGGCGAAGCCGAGCCCGAGGCTGGTGAACAACCTCGTCGACGAGGTCGCCGAGCGCCGCGCGATGACCCGCCGCCGCAGCTTCTACATGGTCGCAGCCGCTGCCGCGCTGATCATCGGTGGCCCGGTCGCCGCCATCGCCACCACCGGCGACGACGGCGGTACGTCCCCCGAGGCGCACTCCACCAGCCCCGCCAAGGACGCGTTCGACGTCATGACCGACCGGGTCTCCGGCCGGGACGCCTCCACCAAGGTCTCCGCGACGGTCGCCATGGAGTCCAAGGCCTGGGGCACCCACGCCGTGCTGGAGCTGAAGAACGTCACCGGCCCGGAGAAGTGCTCCCTGATCGCCGTGGGAAAGAACGGCGAGCGCGAGACGATCACCTCGTGGTCCGTCCCGAAGTGGGGCTACGGCATCCCGAACGCCAAGACCGAGCAGGCCAAGCAGCCGCTGTACGTGCACGGCGGAGCGGCCTTCACGCCCGAGGAGATCGAGCGTTTCGAGGTCATGACCTTCGAGGGCAAGCGGCTGGTCGAGGTGGCCGTGTGAGGCCACACGCTGCGGACGCATAGCTTCCAGGGCCCCCTTTCGCGTACGGTTGACGGCTGCCCAGCACGTCAGAAGGGGGCCCGGTGGCCGCACAGGCTCAGCAGGAAACCGCGGTCGGCTCGGTCCCGGACTCGGTCCGGGACCGTGAGATCAGCGTCGAACAGGAACACCTGGACCGGGTGTACCGGCGCCTTGAGGAGAAGATCCACGAGGCGGAGTTCCTCATGCACGACGCGGCCAAGCGCGGCCAGGTCGGCACACCCGGCGCGCTCGCCGAACGGGACGCGCAGGTCTTCCGGGCGGGTGTCCACCTCAACCGGCTGAACAACGAGTACGAGGACTTCCTCTTCGGCCGGATCGACCTGCTGCTCGGCAAGGACGGCAAGAAGGGCCCGGACGGCGCCTACACCGCCGTCGAGCCCGCCGAGGGCGCGGTCCGCCCCGACCAGACCGCCGATATCGCCGAGACCCTGCACATCGGGCGGATCGGCGTCCTGGACCACGACTACGCCCCGCTGGTCATCGACTGGCGGGCGCCCGCCGCGGCCCCCTTCTACCGCTCCACCCCGGTCGACCCCGGCCGGGTCGTGCGGCGCCGGGTCATCCGCTCCAAGGGCCGCCGGGTGCTCGGTGTCGAGGACGACCTGATGCGCCCCGAGCTGAAGGCGTTCCTGGCCGGCGAGGAACTGCCGGTGATCGGCGACGGCGCCCTGATGGCGGCCCTCGGACAGGCCCGCACCCACTCCATGCGGGACATCGTCGCCTCCATCCAGGCCGAACAGGACGTGGTCATCCGGGCCCCCGCCGCCTCCGTGACCTATGTCGAGGGCGGCCCCGGCACCGGCAAGACGGCCGTCGCCCTGCACCGCGCCGCCTATCTGCTCTACCAGGACCGGCGCCGCTACTCGGGCGGCATCCTGATCGTCTCCCCGACCCCGCTGCTGGTGGCGTACACCGAGGGCGTGCTGCCCTCCCTCGGCGAGGAGGGCCAGGTCGCCATCCGCGCGATCGGCTCCCTGGTCGACGGCGCCGAGGCCGGCCTCTACGACGCCCCGGCCACGGCCCGCGCCAAGGGCTCGTACCGCATGCTCAAGGTGCTCCGGAAGGCCGCCCGCGGAGCCCTGGAGCTGAACGATTCTCCGGCCCGGCTGAGGGTGGTCGCCTTCGGCCGCCGGCTGGAGCTGGAGGCCCGGGACCTGGAGGCGGTCCGCCGCAACGCCCTCAGCGGCACCGCCCCCGTGAACCTGCTGCGTCCGCGCGCCCGCAAGCTGCTCCTGGACGCCCTGTGGTCGCGGTCGGGCGGCGCCACCCGGCACTCCGACCCCGAGCTCGCCGCCGAGCTGCGCTCCTCCTTCGACGAGGACGTGACCGGCGAGGACTCCTTCATCGAGTTCCTCGACGCCTGGTGGCCGGAGCTGACCCCGAAGGGCGTGCTCGCGCAGATGGCCGACGAGCGGCGCCTCGGCCGCTGGGCGCGGCGCGTCCTCAACCCCGGCGAGGTCCGCCGGGTCGCCCGCTCGCTGCGCCGCGACGGGCACTCGGTGCACGACATCGCCATGCTCGACGAGCTCCAGGCGATCCTCGGCGCCCCGGCCCGCCCGCGGAAGAAGCGCGAACTGGACCCGCTGGACCAGCTCACCGGCCTGGAGGAGCTGATGCCGGTGCGCGAGGAGAGCCAGCGCGAACGCGCCGAGCGGCTCGCGCAGGAGCGGGTCGAGTACGCCCATGTCATCGTCGACGAGGCCCAGGACCTCACCCCGATGCAGTGGCGCATGGTCGGCCGCCGCGGCCGTCACGCCACCTGGACGGTCGTCGGCGACCCGGCCCAGTCCTCCTGGTCCGACCCCGACGAGGCCGCCGAGGCCCGCGACGAGGCGCTCGGCACCCGCCCGCGCCGCCGCTTCCAGCTCACCGTGAACTACCGCAACCCCGCGGAGATCGCCGAGCTGGCCGCGAAGGTGCTGGCGCTGGCCATGCCGGGCTCCGAGTCACCGACCGCGGTCCGCTCGACGGGCGTCCGGCCGCGGTTCGCCGTGGTCCGGGACACCCTGGCGGAAACGGTTCGCGAGGAGGCCGCGCGGCTGCTGGAGCGGGTCGACGGCACGGTCGGCGTGGTCGTCGCCATGCAGCGCCGCGAGGAGGCCGCCCGCTGGCTCGCCGGACTCGGCGACCGGGTGGTGGCCCTCGGCTCCCTGGAGGCCAAGGGCCTGGAGTACGACGCCACCGTCGTCGTCTCCCCGGCGGAGATCGCCGACGAGTCACCGGCCGGACTGCGCGTCCTGTACGTCGCCCTCACCCGCGCCACCCAGCAGCTCACGGTGGTCTCCGGCGAACGGGACGAGCCGGACGCGACGGGGGTGCCGGATCTGCTGCGGGACTGACGGCCGGATCTTCTCCGGGACGGACCGCCGGGACGGGAATGGGCTTACGGGATCGGTTTGTTAGCCTGGGTGTGACACCGGCCCGATCCAAGCCCCCGGGCCCAACCTTCGTCGCTACGAGCGACCACTTGCCGCGAGGCGAGCATGGCGGGTCGGTGTCACTTCAGCGTCCGAGAGGCCCACGTCACCAAGTGTGACGTGGGCCTCTTCCGTTGCCTGATCACTTCTCGTATGGTGGAAGTCGTTTTCCAAAATTGCTGTTGGGTCGTCGTTCGGTCGTGAACAAAAAGAGCGCAATCCAAGGCGGCTACCACGTACTCAGCGGTAGGTGCGACGATCGGACGGCACAACTTCGCGACACGGTGAAAGCAGAGGAAGTCGGCCATGGCAACGGCGCCCAGCGTCTCCTACTCGATGACGGTCCGGCTGGAGGTGCCCGCGAGCGGAACGGCGGTCTCCCAGCTCACCACGGCCGTCGAGTCCCACGGAGGCTCGGTGACCGGCCTCGACGTCACCGCGTCCGGGCACGAGAAGCTCCGTATCGACGTCACCATCGCGGCGACGTCCACCGCCCACGCCGACGAGATCGTCGAGCAGCTCAGGACCATCGAGGGCGTGACCCTCGGCAAGGTCTCCGACCGTACGTTCCTGATGCACCTCGGCGGCAAGATCGAGATGGCGTCGAAGCATCCCATCCGCAACCGTGACGACCTCTCCATGATCTACACCCCGGGTGTGGCCCGGGTCTGCATGGCCATCGCCGAGAACCCTGAGGACGCCCGCCGCCTCACCATCAAGCGCAACTCCGTCGCGGTCGTCACCGACGGCTCCGCGGTCCTCGGCCTCGGCAACATCGGCCCCAAGGCCGCGCTGCCGGTCATGGAGGGCAAGGCGGCCCTGTTCAAGCGGTTCGCCGGGATCGACGCCTGGCCGATCTGCCTGGACACCCAGGACACCGACGCGATCGTCGAGATCGTGAAGGCCATCGCCCCCGGCTTCGCGGGCATCAACCTGGAGGACATCTCCGCACCCCGCTGCTTCGAGATCGAGGCCCGGCTGCGCGAGGCCCTCGACATCCCCGTCTTCCACGACGACCAGCACGGCACGGCGATCGTCGTCCTCGCCGCCCTGACCAACGCGCTGCGCGTGGCCGGCAAGTCCATCGAGGGCATCCGGGTCGTCATGTCCGGCGCCGGCGCGGCCGGTACGGCCATCCTGAAGCTGCTGATCGCGGCGGGTGTGAAGAACGCCGTCGTCGCCGACATCCACGGCGTGGTGCACGCCGGGCGCGAGGACCTGGTGGACGCCGCGGCCGACTCGCCGCTGCGCTGGATCGCCGACAACACCAACCCCGAGGGCCTGACCGGCACCCTGAAGGAGGCCGTGCGCGACGCGGACGTCTTCATCGGCGTCTCGGCCCCGAACGTCCTCGACGGCACCGATGTGGCCGCCATGGCGGAGGGCGCGATCGTGTTCGCGCTCGCGAACCCCGACCCCGAGGTCGACCCGGCAATCGCCCGTCAGACGGCGGCCGTTGTGGCCACCGGCCGTTCCGACTTCCCGAACCAGATCAACAACGTGCTGGTCTTCCCGGGTGTGTTCCGCGGTCTGCTGGACGCGCAGTCCCGCACGGTCAACACCGAGATGATGCTGGCGGCCGCGAAGGCCCTGGCGGATGTGGTGACCGAGGACGAGCTGAACCCCAACTACATCATCCCGAGCGTCTTCAACGACAAGGTCGCGGGCGCGGTGGCGGGTGCGGTGCGGGAGGCCGCGAGGGCGGTCGGAGCCGGCTCGGGCAACGACTCCGTGATCTGAACGGCGTCCGGCGGACGTGACGATCGCCACGGCAAGCCCTTGTAGCGGCGCGTCGTGGAACCGAGGGCCTGTGACAGCCGTTTATGGTGTCGGCCAGGCTCAGGCCCTCTTTTCGTGTGACTCCCAAGGGTGTTCTCACGACTCGGACGGGTGCCGGATTGGCTTTCCCGCCGCAGGTAGGGGCAGGATGCGTCTCTGGGCGCGAGGGTCTGACGACGGACCCGGGTCCGGGGACTGTCACAGGACCCTGGCAGCATCGGCTTCGCTGTGCCCACTATGCGGCTCCGCCGCGTGGCACGCCTCAACAGCAAGAAGAACACGGGAGTAACAACATGAACCGCAGTGAGCTGGTGGCCGCGCTGGCCGACCGCGCCGAGGTGACCCGCAAGGACGCCGACGCCGTGCTGGCCGCGTTCGCCGAGACCGTCGGCGAGATCGTCGCCAAGGGCGACGAGAAGGTCACCATCCCCGGCTTCCTGACCTTCGAGCGCACCCACCGTGCCGCTCGCACCGCCCGCAACCCGCAGACCGGCGACCCGATCCAGATCCCGGCCGGCTACAGCGTGAAGGTTTCCGCGGGCTCCAAGCTGAAGGAAGCCGCCAAGGGCAAGTAGGGGCGCCTGTTCGCCGTTGCGGTGTGGCGCCGTGGGCGACTGCCGGTCCGCTGTGGCTGGTCGCGCAGTTCCCCGCGCCCCTTACCCGGCGACGCAGTGAACCTCGAAGGGGCGGCACCCGAATCCGGGTGCCGCCCCTTCGCCGTATGTACGACCGTGCCGGCTAGCCGAGCGCCTTGCCGGGCAGTTCCACCTTCGCGCCCAGTTCCACGAGCTTCTCCATGAAGTTCTCGTAGCCGCGGTTGATGAGGTCGATGCCGTGGACCCGGGAGGTTCCCTGGGCCGCCAGGGCCGCGATGAGGTAGGAGAAGCCGCCGCGGAGGTCGGGGATGACCAGGTCGGCGCCCTGGAGCTTGGTGGGGCCGGAGACGACCGCGGAGTGCAGGAAGTTGCGCTGGCCGAAACGGCAGTCGGAGCCGCCGAGGCACTCGCGGTAGAGCTGGATGTGGGCGCCCATCTGGTTCAGCGCGGAGGTGAAGCCGAGGCGGGACTCGTAGACCGTCTCGTGGATGATGGACAGGCCCGTGGCCTGGGTGAGGGCCACCACCAGCGGCTGCTGCCAGTCCGTCTGGAAGCCGGGGTGCACGTCCGTCTCCAGCGCGATGGACTTCAACTGGCCGCCGGGGTGCCAGAAGCGGATGCCCTCGTCGTCGATCTCGAAGGCGCCGCCGACCTTGCGGTAGGTGTTCAGGAACGTCATCATCGAGCGCTGCTGGGCGCCCCGGACGTAGATGTTGCCCTCGGTCGCGAGCGCGGCGGACGCCCAGGAGGCGGCCTCCAGGCGGTCCGGCAGGGCGCGGTGGGTGTAGCCGCCGAGCTTGTCCACACCGGTGACGCGGATCGTGCGGTCGGTGTCCACGCCGATGATGGCGCCCATCTTCTGCAGCACGCAGATGAGGTCCTCGATCTCCGGCTCCACGGCCGCGTTCGAGAGCTCGGTGACACCCTCCGCGAGGACCGCCGTCAGCAGCACCTGCTCGGTCGCGCCGACGGACGGGTACGGCAGCCGGATCTTCGTGCCGCGCAGCCGCTGCGGGGCCTCCAGATACTGGCCGTCAGCCCGCTTCTCGATCGTCGCGCCGAACTGCCGCAGCACCTCGAAGTGGAAGTCGATGGGCCGGCCGCCGATGTCACAGCCGCCGAGACCCGGGATGAAGGCGTGCCCGATGCGGTGCAGCAGCGGACCGCACAGCAGGATCGGGATCCGGCTCGAACCCGCGTGGGCATCGATGTCAGCGACGTTCGCGCTCTCCACGTGCGAGGGGTCCATGACCAGTTCGCCGGGCTCGTCGCCCGGACGGACCGTCACACCGTGCAGCTGGAGCAGTCCGCGTACGACCCGGACGTCGCGAATGTCCGGAACGTTGCGCAGTCGACTTGGCTCACTGCCGAGCAGGGCGGCGACCATGGCCTTCGGTACGAGGTTCTTCGCACCGCGGACACGGATCTCGCCCTCCAGCGGGGTTCCGCCGTGGACAAGCAGGACATCGTCGTTGACGGTCATGTATCTCGCGTTCCGATGAGATGGGCAGGGGCCGAGGAAACAGGGTAAACGCCGTCCACCCCCCTTCAGTAAGCCCAAGTACCGCCCAGCTTCGTCATAGCTGTGTCACAACACGAACGGTTCTTCGCCGGGCACGAGGGGTCACTGCGGCGGGTGTGCGCCGGGGGCGCTCGGCGCCGCGCTGAGCTGCGTTCACTCCCTTACCGGGATTGCCTCCCCACACGGAGGAAAGATGCGGGATCATGTCTGGCATGACCGAGGTGTCCTCGCTCACAGGGCGGTTGCTCGTGGCAACGCCCGCCCTGGCGGACCCGAACTTCGACCGCGCGGTGGTGCTCCTTCTCGACCACGACGAGGAGGGCTCGCTCGGCGTCGTCCTCAACCGTCCGACCCCGGTGGACGTGGGCGACATCCTGGAGGGCTGGGGCGATCTCGCGGGCGAGCCCGGGGTCGTCTTCCAGGGCGGCCCGGTGTCCCTCGACTCCGCCCTCGGCGTCGCGGTCATCCCCGGCGGAGCGAGCGGCGAGAGCGCCCCGCTCGGATGGCGGCGGGTGCACGGCGCGATCGGTCTGGTGGATCTGGAGGCCCCGCCCGAGCTGCTCGCCTCGGCGCTCGGCTCGCTGCGGATCTTCGCGGGGTACGCGGGCTGGGGGCCCGGCCAGCTGGAGGACGAGCTGGTGGAGGGCGCCTGGTACGTCGTGGAGTCGGAGCCGGGCGATGTCTCCTCGCCGGCCCCGGAGAGACTCTGGCGGGAGGTGCTGCGCCGCCAGCGCAACGAACTCGCGATGGTGGCCACGTATCCGGACGACCCTTCGCTCAACTGACGCATGTGAGCTTCAGTACTCTTGGTTGTTATGAGCACTCTTGAGCCCGAGCGCGGGACTGGTACGGGGACCCTCGTAGAGCCGACGCCACAGGTGTCCCACGGCGACGGCGACCACGAGCGCTTCGCCCACTACGTCCAGAAGGATAAGATCATGGCGAGCGCCCTCGACGGGACCCCCGTCGTGGCGCTGTGCGGCAAGGTCTGGGTGCCCGGCCGCGATCCGAAGAAGTACCCCGTGTGTCCCATGTGCAAGGAGATCTACGAGTCCATGGGCGCCGGCGGCGACGACAAGGGCAAGGGCGGCGACAAGAAGAAGTAGTCCTGCTCGTCGTCTGACGTCTTCGAAGGCCCCCGGGGCGCGCTTTCTGGTGCGCTCCGGGGGCCTTCGTGTGTCACGAAGTGGTTGAGACCTCTTGTCGACGTGTTCATGTAGTCCCTAGCCTCCGGTTTGTTGTTGTGCAGAGCAAAACAGTCATTGCATATGTTGCAACGCTCGGAGGATCGCTCCATGAAGCTCCCCGCCGCCCGTCTGGCCGTGCTCCTCGCTGTCATGGCCGCCGCCTGTGCGCCCCAGACGTCCGACAACTCCGCGTCCGACAAGGACGACAAGACCGGCACCCTGCGGGTCTGGCTCTTCCAGGAGGTCAGCAACCAGCCCAAGGAGAAGGTGGTCGACTCCGTCCTCGCCGCCTTCGAGAAGGCTCACAAGGACACGAAGGTCACCGTCGAGTACATCCCCGTCGAGACCCGCGCCCAGCGCATCAAGGCCGCCTTCAACGACCCCAAGAGCGCGCCCGACGTCATCGAGTACGGCAACACCGACACCGCGGGCTATGTGAAGGACGGCGGACTCCTCGACATCACCGAGGAGTTCGGCGACTGGCCCGAGGCCAAGGACACCGACCCCACCGCCAGGCAGTCGGTCACGGTGGACGGCAAGGTCTACGGCGCCCCGTACTTCGTCGGCGTCCGCGCGCTGTACTACCGCACGGACGTCTTCGACGAACTCGGCCTCGAAGTCCCGGGCACCCAGGCCGAGCTGATCTCCACGGCGAAGGAGATACGGGCCGAGAAGCCGGAGTTGTACGGCCTCGCCGTCGGCGGCGCCTACACCTACGGCGCGATGCCCTTCGTCTGGGCCAACGGCGGCGAACTGGCCACCGGCAAGGGCGGCTCGTACGCCTCCGCCATCGACAGCGCCGCCGCGCAGCAGGGCATCAAGGCGTACACGTCGTTGTTCGGCGACGACAACTGCCCGGCCGCGACCTGCGCCGGCATGGGCGGCAACGACACCGTGACGGCGTTCGCCGCCGGCAAGGCGGGGATGGCGATCGGCGGGGACTTCAGCCACGCGGCGGTGGAGGCCGGGAAGGTCAAGGGCAAGTACGCCGTCGTCCCGCTGCCCGGGGTGCAGGAGGGGGAGATCGCTCCCGCCTTCGCGGGCGGCAACAACATCGGCGTACTGAAGAGCACCTCGCACCGCACCCTCGCCGTCGACCTGATGAAGCGGCTGGCGTCCAAGGAGACGCAGGCCTCGATGTTCGACGCGATGGGCTTCCTGCCGACCTACTCCGACGTACGGCAGCAGGCGGCGGCGAAGGAGCCGTTCGTGAAGCCGTTCGTGGAGACCCTGGGCTCGGGCACCAAGTTCGTCCCGGCGTCTCCCGCGTGGGCCCAGATCGACTCCTCGCTGGTGCTGCCGACGATGTTCCAGGAGATCGTGAGCGGCAAGAAGTCGGTGGCGGCAGCCTCCAAGGACGCGGCAGCCGAGATGAATGACGCGTTCGGGTCCATCGGGTGACCTCGGTGACCCACCGCAAGACCTGGACTCCCTGGCTCTATCTCGCCCCCGCTCTCGTCGTCCTCGGCGGACTCCTCGCCTACCCCATCTACCAGCTCGGGCTGATCTCCCTCTTCCACTACACCCAGGCCCAGGTCAGTGGCGGGGAGCCGGCCACCTTCGAGGGGTTCGGGAACTACGCCGAGCTGTTCGGGGACTCCCAGTTCTGGGAAGTCCTGCTGGCGACCGTGGTGTTCGCGGCCGCCTGTGTGGTGTCGACGCTCGGCGTCGGGTGCGCGCTCGCCGTGCTGCTCACCCGGGTGCGGGCCGTGCCGCGGCTCGCGCTGATGCTGGCGGCGCTCGGGGCCTGGGCCACCCCGGCCGTCACCGGATCGACCGTGTGGCTGTTCCTGTTCGACGCCGACTTCGGGCCCGTGAACCGCGTGCTGGGCCTCGGCGACCACTCCTGGACGTACGGAAGGTTCAGCGCCTTCTTCCTCGTCCTGCTCGAAGTGGTGTGGTGCTCCTTCCCGTTCGTGATGGTCACCGTCTACGCCGGGATCCGGGCCGTGCCCGGCGAGGTGCTGGAGGCCGCCGCGCTGGACGGCGCCTCGCAGTGGCGGATCTGGCGCTCGGTGCTCGCGCCGATGCTGCGGCCGATCCTCGTCGTCGTCACCATCCAGTCCGTCATCTGGGACTTCAAGGTGTTCACCCAGATCTACGTCATGACCAACGGCGGCGGCATCGCGGGCCAGAACCTGGTCCTCAACGTGTACGCCTACCAGAAGGCGTTCGCCTCCTCGCAGTACAGCCTCGGCTCGGCGATCGGCATCGTGATGCTGCTGATCCTGCTCGCGGTGACGCTCGGGTACCTGCGACTGCTGCGCCGCCAGGGGGAGGAGCTGTGAATCTTCTTCGGGGCCTTGTGGCCCGCCCGTGGCGGTTCGCCGCGGAAGTGACCGCGCTGCTGATCGCGGCGGTCGTCGCCTTCCCGCTGTACTGGATGGTGCTCAGCGCCTTCAAACCGGCCGGCGAGATCGAGTCGACCGAGGCGCGGCCCTGGACGACGGCGCCCTCGCTGGACTCCTTTCGGCGCGTGTTCGAGCAGCAGGAATTTGGTCGGTATTTCGTCAACAGCCTTGTTGTCGCGGGCTCGGTGGTGGTCGCCTCGGCGCTCATCGCGTTTCTCGCGGCGACCGCCGTGACCCGATTCCGCTTCCGCTTCCGAACCACCTTGCTGATCATGTTTCTGGTGGCCCAGATGGTGCCCGTGGAAGCCCTCACGATCCCCTTGTTCTTCCTCATGCGGGACGCCGGTCAGCTCAACACCCTGGGCTCGCTGATCCTGCCCCACATCGCCTTCTCGCTGCCGTTCGCGATCTGGATGCTGCGCGGTTTCGTGAAAGCGGTTCCGGAGGCTCTGGAGGAGGCCGCGTACCTCGACGGGGCGAGCCGGGCGCGATTCCTGTGGCAGATCCTTTTCCCGCTCGTGCTGCCCGGGTTGGTCGCCACGAGCGTCTTTTCCTTCATCTCGGCCTGGAACGACTTCCTCTTCGCCAAGTCGTTCATCATCAGCGACACTTCGCAGTCGACGCTGCCGATGGCGCTGCTGGTCTTCTACAAGCCGGACGAGCCGGACTGGGGCGGTGTGATGGCCGCCTCGACGGTGATGACGATTCCGGTGCTGGTGTTCTTCGTACTCGTGCAGCGACGCCTGGTCTCGGGACTGGGCGGAGCGGTTAAGGACTGACGTGACTTCACCGACGGAACTGATTCCGGCGCCCCGTGTGATCGAGGGGCCCGGCCGGTGCGGGTTCTCCCTGGAGGAGAGCACCACCCTGTGGGCCGCGCCCGGCACCGGCAGCACGGAACGCTGGCTGCGGGCCACGCTGGGCCAGGCCCTCGGCCTGCCGCTGCGCCCCGGTCCTGAGGACGCCCGGAACGCCCTGCGGCTGGTCGTCGACGCCGGCCTGGAGCCCGAGGGGTACCGGCTCACCGTCGTCGCCGACCAGGGCATCGAGATCCGTGGCGGCGACGCGGCCGGTGTCTTCTGGGGCGCGCAGACACTGCGTCAGCTCCTCGGACCCGACGCCTTCCGCAAGGCGCCGGTGCGACCGGGGATCTCCTACGGCGTCCCGCACCAGACCATCGCGGACGCGCCCCGCTTCCGCTGGCGCGGCCTCATGCTCGACGTCGCCCGGCACTTCCTGCCCAAGGACCAGGTGCTGCGCTACCTGGACCTGATGGCCGCGCACAAACTCAACGTCCTCCACTTCCACTTGACCGACGATCAGGGCTGGCGCGTCGAGATCAAGAAGTACCCCCGGCTCACCGCGGCCGGATCCTGGCGGGCGCGCACGAAATTCGGCCACCGCGCCTCCGAGCTGTGGGAGGAGAAGCCGCACGGTGGCCACTACACCCAGGACGACATCCGCGAGATCGTCGCCTACGCCGCCGAGCGGCATATCACCGTCGTCCCCGAAATCGACGTACCCGGCCACTCGCAGGCCGCCATCGCCGCGTACCCGGAACTCGGCAACACCGACGTCATCGACACCACCTCCCTGACCGTCTGGGACAACTGGGGAATCTCCGCCAACGTACTCGCCCCCACTGACAACACCCTGCGCTTCTACGAGGGGGTGTTCGAGGAACTCCTCGGTCTGTTCCCCTCGGAGTTCATCCATGTCGGCGGCGACGAATGCCCGAAGGACCAGTGGCGGCGGTCACCGACGGCACAGGCGCGCATCCGGGAACTCGGACTCGCCGACGAGGACGAACTCCAGGCGTGGTTCATCGCCCACTTCGACGAGTGGCTCTCCGAACGCGGCCGCCGCCTCATCGGCTGGGACGAGATCCTGGAGGGCGGCCTCGCCAAGGGCGCGGCGGTGTCCTCCTGGCGCGGATACGCGGGCGGGATCGCCGCCGCGCGGGCCGGCCACGACGTCGTCATGTGTCCCGAGCAGTACGTGTACTTGGACCACCGCCAGGCCGCGGGCGAGGAGGAGCCGGTCCCCATCGGCTACGTCCGCACCCTGGAGGACGTCTACCGGTTCGAGCCCGTTCCAGCCGATCTGACCCCGGAGGAGGCACCGCACGTCATCGGGACGCAGGCCAATGTGTGGACCGAGGTGATGGAGAGCCCCGCGCGGGTGGACTACCAGACGTTCCCGCGTCTGTCGGCCTTCGCCGAAGTGGCCTGGAGTCGTCTGCCCGCCCCCGACCAGCGGGACTTCGCCGACTTCGAGCGCCGGATGACGGCCCACTACGCCCGCCTGGACGCCCTGGGCGTCGGCTACCGCCCGCCCGCCGGGCCGCTCCCGTGGCAGCGGCGCCCCGGAGTGCTCGGCCGCCCGCTGGAAGGAGCGCCCCCGAACAGGTAGTGGAGAAAACCGGCAGGGTCACCGAAGAGAGGCAATTCACGCGCACCGGTGAAGCCGTACGAAAACGGACCATCTCCCCGGTGAAGTGGGCGAATGCCTCCTAGCGGACCCCCGCGTTCGGGCCCCACGAAGATGTGCCAGAGTTGCCACGTCCGCCCTGTCAGCACGTACCGTACGGCAGCAACAGGTGGGACCAGGTGGGGCAGCGGGAAGGGGCAGCCGGTTTGACCACGCACGCACCGCAGGCGGCGCAGGCCGTCACGCTGCCCACGACGCTGGACGAGGCCGTGGCGGCGCTCACCGCCATGCCGGCCGCCGTTCCGGTGGCCGGCGGCACCGATCTGATGGCCGCCGTCAACTCCGGGCAGCTCCGGCCGGCCGCGCTGGTCGGCCTGGGCCGGATCAGCGAGATCCGCGGCTGGCAGTACCAGGACGGGCACGCCCTGCTCGGGGCCGGACTCACCCACGCACGCATGGGCCGCCCCGACTTCGCCGCCCTGATCCCGGCGCTCGCCGCGTCCGCGCGCGCCGCGGGCCCGCCGCAGATCCGCAACGCCGGCACCCTGGGCGGCAACATCGCCGGCGCCGCCCCCACGGGCGACGCGCTGCCGGTGCTGGCCGCCCTGGAGGCGACGCTGATCATCGCGGGCCCGGGCGGCGCCCGCGGGGAGATCCCGGTGTCGCACCTGCTGGCCGGAGTGGAGATGCTGCGGCCCGGCGAACTCATCGGCTACGTGCGCGTGCCGCTGCTGCACGCCCCCCAGGTCTTCCTCAAGGCGACCGGCCGGACCGGACCCGGACGCGCCATGGCCTCCGTGGCGCTGGTCCTCGACCCCGCGCGGCGGGGTGTGCGGTGCGCCGTGGGCGCCATAGCGCCGATGCCGCTGCGGCCCCTGGAGGCCGAGCAGTGGGTCGCGCAGCTGATCGACTGGGACAACGACCGCGCCATCGTCCCGGAGGCGCTGGCCGCCTTCGGCGAGTACGTCGCCGCGGCCTGCATCCCCGACCCCGTGCCGGCCGAGGACGGCTCCGTGGAACCGCTGCCGCCCGCCGTACTGCATCTGCGGCGCACCGTCGCCGCGCTGGCCCGACGAGCACTGGGGAGGGCGCTGTCGTGACCGACGACCGGCAAGGAGAGGGCGCCCCGCAGGGCGCGAGCCGCTGGGACCCGCTGCCCCAGGGCGACTACGACGACGGCGCCACCGCCTTCGTCAAGCTTCCCGAGGGCGGGATCGACGCCCTGCTGGCCTCCACCGACAGCCCGCTGGCCGCGCCCGGGCACGGCTATGTGCCCCCGCCCATAACGGTCACGCCCGCCACCACCGCGGGCACCGACCCGGCGGCCACCGGCAGCTGGGCGATGCCCGCGGGCGGCGTCCAGTGGCCCGAGGCGGGCACCGGCCCCGAGGAGACCGGCAACGACCGGTTCACGTACAGCCCCGGCGCCACCGGACAGTGGAACTTCGAGGACGCCCAGGCCGACGGACCGGCGCCCGGACACGACGTCACGGGCCAGTGGTCGATCCCCGTCGCGGACGGCGACCTTCCGGACGAATCGGGCGAGTTCACCACCTCGGCGCTGGTCGAGCAGTGGGGCGGCAACCCGCCCGCCACCCTGCCCGGCGGCGCGGCCGCACCCTGGGCGGCCCAGCCGACGGAGCCGGGCGGGCCGACCCAGCCGGGTCAGCCGGCCCAGGCGATCGGCGAGCCCTGGGGACGCCCGGCCGACGCGCACGGGCCCGCCGACGCCGCCCCGGCCGTGTCGGAGCCGCCCGCGGCACCTGACGAGGCCGAGGCCCCCGAGACCCCTGAGGACGCCTCTCAGGGCGCTGTGGAGGCCCCTGAGGCGGACGGGGCCGACGAGGGCGCCCGGGAGGCCGAGGAGGCCGCCGAGGGCGCCGTGGCCGGGCCGGACGAGGACGCCGCGGAGTCGTCCTCGATGACCGGCGAGGAACACCCCCTCGCCTCCTACGTCTTGCGGGTCAACGGCGCCGACCGGCCCGTCACCGACGCCTGGATCGGCGAGTCGCTGCTGTACGTGCTGCGCGAGCGGCTCGGGCTCGCGGGTGCCAAGGACGGCTGCTCGCAGGGCGAGTGCGGGGCCTGCAACGTCCAGGTCGACGGACGGCTCGTCGCCTCCTGCCTGGTGCCCGCCGTGACCGCGGCCGGCGCCGAGGTGCGTACCGTCGAGGGCCTCGCCGTCGACGGACAGCCCTCCGACGTGCAGCGCGCGCTCGCCCGGTGCGGCGCCGTCCAGTGCGGCTTCTGCGTGCCCGGCATGGCGATGACCGTGCACGATCTCCTGGAGGGCAACCCCGCCCCGACCGAGCTGGAGACCCGCCAGGCGCTCTGCGGCAACCTGTGCCGCTGCTCCGGCTACCGCGGGGTCGTCGAGGCCGTCAAGGAGGTCGTCGCCGAACGCGAGGCGCACAGCGGGGCCGACGCCGAGGCGGACCCGGACGAGGCCCGCATCCCGCATCAGGCGGGCCCGGGAGCCGGCGGCGTCCACCCGTCCGCCCTGGACCCCACCACCCCGCATGACCAGCCGTACGGCCAGGACGGAGGCCAGGCGTGAGCAACGACGCCGTCACCGCGCCCACTGCCGCGGAGGCCGCCCCCGCCCCCGAGCCGATTCCGCACGGCCTCGGTGTCTCGCTGCCGGCCGCCGACGCCCGCGCCAAGACCGAGGGCACCTTCCCCTACGCCGCCGACCTGTGGGCCGAGGGCCTGCTGTGGGCGGCCGTGCTGCGCTCGCCGCACGCGCACGCGCGCATCGTGTCGATCGACACCACCCACGCGCGGGAGATGCCCGGCGTCCGCGCCGTCGTCACCCACGAGGACGTCCCCGGCACCCCGGTGCACGGCCGCGGCACCGCCGACCGGCCGGTGTTCGCCTCCGAGGTGGTACGCCACCACGGCGAGCCCATCGCCGCCGTCGCCGCCGACCACCCCGACACCGCGCGGATGGCCGCCGCGGCGGTCATCGTCGAGTACGAGGTCCTCGACCCGGTCACCGACCCCGAGCAGGCCTTCGAGGCCGAGCCGCTGCACCCCGACGGCAACCTGATCCGGCACATCCCGCTGCGCCACGGCGACCCCGACGCGGCCGCCGAGATCGTCGTCGAGGGCCTGTACCGCATCGGCCGCCAGGACCCGGCGCCCATCGGGGCCGAGGCCGGACTCGCCGTGCCCCGCCCGGACGGCGGGGTGGAGCTCTACCTCGCCTCCACCGACCCGCACCGCGACCGCGACACCGCCGCCGCCTGCTACGGCCTCGCGCCCGACCGCGTGAAGATCGTCGTCACCGGCGTCCCCGGCGCCACCGCCGACCGCGAGGACCAGGGCTTCCAGCTCCCGCTGGGCCTGCTGGCGCTGAAGACCGGCTGCCCGGTGAAGCTGACGGCCACCCGCGAGGAGTCCTTCCTCGGCCACGTCCACCGGCATCCGACGCTCCTGCGCTACCGTCACCACGCGGACGCCGAGGGCAAGCTGGTCAAGGTCGAGGCGCAGATCCTGCTGGACGCGGGCGCGTACGCGGACACCTCCGCCGAGGCCCTGGCGGCCGCGGTGTCCTTCGCCTGCGGCCCCTATGTCGTGCCGAACGCCTTCATCGAGGGCTGGGCGGTCCGCACCAACAACCCGCCCTCAGGACATGTCCGCGGCGAGGGCGCCATGCAGGTCGCCGCCGCCTACGAGGCGCAGATGGACAAGCTGGCCAAGAAGCTCGGCGTGGACCCGGCCGAGCTGCGCCTGCGCAATGTGCTCGCCACTGGCGACGTCCTGCCCACCGGCCAGACGGTCACCTGCCCGGCGCCGGTCGCCGAACTCCTCCAGGCGGTGCGCGACTTCCCGTTGCCGCCGCTGCCCAAGGACACCCCCGAGGACGAGTGGCTGCTGCCCGGCGGGCCCGAGGGCGCGGGCGAACCGGGCGCGGTGCGCCGCGGCGTGGGCTACGGGCTCGGCATGGTGCACATGCTGGGCACGGAGGGCGCCGACGAGGTCTCCACGGCGACGGTCAAGGTGCAGGACGGCATCGCCACGGTCCTGTGCGCGGCGGTGGAGACCGGCCAGGGCTTCGCCACGCTGGCCCGCCAGATCGTCCAGGAGACCCTCGGCATCGACGAGGTCCATGTCGCCCCGGTCGACACCGACCAGCCCCCGGCGGGCCCGGGCTGCCGCGGCCGGCACACCTGGGTGTCGGGCGGTGCGGTGGAGCGCGCGGCGAAGATGGTCCGTACCCAGCTGCTCCAGCCCCTCGCGCACAAGTTCGGTATGTCCACCGAGCTGCTCCAGATCACCGACGGAAAGATCACCTCGTACGACGGCGTCCTGTCGACCACCGTCACCGAGGCGATGGACGGCAAGGAGCTGTGGGCGACCGCGCAGTGCCGCCCGCACCCCACCGAGCCGCTGGACGAGGCCGGCCAGGGCGACGCCTTCGTGGGCCTGGCGTTCTGCGCGATCCGCGCGGTCGTGGACGTCGACATCGAGCTGGGCTCGGTCCGGGTGGTGGAGCTGGCGCTCGCCCAGGACGTGGGCCGGGTGCTGAACCCCGCTCAGCTCGCGGCGCGGATCGAGGCGGGCGTCACGCAGGGCGTCGGCATAGCGCTGACGGAGAACCTGCGCACGGCCCGCGGCTCGATACGGCATCCCGACCTGACCGGCTACGCCCTGCCAACGGCCCTGGACGCCCCGGACATCAGGATCGTGAAGCTGGTGGAGGAACGGGACGTGGTGGCGCCGTTCGGCGCGAAGGCGGTGAGCGCGGTGCCGGTGGTGGCTTCCCCCGCGGCGATCGCCTCGGCGGTGCGCGCGGCGACGGGCCGTCCGGTGAACCGGCTGCCGATCCGTCCGCAGGCGGCGGTGGTGACGAGCGGCACGTGAGCCGCTGCGCGGGCGTTGTCAGTGGTGCGGCGTAGTGTTCGGAGGTGTCGGGACACGAACGGGGGACACCATGATCGCGACGCTCGCCGAACCGGAACAGCTGCGCCGGGACGGCCGTTTGATCACCACGCTGACGCTGGTGGCGGGTCCGGAGCCGGACCTGCGCGAGGCGTCGGGCCTGGCCGTCTCCGTCCCGGCCCGGCTGCTCGCCGAGGAGTTCGGCCGTGGCGGCGTGATGCGCTTCGAGGACGTCGACTTCCCGGCCGCACTCACCCACGCCCCGACCCGCCGCTTCCTGAGCGAGACGGGACTGCCGGAGGAACACGCCCTGTTCCGGCTGCACGGGGACGAGGTGCTGCCGACCCTCACCGAGGCCCGCACCGCCGGGGCCTTCGGTGAACTCCCCCCGGACGCCGACCGCCTGATCATCCTCGGCCACCTGGAAGAAGCCGGCATCCTTCTCCTGGACGGCGCGACGGGCACCCTGCTGACCTGGACGCCGACCGATCCGGCGCCCCACCCCCTGCCCGCGGACGTCTCCACCCTGGCCTTCACCTTGTGGCTGCTGCACCGGGACACCCTGTGCGCATGACGGAAGACATCACGATCCGCCCGGCGGAACCGGCCGACCTGGCGGCGGTCGCGGGCCTGCGCTGGCAGTGGATGGCGGAGCACGGCGACACTCCGACGACGCTCGAACGCCCGGAGTTCATCCGCCACTTCGTCGCCTGGGCGGCCGAGAACTCCTCCTCGCACCGCTGCACGGTCCTGGTCCGCGACTCGGTCGTCATCGGCATGACCTGGCTGGCGGTCGTGCACCGGGTACCGACCCCGCGCGCCCTCCACCGCGCCTCCGGCGACCTCCAGTGCGTCTACGTCGCCCCCGAGGCCCGGGACACGGGCCTGGGCAGCCGGCTGATCACCGAGACCCTGGCCGCCGCCGCGGCGCTGGGCCTGGAGCGCGTCACCGTCCACTCCTCCCCGCGAGCGATACCGGCCTACGCCCGCCAGGGCTTCGAGAACTCCCCGCGCCTGCTGCAAACCCACCTGGAGGCCGTGGCGGGAATCGAACCCGCGTAACGCGATTTGCAGTCGCGCCCCTGAACCACTCGGGCACACGGCCGTGTCCTTCAGTGCCTAGAAGCTAGGCCGCCCCGGGGGAGGGGCTCAAGGGGATCGCGGGGGCTGCAACGGGACTGCCATGCCGCGTTCATAAAGCGGGCCATGTGCGGGAAACGGGGCCCCGGTCGTACGACCAAGGTCGCAGGCCGAGACCGTCTCCTGACAGGGGCGGTGGGCGGCTGCGGACCTTACGCTGGCTCGCATGACCAGCCCCGATCCCCGCGACACCGCCGTCGCGCACGACGCCGAGCCCGCCGACAAGGACGCCTCCGCCGACACCGTGCTGAGCCGGTCGTACCGCGCGCTCAGCATCGGGATCGTCTCCGTCGTGCTGCTGATCGCCTTCGAGGCGACGGCCGTCGGCACGGCCATGCCGGTCGCTGCGCGGGAACTGGACGGGGTGTCGCTGTACGCGTTCGCGTTCTCGGGGTTCTTCACCACCTCCCTGTTCGGGATGGTGCTCGCGGGACAGTGGGCGGACCGGCGCGGTCCCGTCGGGGCGGTGAGCGCCGGGATCGCGGCCTTCGCCGCCGGGCTGCTGCTGGCCGGGACGGCCACGGCGATGTGGCTGTTCGTGCTGGGGCGGGCCGTACAGGGCCTCGGCGGCGGGCTGGTGATCGTCGCGCTGTACGTCGTGATCGGGCGGGCCTACCCCGAGCGGCTGCGGCCCGCCATCGTGGCCGCGTTCGCGGCGAGCTGGGTCGTCCCCTCGATCGTCGGGCCGCTCGCCTCCGGCGCGGTCACCGAACACCTCGGCTGGCGCTGGGTGTTCGTCGGCATCCCGGTGCTCGTCGTCTTCCCGCTGGCGCTCGCCCTGCCGCAGATAAAGCGCCGCGCCTCAGGCCCGGTGGCCGGGGCGGCCCCGTCCTTCGACCGGCGCCGCATCCGCCTCGCCCTCGGGATCTCCCTGGGCGCGGGCCTGCTCCAGTACGCCGCCCAGGATCTGCGCCCGCTGTCCCTGCTGCCCGGCGCGGTGGGCGCCGCGCTGCTGGTCCCGGCAGTCCTCGGCCTCCTCCCGCGCGGCACCTACCGAGCCGCCCGTGGACTGCCCTCCGTGGTGCTGTTGCGCGGCGTCGCCTCGGGCTCCTTCATCGCCGCCGAGTCCTTCGTACCGCTGATGCTGGTCACCCAGCGAGGGCTGTCGCCGACGCTCGCCGGGTTCTCCCTCGCGGCCGGTGGCGGGACCTGGGCGGCGGGGTCGTGGCTGCAGTCCCGGCCGCGTCTTGAGCCGTACCGGGAGCGGCTGACCACGTTCGGGATGGTGCTGGTGGCCGCGGCCATCGCGGCGGCGCCCAGCGTGCTGATCGACTCCGTGCCGGTGTGGACGCTGGCCGTGGCCTGGTCGTTCGGCTGCTTCGGGATGGGCCTGGTGATCTCCTCCGCCAGCGTGCTCCTGCTGAAGCTCTCCGCGCCGGAGGAGGCCGGCACCAACTCCGCCTCCCTCCAGATCTCCGACGCGCTGTCGAACGTCGTGATGCTCTCCGTGGGCGGCGCCGCCTTCGCGGCCCTCGGCGGCGGCGCCCTCAGCCACACGGCCACGGAGACCTCCGGCTCGCACCCGGCGGCCTTCGCGGCGGTGTTCCTGCCGATGGCGGCGGTGGCGCTGGCCGGGGTCTGGGTGACGCGACGCCTGCACACGCGGTGAGCCGTAAACCGCTCGTCGGCGCGCCCGCGGCCCGCCTACCCTGCTCGGCATGACCGAGCCGACCCTCCACCTCCCGCCCGGCCTCCAGCAGGAGCTCGCCGACCTCGCGGACGCCACGGCGCGCCGCCCGGAGGACATCGCCCTGGACGCCGTACGGCAGCGGGTGGAGCAGGAGTCCGCGCCGGTCCGTGCAGCCGCCGAACTGCTCGCCGGCGCGCACGCCGATCTGCTGCGGAGGCTGGGCCGGTGACCCGGTACCTCAGCGTCGCCGAGGCCGAGCACATCGCCCGGGCCGCCTTCGGCGGGCGCGCCCCCGAGGTGCGGGACGCCGGGCTGTTCGCCTCCGCCGTACGGCGGCCACGCGCCCGCATGTTCGGTACGGAGGCCTACGCCGACCTGTACGAACAGGCCGCCGCCCTGCTGCACGCCCTCGCCACCAACCACCCCCTGGTCGACGGGAACAAGCGCACCGCCTGGCTCGCCGCGGCCACCTTCCTCCGCGTCAACGGGGTCGATCTCGCCGAGTGCGACCAGGACACGGCGTACGACCTGGTCATCGATGGGGCGTCCGGGGCCGAGGTGGACGTCGGGCGGATCGCGGGGCGGCTGCGGGAGTTGTGACGTCGGTCCCACCCACGGGTGACCCGGCCCTGTCCGCGCGTTGACACCACCCGTCCGCCGGTAGGGTGACCCGGTCGTCATACGCAGTCGAGAACCGGAGACCGTGACTACTACCGCCGCCTCCACCTCCCACTACCTTTCCCCCGCCTTCCCCGGCCGTGCCCCCTGGGGTACCGCCAGCAAGCTGCGTGCCTGGCAGCAGGGGGCGATGGAGAAGTACATCCAGGAGCAGCCGCGTGACTTCCTCGCGGTCGCGACCCCGGGCGCCGGCAAGACGACCTTCGCGCTCACCCTCGCCTCCTGGCTGCTGCACCACCACGTCGTCCAGCAGGTGACCGTGGTCGCGCCCACCGAGCACCTGAAGAAGCAGTGGGCGGACGCGGCCGCGCGGATAGGGATCAAGCTGGACCCGGAGTACAGCGCGGGACCGCTCGGCAAGGACTACCAGGGCGTCGCCGTCACCTACGCGGGTGTCGGTGTGCGGCCCATGCTGCACCGCAACCGCGTCGAGCAGCGCAAGACCCTCGTCATCCTCGACGAGATCCATCACGCCGGTGACTCCAAGTCCTGGGGCGAGGCCTGCCTCGAAGCCTTCGAGCCCGCCACCCGGCGGCTCGCGCTGACCGGTACGCCCTTCCGCTCCGACACCAACCCCATCCCCTTCGTCACGTACGAGGAGGACAACGCCGGCATCCGGCGCTCGGCCGCGGACTACACCTACGGCTACGGCAACGCGCTCGCCGACCATGTCGTGCGGCCGGTCATCTTCCTCTCCTACAGCGGCAACATGCGCTGGCGCACCAAGGCCGGTGACGAGATCGCGGCGCGGCTCGGCGAGCCGATGACCAAGGACGCCGTCTCGCAGGCCTGGCGGACCGCGCTCGATCCCCGTGGCGAGTGGATGCCGAGCGTGCTGCGCGCCGCCGACCAGCGGCTGACCGAGGTCCGCAAGGGCATCCCCGACGCGGGCGCCCTCGTCATCGCCTCCGACCAGGACTCCGCCCGCGCCTACGCCAAGCTGATCCGTGAGATCACCGGCAGCAAGGCGACGCTCGTCCTGTCCGACGACACCGGCGCGTCCAAACGGATCGACGACTTCAGCGAGGGCGACGGCCGGTGGATGGTCGCGGTGCGGATGGTCTCGGAAGGCGTCGACGTGCCCCGGCTCGCCGTCGGGGTCTACGCCACCACCATCTCCACCCCGCTCTTCTTCGCCCAGGCCGTTGGCCGTTTCGTGCGGTCCCGGCGCCGCGGCGAGACCGCCTCCGTCTTCCTGCCGACCATCCCCGACCTGCTCACCTTCGCCAACGAGATGGAGGTCGAGCGCGACCACGCCCTCGACAAGCCGAAGAAGGAGAGCGAGGAGGACCCCTACGCCGAGTCCGAGAAGGAGATGGACGAGGCGAACAAGGAGCAGGACGAGGACACCGGCGAGCAGGACATGCTGCCCTTCGAGGCGCTGGAGTCCGACGCCGTCTTCGACCGGGTCCTCTACGACGGCGCCGAGTTCGGCATGCAGGCCCACCCGGGGAGCGAGGAGGAGCAGGACTACCTCGGCATCCCGGGGCTCCTCGAACCCGACCAGGTGCAGCTGCTGCTGCAGAAGCGGCAGGCCCGGCAGATCGCGCACAGCCGCAAGAAGCCGGACTCCGAGGCCGACCTGCTGGAGCTGCCCGCCGAGCGGCGGCCGGTCGTCTCGCACCGGGAGATGATGGAGCTGCGCAAGCAGCTCAACACGATGGTCAGCGCCTACGTCCACCAGAGCGGCAAGCCGCACGGCGTGATCCACACCGAGCTGCGCCGGGTCTGCGGCGGACCGCCGAGCGCCGAGGCCACGGCCGGTCAGCTGCGCCAGCGCATCGCCAAAGTGCAGGAGTGGGCCACGCGCATGAGGTGACGCGTGGCTGTGCGTATCCGGACAAACACAGGCGTGCCGTACCGGCCGGTGCCCGGATTCTGGACGGAGGCTTCCGCTCAGCGAACCGGCTTCGCTAATGTCCCGCTACGCACACGCCCCGTGGCAGCGCCGCCGCGGAGCGCAGCCGTGAAGCGACGCGGCCCGGACAGGCCGGGCCGCCGGCCGATCGGCGGCCTCTGAAGCGCGTCGCCGACGGGACTCGGTGACGCATATTCCGCGAGGGGGCTGCCGACCTCACCACTAAGGAGTGGGCGTCGTGACCGCGGAGACCTCTCAGACGCTCGACCGGGGACTGCGTGTCCTCAAGCTGCTGGCCGACACGGACCACGGGCTGACCGTCACCGAGCTTTCCAACAAACTGGGCGTGAACCGGACCGTGGTGTACCGCTTGCTGGCCACGCTGGAGCAGCACGCGCTGGTCCGCCGTGACCTGGGTGGCCGGGCCCGGGTCGGGCTCGGCGTGCTGCGCCTCGGCCGCCAGGTGCATCCGCTGGTGCGCGAGGCCGCGCTGCCCGCGCTGCGATCGCTGGCCGAGGACATCGGGGCGACGGCACATCTGACCCTGGTGGACGGCGCGGAGGCGCTGGCCGTGGCGGTCGTGGAACCGACGTGGACCGACTACCACGTGGCCTACCGGGCCGGTTTCCGGCACCCCCTGGAGCGCGGCGCCGCCGGCAAGGCCATCCTCGCCGCCCGCCGCCAGCCCCTGGAGGAACCGGGCTACACCCTGACCCACGGCGAGCTGGAGGCCGGTGCGAGCGGAGCCGCGGCACCCCTGCTGGGGGTGACCGGGGTCGAGGGCAGCGTCGGAGTGGTGATGCTGGCGGACGCCGTACCGGAACGGGTCGGGCCGCGGGTGATGGACGCGGCGCGGGAAGTGGCGGAGGCGCTGCGCTGACCGCCCGGGACCGAGCGGGATCACCGTCACGTTAGATTGACCCCGTGCTCTCACGTCTCTCGCGTCCCCAGGCCCTCGCCGTCTGTGCCGTGCCGGTCGTGGCGCTGATCGCCACGGCCGCGCTCGCACCGCTGCCGTTCTCGCTCACGCAGCCGGGGCTGACGGCGAACGTGCTGGGGAAGAACAAGGGCGAACCGGTGATCACGATCTCCGGGGCGGCGACCCGGGACACCAGCGGGCAGCTGCGGATGACGACGATCGAGGCGACCGGCCCCGACACCAGCGTCTCGCTCGGCGACGTGCTCGACTCCTGGTTCCGCACCGACCGCGCCGTCATGCCCCGGGACGCGGTCTACCCCAGCGACAAGAGCACCAAGGAGATCGAGAAGTACAACACCGAGCAGATGCGCGAGTCCCAGGACGCCGCCTCCGAGGCCGCCCTGAACTACCTCGACCTCGACCCCGCCGGGATCGAGGTCGACCTGGAGCTGGAGGACGTCGGCGGCCCCAGCGCCGGTCTGCTCTTCTCCCTCGGCATCGTCGACAAGCTGGACGGCGACGGCACCGGCGGCGATCTCACCGGCGGCCGCACCATCGCCGGTACGGGCACCATCGACGCCGACGGCAAGGTCGGCGCGGTCGGCGGCGTCGCCCTGAAGACGCAGGCCGCCCGCCGCGACGGCGCGACGGTGTTCCTGGTTCCCGAGGCCGAGTGCGCGGACGCCAAGGCCGAACTCCCCAAGGGGCTGCGCCTCATCCCGGTCACCACCCTCAAGGGCGCCGTCGACTCCCTGATCGCCCTGGAGAAGGACAACGGGAAGGTGCCGAGCTGCTAGGGCCTGTCGTTCGGATCAGGCACTAGGCGTGCGGCTCACCCCTCCTTGACGAAGCCCTCCGCCTTCATCCAGTCCAGCGCCACCTCGTGCGGGTCCTCGCCGTCCACGTCGACCCTCGCGTTCAGCTCCCGCGCGACCGTGTTGTTCAGGCGTGCCGTCACCGGTGCCAGGATCTCCGCGATCGCCGGATACTCCTCCAGGGTCCCGGAGTTGATCTCCGGCGCCGCGTTGTAGTTGGGGAAGAACTTCTTGTCGTCCGCCATGACCACCAGGTTCATGGACTTGATGCGGCCGTCCGTGGTGAAGACCTCCCCGTAGGTGCAACTCCCTTTCGCCGCCTGGGTGTAGATGATCCCGGTGTCCATCTGCGTGATGTTCCCGGCCGGGATGCTCATCCCGTACGCCTTCTCCATGCCGGGCAGCCCGTCGGCCCGGTTGGCGAACTCGCTCTCCACGCACAGCGTCACCGCGCCGGGGTTGCTCTCCGCCAGCGCGGCCACGTCGGAGAGGGTCTTCGTGCGGTACTTCTCGAAGTTGTCCTGGTTCATCGCCAGCGCGTAGGTGTTGTTCAGCGCCGACGGTTCCAGCCAGGTCAGCCCGTTCTTCAGATCGGCCTCCCGCACCGCCTCCCACTGCCCGCGCGGATCGTCGATGGGCTCGCTGTTGCCCAGGTACGTGATCCAGGCGGTGCCCGTGTACTCGTACATCCCGTCCGCGTCCCCGGACCTGACCGCCTCCCGCGCCCCGATCGACCCCTGGATCCCGGTGCGGTCGAGCACCTCCGCGCCCGCCGCCTCGAAGGCGATGCCCATGATCGCGCCGAGGATCAGCTGCTCGGTGAACTCCTTCGAGGTCACCGTCAGCTCGGCGCCCTTCAGCGGCTCGCCCTGGCCGATCGAGCCGGGGACGACGTCGTCGACCATCGGCGAACCGCTCGTGAGCCCGCAGGCGGTGAGCAGCGCCCCGGTGAGGAGGAGGCACGCGCCGCGTTTCACGTCCCCACCTCCAACCCCCGCGGCCGCAGCAGCAGTTCGGCCAGCGAGGCCAGCCAGTCCACCAGCAGGGCCAGGGACACCGTGAGGATCGAGCCCAGCACCAGGACCGGCATTCGCTGGGTGGTGATCCCGGTGGTGATCAGCACCCCCAGCCCGCCGCCCCCGCCGAAGGTCGCCAGCGTCGCCGTACCGACGTTCAGGACGAGGGCCGTGCGGACGCCGGCCAGGATCAGGGGCACCGCCAGGGGCATCTCGACGCGGGACAGTACCCCCAGCGGGGACATGCCGATGCCGCGGGCCGCCTCCAGCAGCGTGGGGTCGTTCGCCTTCAGGCCCGCGATCGTGTTCGCCAGCACCGGCAGGATGGCGTAGGCGGTGATGCCGATCAGGGCCGCCTTCGTACCGGTGCCGAGCCAGATCACCAGCAGGGCGAGCAGGCCGATCGCCGGGGTCGCCTGGCCCATGTTGGCGACGGCCATCGCCACCGGGGTCGCCTTGCGGAAGGCCCTGCGGGTCAGCAGGACGCCCAGCGGGATGGCGATGATCAGCACGAAGAAGGTGGAGACCACCGTCAGCTCCACGTGCTGCCACAGCGCCTTGGACACCTGGCCGTCGGAGAGCGCGTTCTCGGAGATCGGGTCCAGGTCGGCCTGCGCGAACCACAGCCAGGTCGCCAGCAGCAGCGCCACCAGCAGGGCCGGCAGGACGGTCAGTTTCTGCCAGGTCACCCGGCGCGGCGGGACCGCGGGCGGCGGGGGCGCCTCCTGCTCGGCCTCGCCCTCGTCCCGGAAGGCCACACCCTTGACCTCGTGCTCACCCTCGGGGCGCTGTTGCTCGGGGGAGGTGGTCACGCCTTCGCCTCCCCTCCGTCGCCCTCCTGCTCGGCATGCGTCCGGGAGGACCGGGCCGACTCCAGGTCGTGCTGGTGCTCCAGCGCCTCAAGACGGTCCGCCTCCAGCAGCTCGTGCACGGAGTTCATGAGGGTCTCCATGTCGACGACGCCGTCGTACTCGCCGCGCCGGCCGGTGACCGCGACCCGGCCCGCATTGTCGGTGAGGACCGCCTCCAGGGCGTCGCGCAGGGTGGCGTCCCGGGTGACCGTGTCGTGCACCAGGGTGCCCGCGCGGGCGAGCGAGCCCTTGGCCCGCATCAGATCGCCGCGGCGCAGCCACTTGTAGGGGCGGCGGCGCTTGTCGAGCAGCAGGATCTCGTTGGTGCCGCTGGAGCGGAGCTTGTTGAAGATCTCCTGGAGCGGGTCGTCGACGGTGACCGTCGGATAGTCGGTGATCTCCACATCCCGTACCCGGGTCAGGTTCAGCCGCTTCAGCGCCGCCCCGGCACCGACGAACCCCGAGACGAAGTCGTCGGCGGGGTTGGTGAGGATCGCCTCCGGGGTGTCGAACTGAGCGATGTGCGAGCGTTCGCGCAGTACGGCGATCCGGTCGCCCAGCTTGATCGCCTCGTCGAAGTCATGGGTGACGAAGACGATCGTCTTGTGCAGTTCGTGCTGCAACCTGATCAGCTCGTCCTGGAGATGGTCCCGGGTGATCGGGTCGACCGCGCCGAACGGCTCGTCCATCAGCAGCACCGGGGGATCGGCGGCCAGCGCCCGCGCCACGCCGACCCGCTGCTGCTGGCCGCCGGAGAGCTGGCGGGGATAGCGGCCGTGGAACTCGCCGGGGTCCAGACCGACCAGGTCCAGCAGCTCCTCCACCCGGTTCCTGATCCGCGCCTTCGGCCAGCCGATCATCCGCGGCACCAGGCCGATGTTCTGCGCGACCGTCATGTGCGGGAAGAGACCGGCCGACTGGATCGCGTAGCCGACCTTGCGGCGCAGTTTCACCGGGTCGATGTCGGTGACGTCCTCGCCGTTGATGCGGATCCGGCCGCCGGTCGGTTCGATCAGCCGGTTGATCATCTTGAGCGTCGTGGACTTCCCGCACCCGGACGGCCCGACGAAGATGACGGTCTCGCCCGCCTGGATCTCCATGTTCACGTTGTCGACGGCCGGAGCGGGACTGCCCGGATACCGCTTGGAGAGGTTCTCCAGCTCGATCGAGGCGCCGGAGGCACCGGACTCACCGGAGCCGCTGGTCTCAGGCACGGATCCCCCTCGGAATGGTCAGCCGCCCGATCAGGACGTACGCGGCATCGAAGAGCAGGGCGAGGACGATGATCCCGAGGGTGCCCGCGAGGACCTGGTTGAGCGCGTTCTTGCTGCCCAGCGAGGCGATCCCGCGGAAGATCTCGTTGCCGAGGCCGGGCCCGGAGGCGTAGGCCGCGATGGCCGCGATGCCCATCAGCATCTGTGTGGAGACCCGGATGCCGGTCAGGATCGGCGGCCAGGCCAGCGGCAGTTCGATCCGCGTCAGCCGCGTCAGCCGGGACATCCCGATGCCCCGGGCCGCGTCCACCAGGGTCGGATCGACCCCGCGCAGCCCGACGATCGCGTTGCGTACGATCGGCAGCAGTCCGTACAGGGTCAGCGCGATCACCGTGGGCGGAACGCCCAGGCCCACGACCGGGATGAGCAGACCGATCATGGCGAGCGAGGGAATGGTCAGAATGGCCGAGGTGGTCGTCGTCGCGATGTTCCCGCCCAGCTCGCTGCGGTAGGTGAGCACACCGATCAGCACGCCCAGCACGGTCGCGACGACCATGCACTGGAAGACGGCGCTCGCGTGCTGATAGGCGTCGGTGAGCAGCTGCTGGTGACTGATGCTCAGGTACTCCCAGAAGGTCACATCGCTCACCCCACCGTCGGCTGGCTCCGCTGATCCTCCGCCGCCTGCTCCACCAGCGGGATGATCCGCAGCGGAACGGGGTTCTCCATCACGATCGCGGTGGCGGCCCGGACGATCCCATCAAAACCGACAACCCGGTCGATGACCCGTTGCAGATCGGCGTTCGAGCGGGCCACGAGCCGGCACAGCATGTCCCCGCTGCCGGTGGTCGTGTGCAGCTCCAGCACCTCCGGAACGGTCGCCAAGTGGGCCCGTACATCGGGCCCTTGGCCCTGCCGGATCTGGAGCGTGGCGAAGGCGGTGACCGGATAGCCGAGCGCCGCCGGGTCCACCTGCGGGCCGAAGCCCCGGATGACTCCGTTCGACTGAAGCCGGTCCAGCCGCGCCTGCACGGTCCCGCGGGCCACTCCCAGCCGCCGGGACATCTCCAGCACCCCGATCCGCGGCTCCCGCGCGAGCAGCACGATGATGCGCCCGTCCAGATGATCGATCGCCATGGGCCCTCCCGGCACTGGTCATGATGTACAGAAAGCCCGCCGTGACGGGCGTATCACTGCGCACATTGCCCAGTGAACACGCAAACTATTGCGCACCTTGCGAGGTGGGGTCAGGCTGCCGCTATGACGCAGACCACTCACCACACTCCCGACACCGCCCGGCAGGCCGACCCCTTCCCGGTCAAGGGAATGGACGCGGTCGTCTTCGCCGTGGGCAATGCCAAGCAGGCGGCGCACTACTACTCCACCGCCTTCGGCATGAAGCTGGTCGCCTACTCCGGACCGGAGAACGGCACCCGCGAGACCGCCTCGTACGTCCTGGAGAACGGCTCCGCCCGCTTCGTCCTCACCTCGGTGATCAAGCCTTCCACCGACTGGGGCCACTTCCTGGCCCGGCACGTGGCCGAGCACGGTGACGGCGTCATCGACCTCGCCATCGAGGTCCCGGACGCGCGCGCCGCGTACGCCTACGCCATCGAGCACGGCGCCCGCTCCGTCACCGAGCCCTACGAGCTGAAGGACGAGCACGGCACCGTCGTGCTGGCCGCCATCGCCACCTACGGCGAGACCCGCCACACCCTCGTCGAGCGCACCGGCTACGACGGCCCCTATCTGCCCGGCTACGTCCCCGCCACCCCGATGGTCGAGCCGCCCGCCCAGCGCACCTTCCAGGCGATCGACCACTGCGTCGGCAATGTCGAGCTCGGCCGGATGAACGACTGGGTCGGCTTCTACAACAAGGTCATGGGCTTCACGAACATGAAGGAGTTCGTGGGCGACGACATCGCCACCGAGTACAGCGCGCTGATGTCGAAGGTGGTGGCCGACGGCACGCTCAAGGTCAAGTTCCCGATCAACGAGCCCGCCATCGCCAAGAAGAAGTCCCAGATCGACGAGTACCTGGAGTTCTACGGCGGCGCCGGCGTCCAGCACATCGCGCTGAACACCAACGACATCGTCGCCACCGTCCGCACCATGCGCGCGGCCGGCGTCCAGTTCCTCGACACCCCGGACTCCTACTACGACACCCTCGGCGAGTGGGTCGGCGACACCCGGGTGCCGGTGGAGACCCTGCGCGAGCTGAAGATCCTCGCCGACCGCGACGAGGACGGCTATCTGCTCCAGATCTTCACCAAGCCGGTCCAGGACAAGCCGACCGTCTTCTTCGAGATCATCGAGCGCCATGGCTCGATGGGCTTCGGCAAGGGCAACTTCAAGGCCCTCTTCGAGGCGATCGAGCGCGAGCAGGCCAAGCGCGGCAACCTCTGAGGAAACCTCTAAGGCTCCGCAGGCGCCTCCAGTGAGGGCTCGCCCAGCTCGTCCAGAGCCCGGCGGGCCCTCGGCGCGTGCAGCGTCGAGAAGTACGGATTGATCCGCATCGCCTCCTGGAGCTGGCGACGGGCGGGACCGGTCAGTTCCAGGTCCCGCTCGATCATCCCGCGGTGGTAGACGTACAGCGCGCTGCGCACCCCGCCGCCCTTCGTCCGGTCCGTGGCGATCCGCGCGAACCGCAGCGCCTCCTCGTTCTCCCCGGCCCGGTGCAGCGCCCAGCCCAGCGCGTCCGCCACCGCGATCCCCGGCTGCCGCTCCCACTCGGCCCGCAGCCGCCGTACGGCCGACTCCGGATCCCCGTGGTCGGCCTCGAACAGGCCCAGCACCAGCTCCTCGTCGGCCCCGCCCGCGGCGGCGCCGCGCACCCGCTCGCGCAGTACGTCGTACTGCACCCGGGCCGCCTGCCCGAGCCCCAGGGAGTCGTACAACTCGCCCAGTTCCAGGGCGTACTGGGGGAGCGGCTGCTTGGCGAGGGCGACCCGGTAGGCGTTCAGCGCCTCCGTCGTCCGGCCCAGTGCCGCCAGCGCCCGGCCCTGTCCGGCGAGCGCGGCCCGCTGGTCGGGGTCGAGGCGGACGGCCTCCTGGAAGTGCCGCAGCGCCCCGTCCCGGTCCCCGCGCTCCCAGGCCAGCTGCCCGCCCCGTTCCAGATAGGCGGCCCGCTCGGCCGGTGCCTCCGCGGAGGCCGCCGCGTCGGAGAGGGCGGCCGCCGCGTCCTCGCGCCAGCCGCGGTCCCGGTACACGGCACCGGCCCGCGCCAGCACCGCGGGCCCCGAGCCCAGCTCCAGCATCCGGTCCATCGACTTCTTGGCCGCCTTGTAGTCGCCGAGCCCCGTGTACGCGTCGATCAGCAGGGGGTACGTCGTCCAGCGCTTCGGCGCCAGCTTCCGTGCGGCCTCGCCCCACTTCCGCGCGGCGGGGAAGTCACGGCGCGCGTTCGCCAGCGCGGCGAGACCGCCGAGCGCCTCCACATTGCCCTTCGCCCGCACCTTCAGCGAGGTCCGCAGCACCCGCTCCGCCTTCGGGTAGTACGCCGCGTCCGCCGTCCGCCGCCCCTGCTCCACATAGGCCGACCCGAGCACCGCCCAGGACTCCGCGTCCTTCGGATGGCCCCGCAGATGGCTCTCCCGCTCGTCGATCAGCACCGCCAGGTCGGGCAGCGCGGCCGGGACACCCGTGGTCACCGCGGCCAGCGCCTGCGCGCCCGGCGTCGGCACGGGCGGCTCGCCCCCGGTCCGCCCCCACGGCAGCAGCACCAGCACCCCGCCGAGCACGGCACACCCCGCTACCGAACCGACCAGCACCCGTCGGCCGGCCCACGGGCGGCGCCGCTCCTCCTGTTCGTTCTCCATGGCGCTCACTGTGCGTCAGTACGACGACCACATTCCCGTACCGAAAGCCCCTCGCTGGCGGGGTTCACACCGATGGCCCCCGGTGTCAGGCTGTGATCATGAGCCACGACCTCGTCCACCGTCTGCTCACCGGCCTGCCCGCCGAGGCGGTTCTCACCGACCCCGACGTCACGGCCTCCTACGCCAACGACATGGCGAGCTTCTGCCCGGCCGGCGCCCCGGCCGTGGTCGTCCTGCCGCGCACGGTCGAGCAGGTCCAGCACGTCATGCGCACCGCCACCGAGCTGCGCGTCCCGGTCGTCCCGCAGGGCGCCCGCACGGGCCTGTCCGGCGGCGCCAACGCCACCGACGGCTGCATCGTGCTCTCCCTGACCAGGATGGACCGCATCCTGGAGATCAGCCCGGTCGACCGGATCGCCGTCGTCGAACCGGGCGTCGTCAACGCCGCCCTCTCCCGGGCGGTCGGCGAACACGGCCTCTACTACCCGCCGGACCCCTCCAGCTGGGAGACCTGCACGATCGGCGGGAACATCGGCACCGCCTCGGGCGGCCTGTGCTGTGTGAAGTACGGGGTGACGGCCGAGTACGTCCTCGGCCTCGACGTCGTGCTGGCCGACGGACGCCTGATGTCCACCGGCCGCCGCACCGCGAAGGGCGTCGCGGGCTACGACCTGACCCGGCTGTTCGTCGGCTCCGAGGGCTCGCTCGGCATCGTCGTACGGGCGATCCTCGCGCTGAAGCCGCAGCCGCCCCGACAGCTCGTGCTGGCCGCCGAGTTCGCCTCCGCGGCCGCCGCCTGCGACGCCGTGTGCCGGATCATGGCCGGCGGACACGTCCCGTCCCTCCTCGAACTGATGGACCGTACGACCGTCAAGGCGGTCAACGACCTCGCGCACATGGGGCTGCCGGAGACCACCGAGGCGCTGCTGCTCGCGGCCTTCGACACCCCCGACCCGGCCCCCGACCTCGCCGCGGTCGGCGCGCTGTGCGAGGCCGCCGGGGCCACCCAGGTGGTGCCCGCCGACGACGCGGCCGAGTCCGAACTGCTTCTCCAGGCCCGGCGGTTGTCGCTGACGGCGCTGGAGGCGGTGCGCGGGGTGACGATGATCGACGATGTGTGCGTGCCCCGCTCCCGGCTCGGCGACATGCTCGACGGGGTCGAGCGGATCGCCGAGAAGTACAAGCTCACCATCGGCGTCGTCGCACACGCGGGTGACGGCAACACCCACCCCACGGTCTGCTTCGACGCGAGCGACGAGGACGAGTCCCGGCGGGCCCGCGAGTCCTTCGACGAGATCATGGCGCTGGGCCTGGAACTCGGCGGCACCATCACCGGTGAGCACGGCGTCGGCGTCCTGAAGAAGGAGTGGCTGGCACGCGAGATCGGCCCGGTGGGCGTGGAGATGCAGCGCTCGGTCAAGCAGGTCTTTGACCCCCTCGGCATCCTCAACCCGGGCAAGCTGTTCTGAGCCTCCCGCGGCGCTGCGGCTCACTCCCCGTCCTTGGACTCGTCGCTCGGCCAGGGGTCGCGCAGCCACAGGTCGTCGGCCGGGGTCGGGGCGAGCAGCTCGGCGAGGCCGTCGTCGATGCCGAGCTGCTCGGCCTCAGAACCCGGGGGGACCACCCGCAGGGTGCGCTCCAGCCAGGCCGACACCTGCGCGGCAGGTGCCTCCAGCAGGGCGTCCCCGTCGGGTGAACTCAGCGCCATCAGCACGACGCTGCGGCCCTCGACCTTGGTCGGCCACACCCGTACGTCCCCGTGCCCGCACGGCCGGAACACCCCCTCCACCAGGAGTTCGCGGGCGAAGGTCCAGTTGACGGGGTGCTCGGAGCCGATGTGGAAGGCGATGTGGACGGCGTAGGGGTCATCGCTGCGGTAGCTCAGCCGGGCCGGGACCGGGATGCTGCGCTCGGGCGACAGGACGAGCTTGAGCTCCAGCTCGCGCTCTACCACGGTGGGGTGCATGACGTCCGGTGTCCTCTCTGGAGACTTCTCGTACGAGTCCTTCGGTGGGCCCGTACGAGTGGAGAGGGGGTCCGGCTCGGAGCATTACGCGGTTTCGCGGAACTTTTTTCCGCACTTCCCTTCCGGGGCTGTGGAGGACCTGCGCGAGGTTGCCCGGAAAGGGGCGGGTCCGGCGGGACCGGCAGTGGGGGTTGCCCGCGTCTGATAGATGTGGAGCCCCCAAAATGACCCCCGAGCAGATACGGGACGACGGACATGAGCGCCCCAACTCCGGCCCCCGGTGACGACAGGCCCCGCGAGGGGTACTACCCGGACCCGTCCATTCCTGGATATGTCCGGTACTGGAACGGCGCCTCCTGGGTGCCGGGCACCAGCCGTCCGGCACCGACGGACGGCGAACCGCTCGCCCCGCCGCCCGGCCCGAACCAGGCCTCCCCCGCGGGCCCGGTCGAGGAGACCGGCCCGCACTTCTTCGACGAGGACCCGGCGGGCGAACCCGCCGCGGCGCAGGGCCGGTCCCAGCACGGCAGCCGTCCGGAGCCTGCCTCCGCGTGGGGCGCCGACCGCTCCCGCCAGACCGGCTTCGGCGGCGACCAGGACCGCCGCGTCTCCTGGGGCGCCCCGGACCCGCGCACCCCGGACCCGCGCACTCCGGCTCCGGCCGAGGGCGCGACGCAGAGCACGGACGGCACGGCGACGATCCCGCCGGCCGACTCCGACCCCTCCGACACCGGGGCCGCCGCCAACAACACCTTCGTCTTCCGCCGCCCGATCCCCGGCCCCGCCGCCCTGGACGCGGCCGCCCAGGACGCCCCGGCGGACGAGGGCACCATGACATTCCGGGCAGTCTCCCCGCGCACGGGTCGCCCCGACGGAGCGCCCGCGGCACAGCAGGGGCGCACACCGGGCTCGCCCGCCGGACCGGGGGCAAGTGGGTCCGGGGGTACGGGAGTCGCGGGCGCGGCGGCCGCCGCGCCCCAGGGCCGCGGCTTCGGTGCCGGCAAGGCCGCCGCCGACCGGGCCGCCGCGCAGGCCCAGCAGGGGGCCCAGGTCGCCGCTCCCACGGCGCTCTCCGGGCCGCAGGCGGCCCCGGCGGTCCCGGCGCAGTCCGGGCCGCCGTCGGCGCCGCAGACCCCCGCACAGGGCGGCGCCCAGGCGGCAACTCCCGTCACCAGCGGCCCCGGTGGCGGTCAGCCGTCCTGGGCGCAGCAGGTGCACCGGCTCGCCGGGGACGAGGACCAGCCGGTGGTCCCCTGGAAGCCGCCGGTCGAGGACCCCTTCCAGGCGGTCGTCCGGCGTCAGGCCGCCGCCCGGCCCGCCTCCCTCGGCAAGCGGCTCGCCGCCCGGCTGCTGGACACCGTGGTCCTGCTCGGCGTCACCGCGGCGGCCGCCGTACCGCTCGGCACCAGGGCGATGGACCACGTCGACGAGAAGATCGACGCGGCCAAGCTGTCCGGCGAGACCGTCACCGTCTGGCTGCTGGACGGCACGACCTCGGCCTACCTCGGCATCGTGCTGGCCGTCCTGCTGCTCTTCGGCACGCTCTACGAGGCGCTGCCCACCGCCAAGTGGGGCCGCACCCTCGGCAAGAAGCTGTTCGGTCTTGAGGTGCGGGACATCGAGGGCCATGAACCGCCCACCTTCGGCGGCGCCCTGCGCCGCTGGCTGGTCTACAGCGTCCCCGTGCTGCTGGTGATCGGTGTCGTCGGTGTCCTGTGGTGCCTGTTCGACAAGCCGTGGCGCCAGTGCTGGCACGACAAGGCGGCGGGTACGTTCGTGGCGGGTTGACCGGATACGGCGAAACCGCCCGGACAATTCCGTACTCCGGACGGCCGCTCGCCGGATGCGCGGACCTGGGGTTCGCGGTCGACTCGGGCCATGAGCAGTGAACCGCCTCCCGGCTCCGGCGGGCAGCCGCCGGAAGACGACCCGTTCAGGAAGCAGCCCCCGTCCGGGGAGCCCGGCGCGCCGGGTGGCCAGCCGCCGCCGTACCAGGGCGGCCCCTACGACGGCGGCCCGTACGGCGGTGACCCCTACGGCGGCGGCGGTTACCCCGCCGATCCGCTGGCCGGGATGCCCCCGCTCGCGGAAAGCGGCAGGCGGACCCTGGCCCGGATCATCGACATGCTGATGGTGGCCGTCGTGGTGTGGCTGCTCACCTGGGCGTTCCGGGTCAACGAACTGGACATGAGCGCCGACAACGTCGACTACGGCAAGTCCCTCGGCCAGTCGCTGATCGCCGCGCTGCTCTACATCGGCTACGACACCTTCATGATCTCCAGGACCGGCCAGACGCTCGGCAAGAAGTGGCTGGGCATGCGGGTGGCCAATCTGGACGACGGATCCACGCCCTCCGTGCAGACCTCGCTGGTCCGCGCGCTGGTGCTGTGGATCCCGTTCGCCTTCTGCTGCGCCTGCATCTGGACCGCGATCTGCGGGGGCTGGAGCTATTTCGACAAGCCCTACAAGCAGGGCCTGCACGACAAGGCGGCCAAGACGGTGGTGGTCAGCACCCGGTGAGGCGTCGCGCGGTGAGACGTCGCGGGACGACGTGAGCTGCCGCGGGGGTGTCGCGGCAGTGGGCTCAGGCGGCGCGCTCGGGAACCGGTGCCGGCGTGGGCGCGTCCTGCGCGGTGACCGCGGGGGACGGCCTGCGCATCGCGATCACCCGGGCCTTGGGCGTCGGTACCGTCAACGCGACCAGTACTCCGAGGGCCAGTGCCGCGACGACGATGAGCGCGATCGCCGCACCCGAACTCGTCTGTGACAGCAGCAGCATGGCGAGGGTCGAGAAGAGCACGGTGCACGAACCGTAGGCGAGCTGTGCGGCGGTCGGACGAGGCATGTGAATCGTGTCCTCGGAATCGGGGGTACACGGGGGGTGTGGGCCTGGCATTCCGCCAACCTCTGGGCGTTCCGCCAATCGACTCTAATCGCGTGCATGCCCGAGCGGAACGAACAGTAAGCGTGACCTAACCAACAGTACCGGTGCACGGGGGGCGCACGGAGTCATGGCGTCCAGCAAGTGGACGGCGTCACGCGCCTGTCGAGTAGGCCGCCGGTGTCCGTAAAGCGGAACTCGACTTCGCATAGTGCACTTGTCCTGCTCAAGTCAAGGTCTGTCTTTTCTGGTGAACCTCTAGTCAAATGACGTCACTTGACTACACGCGTTGATCACGCGCGCGCGAACCCTCCATGACCAGGAACCCTCCCGTCGCGCGCGCCCAACGCGGGGGAGGATCTCAAGTGACCAGCAGACCATGGACGTTCAGAGCGGCTGCGACAGCTGTCGCGTTCGCGGCGGCCACCGCCACGTTCTCGACGTTCACCATGGCGCAGGCCGATGACACGGCCAAGAACGCCACCAACCGGCACGACCCGGCGCCGGCGCACAACGAGGCCGACCACAACCTCGAAGGCCCGCTGAGCCAGACCCAGGAGGCCCAGCGCGAGGAGGCCCTCAAGCAGGTCATCTCGGGCAAGGCCCAGGTGAAGGAGCGCGCCGGCTCTCAGGTCGTCGAGCTCAAGAGCAAGAAGGGTGACAGCAAGTACGTCGAGCTGGGCCGCGAGAAGACCGACAAGATCTTCACGATCCTGGTCGAGTTCGGTGACCAGACCAAGCCCGAGTTCGGCGGCACCCCCGGCCCCGCCCACAACCAGATAGCCCAGCCCGACCGCGCCCAGGACAACAGCACGGCGTGGCAGGCGGACTACAACCAGAAGCACTTCCAGGACCTCTACTTCGGCACCGGCAAGGGTGTCGAGTCGATGAAGAAGTACTACGAGAAGCAGTCCTCGGGCCGCTACTCCATCGACGGCGAGGTCTCCGACTGGGTCAAGGTCCCCTACAACGAGGCCCGTTACGGCAACAACGCCTGTGGCGAGACCAACTGCCCGAGCGTGTGGAACATCGTCAGCGACGGTGTCACCTCGTGGGTCGCCCAGCAGAAGGCGGCGGGCCGCACCGACGCCCAGATCCAGGCGGACGTCAAGCAGTTCGACCAGTGGGACCGCTACGACTTCGACGGCGACGGCGACTTCAACGAGTCCGACGGCTACATCGACCACTTCCAGGTCGTGCACGCCGGTGAGGACGAGTCCGCGGGCGGCGGCGCGCAGGGCGAGGACGCCATCTGGGCCCACCGCTGGTACGCCTTCGGCACCGACGCCGGCGCCACCGGCCCGGACAGCAACAAGCTCGGCGGCGCCCAGATCGGCGACACCGGCATCTGGGTCGGCGACTACACCGTCCAGCCCGAGAACGGCGGACTCGGCGTCTTCGCCCACGAGTACGGCCACGACCTCGGTCTGCCGGACCACTACGACACCGCCGGCGGCGAGAACTCCACCGGCTTCTGGACGCTCATGTCCTCCGGCTCCTGGCTCGGCACCGGCAAGGACGCCATCGGTGACCTGCCCGGCGACATGACCTCCTGGGACAAGCTCCAGCTGGGCTGGCTCGACTTCGCCAAGGCGAAGGCCGCGACCAAGTCGAAGCACAAGCTGGGCGTCGCCGAGTACAACACCAAGAACAAGCAGGCGCTCATCGTCGAGCTGCCCAAGAAGCCGGTGACGACGGAGATCGTCACCCCGGCCGAGGGCACGCGGCAGTGGTGGAGCGGCAGCGGCGACAACCTCAAGAACACGCTGGCCCGTTCGGTGGACCTCACCGGCAAGTCGTCGGCGGCGCTGACCCTCGACGGCTGGTGGGCCATCGAGGCGGGCTATGACTACCTCTACACCGAGGTGTCCACCGACGGCGGCGCCAACTGGACCTCCCTGGACGGCACGGCCGACGGCCAGCCCCTCTCCCGGGACGGCAGCGACAAGCCCGCGCTGAGCGGCTTCTCCCAGACGTATAAGAAGCTGTCCTTCCCGCTGGACGCCTACGCCGGCAAGAAGATCGACCTGCGCTTCCGCTACGCCACCGACGGCGGCGTGGCCGAGAAGGGCTTCGCGGCCGACCGCATCTCGGTGACCGCGGACGGCGCGGCGCTGTTCACCGACAACGCCGAGACCGCGGACGCGGCCTGGACGGCGAGCGGCTTCGAGCGCATGGGCGCGTCCTTCACCAAGGACTACGCGCAGTACTACATCGCCGAGAACCGCCAGTACGTGTCGTACGACAAGACCCTGAAGGCCGGCCCGTACAACTTCGGCTTCTCCACCACCCGTCCGAGCTGGGTGGAGCACTACCCGTACCAGAACGGTCTGTTGATCTGGAAGTGGGACACCTCCCAGGCGGACAACAACACCAGCAAGCACCCGGGTGTCGGTCTGATCCTGCCGGTGGACTCCCACCACAAGGCGCTGAAGTGGTCCGACGGCACGCTGATGCGCAGCCGTATCCAGGCCTACGACTCGCCGTTCAGCCTGTACCGCACGGACGGCATCACGCTGCACAACGCGGACGTCGCGACGAAGATCCCGTCGTCGAAGGGTGTGCCGGTCTTCAACGACCACACGAACACCTACTACGACCAGGCGACCCCGCTCGCGGGCGTCAACATCACTGACACCAACACCAAGATCAAGATCGTCAAGGAGGCCAAGAATGGCTCCACGATCTCGGTCGAAGTTGGCCGTGCGGTGAAGTAGTCGGTAATTCCGCAGGTCAGAAGCGTATCGGCGGTGACCCCCTGGCGGGTCGCCGCCGATCGTGTTTAGGTGCGTCCTGTGGCTCTCTTATTGACACCGACGCACACGGGGGTGTGACCGCATGGCCGCAGGAGGTTTCTGCAAGCTGCCGACCGGCAGCGTGGTGGTGGCGCTGAACCTGCCCATGCCGACCGCCGACGGCACCGGCTCGGTCCGGGTCCTGGTCCACGCCCAGAACCGCGCACGCGCCCTGACCAGGCTGCGCAATCTGGGCCTGCGCGCGGTCTACCTGCGCGGCAACGCCTCCCCGCCGACCCCGGACGAGATCACCGCGGTCCTGCACCACCCCGACGGCCTCATATGGAGAACGGCCCCTGACAACGGTGTCGCCACGGGCCCGGAACTCGCCCAGGAGCTGTGGCGCCCGATCAGGGCCCTGCTGAGACGTCCCGCGGCGCAGGCGTAGCTAGGGCCTGTCGTTTGGATCAGGCCGGCTTCAAGAAGCGGTGCTGCCCGGCCCGAGCCGAGCGGGGTCTGGTGCGTGCAGCTGCAAGGCGGAGGAGGGAGTCGACGCGGAGCGTCGGCGACCGACGACAACGCCGCAGATGCGCGTGCCAGACCCCGCGACGCCGGACTGATCCAAACGACAGGCCCTAGGCCACCACAGGCTTCCCGGTCAGTTCCACCCCGGCCTCGCGCATCTCCTCCAGGGCCCGGTCCGTGGTCGCCTCGGCGACGCCCGCGGTCAGGTCCAGCAGGACGTGGGTGCGGAAGCCCTCCCGGGCGGCGTCCACCGCGGTGGCCCGTACGCAGTGGTCCGTGGCGATGCCGACCACGTCCACCTCGCCCACCTCCCGGGCGCGCAGCCAGTCGGCGAGCGTGACGCCGTTCTCGTCGACGCCCTCGAACCCGCTGTACGCCGCCGCGTACGCCCCCTTGTCGAAGACCGCGTCGATCGCGCCGGAGGCGACGGTGGGGGCGAAGTTCGGGTGGAAGCCGACCCCCTCGGTGCCCGCGACGCAGTGCGCGGGCCAGGAGCGTACGAAGTCGGGATTGTCGGCGAAGTGGCCGCCCGGCGCGATGTGGTGGTCCCGGGTGGCCACCACGTGCTGATAGCCGGTCCCGGCGGCCTGCCCCACCAGCTCGGTGATGGCGGCGGCGACATCGGCCCCGCCGGCCACCGCGAGGCTGCCCCCTTCGCAGAAGTCGTTCTGCACGTCTACGACGATCAAGGCGCGGCGCATGGTGGACGTCCTTCGACTAAGAGTGAACTTACGAGCCTAGAGACTTCGACGGCACTGCGGGAGGGCGCACCCGCATTAGCTACCCGAGCGCCCGGACAGGTACTCCGTCGGAATGACCGGTTCCCCCCGCGACAACTGTGTCGCCGACAGCGGCAGCCCCGCCCGGGCGGCGATGTGCCGGTCCCGTACGACGTCCAGCGGCTCGCGCGCGACGACCTCGCCGCCCTTGACCAGCTCCACCAGCAGCTGCCGCTCGGCCAGCTCCGCGGGCACCGCGTCGGTGCCGATGACCTCGGCCTCCGCCACGCCGTACGCGTCCAGCCGCCGTGCCGCCCACTTGCGGCCGCCGATGGAGGTCTTGCCGCCGGTGGACTTCTTCGCCACCGGCACCAGCGGCGCGCCCGGGTCGGCGGACTCGGCGCGGGCGACCAGCTTGTAGACCATCGAGCAGGTCGGGTGCCCGGAACCGGTCACCAGCTGGGTGCCGACGCCGTACGCGTCCACCGGCGCCGCGGCCAGCGAGGCGATGGCGTACTCGTCGAGATCCGAGGTCACGATGATCCGCGTGTCCCGGGCGCCCAGCTCGTCCAGCTGCTGGCGCACCCGGTGGGCCACCAGCAGCAGATCGCCGGAGTCGATCCGGACCGCGCCCAGCTCGGGCCCGGCCACCTCCACGGCCGTACGCACCGCCTCGGCGACGTCGTAGGTGTCCACCAGCAGCGTGGTGCCCCGGCCGAGCGAGTTCACCTGGGCCTGGAAGGCGTCCCGCTCCCGGTCGTGCAGGAGGGTGAAGGCGTGCGCGGAGGTGCCGACGGTCGGGATGCCGTAGCGAAAGCCGGCGGCCAGGTCGGAGGTGGTGGTGAAGCCGCCGATGTACGCGGCGCGCGCGGCGGCGACCGCGGCCAGCTCATGGGTGCGCCGGGCACCCATCTCGATCAGCGGCCGCTCGCCCGCGGCCGAGGACATCCGGGAGGCCGCCGCGGCGATGGCGGAGTCGTGGTTGAGGATGGAGAGGATCACCGTCTCCAGCAGCACGCACTCGGCGAAGGAGCCCTCGACCCGCATGATCGGCGAGCCGGGGAAATACACCTCGCCCTCCGGGTAGCCCCAGATGTCGCCGCTGAAGCGGTACCCGGCGAGCCAGTCCAGGGTCTCCTCGTCGACGATGGCCCGCTCGCGCAGGAAGCCGAGGACGCCCTCGTCGAAGCGGAAGTTCTCCACCGCGTCCAGCACCCGCCCGGTGCCCGCGACCACGCCGTACCGGCGCCCGTTCGGCAACCGTCGGGTGAAGACCTCGAACACGCTCCGCCGCTCGGCCGTGCCCGCCCGGAGAGCCGCCCGGAGCATCGTCAGCTCGTACTGGTCCGTGAAGAGCGCCGTCGAGGGAACATCCACCGGCAGCCCAAGGTCCGCTGTGTTCATGACGAAGATGCTACCCCACTTCGCGTCAGTGTGACGATTTATCGGGGGCGTGGCAGCATGGGCCATGTGACGTCACCCGCTCCCGTAGAGATCGAACGCACCGAGTCGGCGGAAGAGGTTTTCGCCGTTCCCGAGCCCGACGTCCCCTGGGTCACGATCGTCCACAACGACCCGGTCAACCTCATGAGCTACGTGACGTACGTCTTCCAGACGTACTTCGGCTATCCCAAGGACAAGGCCACCAAGCTCATGCTCGATGTCCACCACAAGGGCCGGGCGGTCGTCTCCAGCGGAACCCGCGAGGAGATGGAACGCGATGTGCAGGCCATGCACGGTTACGGTCTGTGGGCCACCCTCCAGCAGGACCGGAAGTAGCGACCAGCGCTGATGCCAGGAACCTTCGAACCGCTCCCCGGCGGCGGCGCGGCCGTCGCCCTCGACGACGTCGAGATCTCCATCATCCGGTCACTGGCCGTCCAGCTCCTGGAGCTGATCGGCCCGGGACCCGGCGCAGACAAGCCCGACGACCCGCTCGCCGAGCTCTTCGCCGACGGACCGAGCGAACCGCCCTCCGACCCCGTGCTGCGCCGGCTCTTCCCCGACGCCTACAGCGACCCCGAGGGCACCCCGGGGCCCCAGCAGGCCGAGGAGGAGCGCGCGTACTCCGCCGAGTTCCGCCGCTACACCGAGAACGACCTGCGGGCCGGCAAGCGGGAGAACGCCCTCGCGGTGATCCGCTCCCTGGACGAGCTCAGCTCCGCCGGTGACGGCGGCGCGGTGCTGAAGCTGGCGCCGGGGGAGTCCCGGCAATGGCTCAGTTCCCTCAACGACCTGCGCCTGGCGATCGGCTCCCGGCTGGACATCGTCGACGAGGACGACACGGACCTGCTCTACCGGCTTCCGGACGAGGACCCCCGTAAGCCGATGGTGATGGCCTACCTCTGGCTGGGCGGGCTCCAGGAGTCCCTCGTCTCCACGCTGATGCCGTGAACTCCCTGCAGATGCCCTGATGGTGACGGTTGTGACCGTTCCGCGCGTTCGCTCAGCGGACGCTCAAATCCGAATAACGATCGCGTCACCCTCCTGGCCTGCTGTGTCCCTTTTGTCGACCGTTTGCGCCCTTCTCCCTATGTGATGCGCCACATGCGACCCCGGCGATCAACGTTGCGGCCGTGATAGATCTTCACGACCGCTCGGACCGAACACCACCCGAATGTTCGGCCGGGTGCGCCACCGAGCCGACCATCGTCGGCCAGGCACCGCTCCATCAATCCGGGGGGATCGAGAACCGATCCGAGGCCGACGAGAGGCCCGGTTCGGCGTGGAGAAAGGCGCACGAATACATGACCTCCGCTCAGGTCGACACGGAGAAGGCTCCGGAAGAAGAGGGCTACGAGCGCGGCCTCGGCAGCCGCCAGGTCCAGATGATCGCCATCGGCGGCGCCATCGGCGTCGGCCTCTTCCTGGGGGCCGGGGCGAACATCGCCAAGGCCGGTCCCAGCCTCATCCTCATGTACGCCCTCGCGGGCGTCATCATCTTCTTCATCATGCGGGCGCTCGGCGAGCTGCTCCTGTACCGCCCGGTCTCGGGCTCCTTCGCGGAGTACTCCCGCGAGTTCCTCGGCCCGTTCTTCGGCTATTTCACCGGCTGGACGTACTGGCTGATGTGGGTCGTCACCGGTATGGCCGAACTGACGGCAGCCGCGATCTACGTCAACTACTGGTTCCCGCAGGTCCCGCAGTGGGTCACGGCCCTGGTCTTCCTGGTGGTGCTGTTCGCGGCCAACCTGATCTCGGTGAAGCTGTTCGGCGAGATCGAGTTCTGGTTCTCGATGGTCAAGGTGACCGCGCTGATCGGCATGATCGTGATCGGCCTCGGCGTCCTCACCTTCGGCTTCAGCTCCGCCGGTGACACCGCCGCGGTCTCCAACCTCTGGGCCTTCGACGGCTTCTTCCCCAAGGGCATCGGCTCCTCCCTGATGACCCTCCAGGGCGTCATGTTCGCCTACCTCGCCGTCGAGCTGGTCGGCGTCACCGCGGGCGAGTCGGAGAACCCCGAGAAGACCCTCCCCAAGGCGATCAACACCCTGCCCTGGCGCATCGCGCTCTTCTACGTCGGTGCCCTCACCGTCATCCTGTGCGTGGTCAAGTGGACCGAGTTCGCCGAGGGCGTCAGCCCCTTCGTGAAGGCCTTCGCGGTCATCGGCATCCCGGCCGGCGCCGGCATCGTCAACTTCGTGGTGCTCACCGCCGCGCTGTCGTCCTGCAACTCGGGCATGTACTCCACCGGCCGCATGCTGCGCACCCTGGCCGACAACGGCGAGGCCCCGCGCGTCTTCAGCAAGCTGTCCTCCACCAAGACGCCCGCGCTTGGCATCGGCGTCTCGGTCGTCTTCATGGGCATCGGCGTGGTGCTGAACTACATCGTCCCGGAGAAGGCCTTCGGCTACGTCGTCTCCGTCGCCACCGCGGCCGGCATCTGGACCTGGCTCATGATCCTCGTCAGCCACGTCCTGTACCGCCGCGCGGTCGACGCGGGCCGCCTGCCCGCCTCGTCCTTCCCGGCCCCGGGCGGCGCGAAGTGCAGCTGGGTCGCCATCGTCTTCCTGCTCTTCGTCACCGGCCTCATCGCCTACGACGCCGACTCCCGGGTCTGCCTGTACGTGATGGCCGGCTGGGCCGCGGCGCTCGGTGCCGGCTGGCTGGTGCTGAAGTCCCGGAACCCCGAGGTCACGCAGCGACGCGAGCCGGAGTTCGAGAAGGTCGGCTAGACGCTTCACTGAGAGGGCCGGTCTTCGGCTGCGGCGCCGTCCTGGCTGGTCGCGCAGTTCCCCGCGCCCCTGGGGTGCCTCAGCTGTCCGGCATATGGGCCACCCCGTACCACTCCTCGGTACGGGGTGGCCCCTCTGCTTATCCTGGCCAGCATGCTGACCATCACCCAGGCCCTCGTCGACCAGATCGTCGCGCACGCGCGCAAGGACCACCCAGACGAGGCGTGCGGCGTCGTCGCGGGGCCGGCCGGGACCGACCGCCCCGAGCGCTTCATCCCCATGCTGAACGCGGCCATGTCGCCCACGTTCTACGAGTTCGACTCCGGCGATCTGCTCAAGCTCTACCGCGAGCTGGACGACCGGGACGAGGAGCCGGTGGTCATCTACCACTCCCACACCGCGACCGAGGCCTACCCCTCCCGCACGGACATCTCCTACGCCAACGAGCCCGGCGCGCACTACGTCCTCGTCTCCACCGCCGACACCGACGGCCTCGGAGATTTCCAGTTCCGCTCCTTCCGGATCCTGGAGGGAGAGGTGACCGAGGAGGAGGTCAAGGTCGTGGAGGCGTACTGATCCCATTGCGTGGATGGTTTATGTCCGGCAGGTGAGATCACACTCCAGGAGCCGGTCCGGGAATCGATACGATGAGCCCATGGTTCTTCTCGACGTGAGCGACAGGGCGCCGGGCACACTGCTCGTTGCGCGGCTGCACGTCGACCTGTGCAGGCTGAACAGCGCCATCTGTTGACCGTCCCGCTGTAGCCGTACCGCCGCACAGACGCCGCGCGCCGCCGCCGCGCGCCCACCGAGACCAGACCACTTTTCCGACAGGAGCCCCTTGCCATGGCCATCGAGGTCCGCATCCCCACCATCCTCCGCACGTACACCGACGGTCAGAAGGCGGTGGAGGGCTCCGGGGACACCCTCGCCGACCTGTTCACCGACCTGGAGACCCGGCATGCGGGCATCCAGGCCCGCATCGTGGACGGCGAGCAGCTGCGCCGCTTCGTCAACGTCTACCTGAACGACGAGGACGTCCGCTTCCTGGACGGCATCAACACCAAGCTCACCGACGGCGACAGCGTCACGATCCTGCCGGCCGTGGCCGGCGGCATGGTCTGATCCGAATGCGCTACGACTCCCCGCTGGCCGCGGTGGGCAACACCCCTCTGGTGCGCCTGCCGCGGCTGTCGCCGTCCGCCGAGGTCCGGATCTGGGCCAAGCTGGAGGACCGCAACCCCACCGGCTCGGTCAAGGACCGCCCGGCCCTGCACATGATCGAGCAGGCGGAGAAGGACGGCCGGCTCACCCCGGGCTGCACCATCCTGGAGCCCACCAGCGGCAACACCGGCATCTCGCTGGCCATGGCCGCCAAGCTCAAGGGCTACCGCATGGTGTGCGTGATGCCCGAGAACACCTCCCAGGAGCGCCGGGACCTGCTCGGCATGTGGGGCGCCGAGATCATCTCCTCCCCGGCCGCGGGCGGCTCCAACACCGCCGTACGCGTCGCCAAGGAGCTGTCCGCCGAGCACCCCGACTGGGTGATGCTCTACCAGTACGGCAACCCGGACAACGCGGGCGCCCACTACGCGACCACCGGCCCCGAGATCCTCGCCGACCTCCCCTCCATCACCCACTTCGTGGCGGGCCTCGGCACCACCGGCACGCTGATGGGCGTGGGCCGCTTCCTGCGGGAGCAGAAGCCGGACGTGAAGATCGTCGCCGCCGAGCCGCGCTACGACGATCTCGTCTACGGCCTGCGCAACCTCGACGAGGGCTTCGTCCCCGAGCTGTACGACGCCTCCGTCCTCACCACCCGCTTCTCCGTCGGCTCCGCGGACGCGGTCACCCGCACCCGCGAGCTGCTCCAGCAGGAGGGCATCTTCGCCGGCGTCTCCACCGGCGCGGCCCTGCACGCCGCGATCGGCGTCGGGAACAAGGCCGTGAAGGCGGGCGAGAGCGCCGACATCGTCTTCGTCGTGGCCGACGGCGGCTGGAAGTACCTGTCGACCGGCGTCTACACCGCGCCGACGACGGAGGAAGCGATCGAGACGCTGCAGGGCCAGCTCTGGGCGTAGGCCCGCCCGCCTGACTCCTACGACGCCAGGTGACGGACCTGGTCCCACAGGACCGGGTCCACCACTCCCACCTTTCGCCGGAAGTCCCACACCGGCACCTCGCGCAGCTCGTCCGTCTCCAGGAAGCTCGCGCGGCCCTGGGCATCGCTCACCGCACCCGGCGGAAGCGGAATCACCCCGGAACGCTCGTCGTGGTAGCGGCTGGTGATCTTCGCGACGCGGACCCGCCTGCCGTGCACCGCCAGCACCAGACACGGCCGGTCCTTCGCACCGGGCCGGTCCTCGAACGGCACGCTCGCCCACCAGATCTCCGTGGGCCGCGGCCGCATCGCTGTCCGCCGCCGCCCCGGCCGCCCGGCGGGCCTGCGCCCCCACCCGTCCACCAGCGCGGCGACCAGCGCCAGCAGCACCACCGCCGCGAGCGCCAGCCACCAGGACGTGTCCATACGACGACGTTACCGGCGCGCGCCACCCCGCGCGCGCCCTTCTCGCGCCTCATGCGCCCCGCTGCCAGCCGAACCGGTGACACCACAGGTGAGTTCGCCCACAACAGCCCTTGGCGGAGGAGCGACCGGACGTTTTGCGCCTTACGCTCGACGAACCGCACGACCCCCGTCGCCCCCTATCCGGATTTCCCCGCCAGCGGAGGTTTCTGCTTCATGAAGCTCACCGTCGTCGGCTGCTCGGGGTCGTTCCCGTCCGCGGAATCGGCCTGCTCGAGCTACCTCGTCGAGGCCGACGGCTTCCGGCTGCTCCTCGACCTGGGCAACGGCGCCCTTGGCGAGCTGCAGCGCCACTGCGGTCTCTACGACCTCGACGCGATCTTCCTGAGTCATCTGCACGCCGACCACTGCATCGACATGTGCGCCTACTTCGTCGCGCGCTACTACCGGCACGACGGCGGCCGCTGCGCCCCGATCCCGGTCTACGGACCCGAGGGCACGGAGCACCGGCTGACCACCGCCTACGCCGACACTCCCTCCGCGTCCTCCATGAGCGAGGTCTTCGACTTCCACACGGTCAAGCCGTCCACCTTCGAGGTCGGCCCGTTCACCGTGCACACCGAGCGCGTGGCGCATCCGGTGGAGGCGTACGGCATCCGCGTCGAGCACGGCGGGAAGTCCCTGACGTACTCCGGAGACACGGGGGTGACCCCGGTGCTCGACGAACTCGCCCGGGACACGGACCTGTTCCTGTGCGAGGCCGCTTTCACGCACGGCAAGGAGAGCATCCCCGACCTGCACCTCAACGGCCGTGAGGCGGGCGAGACGGCGGTCCGCGCGGGCGCCCGCCGCCTGGTCCTGACCCACATCCCCCCGTGGACCGACCCCCAGACCAACCTCGCCGACGCGCGAGCGGTCTACGACGGGCCGGTGACACTGGCGGCGCCGAGGCAGACGTACGAGATCTAGCGGATACGCACACGAAGGCCCCGGTACCTCTTCGGTACCGGGGCCTTCGTCATCGTGCGGGGCTCACGCCTTCGTGAGGTCCTCGACCTCCTCCTCGGGCTCGCGGCCCGGGGTGGTGAGGTTGAACTTGGTGATGGCGAAGCGGAAGACGACGTAGTAGATGGCGGCGAAGGCCAGGCCGATCGGGATGATCATCCAGGGCTTGGTGGCCAGGTTCCAGTTGAGGAAGTAGTCGATCGCGCCGGCCGAGAAGCTGAAGCCGTGGTGCACTCCGAGGCCCCAGGTGACGGCCATGGAGACGGCGGTCAGCAGCGCGTGGATGACGTAGAGCAGCGGCGCGATGAACATGAACGCGAACTCGATCGGCTCGGTGATGCCGGTGACGAACGAGGTCAGCGCGAGGGACATCATCATGCCGCCGACGGCCTTGCGGCGCTCGGGACGGGCGGTGTGCGTGATCGCCAGGGCGGCGGCCGGGAGGGCGAACATCATGATCGGGAAGAAGCCGGTCATGAACTGGCCGGAGGTCGGGTCACCGTGGAAGAAGCGCGGCAGGTCGCCGTGCCAGACGGCACCCGCGGAGTCCGTGAAGGAGCCGATCTCCTGCCAGGCCACCGTGTTGACGAACTGGTGCATGCCGACCGGGAGCAGCGCGCGGTTGATCGCGCCGAAGATGCCCGCGCCCGCGGCGCCCAGACCGGTCATCCACTCACCGAAGTTGGTGATGACCTCACCGACGGGCTCCCAGGCCAGGCCGAAGAAGACACCGACGAGGGTGCCGATGAAGGCCATCAGGATCGGGACGAGGCGGCGGCCGTTGAAGAAGCCCAGCCAGTCCGGGAGCTTGGTGCGGTGGAAGCGCTGCCAGGTGACGGCGGCTATGAGGCCCATGATGATGCCGCCGAGGACCTTGGGGTCGTTGTAGGTGGCGGCGACGTCCGCACCCTTGGTGACCTTTGCTTCGGTGATCGGGAACGCGGTCAGTACGTTCTTGTAGACCAGGAAGCCGACCAGCGCCGCCAGGGCGGTGGAGCCGTCGGCCTTCTTGGCGAAGCCGATGGCGATGCCGACGCAGAACAGCAGCGGCAGATTGGCGAAGACGGCGTCGCCGGCGGTGGCGAAGACCGAGGCGACCTTGTTCCAGCCGAGACCGTCGGCGCCGAACACGTCGGGCTGGCCCAGCCGCAGCAGGATGCCCGCCGCCGGCAGTACGGCGATCGGGAGCTGGAGGCTGCGGCCGACCTTCTGAAGACCCTGGAACAGGCCGGATCCCCACTTCTTCGTGGGGGCCGCCGATGCGGTGGCGGTGCTCATAGACTTCCTCCATCGGGTGGTGGTCTACACCACTCAGTGGTGTAGACCTGTTGTAGCACGATGAAGGGCGCATAAGGAACCCGCGATTCCGGTGCAGGAACCGCGGGTTGCTCAACCGTTATTCGACGCTCCGCGTCAGACCTTCGTGACGTCCTCCACCTCGTCCTCCGGCTCCCGGCCGGGCGTCTTCAGATCGAACTTGAGGATCGCGAACCGGAAGATCGCGTAATACACGACTGCGAACGCCAGCCCGATCGGAATGATGAGCCACGGCTTGGTCGCCAGGTTCCAGTTGATGATGTAGTCGATGAGGCCGGCGGAGAAGCTGAACCCGTCGTGCACCCCGAGCCCCCATGTCACCGCCATCGACACACCCGTCAGCAGCGCGTGCACCGCGTACAGCAGCGGCGCGATGAACAGGAACGAGTACTCGATCGGCTCGGTGATGCCGGTGACGAACGAGGTCAGCGCGACCGACAGCATCAGACCGCCGACCTCCTTGCGGCGATGCGGCTTCGCGCAGTGCGTCATCGCCAGCGCCGCGGCCGGCAGCGCGAACATCATGATCGGGAAGAACCCGGACAGGAACTGCCCCGCGTCCGGGTCGCCCGCCAGGAACATGTTGATGTCGCCGTGCACCTCGGTGCCGTCCGGCTTGGTGTACGTGCCGAACTGGAACCAGATGGGCACGTTCAGGAACTGGTGCAGACCGATCACCAGCAAGGCCCGGTTCGCGACACCGAAGATGCCCGCACCCCACGCGCCCGCGTCGCTCAGCCAGTCGCTGAAGTTCTCCAGCGCGTCACCGATCGGCGGCCACACCCACAGGCACAGCGCCGCGAACGCGATCGCGACGAACGACATGATGATCGGCACCAGCCGGCGGCCGTTGAAGAAGCCCAGCCAGTCCACCAGCTTGGTGCGGTGGTAGCGGGCCCAGAAGAAGGCCGTCAGCAGGCCGATCACGATGCCGCCGAAGACCCCGGGGTTCTGGTAGGTGAACGCCTCCACCGCCCCGTCGGCGGTGCCCTGGCAGCCGATGTTCGGGACCGACTCCGTGCCGTCCGGGCAGTCCTCGGGGAACTGGCGCAGCACCTGGTAGTAGACGAGGAAGCCCGTCACCGCCGCGAGCGCGGTCGAGCCGTCCGCCTTCTTCGCCATGCCGATCGCGACCCCGACGCAGAACAGCAGCGGCAGGCCGAGCGACCCGTCCAGCAGCGCGCCGCCCGCGCCCGCCATGACCTTGGAGACGTCCGTCCAGCCCAGACCTTCGTCGCCGAACACATCTGGCTGGCCAAGGCGGTTGAGGATGCCCGCGGCGGGCAGCACGGCGATCGGGAGCTGAAGACTGCGGCCCATCTTCTGCAGGCCCTGGAACAGCTTGTTCCAGCGCACCCGGGCAGGGCTCAGCGCCTCGTCGGAACTCATCCGGACCCCTTAGCTGAGAGCGGGTTTGGCGAGCGTCCGCCAGGTGGTGTAGACCAGTTGACGGAACGGTTCCGCTGTCGTGATCGCCATCATTCGGCACGTACGGCATGACCGCTCGCGAAGATGGGCCAACTGTGGGTTACTGCGACAAAGCGGTTCGGATCAGGGAGAAACAACATGGCCAGCAAGGCTGAGAAGATCGTCGCCGGGCTCGGCGGCATCGCCAACATCGAAGAGGTCGAGGGCTGCATCACCCGCCTGCGCACCGAGGTCAGCGACGCCTCCCTCGTCGACGAGGCGGCCCTGAAGGCGGCCGGCGCCCATGGAGTCGTCAAGATGGGCACGGCGATCCAGGTCGTCATCGGCACCGACGCCGACCCGATCGCAGCGGAGATCGAAGACATGATGTGAGCCCCGGGCCCTGAAACGGCCGGGTTCACGCGAAGGGGCCACTTCCCACCGGGGGAGCGGCCCCTTCCACATGTACGGCTAGGCTCGTCGCCATGTCTCGAATCGACGGCCGCACCCCCGAACAGCTCCGCCCCGTCACCATTGAACGCGGCTGGAGCAAGCACGCCGAGGGCTCCGTCCTCGTCTCCTTCGGCGACACCAAGGTCTTCTGCACCGCCTCCGTCACCGAAGGCGTCCCGCGCTGGCGCAAGGGCAGCGGCGAGGGCTGGGTCACCGCGGAGTACTCCATGCTGCCCCGCGCCACCAACACCCGCGGCGACCGCGAGTCCGTCCGGGGCAAGATCGGCGGCCGAACCCACGAGATCAGCCGCCTCATCGGCCGCTCCCTGCGCGCCGTCATCGACTACAAGGCGCTCGGCGAGAACACCATCGTCCTCGACTGCGACGTCCTCCAGGCCGACGGCGGCACCCGCACCGCGGCGATCACCGGCGCCTACGTCGCCCTCGCCGACGCCATCTCCTGGGCCCAGGGCAAGAAGCTGATCAAGGCCGGCCGCCAGCCCCTGACCGGAACCGTCTCGGCGGTGTCGGTGGGCATCGTCGGCGGAGTCCCGCTCCTCGACCTCTGCTACGAGGAGGACGTCCGGGCCGAGACCGACATGAACGTCGTCTGCACCGACGACGGACGCTTCGTCGAGGTCCAGGGCACCGCCGAGGCGGAACCCTTCGCCCGCGACGAACTGAACTCCCTGCTGGACCTGGCGGTTTCGGGCTGCACCGAACTCGCTGTCCTGCAGCGCAGCGCACTTGATACCGTCCTCGAAAAGTAAAGGACGCACCAAGACGGGCGTCCGGCGCAGGCAACCAGGCCGACCGCCCCGGCGTCACTAGGGGTACGGGCGTACGACACACCGTCGTGCGCCCGGCCAGGCACGGGGGCCTGCCAAGAGGGCCTGAGCACGGGAGGGACACCAGCATGGGCGCGAGCCGACGCCGTCGGAGCCGTATCACCATCGTCGCCGCGGTGGCGGCCGTAGGGCTGACCGTGGGACTGACCACCGGCTGCGATGCCGTCAGCAAGGCGCTGGACTGCGTCCAGACCGCCGAAGCCGTCGCCGACAGCGTGACCGAACTCCAGCAGGCCGTGGAGTCCGCCGCGAACGACCCGACGCAGATCGACGAGTCCCTCGACGCCATCGACAAGAACCTCGAAGAGGTCGGCGACAAGACCGACAACGCCGACGTCAACAAGGCCGTCGACGACCTTGCCGCGGCGGTCGACAACGTCCGTACGGCCATCGAGAACGGCGACGAGACACCCGACCTCACCCCGGTCACCGACGCGGCCGGCGAACTGACCAAGGTCTGCACCCCCTGATACTGGGGGCATGACCCGCCTGATCCTCGCCACACGCAACGCCGGAAAGATCACCGAGCTGCACGCCATCCTCGCCGACGCGGGTCTGCCCCACGACCTCGTCGGCGCGGACGCGTTCCCGGAGATCCCGGACGTGAAGGAAACCGGAGTGACGTTCGCCGAGAACGCCCTCCTCAAAGCCCACGCCCTGGCCCAGGCCACGGGCCTGCCCGCGGTGGCCGACGACTCCGGCCTCTGCGTCGACGTCCTCAACGGCGCCCCGGGCATCTTCTCGGCCCGCTGGGCGGGACGCCACGGAGACGACACCGCGAACCTTCAGCTCCTGCTGGCCCAGCTGTCGGACATCTCCGACGACCACCGAGGCGCCCACTTCGCCTGCGCGGCGGCCCTGGCACTGCCGGACGGCCGCGAGCGAGTGGTCGAGGGCCAACTCCGGGGCGTACTCCGCCACACCCCGTCCGGCACCAACGGCTTCGGCTACGACCCCATCCTCCAGCCGCACGGCGACACCCGAACCTGCGCGGAACTGACCCCGGAGGAGAAGAACGCGATCAGCCACCGGGGCAAGGCGTTCCGGGCGCTGGTGCCCGTCGTGCGGGAGCTGCTCGGTTAGAGACTGGTGCGGCCGGAGGGACTCGAACCCTCACGGGAGTTACCCCACTGGGACCTAAACCCAGCGTGACTGCCAATTCCACCACGGCCGCCGGAGACTGCCCGGTCATGCTACTGGCCGGGCAGGGGAGTCAGATGCCCAGGTCCTTGATGATCTTGGCTACGTGGCCCGTGGCACGGACGTTGTAGAGGGCTCGTTCGACCTTGCCCTGCTCGTCCACGACGATCGTGGAGCGGATGACGCCCAGGTACGTCTTGCCGTAGTTCTTCTTCTCGCCGTAGGCGCCGTAGGACTCGGTGACCGTCTTCTCGGGGTCCGCGAGGAGGGTCACCTTCAGGGACTCCTTGTCGCGGAACTTCGCCAGCTTCTCGGGGGTGTCGGGGGAGATGCCGATGACGTCGTAGCCGGCGCCGGCCAGGAGTTCCAGGTTGTCCGTGAAGTCGCAGGCCTGCTTCGTGCAGCCGGGTGTGAGGGCCGCCGGGTAGAAGTACACGATGACCTTGCGGCCCTTGTGGTCCGACAGGGAGACGCCCTTGCCGTCGGCGTCGGGGAGGGTGAAGGCGGGGGCTACGTCCCCGGGCTGGAGTCGCTCGCTCATCTCGCTAGCGTAACCGGGGGTCCTGACAGTGCGGCGGCGCGGAGAGCTGACAGACTGTCCGGAACAGTATCAGCGGACTTCGGAGGCCGTACGGTGGCGGAAACGTCGGACACCAGAACCCCGGCGCAGATCGAGGCGGACATCAGGCGCCGCCGCGAAGTGCTGGCCGAGACGCTCGACGAGATCGGGGTTCGGGTCCACCCGAAGACCATCGTCGGGGATGCCAAGGCCAAGGTCGTCTCTAATATCGATCACACTCTCGGGCGGGCCTACGTCCAGGCCAACCGCGTCGTCAGCGACGTCAGGGCCAAGTTCGTCGACGACGAGGGAGCTCCCCGGCTGGAGCGGGTCATCCCCGCCGCGCTGCTCGTGGTGGGGGTCGTGGGGCTGCTCGCCGTCGGCACCCGGCGCCGCAAGCGCTGACCCGGCGGCGTACGGACGCGGAAAAGGCAGGTAGGTTCGAGGCGTGAGCGCCAACAGAAACGACACCCCCCACCACGACAAGCTGCCCATCCGGATGCTGCACGACCGGGTTCTGGTGCGGCAGGACACCAGCGAGGGCGAGCGGCGTTCCGGTGGCGGGATCCTGATTCCGGCCACCGCCGCGGTCGGCCGTCGGCTGGCCTGGGCCGAGGTCGTCGCGGTGGGGCAGAACGTACGGACGGTGGAGCCCGGTGACCGGGTGCTGTACGACCCGGAGGACCGGGCCGAGGTCGAGGTGCGGGGCGTCGCCTATGTGCTGATGCGGGAGCGCGATCTGCACGCCGTTGCCGCCGACCGGTTCGAGGGCTCCGAGGACTCGACCGGCCTGTACCTGTAGTTCGGTGGCTCGAAGGGGCCGGTGACCATCGTCACCGGCCCCTTCTGTCATTCCTTTGCTAGCTTTGAAGGCAACCCCGACGAGACGCGCCGTACCGGGACAACGCAAAGACGACGCACCGACGTCCGTTCGCGTATCCGTCTCCCGGAGGTTCCCCATGGCCTGGGTCCTGCTCGTCGTCGCCGGTCTGCTCGAAGTCGGCTGGTCGGTCGGGATGAAGTACACCGACGGGTTCACCCGCCTGGTGCCCAGCCTCCTCACCGGCGCCGGAATCGTCGCCAGCATGCTGCTGCTGTCGTACGCCGCCCGTTCCCTGCCCATCGGCACCGCCTACGGAGTGTGGGTCGGTATCGGGGCGGCCGGTGCGGCGGTGGTCGGGATGGTGGTGCTGGGCGAGCCGGCCACCGCCGCGCGGATCTTCTTCGTGTGTCTGCTGCTGGTCGCCGTGGTGGGGCTCAAGGCGACCAGCGGTCACTGAGCAGGGGTTCCCGGCGGTCAGTCCTCTCTACGGCTCGACAGCGGCCCCGCCGCCGTCCCCACCCCCGTCGTGCTCCCTGTCGTCCCGCCCCCGGTGGTCGTGTCGCCGGTCGTGCCGCCGTCCGCCGTACCGCCGCCCGTGGTGGTGTCCCCGCCGGTCGTCTCGCCGGTGGTCGTGCCGCCGTCGGTGGTGGTGCCGCCGTCCGTCGTGCCGCCGTCCGTGCCGCCGGTCGTCGTCCCGCCGCCGGTGGTGGTGTCGCCGGTCGTCTCGCCGGTGGTCGTGCCGCCGTCGGTGGTGCCGCCGGTGTCCGTGCCGCCGGTCGTCGTCCCGCCCTGGTCCTCGTCCTCGTCGCCCGTGCCCGGGTCGGTGCTCGGCGCGACGGGCAGGGTGTCGACGATGTCCGCGCCCTCCTGGAGCTCCAGGTCGAACTCGGTGACCGGCTTGCCCTTGAGGGCGTCCTTGGTGAACTGCGCCCAGATCTCCGCGGGCGCCCCGCCGCCGTTGATGCGCGGCAGGCCCATCACCTTGTACAGCGGCTTGTGCTCGGCGGTGACCGGGTCCTGGCCCATCACGGCGACGACGGTGGCGAGTTCGGGGGTGTAGCCGGCGAACCAGGCCGCCATGTCCTCCTCCGCGGTGCCGGTCTTGCCGGCGGCGGGGCGGCCCGCGGCCTGGGCGGCGGTGGCGGTGCCGGACTCCACGACGCTCTGGAGCACCGAGGTCGTGGTGTCGGCGGCGGCCCGGCTGACGACCTGGGAGGTCTTGCGCTCGGGCAGGTCGATGACGTCGGTGCCGTCCTTGGTGATCCGCTCGATCATCGTGTACGTGCCGTGCTTGCCGTGGTTGGCGAGCGTCGCGTACGCCTCCGCCATGTCCAGCACGCTGGCGGTGGCGGTGCCCAGCGCGATCGAGGGGTACGGCTCCAGGTCCGGGGTGTTCGTGGGCAGTCCGAGGTCGATCGCGGTCTGCTTGACCTTCTCGGGGCCGACGTCCACGGCCATCTGCGCGTACACCGAGTTCACCGACTTGTCGGTGGCCTCGCGGACAGTGATGTCGCCGTAGGAGTACTGGTCCTCGTTCTCGGGGGCGTAGGTCTCGCCGGTCCAGCCCTGGACGGGGCGCACGTTGGTGCCGTCGTAGAGCGTGTTGGGGGTGATCAGGCGGCCGTCCTGGGTGTTGGAGGTGTTCTCGACGGCGGAGGTGAACACGAACGGCTTGAAGGTGGAGCCGACCTGGAAGTCCCGGCGGGTGGCGTTCGGGGTGTACTGCTTGACGTAGTCGATGCCGTTGTACATCGCCACGACCTTGCCGGTCCTGGGGTCGACGGAGGCGCCGCCCGCGCGGACGTAGGAGTCGACCTTGCGGGCCTTGGGGTCGAGCTTGTCCATCAGCTGGTCGTTGACGGCCTTGACGAAGGCGTCCTGCCGGGTCTTGTTGAGGGTGGTGGTGATGCGGTAGCCGCCCGCCTCCAGCTCCTTCTCATCCACGATCTTGTTCGTGATGAGGTAGTCCTTGACGATCCGCACGATGTAACCGCGCTGCCCGGACAGGTTGGTGGAGACAGTGGCCTCCTTCGGCATCGGGAACTTCACGCCCGTCCGCTCCGCCTGGCTCAGCCAGCCCTCCTTGACCATGCCGTCCAGGACGTACTCCCAACGGGCCTCGGCGGCGGCCTTGTTCTCGGGGTGCGCGACGACGTCGTACTCGCTGGGCGCGTTGAGCAGCGCGGCCAGGTAGGCGCCCTGGGCGGCGGTGAGTTCGGCGGCGTCGATGCCGTAGTAGGCCTGGGCGGCGGCCTGGATGCCGTAGGCGTTGCGGCCGAAGTAGCTGGTGTTGAGGTAGCCCTCCAGGATCTCGTCCTTGGACTCCTCGCGGTCCAGCTTGATGGAGATGAAGAACTCCTTCACCTTGCGGGTGACGGTCTGTTCCTGTGCCAGGTAGTAGTTCTTGACGTACTGCTGGGTGATCGTGGAGCCGGACTGCTTGCCCTTGCCGGTGGCGGTGTTCCAGCCGGCGCGCACCATCGCCTTGGGGTCGATGGCGGACTCGCTGTAGAAGTCCCGGTCCTCGGCGGCCAGTACGGCGTGCTGGGCCTCCTTGGAGATCTGCGCGAGGTTGACGTTCTCCCGGTTGACCTCGCCGTCCCGGGCGAGCTGGGAGCCGTCGGCGTACAGGAAGACGTTGCTCTGCTTGGTGGCGAGCGCGTTGGCCGGCGGGATCTTGACCAGGGAGTAGCCGAGGAAGAACAGGCCGGCCAGCAGCATCATGCCGATGACGAAGGTGCCGAGCACCATGCGCCAGGTGGGGATCAGCCGACGCCAGCCGGTGCGCCTGGGCCGCTTGGCCTTCCCGGTCGACTGCTCTGGCTGCGGCTGTGGCTGCGGCTCGTCGCTCATCTGGTGCCGTGACTCCTGTTTCGCGTCATACGTTCCCGTACGACCTTGTACGCGTTCTGCGCCCCCAGTTGAAGACTCTCGCACCATGCGTTCCGTTCCCGGATCACGGCACGCTTCGGCAACGGAAAACGCGTGGCGGGCGTCACCGGCTGCGCGCTAGGCTCCTGCGCTTCGGTGTCCGGCGGGCGAGGAGGGCTGTGGCGGTGGGTTCCGGACGGTTGTACGGGGCCGTCGCGGCGGGGGGATTCAGACGGTACGCGACCTATCGGGCCGCCACCGCCGCCGGGGTGTTCACCAACACCGTCTTCGGGGTCATCCTGGTGTACACCTACCTGGCGCTGTGGGACGAGAGACCGCACCTCGGGGGGTACGACCAGACCCAGGCCGTCACCTATGCGTGGCTGGGGCAGGCCCTGTTCTCGACGCTCGCGATCCAGGGCGGCGGCGCCGAGAAGGACCTGATGGCCCGCATCCGCACCGGGGAGATCGCGGTCGATCTGTACCGTCCGGCCGACCTCCAACTGTGGTGGCTGGCCAGCGACTTGGGCCGTTCCGTGTTCCAGCTGCTGGGCCGCGGGTTGATCCCGTTCGCGTTCGGCGCGCTGTTCTTCACCATGGCGCTGCCCCGGTCCGCGGCCACCTGGGCGGCCTTCCTGGTCTCGGTGGCGCTGGCGATGCTGGTGAGCTTCGGGATCCGCTATCTGGCCGCGCTGACGATGTTCTGGCTGATGGACGACCGGGGCGTCACCCAGACCCTGATGATCACGGGAGTCTTCTGCTCCGGCATGGTCCTGCCGCTGAACGCCTTCCCGGAGCCGTGGGGGGACCTGGTGCGGGCGCTGCCGTGGGCGGCGCAGCTCCAGGTCCCGGCGGACGTGCTGATGGGGGAGACCTCGCTGGGGAGCGCGTACGCCTTCCAGGCGGTCTGGGCGGTGGTGCTGCTGGCGGCGGGGCGGCTGCTGCAGTCGGCGGCGACGCGTCGGGTGGTGGTGCAGGGTGGCTGAGACTTCCGTGCCGTCCCGGCTCGGGGAGGGACTTCGGGCGTACCGGATGATCGCCGGGATGTGGATCCGCTCCACGACGGCCTACCGCACCTCCTTCGCCCTCACGGTGGTCGGCAACCTGCTGATCACCGGGCTGGACTTCGCGGCGATCCTGCTGATGTTCTCGCAGGTCGACACGCTCGGCGGCTGGACGCTGCCCGAGGTCGCCCTGCTGTACGGCCTGGCCGCGACCGCGTTCGGCCTCGCCGATCTGCTGCTCGGCTCGATGGACGTCCTCGGCGGCCGGATCCGCGACGGCTCCTTCGACATCCTGCTGGTGCGCCCCGCGCCGGTGCTCGCCCAGGTCGGCGCCGACCAGTTCGCGCTGCGCAGGCTGGGCCGGATCACCCAGGGCGTGCTGGTGCTGGGGTACGCGCTGATGGCCGTGGACGTCGACTGGACGGCGGCGAAGGTGCTGCTGGTGCCGGTGATGGTGATCTGCGGTGGGGTGATCTTCAGCTCGGTGTTCGTGGCGGGCGCGGCCTTCCAGTTCGTGGCGCAGGACGCGGCCGAGGTGCAGAACGCGTTCACGTACGGCGGCAACACGCTGCTCCAGTACCCGCCGACGGTGTTCGGTACGGATCTGGTGCGCGGGGTGACGTATCTGCTGCCGCTGGCCTTCGTCAACTGGGTGCCGGCCGCTTATGTGCTGGGGCGGCCGTACCCGCTGGGGCTGCCTGAGTGGGCGGCGTTCGCCCCGCCGATGGTGGCGGCGGGGTTCGCTGCGGTGGCCGGTCTCGCGTGGCGGTCGGGGCTGCGGGCGTATCGAAGCACGGGGAGTTGAGGGTTGCGTGTTCATTGAGGTGGACGGCGTCGAGAAGGTCTTCGACGTGCGCCGCAGGACCGGGTTCCTGAAGCGGGAGCGGCGGCAGGTGCGGGCGGTCGACTCGATCTCCTTCACCGTGGCGCGGGGCGAGATGGTCGGGTACATCGGTCCGAACGGCGCGGGCAAGTCGACGACGATCAAGATGCTGACCGGGATCCTGACGCCCAGCGGAGGGCGGCTGCGGGTCGCCGGGATCGACCCCTCGCGGGAGCGCAGGCGGCTGGCGCACCGGATCGGCGTCGTCTTCGGCCAGCGCACCACGCTCTGGTGGGACCTGCCGCTGATCGACTCCTACAAGCTGATGCACCGCATGTACCGCATCCCGGACGGCCGTTACCGCGAGAACCTCGACCGCTGTGTGGAACTCCTGGAGCTGGGCGGCCTGTTGGAGGTGCCGGTACGGCAACTGTCGCTGGGCCAGCGGATGCGCGGCGACATCGCGGCGGCGCTGCTGCACGACCCCGAGGTGCTGTACCTGGACGAGCCGACGATCGGCCTGGACGTGATCTCGAAGGCGAAGGTCCGCGGATTCCTCCGGGAGTTGAACAGCGACCGAGGCACCACGGTCCTGCTCACCACACACGATCTCCAGGACATCGAGCAGCTCTGCTCCCGGGTGATGGTCATCGACCACGGCCGCATGGTCTACGACGGCGCGCTGGCCGGGCTGCACGAGGCGGGCGGCAGCGAGCGGATCCTGGTGGTGGACCTGGAGCGGGAACTGGCGCCGATCGAGGTGGGTGAGGCGGCACGGGTGGTGAAGGTGGAGGGCCCGCGGCAGTGGCTGGCGTTCCCGGCGGGCGAGTCGGCGGCGGGCCTGGTCGCCCGGATCGCGGCGGAGTATCCGCTGGTCGACCTGTCCGTACGGGAACCCGACATCGAGGCCGTGATCGCGCGGATGTACGCCGACAAGGCCACCGCATAGTGCCGGGCCGTCGGAACTCGTAGGCTGAACGCATGACCGAAGAACTCCCTGAGCTTCGAGCATCCGACGCCGACCGTGAGCGGGTCGCCGAGATCCTGCGGGAGGCCATGGCCGAGGGGCGCCTCGACATGGAGGAGTTCGGGGAGCGGCTGGACGCGACGTACCGGGCGCGGACGTACGGGGAACTGACCCCCCTCACCCGTGACCTGCCGGCGGCCGGCACCGTGAGCCTGGTCAAGGGCCCCGAGCCGGAAGGCAGTTGGCCGAGCCGCATCACCGGCGGCGAGGGTTCCTCCACGCTGGGGGTCGCGGTCCTGTCCGGCTTCGAGCGCAAGGGCCGCTGGACCGTGCCGCGCCGCTTCAACTGCTTCGCCTTCTGGGGCGGTGGGGAGATCGACCTGCGCGACGCGAACTTCGCGGACCGCGAGGTCGTGATCAACTGCGTGGCGATCATGGGCGGGGTGAACGTCATCGTGCCGCCCGGCGTGGAGGTGGCGACCCGCGGGATCGGCATCATGGGCGGCTTCGATCAGAGCGAGGACGGGGTTCCGGGCGACCCCGGCGCCCCGCGCGTCATCGTCACCGGCTTCGCTTTCTGGGGCGGGGTCGGGGTGGAGCGCAAGGTCACCAAGGCCGAACGCCGGCGGCTGCGCGAGGAGCGCCGCCAGGAGAAGCTGGACCGGCGCAGGGCGCGCGGTGCCCTGGACGGGCACGGCTTCCACCACCGGTCGCGGGACGACGACTGACCGTCCGGGTCGGGTGGGCGGCTCAGAGCCGCGCCGGGGCCGACCCCTTCAGGCTCTCCAGATCCACGGCCTCCGCCATCTCCTCATAGCCCCGGTCGCTCATGTGAAGGTGATCGCCCGAGTCGTAGTCGGCCCGGAGCTTGCGCGGGTTGTACGGGTCCCGCAGCGCCTCGTCGAAGTCCGCCACCGAGTCGAAGACCTTGCCCGCCCGGATCTCCGCGTTGATCTGCTGGCGGACCGCTTCCCGCTGGTCGGTGTAGCCCCGGTGGCCCTGGAACGGCATCAGCGTCGCGCCGATCACCTTCAGTCCGCGCGCGTGGGCCTGGCCGACTATGGTGCGCAGGCCGCCGAGGATGCGGTTCGGGTCGGCGAGCTGCGGGTCGCGGAGGATGTCGTTGACGCCGAGGACGATGACGACGACCTTCACGTTCGTCATGTTCAGCACGTCACGGCCGAAGCGGTCCAGGCCGCTCGGGTTGTCCGCGGGACGGCCGAGCCCGCCGGTCAGGATCCGGTTTCCGCTGATCCCCTGGTTGACCACGCTGTAGCGCGGCAGGTCCTCCCCGGCCGCGAGTGCCGTGCGCAGCCGCCGCGAAAGGGCGTCCGTCCAGCGGCGGTTGGCCCCCGAGGTGGAGGTGATCCCGTCGGTCAGCGAGTCCCCGAGCACCACGATCGTGCCGTCGGCGTCCCTGGACAGCACGTCCAGCGCGGTGAGGTACCGCCAGACGCCGACCTCCTCCGTGTACGCCGTGCCGGTCGCGTCCTCGGTCCGGTCGCCCCGGGCGACGTAGGAGGTCTGGCGCGCGTGCGGGTGGTAGGTGACCGGGCCCGAGGCGGTCGGGGAGTACGTCGTGACCAGCACGTTCGCGTCCGCGGGGATGCCCACGCGCACGGCGTCGCTCATGACCTGCCCGCCCGGCGGGATGACGACCGTGGTGTCGCCGCCGAAGGTGAGCCGCCGCATGGTGTGCGTCACCGCGGCGGCCGTGTCCGACCCGGAGGCGACGGCCAGCGAGGCGTGCGTGATGGTCAGCGGCGACTGGCCGAACAGGTTGGACAGCGTGATCCGGGCACTCGTACCGCCGACACCGGTGTGCACGACGTTGCGGACCGAACGTCCCGCCATGCCCTCCGTCTCGGTGCCGGGCTCGGCGGCGGCCGGCGAGGTCGACCAGGAGCCGACCCAGGTGCCGGTGGAGACCGGTGCTGCCTGGTTGCGCGGGGTGTTCCCGCTGGCCAGGGTGGACTCGCGGCCGCTTCCGTCGTCGGCGGCGACACCTACGTAGATCGCCGCGGACAGGCCCAGGATCAGGGCGACGACGGCGGACAGCAGGGCATAACCGTAACGCCTGGTCATGCGGTGCGTATCTCCTCGGGCAATGGGAGCCCGAGGCTCCGATGTGATCATCTCATGATGCGTCATGAGGGGGGAGGACTCGAACGGACCCCCCATTGGGCCATGGACCAACCCGGAGATTTCCCCGGTGTTCCCCCCTTCGAACAGACGCGGGGAACTCTTGTTCCGTTCCATGAGTCGGTCAGGAAGGGACAATGTGTACGGGGATCGCGGACGGGTGGAGCGGATGGAACGATCGAAAACGGAACTGTCGGGGTCTTCGGACGTAGGGGAGCATTCCCGGCGCGGCGCACCGGCCAATCCTGTCGGCGTCCCCGCCTCGGCCGTCCGTGCGATGACGACCTTCAGCGCCGCCGACGAGGAGAAGCAGCGCGGCGTCCGCCGGATGAAGCTCACCGCGACCGGACTGCTGCTCTTCGTCGCCCTGGTGTACGTCCTCGCCAAATGGGCGTCGAACGAGGGCGCCGGCACCTGGGCGGGCTATGTCGCCGCGGCCGCCGAGGCGGGCATGGTCGGCGCGCTGGCCGACTGGTTCGCTGTCACGGCCCTCTTCCGCCACCCCCTCGGCATCCCCATCCCGCACACCGCGATCATCCCCACCAAGAAGGACCAGCTGGGCGTCTCCCTGGGCGAGTTCGTCGGCGAGAACTTCCTCTCCGAGGACGTCGTACGGCAGCGGCTGCGCTCCGTCGGCATCGGCAGCAGACTCGGCGCCTGGCTGGCCGAACCGGACCACGCCGACCGGGTCACCGCCGAACTGTCGGCGGCGCTGCGGGGCGCGCTGACCGTGCTGCGGGACTCCGACGTCCAGGCGGTCGTCGGGGAGGCGATCACCCGGCGGGCCGACGCCCAGGAGATCGGCCCCGGCATCGGCAAGATGCTGGAGAAGGTGGTGGCCGACGGCGGCCACAAGCGCTTCGTCGACCTCGTCGTGGCCCGCGCGCACGACTGGCTGGTCCTGCACGACGAGCAGGTCATGGACGCCGTCCAGGGCGGCGCGCCCGGCTGGACCCCCCGCTTCGTCGACAAGCGGGTCGGCGAGCGCGTCTACAAGGAACTGCTGCGCTTCGTCACCGAGATGCGCGACATGCCCTCCCATCCGGCGCGCGGCGCCCTCGACCGCTTCCTCAACGACTTCGCCTCCGACCTCCAGTCCGACACCGAGACCCGGGCGCGCGTGGAGCGGCTCAAGGGCGAGGTGCTCGGCCGGGGCGAGGTGCAGGACCTGATCGCCTCCGCCTGGACGGCCGTCCGGTCCATGATCGTCTCGGCGGCGGAGGACGAGCGCAGCGAGCTGCGGCTGCGGCTGCGGGCCTCACTGCTGTCGCTGGGCGCCCGGATGGCGCAGGACCCCAAGCTCCAGCGGAAGGTCGACAGCTGGGTGGAGGGCGCCGCGGTCTACGTCGTCACCACCTACCGCAAGGAGATCACCTCCCTGATCACCGACACCGTGGCGAGCTGGGACGCCGAGCACACGACGAGGAAGATCGAGGCGCACATCGGCCGTGACCTGCAGTTCATCCGGATCAACGGCACGGTGGTGGGCTCGCTGGCCGGGCTGCTGATCTATACGGTGTCGCGGGCGCTGGGGGCGTAGCAGGGAGTGGCGCAGGTCACTTTTCTCCGTGTCACACAGGGCCGGGCTGTCCCGTCATAGGGGTGTCATCACCTACGACGGCTAAGGAGCCAGTCATGGAAGCCCGCCTCAACCTCTTCGAGAACCCGGTCCTGGCCAAGGTCTTCCGGCACGTCAACACCGCGGCCAAGGCGGTGGCCGACTCGACGCTGCCCGACTCGACCGCGGAGCTCGTGAAGATCCGCGCCAGCCAGATCAACGGCTGCGGCTACTGCACCGACATGCACACCAAGGACGCCGCCGCGGCCGGGGAGACCCACCAGCGCCTCCACCTCGTCGCGACCTGGCGCGAGGCGACGGTCTTCACCGAGCCGGAGCGCGCCGCGCTGGAACTGGCCGAGCAGGGCACCCGCATCGCCGACGCGGCGGGCGGCGTCCCGGCCGAGGTGTGGGAGAACGCCGCCAAGCACTACGACGAGGAGCAGCTCGGGGCGCTGGTGGCGATCATCGCGCTGATCAACACCTACAACCGGGTCAACGTGATGCTGCAGCAGCCGGCGGGGGACTACGTGGTGGGCATGTTCGGGTGAGGTGGGTCGAGCACGGGGCTGCGGGCCGCTGATGGGCAGGGGCGCGGGTGCGCGCCCCCTTGGCCCGGCCCCCTCGCGTCCGGCCTACTCGGCGGACCTGCCCCGGCGGCGCAGCAACAGCAACCCGCCCGCCAGCGCGCCGATGCCGGTCGCGGCGGCCCAGCCGAGGAGGTCGTCGGAGCCGGTCGCGGCGAGGCCGCCGGTGCTGGAGCCTCCCTGGGGGCGGGCGCCGCCGGACGGACTGGCAGAGGGCGTCACCCGTACGACCGCCCTGTCCCGCGTGAACGCCAGCGTCCCGAAGCCGAGCTGGTCGTACCCGCCACTGTTGGGACCGTAGTCCCCGCCCCCGCCCTCGGGGCCGGACCGAGCGGCGATCCGCGTGAGGTAGGAGGCGTCCTGGTCCCGGCGCCTGGTGTAGTGGTTGGCGATCATCGCCCAGACGGGCCGGGTCATGGCCGGGTCGACCGGGGCGGCCTCGGTGACGGTCTCACTTCCCGACCAGCCGTTGACCGCGCCCTTCTCCCGGGTGCCGGCGGTGAACGGCACCTCCCCGCCCATGGCCCACTTGGCCACGTACTGGGCGCCCTTGAGGAAGCGGCTGTCGTCGTGGCCGTACAGATCGATGCCCTGGTTCCAGGCCATCTCGCAGAACGTGCCCATCAGCCCGACCCCGAGCAGCGCGTGCCCCTGGTCCCGCCCGGCCTCCAGCCACTCACCGAGCCCGTCGTCGTGCAGGACGGGAATGGCGTTCTGAACCGACCCGAGCCCTTCTCCATGCTTGAAATAGTCAACGGCGCGGGCGACTTGGGCCCGGTCGTCGCAGAAGAGGCCGGTGGCCAGGACGCAGGCCATGGCGGTGAGGTCCCAGTTGGTCCAGTAGTTGGAGACGACGGCGCCGTTGTGCCGGACCAGGAAGTCGTCGCTGAGCGAGCCGAAGACGGTGCTGAGCATCTCCTGGAACCGGGCGAGGTCGAAGTCCGGGTGGTCGCGGACGAGTTCGGCGGCGTTGGCGAACTGATAGCCGTACAGCCCGGCGGCGAGGAACCGGTCGGCGCTGCCCGCGAGTCCGGTCAGCTTCCCGGACCAGGCGTTGAGGATCTCGACGGCGGTGTCGAGATGGACGTCGTCACCGCTGACGTGTCCGCGCAGGGCGTTCTGGTAGGCGGCGTGGATGTCGTTGTAGAGGATCGCGTAGTTCTGCGGCGAGCCGGCGCCGCGGTGGACGGTGGCCTGGGGGTTGGCGGTCCAGGCGCTTTGGGAGTGCCGGTTGGCGGTGAGCCTGGCGAATCCGGCGGTCTGGGGCGTGGCGCCCTTGCCGACCTTCTCGGCCATGCGGCCCAGGTCGGAGCCGGTGTGCAGGAGCCCGGGGTGGGCGTAGGCCCCGGCGGCAGCGGCGGGGGTGGCCGTACCGCCGGCGACGGCCGCGGCTCCCGCCGTGGCACCGGTCGCCTTGAGCAGGCTGCGGCGGCTGATCTGACGTATCACGTGCGCGTACCTCGGCGTCGGGGGTGGGGACGCAGAGGAGACGGGGGGTAGGGGGAGGGGATAACAGAAACCGGGAAACCGGTGGCGCCGACCCGGAGGCCCGCGATGACCATCCGCAGAATCGTCCCGAACATCCAGATCGAGTCCGCCGAGGCGCTGGCCCAGAGCCGCGACTTCTACGGCCTCCTCGGCTTCGAGGAGGTCATGAACATGGGCTGGGTCACCACGCTGGCGTCCCCCGCCAACCCCACCGCCCAGATCAGCCTCTTCACCGAGGAACGCACGGCCCCGGTCGTCCCCGACCTCAGCGTGGAGGTCGAGGACGTGGACGCGGTGTACGCCCAGGTCATCGCCTCCGGCGCGGAGATCGTGCGCGAGCTGCGGGACGAGGAGTGGGGGGTGCGGAGGTTCTTCGTCCGGGATCCGGGTGGGCGGGTGGTGAATGTGCTGACACACAAGGACCGCTGAGGACAGCAGCGGCCGGGGCGGCAGTGCTCATGCCACCCCGGCCGTCAGGTCTGTTGGTTCCGTCAGAGCTGACCCGACGCCGAGATCGTGATCTTCGCCGACGTCGTGCCGCTGCGCGAGCCCAGCGCCTCGATCTTCTTGACCAGCTTCATGCTGTCCTCGTCCGCGACCTCGCCGAAGACGACGTGCTTGCCGTCCAGCCAGTCGGTGACGATCGTCGTGATGAAGAACTGGGAGCCGTTGGTGTTCGGGCCCGCGTTGGCCATCGAGAGAAGGCCGGGGCGGGTGTGCTTGAGCTGGAAGTTCTCGTCGGCGAACTTCTCGCCGTAGATGCTCTTGCCGCCCGTGCCGTTGCCGGCGGTGAAGTCGCCGCCCTGGAGCATGAAGTCCGGGATGACCCGGTGGAAGGAGGAACCGGCGTAGCCGAAGCCCTTCTCGCCCGTGGCCAGGGCACGGAAGTTCTCGGCCGTCTTCGGGACGACGTCGTCGTAGAGGTTGAAGTTGATGCGTCCCGCGGGCTCGCCGTTGATGGTGATGTCGAAGTAGACCTTGGTAGTCATACCCCCCATCCTGCACCCTCCGGCCCCGTGCCACAGTCACAGGGGGTTGTCGACGACGTCATGGCGTGCGGTCAGTGGTCTTTCGGGGTGCTCCACGGGTCCGCGCGTCTCGCCAGCCCGCCCGCCCTGCGGCGCAGCGCCGGCGGGAGGTGGCGGAGCAGTCTGCGGGTCGTACGGCGCAGGTCGGGGGAGGTCGTGGTGCGCAGGAGCAGACGGTGGTGAAGGGCCGTGGCGCCCGGCGGGCCCACCGCCAGCCGTAGTTGCCCCTCGCGGGGTGTCCTCGTCGGGATGATCAGACGGGGCGGGCTGCCCGCGGACGCCGTGGGGATCCGTGCGAGGCTGCCGTCCGGAATGACGCGTGCTCGGCGGCCCACCCCCAGGAGCTGCGCACTCGCCCACACCAGGTGCGTACCGGGCAGCAGGGGCTCGCCGTCCGCCAGGGTCAGCGGGTCGATCCTCGTCGTGCCCGAGAGCACTACGCGGTGGTGGCGCCCGCCCGCCGGTTCCGTCCGTGGCATCAGGTCCCCGTCCGGAAACCACCACGCGTCGCGGGCCGTGTCATGGGTCAGCAGTTCACCCTCGGCATGCGCCAGGGGGTTCGGGACCACCCAGTTCTCGGCGCCCTTGATGCCGTTCAGGAGCTCGGGGTCGAGGCAGAGCCGGCCCTGACGCTCGTACAGCGTGAGAGGCTCCCCGTCCGGGCGGAGCATGTCGATTGTCGTGGTGATGTGGAGCGCGTCGCGGCTCCAGTGGATGTCCTCCACGGTCAGGCGCGGCCTGATCGCCGCCACCCTCCGCGCCAGCTCGACCAGGGAGTCCAGGCGGCCCTCCTCCAGCAGGGTCGCCCTCAGACGGGAGATCGCGGGCAGGCCCTCCCGTACGCCCGTGGGGAAGCAGTCGAGGGCCGTACGGCGGACCGTGGTGAAGTAGCGGTCCAGGGCCGCGCCGCTGCGTTGCAGGACTCTCGGTTCGCTCACGGGGCGCAGGAGTTCCACCCGGTAGGAGCGGCGCAGGAGGTCGTCCTGGAGCGGGCCCGGGTCGGTGCCCTCCTTCACCGCGTCGATCACCTGGCGCAGGTAGGCGTAGTACGTCTCCGGCGTCGTGGCCGAGGCGCTGGTGTTGCCGCCGTCCTCGCGGCGGTTCCAGACGTAGCTGGGCGTGGAGAGGATCGAGACCGTCTTGGCGCGCACGTAGGCGCGGGCCATGAACAGTTGGTCCTCCAGCCGCACCCGGCCCTCGGGGAACTCGATGCCGTGGTCGAGGAGGAAGGCCCGGCGGAACATCTTGTGCGGGGTCAGGCTCTCGAAGAGCGGGGCGTCGGCGACGGTGCAGCGGTCGACGGTGCGCTTGAAGACCCGGCTGGGCGCCTGCATCGTGCCGACCACCCGGCCCAGCACGATGTCCGAGTCGTTGCGCATCGCGAGGGTGTACAGATTCTCCAGCGCCTCCGGCATCAACTCGTCGTCCTGGTCGACGAACTGCACGTACTCACCGCGGGCGTGGCGCACTCCGACATTCCGGGGTTTGCCCGGCCAGCCGGAATTCTCCTGGTGCACCACGCGCACGAGGTGCGGGTGCTGTGCCGCCAGCCGGTCCAGGCGCGCTCCGGAGCCGTCGGTCGAGCCGTCGTCGACGTAGACGATCTCGTACGCGTCGCGGCCGATGGTCTGGTGGAGGAGGGAAGCGGCGCAGCGGTGCAGGTAGTCGCCGGCGTTGTGGACGGGGACTACGACGGTGACTTTGCGCATGGCTGGCCCCTGGGATTCACCTACGGTTCATTTGTACGTAGATGACACGCTATGTCAGCTTCTGGGGGTACGGCGCGATGTCGCGGCCATGAACGCCTCCATCACCGCATACAGCCCCTCCGGCTGATCCAGGTGTACGTCGTGCCCCGCCGCCGGGATCGTGCGCAGTTCGGTCAGGGCGCCGCGGCGGGTCGGCATCGCCTCGAACTCCTCCTCCGGCAGCCAGCCGTCCGCGCCCCTGATCACCAGCGCGGGTGCCGCCGTACGGCTCCAATCGGCCCAGTGGTCGCGCCTCGTCAGGTCTGTGATCATCCCCACCATCACGTCCCGGTCCACCCGCGGCCACCAGCCGTCCTCCCGCTCCTCCAGACCCCTCGCCCAGCCCTCGTGGCCGAGGAAATCGCTCGCCTCCTGGAACGACTTGAACGGCCTCGGCCAGCTGTCCAGCCACGCGCCTATCTGGGCGGGGGTCTCCGCGGGAGTACGTCCCGGGCCTGCCTCGATCAGGACCAGCGCCGACACCAGGTCCGGACGGGCCGCCGCCAGCAGCATCGCCGTATGGCCGCCCAGGGACTGGCCCACCAGCGTCACGGCGGACAGCGATAGGTGCTCTACCAGCGCCGCCGCGTCCGCCACGCACACCTCCCGGGTCACGCTCCGCGGGCGGCGGGTGCTCGCGCCGTGGCCTCTTGCGTCGTACGTCACCACTCGGTGGCCGTCGGCCCGCAGGCGCCCCGTCAGGTCGTCCCACTCGCCCTGGTGGCCCGCCAGGCCGTGGAGGAGGAGTACCGCGGGGCCGGGGGCGCGGTGGTCGCGGTAGGCGATGCGGGTGCCGTCGGGGGTGGTGAAGTGCTGGTTCTGTGTCACCGGTGCTCTCTTCGGTCGGTGTGACGCGATCCTGTCACTCACCCCCGTCCGGGGTGTTCGAGTGATCGTCGAGCGGGACGATTAGCCTCTGTCTCATCAGTCACTTAGGCAGGAGGCAGGCAGACATGGCGAAGATTCCCAGCGCGGCGATCGCCGCGGGCGGGCTCGTCGGCGGGTACGGCGTGGCCCGGTGGACGAAGAAGCGGCCGCTCGGCGGTGTCGTGCTCGCCGCGGCCGGGGCGGCCGCCGCCAAGCAGTGGCGGCAGCGGGCCGGCGGACCGGCCGCGGGCGCGCTGACGGCCGCGTACGTCGCCGCCTTCGCCGGGTCCCACCCCCTCGCCAAGAAGGTCGGCGCCTGGCCGGCCGTGGTCGGCGTCGCCGGAGCCGTCGCCCTCGCCTCCTGGGCCGTGGCCGACCGCAACGGCTGATCCAAGGGGATCGGGGATCCACGGGGGGCAAGCCGTGGGGTGGGCTTCTTGAGAGTTATTGAGTCACTGAGTTGACGCGTAAGGTGCCGCTTCACCGGAGCAGGTGATCTGCCTTGCCTGCCTTGATGTTGAGGATCATGGTGCGCAGGGCCTCTCGACTGTCCGTGATGAATCGATCCTCCTGGCCGTGCACTGCTATGTAAGCGTTGCCATCTTCGTCCACCCCTATCAGGAAGCACGCATTGCCCTCCCCGCAGAAGGGCTCTTCCCACTGGATCTCGTGCATGACGCCCCTAGAGTTCGCGTGCGATGGTGTTGATCAAGTCCCTTGAGTCGTCTGGGGACAGGCTGAGATCTTCCGTTCGATCCAACTGGGCACGATACTTGGCCAACTCGGACGGGCCGTGAAGGAAATCCGGGCCGTGAGAGTTGTCGATCTGCACTGTGTCCAAGCGTTCCGTGGGCCCTTCCGCGTACAACACGGTCTGGCCTGCACCGGGGAATGCTCCATGGATGAAGGGCACTACCAAGACCGTCACGCTGGGCCGTTCGGACTGGTTCAGCAAGTGCTGAAGTTGCTCACGGGCCACCCGACGCCCTCCGAACTGCATTCGGAGGGCCGCCTCATGAACGATCGCGGCTATGGCGGGAGGGGCATCATCTCGCAGAACCTCCTGGCGATGGCTGCGATGGGCGGCCCTCATTGCCACCTCGTGTTCCGGTAGGGGTGGGAGGACGGCTCGAAAGACCGCCAAGGCGTGGTCCGTTGTCTGCAACAGGCCCGGAATATGCACTGTGGACGCCACTCGCATGCGAGTGGCCCGCGTCTCCAACTCTGCGATGTCGAGAAGACCTTGAGGGAGAGATCCGCGGTACTGCTCCCACCAACCCTGATTGCCGGCCGAGGCCATGTCGACCAACGCATCGACGTACTTCTCATCGTGACACTGGCAATGGTGAGCCAAGAGGCGTAGACGCGCCTCGCTGATGTTCCGAACCCCGGACTCCATGTTGGAGATCTTTCCTCGGTCGACGCCGAGGAGGTTCGCCGCCTGCTCTGCCGACATCCCTACAGCTACCCGCATGCTGCGCAACTCATGACCCAGGCGCTTCTGGCGGTGACTGAGGAGTGCCTTCGGGGACATGCCGTTCCTTCCGGTCTGCGTTGAGCCGCAGTCTGCCGTGTCTTCCATGCCCGAACCACGATCGAGGCATTTTTGCCGAAGTGGATGGCAAATTTACCTCAGCGTCTCTACGTTGAGTATCGCGCTACTCACGTGCAGCGAGCGGAAGTGCATCGCGCAGGCTAGTCGGCTTCTCCTGCCCTGGGGGCGGCGAGCCTGCGCCAGGGAGACAGGCCACTGCTCGCTGGGGGTGACGCGTGGCATGGATCGACTGAGTCAAGGAGGCCGCACGTGAACCACGACAACTGCGTACCCCGTAAAGGGTGGGAGGTTCCCTTTCAGGCCGCTCCAAGAGAGGTGCCTGCTCTGCGTCGGATCATGCGCCTGCATCTCACGTACTGGGGACTGCTTGGTGTGCTCGAGGACGCTCAGCTCTGCGTCACTGAGTTGGCCACCAACGTAGTCAAGCATGTGGGGTTAGGTGCTCCCGCAGTGCTTGCTGTCTGTATGAACGGCACAAAGCTCCACCTGGAAGTGCAGGACCCGCATGCGGACGCGGTCCCGACACTCGACTGCGCCGGAACTCATGACGAGAGAGGCCGTGGTCTCGCACTCGTTGACGCGATGTCGGAGAGATGGGGCGTGCGCCGTACGTCTGCCGGGAAGGCGACGTGGTGCGAGCTGGCCACAACGCTCACATCCCCCAACGGACATGTTCAGGACCAACGCGTCTCCCGCGCTGACGGGTTGCTGTCCTCGTACGATGCCCATGTCGCACGCTTTACGGGGGCGGGCGTTGCGCCCCTCGATCAGGCGGCCAAGGGCGCCGCGAGCCTGATTGTCGATCTCCTGTGCTGGACTCAGGCTCACGGGCTTGATCCCGAATTGCTACTCGAAGAAGCGCAGGAGTCCTTTGAAGTGGCTTCGCTTGGGCGCCACCGATGTTCGCTTGGAGTGACTTAGAGCCTCCTGGGCAGGTGCACCTGGTTTGCAGTCCGATCTGCGGTGGACTTAAGCGGGTATGGGGCAATTCAGGCAGCGGAAAGCATGTGGTGTGCTGCTTGTGGACCTGCCTATCTCAAACTCGGAGAAGCCGCCGCTGTCGTTGCGGTACACGAGGCCAATCCCGTGTTCTGCGAGCAGGTCGCGGAGATCCACATTGGGGAGGGTCGGTGCCAGCACCATCAGGTGCAGCGGCTGATCGTGTGGGATCTCATTCAAGTAGCGTCGTGCGCGTAGGAGTTGAGCCAGAGCTTGCGTGATGGACTCGCTCGCCGCGGTGCCTGTCGGCTCATACACCGTGTTGTTGGTTGGGTTGTATAGGTCGAACATGAGCCGGGAGGTTGAGTTCCGCATCGATAGGTCTAGTTGACCAATCGTTTCCCCGCCTGCGGCCTCACGCTCCTCGAACGCATCCGCCAGATCATCGCGGGCTGCTGCTACCTGGTCGACGTCAGTCTGTGGCCGCCGTACGCGGCTCTGACGTCGAGTTGCTCGGGTGTAGCGGCCTGCGGTTCGACTGAACCTCATTCTGGATTGGGGTGCTGGTTCGAGAGTGTCAGACGCTTCCCGAATGTAGTGGCCGATGGGGCGCAGTCGGAAGACGATGACGTCGCGATCCTGGCCCAACTCATCTTTGGCCTCGCGTATCTCGAACGGCTTACGCTCGTCGAGCTTGAACATCCCGATGTACCTGTGCGTTCGCATGGCGCTTCCGGGAACCTTGCCCACGGCGATGAATAGATGCAGAGTGCGTCCCATCCTGGCGTGCTCCAGGATGGATAAGTTGCCGCCTTCGAAGGCCTGGTTGCCCTGTTGTCCTGTGCCGGTGTAGGTGAATACAGGACCGTGGTCGTCATCTTCGGCAAGCCATCCATCGCGATAGCCGAAGCGTTGGCCAGCCTTGCTGTCGGAGAAAATGAGGACGTTGCGCTTCTCCTTGGCGGGACAGATTCCGGCAAAGCCAGAGCCGCCAAGTACGGGGTGGATCTGCTTACGCGTCAGGATGTCGCCGGGCTGGAACCCGGAGGGTGCTGTCGTCATGTGCTGAGGCTAGTGCGTTCACTGTTCGAAGGGTGTGGCAGGTGATGCAGTTCGTCTGGAAGGTCGTTTGTGGCCGTGTCGGGCGCAGGCGAGGATGGTGCGATGGGTGAGACAACGGGGACTCTCGTCGCGGCTGGTATCGCATTCGCATCTGCAGTCATTGGGGCCGTGATTGCTGGTAGGTATGCCAAGGGTGGAGCGGAAGCCGGCGGGCGTAAGGCAGTTGAAGCAGCTCTCGCCCAGGTGCACGGTCAGGCGGCGGCAGAGCACTGGCAGTGGGTGCGGAGTCAGCGGCACCAGTCCTTTGCTGCGCTCTTTGCGGCCTATGCCGTACTCGATGAAGTACTCACTCGTATCGCCCCCGAGGTGCGAAGCGGCGGTGGACTTGATGCCGCGGCAAGGCGGGAGTTGGGCGACGGCACGCTTGAAGTGCAGGCGAAAACAAGCCAGTTGGCACTCTGGGGGCCAAGTGAGGCAAACGAACTGGCCTACACCCTGACGGAGAGGGCGATAGCGGCAGTGGCCTCCTTGTTGGCGGTAGCGGGCGCGAACCCCGAGAGTATGAGCGCAGCCTGGTTCCGCTTTACCCAGGCTAAGGAAGAGATGGCGCAAGCCCATGCGGCCTTTCTCCAGAGGGCGGGAGAAATAGTGCGTGATCCACAGCAGCCGGTCAGTTAGCGGATCCTCATCGTCGGCTACCCCGCGGTGATCGCCGAGTATGACCAGACATCCGCAGGCAGTTCGTGATGCAACTGCCAGGTGATGGCCATGGGCTTGCTGCCCTTGTGCTGGACGTAAGTCGCCGGGCCGAGCAGCATCCATGGTTGGGCCTTGCCGATATCGGTGTCCTTATAGCGCCGCATGAACATCAGCACATGGCTTCCGCGTTGAGTGTGCTGCTGGTAGCGCAGCCCGGTGGGTGAGGTCTCCGCGGTTGTGCTCTGCGACTCCCAGTGGAAGAGGGAGGGGCTCAGGGCGTAGTCCTTGTACCGGACGCTGGGTGAGAAGTCCTTCTCGTTCTTTTCGAGGGTGATCAGCAGAGCATCCGTCTGGATGGGCTCGTCCCACAGAACGCCCTGGGCAAAGGATCCAGGCATCTGACCACTGAGCCGGGCGACACCTAGCGCGGCGAGGATCTCGGAGCGGTTGTAGGCGCTGTGGACTTTCAGCGGGATGTGTGCGTGCGGGCCTTCGAGATGGATCGGGAAGTGGTCGGCCTGCCCCATTACATGCTTAAGTACCTGCCGCAGTTCGCTGCGGAGGGCTCGCTGTACACGGAGCGATTCGAGCCCTTCTGAGTACGAAGTGAAGCCTCCAGCCTTGTCCCAGAGGTTGAAGAACAGCATGCGGGCGAGAGTCTTGTCCCTCGGATTCAGGGACTCGTACGTGGGCGCGTCATCACTCAACAAGCGAGCGTAGACGTCAGCGCGTTCGAGGTCATCCACGTGCAAGAACGCGTGCACTCGCTTCAGTAGGTCTTCCTCGCCGGTCTGTTCGGGGAGGTCAGTCATGCTGGCTCGGCGTAGCACGGAAGTCCATGAGTTGCTCGCCTTATACAACTCCCTGATCTCACGACGGCTCTCCTTGAGGTAGTCGGCGAGCAGGGGTGTGTCAAACGTCTTGACTTCCTTGGCAAGGGTCTGGACGTTGGCCTTGATCTGGGTGCGGATGTTCTCCAGGACCAGGTCCTTCGACTTGCCTTCGAGGATGATCTGGCAGCCCGATGGCAGCAACGGAAAGTCGTGCTCAGCGTGCTCAAGAAGCCGGTTGCGCGACAAGTTCGTCATCGCACGGAACTGCTCCTCGAACCTGAACTCGGCACGATGCTGGCCGATGAAGTCGAGCACTGTGAGCACGGGCTTGTCTGGCGTGCGGCGGAGGCCCCGACCGAGTTGTTGAAGGAAGATGGTGGCGCTGCTAGTCGGGCGCAGGAGGAGCAGCGTATCGACGTCAGGGATGTCCAAGCCCTCGTTGAAGAGGTCTACCGAGAAGACGACTTGGATCTCTCCGGCCTTGAGCTGGGCGAGTACCCGATCACGGACTTCGGGCTTTGACTCGCTGTCCAAGGCCGCGGCCTTGAAGCCTGCACTCTGGAAGCACTGCGCCATGAAGTGAGCGTGCTTCCTACTGACACAGAAGCCGAGTGCGCGCATGCTCATCGGGTCGGAGACCTTGTCCCGTACCTGTTTGATGACGATGCGTGCCCGGGCGTGATCGGCGGAGAACAGCTCACCGAGCTGGCTTTGATCGTATGTTCCCGAACGCCAGTTGAGGCGGGTGAGGTCCGTGCCGTCGGGCAGACCGAAGTAATGGAACGGGCAGAGGAGGTCGTTGTCGAGGGCTTCCCACAGCCGCATCTCGGCGGCGATCCGTCCGTCAAAGAACTCGTCTTGAACGTTGAGACCGTCCGCACGTTCTGGAGTGGCGGTTAGCCCCAGGAGCTGCTTCGGCTTGAAGTGGTTGAGGACGCGGCGGTACGTCGTAGCGGTGGCATGGTGGAACTCGTCTACGACGATGATGTCGAAGTGCTCTGGGTCGAACTGGTCGAGCCGCTGGTCGGTGAGTGACTGGACACTAGCGAAGACGTGCTTCCAGTCGCGCGGTAGTTCACCGCTGAAGAGAACCTCCCCGAAAGATGCGTCATCGAGTACTTCGCGATACTTACGCAAGGACTGCAGCAGAATCTCTTTGCGGTGTGCCACGAAGAGAAGCCTCGGGTACTGCTTGCCACCCAACTGCTTGTGTAGGTCGCGGTAGTCAAGGGCGGCCATCACGGTCTTGCCCGTACCAGTCGCAGCAACGAGCAAGTTGTGGCGGTGACCTCGGACTTCCCGCTCGACGTGAAGTCGCTCCAGCATGTCGGCCTGATGTGGGTACGGCCGAACTTCAAGACCAGAGAGGCTGATCTTGAAGTCTTGTCCAGCTGTCGAACCACCTGCTACGCCTAGAGCCTCATCCAGCTTGAGCGCGTCGCGATCCGGGTCGTAGAGCTCGAAAGCGATGTCGTTCCAGTAAGCGTCGAAGGTGGCCTCGAACTTGTTGAGCACCACTGGCGTGGCCACCGAAGACAGGCGTACGTTCCACTCCAGCCCGTCGAGTAGTGCTGCCCTTGAAAGGTTGGAGCTACCGACGTAAGCCGTATCGAAGCCGCTCTTACGGCGAAACAGCCATGCCTTTGCGTGAAGACGTGTCGAGCGAGTCTCGTAGTTGACCTTCACCTCAGCGCCGAAGTCGCGAACGAGTCGGTCGAGCGCGTGACGGTCGGTTGCACCGATATAGGTGGTCGTAATAACGCGAATCGGGACGCCTCGCTCCTTAGCGGCGCGGAGAGAGTCCTCAAGCACGCGTAGCCCGTACCACTTGACGAAGGCACAGAGCAGATCGATGCGATCTGCGGTCGCCAGCTCAGCACGCAGCTCACTACCGAGGCTTGGATCCTCAGGTGAGTTGGTGATGAGGGCGGTCTCTGAGAGGGGGGTAAGCGGGCGCATTGCGTAGACGCCAGGAGCTTCTTTCTCGGCCAGCGCAAGGAGCTGGCGAGGCCCATCGGCGATGAGCTCGACACCATCACTGGATGCGAGTGACTCGATGATCTGGTTGGCTACGGCGACGCGCTGGTCAGGAGGGAGCTGGCTGAGTCGATGGCCCACAGCCCGTCCGATATGCCGGGCGATTACGTGGGGTGATGATTCCTTGCTGACCTCGCCATCGATGGCTTTCCAGCCTGCTGCATTCAGCTGCTCCATCTGCTCCTGCATGCGTTGCGTGACGAGTTCTTCGTAAACACCTGCGACAGGCTGAGACAGATCCCCCGGCAGAGCCACGCCGTATCCCCAATCCCTCACATAGCAGTGGCTCTGTTGTAGCAGGCAGCTCTGACACCTCGCAGCGGGCGGCTATCGGAGCTCGCTGCTTTCATGGACCCATGACCAGAAAGACCGTCGCAGTCGAGCGCCGTATCGCCGCAGATCAAGCCACGGTGTGGGCAGCGCTTACCGATCTTCCGGGTATGGAGCGTGTCCTCACCGGTGTCACGAAGGTCGAGGTGCTCTCGGAAGGGGGCTTCGGGGTGGGTACCCGTTGGCGGGAGACCCGGCGGATGTTCGGGAAGGACGCCACCGAGGAGATGTGGGTGACCGCCTGTGAGGTGCCTGCGCGGTATGTCGTGGAGGCCGAGTCGCACGGTTCGCACTATGTGTCGGAGTGGGACCTGCGTGCGGACGGGCCGGTGACGACTACCGTCCGCATGACGTTCACGGGGACCACCACCGGGGGTGGGGTCATGGCTGTGCTGACCAAGGTGCTGGGTCGGGTGGGTGAGCGGGCGGTCAGCAAGGCCATCGCCAAGGATCTTGATGACGTGGCCGCTGCCGTTGAGGGGCGTACCGGGTGAGGTCCGGTCAGGCGGTTAGCCCGTTACCTGGTCACTCCGCCCCATGACACCCCCCATACCCCCGCCCCGACCCGCACCAGCACACCGCCCCCCGCTGCGGCGGCCACTGCACGGCCCGCCCCCGTGCCGCCAGCGTCGTCGCGTACTGCGGCAGGAGTGACACCTCGCCCGGGGACGAGGCCTCCGACGCTGCGAAGGCCTCGTACGACGGGACCGTGCCCGTCACGATGCCCAGGTTCGGGGTGCCGGAGGAGGCGAGTTCGCGCAGGGACGTCTCTATCGTCGACAGGTGGGTGGCGTGGGACGGGTACTCCTCCGCGAGGGTCGGGTACGCCCCCAGGAGTTCCGTCAGTTCGGGCTCCGGCCAGTGCAGCACCGCCACCGGGAACGGGCGGGACAGGGCCTCCCGGTAGGCGCCCAGTTCCGCGCGGAGGCGGTTGATCTCCGCCGTCAGTTCCGCCGGGTTGTCCGAGCCGAGGGACCAGACGCGCTTCGGGTCGTGGAGTTCGTCGAGGGAGACGGCGGAGGGGTGCAGCGCGTCCGCCAGCCTGTCCCATTCGTCATGCGCCACGCCCAGCATCCTGCGCACCCGGTGCCGGCCGTACAGCAGCGGATGCGTCGAGTACGGGGGCTCCGCCACGTCCGTCAGCAGCAGGCGTACACCCTCCGTGAACGTCTCCTGCGCTGCCTCCAGCTCGTCGTGTGCTTCCAGGGCCTCCGCCACGATCACCCAGGGCGCCGGGTCCCGGGGCGCCTCCGCGCGGACGCCGTCGATGATCGCTCGGGCCTCCGCCTCATGGCCGTACTCCCAGAGGTTCGCGGCCTTCAGGGACCTGACCAGGTGCGGGTGCTCCAGTGAGGCCGGGGACGACAGCAGACGGTCGTAGAGCGTGGACGCGGCGGGGCGGGCGCCGGCCAGTTCCAGATGGGCCGCGGCCCGCAGGAGCAGGGCTTCGGCGTCCTCGGGGTACAGGCCGGCGGTCCGCTCCAGGCGTGCCGCTTCGGCGTTGTGGTCGACGTTCTCGGCAGGCGTGTCGGGGCGCATGAGGGACACCGTACTGCGGGGGCCCGGCGAGCGTGAGATATGCGCAGGCCAGGCACCCCGGGGGAGATCAGATCGTCACCCCGTCCACCTGAAGGGTCTGCACCGCCCCCGCCGCGAACGTCGCGCTCACCGATTTCCCGTTCACAGACGCATCCGTGTAAGCGCGGTACATGTCCCCTCCGCCCGTCACCGTGTTCCAGCGCGGCACCAGGCCGCCCGAGCCACCCGTCACCGTCGTGAAGCGGGACAGGTCGAAGGTGAAGGTCTGCGACGACGAGGAGGTGTTCACGGCGACCAGCACCAGGCGGCGCGCGCTCGCGTCGTACGCCGCCGCCGCGTAGCTCACCCCTGTGTCCAGGATCGTCATGCCGGGGCGGATGTGGCGGCTGAACTGGGCCATCACGTAGTACTTCGGCTGCACGGTCGTCGGCTGGAGGGTGTTCGCGTCGTACGCGATCATCGCCCAGCCCGTCGACGGGTCCATCACCTGCCAGTAGCACCAGGCCGTCGGGTGCAGCCAGCGGAAGTCGTAGCAGAGGTTGCGTGCCATGCTCAGGCCCGTGCCGTCGCTGTCGCCCGTCTCCGAGTTCCACAGCTTCTTGCCCGCGGTCGTCACCACGTCCGTGTACAGGAGATCCCTGCGGCCGCCTGTGCCCTGGTAGCCGTGCACGTTGACCTGCGACACCAGGGCCCTGGTCGCCGAGCCGAACGACGACCAGGTGCTGCGCGCCGTGTCGTAGTTCGTCTCGTCCGAGGCCGAGATGCGGACGCCGGTCAGGCCGCGCTTGTCCAACTCGCTTCTCATGTACGGCAGTACGGCCGCCTGGACGGCCGGGTCGAGGTGGCAGCCCTCCTGTGTGCCGGAGGCGGTCCACCAGGTCGACGCCGGTTCGTTGAAGGGGTCCACCGTCGCGAAGTTCACGCCCCAGTTCGTTCTCGCGTACAGGGCGACCGCCGCCAGGTGGGAGGCGTGCTGGCGGTGGTTCCAGGTCTGGAGGTTGTTGCCGCCGTCCGCAGCGCCGGAGGGGTTGTGGTTGTAACACATCCACCACATCGGAGAGTTGGCGAAAAGTTCGCTGACAGCTCCTCGCTGTGTCGCCTTCACCAGCATCGCGCGCTGTGCCGCGTCCGCCGTCCAGTCCCAGGCCGAGGACGTCGGGTCCTCGTTGTTCCAGTCCTGCCAGAAGCCCTCGATCTGCTTGAACGCGGGGATGTTCGGGGACTTCACCATGGTCTCGCCGTTCACGGTGTTCCAGCTGCACGCGCCCAGGTTGTAGCGGGCGATGTTCAGGCCCAGGCCCGGCAGTGAAGTGCCGTTGTACGTCACCGACTTGGTGGTGAAGAAGAGGTCGGCGAAGTCGTCCCGGGTGCCGAAGACATTGCCCCACCAGGCCAGGGACGTGCCCCAGCCCTCCCAGGTGCCGTACCGGGTCCCCGGGTTGACCGCGATCGTGGCGTCCGCGTGCGCGGTGCCCGTCGCCAGGGCGCTGCCCAGGACCGCGCCGCCCGTCGCCGCCAGCAGGGTTCTGCGTCGGATCATGACCTCTCCACCCTCACTAGAAGTGTCCCGTACATGCCATGAAACGAAGCATCGGGCCACCCTCGTGAGCTTGTCGAGGGTTGCGACAGCCCTTTCTAAAACCTCTGTACGAAGTCTCGAACGGCCCCTGGAAGCCTGGTGACTTCAGCCTTCTGCGCCTATCGTTCGGGCCCGCGGTGGAGGAGGCGGCTGAAGGAGGCGTACGGATGCGCGGACCCCTCGTCGTCCGGCACGGCACCCGTCGCCGCCGCGCCCTGCGCCGCCGTGCCCTGTGGACCGGCGGCGAACTCCTCGTCACCGTCGGCCTGGTGCTTCTGCTGCTCGTCGCCCATCAGCTCTGGTGGACCAACCGGGAGGCGAAGGCGGAGGCAAGGAGAGGGGTCGCGGCCCTGGAGCGGGAGTGGGGCGAGGGCTCATCGGGCGGCGGCTCCTCGAGGACGTCTCCCGCGGCGACCCCTGAGCCGCGGACATCCGCTCCGGCGGCATCCCCTACGGCAACCCCCGAGCCGCGGACCTCGCCCGACCCCGGCAGACCCCTCACCTGGTCCCAGGCCTACGCCATCCTCACCATCCCCGCCCTCGACCTCCGCGTCCCCGTCGCCGAGGGCATCAGCAAGTCCGGGGTTCTCAACCGGGGTTACGTCGGCCACTACCCCCGCACCCAACAGCCCGGCCGGCCCGGCAACTTCGCCCTCGCCGGGCACCGCAACACCCACGGCGAGCCCTTCCGGCGGCTCGACCGGCTCGACGACGGTGACGAGATCGTCGTAGAGACGAAGGAGGCTGTGTACACGTACGCCGTCGACCAGACTCTCGCGCAGACCTCCGCGCGGGACACCGGGGTGATCAGGGCGGTGCCCAGCAGCCTGGTCCACGTCGGGCGCGGCTACCGCGAACCCGGGTACTACATCACCCTGACCACCTGCACGCCCGAGTACACCTCCCGGTACCGCCTGGTGGTGTGGGGGACGCTTCTCTCGACGCGAGCGCGTTGAGGTATAACAAAGAGCAACAGGGAGGGGGGAGTTCGATGATCAAGCGTTGGGCCGTGCTGCGTCCCGCTCTCGTCATCCTCGCCCTCGTCCTCACCGTCGTCCTCGACGTCCTCCTCCTCGACTCCGGCAGCCTCTTCGCCACCGTCGCCCTCGCCGCCACCGCCGCGGCCGGTGCCGCGCTCGCCGTCTGCTCGGTCATCGCCGCGCGCTGTGCGCCCGCCGTGCCGCCCACCCGGGTGCGTACGGCCATCCGCGACCGGGACCTGCGTACGGCCTTCCTGCCGCAACGCGACCCCGACGCCAAGGGGCGCACCCGCCCCCGAGCCCCCGGACTCGCCCTCCCGGCGACCGCGGCGTAGGGGCACAGCAGATACACCCGCACTGACCCCGCGCGGGTCGTCATGCCGCCATTCCGTATCCCGGCACGACGAGACCCCCGGAGGGCTCACCCATGTCCGTTTTCGCCCGCCTTGTCGAGCAGCTCGCCGAGCTGCTCCAGCCCCTCTTCCACGGTTCAGCGGCCGCCGCCGCGATCGTCCTGTTCACCCTGCTCGTACGGCTGCTCGTGCTTCCGCTGTCCCGGGCCGCCGCCCGCGGCCAGAAGGCCCGCACCGCGCTCCAGCCGAGGATCGCCGAGCTGCGCCGCAGGCATGCGCGCAACCCCGAGAAGCTGAAGCGGGCCCTGCTGGAACTGCACACCGAGCACAAGGTGTCGCCGCTGGCCGGGATCCTGCCGAGCCTCTGCCAGGCGCCCGCCTTCCTCCTGCTCTTCCATCTGTTCTCCAGCGCGGAGATCGGCGGGCGGGCCAATGAGCTGCTCGGTCACCGGCTGTTCGCCGCGCCGCTCGGGGAGCGGTGGGCGGACGCGCTGAGCGGGGCAGGGGTGTTCGGGGCGGCCGGGCTCGTGTACCTGGGGCTGTTCGCGCTCGCCGCGGGGGTCGCCTTCTTCACCTACCGCCGGACGAAGGCCACGCTTGCCGAGAGCACGCCCGTGGACGCTCCCGGCGCCGGCGCGATCACCGCGGTGATGCCGTTCGTCTCCTTCCTCACGCTGATCAGCGTGGCCGTCGTACCGCTCGCCGCCGCGCTGTACATCGTCACCAGTTCGACCTGGAGCGCCGTGGAACGGGCGGTTCTCTACCGCTGACGTACCGCTGACCTACGGTCCAGTACGTGAACCGGGTATTGCGGAGTGGACTCGGAGCTTGGAGGATCGACCAGTCCTCCGATGGCTGCACACATCGGCGGGCGCCCCACGATCGAGGGAGATTGTGATCATGAAGCTGCTGCGAGTCGGTACGGCGGGAGCGGAGACGCCCGCGCTGCTCGACGCCGAAGGCGTTCTGCGGGATCTGTCGGGCGTCGTGCCGGACATCGACGGAGCGCTGCTCGCCGACGACGAGGCGCTCGCCCGGATCCGTGCCGTCGCCGGTCAGCTGCCGGTGCTGGACGCGGCCGGGCTGCGGATCGGACCGCCGCTCGGCCGGATCGGGAAGATCGTGTGCATCGGCCTGAACTACCACGACCACGCCCGCGAGACGGGGGCCGAGCCGCCCGCCGAGCCGGTCGTCTTCTTCAAGGCTCCGGACACGGTCGTCGGGCCGGACGACACGGTGCTCGTGCCGCGCGGTTCGGTGAAGACCGACTGGGAGGTCGAACTGGCCGTCGTCATCGGGCGTACGGCGCGCTACGTCGAGTCCGCGGAGGCGGCGCTCGGGCATGTCGCCGGGTACGCCGTCGCGCACGACGTCTCCGAGCGGGAGTTCCAGATCGAGCGGGGCGGGACCTGGGACAAGGGGAAGAACTGCGAGACGTTCAACCCGCTGGGGCCCTGGCTGGTCACCGCCGATGAGGTTCCGGATCCGCAGAACCTGTCGTTGAAGCTCTGGGTCAACGGGGAGCTGAAGCAGGACGGCACCACCGCGGAGCAGATCTTCCCGGTGGGGGAAGTCGTGCGGTACGTCAGCCAGTTCATGACCCTCTACCCCGGGGACGTCATCAACACGGGGACGCCGGCGGGGGTGGCCCTCGGGCAGCCCGAGCCGAAGCCGTTCCTGCGGGCCGGGGACGTGGTCGAGCTGGAGATCGAGGGGCTCGGGCGGCAGCGGCAGGAGTTCAAGGACGCCTAGCCGCTCCACGCACCGAGCCAGTCTCTATTCAGCCATGCCCAAGAAGGTCCCCAGCGCCTCCACCACGAACCGGTGGTCCGCCAGCTGAGGCAGTCCGCTGACCGTCACCGCGCCGATGACGCCGACCCCCTCCACCGTGAGGGGGAAGGAGCCGCCGTGCGCCGCGTACACGTCCGGGTCCAGGCGGGAGGAGTCCTCGAAGGTCGTGCCCTTGGCCCGGGAGCGGGCGCCGACCAGGTAGGACGCGGAGTGGTAGCGCTCCACCACCCGGCGCTTGCGGGCGATCCACGCGTCGTTGTCCGGGGTGGCGCCCGGGAGCGCGGCGTGGAAGAGCTGCTGTCCGCCGCGGTGGATGTCGATGGCCAGCGGCGCCTGCCGCTCGCGGGCCAGCTGAACCAGGAGCGAGCCGAGGCGCCAGGCGTCGTCGGGGGTGAACTCCTTGAAGACCAGGCGGCGTTCCTGGGCCTCCAGCTCCTCGATGGTGGGAGTGATCTCCGGGGTGAACTTCGGGGTGATTCCGTTGCTGTGGGTCACAGCGCCACCGCCACTCCGTCGCGGGCCGAACGGCGGGCCGCCTCCAGTACGTCGAGGGCGGCGGCCGCCTCCGCGGCGGTCACCGGGTTGGCGCCGCCGTCGGTAATGGCCCTGGCCACGGCCGCATAGTACGCGGGGTAGTCGCCCGGGAGGGTCGGTTCGGGGCGGCCGCCGCCGGTCAGCGGGGACTCGCCGGAACCCACCCGGCCCCACAGCGACTCGGGCTCGGTGCCCCAGTCGGCGCCGGGCAGTTCACCCTCGCGCAGAGCCGCCTCCTGGGGGTCGAGGCCGTGCTTGACGTACCCCGCCTTCGAGCCGAGGACCCGGAAGCGCGGGCCGAGTTGGGCGGTCGTGGCGGAGACGTAGAGGTGGGAGCGGACGCCGTTCGTGTGCGTGATCGCGATGAAGGTGTCGTCGTCCGTCGCGGCGCCGGGGCGGCGGATGTCGGACTCGGCGTAGACGGAGGCGGCGGGGCCGAAGAGGACCAGCGCCTGGTCGACGACATGGCTGCCGAGGTCGTAGAGGAGACCTCCGATCTCTGCAGGGTCGCCGGACTCGCGCCAGCCGCCCTTGAGTTCGGGCCGCCAGCGCTCGAAGCGGGACTCGAAGCGGTAGACGTCGCCCAGCTCGCCCTTCTCGATGAGCTTGCGGAGGGTGAGGAAGTCGTTGTCCCAGCGGCGGTTCTGGAAGACCGACAGGAGCAGTCCGCGGTCCTCGGCGAGCGCCGCCAGCTCACGGGCCTCGGCGGCCGTACCGGCGACCGGCTTGTCGACGACGACCGGGAGACCGGCCTTGAGGGCGGCGGTGGCGAGCGGGACGTGCGTCTTGTTCGGGGACGCGATGACGATCAGGTCGAGTGCGTCGGCGCGCGCGAACAGCTCATCCGGGGCTGCGGCGATCCGGACGTCCGGGTGCCCGGCGCGGGCCTGCTCCTGCCGCTCCGGGTTGGCGGTGACGACCGTGTCGAGGGTGAGGCCCTCGGTGGCCGCGATCAGCGGGGCGTGGAAGACGGAGCCGGCGAGGCCGTAGCCGATCAGGCCGGTGCGGAGGGGTGTGCCAGTCATGGCTCCTACTTTCGCAACGCTGTTGCCAAAGTGCAAGCGGTGGGGAGAATGGGGGCGTGAGCAGCAGTGTGAAGGGGATCAGTGGTGTGGGCGGCGCGGGTGGCTCAGTCGGCGCGGGTGGCTCGGTCGGGGCTTCCGCCGGAGTGAATCTGCCGGGGCTGCGCAGTCACAATGCCGCGCTCGTGCTGGATCTGCTGCGGACCGCCGGGCCCGACGGGATCAGCCGGCTGGAGCTGGCCGAGCGGATCGGGCTGACCCCGCAGGCCGTCAGCAAGATCACCGCACGGCTGCGGGCCGAGGGACTGGCGGCGGAGGCGGGGCGGCGGGCGTCCACGGGCGGCAAGCCGCGGACCGTCCTGCGCCTGGTCCCGGAGGCCGGACACGCGGTCGGCGTGCATCTGGACCGGGACGCGTTGCGGGCCGTGCTGGTGGATCTGACGGGGGCGGTGGTCGCGGAGCGGACTGCTCCGCTGGGACTCGGGGTCGGACGGGCGGCGGTCGTCGAGGGGGTGACGAGCGAGGTCACGGCGCTGCTCGGGGAGCGGCCGGGGGGTGCGCTGCTGGGGGTGGGCGTGGGGCTGCCGGGGCCGCTGGACCATGCCCGGGGAGTGCTGCACCGGGTCACGGGGTTCCCCGAGTTCGACGGGTTTCCGCTGCGGGAAGCGCTGGAGCGGGGGCTGGGGGTGCCGGTGGTGGTGGACAAGGACACCAACGCGGCGGCGCTCGGGCTCGCGGTCGGCGGGGCGGGGGAGTCCTTCGCCTATCTGCACTTTGGGGCCGGGCTCGGTGGCGGGCTGGTGCTCGGGGGTGTGGTGCACCGGGGGGCGCGGACCGGGGCGGGGGAGTTCGGGCATCAGGTGGTCCAGCTGGACGGGCCGGTGTGCGAGTGCGGCAACCGGGGGTGCGTGGAGGCGCTGTGCCTGGCGGCGGTGGCACGCGGGGACTTCGAGGAGGCCGCGCGGGTGCTGGGCACGGGCGCCGCGAACCTGGTCGCGCTGCTGGACATCGACGTGGTGCTGCTGGGCGGTCGTACGGTCGCGGCCCGTCCGGAGTGTTTCGTACGGGGTGCCGCGGCCGTGCTCGATGAGCGCGGCCGGAGGGTCGGCGAGGCGGCCGTGCCGGTGCGGGTGGCTCCCGGTGGGGGGCGGGAGGTCGCCGAGGGGGCGGCGCAGTTGACGCTGGGGTCGGTGTTCGGGCGAGGGGTGCTCTGATCGGGGGGACTTCCGGCGCCGTGCGGGGTGGCGTCCGCTGCTCGGGGGCCCGCTCCGGCATGGTCATGTGTTTATGCGACTGTGCCTGTTAGTGCCCCTGTCCCGACGCCTGTCCCTGCCGCGCCCCCGCTCCCTCCCCGCCGCGCTCTCCGCCTCCCTCGCCGGGGCCGTCGCCCTGCTCTCCGGTGCGGGAGTCGCGCACGCCGCCGAGCCCGCCGGTGCCTGTACCGCCTCCGACGGGCGCTCCTTTCCGCTGAGCACCCGGATCCGCGGGGGGCCCGGGTCCTACGAGTCCGGCGGGGGATACGGCACCTGGTACCTGGAGCTCAGCAACGAGACCGGCCGCACCTGCCGCGACGTCCACCCCGTCGTCGTCCTCGTCGACGAGCGGCGCGCGCTCACCCCCGCCCAGCCCCGGCTGGAGTTCTACGTCGGTGACCGGACCCACCCCGTCCGCTTCGAGACCACCGACGAGGACGAACTCGTCGGCGCCTTCGACGGGTTCCCCGGGTTCACCGTCGGCCCGCGCGCGACCGTCACCGTGAAGGTGAGGCTCTCCGTCACCTCCGACGCCCTGCCCAACCGCGTCACCGCCAACGCGGCGGTCGTCCAGCGCCACGACGACGACGGCGACTGGATCGGACAGTCCAACGACTACCGGTTCGGCATCGACACCGAGCCGGACACCCCGCTCGACCCCCGGAGCTCCACCGGAGCCACCCCGCCCCCGCTCGCCTTCACCAACGAGCTGGCCCGCACCGGAACCCCCACCACCGCCGTCGCCGCCGGCCTCGCCACGCTGCTCACGATCGGCGGCGCGCTGCTGATCCTGCGTCGGCGACGCTGAGCCGACCGAGTCCGACCCGCGACGGTCCCCGCGCCGAGACCGTCGGGTTCGTCTGCGACGATCCCTTCCGTGGACTACCCGAACGACCAGGCCCCCGGCGCCCCCGTCCGCTCCGGCATTCCCGAGCACGGGCGCATCCCCAAGTACTACGCGGTCAAGGCGCGCATCGACCGGCTCCTCGCGGAGCTGCCCGAGGGGAACGCCATCCCGACCGAGCGGGATCTGTCCGAGGAGTACGACGTCGCCCGCGAGACCGTCCGGCAGGCGCTGCGCGAGCTGGTGCTGGAGGGAAAACTGCGGCGCCAGGGCCGCGGCACCGTCGTCGCCGGGCCCAAGCTGGAGCAGCCGCTGTCGCTGGCCAGCTACACCGAGGGCGTACGGCGCCAGGGGCGCACCCCGGGCCGTACCCTCGTCACCCTCGACCGCTTCCCCTGCCCCGACGCCCTCGCCGCCGAGACCGGGCTCACCCGGGGCGAGGCGGTCTGGCACCTGGAGCGGGTGCTGCTCGCCGACGACGAGCGGGTCGGCCTGGAGAGCACCTACGTTGCCGTCGCCCGAGTGCCCCGCCTGGACGCCGACTTCGACCCCGACTCCTCCTTCTACGCCTACCTCCACTCCCAGGGCATCGCCTTCGGTGACGCCGACGAGCGCATCGAGACCGTGCTCGCCACTCCACGCGAAGCCCTTCTCATCGGCACCCCGCCCGCCCTGCCGATGCTGCTCATCCACCGTGTCTCGCGGGACACGGACAAGCGGCCCCTGGAACGCGTCCGCACCCTCTACCGCGGCGACCGCTTCTCCTTCTCGGCCCATCTCGGCGGCTGAAAGTCGCCTCACTCGCCCCACTCACCTCTCTCATCTCATCACGAAAAGATAACGGGTCTAGCCCAAACGTGATGGGTCGTTCACGCTCCCGTTGGTAGCCGGACCTTTCCGGTTCCCCGAGTCCGAGGAGCGTTGCCGTCGTGAGAGTGATAGTCGTCGGAGCCGGCGTGGTGGGCACCCTGCACGCCTGGCAAGCAGTGGAACGCGGCCATGAGGTCGTACAGATCGAGCGCGAGGCGGAGGCTCGCGGCGCCTCGCTGCGCAATTTCGGCCAGATCTGGGTCAGTGGCCGCGCCGAGGGCGAGGAGCTGGAGACCGCCCTGCGGGCGCGGGAGCTGTGGGCGGGGATCGGTGCCCGGGTGCCGAAGCTGGGCTTCCGGGCCAACGGCTCCCTCACCCCCGTCCGCGGCGACCTCGAACTCGCCGTCGCCGAGGCCGCCGTAGCGCGGGAGGATGCCGCCGCGCGCGGTCACAAGCTGCTCACCCCGGCCGAGGCGCGCGCCCTCAACCCCGCCCTGCGCGGCGAGTTCACCGCCGCCCTGTACTGCGAGCGGGACGCCGCCGTCGAGCCGCGGACGGCTCAACTCGCCCTGCGGGAGGAGCTGCTGAGGTCGCCGCGCTACATCTTCCTGCCGGGCCGTGAGGTCCGTGAGGTCATCGGCGAGAGCGCCGTCCGTGACGACCACGGGGACGTGCACAGCGGCGACGCGGTCGTGCTGTGCACCGGCGCCTGGCTCGGCGGGCTCGTCCGGGAGCTGGCCGGGCCCGAACTGCCCGTGCGCCGGGTCCGGCTCCAGATGATGCAGACCGACCCGCTCGGCGAACCCCTGCCCACCTCGGTCGCCGACGCCGACAGCTTCCGCTACTACCCCGCCTACCGCGGCGCCGCCCTGGACGACCTCAACTCCGGCCGGCCGCAGGCCGAGACGCCAGCGCGGCACCGGATGCAGCTGCTCATGGTCCAGCGCGCCGACGGCGGACTGACCATCGGCGACACCCACGAGTACGAGCACCCCTTCGCCTTCGACACCCTCGAAGACCCCTACGACCACCTCACCGAGGTCGTCGAATCCTTCCTCGGCCGCCCGCTGCCGAAGATCCGCCGCCGCTGGGCCGGCGTGTACGCGCAGTGCACCGACCCCGGCCGGGTCGTGCACCGGCAGCGGGTGCGCGACGGCGTGTGGCTGGTCACCGGGCCCGGCGGGCGCGGAATGACCTGCTCGCCCGCGATAGCCGAGACCACCGCGACCGAACTGGGCTGGTGACACAGATGACGCAGCAGCACCCGCACACCCCCGACATCCGGCTCGTCGTCCTCGACATGGCCGGCACCACCGTCGCCGACGGTGGCCTGGTCGAGCAGGCGTTCAGCGCGGCAGCCCGCCACCTCGGCGCCGATCCCGACGCGATGCTCGGCCACGTCCGCGCCACCATGGGCGAGTCCAAGATCTCCGTCTTCCGGCACCTGTTCGGCGAGGAGGCCAAGGCCCAGCAAGCCAACAAGGCCTTCGAGGCGGCGTACGCCGAACTCGTCGACGACGGCCGGATCGCTGCCCTGCCGGGCGCCCGGGAGACCATCGAGGAGCTCACCGCCCAGGGCCGTACCGTCGTGCTGACCACCGGGTTCGCCCGCCCCACGCAGGACGCGATCCTGGCCGCGCTCGGCTGGCAGGACCTGGTGCCGCTCACCCTGTGCCCGACGGACGCGGGGGGCCGCGGGCGGCCGTACCCGGACATGGTGCTCAGCGCCTTCCTCCGGACCGGCGCGGCGGACGGCGTGCGGCAGATCGCGGTCGTCGGCGATACCTCCTACGACATGCTCAGCGGAATCCGCTCCGGCGCGGCCGTCGTCGCCGGTGTGCTGACCGGGGCGCACGACGCCGAGGCGCTCGGCGCGGCCGGGGCGACCCATGTGCTCGGCTCCGTGGCGGAGTTGCCCGGAGTGCTCGCATGAGCAGCGGTATCCGCTTCGACGGCGTCACCGTCTCCTACGACGGCCATGTCGTCCTCGACGCCCTCGACCTCACCGTCGCTCCCGGCGAGGTCATGGCGCTGCTCGGGCCGTCCGGATCCGGCAAGACCACCGCGCTGCGGGCGGTCGCCGGGTTCGTACGGCCCGCCGCCGGGCGGGTGTTCCTCGGTGACCGCGATGTCACCGCGCTGCCCCCGCACCGGCGGGGCATCGGGATGGTCGTCCAGCAGTACGCCCTCTTCCCGCACATGCGGGTCGAGGACAACGTGGCCTTCGGACTGAAGGCCCGCAGGGCGGCCCGCGTCGAGATCCGCGAACGGGTCGCCGAGGCACTGGAGATGACCGGCATGGCGGCCTACGCCCGCCGCTACCCGCGCGAGCTGTCCGGCGGCCAGCAGCAGCGCGTCGCCATCGCCCGGGCCCTCGCCATCCGGCCGGGCGTGCTGCTGCTGGACGAGCCCCTGTCCGCCCTCGACGCCCGGCTGCGCTCCGGCATGCTCGCCGAACTGGCGCGGCTGCACCGTGAGTTGCCGGACGTGTCGATCCTGTACGTCACCCACGACCAGGTCGAGGCGCTCACCCTCGCCGACCGGATCGCGGTGATGGACCGGGCCCGGCTGCGGGCCGTGGGCACCCCGGGGGAGCTGTACCGCGCCCCGGCCGACGAGTTCACCGCGTCCTTCGTCGGCAACGCCAACCTGCTTCCGGTGACCGTGAGTTCGACAGGCGTGACCTTCGGGAAGGCCGACCTCACGGTGGACACGGCAGGCGCCGCGAAGGGCGCGAGCGCCACCCTGTGCGTACGGCCGCACCTCATCGGCGTCGGTGACGGACCCAACCGGCTCTCCGGCACGGTACGGGAGATCCAGTGGCGCGGCGCCACCCACCGCCTGTACGTCGAGGTCGACGGCCACCGCGTGATGACCGACCTGCGCGAGCTGAAGGACCCGCCCGCCCTCGGCGACCCGGTGGACCTGCACTTCGCCCCGGAGGACGCGGTCCTGCTCACAGCAGGAGTCACCCATGACTAGGCGGCTGCTCCGGGCTGCCCCACCCGTCGCCCTCCTCGCCCTCTTCTTCCTCTACCCGCTCGGTCTCGTCGTCGAGCAGTCCGTCAAGCCCGACACCGGCGGCACCTCCCTCCAGCCGTACGCCGACGTCCTGGCCTCCGGGTCCTTCCGTGAGGCGCTGTGGACCACCGTCTGGCTGGCGCTCGCCGCGACCGCCGGATGCCTGGTGCTCGGGTTCCTGCTGGCGCTGGTCATCGCCTTCGTGCCGTTCCCGGGGGCGCGGGCGGTCGCCCGGTTCGTGGACGTCTTCCTCTCCTTCCCGTCCTTCCTGATCACGCTCGCCCTGCTGTTCATCTACGGCACGGTCGGCATGGCGAACGGGCTGTGGACGGACGCCACGGGAGCCGCCGAAGGGCCGTTCCGGTTCCTCACCACGCCGTGGGGTGTTCTGCTCGCCGAGATCACCTACTTCACGCCGTTCGTGATGCGGCCCCTGCTCGCGGCCTTCGCCCAGCTCGACACCGCCCAGCTGGAGGCGGCCGGTTCGCTCGGCGCGCGGGCGCCCAGGATCGTGCGGCGGATCATCCTGCCCGAGGCGCTGCCCGCCCTCGCGGCCGGCGGCAGCCTGGTCCTGGTGCTCTGCCTCAACGAGTTCGGGATCGTGCTCTTCACCGGCGCCAAGGGCGTCACCACCCTCCCGACCCTCGTCTACAGCAAGGCGATCCTGGAGTCCGACTACCCGGGCGCCTGCGTGGTCGCCGTCGTCAACGTCCTGATCTCCGTGGGCCTCTACGGCCTCTACCGGGTGGTGAGCCGTCGTGCTGGTGCATAGCCGCCGGGCCAGGTGGGCCGTATGGGCCGTGTTCCTCCTGCTCTTCCTGCCGCTGTTCGCGCTGCCCCTGCTCGTGGTGGCCGCCGCCTCCTTCGCCACCCACTGGTCCAGCGCGCTGCCCTCGGACTTCACCACCGCGCACTACGCCGCCGCCACCCGCGGCGAGGCCCTCCAGGCGCTCACCACCAGCCTGTTCACCGCGGCCGCCGCGAGCCTTCTCGCCCTCACCGCCGGGACCTGGGCCGCGCTCGCCGCGCGCACCCTCGGCCGATGCGGACGGCGTCTGCTCGACGGGCTGTTCGTGCTGCCCCTCGCCGTGCCCTCCGTGGTCGTCGGACTCGCCGTCCTGGTCGCCTTCTCGCAGCCGCCGATGCTGCTCAACGGCACCCGGTGGATCGTGATCGTCGCGCACACCGTGCTGGTCACCGCCTTCGCCCACCAGTCCGTGTCGGCCGCGCTGACCCGGCTCGACCCCGCCTACGAGCAGGCCGCCGCCTCGCTCGGGGCGCGCCCCTCCTATGTGCTGTGGCGGGTGCGGCTGCCCCTGCTGCTGCCGTCCCTGTCCGCCGCCGCCGGCCTCTGCTTCGCCCTGTCCATGGGCGAGTTGAGCGCCACGATGATGCTCTACCCGCCCGACTGGACCCCGCTTCCGGTCCTGATCTACGCGGCCACCGACCGCGGTGCCCTGTTCACCGGGTCCGCCGTCGCGATGGTGCTGATGGCGGCGACCCTGCTCGTCCTGTTCGCCATGTCCCGCGTGCGCACCAGAGCGTCGTACCGCTGACCGACGCCCCGCTCGGCCAACACCCCGCTCGACCGACACCCCTTCCCCGCAAGGAGTTCACCTCGCCATGCCCAGAAACCGCGGCGCGCTCGCCGTAGCCCTCAGTCTGCTCGCCACCCCCGCGCTCGCCGCCTGCGGCGGCAGCTCCGCCGCCGCCGACGAGAACGTCGTCACCGTCTACAGCGCCGACGGCCTCAAGGGCGAGAACGGGGACGGCTGGTACGACCGGATCTTCGCGGACTTCGAGAAGGAGACGGGGATCAAGGTCGAGTACGTCGAGGGCGGCTCCGGCGAGATGGTGCAGCGCGCCGTCCGCGAGAAGCGCAACCCGCAGGCCGATGTGCTGGTCACCCTGCCGCCCTTCATCCAGCAGGCCGACGCCAAGGGCCTGCTCCAGAAGTACGTCCCCGCCGGCGCCGACCAGGTGAGCGGGGCCGACAAGTCGCCTGACGGGACCTGGACCTCGGTCGTCAACAACTACTTCGGGTTCGTCTACAACAAGAAGGAGCTGACGCAGGCACCCACCACCTGGGAGGAGCTGCTGGACGGCAAGTACAGGAACAAGCTCCAGTACTCCACCCCGGGTGTCGCCGGTGACGGCACCGCCGTCCTCATCAAGGCGATGCACGACTTCGGCGGCGAGCAGCCCGCCCTGGACTACCTCGGCAGGCTCCAGTCCAACAACGTCGGCCCGTCCGCCTCCACCGGCAAGCTCGCCCCCAAGGTCGACAAGGGCGAACTGCTGGTCGCCAACGGCGATGTGCAGATGAACTACGCCCAGTCCAAGGACATGCCGAACCTCGGGATCTGGTTCCCGGCCAGGGAGGGCGGCGAGCCGACGACGTTCGCGCTGCCGTATGCGGCCGGTCTGGTCACCGACGCCCCGCATTCGGAGAACGGCAGGAAGCTCTTGGAGTACATGCTCAGCCAGAAGGCCCAGCAGCAGGTCAGCGAGATCGGCGGCGGCTTCACCGCCCGCCAGGACGTGAAGGCGGTCGACGCCGACGCGATCGCCCTGACGAACCTGATCAAGGACGTGGAGGTCTTCGAACCGGACTGGGACGCCATCGAGAAGAACCTGACCGACTACGTCGACCACTGGAAGTCGGCGACCGGCAGCTGAGCCCTCGGCACCGAGACACCCCCCACCGCCACGCCCCCGGCATCACCACCGGGGGCGCGGCCGGGTCCGAGCACCTACTCTTCCCACCGGAGGATCACGCGATGTCCCGTCCGTCCCGCCGTACCGTGCTCACCGCCACCGCGACCACCGCCGCGGCCCTCACCATCGGCGCCGGCCCCGCCCGCGCCGTGCCGACCCTGCCCGGCGGCACCAGCAAGGACAAGGTCCTCGTCATCGGCATGGACGGCTTCCGGCACGACCGGATCGCCGCCGCCGACGCCCCGCACCTCAAGGCGATGATGAGCGAGGGCACCTACGGCACCTCCCTGCTCTACGCCAACCCCATGGCCGCCACCTCCTCCGGCCCCGGCTGGTCGACCGTCTCCACCGGGGTCTGGCCCGACAAGCACGGGGTGAGGGACAACACCTTCGCGGGCAAGAAGTACGGCCAGTACCCCGGCTTCCTGGCCCGCCTCGCCCAGATCCGCCCGGCGCTGTCCACGTACGCAGCCGTCGACTGGCTGCCCCTGGACACCCAGGGCACCGTCACCCCCGGCGCCGACGCCAAGCTCGTCCTCGACGGCGACCGGGACGGGTACACCGGGCACGACGCCACCATCGCCGCCGAGGCCGAGGCGATCATCAAGGGCCAGAACCCGGACGTCCTCTTCGTCTACTTCGGGCAGTCCGACATCGTCGGCCACAACCAGGGCGCGGGCAGCCAGGCCTACCTCGACCAGATCGCCGTACAGGACGCCTACCTCGGGCGGCTGCGCGCCGCCATCAAGGCACGGCCCGGTTACGCCACCGAGCGCTGGACCGTCATCGTCGCCACCGACCACGGGCACACCGACCCGGGCGGCCACGGCGGTTCCTCCGTCGAGGAGCGGCGGACCTTCGTCCTCGCCACCGGGCCCGGCATCGCCGCCGGTGCCCGCCCCATCGACACCCGGCTCGTCGACGTCGTCCCCACCGTCCTCAAGCAGCTCGGCATCCCGGTCGACCCTGCCTGGGGCCTGGACGGCAAGCCCATCCAGGAACGCTCCGCCGACCCCTTCGACACCCTCCACCCCTCCCTCGGCGCCCGCGTCGACGAGACCGGCATCCCGGCCGGGGTCCTCGGCTTCACCCACACCCCGCCCAGCGGCTGGTCCGTCATCAACAACGCCATGGGCACCGGCGGCGTGACCGAGTGGCGCGGCTGGTCCTTCGCCACCGACGAGTTCTGGTCCCGCACCCAGCGCGACCAGTCCCGCGAGCTCAACGTCCGCGCCCGCGGCGTCTTCGCCGTCGCCGACTCCGACGAGTGGTCGGACAAGTCCTTCTCCGGCAGCTACGACACGACCCTCGTGACGCCCGCGTACGACGTCACCGGCAAGGCCACGGTCCGGCTCGACTTCACCACCTTCTACCGGCAGGAAGGCGCCCAGAGCGCCCAGATCCTCGTCTCCTTCAACCTGGGCGCGCCCACCGCCGTCAAGAGCTACACCTCCGACGTCATCTCCCAGCCGCAGTCGGTCTCCGTACCGGTCCCGACCGGCGCCTCCAGCGCGAGCTTCCGCTTCCGCTACACCGGGTCCAACAACTGGTACTGGGTGATCGACGGGGTCAAGGTGACCACTTCCTGATTAGGCTGAGGGCGTCGGTACGCCGTGGTTCCGGCGCTCTCCGCTCATCGCTCGTACGTACGCCAGGAGTCCCGCACATGGCAGACCGCAAGCCCATCGAGTCATGGCTCACCGACATGGACGGAGTCCTGATCCACGAGGGCGTACCGATCCCCGGCGCCGACGCCTTCATCAAGAAACTCCGCGAGTCCGGCAAGCCGTTCCTGGTCCTGACCAACAACTCGATCTACACGCCACGCGATCTGCACGCCCGCCTCAACCGCATGGGCCTTGAGGTGCCGATCGAGAACATCTGGACCTCCGCCCTGGCCACCGCCAAGTTCCTGGACGACCAGCGGCCCGGCGGCTCGGCGTACGTCATCGGCGAGGCCGGACTGACCACGGCACTGCATGACATCGGGTACATCCTCACCGACCACGAGCCGGACTACGTCGTCCTCGGCGAGACCCGCACCTACTCCTTCGAGGCCATGACCAAGGCGGTCCGGCTCATCAACGGCGGAGCCCGCTTCATCTGCACCAACCCCGACGAGACGGGCCCCTCCACCGAGGGCCCGCTGCCCGCGACCGGCGCCGTGGCCGCGCTGATCACCAAGGCGACCGGCAAGCAGCCCTACTTCGCGGGCAAGCCGAACCCGCTGATGATGCGCACCGGCCTGAACGCCATCGGCGCCCACTCCGAGGCCAGCGCCATGATCGGCGACCGGATGGACACCGACGTCCTGGCCGGTATCGAGGCCGGGATGCAGACCTTCCTGGTGCTCACCGGGCTGACCCGGCCCGAGCAGGTGGAGAACTTCCCGTACCGGCCCTCCCAGGTCCTCGACTCCATCGCGGACCTGGTCGACCGGATCTGAAACCCTCTGGTCCCGGAAGACGACCCGAACGGAGCAGTCGGACCCCGCTGAGGATGCGGGGTCCGTCGCCCAGGAGGACGCTCCAGATATCTGGAGGTTCACGATGGGCTCAATGAAAGTCACTCTCTGTGCGGGCGCCGCGGCCCTCTTCGCGGTGCTCACCCCGGCGGCGTACGCGGCGGACGGAGGCGGCATCTCCGTGAACCCCGCCTCACCCGACCCGGGCGCCGAGGTCGCGCTGCGCGTGACGGGCTGCGCCGAGCGGACCGCGAGCGCGGTGTCGGCGGCGTTCGTCAGCGAAGTGAAGCTCAGCGTCACCGGCGCGGACGGCACCCTGGTCGGCGAGAGCCGCATCCGGTCCTCCCTGGCGGTCGGTGCCTACGAGGTCATGGTCATCTGCGGTGAGGACAAGCGCACGGTCTCCCTCCCGGTCGGCCGTCCGCCGTCCGCGCCCGCCTCTCCGGTCGCGCCCGTGAAGGCGGGCGGTGGCGGCGCCGCGGCCCACCTCACCACCGCCGACGACGACACCCGTACGACCGGTCCCGGTGCCGCGCAGACGGTGACCGGACTGGTCCTCGCCGGAGTCGCGGCGACGGCCGTGGCGCTCAGACGCGCCCGCCGGAGCCGCAGGACGGACTGATCCGATGTCCGCGCACCACCGTCCCGCGCTCTCCGGACGGCTGCTGACCGGCATGGCCTGGGCGGTCCTGCTGCTCGGTCTGTGGCTGTGGGGACGCGAGGTCACCGATGTACGGCAGGGCATATCCACGCCCACCACCGGCGACATGGCGGCCGTCGGCCGTCCGCCCGACGTCGATCTGCCGCCCTCCGCCCGCCCGTTGGGCAAGGCCGGACCCCAACGCGTCGACATCCCGGGCCTCGGCGTCCAGGCTCCGGTAGTCGCCCGCGGCCTGGACCCGCAGGGCGCCGTCGACCCGCCCCCGTTCGACCAGCCCGGCGTCGTCGGCTGGTACGCCGCCGGAGCGGCACCCGGCGCGGCCGGAACGGCGCTGCTCGTCGGGCACGTCGACACCGAGACCCGGCCGGCCGTGTTCTACAAGATCAGCGCGCTGAAGCCCGGTGAGACGGTCCGGGTGATCCGCGACGACGGCAAGGTGGCCGAGTTCACCGTCGACGACGTCCAGGTCGTCACCCGCGACCGCTTCGACGCCCGCCAGGCCTACGGCCCCCGCGAGCCCGGCCGCGCCGAACTGCGGCTCATCACCTGCGGCGGCACCTTCGACCGCGCCAGCCGCAGCTACACGGCGAACGTCGTGGTCTCCGCCTACCTCACCGGCACGGGTCTGTGAACGCACCTGGCCCGGTCGACGACCCGCTCCCCCCGAAGCCGCCGACCGGGCCGGCCCTCCACCGCGCGCGCTCGGGCTGCGGGAGTAACCCGGCGGCAGGCGCGGGAGGCAGGGGTGGTCATCACGGGGAGAGGTGACAGGCCGGGGGCCGGCGCCGTCCCACACGACTCTAGAACGGATGTGCGCCAGGGCCTAGGGCCCGACTGCCGTCATGCTGAAGCCCGGTGGCCCTGGGTGATCCGCGCACGTGATGCGCCGTACCTGCGGCCGGCCGCCGGGCCCGGTCTCCGCCGCCCGGCGGAGTTCCGCGCCCCGAGCAGCTCCAGCGCGAGCTCCCGCCGCCGCTCAGCGGCGCACTTGCCCTCGCCCCCGGGGGTGTAACAGCTCGCGGACAAGGGCCGGCCGATCTCGTACGCCCCAGGACAGGTATGTCAGGATTGGGACTTCGAACGGTGCACCCAAGGGGGAGTTGGATGTACGGCAGCAGGGGGGCCCGCAGGGGGGCCACCGCGACGGTGCTGGGGGCGGCGCTGCTGATCGCGGGGTGTTCCTCCTCGGACGACGGGGGTGACGAGCCGGAGAACGCGGCCGGCATCACCCAGCAGCCCAAGGAGGTCGACCCGTTCTGGGTGAACCCGGACGGCAACGCGGCCCAGCAGGTGGCCACCTATGAGAAGGACGGCGAGGACGGCGACGCGGAACAGATCCGCAAGATCGCCGAGCAGCCGACCGGTGAGTGGATCGGCCCCGAGAACCCGGAGGACGAGGCGCGCGGCTACACCGAGGCCGCGGACAAGGCGGGCCGTACGGCCCTGCTGGTCCTCTACAACATCCCGCACCGTGACTGCGGGCAGTACTCACAGGGCGGCGCCGCCGACGGCAACGCCTACCGTGAGTGGATCGACGGCGTGGCGGCGGGCATCGGTGACCGCTCGACGACGGTCATCCTCGAACCGGACGCCGTGCTGCACCTGGTGGACGGCTGCACCCCGGACGAGTTCCACGAGGAGCGTTACGACCTCCTCAAGGGCGCGATCGAGAAGCTCAAGTCGCTGAAGAACACCAAGGTCTACCTGGACGCGGGCAACGCCGGCTGGGGCAACCCGGACCAGATCTTCGAGCCGCTGAAGTGGGCGGGCGTCGAGGGCGCGGACGGCTTCTCGGTGAACGTCTCGAACTTCTACACCACCGAGAACTCCATCGGGTACGGCAAGACGCTCTCGTCGAAGATCGGCAACAAGCCCTTCGTCATCGACACCAGCCGCAACGGCAACGGCCCCTACGAGGAGGGCGACGCGGGCGAGCGCTGGTGCAACCCGCCCGGCAGGGCCCTGGGCGAGACCCCGACGACCAAGACGGCGGACCCGCTGGTCGACGCCTACGTCTGGGTCAAGCGCCCGGGCGAGTCGGACGGCGAGTGCAAGGGCGGCCCGAAGGCGGGCGAGTGGTGGCCGGAGTACGCGCTGGGCCTGGCCAAGGCTTCTCAGTGACAATCCCCGCGCCCCGGAAGGGGCGCGGGGATTCGTTCTACGGCACCTGAACCCACTGTGCCTCGGACGGCACGCCCTGGTCGTCGACGACGAACAGCATGTACCACCCGGCCTGGACAAGGTTCTTGCTCTCCGGCACGGTCACCGTCACCTTGTCCCCGTCCGTCTTGAAGTCCAGCGCGATGGACCGCTGATCGACGTCCGTCACATGCGTCGCCGCACTGGGCCGGATCAGCCGCACCTTCTTGATGGACGAGGCGTGCTGAGACGTGAACGTCCCCGTCTCGCCGCGCTCAATGGTCTCCGTCCCCTTGGACAGCGAAGGACGGGACCCCTGGTACAGATACGGCGGCGTGTAGATCTCGATCCGCTGCTCGAACTCACCGGGCTTGGTGTTCGCCTTGTCCGCGTACAGCGAGTCCGACCCGAAGAACATCACCCGCCCGTCGGGCAGCAGAATCGAGCCGGAGTGGTAGTTCCGGCCGACCAGCGGATCCGCGACCTGGTCGAAGGCGTTGCTCGACGGGTCGTAGATCCGGGCCTGGAGGATGTTGGAGTCGCCGCGCCCGCGGTAGTCCTCGGAGCCGCCCGACACCAGCACGGTGTCGTTCGGCAGCACCGACGCCTGCGGATAACGCGTCCCCTTCTCCATCGACGGCCCGTCCACGAACTCCGGGTTGTCGTCCTTCAGATCGATGAGCCGGGTCTTCTCGCTGGACAGCTTGGATTCACCGACCCCGCCGCCACCGATGACCATGTACTTCTCGTCCTGCGCCGGAGGCAGCAGCACGGTCCCGGAGGTCTCCAGCTGATCGGCGTCGCTCAACCCGGGCAGCTTGCTGAACTTGTTGGAGTCCACGTCCCAGATGCCGGGGTCGCGCCCGACGTCATCGGGCCCGTAGCCCGCGTTGGAACCGGAGTAGAAGATCTTCCCGTTCTGCATCAGGAACAGCGCCGGATACGTCGGGAACTGCCGGATCTTCTCGGTGTACGTCCACTTCTTGGTGTCGGGGTCGTAGACCTCGTTCTTGCCCGGCACCAACTGCCCGATGTCGTCGAGCCCGGAGACGCTGAGGATCTTCCCGTCGCTCAGCGTGGTGAGCGTCGGGTACCAGCGGGCCTCCTTCATCGGGTCGACCTTGATGTACTTCTCGGCGACCGGGTCGAACTCGTAGGCGTCCCGGATGCCCTGGAAGTCCTTCTTGTCCAGCGCCAGCTTCTGCGCGATGCCGTAGGTGTTCCGCGCGTCGGTGCCGGACAGGCCCTGCACCCGGTAGTTGTCCTCGGTGCCGGTCTCGTACTTGGAGCCGCTCTTCTGCGCCTCGACGTAAATGCGCCCGAGTCCGGGGTCGTTGCGCAGGAACTCGCCGGTCGCCTTGTCGAACACCTTCTTGGCGCGCGGCACCAGCACCGGGTCCTTGGAGACGAACGTCCGGCCGTTCTCCTTGCCGGTGAACTTGGTCCCCGCGGGCAGGGTGATCGGCTTGTCCGGGTTCTCGTTGTGGACGATCATCAGGCCGCCGGCCTTGGTGACATCGCCCTTGAGCTTCTCGTACCGCTTGGTGCCGCCCGCGATCAGCAGATTGCCGTTCGCGAGCTGGGTGTGGCCCGTGCAGAACAGGTCGCTCGGCGTGTCCACCTTCTTGATCGTGCCCTTGACCGGGTCCCAGATCCGGGTGTCGAACTTCTTCGCGTCGAAGTTCTCCTGGTCGTTGCCGGAGCCCGCGACGAGCAGCACCTTCCCGGTGCGCAGCAGCGCCGCGTGGATGGTGTTCTGCCGGTACTCCTCCGGGAAGTCGATGACCTCCCAGTGGCCGTTGTCGGCTTTGTACTCCGGTCTGTTGATCTGGTACTGGTGGTATTTCTCGGTGCCGAAGCGGTAGAGCCACGGACCGTTCATCCCGGCCAGCGCGAGCACCACCGCCGTGCCTATCGCGAGTCGACGGACACGGCGGCGGCCGGCCTGGTCTTTCATTCCTTACGTCCCCCAAGTCCACCAAGGGCGATCTGCATGGTCTGGTCGGTGCCGCCGCCCTGCGAGGCGGCCCAACTCGGCTTGTGCTGCGGGCTGTGCTGGCCGCCCGGCTGGGTCGGCAGCGGCTGAGCCTGGTGCGGCACCATCGGCGCGACCGGGTCCGGCTCGACCGGGACCGGCGGCTTCTTCTTGTCCTGGCGCAGCATGTGCCGCCAGGCGAAGATCGGGGTGGCGGTGATCAGCATGGCGAACGTCGCCCAGATGACCATCGCGGGGTGCGCGTGCCCGTAGACGAAGCCGGCCGCCATGGACGCGCCGAAGATCACGATGAAGTACCAGTGGTAGCGGAAGGTCCCGAACCACCGGTCGGGGCTGGCCGAGTCGCCCTTGGGCGTCACCACGAACTTGCTCTTGCGGCGCAGCGCCGAGTCGATCAGCGCCTTGGCGTACAGCGGCGCCGACAGCGCGGACATCACCATGCCGGCCACGCCGCCGGAGCCCTCCGGCTCGTGCGGCGAGACGTTGTGGCGGCGGTTCCAGACGTACAGGCCGATCTGGAGCGCGGAGGCGTTGCCGTAGAGCATCAGCCAGATCGTCGGGTCGATGTTCACACCCGAGGCGCCCAGGCCCAGGAACAGGGCGCAGCTCAGCGCCGCCAGGATCCAGTTGAGGGCCGACATCGGGTAGAAGATGATCATCATCGTGTAGTTGAAGAGCTTGCTCGGCGGCAGCGAGTACCAGCCCTTCCAGTACTGCTTGAGGATCGTCTCGTACGTCCCTCGCGACCAGCGCATCTGCTGGGTGAAGAAGTCCGTCCAGGCGCTCGGGCCCTCACCGACGGCGAGCACGTCCGGGGTGTACACCGAGCGCCACTTCTTGCCCGTCGCCGGGTTCTTGTGGCGGTGGATCTCGAAACCGGTCGCCATGTCCTCGGTGATCGAGTCGTACAGACCGCCGATCTGCTTGAGCGCCTTGATGCGTACGGCGTTGGAGGTGCCGACGAACATCGGCGAGCCGTACTTGTTGCCCGCGCGCTGGATCAGGGCGTGGAACAGGAACTGCTGCGACTCGGCGGCCTTGGTGACGAAGTTGTCGTAGTTGCCGTAGACCTGCGGGCCGATGACGAAGCCGATGTTCGGGTCCCGGAAGAAGCCGAGCATGCGCTCCAGGTAGTTCGGGAGCGGGACGTGGTCGGTGTCGACCGAGGCGAAGAAGTCGTAGTTGTCGCCGTGCGCGTCGAGCCAGGCGTTGTAGTTGCCGTGCTTGGTCTTGGCGCGGTGCGGGCCCTTGGCCTGGTTCCACTTGGCGATGCCCTTGCGGGAGAAGTGGTGAACGCCGAGCCGGGCGCACACCTCCTTGACCTCCGGGTCGTCGCCCTCGTCCAGCAGCCAGACGTGCATCAGGCCCCGGTGGCGCAGCTTGACCGCCGCCTCCAGGGTCTTCGTCACCATCTCCAGCGGCTCCTTGCCGGGCACGAAGGAGGTCAGGAAGGCGACTCTGGTGCCGGTCTCGGGCACCACCGGGATCGGGTCGCGGGCGACCAGGGTGGCGTGCGCGTTCGAAAGGACGTTCATGCAGCGGAAGAACTCGATCAGACCGATCGAGACGAGCATGACGATGTCGAGCGTCGGCAGGAAGTCGTACTCGACGTAGTCGCGCTCGGTCCAGTGCTCGGGCTGGAGCAGCCAGGCCAGCAGCACCAGCGACAGCAGCGGCGCCGCGGCGAGCATCAGGGCGACCCGTATGCGGTGCGGCTCCTGCGAGATCAGCGAGCGGTACTGCACCTTGTACGGCTTGTTCGGATCAGGCTGGGTGAGGGGACCCGCCAGCCGACTGTAGTGCTCGTAGTCGTACTTCGGCAGCGTCTTCTTGATGCGCCTGAATGCTCCCGTCCGATGCGTCGGCACTCTGAGCTGAGTGGTTTGTGACGGGTCGGAGTTCGGCCGGGCGCCCGTCGGCGTCGACGTCATGAGTCATCCCCCCACACGCAGGTCACCGCGTGTCTGTCGGTTCCTTCGTCTGCTTAGGTCCCCCTCGACCTTCACAGACGTATCAGTGGTGGGTCACAGTCACCACATCTTCCACTTCATAGACATGGAACCGCGACCTTCCGGTTGCATGATGCCCCCCTCGACATCCGTTCATGAACGGGGCCCCTCTCCCCGTTGAAACGGGCAACCGGTTTCTTGCCCCCCAACTGCCGCGTATCCGCAGCATCTTGAAGAACCAGAGTTCTACGGCGTTCAGCATGATCGCAAGATGCGAAACGCGGTGTTTACCGGTCATACGCGTTCATTGTGGCGCCTGTGGGGGTCCTGTGTACCGCTTGTGGACACCCTGCCCGGATATACGGGAAGCCCCCCGCATCCGCGGAGGGCTTCCCGGTCTGTGCGCCGCCAGGGACTCGAACCCCGGACCCGCTGATGCTGCCTTTCCCGGGGGGTAACCCCCGGACCCCCAGCAGCTCCTGCGGTGCCGTAGGAGAGCCCAGTATGAAAAGTGAAGGCCCTCCGCTCTCACGAAAGGCCTTCGCTGTCGTGCGCCGCCAGGGACTCGAACCCCGGACCCGCTGATTAAGAGTCAGCTGCTCTAACCAACTGAGCTAGCGGCGCCTGCTGACGTCGTAACTCTACCGGACCCCGGAGGGTGCTCCGGACCACCGGGGGGACCGCTGGTCCGGGCTCCGGCCCCGGTCACGGGGGGTGCCGTACATCATTCGGACCGTCAGCATGCGCGCCCGGAAGACAGTTGAGAAACTGGCGAATGTGTACAGACGCGAACATTTCCATCCGGAGTGTGAGGGGAATCGCATGGAGACTCCGGCATTCGAGGAGATCGAACCCGCGAGCGACTGCGACTGTCCCGGATGTGTGCACTGGCGGCGGGTCCTGCCGCACTCCGCGACGGCCCGCACCGGCGCCCACCCGGCCCACCGGACGGTGATCGTGGCGGCCGCGGCCGCGGCCTCGGCCGCGCTCGGCGCGGGTCACGCCGTACCGGCGCTGGCGGCCCCGCAGGCCCCCGGCCCGCAGAGCCTGCCGGGGGCTGTCCCGGCGGACCCGCGGGCGGACCTTCCGGGGGCCGATGAACCCGACACCCCGCAGGGCGGCAAGACCCCGCTGCACGGCCCCGGCGGGGTCCCGGCCAAGCCCGCCAAGGCGCCCACGACCACCCGCGCGGAGATCATCAAGCGGGCCAAGGAGTGGGTCGCGGCGAAGGTGCCGTACAGCATGTACCGGTACTGGTCGGACGGCTACCGGCAGGACTGCTCGGGATTCGTCTCGATGGCCTGGAGCCTGCCCGGCAACGAGTGGACGGGCTCGCTCGACCAGTACGGCGTGCGGATCCCGAAGGACGACCTCCAGCCCGGCGACATGCTGCTCTTCCACAACCCGGACGACCCCCAGAAGGGCTCGCACGTCGTCATCTTCGGCGGCTGGACCGACTACACGCACACCTACTACATCGCCTACGAGCAGGCCCCGCCGAGCGCCCGCAGACAGTCCACCCCGTACGCCTACTGGAGCAACTCCAGCCGCTATGTCGCCTACCGCTACAAGGGGCTGGTGAGCGGCGGCACGGGCGGCTCGATGCCGGAGAAGCCCGCCGAACCGGCCGAACCGGCCGGGACGCCCTATCCGGGGCGGGCGTACTTCGGGTCCGGGGCCAACAACAAGCACGTCACCGAGCTCGGCCGCATGCTCGTCGAGCGCGGCGCGGCCCGCTACTACACCTCGGGGCCGGGGCCGCGCTGGTCGGAGGCGGACCGGCGGGCCACCCAGGCGTTCCAGCGGGCGCAGGGCTGGCGGGGCACGGAGGCGGACGGGCTGCCGGGGCCGCACACCTGGGAGCTGCTGGCCACCGGCAAGGGCAGGGACATCGGCGCCGGAACGCCCGCGCCGCCCTCCTCGCACGGGGTGCCCGGGTATCCGGGACGGGCGCTGTTCCGGCCCGGGGCGAACAACAGCCACATCACGCTGCTCGGGAAACAGCTCGTGAAGAAAGGGTTCGGCAAGTACTACAGGACCGGCCCCGGCCCCCGCTGGGGCGAGGCCGACCGCCGCAACGTCGAGTCCTTCCAGCGGGCCCAGGGCTGGCGCGGCGGCGCGGCGGACGGCTACCCGGGCCCGGAGACATGGCGGCGGCTGTTCTCGTAACCGGTTCCGCAGGCCCTTCTTCTGCACCCCTTTCTGCACCCTTTCTGCACCCCCCTTCTGTACCCCCTGTTGTGACGCATCTGGCGCGGAGGCTGGAGGCACGCATGAGCACGACCACTTCACCGACACCGGAGTCCGAGGGCCCGTCCCGGCCCGCCCGGCTGATCCAGAACGAGGTCACCACCGAGATCCCCGTCCATCTGCTGTTCCGTGACGAGCCCGACCCCGTGTCCGTCCCCCTCAAGCCCGCGGTCGTCAGCCGCCGGCAGGGGACCGGGGAGCAGCCGAGGCTGCGTCGGCCGGCGTCGGCGCAGGCGCGGTCCGTGCCGGAGGTGGACCCGGAACTGGCCGAGCGCCCCGCGCGGGTGCTGCCCGGCGCGGCCGGCGTCCTCGCCGGGACCTGCGGACTCGCGGGCTGTGCCGTCACCTCCTGGTGGGCGGGCGCCCTTCCGCCGCTCGCGCTGGAGGCGCTCCGGCTGCCCGCCTACGCCGGCGCGGGCCTCGGCCCCGCCCAGTGGGCGGCCTACGCCGGGGCCGGCACCCTCGGCCTGGTCGGCTTCGGCGGTCTCGCCCGGGGCCGGACCGGACGGGCCTGGGTGCTCGGTCTGTTCGGCCGCTACCGGGGGACGGTCCGGCGCACCGGCCTGATGTGGGTCAACCCGATGCTGCTGCGCCGCCGGGTGGACGTACGGCTGCGGCACTGGCGCAGTGAGCCGATGCCCGCGGCGGACGCGAGCGGGGTCGCGCTGCGGGTGGTGGTGCTCGCGGTGTGGCGGGTGCGGGACACCGCGCGGGCCACCCTGGGCGTCGAGGACCACGAGGCGTACCTGCGCGAGTGTGTGGAGGCGGCCCTGGCCCGGGTGCCGGTGGAGGCGCCGGGGTCGGGGCGCGGGTCCGTGGACGCGGCGGGGGAGGCGCTGACCCGGCTGGTCGCGGCCGACGCGGCGGCCATCGGCGTCGAGGTGTTCTCGGTGCAGCCGGTCCGGGTCGAGTACGCGCCCGAGGTCGCCGCCGCCATGCACCGGCGCCGGATCGCCGCGCTGGACGCCCAGCACCGGGCGTCCATGCTCACCTCGGTGGTGGACTCGGTGGAGGACACGGTGACCCGGCTGACCGTGCGGGGGCTGGTCGAACTCGACGACTACGAGCGCAAGGCGCTGGTGAAGGACCTGACGGTCGCCTTCTGCGCGGGGCGAGGGGAATCGACATCGTGATTGGTATGGACATGTTCAACTAACGGCAATACTCTCAGACTTGGTCTAGACCTACCCTGCACAGCTCACCGAACATCCCCCACGTTCTCAGGAGCGGCAGCATGCGCAGAAAGACCAAGTTGTCTGCTGCCGTGGTCGGTCTCGCCACCACCGGAGCCCTCGTGCTCTCGTCCGGCGGGGCCAGTGGCCACGGCTACACCGATCTCCCCATCAGCAGGCAGAAACTCTGTCAGAACGGCACCGTGACCAACTGCGGTTCGATCCAGTGGGAACCGCAGAGTGTCGAGGGCCCCAAGGGCTTCCCGGGCTCCGGCCCGGCCGACGGGTCCATATGCAACGCCGGGCTGGGCCAGTTCAGCCAGCTCAGTTCGCCGCGCACCCCGTCGGGCGGCGCCTGGCCCGCGACCAAGGTGACGGGCGGTCAGAACTACACGTTCCGCTGGCAGTTCACGGCCATGCACGCGACGACGGACTTCAAGTACTACATCACCAAGCCGGGCTGGAACCAGAACCACAACCTGTCCCGGTCCGACCTCAACCTCACCCCGTTCCTGACGGTGCCGTACAACAACCAGCGGCCACCGCAGACCCTCTCGCACAGCGGCAGAGTGCCGTCCGGGCTCAGCGGACGGCATGTGATCCTCGCGGTTTGGACGATCGCCGACACCGGAAACGCCTTCTACGCCTGCTCGGACGTCACCTTCTGAGCAACGCTTGAGCAACTCCGGCTTCCCCCGCGGGTAGGTTCCCCGTACGCCGGCTCGACCGGCCGGCGTACGGGGAACCGCAACCGACCACGGGGGAGCGCCCGATGGACCTGATCGTCCTGGCGCCGTGCGCCATCATCGCCACCGCCCTGTATGCCGCCTCCCGGGTGTTGCGCCACTGGCTGCGGCTGCGCAGGGCCTGGAACAGCGGGATGACGGCGGAGGGTCGCTGTCTGCGGGTGTACACGACGACCTACGGCGGCGACAACGGCCGGGTCCACACCACCCTGCACCACGTCTACGAGTTCATGACCAAGGACGGCCGCACCATCCGCTTCGAGGAGGAGGACGGCCCCGGGACCACGATCGAGGGCGACTTCGTGACCGTGCACTATGCCGGCGGCGCCTCGGTGGTCGCCACGGCCCTGCCGCCGCGGCACGTCCGGCAGACGCTGTCCACCTTCGGCCTGCTCGCCTTCCTCGGCATGATCACGGTCTTCTCCGCCGGTTTCCTGCTCTCGTACCGGAGCATGGATATCTGACGTCACGTCAATTATTGTGCGCGGCCATGGAGTTCCCGAGCAGCAGCATCGCCGGACTCGTGGCGGCGCGCTGGGGTGACCACCGCCCCGGACTGTGGTGCGAGGACCGTACCCTGACCCACCACCAAGTGGCCGCGGGCGCCGCGTCCCGCGCGGCACTCCTCACCGACCTCCTCCCGCCCGGCGCCGAGCCGCACCTCGGGGTCCTGCTCGACAACACCCCGGAGTACCCGCTCTGGCTCGGCGCCGCCGCCCTCGCCCGCGCGGCGGTGGCCGGCATCAACCCCACCCGCAGAGGCCCGGAACTGGCCCGCGACATCCTGCACACCGAGTGCCGCGTCCTGATCACCGAACCCGCCCACCTCCCGCTCCTGAGCGGCCTCGACCTGCCCGGCGTCCGCATCCTCCTGACCGGCTCCGAGGAGTACGACACCCTCCTCGCGCCGTACGCCGACGCCCGCCCCGACGCCTCCCGCGCCACCCCCGCCGACCGCCTCCTCCTCTACTTCACCTCCGGCTCGACGGGCGCCCCCAAGGCCGCGGTCTGCACCCAGGGCCGCCTGGCCGCGGCCGGAAGATCACTGGCCGCGCAGTTCACGACCCGCCCCGAGGACGTGCACTACATCTGCATGCCGATGTTCCACGGCAACGCCGTCATCGCCGACTGGGCCCCCGCCCTGGTGGCCGGAGCCGGCGTCGCGCTGCGGCGGCGGTTCTCGGCGTCCGGGTTCCTGGCGGACGTACGGGCGTACCGGGCCACGTACTTCACCTACGTGGGCCGGGCCGTCCAGTACGTCCTCGCCACCGAGGCCCGTCCCGACGACCGCGACAACCCGCTGCGGCTCGGCTTCGGCACCGAGGCGGGGGCGGCGGACGCGGCGGCCTTCGAGCGGCGGTTCGGGGTACGGCTGGTGGAGGGCTACGGCTCCTCGGAGGGCGGCGCGGCCGTCCAGTGGTCGCCGGGGACCCCGGCCGGGGCGGTGGGCCGGGCGGTGCCGGGTCTCGTCGTACTGGATCCGGAGACGGGGCGGGAGCGGGCGCCCGCGCGGTTCGACGGGGGCGGGCGGCTGCTGAACGGGGACGAGGCGATCGGGGAGCTGGTGAACCGGGGGCCGAGCCCCTTCGAGGGGTACTGGCGCAATCCGGGGGCCGAGGCGGAGCGGCGCCGGGACGGGGCGTACTGGACGGGCGACCTCTTCTGCCGGGACGCCGACGGCTACCTCTACTTCGCCGGACGAGCCGACGACCGCTTACGGGTCGACGGGGAGAACCTGGCCGCCGCGATGATCGAGAACATCCTCGCCCGCTACGAGGGCGCCCACGCCGTCGCCGTGTACGCGGTCCCGGACCCGGTGACCGGAGACCAGGTGATGGCGACGATCGCCGGGAGCTTCGATCCGGTGGCCTTCACGGGGTTCCTGGCCACCCAGCCGGACCTGGGCACGAAGATGGCGCCCAGGTTCGTCCGGGTCACGGCCCGCATGCCGGTCACGGCCACGAACAAGATCCACCGGGCGCTGCTCAGGCAGGAGGGCGTCCACTGCGCCGACCCGGTGTGGTGGCGCCCGCCCGGAGAACCGACGTACCGCCTCCTCACCCCGGAGGAAGCCGAAGGGCCCCTCGTCTCGACGAGAGGCCCTTCACAAGTGCGCCGCCAGGGACTCGAACCCCGGACCCGCTGATGCTGCCTTTCCCGGGGGATAAACCCCCGGACCCCCAGCAGCTCCCGCGGCGCCGCAGGAGAGCCCCGTAAGAAAAGCGAAGGCCCTCCGCTCTCACGGAAGGCCTTCGTTGTTGTGCGCCGCCAGGGACTCGAACCCCGGACCCGCTGATTAAGAGTCAGCTGCTCTAACCAACTGAGCTAGCGGCGCATGACTCACGCCAGCGACAAGACCAGATGTCTCGCGACTGACGACAAAGAAAATACTACCTGGTCCGACGGGGTGCTTCGAACCAAGGCCAAGCGCCACGCACCCGCAGTCGAAGGGCGACCTAGATCGCCAGCGACAGAAGCACAGGCGCCGCGTTCCGATTGAGCGCGTCCGCCGCCTGCCGCAGCCGATGCGCATGCTCCACCGGAAGGGACAGCGCCAGGCACCCCACGGAGGACCCCGCGGTAATGGGCACCGCCGCGCACACCGTCCCCACCGCGTACTCCTGAAGGTCCAGCACGGGCACCGTCGCCGGCTGGGCCTCGAGTCGGGACAGCAGCAGCTTGTCGCTGGTGATCGTGCGCGAGGTCAGTCGCGCCATCTTGTGCCGCGAGAGGTGATCACGCCGACCGTTGTGGTCGAGCTGCGTGAGCAGGCTCTTGCCCACCGCCGTCGCGTGCGCGGACACCCGGAAGTCCACCCACTCGTGCACCGCGGGGGTGTCCGGGCTGTCCGCGTACTGCGTGACCTTCACCTCACCGTCGACATACCGGCTGATGTACACCGCCGCGCCGACCGAGTCGCGCAGCCGGTCCAGGGTGCGCTGGAGTTTCTCGCGCAGGGCCTCCTCGCGGTCCTGCGCCGAGCCCAGGCGGGTCAGCGCCTCGCCGGTGACATAGGCGCCGTCGGTGACCTGCTCGACGTACCCCTCGCGGCGCAGCATCCTCAGGAGGCTGGTCAGGCGCTCCGGGCTGAGGGTGGTGTGCCGGGCGAGTTCGGCGTCGGTGATTCCGGTGGTGTGCCGTGCCACGGTCTCCAGGACGCGCAGGGCGTCCTGGGCCGAGTGGTACGGCGCGGTCGGCTCGTGCTTCAGCGCCACGGTTCCCCCTGCGCTAGCTGTTCGGGGCCGGATTCCAGTCAGCCAATCGACTCAACGATAGCCGCCAAGAGGCTTGTAGTGAGCGGTTGTTGACAAGATTCCGACGCCACAACCTGCGGTGATAACCCTCCGGCATATGACACGGCCATGACCTGGTGACCGGCGTCACAACACCGCGCTGAGAAATTCCCGGGTCCGGTCGTGCTCGGGCTCGCTGAAGATCTTCTCCGGGGAGCCCGACTCGATGACCCGGCCGGAGTCGAACATCAGGACCTGGTCGGAGATGTCCCGGGCGAAGTTCATCTCGTGGGTCACACAGAGCATCGTGATGTCCGTGGAGCGGGCGATGTCCCTGAGGACGTCGAGGACACCCGCGACGAGCTCCGGGTCGAGCGCCGACGTCACCTCGTCCAGCAGCAGCACCTGCGGGCGCATGGCCAGGGCGCGGGCGATGGCCACCCGCTGCTGCTGGCCGCCGGAGAGCTGCGAGGGGTGCTTGTCGAGGTGCTCGGTGAGGCCGACCAGCTCCAGCAGCTCCCGGGCCCGCTCCTCGGCGGCGTCCTTGGACAGGCCGAGCACGGTGACCGGGGCCTCGGTGATGTTTCTCAGGACCGTCATGTTCGGGAACAGGTTGAACTGCTGGAACACCATCCCGATCTTCTTGCGGACCTCGCGGACCTGCTTCTCCGGCGCCGGGAACAGCCGCTCCCCGTCGACGGTGATCGTGCCCTCGTCGGGCTTGGTCAGGGTCATCAGCAGCCGCAGGATCGTGGTCTTGCCCGAGCCGGACGGACCGATCAGCGTGACGTGCTTGCCCGCCTCGACGGAGAAGTCGAGGTGGTCCAGGACCGTGTGGTCGCCGAACCGCTTGCTGACCTGCTCCAGCCGGATCAGCTTGCCGTCGGCGCTCTTGCCGGCGGGCTCGTTCATGTCAGGACTGGGCTTCGTGTCAGTGGACAAGGCGTCGCTCCAGGGCTCGCAGAAGAAGGGAGGCCAGATAGGAAATGACGATGAAGGCCACGCCGATCACCGTCAGCGGCTCGGTGAACTGGAACTGCTCCTGGGCGAACAGCCGCGCCTCGCCGAGCATGTCGAGCACGGTGATCGCCATCAGCAGCGGCGTGTCCTTGAGCATCGCGATGACGTAGTTGCCGAGCGCCGGCACCACCCGGCGGATCGCCTGCGGCAGGATCACCGCGGTCCAGGTCCGGGTGAGCGGCAGGTTGAGCGCCGTCGCGGCCTCCCACTGGCCGACCGGCACCGCCTCGATACCGGCCCGGTAGACCTGCATCGTGTACGTCGAGTAGTGCAGCCCGATCGCGAAGACGCCGGTGGTCAGCGCGGAGAAGGTGACCCCCCACTCGGGCAGCACGTAGAAGAGGAAGAACAGCTGCACCAGCAGCGGGGTGTTGCGCACGAACTCGGTGACCACGCCGACCGGCCAGGTCACCCAGCGGCTCGGCACCCGCATCAGCAGCGCCCACACCAGACCCAGCGCGAAGGAGATCAACGAGCCCAGCGCCAGGGCCTGAAGGGTGACCAGCAGTCCGTCCCAGAACTGCGGCATGAAGTCCGATACCGCTCCCCAGTCCCACGTCACGACACACCACCGCCCACCGGCTCGGCAACGACGACTTTCTTCTCGGGCCGCTTGCCGACCCCGGCCTTGAGCTTCTTCTCCAGACCGCGCATCACCCGGGTCAGGGCGAAGGCGATCACGAAGTAGACGAGCAGGATGTACGTGTAGATCTCGGCGCTCTCCTGGAGCGCGAGGCGCACCAGGTTGCCGCTGAAGGCGAGGTCGCCCATGCCCATCACCGACACCAGCGCGGTGCCCTTGAGCAGCTCGATCAGCAGGTTGGAGAAGGGCGGGATCATCTCCGGCACCGCCTGCGGCAGCAGGATCAGCCGCATCCGCTGCCAGGGCGTGAAGCTGAGCGCGATGCCGCCCTCCTTCTGCGCCGGGTCGACCGCGTTCAGCGCGCCGCGCACGATCTCCGAGCCGTAGGCGCCGTAGGTGAGGCCGAGGGCGAGGGTGCCTGCCCACAGGGGCACCAGCTGCCAGCCGAAGGCCGGCGGCAGCACGAAGAACACCCAGAAGATCATCACCAGCGCGGAGGTCCCGCGGAACACCTCGGTGTAGAAGCCCGCGAGGAAGCGCACGATCCACAGCCGGTGGGTGCGGGCGATGCCGACCACGAAGGAGACGGCCGCGGCCAGCAGCGCGCTGAGCACCAGGAGCTGGACCGTGACCCAGACACCCTTGAGTACGAGTTCCCAGAGTCCTGACGTCATCCGGCCGTCCCCCCGCCGCACAGCTCCTTCGCGGTCAGATCCGTCATCTCGGCCTCGGTGAAGCCGAACGGCCGCAGAATGCGCAGGAGTTCGCCGCTCCGCTTCAGCTTGTGCAGCTCGACGTTGAAGGCGTCCCGGAGCTTGGTCTCGGTCGGCCGGAACGCGAAGGCGCCGCCGTCGACATGCGGTTCGCCGTCCACGAGTGGCTTGAACGGCTCGGTCGACTCGGTCTTGCCGGACTTCTTCACCACCTCGCGGACGGTCACCGCGGTCCCCGCGAAGACGTCGGCCCGGCCCGCCTCGACGGCGTTCAGCCCCGCGACCTGGTCCGGCACGATGAGGATGTCGCCCTCGTCGTACCCGGCATCGATCGCGTACTGGATGTCCGCGTACCCGGTCCCGGTCGCGAACTTCGCCTGCTTCTCGACGACATCCTGGTAGTTGCGCAGCCCCTTGGGGTTCCCCTTGCGCACGATGAAGGCGTCGAGCATCTGGTAGTCGGGATCGGCGAAGATGACCTGCTCGCAGCGCTCGGGATTGACGTACATCCCGGCCGCGACGACGTCGAACTGCTGCGAGTTGAGCCCGGGGATCAGCGAGCCGAACTCGGTCGGGACCGGCTGGATCCTGTCCACCCCGAGCCGTTTGAAGATCACCTTCGCCAGCTCGGGCGCCTCGCCGGTCAGTTCGCCGTTCTTGTCGATGTAGCCGAACGGGATCTCGCCCGCGATCCCGAGCCGTACGACACCCGCGGCCCGCAACCGTTCCAGCAGGTCACCGCCGTCCTCGGTGGAGGCGGTGGCCACCCGGGAGCAGCCTGCCGCGCCCAGCGCACCGAGCGCCGCCACCCCCGCGAGCAGCGATCGGCGCGTGGTTCCGGATGTGTGTTCGCCATGTTCCAGTGGTGGGGACATGGCGGCGCGGCTACCCGAGAGCATGCGATGTATGCACCCTGGATGACATGACTGACCGGTTCATCGAGATCTCGCTCGTGAAGCGGGACATCCACTGCACGGCCAAGCTGCTCGCCGACCGCGCGCCGCTCACCTGCGCGGCCGTCTGGGACGCCCTCCCGCTCGGCGGCGACGTCTACCACGCCAAATACGCCCGCAACGAGATCTACGCCCTCTTCCCGCCCTTCGCGGACACCGAGCCGCCCCTGGAGAACCCGACCGTCACCCCCATCCCCGGTGACCTGTGCTACTTCGCCTTCGCGGGCGCCGAGCTGGGCACCAAGGCCTACGGCTACGACCGCGAGGTCCGCCCCGGCACCACCCTGGTCGACCTCGCGCTGTTCTACGAGCGCAACAACCTGCTGCTCAACGGCGATGTCGGCTGGGTGCCGGGGACGGTCTGGGGCGAGGTGGTGGACGGGCTCCCCCGGATGGCCGAAGCGTGCAACGACCTTTGGCGCTCGGGCGCCGCGGGCGAGACGCTCAGCTTCCGTCGTTCGCCATGAGCGTGTGCGCCGCCCTGAGCACCAGATCGTCCCGGTGCCGGGCGGCCACGAGCTGCAGGCCCACCGGCAGCCCGTCGCCGTCCGTGCCGACGGGGACGGTGGCGGCGGGCTGCTGGGTCATGTTGAACGGGTACGTGAAGGGCGTCCACCCCGTCCAGCGGCGGTGCCCGGAGCCCTTGGGCACCTCGGCGCCCGCCTCGAACGCCGTGATCGGCAGGGTGGGCGTGACGAGCAGGTCGTAGGAGTCGTGGAAGCGGCCCATCCGGCGCCCGAGTTCCATCCGGACGTCGACGGCGGCCAGATAGTCCAGGGCGCTGTACCGGGCGCCGAGGGCGCTGATCTCGCGCAGTCCGGGGTCGAGCAGTTCCCGCTGGTGCGGCCCGAGATGCTGGGTGACCCGGGCGGCGCCGCTGAACCACAGGGTGTGGAAGGCGTCCACCGGGTCGGTGAAGTCGGGGTCGGTCTCCTCGACGTACGCGCCGAGCCCCGCGAGCCGTTCCACCGCCCGCCGCACCGCGGCGGCGACCGCGGGCCGTACGGCCACCTGGCCGCCGAGCGAGGGCGAGTACGCCACGCGCAGCCCGCGCACCCCGCCCTCGCGGCCCTCGCCGCCTTCGCGGGTGAGCCCGTCGACGAAGGACCCGGCGGTGGGGCCGAGCGCCGACCAGTCCCGGGAGTCGGGCACGCCGATGACGTCCAGCATCAGCGCCGCGTCCGCCGCGTCCCGGGTCATCGGGCCGACGTGCGACAGCGTCCCGAACGCGCTCGCCGGATACAGCGGCACCCGTCCGTACGTCGGCTTCAGCGCGAAGATCCCGCAGAAGGCGGCCGGGATACGGACGCTGCCGCCGCCGTCCGTGCCGAGCGCGAGCGGGCCCGCGCCGAGCGCCACGGCCGCGGCGGCGCCCCCGCTGGAACCGCCCGCCGTGCGCGTGGGGTCCAGGGGGTGCCGGGTGACGCCGGTGAGGGGCGAGTCGGTGACGCCCTTCCAGCCGAACTCCGGGGTGGTGGTCTTGCCGAGGAAGACCGCGCCGTGCGCGCGCAGCCGGGCGACGGAGGGCGCGTCCTCCGCCCGACTGCCCTTCTCCGACAGGGTCCTGGACCCCTTGAGGGTGGGCGTCCCGCGCATCAGCAGGATGTCCTTCACGGTGACCGGCACCCCGTCCACCAACCCGGCCGGCTCCCCGCGCCGCCACCGCTCGGCCGACTCCCGGGCCTGCGCCAGCGCCTGCTCCGCGGTGATCCGTACGAAGGCGTTCACCTCCGGCTGGATCGACTCGGCCCGCTCCAGCGCCGCGAGGGTGGCGTCCACCGGGCTGAAGGCGCCCGTGCGGTAGCCGTCGAGGAGTTGTACGGCGGTCAGTCCGGTCAGGTCGGTCATACGCCCTCCAGCCGTGGGAAGTTCAGCGTCCTGGGACATACCCGCGTTGCTTGTCGACCACGTTCGGCAGCGTTCTGCCCGCTTCCCAACGCTCGTACAACTCCACGAACTGCGCGCCGAGTTCATCCCGCCAGCCGACGGTGTCCCCGCTCATGTGCGGCGACACGATCAGCCCCGGCAGTCCCCACAACGGGCTGTCGGGACCGAGGGGTTCGTGCGCGAACACATCCAGCGCCGCACCGGCGATCCACCGCTTGGTCAGCGCCTCGACCAGCGCCTCCTCCACCACCAGCGGTCCACGCCCGACGTTGATGAACCGCGCCGAGGGCTGCATCACCCCGAACCGGCGGGCGTCGAACATGCCGTACGTCCGCTCGGTGAGCGGCGCGGCGGCGATCACCCAGTCCGCGTGGGAGATGAGCCGGTCCAGGTCCTCGGGGCCGTGGATGCCGGTCCGGGGCACCCGCCCGACGAGGGCGCAGATCACGCCGAGCGCCTTCAGCGTCCGCACGATCGCCCGCCCGATCGGCCCGGACCCGACGACACAGGCCCGGGTGCCCTTCAGCCGCCTCGTCTCGCGGTGCTGCCAGGTCCGCCGCCCCTGGAGTTCGAGCGTGCGCGGCAGCTCCTTCGCCATGGCCAGGACCAGGGCGGCGACGTACTCGGCGATCGGCTCGTCGAAGATGCCGCGCGCGTTGGTCACCACGGTGTCGGAGGCGGCCAGTTCGGGACACATCAGGTGATCGACACCGGCGCTGGCCGTGTGCACCCAGCGCGGCCGGGGCCCCTCGCCGGGCCAGGCGTCCCGTACCGCGTGCGAGGTGAAGTCCCACACCAGCAGGACATCGGCGGACGGCAGTTTCGCCGCCAGCGTCGCCTCGTCCGTGTGCTCGATCCGCGCCCGCCCGGTGAGCCGTCCGAGCCGGGGGAGGGGGTCGGCGTCCAGGACGAGGAGGGTGGGGGTGGCCATGCCGTTCCTTCGGTCGGGACCGGGCGCCTGACATGCACGGATTGACCACGCTCGCACCCGAACCTACCTTCGTCAACACGGACGCCTGCACCGTCCGCGGTTCCCGTATCTCCTCGCGAGGGCGGTACTGCCATGGACGTCTCCTTTCTCGGCGGGCCGTGCCCGCAGCGCGGCGTCGGAGTCGTCGCGCCCTTCGACTTCGCACTGGACCGGGAGCTGTGGCGCTGGGTCCCGGACGAGGTGTCGCTCCATCTGACGCGGACGCCGTACGTCCCCGTCGAGGTGAGCCTGGACCTGGCCCGGCTGGTGAGCGAGCACGAGACCCTCTCCGACGGGGTCCGGGCGCTCATCGCGGTGAGCCCCGAGGTGGTGGCCTACGCCTGTACCTCCGGCAGCTTCGTCGGCGGGATCGCGGGCGAGCGGGCGATGCGCGAGGCGATGACGAGGGCGGGCGCGGTGCCCTCGGTGACCACATCAGGGGCGCTGCTGGAGGCGCTGACCGTCCTCGGCGCGCGCCGGGTGGCGCTGGTGACGCCGTACACGGTCTCGGTGACCCGGTCGCTTCAGGAGTACGTGGCCGAGGCGGGCGTCAGGGTGACGGGGTGTGCGTTCATGGGGCTGACGCGGCACATATGGAAGGTGCCGTACCGCGATGTGGCGGAGATGGCGCGCAGGGCGGCGCGGCGCGGCACGGACTGCCTGTTCATCAGCTGCACCAACCTGCCGACGTACGACGTGATCCCGCAACTGGAGGCGGAACTGCGGATACCGGTGATCTCGGCCAACCAGGTGACGATGTGGGCGGCGCTGCGCCGGCTGGGTACCCGGGCGGTGGGACCGTATCAGGCGCTGATCGACCCGGCGGCCCGCTCCGGTCCCGCACTTCCGGACGTGGAACAGCAGCAGGAAGGCTCGACATGACAGCACTCGGACTCCTCTACCCGGGCCACTCCGCCGAGGACGACTATCCACGCATCGAGCAGCTCCTGGGCAGCGACATCCGGGTGGACGTGGTGCACACGGACATCGGCGTGGACGCGCACCGGGTCGACGCGCTCAAGGAGATGGGCTCCCCCGAGCGCCTGGCGGCGGGCGTCGAACAGCTCCGCCTGACCGGCGCCGAGGCCGTGGTCTGGGCGTGCACCAGCGGCAGCTTCGTGCACGGCTGGGAGGGCGCCCACGACCAGGTGCGCACCCTGGCCCGGACGGCGGGCATGCCGGCCTCCTCGACGTCCTTCGCCTTCGTCCACGCGGCGGCGGAACTGGGCGTACGCCGGGTGGCCGTGGGCGCGACTTACCCCGACGACGTGGCCGACCTGTTCGCGTCCTTCCTGGCCGCGGGCGGCGTGGAGGTGGTCTCGGTGCGGGGCTCCGGCGTCATCACGGCGGTGGAGGTGGGCGAGTGGACCGAGCAGGACGTCCTGGCCCTGGCCCGCCGGGCGGACACCCCGACAGCGGAGGCAGTCCTCCTCCCGGACACGGCCCTGCACACGGCGGCCCTGATCCCCACCCTGGAAAAGGAACTGTCCAAGCCGGTCCTCACCGCCAACCAGGTAACGGTCTGGGAGGCCCTACGCCTGACAGACCGCAGGGTGAACGCCCCGGCCCTGGGCGCACTGTTCACGAGGGAACCGATCGTGCAGGTGTGACGACGCCCGGGAATAAACCGGAGCCAGCCTCCTGTTATGGCCGGGAGAACCACGCCGGCACGAAGCAGGAGGCACCCACCGATGGCGGCAGATGAGATCCCGGGCGCGATACACGGCACCGCCCCCGTCCCGCTCTCCGTACTCGATCTGGTCACCGTCGGCTCCGGCAGCACCGCCAGTGACGCCCTGCGGACCAGCGTCGAGCTGGCGCGGCTGACGGAGGCAAGGGGCTTCCACCGGTACTGGGTCGCCGAGCACCACTCCATGCCCGGCGTCGCCTCGTCCTCCCCGGCCGTGATCCTCGCCCACCTCGCCGCCCACACCGACCGCATCCGCCTCGGCTCCGGCGGCGTGATGCTCCCCAACCACGCCCCCCTGGTCATCGCGGAGCAGTTCGGCACCCTGGAGGCCCTCGCCCCGGGACGCGTCGACCTCGGCCTCGGCCGGGCGCCCGGCACCGACGGCGCCACCGCCGCCGCACTGCGCCGCACCGAGAGCCTCAACGAGGGCGCCGACGACTTCCCCCAGCAGCTCGCCGAGCTCACCCGCTTCCTCGACGACGACTTCCCCGACGGCCACCCCTACCGCCGGATCCACGCCGTCCCGGGCCCGGTCCAGGCGACAGCACCCGGCGGCGTCCAGTCACCGCACCGCCCGCCCGTCTGGCTGCTCGGCTCCTCCGGCTTCAGCGCCCGCCTGGCCGGCGCGCTCGGCCTGCCCTTCGCCTTCGCGCACCACTTCTCCGCGCAGAACACCATCCCGGCGCTCGACCTGTACCGCGAGTCCTTCCGGCCGTCCGAGGCGCTGGCCGAGCCGTACGCCCTCATCGGCGTCTCCGCCCTGGCCACCGACGACCCGAAGGAGGCCGCCCGCCAGGTCCGGGCCACCGGCCTGAACATGGTGCGGCTGCGGACCGGGCGCCCCGGGCTCTTCCCCAGCCCCGAGGAGGCGGAGGCGCACCGGTTCAGCGCCATGGAGGAGGAGTTCATCGCTTCCTGGGGCGCCAACATCGTGCACGGCACCGCCGACGAGGTCCGCTCCGGCCTCGACGATCTCCACAAGCGCACCGGCGCCGACGAGTTGATGCTCACGTCCCACGCCCACCGCGGCGAACTGCGGCTGCGGTCCTACGAACTCATCGCCGACGCCTACGGGTTGCCGACCGCCGCCTGAACACCAGGCGTACGCAACAGCTCGGAGATACGATCCGCCGTCACCGGCCGGGAGTACAGCCACCCCTGGCCGGTGTCGCAGCCGATCCGCCGCAGCCGGGACGCCTGCGCCGAGGTCTCCACGCACTCCGCGGTCACGGTCAGCCCCAGCCGGTGCGCGAGCTGGATCATCGCCTCCACGACGACCTCGTCGGCCGGATTCGGCGCGATGCCCTCACCGTCGTACTGGAAGCCCTTCACGAAGGAGCCGTCCAGCTTCAGCACGGACACCGGGAGCCGGCTGAGGTACGCCAGGTTCGAGTACCCCGTGCCGAAGTCGTCGATGGCGATCCGTACGCCCATGTCGCTCAGCGCCTGCAGTGCCTGCTGCGGTCGCCCGCCGGAGCCCATCACCGCCGACTCGGTCAGCTCCAGCTGGAGCAGATGCGGGGCGAGCCCGGTCTCCGCGAGGGTCTGCGCCACGTCCGCCACCAGGTCGGAGTCCCAGACCTGGCGGACCGCCACATTGACGCTGACGAAGAGCGGCGGCTCGTCCGGATGGGCCAGCTGCCAGCCCCGCGCCTGACGGCAGGCGGTGGCCAGCACCCAGCGCCCCAGCGGGACGATCGACCCGTCCTCCTCGGCCAGTCCGATGAACCGATTCGGCGTCAGCAGTCCGAACTGCGGGTGATCCCAGCGCACCAGCGCCTCCACCCCGCGCAGCCGCCCGTCCTCCATCCCCACCAGCGGCTGGTACTCCAGCACGAACTCCCCGCGCTCGATGGCGGGCCGGAGCGTGGAGGCGAGCGCCTGACGGGTCATCCGGTGCGCGTTGCGCTCGGGGTCGAAGAGGGTCCAGCGGTCCTTGCCGTCGGCCTTCGCCCAGTACAGCGTGGTGTCGGCGGCCTGCATCAGCGCGGTGGGGCTGGTCCCGGCCGCGTGCCGCTCCACCACCCCGATCGACGCCGACACCGACAGCCGCCGCCCCGAGATGTCGAACGGCGCCCGGAGCGCGCCGAGCACCGACTCGGCGAGGTCGGCGACCTGTTCGGTGCCCGTGGAGTCCTCCACCAGCAGCGCGAACTCGTCCCCGCCGAGGCGGGCCACGAGCGGGGTGCTCGCGCGGGCGTACCCCGCCTCGTCCGCGCACCGCGTCAGCCGTTCCGCCACCGCCGCCAGCAGGCGGTCGCCCACCCGGTGCCCGAGCGTGTCGTTGACCGCCTTGAATCCGTCGAGGTCGAGATAGCACAGCCCGATCCGCCCGGTGCCCTCCTCGTACGCCTCGGCCTCCAGCGCGGCCGAGAGCCGCTCGAAGAACAGGGTGCGGTTGGGCAGCCGGGTCACCGGATCGTGGTTCTGCAAGTGCCTGAGCCGGGCCTGGAGTTCACGCCGGGCGCTGATGTCGGCGACCGACAGCAGCACCCCGCCCCGCTCCTCGGCGGGCAGCGGCGCGATGGCGACCTGCACCCACAGGCAGTGCCCGTCGGGGTGCTTCAGCCGGCGCGTGCAGCGCAGCCGCGCCTGCCGGCCGCGCAGCACCTCGCGGTAGGCGTGCCAGGTCCGGGCGTCCGACGTCAGGTCCACCAGATCGGCGGCGACCGCCCCGGCCAGCGCCCTCGGCGAGCTGCCGAGCAGGTCGCCGAGGGCCGGGTTGGCGCCGGTGACCAGGCCCTCACGGTCCACGACGGCCATCGCCAGGGGGGCGGTGTCGAAGGCGGACCGGAAGGGGGAGGTGCCGGGGTCGGGGTCGGGGACCGGCCGGTCGTGCGGACCGGTACGTGAAGACGAGCCCTCGTTACTCTCTGTGACGGCCGGCCCGATGAGATCTGCCGCGGGCGCCGGCCCTTCGGACGTTCCGCTCACCGCTCGCTCCCGCAGTGCACTCGTGCAAGAAGGGATCAGGACAGTACAGGAAAGGGTCAGGAAAGTGTGCCGATCATAGAGGCTGGGTTCGGGCCCTTCCAGCCACTGTCCAGTGTCCCGGGCCCAGCCGCAGATCTGACAATTCGTTTCTGCCCGCCACTGGACGGGTTCAGCGGCCCTCCGACCACATGTGACGGTCCGTGAGCGATTCGGGGGTGTCGGAGCCCGTACTTTCCCGGCCCTCTCACCCTTCCGGTGCAGACAAACAGGGCGTAGTACGACAAATTCACACAGGCTGGGTGCGGTGTCCCGCGAACCGCTCCCGGAGGTCCACGTGCCGCGTCAGCTCCCGCTCGGGGAACTCACCCGTGCGACGTTCCGGGGGCTCGGGAGCCGGCTGCGGGAATGCCCCCGACTGCGCACCACCGCCGCCCTGTTCACCACGATGTCCGCGCTCGCCGCGACCTCCCTGGTCTCCGCCCCCTCGGTCGCCGAGCCCTTCGCGGCGGCGCCCTGCGCGCTGAAGCGCACCGACGCCCACCACTCGGAGGGCCTGGACACCTGGAACGCCGCCTATCCGCGCCCGGACACCTCGCTGGACGCGGTGATGGTCTTCCTGTCCTTCCCCGACTCGCTCCCGCTGACCAGCCCCGCCGAGCTGACCGCCGACCACTTCCCGGCCACCAGCCGCTTCTTCGAACGCGCCTCCTACGGCCGCTTCTCCCTGCGCCCGCACCCCCTCCGGGACTGGATCCGGATGCCCCGCCCGTCCACGGCGTACGCCATACAGCGCGACTGGACTCCGGCGCACCGGTCCGCCTATCTGCGCGACGCCCTGGCGGTGGCCGACAGCCGGGTGGACTTCTCGCGCTATGACGTCGTCTACTTCGTCGCCGACCCGGACGCGCCCGGGGTGGACTCCGACGCCACGAAGGTGGTCAACCTGGACGCCCCGCTGACCGCCGACGGCGCCGAGATCCGGCGGGTGGTCACGGTCTTCGAGCAGCATCCCCCGGACCGTCTCGTCCTCGCCCACGAGACGGGCCACGTCTTCGACCTGCCGGACCTCTACCACCGGCCCATGGACGGCCAGGGCGACTGGGACACCTATGTCGGCGACTGGGACCTGATGGGCAGCCAGTTCGGGCTCGCCCCCGACCTGTTCGCCTGGCACAAGTGGAAACTCGGCTGGCTGGACCCCCGTCAGGTGACCTGTGTCCGTGAGCGGGGCGGTACCCGGCTCACCCTGGAGCCCCTCGGGGCCGGACCGGGCGTCCCGGTGACCGGCGCGGCGGGGGCGCCCGCCTTCGGGCTCGGCGGCGGCACCAAGCTCGCGGTGGTCCGCACCGGCGCGGACAGCGCGCTCGCCTTCGAGGCGCGCGGCCGGGTCGGCAACGACGCGGAGGCCTGCCGGGACGGCGTCCTCGTCTACCGCGTGAGCAGCGGTGCCGAGTCCGGCCGCGGCCCGATCGAGGTCATCGACGCCCACCCCCGCACCGAGGCCTGCTGGGAGGACTCCGTCTACCCCGCCCTCGCCGACGCCCCGGTCGCCCTGGGCGAGAGCTTCACGGTGCCGGGCGAGGACGTACGGGTGGAGGTGGAGGGACGGACGGCATCGGGGGCCTGGACGGTGCGGATCGTGAGGGGGTAGGGCGGCGGTCTCGCGCAGGCGATTGTGCACATACATGAAAGGCCCCTCGCTCTCACGAGGGGCCTTCCAGTGTCGTGCGCCGCCAGGGACTCGAACCCCGGACCCGCTGATTAAGAGTCAGCTGCTCTAACCAACTGAGCTAGCGGCGCCTGCTGACGTCGTAGACCTTAGCATCATGGTCGGCGGGAGGAAAAATCGATATCCGCACGGCCGCGCGGGCTGCTCGGACGGCCGCCCAGAGCAGGATCTCGGGGCCCGGCAGCCAGGGGTGCGGGGTGTCCGGGGCCACTAACCAGCGGGAGCCGGCGGGGGCGGGCGCGGGGGCGCCGGCCGGGGCCGGGACGGTCACCGCGTCGCCGTTGCCGTGGCACAGCAGTGGCGGGATGTTCTCGGTCCGGCCGAACTCCTCCCAGCCGAGCAGCGACGGCAGCCGCTGAGCCGTGCCGGGGGCGGCGAACAGCAGCATCCGGCCCCGGAACACAGCCACCGGTCCGGAACCCGGGCCGTCGTCCCAGAGCCGGTCGAGCATCCGGCGCCCGAACATCGCGGGGGTGCTGACCACGTCGAACACCGATCCACAGGGCAGCACGACGGGGGCGTCCGGACGCTCCTCCCAGAACGCCAGGGTGCTGCGCGGATACGTTCCTGCTGAGGCCAGCCAGGCGGCTCCGTCCGGGGTGACGCCCGCGGCGTCGAGGCAACTGCTCATGGCCATCAGATGTACCGGCCGTGAGCGTCCCCTTTCGGAGAGTTGCCGGAAACCGGGACAGGGGCGGGTGCGGGGGAGTATCTTGCCCGTTTCTTGCCCGCCTGGCATATGCCCCGAGTCACACGGGGTCGACGTGTTCCCGCCCCTCGACCGCCCCGCGCAGCAGGTCTCTGCCGAACTCGACCATCTTCTTGGCGTAGTCCTCGGTCCACTCCGCCCGCTCGGCGATGTCCGCGGTGGTCAGCCGGTCGAAGTGCCGGGGGTCGGCGAGCTGGGCCGCCGCGATGGCCTGGAACTCCACGGCACGGTCGGCCGCCGCCCGGAACGCGAGCGTCAGCTCGGTGGCCCGCGCCAGCAGCGCCCGGGGGTCGTCGATCGACTCCAGGTCGAAGAAGTGCTCCGGGTCGGCGGCCGCCTGCGTGGGCTCGAAGAGCAGGGGCGCGGGGCGTAGCCGCGGTTCGTTCCGACGCGGCGTGGGCTCCGCCATGTCTTCTCCTCCTCGTACGTCAGTGATGACCCCGGTGAAGCGGGCCACCGTCCATTGTCTCGCGCCCACGCAAGAGGGCATCGAGGCCCAGGTCAGCCCCTCCACGCCACCTTGTGTTCCGCCAGCCGTGCCAGCACCGCGTGGTTGGCCTGTAACCATCGGCCGCCTCCGGCGGGTGGGGCGGCGTCGCGCTGATCGCCCGCCGGGGCAGCTGCCGGAGGGGCGGTCAGGGCCGCCAGGCCACCCGGTGCTCGGACCAGCGATCCCATGTGGACATCATTGCCTCCCAGCCGTCCGGGAACTTCACCACCGTTCCGAGCTGGACCGGTTCCGTCGACGGATAGTCGTCCAGGAGGTCGCTCACACCTGCTCGGCAGATCATGATGCAGGCGTGCCGGTGGCGGGAGGCCAGGACGCACAGGCGGCCCGTCTCCAGGTGGAAGGCGGTGGCGTCGGGGCGGCCCGAGAGGGGATGCAGGACGACGGTGACGTCGTACTCGCGGCCCTGGAGCCGGTTCGCCGTGTCGACCGTGACGTCGTGGACGCCGAGGTCCGCCAGCGCCGCCCGCACCGCCGCCGCCTGGTCGCGGTGCGCGGTGCCGACGGCGACCCGGTCCGCGGTCAGCGGCGCCGGGTCCGGCGAGCGCTCCGACGTGGCCGCGCCACCCCGGTCGAGCAGCCGCCGTACGACCGCCGCCACCGCGCCCACCGCCTCCGGGTCCGTGCGCGGGGTGTGCCGGGCGGGCAGCTCCAGCAGGCCCCAGCCGGACTCGGCCGCCTCGTCGATCACGCGGTCCGGTGCGGAGCCGTCGGAGGGGACGGCGAAGGTGAGGCGGCGGTCGTCGTGTCCGGTGCCGCTGCGGAAGGGCGTGTACGGGTAGAAGGCGTCCGAGACCAGCGGCGCCGCCGACGCCGGCAGGCGCCAGGACACCGGCAGCCGGTGCTGGGGCAGCTCGGGGTTGTGCGCGAGCAGCGTCGTCACCGCGGAGCCCGAGGGGTCGTACGACAGGCCCGCCCACTGGTCGCTGCCCACGATCGCGAACGGGTCCAGCTGACCCGGGTCGCCCACGAACAGCGCCCGCTCGAACAGCCCGGCCACGGCCAGCAGCGCGTCCGAGCGCATCTGGTACGCCTCGTCCACGATCGCGTGCCGCCACGGCTCGTCGACCTTCACATGCGCCCACTTCGCGGCCGTCGAGATCGTGACCGGCAGCCCGGTGAGATCCGCGGCCTTCGCCGACTTCCGTACGTTCGCCAGGCCGTCGAGCGCCTTGTCGTACGGGTCGGTGTCGCTGCTGTGCAGGCGGCCCACCGGCAGGTCCGGGTTCTTCTCGGCGAGCCGCAGCACCAGGTCGTCGACCTGGGCGTTGGTCTGCGCCACCACCATCAGCGGGCGGCCCGCCTCGGCCAGTTCCAGCGCCGCCCGCACCACCAGCGTGGACTTCCCGGCGCCGGGCGGGGAGTCCACGACGACCCCGCGGTGGATGCCGTGCAGGGTGTCGGCGAGGATCGCGTCGGTGGCCTGCGCGGCCGCCGCGCCCGGATCGAACACGGCGGTCACAGGACGTCCTCCTCGGTGAGCCGGTCGGCGGCCTCCGGCAGCGCCTCCCCGGGCGGCCCGCCGTGCGTCCACGGGGTCTGCTCCGGGTCGGGCAGCTTCGCCCCGCCCCGCTGCTCGTGTTCGAACAGCGTGAAGCAGATCCGGTCGCCCTTCTCCGGCACGGACCCCTCCTCGGGCTCCTTGCCGCGGCCCATCTTGTCCAGGACGCGCAGGGTCAGCTGATCGCCGTCCGCCCCGACGAGCTCCGTGGCCTGCGGCTTCCCGCCCAGCGAGCGGTACGCCCTGACCCGCTCGGCGAGCTGCGGCCGGTCGTCGGTGCGCACGGTGACCAGCGGGCGCGGACTGGGCCGCTTGCCCTCGCTGTACGCCATCACGACATCGGTGACCTCACCCACGAACGCCTCCCCGGCAAGCCGCCGCCCGGCCATCACCAGCGGGTCGTCGAGGGCCTCCTGGGCATCGAGGCGGGCCTGCTCGCGCTCCCGCGAGGCGAGCTTGTTCGCCGCCGTCACCGCGTCGTCACGGCGCGGCTGCGGGGGCTCGCCGGCCGTGATCCGGTCCCGGTGGGCGGTGAACGACCAGCGGTCGCGCGTCCACCGCTCCTCGACATGGGCACCGGGGGGCAGTTCCCGCAGCAGATCCAGGCCTGCCCACACCGCGTCCCAGGTGGGCCGCATGCTCTTCTCGACCAGTGCGCGGATCTCCCGCTCGGCGGCCGTCAGCACCGCGAGCCGGTCGTCGGCCTCCAGACCGTCCTCGGCGGCGGCGAGCGCGGTGCGGGCCCGGTCGTAGCGCTCGAAGGCGGGGGCGAGCAGCTTGTTGTCGAACGCCGGGTCGGTGGCCGGTCCGGCGGGCGGGCACAGCAACTGGCCCTGGTCGTCGCGCCCCAGCTCCGCGCGCAGGGCGGCCGCGGCGCCGGTCTCGCCCTCCGGCGGGTCGATCCAGGAGAGCAGCGCCCCGAGGTGCTGGTCCTCCAGGGTGGACTGGCCGGTCGCCCAGTGCCTCGCCAGTACGTCCGTCATGGCCAGCAGCAACGAGGAGCCGGGCACCCGGGACCGCTCGCCGTACTGCGTCAGCCAGCGCCCCAGCAGCGGGACCCGGGGCGGCGCCGGGTACGGCGTGTCCGGGTCCTGTTCCGCCGTACGCCGGAAGCGCATCGAGCGGCCGAGCAGGCGGACGTAGTCCAGGCCCGCGCGGCTCGGGACGATCAGCTGGGCCGCGTCCGCGCACAGGTCGACCTCGACCTTGACCCGCTTGCCGGTCTCCGGGTCGGTGTCGGTGCGCTCGGCGGCCTCGACGACCTCCGTGTGCGCCTCGATGTGCGGCAGCACGGTGTCGGCGAGGTCGGCCAGGAACGCGAACCGCAGATCGCGGTCGCGCGGCTGCGGCACGACCAGCAGCCGGGGCGCGCCGCGCTCGGTACCGACCAGGGCGCCGAGCGGCGCACCGGCCTCACCGGCGGTGGTGAGCGGCACGAACACCAGTGGCCGCTCGGACAGATGCCGATGCCGGACGGTGGCCGACGGCTGCGCGCGACCGGTGCTGATCGCCTCCAGGCGGGCCAGGGTGGTGATCAGGGACACGGGTCGGTCTCCGGGGTGCCGAGGGCCTTGGCTCGCGGGTGCGCGGCTCGGGGCGGTGCCGTTGCGGCCGGGGCAGTGGTCAGGGACACGGGACCGCCTCCCGGGTGCCGAGGGCCTCGGCGCGGAGGTGGGCCGCTCTGCGCAGGGCCGCCACGGCGGGGTCGGAGGGGTCGCCCGATGTGCCGTGGGCCGCCGCCAGGACGTCCTCGACCGTGGCCAGGCCGCCCAGGTCGGCGCGGGCCGAGCGGCCGAGGGAGGTGACCGCGCCCGCCGCGCGGGAGCGGTCGCGGCAGTGGAAGGCCAGTTCGCAGGCGGACAGGCACTCGGGGGCGTAGGTCGCCGGGACCGACTCCACCGCGGCCGTCAGGTCGGCGGCGGGCAGGGCGGGGTCGAAGCAGGTGCCCTCGGGGAGCGTGTCGGCGATGTCCTCGATCCGGGTGAGCCGGACCAGCTGACGGGCGGTCACCGTGCGCTGCTTGCGGATGTCGACGGCGGAGGCGGTGGGCTGGTTGGAGAAGTCCTTGGGGCAGACGAGGAGGATGCGGTGGCGTACGCGCGGGGGCGGGCCGTTCTCGGCGAGGCGGGCGGCCACCTGCTCCAGCGCCAGTACGTACACCGCCGCCTGGCGGGCCGCGGCGCCCACCTTCGCGGGGTCCGCGGAGCCGTCCAGCATCGGGAAGGACTTGATCTCCACGACCGTCCAGCTGCCGTCGGGGTGCACCACCACCGCGTCCGGCTCCAGGAACGCGGGCGAGCCCGCGACGTCCAGCGCCAGCATCGGGTGGTCCAGCAGGGTCCAGGCGCCGGGTGCCTCGACCGCCTCGCGCAGCGCCAGTGCCGTACGGGCCGTGCGGCCCTCGGGGCCCGACGCGGCGAGGTCCGGCACGCGCGCGCGGGCGGGCGGTTCGGCCGCGCGGTCCACCTTGGCGTGCACCAGCCGCAGCAGCTCGGCGCCGCCGTCCGCCTTGACCTTCGCCTCGAAGGCGTTGCCGCGGGTGAGGGCGAACTGTGACTGCCCGAAGGCCGAGGGCGCGCCCAGCGCGCTCGCCAGTGCCGTCTTGTTCACCCCGGCGCCGTCCAGGATCGCGCGCCGTCTGCACCCGGGGTTGGCGGCGAGGGCGGCCAGCGCGCGGGCGTCCAGCGCCTTGGCCGCTACCTCGGGACCGCGCAGCTCAGCGAGCCGTTGCCGGAGCGCCGTCCCCCGCGTCCGTGGGAGAGGCACCCGGTTCGGCTCCGGGCTCGAACCGTGAATCGCGCTGCCGTGGAAATCGCTCACCCGCGGAAGTCTGGCATCCGCCACTGACAATCGGGGCTTCTGCGGCGGGAGATGCCACCGAGGACGCCGTGGGAGCGGCCTCGGACGACGCCCGCGCCGAGCTCGCCGCGACCAGCGAGCCGCGCCCCTCGAAGCGGGCCCGGACCCGGTCCGCGCAGCGCAGGACGTACGGCGTGAGCAGCAGTCCGGCACCCATCACCGCGGCGCCGGCGACCGCGTCCAGGAAGTAGTGGTTCGCGGTGCCCATGACCACGATCACCGTCACCGTCGGATAGATGACCGCGGCGATCTTCGTGATGCGGTTCCCGCCGTACCGCCACAGCATCACACCGCACCACAGCGCCCAGCCGCAGTGCAGGCTCGGCATCGCCGCGTACTGGTTGGTCAGTCCGCCGAGGCCCTTCGGGGCGCTGGCCTCGCCGCCCCACCAGCCGTACGAGCTGTAGTAGGCCATCGTGTCCACGAAGCCGTAGGTCGGGGAGAGCAGCCGGGGCGGGCAGGTCGGCATCAGGGTGAAGCCGATCAGGCCGATGAAGGTGGACGTCATCAGCCAGGTGCGGGCGACGCGGTAGTGCACGGCACGGGACCGGAAGATCCAGACCAGGACCACCGGGGTGACCAGGTAGTGCAGCGAGGCGTACCAGAAGTCCGCCGGCACGCCCAGCCAGGGCTCGCGGGTGAAGAGACGGTTCAGCGGGTGCTCGGCGTTGAGGAACAGCACCTTCTCGACGCGCAGGATCGCCAGGCCGTGGTCCACGGCCGAGGTGACGTCGCCACGGGCCAGCAGCCGGCCCGCCGAGTAGCACGCGTACACCAGAACGATCAGTGGCAGCTCGGTCCACCAGCGCAGACGGGTTCGCGGAGCCGCCTTCATGCCTGGTGTCTCGGCGTGCGGCATCCGATCGCCTCCCCCTTCTCGTTGTGGCGCCGGTTGCCCGGACAGGCCACCTTACGGTGTACGTGCACGCCTCCGTCAGGCGCCCCCGGCCCTGATAGACGCAGAGATCGCCCGCCGGGTTGCCCCCTCACAGGGTGCGGGATGATGGAGGGGTTCCGCCTCGCATATTCCTGGAAAGGCTCCGGACCCCATGGCACCGCGCATTCTGCTGGCCCGGCACGGACAGACCGAGTGGTCGCTGTCCGGCAAGCACACCGGGCGGACGGACGTGCCGCTGCTGGAGGAGGGGCGCCGCGGGGCCAAGCTGCTCGGCGAGCGGCTGCACCGGCCGCCGCTGGACGGGCTGCCCGGGGTGGAGGTGCGCACCAGCCCGCTGGTCCGCGCGCGGGAGACCTGCGAGCTGGCGGGGTTCGGGGACCGGGCCACCGAGTGGGACACGCTGATGGAGTGGGACTACGGCGCCTACGAGGGCCTGACCCCGGACGAGATCCAGTCCCTGCGCCCCGGCTGGCTGATCTGGCGGGACGGCGTCCCCGAGGGCGAGACCCTCGCCGAGGTCACCGCGCGGGCGGACGAGGTGGTGTCCTGGGCGCGCTCCGCCGACCGCGACGTCCTGATCTTCGCCCACGGCCACATCCTGCGCTCCATAGGCGCCCGCTGGCTGGGTCTGCCCTTGGACTTCGCGGCCCGTATCCGCCTGAACCCGACCTCGCTGTCGGTCCTGGGCTGGGCCTACGGGGAGCCCGCGCTGGAGAACTGGAACGACGTGGGGCACCTGGCGGGCTGAACGCCTCGCGCCTCGCCCGTCACACCGCTCGCGGCACACTCGCGTGCCGCTCCAGGAATGTCGACACTCCGGCCGCCCTCCGGTGCGGGAGCAGCACCCGGGCCGTGCCCGCCAGCATGGTCTGGATGCGGGAGGACTGGACCTCGGCCAGCAGGTCCAGGACGCGCATTCCGGCCGCCGCCGCCTCGTCCGGGCGCCCGCCGCGCGCGAGGTCGTCGGCCAGTTCCGCCGTGTACAGGGCGATGTTGCGGCTGAAGTGCGGGTCCTGGAGATCGGCCGCGCGGCCCGCGTGCCGTGCCGCCCGGCGCCAGTCGCCCAGCGTCGACCAGACCTGCGCCTCCAGGCCCTCCAGTTCGGCCTCGCCGTAGAAGCTCATCCACTCGGGGTCGGCGTCCGAGCGGCCCCGCGCGTACAGCGCCTGTGCCCGCGCCAGTGCCTGTGCGCAGCCCGTGCGGTCGGCGAGGCCCGCCCAGCCGCCCGCCTCGCGCAGCGAGAGCAGGGACATCAGGCGCGCGGAGCCGAGCGGGCGCGCGACGCGCTGTGCGGCCTGCGCGGCGCGCACCGCCTCACGCGGGCGCCCCGCGTCCCGCGCGAGGAACGACGTGTTGCAGAAGGCGTGTGCCTCAAGACCCGGATCCCCGGCCATCCGGGCGGTCGCCAGCGCCTCCGCGTAGTGCGAGCGCGCGTCGTCGAACCGCCCCGAGTCGTGCGCCAGCCAGCCGACCGAGATGGCCAGCTCACCGGCGCCCGAGTGCAGCCGTTCACCTGCCGCGTGCCGAGTCGTACCGGCGTCCAGCAGCGCGTAAGCGGCGCGCAGCGGTGCCGCCGCGCGCCGGTACAGGCCGTCCGCGCCGTGCCGGTCGTCCAGCAGCCGGATCCTGCGGACCGCTTCCTCCAGTGCCGCCACCTCGCTCGTCCCGATACGCCGCGCGGGGCGTTCCGCGGCCGTGGCGTCGATGGCGAGCCCGAAAGGGCTGAGCGAGGCGGCGGCCACCGTGGCGCCTCCGCCGGTCATGAATGCGCGACGCAGCACGTCGCTCTCCTCGGGTTTCTCGTGCGTGTCGTACGGGTCTTGCGTCACATACGGCTCGGGCGCCCCCCATGTCTCACTCACGATGAACGCGGGTCTCACGGAGTGAGACGCCGGCGCGTCCTCCGCCTCGCGCGCCCGGCGCCCGCGAACGGACGCCCGGGGCGCGAAGCCCAGATCGGTGAGCGTGCTACCGGGGAACATGTGCAGGAACACCCGTTCGTACGCGTAGTTGGGGCAACGGATCTCGCCCGCTTCGACCCGGCCGATGTAACGCGCGTCACAGCACACTCGCTCCCCGATCTCGCGCGCGGCCCGGCGTACCGCCGCGGCGAACTCGGCCGGCGAGCGTTTGCCGCGCAACTGCCGGAACGCGAGGTTCGGTCGGGGTGGTCTGGGAAGCTGGGACGAGTTCAGCTCTGACGACGTCATGGCCGGGTCCTCTCGTGCGAACCGTCGAACCATGCCGAACTGGTGGCGAGTTGAACGATTTGTTCGCTTCGTACCCCCGGTGCCCGGCGGGCAAGAACGTACCTGCTGCGCCGGACCCGGCATGTGGTGTTTGGCTACAAACCGGATATCTCATCCAGCATCTGCCATGAACTGCCATCCTTTGCGGCGGACTTGTGCCGTAGCCGTTGACGTGGTGCCACGTTGAACTTCCTGGAACGGGAGCCGCCCGACTCCCGACCCGCTCGTTTCGAGGAGGGGTTCCGTGGTGGAGGCCGGGATGGAGATCAATCACAACTGCGATCTGGTGACCGTGCCCGCGCGGCAGGGTCTTGAGGCGGTCGACATCCTGCGCCGCGGGGCGGGGGACGCGGTGGGGCCCGTTCTGCACGACGACGGCTGCGACACCCTCGGATTCGTGGTACCGCCCGGGACCGCCGCCGGCTGGGACGTACCCGGCAGCATCTGCACCCGGACCGACGGCCGGGGCCTGAGTCTGCCCCCCGAGCCGCCGGCGGAGGGCTCCGACTGGCTGCTGCCGCCCGGCGAGGCGGACCTCGCGACGGACCCGGCGGTGCTGCGGGCGGCGCTCGGGGAAGCGGCCCGGCTGATCGAGGCGGCGGACAACTGCCAGTGACCCTTGGCGGCGACGCCGGGATCCCTGGCGGTGACGCCGGGAACCCCGCCGATGGCTTCGGGACCCCTGCCTGTGACCCCGCCCACCGCGGCCTGCGTGATCAGGCCCCGCTCCGCATAATGGCCGAATGGGCAAGTCCAGAAACTCCCGGCGCCAGGACGCGGCCGCCGCCGTCGTCGAGGCCGTCGACGGAGGGCTCGCCGAGCTGATACCCGACCGGGACCGGGCGCGCGCCTGGACCCTGCTCATCGACGGGGCGCCGCAGTCGCACGTCGACCTGGACGACCCGGCCTTCCTCTCCTTCGAGTACCAGCGGCGGCTCGGCCACGTCATCGACCTCGTCGCCCCACCCGGCCGCCCGATCCAGGCCGTGCACCTCGGCGGCGGCGCCCTCACCCTGGCCCGCTACGCCGCCGCCACCCGCCCCCGCTCCACCCAGCAGGTCGTCGAGCGGGACGCGCCCCTCGTCCAACTCGTCCGCCGTGAGCTGCCGCTGGACCGGAACGCCCGGATCCGGGTGCGGTCGGCGGACGCCCGCGAAGGGCTCGCCAAGGTGCCCGACGGCTGGGCCGACCTCGTCATCGCCGATGTCTTCAGCGGCGCCCGCACCCCGGCCCATCTGACCTCGACCGAGTTCCTCGACGACGTCCGCCGCGCACTGCGCCCCGGCGGCTGGTACGCCGCCAACCTCGCCGACGGACCGCCGCTCGCGCATCTGCGCGGCCAGATCGCCACCGCCGCCGTCCGCTTCCCCGAGCTGGCCCTGGTCGCCGATCCGACGGTGCTGCGCGGCAAACGCTTCGGCAACGCCGTACTGGTGGCCGCCGACCACCCGCTCCCGGTCGCGGAACTCACCCGCCGGGCCGCCTCCGACCCGCACCCGGCGCGGGTCGAGCACGGCAGGTCGCTCCTCGACTTCACGGGCGGCGCCACCCCGGTCACGGACGCCGCGGCAGTGGCCTCGCCCGCGCCACCGGCCTCGGTCTTCCGCTGAGACCGGAGGCTTTCCCTGAGACGGAAGGCTTCCGCCGAGGCCGGAGGGTCAGTAGTCCTCGACCGTCACCCGCGGCGCGCTGTCGTGCCAGGTGCAGAATACCGACACCCGGTCCGCGCCCTGGGCGAACTCCACCCGGATCCAGGACTCCGTCTTCCACACCTGCATCGACCAGCCCGTGCCCGGCGTCGCCGAGACCAGCGTGGCGTAGGTGTCGCGCAGGTCGAAGACCACTCGGCCACCGTCGGTGTCGTAGGGCTTGACCTGTCCGGAGGCCGGGGGAGCCGGGGCGGCCGGGGTGCGGGTGGGCGTGCTGGAGGCGTTGGGCTTCTTCGTCGAAGGCGGCTGGGACGACGGGCTCTTCGTGGGGGTGCCCGACGGAGCCCCCCGTTGCGTCGAGGAGGCCAGCGGCTTCGACTCCTGCGTGGTCGCGTCAGCCGCCGCGATGGGCAGGGCGCGCGGCGGGTCGTACGCCGTGCCCGCCATGACCGTGTGGACGCCCCACCACGACAGCGTGACCGCCGCGCCCGTGGCGAGCGACCAAGCCAGTACGTGTACGAGTCCTCTGCGCATCGCGGGCCATACTGCCTCACCCGCCCCACTGGTGTCGTGTGTTGTCCACAGCCCGGCAGTTGTCCACAGGTCCGGACCGGGCTCCCCCGCATGGCGTACGGTGCGGCGCATGGCAAGTGTGCTCGTGGTCGAGGACGACCAGTTCGTACGCTCGGCCCTCATCCGGCATCTGACCGACGCCGCACACACCGTGCGCAGTGTCGGCACCGCCCTTGAGGCGCTGCGCGAGGTCGCCCATTTCCGTTTCGACGTGGTCATCCTGGACCTCGGACTGCCCGATCTGGACGGGTCCGAGGCCCTGAAGATGCTGCGCGGGATCACCGACGTCCCGGTGATCATCGCCACCGCCCGCGACGACGAGACGGAGATCGTCCGGCTGCTGAACGATGGCGCGGACGACTATCTGACCAAGCCGTTCTCCGTCGAGCACCTCTCCGCCCGGATGGCCGCCGTGCTGCGCCGCTCCCGGGCCACCGCGGGAGAGGCGCCGCCCGAGTCAGTGCTCCGCGTCGGCGGCCTCACCGTCGACCCGCTGCGCCGCCAGGCCGAACTGGACGGCGTACGCCTCGACCTGACGCGCCGAGAGTTCGACCTGCTCGCCTTCCTGGCCGGCCGCCCCGGCGTCGTCGTCCCCCGCAAGGAACTGCTCGCCGAGGTGTGGCAGCAGTCCTACGGCGACGACCAGACCATCGACGTGCACCTGTCCTGGCTGCGCCGCAAACTCGGCGAGACCGCCGCGAGCCCGCGCTATCTGCACACCCTGCGCGGGGTCGGCGTGAAGCTGGAGCCACCGGTGCCCGGGGGGCCGCCGCGATGAGATGGGCCCTGGTCAAGGTCTCGCTGGCGGTCACCACCATGGTCGTGCTGGCCTTCGCCGTGCCGCTCGGCCTGGTCATCAAGGAGATGGCCCGCGACCGCGCCTTCTCCAACGCCGAGCGGGAGGCCGCCGCGGTCGCCCCCGCGCTGTCCATCACCACCGACCGCGACCAGCTCGAACGGGTCGTGGCCTCCGCCGGATCCGAGGCGGAGATGGCCGTGCACATACCGGCGGCCGACGGCGCCGAGGCCGTCGACATCGGCCGGCAGCGCGCCGCCCGCCACGACATCGCGACCGTCCGCAAGCTCGGCCGCGCCTCCACCACGGAGGTGCCCGGCGGCTCCACCCTGCTCCAGCCCGTCGCGATCAGCTCCGGCGAGATCGCCGTCGTGGAGGTGTACGTCCCCGAGGCCGAGGTCAGCAACGGCGTCTCGACGGCCTGGGCGGTCCTCGCCGTCGTGGGTATCGCCCTGATCGTCGGCTCGGTCGCGGTCGCCGACCGGCTCGGCGTCCGGATGGTGCAGCCCGCGCAGCGCCTGGTCGAGGGCGCGCACGAACTGGGGGAGGGCAAGCTGGGCGCCCGGGTGCCGGAGGAGGGACCGAAGGAACTGCGGCTGGCCGCGACCGCGTTCAACTCCATGGCCGACCAGGTCGTCCAACTGCTGGCGAACGAACGGGAGCTGGCCGCCGATCTCTCGCACCGGCTGCGCACCCCGCTGACCGTGCTGCGCCTGAACGCCGCCTCGCTGGGCGACGGACCGGCCGCCGAGCAGACCCGGGCCGCGGTCGCCCAGCTGGAGCGGGAGGTCGACACCATCATCCGGACGGCGCGGGAGGCCAAGCCGCAGACGGCGGCGATCGGTCCGGGCGCCGGCTGTGACGCGGCCGAGGTCGTGCGCGAGCGGATGGAGTTCTGGTCGGCGCTGGCCGAGGACGAGGGCCGCAAGGTGCGGGTGGCCGGGGTCGACCGGCCGGTGCGCATACCCGTGGCGCGGGCCGACCTGGCCGCCGCGCTGGACGCCCTGCTCGGCAATGTCTTCCGGCACACCTCGGAGGGCACCGCCTTCGCGGTCGACGTGCACAACGGCGAGGACGCGGTGATCGTGCTGGTGTCCGACGCCGGGCCCGGCATACCCGACCCGGAGGCGGCGATGGCCCGCGGCCGGGGCTCCGGCAGCGCCGGTTCCACCGGGCTCGGCCTGGACATCGTGCGCCGGCTCGCCGAGTCCACGGGCGGTGATGTGCGCATCGGCTCCTCCGTGCTCGGCGGCACCGAGGTGCGGATCTGGATCCAGCTCGACGGTCGGGCGCCCGAGCGGCGCGGGCACCGGGTGCGCAGACGCCGGGGCAGCCGAATGGTCTTGTCCTTTAACCGGTCCCGATCCCTTCCTTAAGCGCACCCTAAGATCCGCAACCCTCGTCCCGATCAGGCCATTTGCCCGTTTCGGCCTCGCTAGCGTGCTGCCGCACCCCCACTCGTGAGCAGCACCCAGTGAGCAGCGAAAGCAGGCAGGCGATGAGCATCCACCGGCGCAGGGTCAGTGGCAGGAACAAGGCGATAGGCGGAGTCGTCGCCGCGGCCGTGGTCGGTGGCGGCGCCGTCTTCCTCACCGGGACCGCGCAGGCGGCCGGTGTGGGCGCCGCGTACACCAAGACCAGTGACTGGTCGACCGGTTACACCGCCCAGTACGTCGTCACCAACGGCACCGGCTCCACGAAGGCCGACTGGACCCTCACCTTCGACCTGCCGTCGGGCGCGAAGCTGAGCTCGCTGTGGAACGCCGAGTCCAGTGTGAGCGGTTCGCGGGTCACCGTGAAGCCCCCGGCCTGGGACAAGGACGGCCTCAAGGCCGGGGAGTCGGTCACCGTCGGCTTCGTCGTCAACGGCTCGGGCGACCCGAGCGGTTGTGTCGTGGACGGCGTCAAGTGCTCGACGGACGGGGGCGCGACCCCCGAGCCGTCCGGGCGCCCGACGGAGACGGCGACCCCGACACCGACCCCCACCAAGACCAGCACGCCGACCCCCACGGCCACGGCCACCCCCACCCCGACGGCCACGGAGTCCACCGGCAGCGGCAACACCGCCAACGCCGGGTTCGCCCCGTACGTCGACACCTCGCTCTACCCCGCCTTCGACCTGGTCGGCACCGCCGAGGCCACCGGCGTGAAGAACTACAACCTCGCCTTCATCACCGACGGCGGCGGCTGCACGCCCAAGTGGGGCGGCGTGAGCGACCTGGCGAGCGACGCGGTCGCCGGGCAGATCGGCGCGCTGCGCGCCAAGGGCGGCGACGTCCGGGTCTCCTTCGGCGGCGCGGCCGGCAGCGAGCTGGCCACCACCTGCTCCTCGGCGGACGCGCTGGCGGCGGCGTACAACAAGGTCGTGGAGGCCTACGACCTCACCAAGGTCGACTTCGACGTCGAGGGCGGCGCGCTGCCCGACGCGGCCGCCAACACCCGCCGCGCCCAGGCCATCGCCAAGCTCCAGAAGCAGCACCCGGACCTGAACGTCTCCTACACCCTCCCGGTGATGCCGGAGGGCCTGACCCAGCCCGGCGTCGACCTGCTGGCCGACGCCAAGAAGAACGGCGTGCGGATCGACGCCGTCAACATCATGGCGATGGACTACGGCCCGGCCTACAGCGGCGACATGGGCACCTACGCCGAACAGGCGGCCACCGCCACCCAGGCCCAGATCAAGGGCGTGCTCGGGCTGTCCGACAGCGCCGCCTGGAAGACCGTCGCGGTCACCCCGATGATCGGCGTCAACGACGTGGTGACGGAGATCTTCAAGGTCGAGGACGCCACCCAGCTGGTGAACTTCGCCAAGTCCAAGGGCCTCGGCTGGCTGTCGATGTGGTCGGGCACCCGCGACAAGGCCTGCCCCGGCGGCCCGAAGCCCGCGGCCGACGCCACGTGCAGCTCCATCGACCAGGACAAGAACGCCTTCAGCAAGGCCTTCGCGGCCTACAAGTGAGCCGTAGGAAGTGAGCCGTAGGCACCTGACCCTCGCCTCCACCTGACCCACGGGGGGCGCGCCCCGGCCGGTCCCCCATCCGGCCGGGGCGCGGCACGTCCCCTCCACGTGCCGCGCCCAGCTCCTGAAGAGCGGTCTAGTCCGACTCCACCGCCGGCAGCGCTCCCGACCGGGCCGCCCGCCCGTACCACAGGGCGCTGGACTTCGGCGTCCGCTCCAGCGTGGTGTAGTCGACGTACACCGCGCCGAACCGCTTGTCGTAGCCGTAGGACCACTCGAAGTTGTCCATCAGGGACCACAGGTAGTAGCCGCGGACATCGGCGCCGTCCTCGATGGCGCGGCGGACCGCCGAGAGGTGGCCGTGGAGGTAGGCGATGCGCTCGGGGTCGTGGACGCGGCCGTCGGGGTCGGGCTTGTCGTCGTAGGCAGCGCCGTTCTCCGTGATGTACAGCGGCAGCCCCGGGGCCTCGCGGGTGTAGCGCATGATCAGGTCGTGCAGGCCGGTCGGGTCGATCGTCCAGCCCATCTCGGTGCGCTCGCCCGGCGTCTGGTGGAAGGCCACGTCGTCCGCGCCCGGCCAGGGCGAGTGGGCGCTCGCCCCGTGACCGTCGGCGCGCGGGCCCGCCGGGGCCGACTCGGCGGCCGAGACCAGCGTGGGCGTGTAGTAGTTGAGGCCCAGCGCGTCGAGCGGCTGGTTGATCAGGGCCAGATCGCCGTCCTGGACGTAGTCCCAGTCCGTCAGCGGCGCCGTCGCCGTGAGCAACGACTGGGGGTAGGCCCCGTGCAGTATCGGGCCGTGGAAGATGCCGTTGGCCAGGTCGTCGATCCGCTGCCGGGCCGCCAGGTCTTCCGGGTCGTCGGAAACCGGCCTGACCACCGAGGAGTTGAGGCTGACCGCCACCCCGTTGCGGGCCGGCATCACCGAGCGCAGGGCCGAAGCGCCCAGTCCATGCGCCAGGTTGAGGTGGTGCGCGGCCTTCAGCGAGGCCGCCGGGTCCGTCCGGCCCGGGGCGTGCACCCCGGACGCGTACCCCAGGAAGGCGCTGCACCAGGGCTCGTTGAGCGTGATCCACTGCTCCACCCGGTCGCCGAGCGCTTCGCCGACGATCTGCGCATACTCCGCGAACCGGTACGCCGTGTCCCGCTCCGGCCAGCCGCCCGCGTCCTCCAGCTCCTGCGGCAGGTCCCAGTGGTAGAGCGTGACCGCCGGCTTGATGCCGTGCGCGAGCAGCTCGTCCACGAGACTGCGGTAGAAGTCCAGGCCCCGCTGGACCGCGGGCCCCCGCCCGGTCGGCTGCACCCGGGACCAGGAGATGGAGAAGCGGTAGGCCGTCAGGCCCAGCTCGGCCATCAGTGCCACGTCGTCACGGAATCGGTGGTAGTGGTCGACAGCGATGTCACCGGTCTCGCCGCCGACCGTCTTGCCGGGGGTATGGCTGAAGGTGTCCCAGATCGACGGCGTACGGCCGTCCTCCCGCACCGCCCCCTCGATCTGGTACGCGGAGGTGGCGGCGCCCCAGAGGAAGGCGGGAGGAAAGGTCGCCGGGGTCACCGGCTGTGCGGAGTCAGGCATGGAAGCGCTCCCATAGAGAGTCGGACAGGCCGACGGACAGGGGGGATGGGGAGGAGGAAGAAGGGGGCCGGAGCGGCGGTGACCCGGCCCCTGAGGAGGTTCGGGGATACGGGGGCTCAGCCCTTGACCGCGCCCTGCATGATGCCGCCCACGATCTGCTTGCCGAAGATCGCGAACACGATCAGCAGCGGCAGCGTGCCCAGCAGCGCGCCCGCCATGATCAGGGACTGGTCCGGCGTATAGCCGCGGCCCAAACCCGCGACCGCCACCTGCACGGTCGGATTGCCGTTCTGGGTGAGCACGAGGAACGGCCACAGGAAGTCGTTCCAGGTCTGCACGAACATCAGCATGCCCAGGACCGCCATCGCGGGACGGGCAGCCGGGAACACCACGTGCCAGATCACGCGCCAACTGCTCGCGCCGTCCACCCGTGCCGCCTCGATGATCTCGTCGGGCAGTGCCTGGAGCAGGTACTGCCGCATGAAGAACACACCGAACGCGCTCACCAGCGACGGGAAGATCACCGCCTGGAGCTGGTCGGCCCAGTCGAGCTCGGCGACCATCATGTACAGCGGGATCACACTGAGCTGCGGCGGCACCATCATCGTGCCGATCACGATCAGCATCATCGCGTTACGGCCCTTGAAGCGCAGCTTGGCGAAGGCGAACCCGGCGATCGTCGACAGAAACACGATGGTCGCCGCCGACACCCCCGCCACGAACGTGGTGTTGATGAACGCCTCGCCCAGGTTGGCGTCGTTCCAGGCGAGATCGAGATTGTCGAAGAGGTTCGAGCCGAACCAGAACGGCGGCGGGGTCTCGGCCAGCCGCTGGTTGTCCCGGGAGGCGGCGATCGCCGTCCACACCAGCGGGAACAGCGAGCCGATGGTGAACAGCGCGAGGATCACGTACGCGATCGGTCCCGCGTGCAGGGTTCCGCCGGCCCGGGCCGCCTTCGGCCGCCGTACCCGCCGGGTCTTCTCCGGAGGTGTCTCGGAGGCTGGAGTCAGTGTCGTCGTCACGGCCGGTCTCCTAACTACTGGCGCGCAGCCGGCGCGAGATGACGTAATTGACGATGCCGACCACGATCAGGATCAGGAACAGCGTCCAGGCGATGGCGGAGGCACGGCCCAGATGCTGGTTCACCCAGCCCTGCTCGTACAGATAGAGGCCGAGCGTCTGGAACTGGTGCTGGGATCCGCCGGAGGCACCCTTGTTGGCGTCGAACAGCAGCGGCTCGCCGAACAGCTGGGAGGCGCCGATGGTCGACACGACCACGGTGAACAGGATCGTGGGGCGCAGCGAGGGCAGCGTGACATGGAAGAACTGCTGCCAGCGGTTGGCCCCGTCCAGCGCGGCCGACTCGTACAGGTCCTGCGGGATCGCCTGCATCGCGGCCAGGTAGATCAGCGCGTTGTAGCCGGTCCAGCGCCATATGACGATGGTCGACACGGCGATCTGGGACGCCCACTGGTCGTTCTGCCAGTCGATGTTGTCGATGCCGACCGCGCCCAGCGCCCAGTTGATCATGCCGTAGTCGCGGCCGAAGAGCAGCACGAAGACCAGCGAGGCGGCGGCGATCGAGGTCGCGTAGGGCGCGAGCATGACGACCCGGTAGAAGGTCGAGGCGCGCAGCTTGTAGTTGAGGATGTGGGCGATGCCCATCGCCATCAGCAGCTGCGGAACGGTCGAGATGATGCCGATGGTCAGCGTGTTCTCGGCCGCGTTCCAGAAGAACTCGTCGTCGAAGATCCGGGTGTAGTTGCGCAGGCCGACCCACTCCATGTCGGTCGGCGCGGTCAGCTCCACCTGGTGCAGCGAGGCCCAGCCCGTGTAGACCAGCGGGAACAGGCCGAAGGCCAGGAACAGCAGGAAGAACGGGGAGACGAAGGCGTACGGGCTCCAGCGCATGTCCCGCTGCCAACGGCGGGACAGCTTGGACCGGCGCCGCAGCTCCTGCTCGGTGTCCGGACCCTCGCCCGACGGGCGGCCCGGGGCCGCGCCCCCCTCCTTTGCGGGGGACGCGGCGGCGGTGTCGTGCCCAGTGCTCATCCGGGTCACTGGTCCAGGGCGTTGTCGATGGTCTTGACGGCGTTGTCCCAGGCTTCCTTGGCGGACTTGCCCTGGGTCACCAGGACCACGCCGTTGTCGGTCAGGCCCTGCTGGATGATCTGGTCCTTCGGGCCGATCGTCTGGACCGGGATGTTGGCGGCGGCCTCGGCGAAGATCGTGCCGATCGGCGCGTCACCGGTCATGTCGTTCTTGGCACCGGTCACCTCGGTCGACTCGTACGCCGCCGGGGTGCTCGGGAAGCTGCCCTGCACGCCGAACAGCTTGGCCTGCTGCTCGGGCGCGGTCAGCCAGGCGGCGAGCTTGGCCGCCTCCTCCGCGTTCTTGCCGGACTTCGGGACGGTCAGGAAGGAACCGCCCCAGTTGCCGGACTTCGGCGCCTGGGCGACATCCCACTTGCCGGCCGCCTCGGGCTTGGACTTGCCCTTGATGTAGCCGAGCATCCACGGCGGGCAGGACATCGCGGCGAACTTGCTGTTGGCGATGGTGGTGTCCCAGGCGGGCTGGAACTGCGTCTGGTTGCCGATCAGACCGGCCTCGGCGGCCTCCGCGGTGAGGTCGAAGGCGGACTTCACCGCCGGGTTCGTCTTGTAGATGACCTCGCCGGAGGAGTCGTAGAAGCGGTCCTTCTCACTGCTCAGGATCGCCTGGAGCATGCCGCCGGGGGAGTCCAGGAAGGTGGTGCCCTTGGGGCCGTCCGCCTTGTAGTCCTTGCCGACCTCGACGAACTTGTCCCAGCTGCCCGCCCACAGCTTGCCGACCTCCTCGCGGTCGGTGGGCAGTCCGGCCTCCTTGAACAGGTCGGTGCGGTAGCAGATCGCCATCGGGCCGACGTCGGTGCCGACACCGATGGTCTGGCCCTCGGCGGTGGTGGCCTGCTGCCACTTCCACTCCAGGTAGTCGCTCTTCTTGCCGTACTTCGACAGGTCGAGCAGCTTGTCCGACTGGGTCTGGACGATCTCGGCGATGTTGCCGACCTCGACCATCTGGATGTCCTGGAGGCCGCTGTTGGTGGTGAGGTGGTTGAGCAGGGCCGGGTAGTAGACCTCGTTGCGCTCGACAACCGTCTGCTGGATGTCGATGTCGGGGTGGAGCTTCTCGTACTCCTTGTAGAGTCCGGACTCCTCGAATCCGGCCGTGCCGAACAGACCAAGGGTGATCTTGGTCTTGCCGCCACCGCCCTCGGTCGACGAGCTGTCGTCGTCGTTGCCGTCGTCGGCACAGCCGGCCAGCAGCCCGGTGCCCAGCGACGCCACCGCCGCGAGGACAACCGCCTTGCGGCGGATTCGGGTACGTGCTCGCATTGCGTCCTCCTGTTGCCCTGACGTGCCGACCCCCCGGCCAACTGCAATGTTGGGCCCGTTAGTTCTCGCTGCGGCTCGGGCGGGGAACGTGCGGGATGTGTATGTGTCAGGTACTGTGGGAGCGCTCCCACAGGTGATGTGTTGAAGAGTCGTCGGTCCGGGCGGGGGTGTCAAGGGCATGGGGGCGGAGAGATGCGTTCAGTTATCGGGACGTTAACTGGATCCGGGCGCGGCCCCCGCAGCGCGGTCGGCCGTGCCCGTGAACAGTCACAGTGCGGGACGAGGCTGTTAAATTCCAGGCCAGCGACAGGACAACGGCGAAAGGCGGAGCCCATGGCAAGCCACGGAGCGCGGGGGCGGAGTGGCGGGCGTCCCACGCTCGAAGAGGTCGCCGCGCGCGCCGGTGTCGGGCGGGGCACCGTCTCCCGGGTGATCAACGGCTCGCCCCGGGTCAGCGACGCCACCCGGGCCGCGGTGGAGGCCGCGGTCGCCGAACTCGGCTACGTCCCGAACACGGCCGCCCGCGCCCTGGCCGCGAACCGCACCGACGCCATCGCCCTCGTCGTCCCCGAGCCGGAGACCCGGTTCTTCGCGGAGCCGTACTTCTCCGACATGCTCAAGGGCGTCGGGGCCGAACTCTCCGACACCGAGATGCAGCTGCTGCTGATCTTCGCGGGCAGCGACCGGGAGCGGCGCCGGCTGGCCCAGTACCTCGCCGCGCACCGGGTGGACGGGGTGCTGCTGGTCTCGGTGCACGCCGACGACCCGCTGCCCGATCTGCTGGCCCAGCTGGAGATACCGGCCGTGATCAGCGGCCCGAGGTCCGCCGCTGAGACGCTCACGTCGGTGGACTCCGACAACTACGGCGGCGCCCGCCAGGCCGTGGAGCATCTGCTCTCCCGGGGCCGCAGCGAGATAGCCCACATCACCGGCCGCCTCGACGTCTACGGCGCCCAGCGCCGCGTCGACGGCTACCGCGAGGCCCTGAGAGACGCGGGCCAGGCGGTGGACGACCAGCTGATCGAGCCCGGCGACTTCACCGAGGAGGGCGGCCGCCGCGCGATGTCCGCGCTGCTGGAGCGCCGCCCCGGCCTGGACGCCGTCTTCGCCGGCTCGGACGTGATGGCGGCGGGCGCCCGGCAGGTGCTGCGGGAGGCGGGCCGCCGGATCCCCGACGACGTGGCGCTGGTCGGCTACGACGACTCCGCCATCGCCCGCCACATGGACCCGCCGCTCACCAGCGTCCGCCAGCCGATCGAGGAGATGGGCCGCCGGATGATAGACCTCCTGCTGGAGGAGATCGCCGACCGGCGCCCGGCGGTGTCCCGCGGTCTGGAGCGGCGCCAGGTGGTGCTGGCCACGGAGCTGGAGGAGCGGGCGTCGTCCTGACCCCGGCAGGGCGTCAGCGGTGCCAGCCCCTGCGGGGGCGGCGGCCCGGACGTTCGGTGTGGTGGGTGATCAGCCAGGCGGCGCCCAGCAGGGCGATGCCGGTCAGCCAGACCAGGACCACCAGCCAGGTGCCGATCGAGCTGCCCGGGTCGTTGGCGCCCTGACAGAGGTCGCCGACGCAGGTGTTGTCGTCCTCGGCCGCGTCCAGCGCGATCACCAGCCACAGCAGCATCGCCAGGTTGAACCCCAGGATCAGCCACGTCAGCAGCCGCCACCGATGAACGTGCCGCGACCGCATGACGAGCCTCCCGGGAGCAAGACCGGCCCATAAGCCGACGATACGCCCCACCTGCGGTTACGGCTTGAGCAGCCAGCGGATCTCGCCGTCCTGGCGCTCCTCGGTCGGGGTCAGCCCAGCGGCCCGCGCGACCGCGGCGGAGGCGGTGTGCCCGGGGTGGACGTGGGCGATGACCGACTCCATGGCCGGCTGATCGCGGAGCCGGTCCACGAGGGCCCGTGCCGCCTCCGTCGCCAGACCACGGCCCTGCCAGGCGGTGCCCACGACCCAGGCGATCTCCGCGGAGCGGGCGGTGACCGTGGCCTGGACGGTTCCCACCAGACGGTCCTCGGCGCGCAGCCGCAGCACCCAGTTGTGCCAGGAGACCTCCGGGTCCGGGGAGCCGGCGACCAGTCGCTCGTAGCGGGCGCGCAGCGCCTCGGGAGTGGCGGGGGAGCCGCCGATGAAGGTGTGCAGCGCCGGGTCGGCCAGGACGGCGGCCATCTCCCCGGCGTGCTCGACGCGCAGGGGGACGAGGTCCAGGCGGAGGGTGCGCAGTGGCTCGGTCATTTCAGGGAGCGTACGCGGGGCCCGAAACGCGTTCAGCCGGTGACCTCGAAGAGGAGGTCACCGGCTGAACAGCCAGGGTGAGTGACGGGACTCGAACCCGCGGCATCCTGGACCACAACCAGGTGCTCTACCAGCTGAGCTACACCCACCATGACCGGCTTGGGGTTTTTCCCCGACCGGCCGAGAAAAAGTGTACAGGGTCCGAAGGGGTGCTCGCGCCCGGCTTTTCCGGGGCCCGGATCCGGGCCCCGTTCCGTGCCGTCGAGTGTCTGCCGAGCCGCCGCCGAACAGCTACTGAGCAGGGACGACGTGCTTCGCGGCGATGGTCTTGGCGGTCTCGGAGTCCGGGCCGGGCTGGGGGACGAAGACGGCCTCGCGGTAGTAGCGCAGTTCCGCGATGGACTCGCGGATGTCGGCGAGGGCGCGGTGGTTGCCGTTCTTCTCGGGGCTGTTGAAGTACGCGCGTGGGTACCAGCGGCGGGCGAGCTCCTTGATGCTCGACACGTCGACGATGCGGTAGTGCAGGTAGTCCTCCAGGGTCGCCATGTCCCGCAGCAGGAATCCGCGGTCGGTGCCGACGGAGTTGCCGCACAGGGGCGCCTTGCCGGGTTCCTTCACGTGCTCGCGTACATACGCCAGGACTTGGGCCTCGGCGTCCGCCAGCGTGGTGCCGCCGGCGAGTTCGTCGAGGAGACCGGACGCGGTGTGCATCTGACGCACCACTTCCGGCATCGTCTCCAGCGCCGAGTCCGGCGGCCGGATGACGATGTCCACACCGTCGCCGAGGATGTTCAGCTCGGAGTCGGTGACGAGGGCGGCAACCTCGATGAGCGCGTCGTCGGACAGCGAGAGGCCGGTCATCTCGCAGTCGATCCACACCATGCGATCGTTCATGCGACCACCCTAAAGCTGACGTCCGCTTTTGTGTCGCCCCCTGTCACCAACCCCTGCCCCGCACGCGGAACGCCGGACAGGCTCGGGGCCTGTCCGGCGTCTGTCGTGCGCCGTCGCTCAGGTGCCGCTGCGCTGCCCCGGAAGGGTGGCCCGGGTGACGTAGGTCTCCCGGCCGTTGTCCGCGGCGGCCGCGGCCAGGGCCTGGCCGACGGTGGTCGCCGCGGGGGTGCGGCGGGTCTGGAGCGGGACCGGGCCGGGCTCCGGGTGGAGCGTGGGCGTCGGACCTGGGGCGCTGTCGAGGTCCGCCGTCGGCCGTTCACTCTGGGGGCGCCGGGCACGGTACGCCGCCCGGTACGCGGCCGGGGACGAGCCCAGCTGGCGCCGGAAGTGCCCGCGCAGCGCCACCGGTGAGCGGAAGCCACAGCGGCCGGCGACCTCGTCCACCGAGTAGTCCGACGTCTCCAGCAGGCGCTGTGCCTGGAGCACCCGCTGGGTGATCAGCCACTGGAGCGGGGCCGAACCCGTCAGCGAGCGGAAGCGGCGGTCGAACGTACGGCGTGACATGTACGCCCGTGCCGCCAGCGTCTCCACGTCGAACTGTTCGTGGAGGTGCTCCAGCGCCCAGGCGACGACCTCGGCGAGCGGGTCGGCGCCGATCTCCTCCGGTAAAGAGCGGTCCAGGTAGCGCTCCTGGCCTCCTGTCCGGCGCGGTGGGACGACCAGTCGGCGGGCCAGCGCGCCGGCCGCCTCGTTGCCGTGGTCGGTCCGCACGATGTGGAGACAGAGGTCGATGCCCGCGGCCGTACCGGCCGAGGTCAGTACGTCTCCGTCGTCCACGAAGAGTTCTCGTGGATCCACGTGCACCGACGGATAGCGCTTGGCCAGCGTCGGTGCGTACATCCAGTGTGTCGTCGCGGGCCGGCCGTCCAGCAGGCCCGCCGCCGCCAGCACGAAGGCGCCGGTGCACAGGCCTACGATGCGGGCACCCTCGTCGTGCGCCCGGCGAAGCGCGTCGAGCGCCTCCTCCGGTGGCGGTGAGGTGATCGAACGCCAGGCCGGCACGACGACCGTGCCCGCCCGTGAGATCGCCTCCAGGCCATGTGGCGCGGTGAGTTCCAGGCCCCCTGTGGTCCGCAGCGGGCCTTCTTCGCCGCCGCACACCAACAGGCGGTAGCGCGGCACGCCGGCGTCCTGGCGGTCGATCCCGAACACCGACAGCGGTATGGAACTCTCGAAGATGGGGCCGCCGCTGAACAGCAGCACCGCGACGATCTCCTTGCGGCGTCGCCCGGAGAGTTTCCGGGCCGCGGCTTCCGGCGCGGCAGTGGAGTCGTGGCTCATACTGCTAAGCCCCCCTCGGTGGTCGCGGCTCCTCGGTTGTGTCGCTCCTGCACGTTTCCCCTCGGTCCTGCACGAGTCCCCCGCCGTAGACAGTCAAGATCGAATCTACTGTGTCGCGTCGCGCCTCAGTGGCCGGTTCGTCACTCGGCACATTGTCGACTTGGCAACTTGGCGTGAAGCATTCGATCACGAAGCGTTGCACTCAGGGGCCGTGCAGGGAAGTGCGCCTTGTCGCAGTGGCCAATCCACGTAGGGTGCGCAGCACCCCTGGAACCCTTTCCGTGCAGGTCAAACGGGGGTTGAGGGGTGGTTGGGGCCAGGAATGCACGGTCGTCAGAAGTTGGCTGAAAAGAGCCGTCCGAGGGCATGGAAACCGGTCAGCCGCCCGGTGTATTTCCCCCGGAGCGCCGTCCCCCTCGATGACACCCCGTGCCGGTCCGGTGCCGGCGCCCGCGTCGGGGCGCCGCCACCGCGTGTTCCTCGGCGAGGAGTTGGGCCGCGCCGCGCTCGGACTGGCGCAGCAGGACCCGGCAGACCGCGGTGACGGCGGCGAGACCCAGGGCGGTACCGGTGGCGCCGGCCAGTGAGGTGCCGTACCAGAGGAGGACGACGGGGACGAGGACGCACGAGAAGGCCGCCCAGCGGACCACGTCGGTGGTGGAGTCCTGGGGCTGCTGTCCGGACATTGCGTGCTCCCGGTGTCGGTGGCTCACCGGGATCAACGCCTGTTCGGGCACTCGGTCACTGTGCCGTCCGCGCGCGGGCGGCGCGAGCCGTCCGTGCACCCTGTGCAAACCGCCTGTACAGCGCAGCAACCATTGCGTTACGGGCGCCCCCTCGTGCATGCTCCCTGGAACCCCCGCGGGAGCACGTCGCGGGATCTGGGCTAAGGAGGCGTGCCGCCGTACCCTTGGGGGTATGGGGTTGGGAAGATGATTCCCGGACACTGCTCCGACCGCACCCTGTCGTCCCCCACACAAGGATCACAACGCCGAGACAGCCATGGCCGGTCACGAATTCTTCGAACCCGCGGACCGCAAGCGGCCCGTCGCCGATCCCACGGCGGCCGAGCCCCTGGCGGCCGAAGAACCACGTCATTCCTGCGACCCCGCCTTCAAGCACGGGGTCGTGGTCGGTTTCGACGGCTCCACCTCCAGTGAGCGCGCCCTCGCCTACGCCATCGGCATGGCCCACCGCTCCGGCTCCGGCCTGATCATCGTGCACGTCGCCAACCGGCTTCCCACCACCGTGTGGGCCGGCTGCGAACCGCCGGTCTTCGTCGATGTGCCGGACCACCGCACCGAGGTGCTGGGCCTGGAACTCGCCTGCGCGGAGTACCTCTCCGAGGTGCCGTGGATCCTCGTCGAGCGCGGCGGTGACATCTGCCATGAACTCGAAGAGGTCGGGCGGGAGTACGAAGCGGACGCGATCGTCGTCGGGTCCACCCACGGCATCGTCGGCCGCATCTTCGGCTCCGTCGCCGGGCGGCTCGCCAAGCGGGCGCAGCGGCCCGTCGTTGTCATTCCGTAACTCGCCGTTGTCCCAGGTGAGATGCGCCGTTGGCGCTCCCCGGCAACTTCCCTCAGCGCATAAATCTACTGGCGCGTAGAGGTGTTTGTGCCTTTGTGAAGGGCATATATCGCTCACCGCGCAACTGCACTTGCATGAAGGGAGCCCGCCGTGGACAACGACGTCTCTGCGGGAAGCGGAACCACCACCGTGGTCGGCCGACTCGCCCTCGGTGTCACCCTGTTGGCCTTCGGGCTCGGGTACACCGAGGCGATCGACGGTGTGTCGGCCGCTGACGCCGTATCAATCGCCCAGTACGTGGGCGGAGTCGCCCTGTTCGTCGCCGGTCTCATGGCCTTCCGGGACGGGGACTCCGCCGGTGGCACCGGGTTCACGGTGCTGGGGGCGCTCTGGTTCACGTGGGCTGTTTCTGCCGACGTGGCCGTCTCCGCGAACGCGGCCGGGCTGTTCCTGCTGCTGTTCGCCCTCGTGGCGCTGTCGTTGACCCTCGCGGGTGGGGATCAACTGACGCAGGGGACCCATGGGTTGTTCTTCGTCGGACTGCTTCTGCTGTCCATCTCGATGTTCGCCGAGAGCGACGGGCTGGCGAAGGCCGGTGGCTGGTTCGCCGTCGCGGCGGGGGCAGTTGCCTGGTACGCGGCGACCGCGGCGTTGGCTCACTGGCCGACGGCGCTGCCCAAGCGTGCTGCTGGCCGGGGCGTGACGGCTGCCGGCTAGCTGCGCAGGCCGGGGGGTGGGCGGCTCCCCGGCGAATTGGGTGGCCCCCCACGTGGATGGTGGCATCACGTGGGGGGCCGTTTCGTGTCTGTGGCCTGTGCGGGTGCGTGGGGGCTGATCGTGCCTGCGCGGCGGAGCCGCCCCCGCGCCCCTGAAAAAACAGGCTTCTACTCGACCGTTACCGACTTGGCGAGGTTCCTCGGCTTGTCGATGTCCCGGCCCAGCGCCAAGGCCGTGTGGTAGGCGAGGAGTTGGAGGGGGATGCCCATCAGGATGGGGTCCAGCTCGTCCTCGTTCTTCGGGACCACGATCGTCTGGTCGGCCTTCTCCTGGGGCTGGTGGGCCACCGCGAGGATCTTGCCGCTGCGGGCCTTGATCTCCTCCATCGCGGCGCGGTTCTTCTCCAGGAGGTCGTCGTCGGGGACGATCGCGACCGTGGGGAGGGCGGGCTCGATCAGGGCCAGCGGGCCGTGCTTGAGCTCGGAGGCGGGGTAGGCCTCCGCGTGGATGTAGGAGACCTCCTTGAGCTTCAGGGACGCCTCACGGGCCACCGGGTAGCCACGGACGCGGCCGATGAAGAGCATCGAGCGGGCCTGGGCGTACTCCTCGGCCAGCTTCTTGATCTCGTCCTCCTGCTCCAGCATCTCGGCGATCTGGGCCGGGAGCTTGCGCAGGCCCGCGATGATCCGCTTGCCGTCGCGGACCGAGAGGTCACGGGTGCGGCCGAGGTGCAGGGCGAGGAGACCGAAGGCCACCGTGGTGTTGGTGAAGCACTTGGTGGAGACCACGCAGACCTCGGGGCCCGCGTGCACGTAGATGCCGCCGTCGGCCTCGCGGGCGATGGCCGAGCCGACCACGTTGACGATGCCGAGGACGCGCGCGCCCTTGCGCTTCAGCTCCTGGACGGCCGCGAGGACGTCGTAGGTCTCACCGGACTGGGAGACGGCGATGTAGAGGGTGTCCGGGTCCACGACCGCGTTGCGGTAGCGGAACTCCGAGGCGGGCTCGGCGTCCGCGGGGATCCGGGCCAGCTCCTCGATCATCTGGGCGCCGATCATGCCCGCGTGGTACGAGGTGCCGCAGCCGAGGATCTTCACACGGCGGATCCGGCGCGCCTCACGGGCGTCCAGGTTGAGGCCGCCGAGGTGCACGGTGGAGAAGCGGTCGTCGATGCGGCCGCGCAGCACGCGGTCCACGGCGTCGGCCTGCTCGTGGATCTCCTTGTGCATGTAGGTGTCGTGGCCGCCCATGTCGTAGGAGGCGGCCTCCCACTCCACGGTGGTGGGCTCGGACGTCGTCCGGGTGCCCTCCGTGGTGTAGGTGCGGAAGTCGTCGGCCTTGAGGGTGGCCATCTCGCCGTCGTCGAGAGTCACTATCTGCCGCGTGTGGGCGACCAGCGCGGCGATGTCCGAGGCGACGAACATCTCCTTCTCGCCGACGCCGAGGACGACCGGGGAGCCGTTGCGGGCGACCACGATGCGGTCCGGGAAGTCGGCGTGCATGACGGCGATGCCGTAGGTGCCCTCGATGACCCGGAGGGTCTCGCGGACCTTGTCCTCCAGCTTTTCCGCCTGCGAGCGGGAGATCAGGTGGACCAGGACCTCGGTGTCGGTCTCCGAGAGGAACTCGACGCCGTCCGCCTCCAGCTTGCGGCGCAGGTCGGAGGCGTTGTCGATGATGCCGTTGTGGACGACGGCGACCTTGCCCTCGGCGTCCAGGTGCGGGTGGGCGTTGACGTCGGAGGGGGCGCCGTGGGTGGCCCAGCGGGTGTGGGCGATGCCGGTGGTGCCCTTGAAGCGCGCCGGGACCTTGGCCTCCAGGTCGCGGACCCGGCCCTTGGCCTTGACCAGCTTCAGGGCGGGCGCCTTCGGGGAGGAGACGACCACGCCGGCCGAGTCGTAGCCGCGGTACTCCAGGCGCTGCAGGCCTTCGAGCAGCAGCGGGGCCACATCACGCTTGCCGATGTATCCGACGATTCCGCACATATAGAGGTATTCCGTTTCCTGGCCGTACGACTCAGCCGTAGACGATGCGGCGCAGTTGCCGGAGGGTCAGCTCCGGCGGTGCGACCGCCCGGTATTTCAGGTCCGCCTCGATCCGTTCGAAGATCGTCGCGTTCACCAGGCCCTGGGCCTGGAGCTCGCGGTGGCGGCGACGGACGAACTCCTCGGTCGTCTCGTCGAAGTAGGCGAGCACGTCCTGGATCACCCGCAGCGCCTCGCCCCGGTTGAGGGGCGTGGACCGCGTCAGATGATCAACAAGTTCGTCGTGCACCCGGTAGATCCTGGGGTACCGGAGACTCTTTCGCAAGAATCCTGCCCGATTTCGGGCAGGGGCGTGTCGGAGGGCTGGGGAACTGCTAGGGGCCGGGTCACATCCGCTTCAGGATCGCCTGCTTGGCGAGGGTGAACTCCTCCTCGGTCAGGACGCCCGTGCGGTGCAGCTCGCCGAGCTCGCGCAGCCGGCGCAGCAGCGCGTCATGGCCGTCCTCGGCGGGGGCGGCGGACGGCAGTGCGGGGGCGGCGGCGTCCGGCTGCGGCTGCCGTACGTCGTCGGCGGGCGCCGAGGGGTGCGGGAGGCGGGCCTGGACGGCCGCCGCGATCAGGGCCATCAGCGGGTCCTTCTTGAAGCCCCACAGCTCCACGGCGTTGGGGTCGTACTTCGGCGGGGCCTTGGTCGGGGCGTTGCGCACGGTGAAGCGGAGGTGCCCGTTGTCCAGGCCGGCCGCCGGATGCCACTCGACGGCGGCGATGTCCGTCAGGCCGAGCGTGCGGGACCCGGCGGCGGCCTTGGCGTCCTCCGTCTTCCAGTTCCACTCCAGGCGGATCCGCTCCCCGTCGAAGCTCGCGGTGCCGTCCCCGGCGGAGACGGAGAGCGGGACGGCCGGGCCCGGCAGGAGGTACTCGTTCACCGGGTCGGCCGGGACCTGGTCCAGCAGCAGGGCGTTGCGGACCTCCTCGGTGAAGTACTCGGCGACGCCGTAGCGGCCGGGTTCGACGATCAGCTGGTACGGGTCGTGGGGCTCGGTGAGCCGTCCGCCGGTGGCGTTCAGCAACGGATCCGCGCCGTCCCGCAGGCGCAGCCTGAGCCGCCCCGCCTTCTTGCCCTGCTCGAACGAGACCCCCGCCAACGCGCCCAGGGGGACGACGAGTTCACCGAGGGTCTTGCGCAGGAGACTGACGTTCTTGTCCCGGCCGGGCGTCAGCCGCAGCGCGTCCCCGTCGAAGGCCCAGGTGCCGTCCTTCTGGATGATTTCCGCCATGGGGGTGATTGTTCCACCGTCTCGCGAGACAGTGGTCTGTACCTATCGGAGCTCACCGAAGGGACCGAATGTGAGACAGCGCCACAGAACGCTTCGCCTTCTCGGTTCGCTGCTGCTCATCGGCGGCCGGCGTCTCCACCACCGGCGCGGTGCCCGCGGGCACCGGGCCGGCCGCGATCCCGCTCGACCGGGTGGTCCCCGCCCCGTCCTCCGTCACACCGGGCGGATCCCCGTACCGCATCACCGACGGCACCCGAATCCGCGTCGACGGCTCGCGTGCGGCCGGGCGGATCGGGCAGTACCTCGCGGACATCCTGCGGCCCTCGACCGGCTACCGGCTGCCCGTCAGCACCCACGGCGACGGCATCCGGCTGAAGCTCGCGAAGGGCCCCTACGGCGCCGAGGGCTACCGCCTCGACAGCGGCGCGCGGGGCGTCACCATCACGGCTGCCAAACCCGCGGGCCTCTTCCACGGCGTCCAGACCCTGCGCCAGCTCCTTCCCGCGGCCGTGGAGAAGGACTCCGTGCAGCCCGGCCCCTGGCTGGTCGCGGGCGGCACGGTCAAGGACAGCCCGCGCTACGGCTGGCGCGGCGCGATGCTCGATGTCTCCCGGCACTTCTTCGACGTGGACGAAGTGAAGCGGTACATCGACCAGTTGGCGCTGTACAAGTTCAACAAGCTGCATCTGCATCTCAGTGACGACCAGGGCTGGCGCATCGCCGTCGACTCCTGGCCGCGCCTGGCCACCTACGGCGGCTCGACCGAGGTCGGCGGCGGACCCGGCGGCTACTACACCAAGGACGACTACCGGGAGATCGTCCGCTACGCCGCCTCCCGGCACCTGGAGGTCGTGCCCGAGATCGACATGCCGGGCCACACCAACGCGGCGCTCGCCTCGTACGCCGAGCTGAACTGCGACGGGGTGGCGCCGCCGCTGTACACCGGCACGGAGGTCGGCTTCAGCTCGCTGTGCGTGCCGAAGCACGTCACGTACGACTTCGTGGACGACGTGATCCGGGAGCTGGCCGCGCTGACGCCGGGGCGGTATCTGCACATCGGCGGGGACGAGGCGCACTCCACTCCGCACGCGGACTATGTGAAGTTCATAGACCGGGTACAGCCCGTGGTCGCCAAGTACGGGAAGACGGTGATCGGTTGGCACCAGCTCACGGGGGCTGGGCCGGCCAAGGGGGCGCTTGCGCAGTACTGGGGGCTCGATGGCACCAGTGCGGAGGAGAAGGCGGAGGTCGCTGCGGCGGCTCGAAACGGGACCGGGCTGATCCTCTCGCCCGCGGATCGGATCTACCTCGATATGAAGTACGACGCGAGCACGCCGCTGGGGTTGTCGTGGGCGGGGTACGTCGAGGTCCGGCGGGCCTATGACTGGGATCCCGGGAACTATCTGGCCGGGGTGCCCGCGGCGGCTGTGCGGGGGGTCGAGGCGCCGTTGTGGAGTGAGACGCTGAAGACTTCCGCCGACATCGAGTTCATGGCGTTCCCGAGGGTCGCGGGGGTGGCCGAGTCGGGGTGGTCACCGGCGGCCACGCATGACTGGGACGGCTACAAGGTGCGGCTCGCCGCGCAAGGGCCTCGCTGGGAGGCGATGGGAATCGGGTTCTATCGATCGCCACAGGTTCCCTGGCCGGCGGCCTGAAACATTGACGGGCGCCCCGGAGGACCGTACTCCGGGGCGCCCATCGGTCTGTTGGGGCTACAGCCCCGCTATCGGGTTCTTCAGCGTCCCGATCAGTTGCAGTGCCCCCGCCGGGTCCGTCAGGTCCACCATCTGCTGGTTGTTGCGGAGTTGGAGGCGGTTGAGGCAGGACAGGGCGAACTCGGGGGCGAACATGTCGTACTGGCGGAACTTGTCGGCCAGTTCCGGCAGTTCGGCCTGGTAGGCACGGGTGACCTCGGCGACCGTGCGCCAGAAGTCGTCCTCGGAGAGGATGCCCTCCGTGGCGAGGTTCGCCGCGAGGAAGCGGAAGAAGCAGTCGAAGACGTCCGTGAAGAGGGACAGGAGCTTCGTGTCCTCGGGGACGTCCACGCGGAGGCGTTCGACCGTCGGCGGCAGTACCGCGTCCGGGTCCATGACCGCGATCTCCTCGGCGATGTCCTTGTAGATCGCGCGCTCGACGACGCCGTCCTTCAGCACCAGGATCACGTTCTCGCCGTGCGGCATGAACACCAGGTCGTAGGCGTAGAAGCTGTGCAGGAGCGGGGTGAAGTACGCCGTGAGGTAGCGGCGCAGCCACTCCGTCGGCGCCAGGCCCGACCGCTCGATCAGCGCGCCCGCGAAGGACGCGCCCTCGTGGTCGACGTGGACGAGGGAGGCCATCGTGGCCAGCGACTCGCCCTCGCGCAGGGACGCCACCGGGCTCTCCCGCCACAGCGCCGCCAGCATCTTGCGGTACGGCGAGTAGCGGTCCGTCGCCGCCTCGTACTCCAGGTGCCGGTAGCCGACCGCCGCGCGCTCGCGGATGATCGTGAGGCCCGTCGCCTTCAGCACCGGGTCGCCCTCGATGAGCTGGGCGAGCCAGTCGTTGATGGCCGGGGTCGCCTCCATGTATGCCGCCGAGAGCCCGCGCATGAAGCCCATGTTGAGGACGGACAGGGCCGTCTTCACGTAGTGCTTCTCGGGGCTGGAGGTGTTGAAGAAGGTCCGGATGGACTGCTGGGCCAGGTACTCGTCGTCCCCCTCGCCCAGGCACACCAGATGGCCCCGCGCGACCTCCGCCGCGAAGGTGACCGACAGCTTGTTCCACCACTGCCAGGGGTGGACCGGGATGAGGAGGTAGTCGGCGGGGTTCAGGTCCCGCTCCCGCAGTACGGCGTGGAAGCGCTCGACCGTGTCCTCGCCCAGCTCGTCCCGGACGAAGGACTCGTACTCCAGGCCCACGCCCGCCGTGAACGCGGCCCGCGAGCGGTGCGCGGCCAGCCAGACCAGCCGGACGGGGCTCGCGGTCTCGGGGGCGTACGAGAGGTACTCGTGGACGCCGAAGCCGAGCCGGCCGTTGTTGGCGACGAAGCAGGGGTGGCCCTCGGTCATGCCGGTCTCGATGGCCTGGAAGTCCGAGCCGACCAGCTCCGCCACCGGCATCTGCGGTTTGGTGAGCTTGTAGCAGGTGCCGGAGAGGGTGGAGGAGACCTCCTCCAGGTAGACCGGCAGGATCGCGTCGCTCAGGCCGAGGGACTGCTTCAGCTCGATGAAGAAGTCCAGCGCGGCCAGAGGGAGGTCGACGCCGTCTCGTTGACGGGTGATCGAGTCGGCGTCGACCTGCCAGTGGTCGAGGGCGCGGCGGACGGCGGTGAACCCGTAGCGGGTCAGACCGTCGTCGCTGCGGACCTCGAAGCGGCCGTCGGCGGTGGCCTCCGGCGTGATCAGCCGCTCGTGCGCGAACTCGGCGAGCGCCTTGCGGACGAGGAGGCGGTTGGCCTGCTCCCAGCGCTCGGGGGAGAGGTGGGCGACGGAGTCGGCGAGGCTCATGCGGTCACCGCCCTTGCGGCGAAGCTGTGTTGAATTTTGAAGAAGTGCTCCCGGGTGCAGAAGCTCAGCAGCGCCATCTTCTCGGGCTTCCGGATCTCCCGCTCGGGGACGAACCCGACCGCCTCGTTCAGCGCGTGCACGGCCTTGTTGGAGACGTCCGGCTCGACGACCACGCGCTGCACGGCCGGGTCCTCGAAGAGGTGCGCCATGACGGCGGTGATGACCGAGCGCGTGAAGCCGTGCACGGGTGTGTCGGTGGCCGGGGTGAGGAAGTGCATGCCGATGTCGCCGGGCTGCGGCTCGTAGAGGCCGACCAGTTCGCGGTGCGCGGGGTCGTACTTCTCCATCAGGAAGGCGGGCGCGCCGCGCTCGTCGAGGCCCAGCAGCGCGTGGTGGTGCTCGTCGGCCGCGATCTCCATGTAGGCGCGCTCGACGTCCTCCAACCTGGCGTCCTGCATCATCCAGAAGGCCGCCTTGGGGTGGGTGACCCAGGTGTGCAGCAGCTCGGCGTCCTTCAGGGGGTCGAGCGGGCGGAAGGTGAAGGTCATACGGCAAACTCCTGGAACGCGATGGTCTTCTCGACCGGGTAGTACTCGCTGCCGAGCAGCTCGCGGATGATGTAGCTGTTGCGGTAGGGGCCCATGCCCAGGTCGGGGCTGGTGACGCTGTGGGTGTGCACACCGGCGTTCTGGAGGAACACGCCCCGGCCCGTCACATCGATCGCGTAGTTGCGGGCGACGTCGAAGCTGCCGTGCGCGTCACGGACCAGACGGTCGCGCACGGGCGCGAGGAACTCCGGCTCGGCGTAGGCGTATCCGGTGGCGAGCACCAGACCCTGCGACTCGATCTCGTAGTCCTTCTCCTGCTCCTCCTGGCGGAAGGAGAGCGTGTACGTCCCGTTCTCGTACCGCGCGCCGTTCAGGGCGGAGTTGGTGAGCAGGCGGGTGGGCACCGGGCCGCCGAGGTTCTTCTGGTACAGCAGATCGAAGATCTCGTTGATGAGATCGCCGTCGATGCCCTTGAACAGGCCCTTCTGCGCGGCGGTGAGCCGGTAGCGGGTCGCCTCCGGCAGCGCGCGGAAGTAGTCGATGTACTCCGGCGAGGTCATCTCCAGCGTGAGCTTGGTGTACTCCAGCGGGAAGAAGCGCGGGGAGCGGGTCACCCAGTTCAGCCGGTAGCCGTGGACGTCGATCTCGGCGAGGAGGTCGTAGTAGATCTCGGCGGCGGACTGGCCGGAGCCGACGATCGTGATGGACTCCTTCTTCTGGAGCTCCGCCTTGTGCTGCACATAGCGGGAGTTGTGGATGAAGTCGCCGCCGAGGCCCTCGACGGCCGCCGGGTAGTGCGGGGAGGTGCCGGTGCCCAGCACCAGGTGCCGGGCGCGGAAGACCTCACCGGCCTCGGTCCGTACGACGTACACCTCGGCGTCCTCGTCGAAGGTCACCTCGGTGACCGTCGTACGGAACCGGACGCTGCGCAGCTGGTTCGCGGCCCATCGGCAGTAGTCGTCGTACTCCACCCGCAGCGGGTAGAAGTTCTCGCGGATGTAGAACGAGTACAGCCGGCCCTTCTCCTTCAGGTAGTTGAGGAAGGAGTACGGCGAGGTCGGGTCGGCGAGGGTGACCAGGTCCGACATGAACGGCGTCTGGAGGTGGGCGCCCTCCAGGAACATGCCGGCGTGCCACTCGAAGTCGGGCTTCGACTCCAGGAAGACACCCTCGAGTTCGACGATGGGCTCGGTGAGGCAGGCGAGGCCGAGGTTGAAGGGGCCGAGCCCGATGCCGACGAAGTCGTAGGTCTTGGTCGTGGACTCGGTGGCTTCAGGAAGCGCGGTCAAGGGACTCTCCCAGGTACTGCTCGGCGTGGCCGGCGATCAGGTCGAGGACGGCGGTGATGTCGGCCGTCGTGGTCTCGGGGTTGAGCAGGGTGAACTTCAGGTAGTGGCGGCCGCCGACCTTGGTGCCCGCGACGACGGCGTCACCGGAGGCGAACAGGGCCTTGCGGGCGTAGAGGTTGGCGCGGTCGATCTCGGCGGGGTCGGTCACCGCGGCCGGGATGTAGCGGAAGACGAGGGTGGACAGGCTCGGCTCGACCACGACGTCGTAGCGCGGGTCCGCGGCGAGCACCTTCCAGCCCTCGGCGGCCAGTTCGACGACCTCGTCGAAGAGCTGCCCGATGCCGTCGGCGCCCATCACCCGCAGGGTCATCCACAGCTTCAGCGCGTCGAAGCGGCGGGTGGTCTGGAGGGACTTGTCGACCTGGTTGGGGATACGTTCCTGCACCATCCGGCGCGGGTTGAGGTACTCCGCGTGGTAGGTGGCGTGGCGCAGCGTGGCCGCGTCCCTGACCAGCACTGCGGAGGAACTCACCGGCTGGAAGAAGGACTTGTGGTAGTCGACGGTGACCGAGTCGGCGCGCTCGATGCCGTCGATCCGGTCCCGGAACTTCACCGAGGCGAGCAGACCGCAGCCGTAGGCGGCGTCCACATGCATCCAGGTGTCGTACTGCGCGCACAGCTCGGCGATCTCGGGCAGCGGGTCGATGGAGCCGAAGTCGGTGGTGCCGGCGGTGGCGACCACGGCCATGGGGACGAGACCGTCCTTGGCGCAGCGCTCCAGCTCACGGGCGAGCGCGACGGTCTGCATCCGCTTGTCGTGGTCGACGGGGATGGAGACCACCGAATCGGCGCTGAGACCGAGGAGTTTGGCCGATTTCTTCACGCTGAAGTGGCTGACCTCGGAGGCGAAGATGCGCAGTTTGGCGAAGGAGTCGGTCTTGGCCTCCTCGCGGGCGAGCAGCAGCGCCTGGAGGTTGGACTGGGTGCCGCCGGAGGTGAACACGCCGTCGGCGGCGGGGCCGAGGCCGATCCGGGCGGTCGTCCAGTCGATGAGTTTGCGCTCGATCAGGGTGCCGCCGGCCGACTGGTCCCAGGTGTCGAGGGAGGAGTTGACGGCGGAGAGGATCGCCTCGCCGAGCACCGCCGGTATGACGACCGGGCAGTTGAGGTGGGCGAGGTAGCGCGGGTGGTGGAAGTAGATCGCGTCCCGGAGGTAGACGTCCTCCAGCTCGTCGAGCACGGCCGCGGTGTCGTACAGCGGCTGGTCGAGGTCGATCGCGTCGATGGTGGGGGCGAGGGCGTCGACGGTGACACCGGTGAACGGCCGGTCGGTGGTGGCGAGTTTGCCGGCCACCCGCTCGATTCCTTCGGTCACGGAGCGGCGGTACTGCTCCGCGGTCGTGTCATTGAGCAGGTGCGAGCGCATGGGGGGTCCTCCGAGGGAAGTCCGTGCGGGACGAAGGCGATGCGGAGTGGGGAGAGCGAACGGAGTCGATCAACTTAGGTAAGCCTAACCTAATCTGGCCATCCGTCACGCATAGGAAACCCAGCCCCACCCGTGACGGTGGTCACTTCCGGCGCATCACTCGCCGCGCTCGCGCAACTGCTCCTCGGTCAGCCCGCGCCGCCAGTAGCCGACGAAGGTGACCCGGCGCCGGTCGATCCCGCGCTCGCCCACGAAATGCCGGCGCAGCGCCTTCACGCACCCCGACTCGCCCGCGATCCAGACGTACGGGGCCTGCGCGGCGGGGAGTCGGGCCTCGCGCAGGGCGTCGAGGGCCATGGGGGACCCCTCGGCGCCCTGGCCCTCCTGGACCAGCCAGTTGATCTCGGCGTCCGCCCCGGTGCTCAGGTCCTGGATGTCACCGGCGTGGTGCACCTCCAGCCAGACCCGGGCCCGAGTGCCCGCCGGCAGCGACTCCACGATGGCGGAGACGGCCGGTACGGCGGTCTCGTCGCCCCAGATCACCATGAGATCGGTGTCCGCGGGCGGGCGGAACCGGATGGCCCGGTTGTCCGCGACGGCGGGCCCGATGAGCAGTACCCGGTCCCCGGCGGACGCACGCGAGGCCCACCGGGAGGCGGGCCCGGCGGGCTCGTGCAGCACGAAGTCGATGTCGATCTCGTCCGGATCCCGCCGCAGCGACCGCAGCGTGTACGACCGCATCACCGCCCGTACGTCGTCCGGCAGTTCACGCCATCCCTGCCACCACCCGTCCCCGAGCTCGACGGGAACGGCGGGCGCGTCCTGCCCCGGCTGCGGCAGGAAGAGCGACAGCGACTGATCGCACCCGTCGGAGTGGAAGTCGCGCAGCTCTTCCCCGCCGAAGGTGACCCGGACCAGGGACGGGCCGAGCCGCCGAGTCCGTACCACCTGAAGAGAGAAGAAACGGAAATCGACGGCAACGGCCGTGGTCATCTCGGGTTGCTCCTGAGAGGGGGGTGGGGGAGCTCGGTCAGGCGACCTTCTTCGCGTTCTCGATCGCCTCGGCGAGGTTCTCGAGAAGCGGCGTGCACTTGTCGTACGACAGGATCGGCTCGGGCGAACGGGCGATGACCTGCCCCGCCTTGACGGCAGGCAGCTTCTTCCACGTCGCCTCGGTGATGTCCGCCGGCTGGATCGTCGACGAGCGGTCGTCCATGATGATGACGTCCGCCGGGTACTTGTCGACGTTCTCCCAGCTCAGGCTCTCGAACCAGCCGCCGGTGGCCTTCTTGGCCTTCTCCGGGGGCTCGACGAAGTTCACGCCGAGGGACTTGAAGTACTCCAGGTCGATGGAGAGGTTGGAGCCCGAGACGTAGAACAGCTCGGCGCTGGCGGAACCGGCCAGCACCTTGATGTCGGGGTTCGCCTTGGTCGCGGCGCGCAGCCGGGCCGCGGCCTCCTCGAACTTCTTCTTGGCCTGGACGACCTTGTCGGCCTTCATGTCGGCGCCGAGCGACTCGGCCAGTTCCCACATGCGCTGGAGCGGTTCGGTCAGCTGACGGTCGAACACGGAGATCGCGGCGCTCGGGGCGAGCTTGGCGATCTTGTCCTTGGACGCCTCGGGGACGTACCAGAGGGTGCCGACGTTGTCGAAGGTCGTGGTGAGGAGGACTTCGGGCGCGAGGGCGGCGTACTTCTCGACGTTGAACTGGTCCCACACGTTGCCGAGGATGGTGACCTTGCTGATGTCCATGTCGCCGGCCTGGACGTCGGCCTTGCCGTCGGTCGTCTTGGTCGGGCCGAAGACGCCCTTGACCTCGATGCCGTAGTCGTACAGCGCGGCGGCGACACCGGTGAACGCGACGATGTTCGCCGGTATCCTGTCGAGCTTCACGGTCTTGTCGCGGTCGTCCTTGAACGTCCACGGGCCGGACTTCGCGGCGGCCGTCCCCTTGTCGGAGCCACCGCTTTTCGCGTCGTCGTCGCCACAGGCTGCGAGCACGGCACCGAGGCCGAGGGCGCCGCCCGCGGCGAGGATGCCACGGCGGGTGAGGTGGGTGGCTCTGGCGTTGGGCATGGGTACGCTGCTTTCGAACAGGGCGATCTTGCGCCGGACAATTCGAAGGTAGGTTAGCCTAACCTGACTGATTGTCCAGGCCCCGGGGTGCCCTCGGCTCGGACTCACAGGTTCGGGCGCTCCGCCCGGTCTCCTGGCCCTGGCTTCAACTTCCTTACCCGCTCCGGCTGTTGAGCCTCAGTCAGACCCGCTGGCCGCCCCGAACGCACCTCTTGCCATCCGGTGCAGCAGCTCCGCCGTCGTGCCCCGGCCCGGCAGCGCGCCCGGGCGGCCGAGGTGGGGCGTGGAGTTGAGCAGACCGAAGACCGAGTGGACCGCCGAGCGGGCGCTCGGTTCGGTGAGTGCCGGGTAGGCCTTGCGGACCACGTCCACCCAGAGCTCGACGTACTGCCGCTGGAGCTGGCGGACCAGCTTGCGGTCGCTGTCGCGCAGCCGGTCCAGCTCGCGGTCGTGCAGGGTGATCAGCGGCCGGTCGTCGAGCGCGAAGTCGATATGCCCCTCGATGAGGGAGTCCAGGACCGTGCCGGGTCCCTCGCCGTCGGCTTCCGCCAGGCGCCGCTTGGCCCCCGTCAGCAGCTGCCCGCTGATCCCCACCAGCAGCTCCGCCAGCATCGCGTCCTTGCCGGGGAAGTGCCGGTAGAGGCCGGGGCCGCTGATGCCGACGGCGGCGCCTATCTCGTCGACCCCCACGCCATGGAACCCGCGCTCGGCGAACAGCCGCGCGGCCTCCTTGAGGATCTGCTCACGACGGGTGGGTGCGTCGGTTCTGGTGGCCATGCGAGCAATTCTAGACAGGGAGGTTAGCGGTCGTTAACCTGAAGGAAATGCGTTAACGCTCATTAACAAGGGTGAGGGGACCGCAGGATGCACGAGGCACCCGAGCTGACGAGCGCGGCAGATCCCGCGTCGGAGGCCTGGAAGGCCCAGGAGGAAGCGCAGCTCGCGCTGGTCGAGGAGCTGCGCGGCAAGCTCGCCGCGGCCCGGCTGGGCGGTGGGGAGAAGGCACGCGCACGGCACACCGCGCGCGGCAAGCTGCTGCCCAGGGACCGGGTGGACACCCTGCTCGACCCGGGCTCGCCCTTCCTGGAACTGGCGCCGCTGGCCGCCGACGGCATGTATGACGGACAGGCCCCCGCGGCCGGTGTCATCGCCGGGATCGGCCGGGTCAGCGGACGCGAGTGTGTGATCGTCGCCAATGACGCCACCGTCAAGGGCGGCACGTACTACCCGATGACGGTGAAGAAGCACCTCCGGGCCCAGGAGGTGGCCCTGGAGAACCGGCTGCCCTGTCTCTATCTCGTCGACTCCGGCGGCGCCTTCCTGCCCATGCAGGACGAGGTCTTCCCCGACCGTGAGCACTTCGGGCGGATCTTCTACAACCAGGCCCGGATGTCGGGCGCGGGGATCCCGCAGATCGCGGCCGTCCTCGGGTCCTGCACGGCGGGCGGCGCCTATGTGCCCGCGATGAGCGACGAGGCCGTCATCGTCCGCAACCAGGGCACGATCTTCCTGGGCGGCCCGCCGCTGGTGAAGGCCGCCACCGGTGAGGTCGTCACCGCCGAGGAGCTGGGCGGCGGCGAGGTCCACTCCCGGGTCTCGGGCGTGACCGACCATCTCGCCGAGGACGACGCGCACGCTCTCCGGATCGTCCGCAACATCGTCGCCACCCTCCCCGCGCGCGGGCCGCTCCCCTGGCAGGTGGAGCCCGCCGCCGAGCCCAAGGTCGACCCCTACGGCCTCTACGGCGCGGTGCCCGCCGACCCCCGCACCCCTTACGACGTCCGCGAGATCATCGCGCGCGTGGTCGACGGCTCCCGGTTCGCGGAGTTCAAGTCCGAGTTCGGGCAGACCCTGGTCACCGGCTTCGCCCGGATCCACGGCCACCCGGTCGGCATCGTCGCCAACAACGGCATCCTCTTCTCCGAGTCCGCCCAGAAGGGCGCCCACTTCATCGAGCTGTGCGACCAGCGCGGGATCCCGCTGGTGTTCCTTCAGAACATCTCCGGGTTCATGGTCGGCCGGGACTACGAGGCGGGCGGCATCGCCAAGCACGGCGCCAAGATGGTGACCGCGGTCGCCACCACCCGCGTCCCCAAGCTGACGGTGGTGGTGGGCGGTTCCTACGGCGCGGGCAACTACTCCATGTGCGGCCGGGCCTACTCGCCCCGCTTCCTGTGGATGTGGCCCGGCGCCAAGATCTCCGTCATGGGCGGCGAGCAGGCCTCCTCGGTCCTCGCCACGGTCAAGCGCGACCAGCTCGAAGCCCGCGGCGAACAGTGGCCCGCCGAGGAGGAAGAGGCCTTCAAGGCGCCGATCCGCGCCCAGTACGAGCAGCAGGGCAACGCCTACTACGCGACCGCCCGCCTCTGGGACGACGGTGTCATCGACCCGCTGGAGACCCGGCAGGTGCTGGGCCTGGCACTGACGGCCTGCGCCAACGCGCCCCTGGGTGAACCCCAGTTCGGCGTCTTCCGGATGTGAGGGGCTTTTACCGATGACGATGTTCGACACAGTCCTGGTGGCCAACCGGGGCGAGATCGCGGTCCGGGTCATCCGTACGCTGCGCGCCCTCGGCATCCGCTCGGTCGCCGTCTTCTCCGACGCCGACGCCGACGCCCGGCACGTCCGGGAGGCCGACACGGCGGTACGGATCGGTCCGGCGCCCGCCGTCGAGAGCTATCTGTCCGTGCCCCGGCTGCTGGAGGCGGCGGCCCGCACCGGCGCCCAGGCCGTCCACCCGGGGTACGGGTTCCTCGCCGAGAACGCCGCCTTCGCTCGGGCGTGCGCCGAGGCGGGCCTGGTCTTCATCGGGCCGTCGGCCGAGGCGATCTCCCTGATGGGCGACAAGATCCGCGCCAAGGAGACCGTGCAGGCGGCCGGAGTCCCGGTCGTCCCCGGCGGACGTGACCCCGAACTCGCCGCGGCGGCGCGGGACCTGGGCGCCCCGGTGCTGCTCAAGCCCAGCGCGGGCGGCGGCGGCAAGGGCATGCGGCTGGTCCGGGACCTGGCCGTGCTGGACGAGGAGATCGCGGCGGCCCGGCGCGAGGCGGCGGCCTCCTTCGGCGACGACACGCTCCTGGTCGAGCGGTGGATCGACCGCCCCCGGCACATCGAGATCCAGGTCCTGGCCGACGGCCACGGCAATGTCGTCCACCTCGGCGAGCGCGAGTGCTCCCTCCAGCGGCGCCACCAGAAGATCATCGAGGAGGCGCCCAGCGTGCTCCTCGACGACAAGACGCGGGCGGCGATGGGGGAGGCGGCCGTCCAGGCGGCCCGCTCCTGCGGCTACCGGGGCGCGGGCACGGTGGAGTTCATCGTGCCCGGCGGCGATCCGGACGCGTACTACTTCATGGAGATGAACACCCGTCTCCAGGTGGAGCACCCGGTCACCGAGCTGATCACCGGCATGGACCTGGTGGAGTGGCAGCTGCGGGTCGCGGCCGGGGAGAAGCTCGCCTTCACCCAGGACGACATCCGGCTGACCGGGCATGCGATCGAGGCCCGGATCTGCGCGGAGGACCCCGCGCGCGGGTTCCTCCCCTCGGGCGGCACGGTGCTGCGGCTGCGCGAGCCACAGGGTGACGGCGTGCGCACCGACTCCGGGCTCACCGAGGGCACCGAGGTCGGCAGCCTGTACGACCCGATGCTCTCCAAGGTCATCGCCTACGGCCCCGACCGCGCCACGGCCCTGCGCAAGCTCCGCGCGGCGCTCGCCGGGACGGTGACGCTGGGCGTGCAGACCAACGCCGGGTTCCTGCGCCGGCTGCTGGCCCATCCGGCGGTGGTGGCCGGGGAGCTGGACACCGGTCTGGTCGAGCGGGAGGTCGACGCCCTGGTGTCGGCGGAGGTGCCGGAGGAGGTGTACGCGGCGGCGGCGGCCGTACGGCTCGAAGGGCTGCGGCCCGCCGACGAGGGCTGGACCGACCCGTTCTCGGTGCCCAGCGGCTGGCGTCTCGGCGGTACGGCCGAGCCGCTCGCCTTCGATCTGCGGGTGCCGGGACTCGAACCCGTCGCACACGCGGCGAACGGTGCCGACACCGTCACCGAGGACCGGGTGTCCGTCACCCTCGACGGCGTCCGGCACACCTTCCACCGGGCCGCCGACTGGCTGGGCCGGGACGGCGACGCCTGGCATGTGCGCGACCACGACCCGGTCGCCGCCTCCCTCACCGGGGCCGCGCACGCCGGTGCCGACTCGCTGACCGCGCCCATGCCCGGGACCGTGACGGTGGTGAAGGTGGCCGTCGGGGACGAGGTGAGTGCCGGTCAGAGCCTGCTGGTGGTCGAGGCGATGAAGATGGAGCACGTCATCTCCGCGCCGCACGCCGGAACCGTCGCCGAGCTGGATGTCGTACCCGGCACGACGGTCGCCATGGACCAGGTGCTCGCCGTGATCACCCCGGCCGAGCAGACGGAGGAGGAGGCATGAGCGCCTTGGAACTCGGGCTCCCCATGCCCGTACCCGCCCCGGGTCTGCCCGCCCGCGTCCGGATCCATGAAGTGGGCGCCCGCGACGGGCTGCAGAACGAGAAGGCGACCGTGCCGACCGAGGTGAAGGCGGAGTTCATCCACCGCCTCGCCGACGCGGGCCTGACCACCGTCGAGGCGACCAGCTTCGTCCACCCCAAGTGGGTGCCCCAACTGGCCGACGCCGAGCGGCTGTTCCCGCTCGTCGCCGAGCTGCCGGTGGCGCTGCCGGTGCTGGTGCCCAACGAACGCGGCCTGGACCGCGCGCTCGCGCTCGGCGCCACCCGGGTGGCCGTCTTCGCCAGCGCCACCGAGTCCTTCGCCAAGGCCAACCTCAACCGCACGGTCGACGAGGCGCTCGCCATGTTCGAGCCGGTGGTGGCCCGCGCGAAGGCGGAGGGAGCCGCACAGGTCCGCGGCTATCTGTCGATGTGCTTCGGCGACCCCTGGGAGGGCCCCGTGCCCGCGTCCCAGGTGGTCCGCGTCTGCAAGGCCCTGCTGGACATGGGCTGCGACGAACTCAGCCTCGGCGACACCATCGGCGTCGCCACCCCGGGCCAGGTGAGCGCGCTGCTCACCGCGCTCGGCGAGGCCGGCGTGCCCACCGAGGCGCTGGCCGTGCACTTCCACGACACCTACGGACAGGCGCTCGCGAACACCCTCGCCGCGCTCCAGTACGGCGTCACCATCGTCGACGCCTCCGCGGGCGGCCTGGGCGGCTGCCCGTACGCCAAGTCCGCCACCGGAAACCTCGCCACCGAAGACCTCGTGTGGATGCTGCACGGCCTCGGCATCGACACCGGGGTCGACCTCGGCCGTCTCGTCGCCACAAGCGAGTGGATGGCCGGCCGACTGGGCCGCCCCAGCCCGTCCCGCACCGTACGAGCCCTCTCCCACAAGGAGTGAACCCCCATGGACCACAAGCTCTCCCCCGAGCTCGAAGAACTGCGCCACACGGTGGAGGAGTTCGCGCACGACGTCGTGGCGCCCAAGATCGGTGACCTCTACGAACGGCATGAGTTCCCCTACGAGATCGTCCGCGAGATGGGCCGCATGGGCCTGTTCGGGCTGCCCTTCCCCGAGGAGTACGGCGGCATGGGCGGTGACTACCTGGCGCTCGGCATCGCCCTGGAGGAACTGGCCCGGGTCGACTCCTCGGTGGCCATCACCCTGGAGGCAGGCGTCTCGCTGGGCGCCATGCCGATCCATCTGTTCGGCACCGAGGAGCAGAAGCGGCAGTGGCTGCCCCGGCTGTGCTCCGGCGAGCTGCTCGGCGCCTTCGGCCTGACCGAGCCGGACGGCGGCTCCGACGCGGGCGCGACCCGGACGACGGCCCGGCTCGACCCCGAGACCGACGAGTGGGTGATCAACGGCACCAAGTGCTTCATCACCAACTCCGGCACCGACATCACCGGCCTGGTCACGGTCACCGCGGTGACCGACCGCAAGCCCGACGGCCGCCCGCTGATCTCCTCGATCATCGTCCCCGCCGGCACCCCCGGTTTCACCGTGGCCCCGGCCTACTCGAAGGTCGGCTGGAACGCCTCCGACACCCGGGAGCTGTCCTTCGCCGACGTCCGGGTCCCGCGGGCCAACCTGCTCGGCACCGAGGGCCGCGGCTACGCCCAGTTCCTGCGCATCCTGGACGAGGGCCGGATCGCCATCGCGGCCCTGGCGACGGGCCTGGCGCAGGGCTGTGTGGACGAGTCGGTGAAGTACGCGAAGGAACGGCATGCCTTCGGCCGTCCCATCGGCGCCAACCAGGCCATCCAGTTCAAGATCGCCGACATGGAGATGAAGGCCCACACCGCCCGCCTCGCCTGGCGTGACGCGGCCAGCCGCCTCGTCTCCGGCGAGCCCTTCAAGAAGGAGGCGGCGCTGGCCAAGCTGTACTCCTCGACGATCGCGGTGGACAACGCCCGCGACGCCACCCAGATCCACGGCGGCTACGGTTTCATGAACGAGTACCCGGTGGCCCGGATGTGGCGGGACTCCAAGATTCTGGAGATCGGCGAGGGCACCAGCGAGGTCCAGCGCATGCTGATCGCCCGCGAATTGGGCCTCGTGGAGGCCTGATCCTGCGGCAAGGGTGACGAGCGTTACGGCCGGGCTCCTCTGGACGGGGCTTCATACTCGCCGGTACGGTTGTCTGAGCAAGCGCTTAGACAGAGCCAGGTGGAGGAGGCGGCCGTGCGCCGTACGGTGTTCAACGAGGATCACGAGGCGTTCCGGGAGACCATCCGCGCCTTCATCGAGGCCGAGGTCGTCCCGGTCTACGACGAGTGGTTCGCGGCGGGCCAGGCGCCCCGCGAGTTCTACTACAAGCTCGCCGAGCTCGGCGTCTTCGGCATCCGCGTGGACGAGGAGTACGGCGGCGCCGGCATCGACTCGTACAAGTTCGAGGCGGTGATGTACGAGGAGACCGCCCGCGCCGGTGTGCAGTTCGGCGGCTCCGGCGTGCACGTGCTGCTCGGCCTGCCGTACATCAAGATGCTCGCCTCCGACGAGCAGAAGAAGCGCTTCCTGCCGAAGTTCGTCTCCGGCGAGGAGATGTGGGCGCTGGCGATGACCGAGCCGGGCACCGGTTCCGACCTCGCGGGCATGAAGACCACCGCCAAGCTCTCCGAGGACGGCACGCACTACGTCCTCAACGGCTCCAAGACCTTCATCACCGGTGGTGTGCACGCCGACCGCGTGATCGTCTGCGCCCGCACCGACGCGCCCAGCGCCGAGGACCGCCGCCACGGCATCTCCCTGTTCGCCGTGGACACCAAGGCCGAGGGCTACTCCATCGGCCGCAAGCTGGACAAGCTGGGCCTGCGCACCTCCGACACCGCCGAGCTGGCCTTCGTCGACGTCAAGGTCCCGGTCGAGGACCTCCTCGGCGAGGAGAACAAGGGCTTCTACTACCTCGGCCACAACCTGGCCTCCGAGCGCTGGGGCATCGCCTTCGGCGCCTACGCCCAGGCCAAGGCCGCGGTGCGGTTCGCCCAGCAGTACGTGACCGAGCGCACCGTCTTCGGCAAGCCGGTCGCCGCCTTCCAGAACACCAAGTTCGAGCTGGCCGCCTGCCAGGCCGAGGTGGACGCGGCCGAGGCCGTCGCCGACCGCGCCCTGGAGGCCCTGGACGCCGGTGAGCTGACCCCCGCCGAGGCCGCCTCCGCGAAGCTCTTCTGCACCGAGGTCGCGCACCGCGTGATCGACCGCTGCCTCCAGCTGCACGGCGGCTACGGCTTCATGAACGAGTACCCGATCGCCCGCCTCTACGCGGACAACCGGGTGAACCGCATCTACGGCGGCACCAGCGAGATCATGAAGTCGATCATCGCCAAGGACATGGGCCTGTAAGGTCCCCGAAATGACTGGCCGGTACAACCAGTTGCCATGAACGAGGCACTACAGGATCTCCTCGATCTGCTCGACCTGGAGCAGATCGAGGAGAACATCTTCCGCGGCCAGTCCCGGTCCGCCGTCGTCCCGCGCGTCTTCGGCGGACAGGTCGCGGCCCAGGCGCTGGTCGCCGCCGGGCGGACGGTCCCCGAGGACCGGTTCGCCCACTCCCTGCACGCGTACTTCCTGCGCATCGGGGACCCCGGCGCGCCCATCGTCTACACCGTCGACCGCATGAACGACGGCCGGTCCTTCACGGCCCGCCGGGTGGTCGCCGTTCAGCACGGGCAGCCGATCTTCGCGCTGTCCGCCTCCTTCCAGCGGCCGGAGGAGGGCTTCGATCACCAGGAGCCGATGCCCGACTCGCCGGACCCCGCGACGCTGCCCACCTCCCAGGAGCGGCTGCGCGGCTACGGCCATCTCGACCGCGCGGTGGTGGACCGGTTCCTGGAGGCACGCGCCGCCGTGGACCTGCGCTACGTCGACGAGCCGCCGTACGGCAGGTTCGGCGAGCCGCGCGAGCCGCACTCCCAGGTCTGGTTCCGCACCAACGGCAAGCTCGGCGACGACCCGCTGCTGCACGTGGTCCTCGCCACCTACGTCTCCGACATGACCCTGCTGGACTCGGTGCTGCTCGCGCACGGCCGGGGCGGCTGGGCCGTCGGCGATGTCGTCGGCGCCTCGCTGGACCACGCGATGTGGTTCCACCGGCCGTTCCGCGCCGACGAGTGGCTGCTGTACGACCAGCAGTCCCCGTCGGCCTCCGGCGGCCGGGGCCTGGGCCAGGCCCGGATCTACACCCAGGACGGCCGGCTGGCGATCTCGGTGATCCAGGAGGGCGTGGTCCGCGCCCCCCGGACTCCCGACAGGCCCTAGACCAGTCCCGCCTCCGCCAGCAGATACGCGGTCATCGCGTCGTAGTAGCGGGGGCTGACCACATGGTCGTCGAGCGGGACCGTCACCTGGACGGTCCCCTCGGACTCGGCGAGGAAGAGGGCCGGGTCGTTGGAGTCCGCGTAGCCGACCGAGTCGACGCCGTGCCGACCGGCATACCCCGCCCAGCCGTGGTCGGCGACGACCAGGTCGGGCAGCGGGTCACCGAGCCGCTCCAGGGCGGTGAGGATCGCCTTCATCGGCGCGCCCGAGTGGGTGTGCCACAGGGTCGCGCCGTGCTCCAGCACCGCCACGTCCGCGAACTGCATGACGTAGCCCTCGTCCGTCTGGAGCCCGTCCGGGATCACCACGATGTCGCAGCCGGCCGTGCGCAGGGCGGCGGCGGTCGCGCGATGCACGTCGAGCAGGCCGCCGGGGTGACCGGTGGCGAACAGCACCCGCTGGCCGCCGTCGGCCGCCTTGCGCAGCCGGCCGGCCATCCGCTCCAGGGCGGCGACGGTCAGTTCGGGGTCGATGGTGTCCTGGCCGTAGCGGTACTCGGGATCGTCGTTCACCCCGACGCGCTCGGCCATCACCGCGAGCACGTCCTGCTCGTCGGTCCAGCGGTCACCCAGCTCCAGACCGAGCCAGAAGTTCCGGTCGCCGTTCGCCAGCTTGCGGTAGTGGGAGAGGTTGTTCTCGCGGGGAGTGGCTACGTCGCCCGCGATACGGGTTCTGACGAGGTGTTCGACGAGCTCGGCGCGGCTGGGTGTCCCGGGTATCGGCATGTGTCCCATTGTGAGGCAGAGTCCTGGTGGCGCGCGGCCTGTCCCGGCCGCTGGGACGTGGGTCACTGACCGAAAGTCACTGACGCAGTGCGAACCAGAGCTCCATGCGGACGTCGGGGTCGTCGAGGTCGGTGTCGAGCAGCGCGGCGCAGCGGGTGATGCGCTGGCGGACGGTGTTGCGGTGCACGGCGAGGGCGACGGCCGTGCGGTCCCAACTGCCGTGCAGGGACAGCCAGGTGCGGAGCGTGTCCACCAGCGCGGGGGTGTGGGCGATCGGTTGGAGGAGGGTATGGGCGTGGGCCTCGGCCTCGTCGTGCGGGACGAGTTCGGCGAGACCGGGGCGGACGCCGTGGCGGACCAGGGGGGTGCGGGTGGCGCGGGCGCGGGCGAGTGCGCGGGCGGCCCGGGTGTCGGCGGCGGGCCAGTCGGCGGGGGGCGCGGGGTCGCTGACGCCGAGGGTCCAGCCGGGTTGGGGAGTCGGGGCTCGGTCGGCGGGGACCAGGATGCGTACGACGTCCTTTGCGAGGTCGACCAAGGGGGAGCCGAGGGCGGTGCCCAGGGCGGAGGCGGCTACCGGGTCGGGGGTGGTGGGGGCGTCGGGGCGGGCGTGCACGACCAGGGACTCGCCGGTGCCGAGGAGGGGGACGACGTCTTGTGGTGCGGCCCCCAGCAGGAGCCGCACCAGTGCGGAGGTGCGGGCCGCGCCGGTGCCGCTCTGCTGTTCCCCGGTGAGGAGGGAGAGGAGTACGGCGGCGACCGAGGCGATGGTGTGGTTGGCGGGGTCGCGGTGCGTTGCCGCCACGCCCAGCACGAAGCCGTGTCCTGGGCCGAGGGCGTAGGTGGCGAGGTGGGTGTTCGCGACCGTGTCCGTGGCTGAGGTGGGGGTGGGCGCAGCTCTGTCGGCACGACTGCCCGCAGCTACGGCCGGTGCAACCACGCCGCTGAGGTCCGCCAACGCCGCCCGCGCCTCGCTCGTCGGCACCCGCCCCGCCTCCGCGATCTCTCCGCCGTCCGGCCCGTACAGCACCGCCCACCCCCCGACCCGCTGAGCCAGTTGCCGTAGCACGGCAGGTACCGGGTCCGGGCGGGAGGCTGCTGCCGCGAGGCTCTGCTGGGCCTCGGTCACCCGGCGGAGTTCTGCCAGGCGGGCCTGGGCCATCAGTTGCCAGACGGCCCTGGCGATGCCGGAGAACGTGGTCTGGGGCGGGACCTCCAGCAGGGGGAGGCCGTAGGTGTCGCAGGCCGCCACCAGGGCGCGCGGCACCGTGTCGTGGACCGGGGCCAGGCCGAAGCCGAGGGCCGCGCCGCCCGCCGCGACGATCCGCGAGACGTAGTCGTCGAAGTACGTGCCCGAGCCCGCCGCGTCCGGGATGTGCACACCCGCGCTCAGCAGCAGCTCGCCGCCCAGGAGGTACGGGTAGGGGTCCGCCATCTCCGAGGTGTGGGCCCAGTGGATGACGGTCGAGGGGTCCCGCGGGCCCGCGATCTGCTGGAGGCCCAGGTCCTCCCGGGCCAGCAGCGCCGACAGCGGGACCGGTGGGGTGGGTGGGACGGACGGGTCCGGCATGGTGTGCGTTCCCTCTACTTCGTAGGGGCTCAATGGATGAAACGTACACTTCCGGGCCTCTTTTCGGCCACCTAGGGTCAACCCCCGAAGCGCTTCAGCCATCACTCGCGGAACCACGGAAGCGGCGGCGGTTCAGCCGCGAAGAAAGGTGGGCCCCACATGGCCGTCGACTACACAGTGATCGTCGTCTATCTGGTCGGCATGCTGGCCATGGGCTGGTGGGGCATGCGCCGCGCCAGGTCCAAGAGCGAGTTCCTGGTCGCCGGGCGGCGGCTCGGTCCCGCGATGTACTCCGGGACCATGGCCGCGATCGTTCTCGGCGGCGCTTCGACCATCGGCGGCGTGGGCCTCGGGTACCAGTACGGGCTCTCCGGCGCCTGGATGGTCTTCACCATCGGTCTTGGGCTGCTCGCCCTGTCCGTCTTCTTCTCCGCCCGGATCGCCCGGCTCAAGGTCTACACCGTCTCCGAGATGCTCGATCTGCGGTACGGCGGCCGGGCCGGGGTCATCTCCGGGCTGGTCATGTGGGCGTACACCCTCATGCTCGCCGTCACCTCGACGATCGCCTACGCCACCATCTTCGATGTGCTGTTCGACATGAACCGCACCCTCGCCATCGTGCTCGGCGGCTCGATCGTCGTCGCCTACTCCACGCTCGGCGGGATGTGGTCGATCACGCTCACCGACATGGTGCAGTTCGTGGTGAAGACCATCGGCGTGCTGCTCCTGCTGCTGCCCATCGCCGTCGTCAAGGCCGGTGGGTTCGGTGAGATGAAGGCGCAGCTGCCCACCGAGTACTTCGACCCGCTGGGCATCGGCGGCGAGACGATCTTCACCTACGTGCTCATCTACACCTTCGGCATGCTCATCGGTCAGGACATCTGGCAGCGCGTCTTCACCGCGCGCAGCGACAGGACCGCCCAGTGGGGCGGCACGGTCGCCGGAACCTACTGTCTCGTCTACGCCCTGGCCGGCGCCGTCATCGGTACCGCCGCCAAGGTCCTCTACCCGAACCTGGCCAGTGCCGACGACGCCTTCGCCACCATCGTGAAGGACGAACTCCCCGTCGGTGTCAGGGGACTGGTGCTGGCCGCCGCCCTCGCCGCCGTGATGTCGACCTCCTCCGGCGCGCTGATCGCCTGCGCCACCGTCGCCAACAACGACATCTGGTCGCGGCTGCGGGGCGTGATCCGGCCGTCCGGGGAGGCGCACGACGAGGTCAAGGGCAACCGCGCCTTCATCCTGATCATGGGCGTGGGGGTCATCGCCACGGCCATCGCGCTGAACAACGTCGTCGAAGCGCTGACGGTCGCCTACAACCTCCTGGTCGGCGGACTGCTCGTACCGATCCTCGGCGGACTGCTGTGGCGGCGTGGCACTGCGCAGGGCGCCCTCGCCTCGGTGATCGTCGGCGGACTCGCGGTCGTCGGCCTGATGGCGACGTACGGAATCCTCGCCAATGAACCCGTCTACTACGGCCTGCTGTCTTCCCTTGCGGCCTACGTCGCCGTCTCCTTGGTGACGAAGCCCACCGACGCGGCCGTCCTCGCCGCCTGGCGGGAGCGCCTCGCCGGACGGGCGCCCGACCCCGACCCCGACGCCGATCCCGAACTCGTGTCCGAACCGGTCCCGGCTTCCCAGTAGAGTCGTAGCCAAAGATGTACATACGCGATGAAGCGTAGGAAAGAAGGCATATCCCCATGAGCAGCAACGAGACGCCCCGCGGCCCCGTCGACTCCTCGCGCATCCCCCGGTACGCCGGACCCGCGACCTTCGCCCGGCTGCCGCGCCTGGACGAGGTCGGCACCGCGGATGTCGCCGTGGTCGGCGTGCCCTTCGACTCGGGCGTCTCGTACCGGCCGGGCGCCCGATTCGGCGGCAACGCCATCCGTGAGGCGTCCCGGCTGCTGCGCCCCTACAACCCCGCGCAGGACGCCTCCCCGTTCGCGCTGGCCCAGGTGGCGGACGGCGGGGACATCGCCGTGAACCCGTTCAACATCAACGAGGCCGTCGAGACCATCGAGGCCGCCGCCGACGACCTGCTCGGCACCGGCGCCCGCCTGATGACCCTCGGCGGCGACCACACCATCGCGCTGCCCCTGCTCCGGAGCGTCGCGAAGAAGCACGGCCCGGTCGCCCTGCTCCACTTCGACGCCCATCTGGACACCTGGGACACGTACTTCGGCGCGGAGTACACCCACGGCACGCCCTTCCGGCGCGCGGTGGAGGAGGGCATCCTCGACACCTCCGCCCTCTCCCACGTCGGCACCCGCGGCCCGCTCTACGGCAAGCAGGACCTCACCGACGACGAGAAGATGGGCTTCGGCATCGTCACCTCCTCCGACGTCTACCGCCGGGGCGCCGACGAGATCGCCGACCAGCTGCGCCAGCGCATCGGCGACCGGCCGCTGTACATCTCCATCGACATCGACTGCCTGGACCCGGCGCACGCGCCCGGCACCGGCACCCCCGAGGCGGGCGGCATGACCTCCCGCGAGCTGCTGGAGATCCTGCGCGGACTCGCCTCCTGCAACCTGGTCTCGGCCGACGTCGTCGAGGTGGCGCCCGCGTACGATCACGCCGAGATCACGTCGGTGGCCGCGTCCCACACGGCGTACGAACTGACCACGATCATGTCCCGCCAGATTGCAGAGGCCCGCGCGAAGTGACTCACGACCACGACCTGGTGCTCCGCCCCACCGCCGCCCAGACGGAGGCCGCGCTGAACCCTCCCCCCGGCCGCACCGGCGGAGACCTGGTCGTGGAGACACTGGCCGGGCTCGGTGCCACCACCGTCTTCGGCCTGCCCGGCCAGCACGCCCTCGGCATGTTCGACGCGCTGCGCCGCAGCGATCTGCGCTACATCGGGCTGCGGGTGGAGAACAACGCCGGGTTCGCGGCGGACGCCTACGGCCGGATCACCGGCGAGGCGGCCCCGCTGCTGCTGTCGACCGGCCCCGGCGCGCTGACCTCCCTGGCCGCGCTCCAGGAGGCGGCCGCCGCCTCCGCCCCCGTCCTCGCCATCAGCAGCCAGATCCCGACCGCGGGCCTGGGCGGCGGCCGCCACGGCTATCTGCATGAACTTCCCGACCAGTCGGCCTCGTTCCGGGGCGTGGTGAAGTCCGTGCACACCGTCCGCACGCAGTCGCAGATCCCGTCCGCCGTCGCGGCGGCCTGGAAGGCGGCGCTGACCGCGCCGCACGGCCCGGTGTGGGTGGAGATCCCGCAGGACGTGCTGCTCGCCGAGACCTCGCTGCCGGTGGTGACGGGCGGCGACGCCTTCCCCGACGAGCTGCCTCCGCGTCCCGAACTGACGGCTGTGGCAGCCGACTTGCTCTCCAGGGCCGAGCGCCCGGCGATCATCGCGGGCGGCGGGGTCGTACGGGCGGACGCGAGCGGCAAGCTCCGGCAGCTCGCCGAGCTGCTCCGGGCGCCGGTCGTCACCACCCCCGGCGGCAAGGGTGCGTTCCCGTGGACGCATCCGCTGTCCCTCCAGTCCTGGCTGGAGGACCGGTACACCACGGACTTCCTGGAGGACGCGGACGTCCTGCTGGTGGTCGGGTCCGGTCTGGGCGAACTCTCCTCCAACTACCACACGTTCAGGCCGCGCGGCCGGGTCGTGCAGATCGAGGCGGACCTCGGGAAGCTGGAGTCCAACCACCCCGCGCTCGGCATCCACGCGGACGCCCGGCTCGCGTTGCAGGCGCTGCTGGAGACGGTGTCGAAGCGCACGGACGACTCGGCGCCGGAGCGGGTGCGGGACGTGCTGTCCCGCGTGCGGGAACGCATCGCGTCCCAGGAACTCACCCTGGAACAGGAGGTGCTGGCGTCGGTCCGCACGGCCCTGCCCGCCGACTCGCCGTCCTTCTGGGACATGACGATCCTGGCGTACTGGGCCTGGTCCGCCTTCGACGCCAAGGGCCCGAACCACATGCACTCCGCCCAGGGCGCCGGCGGCCTCGGCTACGGCTTCCCCGCGGCGCTCGGCGCGGCGGCGGCCGACCCGACCCGGCCGGTGCTGGCGGTCTCCGGCGACGGCGGCGCGCTCTACTCCATCGCGGAACTGGCGACGGCCCGCCAGTACGACCTGGGCGTCACCTGGCTGATCATCGACGATGGCGGCTACGGCATCCTGCGCGAGTACATGACGGACGCCTTCGGTGAGCCCACGGCGACCGAACTGACCCGCCCGGACTATGTGGCGCTGGCCGAGTCCTTCGGCGTGCCCGGGGTGCGTACGACGCCCGAGACGCTGGCGGCGGACCTGGCGAAGGCGCTGGCGACGCCGGGGCCCTCGGTGGTCGTACTCCCGGCGGTGCTGCGGATGTTCGCGCCCACGCACCTGACGTCGGAGCGGTAGAAGCTGAGGTTGATCCGGGCCCCGGGGGCGACGATCGGCTCGGCCAGGCAGGTGGCGAGCCAGCCGGGGCCGTGCACGGCGTGGTGGACGGGCAGTTCCGAGCCGTCGACGTGAGGGAGGGGCACGGAGGCGGAGGCGCGGTAGAGCGGCCCGGCCGACGGGTCGGCGAGGACGTCCCGTTCGAGCGCGGCGAGCCCGGTGCTCCCCGGGCGGAGCTCCACGGCGTGCTTGAGGAACGGCATGACGGCCGGGGCCCAGGTGGTCGGCCAGTCCCGCAGCGTCCCGGTGCGGATCTCGGGGTCCAGGAGCAGACCGCGCATGATGTTGGCCGGGGCGTGCCCTTCGGGGAAGAGCAGCCGGTAGTCCTCGTTGTGGGCGACGACGTCGAACTCCGCGTTGCTCACATACGCGACCGCCCCGCTCACCCGGTCGAGCAGCCCCCGCCACATCCCCGACAGGGACATCCCGGAGCTGTCGTGCAGCGTGCGGGGCGGGTTCTCCTTGCGAGTCAGCTGCCAAAGGAAGGTCCACTCCTGCTCGCTGAGCTCCAGCGTCTTCGCCACCGCGGTGAGGAAGTCGGCGGCCGGGCGGACGAGTTGACCGTTCTCGAACCGGTTGTACGTCCCCCGCGCCCGCCCCAGCAGCTCGTCCATCTGCTCCTGGTTCAACCCCGCGGCCCGCCGCCCGGGCCCGGCCACCCGTCGCGGGAACCCCTTGGCCACGGGGTCGATGGCGGCCCGCCGCGCCTGGAGCACCTTCTTCAGCGCCGCTCGGTCGCCGGTATTGAGTCGCATGGGTCGCATTATCTGCAATTTTATGACGTGGAAAGAAAGATCGTCGCGGGTGAGACTCCTCGTCGGAGCGGCCGCGGAACGAGGCCGGAGCGACGTACTCCGCACCAGGGTGACTGGGGAGCCCTGGTGCGGAGTACGGGGATGCCGGGTGACTACCAGATCGCCTCGACCCACTCCGGGTGGTCGATGAACGGGTTCCGGTTGCCCTGGTAGTTGGTGTAGATGAGCTGGTTGCGGCGCTCCTCGAAGGCGTCCGGCGGGTCCTCGTCGTTCCAGGCCTTCAGGACCGAGAGCCGGCCGTGGTAGGGCACGCTGCCGTTGGTGACGGCGTCGTTGGGCTCCAGGTTCGGCCAGCTGTCGTCGCCCTCGTAGCGGACGGCCATGTAGAGGATCATGCGGGCCACGTCGCCCTTGACGGCGTCGCGGGGCTCGAAGGAGTTGGAGTCGGTCAGGCTGCCACCGGAGTTGGTGAAGCTGCTGCCGCCGTTGTCGAAGTCCTTGTTGCCGCGGATGGAGTTGACCGACACGTCCTCCGGGCGCAGGTGGTGCAGGTCGGTGCCCGGACCGGCCGAGGTGCCGAAGTCGCCGTGGGACTGCGCCCAGACGTGCTCACGGTTCCAGTTCCCGCTGTTGCCGCCGTTGAGCGACTTGCTGCGGGAGATGCCCGAGTACAGCAGCTTGACGTTGTTGCTGTTGTTCGGGTCCTGGTCGGTGACCTTCAGCGCCTCCCAGACTGCGGAGTACGACAGCTTGGTCTGCGGGGTGATGATCGTGTGCAGCGCGCTCTTCAGGCTGGTGCCGGACTTGCCGATCGCGTTCTTGTAGTACGTGCTGTCATACGCGGTCGTGGTGGCCGCGGCGGGGGTCGCGGTGAGAGCGGGGGCACTGAGCCCGACCAGGACCGTGGCGGTGGCGAGGGCCACCGCCCTCCAGCGGGGTATGCGTGTCGCCAGCATGTGGGGAGTCCGATCTACGCGGGTTGATTGAAGGCGGCACCAGGGAGAGTGACATGGACATGCGGCCATGTAAATGGACTTGGCGTGTCCATTGGGTGACCGGAAACGGCAAATCGGCCGTTGTCTACGCGAGTTGACGCGGGAGAGCGGACGGGGGCCGGGCCGGCCGTCGGTCAGTCCCCGGCGCCGCCGTCGTCGAAGTCGCCCAGGCCGGAGGCGCCGGGCGCGTCGTTGGCGTCACCGCTCGGGCGTACCTGGTCCGCGAGGGCGACCGCGGTGATCAGGCCCGCGATCGACGTGAGCGTGAAAGCGGTGCCGCCCAGGAACACTGCCTGGACCTCGTGTCCGTCCGGAGAGTGGCCGGTCAGCATCAGCAGCCCGCCGCCGGGGAGCGCGGCGACGATCCAGATCAGGCACAGCACGCCGATGGTCAGGCCCTGGTGCCCCTCGGTGTTCTCACGGGAGCCCGCCTCCGCGCCGGGCCACAGCACTGCTGTGACGGCGATCCCCTGGCAGACCGCGCAGGCCGCCAGTGCCACGAGCCACGTGTCCCGCGTGGCGCCGTGGCCCCAGGCGTACCAGAACGCCGCCAGGGCGCACAGGAGTTGGGTGCCGACGCCGAACGCGATCCAGGTCACGCGGGACAGCAGCAGATCTCTCAGTTCCTCGAACTCCATCGTCCACCCCTGAGCGCTCGCCCCACCCCAAGGGAGGGTGACAGGTAACAGCTCGTACAACCCTTCCCCAACGCCTACAACCTTTCCCGCGGGCTCGTGAGTCAACAGGGCATGACTCACCGGATATCCAGACGTGCCAGATGGGTGGCGGGCGGCGTACTCGTCGCCTCTGTGGCCGCCGTCACACCCGCGAGCGCCGCGACACCCGCCGTCAGCTGTACGTCCGCCAAGGCCGGGCTCGCCGACAAGCTGAAGAAGGACATCACCGCCGCGCTGGCGACCCGTAAGGGAACCATCGCCGTCGGGGTCTACGACCGGGTCACCAAGACCACCTGCACGCTGCGCTCCGGCACCGCCTTCGACTCCGCCAGCGTGGTGAAGGTCACCGTCCTCGCCACCCTGCTGTGGGACGCGCAGAAGACCGGCCGGGCCCTCACCAGCCGGGAGAAGTCCCTCGCCACGGCCATGATCACCAAGTCGGACAACGCCTCCACCACCACCCTGTGGAAGCAGCTCGGCGTCACCAAGGTGAAGAACTTCCTCGCCGCCGCCCAGATGACGCAGACCACGCCCGGCGCCAACGGCTACTGGGGCCTGACCCAGATCACCGCCACCGACCAGCAGAAGCTGATGAAGCTGCTGACCGCGAAGAACGCGGTGCTCACCGACGACTCCCGCTGGTACGTCCGCAAGCTGATGGGCGACGTGGTCTCCTCCCAGCGCTGGGGCACCCCGTACGGAGCGCCCTCCGACGTCATCGTGCACGTCAAGAACGGCTGGCTGGAGCGGGCCACCAACGGCTGGCGGGTGCACAGCGTGGGCACCTTCAAGGGCGGCGGCCACGACTACATGATCTCGGTGCTGACCCACGGCAACAGCACCATGAACTACGGCATCACCACCATCCAGGGCGTTGCCAAGGTCATCCACCGGGATCTCACGGCGAGTTGACGCCTGGCGGTCTCCCGCGCTTCACCGTCCCGCCCTACGGTGACCGCCATGCGCATGCGATCCGTACTCGCCGCCGCCACCGCGGCGCTGGCGGCGGCCACCTGTCTGACCGCCGCCGGCCCGTCCTCCGCCGACGTCCCCCGGGACCACGCCTGTTCGCCGTCCGTCGCGATCGACCGCTTCTCCGACGCGCTCGACAAGACGACGTACCAGGGCACCTTCGTGGGCAACTTCTCCGCGCTCGCGGTGGACCGCGACGGCTCCCTCGCGGCCGTCTCCGACCGGTCCGCCCTGTTCTCGCTGGACGGCCGGACGCTCGCGCCGCGTTCGGTGGTCCCGCTCGCCGACGAGAACGGCGCCGCGCCGGACTCCGAGGGCCTGGTGATCGACCGCGACGGCACCCGGCTGATCAGCACCGAGGGCGAACCGGCCGTCCGGCGCCACTCCGCCGACGGCCGGATCCTCGACCGGCTCCCGGTGCCGGACGCGCTCCGGGTCGCGCCGGCCGGGCGGGCCGTCCCCAACGGCACCTTCGAGGGCCTGACCGCCTTCCGCGGCGGACTGCTGGCGGCCATGGAGTACGCGCTCTCCGGTGACACGGCGGGCATCGTCCGCTTCCAGACCTGGCACCGGCACAAGGGCTCGTACGAACTCGCCGCCCAGTACGCCTACCGCGCCGACACCGGACTGGGCGTCCCCGAGGTCACCGCGCTGCCCGACGGGCGGCTGCTCGTCCTGGAGCGCGGCTTCACCTCGGGCGTCGGCAACACCGTCCGCCTCTACCTGGCCGACCCGCGCCGCGCGAGCGATACCTCCGGGGTGGAGCACCTCACGGGCCAGGACGGTGTCCGGCTGATCCGCAAGACCCTCCTCGCCGACCTCGTGGACTGCCCGGACCTCGGCGCCACCGCCAAGCAGCCGCAGCCGAACCCGCTCCTCGACAACATCGAGGCGATGACGGTCACGGGCCGTACGAAGAGCGGTGCCTTCAAGGTCCTGCTCGCCAGCGACGACAACCAGAACCCCAGCCAGACGACCCGGTTCTACTACCTCAGGGTGCGCACCCACTAAGGGTTCAGGACCGCGATGCCCAACGGCCTTTGCCCCGCCGCCAGTCGGCGGGTCTCGCCCGTGTCGAGGTCGACCACCGTCAGCCCGTCCCAGTAGCCGTCCCGGGTGAAGCCGCCGGTCACATAGGCCGTACGGCCCACGGCGACGACGTCCTCGTGGGGACCGTCGAGCGGGATCACCTTCTCCTGACCGTCCGGCCGACGGACGGTCAGGGAGGGCCCCTCGTCCTCCGCCGGGTCGATCGGGCCGGTGCCCACGACCAGGAGGGTGCCGTCGGCCAGCACGCTCACGCCGTGCTGGTGCGTGTTCGCCGTCATGCGCTCCACCGTCGAGCGCCCCGTCTCCGGGTCCAGGACGACCAGCTTCTCGCCCTCGAACGGCAGCAACAGCCGCCCGTCGGAGGGGCGTACGGCCGCGTAGTGCGGCTTCAGCCAGGAGCCCAGGCCGCCCTCTGTGCCGTAGGGCGCCACCTCGACGCGGCGGGTGCCGAGGGTCGCGGCGTCGACGACGGTGACGTCGAAGGAGTCGTGGCCGGTGGCGTAGACGTGCCGGCCGTCCGGGGAGACGTCCACGTCGAAGGGGCGGCGCCCGGTGTCCGCGGTGCCGGTGACCTTCAGGGTGCGGGTGTCGATGACCTCCAGCGTGCCGTTGCCGCCGGGCACGTTGACACCGACGTACACCGTGCCGCCGTCCGGTGCGAGGGCGATGCCCATGCCGCCGCCGCGGTACTCGCCGTACGTGGGCTCGCCGAGGTCCGGAGTCTCGTAGGGGATCAGCGCGAGGCGTTCGCGGGTGCGGGTGTCCACCACCGCGACGCCCTCCGCCGTGGCGACCCAGGCGCGGCCGTCGTCCCCGACGGTCAGCCCGTAGGGGGCGGTGCCGACCCGTACCGAGCCGAGCGGGCCCTCGGCGGGGTCGACGAACGTGACCGTGTCGGCGCCGAAGTCCGCGACGAGGAGGGTGGTGTCCGGGGCGGCGGTCGGCATGCGGGAACTCCCGGTCGACGGGCGGGTGCTGGTGGGTCCGGCGGACGGGGCCGGGGGCGTGTCGCAGGCGGTGAGCAGGACGGCCGCGGCGGCGAGGGCCGGGACGGTGGTGCGCAGCGTGGGCATGTCGTGCCTCCGGTCGTGCCTGTGTGCCTACGGGAAACGGGTCCGGGCGCCCACGCGGGGCGCCCGGGAGGGGACAGCAGGGTCAGCCGGCCAGTTCGGCCACGCCCGCCTGCGCGAACTTCTCGTCCAGCGCGCCGGACGGGGCGCCCGCCACGCCGATGCCCGCGATCGGGGCGTTGTCCGCGGTGACCGGGGCACCGCCGCCCAGGAACAGGGTGCCCGGGATGTCCTTCAGGTTCGGGGTCTGCTCCAGGCGCTTGGCCAGCTCGGAGGTGGGGGCGTTCCAGGAGACCGCGGTGAACGCCTTGCGGATCGCGGACTCGTAGGACTGCGGGCCGGCGCCGTCGCCGCGCAGGGTCACCAGGGTGTTGCCGTTGCGGTCGACCACGGCGACGGAGACCCGCTGGTTCTCCTTCTTCGCCGCCTCCAGGACCGCCTCGGCGGCGTCGGTGGCCGCCTCGACCGACAGGTGCGTGGAGGTGATCGTGTCCGCGGACTTCACCGCTGCGGGCCGGGCCTGCGCGGCGGTGGGCGCCGAGGCGCTGGCGGACACGGCGCCGAAGGTACCGGCGGCCACGGCCGCGAGGACGACGCCGCCGGTGGCGATGCGGGCACGCCGGGAGATCTTCTTCATGGCTCAGCAACTCCTGGGGATTCGGTGGGAGCGGATTGCGCTTCGGTATCCAGCCTGGGGCCGGATCCGGGGCCCATCCGTCGGCGTTCCGGCTGGTCGCGGGGGGCGGGCCGGTTGATGCGGGGGTCATCCGAACGGTTGACCCCGGGCCCGGCGGGACGGGGGACACTGGAGGTGTTTGTCCAGTTCACCGCCGACCGGCGGGCTCGGCGGGAAGGCGGTGAAGCAGCATGCCGACAGCACGGCACGACGGCGCGGGCACGCTCCCGGACACCCCCGGCGACCCCGACGCCCGTTGGCTCGCCGCCGTCATGCACGCCACCTTCTTCCTGCTCCTCGGCACCTCCATGGCCCGCTACATCCAGCGCCACGGCGGAGAACCCCGCGCGCCCTGGGTGATCGCGCTGGCCGGGGTGCTGGCGGTGCTGTACGTCATGGGACGGTTCGGCGACCGGCCGGATCGCGTGGTCGCCCGGCCCACCCCGCCCCGGCTGCTGTGGCTCGGCGCGGTCGTCGCCGTATGGGTCGTCCTGGTCGCCCTGGCCCCCAGCTTCGCCTGGGTCGCCGTCCCCCTCTTCTACGTCGCCCTGCGCCACCTTCCGCCGGGCGCCGCCTACGCCCTGGTCGGCGTGCTCACCGTGTTCGTGATCGTGGCCCAGCTCCAGCTCGCCCCGCGGTTCGACCTCGACCTGGTGGTCGGCCCGGCCGCCGTGGCCGGCTTCGCCACCGCGGTCTTCGTGCAGCTGCGCCGGCAGGCGGCCCGCCAGCGCGCCCTCATCGACGACCTGGTCCGCACCCGCCGCGAGCTGGCCGCCACCGAGCGCCGCGAGGGCACCCTCGCCGAACGCCAGCGCCTGGCCATGGAGATCCACGACACCCTCGCCCAGGGCCTGTCCAGCCAGCAGATGCTGCTCCAGGCCGCCGAGCGGATCTGGGAGTCGGACCCGGCCAAGGCCCGCGAGCACGTCCGTACCGCCGAGTCCGTCGCCGAGCACAATCTCACCGAGGCCCGCCGCTTCGTGCACGATCTCGCCCCCGCCGATCTGGCCCGCGGCGGCGGGCTCGGCGAGGCGCTGCGGACACTCGCCGCGCGCGAGTCCGGCGAGGCGCTCACCGTCCGCGTCCACCTCGACGACGGCGGCCGCGCCCCCGAGCTGCCCGACCGGGTCCAGTCCGCGCTGCTGCGGATCGCGCAGGGCGCCCTGGCGAACGTACGGGAGCACTCCGGGGCGGCCTCCGCCGCGCTGACCCTCACGCTCCTCGACGACCAGGCCGTCCTGGACGTCGCCGACGACGGCCACGGCTTCGATCCGGCCGCGCGGCCGGACCCGTCCGGGGTGCGGGGGCACGGGCTGCCCGCGATCCGGGCCCGGGTGCGCCAGCTCGGCGGCACCCTGACCGTGGAGTCGGCGCCCGGCGAGGGCACGGTCCTGTCCGCCGCGATCCCCCTGGAGAACCGCCCATGACCGTTCGCATCCTGCTCTGCGACGACCACGCCGTGGTCCGCGCCGGACTGCTCGCTCTGCTCGGCAGCGCCCCGGACATCGAGGTCGTCGGCGAGGCCGGTACCGGCGAGGAGGCGCTGGCGCTGGCGGCGAAGCTCACGCCGGACGTCGTGCTGATGGACCTCCAGCTCGGCGCGGGCATCGACGGCGTGGAGACCACCCGGCGGCTGACAGCGACGCCGGGCGGCGGCCCGCACGTCCTGGTGCTGACGACGTACGACACCGACGCCGACATCACCCGGGCCATCGAGGCGGGCGCGACCGGCTACCTGCTGAAGGCCGAGCGGCCGGACGAGCTGTTCGCCGCGATCCACGCCGCCGCCCAGGGCCGTACCGCGCTGTCCGCGCCGGTCGCGGGCCGGGTCATGGCGAACCTGCGCAATCCGCGCCCCACCCTCACCGACCGTGAGCAGGAGATCCTCGCCAAGCTCTCGCAGGGCCTCGGCAACCGGGAGATCGCCAAGGCCCTGTTCATCAGCGAGGCCACGGTCAAGACCCACCTGGGCCGGATCTACGACAAGCTCGGCGTGGACACCCGGGCGGGCGCGGTGGCGGTGGCGAAGGAGCAGCGGCTGCTGCCGTGAGGCTCACCAGGCGGGCTTCTCGTACTCGTCGACGGTCCCGTCGCCGTTGTCGTCGTCCTGGAAGTCGTACGCGTCGCCGTAGGCGTCCGTGTAGCGCATGCACCTGCCCTCCGCGCGCAGCTCGGGCTCGTCGCTGTACCAGCCGAGGTGGAAGGTGACCCGGATGCCGTCGTCGAGGGTGGTGGCGATGCCGTTCTCGACCTTCTCGACCTCGCGCCCCTCCGCGCGCCAGGTGGCCTCCAGGGCCTTCAGGGCGGCGCGGAAGTCGGCGGTGCTCGCGTACTCCAGGTCCCAGGAGTAGGCCGGCCGGTCCCGGGTGACGTCGCCGTCGTCCCAGCCGAAGTCGTCCGCGCAGGAGCGGCCGCTCTCCTTGGCCGGGTAGAGGTCGCCCACCGGCGCTGGGGAGAGGGCGAGGTACACGGACGTGCCCGCCTCGGTGGTCGCCCGCACATGGGCGCGGAACTCGTCGGTCGTGCCCACCCGGCCGCCCGCCATCGCCTCGCACCCCTTGGCGACCAGCGCGAACAGCGCCACGAGGACGACGGCGACGGCGGCGAGCACGGTGTTCTTCTTCATACCGATGATCAAATCCGGCCCCGCGGCCGGGCGGCTCCGCCCGGATACTCAGCCGGACCCCGTTCGGATGCTCATCCCGGGATGAAAACCGGGGCGGAACACGTTGGGGATGTCCGTGGACGATCACACGAGGGGGCCGGACGTGGCAGCGGCGCAGGGATGGGCGCGGAGACTGTGGGGGTATGCCTGGCGCTACCCGAAGGACGTCGTCCTCGCCCTCGGATCCTCGCTGGCCGGGATGGCCGTCATGGCGCTGGTGCCGTTGATCACCAAGGTGATCATCGACGACGTGATCGGTGACAAGACCCGCGGCATGGCCCTGTGGGCGGGGCTGCTCATCGGGTCGGCCGTCATCGTCTACGCGCTCACCTACGTCCGGCGCTACTACGGCGGACGACTCGCCCTCGACGTCCAGCACGATCTCCGTACCGAGATGTACGGGACGATCACCCGGCTCGACGGGCGGCGGCAGGACGAGCTGTCCACCGGGCAGGTCGTCGGGCGGGCCACCAGCGACCTCCAGCTGATCCAGGGCCTGCTCTTCATGCTCCCGATGACCATCGGGAACTTCGCCCTGTTCCTGATCTCCCTGGTCGTCATGGCCTGGCTGTCGCTGCCGCTCACCGCCGTCGCGCTGGCCGTCGCCCCCGCCCTGTGCTGGATCGCCAGGCGCAGCCGCACCAAGCTGCACCCCGCCACCTGGTACGCCCAGGCCCAGGCGGCGGCCGTCGCGGGCGTCGTCGACGGCGCCGTCAGCGGGGTCCGGGTGGTCAAGGGCTTCGGGCAGGAGGAGCAGGAGACCGGCAAGCTCCGCGATGTCGGCCGCCGGCTGTTCGCCGGGCGGCTGCGCACCATCCGCTTCAACGCCAAGTACACCCCGGCCCTCCAGGCCGTCCCCGCCCTCGGCCAGGTCGCCATGCTCGCCGTCGGCGGCTGGCTCGCCGTACGCGGACACATCACCCTCGGCACCTTCGTCGCCTTCTCCACCTACCTCGCCCAGCTCGTCGGCCCGGTCCGGATGCTCGCCGTGGTCCTCACCGTCGCCCAGCAGGCCCGCGCGGGCACCGAGCGCGTCCTGGAGCTGATCGACACCGAGCCGTCCATGGCGGACGGCACCAAGGAACTCCCCGCCGACGCCCCCGCGACCGTGGAGTTCGACGACGTCTCCTTCGGGTACGAAGGCGCCAACGGCAAAACCAGCCCCGTCCTCGGCGGGCTGACCTTCGAGATCCGCCCCGGCGAGACCCTCGCCGTGGTCGGCTCCTCCGGCTCCGGCAAGTCCACCGTCTCGCTGCTGCTGCCCCGCTTCTACGACGTCACCCACGGGGCCGTCCTCATCGGCGGCCACGACGTCCGCGAGCTGACCCTGGACTCGCTGCGCGCTGCGATCGGCCTGGTCCCCGAGGACTCCTTCCTCTTCTCCGACACGGTCCGCGCCAACATCGCCTACGGCCGCCCCGACGCCACCGACGAGCAGATCGAGCAGGCCGCCCGCGCCGCCCAGGCGGACCGGTTCATCACCGAGCTGCCCGAGGGCTACGACACCAAGGTCGGCGAGCACGGCCTGACCCTCTCCGGCGGCCAGCGCCAGCGCGTCGCCCTCGCCCGCGCCATCCTCACCGACCCGCGCCTGCTCGTCCTCGACGACGCCACCTCCGCCGTCGACGCGCGCGTGGAGCACGAGATCCACGAGGCCCTCGCCCAGGTCATGGAGGGCCGCACCACCCTGCTGATCGCCCACCGCCGCTCCACCCTGAACCTCGCCGACCGCATCGCCGTCCTCGACGACGGCCGACTCGCCGACCTCGGCACCCACGAGGAGCTCCAGGAGCGCTCCGCCCTGTACCGGCGGCTGCTCACCGACCCCGACGAGCTGGGCGGCGTCTCGCCCGGACACACCCCGGCCGCCCCGCCCCAGGAGGAGGACACCTCCGTACGGGCCGAGCTGGACGCCGAGTTCGACGCCGAGCGCGGGATCACGCCCCGGCTGTGGGCGGGCGAGCGCACCCCGCGCGACACCGCGATGGACGGCGCCCCCGCCACCCCCGAACTCCTCGCCCAGGTCGAGGCGCTGCCCCCGGCGACCGACGTCCCGGACGTCGACGAGGCCCGCGCGGTCACCCCGGAGGAGTCCTACGGCCTCAGGCGTCTGCTGCGGGGCTTCGGGCTGCCCCTGCTGGCCAGCCTCGGCCTGGTCGCCGTGGACGCGGGCACCGCACTGCTGCTGCCGGTGCTGATCCGGCACGGCATCGACAGCGGGGTCTCCGAACTCGCCCTCGGCGCGGTCTGGGTGGCCTCCCTGCTCGGGCTGGTCGCGGTGAGCGTGCAGTGGGCGGCGCAGATCGGCGAGACCCTGATGACCGGGCGCACCGGTGAGCGGGTGCTGTACGCGCTGCGGCTGAAGATCTTCGCCCAGCTCCAGCGGCTCGGGCTCGACTACTACGAGCGCGAGCTGACCGGCCGGATCATGACCCGGATGACGACGGACGTCGACGCCCTGTCGACGTTCCTGCAGACCGGCCTGGTCACCGCCTTCGTCTCGGTCGTCACCTTCTTCGGCATCATGGGCGCCCTGCTGGTGATCGACCTGGAGCTGGCGCTGGTCGTCTTCGCGACGCTGCCGCCGCTGATCGTCGCCACCTTCTTCTTCCGCAGGGCGAGCGTGAAGGCGTACGAGCTGGCCCGTGAGCGGGTGTCGGTGGTCAACGCCGACCTCCAGGAGTCGGTGTCCGGACTGCGGATCGTGCAGGCCTTCCGGCGCGAGCGGGACGGCGGCGCGCGGTTCGCCGAGCGCAGCGACAGCTACCGCCAGGCCCGCATCCGGGGCCAGTGGCTGATCTCCGTCTACTTCCCCTTCGTGCAGTTGCTGTCGTCGGTGGCCGTGGCCGCCGTGCTGATCGTGGGCGCGGGCCGGGTGGACGCGGCGACGCTGACGACCGGCGCGCTGGTGGCGTACCTGCTCTACATCGACCTGTTCTTCGCCCCCGTCCAGCAGCTCTCCCAGGTCTTCGACGGCTACCAGCAGGCCACGGTGTCGCTCGGCCGGATCCAGGAGCTGCTCCAGGAGCCGACGTCCACGAAGTCCGCCGACGAGCCGCTGGACGTGCTCTCCCTGCGCGGCGAGATCGCCTTCGAGGATGTGAGCTTCGCGTACGGCTCCTCCGACGGCGCCGACGAGGCCCTGAGCGACGTAGACCTGCGCATCCCCGCCGGCCAGACCGTCGCCTTCGTCGGCGAGACCGGCGCCGGGAAGTCCACCCTGGTCAAGCTGGTCGCCCGGTTCTACGACCCGACCGGCGGCCGGGTCACCGTCGACGGCACCGATCTGCGCGCCCTGGACATGACGGCGTACCGGCACCGGCTCGGCGTGGTCCCGCAGGAGGCGTACCTCTTCCAGGGCACCGTCCGCGACGCCATCGCCTACGGCCGCCCCGACGCGACGGACGCCGAGGTGGAGGCGGCGGCCCGCGCGGTGGGCGCCCACGAGATGATCGCCACCCTCGACGGGGGCTATCTGCACGAGGTCGCCGAGCGCGGCCGCAACCTCTCGGCCGGTCAGCGCCAGCTGATCGCGCTGGCCCGCGCCGAACTCGTCGACCCCGACGTCCTGCTCCTCGACGAGGCGACGGCCGCCCTGGACCTGGCGACGGAGGCGCAGGTCAACCAGGCGACGGACCGCCTGGCGGGCCGTCGTACGACCTTGGTGGTGGCGCACCGGCTGACAACGGCCGCCCGCGCGGACCGCGTTGTGGTCATGGCGCACGGGCGGGTCGCCGAGGACGGCACCCACGACGAGCTGCTGGCCCTCGGCGGCCGGTACGCCGAGCTGTGGCGGACCTTCATCGGGGAACCGGTCGGCGTCGAGCTCGCGTGAGGGTCGGCACGCAACCGTCCGGTGTACGTCAGGCGTCCGTACATCAGTACGCTCATCGCCGGGGTACGGGGAGGACGACACAGTGGACAGTGGTGCGATACGCCGACGGCTGGGGACCGGACTGGCGCTGCTGATCGCGTCCGGGCTGCTGGCCGTCGCGGCGCCGGGCGAGGCACAGGCCGCCGGGACGTCCTGCCCCGGCCGCAAGGTGCGCACCGTGCCGTTCTCCACGGGTTCCGTGCAGGTCTACCGGAGCGGCGGAACGGTGTGCGCCTTCACCCTCGCCAAGAACCCCGGCCGGAAGCGGACGATGGCGGTCAGCGTGCAGGCGCGCGGCCACCGTCCGGTGCCCTACTCGGGCAAGCACAAGCGCAAGACGCTCACGGTGTCGGTGTACGCGGGCCATCGCTGCGTGAAGGTGACGGGCCGGGTGGGCGGCGGATCGGGCGCGTCGGGCTGGATTCTGTGCTGAGCTCTGTGCTGATCAGATTCGGTCTGTGACCGCTTTTGTCGGTAACTCCTCTGGTGTGATCGTCAGTTGCTCCGATAGCTTCCGGGCGCACATCTGAACTCACAGGGGAGGGTGCATGCGCAAGGCGCTCAGATGGCTGCTGGCGCTCACGGTGCTCATAGGCACGTTGAGCACGGCAGGGGCGGCCACCGCCGCCCAGCCGGAGGCCACCGACATCAAGGACCGGCTGCTCGCCATACCGGGCATGAGCCTGGTGGAGGAGAAGCCGTACACCGGCTACCGCTTCTTCGTCCTCAACTACACCCAGCCGGTGGACCACCGGCGCCCGTCCAAGGGCACGTTCCAGCAGCGCATCACCGTGCTGCACAAGGACGTCAGCCGCCCGACGGTCTTCTACACCGGAGGCTACAACGTCTCCACGAACCCGAGCCGGCGCGAGCCGACCCAGATCGTGGACGGCAACCAGATCTCCATGGAATACCGCTTCTTCACCCCGTCCCGCCCGGCCCCCGCCGACTGGACGAAGCTCGACATCTGGCAGGCGGCGAGCGACCAGCACCGCATCTTCAAGGCGCTCAAGCCGGTCTACGACAAGAAGTGGATCTCCACGGGCGGCTCGAAGGGCGGCATGACCGCCACGTACTACGAGCGCTTCTACCCGCGTGACATGGACGGCGTGGTCGCCTACGTCGCCCCCAACGACGTGGTGAACAAGGAGGACTCGGCCTACGACGACTTCTTCGCGAACGTCGGCACCAAGGAGTGCCGTGACCGCCTGAACGGCGTCCAGCGCGAGGCCCTGGTCCGCCGTGAGCCGCTGGAGCAGCGCTACGCCGCCTACGCGGCGGAGAACGGCTACACCTTCGACACCGTGGGCAGCCTGGACAAGGCGTACGAGGCGACGGTGCTCGACTACGTCTGGGGCTTCTGGCAGTACAGCCTGCTGGCGGACTGCGACACGATCCCGGCGGACGCGAAGAACGCGACGGACGACGACATCTGGAACTCCATCGACACCATCGCGGGGTTCAGCTTCTACACCGACCAGGGCCTGGAGCCGTACACGCCGTACTACTACCAGGCGGGCACCCAGCTCGGCGCCCCGACGATCGTGTTCCCGCACATCGAGAAGAAGTACATCCGCTACGGCTACCTGCCGCCGCGGAACTTCGTGCCGCGCTCGATCCCGATGACGTTCCAGCCGAGCGCCATGCGGGACGTCGACACCTGGGTCCGCCACAACGCGCGCCACATGCTCTTCGTCTACGGCGAGAACGACCCGTGGGGCGCGGAGCAGTTCCGCCTCGGCAAGGGCGCCCGTGACTCGTACGTCCTCACGGCTCCCGGCGCGAACCACGGCGCCCGCGTGGACGGCCTGGTGGCCGACGAGAAGGCCCTGGCCACGGCCCGGATCCTGGAGTGGGCGGGCGTGGCCTCGTCCTCCGTCCAGTCGAACCCGTCGACGGCGAAGCCACTGGCGAAATTCGACGCGAAGCTGGACAAGCGGGCGGTGGAGCGGACGCTGCGTCCGTAATTCGCCCTGAGGTTCGTGGTGTTGTGCAGGCGGCGGGTCCTTCGGGGCCCGCCGTCGGTGCGTCAGCGGCAGACGGAGGCGTCGGAGTCCTCGTCGTGGAGGTAGGCCTGGCGTTCCTGCGGGGTGAGGTCGCGGTGGAAGGTGCGGCAGATCTGCTCCATGATCGTCTCGGGTTCGGGGGAGGTGGCGATGTCCTCCCACAGCCGTCCGGTCCCGTCGACGCCCGCGGTGGCGAGACGGCTGCCGTCGGGGCTGAACGTCACGTGGTTCACACCACTGAGGCTGCCGAGCAGTGTCCTGCGGGGCTTGCCGCTGTCCCTGTCCCACAGCCGGACGGTGCCGTCCTCGCTGCCGGTGGCGAGGAGGTCGCCGTCAGGGTGGAACGCCACGGCCAACACGGCTCCCGAGTGCTCGGTCAGAGCGGCGATCGATCGGCCGTTCGCCGCATTCCACAGGCGGACGGTTCCGTCACTGCTCGCCGTCGCGACGGTGCCGCCGTCGGGGCTGAACGCTACGGAGATCACGGCGGCATTGTGGCCGGTGAGTGTATTGAGAAGTTGTCCGTTCCGGTCCCAGAGTTTTGCCGTCGAGTCCGCGCCCGCCGTGGCGAGAACCCGGCTGTCGGGACTGAACGTCATGTCGAAGACGATGTCGGAGTGTGCGTCGACCGGGCGGCCACGAGCCCTGCCGGTGTCCGCGTTCCTCAGCAGGACGGTTCCGTCCTCACCCCCGGTGGCCAGGTTCTTGCCGTCGGGGCTGAAGGCCGCCGCGCGCACCGGAGAGCCGTGGTCGGTAAGAGGCGGTTGGCTGATTCCGGTTTCGGTGTCCCACAGACGCAGGCTTTCGTCGTCGCTTCCCGTGGCGACCATGTCGCCGTCGGGGTGGAATGCCACCGTGTTCACCTCTCCGCTGTGTTCGGCGAGTTCCTTGTCGGGGCTCCCCGTAGCGGCGTCCCACAAGCGGGCGGTGGAGTCGGCGCTGGCGCTGGCGATGGTCTTGCCGTCGGGGCTGAAGGCCAGCCAGTACACCGAGGTGGTGTGTCCCCGCAGGGTGCTCCGGTCGCGCCCGGCCCTCGCGTTCCACAGGCGTACCGTCGTGTCGCGGCCCGCGGTGGCGAGGCTCTTGCTGTCCGGGCTGAATCCCAGCCCGAGCACGTTGTTGGCATGACCGGCGAAGGTGGCACGAGGTGCGCGGGTGTCCGTGTCCCACAGTTGCACGAACCGGTCGGTGGCGGTGGCGAAGGTCTCGCCGTCCGGGCTGAAGGCGATCAGGGAGGCCGTGTCCGACAGCGCACCCGGGCTCTCGCCGGTGGCCGGATCCCTGAGGTGGGCCTCGTAGCCGTCGGCGGTGGCGAGGGTGTCGCCGCTCGGGCTGAACACCACCGAGGTCACCGGCAGCGTATGGCCCTTGACGGTGGTGAGGTGCTTGCCGGTCTCCGGGTTCCACAGGCGGACAGTCTTGTCGTCACCGGCGGTCGCGATGACATTGTTCTCGGGGCGGAAGGCCACGGCCCTCACGGGCCCCGTGTGGCCTCGCAGTGTTCTGAGGTGCTTTCCGGTGACCGGGTTCCACAGACGGACGGTTCCGTCGTCACCGGCGGTCGCGAGGACGTCGCCCGTGGGCTGGAAGGCCACCGCCCTGACCTGGTCGGTGTGTCCTCCGAGTGTCCTGAGGTGCTTGCCGGTGGCCGGATTCCACAGGCGGACGACCCGGTCGGCACCGGCGGTCGCCAGGATCTGGCGCTCGGGGTGGAAGGCGATCGCGTGCAACGCGTTGTCGTGCGCGACGAAACTCGAGCGGGTCCTCATCGTGGTCGCGTTCCGCAGCCGGACGGTGTTGTCGGCGGCCGCGCTCGCGAAGAACCGGCCGTCCGGGCTGTACGCCACCGCACGCACCTCGTCGGTGTGCCCGGACAGACGGTCGTGCTTCGCCAGAGCCGCCGCGCTGCCCAGGCTGTCGATCGCCTCGGACGTCCGACTGGTGCGGTACGCCTTGACCGCCAGCAACGCCGCGAGTTCCGGATCCGTGCCGAGGAGTTCGCCGGACTCCGCGGCGATCTCCCGCGACAGCGCCCGTTCCTTGGCGTTGCCCACCCTGACCCACTCCCAGACCGCACCCACCATCGCGAGCAGTGCCAGGGCCAGCACCCCGCCGAGGACCCCGTTGAGCACCCGGCTCCGCCGGATCGAGGACCGCTGCCGCTGCCGGCTCGCCGCCAGGAACTCCGCGATGTCCGAGGGCAGTCGCCGCTTCCGGGCCAGCTCTACGCCTTCCGCCAGCGCCGTTCCGCCGAGCAGGTCGCCGGGGTCCCTCATCTCGGCCCAGCGGGACTGGCGTTCCTTGGTGCGGTGCAGCCAGTCCTGGAAGCGGTGCTCCTCGTCGATCCAGTCGCTCAGCGTGCCCCAGTCGCGGATGAGCGCCTCGTGGATCAGCTCGGCCACCGGCTCCCCGTGCGGGGCGTCGGGGCCCTCCGGCTCCCGTTGCGTCTGGGTGGTGATGATGCGGCTGCGGGCGAGCGCCGCGATGACGGAGTCGACCACCTCCTGCCCGCCGGTCCTGCTCGGGTCGGCCGCGAGGTCCCGCAGCTCGTCGAGGGGGACCTGGGAGCGTACGGCCTTGATGTTGTGGCTGGGGTCGGTGGGGTGGACCAGGGACGTCAGGGCCCGCCGGGCGATGTCCTGTTGCTCGGCGGACATCTTGTCCAGCGCGTCGTCGCACCAGGTGGCCACGCTGCCGTTGACCCCTCCGATGCGCCGGTACGCCTCGTGTGTGAGGTACCCGTCGTGGCGCCGCTCCCACAGCTGTTTGAGCGTCATCTCCAGCAGGGGCAGGGCGGTGGCGGGCGCCTGGCGGGTGAGGGAGGCTTCGGGCGTCGTCTCCAGGACGTCGCTGACGATCTGCTCGGGCAGCCCCGGCTGGAAGCGCAGCCCCACGTCCTTGGCGGGGTGGACGATGATGTGGTGCAGGTCCTGGTGGCTGAGCGTGCCCGGCACGTTGAGCAGGCCCGGCATGGCGGCTTCCAGCAACTTGGGGGCCAGCGCCGCCAGTTGCGGGTAGAAGTCGTCCCGCATGATCAGGATCAGGGTGATCTTGGTGTAGGCGTCGGCGGCCGAGGTGACCTCGTCGATGGCGTCCAGGAGTCTCCCCAGCCGGCCGTCGGTGCTCTGCACCAGCAGCTCCTCGAACTGGTCGATGACCAGCAGGACGCGGTGGTACTCCGGCTCGGCCGCGAGCCTCCGGTTGACCGCCGCCGGGATGCCGTCCCGGCTCGCCCCGGGCAGTCCGGCCCGCTCGATCTCGGCGAGCATGTCCTGCCTCGGCCGGGCCACCACCGGCAGCCACCGGTCGCTGCCCGGCAGTTCGCCCTCCGCCAGCTCACGCAGCACGCCCGCCTGGATCAGCGAGGACTTGCCCGAGCCCGAAGGGCCGAGCAGCAGCGTCAGCCGCCGTTGCCGGGCCAGGTTCGCCACCACCTGCCGTACCGCCTCCGACCGGCCCTGGAACCACCGGGCGTGCTCGGCGGTGAACGGCTCCAAGCCCCGGTACGGGCACACCTCGCGCTCGGCCAGCTCCGGCAGGATCTCCCGCAGTGCGTCGGTGGGCGTGGCGTACGCGATGGCCAGACCCCGTTCGTACAGGTCCGGCGCGGTGATCTCGGTGAGCATGCCGATGACCAGGCCGGTCACCTCGTCGAAGACGGGTCCGCCGCTGAATCCGGTGGTCAGATCGTTGGCGTTGGTGAGCTGGAGCAGCGCTCCCCGGCCGTCCACGGCGGGCAGCAGGTCGCCGACCTCGCCGAACCCGAGGTGTCCTTCCGGCGGGGCCTGTGCGGGGAACCCGAAGGAGCGCACCTTGTGGCCGCCGCGGCCCTCCGCGGAGCCGAGGGGCAGGACGCGGGCGCCGGCCGGGGTCCCGCTCAGCCGGACGAAGGCCACGTCCTCGCCCTGCGCGGAACGCCACAGGTCGGGGAGGACGGTGCCCGTCGGCTCGTCGGCGTCCGCCAGGTGCGGGAAGGAGAGCAGGATCTCCGTGCCGGGGCCGCCCCCGGCCGCCTCGACGACGTGCGCACAGGTGACCAGCAGTCCCTCGGCCACCAGGAACCCGGTTCCGGCGACCTCGCCGTCCGGCCCGAGGATCTGTGCCACCGACATCGGCAGCTCGGAGGGGACCGGCTCGCCCGGCGTCGGTGGCGCGCCGGTCATGGCGCTGCCCCGGCGGAGTCCTCGTCCCTCCAGGTGACGGTCACCTTCAGATGGCAGCCCGCCTGGCTCTTGGTGATCACGGCCCCGGCCTCGAAGGCGAGGTCCACGCCGAACTCGACGGTGATCTCGTCGGGGCGGGCCTTGCGCAGCGACGCGAGGGCGGCGCGGGCGGCCTGCGTGACCGGCTCCAGGGCGCCCTCCAGGGTGCCGGGAAGCTCGCGCACGGTGTCGCCGATCCGGCCGGCCTTCACCGGCCCCGCGTCCGGCGGGCCCGGCTCTTCCACCAGCAGCGAGCCCCCACCCTTCAGGGGGATCCGAGTCAGAGAGGTCACGACGCCACTGTCCGTGAACCTGGCATATGCCGCATGCCGGGTGGGCCGTCCGCGTGCCCCGTCAGCCGCTCACAGCGGCCGCGCGCAGCCCACCGGACGCTCGCCGCCCAACTGCACGTACAGGGCCGTCGAGACCGGGCACCGGGAGCGTTCGGTGACCGCCTTCACGACCCTGTACTGGGGCTTCTTCTCGCCCTTGCCGTCGCAGGAGGTCTCGCGGACCTGGCGGCCGCCGGAGTTGTAGACGCAGTCCCCGACGATCGTGCGGGGGCCGCCGCCGGAGCCGGGGTCGCCGGGGTGGGGCGGGGCGAGGTTGCGCATGCAGGCGTAGCCCTGGGGGACCGCACCGTCGCCGTCCTCGTCCGAGGGGCTCTGTTCGCTGATGTGCAGCACGAAGTCGGTGGTGCCGGGACAGGGCGGGCCGTCGCCGACGGTGCCGTCGAAGCGGGCCACTACCCGGGCCGCAGCCCGCTCCCCGCCGCACGGCACCTCGGTGAAGCTGGTCGTCCCGAAGGAACTGCACTCGTCGACCCCCAGGAACACCGTGCCGTACCCCGAGGGTGGTTTGGTCCGGGCCGGAGACGCCGGGGCGTTCTCGCCCAGGTGTGCGTCCTCCTCGCCGGTTCCCCCCGACTGGCAGCCCGTCACCAGCACGGCCGCCAGCAGCGCCGCCCCCACGGCATGTCTCAAACGCATCGCGCTCCCCCCACTTCCCCCGGATCCAGCGTGGCCCGCCGCGGCGGGCGCACGCCAGACATACGGGCCGCTTTGGGCCCGTTCGGGGTCCTGCGCGGGGGTGGTGGCGTATCGGCGCTACGCCCGATACGACAGCCCGTGCCCCACCGGATACAGCACCCGGCTCGGATCGTCGGCCCGCTGCACCGGCACCGGCAGCCGTCCGCCCGGGTTCACCGCGCCGGCGATCACCCGGGCCGCCGCCCGCAGTTCGACATCGGTCCAGGAGTAGGAGGCCACCAGGCCCCGGACGGAGGGCAGGTGGGCGACGTCGTAGGGGTTGCGGATCGCCACCGCCACCACCGGCTTCCCGGTCGCGAGGAGCTGGGCGACCAGGGTCTTCTGGCTGCTCGTCGCCGTCACGTTGTACGTGCCCACAACCACCGCGTCCGCGTCCCCCGCCGCCGCCACCGCCCTCGCGATGGTCGCCGCGGAGGGCGCCGTGCCGGTGGACAGCGCGGTTGCCGTGAAGCCGAGTTCGGTGAGGGTGCCCGCGAGGACACCGGTCGGCGGGCCCGTGGTGCCGGACGGGGAGGCCGGGTCGGCGCCGACCACCAGGAGCCTCGGGTGGTCGGTGGCGGAGAGCGGCAGCAGTCCGCCCTCGTTGACCAGCAGGGTCGTGGTGCGCTCCGCGACCCGGTCGGCCGCCGCCAGATGGTCCGGGATGCCGACCGTGCGGTCCACGCCCCGGTGGCTCACGTAGGGACTGCCGAAGAGCCCCAGCTTCGCCTTCAGCCGCAGCACCCGCAGGATCGACTCCTCCAGCCGCGCCTCGGTCAGCTCGCCGTCCCGCACCGCCTTCACCACGGCGTTCCAGGCGACGTCCAGGTTCGGCGGGTTCAGCAGCTGGTCCACGCCCGCCTTGAGCGCCAGTACCGGGACCCGGTCGTCCCCGTACTTGGTGCGCACGCCCTCCATGCCGAGGGAGTCGGTGACCACGACCCCGTCGTAGCCGAGTTCCTCGCGCAGGATGCCGGTGAGGATCGGGCGGGAGAGGGTGGCCGGGTCGCCGGAGTCGTCCAGCGCCGGGACCATGATGTGCGCGGTCATGATCGAGTCGATGCCCGCCTCGATCGCCGCCCGGAAGGGAGGCGCGTCCAGCTGGTCCCACTGGGCCCGGGTGTGGGTGATGACCGGGAAGCCGTAGTGGCTGTCCACGGCCGTGTCGCCGTGCCCGGGGAAGTGCTTGGCGGTCGCCGCGACCGAGGAGCGCTGGTAGCCCACGACCTCGGCAGCGACCATACGGGAGACCGCACTCGGGTCGGAGCCGAAGGAGCGGACGCCGATGACCGGGTTGGCGGGGTTGACGTTCACATCGGCGACGGGGGAGTAGTTCTGCCGGATGCCCAGCGCGCGCAGTTCCTTCCCGGCGATCCGGCCGAGGGTGCGGGCGTCGGTGCGCGAGCCGCTCGCGCCGATGGCCATCGCGCCCGGGAAGAGGGTGGCGGGCTCGCCCACGCGGGCGACTATGCCGTGCTCCTGGTCGGTGGAGACCAGCACCGGCAGCCCGCGCGGAAGCTCCAGGGACGCCTTCTGGATGCCGTTGGACAGGTCCGCGATCTGGTGCGGGTCACGGGTGTTGTGCGCCCAGGCGAAGTAGATGATGCCGCCCACGCGGTACTTGGCGAGCAGTTCGGCCGCCGTGCGGACGCCGATCTCCTTGAGGTTGGCGTCGATGTCGGCCTGGTCGGGGGCGGTGGCGGAGTGGCCGTAGACCCGCATCACGAAGAGCTGGCCGACCTTCTCCTCAAGGGTCATACGGGAGATGAGGGAGCGGAGCTTCCTGTCGTGCGCGTGGGAGTCGTCCGCGTATGCCGTGCCGCCCGCGGCGAGCGTGGCGGCGACTCCCGCCGTGGCGGCGAGGACGGTGCGTCTGGAGGGCACGTGCGCTCCTTCCGGAGGTGATCCGCTGAAGAGGCTTCAGAGGGGTTCCGCTGAAAGAAACTTCCGAGGAATCACCAATATCCGGGAAGTTTCTGCCAGTCAAGAGAGTGCACATTAACGCGGACCGTGGCCGTGGCCGGGTAACTGGGGGTCCGCCATCGGCGCTGTTGGAGGGGGGCGCGCCGATGGCGGATCGCTGTCGGCCGCGGCGCGGCGGAGAGGGTGGGTCAGCGTTCGCAGCCAGCAGCGAGGCCGACACCGCACCGTGGTGACTCTCCGACAGCTGCCGTTTGGACGGGCGCGGGTGGGGGCGGGTTCCCGCTTGCCCGCGGAATTCCGGAAGTCGGTGCGCGGGAGTCGGACGGGGCGATTGGGGCGGTGTACGGGGCGACTGGCGCGGCGTCAGTTCGCCTTCGCCGGTCCCGAGGTGTCCACGGCCAGGGACACCGCGAGCCCGCCGAGTACGGTGCCCATGACGTACCGCTGCGTCCGCAGCCAGCCGGGGCGGCGGGCCAGGAACACGGCGATGGTGCCGGCCGCCAGCACGATGGAGAGGTTGACCGTCACGGCGACCGCGATCTGCACCGAGCCCAGCAGCAGCCCCTGGACCAGGACATGGCCCGCCTGCGGATCGATGAACTGCGGGATCAGGGACAGGTACATGATGGCGATCTTCGGGTTGAGCAGATTCGTCACCAGGCCCATCGTGAACAGTCTGCGCGGCGAGTCGGGCGGTACGTCCTTCGGCGCGAACACCGAGATCCCGCCCGGCTTCAGCGCGCTCCAGGCGAGCCAGCCGAGGTAGCAGGCGCCGGCCAGCTTCACCGCGACGTACAGCTGGGGGACCGCGTAGAAGACGACCGACAGGCCGAGGTTCGCGGCCGTCAGATAGACCAGGAAGCCGACCGCCACCCCGCCGAGGGAGATCACCCCGGCGCGTCTGCCCTGGGTGATGCTGCGCGAGACGAGGTAGAGCATGTTCGGTCCGGGGGTGAGCACCATGCCGAGGGCGATGACGAACACACCGAGGACTCCGCTCGGTTCGACCATGACGGACTCTCCCCGTTGTCGCTGTCACTTTGTGCCGCGCCAGGCAATGCACTGACTCTCGGAGTCTATGGAGAGGTATTGCCTCGATGCAATGGCGATATTGCTCTCGGTGCAATTCTGTGGTTGGGTGGGCGATCACCTGAGCCGAGGATCGGAAGCCGAGGGGAGCGTTGCCGTGCGGGACTACCGGAGCGTCGCCGACGAGGTGGCCGCGGAGATCAGGTCCGGCGCCCTCAAGCCGGGCGACCGGCTTCCCCCGCAGCGCGCCTTCGCCCGGCGGTACGGCATCGCCAACTCCACCGCCACCCGCGTCTACCAGGAACTCGGCCGCCGCGGACTGACCGTCGGCGAGGTGGGCCGCGGCACCTTCGTGCGCTCCGCCGCCCCCACCGACCCGCCCGCGCTCGGCGAACCCGCGGGGAGCCGGATCGACCTGGAGTCCAACTACCCGGTCGTGCCCGAGCAGTCGGCGCTGCTCGCCGCCGGCCTTGAGGGCCTGCTGCGTACCGACGTCCTCCAGGACGCCCTGCGCCCGGTCGGCCCCGCCGGTCATCCCGCCGCCCGGGAGGCCGCCGCCGATCTGCTCACCCGAGGCGGCTGGCGCCCCGACCCGGCGCGGGTGCTGTTCGCCGGGAACGGCCGCCAGGCGCTCTCCGCGGTCTTCGCCGCCCTGGTCCCGCCCGGCGCCCGGCTCGGGGTGGAGGAGCTGACGTACCCCGTGGTCAAGGCGATCGCGGGTCGGCTGGGCATCACGCTGGTCCCGCTCGCCATGGACGACGACGGACTCGTCCCGGAAGCCGTGGAGGAGGCCCACCGGGCCGGTGCGCTGCACGCCGTCTACGCCCAGCCGGTGCTCCACAACCCCCTGTCTCTGACGATGCCCGAGCCCCGAACACACCGGCTGGCCGATGTGCTCAGACGCCTGGACCTCCCCGTGATCGAGGACACCATCTGGGCCTTCCTGAGGGACGAACTGCCCCCGCTGGCCGCCCTGGTGCCCGAGCGGACGGTCCTCGTCGACAGCCTCTCCAAGCGCGTCGCCCCCGGGCTCTCCCTCGGTCTGGTGGTGGCGCCGGGGCTCCTGCTCGACGACATCGCCGCCGCGCTGCGCTCCGGGGGCTGGACCGCCCAGCACTTCAACCTGGAGGCCGCCGCCCGCTGGCAGCGCGAGGGTGTCGTACGCCGGCTCGTGCGGGCCAAGCAGCGGGACGCCGCCGCACGCCAGGAGATCGCGGCCCGCCGCCTGTCCGGCTTCGCCGTGCGCACGGACCCGCGCTCCTACCACTGCTGGTGGCGGCTGCCCCGCCCCTGGCGCGCCGACACCTTCGTCGCCGCGGCCGCCCGCTACGGCATCGGCGTACCCCCCGCAGCCGCGTTCACCGTCGGCGACGCGCACGCCCCGAACGCGATCCGCCTGGGCCTCGCCACCCCCCGCACGGACACCCTCGCCACGGCCCTCTCCACCCTGGCCGGCCTGGCCCGCTCCGCCCCGGACGACATGGCCACGGACTGACCGACCGGGAGTCGCTCTGCGCGGTCCTGTGCTGCGCCGGGCCGGCCGGTTCTGCACCGGAGGGCATGGCCGCGGACTGACCGACCGGGAGTCGCTCTGCGCGGTACTGTCCTGCGCCCGCCGGACCGGCCCGTTCCGCATCGGAGGACATACCGGTCGCGAGGTGCTCCGCACAGCCCCGTCGGCGCCCCCCGGACCGGTCCGTTCCGTCCCCGGTGACATGGCCGCGGCCTGACGATCCGTGGTCCATCTCGTGGACTTCCCGGCGCGGTGGAGCCGCTGCGGGCGATCATTGGGGTCATGCCAGTTGCCGACATTCCCGGTTCCAAGTCCATCACCGCGCGCGCCCTCTTCCTGGCGGCGGCGGCCGACGGAGTCACCACCCTCGTACGGCCGCTGCGGTCGGACGACACCGAGGGCTTCGCCGAAGGGCTGACCCGGCTCGGCTATCGCGTCGGCCGGACCCCGGACAGCTGGCAGGTGGACGGCCGCCCACAGGGCCCCGCGGTCGCCGAGGCGGACGTCTACTGCCGGGACGGCGCGACGACCGCCCGCTTCCTGCCGACGCTGGCCGCCGCCGGCCACGGCACCTACCGCTTCGACGCCTCCGAGCAGATGCGCCGCCGCCCGCTGCTGCCGCTCACCCGGGCCCTGCGCGAGCTGGGCGTGGACCTGCGGCACGAGGAGCGGGACGGCCACCACCCACTGACCGTGCGGGCGGCCGGGGTCACCGGCGGCGAGGTGACGCTGGACGCCGGACAGTCCTCGCAGTACCTGACCGCCCTGCTGCTGCTCGGCCCGCTCACCGAGAAGGGCCTGCGCATCCATGTCACCGACCTGGTCTCGGTGCCGTACGTCGAGATCACCCTCGCGATGATGCGGGCGTTCGGGGTGGAGGTGGCCCGGGAGGGCAAGGACTTCGTCGTCCCGCCGGGCGGCTACCGCGCCACCACCTACGCCATCGAACCCGACGCCTCCACCTCCAGCTACTTCTTCGCCGCCGCGGCCCTCTCCGGCGGCGAGGTGACCGTCCCGGGCCTCGGCGAGGGCGCGCTCCAGGGCGACCTGGGCTTCGTCGACGTACTGCGCCGGATGGGCGCCGAGGTGGAGATCGGCGCGGACCGCACGACCGTCCGCGGCACCGGCGAACTGCGTGGCCTCACCGTCAACATGCGGGACATCTCCGACACCATGCCCACCCTCGCCGCCCTCGCCCCCTTCGCCTCGGGCCCGGTGCGCATCGAGGACGTCGCCAACACCCGGGTGAAGGAGTGCGACCGCCTGGAGGCCTGCGCGGAGAATCTGCGGCGGTTGGGGGTGCGGGTGGAGACCGGTCCCGACTGGATCGAGATCCACCCGGGCGCCGCCCCCGCCGGCGCGGAGATCAAGACCTACGGCGACCACCGCATCGTCATGTCCTTCGCCGTCACCGGCCTCCGCGTCCCGGGCATCTCCTTCGACGACCCCGGCTGCGTCCGCAAGACCTTCCCCGGCTTCCACGAGGAGTTCACCGCCCTGCGCGCCGGCCTGTGAGCCGCAGGGTGAGCCGGCCTGTGAGCCCGGCTCACTCCGGCGTGGTGCCGTCCCGCAGCTCCGGAGTGGCCGTGGCGACGTAGGCCACCGCCAGCACGCACAGCAGGCCGCCGGTGAGCAGGGCGGTCGCTCCGGACGTCCAGCCGGCCACCACACCGCCGCGCAGATTGCCCAGGTGCGGCCCCGCCTGGCCGACGATCTGCTCGGCGGCGGTCACCCGGCCCAACAGGGCGTCCGGGGTCCGGGTCTGGACGATCGTCGTCCGGGACAGCACCGACACGGAGTCCGCCGCACCCGCCACCACCAGCAGCCCGAGCCCCGCCCAGGCGCTGCTGGTCAGCCCGAACAGGGCGAGCGCCACGCCCCAGATCGCGGCCCCCCAGAGCATCACCGCGCCGGGGCGGGCCAGCCGGGTCAGCCGCCCGGAGAAGGCCGTGGCGGTGACCCCGCCGACCGCGAGGGCGGACAGGAACAGACCGAGGGTGCGCGGACTGCCGCCGAAGCGCTCCTCGTTGACCAGCGGGAACAGGCTCATCGGCATCGCCAGCACGGTCGCCGCGAGGTCGGTGATCAGCGCCCCGCGCACCACCCGGTGCCCGCCCAGGAAGCGCAGTCCGTCCAGCACGCCGTGCAGCCCCGCCCGCGCCGGCTCGCCCTCGGGCGGCAGCGCGGGCAGGCCGAAGGCGCCGTAGAAGGCCAGGCCGAAGCTGAGGGCGTCGATCAGGTAGCAGAAGCCGATGCCGAACCAGCCGAGGAACAGGCCACCGAGCGCCGGGCCGAGCAGCATCATGGACTGGGCGGTGACCTGGTTGAGGGCGAGGCCCGCGGCCACCTGGTCCTTGGGCAGCAGCCGCGGCACGAACACGCCCGCCGCCGGACCGCCGACCGCGCCGAACGAGGAGCCCGCGGCGACCAGGGCGAGGATCCCGATGACGGGCACGTTCCCGGTGAAGCCCTGCACCGCCAGCAGCAGCGAGCAGACCGCCTGTCCGATGGTCGCCACGAGGAAGATCCGCCGCCGGTCCCCCCGGTCCACCCACGACCCGGCGAACAGCCCGACCACCACCAGCGGCACCGCCTGCGCGAGCCCCACCGCACCGCTCCAGACCGCGCTGTGCGTCATGTCCCACACCTGGAACATGACCGTCACCACGGTCATGAAGCTGCCCAGGATGGAGGCGGTCCGTCCGATCAGCAGCCGCCGGAAGGCGGGGGAGGTGCGCAGGGGCCGTACGTCGACGAGGGTACGGGCGAGGCTCATGCGGGCATGACGGAGCGCGGCGGCGCGGGCGGGATCATGACGGGGACGCTAACCGGAGGCCCGCACCGATGGCCAACGAATTACCTGGCCGACGAACTACCTGACCAACGAACGGCGAAGGGTCCTACGCCGACTCGTTGAGCAGGCGCGCCAGATGGTCGTGCCCGGCGTCCAGCAGACCCGGCAGCGGCGCCGCCGCCTCGTACCAGCGCTTCTCGTACTCCCAGCACAGCCAGCCGTCCCAGCCGTGCCGGGAGAGCACCTCCACGCACTCGGCGAGCGGCAGCACCCCGGCGCCCAGCGGCAGCGGGGCGGTGTCGGTGGCCGAGGCGATGTCCTTGACCTGGACATAGCCGAGGTAGGGGGAGAGGGCCGCGTACGACTCCGTGGGCTGCTCGCCGCCCAGCCAGGTGTGCATCACGTCCCACAGCGAGCCCACGTGCCGGTGCCCCACCAGGCCCAGCACCCGGATCGCGGCGGCTCCGGTGCGGTGCGAGTCGTGCGTCTCCAGCAGGATCCGTACGCCCTGGTCCGCGGCGTACTCTGCGGCGGTGCCGAGCCTGCGGGCGGCCGTGGCGTCGGCGTCCTCGGCGCTCTGGGAGTCCTCGGCGCCGGGGAAGACGCGGACGAAGCCGGCGCCCAGGTCATGGGCGAGGTCGAGCAGCTTGCGGATCTCCTCGACGACGGGCGCGTCGGGGCCCGGGGCGCACACCCGGGCGTAGCCCGCGACGCCGACGACCTCGATCCCGGCCGCCTTGAACTCGGCCGCCGCCGCGGCCCGTTCCGCCGGACCGAGCCCCGGATGCACCGGCTCCTCGGGATGTGCGCGCAGTTCGACGCCGTGGTAGCCGTGGGCGGACGCGAGCCGCAGCACATCGGCGAGGGGAAGACCGGGGACACCGAGAGTGGAGAACGCCAGCTTCATGGTCGCGACTCTACGCGCCCCCCGTCCTCCTCACTCGGGGGCGCCGGTCAGGTCCAGGCGCCAGTCCTGGCCGTTCAGGTCCTTGCCGAAGGAGCGGTGGGGCTTCTCATCGGTCAGCACGAAGCCGTGCCGCTGGTAGAGACGGCGTGCGGCGGTCAGCACGTCATTGGTCCACAGGACGAGCTCGCGGTAGCCGACCCCGCGGGCGAAGTCCACGACGGCGGTGATCAGCCGGTCGCCGATGCCGAGGCCGCGCGCGTCCGGCTCGACCAGGAGCAGCCGGAGCCGGGCGGTGGCGGGTGCCTCGTCCCGTACGCACATCACACAGCCGACCGGGCGCCCGTCCAGCTCGGCGATCCACACCCGCTCCAGATGCGGGTCGTGGTCCTCGGCGAAGTCGGCGACGATCCGGGCGACCAGCCCCTCGTAGTCGGTGTTCCAGCCGAACTCGGCGGCGTACAGCGAGGCGTTGCGCTGCACGATCCAGCCGAGGTCCCCGGGGCCCGGTTCGCGCAGCAGCACGTCCTCGCGGCGCGGCGGCCGGCCGTCGGAGAGGAGCTCGCGGACGGTCCGCATCGCCTCCGCCAGCCGGGGCCGGTCGGCGGGCGGTACGGCCGACAGCAGGGTGCCGACCGATTCGTTCGCCCGCTCGGCCAGCAGGGTGGCGGTCTCCCGGCCGCGCGCGGTGAGGGTGATCCGGCGCCGCCGCGGATCCTGCTCCGAGGGTGTCCGCTCGACCAGCCCGTCCTGCTCGAACTTGGTCAGGATCCGGCTCAGATACCCCGAGTCCAGCGACAGCTCGCCGCGCAGGTCGGCGGCGTCGGTGCGCGGGGAGTGCGCCAGCTCGTAGATGACCCGGGACTCGGTGAGGGTGTATGGGGCGTACAGATGGCGGCTGTAGTCGAGGGCGCCGATGACGTTCGTGTAGAAGCGGTTGAAGGCGCGGATGTCCTGGACGGTCATGTCGGCCCGCTCCCTGGCTGCTGGCTGATATCTGACTGAGTCAGAGATATCGTACGACCGATCCGGCGGCCTGGCTAGGATCGCGCCCATGGGGGCGGACATCGACGGTGTGATCGAGACGCGTGAGCCGGGGGACGGCTGGGGGACCGAGGTCGATCTGCTGGACTTCGGGCTCGGGCGGGAGCGCTTCGCCTGGGACTGCCTCTTCGGCTACGGCTCGGGCCTGTGTGTGGACCGGCCGCTGTTCGACGCCCGGGGGCTCCCGGAGGACACCTCCGAGGAGGTCGCCGCGTGCGCCGGGGACTGGCAGCACAGCCACTCGTACGCCACCTGGGCCGAGATCGCGGCGGTCGACTGGGACGCGCCGGTGTGCGACGCGCCCGCCTACGGCTACGTCGGTGAGTGGCGGCCGGGTCCGGACGGTGAACTCGCCCTGGACGGCGTGGCCTGGGCCTCACTGGAGATCCTCGACGCGGCGGAGGAGCTCTTCGGCGAGGATCTGATGCCGCCGGAATGGCCACCGGGCGGTGCGGTCCCGTACGACGGAGCCGTGTACCGGCCGGTGACCGTCACGCCACGCATGTTCGCCCCACCGGACGGGAGTTGGGGCCCGGTGTGGACGAAGATGCGTGAACTGGCGGCCGAGTACGGCGACGAGAACGTCCGCCTGGTGGTCTGGTTCGGCTGACCGCGGACCGGCCGGGTGCGCGAAGTCGGGTGCCCGAACTCCTAGAGCCTGTCGTCTGGATCAGGCCGGCTGCAAGAAGGGGGCCGGGTCGGCGGGGCCGAGCGGGGGCGATGGGGGAGCGTGCAGCTGCAAGGCGGAGGAGGGCGGCGACGCGGAGCGTCGGCAACCGACGACAACGCGGCTGGGGGTCCCCCCTCTGGGGGAGTGCGTGGCCAGACCCCGCGACGCCGGACTGATCCAAACGACAGGCCCTAGTCCGCCGGCCGGAACACGCACACCTGCGCGCCCGTCTTGGCCGTGGTCGTGGAGACCAGTTCCAGCGGGCGCTTGCCGCCGTCCGTGGGGAAGATCGACTTGCCGCCGCCGAGCAGCACCGGCATCACGATGAGCTGGAGCTCGTCGACCAGGCCCTCCGCGATGAGTGTGCGCACCAGCGTGGGGCTGCCCATCATCGCCAGGTCGCCGCCCTCGGTCGCGCGCAGTTCCCGGATCCGGTCGACCGCGCCCTCGGCCGGGATCAACTCCGTGTTGTTCCAGGTCAGATCGGCGTCCGACAGGGTGCCGGAGACGACGTACTTCTTCAGGGAGTTCATCCGGTCGGCGAAGGGGTCCCCGGCCCGGTCCGGCCACGCCCCGGCCATGGTCTGCCAGGTGCGGCGCCCGAAGAGCAGCGCCTCGGCGCCCGCGAGCCCCGCGTCGAAGGCGCCGCCGAGGACCTCCGGGTCGAAGTACGGGTGCGACCAGCCGCCGTGCGTGAAACCGCCGTCGGTGTCCTCCTCGGGACCGCCGGGCGCCTGGACGACGCCGTCGAGGCTGATGAACTCGGTGATGACGATGCGCATGGTGGTCGCTCCCGTGTCTGCGTTGTGGTGTCGGCAATGAGACCGGGGCGAACCCCGGAACTCATCGCTGCGACGAGGGCGGATTCAGGAATTCGGCAGGAACCGCTCCCGGTAGTGGCCGTCCAGCACGGACCGGACCCGCTCCGGGTCGAGGTCGTCGTAGGAGAAGGTGAGCCGGCCGTTGCCGCCGGTCAGCAGGTCCATGGAGTCCTCGCGGGCGTTGAAGGCGATCTCGACCTGGCCGATGGAGGAGCCGTACTCGGCGGGGAACCACATCTCGATCTCCTGCCAGAACTTCACCCGCGAGGCCACCGACGAGCCGGGCGTGCCGTGCTTCATCTCGGCCTCGTCGAAGCGGAAACCGAGGTCGGCGAAGGCCTGGAGGACGACGTCCTGCGGCGCGAGGGGGTGCACGGAGAACTCGTCGAAGTCGCCGCGGTCCACGGAGTTGTCGATGGCCAGTTCCGTCCGCACGGCCACCCGGGCGCCCTTGAGCCGCCGTCCGCCGAGCATGTGGGTGAGCGGCATCTCCCAGGGCAGCTGGAACACGACGTCCTTGACCAGCTCCTTGCCCGCGGCGAGCGCGAACGGCCCCTCCTCGGTCCAGGACAGGACGATCCCCGGGTTGTCCCACCCGGTCTCACTGGTCTCGTTGTCCTCGAACCGCCCGACGACGTCCAGCTTCAGCCGCTCGACCAGCACATCCGCACCGCCCCCGCGCAGTGTGACGGTCGCGGTCAGCTCCTCGCCCGGCCGCACCTCGACCCGGTCCAACACCGTCTCCACCTGCGGTGCGTTGATCCCGAGCGCGCTGAGAAACGTACGGAACGCCATGACGGCAACCCCTCCCCTGAACGATCTGTCGTCCGCACCTTATGGTGCGGAACCGGCCATTCAGTAGAGATCGCCACGGTCTATTGATCCACTACTCGTATGACGATCGACGATGCCTTCAAGAACGACCTCCGCCAGACCCTCCAGGACGCCCGGGACGCCCTGCTCTGGAAGCTCGACGACCTGTCGGAGTACGACGCCCGTAGACCCCTGACCCCGACCGCCACCAATCTGCTCGGCCTGGTCAAGCACCTGACCGGCGCCGAGGCCCTCTACTTCGGCACGGTCTTCCGACGCCCCTGCCCGGCACCCCCGTTGTGGATCATGGGTGCCGAGCCGAACGCCGACCTGTGGGCCACGCCGGACGAGTCCCGGGAGCGGATCACCGCCGACTACCGCAGGGTCTGCGCCCACGCCGACGCGACCATCGAGGCGCTTCCCCTGGACGCCCTCGGTGAACTCCCCGGCTCCGGCGGCAAGACCCTCACCCTCCACCGCGTCCTCACCCACATGATCGGCGAGACCCACCGCCACGTCGGCCACGCCGACATCGTCCGCGAACTGATCGACGGCACCACGGGACAGCGACGCGACGGCACGAACATGGCGCCGGGGGAGGAGGGTTGGTGGAAGGAACACTGGGAGCGGGTGGAGCGGGCGGCCAGGGACGTCACTTCATGACGCCGCGTCGCTCGGCAGCGGCGGACCCTGACCCCGTGACTGTCCAGGTCGCCACGCCCCATAGCGACAGCGCGGAGATCAAACCCACCGTCAGGCGAACCGTCTCGTCCGGGCCGTCCGTGAGCCACACGGTCAGGCCCACCGCTCCTGCCCCGGTCAGCAGGGCCGCCGGTACGCGCAGGCGGGGCTGCTCGAACACCGCCGCCGGCGGCAGGAAGTGGAGGCCCACGACCACCGCGACCAGCGGAGGAATCAGCACGGCACCCCGGCGCGACCGCACCCCACGGCGATGACGATGATCGGCAGCCACTGGGGACCGTTGATCCGGTTGAACCGCCGGCGTCGGTCGGCGGGGAGCGGTCCCCCTGCCGAGGCGGGAAGGAAGCGGCGCGCGGCCGGCATCAGTCCCACCGCCACCGCGCAGCCGACCGCGACCGACCCCAGCCGTGCCGGTCCGTCGAAGGCGCTCGTGCCCAGCAGCCACCAGCCGAGCCCGAACAGCGCGAGAAACCCCACCCCTGACTTGAACATGATCGACACCCCAGGCGGCAGGGCGGTCCGGCGATCAGGAGATGCCCGACCCGGCGAGCGCCGTCCCCGCTACCCCCGCGGCACGCCCGAGGACCCTCGCACCATCAGCTCCCCCCGGATCGTCGCGATGCCCCCGGGCGGAGCCTCCTCGCGGCCCATCGCGATACGGCCCGCCCGCGCCCCCGCCTCCGACAGCGGCAGCCGTACCGTCGTCAGGGACGGCACCGCGTCGATGCTGAACGGCAGATCGTCGAACCCGGCGACCGAGACGTCCTCCGGGATGCGCAGCCCGGACTCCCGCAGCGCGGCGCACGCGCCCAGGGCGACGGAGTCGTTCGCGGCGACCACCGCGGTCAGGGTCGGGTCCCGGCGCAGGAGTTCCAGCGTGGCCTCGTAACCGGAGCGGCGGTCGTAGCGGCCGTGGACCGTCCAGCGGGGGTCCTCCTCGACGCCGTGCGCCGCCAGCGCGGCCCGGTGTCCCTCAAGGCGGTGCCGGGTCGTGGTGCGCTCCTCGGGGCCCGCGATATAGCCGAGCCGCCGATGGCCGAGGCCGATCAGGTGCTCGGTGAGCTCCTTGCCGCCGCCGCGGTTCTCGAAGGTCAGGGCGATGGCCCCGGTGTCCGGCGCCGGCGGCCGTCCGCACAGCACCACCCGGGTCCCCGCCTCCGACAGCTTCCGCAGCTTGGTCGCCACGGCCGTCGCGTGCGGGGCGTTCTCCATGGCCCCGCCGGTCAGCACCACGGCCGCCGCCCGCTGCCGCTGGAGCAGGGTCAGATAGGTCAGCTCGCGCTCGGGGGAGCCGCCCGTGTTGCAGACGACCGCCAGCCGCTCACCGCCCGCGCGCCCGCCCGGACCGCCGATCTCCGCCTGGATCGCGCTCGCCATGATCCCGAAGAAGGGGTCGGCGATGTCGTTGACGAGGATGCCGACCAGGTCGGACGTGGCGGCGGCCAGCGCGCTGGCCGGTCCGTTCAGCACGTAGTCCAGCTCGTCCACCGCGCGCAGCACCCGCTCACGGGTCGACGCGGCCACGGGGTAGTTCCCGTTCAGTACGCGCGACACCGTCGCGGGCGAGACCTGCGCGCGGGCCGCCACGTCCGCCAGGGTCACCGTCATCTCGTCGTCCTCCGGTCGCGCATGTCATCGCATGTCTGTCGTACATCGTCGTACGTCGTCGTACACGCGGGCCCCCGTGGCCCGGTTCCGAGCAGACTTTAAGGCCAGGCCCCCCGCTTGTTCGCCCCCTCGAACAACTCATCCTCATCACGGTCTTGTCCCGAGCGCTGGTCAGAGGCTAGCTTCTTGGTAGATAGAAAGCGCTTGCTGCAATGCCTGTCAGTGGGCTTACGTGGCACGCACGACCGCGTACGACGCCTACGAAGGGATTGACGTGACACGCAAGACGGTGCGTATCGCCATGAACGGCGTGACCGGGCGCATGGGCTACCGCCAGCACCTCGTCCGCTCCATCCTGGCCCTGCGTGAGCAGGGCGGACTCGACCTCGGCGACGGCACCGTGCTGTGGCCGGAGCCGGTCCTGGTCGGCCGCCGCGAGCACGCGCTCAGGGCGCTCGCCGAGCGGCACGGCCTGGAGCACGTCTCCACCGACGTGGACGAGGTCCTCGCCGACCCGGGCGTCGACATCTACTTCGACGCCCAGGTCACCTCCGCCCGCGAGGAGGCGATCAGGAAGGCGATCGCCGCGGGCAAGCACATCTACACCGAGAAGCCGACCGCCACCGGCCTCGGCGGCGCCCTGGAACTCGCCCGGCTCGCGGCCGACGCCGGGATCAAGCACGGCGTCGTCCAGGACAAGCTCTTCCTCCCGGGCCTGCTCAAGCTCAAGCGCCTCATCGACGGCGGCTTCTTCGGCCGGATCCTCTCCGTCCGCGGCGAGTTCGGCTACTGGGTCTTCGAGGGCGACTGGCAGGCCGCCCAGCGCCCGTCCTGGAACTACCGCGCCGAGGACGGCGGCGGCATCGTCGTCGACATGTTCCCGCACTGGGAGTACGTCCTGCACGAGCTGTTCGGCCGGGTGAAGTCCGTCCAGGCCATCGCCACCACCCACATCCCGCAGCGCTGGGACGAGAACGGCAAGCCCTACGACGCCACCGCCGACGATGCCGCCTACGGCATCTTCGAGCTGGAGGGCGGTGCCATCGCCCAGATCAACTCCTCCTGGGCGGTACGGGTGAACCGCGACGAGCTGGTCGAGTTCCAGGTCGACGGCACCGAGGGCTCGGCGGTGGCCGGACTGCGCAACTGCCGTGTCCAGCATCGCTCTGCCACCCCCAAGCCGGTCTGGAACCCGGACATCCCGGCCACCGAGGTCTTCCGCGACCAGTGGCAGGAGGTCCCCGACAACGCCGAGTTCGACAACGGCTTCAAGGCCCAGTGGGAGCTGTTCCTCAAGCACGTCTACGCGGACGCCCCCTACCACTGGGACCTCCTCGCCGGCGCCCGCGGCGTCCAGCTCGCCGACCTGGGCCTGCGCTCCTCGGCCGAGGGTCGCCGCCTCGACGTCCCGGAGATCCAGCTGTGACGATCCAACTGCCCGACGGAAACGGGGGCTTGAGGGCGTACGAGCCCCGCCAGGAGCCCCTCGCCCCGCGCTCCGGCGCGCCCTTCTCCTCTCGTACGGTGTTCTCGGCGGCCCATGTCGTCGCCGATCCGTTCGCCGACGCCGGCCCCGACTCGCCCGCCGCCGTCGACTGGGACGCCACCCTCGCCTTCCGGCGCCATCTGTGGGCGCACGGCCTCGGGGTCGCCGAGGCGATGGACACCGCGCAGCGCGGGATGGGCCTGGACTGGGCGGGCGCGGCCGAGCTGATCCGGCGCTCGGCTGCGGAGGCCCGCGCCGTCGGCGGCCGTATCGCCTGCGGGGTCGGCACCGACCAGCTCGCCGCGGGTTCGCTCGCCGAGGTCCGGGCGGCCTACGAGGAGCAGCTCGCCGTGGTGGAGGAGTCCGGGGCGCAGGCCATCCTGATGGCCTCGCGCGCCCTGTGCGCCGCCGCGTCCGGGCCGGAGGACTACCTGGAGGTCTACGGCCATCTGCTCCGCCAGGCCGCCGAGCCGGTGATCCTGCACTGGCTCGGCCCGATGTTCGACCCGGCGCTGGAGGGCTACTGGGGGTCCGGTGACCTCGACGCGGCCACCGGCACCTTCCTGGAGGTCATCTCCGCCCACCCCGACAAGGTGGACGGCATCAAGGTCTCGCTGCTGGACGCGCGGCGCGAGATCGACCTCAGGCGCAGGCTCCCCGACGGCGTCCGCTGCTACACCGGCGACGACTTCAACTATCCCGAGCTGATCGCCGGTGACGAACAGGGCTTCAGCCACGCCCTGCTCGGCATCTTCGACCCGCTGGGCCCGCTGGCGGCGGAGGCGGTCCGGGTCCTGGACACGGGCGACGTCGCCGGGTTCCGCGAACTGCTCGACCCGACCGTCGAGTTGTCCCGCCACCTCTTCCAGGCCCCGACCCGCTTCTACAAGACCGGAGTGGTGTTCCTGGCCTGGCTCGCGGGCCACCAGTCCCACTTCACGATGGTGGGCGGCCTCCAGTCGGCCCGCTCCCTGCCGCACTTCGCCCGCGCCTATGAACTCGCCGACGGTCTGGGCCTGTTCCCGGACCCCAAGCTCGCCGAGGAGCGGATGAAGAACCTGCTCTCGCTGTACGGGGTGAACCAGTGACCGGTCTCGCGCGTTTCTCCATCAACCAGATGACGGTCAAGCAGCTGTCGATGCCGGAACTGGTCGACGCCTGCGGGGAGTTGGGTGTCACGAACGTCGGTCTGTGGCGGGAGCCCGTCCAGGCGCACGGCCTGGAGGCGACGGCGAAGCTGGTCCGTGACGCGGGTCTGACCGTCACGACCCTGTGCCGGGGCGGCTTCCTCACGGCCGTCGACCCCGGAGAGCGGGCGAAGGCGCTGGCGGACAACCGGCGGGCGGTCGACGAGGCGGCGGCACTGGGCACCGAGGTGCTGGTGCTGGTCAGCGGCGGCCTGCCGGCCGGCTCGAAGGACCTGCGCGGCGCGCGGGAGCGGATCGCCGACGCGCTCGGCGAGCTGGGCCCGTACGCCGAATCCCACGGCGTACGCCTCGCCATCGAGCCGCTGCACCCCATGTTCGCCTCGGACCGCTGTGTGGTCTCCACCCTCGCCCAGGCCCTGGACCTGGCCGAGCGCTTCCCGGCCCACCAGGTCGGCGTCACGGTGGACACCTACCACATCTGGTGGGACGACACCGCGCCCGCACAGATCGCCCGGGCGGGCGCGGGCGGCCGTATCCACACCTTCCAACTCGCCGACTGGACCACGCCGTTGCCCGAGGGCGTGCTCAACGGCCGCGGGCAGATCGGGGACGGCTCGATCGACATGCGGGAGTGGAAGGGGTACGTCGAGGCCGCCGGATACACCGGTGCCATCGAGGTGGAGCTGTTCAACGACGGGCTGTGGGCTCGGGACGGCCGGGAGGTGCTGGCCGAGACGGCTCGGCGCTTTGTGGCGCACGCGATGTGAGCAGCGCGTCGGCCGTCGCGGTGCGGGCGTACAGCACCCAGCGGCCGGCCCGGTGGGCGCTGACCAGACCGGCGTCGCGCAGCGCCGTCAGCGACTGGGACACGGCGGCCGGGGACAGCCCCGTCCGCCGGGCCAGGTCGGTCGTGGCGGCGGGGACGTCCAGCTCGGTCAGCAGCCGGGTCCGTGAGCGGCCCAGCACGACGGCGAGCGCCCCGGCGGCCGGGGTGGGCCTGGGCTGCCACAGCGTCGCGGTGTCCCGGGCCGGGTAGGCGAGCTGGAGCGGGTCCGGCGGGGACACCCGGATGAGCAGTCCCGGCCCGGTGAAGACGGACGGCACGAGGACGAGTCCGGCGCCCGCCACGGCCCGGGACAGCCCCCGTCGGCGCTCCCGCAGCCGCAGCGGGTCGCCCTCCCGGGCGGCCTGGGCGTGCAGCTCGTCCAGCAGGTACGCGCTGCCGTGCTCGGCGAGCTGCCGGGCCCGGTGCAGGACGTCGGCGTCGAGGACGGCCCGGATGCGCGCCCAGTAGGGGGCGAGCGCGAGTTGCCAGTAGGTCTCCACCTCCTCGGCCAGCTTCGGCAGCTGGGTGTGCGGATCGTCGTACAGGGCCCGGAGCCGAGGGCCCAGCGAGAGGCCGTGCTCGCGCTCCAGGCGGGCCAGGTCCCGGCGTATCCGCTCGGCCGGAGCGGCCCGCAGCGCGGTGAGTTCCTCCGAGAGGGTCGGAGCCGGTCCCGTCGGAGCCGGATTGAGGAAGTCGGGGACGTAGCCGTCGCACGGTACGAGTTCGGCGAGCCGGTCGCGGTCCAGGCCCGCGGCCGCCACCCGCGGTCGCACCTGCTCGATCCAGCGGCGGTGCACCGGGTGAGCGCGCCCGGCGGAGAGCAGCCGGAAGCTGGTCGCGACCTCCCAGAGCGGCGAGGCGGCGAACCGCAGCCGCGCCCGGTCCCCGGCGGAGAACTCCAGTTCCGCCTCCATGACCCTTACCCCCCACCGGATTCGGCCACGGCTCGAACAGTGGCGGTGAGCTTAGCGCCAGGGGGGTCCTTCCGGTACGGCGCGGCAGGAGAACCTCAGGGAGGCCGGCCGGACGACGCGGGGGGCGCCCTCAGGACGCCCCCCGCGCTTCATCGGTCAGTCCTCGATCTGGCCCATGAAGTTGTCCTCGCCATCGGCCTCCAGGATGGCTTCGTACTGGCGGGCGTTCCAGTAGAAGCAGCCCCGGGAGAAGCCCATGGACTTCTTGGCGGAGTCGCCGCCCTTGACCTTCTGGTCGCCGAGCCGGGTGCCGCCGCCCGTGCCGGAGGTGGCGATGTGCCGTGTGGTGTCGCCGTCGGGCCACTTGTCCAGGTAGAACGTCACCGGGTCGGTGGCGCACCGCTTGGTGCTGTAGTGCGACCAGTCGCCGTCGTACAGCTGGCCGGAGAGCGCTCGACGGTGAGCCTCGCGGACGACGGGGTGGCCGACAGGGCGACGACGCTCAGGGCGCACACGGCGCCGGTGACCACCCGGATGATGTCGGGACGTGCGGCCCGCAAGGCCGGTACCAGCGCCGATACGACGCCGATGAGAACGGCGGCCGTGCTGCCGATGAGGGCCGCCGTGACGGGGAACTGCACTCCTCCGGAGAAGTCCGGCACCGAGTGGAGGACGGCGTTGAGGACGCCTGCCGAGAACACCGTGCCGAGCAGGGAGGAGACCGCCGTGAGAATGACGGATTCCCAGAGAATGATGGCGAAGATGTGCGACTGGGACGCCCCGAACGCCCTGCGCACGCCGAACTCATGGACTCTGGACTGGATCTGGGACAGGGGCAGATTCATCAGGCCGATTCCGCCGGTGACGAGCGAGATCCCGGCGATGGCTCCCAGTACCGCCTGGAGCAGCCGCAGGATGCGCTCGTACGAGGCGAAGTCGTCGACGCGGTGGACGCGTTCACCGCCCGTGAGGCCCGCCGCACCGAGGTGGTGCAGCACGGCGGACGGCACCCGCTCGGCGTCCGTGGGGCCGACGGTCATGAGGATCTCCGCGGACTCCGGGTCCGTGGACTCCGAGTACCACTTCCGCAGCGAGCGGACGTCCGTGTAGGCGACCGGTTCGCCGCGCGCGTCGTCGACGACGCCCAGGACGATGCCCTGGGTCGGCAGATCCGCCGCCAGCGACAGTCGGGAGCCGAGTGCCTCGCGCTCCCCGCCGAAGTGGCCGGCCGCTTCGGCGTTGAGGTACAGGGGCGGGGCCCAGGGCGCCGGCCGGCCCTCCGGCAGCCACTGCCCGGCCAGCAGGTCCATGCGCTTGACCGAGCCGTAGGCCGCGTCCACGCCCATGACCGTCGCACCGAGCGGCTCGGCCGAGGACGGCGCCGCGGCGCCGAGCTGGACCTGGCGCGACTCGACCCGGGACAGCGCGCGTACCCCCAGCTCCCTGATCCACTCGGCGTTCTCGTCCACGGACGCCCGGGAAGCGGTCCGCTCCCCGTTCGCCGTCAGATCGACCGAGAGGGTCGCGGGGCGGCCGACGGGTGCGCTCCACCTGTTCCTGTATTTCGGGATCGGCTGGTCATGCCGATCCGCGTTGTGGGATCAACTGGTCGGGTCGATCCGCCGATGCGGCACCAACTGGTCAGGCCGGTCCCGCGATCAGGTTCGTGATCACGACATGAGGGTCGATTTTCAGGCAACTCTCGTTCATGGCAGGCGGCTTGGCCGGTTCGCGATCCCCCGCCGAACCGCTTTACCGCCCGCTCACCCCTATGGGACCCTCGGATCCCTTGGGGGCGGGAGCGGGGATGCGGCAGGCAGTCGCTGAGGTCGGGGCTCTGGTGCGGAGTCTGAGGATGGCGGTCGGGCTTCCGGGCGCCGCGGGCGCCGCGTACCGGTCGCTCCCGGCGCTGACGAAGACGTACGAGACGGTCGTCGCGCCGCTGGTCGCCGAGACCCTCGAAGATCCGGCCGAACGCGCCCGTGTCGACGGCTCGTTACGGGTCATGAGTGTGAAGTTCGGTCTCGCCATGCTCAGTTACGGCCGGCTGACCGGACGCCGGACCCAGCTGGACGTGGCCGTGCTCGCCGGTGCTGTCACCCGGCTCTACGACGATCTCATCGACGGGCGCGGAGGGGGAAGCGGCGACGGAAGCGGGGACGGCGGCGGCGACACCGGCGCCGACGACCGGCTCGGGGAGCTGATGGGACATCGCGCCTTCGTGCCCGGCACCGCGCCGGAGCTGCTGCTGGAGCGGCTCGTGTACGGGATCGAGGGGGCGCTGCGGCACCCGCCGCACGCGTCGCTGCTGACGGCACTGGCCTCCCTGCACGAGTACCAGGTGCTGTCCCGTCGGCAACGGGAGGCCGACGTGCCGCTCGACGTGCTGGAGAAGATCACCCGGGGCAAGGGCGCCGCCGCCCATCTCATCCTGTGCGGCCTGGTCAAACCCGTACTGGAGCCCGCCGAGCGGGAGTTGGTGATGGACCTCGGGGAGACGCTCCAGTCGCTCGACGACTACATGGACGTCGAGTTCGACCGCGAGAACGGTGTCACCACGCTCGTGTCGTGCGGGGTGCTGACCCTGCCGGGCATCGCCCGGCGGTTACGGGCCGCCCGCCCCCGGCTGGTCGCCGTCCACGGCGGCCGCGCCGCCCGGCCCTACTGCGGAATGCTGTACTTCCTGCTGCTCCAGGCCTGGGTGGCGCGCAGGCTCCCCGTGCTGGGGCGGCTGGCCCGGCGGCCCGCCCGGCGCTCTGCCGTCCTGGCGTTCCTGTCCCGCGGGGAGGACGCCCTGCCGCCCGCCGCGCCGGAGCACCCGTGATGAGCCCGGACCGGCGGACCGTGGCGGTCCACGGGGTGCTGGCGGTCATCGTGGTGGTCACCGTCGTGGTGGTCGGGCTCGGGCTCCGCGACGGCGGTCTCGAACGGACCGACCTGTGGTTCTCCATGGTCGGCGTGATGGTCCCGATCGCCGCCATCGCCCTCCAGAGCGGCCGCCGTACCGTCACCCTCGACGAGGCCGCCTCCACGCTGGCCGGCACGGTGACCAGGCGCTGGAGCGAGGAGAGCCGTTACCGCGGTCTGTACGACGAACGCCGGATGGCCGTCCGCTGGCGGCGCGAGCCGGGGTCCGAGCGGTCCTCCCAGCTGTCCGCGGAACTCCCCGACGAGGGCGTGCTCGACCAGCTGACCGGCGCCTTCGTCCGGCACGCCCGCGCCGGGCACCGGTCCCGGCTGGTCGTGACGGGCGAGGCCGGCGCGGGGAAGACCGCCCTGTGCGTGCTGCTCACCCTGGAGCCGTCGGAGAACGCGGTCGTCCCGGTCCTCTTCCCGCTCTCCTCCTGGGACTGCGAGAGCTCCCTGACCGACTGGCTGACCGACGAACTCGCCGTCACCTACCCGGCCGACGGAGATCGCACGCGGGCCCGGAAGTTCGCCGGGGAACTGCTGCGCGAACATGTGCTGCCCGTCCTCGACGGACTGGAGGAGGCCATCGACCCGCCCGCCGCCCTTCGCGCCATCCAGCAGGAGCTGGACGCCCGCTCCTTCGTCCTGACCTGCCGGGCCACCGAGTTCGACGGTCTCGACCCCGGGCGGGTGCTGCGCGACACGCTCGTCGTACGCCTTCAGCCGCTGCGCGCCGACGAGTCCGGCGGGGTGCTGGAGCGGGCCGGAGGCGAGGGCATGGGTCCGCTGCTGGCCACGCTCCGGACACAGCCGGACGGTCCGGTGGCGAGCGCGCTGGAGACGCCGTTCATGGTGTCGCTGGCCGTGGCGCTCGGCGGTGCGCTGCCCGAGGAACTGCTGAGCGCGGACGACCCGGCCGCCGAGCAGCGGATCAAGCGGTATCTGCTGGGCGAGTTCGTCACCCAGGCCTACCGGCACACCCTCGACCGCCCCAGGGTCCTCTTCGGCGTCGAGGAGGCCCGCGGTTATCTCGCCTTCCTGGCCCGGCAGACCGAGCCGGGCACCCACCGGTTCGCCTGGTGGCATCTGCACCGGTCCGTACCGCGCGGGGTGTTCCTCGCCGTGGCGCTGGTGAACGCCGTCATCGCCTGCTCGGCCGCCTCCGTGACCACCTTCTCGTTCTTCCAACGCCCCTGGCTGGGCCTGTGGATCGGCATCGGCGCCGCCGTCGTCGGCGCGCTGGTGGTGGAGCTGGTCCCGCAGGACGACCCGCGCCGCGCCAAACCCCGGCTGCGTTCGGTACGGCCGCCCACCCGCCACGCCCTGCAACGGGTCCTGGGCTTCGGCCTGATGGGCGGCGCCGCCTGCGCGGTGATCGTCGCCTTCCTGTACGAGCGCCCCGTGCACGTCGTGGTCGGCGGCCTGCTCAGCGGCCTCACCTTCGCCGCCGCCCGCTACTTCAGCGAGCCCAGCGACCCCCTGGAGGCGGTGACCCCCGTCAGCCTGCTCCGCTCCGACCGCACCACCATCCGCTACGCCTGGCTCACCGGCGCCGTCCCCGGCGCGCTGACCGGCGCCTACCTCGGCTCCGCCATCAAGGAGGGCCGCCGGACCCCGCAACTGGACGACGTCGCCCTGATCGACGAACTGTCCAGCACGGTCGAGGCGTTGCTGGGGGCGGCCTCGGGTGCGCTGCTCAGCTCCGTGGGGCTCGGCATGATGGCGCTGGGGTCCAGTGCCTGGGGGCGGTTCCTGCCGTCACGCGCCTGGCTGGCGCTGCGCGGACACACCCCGCGCCGACTGATCCTGTTCGTCGAGGACGCCCGCGCGCGGGGCGTACTGCGCCAGGCCAACGGCTACTACGAGTTCCGGCACGCACTCCTGCACCGTCACCTCGCCGAGACCGGCCCCGGCGCGCCCTCCCGGTCCCCGGCACCGGCCGCGGACACCAGGACGGGACCGGCGAGCTCCCAGTAGGCCCGCCGCGCCGGACGCCGTCCGGGCTCCGGCAACGCCAGGTACCGGGCCTGCGGGAACCGGATCCGGGCCTGCGCGCCGTCCGGCCGCACCGTGAGCAGCTCCAGCTCGGCCAGCTCGCGGCGCACCTCGCCGAGCGCCGGCCACTGACCGCGCCCCGGCGTCGCGCACACGAACTCCAGGGTGGCCCGCGAGTGCGTGCCCGACGCCCGCTCCCGGGCCCGCCGGTCCAGCAGCCGTTCCACCTGGTCGCCGCTGGTCAGGTCGTACACCCGGGACAGACCGGGCGTCTCGTCGGTGCGCACGGAGCAGCGCACCACGGGGAACTCGTGGCCGCGCAGGGCGGCGGTCCGGTCGGCCAGCCAGCGCGGTTCGTACCGCTGCTGGAGCCGCTCGAAGATCACCAGCAGTACCGCTCTGAGCAGCACCGGCAGTCCCAGCAGGACCGCACAGCCGAGCACCTCGGTCCGTACGTCCGGCAGCAGCAGCCCGGCCAGCGTCAGGGTGGGGGGCAGCAGCGCCCAGCCCACCGTGACCCGCCGCGCGCGGGCGAACTCCGGCCCGGACAGACCGGTGGCACGGCGCCGCAGCAGGTCGGGAAACCTGCGCAGCGGCGCGAGTGCGACGGGCACTTCGGGCCGCAGCAGTCCGGGTTCGTAGCTCATCGCCGTACCCGCCTGCCCTCCGTCGACGCCTTGGGTCGATACGTACCCGGTGACGCTACCGGCACGCCGGGCGGGCTTCTCACGAGGACGCGGAAAAATTTCCGGGAGAGCGTGCAACCCTTCCCGGGGGTCGCGGGTCGTACATGGCGTCAGGGCTTCTTGGAGGGGGATCTGGGGGGATCGCGGGGGGTTCTGACACGGAGGGGGACAGCGCGAGGGGGCCTCGGTCGACGGACCGGGCCCCCTCGAAGCGTGTCCGGGGCAGGAGGAATCCGCTCAGAGGGGTCCGCTCAGAAGAACACGCCGCAGCGCAGCAGCACATTGGCGTACGGCGACGCCTCCCCGGTGCGGACGACCAGCCGCGCGTCCCACGCCAGGTCCTTCAGCCGCTGGTGGGAGACCAGGGCCAGTTCAGGACAGTGCCTGTCCAGCAGTGCCGAGGCCGCCGGATTGGCCTCCCGGACCTCCTCCGCCGCCGTCGCCCCCTCCACCACCAGCTCCGCCAGCAGCCCTTCCAGCACGTCCGCGAACGACGGCACCCCGGCCCGGAACGCGAGGTCGACGACCTTGGGCCGGTCGGGGACCGGGAAACCGACGTCACACACCAGCACCCCGTCCCCGTGCCCCAACTCGGCGAGCGCACCGGACAGATGACGGTTCAGGATGCCCGCGCGCTTCACCGGGACCCGACCTCTTCCGCCGTCGGGAACGACGCCTGCGCGCCCTCCTTCGTGACCGCCGCCGCGCCCACCCGGGCCGCGTAGGCCGCCGCCTCGGGCAGGGAGGCCCCGGCGCCGAGCCGGTAGGCCAGTGCCGCCGTGAAGGCGTCACCCGCGCCGGTGGTGTCCACGGCCGCCACCGTCACAGGCGGGATCCGGGACACGCCCTCGGCGGACGCCACCAGCGCGCCCTCCGCGCCGAGCGTCACCACCACCGAGCGCGGCCCCTTCGCCAGCAGGATCCGGGCCCAGTCCTCGGGCCGGTCCCCGACCGCCGAGTCACCCAGGATCACCTTCGCCTCGTGCTCGTTGACGATCAGCGGATCGCAGGCGGCCAGTACCTGGGACGGCAGCGGCTGCGGCGGCGAGGGGTTCAGCACGAACCGGCTGCCGTCCGCCAGATTCCGCACCACCTCCACGACCGTCTCCAAGGGGATCTCCAACTGGGCGGAGACCACCCGCGAGGCATGGAAGAGGCTCGCGGCGGCCCGTACGTCCTCCGGGGCGAGCCGGGCGTTGGCGCCGGGGGAGACCACGATGCTGTTGTCCCCGGAGGGGTCCACGGTGATCAGCGCGACCCCGGTCGGCGCCCCGCCGACCAGGACGCCCACCGTGTCCACCCCGGCCCGCCGCTGCGAGTCCAGCAGCAGCCTGCCGTGCGCGTCGTCGCCGACCCGGGCCAGCAGGGCCGTACGGGCCCCGAGCCGGGCCGCCGCGACCGCCTGGTTGGCGCCCTTGCCGCCCGGGTGGACGGCGAGATCGGAGCCGAGCACCGTCTCGCCGGGACCCGGCCTGCGTTCCACGCCGATCACCAGGTCGGCGTTGGCCGATCCCACGACCAGGAGGTCGTAGTCGTACATCGAATGTCTCCCTGTTGAGGTGGGCCGGCCGGAGTGCGTCAGCCTCCGAAACCGGCCACGTTCTCCTTGGTGACCACCTTCACCGGCACCATCACCGACTTCTCGACCTTGTCCCCCTCGGCCGTCCTCACGGCGTTGGCCACCGCGATCCTGCCGAGTTCGGCCGGCTGCTGCGCCACCGACGCGTACAGCGTGCCCTCCTCGACGGCCTTCAGACCGTCCGCGGTTCCGTCGAATCCGATGACCTGGACGGACTTTCCGGCCTTGGCGCCGAGCGCCTTGATCGCGCCGAGGGCCATCTCGTCGTTCTCCGCGAAGACCCCGTCGATGTCCGGGTTGGCCTGGAGCAGGTTGGTCATCACGTCCAGGCCCTTGGTGCGGTCCCAGTCCGCGGGCTGCTCGGCGACCACCTCGATGCCCGGGTGGTCCTTCAGGCCCTCGGTGAAGCCCGCCCCGCGCTCCCGGCTGGCGGAGGTGCCCGCCTGGCCCTGGAGGACCACGATCCGCCCCTTGCCGCCCAGCTTCTCGGCGAGCGCCTGCGCGGCCTGCTTGCCGCCGGTGACGTTGTCGGAGGCGACGAGCGCGGCCGTGCCGGCGTTGTTGACCGCGCGGTCCACGGCGACCAACGGGATGCCCGCCTTGTTGACGGACCTGGCCGCCGGGGTCACCGCGTCGGAGTCCACCGGGTTGACGATGATCGTGCCGAGGCCCTCGCTGGTGAAGTTCTGGAGCTGGTTGGCCTGTTGGGAGGCGTCGTTCTGGGCGTCCGTGACGGTCAGGTCCACGCCCAGCCGCTTCGCCTCGGCCTGCGCGCCGGCGCGGATCTGCACGAAGAAGGGGTTGTTGAGGGTGGACAGCGACAGCCCGATCTTGCGGTCCTTCGCCTCCGAGGTACCGCTGTGCAGGAAGGAGGAGGCGCCGACGACCGCCGCCGCGACCACGGCCGCGAGCAGGTAAGTGGCCGCCTGCTTCCGCTTGTTGCCGCTTCCGCCGGTGGTCACCGGGGTCGCCCCGGCCTTGCGGCGGACCGTGTCCAGCAGCACCGCCAGCGCGATCACGACACCGATGACGACCTGCTGCCAGAAGGCGGACACCGAAAGGAGGTTGAGGCCGTTCCTGAGCACCGCCAGGATCAGCGCGCCGATCAGCGTCCCGGACGCCTTGCCCGTACCACCGGCGAGCGAGGCGCCGCCGATGACGACCGCGGCGATGGCGTCCAGCTCGTAGCCCTGCGCGGCCTGCGGCTGCGCGGAGGACAGCCGGGCGGCGAGCACGATGCCCGCGGCGGCGGCGAACAGCCCGGAGAAGGCGTAGATCGCGAGCTTCTGCTTCTTCACCCGCAGACCGGACAGCCGGGCGGCCTCCTCGTTGCCGCCGATCGCGTACATCGAGCGGCCGATGTACGTCCGGCCCAGCACGAACGCCGTGATCAGACCCATGCCGACCATCACCAGCACGGGCACCGGCAGCCAGCCGCCGAGCGTGTCGCCGAGGTGCGCGACGGAGTCGGGGACGGCGATCGGGGAGCCCTGCGAGATCACCAGCGACAGACCGCGCGCCACGGACAGCATGGCGAGCGTCGCGATGAACGGCGGGAGCTTGCCGTACGAGATCAGGAAGCCGTTGACCAGGCCGCAGGCGATGCCGGTGGCGACCGCGAGGAGGACGGCCAGCACGACCGGCACACCCTCCGAAGTCGCGCTCCAGGCGAGGACGGTGGCCGACAGGGCGGCGACCGAGCCGACCGAGAGGTCGATGCCCGCGGAGACGATCACGAAGGTGACGCCGAAGGCGAGGATGGCGGTGACGGCCGCCTGGACACCGATGTTGAGCAGGTTGTCCGTCGTCATGAAGTCGCCGGACAGCGCCGACATGGCGACGACCAGGACGATCAGCGTGGTGAGCGCGCCGTTGTCGAGGAGCAGCCGGCGCAGCCCCGGGGCGCCACTCGCGCCCGTCGTGCTCTTGAGCGTGTCAGCGGCCACGGGTGGCCTCCCCTTCGGTGGTGGGTGTGCTTACGGCGAGTGCCATCACGGCGTCCTGCGTGGCCTCGTCGGCCGCGAGCTCGCCCGCGATCCGGCCCTGGGCCATCACCAGCACCCGGTCGCTCATGCCGAGCACCTCGGGCAGATCGCTGGAGATCATCAGTACGGCGGCTCCGGCGGCCGTCAGTTCGTTGATCAGCCGGTAGATCTCGACCTTGGCGCCGACATCGATGCCACGGGTCGGCTCGTCGAGGATCAGCACCCGGGTGTCGGCCAGCAGCCACTTGCCGATGACGACCTTCTGCTGGTTGCCGCCGGACAACGTCCGTACGTGCTGGCCGAGTCCGGCCATCCGCACCCCGAGCTGCCCGGCGATCCGCGCGGCGGCCTGCCGCTGCCCCTTCAGATCGACGAGCCCCGCGCGGGTGGCGCCGCGCAGGGTCACCAGGCCGAGGTTCTCCTCGACGGAGGCGTCGAGCACCAGCCCCTGTCCCTTGCGGTCCTCGGGGATCAGCCCGATCCCGGCCGCCATGGCCGCGTTGACGTCGTGGCGCTTGAGAGCCGTACCGGCGACCTTGACGGCCCCCTTGTCGTACGGGTCCGCCCCGAACACCGCCCGCACCACCTCGGTGCGCCCGGCGCCGACGAGCCCGGCGATGCCGACGACCTCACCGGCGTGCACCTCGAAGCCGATGTCGTGGAAGACACCGTCGCGGGTCAGGCCCTCGACGGTGAGCAACGCGGCACCTTTGTCGGCCCGTTCACGCGGGTACTGCTGCTCGATGGACCGGCCCACCATCAGGCGGACCAGCTCGTCCTCGGGGGTGGTGGCCGGGACCTGTCCGACGGAGCGGCCGTCCCGGATGACGGTGACCCGGTCGCCGAGGGCGGCGATCTCCTCCAGGTGATGGGTGATGAAGACGATGCCCACGCCGTCCTCGCGCAGCGAGCGCACGATGGCGAAGAGCTTGTCGACCTCCTCGGAGGTCAGTACGGCGGTCGGCTCGTCCATGATGAGCACGCGCGCGTGCAGGCTCAGCGCCTTGGCGATCTCGACCATCTGGAGCCGCGCGATACCGAGTTCACGCACCCGAGCGCGGGGGGAGACGTCCACCCCGACCCGCTTCAGCAGCTCGGCGGCCGCCGCCTCCATCCGGCGCCGGTCGATCATCCCGAACCGGCGGGGCTGGCGGCCCAGGAAGATGTTCTCGGCCACCGTGAGGTCGGGGACGAGGTTGAACTCCTGGTAGATGGTGGCGATCCCGAGGCGCTCGGAGTCCTGCGCGCCCTGGATGCGCACCTCCTCGCCGCCGGCCAGGATCCGCCCGGCGTCGGGCGTGCAGGCACCGGAGAGCGTCTTGATGAGCGTGCTCTTGCCGGCGCCGTTCTCACCGAGGAGGACATGCACCTCCCCGCGGCGCAGCTCGAAGTCGACGCCGTCCAGCGCGACCACGCCCGGGAAGGTCTTCCTGATGCCCTCGACGCGCAGCAACTCGTCCGGGTCGCTCACGGCGTGCTCCTTCGCACTGGGGAGGGGGACTGCGGGGGGTTGGGGTCCTCGCCGCACGAGCGGCGTACGACGAGACGGGCGGCGAGGGTGACGGACCGGGGGGGCCGTCCCTCGATGCGGTCGACGAGGGCCCGTACGGCGGCCCGGCCCAGCTCGCCCGTGGGCTGGGCGATCGCCGTGATCGGCGGGTCGGTGTGCACGAACCACGGGATGTCGTCGAACGCGGCGAGCGCGATGTCGTGCGGGACCCGCAGACCACGCGCGCGTACGGCGTCCAGCGCGCCGAGCGCCATCAGGTTGTCGGCGGCGAAGACGACCTCGGGCGGTTCGTCCAGGCCGAGGAAGCCCTCGGTGACCCGTCGGCCGCTCTCGGCCTGGAAGTCGCCCTGGCCGATGTAGGCGTCGGGAAGGGGGATCCCGTACTCGGCCATGGCCTCCCGGAACGCCTCCACGCGCTCGCTGCCGGTGGTGGTGGCCGCCGGTCCCGCGATGATCGCGAGCCGCCGGTGCCCGAGCCCGTGCAGATGCGCCACGAGATCCCGTACGGCGGACCGTCCGTCGGCCCGTACGACGGGTACGTCGAGGCCGGGGATCCACCGGTCGACGAACACCATCGGCGTCCCCGCGCGGGCGGCGTCCAGCATCAGCGGGGAGCCCCCGTCGGTGGGGGAGACGAGGAGCCCGTCGATCCGGCGGTCCAGCAGGGTCCGTACGTGATGGTCCTGGAGGTCCGGCCGCTCGTCGGCGTTGCCGATGATGACGCTGTAGCCGAGCGCGCGGGCCTCCTCCTCGACGGAGCGGGCCAGTTCGGTGAAGTACGGGTTGAGGACGTCGCTGATGACCAGGCCGAGGGTGCGGGTCTGGTCGGTGCGCAGCGACCGGGCGACGGCGTTCGGCCGGTACCCGAGCCTCTCGACGGCGGCCAGCACACGCGTGCGCGCGTCCGGGCTGACCGACGGATGGTCGTTCAGGACGCGCGAGACCGTAGCGACGGAGACCCCCGCCGCGGCGGCGACGTCCTTGATGCTCGCCATCGCCGGTCCACCTCCTCGTGGATGCCGTGGAATCGATTACATCGACCTGGACAAGGAGGATTGGAATCGATTGCACGGCGCCTGACAAGCCCCCGAGACCGGATCGTGATGTCCTGGAAGCGCGAGGTCCGTTTCCTCAAGGCCCTTACGGGGCCGGAGTGGAGGAGCCATGACGGCGGCGGCACGGAACGACGTACCCGTGGTGATGGAGGGCAACGGGGTGGAACTGCGCACCCGGCCCCTCGGCGGTGGCCTGTCCGTGGGGTACATCAGCCTGCCCCAGGGCACTGACATGGGCCCGGCGATGAAGGGCCTGCCCGACGACTCCTGCCAGTGCCCGCACTGGGGTTATCTGCTGAAGGGCCGGCTGCGGATGCTCACCGCGGACGGCGAGGAGATCTACGAGGCGGGCCAGGCCTACTACTGGGCGCCCGGACACATCCCCCTGGCCCTGGAGGACTGCGAGTTCGTCGAGTTCTCCCCGACCGAGGACTTCGACAAGGTCATCGCCCATGTGAAGGCCCAGGCCGGATGAGCTGTCAGTGCCGGACGGTACCGTCGGCGCATGTCCAATCCGGCGGTGGTCGAAGGCGTGCTGGAACGCATCACGTACGCCAATGAGGAGAACGGCTACACGGTCGCCCGTGTCGACACCGGACGCGGCGGCGGCGACCTCCTCACGGTGGTCGGCGCGCTGCTCGGCGCCCAGGTGGGCGAGTCCCTGCGGATGGAGGGACGCTGGGGGTCGCACCCGCAGTACGGCAAGCAGTTCACCGTCGACAACTACACGACCCTCCTCCCGGCCACCGTCCAGGGCATCCGCCGCTATCTCGGATCGGGCCTGGTCAAGGGCATCGGACCGGTCTTCGCCGACCGCATCACCCAGCACTTCGGCCTGGACACCCTGAAGATCATCGAGGAGGAGCCCAAGCGGCTCATCGAGGTCCCCGGGCTCGGCCCCAAGCGGACCAGGAAGATCGCCGACGCCTGGGAGGAGCAGAAGGCGATCAAGGAGGTCATGCTCTTCCTCCAGACCGTCGAGGTCTCCACCTCCATCGCCGTGCGCATCTACAAGAAATACGGCGACGCCTCGATCTCCGTCGTGAAGAACCAGCCCTACCGCCTGGCCGCCGACGTCTGGGGCATCGGCTTCCTCACCGCCGACAAGATCGCCCAGTCCGTCGGCATCCCGCACGACAGCCCGGAGCGGGTCAAGGCGGGCCTCCAGTACGCCCTGTCCCAGGGCAGCGACCAGGGCCACTGCTATCTCCCCGAGGAACGGCTGATCGCCGACGCGGTGAAGCTGCTCCAGGTCGACACCGGTCTGGTCATCGAGTGCCTCGCCGAACTGGCCGTACCGGACGAGGAGTCCGGCGACCCCGGCGTCGTACGGGAGAAGGTGCCCGACCCCGAAGGCGGCGATCCCGTCACCGCCGTCTACCTCGTCCCTTTCCACCGCGCCGAACTCTCCCTCTCCGGCCGGCTGCTGAGCCTGCTGCGCACCGACGAGGACCGCATGCCCGGCTTCCGGGACGTGGCCTGGGACAAGGCGCTGGCCTGGCTGAAGGGCCGCACCGGCGCCGAGCTGGCCCCCGAGCAGGAGGCCGCCGTCAAGCTGGCGCTGACCGAGAAGGTGGCTGTCCTGACCGGTGGGCCGGGCTGCGGCAAGTCCTTCACCGTCCGCTCGGTCGTCGAACTGGCCCGCGCCAAGAAGGCGAAGGTGCTGCTCGCCGCCCCCACCGGCCGCGCCGCCAAACGCCTGGCCGAGCTGACCGGCGCCGAGGCCTCCACCGTGCACCGCCTGCTGGAGCTGAAGCCCGGCGGGGACGCGGCGTACGACCGGGACCGGCCCCTCGATGCCGACCTCGTCGTCGTCGACGAGGCCTCCATGCTCGACCTGCTCCTCGCCAACAAGCTCGTCAAGGCCGTGCCTCCCGGGGCGCACCTCCTCTTCGTCGGAGACGTCGACCAGTTGCCCAGCGTCGGTGCGGGGGAGGTGCTGCGGGATCTGCTGGCCGACGGCGGCCCGGTCCCCGCCATCCGCCTCACCCAGGTCTTCCGCCAGGCCCAGCAGTCCGGTGTGGTGACCAACGCGCACCGGATCAACTCCGGGCAGCATCCCGTGACCGACGGCATGAAGGACTTCTTCCTCTTCGTCGAGGACGACACCGAGGAGGCCGGCCGGCTCACCGTGGACGTGGCCGCGCGCCGGCTTCCGGCCAAATTCGGGCTCGACCCGCGGCGCGATGTCCAGGTGCTCGCCCCCATGCACCGGGGCCCGGCCGGCGCCGGGACGCTCAACGGCCTGCTCCAGCAGGCCATCACCCCCGGCCGCCCCGACCTGCCGGAGAAGCGGTTCGGCGGCCGGGTCTTCCGGGTCGGGGACAAGGTCACCCAGATCCGCAACAATTACGACAAGGGCGCGAACGGCGTCTTCAACGGCACGGTGGGCGTGGTCACCTCGCTCGACCCGGTCGACCAGCGCCTGACGGTGCTGACCGACGAGGACGAGGAGGTGCCGTACGACTTCGACGAACTCGACGAGCTGGCGCACGCCTACGCGGTGACCATCCACCGCTCGCAGGGCAGCGAGTACCCGGCGGTGGTGATCCCGGTCACCACGGGCGCCTGGATGATGCTGCAGCGGAATCTGCTCTACACCGCGGTCACCCGGGCCAAGCGGCTGGTCGTGCTGGTCGGCTCACGCAAGGCCATCGGCCAGGCGGTGCGCACGGTCTCGGCGGGCCGGCGCTGCACGGCCCTGGACTTCAGGCTCGCACCACGCGCGCTGGAGGGGTGAATGCCAGGCTCTCAGCCCCGCTTTGGGAGGGGTGAGTGAAATTTGATCGATCAAACGAGTCGTAAAGGTCACAGAGCCCTTCCGGTGGGTGGTGCGGAGGGGGCAGGATGAGCAGGTTGGCGGCACTGAGTGCCGTCAATAAGCCCAATGGTCGACCCCGAGTGCACTCTCATGCGCCAAATGGGGGATGGTAGAGACAGTCAGGGCAACCTCGAAGAAGAGGCACAACGTCGGTGAGGGAAGACGTGAGCGACAACTCTGTAGTACTGCGGTACGGCGACGGCGGCGAGTACACCTACCCGGTGATCGACAGCACCGTCGGTGACAAGGGCTTCGACATCGGCAAGCTCCGCGCCCAGACCGGGCTGGTGACCCTGGACAGCGGCTACGGCAACACCGCCGCGTATAAATCCGCCATCACCTACCTCGACGGCGAGCAGGGCATCCTGCGGTACCGCGGCTACCCGATCGAGCAGCTGGCCGAGCGCTCCACCTTCCTGGAGGTCGCCTACCTGCTGATCAACGGTGAGCTGCCGACCGTCGACGAGCTGAGCACCTTCAAGAACGACATCACGCAGCACACGCTGCTGCACGAGGACGTCAAGAACTTCTACCGGGGCTTCCCGCGCGACGCCCACCCGATGGCGATGCTGTCCTCGGTGGTCTCCGCCCTGTCGACGTTCTACCAGGACAGCCACAACCCGTTCGACGAGAACCAGCGCAACCTCTCCACCATTCGCCTGCTCGCGAAGCTTCCGACGATCGCGGCCTACGCGTACAAGAAGTCCATCGGCCACCCGTTCGTCTACCCGCGCAACGACCTCGGCTATGTCGAGAACTTCCTGCGCATGACGTTCTCGGTGCCGGCCCAGGAGTTCGAGCTCGACCCGGTCGTCGTCTCCGCCCTCGACAAGCTGCTGATCCTGCACGCGGACCACGAGCAGAACTGTTCGACCTCCACGGTCCGTCTGGTCGGCTCCTCGCAGGCGAACATGTTCGCCTCGATCTCCGCCGGTATCTCCGCGCTGTGGGGCCCGCTGCACGGTGGCGCCAACCAGTCCGTGCTGGAGATGCTGGAGGGCATCCAGGCCAACGGCGGCGACGTCGACTCCTTCATCCGCAAGGTGAAGAACAAGGAGGACGGCGTCCGCCTGATGGGCTTCGGCCACCGGGTGTACAAGTCCTTCGACCCGCGCGCCAAGATCATCAAGGCTGCCGCGCACGATGTCCTCTCCGCCCTCGGCAAGTCCGACGAGCTGCTGGACATCGCGCTGAAGCTGGAGGAGCACGCGCTCTCCGACGAGTACTTCGTCGCGCGCAACCTCTACCCGAACGTCGACTTCTACACCGGCCTGATCTACCGGGCCATGGGCTTCCCGACCGAGATGTTCACGGTCCTCTTCGCCCTCGGCCGCCTTCCGGGGTGGATCGCCCAGTGGCACGAGATGATCAAGGAGCCCGGCTCCCGCATCGGCCGCCCGCGCCAGATCTACACGGGCGTCGTGGAGCGGGACTTCGTCCCGGTCGAAGAGCGCTGACCCGACAGGTCGAAGACGCCGTACATATGTGAAAGGCGCCCTGGCGCCGGTCCCCCCACGGGCCGACGTCCAGGGCGCCTTCCCATGTCCCGGTGCGGATTCCCCCCACGGGATCCGGCCGGGCGTCTGTGAGGACAGCGCCTGAATCGCTGTTGTTCGGTACTGCGTTGAGCAGAACGAGCGAAATTTCTCGTACTACTCGGTGTGCGGTGGTGCTCGGTCTGCGGTCTGCCGGGACAACGCACGCTCGGGAGGGCCGCTCAAGCTCCCCGGGGTGCGTGCCCCGGCAACGCATCTCTGAGGAAGTCCCCCAAGACATCCCCAGATGTCAGTTCGCGCCCCCCAAGACGCTTCCTGACATCGCCAACTTAGACCTTCGAACCCCTTCGATGGTTACGTTCACATCACTGTGATCTGCGTCTCTTGCATATGTCCGTTAGATGCGCAAGAGCCCCGATACACCGAACGAGACCCAAGCGTAAGGATGATGCGCGAGCCTTGTGAAGAGCTTATGTGAGGCTCGCGCCGGACTCCAGGGGGGTCCTAACGGAAAGTCCTCAATCGCAGGCTGTTCGTCACCACGAAGACCGACGAGAACGCCATCGCCGCGCCCGCGATCATCGGGTTCAGCAGACCGGCCGCGGCCAGCGGCAGTGCGGCCACGTTGTATCCGAACGCCCATACAAGGTTTCCCTTGATCGTGGTGAGCGTCCGCCGGGACAGCCGGATCGCGTCCGCGGCCACCCGCAGATCCCCGCGCACCAGCGTCAGATCCCCGGCCTCGATCGCCGCGTCCGTCCCGGTCCCCATCGCCAGCCCCAGATCGGCCGTGGCGAGCGCCGCCGCGTCGTTGACGCCGTCACCGACCATGGCGACCGTCCGCCCCTCGCCCTGCAGGCGCCGCACCGCCTCGACCTTCTCCTCGGGCAGCACCTCGGCGATCACCTGCTCGATCCCCACGGCACGGGCCACCGCCTCGGCCACCGCCCGGTTGTCCCCGGTGAGCAGCACCGGCGTCAGCCCGAGCGCGCGCAGCTCGCGCACGGCCTCGGCGCTGGTCTCCTTGACCGTGTCGGCGACCGCCAGCACGGCCCGCGGCTCCCCGTCCCAGCCGGCCACGACGGCCGTACGTCCGTCTCTCTCGGCCTGGTCGCGGGCCCGGGCCAACTCCCCGGGCAGTTCGGCGAAGAGGCGCCCCACGGCGACCTCATGGCCCGCCACGCGCCCGCGCACGCCGCGTCCCGGCACGTTCTCGAAGTGCTCGGCCACCGGCAGTTCCCCGGCCCGCTCCTCGGCACCCTGGGTGACCGCCCGGCCGACGGGGTGCTCGGAGGCGTGCTCCAGGGCGCCCGCGAGGCGCAGCGCCTGCTTCTCGTCGGTGCCTTCGGCGACGTAGACCTCGTGGAGGGTCATCCGGCCCGTGGTCACCGTGCCGGTCTTGTCGAGGACGACGGTGTCGACCCGGCGGGTGGACTCCAGCACCTCGGGGCCCTTGATCAGGATGCCCAGTTGGGCGCCCCGTCCGGTGCCGACCAGCAGTGCGGTCGGGGTGGCGAGGCCGAGCGCGCACGGGCAGGCGATGATCAGGACGGCGACGGCCGCGGTGAACGCGTCCACGGTGTCGCCGGTCGCGCCGAGCCAGCCGCCGAAGGTGGCGGCCGCGAGCGCGAGCACCACCGGCACGAACACCGCGGAGATCCGGTCGGCGAGCCGCTGCACCTCGGCCTTGCCGCTCTGCGCGTCCTCCACCAGCCTGGCCATCCGGGCCAGCTGGGTGTCGGCGCCGACCCGGGTGGCCTCGACGACCAGCCGCCCGCCCGCGTTCACCGTCGCCCCCGTGACGGTGTCCCCGGCCGCCACGTCCACCGGCACGGACTCCCCGGTCAGCATGGCCGCGTCCACCGCGGAGACGCCCTCCACGACGGTGCCGTCGGTGGCGATCTTCTCGCCGGGCCGGACGACGAACCGGTCCCCGACGGCCAGTTCGGCCACCGGGATCCGCCGCTCGCGCCCGCCCCGCAGGACGGCCACGTCCTTGGCGCCCAGTTCCATCAGCGCCCGCAGCGCAGCCCCCGCGTGCCGCTTGGCGCGGGCCTCCAGCCAGCGGCCCAGCAGGATGAAGGCGATCACCCCGGAGGCCACTTCGAGGTAGATCGAGGAGGCGCCGTCCATGCCGCCGACGGTGAGCCGGAAGCTCTCGCGCATCCCGGGCATGCCCGCGTCCCCGAAGAACAGCGCCCACAGCGACCACCCGAACGCGGCCAGCGTGCCGACCGAGACCAGGGTGTCCATGGTCGCGGCGCCGTGCCGGGCGTTGGTCCAGGCGGCCCGGTGGAAGGGCAGCCCGCCCCAGACGACCACGGGCGTGGCGAGCGTGAGCGCCAGCCACTGCCAGTTGTCGAACTGGAGCGCGGGGATCATGGAGAGCAGGACGACGGGCGCGGCGAGCAGCGCGGAGACGGTGAAACGGCTCCGGTAGTCGGCGAGTTCGGGATCCTCCGCCGTCGCCGTCTCGGCCGCCCCCGCGGCGGGCTCGGGCGGCGCGGGCTCCTCGGCGGTGTACCCGGTCTTCACGACCGTGGCGATCAGATCGGCCACCTCGACGCCCGCCGGGTAGCTGACCCGCGCCTTCTCGGTCGCGTAGTTGACGCTGGCGGTGACCCCGGCCATCCGGTTGAGCTTCTTCTCGACCCGGGCCGCGCAGGAGGCGCAGGTCATCCCGCCGATGAGCAGCTCGACCTCGGAGGGGGGCGCCCCCTCGGCGGTGGGTGTTATCGGGGCCGGGGCGGTGGAGGACATGATCCGGACTCCGCAGTGCTCAGGCGACGCCGACGAGCTCGAAACCGGCCTCGTCCACGGCAGCCCGCACATCCTCCTCGCGCAGCGCCTCGACGGAGACCACGGTGACCTCGCCGGTGGAGGCGACGGCCTGCACGGAGCTGACGCCGGGCAGCTCGGAGATCTCGCCGGAGACGGCGCCCTCGCAGTGGCCGCAGCTCATCCCGCTGACCTTGTAGACGGCGCTGACGCTCATGTTGTTCTCCTCGTCGAGGCAGGTGGGGCTCACGGGGTCCACGAGGGTACCCGCTGTCCACCGTATACCCCTACGGGGTATTTATCCAAGGAGAGGCGCGAGGAGCCGAAGAGTCGAGCGGGTCGGGGCGGGTGCCGGGGGCGGTTAGGGAGAGCTGGGGCCTGTTGGGGAGTTTTGTGCGCACCCTATGGTAGTTACCCCCTATGTCGCAGGCCGGGACGCTCATCCTGATCATGTCCATCGCGGTGCTGGCGCCGCTGCTCGCACACGGCGTCGCCCGCTGGCTCCCCGTCCCGCTCGTCATCTTCGAGATCGCCCTGGGCGTCCTGGTCGGCCCGGACGTGCTGGGCTGGGCGGGACAGGGCGAGGTCATCGACACCCTGGCCGACCTCGGCCTGGCGATGCTGATCTTCCTCGCGGGCTACGAGATCGAGTTCGACAAGGTCCGCGGCGACACCCTGAGCCGCTCGGTGCGGGCCTGGCTGATCGCGCTGGCGGTGGGTCTGGGCCTCGGCACCCTGATCTCCGGCTTCGACCGGGGCGTCTACATCGGCACGGCGCTGACCAGCACCGCCCTCGGCACCGTACTGCCCGTGCTGCGCGACGCGGGCGCCCTGCGCTCCCGGTTCGGCTCGGTGATGATGGCGTTCGGCGCGGTGGGCGAGTTCGGGCCGATCATCGCCATCGCGCTGCTGCTGAGCGGACGTTCACCGGGCCGCTCGACCGCGGTGCTCGCCGCGTTCGCGCTGCTGACGGCGGCGGCCGTGTGGTGGGCGACCCGGCCGCGCCCGCCCTGGTTCTCCCGGGTGGTCGCGGTGACCCTGCACACCAGCGGCCAGTTCGCCGTACGGCTGGTGGTGCTGCTCCTCGCCGTGATGCTCGGGCTCGCCCAGGCACTCGGCCTGGACACCCTGCTCGGCGCCTTCGCCGCCGGGGTCATCGCCCGCCTCGTCCTGCACGGGGCGGCGCCGCGGAGCGCCGAGCCGGTGATGGAGAAGGTGGAGGCGATGGGATTCGGCTTCCTGGTCCCGCTCTTCTACGTCGTCACCGGCATCGAGTTCGACCTGGACGCCCTGCTCTCCGGCGGCCGCGCCCTGCTGCTCCTGCCGGTGTTCCTGGTGCTGTTCCTCCTCGTCCGCGGCCTGCCCGTGTACGCCCTCGCCCCACGCGACCTCGACCGCGCCGACCGGCGCGCCCTCACCCTGTTCGCCGCCACCGCACTGCCCCTGGTCGTCGCCATCACCACGATCGGCGTCGACGCGGGCACGATGCGCACGGACGAGGCGGCGGCGCTGGTGGGGGCGGCGATGCTGTCGGTACTGCTGTTCCCGCTGGCGGGGCTGCGCCTGCGCGGATCCCGGACGCCACGGCATGAGCCGCTGGCGGAGCCGGAGTCCTGGTGAGGCCACCGGCCGCGGCACGCGCCGTCCAGTCCTCCCCGTCCAGTCCTCCCCATTTGGCCTTCCCCATTTAGCCTTCCCTCGGAGGAAAGGAGCCGCCGCCATGCGAGCCGTGGTCTTCGAGCAGTACGGCGAACCCGCCGAGGTACGCGATCTGACCGACCCCGAACCGGCCGACCACGGAGTCGTGGTGCGCGTGGAGGCCACCGGACTGTGCCGCAGCGACTGGCACGGCTGGCAGGGCCACGACCCCGACATCACGCTGCCGCATGTGCCCGGCCATGAACTCGCCGGTGTCATCGAGGCCGTGGGCTCCCGGGTGACCGGCCATCGCCCCGGCGACCGGGTCACCGTGCCCTTCGTCTGCGCCTGCGGGAGCTGCCCGTCCTGCGCGGCGGGCGACCAGCAGGTGTGCGAGCGGCAGACCCAGCCCGGCTTCACCCACTGGGGCTCCTTCGCCCAGTACGTGGCCCTGGACCACGCCGACGTGAACCTGGTCGCCGTCCCCGACGGCCTGTCCTTCGCCACCGCCGCCTCGCTCGGCTGCCGGTTCGCCACGGCGTTCCGCGCGGTGGTGCAGCAGGGCCGGGTCGCGGCCGGGGAGTGGGTCGCGGTGCACGGCTGCGGCGGCGTCGGGCTGTCGGCGGTGATGATCGCGGCGGCCTGCGGCGCCCGGGTCGTCGCCGTGGACGTGTCGCCGCGGGCCCTGGACCTGGCGCGGAGGTTCGGGGCGGCGCACTGCCTGGACGCGACGAACGTGCCGGACACGGCCGAGGCGGTCCGGGAACTGACCGGCGGCGGCGCCCATCTCTCCCTCGACGCGCTCGGCTCGCCCGCCACCTGCGCGGCCTCGGTGAACAGCCTGCGCCGCCGCGGCCGGCACCTCCAGGTCGGCCTGCTGCCCTCGGCCGACGGCACCACCCCCGTCCCGATGGCCCGCGCCATCGGCTGGGAGCTGGAGATCCTCGGGAGCCACGGCATGGCCGCGCACACCTATCCGCCGATGCTGGAACTGGTCCGCGCCGGGGTGCTGCGCCCGGACCTCCTCGTCACCACCACCATCACGCTGGCGGACACCCCGGCCGCGCTGGCGGCGATGGGCACGGCCGGGGCGTCGGGGCTGACGGTCATCGAGCCCTGGGCCTGAGGGCTCAGTCCTCTCTTCGGCCGCGGTTGCCGGGGCGGGCGGCGACCCAGGCGCGGACCGTTTCGGCGTACCAGAAGGGCTTGCCGCCCTCCACATGGTCCGGCGGGGGCAGCAGACCGTGCTTGCGATAGGACCGCACGGTGTCGGGCTGCACGCGGATGTGGGCCGCGATCTCCTTGTAGGACCAGAGTCGTCGGTCGGTCATGTGGTGCACCTCCCCGCGCGCGCCGCGGCGGCGGCCGGGAACGGCCGTCGGGGGTACCGGACGCTGCGCTGGCGATCACAGAAGCCTGTGCCCGGTGAACGACGCCGAGTGACCGTGAGGCAGTGGCTGTGTGCCGGATGTGACCCAAGACCCGCGTAGGTGCGACATGTGTGACACAAGGGGGGTGTTTGTGACACAGGTGGCACACAGGGAGTGGACCGGAACCGGTTCGATCCGGACTGTCTGGTCCGAATGTCTGGACAAAACATTGACAGGGCTCCGTGGGCGGGGCTAGAAAGCCGGGGAGAGCCGATACGAAGGGAACGCGATGGCGTACGACCTGATCACCATGGGGCGGATCGGCGTGGATCTCTATCCGTTGCAGACGGGCGTCCCGCTGCCGCAGGTCACCTCCTTCGGCAAGTTCCTCGGCGGTTCGGCGGCCAACGTCGCGGTCGCCGCCGCCCGTCTGGGCCGGAACACCGCCGTGATCACCCGCACCGGCGACGACCCCTTCGGCACCTATCTGCACGAGGCCCTGCGCGACTTCGGCGTCGACGACCGCTGGGTCACCCCGGTCCCGGGCCTGCCCACACCGGTCACCTTCTGCGAGGTGTTCCCGCCGGACGACTTCCCGCTGTACTTCTACCGGCAGCCCAAGGCGCCGGACCTGGAGATCGACGCCCACGAACTGGACCTGGACGCGATCCGGGACGCCCGCGTCTTCTGGGTGACCGGCACCGGCCTGAGCGAGGAGCCCAGCCGTACGGCGACGCTGGCGGCCCTGGCCCACAGGGCCAGGGCCGGTACGACGGTCTTCGACCTCGACTGGCGCCCGATGTTCTGGCGGGACCCGGACCAGGCCCGCCCGTTCTACCGGGAGGCCCTGCGCCACACCACCGTCGCCGTGGGCAACCTGGACGAGGTGGAGGTGGCCACGGGAGTCCGCGAACCGCACGCGGCCGCCCGGGCCCTGCTGGACGCCGGAGTGGAGCTGGCGGTGGTCAAGCAGGGCCCGAAGGGCGTCCTGGCCGTGCACCGCGACGGCGACCGGGCCGAGGTCCCGCCCCTCCCGGTGGAGGTCCTCAACGGCCTCGGCGCGGGCGACGCCTTCGGCGGCTCCCTCGTCCACGGCCTCCTCAACACCTGGGACCTGGAAACCACCATGCGCCACGCCAACGCGGCCGGCGCCATCGTCGCCTCCCGCCTGGAATGCTCCTCGGCCATGCCGACCCAGGAGGAGGTGAGGGAGGCGGTCACGGCAGGAGCGGTACAAGCACGGCAGGCACCCGGACGGCAGGCACCCGCACCCGCCGACGGCGCGTCCACCCCGGAGGGCCACCCGGATCCCGACGCCGCTCTGCCCACCCACCCACCCGCACCCGCCGATGGCGACTCCGCCCCACAGGGGCCACCCGCACCCGGCCACGAAAGTCGCACGGGTCGTGCCGGTGGGAACCCGCCCGCCGATGGCGAAGCCGAGGCCGACCGGTGACCGTCAACGTCGCGGAGCTCGTCCGCACCCGCACCAGGCACCCCGAGGCCATCGCCGAGGCCGCGGCCCGCCGCAGACGACGCCCGCTGCTGGGCGACTCCGGCCGCCTGATGATCGTCGCCGCCGACCACCCCGCCCGCGGAGCCCTCGGCGTGGGCGACCGCAAGTTCGCCATGGCCAACCGGGCCGACCTCCTCGAACGCCTCTGCCTCGCCCTCTCCCGCCCCGGCGTCGACGGAGTCCTCGCCACCGCCGACATCCTGGACGACCTCCTCCTGCTCGGCGCCCTGGACGACCGCGTGGTCATGGGCTCCATGAACCGCGGCGGCCTGCAAGGCGCCAGCTTCGAACTCGACGACCGCTTCACCGGCCACCGCCCGGAGGACATCCGCCGCCTGAACTTCGACGCCGGGAAACTCCTCCTCCGCATCGACTACGACGACCCGGGCTCCCTGAACACCCTGGAGTCCACCGCCCGCGCCGTCGACGAGATGGCGGCCCGGCAACTCCCGCTGTTCGTCGAGCCGTTCATCAGCCGTCGCACACCCGACGGGAAACTGAGCAACGATCTCTCCGCCGAGGCCGTCACCCGCTCCATCGCCATCGCCTCGGGCCTCGGCGGCAGTTCGGCCTACACCTGGCTCAAGGTCCCGGTCACCGCCAACCCGGACGACATGGCCCAGGTCATGGAGACCTCGACGCTGCCCGCCGTACTGCTCGGCGGCGACATCGGAGACGATCAGGAGGCCGCGTACGAGAAGTGGCGCGGCGCTCTCCAACTCCCCACCGTGCGCGGCCTGGTGGTCGGCCGTTCGCTGCTGTACCCGGCGGACGGCGACGTGGCCGCCGCCGTGGACACCGCCGTAGGACTGCTGTGAGGGCCGCATGAACACGACGAGCAGGGACAGGGAGCTGTACGTCCCCAGGGGCGCGACCGCGGACGGGCACTACACGCTCGACATCGATCCGAAGCGGGCCGGCTGGACCCACAGCGCGCTGCGGATCGTGGGGCTGGAGCCGGGCGGCACACACACCTTCGACGCCGGGGACAGCGAGTGGATCGTGCTGCCCCTCAACGGCGGCTGTACGGTGCGCACAGCACAGCAGGAGTTCCAACTCCTGGGCCGGGAAAGCGTCTTCGCGTCGGTCACTGACTTCGCGTACGTACCCCGAGACGCCCGGGCACAGATCGCCTCCGGCGCGGGTGGCCGCTTTGCTTTGGCAGGAGCAAGGTGCGAGCGACGACTCCCCGCCCGCTACGGCCCCGCGCCGGAGGTCCCCAGGGAGGAGCGCGGCAGCGGCAACCGGCTGCGCCATGTGCGCAACTTCGCCTCCGCCGACGCCTTCGAGTGCGACCGGCTCATCGCCGTCGAGGTGATCACCCCCGGCGGCAACTGGTCCTCGTACCCGCCGCACAAGCACGACGAGCACCGGCCGGGGGAGGAGTCGGAGCTGGAGGAGATCTACTACTTCGAGATCGACGGCCCGCACGGCTTCGGCTACCAGCGCGTCTCCCCGTCCCGCGAGGGTGGCTCCGACGTACTCGCGGAGGTCCGTTCCGGTGATGTCGTGCTCGTCCCCGACGGCTGGCACGGCCCGTCGATCGCCCAGCCCGGCCATGACATGTACTACCTGAACGTGATGGCGGGCCCGGGGGAGACCCGGGAGTGGCGGATCTGTTTCCACCCCGACCACACGGAGGGCTACCGATGACGACGACGACCCGGCTGACCGTCGCGCAGGCGCTGGTCCGTTTCCTCGCCGCGCAGTACACCGAGCGCGACGGCGTACGGCACCGGCTGATCGGCGCGACCTGGGGCATCTTCGGCCACGGCAACGTCGCCGGGCTCGGCCAGGCGCTCGTCGAGCACGCCGAGGTGATGCCGTACCACCAGGGCCGCAACGAGCAGTCCATGGTGCACGCGGCCGTGGGCTACGCCCGTCAGTCGAACCGGCTGTCCACCCACGCGGTGACGACGTCGATCGGCCCGGGCGCGACCAACCTGGTCACCGGCGCCGCCCTCGCGACCATCAACCACCTCCCGGTGCTCCTGCTGCCCGGCGACACCTTCGCCACCCGCCCGGCCGACCCGGTGCTCCAGCAGCTCGAAGTGCCGTACGCGGGCGACCTCAGCGTCAACGACTGTCTGCGCCCGGTGTCGAAGTACTTCGACCGGATCACCCGCCCCGAGGCCCTGATCCCGGCCGCCCTCCAGGCCGTACGGGTGCTCTCCGACCCGGTCGAGACCGGCGCCGTCACCCTCGCCCTGCCGCAGGACGTGCAGGCCGAGGCGTACGACTGGCCGGAGGAGTTCTTCGCCGAGCGGGTCTGGACGGTACGCCGTCCGGGCGCCGACCCGACCGAGCTGGCCGAGGCCGTGACGGCGATCCGCGCCGCCCGCCGGCCCCTCGTCGTCGCGGGCGGCGGAGTCCACCACAGCCGCGCCGAGGAGGCCCTCGCCGAGTTCGCGTCCGTCACCGGCATCCCGGTCGCCTCCACCCAGGCCGGCAAGGGCTCGCTGCGCCACGACCACCCCCAGGACGTCGGCGGCATCGGCCACACCGGCACCGCCACCGCCGACGAGCTGGCCCGTACCGCCGACCTGGTGATCGGCGTGGGTACCCGGTACACCGACTTCACCACCGCCTCCGGCACCCTCTTCCAGGAGCCCGGCGTCCGCTTCCTCAACCTCAACATCGCCCCCTACGACGGCCACAAGCTCGGCGGGCTGCCGCTGGTCGCGGACGCCCGCAGCGGCCTGATGGAGCTGACCGAGGCGCTCCAGATGCACGACCACCGGGTCGCCGCCACCTACGCCGCCGGGTACGCCGAGGGCAAGGAGCTCTGGGAGCAGCGCGTCGACGCCTGCTTCGAGGCCGCCGAACCGGACGTACGGCCCACTCAGCCGCAGGTCATCGGCGCGCTGGACGCGATCGTCGACGAGACGGACGTGATCATCAACGCGGCCGGTTCGCTCCCGGGCGATCTGCACAAGCTGTGGCGGGCCCGCTCGTCCGACCAGTACCACCTGGAGTACGGCTACTCCTGCATGGGCTACGAGATCCCGGCCGCGATCGGCGTCAAGCTCGCCGCTCCCGAGCGCAACGTCTGGGCGCTCGTCGGCGACGGTACGTATCTGATGATGCCGACCGAGATCGTCACCGCCGTGCAGGAGGGCATCGCCGTCAAGATGCTGCTCGTGCAGAACCACGGGTACGCGTCCATCGGCGGTCTGTCGGAGTCGGTGGGCGGCGAGCGGTACGGCACCGCCTACCGCTTCCCGGCCGCCGACGGCACCTATACGGGCGCCCCGCTCCCGGTCGATCTCGCCGCCAACGCGGCCAGCCTCGGCATGCGCGTGCTGCGCGCGAAAACCGTCCGGGACCTGCGGGCGGCGCTCGCCGAGGCACGGGCCGCCGACACTCCCACATGTGTCTACGTGGAGACCGAAACGACAGACACAGTGTCGGGCGCGCCCGAGGCACAGGCCTGGTGGGATGTTCCTGTGGCCGAGACCGCGACCCGACCGTCGGCGGTCAAGGCCCGTGAGCTGTACGAACGGCACGTCTCTGCTCGACGCCGCCATCTGTGAAGGAGTTCTTGGTCATGACGAAGATCGTCAACCACTGGATCGGCGGCAAGACCGCCGAAGGCGCGTCGGGTAATTACGGGCCGGTCACCGACCCGGCCACCGGCGCGGTCACCACGAAGGTCGCTTTCGCCTCGGTCGACGAGGTGGACGCCGCGGTCGCCGCCGCCAAGGAGGCGTACCTGACCTGGGGCCAGTCCTCGCTGGCCCAGCGCACCACGATCCTGTTCAAGTTCCGGGCGCTGCTGGACGCCAACCGGGACGCCATCGCCGAGCTGATCACCGCCGAGCACGGGAAGGTGCACTCCGACGCCCTCGGCGAGGTCGCGCGCGGCCTGGAGATCGTCGACCTGGCCTGCGGCATCAACGTGCAGCTGAAGGGTGAGCTGTCGACACAGGTCGCCAGCCGCGTGGACGTCTCCTCGATCCGCCAGCCGCTGGGCGTGGTCGCGGGCATCACGCCGTTCAACTTCCCGGCGATGGTCCCGATGTGGATGTTCCCGATCGCCATCGCCTGCGGCAACACCTTCGTGCTCAAGCCGAGCGAGAAGGACCCCTCGGCGGCCGTCAAGCTCGCCGAGCTGCTGGCCGAGGCGGGCCTGCCGGACGGCGTCTTCAACGTCGTGCACGGCGACAAGGTGGCCGTCGACCGCCTCCTTGAGCACCCCGACGTCAAGGCGGTGTCGTTCGTCGGCTCGACCCCGATCGCCCGCTACATCCACACCACCGCCTCCGCAAACGGCAAGCGCGTCCAGGCGCTCGGCGGCGCCAAGAACCACATGCTGGTCCTCCCCGACGCGGACCTGGACGCGGCCGCCGACGCTGCGGTGTCCGCCGCCTACGGCTCCGCGGGCGAGCGCTGCATGGCGATCTCCGCGGTCGTGGCGGTCGGCTCGATCGGCGACGAGCTGGTGGAGAAGATCCGCGAGCGCGCCGAGAAGATCAAGATCGGCCCCGGCAACGACCCGACCTCCGAGATGGGCCCGCTCATCACGGCCGTACACCGCGACAAGGTGGCCTCCTACGTAGAGGGCGCGGCGGCCGAGGGCTGCGAGGTCGTCCTGGACGGCACCGGCTACACCGTCGACGGCTTCGAGGACGGCCACTGGATCGGCATCTCGCTCCTGGACAAGGTGCCGACCGGCGCGAAGGCGTACACGGACGAGATCTTCGGCCCCGTCCTGTGCGTGCTGCGCGCGGAGACCTACGAGGAGGGCGTGGCCCTCATCAACAGCTCGCCGTTCGGCAACGGCACCGCGATCTTCACCCGGGACGGCGGCGCCGCCCGCCGCTTCCAGCTGGAGATCGAGGCCGGCATGGTCGGCGTAAACGTCCCGATCCCGGTCCCCGTCGGCTACCACAGCTTCGGCGGCTGGAAGGACTCCCTCTTCGGCGACCACCACATCTACGGCAACGACGGCACGCACTTCTACACCCGCGGCAAGGTCGTCACCACCCGCTGGCCGGACCCGTCCGAGGCCCCGACCGGCGTCGACCTGGGCTTCCCGCGCAACCACTGAGCGCACGATCGGGCCCCGGGCAGGTGGCGATCCACGTGCCCGGGGCCCTGTCGTGTCACTGGCCGTTGGCCTCCTTGAGGGCCTCGGTCAGGTCGGCGGTCTGGGCGGCCGGCGGGGCGTCGATGTCCTTGGTGGCACCGAACTTGGCGAAGTCCATGGAGACCGTCATGGTGCCCATGACCTGCTTCAGCCGGACCGGCAGGTCCTTGTCGTTGACCCAGATGTCCATTTCCATGGTGGCGGCGCCGCCGGTCATGTCGCCCAGCATGCTGTCCTCGCCGCTGTAGGCCTCCTTGAACTGGCCCAGGTCCTCCTGGTCGAGGACCGCGCGGTAGTGGTGGGTGCTCTGGCCGTTGACCGTCTCGGTGCCGAGGTCCTCGACGTCGTCGGCGTACTTCAGGCCCTTCAGGGAGGCCGTCGGGTTGCCGCTGTCGCCGCCGCCCTTGTAGGCCTGGCTGCCGCTGTCGCCGAACACGGCGGAGGAGTCGACCTTGATCCACTCCTTGCCCGCGATCGGGCCGGAGGCCTGCGGGTCGACGTCGTAGTAGTAGACGCCATCGACGAGCAGACAGTGGATGGTCGGGTCGTCCTGGAGGGACTCCATCTGGGCGGCCTTGGTGTCCATCTGGATGTCGTAGGCCATGCCGTTGCCCCACGAGTAGGTGCCGTCCATGGCTATCGGGGTGCCGGTGCCCAGATCGGTGGACATGCTCACCTCGGCCGAGCCCAGTTCCTCGGTCCGGTCGGTGGCGCGGGCGAGCGCCGCCATGATCTTGTCGGTGTTGGTGACCGCCTCGGCCGCCTTGTCCGCCGTGCCCTTGGCCGCCTCGGAACCGCACGCGGTGGCCGTCATCAGAGCCGCCGCCGTGAGCCCCACCCAGGCCGTGGTGTGCCTCAGCTTCATCTGTGTCCCCGCCCCATCGACTGTGTTTTCGCTGTGTGACACACGGACTCTAACGGTCCCCACTGACACGTCCGTATGCCGGACCCCGGCAGTTTTTTCGACCTTCACCTTGCGGTTCCCGTACCGCGGCAGGAACGGGAATGGCTTGCCTGTTCTGCTGTTTACGCGATCAAGAGGCCGTTCTTGCTACGGATTTCGTAGCCAGACAGCCATTGACGCACTGGTTTTCGTCGGTGTTCCATTCCGAACCACTGCCGCACGAGTCGATCGGAACCGCCGCATGACCGACACGCTGGAGAAGTCCACCGCCACCGATGACGCATCGGTCACCGGATCGGTTCCGGCACCGGAACTGAAGCGTTCCATCGGGGTCGTCGGCGGCACTCTGCTCACGCTCTCCTGCGTGACCCCGGCCTCCACCCTCTTCGTGGTCGTCCCGGATCTGTTCGGCTCGCTCGGCACCGCCACTGCCCTCACCATCGCGATCGGCTCCCTGCTCTGTATCGCTGTGGCGTTCTGCTACTCCGAGCTCGGCACCCTGATCCCCAGCGCGGGCGGCGAGTACGCGATGGTCACCACGCTGGCCGGACGGCTCGCGGGCTGGCTGGTCTTCGTCCTCTCCCTGCTGGTCGTGATGATCGTGCCGCCCGTGATCGCGATGGGCACCGCCGACTATCTCGCCCCGGTCGTCCACCTGGACCCCGCGCTGGCGGGCGCCGGGGTGATGCTACTGGCCACCCTCGCCGGTCTGCTGGACCTGCGCGCCAACGCCTGGATCACCGGTGTCTTCCTGGTCCTGGAGGTCATCGCCGCGGCCATCGTCGCGGTCCTCGGCTTCGCCCACGCCGAGCGCGGACCGGACAGCCTGGTCTCGCTCCAGGTCGCGGGGGCGGACGGCGGCCCGGACACCGTGACGGCCATGCTGATCGTCTCCGGGCTCGCCATCGCCCTCTTCGTCACCCAGGGCTTCTCCACCGCCGTCTACCTCTCCGAGGAACTGGAGCACCCGCGCAGGAACGTCGCCCGTACGGTGCTGGCCACCCTCGGCATCTCCGCGGTGATCATCCTGGTCCCGGTCATCGGCATCACCCTCGGCGCCTCCGACCTCGCCGAACTGACCGGCGGCGACATCGGCTCCATGGTCACCGCCTGGTCCAGCTCCGCGGTCGGCACCTTCGTCAGCCTCTGCGTGGCCCTCGCGATCATCAACGCGGGCATCGTCATGGTGATTCAGAACTCCCGCGTCCTGTTCGCCTCCGCCCGCGACAAGGCCTGGCCCCAGCCGGTGAACACGGTCTTCGCCAAGCTCGGCCGCTTCGGCTCCCCGTGGGTCGCGACCCTGGCGGTGGGCGTCCCCGGCGCCGCCCTCTGCTTCGTCAACCTGGACACCCTCTACGGCGTGACAGGCGTCTCGGTGACCGGCATGTACCTCCTGGTGGCGGTGGCCGCCCTGCTCTCCCGACGAGGCGCCCACCGCCACACCCCCGCCTGGCGCATGCCCCTGTGGCCCGCGATGCCGCTCCTGCTGATCGTGGTCCTCGCCTACATCCTGACCCAGCAGGAGACGGAGTACCTGCTCTGGACGGGCGGCATCACGGCGGCGGCCACGCTGTACTGGGCGCTGTACCTGCGCCCGAGGCGGGACACGCGGTGGCTGGTCTCACTCCCCGAGGACCAACTGACGCCGCACTAGCCCCGAACCCCCGCAATCACGTCACGCAACCGCTCCACATAGAGCGACATGTTCTTGTAGGCGACATCCGTATCCGGATACCGGCCGGCGAACCACAACCCCTCGTGCAGCCGGTTCACCCACACACAGACCTGATCCCCGTACGACACCCTGATCAGCCCGTACGCCGACTGCTCGGCCCAGTCGGCCGCACCGGGAATCCCCCGGGCGTCGAGGTACGACACGATCGAGTACAGATCGGGCGAGGTGGGCCGGAAGTCCGCCCCCAGCAACGCCAGCACCCGGGCCAACGGCATCCGCGCCAGCGGCCGCGCGGCCTGCAACTGCTCGCGCACACTCCTCAGCGCACCCGCGAAGTCCGGCACCGGCACCAGCGGAACCTCGATCGGCGCACCCCCGACGTACCACCCCACGGACTCCGACCAGCGCGACTTCACCCGCGTATGGAAGGGCACGACCGTGCGATAGACGGACTGCCCGCCGATCTCCCGCACGATCAGCGCGGTGGCCGCCAGCAACCCGACCAGACTGCCGCCGTAGGGACGGCAGTACGCCTCGAACGCGGCGGCGTCCTCCGCGCCCACCAGCGGCTCGCTCATCAGCTTCTGCGTCGGCAGCGGCCCCCCGGGCTCAAGACCGAGATCCACCGGGAACCCCGGCAGCCTCCCGTCGCAGCGCCCGATGAACTCCCGCCAGCGCCCGACAACCTCGTGCCCCGCGTCGATCCGGTCCGCGTCCGCCCGCTCGATCTCGCAGAAGTCGATGTAACTGCTCACCGGTGGCTGCTCCACGGCCCGGCCCGCGAGCCCCGCCGCGTAGAGCTCGTGGATCTCGGCGGGGATGCGGTGGATGGAGTAGGCGTCCACATTGCTGTGGTCGAAGGCCATGTACACGCTGGCCCCGTCGTCCCGCACGACCGCCGTGTAGATCAGGTTCGGCCAGCGCAGCGCGTCCGCGGCCACGTCGAAACGGTTCTGGAGGTGCCGCACCAGCTCACCCGCGTCGTCGAAGTCGCCGACGACCTCACGGTGCAGGGACACCTCGCGCGTGCCGAGGGTGAACCGGCGCAGTTCGTCCCCGTCCGGCCGGAAGCCGCTGCGCAGTGTCTCGTGCCGCAGCGTCCAGCCGCGCAGGGCGTCCTGGAGGGCGTCGAGGTCGACCGGGCCCGGGATGTCGAAGGCGGTGCCCAGCCAGGTCGGGACGAACAGACCGTCCTCGCGCACGGTCCTGGCGGTCCTGATGTGCGACTCCTGGATGTACGCCGGTGGCCGTGTGTCGTCCGGCAGCAGCGCGGCTCTCGCGACGGTCGCCGGAGAGAGCGTCCACTCGACGAGCTGTCCGGGCCGGACCTCGCAGCGCTGGATGTCGGTGATGCGCACAGGGCGTCTCCGTTCGCAGTGGGGGGCCTTCAGTGGGGGGACCTTCAAGGGTCTGCCGCCGGCGGGAGCTGGGTGTGCCGTTTCGCCCGGCTTCAGTTGATCGTGTGGCTCCTCGAACAGCGGTCCTCGTACCGCGGGCGCGGTATGCCGAGCGGTCCCCGTACGCCCCTGGTAGGTCAGCCGGTTCGGCCTGCGGTCGATAACTCTCCGACAGGTTCACCCCGTACCGTTGAAACATGGATCTTCGACTGCGAGGGCCGTTCCGGCGGCCCCGGCGTCTGCTGGCCGCCGGGGCCGCCGTCGTCGTGTTCGCCGGTGCCGGCACCTGGACGGCGGTCGCCTCCGACGACGGGCCCGCGGTGCGCCGCGCGGACCGGGTGATGTCGGTGAACGGCGTACGTCTTGACACCTCGTACTTCACCACCGCCGGGGACGAGCGCCGCCCCGCCGTCCTGCTGGGCCACGGCTTCGGCGGCAGCAAGGACGATGTGCGCGAGCAGGCCGAGGAGCTGGCCGCCGATGGGTACGCGGTGCTGACCTGGTCGGCCCGCGGCTTCGGCAGGTCCACCGGCGAGGTCGGCCTCAACGACCCGAAGGCCGAGGTCGCCGACGTGTCGAAGCTGATCGACTGGCTCGCCGAGCAGCCCCAGGTCCGGCTCGACAAGGCGGGCGACCCCCGCGTCGGCATGGCGGGTGCCTCCTACGGCGGCGCGATCAGCCTCCTCGGCGCCGGGTACGACGACCGCGTCGACGCCATAGCCCCGGCGGTGACCTACTGGAACCTCGCCGACGCCCTCTTCCCGAACGGCGTCTTCAAGAAGCTCTGGGCCGGGATCTTCGTCAACACCGCCGGCGGCTGCGACCGGTTCGAGGCCACGCTGTGCCGGATGTACGACCGGGTCGCCGAGTCCGGCACCCCGGACGCCGAGGCCCGCGAGCTGCTGGAGGAGCGCTCGCCGTCCGCCGTCGCCGACCGCATCAGGGTTCCCACGCTGCTGGTGCAGGGGCAGACCGACTCCCTCTTCCCGCTCGGCCAGGCCGACGCCGCCGCGAAGGCGATCCGGGCCAACGGCGCCCCCGTCGACGTCGACTGGATCGCGGGCGGCCACGACGGCGGCGACATGGAGGCCGACCGGGTCCGGGCTCGCGTCCAGGGCTGGTTCGACCGGTACCTCAAGGGTGACGAGGCCGCCGACACCGGCCCCGCCTTCCGCGTCACCCGCACCGGCGGCGTCGACTCCACCGACGGCGAGGCCCAGTTGCGGGGCGCGAGCGGGGACAGCTACCCCGGTCTGGGGAGCGGCCCGAAGTCCGTCGCCCTGACCGGCCGCGAGCAGAGCTTCGCCAACCCGGCCGGTGCCGCACCGCCCGCCATCTCCGCCCTGCCAGGGCTCGGCGGGGGCGGCGGCCTCGCCCAGCTCTCCTCCCTCGGCGTCGGCGTCTCCCTCGACTTCCCCGGCCAGTACGCCCGCTTCGACTCGGCCCCCGTCGCCGACGACCTGCGCGTCACCGGCTCCCCGACGGTCACCGTCCATGTGAAGTCCACCGGCGAGGACGCCGTCCTCTTCGCCAAGGTGTACGACGTCGGCGCCGACGGCACCCAGCAGGTGCTGCCGTCCCAGCTCGTCACCCCCCTGCGCGTCGAGGACGCGAAGTCCGGCAAGGACGTGACGATCACGCTCCCCGCCGTCGACCACGAGATCGACAAGGGCCACCGGCTCCGCCTGGTCCTCGCCTCCACGGACCTCGGCTACGCCTCCCCGACCGCCCCGGCCACGTACACCGTCTCCCTCAAGAGCGACCTGACCGTGCCCACGGCCCCCGGCGTGAGCACCGCCGCCGCGCCGCTGCCCGCGTGGGTCTGGTGGCTGCCGATCGCCGGTGTGCTGGTCGCCGCGGCCCTGCTGCTGACCGCCCGCCGCCGCACCGCGGGCCCCGCCCCCGACCCCGAGCTGGCCGACGTCCCGCTCCAGATCACCGAGTTGAGCAAGAAGTACGCGGGCGGCGACCGCTACAGCGTCCGCGACCTCTCCTTCCGTGTGGAGAAGGGCCAGGTCCTCGGGCTGCTCGGCCCGAACGGCGCGGGCAAGACGACGACCCTGCGCATGCTGATGGGCCTGATCGGCCCGGACGGCGGCCAGATCCGCGTCTTCGGCCACGCCATCCGCCCCGGCGCCCCGGTCCTCTCCCGCGTCGGCGCCTTCGTCGAGGGCGCGGGCTTCCTGCCGCATCTGTCCGGCCGGGAGAACCTGGAGCTGTACTGGGCCGCCACCGGCCGCTCCGCCGAGGACGCCCACCTGGACGAGGCCCTGGAGATCGCCGGTCTCGGCGACGCGCTCGCCCGCGCGGTACGCACCTACTCCCAGGGCATGCGCCAGCGCCTGGCCATCGCCCAGGCCATGCTCGGCCTGCCCGACCTGCTGATCCTCGACGAGCCGACCAACGGCCTGGACCCGCCGCAGATCCGCGAGATGCGCGAGGTGATGATCCGGTACGCGGCCGCCGGACGCACGGTGATCGTCTCCAGCCATCTGCTGGCGGAGGTCGAGCAGACCTGCACCCACCTCGTGGTCATGGACCGCGGCCGGCTCGTCCAGGCCGGCCCCGTCGGCGAGATCGTCGGCTCCGGCGACACCCTGCTCGTCGGCACGGCCGCCCCGGTCGAGGAGCCGGTCGCCGAGAAGGTCGCCGCCCTGCCGGGCATCGCCTCCGCGGTACGGACCGACGACGGACTCCTCGTCCGCCTGGACGCCGACGGCAGCGCGGCCCGCCTGGTCGCCGAACTCGTACGGCTGGAAGTGCCCGTGGAGTCCGTCGGCCCGCACCGCCGCCTGGAGGACGCCTTCCTCACCCTGATCGGAGGTTCCGCATGAGCACGCTCACCGAGGTCGCCTCCGGCTACCAGGCGGGCCGCACCCTGCCGCTGCGCGTCGAACTGGTCCGCCAGCTCAAGCGCCGCCGCACCCTGGTGATGGGCGCGATCCTGGCCGCGCTGCCCTTCGTCCTGCTGATCGCCTTCGCCATCGGCGGCGAGCCGGGCGGCCGCGGCGACCGCATCACCCTGATGGACACGGCCACCTCCTCCGGCGCCAACTTCGCCGCCGTGAACCTGTTCGTCTCCGCGGGCTTCCTGCTGGTCATCCCGGTCGCCCTGTTCTGCGGCGACACGGTCGCCTCGGAGGCCGGCTGGTCCTCCCTGCGCTATCTGCTCGCGGCGCCCGTGCCCCGGGCCCGGCTGCTGTGGTCCAAGCTCGTGGTCGGGCTCGGTCTCAGCCTCGCCGCGATGATCCTGCTGCCGGTCGTCGCGCTGGCCGTCGGCACCGCCGCCTACGGCTGGGGCCCGCTGGCCATCCCCACCGGCGGCTCGCTCGACGCGGGCACCGCCGCGCAGCGCTTGGTGGTGGTCGTCGGGTACATCTTCGTCTCCCAACTGGTCACCGCGGGACTGGCGTTCTGGCTGTCGACGAAGACCGACGCCCCGCTCGGCGCGGTCGGCGGCGCGGTCGGCCTGACGATCGTCGGCAACGTCCTGGACGCGGTGACCGCCCTCGGCGACTGGCGCCACTTCCTGCCCGCGCACTGGCAGTTCGCCTGGGCGGACGCCGTACAGCCCACCCCCGAGTGGTCCGGCATGATCCAGGGTGTCGCCGTTTCGGTAACGTACGCCGTCGTCCTGTTCGCGCTGGCCTTCCGCGGTTTCGCCCGCAAGGACGTGGTGTCGTAGGTCAACGGAAGATCACCTACCGGTCTCGACGGCCCTCCGCCGTGCCCACTTCGAGACCCACCCGCAACGCTCTGTGTCGCACGTTCCGCCCCCTTGCCCCGTCACAGTCACAGAAGTCGACGTCAACGGACCAAGGGGGAACGGACGATGGAGCGACGACGGTGGCGGCGAGCGGTCCTCGCACTCACGGCGGCGGGCCTGCTGCTGACGGGCTGCGGCGCTAGCGACGACAACAGCGCCCAGGAGACCACGGACAAGAGCGACGGCTACCACCCGGCCCCGGCCCCCGACAGCGGCCAGTACGGCGATGAGAGCGGCGAGCGGTCCGACGACTCCTCCCGGGAGGTCGCCCCGGCCCCCGACCATCTCTCCACCTTCGCCCTGGACGTCGACACCGCCTCCTACGGCTACGCCCGCCGCACCCTCTCCGAGGGCCGCCTCCCGGACCCCTGGACGGTCCGCCCCGAGGAGTTCGTCAACAGCTTCCGCCAGGACTACGACCGCCCCGACGGCGACGGCTTCTCGGTGACCGTGGACGGCGCGCGCACCGACCACGAGGACTGGTCGCTGGTCCGCGTCGGCCTCGCCACCCGGGCCGCCGAGGACGAGGGCGAACGCCCGCCCGCGGCCCTGACGTTCGTCATCGACATCTCCGGCTCGATGAGCGAGGAGGGCCGCTTGGACCTGGCCCAGGACTCCCTCGGCGTGATGACGGACCGGCTGCGCGAGGACGACTCGGTCGCGATCGTGACCTTCAGCGACGAGGCGGAGACGGTCCTGCCGATGACGCGGGTGGGCGGCAACCGCGACGAGATCCACGACGCGATCGACTCCATGGAGCCGACCTACTCCACCAACCTCGGCGCGGGCGTGGAGCGCGGCTACGCCACGGCCACCGACGGTCTGCGGGAGGGCGCGACCAACCGCGTGGTCCTGATCTCCGACGCCCTCGCCAACACCGGTGACACGGACGCCGACACCATCCTCGAACGCATCGAGGGCGCCCGTAAGGAGTACGGCATCACCCTCTTCGGCGTGGGGGTCGGCAGCGAGTACGGCGACGCGCTGATGGAACGCCTGGCCGACAAGGGCGACGGCCACACGGTCTACGTCTCCGGCGAGGCCGAGGCCCACAAGGTGTTCAGCGAGGAACTCCCGCGCAACATCGACCTGACGGCCCGGGACGCCAAGGCGCAGGTGGCCTTCGACCCGGAGAACGTCGAGGAGTTCCGCCTGATCGGCTACGACAACCGCCAGGTGGACGACGAGGACTTCCGCGACGACTCGGTCGACGGCGGCGAGACCGGTCCGGGGCACACGGTGACCGCCCTGTACGCCGTCCGTACGGCGCCGGACGCGCGGGGCCACCTGGCCACGGCGACCGTCCGCTGGCTGGACCCCAAGTCCCGCGCCCCGCACGAGGAATCGGAGCAGCTGGAGTCCGGCACCCTGGCCGACACCCTCTGGAGCACGAACCCGCGCTTCCAGGTAACAGCGGTGGCCGCCTACTTCGCCGACGCCCTGCGCCGCGGAGGCGACGAGTGGGCCTCCCTGCCCGGCGCCCCGGGCCTGGACGAACTCGGCGAGCGGGCCGATGAGTTGGCGGAGCGCACCGAGGACGACGAGGTACGTGAACTCGGTGAGGCGATCGACCGGGCGGACCGCATGATGTGACCGCGGGTCTCCCGGCCGTACCCATTGACCTCAGGCTACGCGTGAGTAAGTTGACCCTTGAGTAAGGCGAAACCCCGCAAGTCCGAGCCGCAGAGTCGCGACCGGGAGCCGTCATGGGCGTACGCAAGGATCTGAAGCGCGCGAAGCACCGTACGGACCTGCTGACCCGCACCAGGGTCGAGGTCACCAGGGGCGAGGACGGCACGGTCCGCGAGGCCCGTATCCCGCCGCTCGCCCCTCCCCGCCCCACCGGCACCCCGGCCGACATCCCCTTCACCAATGCCGCCGAGGCACCGGAGGCGGTGGTCCTGCGCCGCAGGACCGAAGGCCGTTGGCAGCCCGTCACCGCCACCGCCTTCGCCCAGGAGGTCACCGCCGTCGCCAAGGGCCTCGTCGCCGCGGGGCTGGAACCCGGCGGCCGGGTCGCGGTGATGTCCCGCACCCGCTACGAGTGGACCCTGCTGGACTTCGCGATCTGGGCCGCGGGCGGCCAGTCCGTGCCGATCTACCCCACCTCCTCCGCGGAGCAGGTGGACTGGATCGTCCGCGACTCCGGCGCCGGCCACGTCGTCACCGAGACCGCGGACAACTCCGCCACGGTGACGACCGGCACCGCGGACCACCAAGTCGCCCCGCGCATCTGGGAACTGGACGCCGGCGCCCTCACCGACCTCACCGTCCTCGGCCGGGACGTCCCCGACGAGGAGATCACCAAGCGCCGTACGACGCTCACCGCCGACACCGTCGCCACGGTCTGCTACACCTCCGGCACCACCGGCCGCCCCAAGGGCTGTGTGCTCACCCACGCCAACCTGTACGCCGAGGCCGCCAACACCGTGGAACTGATGCTGCCGGTGTTCCGCGAGGTCACCCGCCAGATCCCGTCCACCCTGCTGTTCCTCCCGCTCGCCCACATCCTCGGCCGCAGCCTCCAGATCTCCTGTCTGATGGCCCGCATCGAGGTCGGCCACTGCCCGAGCGTGAAACCCGACGAACTCCGCCCGGCGCTCAAGGAGTTCCGCCCGACCTTCATCGTCGGCGTGCCGTATCTCTTCGAGAAGATCCACGACACCGGCCGCGCCACCGCCGAGAAGATGGGCCGCGCCGCCTCCTTCGACCGCGCCGACCGCATCGCCGTCCGCTTCGGCGAGGCGTATCTGAACCGCTTCCTCGGCACCGGCAAGGGCCCAGGACCCGGCCTGTACGCCGCCTGGGCCCTGTACGACCTGCTGGTCTACCGCCGCGTCCGCAAGGAGCTCGGCGGCCGCATGCGCTACGCGATCAGCGGCGGCTCCCCCCTCGACCGCAACCTCAACCTGTTCTTCTACGCGGCCGGGATCATCATCTACGAGGGCTACGGCCTGACCGAGACCACCGCCGCCGCCACCATCGTCCCGCCCCTCAAACCCCGCCCCGGCACGGTCGGCCCCCCGGTCCCCGGTACCGCCGTCCGCATCGCCGACGACGGCGAGGTCCTGATCAAGGGCGGCATCGTCTTCTCGTCGTACTGGAACAACCCGGCCGCCACCGACGCCGTACTGGAGGGCGACTGGTTCGCCACCGGCGACCTGGGCTCCCTCGACGAGGAGGGCTATCTCACCATCACCGGCCGCAAGAAGGACCTCATCGTCACCTCCGGCGGCAAGAACGTCTCCCCGGCGGTCCTGGAGGACCGGCTGCGCAGCCGCGCGCCCGTCGGCCAGTGCCTCGTCGTCGGCGACAACCGCCCCTTCGTCGGAGCCCTGATCACCCTCGACCCCGAGGCGATCGCCCACTGGCTGTCGGTCCGCAAACTCCCCGCGGACACCCCGCTGTCCGAACTCGTCCGCGACGAGCGCATCCGCGCCGACGTCCAAAGGGCCGTCGACTACGCCAACGAGGCGGTCTCCCGGGCCGAGTCGATCCGCGCCTTCACCCTGGTCGGAGGCGAGTTCAGCGAGGAGAACGGCATGCTGACCCCGTCCCTGAAGGTCAAACGGCACACGGTGATCCGGGCCTACGAGGAGGAGATCGAGGCCCTCTACCGCGGCTGAGGCACAGCAAAGCGGGCCACCGGGAAAACCCGGTGGCCCGCCGCTACGCGGTGGAGGCTCAGCCGTTGCCCGCGCCGTTGCCCGACAGGGCCGAGATGTCGTCCAGGATGTGCGACAGGGGCTCGTCGCCCTTGGCCTGGGTGGAGTTCTCGACGCACTGCTGGTTCTGCGGCGCCGACAGGATCGGCACGTCCTGCAGGACGCCGACGGCCACGACACCGAGCAGACCCTGGGCGTTGAGCTTCGCCGGCAGGCCGATGCAGGGCTTGTTCAGCGAACCCTGGACCAGCGAGAGCTGCGGGCTCATGTCACCGAACGTGGCCGAGTTGCCGAACTCCTGCTTGGCGCCGTTGCCGCTGGCGGACGTGGTGCCGTTGTCGTCGCCGATCGCGAGCGCCGGCGCCGCGGTGGCCGCCGAGACACCGGCGACGGAGGTGGCGATAGCCGCGGTTGCCCACAGCTTCTTCATGTTCGTTCCCTTCGAAAAGCGGACTCCGGGGGAGGAGCTGCATGATCGTCAACGCCCTCACCCCCGAGAGGGTTGCGGGCTTTGCCCCGATTGGCCCAGCGCGCACGCCCCGCCCCGAGCGCCCTCGCGAGCGGACCCGCGCGCTCCCGCGGGCCGGGACCGGGAGTGAACGCACAACAGCGGGCCGCCGGTGATCCGGCGGCCCGCTGACGGGGGCTCAGTGCAGCCCGGTACTTCAGTGGTTGTCGAGGCCGTTGCCGGCGAGGACGGAGATGTCGTCCAGGATGTGCGACAGGGGCTCGTCGCCCTTGGCCTGGGTGGAGTTCTCGACGCACTGCTGGTTCTGCGGCGCCGACAGGATCGGCACGTCCTGCAGGACGCCGACCGCGCCGAGACCGAGGATGCCCTGGAGGTTGGCCTTGGCCGGCAGACCGATGCAGGGCTTGTTGAACGAGCCCTGGATGAGCGCCATCTGCGGGCTCATGTGGCCGTACGTGGCGGAGTTGCCGAACGACTGCGACGCGCCGTTGCCGCTGGCGGACTTGGTGCCGTCGTCGTTGCCGATGGCCATGGCCGGCGAGGCGGCCCCGACGACGGAGGCGGCGACCGCGGCGGAAGCCAGAACCTTCTTGATCACTTGCTAGTCCCTTCTGGAGAAACCCCGTCCACCGGAGCGCTCTGGTCAACTGCCGCGGGCCCGCTTGGTTGCTGCCATTCACTCCGATGGCGCACATCGGCATTCCGTGAATTCCGTGCGCCGAACGGCCCGAACGGGTGAAGTGGCGAAACCAATCCTGGCGCACCGGGTTGATGCGGAGGCAGGAACCTGCGCCTCGCCTCAGGGTGTGTCCGGACCCACGGCGCTCCTGCCCAGGAAAGGAAAAGCGAATGTTCAAGAAGGCAATGGCCGCCGCCGCGGTCACCGCGTCCGTCGTCGGAGCGTCGGCCGCGGCCGCCCCCCAGGCGCTTGCCATCGGTGATGACAGCGGCACCACCTCCGCCAGCGGCAACCACGCCGAGTCCAAGTTCGGCAACTCGGTGACCAAGGGCGACATGAGCCCGCAGGCCAGCCTGGTCCAGGGCTCGGTCAACAAGCTCTGCGCGGGTGTGCCGGTGAAGGCGAACCTCCAGGGCATCGTCGGCATCCTCGCCGCCGTCGGCGTGGCCCAGGACGTGCCGATCCTGTCCGCCCCGCAGAACCAGCAGTGCGCCGAGAACTCCACCCAGGCCAAGGGTGACGAGCCGCTGTCGCACATCCTCAGCGACATCTCGGCGCTGTCCGGAAACGGTCTCGGCAACGGCTGACGATTCTCGCCGATCGAACAGAACCGCCCGGTGATCCCCTTTCCCCAGGGATCGCCGGGCGGTTTCTTCATGCTCGCCGCGAGATGCGCATGTGGTTCTTACGTGTCAATTCTGTGAAGGCGAACGAGTGAAATAAGCGGCGACTCGCGTTCCGTAGTTTCTTCGTCTGTCTATCCCTCGTTTAACAGCCTGCCGGTCATGGTGCGAGCCGTTCCTGTTGTGCTCGCTCGGCTTCGGCCGACAAAGGGGCATGACCGCAGAGAAGGGATAGTTCATGAAGAAGAGCGCTGCTGTTGTCGCGGGTGCCCTCATGGCCGTGGGCATGGCCACGCCGGCATTCGCCGACTCGGGTGCGGGCGCTGTCGCCGAGCACTCCCCGGGTGTCCTGTCGGGCAACGTCGTGCAGGTCCCGATCAACATTCCGGTCAACGTCTGCGGCAACACCGTGAACGTCATCGCGCTGCTGAACCCGGCGTTCGGCAACACCTGCATCAACCGCTGACGACTCAACGCACCAGCCGCTCGGCTTGTGTCACGGCCGGCCTTGGACACCTTCTCCCCGTTCCGAGGCCGGCTTCTCCCACTTCTACCAGCAGGAAGACAACGAGATTGCGACAGACCCTGAGTAGGGGAATGGTCGCGGCCGCGGCCGCGACAAGCATTCTGTCCCTCTGCGGCGCTCCCGCCCTCGCCGACACGAGCGCGAACGGGACCGCGAAGGATTCGCCCGGTCTGCTGTCCGGCAACGACGTGTCGGCGCCGGTCGACGTTCCGGTCAACGCCTGCGGCAACACCGTCGACGCGGCCTCGGCGCTCAACCCGTCCTTCGGCAACGACTGCGCCACGGCCGGGGACGCGGATCGGTACGGCGGCCACCACTTCGACGAGGACCACGACCAGGACCACGACGAGGACCGTGACCAGGACCGAGGCCGGGACCACGGCGACCATCACGCGTCCGGCAGCTCGGCGCACGGGAAGAGCGAGGGCTCGCCCGGTGTCGGGAGCGGGAACGGGGTGCACGTTCCGGTCGAGGCCCCGGTGCAGCTGTGCGGGAACACCGGCGACGTGATCAGCGGGCTGAACCCCGCGTTCGGCAACGACTGCGGCGGTCACGAGGACTCGTCGGACGGCGGCTACGGCGACACCCCGCCGACCAAGCCCCCGACGACGAAGCCGCCCACGAAGCCGCCGACGACGCCGCCGACGACGAAGCCGCCCACCAAGCCGCCGACGACGCCTCCCACGACGCCGCCGACGACAACGCCCCCGGCTCCCCCGGGGCACCACGGGCCGCCGCCGCAGATGGCCGACACCGGTGCCGGAGAGGCCACGCTGGCCGCGTCCGGTGCCAGTGCCGCGCTGATCGTGGCCGGGGCCGTGCTGTACCGACGAGGCCGGGCCGCGTCCCGTCGGTGAACCGAGCGAAGGTGCCGGACGTCCACAGCGTCCGGCACCTTCGCCGTTTTCCGGAGCGGCACCACTGCGGGTCGTGGGTCAGCGGGTGTTCGCCTTCTCGTCGTCGGTCACCCGTGGGGGCAGCTGGCGGACCACCCGGGCGTCGGCCGGGGCGGCGGAGCGGCTGAACAGGCGGCGCAGCCGGGACAGGACGCGGCGGGACGCGTGCCGCGTCCACAGTGCCCACATCGCCCAGCCGGGCTTGCGGTCGTCCCTGGCGTACCAGGCCGCCTCGCGGCCCGCCCGCACCGGGCGCAGCGCGGTCAGTGGCGCGTAGCTCTCCACCACGAACAGCCGGCCGGGTCGCTCGGCCCCCGCCGGCAGCGGACGGTGGGTCAGATCCAGGTGCAGGGCCCGTACGACGTCCAGGTCCGCGGTGTCCGTGAAGAGCCGGAACTGGGCGCCGGGGCGCGGGTTGAAGTCCAGCAGGTGGTACCGGCCCGTCGTGCCGCAGCGGCGGAAGTCGAGGTCGAGGATGCCGCGGTAGCCGAGCCCGGAGACCAGGCCCTCCGCCAGCGCCCGTACCTGGGGGTCGGGGGTCCAGCGGCCCGCCGCCGTCAGGCCCGCGCCCCGGGGCCAGGACAGGTGCTTCACTCCGGAGCCGCCCGCGCGGAGGGTGCCCGCGCGGTCGGCGTACCCGTGGAAGAACCAGTCCAGGTCCGGGCCCGGTGGCAGATAGGCCTGGAGGAGCAGTCGGCTGCCCGCCTCCGCCGAGCGGGCGTACAACTCCCCGGCCTGCTGGGCCGAGCGGAGCACCGTCGTGCTGCGCAGTCCGCTGCCGGGCGGCAGCAGCCAGGGGCGGCTCCACTTCGCCACCACCGGCAGGCCGAGACGCCAGGCCGCCGCGGCGGCCTCGGCCGCGCTCACCGGGACGACCGTCCGCGGGTGCGGTACCGCCGCCGCCGCGCACAGGCCGGCCAGTTCGGCCTTGTCGGCCACCCGCTCGGCCAGTGAACCGGGCTGCTGCGGCAGCAGATAGGCGGGGGACAGCTCCTCGCGCAGCCGGTTCACGGCGACCGCGCCCGCGTCGTCCATCGGGATCAGCACGGCCGGCCGGGCGATCCGGGCGGCCACCCGGCGCAGCACCACCGCGACCTCGGCCGGGGTGGCGCCGGGCGGTGGCGGCGGGTGGAGCTGCGTGACGAAACGCGAGGCGCGTACGGGGGACGCCGTGCAGTCGGCGACCACATGCACGGACACGCCCGCCCGGCCCAGCGAGCGCACCGCGCCGAGCGTTCCGTGGTGAAAGGGATTCCGGTCGATCCGCAGCAGCACGGCGGGGACCCGGGTGTCGAAAAGCGACACGGATTCAATTCCTTCGGTCGGGCGAGCGGGGGCACTCGAAAGCCGTAACGGCGGTGGCGTAATTCCTGTTCATATGACTGAGTGTCAGTAAGAGGTGATCCCGCGAGTGCGGAGAATGGAGCAGGCATGGCCCCACAGCAGCGACCGGGCCGGTCCCGCCGGCGGCTGGCGTGTGTCGCGGCGACGGTCGTCGCGTCCGCCGCCCTGGCGTCCGGTCCTGGATTCGCCGCGGGCGCGGGGGCGGCACGATCCGCCGATCCGCCCGCTCCGGCACCCACCGCGGCCGTCGAACCGAAGAAGGACGTCCCCGCCTTCGGCGCCTACCTCGACTACGGCTCCCGGGGCGTCGCCCGGATCGCCGAGCTCAGCCGCTGGCTGGGCGGCGCCGAGCTGCGGGTCGGCCACACCTATCTGCCGGGCGACCGGTGGAGCAACATCGAGGGCGCCCCGGACTTCCTGGAGAGCTGGGCGAACTGGCGGCGGGAGCGGGCCGACCGGATGTTCGTCCTCAACGTCCCCATGCTGGAGCGCAACGAGGAGCGGGTCTCCGACGCCCACGTCCGGCTGCTGCTGCGGCAGGGCGCGGCCGGTGTCTTCGATCACCACTTCCGCCGTCTGGCCGAACGCCTGGTGGCGCTGAAGGTGCCGGACACGGTGATCGTGCCCGGCTGGGAGATGAACGGCATCACGTACACCCATCGCTGCGGCCCCGACCCGCAGGCCTGGAAGAAGTACTGGAACAGGATCGTCACCACCATGCGTTCGGTGCCGGGCCAGGAATTCCGCTTCGACTTCACCCCGACCCGGGGCAGGGACGCCATTCCCTGGACGCAGTGCTATCCGGGGGACGACACGGTCGACATCATCGGAATGGACTCGTACGACCAACCGCGTGGAATGTCGTTCGACGAACAGGTGAAAGAGCCCTACGGACTTCAGGAACACGTGGACTTCGCCAAAGCGCACGGCAAGCCCATTTCCTATCCCGAATGGGGACTCTTCCGCAATGGTGACAACGCCGAGTACATGCGGCGGATGCTCGCCTGGATGGATGAGCACAAGCCGCTGTACAACACGCTGACCGACTACTGTCCGCACGGCGTGTGGCAGTGCGAGGACAACCCGAGGTCGAGCGAGGTCTACCGCTCGGTGCTGTTCGGCCGTACCGACGAGCCGGAGCCCTCGCCCACCCCGACGCCGGTGGAGCCGACCACGCCGCCGAACTGTTCCCCGCTGGATCTCGGCGACTGGGTGGAGTACTGGCTCGGCGGGAAGCTGTGCCTGCGCTTCGACTGGTACTCGCGCAACTGGTGAGCCCCTGGTGGCGGCAGGTCCGTCAGGGCCTGTCGCCACGGTCGCGCTCCTTCCAGCGGCGCACCAGCTCCTTGCCGCAGCGCCGGGCGTCCGCCTGGCACACCGCGGCCGCCAGCAGCGGGGCGGTGCGCCGACGGGCCAGCAGCAGCCGCCGGTTCGCCACCGGTTCGGGCCGCCAGTGCTGCTTGTACGGCTCGTTCCCGCGCAGCAGGCTCAGCGTGCCCCGGGCGCGCTCGGCGCACGCGTCGAGCAGCATCACCGCCACGTCCGCCTTGCGTTCCCTGAGACACGGATGGGCGCCGTACAGATAGCCGCCCGTCAGGTGGCGGGAGCGCAGGGTCAGGTCGACGGCGACCACGTCGTCGGCCAGCCGGAACTCGGTGACGACCGCGTCCCCGGAGGCCACCATCGGCCCGACCGAGCGCACCAGGTGCTCGCCGAAGCGGGGGCGCAGATGCTCGGAGGTCACCTTCCGTCCCTGCCACTGGAGCCGGTGCAGTTCCAGCAGCCGCCGCAGCGCCTTGTCGACCTCGTCCGGCGCGACGACGTGCCGTTCGATGCCGAGGGCGGTGAGCTTGCGCAGTTTGGCGCGCACCCGCTGCTGGGCCTTGGCGGACGGCAGCCGGGCGATCAGCTCGGGCAGCGGGGCCGCGGGCAGCTCCAGGCACAGCGAGTCGGGCACCCCGCGGCGTGGGCCCGGCCAGCGGTCGTAGACCTGTTCGGCGGCGCTGCCCGGACGGACCTCGCGCAGATCGATCAGCGCGGTGCGGGCGGCCGCCGCGAGGCCCGCGGTGAGCGCGGCCACCGCCGCCTCGCCCCGCTCGTCGGCCAGCAGGACATCGCCGTAGTCGGAGATCGCGCCGCCGAGCGGCACCAGGGAGGGGACCGGTCGGCGTACCCGCATCAGGGGGGCGGCGGCGACGAGTTCGCCCCGGCCGTCGCGGGCCAGGACGAGGCGCAGCTGTCCGGGCGCGCCGTACGACCGCCACCAGGAGTGCAGCCAGGGGTGGCTCTGGAAGGGGGTCGCGGTGGCGCAGCCGCTGTACAGCCGCGCCCAGTCGGGGGAGAGGGCGGCGAAGGCGTCCTCGTCGGTGACGAGTTCCGTCGCGTAGGTCACAGCTGCCCGTGGACGTCGGCGGCGGGGGCCGGTCCCGGCACCGCGGGGCGGCCCCGGCCGTCGGCGGCCCGGCGGGGCCGGACCAGCAGCATCAGACCGCCGAGCAGACCGCCCGCGCTCGCGCCGACCAGGCCGGTGACCGTGGGGGAGGCGGAGGAGGGCTCGGTGGGTTCGGTGGCCCGGGCGAACTGCTGGAGTTCCACATGGGTGGACTGCTCGGCGTCGGACGCGTGCCGGGTCAGGGCGCGGGCGACGGCGTTGGCCATGTCGGCGGCGAGGTCGGCGCGCGAGGAGGTGGCGGTGACGGCGACCATCGGCGCGTCCGGGGAGGTCGCGGTCCGCACGTTCTCCTGCAGCGTCGACACCGGTACGCCCGCCCACACCTGGGCGTCCCCGAGCACCGCGAGCTGGGTGGCGACCCGGCCGTAGGCCTGGGCGAAGCCGAGCGCGGACGTCGGGTCGGACTTCTCGTTCGGTACCGCGACGACATAGCTGGTGGCCGTGTAGGCCGGCGGCTGGAGCAGGCCGTAGGCGCCGCCGAGGAGTCCGCCGGCCAGGGCGCCGGCCGCGATCAGGGACCAGGGCGGCAGGGCCTTGGCACGGGCCAGGGGGGTGGTCGCGTGGCGTGGTCCGGTGGGGTTCTCGGTCATGAGGAGCTGACCTTCCGGGGTGACGGTGACGGGACGGTGACGGCGGCGTACACATCCATCAGGCGGCCGGCGCTGCGGGTGATGCCGTAGTGCAGGGCGGCCTCGGGCGTGGTGCGCGGGCGGGGGTCCGCGGCGCGGGTGGCGGCGATGGCGCGGGCGAACTCCTCGGGGCCGCCCCGGATCCGGCGGGCGCCCGGCGCGGAGTGCGCGGGGAGGTCCTCGACGGCGGGGCAGGAGGCGTAGAGCACGGGGAGTCCGCAGGCCAGTGCCTCCACGACGGCGAGCCCGAACGCCTCCTCCGGGGACGGTGAGGCGAAGACGTCCATGGCGGCGGTGAGGGAGGGCAGGTCGGGGCCCGGGGAGCCGTCGGGGACGTAGGGGCGTTCGCCGGTGAACAGGACCCGGTCGGCGACGCCCGCCTCGTGAGCGGTGCGCCTGAGGACGCTCTCCTCGGGGCCGCCGCCGACCAGCAGCAGCCAGTGGTCGTCGGGGAGCCGGGCGAGGGCCTGGACGAGGGTGCCGAAGGATTTGCCCGCGGTGAGGCGGCCGATGCCGCCGATGACGTAGGCGTCCTCGGGCAGGCCGAGGCGGCGGCGGGTGCGCAGCCGCCGGCCCGGGTCGAAACGGAAGCGGTCCAGATCGATGCCGTTGGGGACGACCTCGATCCGGGGCGCGGGCACGCCCCAGCGCTTCAGGCGGTCGGCGACGGTCGGGGAGACGGCCACCGTCATCCGGCCGAGCCGCTCGCCCGCCAGGTACAGGGCGCGCACCCCCGCGCCGAGCCGGCGGCCCTCCATCTGCGAGTCGCCGAGGGAGTGCTCGGTGGCGACGACCGCCCTGACCCCGGCCATCCGGGCGGCGAGGCGCCCGTAGAGGCAGGCGCGGTAGAGGTGGGTGTGGACCAGGTCGTAGCCGCCGGTCCGGATCAGGCGGGTGAGGCGGGGCAGGGCGGCGAGGTCGCGGTTGCCCGCCATGCCGAGGTGCGTGACCCGCACCCCGTCGGCGACCAGGCCGTCGGCGACCGAGCCCGGGTTGGTGAGCGTGACGACGTCGCAGTCGACCGGCAGGTGCTTGAGCAGCAGCCGCAGTTGCTGCTCGGCACCGCCGATGCCGAGGCCGGTGATGATGTGCAGCGCCTTCATCACAGCCCCGCCACGGGGCGTCGGCGCAGGCGGTGCAGCCGGTGCTTGAGATAGAGGCGTACGGCGGTGTCGTTCTGGCCGACGTGGACGCGGGGGAGGGCGTGCGGGGAGGTGAGCGGGCCGGGGTCGATGGCGCAGGCGTAGGTGTACCCGGCCGCGCGGACCGCCGCGACGGCGCGGGCGTCCACGGTGCCGTACGGGTAGCAGAAGCCGTCGACCGGAGCACTGATCAACTCCGAGAGCACTGCTCTGCTTTCGGCCGTCTCGGTGTGCAGCAGATCGTCGTCGGCCTTCGTCAGGTCCACATGGGTCAGTCCGTGCGAACCGATCTCCACCCCGGCCTCGGCGGCCCGCCGGATGCCGTCGGCGGTCAGCAGGGGCTTGCGCGGGCCGAGCGGGTCCCAGGCGTTGTCACCGCCGAGCCTGCCGGGCAGGACGAAGAGGGTGGCGCCGCAGTCGTGGCGGCGCAGCACCGGCAGGGCGTGGTCGAGGAAGTCGGCATAGCCGTCGTCGAAGGTGAGCCCGACCAGACCGCGTCGCTCGCCCCGGGCGCGGGCGGCGAGCAGTTCGGCCATGGACACGCCTCTGAGGCCGCGGCGGCGCAGTCGGCCGAGCTGTTCGTCGAGGCGCTCGGGGGTGACGGTGATCCGGTACGGGTCGTCCGAGCAGTCACCCACGGAGTGGTACATCGCCACCCACGGGACCGGACCTGGGCGGGGCCCGAGGCGCGGGCCGGTGTCAACGGAAACGGACATGGCGGAGCCTTTGCGTGACGGTGCGTACGGAGTGCAGTGCGGGGGTCAGACCCTGGGCACCGAGGCCCAGGCCGAGCAGGAGGAACACGCCGGTCACGGTGGCCGCCCCGGCGGCCAGACCGGACAGAGGGGTGTCGAGGCGGGCGGCGACCAGGGCGCCGGCCACGGTCGCGAGCGCCGCGGCCCGGACCGGCTTGCTCAGTTCGTGCAGCACCCGCCGGGTGCGCACCGGGACCGCGCGGCGGCGCATCCCGGCGAGGAGCAGGACGGCGGTGACGGTGATGCCGGCGGCGTTGGCGGCGGCGATGCCGTGCATGCCCCAGGGGCCCACCGTCGCCACGCCGATCCAGGTGGTGACGACGATGCCGACGGCCATCGTGGCGAGCGGGAACCAGGTGGGGCGGCCCGCCGAGAAATAGGAGCGGATCAGGGCGCCGACCAGGGTCTGGCCGAGCAGTCCGAGGGCGTAGACGCGCATCACCCCGGCCGTGGCCGCGGTGTCCCGCTCGGTGAACGCGCCGCGCTGGAAGAGCAGTTCGATGATCTGCGGGGCGCAGGCGATGACCGTGGACGCGCCGAGCAGCACCACACAGGCGGCCAGCGCCAGATCGCGCTCCACCCGGGCGCGGGCCAGGTCGGTGTCGCCCTCGGCCATCGCGCGTGCCACCACCGGGAAGGTGACCGTGCACAGCATCAGCGAGAGCGTCATCGGGATCTGGGCGACCTTCTGCGCGTAGTTCAGGTGCGAGATGGACCCGGCGGGCAGACCGGAGGCGAGGAAGCGCTCGATGAGGACCTGCGACTGCCGGCACAACGCGAACAGCAGCACGGTCCCGACCAGCGCGAGGGTCACGGCCTGTCCCTCACTGGGGGCCGACTCCGCCTGCGCCGCGGCCGCCTTGCGGCGCAACCTCCCGAGGACGGACGGCAGTTGGACAGCGACCATCAGGGCGCCGCCCACCGCCACACCCACCGCCGCCGAACGCACCCCCCAGCGCCCGCCGAGGACGAACATCGCCGTGATGATGCCGGTGTTGTACGCCACGTAGATCGCGGCCGGTACCAGGAAGCGCCGGTGGGCCCGCAGGACCGCGCTGAAGTACCCGGCGAGCCCGAAGCTCAGGACGCAGGTCGTGGTCAGCCGGGTGCAGTCGACGGCGAGGGCGGGGTCGGGCAGACCGGGCGCGAGGGCCTCGACCAGGTAGGGGGCGGTGACGAAGGCCAGTGCGGCGGCGCCGATCAGGGTGAGCGTCAGCTTGGGCAGGGTGGCGGCGACCAGCGCCCGTACCGGGTCGCCGGGGGCGCCCTGGGCGCGGCGGGCCAGCGCCAGGCTGAACGCCGGGACCAGCGCGAAGGCCAGGCCGTCCTCGATCAGCAGGGTCGAGGCGAACTCCGGCACGGTCCACGCGACCAGGAAGGCGTCCGTCTCGCTGCCCGCCCCGAACAGCCGGGCCAGCGCCTGGTCACGGGCCAGCCCCAGCAGGGCACCGGCGATCGACAGCACCGCGGTGACGAGGGTGGCGCGGGCCAGGAACTTCCGGGAGACAGGGGCGAGTTCGGTACGGTCCCGGACCGGTCCGGGGTCACCGGAGCGCGCCGACGGCAGGGTCGCCGAGCCGTCGGCGCCGGTCCGCGGAGGCGTCACCGTCATCGGGGCGTGGCCTCCCCGGGGCTCGGGGCCAGTGCCCACCAGGCCACGAGGCCCAGGCAGACCGCGGTCAGCACGGTCGACGGGCCGCCGATGTCGGCGTAGGCGAAGTCCGTGAGCTGCCACACCAGCAGCCCGCAGGCGACGAGCCCGCAGTCCAGGCCCGAGCCCGCCGCGCGCACCCGGATCAGCCGCCGCACCGCGCACACCAGCAGGGCCAGCCAGCCGCCCGCGAGCGCCAGCAGGCCGATCAGGCCCTGCTCGGCGAGGACGAGCAGATACATGTTGTGCGGGGAGAGCAGCGGCTGCCGGACGAACGCCGCTCCGGCGCCCTCGGTGTCGCTGCCGGCGGACAGGGCGAGCGAGGAGTGCGCGTCCCGGTGTTCGGGGAAGCCTTTCAACCCCACGCCGGTCAGCGGCTGTTCGCGCCACATGCCGAGAGCGGCGGCCCACATGCTGTACCGGTCGGTGACGGACTGGTCGGGGGCGGCCGTGACCTGGGTGATGCTGCTGATCCGCTCCTGGAGCATGGCCGTGCCGACCCCGAACCCGCCGACCAGGATGACCGCCGCCGCGGCCACCGTCGCGCCCACCTTCAGCGCCCGCCGCAGCCCGCCGAGCGCCAGCTGCACCGCACAGGTCACCGCGGTCGCGATCCAGGCGCCCCGGCTGAAGGACAGCGCGAGCGGCAGCAGGAGGGCGAGGGCGCAGACCGCGGCCAGGGCACGCTGTCGTACCGGAGCGCGGCCGAGGGCCAGGCCCACCGCGCAGACCACTCCGAAGGAGACGACGGTCGCCATCCCCATCACGTCCTGTGCCCCGAAGGTGCCGACCGCGCGGATCTGCTCGCCCTGGTAGGAGGCGCCGGTCCCGGTGACGTACTGGTGCACGCCGATGGCGCCCTGCCAGCCCGCCAGGGCGACGAACGACCAGGCCAGCAGCCGGAAGTCGACCCGGTCCCGGACCAGCAGCGCCACGGCCGCCGGGACCAGCACGAACACCTGGAGATAGCGGCCCATGCCGGTGAGCCCGGCGCCGGGCGAGTCCGCGCCCACCGCCGCGACCGCGAGCCCCACCACGGGCAGGCCCAGCACCACGGCCGCCGTCGGGGACAGCGGGCGCCGCCGGTCCCGGACGACCCGGATCGCGGCGTAGAGGACGATCAGCGCGGAGAGCGCGTCGGCCGGGCCCGCGCCGCCCTCGCCGCCGGGGCTGACCGGCAGCGCGAGCACGGCCACGACGGCCACCACCGGGAGCACCGGGGAGAGGGCGCGGGGCGCGGCGAGGACGAGGCTCGTCATCGTCAGCTCCCTGTCGGACGCACGAGCGAGGCCGCGGTGCGCAGCAGGATGCAGACGTCCTGCCACAGCGACCAGTTGTCGATATAGGCGTTGTCGAACCGCGCCCGGTCCTCGATGGACGTGTCGCCGCGCAGCCCCTGGATCTGGGCGAGCCCGGTGATACCGGTCCGCATCCGGTGGCGGGCCGCGTAGCCGGGGTAGGTCTGGCTGAACTTCCCGACGAAGTACGGGCGTTCGGGGCGCGGGCCGACCAGGCTCATATCGCCCCACAGCACGTTCCACAGCTGGAGCAGCTCGTCCAGCGAACTGCGGCGCAGGAAGCGGCAGAACCACGACATGCGCACCTCGTCGGCCACGCTCCAGCGGGTCGCCGACTCGTGCGCGTCGACCGGGCGGTGGGTGCGGAACTTCAGCAGGGTGAAGGGGCGCCCGTCCTTGCCGATGCGCTCCTGCCGGAAGACCACACCGGGCCCGTCGGTCAGCCGCAGCACCACGGCGAACAGCATCAGCAGCGGGCTGACCAGCAGCAACAGCGTCCCGGACACGGTCACGTCGAACAGTCGCTTGCCCGCGCTGCCGGGCCGCCGGGCCGTCCCCATGTCCAGCCGGCGGCAGGCGAACCCGGCGAGCTGGCCGCGGGTGGCATAGGCCGGGGAGTCCGCGTCGACCTCCCACACCGCGCACCCCGACTCGGCGAGCGCCCGCAGCAGCGGGGCCCGCCCGGACCGTACCGACGGATGCACGGCGAGGACGTCCCGGACGCCGTTCTGGATCAGCGCCCGCTGCACCTCCTCGCCGGTGGTCAGCACGGGCAGGCCCTCGGTGCCGTCGGGGTCGTCGGCGACGATGCCCACCGGCCGTACCCCGCACCGCGGATGGCGCAGCACCCCGGCGGCCACCCGCTGGGCGGTCGCGGCCGGGCCGATGACCAGTGCGGCGCGCGGCCGCTGGAGCAGGGCGGTGGTCCGCCGCCGGTGCACCAGCGCGCGCAGCGCGCAGCTCGCGGCGCACTGGAGGAGGAAGCCGAGCAGGAGGGCGCGCCGGCCGATCGGCATGCCCGGGGCGTGTACGGCGGCCGCGGTGGCCAGCGCCAGCCAGGCCACCGCGATCCGGCCGCAGACGGCGGGCAGTTCGTCCAGTACGCCGGCGATGGGCCGGGGCAGGTGCGGGCGCAGCAGCAGCGAGGCGGCCACCAGCAGCGCGACCAGCAGCGGGCGGCGCTGGGCGCCGGTGAGCGCCAGGGTGGCCAGTAGCGCGGCCACGGTGTCCGCGGCGAGCAGCGGTACGGGGGAGGCGGGGCGTGGCCGGGCTCTGCGGGCCGGCAAGCGGAAACCGGTGGCCGGGCCGAGCCGGGGCATGACGGAGACGGGCGAGAAACCGTGATCCCGTGGCCGCCCGCCGGGCGGGGGGACGGTGCTGTCGGCAGTCACGAGTGGATGGACTCCCTGTACTCGGAGGGCACTGGGTGTGCCAGCAGGTCGCGGTAGACCCCGGCGACCGCCTCGGCGGTGTGCCGCACGTCGTGTGTGGACAGGACGTGTCGGCGCCCCTGGTGGCCGAGGGACTCGCGCAGCAGCGGGTCGCGCAGCAGCTCGACCACGGCGGCGGCGAGCCGGGCCGGGTCGCGCGGGGGCACCAGGCAGTGCGGTGCGAGGGGGAGCGGCAGGCTCTCGCGGGCGCCGTCCACATCGGTCACCACGACCGGGCGCCCGCACGCCATGGCCTCCAGCGGGGCGAGCGCCATGCCCTCCCAGCGCGAGGGCAGCACGACCAGATCGGCGGCCTGGTACCAGGGGGCGGCATCGGTGACGGCCCCCGTGAACAGCACCGACTTCGGCGCTCTGGCCCGCAGCGGGCCGCCGTCGGGACCCTCGCCGACCAGCACGAGGCGGGCCCCGGGCACCCGTTCCACCACCGTGGTCCAGGCCCGCAGCAGCAGGTCCTGCCCCTTCTGCCGGCACAGCCGTCCGACGCACACCACGAGCGGCGCGGCGGGGTCGACGTCCGGCAGCAGCCCGGCGCGTACGGTGCCGACGGCGGCGGGGTGGAAGCGCTCGGGGTCGATGCCGTTGGGGATCACCGTGTACCGGCCCTGGATCCCGGCCCGTACCCCGGTCAGCCGCTCGGCCTCGCTCACGCACACCACCCGCGCGGCCCAACGCGCGGCCCTGCGCTCCCAGTTGAGCGCCAGCGCCGCCATGCCGCCGCCGACCGCCTCGAACGACCAGGCGTGCGGCTGGAACACCGTCGGGATCCGCCCCCGCAGCGCGAGCCGCCCGGCCAGACCGGCCTTGGCGCTGTGCGCGTGCACCAGGTCGGGCCGTACGTCCTCGATCAGCCGGCTGAGCAGCCGTACCTCTCGAACGAGTGTCGGGCCCGGCGTGCGGGTGGCGGACCAGGCGCGCACCTTGGCGCCGAGCGCCCCCAGTTCGGCGCTCAGGGCGCTGTGCGGGCAGCCCACGGTGACCTGGAGACCGGCCGCGAGCTGGGCACGCGCCAGGTCTGTCACGACGCGGGCGACCCCGCCGTCCACGGGCTGGGTCAGATGCAGGACCCGAGGCGGAGGGTCGGTGGCTGACAGATGCATTGCGCGGTTTCCTCGCTCACGGGTGTCGCTCAGGGACGGGCGGGATCACGCCTCGGCTCCGGGCGTCGACGGCGGCCAACAGCACGCCGGTCCACACTGCGTCCCGCTGGGAAACGAGCCGGAAGCCCGGCTGGTCACCATGCGCGGGCGCACGCTCCGCCGGAGCCGCCCCCGTTGACTGATCGTCTGTTCTTTCCGAAGGTGTTATTTGCGGGCAATAAGGATGTTTCGGGAGGTCCGCAACTCTAGTGGTGATACGGATTGATCCGTCGAAACCTGGCAAGTGTGTCGGAATGGTGAAGCCCGGCCGGCGGGAGATCACTCCTTTGGCGGCACAACCCCCGTGCGCGTCACGCGTTGACACAGCGCCGGGCATCCCCGCCCGGGTGTTTTCAACCCCAAGGAGCACTTCTCCATGTCCCGTATCGCGAAGGGCCTGGTCCTTACGTCCGTTGCCGCTGCGGCTGTTGCGGGTGGCGCCGGTATCGCCGCCGCCGACGCCGGCGCGGGCGGCGGCGCCGCCCACTCCCCGGGCGTGCTGTCGGGCAACGTTGTTCAGGTCCCGGTTCACATCCCGGTCAACGTCTGCGGCAACACGGTCAACGTGATCGGCCTGCTGAACCCCGCGTTCGGCAACACCTGCGTCAACGACTGACGTAGCCGCGAGACCCTCTTACCGGCCGCCCCCTCCGTGGATCCGTCACGGCGGGGGGCGGCCGGTTTGCGTTGACCCGAATGGGGCATTCGTGCGGCGGACCGGCCATGTCGCCTTGACAAGCCCCCTCACCAGGCATGACGTCATCGAAACGGCGTTCGGGCGGTTACGGTGGGCGTTCGAACGGTTGCAGAGCGCGGTGAGCGCTTTCACGGTGGGCACAAGATCCGAAGCACCACCGAAAGGAACACCCATGCGTGCCCTGCCCGCACGGCGTATCGCGGTCTCCGCACTCAGCGCCACCCTCCTGATCGGAATCGCCGGTCCAGCCGCCGCCGCTGCCGACGACTCCGCCCGTGAGCGCACCCACGCGGCGTCCCATGCGCCCGTCCCCGGCGCGGACGCGCTGCTCGCCCAGGTCAAGTCCCTGGGCGGTGTCGGTGGTGTGCTCACCCCGGTCACCGAGCTGCTGAACGCCGCGCTCAAGGCCGAGAACGGCCAACTGCCCGCCGCGGACGCGCAGAAGCTCGGCCAGGCCGTGAAGGACGCCATCGCCAAGGCCACCGCCGTGGCCCCGGTCGCCCCGCCGGCCGTCGCCGTCCCGGGGACCTCGACGTCGAGCTCGACCGTGCCCGCCGCCCCGGCCACCCCGGCGACCTCGGCCACGCCCGCCCTCCCGGCGACGCCGACCACGCTGCCCGCGACGCCGGCCCTGCCGACGCTCGGCAAGAGCGACGACTCCAAGGCGCCGTCCGCCGAGCTCCCGGCCGATCTGGTCGCCGACGCCCTGGCCGGGCTCCAGAAGGCAGTCGACTCGCTGCTCGCGGCGGTCACCTCCGGAAACGTCGCCGCGGTCCTCCCGGCCGCCACCGCTGTGGTGACCGGCCTGGTCAACCTGGTCGCCGCCACTCTGCTCGGCGGCGGACTGCCCGCCCCGAGCCTGGCCGGACTGCCCGCGCTGCCGAGCCTGCCGATCGCCACGCCGCAACTCCCGGTCGGCGGTGGGCTGCTGCCCGCGTCCTAGGGAAACCCCGAGAGCCGTCGTGCCGGCCGATTCGGTCGGCACGACGGCTGCTTCTCTTTCCGCGCTGATATCAGGGACTCGGGGCCTCAGGGATCTCATATGAGGATGCGGGCCCGGGGTTTCCGCTGCGGAACAAGGTCGTTAGGCACGGCAGTTGCCGAAGAAAGGAACACGATGAAGTCCCTGAAGGCCGCCGCTGTCGTCGCCGGTTCCCTGGTCGTCGCCGGAGCCGCCGCACCCGCGTTCGCCAACAGCACCGCCGATCTGACGCCCACCAGCCTCAACGGCGCCGTGAACACGCTCACCAGCGGTCGCCTCACGGCCACCGACGCGCTGCCGCTCCAGCACCAGTCGGACGCGCTCGACACCGAGAACAAGGACTCCGTGCTCAACACCGTGAAGGGCGCCACCGGCGCGCTGAACCAGGGCGGACTGCTCGGCGGTCTCCCGCTCCAGAGCTGAACTCCTCCGGTCGTTCCGGAGCCACGAGGGCCGATTCCGTGCCGTACGGAATCGGCCCTCGATGTGTGCCGGCGGGGCTGTTCGAGGGGTGCGTAACTCGTTCGTGTGGACAGCGCGCGGGGCGTCGCCCGGTCGGGTGAGAAGGGCCGTGGGGGCCTTCCGGGGCGTCGATATGGTCGCGCGGTGACCTCAACCTCAAGCGAAAACCGCGCCTTCAACGCCGCCGAACTCGGCACGCTCGTCGTGATGGCCTGGAGCGGCGAGGCCCCCGGCGGCGACATGCCCTATCTGCTCGCCTACACCCTCGGCGACGGAACCGCGGGCCCGGAGGGCTCGGCCAGGGCCGTCGAAGCGCTCCTGGAGAACAACGGCCTGCCGGTCGGCGGTGAGCTCGTCGACGGCGCCTCCCGGCCCAGCCTCCCAGTCAGCCTGCTCGTCGAGGCCGGTCAGGCCGTCGTCAGCATGACCGGCTTCAACGCCCAGTGCACCCCGCCGCCCGAGTGGCTGGAGGCGGTCGGCGAACGCGGCTTCGCCTACTTCGTGTTCACCACCCGCCCCTGGCCCGAGGCCGAGCCCGGCAAGCCGGTCGACCCGGAGGCGCTGGCCGCGTTCGCCGGTGCCACCGAGACCCTGGACGCCGCCGCGCACGTAGTGCTGCCGGCCCGCAGCCTGCGCGGCTGATGGCCACGACCGCGGGACGGCCCGCGCGGACCGTGGGCGCGGGGTGGGGGTTCGCCCTGCTGCTGGTGCTCACCGGCGCCGCCGGGCTGCTGGCCTCCTGGGTCATCACCATCGACAAGTTCAAGCTGCTGGAGGACCCGGACTTCACTCCGGGATGCAGCCTGAACCCGGTGGTGTCCTGCGGCAGCGTGATGGAGAGCGACCAGGCCGAGGCCTTCGGGTTCCCCAACCCGATGCTGGGCCTGGTCGCCTACGGCGTCGTCATCTGCGTCGGTGTCAGCCTGCTGGCCGGGGCGCAATTCCCGCGCTGGTACTGGCTCGGCTTCGAGGCGGGCTGTCTGTTCGGCGTCGGGTTCGTCTCATGGCTCCAGTTCGAGTCGCTGTACCGGATCAACGCCCTGTGCCTGTGGTGCTGTCTGGCGTGGATCGCGACGATCATCCTCTTCTGGTACGTCACCTCGCACCTCGTCACCCGCCGACTCGTGCCCGCCCCGGGCTGGTTGGTGACGTTCTTCGAGGAGTTCACCTGGGCGGTGGCGGTGCTGCACCTCGGGGTCGTCGGGATGCTGATCCTGACCCGCTGGTGGGACTTCTGGACCAGCTGACAGGACGTAGGTCGTACTACTGCGGCACTCGGGGGAATTGTGCGCTCGTGACGTTCGCGGAGTCGTTGTGCGGTACGGACGTCGATCCACCGAACCCTGGAAGGGGCCGCAGCCGATATGAAGTCGACCACCCGAGGAACTCTTGTCGCCGTCGTGACGGGCGTCGCGGCGGCGGTGGCCAGCGCCGCTCCGGCCGCCGCGGTCGGCACGGTCCCGGTCCCGGTGCCGCTGGACGGCGTGGAGAAGTCCCTCAACATCGAACTGCCGACGATCGGCGGCGAGGTGCCGGTGCCGATGCCGGGCGCCCCCGAGGGCCCGCGCTACGTCGAGGGCCGGCTCATCCCCGAGCGGGTCGTCCCGCAGCTCCCGGTGAGCGGCGGCCTGCCGGGCCTCGGCCTGCGCACCCCGCTGCCGCACCTGCTCGGCGACCACTTCGACCACGTCGGTGTCGACGCCCCGGCCTCCGACCTGCGCACCCTGGCGCCGGGCCTGACCCTGGACGCCCCGCTGACCCCGCCGAACCCGGAGAACTTCGGGCTGCCCGAGCTCAAGCTGCCGCAGGTGGGCCTGCTCGCCCCGGTCGTCCAGACCGTGACGGGCGCCGACCTGGCGGCGGGCCCCGGCCTGTAGCCGCCTCGTCGCCAGGGCCCGGGGCGCGCGGCGCCGACCGGGCCCTTCGGCTGTCCGGAGGACGTGCGGTGACCGGGGTGAGCACCGAGGGGTTACCGCTACGACAAACCAACTGGATGAGGAGCACATGATGGTCGTGGGCGTCGGTGGAATGGCCGTGGGGACGCAGCCGGGAACGCAGCGGAAGGCGAGAACCGGCCCGGTGCACGGCGGGCGCCGGGACATGCTGCGGGGGTTGCTGGTCGCGGCCGGGGCGCTGGTGCTGGCGCCGGTCGTCGCGGCCTCCCGGCCGGGCACGGTCCAGGGCGGGGACAAGCCCGGCGAGCTGGCCTTCGACGAGACCTATCGGGGCCGCCACCTCCGGGGCATCCGCACCTCGGACGGCCGCGACGGCGCCGCGCAGTGGCACGTCACCGTCGACGGCGTACGCCTGCATCTGATGCGTCGGGCCGACGGCTCCTGGCTGAGCATGATCGACCACTACCGCTCCTACGCCACCCCCCTGGACGCGGCCCGGGGTGCCGTCGACGAACTGGGGCCGGGGGTGCGGCTGCGGGACACCGGGACGGACACGGGGGAACAGCATGGCGTACACGCGTAAGGACGTCAGCACGCTGACCCGCACCGAGCGGCGGCGGCTGGTGAAGGCGTTCCTAGAGGTCAAACGGCGGGGCGAGTACGACGAGTTCGTGCGGACGCACATCGAGTACTACGTCTCCGACGGCGAGGGCGGACTGCGTACGGCCCATATGACGCCCTCCTTCCTGCCCTGGCACCGGCAGTTCCTGCTGGATCTGGAGCGGGCGCTGCGCCGGGTGGACTCCTCGGTGACGCTGCCGTACTGGGACTGGACCAAGGACCGGACCGCCGGTGCCGTGCCCTGGACGGCGGATCTGCTCGGGGGCACCGGGCGGACCACCGACCGGCAGGTGATGACCGGGCCGTTCGCCTACGCGGAGGGCAACTGGACGATCAGGGAGAGCGTGACGGACGGGCGGTTCCTCACCCGGGACCTCGGACGGCGGCGCGATCCGATCGCGCTGCCGACCAGGAGCGATCTGGAGTGGGCGCTGTCGGATCCGGTCTACGACGCCGCGCCGTGGGACTCCACCGTCCGCAAGGGGTTCCGCAACAAGCTGGAGGGGTGGGGCGCGGGTCGTGGTCCGGTGGCCTGGCGCAACCACAACCGGGTGCACCGCTGGGTGGGCGGGGACATGGTCGGCGGCGCCTCCGTCAACGACCCGGTGTTCTGGATGCACCACGCCTTCATCGACCTGTGCTGGACGCGCTGGCAGCGGCGGCACCGGGTGCACCGCTATCTCCCCGCGAAGCCGCCCGGGGCCGGGAACGAGCAGCGGGGGCGGATCGTCGCCCGCCAGGAGAAGCTGCCGCCGTGGGACCTGACGCCGGACCAGCTGGAGGACGTCAGCCGGATCTACCGGTACGCGTGAGACAGCCGCAGGCGTGAGACATGGGAAGAGCCCCGGCGCTCGGAGGTGCCGGGGCTCTGTCCGTACGAGGGTGTCAGTCGCCGTAGCCGTTGCCGTGGCCGCCGCCGTGCTTGTCCTTGTGGTCGTCGGCGTTGACGCAGGTGTTGCCGAAGGCCGGGTTCAGCAGGGCGATCACGTTGACGGTGTTCCCGCACAGGTTGACGGGGACGTGGACCGGGACCTGGATGACGTTGCCCGAGGCGACGCCGGGCGAGTGCGCGGCCGTGCCGTCTGCGCCCGCGTCCGCCAGGGCCATTCCGGCCCCGCCGACCACCATGGCACTGGTGCCGACGGCTACAGCGGCTGCCTTCGCGATGCGAGACATCAACTTCTCCTTTGACTCGGTGAGCTCGACGGCGGCAGTTCGCGCCGCCGCACTTCCCCTACAACGCCGTTGATCGCGGGGGGTCACGCCGATGCCGCCGGGATCACCCCCGGCGTTGAGCCGAGCGGGGGTGCGGTGGGGGTGCGACGGGGGTGTCAGGGGAGTCGTCGCAGGGGCGAGCCCGCGAGGTAGGCCCGGATGTTCTCGACCGCCTGGCCGTAGTAGGCGCGGTAGTTGGCCTCGGAGACATAGCCGAGGTGCGGGGTGGCCAGGAGGCGGGGGGCCGTGCGCATCGGGTGGTCGGCGGGGAGCGGCTCGGTGTCGAAGACGTCCACGGCCGCGCCCGCGATGCGGCCCGAGTGCAGGGCGGCGAGCAGGGCGTCCTGGTCGACGATGGCCGCGCGGGAGGTGTTGACCAGGTAGGCGGTGGGCTTGAGCAGGGCGAGTTCGGGGGCGCCGAGCAGACCGCGGGTGCGTTCGCCGAGGGCGAGGTGGACCGAGACGAAGTCGCTGGTGGCGAGGAGGTCATCCTTGCTCGCGGCCTTCTCGACACCCACCTCGTCCGCGCGTTCCCCGGTGAGGTTCTGGCTCCAGGCGCTGACGCGCATACCGAAGGCGAGGCCGACCCGGGCGACTTTGCCGCCGATCTTTCCCAGGCCGAGCAGGCCCAGGCGGCGGCCGTGCAGATCGGCGCCGACGGTCGACTGCCAGGGGCCGCCGGTGCGCAGCGCGGTGCTCTCCTCGACCAGGCCGCGGGCCAGGCCCAGCAGCAGCGCCCAGGTCAGTTCCACCGGCGGGGTCGAGGAGCTGGCCGTACCGCAGACCGTGACGCCGTGGGCCTCGGCGGCGCCGTAGTCGATGACGCTGTTGCGCATGCCGGAGGCGATGAGCAGACGCAGCCGGGGCAGCCTGGCGAACAGGGCGGCGGGGAAGGGGACCCGCTCGCGCAGGGTGACCACGATGTCGAACTCGGCGAGCGCCGCGGCGAGGGCGTCCTCGTCGGCGAAGTGGAAGCCGAAGGAGACCACCTCGACGTCCTCGGCGATCGGCGACCAGTCGACGAGCCCGGTCGCGACCTGCTGGAAGTCGTCGAGCACGGCACAGCGCAGCGGCACGGTGAAGTCCTTTCCGCGGGGCAGGGGTTGTCGACTCTACGCGGCCGACGGTCGGGGTGTTTCAGCCGCTTTCACCGCTTCTGTTCCCCTGTCGCTTTTCGTTTGGCGCAGGTCCGCCAGGCGCTCGGCCCGCATTCGATGATCTTGGATGTCTAGGCTGCCAGGGAAGCTCACAAGGCCGGTTCTTCTGTATCAAGTTGGAGCAGATCCATGCTTTCCCCCCATGCCACCCTGTCCGTCACCCCTGACCTGGGCTGGAAGTAGCCCGGTATGACCGAGGGGCCGTGGATCAGAGACCTGTGCCCGCCGCCCCGGCAGCCTGTCGGCAGGGTCGTCGTCTTCCCGCACTCCGGGGCGGGACCGAGCACGCTGCGACCGCTGGCGAGGCTCTTCGCGACCCGCCATGAGGTACTCGGGCTCACCCTGCCCGGGCGCGAGACCCGTTTCACCGAGGACCCCGAGTGCGCACCGCCGGACGTGGTGGCCGCCGTACGGCGGGAGCTGGGCGCCCGCGCGCCGCTGCCGACCGTGTTCCTCGGGCACAGCCTCGGCGGATCGGTCGCGCTCGCCGTGGCGCTGGCCGAACCGCGCCTGTGCGCGGCGCTGGTGATCAGCGCGCAGCTGCCGGGCGGGTCCCGGGCCGAGCATCCCGGTGAGTGGAGCGACGCCGAGCTGGGCCGGATCGTGGCCGAGGGCGGCGGTACGCCCGACGAGGTGCTGGCGGATCCCCAGTGGCGCGAGCATGTCTTCCGGGTGCTGCGCGCCGACCTGAGCCTGGGGACCCGGTTCGCCGAACTGTGCCGCGACCGGGTGCCGGAGGTGCCGGTGACCGTGCTCGGCGGGGCCGCGGACCGGCTCGTACCGGCGGCACGCCTGGACGCCTGGCGCACCCGGGTGGCGCCGGACGCCCGGATCGAGATCCTGCCGGGCGGGCACTTCTATCTGCTCGACCCGGAGAACACCGACACCGTGGCGGGACACGTCCTCGCCGCCCTCGACGACGCCCGCGCGACCGCCGCCTCCTGACGCCTCGCGGCCTCCTCCGCCCCGCGCGTGCCCCATGCCGGAGCACGGACACCGTGCTGCCCCGGCCCACCCCACACCGAACGGAGAACTGCGCTCTCATGGAGCCGACCCATCTGATCTGCCTGCCCTTCGGCGGTGCCGGTGCCTCCTTCTTCAAGGACTGGCAGCAGAGCGCCCCCGACGGACTGACCGTGCTGCCGGTCCAGCTGCCCGGCCGCGAGGAGCGTTTCATCGAGCCCGCCCACACCGCGGCCGGGCCCGCCGTCGACGAGGCCTTCTCCTGGGTGCTGGACCGGATCGGCGGCAGCGGACGCGTCGCCCTCTTCGGGCACAGCCTCGGCGCGGTGCTCGCCTACGAACTGGCCCACCGGCTGGCCTCCGTGGACGGCGTGCACCTGGTCCGGCTGATCGTCAGCGGCTCGCCCGCGCCCTGGAACGGCCGTACCGAGCGGGCCACCGGACTGGACGACGAGGGCTTCCTGGAGCAGCTGCGCCGCTTCACCGGCTATGTCCACCCGGCCCTCGAAGCGCCCGAGATGCGTGAGCTGCTGCTGCCCACGCTGCGGGCCGACGTGCAGCTGCACGAGGACTACCGGCCCTCCACCGAGAAGCCGCTGGCGGCGCCGATCACCGCGCTGCGCGGGCGGGACGACACGCTCGTGGACGCGGCCCGGCTCGCCGGCTGGGCCGAGGCGACCACGGCCGGTCTGGACACCGTCGAGGTCGACGGCGGGCACATGTACCTGGCCCACGACCAGGAGCCGCTGCTGCGCCAGATCCTGACCGCGCTCGCCTGATCCGCCTTCGCCCGTCCGCTTCGCTCCAGGGAAACCCTCGTGCCCCGTACTGACTCCGCCGCCCTGCTCATCCCGGCCGACAGCGCACCGTCGGCCCACTGTCACGCGCTGGGCGTACGGCTGCCCGGCGGCACGGAACCCGCCGCGCTCGGCCGGCTCCTCGACGAGGCGGCCCGGCACTGGTGGCCGGACCGGGCGCTGCCCGAACTCGCCGTCCGTGACGTGCCGTTCGCCGCCGACTCCGACCGGGCGCACCGGGCGCTCCAGGAAGAGCTGCGTCGTCGCCCGGTGCCCGAGGGGGCGCCGCTCGGCGCGGTGCTGCTGCGGTACCCGGACGGCGCCGCCGACCTGGTGCTCGCCGCCCACCGGGCCGACCTGGACGCCCGGTCGCTGCGGCTGATCGCCGAGGTGCTCGACGGGCGTACGGCGAAGGAGACGCTCGCGCCGCAGGCGGCCGGGCCGGTGGCCGGGCCGGACACCGAGACGCTCAAGCGCTGGGCCGCGGCCGACTATTCGGGGCGGGCCGAGTGGGCCACGCCGGAGGAGTCGGCGGGGGAGCACACCGGCACGGTCGTCGTGGACCTCGACGGCGGCCCGGCCGACCCGTTGCCCGCGCTCGCCGTCGCCCTCGGGCTCGTCCTCGGACGGTACGAGGGGCAGGAACAGCCCCTGGTCGGCGTGGTCGGCGCGCTGCCCGAGCGGCCCGAGCGGGCGCTCGGGGCGTTCGACGCGGGCACGCTGCTCGCGCTCGACCTGTCCGGGGCGCGCAGCACCGGCGAACTGGTCGGCGAGGCCGGGCGGGTGCTCGACGGCGGCGCCGGGTGGTGCGGCCGCGAGCGGTACGCGGAACTGTGCGAGGAGGCGGGCGGGCGGCCGCTGGCCGGTGTCGTGACCGGCGCGGAGTCGTCGTACCTGCCGTGCCGGAGCGCGCCGTTCCCGGTCACCGTCGCCGTGGAGGACGGGGTCCGGCTCGTTGTGCGGCACCGGACCGCCGAAGTCGACGCGGAGTCGGCCGCCCGGCTCGCCGGGTATGTCGCGCGGGTGTTCCGGCAGCTGGCCGGCGCCGATCTCCCGCTCGCCGAGGTCGAGTTGCTCGGACCCGAGGAGCTGGCCTCCACGGTCGCGCTCGGCCGTCCCGGGCGGTCGCTCCGGTGGCGGCCGGGGCGGATCGACGCCGCCTTCGCGGAGCAGGCCGCCCGGCGGCCGGACGCCGTCGCGCTCAGCTGCGACGGGGAGTCCCTGACCTATGCCGAACTGGACGCCAGGGCCGGGCGGTTCGCCGCCGGGCTGCGGGCCCGGGGCACCCGGCCCGGGGAGCGGGTCGGCATCTGCCTGGAGCGCACCCTCGACCTCGTGGTGACCATGCTCGCGGTGCTCAAGGCCGACGCGGTCTATGTGCCGATGGACCCGGCCTATCCGGTCGAGCGGCTGGCCTACACCGCCGAGGACGCCGGGCTGCGGACCGTCGTCACCACCCTCGACGACTTCCCCGCCCGCGCGGGCCTGGGCGTCGTACGGCCCGCGGAGCTCGACGGCGCGGAGGAAGCACCGGCGCCTCCCCCGCGGGCTGCCGAAGAGGCCGCCTACGTCATCTACACCTCCGGCTCCACCGGCCGGCCCAAGGGCGTGGTGGTCCCGCACCGCAACGTCCTCGCCCTGCTCGCGGCCACCCGGGACGACTTCGGGCTCGGCGCCGACGACACCTGGACGCTCTTCCACTCCAGCGCCTTCGACTTCTCGGTGTGGGAGATCTGGGGGCCGCTGCTGACCGGCGGCCGGCTCGTGGTGGTGCCGTACTGGGTGTCCCGGTCGCCCGAGGACTTCCGGGAGCTGCTGGCCCGGGAGCGGGTCAGCGTGCTCAACCAGACGCCGTCGGCCTTCGCCCAGCTGATGGAGGCGGACCGGCACGGCGCCGAACCGCTCGCGGTGCGGCTGGTCGTGTTCGGCGGGGAGCCGCTGGACGCGCGGTCGCTGCGGGGCTGGCTGGACCGGTACCCCGAGGAGCGGTGCCGCCTGGTCAACATGTTCGGCATCACCGAGACCACCGTCCATGTCACCGCCCAGACCGTCACCGGGCGCGAGGTCGCCGCCGGTTCCCGGTCGGTGGGACCGGCCCTGCCCGGCTGGTACCTCTACGTCCTGGACGGACAGGGGCGCCCGGTGCCCGTCGGGGTGCCCGGGGAGATCTACGTCGGCGGCGAGGGCGTGGCCCTGGAGTACCTCGGGCGGCCGGAGCTGACGGCCGAGCGGTTCCTGGCCGACCCGTTCGCGGGCGGGCGGATGTACCGCAGCGGTGACCGGGGCCGGTTGCTGCCCGACGGGCGGCTGGAGCATCTGGGGCGGCTGGACTCGCAGGTGAAGGTGCGTGGCTTCCGCATCGAGCTGGACGAGATCCGCAACGTGCTGCTCGACGATCCGCGGGTCACCGCCGCCGCCGTGGTCATCGGCGGGGACGCCGCCGAGGACGCGGCGGGCGTCCGGATCGACGCCTACGTCGTGCTCGACGGCGGCACGGACACCGCCGCCGTACGGGAACGGGCCGCCGGGGTGCTGCCCTCGTACATGGTGCCCACGACCGTCACCGCGCTGTCCGCGCTGCCGCTCACCGCCAACGGCAAGCTCGACGCCCGGCGGCTGCCGGAGCCCGCGCCGCCCGTGGCCGCGCCCGCCCCGGCCGGTGCCGGGCACGACGAGACCACGCTCGCCGGTCGGCTGGCCGCCGTGTGGGAGTCCGTGCTGGGCGTGCCGGTCGGCGGGGACGACAACTTCTTCGCGCTCGGCGGGAACTCGCTGCACGCCATGCGGGTGGCGGCGGCGATGCGGGAGCGGGGCATGCCCGCGCTGCCGATCCGCGAGCTGTACCTGAAGCCGACGGTCAACGCGCTCGCCGCGGTTCTGGAGGGCGTCGATGAGTGAGTCCTTCGCCGAGCTGCTTCCCGGGCCCGGCGATCCGGCTCCGGCCGGGGCCTACGGTCCGGTCGGTGACGGGCCGTTCCCCGTCCCGCTCCCGGCGGGCGCCGATCTCGCCGCGGTCGTCGCCGGGTGGGCCGCGCTGCTGTACCACCACACCGGGCGTACGGAGTTCGGCCTCGCCGTCGAGGAGGAGCGGGCCCGGCCGGTCGTCGTCCGGCTGGCCGTGGAGCCGGCCCTGCCCTGGACGCGGCTGCGGGACACCGCGCTGCGGGCCCTGGAGCGTCCGGAGCCGTGCGCGGGACCGGTGGCGGGGCTGCCGCTGCTGGTCGTGGACGGGAACGACGTCCTCCTGCGGCACGATCCCGCGGTGAGCCGGAGCGACGCCGTCGCCCGGCACGCGGGGCACCTGGGCGCCGTACTCGCCGCCGCCCTGCGGGAGCCGGGGACCGCCGTACGGGAGCTCGAACCGCTGTCGGCGGACGAGCGAGCCGCGCTGGAGGACGGCTCGCACGACGAGGTGAACCCGGGCCGGGTCGAGCGGCTCTTCGCCGAGCGGGCCGCCGAGAGCCCCGGCCGGCCGGCCGTCGTGCACGGCGACAGCACGCTCAGCTACGCCGAACTCGACCACCGCGCCGAGGTGCTGGCGTCGGTGCTGCGGGCTGGCGGACTGCGCCCCGGGGAGCCGGTCGCGCTGCTGCTGCCCCGGGAACCGGGGCTCGTGGTCGCGGCGCTGGCCGTGCTCAAGGCGGGCGGCGTCTATCTGCCCGTCGACCCGGACTATCCGGCCGACCGGGTCGCCCTGCTGCTCGACGACAGCGGCGCGAGCCGGGTCGTCACCTCGGCCCGCGTGACCGGGGAGCGGCCCGCGGGACAGGTCGTCGTCCTGGAGGACCTGGAGGAACAGGGCTGGTCGGCCGTGCCCGACGCCGTGGACGCGGGGGAGCTGCCCGGGTCCGAGGCACCCGCCTACCTGATGTACACCTCCGGAACCACCGGGCGCCCCAAGGGAGTCGAGGTCCCGCACCGCGGCATCGTGCGGGTCTGCCGGGACACCGACTACGTGCCGCTGGACCGGAGCTCGCGGCTGGCGCAGATCGGGGCGACCGGGTTCGACGCCTCGGTGTGGGAGATCTGGGGCGCGCTGCTCAACGGCGGGACCCTGCACATCCTGGACCGCGAGACCTTCCTCGACGTCGACGCGCTGGGCCCGGCGCTGGCCGGACAGGCCGTCACCACCGCCTTCTTCACCTCCGCGCTCTTCCACCAGCTCGCCGACGAGGACCCCGGGGTCTTCCGGCCGCTGCGGGATCTGCTGGTCGGCGGTGACGTGGTCTCCGCCAAGCACGCGAGCGCCGTGCTGCGGGCCTGCCCGGGGCTGCGGCTGACGAACATGTACGGGCCCACGGAGAACGTCGTCTTCTCCACCTTCCAGCCGGTCACCGAGCCGGTCCCGGCCCGGCTGCCGATCGGGCGGCCGATCCGGGGCACCTCGGCCCATGTGCTCAACCAGGACCGCAGACCGCTGCCCGTCGGGGTCCCCGGCGAGCTGTACGTGGGCGGCGAGGGCATGGCGCTCGGCTACCACGCGCGGCCCGAGCTGACCGAACGCGCCTTCGTGCCGCACCCGTTCGCCCCCGGCCGCACGCTCTACCGCACCGGCGACCGGGCCCGGCTGCTGCCCGACGGCACCATCGACTTCCTGGGCCGCGTCGACCACCAGGTGAAGGTGCGCGGGTTCCGGGTCGAGCCCGGCGAGGTCGAGACCGCGCTGCTCGGCTGTACGGGCGTGAAGTCCGCGGTCGTCCTGGCCCGGCGCCGCCCCGACTCGGCCGACAGCTACCTGTGCGCCTATCTCTCCGGCGACGGGACCCTCGTACCGGACGAGGTGCGCGAGCAGGCGCGGGCCGCGCTGCCGCCGCACATGGTGCCCGCGCACTTCATGGTGCTGCCCGCGCTGCCGCTGACCACCAACGGCAAGGTGGACCGGGCGGCGCTGCCCGAGCCGGACTCCGGGGCGGCCGGGGCGGACGTGGCGGCCCGGGACGAGGTCGAGCGGGCGCTGATCGAGCTGTGGGAGGAGATCCTCGGGGTGCGCGGGGTCGGCCCCGGGCGGACCCTTCAGGAGCTGGGCGGGACCTCCCTGACCGCGACCCGGATCGCGGCCCGGGTGGCCCGGCGGTTCGGGATCGCCTGCCCGGTGTCCGTGGTGCTGCGCACGCCCACGCTCGCCGCGCTGGCCGACTTCGTGCGGACGGCCGAGCCCGCGCGGGGCGAGGGGCCGCGGCCGGGCGGCGCCGGGGAGCGGGCGCCGCTCTCGCCGCAGCAGCACGGCATCTACGTCGAGCAGATCAAGGATCCCTCGGGGACCGAGTACAACCTGCCGATCGTGGTGGACCTGCCGGGGGACGTGGACGCGGCCGCGCTGCGGGACACCCTGGCCGTGCTGGTGGCCCGGCACGAGGTGCTGCGCACCGACATCGCCCCGGACGAGGACGGACGCCCCTGGCAGCGGGTGCACGACGAACCGCCGGTGGTGCTGGAGGAGGCCGTGCTGCCGCCCGGGGCGGACCCGGACGGCTGGACCGAGCGGTGGATCCGGCCCTTCGACCCGCACCGGGCGCCCCTGTGGCGGGCGGTCCTGCTGCGGCACGCCGACGGGGCGCGGCTCGTCCTGGACCTCCACCATCTGATCACCGACGGCTACTCCCTCGCGCTGCTCATGACCGAGTGGGCCGCGCTGGTGCGCGGTGCGGAGCGCCTGCCCCAAGTGGAGCTGGTGCACCGGGACTTCGCGCGGTGGGCGACCGGACCCGAGGGGCGGCACCGGGCGGAGCGGCAACGCGGGTTCTGGACCGGGACGTTCACGCCCGCGCCCAAGCCGCTCGACCTGCCGACGGACCGGCCCCGGCCGCCCGTGCGCCGTACCGAGGGTAACGTCGTCGCCTTCGAGTTCGGCGCCGAACGCAGTGCGCTGGTAAGGGAGTTGGCGCGCACTGAAGGAGTCACTCCCTTCCATGTGCTGCTCGCCGCGTACACCGCCTTCCTCGGGCGGGTGTCCGCGGCCGAGGACGTCACCGTCGGCGTCCCGGTCTCCGGCCGGCACCTGCCGGGCGTGGAAGCGGCGCAGGGCATGTTCGTCAACACCCTCGCGCTGCGCGTACGGCCGCTTGCCGGCCTCCCGTTCCGGGCGCACCTCGCCGAGGTGGCCCGGCACGCCCTGGCCGCCGCCGACCACCAGGACCACGGCTTCGCCGACGTCGTAGGACTGACCGGGGAGCGGGACTACAGCAGGCATCCGCTGTTCGACACGCTCTTCGCGGTCCAGGACACCGGGCTGCACCAGGTGGACTTCCTCGGCGGGCGCCCGCGGTGGCGTCCGGAGGTCACCCGGCGGACCCTGTTCGACCTCAACCTCCAGATCGACGACGCGCCCGAGGGCTACAGCGCCCGCTGGGCCTACGCCACCGCCCTGTTCCTGCGGCCCACCGTCGAGACCTTCGGCTCGGCCCTGCTCGCGCTGCTCGACGCCGCGCTCGCCGCACCGGACACGCCGCTGGGCGAACTGGACCGGCCCGCTCCGTCGGGCCCCGCCGTCGTCGCGCCTGACTTCGATTTCGACTTCTGAACCTGGAAGGCACCATGCAATCTCTCGAAACCCGAGGCCAGCTCAAGGTCGCCGCCGCGCAGCGCCCGCGTGAGGGCGCGTTCTGGCGCGCGGCGCTCGCCGGGCTGCCCGAGCGCGCCGGATTCCCGGCGGACGCCGTCGGCGCCCGGACCGGCGGCCCGTACGACACCGCCCGGCTCGGCCTGGGCCCCGAGCTGTCCGAGCGGCTGGGCAAGCTGACCCGGGGTTCGGACGCCGCCCTGACGTCCGTGCTCGTCGCCGCCGTGGCCGCGCTGCTCGGCCGCTACACGGGCGGCGAGGAGGTCGTCGTCGCCGTACCGCCCGCCGCCGCGGGCGAGCCGCTCGCCGGTGCGCTGCCGCTGCGGCTCGGCCTCGGCCGGGACACCGCGCTGCGCGGGCTGCTCGGGGAGGTGAAGGAGCGGCTGCGGGAGGCCGTCGAGCACCAGGACTACCCGGTCGAGCTGCTCGCCGACGAGTTCGGGATCGTCGCCGAGGAGGGCGGACACCCCTTCTCCGACGTCCTGGTCGGCACGGTGGCCGAGCCCACGGGCTTCCCCCTGGCCTTCGCCGCCGAGTCCGAGGGCGGCGCGCTCACCCTGACCCTCCGGCACCGCCCCGCCCAGCACTCGGCCGAGACCGCCGACCGGCTGCTCGCGCACTGCGCGGCGCTGCTGGAGCGGGCCGTCGCCGCCCCCGACGCCGCCCTGGCCGGGCTCGACCTGCGCTCCGAGGCCGACCGCGAACTGGCGGACCGGACCAACGCCACCGAGGCGGCCTTCGACGACACGGTCCGGCTCGACGAGCTGTTCGCCCGGCAGGCCGCCCGCACCCCGGACGCCGTGGCCGCGCAGGGTGACGGCTTCCGGCTCACCTACGCCGAACTGGACGCCCGCGCCAACCGCCTGGCGCACACCCTCCGGGCCCGCGGAGTCGGCCGCGAGGACCTGGTGGCCGTCCTGGCCGACCGCTCCCCTGAGCTGCTCGTCGCGATCTACGCGGTGCTCAAGGCGGGCGCCGCCTATGTGCCGGTCGACCCCGCCAACCCGCGCGACCGTATCGCCCACATCCTCGACGACAGCGCCGCCCGGCTGGTCCTCACCCAGCCCCGGTACGCGGAGCTGGTGGCGGGCCCGGCCGCGCTGGACCTGACCGACGAGGCCAGCTACGCCGCCGAGCAGGCCGCGCCCGAAGTCCGGGGTGACGCCGGTGACCTGGCGTACGTCATCTACACCTCCGGTTCCACCGGCCGGCCCAAGGGCGTGCTGATCGAGCACCGCTCGGTGGTCAACCGGCTCACCTGGATGCAGCGGGCGTACCCGCTCACCGACGCCGACGTCCTCCTCCAGAAGACCCCGACCTCCTTCGACGTGTCGGTGTGGGAGCTGTTCTGGTGGACGCTCACCGGAGCCTCGGTGACGCTGCCCGCGCCCGGTGCCGAGCGCGACCCGCAGGCCCTCGTCGACCACATCGAGCGGTACGGCGTCACCACCGCCCACTTCGTCCCCTCGATGCTCGGCGCCTTCCTGGACTACGTGTCCGGCGCGGGCGAGAGCGGACGGCTGGGCACGCTGCGGCAGGTCTTCGCCAGCGGCGAGGCGCTGGCCCCGCACCACGTCCACCGCTGCGCCGCGGTGCTGCCCGGCGCCCGGCTGCTGAACCTCTACGGCCCGACCGAGGCCACCGTCGACGTCACCCACCACGCCTGCGCCGGGGACGAGATCCGGGTGCCGATCGGACTGCCGGTCGACAACACCCGCATCCTGGTCCTCGACGAGGAACTGCGTCCGCAGCCGACCGGTGTACCCGGCGAACTGTGCGTCGCGGGAGTGCAGTTGGCGCGCGGCTACCTCAACCGGCCGGAACTGACCGCCGAGCGGTTCACCGCCGCGCCGCAGGCCGGCGAGGAGCGCGTCTACCGCACCGGTGACCTGGCCCGCCGCCTCCCGGACGGCTCCATCGAGTACCTCGGCCGGATCGACCACCAGGTCAAGGTCCGCGGCTACCGCATCGAACTCGGCGAGATCGAGGAGCAGTTGCGCCGCCACGAGGACGTCAAGGACGCGGTCGTCGTGGCGCGGACCGGCGACGACGGTCAGACGTACCTGTGCGGATACGTGCTGTCCCCGGCGGCACCCGTCCTCGCCGAGCAGGAACTGCGCGAGCACCTCGGCCGGATGCTGCCGGAGTACATGATCCCGGCCCGGCTGGTCGCCCTGGAGACCTTCCCGCTCACCCCGAACGGCAAGCTGGACCGGCGGGCGCTGCCCGAGCCGGCCGCGCCCGCGGACCGGGCCGCCGCCTATCAGGCGCCCGGCACCCGGGAGGAGTCCGAACTCGTCCGCGTCTGGGGCGAGGTGCTCGGCATCGACCCCGAGCGCATCGGCGTGCACGACAACTTCTTCGCGCTCGGCGGAAACTCCATCCATTTCGTCACGGTGCTGGCCAAGGCGCGGGCCGCCGGGATCGAGTTCACCTTCCAGCAGTTCTTCCAGAACCCCACGGTCGCCGCCATGGCCGCGAGCCTCGCCGATCCGGCACACTCGGCGCCCGCCGAGACCCCGCGCCGCCTGGAGCCGTTCGAGCTGCTCACCCCCGAGGACCGGGCGCTGGTCCCGGACGGGGTCGAGGACGCCTACCCGATGACCCAGCTCCAGACCGGCCTGGTCTTCCAGAGCGAGCTGACCCACGGCACGGCCGAGTACCACGACATCATCAGCTACATGATCCAGAGCTCCTTCGACGCCGAGGTGTTCGAGCGGGCCGCCCGGATCGTCGTGGACCGCAACCCGATCTTCCGCACCAGCTTCCACATCACCGGGTACAGCGAGTACCTCCAGTTCGTGCACGCCGGCACGGAGCTGCCGCTGGAGATCGCGGACCTGCGCGGAATGAGCGGGGACGAGCAGGACGCCTGGTTCCGCGAGTGGGCCGACGCGGAGCGGGCGTACCGCTTCGAGTGGACGCGGCCGGGCCTGGTGCGGCTGCACGTCCATGTGCTCGACGACAACCTGTTCCGGTACACGCTCAGCCAGCACAACTCCGCGCTCGACGGCTGGAGCATCACGCTGGTGCACACCACGCTGTTCGACACCTACTACCGGCTGCTCGAAGGCCGTCCGCTCGACGAGCCCTCCATCGACAACCACACCCGCAACTACGTTGCCCTGGAGCGCCGTTCGCTGGAGAACGAGGAGCACGGCTCCTTCTGGTCGGAGGTCCTTGAGGGCAGCACCTTCCTGGAGCTGCCGCGCACCAAGGAGTCCGACGACCCCGAGCTCTTCCCGGTGATCTTCCACGAGGTGGAGTTCCCGCGCGGACTGTCCGACCGGGTCGTGGCGCTCGCGGACCGGCTGTCGGTGCCGGTGAAGAACGTCGCCATGGCCGCCCACGTCAAGGCACTGTCGGTGCTGTCGGGCGACCTGGACGTCATGACCGGCTACGAGCACAGCGGGCGCCCCGAGGCGGAGGACGCCACCCGGGCGATCGGCATGTTCCTCAACACCGTGCCGTTCCGGGTGTCGATGGCTCAGGGCTCCTGGGAGGACCTGATCCGTCAGGTCTACCGCCGGGAGATCGACCTGCTGCCCGCCCGGCGCTATCCGATGGCCCAGATGAAGTTCGACCTGGAGACCCAGGAGGCGCTCTTCGAGACCGCCTTCAACTTCACCCACTTCTATCTGCTCAAGCAGCTGGAGGAGCGTGACGGCTTCGCGCTGCTGGACGTCCGCGCCAACGCGGAGACCGAGTTCGTGCAGCGCGCCGAGTTCTCCCGGCACTTCCTCACCGACGAGCTGCGGCTGAGCATCCACTACCACGCGCATCTCTTCGAGTCCTGGCAGATCGACCGCCTGGGCGGCTACTACGTGGCCGCGTTCGAGCAGATGACCGCCGACCCGGCCGCCGCCCACCACCTCGCGGTGCTGCTGTCGGACGAGGAGCTGGCCGAGGTCGCCGCCGCCGAGCGAGCCGAGGCCCTGGCGCCCGAGCTGGCCGCGCTGGTCCCCGCCGGGGCCTGGCGGGCCCGGGTCGTCGACGGGCACGGCCGCCCCGCCCCCTTCGCCACGCCGGGCCGGATCGTGCTGACCGCCGACGACGGGCAGGACGTGGTCACGGAGTTCCACGGCAGCCGTGGGCGGGCCGGGCTGCGGATCCTGGACGGCGACCGGGAGCGGCTGACCTTCCGCAGGCCGGAGCGGTCCGGGGCGGCCGTACCGGCGGAGCAGCAGTCGGTCCAGGAGCCGCTCAGCGAGGTGCAGTTGCGGATCGTCCGCGCCTGGTCCGAGGTGCTCGGCATCCCGGCCGAGGAGATCTCGCCGGAGGACAACTTCTTCCTGCTCGGCGGCAACTCGCTGTCCGCGCTGCGGGTGACGATGCAGCTGGACGGACTGGTCTCGCTGACCGACCTGATGCGCAACTCCACCCTCGGCCCGCTCGGCGAGGTCGCCCAGGCCCGCCTCGCCGAGCAGACCGCGCCGGAGCGGCCGGGGTTGCTCCACCCGCTCTCCGCCGACCCGGCGAAGGCCCGCGCCACCCTGGTCTGCTTCCCCTACGCGGGCGGCAACGCCATCAACTTCGAGCCGCTGGCCAAGGCGCTGGACCGGGCGGGCGGCGACATCGCCGTCCTCGCGGTGGAGCTGCCCGGCCATGACGCGGGGCGCCCGGACGAGCCGCTGCTCTCCCTGGCGGACGCCACCCGCAGGGCCGTCGAGGAGATCGGCGAGCTGGCCGTCGGGCCGGTCCTGCTCTGGGGGCACTGCGTCGGCTCGGCGCTCGCGGTGGAGACCGCGCGGCTGCTGGAGGCCGAGGGCCGGCGCCCGGTCCATGTGTTCGCGGGCGGCAAGCTGCTGAGCGGGGCCGAGGCGACGCGCGGCGGTCTTGAGCAGGTGCGGGCCATGACCGACGGCGACATCGTCCGCTGGCTGGTCGACAACACCGGTTCCGCGGAGCTGGCAGGGCTCACCGACGAGCAGCAGGGCTTCCTCGCCCGGGTGTTCCGGCACGACACCGCCACGGCGAACGGCTATCTGCTCGCCGCCGCGGAGCGGCCGGAGGGCGCGGCGCTCACGGCGCCGTTCACCGCGGTGTACGCGGCCGACGACAGCCTCACCGAGGACCGGGCCGACCGGCACAACGGCTGGGGGCTCTTCTTCGAGCGGCCCCGGGCCGCGGAACTCGGCACCGGCGGCCACTACTTCTGCCGCACCGTGCCGAACGCGGTGGCCGAACTGGTCCTGGCCACCTGGCGGGAGACGCCCGCCGAGGCGTGATCACACCTATCCAGGCCGGGGCACCTCCTCGGAGGTGCCCCGGGAAGACAGCGAGCGAAGTGCGCGGAGATGGGCAGCACAGAAACGACTCGGGCCGCGGAGCCTGCCACGCCGTACGAGCTGGTGCTCGCCGGTGCCAAGAGCATGACGCCGTTCCTCGCGTCGGTGATCCCGATGGGCCTCGCCGGCGGGGTGCTGGGGCTGTCGAGCGGACTGTCCGGCTGGTCCACGCTGGGCCTGGCCATGGCGGTCAACTCGGGCACGGCACAGTTCGTCGGCTACGCCCTGCTGGCGGACGGCGCCGGCTGGATCACGATCATCCTCACCACCCTGATCCTCAGCCTCAGACTGCTGATCTACTCGACGATCCTCAGCCCCTACGTCCGTGAAGTGCCCCAGCGCTGGCGGGTGTTCGTCGGCTTCGGGCTGATCGACGCGGTGTTCTTCGTCGTCATCGACCGGCTGAAGAAGGGCAAACTGGACCACGGCCGCCATCTGTTCTTCCTCGGCGCCTCGGGCGTCATGTACGTCACCTGGATGTCCTGCACCGCCATCGGCATGGCGCTGGGCTCGGCGGTGCCGGACCTGGAGAAGCTCGGCCTGGACTTCCCGATGACCGCGATGTTCGTCGCGATGCTCGCCACGGGGCTCGCCAACTGGCGGGTCGCGGCGGTCATCTGCACGGCCGGCACGGTCGCGATGCTGGCCCGGGGACTGCCGTACAACCTGGGAGTCGTGCTCGCGACCGTCGTCGGCGCGGTGGTGGGCACGGTGCTGGAGTACGCGGTGCGGGGGGACGGCGAGAAGCCGGAACAGGCCCCCGCGGAGCACGAGGAGGAGCCGACCCGATGAGCATGGCCCTGCTGATCCTGGGCATGGCGCTGTGCAGCTTCCTGCCGCGCTGGATCCCGCTCGTACTGCTCGCCGACCGCGAGATGCCGCCGCTGGTGAAGACCCTGCTCGGGCACACCCCGCACGCCGTGCTGGCCGCGCTGGTCGCCCCGGCGCTGCTCGCCCCCACCGGCGACGCCCTTGAGGTGTCGTGGTCGAATCCCTATCTGCTCGGCGGTGCGGCGACCTTCGCCGTGGGCGCCGTGACCAAGAAGTTCGGCGTCTCCACCGCGGCCGGTGTCGCCGTGTTCTACCTGTGCCGCTGGCTCCTGGGATGAAAGGCCGTACATGAACACCAGCACCCGCTCCCCGCTCCGGGCCGCCGTGGCGCAGACCCGGGCCGTGGTGGGGGACGTCCCGCACAACCTCGCCGAGGCCGTCTCGGCGGTGCGCGAGGCGGGGGAGCGGGGGGCGCGGCTCGTGCTGTTCCCGGAGCTGTCGCTGACCGGCTACGAGCCGGGCTGGCTGCGCGCCTCGCTGCCCGCCGCCGCGATCGACCCCCACGGCCCCGGCCTCGACGCCCTCAGGGACGCCTGCCGGGACACCGGGGTCACGGCGGTCGTCGGAGCGCCCACCGCCTCCGGCGCCCGCCCGGCGATCTCCGCCCTCGTCCTCGACGGCACCGGACGCACCGTCGAGGTCCGCCACAAGCAGCATCTGGAGGTGCCCGAGCGGGAGCTCTTCACCCCCGGCACCGACAGCCCCCTGTTCACCGTGGACGGCTGGCGACTGGCCCTCGGCATCTGCTACGACGCCAGCTTCCCGGAGCACGCCCGCGCCGCCGCCCTGGCCGGGGCGGACGCCTATCTGTGCCCCGGCGGATTCACCCTCGGCGCCTCCGACCACCGGCGCTCGCTCTACTACCCGACGCGGGCCCTGGAGAACACCTGCTACGTGCTGTTCGCCAACTTCCTCGGCCGCCAAGGCGACTGGGACTTCAGCGGCAACAGCGCGATCTACGGGCCGGACGGCCGCCCGCTCGCGGAGGCGGGCGGGGAGTCGGCCCGGGTCATCGTCGCCGACCTGGACGACGACCGACTGGCAGCCGCGCGGGGGCAGTTGACCATGCTGGCCGACATGGCGGGCAGGGCGGACGTGGCCGACCCGGCGCGCACGGCCTGACCACCGCGGAACCACCGCCGCACCACCGTCCCGCCCGATGATCGACCGTCCGCATCCGCGACGGGAGAACGAGGGCTCGGCATGACGGTGGAGTCGGTCACCGGTTCACCGGCACCCGGGCGCCCCGCCACCACCGCACACCTGCGTTGGCTGGGTTTCGGCGCGGCCGTCGACTCCCTCGGCACCGGACTCAGCACCGTCATCGTGCTGCTGTACTTCGTCCAGGTCATCGGCTTCGACGCGGTGTCGGTGACGGTGGCCATGTCGGTCGGTGCCGTGCTCGGTCTGCTCACCCCGATCCCGGTCGGGCGGCTCGCGGACCGCAGCGGACTGGTCGGGGTGTACGTCGGCGCGCTGTGTCTGCGGGGGCTCGGGTTCCTCGGGTACGCCGTCGTGGACGACTACGCCTGGTTCTTCGGGATCACGCTCGGGCTGATGGCCCTGGAGACCACGACCAGCTCGCTCCAGCAGTCCCTCGTCGCCGGGCTCTTCGACGAGGCGGGGCGGGTGCGTGCCATGTCGCTCGTCAGCGCCGTGCGCAACGCGGCGCTCGGCGCCGGCACCCTCCTCGGCGGTCTGGCGCTCGCGACCGACTCCCGGCTGGTCAACGCCTCGCTGCTGGCGGTCAACGGGCTGTCGTTCTTCGTGTTCGCGGTGGTGGTGTCCCGGCTGGGACGCGACCTGCCCGAGCCGGGCTCCCGGACCGCGGAACCCGCCGAACCCGCAGAGCCCGCGGAACTCGCCGAGCCGACCGCACCGTTGAAGCCCACGGACGCGCCCCCCGTCCTGCGCAACCTCCGCTTCCTCGCCCTGGCCGGAGCCAACGGCCTGCTCTTCCTGCACGACTCGGTGCTCAATGAGCTGCTACCGCTGTGGATGGTGACCTCGGTCGGGCTCTCCCCGGTGGTGATGTCGGTCCTGCTGGTCGTCAACACCGCGCTCAGTGTGGGCCTCCAGGTGCTCTTCGGCCGGATGAACGGGCTGGTTAGCCGGGTCCGGTTGCTGCTGTGGGGGTCCGTGGTCCTGCTGCTCGTCTTCTGCGCCCTGTGCGTGGCCGCGGAACGGGTCCCGGCCGGGCCCGCCATCGCCGTGTGCGCGCTCGCCGTCGTCCTGCTCACCATCGCCGAGAACGTGCATTCCGTGGTGAGCTGGCAGATCTCCTTCGAGACGGCGCCGGAATCCCGGCGCAGCGAATACATGGCCGCTTTCAGTACCGGATACGGACTGCAACGCGTGATCGGACCGGTGTTTCTCATCGGGGTCGTCCTCGCGCGCGGGGATGTCGGCTGGCTGGTCCTGGGATCCGTGTTCGCGCTCTCCGGGATCGGGCTCGGTGTGCTGTCCCGGAAGGGGGCCAACCGCCAAGCGCATTAGCCCTGTTCGCGGGGCCATGGGTGTGGGTTTGGCTCTGTGGGTGGGGTGGTGGGGTCGGTCAGGGTGGGGGGTGTTGGTTGCCGGTGATGCTGGAGGTTTGTGTGTCTGGTGTGGCGTTGGACCGTGAGCGGCTGGAGTCGCTGGCGGTGGAGTTGATGGAGCGTCAGTTCGCTCGGGTGCCGCGGATGCGGGAGCTGCACGCGGGTGAGTGGATCGAGCGGGACTACTTCGTCCGGCATGTGGTGGAGACGGTGCTGCGGATCCGTCTGAACAACGAGGTCGACACGTACGCGTTGTTCAAGGTGGGTTCGAAGGACGACGCGCTGGCCGCGCATCTGGCGCAGTACCTGGCGGAGGAGTTCGGGCACGAGGGGATGTTCCTTCGTGATCTGGCGAAGTTCGGTGTGTCGCTGGAGGACGTGAACGCGATTCCCGTCTTTTCGTCGACGGCGAAGCTGATGGGTTATCTGCGGCTGGCGGCGGATTCTCGTGGTCCGGCGCCGACGACGGTGTGGGACTGGTTCGTGGAGTGGTATTCGGACCGGTACAACCAGGTGATCACGGATGCGGCCGGGAAGGAGTTCGGTGCGGAGTTCGTGCGGGGTACGCAGTCGCATCTGGACTTCGACGAGTCGCATGACCATGACGAGTTGATGTTCCGTACGGTCTCGCGTGCGGTGGAGTCGTTCGGGTCGGCGGAGCAGGCGTACGCGGATCTGGAGACGTTCGTGGACCTGATCGGTGACTACTTCGCCGAACTCCACGCCACCACCGTCCGCGCCGAAGAGCCGAGCCATGTCTGAGCCGCGGTCCCGCCGGCGCATCCTCGTCGTCGAGCCGATGTCCTCCGGCCTGGAGATGCTCAAGGCCGCCCAGGAACTCGGCATCGAGGTCGTCGCGTTCTCCGCCGACGAGGGCGACCGCGAACTGCCGGCCAAGCTCAAGCGGTACATCGACCACCTGGTCGAGATGGAGACCAACGACGAGCGCGCCGTCGTCGAGACGGCCACGGAGCTGCACGCCCAGGCCCCCTTCTGCGCGGTCGTCCCCGGCTTCGAGTTCTACGTCGACACCGTCGCCCGGCTCGCCGCCCGCTTCGGACTGCCCGGCCTGGATCCCGCCGCCGCCGAGCGCCTGCGCGACAAGGCGCGGATGCGGGAGGCCGTCGCCGCGGCCGGACTGCGGGTGCCCCGGCACCAGGAGGCCCGTACCGCGGCCGAGCTGGACATGGCCGTCGAGCACGTCGGCTTCCCGGCCGTCCTGAAGCCCACCACCTCCGCGGGCAGCGTCCACGTCAGCCGCGTCGACTCCCTCGACGACCTGCGCCGCGCCTACGGCTGGATGAGCGAGGACGCCCGCACCGACCTCGGCCGCGGCCTCGACGGTCGGGTCCTGCTGGAGGAGTACGTCGCCGGACCCGAGGTCAGCGTCGAGGGCTACGTCGTCGACGGCACCCCCTTCATCGTCTCGGTGACCGCCAAGGAGCTGGGCCCCGAGCCGCACTTCGTCGAGGTCGGCCACGCCGTCCAGGCCGACCTGGGGCCCGAGGAGCGGGCCGCCGTCGACTCCTACGTCAGCGACGTCTGCCGCGCCCTCGGCGTGAGCCTGGGCCCCTTCCACTGCGAGCTGCGGCTCGGTGGCGGTGAGCCGGTGCTCATCGAGATCGGCGCCCGGCTCGCGGGCGACCACATCTGCGACCTGATCGAGCTGGCCACCGGGGTCTCGCTGCCCCGGATCATGCTCGCCGCGTACGCGGGCCTGCCGCTCGACGAGGTGGCCCCCGCCGGGGTGCCGGCCGCCAAGTACGCCGGGATCCACTTCTTCACCGCCCCCGAGCTGACCGTGCTCTCCTCCGTCGAGGGCTGGGACGCCGTGCTCGCCGCCGACGGGGTCGTGGAGGCCGAGCTGTATCTCGCGCCGGGCGACGAGGTGCCCCCGATGCAGGACTTCCGCGGCCGGATCGGCCATGTGCTGTACCGCGCCGAGTCCTACGCCGACGCCGTGACCCGCCGTACGACCTTCGGAAAGTTGGTGCGCTTTGGCTGATCGCCTGGAGCCGGGTTATCTGGTCCTGAACCGCTACGACGACGAGTTCGGCGAGTACCACCGGTTTGTCGAGCCCGACCGCTGCCGCCTCTTCTACCTCACGGTCCCCGACGGCCTCGGCGTCCTCGACACCGAGAGCGCCTGGGAGACCGTCGTCGTCGATGACCTGGAGTACGACACCGTCCTCCCGGTCGCCCGGCGACTGGCCGAGCAGTACGGCGACTTCGACGGCATCGTCGGACTGTCCGAGTACGACCTGCTGACCGCCGCCCGGCTGCGCGCGGCCCTCGGCGCCCCCGGCTGGACCCCGGACTTCGTCCTCGCCTTCCGGGACAAGGTGCGGATGAAGCACGCCGTCGAGTCCGCCGGGATCGCCGTACCGCGCTATCTGGAGCTGGACGACACCGTCACCGCCGAGCGGGTCGCGGCCGGGGTCGGACTGCCCGTCATCCTCAAGCCCCGCTCCGGGGCCGCCTCCAGCGGAGTCGTCCGCGCCGAGGACACCGCCTCGCTCCAGCGCGCGCTGGACACCGTCGACCGCGCCGACTACGAGTGCGAGGAGTTCGTCGCCGGGGACATCTTCCATGTCGACGGCATCCGCCGCGACGGCAAGTTCCACCTCGTCACCGCCTCCGGCTACGTCAACACCTGCCTGGAGTTCGCCGAGGGCAAGCCGCTCGGCTCGGTCCTGCTGGACCCCGGCCCGCTGCGCGACGGGATCGTCGGCTTCACCGCCGAGTGCCTGGACGCCCTCGCCCTGGACGACGGCCCCTTCCACCTGGAGGTGATGCGCCGGGACAGCGGCGAACTCGTCTTCCTGGAGGTGGGGTTGCGCCCCGGCGGCGCCGAGGTCGCCTTCATCCACCGGGACCTGTACGGCATCGACCTGATGGGCGAGGCGTTCCGGGCCACCCTCGGCCTGCCGCCGCTCACCCAGGCCGACCAGTTCGGCGAGCACAAGGCCGGCGGCTGGGCCCTGATGCCCGAACCGCGCCCGCTGCCCAGCCGGGTCACGGCCGTACGCCCCGTCCTGGACCGGATCCCCGAGGTGTACGAGGAGATCGTCCCGCGCGCCGGTGACGTCTTCGACGGCTCGGGCGGCTACGGGCACGTCGGCGGCCGGTTCCGGCTGCGCGGCGACGACGAGAGCGCCGTACGGGCCGCGGTGCTGCGGATCATGGACGAGTACGGCCTGGACGCCGAGCCCGTGCTCCCCGAGCCGGAACGGACCACGACGTGACCAAGGCCATCTTCCTCACCCTCAGCAGGGGCGGCGACGAGCTGCTCGACGTGGGGTTCCGGACCGCGACTGACGCCGACACCGACGCCGTCGTCGCCCTGTCCGAGCCGTTCGTCGCGGACGGCTCGCTGATCTCCCGCACCCGCGAGACGTACGCGGCGGACATCGCGGAGTTCTTCGTCCTCGACATCGAGGGCGAGATCGTGGCCTGCGCGGGCGCGGGCCGCGGCGGCGCCCTGGCCGAGATCTACAATTTCGCCGTGCACGAGAAGTGGCACGGCCACGGGCTCGGCCACGTCCTGCTCGGCAGTGTCATCGCGGCCCTGCACCAGGAGCAGGTCGAGCAGGTGGTGCTGTTCTCCGGGACCACCGTCCGCTGGTTCGAACGGCACGGCTTCGAGCGGGTCGAGGAGAGCGAACTGCCCGCCGAGCGGGTCGCCCGGATCGACCGTGAGCGCGGCTCGGTGCCGCTGCGCCGGTCCACCCTGCGCGGCTTCGACGCCCCCGACGTACTCGCCCGGATCGCGGGCCTGAAGGTCCGCTTCGAGCGCTCGGGCGTCGAGCTCGGCTGGGACGGCACCTTCGACTCGCTGCTCCAGTTCGCCGACCACCACGGCATCGAGACCGACTCCCGCTGCTGGGCCGGGGCCTGCGGCACCTGCCGCACCTTCCTGAAGAAGGGCACGGTCAACTACCACACCGAGCCGGGCGCCGACCTGGAGGGCCAGGAGATGCTGCTGTGCCAGGCGCAGCCGGTGACGGACCTGGTGCTGGACCTGTGAGCGGCACGCACCCGGCGCTGCGGATCGGGACGGGCACCCCGGCCTCTCTGGACCCGGCGCTCTGCGCCGACCACGACGGGGCGCTCGTTCTCGGCCTGCTCGCCGACCCGCTGGTCGACTTCGAGCCCGCGACCGGCCGCCTCCGGCCCGCCGCGGCCCTCGGCTGGCAGGTCGACCCGGACGGTCTGCGCGTCTGCTTCCGGCTGCGGCCCGGGGTGCGCTTCCACGACGGACGCGAGGTGACGGCCGAGGACTACGTGTACGCCCTGTCCCGGGTGGTACGTCCCGCCACCGGCTCCCAGATCGCCTACCACCTCTCCGTGATCGACGGCTTCGAGGACGTACGCGCCGGGCGCGCCGACACCCTGAGCGGGGTGCGCGTCATCGGCCCCGGGCAGCTGGAGGTCCGCCTCACCCGGCCCTTCCACGAGATCGCGGCCGTCTTCAGCCTCCGGCTCACCGCGGCCGTACCCGCGGACGGCGGCCCCGGCCTCACCGGCCCCTACCGGCTCGATCCGGCCCGCTCCCGGGACGGCGTGCTCGCCCTGGAGCGGTTCCCCGGCTACCACGCCGCCAACGAGGCCCACCCCTACGGCGGTTCGGGCCGCGCGGAGCGGATCGAGTGCCACTTCGTGGACGACGAGGACACTGCCTACGCGTCCTGGCGCTCCGGACGGCTCGACCTGGTGGAGATCGCCGGACCCCGGGCCGCCGACGCCCGCCGCGAGACCGGCTACCGCCTCACGCCCTGCGCCTCCCTGACATATCTCGGCTTCCCCGCCGCGCTCGCCCCCTTCGACGACCCGGCCGTGCGCCGAGCGGTCGCCCTGGGCCTGGACCGGCGGGCGCTGTGCGAGGCGGTCGGCGAGGGCGAGTTCACGCTCGCCGACGCGATGGTGCCGCCCCGGCTGGGCGGCGACCGACCGCCCCTGGAACCCCTGGAGTTCGACCCGGCGCGGGCCCGCGCCGAACTGGCCGCCCTCGGCGTGCGGCCCGAGCGGCCCGTCCCGCTGGTCTACGACGGCGACAAGGGCCACGACCGCTGGATCACCCTGGTCGCCGGGCAGTTGCGCACCCACCTCGGCTGGGACGCCGAGATCCGGGCCCTGCCCCGCCAGGAGTACCTGCGCTGGCTGGACAAGCCCGACGCGCTGTTCCGGGCCACCTGGGTCAGCGACTACCCCTCCGTCGACACCGTGCTCTTCCCGCTGTTCCACTCCGACTCGGTGGGCGGCGGCGGGAACTACGCCGGGTACCGCAACCCGGCCGTGGACGCGCTCATCGACGCGGCCCGCGCCGAGGCCGACCCGGCCCTGCGTGCCGACCGGTACCGGGCCGCGGAGGCGGCGGTCCGCGCCGACCTGCCCGTACTGCCGCTCTGGTACGGCACGATGCGGCATCTGATCGCCGACGCCGTGGTCCCCGCGGGCGCGACCGCCGTCGACCTCTTCGGGGCACCCGCGCCCCGCGCACTCGGGAGAGATGAGCCGTGACCACCCCTGTCGTCGCCCCCTACGGCACCTGGACGTCCCCGCTGACGCCCCGGCTCGCCGCGGGCTTCGCCGCCCGCCCCGACAGTCTGCAGTGGCTCGGCGAGGAGCTGTGGTGGACCGAACTGCGCCCGGCCGAGGGGGCCAGGACCACCCTGGTCCGGCGCACCCCCGACGGCACGGTGGGCGCGGTCCTGCCCGCGCCCTGGAGCGTGCGCACCCGGGTGGTGGAGTACGGCGGCTGCGCGTGGACCGGAGTGCCCGGTCCGGACGTGGTCTTCGTCGACGAGTCCGACCAGCGGCTGTACCGCTGGACGCCGGGCACCGACCCGCGTCCGCTGACCCCGCCCGGCGCGCTGCGGCACGCCGACCCGGTGCTGCCACCGGGGCGCGAGGAGGTGTGGTGCGTCCAGGAGGACCACTTCGGCCCCGGCCCGCAGGACGTGCGCCGGGCCCTGGTCGCCGTACCCCTGGACGGGTCGGCGGCCGAAACCGGCCGTGGGGTGCGGGAGTTGGCCACGGGACGGTTCCTCACCGGGCCGCGGCTCTCGCCGGACGGGCGGTACGCGGCCTGGCTGGGGTGGGAGCATCCCTCGATGCCCTGGGACGGGGCCGAGCTGCGGGTCGCGGAGGTCTCGGCGGACGGGGAGTTCCTCGGCGCCAAGACCCTGTGCGGGGGGCCTGGGGCGCCCGTCGCGCAGGTCGAGTGGGCCGACCCGGACACGCTGCTCGTCGCGATGGACACCACCGGCTGGTGGAATCTGCACCGGGTGGACCGGGCCACCGGCGAGGTGCGCGAACTGTGCCGCCGCGCCCAGGAGTTCGCCGGCCCGCTGTGGCGCCTCGGCAGCCGCTGGTTCGCGCCGCTGGACGACGGCCGGATCGCCGTCCTGCACGGCACCGGACCGCTGGCGCTCGGGGTGCTGGACCCGGCGAGCGGGCAGCTCACCGGAGTGGCCGGACACTGGACCGAGTGGCTTCCCACGCTGGCGGCGAACGGCTCCCGGATCGCGGGCGTGGGCGCGAGCCCCGTCACCGGGTTCGAGGTGGTCCGGGCCGACCTCGACAGCCGGACCGCCGAGGCCGTCGGCCACTTCCACCGTGACCTGGTCGACCCCGCCTATCTGCCGCGCCCGCGGCGGCGGACCTACCCCTCCGCGGGCGGGCGGGTCGTGCACGCCACCGTCTTCCCGCCGACCAGCCCCGACTTCGAGGGCGGCGACGAACTCGCGCCGTACGTGATCTGGCCGCACGGCGGTCCGACCAACCGCTTCCTCGCCTCCTGCGATCTGTCCGTGGCCTTCTTCACCAGCCGCGGCATCGGCGTCGCCCAGGTCGACTACGCGGGCTCCACCGGATACGGCCGCGCCTACCGGCAGAGCCTGGACGGGCAGTGGGGCAGCGCGGACGTCGAGGACTGCGCGGCCGTCGCCCGCGCGCTCGCCGAGGAGGGGCTCGCCGACCCGCGAAGGCTCGCCGTGCGCGGCGCCAGCGCCGGCGGCTGGACCGCCGCCATCGCCCTCGCCACCACCGACGTCTTCCGCTGCGGCACCCTCTACTTCCCGGTCCTCGACCTGGTGGAGTGGGCCGAGGGCGACACCCACGACCTGGAGTCGCACTACGCCGACACCCTGGTCGGCGGCCCCGAGGAGATCCGCGCCCGCGGCGCCCTGCTCTCCCCGGTCAACCTGGTCGACCGGCTCACCGCGCCCTTCCTGCTGGCCCAGGGATTGCGCGACGCGGTGTGCCCGCCCGCCCAGAGCGAACGGTTCCTGGCCCGGGTCCGGGACGTGCCGCACGCCTGTCTCGCCTTCCCCGGGGAGGGCCACGGCTTCCGTGCCGCGGACACCCATGTGCGCTGCATGGAGGCCGAACTCTCGCTGTACGGACAGGTCCTGGGGTTCGAGCCGAAGGAGGTGGCCCGTGTCGAGCTGTCCCGCTGACCTCGCACCGCTGTACGGCCGTACCGTCGTCGTCAAGATCGGCGGGCACGCGATGACCGCCGAGGCGCACCTGCGGGCGTTCGCCGCGGACGTCACCGCGCTGCGCGCGGCCGGAGTGCGTCCGGTGGTGGTGCACGGCGGCGGCCCGCAGATCAGCGCCCATCTCCAACGGCTCGGCCAGGAACCGGCCTTCCGCTCCGGGCTGCGGGTGACCACCCCGGAGACCATGGACGTGGTCCGGATGGTGCTGGCCGGGCAGGTGCAGCGGAACCTGGTCGGACTGCTCAACCGGCACGCGCCCGTCGCCGTCGGCATGACCGGCGAGGACGCCCGCACCCTCACCGCGGTCCGCCGCTACGCCCTCGACGGCGGCCGGCGCGTCGACATCGGCCTGGTCGGCGAGGTGACCGAGGTCGACCCGGCCCTGGTCGGCGACCACCTCGCCGCCGGACGGATCCCGGTGATCTCCAGCATCGCCCCCGGCACCGAGGGCGAGATCTACAACGTCAACGCCGACACCGCGGCCGCCGCGCTCGCGGTCGCGCTCGGCGCCGAGCGGCTCTGTGTGCTCACCGATGTCGACGGCATCCAGCAGAACTGGCCCGGACCCGGGCCGGTACTGCGGGAACTGACGGTCAGCCAGGCCCGGCGGCTGCAGCCGGACCTGAGCGGCGGCATGGCCCCGAAGGTCGAGGCCTGTCTGACGGCGGTGACCGGCGGGGTCGGCAGCGCGCACATCCTCGACGGGCGCCGGGAGCACGCCCTGCTGCACTCGCTGAGCACCGGCGAACCGCTCGGCACCAGGCTGGTGCCGGACGGTGTGGCTCAGCCCTCGGAGGGCAGCAGCCGGTGCAGCAGGTAGCCGGCATGCAGCCGGTTGCGGGCGCCCAGTTCGTTCATGATCTCCGAGACATGGCGCTGGCAGGTGCGCAGCGAGATGCCGAGCCGCTTGGCGATGACCTTGTCCTCCTCACCGGAGACCAGCATGGTGATCACCGTCGAGCGGATCTCGGCGGACGTTAACGACAGCCGGGACCGGTCCAGCGTGGTGGGGAAGGGAGCGGCGGAGACCCACAGACTCTCGAAGGTCTCGGCGATGAAGGCCACCAGGTCCAGGTCCTTGACCAGACAGGCGCCCTGCGGTTCGGAGCGCAGCGAGATCACCGCGAATCTGCGGTCGAAGACGATCAGCCGCTGAAAGGCGCTGGCCAGGGTCCGCACCTCGGCGCCGAGCTGGGTGACATGCTCGACATAGGCGCTCATCCCGGAGCTGAACCGCGCCGAGTGCTGGTACAGCGTCCTCATCTGCACGCCCCGGCGCAGCAGTTGCTCGGTGCGGGGCAGGGACTCCTGGAGGACCTCCTCCCGGCGGGCGCCGCCGGGCTGGGCGGTGAGCACCTCGAATTCGCTGCGGCCGGCCAGGTCGGTGATGGTGTGCCGGACGTCGTTCAGGTCGGAAAGGGTGCTGATTGCCTCCCGGCGTATTCGCTCCACCATGCTTTCTTCGTAGTGTGAAGAAAGCCTGGCCAGATCGGTGTGCACCCGGTCGATTTCCTCCTGGCGCTGCCGGACCTCTTCGAGGGCCGGGCTCAGGAGGCGGTAACGCGCGGTGTCCGGAGCCACCGCCGTGTAGGTGTCCGTGCGTCCGGTGACCGTACGCAGGAGCTTCAATTCCAGAAGCTCCTGTACCCATTGCTCAGCTTCTCCGGCCGAAAGTTCCATTTCGTCGGCCAGTCGGCCCGGAGTCAGGTCGGCGACGGTGACGGCGTAGGCGTACGCGCGCACCGCTCCGTCGGTGAGGTTCGGCAACGGCAGCCTCTGTGGGGCGACCGCCGGCTCCGGCATGGTGCGCTTCCTCTCGGTAAGTGACCTGATGAAACAGGTGATCATACAACGAGAGGCTGAGAGGGCCGGGTCGGCTCCCGTGATGGTCACGGTGTGTAGTTCATCTCGCCTCGCAAAGTTCTCTCTTCAAATATTCGACTTGCGAATGAATATATTCATCCGGTTGATTTGTCCGTTTCGTCATCCGTGCGGGTCTCCGCCAGGCACAACTACGACACAAGCGGCTCTGGCCTCCCCCCTGACCCTCATGCATAGTTATTCATGCACGGCCCAAACGGCCATCGCAAATTCCCGAGATCCGCGATCCGGAATGAAATTGGAGTGCATCCGAGTTGAATATCGTCTACGGGTTTTCGCTGCTCTTCACCAAGTTCTCGCAGGCTGCCGTCGCGCTGAACGACCTGGGCTGGGGCTGATTTCCTGCACGGGGGAAGGCATAAGGAAGTGGGATCTCTTCCGTCGCTGGACGGTGTTCGAGAACAGCTCTACACCTGGATCCGGAGTGACGAATTCTCCTGCCTGGCCGGAAAGGCCTCGGTGCGGAAGGGGATCCTCCACTGCGTCGAGGTCGGCGAAATGGGCGCGGAAGACTCCACACAGGCGCTCTATACGGCGCTGGGGGACTTCGTCCACCACCGGCTGACGCCCACCGAGAACTTCCAGACACTCGTCGCCGTCTTCTCCGGGCCGCTGGACGTCCCGGAGTCCGAGTTCGAGAAGATTCTCTGGCAGCAGCTCGCGGATCTCCATGAGATGGACCGCGAATTCCATGACTGGGCGCCCGACGTGGCCGCCGATCCGGATTCCGAGGAGTTCGGGTTCAGCCTGGTCGGCCACCCCTTCTTCGTGGTCGGCCTGCACAACCGGTCCTCCCGGATCACCCGCCGGTTCCCGCGCCCCGCACTCGCCTTCAACTCCCATCACCAGTTCCGCCGGCTGAAGGAGAACGGCACGTTCGAGGGACTCAAACAGAAGATCCGCGAACGCGAGACCCGGCTCCAGCAGTCGATCAATCCGAACCTCGCCGACTTCGGAGAGGCATCGGAGGCGCGGCAGTATTCCGGGCGCGCTGTCGAGCCAACCTGGATGTGCCCGATATTCCCGCCGGGTCACCCCCCGGTACGGGACGAAGAGCACGGTACGACTGTGCGGGCAGGAGTGGACAAGTGAGTCGTATGAGAACAGCCGTCGTGACGGGGGCGTCCTCGGGCTTCGGCGCGGCCGTCGTCCGGCGGCTGGCCGCCCAGGGCAGGCCGGTCGTGGCGCTCGCCCGCCGGGCCGAACGGCTTGAGGCGCTGAGCGAGGAGGCGGGCCCGGACAGCCGGATCCTCCCGCTCGCCGTCGACATCCGGGACGGCGAGGCCGTCGCCAAGGCCCTCGGCACCCTGCCGGAGGAGTTCGCCGATGTGGCGGTCCTGGTCAACAACGCGGGCCTGTCCCGGGGGTTCGGCCCGCTCCAGGACGCCGACCCGCAGCACTGGCAGGACATGGTCGACACCAACGTCATGGGCCAGCTGCACTGCATCAGGGCCGCCCTGCCGTCCCTGATCGCCTCCGGCTGCGGCCACATCGTCAACATCGGGTCCATCGCCGCCCTCTACCCCTACTCGGGCGGCAATGTGTACGGCGCCACCAAGGCGTTCACCCACCAGCTGAGCCTGAGCCTGCGCACCGACCTGGAGGGCACCGGCGTCCGGGTCAGCTGTATCGCGCCCGGCATGGCCCGTACCGAGTTCGCCCTGGTGCGCTTCGAGGGCGACCAGGGGCGCGCGGACGCGCTCTACGACGGCGTCGAACCGCTCGCCGCCGAGGACATCGCCGAGGCCGTGCAGTGGTGTGTGGCCCAGCCGCCCCGGGTCAACGTGAACATGATCGAGATCATGCCGACCTCCCAGCCGTTCGGCCTGGGATTCCGTACCGCAGCAACCACAGCGAGGAGCACCGACTGATGTCCCGTGTCTGGAGCACCAACGACTGGGACCCGCTGGAGGAGATCGTCCTCGGCACCGCCCAGGGCCTGACGCCGCCGCCGGTGGACGACTCCGTGCGGCACTTCTTCGAGCCGCCCGCGGACGCCCACCTGGAGCGGATCGGCGCCGACACCCTCAAGCGCGTGGTGGAGGAGACGGAGGAGGACTTCGCCGATCTGACGGAGATCCTCCAGCAGGCCGGGGTCACCGTCCGCCGCCCCGAACCGCCCCGCCCCGACCAGGCCTTCGCCACCCCGAACTGGTCGACGGTCGCCATGCACGCGCTGATGCCGCGCGACTGTCTCCTCGTCATCGGCGACAAGGTCATCGAGGCGCCCATGGCGATGCGCGCCCGCTTCTTCGAGACCATGCCGTTCCGGCGGCTGCTCGGCGAGTACTTCGACGACGGCGCGACCTGGCTCGCCGCGCCCAAGCCCGAACTCGCCGACAGCACCTATGTCTACGAGCCCGGCCACTCCGTCGTCGGCGAGAACGAGCCGCTGTTCGACGGCGCCAACACCCTGCGCTGCGGCCGTGACGTCTTCTTCAACGTCAGCAACACCGGCAACCGCAAGGGCGCCGAGTGGCTGCGCCGGGCGCTCGGCCCGGAGTACCGGGTGCACGAGATGTCGATCTGCTCCGACCACGTCGGCACCACGCTGCACATCCTGCGCCCCGGACTGCTGCTCGCCAACTCGGCCCGGCTGAGCGAGGACTCCATCCCCGAGCAGCTGCGCGGCTGGAAGACCCTGTGGGTCGACGAGCCCGAGGACGACGGCTACGCCTTCTCCTGGCCGCGCGCCTCGGTGTGGATCGGCATGAACATCCTCGCCCTCGGCCCGGACCGGGTGATCGTGCCCGCCAACCAGGAGCGGGTGATGCGCCAGCTGGAGTCCGTCGGCATCGAGCCCGTCCCGGCGCGGTTCCGGCACGGCCGGACCTTCGGCGGCGGCTTCCACTGCTGCTCGCTGGACACCCGGCGCACCGGCGAACTCGCCGACCACCTCTGAGGCCGCGGCTGATGGCAGACGCGCGCGTGGCCGAAGTACGCCGCCACCCGGTGAAGTCGATGCGCGGGGAGTGCCTCGCACACGGCGACTTCACCGCGCGGGGCCTCGACGGCGACCGGCACTGGGGCGTGACCTTCGACGACGGCAAGGTCGGCAGCGGCAAGAACTGGCGGCATCTGCGCCGGATCGAGGGGCTGCTGGAGTACGCCGCCGGGACGGTCGACGGCGCCGTGGTGGTCCGTACGCCCGACGGGCGGACCCACGCGGCCGGGGACCCGGGGCTCGACGAGGAGCTGAGCCGCCTCGCCGCCGCCCCGGTGCGCCTCGCCGAGGAGCGGGAGGTGCAGCACTTCGACTGCGCCGCGGTCCATCTGCTGTCCCGGCCCGCGCTGTCCCGGCTCGCCGCGCTGATGCCGCAAGAGGCGGACCAGATCGTCGTCGAGCGCTTCCGCCCCAACCTCCTGCTGGACGGCGACGACCTCGCCCTGCTGGAGGACGACTGGGTGGGCGCCAAGGTGGCGGTCGGCCCGGAGGTGGTGCTGGAGATCACCGAGCGCACCGAGCGCTGTGTGATGACCACGCTGCCCCAGCCCGGCCTGCCCGCGGCCCGCACCGTCCTGCGCACCCTCGCCCAGCGGTTCGACACCCGGATCGGCGTGTACGCGCGGGTCATCAGGGGCGGACGCGTGGGCGTCGGCGACCTCGTGCAGGTCACCTGAACTCGGGCGGGAGGCCCAGGACCCGTCGATGCCCGGGGCCTCCCGCCCGGACGAACTCATCCGTGCCACACCGGAGTCCAGATCACTGACATGCGAAAAACCACCTACTCAGTGAGCGCCGACCAGACCGGCCGGCTGCTGGGGGACTGGCTCGCGGACGGCCCCGCCTACCTGGCGCTGGCCACCGCCTTCCGTGCGCTGATCACGGACGGCAGGCTGCCCGTGGGCACCCGGATCCCCTCCGAACGAGTCCTGGCCGCACAGTGCCGGATCGGCCGGAACACCGTGACCGCCGCCTACAGCCTGCTGCGCACCGAGGGCTATCTGGAGGGCCGCCGCGGCGCGGGCAGCTTCACCGCGCTGCCGCCCGGCGTCCACCGCCCACAACCGGCGGCGCCCGTCGCCGTGTCCCGGTCCGCCGACACCCCCATCGACCTGACCATCGCCCAGGTGCCCGCACCGCAGGCGCTGCTCGCCCAGGCCGTACGCGACGCAGCCGGGCACGTCGGCGACTACACCAACGACCTGACCCACGACCGGATCGGCATCCGCGAACTGCGGCAGGCCATCGCCGACCGGTACACCGAGCGCGGACTGCCCACCTGCGCCGACGAGATCATGGTGACCACCGGCGCCTACCAGGGCTGGGGACTGCTGCTGCGCCTGGTCGCCCAGCGCTTCGACCCGGTGATGGTCGACTCGCCGACCTACCCGGACGCCCTGGACGCCATCCGCTCCCTGGCCGGACGGCCCCTGCCGGTCGGCCTCGGCCCCGAGGGCTGGGACCCGGAGCTGATCGGCTCGGTCTGCCGCCAGGCCCGTCCCGCGCTCGCCTACCTCATGCCCGACCACCACAACCCCACCGGCCACGTCATGCCCGACGACGTCCGCCGGGCCGTCGTCACCGCGGCCAGGGCCTCCGGGACGCTGCTCGTCGTCGACGAGACGCTCTCCGAACTCACCCTGGACGGGCCCGAACCCACGCCCATGGCCTGCTTCGGCGGGCGCAGCGACGTGGTCACCATCGGATCGCTGTCCAAGGTCTTCTGGGGCGGACTCAACCTCGGCTGGATCCGCGCCACCCCCTCCCTCATCAACCGGCTCGCGGCGCTGCGCGGCCCCGGCGACGCGGGCAACTCGGTCGTCAACCAGCTCATCGCCCGCAGGCTCTACGAGGACTACGACGCCGTCCTGCGCGAACGACGGCAGATGCTCACCCTCCAGCGCGACGAACTCGCGGGCGCCCTCCGGCGAAGGCTGCCCGAGTGGACGTTCACCCGGCCCCGGGGCGGCCTGTGCCTGTGGATCGACCTCGGGCAACGGGTCAGCTCCCGACTGGCCGCCATGGCACCGGCGTTCGGGGTGGAGGTGCTCACCGGGTCCAAGTTCGCCGTGGAGGGCACCCTCGACGGGCATCTGCGGCTGCCCTTCGTCCAGCCGCCCGGCACGCTCACCGAGGCGGTGGACCGGCTCGCGGACGCCTTCGGCGCCGTGACCGCGCACCGCACCCGGCGCGGCGCGCTCCTGGCGGCGTAGCCGCACCTCCGCCGGACCACCGCCGCGCCACCACGCACCGAGATGGTTGTTCCGTCAGCACGAGGACCAGCGCGGCAAGGGGGTGACAGACATGAAGGCTTACACGAAGCCCGAGGCCAAGAAGGTGGACCAGGCCACCATCGTCGCCAACGTTCGTTAGCGACCGGAGTGCCACGCCTGCGCAGGCAGGCGTGGCACTCGCATTCAAGCGACAGAACTCGCGGAGAAGTAGGTAGCCCACATGTGCGGAATCGCGGGATTCGCCCACACCGACGGAACGCTTCTGGACGGCGGCGCCGACCGGATTCTGCGCGACATGGCGCGCGCCCTGCGGCCCCGCGGGCCCGACGACATGCAGTTCCACCACGCCGGACAGGCCAGCATGTCCTTCACCCGGCTCGCCCTGATCGACCCCGAGGGCGGACGCCAGCCGTTCGTCAGCGACGACGGGCAGGTGATCCTCGCCTGCAACGGCGAGATCTACAACTACCGCGAGCTGCGCAAGGGCCTGCGCGGCCCCGCGAAGTTCCGCAGCGAGTCCGACTGCGAGGTGCTGCTGCACCTCTACCTCCAGGACGGCCTGGACTTCCTCGACGACGTCCGCGGCATGTTCGGCATCGCCGTCATCGACCTGCGCGAGCAGCGGCTGATCCTGGCCCGCGACCGCCTCGGCATCAAGCCGCTCTTCCACAGCACCCAGGGCCGCACGATCCTCTTCGGCTCCGAGATCAAGGCCCTCTTCGAGCACCCCGAGTGCCCGCGCGAACTGGACTGGGCCCGCGCCCTGGCCGACCAGAGCCTGAACGCGGCGCCCGTCATGGCCGACGGCGCCCCCACGACCTGGTTCGCGGGCGTCCAGCACGTGCCCGCGGGCGCCCTGCTGAACATCAGCCTGCGCGACGGCGGCGTCCGCGAGCACCGCTACTGGCGGCTGCCCGAACCGGCCGACGCGGCCGACCACCCCGAGCGGCACTTCGTCGACTCGCTGGCCGACCTGCTGAAGTCCTCCGTCTCCGAGTGCCTGGTGGCCGACGCCGAGATCGGCGTCTTCCTCAGCGGCGGCCTGGACTCCGCGGCCGTCGCCGCCCTGTCCGCGCACACCGGCATGCACACCTTCTCCGCGCTGACCGGCTCCACCCTCGTCAACGGGGACGCCCGGTACGCCCAGGAGACCGCCCGTGCCCTCGGCCTGCCCAACCACCTCGTCGCCCTCGGCGCCGACCGGGTGCCCAGCGCCGACGAGTGGCGCCGGCTGCTGTGGCTGATGGAGACCCCGCTGTGCGGGCCCGAGCAGTTCTACAAGAGCGAGATGTACCGCTACGCCCGCGCCGAGCGCCCCGAGCTGAAGGCGATCCTGCTCGGCTCCGGCGCCGACGAGTTCAGCGGCGGCTACAGCGTCGACCTGGCCGGCGGCGGCACCTGGGACGACTTCCTCACCAACCTCGGCGACCTGGCCCGGCGCCGCGCGCTCGGCGCCGCCGACCCGGTCTCCGTGTGGTGGGAGGGCGCCGAGCTGCCGCTGCTCACCGACGACGCCGTGCATGCCTACGCGCCCGGCGCGATGGACGACGTCTACGGCTCGTATCTCGGCTGGAAGTTCCGGGACATGCAGCAGTACAACTTCTGGGTCGAGGACCGCACCGCCTCCGGCAACGGCGTCGAGGCACGCGTGCCCTTCCTCGATCACCGCATCGTGGAGCTGCTGGCCCAGGTGCCGCGCGCCCACCGCCGCGCACTGTTCTGGAACAAGCAGGTCGTCCGCCGCGCCGTCGCCGACGTACTGCCCGCCGAGGTCCTGGCCCGCCCCAAGCTCGCCTTCTACGAGGGCGACGGCGTCCGGCACACCCACCGCACCTTCGCCCGGATGCTCGCCGCCGACGGACACGCCCTGATCGAGGAGGCGCTCGCCTCGCCGCGCGCCGCGCAGTACGTGGACGCCGCCAACCTCCACGAGACCCTGCGCCGCTGGCAGAGCGGACGCAGCGGCGCCCACATCGAACTGCTGCTGCGCGTCGTCAACCTCGGTCTGCTGGACCGCATGGCCCAGGACGTGCCGCCCAACCGGGCACCGGACGGGCAGCGGCCGTACGCCCTGGACATCACCGACTTCGACGGGCCCGAGGCCGTGTCCGTCCTGGACGAGCCGCGGTGCGCCGAGGACTCGGTGCTGCGGATCGCGCCCGGCGTCCTGGTCCTGGACGACGCGCCGGGCGAGAACACGTCGTACGTGGCCGTCGACGGCGCCCTGCGCTACGTCATCGACCACGACACCCACCTGGACTGGCTGAAGCTGCTGCGCGGCCTCGACGGCCGCCGCACGGTGGCCGAGCTCGCGGCCGGCATCGGGTGCGAGCTGGACCTGATGCGGCCGCTGCTGGAGGAGTCCCTGGACAGCGGTCTGCTCCAGTTCGCTCATCACGGAGGACAAGAGGGATGACTGCCCACGTCTACTGGGACGCCGTATGGCGCACCGACGAGGGGCGGGCCGACTGGTCGCGCCCCCACCCCTGGGTCGCGGACACCGTGCCGCACCTGCGCGAGCGCGGCGTGCGCGAGGTACTCGACCTCGGGTGCGGCGTCGGCCGGCACGCGCTGTTCCTCGCCGCCGAGGGCTTCACCGCCCGCGGTGTCGACGCCAGCCCCGCCGCCCTCGACCACGCCCGCGAGGAGGCCGGACGGCGCGGACTCGACGCCGCCTTCGACACCGCCGACTTCACCGAACTGCCCTACGCGGACGCGAGTTTCGACTACGTCCTCGCCTTCAACGTCGTCTACCACGCCGACGAGGAAGGACTGCGCCGCGCCCTGAAGGAGGTCCGCCGCGTGCTGCGCCCCGGCGGCCGCTACCAGTGCACGATGCTCTCCAAGCGCAACGGCGAGTACGGCAAGGGCGACGAGGTCAGCCCCAACACCTTCCGCCAGCCCGAGGCGGCCGACGACAAGGTGCACCCGCACCTGTACACCGACGCCGCCGACCTGGTGCGCCTGCACGAGGGCTTCGAGCTGATCAGTGCTTTCGACGCCGAGCACGGCAAGCCCGGCTCCCAGCACTGGCACTGCCTGTTCGAGCTCGCCGGAGGGGAGCGCTGATGACGACCAAGGCCGCGCGGCTCAGGGAACTCCTGCACCGCCCGCAGATCGCCCGCGTCATGGGCGCCCGCGACGCCCTCACCGCACGGCTCGTCGCCGACGCCGGATTCGACGGCGTCTGGGCCTCCAGCTTCGAACTCTCCGCCAGCCGGGGCCTGCCCGACGTCGGCCTGCTCACCATGGCGGAGTGCCTGAGCGAGGCCGTCCACATCGACGACGCCACCGCGCTGCCGCTGCTCGCCGACTGCGACACCGGCTTCGGCGGGCGCGCCAACCTGGTCCGCACGGTCCAGCAGTACGAGCGGGCGGGCATCGCCGGCGTCTGCTTCGAGGACAAGGTCTTCCCCAAGCGCAACAGCTTCCTGGAGGGCGGCCAGCTCCTGGAGGACGCCCACGAGTTCGCGGCCCGGATCGAGGCCGCCGCCCAGGTCCGCAGCCACGGCGACTTCACCGTCGTGGCCCGCACCGAGGCGCTGATCGCCGGGGCCGGGATGGCCGAGGCGCTGCGCCGGGCGCACCTGTACGCGGACGCGGGCGCCGACGCGCTGCTGATCCACTCCAAGCGGTCCGACGCGGGCGAGATCGAGGAGTTCCTCGGGCACTGGCGGCGCCGGCTGCCGGTGGTCGTGGTGCCCACCACCTACCCCGACTGGTCGCCCGCCGACGCCGCCGAGGCCGGGGTGTCGATGGTCATATACGCCAACCACGCCCTGCGCGCCGCGGTCTCCGCGATGCGCGAGGTGCTGACCGAGATCAGTCTGCGCGGCGGCACCAGCACCGTCGAGTCGTCCATCGCCTCGATGAAGGACGTCTTCGAACTCACCGGCGTCGCACAGTGGGAAGGGTGGGGCGGCTGATGGAGGCCGAGACCTTCTGCCAGGAGCTGGAGCGGCGCGGCTACGGATTCTTCAGCGGCGTCCCCTGCTCCTACCTCCAGGGCCCCTTCGCCCTGCTGGAACAGCGCGGCAGCTATGTGCCCGCGCCCAACGAGGGCATCGCCCTCTCCCTCGCCGCGGGCGCCGAGCTGGCCGGGACCCGGTCCGCCGTGCTGATCCAGAACTCCGGGCTCGGCAACCTGCTGGACCCGCTCACCTCTCTGATCCTCGCCTACGACATCCCGGTGCTGCTGGTGGCGTCCCTGCGCGGCTGGCCCCGGGCCGAGGACGACGAACCGCACCACGCGGCGATGGGCGCCAGCACGATCGGCATCCTGGAGGCGACCGGCATCGCCCACGGCATCCTCCAGGAGGACCCGGCGAGCCTCGCCGGACTCCTCGACCGGGCCGAGCGAGCCCGCCTGGAGAACCGGCCGTTCGTGATCCTGGTGCCCAAGGGCACTGTCGGCACCTGCGCGGTGGACGCCGGCACCGAGGGCGAGGAACTGGAGCTCGACCGGCAGTCCGCCGTCGAGGCGCTCGTCGAATTCCTCGACGACCAGCTGGTGTTCAGCACCACCGGAATGATCAGCCGCGAGCTGTTCGCGGCCGGCAACCGGCCTGAGAACTTCTACATGCAGGGCTCCATGGGCCACGCGATCGGCCTCGGCCTCGGCACCGCGCTGCGGCTGCCCGAACGGGGCGTCACCGTGGTCGACGGCGACGGCGCGGCCCTGATGCACCTGGGCGGTTCGGCCCTGGTCGGCGAGCGCCGCCCGGAGAACCTCACCCACATCGTCCTCGACAACGGCGCGTACGATTCCACGGGCGGCCAGCGGGCCTCCCGGCTGCGCTGGACGGAGCTGGCCCTCTCCCTGGGCTACCGCACCGCGCGCACGGTCACGACAGCGGCGGAACTGACCGCGCGGCTACGGGACATCGCGGGTACGCCAGGGCCGCACATGGTGGGCGTGACGATCCGCAGGGGCAGCTCCTGCACCCCGCCCCGGGTCACCTCCGCGCACAGCAACAGCGAGATCCGGGCCCGCTTCCAGAAGGCGGCCGCCGCGCCGAGCACCACCACCAGCGTCGAGGAGCCACCGCAGTGATCACCATCGCCCACATCAGCGACCCGCACTTGGACGGCGGCCCCCGGGCCACCGAACGCGCCGCCCGCGTCACGGACTTCCTGCGCTCCATGCCGGGCCCGGTCGACGCCGTCCTGGTCTCCGGCGACATAGCCGACCACGGCGCCGCCGACGAGTACGACGAGGCCGCGGCCCTGCTCAAGCTGCCCTACCCGGTGCTCACCCTGCCCGGGAACCACGACCGCCGGGCCGAGTTCCGCAAGGGCCTGCTCGACGAGGCCGCCTCCGACGAGGAGATCAACCGGGTGGTGCGGGTCGGCGGCGCGGTGTTCGTGCTGTGCGACTCCACGATCCCGGGCCAGGACGACGGCGTCCTCACCGACCGCACGCTCGCCTGGCTGGACGCGACCCTCGCCGAACACTCCGGTGACGCCCCGGTGTTCGTCTGCTTCCACCACCCGCCGGTGGTGCTGCACCTGCCCTACGTCGACCGCATCCGGCAGTCCGGCGAGGAGCGGCTCGCGGCCGTCCTGGAGAAGCACCCGCAGGTCGTCGCCGTGCTGTGCGGCCACTCCCACACGGCCGCGGCGACGACTTTCGCGGGCCGCCCGCTGGTGGTGGGCCCCGGCATCGCCTCCACGGTCCCGCTGCCCCTGGAGGGCCGCCCCGAGGTCGACTTCGACCTCCCGCCGCTGATCGCCTTCCACATCCTGGACGACGACCACCGCCTGGTCACGCACTACCGCGCCATCGTCTGACGGGGGAAGCGCTGATGGAGAGAGTCCTGATCGCGGGCCGTGGGGCGATAGCCGCCCGAGCCGTTCGCTCCGCGCGGGCGGCGGGACTCTCCCCGGTCGCCGTGGTGTCCGCCGCAGATCCGCAGCAGGCCCACGCGCGCGCCGCCGACGCCGTGGAACCGCTCGACGGCACCGGCAACCCGTACGACGACGTGGAGCGGATCGTCGCCGCGGCCGTCCGCGCGGGCGCCGCGCTCGTCCACCCCGGGCACGGCGCGCTGGCCGAGGATCCCGAACTGCCCTCGCGGCTCGCCCGGGAGGGGATCGGCTGCGCCGGGGCCGGGCCGGAGCTGCTGACCACCGCCGGGGACAAGAGCCTCGCGGTGGCCGCGGCCGAGCGGCTCGGCGTGCCGGTGCTGCCGCACGCCACCGGCCGGGACGCGATCACCGAACTGGTCTCCCGGGCCGGTTTCCCGCTCGTCCTCAAACCGCGCGGCGGCTGCTACGGCCAGGGCGTGCAGGTCGTGCGCTCGGCCGCGGACGTCGCCCGCGTCCTGGCCACGGACCCCGGCCCGGGGGCGCCGACCTGGTACGCGGAGCGCTATGTGGAGGACGCCCGGATCGTCGGAGTCACCGTCGCCGTCGACCACGCCGGGCGCGTGGCACACCTCGGCGACCGGGAGAGCCTGCTGGTCGAGGGCCACCTCAAACTCCTGGACGCGGCGCCCGTCCTGGACGCCCCCGCCGCATGGGCCGCCGCGATGCGCGCGCACACCCAGGTCCTCGCCGAGGGGCTCGGCTTCCGCGGGGTGTCCAGCGTGGAGTTCGTGGTGGGCCCCGACGGCTACCACTTCCTGGAGATCAACCCGCGGCTCACCGGCGCCTACCGCATGTGCGAGGTGCAGACCGGACACGACGTGATCGCGCTGCAACTCGACCTGGCGCGCGGCCGGTCACTGGATCCGGCCGTGCTGCGGTACGACCCCGCCGCCCATGTCGCCGAGGCCCGGCTCTTCGTCCGGCCCGGCACCCCGCGCCCCGGCCGGCTCACCGCGCTGCGGCTCGCCGAGCACCCCGGGGTGTCGTACGCCTGCACGCTGGACGCGGACCGCCCGGTCCGCCACGAGAGCATGCTCGTCCAGGCCCTGGCCACGGCCGACGGCCGCGAGGAGGCCGTACGACGCACCGTGACCGCCCTCGCGGCGAGCGAGGTGTCCGGGATCCGGCACTACGGCGACGCCCTCGCGAGCTGGTTCGCCCAGCGCGCCACCACCCGTGTCCGACACCACGGTTCACCACCGATCCCGAGGAGGGTGAGATGACCGACGAGGATCCCTTCGCGCACGTACGGTTCGCCGTGGAGCCCGGCCTGGCCGACAGCATCGCCGCGGCGGACCAGGACGGCGTACCGGACCCGCGGCACACGGAGTTCGCCGAGCGGCTGCGCGGCTACGCCGCCGACCGGCTCGACCGGCGGCCCGGCTGCTTCGTCCTGACCGGGCTCGGCGGTCTCTCCGACGCCGCCGCCCGCCGCTTCACCGTCAACGCCTCCCGCATGCTGGGCGAGGTCATGCCGCAGGACTTCTCCGGCGCGCTGCTGCGCGAGGTCAAGGACCGCGGGCTGCGCCTGGACGGGGCGAGCGCCCGCTACTCCGACACCCGGCAGGGCGGCAATCTGCACACCGACGGCTTCCACCGGCCGGGTCGCGTCCCGGACTACTTCACGCTCTTCTGTCTGCGGCAGGCGGCCCTCGGTGGCTCCCTGGTGATGGTGCACGTCCAGGACGTCCTGACGGAGCTGCGCGCCCGCCCCGACGTCCTCGACGTACTGCGGCGGCCCTTCCACTTCGACACGCGTGCCGACACGCCGGGGGCGCCCCGTACCGTCCGGCGTCCGGTGCTCGACTTCGCGGACGGTTCCGCTCGCGTGCACTATCTGCGGGAGTACGTCGAGGCGGGGCACCGGCAGGACGGTGTGGCGCCGTTGACGCCGGAGCAGACCGGCGCGCTGGATCATCTCGACGGGCTTCTGGCCCGTGCGGATCTGCACACGCTGGGGCGGCTGCGGCCCGGGGAGATGGTGTTCATCGACAACCGGTCCGTCATTCATGGGCGTACGCCCTTCGAGGACGGTTCGGCGGGGCGGATGATGTTCCGTACCTGGATCGCCGCGTAGTTCGTCGGGCGCGGCGCCGTCGCGGCTTGTCGCGCAGTTCCCCGCGCCCCTAGGGAACCGCCGGGCCCGGAGTTCGTTCGTACTGCTTCTCCGCTCGTCGTACCACCGGTGGGACCGCTGTGCCCGCTGCTATCACCAGGCCGCACAGTGCCAGCCAGCCCGCCGGGCCCGCCATCAGGCACAGGGCGTTCAGGAGCGGGGGCGCGACCGCTGTGCCGAGGCCGGTGCCGAGGCCGAACACGCCCTGGTACTCGCCCTGTGCGTGGTCGGGGGCCAGGCCGAAGGAGACCGCGTACTCGCCGGCCGCGAAGACCATCTCGCCCAGCGTCAGCACCGCCGTCCCGGCCAGCAGCAGCGACATCGCGGCCATGCCCGGGACATGGGAGGCCGCGTACACGATCAGTACCGCGACCGCCACCGCCGGTCCGCTGCGGCGCAGGGCCAGGGCGCCGTCCCGGGGGGTCTCCACGCCGCGCGCGACCCGGGTCTGGAGCAGCACCACCATCACCGAACTCAGCGCGAAGGTCAGCGAGACCGTCCAGCGGGGGGCGTCGGTGTGCTCGGAGATCCACACCGGCATCAGCACCGCGAGGAAGCTCTCGAAGACGACCAGGACGCCCGCGAGCAGGCTCACCGCGACGAACGGCCGGTCCGTGAGCGCCGCCCGGCGCCCGCCGGTGGCCTCGGGGTCCCGGCGCACCGGCGGCAGATGCCCGAGCCGCGCGACCAGGGCCGCGGCGAGCAGGTAGGAGCAGACGTCGGCGAGCACGGCGACGGTGTAGCCGGTCCGGCTGTCCAGCTGGAGCACGATGCCGCCGAGCAGCGAGCCGCTGACCATGGCCAGGTTCTGCAGCGAGTACAGCCTGGCCCGGTACATGACCTTGTCGTCGCCGCCGACATGGGCGATCAGCGCCCCGGTGATGGCGGGGAACGCGCCCTTGCCGAGCGCCACCAGCACGATCACCGCGAGAAAGCCGGTGAAGTCGTCCACGGTGAGCAGCAGCGCCGCCGCCCCGGCCTGCACCAGCAGCCCGGCCACGCCCACCTCGCGCGGCCCGAACCGGTCGGCGAGGCGTCCGGCGGCGGGCCCGGCGAGCAGCCCGACCAGCGAGGCCGCGGTGAGCCCGGTGACGACCCGGGAGGTGTCCAGCTCCACGATCCGTACGAAGAACAGCACCTGGAGCGGCATCCACACGCCCGTGCCGAGGTAGCGGACGAACAGCGCCGCCGCGAGCGAGCGCCGGGTCACCGGTCCGCCAGGAGGTCCGCGACGAGCGTCTTCAGCTCCTGTTGCGCCGAGCCGGGCGAATCGGTGCGGATGACGTTCCAGTCGTGCTCCCGGGCCCAGCCGAGCAGGATCTCGCGGACCGCGCTCTGGTGGCGCAGGAAATTCTCCGGGCGGCACTCCAGGTCGCGGCCGCACTCGTAGGGAGCGAGGTCGCTTCCCTTGCGGCGCAGCGCCTCCTCGGGGGTGACGTCGAAGTAGACGATCCGGTCGACGGGCGCGATGGCCTCGACGATCGCCTCCACCAGAGGGCGGTGGGTGCCGGCGACCAGTTCGGCGGCGGCGTGCTTGGCCCAGTAGCCGTCGAGGACGACGAGTTCCTCCTTGGCGGTGGCCGCGTAGTGGGCGGCCATGGTGTTCATCCAGCCGAGGAAGAGCATGCGGGCCGGGGAGGGCATCTCCGCGATGCAGACGCGGATCTCCTCCTGCCGGCTGCCGCGCAGGAAGCGGGCCTCGGGCATGACGGTCTCGTCGAACAGCTGCCACTTGGTCACGGTCCGGAAGGACACCCCGAGTTCACCCGCCCAGTCGGCGAGCCGCGCGAGCTGGGTGGACTTTCCGGCGCCGTCGGGCCCGTCGAGTGCGATGATCACGTGTCTGTTCTCTCCTCAGTAGCTGTGCCGGTAGTGCCTGAGCGCCCGGTCCACCAGTGCGGGGGCCGCGCCCAGATAGCCCTCGGGCTCCAGAAGCCGCGGGTCGAGGCCGTGCAGCGCGGTGGTGAGGTCGGCCCCGGGCGCGAGCGCCGCCTCCCGTACAGCGCTCTGCGCACCGGCCCTGCCCAGCGCGGGAGTCAGCGCGGCAGCCAGCCGCTCGGCGACCGGCAGGGACCCGCTGTGCGCGAGGTTCTCCCGCATCCGTGCCGCGTCCACGACCAGGCCCTCGGCGAGTTCGGCCGCCGTGTGCGCGGCGCCGCCCACCAGGCGCAGGGTCTCGCGCAGCGGCTGCCACTCGGCGTGCCAGGCCCCGGCCGGGCGCTCGTCCTCGGCGACCGCGCACTGGTACAACACCGCGACCAGCGAGGGGACTTGGAGGGACACCGAGCGGATCAGGGTGGCGAGCACCGGGTTGCGCTTCTGCGGCATCGCGGAGGACCGGCCGCGCCCGGCCACGGCCGGTTCGGCCACCTCGGCCAGTTCGGTGCGGGCCAGGGTCTGTACGTCCAGCGCGAACTTGCCGAGCGCGCCGGCGGTGCCCGCGAGCGCCGCCGCCAGATCGCCGAGGGGTGTGCGCAGGGTGTGCCAGGGCAGCACCGGCACCGCGAGGCCGAGCTCCGCCGCGAAGGTCTGCGTCAACCGCTCGGCGTAGGCCCCGGGGTCGGCGGCGGGTGACTCCAGGCGCAGGTACTCGACGTATCCCGCGAGCGTGCCCGCCGCGCCGCCGAGCTGTACCGGCAGTCCGCCGTCCAGCAGGGCCGCGATCCGGCGCCGGGCGTCGAGGACCCCGGTCAGCCAGCCCGCCGCGCGCAGCCCGAACACGGTCGGCACCGCGTGCTGGCCCAGCGTGCGGGCGGCCATGACGGTGCCCCGGTGCCGCTCGGCGTGCCCGGCGAGGGCGGCCGCCGTACGGTCCAGGTCGGCCACGACCGGCTCCAGCGTCCGCCGGGCGACCAGCATGGCGCCGGTGTCGAGGATGTCCTGGCTGGTGGAGCCGCGATGGACGTACTCGGCCGCGCGCGGGTCCTCGGCCGCCACGACCGCCGTCAGCTCCTCGACCAGCGCCACCACCGGATTGGCGGCCTCCCGGGCCCGCTCAGCCAGCGCCGCCAGGTCGAACCGATCGGCCCGCGCGCACGCGCTGATCGTCCGGGCCGCGCCCTCGGGCACGGTCCCCAGACGAGCCTGGGCGCGCGCCAGAGCGGCCTCGGCGTCGAGCATGGCCTGAACCCACGCCGCATCGGAGAGCGCACCCTCGGTCGGGGCACCCGCGCGGACGGGGGAGAGCAGGGCGGAGTCCATCAGCTGTTCCTGTTCGGGAGGGTGAGCACGGTGCGGGCGCGCGTGTCGGAGTGGCTGAGGGGTACGGGGCCAGGCCCACTGCGGGCGCCCGTGGTCGGCTTCGCGGAGCGGTGGGCGGGGTCCATCAGCTGTTCCTGTTCGGGAGGGTGAGCACGGTGCGGGCGAGGGCGTCGGAGTCGCCGAGGATCACGGAGTCGACGCCGGGGCGGACACCGGCCGCGGTGGCCCAGTGGGCGCCCTCGGTCGGCACGCCGAAGGCGAAGCGGCGCGGATGCGGGACGCCGTCGCGGTCGACGACGTGGTACGGGCGCTCGGTGACGGCGAGTCCGCCGGTCTCGAAGTCGCCCACGGAGTAGGTCCGGCAGCCGCCGCTCGCCAGGAGGCCCGACAGCAAGGGGTCGGCGGTGCGGGTGAGATCCGGCTCGGGCAGTCGCGCCTCGACCAGGACCCGCGCGCTCACCGCGGAGCCGGCGACCCTGGGGGAGCGCGCGGTGAAGAGTCCGGTCGCCGGGTCGGGCCGTACGGTCAGCTCCGGGCCCAGCACGGTCAGCACCCCGGCCTCGATCAGCGCGACGGCCTCCTCGATGCGGCCGGCGGGCGGCCCGATCGAGAGATGGGCGTTCAACGGCGTGTACCAGCCCGCCAGTTCGGCCCGGTGCGAGTCGGCCGCCAGCAGCCCGTGGTCGACCACCTGCCGGACCTCGTTGCGCAGATCGCGCAGCACGTCCAGGGCGGCCTTCTCGGGGCCGCGCACATTCCCGGCCCGCGCCTTGGCGACATCGGCGCGCAGATGGTCCAGCAGCCAGCCGGTGAACTCGCTCGGCCCCCGGAACGTGCGCTGACCGCACGGCCGGGCCACCGCGTCCCAGTCCCACCGGTGCGCCGCGGCCACGCCCGACGCGTCCAGCAGCCGGTCCCGCCCGGCGGCCGTCCAGGGCCCCCGCGCACTCACCGCCCGCAGCCGCCCGGCCGCCTCCGGTTCGCCCCAGCTCTCCAGCAGCGTCGTGTAGTACGCCGTCTCCACCTCCTGGGAGACCAGCGGCCACACCTCGTCCCGGAACCCGAGCCCGCCCCGCTCCCGCAACTCCCGGATCACCGCGGGAGTCAGCACGACGGGCTCGTACCGCCCGGAGGGGCCCTTCTGGTTCTCGCCGCGCGCGGAGTAGGGCACCCCGCGCCGGGAGCCCGCGACGATCCGGGGCTCGGCGCCTGAGCGGTGGTAGACCAGCCCGCCGCCCTTGCGCTCGAACCGTCCGCCGCGGCCCTCCGTGAGCAGCGCCAGATGATCGAAGAAGGCCAGCCCCAGCCCGCGCAGCAGCACCGGCTCACCCGGCGCGAGCGCCCCGAGGCCGAGGTCGGCGGGGTTGCCCGGGGGCACATGGACGGCCCCGTGCCGCTCGGCGAAGGAGGCGAACTCCCGGTCCTGGGCGCTCGGTTCGACCGGCAGATGGCCCTGCGCCAGCACCACCGCGGTCAGTGCCCGCAGTACCCGCCCGTCGTCGAGGTGGACGGCCTGCCCCTCCTCCAGGCGTACCGCCCGGTGGCGGTGCAGCACGATCTCCAGCCCCTCGGGACACCGCTCCAGCAGCTCCTGGAGCACCCAGCGCAGATAGCGCCCGTACAGCGCCCGCGTCGGATAGGCGTCCGGCCCCAGCTCCTCGGCGCCGCCCCGGGCCCACTCGTACAGCGATGGCCCCGGCACGACCGGACCCGCCATGGACACGCTGGCGTCGGTGAACAGGGTCACCTGGGAGGCGACCGTGTTCATCAGCAGATACGGCGACTGCTCCGGCCGCCAGACCCGGCCGCACCCCGGGTCCGGGTCCACCACGTGCACCCGGAGCCGGGCGCCGGGCGGCAGCAGCAGCGGGGCGTTCGCCACCAGGCGCTCCAGCACCGACAGACCGCGCGGCCCGGCGCCGACGAGACAGATCTCAGAAGGCGCCGAAGTACTCACGGTGCTCCCAGTCGGTGGCCACCCCCGGCTCCACCGGACCCGCCTTGGCCAGCCAGTCGGTGAACCGGGTGTGCTCGCTCCGCTTGAGCCGCACCAGGCACTCCGTCAACGGGGCGCCCAGCAGCTCCCGGCACAGCGCACTGCCCTCGAGCGCCCGCACGGCCTCCTCCAGATCGGCGGGCAGCGCCGAGTCGGCGGGCGCGTGCGGATCGGTGGCCGGGGCGCCGGGGCGCAGACCCCGCTCGATCCCGTCGAGGCCCGCGGCGAGCTGCGCGGCGAGATAGAGGTAGGGGTTGGCGCAGGGTTCGCCGATCCGGTTCTCCACATGGGTGGAGGGCTCGCCCGGCGCGCCCAGCACCCGCACCATCGCGCCCCGGTTCTCCGGGCTCCACACGATCCGGTCGGGCGAGAGGGTGTGCCGCTCGGCGAGACGCCGGTAGCCGTTGACGGTGGGGACGCACAGGGCGGAGACGTCCCGCGCGTGCTCCAGCAGCCCGCCGACGTAGGCGAGACCGGTCCGCGACAGCGGGCCGGCGCCGTCCGCGGCCATGAAGGCGTTGCCGCCGGTTCCGCCGGAGCCTTCGGCGCGGAACAGCGACTGGTGCAGATGCCAGCCGCTCGGGTCGAACCCGTCCAGGCCCGGCAGCGCCATGAAGGAGGCGTGGTACCCGGCGCGGGCACAGATCTGCTTGGTCACCGTGCGCAGCAGCAGCATCGCGTCGGCCGCCGCGAGCCCCTCCATCGGGCTGAAGGTGAACTCCACCTGCCCCGGCCCCGACTCGTGCTCCACGCTGCGCAGCGGCAGGCCGAGCGCGCGCAGCGCCCGGGTCAGCGGAGTGAGGACCGGCATCAGGGCGTCGGTGAGCCCGTCATGGTTGAACTGATAGCCGTCGTCGACCGGTTCCACCTCGGGCGCGGCACCCTGCACCCCGAACCCGCCGATCCGCCCCGGCCGCCGCTCACCGGCCGACCGGGTCAGATACCACTCCACCTCGAGCCCGACCACGAAGGTCCAGCCGTCCGCCGCCGCCCGGTCCAGGGTCCGCCGCAGCACCGCCCGGCTGGACAGCGGATGCGGCCGCCCGTCCCGCAGATACTCGTCCGCCACCACCCACCCGGTCCGCGCCTCGGTGTACGGCAGCTCCCGGAAGGTCAGCGGATCCGGTACGACCAGGAAGTCACCGGCGCCGCTCAGCTCGGGCACGCCGATGCCGCCGCCGGGCGCGAAGATGTCGACGGCCACCGCGTGCCCGGTGTCGAAGACGAACGGCCCCGGACTGAAGTCCATGCCGTTGCGCAGCGCGGTGCGGAACGCCTCGACCGTCAGCGTCTTGGACCGGAACAGCCCGTGCGGATCGCCGAACCCGACCCGGACGAACTCCAGTTCCGCCAGCAGCGGCTCCAACTCGGCGGCCCTGGCGTGCTGTTCGTCGGTCCACAGGCCGTGCCGCCCGACGAAGCCGACGCTGCCCGTATCGGTCCCGGCCAGCCGCTCCGTCACCTCGGGGGTGCTGTGCATCATGCGTACTCTTTCCGCTGTAGTTCCGCGTACCAGTGCCGCCACGGGCGCCGCCGCTGAAGCTCCTCGGCCGCCGAGAGCACCAGGTCGTCCCGGTGCCGGGCGCCGACCAGCTGAAGGCCGACGGGCAGTCCGGCCGCGGTCCGTCCGGCGGGCACCGAGATCGCGGGCTGGCCGGTCAGGTTGAAGGGGTACGTCCCCGGCGTCCACGCCAGCCAGGGCAGCCGCCCCTTGCGCACCGGCGGTTGTGGTGCCGCGAGACCGGCGGCGAACGGCAGGACGGGGACGGTGGGCAGCGCCAACAGGTCGTAACGGTCCATCAGCCGGTGCGCCTCGGCCCACAGCCGGTCCCGCCCGGCGTACGCCTCGGCCAGTTCGGCGGCGGACAGACTCCGGCCGAACTCGACGACCTCCGCGAGCCCCGGATCGGACGGGACGGAGGTGCGCCCGGCCGCCTCGGCGCTCGCCAGCAGCACCTCCAGCAGGGGGTACGGGTCCTCGAACGGCGCGGCGATCTCCTCGACCCGGTGGCCCGCCGCGGCCAGCTCCTCGACCGCGCTCCGGGCCAGCCCCTCGACCTCCGGGTGCGGCTCGGGCAGCCCGAGGGACCGCACCCAGCCGATCCGCAGCCGCTCGGGCGCGGGTGCGGGCGGGGGCGGCGCGGGCACCGAGAACGGGTCGCGGGCGTCGTAGCCGGACATCACCCGGACCAGCAGGGCCGCGTCCTCGACGGTGCGGGTCAGCGGGCCCAGATGGGACAGCCCCTCGGAGCTCGCCGGGACGTACGGGACCAGCCCGCGGGTCGGCTTGAAGCCGACGACCCCGCAGAACGCGGCCGGGATCCGGACCGAACCGGCGCCGTCGGTGCCGGTCGCGGCGACCCCGAGCCCCGTGGCCACCGCCGCGGCCGCCCCGGAGCTCGAACCGCCGCTGGTGAGCGCGGTGTCCCAGGGGTTGCGGACCGGTCCGCGCAACGCGTTGACCCCGGCACCGCACCAACCGCCCTCCGGGGTACTGGTCTTGCCGATGACGATCGCGCCCGCCGCGCGCAGCCGGGCCACGGCGGGCGCGTCCTCGCCGGGCACCGCATGCCCCCCGGCCGCGCCCCGGGTCGTCCTGATCCCCTCGGTGCGCGTCAGGTCCTTCACCGACACCGGCATGCCCAGCAGCGGCCGTCGTGCCAGCGCCGCCCGGCCGCCCCGGACCAGGCTCGCCTCCGCGGCCGCCGCCTCCTCCAGCGCCCGCTCGGCCGCGACCGTGAGGAACGCCCGCAGCACCGGGTCGGTGCGCTCGACGGCGTCCAGTACGGCCGAGACGTACTCCTTCGGGGACAGGCTCCCGTCGGCGTAGTGGGCGCGGACCTCGGCGATCGACGCGAGGCGCGGGTCAGCCATGGAAGGTCCGGTACCAGGTGTTGTCGAAGTCCCGGACGGACAGGCCGGTCCCGGCCGCCGCCTGGTGCAGGGTCTCCAGCTCCCGGCCCACCGCGACGGCCGCCCGCAGGTCGGCGAGCTCGAACTCCGGGTCAGCGGTGCGCAGCAGCCGCAGGTCGTACAGGCCCGGCCGGTAGGCGCCGGCCAGCTCGATGCCGAGCGGAACGCGCAGCGCGTGCCGCACCCCGAAGGCGACATGGCCGGTGTGGTGCCGGTCCGACCAGTTGGTGATGTCGGGCATCACCGGCGCGAAGTACCAGTCGTCCCGGCCGGGCCGCCGGTCCGTCCAGGACATGGTGTGCGGCAGGTAGTGCCAGGTGTTGTAACGCATCCGGGCGCTGTACGCCGACAGCGCGCGGGACAGCCCCGCCCGGTCCGCGCCGAACGCCTCGTCGAAGCGGCGGCTCGGCGCCACGGCGCAGTAGCAGTCCCGCGTGGCCGTCTCCAGGCCGAGGCCGTCCAGCCGGCGCGGGCCGCGGCCCATGACGACATCACAGTCCAGGGCCTCGGCGAGCGCGGTGAACAGCTCGTGCAGGAACGCCTCGTACGCCGAGGAGAAGCCGTGCGGCGCGGGGCGCCCGAGCAGCGCCGCCGGGATGCCCGCCACCGCCCGCGTCGCGGTGTCCCGGTCGGTGTCGTGGGTCAGCGCGGTGTCCGCGTACCGGCCCAGCAGCTCCACCACCGGACCCGGCACGTCCGCCCAGCCGATCGGCGCGTCCATGATGAGCTCGCGCTTGTGCAGCGTCACCCCGTTGATCCGCCGGTACAGCGTCGCCCCGCCGTCCACCACCGCCGCCCGGCCGCGGGCGCACACCCCGGCCAGCAGCTCCAGCCACTCGGCGGTGCCCAGCGCCCCGCGCTCCGGCGGCGGTGTCCCGTAGGCGGCGGCCCGCTCCAGCAGGAACTCCGCCAGCGCCTCGGGGTCGAGCTGGGCGCCGTTGAACTCCTCGGCGCGCACCGGTGTCCCGGAGCTGATCAGGGCGTCCATGCAGACCACGAAGGTGGCCTCCTCCGGCGCCCACGCGGTGACCTCGGTCGCCGCGAGCCGGGTCAGTACCGACTCCTCGGCGCCGGCCGCGAGGGAACGGCCCGGCAGATTGGCCGGGTCGGCGAGATTGCCGAAGGTCCGGTCGCCGACGTACAGCCGCACCGGCGCCATGTGCACCAGCGCGTGCGTGATGGCGTCCAGCCGGGCCACGACCTCGGCGCGGGGCCGCCCCGCCAGCCAGCGGGCGATGTCGCCGTACTGGCGGCGCTGCACCTCCTCGGCCAGCTCCCGCAGCCGGGTCACCGCCCCTTCCTGCCCCGGCCACTTCACCGCGCCGAGCACATGACCGGGCACCGCCGGTGCCGGGCGGCGGCCGGGCAGGACGCGCAGCCGTCCCGTCTCCGACAGCACCAGCAGATCGCCCTCGGCCGCGGACGGGTCCAGGGCCGCCCCGCTGCACACCGCGGAGTCGAGCAGGATCTGCTCCGGCAGGCTGATCGCCTTGCGGCCGACCTCCTCGGGGACCTTGCCGTCCAGCGTGACCGCTATGCCGACCGCGTCGGCGACCAGCACGGCGTCCCGGGCGCGCCGGGCCGCCGCCACCACCAGCGCCGGGAACCCCTCCGTCTTCAGCTGCATCGCGGCGCTGCTCAACCGAGCTCGGACGCCGCGTCCAGCGTCCAGGCCGAGGGGTGCTGGGCGAAGCCCACGCGCGGGTAGTAGTCGACCGCCGCGGGCGCGGACAGCAGGATCAGCTTCGCCTGCGGCGCCGCCTGCCGGGTGGCCCGGATCAGGTCCCGGCCCACCCCCTGCTTCTGATGGGCCACGTCCACCGCGATATCGCTGAGATACGTGGCATAGGCGCCGTCGGTCAGCGAGCGGGCGATGCCGATCAGCTTCCCGTCGAGCCGGGCGGTGACCACCAGGTTGGCGCCGCGCAGCATCCGCGCGAAGCGCTCCCGGTCCGCGATGGGGCGCCGCTCGCCCAGCGTGGACGCCTCGTACAGGGCCGTCACTTCGTCGACGTCGAGGTCGGCGCCGGTGACGCGCTCACAGATCCACATGAGGGTGCAGCTCCTTACGGATGGTTTCCAGACGGGACTTGAGATGGCTGCGGTTGCCCAGGAACCGCTCCGGCGCCAACTGCCCCTCGGTGACCGGGACGTCGTGGGCGCGCAGGGTGTCGGCGAGTGGCCGGCCGCTCTGCCAGGCCTCGGTGGCGGCGCGCTGCACCAGGCGGTAGGCGGCCTCCCGGTCGGCGCCGGACTCGACCAGGTCCAGATAGACCGCGGAGCTGTAGACCAGACCGCGGGTGGCGTCGATGTTGGACCGCATCCGGTCCGCCGACACCCGCAGCCCACGGGCCAGTTCGGCGGCGGCGGTCACCTGGTAGTGCGCGGCGATCAGGCTGTCGGGCAGGATGACCCGCTCCACGGACGAGTGCGCGAGATCCCGCTCGTGCCACAGCGCGACGTTCTCGTAGGCCGCGCCCGCGTTGGCCCGCAGGATCCGCGCCAGACCGCACAGCCGCTCGCTGGACGTCGGGTTCCGCTTGTGCGGCATCGCGCTCGACCCCTGGTAGGCGCTGGTCCGCGCCTCCTCCACCTCGGCCACCTCGGTGCGCTGCAACAGCCGCATCTCCAGGGCGAAGTGCTCCACCACCGACCCCAGCGCGGCCAGCGCGGCGAGCAGTTGGGCGTGCCGGTCCCGCGCGACCACCTGCGTCGGCACCGGCTCCACCCCGAGCCCGAGCCGTGCGCACACGAACTCCTCGACGTACGGGGAGATATGCGCGTACGTGCCCACCGGACCGGAGATCGTGCCGACGGCCACCGCCTCCCGGGCTGCCGTGAGCCGCCCGACCGACCGGTGGACGGCGAAGGCGTGCCCGGCGAGCTTCTGGCCGAAGGAGGTGGGCTCGGCGTGGATGCCGTGGGTGCGGGCGATACAGGGGGTGTCCCAGTGTTCCTCCGCCCGCTCCACCAGCACCCGCAGCAGTTCACCGGCCGCCGTCAGCAGCAGGTCGCAGGAGCGGGCCAGGGTGTGGCCGAGGGCGGTGTCGACCAGGTCGTAGCTGGTCATGCCGTGGTGCACCCAGCGCGCCGAGTCCTGCGGCATCGCCTCGGTGTACGCGGCGAGGAAGGCGAGGATCTCGTGGTCCCGGGTCAGCTCCAGCTCCCGGATCCGCGCCACGGTCGGCACCGGCGCGGCCCGGATGACGTCCAGGTCGGCCTCGGGCACGACCCCGAGCTCCGCCTGCGCCGTGCTGGCCAGCACCTCCACCTCGGCCCAGGAGGCGTACTTCGCCTCCTCGGTCCACAACGCGGCCATCTCCGGCCGGGCGTACCGCTCGATCATGGGGTTCCTCTCTGAGCGCGACGCGGGGTGGCCGGGGCGCGCTTCGGGGCCGGGCCGGGGCCGACTCGGTGGTCTCGGGGCCGACTCGGATGGTCTTGGGGGGCGGCTCGGGTGGTCTTCGGGGGTGACTCATGTGGTCTTCGGGGGTGGCTCGGACTCGGTCGGGGACGCGCTCAAATGCCGTCCGAGGTCCGCTCAAGTGCCGCCCCGGCCCGCCTCGCCGTGCTGTCGCCGTCCGGTCAGGCGCTCAGCGGCGCCCGCTCGGGTACGGCCGGAATGGGCCGCGCGTACCAGGCGGCGAGGGCGCGGCGCACGGTTCGGGTGCGTTCGGTGGCGGGGTCGGTCAGCGCGGCCAGCTCCTGGGCGTAGGCCCGCACCAGGCCGTCGTAGGTGTAGCGGAGCCGGCCCCGGTGGCTGAGGCCGGTGCCGAGGAGCTGGCGGTGGACGATCTCGTCCAGCAGCTCCTCCGCCTCGCCCCGCGTGACGCCGAGCGCGGCGGCGGCCACCTCGGCCGGGAAGGACCCCGTGCGCAGCAGGCTCAGCAGCCGGAAGGCGCGGCGCGCCGGGGCGCCGAGACCGTCGTAGCCGATGCCGAGACTGTCGCGCACGGACAGGTCGCCGGCGGTCAGTTCGTCCAGGCGGCGCGGTGAGTCGAGCCGCGCGGCGAGCTGGGCGAGCCGCCAGTGCGGCCGGGCCAGCAGCTTCGCCCCGGCGATGCGCACGGCCAGCGGCAGCCGGCAGCACAGGTCGATCAGCTCGCCCGCCGCCTCCGGTTCCGCCCGCACCCGCTCGTGCCCGATCATCCGGCCGAGGATGTCCAGGGACTGACCGTCCGTCAGCACGCCGACCCGCAGATGCCGGGCACCGTCCAGCGCGGCGGGCGGGGCGATACCGGTGACCAGGGCCGCGCTCCCCGCCGACGGCGGCAGCAGCGGACGTACCTGGGTCTCGCTCTCGGCGTCGTCCAGGACGACCAGCACCCGCTTGCCCGCCAGCAGGCTCCGGTACAGCGCGACCCGTTCCGCCGGCCCCGCGGGAATCCCCTCCGGCTCCACCCCGAGCACCCGCAGCAGCGCCCCGAGCACCTCCGAGGGGGAGCGCGGCGCCCGTCCGTCCCGCAGTTCCGCGAAGAGCCGGCCGTCGGGGAAGTGCCCGGCGACCTCGTGCGCGACCCGGACGGCGAGGGTCGTCTTGCCGGTGCCGACGGCGCCGTGCAGCGCCACGATGCCGGGCCCCGCACCACCGGTGCCGACGAGCAGGGCACGGGCCGCGTCCGCCTCGATGTCCGGCCGGGCGAACTCGGCCACCGCCGGGGGCAGCGTCGAGGGCACCGCGACGGCCTCGGCCGCGGGCCGCCGCGCCCCGGGCACGTCACCGGAGAGGATCCGCTGGTGCAGTCGCCGCAGCTCCTCGCCGGGCTCCACCCCCAGCTCGTCCCGCAGGACCCGGCGCGCCTGCTGGTACGCCGAGAGCGCGTCGGCCTGCCGTCCGGCGCCGTACAGCGCCAGCATCCGGCGGCTCCACAGGGTCTCGCGGAAGGGATGGTCGGCGGTCAGCGCGCGCAGCCTCGGCAGCACCTCGCCGTACCGGCCGAGCGCCATCTCGGCGTCCGCCCACCGCTCGACCGTGTGCACCAGCCGCTCGGCCAGTTCGGCCCGTTCGCCGTGCCGGAAGCACTCCTGCGGGAGGTCGGCGAGCGGCGGTCCGGCGGCCGTGTCGAGCGCGGCCCGCAGCAGCCGCGCCCGTGCGTCGGCGTCCTGCGTGCGGTCGGCCTCGGCGGCCAGGGACGCGAAGCGGCCGAGGTCCAGCTGGTCGGGCCGGGCCGCGATCCGGTATCCGGCCGGGTGGCTGACCAGGACCTCGTGCCCCAGCTTCTTGCGCAGCCGGGCGACATAGCCCTGGAGGGTCTTGCGGGCGGTGACCGGGGGAGCGTCGTCCCACAGATGCGTGGTGAGGTCCTCGACGGTGACCAGCCGGTCCGCGCGCAGCAGCAGCGCCGCCAGCACGACCCGGTGCTTGGTCTGCGGGATGGTGATCGTCCGGCCGTCCCGGGTGACGGTCAGCGGGCCGAACAGGGCGAAGCGAAGGCCGTGATCGGTCGGGGTGTCGTGGGGTATGGGCACCTGCAACCTCCTGTCGCCGGTCAGGCGATGTCCAGCACCCCGTGCGCGGTGAGCTGGGTGAACAGTTCGCACACGTCCTCGGTGGCGGACTCCTCGTCGATGGCGTACTCGGCGGCCAGCAGCGCGCCCAGTTCGGCGACCGTGCGGGCCCCGTCGATGTGCCGCCAGACGAAGACGGCGGACTCGCTCAGCTCGACGGTGTGCTCGTAACCGGCGGCGAACATGGTGCCGCGGTGGTTGCGCATCCGGACGTTCAGCGGCAGCGAGGCCACGGACGCGGGGGTCACGGTGAGGGGCGCCATCAGACGGACACCTCCATCGAGATCCGCTGGCAGACGGCGATGACCTCGCGCACCCACACCTCGGGCGCCTCCGGATCGAAGGTGCGCATGGTCTCCAGCTCCCAGTACCGCTCGTAGGGCAGCACCGGGGTGTCGACCAGCCGCATCCGCCGGGACCGCCACTTGGGCCACAGGCTGCCGAACTGGCCGAGGCTCGCCTGGAGTCCGTCCACCGCGAAGTGGAAGGCACGGCGCGCGGAGAGCACCGCGCTGTCGGCGTCGCCCGCCTGGAGCTGCCCGGCCGCGTCCTCGACGGAACCGTCCGCGTGCCGCAGACACAGGGACACCAGCACCGAGCGGTGCGCCGAGGCCGCGAGCCGCTCCCGGGTCGCCCCCAGCCACGCCCCGTCGTCCGCCGGCGCCGCGAAGGAGAGCCGCTCCAGCAGGGCGATCTCATGGTGGCTGAGGGTGCGCCAGGCGCCCTTGTCGTCGGCGAACTCCGCCTCGGATACCTTCGCGAGAACCTGTTCGACCTGGCCGGTCGTCCAGTATTCGACGTCCCAGCGACGGCCTTCGACAAACGTCTCCTCGAAGGGCAGCGTATTCGGCTCCAACGCCACGTGCTCGGCCTCGTCGATGGAGCTCTGCCAAGCCTCCGGGGCCACCACATGGACATCGAGATCGCTGGTCGCATTCCCCCAGCCACGCACCAGAGAACCGCTCATGAATACCGTGTCGTAAACGTCCGGAAGCAGTCCTCTGGACCGCAACTCGGGAATGACGGAAGTGAATTCGGGCGACATGAGAACGCTCCACTGGGAATGCGGGACCGGGCGCGCCTGGATTTCAGGAGAAACCGAGGTGAACGGAGATCAACCCGGGGCACATGTAACGCTCGGCGGGTGCGGCATGTCAACAGGAGGATGCCCGAAGCCAATTCGGGGCCATGGGTGTGGGTTTGGCTCTGTGGGTGGGGTGGTGGGGTCGGTCAGGGTGGGGGGTGTTGGTTGCCGGTGATGCTGGAGGTTTGTGTGTCTGGTGTGGCGTTGGACCGTGAGCGGCTGGAGTCGCTGGCGGTGGAGTTGATGGAGCGTCAGTTCGCTCGGGTGCCGCGGATGCGGGAGCTGCACGCGGGTGAGTGGATCGAGCGGGACTACTTCGTCCGGCATGTGGTGGAGACGGTGCTGCGGATCCGTCTGAACAACGAGGTCGACACGTACGCGTTGTTCAAGGTGGGTTCGAAGGACGACGCGCTGGCCGCGCATCTGGCGCAGTATCTGGCGGAGGAGTTCGGGCACGAGGGGATGTTCCTTCGTGATCTGGCGAAGTTCGGTGTGTCGCTGGAGGACGTGAACGCGATTCCCGTCTTTTCGTCGACGGCGAAGCTGATGGGTTATCTGCGGCTGGCGGCGGATTCTCGTGGTCCGGCGCCGACGACGGTGTGGGACTGGTTCGTGGAGTGGTATTCGGACCGGTACAACCAGGTGATCACGGATGCGGCCGGGAAGGAGTTCGGTGCGGAGTTCGTGCGGGGTACGCAGTCGCATCTGGACTTCGACGAGTCGCATGACCATGACGAGTTGATGTTCCGTACGGTCTCGCGTGCGGTGGAGTCGTTCGGGTCGGCGGAGCAGGCGTACGCGGATCTGGAGACGTTCGTGGACCTGATCGGTGACTACTTCGCCGAACTCCACGCCACCACCGTCAAGGAAGCGGAGCCCGTCGGCGTCTGACCGACGCCTTTCAGGTCGGATCCGAAACCCAGCTAGCCCAGTCGGAGAGAATTTCCATGCGGCGATCGTCCAGTGCTCCAGTGGACTTCCGAAGTGACACCATGACCAAGCCCACCGAGGCGATGGTCCGTCACATGATGTCGGCAGAAGTCGGTGACGACTGCTGGGGGACGGATCCGACCACGCGTGCGCTGGAGGAGCGCTGCGCCGACCTGTTCGGCAAGGAGGCGGCGCTCTTCACCTCCAGCGGCACGCTCAGCAATCAGCTGGCCCTGCGCGCCCACACCGTCCCCGGCGACGAGGTCGTGGTGGACGCGTCCACCCACATCGTGGTCTACGAGGGAGCGCAGAGCGCCGACCTCGGCCATGTGGTGTTCAACATCCTCAACGCCGAGAACGGCCTGGTCACCGCCCAGCACCTGGACAACGTGTTCGGGGACCGGGCACGCGGACCGTCCTACGCCATGCCGACGCTGCTCTGCCTGGAGAACACCGTCAACTGGCACGGCGGCTGTGTCCTTCCGCTGGACGAGATGCGCCGGCTGCGCGAGAGGTCCACCGCGATGGGCATGGTCACCCATCTCGACGGGGCCCGGCTGCCCAACGCGGCCGTCGCGACCGGCGTCTCCATGGCCGAGTACGCCTCGACCGTGGACACCGTCTCCGTCTGCTTCTCCAAGGCCCTCGGCGCACCCTTCGGCAGCGTCCTCGCCGGACCGGCGGACGTCATCAAGAAGGCCAAGCGGTTCCGCAAGTGGTACGGCGGCGATCTGCACCAGAACGGCTATCTGGCGGCCGCCGCCGACTACGCGCTGACCCACCACATGGACCGGATCGCCGAGGACCACGAGAACGCGGCCCTGCTGGCCAAGCTGCTCGCCGAGAACCCGCTGTTCAAGCCGGAGATCCACGACCCGATGACCAACATCGTGGTCGTCGACGTCACGGCCACCGGACTCGGCCCCGAGGAGTTCTGCGACCGCGCCGCCGAGGTGGGCGTGCTGCTCGGCGACTGGAAGCCCGGCACCGTCCGCGCCGTGCTCAGCATGCTGGTCGACGAGGAAGGCGTCCGCGCCGCCGCGGACCGCCTGAACCTGCTGGCGGACACCTCCGCGAAGGCGGCGTAACGCGTCACGGCGTACCGCGCGAGGCCGCGTACCGCCCCAGGCCGCCGCGTATCGAACGAGAGATCTCCGGAGTCGTCCCATGGCACCTTCGAGCCGCCCGAGCGCCTTCATCCTGATGGGAGGCTTCGGGGCCATCTGCCGCAACTCCCGCTATCTGGCGGAGCTGTCCGCGCGCGGCCTGCGGATCCTGCTGATCACCCCCGGCATGTGGCGCGCCGAGGTCGCCGCCGCGCGGGCCGACCCGGAGCACCCCGCGTACGGCGTCGCCGACGTGGCGTTCGTGGACGGCAGCGTCGACAGCGAGGGCGCCTACGTCGCCGGGTCCGTCGCGGCGGCGAGCCGCTGGCGCGGGGAGTACGACATCGTCGGCGTCACCTCCGTCAGCGAGGTGCTCGTCGAACCCGCGGCCCTGCTCGCCGATGCCCTCGGCCTGCCCGGTCCGGGTGCCAACGCGGGCCGGATCTGCCGCAGCAAGTACCTCCAGCGCTGGTACCTGCACGAATGGGCGCCCGCCTCGATGACCCTGCCCGCCGGGGAGCACGGCACGCTCACCGCCGGCCAGGTCCGCTTCCCCGCCGTGGTGAAGCCCGCCGGACGCCACTCCAGCGATGGCGTCGTGGCGGTGAACACCTGGGACGAACTGCGCGACTGCCTCGCCTCCTACCCCGAGCACGAGACGGTGCTCGTCGAGGAGCGGATCAGCGGCCAGGAGTACTCCGTGGAGAGCCTGGTCCAGGGCGGCCGTACCGTCTTCGCCTCGGTCACCCGCAAGGAGACCACCGAGTCCTCCACCAGCCGCTTCGTCGAGCTGGCCCACTGCGTGCCGAACGAGCGCGAGGAAGTGGACGACAAACTCCTCGCCGCCAACGCCGAGATGCTCACCCGGCTGAGCTTCGGCGACGGCATCACCCACTCCGAATGGCGCGTCACCGAGGACGGCCGCGTCTACCTCATGGAGGTCGCCGCCCGCGCCCCCGGCGACGGCGTGCTCGCCCTCTACCAGCTCGCCACCGGGGAGGCGATGGAGCCGGTGATCACCCGGATCGCGCTCGGCGAGCCCGCCGCCTACCCGCCGCCGCGCCGCCACACCCGCCAGGTCTACCTGCCGCACACCGAGGGCGTCCTCACCGACGTCACCGTCGACTGGCCCGGCGTGGACCCCGCCTGGATCGCCGACACCGGGGTCTGGCCCGACATCGAGGCCGGCTCCCCGGACGACCCGCCCACCCTGCGCGCCGTCCTCGTCCTCCAGCACCGGGGCGCCCGGCTCGCCCCGCTGAACAGCTCCGACGACCGCTCCGTCACCTTCGTCGTCGACGCCGCGACACCGCGGGAGCTCGACGCCCTCGAAGCACGGGTGCGCGCCGCCGTCACCGTGGACGTGCGGGGCTGATCACCGGTGCCCATGACGACGGCCACCGACGACCGGCCCCCGGTCGTCTCCCCGCTGCGGGTCCCGGCGTTCCGCAGTCTGTGGGCGGGCGACTCCGTCTCCCAACTGGCCCACCAGGTCACGCAGTTCCTGTTGCCGCTGCTGGCCGTGACCGTCGTGCACACCAGCGGCTTCGGGGTGGGCGTGGTCTCCGCCTCCCAGTTCCTGCCGGTGATCTTCCTCTCGCTGGTCGCCGGCTCGTACGCCAACAAGGTGTCCACCCGCGCCCTGTTGGTGCTGTGCAACGTCCTGCGCGGGGTCGCGCTCGGCCTGATGGGCGTCGTGTGCGCCTTCACGGGCCTGAGCTTCTGGCTGCTGGTGGCCGCGGCGGTGGTGATCGGCTGCGTGGCCGTCTTCCATGACGTCGGCTTCCACGCCGCCTTCCCCCGGGTGCTCACCACCGAGCAGCTCACCCCGGGCAACGGCCTGTACGAGGCGAGCTATTCGGCGGCCCAGATGGCCGGCCCCGCCCTCGCCGGGTACGCCGTGCACAGCCTCGGCCTGTCCACCCTGATGTCGGTGACCGCGGTGCTGTTCCTCGCGTCCGCCCTGTGCTTCCTGCCGCTCCGGCTGCCCGCGCTCGCCGACCACCCGGACACCAAGGACGTCTCGGTCCGGGCGGGCCTCGCCTTCATCTGGCGGACCCGCGCCATCCGCGACCTGTGCGTCCAGTCGGCCCTGTACAACCTGCACGAACAGGCCTTCCTCACCGCCTTCATGATCTACGGCGTGCGCTCTCTGCACCTGTCCGGCGGCGCCCTCGGCCTGGTCATGGGCCTGGGCAGCCTGGGCGCGGTGGCCGGTTCCCTGGTCATCGGCCGGATCGGCGCCCGGCTGCACGTGGGCGCCGCGCTCTCGGCCTCCCTGGTCCTCGGCGGACTGTCGCTGTTCGTCGGCGCGCTGGTGGCGACCCCGGGCTCGGCGGCGCCGGTCCTGGCGGCGGCGTTCGTCGTCAACGGCGCGGCGCTCGCCTCGTACAACGTCTTCGCGCTGAGCCTGCGCGGGGCGCTGCCGCCGCCCGAGCACCTGGGCATCGTCACCGCCGGCTACCGCCTGGTCTCCCGGGCCCCGATGCCGCTCGGCGCGCTGCTGGGCGGCGTGCTGGTCGAGACCGTGGGCGGCGCCACGGCCGTCACCGTCATCGCGCTGTCGCTGACGCTGGCCGCGACCAGCCTGCTGCGCTCACCGCTGCGCCGGGTGCGGCGGCTGGGCACGGCGACCTCAGCTCTGTGACCTGTACCGGCCCTGCGACCCGTACCGGCTTTGCGACCTGCACTGAAGGAAGTCCGATGCTCTCCACGAACACCACCGCCTTCACGAGCGCCACCGGCACCCTGGACCCGGCGGCCTGGCAGGAGCTGGCCGGGGCCCCGCTCTACACCTCGGCGCCCTGGCTGTCGTTCTGCCGCTCCCTGTACGGGGACCGGGCCGGAGCCGTGCACACCGGCCGGGACGGCGCCCCGGCGGCCGGGATCGCCGTGACCGAGCTGCGGTCGGAGGCGTCGAACCCCTTCTACCGCTGGTCGACCCCGCTGACCGCGGCCGGCCTGCCCACCCCCGGCCCGACCGGACTCCTGGTCGGCCAGCAGAGCGGCTACCAGACCCACCTCCTGCACACGCCGGACACCACCCCCGCGACCGCCGCTGACGCCGTGACGCGCGCGGTACGCGACCTCGCGGCGACGGACGACTTCCGCGCCCGGGTCGGCCGTACCGACGCCGGGGCCGCGCCCAGCGTCGGCATGTTCCTGTCCACGGCGGACGTACGGGCCTTCCGCGCGGCCGCGGTGACCACCGAGCCGCTGCTGCTCCAGCTCGACGCCTGGATCCCGGTGCCGGAGGGCGGCTGGGACGGCTATCTCGCCGTACTCGACGAGCGCAGGCGCAAGTGGGGCCGCTCCTGCGCGCCCTGGTCGGTGAAGTCCGAGCGCCGCAAGTTCGCGGCCGCGGGCTACACCGTCGAGCACCACCGGCTCGCCGACTGCGTCAAGGACGTCGGACACCTCCTGGCCCAGACCGAGCGCCGCCACGGCAACGACGTCGACCCCGACGACTGCGCGAGCACCTTCGCCCACCAGGCCGCCGCCACCGACTCCCGCGGCGAGGTCCTGCTCTGCCGCGACGAGTCCGGCCGGGCCGTCGGCTTCTGCCTGTTCTACGAGTGGCGGGGCGCGATGTACCTGCGCGCGGTCGGCTTCGACTACGAGCGCCTCAAGGGCGCCAACGAGTACTTCAACCTGGTCTACTACCGCCCCCTGGAGATCGCCGCCGAACGCGGCCTGAGCTGGTACCACGCCGGTATCGAGGCCCCCGAGGCGAAGGCGCTGCGCGGCGCCGAACTGCGCGGCCTGTGGCTGCTGGACCTGACCGCCGACAGCGTCCTGGCCGGACACGGGGACACGATCCGCGCCGCCAACCACGCCTTCCTCGCACGGGCCGCGGCCGACTCCCGGGTCGTCGGCAGATCGGTACGGCAGGACGTCTGGGACCTGGCCGGAACGCGCCCGGCCGAGGAGGAATGACAGGAGTGGCCACGCCCATGGACCGACAGGACCGCATGGACCGAATGGACCGCCTTGACCGGACGGACCGACCGGACCGCTTTGACCGGACGGACCGACCGGACCGCCTTGACCGCTTGGACCGACCGGATCGCCTTGACCGCTTGGACCGACCGGACCGCCTTGACCGCCTGGACCGACAGAACCGGCGCAGGGTGCTCCGCGTGTTCATCGACGGACCCGACCCCACCGCCGAGCGCATCGAACGGCGGCTCGTCGGCCACCCCCGCACGGAGGTGCTCCGGCTGGAACCGGCCGGGAACACCTCCGCGCGACGGGCGTCGATGGCGGCGGCGGACCTGACGGTGCTGTGCCGGCCGGCCACCGAGGCCCCGGAAGCGGCCGACCTGGCGGGCCGGGCCGGCTCCCGCATCCTCGACCTCAGCTCCGCCCACCGCACCACCTGCGGCTGGATCTACGGACTGCCCGAACTGACCCGCAGCCAGCGCCCCCGCATCATGCGCGGCCACGCCGTGGCCCAGCCCGACGGCCGCGCGGTGGCGACGGCCCTGCTGCTGCGCCCCCTGATCGCGGTGGGCCTGCTGGACGCGAAGTCGCCCTGCCGGATCGCGGGCGGCGCCGCCGGCGGCGACGTACTGCCCGAAGTGGTCAAGTGGACCAGGCTCGCCCACAAGCCCGAGTTCGAGGTGAACCCGCTCGCCGACGACGACATCCACGTCACGATCGGCCACGAGGCCTCCGCCTCCCTCGACGCCCTGCGCGCCTGTCTGGCCGAGGCCCACCGCGACGAACAGCACCTCCGGGTCGCCGCGACCGCCGCCGGCACCACGGACGCCACCGCCCTGACGCTGTCCGTGCACCCCGACACCGACGGCCGGGTCCGCCTCACCGCGCGGATGCCGACCGCGACGGACTGGGTGCTCGACCTGACCCTCCGGAACATCAACCTCATGCTCGGCCTCCCCGAGAACCTCGGGGTCGCCGAGGAGGCACGACAGCCGACGGCTCGCTGACCCACGTTCCACCGACCCCACGGATCCCATGCGACTCATCACTTCCTCCTCCGCCGCCGGCCTCGGCCTCCTGCACGCCAGGGCCTGGCTCCTCCGGTCCCCCGAGGCCCCCCTCCTGGACGGCACCGGGCTCGCCCCCGACGAGGCCGTGCGCCTCGGCCTCACCGACGCACCCCCGCCGCCCGTCGGCTACGCCAAGCTCCTCGCCGACCTCGGCCACCCCGGCACGGTCCCCGCGGGCGAGCGCCTGCGCGAACTCGTCGGCACCCGCGGCTTCCGCTCCATCGGCGCGGTCGTCGACGCGGTCAACGTCGCGACCCTCCGGTACGGCGGAGGCGTGGGCCTGCACCGGCTGGACCCGGCCGACCTGGACACCGACCTGGTCGTCACCCGCGCCGAGGGCACCGAACGCATCGTGCCCGCCTTCTCCTCCAAGTCCCGCCCGATCCCGGCGGGCGATCTGGTCTACGGCCCCACGGGCGAGCCGTTCGCCTGGCTCGGCCGCCGCGACTGCGACGCCGCCGGACGCCAGCTCACCGAAACCGGCCGCCTGGGTGTCGTCGTGGTCCTCGGCTGCCCCGGCGAGGACGCCGGCCACACCGAGGCCATCGGCGCCACGATCGCCGGGATCCTCGCCCGCCTGCGCCCCGACGTCACGATGACGCCCCTGCCGACGGTGGCGTCATGACGTCGGCCAAGGAAGTACGGCAACTGGACCGGGTGATCATCCGCTTCGCGGGCGACTCGGGCGACGGTATGCAGCTGACGGGTGACCGTTTCACCTCGGAGACGGCGTCGTTCGGCAATGACCTGTCGACGCTGCCGAACTTCCCTGCCGAGATCCGCGCTCCCGCCGGGACGCTCCCTGGTGTCTCGTCCTTCCAGTTGCACTTCGCGGACCACGACATCCTGACTCCGGGCGATGCCCCGAACGTGCTGGTCGCGATGAACCCGGCGGCCCTGAAGGCGAACGTCGCCGATCTGCCGCGCGGCGCGGAGATCATCGTCAACACCGACGAGTTCACGCGCCGCGCGATGCACAAGGTCGGCTACGAGGGCTCTCCCTTGGAGGACGGCTCCCTCGACGGCTACCACCTGCACCGGGTGCCGCTGACGACGCTCACGGTCGAGGCCCTGCGCGGCTTCGACCTGTCCCGCAAGGAGGCCGAGCGCAGCAAGAACATGTTCGCGCTGGGCCTGTTGTCGTGGATGTACCACCGGCCGACGGAGGGCACGGAGAAGTTCCTGAAGTCGAAGTTCGCGAAGAAGCCGGAGATCGCGGCGGCGAACATCGCGGCGTTCCGCGCGGGCTGGAACTTCGGTGAGACGACTGAGGACTTCGCGGTCTCCTACGAGGTCGCGCCGGCGTCGAAGGCGTTCCCGGTCGGCACCTACCGGAACATCTCCGGGAACCTGGCGCTGTCGTACGGCCTGGTCGCGGCGGGTCAACAGGCGGATCTCCCGCTGTTCCTGGGCTCGTACCCGATCACCCCGGCTTCGGACATCCTGCACGAGCTGAGCAAGCACAAGAACTTCGGTGTGCGGACGTTCCAGGCCGAGGACGAGATCGCGGGCATCGGGGCGGCGCTGGGGGCGGCTTTCGGGGGTTCCCTGGCGGTGACGACGACGTCCGGCCCCGGCGTGGCGCTGAAGTCGGAGACGATCGGGCTGGCGGTCTCGCTGGAGCTGCCGCTGCTGGTGGTGGACATCCAACGAGGCGGCCCGTCGACTGGTCTGCCGACGAAGACGGAGCAAGCGGACCTGTTGCAGGCGATGTTCGGCCGCAACGGCGAGGCCCCGGTGCCGGTCATCGCGCCCTGCACCCCGGCGGACTGCTTCGACGCGGCGGTGGAAGCGGCGCGGATCGCCCTGACGTACCGGACCCCGGTGTTCCTGCTCTCGGACGGCTACCTGGCCAACGGCTCGGAACCCTGGCGGATCCCCTCGCCGGACGAACTCCCGGACCTACGGGTGAACTTCGCCGACGGACCCAACCACACGCTGGAGGACGGCTCGGAGGTCTTCTGGCCGTACAAGCGCGACCCGCAGACCCTGGCCCGCCCCTGGGCGGTCCCCGGCACCCCCGGTCTTGAGCACCGCATCGGCGGCATCGAGAAGCAGGACGGCTCGGGGAACATCTCCTACGACCCGGCCAACCACGACTTCATGGTCCGCACCCGGCAGGCGAAGATCGACGGCATCGACGTACCGGACCTGGAGGTCGACGACCCCCAGGGCGCGAACACCCTTGTCCTGGGCTGGGGTTCGACCTACGGCCCGATCACCGCGGCGGTACGCAGACTGCGCGCCTCCGGGGAGCGGGTGGCGCAGGCGCATCTACGCCACCTCAACCCGTTCCCGAAGAACCTCGGCGAGGTACTCCGGCGCTACGACCGGGTCGTCGTCCCCGAGATGAACCTCGGTCAGCTCGCCACGCTGATCCGGGCCAAGTATCTGGTGGACGCACGCTCATACACCCAGGTCAACGGCATGCCGTTCAAGGCCGAGCAGCTCGCCACGGTGCTGAAGGAGGAGATCCATGGCGCTTGAACTGTCGGCCCGTGACTTCAAGTCCGATCAGGAGGTGCGCTGGTGCCCCGGTTGCGGTGACTACGCGATCCTCGCCGCGGTACAGGGCTTCATGCCCGAACTCGGCCTGGCGCGCGAGAACATCGTGTTCGTCTCGGGCATCGGCTGCTCGTCCCGCTTCCCGTACTACATGAACACGTACGGCATGCACTCCATCCACGGCAGGGCGCCGGCGATCGCCACGGGTCTGTCGACGTCACGCGACGACCTCTCGGTCTGGGTGGTGACGGGCGACGGCGACGCGCTGTCGATCGGCGGCAACCACCTCATCCACGCCCTGCGCCGGAACGTCAACCTCAAGATCCTGCTGTTCAACAACCGGATCTACGGCCTCACCAAGGGCCAGTACAGCCCCACTTCGGAGCTCGGCAAGATCACGAAGTCGACGCCGATGGGTTCGCTGGACGCGCCGTTCAACCCGGTGTCGCTGGCGATCGGCGCGGAGGCGTCCTTCGTGGCGCGGACCGTCGACTCCGACCGCAAACACCTCACCGAGGTCCTGCGCCAGGCCGCCGCCCACCCCGGCACGGCACTGGTGGAGATCTACCAGAACTGCAACATCTTCAACGACGGCGCCTTCGACGTCCTGAAGGACAAGCAGCGGGCTCAGGAGGCGGTCATCCGCCTGGAACACGGCGAGCCGATCCGCGTGGGCGCGACGAGGGGAGTCGTACGGGACCGGACGACGGGCGACTTGAGGGTGGTGGAGGTGACGCCGGAGAACGAGCGGGATGTCGTCATCCACGACGCCCACGCGGAGTCCCCCGCGACGGCGTTCGCGCTGTCCCGCCTGGCCGACCCGGACACCCTGCACCACACCCCGATCGGTGTGTTCCGCAGCGTCGAACGTCCGGTCTACGACACGCAGATGAGCGACCAGATGGACGCGGCGGTGGAGCGGTACGGCAAGGGCGACCTGGCGGCGTTGCTGACGGGCGGCGACACCTGGACGGTGGCGGGCTAGGTATTGCTGGTCATTGTTAGGTATTGGCCCCGCGGGCCCGCACGGCCCACCGGTCGACGACCTCGCCGCCCTGGACGACGTAGAGCTCATCGGCCAGGTTCACGGCAGTGCAGACGTGGTTGGGGACGATCGTGAACACCGAGCCGAGGGCGGGCGGTTCGGTGTCCTCGGGCAGGCGCACCACGGCGTGGTGCTCCCACAGCGCGGTGACGACGGCCCCCGGCAGCCCGGGAAGATGCGCCCGCCCGGTGACCCAGGGGGACCGGTCGGTCCCGAGGACCTTGCTTCCGGCGTCCAGTACGAACCGGTCCGGGGCGGGCACGCTGATCACGGTCGCCACGGCGGCGAGGGCGAGATCGTCCGGCCCACAGGTGCCGATGGCGAGCTGGGTGGCGTCGTTGAACACATAGACCCCGGGCCGCTGTTCGTCGACGACACCGGCCCGCCAGGCACCGACGGTGGGAGTGGAGCCCCCGCTGACGACACGGGCCTCGACCCCGGCCTCGCGCAGCGCCGCGACGGCCTCGCCGAGCGCCCGCTCCTCATCGCGCGCGCCACGCTCCCGGGCGCCGGGATCGTGCCCGTAGCCATGCCCGGGAAAGGTGAACACACCGACGACGTCGAGCCCGACGTCATGCGCGGCAGCGGCCACGACCCCGGCGTCAGAGGGCCGCACACCGCCTCGCCGACTGCCGCAGTCGACCTCGACGACGACTTCGACACCGCCTGGCACGGCCTCCCCGAGCCGCCGCGCACCGTCCACCGAGTCGACACCGACCCGCAGCGAGACGGCCTCGGCCAGCCGCCGGACCCTGGGCGCACGCGCCCGATCGATCCAGAGGGAGGAGGCGATGAAAAGATCCTCGATCCCGGCGTCGGCGAAGACCTCGGCCTCCGACACGGTGGCGACGGACAACCCCCGCGCCCCGGCGCGGATCTGCCGCTCACCGATCTCCGGGCACTTGTGACTCTTGGCATGCGGCCGCAGCCGGAACCCGCCCTCCAGGGCGGCCTTCTGCATCCGGGCGACATTACGGTCGAGGACATCGACATCCACGAAAAGCCCCGGTGTCAGAACCCCATCAGGAACCCGCACGCCCCACCCTCTCCATGGCGCCCCCGGCGAGCGACCCTACAGCGTATTCACCGGAACTGGTTTGTGTCGTGAACGGCCGGTGGCCGGGGTGGGTCCGCGGGTACGTTCGGGATGCTGGATCCGACCGTGTTCGAGGGGGTTTCGGTGGCGGGCGGCGCTGAGGACGGGGATCACATCGACTTCGGTGGGGGTGTGTTCAAGGGCTCGGTCACGGGCAAGGCCGAGCATCACTATTACGGTGCGCGGCGGCCTGCGGTGGCGTGGCCGCATCAGGTGGGGGTGATTCCCCCGCGGGCGGGTTGTTTCCAGTCGCGGGCGGAGGTGGTGCGGCTGCGTGAAGCGCTCACGGCTGGCCAGGCCGCGGTGCTGGTGGGGCAGGACGTGGTGCGGGGGCAGGTGCTGGCCGGGATGGGCGGGGTCGGCAAGACCCAACTGGCCGCGGACTACGCCCGTACGGCGTTGTGGTCCGGTGAGCTGGACCTGCTGGTGTGGATCACGGCGAGCAACGCCACCGCGGCCGCGTCGGGGTACGCGCAGGCGGCCGTGGACATCCTGGGTGCCGATCCCGCGGACCGGGAGGCGGCGGCGCGCGCGTTCCTGGCGTGGCTGGAGCCCAAGGCGAACGCGGCGCCGTGCCGCTGGCTGGTGGTCCTCGACGACGTGTCGGACCCTGCCGATCTGAACGGGCTGTGGCCGCCGGCCTGCCCGCACGGTCGGACCCTGGTCACCACCCGCCGCCAGGACGCCGCCCTGACCGGCCGCTTGATCAAGGTGGGGCTGTTCTCCGAGGCCGAGTCCCTCGCCTATCTCACGGCCGCCCTGGACGCCCGGAACCGTCACGAGCCGGCTGAACAGCTCGCCGCGCTCGCCGAGGACCTGGGGCATCTGCCGCTGGCGCTGTCGCAGGCCGCCGCGTATCTCATCGACGCGGGTATCAGCGCCGCCGCGTATCGGGAGCTGCTGGCCGACCGCGCCACTGTGCTCGCTGACGCCGCTCCCGAGGTCCTGCCCGACGGCCAGAGCCAAAGTGCGGCGGCGGCCTGGTCCCTGTCCGTCGACCGCGCCGACACCCTGCGCCCGGCCGGACTGGCCCGCCCCATGCTCCAGCTCGCCGCGTTCCTCAACCCCAACGGCATCCCCGAAACCGTCCTGACCAGCACCCCCGCCCTCACCCACCTCACCCAGCACCGCACCGAAACGCAGGACAGGACTCCCGAGCCTGTCACCGCGGGCGAGGCGGTCGGTGCCCTGCGGGCGCTGGACCGGCTCAGCCTCATCAGCCACAACCCCGCCAACCCCCACCAGGCCGTCCGCGTCCACCAGCTCATCCAGCGCGCCACCCGCGAGGCGCTCACCCCTGACGAGCACGACCAGCTTGCCCGCACGACCGCCAGCGCACTCACCACGGCCTGGCCCGCCATCGAACGCGACACCGAACTCGCCCAGGCCCTGCGCACCAACGCCACCGCCCTCACCCGAAGCGCCGGAGACGCCCTGTACAAGCCCGACGCGCATGCGGTGCTGTACCGGGCCGGACAAAGCCTCGGCGAAGCCGGCCAGGTCACCGCCGCCAAAGACCACTTCCATCGCCTGGCCGAGACCTTCAGCCACCACCTCGGCCCCGGCCACCCCTCCACCTTGACCGCCCGCCACAGCCGCGCCTATTGGCGGGGGAGGGCTGGAGATGCGGCCGGTGCTGCCGCCGCGTTCGAGCAACTGCTGCCCGACCGAGTCCGGGTGCAGGGTGAGGACCACGCCCACACCCTCAACATCCGCCACAACATCGCCTACTGGCGGGGGGAGGCCGGAGACGCGGCCGGTGCCGCCGCCGCGTTCGAGCTGCTGCTGTCCGACTCTGTTCGGGTGCTGGGTGAGGACCATCCCGACACCCTGACCATCCGCAGCAACATCGCCCGGTGGCGAGGGAGGGCGGGAGATGCTGCCGGTGCCGCCGCCGCGTATGAGCAGTTGCTGCCTGACCGAGTCCGGGTGCTGGGTGAAGGCCACCCCGACACCCTGACCACCCGCCACGAACTCGCCTACTGGCGGGGGATGACGGGAGACGCTGCCGGTGCCGCCGCCGCCTTCGAGCTGCTGCTGCCCGACCGTGTCCGAGTGCAGGGCGAAGACCATCCCGACACCCTGACCACCCGCCACGAACTCGCCTACTGGCGAGGGATGGCGGGTGACGCGCCTGGCGCCGCCGCCGCACTCGAGCAGTTGCTGCCCGACCGAGTTCGGGTGCTGGGTGAGGACCATCCCGACACCCTGACCACCCGCAGCAACCTCGCCCGGTGGCGCGGGACGGCGGGAGACGCCGCCGGCGCCGCCGCCGCGCTCCAGCAGGTGCTGCCCGACTCGCTTCGGGTGCGGGGTGAAGGCCACCCCGACATCCTGACCACCCGCCACAACATCGCCTACTGGCGGGGGAAGGCGGGAGACGCCGCTGGTGCCGCCGCCGCGTTCGAGCAGTTGCTGCCCGAATCGGTTCGGGTGCTGGGTGCAGACCACCTCGACACCCTGACCGCCCGCCACGAACTCGCCTACTGGCGGGGGAGGGCGGGAGATGCCGCCGGTGCCGCCGCCACGTTCGAGCAGTTGCTGCCCGACCGTGTCCGGGTGCTGGGCGCGGATCACCCCAACACCCTGACCACCCGCCACAACCTCGCGTACTGGCGGGGGATGGCTGGAGACGCTGCCGGTGCCGCCGCCGCGTTCGAGCAGTTGCTGCCCGACCGTGTCCGGGTGCAGGGCGAAGACCATCCCGACACCCTGACCGCCCGCAACAACCTCGCCTACTGGCGGGAGAAGGCGGAAGAGACACACCCAGCGCCTGAGGCCGACGGGAGACGACGCAGTCCCCAAGTCTGACGGGACCAGCAAAAAAGCCCTCCCGGAGGAGAGCTGAGAGATGGCGCCCCCGGCAGGACTCGAACCTGCGGCCAAGCGCTTAGAAGGCGCCTGCTCTATCCACTGAGCTACGGGGGCCGGTGTGGTGGCCTCTGTCCTGGTGCCCGGGTGTGGGCCGATCCGTGACGTTGCCGGGGACAAGGATAGGGCTCCCGGGTCCATGTCCCTGTTTCTTCGCCTCCGTGGCTCGATGTGGAGGTTCAGTGAAGCGGTCCTGATAATCGCAGGCAGGTACGAATCGTGCACCGCTTTTGCCGTCCGGCGCACCGGGTGTTGTGCACTCGTTATGCCTGGACTATGCCGTTGTCCCGGTCGCCCCTTCCGTCCCTTCTGTTCCGTCGGCACGCAGACATGCTCATATGCTTCAGAATTCCCCTAAAATTGGGCATTCTTCACATGTGGTGACCTTGGACGTACGGCCTCAGCTGATCGACGCACTCTCCGCTCTGCGCGACCGTGTCGCAGCCGCACGCTTTCCGCTTCCCTTGACAGGGGCGCCACGCGCGCGTGCCAACCGCGACGAACTGCTCGCCCAGCTCGACGACTACTTGGTGCCCCGGTTGAGAGAGCCCGAAGCGCCTTTGCTGGCCGTCGTGGGCGGTTCCACCGGCGCCGGCAAGTCGACGCTGGTCAACTCCCTGGTGGGCAGACGGGTCAGCGAGGCGGGCGTGCTGCGCCCCACGACACGCACACCGGTGCTCGTCTGCCATCCGGAGGATCACCACTGGTTCAGCGGGATGCGCGTCCTGCCCGACCTCACGCGGGTGTGGGTCCCCCAGCAGGACCCAGGCGACGATCTGCTGCTGCCCGGCGAGGACCCCACGCGCGTGCTGCGCATCGAGACCGCCGAAACACTCCCGCGCGGGCTCGCCCTCCTCGACGCGCCCGACATCGACTCCCTGGTCGCCGACAACCGCACCCTCGCCGCCGAACTGATCTGCGCCGCCGACATCTGGATCATGGTCACCACGGCCGCCCGCTACGCCGACGCCGTCCCCTGGCACCTGCTGCGCACCGCCAAGGAGTACGACGCCACCCTCGTCACCGTCCTCGACCGCGTGCCCCACCAGGTCGTCTCCGAGGTCTCCCGGCAGTACGGCGCCCTGCTCACCAAGGCCGGGCTCGGCGACGTCCCCCGCTTCACCGTCCCCGAGCTGCCCGAGTCGGCCTGGGGCGGCGGACTGCTGCCCGCCACCGCCGTGGCACCGCTGCGCACCTGGCTCGTCCACCAGGCCCAGGACCCCGCCGCCCGCCAGCACGTCATGGCCCGCACGGCCTACGGCGTCCTGGACTCCCTCAAGGCCCGGATGCCCGAGCTGGCCAGCGCCGCCGCCGCCCAGTACGCCGCGGCCCTGCGGCTGACCTCGGCCGTGGACGGGGCGTACGACAGCGAGCACGCGCGCGTGCGGGGCCGTCTCCAGTCCGGCGCCGTCCTCGCGGGCGACGCCCTCAAGCGCTGGCGCGCCTTCCCCCTCGACTGCTCGGCGGGCGAGCTCATGGAGGCCCTCACGGAGAGCCTCGCCGCGCTCCTGCTGTGCGCCGTCACGGCCGCCGACGAGCGCGTGGACGAGGCCTGGCGCCGCGAACCGGCGGCCAACGCCCCCACCCTCCGGGACCGCGACTCCGCCCTGGAGACCGCCGAGCACCGCATCGACCTGGCCGTACGGCGCTGGCGGCGCGAGCTGGAGGAGTACGCCGAGGACGAGGTGCGCGAGCTGGAGCGGGGCGCGGCGCCCGACCCCGAGGTGATCGCCGCCCTGGTCGCCACCGCGCTCCTGGGCGGCCGCAGAGCGCGCTCCGCGGGCGAGGGGCTCGCCGAGCGGCTCGGCGCCCATGGCGCGCTGCGGCTGCGCGACCGCGGCGGGCGGCTGCTCGCCGACCACCTGGACCGCGTCATGCACACCGAACGCGAACGCCGTCTCGCCCCCCTGGACGCGCTCGACGTCCACCCCGAGCCACAGGCCGAACTCATCGCCGCGCTGTCCGTACTTCAGAAGGAGAGGTGACCGGTGACCGCCGTCACTGACCAGGACCACGACCACGGGCACACGGAACCCACCGAGGGCGCGGACGGGGGTCCCGAGGACGCCGAGCCGGCCGACGCGGCGGAGGCCGCCGAAGAGGCGGCCGAGGCCGTCGGCGAGGAGCACGCGCGCGAGGCGGCCGACGAGCCTGCCGAGGGCCGCCCGCCCGCGGCCGACGAGGAACCCGCTGAGTCCGGGCGGACCGGCTGGGACGACGGGCTGATCGCGCGGCGGGTGAACGAGACCGCCGTGGCGGAGCAGCCGGTGCCCGCCGTGGAGAGCCGGGCGTCCACCCCGCGCACGGCGCCGCCCCTGGCGTACGACGGCGCCCTGCGCTCGCGTCTGGACGCGCTGCGCGAGCTGGTCGGGCTGTCCCGCACCCGCCTGGACAGCCGCACCCTCGCCGAGGCCGGACGGGTGCTCGACGAGGCCTCCGCGCGGCGCAGACTCTCCGGCCGGCACACCGTGGTCGCCATCGCGGGCGCCACCGGCAGCGGCAAGTCGCAGCTGTTCAACGCGCTGGCCGGGGTGACGATCTCGGAGACCGGCGTCCGCCGACCCACCACCGCCGCGCCCATCGCGTGCAGCTGGAGCGACGGCGCGGCCGGTCTCATCGACCGGCTCGGCATCCCGCCCCGGCTGCGCCGCCGCCCCGCCCAGCACACGGACGCCGAGGGACACCTGAGCGGCCTCGTCCTGGTCGACCTGCCCGACCACGACTCCGCGGCCGTGCAGCACCGCGAGCAGGTGGACCGGGTGCTGGCCCTCGTCGACGCGGTCATCTGGGTCGTGGATCCCGAGAAGTACGCGGACGCCGTGCTCCACGAGCGGTATCTGCGCCCCATGGCGGGCCACGCCGAGATCATGTTCGTCGTCCTCAACCAGATCGACCGGCTCCCCGGGGAGGCCACCCACCAGGTCCTCGGCGACCTGCGGCGGCTGCTGGACGAGGACGGCATCGCGCTCGGCGACTACGGCGAACCGGGCGCGACGGTCCTCGCGCTGTCCGCGCTCACCGGCGACGGGGTCGGCGAACTGCGCGAGACGCTCGGCCAGTTCGTGATGGAGCGCGGCGCCGCCGCGCGCCGGATCTCCGCCGACGTGGACGCCGCGGGCTGGCGGCTGAGCCCCGTCTACGCCACCACCAGCGGCACCGGGCTGAGCGAGGAGGCCCGCGACGAGTTCGCCGCCCGCCTCGCCGACGCCGTCGGTGCCACCGCCGCCGGGGAGGCCGCCGAGCGCGCCTGGCTGCGCAACGCCAACCGCGCCTGCGGCACGCCCTGGCTACGGCTGTGGCGGTGGTACCAGGACCGGCTCGAACCCCCCACCGGACGGTTCCCGTTGCGCGCCCAGGCGGACGAGGAGGCGACCGCGCGCCAGCGCGTGGAGCAGGCGGTGCGCACGGTCGCCGAGCGGGCCTCCGCCGGGCTGCCGTCGCCCTGGGCGCAGGCGGTGCGCGAGGCCGCCGTACGCGGCTCGCAGGGGCTGCCCGAGGCGCTGGACGACCTGGCCGCGCGGGCGGGCCTGCCGCCGGGGCGGCCACCGCGGCCAGGCTGGTGGCCGGCCGCCGTGCTGGTGCAGGCGTCGATGACGCTGCTCCAAGTGGTGGGCGGCCTGTGGCTGGTGGGCCAGATCGTGGGCGTGATGTCACCCAACCTGGGCGTGCCGGTGCTGCTGATGGTGGCCGGCATCATCGGCGGGCCGCTGGTGGAGTGGGGCTGCCGGATGGCGGCCCGGGGACCGGCCCGGCGGTACGGCTCCGACGCGGAGAGACGGCTGCGGGAGGCGGCCGCCGGGTGCGGGCGGGCACGGGTGCTGGATCCGGTGGCGGCGGAGCTGCTGCGGTACCGGGAGGTGCGCGAGCAGTACGGGAAGGTCATGGGAGTGGGCGTGGGGTGATACGGCGCACGGATCGGCGTCCTGGCGGAACTCCTCGTTCGGGTGGCGAGGTTGTCCACAGGCACCGAGCCGGTCCACAGCACGCGGCGGGTCCGGCCCGGCGGATGCAGTCTGGCTTCGCGGCAGACGCAGCCGTACGGGACGGGCCCGTCGGCGTATCAGGGAGGGTGCACGATGAACGAGACGATCATTTCCGTGGTGGGGAACGTGGCCACGCAGCCGGTGTACCGCGAGGTCGCCACGGGACCGTCGGCGCGGTTCCGGCTGGCGGTGACCGCGCGCTATCTGGACCGCGAGAAGAACGAGTGGACGGACGGGCACACCAACTTCTTCACGGTCTGGGCCAATCGGCAGCTCGCCACCAACGCGGCGGCGTCGCTGACCGTCGGCGACCCCGTCCTGGTGCAGGGCAGGCTGAAGGTCCGCTCGGAGGTGCGCGAGCAGCAGACCTGGACCTCGGCCGACATCGAGGCGGTGGCGATCGGCCATGACCTCGCACGCGGTACGTCGGTCTTCCGCCGCCCGGGCAGGCCGGAACCGGCGGTCAGCGGCCCGCCGCAGCGCCCTGAACCGGAATGGGAGACGCCGCAAGCCGCCCAACAGCCGCCGGAGCCGGTCGCGGTGACGTGACCTCAGCCACTCCTGACCCGTTGTCCGAACTGTGGCTTATCGGCGGTCCCGCGACCGAACACGCCGGGTGGATTTGTCGATAAGCCCTGTTCGTGGCGGTTTCCGCGATAACGATTCCGAGTCGGATCGCTTGTCCTGCGGGATCCCTGGGGAGCGTGGTGCGCCCGGTCCTTAGGATGCCGAACAAGGCTCTCGGGGCTTGCAGTTCTGCCGGCGGGACCGTACCCCCACGTCAACGGGTCCCGCTCGAAGGGGAATTCTGTGCTTTCTGCTTTCTCCGCGCTGTCCGGGCGCGGGCGAGAGGCGGCCCGGCTCACCGCCGCGACGCTGGTGTCCGGCCTGCTCGCCGCCGGTGCGCTGGTGGCCGGTGCCGGCCAGGCCGCCGCGGACGGCGGGTCGCAGAGCCAGGGCGGGGCGACGGCCACGATAGGCGGTCTGAAGACCTTCGGCGCGGCGGTCATCCACAGCGACACCGGGGACCAGGAGATCTCGGCGGGCCTGTTCGAGATGTCCGTCGAGGGCGGCGGCACGCTGCAGACGTACTGCGTGGACCTGTTCAACCCCACGCAGAAGGACGCCAAGTACCACGAGACCCCGTGGAGCGGGACCTCGCTCGGCGCCAACGAGAACTCCGGCCGGATCCGCTGGATCCTCCAGAACTCCTACCCGCAGGTGAACGACCTGGCGGCGCTCGCCCGGAAGGCGGGCCTGAGCGGCGGCCTCAGCGAGCAGGACGCGGCGGCGGGCACCCAGGTGGCCGTGTGGCGGTACTCGGACGGCGCGGACGTCGACGCGGTGGACCCGCAGGCCGAGAAGCTCGCCGACTACCTGGAGCGGAGCGCCCAGGACCTGGCCGAGCCGCGGGCCTCCCTGACCCTCGACCCGCCCGCGCTCTCCGGGCACCCCGGCGAGCGGCTCGGTCCGGTGACCGTGCGCACGGGCGCGGACGCGGTGACGGTGACCCCGCCCGCGGCCATGAGCGGTGTGCGGATCGTCGACAAGAAGGGCAAGCCGGTCTCCGCCACGACCGACGGCGGCCAGATCTGGTTCGACGTGCCCGAGGAAGCGCCGGACGGCACCGCAGAACTGACCGTGCAGGCCTCCACCACCGTGCCGGTGGGCCGCGCCTTCACCTCCGAGAGCCGCAGCCAGACCCAGATCCTGGCCGGCTCCAGCGAGTCCACGGTGTCCGCGACGGCGAGCGCGGCCTGGGCGAAGCAGGGCGCGATACCGGCGCTGTCCGCGACGAAGAACTGCGCCGAGGGCGGCGTGGACATCACGGCGGCCAACGAGGGCGACGCGCCGTTCACCTTCGAACTCCTCGGCACGGACTACACGATCGCCCCGTCCGAGACCCGCACGGTCACGATCCCCCTCCAGGAGGACCAGGCCTACGACTTCGCCATCGAGGGCCCCGGCGGCATCGCCAAGCGCTTCACCGGTGTCCTGGACTGCCTGACCCAGGCGGCGGAAGCCGACAACACCACCACCCAGACCCTCACCGAGCCCAGCCCCGCCTCGGTGGGCGGCACCTCCCCCGACACCAACCTCGCCGAAACAGGCAGCTCCAACGCGACCCCGGTGATCGCAGGCGTCGCCATCGGCCTGGTCCTGCTCGGCGGAGCGTTCCTCGTCATGGTCCACAACCGCAGAACGCCTGACCGGGACTGAGCCCCGGCCGATACGCGCGGTGGGCTCATGGCTTCCATGACTCTGCTGGCTTCCACGACTCTGCGCGGAGCCAATCGGCGAGCACGGTGAAGTCGGCCTCTTCCAGGCCCTTCGTCGGGGCCACGCGATGGAGAAGCGCCGGGCCGGGGTGGGCGGCGGCCACCCACTGGCGGTCCAGGGCGCCGATCTCGTCGTCGACCCAGATGAACGGCCGGCCGGCGGCCCGGTCCACGAGCGGCCGGGTCTTCCAGTGCAGGCCGCGTGGGCCGGGGTCGGAGGCGGTCTCCGGGTACGTCAGCACAGGCAGCGTCGGCAGCCCGAGGTGCGGGGCGACGACCTCGTTCGCCTCATCCATCCAGGTCGTGGCCCAGATGAGATCGCAGCCCAGGCTCAGCAGGCGCGCCCCCACGCCGGGGTCGAGCCGCCCCACCAGCGGGTTCCCCCCGGCGGTGACTGCCTGTGTGCGACCGGCCGCCGACCCGAACGGGATGAGCGGACCATCGACATCGAGGAAGAGAAGGGGGCGGACCTCTGCGCCGGTCATATCGGCACTGTAGTCGGGGGCATTCGAAAACCCCAGGTCACAGACGCCTGAGGTAACGGGTTTCCACCCAAGGGTGGCGGTACGGCAAGATGGGGTGTATCTGCCCACTGCCAGATTTCAAGCTGCCGGACGGTTTCTCTTGGCTGAGTTCATTTACACCATGCGCAAGGCGCGCAAGGCGCACGGCGACAAGGTGATCCTCGATGACGTCACCCTGAACTTCCTCCCCGGGGCGAAGATCGGCGTCGTCGGCCCGAACGGCGCCGGTAAGTCGACCGTGCTGAAGATCATGGCGGGGCTGGAGCAGCCGTCGAACGGTGACGCGTTCCTGTCGCCCGGCTACAGCGTCGGCATCCTGATGCAGGAGCCCAAGCTCAACGACGACAAGACCGTCCTGGAGAACGTCCAGGAGGGTGTCGCCGAGGTCAAGGGCAAGCTCGACCGGTTCAACGAGATCGCCGAGCTGATGGCGACCGACTACTCCGACGCGCTGCTCGACGAGATGGGCAAGCTCCAGGAGGACCTCGACCACTCCAACGCCTGGGACCTCGACGCCCAGCTGGAGCAGGCCATGGACGCCCTGGGCTGCCCGCCCGGCGACTGGCCCGTCGTCAACCTCTCCGGTGGCGAGAAGCGCCGTGTCGCGCTCTGCAAGCTGCTGCTGGAGGCCCCCGACCTGCTGCTCCTCGACGAGCCCACCAACCACCTCGACGCCGAGTCGGTGAACTGGCTGGAGCAGCACCTCGCCAAGTACGCGGGCACCGTCGTGGCCATCACCCACGACCGGTACTTCCTGGACAACGTCGCCGAGTGGATCCTCGAACTCGACCGCGGCCGCGCCTACCCGTACGAGGGCAACTACTCCACGTACCTGGAGACCAAGCAGACCCGTCTGAAGGTCGAGGGCCAGAAGGACGCCAAGCGTGCGAAGCGTCTGAAGGAAGAGCTGGAGTGGGTGCGCTCCAACGCCAAGGGGCGCCAGGCCAAGTCCAAGGCCCGTCTCGCGCGGTACGAGGAGATGGCCGCCGAGGCCGAGAAGATGCGGAAGCTGGACTTCGAGGAGATCCAGATCCCGCCGGGCCCGCGGCTCGGCAGCATCGTCGTCGAGGTCAACAACCTCAACAAGGCCTTCGGCGACAAGGTCCTCATCGACGATCTCTCCTTCACGCTGCCGCGCAACGGCATCGTCGGTGTCATCGGCCCGAACGGCGCCGGCAAGACCACCCTCTTCAAGATGATCCAGGGTCTCGAAGAGCCCGACTCCGGGTCCATCAAGGTCGGCGAGACCGTCAAGATCTCCTACGTCGACCAGAGCCGCGAGAACATCGACCCGAAGAAGACCCTGTGGGCCGTGGTCTCCGACGAGCTCGACTACATCAACGTCGGTCAGGTCGAGATGCCGAGCCGGGCGTACGTGTCCGCCTTCGGCTTCAAGGGCCCGGACCAGCAGAAGCCCGCCGGCGTGCTCTCCGGTGGTGAGCGCAACCGCCTCAACCTCGCGCTCACCCTCAAGCAGGGCGGCAACCTGCTGCTCCTCGACGAGCCGACCAACGACCTCGACGTCGAGACGCTGTCCTCCCTGGAGAACGCCCTGCTCGACTTCCCGGGCTGCGCCGTGGTCGTCTCCCACGACCGCTGGTTCCTGGACCGGGTGGCCACCCACATCCTCGCCTACGAGGGCGAGTCCAAGTGGTTCTGGTTCGAGGGCAACTTCGAGTCCTACGAGAAGAACAAGATCGAGCGCCTCGGTGCGGACGCCACCCGCCCGCACCGCGCCACCTACAAGAAGCTGACCCGGGGCTGATCGATCTTGCGGCACATCTACCGCTGCCCACTGCGCTGGGCGGACATGGACGCGTACGGCCACGTCAACAACGTGGTCTTCCTCCGCTACCTGGAGGAAGCCCGTATCGACTTCCTGTTCCGCCCGGAGAAGGACTTCAAGCAGGGGTCCGTGGTGGCGCGCCATGAGATCGACTACAAGCGGCAGCTCGTCCACCGGCACCACCCGGTGGACATCGAGCTGTGGGTCACCGAGATAAGGGCCGCGTCCTTCACCATCACCTACGAGGTGAAGGACAAGGATCTCGTCTACGTCCGTGCCTCGACGGTCATAGTGCCGTTCGACTTCGAGGCGCAGCGGCCCCGCCGGATCACGTCCGAGGAACGAGAGTTCCTCCAGGAGTACACGGACGACGACGAGGAGGAGGCCGTCGCCGCATGACGGTGCTCCATCTCGCGGACGAGGGGGAGGCGGCGGATCTCGCCGCCTTCCTCTCGCGGCTGCTGCACTACGACCGCGGCGCCGCGGTGCGCCTCCAGGCCGCCGGTACCGCGCTCGCCGTCTTCGGGCGGCCGCCGTCCTTCGAGGTGCTGGCGATCCGCGCGGCGCGACTGGCCAAGCCGTACGAGAACGGCCTCGACGCCGGCCTGGACCGGACCGTGTCCGCCGGTGAACTGCTGGAGGCGGTGGACGAGTCGGCGGCCACGGCCGTCGTCCCGGACGCCGTCACCGGTCCGCCCTGGGCCGGGGTGCTGCCCCCGCGGGGCGGCTGGACCCCCGAGCCGGGGCTGCCCGCCCCCGACGCGCTGCGCGCCATGGTCGGCGCCGCGGTGGCCGAGTTCCGGGCCCGCACCGAGGAGCTGGCCCCCGATCTCCGTACGCGGGCCGCACTCGACCGGATCGGGCGGGACATCTGGTCCCGGGCCGTCGGTGACACCCCCCTGCCGGTCCGTGCCGTACATGCGGCGCAGTCCCTGGGTTTTCTGCGGGCCACCGGGGAGCCGGCGCTGTTCTCGGCAGCCGCCTGGCTGCGCCTGCGCACGCCGTACGGATCGATCGCCGTGCGCCGGGCGGGCCTCGGGTCGCTGGGCGTCAGCGTCTCCCGCTGACCCGCCGGATGCCCCGGGGCGGCTCAGCCCCGGGCGTTCACCATCGACGCCGCCGCGTACGTCAGGTAGCTCCACAGCGTGTGCTCGTGCTCCTCGGAGAGGCCGAGTTCGTCCACGGCGTCCCGCATGTGCTTCAGCCAGGCGTCATGGGCCGCCTGGTCGACGGTGAACGGCGCGTGGCGCATCCGCAGACGGGGGTGGCCGCGGTTCTCGCTGTAGGTGGTCGGACCGCCCCAGTACTGGATCAGGAACAGGACCAGGCGCTCCTCGGCGGGGCCCAGGTCCTCCTCGGGGTACATGGGGCGCAGCAGCGGGTCCTCGGCGACACCCGCGTAGAAACGGTGGACCAGACGGCGGAAGGTCTCCTCCCCGCCGACCTGCTCGTAGAAGGTCTGCTCCTGAAGCGTGCCGCGCCGAATCTCATTCACTCACCCATGGTCTCAGACGCCAGGAACCAGGACCTGGGACTTAGGTCCCTACCGGCACTCGCCCCGGGCGGCGTCCCGCAGGACAGTGGTGGTATGAGCGCGCACGCTCTCGACAAGGGCCTCGACGACCTCGCCTCCGCGCTGCGGGCGGACCTCGTGCGGGAGATCGACCGGAGCGGGGCCTGGGCCGGGGAACCGGTGTGGAGCGAGGTGTTCACCGCCGTACCGCGCCATCTCTTCGTGCCCTACTACTACGTCAGCGCCGTCGGCGGGTACGAGCGGCGCTGGGGCGAGAGCCCCGAACCCGGCGCGCGGGAGCGCTGGCTGCGCGGCGCCTATGCCGACGTACCGCTGGCGACCCGGATGCGCGACGGCGAGCTGCTCTCCTCCAGCAGCCAGCCCTCGCTCATGGCGATGATGCTGGTGGCGCTGGGTGTGCGGGCCGGGGACCGGGTGCTGGAGATCGGTGCCGGGACCGGGTACAACGCCGCCCTGCTCGCCCGGCGGCTCGGCGACGACGCACTCGTCACCACCGTGGACCTGGAGCCGGAGATCACCGAGTCGGCCACCCGGCATCTGGCCGCCGCCGGGTACCACCCCGCCGTCCTGACCGGCGACGGCGCTCGCGGCGCCCCGGAACGCGGGCCCTACGACCGGATCATCGCGACCTGCACCCTGAGGTCGATTCCGCCCGCCTGGCTCGCCCAGTGCCGGTCCGGCGCCCGGATCCTGACCCCGATGGCCACCGGTCTGGTCGCGCTGACCGTGCAGGACGCCGAGCACGCCGAGGGCCGCTTCCTGACCACGCCCGCCTACTTCGTGCCCCTGCGCGGCGGCGACCGCCCCGAGTCCGAACCGGCACCCCTCGGCGGAGTGCCCCGCCACGCCCGCGACCACGAACTGTTCCGCTTCCTGCTGGCGCTCAGCCGCGACGGCCTGGACCCGCAGGAGGCGTACGCGCTGTGGCACCGCGAGGGCGCACCGCAGCGCCGCCGCTACGGCATCACCGTCAGCGGCGAGAGCCAGTGGGCCTGGCTGGACGATCCGGAGGGGCCGTACTCCTGGCCCCTCCGATGAGGTGCGTCAGCCCCGGCGGACGGTGATCGTCGTCCACGCGCCCACGTGGACCCGGTCCCCGTCCTGGAGCGGCACCGGCACGAAGGGCTGGATCGGTTCCTCGGAGCCGTTCACCGTCGTGCCGTTCGTCGAGTTCTGGTCGACGACCGCCCAGGAGCCGTTCGGCTGCTGCACCAGCACCGCGTGCTGGTGCGAGACGCCCGGGTCCTCCGGCGGCACCGCGAGGTCGATGTCGGGGGTGTCGCCGGTGGAGTGGCGGCGACGGCCGATGGTGACCTGGTTGCCGGTGAGCGTGCGCTGCTGCTCGGGCGAGTACGCGGGCAGGTTCAGGCCCGCGGCCTCGGGGCCCGAGCGCTGCATCATCGCCATGAAGTACTCACGGTCCGGGCCGATCGTCGCCGTCCAGGTGGCCGGCTGCTGCGGGTAGCCGCCGCCCGGCGGGGGCGGCATCTGGCCGGAGCCGGGCTGGGGGTAGCCGTAACCGCCGGCGCCCTGGCCGGGGCCGCCGGGGCCGGTGGCGGACGGGGGCGAGATCACCCAGTCGTCCTCACCGCCGCCGAAGGACGGGCCGCCGGGCTGGGGACGGTTCGTCTCCTGCGGGTAGGCGGGCGGGGGCGGGCCGGACGGGGACTGGAACGCCTGCGGGGCGCCGCCGGTCGCGCCGGGACCACCCGGGCCGCCGAAGCCGCCGGGACCACCCGGTCCGCCGGGACCGGCGGGCGGGGTCGGGCCGGGCGGGGGCGGAACGGGCCGCGAGGGGTCACCACCGAAACCGGAGGGACCGCCGGGACCGCCCTGGCCGCCGAAGCCACCGGGGCCGGGACCACCGGGTCCACCCGGTCCGCCGAAGGGACCCGGGCCACCCGGACCACCAGGACCGGGCTGTCCGCCGAAGCCACCGGGCCCGCCGGGACCAGGCCCACCAGCCCCCGGCTCCGAGCCGAACGGCGGGATCGGCTCCGCGGGCCGGTTCATCTGCGAGGGCCGCGAGCTCTGGTAGTCGTACGCGTCACCGCCGCCGTAGGACGGCCCCGGCTGCTGCTGGAAGTGGGCGGCGGGGCTCGGTCCGGTGCCGGGCGCCGGCGGGCGCGGGGCGGCCGGGGTGTACGACGTCGCCGTGTTGGTCAGGAAGTTCCACCGGCACTCCTCGCAGAACGGCGCGCCGCCCTCACGGGGCGTACGGCACTGCGGGCAGAGCTCCGGCTCGGGGTTCGGCACGGCGGACAGATGCGGCGGCCGGGCACCGCCGGGCGGCGGCGGGAAGCCGTACCCACCGCCGGGCGGAGGCGGCGGAGGGGGTGGCGGTACGGCACCGGCCATGCGGTGACCGCAGACCTCGCACCAGTCGTCGGAACCCGACTGGTGTCCGTTCGGGCAGGTCGGCATGTCGGCGCTTCCCCCTCTCCTTTCCGGCCGTTATGGCCGGATTTCTCCAACCCCGAGGGGTCAGGCTCGCGTTATTGCTCGGTCACTTCTGGTGTCACTTCTTTACACGAACAGTCTTTGTCGACCTTGTTTCGAGAGTCATCTCATCGGCCTCCGCGACCTTCGCCTTCAGTCGCACAGTACCTGCCGCGGCATCGACCACGTCCACCACCTTCGCAAGGAGTTTCGCCGTATCGGCGTTTCCGGAGGCGCTGGCGAGCTGAACGGCCCGGCCCAGTTTGGCCGTTGCTCCATCGATATCGCCCGCTTTGCGCAGGTCCAGACCCTGTTGGATGGCCTGGGCCAGTTCGGCCTGTCCGGTGTAGTGGGCGACCTGGGGGTTGATCGACGTCGAGGCGACCATGTCGTCCGTCCACACGGCCCGTACCAGGCCCTGCGAACCGAGGTTGTGGACGCTGCCGTCGGGCTGCGGGGTCACCAGTGAGACCCGGGCGGCGAGCATCTCGCGGCCCAGTTCGGCGACCGGTACCTCCACACAAACGTGGTAGTCACGGGACTCGTCTCCCCAGGAGCCGGTGGGGTAGTCCCCGGAGCGCGGGCCCGATTCGGTCCGGCGGTCGGTCAACTCCTCCACCGTCGGCGCGACTTGCTTGACGAACTTGATGGTGGTGCCCACCGGCGTCCACACCCTCAGGGCGACGTCGGCGACCTCCTTGCCCATCGCCGTCTCCATCATCTGTGTGAAGTCGGCGGCCAGGCCCGCCGGGTCGGCGACGATGTCGGCGGTGCCGAGCAGCGCCGAGGCGATGCCTGTGACTTCTTTCACTACCCAGTCGGTGCCCACACCGCGCGCGTCACAGGTGAAACGCCCGGAACAGGCGTCCAGCGCGGCCCGCAACTCCTCTGGTGACTCGTGTTCATTGCGGCCGTCGGTGAGCAGGATGCCGTGGCGGATGGCGACGTCCGCGGAGGACAGCAGCCGGTCGGCGAGCTTCAGCCAGGTGCCGATGGCCGTACCGCCGCCCGCGCTGAGCTTGCGCAGCGCCTGCTTGGCCTGCTCGCGGGTGGTCGCGTCGGCGACCGCGAGGCGTCCGGCGCCCGGGTAGACCTCCTTGGCGACATGCGTGCCGTCGATCACCGCGAAGTGCACGCCGTCGCGCAGGGTGTCGATGGCCGCGGCCGTCGCGTCCCGGGCGTTGCGCATCTTGGTCGGCGGGTAGTCCATCGAGCCCGAGCAGTCGACCATGATCGCCACGGCCGCGGACGGGCCCTGTCCGGCGCTGTAGAGGTGAGGCGCCCCGACCGCGGTTCCGATCGTGCCGCCGCCGGTCGAGGTGACCGTGACGATCGCGTTGACCTCACGGCCGCCCTCGGGGAGGTACTCGTTCTGGTACACGTCCATCGAGAACTGCGGCACGTTCGACTTCGAGAAAATGGCCATGCCTTCTCTGATCCCCCTAGGACACCCCACCGGGGTGGGGCGGTGGCTGTTGGCGGACCGGTCCCCTCCGGTCCGTCGAGGCGCTCCCCGCTGCGTGGCCTCAGGCCGATCCTGCCCCCATCGGAGGGGCCGGGAACGGCAGCACGGCCACTGTTACGTTGTCGTGGCCCCCGCCGTCGAGCGCGTGACCGACCAGAACCTGGGCGCTGTGCAGGGGACGCACGGCCGCGTCGAGCGGCAACACGTCGGCCATCTCCTCGGCCGCCTCGGCGTAGTTCCACAGGCCGTCGGTGCACACCACCACCACACCGGGCCGGTCCGGCTTGAAGGAAGCGGTGTGCGGCTCCAGTTCGTAGGCGTCCGCGCCGAGCCAGCCGGTGATCGCGTGGGCGCGCTCGTCGGCGTACGCCTCGGCCTCGTTCATCAGGCCCGCGGCGACCATCTGCGCGGCCCAGGAGTCGTCCTCGGTGAGCCGGGCCGGGGGAGCGCTGCGGTCCACCGGCACCCAGTAGACGCGGCTGTCGCCGACCCAGCCGACGACCAGCAGCCCGGCGGTGATCACGGCGCCGACCAGGGTGCAGGCGGGGGCGTTCTGGTGCGGGGCGTGCTCGCGGGCGGTGGCGGGCTCGCCGGCCAGCGCGTTGACCGCGCGGGAGGCGGCGACGATCGCCTCGTGCATCGCCTGCTGCGGGTGCGTGCCCTGCGGCAGGGCCGCGAGCAGCGCGTCGGTCGCCGCCCGGGACGCGGCCAGCGAGGCGTCGTCGGGGCGGGTCGCCGAGGAGACGCCGTCGCAGACGATCGCCAGGACCGCGGGGGAGCCGTCGGCGAGGGCGGTGCAGCCCACGGCGAAGGAGTCCTCGTTGCGGTGATGGCGCAGTCCGCGGTCGCTGACGGCGGCGACGGGGCCGCACTCCTGCTCCATGTGGTCGCGCTCGCGGGGCTGGGCGTGCCCGCAGTTCTCGCAGTACCCGTCGTGGTCGACCCGGCCGGCCCGGCAGGCCACGCACACCTTGGCGGGCGCGGGCTGTTCGGGGGCGATCCGCGGGTCGGGCGCCTGGAGCGGGTACTCCTCGGGCTCCGGCGCGCGGTCGAAGCGCACGCCGTGACCGGCGGGCGGGGTGCCGGGGTCGTCGCCCCGCACACCCTCCTGACCGCGGCCGTCCGACTCCGTGCCCTGGAGGTCGGCCGGCAGGTGCACGGCCGGCGGAGTGTCCGAGCTGTCCGGCTCGGAGGCGTGCGGCCAGGCGACACTGCCGTTCACTGCGGCCGGGGTCCCGGCCGACGCGGACAGGTCGTATCCGCACTTCTCGCAGAAACGGTCACCCGAGAGCAGCGGTTCCGCGCAGCTCGGGCAGTGCGACAGAGCGGCCTGCTGGGGCATCTGTGACATCAACTACACCCACGTCCGGGGGCGGTAACGGTTGGCGCGTTCCACCAGGTCGATCCTCTCCTCGCCGCCCTGCGCGAGCCGGGCCAGCGTGCGGTACGAACGCTCGAGCCCGAACCGCAGTCCCCGCTCGTCCAGGCCGCTGCCGAGCAGCACCCGTCCCCCGGCGGCGGTGGGGACGGAACCCTGGCCACCGGAGAGTATCCAGTCCAGCGCACAGCCGAGCACCTCCGTGGCCAACTGCTCGCGGCGCGCCGGGTCCAGACCGTACGCCTGAAGCGCCTCCACCTGCCCGGCGGCGGCGGTCAGGTCCTCCAGGAACGGTACGTCACCGGCGACCGCGGTGCGTTGCCGCAGCCGCGCCCGGACGGCGGCCACCCGGGCGGCCGTGTAGTGGATGGAGCTCTCCGCCAACGACTCCAGGGTGCCTACGGCGCTGCCCCGGTCGCCGGTGGCGAGCTGGACGCGGGCCAGACCGAAGGCGGCGCTCACATAGCTCGGGTCGGTCGACCAGACCAGGCGGTAGTACTCGGCGGCGTTGTCCAACTGGCCGAGCACCTCCGCGCACAGGCCGAGGGCCAGCTTCGGCGCGGGCTCGCCGGGAAAGGCGTCGTAGACCGCATCGAAGGCGAGCGCGGCGCCCTCGTGGTCGCCGGTCACCAGCGCGGCCACGCCCCGGAACCAGACCACCCGCCAGTCGTCGGGCCGTTCGCCCTCCAGCTGGAGCAGGGTCTCGTGGGCGGTGCCCGCGTCGCCGTTCTCCAGCCAGGCCCGCACCTGCCGCAGCCGGGTCTCGGTGGACGCCGCCGGGGCCGCGGCGAGGGCGCTCACCAGTTCGGCGGGCGCGGAGGCCATCAGGCCCGCCAGGAAACCGGCGTTGGGGTCCCCGGGGTCCACATGCGGCACCGGCAGCGCGAGCGCCGCGGCCGGGGTGGGGACGGCCCGGACGAGCCCGGTGGTCAGCGCGGGCGCGCCGACCGGGGCGGCGCCGCCCCGGACCCCGAGCCGGGAGACCTCGCCGTCCAGCCTGGGGAACAACTCCGTGTCCGTGACCTTCACTTCGGGCCCGAACAGCGTCGACAGGGAGGGCCGCGCCCGCCCGGTCTGCAGCGACACGACCTCCCGCAGCACGCCCGTCAGCTGCTCCGCCATCTCCTGCGCGGAGGCGAACCGGCGCGCCGGATCCGGGTCGGTCGCCCGCACCAGGAGCCGGTAGAAGGACTCGTACTGCCGGAACACCTCGATGTTGTCCGGGTCGGGCAGGGAGTCCACGAAGACGTTCGTGTAGCCCTGGAAGTCGAAGGTCAGCACCGCGAGGGTGCGGGCGACGGTGTAGAGGTCGCTGGCCACAGAGGGGCCCACGTCGGCGACTTCGGGCGCCTGGTAGCCGACCGTGCCGTAGATGGCCGACTCCTCGTCGTCCATGCGGCGCACGGCACCCATGTCGATGAGCTTGAGCTGGCTCTCGGTCTGGATGGCGTTGTCGACCTTGAAGTCGCAGTACAGCAGGTTGCGGCTGTGCAGATGGCCGAGCGCCTCCAGGGCCTCGATGCCGTACGCGCACGCCTGCTCCACCGGCAGCGGATCGCGCTTGCCGCCGGTCGTGCGGCGGCCGTTGGCGATCTCCTTCAGGGACTTGCCGCCGACGTACTCCATGACGATGTAGCCGTCCAGGGAGCCGGTGCGCTGATCCAGGTGCTCGACGAAGTTGTAGATCCGCACGATGTTGGCGTGCTCGATCTCCGCCAGGAAGCGCCGCTCGGAGATCGCGGCGGCCATCGCGTCCTGGTCGCCGGTGTCCAGCAGGCCCTTGAGCACCACCCACCGGTCGGAGACCGCGCGGTCCACGGCGAGGTAGACCCAGCCCAGCCCGCCGTGCGCCAGACAGCCCACCACCTCGTACTGGCCGTGCACGACGTCCCCCGACTTCAGCTTCGGGACGAAGGAGTACGGATGGCCGCACTTGGTGCAGAAGCCCTCCGTACGGCCCGGCCGCTCGTCGCGCGCCCGGCCCACCGGGGCCCCGCAGTCCGAGCGCGAGCAGTACCGCTTGCGCTCGGGCACCTCGGGGTTGTCCAGCACCATCGCGCGCGGGTCGGGCCGCGGCACGTCCGGCACCTCGACCAGGCCCACGCCGAGCCGGCCCCGCCCGGAGGCACTGGCCGCCGCGCCGGAGCTGCGCACCGACACCGAGCGGCCCGAGGTCCGCCCCGACAGGGACCGCGAGAGCCGTCCCGACACCGAGCGGCGCGACTTCGACGACTGCGAGGACGTACGGGAGCTGGCGCGGCCACTGGAGCGCGAGCTGGCGCTGCCGGAGCTGTCCTTGCCGCCGCCGGTCACCCCGGTGGCCGGTGAGCCCACCATGCCGTTGGTGGCCACGACCGGGGCGAGCCCGCAGGTGTCGCAGTACAGCTCGCCGCCGCCCACGTCCTCGTACGTACCACCGCAGCCGGGCCGCTGGCAGGTCCGCTGTGCCTCACTCATGACGACGTCTCCCCCCGACGGTCCTCAGGGCCGCCCTGCCCCGGCACGCGCGGGGCGCCCAGCTGTTCGGCGGCCGCCTGCTGATAGCGCAGGACGGCCTGTTCCGCGACGCGCAGGTCGCAGGGCGCGCTCCACAGCATCCGCCGGGCCGCGTCGTAGCGCTCGATCAGGAACGGGTCCTCGGCCAGGCCGTGCCGGGCCACCTTCGCCTTGTACGCGTCCAGCCGGCCGCGCAGCTCGGCGCGGACTGCGAGCGGAGCGGTCACCGCGGTCAACGACTCGCGGGCCCGCAGCAGTTCGTCCTCCGCCTTCTGCTCCAGCGACTCCAGCAGCGGGGACAGCCGGTGCCACTGGGCGTGCCGGCGGTACTCGGCGGCCGCCGCGAGCTGTTCCTGGAGCACGGTCGGCGGGCCGCTGACCACCGGCACCTCGGTGGCGGCGATCTTCGCGAGGACCTCACCGCGCGCGGTGCGGGCCTCGGCGAGGGTACGGTCCGCGCGCGAGAGCACGTCCCGCAGCTTGACCAGCCGCGCCTCGGAGTCCTGCCGGACGGTCAGCACGGCGTCGATCTCCCGGCGCACGTCCTCCAGGGCGCGCGCCTCACGGTCGTAGACCATGGTGTCCGGCTTGCCGCCGCCCGGCGCCGAACTCCCCTGCGCGGGACGCCAGAAGGCCAGCGGGTCGGAGACCACCTGCTCGCGCAGCAGGGTCAGGGTGCGGGTGATGCGCTCCAGGTCGTCACCGGCCGGATGCTCGCCCGGACGCACCCCGACGGAGTGCGCGAGCTTACGGGTGCGCTGGAGCTCGGCGGCCAGTAAATCGATCCGGGCGGGCAGCGCCGACCACACCGCGTCGGCGGCGACCACCATGTCCAGCGAGGTCGCGTACAGCTCGTTCATCCGGTCCACCAGCGTCACCAGCGAGAACCGCTCGCTCAGCTTGCCCGAATTGCCGTGCAGGGTCGGCGCGTTGGCGGTCGCCGCGGTCGACCCGGCGATCGTGACCGACTCGCCGCGCAGCACCTCGGTCAGCTCGGCCAGGTCCTCCCGGCTGGACCAGCGGCGCCGGGAGCGGATCTCGCGGGCGCCGCGCAGCGCCGCCGTATAGGCGTCGAAATAGGCCCACAGCAGCGTGATCGAGGCGTCCGTGGCCGTCCAGCGCTCATTGGTGACGCCGGTCAGTTCGGCGCCTTCGAGGAGTCTGCGGCCCGCGTGGTCCTGGAGGGCGAGCAGCGAGGTCTCGATCGCCTCGTGCTCCGCGCCGAGCCGCGCCAGCGCACGGTCCACCTCGTCCCGGTCCATCACCGGGCCGGGGGGTTCCGTGACGCCCATCGATCACCTCTCGCTGCTGTGTTGGGTGGCTGGGGGGTAGTTTCCCGGATGGTTCCGGTCCGTGCGGTTCAGCTCTTGCGGAGGTACTGCGGTGCGGGCGGCTCCGAGTCCTCCGACTCGGCTCCCAGTGTCGCCGAGAGCCACTTGTCGTACGAGGACTGCCAGCCGCCGGAGGCGTCCTTGCGGTAGTCGAGCAGGATCTGGTTGACCCGGCGTACCAGATCGTCGGCGTCCTTCTTCATCGCCACGCCGTAGTACTCGGTGGTGAACGCGGCGCCCTTCAGCTCGACCGTCGGGTCCTGCGCGGCCTGGCTGGCGGCGAGGGCGCCGTCGGTCACCACCGCGTCCACCTCGCCGAGTTGGAGCCGGACCAGGCAGTCGAGCTGGTTCGGGACGGTGCGGGAGATGTCCGCGGAGGCAGGCAGGTCGCCGTCCTTCTGGCCCTGTTCCAGGGTGGAGTACGCCGTCGAGCCCTCGGCGGTGCAGATCTTCCGCTCGGCGAGGGTGCCGTCGTAGCCCTTGACGGTGGAGGACTTGGGGGCCAGGACCTGCTGGCCGGTCTTGAAGTAGGGGGCGGAGAACGCGACGTCGGCGAGCCTGTCGCAGTTGATCGTCATGGTGCGCACCACCATGTCGACCCGGCCCTCCTGGATCGCGGGGATGCGCTGGTTGGTGGGGATCGCCTTGAACTGCACGGCGTCCGGGTCGCCGAGGATGTCCTCGGCGATGCGGTGCACCAGGTCGATGTCGAAGCCCTCCAGCTCGGCGGTGCCGGTGCTGTTGGGGTTGCGGTAGCCCCAGCGGTAGCTGTTCTGGTCGACGCCGACGACCAGCTTGCGCTTCTCGCCCTGCCGGTTCTTGATCGCCTCGATGGTCGGGCCGTCGGCGCCGGACGGGGAGAGCGTCTGCTTCTCCGGGTCCGTGCACTCCTCCTCCGCGCGGACGGGGCTGCCCTGTGCGATCCCCGGGGAGCCGGTGCCGGTGCTGCCGTCGCCGGAGCCCTGGGTGCGCGGCAGCAGCAGCGCGAGCACCACCGCCAGGGCGCACAGGGCCGCCATCGCCCCCACTCCGCCCCAGCCCTTCAGACTGGCCCGCAAACGTCGTGCACGCATGCTCACGCCCCCTCTCACCGGTACTCCGACAGCCTGCGGCCGATGCCCAGGACGGCGCCCGCCGCGCCCAGGACGGCGAGGACGGCGGCGCCGATGGACAGGCCCGACATCGCGTCCAGGCCGTCGCCGGCCGCCGTCTTGAACTCGGTCGTCTCGTGGTTCAGCGCGGTGGCGAGGTTGGTGTCGACGCTGTCGAAGCACTCGCCGGTGGTGCCCTTGGCGCCGATCACCTTGTCCAGCGCCGCCTGGTACTCGCCGTTCTCGTCCTCCGCGCGGGCGGCGGAGTGGCGCTTCTTCCACTCCGTCATGTTGCCCACGGCCGCGGTGACCGGCTGCTCGCCCGCCTCGTCGTCGGCGAGCCCCTCGGCCAGCGCGAGGCCCTTGCCGAGGGTGTCCATGTCCTGCTGGAAGTCGTAGTCGTAGGCGTCGTACGTCTCCTCGCCGACCTTCTTGGTCTCGGCGCCGCGGGAGACCAGCGTCAGGTTCTCGTTGCCCCGCGCCTTCAGGGAGGCGATCCGGGCGTCGTGCAGGACGTTCAGCGAGCGGACGCCGTGGTCGTAGGAGTCGTTCAGGTTCGCGCGGGCGACGCTGTGGCCGACGACCAGCCAGAGCAGCACGACGGTGGCGGTGGCCGTGGCGGCGACCAGGCCGTGGTTGAGCAGGCGGTTGGTGCGGCGGTAGTTGCGGTGCTGGGCCCAGGCGAGCGCGGCCAGCGCGACCACGCCGAGGGCTATCGCGATCCAGGGGTACGGGGTGGCGGCGGCGTAGTCCGCGCGCAGCCGCTGGTTCTCCCGCGTGTAGAGGTCCTCCGCCTTCGGGAGCATCTGCTCCTGCATCTTCTCGTTGGCGTAGCGCAGATAGGCGCCGCCGACCGGGAAGCCCTGGCGGTTGTACGTCCGCGCCTGCTCGACCAGGCCCTTGTACTCCGGCAGCAGCCGGTTGAGTTCGGCGATGGCCGCCGCGGAGGGGGAGTCGGGGTCGGAGCTGGCCGCGGCGTTGACCAGCTTCTCGGCGGCCGTGCGGATGCCCTTCTCGTAGCGGACGCGGTTGACGCCGGTCTCCGCGCGGCCGGCCAGGAAGCCGCTGGAGGCGGCGGTGTTGGCGTCGGCGAGCGAGCGGTAGATGTCGGCGGCGTCCGAGCTGAGCGGCTGGCTGCTGTGCAGGACGTCGTCGGCGGCGGCCGAACGGTCGGTGACCTGCCAGGCGGTGACGGCGCCGAACGCGACGACGAGCAGGGCGAGTACGGCGCCGATGATGCGCAGCCGGCCGGGCTCGGTGGTGGCGGCCGACCGGAGCTGGTCGAGGCCCTCGGCGAGGGCCGTACGCCGCCTCTCGGGCGGGCTGGGCTCCGTCGGCGCGGGGCGCCCCTGCGGTGGTACCGACGGCATGGCGGGCATGCCGGTGCCCGGTGGTGATGCCGTACTGCTCTGCGCCGGCTGTGTCACTTCGACCTCCCCCATGGTCATCCGTCGCCCGCAAGTATCACTGGCGGGACCGGCATTCGTCACGACGGGTCCGCCGGCGGCCTTGCAGTGTCCCGGATCACCCCCTGCCCATGAATACGCCCAGCGAATCGGTTCGGTTCCGGCGGGGGTGTGTCGGGGTGCGCGGGGGTGAGGAAAGGCCGGCTCGGGTCACCGCTCGTAGTGCGCCCGCGCCCTTCTCTCCGCGTTCACCGCCGAGCCCAGCCGGTCCAGACCCAGCAGCACCGCACCCAGTACCGGAGGAGCTGTCACCACCCTCGGTACCGCCTTCGGGGCGCGGGACACCAGGGAGTCCCGTACGGCGTTGTCGAGCAGGGGGTGGCGGGCGGCGAGGATGCTGCCGCCGAGGACCACCGGGGTTTCCTCCGTCAGCAGGTCCAGCCTGGTCAGGGCGACCGTGGCCAGGGTGACCACCTCGTCCGCCAGGCGGTCGACCAGGGAGCGCGCCACCGGGTCGCCCGCCGCTGCCGTCGCGAACAGGACCGGGGTCAGTTCGTGGCGGCGGAGCGGGGGGATGTGTTCCAGGTGGAGGGCCTCGATCAGGGCCGGCATGGACGGCAGGTCGAAGTGGGCGGGGAGGGTGAAGGCCAGGGCGGTCGGGGCGCCGCGGCCGTCCTGGGCCCGTGCCGCGTACCACAGCGCCTCTTCCGCCAGGCCCCAACCGCCGCCCCAGTCACCGGAGATGCGGCCCAGCGCGGGGAAGCGGGCGGTGCGGCCGTCGGGGCGCATGCCCACGCAGTTGATGCCCGCGCCGCAGACGACCGCCACGCCGCGGGGCTCGGCCACGCCCGCGCGCAGGATGGCGAAGGTGTCGTTGCGGACGTCCACCTCGGCGCCCCACGCGCGGGCTCGCAGCGCCGCCGCCAACTGTTCCTCCTCCACCGGGAGATCGGCGTTCGCCAAGCACGCCGACACATGGGTCACCGAGTCGACACCCGCCTCCGCGAACGCCCGCCGTACCGCCCCCTCCACCTCGTCCACCGCCGCCGTCACCCCGACCGCCGGCGGCCGGAAGCCGCCCGCGCGCGCCGTTCCGAGGACCTCCCCGTCGGCCGTGACCACCGCCACGTCGGTCTTGCTGTTCCCCGCGTCGACGGCGAGAACACTGCCCGTCATGCCCACGCGAGGTGCTCCCGGTTGTGTGCGAGCAGCCGGTCGGTGAGGGCGTCGGCGTACTCGTACTGAGCGACCAGGGGATGGGCCAGCAAGGCACGGAACACCCGTTCCCGGCCGCCGCGGAGCGCCGCCTCCAGCGCCAGGTCCTCGTACGCCGTCACGTTCGCCATCAGCCCCGCGTACAGCGGATCCACCTCCGCCACCGGCAGCGGCGCCGCTCCCTGCGCGCCCACCGCCGCCTGCACCTCCACCACCGCGTCGTCGGGGAGGAACGGCAGCGTGCCGCGGTTGTAGGTGTTCACCACCTGGTACGTGCTCCCGCCCCCGCCCAGCAGCGCCGCCGCCAGGTCGACGGCCGCCTCCGAGTAGTACGCCCCGCCCCGCCGGGCCAGCAGCTCCGGCTTCTCGTCGAGCCCCGGGTCGGCGTACATCCGTAGCAACTCCCGTTCCATCTCCGCCACTTCGGCGGCGCGCGAGGGCTTGGTGCGCAGTTCTCGTACGACCTCGTCGTGGGCGTAGAAATAGCGCAGGTAGTAGGACGGGACCACGCCCAGGCGGTCCAGTACCGGGCGGGGCAGGCGCAGGGAGTCGGCGATCGTCTCGCCGTGCTCCGCCAGCAGTTTCGGCAGCACGTTCTCGCCCTCCGGACCGCCCAGCCGTACGCCCGTCTCCCAGGTGAGGTGGTTGAGGCCCACGTGGTCCAGGTGGACGTCGGAGGGGCTGACCCCGAGCAGGCCGGCGAACCGGCGCTGGAAGCCGATCGCCACGTTGCACAGGCCCACCGCGCGGTGCCCGGCCTGGAGCAGGGCCCGGGTCACGATGCCGACCGGGTTGGTGAAGTCGATGATCCAGGCGTGGGGGTTGGCGCGGCGGACGCGTTCGGCGATGTCCAGCACGACCGGGACGGTTCGCAGCGCCTTGGCCAGGCCGCCCGCGCCGGTCGTCTCCTGGCCCACGCAGCCGCACTCCAGCGGCCAGGTCTCGTCCTCGTTGCGGGCCGCCTGCCCGCCGACGCGGAGCTGGAGCAGGACGGCGTCGGCGCCCTCCACCGCCCGGTCCAGGTCGCCGGTGGTGACCACCCGGCCCGGGTGGCCCTGGCGGGCGAGGATACGGCGGGCCAGGCCGCCCACCAGCTCCAGGCGTTCTGCCGCCGGGTCCACCAGGACCAGTTCCTCCACGGGCAGGGTGTCCCTCAACCGGGCGAAACCGTCGACCAGTTCGGGGGTGTAGGTCGATCCTCCGCCGACCACGGTGAGTTTCATTCTGCGGCTCAACCCTTCACTCCGGTCAGTGTGACGCCCTCGACGAACGCCTTCTGCGCGAAGAAGAACACGACGATCACGGGGGCCATGACCAGGACGGTCGCGGCCATGGTCAGATTCCAGTCGGTGTGGTGCGCCCCCTTGAAGGACTCCAGGCCGTAACTGAGCGTCCAGGCACCGGCGTTCTCGGAGGCGTAGATCTGCGGGCCGAAGTAGTCGTTCCAGGCGTAGAAGAACTGGAACAGCGCCACGGCGGCGATCCCGGGCCTGGCCATCGGCACCACGACTCGCATCAGCGTCCTGAACTCTCCGCAGCCGTCCACGCGGGCCGCGTCCAGGTACTCGTTCGGGATGGTCAGCAGGAACTGGCGGAGCAGGAAGATGGAGAACGCGTCCCCGAACGCCATCGGGATGATCAGCGGCCACAGGGTGCCCGAGAGGTCCAGCTGCTTCGCCCAGAAGAGGTACATCGGGATGATCACGACCTGCGGCGGCAGCATCATCATCGCGATGACCAGCATCAGGGACAGATTCCGGCCCCGGAAGCGGAACTTGGCCAGCGCGTACGCCACCGGGAGCGACGACACGACCGTGAGGACGGTGCCGAGCCCGGCGTACAGCAGGGTGTTGCGCCACCAGGTGAGGAAGCCGGGGGTGTCGAAGACCCGGCGGTAGTTGTCCCACTGCCAGGTGTCGGGGACGAGGTCGCGGGTGAGGGCCTGCTGGTCGCTCATCAGCGAGGTGAGGACCACGAAGACGAAGGGGAGGGTGAAGAAGAGGGCCACGGCGACGCCGAGGGCGTGCACGGCGATCCACTCCAGGAGGGCTCTTCGTCGGGCGGTGCGTACCGCTTCGCCCACGGGGCCCAACTGCACTGGCTTTTCCAGTACTTGAGTCATCAGTCACCTGCCCCGAGCAGCCCGCCCCGGCGGCGCATCAGCAGCGCCGTGAAGGCCATGGCGAGGGCGAAGAGAACCAGCGCGACCACACAGGCGGCGCCGTAGTCGAAGCGCTGGAAGCCGAGGTTGTAGACGAGTTGGGGGAGCGTGAGGGTCGACTTGTCGGGGTAGCCCGGCTCGAAGGACTGCCCCGAGCCGCCGATGATCCCGGAGGCGACCTTCCCGGCCACCAGGGGCTGGGTGTAGTACTGCATCGTCTGGATCACCCCGGTGACCACCGCGAACAGCACGATCGGCGAGATGTTCGGCAGTGTCACGTACCGGAACCGCTGCCAGGCCGAGGTGCCGTCCAGTTCGGCGGCCTCGTACTGCTCCTTCGGCACGTCGAGCAGCGCGGCCATGAAGATCACCATCAGGTCGCCCACGCCCCACAGGGCGAGCGCGGTGAGCGCGGGCTTGGACCAGGCGGCGTCCGTGAACCAGCCCGGGGTGGGCAGCCCCAGATCGTCCAGGATCGAGTTCACCGGTCCCGTACCGGGGTTGAGCAGGAAGACGAAGGCGAGGGTGGCGGCGACGGGCGGGGCGAGATACGGCAGGTAGAACAGCGTCCGGAAGACGCCCGTACCCGTCTTGATCTTCGTGATCAGCAGGCCCACCCCGAGCCCGAACACCACCCGGCAGCTGACCATCACCAGCACCAGCCACAGGGTGTTGCGCAGCGCCGGCCAGAACATGGGGTAGTCGGAGAAGACGTAGGTCCAGTTGTCCAGGCCGCGGAACTCCGGGGTGTTGAAGCCGTCGTACCTCATCAGGGAGAAGTACACGGTGGAGATCAGCGGGTAGGCGAAGAAGACGGTGAAGCCGATCAGCCAGGGGGAGAGGAAGGCCAGCGTCCGCAGGGCGGACCTGCGGCGCCGTACGGCGAGCGTGGGCATGGCCGGCTACTTCGCCTGCTCGATGTCGCGGTCGATCTGCTCGGCCGTGTCCGTCAGGCCCGCCTTGAGGTCCTTCGCCTTGCCGGACTCGTACTGGTAGCCGAAGTCCTGGAGGGTGAGCTGGTAGGTGGCGCCGTTGACCGAGTTCGGGGCGGTGTTCGACTCCGGGTGCTGGGCGATGTCCAGGAAGGTCTTGAACGCCGGGTCCGCCTTCAGGTCGGGCGACTTCAGCGCCGCGAACGTCGACGGCACGTTGTGGATGGCGTTGGAGAAGGCGACGACGGCCTCGGTGTCGGTCGTCATGTACTTCACCAGCTCCCAGGCGGCGTTCTGCTTCTTGCTCTGGGGCGCGATGCCGATGATCGTGCCGGAGAGGAAGCCCTTGCCGTACTCGGCCACCTCGTCGTCGGCGACCGGCAGCGGCGCGGTGCCTATCTCGAAGTCGAGCCCGGCGTCCTGGGCCATGCCGAGCCGCCACTCGCCGTCGAGCTGCATCGCCACCTGGCCGGTGTGGAAGGGGTGTTCGGCCCCCCACTCGTCACCGAAGGTGTTGCGGTACTTCTCCAGTTTCGTGAACCCGCCGAGGTCGTCGACGAGCTTCTTCTGATACGTGAACATCTCGGTGAAGGCCGGGTCGTTCGCGATGTTCGACTTGCCGTCGGTGTCGAAGTAGGCGTGGTCCCACTGGGACATGTAGTGCGAGACGACCGACTCGTAGCCGTGGTAGGTCGGCATGAACCCGAGCCGCTCGTAGGAGCCGCCCTTGGCCTTGGTGAGCTTCTTCGCCACCTCCGCGAACTCCGACCAGGTCTTCGGCGGCGCCTTGATCCCGGCCTCCTCGAAGGCGTCCTTGTTGTAGTAGAGGCCGTAGGCGTCGCCGAGCAGCGGCAGGGCGCAGCGGGTGCCCTCGAACTGGGTGTAGTCGAGCATCGGCTTCGGGATCATCGCGTCCAGGTCGAGCTTCGACTTCTCGATGAACGGCTTCAGGTCGAGGAAGGCGCCCGAGGAGCAGAACTTGCCGACGTTGGAGGTGGTGAACGACGACACCACGTCGGGCCCGTTCGAACCGCCCGCGCGCAGCGCCTGGTTGAGCTTGTCGTCGTTGATGTTGCCGACGACCTTGACCTTGATGTTGGGGTGCGCCTTCTCGAACCGGTCGACGTTCTCCTGAACGGCCTTGACCTCCGCGGGCGCGCTCCAGCCGTGCCAGAAGGTCAGCGTGGTCTCGGCGTCGGGGTCGTCGCTCGCGCCGGAACTGGAGGATCCGGTGCAGGCGGTGGCGAGGAGGGCGAAGGATGCGGTGAGGGCGTAAGCCGCATTTCGGGCGAAGGATGCCATGACGAGGTCTCCCTTTGAAGGGGAATCGGGGAAATCAGGGGGCTGTTGCTACAGAGACTTCCGCTGCGTCAGCGCGAGGTGTCGAAGACCTCGTCGCGGGTTGTCGCCAGCGCGCTCTCCAACGCGCCGCGCAGCACGGGGTGTTCGGTGACGTCGCCCATCACCAGCCGGGGCCGGGACGCGGCGAGTTCCGCGAGTTCGGCCTGGACCAGGGCCAGCAGCCGTTCGCCGCCCGAGGTGAGAGCGGATCCGCTGAGGACGACGAGTTCGGGGTCGAGCACGGAGACGAGCGAGGCGAGACCGGTGGCCAGACCGGTCGCGTAGATGGCGAGGAGCTGCCGCTCGGGCCCGGCGCCGCTGTCCGCGGCCCGCGCCAGCAGCGCGGCGGCGACCTCGGTGTACGGCCCCTCGGGCAGGTCGCCGATCCCCAGCTCCCGGGCGAGCCGCGGAATCACCTGGGCGCCGGCCAGCTCCTGGTAGCCGCCGCTGTTGGTGCGGGTCACCTGGCGGACCAGGGGCGCGCCCGGCACCGGCAGGAAGCCGACCTCACCAGCGCCGCCGGTGAAGCCGCGGTGCAGCCGGCCGCCGAGGACCAGGGCGGCGCCGAGTCCGCCCTCGTTCCACAGCAGTACGAAGTCCCCGTGGCCGCGGGCCGCGCCGAGCCGCTGTTCGGCCACGGCGACGAGATTGACGTCGTTCTCGTACTCCACCGGCATCGGCAGCGCGGCGGCGAGGTCGTCGAGCAGGCTCGGGGAGTGCCAGCCGGGCAGGTGGGCGGCGTAGCGCAGCCGGCCGGTGCTCGGGTCGAAGGCGCCGGGGGTGCCGATGACCAGGCGGCGGATGTCGTCGCGGGTGAGCCCGGCCGCCTTCACGGCGCCGTCGAGGGCCTCGGTGACCTGCTGGACGACGGGTCCGGCGGGCCGCCGTGCCGGGGTCGGTAGCTCGAACCGGCCGACGGTGCGGCCGGTGATGTCGGCGACCGCGGCGAGGACGCGCTCGGGGGTGACGTCGAGCCCCGCCGCGTGTCCGGCGGCCGGGTTGACCGCGTAGAGCTGGGCGTTCGGGCCGGGTCGGCCCTCGGTGGTGCCGGTGGCCAGGACGAGCCCCGCGGCTTCGAGGCGGGCAAGCAGCTGGGAGGCGGTGGGCTTGGACAGGCCGGTGAGCTTGCCGATCCTGGTCCGGGACAGCGGCCCGTGCTCCAGCAGCAGATCCAGTGCGGCGCGGTCGTTCATGGCGCGCAGGACGCGCGGGGTACCCGGTGTACCGGCGGTTCCTGCCATCGGATCTGCACCTGCCTTTCGGGGTGAAGCTTCTCACGCCGCCTCGGGCGCCGGGGGCGCCGTGAGTGGGTGAGGTGGCACTGTTAGGAAACTTTCCTATCGTTTGACGAGGAAGGTAGGCCCACGGGCGGAGGGCGTCAAGACCCTCGGCATCGGTGGGGTACGGCGAAGCCCCGCCGGAGAGGTCCGGCGGGGCTTCGCGCGACGACAGGCCCTATCGCCTCGCGGCTACTTCGTCACGCTCGGCGGCGCGAGCGGCGTCGCCGCCTGGGCCTGCGGCGAGGAGGTGTTGGCGTAGGCCGACGGCGCCGCCATGCCCGCGGTCGGGTCGGCCGGGGCCGCGTCCTCCACGGGCAGCGGACCGCCGACCATCTGGATGCCGGCCGCGTCGAAGGCCCGCTTGATCCGCCAGCGCAGCTCGCGCTCCACGGTCAGCGCCTTGCCCGGCATGGTCTTCGCCGAGACCCGGACCACCATGGACTCCAGCAGCACGCTGTCCAGGCCGAGGGTCTCGATCGGGCCCCACAGGAGCTCGTTCCACGGCTCCTCCTTGCTCATCCGCTCGGCGACGTCGGCGATGACGCTCTTCACCCGGTCCAGGTCCTCGCTCGGGCGGACCGTCACATCGACCCCGGCCGTGGACCAGCCCTGGGAGAGGTTGCCGATCCGCTTGACCTCGCCGTTGCGGACGTACCAGATCTCGCCGTTGTCGCCGCGCAGCTTCGTCACCCGCAGGCCCACCTCGATCACCTCGCCGGAGGCGACCCCCGCGTCGATCGAGTCGCCGACGCCGTACTGGTCCTCCAGGATCATGAAGACGCCGGAGAGGAAGTCGGTGACGAGGTTGCGGGCGCCGAAGCCGATCGCCACGCCCGCGACACCGGCAGAGGCCAGCAGCGGGGCGAGATTGATCTCGAACGTGCCCAGGATCATCAGGGCCGCGGTGCCCATGATCAGGAAGCTGGCCACCGAGCGCAGTACCGAGCCGATCGCCTGCGAGCGCTGGCGCCGCCGCTCCACATTGACCAGCAGCCCGCCGATCGCCGTGCCGTCCACCGCCGAGACCGTGCGGTTCATCCGGTCTATGAGCTTGGTGATCGCCCGCCGCACCACCACTCTCAGTACCGCCGCGATCACCAGGATCAGCAGGACCCGAAGGCTGATGGCGAGCCAGGTCGACCAGTTCTCCTCGACCCAGCTCGCGGCGTGGGTCGCGCTCTCCTGGGCTTCCTGGAGCGACGGGACCGCCGGTGTCGTCTGTGAAGGAGACGGGGACGGAGTGGAGCCGGCGGCCAGCAGGACGGCGGACAAGGACACGACGGGTACCTCCAGGTATGGCGTCTGCCTCCCGGTACGGCGGTCAAGGTCGTCAAGGTCATCAAGGTCACGGAAAGGTCACCGAGGGGGCAGACCCACCACACTAACGGTGCATCGTGTGTGGATCGTTGCAATGTTCGGGGGAGAGACCGTACTCACCTGGGGATGAAGAAAGGTGTGGTCGAAAACACTCTCAGCCCGTTACCTGGACATGGTGGCGCATTCGCCAGGCCTGAGGGGAGACTGACTACAGATCGTCCCGGCGCGAGCCACGCGCCGCCGACGCCCAAGGAGGCATCCGTGCCGCATGTCCTGGTCCTCAACGCGTCGTACGAGCCACTCGGCGTCGTACCGCTTCGCCGCGCGCTCGTCCTCGTCCTCGAAAACAAGGCCGTATGCCTTGAGGAGTCCGGCGCCTTCATGCACAGCGCAACCGTCACAGTCCCCGCACCAAGCGTGGTCCGGCTCAAGCGATTCGTCCGGGTTCCCTATCGGGGGCCCGTTCCTCTTACCCGGCGGGCGCTGTTCGCGCGGGACGGGGGCCGGTGCATGTACTGCGGTGGCGTCGCAACCAGCGTCGACCACGTCATCCCGCGCAGCCGCGGGGGCAAGCACGTCTGGGACAACGTGGTGGCGTCCTGCCGCCGCTGCAACCACGTGAAGGCCGACCGTCATCTGTTCGAGATCGGCTGGCGGCTGCGGCACAAACCGGCTCCGCCGTCCGGTCTGGCCTGGCGAATCATTGGGACCGGGCATAGGGATCCGCGCTGGTTGCCGTATTTGCAACCGTATGGCGCGGATGATGCTTTGGCCCGGATCGATGGCATTTCTGCCTGATGAATCCGGGCCTTTGTGTGTGTTCGGCTGCGGGTGCGTGGGGGCTGGTCGCGCAGTTCCCCGCGCCCCTAACTACGGAGTTTTGCGCGGCCCCCTTATTACGTAAGCGGTGCCTCCCGCCACGAACAATGCTGCCGCCGTTGTCCAGCCTGAGATCCCCAGGTACATCGCTATGACGTATCCGAACAACGGCAGCCAGCTCAGGCGTGCCCCCAGTACCACCGCCGCCCCTGCCGTCAGGCCCGTGGCGCCCAGGAGGTTGCGGATCATGGTGGGTGGGTCGACGGGCTGGGCCAGGGTGAGCAGGGCTGTCGCCAGGGCGGTGAGCGTCAGCAGGTGGAGCAGACGGGGGCGCCACCAGGGGCGGGCCGCTGTGCGGTCGAGTTCGTCGGAGGGGGTGCGGAGGCTGGTGCCGATTGCCGCTGCGGCGAGCAGCGGGGCAAGGGCCGCCGGCGGGAACGGACGGTCCGGGTCCGGGCCCTGGGCTGACCACAGGGCCAGGGCCGTGGTGGCGGCCAGGGCGGCGACCGCGGCCGGGAGGGCGCGGGAGCGGGCGTAGAGGGTGAGGCCGGCGGTCGTCACAGTGTCGGCACTCCCTTCGGGTCGCAGCGGTCGGTCGTCGCGAAGTACTCCGACAGCCAGGTGCGGCGCTCCTCGTCGTCCATCGCCAGCAGCTTGGCGCGGGCCTGCTGCCTGGCCTTGAGCTCGGCGCGGTCGGCGGCGCTGCCCTTGGCGTCGAGTTCGTCGAAGTGCTCCTCGGCCGGGCTGGGTGCGAGGTAGTGCTCCACGGCCCGGTCGGTTCGGTCGACGACGGGATCCGTACGGTCGCACCAGGCCCGGCCGATCAGCATCATCCCGGCCTCCCACGCGTACTGCTCGGGGTCGGTGAGCTCCCCGCGCACGACGGACGAGCCGAACGGGGTGAGCATCGGCAACTGGACCTCGTCCGGGCGGGACCGGCCGGGCCGGTCCTCGAACCGCACGGGCAGGTTCTGTACGCCCTCAAGGCGTGCCGTCAGACCCGACAGGGCCTGGGTGAGCTGCGGCAGGAGGTTCTTGTGGCGGGCGTTGACGCAGATCTGCGGGGCGGTGGAGGTGTCGCAGACCTGGCGCCCGGCGTCCGGGTCGGCGCGGTGCAGGCCGTCGCCGGTCTGCACCAGCAGCACGCCGGCGGCGGTCGCGACGGCCAGCGGCAGTACGGCCGTGGCGCGGCGGCGGGCGGCCAGCGCGAGGACCGCGGCCGCGGCGAGACCGATCGTCCAGCCGGCCGCCGCCAGGGGCTGCCACCACACCGGCTCGTCCCCGTGAGAGGTGTCGGCGATCGGGGAGAGGTGACCGAGGGCGTCCGGCGCGCCGTAGGCCAGGAAGCTGAAGGTGAGGTACGCGGCCGCCGCCAGCAGCAGTGGTGTCGGACGCCAGGGCAGCACCCGGCCCACCACCTGCCCCGCGAGCGCCGCGCCGCCCATGACGACCGTGTCCACGAGCGGCACGAGCAGGTACGGGCCGTCACCCGTGGCGCAGTACCAGGTCGCCACCAGCGCGGACCCGGCCGCGACGAGGTGTCCCACGGCCACCCAGACGGCGACCGGGAGGGCCGCGGCGAGGAAGCGGGCGAGCGAGCCGCGTACGGATGTCTCCAGCAGGTCGCCGGTACGGCGCCGGCGTTCCCGGCCGCCCTGCCAACAGCCCGCGGCGAGCGCGAGGGGGATGCCCAGCAGGGTCGCCGCGGCGTGCACCTGGTCCCGGGTCTCCGTCCAGCCGCCCTGCCAGCGCTCCGCCGGTTCGGCGAGGGCGACGAGCAGGGTGAGGAGTACGGCGGCACCGGCGAGCGGGGCGAAGCCGCGAACGAAGTCGGGGCGCAGGGGGTGGGTGGGCCGGTACGGCTTCTCGGTCCGCTCCGGCCGTTGGGTCAGGAGGGTCATCGGGCCGTCGCCTCCGCCAGGGGGGAGGACTCGCGGTGGGCGCGCAGGGCCGCGGTGTAGCCGCGCTCGATGGGGCTGTCGCCGACGCCGTCCGCCGTGGCGCCGAGGGCGCTCAGGGAGTCGGGGGTGCCGCGGTAGGCGAGGCGGCCCTCGGCGATGAGGGTGACCTCGGTGCAGGCCGCGGTCACGTCCTCGACCAAGTGCGTGGAGACCAGGACGGTGGCCGAGGCGCCCAGTTCGCGCAGCAGCTCGCGGAACTCCACGCGCTGCTCCGGATCCAGACCCGCGGTCGGCTCGTCCAGCAGCAGCACGCTTGGGTCGTTGACGATGGCCTGGGCGATGCCGACGCGGCGGATCATGCCGCCGGACAGCGTCCTGATCCTCGTGTCGATCCGGTCGGCGAGCCCGACCCGGGCGACCGCGCGCTCGACGGCGGCCGGGGCGTCGGCGGCGGGCATCTCCTTCAGCCAGGCCATGTAGGCCACGAACTCGCGCACGGTGAAGCCCGGGTAGTAGCCGAACTCCTGCGGCAGATAGCCCAGTCGGCGGCGGACTGCGGCCCGCCTGCCGGGGTCGCCGAGGTCCGCGCCGAGCATCTCCACCCGGCCGCCGGTCGGGGCGGCGACGGTGGCGAGCACCCGGATCAGTGAGGTCTTGCCCGCGCCGTTCGGACCGAGCAGGCCGTGCACACCGGGTCCGAAGTCGAGGTCTAGCGAGTCGAGGGCAACGGTTCTGCGGTGCCGGACACGCAGACCGGCCACCTGGATCGTGGTCAAGAGGGCTCCTGGGAAAGGGAGTTGTGGGTGTCGGTGCGGTACGACGCGCGTCAGCGCGGTTCGAGGCGGTCGTACGCGGTGCGGCGGGCGGCCAGCAGAGCGGCGCACAGGGCCGCTGCCGCCGCCCAGCCGCTCTGGGTGGCGGGGCCGCCGACGTAGGCGGAGAGCTGGTCCGCCAGGTGCCGGGAGACCGCGCCGTCGGGGGCCGCGAGCGCCGGTGCGAGGACGGCGCACAGCCAGCCGCCGCCGGTCACGGCCGTCGCCGTGCGCAGCCCGAGCCAGCCGCCGAGGGCCAGCGCGGCCAGCGTCAGCGCCAGTCCGGGCAGCAGCCAGGCGGCGGCACCCGGGGCGCCGGAGGACGGCAGCAGCAGACCGGCGAGGGTCAGCAGCGGCAGGCTCACCGCCAGCACGACCGCCGAGCGGGTCAGCACCAGCCGCAGTCCGGCGGACGGTGTGGACGCGGCCAGTTCATGCAGCGGATCGGCGTGTCTGCCGTAGGACAGGGCGACCCCGGCGACCGGTACGACCGGCGCGACGGCCAGCAGCAGGGGGCGGGCGCCCGCGAAGCCGGCACCGTACGCCAGCGCCACCGCCCCGAGCGCCACGAGCAGGACGGCGGGCAGCCAGGCACCGCGCACGGCGGGGGCGGCGGCCCAGAGGAGGCGGGGGGTGCGAACGCGGACAGGCTTCGGTGCCGTGACCGGCGCTGCCCCCAGCACCGCCTCTCTCACCTCCGCCAGTGCCGGGCCCGCCCCCGTCGCGCGCACCGCCCGGGACACGCGGACCGCGCAAGCCGTGCAGGACTCCAGGTGCTTCTCCAGGGAGCAGGCGTCGGAGTCCGGGAGCGTGCCCTCCGTGTAGCGGGCGATCAGGGTGTCGGGCGCGTGCCGGCCGGTCATGCCGGGCCTCCCATCGGGGACGGGGCCAACTGGACGAGTGCCGCCCGGAGTTCCGCTCGGGCGCGCATCGCCCGGGACTTGACGGTGCCCTCGGGGATGCCCAGCAGCCGGGCGGTCTCACGGGTCGTCAGTCCGTCCACCACCGTGGCGCGCAGCACCTCCCGCAGCTCCGGCGAGATCCGGTCCAGAGCGGTGCCGACATCGCCGTACTCGAGACCCGCCAGCACCCTCTCCTCCGCGGAGGGCGCGGACGCGGCCGGTGTGTACCCGGCCCGTGTCTCGTCGATCGGCGTGGTCGGCAGCCGCTCTGCCCGTTCCTGTGCCCGCCGCGCGTCGACGAGCCGACGGGCCGCGATGGTCCACAGCCAGCCGCCCGCCTCCTCACCGCGGTGCGCCCGGGCCGATCGCCACACGGTGACGAAGGTGTCCTGGAGCACCTCGCGCACCACCTCGGGGTCCGCGCAGCGCCGGGTCAGCCGGGCGTGCAGCCAGCCCGCGTGCCGGTCGTACAGCGTGGCCATCGCCGCCGCGTCCCCGGCCGCGACGGCGGCCAGGAGAGCGGCGTCTCCCTGGTCCTTCTCCCGATGGCCCCCCACGGGGCGGAACAGTCTCACACCCCCTCTATCGACCACCCGGACGGCTCCGGTTCACCACCGGTGCACCGGCGGTCGAGCCGCGCTCACGGCCCGGTGCGGCGGGCGTCGACGGGAGTGGCCGCGGCGGCGGGATTGCCCCAGTCTTGAGGTGTCACGGCGGAGCGGAATGTGACGACCGGCACCTTCTCCGCCCGGGTACGTCTGCCGTCGCGCCCGCTGGGTAGGGCTGCGGTATCCCGCAAGGGCCTGGCCGGCGCGATCCGCAGGACAGGCCGTAGGCCGCCGTACTCGACAAGGAGGCCCCCGTGGCCGCATCGGCACACCTTCTGCTCACCGCCCTGTCCAAACCCGAGGCGCTCACCGAGCCCGAACCGCACGTGTGCGTCTTCAGCGCGGAGAGCGCCTGCGCCGAGCCCCCACTGACCAGCGAGCCGCCGCTGCCCGCCGCCGAACCGCTGACCAGCGAGCCACCGCTGCACGAGGCGCTGCCCCTGACCAGCGAGCCGCCGCTCGCCGCTGCCCCGCCGCTGACCGGTGAGGTCTTCTCCTTCGGCCCGGACGACGCGAGGCCGTAGATGGCAGCGCGGCGGTCGGCCGAATCCCCGTCCGAGGGCGTTCCCTCCGAAGACGTACCCTCCGAGGATCTGTCGCGGCTCGCCGAACTGCACGGCGTCGCCACCTCCTACCGGCCCTCACCGGACCGCACGGTCCGCGCCTCGGTCACCGCGCTCACCTCGGCGCTGGCCGCGCTCGACATCGACGTGACCACCCCCGAAGCGGTACGGCGTGCGCTCGCCGCGCGCGAACGCGAGGTGCGGGAGCGGCTGCTGCCGCCGACGGTGGTGTGCTGGAACGGGTCGGAATCCGCTGTCCTGACCGGGCTTCCGCCCGGCACCCGGCTGCGGGTGGAGACCGAGCAGGGGGAGACCCGGGCCGCCGCCGACCGGCTGCCGCCCGGCGTCCACCGGCTCACCGCCACCGCGCCCGACGGCCGCACCGCCACCGCCCGGCTCGTCGTCGCCCCGGCCCGGCTGCCCGCCCCCGCCGGACGCTCCCACGGACTCCTCGTCCAGCTGTACTCCCTGCTCTCCCGGCGCTCCTGGGGCATGGGCGACCTCGGTGACCTCGCGGAGCTGGCCGGCTGGGCCGGACGGACGCTCGGCACCGGATTCGTGCAGGTCAACCCGCTGCACGCGGCCGTACCCGGGGCGCCCACCGACCCCTCCCCCTACCGGCCCTCCTCGCGCCGCTTCCCCGATCCGGTGCATCTGCGGGTCGAGGACATCCCGGAGTACGCCCGTGTCGAGGACCGCGAGCGGGCGCGGGCGCTGCTGGAACGGGCCCGGCTGCTGCGGGAGTCGGTGCTGGAGAAGGGCGCGCTGATCGACCGCGACGCGGTGTGGGAGCTGAAGCGGGAGGCGCTGGAGCTGGTGCGCGAGGTCCCGCTCGGGCCCGGACGGCGCGCGGCCTACGCCGACTTCCTCGCCGCCGAGGGACAGGCCCTGGAGGACCACGCCACCTGGTGCGCGCTGGCCGAGACGCACGGGACCGACTGGCGGCGCTGGCCGGAGCCGCTGCGTGATCCGCGGTCGGCGGAAACCGCCCGTGCGCGCGGCGAGTCGATGGACCGGGTCGACTTCCACTCCCTGCTCGCCTGGCTCACCGACGCCCAGCTCACCGCCGCCCAGCGGGTCGCGCGGGAGGCGGGGATGGCCGTCGGGATCGTGCACGACCTCGCGGTCGGGGTGCATCCCGACGGCGCCGACGCCTGGGCGCAGCAGGAGTACTTCGCCGCCGGGATGTCGGTCGGCGCGCCCCCGGACGCCTTCAACGCGCGAGGCCAGGACTGGGGGCTGCCGCCCTGGCGCCCGGACCGGCTCGCGGAGTCCGGCTACACCCCGTACCGGCGCCTGCTGAAGGCGCTGTTCCGGTATGCCGGGGCGCTGCGGATCGACCATGTGATGGGGCTGTTCCGGCTGTGGTGGGTACCGCAGGGGCAGCCGCCGACGGACGGGACGTACGTCCGCTACGACGCCGAGGCGATGCTCGCGATCCTGGTGCTGGAGGCCTCCCGGGCCGGGGCGCTGGTGATCGGCGAGGATCTGGGGACGGTGGAGCCGGGCGTGCGCGAGGCGCTGCGCGCCCGGGGCGTGCTCGGCACCTCGGTGCTGTGGTTCGAGCGGGACTGGGAGGGTGACGGGCGTCCGCTGCCGCCGGAACAGTGGCGGTCGGACTGCCTGGCCACGGCCACCACCCACGACCTGCCCTCCACGGCGGCCCGGCTGACCGGTGAGCATGTCGAACTGCGGCACCGGCTGGGCCTGTTGACCCGCTCGCTGGCGGAGGAACGGGCGGAGGCCGCGGCCGACACGGGGGAGTGGCTGGCGGTGCTGTCCCGGCTGGGGCTGCTGCACGGCACCGGCGGGGGGCACGGCACCTCTCAGGAGGAGGCCGAGATCCAGGCCGTCCACCGCTTCCTGCTGCGCACCCCGGCCCGCATGGTGGGCATCTGGCTCCCGGACACGGTCGGCGACCGCCGGCCGCAGAACCTGCCCGGCACCTGGGACCAGTTCCCGAACTGGCGGCTGCCCGTCGCGGACGCGGAGGGCAAGCCGGTGACCCTGGAGGAACTGGCGGCCTCCCCCAGACTGCACGCGCTGCTGGAGCTGATGCGCCCGACCTGAGACCACCCCCGCGCGCCCCCGGGAACGCTCATACGCACCCCCGGCCGAGCGGGCTCAACCGGCATTCGATACTTTGGGCACCGTGGACAAGAAGAACGCCCTGCGCGCCGGCGCCCTGGCTGCCGGTACGACGCTGATGATGCTGCTCATGTCGTCCCCCGCGAGCGCGCTGAACCGCGACGACGGTGACGACCCCGGCTCAGGCCTGAGCGTCATCGAGACGCTGGGACTGTACGTCGTGGCCCCGCTCGTCCTGTTCGCGGTCATCACGGGCCTCGTCATGGTCCTGGACCGCTCGGCGGAGGACCACCGCGTCAGGGCCAGGCCGAAGGCGAAGGCACCGGCGAAGGCCTGACCTCTCCCGACCTCTTCGAGGGCGCCGTCCCCACGGCACGTACGCGCAGACCGCCGTACGCAGCCGGGGGCGGCGCCTTTTCCATGTCCGGCGCCTCTGCCTTCTCCGGCGCTCCGTTCCTCTCCGGCGCTCCCTCCTCCTCCGGCTCCGGAGCCCGGTCCTCCGTCACGGGTTCGGTGCCGTCAGGTACCGCTGGACCGTCGGCGCCAGCCATGCCACCACCTCCTCGACGGGGAGCGCCACCGCGGGCGGGAGCCGGAGGACGTAGCGGGTGAGGGCGAGGCCCAGCAGCTGCGTCGCGACCAGGGCCGCCCTGGCGGGGCTCTGTTCCGGGTCCGGGCAGACCTGGCGGGCCACGGGCAGCAGCTGCTCCCCGAAGATGCTCTGCATCCGCTCGGCCCCGGCCTGGTTGGTGACGCCGACCCGGAGCAGGGCCGTGAGGACCTCGTTCTCCTCCCACATGTGCAGGAAGTGGAGGACCAGCGCCTCGCCCATCTCCGGCCGCGGCAGTCTGATCAGATCCGGCAGTTTCAGGTCGACCGAGACGGCCGCCGCGAAGAGGCCCTCCTTGTTGCCGTAGTAGCGCATCACCATCGACGGATCGATGGCCGCGTCCTTGGCGATGGCCCTGATGGTGGCCCGTTCGTAGCCGTCCGCGGCGAAGCGTTCGCGGGCCGCGGCGAGGATCGCGAGACGGGTGGTCTCGGACCTCCGGCGCCCGCCCGCCCCGCTCTCGGTCGCGGTGGAGCGTTCATTTCCAGTCATGCCAACAAGCGTAGGCCAACACGCGTAGGCCAACAAGTGTTGACTCGCGACGAGAGGGCTCGTATCGTCGTCAACGAGTGTTGGCCAACAAGCGTTGGCAAATCGGAGGCGTTGGCTCTAGGAGGCCACCATGAACGGCACCGGCACCGGTCTCGGCACCGACCCGAAGCCCATCCCCCACCCGGGCGCCGCAGACCCCACCCGCTCCGTGATCGTCGTCGGCTGCGGCCCCACCGGTCTGCTGATGGCAGGTGACCTCGCCGCCGCCGGAGTCCCGGTGACCCTGGTCGAGAAGCGCCCGCACAAGATCAGCAACCTCTCCCGCGCGATCGTCGTGCACGCCCGCACCCTCGAACTCCTCGACGCCCGCGCGCTCTCCGACGAGGCGGAGTCCCTCGGCCGCCGCCTGGACCGGATGAACCTCTTCGCCAGGCTCACCGTCACCTTCGACGCCCTCCCCTCCCGCTTCAACCACCTCCTGGTCCTCCCGCAGTACGAGATGGAGCGGATCCTGGAGCGGCGCGCGGTCGAGGCCGGGGTCCGCTTCCGCTACGAGACCGAGGTGACCGGCGTCGCCCAGGACGACGCCGGCGTCACTGTGGAGACGCGCGGACCCGGCGGGACGACCGAGGCGCTGCGGGCGGCGTACCTGGTCGGCACCGACGGAATGCGCAGCACCGTCCGCACCGCGATCGGCCTGCCCTTCCCCGGCCGTTCCGTGATCCGCGCCGTCCTGCTCGCCGACGTCCGGCTCGCCCGGCCGCCCAAGGAGGTGCTCTCCGTGCACTCCCGCGGCGACGCCTTCGTGTTCTTCGCGTCCTTCGGTGACGGCTACTACCGGATCGTCGCCTGGAACCGCCGCCGGGACACCCTCGAGAGCGAGCCGCTGCACCTGGAGGAGGTCAGGGAGACCGTCCGGGCGGCCGCCGGGCACGACTTCGGGATGCATGACGCCCGGTGGCTGTCGCGCTTCCACAGCGACGAGCGCCAGGCACCGTCCTACCGCGTGGGCCGGGTCTTCCTGGCCGGTGACGCGGCCCATGTGCACACCCCGGCCGGCGGCCAGGGCATGAACATCGGCATGCAGGACGCGGCCAACCTGAGCTGGAAGCTGGCCGCGGTCGTCCAGGGCCGCGCGGCCGACGCGCTGCTGGACACCTACCAGGCCGAGCGGCACCCGGTCGGCACCGAGGCGATGCGCAGCAGCGGCGCCATCGTCCGCCTCGCCATGGCCAAGCACCCCTGGACCCAGGGCCTGCGGGCCGTCCTCACGACCACCCTCAACGCCATCACCCCGATCCGCCGCAAGCTGGCCCTCCAGATCACCGGCCTCGGCGTCCGCTACGCCGCCCCCGAGGGCGCCCACGGCCTCACCGGCACCCGGGCCGCCGACGTGGAGCTGGAGGGCGGCCGGCTCTACGAGGCCCTGCGCGGCGGCCGGTTCGTCCTGATCACCGCGGAGGACTGCGCGGACAAGACGGGCCTGGAGGACCGGCTGGCGGTGGAGCGCCGCACGGGCCACGACGGCGACAGCCGGACGACGGTCCTGGTGCGCCCCGACGGCTACGTGGCCTGGGCGGCGGACGCCCCCGACCTCCGGGCGATCGAGGCGGCGGTGGAGGCGCATCTGGGGGAGCGGGTCGGCCTCGCGCCCTAGGGCAGGTCCCGGGCGGCGCCCCGCTCCGGTGCGCCTAGCGCGCTCCGGACAGCAACTCCCTCAACAGGTCGGCCAGTTGGCCGGCCTGTTCGGCGTCCAGCACGGACAGCGCCTCCGCCTGCACGGCGAGCCCCGCGCCGACCGCCTCGTCCACCAGCCGCAGCCCCTCGTCCGTCAGGCTCACCTGAAGTCCCCGCCGGTCGTGCGGATCGGGCGACCGGCGCAGCAGCCCGGCCCGCTCCAGCTTGTCCAGGCGCCCGGTCATCCCCCCGGTGGTCAGCATCAGCGTCGCCGAGAGCTGCCGGGGCGAGAGGGTGTACGGCTCGTCCGAGCGCCGCAGGGTGGCCAGTACGTCGAACTCGCCCCGGGAGATCCCGAAGCGGCCGTAGACCTTCTCCTGGCGGTCGCCCACGGTGCGCGCGAGGCGGTTGATCCGCCCGAAGACCGCCATCGCGGCCGTGTCCAGGTCGGGCCGCACGATCGCCCATTGGTCGACGATCGCGTCGACGGCGTCCTTGCGCGGCTCAGGGCTTGCGTTCATGGGCCGAGTATCCGGGCTGGAAGGGTCGGCCGCAAGAAAGTGGCTTGACGGAAAGTAGCTTAGGAGTAAGCTACTTTCTATCGACCTATTGAAGGGTGCGTCCCATGGCCACCAGCCGCCCCGCGCTCATCGCCCTCACCGCCCTGGCACCCGTCTCCTGGGGCACCACCTACTACGTGACCACCGAGTTCCTGCCGCCGGACCGCCCCCTGTTCACCGGGCTGATGCGCGCCCTGCCCGCCGGACTGCTGCTGCTCGCGCTCGCCCGGGTGCTGCCGCGCGGCGCCTGGTGGGGGAAGGCGGCGGCGCTCGGCGCGCTCAGCATCGGCGCCTTCTTCCCGCTGCTGTTCCTGGCCGCGTACCGGCTGCCGGGCGGTCTGGCCGCGGTCGTCGGCTCCATCGGGCCGCTTTTCGTCGTCGGCCTCTCGGCGCTGCTGCTCGCCCAGCGGCCGACGGCGCGGGCGCTGGTCACCGGGGCGGCGGCCGCGTTCGGGGTCAGCCTCGTCGTCCTGCGGGCGGTCGGCGCGCTGGACACGCTCGGCGTGCTGGCGGCCCTCGCCTCCACCGCGTCGATGTCCACCGGAACCGTGCTGGCCAAGAAGTGGGGCCGCCCCGAGGGCGCCGGGCCGACCGCGCTGGCCGGGTGGCAGCTCACCGTCGGCGGGCTGCTCATCGCGCCGGTCGCCTTCCTGGTCGAGGGCGCGCCGCCCGCGCTGGACGCCCGCGCGCTCGGCGGCTATGCCTACCTCGCCCTGGCCGGCACGGCGGTCGCGTACTGGCTCTGGTTCCGCGGCATCGGCCGCCTCACCGCGACCCAGGTCACCTTCCTGATCCCGCTCTCCCCGCTCACCGCCGCGGTCGTCGGCTGGGCCGCGCTGGGCCAGTCGCTGACGCCGGTGCAGGTGGCGGGCATGGTGCTGGCGCTGGGGGCCACGGTGGCCGGGCAACTGGTCCCGGCCGGCCGGGGCGGCCCCGTCCGATCCTTCAGGTTCCCCGAAAAGACCGCTCGAAGAGATTCGATGGACCTGACAGGTTCCGCGCCGCGACGGTAGATCCGACCGCGATCACCGGGCCGGGTACTGGAGGCGCTCCGAGCGGTCTCGGAGCGCCTCCGCGGGTCCCTGTGCCGGTCCCTGTGTCAGTCCCTGTCGGCTACTCGGCCGCTGCCGCGTCCGCCGCCTGGGCCTTCAGGGCGCGCTCCACGCCCGACCTGGACTCGGAGACCAGGCGGTGCAGGGCCGCGCTCGGGGCGGCCTCGGTGAGCCAGCTGTCCGTGCGGGCCAGGGTCTCCTCGGAGACCTGGATCGTCGGGTACAGGCCGACCGCGATCTGCTGGGCGATCTCGTGGGAACGGGCGTCCCAGATGCCCTTCAGGCTCTCGAAGTACTTGTCCGTGTACGGCGCCAGCAGCTCCCGCTGGTCGGTCTGGACGAAGCCCCCGATCACCGCCTCCTGCACCGCGTTGGGCAGCTTGTCGGACTCGATGACCGAGGCCCAGGCCTCCGCCTTCGCCTCGGCGGTCGGACGGGAGGCACGGGCCGTGGCCGCGTGCCGCTCACCCGCCGCCGTCCTGTCCCGCTCGTACTCGCCCGCGATCTCCGCCTCGTCGAAGCGCCCCACCGCCGCGAGCCGCTGCACGAACGCCCAGCGCAGCTCGGTGTCGACGACCAGGCCCTCGATCGACTGCGTGCCGTCCAGCAGCCCCTCCAGGAGGTCCAGCTGCTCCGGCGTCCGGGCCGTCGCCGCGAAGGCACGCGCCCACGCCAGCTGGTGGTCCCCGCCGGCCGGAGCGGAGCGCAGGTGGGCCAGCGTGGCGTCGGTCCAGCGGGCCAGCAGTGTCTCCCGGGCGGCCGGGTCGGCGTACAGCTCGATGGCCAGCTTCACCTGACGGTGCAGCGACTGCACCACGCCGATGTCGGACTCCTTGCCGATGCCGGAGAGGATCAGCGAGAGGTAGTCCCGGGTGGCCAGTTCGGCGTCCCGCGTCATGTCCCACGCCGACGCCCAGCTCAGCGCGCGCGGCAGCGAGGACTCGAAGTCGCCCAGGTGCTCGGTGACGTAGGCCAGCGACTCCTCGTCGAGGCGGACCTTGGCGTACGACAGATCGTCGTCGTTCAGCAGCACCACCGCCGGACGGCGCTTGCCGACCAGCTGCGGTACGGCCGTCAGCTCGCCGTCCACGTCCAGCTCGACGCGCTCGTCGCGCACCAGCTTGCCGCTCTCCTCGTCCCGCTCGTACAGGCCGACCGCGATGCGGTGCGGACGCAGCGTGGGCTCGCCCTTGGCGCCCGCCGGCAGCGCCGGGGCCTCCTGGCGGATCGCGAAGGAGGTGATGACCCCGTCCGCGTCCGTCTCGATCTCGGGGCGCAGGACGTTGATGCCGGCCGTCTCCAGCCACGCCTTCGACCAGGTCTTCAGGTCACGGCCGGAGGTCTCCTCCAGCGCGCCGAGCAGGTCGGACAGGCGGGTGTTGCCGAACGCGTGGCTCTTGAAGTACGCCTGCACGCCCGCGAAGAACTCGTCCATGCCGACGTAGGCGACGAGCTGCTTCAGGACGGAGGCGCCCTTGGCGTAGGTGATGCCGTCGAAGTTGACCAGGACGTCGTCCAGGTCCCGGATCTCGGCCATGATCGGGTGCGTGGAGGGCAGCTGGTCCTGGCGGTACGCCCACGTCTTCATGGAGTTGGCGAACGTTGTCCACGCGTGCGGCCAGCGGCTCTCGGGCGCGTAGGCCTGGCAGGCGATGGAGGTGTAGGTGGCGAACGACTCGTTCAGCCACAGGTCGTTCCACCACTCCATGGTGACCAGGTCGCCGAACCACATGTGGGCCAGCTCGTGCAGGATCGTCTCGGCGCGCATCTCGTACGCCGCGTCCGTCACCTTGGACCGGAAGACGTACTGGTCGCGGATGGTCACCGCGCCCGCGTTCTCCATCGCGCCCGCGTTGAACTCCGGCACGAAGAGCTGGTCGTACTTCTTGAACGGATAGGCGTAGTCGAACTTCTCCTGGAACCAGTCGAAGCCCTGCCGGGTGACCTCGAAGATCGCGTCCGAGTCGAGGAACTCGGCGAGCGAGGGACGGCAGTAGATACCGAGCGGGACCGACTGGCCGTCCTTCTCGTACACGCTGTGCACGGAGTGGTACGGGCCGACGATGAGCGCGGTGATGTACGTCGAGATGCGCGGCGTCGGCTCGAAGGACCAGACATTGTCCTTGGGCTCCGGGGTCGGCGAGTTGGAAATGACCGTCCAGCCCTCGGGGGCCTTCACGGTGAACTGGAAGGTCGCCTTCAGATCGGGCTGCTCGAAGGACGCGAAGACGCGGCGGGCGTCCGGGACCTCGAACTGGGTGTACAGATACGCCTGCTGGTCGACGGGGTCGACGAACCGGTGCAGTCCCTCACCGGTGTTGGTGTACGCGCAGTCCGCGACGACCCGCAGGACGTTGCGGCCGGCCGCTAGCCCCGGCAGGGCGATCCGGGAGTCCTTGAAGGAGGCCTCCGGGTCGAGCGGCTCGCCGTTGAGGGTCACCTCGTGCACGGCCGGAGCCACCAGGTCGATGAAGGACTCGGCGCCGTTCTCCAGGACGTCGAAGCGCACCGTGGTCACGGACCGGTAGGTGCCGCCGTCCTGCGCGCCGGAGAGGTCGAGATCGATCTCGTACGAGTCAACGGTCAGCAGCTTCGCCCGCTGCTGCGCCTCTTCGCGAGTCAGGTTTGTGCCAGGCACGCGGTCATCTCCTCGTTATGTGTGGGTTCGGTCATCCTTCCACGTGACTGTGAGGACGGCGACGAGGGTTTTCCCGATGGATCACCGATCGGCGCCGCCGGAGCGCCAGGTCCGAATCCCGCCGTTCATCCGGCCCCGCACGCGCCAGCCTGGAACACATGACGACGACGTACACCGCACGGCCCATCGACCGGTCCGCCCTCGAGGAACTGCGCACCACCGACGACGCGGGCCGCCCGCTGTCCCCCTTCACCGACGACGAGGGCGGCGCCCCGCTCCGCTGCTGCCTGCGACGGAGCGCCCCGGGCGAGCGGATCGCCCTGGTCTCGTACGCGCCGTTGCGGCGCTGGGCGGCGGAGAGCGGAGTGGATCCGGGGGCCTACGACGAGCAGGGGCCCGTCTTCATCCACGCGCAGGAGTGCGCGGGGCCGCGGTCGGACGGTTTGCCCTTCGCCGACGCCCACCGCACGCTGCGCCGCTACTCGGCCGACGGCCGCATCCTCGGCGGCACGCTGGTCGACGCCCCCGACGACATCGCCCTCCACAACGCGTTCGACGACCCGGCCGTGGCGCTCGTCCACGTCCGGGCCGTCGAGTACGGCTGTTTCCTCTACGAGGTCGGAAGGGACTAGCCCTGCCGCTCCTTGAGTTCGGTCGCCACCAGTTCCGCGATCTGCACCGCGTTCAGAGCCGCGCCCTTGCGGAGGTTGTCGTTGGAGATGAACAGGGCGAGGCCGTTGTCGACGGTCTCGTCGGTGCGGACGCGGCCCACGTACGAGGCGTCCTTGCCGGCCGCCTGGAGCGGGGTCGGGATCTCGGAGAGGACGACACCCGGCGCCCCGGCGAGCAGCTCGGTCGCGCGCTCCGGGCTGATCGGGCGCTCGAACCGGGCGTTGACCTGGAGGGAGTGGCCGGAGAAGACCGGGACCCGGACACAGGTGCCGGAGACCTTCAGCTCCGGGATCTCCAGGATCTTGCGGGACTCGTTGCGGAGCTTCTGCTCCTCGTCGGTCTCGTTCAGACCGTCCTCGACGAGGTTGCCGGCGAAGGGCAGCACATTGAAGGCGATCGGGCGCTTGTAGACCTGCGGCTCGGGGAAGTCGACCGCCTCGCCGTCGTGCGTCAGCTTGTCCGCGTCGGCGACGACCTTCAGGACCTGCCCGTGCAGCTCCGCCACGCCCGCGACGCCCGAGCCGGACACCGCCTGGTAGGTGGTGGCCACCAGCGCCGTCAGGCCCGCCTCCGCGTCCAGCACCTTCAGCACCGGCATCGCGGCCATCGTGGTGCAGTTCGGGTTGGCGATGATCCCCTTGGGGCGGTCCGCGACGGCGTGCGGGTTCACCTCGGAGACGACCAGCGGCACCTCGGGGTCCCGGCGCCAGGCCGAGGAGTTGTCGATCACCACGGCGCCCTGCGCGGCGACCTTCTCGGCCAGCGCCCTCGAGGTCGAGCCGCCGGCTGAGAACAGCACGATGTCCAGGCCCGTGTAGTCCGCCGTGGCCGCGTCCTCCACCGTGACGCCGTCCAGGACCGTCCCCGCCGAGCGGGCCGAGGCGAACAGGCGCAGCTCCGTGACCGGGAAGTTCCGGTCCTTGAGGATCTTGCGCATGACCGTGCCGACCTGACCGGTGGCTCCGACGATTCCGACCCTCACGGGGACTCCTTCGCTGTGGCGATTGCGTGGCCTGGACGTTTCCATGATGCGTCCCCTCCAGGCCGTTGTGTCCAATCGTTTGCCCGAGGGATGGGACGCCATTCCTGTCAGTCGCGCAGTTCGATCACCCAGCCGCCCATCGAGCGGACCTGCAGGATCGAGCTCGGGATCCGGTACGGGCCGGAAGAACCGGTGATTTTCCGCTGGGGGAACAGGTTTTCGTCCAGTTCGAAGACGTGGGTGAGCCCGCTCGATCCGGCGACCATCATTTCGGCCTCGGGCCCGGTGTGACGTACGACTCCGTATCCCTCGCCCTGGTTCCGCCGGCCGAGCCCGGTCGCCGCGCTGAGCGGCTCCGGCTCCAGCCGCCATTTCGTGCTGTCGGTGGCGTAGACGGCCACGAAGCAGGAACCGCCGGGGTCGACGAAGACGGGACCGAGACCGGGCTGCCGGCGGCCGAGGGTGTCGACGATGATCACCGGCCTGCCGAACGGGTGGTTCAGGGCGTGCGCGACCAGCCTCTCCTCCTTGCCGGACGAAGTCCGCCGCACGGTCATCAGCGTGGGCGGCCCCGGGTACCGCAGGACCGTGGTGCCCTTGCCCTCGGCCGGGCCGGTGATCAGTGGCGCCTCGTCCTCGGGCAGCAGACGCAGCGACCAGGTGCCCGTGTGCTTGACCCGAATCTTCCGCTCGGTCTGCCCCATGCTGAAGACCAGGGCCGTGCCGCGGGTGCCGTGGTTGTAGGTGCTGAGCCACTCGTCCTCGTCGCCGTACTCGTTGACGAGCCACACCCCGATGTCGAAGCCGCGCCCGGCGCCCGGGAAGTCGAACAGGAGCAGCGAGGGGCGTCCGGGCCGCGGGTTGACCAGCGTGATCGTCCTCTCGCCCTGGCCCTCGTACCTGTTCTCCCCGCGCACCCTGGGCGGCTCCTCGACGCGCAGGGGGCTGGCGCTCAGTTCCCAGTCGCCGTCGCTGCGCTCCACGGTGAACAGGAGCGGACCCTCGGGTATGCGCACGGTCTTCTTGACCCGGCCCATGCCGCTGTGCAGCTGCTGGGCGTCGTTGAGGTTGCGGGTGTCGCCCTGGTGGCGCTTGACCCGCAGCCAGGCGTCGCCGCGCTCGCCCCAGATCTTCAGCTCGGCCGCCGGGCCGGTGTAGGCGAGGACGTCGTCGCCGTGGCCCTTGACCTTCTTCTGGCCGAGCGGGCGGGCCGCCGACAGGGGCAGCACGGTGATCGTCCAGTCGCCGAAGCAGTCGACCTCCAGCGGTATCGGGCCGCCCTCCGGCGGCGGCAGGACCAGGCCGCGGCCCTTGAAGTCGTCCTCGATGGAGCGGAGGATGTCGTCGCCGCCGGGGCTCTTGACATGGCAGGTGGCGCCCTTGACCTTGGCCTCCACGATGACCGGCCCCGAGTTCGGCGGGAACGGCACATCGATGGTGATGTCCTCCTTGTACTGGCCGGTGCGGACGTACGGGGCGAACTCGAAGTCGTGGGTCCGGTCCGTCAGTGTCACCGTGGCCGGCGCTGCCTGTGGCGACGACGTCTTCGCCACCCCGGTGTTCAGCACCGGGGCAGGGGCAGGGGCAGGGGCCGGAGCAGGGGCAGGGGCCGGAGCAGGGGCAGGGGCCACCGGCGGCACCGGTTCCTCCGCCACCATGATCCCGAAGTCCGTCGCCAGCCCCGCCAGCCCCGAGTCGTACCCCTGCCCCACCGCACGGAACTTCCACTCGCCGTTGCGCCGGTAGAACTCACCGAGCACGAAGGCCGTCTCGGCGGCCGCGTCCGTCACCTCGTAGTGCGCGACGATCGCGCCGTCCGCCGCCACCGTCTGCGCCGCGAGCCCCGGCACCTGCCCGAAGGTCCCGTCGTCGCAGGAGGCGGCGATCAGTACCCGCTGGACCGCCGGTTCCATCCGGGGCAGATCCAGCTCCAGCCACTCCGCGAACCGCTCACCGGCGTCCCCGGTGCCGATGTGCCGCACCGCGCCCGAGGGATGCCAGGGCTGGCCGTGGAAGACGAGGTCGGCGTCGCCGCGCACCTTGCCCGCCGCGTCCAGCAGCAGCGCCGACACCTCCACGGCGGGCGTCCCCGGCACCTTCCGGCGGACTACGGCAACCCGCAAGGGACCTGCGGGGACAGGGGTGTTGGCCCCTTTGGTGATGTGCGTCATGGGGCACATGCTGACAGTGGAGAAGGTGTGAAGGAAAGATCGAATAGAAGATTCCGGAAGTCGGGCCGAACGTTTCCGCCCCGACCGGCGTCATAGGAGAAACGCGGCGAGGGGAGGGGTGGCTGTGCTGCGCAGAATGACCCGTCGCGGTCAGGGGGACGGCGTACCGGAGGCACCGGACGACCCTCTGGACGCGACTCAGGAGCGCAGGGTGCGAGCGGTGCTCGCGCTCGGCGGGGTGCCGCAGGCGGACCTGTTGGACGGGGTGCAGCAGGTCCGCCTGCGCCTGCTGGAGCGGGCGGCGAGCGGCCGGGAGGCGCCGCGGGACGTGTCCGCGTGGGCGGCGGTGGTCGCCTCCAACCTCGCCATGGACTGGCACCGGGCCAAGCGCCGCCAGGAGCGGCTCGGCGAACGCCTCGCCGCCCTGCGCCAGTCGGAGCACCCCTCCGGCGAGGACAGCAGCGTGCTCTCCCTCGCCGTGGCCCAGGGCCTGGACGAACTGCCCGACGCCCAGCGCCAGGTGGTGGTCCTGCGCTTCTTCGCCGACCTGCCCGTGCGGGACATCGCCGAGCAACTCGCCATCCCCGAGGGCACGGTCAAGAGCAGGCTGCACACGGCGGTACGGATTCTGCGCACCCGCCTGCACGAGGACGAGGTGGTGTGACGTGACCGCCGAACACAGTGGCATCGACGCGTTGATGGCCGCGATCACCGACGAACCCCTGCCCGAGGGGGCGGACGACGCCGTCCGCGCCGAGCACCGCTCGGCCACCGCGGACCTCGCCGTCCTGCGGGAGCAACTGGACATCATCGGCCGGGCGCTGGCCGAACCCGGCGCACCGGCTCCGGCCCCGCGACCGGCCCCGGCACCCCGTCCGGTACGACAGGTCAGACGCCGGATGTTCCGGGTCGCCCTCGGCTCGCTCGCCGTGGCCGCGGCCGGGAGCGTGGTGGTGGGCCTGGGCTGGCTGGTCTCGGTGTCCGGCACCGGCGCCGGCGACGACTCGGGCGCGTCGGCGGCCGACGCCGCGAAGTCGCAGGCGTCGGAGGAGGCCCAGGCCGACCTCGCCCTCGGCAGCCCCGGGTACCTCGCCTGCGCGAGCCTGGTCGCGGAGGGGGACGTCACCTCCGTGGAGACGGCCGGTGCGGGCACCGGAGAGGTGCGCGTGGAAGTGCGGGTGACGCGGGTGCACAAGCCCGAGAAGCCCGGGTCCGTGGCGGACGAGCCCCTCGTCTACGTCATCGACGAGGACACCGTGCCCGGCCTGCGCACGGGCGACCAGGTCCTGTTCGGTGTCTCCGGGCAGGACACCCGGCCCGACATGTGGGTGGTCGGCGCCAAGGAGGTCGCCATGGAACGGGAGTGGATCACCCGCTCGCTGGCCGAGTCCCGCTCCATGGCCTGCGAACGGTAGACCCACGCGGAAGAAGCAGCAGAAGAAGCAGCTGAAGAAAGGGCGGGCGCCCGTGAGGACGCCCGCCCGCTCTGCCGTATCGACCGAATCGTTACGGCGTGACCTTCTCGATCTTCACGCTGCCCGAGCCCGCGACCGTGCCGCGCGCGTTCAGCAGCTGGACCTGGCCGAAGAACTCACGGCCCTCCGGCGCGGCGGCCGCGGCGGTGACGCTCGCGGCGACCGTGGCGGAGTCGCCCGTGCCGAGCTTGACCGCCGTCGACTCGTCGACGGTGACCGAGCCGAGCGCGGCGGAGAAGAACACGTCCAGGTAGTCGTAGGCGGTGGAGCCGGAGGGCACCGAGTAGCCCACGACCTCGATCGTGTAGGTGCCGGCAGCGGGCTTGGCGATCGAGACCGCCTCCTCCGAGTCACCGTCGGCGGCCTGCGCGACCTGGTTGCCGGCCTGGTCGTAGACCGTCAGGTCCAGGTCGGCGGCGTTGTCCGAGACACTGCCGATGGCGACGTCCAGGGACGAGGCGCCCTCGGGCACCGCGACCGTGGTGGTCTGCGTCTCGTGGTCGGCGATGGTCCGCCGGGCCGTCTTGGAGGAGCCGAGCGGGCCGCCGGCCAGCTTGCCGTCCAGGGCGGCGAACTTGTTCGTCACCTTCCAGGAGGCCTCGACCGGGGTGCCGACCTTGGCCTCGGGCACGGTCACGGTCTCCGGGTCGAAGGCCGCGCCGAGGACGGTGACGTCCAGCTTGAACGGGTTGTCGAGCACCGGCGAGGTACGCCGCGACTCGACCTCGATCTCCCAGACGCCGGGCTGCGGGTCGGCGTACGAGCGCACGTCCGGGCGGCAGCCGTTGCCGTCGAGGTAGTTGTTGTAGCAGTTCGGCGTGGACGTGGTGTCCGACGGAACGCCGTAGGGGTGGATGGCGATGAAGCGGGTCTGGCTCTTGTCCTTCAGACCGCCGATCGCGACCTCCAGCGACTTGGCGCCCTCGGGCACGGTCACGAAGTAGTGCTTGGTGCTGTTGCGCTGCACCGTGCCGGACGCCGAGTAGGTGTACTTCAGCGGCGCGGCGACCACGACCGTCGACATGACCTGCTTGTCGATGCCCTCGGTGCGCGGGTCGTCGACCTCCAGGATCGCGCTCTTCAGCCCGGCGGACTTCGGCGCGGCCTGCACCTTGACGGTGACCGGCTGGTTCAGCGGCAGGTTCACCTCGTCGGAGCCGACGATGCGGAAGGTGTCACCGGCGTTGTTCTCGAAGTGCAGCTCGTGCCGGATCGCGCGGTCGGCGCCCGACGTACGGGTCAGGGTGATCTCGTACGTCTTCTTCTGGCCGGCCTTCAGACCGCCCTCGCGGTCGTACAGACCGGTGCCGAAGCCGGGGGTCTTCAGGAACTGGTCGATCGCGGTGTCGACCGGCGCCTTGACCGAGTAGGTGTGCGCGGTGGCGCCGTCCTTGATCGAGTCCCAGGCGTCCGGGATGTTGATCAGGCCCGCGCCTTCCTCGTACGCCTGGACCCCGCTGATGTGGTCGGCGGTCGAGGTGAGCGCGGTGCGCAGGGTCGCCGGGGTGAGGGCGATGCCCTTCTGCTTGGCGGCGCTCAGCAGCAGCGCGGCGGAGCCGGCGGCCTGCGGGGAGGCCATCGAGGTGCCCTGGAGCATGCCGTAGCCGGCCGGCAGGGAGTAGCCCGCCTCGGCGACCGGGGCGCCCGGCAGCCAGGTCTGGATGGTGTTGACGGAGGCACCCGGTGCCACGAGCGTCGGGGTGAACCCGCCGTCCTCGCGCGGGCCGCGGGAGGAGAACGGCATCATCGCGTACCGCTTCTCGACCTGGGAGCCGTAGTTGGCGGCCCAGGTCTCCCGGGACACGGATGCGCCGACCGAGATGACCTTCTCGGCCAGGGCCGGGTCGCCGATGGTGTTGGCGCCGGGTCCTGAGTTGCCCGCGGAGATCACCAGCTGGACGCCGTAGGTGTCGATCAGGCGGGTGTAGAGCTCGGCGCGCGCGTTGTTGCCGTCGTTCAGCGCCGGCAGACCGCCGATGGACATGTTGACGATGTCGACGCCACGGTTGACGACGAGGTCGATCATGCCCTCGGTCAGCGCGACGTTGGTGCAGCCGCCGGTCCAGGTGCAGGCGCGCGAGGAGACGACCTTCGCGCCGGGCGCGGCGCCGTTCATCTCGCCGCCGAACAGGCCGTTGGCGGAGGTGATGCCGGCCACGTGCGTGCCGTGCTCGGACTCGATGACGCCGATGTTGACGAAGTCGCGCTTCTGGCCGACCCAGTCACCGCCGAAGGGGTCCATCGGGACGTCCTTGCGGATCTCCACGACGAACGGCTGCCGCTCGGCGACGTCGGTGTCCGGGTTGTCGGTGCCGAACCAGCCGATCTGGAAGCCGTCCTTGTACGGCTTCATCGGGGTGTCGTCACCGAAGTCGAAGTTGTTGTTCAGGTCGACCCGGACCGTGCCGGCCGCGGCGTCGTAGAGCACGCCCCAGACGTCGGTGGTGTCGCCGTCCCGGTTGGCGTCGCCCTTGGCGTCGCCGCCCGCGGTGACGGACTCGCGGAACAGGTTGACCTGGTACGACCCGGCGGGTGCCGTCCAGGTGCGGCCGCCGAAGGTGAAGCTGGGCCCGGAGACGTTGGTCGTCATCGGGCGCCAGGTGGCGTCGCTGTCGAGGATCGGGTCGGTCGCGGTGACCCAGTCGACGATCTTGCGCTCGCCGGTGGTGGTCTTCTGGAGCGCGGGGTGGGAGAGGTCCACGCCGGAGTCCAGGACACCGATGGTGATGCCGCGGCCGTCCGCCTTCGGGTGGTCGTCGACGAAGTCGACGGCGCCCGTCTCGAAGGAGGGGTTGTACGGGTTCTCGGCCGGGGTCTTCTTGCCGGGGGCCGGGTAGGCGGCCGCGGTCGACGCCGACTTCTTGGTGTCGACGGCCGGGTCCTCCAGCGGGATCTCCTCGCGCAGGTCGATGCCGTGCACCGAGGAGAGCTTCGCGGCGGCGGCGATGGCCGCGTCGGCCTTGCCGGTGGGGACCGTGGCCCGGACGTAGCCGAGCTTGTCGTAGGTGCGGCCCACGGAGCCGCCCTTGACCGCGTCCAGTTCCCCGGCGACCTGCTCGGTCTTTCCGGGGGCGGTGGCGATCATCATCGTGACGTTCTTGTCGCCGGCCGCCTTGGCGTCGGCGAGCAGGTCCGCGTCGTCCGAACCGAGCTTGTCGTGCGCGGACTTGACGGCGGGGTCGGCCGCGGCCGGGGCGTCCTCGGCGAAGGCCATGGGTATCGGCCCCGCGGCGGAGAGCGCGGCCACGAGCCCCGCGGCCACGGCGATCCGGGCCGCGCGTCTGGTGCCCGATATGGGTTCGCGCTGGGGGGTGTGGGTCATCGGCATCCCTTGTAGGTAAAGGAACGAGCGTGAAGCGATCGCTCAGCTTTACCCAAGGCAAGGATGTTTGGGGAGAGTTGACCCAATCGAGATTCAGGGATGGGGAAAACCCGCTATCCCTTTCCGGGCGTGATCACCGGTAAAGGTGCAAGTCGCCCGAGGGGTGTCAGTCCTCCTTGGTCCGGGCGTAATGCCGGGAGGCCTTGGCGCGGTTGCCGCAGGTCGCCATGGAGTGCCAGCGGCGGGTGCCGTTGCGCGAGGTGTCGAGGAAGTACAGGACGCAGGCCTCGTGGGCGCAGGCGCGGATCCGGTCCGGCGCGTCGGCGAGCAGCCGGAGGTAGTCGCGGGCGGCGAGCCAGGCCGGGCCCCAGGCGGGGGAGTGGAACTCGGGCAGTTCGCCGGGTCCGTCCGCGGTGAGCGTGGCCCGGATACGGCCGTGCGTGAGGACCGCGTCGACGAGCGGCGCCGCGTCCCGCGGTGACCCGTCGACGGCGGCCTTGATCGCGTCGCGGGCCTGGACCAGGTGGCGCAGGGTCGTGGCGTCGGCGGAGAAGGTGCCGTCCAGGCCGTTCGAGGCGAGCCAGATCGCGAGCCCCTCGGTGTCCGTCAGCAGGTCCTGAAGGGTCCCGTCCCGCATCCACCGTGTGTTCAGCAGGTCCAGTGCGAGCGGCTCGCCGAGGTGCGGGCGGGGGTCGGACATGGGGGGCTCCCTTCGTGCTAACCGGTCAAGAGTAGGTGACTGGTTGACACCCTTTGAATCTAACCACTAATCTCACTTACACAGGTTAGAACCAGTGGAGGGAAAACCCATGACCCTGCGCACCGGCCACCTCGGCCTGAACGTCACCGATCTCGACCGCTCCCTCGCCTTCTACCGGGACGTCCTCGGCTTCGCCCTGCTCGCCGAGGGCAAGGAGGAGGACCGGCGATACGCGTTCCTGGGGGACGGCGACACCCTCGTCCTCACGCTCTGGCAGCAGGCGGCGGCGCCCTACGACGAGAGCCGGGCCGGCCTGCACCACCTCGCCTTCCAGGCGGACTCCGTCGAGCGGGTCCGCGCCTATGAGACGGCCCTGCGCGAGTACGGCGTGGAGTTCGCCTACGACGGCGTCGTGGCCCATGCCGAAGGCGCCGGGTCCGGCGGCATCTTCTTCTTCGACCCCGACGGCACCCGGCTGGAGATCTCGGTGCCGAGCGGCGCGGAGGGCGCTCCGGCGCCCCATGAGTCGGCGCCCACCTGCGGGTTCTTCTAGCCATGGGTGTCTACCACGAGGGCTCGCTCGCCGTGCAGGACCGGCTCGGCGTGCGGGACCTCGCCGCCCATGTCGGCCGGTCCGTCGGGGAGGGCATCAAGCCGGTGGCCGCCGCCTTCCTCGAACTCCAGCCGCTGCTGGTGATCGGCGCCGCCGACCCGGCGACGGGCGGGGTGTGGGCGGCGCCGCTGGCGGGGGAGCCGGGGTTCGTGCGGGCCACCGGACCCCGGCAGATCTCCGTCGCGGGAGGGGGCTCCCCGGCCGCCCCTCTCGCGGCGGCGCTCGCCACCGGGGGCACCCCGGTCGGCACCATCGCCCTCGACCCGCGCACCCGGCGCCGGATGCGGCTGAACGGCCACGCCCGGCCCACCCCGAACGGGCTCGCCATCGAGGCGGACCGCGTCTTCGCCAACTGCCCGAAGTACCTCCAGCGCAGACAGACGTACGAGATCCTGTCCGACCGGGCTCCGGGCGAGCCCCGCCGGAGCGGCGAGCTGACCGAGGGACAGGCCGCCTTCGTCGCCGCGGCGGACACCTTCTTCCTGGCCAGCGTCCACGCGGGCGGTGCCGACGCCAGCCATCGCGGCGGCAACCCCGGCTTCGTGCGCGTCGACTCACCGCGCGAACTGAGCTGGCGCGACTACCCGGGCAACGCCATGTTCCTCAGCCTCGGCAACCTCGCCGCCGACCCGCGCGCCGGACTGCTCTTCCTGGACTGGACCTCGGGCACGGCCCTGCACCTCACCGGCGAGGCCCGGGTCGAGTTCGCACCCGAACGCCGAGTCCGGTTCACCCTGTTCGAGGCGATCGAGATTCCGGCCGCCGTACCCCTGCGCTGGTCCCCGCCGGAGTACTCGCCCGCGAACCCGGAGCACCCCTGAAATCCCCCCGAGTACCCGCCGGATACCCGCGAAGATGAACACGGAGTAACCGCGCCCCGGCCGTCCGAGGAGCGGCTGGGGGCGCGCAGGGTAGCCCAAGATCCACGTACGGTGATCGGCGCTGCGCGTTGCCGCCTCGTTCACGCGCAGGTCATTCCCGGTGCCAACGATCCAGAGCGAGCGGGTTGTTCGCGACAGCGACGCCCGCGACCACTGCCGACGCGTCACGCACTCGGGGAGACCGCGCCATGTCGCGCATACGCTCTGTCGCCAGCTCCGCGCTGGGCGTCCACCGCCGTACCGTCCTCGCCGCCGCCGGTGCGGTGTCCCTCTCCGCCGGTGTCGGCTACGCCCTGCGGCCCACCGACAGCCAGGCCGCCACCACGACCACCGGCACCCCGGCGGCCGCCGCCTCCGGGGAGGCGCCCGTCGCCTCTTCGCGCCGGGCGCCCTTCCTGCCGCTGCGCCCCTACACCCGCGGCACCACCCTCGCGGGCGTCTCCGCGCCCCGGGGCACCTCCGGCTTCCGCCGGCTCGGCGACGGGCCCGGCTGGCGCCGCACGGTGCGCGGCGAGCTGGCCGCGCCCAAGTCGGGCCGCGCGGACCGCCGTACGACGCTCGCCGCGTTCGTCCAGCTCACCGACCTGCACATCATCGACGCCCAGCACCCGATGCGCCTGGAGTACCTGCGCTCCACCGACGTGCACGCCTGGCGCCCGCACGAGGCGCTCACCGTGCACGGCGCCGTCTCGCTGATCGAGCGGGTCAACGCGCTGCGGGGCGCCCCCGTCACCGGCGCCCCGCTCCAGTTCGCCATGACCACCGGCGACAACACCGACAACAACGCCCGCACCGAGCTGGAGTGGTTCCTCACCGTCATGAGCGGCGGCCGGATCACCCCCGACTCCGGTGACCCGCGGCACTACGAGGGCGTCCTCAACAGCGGTCTGAAGCAGTACTGGCAGCCCGACTCGGCCGTCCGCGACCACGACAAGCAGCTCGGCTTCCCCTACCTGGAGGGCTTCCTCGCGGCGGCCGTGCGGGAGCTGAACAGCCCCGGCCTGACCATCCCCTGGTACTCCACCGTCGGCAACCACGACTCCCTGCCGCTCGGCTGCTACGCCTCGCACGGCGACACCTACCTCACCGACTACGCCGTGGGCGGCAAGAAGCTGATGAGCCTGCCCGCGGCCGAGGCCAAGAAGCTCCAGGACGCCCTGAAGAAGGCCAAGGACCCCCAGGGCGCCCTGCTCCGCGAGGTGCTCAAGGCCCACGCCCGCGACATGCGCTCGGTCACCGCCGACGAGCGGCGTGCCCCGTACACCCCGACCGAGTACCTCAAGGCCCACCTCGACCCGGCCCACCGGGGCGTCGGCCCGGTCGGACACGGCTACTCCTCGGCGAACCTCGACGCGGGCACCCAGTACTACAGCTTCCGCATCGCCGACGACGTCATCGGCATCAGCATGGACACCACCGACGCGGGCGGCCACTACGAAGGGTCCATCGGCAGCGCCCAGTTGCGCTGGCTGGACAAGACGCTGCGGGACAACAAGGACTCGTACGCCATCGTCTTCAGCCACCACACCAGCGAGACGATGGACAACACGCGCCCCGACCCGGCCCGGCCGACCGAGCGACGCCACAACGGCCAGGAGGTCCTCGCCCTCCTCGGCAGCCACCCCAACGTCCTGGCCTGGGTGAACGGCCACATCCACCGCAACGCCATCACCCCGCACTCGGCGCCCGACGGCCGCTCCTTCTGGGAGATCTCCACCGCCTCGCACGTCGACTACCCCCAGCTCGCCCGGGTCATCGAGCTGGTGGACAACAAGGACGGCACGATCTCCCTGTTCACCACCTGCGTGGAGGCCGCCGCCCCGCACCGCACCGACTTCACCGACCTCTCCCAGACCGGCCTCGCCGCCCTCTACCGCGAGCTGTCCTTCAACGCCCCCGGCGCCCGGACCGACCTCGCCGGATCCCTCGCGGACCGCAACACCGAACTGGTGCTGAAGAAGGGCTGAAAGTCACTCAACCGGGCTACATTGCTCAACCATCCCGAATCGCCACAGGTCTGCCTTCCCGACCGGCCCGACGCATTCGAGGCGTCGGGCCCTTGAAGGGGGAAGACATGACCACGCGAGTACGAGTTCGGACGATGCTGGTCGCTGCCACGGCCGTAGCGCTCTCGGCGGCTCTGGTGGGCCCGGCGATGGCGCAGTCCGGTGGCCACTCCGCCACCCGCGACGCGATGAAGGCGGCCGTCAAGGACGGCGTACCCGGAGTGACAGCCACCGCGCGGACGAACAGCCACACCTGGTCCGCGACGGAGGGCGTCGGCAACCTCAGGACGGGCAAGAAGCGATCGACGGAAGACCGTTACCGCGTAGGCAGCATCACCAAGACCTTCGTAGCGACCGTGCTGCTCCAACTGGAGGCGGAGGGACGGCTGTCCCTGGACGACAAGGTCGACAAGTGGCTGCCGGGCACGGTGGAGGGCAACGGCCACGACGGCCGCGAGATCACCCTGCGCCAACTCCTCAACCACACCAGCGGGATCTTCAACGTCACCGAGGACAAGTCGTTCGGAGAGGCGTACTTCACCAAGGACGGCTTCTTCCAGAACCGCTACGACACGAAGACGCCCGAGGAACTGATCGCGCTGGCCATGACCAACAAGCCGCACTTCGAGCCCGGTACGGACTGGCACTACTCCAACACCAACTACCTGCTCGCGGGCCTGGTGATCGAGAAGGCCACGGGCAACGCGTACGGCGATGAAATCCGAGCCCGCATCCTCACCCCGCTCAACATGCGCGCGACGTCGGTCCCCGGTACCCGGTTCACCCTCCCGCAGCCCAGCAGCCGCGGCTACTCGAAGCTGGCCGAGTCGACGACGGGCCCCACGTACGACGTAACCGAGCTGAACCCGAGCCTGGCCGGCGCGGCAGGCGAAATGGTCGCCAGTTCCTCCGACTTGAACCGCTTCTACAGCGCGCTGCTGAAGGGCCGGCTGCTCCCCGCCGAGCAGCTCAAGGAGATGAAGACCACGGTCAAGGTCGACGAGATCCCGAACGCGGGCTACGGCCTGGGCCTGATCGAACGCAAACTCACCTGCGGCACCACCGTCTGGGGTCACGGCGGCGGCATCCACGGCTCCACCTCGGAGGCGGTCACCACGGCGGACGGCCGCCACTCCCTGTCCTTCAACTTCAACGGTGACTGGGCGGGGGACAGCGACGCGGTGCTGGAGGCGGAGTTCTGCGGCGAGTAGGGCCCCGACCCGCCCCGCTGGCTATCCTGCTGCTCATGTGAAGCGCGACTTCCGGGGGAGCACGCGGTGGCGATTTCACCGGCGGCAGGACACCGCGACGCGGTGGTGGTACTGCCCGGGATCATGGGCAGCGAACTGATCGAGAGCGCGACCGGACGGGTCCTGTGGGGCGTCTCGGATCCGCGCTGGTACGGCAGCGCGTGGACGACGGGCGACGCGCTCGCCAAGCTGCACGTCACCGAGGACGAGCGTGCGGGCCGCACGGGCCGGATCCGGGCGACCCGCATGCTGCGCTTCCCCGCCTTCGCCCCGGTACTGCGCGGCTTCGAGCCGTACCGCGAACTGCTCCGGGGCGTGCGGAACAACGCGGCCCACCCGGACGCGGTCCTGGAATTCGCCTACGACTGGCGGCTCTCCGTCGCCCACGCGGCGGCGGAGCTGGCCAAGGCCGCCGAGGCCCACTTACAGGCATGGCGAGCCCATCCGCAGGGCAGTCGGGACGCCCGACTCACGCTGGTCGCCCATTCCATGGGCGGGCTGGTCGCGCATTACTTCGTGACGGAACTCGGGGGTGCGGGTGAACTGCGGACGCTGATCACGCTGGGCACGCCCTTCTACGGTTCGGTCCAGGCGGCCGGCCTGCTCGCCACGGGACGGGGAACGCCCCTGCCGCTGCCCCGCCGCCGACTGCGGGCGCTGGCCTGTACCCTCCCGGGGCTCCATGAGCTGCTCCCCGGCTACCGGTGCGTCAAGGAACGCTGCTGCGCGTACAGCCAGTTGACCGCCGTCGACGTCGAATCCCTCGGTGGGGACCTGGAGTTGGCCCAGCGGTCGCTCGACCGGCAGGAGCGGCTGCGTGCGGCGGCCCCACTGCCGCAGTTGCGCGCGGTGGTCGGCGTCGGTCAGCGCACCCCGCAGAGCCTGACGCTGGCGGGCGGTACGGCGCACGTCCAGGAGTACGTCCCGGACGGCGGCACCTGCGCCGACCGGCGCGGCGACGGCACGGTCTACCGGGACGCCGCCACCCTGCCCGGCAGCCCGGCCTTCTACCTCCCGCAGAACCACGGATCCATCGCCCGCAGCGAGGAGGCCATCGCCTACGCCTGCTCGGTCCTCACCGAGCGCCCGCTCGGCCCACCACTGGGCGCCACGGAACTCGGCCTGTACGTACCGGACATGGTGGAGGTGGGCCGTCCCTGCCCCATTGAGGTCGACCTCGTGGACAACCCGGCGGCGGTGGTCTGCAAGGTCTTCGACCTCGCCGCGAACCTGGAGATCGCCCGCCCGTGGCTGACCCCGCACGACGGCAGCCTGTACGCCGAGGTACCCCTGCCCGGACCAGGCCTCTACCGGATCGAGGCCAAGTCCGGCGGATTCTCGGCGGTGAGCCAACTGGTGTTGGCGGTAGCCCCCGATGAGTGACTTCAGCTTCGTACCGGTCCCGATCGGGAGATACCGGCAGCAGACGTTCCCCGCCCTGGACGCCGACGACCAGGCGGCCCGGGTCGCCGAGCTGGTCGAGGAGATCGGCGGACAGGAGGAGCACTGGGGACCGGGACCGCGCGACTACTCCTCGGTGGGCGGTCGCCTGAGAGCCTGGGCGCACCCGCCCGCCCCGCGCAGCTCGATGCTCTACTGGGCCGGTCACGGCCAGGCCCTCGGCCCCAAGGCATGGCTTGCCGTCGAGGACACCCCCGACCCGATGACGGTGAACGCGCTCAACCCCGCGTCCTTCGCCGAGTACGTGATCGAGGAATGGCGGCACCGCTCCCTGGACGAGGAGGCATGGGCACTCGTCGTCATCGAGGCGTGCGGAGCCAAACGGTTCGTCGAGATCCTGCTCTCCCGGCTCTACGACGAGGGCGGCCTGGACCGGCTCGCGGTCATCGGGGTCGGCGGCTACGGCGCCGGATACCTCGGCAAGTTCCGTCAAGTCCTGTCGGACGCGCTCTCCGGGTACAGCGACAACGACGAGGCGATCCAGCTGCGCGACCTGGTGGGCCGGGTCCAGGACCGGCTGGGCGACTCCGGCATGGTCGCGGACCTCGGCCTCTACCAGGCCCCGCCCCTGCCCCGGCGCCGCCTGACCGGCCCGGTGACGGCACCACTCGACGTCTACGCCGAACTCCGCGACTTCGTGGCCACCCTCACCCCCGACGAACGCGGCCACTTCCTCCCCAAGGCCCAAGGCGCCGAACAGGGCGAACTGGCCTGGTACTTCATGGGCCGCCGCGAGGAGGGCGCCCGAATCGCCGAGTGGCTGCACACCGCGACCCGGGGCATGCTGGTCGTCACCGGCGAGGCGGGCTCGGGCAAGTCCGCGCTTCTCGGAAACGTCGTGGTCCAGGCCAACCCGGAGCTGAGCGCACTGCTGGCACGGGCCGGAATGACGGACGGTCCGGGTATGGAGACCCTGCCCCCACCGCACGTGTTCGACGCGGTCCTGCACTTGACGGGCGCGACGACAACAGACGTCGTACGGCAGCTCGCAGCGGACGACTCGGTCGAGGACGCGGACCAGTTGGTGGCGTTGCTGTCGGAGCGCGAGACGCCCTTCACGGTCCTGGTCGACGCCTTGGACGAGGCCCAGGACCCTTTGGTCGTCGCCCGCGGCACCCTAGCCCGCATCGCCGAGATCGACGGAGTCCGCGTCCTGATCGGCACCCGCGGCTCCACGAAGGAGGGCCCGGACTCCCCGGCGGGCGAGGACACGGACATCCTGGACGCGCTGGGCAGCCCGCCGGAACGGGTCACCGTGGAGCGGGACAGCGCCGCGGCGGACGAGTACGTACGGCGGCGGTTGCTGGCCGGGTTTCCGGAGATCGACATGGCGGAACTGGACGCGGTGCGGCGGGAGATCGAAGCACGTGAGCGGCACTTCCTGTACGCCAGGCTGGCGGTCCATGAACTGATGGCCCGGCCCGAACTGCTCCGGTCCGCGAACCGGGAGCAGCGCGGGGAGTTGCTGGCTCACGACTACCGCGCACTGTTCGCGGCGGCGGTGAGTCGACTCGGCGACCGCGATCCGGCCTACGCGCCGCTGCTGGAGGCCCTCGCCCTGGGCCAGGGCCGCGGACTGCCGCGTACCGACGGGGTCTGGCAGATCGCCGCCCGCACCCTGGACAGCGCGGCCATCGACGAAGCGGCCGTCGACGCCCTGCTGGCGGACGCGGCGCCGTACATCATGCTCGACGCCGAACACGGCCAGAGCGTGTACCGACTGGCACACCGCACCTTCCAGGAGCACTACTTCGCGGCACGGGCGGGCGAACTCCCGGACCGCCACCGCCTGATCGCCCGAGGGCTGTGCGAATCCGCCGAGGCGGCGATGCCTTCCCCGCCCCACCCCTACCTCGTCCACCACCTTCCTGGACATGTCGCGGCCGCGGACGACTGGCAGCTGCTGGTGTCCAGACCGCGCCTGCTGGACTGCCTCGCCCCGGGCGCGGTCGCGGTCGAGGCGGCGCGACCACGTCCGGGACGGGCGCCGCTGCCGGACGCGGTCTCGGCGATCCGTGCGGCGCATCACCGTCTCTCGGCGGCGGCTCCGGGCGAGCGCGGCGCTCTGCGGGCGGTGGCCGAGGCACAGTTCCGCGGGGTGTTGCCGGATCCGGCAGGCTGGTGGTCGCGGGGTGCGTCATGGGCGCCGGTATGGGCCGATTTCAGTCGGCTGCGCAGTCCTACGACCAGTGTGTTCGCGCTGGAGTGCGAGAAAGTGACGGCGCTTGCCGCGCTGCGTTGGGGTGATGGCCGTACGGTGGTGGCCCTCGCGGAGGAGGCTGTTTGGTCCCGCATCCACTTCTGGGATCCCGTGTCCCAGTCCATGGTTGGCGCGCCTTTGACCTGCTCCGGCGTGATGGCCACGGTGCTGGCGGCCGTACCTTTCGACCAGGAGCGGGACCACCTGGCCGTCGGTGGTTTCGGGGGTGTGGAGATCTGGGATCCGCGCGAACGGAGCCAGACCGAGGCCTTCCGTAACAAGAGCATGACCGCCGTGGGACACCTCGCGGGTATGCGGACCAGCGACGGGCGCGTCTTGGTCGCCTATGCCGCAAGCGTCGGATCGGGTGAGATTCGAGTGAGGGACCTCAAGGCGCGTCGTGACAAGGCGTTCGACGTCGGCAACGCCATCGGTGCCATGGTCGGCCTGCACGGGAACGGCGGTTCACCGCGACTTGTGGTCGCTGCCCAGTCTCGCTCGTTCCCCCTCTCATCCCGCCCTCGCGCGGGTCGGGTTCCGGTGCGGATCCTTGTCGCCCCGGCAGACGGCGCGGGGATGGCAGCGATCCCCGCGACGCGGGATCAGGTGGTGCTGGCGCCTTCGTCCATGGGGCGCAGACCACTGAGCCTGTGGGACGGGAGGAGCGGCTACTCGACGGAATTGCCGGTCATGGTGGATCTCGCCTTTCAAGGCGCCTTCACTGTGGTGGAGGGCCCTGGCGGTGAGCTCCTGCTGATCTCGATCACGGGTGAAGATGAGAAGGTCACTGTGTTCGAGATGCCCCGACCAGCAGTGCCGGACCGTGCCGATGCGTCCCCGCACCGCCGCTCCGCGAGCGTCTGTGCCATCCAGGTGCCCGGTCACGGTGACGCGTTCGCCGTCTGCTCCGCCGAGGACGAATTCACCTTCCGTGATGCGGCGACCGGCGATCTCATCGACCGGCCGGAGAAGGTGATGTCCGGGGTGACAGGGCCGCCCGGAGGACCGCTGTTGTTCAGATCTCAGGAGTGGACAGTCTGGACGCAGAGGGACGGACGCAGATCAGTGCCCGAACTGAGCAACTACCTCTACGGTGCTGCGCCGTTCCTGAGCTCGGACGGTCGTCTCCTGATAGCCCACGCGGAGAGACTGGACGACGGCTGGGGGATCGTGTGCTCCGAGGCCCCGCGCACTGGAGGCGGATGGAAGCAGGACTGCCGCGTCGATGGTAAGCGCCTGCGCAGCCCCAGTGGCATCAGGGTCCTGCGGATGCGGGGCGGTGGAGCCCTCATCCTCGCGTATGTGCAGGAGCACACCATCGTGTTCGATCACGACCACCCGCAGCACATCTGGGAACTCTCCGGTGTGACCACCACGTTCCCCAAGGGCGCCGCGCTTGTGTACCTGCCTGAACCGGCGCTTGCTGTGTGCGACTACCGCAAGGTCTTCCTGTGGGACCTCGCAAGCCGCACTCGGCTCGCCGTGATGGCGGAGGGCAACACCCTCATCGCGGACATGGCCGCCGTTCATGTGGGCGCCGGTCCGGGCAGGGTGGTGCTGGCCGTGGCGCACGTGGACGGCTCGCTGCGACTGTGGGATCCCCACCGGCCGGACCGGCCGATCGCCGTACTCGCCCTCGACATGGCCGCCAGTGCCATCGCCTCCGCCGGCAGCAAGATCTGTCTGGTCAACGAGGAGGGCGCGCTCTGCATCGACGTCGGCGGCCTCGCAGGCGCGGAACTCACCCGTCCCCCCCACGCCCCGTCCGCCCCGCACACCGTTCCTGCCGACGGCTGTACGGCCGCCCCGGACCCGGAAGAGCTGGTGGAGCCGTCTCCGCACGGGGAGGGGCCGCCAGTAGCGCACCCCCGGCGGCCCCTCCCCTCCCCTCCCGATGCCACCCCACCCCCAACTACCGGGGCAGCACCACGACATACGCCGCCGGATCCCGGTCCGTCGACGCCATCAGGGCCGTGCGGACCACCGCCGCCTGCTGTTCCAGGGACTCGCGGAGCTTCTTCGGGGTGATGTACACGACCGTGATGCCGAGCCGCTCCAGGTGCTCGCGCTTGCGGGCGTACTCCGACCACAGGGCGTCCTCGTCCTGTCGAGGGGCCCGCGTGTCCAGTTCCACCGCCACCGCGTGCTCCGGCCAGTACGCGTCCAGGCCCCCCAGATGCGGCCCGCCCGGCAGGCGCAGGTCGAGGTTCCAGACCGGGTCGGGGAGGCCGTACTCGCGGACCATCGTGTACAGACGGTCCTCCGCGATGGCGCGTCCCTCGGCCAGCAGGGAGTCCACGGCGTCCACCACATGCGGCCGGCCCAGCAGCTTCGCCTGGTTCAACTCCCGTACCACCGCCGCCGGTTCACAGTGCCCACCGCGCACCGCCTCGGTCAGCAGCCGGCGCACCGCGCCCGCGTCGGAGAGTTCGGCCACCGCGTCGGCCAGCGCCCGCGGCACGGGGGCGACCGGGAGTCCCGTGACCTCCTCCGCCGGCGGCATCGAGGGCGTCCGGACGATGCGGGCGCAGCCCGTCGAGCGGAGTCGGCGCAGGCGGGGGACCAGGACGTCGATGGTGTCCAGGGCGGTCAGGGGCGGGGTCGCCGCGAAACCGTGGAGCGTCAGCGCCGCCAGGCCGGTGATCACCGCCTCCGTGTACACCGGGCGGTGCGGCTCCCCGGACCCCGGCTGCGGCGGCACCCCGGCGGTCCGCTCCCGCGCCGCGTACAGCAGCACCGCGTTCAGCCGCTCCTCGCTGGTCGGGGGGCCGGGGTGGAGCAGGTAGACGCCCGGGAGGAGCTGCTGCCAGGGGCCGCCGGCCCGGCACTGCTCGTTCGTCTCGGCGGCCGGGACGCCGTGCGCCCGCAGCTGCGCGGCCGTCAGGACCCGGCGGCGGACGTCGGTGAGCTGGTGGAGGGGGCGGGGGGAGAGCGGGGTGTTGTGGTTCATGACCCGGGGATTCCCGCGTCCGATCCGGCCCTTAACCCCTGTTACACGCCCGTCGACAAATCTGGACAAGCTCGCCCTAAAGGACGGGTGTTCGGATGCCGAGTAGGCACCGAAAACCCCTGGTCCAAACGGGTGGGACCAGGGGTTACGGCTGCTATTGCCTGAATTCCGTAACGGTCACGGAGGCGGAAAGCGTTGGCCAGAGATCAGGCGTCCGCCGCCGCGTCGCACGCCTGTCCCCGCAACGCCCGTGCCAAGTCGTCCCGCGCCTCCAGCACCAGCCGGCGCAGCGCCGGAGCCGCCCCCTCGTGCGCGGAGAGCCAGGCGTCCGTGGCGTCCAGCGTCTCCTGGGACTCCTGGAGGGAGGGGAACAGGCCCTGCACCACGACCATGCCGATCTGGATCGACCGCTCGGCCCACACCCGCTCGATCGCCGCGAAGTACTTCTGGGTGTACGGCGCAGTCAGCTCCCGCTGCGACGCCCGCGCGAAGCCCGCGATGGTCGCCTCCACCAGCGCGTTGGACAGCTCCTCCGACTCCACCACCTGCGCCCACGCCTGCGCCTTGACCGCGGCCTGCGGACGGGCGGCGAGACAGCGCACCTGATGCCGCTTGCCCGACGCGGTGTCGTCCCGGGCGAGTTCGGCGGCCAGCTCCTTGTCGCCGACGACGTCTTGCGCCGCGAGCGCGTCCAGGAACGCCCAGCGCAGCTCCTGGTCGACCTCCAGACCCGACAGCGGCATCGTGCCGTCCAGCAGCGCCGTCAGCATCTCGAACGCCGCCGGTACATCGGCCACCCGCGCGAAGAACCGCGCCCAGGCCAGCTGGTGCTCGCTGCCGGGCTCGGCGCCGTGCAGCTCCATCACCGCGCCCTGGCACAGCCGCCGCCCGGCCTCCTCCCGCCGCTCGGGCGCGCTGTAGTGCACGGCCGCCGACTCCGCCCAGGCGTGCAGCTGCTGGAGCACACCGATGTCGGACTCCCGCGCCGCGAACTTCAGCACCAGGTCGATGAACTCCCGCGCGGGCAGCAGCGCGTCCCGCGTCATGTTCCACAGCGCCGACCAGCACAGCGCGCGGGCCAGCGGGTCGGTCATGTCGCCCAGGCCCCGGCGCAGCGCGGCCAGCGAGGTCTCGTCGAAGCGGGTCTTGCAGTACGTCAGATCGTCGTCGTTGACCAGCACCAGCTCCGGCGCCTCGGCCCCGGCCAGCTCCGCCACGACCGTACGCGGACCGTCGACGTCCACCTCCACGCGCGCGTACCGCTCCAGCGCGTCGCCGGTACGGCGGTACAGGCCCACCGCGATCCGGTGCGGCCGCAGCTCCGGATGCGACTCGGCCGCCTCCTGCACCACCGCCAGCTCCGAGACCCGGCCCGCCGGGTCCAGCAGCACCTGCGGGGTGAGGGAGTTGACCCCGGCCGTCTGGAGCCAGGACCGGGACCAGGCGGCCATGTCCCGGCCGCTGGTCTCACCAAGCACCGAGAGCAGGTCGCCGAGGCGGGTGTTGCCGTAGGCGTGCCGCTTGAAGTAGCGCCGGGCACCCTCCAGGAACGCCTCCTGGCCGACGTACGCCACCAACTGCTTCAGCACGGACGCGCCCTTGGCGTACGTGATGCCGTCGAAGTTCAGCTTCGCGTCCTGGAGGTCACGGATGTCGGCCGTGACCGGGTGCGTGGAGGGCAGCTGGTCGGCGCGGTAGGCCCACGCCTTGCGACGGTTGGCGAAGGTGATCCAGCCGTCGGTGAAACGGGTCGCGCCCACCGTGGCGAAGGAGCCCATGAAGTCCGCGAAGGACTCCTTCAGCCACAGGTCGTCCCACCACTCCATGGTGACCAGGTCGCCGAACCACATGTGTGCCATCTCGTGCAGGATGACGTTGGCCCGCGCCTCGTACGAGGCCCGCGTCACCTTCCCGCGGAAGATGTACTCCTCGCGGAAGGTCACCAGGCCCGGGTTCTCCATCGCGCCCAGGTTGTACTCGGGCACGAAGGCCTGGTCGTACTTCCCGAACGGATACGGGTAGTCGAAGTGGTCGTGGAAGAAGTCCAGGCCCTGCTTGGTGACCAGGAAGACGTCGTCCGCGTCGAAGTGCGGCGCGAGCCCCTTGCGGCACATGGCGCCGAGGGGGATCTCCAGCGTCGTACCGTCGTCAAAGGTCCGCGTGTAGGAGTCCGTGACGTAGTGGTACGGGCCCGCCACCACGCAGGTGATGTACGTCGAGATCGGCTTGGTCTCCGCGAACCGCCACACCCCGTCGGCGAGCCGGCCCACGCCGTTGCTCCACACCGTCCAGCCCTCGGGCGCCCGCACCTCGAAGCGGAACGGCGCCTTGAGATCAGGCTGCTCGAAGCAGGCGTGGACCCGGCGGGAGTCGGCCGGCTCGTACTGGGTGTACAGGTACACCTCGCCGTCCTCGGGGTCGACGAAGCGGTGCATGCCCTCGCCGGTGCGGGAGTAGGCGCACCGCGCGTCGACGATCAGCTCGTTGTCGGCGGCCAGGTCCTCCAGGGCGATCCGGGAGCCGTCGAAGACCTCGCTCGGGTCGAGGTCCCGGCCGTTGAGGGAGACCGCCGTGACCCCCGGCGCGATCAGATCGGCGAAGGTCGTGGCGCCCGGCTCGGCGCAGCGGAAGCGGATGGTGGTGACCGAGCGGAAGGTGCGCGGCCCGTCCGACGGCTCGTCGCCGACCGCGGAGCGCAGGTCGAGCGAGACGTCGTACCCGTCGACGGACAGCAGCGCGGCCCGCTCCCGGGCCTCGTCGCGGGACAGATTCTCACCGGGCACGGGGGTCACTCCCTCACAGGGTGTTCAGCATGCGGACGGACCAGATCTTCCCATGGGCGCACCGGCGGGAGCAGCCGGGAATGGGGAGGTGGTGGTGGGTGTTGCGGCAGTCAAAGACCGCTGCCTTAGGAGAGCCATGTCCGAGACCGCGACGACGTCCGCGAAGACCCCCGTCGACTTCTGGTTCGATCCGCTGTGCCCCTGGGCCTGGATGACCTCCCGCTGGGTGCTGGAAGTGGAGAAGGTCCGCGACATCGAGGTCCGCTGGCACATCATGAGCCTGGCCGTGCTGAACGAGCCGAAGATCGACGAGCTGCCCGAGGAGTACCGCGAGCTGCTGGAGACCAAGGCATGGCAGCCGATCCGGGTGGTGACGGCGGCCTGGCAGAAGCACGGCTCCGACATCCTCGGCCCGCTGTACACGGCGCTCGGCACCCGCATCCACAACGAGGGCCAGGGCCCGAGCCGGGACGCCGTCGTCGGCGCCCTGGCCGATGTCGGCCTGCCCGCCGACCTGATCGAGTACTTCGACCAGAAGGACTTCGAGTTCGACGCAGAGCTGCGCGCCTCCCACAAGGAGGGCATAGACAAGGTCGGCCAGGACGTCGGCACCCCGGTGATCGCGGTCCCCGGCGACGACGGCGAGCAGATCGCCTTCTTCGGCCCGGTCGTCACCCCGGCCCCGAAGGGCGAGGAGGCCGCCCGCCTCTGGGACGGCACCCTCGCCGTGGCCTCGGTCCCCGGCTTCTACGAGATCAAGCGCACCCGCACCAAGGGCCCCGACTTCAGCAACCTGTAGCCGACCTGTAAAGCGACCTCTACACCGCGATCCGGGCCAGATGGGCCAGATCGGGGAAGTCCGTCACCACCGCGTCCACACCTAGCCGGTAGTGCAGCGCGTACTCCGCGAACGCGTCACCGAAGTCGGTGCCCGTCGTGCCGCGCCGCAGTCCCGCCGGCAGGTACTGGTTCTCGGCGCGGAAGGTGTACGGACCGACCTTGAGCCCGGCGGCATGGGCGTCCCCCAGCAGTGCCGAGGGGGCGCCCGTGTCCGGCGCCACGACCGACGCCTTGTCCGGCCCGATCCAGTCCGCGTACTCGGCGATCCCGGCGAGCCCCGCGGGCGTCATCATGTCCCGGTACGTCGTCGGGTCCCCGGCCGAGACCAGGTCGTACGGCCCGCCCGTGGTGCCCAGCGCCTGCCACAGCGGCACGCCCGGACCCGTCATGCGCTTCAGGCTCGTCGGCTCGAAGGACTGCACGACGCATTCGCGCGGGCCGAGGCGGTTACGGCGAATCGCGGCGGCCAGCCTCGGTTCCAGGGGCAGGCCGATCGAGCGGAAGTAGGTCGGGTGCTTGGTCTCCGGGAAGACGGCGACCGTCCGGCCGTGGGCGCGGGAGAGCCGTCTCGCCAGGTCCACCACCTCCTGGAAGGTGAGGATCTCCTCGCGTCCGTCGAAGACGGTGTTGCGGTTGCGGATCTGCGGCAGCCGTTCCACCGCCCGCAGGGTCTTCAGCTCGGCGAGGGTGAAGTCCTCCGTGAACCAGCCGGTCACCGACCTCCCGTCCACCGTCTTCGTCGTGCGGCGGTCCGCGAACTCCGGGTGCGCGGCCACGTCCGTGGTTCCCGAGATCTCGTTCTCGTGCCGGACCACCAGGACGTGGTCCTTCGTCGGCACGAGGTCGGGTTCGATCCAGTCGGCGCCGGTCTGGACGGCGTAGGCGTAGGAGGCGGCCGTGTGCTCCGGCCGCCAGCCCGCCGCACCCCGGTGTCCGATGACCAACGGCCCACCTCGGGCGGCGGCTTCGGCGGGTACGGCAGCGGCTGCCACCGGAGTCACCGCGGCGGCGAGCAGCAGGGACCGGCGTCTCATGTGCGCTGGCATTCCAACTCCCTTTCTTTCTACGGCACTTCGGACACCTCAGTCCCTTACCCGCTCCCGCGCCGCAGCCAGCCGCGCCAAGTGCTCCGCGTACCCCCGCTCGTAGTACGCGGCCCGCCCCGCGTCCGGCTCCACCACGGCCGTCGGCCGGGTCCACTCCCGTGCGTCCAGCGCGACCCCGTGCCGCTCCGCCGCCGCGAGCACCGCGCCCCGGGCGCCCACCTCGCCCTCGACCACCCGGAGCGGCCGGCCGAGGACGTCCGCGAGCAACTGCGTCCAGGCGGGGCTGCGGGTGCCGCCCCCGCACACCGCGAGCGTGCCGGTCAGCCCCGCCGCCTCCAGACAGTGCCGGGCCGCGTAGCCGATGCCCTCGCAGGTGGCGCGGACCAGGTCGGCGGGGGTCGACTCCAGGCAGACACCGGTGAGTTCGGCGCGCAGCCGCGGCTCCACGAAGGGCGCCCGCTCCCCGGACGGCGCGAAGTACGGCAGCACCCGCACCCCGTGCGCGCCCGGCGGGGTCCCGGCCAGCAGCGTGTCGACCTCCTCATGGGTGACCCCGGTCGTCGACAGCACCCAGTCCAGGGCGGCCGTGCCGACCATCGCGGGCATGGCGCGCAGCCAGTGCCCCGGCCGGTCGGTGCAGATGTACAGGCCCGCCGGCTCCCCGGCCAGATCCACCTCGGCCGTCCCCACCAGCGCCGCCAGACAGGTGCCGACGATCAGCAGCCCGTCCCCGTCGGCGGTGACCCCCGCGCCGAGCGCGCAGGCCGGCAGGTCGTAGGGCCCGTTCGCGATCCGCGTCCCCGCGGGCAGCCCCTCGCCGAGGGTCACCGCGGTCGCCGCCGGATCGCTCACCGGCGCCAGCAGCCCCCGCCGGTGGGTCAGCCCCAGCAGCTCCACCACCCGGTTGTCGTACGTCCGCGACACCGGGTCGAGGAACGGCATCGAGGCGTCCGACACCTCCGTCGTCACCGGCGCCCCCGTCAGCCGGTGGAACACCATGTCCTTGCAGTACAGCGCGGTCGCCGCGGCGTCCAGGGACTTCGGCTCGTGGCTGTCCAGCCAGGCCAGCAGCGGTCCCGGACAGCCCGGGAACATGGCACCGCCGGTGCGCCGGAACACGGCCTCGAAGGTGCCGTCCGCGAGCCACTGGTCGACGAGTTCGTTCGCCCGGCCGTCCATCCAGGACGCCGCGGGCCGCACCGGGCGCCCCTCGGCGTCCACCAGCCACACCCCGTCGCCCTGTCCGGTGAGCCCGGCCAGCTCCACCGGCTCCGGCACCCGCGCGGTGATCTCGCTGAGGACGGCGACGACCGCCCCGTACACCTCCGCCATGTCCTGCTCGACCACCCCGCCGTGCGGGGTGAGCGTCAACGGCCGGGACGCGACGCCGAGTTCCCGTCCGGTGCCGTCGAACGCGGCGGCCTTCACCAGGGACGTGCCCACATCGATGCCGATGTACATGCCGGCCTCCAAAGGTTCCTCGGGCTCCTCGGGCATCCTCAGGTCAGACAGTGCGCCAGCGGCTCCCGGCGCGCCCAGCGGCCCACCTCCGCCGCCGCGATGGTCGCCGCCTTCTCCGCCACCGCGCGGCTCGCCCCGCCGAGATGCGGGGTCAGCACCACCCGGTCGGCGAGCGCGCGCAGGCGGGAGCCGGGCGGCAGCGGCTCCGTTACGAAGGTGTCGAGCGCCGCCGCCGACAGGTGTCCGCGCTCCAGCGCCGCGCACAGCGCGTCCTCGTCGAGCAGCGGGCCGCGTGCCGCGTTCACCACGACCGCGCCGGGCGGCAGCAGCGCCAGCTCCCGGGCGCCGATCAGGCCGCGGGTCTCGGCGGTGAGCCGGGCGTGCAGGGTGATCACCCGGGAGCGGCGCAGGAGTTCGTCCAGGGAGCCGAGCCGCAGTCCGTGGATCTCGCCGTGCACATAGGGGTCGTGGACCATCACCCGGGCCCCGAAGGCGCACAGCACCCGGGCGACCCGGCTGCCGACCGCGCCGTAGCCGACGAGCCCGACGGGCAGGTCCTCCAGCTCCAGACCACTGTGCTCGTACGTGTAGTAGGCGGCGCCCGCCCAGCTGCCCCGGCGGGCCAGCGGTTCATGGGACTGCGGGATACGGCGCAGGGCGGCCAGCAGCAGGCCGACGGTGAACTCGGCGGTGGCGGCGGCGTTCCGGCCGGGCGCGTAACAGACTCGCACGTCATGGGACTTGGCCGCGTCCAGGTTCACATTGACCGGGCCGCCCCGGCAGACGACGACAAGGCGCAGCGCGGGGCAGGCGGCCAGGACGCGTGCGGTGACCGGGCCCATCTGGGTGACCAGCACCTCGCGGTCGTCGGCGAGCGCCTCGATCAGCGCGTCCTCGGCATCGCTGGCCTCCGCCACCTCGGCCACCGGCCCGAACGGCTCCAGCGGCCAGCCGAGCGTCAACTCCCTAACATCAGCGGCCGTTTCATGCCGTATGGCATCGGTGATCAGCCGGGGCAGGACGAAGTGGTCCCCGGCGGCCACGACCCGCACACGCTTGTCGGAGGTGGAGTTCATCGCAGGGCGTCTCCCGTCCTGGCGTCGAAGACATGGATGCGAGCGGTGTCCGCGCGCACATGGACCCGTTCGCCATGGGCGAGGCGCGCTTCGGGGCCGGTGAGGACGACGAGGGGCTGGTCGACGCCGTCCAGGGCGACCGTGGCGATCCCCGCCTCCAGCAGCGGCTCGTGGGCGACGACCCGGGCGGGCAGACCGTCCTGGCCGGAGAGTTCCAGGTCCTCGGGGCGGATGCCGACGGTCACCTCGTGGCCGGGCGGGACCCGCACGCGCAGCGGGCCGCTCAGGGAGCCGGGGAGCAGGTTGATCGCGGGTTCGCCGACGAAGTCCGCGACGAAGCGGTTGGCGGGACTGTCGTAGATCTCGTACGGGGTGCCGAGCTGCTGGATCACGCCGTCCCGCATCACGGCGATCCGGTCGGCGAGCGAGAGGGCCTCCTCCTGGTCGTGCGTGACCAGGATCGTCGTATGGCCCAAGTCCCTTTGGATGCGCTTGAGTTCACGGCGGGTGGTGTCGCGCTGGGCCGCGTCCAGATGGGACAGCGGTTCGTCGAGGAGGAGGACGTCCGGCTCCCGGATCAGCGCCCTCGCCAGCGCGACCCGCTGCTTATGGCCGCTGGACAGACCCGCCGGACGGGCGTCCAGCAGCCCGGTGAGACCGACGCGCTCGGCGATCTCGGCGACCTTGGTGGCGACATCCTTGCGGCGGCCCCGGGCGCGCAGTCCGAAGGCGAGGTTCTCCGCGACGGTCAGCGGCGGATAGAGCGCGTAGTTCTCGAAGGCGACCCCGATGTTGCGCCGCTGGGCGGGCAGTTCGAGCACCGAGGCGCCGCCCACCAGGATGTCCCCGCCGGTCACCGGCTCCAGACCGGCGATCATCCGCAGCGTCGTGGACTTGCCGCACCCGGACGGCCCGAGCAGCCCCAGCAACTCCCCGGAGCGCAGCGCGACATCGATCCCGCGCACCGCCTCCACCGGGGGCCGCCCCCGCGAACGGTAGGTCTTGCGCAGCTCACGAAGGACCAGCTCGGTCATCGCCGCCACCGCCCCTCATGACGCAGACCTCGTAGGGCACCTTGTGCTCGTCCAGGTCCCGCAGCGCCTCGGCCGGTGCCCCGTCGTCGATCAGGAGCAGATCGAAGCGGGACAGCGGCACCACCCGGTGCAGGGCGGTCCGGCCGAGCTTGGTGTGGTCGATCAGCAGCACGTTCCGGGCCGCCGCGTCGAGCATCGCCCGCTTCACCGACACGATGTGCTGCTCCTGGTGGTAGGCGTAGCCGCGGTGCACGGCCGACGTCGACGCGAAGCAGACGTCCACCCGGAGCTGCTCCACCGCCTCGACGCAGGACACCCCGAGGAAGGAGGAGTGCAGCGGGTCGTAGTCGCCGCCGAGCGCCATCAGATGGATGCCGCGCTGGTCGGCCAGGAGGTTGATCGCCTCCAGGAAGTTGGTGACCACGGTCAGCGGGCTGACCTCGCCGAGCCGCAGCCGGCGCGCTATCTCCAGGGTGGAGGTGGAGTCGTCCAGCATGATCGCCATCCCGGGCTCGATCAGCTTCACCGCCCGGTCGGCGACGGCGGCCTTCTCCGCGCGCATGCTCTTCAGCCGGTACTGCACGTTCGACTCGAACACCCCGGACGGCTGCGCGGTCACCCCGCCGCGGAACTTCCGTACGATGCCCTGCCGTTCGAGTTCGTCCAGGTCCCGGTGGATGGTCATCAGGCTCACCCCGAACCGCTCGGCGAGCTCCGCCGCGGTCGCCGAGCCGTCCGCCAGGACCCGCTCCGCCATGGCGGCCTGACGGGCCGCTGGCCCCTGAGTTGCGTTGGTCATGGCACGATCCTTCGTCCTGGGCGCTCCGGCCGGTCGGCCTCGAACAGCAGCAGGTTCTCAGGCCGGACGGTGACCCGTACCGGATCGTCGGGACGCAGTCCCGCGGCGTCCGCGCGCGGGGCCACCAGGGAGAGGTGCTGCTCGCCGATCCGGACCGTGACCTCGACGGTACGGCCGATCGGCTCGGTGACGTAGACCGTGCCGGTGAGTTCGTGACCGGGGCCGCCGCCCAGGGTGAGGTCCCGGGGCCGGACACCGACCAGGACCTCGGTACCGGCCTTGGCCCGTACGGGCAGTTCGACCTCGCCGTCGGCGGACCGGAAGCCGTCCTCGGTGACCGTGCCCGGCAGCAGATTGATCCGGGGCCGCCCGAACGCCCGCGCCACCTCCGTGTCGTGCGGCCGGTACCAGATCTCCTCCCGGGTCCCCGTCTGCACGATCCGCCCGCCCCGGATCACCCCGATCCGGTCGCCCAGCGCCAGCGCCTCCACCGAGTCATGGGTGACGTACAGCGTGGTCGTCCGCCGCACCGCCCCGATCGCCTTCAGCTCGGCCCGCATCCGCTGGCGCAGCTTGGCGTCCAGATGAGACAGGGGCTCGTCGAGGAGGAAGGCGCGGGCGGGCCTCACCAGCACCCGGCCGAGCGCGACGCGCTGGCGCTGACCGTTGGACAACTGGCCGACCGGCCGCTCCAGCAGCCCGCTGATCCCGAGCAGTTCGGCGACCGAGCCGATCGTCTCCCGGGCCTCGGCGGCGGGCAGCCGGTGGCGGGGCGAGCGCAGCGGCGAGGCGAGGTTGTCGTACACGGAGCGGTGCGGGTAGAGGGCGTAGCTCTCGAAGCACATGGCCACGCCCCGGTCGTAGGGCTCGACGTCCCGCATGTCCCGCCCCGCGATCTCGACGGTCCCGGCATCCGGCGGCTCCAGACCGGCGACGGTCTTCAGCGTGGTCGTCTTGCCCGCGCCGGACGGCCCGAGCAGACAGAAGAACTCCCCTTCCCGTACGTCGAGTTCGAGCCCGTCCAGGGCAGTGACCCGGCCGTACGCCTTACGGATCCCCGTCAACACGATCACGACTTCACCGCCCCGAAGGACAGCCCGCGCACCAGATACCGCTGGATCAGCAGCGCCAGCAGCAGCGGCGGTACGACGGAGACCAGCGCCGCCGCGGCCGTCAGGTTGTACTTGGGACGGTCGCCGCCGAGGAAGGACAGCGCGCCCACGGTCACCGTCTGGGCCTCGCTGGAGGTGAGGATCAGCGGGAAGACGAAGTTGTTCCAGGCGAAGATGAACGCCAGCAGCGACACCGCCGCGATGCCCGGCTTCACCAGCGGCAGCGCCACCTTGAAGAAGGCCTGCTTACGGGTGTAGCCGTCGAGCAGCGCGGCCTGCTCCAGCTCCGGGGTGAGATCCGCGAAGTACGAGCGCATGATCCACACGATCAGCGGCAGGGTGACCAGCTGCAGCACCCACACCATGCCGACGTAGGTGTCGAACAGGCCCAGCTCCTGGTACAGCACGAACAGCGGGATGATCACGGTGAGTTCGGGCGCGAACCGGAACGACAGCAGCGTGAACATCAGGTTGTCCGAGCCCTTGAACCGCCAGCGCGCCGAGGCGTACGCGGCCGGCAGCCCGACCACGAGGGAGAGCGCGACCGCGCCCACCGACACCACCAGGCTGTTGACGAAGAACCGTACGAAGGGGATGCCCTCGCTGTCGCCGAGCACCGTGCGGTAGCCGTCGAGGGTGGGGGAGAAGGAGAAGTAGGTGCTGAAGAGCTGCTCGGTGGGTTTCAGCGAGAGGATCAGCATCCAGGCGATCGGGAAGAGCGCGAAGACGAAGTAGAGAATGAGCGCCGCGTCGGCGAGCCACCCCAGCAGCCGTTTCCTCATCGGACCTCCGCGGCCTTGCGCTGGATCCGCCCCAGATGCCGTACGAGCACCATCGCGGCGAGGTAGACCACGGCCCACAGCACGATCGTGTAGCTGATCCCGAAGGAGTAGCGCTGGAAGCGGATCGCCTCCAGGTACGCCCGGATCTGGAGCACCACGGTCGAGTCGCCGGGGCCGCCCTCGGTCAGGGCATAGATGATGTCGAACACCTTCAGCGAGTCCATGAACCGGAAGATCACCGCGACCAGCACATACGGCCACAGCATCGGCAGCGTCAGCCGTCGGAAGGTGTACCACCAGCTCGCCCCGTCGACGGCCGCCGCCTCGAACGGGGAGGTGGGCAGGGACCGCAGTCCGGCGAGGGCGAGGATGGCGACGAACGGCGTGTAGACCCAGACGTCGACGGCGATCGACGACAGCAGGGCACCGGTCGGGGTGTCCGTCCACTGCACCCCGCCCAGGCCGAAGGGCTCCAGCAGATGGTTGATGACCCCCACGGACGGCTGGAGCATCAGCTTCCAGATGATCGCCGCGATCACCGGCGCGATCATCAGCGGCAGGATCAGGATCTTCTCCAGCACCCGCCCGACCAGCGAGGACCGATGCAACAGCAGCGCCACGGCGACCCCGAGCACGGTCTCCACGGCGGCCGCCCCGACCGCGTACAGCACGGTCACCCATGCCGAGTTCCAGAACGCCTCCTGGGTGAACACGGTCTCGTAGTTCTCCCACCGCACCATGTCCGGCTGCGGTTTGCTCGCCGAGAAGTCGAACAGTGTGTAGTAGAGGCCGAGTCCGAAGGGGTAGAGGATCCCGCAGGTCAGCAGCAGCGCGGGGACGATCAGGAGGTACGGGCGCAGGGCGAGCCGCATCATCCGACCTTGTCGGCGAGACCGTCCGCCAGCTCGTCCAGGACCGACTCGGCACCGGCGCCGCCGTAGATCTCCTGGAGGGCCGAGGCCCAGCTGGTGGTGGCGTCGAAGAACTGCGCCTGCGGAGTGAACTGGATCTTCGTCTGGTCGACGACCGTCTCGAAGGTCTCGATGAAGCCGGGCAGGCCCTTCATCTTGTCCTTGTAGGCGCCGTCCTCGGCGATGGACCTGCGCACCGGGTCGATGTGGTTGTGCGTGATCGCACCCTTGCGTAAGTGCTCCTTGCCGGTCGCCCACTGCAGGAACAGCCAACTGGCGCTCTTGCGCCTGCTCTTGGCGTTCATGCCGAGCGACCAGATCCACATGTTGGTGGCGAGCGACCCGTCCGGACCCTTCGGCCCCGGATGGAAGGCGATCCTCCCGGAGGCGGGACTGGCCCCCTCGACCGCCTGGAAGTAGGCGGCCGTGTCCGCGTCGAACAGCATCCCGGCCTTCCTCGCCCCGAGATCGCTGGAGCACTGGTACCAGGTGTACGACGTCCAGGACGGCGGCCCGCCCCGCCTGACCATGTCGGCCCAGTCCTCCGTGAAGGCCACGGCCTCGGGGGTGTTCATGGCGGGTGTGAGCTTCTCACCGCTGACCGTGAAGTCCCGCAGACCGTTCCGGGCGTACATCGTCATGAACCCGGGGTGGATGGTCGCCCAGCTCCGCGAGCCGCGTACGGCGATCCCGTACATGCCATCGAAGCCCGCGCCCGGCGCCTTCCGCTTGATCGTGCCGGCGATCTCGCGCAGCTCGTCGAAGGTCTCGGCGGGCCTGAGGCCGAGCCGCTCGAACACGTCCTGGTTGTAGGCGACCACGTTCGTCTCCCAGCCCCACGGCAGCGCGTACTGCCCGCCCCGGCCGAGCGGGGCACCGGCCCTCAGCGACCACTGGTCGGCCTGGAGCAGATTGGGGAAGAAGTCGTCCTGGTCCCATTCGCCTCCGGTGGCCGAGGAGTTGGCCATCCAGGGCCCGAGGTCCTCCAGCCACCCCGGCGGCCCGTACTGCCACACCATGTAGGCGCCGAGCATGAAGACGTCGTAGGAGGCGCGCCCGCTGGACAGGTCGACGGTGAGCTTGTCGAAGTAGTTGTCCTCGGGGAAGACGTCGTACTCGACCTTGATCCCGGTCTGTTCGGTGAACGACTTCAGGTCGGCGATCAGGGCCTCGGTGTACGGGTGCTTGTTGAGCAGCGCCTTGACCGTCGTGCCCTTCTCCCGCCGCCAGTCGAAGGAGCCGGTGACATCGTCGGCGGCCGAGCCGTCCCCCTGCTTGTCGTCCCCGCCGAACCCGGCACCGCAGGCCGGCAGCAGCGGGGCCGCGGCGAGGGCGGCGCCCAGGGCGAGAAAGCGGCGGCGGTCGTGCGCGTGCGTGTCCATCCGTGACCTCCACGTGGGGTTGGTGCCCGGTTAACACGGCGAGTCGACTCGCTAACAGAGGGTGGAACGGCGGAAGTTGGGCGTCAATCCCTCGCGCACGCGAAAATATCGGTGCAGAGTGAGAAGTTCACGTGACGGGACGTTCCCCGGGAGGTTCGATGACGGCTTGGCTCGGGATCGACCTCGGCACGCAGAGCGTCCGGGTGCTGCTGGTCGAGGCCGACGGGACCGTCCTCGGCTCCGGCTCCGCCCCGCTCGGCGGGCGCCGGGACGGGGTGCGGCACGAGCAGGACCCCGGGCGGTGGTGGGACGGCGTGTGCGCGGCGGCCGGTGCCGCGCTCCAGGGCCGGGCACGGACCCGGATCGGCGGGCTCGCGGTGTGCGGCACCTCCGGCACGGTGCTCCTGACGGACGGCGCCGGCCGCCCGATGAGCCCCGCGCTGATGTACGACGACGCCCGCGCGGCCGAGGAGGCGGCCCGGGCACGGGCGGTGGGCCTGGCGGTGCAGGACACCTGGGCACTGCCGAAGGCCCTGTGGCTCCTGCGTGCATACGGCCCCGGCCGGATCACCCACCAGCCGGACGTCATCGTCTCCCTGCTCACCGGTGAACCGCCCCCGGCGGACTCCAGCCACGCCCTGAAGACCGGCTACGACCTGGAACGGGACAGCTGGCCCACGCGGTTCCCGCCGGACCTGCCCGAGAGTGCGCTGCCCGAAGTCGTCCGCCCCGGCACCCGGCTCGGCGAGGTCTCCCCGACCGCCGCCGAGGCCACCGGCATCCCGGCCGGCACCCCCGTCGTCGCCGGGATGACCGACGGCTGCGCGGCCCAGATCGCCTCCGGCGCCCTGCGCCCCGGCTCCTGGAACTCGGTGCTCGGCACCACCCTGGTCCTCAAGGGCGCCTCCCCGACCCCGGTCCGCGACCCCACCGGCGTGGTCTACAACCACCGTGCGCCGGACGGTGGTTGGCTTCCCGGCGGCGCCTCCGGCGTGGGCGCGGGCATCCTCACGGCGGCGTTCCCGGCCGCGGACCCGGCGGCGATGGACGCACGGGCGGCGGCGCACGAACCCTCCGGGGCGATCAGCTACCCGTTGGTGTCACCGGGAGAGCGATTCCCTTTCCTGGCCCCGTCGGCAACCTCGCTGCTCCTGGGGGAGCCGGAGAACGACGCCGACCTGTGGGCGGCTCTCCTCCAGGGCGTCGCCTTCACGGAACGGCTCTGCCTGGACTACCTGCACCACTTGGGCGCCCCGCTGGACGGCCCCCTCACGTTCACGGGCGGCGCCGCCCGCAGTCGCTACTGGAACCAACTCCGCACGGACATCCTGGGCCGCGCGGCCCACGTCCCGAGGGAACCGGAGCCGGCGTTGGGGATGGCGGCGCTGGCGGCGTACGGGACGGGAGGGGTGGCGGGTTCGTTGGCGGATGTGGCGGAGGGGATGGTGCGCGCGGGGGTGGTGACGACCCCTCGCCCGGATCGGACGGCGAGGTTCATGGAGCCGTACGCCAGGCTGGTGGACGAGCTGGAGGCAAGGGGATGGCTGCCGGAGCCGGCGGCAACACACGCACGCGAGCGTCTCGGGTAGGGCGGCACGACAAGCCCCCACGCGCCCGCACCCGAAATACTGCCCCCATGACCGCCACCCTCCTCCTCACCCGCCACGGCCAGACAATCTGGCACGCCGAAAACCGCTACGCGGGAATCACCGACGTCCCCCTGACAGAGACCGGCCACGTCCAAGCACAGTCCCTGGCCCACTGGATCTACACCCACCCCGTGGACGCCATCTGGACCTCTCCCCTCTCCCGAGCGGTGGCCACCGCCCAGCCCGCCTGCACGGCACTCGCCCTCACCCCCCACCAGGACCACGACCTCCGAGAGTGCGACTTCGGCGTAGTGGAAGGAAGAACGCTCGCCGAGTTCGAGGCGGAGAACCCGGCCGCGGCACAGGCATTCCGGGAAGACCCCGTGTCAAACCCCTTCCCCGGCGCCGAGGACCCGCGCTCCGCGGCACACCGAGGCGCCATCGCCCTACGCCGTATCGCCATCGCCCACCAGGGCGAACGAGTCCTCGTCGTAGCCCACAACACCCTGCTCCGCCTGGTCCTGTGCACGCTGCTGAAGATCCCCGCACAGAACTACCGCCGAGTCCTCCCGCGCCTGCGCAACACGGCGATCACCGAAGTCCGGATGAACTCCGAAGGAGCCGCCGCACTGATGTCCCTGAACGTGCCCTGCGAGTAGCACCATGGGCGCATGACGGAGATCGACACCTCGGTACCCCACTCGGCCCGCATCTGGAACTACTGGCTCGGCGGCAAGGACAACTACCCGGTGGACGAGGCTGCCGGTGACGCCTACACCGCCGTCTTCCCCGGCATCGTCACCATCGCCCGCGGCAGCCGTGCCTTCCTCGGCCGCACCATCCGGTACCTGGTGCGGGAGGCGGGCGTCCGCCAGTTCCTGGACGTCGGCACCGGCCTGCCCACCGTCGACAACACCCATGAGGTGGCACAGCGCCTCGCACCGGAGGCGAGGATCGTCTACGTCGACAACGACCCCTTGGTCCTCACCCACGCCCGCGCCCTGCTCACCTCCACACCCGAGGGAGTGACGTCGTACGAGAACCTGAGCCTGTACGAGCCCGAGCGGATCATCGAGGCGGCCGCCCGCACCCTGGACCTCACCCGGCCCACGGCCCTGATCCTCAGCGGCATCCTCGGCCATGTGCCCGACCACGCCGAGGCCTGCGCCCTGGTCCACCGTCTGCTCGCGGGCCTGCCCTCGGGGAGTCACCTCTCCGTCAACGACGGTTCCCGGGGCACCGATCCCGCCTACGAGGAGGCGCAGGACGCCTACAACGAGTCCGGTGCCGTCCCGTACTTCCTGCGTCCCGTGGCGGAGATCGAGGCGTACTTCGAGGGCCTGGAGCTGGTCGACCCGGGAGTCGTCTCGGTACCGCTGTGGCGCCCGTACGAACCGACCCTGGCCCCGATCGGGCAGCACGGCGGCCTGGCCCGTAAGCCGTAACCCGTCAAGAACCCATAACCCATCAGGAACCAGGAAACCCCCGCGAGTCACGTCCTCGCGGGGGCTGCCGTCATTCCGCCTGCCGGCGTGAAGGGTGAGAAGACGATCACGAGGCAGGGCTGCCACCTTATTGCAACCTATATGCAACAACAAGAAGTCAGCGAAAAGCCCCCGTGCGGGTCGCACGGGGGCTTCGCGGCGCGGTGAGGGCGTCAGCCCTGCGCGGCGCGCGCCCGCTGCCAGGCGTACCCCACAACCGCCAGGAACAGCGTCATCCCGCCGGTCGAGTAGAGCTGCACCCGGGTGTCCGGCTCCCGCGCCATCAGCACGAAGATCGCGACCATTCCCGCCAGCGCGACCCACGTCAGCACCGGGAACGCCCACATGCGCACCGTCAGCTTCTCGGGGGCCTCGCGGTCCAGGCGGGCGCGCAGGCGGAGTTGGGAGACCGCGATGAAGATCCAGACGACGAGGATGACCGCGCCGATCATGTTCAGCAGCCAGGGGAAGACGTCGTCCGGACGCCAGTAGCTGAGCAGCACGCAGACGAAGCCGAACACCGAGGAGGCGAGGACGGCGATCCGCGGGACGCCGGAGGTCACCCGGCCCAGCGCCTTCGGGCCCTGGCCGCGCTGGACCAGGGAGTAGGCGATGCGCGAGGAGCCGTAGATGTTGGCGTTCATCGCGGACAGCAGGGCCACCAGCACGACCACGTTCATCAGCTGGCCGGCGCCGGGGATGCCGAGTTCGTCGAGGGCCGCGACGTACGGGCCCTTCTCGGCGACCTCCTTGGAGTCCCAGGGGACCAGGGTGACGATGACCGCCATCGAGCCGATGTAGAACAGCGCGATCCGCCACATCGCGGTACGGACCGCGCTCGCCACGCCCTTGACCGGGTTCTCCGACTCGGCGGCGGCGATGGTCACCGTCTCCATGCCGCCGTACGCGAAGACCGAGGCGAGCAGGCCGATGATCAGGCCCTCACCACCGTTGGGCAGGAAGTCGGTCAGGTTGGCGGTGCCGGGGGAGTCGGTGCCCGGCAGGACGCCGAAGATGGCCAGTCCGCCCAGCACCAGGAAGAGGCTGATCGCGCCGACCTTAAGGGCTGCGAACCAGAACTCGAACTCGCCGAAGTTCTTCACGGCGGCGAGGTTCGCGCCGCAGAACACCACCATGAACAGCGCCACCCACGCCCACTCCGGCGTGCCGGGCAGCCAGCCGGTGACGATCTTCGCGGCGCCGATGCCCTCCAGGCCGACCGCCGTGCAGAGCAGGACCCAGAAGGACCAGCCCGCGGTGAACCCGGCCCAGGGCCCGATCGCCCGCTCGGCGTGCGCCGAGAAGGAGCCGGAGGAGGGATAGGCGGCCGACATCTCGCCGAGCATCCGCATCACCAGCATCACGAGGAGGCCGGATATGGCGTAGGCGACGACGATCGAGGGCCCGGCGGCGGCGATACCGGCGCCGGAGCCCACGAACAGACCGGCGCCGATGACACCACCGAGGGCGATCATCGACAGATGGCGCTGCTTGAGGCCGTGGGAGAGGGTGACACCGTCCTGCTGCGGCGGCGTCTCGACTGTGGTGCTGGGCATGGGCGCGGCTCGTCCAATGCGTGAGATGGGCAAAAACCCCGTCAGTCTGTGGGCCGTGTCCGCTCAGACGCAGAGGCTGCCCAGTATCCGGACAGGTACGGCACAGAGCGTACGGGACCCCTCACGGCCGCCCGATGGGCGAGCGTTGGCGGAAACCTACAGAGCCTCCGACGCCCCCTTCGTGACCTGCGCGTCCTCACCTCAGTGACCGGCATCACGCCACAGCGCGCATAACCCCTCCCCTTTGTACGGAGCCCACCAATCCCGCGTTCCGCCCTTTGTCGACCACTGACGGTGATCGTCTCGCCGCCGCTGGGATAGCGTCGCCCTGTCCCCACCTCCCCCCGTCTCCGCGGAGTCCCCATGAGCACCGCCGCTGTCGCCACCCCCGTCCGCACCGGACAGGTCCTCGCCGACCTGCTCCCCGCCTCCCGTGTCCGGGACCTGGCGCTGGTGGTCGGCGGTGCCGCGCTCACCGGGCTGGCCGCTCAGCTCTCCGTGCCGGTGCCGGGCTCTCCGGTCCCGGTGACCGGCCAGACCTTCGCCGCGCTGCTCGTCGGCACCACCCTCGGCGCGAGCCGCGGTGTCGCGGCGCTCGCCCTGTACGCGCTGGCGGGCCTCGCCGGTGTCCCGTGGTTCGCGAACGGCAGCCACGGCCTCAGCGTCTCTTTCGGCTACATCCTCGGCATGCTCCTCGCCTCCGCCGCCGTCGGCGCCCTGGCCCGCCGCGGCGCCGACCGCTCGATGCTGCGCACGGCCGGCACGATGCTGCTCGGCGAGGCGATCATCTACGCGATCGGCGTCCCGTACCTGGCCCTGGCGGCCGGTATGTCGGCCTCCGCCGCCATCGCGGCCGGCCTGACGCCGTTCCTCGTCGGCGACGCCGTCAAGGCGGCCCTGGCGATGGGTCTGCTGCCCACCGCCTGGAAGCTGCTCAAGAAGTGACGCTCCGGAAGAGGCTCGCCGGGTCGACCTGAGACCTCAGCCCGGCGAGCCTCTTCCGTGTCTCCGCGTCGTACGGCCGGATGACCTGACAGGTGCCGTCAGGTCATCCGGCCGATGGACTTTCGGTCTCAGCTCTCCTGCCGCACCGGCCGCCGGAACTGCGACCACCACAGTCCGGCCGCGCCCGCCGCGATCAGAGCCGCCCCGGCCGCGCCCAGCGGCAGGACGTCGCGTTCGGCACCGGTCTTGGGCAGTTCGTCACCGCCGGGCGCCACCGGCTGGTTGTCGGTGCCCAGCAGCAGCGGGGTGGCGGGGGCGTTCGGCGAGGGGTTCGTCGTGCCGAACGGCACCGGGCCCTGCTGCCAGTACGTCTTGTCACCCGACGCGGTCTGGACGGGCAGGCAGATCTTGCCCGTCTTGCTCAGGTCGTACGTCGCATCGACGTCGTACGACTTCGAGTCACCGGCCGCGAGATTGTCCACCGCACAGGCGAATCCGCTGTTCGAACCTTCCGGGAGATCGCCTTCGGCAATCTTTGAACAGCCCTGAACGTTATTGACCGTCAGGCCGTCGAATCCGACGACCAAAAGCCTGATCTCTCCGCTCTCCTCGGTCCCTTCGTTTTTCACCGTCGCGGTGATCGCCGTTTCCTGCGACGCGTTGTCGACCGAGATCTTCTCGGGCAGAGTCGTGGTCAGTTCCACGCCCGCCGGTGCCTCGTCGACGGCCTTTCCCCCCTTGCTGCTCTGAGGTCCCTCGTCATCCGCGGCGGCGGTGAACGGAAGGATCATCACTGCCGAAAAAGATGCTGCAACCAGCGATCCCGCGATGGTCGTCCTACGACGAGAACTCATGTTCGTCCCCCTTGGCTGCGCCTGAATTCGCAGTACTTGAAGAGGTACCACAAGATTTCTCCGCACTATGCTGGTGTGGCGCGAAGTGTGACCATCGTGTTTCAAACGGACAGGCGCAGTAGGGTTTTGAGGGGGTGCAGCGGATTGCCGGGGAATACGGGAAACACGAGGAGCGGCGGAGTTCCAGGGCTCCTGGTGACCGGACGCTATCGACTGGTCGAGAGTATCGGCCAGGGCGGAATGGGGCGGGTGTGGCGAGCGGCCGACGAAATACTCGACCGCCCGGTGGCGATCAAGGAAATGCGGATAGACGGTCTCGACGCCGAGGACACCCGCACCCGCCGTGAACGCACCCTGCGCGAGGCCCGCGCCACCGCCCGCATCGACCACCCCAACGTGGTGCGCGTGTACGACGTGGTGGACGAGGGCGAACGGCTCTGGATCGTCATGGAGTTGGTGGCCGGCCGCTCCCTGGAACGCCTCATCGTGGAGGACGGGCCGCTGAGCCCCTCGGAGGCCGCGCGCATCGGGCTGGGCCTGGTGGCGGCGCTGCGCCAGGTGCACGAACGGGGCGTGCTGCACCGGGACATCAAGCCCGGCAACGTCCTGGTGGAGACGGGCGCGAGGCGCGTGGTCCTCACGGACTTCGGCATCGCGGCGATCCAGGACGCCAAGGCCCTGACCATGGTGGGCATGCTGGTCGGCTCCCCCGACTACATGGCCCCCGAGCGCATCTCCGGCCGCCCCCAGGGGCCGCCGTCGGACATCTGGTCCCTGGGCGCCACGCTGTGCGCGGCCCTGGGCGGCCGGTCCCCGTTCTCCCGCGACACCACGCTGGCGACCTTGCACGCGGTCCTGTACGAGGAGCCGGAACTCCCGCCCGGTACCGGCCCGTTGACCGCCGTCCTGGCCGCCCTGCTGGAGAAGGAGCCGGACACCCGCCCGAGCCTCACGGACCTGGAGGACGCCCTCCACCCCATCGCCTTCCCCGCACCCACACCCACTGTGACGGTGGGTACTCCGGGGGAGCCCCAGGGGGACACCGGGCAGCCGGAGACGGCGGCACCGGCGCCCTCCGTCGGCCCGGAGTGGCCGGAGGCGGCCGCCCCGGAAGGGACCGGGGAGCCGCAGACGGCGGCCTCGGTCGGGACGACGGAGCCGGACCCGGCGGAGCCACCGCGGTCCGAACAGCCCACCCCCGGACCCGACCCCAGGGACCTCGCTCCCCCCGAGCCCGCCGACACCCCACCCACCGAGGCACCCCGGGCGGAACCTCCCGAAGACCCCCGTCCCACCCGCGACTTCGGGCGCCGCGCGATTCCTCGTACCCCCAACGCCTCCACCGAGGCCGCCTCCGAGGCGCGGTCCGAGGTCCGTTCCGAGGTCGGTTCCGAGACGCCCGCCCCTCATCCCCGGGCCGGCGCCTCCTCCACCACGGGCGTCTCCCTCATCCGCACGGAGACGGGCACGGAGACGGACACGGAGACCCGGGCGCGGGCGGCGTCCGAGACCAAACCGGCAGCCGTACAGAACGCCGAGGCCGAGACGGAGCACCGCCCGGCACCCACCCGAGCGGCCACTCCCACGCCCGTTCCCACGCCCACCCCCAGCGCCACCCCCGACGCCCACCCCACGTCCCCGGGCGAACTCCCCGGCCCCGCGGTCCCCACCCCCCGTCCCGCGCGCCGCCACCGTCCCGGAGTTCTCGCCGCCGTCGGCCTGGTCACCGTCGGAGCGGTCGTGGCCGTCGTGCTGGTGCTGAACTCGGGCTCGCCGGACGACGACAAGGCGGGCGGCTCGACGCCCTCGTCCGCGTCCTCGGCCGCCCAGAACTCCCCGTCGCCCACTGTGGAGGGCACCTCCCGCCCGCAGTCCCTGCCGCCGGGAGCGCGCACCGAGGCCGGGGGGTTCGCCTGGGTCACCCCCGAGGGCTGGCGGCGGGACGTGAAGACCGGCGCGGAGGTGCACTACACCTCGCCCGACGGTAAGCAGGAGCTGGTCGCCAAGTCCTCCCTCGCCCGCGGCGACCTGATGGAGACCTGGGAGACCTCGGAGCAGAACGCCCACCAGGGGCAGGCGTACCGGAAGATCCGGCTGGAGGAGACGACGTTCCGCGGCTATCCGGCGGTCGAGTGGGAGTACACCTTCACGCTCAAGGGCGTCCCCTGGCACGCCCGGCTGCTGGGCTTCAATGAGAAGGGGAAGTCGTACCAGATCAACACCTGGTACCAGCCGGACATCGAGACCGAGGCGCTGCGGACGTACGAAGAGGTGAAGGACAGCTTCACCATCCTGTAGACACGGGAAAGGGGGCCCCGAGGGACCCCCTTCCGCGCTATGGCCGCAGAGCTCAGCCGACGTTGACCTCGTCCGCGTCGAGCTCGCTCTCGACCCGGACCTTCACGGCCGGGGCGCCCGTCCGGCCGCCCTTGCCCTTCACCTTGTCCTTGATGAAGGCGATGGCCAGGACGACCGCCGCGACCAGCAGCGACAGCAGCACCGTCTTACGGCCGTCGTGCTCGGTGTCGGTCAGCATGTAGCCGAGCACGAACACGATCAGTGCGGCCGCGGCCCAGGTCAGGTACGGGTACAGCCACATCCGCACGACCAGCTTCTCGGGCGACTCCCGCTCGATGATCTTCCGCATGCGCAGCTGCGAGAAGCAGATCACCAGCCACACGAAGAGCGCGACGGCGCCGGAGGAGTTGACCAGGAAGAGGAAGACGGAGTCCGGGAACTTGTAGTTGAAGAACACCGCGACGAAGCCGAACACGACCGACGCCATGATCGCGACGACCGGCACACCCCGGCCCGTGGTCTTCGCGAACGCCTTGGGCGCGTCCCCGCGCTGGCCGAGCGAGAAGGCCATCCGGGAGGCGGTGTACAGACCGGAGTTCAGACAGGACAGCACCGAGGTCAGCACGATGAAGTTCATGATCTGACCGGCGTGCGCGATTCCGAGGGAGTCCAGCGCGGCGACGTAGGAGCCGTCCTCGGCGATCGCCTTGGAGTCCCAGGGCAGCAGGGTGACGACCACGAAGATCGAGCCCAGGTAGAAGACGCCGATACGCCAGATGATGCTGTTGGTCGACTTGGTGACGGCCCGCTGCGGGTCCTCGGACTCACCGGCGGCCAGCGTGGCGATCTCGCTGCCCATGAAGGAGAAGACGACGAGCAGCACACCGGTGAGGATCGCGCCCGGTCCGTTGGGCAGGAACCCGCTGTGCTCGGTGAGGTTGGCCAGACCCGCCTGCTCGGCGTCGACGCCCGGCAGCAGACCGAAGACGGCGAGCCCGCCGACCACGATGAAGGCGCCGATGGCGACGACCTTGATACCGGCGAACCAGAACTCGAACTCGCCGTAGGAGCCGACGGAGACCAGGTTGGTGGCGGTCAGCACGACCATCACGATGAGCGCCCAGGCCCATTGCGGGACGGCCGGGATCCAGCCCTCCAGGATCACCGCGCCGGCGGTCGCCTCGACCGCGAGCACGACCACCCAGAAGAACCAGTACAGCCAGCCGATGGAGAACCCGGCCCAGCTGCCGAGCGCGCGGTCCGCGTGGGCGGAGAAGGAGCCGGACGTGGGGTTCGCGGCGGACATCTCGCCGAGCATCCGCATCACCAGCACCACGAGCGTGCCGACGAGCGCGTACGACAGGAGGATGCCGGGGCCGGCGGTGGCGATGCCGGAGGAGGACCCGACGAAGAGTCCGGCGCCGATGACACCGCCGATGGCGATCATCGACAGATGGCGGTTCTTGAGCCCTGCCTGCAGGCCGTTACCGGGGTCGCCGGTGGAGGTCATAGGGGGGATTCCTTTGTGCCGGGTGAGCAGTTTCCCGTACGAGCGGAGTACGGGGGCCGAACAAGTTGGTCCAGTGAATCGGAGGCAAAGGAATCTGAGAACCTTTGAATCCGGATCGTTACTTGAGGTTTCCCTGAGGTTCTGCGGTATCGCTCACATTTTTCGAAGCCAACCCCCGGGGCGGCTGCCCGGGAACGTCCGTGTCACACTCATCGCATGCGCGTGTATCTCGGCTCCGACCATGCGGGCTTCGAACTCAAGAACCACCTCGTCGAGTGGCTCAAGGCGGCGGGCCATGACCCCGTCGACTGCGGCCCGCACATCTACGACGCCCAGGACGACTACCCCCCCTTCTGCCTCCGCGCCGCCGAGCGCACGGCCGCGGACCCCGACGCCCTCGGCATCGTGATCGGCGGGTCCGGCAACGGCGAGCAGATCGCGGCGAACAAGGTCAAGGGCGTGCGTGCGGCCCTCGCCTGGAGCGAGGAGACCGCGGCCCTGGGCCGGCAGCACAACAACGCCAACGTGGTGGCGGTGGGCGGCCGGATGCACACGCAGGACGAGGCCACGAAGTTCATCGAGACCTTCCTGGCCACCCCGTTCTCGGGCGACGAGCGTCACATCCGCCGCATCGACATGCTGGCGGACTACGAGACGACCGGCGACCTCCCCCCGATCCCCCCGCACCACCCGCAGCAGTAGGGACAAGGCGCGGACCGTACGCCGGCCCCCCCCCGGGCGGGGGCCGGCGTACGGATGGAACACGGACCGAAGGAGCCACCGTGCCCGAGGGGCACACGATTCACCGGCTGGCCCAGGACTACGCCGCCGCCTTCGCCGGCACGGCCCCCCGGGTCACCAGCCCCCAGGGCAAGTTCTCCGACGCCGCCGCCCTCCTCACCGGCGCGACCCTCACCACCACCGAGGCCCACGGCAAGCACCTGTTCCTCGGCTTCACCGAGTCCTGGATCCACATCCACCTCGGCCTCTTCGGCAAGGTCGGCTTCGGCCCCACCCCGGCGCCCCCGCCCACCGACACGGTCCGCCTGCGCCTCACCAACAGCACGGGCTACGTCGATCTCCGTGGCCCGACCACCTGCGCGCTGATCACCCCGGCCGAGAAGCGGTCCATACACGACCGCCTCGGCCCGGACCCGCTGCGGGAGGACGCGGACCCCAAGGGCGCGTACCGCCGGATCTCCCGCAGCCGCACCACGATCGCCGCCCTGCTGATGGACCAGAAGATCATCGCGGGCGTGGGCAACGTCTACCGCGCCGAGGTCCTCTTCCGCCACGGCATCGACCCCTACCGCGCGGGCAAGGACATCACGCCCACGCAGTGGGACGCGCTCTGGACCGATCTCGTGGACCTCATGCGCGAGGGCGTCCGCAACAACCGCATCGACACCGTCCGCCCGGAACACACCCCGGAGGCTATGGGCCGCCCGCCCCGCGTGGACGACCACGGCGGCGAGGTCTACGTGTACCGCAGGGCCCACCTGCCCTGCCACCTCTGTGGCGGCGAGATCCGCACCGCCGATCTCGCCGCCCGCAATCTCTTCTGGTGCCCGAACTGCCAGAAGCCCTCGGGCAGTTCCTGAATCAGGCCGTTGTTAGAACCCGTGCGGCATCCAGGGCGCCACCACTGACCCGAACCCCACCGAGGCCTCGGCCAGCGCACCCTGGCGCACCTCGCGCACCCGCCCCGCCGCCCCGAGCGACGCCAGGCTCACCGCCCCGAGATACGCCGACCCCAACTCCCGTACGGTCAGGGAGAGATCCGCGGCGTCCGTGGTCCGCTCGCAGGACGCCCCCTTGGCGTCCCCCGACAGCCGCCAACGCCCGCTGTTCCAGGGGCAGAAGGCATCCTCGACGTCCAGCACCACATCCACCGGCGTCTGGTACGTCCGCGCCTGAAGCGCCGCCCCCACATCGACGAGCCGCACATACAGCCCGTCCCGGAACCGCGGCCGGCACCGCCGGATGTCGGAGACCTGGTACTGCCAGGCCTCGTCCATCGGCCGCCCGTACACCCGCAGCGTCGTGGTGAGGTCGATGTCGAACAGGAACCGCCACAACGCGGCCTGCGCGGTGGCGTCCACCGCGGCCAGCTCCCGCAGCTGCACGACGCCGTTGTGCCCGCTGACCTCCCACTCCGGCTTGACGGCGTACCGCGCGTACCCCACGGTCTCCCCGTCCCGCTCGGCGAGGACGCACTGGAGCGGCGACGCCCCGTCCCGCCCGTCCTCCGGATCGAGCACCCCGACCCGTTCCCACCCCGGCCGGACCCGGGCGAGCATCCCCGGCCGAACCGGCACCAGCGCCGCGTACACGGACTCGCACGCGTCGACGACGTCCGCGGGCTCCGCGTACCGCAGCCGTACGTCATCCGTCCCGTCCGGCACCGACAGGCGCACCCGGCTCGTATCGATCTCCGCGGCGAGCTGGAAGGACCCCACGCCGTACCCGAACCGGCCGTAGATCGCAGGCTCGGACGCCGTCAGCACCGCCAGCGGCTCGCCCCAGGACCGCACATCGTCCAGTTGCCTGCGCATCATCGACGTGAGGATGCCGCGCCGCCGGTGGGTGGCGGCGACCCCGACCATCGTCACGCCCGCCGCGGCCACCGAGGCCCCGCCCGGCACGGTCACCCCGAACCGGAACGCCCCCGCCGAGCCCACGCACAGATCACCGTCCCAGGCGGCGAAGGAGCGGTCGAACTGGGTGAGTCCCCGGTACAGTTCACGTTCCTCGGCGGGCTCCGGCAGCCCGCCGAAGGCGCGCAGCAGAACGTCGTAATAGGTGTCCCAGTGCTCGGGCAGCAGCTCCCGCAGCTCGATCGCGGAACCGGTCGTGAGTTGTGTCCCCATGGACCATGCCTACCAGGGCAATGCGGGACGAGCCAGGGAATTTCCGCCGGGTGGCCGCGCGATGGCTTCTCGTGAAGTTCACTGTGAAGTTGAGCCTCGGACGGGGGACAAGTGGGACCTCCCGTGCCAAGCGGCTGGTCCGATGGATAGGGTCCCGAACTAATGGCAGCAGGACGAGAGCGGCGAGCGGCCGCCGACACCTTCGCGGCCCGGTTGCGAATGCAGTGGCACCGGGTCCGCGTCGGCCTGCGCAGAAGCGCCGTGGACTACTTCCGCGGCGACGGCTCGGACTGGATCGCGCTGGCGGGACTGCTGCTCACCGTCCCGCTGATCGCGGCCACCACCCTGGCCAACTCGGTGTGGTGCTCACCCTCCGCGCTGGTCCTGCCGATCGTGGCCGGTGGACTGCTGCTGCGCCCGGCCAGCCTGCTCGGCCTGTACGCGGCCGCCGCCACCGCGCTCATCGTGGAGTCGGTCCAGCTCGGCCCGTACACCGAGGGCGCCGCCCGGGTCACGCCCGGCGTGGTCCTGGTGGTCGCGGCCTGCGGTTTCGTCGGACTGCTGATCGCGCAGTTCCGCAGCCGGGTCGGCGTACCCTGGCGGCGCGGCGGCACCATGCTCTTCGACCTGCGTGAACGCATCCGGGTGCAGAGCAAGCTGCCGCAGCTGCCGAACGGCTGGCACCGCGAGATGGCGCTGCGCCCGGCGGGCGGCCAGTCGTTCTCCGGTGACTTCGTTGTCGCGGCCCGCACGAACAGCGGCCGCACCCTGGAGGTCGTCCTGACGGACGTCTCCGGCAAGGGCATGGACGCGGGCTCCCGGGCCCTGCTGCTGTCGGGCGCCTTCGGCGGACTGCTGGGCAGCCTGCCCCCGCACGCCTTCCTCCCCGCCGCCAACGGCTACCTCCTGCGCCAGGACTGGGACGAGGGCTTCGCCACTTCGATCCACCTCGTCCTGGACCTGGACTCCGGCGACTACGAGCTCTACTCCGCGGGCCACCCGCCGGGCCTCCAGCTCAGCGCGGGCAGCGGACGCTGGGAGGAGAAGGCCGCCGAGGGCCCGCTGCTGGGTGTGTACGACGGCGCCCAGTTCGACCCGGTGAAGGGCTCCCTGCGCCCCGGCGACGTCCTGATGCTCTTCACGGACGGTCTGGTGGAGACCTCGGACCGGGACATCGTCGAGGGCATCGACCGCCTCACCGGCGAGGCCGACCGCTATGTCGCCGGCGGCTTCCACGGCGCCGCGTGGCACCTCATCGAGGCGGTGGCCAAGGACGTCAACGACGACCGCGCCCTGCTGCTGATCTGCCGCGAGGGCCCCACGGTCACGGCACAGGCGGGCGTCCACGGATGACGCTCACCCTGTCCGAGGTCGAGTCCCTCGCCCGCGCGGCCCACGAGGGCCAGACGGACAAGGCCGGCCGCCCCTACGCCGAGCACCTCGAGGCGGTCGCCGACGGGGTCCGCGCCCGCGGCGGCGACGAGCACCAGATCGCCGCGGCCTGGCTGCACGACGCCGTCGAGGACGAGGCCGTGACCGAGGACTGGCTGCGCGAGGCCGCCCTGAGCGACCGCACCAGGAACATCGTCCTGGCCCTCACCAAGCGGCCGGGGGAGCCGCCGGCGGACTACGCCGGCCGCATCCTGGCGACACCGGGCGCCCGCCTGGTGAAGGAGGCGGACCTGGCGCACAACGCGAACCCGGCGCGGCTGGCGGTGCTGGACGAGGCGACGCGCACCCGGCTGACCGAGAAGTACGCGAGGATGCGCGCACTTCTCGGTCTGGAGTGACCGGTCAGGCGTCGACCTTCTGGCGTTCGCGCCGCTGTGACTGCTCGCGCTCCCGGGCCAGCTTCGCCGCGTCCTTCTTGAACGCCCACTTCATCTCGGGCTCCATCACGCACCGGAACACCCGCCGCACCGGCGAGGTGCACAGCAGGGTCACCCCCGCCGCCGCGACCACGGTGACGAAGATCTCCCCGAACAGCCCGTGCAGCCACGCGTGCTCGTACCAGCCCTGGTAGTCCCCGGCCTTCACCACGAACCCGTGCAGCAGATAGCCGTACAGCGTGCCCGCGCCGAGCGCGGTGAACCACATGTGCCGCCGCGGCACCCAGGCGAAGAAGCACGCGGTGAGGACCAGCGAGCAGCCGAACAGCGCGAGCACCATGACGGGCCCGGTCCACCACGGCGCGCCCAGCTCCTGCGCGGAGTCCCGGTGGTAGAACCAGCCCGTGTTCATGCGCGGTACGGACCACCAGCCGACGGCCAGCGCCAGCGCGAACACCGGCACGGACAGGATCCGCACCGAGCGGCGGCGCACCCACTGGAAGTGCTCGGCCTTCATGTTCAGGCCCAGCACGAAGAACGGCAGGAACTGGAGCACCCGCTGGAGGTCCAGGTCGTCGCCGATCTCGGGGGTGACGGACGCCAGCATGGCGATGCCGAGCGCGACCGGCAGGGGCCACCGGATCAGCTTCCACACGGGCGTGGTCAGCCGCCAGACGAACAGCGCGACCAGGAACCAGGTGAGGTACCAGGGATCCAGCAGGCTGACCGTCATGTCCGGATCGTCGTCGATGACCCGCTTGAAGAGCGGATAGGCGGTCTCGAAGACGATGTACGGCACGGCCACGCCGGTGATCAGCCGCTGCAGCCGGTCGGGGCGCATGTCGAAGCTGCGCGAGAAGTAGCCGGAGATGATGATGAACGCCGGCATGTGGAAGGCGTACACGACCGTGTACAGGCCCTCCAGGATGCGGCTCTCGCCCTTCAGGGGCTCCCAGGCGTGGCCGACGGCCACCAGGACGATCGCCAGGAACTTGGCGTTGTCGAAGAATGCGTCGCGCTGCGTGCCGCCGGGCGCGGTCGGTCTGTGCTGTGTCTGGAGCGGTGCTCCGTGGTGGCCGTGCTGTGTCGTGGGGGAGGACGAGGCAGCGTGCAACATCTGAGGCACCCTAGCGGCGGCTGTGCGTATTAGTAAAACGTGCGACGCCATTGCTGCCTATTCAAGGTGAACTGGCTTTCGGGTCAACCGAGATGTGTCCACCTTGTACCACTTAATCCATGCTAAATGGTACATAACGCTACGTGTGGGCCGGAGTTGGAGACACCTCGGCAGCTCCTGTGACGACAATTCGAAATGCCTGCGAACGCGTTGCGTGGACATGGAAACGATCACGCTGTATTCCTCGTACGAGTGCCTATTCGAATTACCGTGCGGGGCGCATGCGATGGCCGCCCGCGCGGCGCGGATCCGCCCGCGCCGACCGGAGTTGTGACCACCGTTGCCCCACCCGCCGCATACGGCGGGCCTGTTGGTGGCACGATGGTTCTGGCGGGGGTGCGCGGGGATGGCGCCCCCGGGCCGGGAGAGCGGACCGACCGAGGGTGTGATCAGTTGTGGCCATTTCGCTGTCAGTGGTGCTGCTGTTGGCGATCATCTTGGTGGTGTTGATCCGTGGCGGCTCCCTCAAGGCCGGCCCCGCCGTCGTCGCCGTCCTCTTCGGCTTCTTCCTGGCCTCCACGGGCATGGCCGACGACATCCAGCGCTTCCTCGACTCGATAGCCGAGACGATCAACTCGATCCAGTTCTGAAACCCGCGGATCTCTGCCGAGCCCGCTGCCGTCCGACGGGTTGCAGTCGCGGTGCCGAACGATCGCGGAGATCCTGACAGTGGAGCGTGGCCGGCGTTGCGCGCCGGTGACCGTGCTGTACAGGAAGGTGGCGGCCATGGCGACGATGCCGAGCGAGACACGGCGGGGGTACGGGGGGCCGGGCACCAGCGAAGGTCAGCTCAGCGGCGCGTCCCTGTTCGCCGGGGCCGTGCTGATGCTCAGCGGGCCGCTCAGCATTCTCATGGGGGCGTCCGGCATCGCGGACGACACCCTGTTCGACGCGTCCCGGTACGCCTATCGGTTCGACCTGACAGCTTGGGGCTGGATTCACATCGTGGTCGGAGTGGCACTCGTCATCGCCGGCATAGGGATCGTGGCCAACAAGAGCTGGGCACGCGGGGCCGGTGTGGCGGCGGCAGGGGTCGGCCTGATCACTCAGTTCATGTTCGTTCCGTACTACCCGCTGTGGGCCATCCCCATGATGACGCTCGACCTCTTGATCATCTTTGCCCTGGCGAGGTTCCACGTCGGAGCCGACGGCGATCAGTGAAACAAAACGATCAGGGCCAGGCCGGAGGATTGATCCTCTGACCTGGCCCTGATTCGTATGGAGCGGGCGACGGGAATCGAACCCGCGTAGCCAGTTTGGAAGATCGCGTATGTGGATGCGGCCTGAGCTGGCTCGATGCTGACCTGGGCGTTCTTGGACCACTTGCCGGTGTTCCCTGTCGTTCGCCGTGGGTTGCTGCTCGATCGGGCACGCAGGGGGCACGTGTGACCTTCCTCGCGTAGGTGGCTCTCCAGTGCCCTCATCGGTCGGTCAGTCTTGGGACCGCCAAAGCGATCTTGGGATGTGGGGCCCACGTTGCTGCAGCTGTGGCCGCACGGGCTTGAAGGCCCAACGGCGAAGCCTGTTCGGTAGCACGGCTCGCACAAGGAAGATCACGAACCCGCCGAGTCCCAGACCGGCCGGAATGACCATCAACTTCTCAAGCCACCCAATCTCGGCACTCATGGCGTATCCGCCGATAATGCCGCTGACGAGAGTGAGTGCCCCGCAGCCCATCGAGCACAGCGCATACCAGACACGAGAGCGAAGCATGGGCGGAGCCTTCCACATGCATGCACTGCTTGGCACAAGGTCGGCGTAGCGACTTTGGCCGGGAGCTGCTTTGGCGCGAGTGATCATGGTCCCGTAAGCTTCCGGCGCGTCGGGCAGTCTCTCCTCGCCCGCATGCACGCAGCGCGCCGCCTGGCGCGGCCAGCCGGGCGAAGACAGAGGCAGGCCGCGCCGTCGAGGCGGCGCGCGCCCGCGCCGTGCGCGGGCCTTGATTGAGTAGGGAAAGTTTGACCGCACTGCTCGCTTGTGTCTCTGCGAGTACCGATCGCACTACCTCGTGTGCCGTCTTACCTGCTGCTTTGCGCATGTCCCGCATTGGCATATTCGTCTCTTGTCGCTTTGCTTGTCTCAGGTGAGACGGCTGGGCGACATGGAGTCATGTCCAGTCGGCGGAATCGGACCCGTAAGGCCGCGCAGAGACCTGTACGCCAGCAACACGTGCAGCCCACTGGCAGGGTCCATCCATCCACTCCTGAGGATGCGCGTGCAAAGGCTGTGCAGCAGCTATTGGGGCCAGGGGCCGAACGCGCGCGCCTCGCCGCCGAGTTGGAGCGTCTGGACGCCGTGCTGCGGCCGCTCATTCTCGAGGCGGTCGAGGCTGGCGTTCCGTATCGCCGTATCGCCGAGCTGACGAGCATCTCGCGGGCGACCGTGGCTCGTTGGGGCAAAGAGGCGACGGTCGGTAGTCCATGAGACGTCGGGGGCCGTGCCCGAGGGAAGCGGACACGGCCCGACCGATTCGAAGGAGTCAATGCCATGTCGAATCGATCCGTGACCATTCTGTCTGATCGACCAAGCGCCACGTCTGTTCGGCTGAGCCGTGGTTGTCCGGCCTGCGGTGCGGTGGCCTGCGTCGATCCTGAGCAGTGCCTGTACTGGCTGGCCTCTCGTCCGTGGGCGGAGTGCACCGAGTGCAGGGGAAGTGGTGGGAAGGCTGAGGTCAGCCTGTCTCCACTCTGTGATTGGTGCTACGGCTCCGGACTGGAGGAATACGCCACTGTTCCGATCGATATCGGTGATCGGGCCACGGGGCAACACGCGGCTGCGGTGGGTGCCCTCCGGGAGCTGCTCACGCGAAAGGGGCACGCGGGAGACACGGCAGGCTGAACACGGCCCCCGGAAACGATCAGGACCAGGCGGAGGAATCATCCTCTAACCTGGCCCTGATTCGTATGGAGCGGGCGACGGGAATCGAACCCGCGTAGCTAGTTTGGAAGACTAGGGCTCTACCATTGAGCTACGCCCGCACAGGACGCGCCGCAGGTCAGGTGACCGCGGCACGGAAGCATCGTAGCGGGTCGGCCCCCCTTGGCGCACACCCCGTAAATGCGGCAACCCCATGGCCTGCGGGCATGTACCCTACGTGTCGCACCAGACGGGGTGTGGCGCAGCTTGGTAGCGCGTCCGCTTTGGGAGCGGAAGGCCGTGGGTTCAAATCCCGCCACCCCGACCACCTGCCCGATCATCCACAGTGATCGCCTTTGGGTCGTTCGGCGCCTGCGGTTACTATGCAAGCTGCGCGCCCGTGTGTCTCTCACTCCCTGAAGTCCTCCGGGCGGCGAATCCGCCGGACCAGTCTGGCTCCGGCAGAAACCAAGAAGTCAGCCACAAGGAGACCGAACCGTGAAGAGCGCCGTGGAGACCCTGAACCCGACCCGGGTTCGGCTCACTGTCGAGGTGCCCTTCGAGGAGCTCAAGGACAGCCTCGACGCGGCGTACAAGAAGATCAACCAGCAGGTCACGGTGAAGGGCTTCCGCAAGGGCAAGATTCCCGCCCGGGTCATCGACCAGCGGTTCGGCCGTGGCGCCGTGCTGGAGGAGGCGGTCAACGACGCGCTTCCGAAGTTCTACACGGAGGCGGTCAACGAGGCCGAGCTCAACGTCCTGGGCCAGCCCGAGGTCGACATCACCGAGCTGAAGGACGGCGAGACGCTGAACTTCACCGCCGAGGTCGACATCCGCCCGGCCATCGAGATCCCGGACTACTCCGGCATCGAGGTCGAGGTCGACGCCATCGAGGTCACCGACGAGGACATCGAGAAGTCGGTCGAGCAGCTCCGTGAGCGCTTCGCCTCGACGTCCCCCGTCGAGCGCGCCGCCGAGGACGGCGACGTCGTCACCATCGACCTGGAGGCCAAGGTCGAGGGCGAGGTGCTGGAGGACGGCATCGCCAGCGGCGTGTCGTACACCATCGGCTCCGGCGAGCTGCTGGACGGCATCGACGACGCCGTGAAGGGCGTGGAGGCCGGTGGCGAGGCCACCTTCACCTCCGAGCTCAAGGGCGGCTCCGCGGCCGGCAAGGAGGCCGAGGTCACCGTCAAGGTCACCCAGGTCGCCGCGCGCGAACTGCCCGAGCTGGACGACGACTTCGCGCAGCTCGCCTCGGAGTTCGACACCCTGGAGGAGCTGAAGGCGGACAGCCTCAAGCGCCTCACCAACATGAAGCAGTACGACCAGGCCACGCAGGCCCAGGAGCGCGTCCTGGAGAAGCTGCTGGAGCTCGTCGAGGTGCCCGTCCCCGAGAAGCTGCTCGAGGACGAGATCAACACCCGCAAGCACAACCTGGAGCACCACCAGCTCGGCCAGATGGGCCTCGACCTCGCGAAGTACCTGGAGATCCAGGGCAAGACCGAGGAAGAGTTCGACGCCGAGACCAAGGAAGCCGCGGTCAAGGGCATCAAGACCCAGTTCGTCCTCGACGAGCTGGTCAAGCAGGAGAAGCTCAACGTCAACCAGGAGGAGCTCACCGAGCACCTCATGCGGCGCGCGGCCTCCTCCGGCATGTCCCCCGACCAGTTCGCCCAGGCGGTCGTCGAGGGCGGCCAGGTTCCGCTCCTGGTCGGCGAGGTCGCCCGCGGCAAGGCCCTGGCCGTCGTGGTCGAGAAGGCCACGGTCAAGGACACCAACGGCGAGGTCATCGACCTGGACGACGAGGACGAGGTCGAGACGGCCGCCGAGGTCGCCGCCGAGGCCACGGAGGCCGACGCCACCGAGGACAAGCCCGAGGCCTGAGCCGACGGCGCCATGTAGCTCGTAGGAGGGCCCTGGGGACGTGTTCCCCGGGGCCCTTTCGGTTCTGCGGCGAGTGAACGTAGCCCTTAGGGGCGCGGGGCTGTATCGATTTGCGGCTCCGCCGCGCGGGCGCGACAAGCCCCCACCGGCCCGCAGCCGCCCGCATACCAAATGTCACCACTGCGCTACGCCCCCGGCGAACAGCACCCGCTCCGGGATTCCCCGAAGGGACCAGCGCGTTAGGGTCCATGAATAAGAGGGCAGGGGAGTCCCCGAATCGGCTCCAGCCCCGCTAGGGAAACGTGAGACGGCCCGGCGCCGTCGTAAGACGAGCAGGTGGATACGTGACGAATCTGATGCCCTCCGCCGCCGGCGAGCCTTCCATCGGTGGTGGCCTCGGTGACCAGGTCTACAACCGGCTGCTCAACGAGCGGATCATCTTCCTCGGCCAGCCGGTCGACGACGACATCGCGAACAAGATCACCGCTCAGCTGCTGCTCCTCGCCGCTGACCCGGACAAGGACATCTACCTCTACATCAACAGCCCCGGCGGCTCGATCACGGCCGGCATGGCGATCTACGACACCATGCAGTACATCAAGAACGATGTCGTGACCATCGCCATGGGCCTCGCCGCCTCGATGGGCCAGTTCCTGCTCAGCGCGGGTACCCCGGGCAAGCGCTTCGCGCTCCCGAATGCCGAGATCCTGATCCACCAGCCCTCGGCCGGCCTGGCCGGTTCCGCGTCGGACATCAAGATCCACGCCGAGCGGCTGCTGCACACCAAGAAGCGCATGGCGGAGCTCACGTCTCAGCACACCGGACAGTCGTTCGAGCAGATCACTCGCGACTCCGACCGCGACCGCTGGTTCGACGCCGACGAGGCCAAGGAGTACGGCCTCATCGACGACGTCATCACCACGGCCGCCAACATGCCGGGCGGCGGCGGCACCGGGGCCTGAGGCCCCAGCACAGCCCTCAGCCGACCGCCTCAGCCCCTAGGAGACATACAGTGAACGACTTCCCCGGCAGCGGCCTCTACGACCGCACGCGCGCTGAATACACGGGTCCGACCGCCGAGTCCCGTTACGTCATCCCGCGTTTCGTGGAGCGCACCTCGCAGGGCATCCGCGAGTACGACCCGTACGCGAAGCTCTTCGAGGAGCGGGTGATCTTCCTCGGCGTCCAGATCGACGACGCCTCCGCCAACGACGTCATGGCGCAGCTGCTGTGCCTGGAGTCGATGGACCCCGACCGGGACATCTCGGTCTACATCAACAGCCCGGGCGGCTCCTTCACGGCGCTGACGGCCATCTACGACACGATGCAGTTCGTGAAGCCGGACATTCAGACGGTCTGCATGGGCCAGGCGGCCTCCGCCGCCGCGATCCTGCTGGCCGCCGGTACGCCCGGCAAGCGCATGGCGCTGCCGAACGCCCGGGTCCTGATCCACCAGCCGTACAGCGAGACGGGCCGGGGCCAGGTCTCGGACCTCGAAATCGCCGCGAACGAAATTCTCCGGATGCGTGCGCAGCTGGAGGAGATGCTGGCCAAGCACTCCACCACGCCGATCGAGAAGATCCGCGAGGACATCGAGCGCGACAAGATCCTCACGGCCGAGGAAGCCCTCTCGTACGGCCTGATCGACCAGATCATCTCCACCCGGAAGATGAACAACGAGGCCGTGCGCTGACCCGGAGGCTGTATCGTCGGGCGCTCCTTGGCGCGGTGCACGACAAAGTGAACCGTGCCAAGGGGGGCCCGAACGAGGCCCCCGGCAAGGTACCGTCGGAATAAGGCAGCACCAGGAGCCGCTGGACCTAGGCGTCTCCCAGGCGAAGGGGAAGCACACCGTGGCACGCATCGGTGACGGCGGCGATCTGCTCAAGTGCTCGTTCTGCGGCAAGAGCCAGAAGCAGGTCAAGAAGCTCATCGCAGGGCCCGGTGTGTACATCTGCGACGAGTGCATCGATCTCTGCAACGAGATCATCGAGGAAGAGCTCGCGGAGACCAGCGAGGTGCGCTGGGAGGAGCTCCCGAAGCCCCGCGAGATCTACGAGTTCCTCGAGGGCTACGTGGTCGGCCAGGAGGCCGCCAAGAAAGCCCTGTCGGTCGCGGTGTACAACCACTACAAGCGCGTCCAGGCCGGTGAGAACGGCGGGGCCAACGGCCGTGACGACGCGATCGAGTTGGCGAAGTCCAACATCCTCCTGCTCGGCCCCACGGGCTCCGGCAAGACCCTCCTGGCCCAGACCCTGGCCCGGATGCTCAACGTCCCCTTCGCGATCGCGGACGCGACCGCGCTGACGGAGGCGGGCTATGTGGGCGAGGATGTGGAGAACATCCTGCTCAAGCTGATCCAGGCGGCGGACTACGACGTCAAGAAGGCCGAGACCGGGATCATCTACATCGATGAGATCGACAAGGTCGCGCGGAAGAGTGAAAACCCGTCGATCACCCGGGACGTGTCCGGCGAGGGCGTCCAGCAGGCGCTGCTGAAGATCCTCGAAGGCACGACTGCCTCGGTCCCCCCGCAGGGCGGCCGCAAGCACCCCCACCAGGAGTTCATCCAGATCGACACGACGAACGTGCTGTTCATCGTGGGCGGTGCCTTCGCCGGTCTGGAGAAGATCATCGAGTCCCGGGCCGGCGCGAAGGGCATCGGCTTCGGCGCGACGATCCGCTCCAAGCGCGAGCTGGAGGCCAAGGACCAGTTCGCGGACGTCATGCCCGAGGACCTGGTCAAGTTCGGCATGATCCCCGAGTTCATCGGCCGCCTGCCCGTGATCACCTCGGTCCACAACCTCGACCGTGAGGCCCTGCTCCAGATCCTCGTCGAGCCCCGCAACGCCCTCGTGAAGCAGTACCAGCGCCTCTTCGAACTCGACGGCGTGGAACTGGACTTCGAGCGCGAGGCCCTGGAAGCCATCGCCGACCAGGCCATCCTCCGCCAGACCGGCGCCCGCGGCCTGCGCGCCATCATGGAAGAGGTGTTGATGTCCGTGATGTACGAGGTCCCGTCCCGCAACGACGTGGCCCGGGTCGTCATCACCGCGGACGTCGTCCACTCCAACGTCAACCCGACCCTGATCCCGCGGGACGCGCGGAACGGCCGGGGGCCGGGGGAGCAGAAGACGGCGTAGCCCTCGCTGACACGGGAAGGGGCCCCGGCCAACCGGCCGGGGCCCCTTCGTCGTTGCGCACGAGCGACCAGGCGTCAGAGCTTGACGCGGACTTCCTTGCGGAACTTGGCGGTGAGCGCGGCAGCCTCCGCCGGGTCGGCGTCCTTGCCGGCCGCGATGTCGGCGATCTCCATCGGCATCACGAAGCCGAGGGTGCTGTAGTCGCCCCAGATGCAGTACGTCATCTTCATCTCGGACGGCTCACCCGAACCGGCCGTGGCGTCGTCGTTCTTCACCGTGGCCTGCTGGCACTTCAGGACGGTGCCGTCGAACCCCTCGGGGGTGTACGCCTTCGGCTCGCCCTCGATGGTGACGCCGTCCTTCTCCGCGTCCTTCTTCATGTACGCGAAGAGGCCGTCGACCGCCTTCTCGGGGTCCTCGATCTCGCCGTAGACACCGCCGAACGACAGCAGCTTGCCCGCCAGCGGGTTGTCGTCCTGCGCGCCGGCCTCGTAGTTCGCGTTGACGTCCTTGGGGTTGTTCACACCCCACTTCTCGGCGTCCTTGAGGTCCTCCTCGGTCATGGCGCCGTCCGAGCTGTCGTCGTCGCTCAGCTTGTACTCGGTGAGCACCGTGGCGGGCGTCGTCAGCTTGTGCGGACCGTCGTCCCCGGCGGACGAGCTACCGCCACCCGAGCCGAGCACGAAGTACGCGCCCACGGCGATCGCCGCCACGACCGCCACCGCGCCCAGGATGATCCCCGTCTTCTTCTTGCCGCCGCCCGGGGCCGGGGGCATCGGGGCGCCGCCGTACGGCTGCTGGCCGTACGGGGGCTGCTGCGGCGGAACGCCGCCCTGCTGGGGGTAGCCGTAGCCCGGCTGGGGCTGGGCCGGCTGCTGGGGGTAGCCGTAGCCGGGCTGGGGGGCCTGCGGCTGTTGGCCGTACGGGCCCGGCTGGCCGTACGGTCCGGGCTGCTGGGGCTGCCCGCCGTACGGGCCCGGCTGGTTGTAGCTCATTACTGGGTTCCCCTCCAGATGCTTATGTGGTCCACACATCCTGGACCAGACAGGGGGCGCGCGTTGCATCGGGGGGCGCACCGTTACAGAACAAAGGCGTTTCGGGACAGCCCCGCGACACCCCTAAACTGAGCCCGTGACCGAGAACGCTCAGCAGCAGCCACCAGCGCCCAACACCGAACTGCCGACCCAGTACGCGCCGGCCGATGTAGAGGGGCCGCTGTACGAGCGCTGGGTAGAGCGCGGTTACTTCGAGGCCGACGAGAAGAGCGACAAGGCCCCGTACACCATTGTCATTCCGCCGCCCAACGTCACCGGCAGCCTGCACCTCGGGCACGCCTTCGAGCACACCCTCATCGATGCCCTCACGCGGCGTAAGCGCATGCAGGGGTACGAGACGCTCTGGCAGCCCGGCATGGACCACGCCGGCATCGCCACGCAGAACGTCGTCGAGCGGGAGCTGGGCAAGGAGGGCAAGTCCCGGCACGACCTCGGCCGGGAGGCGTTCGTCGAGCGCGTCTGGCAGTGGAAGGGCGAGTCCGGCGGGCAGATCTCCGGTCAGATGCGGCGCCTCGGTGACGGCGTCGCCTGGTCGCGCGAGCGCTTCACCATGGACGAGGGGCTCTCCCAGGCCGTCCAGACCATCTTCAAGCGGCTCTACGACGACGAGCTGATCTACCGCGCCGAGCGCATCATCAACTGGTGCCCGCGCTGTCTGACGGCCATCTCCGACATCGAGGTCGAGTACCAGGACGACGACGGCGAGCTCGTCTCCATGAAGTACGGCGAGGGGGACGACACCATCGTCGTCGCCACCACCCGTGCCGAGACCATGCTCGGTGACACGGCCGTCGCCGTTCATCCCGAGGACGAGCGGTACAAGCACCTGGTCGGCAAGCTCATCCGCCTGCCGCTGACGGACCGTTCCATCCCGGTCGTCGCCGACGAGCACGTCGACCCCGAGTTCGGAACCGGTGCCGTCAAGGTCACCCCGGCGCACGACCCGAACGACTTCGAGATCGGCCAGCGGCACGACCTGCCGGCCATCGCGATCATGGACGAGCACGCCGTCATCACCGCCCACGGCCCCTTCCAGGGCCTGGACCGGCTCGAAGCGCGGTCGGCGATCGTCGCGGCCCTGCGCGCCGAGGGGCGGATCGTCGCCGAGAAGCGGCCCTACGTCCACTCCGTCGGCCACTGCTCGCGCTGCAAGACCACCATCGAGCCGCGCCTGTCCATGCAGTGGTGGGTCAAGGTCGGCCCGCTGGCCAAGGCCGCCGGTGACGCCGTCCGCGACGGCCGCGTCAAGATCCACCCGCAGGAGATGGAGAAGCGGTACTTCGACTGGGTCGACAACCTCCACGACTGGTGCATCTCACGGCAGTTGTGGTGGGGACACCGGATTCCGGTCTGGTACGGCCCGAACGGCGAGGTCGTCTGCGTCGGACCCGACGACGAGGCCCCGACCGGTGAGGGCTGGCACCAGGACACCGACGTCCTCGACACCTGGTTCTCCTCCGGCCTGTGGCCCTTCTCCACCCTCGGCTGGCCCGAACAGACCGAGTCGCTCGCGAAGTTCTACCCGAACTCCGTCCTGGTCACCGGCTACGACATCCTCTTCTTCTGGGTCGCCCGGATGATGATGTTCGGCCTCTACGCGATGGACGGCACCCCGCCGTTCCACACCATCGCTCTGCACGGCATGGTCCGTGACCAGTTCGGCAAGAAGATGTCGAAGTCCTTCGGTAACGCGGTCAACCCGCTGGACTGGATGGACAAGTACGGCAGCGACGCGCTGAGGTTCACCCTCGCCCGTGGCGCCAACCCCGGTGTCGACGTCCCGATCGGCGAGGACTGGGTCCAGGGTTCCCGCAACTTCGCCAACAAGATCTGGAACGCCACCCGCTTCGCGCTGATGAACGGCGCGACGGTCGAGGGCGAACTCCCGGACGCCGCGCGCATGTCGGCGACCGACCGCTGGATCCTGTCCCGCCTGAACTCCGTCGTCGCCGAAGTGGACGCGCTCTACGAGGACTTCCAGTTCGCGAAGCTCTCCGATGCGCTGTTCCACTTCGCCTGGGACGAGGTCTTCGACTGGTACGTCGAGCTGTCCAAGACCACCTTCCAGGCGGGCGGCGAGCCGGCCGAGGTCTCCCAGCGGGTCCTCGGTGAGGTCCTCGACGTCACCCTGAAGATGCTGCACCCGGTCGTCCCGTTCGTCACGGAGACCCTCTGGACCACCCTCACGGGCGGCGAGTCGCTCGTCATCGCCGAGTGGCCCAAGGACAGTGGCTTCCGGGACGAGGCGGCCGAGCGGGAGATCGAGAGCCTCCAGTCCGTCATCACCGAGGTCCGCCGCTTCCGCGCCGACCAGGGCCTCCAGCCCGGCCAGCGGGTCCCGGCCCGCCTCAGCCTGGACGGCACGGCCCTGGCGCCGCACGAGGCCGCCATCCGCCAGCTGCTGCGCCTCCAACCCGAGGGCGACGCCTTCACGGCCACGGCGACCCTCCCGGTCGCGGGCGCCGAGGTCGCCCTCGACCTCTCCGGCACCATCGACGTCGCCGCGGAGCGCAAGCGCCTCGCGAAGGACCTCGCCGCCGCGGAGAAGGAGAAGGCCCAGGCCACGGCCAAGCTCGGCAACGAGGCGTTCCTGGCGAAGGCCCCGGACAACGTCGTGGACAAGATCCGCGGCCGCCTGACGAAGGCGGACGAGGACATCGCCCGAATCCAGGCCCAGCTGGACAGGCTGCCTCAGCAGTAGCCGACCCAGGGGCGCGGTGCCGCATTGAATATGCGGCTCCGCGCCTGGCGCGACAGGCCACAGACTCCCCGCGCCCGCCGGACAAGACCGGCCACCCCCCTCAATGGGCACCGCCTTAGACTGACCCCGTGAGTGAAAGCGACCCCTTCGACGAGATCATCGCGGAAGAGACCGACCGCGACCCCGATCTCGCGGTCATCGAGGCCGGCAGCCGTACCCTCCGCACCCAGGGCGGAGCCCCGAGCGCGGACGTACCCACCCGCCCCGAGGACCCCGAGGTCGACAAGGCCCTGCGCGAAGTCGAAGCGGAGCTCGCCACTCGCTGGGGCGAGACCAAGCTGGAGCCGTCGGTCAGCCGTATCGCCGCGCTGATGGACGTGCTGGGCGAGCCGCAGCGCTCGTACCCCTCGATCCACATCACCGGGACGAACGGCAAGACCACCACGGCCCGCATGATCGAGGCCCTGCTCGGCGCCTTCGAGCTGCGGACCGGCCGCTACACCTCCCCGCACGTCCAGTCCGTCACCGAGCGGATCAGTCTGGACGGCGCCGCGATCTCCGCCGAGCGGTTCATCGAGACGTACCAGGACATCAAGCCGTACGTGGAGATGGTCGACGCGGCACAGGAGTACCGGCTGTCCTTCTTCGAGGTGCTGACCGGCATGGCCTACGCCGCCTTCGCCGACGCGCCCGTCGACGTGGCCGTCGTCGAGGTCGGCATGGGCGGCTCCTGGGACGCCACCAACGTCATCGACGGCGACGTCGCCGTCGTCACCCCCATCGACCTGGACCACACCGACCGGCTCGGGGAGACACCCGCCGAGATCGCCGTCGAGAAGGCCGGCATCGTCAAGCAGGACGCGACCGTCATCCTGGCCCAGCAGCCGGTCGACGCGGCGCAGGTGCTGCTGAAGAAGGCCGTGGAGGTCGACGCGACCGTCGCCCGCGAGGGCCTGGAGTTCGGGGTGGTGTCCCGGCAGGTCGCCGTGGGCGGGCAGCTGGCCACCCTGCGCGGCCTCGGCGGCGAGTACCCGGAGGTCTATCTCCCGCTGCACGGCGCCCACCAGGCGCACAACGCCGCCGTGGCGCTGGCCGCCGTGGAGGCGTTCTTCGGCGTCGGTGCCGTGCGCGCCGAGCCGCTCGACATCGACACCGTCCGCAAGGCCTTCGCGGCCGTCTCCTCGCCGGGCCGCATGGAGGTCGTACGCCGGTCGCCCACCGTCGTGCTGGACGCCGCGCACAACCCGGCGGGCGCCCGGGTGACCGCCGAGGCGGTCGGCGAGGCCTTCGACTTCAGCCGGCTGATCGGCGTGGTCGGGGCCAGCGGCGACAAGAACGTGCGCGGGCTGCTGGAGGCGTTCGAGCCGATCTTCGCCGAGGTCGTGATCACCCAGAACTCCAGCCATCGCGCGATGGACGTCGACGAGTTGGCCGCGATCGCCGTGGAGGTGTTCGGCGAGGAGCGGGTGCAGGTCGAGCCGCGGCTGCCGGACGCCCTGGAGGCCGCGATCACGCTGGCCGAGGAGGAGGGCGAGTTCACCGGCGGCGGGGTGCTCGTCACGGGTTCCGTCATCACGGTCGGCGAGGCACGACTGCTGCTCGGGAAGGGCTGAGGTTTCAAGCATGCGTACGCTCTGCGCGTCGACCCTGATCGGCGAGTTCTTCGTGATCGGCTTCGCCGGTCTGGTCGCCATGAAGGATCCGGATCTGTCCATGGGGACGGTGTGGACGGTCAGCGGGATCGCGATGTTCCTGTGCCTGCTGCTGTGCGGTCTTGTCACCCGGCCCGGTGGCATCGCCCTCGGCTGGGCGCTCCAGGCCGTGCTGATCGCCTCCGGCTTCGTCATCCCGACGATGTTCGTGCTCGGCGCGGCCTTCGCGGCCCTGTGGTGGGCGTCCGTGCACTACGGCCGGCAGATCGACGAGGCCAAGGCGAGATTCGCCGCGCAGGCCGAGGCCTCTACACCTGACGCTGCGTAACAGGCGCCCGGACACGCCGGGTAACCTCGTCCTCCCGCACACCTTGACGCACTAAGGAGCCCGTCGTGACTCAGCGCACCCTCGTCCTGCTCAAGCCCGACGCCGTCCGTCGTGGCCTGACCGGCGAGATCATCAGCCGCATCGAGCGCAAGGCGGGCTGGGCGATCACCGCGCTGGAACTGCGCACGCTGGACCAGGAGACGCTGGAGCAGCACTACGGCGAGCACAAGGGCAAGCCCTTCTACGAGCCGCTGGTGGAGTTCATGTCCTCCGGCCCGGTCGTCGCGCTGATCGTCGAGGGCGAGCGGGTCATCGAGGGGGTGCGCGCGCTCGCCGGTCCGACCGACCCGATCGCCGCCGCGCCCGGTTCGATCCGCGGTGACTTCGGTGTGATCGTCCGGGAGAACCTCATCCACGCCTCCGACTCCGAGGAGTCCGCGGCGCGCGAGGTGAAGATCTTCTTCCCCGGTCGCGCCTGATTCTCGGGGCAGCCGGAAGCAGCAGATCAGAGAGCCCGGGGGCAACGCCCCCGGACTTTCTGGCATATGCGGGGCGTATGGGGGAACGAGAGTCCCCGAACGCTCGTCTCCAGGAGCGAACCCGCACATGATCTGCTGACAATGGCGGAGGACCCTCACGCCGTGTTCGCGAAGGCGCGTCTACGATGGAAGCCTTCACGTCACAGCACCCACTTCGCCGACCTGAAATGCCCTCAAAAGCGCCCAGGAAGGCCAGACGAATCCTGATGGGGAACTCAATGTCGTTCATCGGCCGTGACATGGCTGTCGACCTCGGGACCGCCAACACGCTGGTGTACGTCAGGGGTCGCGGGATCGTACTCAACGAGCCGTCCGTCGTCGCGATCAACACCAACACCGGTGGCATCCTCGCGGTCGGCGCCGAAGCGAAGAAGATGATCGGGCGCACGCCCGGCAACATCGTTGCCGTACGTCCGCTGAAGGACGGCGTGATCGCCGACTTCGAGATCACCGAGCGGATGCTCCGCTACTTCATCCTGAAGATCCACAAGCGGCGGTATCTGGCTCGTCCGCGGGTCGTCGTCTGTGTGCCCTCGGGCATCACGGGCGTCGAGCGCCGCGCCGTCATCGAGGCGTCGTCCCAGGCCGGCGCCCGTCAGGTGCACATCATCGAGGAGCCCATGGCCGCGGCCATCGGCTCCGGCCTGCCGGTCCACGAGGCCACGGGCAACATGGTGGTGGACATCGGCGGCGGCACCACGGAGGTCGCGGTCATCTCCCTCGGCGGCATCGTCACCGCCCAGTCCATCCGGGTCGCGGGCGACGAACTGGACAACGCGATCATCCAGCACATCAAGAAGGAGTACTCGCTCCTGCTGGGTGAGCGCACGGCCGAGCAGATCAAGATCACGATCGGTTCGGCGTACGACCTCGATGCTGACGAACACACCGAAATCCGCGGCCGGGACCTCGTCTCCGGGCTGCCCAAGACCGTCGTCATCTCCGCCGCCGAAGTACGCAAGGCGATCGAGGAGCCCGTCAACGCCATTGTCGACGCGGTCAAGACGACCCTCGACAAGTGTCCGCCCGAGCTGTCCGGCGACATCATGGACCGCGGCATCGTGCTGACCGGCGGCGGCGCCCTGCTGCGCGGCCTCGACGAGCGGCTGCGCCGGGAGACCGGTATGCCGATCCATATCGCCGAGGACCCGCTGGACAGCGTGGCGCTCGGCTCCGGCAAGTGCGTCGAGGAGTTCGAGGCGCTCCAGCAGGTTCTGGACGCCCAGCCCCGCAGATGAAGTAACTCTTCGATTCCGCCGTACGAGATGATCTCCTCTCGTACGGCGGATCGTTGATATAGAGGCATAAGCTCCCAAAGCAGCCCCTCGGTTCTCCCTGGGGCTTGAAGAATTCCTATGAGGAAGGGCACGGCCGCCGCACGTGAGGGACACACGAGAGAGCCGGCTGCTCCTGGTGCTGCTGATCGCCATCGCGTTCGCGCTGATCACGGTGGACATCCGCGGCGGGGAGGACTCCCCGGTCGACGGTGCCCGCCAGGCGGCGGCCACCGTGTTCGGCCCGATCGAGGACGGCGTCTCGGCCGCGGTCGACCCCGTCGGCAACGCGGTCTCCGCGATCCGTGACTCCGGCGAACGCCATGACCGGATTGCCGAGCTGGAGAAGGAGAACGCCGCCCTCAAGGCGAAGCTCGGCAGCGACGACCGCAACCGCAGCAGACTCAAGCAGCTCGACAAGATGCTGAAGGTCGCGGGTGAGGGCCAGTACGGCATCAAGGGCGCGGAGGTCATCGCGATAGGAGCGGCCCAGGGCTTCTCCTGGACCATCACCATCGACGCCGGTGCCAACGACGGGCTGAAGCGGGACATGACCGTCCTCAACGGCGACGGCCTGGTCGGGCGGGTCACCACCGTCGGACCCAACACCGCGACCGTGCTGCTCGCCAGCGACCCCGACTTCACCGTCGGCACCCGCATGGAGGGCAACGACGAGCTCGGCTTCGCCTCCGGCCAGGGCGACGGCCCGCTGCGCGTCGAACTCCTCAACGGCAAGGCGCAGATCAAGAAGGGCGACCGTCTGGTCACCTTCGGCTCGCAGGCCGACAAGCCCTTCGTGCCCGGCGTCCCGGTCGGCGTGGTGAGCCGCGTCGACCCCTCCGGCGGCGACCTCACCCGCACCCTCTACGTCACGCCCTACGTCAGCTTCACCAAGCTCGACATCGTCGGCGTCGTCGTCGAGGCCCCGAAGAAGGACCCACGCGACACGGTGCTCCCCGCCAAGCCCAAGCCGACCCCCACCCCGACCGTGACGGTGACCGTCACCCCGTCCGGCCAGGCGCCCGTCGATGGCCAGTACTCGCAAGAAGAGCAGTAGGAGCTGAAGCCCCATGCGCGTCAACCGGATCCTGCTCTCCTCCTCGCTCGTCGTCGTCGCCCTGGTGCTCCAGGTCAGCGTCCTGGCCCGGCTGCACCTCCCGGGCGCCGTCCCCGACCTGCTCCTGCTGACCGTCCTGGGCCTCGCCATGGTCTACGGCCATGTCGGCGGCGCCCTCATCGGCTTCGGCGCGGGCCTGCTCGCCGACCTCGCCCCACCCGCCGACCACGCCGCCGGCCGCTACGCCCTGGTGCTCTGCGTCATCGGCTACCTCGCCGGCCTCATCAAGCCGGAGAACGGCCAGCTGAAGTCGGCCACCGGACCCATGGTCGTGGTGGTCGCCGCGGCCCTCGGCTCCACCCTGCTCTACGCCGGGGTCGGCGCCCTCGTCGGCGACACCGCCGCCCGCCATGTCGGCCTCACTGGCCTGCTGTTCACGGCCGCGCTCTACGACCTGCTGCTCGCGCCGTTCGTGGTCCCGGGGATCATGGCGCTGGCCCGGCGCGCGGACAACGACCCGCTGGCCGAGACCAACTCCGCAGGGAAGACCGACATCTCCACCGGCTGGCTCTCCGGCGGCACCGGACTGCGCATCGGCAGCCAGCGCGGCGGCCTGGGCGGCCTGAAGGTGAAGGCGGCGCGTGCGCGTACGACCCGCGCCGGACGCATCAAGGGGGTCAAGCGGCTGTGAGAGCGGACGAGTTCACTCGAACGGGTTCGCGGGGGCGGAACGTCGGCTCACAGGTCGGCCGTTCATCATTCGTACGCGCACACACACCGGCGCACTGAGAGGGGGCGGCAGCCGCAGTGACCAACATCCCCGAGACCGGGCGGACCCCACGGGTCCAGATCCGACTCGTCGTGATCCAGATCCTCGTCCTGTCCCTCCTCGGCACCCTCGGCGGCCGGTTGTGGTACCTCCAGATCCGGGAGGGCGCCGAGTACGCCAAGGAAGCCTCCGGCAACCACGTCCAGCAGGTCGTCGACCCGGCCGTGCGCGGCTCGATCCTGGACGCCCGCGGAGTGCCGCTGGCCGACAACGAGACGCGGCTGGTCGTCTCCGCCTCCCGCACCGACCTGCTGAAGATGAAGGACGACGGCAAGGCCGTCCTCACCAAGCTGGCCGGGGTCCTCGGCATGAAGCCCAAGGAGGTGCTGGAGAAGGTCCGGCTCTGTGACGCCGAGACCCCGCAGCCCTGCTGGAACGGCTCGCCGTACCAGCCGATCCCCATCACCGACGAGGCCACCGCCAAGCAGGCCCTCCAGATCCGCGAGCGCGCCGAGGACTTCCCCGGCATCACCGCCGAACCCCAGGCCGTCCGGCGGTACGCGGGACCCGGCGGCTCCAACACGGCCCAGGTCCTCGGCTATCTCTCCCCGGTCACCGACGAGGAGATCACCCAGGCCCAGGACACCGAGTCCCCCTACCTCCGCTCCGACCAGGTCGGCCGCTCCGGACTCGAGCGCCGGTACGACAAGGAGCTGCGCGGCAAAGCAGGCGTCACCCGCTACGAGGTGGACAACCTCGGCCGGGTCATCGGCCAGGCCGAGGCGGACGCCGCCCAGCCCGGCTCCAACCTCGTCACCAGCATCGACGCCCGCGTCCAGCGGGTCGCCGAGTACGAGCTGAACGAGGCGATGAAGGAAGCCCGCAGGCAGTGGGACCGCAACACCCAGGAGCGGTACAAGGCCGACGCGGGCGCGGTCGTGGTGATGGAGGCCAAGACCGGCCGGGTCGTCGCCATGGCCTCCAACCCGAACTACGACCCGAACGCCTGGGTGGGGGGCATCTCCGCCAAGGACTACAGGAAGCTCACCGGCAAGTCCTCCAACTACCCGCTGCTGAACCGCGCCATACAGGGTCAGGCGGCGCCCGGCTCGATCTTCAAGGTGGTCTCCACGGCCGCCGCGGTCGAGGCCGGCTACGACTTCGATGGCCGCTACAACTGCTCCAGCTCGTACTCCGTCGGCGGCCAGGTCTTCAAGAACTTCGAGTCCCAGAACCACGGCCCGATCGACCTCGGCCGCGCCCTTGAGGTCTCCTGTGACACCGTCTACTACTCCCTCGCGCACAACGAGTGGAAGAAGGACGGCGGCATCAACCCCAAGGGCAAGCCGAAGGACTACTTCTACAAGGCCGCCCACCAGTTCGGCCTCGGCGCGGAGACCGGCATCGACCTGCCCAACGAGGTCACCGGCCGGGTCCCCGACCGCCAGTGGAAGCAGTCCTACTGGAAGGCCAACAAGGACGCCTGGTGCAAGACCGGCAAGAAGGACGGCGACTACGTCGAGAAGATTGCCTACGAGAACTGCCTCGAAGGCAACAAGATGCGCGCCGGTGACGAGATCAACTACTCCATCGGCCAGGGCGACACCCTGGTGACCCCGATCCAGATGGCCACCATCTACGCGGCCATCTCCAACGGCGGCACCCTGTACGACCCCACGGTCGGCAAGGCGATCGTCAGCGCCGACGGCAAGCAGGTCTCGGAGATCAAGCCCGAGTCGCACGGCAAGCTGCCGGTCAGCAAGCAGACGCTGGCCCAGATGGACGACGCCCTGGCCGGCGTCGCCACCCGCGGTACCGCCGCCTGGCGGTTCGGCGGCTGGCCCCAGGACGAGATCCCGATGCACGCCAAGACCGGTACCGCCGAGGTCTACGGCAAGCAGACGACGTCCTGGTTCGCCACGTACACCAAGGACTACGCGGTCGTCATGACGATCTCCCAGGGTGGTACGGGCTCCGGCGCCTCCGGCCCCGCCGTCCGCAACATCTATGACGCGCTGTACGGCATCTCCGACGACGGCGTCATCAACAAGAAGAACGCGCTGCTGCCGACCCCGCAGAAGAAGCTGCCGAAGATCCAGGCGGACGGGTCGATCCTCTCCCCGAAGGTCACCAAGGACCCGGCGAAGGAACAGCGGGCCAGCCAGGAGGGCGCGCCCGAGCAGGACGGTGGGCAGCAGGCGGCGACCGTGGGCAATCCGACCACGGAGAACCGTGAGACACGCCGCCGCCGTCGGCGGGCGAGGAGGCGGACGTGACCGGCGCCAACAGCTTCCAGGTCTCGGGATACGGGCCGGAGCGGGCGGGCTGGACCCGGCTGCTCGCCCGTGACTCGCTGGCCCGCCGGCTGGACTGGCCGATACTGCTGGCGGCGCTCGCGCTGTCGCTGGTCGGCTCGGTCCTGGTGTTCTCGGCGACCCGGAACCGCACCGAGATCAACCAGGGGGACCAGTACTACTTCCTGCTCCGGCACCTCCTGAACACCGGCATCGGCTTCGCGCTGATGATCGGCACCGTCTGGCTCGGCCACCGCACCCTGCGCACCGCCGTGCCGATCCTGTACGGCGCCTCGGTCTTCCTGATCCTGCTGGTGCTCACCCCGCTCGGCTCGACGGTCAACGGCGCGCACTCCTGGATCGTGCTCGGCGGCGGATTCTCGCTTCAGCCCTCGGAGTTCGTGAAGGTCACGATCATCCTCGGCATGGCGATGCTGCTGGCGGCGAGAGTGGACGCCGGCGACAAGCCCTATCCCGACCATCGCACGGTCCTCCAGGCGCTGGGCCTGGCCGCGGTACCGATGCTGATCGTGCTGCTGATGCCCGACCTCGGCTCGGTCATGGTGATGGTGATCATCGTGCTGGGCGTGCTGCTGGCCTCCGGCGCCTCCAACCGCTGGGTGTTCGGGCTGCTGGCGGCGGGCGCGACGGGCGCGATCGCCGTGTGGCAGCTGCACATCCTGGACGACTACCAGATCGCCCGCTTCGCCGCCTTCGCCAACCCCAGCCTCGACCCGGCGGGCGTCGGCTACAACACCAATCAGGCGCGGATCGCGATCGGTTCGGGCGGGCTGACCGGATCGGGGCTGTTCAACGGCTCACAGACCACCGGCCAGTTCGTGCCCGAGCAGCAGACCGACTTCGTGTTCACGGTGGCGGGGGAGGAGCTGGGCTTCGTCGGCGGCGGGCTCATCATCGTCCTGCTCGGCATCCTGCTGTGGCGGGCCTGCCGGATCGCCCGCGAGACGACCGAGCTGTACGGCACGATCGTCGCGGCCGGAATCGTGGCCTGGTTCGCCTTCCAGTCCTTCGAGAACATCGGGATGACGCTCGGCATCATGCCGGTCACCGGCCTGCCACTGCCCTTCGTCTCCTACGGCGGCTCGTCGATGTTCTCGGTGTGGGTGGCGGTCGGACTGCTCCAGTCGATCAGAGTGCAACGCCCCATGTCGGCCTAGCCGCCGGGCACTCAGTGTTTCCTCGCGGTTTGACTCCAGTAGGCCTGTTGTACCGCCATGACATTCATTAGATTCGGGTCATGGCGGACACGAAGCGTGAGATCGAGCGGAAGTACGAGTCCGACGAGAGCGGTCTGCCGGACCTGACCGGCGTCGCCGGGGTCGCGGCCGTCATCGACAAGGGCGTAGCCCACCTGGACGCCACCTACTACGACACCGAGGACGGGCGCCTGGCTGCCTCCTCGATCACCCTGCGACGCCGCACCGGCGGATCCGACGCGGGCTGGCACCTGAAATTCCCCGTGGCCGAGGGGGTCCGGGACGAGATCCAGGCCCCACTGTCCGACACCCTGCCCCCCGACCTGGCGGGCCTGGTCCGCTCCCGGATCCGCACCAGCGAGCCGGTGCCCGTGGTGCGACTGCGCTCCGACCGCGATGTCCGCCACCTCGTCGACGCGGACGGCCGGCTCCTGGCCGAGGTCGCCGTGGACGCCGTACAGGCCCAGCGGCTCGCCGGAGGGGATGGCAGCGCCCAGTGGACCGAGATCGAGGTGGAGCTGGCGGACGGCGGCGACCCGGCCGTCCTGGACAAGGTGGAGAAGCGGTTGCGCAAGGCAGGCGTACGGCCGTCGAAGTCGGCGTCGAAGCTCGCGCGCGCCCTGGCCGAGACCGCCCCGCCCACACCCGTGCCCCCGCCCGTGGAGGACCCCGTGACCGCCGGCGACCATGTGCTGGCCTATGTCCGTGCCCAGCGGGACGCGATCGTCGAACTCGACCCCGCCGTCCGCCAGGACGCCGAGGACTCCGTCCACAGCATGCGCGTCGCCACCCGCCGGATGCGCAGCACCTTCAAGTCCTTCGGCAAGGTCCTGGACCGCGAGGTCACCGACCCGATCTCCGACGAGCTGAAGTGGCTGGCCGGCCAGCTGGGCGTGGACCGGGACCGCGAGGTGCTGCACGCCCGGCTGTCGGCGGCCCTCGACGAGGTGCCCCGCGACCTGGTCTCCGGACCGGTCGGCGAGCGGCTCGACACCTGGGCGGGGGACCGGCCGGGCGGGGCGAGCGCCCGGCTGATCGGGGTCCTCGACTCCCGGCGCTACCTCGCCCTGCTCGACACCCTGGACGGCGTGCTCGTCGATCCACCGCTGCTGAAGGCCGCCGGGAAGGATCCCGGCGAGGTGCTCCCCAAGGCCGTGCGCAAGGGCTTCGAGAAGGTCTCCGCGCTTGTCGAGCAGGCGCTCGAGCTGGCGCCCGGCACCGACCGCGACATCGCCATCCACGAGGCCCGCAAGAAGACCAAGCGCACCCGCTACGCGGCGGAGGCCGCCGTCCCGGCCCTCGACAAGCCGGCCAAGGGCCTGGTCAAGTCGATGAAGGCGCTGCAGAACCTGCTCGGCGAGCACCAGGACAGCGTCATGGCCCGCCACACCCTGCGCGAGCTGTCCGCGGTTGCTCACGCGGCAGGTGAGAGCGCCTTTACCTACGGGCTGCTGTACGGGCGGGAGGAGCAGCGCGCGGCGGCCGTGGAGGCCGAGCTGCCCGGCTTCTGGGACGTCGCCAAGGACGCTACGGACGTCCTCTGAGCCGTCGGGCGTACGGAGGGTGTCCGCGAGCGCGTTAGGCTGGATGGTCACCCCTGTCCGTTCAGTCCAGCTCATGAAGGTACGCGAGATGCCTGCCGAAGTCGCTGCGTCGGTGTTCCCGCAGCTCGAAGCCCTGCTCCCGCACGTGCAGAAGCCGATCCAGTACGTGGGCGGAGAGCTCAACTCCACGGTCAAGCCGTGGGAGAGCTGCGATGTCCGCTGGGCGCTCATGTACCCCGACGCCTACGAGGTCGGGCTGCCCAACCAGGGCGTCATGATCCTCTACGAGGTCCTCAACGAGCAGGAGGGCGTCCTCGCCGAGCGCACCTACAGCGTGTGGCCGGACCTGGAAGCCCTCATGCGGGAGCACGGCGTCCCGCAGTTCACCGTGGACAGCCACCGCCCGGTGCGCGACTTCGACGTGTTCGGCCTGAGCTTCTCCACCGAGCTCGGCTACACCAACATGCTGGCGGCGCTGGACCTCGCGGGCATCCCGCTGGAGTCCAGGGACCGTGGCCTCGACGACCCGATCGTGCTGGCCGGCGGCCATGCGGCCTTCAACCCCGAGCCGATCGCGGACTTCATCGACGCGGCGATCATCGGCGACGGCGAGCAGGCCGTGCTGGACATGACCAGGATCATCAAGGAGTGGAAGGCCGAGGGCCGCCCCGGCGGCCGTGAAGAGGTCCTGTTCCGCCTGGCGAAGACGGGCGGGGTGTACATCCCGGCCTTCTACGATGTCGAGTACCTGCCGGACGGCCGCATCGCCCGAGTGGTCCCCAACAAGTCGGGTGTCCCGTGGCGGGTGTCGAAGCACACCGTGATGGACCTCGACGAGTGGCCCTACCCCAAGCAGCCCCTCGTCCCCCTGGCCGAGACCGTCCACGAGCGCATGTCCGTCGAGATCTTCCGAGGCTGCACCCGGGGCTGCCGCTTCTGCCAGGCGGGCATGATCACCCGCCCGGTGCGCGAGCGCTCGATCACCGGCATCGGCGAGATGGTCGAAAAGGGCCTGAAGGCGACGGGCTTCGAGGAGGTGGGCCTGCTGTCGTTGTCGTCGGCGGACCACTCCGAGATCGGCGACGTGGCCAAGGGCCTGGCGGACCGGTACGAGGAGGACAAGATCGGCCTGTCCCTCCCCTCCACCCGCGTGGACGCCTTCAACATCGACCTGGCCAACGAGCTGACCCGCAACGGCCGCCGCTCCGGCCTGACCTTCGCCCCCGAGGGCGGCTCGGAGCGCATCCGCAAGGTCATCAACAAGATGGTCTCGGAAGACGACCTGATCCGCACCGTCTCCACCGCCTACGGCAACGGCTGGCGCCAGGTGAAGCTGTACTTCATGTGCGGCCTGCCGACCGAGACCGACGACGACGTCCTCCAGATCGCCGACATGGCGACGAAGGTCATCGCAAAGGGCCGCGAGGTCTCGAAGTCGAACGACATCCGCTGCACGGTCTCGATCGGCGGCTTCGTCCCCAAGCCCCACACCCCCTTCCAGTGGGCCCCGCAGCTCTCCGCCGAGGAGACGGACGCCCGCCTGGAGAAGCTCCGCGACAAGATCCGCGGGGACAAGAAGTACGGCCGCTCGATCGGCTTCCGCTACCACGACGGCAAGCCGGGCATCGTGGAGGGCCTGCTCTCCCGTGGCGACCGTCGCATCGGCGCCGTAATCCGCGCGGTCTACGACGACGGCGGCCGCTTCGACGGCTGGCGCGAGCACTTCTCCTACGACCGCTGGATGGCCTGCGCCGGCAAGACGCTGCCCGCGTTCGGCGTCGACGTCGACTGGTACACCACCCGCGAGCGCTCCTACGAGGAAGTCCTCCCCTGGGACCACCTGGACTCCGGCCTCGACAAGGACTGGCTCTGGGAGGACTGGCAGGACGCCCTCGACGAGACGGAGGTCGAGGACTGCCGCTGGACACCTTGCTTCGACTGCGGCGTCTGCCCGCAGATGGACACGTCCATCCAAATCGGGCCGACCGGCAAGAAGCTGCTGCCCCTTGCGGTCAAGAACGCGGCGCCTGCTCCTGGCGGGCACTCGCACTGAGAGGGCGAGGTGTCCGCCGTACTGGTGCCGTGAGCCCCGGGGTGCCCGTGGGTTCCGGCGTCAGGCCCCGCTGGTCTTCTCCGCCCTCTGGCGGCCGTCTGCGGCCAGGAGGGCGATCACCGCGAGCACCGCGAGGAGGACCAGGACCAGGAGCAGGACAGTGAGGACCGTGGGGTGGTTCCACAGGGCGAACAGCAGGGCGACGAGCAGCAGGGCGCCGATCGTCAGCCACTTGCGATGGGCCTCGGTCCAGGTGCCCACGCGGCCGGTGTCGATGCCGTGGCCGCCCCACCAGCCGGCCGCTGAGTCGGCGCCGCGCTCGGCGGTGGAGCGGGTGGCGCGGGCGAGTCGGCCCGGACCGATGAAGTAGGCGCCGAGGGCGATGACGACGCCGAGCACGATCGCTGTGCGCAGTGCGACCCGCAGAAAATGCAGGAGGTGGTCGAAGACGGCGGCCGCGGCCGCCTCTGACTGCACCTGCGGCGGAAGGTGGTCCAGGTAGTAGCGGCGGGCGATGACGAGGCCGATGGCCACGACCAGGCAGGCGAAGGCGGCGCCCAGGGCGGTTTTCGCCAGTGCGCGGCGGCGGCGACGGGCCAGGAGCACCCCGCCCGCGGCGAGCACCACGGTGAGGACGGGCAGCCAGTTCCCGAGCACGTCCAGGGCGTGCGCGGCGTTCTGCACCTTCTCCAGCTTGTCGGACTGGAAAAGAACCATCTGCTTGTCGACGTCCGGGATGTTCTCCGCTGGCTCCAGCCCCGCGTCCACGAGCTCCTGTTTGACCTGGTCCACGGCGGTGCCGACGTCGAGGGTGACCGTGCCCTCCGAGACGTCGACCGCTCCGCGGCCCTCGCCGGTCAGTACGTGCACCACCGCCGTGTGGGCGGCCTCGTTGGCGGTGACCCACACCCTCTCGAACCGGTCGCTCTCGACGAAACGGGTCGCCAGTTTGTCCGCGGTCGCGTTCACGGCGTCGTCCAGCTGTGGGGCGAGCCCCTGCACCGCCTTGGCCGCGCGCGGCGGCAGGCCCTGCGACTGCAGCCATGCCGCGATCTCCGCGGTGACCTCCTTGCCGTCGACCCGTACGTCCACCGCCTGGACGATGCGACGGTGCGCGGCCTCCTCGATCGCCGGGTCGGAGGCGAGCGGCTTCATCGTGGCGACGTAGCGGTCAGTGTCGAGAGCGATGTCGTGCACCCACACCGTGAGAACGCTGACCGGCACCAGGATGCAGGCGAGGACGATCAGCACCGCCGACGCCACGCTCCGGAGCACTCTTGTCATCCGTCCTCCAGTGTCGCGATGCCGTTTGCCGTCCGTAGGGGTCCTTGTCCATTTCCGTCGATGCGCGGGCGCACGGCATCCCCGGGTGCGCCATTCGGAGTCCCGGAGCGGGGCACGCCAACGTGTCGGTACGGGATGCGGCCGGGTGGGCGCCGGATCATGGGCGCACCGGTGCGTCCCACCCTGTTGGGGGGTTCCATGTCAGACAAGGCGTCAGAGAGCGGGTGCTGCACGCCGCCCCGGGCCGGTGCCGCGCGAAACGTGACCGTGCGTACGCCGCCACCTGCGTACCTGTCGGCGGCGTACGCACGGACGGCATGGCCCACCTCCCCGGCGGCACCTTCCTGATGGGGGCCGACGATGAGTGGGTGGTGCCGGGTGACGGGGAGGGACCCGTTCACCGCGTACGGCTCGACGCGTTCCTGATCGACCGTCGAGCCGTCTCCACCGCGGAATTCCGGGCCTTCGTCGAGGCCACCGCGCATGTGACGGACGCCGAGCGGTACGGCTGGTCATTCGTGTTCGCCGGACTTCTGCCGGACGACTTCCCCGAGACCCGCGGCGTCGCCGAGGCACCGTGGTGGCGGCAGGTCCACGGAGCGTGCTGGCGTCGTCCGGAAGGGCCCGGATCCGATGTGGCCGACCTTGCCGAGCACCCTGTCGTCCACGTCTCGCGGAACGACGCCGTGGCCTATGCGGCCTGGGCGGGCAAGCGGCTGCCGACCGAGGCGGAGTGGGAGTACGCCGCGCGGGGCGGCCTCGAACAGCGGGTGTTCCCGTGGGGAGACGAGCTGGAACCGGGCGGGGAGCACCGGATGAACGTTTGGGAGGGATCGGTCAGCCGGCCCATGCCGCCGTACAGCAACTGCGTCTGCGCGGTCATGAGTTCGGGGCGCCCGGCGATGTCCGCGTTGAACCGCTCGGCCGTCCTGTCGTCCAGCGGCAGGACGTTGTAGCGGGCGGCCTCGATCAGCCAGAGCCGCTGCAGCTCGTGGAGCTTCTCCGGCATTTCCGCGGCGAGGTCGTGGGTCTGGCTGGGGTCGGTGGACTCGTCGTAGAGCTTCCACACGTCGTCGTCGAAGGGCACGGTCTCGCCGCCCACGATCCACGGGGTGCGGTGCTTGGTGACCGCGGCCCAGCCCTTGCGGTAGATGCCGCGGTTGCCGAACATCTCGAAGTACTGCTGTTCGTGGCGCTCGGGGGCGTCGGCGGCCTCGAAGCTGTAGCGCATCGAGACACCCTCCATCGGTGACTGCTGCACGCCGTTGACCGAGGTGGGTTCGGGGATGCCCGCGGCTTCGAGGAGGGTCGGCGCCACGTCGATGAGGTGGCAGAACTGGGTACGGGGTCCTTGGCGTCGGACGTGAGGGCCTCAATGCGGTGCACGTCCGGGATCGGGAGGATCTGGCGGTGGACGTCGGCCATGAGTGTCACCTTTCCTCTGAGGCAGACCCCGCCGCACCCCACATCCCCCTGTATCCAGATTGCGGCTGAGGACGGCGCCGCGCATCACCGGCACAAGGGACACCGCGGTACCGGCGACGGCTCTCCCGGGCGCCGGGTCGGCACGCGAAGCCGCAAGCCGGTGCACGTACCCGTCGGTGCCGGAACTACGGCCCCCGGCCGAGAACGCCGCTGCAAACTCGACATCACATCACAAGCTTCGACCGCACTGCCGGCCACTGCGGGGCACCCGCATCCAGATCGGCCCGACCGGCAAGAAGCTGTTGTCTCTGACGGTCAAGGGCGTGGCAGGTGGCTGAGGGTTGGTTGCGGGGGGAGGGTCGTCCGGGACAGTTCGGTCTGGGCGAACTCGTGGTTGGCGGTGATGCGGGGGCGGTGTTCCTCCGGGAGTTTTCCGTTGGTGAGGAGCTTTTCGCAGGCTTCCAGGGACTCGCGGTAGGCGCCCGTCCAGTAGGCCGCCACCGCCAGCTCGTCCAGGGCTTTCCAGTCGTACCAGGCGTGTTCGACGAAGAGGATGTCGTCGGGGGGCGGGAGTTCCGCCGCGCGGCGGGCGAAGAGGTAGGCGAGGGGCCAGCGTTCGCCCTGGGTTCGGCAGAGGTGGGCGAGTTCGCCCAGGGGTTCGGCTCGGGTGGGGCGGAACTCGTGGGCCTCCAGGTAGCGGGAGATGATCTCCGGCGTGCGGCGTTTGAGGGTCTGGGCCAGGCGGGCCGCGTAGAGGCGGGAGCAGAAGGCCTCCTCGACGAAGCCCGCCATGGCTGCTCGGCGGTCGTAGGCTGCGAGAGCCTTCGCCGGTTCGTCGGCGTCGCGCCAGCTCTGCGCCAGGTAGAAGGCGTAGCGGGTGTTGTTCGGTTCCTTGGCCAGGCCGTCTTTGAGGATCGCGGCGTCGCGTAGGTACTTCGTGCGCGGGCTGCCCTGGGAGCGGCCGCCGCCACCCATGATCATCATGCGGACGCCGTCCAGGGCGGACCGGCTGAACTCCGTGTCGCACTCCAGGTATTCGTGCAGCACACCCTCGTACCGCCAGGGCAGGCGGGTGGAGACCAGTGCCGGGCGCCAGTGGACCACGGGGCCGTGGCGCACTTCGATGTCGTAGCAGTCGTGGGTCAGGTCCGGGCGGGTGAAGCCGGGGGCGGTCTCCAGGACGTCGTCGGCGTCGATGAAGAACAGGTGGCTCGCCCGGGTGGTCCGGGCTCGTTCGATCGCCTCCGTACGGCTTGCTCCGAAGCCGCGCCACGGGCTCTCGTACAGGGTTCCGGGCAGGTCGGCGAGGGTCTCGCGGACGATGTCCTGGGTGCCGTCGGTCGAGCCGGTGTCCAGGATCACCCAGGAGTCGACGAGAGGCCGTACGGATTCGAGGCAGCGGCGGATCACATGCGCCTCGTCCTTGACGATCATATTGAGGCAGACCGTTTTCATGGCTTTTTCTTTTCTCCGGAGAAAAGGACCGGTCGGTGAATTTATCGAGCCGTGGGGGCGGACACAAGCAGCCATTGGTGGTTCGGCCGGTATAAGTGAGGAGTTCCTGTCGCCTGTCGCCGGACCGGAGAATTTCTTATGGTAATCACCGCGCAGCTTCCGCCGCCTCGCGAAGAATTCCAGGACTCCGCCGAGGAGCGGTCCGCCCGGGGCCGGGTGGCGCTCTGGGCGGCGCCCCTCCTCCTCGCCCTGCTGGTCGGCGGCTTCGGGCTGACCGGCCCGCTGCTGGGCCGCGACGAACTCGTCACCTGGGACATGGTCGGCCGGGACACCGACCGGATCCTGGCCACCCTGCGCAACGTCGACGCCGTACACGGCACCTATTACCTGCTGATGCACGGATGGGTCGAGCTGTTCGGGGATTCCGTCCTTTCCCTGCGGCTGCCGTCCCTATTCGCGGTGGCCGCCACGGCGTCGGTCGTGGCGCTGCTCGGAGACCGGCTCTTCGGATATCGGGCCGGAATTCTCGCCGGTCTGCTGTTCGGGCTCGTTCCGGCGGTGAGCCGTTACGGCCATGAGGCCCGCTCCTACGCCCTGGTGCTGCTCGCCGCCTCGCTCGCCACTCTCCTCCTGCTCCGGGCATTGGACCGGCCGCGCGGCCTCTGGCGCTGGGCCGCCTACGTCCTCGCGCTGGCCTGCACCGGAGCCCTCCATTTGATCGCGCTGTCCGTCGTGCTCGCCCACGCCGCGCTGCTTGTGACCCGTGCGCGGCAGGACCGCTCCCTGTGGTGGAGGTCGGGCCTCGCCCTGGCCGCGGCCGCCGCCTGCGTCACCCCGCTCGCCCTGCTCGGCAGGTCCCAGGCCGGACGCCAGCTGTACTGGGTGGCGGCGCCGGACGGCTGGGCGCTGCTCTCCCTCCCGCAGGAGCTGTTCGCCTCCGCGGTGGGCGCCGGAGCCCTGGCGGCCCTCGCCCTGACGGCCCGTTCGGAACGCAGGGCGCCGCTGCTGATGTGCGGCACCTGGGCGCTGGTGCCCCCGGCCCTGGTGTGGGCCTTCTCCCACGGCGAGGTGTCGTACTTCCGTGGTGTGTACGTCCTGTTCACGCTCCCGGCCTGGGCGCTGCTCGCCGGGGCGGGGCTCGGCGCGGCCCGGCGCTCCTGGAAGGCGGTCGCCGCGGGGGTCGCGGCGCTGGCCCTGCTGACGCTTCCGGACCATCGGCAGATGCGGCAGCCGTTCGAGCACAACGCCCCGGTGCTCCTCGACTACGCGGCCGCGGCCGAGGTGATCGAGCGGGGCCACCGGCCCGGGGACGCCGTCGTCTACGACCGCTTCGACACCTGGCAGCTCGACGGTGGGGTGGCGTACTACCTGCCGCGTGACCTGCGGCTGCGGGATGTGTTCCTGACGCGGACCCCGGCCGAGATCGATGACCTCTACGCGGTCCAGTGCGCCGTACCGGACCGCTGTCTGAGGGAGGACGAGCGGCGCGTCTGGCTGCTGACGGAGGGTACCGACTTCCCCTTCAACGCGATCGATCCGGAGCAGGCGGGCGCCCTGCAGCGCGGGTACACGGTGAAGGCGAGCACGCCGGTGACCGGGATGACGGTGAGCCTGCTGGAGCGCACGAACGCCGCAGGGGGTGTCCGGCAGCCCTGACGCTCTGCCGGACACCCCCTTGCGGGCGGGACGCTACGGGGCGACCCCGCCGTTCACAGCGCCGGGCGTGGGCTGCAGGTTCACCTGCACCCAGGGGTTGTTGGCGCAGTTCAGAGTGCGGTTACTGGTGACCACCTGGCAGGTGGTCTGCCAGATGACTCCCGTGGTGGTGATGACATCGATCCTCAGATCGCCCTCCACCTGCATGCCCTGCGCGTGCTGGGCGATGGAGATCCCGCATGCGTTCTGCGGGTAGTTGGGGTGCGTGCTGAGGTCGGTCCACCGGTAAGGGCCAGGTACCGCCGTCGTGAGGTCCCGGATGCCGGCGTAGGCCCTGGCGGGGCCGCCCATGACCGGCGGGGTCAGCGCCGCCCGGAGCTCGAAGTTGTTGCTGTCCTGGCTGGCGTCGATCTCGGTGCAGGGGCCGGGAGCGCCGGTCGCACCCGTGGCACCCGTGGCCCCCGTCGCCCCGGTGGCGCCGTCCTGGCCGGGACGACCGTTGGATCCGGTCGCGCCCGTGGCGCCCGTGGCACCCTTCTGGCCGGTCGCACCAGTGGCGCCCGTCGCACCCTTCTGACCGGTGGCGCCCGTGGCGCCCTTCGGACCGGTCGCACCCGTGGCGCCGCGGCACTTGTCCTTGCCGCCGTACATCTCCCCGGCCGCTCTCGGCTTGTGGGGCTTGCTGGGCTTGCAGTCCTTGCCCGTGTACGGCGACGCGGTCGGACGCTCGGACACGGCCTGGGCGGCCGCCGCGGACGGGGTGACCACCCCGGCGGCGATGACCAGGGCGAGCGAGGTCAGGACCCCGGCGCGTTGGAACCTCGCCCGGGCCAACGGCCCCAGCAGCGAAGGAGTGTGTCGAGGACTCATAGGCATGCTCCTTGGCACGAAAGGGTCCGGGGGAGTCCCGGACCACAGTGCGAGAGTGACGTGATCGCCCATGACAGCCGCTGTGCGCGCGGGGGACGCGCCGTCAAATAGGTAAAACGGTCTAGCGGACAAGGAAGACGCACCGAGCGCCCTGGTGAACCTGTGACGGCATCGCAACCCCCGCGACGCATCCGGACCGGTGGACCGTGCGTCTTGGCCGGTATGGAACCGCAGAAACCACTGCCCGAGCCCCGCCGGCCCGAAGGGTGCCTGGTCACCGCCATCCGCATTCCCGTGCGGATCTTCGTGCTGGTGCTGGTCCTGCCGGTGCGGATGGTGTGGGACGCGCTCGTCGTGTCGTGGCGGTTCCTGACCGACACCGTGTTCCGTCCGGTCGGCCGGGCCCTGCTGTGGGTCGGGCGGGCGCTGTTCGTCTGGCCCTTCGTGGGGCTCTGGCGCTATCTGCTGGTGCCGCTCGGCCGGGGGCTCGCCTGGCTCGGGAACGTGCTCGTCGTCGTACCGCTCGGGTGGCTGTACCGGTATGTGCTCACACCGGTCGGGCACGGCTTCGCCTGGGTCGGGCGGGGGATCGTGGCCGGTCTGGCGTGGGTGTACGCGCATCTGCTGACGCCGATCGGACATGCCTGCATGTGGGTGCTACGGGGGATCGGCCTCGGGCTCGGCGCCCTCGCGGCCGGGGTGTTCGGGGCCGTCGCCTGGCTCGTGCGGTATCTGCTCGTCGTGCCCGCGCTGTGGGTGTACCAGTGGGTGCTCACGCCCATCGGGCATGCCCTCATATGGGTCGTCCGGGGCATCGGCATCGGGCTGTACTGGATCACCCGGGCGCTGTTCGTGCTGCCCGCGCTCGCGGTGTGGCGGTGGGTGCTGGTGCCCGTCGGACGGGCGCTGGCCGTCGTGGGGCGGGAGATCTGGGACGCGGTCGTGGCGGCCTGGCGGGGCGCCGGGCGGATCTCGCTCGCCGTCGGGCGGTTCTTCGGGACCCTCTTCCGGTGGATCTTCGTGGAGCCGCTGCGCTGGGTGTACCGGACCGTCCTCACACCGGTCGGGCATGTCGTCCGGGACGCGGTGCTGCGGCCCTGCGCCGAGGCCGCGCGCAGTGTGGGCCGCGCCTCCCGGCAGGCCCTTGCCGCGGCCCGTGAGTCCGTACGACAGGCCCGCGCCGACTTCCGGCGGATGCTGTTCGGCGAGCCCCGGCAACCGGAGGCGGTGGCCCGGCGGGAACCTCGGGGCGCCGAGACACGTACTCTTGGTAGCAGTACGACCGCTCTCACGAAGGACTGAACGACACTGGGCAAGCGACAGCCCGAAGGCCCGCCGCCCGCTCCCGCGGTGCAGCGCATCCGACTGCGCTACACCAAGCGCGGCCGCCTCCGGTTCACCAGCCACCGTGACTTCCAGCGCGCCTTCGAGCGTGCGCTGCGCCGTGCCGAGGTGCCCATGGCGTACTCGGCGGGGTTCACGCCGCATCCGAAGGTGTCGTACGCCAATGCCGCACCCACCGGCACGGGCAGTGAGGCGGAGTATCTGGAGATCGCGCTCACCGCGGCGCGGGATCCGGAGCAGCTGAAGGTGCTGCTCGACGAGTCGCTGCCCCCCGGGCTCGATGTCGTCGACGCGGTCGAGGCCCGCACCTCCGGGCTCGCCGACCGGCTGACGGCTTCCGAGTGGGAGCTGCGTCTTGACGGTGTGGAGCCGGCCGAGGCCGAGCGGGCCGTGGCCGCGTTCAACGCCGCCGGGACCGTCGAGGTCCAGCGCATGACCAAGAACGGCATCCGCACCTTCGACGCCCGCCAGGCGGTCGTAGATCTTGAAACGCACAGTTCGACGGCTGATAGGCCGACCGACCAGCCCTGTGCGATACTGCGGCTGGTTGTTCGGCACGTGACGCCTGCCGTTCGACCCGACGACGTCCTGTCCGGTCTCCGCGCCGTGGCCGACCTGGCGCCGCCGGTCCCCGCAGCGGTGACCAGGCTGGCGCAGGGGCTGTTCGATGAAGAGACCGGCACGGTGACCGACCCGCTCGTGCCCGACCGCGAGGCGGCGACGGCCCCCACGGCCGGATCCGCTGCCGCCGCGAAGGCACCGGCGTAAGGAAGGTCCCGCGAAGGGACGGACGTCGTAGCGCCGCCCTCGTACTCGGGAGCCACCTGGGTCGGGCAGCGCACCGACCAGAAGACTTTCGCCAGGCCGTACGCATTCGGCATACGGAACCGGCGAGACAGGACACAGAGAGCTCCCGTGCGGCGCCCGCGCCCCGGACGGCGGCAGTCGCGCACGACGCGAGCCGCGGACGTCACCGGCACACCGCCGGACCAGGCGCGGCGCCCGGGAGCCTGACGGGAGAAACGCCCGCATGCTCGAGCCGACCGAACCCACCGAGGGTTCCGAACTCAACACCCCCAGCGACACCCTGCCGCCGCGTCGTCGGCGCCGTGCCGCGTCCCGGCCGGCGGGTCCGCCGACCGGCGCCGCCGCAGACTCTGCAAACTCCGTGACCGAGGCCGCGCCGGCCATACCGGACGCCGAGGCCGAGGTCGAGGAGACCGAGGTCGCTGTGACTCCGGAGGCCGACGAGGTCGAAGAGGCCGCCGAGGTCGCTGAGACCGAAGAGGCCGCCCCTGTCGCCGTAGCCGATGAGGCTCCCGCCGGTCGTTCGCGGCGCCGTGTGGTCCGTAGGGCGTCCGCGCCCGCCGGGGCGCCCGCGTCCGCGGAGGCCGCCGAGACCATCGTTCCGGGGACCAGCTCCGCGGAGGAGCAGGCGCCCGCCACCGAGGTCGTCGAGGCCGCCTCCACCGCCGCTGCCGTGGAGGACGCCGCCCCGCGTCGCACCCGCCGCCGCGCCACCCGCAAGGTCACCGCGCCCGCCGCCGCTCCCGAGGCGGCGGAGACCGTCGTCGAGGCCGTGCCGGTCGCGCCCGCCGAGGAGATCGCCGCGCCGGTCGAGGAGACCGCCGCGGCCGCCGAGGACGCCGCACCGAAGGGACGTACGCGCCGCCGTGCGACCCGGAAGGTGTCCGCGCCCGTCGAGGCGTCGGTCGAGGAGGCGCAGGCCGAAGAGGCCGCCCCCGCCGAGAGCGCCGCGGTCGTCGAGGCCCCGGCCGCCGACATCCCCACCGCCGAAGGCACCCCCGCCGAAGACATCCCGGCCGCGTCCGAGGATGCCGCCCCCCGTCGTACCCGTCGGCGTGCCACGCGTCGTGTGTCCGCGCCCGCCGGGGCGCCCGAGACCGTGGAGGCGCCCATGACCGCCGCCGATGAGAGCGCCGCCAAGGCCGAGACCGAGGCCGAGACCGAGGCCGAGACCGAGGCCGAGACCGCGCAGACCGCCGCCGAGGCTCCCGCCGAAGAGGCCGCCCCCCGCCGTCGGCGCCGGGTCGCCCGCGCGGCCGCCACCGGGTTCTCCGAGCCCGCGCGCACCGCCGAGGAGGAGGCCGAGGAGGAGTCGGCGCCGCGTCGTCCGGCGCGGCCCGCCGTGGCCGTGTTCCAGCCGCCCGTCTTCACCGAGCCCATGTTCCAGACCCCGGAGCGCGCCGCCGCCGCAGCCGCCGCCGAGGCGTCGGACGTGTCCGGTGACGCCGAGGAGACCGCGGCGTTCCCGGAGGAGGAGCAGGCCGGGGGCCGTCGCCGGCGCCGCCGCCGGGGTGCCGCCGCCACGGAGGAGACCGAGGCCCGTACCGAGGCCCGTAGCGAGGCCCGCGCCGAGGCGCCCGCCGTCGAGGACGAGGCGGAGGACGCCGAGGAGTCCGCCGAGGACGGTGTCGAGGGCGAGGAGACCGAGGAGACCGGGGCGCGCCGTCGTCGCCGCCGGGGCGGCCGTCGCCGTCGTCGTGGTGAGGCCGCGGACGCCGAGTCCGAGGGTGACACCGAGGGCGACGAGGTCGCCGCTCAGGCCGCGCAGGACGCCGAGGACACCGCCGAGCAGGAGGAAGAGGACGCCGACGAGGCGGACCGGGACGAGGAGTCCGGGGGTTCCAGCTCCAGCAGCCGGCGCCGCCGTCGCCGTCGCCGCCGGGCCGGGGACAGCTCCGGTGACGCCGAGCCGTCCGCCGACGACCCGGAGCGCACGGTCGTCAAGGTACGCGAGCCGCGCGCCAAGGCCGAGCCGTCCGACGAGGTGCAGTCCATCAAGGGCTCGACCCGGCTCGAAGCGAAGAAGCAGCGCCGCCGGGAAGGCCGTGAGCAGGGCCGCCGTCGCGTCCCGATCATCACCGAGGCCGAGTTCCTGGCCCGCCGTGAGGCCGTCGAGCGCGTGATGGTCGTCCGCCAGCACGGCGACCGTACGCAGATCGGTGTCCTTGAGGACAACGTGCTCGTGGAGCACTACGTCAACAAGGAGCAGTCGACCTCGTACGTCGGCAACGTCTACCTCGGCAAGGTGCAGAACGTCCTGCCCTCGATGGAGGCCGCCTTCATCGACATCGGCAAGGGCCGCAACGCCGTGCTCTACGCCGGTGAGGTCAACTTCGAGGCGCTCGGCATGGCCAACGGGCCGCGCCGGATCGAGTCCGCCCTGAAGTCCGGCCAGTCGGTCCTGGTGCAGGTCACCAAGGACCCGATCGGGCACAAGGGCGCGCGTCTGACCAGCCAGGTCTCCCTGCCCGGCCGGTACCTGGTCTACGTGCCCGAGGGCTCGATGACCGGTATCAGCCGCAAGCTGCCCGACACCGAGCGGGCGCGGCTGAAGACCATCCTCAAGAAGATCGTCCCCGAGGACGCGGGCGTCATCGTGCGCACCGCCGCCGAGGGCGCGAGCGAGGACGAGCTGCGCCGCGATGTCGAGCGGCTCCAGGCGCAGTGGGAGGACATCCAGAAGAAGTCCAAGAGCGGCAACGCGCCCACGCTGCTCTACGGCGAGCCGGACATGACGGTCCGGGTCGTCCGGGACATCTTCAACGAGGACTTCTCCAACGTCGTCGTCAGCGGTGACGACGCCTGGTCGACGATCCACGGGTACGTCTCGCACGTCGCCCCTGATCTCGCCGAGCGGCTGTCGAAGTGGACCTCCGAGGTCGACGTCTTCGCCACCTACCGGATCGACGAGCAGCTCGCCAAGGCGCTGGACCGCAAGGTCTGGCTGCCCAGCGGCGGTTCGCTGGTGATCGACCGGACCGAGGCGATGGTCGTCGTCGACGTCAACACCGGCAAGTTCACCGGCCAGGGTGGCAACCTGGAGGAGACGGTCACCAGGAACAACCTGGAGGCGGCCGAGGAGATCGTGCGTCAGCTGCGGCTGCGCGACCTCGGCGGCATCATCGTGATCGACTTCATCGACATGGTGCTGGAGTCCAACCGGGATCTGGTGCTGCGGCGACTGCTGGAGTGTCTGGGCCGGGACCGTACGAAGCACCAGGTCGCCGAGGTGACCTCGCTGGGGCTCGTGCAGATGACCCGCAAGCGGGTCGGCCAGGGGCTGCTGGAGTCGTTCTCCGAGACCTGCGTCCACTGCAACGGCCGCGGTGTCATCGTGCACATGGAGCAGCCGACCGCCGCCGGGGGCGGCGGCAAGCGCAAGAAGCGCGGGCGTGGCGGTGACGGGCACGAGCACGAGGCCGCGGTGACCGCCGTGGAGACCGCGGAGCCGGTCGAGCCGGAGACGGAGACCGTGGCCGAGGTGGCGGCCGAGGTCGCCGAGCCGGCCGCGCTGCCCGCGCCCGAGTTCGCGCCGGACGAGGAACTGTTCAGCAGCGTCGCCGAGGCGGAGGCCGCGGTCGCCCGCGGTGGCCGCACCCGGCGCCGGGCCGGCCGTCGGGCGTCCGCCCCGGCCGGTGCGCCGAAGGCGGAGGCGCCCAGGGCCGAGGCTCCGAAGGCGGAGGCGCCGGTCGCTCAGGAGGTGACCGCCGAGCCGGAGGCCGAGGCGCAGGCCGAGACCGCCGTCGTGGCGGCCGAGGTCGTCGAGACCCCCGCAGCCCCCGCCGAGGAGGCCGCGCCGAAGGGCCGTACGCGTCGGCGCGCGACCCGCAAGGCGACCGCGCCCGCCGGTTCGCCCGCGGGGGCGGAGGCCGCCGTGGTGACCGTCAGCAGCGAGGCGGCGGCCGAGCCGGTGGCCGAGGCGGCCCCCGCGCCCGAGCCCGTCGCCGAGGCGCCCGCCGAGAGCGCCGCCCCGGCCCGTCCGCGTCGCCGTGCCGTGCGCAAGGCCACCGCGCCGACCGCGTCCGAGGAGACGGCCGTCATGGTCGTCCCCGCGACGGAGGCTCCCGCTGAGGAGGCCCCGGCCGCGGAGGAGGAGCCCGCCCCGGCCAAGAAGGCGGCGGCTCGCAAGACGGCGAAGAAGGCGACGGCCAAGAAGGCCGCCACCAAGAAGACCGCGGCCAAGAAGACGGCCGCAAAGAAGACGACGGCCAAGAAGGCGGCCAAGACCGCCACGGCCGCCAAGAAGTCGACGTCGAAGAAGACCGCGGCGGCGGCGCAGCAGACGCTGCCCTCCGTCTCGGCCTCCACCGACGAGGGCTGACGCGACACCGGGTGTGCGGTCGGTCGACGTGACCGGCCGCACACCCTCGGGGCCCGGCCCGGTTTGACCCGTTCGGCCGCCGCCCCGTAACCTTGACCGTCGGCATGTCCACTGACGTGCCACATCCCCGTAAACCTCTTCCTCCCGGGCGCGCGAGTGGCCGGGAGAGGCTGTCCGTGATGTGCGGGCGGCTGGACTGCGGGGGTGCCGTTCCCGAGCGAGAGAGTGAGATCCGCGTGTACGCCATCGTGCGCAGCGGTGGTCGCCAGCACAAGGTTGCTGTCGGCGACATCGTTGAGGTTGACAAGATTTCCACTGCCAAGGTTGGCGACACGGTCGAGCTCTCGACCCTGCTCGTTGTCGACGGCGACTCCGTGACCAGCGACCCGTGGGTGCTGGCCGGCATCAAGGTCCAGGCCGAGGTCGTGGACCACCACAAGGGCGTCAAGATCGACATCCTTCGCTACAAGAACAAGACCGGCTACCGCCGTCGTCAGGGCCACCGCCAGCAGTACACGGCGATCAAGGTCACTGAGATCCCCGCGGCTGCGAAGTAAGGGACTGAGGAGAGATGGCACACAAGAAGGGCGCATCGTCCACCCGTAACGGTCGTGACTCCAACGCTCAGCGCCTCGGCGTGAAGCGCTTCGGCGGTCAGGTCGTCAGCGCGGGTGAGATCCTGGTCCGCCAGCGCGGCACCCACTTCCACCCCGGCGCGGGCGTCGGCCGTGGCGGCGACGACACGCTGTTCGCGCTGAACGCCGGTGCGGTGCAGTTCGGCACCCACCGTGGCCGCAAGGTCGTGAACATCGTTCCGGTCGCCTGATCGGAAGCTTTCGCGAGGCGGACCTCACTTCCCGGTCGGGAAGGCGGGTCCGCCTTTCGCGTGTTGACATAGGTAAAACCCGTACTTTCTGGAGGCACACACCATGACCACCTTCGTGGACCGCGTCGAACTGCATGTCGCCGCGGGTAACGGAGGCCACGGCTGTGCCTCCGTCCACCGTGAGAAGTTCAAGCCGCTCGGCGGGCCCGACGGCGGAAACGGCGGACGCGGCGGCGATGTCATCCTCACCGTCGACCAGTCCGTGACCACGCTGCTCGACTACCACCACTCCCCGCACCGCAAGGCCACCAACGGCAAGCCCGGCGAGGGCGGCAACCGCTCCGGCAAGGACGGCCAGGACCTGGTGCTGCCGGTGCCGGACGGCACCGTGGTGCTGGACGGGGCGGGCAATGTCCTCGCCGACCTGGTCGGGCACGGCACCTCGTACATCGCCGCCCAGGGCGGCCGGGGCGGCCTCGGCAACGCGGCCCTCGCCTCCGCCCGCCGCAAGGCGCCCGGCTTCGCCCTGCTCGGCGAGCCCGGGGACCTCCAGGACATCGTCCTGGAGCTGAAGACGGTCGCCGATGTGGCGCTGGTGGGCTACCCGAGCGCGGGCAAGTCCTCGCTGATCTCGGTGCTGAGCGCCGCGAAGCCGAAGATCGCCGACTACCCCTTCACCACGCTGGTGCCCAACCTCGGTGTGGTGACCGCCGGTTCGACCGTGTACACCATCGCCGACGTGCCGGGACTCATCCCGGGCGCCAGCCAGGGCCGGGGCCTCGGCCTCGAGTTCCTGCGGCATGTGGAGCGGTGCAGCGTGCTGGTGCACGTGCTGGACACGGCGACCCTGGAGTCCGACCGCGACCCGGTCTCCGACCTCGACATCATCGAGGCGGAGCTGCGGGAGTACGGCGGCCTCGGCAACCGGCCGCGGATCGTCGTCCTGAACAAGATCGACGTACCGGACGGCAAGGACCTCGCCGAGATGGTGCGGCCGGATCTGGAGGAGCGGGGCTACCGGGTCTTCGAGGTGTCGGCGGTCGCCCATCTCGGGCTGAAGGAACTCTCCTTCGCGCTCGCCGACCTGGTCGGCCGGGCGCGCGCCGCCAAGCCGAAGGAGGAGGCGACGCGGATCGTCATCCGGCCCAAGGCCGTGGACGACGCGGGCTTCACCGTGGTGCGCGAGGACGACGGGCTGTTCCGGGTGCGCGGCGAGAAGCCGGAGCGCTGGGTGCGGCAGACCGACTTCAACAACGACGAGGCCGTCGGCTATCTCGCCGACCGGCTCAACCGCCTCGGTGTCGAGGAGGCGCTGATGAAGGCGGGCGCCCGCGCGGGTGACGGTGTCGCCATCGGGCCCGAGGACAACGCCGTCGTCTTCGACTGGGAGCCGACCGTCATGGCCGGTGCCGAGATGCTCGGCCGGCGCGGTGAGGACCACCGGCTGGAGGAGCCGCGCCCCGCGGCCCAGCGCCGCAGGGACAAGCAGGCCGAACGGGACGAGTTCCAGCGGGAGTTCGACGACTTCGACCCCTTCGAGGGCTAATCCCGGGGAAGGCAGGGGCGTACGGCGGGGCAGTCACCCGCCGGTTCCCCGCAGTGAGGCCCGTCTGATCGTTCGTCAGTGAGGCGGATTCCAGGACCCGTTGTGGCCGGAACACGTTCGTCGTGGTGTTCCCGTGCCGCAACGGGTCTTCTGTTGTCTGTTTAGTTGTCATGCACGCGAGCCCTGGGGTTCAGCGGGCGGACCGACCGGAGCGTGAGCTTCGAATGAGTCCAAGGGGCCCGCGACGCAAGGGAGTTCGCCGATGACCGCAGCGACCGCAGCAGGATTACCCGACCGCCGCCGCTTCCTGACCGCCTCCGCCGCGGTGCTCGGCGCCGCCGCCTCCGCCCAGCTGTGGCTGCCCGCCACCGCCCACGCCGCCGAAACCCCGCTGCCCGAGGGCGTGTTCAGTCTCGGGGTGGCCTCCGGCGACCCGCTCCCCGACGGCATCGTGCTGTGGACCCGGCTCGCCCCGGACCCGCTGAACGGCGGCGGTATGCCGGACGCGGTCGTGCCGGTGCGGTGGGAGCTCGCGGAGGACGAGCGGTTCCGCAAGGTCGTGCGCAGAGGCACCGCCCAGGCCCGGCCCGAGTACGGGCACAGCGTTCACGTGGATGTACGGGGGCTGCGTCCCGGCCGCCGCTACTGGTACCGCTTCCGCGCCGGCGGCCGTATCTCACCGGTGGGCCGCACCCGTACCGCGCCCCACCCCTTCAGCTCCGGCGGCGATCTGCGCCTCGCCCTCGCCTCCTGCCAGAACTGGCAGCACGGCTACTTCACGCCGTACGCCGACATGCTGGACCAGGACCCCGACGTCGTGCTGTTCGTCGGTGACTACATCTACGAGTCGGTGCCCTCGGCGACGGCGCTGCGCAGGCACGAGGGGACGGGGGAGCCGTACACCCTGGCGCAGTACCGCAACCGGTACGCGCAGTACCGCAGCGACCCCGATCTCGCGGCGATGCACGCGGGCGCGCCCTTCGTGGTGACCTTCGACGACCACGAGGTCGACAACGACTTCGCCGGGGAGATCCCGCAGGACCCGGCCAAGCAGCCGCACGAGGCGTTCGTGGCCCGGCTCACCGCCGCCTACCAGGCGTACTACGAGCACATGCCGGTGCGGGCCACGGCCGTCCCCGACGGGCCGCACATCCGGATGCACCGCCGGCTGGAGTTCGGCCGGCTGGCCCGGCTCAATGTGCTCGACACCCGGCAGTACCGCAGCGACCAGGCCACCAGCCAGGCCGGGGCCATGGACCCCGCGCTCACCATGCTCGGCGCCGAGCAGAAGCAGTGGCTGCTGGACGGGCTGCACGGCTCCCCGGCCCGCTGGAACCTGATCGCCTCGCAGATCATGATGGCCGAGACCGATCTGCTGGTCGGCGAGGGCAAGCAGTGGTTCTACGACGCCTGGGACGGCTACCAGGCCGAGCGGAACCAGTTCCTGGGCGAGTTCAGGAACGTCCGCAACCCCGTGGTGCTCACCGGGGACCGGCATCTGACGATGATCAGCGATCTGAAGGAGGACTTCGCGAACCCGGAGTCCGCCGTCGTCGGCGCCGAGTTCGTCGGCACCTCCATCTCCAGCAACGGCGACCAGGACCAGGAGGCGTTCCGCCGGGAGTGGGACCCGCGCCGGGCGGACAACCCGCACTGGAAGCTGCTCGACGCGCACCGCGGCTACCACCTCTTCGACATCCGCCGGGACGGCATCGACGCGCAGGTCAGGGTAGTGGACACGGTCCGCCGGCCGACCTCGGTGCCGAGCACGCTGGCCCGGCTGCGGGTGGAGGCGGGGCGACCGGGCGTCGAGGTGGTCTGACCCGACGAGTGTGGCGCTCGTCACTGTCTTATACGGCTCTTAGCCAACCCTCAGGAACCGGTCCTACCGTCACCTGACTATGGAGACGGACTGTACGAGAGATGAAGTCCCGGCCAACGGTGGCGTCGCTCCGCTGCCGGCCGGGACGCGGCTGCTGCACATCGGCCCGCACAAGACCGGGACCACCTCGATCCAGGGCGCCCTGTTCGCGGCCAAGGAGGCGATGGCCGGGCTCGGCGTCGACTTCCCCGGCACCAGCAGGCATCCCATGTCGGCCGCCCTCGCGGTCTGCGCCCGCCCCGGGATGATGGGCAACGCCAAGCCCACCGACCGGCACTGGGAGACGCTGGTGGAGCAGGTCGCCGCCACCGGCCGGCGCACCTCGGTGATCAGCAGCGAGTTCTTCGCCGACGCCCCCGACGACGAGACGATCGCCAGGATCGTCGAGGATCTCGGCGGCGACCGGGTGCATGTCCTGGTCACCCTGCGCCCGCTGGCCAGGATCATGCCCTCGCAGTGGCAGCAGTACGTGCAGAACGGTCTGCGCATGGGCTACGAGAGCTGGCTGCAGCACATGCTGCGCAAGCCGCCGTACGAGAAGCCCAACCCCAGCTTCTGGCGGCGGCACCGGCATGACCGGCTGGTCGAGCGGTGGGTGCGGGTGGCCGGGGCCGAGCGGGTCACCGTCGTGGTGGTCGACGACGCGGACCGCGGTGGCCTGATGCGCACCTTCGAGGCGCTGCTGGGGCTCCCGGAGAATCTGCTCCAGGAGGTTCCGGACACCGCGAACCGGTCACTCACCCTCGCCGAGACCGAAATGCTGCGGAATCTTAATGTGGAATTCCGCGGGAATGAGCTGCCGGACGAGCTCTATTCGCAGCTCGTCCGATATGGCGCCGTGATGCATATGAAGAACGCGTGCGCCCCGGGTCCCGACGATGTGAAGATCTGCACCCCGCAGTGGGCCGTGGAGGCGGCCGCCGGGATCGGCGCCGAGATGGCCGGGCGGATCGGCGCGATGGGGGTGCGGGTGCTCGGCGACCCGGCCCTGCTGTCCGCCGTGCCGAAGCCCGCCGACCGCACCGCCGCCGAGCCGCGGATGTCCCCCGAGGTGGCCGCACAGGCGCTGTACGGGGCGCTTGCCGCGGCCGCCGCCGCACCGGTGGGCAACGCCGCGCCGGTCCAGGCGCGGACGGTTCACCAGACGTCGTCCAAGGAACTGGTGAAGGTGCTCGGGCACCGCTGCCTGAAGAAGCTGCGCCGGCGCTGAACCGTGTGCGGTTACTCACAGCTACGCCGGGCAATTCCCCCGGGAACCCCGAAGGCATTTGGACCGTCACCAGGAGTGCAAGGTGAATGACAGGTTGCGCGCACATATGCGGTGGAGGACGCTCACCTTGCACTGCGGTAACCCGAAGTGGGACCATTTCCGAGTTCCCAGTCGCCACAAGGTAGGTCACCTGTGTCCCAGCACATAGCCAAGCCCCGTACCACCGCAGTGATCCTGGCCGGCGGTACCGGTCAGCGTGTGGGTCTCTCGATCCCCAAGCAGCTGCTGAAGATCGCCGGCAAGGCAGTCATCGAGCACACCCTGACCACCTTCGAGAAGGCCGAGTCGATCGACGACGTCATCGTGCTGATGGCGCCGGGCTACGTGCCCGACATCGAGAAGATCGTGGCCAAGGCCGGGTTCAAGAAGGTCTCCAAGATCATCGAGGGTGGCGCCACCCGCAACGAGACCACCGAGCGGGCCATCGAGGCGCTCGGCGAGGGCCTCGCGGAGGGTGAGGACCGCAACGTCCTCTTCCACGACGCCGTGCGCCCGCTGCTGTCACAGCGTGTGATCGACGACTGTGTCGTGGCGCTGGAGCGCTACCAGGCCGTCGACGTCGCCATCCCGTCCGCGGACACCATCATCGTGACCCGCACCCACGGTGAGGACGGCGAGTTCATCACCGAGATCCCGGACCGCTCCCGGCTGCGCCGCGGCCAGACGCCGCAGGCCTTCAAGCTGTCCACGATCAAGCGGGCCTACGAGGTCGCCGCGGGCGACCCGAACTTCCAGGCCACCGACGACTGCTCGGTCGTGCTGAAGTACCTGCCGGACGTGCCGATCCACGTGGTCGCGGGCGACGAGTACAACATGAAGGTCACCCAGCCGGTCGATGTCTTCATCGCCGACAAGCTGTTCCAGCTGGCCTCCACCGCCGCCCCGGAGCAGGTCTCCGAGGAGGCCTACCGCGAGCTGCTGACCGGCAAGACCGTCGTCGTCTTCGGCGGCTCCTACGGCATCGGCAAGGACATCGCCGAGCTCGCCGAGTCCTACGGCTCCAAGGTGTACGCGCTGGGCCGCTCCACCACCGGCACCCATGTGGAGAACCCGGAGGAGGTCGACGACGCGCTGTCCAAGGCCTACGCCGAGACGGGCCGGATCGACTACGTCGTCAACACCGCCGGTGTGCTGCGCATCGGCAAGCTGGCCGAGACCGACAACGCCACCATCGAGGAGGCGCTGAAGGTCAACTACCTCGCGCCGGTGCAGATCGCCCGCTCCTCGTACAAGTACCTCGCCGAGACCAACGGCCAGCTGCTGCTCTACACCTCCAGCAGCTACACCCGCGGCCGCGCCGAGTACAGCCTGTACTCCTCCACCAAGGCCGCCATGGTCAACCTCACCCAGGCGCTGTCCGACGAGTGGGCCGGTGACGGCATCCGGGTGAACTGCATCAACCCCGAGCGCACCGCGACCCCCATGCGCACCAAGGCCTTCGGCCAGGAGCCCGCGGGCAGCCTGCTCTCCTCCGAGGCGGTCGCCCGCACCTCGCTCGACGTGCTGCTTTCCGAGCTGACGGGCCATGTCATCGACGTCCGCCAGCAGGACCCGACGGCCGCCGCGGGCCAGGCCTCCGGCTTCGAGGCCGCGCTGGCCAGCGTGCTCGACCGCCAGGACGGCGTGGCATAATCAACAGTTAATAAGCCTTACGGAATTCAGGCCTCTGCGTTTCTTCTTTCACGAAGAATTCACAGGGGCCTGAGTCCTTCAACCTTCGTTCCTCAGACCGGCAACCCCTCCCAGAGCAGGTTTATCCGTGATCTCCACCGCTATACGCGTCGCCCGGGTGGGCAGCGCGGCCGAGCTGGCCGCGGCGGTCCTCGTGATGCTGGGCTTCCCCTGCCTCATGGTGGCCGCGCTCGTCCCGAGCGTCCCCGCCTTCGCGGCCGCGGCCGCAGTGACGTACCTGGCGGACCACTATCTGCACCGCAAGGGCAGCTACCTGGTCAACCGCCTCAGCAAGGTGCGCGCCGGGCTGTCGATCCGCTTCCTGATCAGGCAGCTGCTGCTGGTCCTGCTGCTGGCCCGGCTGGACCTCTCGGACAACCTGGTCTTCTACGCCGCCGTCGCCGGCTTCATCGCCTTCTACGGTCTCCAGGCCCCGCACGGCGCCCTGGTCACCCTGATCCGCAACCGCCGCCGGATGCCGGTCGCCACCCGCAACATCGACCTGGCCTCGCGCATCCGGATCCCGGACGCCCCGCCGCAGGGGCTGCTGAACCGCTCCGCCGAGAAGATGCTCCACCTGGACCTGGCCGCCGTCATCGGCGTGCTGGTCTCCGCCTCCCTGGACGAGCCGCTCGCCGGGTTCATCGGCATCGGCGTCACGCTGCTCCTGGGCACCCTGTACGTCCTCGCCCTGGTGCCGTACGTCCGCGGCGCCAAGATCCCGCCGAACGCGGACACCGTGCTGGCCGCCGTCGACACCTGGCTGGCCGAGTACCGCCCCGAGACGGTGCTGTACTTCTCCGGCTCCAAGGACTCCGCGTACCAGGTGAACATGTGGCTGGAGACGATGGAGCAGCTCGACTCCAGGCCGCTGATCATCCTGCGTGAGCGGGTCATCCTGAACAACCTCGCCCCGACCACGGTTCCCGTCATCTGCGTGCCCGGAGGGGTGCACCTGATGAACCTGGAGCTGAGCACCGTGCGCGTCGCGCTGTACGCGGCGAACGTCGGCAAGAACATCCACCTGCTGCGCGTCCCCACCATGAAGCACGTCTTCATCGGCCACGGCGACAGCGACAAGCTGGCCAGCGTCAACCCGTTCAGCAAGGTCTACGACGAGGTGTGGACCGCGGGCCGCGCGGGCCGCGACCGGTACGCCATAGCGGACGTCGGTGTCCGCGACGACGACATCGCCGAGGTGGGCCGCCCGCAGCTGGCGCCCATCCAGACCTGGCAGGGCGTGCCCGAGGACCGGATGCCCACCGTGCTGTACGCCCCCACCTGGGAGGGCTGGGACGGCAACCCGGGCAACACCTCGATCGTGCTGGCCGGCGAGAACATCGTGACGCGCCTGGTCAAGGCCGATCCGCCGGTCCGCGTCCTGTACAAGCCGCACCCGTTCACCGGCACCGTCAGCGCCGAGGCCAAGGCCGCCCACGCGCGGATCACCGCGCTGGTGGAGAAGGCCGGCGCGGCGCGCGCCACCGACGCCCGCTTCCCGGGCGACGGTGCCGCGCAGAGCGCCGCCAAGGCGGAGCTGGCCCGGATCGAGGCCCGCCTCGCGGAGCTGTCCGGCAACGGCAAGGACCGCGGCGACGAGGCCGAGGCCACCCGTGACGGCGTGGTGGACGTGGCCCGGCACGAGGAGGCCGCCCGGCTGCGCGCCGAGTGGAACGACGCCTACTGGCGCTCCTTCGGCGCCCACGAGCACCGCGTCATCACCGGCGCCGAGCCGCGTCTGTACGACTGCTTCAACGTCTCCGACGCGATGGTCTCCGACATCTCCAGCGTGGTCTCCGACTTCATCGCGAGCGGTAAGCCGTACGCGGTGACGGACTCCGGGGAGCTGGGCGAGGAGGAGTTCAAGCGGCAGAACACCGCGGTGCGCGCCGCGGTGATCCTCTCCAACAGCGCGGCCGAGCTGGGCGGGCTGCTGGACGCGGTCCGCGACCCGTCGGCCGACCCGCTGGCCGAGGAGCGCGGCGAGCTGAAGCGGTACCTGCTCGGCCCCGACGAGCCCACCTCCATCGAGCAGTTCAACACCGCGGTCGCGAACCTCGCCCTGAAGGCGGAGACCCGCAACCTGGGCCAGGAGGCCCGGATCGCGGCGACGGAGTCCACGGAGTCGGCGGAACTGACCGGCTGAACACCCCTTCTGAGCACCCCCGTTCGGCCCCCGAGGAGTTCAACTCCCCGGGGGCCGAAGGCTTTTCACACCTCCTGCGGACCGTGACCTGAGTCACAAAACGATCGCCTCAAGGCAACCGCCCCCCGAGCTGAACCGTCTTCTAGGTAGCGAAAAGGAGATACGGGAGAAAACCTTCCGTTTACTAGGGGGAAACGTGACCGTGACGCAGCCTGATGTGAGCGTCGTCATCGGGGCGTACGAAGCGATGCCGTACCTGGTCGACTGCCTGGCGTCCGTGGAGGCGCAGACCCTGGACCCGGCGCGGATCGAGGTCATCGCGGTGGACGACGGCTCGACCGACGGCACGGGGGAGTGCCTGGAGGAATTCGCGGCCCGCGTCCCCATGGCGGTGACGGTGATCCGGCAGGAGAACTCCGGCGGTCCGAGCGGCCCGCGCAATGTCGGCCTCGGCAAGGCCGCCGGGCGCTACGTCTTCTTCCTCGACGCCGACGACCGGCTGGGCGCCGAGGCCCTGGAGCGGATGGTCGCCATGGCCGACCGCAACGGCACCGACGTGGTCCTCGGCCGGGTCGAGGGCATCAACCGCAACCCGCCGAAGTCGATGTGGGGCAAGACGCTGGAGCGCACCGATGTGTACTCCTCCAACATCAAGTTCACGCTGAGCGCGCAGAAGCTGTTCCGCCGCGAGCTGCTGACCCGGCACCACATGCGCTTCGACGAGTCCCTGTGGACCGGCGAGGACGCGCTGTTCACGATGGAGGCCTATCTGCGGGCCAACGGCGTTTCCGTGCTCGCCGACTACACCTGCTACTACCTGGTGGGCCGCGAGGACGGCAAGCATGTGACCAAGAGCGGGGGCTACACCAAGCGCTTCGACTCCGCGCGCGCCCTGATGAACCTGATCGCCGAGATGGTCCCGCCCGGCCCCAAGCGCGATGTGCTGATGGTCCGGCCATTCACCGTCACGCTGCTGCCGCAGTTCGGCCCGAGGTACCTCAAGGACAACGACAAGATCCGGCGCCACAAGGTCGAGCTGGCGGCACCGCTGCTGGCCGCGCACTGGAGCGAGGGCGTGGCGCACCGGCTGAAGGTCGAGGAGCGGCTGCGGATGCACCTGGTCGCCGGGCAGCAGCCCGAACGGCTGCTGGAGGTCCTGAAGTTCGGCAAGGCCAAGAAGCAGCCGGCGGCCCTGCTGGAGAAGAAGGGCCGCCGGGTGTACCTGGCGTATCCGTACTTCCGGGACGCCGAGGCCCGGATACCGGATTCGGTCTATCTCGCCGAGCCCCGGGAGGCCCGGGGTATTCCCGGCTATCGCGAGGGCGGCACCGACTACTTCATGCGCCGGGCTCTGCGGAAGCTGCGGAGGACGCTGCGGCCGGCCCCGGCTCCGGCGAGTCGCTGAGGCGCTGCTCCGGGATCAGCCGAGCCCGCCGCTCCTGCGCGGTCCAGCACAGCTGCTGTACGGCCGTATTGAAGCGCTCCTGGGCGGCCGGCTCGTCCGGACCCAGCAGATGCCGCTTCAACTCGGCCCGCGCCCGGGCCAGTTCGTCCTTCTCCGGATCCCGCACCGAAGCCAGCAGCTCGGGCACCCCGGCCGCGTCCGGCGCCAGCACGGTCGCCGCCCGCACGGTCGGGAAGGTCTTGCGGAAGACGTCCTCGGCGAGACCGCTGGTGTTGGCCACGGCGTACGGCTTCCCGCTCGCCATGAAGTCGCTGACCACGCTGGAGACATCACTGACCAGCAGATCCGACCGGTTGAAGCAGGAGAACAGCGTCGGCCGCACGCCGATGACGATCTGGTGCTCCCACTCGGGCAGCGAAGCCCAGTAGGCGTCCTCCCAGGCGGCCGTCGCCTCGGCCACCGCCCGCGCCCGCCCCGGCTCGGGCGTCGACTGCGCCAGCATCCGCTCGGTCTGGTCGGCGGCGGCCCGGAAGCCGGTCGAGGTCAGCCGGTCCAACTCCACGGTCCGCCGGGCCAGTTCACCGTCATCGGCGGGCCGCGCCCCGGACCGCTCCCGGTTCGCGGCCCGGATCAGCTCCCGGATCCGCAGATCGGCCGCCCCGGCCCGCGGATCCACCGACCCGGTCAGCGGATGCGGCTTGTACAGCAGCCGCACCTTCGGATCGGCCAGCAGCGCCCGTACGACGTTCTCCCCGGCCTCGATCACCGAGGTGTTCCCCGGGTTGCCGTCCCAGCCCTCCCAGGTCGGCGCGTACAGCGCGGTCGTGTATGCCCCGGCCGGGGGGCCCGAGTACGGCTGTACGGCGTCCAGTTGGGGGCGGCCGATCTCCACGACGTCCTTGTCCTCGACGCCGACCTCGGCCTGCGCGTACCGCTCGCGCGCCGCGGGACCGGCCACCCACACCTCGTCGTAGGCCTTCGCGTACGGGTTGCAGGAGGACAGTTTGTCGCTCTCCCCGTGGTTGACGAAGGTGTGCAGCAGCGTGGGGATGCGCAGCACCTGGGAGGTCTTGCCGGAGTTCGAGGGGTGGATGAGGACCCGCAGCGTGGACTGCTCAAGACGCATCAGCGTGGAGACCTTCGGCAGGCACAGCACGGGGACATCGGTCGCCGCGAGCTTCTGCACCATGAACCGCTCGCGCAGCACGATCAGCGGCCGCCCCTCCAGCCGGGCCAGCGGCTCCAGCCACATGTTCGCCTGGTACGCCGAGGAGGTGCCGCCGGAGAAGTACAGGCCGACCGTCGGGCGGTACTCCGCCAGCCAGCGGTCCAGCCACTCCAGGGCCTCCCGCTCGCCCGCCGGACGGCGGCCCGGCAGCAGCCGGAGCAGCAGGTCGCACAGGCCCAGCACGGCGAGGCCGAGGGAGAGAGCGAGACCGAGGGCGGCCCAGCGGCGGTCGGCGGTGGCGGCGGTGGCCAGCAGACCGGCCGTCGCGGGCAGGCCGTAGGCGAGCAGCCGGTCTCCGGGGCGGCGCAGCAGCAGCAGCGGGGCCGCGGACAGCCGTAGCGCGGAGGCGTCGATGTTCCGGGTCAGCACCGGCAGGGTGCGGGTGCGGCGGACCAGGACCGAGGCCGCCTGGATCGCGCAGTGCAGCGCGTAGCAGGCGAGCAGGGCGCCGACCAGCGGGGTGTACGCCGACTCCCGGTCCTGTCCGCCGAGCCGCAGCAGCGCCACCACCAGCAGCAGGTCCCGCAGCACATGGCGCACGGTGATGTCCAGGTGCGACTTGGCGAACACCGACAGCATGCCGCGCTGCCAGCGGTACAGGACGCCCTCCACGGCCAGGCACACGACGGTGGCGGCGATCAGCAGCGGGACATGCGGGCGCAGGGCGGCGACGGCCAGCGCGCAGAACGCGCCCACGAGGGTAGCCGCCAGCAGCGGACGGGGGATGGATCTTGGCACTACGGTCACTCCAAGCGTCGACACAGACATGCGTCCGGGTTAACGCCCGCCGGCCTCCGTACGACACGCGGGTGACGTACGGAGGCCGTGGAGTGCCGGGGATGGCAAGCGCCGTTAGGGGCGCGGGGAACTGCGCGACCAGCCACGACGGAGCCGCAGCCGGGTGTGCAGCCTCAGCGGAGCGCTCAGCGCCCGTTCTGGAGTGCCTTGCCGACCACGCGGCGCGCGCGCCGGTAGACGGAGGTCGGTACCGGTGCGGCGACCGCCTTCGTGCCGCTCTTCGCCAGCTCCTGCTTCAGCTTGGCGTTGTCCGCGGTCAGCTTGGTGATCCGGTTCTGGAGGAAGCCGAACCGGGCCGCCATGGCGATGGGGTCGGCGTCGTTCCAGGGGCGGATGCCGGCCGGGAAGTTCAGCGACCGCATGCGCTTCTCGTAGGCCGCGCCGCCGTCGCCGTGCGTGAAGGTGTTCTTCAGGCCGTTGCGGTCCAGGAACGCCGTGAACCGCTCGAAGCGCTCGTGGTGGTTGCTGACCAGCGGTCCGAAGTCGGCCTGTGCGTAGAGCTTCGCCGGGTCGACGTCCATGCCCTTGCCGAGCTGGTCGATCCGCTGGTGCGGGATGTCGAAGTACCGGCACAGCTCCAGCGTGCGGGAGTCGCTGCACAGCACGGTCGCGGGGGTGCCGGCCAGCAGCGCCGCGATGTTGCCGTGGATCCGGGAGCCGAAGGAGAAGTCGAACTCGCGCAGATCGTCGATCCAGGTGATCGGGTCGACGTAGACGCGGGCCTTGCCCTCCCGGTACATCGGGTGGTCCGGGTGGGTCGGCATCGCGGTGATCCGGCCGTTGGGCCCGGACACGTCCCGCCAGTGCAGCTGGAGCGCGTCGCTGAGGTTCTGGCCGATGTAGCGCAGGTGGGGGTAGCGCTCGTGGGCGGCGGCGATGACCCGGTCCAGGCCCTGCGTCTGCACCGCGCTGTGCGAGCCGTTGATCGCGACCCGGGACTCGGCGGTGAGCTCGGGCGCCCGCTTGGCGACGTCCAGGTCCTTGCCGTACATGAACATCGACGGGCAGCCGATGAGCTCGACGTCCCGGAAGCCCATGTCCTTGAGGTACTTCTCGGTGAACTCGCCGCGCACGCCGATCGAGGCGCTCCGGTCGAGCACCGCGGAGACGAAGGCGCGGACGGCCGGCTCCATGGGCTTGAGCCGCGCCGGGTCGTAGTTGAGCCCGGTCTGTGCGCCGACGCCCACCACGACTACGGGGATCCGCAGCTTGGTGATCAGCTGGGTGAGCCGGTTCAGCATCGGCTCGAACGACGGCCGGAAGGCGTTGGCGAGCGGCACGACGAAGGCGTCGTACTGCTCGTTGATCCTCCCCGCGGCGTGCACGTTCGTCTTGATGCCGTTGGACACGACCTCGGTGCCCGGGACTTCGAGGATCTTGTGGGTGGCGTCGCTGAAGATCAGGTTGCCGGAGTTGGTGGCGATGACGTCGCGGTGGAGGGCTTCCTCGACCGGGACGACGTCGTAGGGGCTCTTCCCCGATCTGAGGAGGATGCGCCGCGCAGGGGGAACATTCGATGACACAAACGTCAGATTAAGTTTGACTGGTCTTTGATTTCTATAAGCAACCAGTACAACCTTTTTGACGTGCGCACAGAGTGAGCGGACGGCTACCGGTTCGCTGTCCGGCGGCTGGACCGATGCGCGGTGGACGACCCCGTTCGCGTAGATTGCGGTCCAGTCGACGCGTGAGGGGACGGAACACCAGGTGACAGGCGTAAGGCAGGCCGTGGCCGAGGCCCGCAGGGTCGTCGTCAAGGTGGGTTCCTCGTCCCTGACCACCGCCTCCGGAGGGCTCGACGCGGACCGGGTGGACGCCCTCGTGGACGTCCTCGCCAAGAGCCGAAGCGGCGGAGAACGTGAGATTGTTCTCGTTTCCTCCGGCGCCATCGCGGCCGGTCTGGCCCCCCTGGGACTCCGCCGCCGCCCCAAGGACCTCGCCCGCCAGCAGGCCGCCGCCAGTGTCGGCCAGGGACTGCTCGTCGCCCGCTACACCGCCTCCCTCGCCCGCTACGGCGTCCGCGTCGGCCAGGTGCTGCTCACCTCCGACGACATGAGCCGCCGCGCCCACCACCGCAACGCCTCGCGCACCCTCGACAAGCTCCTCGCGATGGGTGCCCTGCCGGTCGTCAACGAGAACGACACCGTTGCCACGGACGAGATCCGCTTCGGCGACAACGACCGCCTCGCCGCGCTCGTCGCCCACCTGGTCCGCGCCGACCTGCTGGTGCTGCTGTCCGACGTGGACGGCGTGTACGACGGCGACCCGAGCAAGCCCGGCACCTCGCGGATAGCGGAGGTACGGGGACCGGACGACCTGGCGCACGTGGAGATCGGCAGCGCGGGCAAGGCCGGGGTCGGCACCGGCGGCATGGTCACCAAGGTCGAGGCCGCCCGGATCGCCGCCGCCGCGGGCATCCCGGTGGTGCTCACCAGCGCCGTGCACGCCGCCGAGGCGCTCTCCGGCGGGGACACCGGCACCTACTTCCACGCCACCGGCAGGCGCTCCGCCGACCGGCTGCTGTGGCTCCAGCACGCCTCCACCCCGCAGGGCTCGCTCACCCTGGACGACGGCGCGGTGCGGGCCGTCGTGGAGCGCCGCAAGTCGCTGCTGCCCGCTGGGATCGCCGCCGTGGAGGGCGAGTTCAGCGCCGGGGACCCCGTGGAGCTGCGGGACGCGGCCGGGCGGGCGGTCGCGCGCGGCCTGGTCAGCTTCGACGCCAGGGAGATCCCCCAGCTCATCGGGCGCTCCACCCACGAGCTGGCGCGGGAGCTGGGCCCGGCGTACGAGCGGGAGGTCGTCCACCGGGACGATCTGGTCCTCCTGGAGCCGTGACACGGCCTCCGTCCGAAAACAGGGTGAACGCCCCGGTGAAGGTGTCGCCCTGAGGTGGACGTTCCGCAAAAGCGCCACACAACCGCTTGCGGACTGCTCAACTTTGTCTCAAGGACATATTCCGCCGAGCACTGCTCGACCGTGGGACGAAGGAGGCCGTCGTGAGACGAGTACGCCCTGGGGCGGCGGCGTCCGGCGGTGGGATCGGCGGCTCCTCGTCCCGGGCGCCCGGTGAGGAGCGCGCCCTGACCAGCGTCGCGACCGGCGAGCTGGCCGGCGCCGGGGAACCCGAGGACCTGCCCCGGCTGTGGCATGTCACCCTCAGCGTCTCCGGCGAGGAGGCCCCGCTGAAGGAGGTCCGGCGGGCTCTGGAACAGCTCGCCCACGACCATCCCTTCCTGCTGACCAGCCGCTATGCCAACGACCACGCCGAGATCCGGTACTGGGAGGAGGCCCGCGATCTGCACGACGCGGCCGCCGTCGCGCTGCGTCTGTGGGGCGAGCACCGCCAGAGCGCGGGCCTGCCGCCCTGGGAGATCGTCGGCCTGGAGGTCATCGACCGGGTGACCTACCACCAGCGCATCGCCGAGGGGTACGGCCCGCCCCCGGCCAGCCCGGTGGGCGTGCACCCGTACTGACGGGTGTCGAGCCGCCCTGGAGGACCCCTTTTGCGGGACCTTCGGACGGCTTGTCTCGCGGTGTGGGACATCCGGTGAACGGCTCCCTCCGGCGCACTACCCTTCCCTCATGACCACGCTCTCGCCGTACGACTCGATGACCCCGGTCACCCAGGCCGCCTACCGCGCCAAGGCCGCCGCGGCCGACCTCGCGCCGCTGCCGCGGTCCGTGAAGGACGACACGCTGCTCGCCATCGCGGACGCGCTGGAGGTCCGTACGAACGAGATCGTCGAGGCCAACGCCAAGGACATCGCCGCCGCCCGCGAGGCCGGCACCAGCGAGTCGGTCGTCGACCGGCTGACCCTCACCCCGGAGCGGGTGCGGGCCATCGCCTCCGATGTGCGGGACGTGGTCGCGCTGCCCGACCCGGTCGGCGAGGTGGTCCGCGGCTCGACCCTGCCCAACGGCATCGACCTGCGCCAGGTCCGCGTCCCGCTCGGCGTCGTCGGCATCATCTACGAGGCCCGCCCGAACGTGACGGTGGACGCCGCCGCCCTGTGCCTGAAGTCCGGCAACGCCGTCCTGCTGCGCGGCTCCGCCTCCGCCTACGAGTCCAACACCGCCCTGGTCCGGGTGATCCGGGACGCCGTCGGCGGCGCCGGGCTGCCCGCCGACGCCGTACAGCTGGTCCCGGGCCAGAGCCGGGAGAGCGTGGGCGAGCTGATGCGCGCCCGCGGCCTGGTCGACGTCCTCATCCCGCGCGGCGGCGCCTCGCTGATCCGGACGGTCGTCAACGAGTCCACCGTCCCGGTGATCGAGACCGGCACCGGCAACTGCCATGTCTACGTCGACGCCCGGGCCGACCTCGACATGGCCGTGGAGATCCTGGTCAACTCCAAGGCCCACCGGGTGAGCGTCTGCAACGCCGCCGAGACCCTGCTGGTCCACCAGGACATCGCCGCCGAGTTCCTGCCCCGGGCCCTGGACGCCCTCGCGGAGGCCGGCGTCACCGTGCACGCCGACGAGCGGGTCATGGCGTACTCCAAGGACTCCCGGGCGACCGTCGTGGAGGCGACCCCGGAGGACTGGGAGACGGAGTACCTCTCCTACGACATCGCCGCGGCCGTCGTGGACTCCCTGGACAAGGCCGTCGAGCACATCCGGCTGTGGACCTCCGGGCACACCGAGGCGATCGTGACGACCTCGCAGCAGGCCGCCCGCCGCTTCACCCAGCTGGTCGACTCCACCACCGTCGCGGTCAACGCCTCGACCCGCTTCACGGACGGCGGCCAGTTCGGCTTCGGCGCGGAGATCGGCATCTCCACCCAGAAGCTGCACGCCCGCGGCCCGATGGGCCTGCCGGAGCTGACCAGCACGAAGTACATCGTCACCGGCGACGGGCACGTACGCCGCTGAGGCTCTCGCGGGGCGGATAATTTCCATACCGTCTGCCCAAATTGACCCCCCAGGTCTACTCTGGACCTGTGCCGGAGGACGTGGGGGGTACGCCGTTTCCCGACGGCTGGGAGCCCGACGACGACCACGACCGCGGGGTGTCGGACGAAGAGTTCGCCTCCGTGGTCTTCGATGAGGCCTTCGTACAGGCGGCCGCACTGCACGAGCCGACCGCCGTCGAACGCCTCCTGGCCGCGGCCGAGGCCCGCCGGGCACACGGCCGGGGCGAGCGGTACGAAGACGAGCGGTACGAAGAGGGGTACGGCCCCGACGACCCCACCGGATTCGGCCATGATCCGGACTACGACGACCTGGACGACACCGACGTCCTCGAAGGCCGCTACGGCGCCCCGGGCACCTACGGCAGACAGGTCCGCTGGCACCGCCCCGTCGCCTGGGTGCTCGCCCTCGTGATGGGCATCGGCATGGTCGCGCTGGCCTTCACGGCGGTCTACCGCGGCGCCTCCTCGGGCAACCGGGAACAGGTCCCGCCCCCGGGCGCCTCGACCGGCGTCGAACAGGGCGAGGCGGTGCCCTCCGCCTCCGCCGACCACTCCCAGCCGGCCATCTCGGCCGTCCCGCGAACCCCCTGAAACCGACCCCGGCCGGAACCCGCCGTTTCTGGTGAGAACCTGTCAGAACTTGTCGTACAGCAGGGCGTTTACCTGAGCTCCGGGAGACCTACTCTGAAGATATGGGAGGGCCTGGAGACCCACCTGAGGGGACACCCGAGGGCGGACCCGGAGGTGGCGAGGACGAGTACCGATCCGTCGTCTTCGACGAGTCGTTCGTCCGTGCTGCCCGGCTCCAGGAGTTCTCCGCGCAGGAGCGCATCGACGATCACGCCCCCGCCGTCCGCCGCCGCCCGCCGCTGCGCCGGGGTCTGTCCCGGCAGGCCCTGATCCTGGTCCTGCTGATCGCCGTCGCCTTCGGCACCGCGATCTACATGGGCGTACGGCACCCCTACCAGACCCCCGCGAGCCCGCAGCCCGTGGAGCCGGTGCGGATGACCGTGATCCCGCTCGCCCCGCCGGGCGAGGTGCCGGGCTCCGCCGACATCGAGGCGCTCTACCGGAACAGCCCCGCCGCCCAGTACCGCATCGGCGCCAAGGGCGTCCCGCTGCCCGCCTACCGGAGCACCGCGCACTTCTCCGAGGGCCAGGTCGTGAACGCGCTGACGGTCGCCAAGGACTACGTCGTCCGCTCCGCGCTCTATCCCGAGGTGGTCCTGGGCGAGCAGATCCGGCCGGTGCGGGTGCTGCTCGACCCGGACCAGCTCGACCAGTTCGACCAGAGCTTCGACCACCCGGCCGCCGACGGCAGGCACGCCCCGACCGGCTGGCTGGTTCGCTTCGATCCGGGCGGCGTCGAGCTCGCCGACCGCGAGATCCGGGTGCAGGGCACGCTCACGGCCACCGAGGCCGACTCCTCCACCCTGGAGGTCACCGCGGACCACACCTTCGTGTACGCGCTGCGCCCGGCCGGCTCCGGGGCGCAGGCGGAGGCATCCCTGTTCACCGTCCGGCGCGAGCTGCACTTCCGCTTCGACCACGACGACCTGCGCATGCGCCAGGCCCAGCTGGTCGTCTCCTACGTCCAGGCGGGCCCACTGTCCTGCGCCGACGACTCCGCGAACCAGCTGCGCCCGCTGCTGGCCGGCCAGACCGCCAAGGCGGGCGGCCCGGCCGGTACGGACCCCTACGCGACCGGGAACGCCACGGCGCTGTGCGGATCGCTGGCGGAGAGTGCGCAGCCCAGGGTCTGAGCCGGAGGCGGAAGGTCAGTCCCCGTCCCGCGGCGGCGGAGGCGTGTCCGTGGGCGGCTCGTCCTGCCGCTCGGCACCGGCGGAGCCGTTGCCGAAGCCCCCGAAGCCCCGCCGCACCCGGCCGCCGAGGTCGCCCGCGCCGCCCGCGATGTCCGTGACCAGCTTCATCAGCGGGTCCTTGGACGACTTCACATGCGTGGCGTAGTGCGACGCGGACTCACGGAAGGAGTCCGTCACCGAGGTGTCCTTGTCCTCGGAGCGGCGCGGGTAGTGGCCGTCCATGATCCGCTGGTAGTCGCGGCTCTCGGCCCACTTCTTCAGCTCGGCCGCGCGGACCGCGGTGAAGGGGTGCGAGCGGGGCAGCACGTTCAGGATCTTCAGCACGGAGTCGCGCAGGTCGCCGCCCGCCTCGTACTCCTCGGCCTGCTTCAGGAACGCGTCCACGTTCATCTCGTGCAGATGGTTGCCGCCCGCGATCTTCATCAGGCCGCGCATCGAGGCCTGGAGGTCCTGGCCGACCAGCAGACCGGCGCGGTCCGCGGACAGCTCCGACTTGCGGAACCACTCGCGCAGCGCGGTCACGATCGCCATGATCGCGACGGTGCCCAGCGGGATCCAGGCGACCCGGATGGCGAGGTTGGTCAGGAACAGCAGGATGGTCCGGTACACGGAGTGCCCGGACAGCGCGTGCCCGACCTCATGGCCGACGACCGCCCGCATCTCCTCCTCGTCGAGCAGCTCGACGAGCCCCGTGGTCACCACGATGATCGGCTCGTCCAGGCCGATGCACATCGCGTTCGGCTGCGGGTCCTGGTTGACGTACATCGGCGGGACCTTCTCCAGGTCCAGGATGTAACAGGCGTCCCGCAGCATGTCGTTGAGGTGCGCGAACTGCTGGTCCGAGACGCGCACGGAGTCGGACAGGAACAGCAGCCTGAGGCTCCGCTCGGGCAGCAGGCCGCTCAGCGCCTTGAAGACGGTGTCGAACCCGCTCAGCTTGCGCAGCGCCACCAGGGCACTGCGGTCGGCCGGGTGCTCGTACGCACGCGAGGAGATGCCGGGGAAGCGCCTGCGCTGCCTGCTCGGCACATGCTCGTGCCCGTCCTGCTGGTGGCCGTCGTCGGACATGTGGTCCCCCATGTGCGTCTGTGTGGCCGTGCGGCCCTTGGGCCCCCCGAAGCAGGCTCCAGCCTAGGCGGAGTTACCGTGGACGGGCAGTACAGCGAAGGAGTCCCGCCATGGAGCACCACCCCGCAGCCGCCTGGCTGACCGAGGCCGCGAACGCGGCGGAGAGACAAGGGGCGGGAAATCTGCTCCGGGTCGTCCTGATCGTGATGCTCCTGGGCACTGTCCTGACCGCGTGGTTCCTGCTGCGGGGGTACAAGCAGAAGGACGACTGAGGCGCCGGATAAGTTGCCTCGGTGCGCGGGCGCCGCGCTGAGCCTTGCCCCAACGGCGGAGTCGGCGTGATCGGCGCGGAGCCGCCCGCTTACGATGGGCCGACATCTTTATCCCGCCCACACCCGAAGGTCCTGCCGAAGATGAGCTTCCACAGCACCGCTGCCCAGTTGGTCACCCTCGCTTCCGAGGGCGGAGAGCACGGCGGCAACCATGAGAGCCTCGAACCGCTGGTGACCGGTGGCGGTGCCTTCGTCATCCTGATGCTGCTGCTGTGGATCACCACGCGTTTCAACCGGGACCGCTGAACCCCCGCCGGAGGGGTCTGGCGACCCTGGTCCACAAGTCGGGCCGGTAGGGTCTGCACGCATGGGAGAGCAGGACATGCCTACCGGCCCGGTCAACGGCCCGTCGAACCCCGGCAAGCGCCGGCTCGGCGTCATGGGCGGAACCTTCGACCCGATCCACCACGGGCACCTGGTGGCGGCCAGTGAGGTCGCCGCGCAGTTCCACCTGGACCAGGTCGTGTTCGTGCCGACCGGTCAGCCGTGGCAGAAGACCCATCGCAAGGTCTCCCCGGCCGAGGACCGCTATCTGATGACGGTCATCGCGACCGCCGAGAATCCCCAGTTCTCGGTGAGCCGCATCGACATCGACCGCGGCGGCCCGACCTACACCACGGACACGCTGCGCGACCTCAAGGCGCTCAACCCCGACACCGACCTGTTCTTCATCACCGGCGCCGACGCCCTCGGTCAGATCCTGACCTGGCGGGACGCGGAAGAACTGTTCTCCCTCGCGCACTTCATCGGGGTCACCCGGCCCGGTCACCACCTGGCCGACCCGGGTCTCCCGGAGGGCGGTGTCTCGCTGGTCGAGGTTCCCGCCCTGGCCATCTCCTCCACAGACTGCCGTGCGAGGGTCGCCAAGGGCGACCCGGTCTGGTATCTGGTGCCGGACGGAGTCGTGCGCTACATCGACAAGCGCGAGCTGTACCGCGGCGAGTGAGCCGAGAGGGGCACCGGTGAACGACCGATACGACGCGGGGGGCGCAGAGTACGGGGCTGGCCAGCAGTACGAGCTCGTCGGCTACGACGAGTACGGACGGCCGGTGTACCGGCCCGTCCAGCCACCGCAGCCACCCCAGCCCCCTCAGCAGCCGTACGACCCCTACGCTCAGCAGGGGTACGGCTACGACCCGTACGCGACCGGCGGGCAGCAGCCGGCGCAGTCGTACGACTCCTATGACCCCTACGGGCAGACCGGCCAGACCGGCCAGACCGGCCAGACCGGCCAGACCGGCCAGACCGGCCAGACCGGCCAGACCGGCCAGACCGGCCAGACCGGCCAGACCGGCCAGACCGGGCAGGCGGCCACCGGTGGCGCGGCCCCCTCCTACGACCCCTACGGGCAGACCGCGGCGAGCGGGCAGCAGCCGCGGGTCGCCGAGCAGACCGCCTACATCCCGCAGCAGGCCGGGCCCGCGGAGCGGACGGAGGAGCCGGGGCGGGACCAACGGGACTACCGCACCGAGCAGTTCGCCTTCGTCGAGGAGCCGGACGGTGACTCCGAGGACGTCATCGACTGGATGAAGTTCACCGAGAACCGCACCGAGCGCCGCGAGGAGGCCAAGCGCCGTGCCCGCAGCCGCCTCGTCGCGTTCGTCGTGGTCCTGGCGCTGGTCGCGGCCGGCGGCGTCGGCTACCTCTGGTACGCCGGGAAGCTGCCCGGTGTGTCGTCCTCCGGCGACAGGACCGACACCGCGACGGCCGGCGGCGCCCAGCAGCGGGACGTGGTCGTCGTCCACCTGCACAACACCAAGAGCGGCGACACCGCGACCGCCCTGCTCGTCGACAACACCACCACCCAGCAGGGCACCACCGTCCTGCTGCCCAACTCCCTCGGCCTGAGCGGCGACGACGGCACCACGACCACCCTCGCCAAGTCGGTCGAGGACGACGGCTCCTCCGGCACCCGCGAGGCGCTGGACACCGTCCTCGGCACCGAGATCCAGGGCACCTGGCGGCTGGACACCCCCTACCTCCAGAACCTGGTCGACCTCGTCGGCAACATCGACATCGACACCAACACCGATGTGCCCGACCCGTCCGCCAAGAAGGCCAAGGGCGCCGCCCCGCTGGTCAACAAGGGCGAGGCGCAGACCCTCAGCGGCAAGATGGCCGTCGCCTACGCCACCTACCGCGGCTCCGGAGAGGCCCAGAACGCCCAGCTGGAGCGGTTCGGGCAGGTCATGCAGGGCGTGCTGCGCAAGCTCTCCTCCGACGCGCAGGCCGCGACGGTCACCGTGCAGACCCTCCAGCAGATCCTCGACCCGTCCATGACGGACAAGGACCTCGGCACCTTCCTCGCCAAGCTCGCCGACCTCGCCAAGGGCGGCGACTACAAGACGGCGCTGCTGCCGGTGCAGGGCGACGGGACGCTGACCGCCGAGACCAGCGCCAGCGTGGTCAAGGACGTCCTCGGTGGCACCGCGAAGAGCCCCGACAAGGACGCGGCGGTACGGGTCTCGGTCCAGAACGCCAGCGGTGTGAAGGACAACACGGAGAAGGCCCGGGTGGTCCTCCTCAACGGCGGCTTCACCTTCCTGGAGGGCGGTACGGCGTCGTCGGCCCAGTCCGCCTCCAAGGTCGTCTACGGCGACGCCGCCGACAAGGAGAACGCCACCGAGGTCGCCAAGACCCTGGGCCTGCCCGCCGGCGCGGTGTCGAAGGGCAAGGTCGGCTCGAACGCGAGCGTCTCGGTGGTCCTCGGCCAGGACTACGCGCCGTCGTCGTCCTAGACCGGGGCGCCGAACAATCACGTGGGGCGCCGTCGGCGGTCGTGAGACCCTTGAGTCCTAGTGACCGCCGACGGAAAGCCTTGTAGTGACCGCCACTGACCGTTCCATCGAGCTCATCAACACCGCCGCCCAGGCGGCCGCCGACAAGCTCGCGCACGACATCATCGCCTACGACGTCAGCGACGTGCTGTCGATCACCGATGCCTTCCTGCTGGCCTCCGCGCCCAACGACCGCCAGGTCAAGTCGATCGTCGACGAGATCGAGGAGCGGCTCAGCAAGGAGCTCGGCGCCAAGCCGGTGCGCCGCGAGGGCGACCGCGAGGCCCGCTGGGTGCTGCTCGACTACGTCGACATCGTCGTCCACGTCCAGCACAGCGAGGAGCGGGTCTTCTACGCCCTGGAGCGGCTGTGGAAGGACTGCCCCGAGCTGGAGCTGCCCGAGGACGCCAAGGCCACCCGGGGCAAGGCCGCGGAGCACGCCCAGCTCCAGGCCGCCGAGGAGGCGGCCGAGCCGGACGGTGAGTGGCGATGAGCGCCACCGGCGAGGTGACCGCGGGCCGTCCGGGCCGCGGTCGCCGCGTCATCCTGTGGCGGCACGGCCAGACCTCGTGGAACGTGGAGCGCCGCTTCCAGGGCTCCACCGATGTCGCCCTCACCGAGGCCGGTATCGCCCAGGCCCGGCGGGCCGCCCGGCTGCTGGCCTCCCTCAAGCCCGACGCGATCGTCGCCTCCGACCTCCAGCGCGCCGCGCACACGGCCGCCGAGCTGGCCGTGCTCACCGGCCTGGACGTCGCCCAGGACGAGGGCCTCAGGGAGACCTACGCGGGCGTCTGGCAGGGCCTCACGCACGAGGACATCATCGCCCGCCACGGCGAGGAGTACGCCGCCTGGAAGCGCGGTGAGCCGGTCCGCCGCGGCGGTGGCGAGCTGGAGACCGAGGTCGCCGACCGCGCCGCCCCGGTGGTGCTCCGGCACGCCGAGAAGCTGCCAGACGACGGCACCCTCGTGGTGGTCAGCCACGGCGGCACGATCCGCACCACCATCGGCCGGCTCCTGGGTCTGGAGCCGCACCACTGGGAGAGCCTCGGCGGCCTCTCCAACTGCTGCTGGTCCGTCCTCGGTGAGGGCGCCCGCGGCTGGCGGCTGCTGGAGCACAACGCCGGCACCCTGCCGGAGCCGGTGCTCGGCGACGACGACTGACGGACCTTCTGGGGCCCGGGGCCCGGATTTCACTTTCTGGCAGGTCGCAGGCTAGAGTTCTTCTTGTTCGCCCCGCTGAGCGGGGCGCGACATCATGCGGCTCCGCCGCATGGCGCAAGGGGCTATAGCTCAGTTGGTAGAGCGCCTGCATGGCATGCAGGAGGTCAGGAGTTCAATTCTCCTTAGCTCCACAGATCAAGAACGAAGATCAGGATCCCACCCCCACCGGGGGTGGGATTTTTCGTGTACAGCTGCTTGAGTCAGTTGAGACCTCACAGGCGTATACATCCGTGGCGAGACCGTATTGGCCCGGCCGTGGCAGAATCAAACGGCCGGAAGGGGGCGCGGCCCGAACGGGAGGGAGCAGTGATGCCTGCGAGCATCCTCGGAGAGGCCGGTCGCCTCTCCGACTCGAGGTGGGCACGGGACACGGTCACCCGCCTCAGCTGCCCCTCATGCGGCTCCGTCCACGTCGCCCAGGTCCTCGGCGACAACGGCGGGATTTCCTACGTGTGCACGGCCTGCGGCCACAGCTGGAGCTGATCGATGGGTGCACATAGGCGAAGGTGTGACTGGTGCGGCAGCGGGACGCCGATCGTCCGCGACATGGAACCGGTCAATCCGGACTACCAGTACTGGTGCGAGGAATGCGCACGGGCGCTGATCATAAAAGGCGACCCGATCGAGACGTACCGCGAACTCGAGGGTGAGCCGATCTACGGGCGTCTCCTCGAAGAGCACTGCACGCTCAAGCGCTTCTACTCCTTCGTCACGGCTTGACGCAGAAGCGGACATTGGAGTCGTATCCGCCCACAGCGGAAACGATTTGGTGGTGCACCGGGTGGACCGTGTAATGTTGGCGTCGCCGCCGGGGAAACCGACAGGGGAACCGGGCGGACCAAGCAAGGGGCTATAGCTCAGTTGGTAGAGCGCCTGCATGGCATGCAGGAGGTCAGGAGTTCAATTCTCCTTAGCTCCACAGAGAAAGATCCCGCCGGGTCCTCAGGGCCCGGCGGGATCTTTTGCGTATGCGGTGGTTCAGCGGCCCAGGGCGCGGCGGCCGCGGCCCTGGGAGAGCACCGGCAGGTTGTTGCGGGAGGGGGCCCGCTCCGACTGGTCCTCGAGGCGCAGGGCGAGCGCCGGGCAGCGCCGGACCGCGCGCAGCGCCTTCGCCTCGGCGTAGCGCGGGACTTGGGCCTGGGCGACGGTGGGGAAGCCGTCGGCGCCGAGTTCGAAGACCTCCGGGAGGATGTCCGCGCACAGGCCGTGGCCGCGGCAGAGCGTCCAGTCGACGAAGATCTTCTGACGGCTGGGGCCGTTCTCCTCGGACTCCGCGCCGCCCGGGATACCCGTGGGGGCCTTGCCCCCCTCGAAGAGCGGCAGCACGCCCTCCACGGGCCGTCCGCAGCCGTTTCCGAGCACATGCGCGGCCAGGTCGTCGGTGAACGCCTTGATGGTCGACTCCAGGAACATCGCCGAGCCGTCCGGGTGCGAACACGCGCCGCGCCGCTTCACGTTCTTCGCGACCTGCTTGAGGGCTTCGAGGGCGGCCGGTCCGCCGCCGTTGAGGATGTCCTCCATGCCGCGCGCGGCGGCCGGCAGGCCGAGGTAGCAGGGGCCGCACTGGCCCGCGCTCTCCTCCGCCAGCCACTGCGCCACCCGCAGCGACTCGCCCAGCGGGCAGGTCGCCTGAGTGATCGGCAGGATGGCGCCGGCGCCGAGGGCGCCGCCCACCGCGTCCAGCGAATTGCGCGAGACGATCGCCTCGTTGACCGTCGCCGCGTCGATCCACTTGCCGTGGTAGCCGCCGGTCAGCACGCCCTGCGGCACCGGCGGGGCACCGGCGAGCTGGAGGACGTAGCGCAGGGGCACGCCCGTGGGGACCTCGATCACCATCGGGCGGGCGACGGCGCCGGACACCGTCAGCAGGACGGTGCCCGGCTCGTCGTACAGGCCGGTGTTGCCGTAGCGCTCCGGGCCGATGCGGGCCGCGATGGCGAGCTGGGCGAAGGTCTCGGCGTTCGACAGCAGTGTGGGCGCGCCGCCCACGCCGCTCTTGGAGGCGCTGATCTTGCGGCCGGGCGGGATCGCCGGGCCGCCGTCGATGGACCGGATCAGCGAGGCCGCCGCTCCGGTCACCATCCGTACGGGGTTGCGCTGCACGCGGGCGCGCAGCGCCGAGCGGCGGCCGTTGCTCAGGCCCCGTTCGGCGAGCGCGGCCTCCATGGAGCGCTGGGTGGACTCCCGGGTGACCCCCACCACGAGCGTGCGGGCACCCAGGGCCTCGGCGACCAGCAGCGCGCCGTCCAGGATGAGATGCGGGGCACGGTTGATGAGGACCGTGTCCTTGCGGCAGGCCGGTTCGTCCTCGCTGCCGTTGACGACGACGACCGGCCTGACGCCGCGCTTGATCGCCGATTCGGCGACCGAGCGCAGCTTCTTGTGGAAGGGGAAGCCCGCGCCGCCGCGGCCCTTCAGATTGATGCGTTCGGAGAGCTGCGCGAGCTGCTCTCCGCCCATCGGTTCGAGCGGCCCGTGCACCTTGAGGTGCATGGGCAGATCAAGTCTTTCGACAAGGTCGAAGCCCGACGTGAGCTGAGGAAGACCGACCACGCGGACTTCTGGTACGTCGGGCAGGGCCTCGTTCACCTATAGCCTCCGGAAGGCGTGTTCCAAGGTTCGCCCGAACCCGGTGCGTCGAAGGACTCACCGGGGGGTGGTTCATTGGCGGGACCGCTGTTGTACGTGTCGTTGGGGTTGTACGTGCCGTAGAGGTTGTTCGACTCACCGGTGTCGTACACATCACTCCCGCCGTACCCACCAGTGCCCGAATTGCCATAGGTCGGGATGTTGTATCCGGTGTCCGTGAGGGGGTCGTACGCCGACGGGGGCGCCTCGCCGACCGGCGGGGGCGACGGGATCGGCCAGCTTCCGGAGGTGCTGCCGCCGCTGTCCATGCGCGGGATCGCCTCGGTGGGCTGCATGTCCAGCGGCAGATCCATGCGCGCGGTCTGGTCGGTGGCGAAGGACTGCGCGCCCTGGTCGGAGAAGTCGGAGAAGTCGGAGAAGGACTCCTGGGGGCGCGGGGGCGTGTTGACGGCGCGGTAGGCGGCCGCGAAGCCGTTCGCCGGTTCGGCCGCCTGCGGTGCGGCGCGCTCCGCGGTGCGCTGGGTCTCGTAGCCGGGCAGCGAGCCGGTCTCGGCCATCCGGGCCCGGCTGGCGTCCAGTTCGTCGCGGGCCGAGCGCTCCTCGGTGGTGCCCAGGATCGCGGCGATCTTGTCGGCGACCTTGCGCTTGACCGGCCGGGGCGCCGCGCGCAGCGCCAGGGCGACGGCGACGCCGACCAGGCACAGCTCGTACGACACCATGAAGAACGTCTTCGCCGGGCGGCCGGCGAACAGGCCGTGCACCAGCGCCGCGCACCAGGCCGGGTAGGCCAGCATGTGCATGGCCCGCCAGCGGGCGGCGACCGGGGCGGGGGAGGCGAAGGCGCTGCGCAGGGCGCCGGTGATGCCCACGAAGATCATGAGCAGTCCGGCCAGCGAGCCGAGGCCGATCAGGCCCCCGGGGCCGGTGAAGCCCAGCGAGAAGGGGATCACGGCGCCGATCAGCTCGGTGTGGTCGAGCGCGAGCTTGGTCGTGATGTGCACCAGCAGGAAGGCGATCGAGGCGACCGCCAGGGTGCGGTGCACGGCCTGGCCGATGATCCGCTGGCGCGTGTTGAGGATGATCCGGTCCTGGGCGACCAGACCCCAGATCACCGAGCAGCTGAGCGAGACGAGGGACAGGACGCCCGCACCGAAGTTCAGGAACTCGCGGAAACGGTCACCTCCGACCAGTACGACGATGGGTATGAGCAGCACAACGACAGCCGACGCCGCCCCATAGGCCGAGCGGCCTGGCTTGGGGAGCGAGCTGGTACTACGTCGAGGGTTCATGGGGGCAACTCCGAGCGGTTCGGGAAAGCGGTCCCGCTGCCGCACTCTAAGTGGCATCAAACTGAGCAGTAGGCCATTTGAGTTATTGCGTTGTTATCAATCGGCCGTGCGGGGCCGGTGTTGTCCTGCTAGGGGCCCTTACGCCGGGTAATAATTGAACTTTGTTCAGCTTTTCTGAATCTTCACAAGTGGTTCGACGGTGTCCGGGCGGCCGTTCGATCGCGCCCGGGGCGCCCCGGAAGCCCGTCGCGAGCCGCTCGACGGCTGCGGTACCCTGACGCCATGCGTGCCGTACGCCTTCTGCTTAGCGAGCCGCGCTGATCAGCACCGGCCACCGTCGGATCGAGTGGCCGGCATCGGCGCGGCGTCCCCTCCTGTGCGAGGGGATTTTTCGTTTCTTGGACGTCAGCCGCTGGCAGAGACGATCGATGGAGCTTTGAGGATCATGAGCGAGACGAACCCCGCTGCCGCTGCTGAGGTGGCCGCGCCGCACCGCTACACGGCCGCCATGGCCGCGGAGATCGAGGCACGCTGGCAGGACTTCTGGGACGCCGAGGGCACCTATGAGGCGCCGAACCCGAGCGGTGACCTGGCGGGCGACCCCGCACTGGTCGCCCGGCCCAAGAAGTTCATCATGGACATGTTCCCGTACCCCTCCGGTGCGGGCCTGCACGTCGGCCACCCCCTGGGCTACATCGCCACCGATGTATCCGCCCGGTTCCAGCGGATGACCGGCCACAACGTCCTGCACACCCTGGGCTTCGACGCCTTCGGCCTGCCCGCCGAGCAGTACGCGGTGCAGACCGGCACGCACCCGCGCGTGTCGACCGAGGCGAACATCGAGAACATGAAGGCGCAGCTGCGCCGCCTGGGCCTGGGCCACGACAAGCGCCGCTCGTTCGCCACGATCGATCCCGACTACTACAAGTGGACCCAGTGGATCTTCCTGCGGATCTTCAACTCCTGGTACGACGACGAGGCGAAGAAGGCCCGCCCGATCTCCGAGCTGATCGCCCAGTTCGACAGCGGTGAGCGCGGGGTGCGCGGCGAGCGCTCCTGGAACGAGCTGACCGCCGCCGAGCGCGCCGACGTCCTGGGCGAGTACCGCCTGGCCTACGCCTCCGAGGCGCCGGTCAACTGGTGCCCCGGCCTGGGCACCGTGCTGGCCAACGAGGAGGTCACCGCCGAGGGCCGCTCCGAGCGCGGCAACTTCCCCGTCTTCAAGGCCAAGCTGCGCCAGTGGAACATGCGCATCACGGCCTACGCCGACCGGCTGCTGGACGACCTGGACGCGCTGGACTGGCCCGAGGCCATCAAGCTGCAGCAGCGCAACTGGATCGGCCGCTCCGAGGGCGCCCGCGTCGACTTCCCGATCGACGGCGAGCGCATCACCGTCTTCACCACCCGCCCCGACACCCTGTTCGGCGCGAGCTACATGGTGCTGGCCCCCGAGCACCCGCTGGTCGAGAAGTTCACCCCGGCCGCCTGGCCCGAGGGCACCCACGACGTGTGGACCGGCGGTCACGCCACCCCGGCCGAGGCCGTCGCCGCCTACCGCGCCCAGGCCGCCTCGAAGTCCGACGTCGAGCGCCAGGCCGAGGCCAAGGACAAGACCGGCGTCTTCATCGGCGCGTACGCCACCAACCCGGTCAACGGCGAGCAGGTCCCGGTCTTCATCGCCGACTATGTCCTGATGGGCTACGGCACCGGCGCGATCATGGCCGTACCGGCCGGCGACCAGCGTGACTTCGAGTTCGCGCGCGCCTTCGAGCTGCCGATCGTCTGCATCGTCGAGCCGACCGACGGCCGTGGCACGGACACCTCGACCTGGGAGGACGCCTTCGCCTCCTACGACGCGAAGATCATCAACTCCACCGGTGAGGGCGTCTCCCTGGACGGCCTGGGCGTCGCCGAGGCCAAGGCGCGCATCACCGAGTGGCTGGAGCGCACCGGCACCGGCGAGGGCACCGTCAACTTCCGGCTGCGCGACTGGCTGTTCAGCCGCCAGCGCTACTGGGGCGAGCCCTTCCCGATCGTCTACGACGAGGACGGCACCGCACACTCCCTGCCGGAGTCGATGCTGCCGCTGGAGCTGCCCGAGGTCGAGGACTACTCCCCGCGCACCTTCGACCCGGACGACGCCGACACCCAGCCCGAGACGCCGCTGTCGCGCAACGAGGAGTGGGTGAACGTCACCCTGGACCTGGGCGACGGCCGTGGCCCGCGCAAGTACCGCCGCGAGACCAACACCATGCCCAACTGGGCCGGTTCCTGCTGGTACGAGCTGCGCTACCTGGACCCGCACAACTCCGAGAAGCTGGTCGACCCGGAGACCGAGCGGTACTGGATGGGCCCGCGCGAGGGCATGCCGCACGGCGGTGTCGACCTGTACGTCGGCGGCGCCGAGCACGCCGTGCTGCACCTGCTGTACGCCCGCTTCTGGTCCAAGGTCCTGTTCGACCTGGGGCACGTCTCCTCGGCGGAGCCGTTCCACAAGCTGTTCAACCAGGGCATGATCCAGGCCTACGTCTACCGCGACAGCCGGGGCATCGCGGTGCCGGCCGCCGAGGTGGAGGAGCGCGAGGGCGCGTACTACTACCAGGGCGAGAAGGTCTCCCGGCTGCTGGGCAAGATGGGCAAGTCCCTGAAGAACGCGGTCACTCCGGACGAGATCTGCGCGGAGTACGGCGCGGACACGCTGCGCCTGTACGAGATGGCGATGGGCCCGCTGGACGTCTCCCGGCCGTGGGACACCCGCGCGGTGGTGGGCCAGTTCCGGCTGCTGCAGCGGCTGTGGCGCAACGTCGTCGACGAGGCGAGCGGCGCGGTGACCGTCGTCGACGGCGAGGCCGACGAGGACACGCTGCGGGCGCTGCACAAGGCGATCGACGGGGTGCGCGGGGACCTGGAAGGCATGCGGTTCAACACCGCCATCGCCAAGGTGACCGAGCTGAACAACCACCTGACCAAGGCGGGCGGCGCGGTTCCGCGTACGGTCGCCGAGGCGCTGGTGCTGCTGGTCGCTCCGCTGGCCCCGCACATCGCCGAGGAGCTGTGGCGCAGGCTGGGGCACGAGGACTCGGTGGTGCACCAGGACTTCCCGGTCGCCGACCCGGCGTATGTCGTCGACGAGACGGTGACCTGTGTCGTCCAGATCAAGGGCAAGGTCAAGGCCCGTCTGGAGGTCTCGCCGGCCATCTCCGAGGAGGAGCTGGAGAAGGTCGCGCTGGGTGACGACAAGGTCGTGGCGGCGCTGGACGGCGCGGGGATCCGGAAGGTCATCGTGCGGGCGCCGAAGCTGGTGAACATCGTTACGGCGTAAGCCGCCGGGTGCCGCCTCCGGGTGGTCCCCTACGGGCAGGTTCGGGGTTCTTCCGGAACTCCGGGCCTGCTCGCTGCGTTTACCGTGGAGAGCAGCGCGGCGAGTGCCGTCGTGGGACCGAGGAGGAGCGTCGTGGAAGCAGTGATCGCAGTCGTGGCCCTGCTCTTCGTGCTCCTCGTGGTGCTCGGCGTCTACGCCACCGTGAAGGCGGTCGGCGCCGCCAAGCGCGCCGCGGACCGCACCCTCACACAGGCCCGCCGCACGGTGGAGGACCACACCCTGCGCGCCAAGTCCTTCGCCCAGCCGGGCCCGGTGGGCGAACTGGCCCAGCTGCGGCTGAAGCTGCGCACCTCGATGCGCGCCACCCAGGACGCGCTGCACGCGGGCGTGGCCGAGGACGAGTCCCTCAAGGAGTCCCTCGGCCTCTTCGAGCGGCTCAGCGCGCACGGCCATGAACTCGACGACGAGCTGCGGCGCCTGGAGAGCGAGCCGGACCGCTCGACCCTCGTCGAGCGGCTCCCGGGCCTGCGGGAGCGCACCGAGCGCATCGTTGCTTCGGCGGACTCCCTGCGCTGGGCGGCCCGCGACCGGGCCCGCCGGTTCGCCGACGACGACCTGGACTCGCTGAGCGCGCAGATCGACGTGGAGGCCGGTGCCCTGCGGCACTGGACGACCGAGCCCACCGCGGCTGCCGGGACGACCGGGTCCGCCGAGGGGACGCCCGCCGCCCCGCCTCCGCCGTGGCCCGAGGCGCCGGTCGCCGACGCGCCCGCCGCCCAGCAGACCTGGCCGGACACCCCGCAGCGGCGGACGGCCGAGGAGCCGACGAGGCCCGCCATCACCCCGCCGGACCCGCGCCCTGCCTACCCCTGGCAGAAGAAGCCCCGCCCCGAGAGCACCACTTGATCCGGCCACGGCCGCCCAGGTGACAGGGCCCGGGCTGCCGCCAGGGCGCTACGCCAGGTAACCTCCAGCTCATGTCCCGCCATGTCGCGATCGTCACCGATTCAACGGCCTACCTGCCGCCGCGGACGATGGAGCGTCACGGCATCACAGCGGTACCCCTGACCGTGGTCATCGGTGACCAGGTGCTCGAAGAGGGCACCGAGATCTCGACCCGCTCCCTGGCCCAGGCTTTGCAGAAGCGGCGCCCTGTCACCACCTCCCGCCCCAGCCCCGAGCAGTTCGCCGAGACCTACCGCCGGGTCGCCGAGTCCGGCGCCACCGGCATCGTCTCGCTGCACCTCTCCGCCGAGCTGTCCGGCACCTACGACGCGGCCGTGCTCGCCGCGCGGGAGGCGCCGGTGCCGGTGCGGGTGGTGGACACCGGGATGGTCGCGATGGCCCTCGGCTTCTGCGCGCTCGCCGCGGCGGAGGTCGCGGAGACGGGCGGCACGGCCGACGAGGCGGTCACGGCGGCGGAGAAGCGGGCCGCGGGCACCTCCGGCTACTTCTACGTCGACACCCTCGACTATCTGCGCCGGGGCGGCCGGATCGGGGCGGCCCAGGCGCTGCTCGGCTCGGCGCTCGCGGTGAAGCCGCTGCTCCAGCTCAACGGTGGCCGGATCGAGCCCCTGGAGAAGGTGCGGACGGCGTCCAAGGCCATCGCCCGTCTGGAGGAGATCGCGGCGGACCGGGCCGGCGCCGCGCAGGTCGACATCGCCGTGCACCATCTCGCTGCCCCGGACCGGGCGTCGGCGCTGGCGGACCGGCTGCGGGCGCGGGTGCGGGGGCTGGCGGATCTGCATGTGAGCGAGGTGGGGGCGGTGATCGGGGCGCATACCGGGCCCGGGTTGCTGGGGGTTGTGGTCTCGCCTCGGTGAGCCCTTCGGTGAGCGGTTCGATGAGCGCTTGATGAGCCCCTTCGGGTGACGGGGTTATCCACAACCGGTGGACTCTCCCCGGGAATTGAGCAAGATCATCGCGGGTCGTCGAGGTGTCCCATCCTCGTCGTATGGCACTTCGATCAAGCACACGTACACGCCTTCGCGCAGGCGGCGCCGCCAGTGGGCCGGGGCGCGGTCCCCGCTCCGATGTCCGGACCCGTCACCGGCGCCCGTATCCGCGTGGCGGCCGGGTCCGGCACCGACCTGCCGCGGGCGAGGAGATCCGTCGGCGCGCGGAGGTGCTCTTCGGGGACCGGGGCGTGCTCGAACGGGAGTCGGGCAACGGGCCGCCGCGGGAGGAGGACGCCGGTCCGGAGACGCCCTTGGCCGAGGCTCCGGGCGACTGGCGTGAGCGGGCGGGGCTCGCGCTGCGGGAGCGGCTGCCCCTGTGGGTGCAGGCCCGCTGTGGGCTGGAGCGGCGGAGCGTGGTCGCGCTCGCGGTGGTGCTCGTCGTGGCGGCGGGGTTCGCCGCGCAGCATTTCTGGAGCGGGCGGACGCAGGGGGTGCGGGCGCCTGAGGTGGTTCGGGCGGGGCAGTCGGGGCAGTCGGGGGTCTACGGCGAGGGCCGCTCCGAGCCCGTGGTCGGCGTGGCGGACGCGTCTCCCGGGACCTCCGCGGCGCCCGAGATCGTGGTGGACGTCGGTGGGAAGGTGCGGGAGCCGGGCATCCATCGGCTGCCCGCCGGGTCCCGGGTGGATGACGCGCTGCGGGCGGCGGGCGGGGTGCGTCCGGGGACCAGTACGGAAGGGCTCAACCGGGCGCGGTTCCTCGTAGACGGCGAGCAGGTCGTCGTGGGCGAGCCCGCGCCGGTGCAGGGCGGCGCCCCGGTGCCGGGCGCGGCGGCCGGAGCGGCACCGACGGCCCCCGTCCCCCTCAACACGGCCACCCTGGAACAGCTCGACACCCTGCCGGGGGTCGGCCCGGTCCTGGCGCAGCACATCATCGACCACCGCACCCAGAGCGGCGGCTTCCGCTCGGTGGAGGAGCTGCGCGAGGTCAATGGCATCGGCGAGCGCCGCTTCGCCGATCTGCGGAATCTCGTACGGCCATGACTCGTCCTGCGATCACTCGTACGGCCATGACTCGTCCGGCCATGACGAGCGCCCCTGGGGCCGTACGTCCCGAGGTGCACGCGGCCTCCGGTAGTCGGCTCGGTGCGTCCCATCCGCGTCAGGAGGGTCCGACGGACCTGAGGCTCGTACCGCCGGCGCTCGCGGCCTGGGTGACGGCGGCGCTGCTGCTGACCGCACCGGGCGGGTGGGCGGTCGGGGTGGTGGCCGTGACTCTGGGACCGGCGGTCGTCCTGCTGGGGGCACGGCGGCTCGCGTGGCCGCGGGTGTCGGTCGCCGCCGTCCTGCTCTGCGTCGCCGCGGCCGCCGCCGCGGCCGGGCTGCACGGTGCCGATCTGCGGCGTGGACCGGTGCCCGAGCTGGCGCGTGAGTACGCCTACGTCACCGCCGAGGTCGAGCTCACCTCCGATCCCCGGCTCACCCGGCCCCGGGTCAGCGGGGACCGGACGACGCAGACGGCCGTGCTGATCGACGCCGAGGTGCGGCGGGTGACGGTCGGCGGGGGACCGGCGGTGGTGACACGGGCGCCGGTGCTGCTGGTGGTGCGGGGGGCCCGAGGGTCGCCGTGGCTCGGGTTGCTGCCGTCCACCCGACTGCGGGTGAGCGCGCGGCTCGCGCCCGCGCTGACCGGTGGGGACCGGGTCGCGGGGGTGCTGCGGGTGCGCGGCGAGGCGGCGCCGGAGGTCGTGGCACCGGCGTCGGCGGCGCAGCGGTTCGCGGGGCGGTTGCGCGCCGGGCTGCGGGAGGCGACCGACGGGCTTCCGGCGGACGCGCGGGCGCTGTTGCCGGGGCTGGTCGTCGGGGACACCTCGCGGATCACCCCGGAGCTGGACGAGGCGTTCAAGGAGACCGACCTCGCGCACACGCTCGCGGTCTCCGGAAGCAACCTCACGATCATCCTGGTGCTGCTCATCGGACCGCCGGGCACAGCCCAGCTCGCCGAGCGCCGGGGTCTTGCGCCGCGGCTCGGGCTGTCGCTGCGCACGACCGCGCTGTGCGGCGGGGCCCTCACGCTCGCCTTCGTCGTCGTATGCAGACCGGACCCGAGTGTGCTGCGGGCCGCGGCCTGCGGTGCCGTGGTGCTGCTGGCCCTGGCGACCGGGCGCCGCCGGTCCCTGTTGCCCGCGCTGGCGACGGCCGTGCTGCTGCTGGTGCTGTTCGACCCGTGGCTGGCCCGCAGTTACGGGTTCCTGCTGTCGGTGCTGGCCACGGGGGCGCTGTTGCTGCTGGCGCCGCGCTGGAGTGCCGCGTTGCGGCGGCGCGGGGTCGGTCCGCGGTGGGCGGAGGCGGTGGCGGCCGCTGCGGCGGCGCAGGTGGTGTGTGCGCCGGTGGTGGCGGTGCTGTCGGCGCGGGTGAGCCTGGTGGCGGTGCCGTGCAATCTGCTGGCCGAGTTCGCGGTGGCCCCGGCCACTGTGCTCGGGTTCGCGGCGCTGGCGGTGGCGCCGGTGGCGATGCCGGTGGCCAAGGCGTTGGCGTGGTGCGCGAGTTGGCCCGCCGGGTGGATCGCGGACATCGCGCGGACCGGGGCGGCGCTGCCCGGCGCGGGGATCGACTGGCCGGGCAGCTGGGCCGGGGCGGGACTGCTCCTCCTCGTCACGGTGGCCGGGCTGATGGTCGGGCGGCGGCTGTGGCGGAACCCCTGGTGGTGCGGGGCAGGGGCGGTGCTGCTGGTGCTGGCCGTGGTGCAGCCGCCCCCGCTGGTGCGGGTGATCGGCGGTTGGCCGCCGCCGGGGTGGCGGCTGGTCATGTGCGATGTGGGGCAGGGGGACGCGGTGGTGCTGGCGGCGGGTGAGGGCGCGGGCGTGGTGGTGGACACCGGGCCCGATCCGGAGCTCGTCGACCACTGTCTGCGCGGACTGGGCATCACACGGATCCCCCTGATCGTCCTGACCCACTTCCACGCCGACCATGTGGCGGGCCTGCCGGGGGTGCTGCGCGGCCGGGCCGTGGGGGAGATCGAGACCACCGGGTACGAGGAGCCGGTGGAGCAGGCGGAGTTCGTCCGCCGGGAGGCCGCGGCGCGAGGGGTGCCGGTGACGCGGGCGGTGACCGGGGAACACCGGCGGACCGGGAAGCTGTCCTGGCGGGTGCTGTGGCCGCCGCCCGCTCCGGCGCCGGGACCGGAGGGGCCGAACGACGCGAGTGTCACGTTGCTCGCGGAGGTGGCCGGGCTACGGATCCTGCTGCTCGGGGACCTTGAACCCCCCGCTCAGCGAGCCCTGTTGAGATCGCCGGCGGGCGCTCTCTCGGCCGGGGTGGATGTGCTGAAGGTGGCCCATCACGGGTCGGCGTACCAGGACCCCGACCTCCTGCGGACGGCGGCTCCGCGGGTGGCGTTGATCTCGGCGGGCGAGGACAACGGCTATGGCCATCCGGCTCCCGGCACGGTCGCGGCGCTGCGGGCGCGGGGTGCGGCGGTGCTGCGGACGGACGTGGACGGGGCGCTGGCGGTGGTGGGCGACGGCAGAGAGCTGCGAGTCACGGGAGACTGAGGTCATGAATTCCGCACAGGTTGACGCCTATCTGAGCCGGCTCGGTGTGAAGCATCCGGCGTGGCCCACTGTCGATGTCCTGCGCGAGCTGCATGTGCGCCACTTGCAGACCGTGCCCTTCGAGAACCTCTCGATCCACCTCGGCGAGGAGATCGTGCTGGAGGAGAAGCGGCTGCTGGACAAGCTGGTGGACGCGCGGAGGGGAGGGTTCTGTTACGAACTGAACGGCGCGTTCGGGGCGTTGCTGGCGGCGCTGGGGTACGAGGTCGCGCTGCTGGCGGGGCGGGTGTACGACCGCGAGGGGCGGCTGGGGATCCCGTACGACCATCTCGCGCTGCGGGTGCGGACGGTCGACGGGGGCGAGTGGCTGGCCGACGTCGGGTTCGGGGCGCACAGCCACTATCCGCTCGCGCTGGAGGCGCGGGGGGAGCAGGAGGATCCCGCGGGTGTGTTCCGGATCGTGGAGGCGGGGCCGGACGCGGCGGGGGCGCGCGGCGGGTACCGGGTGCCGGAGGCGGCGGACCTGGACGTCGTGATGAACGGCAGGCCGGAGTACCGGCTGGAGACGCGGCCCCGGGTGCTGGGTGACTTCGTCACCGGGGCGTGGTGGCAGTGCACGTCGCCCACCTCGCACTTCACTCAGTCGCTGGTGTGTACGCGGGTGACGGAGGACGGGGGGCGGATCACGTTGAGCGGGCGGACGCTGAAGACGACGGGGGCGGACGGGGTGAAGGTGGAGCGGCACCTCGCGACGGACGAGGAGGTGCTGACGGCGTATCGGGAGCGGTTCGGGATCGAGCTGGAGCGGGTGCCGGTGGTGCGGAAGGGGTGAGCGGTGGTCGAGGTCGGCGCGGCTGGAGAATGGCCGTGTGAGTGATGTGAGACATGTGCTGGTGCTGCCTGATCGTGACGCGGCCGAGGAGGTCGTGGCGGCGCTCGGGGAGCGGTTCGGGGTGGCCGAGGAGCCTCGGGTGGTGCGGGACGCGCTGGCGGGGGAGGACGACGCGGAGGACGCGCAGTGGCTGGTGGTGCTGCGGGACGAGGGCGGGGTGCTTGATCCCGCGGAGCTGGACGCGTTCGCGGGGGAGTGGGAGGGGTGGCGGGAGGAGCCGTAGGGCTGCCCGGCCTGTCAGTCCCCCGTGCCATCCTTGTCCCGATGGCCAAGAAGACTGCTGCTGATGACCTGCTCGCCCCCGTGACTCTTGCCGTGGGGCAGGAGGAGTTGTTGCTCGACCGGGCTGTGCAGGAGGTTGTGCGGGCCGCCAAGGCGGCTGATGCCGATACCGACGTGCGGGATCTGAGTTCCGAGCAGGTGCAGCCGGGGACCCTCGCCGAGCTGACCAGTCCCTCGCTCTTCGCCGAGCGCAAGGTCGTCGTCGTGCGCAACGCCCAGGATCTGTCCGCCGACACCGTCAAGGACGTCAAGGCGTATCTCACGGCGCCCGCCGAGGAGATCACCCTCGTGCTGCTCCACGCCGGTGGGGTCAAGGGCAAGGGGCTGCTCGACGCCGCCCGGAAGGCCGGGGCCCGGGAGGTCGCCTGCCCCAAGATGACCAAGCCCGCGGATCGGCTGGCGTTCGTGCGGCAGGAGTTCCGGGCCACCGGCCGGTCCGCCACGCCCGAGGCGTGCCAGACGCTGGTCGACGCCATCGGCAGCGATCTGCGGGAGCTGGCGTCCGCCGTGTCGCAGCTGGTCGCCGATGTCGAGGGGACCATCGACGAGGCCGTGGTCGGGCGGTACTACACCGGGCGGGCCGAGGCCTCCAGCTTCACCGTCGCCGACCGGGCCGTCGAGGGGCGGGCCGCGGAGGCGCTGGAGGCGTTGCGCTGGTCGCTGGCCACGGGCGTGGCGCCCGTCCTGATCACCAGCGCCCTGGCACAGGGCGTCCGGGCCATCGGCAAGCTGTCCTCCGCGCGCGGTGGGCGTCCCGCCGATCTCGCCCGTGAGCTGGGCATGCCGCCCTGGAAGATCGACCGGGTACGCCAGCAGATGCGCGGCTGGACCCCTGACGGCGTCGCCCTCGCCCTGCGCGCCGTCGCCGAGGCCGACGCCGGAGTCAAGGGCGGCGGGGACGATCCCGAGTACGCCCTGGAGAAGGCGGTCGTCACGATCGCGAGGGCGGCCCGCTCCAGAGGCCGCTGACGGGGGGAGGGGAGGGGGCCGCAGGCCCTCCCCTCAGGGGCGCGGGGCTGTATCGATATGCGGCTCTGCCGCGTGGGCGCGCCCAGCCACGACGCTCCCGCTGCCGCCCGACGACACAGCGCGGCACCCCCTGCGCGGCGGCGCTCAGCCAAACTCCCCAGGCCGATCCCCAGCCCGCGGAGCAGAATTGTGCCTGTCAGCCGCCCATCCGCCGGAACACGAAAGGTGGCGGTAACCATGGCTGAACACCCCCACGCACAGCTCGTCCGCAAGGGCTACGAGGCGTTCTCGCGCGGCGACATGGAAACCCTGCGCGGACTGATGACGTCGGACTGTACGCAGCACGTACCGGGTGACCACCCGCTCTCGGGTGACCACAAGGGGCAGGACGCGATCATCGCGATGTACGGCCGCCTCGCCGAGGAGACCAAGGGCACCATGCGGGCCGAGCTGATGTCCATGATGGTCGACGGCCGGGGCCATGTCGTGGCCATGCACCGGTTCACCGCCGACCGCAACGGCAAGCACCTCGACGAGAAGGCCTGCATCATCTTCCGGATCGTCGGGGACAAGGCCACCGACCTCGATGAATGCGTCGAGGACATCGACCGGGCCAACGAGTTCTGGAGCTGACCGCGGCGCCCACGCCGAAGGCCCCGGTGCCCGCCCTGGGGAAGGGCGAGGCGCCGGGGCCTTCGGTTCACGATGTCGAGCCCGTACCCGCGTGGCGAACGCAGGCCGCGTACAGGCTCAGGGTGCCGGTCGGGGGCGGATGAGAGAGGGCCCGCCCTGGGTCCTACCGGCCGCTGGATCCGGCGTACCGGATCCGATCAGACCAGATAAGGGGTTCAGCCCTTGAGGGAGGCGACCTTCGAAGCAAGCGCCGACTTCTTGTTGGCGGCCTGGTTCTTGTGGATGACGCCCTTGGAGACGGCCTTGTCGAGCTGACGCGCGGCAGCGCGCTGGTACTCGGTGGCCTTCTCCACGTCACCCGCGGCAGCGGCCTCACGGGCCTTGCGGATCGCGGTCTTCAGGGAGGACTTGACGGCCTTGTTGCGCAGCCGAGCCTTCTCGTTGGTCTTGATCCGCTTGATCTGGGACTTGATGTTCGCCACTGATTGAGCCTTTTCAGGTTCAGGCACGGGACCGCGAGGGACCCCTGCCAGGTGATTTCTTGGGGTGTGCCTCGCGCTGAGAGGGCATGAGACACAGCCACCCAGACTACCAGCGGGCCCGCGGGCGGCCCAAACCGGTCTCCGGTCGCCACCCGTGGGACCATGGAGCCTACGTATAGACCCGATCGTTCCGACCCGAGACCGCAGACGGCTGCGGACACCTCAAGAATCAGGACCCTGCGTGCCCGCGATCCCTAGCCATGTGCCCGAGCCGAGCCGAACCGACCCGGCTCTGATCCGCAATTTCTGCATCATCGCGCACATCGACCACGGCAAGTCCACGCTCGCCGACCGGATGCTCCAGCTGACCGGTGTGGTCGAGCAGCGGCAGATGCGCGCTCAGTACCTCGACCGCATGGACATCGAGCGCGAGCGCGGCATCACCATCAAGTCCCAGGCCGTGCGTCTGCCCTGGGCGCCCACCACGGACCCGGGCAACACGCACATCCTCAACATGATCGACACCCCGGGGCACGTCGACTTCACGTATGAGGTCTCCCGGTCGCTCGCCGCCTGCGAGGGCACCATCCTCCTGGTGGACGCCGCCCAGGGCATCGAGGCGCAGACCCTCGCCAACCTCTACCTGGCGATGGAGAACGACCTCACGATCATCCCCGTGCTGAACAAGATCGACCTGCCGGCCGCGCAGCCCGAGAAGTTCGCCGAGGAGCTCGCCAACCTGGTCGGCTGCGACCCCCAGGACGTGCTGCGGGTCTCCGCCAAGACCGGTGTCGGCGTCGACGCGCTGCTGGACAAGGTGGTCAAGGAGATCCCGGCCCCGGTCGGCGTCAAGGACGCCCCCGCGCGCGCCATGATCTTCGACTCGGTCTATGACTCCTACCGCGGTGTCGTGACCTACGTCCGGGTCATCGACGGCCAGCTCAACAAGCGCGAGCGCATCAAGATGATGTCGACGGGCGCGACCCACGAGCTGCTGGAGATCGGCACCAACTCGCCCGAGATGCTCAGCGCCGACGGCCTCGGCGTCGGCGAGGTGGGCTACCTGATCACCGGTGTGAAGGACGTCCGCCAGTCCAAGGTGGGCGACACCGTCACCAGCCAGCACAAGGGGGCCACGCAGGCGCTCGGGGGCTACAAGGACCCCAAGCCCATGGTCTTCTCCGGCCTGTATCCGCTGGACGGCTCCGACTACCCCGAGCTGCGCGAGGCCCTGGACAAGCTCCAGCTCAACGACGCCGCGCTGGTCTACGAGCCGGAGACCTCCGCCGCCCTCGGCTTCGGCTTCCGCGTCGGCTTCCTGGGACTCCTGCACCTCGACGTGATCCGTGAGCGGCTGGAGCGCGAGTTCGGGCTCGACCTGATCGCGACCGCGCCCAACGTGGTCTACCGGGTCGTGATGGAGGACGGCACAGAGCACACCGTCACCAACCCGAGCGAGTTCCCCGAGGGCAAGATCAACGAGGTCTACGAGCCGGTCGTACGCGCCACGATCCTCGCGCCCACCGAGTTCATCGGCTCGATCATGGAGCTGTGCCAGACCCGGCGCGGCACCCTGCTCGGCATGGACTACCTCTCCGAGGACCGGGTGGAGATCCGCTACACCCTGCCGCTCGCGGAGATCGTCTTCGACTTCTTCGACCAGCTGAAGTCCAAGACGCGCGGCTACGCCTCCCTGGACTACGAGCCCACCGGCGAGCAGACCTCCAGCCTGGTCAAGGTCGACATCCTGCTGCACGGCGACAAGGTGGACGCCTTCTCGGCGATCACCCACAAGGACGCGGCCTACGCCTACGGTGTGCGGCTCGTCGCCAAGCTGCGCGAGCTCATCCCGCGGCAGGCCTTCGAGGTGCCGATCCAGGCGGCCATCGGCTCCCGGGTCATCGCCCGCGAGACGATCCGCGCCATCCGCAAGGACGTCCTCGCCAAGTGCTACGGCGGTGACATCTCCCGTAAGCGGAAGCTGCTGGAGAAGCAGAAGGAAGGCAAGAAGCGGATGAAGATGGTGGGTTCCGTGGAAGTTCCGCAGGAAGCCTTCATCGCCGTGCTGAGCAGTGATGACAGCGCGGGGTCGGGCAAGGGCAAGAAGTAACCGCCGGTTACCGCAGCTCGGCCCGGCAAAACGGGCAGTCAGGGGTCCGTCGTACGAAAGTGCGGCGGGCCCCTGTGCACGTCGGGGGCAGGTCTCTGTAGGAAGTGACAGGGCGCGGACTCTTACGCCCCGGCCGGTCGACCTTTACTCTGATCCCTGCTCGATAGTTACTCGCGAGTTAAACAACGGCGCGAGTGTGAACCAGCCGCACCCTGAGCCAGCCGCACTGTCGCGGGCCCCGGAGGATGTCGTGAGTGACACACAGACTTTGATCGAGAACCGTCCGCCGAGCGTGGCGGCCCTCTTCCTGGAGCGCGTGGCGGCCACGCCGGACGCCGAGGCCTATCGCTATCCGGTGCCGAACGCCGCCGGGGAGGGCCCGGACGACTGGAAGTCGCTGAGCTGGGCCCAGGCCGCCGAGCGGGTCTACGCGATCGCCGCCGGCCTGATCGAACTGGGCGTGACGCCCGAGCAGCGGGTCGCCCTCGCCGCCTCCACCCGGCTCGAGTGGATCCTCTCCGACCTCGGCATCATGTGCGCGGGCGCGGCCACCACCACGATCTATCCGCAGACCAACGCGGACGAGTCGGCGTTCATCCTCTCCGACTCCGACAGCCGGGTGCTGATCGCCGAGGACGCGGCCCAGCTGGCCAAGGCGGTCGAGAAGCGCGGCGAGCTGCCCGACCTCACCCATGTCGTGGTGATCGACCCGACCGGCGTGGAGACCGCCGACTGGATCCTCACCCTGGACGAGCTGGAGAAGCGCGGCGCCGCCCGCCTGGAGAAGGACCCCGACCTGATCAAGGAGCGGGTCGGCGCCATCACCAAGGACCAGCTCGCCACGCTGATCTACACCTCCGGCACCACCGGCCGCCCCAAGGGCGTGCGCCTGCCGCACGACAACTGGTCGTACATGGCCAAGGCCATCGCCGCGACCGGTCTGGTCGGCCCCGAGGACGTGCAGTACCTGTGGCTGCCACTGGCGCACGTCTTCGGCAAGGTGCTCACCTCCGGCCAGATCGAGGTCGGTCACGTCACCGCCGTCGACGGCCGCGTCGACAAGATCATCGAGAACCTTCCGGTCGTCCAGCCGACGTACATGGCGGCCGTGCCGCGGATCTTCGAGAAGGTCTACAACGGGGTCGTCGCCAAGGCCCGCGCGGGCGGCGGCGCCAAGTACAAGATCTTCCAGTGGGCCGCCGGGGTGGCCCGTGAGTACGCCAAGGCCAGCCAGGACAACTTCCGGCGCACCGGCACGGCGTCCGTCCCCTTCGGGCTCGGCGCCAAGCACAAGGTCGCCGACGCGCTCGTCTACTCCAAGCTGCGGGAGGCCTTCGGCGGCCGGCTGCGGGCCTGTGTCTCCGGCTCGGTCGCGCTGGCCCCGGAGATCGGCTACTTCTTCGCCGGCGCCGGTATCCACATCCTGGAGGGCTACGGCCTCACCGAGTCCTCGGCGGCGTCCTTCGTCAACCCGGGCGAGGCGTACCGCACCGGCACGGTCGGCAAGCCGCTGCCCGGCTGCGAGGTCCGGATCGCCGACGACGGCGAGATCCTGCTGCGCGGGCCCGGCATCATGGAGGGCTACCACGGGCTGCCGGAGAAGACGGCGGAGGTGCTGGAGCCGGACGGCTGGTTCCACACCGGGGACATCGGCGAGCTGTCGCCCGACGGCTATCTGCGGATCACCGACCGCAAGAAGGACCTGTTCAAGACGTCGGGCGGCAAGTACATCGCGCCGACGGAGATCGAGGGCTCCTTCAAGTCGGTGTGCCCGTACGTGTCGAACATCCTGGTGCACGGCGCGGACCGGAACTTCTGTGCGGCGCTCATCGCGCTGGACGAGGTCTCGATCATGGGCTGGGCCGCGGACAACGGGCTCGGTGGGAAGTCGTACGCGGAGGTCGTCGCCGCGGAGCAGACCATCGCGATGGTCGACGGTTATGTGAAGCAGCTCAATGAGGGGCTTCAGCGGTGGCAGACCATCAAGAAGTTCCGGCTGCTTCCGCGGGATCTCGATGTGGAGCACGGGGAGATCACGCCGAGCCTGAAGTTGAAGCGGCCGGTTGTCGAGCGGGAGTACGCGCATCTCCTTGAGGAGATGTACGCCGGTTCGCGTGAGGCGTAGTCGGATGTAGGGGTGGCTGGGGAACTCGCGTGGCTTTCGGTCCGCTGTGGCTGGTCGCGCAGTTCCCCGCGCCCCTTTACGTAAGTTCACCTTGCCCGTTGTCGAGCAGTTCCCGGAGTTCCTGGACCTCCGCCCTCAGTGCCTCCAGCTGGAGTTGCTTGCTGTGCAACTCCAGGAACACCCTGACCTTCGCCCGTAGCACCCACGGGTCGAAGGGCTTCGTCAAGTAGTCCGCCGCTCCCGTCGCATAGCCGCGGAAGGCATAGCCCGAGTCGTCCTCCGCTCCCGTCAGGAAGATGATCGGGACGTCCTTCGTCTGGTCGAGGCGTTTGATGTTGGCCGCTGTCTCGAAGCCGTCCATGCCGGGCATCCGGATGTCCAGGAGCACCAGGGCGAAGCGGCGGCGCAGGAGGGCCTTCATGGCCTCCTCGCCGGAACGGGCCCGGACCAGCGGTTCGTTGAGGGAACCCAGGACCGCCTCCAGGGCGATCAGGTTGTCCTCCATGTCGTCGACGAGAAGGATCCCGGCGCGCTCTTCGTGTGCGTCTTCGGCGTTCATGGTGCTTCCTCGTCGGCTTCCTCCGGGTCCAGCAGGGCGCAGACGACCGTGAGCAGCCGGTCGACGTCGACCGGCTTGGGTACGTAGTCGTTGGCGCCGCGCGCGATGGACTTCTCGCGGTCGCCGGGCATCGCCTTCGCGGTCAGCGCGATGATGGGCAGGCCCACCCAGCGCGGGGTGCGGCGGATCGCGGCGATGGTCTCGTAGCCGTCCATCTCCGGCATCATGATGTCCATCAGGATGAGTTCGACGTCGGGGTTGCGCTCCAGGGTCTCGATGCCCTCGCGGCCGTTCTCCGCGTAGAGCACCGGCATGCCGACCCGGCCGAGGACATGGGTCAGCGCGAAGACGTTGCGGATGTCGTCGTCCACGATCAGCACCCGCCGCCCGGACAGCACCTGCCCGGCCCGGCCCGACTGCCACTCCTCCAGTTTGGTCGGCGTGGGCCAGCCGTCGTCGATCTCCGGCACCGGGGACACTTGCTCCGGCAGCGCCACGGCGCTTCTGTCGTCGGCGACCGGGTGGCCGGGGCTGACGACCGGGACGTAGAGCGTGAAGGTGGAGCCCTTCCCCGGCTCGCTCGCGGCGACGATACGGCCGCCCAGCAGGCCCGCGATCTCCCGGCTGATGGACAGACCGAGCCCGGTGCCGCCGTACTTGCGGTTGGTGGTGCCGTCGGCCTGCTGGAACGCCTCGAAGATCACCGGGAGTTTCTCCGGCGCGATGCCGATGCCGGTGTCGGAGACCGCGAAGGCGATCACCTCGCCGCCCTCCCGGCCGCCCGCCGGCTCGGGGTCCTTGACCCGGCTGACGCTGAGCTCGACCCGGCCCGAGGCGGTGAACTTGATGGCGTTGGAGAGCAAATTGCGCAGGATCTGCTGGAGCCGCTGCTCGTCCGAGTACATCTCGCGCGGTACGTCCTCGCCCACCGACACCTCGAAGGCGAGGCCCCGGTCGTGGGTGAGCGGGCGGAAGGTGGCGTGGACGTAGTCGAGGAGTTTGATCAGCGGCAGGCGTTTCGGGCGTACGTCCATCCGGCCCGCCTCGATCTTCGACAGGTCGAGGATGTCGTTGATCAGCTGGAGGAGGTCCGAGCCCGAGCGGTGGATCGTCGACGCGAACTGGACCTCCTGGTCGGAGAGATGGCCGTCCGGGTTGTCCGACAGCAGCCGGGCGAGGATCAGGAGGGAGTTCAGCGGCGTCCGCAGTTCGTGCGACATGTTCGCCAGGAACTCCGACTTGTACTGCGACGACGTCGCCAGGAGCGCCGCCTTCTCCTCCAGCTCCGCGTTCGAGTGCTGCAACTCCGCCTGCTGCTTCTGGAGTTCGTCCGAGCGCTCCTGGAGCTGCATGGCCAGGCGCTGGGACTCGCCGAGGAGCGACTCGGTGCGGGAGTTGGCGATGATGGTGTTGATCGCGACACCGATGGTGTTCACGAACTGGTCGAAGAAGGCCAGATGGACATCGGAGAAGCGGGAGAAGGAGGCCAGCTCGATCACCCCGAGGAGCTTGTCCTCGAAGAGGATCGGGATGATCACGATGGTGGTGGGGGCCGCTTCGCCGAGACCACTGTTGATCTTGATGTAGTCCGGCGGGGCCTCCTCGACGAGGATCCGCTGCTTCTCCCGGGCCGCCTGCCGGACCAGTCCGTGCACGGGCAGTCCGCCGGTCTCCACGGTCGCGCCCTGGGCGGCGCCGTAACCGGCGATGAAGGCGAGGCCCTTGGCGGGCACGGTGGTGCGCAGCGCGGGGCCGTCCTCGTCCGGGTCGGCCAGGAAGAACGCGCCGTACTGGGCGTTCACCAGCGGGGTCAGCTCGCGCAGGATCAGGTCGGCGACCTCCATCAGGTCCCGGTGGCCCTGCATCAGGGCGGCGAGCCGGGCGAGATTGGACTCCAGCCAGTCCTTGGCGCGGGTCGTCTCGCGCAGGTTGGCCACCATCAGGTTGATGTTGTCCTTCAGTTCGGCGACCTCGCCGCGTGCCTCGACCGTGATCGAGCGGGACATGTCGCCCTGGGCCACGGCGGAGGCGACCTCGGCGATCGCGCGGACCTGGGTGGTCAGGTTCGAGGCGAGTTCGTTCACGTTGGTCGTCAGGCGCTTCCAGGTGCCGTAGACGCCCTCGACCCTGGCCTGGCCGCCGAGTTGGCCCTCGGAGCCGACCTCTCGGGCCACCCGGGTGACCTCGGAGGAGAAGGAGGAGAGGGTGTCGACCATGGTGTTGATGGCGGTCTTCAGCTCCAGGATCTCGCCGCGCGCGTCCACGTCGATCTTCTTGGAGAGGTCGCCGTTGGCGACGGCGGTGGTGACCTGCGCGATGTTCCGCACCTGTGAGGTGAGGTTGTCGGCCATGTAGTTGACGTTGTCCGTCAGGTCCCGCCAGACGCCGGAGACGCCCAGCACCTGGGCCCGGCCGCCGAGCCGGCCGTCGGTGCCGACCTCGCGGGCGACCCTGGTCACCTCGTCGGCGAAGGCGCGCAGTTGCTCCACCATCGTGTTGACGGTGTCCTTCAGCTCCAGGATCTCGCCGCGCGCGTCGACGGTGATCTTCTTGGAGAGGTCGCCGTTGGCGACGGCGGTGGTGACCTGGGCGATGTTGCGGACCTGCGAAGTGAGGTTCAGCGCCATGAAGTTGACGTTGTCGGTGAGGTCTTTCCAGACGCCTGAGACGCCTCGTACCTGGGCCTGACCGCCGAGGTTTCCCTCGGTGCCGACCTCGCGGGCGACGCGGGTGACCTCGTCGGCGAAGGCGGAGAGCTGGTCGACCATCGTGTTGATAGTCGACTTCAGCTCCAGGATCTCGCCCTTCGCCTCCACGGTGATCTTCTTGCCGAGGTCGCCCTGGGCCACGGCGGTGGAGACCAGGGCGATGTTCCGCACCTGTGAGGTGAGGTTGTCGGCCATGAAGTTGACGTTGTCGGTGAGGTCCTTCCAGACCCCGGACACGCCCCGCACCTGGGCCCGGCCGCCGAGGTTTCCCTCGGTGCCGACCTCGCGGGCGACGCGGGTGACTTCGTCGGCGAAGGCGGAGAGCTGGTCGACCATCGTGTTGATCGTCGACTTCAGTTCGAGGATCTCGCCCTGGGCGTCGACCGTGATCTTCTGGCTGAGGTCGCCGTTGGCGACGGCGGTGGTGACCTGGGCGATGTTGCGGACCTGCGAAGTCAGGTTCGACGCCATGAAGTTGACGTTGTCGGTGAGGTCCTTCCAGACCCCGGACACGCCCCGCACCTGGGCCCGGCCGCCCAGCTGTCCCTCGGTGCCGACCTCGCGGGCGACGCGGGTGACTTCGTCGGCGAAGGCGGAGAGCTGGTCGACCATCGTGTTCACGGTGAGCTTCAGTTCGAGCAGCTCACCGGTCGCCTCGACGGTGACCGTACGGGTCAGGTCGCCACGCGCCACCGCCGTCGTCACCAGGGCGATGTCCCGCACCTGTGCCGTCAGCCGGGCGGCCATGGTGTTGACCGCCTCGGTCACATCCCGCCAACTGCCGGACAGCCCCTGCACCTTGGCGCGCCCGCCGAGCCGCCCCTCGGTGCCGACCTCGCGGGCCACCCGGGTCACCTCGCCGGTGAACAGCGAGAGCTGGTCCACCATCTTGTTCACGGCCCGGCCCAGGCGCCGCAGATCGCCGCGCAACTGCCGGGATCCGTCGTGCAGATCGACCCGCTGGGTCAGATCGCCGCCCGCCACCGCGTCCAGGACCCGGGTCGCGTTCGCCGCCGGGGCGACGATGGCGTCCAGGAGCTGGTTCACGTCGTTGACCCGGGCCGTCCAGGCGCCCTGACCCGGGCTCGCGGCCAGCCGCTCGTCCAGCCGGCCGTGCCGGACGAGCTCCCGTCTGACCCGCTGCACCTCGGAGTTGAAGTGCAGACTGCGGTTCATGATCTGGTTGTAGGCGGCGACCAGCTCCGCCACCAGACCGGTTCCCGGATCGGACACGGTATGGAAGTCGCCGTCCCGAGCGGACGTCATCGCGGCGAGCAGCGGACGAAGATCCGATGCTCGAATCTGTCCGTCTTCGAGCACGCGTGTACCACTGTTCTCACTCATGGCGGCCCACTTCGGTAACTCGGTGCTTATGGGCGTGGCCAGTCTGTCACTCTGTCCGCGTCGACTGAGGCGAATTCGTCCGAACCGTTCCGGGAGCTGTCCATGGGTGCCATTCCGACGCAACGGGAGATCGCTTCCCGTGCCTCTGATGCGCCCGAGGACGCGCCGGTGCCCGAGGTCATGGGCGCGCCGCTGAACGAGCCCGTGCGCCCGCGCGCGTGGAGTTACGCGACCCTGCCCGGGAGCCCCCTCGCGCCGGGCTCCGCCCGCGCACTCGTCCGCGCCGCCCTCACCGACTGGTCCGAACTCGGCCTGTCCGGCACCGAACACCACACCCTGCGCCTGATCGACGACACCGTCCTGGTCGTCAGCGAACTCGTCACCAACGCCGTGGTGCATGCCGGGACGGACGTCGAGCTGGTGTGCCGCGCGGAGGACGGGACCGGCGCGATCGTCGTCGAGGTGTCCGACCGCCACCCCGCGCGCGCCCCGCGCGACGGCGCGGCCGAACCGGCGCACGGCACCCCGGAGTACGGCCGCGGCCTGAGCCTGGTCGCCCGGCTCGCCGAGTCCTGGGGCGTCACCTACCGCACCGGAGTGAAGACGGTCTGGGCCCGGCTGCCCGCCGAGGACGACCCCGAGGAGTTCGGGGCGCACACCGGACCGCGCCCCGGCGCGACAGCGGCGCACACCGGCCTGCGCGGCGCCATACCGGGTCCCGGACCGCGACGGCCCGAACGCGACCGGGACTGGCTCAACCGCGGCGCCCTGTCCTTCCTCGCGGAAGCCTCCGACCTGCTCGCCGGACAGCTCGACGAGAACCTGGTCGCCGCCCTCACCGGGCAGCTGCTGGTGCCCCGGCTCGCCGACTGGTGCGCGGTGTGGCTGGAGGACGAGGTCACCGGGCGCGGCTGGGCGCTGCCCGGCACCACGGGCACCGGGCCCCGGCTGGCCCGGGTCTGGCACGGCAGCGAGAACCGCATCGAGGAACTGCGCCGAGCACTGGAGAAGGAGCCGCCGCGCCCGCCGGACGACCTGCGCTCCGGGCCCGTGCCGCACCCCTGGCCCGGCGAGGCGCTGGGGGTGGCGCAGTCCGTCGGTACGGCCCTGGCGTACCGGCTGATCGCGGGTGGCCGTCCGCTGGGCACGCTGGTGATCGGGCGGGCCGGGCTCACGGGGTTCCCGGACGAGATCACCGGGCTCGTGGAGGACCTGGGCCGCCGGGTGGCGCTGGCCATCGGGGCGGCCCGGCAGTACGCCCGCCAGGCCACCATCAGCGCCGTCCTCCAGCGCGGGCTGCTGCCCGGCGCCGTCGCCGAGATCCCCGGCGTGCGCAGCGCCCTGGTCTACGAGCCCTGTGACAAGGGCGGGCCCAGCGGCGACTTCTACGACCTGTTCCCGGCCGGCGACGGCCGCTGGTGCTTCGCGGTCGGCGATGTGCAGGGCAAGGGCCCCGAGGCCGCGGTGGTGATCGGGCTCGCCCGCCCCTGGTTGCGGCTGCTGGCCCGCGAGGGGTACCGCGTCGCCGACGTCCTCGACCGCCTCAACCAGTTACTCCTGGACGACGCCACGGAGGCCGCCGACGCCGGGGCCCGCGCCCTGGTCGGCCCCGCGGCCCCGGGCGACGGCCCGCAGACGCGCTTCCTGTCCCTCCTCTACGGCGAGCTGGCCCCCTTCGACGGCGGAGTGCGCTGCACCCTCGCCTCCGCCGGACACCCGCTGCCGCTGCTGCTCGGCCCCGACGGGGCCGTCCGTACGGCCGCGCAGCCGCAGACCCTGCTCGGGGTCATCGAGGACGCCACGTACACCAGCGAGACCTTCGAGCTGCTCCCCGGGGACAGCCTGCTGTGCGTGACGGACGGTGTGACGGAGCGCCGGTCGGGATCCCGCCAGTTCGACGACGCCGACGGCCTCGCGACCGCCTTCGCCGGATGCGCGGGGCTCAGCGCGCAGTCGATCGCCGAGCGGATCCGACGCCTGGTGCACGACTTCGGGGGGCGTCCCCCGGAGGACGATCTGGCCCTGCTGGTGCTCCAGGCCGAGTAAGCCGCCGGGTGCTGGACAATGGAAGGCATGCCTTCCGCACTTCCCGACGGTGAGCCGGTCCCCGACGACGGCTCGCTGCCCGCGCCCGCGCTCGCCGGGTCCGCCGACCGCCCCCTGGGCTTCTACCTGCACGTTCCGTACTGCGCGACCCGCTGCGGCTACTGCGATTTCAACACCTACACGGCGACCGAGCTGCGCGGCACGGGCGGGGTGCTGGCCTCCCGCGACAACTACGCCGACACTCTGATCGACGAGATCAGACTGGCGCGGAAGGTCCTGGGCGACGACCCGCGCGAGGTGCGCACGGTGTTCGTCGGAGGCGGTACGCCGACGCTGCTGGCGGCCGACGATCTCGTACGCATGCTGGCGGCGATCCGCACCGAGTTCGGCCTGGCGCCGGACGCCGAGATCACGACGGAGGCGAACCCGGAATCGGTGGACCCGGCGTACCTCTCCCGGCTGCGGGAGGGCGGCTTCAACCGTGTCTCGTTCGGCATGCAGAGCGCGAAGCAGCACGTGCTGAAGATCCTCGACCGCACCCACACACCGGGCCGCCCGGAGGCATGCGTGGCGGAGGCCCGCGCGGCGGGCTTCGACCACGTCAACCTGGACCTGATCTACGGCACGCCCGGGGAGTCGGACGACGACTGGCGAGCGTCCCTGGAGGCGGCGATCGGCGCGGCCCCCGACCACGTCTCGGCGTACGCCCTGATCGTCGAGGAGGGCACCCAGCTCGCCCGCCGCATCCGCCGCGGCGAGGTCCCGATGACGGACGACGACGTCCACGCGGACCGCTACCTGATCGCGGAGGACGTGCTGTCCGGGGCGGGCTTCGACTGGTACGAGGTCTCGAACTGGGCCACCTCGGAGGCCGGACGCTGCCTCCACAACGAGCTGTACTGGCGCGGCGCGGACTGGTGGGGCGCGGGCCCGGGAGCCCACTCCCACGTGGGCGGCGTCCGCTGGTGGAACGTGAAGCACCCGGGCGCGTACGCGTCGGCCCTGGCGGCCGGCCGCTCACCCGGCGCCGGCCGCGAACTGCTGTCGGAGGAGGACCGCAGGGTGGAGCGCATCCTGCTGGAGCTGCGACTCCGGGAGGGGGCCCCGCTCGACCTACTGCGCGAGCAGGGCCTCAACGCCTCCCGCCGAGCCCTGTCCGACGGCCTCCTCCAGAAGGACCCGTACGACGAGGGACGCGCGGTGCTGACCCTGCGGGGACGGCTGCTCGCCGACGCGGTGGTGCGGGATCTGGTGGACTGACCGGGGCCTCAGACCTCGCCGCCGACGGTGACGAAGTCGATCAGCTCCTCCACTCTCCCCAGCAACTCCGGCTCCAGGTCCTTGTAGGACCCGACCCGCTTCAGGATCGCCTGCCACACGGCGCCCGTGTTCTCCGACGGCCAGCCCAGGGCCCGGCAGACGCCCGTCTTCCAGTCCTGTCCGTGGGGGACTTTCGGCCAACCCGCGATGCCCAGCGAGGACGGTTTCACCGCCTCCCAGATGTCGATGTACGGGTGGCCGACGACGAGGGCGTGTTCGCTCGTGACCGACTCCGCGATGCGCCATTCCTTGGTGCCGGGTACCAGGTGGTCCACCAGGATGCCCAGGCGGGCGTCCGGTCCGGGGGCGAAGTCGGAGACGATCGCGGGGAGGTCGTCCACGCCCTCCAGGTACTCCACCACCACGCCCTCGATGCGCAGGTCGTCGCCCCAGACCTTCTCGACCAGTTCCGCGTCGTGGCGGCCCTCGACGTAGATGCGGCCGGCGCGGGCCACGCGCGCGCGTGCGCCGGGGACGGCGACTGAACCTGAGGCCGTACGGGCGGGACGCCCCGGCGCCGACGCCGGCCTCACCAGCGTCACCACTCGGCCCTCCAGCAGGAAGCCCCGGGGCTCCAGCGGGAACACCCGGTGCTTGCCGAAGCGGTCCTCCAGCGTCACCGTGCCCGCCTCGCAGCGGATCACCGCTCCGCAGAAGCCGGTGCCGGGCTCCTCCACCACCAGGCCGGGGTCGGCCGGGACCTCCGGGACGGGCTGGGGCTTCTTCCAGGGAGGGGTCAGGTCGGCGGAGTACTGGCGCATTCGGATGACGATAGGAGAAGCGGAACCCCGGGGACTACGACACGCCGAAACGGGCCGCCAGGGTGTCCCGCTGGCGTCGTACGAACGCCGCGTCCACCACCGCTCCGTGACCGGGCACGTACAGCGCGTCCTCGCCGCCCAGGGCGAGCAGGCGATCCAGGGCGGCCGGCCAGCGGGACGGTACGGCGTCCGGGCCCGCCTGGGGCTCGCCCGACTCCTCCACCAGATCCCCGCAGAAGACGACCTCCGGGGTGCCGGGGACCAGAACCACCAGGTCGTGGGCTGTATGGCCGGGGCCGACGTTCGCCAGCAGGACCTGGCGGCCGGGGCCCAGGTCCAGCGTCCACTCGCCGGAGACGTGATGCCGGGGTGGGACCAAGAGTTCCACCGCCTCGTCCGCCACGCGCGCGTCCAGGCCGTTGCGCACCGCGTCCGCGCGCAGCTCCGCCCGGCCGTGCGGCCCGTACAGCCCATCGATGCCGACGGCGCCGTAGACCTCCGCCCCCGGGAACGCCGAGGCGCCGAGGACATGGTCGAAGTGTGGGTGGGTCAGCGCGAGATGGGTCACATCGTGACCGGTCAGTGCCTCGGCCGAGAGCCGCAGCCGGGCCCCTTCGGCCGGGCTCGACCCCGCGTCGACCAACAGCGCCGTACCCTCTCCGAGGACCAGACCGGCCGTACAGTCCCAGCCCGGCAGCCGGCGGCGGCCCACCCCCGCCGCGAGCCGCTCCCACCCGAGCTCTTCCCAAGTCACCGTCATACAGCGACGCTAACGTCACAGAACCGGCCTTGCCCGGGGCGTACCCCACCGCCGTACACTGGGCTGGTTACAGCTGGCACTCGCACGGACAGAGTGCCAGGCGAGACGCCCCGGGGGACTGGGGGACGACTTCTGGAGGTGCGCGCGGATGCTGAGTGAACGCAGGCTCCAAGTGCTGCGCGCCATCGTCCAGGACTATGTCGGCACCGAGGAGCCGGTGGGCTCGAAGGCGCTGACCGAGCGGCACAACCTCGGCGTGTCCCCGGCGACCGTCCGCAACGACATGGCGGCCCTGGAGGACGAGGGCTTCATCGCCCAGCCGCACACCAGCGCCGGGCGCATCCCGACGGACAAGGGCTACCGGCTCTTCGTCGACAAGCTGGCAGGCGTCAAGCCGATGACCGCGCCCGAGCGGCGCGCCATCCAGAACTTCCTCGAAGGCGCTGTCGACCTCGACGATGTCGTCGCGCGGACGGTACGGCTGCTCGCCCAGCTCACGCGGCAGGTCGCCGTCGTGCAGTATCCGTCGCTCACCCGCTCCACCGTGCGCCATGTCGAGCTGCTCTCGCTCGCCCCCGCGCGCGTGATGCTCGTACTGATCACCGACACCGGGCGGGTCGAGCAGCGGATGGTCGACTGCCCGGCGCCGTTCGGCGAGGCGTCACTGGCCGATCTGCGGGCGCGGCTGAACAGCCGGGTCGCCGGCCGGCGCTTCACCGATGTGCCGATGCTCGTCGAGGACCTCCCCGAGGGCTTCGACATCGAGGACCGCGGCACGGTCTCGGCCGTTCTCTCCACCCTGCTGGAGACTCTGGTCGAGGAGAACGAGGAGCGGCTGATGATCGGCGGCACCGCCAATCTGACCCGCTTCGGACATGACTTTCCCCTCACGATCCGGCCCGTCCTGGAGGCACTCGAGGAGCAGGTCGTGCTCCTCAAGCTCCTTGGCGAGGCCGGGGATTCGGGCATGACCGTACGCATCGGTCATGAGAACGCCTATGAGGGGCTCAACTCCACTTCGGTGGTGTCGGTCGGCTACGGTTCGGGCGGCGAGGCAGTCGCCAAGCTCGGCGTGGTCGGACCGACCCGCATGGATTACCCGGGAACGATGGGAGCGGTACGCGCAGTGGCACGTTACGTCGGACAGATCCTGGCGGAGTCGTAAGTGGCCACGGACTACTACGCCGTGCTCGGCGTGCGTCGCGACGCGTCGCAGGAAGAGATCAAGAAGGCCTTCCGGCGGCTCGCCCGTGAGCTGCACCCGGATGTGAATCCGGACCCGAAGACCCAGGAGCGGTTCAAGGAGATCAACGCCGCTTACGAGGTCCTCTCGGACCCGCAGAAGAAGCAGGTCTACGACCTCGGCGGCGACCCGCTGTCCCAGGCGGGCGGCGGCGGGGCCGGCGGCTTCGGCGCGGGCGGCTTCGGGAACTTCTCGGACATCATGGACGCGTTCTTCGGTACGGCGTCGCAGCGCGGGCCGCGCTCGCGCACGCGCCGGGGCCAGGACGCGATGATCCGTCTTGAGATCGAGCTCGACGAGGCGGCCTTCGGCACGACGAAGGACATCCAGGTCGACACGGCCGTCGTCTGCAACACCTGCAACGGTGAGGGCGCGGCGCCGGGGACCTCGGCGCAGACGTGTGACATGTGCCGCGGTCGCGGTGAGGTGTCGCAGGTGACGCGGTCCTTCCTGGGCCAGGTCATGACCTCGCGGCCGTGTCCGCAGTGCCAGGGCTTCGGGACGGTCGTTCCGACGCCGTGCCCCGAGTGCGCGGGGGACGGCCGGGTGCGGTCCCGGCGGACCCTCACGGTCAAGATCCCGGCCGGTGTGGACAACGGCACGCGGATCCAGCTCGCCGGTGAGGGCGAGGTCGGGCCCGGTGGCGGTCCGGCCGGTGACCTCTACGTCGAGATCCACGAGCTGCCGCACTCGACCTTCCAGCGGCGCGGGGACGATCTGCACTGCACGGTCACGATCCCGATGACGGCGGCGTCGCTGGGCACGAAGGTGCCGCTGGAGACCCTGGACGGCATGGAGGAGGTCGACATCCGACCGGGCACCCAGTCCGGCCAGTCGATCCCGCTGCACGGCCGGGGCGTCACGCATCTGCGCGGCGGCGGGCGGGGCGACCTGATCGTCCACGTCGAGGTCCAGACCCCGACCAAGCTCGACCCGGAACAGGAACGCCTCCTGCGCGAGCTCTCCAAGCTGCGCGGCGAGGAGCGCCCTCAGGGGCAGTTCCAGCCCGGTCAGCAGGGGCTGTTCTCGCGGCTGAAGGACGCGTTCAACGGGCGCTGACGCGAGCTGGGCGGGCTGCTGGGGGTCCGGGGGTCGGCCCCCGGGGAAGCACGGTCAGCCCGGTCAGCAGGGGCTGTTCTCGCGGTTGAAGGACGCTTTCAACGGGCGCTGAGTCCTGGCGTTGCCGCTGGTCTATGCCACACGGACGGGTGGATTCGGACTTGATCGGAGGACGTGACAACATGCCGTCATGTCCTCCGCGCTGACCGATCTTTTTCCCCTTCCGATCGTGCAGGCCCCCATGGCGGGCGGCGTGTCCGTGCCGGCGCTCGCCGCTGCCGTGTCCGAGGCCGGGGGGCTGGGTTTCCTGGCCGCCGGGTACAAGACCGCCGATGGCATGTACCAGGAGATCAAGCAGCTGCGCGGGCTCACCGGTCACCCCTTCGGGGTGAACCTCTTCATGCCGCAGCCGGAGTACGCCGACGCCGCCGCCGTGGACGTGTACGCCCACCAGCTGGCCGGTGAGGCCGGGTGGTACGAGACCGAGCTGGGCGACCCCGACAGCGGCCGGGACGACGGCTACGACGCCAAGCTCGCCGTCCTGCTCGACAACCCCGTCCCGGTCGTCTCCTTCCACTTCGGCGTCCCGGGCCGGGAGGTGCTCGACTCACTGCGCGGCGCCGGAACCTTCACCCTGGTCACCGCCACCACCGCCGAGGAGGCCCTCGCCGTCGAGCGGGCCGGTGCCGACGCGGTGATCGTGCAGGGCGTGGAGGCGGGAGGGCATCAAGGGACCCATCGCGACAACCCCGAGACCGATGGGACGGGGATAGGCCTGCTGTCGCTGCTCGCGCAGGTCCGCGAGACCGTGGGCATCCCCATCGTCGCCGCCGGCGGCATCATGCGCGGCGGCCAGATCGCCGCCGTCCTCGCCGCCGGCGCGAGCGCCGCCCAGCTCGGCACCGCGTTCCTCGCCACCCCCGAATCCGGCGCCCAGGCCGTCCACAAGCAGGCGCTGACCAACCCCCTGTTCGTGCGCACGCAGTTGACCCGGGCCTTCTCCGGCCGCCCCGCACGCGGCCTGGTCAACCGGTTCATGCGCGAGCACGGCCCGTACGCGCCCGCCGCCTACCCGGAGGTCCACCACCTCACCTCGCCGCTGCGCAAGGCGGCCGCCAAGGCGGGCGACGCGCAGGGCATGGCGCTGTGGGCGGGACAGGGCCACCGGATGGCCCGGGAGCTGCCCGCGGGTCAGCTGGTGGAGGTCCTGGCGGCCGAACTCGCCGCCGCCGGGACAGCGTTGTCGGAGTGTCGGGAAGGCGGTGCGGTGCGATGACGGCCCCGGTGTTCGTCGTCGAGCGGCTCGACGCGGGGCCCGGTGGGCAGTACGTCCTCGACGGCCCCGAGGGACGGCACGCGGTCTCCGTGAAGCGGCTGCGCTCCGGCGAGGAGGTCGTCCTCACCGACGGCGCCGGACGCTGGGCGGAGTGCGTGGTGCTGGCCGCCGAGGGCAAGGACCAGCTGGTTGTACGGGTGGACTCGGTCGCTGAGGAGCCCGAGCCGCGGCCCCGGATCACCGTCGTGCAGGCCTTGCCCAAGGGCGACCGCGGTGAGGTGTCCGTCGAGACGATGACCGAGGTCGGCGTCGACGCGATCGTGCCGTGGTCGGCGTCCCGGTGCATCACGCAGTGGAAGGGCGAGCGCGGACTGAAGGCGCTCGGCAAATGGCGGGCCACCGCCCGCGAGGCCGGCAAGCAGTCCCGCCGGGTCCGCTTCCCCGAGGTCGCCGACGCGGCGACGAGCAAGCAGGTGGCGGCACTTCTCGCCAAGGCCGACTTCGCCGCCGTGCTCCATGAGAGCGGAACCGAGCGGCTGGCCGCCGCCGAACTGCCCGCGGACGGGGAGATCGTGCTGGTGGTCGGGCCCGAAGGGGGCGTGTCCCCCGAGGAGTTGGCGCTGTTCGAGGAGGCGGGGGCGCGGCCGTACGTGCTCGGGCCCACCGTGTTGCGCACCTCGACCGCCGGCACCGCGGCGGCCGCCCTGCTCCTCGGCCGCACCGGCCGCTGGGGCTGACCGAGGGAGACCGCCGTGGAACTCGCCCAGGTCCGGCTGCTGGTCAGCGACTTCGCCGCCTGCTACCGCTTCTACGCCGATGTCCTCGGCCTGAAGCCGCAGTCGGGGGCGGCCGAGGGGCCGTACGAGAAGCTCAGCCCGGCCACCGGGTCGGCGGGGATCGCGTTGCAGGACCGGGCGGCGATGGCCGAGTGGCTGGGTGAGCTGGACGACACGGCCACCGGGCACCGCTCGCTGGTGGTACTGCGGGTGGACGACCTGGACGACTACTGCGCGCGGATCACCGAACGCGGGGCGGTGATCGTGCACGGCCCGGCATCGCTGACGGAGCGGATGCGGGTCGCCCATCTGAAGGACCCCGAGGGCAATCTGGTGGAACTCCAGGAGTGGCAACTGCTCCTCGGCTAGCAGGTCTTGGACTCTGGGTGGGTGGCGGGGAGGAGCTGGACGTCCTCTCTGCGGACCGCGAAGGACTCCTGCTGCTTCTGCCCGTTGCCGCGTTCCGGGTCCCACAGCCAGATCCAGTCGGCGGCCGTGCCGAAGGAGACCACCGGGTGGTCGGTGGGGGCCGGGCCGTTGTCGACCGCCAGGGGCTTGTCCGGGTCCACCGGGGTCACGCAGACGAAGTGGGCGTAGACGCCGAAGTAGTCCGGCGGGCGGGTGCCCTCGCGGCCGACGTTCTCCGCGGCCCGGCCCGCCGCGCTCGCCGCGTTCCGGGTGCCGATGCCGATCGCGGTCAGCGCGAAGACCACCCCGAGCAGGGTGGCCAGCACCACGGCGAAGAGCCGGTTGCTGCCGTCCCGGCCCAGGTGGAAGTGGCGCAGCCAGCCGACGACCGCCACGAAGAACACCGCGCTGCCCAGGGCGAGTCCCATGGGCTCGGCCGCCGCCAGATACCTGCCGAGGGTCGAGGTGGGCACCGCGTCCGCGCGGATGTCGAAGCGGTCCAGGTACGCGGCGTGCATCTGGCCGCCCAGCCAGCCCACCATCGACCACAGCACCGGCACCGACAGCGGCACCAGCCAGGCCGCGTGCCGGGTGAAGAAGGTGCGGCGCACCGCGAGGACCACGCCGGCGCCGGTGAACAGGCCGAAGACGCCGAGCAGCATCCCGAGCAGCAGCTGCCGGGGCTCGCTGTCCTGGCCCAGCAGCGCACCGAAGGCCGCCAGCGCCGTGGTGCCCGCGATCCCCACCGCCCACTGGACCGCGGTACCCCGTGCCCGGGTCTCCTTGGCCGTCCGGCCCAGCGGCAGTGCGCCCGCCGTGCTGAGCAGCGCGGGCAGCAGCTGCCAGGCGCCCTCGGCCCAGGCGACGTACATCCCGCAGACGATCGCGGCCAGCAGTCCCGCCACGGACGCGCCCAGCCACACCAGCCGGACCCGGCGCTCGTGCGGGCTCTCGTCGCGCGGCGGGTCCGCGTCCGAGTGGCCCGGCACCCGCAGCGCGTGCGCCGCCGGGTCGAAGGGGCGCCCGCCCAGGTCGCGCGCCGCCAGCTCGGCCTCCGCCTCCTGCCGGGAGTCCGGCCCCGCCGGTACGGTCACCGCGCGCTGCTCGTCCGCCCCGCCCAGCCGGATCCACACCCGGCCCAGGGTCGGGCCCGCGCGGTGCACGTAGTACGTCGTCCTGGCCGGGCGTTCGTGCTCGACGAGGGCCGTGTCCCGCACCCAGGCGCCCAACTCGGCCTGCTTGACGAGCCGTTCCACCTCCATGGTGGCCGTGCGCAGGGCGCCGAGCCGGGCGCCGTGCAGCCGGACCTCGACGACGAGCGTGGTGCGGTGGGCGACGGCGGTCGCCTCCTCGTCCCGAGCCGGGCGCACGGCCCAGCCGCGCTCCTCGAACAGGTCGGTGACATACGCCACTTCGTCCGGCTGGTCGACCACGTCGACGAGCATCCGCACCCGGCGCCTGCGCGGCGGCGCGGGCGGTCCGGCCGGTGGCTCGGCCGGTGGCTCGGCGCTCTGTCCGGGCTCGTCGGGGACACGTGGTCCGGGCAGGATGCGGGGCGTGCGGATCCGCGGCGGTGTCAACGGTCCTCCGGTGCGGCGGCAGTTGGGCGGCACTCGATTGTGACGTGCGGGAGTCCTGAGTGACCGTATGCGCTCTACCGCGCCGGGCCGGACAGTGGCAGGCTGCCCTCCATGGGGGTGTTGAGGCGGATTTGGGTTCACCCGCGCGGGGCACGAGTGGCTGGTGCGGCGGGACTGGTCGTGCTCGCCGTCGGCGGGGCGGTCGCGTGCGAGGGCGGAGGCATGAGCGCCGCGACCATCGCGTGGACCACCGATCAGACGGCCACCCGGGAGCTGGAGCGCCAGAAGGCGGAGGTCCAGTGGCTCACCTGCACCGCCTCCTACGGCGACAAGGGCGACGGGTCGACGCCGAGCGCGGGCGAGCAGACGGTGGCCGAGGTCGACTGCACCGGTAAGACCGAGGACGGCAAGGACATCACCGTCGACGGTGCCGTCACCCGCGCGACCGACGGCAAGTGTGTGCGCGGACATCTCACCGCCAAGGTGGGCGACAAGGTGTGGTTCGAGGTCGACGGGCTCGGCGACTGCGAGGGCACGCCCTCACCGGTCTCCCCGCCCAGCGGCGGCGCCGAGCAGCCGGGGCCCACGGTCACGGTGACCGTCACCAAGACGCTGTGGTGCAAGCAGGATCCGCAGTGCTGGCCCGAGGGCAAGTGAGCCAGTGATCGCAAACCCCTTACTCAGGGTCACGTGTCTGCGTAGGGTGACCGGGTGACCCAGCCTGCCGCGTATCTCCGGTTCCCGCATCTGCACGGCGAGTTGGTCGCCTTCACCGCCGAGGACGACGTCTGGCTCGCCCCCCTGGACGGCGGCCGGGCCTGGCGGGTCAGCGCCGACAACATGCCGGTCACCCTGCCGCGGATCTCGCCCGACGGCACCACCGTCGCCTGGACCTCCACCCGCGACGGCGCCCCCGAGGTGCTCATCGCCCCGGTGGAGGGCGGCCCCGCCACCCGGCTGACGTACTGGGGCGCCCGGACCCGGGTCCGCGGCTGGACCCCCGACGGACAGGTCCTCGCCGTCAGCAACCAGGGCCGGGCCAGCCGCGACCGCACCTGGGCGTACGCCGTCCCGCTCGACGGCGGACCGGCCACGACCCTGCCGTACGGGATCGTCGGGGACGTGGCGTACGGGCCGCACACCGTGCTGCTGTCGGCGGTGATGAGCCTGGAGGCGGCGTACTGGAAGCGGTACCGGGGCGGCCGGGCCGGGAAGCTGTGGATCGACCGGGACGGGCAGGGCGAGTTCGTCCGGCTGCACGAGGAGCTGGACGGGAACATCGAGTACCCGGTCTGGGCCGGTGACCGCATCGCCTTCCTCAGCGACCACGAGGGCGTCGGCGCCCTCTACTCCTCCCTCGCCGACGGCTCCGACCTGCGCCGCCACACCCCCGCCGAGGGTTTCTACGCCCGGCACGCCGCCGGTGACGGCACCCGTGTCATGTACGCGTCGGCCGGTGAACTGTGGCTGCTGGACGACCTGGACGGCGCCGAGCCGCGCCGCCTGGACATCCGGCTCGGCGGCCAGCGCACCGACCGCCGCCCGCACCCGGTCAACGCCGCCCGCTGGTTCGGCGCCGCGGCCCCCGACCACACCGGCCGCGGGAGCGCGGTCCTCGTCCGCGGTTCCGTGCACTGGGTCACCCACCGCTCAGGACCCGCCCGCGCCCTGGCCGCCGAACCCGGCGTACGGGCCCGAAAGCCCCGCACCTTCCGCGTGGAGGGGGAGGAGTGGGCGGTGTGGGTGACCGACGCCGAGGGTGACGACGCGCTGGAGTTCGCCCCCGCGACCGGGCTCGCCCCGGGCGCCACCCCGCGCAGGCTCGCCGCCGGGCAGCTCGGCCGTGTTCTGGGCCTCGCGGTGGCCCCCGACGGCAGCCGGGCCGCCGTCGCCTCGCACGACGGGCGCGTGCTGCTCGTCGAGCGGGAGACCGGCGAGGTCCGCGAGGTCGACCGCAGCGCCGACGGCGACGCCTCGGGACTGGTCTTCTCCCCGGACTCGGCCTGGCTGGCCTGGTCGCACCCCGGACCGAGCCCGCTCAGCCAGCTGCGGCTGGCCAACACCACGGACCTGTCCGTCACCGAGGCCACGCCGCTGCGCTTCCAGGACTACGCGCCGGCGTTCACCCAGGACGGCAAGCACCTCGCCTTCCTCTCCGCCCGCTCCTTCGACCCGGTCTATGACGAGCACGTCTTCGACCTGGCCTTCGTGGCCGGTTCCCGCCCGTACCTGATCACGCTGGCCGCGACCACGCCCTCGCCGTTCGGACCGCAGCGGCACGGGCGGCCCGTCGACGCGCCGGACAAGGACGAGACGCCCGACGGCGAGGGCACCCCGACCACCCGGATCGACCTCGAAGGGCTCGCCGACCGGATCGTGCCGTTCCCCGTCGAGGCCGCCCGCTACACCCACCTGCGCGCCGCCAAGGACGGCGTGCTCTGGCTGCGCCACCCCGTCACCGGTGAACTCGGCGCCTCCCGCGCCACCCCGGAGGACACCGACCCCAAGTCCGACCTGGAGCGCTACGACCTGGTCCAGCGCCGCGTGGAGCATCTGGCCGCCGACGCCGACCACTTCGAGGTCAGCGGCGACGGCAAGCGCGTCCTCCTCTGGACGAACGACCGCCTGAAGGTGGTCCCCAGCGACCGGCGCGCCCCGAACGACGACGACAGCGACGCCAACATCACCGTCGACCTCGGCCGGGTACGCCACCTCGTCGACCCGGCCGCCGAGTGGCGGCAGATGTACGAGGAGACCGGCCGCGTCATGCGGGACCACTTCTGGCGCCCCGACATGAGCGGAGTGGACTGGGCCGGGGCCCTCGACCGCTACCGCCCGGTGCTGGACCGCGTGGCCACCCACGACGACCTGGTGGACCTCCTCTACGAGGTCCAGGGCGAACTGGGCACCTCGCACGCCTACGTCGTCCCGCGCGGCGGCTCCGGCGGCGGACCCCGGCAGGGCCTGCTCGGCGCGGACATCTCCCGCCGCGAGGACGGCACTTGGCGCATCGACCGCATCCTCCCCTCGGAGACCTCCGACCCCCAGGCCCGCGCCCCGCTCGCGGCACCCGGGGTCGCGGTCCGCGCGGGGGACGCCGTCGTCGCGGTCAACGGAGTCCCGGTCGACCCGGTGACCGGACCCGGCCCCCTGCTGGTCGGCACGGCGGGCAGGCCCGTCGAACTGACCGTGTCCCCGGCGGGCGGCGGCGAGCCGCGGCACCCGGTGGTGGTTCCCGTGGCCGACGAGGAACCCCTGCGCTACCACGACTGGGTGGCCGGCCGCCGGGCCTACGTCCACGAGCACTCCGGCGGCCGCCTCGGCTACCTCCACGTCCCCGACATGCAGGCCCCCGGCTGGGCTCAGATCCATCGCGACCTGCGCGTCGAGGTGGCCCGGGAGGGCCTCGTCGTCGACCTCCGCGAGAACCGCGGCGGCCACACCTCACAGCTCGTCGTGGAGAAGCTGGCCCGGCGGATCGTCGGCTGGGGAGCGCCGCGCGGCATGCGGCCGTACACCTACCCGGACGACGCCCCGCGCGGCCCGGTCGTGGCCGTCGCCGACGAGTTCTCCGGCTCCGACGGCGACATCGTCAACGCGGCCATCAAGGCCCTCGGCATAGGCCCGGTGGTGGGCACCCGCACCTGGGGCGGCGTGATCGGCATCGACAGCCGCTATCGCCTGGTCGACGGCACCCTGATCACCCAGCCGAAGTACGCGATCTGGCTGGAGGGACAGGGCTGGGGCGTGGAGAACCACGGGGTGGATCCGGACGTGGAGGTCGTGCAGCGCCCGCAGGACCATGTGGCGGGCAGGGACACCCAGTTGGACGAGGCGATCAGGATCGCCCTGGAGTCGTTGGAGGAGCGTCCGGCGAAAACTCCGCCGACGATTCCCACCTGAGGGGCGCGGGGAACTGCGCGACCAGCCACAAATCACCCGCACCCGCCGACGATACGATGCCCCCCGAATCATCAGGCGCACCCTCGGAAAGGAACCGCACATGCCGGGAGAACCGCAGGAGGACTGCCTGTTCTGCAAAATCGCAGAGGGCCACGTCCCCGCAACAATCGTCCGCGAGACCAAGACCACCGTCGCGTTCCAGGACATCAACCCCCAGGCCCCGGTCCACATCCTGGTGATCCCCAAGGCCCACTACCCGAACGCCGCGGAACTGGCCACCGCCGCCCCGGAACTGGCCGCCGACGTACTCCGGGAGACCAAGGAGGTGGCCGACGAGCAGCAGCTCGACTCCTACCGCGTCGTCTTCAACACCGGAGCCGGCGCAGGCCAGACCGTCTTCCACGCCCACGCCCACGTCCTCGGCGGCCGCGGCATGCAGTGGCCCCCCGGATAACCAGCCATGTCCGTACGCGAACTCGTCGTCCTCGGCACCGCCAGCCAGGTCCCGACCCGGCACCGCAACCACAACGGCTACCTCCTGCGCTGGGACGGCGAGGGCATCCTCTTCGACCCGGGCGAGGGCACCCAGCGCCAGATGCTGCGCGCCGGGGTCGCCGCCCACGACCTGAACCGGATCTGCGTCACGCACTTCCACGGCGACCACTCGCTCGGCCTCGCCGGGGTCATCCAGCGGATCAACCTCGACAAGGTGCCGCACGAGATCACCGCGCACTACCCGAAGTCGGGCCAGCGCTTCTTCGACCGCCTGCGCTACGCGACCGCGTACCGGGAGACGGTCGGAATCCAGCAGGCACCGGTCGACGAGGACGGCGACCTCGCGACGACCGCGACGTACACCCTCCAGGCGCGCAAGCTCTCCCACCCGGTCGAGTCCTACGGCTACCGCCTCGTCGAGCCCGACGGCCGCCGGATGCTCCCGGACCGGCTCGCCGCGCACGGCATCAAGGGCCCGGACGTCGGCCGGATCCAGCGCGAGGGCGCCCTCGGGGACGTACGGCTGGACGACGTCAGCGAGGTGCGCCGGGGCCAGCGTTTCGCGTTCGTCATGGACACCCGGCTCTGCGACGGCGTGCACGCCCTGGCCGACGGCTGCGACCTCCTCGTCATCGAGTCGACCTTCCTCGACGAGGACACCGACCTCGCCGTCGAGCACGGCCACCTCACCGCCGGGCAGGCGGCGCGGGTGGCGCGGGACGCGGGCGTACGGCATCTGGTCCTCACGCACTTCAGCCAGCGCTACTCCGAGCCCGACGAGTTCGAGCGCCAGGCGCGGGCCGCCGGATTCGAGGGGGAGCTGACGGTGGCACACGATCTTCTGCGGGTGCCGGTTCCGAAACGTCGGTGAAACGCCCGTACGATACTTTGATGCCCCTCCCGAAAGCAGAACTGCACCTCCACATCGAAGGCACGCTGGAGCCCGAGCTGGCCTTCGAGCTGGCCGCGCGCAACGGCGTCGAGCTGCCGTACGCGACCACCGACGCGCTGCGCGAGGCGTACCGGTTCGAGGATCTGCAGTCCTTCCTGAACCTGTACTACGAGCTGATGGCGGTGCTGCGCACCGAGCGGGACTTCGAGGACCTCGCCAACGCCTACCTCGCGCGGGCCGCCGCGCAGGGTGTGCGGCACGCGGAGATCTTCTTCGACCCGCAGGCGCACATCGCGCGCGGCGTCGGCATGGGAACGGTCGTCGAGGGGCTCTCCAGGGCACTGGACCGCAGCGAGGAGAACCACGGCGTCTCCACCCACCTGATCCTCTGCTTCCTGCGCGACGAGTCCGCCGAGTCGGCCCTCGCCACCCTGGACGCGGCGAAGCCGTACCTGGACCGGATCATCGGTGTCGGCCTCGACTCCGCCGAGGTCGGGCACCCGCCGGTGAAGTTCCGCGAGGTCTACGAGACCGCCGCCGCCCTCGGCCTGCGCCGCGTGGCCCACGCCGGGGAGGAGGGCCCGCCGGAGTACATCACCGAGGCCCTGGACATCCTCGGCGTGGAGCGCGTCGACCACGGCCTGCGCTGCATGGAGTCACCGGACCTGGTCGCCCGCCTGGCCCGCGACCGAGTCCCGCTGACGCTCTGCCCCCTGTCGAACGTCCGCCTGCGCACGGTGGACACCCTGGCGGACCACCCGCTGCCCGCGATGCTCGAAGCGGGCCTGCTCTGCACGGTCAACTCCGACGATCCGGCGTACTTCGGCGGCTACGCGGACGACAACTTCACCGCGGTACGAGAGGCCCTCGGCCTGAGCGAAGAACGCCTCCGTGAGCTGGCCCGCAATTCGTTCCTGGCGAGCTTCCTGGACGACGACGAGGAGAAGCGGGCGGGCTATCTGGCAGAGGTGGAGAACTACGCGTTCTGAGGTACCGGTCAGGGGCGCGGGGCTGTGTCGAATTGCGGCTCCGTCGCGTGGGCGCGACAAGCCACAGTCAACCCGCACCCGCCCGGTCAAGCAGCAGTCGCAGCCTCGTAGGCGTGCTCTTCGACAGGAATCTCCACCACAGGCAATGTCGACCGGCCCGCCCGGAGAGCAACCACGGTCATGGGTACGGCGATCACCAACAGCCCCACCGCCAACACCGCCCCCATCACTGGGAAGCCCGCCTGGGCCGAGAGAACACTGCCCGTGAGCGGCCCGGCCGCCGTACCCAAGGACGACGCGGACCCGACCAGCACCGCCCACCGCCCCCGTCCGTCCAAAGACGCCGCAAGCTCGATGACGTACGACAACACGATCGGATAGAGCGCGTTCCAGGCGATCTCCCCGCCCGCGAACGTCGCAAGATCCCGGGCCGACGCACTCACCGCGATACAGACAGCGATAACCGCCGTACCCGCGCCGATGGGGACCGCGAGGCCCAGCCTCGGCCCGAGCGCACCAGCCACGACCACGCCCAGCAGCCCCGCCCCCAGCGCCACCGCGAACACCACACCCACCGTGACCTCGCTCAACCGCGCCTGGCTCAGCCCGATCCGCCCGCTGACCCCCCACAGGGAGTTCTGCGCGAGGGACCAGAACATCAGGGCGCCGGCGAGGACCAGCCCGGAGCGCAGCTGGGGGAGCCGGCCGGTCTCGTGGCGGACCCGGGCGCCCGGACCCGAGACACCAAGGCGACCCGTCAGCGGCCAGACCAGCAGCGCGGTGAGCGCGATCGCGGCGAACGGCAGCCCATGGCCGGGCCCGAGCCGCGGCACCGTCAGATACACCGCACCCGCGAGCGCGGAGACACCGAGCAGCCCGTACGTCGTGACCCGGTGCGGATCCGGCCGCCCCGCGATCCCGGTCGCGGCGACAGCCGTAGCCGTCCCGGAGCCGAAGCCGCCGATCAGGGCGCCCGCCACGACGGCCGGGACGGAGTGGGTCAGCGCGGCCCCGCCGTAGCCGACGACCGCGAGCGTGAGGCCGAGGCGGGCCAGCAGGCGCGGGCCGATCCGGTCGACGCGCGAGGCGAGCAGGAACCCGGCCGACGCCGAACTCAGCAGCAGCGCACTGCCGATGGCGCCCGCCTGGGTGGCGGTGAGGGGGAGCCCCGAGTCGAGGCGGCCGACGGTGGTCGGGAGGAGATACGGGGCGAGGTACCCGGCCGTGAAAAGGGCGACGAGGGGCCAGGGCAGGGTGGTGCGGGCGGACACGGGCGTTCCCAGGGCGTGCGAAAGGAGCGGCTCAGAAAGGGGGAAGGGCGACGACCGTCGACGGACAGGAACGCGCGGGCAATTTGTATCAAGCGGGGGCAGGCGCGAAGAAGGGGGGAAGGTGTGATCCGGGGCACATTCTGTTTGGGGTGTAACCCAGTGGGTAAACGCCGCCGCTCCCGCTCCCGCCAGGCGCCGAGCCAGTGACGTCGGTGCGGACCCGGCGGACCCGGCCATTGACGCCTCGCCGTTCGCATACCTAACCTTCGTTTATATATATGGATGGCGTCTGCATGGGGAGATGGATGACGGTGGTCCTCGATTCCGAAGCGCTGGCGGGCGGGGTGCTGTCCTTCCCGCTGACGAGCTTTCACGACGACGGCTCCCTGGACCCCGACGGCTTCCGCGCCCATGCCGCCGCGTGCGTCGCGGCCGGCCCCGGCGCACTCTTCCCCGCCTGCGGCACCGGCGAGTTCTTCTCGCTGGACGAGGAGGAGTACCGGACGGTCGTCTCCCTCGCGGTGCGGGAGGCGGGCGGGCGGCTGCCCGTGATCGCCGGTATCGGTTACGGCTGGGCGCAGGCCGTACGGTTCGCGCGCATCGCCGAGGAGGCGGGCGCCGACGCCCTGCTCGTCCTGCCGCACTATCTGGTCGCGGCGCCGCAGGAGGGGCTCGTCAAGCAGGTGGAGCACATCGCCGCCCGGACACAGCTGCCGCTGATCGTCTACCAGCGCGGCCAAGTCGCCTTCACCGCCGACTCGTTGCGCCGGATCGCCGCCCTGCCGACCGTCATCGGGCTCAAGGACGGCCACAGCGACCTCGACCGGCTCCAGCGCCTCACGCTCGCCGCCCCCGAGGGCTTCCTGTTCTTCAACGGCGCCGCCACCGCCGAGATCCAGGCCCGCGCCTACGCCACCGTCGGCGTCCCCGCCTACTCCTCCGCCGTGCACGCCTTCGCACCCGAGATCGCGACCGCCTTCTTCACCGCCCTGCGCGCCGGCGACGAGCAGACACTGGAGCGGCTGCTGCGCGACTTCTATGTTCCGCTCGTCGAACTCCGCGACCGGGCGCCCGGATACGCGGTGTCCCTGGTGAAGGCGGCGGCGCGGCTGCGCGGCCGCTGGGTGGGCCCGGTGCGCGCCCCGCTCACCGACCCCTCGGCGGCCGACCTGGCCGACCTGAGGTCCCTGCTCATCACCGGCCTCGACCTCGTAGGAGCCGCCCTGTGAACCTCACGATCACGGACGTCCGGCTGACCCCGATCCTGATCGCCGACCCGCCCCTGCTCAACACCCAGGGCGTCCACCAGCCCTACACGCCCCGGCTGATCGTGGAGGTCGAGACCGCCGACGGGGTCACCGGCGTCGGGGAGACGTACGGCGATACCAAGTACCTGGAGCTGGCCCGGCCCTTCGCCGAGAAGCTGATCGGGCGTCAAGTCGGCGATCTCAACGGCCTGTTCACGATCGCCGAGGAGGTCGCCGTCGACGGCTCCCGGGTCTCCGGACAGGTCGACGTCGGCGGCCTGCGAGGCGTCCAGACCGCCGACAAGCTGCGGCTGTCCGTGGTCTCCGGCTTCGAGGTGGCCTGTCTGGACGCGCTCGGCAAGGCCCTCGGGCAGCCCGTGCACGCGCTGCTCGGCGGCAAGGTGCGCGACTCGGTCGAGTACAGCGCGTACCTGTTCTACAAGTGGGCCGGGCACCCCGAGGGCGTGCCGGCCGAGCGGGACGACTGGGGCGCCGCCGTGGACCCGGCCGGGATCGTGGAGCAGGCCCGGAAGTTCACCGAGCGGTACGGCTTCACCTCGTTCAAGCTCAAGGGCGGGGTGTTCCCGCCGGACGAGGAGATCGCGGCCGTACGGGCGCTCGCGGCGGCCTTTCCCGCGCATCCGCTGCGGCTCGACCCCAACGGTGCCTGGTCGGTGGAGACCTCGCTGAAGGTGGCGAAGGAGCTCGGGGACGTCCTGGAGTACCTGGAGGACCCCGCGCTCGGCACCCCGGCCATGGCCGAGGTCTCCGCCGGGACCGACGTGCCGCTCGCCACCAACATGTGCGTGACGACGTTCGCCGAGATCAAGGAGGCGTTCGGGCGGGACGCCGTGCAGGTCGTGCTCTCCGATCACCACTACTGGGGCGGGCTGCGCAACACCCAGCACCTCGCCGCGATCTGCCGCACCTTCGGCGTCGGGGTGTCCATGCACTCCAACACCCACCTCGGGATCTCCCTGGCCGCGATGACGCAGGTGGCGTCCACCGTGCCGAACCTCCATCACGCCTGTGACTCCCACTACCCGTGGCAGTCGGAGGACGTGCTGACGGAACGGCTGCGGTTCGAGGGCGGGCGGGTCGCCGTATCCGACGCCCCCGGCCTCGGCGTGGAACTCGACCACGACCGGCTGCGGTTCCTGCACCAGCGGTGGCTGGACGACGACGGCACCCTGCGGGAGCGCGACGACGCGGCGGCCATGCGCGTGGCCGAACCGGGGTGGGTCACACCGAGCGTGCCCCGCTGGTGACCCGATGACGCCGCCCCGGGTGGCACGCCAGGGAGCTGCGGTGGTCTGACGCGACGGGTGGTCCCGGTGCGACCGGCGGCGTGTTGTCAGTGCTGTGGTGCACACTGGCCTGATCCGCACCACGTCAGGGAGCGCACCGTGATCGCGTCCGCCGCGTCCACCGGGAAGGGACCCTCCTCCGCCGTCGCCCGGAGGCCGCACCGTCCGGCCCAGGTCGACCCCCTGGCCGCGCTGCGCACGCCCACTGACCCGCCCTGGGACGTCTACCTCACCGGCACCGTCTTCCTCGACATCATTTTCACCGGGCTCGACTCCGCCCCGGTGCGCGGCACCGAGTCCTGGGCGCGCGGCATGGGGTCGAGCCCCGGTGGCGTCGCCAACATGGCGACCGCGCTGGCCCGCCTCGGCCTGAAGACCTCCCTCGCGGCGGCCTTCGGGGACGACCACTACGGCGAGTACTGCTGGGACGCCCTGGAGCAGGGCGAGGGCATCGACCTCGCCCCGTCGCGCACCGTCCCCGGCTGGCACTCCCCGGTGACGGTGTCCATGGCCTACGAGGACGAGCGCACGATGGTCTCCCACGGCCACGAGCCGCCCCCGGAGGAGCCGGCCCCCGACTGCCCGCCCCGCGCGCGTGCCGCCGTCGCCTCCCTGGAACCCGGCAAGCAGGCCCCCTGGATCGCCCAGGCCGCCGCCAAGGGTGCCCGGATCTTCGCCGACGTCGGCTGGGACGAGACCGGCGCCTGGGACCTCGCGGGCCTCGCCGACCTCGCGCACTGCGAGGCCTTCCTGCCCAACGCCGAGGAGGCCATGCGCTACACCGGCGCCTCCTGCCCGCGCGCCGCCGCCCACGCCCTGACCGAACACGTCCCGCTCGCCGTGGTCACCCTCGGCGCGGACGGCGCCTACGCCGTGGACCGGCGGACCGGTGAGACCGCCGAGGTGCCGGCCATCGCGGTCGAGGCCCTCGACCCCACCGGCGCAGGGGACGTCTTCGTCGCCGGATTCGTCGCCGGCACCCTCGCCGACTGGCCGCTCGCCGACCGCCTCGCCTTCGCGGGCCTCACCGCCGCCCTCTCCGTCCAGGAGTTCGGCGGCTCCCTGTCCGCCCCCGGCTGGGCGGAGATCGGCGCCTGGTGGCGCGAGATCCAGTCCTACGACGACCAGGACCCGGCGGCGCTGCGCCGGTACGCGTTCCTGACGGACCTGGTCCCCGCCGAGCAGGCACGCCCCTGGCCGCTGCGCCGGGCGGTCCCGACCATCGGCTTCGGCCGCTCGGCCTGAGCCCCAGGGCCTGTCGTCACATTCCCGCCTGCCGCGCGACGCCTGGCACGCACTCCCCCAGAGAGGGGGACCCCCAGCCGCGTTGCTGAAACGCCCACGTGACTCCTCCCCCACGCTCGAACCGAGCTTCGCTCTGCTCGCGCGGGGGCACCCCCATCGCGGGCGGCTTCAGCGCCTTGCGATCGCACGCACCAGACGCCGCGCGGCCCGCCCTCCGGGCGGACGACGGGAATTTGACGACAGGCCCCGGCCATGACGTGCCCGGGTCGAAAAGCCCTACGGGCTTGTCAGTCGTGCGGCGTACCCTGGAATCGCCAGGCCGCCCCCGTGGCGGATGCACCTTTCCGAGGAGGACGAGCAAGGCCTACAGAGCCGGCCCATGACTCAGACACCCACAGCTCACACTCCCGCGCAGGGGCAGGCGAGAGCACAGTTCACCGTCCCCGCCCAGCACCCCATGGTGACCGTGCTGGGGTCCGGCGACTCCCTCCTGCGTGTGATCGAGAAGGCCTTCCCGGCGGTCGACATACATGTCCGGGGCAATGAGATCAGCGCGGTCGGCGACGCCCCCGAAGTCGCCCTTGTCCAGCGCCTGTTCGACGAGATGATGCTGGTGCTCCGCACCGGGCAGCCGATGACGGAGGACGCAGTGGAACGCTCGATCGCCATGCTCCGGGCGAGCGGGAACGGCGAGGGGGACGGCCAGGAGACCCCGGCCGAGGTGCTCACCCAGAACATCCTCTCCTCGCGCGGACGCACGATCCGCCCGAAGACCCTCAACCAGAAGCGGTACGTCGACGCGATCGACAAGCACACGATCGTCTTCGGCATCGGCCCCGCCGGTACCGGCAAGACCTACCTCGCCATGGCCAAGGCGGTGCAGGCCCTGCAGTCCAAGCAGGTCAACCGCATCATCCTGACCCGCCCCGCGGTGGAGGCCGGAGAGCGCCTCGGCTTCCTGCCGGGCACCCTCTACGAGAAGATCGACCCCTACCTGCGCCCGCTGTACGACGCGCTGCACGACATGCTCGACCCCGACTCCATCCCGAGGCTCATGGCCGCCGGGACCATCGAGGTCGCGCCGCTGGCGTACATGCGTGGCCGTACGCTCAACGACGCCTTCATCATCCTGGACGAGGCCCAGAACACCAGCCCCGAACAGATGAAGATGTTCCTCACCCGGCTCGGCTTCGACTCGAAGATCGTCATCACCGGTGACGTGACCCAGGTCGACCTGCCCAACGGCACCAAGTCGGGTCTGCGGCAGGTCCAGGACATCCTGGAGGGCCTGGACGACGTCCACTTCTCGCGCCTCACATCCCATGACGTCGTACGGCACAAGCTGGTCGGCCGTATCGTCGACGCGTACGAGAAGTACGACAGCCACCACGGCACGGAGAACGGCACCCACAAGGGCGGCCGCAACAAGCGGAAGTAGACAGACCAGCACCATGTCGATCGACGTCAACAACGAGTCCGGTACCGAGGTCGATGAGCAGGCGATCCTCGACATCGCCCGCTACGCGCTCGCACGGATGCGCATCCACCCGCTCTCCGAGCTCTCGGTGATCGTCGTGGACGCCGACGCCATGGAGCAGCTGCACATCCAGTGGATGGACCTGCCAGGACCGACGGATGTCATGTCCTTTCCCATGGACGAGCTCCGGCCGCCGTCCAAGGACGACGACGAGCCGCCGCAGGGCCTGCTCGGCGACATCGTGCTCTGCCCGGAGGTCGCCAAGAAGCAGGGCGAGGACGCGCCGACGCAGCACTCCATGGACGAGGAGCTCCAGTTGCTCACCGTCCATGGCGTGCTGCACCTGCTCGGCTACGACCACGAGGAACCCGACGAGAAGGCCGAGATGTTCGGACTTCAGGCGGCCATCGTGGACGGCTGGCGTGCGGAGAAGGGCCTGACCGGTCCCTCCCCGGCTCCGACCGTCTCATGAGTCCGCAACTCGTCCTCGGCGCCATCGCGCTGGTCGTCGTGGCCTGGCTCGCCGCCTGCGCGGAGGCGGGCCTGGCGCGCGTCTCCAGCTTCCGCGCCGAGGAAGCCGTCCGCTCGGGGCGGCGGGGCAGCGCCAAGCTCGCGCAGATCGCCGCCGACCCGACGCGCTATCTGAACGTGGCGCTGCTGGTCCGCGTCGCCTGCGAGATGGCCGCCGCCGCGCTGGTCACCTACGCCTGCCTCAACGAGATCGACAGCACCACCCAGGCGCTGCTCGCCGCGATCGGCGTGATGGTGCTGGTCTCCTATGTCGCCGTCGGGGTCTCCCCGCGCACCATCGGCCGCCAGCACCCGCTGAACACCGCGACGGCGGCGGCGTACGTCCTGCTGCCGCTGGCCAGGATCATGGGCCCGATCCCGCCCCTGCTGATCCTCATCGGCAACGCCCTCACCCCCGGCAAGGGCTTCCGCCGCGGCCCCTTCGCCTCCGAGGCGGAGCTGCGCGCGCTGGTCGACCTCGCGGAGAAGGAGTCCCTCATCGAGGACGAGGAGCGCCGCATGGTGCACTCCGTCTTCGAACTCGGCGACACCCTTGTGCGGGAGGTCATGGTCCCGCGCACCGACCTGATCGTCATCGAGCGGTACAAGACCATCCGCCAGGCCCTCACCCTGGCCCTGCGGTCCGGCTTCTCCCGGATACCCGTCACCGGGGAGAGCGAGGACGACGTCGTCGGGATCGTCTACCTCAAGGACCTGGCCCGCAAGACGCACATCAGCCGGGACGCGGAGAGCGAGCTGGTCTCCACCGCGATGCGGCCCGCCGCCTTCGTCCCCGACACCAAGAACGCCGGTGACCTGCTGCGCGAGATGCAGCAGGACCGCAACCACGTCGCTGTCGTGATCGACGAGTACGGCGGCACCGCCGGGATCGTCACCATCGAGGACATCCTGGAGGAGATCGTCGGCGAGATCACCGACGAGTACGACCGCGAACTGCCCCCGGTGGAGGAGCTGGGCGAGGACCGCTTCCGGGTCACCGCCCGCCTCGACATCACCGACCTCGGCGAGCTGTACGGCCTCGACGAGTACGACGACGAGGACGTGGAGACCGTCGGCGGACTGCTCGCCAAGGCGCTCGGCCGGGTCCCCATCGCCGGTGCCTCGGCCGTCGTGGAACTGCCCGACGAGCGGGAACTGCGGCTGACCGCGGAGGCCGCCGCGGGCCGCCGGAACAAGATCGTGACCGTGCTGGTGGAGCCGGTGGGCGCCGCCAAGGAGGAGCCGGAGGACGCGTGACCCCCCAGGAGCTGCGCACGTTCTGCCTGTCGTTCAACGCGGCGGTGGAGGACTTCCCGTTCAACCCCGAGACCTCGGTCTTCAAAGTGCTCGGCAAGCTCTTCGCGCTGACGAACCTGGACGCGCGGCCCCTGACGGTCAACCTCAAGTGCGACCCCGAGGACGCCCTGCGGCTGCGCGAGGAGCACCCGGGGCTGATCGTCCCCGGCTACCACATGAACAAGCGGCACTGGAACACGGTCACCGTCGACGGCGACCTCGACGACCGGCTTGTGCGGGAACTCGTCGAGGACTCCTACGACCTGGTCGTGGCGGGCCTGCCGCGCGCCGAACGCCTCCGCCTGGACCGGTCCTGACGGGCACTTCGTATGCTCGGGGCATGACCGAGAGCAACGCGCTTGACCCCGAGGACCGCAAGATCGTCACCCTGGCCCGTTCCGCGCGGGCCCGCAACGGCGTGCCCGAGGGTGCCGCCGTACGCGACGAGACGGGCCGTACCTATGTCGCCGGGACCGTGGACCTGGACTCGCTGAAGCTCAGCGCGCTGCGGACGGCGGTGGCGATGGCCGTGGCGTCCGGGGCGAAGTCGCTGGAGGCGGCGGCGGTGGTGACCGAGGCGGAGAGCGCGGCGGCGGAGGACCTGGCGGCCGTGCGGGACCTGGGCGGGGCGGGGACGCCGGTGCTGGTCGCCGGACCCGACGGCACCGTGCGGCGCACCGTTCCCGCGGAGTAGTCCGGAATTCATCCTTGCCGGGGTTCGCCTCTCGCGCATCAATGGGAACGTAAGTTCCGACGGACCGTCAGATTCGGCCCTCCCGCAGTGTGTCCGCACCCACCTGCCGAGGACGGGCCGTCGGTCCCCCCACACCCGAAGGGATCGGGAACCCCATGAGAGGCACACGCTTAGGCACCGGTGCGGCCGTCGCGGTCGGCACCCTCGCCCTGACCGGACTCGTCCTAGCGCCCACCGCCGCGGCCGTCACCCCCACGTCGGTCACCATCGACGCCGACTGCGGCTCGTTCGGCGGCGGCGCGGCCACCCTGACGGCCACCCAGGACGGCACGGCCGCCACGATGACCCTCAACTCCTCCGCCATCACCGCGCCGATCGGGCTCGGCGCGGACTCCATCGCCTCCACGCTCACCCTGGTGAAGGCGGGCGGCGGCACCACCGTCTTCACCGCCACCGAGAACCCGGCGATGGCCGCCGGGGACCCGGTCCAGGTCGGCCCGCTGCCCGGCACCGTCGCCGCCGGCGACAGCCTGGAGGCCTTCGGCGGCTCGCTGACGATGACCGTCTTCGGCATCACCATCACCTGCACGGCGACCGCACCGCAGTCACCGGGCCCGTTCGTCTTCGACTGAGCCGCCCGACGCCAGGGGCGAGCGCGGTTCCTCAGAGCGCGTCGGGGCCGCGCTCGCCCGTCCGCACCCGGACGACCGTGTCCACCGGCAGCGCCCACACCTTGCCGTCGCCGATCTTGCCGGTCTGCGCGGCCTTCACGATCGCGTCGATCGCGGCGTCGGAGTCCGCGTCCTCCACGACCACCTCGATCCGCACCTTGGGCACCAGGTCCACCTGGTACTCGGCGCCGCGGTACACCTCGGTGTGGCCGCGCTGACGGCCGTAGCCGCTCGCCTCGGTCACGGTCAGACCGTGCACGCCGATCTCCTGGAGCGCCGACTTCACCTCGTCGAGGCGGTAGGGCTTCACGATCGCGGTGATGAGCTTCATGCCTTGGCCTTCTGGGGGGCGGGAGTGGCGGAGGTGACCGGGGCACCGTGGCCCAGGACGCCGTGATCGTATGCGGTCTCGGCGTGCACCGTAAGGTCCAGGCCGGTGTGCTCCTGCTCCTCACTGGCGCGGAAGCCGATCGTGCGGTCGATGAGCTTGCCGAGGCCGTACGTCACGCCGAAGGTGTACGCCGCCACCGCGACCACGGCCACCAGCTGCTTGCCGAGCTGGGCGAGCCCGCCGCCGTACAGCAGACCCTCGGGGCCGCCCGTCATCTCGGCGACCGCGAAGACACCGATCAGCAGGGTGCCGATGATCCCGCCGACCAGGTGGACGCCGACGACGTCCAGGGAGTCGTCGTAGTTGAACCTGAACTTCCAGCTCACCGCGTAGGAGCAGACGATGCCGGCGGTCAGGCCGATCACCAGGGCGCCGAGCAGGGAGACCGAGCCGCAGGACGGGGTGATGGCGACCAGGCCCGCGACCGCGCCGGAGGCGGCGCCCAGGGTGGTGGGGTGGCCGTCGCGGCGCTGCTCGACGAAGAGCCAGCCCAGCAGGCCGGTGCAGCCGGCGGCGAGGGTGTTGAGGAAGGCGGCGGCCGCGAGACCGTTGGCGCCGAGGGCGGAGCCGGCGTTGAAGCCGAACCAGCCGAACCAGAGCAGACCGGCGCCGAGCATCACCATGGGCAGGTTGTGCGGGCGCATCGCGTCCTTCTTGAAGCCCAGGCGCGGGCCGATGATCAGGCAGAGCGCGAGGCCGGAGGCGCCGGAGGTGATCTCGACGGGGAGACCGCCCGCGAAGTCCAGGGCGCCGAGGTGGTTCAGGATCCAGCCACCCGGGCCCCAGGTCCAGTGCGCGACCGGAACGTATACGAGCAGCGCCCACAGCGGTACGAAGACCAGCCAGGCCCCGAATTTCGCGCGGTCCGCGATGGCGCCGCTGATCAGGGCGACGGTGACGATCGCGAAGGTGAGCTGGAAGGTGGCGAAGAGAACGGTGGGGACGGTGCCCTGGACGCTGTCCGGGCCGAGGCCCGCCATGCCGAGGTGGTCGAGGCCGCCGATCAGCCCGGCGACCGTGTCCTCGCCGAACGCGAGGGAGTATCCGGCGGCCAGCCACACCACGGTGACCAGGGCGATCGCCACGAAGCTCATCATCAGCATGTTGAGGACGCTCTTCGTGCGGACCATGCCGGCGTAGAACAGGGCCAGGCCCGGGGTCATCAGCAGGACGAGGGCGGTGGCGGCGAGCAGCCAGGCGGTGTCACCGGTGTCGATGCCTTGCGCGGCGAGGGTCACGGGGTCTCCAACGGGGTGGGGGTGCGTCAGAGATTCACGGGTGTGCGTTTCCGGTCGTGTACCGATGTGTTTCGGGGGCGTTTCATTGCGGGCGGGTTTCCGGGGCCTCACCGTGCGGCGCCGCTCCGGGGATCAGGGAGAATGGGCGCATGAGCGTTCGCACCCAGTCATCCGAGGAGTCGGCCGAGGCCGTCCATCGCGCCGGTTTCGCCTGCTTCGTGGGCCGGCCCAACGCGGGCAAGTCCACCCTTACGAACGCTCTGGTCGGGCAGAAGGTGGCGATCACCGCCGACCAGCCGCAGACGACCCGGCACACGGTACGAGGGATCGTGCACCGCCCGGACGCCCAGCTGATCCTGGTGGACACCCCGGGTCTGCACAAGCCGCGCACGCTGCTGGGCGAGCGCCTCAACGACGTGGTGCGGACCACGTGGGCCGAGGTCGACGTGATCGGCTTCTGCCTCCCCGCGAACGAGAAGATCGGTCCCGGTGACCGCTTCATCGCGAAGGAGCTGGCGGGGATCAAGAAGTCCCCGAAGGTCGCCATCGTGACGAAGACCGACCTCGTCGACTCCAAGAGCCTCGCCGAGCAGCTGATCGCGATCGACCAGCTGGGCAAGGAACTGGGCATCGAGTGGGCGCAGATCGTGCCGGTGTCGGCGACCGCGAACAAGCAGGTCGACCTGTTGGCGGACCTGCTGATCCCGATGCTGCCCGAGGGCCCGGCGCTCTATCCCGAGGGCGACCTCACGGACGAGCCCGAGCAGGTCATGATCGCCGAGCTGATCCGCGAGGCGGCGCTGGAGGGCGTCCGCGACGAGCTGCCGCACTCCATCGCGGTGGTCGTCGAGGAGATGCTCCCGCGCGAGGACCGCCCCGCCGACAAGCCGTTGCTCGACATCCACGCCAACCTTTTCATCGAGCGCCCCAGCCAGAAGGGCATCATCATCGGCCCGAAGGGCAAGCGCCTGAAGGAGGTCGGCATCAAGTCCCGCAAGCAGATCGAGGCGCTGCTCGGTACGCCGGTGTTCCTCGACCTCCATGTGAAGGTCGCGAAGGACTGGCAGCGGGATCCGAAGCAGCTTCGGCGACTCGGGTTCTGACCGGAGCGGGTGGGGGTGGCGGCGGAGCCGCCTGGGCAAGCGGCTGAAGGGGGTCGGCGGTGTCCCGCAGGCAGATCGAGGCACTGCTCGGAACGCCGGCCGCGCGGCGGTAGCCGCACGTCGATGCAGCCTGGACCTCCACGTCAAGGTCGCCAAGGACTGGCAGCGCGACCCGAAGCAGCTTCGGCGGCTCGGGTTCTGAGGGTTGATCCCTGGCTCAGTCCACTCCCTTGATACGGCCCACCAGCACCGCCCCCGCAAGGGCGATCACCGCCGCCGCCCCGTAGAGGACCCGGTAGCCGCCCAGGTGGGTCACGATCGGGGCTGCCAGGGCGGGGGCCGCTACCTGGGGGAGGGCGTTGGCGATGTTGATGACGCCCAGGTCCTTGCCCCGGTCGAGGGCCTTGGGGAGGACGTCGGTCATCAGGGCGAAGTCGACCGACATGAAGACGCCGAGGCCCACGCCCAGCAGCGCCGCCACGACGATCGCGCCGGGCCAGGTCTGCCAGGCCGCAAGGAGCGCCGTCGCCGCCGCCATCAACAGCCCGGACCAGCGGACGAACGGCTTGCGGCGGCCCACGCGGTCGGACCAGACGCCGCCGACCACGACCGTGGCCAGCAAGGTCACGCTGTTCACGGCGGTGAGGATCAGGACGCCCTCGTCCGGGTCGTCGTGATCCAGCCGGTCCCGGAGGTAGTACAGCAGGTAGAGGATCACCAGCGCGTTGCTGAGGTTGATCAGGAAACGGGTCAGCCAGGCCCAGCCGAAGTCCGGATAGCGGCGCGGGCTCAGCCAGAAGCTCCGGAGGAAGGCGCGCGGCGACCAGGGCGGTCGCTCGTCGGCCGCCAGCCGGAAGTCGCCGCCGCGCAGGACGTACGGCAGCACCCCCGCCACCACGAACACCGCGCACGCCACGTACCCCGCCGCGATCCCGCCCACCGCCGTCGCGAGCCCCGTACCGGCGACCGCCCCCAGGATTTGCGCGGCCCCCAGCCAGCCGCCCACCGAGCCCCGCTGGAGCCGCGGCACCCGGTCCGGCACCGCCGCCGTCACCGCCGCGAAGGCCGCGTTCAGGGTCAGCTGGACCAGACACCAGCCGACGATCATCGTCCACAGCCCGTCCGCGCCCGCGAGCAGCAGCAGCGACAGCGCCCCGCCCGCCACCCCTGCCACGATCCACGGCCGGCGCCGCCCCCAGCCGGCCGTCGTCCGGTCCGAGAGCGCGCCGAAGAGCGGGTTCGCCACCAGCGAGACCGCCGCGCCCACCCCGGTCACCCAGGCCAGCAGCGTCTCCTTCGACATCCCGATACCGGGCGCGAACTCCTCGGACTGCTCGGGGAGCAGGATCTGGAGCGGGCCGTACCAGCCCACCCAGACCGCCCAGTTGGCGAGCGCCAGCGCCGTCGTCCAGCGCGGCCCGACCCGGTCCGTGGGCTCGGCCAGGGCGGGTGCCGTCATCCCTGGGCCCGCAGCACGTCCCGGTACCAGCGGTACGACGCCTTCGGGGTCCGCTCCAGCGTGTCGTAGTCCACGTGGACGAGGCCGAAGCGGCGCGCGTAGCCCTCCGCCCACTCGAAGTTGTCCAGCAGCGACCAGACGAAGTAGCCGCGCACATCCACCCCGGCCGCGACCGCCCGGTGCAGGGCACGGATGTGGCCGTCCAGGTAGGCGATCCGCTGCTGGTCGTCGAGGCCCTCGTACGAGCAGCCGTTCTCGGTGATGACGACGGGCGGGAGCCGGTCGCCGTAGCGCTCGTGGAAGCCGGTGAGCAGTTCGGTCAGTGCCTCGGGGACCACCGGCCAGCCGAAGTCGGTGACCGGCACGTCCCTGATCTCCTGGACGGAGAAGGGGAGTTCGGCGGGCATGGAGACACCGCCGAACTCGATCTCGGCGCCCTGCGGAGCGCCCACCTTGGTCGGGGCGTAGTAGTTGATCCCGTACCAGTCGACCGGCTCGCCGATCACCTTCAGGTCCGCCTCGACGTCGCCCGGCATCAACTCGCCCAGCCCTGCCGGATATTCACCGAGCAGCACCGGGTCCGCGAACAGGCGGTTGAGGAGTACGTCGTAGAACTCCGCCGCTTCGACGTCGGCGCCCTCCTTCGACGAGGCCCAGGTCGGCCCGTGCGAGTTGGCGATCCCGACGTCCGTGACCCCGGCCGCGCGCAGCGCCCGTACCGCCATACCGTGGGCGAGCAGCTGGTGGTGGGCGACCGGCAGCGCGTCGAACAGCAGCCGTTTGCCGGGTGCGTGCACGCCGAGGGCGTGGCCCAACAGGGTGTGCTCGGCGGGTTCGTTGAGGGTGATCCACTTGTGCACGCGGTCACCGAGCCGCTCGGCGACCCGGGAGACGTACTCGGCGAACCGGGACGCGGTGTCCCGCTGAAGCCAGTCGAGGCCGGCCGGCAGGTCCCAGTGGAAGAGCGTGGGGACCGGGCGGACGCCCGCCGCGCACAGCTCGTCGACCAGCCGGTCGTAGAAGTCCAGGCCGCCGGGGGAGTTCACCCGCGGCCACGAGACCGAGAAGCGGTACGCGCCGACCCCGAGGCCGGACAGCAGGGCCACGTCCTCGCGGTAGCGGTGGTAGTGGTCGCAGGCCACCGCCGCCGTCGAGCCGTCCTTCACCTGACCCGGCACGTCCGTGAAGGCGTCCCACACGGACGGCTCGCGCAGCTCGGTCGCGCCCTCGATCTGATGGGCCGAGGTCGACACGCCCCACAGGAAACCGGCCGGGAACTGAGGTATCGGTTGCGTCGCCATGCGCCGGATCATCGGTACCCGGGGTAACGGAAGTCAACGGCCCGGCGTGAACCAGCCGTTACGCGCCCTCCTTCAGCACTTTGCTGATCAGCTCGCGCTGTTCCTCGGTCAGCCGGGGATCGGAGCAGTACACCGTCTTTCCGTCCACCGTGATCTGGTAACTGAACCCGTCCGGTACCCCGATGGGCGGCTCGCCCCGGCCGGCGGCGACCGCCCGCTCGGCCAGGGCGTGCCACTCGGGGGCATCGGGCCGCCCCGAGGTGTCCACCTCGGCGAACCGCTCGATGCCCGCGAAACCTCCGGTGCGCCTCACCTGAATCCGCATGGTCCCTGTCTAGTACGTGTTCACAGGGTGCGCACCCCGACCTGCTCCCAGGCCTTCCGCACCGCCTGGAGTTCCTCGCTGCCGTCGCCGTACCGGGCCTGCGCGGCGGCGGCGGTCAGGGTGGCGAAGTCGGTGAAGAGGGCCTGCGCCTTCAGTTCGCCGCCGGTCAGCACGTCGTACCAGATCTGCCCGGCGCGCTCCCAGGCGTTGCCGCCGAGGGCGGTGGCGGCCAGGTAGAAGGCGCGGTTGGGGATCCCGGAGTTGATGTGGACGCCGCCGTTGTCGCGGCCGGTGCGGACGTAGTCGTCCATCGTCGCGGGCTGCGGGTCCTTGCCGAGGACGTCGTCGTCGTACGCCGTGCCGGGCTCCTTCATGGAGCGCAGCGCCTTGCCGGTCACCCGCGGGGCGAGCAGTCCGGCGCCGATCAGCCAGTCGGCCTCGGCGGCGCTCTGGCCAAGCGTGTACTGCTTGATGAGCGCGCCGAAGACGTCCGACATCGACTCGTTCAGGGCGCCGGGCTGGCCGAAGTAGGTGAGGTTGGCGGTGTACTGGGTGACGCCGTGGGCGAGTTCATGACCGATGACGTCGATGGGGATGGTGAAGTCGAGGAAGATCTCCCCGTCCCCGTCGCCGAACACCATCTGCTCGCCGTTCCAGAAGGCGTTGTTGTAGTCCTTCTCGTAGTGCACGGTCGCGTCCAGCGGCAGTCCGTCGCCGTCGATGGAGTTGCGCTCGTAGGCCTTCAGGAACAGCTCGAAGGTGGCGCCGAGGCCCGCGTAGGCGCGGTTGACAGTGGCGTCCTTGCCGGGCTCCTCGCCCTCCCCGCGGACCTTGCCGCCGGGCAGGTCCGTGCCGTGCCGGGCGTCGTAGACCGTGCGCCGCGGCTTGTCGGGCTCGGCGTCCGCGGGCGGGGCGACGGCGGGCGCCCCGAGCACGGTGGTCAGCCGGCGGTGGGTGCGCTCGTAGGCGTCGCGCTGGAGGGTCCGGCGGGCCGGTCCGGCGAGCGCGGGGTCGTCGGCCTGGGCCAGCTTGTCGAGGACATGGGGCGGTACGACGGTGCAGAAGACGGGCTCATGGCCCCCGTGGTTCGTCATGCCCGGCACCATTGCACTGCGTTATGCGGCTGTCACTAGCCGCAACCATGATTGGTGAAATGTGCCGACAAGGCGCCCATCCGACGGTCGGGAAGTGGTATGGCGCACTTTTTGTCCAATTCGTCCGTGCGGTCCCGCATACTGATACACACCGCCGTATCGCGGGCGGCTCGGCTAGCATGCTGCGCATCATGCTTTTCGGGCTGCTTCTTCTTAGCTGCCGCGGCGAGGGCCTGTAAGTCCAGGTCGACTCCCTCCCCGCGGAGCTTCGCGTTGCGTCGTCGGCCGTCCTTCCGGACATCCTGAGGAGCCCCGCAATCATGGCGAACCGCCAGCAGCCCACGTCCATGCCGATCCACAAGTACGGTCGTTACGACCAGGTGGACATCCCGGACCGCACCTGGCCCGAGCAGCGCATCACCCAGGCCCCCCGCTGGCTCTCCACGGACCTGCGCGACGGCAACCAGGCCCTGATCGACCCGATGTCGCCCGAGCGCAAGCGCCGGATGTTCGACCAGCTGGTCAAGATGGGCTACAAGGAGATCGAGGTCGGGTTCCCGGCCTCGGGCCAGACGGACTTCGACTTCGTACGCTCCATCATCGAGGAGCCGGGCGCGATCCCCGACGACGTCACCATCTCCGTGCTGACCCAGGCCCGTGAGGACCTGATCGAGCGGACCGTGGAGTCCCTGAAGGGCGCCAGGCGAGCCAACGTCCACCTGTACAACGCCACCGCGCCCGTCTTCCGCCGGGTGGTCTTCCGCGGCTCCAAGGACGACATCAAGCAGATCGCCGTCGACGGCACCCGCCTGGTGATGGAGTACGCCGAGAAGCTGCTGGACCCGGAGACCGAGTTCGGCTACCAGTACAGCCCCGAGATCTTCACCGACACCGAGCTGGACTTCGCGCTGGAGGTCTGCGAGGCGGTCATGGACGTCTGGCAGCCCGGTCCCGGCCGCGAGATCATCCTCAACCTGCCCGCCACCGTGGAGCGTTCGACCCCGTCGACGCACGCCGACCGCTTCGAGTGGATGGGCCGCAACCTGTCCCGCCGCGAGCACGTCTGCCTGTCGATCCACCCGCACAACGACCGCGGTACGGCCGTCGCGGCGGCCGAGCTGGCGCTGATGGCCGGCGCCGACCGCGTCGAGGGCTGTCTGTTCGGCCAGGGCGAGCGCACCGGCAACGTCGACCTGGTCACCCTGGGCATGAACCTGTTCTCGCAGGGCGTCGACCCGCAGATCGACTTCTCCGACATCGACGAGATCCGTCGTACGTGGGAGTACTGCAACCAGATGGAGGTCCACCCGCGCCACCCGTACGTCGGTGACCTGGTCTACACGTCCTTCTCCGGCTCCCACCAGGACGCCATCAAGAAGGGCTTCGACGCGATGGAGGCGGACGCGGCGGCTCGCGGGGTCACCGTGGACGACATCGAGTGGGCGGTGCCGTACCTGCCGATCGACCCCAAGGACGTCGGCCGCTCCTACGAGGCCGTCATCCGGGTCAACTCGCAGTCCGGCAAGGGCGGGATCGCGTACGTCCTGAAGAACGACCACAAGCTGGACCTGCCGCGCCGGATGCAGATCGAGTTCTCGAAGCTGATCCAGGCCAAGACGGACGCGGAGGGCGGCGAGGTCACCGGGTCCGCCATCTGGTCGGTCTTCCAGGACGAGTACCTGCCGAACCCGGAGAACCCGTGGGGCCGCATCCAGGTCCGCACCGGTCAGTCGACGACGGACACGGACGGTGTGGACACGCTGAAGGTGGAGGCGACCGTCGACGGCGCCGACACGGTGCTGACCGGTACGGGCAACGGTCCGATCTCGGCCTTCTTCGACGCGCTGCAGTCGATCGGGATCGACGTACGGCTGCTGGACTACCAGGAGCACACGATGAGCGAGGGTGCGTCCGCGCAGGCCGCGTCGTACATCGAGTGTGCGATCGACGGCAAGGTGCTGTGGGGGATCGGGATCGATGCGAACACGACGCGTGCCTCGCTGAAGGCGGTCGTCTCCGCCGTGAACCGGGCCGCGCGGTAGGCAGGTGCCGCGCGTGGTCGTCGGTCGGGTGCCGCGCCGTCGTGGCTTGTCGCGCAGTTCCCCGCGCCCCTAGGTGGGTATCCCCGCCCTCTGTTTTCAGGGGGCGGGGATCGTCGTATACCGGCCATTCCTCGTGGAGGTCACGGAAAGGTCTCGTCCAAGGTGCTGACTCGGCCCGGGGGATGTGGCTAACATCACGCAAGCGCGGCGACGTTGCCGCGGGGTTTCGCGGAGGTGCGACGTGCTGCCAGGACGGGGACGAAACGGCCGTGCCGCTAGGCCTGCCCGCATCCTGGGCACCCGCGTGGCGTGGACGGCCGTCGGTGACGGTGAGTTCTTCTGTCCCGGCTGCGGAGGGGACCGCAACTACCAGCGGCTGACCGGTCGCCGCCGGTTCACCCTGCTCGGTGTGCCGGTGCTGCCGCGGGGCGAGACCGGGCCGGTGGTGGAGTGCGCGGCCTGCCGTCGCCACTTCGGCACCGATGTCCTGGACCATCCGACCACCACCCGCTTCTCCGCCATGCTCCGCGACGCCGTGCACACCGTCGCCCTCGCGGTCCTCGCCGCGGGCGGCTGCTGCGCCCGTACGGCCCTGGAGACCGCCGCCTCCGCGGTCCGCGCGGCCGGCTTCGACGACTGCACCGAGGAACAGCTGGACGCGCTGGTGGAGGCGCTGGCCGCGGACACCGGACGGGTCCTCGGCGAGCCCTGCGGAGCGGGCCTGGCCATAGAGCTCCACGAGGCGCTCGACCCCCTCGCCCCGCACCTCGCCCCCGCGGGCCGCGAATCGATCCTCCTCCAGGGCGCCCGCATCGCCCTGGCGGACGGCCCGTACACCCCCGCCGAACGCGAGGTCCTCGCCACGGTGGGCGCGGCCCTGACCATCTGCGCCGACGACGTGACCCGACTGCTGGCGGCGGCGCGCACGCCGTCGTAGTCGTCGCAGTACTCCCTGGGGAGTAATCGGGGCGTCGTGCCGCCCCCGGCAGTACCGCCCAACTCGCCCTCCCGCCCGACGAACGAAGCCCTTCGCGACGGAAGTCTGGAACCCGACCCAGACAACGCGCAACGGAGGGAGGCCCGAATCATGGGGGCCGCAAGGACTTCTGATCGGGGGCGGCGGCGTGCCGTGCCCTGGGTGATGCTCGGGCTGTGGATCGTCGTGCTGGCGATCGCCTCGCCGTTCTCCTCGAAGCTGGCCGACGTGCAGCGGGACCGGGCCGTCGATTACCTGCCCGCCAGCGCCGACTCCACCCAGGTCGCCAAGATCCAGGACCAGTTGCCCGGCGGTGAGACCACGCAGATGGTGGTGGTCTATCAGCGGGACGGAGGGCTGACCGAGGCCGACCGGGAGACCGCCGCCGGGCAGATCGAGGAGATCGCCGGTGCGCACCGGCTGATCGCCGAGCCGGTGGGGGTTCCGTCCAAGGACGGCTCCACGCTGATGTACCCCGTGGCCAGCAACGAGCCGGGCACGGACGAGAAGGCGCGGGACGAGCTGGTCAACGCCGTGCGGGAGGTCGCGACGGGCGAGGACGGGCTGAGTGTCGAGGTCGGCGGTGAGGGGGCGCTGGCCACCGACGCCTCCGAGGTCTACAACTCGCTCGACGGACCGCTGCTCTACACGACCGTCGCCGTGGTCGCACTGCTGCTGATCATCATCTATCGCAGTCCCTTCCTCTGGCTCGTGCCGCTGTTCGTCGCCGGCGTCGCCAACTACCTGTCCATGGGTGTCGCCTACGGCCTCAACCAGTGGTTCGGTACGTCGGTTTCCGGCCAGAGCTCCGGGATCATGACGATCCTCGTCTTCGGCGCCGGCACCGACTACGCGCTGCTGCTCGTCTCCCGGTACCGCGAGGAACTGCGCCGCATCGAGCGGCCGTACGAGGCCATGGTCGCCGCGCTCAAGGGCTGCGGGCCCGCCGTGCTCGCCTCCTCCGGGACGGTCGCCGCCGGACTGCTGTGCCTGCTCGCCGCCGACCTCAACTCCAGCCGGGGCATGGGCCCGCTCGGCACCGTCGGCGTGCTGTGCGCGCTGGTCGCGATGCTGACGCTGCTGCCCGCCGTACTCGTACTGCTCGGCCGCCGCGTGTTCTGGCCGCTGATCCCGCGCTACGGCAGCACCCCCAAGGCCCGCCGGTCGCTGTTCGCCGCGATGGGCAGCTCCGCCGGACGCCGCCCGGTGGCCGTGCTCGTCGGCGGTGGTCTGCTGCTCGGCGCGCTGGCGCTCGGCACGTTCAACCTGCCCGGCAGCCTCAAGCAGGAGGACTCCTTCACCAGCAAGCCCGACGCGGTCGCCGCGATGGAGACACTCGCCGCCGCCTATCCCGAGCGCGGCACCCAGGCGATCAGCGTCATCACCCCGGCCGACCGGGCCGAGACCACCCTCGCCGAGATCCGGGACACCCGGGGCGTGGACAGCGCCGAGCCCGGGCGCAGTGGCGGCGGCTGGACCGAGATCTCCGTACTGGCCACCGCGGCACCGCAGTCCGCGGGGGAGACGGCGACCATCGAGGACCTGCGGGACCGGCTGGACGGCTCCTACGTCGGCGGACCCAGCGCCGAGCAGATCGACCTGAAGGACACCAACGCCCGGGACCGGCTGATCGTCGTGCCGATCGTGCTGCTGTCGGTGCTGCTGATCCTGATCGCCCTGCTGCGCTCGCTGGTCGCGCCGCTGATCCTGGTCGCCGCCGTGGTCGCGGTGTGGGGCGCCGCCCTCGGCATCGGCGGGCTCGTCTTCGGACCGCTCTTCGGCTTCGAGGGCACGGACCCGGGCCTCGGACTGCTCTCCTTCGTCTTCCTGGTCGCCCTCGGCGTCGACTACGGCATCTTCCTGATGCACCGGATGCGCGAGGAGTCCCTGAACGGCGCCGAACCGGACGTCGCCGCGCTGACCGCGCTGCGCACCACCGGCGGGGTCATCGCCTCCGCGGGCCTGGTCCTCGCCGCCACCTTCGCGGTGCTCACCAACATGCCGATGGTGCAGCTCGTCGAGCTCGGCTTCGTCATCGCGGTCGGTGTGCTCCTCGACACCTTCCTGGTCCGCACCTACCTGGTGACCAGCGCGAGCGTCGCCCTGCGCCGCAAGGTCTGGTGGCCGGGCCCCCTGTCCAAGGAGCCCGAGCACCCCGTACCGCCGAAGGAGCCGGAGCGGATGACCGCGGCCGCCCACTGACCGACCGGCGCCCCTCCCTCCCGGAGGGGCGCCCTTCTAGCGGAGGATGAGCCCGTGCAGCCACCCAACGCAGCGGTGCGGCCCCGGATCGGTGAGCGGATCATGGCCGCGATCAACCGGGACCCGATGACCGCGCCCCACGGCACCCGCAACGACGCCCTGCTCGCGACCGCGGCGGCCCTCCTGGCCATGTGCCTGGGCCTGGTCACCGACGCCGGGCGCCGGCCCGACGCGGTCGGCTGGACGCTCCTGATCGCCGCCCATCTGCCGCTGGTGTGGCGGCGGCGGCGGCCACTACTGGTGTTCGCGGTGGTGGTGGCGTGCGTCCTGCCGTACCACATGCTCGACAACAACCACACCGCTCCCGTGCCCGCCTCGTTCATCGCGCTGTACACGGTCACCGTCACCCAACGCCCCTTCCGCACCCTCGTGGTGTCCGCCGCGGGACTCGGCCTCTCGCTGGCCGGAATGCTCAGCCTCGGCGGCGACAAGCAGGCCGCCGAACTGCTGCGCATCTACGGCTGGGTCCTCGCCGTCATCTTCGTCGGCATCGACGTCCGCTATTACCGGCAGTACATCGCCGCGGTCTTCGAACGCGCCGAGCGCGCGGAGCGCACCCGCGAGGAGGAGGCCCGCCGCCGGGTCGCCGAGGAACGTCTGCGCATCGCGCGGGACCTGCACGACCTGCTCGCCCACAGCATCACCCTGATCGGTGTGCAGACCTCGGTCGCCGCGCATGTGCTGTCCGCCGATCCCGAGCGGCTCGACCGGGAGACGGTCGCCAAGGCCCTCGACGACATCGCCGAGACCTGCCGCAGCGCGCGCGGTGAACTGCGCACCACCCTGGAGGTGCTGCGCGAGCCCGGCCCGGCCGACCCGCGCGGCCCGCTGCCCGGCCTCGACGGAGTGCCCGACCTGGTGGAGGCCGCCCGGCTCGCGGGCGCGCGGGTGGAGCAGACGGTACGGATCCGGCAGGCGCCCCCGGCCGTGGGCGCCGCCGTCTACCGCATCGTGCAGGAGGCGCTCACCAACGCCGTACGGCACGCGGGACCCGAACCGGCCGTCCGGGTCGACCTGCACGAACGGGACGGCGCCCTGCATCTCGCCGTCACCGACGACGGCACCGGACCGACCTCCGGGAAGACACCGGGCTTCGGGCTGGTCGGAATGCGCGAGCGCGCCCGCAGCGTGGGCGGCACACTCGACGCCGGGCCGTGCGAACCGGGCGGCTTCCAGGTGTCCGCCGTACTTCCGCTGGGAGGAACCACGTGACCATCCGCGTCCTGCTCGCCGACGACCAGACCCTCGTCCGGGCCGCGTTCGCCATGCTCGTCGAGTCCGCGCCGGACATGGAGGTCGTCGGGCAGGCGGCCACCGGCCGGGAGGCGCTGGAGCTGGCCCGCAAGGAGCCGGCCGACCTCATCGTGATGGACATCCGGATGCCCGACCTCGACGGCATCGAGGCGACCCGGCTGATCGCGGCCGACGACGAGCTCGCCGGAGTACGGGTCCTGGTGCTGACGACGTACGACACCGACGAGTACATCGTGGAGGCGCTGCGGGCCGGGGCCTCCGGCTTCCTGGTGAAGGACACCCGTCCGGCCGAACTCCTCGACGCGATCCGCACGGTCGCCGCCGGGGAGGCGCTGCTGTCGCCGGGACCCACGGCACGGCTGATCGCGCGATTTCTACGCAGCCCCTCGACCCCCGCGGTGGGCGGTCCCGACGTCCTCTCCGAGCGGGAGCGCGGGGTGCTCACGCTGGTCGCGCGCGGGCTCAACAACGCCGAGATAGCGGACGCGTTGGGGCTCAGCCCGCTCACCGCGAAGACCCATGTCAGCCGCATCATGGGCAAGCTGGGCGCGCGCGACCGGGCCCAGCTGGTGATCGTCGCCTACGAGTCGGGTCTGGTGACTCCGGGAACCATGTGACGGACAGGTCGATATGTGACATTCCGTCAAGGGAGCTCGATGACCCTGCTGAGCCGCACACTCCTCGTCACCGCGGTACTCCTCACCCCGCTCACCACGACCGGCCGGGCCTCGGCGGCCGACGGCTGCGCCTCCTCGGTCCCCTATGCCTCGGGGGAGGGCGGCTACGACACGTACCGCATCCCGGCGACGGTCACCACCGGCCGGGGCACGCTGCTGGCCTTCGCCGAGGGCCGGCACGACGGCGCGGGCGACACCGGTGACATCGACGTCGTCCTCAGACGCTCCACCGACGGCGGCTGCACCTGGGGCCCGCTGTCCGTGGTGGCCGCCGGGGACGGCGACACCCGGGGCAATCCCGCGCCGGTGGTGGACCCGCTGACGGGCGCGGTGGTGCTGGTCACCTCCTACAACAGCGGTGCGGTGACCGAGGGGCAGATCATGCGGGGCGAGGTGACACCGGAGCAGAGTCGCCGGGTCTTCGTCCAGAAGAGCTGGGACGACGGACTGCGCTTCAGCGAGCCGCGGGACATCACCGAGCAGGTGAAGCCCGCGGACTGGCGCTGGTACGCCACCGGTCCCGGGCACGCGGTCGCGCTGCGGCACGGTCCGCACGCGGGACGCCTGGTGGTTCCCTCGAACCACTCCGCGGCCCCGCCGGAGGGCTCCGCCGACTCCGGGCAGGAGCCCAAGTACTACGGCGGTCACGCCATTTACAGCGACGACGGAGGCGACACCTGGCAACTCGGGTTCGTGGACGACGTCTACGACGGCAAGGTCAACGCCAACGAGTCCACGGCCGCCGAACTCCCCGACGGCAGGCTCTACTTCAACTCCCGTGACCAGCACGGCACCGACCCGGGCCACCGCCTCGACGGCTGGTCCCCGGACGGCGCCCGGTCGCTGCTGCGGCCGTACGCCGTCCAGCCCACCCTCGACGAGGTACCGGTGGTGCAGGCGAGCGTCCTCCAACTCCCGCAGGACGGGGCGCCCTTGCTGTTCTCCGGCCCGTCCGTGCCGACCGCCCGGCAGTCCATGGCCGTCTGGAGCAGCAGCGACGGCGGGGTGTCGTTCACCAGGGCGGTGACCCTCTCCGAGGAGCGCGCCGCCTACTCCGACCTGGTCCAGGTCGACCCGGACACGGTCGGCGTGCTGTACGAGACGGGCACGAGCAGCCCGTACGAGTCGATCGAGTTCCGCCGGCTGCCGGCCGGGCAGCTGTACTAGGGGATCCGGCCGGCGGCCGTGGGTGGCGTCAGCCGTTGAAGGACGCGCCCAGGTTGCCCTGCGAGGAGGCCATCCCCAGCGCCGACGGGCCGAAGGAGGCCGAGCCGGTGGCGGTCACCTGGGTGGACGCGCCCCTGAGTGCCCAGACCCCACCGGCCGAGGAGTTCTCACGCGGCGCTCCGGCGAACAGCTCCGTCCGCCCGTCGCCGGTGGTGTCGGCCAGGTGCACGGCGCCGCCGAAGGCGTCGGCCTGCTCGGCGGTGCCGGGCACCGAGGTGGTGTCCTGAGTGAAGGACTTCGCGCCCGTCGCGGTGAGCCCCGTGGCACCGCCCGGCAGGACCGTCACCGAACCCGCGCCGGCCAGGGTGCCGACGTCCTCCCCGGGGGCGCCGATCGCGAGGTCGAGGCGGCCGTCGCCATTCACGTCGCCGAGGGAGACGGCGGCGCCGAAGTCGTCTCCGTACTCGGCGGTGCCCGGGACATTCGCGCTGTCCTGGTGGAACAGGGTGCGCGGGGTCGTGGTGTCCGGGCCGGACGCGGTACCGCGCACGATCTCGACGGCGCCGCCCAGGGCCGTGACCTCCTCGGTGCCGTCCATGTCCTCCTCGCCGCTGCGGCCGAGCACGATGTCGGCGTGGCCGTCCCGGTCGAGGTCGCCCACGGCGACGTCCCGGCCGCCGTCCAGGTTCTGCCCGGTCTTCGCGTCCTTCAGCACCTGCGCGGCCGTCAGTCCGTCCCTGCTGCCCGCGAAGTACTCCACCAGACGGGGACCGTGGTACGGCAGCTCCCCTTCGCCGTGCGAGACGACGACCACGACATCGCTGATGCCGTCGCCGTTGACGTCCCCCGCGGCCAGGGCGGGGGTGTTCCAGAACTCCTCCTCCGCGCCGTCGACGCGGACGTCCATCGCCTCGGTGCGGGCCGGTCCTGTGCTCCGGCCGAACGGGCCGTAGGAGACCGAGGTGCCGGTGGCCAGGTCCAGGTGGCCGTCCCCGTCGAAGTCACCGGAGGTCAGGGCCCGGCCGAGCTGCTCGCCGCCGACGCCCTTGACGACGGTGCCGCCGGTGAGGCCGCCCTTGGCGCCCCACAGCACGGTCAGCGTGCCCGACGCGTAGAGGTCCGCGGAGTCCTCGCCGCGCGATCCGACGACGAGGTCGGTGTAGCCGTCGCCGTCGAGGTCCGCGGTCGTCAGGGAGGAGCCGAACTGGTCGTCGGCCTCCGCGCCGCCCGGGACCCCGGTGCTGTTCTGGTGGTGGACCTTGCGGGTCTGGTCCTTCAGCGCCAGGGTGCGGCTGCCGTAGGTCACGGCGATGTACCCGGCGCCCTGATGGCCGCTCACGGTGGCACGGGGTGCGGCCGTGGCCGCGTCGGCGACACCGTCGCCGTTGAAGTCGGCCTTCGCCAGACCTGTAGCGGCACCGGCGGCCGGGGCGGCCTGCGCCATCGGTGCGAGAGCGGCCGAAGCCGCCAACGCCACGGCGGTGGCCACCGTCATACGAAGTGTGCGCTCGCGCACAGGGCCTCCTGCTCAGAGTGCGGTGGTGCGACGGGCCGTCAGTTCGCGCCCGCGCACCCCCTCAAGACCCGTGGTGAAACCGAATGGTTGTACGCAGTCCATCCGGTGTCCACCTCACAGCAGACCCGCCGCGGCCAGGAACTTTCCGACCCGCCCCACCTCGTCCTCGGAGAGCGGCACCTGGGGGTGGGCGGTGGCCGGGCAGTCGATGACGCCGCGCAGGTGCAGGGCCGCCTTGAAGGCGCCGAGCGCCGACGAACTGCCGCCCATCCGGGCCGGGTCCCCGGCCCGGACCATGCCGAACAGGGCGCACAGCCGCTCCTGTTCGGCCCGTGCCCGGTGCCGGTCACCGGCGCGGCTGAGCCGGTCCAGGCGGACGTAGCCGTGCGGGTCGACGTTGGCGAGTCCGGGCACCGCCCCGTCCGCGCCCAGCGCCAGGGCCGCGTCGACGAAGAGCTCGGAGCCGGTGAGCACGCTGAAGTCGGAGATGTCGGGGTGGGCGCGGGCGCCGGTGACGATCTCGCGGAAGGCGGCCAGATCGCCGCTGGAGTCCTTCAGCCCGGCCAGTACGCCCTCGGCGGCCAGTTGCAGGACCAGGTCGGCGGGGAGCTTGGTGTGCACCGCGGCCGGGATGTCGTAGGCGATGACGGGGACCGGGCTTCCGGCGGCGATCAGCCGGAAGTGGCGGGCGATCTCGGCGGGGTGGGTGGCCGCGTAGAACGGGGCGGTCGCCACCACCGCGTCCGCCCCGGCCGCCGTCACCCGGGCCACCTGGTCCAGCACCCGGGGCGTGGTCATGTCGATGACCCCGGCCAGCACCGGCAGCCGGCCGCGCACGTGCCGGACCACCGTCTCGACGACCAGCCTGCGCTGCCGGTCCGTCAGATATGCCGCCTCCGAGGTCGAGCCGAGCACGAACAGGCCCTGGACCCCGGCGTCCACCAGATGGTCGACCAGCCGGAGCAGGGAGTGGACGTCGATCTCGCGGTCCGGTGTCAGGGGCGTGCAGACGGGCGGGACGACACCGGTGAGCGGGTTCATGACGGCTCCCTTGCGGACTGTGCCAGGTCGTGGGTCGACCGGTCCTCCTCGACAGGATGGTGGCAGCGGTAGCGATGCCCCGGGCTGGACGCGTCGGAAAACTCCGGCATCACCTGTGCGCACAGCTCCGTCGCCTTCCAGCACCGGGTCCGGAAGGGGCAGCCACTGGGCGGCCGGACCGCCGACGGGACCGGCCCGACCAGCGGAATCGGGTCCACGGCGTGCAGCAGTCCGGGCGTGGCGGAGAACAGGGCGCGGGTGTACGGGTGACAGGAGCGGTCGGTCACCCGGTCGGCGGGGGTCTCCTCGACGATCCGGCCGAGGTACATGGTGATCACCCGGTCGCTCATCCGCCGTACCGTCTGGATGTCGTGCGAGACGAAGACCAGGGCCAGGCCCAGGCGCTCCTTGAGGTCCAGCAGGAGGTTGAGGATCTGGGCGCGGACCGAGACGTCCAGGGCGCTGGTCGGCTCGTCGGCGACCACCAGATCGGGGTCGAGGGCCAGGGCGCGGGCGATGGCGACGCGCTGCCGCTGACCGCCGGAGAGCTGGCCGGGCAGGGCGTCGGCGAGCGCCCGGGGCAGGCCGACCAGCGCCATCAACTCCCGTACCCGGTCCTCGCGTTCCCGCTTCCCGCCCTGCTCGTGGACGTCCATCGGGTCGCGCAGGATCCGCTGGACGGGCAGCCGGCGGTTCAGGGCCGTGGACGGGTCCTGGAAGATCATCCCGGTGGAGCGGCCCACCGTGGCGCGGCGCTCGGCGGGCTGCATGGCCCACAGGTCGCGGCCCCGGAAGCTTACCGTGCCGGACGCGGGCCGCTCCACCCCCACCAGCACCTTCGCCAGCGTCGACTTCCCGCACCCGGACTCGCCCACGACCCCGACCGTCTCACCGGGCGTCACGGCGAGGTCGGCGCCGCTGAGGGCGTACACGCGGTCCCGGGTGAACACCCCGCCGCTGCGGGCTTTGTGGACGACGTGGGTGTTCGTGAGTTCGACGATCGCGTTCATCTGAAGGGCTCCGTCGTGTTCGGGTCGGCTGTCGGGCGGCGGGTTGTGGGGGTGGGTGGGGTGTCCACGACCCCGACCGTCTCGCCGGGCGTCACGGCGAGGTCGGCGCCGCTGAGGGCGTACACGCGGTCCCGGGTGAACACCCCGCCGCTGCGGGCTTTGTGGACGACGTGGGTGTTCGTGAGTTCGACGATCGCGTTCACTGCGCGGCCTCCGTCGTCGCCGGTTCGACCGCCGGGTCATGGCAGGCGGCCGTGTGCGTGTGGGTGCCGGTCAGGTCCGGGCGGCTGGTCAGGCACCGTTCGGTCGCCCGGGGGCAGCGGTCGGCGAAGCGGCAGCCGGCGGGGAAGTCCGCGGGGGACGGCACGACGCCTCTGATCTGCGTCATCCGCTCGGCGGCGCCCTCCAGCGACAGCACGCTGCCGAGCAGGCCGCGCGTGTAGTGATGCGCCGGTGCCTCCACCAGCTCGGCGGTCACGCCGGTCTCGACGACCTGTCCGCCGTACATCACCACCACCCGGTCCGTGACCTCCGCGACCAGCGCCAGGTCGTGCGAGACCAGGATCAGCGCGAACCCCAGCTCCTCGCGCAGCCGCAGCAGCAACGCCATGATCTGCGCCTGCACGGTGACGTCGAGGGCGGTCGTCGGCTCGTCGGCGACGATCAGTCCCGGGTCCCGGGACAGGGCCATGGCGATCAGTACGCGCTGGCGCTGGCCGCCGGACAGTTCGTGCGGGTAACTGCGCAGGGTGCGCTCGGGGTCGAGGCCGACCAGGGTGAGCAGTTCCGCGGGGCCGCGTCGGCCGCCGCGCCGTACGACCTGCCTGAGCTGGGCGCGGATGGTCATCGCCGGATTCAGGGAGGACAGGGCGTCCTGGTAGACCATCGCCATCTCGTGGCCGAGCAGCTTGCGCCGGGCCCGCATCGGCTCGGCCAGCAGGTCCCGCTGGTGGAAGCGGACCTGGCCGCGCACCCGGGCGCCCTTGGGCTGGAGCCCCATGATCGTCAGCGCGGTCAGCGACTTGCCGCAGCCCGACTCGCCGACCAGGCCCAGCACTTCGCCGGGCCGCACCTCGAAGCTGATCCCGTCGACGATGTCCACGCCCCGGTGGCGGTCCGGGAAGCCGATGGCGAGGTTCTCCACGGCCAGCACCGGCTGGGCGTCCGTGGGCAGTGGGCGGGCCCGGGAGCGCAGTCTTCGCGCGGCCTCCGCCAGGCCGGGCAGGGCGACCACCTCGCCACCGCCGGGCTCCGGCGCCTGGAGCCGGTCCGCCTCCTCGGGGACCTCCACCTCGCGGGCCGCCGGAGCCGCCCAGGCGTCCGAGACACCCTCGGAGAGGATGTTCAGGGCGAGCACGGTGAACAGGATCACCAGGCCCGGGAAGACGGTCGCCCACCAACCCCCGGTCAGCACCATGTTCTTGCCGTCCGCGATGACACTGCCCCAGGACGGGTCGGGGGGCCGGACGCCCGCGCCGATGAAGGACAGCGACGCCTCGAAGACGATGGCCTCGGCGACCTGCACGGTGCAGAACACCAGGATCGGGGCGGCGCAGTTGACGGCCACATGACGCCAGACGATGTGCGGGGTGCGGGCGCCGATCACCCGTTCCGCGGTCACATAGTCCTCGCTGTACTGATCGAGCACGTTGGCCCGCACCACCCGGGCCACCGGCGGGGTGAACAGGAAGGCGATGGCGCAGATCAGGACGGTGATCCCGCCGCCGAACACGGCGACCAGGACGGCGGCAAGGGCGATGCCGGGGAACGCCATCACCACGTCGAGACAGCGCATCAGCGTCTCGTCGACCGCCTTGCGGGAGGTCGCCGCCACCGCCCCGATCAGCGCGCCCGCCACCAGGGCGAGCCCGGTCGCGCCGAGCCCGATCGCCAGCGACCAGCGGGCCCCGTACATCAGCCGGCTGAGGATGTCGCGGCCCAGGCTGTCCTGGCCCATCCAGTGCTCGGCGGAGGGGTGTCCGGTGCCGTCGACGGGGGGCTGCTGGTCCAGCGGATCGTGCGGGGCGAGCAGCGGCGCGAACACGGCGACGAGGACCACCAGGGCCAGGAAGCCGACGGCGAACTTCGACATCAGCGGCAGGCGGTGCCAGCCGCGCAGCCGGACGCCGGGGCGGGCGAGCCCCTTCGTGAGTTCCTTGCGGTTCATGATCATGCGGCCGAGTCCCTCAGTCGCGGGTTGACCAGCAGATACAGGATGTCGATCACCAGGTTGACGATGACGAAGCCGAACGCCGTGGTCAGCACCACGCCCTGGACGACCGCCGGGTCACCGTTCTTCACCGCGTCGATCATCAGCTTGCCCATGCCGGGCAGCGAGAAGATCGTCTCGATGACGACCGCGCCGCCCAGCAGATAGCCGACCCGGAGACCGAGCACGGTGAGCGGATTGACGAGGGCGTTCCTGAGCACGTTCCGGCCCACCACCACCCGCGGTGGCAGACCGCTGCCGATCGCGGTGCGGACGTAGTCCTTGTCCAGCTCCTCCACCATCGAGGTGCGCACGATCCGGGTCAGCTGGGCCGCCACCGGCAGCGAGAGGGCGAGCGCGGGCAGTGTCATCGTCTTCAGCCAGCCGGTGAAGGAGTCCGCCGGGTTGATGTAGCCGCCGGCCGGGAACCAGCCCAGCTCGACCGCCAGGTACTGGATCATCAGCAGCGCCAGCCAGAAGCCGGGCGCGGCCACCCCGGTCAGCGAGACCACCCGGATGATCTGGTCCGGGAGCCGGTCCCGGTACACGGCCGCGGTGAGCCCGCCGAGCAGCGACAGCACGACCGCGATGCCGAGCCCCAGGAAGGTGAGCTGCGTGGTCAGCGGCAGCGCGGTCAGCACCTGGTCGGCCACCTCGCCCCGGGTGAGCACGCTGGTGCCCAGGTCGCCGTGGAGCAGATCGCCGACGAAGGCGAAGTAGCGCACGGGCAGCGGGTCCAGCAGACCGTTCTCCTCGCGGAACTGGCGCAGTTGCTCGGCGGTGGGGTTGGCGCCCTGGAAGAACGCGGACGCCGGGTCGACGTCCGAGAAGCGCATCACCAGGAACACGAAGAGCACGATGCCGAGCGTCAGCGGCACCAGCAGGACGATCCGGCGCAGCAGGATCCGTACGACGGCCGTCATCCCGCTAGGCCCACTTCGCCTGGAGCAGGTTGATGCCGGGGTACGGCTGTGCCCTTATGCCGGTGAGCAGCCGGTCGTCCCAGGCGGTCATCAGCTCGTTGTGGACGACCGGGTAGAGCACGGCCTGCTCGGCGACGACGTCGACGTAGTCCTGGATCATCGCCTTCTTGCGGTCCGGGTCCGGCTCCCGGGTCGCCCGGTCCATGTCCTTGAAGAGCTGCCGTGCGACCGGATCGCCGGCCCAACGGGTGTACTGCATCCACAGGTTGGCGGGCCCGTAGTTGTAATGCATGATCAGGTCGGCGTCGAGGCCGAACTGGTTGGGGTTCGAGGCGGCGGCGACGACCTGGTAGTCCTGCTTCTGGTCCATCTTGGTGAAGACGGCCGTCGTCTCCTGCGGGGACAGCGTCGTGCGCACGCCGATCGCGTCCCAGGAGGCCTTGATCGTCGGCAGACAGTCCACGATCCAGCTGACGTTCACCGCCAGGATGTCGATCTTCAGCCCGCTGACCCCGGCCGCCTTCAGCAGCGCCTTCGCCCGGTCCGGGTCGTGGTCGTAGACCGTCCTGGCGCGCCGGTAGGCAGGGTTGGCCTCGTTCAGGAAGGAACTGGACGGGGTGCCGTGCCCCTTGAGGGCGACCTCGACCATCTTCTCGGTGTCGATGGCGTAGTGCAGCGCCTGCCGCACCCGTACGTCGTCGAAGGGCTTGTGCCCGGTGTTGAACATCAGGAACAGGTTGTTCATCCCGGCCCCGCCCGCCACCGTCAGCCCGCCGCTCTCCAGCTGCCCGATGTTGGCGTACGGGATGTTGTCGGAGATCTGCGCCCCGGCGCTCGCCCCCGAGATCCGGGCGACCCGCGGGGCCGCGTCCACGATCGTCAGCCAGTTCATCTTCTTGAAGGCGGCCCGGCGCGGCCCGTTGTAGCCGGCGTACGCCTCGAAGGTGGTGTTGGACTTCGGGTGGTGCGCGGTCTGCCGGTACGGGCCCGAGCCGATCGCGGTGCCCCTGATGGCGTCCTCCCAGCCGCCCGGCCGGGAGAACACGTGCCTGGGCATGACCTTGGCCAGGGTGAGCCGGGAAAGCCCGTCCGGGAAGGGGAACTTGAGCATCAGTTCGACCTCGCGGGGGCCGGTCCTGCGGACCTCCTTCAGCCAGGGCGCGAAGAAGCCCTTGGTGAGGGTCTGGGTCTTCGGATCGAGGATCCGGTCGAAGACGAACACCACGTCGTCGGCGGTGACCGGCTTGCCGTCGTGGAAGGTGGCGCCCTCCCGCAGCGCGAACCGCCAGGTCGTGGCGTTCGGGTCGGCCGGTACCTGGGTGGCGAGGGCCGCGTACGGCTCCCGGGAGATGGGGTCGGTGTCCAGCAGGCCCTCGTAGATGTGGTTGTTGGCGGCCATGCAGAAGGCCGACGCGGTCTGCGTCGGATCCCAGCTGCCGTCGTTGCCGTAGCCGATGACCGCGGTCAGCGTGCGGTTCGGGCCGCCCGCCCCGCCGCCGGTGTCGTTGGTGGACTCCGGCCCGGCCGAGCAGGCCGCCAGGGACGCGGAGACGGCGGCGGCCGCGCCCAGCGCGCCGGAGTGCTTCAGGAAGGCCCGGCGACCGAGCGCCGGCACGTCGTGGGTCACGTCGCGCACGGTTCCTCCAGAAGGAAGGGGTGGGGGGAGGGGATACGACGGAGAGGCGGAGAGGGGGAGAGAAAGAGGGGGAGATACGACGTCCTACGTCCTGACAGTCAGCCGCGACCATAGGAGGGGCGATGGGGGCGGTCAAGGCATCACACACGAATGGCCTATTCCGCCACAGGTCGGACCAATGGCGGTGCGAAAAGGCAGGAGTTGGACCTGCTTGTCACCGGAGGTGGGACGTGGGACGTCCGGGGCGCGTACGATGCCGCGCATGGCCGGGGAGACCGGGAACAGTCGCATACGCCGCGCGGTGGTCCAGCTGATCCTCGACCGCGGGCTCAGGCCCGGCGCGCCGCTGCCCACCGAGGCGGAGCTGATGGCGGACCTCAAAGTGAGCCGCAACTCCGTGCGCGAGGCGCTCAAGGCACTCCAGGCGCTGGACATCGTGGAGATCCGGCACGGCTACGGCACCTATGTCGGGCACGCCTCACTGACCCCGCTCGTCGACGGGCTGACCTTCCGCGCGCTCGCCCGGCACGACCGGGACACCGGGGCGCTCGCCGAGATCCTCCAGATCCGGGAGGTGCTGGAGGAGGGGCTGATCCGGCGGGTGGCGACGACGCTCACCGAGCCCGATCTTGACCGTCTTGAGAAGGTCGTCGACCGGATGGACGAGGCGGGCCGCGCGGGTCTTCCCTTCGACGAACTCGACCGTGAATTCCACGAGTTGCTCTACGCCTCGCTCGGCAACGCCCTGGTGCCGCAGCTCCTCGGCGCCTTCTGGACGGTCTTCCGCCGGGTCTCCGGCGCCCTCGGCCGCCCCGGCCAGCCCGCCCCGGACGTCACCGTCCGCCGCCACCGCGACATCGTGGACGCCCTGCGCGCCCGTGACATCGAGGGGGCGCAGCGGGCGATGGCGGTCCACTTCCACGGGATCGAGGCCCGGACCGCGCCGGACGCGTGAGGAGGGGGCGCCGACCCCTGTACGGCACCCCCTCTCCGGCCGTTCTGCTACGGCAGCGTCTTCTGGTACGACGTGTCCTCGTCGGAGTCGTAGACGAGGTTGCCGCCGGCGTCGTAGCCCTTGATCCGGGGGGCCGCGGTGACCTGTCGCTCCAGGACGCCGGAGGCGACGAACCAGCCGTGGTCCAGGTCGGCGCGGCTGGTCGTGGCGCCGTAGCTGACGGTGATCTTGGCGACCGAGGGGTCGAAGGTGCCGATCACACCCCAGCGGAAGGGCAGTTTCCAGTTGCCTCGGTCCAGGAAGGACTGCTGGTACAGCTTGCCGCCGTTGATGTCCGGCACGACCACGGGGGAGCCCGGATCGGGGGCGCCGCTGCTGATGTTCAGGCCCTGGGCCTCACCCTCGCGGATGTTGCAGATCAGCCGCGTGCTGTGCTCGTCGTCCTTCTTCACCGCGACGACGTACATGCCGTCACCGGGCGCGTTGGAGTCGCCGGTGCTGTTCATCGCCAGGATGATCCGGTAGCTGTCCGCCGGGCCGAGATCCGTGTCCCGCGGGCCGAGGCTGTGCTGCTCGTCGTAGGCGAGGCACTGGTCCAGCGCGTCCGCCGCCTGCTCGAACGTGATCCCGTCCAGGAGCTGACCCTCCGTCGCGGGGCGCGCGGGCCCCGACGGGGTCGGCGAGGGCGCCGGGGAGCGCGTGGCGCTGACCGACGGGGTCGGTGACGTGGCGGTGGTCGAGCCGCCGCCGTCGTTGCCGGTCACCGCGTACGCCCCCACCGGCAGCGCGGCCAGCGTCACCAGCACCGCCCCGGCCGCCGCCGCCCGGCGCCGTCGCTCGGCCACGCCCCGGCGGCGGATCTCCGGATACGGCGCGGGCGCCGGCCGGATCGTGTACGCGTCCTCGGCGAGCAGCTCACGCAGCCGCTCCTCCAGGTCCCGCTCCTGCTCCTCGTCACTCATCCATGGCTCCCCTCGTCGACGCATGGCTGTGCTCGGTCCCGCCCAACACCCGCGCGAGCCCCGGATGCGCGCGCAGCTTCGCCAGTCCCTTGGACGCCTGGCTCTTGACCGTGCCGGGCGAACAGCCGAGCGTGTCGGCGACCTCCGCCTCGGACAGGTCCTCCCAGTAGCGCAGGACCACCACCGCCCGCTGCCGGGGCGGCAGTTCGGCCAGCGCGGGCAGCAGCGCGCTGCGCGCGTCGGCCCAGGCGTACGCCTCGTCCCGGCCCGCCCGCTCCGGCGGCGCCGCGGTCAGCGCCTCGCGCACCCGCCGCTTGCGGAACCGGTCGCTGTTGCAGCTGACCAGCATCCGCCGGACGTACGCCTCCGGGTTGTCGCTGCGCGCCACCCGCCGCCAGGACCGGTACGCCTTCGCCAGCGCCGTCTGCGTCAGATCCTCCGCGTGGTGCGCGTCGCCCGTGAGCAGATAGGCGGTCCGCACGAGATGGGACCACCGCGCTCTGACGAACTCCTGGAACCGGTCTTCTGGTTCGACCTGCATCAAGCACCCTCCCTCGCCCTCCAGACCACCATCCGCACGGATTCGGTTGCCCGGCTGCCGAGACCGGGTTCGAATGACTCCATGACAGACGACGAAGAGTGGGACGAGGGAGCGTCCGGCGTACTCCGGCTCCCCTCGGGGCGCCTGGTCCGGGGCCGCGGCCTGCTCCGCCCGCATCCCGCGGACGGGCCTCTTCCGGCGTACGGCGTCTATCTCCTGGGGCGGCAACCGCCCTCGTTCCCCTGGGACTTCGACTGGATCCGCTGGCCCGACTTCCGGCTCCCGGCCGACCGCGAGCGGGCCCGCGACGTGCTGGCCGAAGCCTGGCAACGGGCCGCCGACCAGCGCGTCGAGGTCGCCTGCGGCGGCGGACGCGGCCGCACGGGGACGGCGCTGGCCTGTCTCGCGGTCCTGGACGGGGTGCCGGCCGAGGAGGCCGTCGCGTACGTCCGCCGCCACTACGACCGTCGCGCGGTGGAGACGCCGTGGCAGCGGCGGTACGTGCGACGGTTCAGCTGAGGGTCTCGGCCAGCACCCTCGCCGTCTTGGCGACCAGGGCGTTGTCCCAGGCCGCGTTCTGCTCGGGCTTGGTGGTCAGCACGGACAGGACGATCGGGGCGCCGGTCTCGGTCCAGGCGACGCCGACGTCGTTGGCGGTGCCGTAGGAGCCGGAGCCGGTCTTGTCGCCCAGTGTCCAGGCCGGGGGCAGGCCCGCGCGGAAGCGGGCGGCGGAGGTGGTGTTGCGCAGCAGCCACTCGGTGAGCAGCTCGCGGTCCCGGGGGTTCAGGGCGTCGCCGAGGACCAGCCGGGCGTAGGTACGGCCGATCGCGGCGGGGCTGGTGGTGTCCGTGACCCGCCAGGGCTCGGCGGTGTTGAGCTCCGGCTCCCAGCGGTCCAGGCGGGTGACCCGGTCGCCGAGGGAGCGGGCGAAGCGGGTGATCGCGGTGGGGCCGCCGAGTTCGCGCAGCAGGAGGTTGCCCGCGGTGTTGTCGCTGTGGGTGATGGCCAGCTCCGCGAGCGCGGCGACCGTCATCCCGTCCGACAGATGCTCCCGGATGACGTCCGGGACCGGTGCCACCAGGTCCGCCTCGGTGTAGTGCAGCCGGCTGTTCAGCACCTCGCCGTCGCGGTCAAGGTCGCGCAGGACGGCGGCGGCCGCGAGCGTCTTGAACAGGGAGCACATCGGGAAGAGCTCGTCGGCGCGGTGGCGGACGGTCCGCCGGGTGGCGAGGTTGTGGGCGAACACGCCCAGCCGGCCGCCGTGTTCCTCCTCCAGGGCGCGCAGTCGTGCGGTGGCGCCGGTGCGGTCGGCGGCGGCGGCCGGGGTGGCGGTCACGGCCAGGGCGGCGGCGGTCGCTAAGACGGTGCGGCGGCTCGGGGTGAAGCTCACGGGCTGGGTCTCCTTTGGTCGTACTGCGGCAGAACGATCTCTTCAGTTACCGACGCGCGTCCTCATACCTTGGTTGCCGCGCCGTAGACCATCGGCCGACAGACGCCCCCACCGCCCGCTCGCCACAGTTGGGGCATGGAGAACACCGAGCAGGGGATCAGCAGGGCGCGTTTCCTGACCGGGGCCGCGGCCCTCGGCGCCGCCGGTGTCGCGGGGGCGCTGCTCCCGGCGGGCGCCGCGGGGGCCACCGGGGGCGGCCGCCGTGGGCTGCGGCACCGGGGCGTCGTCTACACCGTCGGCGCGGGGGAGACCCCGGGCACCGCCTTCAGCAAGGCACGGATGCGCGCCGACCTCACCGCGATCCGGGACGAGCTGCACGCCGACACCGTGGACGTCACCGGCGACGGGGTCGAGCGTCTCAACTCCACCGCCACCGAGGCCGCCGAGCGTGGACTGCGGGTCTGGCTCCAGCCGACCCTCGGCGACGCCCCCGAGCGGGACATCCTCGACCACATCGCCCAGACCGGCCGCCACGCCGAGCACCTGCGCCGCCAGGGCGCGAGTGTCGACTTCAGCGTGGGCTGCGAGTTCTGGCTGTTCGTGCCGGGGATCGTGCCGGGCGACAACGTCATGGAGCGGATCGAGAACCTCCTGAACGGCACCGTCGACTGGGAGAGGATGCAGCGCCGCCTGGACCGCTTCACCGCCAGAGCCGCCGCCGTCGGCCGGTCCGTCTTCCACGGCCGCCTGAGCTACGCCGCCGCCCAGGAGGACAAGGTCGACTGGAACCTGTTCGACATCGTCGGCATCGACTACTACTCCGCCCACGCCGACCCGGCGGACCACGTCCGCGAGCTGAGGACCTATCAGCGCTTCGGCAAGCCGCTCGCCATCACCGAGTTCGGCACCTGTACCTATCTCGGCGCGCCCGAGGCGGGCGGCATGGGCTGGGACATCGTCGACTACGACAAGAACCCGCCGGAGATCAAGGGGGACCTGATCCGCAGCGAACGCACCCAGGCCGACCACCTGACCGGCCTGGTCGACGTCTTCGAATCGATGGGGCTGTACGCGGCCATGGCGTTCGAGTTCGTCACGGCGGACGCCCCGCACCGCCCCGACAGCCCCCGCCACGACCTGGACCTGGCGAGCTACGGCATCACCAAGGCGATCAAGGACCGCCCCGACGACCCCCGTTCGGACTGGCACTGGGAGCCGAAGGAGGCGTACCACGCCCTGGCCCGCCGATACGGCTGCGCCAGGTCCGGGCGCCCTCACTCGCAGTAGACGTCCTTCTCAGGCCGCTCACCCGTCGCCAGGAACCGGGAGACCAGCCGGTCGCCGCACTTGGTGCCGTTGGCGAGATAGGCGTCGTGGCCCGTGGCGTCGTTGACCACCATGACCGCCCGATCGCCGAGCGCCGCACGCAGCTTCCGGGCGCCGCTGAGCGGGGTGGCGGGGTCGCGCTCGTTCTGGACGAGCAGGATGTTGGACGGACCCCGGTCGGTGATCCTCACCGGCGCCTCCTTCGGCGGGAAGGGCCAGGCCGCGCACAGCATCGCGTTGCGCGGCATGCCCGCCGTCAGCGGGTACTCGGCCCGGCTCTCGGTGACGTCCTTCTGGTACACGGCGGCGTCCCTCGGCCAGGCGGAGTCGTTGCAGATGGTCCCGGCACCGACGCCGACGTAGTTCTGGAGCACCTCCTCGGGCGGGGACGGCGGCGCGGGCGGCACCGTGCCCTGCTCCACGGACCGGATCAGCCGGGCGAGGCCGGGGAAGGAGTCCGGGTCGTACATGGCCGAGAGCATCTCCTGGCGCAGCTCGTTGCCGTTCAGCACGGGTGGGTTGGCGCCGGGCCGGGGCAGCGGCTCGCGGTCGAGGCGGGCGGCGAGGTCCAGGAACCGCGCGCGGACCTCCTGCGGCGTACGGGCCACCCGGTCCGGGTTGCCGGGCCGGGACGCCCACTTGGCGAACTCCGCGAAGACGTCCTCGGTGCCCTGCTCGAACGCGGCCAGCCAGGCGCGCACCACCCGGACGTGGTCGGGGTTGTTGTTGCTGTCCAGCACGATCCGGTCGGTGCGGTGCGGGAACAGCTGGGAGTAGACGGCGCCGACATACGTGCCGTACGACACCCCCCACGCCGACAGCTTCCGCTCGCCGAGCGCGGCCCGGACGCTGTCGATGTCACGGGCCTCGTTGGCGGTGCTGAGGTGCTTGATCAGCTCGCCGCCGTTCTCGGCGCAGGCGTCGGACATGCGCCGCGCGGCGGCCATGTTCCGGGTGATCGAGCCGTCCTCGGCGGGCCAGGGCCGCAGGGTGCTGGCGGCGAGGTCGCCGGTCTCCACGCCGCAGGAGACGGCGGTGGAAGGGGCCATCCCGCGCGGGGCGAACCCGATCAGGTCGTAGGCCTCCCGCACCTTCCGGGGCAGGTCCTGCCCCTTGCCCGAGGGGTCGCCGAGGCTGTCGCCGCCGGGGCCGCCGGGGATCATCAGCAGGGCGCCCCGGCGTGCGGCGGGATTCTCGCTGGGGATACGGGAGATGGCGATGTCGATCTTCGGGCCGTCGGGCTCGGAGTAGTCCATCGGCACGGAGACCGTCGCGCACTGCTGCCGTTCGTCGAGCCCTTCGCCCTCGCACTTGCTCCACTTCAGACCCTCGGCCCGGCCGTCACTGTCGGACGCACCGGCGGGCAGGGCGAGACCGAGGACGACACCGGTCGCGGCGATCAGGGCGGCACTTCTCGTGAGCTGCTTCATGCACAGCAGCCTCGCGGATCATGACGCTCCGTCACATCCGGGTAACGGCCCTATGTTCCAGGGGGATTACCCCCATCCTCCGACTGGGGGTGACCCCTCCGGGTCACAGGTTCAGCCGGGCCACAGGTTCAGCCGGGTCACAGATTCAGCCGGGTCACAGGTTCAGCGTCATCACCAGCCGGTCCTCGCCGGGCCCGAAGTAGTCCCGGCTCACCCCCTCCTCGGAGGAGAACCCGATCGACCGGTACAGCATGATCGCGGCGGCGTTCGTCGGCTCGACCGTCAGCCGGACCTCGCGTACGCGCTCGGTGCGCAGCCGGCGCAGCACCTCCAGCATCAGCCGCCGGCCCAGCCCCCGGCCCCGCTGGTCCCGGGTGACGCCCAGGCTCATGATCCAGCACTGGCGGCCGTCCGAGCCGGCCGGGAAGAGCACATAGCCGTGCAGCCGCTCGCCGTCGTCCAGGACCAGCAGCCGGTCGCCATGGACGTCGTACAACTGGCGCAGTACGAAGTAGGGGTAGGGCTCCTCGGGGAACGCCTCGCGGTCGACGCGGACGAGTTCGGGCAGATCGGCCTCGGTGACGCCTCTCATCGTCAGCGGCCGGTCGAGGAACGCCCGGTCGTGGAGGTAGGTGTGACCGGTGCGGCCACCGTGTGAAGGGAAACGTTCCTCTGGAAGTGCCGCCATACCGCCCCCCTGCGGGTCCGGGTCAATTGCGCGTTGACACCCGTACGGGTGGTACGAGTGGGACGCGAAGTGTCTGCCTTTCGGGTGTGTTCGGCAGAGTTCCGACCATCTTGAGCGGGACAATCCGGCCGTTCAAGGCCGGATCAGGTCGCGAGAATCCATTGCGTCCGTGCGCCCCCGATGCGCCCCTTCGGAGCTCCTGTTTTGTCAGGGGGGATCCATCGCGCCCCCGGCGTTGGTACCTTTGGTGAATGACCTTGAGATCCTCGGGGGATGCCCAGTTGAATGCGGACGTCACCTGGGCAGCATTCGACCCGATCGCCTACGTAGATCATAATTACCGCGACTTACAGGCAGAGGACGCGGAGATCCTGTCCATCATCAGGGATCATTTCGGCGATCATTTCCCGAGGCGTGGCGGCCGTCCGGTCACGGGCATCGACGTCGGGGCCGGCGCGAACCTCTACCCCGCACTCGCGATGCTGCCCTGGTGCGACGAGATCACCCTTTTCGAGCACTCCTCCGCCAATGTCCGCTATCTGAGGTCCCAGGTCGCCGCCTACGACGGCAACTGGGACCAGTTCTGGCGTGTGCTGTGCAAGAACGAGGCCTACGGCGCCCTGGACATGGACCCGCGGGCCCGGTTCCGTGACGTCGTCGGCGTCGAGGCGGGCAACCTCTTCGACCTCGTCCAGCACGAGGGCCGCTGGTCGATGGGGACCATGTTCTTCGTCGCCGAGTCGATGACCTCCTCGCACACGGAGTTCGACCGGGGCGTGGAGTGCTTCCTGCGGGCCCTGGCCCCGGGCGCGCCCTTCGCCGCGGCCTTCATGGAGCATTCCAAGGGTTATCACGCGGGTGAGCAATTCTTCCCGGCCTGCGATGTGGGGATCGACGAGGTCTCCGCGAGCCTTTCGCGATTCACCCGCGACTTCAGGACCGTGCGTCTGAAATCCTCCGCCGCCGTGCGTGACGGGTATTCCGGAATGATCGTCGCCTACGGCAGGCGGAATTCGGATTCCCGTATTCCGCCGCTGGGCTGACAACACAAGAGGGATTTTTCCTCAATCGATGGCAGTGCGGCCTGTGTGAGGGGCATGGGATGCAGATCAAGCCACGCCAGCATCTGCTGGACATCTGGCAGGCGATGGGGCGTCACTCGTTCGAGGGCGGCGGGTGGAACTGGGGCCAATGGGGCGGCGAGAGCAGTGTCGCCGACGCGGAGCGGCTGCTCTGCCTGCTCTATCCGGCGACCGAGATTCCCGCCTTCCGGCTGGACGATCCGGACACCACCCAGGACGACGTCCAGCAAGTGCTGAAGAAGGCCGGCGGACGGCTGGACATTCCGGCCAACCTCGTCACGGCCGCCGCCGAGTTCATGCGCGCCCATACCGGTGAGGACAAGCGCCCCACCTTCGCGGGGGGCTACTACTTCGGCTCCCGCGACCAGACCAAGGAACTCACCGAGGAGCAGCGCCAGGTCGACGTCGTCGACTCCTTCTCGATGTCCATCACCCTGTGCCTGGCCACCCTCGGCTTCCTCAAGGTCTACGAGAACAAGACCCGGCGCACGGACATCCGCGAGACCATCGCCGAGCTGCGCTCCGCCACCAGCACCCGGCTCACCGCGGCCATGGTCGGCCTGCTGCGTTCCTTCACCGTCAACGTCTTCGACACCGAGGCCCCCCAGGGCCAGACCCTCTCCGAACTCCTCGGCCAGGGACGGCTGTCGCAGCGGCAGGTGCTGAAGAAGTTCCAGGACCGCTTCCGGCCGCTGCGGGCCGCGATCGTCGAGAGCCTCCAGCTCGGTATCGACGTCCAGGAGGGCCTGAAGGACGAGAGCCAGCTCTTCGAGTGCGGCTGGGCCTGGTCCCTGGTCAAGGACGCCCCCGAGGTCGAGACCGACGACCCCGTCGGACCGCAGCCCGAGGGCGTCGCCAACCCGGTGCCGTACCTGTACTTCACCGTGGTCGCCCTCGACGGCATCCAGGACCTGTTCTCCGACCGCACCCTCACCCTGGGCCTGCTCAACTCCGAACAGCAGAAGCTCGCCGAGGCGCTGCGCCTGCGCTGGGAACTGACCCAGCAGTACTGGTCCCGCATCGCCCGCTTCGACGCCGAGCGCTGGCCCCTGGAGGACATCCCCTGGCGCACCACCGGACAGCGCCTGGAATCCGAGTACTTCTCCCTCTCCGTCGCGGCCATCCTCGTGCACGACCTGATGCGCCGCCGGGCCACCGACGACGACCTCAACCGCACGGTCACCGTCATGGAGCGGCTCGCCGAACGCGGCCGTATCACCAGCCGGATGACGATGGACGACCCCATGGTCCACACCCTGCACAACGTGGGTGTCGCGCTGCCCCTCCAGGGCAGTGAGCGGATCGGGCCGCCGATGACCTGGTCCATGACCGACTTCTCCGCGCAGCTGCTGAAGCGGACCGTCCAACTGTGCACGCTCTCCCGCAACCTGGCCTCGCACGACCGGCTGCTCGGGCTCGCCGAGTCCATCTTCGACCACATGTGGCGCCGCCGGATCCGCGAGGGCGAAGGCGCCGGACTGTGGGACAACGTCCACGCCGCCTACCCCGAGGCCGACATCACCAAGCGGCGCGTACCGGTCTCCTGGAGCATCACCGAGCGGGTCACCGAGGTGATGGTGCAGGCCCACCAGATGTACCAGCAGCCGCCGATCCGCAGCCTCGAACTGATCGAGCTGGCCAAGGCGTTGCTCTCCGAGGCCGCCCATCTCCTCGGCAACGAACAGATGGAACCCGCGCCCAAGGACGACGGTCGGCACGGCATGACGCTGCGCAACATCGAGGTCAAACTGCGCCGCGCCCGCGCCCTGGTGGACGAACAGCCCGGCACCTCCTACTCGCTCGCCCTCGACGTCCTCGGACAGCTCGACGCCCTCGGCCGGGCGCGCGAGGCAGCGGCGCAGGGAGTGTGACCCCGTGCTGATCTTCGCGGCCTCCGACAAGGGAGGCACGGGCCGTTCCGTCACCAGCGCCAACCTGGCCTATCACCGCTCGCTGGCCGGGGACGACGTCTGCTATCTGGACTTCGACTTCGGCTCGCCCACCGCCACCGCCGTCTTCGACGTGCCCGACGCCCGCCAGGCCGCCGAGGACCGCGGGCTGCACTCCTACCTCATCGGCGAGGTCGGCGAGCCGGTCCGGGTCGACGTCTGGTCGGACACCGAGCACCGCGTGCTGCGCAACCGGCCGCCCGGCTCCGGCCGGCTGGTGCTGATGCCCGGCGACCTCAGCGGCGGCGAGTTCGCCACCGACGACGACAACCTCCGCCGCTGCGTGGACCTGCTGCTGCGGCTCAACTCCGAGTTCGACCTGATCATCGTCGACCTCAGCGCGGGCCGCTCCTACGCCGTCGACATGGTGCTGGAGGCCACCTCGCTGCCCGAGATGCGCGGCGTGGACGCCCGCTGGCTGATCTTCCACCGCTGGACCCGGCAGCATGTGGCCGCCGCCGCGGGGCTGGTCTTCGGCAAGCGCGGGATCGTCGCCGGCGGAGTCGCCCGCGGCCACGACGAGGACGCCCTGCGCGGCGCGATCCGCTTCGTCCGGGCCGCCGTACCCGACCCCAAGTCCCAGCTGTGGTCGCAGGTCTCAGCCACCCAGTCGGCGTGGATGCGCGAGTGCGACCGCGATCTGAAGCAGCTCGCCTCCTCCCACGGCATCGGCTACAGCCAGGTCCTGGGCGCCGTGCCGCTGGAACCGGTGCTCCAGTGGCGGGAGCAGCTGATCACCGACGAGGACGTGCTCGACAGCCAGATCGCCAACATGGAGACCTGGCAGGCGCTCAGCGACCTGGCCGGCCGGCTCACCGATGACAAGTACTGGGAGCAGGCATGAGCGAGGCCGTCTTCCGGGAGACCAGCGCCGAGCCACGCACCCAGTCGGTGCCGCTGTCCCATCTCTCGCTGGAGCTGGGCCACCTCTACATGGAGGACTTCGAGGACGGGCCCAAGCGGCTCGGCGAGCACTTCGCCGAGGTGCGGATCTGGGTGGAGGCCGCCCGTGCCTCCGCCGCCCGGCGCGCGGGCCCGGGACGGACCCGGATCAGCACCTGCTTCCTCGTCGACGACTACTTCAGCCGTTTCTCCACCCCGGCCGAACTCGTGCCCCTGATCCTGAAGGAGGCCGAGGAGGCCGGGCTCACCATCGACTACCTGGCCCGCGAGTCCGGCTGCGCCGTCGCCGACCGGATCGAGCTCGCCGAGTCCGTCATGCACCGTCTCGTGGAGTCCCCGCCGCCCGGCTCCTACGGCTCCCGCCCACCCGTCAGCCGCACCGGCTGGCTCGCCAACGGCCAGCGCAGCCCCGGCCGGGGCGCCGCGCTCTCCGAGGTCACCGCCTGGCAGCCGCCCCAGGAGACCGCCGCCCGCAACCACTCCGTCTTCATGGACGTCGAGCTGTGGACCGACAAGGACGGCCGGCGCCTGTGGTCCTGCCCCTTCCTGGCCGCCGTATGGCAGTTGGCCCGGCTCGGTCTGCTGCGCCACCTCGGCGAACCCGTGCTCACCGCGAAGCCCTGGGACGGCGACGGCTTCCCGCACGACTGGGACCGGCTGCCGCCGCTGCTCCAGCTCAACCCGGACGCCGACCCGTTCAGCGCGTACCGCACCTGCACCCTGATGCCCAACCGCTTCCTCGCCGTCGAGGACGCCGTACGGCTGATCCTGGACCAGATAGACGTGGACACCGACGCCCTGGAGCAGATCGACCGGCGCTCCCGCGGCGAGCGGGTCGAGGTCCCCGCCGTGGTCGCCCAGCGCGCCTCCTACGTCTTCTACGAGGAGCCCGCCGAGCCGCCCGCCGAAGGGAGTTGAGATGCCGGCCCCCGGACAGTCGGCGCGTCCGGTCCTCGTCTGCGGCGAGGTGCGCACCTGTCTGCTGCCGTCCTTCCAGGCACTGGACGGCCGGGCCGCCGCCCAACTGCTCAGGCTGCGCGCCGACGAACACGTCCGGGTCTCCGAGCGGCCCAACCTCTACGTCCGCTCGCCGGAGGTGCTGACCGGCGTGGACTGCCGGCTGCCCACCGCCAACGGCGCCCGGGTCCGGGCCGTCGGCACCGTCGCCGCCCGCGCCGCGCTCACCGAGGGCCGGGTGCTCCAGGCCACCGCCTGGTTCAGCGCCCCCGCCGCCGGGCCCGATCTACGGCGGCCCTGGGGGCAGTACCTGGTCCGCCCCGGGCTCGTCGAACCGTTCGGGAAGCTGCCCGAACAGGCCATCGCACAGGGCGTGTTGCGCGGCGCCGGGCGCGGTGAGCTGGACCTCGGGATGATCGCGGAGGGACTGCTCGCCCAACTGCTGCGCCATGCCCTGCTCGACCACAAGGCGCCCTTCAAGTCCCGCCGTACGCAGCTGCGGTGGACCGCGCGCAGGGCCCCGGCCGGCGCGGGCCCGGCGCTGACCCGTTTCACACTCGCCGAGGACGGCCTGCGCACCATGGAGCTACGGCTGCCGGAGGACATCCCGGCGGCCGCGGCGGCGAGCCTGTGCGAGGACCTCGCACTGCACGACTGGCTGCTCACGACCGTCGTGCACATGCTGGACACCAGCCGGCTCGGCGCCGCGGACGGGCCCTCGGCCGTGCTCGCGCTGCGCCCGGCCGTCGACCATCTGCTGCATCTGTGGATGCCGCGCGCCCATGTGGACCGCTCACTCGGTCATCTCTGGGACGAGCTGGAACAGGAGCCGGGGTTCACCCGCCAGTGGCGGAGCCTGGTCCAGCGGATCCGCGACCAACTGGCCGTCCAGACCATTCCGTTGCTGCACCAGGCGCTGAGTACGCGCTGAGGGGCGGCCGAACGACACACCCGACGGGGGAGACATGAACGGAGCGACGACAGGAGACGTCAGGACAGCACCACCGCCGCAGGACGAACGCCGGTCGAGACTGTTCAGGAAGACACTGGTCACGGTCTTAGTGGCGACCGGAACGTTCTTTCTCACCAACGTCCTGACCCCGGACGCCGGGGAGCAGTGGCAGTGGACGATGCCCGTGGTGGTGGGCAGCGCGGTCCTGATCATGCAGTACCTGGTGGACTTCGGTGAGCGGCTGGAGGCCGTGGAGGAGTCCCAGAAACGGCGGATCCGCGGGATGCGGGACAGCCTCGCCGACCATCACCGCGAGATGCGGTCCGCGGTCGACGAGAGCTTCGCGAAGATCAACGCGGCGACCGAGCTGTTCAGCCAGGTGGACCGGTCCGTGCTGCGCTCCGACGGGGTGACCCGGCTGGCGCGGAAGTACACCCAGGTCGGCGAGCACGGCTCGGAGATAGTGAAGCGGTTCGCACAGGAGGAGATCGCCAGCCTCGCGCTGCTGATGGAGTCCCTCAGCAACGGCACCGCGGACTGCCCCGGCGAGAACCACGAGTGGCTGATCGACCTGACCGCGTGCACCAAGAAGACGCTCTACGCCACCAGCACCTCCGTCGACCGGGACTTCTGGTCCAGTGGCCCCGGCAAGCGGTACCTGGTCGCGCAGGGCGACGCGATCCGCAAACGGGGCGTGGAGATCCGGCGGCTGTTCCTGGTCGACTCCCCGGACGAGATCACCGAGGCCCTGCGCAAGCTGTGCGAGAGACAGCGCAGGTACGGCATCGACGCGCGGATCGTGGACCAGTCGGAACTCGACAGCGCGCCGGTGACCTCGGTGAACGACTTCATCATCTTCGACGGCGAGCTGTGCTACGAGATCGAGCCCGATGTCCGGGCCGCGCCCACGAAGACCACGCTGAAGATGACCGCGGACCATGTCCTGGAGCGCGTCGAGCGCTTCGACGACCTGTGGGAGGCCAGCAGTGCCGAGTGATCCTTCCGGAGTGTAGGCGCGCAGTGTCGTCGGAGGGACACGAAGAGTGAAACAGGGGAGGCCGGGGGAACAGACGGGACGGAAAGCAGCGTGCGCAGCGGGGAAGGAATGACTGCCGTGAAGCCACCCGTCGGTTCCCACGTCGTCGACACCCGGTCCGGACGGATCGGCGTGGTCATGGGCCATGAGGGCCCGTACGTCCAGCTCAGACCGTACGGCGGCGGGCGCGAGTGGGACGCGGCGCCGGAGTCGGTCCGGCAGGCCACGCCCGCCGAGCGGGCCGGTGCGATGCCCGCGCACACCTGCGGTGAGGTTCCTTGACGCCGGGCGTTAGGGTGCGGCGGCATGGGTTTGTGGAGTTGGAGGAAGAGGGGCCCGAAGGCGGCCCGCCGTTATCCCGTGCCGCTCACCGCGCACCAGTTGTGGATGGTGTCCCTGAGCGCGCCGGTGAGCCGTGACAAGAGCGCCTCACGGAGTACTTTGTACCCGTTCGTTCGGATCGACGACGACAGCGCCCGGCACTGGCTGACCGAGCAGTGGGGGATCAGCTCCCGGGCGGCCCTCGTCGACCGCCTGGACGACCTGTCCCGCACCGGCTACCGGGCCCGGGCGCAACGGCTCACCGGGGTCTCGCCGCTCGCCTGGGACGCGGCGCTGTACGTCGACATCTCGCGCCGGGGGTTCGCCTGCGGGCTGCTCGACGAGGGCGACACCTGGACCGCGCTGAAGAACATCGTGCCGTCGGTGGTGCGGACGTACGCCTCCTGGCACGAGTACGCCGACCACTACCTGCTGGGCCGCCAGGTCTGGCAGGACACGCTGCGCGGCACCCCCGACGCCGACTTCCCCGCGCCGCAGGCGACGGCCGACGCCCATCTGCGCTCCCTGCTGGACCCGGCCAACCGCACCAGCCCCTGGAACCAGGCCCCCTGGACCGCCATCAGCAGCCCCGACCGCCCCCGCGGTACGAGAGAATGACCCCATGAGCCTGTTCCGCGACGACGGCATCGTCCTGCGCACCCAGAAGCTGGGTGAAGCGGACCGCATCATGGTGTGCTCATCCGGGGGCCAACCCCCGGTCCCCCGGCCGCAACCCCGTGGCGGCGCGCGATGAGTCTCTTCCGGGATGACGGCATCGTTCTTCGCACCCAGAAGCTCGGCGAAGCCGACCGCATCATCACGTTGCTCACTCGTGGACACGGGCGCGTGCGGGCGGTGGCCCGGGGGGTGCGGCGGACCAAGTCGAAGTTCGGGGCCCGGCTGGAGCCGTTCTCCCACGTGGACGTGCAGTTCTTCGCGCGGGGCAGCGAGCTCATCGGGCGGGGGCTGCCGCTGTGCACGCAGAGCGAGACCATCGCGCCGTACGGCGGGGGCATCGTCAGCGACTACGCGCGGTACACCGCCGGGACGGCCATGCTGGAGACCGCCGAGCGGTTCACCGACCACGAGGGCGAGCCGGCGGTCCAGCAGTACCTGCTGCTCGTCGGGGCGCTGCGGACGCTCGCCCGCGGTGAGCACGCCCCGCACCTTGTTCTCGACGCCTTCCTGCTGCGGTCGCTCGCCGTCAACGGCTACGCCCCCAGCTTCGGCGACTGTGCGAAGTGCGGGATGCCCGGACCCAACCGTTTCTTCTCGGTCGCCTCCGGGGGCTCCGTATGCGTCGACTGCCGGGTGGCCGGTAGCGTCGTACCCTCGCCGCAGACCCTGGAACTGCTCGGTGCGCTGCTTACGGGAGACTGGGGCACTGCGGACGCCTGCGAGCCGCGGTACGTCCGGGAGGGCAGCGGACTGGTCTCCGCCTACCTGCACTGGCATCTGGAGCGCGGGCTGCGTTCGCTTCGGTACGTGGAAAAGTAAGGGAGTCGAGGGGCACATGGTCGTACGCGGGATCCTGGGGCGGCAGCGTCGGGAGTACAGGGCGCCGGAGCCGCATCCGTCCGGGGCCCGTGCGCCGAAGCTCCCCGGGGAGCTCGTCCCGAAGCATGTGGCGATCGTCATGGACGGGAACGGGCGCTGGGCCAAGGAGCGCGGGCTGCCCCGCACCGAGGGCCACAAGGTCGGCGCCGAGCGGGTGCTGGACGTGCTCCAGGGCGGGGTCGAGATGGGCGTCGGGGCGATCTCGCTGTACGCCTTCTCCACCGAGAACTGGAAGCGCTCGCCCGACGAGGTGCGCTTCCTGATGAACTTCAACCGCGACTTCATCCGCAAGACCCGTGACACGCTCGACGAGCTGGGGATCCGGGTGCGCTGGGTGGGCCGGATGCCCAAGCTGTGGAAGTCGGTCGCCAAGGAGCTCCAGATCGCGCAGGAGCAGACCAAGGGCAATGACAAGCTCACGCTGTACTTCTGCATGAACTACGGCGGGCGGGCCGAGATCGCGGACGCCGCGAAGGCGCTCGCGGAGGATGTGCGGGCCGGGCGGCTGGATCCGTCGAAGGTCAACGAGAAGACCTTCGCGAAGTACATGTACTACCCGGACATGCCCGACGTGGATCTGTTCCTGCGGCCCAGCGGCGAGCAGCGGACCTCCAACTACCTGCTCTGGCAGAGCGCTTACGCCGAGATGGTCTTCCAGGACGTGCTGTGGCCGGACTTCGACCGCCGTGACCTGTGGCGGGCGTGCGTGGAGTTCGCGTCGAGGGACCGGCGGTTCGGGGGCGCGATCCCGAACGAGGAGCTGCTGGCCATGGAGGGCAAGCAGGACTGAACGACGAGGTCCGGGGGCGGCAGCCCCCGGACCGTCACAGGTTCACGCGGCGGCGCACTCCGCGCACGTGCCGAAGATCTCCACTGTGTGGGCCACGTTCACATAGCCGTGTTCCGCCGCGATCGCCTCGGCCCACTTCTCCACCGCGGGGCCCTCGACCTCGACCGCCTTGCCGCAGACGCGGCAGACCAGGTGGTGGTGGTGTTCGCCGGAGGAGCAGCGGCGGTAGACCGACTCGCCGTCGGAGGTGCGCAGGACGTCGACCTCGCCGGCGTCGGCGAGGGACTGGAGCGTGCGGTAGACCGTCGTCAGCCCGACCGAGTCGCCCTTGTGCTTGAGCATGTCGTGCAGTTCCTGCGCGCTGCGGAACTCGTCGACCTCGTCCAGGGCCGCCGCGACGGCGGCCCGCTGCCGGGTGGAGCGGCCCTTCACGGGCGGTCCAGCGGTCGTCACGGGGTGCCTCCTCAGGTCTGCCTGCCCGGGCCATTGTGCCAGCCCGGGCTGTCGGCGGTCAGACACCGACCTTTCCCCCGCTGCCCCGGCTGGCCGGAATTACACACTCGGCCGGGTCGCCGGTTTCCTGCGCCGCCGCCAGGGCCTTCGCGCGGCGCCGGGCCAGCGGCGCGGCCAGCGCGGTCAGCAGGATGAACGCGCCGATGGTCAGCAGCACGATGGTCGCGCCGGGCGGCACGTCCTGGTAGTACGAGGTGACCGTGCCGCTGATCGTCACGGTGACGCCGATGGCGACGGCGATGGCGAAGGTCGCGGCGAAGCTGCGGCTGAGCTGCTGGGCCGCGGCCACCGGGACCACCATCAGCGCCGACACCAGCAGCAGGCCGACCACGCGCATCGCGACGGTCACCGTCACGGCCGCGGTCACCGCCGTCAGCAGGTTCAGCGCCCGCACCGGCAGGCCCGTGACCCGCGCGAACTCCTCGTCCTGGCTCACCGCGAACAGCTGGCGGCGCAGGCCGACGGTGACCAGGACCACGAAGGCCGCGAGGACGCAGATCGCGGTGACGTCCGACTCGCTCACCGTCGACAGGGAGCCGAAGAGATACGAGGTGAGGTTGGCGTTGGAGCCCGTCGGCGCGAGGTTGATGAACATCACGCCGCCCGCCATACCGCCGTAGAAGAGCATGGCGAGGGCGATGTCGCCTCGCGTCTTGCCGTACCAGCGGATGAGCTCCATGAGGACCGCGCCGAGGACGGAGACCAGGGTCGCCATCCACACCGGGGACCAGGAGAGCAGGAAGCCGAGGCCGACGCCGGTCATCGCGACATGGCCGATGCCGTCGCCCATCAGGGCCTGGCGGCGCTGGACCAGGTAGATGCCGACCGCGGGGGCGGTGATGCCGACCAGGACGGCGGCGAGCAGGGCCCGCTGCATGAAGGCGTAGTCGAGGATTTCCATCAGCTCAGCAGTCCCGTGCGGATCGGTTCGGCGCCCGCGGGGGCGTGCGGGTGGACATGGTCGTGGCCGGGCAGCGCGTGCTGGCCGACGGCCTCGGGCGGCGGGCCGTCGTGGACGACGCAGCCGTCGCGCAGGACCACCGCGCGGTCGATCAGCGGCTCCAGGGGGCCCAGTTCGTGCAGGACGAGCAGGACCGTCGTACCGGCCTCGACCTGGCCGCGCAGGGTCCGGGCCAGGACCTCCTGGCTGGCCAGGTCGACGCCCGCCATCGGCTCGTCCATGATCAGCAGTTCGGGTTCGGCGGCGAGCGCGCGGGCGATCAGCACCCGCTGGTGCTGGCCGCCGGAGAGCGCGTCCACGGAGTCCTTCGCGCGGTCCGCCATGCCGACCAGCTCCAGGGCCCGGTTCACGGCCTCGCGGTCCGCCCGGCGCAGCAGGCCGAAGCGGGCGCGGGACAGCCGGCCCGAGGAGACCACCTCGGTCACCGTGGCCGGGACGCCGCCCGCCGCGGTGGTGCGCTGCGGGACGTAGCCGACGCGGTGCCAGTCGCGGAAGCGGCGGCGCGGGGTGCCGAACAGCTCGATCTCACCGGCGCTCACCTGCACCTGGCCGATGACGCTGCGCACGGCGGTCGACTTGCCGGAGCCGTTGGCGCCGAGCAGCGCGACGACCTCACCGCGGTTCACGGTGAGGTCGATCCCGCGCAGGACGGGGCGCGAGCCCAGGTCGGCGCGGACACCGCGCAGGGAGATGACGGGCTCGCTCATGAGCTCCTCCGAGCTGGTCATTTCGCTCCCAGGGCGCTCTGCAGCGCCTTGAGGTTGGACTCCATGACCTGGAAGTAGTCCTTGCCGCGGGAGTCGTCGGTGATGCCCTCGATCGGGTCGAGAACGTCCGTCCTGAGGTTCGCGTCGCCGGCGAGCGTCTTCGCGGTCTTGTCGCTGACGAGCGTCTCGTAGAACACGGTGGTGACGCCGTCGGCCTTCGCCGTCTTCTCCAGGTCCTTCACGCGCGAGGCGCTCGGCTCGGACTCCGGGTCCAGGCCGCTGATGGCCTCCTCGGTGAGGCCGTAGCGCTCGGCGAGGTAGCCGAAGGCGGCGTGCGTGGTGATGAAGACCTTGGTGTCGGTGTTCTTCAGCCCGTCCTCGAACTTCGTGTTCAGGCCGTCGAGCTGCTCGACCAGGGCCGCGGTGTTCTTCTTGTAGTCGGCGGCGTGGTCGGGGTCGGCCTTCTCGAAGGCCTTGCCGATGCCCTCGGCGACCTCGGCGTACTTCATGGGGTCGAGCCAGATGTGCGGGTCCGCCCCGCCCTCCTCGTGCTCGTGGTCGTGCTCCTCGGCGTGCCCGCCGACCTCGGTGCCGTGCTCCTCCAGGGAGGTCAGCTCGGTGGCGTCGATCTTCGTCCCGGCCTCGGACTGGGCGATCGCCTCGTCGACGGAGGGCTGGAGCCCCTTGAGGTAGAGGGCCGCGTCGGACTCCTGGAGCTGCGCGGTCTGCTTCGCGCTGATCTCCAGGTCGTGCGGCTCCTGGCCGGGCTCGGTGAGACTGGTGACGTTCACATGCTCCCCGCCGATCCGCTCGGCGAGGAAGGCCATCGGGTAGAACGACGCGACGACGTCGAACTTCTCCGTGTTGCCCGCGGCGGCGCTGTCGGAGCAGGCGGAGAGGGTGCCCAGGGCGAGGGCCGTGGCGGCCGCCACGGCCACCCCGGATATGTGGTGTCGTCGTACGTTCATGACAGTCATTTTCAACAAATCTGGAAACCGTTGTCAACAAGGTGGGGGTGGGGAACCGATTTGATACAGGGGTGGGCCGCGCCGGTAACCTGAGGCATTCGCTGCCGTCCATTCGTAATGAAGAGAGCACCGTGGCCGCCGACAAGATCGACACCATCGTCAGCCTGAGCAAGCGCCGTGGCTTCGTATTCCCCTGTAGTGAGATCTACGGCGGTCAGCGCGCCGCCTGGGACTACGGGCCGCTCGGTGTCGAGCTCAAGGAGAACCTCAAGCGCCAGTGGTGGCGCTACATGGTGACGTCGCGCGAGGACGTCGTCGGTATCGACTCGTCCGTCATCCTGGCCTCCGAGGTCTGGGTCGCCTCCGGCCATGTCGCCACCTTCACGGACCCGCTGACGGAGTGCACCTCCTGTCACAAGCGGTTCCGCGCCGACCACCTGGAGGAGGCGTACGAGGCCAAGAAGGGCCACCTCCCGGAGAACGGCCTCGCCGACCTCAACTGCCCCAACTGCGGCAACAAGGGCCAGTTCACCGAGCCCAAGCAGTTCTCGGGCCTCCTCTCCACCCACCTCGGCCCGACGCAGGACAGCGGCTCGATCGCTTACCTCCGCCCCGAGACCGCCCAGGGCATCTTCACCAACTTCGCCCAGGTGCAGACCACTTCGCGCCGCAAGCCGCCGTTCGGCATCGCCCAGATGGGCAAGTCGTTCCGCAACGAGATCACGCCCGGCAACTTCATCTTCCGCACCCGTGAGTTCGAGCAGATGGAGATGGAGTTCTTCGTCAAGCCGGGCGAGGACGAGAAGTGGCAGGAGTACTGGATGGGGCAGCGCTGGAACTGGTACACCGGTCTCGGCCTGCGCGAGGAGAACATGCGGTGGTACGAGCACCCGAAGGAGAAGCTCTCCCACTACTCCAAGCGCACCGCTGACATCGAGTACCGCTTCCAGTTCGGCGGCAACGAGTGGGGCGAGCTGGAGGGTGTCGCCAACCGCACCGACTACGACCTCGGCGCCCACTCCAAGGCCTCCGGCCAGGACCTCTCCTACTACGACCAGGAGGCCCAGGAGCGCTGGACGCCGTACGTCATCGAGCCGGCCGCCGGTGTCGGCCGCGCGATGCTGGCGTTCCTGCTGGACGCCTACGTCGAGGACGAGGCGCCCAACGCCAAGGGCAAGCTGGAGAAGCGCACGGTGCTGCGCCTCGACCCACGGCTGGCCCCGGTGAAGGTCGCGGTGCTGCCGCTGTCCCGCAACCCGGAGCTGTCCCCGAAGGCCAAGGGCCTGGCCCAGGCGCTGCGCCAGCACTGGAACATCGAGTTCGACGACGCGGGTGCCATCGGCCGCCGCTACCGCCGTCAGGACGAGATCGGCACGCCGTACTGCGTGACGGTCGACTTCGACACCCTGGACGACAACGCGGTCACCGTCCGCGAGCGTGACTCGATGAAGCAGGAGCGCGTCTCCCTGGACCAGATCGAGGGCTACCTCGCCTCGCGTCTGATCGGCTGCTAGTCACCGAAGGCACACAAGAACCCCGGTTCCGTAACAGACGTAACGGAACCGGGGTTTCGCCCATCCCGGGCGCATTCGGCTCCGAAGGGGAGGACATGCGCGGCCCACCGGGGGCCACGCGTCCTTTACGGGGGCACCATGCGCAAGCAAGCAGTCATCGGAGCGGCCGTTCTCGCCCTGGCCATCGGTTCCGGCGGGTACGTCGCGGCGAGCGACGGCCCGGAGCGGTCCGGATCGGCGGTCGCCACGCAGACCGGCTCCGGGGCCGGGTTCTCCGGCGCCGCGGGCGACCGGCTCCGGGCCACCGGCCTCACCGCCGACCAGCGCCTCGTCAGCTTCCGCCTCGACCGGCCCGGCAGCGTCCTGCCGCTCGGCAAGGTCAGCGGGCTGCAAGGAGACACCAGGCTCGTCGGGATCGACTACCGGGTGCAGAACGGCAAGCTGTACGGCGTCGGCGACCGGGGCGGGATCTACACGGTCCGGGAGATCGGGGCCCGCGCCACCAAGGTCTCGCAGCTCGGCGTCGCCCTTCAGGGCAGCTCGTTCGGCGTCGACTTCAACCCGGCCGCCAACCGGCTCCGGGTGGTCAGTGACACCGGCCAGAACCTCCGGCACAACATCGACGACCCCGCGGGCGCGCCCGCCGCGGGCAGCACCGCGGTCGACGGCACGCTCACCAACCCGCCGGTCCCGCCCGCGACGACCGGCACGACGGCGAACGGCGTGACGGGGGTCGCGTACACGAACAACGACCTGAGCGCCGCCACGGCCACCACCCTCTTCGACCTCGACACCGCCCAGGACCGGGTCTCGGTGCAGTCCCCGGCCAACGCGGGCAGTCTCGCCCCCACCGGCGGGCTCGGCGTGGACGCGCCGGCCGACTCCGGCTTCGACATCTACAGTTCGGCCGGCCGGGGCACCAACACCGGTTACGCGGTGACCGGTTCGCGGGTCCTCCGGGTGGACGTCCTCACCGGGGCCGCGCGGTCCACGGGCTCGTTCCCGCAGGGGCGCCAGGTGGTGGATCTGGCGATACCGCTGAAGCAGGGCTGAGTGGTCCGGGAAGCGGACTTCCGATTGGTCCTGTAACCGGGACGGCGGCCGGGTCAGGGTGGCGGCATGAGCATCGCGTTCCTGCTGACCACCCTGATCGTGGTCGCCACCCCCGGCACCGGTGTCGTCTACACCCTCGCGGCCGGGCTGTCGTACGGGCGGCGGGCGAGTGTCGTCGCCGCCTTCGCCTGCGCCCTCGGCATCCTGCCGCACATGGTCGCCACCATCACCGGCGTCGCGGCGCTGCTGCACGCCAGCGCCACGGCCTTCCAGATCCTCAAGTACGCGGGTGTCGCCTACCTCCTCTACATGGCCTGGGCCACGCTGCGCGACAAGGAGGCGATCACCGTGGACCGGACGACGGCGCCGCTCTCCTCGGGCCGGATGATCGTCCGCGGAGTGCTGATCAATCTCCTCAACCCCAAGCTGACGATGTTCTTCTTCGCCTTCCTGCCCCAGTTCGTGGACCCGCAGGGCCCGGGCGCGGTACCGCGGATGCTGGCGCTGAGCGGGATCTTCATGCTGGCGACCTTCGTGGTCTTCGCCCTCTACGGCATCCTGGCCGCCTCGGTCCGCAGCCAGGTCACCTCCCGGCCCCGGGTGATGTCCTGGCTGCGGCGGACCTTCGCGGGCTCGTTCGTGGCGCTGGGCGCCAAGCTCGCCTTCACCGCCCGCTAGTGATGACCGACCGTCACCAGGCGGTCGGTGCCCGGATGTTCGAGTTCGTCGAGCACGGCGACGGACAGGTCCTCGGCGCTGATCCAGGAGCGGCCGTCGGGGGCCGTGAGCAGGGTGTCGGTGCCGCGTCGGTAGCGGCCGGTCCGCTCGCCGGGCTCCAGCAGGGCGGGCGGGGCCAAGTAGACCCAGCCGTCGTCGGAGTGCGCCTCGCAGGCCCGCAACTGGGCGACCCCGGCCGCGGCGACGGGCCTCACCTCGGCGGGCACGTACACGGGGTTGTCGGCGACCGGCAGCGCGGGGTCCTCGGGACTGCGCAGCACTCCGGCGCCGCCGACCACCAGGACGCGTATGCCGGAGTCGAGCACCGCACGGGTCGTACCGACCAGGAAGTCCTGGTCGACCGGTTCGGTCCGCACCGCGACCACCACGGCGTCGGCGCCCGCGAGTGCCTCGCGCAGGGCGTCCGGGTCGCTCGCGTCGACCGGGTGCGACGTCACGTTCGGGTGCTCGGCGGCGGGCTTGCGGGACAGTGCGCGCACCCGGTGTCCGCGTGCGGCGGCCTCGGCGACGACCCGGCTGCCGACCATGCCGGTGGAGCCGAGGACGGCGATCGTCATGTCCTTCATGTCCTTCTCGGGGTCCCTTCTCTTTGTGAACAGGCGTGACAGGTCAGGGGAGTTGAACTGCGCGGCGAGCAGGGCGGTCAGGGCGAGGGCGAAGCCGAGGGCCTGGAGCGTGCCCAGGGTCTCGCCGAGGGTGAGGCCGACGAGGGTCGCCACCAGCGGGGACAGCAGCACCAGCGGGGCGGAGGCGCCGACCGGGAGCCTGCCGATTCCGCGGAACCACAGCGTGAACGAGATCAGCCCGCCCATGCCGCCGAGCCACAGATAACCGGCGGCGGCCTCGGCGTCGATCGCCGGGGGCGCTCCTTCGAAGAGCACCGTCAGCGGGAGCAGCACCACGCCGCCCGCGGCCAGTTGCCAGCCCGCCAGGGTCATCGCGCCGACCCCTTCCGGGCGCCCCCAGCGCTTGGTGAGGACGACACCGACCGCCATGCCCGCCGTACCGCCGAGCCCGGCGAGCACACCGACCGCGTCAAGGCGGGCCTCGGGGCCGAGCACCACGAGCCCGACCCCGGCCACGCCGAGGACACCCCAGGTCCAGGTCCACGCCGTCGGCCGGGTGTGCAGCGCGGCGATGGCCAGCCCGGCGACCAGCAGCGGCTGGACCGCGCTGAGGGTGCCGGCCACCCCGCCGGGCAGCCGCTCGGCGGCCACGAAGAGCAGCGGGAACAGCGCCCCGATGTTGAGGGTGCCGAGGACGGCCGCCTTCCACCACCACGCGCCGCGCGGCAGCACCCGGGTGATCGCCAGGGCGAGGAGTCCGGCGGGCAGGGCGCGCATCAGCCCGGCGAACAGCGGGTGCCCGGAGGGCAGCAGTTCCGTCGTCACCGCGTAGGTGGTGCCCCAGGACGCGGGGGCGAGAGCGGTCAGCGCGACGGTCGCCGCGTGCCGCGCGTACGAGTTCTGCATGTGCGGCAGTCTCGGACCCCAACAGCCATGCATCCAAAGCATGGTTGCGATAGCAGCGATGAACGACAACGATGAATGAGTGGACCTTCAGCAGATGCGCTACGTCGTCGCCGTCGCCGAGACCCGCAACTTCACGCGGGCGGCGGAGCGGTGCTCCGTGGTGCAGTCGTCACTGAGCCACCGGATCGCCGGTCTGGAACGGGAGTTGGGCGTCAGGCTGTTCGCCCGGTCGAGTCGGCGGGTCGAACTCACCAGCGCCGGGGAGGCGTTCGTCGCGCGGGCCCGTGAGTGCCTGGCCGCCGCCGACCGCGCGGCCACCGACGCCGCCGCCGCGGCCGGGGTGGTGCGCGGGCGGCTCGCGGTCGGGGTGATCGTGACCGCCGCCGCGGTCGACGTACCGGAGCTGTTGCAGCGCTACCGCGCACGGCACCCCGAGGTCCGGGTGGTGCTGCGCTCCGGGCGCAGCGACGATCTGGTGACCGCGATCCGGGCCGGTGAACTGGACATCGCCTTCCTCGGACTGCCCGAGGACCAGCGCCCCGCCGAGGTGGAGACGCTGGTGCTCGATCACGACGAGCACGTCCTGGTCGTGCCCGCCGGGCACCGGCTCGCGGGCGCCGACCGGGTCGCCCTGGCGGACCTCACCGGGGAGACCTTCGTGGACTTCATGCCCGGTACCCCGGCCCGCGCCCAGTCCGACCAGGCGTTCGGCACGGCGGGTCTGGTGCGGGACGTGGCGTACGAGGTGGGGGTCGTCGAGCTGATCACCCGGCTCACCGCGCGCGGACTCGGGGTCGCGCTGCTGCCGTCGGCCTTCGTACGGCCGCTGGCGGCGCGCGACCCCGAGCTGGCGCTGGTCCCGGTGACGGACGGGCCGCGCCGGATCGAGGTGCTCGCGTGGAGCCGGTTCAACCCGAGCCCGGCCACCCGCGCCCTGCTGGAGGTGCTCGGGGTGCCCGCCGCGCGGCCGGTCAACGGCCCTGGAGCGCCTTGACGTTGTCGCCGAAGGTCCAGTTCCGCGAGCCGTCCCAGTTGATCGACCAGGTCATCAGGCCCTTGAGTGAGCCGTTGTAGTGCCGCCAGGCCTGGGACACCAGGGACGGTGACATGTAGCCGCCGCCCGCGCCGGACTGGGCGGGCAGGCCCGGGACCTGCTTGTCGTACGGGACCTTGATCGTCGTGCCCTGGATGACGAGGCCCTTGTTGAGGCAGTCGGTCTGGGCGACGAACCCGGCGACGGTGCCGGCGGAGTAGGAATCGCCGGAGCAGCCGTACATGCTGCCGTTGTAGTACTGCATGTTCAGCCACCACAGGCGGCCGTTGTCGGCGTACTTCTTGATGATCGGCAGATACGCGCCCCAGATCGAGCCGTAGACCACGCTGCCGCCGGTGACGTAGGCCGTCTCCGGGGCCATCGTCAGGCCGAAGTTGGCCGGCATCTGCGCCAGCACACCGTCGATGATGCGGATCAAGTTGGCCTGGGACGTGGACGGTTGGCTGATGTTGCCGCTGCCGATCAGGCCCGTCTCGATGTCGATGTCGATCCCGTCGAAGTTGTACTTCTTCAGGATCGGCACGATCGTCGCGACGAACCGGTCGGCCACCGCGGTGGAGTTGAGGTCGATCCCGGCCGTCGCGCCGCCGATCGAGAGCAGGATGGTGCGGCCCGCGGCCTTCGCCGCGCACATCTCCGCGGGGGTGGCCACCTTCACGCCGGTGTCCATGCCGTCCTCCCACAGCGCGGTGCCGTCGGAGCGGATGACCGGGAAGGCCGCGTTGATCACGTTGTAGCCGTGCGCGGCGATCCGGGAGTCGGTGATCGGGGTCCAGCCGAACGGCGGGTGGACTCCGTTGGCGGCCCCGTCCCAGTTCTCCCAGTAGCCCTGGAGGACCTTCCCGGCGGGCTTGGACTTCACGGCGCAGGTGTCGGCGGCGGTGGCGGTGGGGGCGGCGGGCAACTGGACGAGACAGGCGGTCGCGACCGCTGCGGTGAGCAGGCCGATGACTCGGCGGATCATGCGGGGCCTCCCGGTGGGGGTGCGGTGAGGTGACATGAGTGTCGTAGGCATGACAGTGCGCGTGGTCCAGACCTCCAGTCAATAGGTCTGGACCAAAGTCCGGTCAGGCGCGTCTGGCGCGTGACAGATATGGAATGACAGATATTGAAATCTGTCAGCTGTCATGTCATGCTGAATCCATGACCACCACCACACAGACCCGCACCCTCGGAACCACCGGCCCCCAGGTCTCCGCCCTCGGCCTCGGCTGCATGGGCATGTCCGCGCTGTACGGCGACGCCGACCGCGCCGAGTCCATCGCGACGATCCACGCCGCCCTGGACGCGGGCGTGACCCTCCTCGACACCGGCGACTTCTACGCCATGGGTCATAACGAGATGCTGATCGGCGAGGCCCTGCGCACGGCCCCCGCCGAACGGCGCGAACAGGCGCTGGTCAGCGTGAAGTTCGGCGCGCTCCGCGCCCCGGACGGCGGCTGGAGCGGCTACGACGGCCGGCCCGCCGCGGTGCGGAACTTCGCCGCGTACTCCCTCCAGCGCCTCGGCGTCGACCACATCGACGTCTACCGGATCGCCCGGCTCGACCCGCAGGTCCCGATCGAGGAGACCGTCGGCGCCATCGCCGAACTCGTCGAGAAGGGGTACGTCCGTCACATCGGCCTGAGCGAGGTCGGCGCCGACACCATCCGCCGGGCCGCCGCCACCGCCCCGGTCGCCGACCTCCAGATCGAGTACTCGCTGATCTCCCGGGGCATCGAGGAGGAGATCCTGCCGACCACCCGCGAACTGGGCATCGGCATCACCGCCTACGGAGTCCTCTCCCGCGGCCTGATCTCCGGCCACTTCACCCGCGACCGGCAGCTCGCGGCCAACGACTTCCGGTCCCTCTCGCCCCGATTCCAGGGCGAGAACCTCCAGCACAACCTGAACCTGGTCGACGCCCTGCGCAAGATCGCCGAGCAGAAGGGCGTGACCGTCGCGCAGACCGCCATCGCCTGGGTGCTCTCCCGCGGCACCGACATCGTGCCGCTGGTCGGCGCCCGCACCCGGCAACGGCTGACCGAGTCGCTCGGCGCCCTCGACATCACCCTGGACGCCGCCGACCTCGCCGCGATCGAGCGGGCCGTCCCGGCGGACGCGGCGGCGGGCGACCGCTACCCGGCCGCGCAGATGGCCCACCTCGGCAGCAAGTAGCACCCGAAGGTACGGTCTCCTCCATGGCACCGACCTCCGAAGCCCTGACCGCCGAGCGCATCCTCGAAGCCACCGAGGAGGTGCTGCGCCGCCACGGCCCGGCCAAGGCCACCGTGGTCGACGTGGCCCGCGCGCTCGGCGTCAGCCACGGCAGCGTCTACCGCCACTTCCGGACCAAGGCGGCGCTGCGCGAGGCGGTGACCAAGCGCTGGCTGGACCGTACGTCCGAGGCGCTGGCCGGGATCGCCGCCGAGGCCGCGCGGGGCCCGGAGGGCCGCTTGCGGGCCTGGCTGCTGGCCCTGTTCGACGCCAAGCGGCACAAGGCCGGGGACGACCCCGAACTGTTCGCCACCTACACCACGCTGGCCGCGGAGAACAGCGACGCGGTCGACGAGCACCTGGCCGACCTCACCGGTCAGCTCGCCGGCATCGTCCGCGCCGGAGTGGAGTCGGGCGACTTCAGCTCCGCCGACCCCGTCACCACCGCCCGTGCCGTCTTCCAGGCCACCGCCCGCTTCCACGACCCCGGCTATCACCGGGAATGGGAACTCCCGGGGGTGCAGGACGAGTTCGAGGCCGTGGTGGACCTGCTGACGCGCGGGCTGCGCTCGGCCTGACGGCTCAGTCCTCCTCGGTCGCCCGCCCCAGGTAGGCGACCGACCCCGGCTCCGGCACGTCGAGCTCATGGAAGCCCATACAGTCGTAGAAGGCCCGGGCCCGGGTGTTGGCCCTCGACATGACCAGGTGGACGGCCGGAACCCCGCTCGTGTGCAGGGCCCGGAGGAAGGTCCGCATCAGGGCCCGCCCGTACCCCCGGCCCTGCCACTCGGGCAGCAGATCGATGTGCAGATGGGCCGGATGGGCGATCAGCTCGGGCACGACCATCCGCTCGGGGCGGTGGAGGAGATCGGCGATCGTCTCGTCGGGGGTCGAGGGCCGGCCCTCCGGCGCCGGGTACCGCTCGGCAACGGTCGGCAGCCACTTCGTACGGAAGTCGGCGGCGAAGCGAGGGGTGTCGGCGGTACCGACGATGTACCCCACGGCCTGCCCGTGCCCGTCGTCGAGCACGAAGGCGAACTCCGGCTCCAACTCGACGTAGGGACTGGCGAAGGCGGCCGGGAAGACGGCGGGATCCGAGTAATGGGGGCGACTGTCACCGCCGTTGTGGGCGGTGCGGATGCAGATGTCTTCCACCGCAGGGAGGTCGGCGGGGCGGTAGCCGCGTACGGCGGGTGGCTGGGTCACTCATGCATACTGAGCCTCTGGGAGCGCTCCCACAAGTATGCCTCAGGGGCGCGGGGAACTGCGCGACCAGCCCCCACCGGCCGACAGACATCAAGTGACGGACGGATCCACTGTCGCCTGATGCGCCTCGGCCAAATGCTCCTCCGCCTTCAGCCACGGCAGGAACTGCACCGAGATGCGCCACCCGCAGGTGTCGCATCTCACCGTCCGCTGCACCCCCGTTCGCCGTACCTGGACGACATGTTCGCGTCCGTGCTGGTCCCAGCGGGTGACCTTGCTCGTGTTGAGCTGCGGCATGACGCCTCCAGAGTCCTGGGAAAGCCCGAGGAGGAGTGTGCAGCAAGACCAACATCAACAGGGGATCCTTCACAGCGAGTTGTCCAAGCTGTGCCCTGTCCGAACCGCTGGACGCGGGCCGTTTCCGAGGTCGCTGACGTCGATGCCTGTACTGGCGAGGTCACTTCTTCACTGCTCGAACGAGTGAGGGTGCGGCGACCGAGCCACCCACGGACTCCAGCCGCTCGGCCGTCCGCTCGGCGGTCCGGCGCGCCCACGGCCCGCTCGTCACGACCCCCAGCACCAGCACCGCCGCCCCGCAGCCCGTGAGGATCCACCACCCGGGCACGGCGGCGGAGACGAAGGCGTCGCCGTACGACGAGGAGCCGATGCCCGCCGCGAGTACGGCGCCCACCACGGCGACGCCGAGGGTCTGGCCCAGTTGGCGGCTGGTGGAGGCGACCGCCGCCGCGACGCCGGCCTGTGCTCGGGGCATTCCGGACACCGCCGTGTTGGTGATGGGCGCGTTGACGAAGCCGAAGCCGATGCCGAACAGGACGTATCCGAGGAACAGGGTGGTGTTGGAGGTCTCCGCGTCGAGGGCGGCGAAGAGGAGGGCGCTTGTCGTCATGGTCACACCCGCGATCAGGAGCGGGATTCGGGGGCCGCGGGTGCCGATCAGGCGGCCGGACAGCGGGGCGCAGAGGAACGTCGGTACGGCCAGTGGCAGCATCCACAGGCCGGCCTGCAGGGCGCTGAGGCCCCGGACGTTCTGGAGGTACAGCGTCGACAGGAACAGGAAGCCGCCCAGTGCGGCGAACGCACTGATCGCGATCACCGTGGCGCCGCTGAAGGGCGCTGAGCGGAAGAAGCGCAGGTCGATGAGGGGGTCGGCGCGGCGCGGTTCGTAGCGGAGCAGACCCGCCAGGGCGGCCGCCGCCAGTACCGCGAAGGGGATCACCGAGGTCAGGGACGTCGGCGCCTCGATGATCGCGTATGTCAGGGAACCGAACAGCGTGATCACCAGCACCTGTCCGACCGGATCCACCCGGCGGGGCTGGGGGGCCCGGGACTCCGGCACGTACCGCAGGGTCAGGGCCAGTGCGGCCATGCCCACCGGCAGGTTGAGCCAGAAGATCGAGCGCCAGCCGACCGTGTCCACGAGCAGCCCGCCGACCAGCGGTCCCGCGGCCATCGAGATGCCGACCACCGCACCCCACACGCCGATCGCCCGGGCGCGTTCCCGGGAGTCCGTGAAGGTGTTGGTGATGATCGACATGGCGACCGGGTTGAGCATGGACCCGCCCACCGCCTGCACCATCCGAGCCGCGATCAGCAGGTTCAGGTCGGGGGCGAGGGAGCAGAGCAGGGAGCCGAGCGAGAACACGACCAGGCCCGCCATGAAGACCCGCTTGCGGCCGATCCGGTCGGCGGTGGAGCCCGCGAGCATCAGCAGGGACGCCAGGACCAGGGTGTAGGCGTCGATCGTCCACTGGAGACCGGCGGTGTCGGCGTGCAGATCGCGCTGCATCGACGGCAGGGCCACGTTCAGGACAGTGTTGTCCAGACTCACGATCAGCAGGCTCAGGCAGCAGATCGCGAGCACCAGCGTGCGGCGGCGTGGACTGAGCTCGGGCATGGGTTCATCGTACGCAGATTTCGATAGTGTGGCTAACTAATGAATTTTGCCAACTCATTGCACGGCACAATGGAGGAATGCCCACGACCCCCTCGCCCCTGCGGATCGGCCCGCACACCGTCCAGCCGCCCGTCGTCCTCGCGCCCATGGCCGGGATCACCAACGCGCCCTTCCGCACGCTGTGCCGGGAGTTCAGTGGTGGCAAGGGGCTGTTCGTGAGCGAGATGATCACGACTCGGGCGCTGGTCGAGCGCAACGAGAAGACCATGCAGCTGATCCACTTCGACGAGAGTGAGAAGCCGCGGTCCATCCAGCTCTACGGCGTTGATCCCGCCACCGTAGGCAAGGCCGTGCGCATGATCGCCGAGGAGGGGCTCGCCGATCACATCGACCTGAACTTCGGGTGCCCGGTACCGAAGGTGACCCGGAAGGGCGGCGGGTCCGCGCTGCCGTTCAAGCGGAACCTGCTGCGGGCGATCCTGCGGGAGGCGGTCAGCGGGGCGGGCGAGCTGCCGGTCACGATGAAGATGCGCAAGGGCATCGACGACGACCACATCACCTACCTCGACGCCGGACGGATCGCGGTGGAGGAGGGCGTGACGGCGATCGCGCTGCACGGCCGCACCGCCGCCCAGCACTACGGCGGCACCGCCGACTGGGACGCCATCGCCCGGCTCAAGGAGCATGTGCCGGAGATCCCGGTGCTCGGCAACGGCGACATCTGGTCGGCCGAGGACGCGGTGCGGATGGTGCGGGAGACGGGCTGCGACGGTGTGGTCGTGGGGCGCGGGTGCCTGGGGCGGCCGTGGCTGTTCGCGGATCTGGTGGCGGCGTTCGAGGGGCGGGACGACTTCCGGCGCCCTGTGCTGCGTGAGGTCGCCGAGGTCATGGTCCGGCACGCCACGCTCCTCGGTGAGTGGATCGGCGACGAGGCCCGCGGGGTCATCGACTTCCGCAAGCACGTCGCCTGGTACCTGAAGGGCTTCGCCGTCGGCTCCGAGATGCGCAAGCGCCTCGCCATCACCTCGTCCCTGGACGAACTCCGTTCCGGCCTCGACGAGTTGGACCTCGACCAGGCCTGGCCGGTCGGGGCGGACGGTCCGCGTGGGCGTACGTCGGGGAACAACCGGGTGGTTCTTCCGGACGGTTGGCTGAAGGACCCGTACGACTGCGCGGGCATCAGCGAGGACGCGGAGCTGGACACCTCCGGCGGTTAGGGCCTGTCCCTAATCCTTGGTGGGGTGCGGGGTGGAGCCGTAGGCCGTCAGGAAGCGGTCTCGGAAGGTGTCCATCTTCCAGACGGGGGCGTCGGGAGCGGGCTGTAGACCGTCGGTCCAGTTCCAGCCGGTGATGTTGTCCAGGACCTTCGGGTCCTTCGCCACGATGGAGACCGGGACGTCCCGGCTCGCCTTGTCGCCGCTGACCCGGGCGATCGGCTGGTGGTCGCCGAGGAAGACCAGGACCGTGTCCTCGGTGCCGTAGCGCTCCAGCCACTGGGTCAGGGACGTGACCGAGTACTCGATCGACTTGCCGTATTCCTCGCGGGACTTGGTGGTGTCCGTGATGATGTCCTGCGGCTTCTTGCCCGCCTTCTGGATGGGGCCGAAGAAGGAGCCGTCGCCGAGGTCGTCCCAGTCGACCAGTTCCGGGATGGGGGCCCAGGGCTGGTGGCTGGAGGTCAGGATGATCTCCGACATCAGGGGCTTGTCGCGCTTCTTGCCGTGGACTTGGCGCTGGAAGGCTTCGAGCGCGTACTGGTCGGGCATGGTCGACCAGCTGAACTTCGGTCCTTGGTATCCGAGTTGGAAAGCGTCGTAGACCTTGTCCAGGCCGTAGAAGCCGGCCTCCGGCCAGCCCTTCTGGATGCCCGGCATGATGCCCACCGTGTCCCAGGCGCCGGTCTTCTGGAACGCCTTGGTGAGGGTCAGGTGGTCGCCCGAGGTCACCGTGCGGTAGCGCTGCTGGTTGTCGATCCACAGGCCGGAGAGGAACGTGGAGTGGCCGAGCCAGCTGCTGCCGCCGTAGGTCGCCGAGGTCAGCCAGCCGCTCTTGGCCTTGTAGCCCGCCTGGTCGAGGGACTCGGTGCTCGCTTCCAGGGTGCTGGTCACTCCGGGGGCCATGACCGGGTCCTCGATCGCGCTGCGGCCGTAGCTCTCGATGAAGGTGAAGATGACGTCCTTGCCGCGCAGGTCGGGGAGAAGCTGGGCCGCGGGGGTCGCGCCGAAGCTGTCCTCCTTGGCCTCCTTCGCGAAGGCCGCCTCGTCCCTGAGGGTGTCCTGTACGCGCTTCGCCTGGATGGCCAGTGCGGAGACCGCCCGGTCCGAGGCGATGGGCAGTCCGGCGAGCTGGAGGCCGAGGGCGGAGCAGGTGATCCAGACGGTGCCGGCTATGAGGGTGGCCTTGGCCGCCCTTTCCTTGTGGTCGGCCAGGACGTTTCCGAGTCGGACCGTGGCCAGGGCGGTGACCACGAGGAGGAGTACGGCGAGGAGTACCGCGGCGATGGTGGCGGTGAGGGTGGTGGCCTCGCCCATCGAGTCCTTCATGTACGACTGGGCGTCGTCCAGGAGGGACCAGTCGAGGACGAGGTTGAAGCCTCGGCCGAGGTACTCGCGGAAGCCCATGTCCAGGAAGTTGAGGATGGTCAGGGTGCCGAGGAGGGTGCCGGCGAGGGCCGCGGCGATGGTTCTTGGGCGGCGGGGGAGGGAGAGCAGGATCGCGGCGCCGACGATCGCTTCCGCGGGGATGCGGGTGAAGCGGTTGGGGCGTAGGGCGGCGAGGCTGTTGGGGAGGAGGAGGGTGGCAAGGACCAGGGCGGCGGAGAGGGCGGTGACGGTCCAGCGGAGGGTTCGTCGGCTTCCGGCCTCGGCTTCGCCTTCGGCCAGATCTTCGTTTCCAACCGCACCACCGGTGCTGCTCTCGTCGTCGGGTGCGGGTGGCCCCGGTGGCGGGTTCTCGCCGTCGGCGGCTGCGGGATCGTCTTCCTGCGCCTCCGGCTCGGCTGCGGGTTCGTCTTCCTGCGCCTCCGGCTCGGCTGCGGGTTCGTCCCGCTCGGCCTTTGTCGGTTCGTCGGGTGTCGGCTCTTGGGGTGGTGTGCCCTCGGGGTGGCTTAGGCGCGTGGAGACAGGCACCCGGTGGTCCTTCCGTGCGGCCCTGGCGGGGTGGGCTGGGGGTTCGGGCCCGCCGTAGGTTCGTACGGGCCCGTTCCCGTCGCTGTTCAGCCCTGCCGGACCAGCGCTCGGCAAACACCGGGCAAACGGTCGGCCAACCGGGTCTTCACGCCCCGCCCACAGCCGTCAGCAGCGCCAACGGGGCCGTCGCAGAGCGGGACTCGCGGACGCAGGCGTGGGGGTACGGGACCGGCTCGGAGTGCGATTCGCGGCCGTAGCCCGCCAGGACCTCCGGCAGGCGGTGGCCCGTGGTCGTCGCCGCGTCCACCAGCGCGTGTGCCACCGTGCGGGCCTCGTCGTGCAGGCCGTAGCGGGCCAGGCCCAGGGTGATCAGGGCGTTGTCGTGCGGCCAGACCGAGCCTCGGTGGTACGAGAGGGGGTGGTACGCCGGTTGGCCGGCGGCCAGGGTCCGGACGCCCCAGCCCGAGAAGAAGTCCGGCTCCAATAGGCGGCGGCCCACCTGTTCGCCGTACTCCTTGTCCAGCAGGCCGGACCAGAGCAGGTGGCCCGCGTCCGACGCCAGCGCGTCCACCTGGCGGCCCTCGCCGTCCAGCGCCAGCGCGGGGAAGGAGCGCTCCGGCATCCAGAAGTCCCGTTGGAAGCGGTCCCGCAGGTCGCCCGCCGCTTGCTCCAGCAGGGCCGCGTATGTCTCGTCCTCCCACACCGTCCGCGACAGCCATGCCGTGCGGCGCAGGGCGTCGTACGCGTAGCCCTGCGCGCCCGCCGCCATCACCGGGCCGCTCGCGCGGGTGCCGTCGGACCAGCAGATCGCGCCGGGGGAGTCCTTCCAGTTCTGGTTGGCGAGGCCGCCGCGGTCGGCCCGGTAGACCAGGTAGCCGCGGGAGGTCAGGCCGCCGTGGTCCAGCATCCAGGCGACGGCCGCTCGGGCGTGCCGTTCCAGGCGGCGGGCGAGCTCCGTTTCGCCGGTCTGTTCCACGTACGCGCCCAGCAGGACCAGGAAGAGGGGGGTCGCGTCCACCGAGCCGTAATAGCGGCCGTACGGCACCTGGCCGAAGTGGGCCAGCTCGCCGTGCCGGACCTCGTGCACGATCTTGCCGGGCTGGGCCACGGCGCCCGCGCCGGTCTCGGTGGCCTGGGTCGCGGCCAGCGCGGGGAGGGTGGCCGCCGCCAGGCCGGGGCGGTAGGGGAGGGCGAAGAGGGAGGTGAGCAGGGCGTCCCGGCCCAGGAGGGTGAGGAACCAGGGGGCTCCCGCGGCGGGGACGCGGACCTCTTCGCCGTCCGGGCCCGTCGCCGGGATCTGGAGCGAGGCCAGGTCCGCCAGGCCCCGGGCACAGGCCGCGGCCAGTTCCGGCCAGCCCGTCGGGAAGGGGACGCCCTCTACGAACTCGCCTTCCAGGGCCAGTAGTTGCTCGTTGAGGGCGGCGGGGGAGCGGGGGACCCGCAGGGCTCGTTTGTCGCCGTGGGGGCGGGCCATTACGCGTAAGGCCAGCTCCGTCGTGCCGTGCGGGGCCAGTTCCAGGGTCCATACGAGGCGCCTGGCGCCGGTGCCGGTCTCCTCCACCGCGTCCGGCGCGGGCTCGGCCGTCACCGTGGTGCACGAACGCCATTCGCCCCGCTGGTAGGCGAACTCCACGCCGTGGTCGAGGACTTGGCGGGAGCGGACGGCGCCCGACTTGGCGTAGGTGCGGTGGTCGGAGCGGAGTTCGAACTGGTCCGTGAAGTCGGCGTCCGCCGTGATGGCCAGCCGGACCGTGGTGGGGGTCGGCAGGTTGCTGGTCACCCGCAGCGACTCGACGAACGAGCCGTCCCCAACGGCCTGTTCGCGGAAGAGCGTGTACGCCGGTGGCTCCTGGCGGCCGCCCCGGGGGACCAGGACGCAGCGCGCCGTGTCCCCGTCGGCCACGGGGGACAGTGCCTCCGGCACCGCGCCGTCCAGCGTCAGCTGCCAGCGGCTCAGATGGCGGGCGTCCCGTGTGAACAGGCCGTCCGGGGAGCTGCCGGCGCCCCGGACACCGCTGATGTCCCCGCCGTCGCCCACGGCGGCGAACGTCTCTCCGTGCACGAGTAGATGATGGCGGTCCGTCATCCCCGGTCCCCTCCCTTGATGTCCTTGATTTGCTTGGTTTCCCCGATGTCGTGCGTGTCCTGCGCCGGCTCGTCGTGCAGCAGGTCCAGCGCCAGCGCGGCCGTCCAGCTGAAGTCGGTCGTGCCGCAGGCCGCGCCCGTGTACGGGTCGACGTACTCGGCGAATCCCGACGACTCGGCCAACTCCAGTACCGAGCTGCGCAGTCCGTCCGCCAGATCCCGCTCACCGTGGGTGCGTAGGCCGCGCTCCAGCAGCCAGGCGGTGTTGAACCAGGCGGGGCCCCGCCAGTAGCGCTGCGGGTCGAAGGCCTCGCCGAGCAGGTCGTAGCTCGGGACCAGGCGGGTGGTGTCGTCGAGCGAGAAGTGCGGTCCGCGCGCGGTGCGGACGAGGGCGGCCGTGATCTCCCTCGGGAGCGTGGGCAGCAGGAGCGGGATCAGGCCGGACACACCCCGCTCGGGGATCAGGCCACCGCCGCGCACATCCCGGCAGAAGAACATCCCGCGCTCCGGGTCCCACAGCCGGTCCAGCAGCGCCGTCGTCAGGCGCTCGGCGCGCGCGTGGCGGGCGGTGCCGGTCGCGCCCAGTTCGCAGGCGATCCGGGCCAGGGCGTGCTCGGAGGCGATGAGCAGGGCGTTGAACGCCGGGTCCTCCACCGCGAAGGCACCCTTGCCGTCGGCGTACCCGGCGTCCCGGTAGTCCGTCGCCAGCCGTACGTACCGCCCGTAGTCCAGATCCGTCGGCCGGTCCTCGGGGGCGCCGTGGTCGAGGTCGGCGCGGCGGAAGGAGCGGGCCGGGGCGGGCAGGACGCGGGCCAGCGGGGCGTCCCAGCAGGGGCTGTTGTCCATGCCCTGCTCCCAGGGGTGGACGACCGAGGCCAGACCGCCGCCGCCCAGGTCCCGCCGGTGCAGCAGATAGCGGTGCCAGGCGGCCAGTCGCGGGTAGATCCGGGCCAGGAAGCCGCGGCCGCGGGACAGCCCGGGGTCCGCGCGGTGCACCAGCCAGGCGGCCAGCGCGTGCACCGGTGGCTGCACGATGCCGGACGTCTGTACGGTGCGCGGGGCGCCCGCAGCGCGCCCCGCGGTCGAGGAGCGCCAGAAGTCGGGGCTCGGGAAGTACGCGTCCAGCGGGACGGAGGGGTTGAAGACGATGTGCGGGACGCGTCCGTCGCCCCACTGGGCGGTCAGCAGCGTCTCCAGCTCCGTCTGGGCCCGTAACGGCGACAGGTGCCGCAGTCCGATCGCAATGAACGCCGAGTCCCAGGACCACTGGTGCGGATACAGGCCGCGCGAGGGGACCGTGGAGGCGCCCGTCCAGTTGGACTCCAGGACCCGGGCGGCCCTGGTGTGCATGGACGACGACCGGTCGGCCGGGTCGTATGCAATGGTCCGCTGCGCTGGGCGGGCGACGAGCTGGGCGGTGCGTTCCACGCGGGACTCCCCGGGAGACGACTGGGCTGAACGGTTCGGTGGTAGCCGCAGTGGGGTTACGTCTATTTAACACGCAAAACTCAATATGTAAGGCAAACTTGAGAAACACAAGGGGGTGCGCATGACGAGTCGAGGTCAGGTCAGCGCCGGCGATCTGCTCGAACTGGTCCGCAGCGGCCGGGCCACGACGCGCGGTGCCCTGCAACAGGTGACGGGGCTCTCCCGGGCCACCGTCGGTCAGCGCCTGGACCGGCTCTTCCGCGCGGGCTGGCTGCGCGAGGGCGCCGGCGGGCCGGTCGACTCCCCGCTGGGCGGACGCCCCTCCATCACCCTGGAATTCGACGACGCGCACGCCGTGGTCCTCGCCGCCGACCTCGACACCCGGCACGCCCGCGCCGCCGTCCTGTCGCTGACCGGCGAGATCCTCGCCGAGCACGGCGGCACGCTGATCGTCGAGGACGGGCCGGAGGTCGTCCTCGGGGAGCTGGGACGCTGGTTCGCCGAGTTGCTGGAGAAGGCCGGACACCGGGCGGACGAGGTCTGCGGCATCGGCGTCGCCGTCCCGGGGCCGGTCGACAGCGAGACCGGCCGGGTCGTCCAGCCGCCGATCATGCCCGGCTGGGACGGCTACGACATCAGGGGCCGCCTCGCCCGATCCCTCACCGAGCACACCGGCGCACCCCGGGTACCGGTCCTGGTGGACAACGACGCCAACCTCATGGCGTACGGCGAACAGCGCGTCGGTTACCCCGACTGCTCCGCGTTCGTCCTGGTCAAGGTCTCCACCGGCATCGGCGCGGGCGTCGTGGTCGACGGCTCGCTCTTCCGGGGCATCGACGGCGGCGCCGGGGACATCGGCCATATCCGGGTGGGCGCCGACGTCCTGTGCCGCTGCGGGTCCTACGGCTGTCTCGCCGCCGTCGCCAGCGGCGGTGCCGTGGCCCGGCGGCTGGCCGAGGCCGGGGTGCGGGCGGCCTCCGGCTCGGATGTGCGGGACTTGCTGGCGTCCGGGCATCCGGAGGCGGTCGGGCTCGCCCGGGAGGCGGGACGGCAGGTCGGGGATGTGCTGGCGACGGTGGTGACCCTGCTGAACCCCGGGGTGCTGATGATCGCGGGCGATCTGGCCGGAACGCCGTTCCTGACCGGCGTACGAGAGCTGCTCTACCAGCGGGCGCTACCGCGCTCCACCGCTCATCTGGAGGTCGTCACCTCACGGCTGGGGGAGCGGGCCGGGCTGGTCGGGGCGGGTGCGCTGGTCGTGGAGTACCTGTACGCCCCCGAGCGGGCCGAGGAGCGGCTCCTCGCGCTCGGCGTATGACCGTCGCGTTTCCGTCCCAAGTCACGTCCGCATGGTGAAATCCCGTCGCCTGTGACAGCGTGATTCTCGCCACCCTTGATAAGGGTTGCGCTCAGATGAGCGAATCTTGGGCTACTGCACTTCTCCAAGGGGTGGCACTCGGTGCCACCCCCTGATCGTTCATCGATCGAACTCAGACGTGTGGATAGGCGCTCATGTGAGCGGAATTAGGGGTCCGTGAGGGTGTATTCGTTCAAGAACTGAACACATCACGGCGCGCTTCCTTGCCAAGCTTTGACTTTCGATCCTCTGGCTGACGACTGGTTACAGGCGCATGACGCACAAGTGGACGTACCCAGGCGCCTTCGATCTGGGTATGTTCCTCGCCGTCAGGGCAGCCACCGAGTCCTCGAGGAGTTGGGACCCGTGTCGGAAAACAAAAAGTTCGTTTACGACTTCACCGAGGGCAACAAGGAGCTCAAGGACCTTCTGGGCGGTAAGGGTGCGAACCTCGCCGAGATGACCAACCTGGGCCTCCCGGTACCTCCCGGCTTCACCATCACCACCGAGGCCTGCAAGGTCTACCTGGAAAGCGGCGAGGAGCCGGCGGCACTGCGTGACGAGGTGAGTGCGCACCTCGACGCCCTTGAGGCCAAGATGGGCAAGAAGCTCGGCCAGGCCGACAACCCCCTCCTTGTGTCGGTCCGCTCCGGTGCCAAGTTCTCCATGCCCGGCATGATGGACACGGTCCTGAACATCGGCCTCTCCGACAAGTCGGTGCAGGGCCTCGCCAAGCAGGCCGGCGACGACCGCTTCGCCTGGGACTCCTACCGCCGGCTGATCCAGATGTTCGGCAAGACGGTCCTCGGGGTCGACGGCGAGCTGTTCGAGGACGCGCTGGACGCGGCGAAGGCGGCCAAGAAGGTCACGGTCGACACCGAGCTGGAGGCGGCCGACCTCAAGCGGCTGGTCACCAAGTTCAAGAAGATCGTCAAGACCGAGGCCGGCCGGGACTTCCCGCAGGACCCGCGCGAGCAGATGGACCTCGCCATCGAGGCGGTCTTCAACTCCTGGAACACCGACCGCGCCAAGCTCTACCGCCGCCAGGAGCGCATCCCCGGCGACCTGGGCACCGCCGTCAACGTCTGTTCCATGGTCTTCGGCAACCTGGGCCCGGACTCCGGCACCGGTGTCGCCTTCACCCGTGACCCCGCCTCCGGCCACCAGGGCGTCTACGGCGACTACCTCCAGAACGCCCAGGGCGAGGACGTGGTGGCGGGTATCCGCAACACCGTCCCGCTCGCGGAGCTGGAGTCGATCGACAAGACGTCGTACGACCAGCTCATGCAGATCATGGCGACGCTGGAGAACCACTACAAGGATCTCTGCGACATCGAGTTCACCATCGAGCGCGGTCAGCTGTGGATGCTCCAGACCCGTGTCGGCAAGCGCACGGCGGGCGCGGCCTTCCGGATCGCCACGCAGCTCGTGGACCAGGGCCTGATCGACGAGGCCGAGGCGCTCCAGCGCGTCAACGGCGCCCAGCTCGCGCAGCTGATGTTCCCGAAGTTCGACGAGGAGGCCAAGGTCGAGCAGGTCGGCCGGGGCATCGCCGCCTCGCCGGGCGCGGCGGTCGGCAAGGCGGTCTTCGACTCCTACACCGCGGTGAAGTGGTCGCGCTCGGGAGAGAAGGTCATCCTGGTCCGCCGGGAGACCAACCCCGACGACCTCGACGGCATGATCGCGGCCGAGGGCATCCTGACCTCGCGCGGCGGCAAGACCTCCCACGCGGCCGTGGTCGCGCGCGGCATGGGCAAGACCTGTGTCTGCGGCGCGGAGGAGCTGGAGGTCGACACCAAGCGCCGCCGGATGACCGTCCCCGGCGGGCATGTGGTGGAGGAGGGCGACGTCATCTCCATCGACGGCTCCTCCGGCAAGGTCTACCTGGGCGAGGTCCCGGTGGTCCCGTCTCCCGTCGTGGAGTACTTCGAGGGCCGGATGCACGCCGGTGCGCAGGACGCCGACGAGCTGGTCGAGGCCGTGCACCGCATCATGGCGTTCGCCGACCGCAAGCGCCGGCTGCGAGTACGCGCCAACGCGGACAACGCCGAGGACGCGATGCGCGCCCGTCGCTTCGGCGCCCAGGGCATCGGGCTGTGCCGCACCGAGCACATGTTCCTCGGTGACCGGCGGGAGCTGGTCGAGCGGCTGATCCTGGCCGACACCGAGGCCGAGCGCCAGGAGTCCCTGAAGGCGCTGCTGCCGATGCAGAAGCAGGACTTCGTGGAGCTGTTCTCCGCGATGGACGGCCTGCCGGTGACGATCCGTCTGCTCGACCCGCCGCTGCACGAGTTCCTGCCCGACATCACCGAGCTGTCGGTGCGCGTGGCCCTCGCGGAGTCCCGTCAGGAGCCGCACGAGAACGAGCTGCGACTGCTCCAGGCGGTGCACCGGCTGCACGAGCAGAACCCGATGCTGGGTCTGCGCGGCGTACGCCTGGGCCTGGTCATCCCCGGCCTGTTCACGATGCAGGTCCGCGCGATCGCGGAGGCGGCCGCCGAGCGCAAGAACGCCAAGGGCGACCCGCGTGCCGAGATCATGATCCCGCTCGTCGGCACGGTCCAGGAGCTGGAGATCGTCCGCGAGGAGGCCGACCAGGTCATCGCGGAGGTCGAGGCCGCGACCGGCGTCAAGCTCAAGCTGTCGATCGGCACGATGATCGAGCTGCCGCGTGCCGCGCTGACCGCGGGGCAGATCGCGGAGGCGGCGGAGTTCTTCTCCTTCGGTACGAACGACCTCACCCAGACGGTGTGGGGCTTCAGCCGGGACGACGTGGAGGCCTCGTTCTTCACGGCCTACCTGGAGAAGGGCATCTTCGGCGTCAGCCCGTTCGAGACGATCGACAAGGACGGCGTGGGCTCACTGGTCAGGGCCGCCGCGAAGGCGGGCCGTGAGACCCGCCCCGACCTCAAGCTCGGCGTCTGCGGCGAACACGGCGGCGACCCGGAGTCCGTCCACTTCTTCCACGAGGTCGGCCTGGACTACGTCTCCTGCTCCCCGTTCCGCATCCCGGTCGCGCGGCTCGAAGCCGGCCGCGCGGCCTCCGAGTCCGAGGGCAGCGACCACCGCTGACCTCACCGACTCCGGAGCCGCTGTGGGTCCCCGACCCTCAGTACCGATCCACGGCGGCTCCGGATCGCCAGAAGAGGGGCGGCACCCGTGCGGGGGGCCGCCCCTCGGCGTTGTCCTACCGCACGGCGGCACGGCGCCGTCGTACGGCGAGCAGGACGCCCCCTCCGGCGAGCAGCACCGCGGCGCCACCGCCCGCCAGATAGGGGGTGGCGCCGTTGCCGCCGGTGGCGGCGAGGTCGGTGCTGTCGTCGGTGCTGTCATCGGCCGAGTTCTCCGCGCCCGCGCCGTCCGCGACCGGCTCGAAGTCCGCCGGCGGCTGGTCGCAGCCGATGCCGTCCTGGTCCCGGTCCAGATGACCGCCGTAGTGCTCGTCCCCCTCGGCGATGTTCGCGTACCCGTTGGCGTACGCCTCGGAGCAGTTCGCGAACGGATGATCGCCCTCGTGGGCCTGGGCGACGCCGGGCGCCAGGGCCAGCGCGAGCGCCGCCGCGGCCAGAGCGGTGGATGTACGGACATGCCTCATGTGGCAACCCCCCAAAGGATGTGAGGTGTTGACGGTATTGAGGGGCCCGTGGGGGCGCGGCGGTTGAGCGGACCTGTGATGCAAGCGTGACGTGACCGGACGGTAGCTCTCCGCTACCGGAAGGGGGGAGTCAGGCCCTGAACGGCCCCCGCACCTCGTACGTGATGCCGCCCGACGAGCTGCCGCTGGTGCCCCGCTGGCTGGAGAAGTACAGGCGGGTGCCGTCGGGGGAGAAGGCCGGGCCGGTGATCTCCGAGCCGGACTGGCCGTCGATGCGCAGGAACGGGGCGATCACGTCGTCCGGGGTGATGACGCAGATCTCCATGTTGCCGCCGTCCTCGGCGACGAAGAGGTCACCGGAGGAGGCGCCGGTGATGTTGTCCACGCCGGTGAGGGGCGCCGAACCGCCGACCACCAGGGAGTCGTCGTACGCCAGCTCGTAGGTGTTGTTGGTCAGGTTGAGCTGCCAGACCCGGTTGTCGCCCTTCGTGGTGAACCACACCGTGTCGTCGGCGTAGTGGCAGCCCTCGCCGCCGTTGAAGGACTTCGAGCCGGAGACCTGGGTGCGGGTGGAGGTCGGGGAGCCGTCCGGGTCGGGGACGTTGGCCCAGGTGAAGGAGCCGGAGGTGGCCGAGCCCGCGACCAGCACCTGGAGGGTGCCGGAGGAGAGGTTGCCCCACGTGGCCGGCACGAAGCGGTAGAAGCGGCCGTTGGACTCGTCCTCGGTCAGGTAGATCACCTGGCGCACCGGGTCCGCGGCCGCCGCCTCGTGCTTGAAGCGGCCCATCGCGTCCCGCCGCACCGCCGCGTTCACCCCGAACGGGTCCGTCTCGTAGACGTACCCCAGGGACACCTCCTCGCAGGACAGCCAGGTGTTCCACGGCGTCTTGCCGCCCGCGCAGTTCTGGCGGGTGTTCGACAGGATGCGGTACGCCCCCGTGACCGTGCCCGTGGACGAGAACTTCACCGCGCTCGCGCCGCCGGAGGGGTTGATCTCCGAGTTGGAGACATAGATCCAGCCACTGCCGTTGGTGTAACAGGCGCCGCCGTCAGGGGCGTTGTGCCAGGTGTAGGACGTTCCGGAGACCGTCTGCCCGGACCGGGCGATGATCCGGCTGGTGAAGCCGCTGGGCAGTCTGATGCCGTTGGCGTCGGGCGAACCGAGCGCCCCGTACGGGCCGGTGCCGGGCTGTGCGGGCGCGGCGTACGCGGCGCCGCGCCACAGGGTTCCGCCGAAGACGGCGGAGGATCCGCCGAGGACGGCCGCACGCAGGACAGTACGACGTTCCACTCTCGCTCCAGGGGTGGAGACCGCCCCGCCACCGGTCGGCGACGGGGTCGTGCGGACACGGAGGCTAGGGCTCCGGGGTTACCGCGCCCGGTAGCACTGGGTTGACGCGTTATGGACAGGTTGTGACGGGGCCGTATGCCTGGGCGCATCGCCTAGGCGGGGAGCGCCGGAGCCTCGCGGCGGCGGGTGCCCTGCCTGCCGATCGCGTTGACGCCGGCCGAGACCTCCGCGGACGGCAGCCGCACCACCGCGTCCAGCCCGCCGGTCGCCGCCGCGTGCAGGCTCGCCGCCCCACCGCTCGCGACCGAAAGCCGCTGGACCAGGGAGAGACCGAGCCCCGTGCCGCCCTTGGGCGCACCCGGCGCGCGCCAGAAGCGGTCGAAGGCACGCTGCCGCTGCTCCGGGGTCATGCCGGGGCCCTCGTCGGTGACATGCAGGTCCACCCAGCACGGTCTGGCGTCGCGCAGCGCACGCTTGGCGGGCACGTACAGCCGCAGCTCGATGGTCACCGTGCTGTCGGCTGGGGAGGCCCGCAGGGCGTTGGAGAGCAGGTTGTCCAGGATCTGCTCGACCGCCCCCGGCACCGCGAGCACCGGGCCCACGCTGCCCGCGAACAGGACCAGGGCGACACCTTCGCGCTCGAACAACGGCAGCCAGGTCCCGTGCCGTTCGACACAGACCGCGCCGACGTCCACCGGGCCCGGGGTGGCCGCGTCCTCCTCCAGGCGGGCCATCGCCAGCAGGCCCTCGACCATTCTGGCGAGCCGGTCGGTCTCGGTCACGGCGGCGGCGAGGCTGCCCTGGCCGGGCCCGCACACATCGGGCTCCAGGTTCTCCAGGCGCAGCCGCAGCGCCGCGAGCGGCGTCTTCAGCTGGTGCGAGGCCTCGCCCGCGAACGCGTGCTGGGAGGCGAGCAGATGGGCGAGGCGGGCGGCCGTACGGTTGAACGCGGCCGCCAGCCTGCGGACTTCCGGCGGACCCTTGGTCACCGGCACCGGGGCCGTCACCTCGCCCTCCGCCAACGCGTGGGTGGCGCGCTCCAGTTCCCGGATGGGGCGGCCGGCCCAGCGGGCGAGGGCGAGGCAGACGACGGAGACCGCGGTGAGCACCCCGAGCCCGCCGGCGCCGAGCAGCAGCCAGGCGCGGTCGATCCGCTCCCGCGCCGCCTGGGTGGGCACCATGAGCCAGACGGCGCCCCCGGCTCCTTCGGCGACTGGCGCGGTGACGGACAGGTGTTCCGCCCCGCCGACCACGGCCATGCGCACATCGCTCGTGGCCGAGCCCTTCAGCGCCGCCGCGATCCCGGGGCGCGCGGGCAGGGCGCGGGCCGCCCGGCGGGACACCGGGTGCGAGGCGGCGAGCACCCCGCCCGAGCTGTCGACGATCACCACCTTCCCGCCGACGCGTTCGGCGCAGTGGGCCGCGCGTTCCGTCAGGTCGAGTCCGGCCCGGCCGGTGGCCAGGGACAGCGCGGTGTAGGACGCCGCCGACTCGGCCTCGTCCCGGGCCGCGTCGGCCGCCCGGTCCCGTTCGTCGGCCGCGTAGCGGAAGCCGAGCGGGATCTCCAGGCAGAGCAGCACCAGGGCGGTCAGACAGAGATAGCTGGACAGGAGGCGACGGGTCACGGGAAGTCCACCTGCTGCGGCGGTCCCGGATCCGTCTGCACCGCCAGCCGGAACCCCACTCCGCGCAGGGTCTGGATCCACGCCGAGTGCCCCAACTTCCGTCGCAGCGCGGCGACATGGACGTCCAAAGTCTTCGTCGGCCCCTCGTAGTGCGGGTCCCACACCCGGTCCAGGATCTGCTGCCGGGAGTACACCGCGCCCGGGTCCTCGGTGAGCAGCGCGAGCAGCTCGAACTCCTTGGGGGTCAGGGCCAGCGGCACCTCACCGACCCAGACCTGCCGGGTACGGCGGTCCACGACCAGCGGGCCCGGTTCGTACGGTGGCCCGGGCGCCGTCTCCTCCACGGTGAGCGTGGCCTCCACCGGCCCCCGGGGGCGCTGGGTGCGCCGGGTCACCGCCCGGACCCGGGCCACCAGCTCCCGTACGCTGAACGGTTTCGCGAGATAGTCGTCGGCTCCCAGCTCCAGGCCCAGCACCCGGTCGGCCTCCTCGCCGCGCGCGCTGAGGATGACGATGGGGACGTCGGAGACCTGCCGGATGCCCCGGCAGACGTCGATGCCGTCCATGTCCGGCAGCCCCAGGTCGAGCAGGACGACATCGCCGTACGGACCTCTCAGTCCCTCGGAGCCGGTGGCGACATGGTCGACCGTCAGCCCGAAGTGTCCGAGCCCTTCGGTGAGTGGTTCGGCGATCGTCTCGTCGTCCTCGATGAGCAGCACTCGTACGCCCATACGTCCTGTCTCTCCGTGAAATCCGGACAACACGAATGACGTGTCGTGGAGTTGCCAACCTACAAGCAGTTTCAACGCCGCGTCGCGCAAAAGAGGCCCGGTGTGACGAGCCGCTCAGAAAGCGATTTCTCAGATGTGTCGTCCGGTGTTTCGGGCAAGAAATGTCCGCCCCCTGTCCGGGCTCTGGTGTTCTCTTAACCTTCGTCTGGTGTGCGCCCTCATACGCTGTGGTCATCTGGCCGAACTCGCCTTGGAGGAGACTGCGTTGAAGGCATTGCTGGACCGCGCCCGTGCGTTCGGGCGACGGGTCGATTTCGAGAGCGATGAATATCGGAAACTGGCCGAGGGGCAATATCCCGAGGCACTCTTCATTACCTGCTCGGACTCACGGGTCATACCCGCACTGATCACCGGCGCCCGGCCCGGAGAGATATTCGAGCTGCGTAACGCGGGAAATATCGTGCCGCCCTACGGGCAACCGGGAGCCTCCGGCGAGGCCGCCACCGTCGAATACGCGCTCGACGTGCTGGAGGTTCAGGACATCGTCGTGTGCGGTCACTCACACTGCGGCGCGATGGGCGCGCTCTCCTCGGGCGACGACCTGTCCGCGCTGCCCGGCGTGGACGCCTGGCTGGAGTCGGCCCGGCCGGGACTCGCCGAGGTGCTCACCACCGGCGGCGCCGATCCGTCGCTGTCCGGCGTGGCCCAGCGCAACGTCGTCAACCAGCTCGCCGCGCTGCGCAGTCACCCGGTGGTACGGCGCCGCCTGACCCGGGGCGACCTGCGGCTGCACGGCTGGTACTACGAGGTCGACACCGGCCGGCTGCACGAACTCGACGCCGACGACAGCTTCCGGGTGCATTCCGGATGAGCGGGGCGCATGCGAGGGGACGCGGGTCGGGACGGGGGCCGGGACGGGGTCGGGGGACCGCCCGGGGAGGGGGCGGGCGGTCCGGGGGCACCGTTCGGGTCGAGGGCGGCGGGGGCATCGAGCCGGGTGGGGCGGCCGCTCGGGCGGGGGGCGGCGGGCAGGCCGGTGATGCCGCCGGGGCCGGAGATGCCCCCGGGGCCGGTGGTGCCGTCCGCTCCGGTGGTGCCGTCCGGGCCGGTGCGGGGAAGGGCGGGAAGGTCGACATCGGCACCGAGATCACGGCCTCCCTCGTCGTGTTCCTCGTCGCCCTGCCGCTGTGCATCGGCGTGGCCGTCGCCTCGGGGGTCCCGGCCGAGCTCGGGATCGTCTCCGGGGTCATCGGCGGGCTGGTGGTGGGCGCGATCCGGGGCAGCACGCTCCAGGTCAGCGGGCCGGCGGCGGGACTCGCCGCGCTGGTCGCGGAGACCGTCGCGGAGCACGGACTGGCCATGCTGGGCGTGATCGTGCTCTTCTCCGGCATCCTCCAGATCGTCCTCGGTCTGGTCCGGCTCGGCCGGATGTTCCAGGCGATCTCGCTCGCCGTGGTCCAGGGCATGCTGGCCGGCATCGGACTGCCGCTGATGATCGGCCAGCTCTACCCGATGACCGACGCCAAGGCCCCGGGCACCCCGATCGAGAACATGAGCGGCCTGCCCGGTCTGCTGGGCGACGTCCTGGCGGACCGGCAGGCCCTGACCGCCGCCGGGCTCGGTGTCCTCACCATCGTGCTGGCCTTCGTCTGGAAGAAGGTGCCGGGGCCGCTCGGGAAGTTCCCGGCCGCGCTGATCGCCGTCGGCATCGGCTGCGCGGTCGCCGCGCTGCCGGGCGTCGAGGTGAAGACCCTCCAGGTCGGCGATCTGACCGCCGCCGTACAGATGCCGGGCGCCGGGCAGTTCGCGGGTCTGGCCGACGCGGCGATCATCACGTCGATCCTCACCTTCACGGTCATCGCCTCGGCGGAGAGCCTGTTCACCGCGGCCGCCGTGGACCGTATGCACAGCGGTCCGCGCACCCGCTACAACACCGAGCTGATCGCCCAGGGCACCGGCAACACCCTGGCCGGGCTGCTGGGCGCGCTGCCCATCACGGCGGTGGTCGCCCGCAGTTCGGCGAACGTCCAGGCCGGTGCGCAGACCCGGATCTCCCGTACCCTGCACGGCCTGTGGCTGCTCGCCTTCGCGCTGCTGCTGCCCCAGGTCCTCGCGCTGATCCCGATCTCGGTGCTCGCCGGGGTCCTCGTGCACAGCGGCTGGAAGCTGTTCGCGCCCGCGGAGTTCCCGAAGATGTGGCGGCAGGACCGGGGCGAGTTCGCGGTGATGACCGTGACCACGCTGGTGATCGTCGCGACGGCCCTGCTGGAGGGCGTGATCATCGGGCTCCTCGCCGGGATCGTGCTGGCCGCGCTGCGCATGTCGCAGACCGTGATCCGGCAGCACCTGGAGGAGGACACCGCCAAGGTCGTCATGGCGGGCAACGCCACCTTCCTGCGGCTGCCCCAGGTGATCGAGGCGCTGGAGGCCGCCGCGGCGGCCGGCAAGCCGCGGATCCGCCTGGACCTGACCGCGGTGACCCATCTCGACCACGCCTGCCGCGGCCAGGTCGAGGAGTTCACCGCCCAGCAGCGGGCGCAGGGACTGCGGGTGGAGCTGCTGATGCCGGGCAAGCCGTCCGGCACCGGCAAGGCTCCGCTCTCCGCCCCGGCACCCGTCCCGGCCCCGGTCGAGAGCCTGCCGCAGCCGGACACCCTCCCGGGCCCCGGCGCCGAATGGTTCTACCTGGACACCCGCCCCCTTCCGGACGGCTACCCGCAGGGCTCCCCGCTCGTGGGCTGAGTCCGGGCCCCGGCGCAAGGGCTCCGCTGTGACGTGCCGGGCGCCATGCCCACGCCGTGCGCGGGGCCACCGCAGCCGGCGCCCCGGCCCCGTCGCCGCCGCGACGGGGCAACCACTCCGGGGCGCGTCGGAGCGGCCGGCCAGGAATGTCGTACCTCGCCCCGGCTCGTGAGGTTCAGTCCTTGCGGCCGGTCACGGCGACCGTGACGCCGAGGCCGATCATGGTCATCCCGCCGACTCCGCCCACCGCGGACAGACGGCGGGGGGACCGGGCGAACCAGCCCCGGGCGGTCGCCGCGACCAGGCCCCACACGCTGTCCGAGGCCAGCGCGATGACGTTGAAGACCAGGCCGAGCAGCAGCATCTGGGCCGTCACATGTCCCGCGCCCCGGTCCACGAACTGAGGCAGCACCGCGGCGAAGAACACGATCGTCTTGGGGTTGGTCACCCCGACCGCGAACCCTTCCCAGAAGGTGCGCAGCCCGCCCTGCGCCGCCGCCCCGGCCGCGTCCTCGGCGAACGCGGCCCGCAGCGCCCCGCGCTCCCGCCACGCCTTGACGCCCAGGTACACGAGGTAGGCGGCACCGGCGAGCTTGAGCAGCGTGAAGACCAGCACCGAGCGCTCCACGACCGAGCCGACCCCGAGTGCCACCGCCAGGACCAGCACATACGCGCCGACGGTGTTGCCCACCACCGACGTCAGCGCGGCCCGGCGGCCCTGCGCGAGGGCGCGCCCTATGACGAACAGCACGCTGGGCCCGGGGACCACGATCAGCAGGAACGACATGGCCGCGAAGGCGAGAAGACGGTCGGTGGACACCATGTCCGCCATGGAAGCAGCGCCCGCCCCCAATCGGCCAACCGTTTTTCCGGGCCCGTGCCGACCGGCTCAGCGGGAGCAGCCCGTGGACACGCGGACCTTGTTGGACCAGGTGTTCGTGGTGACGTCCAGCGCCATCAGCGTGGAGTCCTTGGCGTAGCCGTAGGCCGTGCAGTCCAGCATTCCGGTCGTGACGTCGAAGGCGCCGCCGTGGCGGCCCGACTTCCAGCGGGCGGTCGTGGTCCGGTACCAGGACGGGACGCCGGGGACCCGGTTGTCCCGGTACAGCACCAGCTTGACCTCGCCGCCGAGCGTGAAGCTCTGGCCGTGCAGCTCGATGCCGTAGACCCCGATCCTGCTGTCCCGGCGGGTGGCCCAGGCGTACGGGTTGTAGCCGTACGCCTTGTTCTCCAGGGCCTGCCCGGAGGCCGCGGACCTCTTGCGGCCCGCGTCGCTCTTGGACGTGGTGCCTCCCGACGAGCCGCACGCCGTGGTCGTGGCCAGTGTCGCGGCGGTGAGGAGGGCGGCGAGGCCGACTGCGGTGGTGCGGCGGTGGGTGCGTGAGCTGCGCATGGTCATCCCCCGATGTCCGGCGGCCGCGACCCTCGTGGGCGGCCGGCAACCCCAGGGACAGCGGGCCCGCGCGGCCGGGTTCCCGGAGCGCGGGAGGACAGGGCGCACGGGGGTGGTGCGGGCCCGCCCGGCGTACCCGGCGCGCCGGGCGGAGCCGCAGGCCGGGGGAGCGGGCCGGGGGGTGGTGCGGCGGTCCGCGCGCGCCGGGGCGTAGCCGGGACCGTCGCGCGGGCGGCATGCCGAGGGCCCGGCCGGGTCGCTCCGGCCGGGCCCGATGCCGTACGTCAGGCCGCGCGCACCGCGTACGTCGCCACCCGCACCGACTCGTCGTCCAGGCACTGCCCGGAGGCGAGGTCGAACCGCTGCTTGAGCAGCGGCGAGGCCACGAACGGGCGGCCCTGGTGGCTGCCGGTGAGCCCGCGGGAGAGGACCCCGGCCCCGCTGAACGGGTCCCGGTTGTCGATGGCGTACAGCGCGCCGGAGCGGTCGCGGAACAGGGCCACCTGGCCGCCGTCCGGCAGCAGGGCCGCCACACCGCGTCCGGGGATCAGCCGGCTCAGGTCACAGACCGTGAACCAGCTGTCCTCCAGCTGGAGTTGGACCTTGAGGTCGGTTACCTCGGGTGCCAGGGTCATCGCTGGGTGCTCCCTTCCAGGGGACGGTGGCCGATCGTCAGCAGCGGCAGGTCGGGCTTGATCTGGTCGCGCTCGGGGACGAAGCCGACGACCGGGTCCGGGGTGTCCGGCGCGTTCACGAAGGACACGAACCGGGCGAGCTTCTCGGGGTCGTTGATGGTCTCGGCCCACTCGTCGCGGTAGTGGTCGACATGGGCCGACATCAGGGACTCCAGCTCCTCGCAGATGCCGAGGGTGTCCTCCACGACCACGTCGCGTACGTGGTCCAGGCCGCCCGGGATCCGGTCCAGCCAGGTCGAGGTGCGCTCCAGGCGGTCGGCGGTGCGGATGTAGAACATCAGGAACCGGTCGATCAGGCGGATCAGTTCGGCGTCGGTGAGGTCCTGCGCGAGCAGGTCCGCGTGGCGCGGGGTGGCGCCGCCGTTGCCGCCGACGTAGAGGTTCCAGCCGTTGGCGGTGGCGATCACGCCGAAGTCCTTGGACTGGGCCTCGGCGCACTCGCGCTGGCAGCCGGAGACCGCCGACTTGAGCTTGTGCGGCGACCTCAGACCGCGGTAGCGCAGCTCCAGGTCGATCGCCATCCGGACCGAGTCCTGGACGCCGTAGCGGCACCAGGTCTGGCCCACACAGGACTTCACGGTGCGCAGCGACTTGCCGTAGGCGTGCCCGGACTCGAAGCCCGCGTCCACCAACCGGGTCCAGATCAGCGGGAGTTGTTCGACGCGGGCGCCGAACATGTCGATGCGCTGGCCGCCGGTGATCTTTGTGTAGAGCCCGAAGTCACGGGCGATCTCGCCGATCACGATCAGCTTCTCCGGGGTGATCTCACCGCCGGGGATGCGGGGGACGACCGAGTACGAGCCGTTCTTCTGGAGGTTGGCCAGGAAGTGGTCGTTGGTGTCCTGCAGCGCCGCCTGCTCACCGTCCAGGACATAGCCGTCGGCGCCGATGGTCGGGGCGAGGGAGGCGATGATCGAGGCCACCGCGGGCTTGCAGATCTCGCAGCCGTCGCCGCCCCGGGCGCCGTCGCGGCCGTGCCGGTCCAGCAGGTCCTGGTACTTGCTGATGCGCAGGGCGAGGACGATCTCGTAGAGCTCCTCGCGGGTCTGCGAGAAGCAGCCGCACAGGCCCTTGTCGACCTCGACGCCGCTGGCCTCCAGCTCGGCGTTGACGAGCTGGCCGAGGACCTTGACGCAGGAGCCGCAGCCGGTGCCGGCCTTGGTGCACTTCTTGACCTCGGGCACGGTGGTGCACTGGTGGTCGGTGACCGCGCCGCGGATCGTGCCCTTGGTGACGTTGTGGCAGGAGCAGATCACCGCCTCGTCGGGGAGGGCCGACGGGCCGAGCTGGACCGGGGCGCCCGCGCCGGCGGGCAGCACCAGGGACTCGGGGGAGACCGGCGGGACCGAGCCGGTGAAGGCGCGCAGGGTGCCGTACGCCTCCGCGTCGCCGACCAGGATGCCGCCGAGCAGCGTGCCGTCCCGGCTGATGACCAGCTTCTTGTACAGGCCCGCGCGGGAGTCGGAGTAGACGACGTCCAGGCAGTCCTCGGTGGTGCCGTGCGCGTCGCCGAAGGAGGCGACGTCCACGCCGAGGAGCTTCAGCTTGGTGGACAGGTCGGCGCCGGTGAAGGCGGCCTCGTCGGCGGCGATGGTCGCGGCGGCCGTCTCGGCCTGCTCGTAACCCGGGGCCACCAGGCCGTAGACCCGGCCGTCGGAGGCCAGCGCGCACTCGCCGATCGCGAAGACGTGCGGGTCGTTGACCGTACGGCACTGCTCGTCGACGGCGATGCCGCCGCGCTCGCCGACCTGGAGGCCGCAGTCGCGGGCGAGCTGGTCCCGCGGCCGTACGCCCGCGCTGAACACGACCAGGTCGGTGGCGAGTTCGGAGCCGTCGGAGAGCTTCATGCCGGTGACGGCGCCCGCCTCGTCGACGACGATCTCCTGCGTGCCCACGCCCGTGTGCACGCTCAGGCCCATGTCCTCGATGGTGCGCAGCAGCGCGGCGCCGCCGCCCTCGTCGACCTGCACCGGCATCAGCCGGGGCGCGAACTCCACGATGTGCGAGGTCAGTCCGAGGCCCTTGAGCGCGCCGGCCGCCTCAAGGCCGAGCAGACCGCCGCCGACCACGGCGCCCGTCGTGGCGTTCTTCGCGTACTCCTCGATCGCGAGCAGGTCCTCGATCGTGCGGTAGACGAAGCAGCCGGTGGCGTCCTTGTTCGGTACGGGCGGCACGAACGGGAAGGAGCCGGTGGCCAGGACGAGGATGTCGTAGTCGTAGACCTGGCCCGACTTGGCGGTGACCTTCTTCGCCTCCCGGTCGACGGTGAGCGCCGGGTCGCCGACGTACAGCTCGATGGAGTGCTTCTCGATGAACTCCATGTCGGTCATCGACAGGTCCTCGGGCGTCTTGCCCGAGAAGTACGAGGTGAGCGCGACGCGGTCATAGGCGGGCCGCGGCTCCTCGCAGAGGACGACCACGCGGTGCGTGGCGGTCAGGCCGCGCTCGGCGAGCGCCTCCAGGAAGCGCTGGCCGACCATGCCGTGGCCGACGAGCACGATCGTGGGGGTGGGCCCCGGGGTGGCGGTCATCAGGAGCCTCCATCGTTGGTGAGCAGGTGGAGCAGGGGAGCGCCGTCAGAGGGGAGCGGCTCTGCTCCCTCCCAGGCGCGGGCGAGCGCGCCTACGGTGCCGAGTTCGCCGACGAGCACCCCGCCGACCACGCGGTCGTCGCGGACGACGACCTTGCGGTAGGTGCCGCGGGTGGCGTCGGTGAGCTGGACGACGTCGTCGCCCGGGAGCGCCTCGGTCTCGCCGAACGCGGCGAGGTCGAAGGGGGTGAGGTCGGCGGCCGTGGTGTTGCCGTTGAGGGTCAGCCGGGTCAGGGCCCGGGTGCCGGTGTAGCGGGCGCCGGAGTCACCGGCGAGCAGCTCCGCCAGCGCCTCGGCCTGTTCGAGGGCCGGGGTGGCGAGGCCGTAGAGCGTGCCGTTGTGCTGGGCGCAGTCGCCGATCGCCCGGATGTGCGGGTCGGAGGTGCGCAGCTCGTCGTCGACGAGGACGCCCTTGTGGACGGCGAGCCCGGCCTCCTTGGCGAGCCCGACCTTCGGGTGCACCCCGCAGGCCAGCACCACCAGGTCGGCGTCGAGGGCATAGCCGTCGGCCATCTCCACCGAGCGGACCGCGCCGCCGACGCAGCGCACGTCGCGCACCCGGCACTCGGTGTGCACCTCGACACCGAGGTCCTTCAGGTGCCGCAGCACCAGCTTGGAGGCGCCCGGGTCGAGCTGGCGCTCCATGAGCCGCTCGGACTGCTGGGCGAGGACGACCTGGGCGCCGCGCACCGCGAGCGCCCGGGCCGCGGAGACCCCGAGCAGCCCGCCGCCGATGACGACCGCGCGCACCCCCGGCCGTACCGCCTTGGACAGGCCCAGGCAGTCGTCCATGGTGCGGAAGGCGTGCACGCCCTCGGGAAGTACATGGTCCGGAGTGAACAGCCCGCGCAGGGGCGGCAGCACCGGGTTGGAGCCGGTGGCCAGGACCAGCGTGTCGTATGCGATCTTCGAGCCGTCCGCGCACTCGACGACGCGCTCCTCCCGGTCGATGTCGGTGACCCGGGTGCGGATCAGGCCCTCCGGGGTGGGCAGCGCGATCACCTCGGGGGCGTATCGCCCGGCCAGCACCTCGGCGAGCAGCACCCGGTTGTAGGGCCGGTGCTCCTCCTCGCCGATCAGCAGCGCGGGCGTGCCGAGCTCGCCGAGCCGCCGGGCGAGCCGTACGCCCGCGAGCCCGGCGCCGATCACCACCACACGCGTATTCGAGGTCATGGCACTGAGCGTGCGGTGCGGGTGTTACCCGGCAGCATCACGTCTGTTTCGCGCGGGGAACTCTGCCCTCAGCGGGGCCGCCGGGTGAGTGTGAGGGTTCCGGGTGCCGGGCGGGGGCGGGCTGTGAGGGCGGGGTGCGGCGCGCCGGGAACCTCAGAAAGCGCTCAGGTACATGGACAGGGCATGTATCCCGTCCCTAGGGTCGCGATCATGCCCGACATATCGCTGACCATGATCGTCGTCCTCTGCCTCGCCGCCCTCGCGGCCGGCTGGATCGACGCCGTGGTCGGCGGCGGCGGGCTCCTGCTGCTCCCCGCGCTGCTGCTGGGACTGCCCTCGCACACGCCCGCCGCCTACGCGCTGGGCACCAACAAGGCGGTGGCGATCGTCGGCACGACGGGTGCGGCGGTCACCTACGCCCGCAAGACCCCGGTCGACGTCCGCCTGGCCGTCCGCATCGGCCTCGCGGCGCTGGCCGGATCGTCCGGCGGGGCCTTCCTCGCGGCCGGGATGAGCACCGAGGTCCTCAAGCCGGTGATCATGGTGGTGCTGATCACGGTCGGCGCCTTCGTGATCCTGCGCCCGGCCTTCGGCACCGCCCCGGCGACCGGCCCCGCCACCCGCCGTCAGATCCTCACCGCGATCGGCCTCGCGGGCGTGGGCATCGGCTTCTACGACGGACTCATCGGCCCCGGCACCGGCACCTTCCTCGTCCTGACCCTCACCGCGGTGCTCCATCTCGACCTGGTCGCCGCCTCCGCCACCGCCAAGATCGTCAACTGCTGCACCAACGCCGGCGCGCTCGCCACCTTCGCCTGGCAGGGCACGGTCCTGTGGCAGCTCGCCGCCCTGATGGCCCTCTTCAACCTGGCGGGCGGCACGCTCGGCGCGCACACGGCCCTGAAGAAGGGCAGCGGCTTCGTCCGGATCGTGCTGCTGACGGTGGTGTTCGCGCTGGTGGCGAACATGGCGTACGAGCAGTGGGTGGCCTGATCCAAGTGGAACGTCCTGGGGTCACCGGCTGCCGGTGAGGTGCGCGAAGACGACGACATTGCCCTGATAGCCGGTGGCGCGCGAGTAGCCCCCGCCGCAGGTGATCACCCGCAGCTCGGGGCGGCGGGCCGCGCCGTAGACCTTCTCGTCGGGGAAGTCCCGGGCGTCGTACACCTCGACGGCGTCGACCGTGAAGACGGCCGTGGAGCCGTCGCGCCGGTCCACCTCCACCGCGCTGCCCTTCTTCAGGGCGCCGAGGCGGTAGAAGACGGCGGGGCCCTCGGCGTTGTCGACATGGCCCGCGACGATCGCGGTGCCCTGCTCGCCCGGGGTGGTGCCGGACTCGTACCAGCCGGCGAGGTTCTCCCGCTCGGCGGGCGGGACGTCGAGGCTGCCGGACGGGGTGAGCCCGAGGCCCATGAGGGGGGCGTCGACCCGGATCGACGGGATGCGGACATGGTCCGGCGGGGAGGGCGGCAGTGCGGGCGCGGCGAACGGCTGCCGGTCGGCGGGGTCGGCGTGCGCCTGGGCGGCGGAGGGCTGCGGCGGGGCGTGCCCCTCGGCGCCGCTGTGCAGCAGCCAGGCACCGGAACAGAGGGCCACCGCCGTGACGGCCGCTATCGCGGTGTTGCTGTACCTGCGCACGCGAGCCTCCTGGACGGACCCTGTTCCCCCTCCGGGCCGCGAGGGGCGTCGGACCCGGAGGGGGAGGGGACATGCGGTACCGGCGGGACGGACAGCGGAGGGTGTCCGTCAGATCCCGTCGCCTCTCGCCCGGCGATGCAGGAGCCAGGTACCGCCCGCGGCGGCGACGGCGAGAGCCGCCACGCCGGCCGCGGTCTGCACGGGGTCGGGGCCGAGTGCGCCGCCGACCCCCGTCTTCACACTTCCTCGCGGATGCACCTGCCCGCGCTGCGAGGTCAGCGTCACCACCAGGTCGCCGGTCACCTTCGGCCCGCCCTCGGCGCAGGTCGCGGTGATCTCGTACGTCCCCGGCTGCGCGCTCGGCGGCACCCGGAACTGTCCGATCGCGTCCCGCTCATGGGTGCTGGGCGTCAGCGTGAACCGGCCCGCGCCCACCGCGCTGGCGTCGCCTGTCGCGGTACCGCCGTCCGCGCAGGCCGAGGTGTTCACGGTGACCTGTCCGCCCGGCACCACCGAGGAGGGACGGACCTCCAGGTTCGCGGCGCCCGCGCCGTACGCCGGTGCGCAGACCGGCCCGACAGCCGCGACGGCGAGCGCGCTCCCGGTCAGCAGACGGGCGGTACGGCGCATCGATGCTCCCTGGGGATCAGCGGTGGTCACTGCCCTTCAGAGGTAAGGGGCTGCGGGCCGGGGCCGCTTCCTGAGAGAGCGTCAGAATTGGGGTGAATGGGTGTCAGGAAGGCCGGTGGCGCGGCGCGTTTTGGCAGGTCAGGACCGCCCTGCGCGGGCGTCGGGCAAGTGGCTGCGCGGCGCGTGTGAACGGGTGACCCGATGCGGCGCTTGACCTCGACAAAGGTTGAGGTATCACGCTGTCGTCATGACTTCCGCCATGGAACCCCTGAACGTCACCGTCGTCATCGGCAGCAACCGCCACGGCCGCTTCGGCCCGGTCGTCGCCGACTGGATCCTGGAGCACGTGGAGCGCCGCGAGGACCTTGCGGCCGAGGTCGTGGACGTGGCCGGGATCGAACTGCCCACGTCCTTCGCCCGCACCGAGGAGGCGACCGCGGCCCTCGCCGACGTGAGCCCGAAGCTGGCCCGCGCTGACGCGTTCATCGTCCTGACCCCCGAGTACAACCACTCCTTCCCGGCGGGCCTGAAGAACCTCATCGATTGGCACTACGCGGAGTGGCGCGCCAAGCCCGTGGCTCTGATCTCCTACGGCGGCCTTGCGGGCGGTCTGCGCGCCGCCGAGCACCTTCGCCAGGTCTTCGCCGAACTCCATGCCGTCACCGTCCGCGACACCGTCTCCTTCCACAACGCCGGCGCCTCCTTCGACGACTCCGGCCGCCTGAAGGACCCCTCGGCCCCGGACGCGGCGGCGAAGACGATGCTGGACCAGCTGGAGTGGTGGGGGACGGCCCTGCGGGAGGCGAAGGAGAGGCGGCCGTACGGGAGTTGAACGGCCCCGTGGGCTACATCCCGCCCGCACTCCCGGGGTGCTCCGCGTCCCAGGCGGTCCGGGCCGCCGCGATGGCGGGTTTGTGATCGCGGGACCAGTCGGCAAGCCCGGAGATCACGGCCGAGAAGCCGCGGCCCATCGGCGTCAGGCGGTACTCGACCTGGGGCGGGAGGGTCGGATGCACAATCCGTTCGACCAGCCCGTCCCGGCCGAGCCGCTTCGTGGTCAGGGAGAGCATGCGCTGCGAGATACCGGGTATCGCACGCTCCAACTCGCCGTAGCGGCGGCTGCCCTTGGTGAGCTCCACGACCACCAGCACGGTCCACCGATCGCCCAGCCGGTCCAGCACATCGCGGATCCCGCAGTCGTCATCGCCACACGGCCCTTCCGGCAGAGCGCCGTTGGCCTGGGAACTTACGGCGGTGTTCGGGCCTGACACGAAAGTGCCTCCTTATGGAACCGCCGAACTCGGCGGATGCTCGGTGCTGTTCACAAGGGATCAACACAAGGGGCGCTCGAATGATTCTCGTGACCGGGGTCTCAGGAGGACTGGGCCGACTGGTGCTCCAGGGCCTGTCCGCGCTGTCCGCGCCGGGCGGGGCCGAGGTCGTGGCAGGCACCCGGGGCGGCGACGGAGCGACCGCGCGGCGCATCGACTTCGACGACCCGGGGAGCCTCGCGGAAGGCCTCACCGGGGTCGACGTCCTGGTGATGATCTCCGCCGGATACGCCGAGGACGACATCGTGCTGGCCCGCCACGGCGCGGTGGCCGACGCGGCGGCAGCGGCGGGCGTCCGCCACGTCATCTATACGAGCCTGGCCGCATCGGGCGAGCGCACCACCCTCGCCCTACCGCACCGCTGGACCGAGAACCGCCTGGCCCAGGGCCCGTACGACACGACGATCCTGCGCAACGGCCTGTACGCCGAACTCCTCGGCGGCCTCTCGACGGCGGCCGCCGGACCGGCCGCCGGGACCGGTGTCTTCTCGGCCGCGTACGGCACGGGCCGGATGTCGGTCGTGGCCAGGGAGGACCTCGCGGACATCACGGTACGAGTGGCGGCCGAGGCCGACGGCGCCCTGACCTCAGGGGGCCGCAGCCGCCACGCGGGCCGGACGTACGAACTGGAGGGCGTCACCGCGCTCGGCGGCGCCGACCTGGCCGACCTGCTGACCGAGCGGTACGGCAGACCGGTCGCGTACCGCCCCACCTCCCTCACCGACGCGCGCACCGCACTGGCGGGCCACGGCCTGGAGGACTACCAGATCACCCACACCCTGTCGCTGCTCTCCAACATGGCGGCGGGCTTCCTGGAGGCGAAGGTCTCCGACGTACCGGAGCTGCTGGGAAGGGCCGAGCCCCGCCCGGTGCGCGACCTGGTGACCGAGTCCGCCACGGCAGGCGGCTGAACTCACCCGCACTCCGCCAGCACTTCAGCCACGGCCCGCCGTCCCACCTCCGCCAGCACCGGGTTCATGCCGTTGCCGAAGGCGTCCCCGTAGTAGTGCTCGGCCATCAGGCCGAAGCACAGGGCCCACCCCCGTCCCCGTTCCCAGGTGACGTCGTCGAGCTCGGCGGCGGCGCGGAACGCCTCGCGGGCATCGGCGCCGAACACGGTCCACGCGGCCATCAGATCAGCTGCCGGATCCCCGGCACCGAGGCAGCCGAAGTCGATGACGGAGGTGAGCCGGCCGTCGACGGTGAGGAGATTGCCCGGCAGAAGATCACCGTGCAGCCAGACCGGCGCGCGGTCCCATCCCGGCAGCCCCAGCGTCTTCTCCCACACCTCGGTGGCCAGCACCGGATCGATCGTCCCGTCGGACCCGAGATCACGGATGGCGCCGCGCACGTAGTGATCGTGGTGTCCGGGCGGCGAGCCCCGATAGGACGGCGGCGCGCCGCTCGCGTCGGCCTGCCGCAGGGCCGCGACGAACCGCCCCAACTGCACGGCGGCCTCGGCGGGTCGGGCGAGCGGCGTGTCATGGGCGTTGGCCCCCTCCAGCCACTCGTACACCCCCCAGACCAGCGGATACCCGCCCCCCGGAGCCCCCACGGCCACCGGCACCGGCACGGACAACGGCAACTCCGGCGCCAGCCGGGGCAGCCACTGATGCTCCCGCTGGATCTGCCCCTCCCCACCGCGCAACCGGGGCATCCGCACGACGAGTTCGTCCCCGAGCCGGTACATCGCGTTGTCGGTCCCGGCCGACCGCACCGGCCGGACCCCCAGCCCCGCCCACTCCGGAAACCGCCGGGCAATCAGCCGCCGCACCAACTCCACGTCGATGTCGAGCTCATCGGGACGCATCTTGCGCGGCGAGGACGGCACAGCACTCCAATGTCGTGGGCGGCACGGGAGCGTAACCGGGGCTTGGGGGCGACTGCCATGGCTTTTGTGGTCGGCTCACGGTTGATATCTTCTTTTGGAAACGTATATACGACGGGAGGGTGTCATGTCCCGCACCGTGATCGACCTGGATGACGAAGCGCTCGCCGACGCCGCTCGTCATCTGGGCACGACGACGAAGAAGGACACGGTCAACGCTGCGCTCCGGGAGGTCGCGGACCGGCGGAAGCGTGCCGCCGCGGTGGAGCGGATGCGGCACATGGTCGCCGAGGGCGAGATCGACTTCTCGATCATCGAGGAACCGGCGGACGCGGCACGTGCTGATTCCGCGTCCCCGCGCGACGGGAAGCACGACGCGGCGTGAGCGAGGCCTTCCTCATCGATACCAGCGCCCTGATCCGGTTCTATCGCCGCCAGACGGGTCCGCAGTGGGACCAGCTCGTCGAGTCCGGCCTGGTGGGTCTCTGCGAACCCGTGCGGCAGGAGTTCCTGCGGGCCGTCGGCGGGCGCCCGGCGTACTACGAGGCGGACGGGCTGTTGCGCGAGACCTTTCCCCACCACGCGATGCGCGACCGTGCCTGGGAGGACACGGCCGCGCTGCAACAGGGGCTCGCCGATCGCGGCCGGCACCAGTGTGCGAGCCCCGTGGATCTCCTGGTGGCCGTGACCGCCCGGCATCACAAGCTCACCGTGCTGCACCAGGACTCCGACTTCGAGACCATCGCCCAGCTCACGGGGCAACCGGTGCGCCGCATCATCGACTGAGCTCAGCCCACGCCGACCGCGCGCCAAGCCGCAGCCACCGCCGCGTACTCCGAACTCCCCGCCCCGTACAGGTCCTTCGCCGCGCTCAGGGTCGCCGTGCGCGCGCCCGCGTAGTTCGTCGACGACGTCATGTAGACCGTCAGGGCCCGGTACCAGATCGCCCCCAGCTTGGCGCGGCCGATGCCCGTCACCGAGGAGCCGTCGCAGGTGGGGGAGTTGTGGGCCGTGCCGTTGATGGACTTCGCGCCGCTGCCCTCCGCCAGGAGGTAGGCGAAGTGGTTGCCGACGCCGGAGGAGTAGTGGACGTCCAGGTCGGCCGTCCCCGTGGTCCAGCAGTCGACCGAACTGCCGTCCTTGCTCGGCTTGTCCATGTGGCGCAGCGCGTCCCGCCCGAAGCCGTCCCGGACGATCTTCTCGCCGATCAGGTAGTCACCGGGGTCGGAGGCGTTCGCCGCGTGGAACTCGACCAGCGTGCCGAAGACGTCCGAGGTCGCCTCGTTCAGGCCCCCGGACTCACCCGAGTACGTCAGCGCCGCCGTCTTGGACGTCACCCCGTGCGACATCTCGTGCCCCGCCACATCCAGCGACACCAGCGGTCCGAGATTGGTCCCGTCCCCGTCGCCGTAGGTCATGCAGAAGCAACTGTCGTCCCAGAAGGCGTTGTTGTACCGCGTCCCGTAGTGCACCCGGTTGAACGACCCCTTGCCGTCGCCCGCGATGCCGTTACGGCCGTGCACGCCCTTGAAGTAGTCCCAGGTCATGTCGGTGCCGTACTGCGCGTCCACGGCGGCGGTCGCACGGTCGGTGGTCGCGCCCGTGCCCCAGTGGTTGTCGGCGTCCGTGAACACCGTCGACGGCGCCCGGGTGAGGCAGATGGTCCCGAGCAGGCACAGGTCGCTCTTGCCCGCCGCGTCACCCGTGTAAGTACCCCCGCGCGAGGCGTCCTTGAGCTGGTACGTGGATCCCGAGAGGGTGGTGTCCAGCGGGACCGTTCCGCTGTACAGCGACTTTCCGTCGCCGCCCACCGTCTCCAGGGTGTCCCACGCGTCGATCTGCGCTCCGGTGCGGGCATCGGTCAGCACCGTCCGCCCGACCGGGTTGCCGAGCGAGTCCCGGGCCACGACATTCGTTCGCCAGGCCAGCTTCGGCGCGCCGTGCAGGGCGTCCACGACCAGCTGGGGCTTGGCGGTGAGTTGACGGAGGGCCTCGCCGAGGTTGGTGGCGCGCAGGGCGTTCACGGCGAGGTCGGCGGCGCGGGTCGCGGGGAGCGCGGGGGTGACGCCGGCTGCCGGGGCCACGGATCCGCGAACGGCCCGCGAGGTGCTGCGGTACGTCCCGTCCTTCGCCAGATGGACCACGAAGTCACCGCCGAGCACCGGCAGTTGACGATACGTCCGGTCGTAGCGCACATGCTGCGTACCGTCCGCGTCCACGATCACGTCCCGGACCTTCGTCTCCTGCGCGGAGGTCAGGCCCAGGGCGGCCGCGTGGTCGGCCAGCGCGGCGGCGGCGTTCTCCACCGCGAGCGCCCGCGTCGGCTTGTTCGCGGCGCCGGCGCTCGGCGTGAGCGTCGCGGCGAGCAGCCCGGCGGCGGTGACGGCCACACCGGCGGTGGCGAGACGGGAACCTCGGATGTGCGGCCGTATCCGGCTCATGGATCTCCTCGGGAGAGCGCGTGGGGGGCGCCTGGGGACGGGGCGACGATCTTGTGCTGCGATTTAAGGGGCCATGACAGGTCGATGGCCAGAGCCGTCCCGTGGAGATGTGTGAGGGGACAGAATCGTTTCTGTGAGCCCTGTGACCCTTCCGTTCTTCGTCTACGGCACGCTGCGCCCCGGCGAGCCGAACCACGACGCCTTCCTGCGCGGCCGCGTCCTCATGGAGCAACCGGCGGTGTTCGGCGGGGGCGTGCTGTACGACGGTCCGGGCTATCCGTACGTCGTGGAGGAGCCGGGAGAGGTGGTGCGCGGTGAGCTGGTCACCCCGCGGCCCGAGGAGTACGGCGCGCTGCTCGCCGTACTGGACCGGCTGGAGGAGTACGCCCCGGGCGACCCGCGCAACCTCTACGAGCGGGTCGAACGAGAGGTGACCCGGGTCGCCGACGGGTCAGGCGTCCGCGCCTGGGTGTACGTCGCCGCACCCGCCGTCGCCGCCCGACTGCGGGCCCGGGGCACGCTCATCGAGGGCGGCGACTGGACGGCCCGCCGCTGATCAGCCCCGTACCGTCTCCACCCGCACCGCGCACGACTTGAACTCCGGCATCCGTGACGTCGGATCCAGCGCCGGGTTCGTCAGGGTGTTCGCGCGGCCCTCGCCCGGCCAGTGGAAGGGCATGAAGACCGTGTCGGGGCGGATGGAGTTCGTGATGCGGGCCGGGGCCACCGCCCGGCCGCGGCGGGAGACGACCGCGATCGGGTCGCCCTCGGCCGCCCCCAGCCGGGCCGCCAGCCGCGGATGCAGCTCCACGAAGGGCCCTGGCGCGGCGGCGTTCAGCTCGTCCACGCGGCGGGTCTGGGCGCCCGACTGGTACTGGGACACCACCCGTCCCGTCGTCAGCAGCACCGGGTACTCCTCGTCCGGCTCCTCCGCCGTGGCCCGGTGCGCGACCGGCGCGAACCGGGCCCGCCCGTCCGGCGTCGCGAACCGGTCGTGGAAGAGGCGCGGCGTCCCGGGGTGGACATCCTCGGCGGTGTCACCGTCCGCCGGGCACGGCCAGAACACCCCGTTCTCCTCCGCGAGCCTGCGGTAGGTGATCCCCGAGTAGTCGGCGACGCCGCCCGCGCTGGCCCGGCGCAGCTCCTCGAAGACCTCCTCCGCGTCCGTCGGGAAGCCCTTCTCCACGCCCAGCCGGTCGGCGAGTTCGTGCATGACCTCCAGGTCGCTGCGGACCCCCGAGGGCGGGGTGATCGCCTGCTTGCGCAGCAGCACCCGCCCCTCCAGGTTCGTCGTCGTGCCCGTCTCCTCCGCCCACTGCGTCACCGGCAGCACGACATCCGCCAGTGCCGCCGTCTCCGACAGCACCACGTCACAGACGGCGAGGAAATCAAGGGACCTGATCCGCTCCTCGATGTGCGCGGCACGCGGCGCCGACACCACCGGGTTGGAGGCCATCAGCAGCAGCGCCCGGATATCCGTACCGAGCGCGTCCAGCAGCTCGTACGCGCTGCGCCCCGGACCGGGCAGCGAGTCGGGGTCCACGCCCCACACCTCGGCCACGTGCTGCCGCGCCGCCGGGTCGTCCAGCTTGCGGTAGCCGGGCAACTGGTCGGCCTTCTGGCCGTGTTCGCGGCCGCCCTGGCCGTTGCCCTGCCCGGTGAGGCAGCCGTAGCCGGACAGCGGGCGGCCCGCGCGGCCGGTCGCCAGGCAGAGGTTGATCCAGGCGCCGACGGTGTCGGTGCCCTTGGACTGCTGCTCGGGTCCGCGGGCGGTCAGCACCATCGCCGACTCCGGCTCGCAGAACATCCGTACCGCCTCCCGGAGTTCGGGCACCGAAACGCCCGTGATCCGCTCGACGTACTCGGGCCAGTGCGCCAGCGCCTCCGCGCGGGCCTCCTCCCAGCCGGTCGTCCGCTCGCGGATGTACTCCTCGTCCGTGCGCCCCTCGGCGACGACCAGGTGCAGCATGCCCAGCGCCAGCGCCAGATCCGTCCCCGGCCGGGGCGCCAGATGCAGATCGGCCTGCTCGGCGGTCTTCGTGCGGCGCGGGTCGATGACGATGAGGGTGCCGCCGTTCTCCCGCAGCTCATTGAAGAACCGCAGCGAGGGCGGCATGGTCTCCGCGAGGTTGGAGCCGACGAGGATCACACAGCCCGACTTCGGGATGTCCTCCAGCGGGAACGGCAGCCCCCGGTCCAGGCCGAACGCCTTGATCCCGGCGGCCGCCGCCGAGGACATGCAGAACCGGCCGTTGTAGTCGATCTGCGAGGTGCCGAGCACCACGCGCGCGAACTTGCCGAGCGTGTACGCCTTCTCGTTGGTCAGACCGCCGCCGCCGAAGACCCCGCACGCGTCCGGGCCATGTTCCGTCCGCGTGCGGCTCAGCCCCTCGGCGATCCGGTCCAGCGCCTCCTCCCAGGAGGCGGGCACCAGCTCGCCCCCGGAGCGCACCAACGGCGAGGTCAGCCGGACGCTCGTCGAAAGGACCGCCGGCGCCGTCCGCCCCTTGCCGCACAGCGCACCCCGGTTCACCGGGAAGTCCGCCCGCTCGCTCACCTCGACCGTCCCGTCGGGGGCGGGCGTCAGATTCATCCCGCACTGCAGGGCGCAGTACGGACAGTGCGTGGGCGTGACGGTGTTCTGCATGCCCTCCAGCGTGCTTCGGCCGTGTTACGTGCCGATACGGCGGATTGTTACGCCGAGCGCACACCGACCTCCCCGCCGGGCCTCGCGATCGGTGAGGCACCGTTCACCGTCCGGCGGCGAGCGCCTCCGTCACCCCCGGCTCCCGCGGCCCGAGGAAGTGCGGATCCGGCTTGAACACGGCGTCCAGCGCCGCCTTCCCCGCCGCGAAGACCTCCCGGGTCCCCCCGTAGTACCAGGTGGAGTCATGCAGCTCATCGACGCCGACCCCGTACGACGTCACCCCCGCCGCCTCGCACAGGGCGACCGCCCGCCGGATGTGGAAGCCCTGGCTGATCAGTATGGCCTCGTCGACGCCGAAGATCTTCTTCGCGCGCACGCAGGAGTCCCAGGTGTCGAAGCCCGCGTAGTCGCTGACGATCCGCGCGTCGGGCACCCCGTGCCGGGTGAGATAGGCGCGCATCGCGTCCGGCTCGTCGTAGTCCTCCCGGCTGTTGTCGCCGGTGACCAGGACGACCTCGACCCGCCCCGCGCGGTACAGCTCCGCCGCCGCGTCCAGCCGGTGGGCGAGGTACGGCGACGGCTCGCCCTGCCACAGTCCCGCGCCGAAGACCACGGCCACATCGGTGCGGGGCGCGTCGGAAAGGGTGCGCAGCCGGTCCTGCGTGGACACGTACATCCAGGTCGACGGCAGCAGCGCCAGCACGCACGCCGCCATCAGCGCCTGCACGAGACGTCGCTGTCCGGTACGGGTACGGGGCAGGCGCGGGCGGCGGATCCTCATGCCCCGAAGGACGCCCAGAACCGGGTCCCGGTTGCGTGACCAAGGTCACTCCGAGGGTCGAAACCGCAGGTCACGCCGCCTCACAGCGACTGGGTCCCGCATCGTGAACCTGCGGAAAAAACCCGTGACGCCCATGCAACGGGGCGGCAACCTCCGCCCACCACCATCGGTTCATGACGGCGTCGCAAGCCCTTCACGACGAGTCCACGTCCCTCGACAGTACGGCGCATCTCATGAACCGGATCAGCAGCCAGCTCGCCAGCCAGCTCAGCCTCGTCGCGCTCGACGGCCGGCGCCGCCCCACCCCGCCCGCACTGGTGGTCGTGGCCCACGGCAGCCGGGACCCGCGCGCCCTGAGCACCGTGCACACCCTCCTGGACCGGGTCCGCGAACTGCGCCCCGGTCTCCCCGTCCACCTGGGCCACATCGAACTGAACGCCCCGCTGCTCCCGGACACGCTCGCCGCCCTGGACACGGACGAGGCCGTCCTGGTCCCGCTGCTCCTCAGCCGTGGCTACCACGTGAAGCGGGACATCCCCGAGATGGCGGCCGAGTCCGGCGTACGCGCCCGTGTGGCCAAGGCGCTGGGCCCGCACCCGCTCCTGGTGGAGGCCCTGTACGACCGTCTGATGGAGGCGGGCTGGGCCGACACCCCCGGCACGGCGGTCGTCCTGGCGGCGGCGGGCTCCCGCGACCCGGAGTCCAAGGTGGACGCGGGCCGCACGGCAGGCGCCCTGTCCGAGCGCCTGGGAGTCCCGGTCGTCCCGGCCTACGCGACGACGGCGGCCCCCAGGGTCTCCGACGCGGTCCAGGCCCTGACGGCGAGGGGCCACCACCGCATAGCGGTGGCGTCGTACTTCACGGCCCCGGGCCGCTTCGCGACCGAGTGCGCGGCGACGGCCCCCTGGATGGCATCGGCCCCCCTGGGCCCGCACCCGGCAATGGCCCGCCTGATCCTCCACCGCTACGACCAGTGCATGGCGACGAAGGGTGCGGCCACCTTCCTCAGGGGCGCGGGGAACTGCGCGGCCAGCCACCAACAAGCCGCACTCGCGACGTAACACAGCCAGGCGGACGATGGGGCGCCTACTGTCGATGCATGGCGCACGAGAACCACATCCCACCCCCCGGCTACGACCCGCCCTCCGTGGAACGCTGGTCCAAGGAACCGGACAAGCGCCCAGGGCGGACGGCGTTCCAGCGGGACCGGGCCCGAGTCCTCCACTCCTCGGCGCTGCGAAGACTCGCCGGAAAGACCCAGGTGGTCACCCCCGGCACCTACAGCCAGGCCTGGGACGCCAGCCCCCGCACCAGGCTCACCCACTCCCTGGAGTGCGCCCAAGTAGGCCGCGAACTCGGCGAGGCCCTCGGCTGCGACCCCGACCTGGTCGAAGCCGCCTGCCTCTCCCACGACCTCGGCCACCCCCCGTTCGGCCACAACGGCGAACAGGCACTGAACGAGTTCGCCAAGGACGTAGGCGGATTCGAGGGCAATGCCCAGTCCCTGAGGCTCCTCACCCGCATCGAGCCCAAGCGCTTCACCCCGGACGGCTCCGTCGGCCTCAACCTCACCCGAGCCGCCCTCGACGCGGCCACCAAGTACCCCTGGCCCCGCGGCGCCCACCCCACCGACCCCAAGTCCCCGAAGTTCGGCGTCTACGAGGACGACCGGCCGGTCTTCGACTGGGTCCGCAAGGGCGCCCCCGGCCCCCGCGCCACCTTCGAGGCCCAGGTCATGGACTGGTCCGACGATGTGGCGTATTCCGTGCACGACGTGGAGGACGGGCTGCACGCGGGCCACATCGACCCCAACCTCCTGCACGCCGAACCCGAACGCCAGGCCGTCTTCGCGGTGGCCGTCGGACGCTATGTCCCAGAGGACACCGACCCCGCCGAACTCGCCGAGGCCCTCGACCGGCTCCAGGAGGAAGCCTGGTGGCCGCACGGCTACGACGGCACCGCGGTCGCCCAGGCCCGGCTGAAGGACGCCACCAGCCAGCTCATCGGCCGCTTCTGCCTCGCCGCCGAGGCCGCCACCCGCGCCGCCCACGGCACCGGCCGGCTCACCCGCTACGGCGCCGAACTCGTCGTACCGCACGAGACCCGGCTGGAGTGCGCCGTACTGAAGGCCGTCGCCGACCGGTACGTCATGCAGCGGGCCGAGCAGGAGCGGCTGCGGGCCGATCAGCGGATCGTGGTGGCCGAACTGGCGGAGGCGCTCACCGCGCGGGCGCCGGAGGGGCTCGACCCGCAATTCCGGGCGCTGTTCGACGCGGCACCCGACGACCGGGCGCGCAAGCGGGTGATCGTGGACCAGATCGCGTCCCTCACGGACGCCTCCGCCCGTTCGCTTCACGTGCGGCTGACGGGGCACTCGTGAGCGCGTGGTGACAGGAGTGCAGTGAAACACGCCCGAATGTGACCCTCCGTGGCCTGATCGGGCCACTCCCTCTTCCCCCATCACACTCCGTGCGGGACGCTCCCATGTGGCGGCACCCTTACGAGGAGGCATCAAGTGGTCGACGCGGATCAGACATTCGTCATCGTCGGAGGCGGACTCGCCGGTGCGAAGGCGGCCGAGACGCTGCGGGCGGAGGGCTTCACAGGCCGCGTGATACTGATCAGCGACGAGCGTGACCATCCCTATGAGCGGCCGCCGCTCTCCAAGGGCTATCTGCTCGGCAAGGAGGAACGCGACAGCGTCTTCGTGCACGAGCCCGCCTGGTACGCGCAGAACGACATCGAACTCCACCTCGGCCAGACCGTCGACGCCATCGACCGCACGGCGAAGACGGTCCGCTTCGGGGAGGACGGCACGGTCGTCCACTACGACAAACTGCTGATCACGACCGGCGCCGAGCCCCGTCGGCTGGACATCCCGGGCACCGACCTCGCCGGCGTCCACCATCTGCGCCGGCTCGCCCACGCCGAGCGGCTCAAGGGCGTCCTGACCGCGCTCGGCCGGGACAACGGCCACCTGGTGATCGCCGGGGCCGGCTGGATCGGCCTGGAGGTCGCGGCGGCGGCCCGGGAGTACGGCGCCGAGGTCACCGTCGTCGAGCCGGGGCCGACCCCGCTGCACGGCGTCCTCGGCCCCGAACTGGGCGGGCTCTTCGGCGAGCTGCACCGGGAGCACGGGGTGCGGTTCCACTTCGGCCGGCGGCTGACGGAGATCGTCGGCCAGGACGGCATGGTGCTGGCCGCGCGCACCGACGACGGCGAGGAGCACCCCGCGCACGCCGTGCTGGCCGCGATCGGGGCGGCTCCCCGCATCGGCCTCGCGGAGGCGGCGGGTCTTGAGATCGCCGACCGCGAGGGCGGCCGGGGCGTCGTGGTCGACGAACAACTGCGCACCTCCGACCCCGACGTCTACGCCGCCGGTGACGTCGCCTCCTTCCCGCACGCCCTTTTCGGCACCCGGCTGCGCGTGGAGCACTGGGCCAACGCCCTGAACGGCGGCCCGGCCGCGGCCCGCGCCATGCTCGGCCGGGACGCCGTCTACGACCGCGTGCCCTACTTCTTCTCCGACCAGTACGACTTGGGGATGGAGTACTCCGGCTGGGCGCCCGCCGGCTCCTACGACGAAGTGGTGATCCGGGGGGACGCCGGGAAGCGGGAGTTCATCGCGTTCTGGCTGAAGGAGGGCCGGGTGCTGGCCGGGATGAACGTGAACGTGTGGGACGTCACAGACCCCGTCCAGCGGTTGATCCGGTCGAGGGCACAGGTGAACGCGGAGGCGCTGGCGGACCCGCACGTAGCGCTGGAAAGCCTCATCCCTTAGCCGCCAGGAGCGTCCAGGAGTGTCAGTCCACCACCGTGCTGCAATTCCCGGGGGCAACCCCCGGACCCCCGGCCGGGGCCGGTCACCTTGCCCCAGGAGTGTCAGATCTGCCCCGTAGAATCACCTCGTGGCAGGACGGATCAACGACGAGGACGTGAAGGCGGTACGGGACGCGGTCCCGATCGACGCCGTGGTCTCCGAGTACCTCCAGTTGCGCAACGCCGGGGGCGGAAACCTCAAGGGGCTGTGCCCCTTCCACGACGAGAAGTCGCCGTCCTTCCAGGTCAGCCCGAGCAAGGGGCTCTTCCACTGCTTCGGCTGCCAGGAGGGCGGCGACACCCTCACGTTCGTGATGAAGGTCGACCACCTGTCCTTCTCCGAGGCGGTCGAGCGGCTCGCCGCCCAGGCCGGCATCACGCTGCGCTACGAGGAGGGCGGCTACAACCCCGCCCACCAGCGCGGCGAGCGGATCCGGCTGGTCGAGGCCCACAAGATCGCCGCCGACTGGTACGCCGAGCAGCTCGCCGTCAGCCCCGAGGCCGACACCGGCCGGGTCTTCCTCGCCGAGCGCGGCTTCGACCAGGCGGCCGCCGTCCACTTCGGCGTCGGCTACAGCCCGCAGGGGTGGGACCACCTCACCCGCTTCCTGCGCGGCAAGGGCTTCACCGACAAGGAACTGATCCTCTCCGGCCTCTCCCAGGAGGGCCGCCGCGGTCCCATCGACCGCTTCCGCGGCCGCCTGATGTGGCCGATCCGCGACATCGGCGGCGACGTCGTCGGCTTCGGCGCCCGCAAGCTGTACGAGGCCGACAACGGCCCCAAGTACCTCAACACCCCCGACACGGCGATCTACAAGAAGAGCCAGGTCCTGTACGGCATCGACCTCGCCAAGAAGGACATCGCCAAGGCGTCCCGCGCGGTCGTCGTCGAGGGCTACACGGATGTCATGGCCTGCCATCTCGCGGGCGTGACCACCGCCATCGCCACCTGCGGCACCGCCTTCGGCGGCGACCACATCAAGATCCTGCGCCGGCTGCTGATGGACAACGGCTCGGCCCGCGTGATCTTCACCTTCGACGGTGACGCGGCCGGGCAGAAGGCGGCCCTGCGCGCCTTCGAGGACGACCAGAAGTTCGCCGCCGAGACCTACATCGCCATCGCGCCCGACGGCATGGACCCCTGCGAGCTGCGCCTGGCCAAGGGCGACGAGGCCGTCGCCGAACTGGCCGAACCCCGCACCCCGCTCTTCGAGTTCGCCCTCCGCCAGATCGTCGTGCGCTACGACCTGGACACCCCGGCGGGCCGCGCCTCCGCCCTCGACGAGGCCGCCCCGATCGTCGCCCGCATCAAGAACAGCGGCGCCCAGCACGAGGTCGCCGTCCAGCTCGCCGGGATGCTCGGCATCCTCGACACCCAGTTCGTGGTCAAGCGGGTCGCCCAGCTGGCCCGGTGGGCCCGCGACCGCGGCGGCAAGGGCCCGGCCCCGGCCCGCGGCCCGCAGCAGCCGTACGACGCCGCCCCTCGGCCTTCCGCGGCCGGACCGGCGCTCAATCTGCGCAACCCCGTCTACGCCACCGAGCGCGAGCTGCTCAAGCTCGCCCTCCAGCGCCCCGAACTGGTCTCCCCGGCCTTCGACGCGTACGGCATCGACGAGTTCACCGCCGTCCCCTACGCCGCCGTACGCCTGGCCGTGATGGAGGCGGGCGGCGCCGAGTACGGCGTCCGGGACGGGCAGGAGTATCTGCTCCGGGTCCGGGACGCCGCCCCCGACGACGCGGTCCGCGCGATGGTCACCGAGCTGGCCGTCGAGGCGATCATGCGCCGCACCGTGGACGAGAACTACGCGGGCGAACAGCTCGTCACCGTCCGCCGCCGTGCCGTCGAACGCCGCATCCGGGACATCCAGTCCCAGATGACCCGACTCTCCGCGGGCGGAGATCCGGCCCAACTCGCCGCTACACAGAACGAACTCTGGGTACTCCAGCAGTACGACCAGGCCCTGCGGGAGCGCGGAGCCGCAGCTCTGTAGCCTGCCGGGCCCGGCGCGGTCACCACGCGGTCACGGACCGGACGCAAAAAGTCACCGCACGCCCCTCGTGGCGGCGATGTGTCGTACTCCACACTGGGTTCCGGTGCCTGAGTCCTCGGAGCGCGGCCGACCCGTCCCCCACGGGTCCCACACCCCCGCGATTCCGCTCATCGCGTACGGGACGGACAGCGGCGAGGCCGCCGACTCCGCCCTCGAAGCCGCGCTGCCGCACACCTCAGCAGCGATCATCCTGGAGGTCGCCCCCGTGCAGACCCAGACCCTCACCCAGACCGAGAAAAGTACGGACGGCACGGAACCGGACGCCGAGTCCGACGTTCTCGTCGCGGTGCCCCCACAGAACCGTGCCGCGCACCACCCCGAGACGGAGCCGGAGACCCAGCCCGACACTCCGGCCGTCCTCGAGGAACCGCCCGAGCCGGTGCGCGCCCCGCGTGCCGACACCGGCGGGCCGTCCTCGGACCTGTTCCGCCAGTACCTGCGGGAGATCGGCCGGATCCCCCTGCTCACCGCCGCGGAGGAGGTCGAACTCGCCCGCCGGGTCGAGGCCGGGCTGTTCGCCGAGGAGAAGCTGAGCAGCACCCCCGACCTGGACAGCGAGTTGGCGCTGGACCTGGACCGGCTGGTGGTCATGGGCCGGATGGCCAAGCGCCGCCTGATCGAGGCGAACCTCAGGCTGGTCGTCTCCGTGGCCAAGCGGTACGTGGGCCGCGGTCTGACCATGCTGGACCTGGTCCAGGAGGGCAACCTCGGCCTGATCCGCGCCGTCGAGAAGTTCGACTACGCCCGCGGCTACAAGTTCTCCACCTACGCCACCTGGTGGATCCGCCAGGCCATGTCCCGGGCGCTGGCCGACCAGGCCCGCACGATCCGCGTCCCGGTCCATGTCGTGGAGCTGATCAACCGGGTCGTCCGTGTCCAGCGCCGGATGCTCCAGGAGCGCGGCTACGAGCCGACCCCGGAGGAGGTGGCCGCCCATCTCGACCTCCCGCCGGAGCGCGTCAGCGAGGTCCTGCGGCTGGCCCAGGAACCGGTCTCCCTGCACGCCCCGGTGGGCGAGGAGGACGACGTGGCCCTGGGCGACCTGATCGAGGACGGCGACGCCGCCAGCCCCGTCGAATCGGCGGCCTTCCTGCTCCTTCGCGAGCACCTGGAGGCCGTGCTCTCCACCCTCGGCGAACGCGAGCGCAAGGTCGTCCAGCTCCGCTACGGCCTGGCCGACGGCCGCCCCCGCACGCTGGAGGAGATAGGCCGCATCTTCGGCGTGACCAGGGAACGCATCCGCCAGATCGAGTCCAAGACCCTGAACAAACTGAGGGACCACGCTTTCGCGGACCAGCTGCGGGGCTACCTGGACTAGCAGGGGGGCCGCCTGACGGCGGCCCCCGCGGTACCTAGTCGACCTCGGCCACCGCCTCCGCGAACTGCGCCTTGTACAGCCGCGCATACGCCCCGTCGGCGTCCAGCAGCTCACCGTGCGCGCCCTGCTCCACGATCGAGCCGTTCTCCATCACGAGGATCGTGTCGGCGTCCCGGATGGTCGACAGACGATGCGCGATGACGAACGACGTCCGCCCGTGCGCGAGCTTCGCCATCGCCTTCTGGATCAGCACCTCGGTCCGGGTGTCGACCGAGGACGTCGCCTCGTCCAGCACCAGGATCACCGGATCCGACAGGAACGCGCGGGCGATGGTGATCAGCTGCTTCTCACCGGCACTGACCCCGGAACCCTCGTCGTCGATCACCGTGTCGTAGCCGTCGGGAAGCGTACGGATGAACCGGTCCGCGTGAGCCGCCCGCGCCGCCTCCTCGATCTCGCCCCGGGTGACCTCACGCGCCGCGCCGTACGCGATGTTCTCCGCGATCGTGCCGCCGAACAGCCACGTGTCCTGGAGCACCATGCCGATCCCGGCGCGCAGCTCGTCCCGGGACATCGTCGCGACGTCCACCCCGTCCAGCGTGATCCGCCCGCCGGAGACCTCGTAGAACCGCATCAGCAGGTTGACCAGCGTGGTCTTCCCGGCGCCGGTCGGGCCGACGATCGCGACCGTCTGGCCGGGCTCCACCGTCAGCGAGAGGTCCTCGATGAGCGGCTTGTCGGGGTCGTAGCGGAAGGACACCCGCTCCAGGGCCACCCGCCCGCGCAGCTCCTCCGGCCGCACCCCGGGCACGGGGTCCGCCGACTGCTCCTCCGCGTCGAGGAGCTCGAAGATCCGCTCGGCGGAGGCGACCCCGGACTGCACCAGGTTCGCCATGGACGCCACCTGCGTCAGCGGCATGGAGAACTGCCGTGAGTACTGGATGAAGGCCTGGACGTCACCGATGGACAGCGACCCCGACGCGACCCGCAGACCGCCCACCACGGCCACCAGGATGTAGTTGATGTTCGACACGAACATCATCAGCGGCTGCATGACGCCGCTGTTGAACTGCGCCTTGAACCCGGCCTCGTACAGCGCCTCGTTCTGCTCGGCGAACTGCTCGGCCGACTCCTCCTGCCGCCCGAACACCTTCACCAGGGTGTGCCCCGTGTACATCTCCTCCACATGTGCGTTCAGCTTGCCCGTGGAGCGCCACTGCTGGACGAAGTGCGGCTGCGACCGCTTGCCGACCCGGGTGGCGACGACGAACGACACGGGCACCGTCACCAGCGCCACGAGCGCCAGGATCCACGACACCCAGAACATCATCGCGAGCACCCCGATGATGGTGAGCACCGAGTTGATGAGCTGGCCCATCGACTGCTGGAGCGTCTGCCCGATGTTGTCGATGTCGTTGGTGGCCCGGGAGAGGACCTCGCCGCGCTGCCGCTTGTCGAAGTAGGACAGCGGCAGCCGCGACAGCTTGGTCTGCATGTCCTCCCGCAGCCGGTACATCGTCCGGTTCACGGCCCGGTTCACCAGCCGCGTCGCCACCGCCATCAGCAGACCCGCCACGGTGAACACGGCGAGCGCCAGCAGCAGCACATGCCCGACGGCGGTGAAGTCGATCCCCTCGCCGGGCGTGAAGTCGGTGGAGCGGAGCATGTCGGCGACGTCACCGTCGCCCCGGTCCCGCATGCCCTCCAGGACCTGTTCCTTGGTCGCCCCGGGTTCCATCTCGCGGCCGACGATGCCCGCGAAGACCAGGTCGGTGGCCTTGCCGAGGATCTTCGGTCCGATGACCGACAGACCCACGCTGAGCACGACACAGAGCAGCAGCACATAGATGGTGAGCCGCTCCGGCTTGAACCGGGCGACCAGCCGCCGGCCCGACACCTTGAAGTCCAGCGAGCGGTGCTCCGGGCCGGTGCCGGCCATCATCCGCCCCATCGGCCCGGCCATCAGGCGGCCTCCGCTTCCGTCAGCTGGGAGAGCACGATCTCCCGGTACGTCTCGTTGTCCGCCATCAGCTCCTGATGGCGCCCGGTGCCGACGACCCGCCCCTCGTCGAGGACGACGATCCGGTCGGCGTCCCGGATGGTCGCCACCCGCTGGGCGACGATCACCACGGTCGCCTCGGCGGTCTCCTGGGACAGCGCGGCGCGCAGGGCCGCGTCGGTGGCGTAGTCGAGCGCGGAGAAGGAGTCGTCGAAGAGATAGATCTCCGGCCGCTGCACGAGGGTGCGGGCGATGGCGAGCCGCTGCCGCTGGCCGCCGGAGACATTGGTGCCGCCCTGCGCGATCGGCGAGTCGAGCCCGTTCTCCAGGCCCCGCACGAACTCCTCGGCCTGCGCGACCCCGAGTGCGTGCCACAGCTCCTCGTCGGTGGCGTCCGGATTGCCGTAGCGAAGGTTCGTCGCCACCGTCCCGGCGAACAGATACGGCTTCTGCGGCACCAGGCCGACCGTCCTGGCCAGCACCTTCGGGTCGATGCCCGCCACGTCCTCGCCGTCCACCAGCACCCGGCCGTCGGTCGCGTCGAAGAGCCGGGGGACCAGGCCCAGCAGGGTGGACTTGCCGCTGCCGGTCGAGCCGATCACGGCCGTGGTCTCGCCGGGCAGCGCCATCAGGTCGATGCCCTTGAGCACCGGCTCCTCGGCACCCGGGTAGCGGAAGCCCGCACCGCGGATCTCCAGCTGCCCGTGCCGGCGCAGCTCCAGCACCGGCGCCTTCGGCGGCACCACGCTGGACTCGGTGTCGAGCACCTCCTGGATCCGCTCGGCGCACACCTCGGCGCGCGGCACCATCATGAACATGAAGGTGGCCATCATCACGGACATCACGATCTGCATCAGATAGGCGAGGAACGCCGTCAGATCACCGATCTGCATGCCGCCGCTGTCGATGCGATGGGCGCCGAACCACACCACCGCGATCGACGACACGTTCACCACGGTCATCACGATCGGGAACATCAGGGCGAGCAGATTGCCGGTGCCCAGCGACATCGCGGTGAGGTCGGTGTTGGCCTTGCGGAACCGCTGCTGCTCGTACTCGTCGCGGACGAAGGCGCGGATCACGCGGTTGCCGGTGATCTGCTCGCGCAGCACCCGGTTCACCGTGTCCAGGCGCTCCTGCATGGACCGGAACAGCGGCCGCAGCCGCCGCACGATCAGGGTCACGCAGATGCCCAGCACCGGCACCACGGCGACCAGTACCGCCGACAGCGGCACATCGAGGCCGAGGGCCAGCACGATCCCGCCGACGCACATGATCGGCGCCGACACCATCAGCGTGAACGTCATCAGGGCCAGCATCTGGACCTGCTGCACGTCATTGGTGGTCCGGGTGATCAGCGAGGGCGCGCCGAAGTGGCCGACCTCACGCGCGGAGAAGGACTGCACCCGGTCGAAGACGGCGGCGCGCATGTCCCGGCCCAGCGCCGCGGCGGTCCGGGCGCCGTAGTACACGGCCCCGATGTTGCACACGACCTGAGCCAGCGAGATGCCGATCATCAGGGCGCCGTATCTGAGGATGTAGCCGGTGTCTCCGTGGACGACACCGTTGTCGATGATGTCCGCGTTGAGGGTCGGCAGGTAGAGCGTGGCGCAGGTCTGCAGGAACTGGAGCAGCACCAGCAGGGCGATGGGTTTTCGGTAGGGCCTGAGGTAGGTCCGCAGGAGTCGTATGAGCACGCTGTGTCTCTCGGAGTCGGCGGCGGGGCGGTTGGTTGCCCCTGGCCCCTATCGTCGGACACTCCACCCGCGTTACCTCAACTGATTAACCCAACGAGGGTGCGCTACGAGCGAAAGGCCCCCGGATGGGTCTGCTCCCGCACCGACACGAACTGCTGTCGCACCGCCTGCCCCACCGCCAGCTCCTCACCGGGATCCAGTACCTGGGCCGCCGGGCCCTGCCAGAGCGGCGGGGTCCGCGCGTCGAGCATGCCCTGCGACGCGCCGAGCGCCCAGGCGGCCTGCCGGGCGGCACCGATCGCCGCGTAGTCCGCGGGCTGCGGTACGACGACCTGGGCGCCGAAGATCGACGGCGCGGAGGACTGCACCGCGGGCAGCTCGGCGGCCGCCCCCAGCAGGAAGACCCGCCGCACCTCGACGCCCCGGCCGCGCAGTACGTCGAGCGCGTCCGCGAGCCCGCACAGCATGCCCTCGAACGAGGCCCGCGCCAGGTGCTCCGGCCGCATCGCCTCCCGCCTGAGCCCGGCCAGCGTGCCGGCGGTGTGCGGCAGGTTCGGCGTCCGCTCGCCCTCCAGATAGGGCAGAAACACCAGCCCGTGCGACCCGGGCGTCGACTTCATCGCCAGCTCGGACAGGCTCTCCAGATCGGGCACCCCGAGCAGCTCGGCGGTCCCGCGCAGGGTCCGTACGGCGTTCAGGGTGGTGACCACCGGCAGATGCATGCCGGTCGCGTCGGCCAGCGAGGTGATCATCCCGGTCGGGTCGTGCAGGGCCTCGGGGTGGATGGCCATGACCGAGCCGGAGGCGCCCAGCGACACCACGGCGTCCCCGAACCCGAGTCCGAGCCCGAACGCGGCGGCCATCGTCTCGCCGGTCCCGGCGGAGATCAGCAGCCCCTCGGGCGTCGTACCGGCCGCCTCGGCGGGGCCGATGACCTCCGGCAGCATGGCCTGGTGACCGAGCGCCAGCTCGACGAGGTCAGTGCGGTAGCCGCCGGTGGCGGCGGACCAGTACCCGGTGCCGGAGGCCCCGCCGCGGTCGGTGGTACGGCGCACCGGGCGCCCGAGCAGCTGCCACACCAGCCAGTCGTGGGCCTGGAGCAGGACGGCGGTGCGCAGGGCGTTGTCCGGCTCGGTCTTGTTCAGCCAGCGCAGCTTGGTCACCGGCTGCGCGGCCTGCGGAACGCATCCCACGGCCTGCGCCCACGCCTCGCGCCCGCCGAGCGCGTCGATGAGATCGGCCGCGGCGACCTGGGCCCGCTTGTCGCCGCCGACCATCGCGGGGCGGGTGGTGTTGCCCTGGGAGTCCAGTGGCACGACGGCGTTCTGCTGCGAGGAGACGCCGATGGCCTGCACGCCCTCCAGCAGGCCCCCGCCGGCGGCCTCCCCGAGGGAGAGCAGCCAGGCCTGGGGATCGACGTCGGAGGGCCGCCCTTCGACCGGATGCGGCGCATACCCCTGCCGGAGCACGGCTCCGCTGTCCGCGTCGCAGACGACGATTCGAGTGAACTCGGGCGAGCTGTCCAACCCGGCGACTATCCCCATGGCGAAAATTCTATGGGTCACAGGTCGTAGGGGCGTGCGTGCCGGGGCACGCTGTCGTCCCGGGGGGCGTTCAGGTGTTGCTCGTGCCCCAGTCGTCCTCGACCGCACCGTTGGGGTGGCGGTCGCGCAGGTGCCGCACGCGCTGGCTCACGGACTGCGGGACGTGGTCGCCGACCTTGTCGCTGACCGCGTGGTAGGCCTTGCCCGCGTACACCCGGCCCTGCTGGGCCGCCGTCTCCGCGGTGTTGCGGACCGCCGGGTTCTGCGCCACCTGACGCGCCGACTTCTTCAGCTGTTCGTAGCGTTCGCGCCCGGCGCGCGTGCCGAGCACGTAACCCAGAGCCAGCCCGACGACGAACGTGAGCTTGTAGCGCATGGCGGCCAGCCTTCCCTCGTGGGAGTACCGATTGGCGGAGCACCCCCCTGCTTGCGCTAATGTATGTGTCGCAGCGAGCGCCCGCCCCCTGGCGAATACCCAGGTAGGTACGTTCGATGCAACGAGGCATTCCTCCGTAGCTCAATTGGCAGAGCAGCCGGCTGTTAACCGGCAGGTTACTGGTTCGAGTCCAGTCGGGGGAGCTCGGTCCTCCGTAGCTCAATTGGCAGAGCAGCCGGCTGTTAACCGGCAGGTTACTGGTTCGAGTCCAGTCGGGGGAGCAGGTTGAAGAGGACCCTCCGGGGTCCTTTTTCATGTCCTGTTTCAGCCGTCCCGGAACCGCTCGGGGCGCGCTGAAGTCCTTCAGGGCATGCGTAGTCGACCATCCGAAGCAGGAGATCGTATGAGCGGCTATGCTGCGGCAGACGGCGCGTACAAATGTGCGCGACACGCCGCTATGGGGCGGTAGCTCAGCCGGTTAGAGCAGCGGACTCATAATCCGTCGGCCGTGGGTTCGAGTCCCACCCGCCCCACCACGCACCCTTCGTGCAGAAACGATCTGACCTGTGGCGCAGGTCTCAGATCGCAGTCCTGGGGGACGGGGGCCCGGTGAGTGCGTTCAGGTTTCGGCTGCTCGTCACCTCCTACGCCGTGTCCGCCTACGGCAATTACCTCAACCTCATCGCGCTGAGCCTTTTCTCCTACGAAGTCACCGGCACCGCCTTCGGTATCGGGGCCGTGATGGCGCTCAGGCTGCTCGCGGGCGTCGTGGCCGGGCCGGCCGCCGGAGCGGTCATGGCGCGGCTCGGGCGGCGTGGCGTGATGATCGGCGCCGATGCCGCGCAGGCCGGCGCCATGACCGTGCTCGCGGTGTGCGGGGCGCGGACGCCGTTATGGGTGCTCGGGTGCGCCGTGGTCGTGCTCGGGGCCGGGAACACCTGCTTCAGCGTCGCCCTGCGCAGCGCGGTCCCCGTCATGGTCGGGCAGGAAGGCCGGGCGCACGCCAACGGGCTGCTGGTCACCGCCCGTTCCCTCGCCACCGTCCTCGGCTTCGCCTCCGCCGCCCCGGTCATCGCCCACGGCGGCTACGGCACCGCGTTCGCCGTCAACGCCGCCAGCTTCGTGGTGTCCGGGGCGGCCCTGTTGGTGCTCCGGCCGCGCACCGAGGAGGAGTCCCCGGGCGAGGCGGCCGAATCCTCGCCGGGGCTTCCGTGGTGGCGGGCCTGGGCCGGGGTGCCCGCGCTGCTGCTCGGGCTCATCGCGCTGCGCGGCACGGACGCGCTGGCCTCCTCCTCGCACAACGTTGCCCTGCCCGTCGTGGCCGAACTCGCCGAGGCGTCGGATCCCGCGCTGTACATGAGCCGGTTCTGGGCCGCCTGGGCGGTCGGCACCGTCCTCGCCCACCAGGTGCTCAAGCGGGGCGGGACGGCGCGCGGCGAGCGGGCCTTCGCGCTCGGCACCTGCGCGATGTCCTGCTCCTTCGTCCTCGCCTTCACCGGACTGCCCGCCGTGGGGCTGATGCTGGCCGCCGCCGCTGCCGGCTTCGCCGACGGCTGGACCGAGATCGTCTACACCTCGCGCCTCCAGGCCACCGGGGACCGGGAACGCGGGCGGCTGTTCGGGCTGTCCGCCACGGCGGAACAGGCCGGCTTCGCGCTGGGGACCGTCGTCGCCGCCGCGGCCCTGGAGTCCCTGTCGCCGCTGACCGTCGTCGCGCTCTTCCACGGAACCGCCGTGTGCGGGGCGCTGGCCCTGCTGTTCGCCTCCCGCGCGGGGCGCGTCGACCGGAAAACCACCGGCATGCGCTACACGAGAGACGAACCGATGTGCCAGGCACCGACAGAGGAAGAGGGGACGCATGGAACGCGTACGGGGGACGGCCGTCTGCCAGGGGCCTGAGCCGGAGCGGGACGCCTCGGATCCACGGGACGCGGTGGCGGCGCTGCTGCGGGCGGCGGAGACCGCGGCGGGCGCCGGGGTCGTCACCGTCGCCGCCGACGGGTCCACCAGCCGCCTCAGCTACCCCGAACTCCTCCTGCGCGCCCGCCGGCTGCTCGGCGGGCTGCGCGAGCGCGGGGTGGGCCGCGGGGACGTCGTCGTGCTGTGCGGGCTGCCGCTCGCCGACTTCTTCCCCGCCTTCTGGGCCTGTGTCCTCGGCGGGATCCGGCCCGTCACCATCGCCGAGCCGCCCCTCGCGGGCTCGCCCGCGCGCGAACGCCTGCGGCACGCCGTCGCGTTACTGGACGACCCGCTCGTCCTCACGGAGGTGCACGAGCTCGCGGACGCCGCGCCCGCGCACGAGTACGCCGAACCCGACGGCTCCGACGTCGCCCTGCTGATGCTCTCCTCCGGCAGCACCGGCGCGCCCAAGGCCGCCCGGCTCACACACGAAGGGCTCGCCGACTTCGCCGCGAGCAGCCGCCGGATCCTGGACGTCGGCCCCGACGACACCATGGTCAACTGGCTCCCGGTCGACCACAGTGGGGCGTTCCTGCTCTACCACCTGCTCGCCGTCTTCACCGGCTGCACCAACGTCCACGCGCCGACCGAGCGGGTGCTGGCCGACCCGCTGCGCTGGCTGGACCTGATGCACGAGCACCGGGCGCGGCACGGCTGGGCGCCGACCTTCGCGTATCGGCTGGTCGCGGACGCGCTGAAGGGGGAATCGCCCGACCGGACATGGGACTTGGGCTGTCTGAAGTCCCTCGTCTGCGGCGGCGAGCAGATCACGCTGCCCGTCATGCGCGACTTCCTCGACGCGACCTCGGGCTACGGCGTCCGCGAGGGGCACATCGTCCCGGCCTGGGGCATGGCGGAGACCGTCACCGGCGTCACCTACGGCCGACTCGACCGGCCCGGGACCGTGCAGCGGCTGCTCAAGAGCAGCCTCGGCGGCGACCTCCTGCGCGCCGACGACTCGACCCCGGACGAGGAGACCGTCACCTTCGTCGCCGCCGGGGCGCCCGCGCACGGTGTCACCCTGCGCATCGTCGACGACCACGGCGACCTCGCCCCCGACGGCCGCGTCGGCCGCCTCCAGGTCCGCTCGCCCGCCCGCCTCACCCCGGGCTACGTCGACAACCCGGAGGCCGACGCCGCGGCCTTCCCCGCCGGACGGGACTGGCTGGACACCGGCGACCTGGCCTTCCTCGACGCCGGTCAGGTCATCGTCACCGGCCGCCGCAAGGACCTGATCATCCTCAACGGCCACAACGTCCACGCCCATGAGGTGGAGGAGGCCGCCGGAGCCGTCCCCGGGATCCGGCCGGGCGAGGTGGCCGCCTGCGGCATCCCGCACCCAGTGCGCGGGACCGAGGAACTGGCGGTGTTCTTCGTCAGCCGGGGTGGTGAGGAGGACGTCCGGATCGGGCGTGAGGTGCGGGCCGCCCTGTACACGCGGCTACGGCTCACCGCCGCCCATGTGGTGCCCGTCCCGGCGCGGGACTTCCCGAGGACGCCCGCGGGGAAGGTGCGGCGGGCGGAGCTGCGGGAACGGCTCATCGCGGGGGAGGCGACCGTCCCACGGGTCGATACGGGCGCCGTCGCGCGCGTCGTACGGGAGGAACTCGCCGCCCTCCTCGACCGCCCGGCCGACGCGCATACGCCGTTCTACGAACTCGGCCTGACCTCCGTCCTCGTCGTACGGCTGCGGGCGCGGCTGGAGGAGCGGCTCGGGGTGGAGATCCCGCAGACGGCCTTCTTCGAGCATCCGACGGCCGCCGCGCTGGCGGCACATCTCGGGGCGGCCCCCGGGACGGACGTACGCCCGGAGACGCCACGGGAGTCCGCTGCCGCTGACGACCGCCGTGTCGCCGTCATCGGGATGGCCCTGCGCTTTCCCGGCGCGGACACGGTCGACGGGTTCTGGGCGAACCTGCGCGACGGAGTCGACAGCGTCCGGGTCTTCGGGGAGGCCGGGCCCGAACGGGTGCCGGTCGCCGGGGTCCTGGACGGGGTCGAGGAGTTCGACGCCGAGTTCTTCGGGATGAGCCCCAAGGAGACCCGGCTCACCCATCCCGCGCACCGGCTGTTCCTGGAGTGCTGCCACCGGGCGCTGGAGGACGGCGGGCACGCGGCGGCCGAACCCGGGACCAGGATCGGCGTGTTCGCGGGTTCCGGCATGAACCTCTACGACCACCAGCAGGTCACCGAGGCGGCTTCGGCCGTGGACCCCGCGACCGGTATGCAGAGCGCCATCGGTACCCGGCCCGACTTCCTCGCCACCCGGGTCGCCTACCGGCTCGGGCTCACCGGACCGGCGATCGGCGTGCAGACCGCCTGCTCCACCTCACTGGTCGCCGTCCACCTCGCCGTCCAGGCCCTGCTGAACGGGGAGACCGAGCTGGCGCTCGCCGGGGCCGCGGCCGTGCATCTGCCGCAGCAAAGCGGCTACCGCACCCACCCCGGCTCCATCCTGTCGCCCAGCGGCCGCTGCCGGGCCTTCGACGCGGACGCCGACGGCACGGTCGGCGGCAACGGCGTCGCCGCCGTCCTGCTCAAACGCCTCGACCGGGCCCTCGCCGACGGCGACACCGTGCACGCGGTCATCCTCGGCTCGGCCGTCAACAACGACGGCGCGGGCAAGGTCGGCTTCACCGCCCCCGGCGTCACCGGGCAGGTGGAGGTCGTACGGCAGGCCCTCAGCAGGGCGGACGTCGCCGCGGAGACGATCTCCTACGTCGAGGCCCACGGCACCGGCACCCGGCTCGGCGACCCCGTGGAGTTCGCGGCGCTCGGCCGGGCCCTCGGCGAGGGCACCCGGCGCACCGGCTTCTGCGCCGTCGGCTCGGTCAAGCCGAACATCGGGCACCTGGACAGTTGCGCGGGCATGGCGGGGCTGATCAAGACGGTGCTCATGCTCCGGCACCGGACGCTGGTCCCCACACTGAACCTGACCCGGCCCAATCCTGAACTGCGTCTCGATAACGGTCCGTTGAGCCTCGCGACCGAGTTGCGGGCCTGGTCCGTCCCGGAAGGCGCTCCCCGCCGGGCGGGCGTCAGTGCCCTCGGGGTCGGTGGCACCAACGCGCATGTCGTCCTGGAGGAGGCACCAGCGCGGGCGCCGGGTCCCGCCCGTGAACTCCCGGTCCTGGTACCGGTGTCGGCGACCGACGAGAAGGCGCTCGCCGAGTTCACCGACTCGGTCGCCGACCACCTGCGTCGGCGGCCGGAGCTCGCGGCCACCGAAGTGGCGGCGACCCTGGCCCTCGGCCGCCCGCACCGCGCCTTCCGGGCGGCCGCAGTGGGCCGTACGGCGGCGGAGCTCGCGCGATCGCTGACCGAACGGGCGCCGGAGCGGGGCGCGTCGGGCTCTGTCGGCGGCCCGGTCGGCTTCACCTTCGCCTTCGCCGGGCAGGGCAGCGCGCGCCGGGGCATGGCGAGCGGGCTGTACGCCACCCACCCCGTCGCCCGGCGGGTCCTCGACCAGTGCCCGGACGACCTGCTGTCCCTCCTGCTGGAGGAGAAGCCCACCGACCAGGTCTGGCCCACCGACACGGCCCAGGCCGCCCTCTTCGCCCACCAGGTGGCGCTCGCCGAGGTGTGGCGGGCCGCCGGGGTCGAGCCCGCGCTGCTGTTCGGGCACAGCGTGGGCGAGTACGCGGCGCTGTGTGTGGCCGGGGCGCTCGACGTGGCGGACGGACTGCGGCTCACCGCTCTGCGCGGGCGGCTGATGCACACGCTCAGCCCGGTGGGCGGCATGCTCGCCGTGCGGGCGGAGCGCGCGGAGGCGGAGCGGGTGGCGCTGGCGGCCGGAGCGGAACTCGCCGCCGTCAACGGACCGCGCTCGCAGGTGATCTCGGGGTCGCCGCAGGCCCTGGAGGCGGTGGCCCGGCTGCTGGACGCGGAGGGGCTGCGCTGGCGGGCGCTGTCGGTGGACCGGGCCTTTCACTCCGCCGCCGTGGACGAGGCGCTGCGGGAGTTCCGGTCGGAGGCCGAGCGGGTGACGTACCGTCCGCTGCGCACCGCGCTGGTCACCACCGCCGACGGTGCGTGGCGGCCCGAGGGACGGACCGTCGGCGTCGACTATCTGCTCCGCCAGGCCCGGCGGCCGGTCCGGTTCGACCTCGCCATGGCCACGGCCGTCGAACGCGGTCACCTCGACTTCGTCGAGATCGGCGCCGGGGACACGCTCACCGGTCTGGGTCTGCACTGCGTTCCGAACAGCCGTTGGCTGAGCGGACAGGGCGGGGGAGCGGGCGCCGTGGAGCAGGCCGGCGGGGTGCTGGCGGGGCTGGGGGCGGCGTACGAGCGGGGTGCGGAGCTCGACTGGCGGGCGGTCACGGCGGACAGCGGGCGGATCCCGCTGCCGGGGCATCCGCTGCGGGCGAGCCGGGTCGTGGCGGAGCCCGTCGTTGCCGCCGCTGCCGAGGCTTCCGGTGAAGTGCTCAATGGCGTACGGGAGTTGGCCGCCGAAGCACTCGGCACTCCGGTCGCCGACGTCACTCCCGACCGCTCCTTCTTCGAACTGGGCGCGGACTCCCTCGCGTTGATGGGGATGACGACCCAGTTGGAGAAGCGGTACGGCGTGCGCGTGCCGGTGCGTGAGCTGTTCGACTCCGCCGATACGCCGAGGAAGCTGGCGGAGCGGATCGGAGGAGGGGAGGCTTCGGCACCGCAGCCGGAGCCGCAGCCCGAGCCGCAGCCCGTTCCCGAGGAGCCGCCTTCTGATCTGCGTGACCTCTTCGGCGAGCAGCTGGAGCTGGCCCGGAAACTGGCCGACCAGGTCACCGGAGTGATCAACCGTCAGCTGGACATACTGGCCGCCCCGCGGGCACCGGAACCGCAGCCCGTGAAAGCGGTGACCGGGCAAACGGTGACCGAGCAGACCCCGTTCACCCCCACCACCGGCCCCGACTTCAGCCTCTACTTCTTCGGCGACTACCCCGAGGACACCGCCCACGACAAGTACGGCCTCATCATGGACGCGGCCGAGTTCGCGGACCGTCAGGGCTTCCACGGGCTCTGGTTCCCCGAGCGGCACTTCAACTCCTTCGGCGCGCTGTTCCCCAACCCCTCCGTGCTGGCCGCCGCGCTCGCCGCGCGGACCAGCAGAATCCGGCTGAACGCCGGTTCGGTGGTGCTGCCGCTGCACCATCCCGTGCGGGTCGCCGAGGAGTGGTCGGTCGTCGACAACATCTCCGGCGGCCGGGCGGGCCTGTGCGTGGCGAGCGGCTGGCACGCCGCCGACTTCGCGCTCGCGCCGGAGAACTACGGTCGGCACCGCGAGGTGATGTACGAACGGCTGCAGACGGTACGGGAGTTGTGGTCGGGCCGGGCGGTCCCGGTGATCGCGGGCGACGGCGCCCAGGTCGACGTACGGCTGCACCCGCGCCCGATCCAGGCCGAACTGCCCCTGTACGCGGCTGTGGTGGGCAACCCGGACAGCTATCGCCGGGCCGCCGCCGAGGGGCTCGGGGTGGTCACCAACCTGATGACGCAGACCGTCGAGCGGCTCGCCGAGAACATCGCGCTGTACCGGCGTACCCGCCACGAGCACGGGCTCGATCCGGCGGCCGGGCGAGTCGTGGTGCTGGTGCACACCTACCTCGACGAGGACGGCGAGCGGGCCCGGGCGGAGGCGTACCGGCCGTTCGTGTCGTATCTGCGCTCCTCGCTCGCCCTGTTCGACCAGGTCACCAACAGCCTGGGCTTCGACGTCGACCTGGCGAACACCCCCGAGGAGGATGTGGAGTTCCTGCTCGGGCGGGCCTATGAGCGCTACTGCGACTCCCGCGCGCTGATCGGCGACGAGCGCACGGCCGCCGAGGCGGTGGGCCGGCTGGTGGCGGCCGGTGCCGATGAGATCGCCTGCTTCGTGGACTTCGGGGTGCCGAGGGAGAAGGTGCTGGCCGGGCTGCCGGTGCTGGACCGGGTCCGGCGGCACACGTACGCCTCGGAGGCGGCGGCCCCGGCGCGTCGTCGCCGTACGCCCCTGTCTCCCGCCCAGCGCCGCATCTGGTTCCTCGAACGGCTGCACCCGGGCACCACCATGTATTGCGAGCCGAAGGCGATCCGCCTCGACGGGCCGCTCGACCTGCCCGCCCTGCGCGAGGCGCTGCACCGGGTGGCCGACCGGCACCCCGCGCTGCGCACGGTGTTCGGGGAGGCGGACGGCGTGCCCTACCAGGAGATACGCCCCGACGTCCGGCTGGACTGCCCGGTCGACGACCACAGCGGGGCGAGCGAGGAGGAGGCGCTGCGGGCCGTTCTCGCCACCCATGCCCACGGCATGGATCTCGCCGAAGGCCCGCTCGTCACCGCCCGGCTGCTGCGGCTCTCGCCGGAGCGGCATCTGCTCTTCCTGCTGGCCCACCACATCGTCTTCGACTCCTCCTCCACCGCCGTCCTCGCCCGCGACCTCGCCGCCCACTACCGCGGTGAGGAGCCCCCGCCGCTGTCCGAGCCGCCCACCCCCGAGAGCCCTGATCCGGCCGAACTCGCCGCCTCCCTGGACTTCTGGCGCCGCGAACTGGCCGACGCCCCCGAGCTCACCCTGCCCACGGACCGCCCCCGCCCCTCCGTCCGGACCGGCGCGGGCGCGAGCCTGACCCACTCCCTGGACGCCCGACTCGTCGACGGACTGCGGACGTTCGCCGCCGGGCACCGGGCCACCCTCTTCATGGCGCTGACCGGTGCCATCGGCGCGGTCCTCGGCCGGTACGCCGGACAGCGCGAGGTGGTGCTCGGCACCGCGGTCGCCGCCCGGCCGCCGGGCGCCGAGGACCAGGTCGGGCTCTTCCTCGACACCGTCCCGCTCCGTGTCGACCTCGGCGGCGAACCGGACTTCCCGACGCTGCTGCGCCGGGTGCGCGACGGCAGCACGACGGCGTACGAGCACCGGCGCGTCCCCTTCGACGAACTGGTCGGCGCGCTCAACCCGCACCGCGACCCGGGCCGCAATCCACTCTTCCAGGTCATGGTCGAGTACGAGAACGAAGGCGGCGTCGACTTCGACCCGCCCCGGCTCACCGCCACCCTGCTCGACGTGCCCAGCGAGCGCGCCCCCTTCGACCTCAGCGTCTATCTGACCCACCACGCGGACGGACTGCGCTTCATGGTCGAGTACGACACGGCGCTCTTCGACGAGCCGACCGTGCGGCGCCTGGTGGACCACGTCGAGCGGGTGCTGCGCCGCGCCCTGGACACCCCCACCGCCCCGCTGACCGACCTCACGGACCCCGACCGGACCCTCCTCGCCCGGCTCGGGCACCTGGACGAGCCCGCCCCGGCCACCGGGGACACCCTGCACGGCCTGGTCGAGGGCCGGGCACCGGCTGCCGTGGCCCTCGTGACGGACGAACAACGTGTCACCTACGGCGAGTTGGCGGCGTCCGCCAACCGGCTCGCCCACCTCCTGCGCGGCCGGGGTGCCGGACGCGGGAAGCGGGTGGCGGTGCTGCTGCCGCGGGGACCGGAGCTGATCACGGCGCTGCTGGCGGTCCTGAAGAGCGGTGCCGCCTATCTCCCGCTCGACCCGTCCGCGCCCACCCCGCGACTGGCCGCCCTGCTGGCCGACGCGGACCCGGTCCTCCTGCTGACCTCGGGGGATCTGCGGGCCCGGCACCCCGGTCTCGGCACCGGGACGCACCTCGTCGAGGACACGGACCCCGCGCTGCCCACCGACCCGCCGGACGTAGAGGTCCGCCCCGAGGACCCGGCGTACTGCATCTACACCTCGGGCTCGACCGGCCGCCCCAAGGGAGTCGTCGTCCCGCACCGGGGCCCCGCCAACCTGGTCCGCGCCCACCTCGCCGCGCATCCGCCGCTGCGCACGCTCCAGTGGACCTCGCCCTCCTTCGACGTGAGCGTGCAGGAGATCTTCACGACGCTGGCCTCCGGGGCGGAACTGGTCCTGATCGACGACGAGTCGCGGTACGACCCGGCGGCCGTCGCGGAGTCGGCGCGGCGGCACGAGGTGCAGCGGATGTTCATGCCGTGCACCCCGCTCCGGTATCTGATGGAGACCGGGCCCCGGCTGCCCGCGCTGCGCGAGCTGTTCTCGGCGGGCGAGGCGCTCCAGCTCACCGACGCCTTCCGCCGCTTTCTCGCCGGGCACCCCGAGTGCGCGCTGTACAACCAGTACGGGCCGACGGAGACGTCCGTCATCGTCACCTCGCATCGCGTGGACCCCAGGGGCGAGACCCTGCCGCCCATCGGCAGGCCGGTCCCCGGCGCGCGCATACTGCTGCGGGATCCGGCCGGGCGGGCGGTGCCGGCGGGGGCCGTCGGCGAGATCCACGTAGGGGGAGTCCCGGTCGCCGCCGGCTATCTGAACCGGCCCGGGGAGACGGCCGCGGCCTTCGTGGACGGCGGCACGCTGTACCGGACCGGGGACCTGGCGCGCTGGCGGACCGACGGCGCCCTCCAGTACTGCGGGCGCGTCGACGACCAGGTCAAGATACGCGGGCATCGGGTCGAACCGGCCGAGGTGCAGGCGGCGTTGGCCGCACTGCCCGGGGTGCGGGACGCGGCGGTCGTACCGCGTCGGGACCGGCACGGGGAGAGCGAGCTGGTCGCCTATGTCGTCGGGGCGGATCCGGCGCCGCTGCGGGCCGCCCTCGCCGCCGAGGTGCCTGAGCATCTGGTGCCCGGGCGGTGGGTGGCCGTGGAGCGGCTGCCGGTGAACGCCGCCGGGAAGCTGGACCGGGCCCGGCTGCCCGAGCCCACCGGAGCGGCGACGGCCGAGGCGGAGCCCGGCACCCCGTTGGAGAAGGCGCTGCACGAGCTGTGGTGCGAGGAGCTGGGTGTGGCGCGGGTGCCGGTGACCCGCCCGTTCTTCGAGCTGGGCGGCCACTCGCTCGGCGCGATCCGGTTGCTGCACCGGATGGCGGCGGAGCTGGCCGTCGAGGTGACGATGGCCGACTTCTTCCGGGCGCCGACGATCAGGGGCGTCGCCTCCCGGGCCGCGGCCGGGCGCGTGACGGCGACCGTGCCGCTGACCTCGACCCTGCGCAGGCTCTGGCGCCGGCACCACGAGCGCACCGACCCTTCCGTCTACAACGTCGCCCACCGCATCGACCTGCACGGGGAGTTGGACGTAGAGCGGCTGCGCGGCGCGCTGACCGAGCTGGTGCGGCGGCACGACGCCTTGCGCGCCAGGTGCACCGAGCGGGTGCTGGAGGTGCTGGCGGAGGTTCCGGTCGAGGTTCCGGTGGCGGAGGTCGCCGACGCCGACCGGTGGTGCGAGGAACACGCCCGGGTGCCCTTCGCCCTGGACCGCGCCCCGCTGTTCCGCTTCCGCCTGGCCCGGCTCGCCGAGGGCCGCTGGATCCTGCTGACGGTGTTCCACCACGCGGTCTGCGACGGCTGGTCGCTGGGCGTCCTCAGGGAGGAGCTGGGCGCGCTGTACGCGGGTGCCGAACTCCCGCCCGTCGCGGACCAGTTCACCGACTTCGCCCGCGACGAGCAGGAGCTGTCCCCGGCACGCGGGGCCGAGCTGGAGCGCTACTGGCGGACCGAACTCACCGGCGTCCCCCTGCGGTTGCCGCTGCCCTGTGACCACCCCCGCCCGGCCGCCCTCTCCGGCCGGGGCGCGCTGCACACCTGGACCGTCGGCGGCGAGACCCCGGACCGGATCGCCGCCACGGCCGCCCGTCTCGGCGTGACGCCGTACGCCGTGCTGGCCTCGGCGTTCGCGCTGTGGGCGGGCCGGCTGTGCGGGAACACCCAGGACGTCGTACTCGCCGCGTCCAGCGCGAACCGCACCCGGCGCGAGCGGGCCGGCACCGTCGGGCTGCTCGGGGACGCGGTGCTGATACGAGCACGCCGGACCGAGAACTTCGAAGACCTGGTGACCCAGCTGGCCGAGAGCCTGTTCACCGCCCTCGACCACCAGGAGCTGCCGCTGACCGAGGTCGTGGAGCTGGTGGAGCCGGGCCCGGAGCTGTTCCCGACCGTCCTGTTCACGGTGGTCACGACCCCGCCCCCGGTCCTCGAACTGCCCCCGCTGCGGACGCGTGTGACGGGCCTGCCCATGCCGGGCGTGGCACGCAACGAGCTGTACGTGGTGCTGGTGCCCGGGAAGGAGGGGATCGAGGTCACCTTCGAGTACTCGACGGACCTGTTCACCGCGGCGACCGTCGAAGGCTGGGCGCGAAGCTTCACGGCCCTGCTGGAAGAGCTAGCGTGAGAAGGTGCGCGTGCTGGTCGTCGAGGACGAGGAGCGGTTCGCGGCCGGGCTCAGGGACGGGCTGGAGGCCGAGGGCTTCGCCGTCGATGTCGCGCTCGACGGCGTCGACGGGCTGTGGCTGGCCCGCGAGCACGCCTACGACGCCATCGTCCTCGACATCATGCTGCCGCGCCTCAACGGCTACCGCGTCTGCCGGGAGCTGCGCGGCGCCGGGGACTGGACCCCGATCCTCATGCTCACCGCCAAGGAGGGCGAGTGGGACGAGATCGAGGGCCTGGACACCGGCGCCGACGACTATCTGACCAAGCCGGTCTCCTACGGCGTGCTCCTGGCCCGGCTGCGCGCCCTGCTGCGCCGCGACGCCCACCAGCGGCCCGCCGTGCTCACCGCCGGTGACCTGCGGCTCGACCCGGCGACCCGGACGGTCAGCCGGGCCGGACGGGACATCGAGGTGACGGCGCGGGAGCTGGCGGTCCTGGAGTTCCTGCTGCGCCGGGCGGGCGAGGCGGTCGCCAAGCGGACCATCCTCGACCAGGTGTGGGGCGACGACTTCGAGGGCGACCCGAACATCGTCGAGGTGTATGTGCGGCGGCTGCGCAACAAGGTCGACCGGCCCTTCGGCCGGCGGTCGCTGGTGACGGTCCGGGGGCATGGCTACCGGCTGGTGCGAGATGACCCCGGGGACCGGTGAGCAGGCCCGGCGGCAGCTGCGGGCCGTGCGGGTGCGGGCCACGGTCATCGCCGTGCTGGCGGTGGCGCTCGCGCTGGTCGCCGGGGGTGTCGCCCTGGTCCTGGGGCTGCGCACCGAGCTGAGCAACGACGTCCGGGACGCGGCCCGGGACCGGGCCGGTGAGGTGGCCCGGGTGATCGAGGCGGGCCGCGGTGTGCCCACGCTGGCGGTGTCCGCCGACGACGAGGAGTTCCTCCAGGTCGTGGCCGCGGACGGGACGGTGGTGGCGTCCAGCGACAACATCGAGGGCCGCCCGCCGCTGGCCCGGCTGGCGCCCGGCGGCACCACGACGGTGGAGACCGGACTGGACGAGGACGCGTTCCTGGTCGTCGCGGTCGGCGCGCGGGACGGCGACCGCGCGCTGACGGTGCTGGACGGCCGGGCGCCCGCGGGGGTGGCCGAGGCGACGGGGACCGTGACCCGGCTGCTGCTGATCGGCGTTCCGGTGCTGCTGGTGCTCGCGGCCGCCGCGACCTGGGCGGCCGTAGGCCGGGCGCTCGGGCGGGTGGCCCGTGCCGAGGCCGCGCAGCGCCGGTTCGTCTCGGACGCCTCCCACGAGCTGCGCTCTCCGGTCGCGACGGTCCGCCAGCACGCCGAGGTGGCGCTCGCGCACCCCGCGCGGGCGGACGCGGCGGCGCTGGCCGGGACGGTGCGGGAGGAGGCCGTACGGATGCAGCGGCTGGTCGACGATCTGCTGCTCCTCGCCCGCGCCGACGAGAGCGCCCTCGCCACGACCCGGCGCCCCGTGGACCTCGACGACCTGGTCCTGGAGGAGGTACGGCGGCTGCGCGCGAAGGCCACGGACCTGACCGTCGACAGCACCGGCGTGGGCGCGGCCCGGGTCACCGGCGACTCCGACGCGCTGCGGCGCCTGGTCGGCAACCTCGGTGAGAACGCGGCCCGCCACGCCCGCACACGCGTGACGATCGCGCTGACGGACACCGGCGACGGGCAGGTGCGGCTGGCGGTGGAGGACGACGGCCCGGGTGTGCCGCCCGCCGACCGGAAGCGGATCTTCGAACGTTTCGTCCGGCTCGACGAGTCCCGGGTGCGCGCGGCGGGCGGCGCCGGTCTCGGCCTCGCGATCGTCGCGGAGGTGGCGGCGGCGCACCGGGGCCGCGCGGAGGCGGGGGAGAGCGCCTCGGGCGGGGCGAGATTCCTGGTGACGCTGCCGTCGGCGGGGGAGTGAGCGCCCGCCCGCCCGGTGATCTGCTCACCCACGGTTTCTGACAGCGCGTTCAGGGGCGTTCAGGGTTCGTTCAGCGGGTGTGCGGGAGGGTCTGTCGTACGGGGCCCGAGGTGAGGAGGCCGCCATGAACGATCGGCGGAGGCTGCTGTGGCCGGGGGCGGTGGCGGGGATCGCGGTGCTGCTGGCCGGGGCCTGTTCCGGGGACGCGGGGGCCGGGGAGTGCGTGCGGGTCGTCGACGAGGACACGGGGGAGACGGGCAAGGAGTGCCTGCCGCTGGCGCCTCGCGGCGACCGGGTGGATCTGGCCGAGCCGGTCTTCACCCACCCGACGCGGATCACCAACCCCCTGCACCCGACGGCGTTGGTGGACCAGGTGATCATGGGCGGCCAGACGGACGGGGAGGTGTTCCGGACGGAGGTGAGCGTGCTGCCGGGCAGCAAGACCATCACCTGGGACGGCACCTCGGTATCCGCCCTGACCTCGCAGTACGCCGCCTACTCCGACGGCCGGATCCACGAGGTCGCCCTCGACTGGTACGCCCAGGCGGACGACGGGTCGGTCTGGTACCTCGGGGAGGACGTCTTCAACTACGAGGACGGTGTCGTCGAGAACACGGACGGCACCTGGCAGGCGGGCCGGGACCGGGCCCCGGCGGCGATGATCATGCCGTCGGATCCGGCGGAGGGGGATGTGTACCGGCCGGAGAACCAGCCCGGGGTGGTGTTCGAGGAGGTCACGGTGAAGGCCGTGGACCGGACCGTCCAGGGGCCGTACGGAGAGGTGGACGGCGCGATCACCGTCACCGAGGTGCACATGGACGGCTCCACCGAGGAGAAGGTCTTCGCGCCTGGCTACGGGGAGTTCTCGACCGGCACGGAGGGCGGCGACCTGGAGGCGGTGTCGCTCGCGGTGCCCACCGACGCGGCGCCGGATCGTGCGGTGCCCGCCGAGCTGACCGCGCTGGACCGGGCGGCTCGGGCGGCGCAGGACGGCGCGGTGACGGACGGCGACGCGCGGGCGGTCCGGAGCGCCTGGCGGACCTACCTCGCCTCGGACGCGGTGCCGTCGCTGCTGTCGCGGCAGACGACCCGGGACGTCGAGGCGCTGACGGGGGAGGAGCCGGGTGAGGCGGCCCTGCGGGTCGCGCAGGACGTGGGGGATCTGCGACTGCGCTACGAGTCCCTACGGGCCGTGGATCTGGACCGGTTCGACCTGTGGGCACGGCAGTCGGGGATCGACGCGGAGGAGGGCGACGCGGGGGCGGTCGCGGGCGACGTCACCAGCATGGAACTGACCTGGCAACGCCTGCGGGACGACTCGGCGGCGGCGCGGCACGTCACGGCGACCCTGACGGAGGCCCGGGAGGCGGCGGACCGCAAGGACATGGGCACGGCCGAGCGCCTGGCCGCGGAGCTGAGCGCGGCGATCGCGGAGGTGAGGTAGGCCGCGGCGGGCTCAGGTGGCCAGCGGGTCCAGCTCCAGCGGCGCGATCTTGCCCTCCAGCATGGTGCCGAGACCCTGGACGGCGCACACGTCCGGCCGCTCGGCGATGTGCACGGGCATGCCCGTGGCCTGGCGCAGCATCTGGTCGAACCCGGGCAGCAGCGCGCTGCCGCCGACCATCATGATCCCCCGGTCCGCGAGGTCGGCGACCAGATCGGGCGGGCAGTCCCGCAGCACCTTGCCGATCCCGTCGAGCACGGCGGTGAGCGGGGTCTGGATGGCGTCCCGTACGGCGGCGGTGTCGACCTGGACCGAGCGGGCCAGGCCGGTGGCGACGTCCCGGCCGTGGATCTCCGTCGACGCCGGCCCGTGCGGGGTGAGCCCGTTGCCGGACAGGGCGAGCTGGAGCGGCCGTACCGACTGGCTCGGCAGCACCAACTCGTGCTGGTGGCGCAGGTGCTGGACGATCGCGTGGTCCACGGCCTCGCCGCCGACCGCGATCCGCTCGGCGGTCACGATCGAGCCGAGGGAGAGCACGGCGACCTGGGTCGCCGCCGCACCGCACACCATGACCATCGTGGCCTCTGGCTGCTCCACGGGCAGCCCGCAGCCCACGGCCGCCGCGATCAGCGTGTCCACCAGCTCCACCCGCCGTGCCCCGAGCCCGACCAGCGTCTCGATGGCCGCGCGCTGCGCCAGCGGATCGGCGTCGTGCGGGGTGCAGGCGGCGGCCCGCAGCCGCGGCTTGCGGCGCAGGGCGCGGCGGATCTTGTCGCCGAGAAGGTGCCGCAGCATGCGCTGCGCCATCTCGATGTCGACCACCGTGCCGCCGGAGACGGGACGGACGACCCGGATGTAGTCGGGCGTACGGCCGGTCATCTTCTCCGCGAACTCGCCGACCGCGATCAGCGCGCCGGTCCGGGTGTTCACGGCGGCGGCGGAGGGCTGGTCGACGACGAGCCCGGCCCCCTTCACGTACACCCGCGTCCTCGCCGCGCCCAGGTCGACGGCGAAGTGGCAGCGGCGCAGCTGCTCCAGACTGGCGGTCATGGCAGGCCTCCCGAGAGCGTGGGCCGCCGGGCGGCGGGCCTCACTGGAATCGTGCGGGGGCGTGGGGAGGGGGCGCGTGTTGTGGTGGGCCGGGTGGGGCGCCGCTGAATGGGGGGTTTTGTCGCTTATGTCCTTTGTGAATGTTCTGTCAGGTCAGCGGGAGCGGGCGGCTTCGAGGAGTCGGGTGAGGCTGGGTGTGAGCAGCACCTTGCTGTCCGCCGCGAGGAGTTGGCGCCGGGTCCTGCTGGTCGGCGCGTAGCCGATGAACGGCAGGCCGATGCTGCGAGCGGCCGCCTGTTCGGCGACGGTCGAGGCGATCAGGACACAGGCGGCGGCGGGCGCTGCGAGCGCCTCCAGCAGGACGTGCGGATGGGGCATCAGCCGGGTGAGGTCGGAGGAACGGCCGTACACACCCCCCGGCACATGGTCGATCAGGCGGCCTCGCCGCAGGTACCACGTGACCGCTTCCGTAGCTCGGTCGGTCACCACGGCCGGTCGGGCCCCGCTCGCCTCCAGCGCTGTGAGCAGGTCGTGCGAGAGAGGGGTGGGGCGTGCGGTACGAGCCGCCCGGCTGTCGTGCGAGTCCACCACCGCGCGAACCTCATGGGCCAGCTTGTGTCCGGCGAACGCCCGCAACAGGTTGAGGGTGTCGGGGTGGTCCGTCGGCCTGGTCGACGGCAGCGGCTGCCCGGACAGCGCATCCACGGGGTCGCGTTCCTGCACGAGCATATGTGCGACGTCCCGCAGCACCTCCCGCTCCTCGTCCGTCCTGTACAGCCGGGTCAGGACTTCGTCGAATCCGACCAGTACGCACTGCGCGTTGCGGATCAGCCTGTGCACCGTGCGCTGGGCGGTGCCCGACTGGATCACGGTGGGCCTGCCGAGTGTGCGGGGCAGGGTCCAGCGCAGCGCGTACCCGGGCACGCTCCATTGCGCCAGGGCTTCCTTGAGCGGGCTCTTGCCGGCTGTCGCGGTGGCCAGCACATCGGTCAGCATCCTGGCCAGGTCGAGTCCGGGGCTCCCGGCGGCCTTGAGCGGGTCCTCCACACGCCACGACACGGACGCCCCCGCCACCCCGAGGCGCGAGAGATGGCGCTCTCGTAGATCGACCTCGAAGTAGCGCCACCCGGCGCGGACGGCGGCGGACGCCTCCCGGACGGAGGGCGAGTCCGCGAAAGCGAGACCGCCGTCCGCGACGGAAAGGACGATGACGTGGTCCGAATCCACGGGTCGGGGGATCTCCCCGTCGTACGGCAGGGGGAAGGGCCCGCGCACCGCCCGCCCCTCCGGCGCCAGGCGCACGCCGACGGGCCGGTCCATCAGGCAGTACCACGCGCCGCCCCCGCTGAACTGGCGGAAGCCGTGCGGGTCGACGGCCGCGTTGTCGATGACCTCCACGTAGTGCCAGAACTCCGACACCGCGACGATCGCCTGCGCTTCGGAGGTGTCCAGCGCAGCCCTGACCATGCCGAAGTCCGGCCGGTCGCTGGAGATCTCGGTGCCGTCGGCAAACTCGTGCGCCTCCCAGAAGGTGACGCAGAGCCGCAGGCCGCCGAGGGCGGACAGATGCGTGGACAGCGCGTCCATCGTCGCCCGGAACAGCGGGGCCGCGTCCACGTACGGCGCCATGCGCACGGTGACGGCGGAGTTGCTCCGCATCAACAGATAGTCGGTCGTCGCGGCGAGACTGCCGGCCGTGACCAACTCCCCGACCAGTTGGAGCAGGGCCGTCATCGCCCTGGCGGGCGGCCGTCCGTCCGCGAATTCGAAGCGCGCGAAGTCACGCTGCTCGGTCTCAGGTTCGTCGTCGCCCGTGTCCTCCTCCACCAGCAGCCGGTCCGGCTCGTCCTCACCGAGCAGCGGGGGATCCTCCTCGTACGCGGGTTCCTCCGGCCGGGACTGGGGGTCGTCCGTGAGCGCCTCGCGCAACTCATGGCCCAGAGACAGCAGTTCGGGGTTGTCACCCCCCGAGGCCTCGTAGTCCTCGAAGGCGTCCAGCGCCTCCTCCATCCGGCCCTGGCGCTGGAGTGCGATCACATACAGGCGGCGGAAGTCCTCCCGGGACGGGTGGGCGTGGACCAAGTCGGCGAGGTCGGTGGTGACGCGTTCGAACTCGCCCAGTTCCAGGTCGAGTTCGGCGCGAGTGGTGTAGAGGGACAGGCGCAGCTGGTGGAAGCGGGAGCGGGCGGCCGAGGCGGCGGGGCCGGGCACGCCGGACAGCACCTCGCCCTGCCAGAGGCTCAGGGCCTCGTCCATCGTGCCGCGGGCGGCGGCGAGTTCGCCGGTCGCGCGTTGCTTCTCCGCCTGTTCCACCAGTTTCTGGCAGGAGACGACGTCCACGAAGTCGGCGCTCGTGTGCAGGGCGTACCCGTCGGGCAGGGTGGCCAGCACGCCGGGCCCGAGGGCGTTGCGCAGCCGGGAGGCGTAGGAGCGGAGCAGGGCACCGGGATCGCCCTCGGGCCTCTGTCGCCCCCAGATGCCCTCGGTGAGCTGGGTGTGGGTCATCGGCCGGCCGTGGTGCAGGAGCAGCATGGCCAGCATGGCCTGCTCCCGCGGGGAGCCGGTGGCCAGCGGGCGCCCGGAGCCCCGGCGGGCGGAGACCTTGCCGAGGAGGGAGTAGTAGACGGGATCGTGGGCTTTCCACGCACGGCGGACGAACGCGTCGCGATGGAGTGCGCGCAGGCCTTCCCGCTGGTCCGCCAGGACGTCCGACGACAGGAGCCGCAGGGCGCGGGCGTAGGACGGGCGCATGGGTTCCGGCAGCACGCCCAGCTGATCGGCCGAGACATTCACCCCGGTCCGGGCGAGCGTGCCCGACGCCAGGCGGAACACCAGGTTGCCGAAGTCACGCAGGTCCTCGGAGTACGGCTCGGGGCCCACGGACCCCAGGCTGAACAGGGTCAGCCGTACCGTGCCGTCCGGCAGGAGCATGACCCGGTTGGTGTCGAGGAACCCGTGCGGGACCCCGGCCTCGTGCATCCCGGCGACCGCGCGGGCCAGTTGGGACACCGTCGACACCAGAAGCGGCGCGGGCAGCCGGTGACCGCCGGCCGAGTCGAGGGAGTCCAGCGCGACGCCGTCCACGTACTCCGTGACGAGGTACTGGTGTTCGTCCTCGACCCCGTAGTCGTGGACGGACACCACCTGCGCCGGACGGCTCGTCTCCAGCGCCTCCGCCTCCCGCAGGAAGAGCCGCACGCGGGCCGGATCGTGGAGCACGGGGAACCGCGACACCGCCACCGGCGCCCCGGTCACCATGTCCTCGGCCCGCCACAGGAACCCGCCCCCGCCGACCTGCTCAAGCAGCCGGTACCGCTTGCGCAACGACCGCTCCCGCCGCCCCACCAGCCGGTCCCGCGTCTCCACCTCCACCGTCGCGATCGGCGCGCTCCGGGGCTGCGTCACCGTTCCCGACGCCATCGGTGTGGTCGCCCGGATCTCGCCCGCCGCCGTCCCGGCCCGTTCGTCGATGAGAGCGCCCAGCCGGGAGAGGAGGTCCGTCGTCCCTCGTCGGGCGGTGCGCGGCAGGCTCCGCAGCAGCAACTCCCGCACGCCGGACCGGAACACGTAGCTTCCCGGCGGCCCGGAAACGCCCGTCAGCATGCCGCTGAGGATCACCTCCGCGAGATGCTGCGGCCGCGGCTCCGGCTCCAGGGCGGCCTGCACCAGCCGCATCACCGCCAGATCCGGCCGCCCGAGCGCCAGATGCCCCGCCAGCCGGACGGCCTCCGGAGAGGCCGAGGCACGGAACCGCAGCACCAGGTCCTCCGCCGACAGCGCACCGAAGTCCGTCCGGTCCGCCGGGTCCCCGGTCCGCACGCTCAGCCGGCCCACCGCCCCCGGGAACCCCTGCCCGCCGGGCGCGGCGATCAGCGCCGCCCAGTTCGCCAGCCAGCGCGGCCCCGGTTCGAGGACGGGCAGGGGCATCCCGGTCCCGGCCGCGGCCTCGTCGTACGGCAGGAACGACAGCGCCGAGTTGGGCGCCGCCGGATGCGGGGCGCTCAGGAGGCCGGGGGTTGTGGGCAAGGCCGTGTCCCGCCACAGGTGTTCCGGCAGGGGCTGGACCACGGCCAGCGGCATGCGGCGCGCCCAGCGGCGCAGAGTGGCGTACCAGCGGGTGCCGGCCGGGCCCGGTCGCCATTGCGGGCCCATGCAGTCGCTGATCAGCAGGGTGACGGTGCGGCCGTCGGCGGGGGCGTGGGCGTCGGGGTGGCGGACGGTGCCGTCCGGCTCGGCGCGGTGCGCGGTCACCGTGCGGAAGATGCCCGACTGGGCGAGCGTGGTGTGCAGTTCGCGGATCAGCGGGCGCCAGACCGGCATCGTGGGGCCGGTGTCGTAGAGGAGGTTCAGGCGCAGCCAGCGCTCCTGCGCGGGGCGCAGCACCGGCAGCCACCACTCGGGTCCGGCGCCCAGGCGGGCGATGCGGTCGGCGGTGGCCCGCTCGTCGAGTTCGAGCCGGTCGGGGGCGGCCGTGCGGCGCTTGAGCGGGCGCAGCGAGCGTTGCAGGGCGAGCGGGTGGTGGAGCATCGGCGGGGCGGGGGCCAGCAGCGCGGCGTGCGGTTCGGGGGCGGCGGCCGCAGCGGGCTTCGGCACCCGTGGCGGGGGTACCGGCGTGGGGAGGTGCAGCGGGGCCCGCGGGGCTTCCGGAGGGTCCTCGTCGTGCGGCTGTTCCACCGGGCGCGGCGGCTCCGGCGGTCGTACGGCGTCGTCCGGTGCCGTCGGAGGCTCCGGTGCCGCCGTCTCCCGGGGATCCTCCATGTGGCGGGCCAGCCACAGCAGTTCGGCCAGTTCGAGCGCGGTCGGGCGCATGCCGCCGCCCGCCTCGGCCAGTACGTCGGCCAGGCGGACCAGGGGCGATCGGCGGCGCTCAGAAGGCATCGGTGTGCTGGGCCTCCCCGAGGTAGGGCATGAGCCGCTCGGCGAGTTCGTCGAGGGAGTCGGCGCCGAGCTCGGCGGAGCGGGCCAGGTAGATGGCGTTCAGGAGCTGGTCGGTGGCCAGGTCGCCGCCGCCGACCCTGGACAGGAACCGGCTGATCAGGCTCTGCGCGTAGGCGTCGGGCTCCTCGTCGAAGTGGGCGCGGACGATGTCGGCGAGCCGGGCGTCGTCGGGCTGGCGCAGCCGCAGCGTGACACAGCGGCGCAGGAAGGCGGGCGGGAACTCGCGCTCGCCGTTGCTGGTGAGCACGACGAACGGGAACGCCTGGCAGCGCACCCGGCCGCGCTCCACCGGGACCCGCTGGTCGGTGCCGTGGACCAGCACCTCGGCGACGGGCGTGTCCCGGGCGCCGCGGATCAGCTCGGGGACCTCGTACTGGCCCTCCTCCAGCACGTTCAGCAGGTCGTTGGGCAGGTCCAGGTCGCTCTTGTCGATCTCGTCGATGAGCAGGGCGCGGGGACGTTCGTAGGGCAGCAGGGCGGTCCCGAGGGGGCCGAGGCGCAGATGGTCCTCGATGCCGGAGTCGGCGGGGGCGGTGGTGTGCCGGGCCGCGTAGAGGCGGGAGAGCGGGTCGTACTGATAGAGGCCGTCGTGCAGGGTGGAACGGCTGGTGATGTTCCAGCGCAGGACCGGGCCGAGGCGCAGTTCGCGGGCGACGGCGTAGACCAGGGAGGACTTGCCGGTGCCGGGCGGGCCGGTGACGAGCAGCGGGCGGCGCAGGTAGAGGGCGGCGTTGACGAGCTGGACCGTCTCCTCGGTGGCCCGGTAGGTCGCGGCGCGGTGCGTGCGGTCCGGGGAGACGGCGGCGGCGTCGGTGGTCGTGTCCGGCGAGGGGAGCGGCGGCCCGCCGTCGAAGGCCCGCCAGGGCGGGGGCGGCGGCAGCTCGGCGATGCCGTCGTGCGGCTCGTTGGTGCCGGTGTAGACGGGCCACAGGGGCATGGATCTTCTCTCCTGGATCCTGGAGTCGTCAGGCGCGTTCAGTGGACGGGGGAGTGCAGGCTGGCGGCGGGCTGGGGGAAGCAGCGCGGATCGTCCCAGAGCAGCTGGACATCCTTCGCCCAGTGCCCGTCGGGGTCGTCGTCCGCGTCCGCCGTCTCCCGCAACTCCATGACCCGGCGCGGCAGTTCGGCGGGCGGTACGCCGGTGACGGAGGCGGCGAGTTCGTCGAGGAACGCGGTGCCGACGCAGGGGCCCTCGTGGCCGGGCTCGGCGCAGCCCGTGCGCGGCCACAGCAGCACCGGGACCGGGGTGTTGAGCCCGGCCTCGAAGTGCGGACGGGCCACGCCGGGCGGGTAGGAGAACCCGGCCAGGTCGGCGTCGTCGTCGCGCAGCCGCTTGCGCAGCCCCGGCGGCCGCTCCCGCCCGCCGCAGTCCACCCGGTGCAGCCGGGCCGCCGTACCGGCGTCCAGCTTCTGCCACTTCTTCGCGAGCTGATGCCGCAGGCGTCCGCTGCGGTACCGGGAGCGGTCCACCACGACCAGTGGATGCGCGCAGCCCAGCGGGGTGGAGTCCTCGGGGCCGCACTCCCAGTGCGCCACCGGCTCGTTCAGCCACTCGCGCGGCAGCACGAACGTCACCAGCTGCTCCGCGTCCGGCGCGAGCTGCTCGAAGGCCTCGTCGACCCGCCGCTGGACGTACTCCCGTACGGCCGAGCGCGGCAGCCGCCGGGAGTCCACACGCCGCCGGTGGCCGTCCCGGTAGGCGGAGACCTCCACGGTGACCTGGTCGGCACCGGCGCCGCTGTGCTCGATCTCGACCAGGATCGGCGACCAGGCGGGCGCCACGGCGGGCGGCGCGGGCGGGGCACTGGCGGCCTCCAGCAGCTCCCGCAGCCGGCCGCCGAACGCGGTCACGGCGTCGGGCACCTCCCACTGCACATACCCGGCCGCCGCGCTCAGCGAGGCGAAGCCGCCCTTGGGCAGCGGCGGCCCGAACCGGCCCACGGCATCCAGGTACAGCCCGTCCGGGGAACAGTCGAGCCCCTCGGCGACCGCCCGCTCCACCAGCGCGTACAGCCGCCGCAGCGCCTCGGGGCGGTGGTCGGAGTCGGGGATCCGCTCGCACAGCTCGGGCCAGTAGCGCACCAGCACCCGCGTCGGCAGCATCCGGCCGACCCGGGTGTCGGGTCCCCCCGCGACGGCCGACACCATCCCGACCACCCGGCCGTCCGCCAGGGTCACCGCCGCCCCGCTGAACCCCCCCGCCAGCGGCTGCCCGTGCGCGGTGAGCGCCTCCAGCTGGGCCCACTCGTCGGAGATCAGCGGCCCCGGCAGCGCCCGGTAGGAGGCGAGCATGCCCTCGTCGTACCCCTTGGGGAAGCCGTAGGCGATCAGCTCCGCGTGCTCCCGCTCATCGCCGGGCGAGGCGAAATCGGCCGGGGCGAGGGGCACTTCGCGGTCGAGTTCCAGTACGGCGAGATCGCCCGGGTCGGTGGCCCGGCCCTGCCAGCCGCCGTGCACGGCGACGGTGGCCGGTATCCCGGTCAGCTCCCGGTGGCCCGGGAAGCTGACGACGACCGGCGCCAGCTCCCACCGGCGCACCACATGGGCGCAGGTGAGCACATGGCGGCCGGAGACCAGGAAACCCGCGCCCACCTCGGTGCCGCACTCGACGCGGGCGTGCCAGGCAGTGCCGCTCATGACCGCGCGGCGGCCTCCGGAGCCGGGCCGCCGGACTGCCCCGGCGACCAGCTCAGCTTGACCACCAGATGCCCCTCCACGGCACCCTTGGCGATGACCGCGCCGGACTCCGCGGTGAGCTTCACCCCGAACTCCAGCTCCACCGAGTCGGGTCGCAGCGAGCCGTCCTTGAAGACCCTGAGCGCCGACTCGGCCGCCGCCCGCACGCCTTCCAGGGCGCCCTCGAAGGTCCGGGCCGCCCGCACCGGGCCGTCCTCCCGGGAGACAAGCCGGGCCCCCGACTCGTCCTCGACCCCCTCCACGACCACGACGGCGCCGTCAGCGGTCTTGAACTCCATCAGCCCGTCCATGGCGCGCCCTGCTCCCCCGTGTGATCTGTGCGGTCCCGATGAACTCCATTGTTACGGACGGTGCTCGGAATGTCGCCCGATCCCGGGTGTTCAGGCCGACGCGATGCCCCGGACCACCCCCAGCTCCACCAAATCCTGCGGCCGGATGCGGAGTTGGTCCGCCGTCGGCTCCACCTCCGTGGCCGGGCGCTTCAGGATGGCCGCCGCCAGCTCCGGCGCGATCACCGAGAAGTAACTGTCCGGTGTGGCCCAGGTGTTGCCCGGCGCGGCGAGCGCGAGGGCGCCGCCGGAGCCGCCCTCGCCGATGACCAGCGTGGTGACCGGGGTGCGGGCCGCGGCCACCGCCGTGAACAGGTCCGCGATGGCCCCTCCCGCGGCCTGCCGCTCCGCCTCCGCGTCATTGGCGGCGCCCGGGGTGTCCACCAGGGTCAGCACCGGGATGCCCAGCCGGTCCGCTAGCCGGATCAGCCGGGCGGCCGTGCGGTAACCGGCGGGCCGGGTCGCCGTCCCGGTCTGCGCGGCGTAGGCGACCGTACGGCCCTCGTGGGTGCCGAAGCCGCACAGCATGCCGTCCGGGTCGGTGCCGCCCACCCGGTCGCCGCTGATGGCGACGCGATCGGTGAAGTAGGCGTCCAAGTAGCTTGCGGCGTGCGGGCGTTCCGGCGAGCGGGCGCGCCGTACCGCGTCCCAGCCCGTCGCCGGGAGTCCGGGGGCGCCGAGGGCCGCCGGTACCGGTGCCGGGGCCTCGCTGGTCGCCGTCAGCAGGCGCAGCCAGCGGCCCAGGGCCGTCCGCAGCTCCTGAGGCGGGACGAGCGCGTCGGCCGCCCCCGCCGCCACCTGTGCCTCGGCCGTGTAGGCCGCCGGGTCCGCGTCCGCGGGCCGGACCCGGGACCCGGCGAAACCGACCTGCGCTCCGGGCAGCGCCAGCACCACATCGGCGCCCGCGCCCAGCGTGGCCCAGCCGCCGCCGGTCGTCGGGTCCCGCACCACCGCGATCTGCGCCAGACCCGCCTCCCGGGTCAGCACCGACTGCCGGGCCACGCGCTGGAGTTGGGTCAGCGCCAGCATGCCCTCCTGCATCCGGCTGCCGCCGGTGGCGACCAGCGGCACGACCGGCAGCCGGTAGGCGCGGGCGTGGGCGTAGGCCGCCTCAAGGCGGTCGCCGGTGCGTTCGCCGAGCGAGCCGCCGAGGTAGCCGAACTCGAACGCGACGAGCACCGCCCGGGTCCCGCCGACGAGGGCGGTGCCGCAGACCACGGACTCCTCCTCGCCGGTGCGCTCCGAGGCGCGCAGCCGGGAGCCGTCGTAGCCCCGCCAGCCGAGCGGTCCGTCGGGCGCGGAGTCCCGTTCCGTGTGCGGGAGTTCGGCGAACGACGAGTCGTCGGCGACCAGCGCGACGACGTCCCGCGCGTGCAGCCGGTCAGCCACGGCTCAGCGCTCTCTTCATGATCTTCCCCATGTCGTTGCGGGGCAGCGCGTCCAGGTGGTGCACGACCCGGGGCCGCTTGTGCGGGGCGAGCCGCCGGGCCACGTGATCGGCCAACTCCTCGACCGTGGGCGGCTTCTCCGGGTCCGCCGGGACCACCCACGCCACGATCCGCTCGCCCAGATCCGCGTCCGGCTCCCCGGTCACCGCGGCCTCCCGCACCCCCGGATGTTCCAGCAGCGCGTTCTCGATCTCCCCGGCGCCGATCTTGTAACCGCCGCTCTTGATCAGGTCGGTGGCCTTGCGGCCCACGATCCGGACGTACCCGTCGGGATCGCGCACCGCCATGTCCCCGGTGCGGAACCAGCCGTCCGCGGTGAACGCCGCCGCGGTGGCGTCGGGCCGGTTGAGGTACTCGGTGAACAGGTTCGGCCCGCGCACCTGGATCTCGCCCACCGTCTCCCCGTCGTACGCGGTGATCGGCGTCCCGTCCTCCTCCACCAGCCGCAGCTCCACGCCCGGCAGCGGCACTCCGACAGTGCCGGGGCGGGCCTCGCCGTCCGCGCGGATGCTGGTGTTCATCAGCGTCTCGGTCATGCCGTACCGCTCGATCACCCGCCGCCCGGTGGCCTCGGCGATCCGCTCGTGGTCGTGCACGGGCAGCGCGGCCGAACCGGAGACCAGCAGCCGCGCCGAGCCCATCGCGCGGGCGAGCCCCGGGTCGTCGGGGAGGGCCTGGGCGAGGCGGTGGTACATCGTCGGCACGCCGAACAGCATGGTCGCGCCGCCGCTCAGCTCCCGTGCCACGCCCTCCGGGCCGAACCGGCCGAGGTGGCGCACGGATCCGCCGCGCCGGAGCGGCCCGAGGATGCCGAGGACCAGTCCGTGCACATGGAACAGGGGCAGCCCGTGCACCAGCACGTCGTCGCCGGTCCACTGCCAGGCGTCGGCGAGCGCGTCGAGGGTGCGGGCGACGGCCCGGCGGGGGAGGACGGCGCCCTTGGGCGGGCCGGTGGTGCCGGAGGTGTACACGACGAGGGCGGGGTCCTCGTCGGAGACCCGCGTCGGCCGGCGCTCTCCGGTGGCCTCGACGTCGACGTCGACGTCGACGCGCGCCAAGTCGGAGAGCGCGTCGGGGAGTTCGTCACCCGGCGCGGTCAGCACGAGCGCGGGCGCGCTGTCGGCCAGGATGTGCCCGAGCTCCTTCTCCCCGGACTTCGGGTTGAGCGGTACGGCGGCGATCCCCGCCTCCAGCGCCGCCACCACCGCCACGGCGGTCTCCAGCGCCGGAGTCGCCCAGACGGCGACCCGCCGGTGCCCGCCGATCCGGTCCGCGAGGGCGCCGGTCGCGGCGGCCAGCCGCGCGTACGTCAGGGACCGCTCGCCGAACCGCAGCGCGACGCGCTCGGGCGGACCGTCGGCCAGGGCCGGGAAGAGAGAGGACACGCGTCGTATCTCCTTAGCAGTCGGCGAGCGTCACCAGCACGCTTCCACGATGCCCCGGTCAGCGGCCTCGGGGCGGGAGATCCGGAGTGCCGGGGCCGTGCTGTGCCCCTTCTCACCCAGGCCCTGTCCCCCACCTCACCCCGCCTCATCCCTCCCCGGCCCGTGCCGTGAACCAGGCCGCGAGCTGGCTGCGCTTGCTGAACCCCAGCTTCACCAGGATCCGCTCGACATGTCCCTCCGCCGTCCGCTGGGCGATGACCAGCGACTCGGCGATCTGCCGGTTGGTCAGACCGCGCGCGACCAGCGCCGCCACCTCGGCCTCCCGCCGGGTCAGTGGCCGGGTGTCCGGCGCGTCGGCCGAGCCGGACGTCGGGCGCCGCAGCTCGCCCAGCGCGTAGGCGATGACGTCGTTGCGGGGCAGCGCGCCGCCCCGCCGGTAGGCCCGGGCGTAGGCGGGATCGCCCAGCGCGCTCCGAGTGTGCCGCTCGGCCGCGCCCTGGACCCGCGTCTCCGTCGGGTCGCCGCCGATGTCGTGCCAGATCCGGTCCACCGCGCCCCGCAGCACCGCCGCCTGCTCGGCCCGCCCGGCGAGCGCCTCCGCCGCGGCGAGCAGGTCCAGGGTGCGGGCCAGGCTCTGCCGCTGCCGTCCGGTGTACGGCAGCCGCAGACAGGCGCGCGCGTGTTCGGCGGCCCGGTCGTACTCGCCCAGCGACCAGTGCGCGAGGCCCAGGGTGCGCAACGCCCAGGCGCGCGCCCACTGTTCGCCGTGCGCCTCGCAGACGGCCACGGCCTCGGCGCACAGCGGGATCGCCTCGCCCGCCCGGCCCCGGCTGACCAGCGTGCAGGCCAGCTCGACCCGGGTGAGGACGACGAAGCCGACGGTGGTGGTGGCCGCGCGGCCGGTCCCGAAGACCTCGGTCGGGATCGGGGGCGGGGCGGGGACCGGCAGTTCGGCGTCGGCGGGCGGGGTGCTGTGCGGTGGGTCGGCGCCGGCCAGGACGGCGGCGGAGCGGGTGTGCACCAGCGACATCAGCGCGCCCGCCCACATCGCGCGGGTCAGCGCCGGGTCGGGGCGCGCCCCCGCCCGCAGCGCCCGGTCCAGCCAGTGCCGGCCCTCGCCCCAGATGCCGCTCGCCACCCAGTGGAACCACAGGGTCGCGGCCAGCCGCAGCCCGGCCTGTGCCTCGCCCGGGGTGGTCAGACAGAAGTCCAGCGCGGCCCGGAAGTCGTCCTGGTCCAGGCGGAGCCGGTCGGTCACGGTGACCTGGTCGGGGCCGAACCAGGCCGACTCGTACCCGGCGGCGAGCCGGGCGAAGTAGTCCCGGTGCCGCCGCCGGGTCACGGTCACCTCGCCGATGTCCTCCAGCTTCTCCAGGCCGTAGTCGCGCAGCGAGACCAGCAGCCGGTAGCGGACCTGCCCGCCGCGCTCCTCCCGCACCAGCACCGACTTGTCGACCAGCCCGGCGACCGCGTCCAGTACGTCCGTCGCGCCGAGGCCCTCCCCGCCGCACACCGCCTCCGCCGCGGCCAGGTCGAAGCCGCCGACGAACACCGACAGCCACGCCCACACCAACTGCTCCTGCGGGGTGCACAGTTCATGGCTCCAGTCGACGGCCGAGCGCAGGGTGCGATGCCGGGGAGCGGAGGCCGGGCTGCCCCCGGTGAGCAGCTGATAGCGGTCGTCGAGCCGGGCCACGAGCTGGTCCACGCCGAGCGCCCGCACCCGCACCGCCGCCAGTTCGATGGCGAGCGGCAGCCCGTCGAGGCGACGGCACAGCCGGGCCACCGCGTGCTGGTTGCCCTCGCCGACGGTGAACCCGGGCACCACGGCCGCCGCCCGGTCCGCGAACAGCCGCAGCGCCGGGAAGTGCTCGGCGGCCGAGGGGCCCAGCTCCTCCGGGGTGGGCGCGGGCAGCGGCGGCACCTCGTAGAGCTGCTCACCGGCGAGCCCCAGCCGGTGCCGGCTGGTCGCCAGGACCCGTACGCCCTCGGTCGCGGCCAGCAGGGTCTGCGCGAGCAGGGCGCAACTGCGCAGCACATGCTCGCAGTTGTCGAGGACGAGCAGCAGGCCGCGGCCGCGCAGGTGCTCCACGAGGACGTCCAGCGGCGGCCGCCCGGTCTCGTTGCGCACATCGAGGGCGTCGGCCACGGCGTGCGGCACGAACGCCTCGTCGCTCAGCGCGGCCAGCGACACCAGCCACACGCCGTCCGGGAACGTCCGCGCGGTCTGTTTGGCCACATGAGAGGCCAGCCGGGTCTTCCCGACCCCGCCCGGACCGGTCAAGGTCACCAGCCGGGCCTCGGTCAACAGCCTTCTGACGTCCGCCGACTCGTCCCGTCGCCCCACGAAACTCGTCAGCTCCGCCGGAAAGCCGGAGGCGCGCCGCGCATGGGATTCGCCCACGAACCCAGGGTAAGCACATGATCCCGACGGAACGTCAGGTTCCCGGATTTCCCGCCTCGACGAGTGACCGGAGCGCCGCCTTCGCTACGAGTGACCGCGTCCGGCCTCCGCCAGTACGGCCTCGACCACCCGCTCGACCGACCCGGGATGCAGGAACAGGAACAGATTCGGCTCGACCAGCTCCAGCTCCATCACCCGCGGCTCCCCGTCCTCCCCGTCGACGAGGTCCACGCGCGCGTACAGCAGCCCGTCCGCTTCCGGCACGGCGGCCAGCGCGCGCTCGGCGACGGCGCGTTCGGCCTCGGTCGCCGTCCACGGCTCCAGACCGGGATGGGCCACCTTGTGCGCGTCGAAGGCCGCGCCGGGCGCCAGCACGGCCTGCTTGCGGCTGGCGTGCAGCAGCCGCCCGCCGAAGAACTGCAGCGCCCGCTCGCCCCGGGTGTCGATACTGCGCACATAGGGCTGCACCATCGCGGTGAACCCCTCCTCGTGCATCCGCGCCAGATGCCGTACGGCCGCCTCGTGCCGGTCGGGCGTGTAGCGGGCGGCGTAGCGGGCGCCCGCGCCGGAGGTGGGCTTGACCACGTACTCGTGATCGCCGGGGAGGTCCGGGGCGGCGCCCGGCGCGAGATAGCGCGTGGGCACGACGGGCACGCCCGCCCGCGCGAGGTCCCCGAGATACCGCTTGTCGGTGTTCCACCGCACGATCGCGGCCGGATTCGCCAGCCGGGTGGCCTTGCCGCACCGCTCGGCCCACGCCACGAACTCGGCGGTGCGCCAGCTGTAGTCCCAGGTCGACCGGATCAGCGCGAGGTCGTAGGCGGCCCAGTCGACGGCGTCGTCCCAGTGCACGACGTCCGCCCCGGCCCCGGCCGCCGTCAGCGCCTCCCGCAGCACCGGCAGATCGCGGTCATGGCTGGGCTCGGGCCGGGGATCGTAGGTGACCAGCGCAATTCGGGGCACGGGAAGCTCCAGAGTCGGGGAACGGGCCGCCCGCAGGCTAAACACCCCACCCGCGGCCGCGGCAACCGAATTGCCCTCCCCGGCGGCGGACCGGGCCTCAGCCGACCGCCTCTTCCTCCGCCGACACGTCCAGCACCAGCTGGAGGGCGCTGTCCGCCCCCAACTGCCGCAGCACCAGTGCCAGCAGTTCTCCGCAGTGCACGGTGACCTCGCTGCCCGGTGGCAGGGCACCGGCGAGGCTGATGAGCTGCCAGGCGCAGTGGGCCTCCATGAAGCACAGGTCGCGCAGGTCGAGGGTGATGCGGGTGGGGCGGGAGGTGTCCTGGCGGGCGGCGACCGCCTCGCGCAGGGTCTCGACGGGGTCGGCGCGGGTGCCTGTGGTCTCGGCGACGCGGAGGGGATGGATCCGGGCCATGCCGTCCAGCAGGCCGGGGCCGAAGCGCTGGCGGTCGTACCAGCAGATCGCGGTGAACAGCGGGTCCGCGAAGAGGGGGGCCACCGACGCCTCGTAGTCCAGCAGCACCTCCTCGGCGAGGCCCACCCGTGGGGCCCAGCCCATGTCCGCGGCGACCTGCAGCCCCGCCCAGCCCTCCTCGTGGGCGCGCTCCACCTCGGCCCGGTACAGCTCGATCGTGCGCTCCTTGTGGAAGCGGCCGTCCGGCAGGTACATCTGCGGGGAGCGCTTCAGCGCCAGCTGCCCGCCCGCCCGTGCCGCCGAGGCCCCGGTGCCGGCCTGGTCGAGGAGGGCGAGGATCTCGTCGTCCTGGAGGTCGTCCGGGTCCATGACCAGCAGGACCTTCTCCCGGCGGGCGAGGCTGGTGCGGGTGTAGGCGGTGAACACCGCCCACGACGACTCACCGTCGCCCACCTCCAGACAGGCGTGATCGCCCAGTCGCAGCCGCTCGACGGGAACAGTCCGCTCGACGGGAACAGTCCGTTCGACGGGGACAGCCCGCTCGGTCCGCTCGGGAAGCTCCATACGGCGACATTAGGCACAGGTGGCGCACGCTCTCCCGGATGATCGGCGATGTTCGCGCCGGGGACGGGTTCTGGGAGAGGGGCGGTGTCGGGGGATCGGAAGTGTCCGTGTCGGTATGGCTATTGATCGGGGGTTTTGATCGGTGGCTTTGATCGGGGGGTCAGGAGGCCGGTTCCGCATCCACCGCCGTGCGCTGCAGCAGCCCCCAGGAGAACTCCGCCACGCACGCGTGCCGTGCGCCCCGGGCGTCCGGAGCCGTGAAGGCCAGGCCCCACCGGGTCGGCGCCGAGCCCTCCAGCGGGCGGACCGGGGCGAAGGCGCGGGCCGCCTCGTCGACCGTGCAGGACCAGGGGGTCAGATCGTCCAGGGTGCGCAGGGGCGGCGGTGCGGCGCCCGGGGCCCGGACCAGCCATTCGTTCCAGACGGCGCCGGTCGGGGCCAGCAGCACCTCGAAGCGCAGGGTGGGCCACAGCGCCAGCGGCCACAGCCACGCCTCGCACTCCAGGTCACCGACCTTCCGCGCCACCACCGACTCGGGCGCGCCGAGGACCGAGCGGTACCGGGAGGCCGCGGCGCGGGCGCGCGGGGAGCGGATCATCGCCTGCCACTTCTTGTTCGCCTCCCGCATCTCGGCCACCGAGACGCCCAGTTCACGCCGGGCGTCCTCGACCAGATCCGGGTTGTGGTCGGCCATCCGGCGCAGCAGGACGAGCTGGAAGTGGAGCGGGCCGAAGGGGGTGGTGGCTGGCATGGGATCCATGGTCGCGTACCGGGCCGCCCGGCCGGCGGCCGTCCGGCAGGAACAGCACCGAGTTGACGTAGCGCGGGCCGCCGCCCGGCAGGACCCGGCGCAGCAGGCCCCGGGTGACGACATGTTCGGCCCGCGCCTGGTGGTCCTTGAGCGGGAACCCGGTGAGCGGCACCCAGCTGTCGCCGGGCAGCACCCAGCCCTCGTAGCGCAGCAGGGACAGATAGGTGATCACCGGGTTGATCGGCTGGATACGGGACTCCAGTTCGACGAAGAGCGCCGGGCGGTCGCGGGCCAGGATGCCGGTCGCGCCGCGCAGCACCGCCAGTTCACTGCCGTCCACGTCGATCTTGATGAAGTCGACGTCCCGCAGCCCGAGTTCGTCCAGGGTCACGCAGCCCACGTCCAGGGCACGGCCGTGGATGTCCCGCCGGACCAGCGAGGACACCCCGCGGTCGCCGCCGTCGCCGGACGGCAGCCAGAGCCGGGCCGGGCCGGGGCGGTCGGAGGCGGCCGCCTGGACCACCCGGACGTTCGGCGGGGACCAGGAGGCGAGCAGCCGGGCCAGCCGCGGAACCGGCTCCACCGTCACCACCTGACGGGCGCGCCCCGACAGCCGGCGCGTCCACGGGCCGTACCAGCCGCCGACGTCCACGGCCGTGCCGCAGGACGGCGGGCACAGCTCGCCGAGCCGGGCCAGCTCGGGCTCGAACCGCGGGTACACCGCCCGTGCGGTCGCGGCGACCAGTCGCACGGGCAGGACGGAGGCCACCCGGGCCGCCAGGGTCGTCGTCATGGCACCATCCGTTTGACGAGGGCCTCGTGCTCGTCGTCGTCGACCTGCTCCCCGGAGGACGGCAGCAGTTGCGGGATGCCGTCGACGATCGGGTAGCGGCGGCGCAGTCTCGGGTTGTACAGCGACTCGCCCGGATCGGCGGGACCGTCCGGCGGCAGCAGGTGCAGCGGGCCCTTGTCGAGGGGACAGGCCAGGATCCGCAGCATGGGGTCGTCGGGGTTCACGGTGGGGTCAACTCCTTGGCGCCGATGGGTCGTCGGGTGCGCGCCGGCTGGTCGTGCCGGGGCATGGACAGCAGGACGGCGATGGCGAGCGCGATGCCCGCGACGCGCAGCGTGAGCCGCACCGGGTCCTCCGGCAGCGCCTCGCCGAACGAGAGCGTGCCGAGCACCGCCGTGTACAGACAGGTCACCGTCGTGCACACCGGCACGATCAGCGAGGCCCGGCAGCGCTGGAGCGCGGCCTGCGACATCACCAGGCCGAACGCGCCGGTGAACAGCAGGAGATAGGGGTACGGCGAGCGCAGCAGCCCGAGCAGGGCGCCGCCCCAGCCGTCGGCGGTCAGCCGGCTCGACACCCCCTTGATGGCCAGCGAGCTGACGCCGTACAGCAGGCCCACCGCCACGCCGTACTCCACGCCCGTGGTCGGCAGCCGGTGCCGGTGCCGGGTGCGCCGCTCGGCGGAGTTGTACAGCCACACCCCGGCCGCCAGCGACGGCACGCACACCAGCAGGATCAGCGGGTACGGCGCGTCCTGGCTGACGTTCTCCGAACCCTCCCGCAGCGACAGCACCACCATCAGCAGCGCGGCGAGGATCGCGGCCAGCGCGTACCGCTCCCGGCCGCTGGTCTCCTCGCCCAGCAGCCGGGCGGAGAGCAGCACGAGCAGGACCAGACCGGAGACGAACAGGCCCTGGGCAGCGGCGATCGGCAGGGTGCGGTAGACGGCGAGCTGGGCGGCGAACCCGGCGGCCAGCGCCAGGGAGCCGCCGATCCACAGCGGGCTGCCCAGCACCAGCCGCAGCAGCCGGGCGGGCCGCCGGATCGACACCTCCGGCAGGGTGGCCAGCGCCCGTTTCTCCAGGACGAATCCGGTGCTGTACAGGACGTTCGCCAACAGGGCCGCGGCCACTCCCCACCACATGGTCTGCGTCCCCTTCCTAGGTCTTGGGCGCGGGCGTCTTCAGGGCGTGCACGAGGAGGATCGAGGCGAGTGGGGGTCTGGAGCAGGCCAGCCGGTCGAGCGGGCGCAGCGGGCGCGGCACGCCGTGGAAGGGGGCGCCCGCCACGCGTACCACCTCGAAGCCGGAGGCGGCGACGAACTCCCGCAGCGCGCGGGCGGTGTAGAGCCGCAGATGTCCCACGACCTCCGTCCCCGGGCGGCCGTGGATCGCCCGCAGGCTGACCTCGGAGAACACCGGCTGGACGCCCGCGAGGAGAAGGGCGCGGTTGTACCAGGCGGCGAGGTTCGGGGTGGACAGCATCAGATGGCCGCCGGGACGGAGTACCCGGCGGATCTCGTCGAGTGCCGCGTCCGGGTCCACCAGGTGCTCGATCACCTCGCTGAACAGCACCGCGTCGACCGACTCGGACCTGAACGGAAGCCCGCCGTCGGTGAGTTCACCGCGCACCGGTTGGCAGGCGAGGCGGGTGCGGGCGCGGCGCAGGGCGTCCTGGGACCAGTCGACGCCGATGATGCGGTGGCCCTTGAGGAGGGGCGCGGCCACGGCCGCCGCGGTGCCGTCGCCGCAGCCGATGTCCAGGATCGTGGCCCGGTCCGCGGTGCCGAGGGCGGCCGCGAGCATCCTGGCCTGGCGGAGGCTGCGGGGGGTGCCGGAGGCGACGGGGACGGCGGGGTTCTCGTAGAAGTCCCGCAGGTTCTTGGGCGGGGCGGTGGTGGTCACCGGGGGACCTCCGTCGTGTGCAGGTAGTGCTCGAACAGGTCCCGCAGATGGGCGCCGTCGCCGTGGCTGAGCAGGGTCCGGGACCAGCGCAGGGCCAGGTGCAGCCGGCCCGCGGTGGAGGCCGTGGTCACCGTCAGCCCGCGGGGCATCCGGGCCGGGGCCGAGAACCACACCGCGTGCGCGCGGCCCGCCTCCTCGCCGAAGTCCAGGGCGTACGGGATCCGGCCGATGTTGCTGAGCAGCGTGGTCGATGTCCAGGGGGCGGCGGCCCGGCGCAGGCCCCTGGTGAGCGCGGCCCGCCAGGCGACGGGGGTGACGGGCGCGGTGAGCAGGGCGGCTCCTCTGCCGAGCTGGGGGCGGGGGAGGGACTTCAGGGCGCGGGTTCTGGTGGCCGTACGGGTGAGCAGGCCGGGCATGTCGTGCGTGCTCAACTCGGCTGGTGCAAACGGGACTTCGACCAGACGGGTGCCGTTGCCTATGGGCATCGTGAGGTCTCTGGGGCGGTCGTCCACGGGCATGGTGATGCGAAGGGGGCGTTGTGGTGCGCCGTGTTCGCGGTTCCAGTGGGCGATGGTGAGCGCGGTGGTGACCATGAGCTGGTCGTTGACCGTGTACGGCGAGCCCTTGGGGCGGTGCGGGAGGGGGAGTTCGGTCACGAGCATGCCGTTGCCGGGGGAGGGCTCGGGGGCACCCGGGGCGACGCGGGCGGGGCGGGACCAGTTGGAGGGCGTGTCGGTGGGGGGTGCGGTCGTCTCGGCGGTCTGGGTGCGGATCGGGGGTGAGGCAGGGGAGTTGTCCCGCCCGCCGTACAGCTCCGCGGCGGTGGCGAGGATGCGGAGGCAGGCGGGGCCGTCCAGGGCGGTGTGGTTGATGGTGAGGAACAGAACCGTGTGATGGGGGGTGCGGCCGGGAGGGGTGCTGTCGGGGACGGGATTCGCTTGCCCGCTCCTGCGGGGTGCCGCCGCGCCCACCCGTGCCGCCCCGGCGGTACGACTGCCCGCAGCCAGGTGGGCCGGGCCGCCCGCGGCTACGGCGGACACGGCGTCCGATGCCTCGCTGCCCTCCACCGGGCCCGCCGTACCCTCCACCACCTCCAGCCGGATCGGTGGCGACGCGGTCAGCGGGGGGACCGCCGTCAGGGCCCGGGTCCGGGCGTCACGCAGCGAGTCGCGTCCCGGCTCCGGGAAAGCGACCACCTCCACGTCCGGCTCGGCCGTCAGCTCCCACTCGTAGCGGCGGCGGTACCAGCGGCCCGGAGCCTCTCGCATCAGGATGCGCGGGTGGCGGCGCAGCGCCTCGGCGAAGGCGGTGCGGAGGCGGTCCGGGTCCAGACGGCCGGGCAGGTGGACCTCGATGTGCACCGTCTCCGGTTCCTCCTCCTGGAGGCAGTGGCGGGCCACTTCGTCCACCACGGGAAACGGTATGCGGTCCGGTGCTGTCATCCCCGCTCGCCCTCTTCCGTCGCATCGCCCGCCGGCTCCCGCACGCTCACCAGCGCCGCGAACAGTCCGATCAGCGCGAGCAGTTGGGCCGTGTGCCCGAAGGCGCCGGACGATTCGCCGACCGGCTCCCCGGCGCCCACCGCCGCCACGGCGCCGGCTGCCGCCAGGGCCAGCAGGGCGAGCGGGACCAGGAGTTCGTGGCGGCGGCGGGCCAGCAGCGCCAGGGCCGGGACCAGGAGGGCGAACCAGCCCGCGATCACGGCCGCGACCAGCGTCAGCGCCACCGTGCCGAGCCACAGACCGGGCAGCGGCGGCACCGGCTGCGGCTCGTCCGGGTTCGGTTCGCGACGGCGCCACAGCGCGAGGCCCGCCAGGGCCGCGAGCGCGACCGCACTGCCGATCAGCCCGGCCTCGTACGTCACCGAGGGCTCGTACGACAGCTTCACCGTGCCGCCCTCGCCCGCCGGGATCCGCCACCCCTGCTGCCAGCCGTCCAGCCGGACCGGGGTCAGCTCCTTGCCGTCCAGCTCGGCCCGCCAGCCGTCGTTGAAGTTCTCGTAGGTGGTGAGGTAGGACGCCGCGCCCGAGGAGACGGTCAGCTCGCGGCGGTCGCCCAGCCAGTCCTCCACGCCCAGCTCCCGTCCCGCGGCCGGGGATCCGGAGACCGTGCCGCGGGTCAGCGTCACCGCCGTCACGGTGAGCGGACCGGCGTCCCCGGCCTCGACGCGGTGCGCTCCGGACGGCAGGTCGAGACCGGCCTCCGGGCACAGGGCCACGTCCACCGGACGGCGTTCCATCAGGTCCCGTACGGTCCCCGTCACGCTGGTCTCGTACAGCCGGCCGTCGACCGCCAGCACCGGCCCCTTGCCGCACGGCAGCGAGAAGGACCGGGTGCCCTCCGGCTTCGGGGTGCGGTAGCTGTCCAGGGCCGGGACGTAGGCCTCGGTGAGGCCCACCGGGAGCTGCATGTCCTCGTCGGCGAACGGGTTGTACAGGGTCAGCGGGGCCGTCTCGGTGATGGTGATGTCGAGGCGGTCCGTGGTGATCGGCGGGAAGCGCACATTGCCGTTCTCGTCGACGCCCGCGATGACCGCGCCGTCCGGGGAGCCGATGTGCACCTCGGAGGGGCGGGACGACAGGCCGCCCGCCGGGGGCAGCACGATCTCCCCCACCGCCTGCTTGCCCTCCCAGCTCAGGTGGATGGTGGGCCGGTCGCCCGCGATCCACGCCGTGGTCAGATCACCGTCGGTGAGGTTGCGGGCCGCCAGGCCCGCGCCCAGCCGCGCCGTGGAGTCCGCGGTGGCCACGATCCGGTCCTGCTGCTCCGGCGCCACCTCGTACAGCAGCCGGTCCAGCGCCTCACCCGGCACCGGCACCGCGCTCGCCGCGATCTCGTACGTCCCGGAGGCGGACGTGGTGAAGCTGCGGTGCAGCCCCGCCTCGGTGCCCGTCGCGGACAGACCGGTGGGGTCGGCCGGGCGGGACAGGGAGATGATCTCGGCGGCGGCCGAGGAGTCCTCGGCGTCCGTGGGCAGCCGCAGCAGCCGGGTCACCTGGACGTCGGGCAGGGCGATCTCGGAGAAGCCCGCGCCGGTCAGCCCCGTGCGCCGCTCCGCCGAGTCGACGATGGTCAGCTTCATCCAGTCCGTCGCGCCGGCCGGCGCCCGGACGCTCTGCGTCCTGCCGTTGGGCTCCAGCCAGCTGGTCCTGGTCCCCTGCTCGGTCTCCACCCGCACCCGTGTCGGCGCCGACCGCACACCCTCCTGCGGCAGCGGCGTCACCTTGAAGGAGCCGGGCATGTCGTAGGAGTCGGTGAACCCGATCCGCAGCCACTCCCCGTCCGGCGTGCCCTGGGACCCTTCGGTCCAGGCGGTGTCCGGGTTGCCGTCGAAGGCGTTCACCGGGTCGTACTGCGGCAGATGGAACAGCCAGCTGCCGTAGGAGGAGGCCGACACCGAGCGGGCGCCGCGCAGTTGGGCCACCGTCTGATGGTCCAGGCCCTCGGTCGGCAGGATCTGGTGCGGTTTCTCGCCCGCGTCCTGGGTCGCGTCCGGCGCGTTGCGCTCGTCCCGGGTGTACGTGTACGAGGTGTTGGCGTTGACCAGCCCGAACCGGGTGTCCGCGCGGCGCAGTCCGTCGCCGACCACCTGGACCGGCGGGGAGCCGAGCCCCGGGTGGTTGTCACCGGTCAGCACGCTCGCCCGGCCGCGCAGCTGCTCCGCGACCGGCAGCAGCGACTCGGGGCCGCCGGAGACGACGGCGGTGTCGGCGACCGGGCTCAGCCCCGCCTGCCTCGGCCGTGGCACGTCCTGGGGCGGCTGGTAGATCTCCACCGCCCGCTGCCTCGGGTACAGGCCCTCCACCTGGAGCGGGGTTCCTTCGGCGATCTTCCCGCCGGTCATGACGGGCCCGTAGCCCTTCACCCGCTCATAGCCGGACTGTTCGAGCGTCCGCTTGACGATGGTGGTGGGCACATTGCCGACCTGGTCGGGGTCGAGGTCGTTGCGGACGACGACGTAGTAGACGCCCGCGCGGCTCAAGTAGTCACCGAGCCCCGGAACTTCGGCGCCGCTGGTCAGCGCCTGCTGCACGGCGTCCATGGCGCGCCGGTTGCCGGGGGTGCCGAAGGGCACGTAGTCGCGCTGGGCCCAGCGGGAGTCGGCGGCCACGTCGAGCGGCTGGTCGATGGGGGAGCCCCAGGTGTAGATGCCGTGCGCGGTCGCCGGGACGACCAGGGCACGGGCGTCGGGGGAGAACTCCTCCATCCAGTCCGCCGTGGCCTCCCAGTAGGTGGGGATCTTCTGGAACGAACCCGGGTTCAGGATCGAGCCGTTGAGGTACGGCCACATCAGGCCCGGCAGCACCAGGACGGCCGCGATCAGCGGCGCGTACCGGCGCCCCGGCACCGGACGGGCGCCGCGGGCCTGGGACGCCACGCCGACCAGATGGGCCAGGCCCAGGACGAGTGCGAGGGCGAGTCCGGTCTGGAACTTGTAGATGTTGCGGAAGGGGACGAGCCCGCCGTCCAGCCAGTCCTGCACCACCCCGTGGAAGGGGGCGCCGAACGCGCCGCCGTACCCGGCGAGCAGGACCAGGGCCGTGGTGAGCACGGTCAGCACCAGCCACCGTCGCTCGGGCATGTCGCGTCGCGCCAGGCCCGCGAGGCCGAGGCCGGCGGCGAGCGCCGAGCAGACGATCACCACGACCGAGGAGGCGACCGCCCAGCCGGCGGGCAGCCAGGCCTCCCCGAAGTGCAGATAGGCCACCCAGTTCCCGCCGCCGCGCAGTGCCTCGGTCGCCGACATGGTCTCGGTGGTGGTCTGCGAACTCTCCACGTAGGGAAGGAAGTTCTCGCCGTAGACGCCGAGCAGCAGCAGCGGGATCCACCACCACGCGGTCGCCAGGATCACTCCGGGCACCCACCAGGCGATCAGCTTGCGCTGCCGCGGACCCGGCGGACGGGAGAGCAGGTACAGGCCGACCGGGAGCAGCGAGGCCAGCGTCGAGGCCGCGTTGACGCCGCCCATGAACGGGATGATCAGCGCCGAGCGCACGGCGGCGACCCGGGCGCTGTAGCGCTCATCGACCAGCGGCAGCAGCACCCACGGCAGGACGGCGCCGGGCAGCGCGGCCGCCGAGGTGGAGCCGACGACGATGGTGAACACCGGCCACAGCGCGTACACCACGGCGGCGAGCAGCCGGGAGGTGCCACTGCCCACCCGCAGCCGTTCGGCCAGCCGGAGCGCGCCCCAGAAGGCGACGGACACGATCAGCGACAGCCACAGCCGCTCCGCCAGCCACACCGGCAGCTGGACGACATCGGCCAGCCAGTAGAACGGCAGCATCGGCCAGAGATAGCCGGCGTACTGGTCGGAGATACCGCCGAAGCTGCCCTGGTCCTGCCAGAGCTGGCCCAGGTCGGCCAGGAACCGTCCGGGGTCGACGGTCACTCCGAGCTTGGTGTCGAAGGTCTGCCGCCCCGGGTGCACCGCGAGGAGGAGCACGAACACCACGGCCCAGAACCCCAGCAGCCAGCGCCGCGATCGCGGCCCCTCCGGGGGGCCCGACATGGTCGCGGTGGTGGGAACGGCTGCCGGGGGAGGAGCCTGGATCGTGCTCGTCATGGGGGACACCGCCGGAGAATGAGGAGGAGGTTCCAGGTGGCGACCTCACGGATGCCGGGCGCCTTGACGACCGTCTCCGCGAGGAAGGGCCAGTAGCGGGAGCGCGCCGAGACGACCGTGACGTCGTCGCGGGCGCGGACCTGCCGCAGGGTGGGCCCGATGTGCACGGCGAACAGGTTCTCGCCGAGGGTGTGCTTGGCGGGCCTTCCGGTACGGCGCCGGTAGCGGGCCCGCGCCCGCTCGGCACCCAGGTAGTGCCAGGGGGCCCATTCGTGCCCGCCCCAAGGCGACAGCCAGTTGGTGAACGACACATAGATCAGCCCGCCGGGCCGGGTCACCCGGACCAGTTCGCTGAGAAAGGTCTGCGGATCAGCCACGTGCTCCAGCACATTGGAGGAGAACGTGACGTCGGCGACCCCGTCGTACAGCGGCAGCAGATACCCGTCGGCGACCACACTGCCGTCGGGCGGCTTGACCCCGAGCTCACCGAGATCGGGCTCGAACAGATACGCCTGCGCACCGCGCCGCCGGAACTCCTCGGTGAAGTAGCCACTACCACCACCGACGTCGACGACGGTACGTCCGGAGACTTTCCCGTCGTAGGCCTCGACTTGATCGACAGCGTCACGGGCGAGCAGGGAATAACAGGACTCAGGGTCGTCCTGCTCCTTCATAAAGGCCCGGAAAAGCGCCAGCGACCGCCCGAACGAAGGGTCGCTTCCATAGGGGCGCGGGGCTGCATCTGATATGCGGCTATCGCCGCGTGTGCGCGAAGAACCACGACGGCGCCGCACCCGACTCACGAAGACCAACCTCGCACCGCCTCCGCCGCAACCGCCCGAAACTGCCGGACAGTCCGATCCCAGCGATACCCCGCCGCATGATCCCGCGCCGCTTTCCCCATCAGCTCCCGCCGATGCCCGGAAAGCGCGAGCGTGCACCACGCCGCGGCGAAGGAGGACTCACCGGAGGCAAGCACCCCGGTCTCACCGTCGATCACGGAATCCCTGAGCCCCGGCACATCGAAGGCGATCGCCGGAGTCTCCCGGGCCGCCGCCTCCGTCACCACGAGCCCCCACCCCTCGACAGCGGAGGGATGGAGCAGCATCCAGGCCGCGCACAGCAGCCGGTGCTTCTCCGCCTCGGTGACATGCCCGGTGAACTCGACACCAGGACCGGCGAGTTGTTCGAGGCGGGCCCGCTCCGGACCGTCTCCCACGATGACGAGCCGGCCGCCGGTGACCGGCCGCACCCGCTCCCACAGCCGTAGCAACAGATCGATCCGTTTGTATTCGACGAGCCGGCCCACCGCCAGGAACAGCGGCTCGGCGGAGCGGTCCGCGCGCGGACCGGGCTCCTCCACACCGTTGTGGACGACGCGGATCCGTTCCCGCTCGACGCCGAGCCCCCGCAGCGCGTGCGCCGTGGACGGGGAGACGGCGACCAACAGGCTCCGCTGTTGCACTCCGGTCAGCGCCCAGTGCTCCAGTCTTCGCCCGAGGCGGGCGGCCGGGGCCAGGGCACCCCCGAACCGCATCTTCCACAGGTCGGTGTGCACATGGTTCACCAGGCACAGCGTGGGACCGCGGTGCCACAGGGGCGCCAGATACGGCATCCCGTTGCAGACCTCGACCAGCAGATCGGTCTCCCCGACCTGACGGGCGAAGGCGGACCGGGCGCGCAGGTAGTGGCCGTAGGCACCGCCCGCGGACACGACCCGGTAGTCGCGGTAGGCCGCGGGCCCGCCGCAGAGCAGGGTGACCTGGTGGCCGAGGTGGGTCAGTCCGTCGGCCAGACGGTCCACGAGCAGTTCGGAGCCTCCGGCGGCCTGGTTGCCCAGGTCGCGGTGGGCGAGGAAAACGATTCGGCGCGGTTGTGGGGGAGGCGCCGGGGGCTGCTGCGACACCGTGGGGAACGGGGCGCGCAGCGAGGACGGCACGTGCTGGGGCATGTGCGCTCCAACATGTCTCGGGGTGCGGAACTCAGCGTGGGGGAAGAGTCGCCGATTGATTACGGCTGGGTCGGGACGGGTGTCTCCGTGGGGGAACCGGGAGCTTCCTGGGTGCGGACTGTGGACGGGTTGTGCTCGGGTGGGGTGGACAGTTTTCGCCCAGCCGTTCGCTACGGCTACTCACCTGGATGACAATTTCGGGCTTTGTTAGAGCTGACGTAATGTCACATCGTGAGAGAAGGCTGGGGCAACTCGGAAGAACCGGGACGCTGCCTCCCGCGTACCACCAAAAGGATCCCGGCCACTACCAGGACGAAACCGATCACACCCGCCCCGATGGGCAACGTCCGTCCCACCAGTCGCAGCTGTCCGCTGTCCTGCTCCGCCTGATCCACGGCCTGCTTCTGCGTTGCGGTGGTGAACGCGATCTTCCGGCTGTCCAGCAGGACCGCCGCGTCCTTCTCGGCGCCGGGCGCGCGCAGGGTGCGGCGCGGCCCCGTCTGTGCGTACAGCACCCGGCCCGTGGCCTGGTCGACCACCAGCTCCAGGCCGTGGTTGGCGTACCACTCCTCGGCCAGCACCTGCGGGGTGTCCGGCAGGTCGACGAGCCGCCCCGGCACCAGCCGGGTCCCGGTCTTCGTGGCCGGCACCGAGGCGGTGAACCGGTAGCCGGTGTAGCCCTGGATCTTCTTGGTGCCCTGGTAACTCATCGTGACGGTTCCGCGGAGGGTGTTGTCCCACCACCGGTAGTCCCGCTTCTGCACGTCGAAGGGGAACTTCAGATAGGCCTCGCCCTCGATGTACGGCTTCTCCTCGCAGCAGTGCACCGGCCTGGTGGTCTCCCGGTCCATCACCCAGCGGTGCGGGGCGTAGTCCAGCGCGTCGTGCGGATCCTCGGCGGGCAGCGACTTGTCGGTGTCGACCGTGGTGATCACATCCCAGACGGCGTTCCCGCTGTCCTCGCTCTCCGCGACATTTCCGCGGACACGTTGAGTGACGGTGATGGTCTGATCGGGCACGGTCGCGATTTTGTCGGTGTCGAAGACGCTGCCCGTGCCCTTGTAGACGGCGGTGGTGTCGATGTCGATCGGGTTCACGGCGGCCCGTGGCTCCACATACCAGGCGAGCATGGGCGCCAGGACCAGCAGGAACGTGCCGAAACCCAGCACGATCAGCGAAAACGGTGAGGCTGTACGGCGCATCCGGGCACTCCAGAGGCTCGGGACGACGCGACGTGGGGGGCGGCCGCGCCGAGGGGAAAGGTGCGCGTGCGAGAGGGGGTGCGGCACGGTTCGGCGCACGGCACCCGTATGGGCCGGGAACCGTAGGCGCCCCTTGACGTGCTGTCAATGTCATGTTGACACTGGGGCTGCGACAGGCAGGGACGGAGAGCCCGGGTGGGGCGACCGAACAGCAGTTGTACCGATGTGTACAGAGAGGCTGACCCTGCGATGTCCAGACTGCTCGCCGCCGCGCTGACCGTCGCGCTCGCCGCCGCCTTGGCGGTCGGTGCCGCGCTCGGCGTGGTCGCCCTGCTGGAGGCCACTCCCGACCAGCCGAACAACCCCCTGATCACCTACGAACAAGCCGGCCAGGGGAGCTGACCCGTGTCGCCCGCCGCCCGCACCGAAGCCGTCACGGCCCGCTCGGCCTGGCACGACGTCCCGCGTCTTCAGGTGCGCCGGTTCGCGGCCATCGCCATGGCCGAGGCACCGGCGCTCGCCGAAGAGATCATGACCGAGATCCGCCGCGAGTACCCGCACCTGCCGGTCGTCCTCGACGAGTCGGGCGAGCCCATGGCCCTGGTCGGCATCCGCCGTGCGATCGAGGTCTTCGTCCAGCACCTGGAGACCGCCGAGGGCCGCCCGAGGGTGCCTCCCGGGGTCTTCCAGGACTTCGGCCGCGGCGAGGGCCTCAACGGCCGCAGCCTGGACTCCCTCCAGGCGATCTACCGCATGGGCGTACGGCTGGCCTGGCGCCGTTTCGCCGACATAGGCCAGCGCGTGGAGATCCCGCCACCGGCGATGTACGAACTGGTGGACGCGGGCTACGAGTACCTGGACGGCCTGGTCGACCAGTCGGTGCGCGGCTACGCCGAAGCGGCGGCCCGCCAGGCCGGGGAACGCCTCCGCCTGCAGAGCCGCCTGATGGAACTCCTCCTGGTCGAGCAGCACCGCGGCGACCCGTCCGAGGCCCTCACCGAACGAGCCGCCCGCATCGGCTGGCCGCTCCCCGCCAAGGTCGCCATCGGCGTCCTGCTGCGCCCGGCCCGGGAGGCGGTGGCACCGGCCGTGGGCCAGGGCGTACTCCTGGACCTCGAGTACGAACAGCCCCGCATGGTCGTTCCCGAACCCGACGCGGCCGGCCGCTCGGAACTCCTGCACCGGGCCCTGACCGGCTGGTCCGGCGCGATCGGCCCCCCGGTCCCGCTGGCCGAGGCGGCGAAGTCACTGCGCTGGGCGGAGGCGGCGGTACGCCTGATGAACCGCGGCCTGCTGCCGACGGGCGAGGTCCTGTACTGCACCGAGCACACCGAGGCGCTGGTCCTCCTCCAGCCGGAGGAACTGATCGACGACCTGGCCGTGCGCTGCCTCGCCCCCCTGGCCCACTGCGGCCCCACTCACGGCCGCCGCCTCGCCGAGACCCTGCTGGCCTGGCTGGAGACCAGAGGCGGCGCGCCGGAGGTGGCGGCCCGGCTCGGCGTCCACCCCCAGACGGTCCGCTACCGGCTGCGCCAGATCCGCGAACTGTGGGGCGACGAGATCGACGACCCCGACCGCCGCTTCGAGCTGGAACTGGTGCTCAGGGCACAGCGGTTGCGGGGCCGTCTGGGGATCTCGGGGCGCGGTCAGTAGCCGTACCGGCTCTTCAGGTGGCGCCAGAAGTCGTGGTGCTACTGCGGCAGATCCCAGACGGTCAGCTTGAAGCGGACGGTCCCCTCGCCCTCCACCGGCGCGCTCAGCACCCGCAGGGACGCGGTGCGGCCCTCGCCGGTCTGGAGGCAGAAGCGGGTGCCGGGTGTGAGGTCGACCTCGGTCACGCTGTTCTTCTGGATCGTCTCCCTGCACTCCGCCTCGGTGGCCTCGCCGGTCCCCGCGGGCAGCGGCCCGACGGTGCCCTCGGCGTCGACCGGTTCGGTGGCGGTGGCGTCGAGGAGGAGGTCGGTGCCATCGGTGTCCTGGCCGAACTCCTGCGGCGGAACGGTGTCGAGCTCCAGGAATCCGGCGTCCCCGTAGGCGGCGCGTGCGGAGAAGTCGGCGGGTCCGAAGACGGGCTTGGCCGGGGCCGCCTCCTCCTCGCCGCCGCTGTCGGCCGGAGTACCCGAAGCCTGCGCGGAGTTGTCCCCGCCCTGCGCCCCCGTCGTGGCCGCGGGACTGTCCGTGCTCGAATCGTCGGAGTCCCGGTCGTTGACGCTGAAGAGGGTGACCGCGATACCGATCGCCGGAATGACGATGCCGATCACCCACCAGGCCCAGGCGGGCTGCCCGCCGGACCCGGGAGGAGTGGGCGGGTTCGGCGGTGGCGGGGGCGCGGTGCGGTGGTTGGGGTCGCCATAAGAGCTCAACGGATGTCCCTGAGGCCGATCTACGACTGACGAGCGCACACACTACCGACGCCATGTGCACGGCAGGTGGTGACTCGGTCTCAGTCCCACACCAGGATGTCCGCACTCACGGCGGCGACGGGCGAGCCGGGCCGGGTACCGATGACATCGACGGAATACGCCCCGGGCGGCAGCCCGTCGAAGACGGCGTCGACGGGCTCGGGCCCGGCGAGGACGACTCGGGCGTCTTCGAGGCCGCCGGTTTCGTCGGTGACGGTGATGCGTACGGCGATGGCGGCCCCGCCTGCCGCGCAGAGCCGGACGGCCAAGTCCTCTCCGGCCGTGATCAGTTCGGGCACGTCGAGACGCAGATGCGTCTCCCGTGGCGCCCTGACGACGATGTCGCGCGCGGTGAGGATGCCTTCGAGCTCGTCGAGGGCGGCGGTGTTGCGCTGCAGGTTGCCGTGCTGGTCGGGGACCCGGCGGAGGGTGTTGCTGTCCATGGGGACGTCGGCACGGCAGGCGGCGACGAGGGGGACGGTGCCGTCGCCGTACAGGGTCTCGTCGGCGTAGTCCGGCAGCAGGGTGAGGGAGTTGTTCCGGATCCGGGCAGTGGTGGGGGTGTTCTGCTGGATGCCGACGATGGCGTGGGTGGCGGCGAGGGAGGCGGGGCGGGCGGACTCGGCGGCGCGGAGGTCGCTGTGGAAGCGCATGGCGTCGAGGGTGAGGTCGCGCTTCAACTCCGGGATTGCGTCGCCGAGTTCAGTGGTCGTGGCGAGGGCTCCGGTTCTCGGGTCCTCGATGCAGGCGTATTCGGGGAGGAGTTGGTGGAGGGAGGGGAGGGTGCGGGCGAAGGTGGTGAGGTCGAAGGAGAGGGGGCCGAGGCGCTGGTGGGCGCCGTTGACGAGCTGATCGAGGGCTTTGGCGGCGCCGCGGTAGGGGGTGCCGAGGGTGATGAGCTTGCGGGTGTGGTCCGCCCCGCCGCACTTCTCGACGTACCAGCGGGCGATGAGGCCGCCCATGGAGTGGCAGACGAAGGTGAGCCGGGCGGTGGCGTTGCTCGGGTGGTGCGCGCGCCAGCGTTCGAGTGCGGGCTCGACGATCGTCTTGAGGCGGCGGGCGTTGTAGCGGTTGGAGAGGCGCCAGTCGTAGGGGACGGGGAGGAGGTTGCCGAGCGCCTCGGTGTGGCCGAGTTCGCGGATCCGGTCGAGGAGCAGGTCGTAGCCCTTGACCGGGGTCCAGATGCCCGGGATGAGATGGCGGTCGGTCATCAGGGCGACGGGTTCGACGCCGTCGCCGGGGTGCTCGTCGCCGATGCCCTCGGGAAGGGCGAGCGCGTTCACCGAGCCGCCGAAGGTCTTGATGGCCTTGAGGATGGCGCCGGGGGTGGGGGCCCAGACGAGGTCGTCCTTGACACGGAGGGTGCTGCCGGTGATGCCGGGGAGGACGACTACGAGGTCAGTGGTCATCTGGGGTGTCCGTGGTCCGGAGGCGGGCTGTGAGGTGGGGGATGAGGGTGGGGGCGGTGGGGTGGTGGGGGGTGATTTCGGCGAGGGTGTTGATCCAGGTGGGGATATGGGTGGGGGTGAGGTCGCAGGCGCGGCTGATGAGCCGGGCTGCCGACTCGGCGTCGCCGCGGGTGGCGTCGACGACGGCCAGGTGGAGTGCGGCCTGGGCTTCGACGGCTTCGTCGGGGTCGGTGGTGACCGCGAGGAGCGCGGTCGCCTGCAGCATGTCCACGTCGGGCTGGCGAGCCGAGTGGTGAAGCAGGGCGGGCAGCCGAGTCGGGTCGTCCAAGGCGTCGAAAGCGGCGGATTCGGCATGGAGCCGGGCGAGCGTGAGCAGGGCTCCGGCCCGAAGGCACCGTAGATCCCCTGGATCGGACAGCCCGGCCAGCACGAAGTCGTCCAGCAGGTCGTCGCGGCGCCGTTCCAGCAGGGATCGCTGGTCCGCTGGCTCGGCGAGGGCGAATTCGTGGGCAAGGAGGGAGCTCAGGAGCGGGCGATACGCGACGTCCACGCCTTCCGTCCGAGCCGTGCGGAGCAGGTCGCGGTAGCGCTCGGCCGCCTCGCCCGGCACGCAGAGCAGTGCCTCGGCCACGCAGATGTCCGCACCCGGGGCAAGCAGCTCCGGGTGTGCCGCGAGGTGGTCCCGTTCGGCGCTGTACGTCTTGGTGGCGATCCAGACTTCGGCCTGCTCAAGCAGTTCGGGATCGAGGGTGAGCCATGCGGGCACCGGTGCGCCGGTGAGGTGCTGCCAGTCGCGGTCGAATGCGGCGGCGTCGGCGGTGCGGTGCCGACGGCCCTCCAGGTGCAGGAGCCAGAGGATCTCGTCATCCTCGACAGCGGCCGACTGCTCGACCCGCACGAGCCACGGCGTCGCCCGAGGGTCGCCCGGGGACACGTACGTGGACCGGTACAACAACAGGCGGGTGGCGGAATCCGGAGTCAGCTCGTTGAGCGTGTCCGTCCAGAGCCGGTCATCCGAACTTCCGCACTCGCCCAGGTGGTTGCCGTGAGTGGTGAGGGCTCCGGCGAGTTCGGGGAGTTGGGCCGGGTTCCGCTTGGCCAGGAGGCGATAGAGGCCTACCGACTCCTCGGCCGGGGGCAGCGCCTCGGTGTGGCGTCCGAGCGCGCCGTAGAGGACGCCCAGGTTATTGAGGGCCATCGCGAGGGAGGCCAGATGGGCGGGGGTGGTGGCCTCGGCCGCGGTGCGCCACAGACGGATTGCTTCCGTGGTGAGGTTCAGGGCGTCGGCGTGGCGGCCGAGGTCGCTGTAGTGGGTGCCGAGGTTGGTGAGGGCGCTGGCGAGAGCGGGGTAGTGGACCAGGTGTTCTTCGGCCAGGGTGCGCCACAGGCCTACCGCTTCCTCGGCGGGCGGCAGTGCCTCGGTGTGGTGGTCGAGGGCGCCGTGGCGGGCCCCGAGGTTGGTGAGGGCTCGGGCGAGGTCGGGGAGGTGGACCGGGTGTTCTTCGGCCAGGGCGCGCAACAGGCGTACCGCTTCCTCGGTGGGCGGCAGCGCGTCGGCATGGTTGCCGAAGTCGCCGTAGTGGCTGCCCAGGTTGGTGAGGGCTGCGGCGAGAGCGGCGAGGTAGGCGGCGTTCTCCTCGGCCAGTCGGCGGTAGAGGTCGACGCACTGCTCGGCGAAGCCCAATGCGTCGATGCCGCCCAGGCTGCTGTAGTGGGTACCGAGGTTGCCCAGGGACATGGCGAGGTCGGGGAGGTAGGCGGGGTTCTCCTCGGCAAGTCTGCCGTAGAGGTCGGCGGACTCCTTGGCGAGTTCCAGTGCGGTGGTGTAATCGCCCAGGTCGCTGTGGTGGTTGCCGAGGTTGTTGAGCCCCGTGGCGAGGTCCGGAAGGTGGGCGGAGTTCTCCTCGGCCAGAGCGCGGCGCAGGTGAACCGCTTCCTGGGTGGGCGGCAGCGCGTCGGCGTACCGGCCGAGATTGCTGTAGTGGTTGCCGAGGTTGGTGAGGGCCCCGGCGAGGTCCGGGAGATGGGCACGATTCTCCTCGGCCAGGGTGCGCCACAGGCGAACCGCCTCCTGGGTGCCGGGCAGCGCGTCGGTATGGCGGCCGAGGGAGCCGTAGTGGTTGCCGAGGTTGTTCAGGGACATGGCGAGGTCGGGGAGGTGGGCGGGGTTCTCCTCGGCCAGCTCGGCGTAGAGGCCGTGGGCTTCCTTGGCGGGCGGCAGCGCTTCGGTGTAGCGGCCGAGCCTGCCGTAGCGGATGCCGAGGTTGTTGAGGGCTCCGGCGAGATTGGGGAGCTGGAGGGGGTCCTCCTCGGCCAGCTCGCGGTAGAGGGCGATGGCCTGCCGGGTCGGGGCCAGGGCGTCGGTCAGCCGGCCGAGACTGCCGTAGCGGATGCCGAGGCTGTTGAGGGCTCTGGCGAGGTCGGAGCGGCGGACCGGATGTTCTTCGGCCATGGTGTGCCACAGGCGTACCGCCTCCTGGGTGGGCGGCAGCGCGTCAGCATGGCGGCCGAGCCTCCCGTAGAGGATGCCGAGGTTGTTCAGGGCTCCGGTGAGGTCGGGGAGGTGGGCGGGGTTCTCCTCGGCCAGCTCGGCGTAGAGGTCGAGGGACTCCTGGGTGGGCGGCAGCGCGTCGGCGTGGCGACCGAGATTGCTGTATTGGTTGCCGAGGTTGCTGAGGGCCATGGCGAGGCTGGGACGGTGGCCGGAGTCTGCCGCGGCGAGCCGGCGACATAGGTCAGCGGCTTCCTCGGTCGGGGCCAGACTCTCGGCATCCCGCCCCCATCGCTGAAACCGATGGGCGACGATCGTCGCGGCGAGGCTGACGTCATGCAGCAGAGCGGTGTGGTCCTCCGCCAGCGAACGCAGCAGAGCGAGTCCCTCCGGCCCGGCGTCCGCGGCATGCCGCCAGAAGTACAACCACAGGTACACCGGCCCCTCGGCCGGAATCTCCGCCGCGAGACTCTCCCGGTATCGAGTGAGTAGCGCCTCTGTCACGCCCAACGCCTTCGGGTTGAAGGGCTGCTGAGCCGACCCCCGGAACACCGGCCGCAAATGATCCGCAAGACTCTGATGCGCCATCCGATAAACAGCGACACCCCCCTCCCCGTCCTGCACCACATGCCGTCCCAACTGCTCAAGCACCCAGCTGATGTCCCCCCGGGAGACCGTTGCCCCTTCCGGAGCCTCCGCCGTCGCCACGGCCAGCCACTCCTCCTCCGGGAAGCCGGCCCCGTACGCCCAAGTCAAGGCTCGGAGAAGGGACTTGGCCACCTCGACCCGATCCGCCGGCACCGCCGCCAGATCCGCGTCGAGTGCCTCCTCCACCGAGTGGCTGACCTTCGCCTCCCACCCGTCCACCGACGTGTCGACCGGTGCCGCGGACAACTGGTCCGCCACCAACCGGGCCAGCAGGAAGGTGTGTTGAGCCTCTGTCGAGCTGCCCTTCCCAGCCCCGAACAGATGCCCGGCCACCACCCCTGCGTCCATTCGCTCGTCCACGCCGCTCAACCGCAGCCGCACGTACTTCCGGAGATCGTCCAGCCCCTGCCGCTCCACCTCGGGATCGCTGAGATCGATCCCCGCCCCCTTCGGCGCCAGCGTCTCCACCAGCCCCGGGCCTTCCTCCCCGCGCGGCATGTCACGCGTCGACACCACGACCACGGCATGCGCCGCCAACCGTGTCAGCAGATCGTCCGCGATCTTGAACGCCTCGCTCCGCGCCTCGTCCAGGCCGTCCACCACCAGTACCGGCGGCGCAGCCCCGTCCTCGACCGCCCGCTGCACCTCGCCCACCAGCTCACTGGCGTTACGGCGGGCCTCCCGGGCGGTCAGTAGGCCGGTCCGGACGAGATCTCCGGCGAGCTGGTCGGCCGCCAGGTCCGCTGTCAGGCCACGCGCGTGCACATGTGCCGACACCGACCGTTCGGCAGGGAGCACATGACTCCACCCGTGCCCGTCCGTCAGGAGGCGATGACGCTCATCAGGGTTCGAGAGGCTGACCACCCGCCCCAGAATCGCCGACTTCCCCGTCCCCGCCGCCCCCGTCACCACACGCAGACCCGGCCGCCCCTCCTGTACCCACTCCACCACCTGGTTCACTTCCGCCGTGCGCCCCGTGAACCAGGACTGTTCCTCGAAGCGGTCACCACTGCGCGCCGCCCGCAGCAGGTGCTCGACCACCGCCTCGGGCGCCCCGGCGTCGTGCAGCGGGTTGGGGAACATCCACCCGGCGCTTCCCCGGGACCGGAAGTCCGGCGTCTGCGCCCCGCTGCCCCACTCCTTCAGTACGGCGTCGCACACGTCGTCGCCCCGGACGTACTTGTTGTGCACGGACCACCGCATCCGCAGCACCTGCGAGTCGGGGCCGTCGGTCAGTACCTTGCGCAACCGTTGCCCGAAGAGGCCGTCCCGCGCCTTCTCCGGCGGCAGGCACGATGTGACGACGCCGACCCACACCCGCCCTGCCGCCTGCGTCTCTCGCATGATCAGCGTCGCCAGGTCGTCCGCCGAGATCCCGTCGCCCGAGAAGCAGGTGTCGAAGACGAACAGGAGCTGGTTGGCGCCCGACTCCGCGCAGGGGAGTACGACATCGACGAGGGGGACGCCGTCGCTCGCGTACGGGCCGCTGTCCGAGCCCAGAAGCCGTAGACCCCCTGCCGCCGGCAGGCTCCCGTGGCCGCTCCAGGCCACCACCAGCGCACTGTCGGCGGGCAGGGTGCCGCGTAAGGACCTCAGGTGGTCCCGCGCCTCGGACTCCGTCGGATTCCGCAGTGGCTCCCCGTCGAAGGCCGCCCCGAGCAGCCGGGACAACGCCTCCACATCCCCCACCGCGTGATCCAGCCGCCGATGCGCGTCCGATGTGTACTCCCCGACGCCGATACCGGCCAGACGCCCCTTGAACACCCTCGCACCCCCGACGTACCCGAGCGGCTTGCGCAGGGCGCCAGTATCCGCCGCCCTCCACCCCGGTGCACCGCAAACCACCCAGTTTCCGTACGAGTCGCGCTGCCGTCAGCTGCGTGGGGATCCCACCGGCAGCCTGGCGAGGTCGGTGCCGACGAGCACGCGGCCCGAGTAGCCCTTGCTCGCCTTGGTGTGCCAGGTCGAGTCGGCGACGATGTTCGTGGCGCCGGGGACCAGGTGGCTCAGCACCAGCGTGCCCACGCCGGCGCGTTCGGCGAGCGGGCCCACCCGGGTCGCGTCCGTGTGGCTGATCTCCATGTGCCGTAGTTGTGCCGGGCGCAGTCCGCCCAGGGCCAGTGTGTCCAGGTCCATCACCTCGTGCACCAGCACGTCCGCGCCGCGCGCCAGCCGGGCCACGTTCCCGCACGGAGCGGTGTCGCCGCTGAACACGACCGAGCCGTCGGCGGTGTCGAAGCGGAAGGCGAAGGAGGGGAACACCGGCGGGTGTTCGACGAGCACCGCGGTTACCCGGACCCGGTCGTCCCGCATCACCTCGAACGGTTCCATGGGCGGCGCCATCAGCTTGCGCGGGCCCGCGCCCTTCGGCATCGGGAAGCGAATGTCGTGCGGACGGATGAGCGTGCGGATGTCGGGCCAGCCCTCGCTGCGCATCCGTACGTTGATGTCGTACGCGGTGGCGGCGATGTGCCCGGCGATCAGGTCCTCCGTGCCGGGTGCCGGCTCCGACGGGGCGACCGTCCGCACCGTGCGGCCCTTCGGCCAGACGGCGGGGAGATTCCCCGCGGAGCCCGGGCCGTAGACGTGCACCGGGTTCTCCAGCGGCTGGAACCCGCCGAACCGCAGCCACAACAGGGCGTACAGGTCCGACAGATGGTCGGAGTGCAGGTGCGTGACGAAGATCGCCTCAAGCTGCTCCGCCGTCAGCCAGGCCTGTGCGTACCGGCCGAACGTGCCGGGGCCGCAGTCGATGAGGTACGCGCGGCCGTCGACGACCAGCGCGGACGCGATTCCGGCGCGGCCGTGCATGGGGACGGGGCCGCCGCTGGTGCCGAGCAGGATCAGCTCGGTGCCGCGGCCCGCCCGGGGCGCGGCGTGCGCGGGGGTGGGGAGCAGGGGCAGGGCGGAGGCGGCAGCGGCGGTGCAGAGCAGGGTGCGGCGGGAGGGGGAGGCAGGAGTGGCGGGGGATGAGGGCATGGCGGATCCCGGGGAGGTGAGGGGGTACGGCTGCGGGTACGTACGCGATGGGGGCGCGTGTCAGATGCTGTTGGTCTTCCGTTGCAGTGAACGGCGCCGACGCTTTCCGGGCTTTGGGCCGACAGCCCAAACTCCGGCCGCCGTTTGGGATGTCGGACCCATCCCGTGCCGTCGGCTCCGGGCTCCCGGTCCCCGGCGCCTACCCCAACAGCCGGGCGATCTCCAGCGCCATCCGCAGCTCCAGCGCATCCTGCTCCAGCGGCCGCCCCAGCAGCTCAAGGGCCCGCCGTACCCGGTACGTCACCGTGTTGCGCGCCACGAACAGCAGCTCGGCCGCTCCCTGCGGACTGCGCCCCTCGGCGAGATACACCCGCAGCGTCTCGCGCAGCTCCCGCACCCGTGGATCGTCGGCCCCCAGCGCTCCCAGCACCCGCGCCGCGAACCACCGCGCGTGCTCCGTGTCGGCGGTGAGCAGTGCCGCCGTGCTGACGTCGGTGTAGTCGCACAGCCAGCCCGTACGGCCCAGGCGGGCCACCCGCTCGGCCTCCCGGGCGCCGCGGTGGCTGCGCCGGAAGCCCTCCACGCCGTAGCCCACCGGCCCGATCGCCGCCCGCAGCGGTCTTCGTTCGGGGACCAGCGCGGGCAGGGCGGCCAGCGCGTCGCGGCTCGGCTCGGCCGGCCAGCAGGCCCACGCCCACAGCTCGGTGGCGCCCGCTGTCACGGTCAGCAGGCTCTCCCCGCCGGCCGCACGGCACAACTCGGCGGCCAGTTGCCGCAGTTCGTCGGCCGAGGTGTCCTGGGAGCGGGAGGTGACGATGAACGCCGTGTGGTGCCGGGCCAGTTCGTAGCCCAGGGTGCGGGCGGCGACCGCCGCGCCGATCGACCGTCCGGTCAGCAGGTCGTCCACCGTGCGGCGGCGGGCGGCCTCGGTGCTGCGCCGCCAGCGGTCCCGTTCGGCGACGTACTCCTCGGCGAGCCGGCTGGACTGTACGTCGGCGTAGACGAAGAGCAACTCGCTGATCCGGTGGACCTCCTGGGCGCGGATGTCCTCGGGTTCCTTGTCGAGCGCCTCCATCAGCCGTGCGTGCAGATAGGCGTGGCCGAGCCGCACACCGCGCAGCACCCGGTCCAACGGGACGTTGCGGCGGGCCAGTTCGGCGATACCGGCCACCGCGTGCGACGCCACCAGCGAAGCGTTCGGCTCCGGTTCGGTGGCGAGCCCCCGCACGGCCGTCAGGACGGTGGCCTCCACCGCCCGCTGGAACAGCGGGTACGCGCCGGGGGTGCCGTGCTCGGGCACCTGCCGCACGATGTGCGCCGCCATGTCCCGGGCCACCTCGACGGCCCAGCCGACCGGTCCGGGGCCCAGCGGCAGTTCGGCCATGGCCAGCGTCTCCGGTGGACACGCCGGTTCCGGTGGCACCGCGGACGGCGCCAGCCGGAGCAGCCATGAGGATTCCGGACCGGCGCGCTCGCTCATCAGGTCAGTACAGCAGCCCGCGTCCCCCTCGTCACGACCGCGCCCCCGCCAGCCCCCGCGACCGCAGCACCCGCCGCTCCAGCGGCGCGAACAGCATCAGGTCCACCGCGATGCCGACCACCAGGATCTCCGTGATGGTCGCGAGGACCAGGGCCATGTCCTGATAGGTGCGGGCGTTCTCCAGCAGCTGGCCGAGGCCCAGGCCCAACTCGGGTGAGCTGGCGATGAGTTCGGCCGCCATGAGAGATCGCCAGGAGAACGCCCAGCCCTGTTTGAGCCCGGCCAGATAGCCGGGCAGGGCCGCGGGCAGCAGGATGTGCCGGACCCGGGCGGGCCCGGTGGCGCCCAGCACCCGTCCGGCCCGCAGATACAGCGGTGGCACCTGGTCCACGCCCGCCAGCAGCCCGTTCGCGATGGACGGTACGGCGCCCAGCAGGACGACCGCGTAGATGGTGGCGTCGGTGAGCCCGAACCACACGACCGCCGCCGGTACCCACGCCACCGACGGCAAGGACTGGAGCCCCGACAGCACCGGACCGATCCCGACCCGCAGCGACCGCACCGCGCCGAGCAGCAGGCCCAGCGCGGTGCCGATCACGACGGCCGCCGCGAACCCGAGGGCGCCGCGCTGCATGCTCGTCCACACCGTGGAGAACAGCGTGCCCTCGTACCACTGGTCCGACAGCGCCCGCCACACGTCGGCCGGTGACGGCAGCAGATAGTGCGGCTTGACCTCGGCCTCGTAGGCGAGCTGCCAGGCAAGCAGGACGAGCGCGGCGGCGGCCACGGGCGGCAGCACCCGTTCCCGCAGGATCTGCCGCAACGGTGTCCGGGCGGAGCCGACGGGTGCGCTGTCCAGCGCGTCGAGACCGGCCTCGACGGCCGCGGTCTCGGTCACCTTGCGGGGCGCGACCGTCTCACCGGCGGCCATGGCGGCGTATCTCCTCCCGCAGCGCGTCGGTGACCTGGGACGTCAGTGCGGCTTCCGGGGTGTCGGTGGCGGCCCACTCGCGGGCGACCCGGCCCGGCCGGGAGGACAGCAGCACGACCCGCTGCCCGAGCCGCACCGCCTCGCGGACGTTGTGGGTGACGAAGACGACGGAGAGCTTGTTCTCCGACCAGATGCGGGTGAGTTCCTCGTGCAGCACGTCCCGGGTGATGGCGTCGAGCGCGGCGAACGGCTCGTCCATCAGCAGCACATCGCTCTCCTGGGCGAGCGCGCGGGCCAGGGCGACGCGCTGCCGCATCCCGCCGGACAGCTCGTGCACGCGCTTGCCGTACGCGTCCTTCAGCCGGACCAGTTCGAGGAGCCGGCGGGCCTCCTCGGGGCGGTCGCGACGGGGCACCCCGCGCAGCCGCAGGGCGAGTTCGACGTTCCGTCCGGCGGTGAGCCAGGGGAACAGGGCGTGGTCCTGGAACATCAGAGCCGGCCGCCGCCCGCCGGGCACGTCGATGGTGCCCGTGGACGGCCGGTCCAGGCCCGCGACCAGGTTGAGCAGGGTGGACTTGCCACAGCCGGAGGCGCCCAGCACACAGACGAACTCGCCGCTTGCGACGGTCAGTCCGATGTCGTCGAGGACCGTCTGGCGGCGCCCCGCGGTGTCGAACCACTTGGAGACATGGGTGAGGCGTACGGCGGGATGCTCCGCCTCGGCCTCGAGGACGGTGCGGGCCGGTGCGCCGGCTCGCAGCACCGTTTCTGACATGCGATCAAATCCTTAGGGTTCAGGTGGTCGGAGTGGCCACGACACCGAGTCCGGCGTCATCCACGGCCGGTTCGCCCTGTCGGGCGAGGACCCGGTTGAGGGGGCGCAGATCGAAGATTCCGTCCAGGGCCGCGGGGCTCCCGCCGAGCAGACCGAGCCGGTCCGCCCGCTCCGCCCCCTCGGCGAGCGTCGCGGCGAGGGGATCCTCGGTGAGGCTGACGTGCCGCCAGGCCGCGTCGAGGACAGCGCGGTCCAGTGGCCGGCCGGTCACGGATTCGATGGCGTCGTTGACGGCCGCCTTCCCTTCGGCGGGGCGGCTCTTCAGCCAGGCGTTGACGCGTACCGAACCGCGCAGCACGGCCTCGACGACGTCCGGATGGTCGGCCAGGAACGAGGGGGACACCACCACCAGGGCGGTGACGAACGCGCCGTCGTCCCACAGGTCCGCCTCGTCGAGGAGCACCCGGCCGCCGGCCGCGACGAGCTGCGCGGCCACCGGCTCCGGCACCCACGCCCCGTCGATCGTGCCCCGCCGGAAGCTGGTCGGGATCTCCTTGGACGACTGCCGTACCACCGTGACGTCACCGCGCCCGGTGTGCGGGTCGACCTCCCAGCCCTGCTCGCGGATCCAGTGCAGCAGCGCCACGTCCTGGGTGTTGCCCGCCTCCGGCGTCGCGATCCGGAGCCCCCGGACGTCGGTGCCGCGCACCTTCGCGTCGGCGTCGACGACCAGCGCGACCCCGCCCGAGGCGGCACCGGAGACGATCCGCAGACCGCGCCCCTCGGACCGCAGATAGCCGTTGACCGCCGGCGACGGTCCCATCCACGCGATGTCCACGGCGCCCGCGTTGAGCGCCTCCAACGCCGACGGGCCGCCGTTGAAGACCTGCGTGCGCAGCCGGGTGCCGCCCAGCTCGCGGGTGAAGTAGCCCTTCTGCACACCGGCCAGCGCGGTGGCATGGGTGACGTTGGCGAAGTAGCCGACGGAGACCTCCTCCGCCGACAGCGGTGGTCCGGTGCCCACGGCCGGTGCCGCCGCCACCGGCGCCCGGGACCCGTAGCCGCAGCCCGCCGCCAGAACCAGCAGCAGGAGCAGCGCGAGGGCCGCGCGGAGCGGACGCCGGGAGCGGGGGAACGCCGGGCCGTGCTCAGGCAGCCGCATCGGGGGGTCCCGGAGCGGTCGCGCCGACCATGCCCGCGGTCAGCGTGGCGCCGTCGGCCGGGTCGATCAGGACGAAGGAACCGGTGCGCCGGCTGTCCTCGTACCGGTCGAACGCCAGGTGTTCGGCGGTGCGCAGGGAGACCTGGCCGATCTCGTTCAGGTCGAGCCGGCCAGGACCGGGAATCCGGCGGACCACCGCGCGCACGGTGCGCGTGGTGTGCTTCAGCAGCACGTGGTCGCCGGGCCTGAGCGGCCGTTCGTGCAGATGGCACACGGCCGCCTCGACATCCCGGGACACCGTCGGCAGCGCCGCCGCCGGGACGATCAGGTCGCCCCGGGAGACGTCGAGGTCGTCGGCGAGCCGCAGCGCGCCGGACTGCGGCGAGCGGACCTGCTCGGCCGGTTCGCCCAGCACGTCGATACCGGTGACGGTGGTGGTGCGCCCGGACGGCAGCACGGTGACCCGGTCGCCGACCCGCAGGGCGCCGGCGGCGAGCTGACCGGCGTAGAGCCGGACGTCGCCGGAGCGGATGACGTACTGGACCGGGAACCGGGCGGGTCCGTCGGTCACCTCGTCCGCGACGGGGACGTCCTCCAGGTGCGCGAGGACGGTCGGGCCCGCGTACCAGTCCATGCGCGTGGACTTCTCGACGACGTTGTCACCCGCGAGCGCGGAGATCGGGATCGCGGTGACCTCGGGAATGCCGAGCTCCATGGCGATGCGGGCGAACTCCTCGACGATGCCCCGGAACACGGACCGCTCGTAGCCGACGAGGTCCATCTTGTTGACGGCGAGGACCACGTGCGGCACCCGCAGCAGCGCCGCGACGGCCGCGTGCCGCCGGGTCTGCTCGACCACGCCCTTGCGGGCGTCGACCAGGATCACGGTCAGCGTGGCCGTCGAGGCGCCGGTGACCATGTTGCGGGTGTACTGCACATGGCCCGGGGTGTCGGCGAGGATGAACCGGCGCCGGGGCGTGGCGAAGTAGCGGTAGGCGACATCGATGGTGATGCCCTGCTCGCGCTCGGCGCGCAGCCCGTCGGTGAGCAGGGCCAGGTCGGGGCCCTCGCCGGAGGACGCGCGGGCGACGGCCTCCAACTGGTCGGCGAGGACGGACTTGGAGTCGTGCAGCAGCCGTCCCACGAGGGTCGACTTGCCGTCGTCCACCGAGCCGGCGGTGGCCCAGCGGAGCAGGTCCGCCTCGGCCGCGGTCGCCTCGGAGGGCCGGTCGGTGGCCATCGTGTTCACGCGTCCTTTCTGCGCGCCGGACCCGGCGGTCAGCCGGGACCTGGCTTCCTGGAAGATGCCGCGCACCATCAGGGCGGCGGTGGAGTGGGCAGTGGAGTGCGGGGGCCGGCCGAGGGCCGTCGGTTCGGCGGTCACGTCAGAAGTACCCCTCGCGTTTGCGGTCCTCCATCGCGGCCTCCGACAGCCGGTCGTCGGCGCGGGTGGCGCCGCGCTCGGTGAGCCGGGAGGCGGTGATCTCGACGATCACCTCGTCGACCGCGGACGCCTCGGACAGCACGGCGCCGGTGCAGGACATGTCGCCGACGGTGCGGTAGCGCACCCGGCGCTTCTCCACCGGCTCGCCGTCCCGCGGGCCGCCCCAGTCGCCCGGCGCCAGCCACATCCCGGACCGCAGGAACACCTCACGCTCGTGCGCGAAGTAGATGGACGGCAGCTCGATGCCCTCGCGGGCGATGTACTGCCACACGTCCAGCTCGGTCCAGTTGGACAGCGGGAAGATGCGCACATGCTCGCCGGGCAGATGACGGCCGTTGTACAGCTGCCACAGCTCCGGCCGCTGGCGGCGCGGGTCCCAGGTACCGAACTCGTCCCGCAGGGAGAAGACCCGCTCCTTGGCCCGCGCCTTCTCCTCGTCGCGCCGCCCGCCGCCGAACACCGCGTCGAACCCGCCGCCGCTGATGGCCTCCAGCAGCGGCAGCGTCTGAAGCGGATTACGGGTGCCGTCGGGACGTTCGCGCAGCACACCCCGGTCGATGTAGTCCTGTACGGACGCCACATGGAGGGTGAGCCCATGTTCGGCCACCACCCGGTCCCGGTAGGCGAGCACCTCGGGGAAGTTGTGCCCGGTGTCCACATGCAGCAGCGCGAACGGCGGCGGCGCCGGCGCGAACGCCTTCAGCGCCAGATGCAGCATCACCACGGAGTCCTTGCCGCCGGAGAACAGCAGCACCGGCTTCTCGAACTCCCCGGCCACCTCCCGGAAGATGTAGGCCGCCTCCGCCTCCAGTACGTCGGTGTGCCCGAGCCGGGCGGCAACCGTCGTCATAACAGCCCCCGTTGGGTCATCAGCGCGTGGACGGCGGTCACCGACTCCTCCACGGACTGGAGTTGGGTCTCGACCTTCGCGTCCGGCGTCTGCGGCGGCTCATAGGGGTCGTCGATCCCGGTGAGACCGGACAGCCGTCCGGCCCGGGCCTGCGCGTACAGGCCCTTCACATCGCGTACGGCGCACACCTGGAGGGGCGTGGCGACATGCACCTCCAGATACGGGGTGGCGCTCGCCTCGTGCCGCTTGCGGACCGCCTCCCGGCTGTCGGCGTACGGCGCGATGACCGGGACCAGCACCAGGATGCCGTTGCGGGCCAGCACCTCGGCGACCAGGCCGATGCGCTGCACGTTGGTGTCCCGGTCCTCACGGGTGAAGCCGAGACCGGCGCTGAGGAAGGTGCGTATCTCGTCGCCGTCGAGGACCTCGACCCGCCTTCCCTCCCGGGTGAGGCGGCTCGCCAGCGCCTGGGCCAGCGTGGTCTTGCCGGAGCTGGGCAGCCCGGTCAGCCACACCGTGGCGCCCTGGGTGGGTGGGGTCCTCATGCGCCGCTCCTTGCCGTCGTGCCGGCCATGGGGACGACACCGTGCGCGGCGAGTACGGCGAACCCGGCGGCGCACGCCTGGTCCAGCTCCTCGCGCTCGGCGTCGGGCAGGTCCCGCCAGGACGACGAGGGCGCGCCCACCTTGGCGGCGCTGCGGCGCTCCCAGTCGCTGTCCACGAAGTCCGCGCCGAGGAACTCGCCGATGCGGTGCAGGGACTCCTCGGGCGCGGCGAGCAGGTCCTCGTACCAGACGTGCAGCACGTTCTCCTGCGGCAGCAGGGACATCGCCTCCATGCCGCGCTGCATCTCGTCGGCCCAGTACGTGCCGAACAGCGAGACCGGCAGCCGGTAGTCGCGCACGGCGTCCGCGTCGAACCGGTCCGGCAGGAACGGCAGCAGCTCCTCCGGTACGAAGCCCAGGTTCCGTTCGACGTCCGGCGCGGGAGTGTCGGCGTACGGGTCGTGGCCGAGGGTGAGATGCAGGGCCATCACCACCGCCGCCATCCGGAAACCGGTGTGCCGGCTCATCGAGAGCGCGGTGTCCCGGCCGTCGCGCACGATGTGCAGATAGCGGGCGTCGGGGAAGTGCTCGCGGAACTGCCCCGCGAGGATCAGCGAGCCGCCGCTGCGCTCGGCCCACAGGGTCTTGCCGAAGCGGGTGCACAGCCAGGCGAACATGCGCCGGTAGTGCTCGCCGGCCCGGGCGTCCGGGAACTCGGCGACGGCGACGCGGAGTTCGTCGTACAGCTCGTCCGGGGTGTCGGTGAGGTGGGGGAGCGTGGTCATCAGGACGGCCGGGATACCGGTGTCGGCCTGGAACCGGGTCGTCGCCGAGGGGCGGTAGAGGACCTCCCTGGGGGCGAGTCCGTTGGCGCCCAGGAGTCGGTTGACGGTGTTGCGGGAGGACAGGACGGACCAGAACTCCGCCGCCGTGAGGGGGCCTTCGGGGAAGACCCGGGCGGTGATCCGGTACATGTCCGTGAGGTGGTTGAAGAGCTCCGACAGGCTGAGGGCCTGCGGGTGCTCGCGCAGTAACTCGGAGACCAGGGTCGAGCCACAGCGTCCGGTGCCGGTGACGAAGACCTGGCCCGGTGAGGTCGGGGTGGGCATGGCGCAGCTGTTCCTTCCGTGCGTCCTTGGTGCGGTGTCCGTGGGTCGTGCGGGAAGGTGCTCAGGGCGAGGCCCTGTTGTTTGGATCAGCCTGGCTGTGAGATGCGGTGCATGGTGACTGAGCCGAGCGGGGTCTGGTGCGTGCAACTGCAAGGCGGAGGAGGGCGGCGACGCGGAGCGTCGGCAACCGACGACAACGCCGCTGGGGGTCCCCCCTCTGGGGGAGTGCGTGCCAGACCCCGCGACGCCGGGATGATCCAAACGGCAGGGCCTGACGACGGAGTGCGGTCCGTCGGCTGCCCCGGCCGGTGTCAGGACCGGCGCAGCAGGGCCGCGTAGAGCGTGAGGCCGGGGCCGAAGGCCAAGGCGACCACCGGGCCGTCGGTGCGGGGCAGGCGCTCCAGGACCATCAGGACTGTGGGCGAGGAGCAGTTGCCGCACTCGTCGAGGACGCCGTAGGAGGCGTCGAGCGCGCCGGCGGGCAGTTCGAGCCGCTCGCCGACGACCTCAAGGATGCGCTTGCCGCCCGGGTGCACGGCCCAGCCGGTGACCTCCTCGGGCGTGAGCCCGTGCGGGGCGAGCAGCTGGTCGCGGACCACCTCGCCGACGTGCTGGGCGAGGACGTCGGGCACCCTGGGCGAGAGGCCCATCTTGAAGCCGAGGTCGGTGATCTGCCAGCTCATCAAGTCGGCGGTGCTGTGGTCGGTGACCGCGACGACGTCGACCACCTCGTAGCCGGAGCCGGCGTCGGGCTGCAGGACGACGGCCGCGGCGGCGTCGGCGAACAGCGCGTGCGCCACGATCTGTTCGATGTCCTTGGTGGGCGGCTGGACGTGCAGCGAGGTCAGCTCCAGGCAGAGCAGCACCGCGGGACGGCCGCGCGAGGCGACGTAGTCGGAGACGGCGCCGAGCGAGGGGACGGCGGCGTAACAGCCCATGTGGCCGATGAACAGCCGCTGGACCCTGCTGCTCATGCCCAGCTCGTCCGCGAGCCTTAAGTCCAGGCCGGGCGTGGTGTAGCCGGTACAGGAGGCGACGGCCAGCATGCCGACGTCCGACGGGTCCAGGCCCGCGGACTCCAGGGCCGTGGAGACGGTGCGCTTGCCCAGCGGCACGGCCTCCTCGATGTAGCGCTCCATGCGCTGTCCGGTGCTCCAGCCGGACACTTCCCGCTCGGCGCGCGGGTCCACGGCCGTGGAACGGGAGCTGATTCCGGAATTCTCGAATATCCGACGCGCCAGCGGGAAACCGTCGTAGTGCTCCAGGAAGAATTCCTTCCACAGGTCGTCCTGGCTGGTGCGGGTCTCCGGGAATGAATGCGAGAAACCGGTGATGACGGGGCGCGCCGCGGCGCGCAGCCCGGGGCGGGCAGGGGCAATTTTCTCTTCGAGATGCATGCGTGTTCCCTTGGCTTTCAGGCAGCGGAAATTGGCCGCTCGGGGCCTACGGCGGGAGAGGGAATCGTGCGTGCCGATGACATCCGACCTGGCCTCTTTGCGCAGGTCAAGATGTTCGAGTGAACGCGCGCCAAAAGGGCGCACGGAAGATGGAAAGAAGAGTTGGTCTGGCTCTCCCCCGTTCGATCCGGATGGCTATCCGGTGATCTCAGTCAAACACAAGGGCTCCAGCGGAATCAAATGTTCCAGTGTAAATTTCCTGGCCGGTAACATTGAGTGAATGTGAAAACGCCGGTTTGCCTCCTGGTATAACCGGGAGGCAAACCGGCGCGCTGTTATTCGGTGCTGGTTAATTCAGCCAGAACTGGCGTTGATTTCGGTCAGTGGCCGCGTCGGCGCGGCGCGGGCCGGCTCGTGCAGCCGGGCGCCCTCGATGTCCAGGTCGGGCAGGAGCCGGTCCAGGCCGCGTGGCAGCCACCAGGCACCGCGTCCCACCATCGCCAGGACCGCCGGTACGAGGGTCATCCGTACGACGAAGGCGTCCACCAGCACGCCGAACGCCAGGGCGAACGCGATCGGTTTGACGATGGCGTCCTCCGTCGTCACGAAACTGGCGAAGACGAAGAACATGATGAGCGCCGCCGCCGTCACCACCCGCGAGGCATGTCCGGCCCCGTCGACCACCGCGTCCCTGGCCCTGCCGGTGCGCACCCACTCCTCGCGCATGCTGGACACCAGGAAGACCTCGTAGTCCATGGCGAGGCCGAAGAGCACCGCCATGAGCACGATGGGCAGGAAGCTGACGACGGGTCCGGTCCTGGCCACGTCCAGCGCGTCGGCGAGCCAGCCCCACTGGAACACGGCCACGACCGCGCCGAAGGACGCCCCGACCGACAGCAGGAAGCCGACGGTCGCCTTGACCGGCACGATCAGTGAGCGGAACACCAGCAGCAGCAGGACGAGGCAGAGCCCGACGACCACGGCCGCGAACGGCAGCAGTGAGGCGCTCAGCCGGTCGGAGACGTCGATCCCGATCGCCGTGGTGCCGGTGACGGACACGGCGGCGCCGGTCTCCCGCTCGATGACGGCGGCGTCGTCGCGGATGGCGTCCACGAGGTCCTGCGTGGACTCGTCCTGCGGTCCGCCCTCGGGCACGACCTGGATCACCGCCCGTCCGGACTCGGGCGCGTACTGCGGCCGGCTGATCTTCGCCACGCCGGGCAGCTTCTGCAACCGCCCCGCGACCGCGGCGGCCTGCTTCTGTCCGGTCTCCCCCGGGGTGTCCGCCTCGGCGAGCACGAGCAGCGGCCCGTTGAAGCCCGGCCCGAAGCTCTGCTCGACGGTGTCGTACGTCTCGCGCTGCGAAGTCCCGTGTGCCGCGGTGCCGTTGTCGGGCAGCGCGAGCCGCAGGTCGGCGGCGGGCAGTGCGAGGGTCACCAGGGCGGCGACGGCGCCGATGACGACGAGCAGGGGGCGCCGGGTGACGAGACCTGCCCAGCGGCGGCCCATGACGGGCGCCTTGATGGACGTGTCGGTCGCGGGACTCGCGGCGGCCTCCTCCGTGTCCTTCGCGTCCTCCGCGTCTTGCGCGGGTACGTCGTCCCCCGTACCGCTGTCGCCCACCGCCCGCCGTGCCGCCCGTGACCCCGGACGCGGCGCGAGCCGTGTCCCCGCGAGGCCGAACAGGGCCGGCAGCAGCGACACCGCCACCAGCACGGCGATCAGCACGGTCGCCGCCGCGCTCAGACCCATGACCGTCAGGAACGGGATCCGCACCACGACCAGCCCCACCAGCGCGATGACGACCGTCGCCCCGGCGAAGACCACCGCGCTGCCCGCCGTGCCGACCGCGCGACCCGCCGACTCGTGCGGCTCCATCCCCTGGGCGAGCTGGGTCCGGTGCCGGGAGAGCACGAACAGCGCGTAGTCGATGCCGACGGCGAGCCCGAGCATGAGCGCGAGGCTCAGCGCGGTCGACGACACCGTCACCCCCGAGGACAGCGCCAGCAGTCCGGCCAGCCCGGTGCCGATGCCGACGAAGGCGGTCAGCAGCGGCATCCCGGCGGCGAGCAGCGAGCCGAAGGTGAGGGCGAGCACCGCCAACGCGACCACGACACCGAGCAGTTCGAGGACGCTTGGGGTGAGCACGCCATTGCCGTACGCCTGACCGCCGACGGAGACCTCAAGGCCCGCCTCCTCGGCGGCCTTGGTGGTCTCCTCCAGCGAGTCGAGCGTGCCGTCGTCGAGGTCGGAGCGGCTGACGTCGTAGTTGACCTGGGCGAGTGCGGTGCGCCCGTCGGGTGTCACGGTGCCGGCCTTGTCGGGCGGGATCACCGCGGCGACCTGCGGGGCGTCCTGCGCGCCGGCCAGGGTCCGCTGGATGCCCTGCGCGGCCCGTGGGTCGGTGACCGTGGTGCCCTCGGGCGCGGTGAACGCGATCTGGGCGCTGGTGCCCGCGGCGGCCGGGAAGTCCTTGGCCATCGTGTCCTGGGCCGTCTGGGATTCGGAGCCGGGAATCGTGAACTCGTTGTCGAGCTTGCCGCCCACGACGAGCAGCGCGCAGACGGCGCCGGTCAGTACGGCGAGCCAGGCCGCCAGGACGAGCCGCCGACGGCGGTAGGCGCCGAGACCGAGCCGATAGAGCCAAGTCGCCACGGGGATGCTCCTTGTCGTGCGGTAGTTGCAAAAGTGGTGCGGTTCAGGCCTTCACGGTCGTTCTGCCGCCCGCCAGCTCCAGGCGCAGCCCGTCGGCGGTGACGTCGAGTCGTTCCGGTTCCAGGTCGAGGGGGAGCCCGGACAGGTCGACCTCCTGCGGGGTGTCCCCGAGCAGCTGGCCGGCCAGGGCGTCGGGGACGACGCGTTCGCCGATGCGCACGGCGGTGCGTTCGAACCGGATGCCCTCCTGTTCGAGGACCGGCTTGAAACCGATGGAGATCCGTCCGGCGGGACCGGCGTGCACGACCAGCTCGCCCGTGTCGTGATCCGTGGTGACCGCCGAGATGTTCAGCGCGCCCCCGGTCATCGTGGCGACGGCACTCGCCAGTGCGGTGTCCGTCAGTTCGGCGCTGACCTGGGTGTCGGCCACCGAGAGGCCGTCGCCGGTGCGGACCACGTCGGCGAGCTCGGCGTGCAGGTCCACCCCGGAGAACCGGCGGAACGTCGCGTCCTCGCCGGAGACCTCCACGCGGGAGAAGGACCCACGGGCCAGTTGCAGCATCACCGGTGTCGGTCCGAAGCCCACGTCGAGGCCGGTGTGCAGGCGCTCCTCCATCCGGTCCGCGAGCCGGTCGGCCGCCCGATGGCGGGCCATCGCCTCGACGGCACCCCCGGTGACCAGCACGGCGCCGACCACGCCCAGGGTGATCAGGCGGGCCCTGCGGGAGGTCCGCCCGCGGAGCACACGCCCCCTCCGAAAAAGTGTCATGACTGACAGCATACAGAAACTGTCATGACTGACAGATTCTGTACCGTCGGTTTTCCGCCTGCGATACTCCGCACATGGCAACCCTCGACACTCCCCAAGCGGAGCCGCACGGGCGTCGTGAGGCGCACAAGGCGGCGACCCGCAAGGCCCTCCAGGAGGCCGCTCACCGCCTGTTCGAGGAGCGTGGCTACGCGCAGACCACGGTGCGCGACATCGCGGCGGCCGCCGGAGTCACCGAGCGGACCTTCTTTCGCTACTTCCCCTCCAAGGAGGACCTGGTCCTCGACGAGGTGCTGGACCTCATTCCGGTCATGCGGGCCCAGGTTCTGGCCCGCCCGGCCGACGAGGACCCCTACGCCTCCGTTCTCGGCGCCTGTCTCGAACTCATCACCGACGGCGCCCCCAGCCTGCTGCTCAGCGGGCCGCCGCAGCGCTTTCCCGGCCGGCCGGTGCGCCAGTTCCTGCCGGTGCTGAGCCAGTTCGAGGACGGTCTCACCGAGGCCCTGCGCGAGCGGCTCGCCGAGCACGATCCGGAGGCGGCCACGCCGCTGCGCGCGGCCGTACTGGCCAGGGCCTCCGTCGGGGCTATGCGCTCGGCGCTGTTCGCGTACGCCGCTCTGCCGGAGGAGGAGCGCACGACCCCGACGGCGCACGAACTGCTGACGTCCGCGTTCGAGTACCTCCGCAAGCCCTGACGCCGCTCCGCCCGGAAGCGGGGTCGCCGCAGGGCCATTGCCCAGGCGAACTCACCTTGAGTAGCCTATGTTCGTCATTCCGATCGGCTGTTGAAATTTCGAACACAGCCATATAGACATCAAAGGGAGGGGGCCGGACGTGGGACGCCTCGTACCTGCCGTGACCCGGGCTCTCGACATCCTCGAGCTCTTCCTCGACGGGGACGGCACTCTCTCCGCCCCCGACATCGTGCGCAAGCTACAGCTCCCGCGCACCACCGTCCACGAACTCGTCACGACGCTCGCCGCCCGGTCCTACATCGTCCCGGTGCCGGGGCAGCCGGGCCGCTACCGGCTGGGCGTACGGCCGTACCAGCTCGGCAGCCGGTACGCCGAGCAGCTCGACCTCGCCGCCGAGGGCCAGCAGGTGGCCCGCTCGGTCGCGGAGACCTGCGACGAGACCGTACACGTGGCGATCCTCGAAGGCACCGATGTCATCTACATCGCCAAGGTCGACTCCACGCACGCCGTGCGCATGGTCTCCGCGGCCGGCCGCCGGCTGCCCGCCCACTGCACCTCCGTCGGAAAGATGCTGCTCGCGTCCCTGCCGGAGCCGGAACTGACCTCACGCATCCCGGACGACGCCGAACTGGTCGCGATGACCCCCAACAGCATCACCGACCCGGCCCTGCTGCGCGAGGCCCTTGCCGAGATCCGCGAGCACGGGATCGCCGTGGAGAGCCGCGAGTCCAACCCGGACGTCTCCTGCGTGGCCGCCCCGGTGCGCGACCGCACGGGCCGGGTCGTTGCCGCGCTCTCCATCTCCGTACCGATGATCCGCTGGAGCGAGGAGCGCCGCGTCGAGCTGGAGCAGCTCGCCGCCAAGGGCGCCGTCGAACTCTCCGAGCGCCTCGGCCACCGGAGCGCCGCATGACCTACGAGGTGGCGGTGCGGGCGGAGGCGGCGCTGGGGGAGGGGCCCACCTGGGATCCGGCCGGCGGCCGGCTGCTGTGGATCGACATCCTCGGGAGCCGGGTCCACTCCTACGACCCGGCGACCGGCCGGCGCACGGTCCGGACGACCGACCAGCACGTCGGGGCCGTGAAGCCACGGGCCGGCGGCGGGCTCGTGCTCAATCTGCGGGACGGCGTCGGTGTCCTCGACCCCGACGGCTCCTTCCGCTGGCTGCACCGCGACGTCGTCCCGGGGCGCCGGGGCAACGACGCCGCCGTGGCGCCCGACGGGTCCCTGTGGGCCGGGACCATGCGCTACGACGAGGCCCCGGGCGGCGGCACGCTGTCCCGGATAGGCGGGGACGGGACCGCGACGGCCGTCCTCGACGAGGTCACGGTGAGCAACGGCACGGGGTGGAGCCCGGACGGGCGCCGCATGTACTACATCGACTCGCCCACCCGGCGCGTCGACGTCTTCGACCACGAGGACGGCGAGATCACCAACCGCCGTCCCCTCGTGCGGATCGAGGACGGCGCCGGGTTCCCCGACGGCCTCACCGTCGACGCCGACGGCTGTGTGTGGGTGGCCCTCTGGGACGGCGCGGCGGTACGCCGCTACACACCCGCCGGTGCGCTGGACCGGGAGATCCTCCTGCCCACGCCCCGGATCACGGCCTGCGCCTTCGGGGGCGCCGACCTGACCGATCTCTACATCACCACGGCACGGGTGGGACTCGACGCCCCTCACCCGGTCGCCGGTTCGCTGCTGGTGGTGCCGGGAGCCGGGAAGGGGCTGCCGCAACCGGCCTTCGAGGGATGACTACTGCAGCCCCGCCCGCTTCAGCTCGTCCCCCGTCAACGGCGGTCCGCCCAGCGCCGGTTTGAGCGGGCCGACCGCCGCCGCCAGCAGCATGCTCGGCGTCAGCAGCACCCCCGCGCCCCTCTCCAGGGACATCACATCGGTCACGGCCCGCGCCACCCGGCCGTTCCCCGTGGCCGTGTACGTCAGACGGTCGACGTACGCGGCCACCAGGCGCTCCGCCCGCGTCGGCCCCTTCTCCGTCGCCCCGGGGTAGAACACGTCCATCCCGATGGCCAGGTCCCAGGCCGCCCGCGCCGGCCGGGCCACCGCCTTCTGGAGCCGCCGGGCCAGACCGGGCGTGCCCCAGCCGAACTCCTCGACCGACTCCCGCAGGGCCACCGCCGCCTGCGCGGCCACCGACATGCCGTGCCCGTAGATGGGGTTGAACGCGGCCAGCGCGTCCCCGAGGACCACGAAGTTCTCCGGCCAGGCGGACATCCGCTCGTACAGGTGCCGCCGGTTCGCCGTCGTACGGGTGAAGGCCACCTCGGTGAGCGGCTCGGCCTGTCCGATCAGGTCGGCCAGGATGGGGTGGCGCAGCTGTTCGCGGGCGTAGGAGTCGAAGTCGGCCGTCGTGGCGGCCGGTTCACCGCCCCGGGTGCCGAACAGGGTGACCAGCCAGCGGCCGTCCTCGATCGGCAGCAGGACACCACCGCGGCCGGGGCCGCCGGTGCGGGGCGCCGGCTGGATGTTGACCACGGGGAAGCCGTCCCGGGCCGCCTCGGGTGCCCGGTAGATCCGGCTGGCGTAGGCCACGCCCGAGTCGACCTCCCGCACCTCCGGCCCCGGCAGGCCGAGTTCGGCCAGCCAGTGCGGGGTGCGCGAGCCGCGTCCGGTCGCGTCGACGACCAGCTCGGCGCGCAGGGTGCGCCGGGTGTCGTCGTGGGCGCGCAGGAGCACACCGGTCACCGCGGAGCCGGTGCCGTCGAGGCCGAGCACCTCCGCCCGCTCCACCAGCTCGATCCGCGGGTCGGCGAGCACCTGGGCCCGGATCGTCGCGTCGAGCAGGTCGCGGCTGCACAGCAGCATGAAGTGGGACTCGGTCCAACGGCGGTACCAGCCGCGCGGGGAGAGGCCGACCATGTCCGTGGTGATCGGCAGCCGGTGCGCGCCCGCCTCCCGCAGCCGCGTGGTGACGCCGGGCAGCAGCTCCTCCATGGCCTGAGCGCCGCCGGACCACAGCTGGTGGACATGGCGGGCCTGGGGCAGGCCCTTGCGCGGCTCGGGGCCCTCCGGCAGGGCGTCGCGCTCGACGAGCGTGACCCGGACACCGACGGACGCCAGCGCGCGGGCGGTGAGCATCCCGGCGACGGAGCCGCCGAGCACGACGGCGGTGGCACTGCGATCACTCATGGACGGCTTGCTCCTGAACGGTCACACTCATGGACGGGCACTGGTGGACGGCCTGTTCTCGCCAGATCGGCGTGAATGCGGCATCTACAGCACGAACTACAGCACGGAACTAGCGGGACGTCGACGCCATGGACGTCGGCTCCGGAGCTCCGCCCCGCACCGCCTCCAGCAACTCCGGACGGCGCAGCGCCCGGGACACCGCGCCGATCTCACGCAGGAGTTCGGTGGTGTCCGGGTCGCCGGTGCCCTCGCTCTCCGGTGCCCGCCGCTTGATCTCCACGGCGTCCTGGATCGCCACCGCGGCGGCCAGCGCCCGGGCCCGGTCGGGGTTGAAGCCGAGCGAGAGAGCCCGGTCGTAGGCGCGGGCGCGGGTGGTCTCGTCGAGGTGACGGGCGAGCGGGAGCAGGATGTCGCGGATGAACGTCTCCCGCCGGATCAGGCGCAGTTCGGGCGTGGCGCGCAGCACGAAGGGGAGGCGGTTGCCGCTGACCGTGCGCATCAGCTGGTACAGCGGCCGCAGTTCGCGGTGGGCGAGGCGGACCCGCCAGCGGTCGTGCAGGAACTGTCCGGCGTGCGGGAGGATGAAGCCGACCGCGATCAGGATGGCGGAGACGGCGGCGACCGGCGGGGCCAGGTCGGTGGAGAGCCAGTCCAGGTCGTTGCCGGTCCACCGGGCCACCACCGCGGTGATCTTGGCGCCGTCGAAGACCAGGTTCACCACGTAGCCGGCGCCGAGCAGCTTCAGCCCCCAGCGCAGCCAGGCGTCGAGCCCGTCGGTGCGCACCCAGTTCCAGATCAGCCGTGAGGTGATGAGCACCGCGACGGTGTGCGCGAGGAGGTAGAGGACGATCTCCTCGCGCATGAACGGGGTGTTGGCGTAGTAGGTGTCCAGGTCCCGCAGCCGTTCCACGGGCGCGTCGGCGAGGCCGAACAGCACCCACAGGGCGATGATCACCCCGCTGTAGACGGAGATCAGCCAGCGCATCGCGCGGCGGGTGGCGGCGCTGCGGTCGGACAGACCGTTGCGCCAGGCGATGATCAGCAGCAGACAGGAGCCGCAGAACGCGGTCAGCAGCGAATAGCACCAGGGCGCCGAGATGTTGGGCACTCCGGCCAGCCGGTTCACCTGGGCGATGGTCGAGGGCGTGCAGAAGACGAACACCGCGCAGGCGAGCAGCAGCAGTCCGCCGACCGCGCGCAGCAGCGGGTCGCGCCAGAGCCGGATGATGGACGGCAGCTTGATCGCCAGGGCGGCGGCGAGCACCGCGGTGGGGATCCAGAAGGAGATGTAGAAGTCGCTCAGCAGAGCGGAGGGATCCAGGGCGTACGTCATGGGCTCCAGGGCGTACGTCATCGGCTCCGGGGCGTACGTCATCGCGTGGACCCCCCTCGTCCGCGGTAGCCGAGGGAGCGCTGGAGCGGGTCGAGCGGTGCCGGGGGCTCGGCGGAGTCCGTCAGATACGGCCGGAAGGTCGCCGCGAGCCGGTGGCCGAAGTCGTCGGCGTCGGCCTCGTCGCGCTCCCGGGAGCCGTTGCGGGCGGCGACGCCGAGCGCGACGTCCTGCCAGTCGGGCCGCTCGGCCAGGGCGTCCACGGCCGCGGCACCGGCCAGGTGGGGGTGCCGGTGCCCGGCGTGCAGATGCCACAACTCATGGCCCAGGATGACCAGTTGCTGCATCGCCTCGGCCCGCTCCTCGACGATCACCAGATCGAAGTCCTGGAACTCCACCCACAGTCCGGTCACTTCGATCTCATCGGGGAACCGCTCGAAGCGCAGCTCGACGGGGCGCCCACCGCGGCGCACGCTCATCGCCGCGCACAGGGCGGCGCACAGCTCGCGCACATCGGCCGGGCGGCGGCCGCTCGCGTCGAGGGTGGTGGCGAGTTCGGCCGCGAGTCCGCGCATCGTGGGGCCGCCGCGTGGGCGCCGCCGCAGCGCTGCCGCGATCCGGGCCGCCCTCCTGCGCGCGCCCGCGATATCCATCCATCCCCCTTTGTGTCACCGCCGTCCCGGTGCCGTACGGCAGGCCGTTCGAGACTACGCGGACGGAACTGCCCGCGTCATGCGGTCCGGCGGCCGTTGTTCAAACGGGGACGACCGTTCGTGAACGTCCGCGGCCTGAAAGGCCCTTGAAAATCCTGCGCAAGCCATTGACGCGCAAGCGCTTCGACTTTACGGTCCCGTTCGAAGTTACGAGCGATATTCGATATCTCGAACAGATAGGGCAGGGCATGGGACGACCTGGCCTGAGTCGCAGGCAACTACTGGCCGGAATAGCCGGGTTGACGGTCGCCGGAAGCTTCGGCTTCGCGGCGCTCGGGACCGGGGCCGACGCACTCGCCTCCGGCGCCGACACCCGGGTGCGCTACTGGAACCTCTTCAGTGGCGGCGACGGCTACAACATGATCGCGATGCTGGACGCCTTCCGCGAGGCGAACCCCGCCATCGACGTCAAGGACTCCACCCTCCAGTGGGGCAACCCCTTCTACACCAAGCTCGCCATGGCGGCCGCGGGCAACCGCGCGCCCGACCTCGGCGTGATGCACATGGGCCGGGTCACCGGCTTCTCACCCGGCCGCCTCCTCGACCCCTGGGACGTCGAGCTGCTCGCCAAGTACGGCGTACGGGAGGCCGACTTCAACCCCGCCCTGTGGAAACGCGGAGTCATCGACGGCAAGCTCTACGCCCTGCCCCTCGACATCCACGTCCAGCTCTGCTTCTACCGCAGGGACATCCTCAAGCCCGCGGGCCTGATCGGCGACGACGGCAGACTCACCCCCGTCACCTCCACCACCGAGTGGTTCGACGTACTGAAGGAAGCCAAGAAGGCCACCAAGAAGGGCCTGCAGACCATCGGCCTGTGGACCAACGACCAGAACTTCCAGTGGTGGTTCTTCGTCGCCTTCTACACCCAGCTCGGCGGCACCTGGTTCAACGACGCCAACACCGAGGTCACCTTCGACCCCGACAAGGCCACCCAGGTCCTGGAGTTCCTCCGGCAGCACGTCACCGACGGCTACACCATCCCCGGCGCGCCCACCGGCGAGCAGTTCATCAACGGCGCCCCCTTCACCTGGGAGGGCAACTGGTCGGTGCCGGTCTTCTCCGGCGCGAAACTCGACTACGGCGCCACCCCGCTGCCGCCCGTCTTCGGCGAGCAGGCCACCCACGCCGAGTCGCACGCCTTCGTCCTGCCCCACCAGGCCGACCGCGGCGGCGCCGCCGACGACGGCGCCCACCGGCTCGCCGCCTACATCGTGCAGAACGCCCAGGCCTGGGCCGGCGGCGGCCACATCCCCGCCTACACCCCGACCCTGTCCACCCCCGAGTACCAGGAGCTCGTGCCGCAGAACGAGTACGTCAGCGCCATGGACCACCAGGCCACCGAGCCGAAGGTGTGGTTCGCGGGCTCCACGGGTGTGCTCGCCCAGGACCTCGGCCCGGTCGTCGTCTCCTCGACGATGGGCTCCGCCCAGCCCGCGGCCGTCGCGCAGCGGATGAAGTCCCGGCTCACCGCGCTCCTCGCCGCCAAGAACCCGATGGACGGCAGAACTGCCGCCGAGGGAGGTGCCGCCGCATGACCACCAGTGCCGAGACCGTCGCAGCACCGGCCCGGACCAGGACCGCCACGGCCACCGCGACCGTCCGCCGCAACCAGGGCTTCCAGCACGGGGGCTGGTTCATCGCCCCGTTCCTGGCGCTTTTCGTCCTCTTCGTGATCTGGCCCCTGCTGCGCGGCCTCTACCTCAGCTTCACGGACGCCAACATCTCCGGCGACGGCACCGGCTTCGTCGGCCTCGACAACTACCGCGAGGCGCTGGACGACACGGCGATGTGGGACGCGCTCGGCCACAGCGCGTACTTCACGCTCCTGGTAGTCCCCTGCATCACCGTCCTCGCCTTCCTCCTGGCGATGCTGGCCCACCACATCGAGCACGGCAAATGGCTCTGGCGGCTGTGCTTCTTCGCCCCCTTCCTCCTGCCCTCCACGGTCGCCGCCAACATGTGGCAGTGGCTGTTCACCCAGGGCATCGGCCTGTTCAACGAGACCTTCGGCCTCGACACCCCCTGGCTCACGGACAAGTCGTACGCGATGCTCGCCATCGTCATCGCCACCCTGTGGTGGACGGTCGGCTTCAGCTTCCTGCTCTACCTCGCCGCCCTCCAGGGCATCCCCGCCCACCTCTACGAGGCCGCCAAGCTGGACGGCGCCAACGCCTGGCACCGCATCGTCCACATCACCCTGCCGATGCTGCGCAACATCACCGGCCTGGTGATCGCGCTCCAGATCCTCGCCTCGCTGCAACTCTTCGACCAGGCCGTCGTGATGATGGACTTCGGCCCCGGACCGGAGCTCGCCACCCGCTCCTTCGTCCAGTACACCCTCGAACAGGGCTTCACCAGCTACCGCGTGGGCTACGCCTCCGCGATGTCCATCATCTTCTTCGTGATCATCGCAGTCGTCGCCCTGGCGCGGATGTGGCTGCTGCGCACCCGTGAGGAGACCACCCGATGAGCAGCGGCACGCACATCCGGAACAGGCCCCGCAGCACCTGGCCGCCCAGCCAGATAGCACTCACCGTCCTCGGCGTAGCCGTCTCCGCCGTCTTCATGGCCCCCATCGCCGCGGCCCTGCTCACCTCGTTCAAGTCCGAGGCCGAGGCCGCCGAGATCCCGCCGCACTGGCTGCCGGAGGTCTGGACGGGCCAGGCGTGGAAGGCCCTCTTCGAGACCGGCAACATCACCAACTGGTTCGTGAACTCCCTGGTGGTGTCGGTCTGCGTCACCACGATCGTGCTGGTGGTCAGCGCCCTCGCCGGATACGGCTTCGCCCGCACCGAGTTCCGCGGCAAGAGCGTCCTGCTGGGCATCGTGATGACCGGCTTGATGATCTCCCCGGCCGTCCTCGGCGTCCCCCTCTTCACCACGGTCCAGCAGATGGGGATGGTCGACACGTACTGGGGCATGATCCTCCCGCAGTGCGCGCCGGCCGCGATGGTCTACATCCTCTACAAGTTCTTCCAGGGCATCCCGAGGGAGCTGGAGGAGGCGGCGTTCATAGACGGCGCGGGCCGCTGGAGGGTCTTCTTCACGATCGTCGTCCCGCTGGCCCGCCCTTCGCTGGCGGCGGTAGGCATCTTCACCTTCATCGCGAGCTGGAACAACTTCCTCTGGCCCTACATGGTCACGAACAACCCGGACTTGATGACCATGCCGAACGGCATAGCAACGGTCATGAACTCCTACGGCATCCAGTGGGCCCAGCTCATGGCCGGCGGCCTGATGGCGGGCCTGCCCCTCATCGTCGTCTTCGTCTTCTTCCAGCGGCAGATCGTGGCGGGCGTCGCCCACACGGGATTGGCGGGACAGTGACCCTGCGCAGAACCCTCACGGCCGTGACGACGGCAGCGCTGATGGCCTTGCTGCCCCACACGGCCCAGGCAGCGTCGTCTTACCCCGTCCCACGCCCCATCACAGGCCAACAGATCATCCACGACCCGACGGTCATCCATCTCAAGTCCGGTGGCTACGCGGCCTATTCGACCGGCGGCATCATCGGTGCCCGCCTCTCGAAGGACGGCAAGCAGTGGGACGACGCGGGCAACGCCTTCGCGGAGCCGCCGAGTTGGTGGTACGAGTACAACAACACGGGCGACCCCTGGGCCCCGGACATCTCGTACCGAGCGGGCAAGTACTGGCTCTACTACGCCGTCTCGTCCTGGGGCACGAACCACTCCGCGATAGGCGTCGCCACCTCCCGTTCCGGCCTCCCCGGCACCTGGACCGACCACGGCAAGGTCTTCACCTCCGAGACCACCGACCACTGGAACGCCATCGACCCCGCCCTGATCAAGGCGGACGGCAAGCTGTGGATGTCCTTCGGCTCGTACTGGACGGGCATCCGCATGGTCGAACTGAACGAGAGGACCGGCAAGGCGGTGCCCGGAGCCCCGGTCCACCACCTGGCCACCCGCCCGGACCTCCCCTACGCGGTGGAGGGCCCGTACATCGTCAAACACGGCCGCTACTACTACCTCTTCGCCTCCTACGACGCCTGCTGCTCCGGAGTGAACTCCACCTACAAGATCAAGGCGGGCCGCTCGACGGACATCAAGGGCCCGTACGTCGACAGCGAGGGCAAGCCCCTGCTGGAGGGCGGCGGCGACCTGGTCCTGGAGGGCCACGGCCGCTTCATCGGCACGGGCGGCCAGTCGGTGTTCCAGGACAAGGGGGAGGACTGGCTGGCGTACCACTACTACGACGCAGAGGACAGCGGCACACCCAAGCTGGGCTTGAACAAGCTGAGCTGGCAAGCAAACGGCTGGCCAATCGTCCTTTAGGGGCGCGGGGCTGTATCGATTTGCGGCTCCGCCGCGTGGGCGCGACAAGCCCCCACCGGCCCGCACACGAAAGGAAACCATGCGTACCGCCCGCTTCACCCTGGACCCCGCTTTCACGATCGGCGAGGTAAACCCCCGCCTCTTCGGCAGCTTCGTGGAACACCTGGGCCGCTGCGTATACACAGGCATCTTCGAACCGGACCACCCCACCGCGGACGAGTCCGGAATCCGCCAGGACGTCCTGGACCTCGTCAAGGAACTCGGCGTGACAGCCATCCGCTACCCCGGAGGCAACTTCGTCTCGGGCTACAAGTGGGAGGACTCGGTAGGCCCCGCCGAAGACCGCCCCCGCCGCCTCGACCTCGCGTGGCACTCCACCGAGACCAATCGCTTCGGGCTCTCCGAGTACATCGGCTTCCTCAAGAAGATCGGCCCCCAGGCCGAACCCATGATGGCCGTGAACCTCGGCACAAGAGGCGTGGCCGAAGCCCTCGAACTCCAGGAATACGCCAACCACCCCTCCGGCACGGAACTCTCCGACCGACGCCGGAGCCACGGCGACAAGGACCCCTTCGGCATCAGACTCTGGTGCCTGGGCAACGAGATGGACGGCCCCTGGCAGACCGGCCACAAGACAGCCGAGGAGTACGGCCGTATCGCCGCGGAGACGGCCCGCGCCATGCGCCAGCTTGACCCCACCGTCGAACTCGTCGCGTGCGGCAGCTCCGGCCAGTCCATGGAGACCTTCGCCGAGTGGGAGGCGACGGTCCTGAAGGAGACGTACGACCTGGTCGACTACATCTCCCTGCACGCGTACTACGAGCCCGTCGACGGAGACATCGACTCCTTCCTAGCCTCCGCCGTGGACATGGAGTCGTTCATCGAGAACGTGGTGGCGACCTGCGACCACATCGGCGCCCGGCTGAAGTCCAAGAAGCGGATCAACCTCTCCTTCGACGAGTGGAACGTCTGGTACCTCTCCCGCTGGCAGGAGCAGGCGACGACGTTCGAGCAGGACGACTGGCCCGAGGCCCCGCCACTGCTGGAGGACAACTACTCCGTCACCGACGCGGTCGTCTTCGGCTCACTCCTCATCGCCCTGCTCCGGCACGCGGACCGCGTCACGGTGGCCTGTCTCGCACAGCTGGTGAACGTCATCGCGCCGATCATGACCGAGCCCGGCGGCCCGGCCTGGCGGCAGACCACGTTCTTCCCGTTCGCGCAGGCGGCGCGGTACGGCCAGGGCCAGGTCCTGGACGTACGGGTGGACTCGCCGACGTACGAGACGAAGAAGTACGGCGAGGCGGACCTCCTGCACGCCACTGCCGTACGCGCCGAGGACGGCACGGTCACGGTGTTCGCGGTGAACCGTAGCCGCACGCAACCGCTGCCGCTCGAAGTCGCCCTGAACGGACTGGACTTGACCCGAGTCATCGAGCACAGCGCGCTCGCCGACGCCGACCCCGACGCCCGCAACACCCTCGCCGAACCCGAGCGGGTCACCCCGCACGACGGTGCGGGCACGGAGCTGACGGACGGCCGTCTGACCGCCGTACTGGAGCCTCTGTCCTGGAACGTGTTCCGGCTGGGGTGACAATGGGCGTATGAGGATCTCGGCACGGGCGGACTACGCGGTACGGGCTGCGCTGGAGCTCGCCGTACGCCACGACGACGGCCCGGTGAAGGCGGAGGCCATCGCCACCGTGCAGGACATTCCGCACAAGTTTCTGGAGGGCATCCTGGGCGACCTCCGCCGCGCCGGTCTGGTCGACAGCCGGCGCGGCGGCAACGGCGGGTACCGGCTGGCCCGGGACGCGTCGGAGATCACGGTCGCCGATGTGATCCGGGCCGTCGACGGACCCATCGTCTCGGTGCGCGGGGTCCGGCCGACCGGCCTGTCCTACGCCGGGTCCGCCGAGCCGCTGCTGCCGCTGTGGATCGCGCTGCGGGCCAATGTCCGCCGGATCCTGGAGGGCGTGACCCTCGCGGACATCGCGGCGGACAAGCTGCCGAAGACCGTGCAGTCGCTGGCGGCGGAACCGGCGGCGTGGGAGAACCCATAGGGCCTCCAGGGTCTCTCTCAGCTCGCACTCAGTTTGATCGCTTAGCGTCCCGTCCCGTCCATTCCTACTCACCCGGTAGGAATTCGAGCGACAGGACGGGACCGACCCATGCGCACGCTGATACTGCTCGCCCTCGCGGGCCTGGGCGCCCAGCTGGTGGACGGCAGCCTCGGCATGGCCTACGGCGTCACCTCCACCACACTGCTGCTGGCCATGGGCACCAACCCGGCCGCCGCCTCGGCCACCGTCCATCTCGCCGAGATCGGCACCACCCTGATGTCGGGCGCCGCGCACTGGCGGTTCGGGAACGTGGACTGGAAGGTCGTAGCCAAGATCGGCGTGCCGGGCGCGGTCGGCTCCTTCCTCGGCGCGACCGTGCTGTCCCGGCTGTCGACCGGGGTCGCCGCACCGCTGATGTCCGTGATCCTGCTGGGCCTCGGCCTCTACGTCATGTCCCGCTTCACCTTCCGCGGACTGCCCGAGGGACAGCTCGGCAAGCCGCTGCGCAAACGGTTCCTGTCGCCGCTCGGCCTGGTCGCCGGGTTCCTGGACGCGACCGGCGGGGGCGGCTGGGGGCCGGTCGGCACGCCCGCGCTGCTGGCCAGCGGACGGATGGAGCCGCGCAAGGTGATCGGCTCGATCGACACCAGCGAGTTCCTGGTGGCCGTGGCCGCCAGCCTGGGCTTCCTGCTGTCCCTCGGCTCGCAGGGCATCGACTTCGTCTGGGTGCTGGCCTTCCTGATCGGCGGGCTGATCGCCGCCCCGATCGCGGCCTGGCTGGTCCGCCTGGTCCCGCCGAGGGTCCTCGGCTCGGCGGTCGGCGGCGTCATCATCGTCACCAACGTCCGCACCCTCCTGAGGAGCGACTGGATCGCCGCCCCGGCCGCCCTGTCCACGCCCGTGTACGTCCTGCTGTACGCGGTCTGGGCCGGAGCCCTGGCCTGGTCGATCCGCGCCTACCGGGCCGAGCGCGCCCTTGAGGACCCCGCCGACGTGCCTCAGGAGACGTCGACCGCCAGCGTGTAAAGGCGGGTGATCTGCTCGGGGTTGTCGTTGTCGTCGGTGACCAGGTACAGCACCCGCCGCCCCCGGTGCGGCTCTTCGGCCAGCGGGCGGCCCAGCGCCATCCCCTCGGCGTTGTCCAGCAGCGGATTGACCTGGGGCTGCTCGGCGCGGGCGCCGGAGGGCGGACAGTCACCGAGGTCAACCAGCTCCCGCTTGACGACGAACGCGGAGGCGGTCGTCTTTTCCAGCGACCGCACCTCGCTGACGTCCGGCAGCCCGGTCAGCGACACCTCGTAGACGCGGATGCTGTTGCCCTGGCCCTCGGTGTAGCCGCGCTCCAGCGCCAGGAAGCGGCCGTCGCCGACCGGGGCCAGTTCGGCGAGACGCAGTCCGGAGTCGGTCTCGTAGGCGATCTGGCCGTCCACGCGGTAGGCGCCGCCGGGCTCGCCGGTGTAGCGCAGGACGCGGATGCGGTTGCCGCCGCGCCAGGTCCCGTCACGGCCGAGGGGGTCCTCCAGGCCGACGTAGAGCCGCTTGCCGTCGGGGGAGAGGGCGAGGGACTCGAAGATCGCGCCGCGCTGGGCGTCCCCGGCGGGTATGTCGGCGCGGAAGGCTTCCGGGACCGGCAGTTCGTCCAGCAACTTCCCGGTGGCCAGGCTGTAGCGGCCGATGGAGGGCCGGTACTCGGAGGCCACGAGGACGGTCCGGCCGCCCTCCTCCACGGCGATGGCCTCCCCGTCGAAGCCCTGCTCGCCGTACGGCCGTCCGTCGCTGCGCACGAGCCCCGTCAGCCCGGTGATCTCGGGCTCGGGAGGCTTCCCCGGCGCGCCCAGGGCCAGCCGGAAGAGTGCCGGTGAGGAGTTGTCGGCCAGCGAGAGGGCGGTGGCGCCGGTGGGGTTCTCGGCGGTGACGGCGAGCGAGGAGAGCCCGGCGAGGCGGCGGCCCTGGAAGGTGACCTTGTCCAGCCGGTCGGAGAAGCCGATCAGGGAGGCGCGCGGCGAGCAGACGTCGGAGGGGAGGATGCCGCTGTCGGCGGCGAGCACGGCGACCGGAGCGAGCGCGGCGAGCGCGAAGGCGGTACGGCGTTGCCATGGCGGCCGGGGTGCGGGGGGCAGGAACCGGTCGGGCGGGAGCGGGTGGGCGAGGTTGCGGACGAAGGGGAGCCGGCCGACCTGGTTGTTGTCCTGCTGGCGGGGGGTGGGTCTGCCGTGGTGGTGCAGGGAGCCGCGGACCTCGCGGTAGATGGCGTCCAGGGTCAGGAAGGGCGGCGTCCGCTGCCCGTCCCGCCCCGGTATCCCCTCCCGCAGCACCCGCACGAACTCACCGGTGAACGCGGTGCACTCCTCACCCCGGGGTGCCAGCGCCCGCACATTGGAGGCGGCGGAGGTCAGCAGATAACTCCCCGCCATGCCCTCGACGTCCGCGACGGTTCGCAGCGGGGTACGCGTCTGGGCGTCCATGTCGCCGAGGGCGCGTCCGCTGTAGCAGCAGTCCAGGATGATGACCCGGCGCCGGGCGCGGTTGTGCCGACGTAAGGCCTCGCGCAACTCGCTGTACAGCACGGCCTTGTGCGGGAGTTCCTCCATCGACCCGATCATGGTGAGCCGCAGGGCGCCGAGCGGATCGACGAAGCCGTGCCCCGCGTAGTAGACGATGAGGGTGTCCCGAGCGGACCTGGCCGCCTGGACGACCGGGTCGATCAGTTCGTCGGAGGACTTCGGGTCGAGTACGACCACACACCTGTCCGGCGGCAGTCCCCAGACCGCCCGGTCGGTGAGCGCCTCCTTCACCCGGGTGAGATTGCGCGCCACCGTGGGCAGCTTCGGCATGCTCCTGTACGCGGCGACACCGATCAGTACGGCGGCGGAGGCGCCGGGATCCGGCAGCGCCTCGCTCACGGCGTGCCGCCTCCGGGTGGTTCGTCGTCCGGCGGTTCGTTCATGGCATCGAGCTCGCGCAGAAACTCCTCGACCTCATCGGGGCTCGCGTCGGGCCGCAGGGTGGCCCGACGCCCGCCCCGCTCGACGACGACATGCGACCGGGGCCGCCGGGCCCGCCGGAACTCAAGGATGATGAACCCGAGCGAGGCGAGCTGGAAGCTCGACTCGACGACGAGCTGCACGATGTCGAGGACATCACCCATGACATCGAAGTCGTCACCGAGGAGGGACTCGCTCGGGGGGTCACCGCGGAGGGAGATCTCCGCATCGAGGTCGACCGCACGCTCCGCAAGCAACCAGTCGTACAGCTGCTTGACTTCGCCACCGTCGGAATCGTCGGGCAGTCTGAGACAGACGTCCATGCCCTTCCTTCGCCCCCTGCCGGGTCGGGCCGCACTGCATCGTGAGAGGGTCCAACTCCCCAGCTGGCACGGGAGATTGACCCCAGAACAAGCATACGGTCGCCGGGCGCACCGACGCACCGGGATCCCGCCCGTCCGCCCCCACGCTGGAGGGGGTCAGCCAGACCTTTGGGGTCACGGACCGCCATCGAGGGTTCGTTCACCTTGAGTTCCCCTGCGTTTCTCACTCCATGCCTTCGGCCGGAGATAGCTTGATCGTTTCGTCGATGGAAGAGTCCGGGGGAGGGCTGAGGGGTCGTGACGTCTCCGATCGCCGGTTCGGCGCGCCGTCGTGTGTCGGGGCTCATCGCTGTCGTGATGGGGATCGCCGTGCTGGTGGTCTTCGTCCGACCCTGGGCGGAGCGGGCCGACAGTGCGGATGCCGGGTCGGGGGGAGGGTGTGTCTCTTCGGTGCCGTATGTCTCGGGGGCGGGGGGGTTATGGGAGTTACCGGATACCTGCCGCTGTGCGGACTCGGGGTGGGGACCTGCTTGCCTTTGCTGAAGGGCGGGTTGGGGGGAAGGCGGATCACGGGGACATTGATGTCGTGGTCAGGCGGTCGAGAGACGGCGGGTGTACGTGGGGGCGGCTGCAAGTTGTCGCGGAGGGGGAGGGGAGCACTCGGGGGAATCCGGCGCCCGTTGTTGATCCTCGGACCGGGAACGTCGTGCTGGTCACCTCGTACCACAGCGGTGGTGTCACCGAGGCGGGGATTCTGCGCGGTGAAGCCACGGGTGGGGCTGGTCGGCGGGTCTTCGTACAGGTGAGTGAGGATGACGGGCGTTCGTTCTCCGCCCCGCGCGAGATCACGTCGATGCTGAAGAAGGAGGACTGGCGTTGGTATGCCACGGGGCCGGGGCATGCCGTTGCGTTGATTCGGGGGGAGCATGCGGGGCGGTTGGTCGTTCCGGCCAATCACTCCTCCTCGCCGCCGGTGGGGTCGGCGGACAGCGGGCAGGAGCCCAAGTACTACGGGGCGCATGCGATGTACAGCGACGACGGGGGGCGGTCCTGGCGGCTCGGGTTTGTCGAGGATTCCTATGACGGGGTCCACAACGCCAATGAGTCGACCGCTGCCCAACTGCCCGACGGGCGGCTGTATTTCAGCGCACGGAGTCAGAAGGGTTCCAGCCCGGGCCATCGCCTCGACGCCTACTCCGTTGACGGGGGCGCGAGTCTGGAGGGGCGGGGCTATGTGGAGCAGCCTTCGCTGAACGACGTTCCCCTGGTCGAGGGCAGTGTGCTGCAAGTGGGTGGAGAGGGTGGGGAGTTGTTGTTCTCCGGGCCCTCCGTGCCGGACGACCGTGCCGCCATGGCCCTGTGGAGCAGTGCGGACGAGGGGCGGACCTTCCGTAAGGCGCTGACCTTGTCCCCTCGCAAGGCCGGGTACTCGGACCTCGTGCAGGTCGATGGCGAGGGGGTGGGGGTCCTGTACGAGACGGGCGACAGGACTGCCTACGAGACGATCACGTTCCGGCGTGTGCCCTTGGGGGCCCTGTGAATGGCCGGAGTTCGACCTGCCCATGTCAAGCCAGGCTCCCTACGATGCGGAACGCCTCCCGCCTTCACAGAAACATCACCAATTCTTCAAAGGTGAACCAAGGGTCGGAGGCATAGCCACCCCCCAACCCAAGGAGAAGCCATGGCGCGTGGACTTCTGCTGAGCGGCGCCGCGCTCGCCGCTCTGCTTGCCACCGCAATGCCCGCGGAGGCGGACCCGTTCGACGACCCGCCCCCGGACAAGATCATCATCAAGGTCGCCACGGTGAACGGCTCCGGCTGCCCCCAGGGCACGACCGCCGTCGCCGTGTCCGAGGACAACACCGCCTTCACCGTGACCTACAGCGAATACCTCGCCCAGGTCGGCGGCAACTCCGACCCGACCGCCTTCCGCAAGAACTGCCAGCTCAACCTGGTCGTGCACGTCCCGCAGGGCTTCACGTACGCCATCGCCAGCGCGGACTACAGAGGGTTCGCCTCGCTCCAGTCCGGCGCCAGCGCCATGCAGAGAGCCTCGTACTACTTCCAGGGCTCACCGCAGACGGCGTACCGCAACCACCCCTTCAGTGGCCCCCTCAACGACAACTGGCAGGCCACCGACAGCACCGACTGGGCCCAACTCGTCTGGGCGCCCTGCGGAGTTCAGCGCAACTTCAACATCAACACCGAGCTTCGGGTCAACGCCGGCTCCTCCTCGCCGGACAAGGTCAGCTTCATGACGATGGACTCGACCGACGGTGACATCAGCACGATCTACCACATCGCGTGGAAGGAGTGCCCGGCGAAGTCCTAGCGCCAGTGTGAGGCCGGGGGCCGCGTCAGCTCGGCGGCTCCCGGCCTCTCCGTGTCCGTGCCGTTGAGGGCTCAGCTCCGCTCGACGCCGAGGGTGAGGCGGCCGGCGTATCCGGCGGAGGGGGAACTGCCCAGCGCCGTCAGGGTCAGGAGGCCGGACGCGGCGCCGCCCTCGTCGTAGATGGAGTCCTGGGCGAGGGTCGTGCGCGGGACCGTGTTCGTCGAGTACGGCGGGAGCGCGGCGACCCGGGTGGTGATCGACTCGGCGAAGAAGAGCTGGCCGGTGTGGAGTTCCTGGCCGCCGGTGAACGAGCCGTCCGAGGTGAGCGTGACGTTCGTGTGCACCTTGACGTGGATGTGGATGCAGCGCCCGCGGTACCAGCCGGGGTAGACCGAGGTGACGTTGGCGACGCCGCTGGAGTCGGTCAGTGCCCCGCCGCGCAGGAAGGTGCCGTTGTCGGGCTCGTCGTGGCCGTTGTTGCCGACGAATCCGGAGTACTCGCCGAGCGCGTCGGCGTGCCACAGCTCCACCAGGGCGTTGCTGATCGGCACGCAGGTGTCGTCGTCGACGACGGTGAGCGCGAGCTTCAGCGGGATGCCGGTCTTGTCCTCGGCGATGTCGGAGCGGACGAGCTGTCCGTCGAGGTAGTAGGGGCCTTCGGTCATCTCCTTCGTGAGCGTGCACACGGCCGCCGCGGCGACCGGCTCGGCGTGCGCGGGGGAGGCGGCGGGGGACTCGGGCGCGGCGCCCGCGGTCACGGCGAGCGTGGCGGCGGTGGCACCCGTGGCGATGAGGACGGTACGCCGTCCGATCGAAGTGTCTGTCATGAACACGGCACCGTAGGGAGCCCGGCTGTCGATGAGCTGTTGGCTCAGCAAAGTGACACTTCGTCAAGTTCCCTGCAGGTCAGGGTTCCTGTGAATGCGGCCGGGGCGGGATCGGCGGCTTGTTGCTGCGCGGACCATTGACGCGCAAGGGGTTCGATTCTACGGTCCCGTCCGAAGTGACGATCGACGTTCGATATACAGAACAGGAGCGTTCATGTGAGCCGCACCAGAACCGCTCTCCTCACCCTCCCCGCAGCCCTCCTGCTGGCCCTGATCCCGTCCAGCGCGTCGGCCTACCCCAACCCCGGCACCGTCACCGGCTCCACCGTCGTCCACGACCCGACGATGATCCGCACCCCCTCCGGCCAGTACCTGCTCTACGCCACCGGCGGCGGCATGGCCAGCAAGACCTCCGGCAACCGCATCGCCTTCAGTGCGGGCGCCGACGCCTTCTCGTCCCGCCCGGGCTGGTGGTCGACGTACTCCTCCGTACCCGAGGCGTGGGCGCCGGACATCTCGTACCAGGGCGGCAAGTACCTGATGTACTACTCCGTCTCGAAGTTCGGCTCCAACACCTCGGCCATCGGGCTCGCGGGTTCGAGCACGGGCCTCCCCGGCAGCTGGACGGACTACGGGACCGTCTACACCTCCAGCTCGTCCAGCGACTACAACGCCATCGACCCGAACCTCTTCGTCGACAGCGACGGCAAGTGGTGGCTGTCCTTCGGCAGTTGGTGGACCGGGATCAAGATGATCCAGATCAACCCGTCCACCGGTAAGCAGCTCTCCTCCAACACCACCCGCTACTCCCTCGCCTCCCGCCCGACCGGCACCAAGGCGGTGGAGGCGCCCTACATCGTCAAGCGCAACGGCTACTACTACCTCTTCGCCTCGTACGACACCTGCTGTGCTGGCACCAGCTCGACGTACAAGGTCAAGGTCGGCCGCGCCACCAGCGTCACCGGGCCGTACTACGACAAGAACGGCGTCTCGATGATGAACAACGGCGGGACGCCCGTACTGGAGTCGCACGGCCGCTACATCGGCCCCGGCGGGCAGTCGATCATGAACGACGTCGACGGCGACCTGATCGTCTACCACTACTACGACGGCCAGGACAACGGCACGCCCAAGCTCGGTATCAACCTCCTGAACTGGAGCAGCGGATGGCCCGTCGCCTACTGACCCTGCTGGCCGCGCTGGCCTTCCTGCTCGCCCTGGGGCAGACCCCCGCCAGTGCCGCCTCGTTCAGCAACCCCGTGAAGTCGGTCAAGGGCGCCGACCCCTGGATCTCGTACCACAACGGCAACTACTACCTGGTGACGACCAGTTGGACCGACCGCATCACCCTCCGCAAGGCCCCCACGCTCGCCGGTCTCGCCACCGCGCCCAGCGTGCAGGTCTGGCAGGGCGACGCGGCCTCCCGCTGCTGCAACATCTGGGCGCCGGAGCTGCACTACCTCAACGGCCGCTGGTATCTGTACTACGTCGCCGGGCAGAGCGTCTCCGACTACATCCCGACCCAGCGCACCCATGTCCTGGAGAGCGCGGGCTCCGACCCGATGGGCCCGTACACCTACCGCAGCCAGCTCAACTCGTCCTGGATGCTGGACCCGACGGTCGGCACGATCAACGGCCGGCTCTACCTGTTCGGCAGCGCCAGCGGCGGCACCCAGAACCTGGTCGCGGCCCGGATGTCCAACCCGTACACCCTGGCCACGGGCTTCTCCACCATCTCGACACCGACGTACGACTGGGAACGCTCGGGCGGCACGGTCAACGAGGGACCGGAGATCCTCCAACGGAACGGCCAGACCTACCTGATCTACTCGGCGAGCGGCTGCTGGACCCCCGACTACAAACTCGGCCAGCTCAAACTCACCGGCTCGGACCCTCTGGCGTCCTCGTCCTGGACGAAGAAGTCCACCCCCGTCTTCCAGCGCAACGACTCCGCGGGCGTCTACGGCCCCGGCCACAACGGCTTCTTCACCTCACCCGACGGCACGGAGAGCTGGATCGTCTACCACGCCAACGACTCCGCCTCCGAGGGCTGCGACAACGGCCGCACGACCAGGGCCCAGAAGTTCACCTGGAACTCGGACGGCTCCCCGAACCTGGGCACTCCGGTGGCCCTGGGCGGCAGCCTGGCGGGCCCGTCCGGCGAACCGTCCGCGACCTCCACGACATACACCGTCACGAACCGCAGCAGCGGCAAGTGCCTCGATGTGGCCGGCAGTTCGACGGCGGACGGTGCCAATGTCCAGCAGTGGACCTGCAACGGCGGCAACAACCAGAAGTGGCGCCTTGAGGACCTGGGCGACGACACCCACCGCTTGGTGAACGTGGCCACCGGCAAGGTCCTGGACACCGCCGACTGCTCATCGGCCGACGGCGCGGACCTGCGCCAGTGGTCCTGGCTCAACAACACCTGCCAGCGCTTCCGCTTCATCACCACGACCGACAGCTACGTCCGCATCGTCAACCAGGCGACGGGCAAGGTGGCGGACGTGACGAACTGCGGCACGGCGGACGGAACGGACGTGCGCCAGTGGAGCTGGCTGAACAACACCTGCCAACAGTGGCGCCTGAACCCGGCGTAGACGAGTACCGCCAGGTCACCCCATGCCGGCCGCGTTGGGCCAAGCCCCCGCGTTGGGCCACCCCGTGGCCGGCGCCGGTGCCAACCCCGGCCCCGTCGTCCCCCGGACCTGCGCCGCCGTAAGCCCCCCTCGGGCCGGAACACCGGGCGGCGTAGGCCCGAACGCCGCCGCGGGCACGGGCGCGGGCATGGGCATGGGCATGGGCGCGGGTATGGGTGCCGGAGCAGGCATGGGCGCAGGCGCCGGAGCGGGAGCCGCTACAGCCGCCGCGGGCATAGGCGCGGCAACAGGCATCGCCATGGGAACGCCCGCCCCATTGGTCGACCCGACCAGCCGATCCACGGCCGCCGTACCCGAGCTGTAGCTGGTCCCTGTAGCCAGCTCGGGCACGGCGGCCGCTCCCCTCCTGGTCCCGTAGAGCACCTGTTCCAGGCCGGACACCAGGCGACGCACGTCGACCTGGGGGCGCACTACGAGCCTCAGGAAGCGGCTGGACGAACCGATCTTGTTGCCGCATTCACGCACCAGGATCCGATGCTCGGTGAGCAGCCGGTCACGGACCACAGTGCCCTCGGCGCCCACGGGCAGGCGCACGAAGAGGAAGTTGCCCTGGGACGGATACACCGTGAGCCCGGGCAGCGCGGCAAGCTGCTGGGCCATGTCGAGCCGGTCCCGGCGTACCTGATGCAGGCTCTCCATGTACTCCGCCCCATGGTTCTTGAGCATGAACACCACATGCTCGGCGAAGGCGTTGAGGTTCCACTTGGGGAGCATCGAGCGGACGCGCCCCGCGAGCGAGGGGTTGGCGACGAGATAGCCGAACCGTATGCCGTGCAGGCCGAAGTTCTTGCCAAGGCTGCGCAGCACGATGACGTTGGGCCGCAGCATCGCCTCCTGCACCACCGACGGCTCCGCCTCCGCGTCGGCGAACTCCAGGAACGACTCGTCGATGACGACCAGGTCGAGATCGGCCATGGCGTCCATGAACTGCACGATGGCGTGCCGGTGCAGGAACCCGCCGTCGGGGTTGTTGGGGTTGCAGATCACGGCGGCACGGGTGCCGCGGGCCCGGATGAACTCGGCGTACTGCGCGAGGTCGAGGGCGAAGCCGCTGGACTCCTGGAGCGGGAACATGTCGACCCGCTTGCCGGTCTCCATGGGCTGGTCGGTCCAGCGGCCGAAGGTGGGGACGGGGATGGCGAGGGATTCACGGACCAGCAGGTGGTCGATCCAGGTGATCAGCTCGGTCGAGCCGTTGCCCATCGCGACGGCCTGCGGGGGGAGTTGGAGGAGGTTGCACAGCTCGGCCGTGATGGTGTCGGCGCTGCTGGGGTAGTACGTGATGATGTCGCGCAACCGGCCCGCCATGTCGTCGAACATGGCGGGCGTGGGGAAGTACGGGTTGCAGGGGATGCAGAAGTCGATCGGCCCTACCCCGTCACCGCCTTCGCGGGTCAGCGCGGCCATCGAAGGGCTGTGCGCCGCCGTGCTGCGGAACAGCGAGGTGACGTTCTCAGCCAAGGCAACCTCCGGGTCTGGGTGGCCCGTGCGGGGGAGCACGGGCCGCCCTTAGATACGGATGCCTGTGAGGCGCTGTTCAACCCCTGTGAAAATGTTGGGACGTTGTGAAGATGCTATGACTCAGGGTCACGCGCTGAACGAGTGCACCGTCGTCGTCCGGTACGTCTGCCCAGGTCGCAGCGTTGTGGACGGGAACGACGGCTGGTTCGGCGAGTCCGGGAAGTGCTGCGTCTCCAGGCAGAGCGCGTCGCCCTGGCGGTAGATCGAACCGCCGGTGCCGACCAGGGTTCCGTCGAGGAAGTTACCCGAGTAGAACTGCAGGCCCGGCTCGGTCGTGGCGATCTTCAGGGTGCGGCCGGAGGAGGGGTCGCGCAGGGTCGCCGCCCACTCAGGACGGGACGTGATCCCCTTGTCCAGGACCCAGTTGTGGTCGATGCCCTTGCCGTAGAGCAGTTGCTGGTGGGCGACGCGGATGTCCTCGCCGACGGTCTTGGTGCGGCGGAAGTCGAAGGGCGTGCCGACGACCTTGGCCAGTTCGCCCGTGGGGATCAGCCCCGAGTCGACCGGTGTGTAGCGGGAGGCGGCTATGGACAGCTCGTGGTCGTAGATCGTGCCGCTGGACTCGCCGGCCAGGTTCCAGTAGACGTGGCTGGTGAGGTTGACGACGGTGGCCTTGTCGGTGGTGGCCTCGTAGTCCACGCGCCAGTCGCCGGAGCGGGTCAGGGTGTACGTGACCTTCGTGCGCAGCGTGCCGGGGTAGCCCATCTCGCCGTCGACGGAGGTGTAGTAGAGGTACAGGCCGACGTCGGAGCCCTTGGTGAACGGCTCGATGTCCCAGACGACCTTGTCGAAGCCCTTGGACCCGCCGTGCAGGCTGTTCGCGCCGTCGTTGACGGAGAGCTGGTAGGCCTTGCCGTCGAGCGTGAACCGACCCTTGCCGATGCGGTTGCCGTACCGGCCGATCAGGGCGCCGAAGTAGGGGCTGGAGGAGACGTAGTCCTCGATGGTGTCGAAGCCCAGCGAGACGTTCGTGTAGCGGCCGCGCCGGTCGGGGATCTCCAGGGACTGGACGATTCCGCCGTAGGAGAGGACCTTCAGCCGGGTGCCGCCGTTCTCCAGCGACCAGCTGTAGATCTTGGTGCCGTCGGCGAGCTTGCCGAAGAGCGACTTCACCGGCCTGTGGCCCCCTGTGGCATGTGCGGTGCCGCTCATGGCGGCGGTGACACCGGCGGCTGCCGCCCCGGCGATGAGCGTGCGTCTGTTCAGTTCCATGCAGCGGCTCCTGCAAAAGGAAGGGCCCCGCTCGCTGAGCGGGGCCCGGTGACTTTACGAACCGACCTTGCGCTTGTTCCACACGTCGAAGCCGACCGCCGCCAGCAGGACCAGGCCCTTGATGACCTGCTGCCAGTCGGTGCCGATGCCGACGAGGTTCATGCCGTTGTTCAGCACGCCCAGGACGAGGCCGCCGATGATCGCGCCGAGCACCGTGCCGACACCACCGCTCATCGACGCGCCGCCGATGAACGAGGCGGCGATGGCCTCCAGCTCGAAGTTGAGGCCGGCCTTGGGCGAGGCCGCGTTGAAGCGGGCGGCGAAGACCAGACCCGCCAGGGCCGCGAGCATGCCCATGTTCAGGAAGACCAGGAAGGTGACCTTCTTGTCCTTCACACCCGACAGCTTGGCCGCCGGGAGGTTGCCGCCGATGGCGTAGATGTGGCGGCCGATGATCGCGTTGCGCATGACGTAGCCGAAGCCGACCAGCAGCACCCCGAGGACCAGCAGGACGTACGGGGCGCCCTTGTAGCTGGCGAGCAGCATCGTCAGGGTGAGGATGGCGGCGCCGAGCGCGACCAGCTTGAGCAGGAAGAGGTTGAGCGGCGGGACGTCGAGGGAGAACTCCTGCTGGCGGCGCCGGTCGCGGAACTCCTGGAAGACCACGAACGCGATCAGTCCGAGCCCCAGCAGCAGGGTGAGGTTGTGGTAGTTGGTGTCCGGGCCGACTTCGGGCATGAAGCCGTTGGAGACCTTCTGCAGGCCCTCCGGGAACGGGCCGAGGGTCTGGCCCTCCAGGAAGATCTCGGTCAGACCGCGGAAGATCAGCATGCCCGCGAGGGTGACGATGAAGGAGGGTATGCCGCCGTAGGCGATGAAGAACCCTTGTGCCGCGCCGGCGACCGCGCCCATGGCGAGGCAGAGGATGACCGCGACCGGCCAGGGAAGATCGTTCTTGACCATGAAGACCGCGGCCATGGACCCGATGAACGCTGTCAACGAGCCGACCGAGAGGTCGATATGGCCCGCGATGATGACGAGCATCATGCCGATCGCGAGGATCAGGATGTAGCTGTTCTGGAGCACCAGGTTGGAGACGTTGCGCGGCAGCAGCAGGTCGCCGTCGGTCCACACCGCGAACAGCACCACGATCAGGCCGAGCGCGATCAGCATGCCGTACTGCCGCATGTTGCGGCGCATGCCGTCCAGCACCAGCTGGAGCAGGCCGTCGCCCGCGGCCCCTCCGCTCTTGCCCGGCGGCGCGGGGGCCGGGCTCTTGGCGGTCACATCAGTGCTCATCGCGTTACCTCTTTGTCCTTGGTCATCTGACGCATCAGCGATTCCTGCGAGGCCTCGGCCCGCGAGAACTCGCCGGTCAGCCGCCCGGCGGCCATCGTGTAGATGCGGTCACACATACCGAGCAGCTCCGGCAGCTCGGAGGAGATGAAGACGACCGCCTTGCCCTGGGCGGCCAGCTGGTCGATGACCGTGTAGATCTCGTACTTGGCGCCGACGTCGATACCGCGCGTCGGCTCGTCCAGGATCAGCACATCGGGACCCGCGAAGATCCACTTGCTGAGGACGACCTTCTGCTGGTTGCCGCCGGAGAGCTTGCCCACCGGTTCGAAGACCGTGGGCGCCTTGATGTTCATGGACTTGCGGAACTCTTCGGCGACCTGCCGCTCCTCGTGCTCGTCGACCACGCCCCGCTTGGAGACCTTGCCCAGCGCGCTGAGCGAGATGTTGCGGTTGATGGTGTCGATGAGGTTCAGGCCGTAGTGCTTGCGGTCCTCGGTGACGTAGGCGATGCCGTTGCGGACCGCCTCGGGGACGGTCTTGGTGCGGATCTCCTTGCCGTCCTTGAGGACCGTGCCGTCCGCGTACCGGCCGTAGGTCCGCCCGAAGACGCTCATCGCGAGTTCGGTGCGGCCGGCGCCCATCAGGCCCGCGATCCCGACGATCTCACCGCGCCGCACCTCGATCGACACATCGTCGACGACCTTGCGCTGCTGGTCGATCGGGTGGTGCACGGTCCAGTTGCGGATCTCCAGCGCCGGGGCGGCGCCGTCCTCCGGCTGGTGCGGGGTGCGGTCCGGGAAGCGGTGCTCCAGGTCGCGGCCGACCATCCCGCTGATGATCCGGTCCTCGGTGGTCGCCTCGGCCTTCACATCCAGGGTCTCGATGGTCTGGCCGTCGCGCAGGATCGTCACCGAGTCGGCGACCTTGCGGATCTCGTTGAGCTTGTGGCTGATGATGATCGAGGTGATGCCCTGCTTCTTCAGCTCCAGGATCAGATCGAGGAGCTTGCCGCTGTCCTCGTCGTTCAGCGCCGCGGTCGGCTCATCCAGGATGAGCAGCTTCACCTTCTTCGAGAGCGCCTTGGCGATCTCCACCAGCTGCTGCTTGCCCACGCCGATGTCGGCGACGCGGGTGTCGGGGTGGTCACCGAGACCGACCCGGCGCAGCAGTTCGGTGGCGTGCCGCAGGGTCTCGGTCCAGCTGATGATCCCGCGGGTGGCGTGCTCGTTGCCGAGGAAGATGTTCTCCGCGATGGAGAGGTAGGGGATCAGCGCCAGTTCCTGGTGGATGATCACGATGCCGTGATGCTCACTGGCCCTGATGTCCTTGAAGGAGCAGACCTCTCCCTCGAAGAGGATCTCGCCCTCGTACGTGCCGTGCGGGTGGACGCCGGAGAGGACCTTCATCAGCGTCGACTTGCCGGCGCCGTTCTCCCCGCAGATGGCATGGACCTCGCCCTGGCGGACGGTCAGAGTGACGTCCGACAGCGCCTTGACGCCGGGAAAGGTCTTGACGATCGAGCGCATTTCCAGGACGGGTCCCGCCATGGTCGTGCCTTCCAATCAGTGGGTGCCGTCGGTTACTTGAGGTCGCTTTCCTTGATGTAGCCGGAATCGACCACGACCTTCTGGTAGTTGGCCTTGTCCACGCTCACCGGCACCAGCAGGTAGGACGGGACGACCTTGGCACCGTTGTCGTAGGTCTTCTCGTCGTTGACCTCGGGCTTCTTGTCGTTGAGCACCGCGTCGACCATGTTCGAGGCCACCTTGGCGAGTTCGCGGGTGTCCTTGTAGACGGTCATCGACTGCTCGTCGGCGATGATCGACTTCACCGAGGCGACCTCGGCGTCCTGGCCGGTGACGATCGGCAGCGGCTTGGACTTGGAGCCGTAGTCGTCCGACTTCAGCGCCGACAGGATGCCGATGGAGATGCCGTCGTACGGCGAGAGCACCGCGTCGACCCGCTCGGACTTGTACGCCGAGGTGAGGATGTCGTCCATGCGCTTCTGGGCGGTGCCGCCGTCCCAGCGCAGGGTGGTGACCTGGGTGAGCTCGGTCTGGCCGGAGCCGACGACGAGCTGCTTCTTGTCGATGTAGGGCTGCAGGACGTTCATCGCGCCCTGGAAGAAGTAGCGCGTGTTGTTGTCGTCGTTGGAGCCGGCGAACAGCTCGATGTTGAACGGGCCCTTCTTGGAGCCGTCCTTCAGGCCGAGCTTCTCGACGATGTAGGTGGCCTGGAGCTCGCCGACCTTCTCGTTGTCGAAGGAGGCGTAGTAGTCGACGTTCTCGGTGCCGAGGATCAGGCGGTCGTAGGAGATCACCGGGATGTCGGCTTCCTCGGCCTGCTGGAGCACGTTGTTCATCGACTTGTTGTCGATGGCGGCGACGATCAGCGCCTTGACGCCCTGGGTGATCAGGTTCTCGATCTGCGAGACCTGCTGGTCGGGGTCGTCCTCGCCGTAGACCAGCTTGGTCTTGTAGCCCTTGGACTCCAGGTCCGCCTTGACGTTGTTGCCGTCGGCGATCCAGCGCTCGGAGGACTTGGTGGGCATCGCGATGCCGATGGTGGCGCCCTCGGTGCTCCCCTTCCCCTCCTCGCTGCCGCCCTCGCTGTCCTGGCCGCAGGCGGTCAGGGTCAGGGCCAGGGAGGCGGCGGTGGCTATCGCGGCGAGAGCGGCTCTGCGGTTGCGCATGGTCATCTTCCTTGATGTCTCAGCACGGCTGGGTGTGTGGGATTCTGTTTGACTGCGTCGCCTTGTGTGAAGAGGTGACGCCGAAACCTTTATGAATATGTTTCGAAACGTCGGAGTTCGCCGGGCAGCCGCGAACCCAGTGGAGCCATGTCCCCCGCGGCCCCGTGCCGGGCGAGCAGGTCCAGAGCCAGCCGTCCACGACGCACGCGCTCCTTGGCGGTGGCCAGCGTGAGCTCGCGCATGTGGTGGCCGTAGGGGTAGATCCCGGGGGCCTTGGACAGGCCGAACTTCAGATACAGCGGAGCGCCGCGCCGGATCAGCTCGGCGACCTCGTACATCCGGACGTAACCGCCGAGGTCGTCGGGGGCCTCGATGTACATGTCCATGGGGGCGGCGGAGGCCCGCCGGATCTCGGTGAGATGGGTCGGCGTCAGATCGCTGGGCACATTGACCGAGTCGGCGCCGAGCCGCTCGTAGACCGCGTACGCGGCCGGGTTGACCGGGCCTATCAGCGCGCTCACCTTGAGCGTGGTGTCGGCGGGGATGATCCCGGCGACGCGCGCCCGGTGCAGCGTCCACAGCACGCCCTCGTCGGCCACGAGCAGGCATTTCACGCCCAGCTCGGTGGCGCGTACGGCGTCCTCGACGCAGCCGGCGACCGCGTCGTGGCCGCGGGCGCGCAGTCCCGCGCCCCGGGAGTCGGTGCGGGTGGAGCCGCCGATGTCCCAGGTGCCGCGCGGGCCGGTGAACAGGCAGAGTTCGATGTCGCGCTCGGCGGTGGCCTCGACCATCTCGGTGATCTCGGAGTCGGTCAGCATCCACACGCCGCTGCCCTGGCTGATCCGGTGGATCGGCACGTCGAGGCGCGAGGCTTCCTTGAGGACAACGGCCAGCGCTTCGGGGCCCTCGCACGAGGGGATCTCGGTGCGCCAGCGGCCGCCGCCCGGGAAGGTGTGGGGCGAGGCGTCGGTGGGGGAGGGATCGGGCGCGCCCAGGCCGAGCGCGGCGAGCACCTGCTCGCCGGGTCGACGGGCTGCCGGGGCGGAAGCGTCGGTCACAAGCTGTCCTTCTTGTTCGGTATTTCGGACGAGGTTCGCGGCTCAAGGCGCGCAGGGCTCTGGGTGTACGCCGGTACGGGGACCGTCAGGTTGCCCCCGTACCGGCGTACGACTAGGGGCGGAGCAGGACCTTGCCCACCTTCGGATCGCCGGACCCGACCAACTCGATCGCCTGCGGAAACTCCTCCAGCGGCAACTCGTGCGAGACCAGCGGCAGCGGATCGAGCAGCCCCGCCCCGAACACCCGCACTGTGTGCGCCCAGGCGTCCGGCGGCGCCCCGAACACGGTGTGCACCTCCAGCTGCCGTACGACGAGCTCGGTCGGGTCGAGACCCTGCGCACCCGGCGCCGGGATCCCGGTGAGGACCAGCCGCCCGCCCCGCCTGAGCAGCGCGGCGGAGACCCGCGCGGCATCGGCGGACCCGGCGGTCTCGATGACGACGTCGAAGTCGTCCGGCAGCTCCTGGTCCTTGGTGCGGAAGTCCGTGGCGCCGTACTGCCGCGAGAGCGCCTCACGGTCGCCCCGGGTGCCCACCACGAGCAGTTCGGCCGGTGAGCCCGCCGTCAGGAACTGCACGGCGAACATGCCGAGCGTCCCGGTGCCGACCACCGCCACCCGCTCGCCCGGCAGCGCGTTCGCCTTGATCGCCGCGGCGGCGATACAGGCGGCGGGCTCCAGGAGGGCGGCGGCGGTGAGGTCGCAGTCGTCCGGCAGTACGTGCAGCAGCCGCGCCGGCAGCGTCAGCGTGGCCGCCATCGCGCCGGGCTGGGTGAACCCGGTCTCCTCGTACCCGGCGCCGCACAGCGTGGTCTCGCCCGCGTGGCAGCGGTCGCAGACCTGGCAGTTGCGGAAGCCCTCCCCGACGACCTTGCGGCCGACGAGGGAGCCGGGCACCCCGGCGCCGACCCGGTCCACTGTCCCGGACCACTCATGGCCGGGCGTGAGCGGGTAACGGACGTACCCCTCGGGCCGGTTGCCCTGATACACCTCACGGTCGCTCCCGCAGATCCCGACCGCGTGGACGCGCACCAGCGCCTCCCCGGGACCGGGCTCACGGGGCGTGTGCTCGGTGAGCCGGTACGCGCCGGGCGCCTCGATGACGACGGCGCTGCTCATTCCGCGCTGCCCTTCGGCTTGCGCTGCTCCCAGCCCTCGGCCCACAGGTCGAACCGGGCCTGCTGCTGCGGGAACTCGGCGGCGGCGTCGGCGTCGAACTCGACCCCGAGGCCGGGGGCGTCGGAGAGGTGGAAGTACCCGTCCACCACCTGCGGGGCGCCCTTGACGACCTTCTTGATGTCCGCGTCCGCGAAGTCGTTGAAGTGTTCGAGGATCTTGAAGTTGGGGGAGGTGAAGCCGACCTGGAGCGAGGCGGCGGTCAGCACGGACCCGCCCACGTTGTGCGGCGCGACCAGCACGTAGTGGGTCTCGGCGGTGGCGGCCAGCTTCCGCGTCTCCCAGATGCCGCCGATGTGGCCGACATCGGGCTGGATGATGTCGACGGCCTGGCTCTCGAACAGCTCCCGGAACTCGATCCGGTCGTGGATCCGCTCACCGGTGGCGACCGGCATGTCCACCTTGGCGGCGACCTTCTCCAGCGCCTTGAGGTTCTCCGGCGGCACCGGCTCCTCCAGCCAGGCCGGCTTGAACGGGGCGAGCTCACGCGCCAGCCGGACCGCGGTGGCGGGCGAGAAGCGCCCGTGCATCTCCAGCATCAGCTCCGCGTCCGGCCCGATGGCGTCGCGCACGGCCTCGATGAGGGAGACGGCGTAGAGGGTCTGCTGGTGGTCCAGCTCGAAGTGCCCGGTGCCGAAGGGGTCGATCTTGAGCGCCTGGTACCCGCGCTCCATCACGCCCTGGGCGGCCTTGTGGTACGCCTCCGGAGTCCGCTCCGTGGTGTACCAACCGTTGGCGTACGCCTTGACCTTGTCGGTGACCTTGCCGCCGAGGAGCTGCCAGACCGGCACCCCGAGCGCCTTGCCCTTGATGTCCCAGCAGGCCATCTCGATGACGGCGATACCGGACATCACGATCTCACCCGCGCGGCCGTAGTCGCCGTACTTCATCCGGCGCACGAGGTCTTCCGTGGCGAACGGGTCGGAACCGAGAATGTGGTTGGCCTCGGCCTCTCGCAGATAGCCGATCAGCGCGTCGGTGTGGCCCAGCATCCGGGTCTCGCCGACTCCCGTGATCCCCTCGTCGGTGTGCACCTGTACGTAGGTCAGGTTGCGCCAGGGCGTTCCGACCACGTGTGTGCTGATTCCGGTGATGCGCACGGCAGTTGTCCCTTGCTGCGTCGTCGGCTCATTGCGTGTGTTCGAAATTTCGTCACACGTTCGAAATGCTGACGTGACAGTAGGGAGGCGGTGGTAGGAGTGTCAATGGGTCGCACGGATAACGGTTTCGACACCGCTTTCGACACGGCTTTCGGTACGGCGGCGGCGTGGCGCCGGTGCGGCATCGGTGACGGAACGGGCGTATACCTCAACCGGCCAGCCGGAGGGGGTAGTTCCGCACACAACTTTCACAGGCTGCCCTATGAACGTTCTCTGTGCGGAACTTAGTCTTCCCGCGTCATGGACTACTGCCACCCGTGCCGACGGCACCTGAATGGCGCCCTCGCCTGCCCGGGCTGCGGCGCGCCGGTCGAACAACTCCGCGTGTACGCGAGCGAAGAGGCATCGCGCACGGACCCGTACGACACGTACGACGAGCCCGAGGGCGCACCGGAGCCGGTCGCGGTGGGCGCGACCGCGGAAGCGGCACGACCGGAAGGCAGGGCGGCGGCACGCCGGGCGGCCCGGGGCCGCCGAGGGCGCGTGGAGCAGGCGTACGAGCCCGAGGGCGACGAGGACGGGTACGAGGACGAGGCGCCCGAGGTCACCGGCGCGAGCCGCCGCGACCGCAAGGCGGCGGCCCACCGCCGCCGTCGCCGCCGCACCATCCTCATAGCGGCGGGCTTCGTACTCGCCGCCGGCGGCCTGAGCCTGGCCGAACTGGGCCTGGACGCCCCCGGCTCCACCCCCACCCCGGCCGCGGCGGGCGACGCCTCGCCGGACGGCGGCGCGGAGTCGGAGGCGGGGGAGTCGGCGGAGCCGATCGGCGATACGCCGGGCACCCCTGTATCCGCGTCCCCGACCGCATCGGCGTCCCCTTCCCCGTCGAAGTCGGAGAAGGACAAGGAGTCGGAGAAGCCGGAGGACAAGCCGACGAAGGACGCGCAGTCGGCGACGGGCGGCGCGCTGCCGGTGACTCCGGATGCTCCGGAGCCGACCGAGGCGGACCCGAAGCCGACTCCGACGGCAGAGCCGACGGAGGAGGAGCCGAAGCCGGAACCGTCGGAGACGTGCACGCGCTTCCTCTGGTGGTGCAGCTAGCCGGTTTTTGCTTCAGGGGCGCGGGGAACTGCGCGAGAACCCCACCGGCCCGCAGCTCAAGACTCAAGCAAGCTCACGACTCAAGCATCCGCCGCAGAAGATCCCGCAGAGCCAGCCGCTCGTCCTCGGACAGTCCGACGAGCGGCTCACGCGCGAATCGCAACGACTCCCGCAGATCACGAGCCACCTGCCGCCCCTCATTCGTAGCGGCAGCAACCTTCACGCGCCGATCCGCAGGGTCGGCCCGCCGCTCCACGAGCCCCCGCGACTCCAGCCGGTCCACGATCCCGGTCACATTGGACGGCTCGCACTTCAACCGCTGAGCCAGCTTCCGCATGGGCAGAGGTTCCAGAGTCAGCAACCCCAGCAACCGAGCCTGCGCCCCGGTCAGCGCATGCTCAGCGGCAGCGCTCTCGTACTCCTCGTGGTACCGCGCCACAACCGACCCGATGAGGTCGACGACCTCCATGGTCAGCGGGTCGGGACGATGGGTCTGCTGCGGTGTCGCCATGGGATCCAGCGTATCCCTTTACTTGACATCCTGAAATATTGAGGCGCATGATTGTTTCAGGTACTGAAGTATTCAGGAAGGTCACCCGTCATGTCCGAGACCCCCGCCCTCCCCGCCGTCAGCCGTGAGTGGCACCTGCTCAGCCGCCCGGTCGGCTGGCCGAAGCCCGAGGACTTCGCCCTGGTCGAGGCGGAGATCCGGCAGCCCGGCCCGGACGAGGTGCTGGTGCGGAACCAGTACCTGTCGGTGGACCCGTACATGAGGGGCAGGATGTCGGCCGCCAAGTCCTACGTCGCCCCCTTCGAGCTGGGCAAGGTCATGCAGGGCGGCGCTGTCGGCGAGGTCGTCGCCTCCCGCGTCGACGGCATAGCCCCCGGCGACCACGTCCTGCACTTCGGCGGCTGGCGCGAGTACGCCACGGTCGGCGCGGCCCAGACCGTCAAGGTCGACGCAAACGCCGCGCCCCTGTCGACCTACCTCGGCGTCCTCGGCATGACCGGCCTCACCGCCTACGCGGGCCTGCTGCGCACCGCGTCCTTCAAGGAGGGCGACTCCGTCTTCGTCTCGGGCGCCGCGGGTGCCGTGGGCAGCCAGGTCGGCCAGATCGCCAAGCTCAAGGGCGCCTCCCGGGTGATCGGCTCGGCCGGATCCGACGAGAAGGTCAAGCTGCTGGTGGAGGAGTACGGCTTCGACGCCGCCTTCAACTACAAGAACGGCAGCGTCAGCGAGCAGCTGCGGGAGGCCGCCCCGGACGGGGTCGACGTCTACTTCGACAACGTCGGCGGTGACCACCTGGAGGCCGCGATCGGGCTGCTCAACCAGGGCGGCCGGATCGCCGTCTGCGGAATGATCTCGGTCTACAACAGCACCGAGCCCGTCCCCGGCCCGCGCAACCTCGCCCGGCTGATCCAGACCCGCGGCCGGATCGAGGGGCTCCTGGTGGGCGACCACTACGACCTCCAGCCGCAGTTCGTCCAGGAGGTCGGCCCCTGGGTCGCCTCGGGCGCGCTGAAGTACCGCGAGACGGTCGTCGAGGGCATCGAGAACAACCTGGAGGCGTTCCTCGGTGTGCTGCGCGGCGACAACACCGGAAAGATGATCGTCAAGCTCTAGGGCCTCTCGTTTGGATCAGTCCGGCGTCGCGGGGTCTGGCACGCACTCCCCCAGAGGGGGGGACCCCCAGCGGCGTTGTCGTCGGTTGCCATGCACCGCGTCTTGCGGCCGGCCTGATCCAAACGACAGGCCCTAGCCCTGTGCTGGATTTCCGGCATGCGGTAACTTCTTTCCGAAACCGTCGTCGATCGTGGGCGCGAGTCGCGGCGGACCGAGGAGGAGAAGACACCGCATGTCCATCCAGCAGACGGACGTCCTGTACACCGCCGTCGCCACCGCCGAGAACGGTCGCGACGGCCGGGTCGCCACCGACGACGGACGGCTCGACGTCGTGGTGAACCCGCCGAAGGAGATGGGCGGCAGCGGCACGGGCACCAACCCGGAGCAGCTGTTCGCCGCCGGTTACAGCGCCTGCTTCCAGGGCGCGCTCGGCGTGGTCGCCCGCCAGGAGAAGGCCGACATCTCGGGCTCGACGGTGACCGCGAAGGTCGGCATCGGCAAGAACGACGACGGCTTCGGCCTGATCGTGGAGATCTCGGCGAGCATCCCGAACGTGGACGAGGAGACGGCCCGGAGCCTCCTGAAGAAGGCCCACGAAGTGTGCCCGTACTCGAAGGCGACGCGGGGCAACATCACCGTGACGCTGGTCTGACCCACCTCGTCGCCACGGCGAAGGCCGCACCTTTGGACGTAGGGTGCGGCCTTCGCCGTCTTACGCACTCGCCAGCGCAGCCTGATGCACCGCCCGGACCAGCCGTACGTTCTCGGGTGCCGCGCCCCCCGGGAAGGCGCAGCGGCGCCTCGTGTAGCCGTAGGCCAGGCCACTGCGGGGGTCGGCGAAGCCCTGGGAGCCGCCCGCGCCGCTGTGGCCGAAGGCGCCGGCGCCGAGGAACGGGTACCAGACCTCCGCGGTGGCCTGGAAGCCCACGCCGAACGCCTTGTGGGCGCGGGCGACCAGGTCGTAGCCGACGGAGTGGATCTGGCCCACCTCGGCGACCGTGTCCGGCTTCAGCAGCGGAGGCCGTCCCGCCACCTCGCTGATCGCCGCCGCGTACATCCCGGCGAGCCCGCGAGCGGCGGCCACCCCGCCCGCCGAGGCCGGGCCCTTGGCGCGCACGGTACGGGAGTTGGCGTGGTCCACCAGCTCGCCGGGATCCGGCACATGGGTGTTGAAGGCGATCGAGGAGAGCGTGTGCGGACCGGTCAGCGCCGCGTCGAGCACCGCCTGCTGCTTCGGCGTCGGCGCCATCGGCTGGACCGAGCGGAAGCGGGGTTCGTGGGCCTCGGGCAGGCCCAGGTAGAAGTCGAGGCCGTACGGTGCGCGGACCCGGTCCTCGTAGATCTCCTGGAGCGTACGGCCCGTTGCCCTGCGCACGACCTCGCCGCTCAGCGCCCCGATGACCAGGGCGTGATAGCCGAACGCGGTGCCGGGGCGCCAGAACGGGCGCTGGTCGGCGAGGCGTTCCGCGATGACCCGGTCGTCCGCCAGTTCGTCCGCGGTGAACCCGGCGTCCAGGCCCACCAGGCCCGCCCGGTGGGCGAGCAGGTCCCGCAGGGTGAGGCTGCCCTTGCCCTCGGCGGCGAACTCGGGCCAGTAGTAGGTGACCTTGCGGTCCAGTTCGAGGGTGCCGTCCTGCACGAGGAGAGCGGCCACCATGTGGGCAGCCCCCTTGGTCGAGGAGAACACGCCGTACAGCGACTCCCCGTCGGCGCCGTCCCCGGTCCACAGGTCGACGACCCTGCGGCCGTGCACGTACGCGCACAACTGCCCCTCGTAATCGGGTCGTTCCTCCGCGACGAACGCGGCGAACTCCGTACGCACCGCCTCGAATCCGTCCGCGACGGTGCCGTGGATCTCCAGCGTCATCCGCTCTCCTCGTTCTCGACTAACCGTTGTGCGGGTGGGCCATGGTGAACAGTGCCCTTCCCAGCTGGGCGAATTCCCCCTTGGGATGATCCCGGAAGAGCGGCTCGGTGCCGAACAGCACCGCCTGCGGGCCGCTCACGACCGCTGCCTCGCCGGCGGCGTCCGCGGGGCCGCCCGCGCCGTTCCCGTCCGGCCGCCAGTGGCCGGAGAGCAGGGGGTTCCCGGTCGCGTACGACTCCTCGACCCGGACCCCGGGCCCGAGGTCGGTGAACCACATCGGCGCGTACACGAACCCATGGTCCGGGCCACCGTTCGAATTCACCAGCCGGACCACGCCGTTGGCGTCACCGTTGCCCTCCACCGGCTTCGCCGGCAGCAGCCCCGCCGCCGAGTTGAGCGCCGCGCCCACCGCGCCCCGGCCGACCAGCCCGTGACCGGTGAGGAAGGCGGCCAGCCCGGTACGGGCGGCCGGGGTGAGGCCGTCGTGGTCCAGCCCCGCCGACACGAACAGGACATCCGCCGCCGACCAGTCGAAGCCCGCGTTCAGGACCGCGGTGGAGACCGGGGTGACGTCGAAGTTCATCTCCCGCAGCGCGAACAGCTCACCGGCCGTCACCGCCGCGGCCACCCGCACCCGGCGCAGCTCGGTCCCGCCGGTCTGCCGCGTCCCCTCGAAGACGACGTCGTACGTCCGGGCCGCCTGTGCCGCCTGCGCCCGCGCCGAACCCGGCACGAGCGCGCTGCCGTCGGCGGCTTGTCGCACCGGAACGCCCTGCCGGAGGAGGTGGTTGAGGGCGGCGATCTCGTTCGGGTCGGTCAGGCGCAGGCGCAGGTCGCTGCGGAGGGCGACGCGTCCGACGGGGGTGGCCGCGGTGACCGGTCGCAGGGGGAGGGCGCCCAGGTTTCCGGAGGTCACCGGGGTGACCTCCGCGCCCCACAGCTTCCCCAGGCTCCAGCCCGAGATGTCGTACATCACCGAGACCTTGTCACTGATGTCCCGGCCGTCCGCGAGCAGGACGTTCGCCATTCCGCGCTTGGGCTGGCGCAGGTCCACGACGTAGGAGCCCTGGGGGTAGGTGTGTCCGCCGAGTTGGAAGGCGCGGGTGGCCCGGGTGACGCGGACGTCGTTGGCGATCAGGTGGTCCACGAGGCGGGAGGCGGCAGTGGTGCCGCCCGGGATGACGTAGGCGCGGGGGAAGGTCGTCGTGTAGACGTCCTCCGGGCCGATGCCGGGCACTCCGGGCACCGCCTCGGGCGACACCGGCACCTGTGTCGCGCCGGTGGCTCCGCGGCGGAACGCCTCGATCTGGTCGGCGATGAGCGCGGTGCCGCGCCGCTGGACGAAGTCGAGGGCGGCGCTCAGGGCGGCGCCCGCGACGTCGGTGTTGATCGCCGAGCGGCGGCGCAGCTCGCTCTCCGGCAGGGTGTCGTAGGCGGTGTTGTTCACGCGCAGCGGGATCTCGATCGTGTGCGCGGCGACCGTGCCGTGGTAGGCGGCGTACTGCGGGGTGAAGATCGGTGGCCAGTCGTCCCAGCCCTCCTCCTGGTCGCGGAAGGGGATCTGGGCGGGTTGCACGCCGTCCTTCTGCGGGGTGTGGCCGAGGCCGTTGACGGCGGCTTCCATGCCGAGGGCGTTGGCGTAGCTGTTCTTCAGGAACAGGTCGTACTCGTAGTTCTCGCCGTGCGGGGGAGTGGTGGGCTCGATGAGGGTGCCGTTGACGTACCCGTGCAGGTCGAGCATGACCGCGGGCTGCTTGTCGAGCATGATCTGCCGCATCGCGTGGGCCTCGGGCTGCGAGGCAGTCACGAAGTCCCGGTTCAGGTCGAAGCCGTTGGCGTTGGCGCGGGTGCCCGCGATCCGGCCGTCCGGGTTGGCGGTGATGTTGAAGTAGAGGCGGGAGCGGGCGAGGAGGTCCCTGGTGCCCGGGTCCTCGGCGGTCGCGAGCCGCTCGATCAGCTTCAGGGAGGCGTCGGTGCCCTCCCACTCGTTGCCGTGGATGTTGTTGTTGAAGAAGACGGGGGTCTTGTAACCCGCCTTGATCTCCCGGGACTTGGCGGCTGCCGCGGGCGCGTTCTCGATGAGCTCGCGCATCCGCTCCTGGGCGCGGGCTCGGCGGGCGGACTCCGGGGCGGTGACGGTGACGAGATAGAGCCGGTGCCCGCCCGCCGAGCGGCCCGCGACCTCCACGCTCACCCGGTCCCCGAGGCGCTGGAGGTCGTTCAGCTTCGGGGCGATGGCGTGGTACGGGGTCAGGCCCAGCTTCAGGGATTTGTCGGCGGGGTTCTCGGGGTCGGGGGAGAGGACCTGTTCGCGGGGGTAGCCGCGGACCTCGCCTTTGGCGGGGGTGTCCGCGGCGAGGGCCCGCTGTGCCGCGCTCTCGGGGGCGCGGGCGGCCCGGTCGTCGGGGGCGGCGGGTTCCCGGGTGGGCGCGGGACGGTCGGCGACGGCGCTGTGCGGGGTGAGGAACAGGGATCCGACGGTCACTAGGGCGAGGACGGGGACGGTTCTGGTGGTGCGCACACGTACCTCCTCCGGGTCTTCCTGAGATCGGTACGGCGAGGTGTACCTGTTCGACTCAACTACAACAAGAGGGAGTTGGTGTCACCGATGCCCCGGATGGCCCATGGGGCCGGGTCCGGGAGGGCATCCTGAGTGCGACGGTGCCGAGCCGCGAGGAGAGCATATGGCGACGATCCCGCCGCTGCCCAGCAGGGACGACGTACTGCGCATGGCACGCAACACCACCGACATGACCGGCCAGTTGCTGGACACGGCCGGGAACATCACCAGGATCGCCCTCAACACCTTCGACCCCAGGGACGGTTCGGGCGCGGAGATGCTGCGCGTGCTGCGCCGCACCACCGCCGAGCTCGCCGAGGCCAGCGCCTCCCCGCAGGCCCAGGAGGCCTTCTACCGCATCGTCGACACCCTCACCCGCCTCGGCACGAGTGGCGCCCCGCTCGCCGTGCACCCGGTGAGCGAGCCCGCGCAGGCGCTGCTCGCCGCCCTCGGCGACAGCCTGCTGCCGGTGCTGGACGCTGTGGAACCGGCGGTCGAGGAGTTCGCCACGGCGCTGGGCGAACTGGTGGAGGCCGCCTCACCGCTCCTCCCGGCGGGTGCGGGGCTGGCGGCGGGTGTGCTGCTGGCGCTCACCCCGGTACTGCGCTCGGCGGCGGAGGTGCTGCGCGACGGCACCCCCGAACTGCGCCGCATAGCCGACGCGTTGACCTCCGCCGTGGCCCCGCTGATCCCGCTCCAGGTGTCCCTCGCCGAACGCGCGGCCACCGCGGGCGCCGGTGTCGTACGCGCGGCCCTGCCCCCGCTGGCCGACCTCACGGAAGCGGCGGCGGCCACCGGCAAGGCGGCCCGGCCGGCCCTCGTCGCCGGGGAGGAGCTGCTGGTGTCGGGCCTGGAACAGCTCCAGCCGCTGCTGCTGTCCGGCGCGGGCAGGGCGGGGCGGGTGGTCCGGGCGGCGGCGGTGCGGGTGTCCGCGGCGGTGTCCCCGTCGGCGGAGCCGGGGGTGGTGGTGACGGTGGCGGCGGGGTGATCGGGCCGTTCGAGGGCGACCGATAGAGTTCGGCCATGCGCGATCTTGGGGTGGGTTTCCGCTATCTGCTGAAGGGGCAGCGGTGGGTAGCCCGGCACGGCAAGCAGTACGGGTTCGGACTGGTCCCCGGGCTGATCACTCTCGTCCTCTACGTGGCGGCGCTCGTCGGCCTCGCGGTGTGGGGCGGCGATCTGGTGGCCTGGTCCACGCCGTTCGCCGACGACTGGTCGAGCCCCTGGCTCGGACTCTTCCGCGGTTTCCTGACCGTCCTGCTGTTCGCCCTCGCCCTGCTGCTGACCACCGTCACCTTCACCGCGGTCACGCTGCTGATCGGCCAGCCCTTCTACGAGAGCCTCTCCGAGAAGGTCGACCGGGACGTCTCCCCGGACGGCACCGCCCCCGAGTCGGGGCTGCCGCTCTGGCGCGAGCTGTGGATCTCGGGCCGCGACAGCCTCCGCATCGTCCTGCGGGCCGCGTGCTGGGGCGTGCTGCTCTTCGCGCTGGGCTTCGTCCCGGTCGTCGGGCAGACCGTCGTCCCGGTGGTCGGCTTCATGGTCACCGGGTTCTTCCTCACCGAGGAGCTGACCGCCGTCGCCATGCAGCGCCGGGGCGTGGAGGCCCGGGACCGGCTGCGCCTGCTGCGCTCCCGCAGGACCCTGGTGTGGGGCTTCGGCACGCCCCTCGGCGTGGCCTTCGTGGTGCCGTTCGTGGCGATCTTCCTGATGCCGGGCGCGGTGGCGGGCGCCACCCTCATGGCCCGTGACCTCCTCGGCGAGGAGATCCTGGAGGAGGAGAACGGCGACGCCGAGAGCCAGGACGTCAGCGCTTGAGCGGCGCCTCCATCGCCGCCCTCAGGATGCTCCGCACCTGGGCGATGATGTCCAGCCGGTTGCGCACGAACTCCGGATCGATCACCTCGGAGGTGTTGCCGGTCCCGAACTGCAGCACGGGCGTGTGCACATGCCCGGCGGGCAGCGCGTCGTGCAGCCCGAGCCGGTCCCGGAGCAGCGTCGCGCGGTAGGCGACCTCGTTGGACAGGTAGTTGCCGCCGCCCCCGGCCCGCGCGGTCGATCCGGCGGTCGGCCCGTCCGGCCGTACGACGGGTTCGGTGCCCCCGGCGGGGATCTCGGTCACGCCGGTGTTGTCGTAGACGGGGAACCGGCCCGTGGTCGCGGCCACGATGTCCCGGTACGGCAGGGTCGTGGCCGTCCACTGCGGCTGCGAGGCCGGGTCGGTGACCGGGACGGTCTCGGTGCGGCCGATGTTGTCGTTGTCCGGGAAGCCGCCCCGCCAGGCCCCGTTGGTCCGCTCGATGTCGAACCGCCCGACCCGGCCCTGGCTCACGGTGGTGAGCAGATCGACGCCCTTGAGGTACGGCCGCAGCGCCCGCTCCACGGTGCCCTCCGCGAAGTCCGCCCAGCGCACCGGGAACACCACCGTCTCGATCCGCGCCGGGCCCCCGGCGGTCTCGATCACCGTGCCGTCGAGGGCGAGCGCGGTCGCCCCCGAGGGGTTGGAGATCCGGATGTCCCGGTCCAGGGTGAACGGGTCGAACCCGGTGAGCAGGATCCGCTTCAGACCCTTGCCGTGCGGATAGCGGATCGCGGTCTGCCCGCGCGAGGTCCGCTCCAACTGCCCGATCAGCGCCGCCCGCTGCTCCGCCGAGAGCCCGAACTCCGGCTCCCAGGCCCGCACCTCCCGGGTCATCCCCAGCCGCGCCCAGTACAGCGGCCGGTCGTCGTCCCGGCTCAGCTCCCCGCCGTCCGGCCCCCGCCCCTGCGCCCGCTCGACGGCCCGCCGCCACAGCGCGCTGCCCTCGCGTATGACGACGGCGCGGGCCTGCGCATAGGACCGGGCGCCGCGCAGCGCCGCCGCGAACTCAGGTGCCACGGCGTCGAATCCGGACCGCCGGAGGATCTCCTGGGGCACCGCCAGGTCGAGCCGGCGCTCCTCGACCGTGGGCTGCTCGGCGGCGGTCGCGGCCGTGGGGGCCGTCAGGGTCGTGGCCAGCGCCAGTCCCAGGGCGAGGATCCCAACACGTATGAAATTCAAGGGGGTTGCGTTCCTTCCGGTGTGGTGGAGGAGCGTGGTGTCAGTCCGCTTCCCCGCTCAGAGGCGCCGGAACCCCCTGTGCCGCCTCCCGCAGCGCCGTCAGGAACGCCTCGCCCGCCGGAGTGAGCGAGCGCCCGCGTGCCGTCGCCGCGTACACCGCCCGTGCGGGCGCCTCCTCGTCCAGTACCGCAAGGAGCGCGATGTCCGGGCGCACGGACGCCGCGGCCAGCGCGGGGACCAGGGTCACCCCGAGGCCCGCGGCCACGTACCCCTGCTTGGCGGTCCACTCGCCGACGACATGCGCCACGCGCGGCCGGAACCCCTGGCGCAGGGCGGCGTCCAGCAGGGTGCCCTCGGGGCGCGGGCTGCCGGAGATCCAGTCGGCGTCGGCGAGCCGGGCGAGCCGTACCGAGCCCTGTCCCGCCAGCCCGTGGCCGGCCGGGACCGCCACGTACAGCGATTCGTCGAGGAGATGGTGGAGTTCGTACGCCTCCAGCGGGGTGCCGCCGGTCGTGGAGACCACCGCCAGATCGAGATGGCCCGCGGTCAGCCGGTCCAGCAGGGCGGGGGTCAGGCCCTCCTCGCGGGAGACGCGGACGCGCGGATGACGGGCCCGGAAGGCGGCCAGCGCCTGTGGCACCAGGGCCGCGTCGGCGGTGGCGAAGGCGCCGAACCGCAGCCGTCCCCCGGCCGCCTCGCGCAGCTCCGCCAGCTCCCGCCCGGCCCCGCGCAGCGCCTCGGCGACGGACTCGGCGTACGGCACGAGGATCCGCCCGGCCTCGGTCAGCCGTACGCCCCTGGGCAGCCGGTCGAAGAGCGGGGCGCCGCCGAGGGCGCCCTCCAGCGAGGAGATCTGCCGGGACACCGCGGACTGGGTCCAGCCGAGGGTGCGGGCGGCGACGGTGAAGGAGCCGTGCCGGGCGACCTCCAGGAAGGCGCGCAGCCAGACGGTGGAGAGGTCGGGGCCGCTGGGATGCGTGTTCGGCATGGCTGCGATGCTAGACATTCGCTTGTCGCATCAATGGCGGCGGCCTAGCTTCGACTGCATGCAGAAGATCGCCTCTCTGGGGCCGGCGGCCCCGCGTCCGGGCAGCGGCTTCGAGCGGGTCCTCGTTCGCCCAGGCGCCATGGCCAACGACGCGGGCGTCCTCGACGCCGACATCTCCGAAGCCGCCGCCCGTATCCGTGCCACGAGCACCGGGATCACCAGGAGCACCGTATGAAGGTCACCCTCGACAACCCCGCCACCGCCCCCCAGCCCTACAGCCCCGCCTACTCCCAGGTCGCCCGGGTCGAACACGCCGACGGCGGCGTGATGTTGTTCGTCTCCGGCCAGATCGCGGAGGGGGAGACGCTGGAGGAGCAGAGCAGGGGCGTGTTCGGGATTCTCGACGCCCTGCTCGCCGCGCACGGCGCGAGCCTCGCCGACATCATCAACATCCGCACCTACCTGACGGACATCTCCCGGCTCGCCGAATACGCGGCCGTGCGCCGGGAGTTGATCACCGGTACCCCGCCCACCAGCATGACCTTCGAGGTGCCGAAGCTGTTCCGGCCGGAGGCGATGATCGAGATCGAGGTCGTCGCCGCGCTCACTCCTCGCCCAGCAGCCTGAGGAAGTCCCGGAACGCGCCCGGCATGTCCACCGACTCCGGGTCCAGCAGCCACTGGTACTGGAGTCCGTCCATCACCGCCACCAGCAGCGGCGCGGTGCGTTCCGGGGTGAGGCCGTTCGGCAGCCGGTCGCCGTACTCGGTGCGCAGCACCTCCGCCATGCTGGCCCGGACCCGGGTGTAGCGCTCCGTGAAGTACTCGCGCGCTGGATGTCCCTCGGTCACGCTCTCGCCGAGCAGCGCCGAGAAGGTCTGGATGATGCCGGGCCGCATCGCGTTGTACTCCACCAGCGAGGCGAGCAGATCCACCCGCCAGCGGGTGTCCGCGGGTACCGCGTCCCACTGGTCGCGCTCCTTCAGTACGGCGACCAGCAGCGCGTCCTTCGTCGGGAAGTAGTGCAGCAGCCCCTGCTGGGTGAGCCCGACCCGCTCCGCCACCGAGGCGAGGCTGGCCCCGCGGTACCCGCGCTCGGCGATCACCTCAAGGGCCGCCCGCACGATCTCGGCGCGGCGTTCCTCGCTCCTGACCCTCGCGTTCATGGCGTCACCGTACGGCATCGACCTACGGCTGATATTACAGCAAGATAACGAAACCTACCGGTCTACAGGGTAGCGGATGCAGGATGGAGGCACAGCGAGGAACAGCACGGACTCACCGAGGAGGCACCGCCATGGCGGGAACCCGCACCCAGGCCGACGAAGCGCGCGAGACGGCCGTCGAGGCAGCCCTGGCCCGGCTCGACCTCGACGCGAAGGCACGGCTGCTCTCCGGCCAGGACATGTGGACCCTGCCCGCCCTGCCCGAGATCGGCCTGGCCTCCCTCGTCATGTCCGACGGACCGATCGGCGTCCGGGGCGTGCGCTGGACCGCCGACGACTCCTCCGTCGCCCTGCCCTCCCCGACCGCGCTGGCCGCCACCTGGGACCCCGAACTCGCCCGCCGCGCAGGCGTGCTGCTCGCCCAGGAGGCCCGCCGCAAGGGCGTCCACGTCCTGCTCGCCCCCACTGTCAACCTGCACCGCTCCCCGCTCGGCGGACGGCACTTCGAGGCGTACAGCGAGGACCCGTACCTCACCGGCCTGATCGGCGCGGGCTATGTCAGCGGCGTCCAGTCCGGCGGCATCGGCACCACCGTCAAGCACTTCGTCGCCAACGACGCCGAGACCGACCGCTTCACCGTGAACAACACCGTCGGCGAACGCGCCCTGCGCGAGCTGTACCTGGCGCCCTTCGAGACCATCGTCGAGAACGCCCACCCCTGGGGCATCATGACCGCCTACAACTCGGTCAACGGCACGACGATGTCCGAGCACCGCTACCTCGTGAACGAGATCCTGCGCGGCGAATGGGGCTTCGACGGCTTCAACGTCTCCGACTGGATGGCCGCCCGCTCCACCACCGACGCCATCGAGGGCGGCCTCGACGCCGCCATGCCGGGACCCGGCACGGTCTACGGCGCGCCCCTCGCGGCGGCGGTACGCGCGGGCGAGGTCGCCGAGGTCACGGTCGACGAGGCCGTGCGCAACGTACTGCGGCTGGCCGCCCGAGTCGGCGCCCTGGACGGCGCCGAGCCGGCGGTGACCGAGCCGCCCGCCGAGGTCGACGGCGAGGCCCTCGCCCGCGAGATCGCCCACCGCTCCTTCGTCCTGGTCCGCAACGCGGGAGCGCTCCCGCTCCAGCCGGGCACGGTCGCGCTGACCGGCGCCGCCGCCCGCGACGCCCGCGTCCTCGGCGGCGGCTCCGCCACCGTGTTCCCGGCCCGGATCGTCTCCCCGCTCGACGGCCTCATCGCCGCCCTCCCCGAGGGCAGCCTGACCTACACGATCGGCGCCGACCCCAATACCGAACTCGCCGTAGCCGACAAGGGATTCACGCTGCGGGCCGTCTGCCGCGACGCCGAGGGCGAGGTCATCGGCAGCTCGAACGCCCCCAACGGCCAGATCCAGTGGATGGGTTCCGACCTCCCCGACGGCGTCACCCATGACACCCTGCACACCGTCGAGCTGACCGGCACCTTCACCCCGCGCGAGACCGGCCCGCACACCCTCGGCATCAAGGGCCGGGGCCCCTTCGTCCTCACCGTCGCGGGCACGACGTACTTCGACGGGGTCCAGGGCGGCGACGACGCCTCCGACCCCTTCGCCACCTTCTTCGGCGCCCCCGAACCGCGCGCCGTGGCCGAACTGACCGCGGGGGAGACGGTCGAGATCTCCCTCACCCACACCGTGAGCATCCCCGAGGACGCGCCCATCAAGGGCGTCGGCTTCACCCTCGTCGGCCAGGAGCCCCGGCGCGACGCCGACGAGCTCATCGCCGAGGCCGTCGAGGCCGCCCGCGCCGCCGACACCGCCGTCGTCGTGGTCGCCACCACCGACCTCGTGGAGTCGGAGGGCTTCGACCGCACCGACCTGTACCTCCCCGGCCGCCAGGACGACCTGGTGCGCGCCGTCGCCGCTGCCAACCCCAACACCGTCGTGGTCGTCAACTCCGGTTCCCCGGTGGAACTGCCCTGGCGCGACGAGGTCGCCGCGGTCCTGCTGAGCTGGTTCCCCGGCCAGGAGGGCGGCGCGGCCCTCGCCGACGTGCTCACCGGCGACCGTGAGCCCGGCGGCCGGCTCCCCACCACCTGGGGCTCCCTCACCGACGCCCCGGTCACCCGGGTCGTCCCCACCGACGGCGAACTGCCGTACACCGAGGGCGTCTTCATCGGCTACCGAGCCTGGGAGAAGCTGGGCCGCACCCCCGCGTACCCCTTCGGCCACGGCCTCGGCTACACCGGGTGGGCCTACCAGTCACTGGAACTCGACGGTACGACCGCCAAGGTCCGCGTCCGCAACACCGGCGAGCGGAGCGGGCGCGAGGTCGTGCAGATCTACCTGGCCCCGGACGAGCCCGACGCCGAGCGCCCGGCACGCGTACTGGCCGGCTTCGCACAGGTGGAGGCGGCACCGGGGGAGACCGTCGAGGCCGTGGTGGAGCTCCCGCGCCGGGCCTTCCAGATCTGGGACGAGAAGACCAGCTCATGGTCATTTGTGAAGGGTTCGTACGAGATCCAGGCCGGGCGCTCGATCGCGGACCGCAGGCTCACCGCGACGATTAACGTCTGATCCGGGACACGTTCCCCATGGACAGCCCCGGTCCGGGACCTGACGCCCGGACCGGGGCTCATCTGCGCCTACCGCGATGAGAAGGCGTACACCGTCTCCGAGCGGAACACCTCGCCCGGCCGCAGCACCGTGCTCGGGAAGTCCGGACGGTTGGGGGAGTCGGGGAAGTGCTGGGTCTCCAGGGCGATGCCGTCGCCCGGTGCGAAGGGATCGGCGAGATGGTCGGCGGTGTACAGCTGGAGTCCGGGCTCGGTCGTCGACACCGTCAGCACCCGCCCGGACGCCGGGTCGTGCAGCTCGGCGACCGCCACCGGGCTGTCCGTCACGCCCTTGTCCAGCACGAAGTTGTGGTCGTAGCCGGAGCCCACCTTGCGCGGGGCACGGAAGTCGAACCGGGTGCCCTCGACGGGCTCCTCCTCGCCGGTCGGGATCAGATCCGCGTCCACCGGCGTGAACCGGGAGGCGGCGATCCGCAGTTCATGGCCGCCCGCGTTCCCCGAACCGGCCAGGTTGAAGTAGCTGTGGTTCGTCAGGTTCACGACCGTCGGCGCGTCCGTCACCGCCTCATAGGCGATCCGCAGCGCGCCGTCCGCGTCCAGCGAGTACGTCGCCGCCAGCTCCAGCCGGCCCGGGAAGCCCTCCTCGCCGTGCGCCGAGACCCGGCTCAGCCGCACCCCGTGCGCGACCGGCTCCGCGTCCCACACCCGCTGGTCGAAACCGCGCTCACCGCCGTGCAGACAGTTCGGCCCGCTGTTGACCGGCAGCGCGTACGTCAGCCCGTCCAGGGTGAAACGGCCCCGCGCGATCCGGTTGGCGTACCGCCCGACCAGCGCGCCGAAATACGGCCCGGAGTGCGCGGGATAGTCCCCCGGCTCGGCGAACCCCAGCACCACGTCCGCGGCGAGCCCGTCCCGGTCCGGGACCTCCACCGACTGCACGATCCCGCCGTACGTCAGCACCCGCACCCGGACACCGGCCCGCTCAAGCGTCCAGCGGTGCACGGCCGTGCCGTCGGAAAGTGTGCCGAAGAGTTCGTTCATGTGCGAAACCCTAAGTCACGGGGACTTCGCCGTGACCGTCCGGTAGGCGATCTCGGCCAGCCGCGCCTGGCCGTTCACACTGGGATGGAACCAGTCCCAGCGGCTCAGCTGATCCGTCCCGAAGCGGTACGCGTACACCGCGCCGCCGTCGAACCGGCACCGCCGGTCCTTGGCGCACACCTCCTTCAGCGCCTTGTTGTACTCCTCCACCCGCTTCTGCACGGTCTCCCGCCGCAGCGCGTCGGCCGCGTCCAGCGAGTCCGCGTCCTCCAGCATCGACGGGCAGATGCCCAGCTTCCACACCTGCTTGCCCAGTTCGTTGGTCCGCCCCTGCGACCACAGCCGCTTCAGATCCGGCACGCTCGCCACATACACCTGCGCCTTCGGCAGCGCACCCCGCAGCGTCCGCAGCGCCTCCTCGAACTGCGCGCGGAAGTCGGCCACCGGCGTCATCGCCTCGGTGCTGTCCCGGCAGGCGTCATTGGCCCCCGCCATCACCGTCACCAGCTCCGGCTTCCGGGTCGCCGCCTGCGCCATCTGCCCGGCCAGATCCGTCATCCGCGCCCCGGTGACCGCGTAGTTCCAGCTCCGCTCGGCGGCCTTGGTCTCACCGAGCAGCCGCACCGCGAGACTGTCCACTTCCTGGCTGCTGCCGGTCGCCCACGACACCTCCGGACAGTCCGCGAGCACCGAGCAGGCGTCGAAGCCACGGGTGATGGAGTCGCCCACGGCCGCGACCGACTCCGGGCTGCGGTCCCACAGCGGGGTCGGCTTCGGCCGGGGCTGCTTCTCCCGCTGCGCGTCCGTCCCGGAGGGCCCCGGTGAGTTCCCCCCGACGGCGTCACAGCCGGCCAGACCCAGGACGGCCGCGGACAGCACGGCGAGCACGGCTCGTGAGCGGTGACCGGTCTTCCGCATCCGCTGCTGATCCCCTCGCTCGTCGACTACAGGTCCCCCTCCATACAACGCGTGGGAGTTCCCGAGCGCGCGCGATGCAACGGTTCCACCCCCTACAGGCGTCCTGCCGGGTGAATGGCGGGCGTTTCACGGCACCGGGACCGACGGTACGTCACACTCCTTGCGCCGCCGCACGGTAGCCTCGCCATCAACGTGGCTGCCCCGCCACGGCCGTCCGCCAGTTCGCAAGATGTCCCGCTCTGCCCGGAGGTCCCGGTGACGACACGTGGAGTTCTGTACGTGCACTCCGCGCCGCGCGCGCTGTGCCCGCACGTCGAGTGGGCCGTCGCCGGGGTGCTCGGCACACGCGTCAATCTCGACTGGATCCGGCAGCCCGCCGCGCCCGGCACCTGGCGCTCGGAGTTCTCCTGGCAGGGCCAGGCGGGCACCGCCTCCAAGCTGGCGTCGGCCCTGCGCGGCTGGCACCTCCTGCGCTTCGAGGTGACCGCGGAACCCTGCCCCACCGCCGAGGGCGAGCGCTACAGCTGCACCCCCGACCTCGGCATCTTCCACGCCGTCACCGGCATCCACGGCGACATCCTGATCCCCGAGGACCGCCTCCGCGCCGCCCTGCTCCGCAGCCAGCGAGGCGAGACGGACCTGGAGGCCGAACTCTCCAAACTCCTCGGCAAGCCCTGGGACGACGAACTGGAACCGTTCAGGTACGCGGGCGAGGGAGCCCCGGTGCGCTGGCTGCACCAGGTGGTCTGAGTTTCCCGGAACGCGTGAAGGGCCCCCACCTCGCAAGGTGGGGGCCCTTCAGTTACGTACGGAAGTCGCTCAGACGGTCCTGAACGCCAGCACCACGTTGTGGCCGCCGAAGCCGAACGAGTCGTTCAGCGCGGCGATCCGGCCCTCGACGGGAAGCTTGCGGGCCTCGCCGCGGACCACGTCCGCGTTGGCCTCGGCCTCGGGGTCGAGGTTGTCGACGTTGATGGTCGGCGGAGCCACCCGGTGGTACAGGGCGAGCACGGTCGCGACCGTCTCCACTCCACCGGCACCACCCAGCAGGTGACCGGTCATCGACTTGGTCGCCGAAACCGCCATGTGGTCGGCGTCGTCACCGAACACCTTCCGCAGCGCCTTCAGTTCCGCGATGTCACCGGCCGGTGTCGAGGTCGCGTGCGCGTTGACGTGCACGATCTCCGACGGCTGCAGGTCGGTCCGGTCCAGCAGGTTCTGGAGCGCGTGCGCGATACCGCGGCCCTCCGGCTCCGGCTGCACGATGTCGTGGCCGTCGGCGGAGATGCCCTGGCCGACCGCCTCGGCGTACACCCGCGCACCGCGCTTGGCGGCGTGCTCGGCGGACTCCAGGACGACCACACCGGCACCCTCGCCGAGGACGAAACCGTCCCGGGCGACGTCGTAGGGGCGCGAGGCGCCCTCGGGGTCCTCGTTGTTCTTGGACATCGCCATCATGTTGCCGAACGCGGCGATGGGCAGCGGGTGGATCGCCGCCTCGGTGCCGCCGGCGACGACCACGTCGGCACGGCCGGAACGGATCATCTCGATGGCGTAGCCGATGGCCTCGGCGCCGGAGGCGCAGGCGGAGACCGGCGTGTGCACGCCCGCACGGGCGCCCACGGCCAGACCCACGTTCGCGGAGGGGCCGTTCGGCATCAGCATGGGGACGGTGTGCGGGGAGACGCGGCGGACGCCCTTCTCCTTGAGCACGTCGTACTGGTCGAGCAGGGTCGTCACGCCACCGATGCCGGAGGCGATGACCGCACCGAGCCGGTCCGGGTCGACGTTGGAGTCCTCACCGGCGCGGTCGGTGAAACCGGCGTCGGCCCAGGCCTCCTTGGCCGCGATCAGCGCGAACTGGGCCGAACGGTCGAGCCGTCGGGCCTGCGGACGGGCGATCACCTCGGTCGGCTCAACGGCGACCGGCGCGGCGATACGGACCGCCTGGTCGGCGGCCCACTCCTGCTCCAGGGGCTTGACACCGGAACGTCCGGCGACCAGGCCCTCCCAGGTCGAGGCTGCGTCGCCACCCAGCGGTGTGGTTGCGCCGATACCGGTGACGACCACGGTGCGATTGGTCGAGCTCACGGGAATTCTTTCTCCAACGGGATACGAGGATTCAGCGGCGCCACCGCCGGGTGGCGGGGCCGGGCACATCCGGCCTAAGCGAAGACTCAGGCCTGGTGCTTGAGGATGTAGTCGGTCGCGTCGCCGACCGTCTTGAGGTTCTTGACGTCCTCGTCCGGGATCTTGACGTCGAAGCGCTCTTCGGCGGCGACGACGACCTCGACCATGGACAGGGAGTCGACGTCCAGGTCGTCGGTGAAGGACTTGTCCAGCTGGACGTCCTCGACCGGGATGCCGGCGATCTCGTTCACGATGTCGGCGAGACCGGCGACGATCTCTTCCTGAGTGGCGGCCATGTCAGGCGCTCCTTCGTAGTAATCCAGAGGGTTTGGCAGTGCTTTCCGCAGCGGATCAAAACGATGATCCGGCACGGAGTGCCTAGGGGAGAGTAACGACAGTGGCGGCGTACACGAGACCCGCCCCGAAGCCGATGACGAGCGCGGTGTCGCCGCTCTTTGCCTCGCCGGTCGCCAGAAGCCGCTCCATCGCGAGCGGAATCGAGGCGGCCGAGGTGTTGCCGGTGGTGCGGATGTCACGGGCGACCGTGACGTGCTCCGGCAGTTTCAGCGTCTTCACCATCGAGTCGATGATCCGCTCGTTGGCCTGGTGGGGAATGAAGACGTCCAGGTCGTCCGAGCTGATCCCGGCCGCGTCCAGCGCCTGCTGGGCGACCTTCGCCATCTCGAACACGGCCCAGCGGAACACCGCCTGGCCCTCCTGCGTGATCGCAGGGAACTTGTCGACCTCGCCGTTGCGGTAGTCCGTCCACGGCACGGTCTGCTTGATCGTCTCGGACTTGTCGCCCTCGGAACCCCAGACCGTGGGGCCGATGGCGGGCTCCTGGGCCGGGCCCACGACGACCGCGCCGGCGCCGTCGCCGAACAGGAAGGCCGTCGCGCGGTCCTCCAGGTCGGTCAGATCGCTCAGCCGCTCCACACCGATGACGAGGACGTACTCGGCGCTGCCCTCGACGATCATGCCCTTGGCGAGGGTGAGGCCGTAGCCGAAGCCCGCGCAGCCGGCCGAGATGTCGAAGGCGGCGGCCTTGGCGGTGCCGAGCTTGTCGGCGATCTCGGTGGCCACGGCCGGGGTCTGCTTGAAGTGCGAGACGGTCGAGACGATCACGCCGCCGATCTGCTCCGCGGAGATCCCCGCGTCGGCGATCGCCTTGCCGGACGCCTCGATCGACATCGCGGCGACGGTCTCCTCGTCGGAGGCCCAGTGCCGCGTCTCGATGCCGGAGCGCGAGCGGATCCACTCGTCGGACGAGTCGATCTTCTCAAGGATGACCTCGTTGGGCACGACCCGGGTGGGGCGGTAGCCGCCCACCCCGAGGATGCGCGCGTACGGGGCGCCCTTGCTGGGCTTGATCTTCGCCATGCTGCTCGGACTCCTTGTCAGGCCGTGTGCTCGGCGATCAGCTCGCGAGCCGCGTCGAGGTCGTCGGGGGTCTTCAGGGCGAGCGTCTGCACGCCCTTCATCGCGCGCTTGGCGAGACCGGTGAGCGTACCGCCGGGGCACACCTCGATCAGCGCCGTCGCGCCGAGGCCGACGAAGGTCTCCATGCACAGGTCCCAGCGGACCGGGTTGGCGACCTGGCCGACCAGCCGCTCCAGCACCTCGGCGCCGGTGGCGACGGTCTTGCCGTCCTTGTTGGAGACGTAGGCCAGCGTCGGGTCCGCGGCGGAGAGCTCCTTGGCGGCCTCGGCCAGCGTGTCGACGGCGGGAGCCATGTGGTGCGTGTGGAAGGCACCGGCGACCTTCAGGGGGACGACCTTGCGCACGCCCTCGGGCTTGTCCTCGGCGAGCGCGGCGAGCTGCTCCAGGGTGCCGGCGGCCACGATCTGGCCGGCGCCGTTGATGTTCGCCGGGGTCAGACCGAGCTTCTCCAGGTGTGCGATCGAGGTCTCGGGGTCGCCGCCGAGCAGCGCCGACATCCCGGTCTCGGTGATCGCGGCGGCCTCGGCCATGGCGAGCCCGCGCTTGCGTACGAGGGTCAGCGCGGCGGTGTCGTCCAGGACGTCGGCGAACGTGGCGGCGGTGATCTCACCGACGCTGTGTCCGGCGACGGCGCCCGGGGTCACGGCACCCAGTGCCGCGGCGGACAGGAGCCCGGCGGCCACCAGCAGCGGCTGGGCCACGGACGTGTCCCTGATCTCGTCCGCGTCGGCCTTGGTGCCGAAGTGGACGAGGTCGAGGCCGATGGCGTCGGACCAGGCGGCGACGCGGTCAGCGGCACCGGGCAGGTCGAGCCAGGGAGTCAGGAAGCCAGGCGTCTGGGCGCCCTGGCCGGGAGCGACGAGTACGAGCACTCTCACACTCTCTCTTGGGGACGGCCACGGCCGCCCGTGGGGACAGGGACGAAGAACACGAGGGGGTTTTGTGGGGCCCCGACAAAACCCTATGGCTGAGGATCCCCGTCGACCAGACGTCCCAGGATCAGCGCGATCCGCAGCGTGAACGCGGAGCGTACATCCGAAGGCGACCAACCGGTGACGTCAGTCACACGTCGAAGCCGGTAGCGCACGGTGTTGGGATGCACGAAGAGCATCCGGGCGGCGCCTTCGAGACTGCTCGCCTGTTCCAGATAGACGGAGAGGGTCTCCAGGAGCGCGGACCCGGCCTCCTCCAGTGGTCTGTAGATCTCCTCCACCAACTGCTCGCGCGCGCTGGGATCCCCGGCGATGGCGCGTTCCGGAAGCAGGTCGTCCGCCAGTACCGGCCGTGGGGCGTCCTGCCAGGCGGAACACGCCTTGAGCCCGGCGGCGGCGGCCTGCGCGGAGCGGGTGGCGGCCAGCAGGTCCGGCACGATGGGCCCGGCGACCACCGGTCCGGCGGCATACGGGCCGATCAGCGACTTGGCCACGGCGAGCGGATTGTCGTTGCCGCCGGCGATGACGACCAGCCGGTCCCCGAGCACCCCGGTGAGCACCTGGAGCTTGGCGTGCCGGGCGGCCCGCCGGATGGCCTCGACGGTCAGCTCGGAGTCCCCGTCGGGGGCGGTGCCGAGCACCACGCACACATGCTCGGGCGAGTTCCAGCCGAGCGCGGCGGCCCGGGAGACGGCGCCCTCGTCGGCCTCCCCGCTCAGCACCGCGTTCACCACCAGCGACTCCAGGCGGGCGTCCCAGGCACCGCGTGCCTCGGCGGCCTGGGCATAGACCTGGGCGGTGGCGAAGGCGATCTCGCGGGCGTAGACCAGGAGCGCCTCGCGCAGCAGGGACTCGTCGCCCGGGGCGGCCACCTCGTCGATGGCGGACTCCATGACTTCGATGGTGGTCCGCACCATCTCCACGGTCTGCCGCAGGGTGATGGCCCGGGTCAGCTCCCGGGGCGCCGTCCCGAACACATCGGTGGAGATGGCCTGAGGGGCATCGGGATGCCGGAACCACTCGGTGAAGGCCGCGATACCGGCCTGGGCGACCAGCCCGATCCAGGAACGGTTCTCCGGGGGCATCGCCCGGTACCACGGCAGCGTCTCGTCCATGCGCGTGATGGCCTGGGCGGCGAGGGATCCGGAGGACTTCTCCAGCCGCTTCAGGGTCGCGGAGTGCGGGTGGGCGTCATGTGCTGCGGCTTCGGACTTACGGGCTTCGGGTTCGGGCACGGGGACAAGACTGCCTTATCCGGACGGGACTGTGCGCTGCCGGGGTCTACGGTGGGGTCCGTGACGGATGTACGGCGCGCGGCTGAGCGCTACCCAGGCGGCGAGGCGGCAGCGGGAATCTCCTCCCGGCACGCCTTCTCCTTCGGCCCCCACTACGACCCGGACAACCTCCGCTTCGGCGCGATGATCGCGTGCAACGAGGAACGGCTCGCGCCGGGCGCGGGCTTCGACGAACACCCGCACAGCCACACCGAGATCATCACGTGGGTGGTGGAGGGCGAGCTGACCCACCGAGACTCCCAGGGTCACGAAACCCTGGTCCGCCCCGGCGATGTGCAACGCCTGAGCTCGGCGGCAGGCGTCCGCCATGTGGAACGCAACGACGGCACCGCCCCGCTCACCTTCGTCCAGACCTGGCTGGCCCCGCTGAACCCCGGCGGCACCCCGGTCTACGAGATCGTGCACGGCATCGCGGATTCGACGCCGTACGCGATCCCGGAGGCGGGCGCGCTGCTGCACGTCCGACGGCTGGGGGCGGGGGAGCGGACCGCGGTGCCGGACGGGGCGTACGTCTACGTCCATGTCGTACGCGGTGAAGTGCGGCTCGACGGCGTGGAGTTGGGGCCCGGTGACGCGGCGCGGATCACGGGCGCACGGGACGCGGAACTGGTCGCGGACGCGGGTGCGGAAGTGCTGCTGTGGGAAATGGCGGCGGCGTTTTCGAACGAGGGCTCGAAACCCGAACGTACGTAGCAGACAGTGCGGTAGTGATCACTGACTGTTTGGCTGGGTTCGAGGCCGCCGGCCCCGGCGCCCTCTCCCGTACAAGGAGAAAGCCCAGCATGAAGACCGTCAGCGCCCTGAAGCACGTCGTCGCCCCCGCCCTCGCCGCGGGAGTCCTCGTGACCGCGTTCGCCGCACCCGCCGTCGCGCAGGAGCCGCCCGGGTCCACGGTGGTCCGCAGCAGCGGGACCGTCTCGCTGAACGCGCGCAGCGGCGTCAGCAACTACGTCACCGTGTCGTCCGCCAGCGGCCGCCTCATAGTCGAGGACCAGTCGGGCATCACCGCGGGACCGGGCTGCACCCGGCTGAGCTCGACCGCGGCCGCCTGCGGCGCCACCGCCACCGCCACCCGGCTCGCCTTCTCGCTGGGCAACTGGTCGGACGTGCTGTCCGTGGGTGTGGCCGTGAGCAGCTCGGTGAACGCCGGATCCGGCACGGACGTCATCACGACCGGCGGTGGCAACGACTCCGTCAACGCCAGTGACGGCGTCGGCGGCAACGACTGGGTGACCTGCGACGGCGGCTCCAGCGACAGCGCGTTCGCCGACCCCGGCGACTCCGTCAGCCGTGACTGCGAGCGCCGGTTCCCCTTGTCCTAGGCGCGACCGTCCTGGGCGAGGTCGGCCGGTGCCACCGGCGGCTACCGGCGCAGCTCCGCCAGTACCGCGTCGGTGAACACCGGCCAGACCTCGACCGCCCAGGGCCCGAACGCCCGGTCCGTCAGCGCCACGCACGCGAGTCCGGCGTCCGGGTCGATCCACAGGAACGTGCCGGACTGGCCGAAGTGCCCGAAGGTGCGCGGCGAGGACGAGGAGCCCGTCCAGTGCGGGGACTTGCCGTCGCGGATCTCGAAACCGAGCCCCCAGTCGTTGGGGTTCTGGTGCCCGTACCCCGGCAGCACGCCCTTGGTCCCCGGGTACTGCACGGTCATCGCCTCGGCCACCGTCCGCGGGTCCAGCAGCCGCGGCGCCTGCACCTCGGCCGCGAACCGCAGCAGATCCTCGACCGTGGACACCCCGTCCTTGGCGGGAGAGCCCTCCAGCGAGGTCGCCGTCATGCCCAGCGGCGCCAGCACCGCCTGCCGCAGATACTCCGCGAACGGGATGTCCGTAGCCTTCGCGATGTGGTCCCCGAGCTGCTCGAACCCGGCGTTGGAGTACAGCCGCCGCTCCCCGGGCGGGGCCGTCACCCGGTGCTCGTCGAAGGCGAGCCCCGAGGTGTGCGCGAGCAGATGCCGCACCGTCGAGCCCGCGGGACCGGCCGGCTCGTCGAGCTCGACCGCGCCCTCCTCGTAGGCGACCAGTGCGGCGTACGCGGCCAGCGGCTTGGTGACCGAGGCGAGCGGGAAGCGGTGCCCGGCCGGGCCGTGGGTACCCAGCACCGTCCCGTCCGCCCGCACGACACCCGCGGCGGCGGTGGGGACCGGCCAGTTCTCGATCAACGCAAGACTGCTCAGCGACATGCCAGTGAGCCTAAGCCGCTCAGAGGTGCAGCCGCATCGAGGGGTCGGGGTCCCGGGTGAAGCCGAGTGAGGTGTACAGCGGTTCGGCGTCCGGGGAGGCGGTGAGCATGACATATCCGGCGCCCTGGTCGCGGAACCAGTCCAGCAGTTCCTCCATGCACGCGCGTGCGTACCCGCGGCGCCGCGCCTCGGGGTCGGTCGCGACGCTGAAGACGTACCCGATCAGCCCCTGTGGATTCCCGGCCCGCCCGATGCGGTACTCCAGCGTGCCCGCGGCCAGAGCCGCCAACGCCCCCGGCCGCTCCGGGTGGTCGACGACGTATGCCGCGAACTCCCCGTCCGGACCGGCCAGTCGGTCGCGCAGGGCCGGCAGCGACCGCGGGTGCCAGTCGGTGGCACCCGGCGCGGCCGCCAGTGAGTCGATCATCACCTGACGCAGCCGCAGTACTTCGACGGCGTCCTCGGTCGTGGCACGGCGTACGAGACTCATGTCCCGCACGCTAGCCAGGGCGATCACGTCATGTCCCGTGGTTTTCTTACCCTTTCGGCTTGCTTGGAGTCCACTCCAAGGCCATAGCGTTGAGCGCATGACGGTGACGGAGACCACGGCCACCAGGACCGACATCTGCGCGGGGCCACTGAGCCCCGGCCGGCGCCCGGACGGCCAGGACAGCTACACGATCAGCGAGGTCGCCGCGTTCACCGGCCTGACCGCGCACACCCTGCGCTGGTACGAGCGGATCGGCCTGATGCCGCACATCGACCGCTCGCACACCGGCCAGCGCCGGTACAGCAACCGCGACCTGGACTGGCTCGACCTCGTCGGCAAGCTGCGGCTCACCGGAATGCCGGTCGCCGACATGGTCCGGTACGCCGAGCTGGTGCGCGAGGGCGACCACACCTATGGCGAGCGCTACGAACTCCTGGAGGAGACCCGCCGGGACGTGCTGTCCCGGATCGCCGAACTCCAGGACACGCTCGCCGTGCTCGACCGCAAGATCGCTTTCTACGGCGACGCCGGGCAGGCCCTGGCGTCGGAAAGGCCCCGATGACCGAGAACAGCAGGATCGCGACCGCACGCCTCGGCGACACAGGCCCCGAGACGGGGGTGCAGGGCCTCGGCTGCATGGGCATGAGCTTCGCCTACGGCCCCTCGGACGCCAAGGAGTCCCGGGCCACCCTGGAACGGGCCCTGGAACTGGGCGTCACCCTCTACGACACGGCGGACGCCTACGGCGCCGGCGAGAACGAACTCTTCCTGTCCCCGTTCTTCCGGGCCCACCGCGACGAGGTCGTCATCGCGACCAAGTTCGCCCTGTCGATCCCGCCGGACGAGCCGACCCGACGGGTCATCCGCAATGACGCGTCCTACATCCGGCAGGCAGTCGAGGCGAGCCTGAAGCGTCTGGACGTCGAGACGATCGATCTCTACTACATGCACCGGCGTGATGTGAACGTCCCCATCGAGGACACCGTCGCCGTCATGGCCGAGCTGGTGCGGGAGGGCAAGGTCAAGCATCTGGGCCTGAGCGAGGTCACGGCCGCCGAACTGCGCGCCGCGCACGCCGTGCATCCCATCGCGGCCGTGCAGTCGGAGTGGTCGCTGTTCAGCCGGGACATCGAGGCGCAGGTGGTGCCCGCGGCCCAGGAGCTGGGCGTGGCCCTGGTGCCGTACTCGCCGCTCGGCCGGGGTTTCCTCGCGGGCTCCTTCGGCTCGGCCGACAAGGACCTCACCGCCGGTGACTTCCGCCGCCAACAGCCCCGTTTCACCGGCGACAACGCCACCGCCAACGCGGCCCTGCTGGCCCCCGTCCGCAAGGTCGCCGACTCCCACGGCGCCTCCCTCGGCCAGATCGCCCTGGCCTGGGTCCAGCAGCAGACCGAGGTCCACAACCTCCCGGTCGTCCCGATCCCCGGCACCCGCAAGCCCACCCGGGTGGAGGAGAACACGGGCGCCACCAGGATCCAACTGACGGGTGAGCAACTGGCGTTGCTGGACCCGATCGCGGCTCAGGTGGCGGGGGACCGGTACGCGGACATGACGTTCACGTCCGCGGGCAGGGAGTGATTCTCACAGCTCCGCCAGCAACTCCGCCTTCTTCACGGAGAATTCCTCATCGGTGACCAGCCCGGCCTGGTGAAGTTCCCCGAGATGACGGATCCGCTCGGCGATGTCGGCCGGGTCGCGGCGGGGAACCGCCGCGACCGGCGCCGGACCGCACTGCCGTACGGCTGCGAGGACCGCCGCCGCGAACGGCAGTGACTCGTGCACCGGCCCGTATCCGAGACCGAACACCACCGCCGCCGGATCATGGTCCACCTGCGCCGGGCCGGTCTCCCCGCGCCGCAGCAGCCGTAGATGACCCTCGAAGACCTCGGGGGAGCGCCACTCGACCCCGCTCAGCTCACTGATCGCGAAGGACTGGTCGCCGGCCTTCCACTTCGCCGAGGACGCGCCCGTCCAGAACCAGCGGAAGGAGACCGTGCGCCCGTCGAAGGACGCCTTGCCGTCGTACGCCTTGAACGACCGGGGCGGTTCGGGCGCCGGCACCAGGAAACGGTCCGCCGGACCGGTCTCCGTCAACTGTGCCGCCAGTTCGTCGGCGTAGTACTCGGCGAGCGTCTCCCGCTCGGCCGGCAGCACCAGCCGGTACGGATCGCACCCTTCCTTCAACTGCCCGTCGGCCGCCTCCAGCAGCGGATCGGCCCCGGGCCGCAGCTCCGCGCGCAGCACCACGGTGCCGCGCTTGCCGGGCGCCAGGGTCACCGCGGAGACCGCCGACAGCGGCACCCGGCGCTCCCCGAGCGCCTGTAGGAGCTTAGGTGTTCGAATCCCCCGTTCGTAACGGATGAGCACGGAGTCGGACTCGAACTCCCAGGCGGCATGAAATCCGGCCAGTACGTCACCCATGCGGCTCATCGTATGCGGCACGAGCTCCTCCGTCGCCTCCTCGCGCAGACCGTAGTTTCTGCGCCTCTACGCGCGTCCGGCCGTCGCGCCGCCGGACAAACCCTCCCGACATTCTTCGTCATCTCCGGCGCAGCGCACCGAGTCATACGCGCCAACTCCGATCCCGGCGAAGTTGCGCACGCTGTCCGTGCCCGGTTCGAAGTACCCGCTGTGCCCCTCGGCGTCCGCCGCCGACAGCACCCGCGCCCCGAACTCCGAGGACATCGGGTCGGCGCCATGGCCGAGCCCGCCCAGCTCCAGGTTCGGCACGTCCTGGATCCAGTCGTCGGCGTCCCGCATCGCCCAGACCCGCGCCGAGGTGCCCAGATGGGCGGCCTTGGCGACGCGCATCCCGGGGCTGCCGGCCACCGCGATGTCGGTCACCCGCTCCGGCGTCGTGTGCGCGGCGACCCCGCACACCACCGAGCCGTAGCTGTGGCAGAACAGCGACACCGGCGCGTTCCCGGGCAGCGCCCGCACGAGCGCGTTCAGCCGCACGGCGCCGCCCGCGGCACGGCCCGCGGTGGCCGAGTCGATGCCGAGTCCGCCGGGCGCGGTGTAGTCGGCCCAGGCGATCACGGCGGTGCGTGTGAACGGGGCGGCGGTGCGCTCGGCCGCGTACAGCGACTGCGCCATGCCGACCGGTGCCGAGTACTTGCGGTAGGTGCGCTGGAAGGTGAGCAGATCGGTGTCGACGCCGGGGACGACGACGGAGACCCGGTCGGCGCGGTCGAGATCGCCGAAGACCTCGGCGACCCGGCCCGAGCCCGCGGGGTCGAAGGCGAGGATGTGCCGGCCGGGGCTCATCAGCGCCTCGTAGCGGTTCATCCGCTCGCCGGCCTCCTGCTGCCCCGCGGGCGAGAGCCGTTTGTCGTGCATGCGCTTCAGCTCGACCTTGCGGGCCTGGAGCAGTGCGACACGGTTGGCGCGGTAGCGCAGCTTCACCGGGGCGCCGTTCATGTTGCCGACCGCGAGCGGGTAGCGGCGCACCAGGGCGGTGCTCTGGTCGCTGGTGAGCGTGGCGAAGAACCGGGACAGCAGCGCGGGCTCGGAGTCCGGGGAGGGCAGCCGGTGACCGGCGATCCGGCCGTGCTCCCAGGCGGACAGCGAGGCCTGGAGCGCGGGCGTCGGGCGCTGGTTGCGCAGGGCGGTCCAGCCGGTGGTCGCCAGCATGACGAACACCACGGCCAGCGCGAGCAGCGCGCGCCAGACGTTCAGTTGCGGGGGCGTGTCGAAGGAAGTCACTGGGAGGACACACTAGGAGAACGAACGAGTCTCCCGTTAACCGAGTGACGGGGATCACGTTTCGTGCTAGCGGAAGTTCAGCTGTCGCGCCAGCTCTCGGTCAGCGCGGGTCCTACCTGTTCCAGGTAGGAGATGGTCAGTTCGCGGATACCGGCCAGGCTGAAGTCGTCGCCCATGCTCCACTGCCGTTCGGTGACCCGCATCACCCCGCCGAAGACCGCCACCGCGAGCCGCGGCCGGGGATCGGCGTCCACGTCGAGGCCCTCCCGCTCGGCCAGCACGCGCGCGATCCGCTCCTCCGTCTCCGCGGAGCGCCGCAGATGCGCGGCGAGCAGCGCGGGCGTCGACTCCACCTGCCGGTACATGCGCAGGTGCAACTCCACCGGTACGACCGACTCGATGACCTCGCTGAGTCCGTCCCAGCCCTCCACCACGGCCTGCCGCAGCGCCTCCATCGGCGCCTCCTCGGGCGGCCGCCGCCGTACGGCCTCGACGTAGTAGTCCTCCGTCATCTCCTGCACGGCGAGGGCAGCCTCCTCCTTGTTCGCGAAGTAGCGGAAGAAGGTGCGCTGGGAGACCTCGACGGCGGCGGCGATGTCGTCGACCGTCGTCTCCTCGTAGCCGCGGGTGGTGAACAGTTCGAGCGCCGCGCGAAGCAGGGCGATCCGGGTGCGCTGCTTCTTGCGTTCGCGGAGTGTTTGCATATCCGTCAGTTACCGACTTGTGAATTGGTTTGTCAATTGTCAGAGGCTGTCACTAGCCTCGGGGCATGACTAGTCAGACCATCGTCGACAAGGCGCCCCAGGACGCCGTCCCGCCCTCAGGGCTTCGTGGGCATCCCTGGTTCACGCTCATAACCGTCGCCGTGGGCGTGATGATGGTGGCGCTGGACGGCACCATCGTGGCCATCGCGAACCCGGCCATCCAGAAGGACCTGGGCGCCACGTTCGCCGAGGTCCAGTGGATCACCAACGGTTACTTCCTGGCGCTCGCGGTCTCCCTGATCACCGCGGGCAAGCTCGGCGACCGCTTCGGGCACCGGCAGACCTTCCTCATCGGCGTGGTCGGCTTCGCGGCCGCCTCCGGTGCGATCGGCCTGTCCAGCAGCATCGGGTTCGTGGTCGCCTTCCGGGTGCTCCAGGGTCTGTTCGGCGCGCTGCTGATGCCGGCCGCGCTCGGTCTGCTGCGGGCGACCTTCCCGGCCGAGAAGCTCAACATGGCGATCGGCATCTGGGGCATGGTCATCGGTGCCTCCACCGCGGGCGGCCCGATCCTCGGCGGTGTCCTGGTCGAGCACGTCAACTGGCAGTCGGTGTTCTTCATCAACGTGCCGGTCGGTGTCCTCGCCCTCGTCCTCGGTGTGCTGATCCTGCTCGACCACCGCGCCGAGAACGCCCCGCGCTCCTTCGACCTGCTCGGCATCGCGCTGCTCTCGGCCGCGATGTTCTGCCTGGTGTGGGCGCTCATCAAGGCACCGGAATGGGGCTGGGGCGACGCCCAGACGTGGACGTTCATCGTCGTGTCGGTGGCGCTCTTCGCCTTCTTCGCGTTCTGGGAGACCAAGGTCCGCGAGCCGCTGATCCCGCTGGGCCTGTTCCGCTCGGTCGCGCTGTCGGCGGGCGTGGTCCTGATGGTCCTCATGGCCATCGCCTTCATGGGCGGCCTGTTCTTCGTGACGTTCTACCTCCAGAACGTGCACGGCATGAGCCCGATCGACGCGGGCCTGCACCTGCTGCCGCTCACCGGAATGATGATCGTCGGCTCGCCGCTCGCGGGCGCGATGATCACGAAGCTGGGCCCGCGGGTCCCGCTGGCGGGCGGCATGGCACTGACGGCGATCGCCATGTACGGCATGTCCACGCTGGAGACGGACACGGGCAGCGGCCTGATGTCCCTCTGGTTCGCCCTTCTCGGCCTCGGTCTCGCGCCGGTCATGGTCGGCGCCACCGAGGTCATCGTCGGCAACGCCCCCATGGAGCTCTCCGGTGTCGCCGGTGGTCTCCAGCAGGCCGCGATGCAGATCGGCGGCAGCCTCGGTACGGCCGTGCTGGGTGCCGTGATGGCCTCCAAGGTGGACAGCGACTTCGCCGGGAACTGGGCGGACGCGGGCCTGCCGAAGCTGACCGCGGCGCAGGAGGCACAGGCTTCCGAGGCGGTCCAGGTGGGCGTCGCTCCGGTGGCCCCGGGTACCCCTCAGGAGATCGCCGCGAAGATCACGGACGTCGCGCACGACACCTTCATCTCCGGCATGAGCCTGGCGTCCCTGGTCGCGGCCGCTGTCGCGGCGGTGGCCGTCGCGGTCGCCTTCCTGACCAAGCGCGGCGAGAACGCCGAGGCGGGAGCGGGCGCGGCCCACATCTAGCGCGGCCCTGTTTCCCCTATCAGGGTGACAGAGCTAAAGATTCCTCGTCCCCGGCACGCGCCGCGGTTCACAGTGGGTCAAGCCCTCCGTACGGCATGTTCCTCAGGCAAGTCCGTACGACCAGAAGGGCACCCGGTGCTGCGGCGCGCTGCCGGAGGGGGACAGCGCGCCGTCGGCCCGAGAATCCGGCGAAACCCCGCTAACGCGGGGGAGCGGACCCACCGGTCGGTGAGCGTTCCGACAGGGACGCCACCTCCGCACGCAGCTGGCGTATCTCCTCCGTCAGCGACTGGATCGCCTGGGTCTGGCGGCGTTCCACTTCGTCGTCCTTCTCGAAGCGGGCGATGAACCACGCCGCGATGTTCGCCGTCACCACACCGAGGAGGGCGATGCCGGAGAGCATCAGGCCCACCGCGAGTATGCGGCCCAGACCGGTGGTCGGCGCGTGGTCGCCGTAGCCCACGGTCGTCATCGTGGTGAAGGACCACCACACCGCGTCACCCAGCGTCTTGATGTTCCCATCCGGCGAGTCCCGCTCCACGGACAACACCGCCAGCGAACCGAACATCAGCAGTCCGACGACCGAGCCCACCACGTACGTCGTCAGCTTGACCTGCGAGGCCATCCGCGCCCGCCGGCCCACCAGCATCAGCGCCGACACCACCCGCAGCAGCTGCAGCGGCCGCAGCAGCGGCAGCACCACCGCGCACAGGTCGAGCCAGTGCCGCCGTACGAAATCCACCCGCCGCTCGGCCAGCCACAGCCGCACCAGGTAGTCCGCCGCGAACGCCCCCCACACCACCCACTCCACCGTCGTGCACGCACGCGCCAGCCCGGGGCCCGCCGGCGTGACCACGATCGGCACGGCGTACGCGACGGCGAACACCACTGCCAGCGCCATCAGCGGCTGTTGCGTGCGCTGTTCCCAACGGACCTGCGCGGTTCTCTCCTTCATCCCGGCATCGTAGGAAATGAGGAAGGGCCGGGAGGCAGATGCCCCCGGCCCTCCAGCCGCTCGCGAGCGGAGCTCTACGCGTCGCCGCCTGCCGCGCCCGGGTCCGCCGCCGACACATCCAGCAACTGGTACCGGTCGATCGCCTGCTTCAGCGCCGAACGGTCCACCTTCCCCTCCTTGGCCAGCTCCGTGAGCACCGCCAGCACGATCGACTGGGCGTCGATGTGGAAGAACCGGCGGGCCGCGCCACGGGTGTCCGCGAAGCCGAAGCCGTCCGCGCCCAGCGACTGGTAGGTGCCCGGCACCCACCGCGCGATCTGGTCCGGAACCGACCGCATCCAGTCGGAGACGGCCACGAACGGCCCCTGAGCGCCGGACAGCTTGCGGGTCACGTACGGCACCCGCTGCTCCTCCTCGGGGTGCAGCAGGTTGTGCTCCTCGCAGGTCACGGCCTCGCGCCGCAGCTCGTTGAAGGAGGTCGCCGACCAGATGTCGGCCTTCACGTTCCACTCCTCGGCGAGGATCCGCTGCGCCTCGACCGCCCACGGCACCGCCACCCCGGACGCCATGATCTGCGCCGGGATCGAGCCCGCGGTGCCCTCGCTGAAGCGGTGGATGCCCTTGAGGATGCCCTCGACGTCCACGTTCTCCGGCTCGGCCGGGTGCTGGATCGGCTCGTTGTAGACGGTGAGGTAGTAGAAGACGTCCTCGCCGGGCTTGCCGTCCGCGGTCGGGCCGTACATCCGGCGCAGACCGTCCTGCACGATGTGCGCGATCTCGAAGGAGAAGGCCGGGTCGTAGGCCACACAGCCCGGGTTCGTCGAGGCCAGCAGCTGGGAGTGGCCGTCCGCGTGCTGGAGCCCCTCACCGGTCAGAGTCGTGCGGCCCGCGGTCGCGCCGAGCACGAAACCACGGCTGAGCTGGTCCGCCATCTGCCAGAACTGGTCGCCGGTGCGCTGGAAACCGAACATCGAGTAGAAGACGTAGACCGGGATCAGCGGCTCGCCGTGCGTGGCGTACGCCGAACCCGCCGCGATCAGCGAGGCCGTGCAGCCCGCCTCCGAGATGCCGTCGTGCAGCATCTGCCCGTTCGGCGCCTCCTTGTACGCCAGCAGCAGCTCACGGTCCACCGACTCGTACTGCTGCCCGAGCGGGTTGTAGATCTTCGCGCTCGGGAAGAAGGAGTCCATGCCGAACGTGCGGTACTCGTCCGGCGCGATCAGCACGAACCGCTTGCCGATCTCCTTGTCCCGCATGAGGTCCTTGAGCAGCCGGACAAAGGCCATGGTCGTCGCGATGGACTGCTGACCTGAGCCCTTCTTCACGGTCGCGTACGTCTTCTCGTCGGGCAGCGCCAACGGCTTCGCCCGCACCACACGGGTCGGGACATACCCGCCCAGCGCGTTGCGGCGGTCGTGCATGTACTGGATCTCCTCGGTGTCCCGCCCGGGGTGGTAGTACGGCGGCGCGCCGGACTCCAGCTCCTTGTCGGAGATCGGCAGGTGCAGCCGGTCGCGGAAGCGCTTGAGGTCGTCGACCGTCAGCTTCTTCATCTGGTGCGTGGCGTTGCGGCCCTCGAAGTTGGGACCGAGCGTCCAGCCCTTGATCGTCTTGGCCAGGATCACCGTCGGCTGGCCCTTGTGCGCCTTGGCCGCCGAGAACGCCGCGAAGATCTTCTTGTGGTCGTGACCACCGCGCCCCAGGTGCAGGATCTGGTCGTCGCTCATGCCCTCGACCATCGCCCGCAGCCGGTGGTCGTCACCGAAGAAGTGATCGCGGATGTACGAACCGGACTCGGTGGCGTAGGTCTGGAACTGCCCGTCCGGCGTGGTGTTCATCTTGTTGACCAGCACGCCGTCCCGGTCCTGGGCCAGCAGCGGGTCCCAGGTGCGGTCCCACACCAGCTTGATGACGTTCCAGCCGGCACCCCGGAACTGCGACTCCAGCTCCTGGATGATCTTGCCGTTGCCGCGCACCGGACCATCGAGCCGCTGGAGGTTGCAGTTCACCACGAAGGTGAGGTTGTCCAGGCCCTCCCGCGCGGCGATGGACAGCTGGCCGAGCGACTCCGGCTCGTCCATCTCGCCGTCGCCGAGGAACGCCCACACCTGCGACTTGGAGGTGTCCGCGATCCCCCGCGCCTCCATGTACCGGTTCATCCGCGCCTGGAAGATCGCACCGATCGGGCCGAGGCCCATCGACACCGTCGGGAACTCCCAGAAGTCCGGCATCAGCCGCGGATGCGGGTACGAGGACAGGCCGTACGGCGCCTTGGACTTCTCCTGCCGGAACGCGTCCAGGTTCTGCTCGCTGAGCCGGTCCAGCAGGAAGGCGCGGGCGTAGATGCCCGGAGAGGCGTGCCCCTGGAAGAAGACCTGGTCGCCGCCGTCGCCCTCGTCCTTGCCCCGGAAGAAGTGATTGAAGCCCACGTCGTACAGGGAGGCGGAGGAGGCGAAGGTGGCGATGTGCCCGCCGACGCCGATGCCGGGACGCTGGGCCCTCGACACCATCACCGCCGCGTTCCAGCGGGTCGCGTTGAGGATCTTGCGCTCGATCTCCTCGTTGCCGGGGAAGAACGGCTCGTCCTTGGTCGCGATCGTGTTGACGTAGTCCGTGCTGCGCATCTCGGGCACGGCCACGCGCTTCTCGCGGGCCCGCTCGATCAGCCGGAGCATCAGGTAGCGGGCCCGCTCGCGGCCGCGCTCGTCCACGGCGGCGTCGAGGGAGTCGAGCCACTCCTGGGTCTCCTCGGGATCGAAGTCAGGAACCTGACTCGGAAGGCCGCCAATGATGATCGGGTTGCGATCGGATCCGGAAGCCACGCTGTTCCTTACCTGTCAGAGGGCTGGTTCTCGGGGCTTGCTTCGGGCTTGTGCTTCGAGGCTTGTTTCTGGGGTTTTGCTCTGTCTGCGCCGTTCCCCATCGTGTACCTCGGGGCGCCAAACGTCATCTCTACTGCGAGGTAATCCAAGCCTGGTCCCCCCGGAGGGTTCCCAAAAGCGCAAAGAGGGCAGAACGGTGTGGCGTGTGTCACCTTGGGGTGTGACGCCATGACGGCAGTTGCGGTGACACAGCCCGGAACGTCACCGTTTCGGCGGTCTGAACGGCCGGGTACTTGCGCGATCCGCCCCGCCCGTGTGGACTACGGCCAACGCCACGCGCACGCGCGCGGCTGAGTTATTCCCGAAGACATGATCAGGAGGCAACCCGTGAGCGCGACCGCGGACCACGCGGAGGAGCGGACCAACCCTGCCGTCAGGCTGGGTTTCCAGCCCGAGCAGGTGGTCCAGGAGATCGGCTACGACGAAGACGTAGACCAGGAACTCCGCGAGGCCATTGAGGAAGTCATCGGCAGCGACCTCGTGGACGAGGACTACGACGACGTCGCCGATGCCGTGGTGCTGTGGTTCCGCGACGACGACGGCGACCTGACGGATGCGCTGGTGGACGCCACCACGTACATCGAGGAAGGCGGCTCGATCCTGCTGCTGACGCCGAAGACCGGACGCGACGGCTACGTCGAGCCGAGCGACATCTCCGAAGCCGCCACGACGGCCGGACTGTCCGCGTCCAAGAGCGTCAGCGTCGGCAAGGACTGGAGCGGCAGCCGTCTGGTGACGCCGAAGGCGGCGAAGTCCGCCAAGAAGTGACCCTCCCCCGGACACACCGGACGGGCTGACTTCGGTCAGCCCGTCCGCGGGCCCTTCGCGATCACTGCGTAGGGTGGTTGCGACCACCCGAACAGCCCCATCGAAGGGACATGCCGGAAATGGCCATCCAGGTCGGCGACAAAGCCCCCGACTTCGAGCTCAAGGACAACCACGGCAAGACCGTGAAGCTGTCCGACTTCCGCGGCCAGAAGAACGTCGTGCTGCTCTTCTACCCGTTCGCCTTCACCGGCGTCTGCACCGGTGAGCTGTGCGAGCTGCGGGACAACCTGCCGAGGTTCGCGGACCGCGACACGCAGCTGCTCGCCGTCTCCAACGACTCCGTGCCCACCCTGCGGGTCTTCGCCGAGCAGGAGGGCTTCGAGTACCCCCTGCTGAGCGACTTCTGGCCGCACGGCGAGGTCTCCCGCGCCTACGGCGTCTTCGCCGAGGACAAGGGCTGCGCGGTGCGCGGCACCTTCGTCATCGACAAGGAGGGTGTCGTCCGCTGGACCGTCGTCAACGGTCTGCCGGACGCCCGTGACCTGAACGAGTACGTCGCGGCGCTCGACACCCTGTGATTCTTGGGTACCAAGGCCTTCGGGCTACGGGAACCCGTCACTAGGATCGATACGTTGATCCGGTATCAAACGCATGGCGGGGCTCCCCGCCCCTGGACATCTATGGAGGACTCGTGGGAGTCAGCCTCAGCAAGGGCGGCAACGTATCGCTGACCAAGGAGGCCCCTGGCCTCACCGCGGTCATCGTCGGTCTGGGGTGGGACATCCGCACCACCACCGGCACCGACTTCGACCTGGACGCCAGCGCGCTGCTGCTGAACTCGTCCGGCAAGGTCGCGAGCGACGCGCACTTCATCTTCTTCAACAACCTCAAGAGCCCCGACGGCTCCGTCGAGCACACCGGTGACAACCTCACCGGTGAGGGCGAGGGCGACGACGAGCAGATCAAGGTCGACCTGGCGGGTGTCCCGGCCGACGTCGAGAAGATCGTCTTCCCGGTGTCGATCTACGACGCCGAGAACCGTCAGCAGTCCTTCGGCCAGGTGCGCAACGCGTTCATCCGCGTCGCCAACCAGGCCGGCGGCGCCGAGATCGCCCGCTACGACCTCAGCGAGGACGCCTCCACCGAGACCGCCATGGTCTTCGGTGAGCTCTACCGGCACGGTGCGGAGTGGAAGTTCCGCGCCATCGGCCAGGGCTACGCCTCGGGCCTGCGCGGTATCGCGCAGGACTTCGGTGTGAACGTCTGATCCAGCAGTAACCCGCGCTCCGACCGCCCGGCGCCGCACGGTTTGCGTGCGGCGCCGGACGCGCAGGGAAACAACCAAAGAAGCTCGACCCGGGGAGGACCAGCATCATGGGCGTCACGCTCGCCAAGGGGGGCAATGTCTCCCTGTCCAAGGCCGCACCGAACCTCACCCAGGTGATGATCGGGCTCGGCTGGGACGCGCGCTCCACCACCGGAGCCCCCTTCGACCTCGACGCCAGCGCGCTGATGTGCAACGGCGGGCGGGTGATGGGGGATGAGTGGTTCATCTTCTACAACCAGCTCAAGAGCCCGGACGGCTCCGTGGAGCACACCGGCGACAACCTGACCGGCGAGGGCGACGGCGACGACGAGTCGCTGCTGATCGACCTCTCCAAGGTCCCCGCCCAGTGCGACAAGATCGTCTTCCCTGTCTCGATCCATCTGGCCGATGACCGCGGCCAGACCTTCGGGCAGGTCAGCAATGCCTTCATTCGCGTGGTGAACCAGGCCGACGGCCAGGAACTCGCCCGTTACGACCTCAGCGAGGACGCCTCCACCGAGACGGCGATGATCTTCGGCGAGGTCTATCGCTACCAGGGCGAGTGGAAGTTCCGCGCGGTCGGGCAGGGGTACGCGTCGGGTCTGCGGGGCATCGCCCTGGACTTCGGGGTCAACGTCTCATAACGCGTTATGAGCAAAAGTCGGGGGCCGGTGGGGAACGTGGGGCTGCCGACTACACTGCGGGTTCAAAAGTTCGTAAAGCCGAGTACGGCTCGGGGGAGACCCGTACACACAGGATTGGGTAGCCAGTGGTTCTGAAAACCTTCGGCTGGTCGTTCGCGGTCACCGCGCTCGGCCTCGTCGCGGCGGTCCTCTACGGGGGGTGGACCGCCTTCGGCGTCGTGGCGATCCTCTCCGTCCTTGAGATCTCGCTGTCTTTTGACAACGCAGTGGTCAACGCCGGGATCCTGAAGAAGATGAATGCCTTCTGGCAGAAGATCTTCCTCACCATCGGCGTGCTGATCGCCGTCTTCGGTATGCGACTGGTGTTCCCTGTCGTCATCGTCGCCGTCACCGCCTCGATGGGCCCGATCGAGGCCGTCGACCTCGCGCTCACCGACAAGGACCGGTACGAGCAGCTCGTCACCGACGCTCACCCGTCGATCGCGGCCTTCGGTGGCATGTTCCTGCTGATGATCTTCCTCGACTTCATCTTCGAGGAGCGGGACATCAAGTGGCTCGGCTGGCTGGAGCGCCCGCTGGCCAAGCTCGGCAAGATCGACATGCTGTCGGTCTGTGTCGCCCTGATCATCCTGCTCATCACCTCGATGACCTTCGCGACCCACGCCCATCTGCACGCCGGCCCGGCGGACAAGGCAGAGACGGTTCTGCTCTCCGGTATCGCCGGTCTCATCACGTACATGGTCGTCGGCGGTCTCTCCGGCTTCTTCGAGGACAAGCTCGAAGAGGAGGAGGAGCGCGAGCACGAGGCGGAGGAAGAGGCCGAGCGCACCGGCAAGCCCCGCTCGGCGGTGCTCCTCGCCGGCAAGGCCGCGTTCTTCATGTTCCTCTACCTCGAGGTGCTGGACGCGTCCTTCTCCTTCGACGGCGTGATCGGCGCCTTCGCCATCACCAACGACATCGTCCTGATGGCGCTGGGTCTCGGTATCGGCGCGATGTACGTCCGATCGCTCACGGTCTACCTGGTCCGCCAGGGCACCCTCGACGATTACGTCTACCTGGAGCACGGCGCCCACTACGCCATCGGCGCCCTCGCCGCGATCCTGCTGATCACCATCCAGTACGAGATCAGCGAGCTCATCACCGGCTCCATCGGCGTCATCCTGATCGGCTGGTCCTTCTGGTCCTCCGTGCGCCGCAACCGCCGCCTCGCGGCGGCCGAGGGAAAAGCGGAGACCTCGGACAAGACTGAGGTCTCGTCCGGGGTGTGACACCGCTCCGAGTGAGGAACGCTTCATGACGGGGCGGCCGGGTCTCCGGCCGCCCCGTTTCGATGGTCCGAGTGTGTGCGTGGGGGCGGGAAATGGGCTGGTTGGACGGGCTGCTCTGGCGTGGACGCGCCGCCCAGTTCGACACGGGCAGTGCGGCGAGCAACGCGATCGAGCTGACCAAACGGCACGGCACGGTCTCGCTGACGAAGCAGGACGCGGCCACCGGGCATCTGCGGATCAATCTGAACTGGCGGATGCGCAGCTCCGACATAGGCGGGCCGCAGCGGGAGAGTCTGCTGCGGCATCCGTTCAAGGCGCTGAAGCCGCCGGAGGTCGTCGGGCACAGCATGAGCATGGTCAACGTGGACCTGGACCTCGGGTGCCTGTACGAGCTGGCCGACGGGACGAAGGGGGTCGTCCAGCCGCTCGGCGGGTTCCTGGGGGACGTCAACTCGCCGCCGTACGTGAAGCTCAGCGGGGACGACCGGTTCGGGTCGGCCTCCGGCGAGACGATGTACGTCAATCTCGACCAGCGGGAGAACATCAAGCGGCTGCTGGTGTTCGTGTACATCTACGACCAGACGCCGGCGTTCGACCGGACGCACGCGACCGTCACGCTGTACCCCAGCAACGGGCCCCGGATCGAGATCGGTCTGGACGAGCGGCATCCGCTGGCCCGCTCCTGCGCGGTGGTGATGATCGAGAACGTGAAGGGCGAGATCGTCGTGCGGCGCGAGGTCAAGTTCGTGTACGGGTTCCAGGCCGAGCTTGACCGGTTGTACGGGTGGGGACTGCAGTGGGGGCGGGGTTACAAGGCGAAGGCGGATCGGTAGACCGGCTACCGTCCGATGAACTGCGGCCCCTGCGGAGGCAGGCGGAAATCTCCCGTCGGGACCGGGACCGGGGCCGGAGTCACCGGGGGCGGGTAGCCGTAGCCGCCGTAGGCGGGCTGGCTGGTGGGCTGGGGGTAGCCGTAGGCGGGCTGGGTCGCCGGCGGGGTCTGCGGGTAGCCGTACGAGGGCTGCGGCGGGACCGCCGTCGTGGGCTGCTCGGGCGGCAGGGGCTGGGCGCGGAGCTCCTCCGCCGGCTCCTCGGGGACCGTCACCTCCGACTCGTCCACCGAGATGCCGAAGTCCGTGGCCAGGCCCTTCAGACCGTTGGAATAGCCCTCGCCCAGGGCGCGGAACTTCCAGCCCTCGCCGCGGCGGTACAGCTCACCGCAGATCAGGGCCGTCTCCTTGCCCGTCTCCGGCTTGATGTCGAAGTGCAGCAGCGGCTCGCCGTCGGCCACGGACGCGTCGTACAGCAGGATGCGCAGCGAACGTACGAGGTCGAAGGTGGCGCCGTCCGCCGATGCGACCAGGTAAATCTGACTGACGTCGGGCTCGACACCGGAGAGATCTGTCTGGATCGTGTCGGTGAGGCCCTCGGCGCCCCGCTTCTTGCCGAGCCGCCAGACCTTCCCGGAGGGGTGCCGGGGCTGGTTGTAGAAAACGAAGTCCTCGTCGGACCGCACCCGACCGTCGGGGCCGAGGAGCAGCGCCGAGGCGTCGACATCCGGGACCCCCTGCCCGGGCGTCCAGCGGAGCACGGCACGTACGGTCGTGGCTTCGAGCGGGACGTTCGACCCCTTCAGCATCGCGTGCGTCATGCGGTCATCCTGCCCTCTCGGTAGTGATCACGACAACGCGGGGGTACATGATCGGCGGATGGTCTCCGCACCCGCGTTACCAGAAATTCATGCCCTGCGGGAACCCCTGACATAGGAATCTACGTACTATTACCGGCCACCTGTGAACAGATCACGGGGGTCGCTCAGCCACCACGGGGGAGTTTTATGCGTCATTTCGGGCACATCGCCCCTGAGGTGCGGCAGCGCCTGTTCCACCGGGAGCCGTGCGAGTTCGACGCGGACTCCCCGGCCCGGCTGCTCTCCACGGCCCTGGGCGCCACGCTCTACAGCCCGGCCACCCGGCCGCGGCTGGCGGACGACATCCGCAAGCAGGCCGCCCGTGGCGTGGTCTCGATGGTGCTGTGCCTGGAGGACTCCATCGGTGACGAGGACGTGGCGGCGGGCGAGGAGAACCTCGTCCGGCAGTTCACCGAGCTCGCCGGCCGCGCGCCGGAGCCGCTGCCGCTGCTGTTCATCCGGGTCCGTACCCCCGAACAGATCCCCGACCTCGTACGACGCCTGGGAACCGGCGTAGGGCTGCTGTCCGGATTCGTGCTGCCGAAGTTCACCGAGGAGCGCGGCATCCCCTTCCTGGAGGCGCTGACGGCCGCCGAGACGGCGAGCGGACGCCGGTTGTTCGCCATGCCCGTGCTGGAGTCGCCCGAGCTGCTGTTCCGGGAGTCCCGGGTGGAGACCCTGGAAGGGATCTTCCGGGCGGTCGACAAGTATCGTGAGAGAGTGCTCGCGCTGCGGCTCGGCGTGACCGACTTCTGCTCCTCCTACGGCCTGCGCCGCGCCTCCGACATGACGGCGTACGACGTCCAGATCGTCGCCTCCGTCATCGCCGACGTGGTCAACATGCTCGGCCGGGCCGACGGCACCGGGTTCACCGTGACCGGCCCCGTCTGGGAGTACTTCCGCGTGCAGGAACGTATGTTCAAGCCCCAGCTGCGCCGCAGCCCCTTCCTGGAGGGCCAGGCCGAGGAACTGCGCGAGGCCCTCATCGAGCACGCCATGGACGGCCTGCTCCGCGAGATCGCCCTCGACCAGGCCAACGGCCTCACCGGCAAGACCTGCATCCACCCCTCCCACGTGCTGCCCGTGCACGCGCTGTCCGTCGTCAGCCACGAGGAGTTCAGCGACGCACAGGACATCCTGCGGCCCGAACGCGGCGGCGGGGGCGTGCTGCGCTCGCAGTACACGAACAAGATGAACGAGGTGAAGCCGCACCGCGCCTGGGCCGAGCGGACCCTGCTGCGCGCCGAGGTCTTCGGAGTGGCCAACGAGGACGTCGGCTTCGTGGAGCTGCTCGCCGCCGGAATCCCCGGCTGACCACCGACAACCAAGGGACGCATGAACAAGGCAGTGAACAACGGGGTCTGGTCCGGCAGCTGGGTCGCCGAGCGACTCGGGGTCGAACTGAAGGGCGACGACACGCTGAAGGACCTGCTGGGCCTGGCCCTGCGCCGCAACCCCAAGCGGGCCCACCTCCTCGTCTCCCATGTGCTCGGCAAACACATCCCGCAGTCACCGACCGTGGTCTACGGCCATGGCTTCACCCTCGGCCGACAGGTGCGGGAGCTGCTGGGCGCCGAGGAGGCGGCCACCGCGGTCGTCCTCGGCTACGCGGAGACCGCGACGGGGCTCGGCCACTCCGTCGCCGACGGCATCGGCCTCGCGCCGTACCTGCACTCGACCCGCCGACCGGTCCCCGGAGTTGCCCCCGCGGGCGGCTTCGAGGAGTCCCACTCGCACGCGACCTCGCACCTGCTGCTGCCCGAGGACCCGGCCCTGCTGGTCGGCGACGGCCCCCTGGTCCTGGTCGACGACGAGTTCTCCACCGGCAACACGGTCCTGAACACGATCCGCGACCTGCACGAGCGCTACCCGAGGCGCCGGTATGTCGTGGTCGCCCTCGTCGACATGAGGTCGGCAGCGGACGCGGGGCGGCTGGAGGAGTTCGCGCGGGAGATCGGCGCGAGGGTGGACCTGGTGGCGGGTGCGAAGGGGACGGTACGACTGCCGGAGGGGGTGCTGGAGAAGGGGCAGGGGCTCGTAACGAAGTACGAGCAGACCAACTCCCCAGGGGCGCGGGGCTGTGTTGAATATGCGGCTACCGCCGCGCGGGGAACTGCGCGACCAGCCCCCACAGACCCGCGCCCGGCAGTCAACCGCATCGACCTCCAATGGCCCCGGGGCCTCCCCGACGGCGGTCGCCACGGCTTCACCCAGGCACACCGAATACGCCTCGAAAACGCCCTGCCGGCCATGGCAGCCCGCCTGGCAGAGGCACTCCCCGACAATGCGCACCGCGTGCACATCCTCGGTTTCGAAGAGCTGATGTACGCCCCCCTCCGCCTCGCCCGCGAGCTGGAGCAGATCACCGGCGACACCGAGATCCGCTACTCCACCACCACCCGCTCACCGGTTCTCGCGGTCGACGACCCCGGCTATGCGATCCGCACCCGCCTCGTCTTCCCGGCCCACGACAACCCGGCGGACGGCCCCGGCGACCGCTACGCCTACAACGTCGCCGGAGCGGGTTTCGACGCCATCGTCGCCGTGGTCGACTCCACCGCCGACACCCCGGAACTGCACGCCCCCGACGGACTGCTCGCGCAGCTCTCCGCGCACACCCCGCACGTCCTGCTCGTGGTCGTCCCCTCCTACGTCCCCGAGCCCCTGTACGTACCCGAAAGGCCCTCGATGCTGCCCGAGCCCCTCCGCGGCCCCGCCTTCTCCTCGTACGCCCCGCAGGAGGTCGGCTGGCTCCTCCAGGACCTGTCCGAGGTCACCCTGGAGGCACCGACCGAGGAGCGCGAGGAGGCCATCCAGAGCGGCGGCGCGCACTACGCGGAGTCACTGCCGGTGGAGTACCAGCCGAGCGCCCAGTACCAGGGCCTGTTCCAGACGGCGCTGGAGGAGTCGGCGTCCCGGCTCGCCCAGGCCGTCGGCGCGGTCACGGAGGTCGTGCTCGCCGAACGCTCCCCGCGCCCCGTACTGGTGTCCCTGGCCCGCGCGGGCACCCCCGTCGGCGTCCTGATGCGCCGCTGGGCCCAGCACCGCCACGGCCTCGACCTGCCGCACTACGCCGTCTCCATCGTGCGCGGCCGCGGTATCGACGCCAACGCGCTGCGCTGGCTCGCCGCCCACCACGACCCGCGTGACGTCGTCTTCGTCGACGGCTGGACCGGCAAGGGTGCCATCACCCGCGAACTGGCCGACGCCATCGAGGAGTTCGAGGCCGCCGAGGGCATCACCGGCTTCGACCCGGAGATCGCGGTACTGGCCGACCCGGGCTCATGCGTACGGACGTACGGCACCCGCGAGGACTACCTGATCCCGTCCGCGTGCCTCAACTCCACGGTGTCCGGCCTGATCTCCCGCACCGTGCTGCGCGCGGACCTGGTCGGCCCGAACGACTTCCACGGCGCGAAGTTCTACCGCGAACTCGCCGGCGCCGATGTCTCGGTGGACTTCCTGGACGCCGTCGCCGCCCGCTTCCCCGAGGTCGCGGACGCGGTGGACGCCCAGGCCAAGGAGCTGCTGTCGGCCGACCGGACGCCGACCTGGGAAGGCTGGGCGGCGGTCGAGCGCATCAGCGAGGAGTACGGCATCCATGACGTGAACCTCGTCAAGCCCGGCGTCGGTGAGACCACGCGGGTGCTGCTGCGCAGGGTGCCGTGGAAGATCCTGGCGCGGGCAGGGGCCGGCGCCGACCTGGACCATGTACGACTGCTGGCGGAGCAAAGAGGGGTACCCGTGGAAGAAGTGGCCGGACTGCCGTACACCTGCGTGGGGTTGATCCACCCCAAGTACACGCGGGGCGCGACGGGCGCCGACGGCAAGGCGGTGTCGCTCTGATGCCGGTGCTGGTGGCCAGCGACCTCGACCGTACGCTCATCTACTCCGCCGCGGCCCTCGCGCTGACCATGCCGGACGCGCGGGCGCCCAGGCTGCTGTGCGTGGAGGTGCACGAGTCCAGGCCGCTGTCGTACATGACCGAGACCGCCTCGCAGCTGCTGACGGAACTCGGCGACGTGGCCCTCTTCGTGCCGACCACGACCCGCACCCGCAAGCAGTACGAGCGCATCAACCTCCCCGGCCCGCAGCCCAAGTACGCGATCTGCGCCAACGGCGGCCACCTGCTGGTGGACGGAGTCTCCGACCCCGACTGGTACGCCCGCGTCACGGCCCGCCTCGCCGACGAGTGCGCGCCCCTGGACGAGATCCGCGAGTACCTGATGGCGACCGCCGACCCGATGTGGGTCCGCAAGCACCGGGTCGCCGAGGACCTCTTCGCCTACCTGGTCGTGGAACGGGAACTGCTGCCCGAGGAGTGGGTGAAGGAACTGGCGGCCTGGGCCGAAAACCGCGGCTGGACCGTCTCCCTCCAGGGCCGCAAGATCTACGCGGTCCCCAAGCCGCTCACGAAGAGCGCGGCCATGCACGAACTGGCGCGGCGCACCGGCGCGGACTTGACCCTGGCGGCGGGCGACTCACTGCTCGACGCGGACCTGCTGCTCGCGGCGGACAAGGGCTGGCGTCCCGGGCACGGGGAGCTGGCGGATGAGCAGTGGTCGGCGCCGCAGATCAGGGCGCTGCCGGAGCGGGGAGTACTGGCGGGGGAGAGGATCCTCAGGGAGTTCCTGAGGGAAACGAAGACGCCGAGGTAGCCGTTCCTGGGGGTGTGGGGGGCAAGAGCCCCCCCACAAAGGGGCGCGGGGAACTGCGCGACCAGCCCCCACACACCCGCAGACGCAATCGGCTCTGCCAGCGGAGCTACCCGCAGCACCCACCACCACAGCAGCCGCCGCCCCCCTGAGGCGCGGGCGCACCCGCACTGGCCGTACCGCCCACAGCCACCGTCGACAACAACTTCACCGTGTCCTCATGCCCCGAAGGACAGGAGGCAGGGTCGGACGACTGAGCCATAGGCCGGCTGACCTCGAACGTGTCACCACAGGTCCGGCACCGATAGTCATAGCGAGGCATGCCGACAGACTAGCCGCCGGAGCCACCCCGCTCCTCACGGATCCGAGCCACCACCCGCCCCACCGACTCCCGCACCCCCTCCAGCTCCATCAGGAAGTGCCAGTAGTCGGGGTGCCGCCCCTCCAGCGTCCCGATCGCCCGCTCCAGCCGCCCCACCGCGTCGTCCAGCGGCCGCGCGTCCCGGGGATCAGGCGTGTTCCGCCCGGCCATGGCCAACCGCTGCGCATCCCGGATCGCGAACCGCGTACGGTCGATCTCGACGGCAGGATCCTTCTGCACGGCGTTCAGCCGCCGCAGCCGGTCCCCCGCGGCGGACACCGACTCGTCCGTGGAGTTGAGCAACGCCCGAACCGTCGACAACAGCGCGGTCGCATCCGGCCAGCGCTGCTCGTCCCGCGCCGCCTGGGCCTCCTTCAGCCTCAGCTCGGCCTGCCGCACATTCTCGACGGCCTGGTCGGGCACGCCCTGAAGGTCCTGCCAGCAAGCCGCCGTGAACCGCCGCCGCAACTCGCTCAGCACCGGGTCGACCTGCCCGGACCGCGTGGTGAGCGCCTGCGCCCGGGTCCGCAGCGAAACCAGCCGATGATCGATCTCGGCGGCCCGCTCGGGCAACCGCTCAGCCTCGACCCTGACCGCCTCGGCCTCCCGGGCCACCCGCTCGGCACGCTCCAGCGTCTGCGGCACACCATGCTGCCCGGCACCCTGATTCAACCGGGTCAGCTCAGGAGCCAGCGCCGCAAGCCGCGCGGCGAGATCATCGGCCCTCAACCCGGACGACCGTACGGCGTCCAGGGCGTTGGACGCGCCGAGCAACCCCTGCCGGGCCCGCTCCACGGCGGGCGCGAGCCGCGCCAACTGCGTCTCCGCCTTGCCGAGCAGCGGCCCGAGACTGTTCTCGAACCTGTCCAGCTCCCGCTTGACGTCGGTGAGCGCGTCCTTGGCCCTGCTCAGCTCCGTACGCGCGCGTACGGCGGCCGAGGCTTCGAGATCGTCCCGGTCGAGATCATGGGCGTCGACGGCCTGGATGTACTGATGACTGACCTCGTCGATACGCCTGCTGACCGCCTGGAAGTCACTGACCGCCCGCCGGGCGGCGGGGGAGTCGTCGACGGCCGTGATGGTCTCTATCGAGATCCGCAGATCGCGCTGGGCGGTGTCCAGTTCGTAGAACGCGGCCGCGGCATCGTCCTTCGCGGCCTGCGCCTCGGCCCGCTGGCTCTCGGCCCGCCCGCCGAACCAGCGCCGGGTGCCGCCGCCGGCGAACGCGGCGGGCAGCACCAGCGCGGCGGCCAGCGGCAGGGCGAGCAGGGTGACGGTGTCCGCGAGTGCCTGCCGTACGGGACGGGGTCGGGGTGCGCGCGGCACCAACGGCGAGTACGGCTGCGATGGTGTCGCCGTCACATCCCTCTCCCGTGCTGTGGTCCGCCCTGCCCGGCGCTGTCATTCTCCCACCGGTTAAGGACGAACACACGGGCCCGTTAGTTCGCGGTTCGGACCGTGACTTTCCCGTCCCCGGTCCGCGCACCGATGACATGCGCGCTCGACTCGTCCCGGGGCACGGACACCTCGACCCCACCGTCGCCCGTCCGGGTAGTCACCCGGTACGTGGCCCGGGGCACCTCAATGGTCACCGACCCGTCCCCGGTACGGGACTCCACCAGGTCCGGTACGACGCCCAGTTCGAGCTTCACCGACCCGTCCCCGGTCTGCGCCCGCACCTCACGCGAGTCGACCTCGGCCCGCACGGACCCGTCCCCGGTCTGGACCCGCAGCGGCCCCCGGGAGTCGGTGACATGCACAGACCCATCACCGGTCCGAATGTTCAGCGGGTCCTCGAAGCCCCGGGCCCGCACACTGCCGTCCCCGTCCTGGACCTCCACGGAGATCCCCCGGGGCACCTCGATCAGATGCCTGGCGGCACAGTCGGCGACGACGCCGGAGCACTTCAGCCGCAACTCGAGCCGGTCGTCCTTCATCTCCCAGGTCACCTTGGGATCGCCCCCCATGACCACGGACCCCTTGAACCATCGGGTCACCCGCACCTCGCCCTCCGGGCTTCCCTCAGCGGCCACGATCTCCAGAGCCGAGTCATCGGAATCGATCACCAGGGTCCGCCCCTCGATCCCGAACGACCGCCGCTCGGGCTCGGTGTCCTCCCCGGCATCAGCGCAAGCCCCGAGCCCACCGACCAGCAACGCAACCACCCCGACAGCCCCGACCCGCCCCAGCCGCACACGCCCCACAACAGCCTCCCCACACCAGTTCCTCGAAGCTCCCACGAGCCTCTACGACCGTACGAACCGAGCCCCCACGCCGACGATCCGGACCGCTACCGGGTTTCGGGTGGGGTTAACCCCCGGGTTTGTGGGGCAGTGCCTCCGGCAAGGTACGCTGTCGACTCATCACGGGTGCGTAGCTCAGTGGTAGAGCGCCTGCCTTACAAGCAGGATGTCGGCGGTTCGAAACCGTCCGCGCCCACGTGTTGTGGAGGTCCCGGCCCTTTCAGGGTCGGGGCCTTCTTTGTGTCAGCTGGCCTTGCGGGTGGGGTGGCCTCGGATTTCGAGGCCGGCGAGGAGGGTTGCCGTGGCCTCGGTGATGGCGTCGACGGCCTGGTCGAAGACCTCGCGGTTGTGGGCGGCGGGGGCTCTGAAGCCGGAGACCTTGCGGACGTACTGGAGGGCGGCGGCCCTGATGTCGTCCTCGGTGGCCTCTTCGGGCATTACCGGGGGGCGGAGTGTCTTGATGCTGCGGCACATGCGTCCAGTCTTACTCCTGGCACTGACAATCCGCCCCCGAGTGGATGTCAGGTCTGTCATGATCGCCGGGTGGCGGCCACCGATCAGCGGGGCCGACCGATGAAGGGCTGGCTTCGGTCATGACTGAACTGCGTGTCGCGATACTTGGGCCCGGTGGGATCGGGGGGCTGCTCGCGGGGCTGCTCTCCCGTGCCGGGCATCGTGCGGTCTGTCTGGCGGGGGAGGGGACCGTCGAGACGCTGCGTGCCGACGGGATTCGGGTGCGTAGTGGCCTGTACGGCGACTTCACCGCGCCCGTGCAGGCCGACACCGTGCTGCGTGAGCCGGTCGACGTCTGTCTCGTCGGGGTCAAGCACACCTCGCTCGACTCGGCGCGCCAGCGCATTCCGGCCGGTGCGCTCGGTGAGGCTCTCCTCGTGCCGTTTCTCAATGGGGTCGAGCATCCTGGTGTCCTGCGGGAGCATCATCGGGCCGATCTCGTCGCGCCCGCTGTGATTCGGGTCGAGTCCACCCGGGTCGCTCCTGGTGTCATCGAGCACGGCAGTCCCTTCGCCGAGATCGATCTGACGTCGGACACTGTTCCGCGTGAGCGGGTGGAGGGGCTCGCTGAAGTGCTCGGGGCCGCTGGGCCCACTACTCGGGTGCTTGCGGGCGAGAGTGGTGTGCTGTGGGCGAAGATGTCCTTCCTCGCGCCGTTCGCGCTGCTCACCACCCGGTACGGGCTTCCGCTCGGTGAGGTGCGGACCCGGTACCGGGACGAGTTGGTCGCGCTCGTCGAGGAGGCCGCCGCCGTCAGCCGGGCCTGTGGTGGGCCGGGCGATCCTGGGCAGGCCCTCGGTCGGTACGACGCCTTCCCGGCCGCCACCAAGTCCTCCATGCAGCGGGACGCGGAGGCGGGGCGGCCCGTCGAGCTCGATGCCATCGGCGGGGCGCTGCTGCGGGCGGCGGACCTGCAGGGTGTGAAGGTGCCGGTGGCCGCCCGGCTGGTGGAGGAGCTGAGGGCCGCGGGGCACTGACGCGGTACGCGCGGGGGCCTCAGCAGATCTTGCCGGGGCCCTTCGCCGTAGCTCTGAGCAGGTCTCGTACCAGGTCGTAGTCGACGGCGGCCGGGCTGCGGAAGCGCAGGCAGCCCTTGCCCATGTCCTGGTCGGCCAGGCGTTCGGTGAAGGCTTCCCGGATGTCGTTTCGCATCAGGTAGAAGGAGATGTACTGCTTCTGGGAGGCGAAGGCGATCTCCGGTTCGCCGTCCCGGGTGTAGACGGGCATGCCGTAAGCCATCACCTCGGTGTGGGTGGGGAGTTCGGTGCGGCAGAGGGCGCGTAGGCGGGTCAGGGGGGTTCTGCGGTCCGCCGGCAGTTCGGCCAGGTAGGCGTCGACGTCCTTCGCTTCGCTGCGCATGTCAGATGCCGAAGGGCTTGGCGTAGCGGATGGTGCCGACGGGCAGGGGGTCGGCGTTGAGGGAGAGGGCCATCAGGGCTTCGTCGGGGACCTCGAAGGGGACGGCGATTCCGTGCGTGGTGGCTCGGGTGAAGCCGAAGCGCGGGTAGTAGTCGGGGTGGCCGAGGACCGTGACGAAGCGTTCGCCCTGGTGCGCGGCGGCGTCGAGGGCCGCCTGGATCGCCGCGCCGCCCGCGCCGGTGCGCTGGTGGTCGGGGTGTACGGCGACGGGGGCCAGGCACAGGGCCGGTACGTCGTCGATGTGGCAGCGGGTCAGCAGGGCGTAGCCGACGGGTTCCGCGGTGGTGCCGGTGGTGCCTGTGGTGACGTAGGAGAGGCCTTCGATCCAGGCCTCGTCGGTCCGCAGCGCGTCCACCAGGTCGGCTTCCAATGGCGTCTCGAACGCGGCCAGGACGATCTCACGGACGGCGTCGATGTCGGCGGCTGTCTCGGGGCGGGCGGTCCAGTGGGGAGTCAGTGGATTCATGGGTTCATTCTGGGCGGTGCGGGGTGCTGCGCGGACGTGGCCAGCCACTCCAGCGCGCTCTCGCCGGCGTCGAGGACGGAGATGTGGCCGTCCTCCGGCTTCAGCCACAGCTCGGCCGTCGGGCACTGATCCGCGAGCCATTGGCTGTGTGCGCTGGGGACCACGCGGTCCTGTTCGCCGTGCAGGAGGAGGAGTGGTGCGGTGATCCGGGCGGGGGCGAAGCCCCACGGGGATGTGTACGCCAGGTCATCGTCGATGAGGGCGGCCGGTCCCGGCTCCAGGGCGGGGCCCACGACCTCTCCGAACCAGGACCACTCCGCCAAGAGCGCGGTGTGGTCGGCCGGAGTGAACATCTCCGGGTCGTACTCGGCGGTCGCCTCGTGGGCCTCCTTCGCCGTACGGCCCTTCGCGGCGGCGCGCAGTGAGGCCACGCCGGAGTTCGACATGCCTGTGAACCAGTCGAGCCCTTCGGCGGTGAACGGGGCAAGGCCGGCCACCGCGGCCACGGCCAGGACCCGGTCGGGCAGGAGGGCGCCGCAGGCCAGGGCGTGCGGGCCGCCACCGGAGTGGCCCAGCACCGCGAACCGGTCGATGCCGAGGGCGTCGGCGACGGCGGCCACGTCACCCGCGGCCGAGGCGATGTCCCGTCCGGGGTGCGGGGTGGAACCGCCGTAGCCGGGGCGGTCGTACGACACCCAGCGGATGCCGAGCCGGGCGGCGGCGGGGAAGAGGGGCTGGGGCGGGGCGCCGATGTTCGGGGTGCCGTGGTGCCAGAGGACGACGAGGCGGGCCGCGGAGTCCACGGAACCGGAGGCTCCGGCGTCTTCGGCGTCGTAGATGTGCAGCGTCCGGCCGTCGCTCAGCTTCAGGTCTGTCTCCCTCACGCCGCGAACCTACTGGCGGCCACTGACATCACGCACCCGTTCGAATGAACCCCGCGAAGCAACTCGCCACCCAAAATCGAACAGGCGTACCATTGCGGCCGTGGCTACGACCTATGACTTTCCGAGTGACCTCCTCGCCGGTCAGGAGGAGCTGCATCAGGTCAGGGCCGAGCTGTCGGCCCTGCTCAAGCGGCTGCCCTGGTCGGTGGAGCCGCTGGACGGATTCAGTGACGACCACGGCTGGCGGAAGATCGAGCGGCCCGCTTCTCCCGGCTGGACCGCCGATGAGCAGGCAGCCGTGGAGAAGCTCCGGCAGCGTGAGCACGAGCTCGCCGTGTTCGTCAGCACCCACCGCTTCTGGGCCGAGGTGGCCATAGCGGATCGTGTCGACGCCCGGATGAAGGCCAAGCACCACCACGGGCCGTCAGGTGAGAACGACTAGGCGCTGGGTCGCCCGCGTCATCGCCACATAGCGGTCCACCGCTCCTTCGACCCCCTCGCCGAACCGCTCCGGGTTCACGACGACCACCAGGTCGAACTCCAGGCCCTTCGACAGCTCCGGAGTCAGCGAGCGCACCCTGGCCGTCTCCCGGAAGGTCGGGTCGCCGATCACACAGGCGATGCCGTCCTCGTTCGCGGCCAGCCAGGTCGAGATGATCGGGTCGCGGTCCGCGAGCGGGGCGTGGACGACCGGGATGCCCGAACTGCGGATCGACGTCGGCACGTTGGCGTCCGGGAGTGCCGCGCGGATCATCGGCTCGGCCTCCGTCATGACCTCCTCCGGCGTCCGGTAGTTGACGCTGAGCGACGCGACCTCGATGCGGGTCAGGCCGATCCGTTCGAGCCGTTCCCGCCAGGACTCGGTGAAGCCGTGCCGGGCCTGGGCGCGGTCGCCGACGATCGTGAAGCTCCGGGACGGGCAGCGCAGCAGCAGCATCTGCCACTCCGCGTCGGTCAGTTCCTGCGCCTCGTCGACGACGATGTGCGCGAACGGCCCGGCGAGCAGATCCGGGTCGGCGGTGGGCAGTTCGGACTCGTCGACCAGGTTGCGCTGGAAGTCCGCGCGGCGCAGCTGGGTCATCAGCCCCTCGCCGTCGTGGTCGGCGGCGATCAGGTTCTCCACGACCTGTGCCATCCGGTCGCGCTGGGCGTCCAGCGCGGCCCGCTGCCGGCGCTTGCGGCGGGCCGCCGCCGGGTCGCCGAGCCGCTGCCGGGCCGCGTCCAGCAGCGGCAGGTCGGACACCGTCCAGGCGTGCGGCGTCGCCTTGCGCTGCAGCAGGCGGACCTCGTCGGCGGAGAGCCAGGGCGCGCACAGGCGCAGATAGGCGGGCACCGACCAGAGGTCGCCGACCAGGTCGGCCGCCTCGATCAGCGGCCAGGCGCGGTCGAGGACCTCGGTCAGTTCCTCGTCCCGCAGCAGCAGCCGGCGGAACGGCTCGGGCGGGACCTGCTCCTCGTGCTTGTCCAGCAGGATGGCGACCAGTTCCTCGCGGATCAGCTCGCGGGCCTCGTTGTGCGGGGTGCTCGGGCCGGGGGCCTGGAACGCCTCGGCCCAGTCGCGGGCGGTGACCCGGACGTCGGCCCAGGGGGTGGTGACCGTCATCGGCTCGGTGGGCGGGTCCTCGTAGAAGCGGACGCCCTTCTCGATCGCCCGCACCAGGTCCGCGGACGACTTCAGCCGGGCCACCTCCGGGTCCGGTTCGTCCGGCGCCCCGGCCCCTTCGGCGACCAGGTCGCGCAGGGTGCAGGTCTGTACGCCCTCCTCGCCCAGGCTGGGCAGGACGTCGGAGACGTACGACAGATACGGCTGGTGCGGGCCGACGAAGAGCAGTCCGCCGCGCCGGTGGCCGAGCCGGGGGTCGGAGTAGAGGAGGTAGGCGGAGCGGTGCAGGGCGACGACGGTCTTGCCGGTGCCGGGGCCGCCGTCGACGACGAGGGCGCCGCGCGATCCGGCGCGGACGATGGCGTCCTGGTCGGACTGGATGGTGGCCAGCACATCGCGCATCCGGTCCGAGCGGTTGGTGCCGAGGCTGGCGATGAAGGCGGACTGGTCGTCGAGGGCGGCGTGTCCCTCGCGTCCGTCGGCGCTGAAGACCTCGTCCCAGTAGTCGCTGATCAGGCCGTCCTTCCAGCGGTACCGGCGGCGGCTGGCCAGGCCCATGGGGCCGGCGTGGGTGGCGGCGAAGAAGGGCTCGGCGGCGGGGGACCGCCAGTCGAGCAGCAGCCGGTGGCCCTCGCTGTCGGTGAGGCCGAACCGGCCGATGTAGACGGGCTCCGGGTCGTCGGCGGCGACGATGTGGCCGAGGACCAGGTCGAGTCCGAACCGGCGCAGGGCGCGCAGTCGGGAGGTCAGCCGGTGGACCTCGGCGTCCCGGTCCATGGCCGCGCGGCCCGCGCCGCCGGGCGCCCTGAGTTCGGCGGCGAGGCGGTCGGACAGTTCGGCGATGTTCTGCTCCAGGCTCTCCGCGATGGCCGCGAAGTGCCGTTCGTCGGCGGCGATCAGTGCGGGGTCGGCCTTCGCGGCGAGCCGCTCGGGAAGGTCGAACGCGCTTCGAACCAGAGGGGCACTCACTTCAGGAATCACTCATTTCCGCAGCTACTGGCGTTGGATGAGCGATTCTGCGGCACCAGGGGGGGCTTGCCGCAAGGCCCCCCATGCGCTATACGTTGAGAGTGGCAAGGGAAGCGAACTCCCTTGCCTTTGTTGTTTCCGCCGCCCCATGGGCCCTCGGACGTGCCCTCAGGCGGGCTGTCCCCGCCGCACCAGATACGTCGCTCCCGCGCCCGCCGCCGCCAGCGCCCCGAAGGACACCCCGGTGGCCAGCCAGCTCGCGCCCATCCACTGCGCGCCGAAGTAGCCGAGCGCCACGCTGTAGGTGGCCCAGGACAGTCCGGCCAGCGCGGACCAGGGCAGGAAGTCGCGGGCCCGGCGGTGTGCGGCTCCGGCGCAGAAGGAGACGACCGAGCGGCCGGCCGGGGCGAAGCGGGCGAGGACGACCAGGGCGCCGCCGCCGCGCGCGAGAGCCGCGCCGAGACGTTCCTGCGCGCTGGTCAGGCGCCGCGAACGGGCGATGGCGCGGGTCACCCGGTTACCGCCGTGCCAGGCGAGGCGGTAGGCCACCAGATCGCCGAGCACGGAGGCGGTGGCCGCGCAGAGCGTGAGCGCCAGGATGTCCGGCACCCGCGCGGCCGTACCCGCTGCCGCCGCGGTGGCGGCCATGATCACCAGCACCCCGCTGGGCAGCACCGGCACGAACACATCCAGCAGGACCGACAGGGCTACGGCCCCGTAGATCCATGGACTGGCGGCCAATGATCCAACACTTTCGAAACTCTCCAGCACCCCGACTCCCCGTTTCCCCCGTGGCTGTACAGCGTACGCCGCAGGCAGTGACGGGTGGTTCACAGGGGGCTCGTGTGTTCAATACGTGATGTTCACCCGGCTGCCGGTCCCCGGGGGCGGGGGCGGTGGGTGTCCCGTAGCACGGAGAGGGGGTCCCGAAACCCAGCAACGTAAGGAAGATCATGGTGGCAGGCATATGTGCGGGCGCCCTGGCGGCGGCCGTGCTCGCCGTCGGCGGCGGTGACGGCGCCGGTGGCTTCGAGATGCGGACGGACGCGCGGTTCGCGCCGCCCGGCGCCTTCGTCCCCTCGGCGGCGCTGACGTACGACATGGAACTGGTCCCGGCCGCCTCGTGGATCGAGGTCGAGCAGCGGACGACGACCGGCGGCGCGACGAGCGTGCGGCTGCGGGTCGAGGGGCTCAAGCCCGGACACGCGTACGGCGTCCATGTGCACCGCAAGCCCTGTGGCGCCGACCCGCTCGCGGCGGGCGGGCACTACCAGCACGTGGTCTCCGCGGAGGCGCACCACGTCAACGCCGAGAACGAGGTGTGGCTGGACTTCACCGCCGACGAGCGCGGCGCGGGCGGGGCGAGTGCCCGGCACTCGTGGGGCTTCCGGCAGGGCGAGGCGTCCTCGGTCGTCCTGCACGAGGAACCGGGCAGCAAGGGCGGCCGGGTGGGCTGCTTCACGGTGCCCTTCGGCTGGGTTGCCTGAGACACGACGACGGCGCCCGTCCCGGTGAAGGGGCGGGCGCCGTCGGCCGGGTCAGGCGGCGACCGGCGTCTGCTCCCGGGGCTGCTCCTCCCGCGCCGGGGAGCGCTTGACGAACAGCCGGTCGAGGCCGAAGGCGCCGGAGCCGGTGAAGATCAGCAGGAACATCGCCCAGCAGTACATCGCGGCGCCCTCACCGCTGTTCTGGATGGGCCAAAGGGCCTCCGGCTGGTGGACCTTGAAGTAGGCGTACGCCATCGCGCCCGAGGAGACGAAAGCGGCGGCGCGGGTGGCGAGGCCGAGCAGGACCAGGCTGCCGCCGACCAACTCGATGACGGCGGCGTACCAGTTGGGCCAGGCACCGGTCTCGACGGTCTGGCCGTCGAGCACGCCGAAGAGGGAAGAGGCGCCGTGGCAGGTGAAGAGCAGTCCGACGACTATGCGGAACAGGCCCAGAGCGTACGGCTGGGCGCTGTTGAGGCGGCCGGTCATGTGGGGGACTCCTTGGGGACGTGGGGACGGGAGTGCCTGTGGGCCCCCCAGGTTAGGCATGCCTAATGGTGCTTGCAAGTTCAACATTCAGCCGAACCCCGGGTTCCACTCCCGTTGCATCGGGCTCCGCTTCCGCCGTAGTGGTACGCAGAACGGCCCTCGCCACCGCGTCCGCGTCCGAAAGTGTGACCGAGTCCACGCCCGGCCTGGCCCCGGCCGCGGTCACCCAGTGCACCCCCTCGGTCGGCACCCCGAACGCGAACCGCGCGGTGTGCGGCCGCCCTTGACGGTCGATCAGGCGGTACGGCCGCCCGGTCACGTCCAGTCCGCCGGTCTCGTAGCCGTCGACCGTGTGCGGGCGGCACCGGCCGGTGCTCAGCAGCCGGGCGAGGAGTTCGTCGGCGGTGCGGCGCAGCCGGGGTTCGGGGAGGCGGGCCTCGACGAGCGTGGTGACGCGGACCGTTGAGCCCGGCACGAGGGGAGAGTGCGCGATCCAGGCGCCGTCCTCCTCGCGCACGTCGAGCCGGGGCCCGAGCACCTCGACCACACCCGCCTCGATCAGGGCCGTCAACTCCTCGATCCGGCGCCGGGGCGGGCCGATGGAGAGGAAGGCGTTGAGCGGGGTGTACCAGTGGTCCAGGTGGTCCCGGCGGGAGGCGCCGGCCAGTCCGCCGTGGTCCACGATCCGCCGCAGTTCGTTGCGCAGATCCCGCAGCACGTCCAGGGCCGCCTTGAGCGGGCCCGCCACATTGCCGAGGGCGGCCTGCTCGGCGTCCGCGCGCAAATACGCCAGCAGCCAGTCGCGCCAGGTCCCGGGCCCGGTGAACTCCCGCCCCGCGTAGGGCCGGGAGATGCGGTCCCAGGACCAGCGCCGGGCCTCCGGTATGCCAAGGTCGTCCAGTACGGCGGTCTCCTGGGCGCTGCGGTGCGGGGTGGCCGGAAAGCGGTCGGCGAAGTCGCCCGGGGCGCCGGTGAGGGCCGTGTAGTAGACCGTCTCCACCTCCTTCGCGACCAGCGGCCATATCTCCGTCAGGAAGTCCGGTGCCTCGCCGGAGTCGGCACGTTTGCGGAAGGCGGCGATCACCTCGGGGGTGAGCAGCAGCGGGCGATGGCGGCCGTAGGGGCCCTTGGCGTTGTCGCCGCGCGCCTGGTAGGGCAGGCCGCGGCGTGAACCGGCGTACAGCCGTGGCTCGTTGCCGGACGGCCGATAGCGCATCCCGGGCCCGGTGCCGACGAAGCGGCCGCCCCGGCCGGTGGTCAACAGGGCGATGTGGTCGAAGAAGTTGAGGCCGAGTCCGCGCAGCAGCACCGGCTCGCCCGGGAGTACGCCCGAGCGGTCGACGTCGGCCGGGTTGGCGGGCGGGACATGGCGCAGGCCGTGCCGTGCGGCGTACCGGGTGTGGTGGCGTTGCCCGGTGTCGGGGGCCGTGGGGAGGTGGCCCTGGGTGAGGACGACGGCGGACAGGCCGGTCAGGGTGCTGCCGTTGTCGAGGGCGAGGGTCTGGTGGCCGTCCGGGGTGTCGTCGAGGCGCGTCGCGCGGGCCGTGTGGGTCTCGACGCGCACCGAGGGCGGTGCCTCGCGGACCGTACGGGCGAACACCCACTCCAGGTAGCGGCCGTAATGGGCGCGGGTCGGGTACTCGTCCGGGCCGAGCGCGCCGTCCGCCCATTCGTACAGGCTCGGGCCCGGGCGCAGTGGGCCCGAGCAGTCGACGCTGTCGTCGGTGAACAGGGTGACCTGGCAGGCGACGGTGTTCATCAGCAGCTCGGGCGACTGGGTGGTGCGCCAGACGCGGCCGGGGCCCGGTGGGGCCGGGTCGACCAGGTGGACGGTCAACCGGGCGCCGGGGGCGAGGAGTTCAGGGGCGGAGGCGCACAGGCGTTCAAGGACGCTGGTGCCGCGCGGGCCGACGCCGACCACGGCGACGGAGGGGCAGGAGGGGGTGGGTGCGGGGACCGTGCTCGGTGCAGACAAAGGGGGTGACTCCCGGGCGGTGGGGCGCATGGCTGGAAGCGGAAGGTCCGCCTCATCATGCCGTCCGGAGGGGGGTGCTCCGAGCCCGGGTCGCGGTGACTGTGGGACGCGTCACAAGTGGGTCAACTCGCCAGCCTACAAGCTGAGTTCGGACTCCGCGAACCGTCCGAGGCCGCGCCCCGCCGCCCTTCTCGGGGCGGGCCTGCTGCGAGCGCAGGTCGCGCGGGGGTGCGGGACGTGCCATGAGCACTCGACCCGCCAGCCTGCGAGCTGAGTTCGGACTCCGCGAACCGTCCGAGGCCGCGCCCCGCCGCCCTTCTCGGGGCGGGCCTGCTGCGAGCGCAGGTCGCGCGGGGGTGCGGGACGTGCCACGAGCACTCGACCCGCCAGCCTGCGAGCTGAGTTCGGACTCCGCGAACCGTCCGAGGCCGCGCCCCGCCGCCCTTCCCGCGGCGGGCCTGCTCTGAGCTCAGGTCGCCAGGGCTGCGGGGCGCGTCGCAGGAATTCAACTTCCCTGCCTACGGACTGAGTTCAGACTCCGCGATCGTCCACAGCCGGGCCCCGCCGCCCTTCTCCGGGCGGGCCTGTTCGAATCTCAGGGTGGCCGAGCGGCCGCGCAGGACCAGGGTCATCAGCTGGTTGCCGAACCAGGGGCCGCCCGTGCGCCGCCAGTCGACGCTCGGCCGGGGCACCCCGCCGTGCCCCGCGATCCGCCGTCCCAGGGCCCGTGCGACGCCGCTCCAGCCGAAGCGGAAGCCGAGGCGGATGTATCGCGGTATCGAGTTGTGGACGGGGGAGCAGGTCAGCTGGACGACCCGGGCCTCGGGTCCGCCGCCCCCGGGCCAGGTCGGTTCGGCCACGTACGCGTGATGGACGTCCCCCGACAGCACGCACACCGTCGCCGGCGCCCCGGGCCCCGAGCCCGCCTCGCGCAGCGCCTCCGCCAGTTCCTCGAAGGAGGCCGGGAAGGCGGCCCAGTGCTCCAGGTCGGCCGCTCGTCTGAGCCGTTCCCCGAACCGGGCCCAGCGCTCGCCCCGGTCACCCCGGCACAGGGCCGCGTCCCACGCCTCGGCGTCATGCACCAGATGCGGGAGCAGCCAGGGCAGGGAGGTGCCGATGAGGAGATGGTCGTAGTCCCCGCGACCGTCCAACGTCTGCGCGCGCAGCCACTCCGCCTCCCCGGGGTGGATCATCGCGCGGCGGTCCTCGTCGAGGACCCGGGCCGCACGGGTGTCGATCATGAGCAGCCGGGTCCGGCCGAAGTCGCGCCGGTAACTCCAGCGCACCGCGGCGGGGTCGGCGTCGGCCTTGCAGGCGAAGACGCGCAACTCGTCGGTTCCGTCGGGGGTTTCGCGTACGGCGGCGAAGAGCGGGTCGGCGGCCAGCTCGGCCGGGGTGAGGTTGCCCAGGTGCTGGTGGACCCAGTACGACATCAGTCCGCTCAGCAGGCGCTCGCGCCACCACGGGGTGGCCCGCATGTCGGCGAGCCAGGCGGCGGAGGTGTTCCAGTCGTCTATGACGTCATGGTCGTCGAAGATCATGCAGCTGGGCACGGTGGAGAGCAGCCAGCGGACCTCGGGGTCGAGCCAGGACTCGTAGTAGAGGCGGGTGTACTCCTCGTAGTCCGCGACCTCGCTGCCCGGCGGCTCGCTCAGGTCGCGGCGGGCGGCGAGCCAGCGGCGGGTGTCCTCGGAGACCTCGTCGGCGTACACCTGATCGCCGAGCAGCAGCAGGACGTCCGGGCGCTCGCCCGCCGGGTCGGCCGCGATCCGGGCGGCGAGGGTGTCCAGCGCGTCCGGCCCGACCGGGTCGTGCCCGCCGTCCGGCGGCGCGGCCCAGCGGCAGGAGCCGAAGGCGACCCGGACGGTGTCCTCCGGGGCCGGGGTGCGGATCACCGAGGGCGGGAAGGGCGACTCGGGCAGCGGCCAGACCTGGGCACCGTCCAGGAAGACCTCGTACGACTGGGTCGTGCCCGGTGTGAGACCGCTCACCTCGACGAGCGCGTAGTGGTGCCCGGCGATCTGGAAGGTCCGGGACGTGCCGCGTGCGCCGTCGCTGCCGCGCACCTCCGCGGCGCACGGACGGCTCGCCTCGACCCAGACGGTCGCCGACGAGCCGTCGGCATACCTCAGCAGCGGTCCCAGCCGCAGTTCGGCCACGAGCGATCCCCTCTCCGTCGTCCCGTACGGTACGGAACGACGGAGGTCACTGGGTAGGTTCCGGGGCCTACGGGATCACCGGGATCACCGGGATCACCGTGTTCAGCAGGCGTTCAGGTAGCTGGTGAGGGCGCTCTTCTCGGCGGTGTCCACGGACAGGCCGTAGTAGTACTTCACCTGGACCCAGGCGCGCACGTAGGTGCAGCGGTAGGCGGTGCGGGACGGCATCCAGGTGGCCGGGTCCTGGTCGCCCTTGGCCTGGTTGACGTTGTCGGTGACCGCGATGAGCTGCGGGCGGGTCAGGTCGTTGGCGAAGGACTGGCGCTTGGAGCTGGTCCAGTTGTCGGCACCGGAGTCCCAGGCCTCGGCGAGCGGCACGAGGTGGTCGATGTCGAGGTCGGAGGCGGCCGTCCAGGTGGCGCCGTCGTAGGGGGAGTACCAGCTGCCGCTGGTGGAGGCACAGGCGGAGTCGGTGACGACGTTCGAGCCGTCGCGCTTGAGGACCGTCTCACGGGTGTTGCAGGTGCCGGAGATGGTGATCCAGTGGTTGAACAGGTCGCGGTCGTAGCCGGTGCGGTCCTCGGTCGCCACGGTGAGCGAGGCGAGGTAGGTGCGGGCCGTGGCGGCGCTGACCGGGGTGGGCAGCGCGGCGGAGGCGGCCGGGCCGTTGAAGAGGCTGACGGAGGCTATGAGGCCGGTGAAGGCGGCGACTATGCTCAGGCGTCGACGCGCGTAGAACTTGGACATGTGAACTCCCATGGGGTGTGGGGGCGTTGGGCGTGCACGAGCAGGGGAATGCTCGCCACGCCGCGTTGCGGGGAGGTGTGCGTTGCGTGAGAAGCTAGTGACACGTGCATGACATGACAAGGTTTACGGCGAAACGATCGCGTACCATGGTCGGAGCAGAAGGGGAGTAGCTCTTCGCCGGACCGTCGACATACTGCTCAGCTCGTCTGAGCCGGCGCCCGGAGGCGGACCTCGATCGGGGGTCCTGCCAGCGAGACCTTCGGCAACGCAGTGCATTGACCGTGTGCTGCCGTGCCGAGGTGTCTTCTTTCGCAAGAGGTACTGCACTCTCGGCGGGGCGGCCCCCGACCGATTGAGGAACCTTGATCAGCTTCAGTGTGATGGCGCTCGTGTTCGGCGTCGTCTTTCTCGCGGAACTGCCCGACAAGACCGCGCTCGCCGGTCTCGTCCTCGGCACCCGCTACCGGGCGTCGTACGTCTTCGCCGGGGTCGCCGCCGCCTTCGCGCTGCATGTCACGCTCGCCGTGGCGGCGGGCAGTGTGCTGACCCTGCTGCCGCAGCAGCTCCTGCACGCGCTCACGGGTGTGCTCTTCCTCGGCGGCGCGGCGATGCTGCTCCTGAAGAAGGACGAGGGCGAGGAGGAGATCCGCAAGCCGGAGAACCAGTCCTTCTGGAAGGTGTCCGGGGCGGGGTTCATGCTGATCCTCGTCGCGGAGTTCGGTGATCTCACCCAGATCATGACCGCGAACCTCGCCGCCCGCTACGACGATCCGCTGTCCGTCGGACTCGGTGCGGTGCTGGCGCTGTGGGCCGTGGCCGGGCTGGGGATCGTGGGCGGCAAGGCGCTGATGAAGCGGGTGCCGCTGAAGCTGATCACGCAGGTCGCGGCGCTGCTGATGCTCGGTCTCGGAGTGTGGAGCCTGTGGGAGGCGGTCACCGGCTGAGCCGGGGCCGAGCTGAACGGCCGGTGAACGTTTTCCGGGGGAGGTGGCGGGATCATGGAACGGTTTTGTACCGTAGAGAAACAAAGTGGATCCCGCTCGTTTTCCCTGACCGGCGGGCGGGACCACCTTGGTCTTTCCGATCCATGCTTTGCCGCCCCGTGCTTTGGAGCTGCCGATGACGGCCACCACCGTGCTCACCTGCCGCGCCCTCCTGCTGGACATGGACGGCACCCTCGTCAACTCGGACGCCGTCGTCGAACGGATCTGGCGCCGCTGGGCCGACCGGCACGGTCTGGACGGCGACGAGGTCATGAAGGTCGTCCACGGGCGGCAGGGCTATGCCTCGATGGCGCTGCTGCTGCCCGAGCGGCCCATGGCGCAGAACCACGCCGAGAACGCGTGGATGCTCGCCGAGGAGACGGCGGACATGGACGGCGTGGTGGCGGTCCCGGGCGCCGGGGAGTTCCTGTCCCGCCTGGTCACGGGGGCCGTCCCGCACGCGCTGGTGACCTCGGCGGATGTGGCGCTGTCCACGGCGCGGATGGCCGCGGCGGGGCTGGCCCTGCCCGACGTCCGGGTGACGGCGGAGTCCGTCGGCGCGAGCAAGCCGGACCCCGAGGGCTTCCTGAAGGGCGCGGCGGAACTCGGGGCGGCCCCCGCGGACTGCGTCGTGTTCGAGGACTCCGGGGCCGGGATCCAGGCCGGGCGGGCCGCCGGGATGCGGGTCGTGGGGGTCGGGCCGCGGGCCGGGATCCACAGGCCGGACGTGGTCGTACAGGACCTGACGCAGATCCGCGTGGAGCCCTTCGCCGACGGGGTCCGGCTGCACGTGGGCTGACCCGGCCCAGGGCATGTCGTTTGGATCAGGCCGGCTGCAAGAAGGGGGCTGGTCGGAGGGGCCGAGCGGGGTCGGATGCGCGTGCCAGGGCCCGCGACGCCGGGCTGATCCAAACGGCAGGCCCTACGGCTCGGACGTCTCCGACTCCAGGCTCGCCCGGGTCTCCGCCGTGTAGACGCCCAGGTCGTCCCGGCCCACGCCGCGGCTCCACTGGTAGTTGCGCAGGGCGTCCTCCAGCGGCCAGTTGAAGTTGCCGTTGATGTCGCCGTTGTAGAGATACAGCTGGCGCAGGCGGAGTTGGAGTTCCGTCACCTCGGGGCCCTTGTCGCCCCGGCGCAGGACCGGGGCGTCGGGCTCCGGCGTCGTCTCCTCGGGCGGGGCCTCCGAGGCCTGCGCCGTGGTCGGTGTCGGGCTGGGGGACGCCGTGGTCGCCGACGGGGACGGGGACGCGCTCGACGCCGACGGCGAGGGGGACTCGCTCTGCGTCGCCGAGGGCGTCGGGGAAGCCGACGTCGGTGATGCGGACGGCGACTTGGACGCCTTGGCCGACGGTGCCGGTGTGCCGTCGGGGACGCTCGCCCGAACCGCCTCCGGCAGGGCCGTGTCCCGGGTCGGGGTGTCGTAGCCGAACAGGCCGCTGGCCACGCCCGCCGCCGTGACGACCGCCACCACCGCCGCCGCCGATCCCAGCAGCAACAGCCTTCCGCGGCGGCTCCTCGGGCCATCCTCCCGCGCCGGGAACTCGTCCGCGTCCGGCGGTGCCTCGAACAGGCTGAGGTCGGTCTCGTTCGGCTCCGCCGGCGGCGGCACCACCGGCACCCGCAGCGGCATCGTCAGCTCCGCGTCCGCGGCGCCCTCCAGCTCCACGTACGGACGTATGCGCAGTGGGTTGAAGTCCTCCGCCGCTGCCGCCTGGGCCTCACGCGCGTCGCGCAGGGCCTCGGACGCGCGTTCCGTGCAGACGCACGACGGGGTGTGGTCGGCTCCCCGCGGTGCCCCGCACTCCGGGCACCCGTGGTCCTTCTGCTCAGTCACGCTCTTTGTCCCTCCCCTCGCGACTCCCCTCGCGAACTCCAGAGATTATGCAGATTTCCTTCACAGCGTCGGCGACGCGCCCCCCGAAACGAGACGATTCACAGGACTCAACAGGCCATAACCGGCCACACCGACCACGATGGAAGGTGCATCGAGCCCTTCGGGAGGCCACGGGAGGTCCGTATGGCCGGGGATACCCACGCGCGGCACGGCACCGCCGTCAAGGAGAACGTGCCGGGCAATGTCCTCGTCCCGATCGGCGCCCTGCTGCTCGGGATGCTGCTCGCCGCCCTCGACCAGACCATCGTGTCCACCGCGCTGCCCACCATCGTCAGCGATCTGGGCGGCATGGATCATCTGTCCTGGGTGGTCACGGCGTATCTGCTCGCGTCCACCGCGGCCACCCCGCTGTGGGGCAAACTCGGCGACCAGTACGGGCGCAAACGGCTCTTCCAGACCGCCATCGTCATCTTCCTCATCGGGTCGGCGCTGTGCGGCATGGCCCAGGACATGCCGCAGCTCATCGGGTTCCGGGCGCTTCAGGGGCTGGGCGGCGGCGGACTCATGGTGCTGTCCATGGCCATCGTGGGGGACCTCGTCCCCCCGCGTGAACGCGGGCGCTACCAAGGGCTGTTCGGGGCCGTCTTCGGCGCCACCAGTGTGCTCGGGCCGCTGCTGGGCGGACTGTTCACCCAGCATCTGAGCTGGCGTTGGGTGTTCTACGTCAACCTGCCCGTCGGGGTCGTCGCGCTCGCCGTCATCGCCGCCGCGCTGCACATCCCGCGCCGCACCGAGCGCCATGTCATCGACTATCTCGGCACGTTCCTGATCGCCTCCGTCGCCACCTGCCTGGTGCTGGTCGCCTCGCTCGGCGGCACCACCTGGGACTGGGGCTCGTGGCAGATCGTCGGGCTCGCCCTGCTCGGCGTCGTCCTCACCGCCGCCTTCGTGGCCGTGGAGCGGCAGGCCGCCGAACCGGTGCTGCCGCTCAAGCTGTTCCGGATCCGCACCTTCACCCTCGCCGCCGTCATCAGCTTCGTCGTCGGGTTCGCGATGTTCGGCGCGATGACCTATCTGCCGACGTTCCTCCAGGTTGTCCAGGGTGTGACACCGACGATGTCCGGTGTGCACATGCTGCCGATGGTGCTGGGGCTGTTGCTGTCGTCGACGCTCTCCGGGCAGATCGTCAGCCGCACCGGCCGCTGGAAGGTGTTCCCGATCGCGGGCACCGGCGTGACCACGCTGGGCCTGCTGCTGCTCCACCAGCTCCACGCCGACAGCTCCACGTTCGTGATGAGCACCTGCTTCTTCGTCTTCGGGCTCGGCCTCGGGCTCGTGATGCAGGTGCTGGTGCTGATCGTGCAGAACGCGGTGGCCTACGAGGATCTCGGCGTCGCCACCTCCGGCGCGACCTTCTTCCGGTCCATCGGGGCCTCGTTCGGCGTCGCCATCTTCGGCGCGGTCTTCGCGAGCCGCCTCGGCGACCAGCTCGCGGACGCCTTCCGCGGCGCCGAACTGCCCGCCGGGGTCTCGGTGGACACGCTGGAGGCGGACCCGCGCGGGATCGCCGAACTGCCCTCCACGCTCCAGCCCGCCGCGGTGGAGGCGTACGCCACCTCCATCACCGACGTCTTCCTCTACGCCGCCCCCGTCGCCCTCCTCGGCTTCGTCCTGGCCTGGTTCCTCAAGGAGGACCGGCTGCGCGGCTCGGTCACCGCGCCGGACATCACCGAGACGCTGGCCAGCAACCCCGTCGAGCGCTCCTCCTACGACGAGGTGTGCCGGGCGCTGTCGGTGCTGGGGACCCGGGAGGGCCGCCGCGAGATCTACGTGACGATCACCGAACGGGCCGGCTACGACCTTCTCCCCGGCGCGAGTTGGCTCCTGCTGCGGATCAAGAAGTACGGCTGGGTCGAGCCGGGCCAGCTCGCCGAGCGCAGCATGGTTCCCCTCCCGGTCGTCCTCGCCGCGGCCCGCCAGGTCGAGGAACGCCGCCTCGCCACCCGGGAGGGCCTGGACCTGGTCCTGACCGAGGAGGGCCGTACGGTCGCCGACCGGCTCGCCCTGGCCCGCGAGGACTCCCTCGCCGAACTCCTCGGCGACTGGTGGACCCCCGACCGCCCGACCGACCTCACCCGGCTCGTCCAGGAACTCAACACCGAACTCTGCGGCTCGGACCGCGAACGGCCCCACAACGGGTCCCGGACGCGGATCAGTTGAGCAGCTCCTTGCTGAACCAGTGCTCGGCATAGGGCTCGTCGTTGTGCGGCTCGGTCTCCGTGTAGCCGAGCCGGGCGTACAGCGCGCGGGCCTCCGTCAGATCGCCGCGGGTGTCCAGGACCATGCGCCCGGCGCCCATCGTGCGGGCGGCCTCCTCGGCGGCCCGGACCAGGAGCGGGGCGCCGCCCTTGCCGCGCAGGGGCTCCTGGACGAACACCCGCTTCAGCTCGGCGGTCCTGGGGTCCAGGAGCCGGACGCCGGCCGTCCCGGCGGGTTCGCCCGCGAAGCGCGCCACCAGCAACGCGCCCTTCGGGGGCGTGAGTTCGTCCCAGCTCTGGGCCGCGATCTCCCGCTCCAGCTCGGCCGGGTCGGTGCGGCGGCCCTCGTGCAGGAGGTAGTAGCGATCGCTGACCTCCGTGTAGTACGCCCGCCAGAGCGCCGTGGCGGCGGGGGAGTCGGCGGGTTCGGGGGCGATCGTCCAGGTCATGGAGGCATTGTCCGACGGTGCTGTTTGGCGGCGGCGCCCGGGGCTACCCGGACCCGGTACCGGTTCGCAAGGAGGGCCGGTTGGGTCGAGATACGTGGAAGGCGTTCATGTCCACTGGCCTCATCATCGCTTTGATCGTGATAGCGGCGCTCGCTGTCGTCGGCGCGGCCGTCGTCCTTCTGCGCGCCCGGGAGCCGGGAACGGGGCGGAGCCTGCGGCGGCGCTTCGGGCCCGAGTACGACCGGGCCGTGGCCCGGCACGACGGTGACAGCAAGGCGGCCGAGCGGGAGCTCGCCGAACGGGTGCGGCAGCACGGGGCGCTCAAGGAGCGGCCGTTGGAGCCCGCGCGGCGCCAGGAGTACGAGGCCCGCTGGGCGGCTGCCCAGGAGCGGTTCGTCGAGTCGCCCCGGGAAGCCGTCGGGGAGGCCGACCGGCTGCTCGCCGACGTCGCCGGGGACCGCGGGTTCCCCGACGGCGGACAGCACGAGGAGCAGCTAGCCGCGCTCTCCGTCCATCACGCCGGTCATGTCGACGGCTACCGCCGCGTCCACCGCGCCGTGGCGGTACACGGCGAGGGCGTCGACACCGAGGAGATGCGCGGCGCCATGGTCGAGGCACGGGAGCTGTTCCGGGAGCTGGTGGGCGCCGAGCCGTCCCGCCGGATGGACCCGGCCCGGGGGCCCGTCCTCGACAAGTCAGGGAACAAGGGGAGTTGAGTGACCATGCCCGAAAGCACCCCGCTCCTGCGCCGTGAGGAGTGCGACAAGCTCGAACTGCGCCTCCAGCACGCCCTCTCCGGGTTCGTCGAGGGCCCCCGCGCCGCCGTCGAGGAGGCCGACCAGGTACTGGAGGAGGTCTCCGAGCGGGTCACCGAGGCGCTGCACCAGCGCCGCCGCACGCTCCGGGGCTCCTGGCAGGACGACGAGTCCGCCGCCGACACCGAGCGGCTCCGGCTCGCCCTGCGGGACTACCGCGAGCTGGCCGACCGGCTGCTACGCGTCTGAGGAACCCTCGCGCCAACGCCGTACGACGTCCTCGACGTCGTACGGCTTCTTTCCGAGCGGAGGACCTGGCGGCGGCTTGAACATCATCTCGCGGATCTTGGCGTTGACCTCTGTGATGATCTTTCGGACCTGGTGTTCCGTGGGCGCCTTCAGGGCCGCTTCCAGGGCGTCCTCCGCCTCCTTGCGCAGGGCGAGGGTGGGCGGGAGGGAGACCAGGCCCTCGCGGGTCATCTTCTGCTTGATCCACCACAGTTCGTCGTACGTGGTGTCCGTGCCCGGCGGCAACGGCTGCCCCGCGCCCGGCAGATGGGCGAATTCACCGCGCCGCTCGGCATCCCGGATCTGCTTGTCCACCCAGGACTCGAACGGGACGCCCGGTGGCTTTCGCTCGGTCATGACTCCATTGTGCCGGACAGGGTCGGGCCGGGCGATTTAGTATGCGGCCGCTGTAGTAAGGACACTTCAGGAGGACGCACGTGCTCGAACTCACCATGGCCGCCGTCACCGCGGCGGAGGAGGGTGCCACGGCCGGCATGCTCATGGCCGACGCGCCCAGCGAGCCGGGCGCCGTGCTCCGCGTGGGCCGGGACAAGTCGGTGTGCCGGCTGGCCACGCCGGACGACTGGCTGTTCGTCTCCCGGGTGCACCTGGAGTTCCTGTGCGGCCCGGACGGTGTCTGGCAGGTGACCTGGCTGCGCGGCTCCCAGCCCGACCCGTCCTCCGAGGTCCGGCTCACCGTCGGCGAGTACGCCCAGACCCTCACCTACGGCGGCACTTTCCGGCTCCCGCGCGGCGGCAGCGGCGAGATCGTCGTCCACGACCGCACCGCCCCGCGCAGCGTCAACGTCGGCTTCTACCACGAGGCCTGAGGAGGGCCCGCTACGCCAGCACCCTCGCCAGCGCGAAACCGTCGTAGCCCTTGGCACCCACCGTCTGGACGGCGGTGCCGCTCAGGCGCGGGTGGCTGCCGATCATCTCGATGGCGGTCCGGGTGCCCCGGATGTCCGGCGCCGTGCTGTCGGCGTCGGTGACCCGGCCCTCGCGGACCACATTGTCGATGATGATCAGGCTGCCCGCGCTGGTGAGCTTCAGCGCCCACTCCAGGTAGTGCGGGTTGTTGGCCTTGTCCGCGTCGATGAAGACCAGGTCGAAGGGGGCAGGGTTCTCGTCGGCCAGGTGGGGCAGGGACTCCAGGGCCGGGCCGACGCGGACCTCGACCACCTTGTCCAGGCCCGCGCGGGCGATGTTGCGGGTGGCCACCTCGGCGTGGACCGGGCTGTACTCCAGGGAGACCAGCCGCCCGTCCGCGGGCAGGGCGCGGGCCAGCCAGATGGTGCTGTAGCCGCCGAGGGTGCCGATCTCCAGGATGGTGCGGGCGCCCTGGATCTGGGCCAGGAGCTGGAGGAGCTTGCCCTGCGGGGCGGTCACGGCGACCTGCGGGAGTCCCGCGGCGTCGCTGTCGCGCAGGGCCGCCCGGAGCGCTTCGTCGTCCGGTGCGAGGTGAGCGGTGAAGTAGGCGTCAACGGCGTGCCAGAGGTGCGACTCGCTCATGCAGTCGTGCCTTTCATATGGCTAGTTAGACCGGCTAAGTAGCGTTGCTAAGGAATATAGTCGCCCGCCGGTCGCCGTGAGCGGCGTACGAGAAACACCGACACCGCCGTGATCCCCAGGACCGCCGCGCCGGTGACCGTGAGCAGCCAGGCCGGGATCCCGGCCACCTCGCGCAGCCGGTCCTCGTGGATCACCTGCTGGAAGGGGTCGTCCGTCGGGGCCCGGCGCAGCAGATGATCGGCGGAGATCGACTCCGGGCGCGGGAACTCCTGGCCGATGGCGGTCAGATACGGCGTCCCGGAGGCCAGCTCGGCCAGCGGACCGGAGCCCGCCTTCACCCGTCCGGCGTAGGTCACCCGAGGGCGTTCGCCGCCGATCCGGGAGGCCGGTTCCATCCGGTGCGCGGCGAGGACGTACAGGCCCAGTGACTGCGGGTTCCCGGCCAGGCGGGACAGGCGCATCGGGTACACGGGCTCGGTGGCGGCGAAGGCGATGTGCAGGGGGTCGAGGTCGCCGCCGAGACGGTCGCCGGTGGCCTCGGGGGCGAGCCGTACGGCCACGTACTCCCAGCGGCGGTCCACGTACGGGCGCAGGGCGCCCGCCAGGCGGGGCGGGAGCGTGAAGCCGTTGGTCTCCAGCCAGCCGTCCAGGGCCTCGGGGTCGGTGGCGGTCAGCCGGGCCACGTCGAAGGGGCCGAGACGCTGCCGCCCCACCACGCCGACCGGACGCCCCGCCGGCCCGCCCGGCGGCGGCCCCGAGCTCCGGTCACCGCCGCTGACCAGCGGCCAGTCCCCGTCCCGCGGCCAGAAGTGGTACCGCTGCCGCCGCACCGGCGCGGTGACGGAGTGCAGCGCGTCGAACAGGGCCGGGTCACCGAGCCGTACGGTCGCCCGGCCGGGCACCGGCATGATCCACGCGGCCCGCTCCGCGTCCCCGGCGACCCGCAGCCTGAGGACGACCTGCTCGCGCCGTCCGTCCCAGCGGACCACGGACTCCTCCCGGTCCACCGCCACCCGCTGCCCGGCACCGGGCACCAGCGCCCCGCAGCCGCACGCGTGCGCGGGCGCCACCAGGCTCCCGGCCTGCGCGAGGAGGAGAAGCAGCCCCACGACAAGGACCCGCGCCCGCGGCCATCCCACCTCAGAAGCCCCCCGCCGATCGCTGCCGAGCCTCAGACGGTACGGGCGCGCGGGCCGGGCCGTGGGCGGGGGTCCGCATTGTGATCCATCTCGCGACCCGCGCGGGCGGGCGAAGCCGGGCCGGACTAACGTCATTCGGACAAAAGGCGAGCGGACGTCAGGTGAATCCGGGGTTGCCTGCGTCCCTTCCAGGGGTGGTGCGAGCCCCATAGGGTTCGTATCGGGATCTCTCGCGCAAGTCGCGCGAGACCGACGGGGCGGGAGGCCGACGCGGCGTGGCGAATGCGGAACACAGCGGGCGAGCGGCGGACGCGTTCGGAGCGACGGCCGTCGGCCCGGCCAGGGCACGCCTGCGAGCTGCCCGCATCGGGCTGTGGCTGATCGCCGCGGTCCTCGCCGTACGACAGGTGACCGTCGTCCTGAGCACCCCCCGCAGTGAGCGGCTGACGGACCTGGAGACCTGGGTCGGCCCCGAGGGCGTCCTCCATGTGAACGGCTCCCTCTACGACTCCACGCTCTTTACCGGCACTCCTTTCGGGGGACTTGTCCTCAAGCCCCTGACCAAGTCCGCCGAGCAGGCGCTCGGCTGGGGCTGGACCTTCGGCACCCTGCTCCTGGTGGTCGCCCTCGGCCTGGTCGCCGCCCGCGCCCTGCCGCAGCCGGTGAGCCGCCGCGCTTCCCTGCTCGCCGCCCCCGTCGCGGTGAGCCTGCTGATGCTGTCCCTGCCGGTCCGCAACAGCTTCTGGCTCGGCCAGACCAGCATCATCCCGGTCCTGCTGGTGCTGCTCGGCTGTTTCGCCGTGCGCGGCCAGCGGGCCTGCGGACTGCTCATCGGCGTCGCCGCGGCGCTCCAGCCGACGCTGCTGCTGTTCGCCCCGCTGCTGTGGTTCACCGGCCGCAGACAGGCCGCCGCGGCCACCGGCGCCACCTTCGCCGGTGCCACCGCGCTCGCCTGGGCCGCGATGCCGCACGACTCGTACACCTACTGGGTGCACCACATGGCGGGCGCCGGGCTCGGCGGGCGCGCGGACGACCTGGCGAACCAGTCGCTGCACGGCGCGCTGCTGAGACTGGGCCTGGGCGGGCCCCTGGAGATCGCGCTCTTCCTCGTGCTCGCCGCCGCCGTCGCCGCCCTCGGCATCCACCGGGCCGTGCGCTACGCCCGTGACGGACAGCTCCTGCTCGCCGTCGCCGTCACCGGCTGCGCGGCGATCGTCGCCTCGCCCACCGCCTGGCAGCACCAGCTGCTGTGGGTGCTGCTCGCGGTGGTCGGCCGGGTCGGCAAGAAGGCCGCCGACCGGTATCTGTGGCCGGTCGCGGTCGTCCTGGTGATGACCCTCCCGGCGAAGATGATGCTGCCGAACATGTCGGCGCTGTACCCGCTGCGGGACAACGTGGTGCTGCTGGCCGCGCTCGCCGCCGCCACCTTCGTGCCGTTCCTGTCGCGCACCTCGCCCTACTACCAGACGCCGATCCCCACCCGGTACGCCGATCCCGTCCCCACCCGCTTCCGGCACGTCCCGCTGGTGCCGTTCCTGCGCCGGGTGCTGGACCGCCCGAACCTGCTGCTGGAACTGCTGCTGATCCGGGTCACCTACGCCGCCTACGCCAAGGTGCGGCTGGCCGCGACCGGCGGTTCCAACTCGGCGGGCCGGGAGCGGGCCGAGGCGCACGGGCAGCAGATCCTCGACTTCGAGCGCTTCCTGCACATCGACATCGAGCACGCCCTCAACCACGCCGTGGTGAAGGTCGGGTTCCTGCGGGAGTTCTTCGATTTCTACTACACGTCCTTCCACTTCGTGGTCCCGCTGACCGTCCTCGGCCTGCTGTACTGGCGCCGCCCGGTCGACTACCGCTGGGCCCGCTCCGCGCTCGGCTTCGCCACCCTGCTCGCCCTGCTCGGCTTCTGGCTCTACCCGCTGGCCCCGCCGCGTCTGATGCAGGGCCTCGGGATCATCGACACCGTGCACGGCGTCCAGGACTTCTCCAAGCCGGACTACGGCACGCTCACCGCGCTCACCAACCAGTACGCGGCGATGCCCTCGCTGCACTTCGGCTGGTCCCTGTGGTGCGGACTGGTCATCGCGATCGTGGCGCCGAAGGTGTGGATGAAGGCCCTCGGCCTGCTCCACCCGTTCTGCACGCTCACCGCGATCGTCGTCACCGGAAACCACTGGATCCTGGACGCGGTCGGCGGCGCGGCCGTCGTCGGCGCCGGGTTCGGTCTCACGTACCTGCTCCAGGGCCCGCGGGCCCGGCTGGTCACCCGGACCGCCGTCAGCAGCGAGCCGCTGAAGGACCGTACTCCGAGCTGATCCGGTACTCGCCGGGCGCGTTCACCGTGAGGCGGGTGAACTCGCCCCGCCGGGACAGACAGCCGCCTTCCGCGCGCAGCCACGGCGAGTACGCCACCCGCACGGTCACCGAGCCCGCGCGCGGGAGGTGGACGACGAGGTCGGCGCCGGAGCCCCGCACCACGGTCGCGGGCGCCGACACCAGCGGTACGGCGTCCCGCACCCGGAAGATCCGCCAGTGCGCGTCCTGCCACACCGGCTCCAGCCAGTCGGGCCGCTCCTCGCTGATCAGCCGCGCCTCCGCCTCGGCGAACCCGTCGGGCTTGCCGAGCGGCAGGACCACCAGGCCGACCGCCCAGCGGTCCAGCCAGGCCCGGTAGCCGGCGGCGTCGAAGGTGCCGTCGTAGAAGAGGCGGGCGCGTTCCATGTCGAGCTGGCGGTTCCAGCCGCGGGCCATGTTGATGTGCGGGGCGAGGGCGACGGCCTCGCGGTGGTTGCGGGCCGGGACCACCTCGACCCGGGTGCGGTCGGCGCCGAGGCCGTCCAGGGCGCGTACCACCCCGTCCGTCTCGGCGGCCCAGGCGGGCACGACGGTGGAGACCCGCAGATCGTCGGCGGTCTTCTTGCCGACCCAGGCGATCGAGAAGACGAGGGCGGCGACGAGGAGATTGCGCCGCAGCCTCGCCAGTCCCGGCACGCCGAGCAGGGCCGCCAGCAGGACGGCGGGGGCGAACAGCTCCGCGAACCGCTCGACGTTCGTGCCGACGGGCGAGGCGATCAGATACGTCAGGACCGTCCCGGCCGCGTACACCGCACCGCTGAACCGGGCGACCCGCCAGGTGCGCGGGGCCAGCGCGGTGACGGCGAGCCCGAGCACGACGGGCGGCCAGACGCGGGCCGCGGGCATCAACTGCTCGCCGGTGAACGGGAAGAGGAGCATGGTCGCCCCGACCACGGCGGCCGGGGGGAGGAGCAGGGCGAGCGCCCGCCCCCAGTCCCGTACGACCAGCAGGGCCGCGCCCACGACCACCAGGAACAGGCCCGCGACCGGGCTCGCCATGGTCGCCAGCGCCGCGTACGCCACCGCCAGGGCGATCCGGCGCTCACGGGTCAGGAGCACACAGGCGGCCAGGCCGAGGGCGACCCCGAGGGCGAAGGTGGTACGGCCCGAGGCCACGTTGCACCACAGGGCGAGGGACGCCAACAGCGCCGGGCCGAGCGGCTTTTGGACTCCGGAGCGGATCAGGAGGACGGCGGCCAGCCAGGACGCGGCGAGCCCCGAGACCACGGTGACCGTGCGCACCCCGAGGCCGGCCATCAGATACGGCGAGATCAGGCTGTAGTTGGCGGTGTGCATGCCGCCGTACCAGAACAGGTTGTAGGCCGAGCCGCCGTGCCGGCTCGCGAAGCCCGCCCAGGCCTCCTGGGCCGCGAGGTCGCCGCCGCCGGTGGCCAGGAGGAACCACCACAGCGCGTACAGGGGGAGCAGGGGCAGGGTGGCGAGCAGGGGGATGCGGAGGCGGCTGTTCCGCGAGGTGGCCGTGCGGACACCGGAGTTGGCGGTGGTCGGCTCGGCGGGCAGGAGCATCACGAGCGAAGACGCCGTACCGCGCGGATACGTTCATCGGGCGTCGGGTATCGGGGGAGGCAGGGGCCAGGGCGGGGGATGAGGTGCTCCTGCCTCCCCCGGGTCTTCAGTCCAGGCTGACCTGGAGGTGTTTCACGCCGTTGATCCAGGCGGAGCGCAGCCGGTCCGGGTCGCCGGTCAGGCGCAGACCCGGCATGGCGTCGGCGATGGCGTTGAAGATGAGGTCGATCTCCAGTACGGCCAGGGACTTGCCGAGGCAGTAGTGCGGCCCCCCGCCGCCGAAGCCGAGGTGCGGGTTGGGGTCGCGGGTGATGTCGAAGGTGTCCGGGTTCTCGAAGACCTCGGGGTCGTGGTTGGCGGCCGCGTAGAAGACGCCGACCCGGTCGCCCTTCTTGATGAGCTTGCCGCCGAGTTCGGTGTCCTGAGTGGCCGTGCGCTGGAAGGAGTTGACCGGGGTCGCCCAGCGGACGATCTCCTCGGCGGCCGTCTCGGGCCGCTCCCTCTTGTACCGCTCCCACTGGTCGGGGTGGGTGAGGAAGGCGTGCATGCCGTGGGTGATGGCGTTGCGGGTGGTCTCGTTGCCCGCCACGGCCAGCATCAGCACGAAGAAGCCGAACTCGTCGGAGCCGAGGCTGCCTTCGTCCTCCGCGGTCACCAGCGTGGTGACGATGTCCTTCGCCGGGCACTGCTTGCGGTCGGCGGCCATGTTCATCGCGTAGGCGATCAGCTCGGTGGCCGACTCCGCGCCGACCTCCTCGGTGATCGCGTACTCCGGATCGTCGTAGGAGATCATCTTGTTGGACCAGTCGAAGATTTTCGCCCGGTCGTCCTGCGGGATGCCGATCAGCTCGGCGATGGCCTGGAGGGGCAGTTCACAGGCGACCTGGGTGACGAAGTCGAAGGGCCCGGGGTGGGCGCGGGCCTCGGTGACGATCGACTGGGCCCGGTCGCGCAGCCGCTGCTCCAGCGCCCGTATGGCGCGCGGCGTGAAGACCCGCTGCACGATCTGGCGGACCCGGGTGTGCTCGGGCGGGTCCATGTTCAGCAGGATCAGCCGCTGGGCGTCGATCGCGTCGCGCTGGATGTGCTCGTTGAAGCGGATGATCGCGGTGTTGACCCAGGAGGAGAAGAGCTCCGGGTGCGTGGAGACGTACTTGACGTCCGCGTGCCGGGTGACGGCCCAGTACCCCTCGTCCTGGAACCCGGCGATGTTGCCCGGCTGCGGGATCCAGCGCACCGGTTCGGCCCGGCGCAGTTCGGCGTACTCCGGGAAGGGGACGCGGTGTCGGAGGAGGTCGGGGTCGGTGAAGTCGAACCCCTCGGGAAGCGCTGGACAGGGCATGGCGGCTCCAGCCATCGGCCAACTCGGGCGGTGATCTGGGAGTAGTGATCTGACGGACCATCAGTTATCGCGCAAAGTAACGTCGGGCTCCGAAGACCGCAAGAGGCTTCCGCCGCGGAATTGCGCCAAGGATCACCGCATTGCGCCAAGGATCACCGCTGACCGAACAGCAGTGACTACGGTGGGCGAATGTCTGTTCAACGCAACGACGAGGCCGGGCACGTCGCTTTCGCCTGGCGGAAGATGACCGACTGGCTCGCCGAGCACGCCCCCGTCTCGCGCGCCTCGCTCCTGCCGCCCGCGACGGAGGAGGAGATCGCCTCGGCCGACTCCCTGCTTCGACAGCAGCTCGGGTTCGGGCTGCCCGCGGACCTCGCGGCGCTGTGGCGGCTGTGCGGCGGTGTGGAGCACCAGTACATCGAGGCCAACGAGGAAGAGGGCGAGGTCGGTTCGGGGGCGTTCCTGCCGGGCGGCATCCTGCTCGGCCCGGTCGGCGCGCTCAGGCCGCGGCTGCCGGAGACCGGCCGCGCCGATGTGTGGGGCGCCGCGGTGGTGCCGTGGCTGACCGGCGACGAGTCGGGCCCCGAGTCCGGGCACTACGTGGGCGCGGACGGTGTCGGCCGCTGGTCGCTGCCGGACAACCTGGGCTGCGACAAGCCCGACTTCCCGTCGATCGCCGCCTACCTGGAAGCCGTTCACCGCACGCTCACCGAAGGCCCGGCCGACGCCATGGGCCCGGACGTGCCCGGCCTGGTGTGGGGCTGCCTCATCTGGGACGACCCCGAGGCGCCCCTGCTGGACGACGCGCTGGAGCACTGGCACCCCGTCCACTGACCCATGCCTCTGCCCGGGGGCCGCCTGGACGGCGGATCCCCGGGCAGAGGGGGAGCGGCTACGGCTTCTTCATCTCGCAGACGAGAGTCGCCGCACCGGTGTTGCAGCCTTTGAACCACAGAACGCCCGGATCGATGGCGAACTCGTCGCCGTCGATGACCCGCATCTGCGTCAGGAACTCATTGCCGTACTTGTTCATCGCACCCTGGTTGACGTACCCCGACATCGAGGAGCGGCCGCACTTCTCGGTGAACGTCGGCGCGTCGTACCGGGTGTCATCCAGCAGGTGTTCACTGCCGTCGTCGACCTTCGCCGAGACGGTCTGGATGCACTCGCCGCCTCCGGCCTTGCCGGCCGGGTTCTTCCCGCCGTCGCTTGCGGGCAGGCCGACGGTCTCGTAGGTCGAGGCGAACGGCACCTCGTCACAGTTCACCTTGTCCGGGTTGGGCAGGGGGACCTGTGGGCGGAACTCCGGGTGCAGATAGGTCTTCGGGTGCGGCACGAACCCCTTGGTCGGGACGTACCCGTCGGTGCGGGTGCCGCCGTAGTAGCCGCAGACGCGGGCGCGGATCTTCTTCTTCGTCCAGGTGGAGTTCACCCGGCCGTTGTCCGCGTCGGGGCGGTAGTGCAGCGGCTTCTCGACGGTCCCGAGGTCCTTGAGCGCGGACTTGTTCTGCACCATCCACAGGTGCGCCGCGGCGGCCGGGTAACGGGCGGCGTCCATCTGGTACTTGGGCACGTACTGCGTCAGCACACACCCCGGCACGCCGTAGGAGTCGACCTTGTCGCAGCGCACGTCGATGCCGGGCGAGCGGCCGTCGCCGCCGTCGATCTCGTCGTCCTTGCCCTCGACCGGCTCGTACTCGCTCTCCGGGTTGAAGATGAACCAGACTGGCAGCTTCCTGGACAGACCGGCGTCGGAGGGGCCGGCCCCGTCCGTGGAGCCGTCCCACTTGTGCTCGGCGGTACCGGTGGCCATGTGGGAGTCGACCGGCGTGCCGTTGCCGCCGCCCTTCCAGCTGAGGTCGCCGTAGAAGTCGAAGTTCCGCACGTCCCTGCCGCCGGAGGACCCTTCACAGGCGCTGCTGAAGCACATCGAGTCCATGTGGGCGATGGGGTTGCCGTCGCCGAACAGGACGGACCGGTCGTGCCCGGGGAAGTCGTTGAAGACCGGGTTCAGCTGGATCCAGGTCTTGATCGTCCCGTTGTGCCGGTCGGTCTTGACCTGGAAGGCGATCTCGAAACGAGCGCGATGCTTCTCGGTCGGGATGCCGTGGAGGTAGTACTCCTTCGAGTAGTCGAGGTCATAGAAGACGCACGCCTCGTTCCGGGTGATCAGCGACTTCTGCGCCTCTCCGAACAGCGACGGCTGGCACCAGGAGCCGGTGACGATCGGATCGGGGTAGGACGGTGCCCGTAGCCTCTTCTGATCGGCGAGTTCCTTCGCTGCCTTACGGGTTCCCGCCAGCGACCGCTTGTCCTTCATCGTGATGGTGACCGTCTCGCCGCCCTTGCGCAGGGTGCGCGACGCGCTGCCCTGCTTCCAGTCGGCAATCCGCTGCGGGTCGTTGAGATACGCCGCGACGTCGGAGTTCAGGTCCGGCTGCGGCAGCTTGATGTCGATCTTCTGCGCGCGGTTGTAGTTCCGGTTCCCGGCGGTGAACCCGTAGTCCTTGATCGGGCCCACGTTGCCCGCCCGGTCCACGGTGCGCGTCTGCGTCACATGGTTGCCGTCGGCGGCCGGGGTCGCGGTGTAGGAGGCTTCGACCGCCGCAGCCGCCCGGGACGCCGTCGGTGTGGTGGTGCGCACCGATGCCCAGCCGTAGGTGTCGGCGTCGTCCTCGTACGGGTCGAAGCGGTACTGCACCTCGTACGGGGCCGGGTCGCCGGTCGTGACGTCGAAGCGGCCCGCGATTCCGGCACCGCCGCCGCCCCAGTTCTCCGGGTAGGTCGCGGAGACGATCTGCGTCGGCTCGGCGGGGGCGGTGGTGTCGACGACGAACTGGGTCCAGGGGGACCAGTTGAGGTTGTAGTGGGTGCCGTCGTAGGCGTTGGTGCGGAACTTGTAGGTCTTGCCGTCCTTGAGCTGCCCGGCCGGGACGGTCACACTGGCCGGCTTCCCGGAGGCGACGAAGTCCGAGACCAGCAGGCCCTCGCCCGTGGGCGTGGTGATGGGGGTGTTGGTGGCCGCGTCGTAGACCTGGAAGGTGCCGTTGACGGTGTCACCGTCGGCGTCCGTGAAGGTGTCACGCAGGGTGGGCGTGGTGCTGTTGACCGCCCACACCCCGGCGTACGACCGGAAGGGCCCGCCGGCCTGACGGTTGGTGCCGTCGGAGGGCCGGTAGTTGTAGGTCACGCTCAGCTTCGGCTGGTTGGCCGTGTTGTTGCCGGAGTTGACGCGCTTCCAGGCGCGGGTGTCGTCGGTGGCCGCGCGCAGGCCCATGTAGCCGCGGGTGACCTTGGCCGAGGCCCAGTTCTGCACCAGGGTGTCGACGTCGGCGTTGATCCACCCGTCGGGCTGGCTGCCGGTGCAGTCCGGGTTGCCGCGGGTCTGGGTGGAGGAGTGGTACTGCTGGTTCCAGGTCGGCTGGCTGGTCCAGCGCGAGGAGGTACCGGCCGCGGTGGTGTCCCAGATGGTCCACGACTGGTTGGCGCAGTCGGTGTTGCCGGAGTGGAAGTTCCACAGCGCCAGGTTCGTGTCGACGATCAGCGCGTCCTGGATCGGCGTGGTGTTCCAGTGGATGAAGGACCGCGCGGTGCGGGGCGTGCCGTCGGCGTTGGTGGTGCCGGGGTTGCCGAAGTCCAGCTCCGTGTCGGTGGACAGGTCCGTGGTCTCGCCCTGCTGCACGTACGTGTCGAACGTCGAGGCCAGGGCCGAGGTCGAAGGGTCGACGGTGACCGGGTACTGAGTCTTCGGGTCGCCGAGGAAGTCCGAGCTGGGGGTGACGACCAGGTCGACACGGCCGCTGCCCTTGTCGACGACCTTCATCCCGACGCGGGACCGCCGGGTGTGCTCACCGGACGTCTTGTCGACGGTCGCGTCCCACATGACCGGCGCGGGCATCGTGGCCCGCACCGCGCCCGTCCTGGCGTCGGTGAACGCGACGGACCCGTCCTTCTTGGCCTTGGCCTTGAGCCCCTTGGCCTGGACGGGGAGGGTGTAGGAGTAGGCGCCGCCCGGCCGCTCCTGGATCTCGACGAACTGCTCGAACCCGGTCCGGGTCGCCTCGACGATCAGGTCGGCGCCGGGCACCGCATCCGCGTAACGGGCGGTGGTGCCGTCGAGTCGGGGCTCCGGCAGGCCGCCCTTCCATTGCAGCGTGACACTCTCGTCCCCGGAACCGAGCGTGACGAGATCCCGGGCCGCGGCCTTCTTGGCGGAGGCGAGCGACCCCGGGACAGTGCCGCCCTTCCCGGCCAGGCGCAGCCCCTTGGGGTGCTGCTTCGCCTTCACCGATCCGTCGGCGGCCTTGGTCAGGTTGGCGTCGACGGTACGCCACTTGCCACCGCGCCAGACCCGCTCGGGGCCGGGCGTCATCTTGGTGGTGAGCGTGCCGTCGGGGTTGGCGACGGTGAGGGAGTCGGGGGTCGTCTCGTCGGTGACGACGACCTTCTTGCCGGTCTTCTCCGCCTCCAGGACCGCCCATGCCTTCGATCCCTTGGCGTGGGCGGCGGCCCATGGCATGTCGCCCTTGAGGACATCGGCCTCGGAGGGCTGGGTGGCCTCGGCCGCGCCCTGCGTGTCCTCGGGAACGGGGGCCGCGACGGCCGCCTGCCCGCTGAGCGCGGCGATGCCGATTTCGGCGGTCAGTAACAGGGCGGTGGCCAAAGCGAGTTGCTTGGTTCGTCCGGTGCGTCTGAAGTGAACTCCTGTTCGAAAGTGCATGGTGATCGACAGTAGGGAGGCCGAATGGCCGCCCTGTAGTGCATTTCAAGACAGTCCCGATCATGAAGAAGCGGCTGTGGCCAGGACCGCAGGCAGCGCCGAACGCGCCTAACGCAAACGTAAGTTGGATCACGCCCCAGGTGAGACCCCTGCAAGACCCTTGCGGTGATGGGCGTCACATCAGCAGACTGCACGGTAACTAGAACACGTACTAGTTGTGCGTGTGCCTTGTCAGGCCCTGCTGGCCTCTGGACGAGAGGACCGCCCCCCATGGCCTCCGAACCTGTGATCGTCGAAGCCGTTCGCACTCCCATCGGCAAGCGCGGCGGAGCGCTCGCCAACCTGCACCCGGCTTATCTGCTGGGCGAGACCTACCGTGAACTCCTAGGCCGCACCGGCATTCCCGCCGACTGCGTGGAGCAGATCGTCGGCGGCACGGTCACCCACGCCGGCGAGCAGTCCATGAACCCCGCGCGCACGGCCTGGCTCACGATGGGCCTGCCGTACGAGACGGCGGCGACGACGGTCGACTGCCAGTGCGGCTCCTCGCAGCAGGCGTCGCACATGACCGCGAACATGATCGCGGCTGGGGTCATCGACGTCGGTATCTCCTGCGGGGTCGAGGCGATGTCGCGGGTGCCGCTGGGGTCGGGTTCCAAACACGGGCCGGGCAAGCCGTTCCCCGACGAGTGGAACGTCGACCTCCCCAACCAGTTCGAGGCGGCGGAGCGGATCGGGCGTCATCGGGGGCTGACGCGCGAGAACGTCGACGCACTGGGGCTGCTGTCGCAGGAACGGGCCGCGGTCGCGTGGGCCGAGGAGCGGTTCAAGCGGGAGACGTTCGCGGTGCAGGTCCCGACGACCGAGGACGAACAGCGTGCGGGCCAGGGCATGTGGCGGCTCGTCGACCGCGACGAGGGTCTGCGCGACACCTCCATGGAGGCGCTGGCGGGCCTCAAGCCGGTCATGCCGACAGCCATTCACACGGCAGGCAACTCGTCCCAGATCAGCGACGGGGCGGCCGCCATCATGTGGGCGTCGAAGCGGATGGCACGGGCCCTGAAACTGCGTCCCCGGGCCCGGATCGTGGCGCAGGCGCTGGTCGGCGCCGACCCGCACTTCCACCTCGACGGACCGATCGACGCGACGAAGGCGGTGCTCGGCAAGGCGGGGATGTCCCTGAAGGACATCGACCTCGTCGAGATCAACGAGGCCTTCGCGTCCGTGGTGTTGAGCTGGACCCAGGTCTTCGACCAGAGCCTGGAGAAGGTCAACGTCAACGGCGGTGGTATCGCGCTGGGTCACCCCGTGGGGGCGACGGGGGCGCGGCTGATCGCCACGGCGCTGCATGAACTGGAGCGCGTGGACAAGGAGTTCGCGCTGGTCACAATGTGTGCGGGCGGCGGGCTGGCCACCGGCACGATTATTCAGCGGCTGTAGCGGCCCAGGTGGTGAAGGCGGAGAAGGCCGCGGGGTCGAGGGTGAGGATCGGCCCCGCCGGGTTCTTTGAGTCGCGGACGGCGATGGCGCTGGTGCCTTCGGCGATCTCGACGCAGGAGCCGCCCTGATCACCGCTGTACGACGACTTACGCCAGTTGCTCTCCATAGCGGTCCTCCATCACGCGCCGGATCAACTCCGCCGAGTCCTTGAGGGAGAGCGCGGCGGCCTGAAGATGATCGTAACGGAGCGAGCAGTCTTTGACGGTGGCTGGGTTCGCGGTTGGATGCCCGCTGCCGTAACCCTCCGTGTAGACGATGGTCGGATCGCTCGGGAAGCGGAAGATGTCGAACGAGCCTTGTAGACCTGCATGGGCCCCAGCCGAGAACGGCACCACCTGGATGTTGATTCGGGGATTGTTCTCGAAGGTCAGTAGGTGGGCGAGCTGTTCGCGCATCACCTCGCGGCTGCCGATTTCCTGATGCAGTGCTGCCTCGCTGAGAATCATCCAGAAGATCGGCGGCTCGTCCTTCTCGAAGATGCGCTGACGAGCGAGCCGGACGGCGGTGCGGTCGTCGAGGTTGGTTTCGTCGAGAACGCCCAGGACTGAGCGGGCGTATGCCTTGGTCTGAAGGAGACCGTGTACCAAGTGCGTGTGGAACGCGCAGATCTCTGTCGCCCTGGCCTCCAGCTCGGCTACTTGCTGGAACCAGGCCGGAAGTTGACTGCGCATCACCAGCGCGACCAGCCGGGACAGTAACCCGCCCGTGTTGAGCGCAGCGTCTGCTCGCTGGCTGAACTCCAGGGTCGGGAGTTTGCGGGCCGTCTCGATCTGGCCGACGAGGGACCCGGTGTAGTTGACGATCTCGCCCAACTGGCGCTGAGTGAGACCGGCGGCCTCCCGGTACCGGCGGAGTTCGAAGCCGTAGTAGTCGAGGGGCGATGCGCCCGGATCCAGAACATTGACGTGCGTCACGAAGTGCCCTCACTTCCGAGCATGTTGTGTTCGATCTGTAGCCCAGAGTAGTCGCGCGAGGTCAGCCTCGTACCGTGAACGAATACATTCCCCCCGCGCTCGCCACGCCCCACACGGTGCAGTACGCCCTGCACTTGACCGTGGGTGAGCACTCCGCGCGGCACATCCGCCGGATCGTCCGGTCCCTGCTGGCCGATTGGGACCTGCCGGAACTGTACGACGTCGTCGCACTGGGCGTGACCGAGCTGGTCGCCAATGTCGTACGCCATGTCCCGGACCGGCGTTGCCGGGTGCTGGTGCTGCGGCAGGAGGAGGGGGTGCGGGTGGAGGTGGCGGACGGGTGTGCCGAAGTGCCGTGCATGGAGGGCAGGTTGCTGCCGGACGCGGAGGGGGGCCGGGGTCTGGTGCTGCTCAGTGAGGTGGCGGACAAGTGGGGGGTCGACCGGCGGGGCTGGAGTGGGGGTGGGAAGACGGTGTGGTTCGAATGCCTGCGATGAGGAGGGCGAGGAGGTCGGCGAGGGCGAGGGCGCCGTGGGGGTCGTCGGCGCGCCGCTGGAGGCGTCGTACGGGGCCGACTTGGTCGAGAGTGACGCCCGCGCGGGCCAGCAGGAAGGTCAGGGTGAGGAAGGCGGAGCGGGCGTTGCCGTCGGTGAAGGGGTGGAAGAAGCAGACGTCGAGGTAGGCGCGGGCGGCTCGGGCGGTGAGGGGGAGGTCGTCGGCTTCGGCCTCGCGGAGGCAGGCGTCGAGTCGGGCGGGGAGTTCGGGGGAGATGTCGTAGCGCTCGCGGCCGGCTTTGGCGTAGGCGGGGTGGACGCGGAAGGAGGGGGCCTCGGGGGTGTCGAGGACCAGGCGCTGCCAGGAGCTGAGGAGTTGGAAGGAGAGCGGGGTGTCGGAGGCGGCGTCCGCGCGGGTGCGGGAGAGGGCGGCGAGGAGGTGGGCGGCGCGGCGGGGGTCGCGGGCGTGGTCGTGGGTGCGGATGTCGTGGGCGGCGCCGTCGCGGTGGGGGCGTGGGGCGGGGAGGGCGATGGGGCGGGCCTGGTGCCAGGGGACTTGGTCGCGGAGGGCGAGCCAGGTGCGGAGATGATCGGTGGTTGCGGTCATTCGTCGAGGTAGGTGTGAAGCCGGGCGGAAGTGAAGGTGTAGTTGCCGGGGTCGACAGGGGGCTGGGCATCCGTCTCGATGGAGGCGGCGAGCTGCTCGGCGACGTCGGTGACGAGGGTGTCCCGCGGCGCGGTCCAGCTCTCGAAGCGGCCGCCGATGGCGTCCTCGACGAGGGTGTGGGCGGTGGCCGGGTCGACGTCCCAGCGGGTGAGGAACCAGGTCAGGACCTGTCGGCAGTGCGCGTACCAGGCGTCTCCGGAGCCGGTGCGGTCCAGGGAGTGCAGGATCAGCTGGTGGGTGGCGCGCTCCCACGCGTCGAGGCGGTCCTCGGCGGGGAGTTGGGAGAGCGGATAGCGGTCGAAGAACCGCCCGAGGAACTCCAGCCAGTCCCGCCACTCGCGGAGGGCGTCGGCGACGCGCTCAAGGGTCTCGTCCGGGGTGGTGACGGAGTGCAGGGCGCAACACCAGCGCCCGACGGGCCCGCCCCCGAGATCCCCCTCATCATGCGACCACCGCCACCCACTGGCCCACACCCCGTACCGCTCGACCAGCGCCCGCGTCAGGGCGTCGGCCCACTCCCAGCCCACGGTGTGGGACCAGTCGCAGAGCTTCCTGTACTCCTCGTACGCCTTGTCCCGGTCCTTCGACCGCGGCCATTCCGGCCGCGTGGGGGTTCGCCCGGCGGGCCCCAACCCCCTGATGACGTCCAGCACTTCCCCACTCTCGAAGGGGTGCGTGGTGGGGTCCACCTCGGGCCAGGTGAGGTGATAGGGGCGTATGTGCGGTTCCACCGGACGGATGTTCCAGCACGGGAGGCTGTGAACTCAACCGAGTTCCCGTGTAATCGCGCCGGGGTGACGGACACAAACGGTCTGCGAGCATCGTCGGAAGGGGAGGCCGGGTGGGCGAGATCGCGGATGAGTGGTCCGTGTTCGAGGCGGTGTATCGGGACGCGTACCACCCGGTGGTGAGGTACCTGGTGCGCAGACTGGCCCCGGACCTCGTCGACGACGCCGCCTCGGAGGTCTTCGTCATCGCCTGGGAGCGATGGCCGACGAAGCGGGGCGACGCCCTGCCCTGGCTGTACGGCATCGCCCGGCGGGTCGCCGCCAACGCGCGGCGTTCCCAGGGGCGGGTGGACCGGCTGGCCGGCCGATTGCGAGGCGAGGAGGACTCGGCCGGCGGCGAACCGGGCGCGGATGTCGAGGTGTTGGAGCGCTTGGGTGCCGCCCGGGTTCTTGCGCGGTTGTCCGAGAGCGATCGTGAAGTGCTGATGCTGGTCTCCTGGGACGGCCTCGACGCGAACGAGGCGGCCCAGGCTCTCGGCTGCAGCAAGGCCGCCTTCGCGGTACGTCTGCACCGGGCTCGGCGCAGATTGGAGCGCGAGCTCGCGAAGGACGGTCCCGCGGTTGTCGACCAGCGCCCTGTGCCGGCGGAGAGGAATGCGACGTGAAGCGCGATGTGGAGCGGGTCCGGGAACTCCTGACCGCGGTCGGTGATCCGGCGGGACCCGTCGAGCGGGCCGGCGCCGAACTGCCGCCACGGGCGGAACACACGCTGCGGGCGCTGCGCGAGACCCGGCGTCCTCGGCGGCTCCCGCTGGGCCGGCGTCGGCTGCTCGTGGGGGCGGCGGTCGCGGGGGTCGGCGCGGCGGCGCTGGCCGTGGGCGGCCGGGATCTCCTTCCGGGCGGCGAGGCCCCGACGCCGGTCGCCTACACGCCTCCGGTGCTGTCACTGCGTCCCGTCGACGAGGGGTCGGCGCGGTCGGCGGGGGAGTTCCTCCTCGCCTTCGCGCGGCGCGTGGCCAGGCTCGAACCCGAGGTGGCGCGGGGGGCTTACCAGTATGCGAAGACGTGGGGCTGGTGGCTGAACACGGCCGGGGACGTGCCCGGCGGCGTGGCGAGTGCGGCCGTGCCCACGGTGACCGAGTCCTGGGTGGGCAAGGACGGTTCGGGTCGGCGGCGCAGCTCGTACGGTGACCCGCTCCACCCCGATTCCGCGCAGCGCAAGGATGCCGAGGAGGCGGGCCTGATCGCGGGCACCGGGGTCGAGGACGAGATCTTCGGGCCCGGCGAGTTCCCCACGCCGGAAGGCACGGACTGGGGGACCGTCGCGCCGTTCTCCACCGACTCCCGCGAGCTGGCACGGCAGCTGCGGAAGGTGAACTGGGAGGGCGGCATGATCGTCCTCGGAGTGCACGACCTCCTCACCTACGCGGCGCGCTCGGGCCCGGCGGACCCGCGACTCCGGGCGGCGGCGCTGGAGGTCCTCGCCGACAGCGCCGGGGTGACCGTGGCCACGACGACGACCTGGAACGGACGAAGCGCCGTCGCGGTGTCCCAGACCGAGACGCTGGACGGCAGCACCCAACGGGAAACGGCCCTGTTCGACCCGGAGACCGGCTACCCCATCGGCACCGAGTCGGCCCTGTTCGGCCACCCCCGAAGCCTCGACATCCCGGTCCCCGCCACCCTCGCCGTCACCGAGACTCTGACGAGGGCGAGAGTGACGACGACGGGCGGGAGGCCCTAGCGCGAACGATCGGAGCCGATGAGGCCGGCAGCGGGAAGTACTGAAAAACGAGAACCGCACCCGTGGGGACACGGGTGCGGTTCGCTATGCGCTGGTGGCTTCGGCTCAGTACCAGCCGTTGGCCTGCCAGAAGTTCCAGGCGCCGCAGGCGCTGCCGTAGCGGTCCTTCATGTAGTCGACGCCCCACTCGATCTGGGTGGCGGGGTTGGTCTTCCAGTCGGAGCCGGCGGAGGCCATCTTCGAGCCCGGGAGGGCCTGGACGAGGCCGTAGGCGCCGGACGAGGAGTTGGTGGCGTTCACGTCCCAGCCGCTCTCGTGCTCGACGATGTTGGAGAAGCACTGGTACTGGGCCGAGTCGCCGATCATCTTCTTCGCGGTCGCCTGTGCGGAGGCCCCGGTCGTGGCGGCCTGCGCGGGCGCCGCGGCGAAGATCGAGCCGGCGGCGGCAACAGCCACGGCGGTACCGGCGAGGGCCTTCTTCGGAGTGGCGATGCTGCGGAGGAAGGAAGCGGCGGACAAGGCGGTGACCTTTCGTCGGGGACGGGGCGGTCGCTGCGTGTCGTAGCCACGTGGTGTGGCGGTGACATGCGTTGGCGCCGAGGCCCGTGGGGCTCGTCGGCGCCGTGCGACGTCATCCAGAGAAGCAGCCCGGGAGGGGGTCCGCAATGACCCCTTTTGCTAGTTGTGGTCGTATGTGGGGTACACGCTTCTCGTGTGACGCGGCTCTCAATGTGCAGGTCAGACGCCATTTTGGTGTGGACATGGCGTCCGATATGTCCCACTAGGATGGATCGTAGGTGATGTGGGTCATGTGGGGTGCTTCACCGCGGCGCTGGCAGTCTGTCCGGGGCCCGTCACCGAGCGGGTTCGTCGAATGTGACCGGGGCCTCGAATGCCGCCCGTCGCGTCGCCCGGCGCAGCGCCTTGAGGATCGCCGGACCGAGGGTGAGCGTCAGGATCACGGTCACCAGGGCGCGGCCCAGGTCCCAGCCGAGGGAGGTGGCCAGGCAGTACGCGACGAAGCGGGCCAGATTCGCCGGGACGCCCGCGTCGGGGTCGAAGGCGATGTTCGAGGCCAGCCGGTCGATGAAGGGCCAGCCCGCGAGGTTCGTCAGGGCGCCGTAGGCGAAGGCCGCGAGGAAGCCGTACGCGGCGATCATCAGGCGCTCGGCGTGCCCACGGATGCGGTCGGGGCCGGGCAGCAGGCCCGCGCCCATCGTGAACCAGCCCATCGCCAGCATCTGGAACGGCATCCAGGGGCCGACCCCGCCCGTGAGCAGCGCTGACGCGAACATGCTGAGCGAGCCCAGGACGAAGCCGAAGCCCGGACCGAGGACGCGTCCGCTCAGCAGCATCAGGAAGAACATCGGCTCGATTCCGGCGGTGCCCGCGCCGATCGGGCGCAGCGCGGCGCCGGTGGCGGCGAGCACGCCGAGCATCGCCACGGCCTTGGGGCCCAGGCCGGACTCCGAGATCGTCGCCGCGACCACCGCGACGAGGAGGACCAGCAGACCCGCGAAGAGCCAGGGGGCGTCCTGCGAGTGGGCGCTGACCTGGGAGGTCGGCGGGGCGAAGAGGGGCCAGCCGAGGGCGGCCAGGCCGACGGCGCTGACGAGGGCGAGGGTGAGGAGAGAACGGGGGCCGAGGCGGATGGGGCGGGCCTGCGGGGTGGTCGTCCCTGCGGTCCCCTTATCTACGGTCCTCTTCTCTGCGGTCCTCTTTTCTGCGGTCCCCTGCTCTCCGGTCCTCTTCATGCGAGGGCCTGCTTGACCTGGGCGACCGTGAGCCAGTGCTGGGGGGCGAGGATCTTGGTGATCTGCGGGGCGAAGGAGGGGGAGGAGACGACCACCTCCGCCGTCGGTCCGTCGGCGATCACCTCACCCTCGGCCAGCAGGACGACACGGTCCGCCAGCTCCGCGGCGAGCTCCACGTCATGGGTGGCCAGCACGATCGCGTGGCCCTCCGCCGCGAGGTCGCGCAGGACGGTGACCAGGCGGGCCTTCGCGGCGTAGTCCAGGCCGCGGGTCGGTTCGTCCAGGAGCAGCAGGGGCGGGCGGGCGGTCAGGACGACGGCGAGCGCGAGCGCCAGGCGCTGGCCTTCCGAGAGGTCTCGGGGGTGGGTGTCGTCCGCGACACCGGGGAGGAGCTGTGTGACGAGGTCGCGGCAGGTGCCGGGGGGTGCGTCGGCGTCGGTGTCGGCGGCCGTGCATTCGGCGGCGACCGTGTCGGCGTAGAGGAGGTCCAGGGGTTCCTGGGGGACCAGGCCGACGTGACGGATCAGGTCGGGGGGTGGGGTGCGGTGGGGGGTTCTGCCGCCTGCCTGGACTGTGCCGTCGGTGGGGGTGATCAGGCCTACGAGGGAGTTGAGCAGGGTGGACTTTCCGGCGCCGTTGCGGCCCATGAGGGCGATGGTTTCGCCGGGGGCGATGGTGAGGGTGACGTGGTGGAGGGCGCGGATTTGGGCTCGGGTGACTGTGAGGTCTTTGACTTCGGCGGTGTGAGGGCTTTGGGGCGCGGGCTGGGGGGTGCGGCTGAACCAGCGACGGCGGGTGCGGGTGGTCTGTGGCTGGTCGCGCCCACGCGGCGGTAGCCGCAAATCGAGTACAGCCCCGCGCCCCTTCTCGGCGCCGAGGCTCCGTGTCTCCAGCTGTTCCCGAAGGGCTCCCGCCCTCCTCCTCGCGTCCCTCACCGTCAGGGGGAGCGGGGTCCAGCCTGCCAGTCTGCCCAGGTCCACCACCGGTGGAGTCACCGGGGAGATCGCCATCACCTCCGCCGGGGTGCCGAGGACCGGGGACGCGCCCGGGGACGGAAGAAGGGCCACCTGGTCCGCGTACTGGATCACTCGTTCCAGGCGGTGCTCGGCCATGAGGACCGTGGTGCCGAGGTCGTGGACCAGACGCTGGAGAACCGCCAGGACCTCCTCCGCCGCCGCGGGATCCAGGGCCGACGTGGGCTCGTCGAGGATCAGGACCTGAGGGTGAGGGGTCAGGACCGAGCCGATCGCCACGCGCTGCTGCTGGCCGCCGGAGAGGGTGGCGATCGGGCGGTCGCGGAGGTCGGCGAGGCCCAGGAGGTCCAGGGTCTCCTCCACGCGGCGGCGCATCACCTCGGGGGCCAGACCCAGGGACTCCATGCCGTAGGCGAGTTCGTCCTCGACCGTGTCCGTGACGAAGTGGGACAGCGGGTCCTGGCCCACCGTGCCGACCACGTCCGCCAGTTCGCGCGGCTTGTGGGTACGGGTGTCGCGGCCGGCGACCGTGACCCGGCCGCGCAGGGTGCCGCCGGTGAAGTGCGGGACGAGGCCGCTGACCGCGCCGAGGACCGTGGACTTGCCCACGCCGGACGGGCCTACGAGGAGGACGAGTTCGCCCTCCGGGATATCGAGGTCGATGTCCCGGACGGTGGGTTCGGTGTGGCCGTCGTACGTCACGGAGACGTTCTCGAAGCGGATCACGACGGCTCCTTGGGGGCGTTCGCAGAGGTGGGGGCCACGGCTGCCGGAAGCAGGCCGATGAGGATCGCCGCCGCGGGCCAGAGGGGGAGGGCGGGCGCCGTCAGCGGGATCACTCCCGGTTCCATGGCGGTGGGGTCCGCCGCCGCGGCCAGGAACATCAGCGCGGCCACCGCGACGCCGGAGGCCGTGACCAGCCAGGCCCGGGCGTCCCAGGGGTCGGGGCGGTAGCGGGTGCGGACGGCTCGGCGGCCGCCCAGGCGCAGGCCGACCAGGGCAGCGGTGAGGCCGGTGAGGAGGACGGGCAGGCCGTAGGTGCCGCCCTCCGCGGTGAGGACACCGTAGGTCCCGGCGCAGACGCCGAGCAGGCCGCCGAGGGTGAGGGCGGTGGTCGTACGGCGTACGGCGGGCGGGACGTCGGCGGTACGGCCGTAGCCGCGGGCGTCCATCGCGGCGGCGAGGGAGACCGAGCGTTCCAGGGCGCCTTCCAGTACGGGCAGGCCGACTTGGAGGAGGCCCCGGATGCCGCGGTCGGGGCGGCCGCGCAGGCGGCGGGCGGCCCGCAGGCGCTGGACGTCCGCGATGAGGTTCGGGGCGAAGGTGAGGGCGACGACCACCGCGACGCCGATCTCGTACAGGGCGCCGGGGAGGCATTTCAGGAGGCGGGTGGGGTTGGCGAGGGCGTTCGCGGCGCCGACGCAGATGAGGAGGGTGGCGAGCTTGAGGCCGTCGTAGAACGCGAAGACGACCGCCTCGGCGTGCACCCGGCCGCCCAGGCGGATGCCCTGGGCCCAGTCCGGCAGGGGGACTTCGGGGAGGGTGAAGAGGGTGTGAGTGCCGGGGATGGGGGAGCCGAGGAGGACCGCGAAGGCCAGCCGGATGAGGAGCACGGCGAGGGCGAGCTTGAGGAAGGCGTTGTAGGAGCGCGACCAGGGGGTGTTCTGCCGGCAGGTCGCCACGACGTAGGCGGACGTCGCGATGAGAAGGGCGAGGAGGAGCGGGTTGGTGGTACGGGTCGCCGCGGTCCCCAGCGCCAGGGCCCACAGCCACCAGGCGCCGGGGTGCAGGGGCTGGTTCCGTCGGTTACGCATTCCGGCGTCGGCGTGACTGCCAGAAGGCTGCCGCTCCCAGGGCCGCCACGCCTGCCGCTCCTGCCCACAGGCCCAGGGACGGGGAGTCGTCGTCGCTCTTCGCGCTCTTGGCCGCGGGCTTGCTGATCTCGTCTCCGCAACCGGCGCCCGGGTAGCCCTCGATCGCGCACAGCAGGGCGCTCGAGTCGTAGCGCAGCGGCTTGGCGACCTCGGCCAGGGCCTCCGCCGTCGTGGCGTCCTCGGCTACCTGCGCACAGGCCGTGCGGAGCTTCGGCGGGGTCTCCCCCGACGGGGCGTCCTTCGGGGTGCCGAAGTCGAGGACCAGGGCCACCCGCTTCTGGCCGTCCCGCGCGGGCGTCCGTGCGCAGATCGTGCCGAAGGTGGCCGTGCCGCGCGGCTGGGACGCGTCCGCCGAGTCCTCGCTCAGCGCGAAGCGGAAGCCCTTGACCTCGCCGTCCGACGGGACCGAGACGGAGGGGCCCTGGGTGGCGTACGTCCAGGTCGAGCCGTCGCGGTCCCAGAAGGACCAGTAGCGGTAGGTCGCGGCTTGCGCCGGCGCCGCCGTGCCCAAGGACAGCGCCGTCAGCAGCAGGGCGGCGCAGGCCCGGCGTATCACTGCTGCCGGCCCTTGTTGCGGCTGCTGATCAGGAAGCCGACGCCGATGCCCGCGACCAGGCCCACGCCGACGATCCACCAGACGCTGACACCACCGCCGTCCTCGTCCTTCTTCTCCTCGGCCGTCTCCGAGGCCGCGGCCGACGTCGCCGTCTTCGGCTCCGGCCCCGTGGCGTTGAGCTGCGCGACCAGGTCCGCGCCGCCGAAGTCACGCGGGTCGGCGCCCGCCGTCTTTGCCGCGAGGATCAGTTGGGCGTAGGCGGCGGGGCCGCTCTGCTTCGCCCAGTCGGCGGAGTTCTTCTCCAGCCAGGTCAGGGGCTGCCGGGCCGCCTCGGGGCCGCCGGTCACCGCGAGGGCGACGACCGCGTCGGCGGTGTTGCCGTAGTCGGGCTGGTCCTCCGCGCCGGGGAGGACGGACAGCAGGTAGCCGTCCTTCTTCATGGTCTCGGCGAGGTAGGACGCGCCGTTGGCGGCGGCCTGGTCGGGCTCGGGCTTGGTGGCGTCGGCGCAGTCGAGGTCGGTGTCGGCGGCGGCCTTCCCGGTCACCATGCCCATGCCCTTGATGCCGACCACGGCGGCGGCCGTCGCGTCCGCGTTGGCGGCCAGCTTGCCCTTCTTGTCCGGCTGGTAGCCGAAGGCGCCGCCGTCGGCGCACGTCAGGGCCAGCTCGCGCAGCGCGTCGAAGGCGGACTTGCCGCCGTTCACCACGGTGTCGGGGTCCTGGCCGGCCGCGGCGAGGGCGCCGGCGACGACGGCCGTCGAGTTGGCGTCACTCGGGCCGCCCGCGGTGTAGCCCCAGCCACCGTCCTTGTTCTGCACGCTCTTCAGCCACTCCGTGGCCTTCTGGGCCTTGGCCAGATGCGCCCCGTCGTCGAGCACGGACAGGGCCTGGGCCGCGGCGGCGGTGCTGTTGGTGTCGACCACGACCTTGGCGTCACAGTCCTTGGCCGGGTCGGCACGGAAGGCGGCGAACGCGCCGTTCGCGCACTGCTGGCCGAGCAGCCAGTCGACCGCCTTGTCGGCGGGCCGGACATCGGTGCGGTGCTGGGCGATCAGGGCGAGGGACTGACGCCAGACGCCGTCATACGTCGGGTCGGTGGTGCCGTAGAGCCCGGAGGGGATCGCCACGGACGGCGACGGCGACGGGGCGGCTACGGCGGTGACGGCGGGGGCGGCCAGGCCGATCACGGCGGTGGCGGCCAGGACCGCGGCGCTGCGGCGGACGTTCATGATCGGCGGGTGCCTCTCCCTGAAGGGAGTCGGGCAGCACGGGAGCACCCCGGGCGGCTCGGCTCCGTAGACCTCGACGGTGCCGTACGCCGACGGGCCGCCGACGCACGTGAGCCGTTCACTTCCGTGCGGGGCAGTCCGGCTCGCAGCCCTTCGCAGGCTGCTCACGGTTGCGGGTCAGCGCCGGATTTGCACCGGCTTCCCCCCGTACGGGTGTGATGACGACGCGGCCACTCTACCGGCCCGTAGGAAAGCGGCTGAGGGGAGGTTGGGGGTGGGGATAGGTTCACGGCCATGACGATCTTGGGGAGGCCGGGCCGGCTGATCGGCTCGGGGCGCGCGTCGGATGTGTTCGAGCTGGAAGAGGGGTGGGTACTGCGCCGGGACCGGGAGGGCTACGGCGACGGGCTCGCGGAGGCGGCCCTGATGGAACGCCTGCGCGGGCACGGCTATCCGGTGCCGCGAGTACGCCGTGCGGACTGCACGAGCACCGAGCTGGTCATGGAGCGGCTGCACGGGCCGACGATGCTGGAGGCGTTCGGGGCGGGGCGGATCGGTCCGACGGAGGCGGGGGAGACGCTGGCCCGGCTGCTGCGGAGGTTGCACGCCGTCCCCGGCCGCGTGATCCACCTGGACCTCCACCCGGACAACGTCATGCTCACTCCCGACGGTCCGGTAGTCATCGACTGGACGAATGCCGAGGAGGGCGAACCGGGCCTGGACTGGGGCATGTCGGCGGTGATCCTCGCGCAGGTGGCGGTGACGGACGAGGGCCTCGCCGCCCCGGTCCGAGCGACCCTGGCAGCCCTCCTCGCCGACCCCTCCGACCTCACGGAGACCGGCCTCACCGAGGCCAGGCGCCGCCGCGCCGCCAACCCGACGATGACGGCGCGGGAGGTCGACGCCCTGGGGGAGGCGGAGGAGTTGGTGCGGTCGTTCCTGCCTTAGGCGCGCGGCGTCGGTCCGGCGAAGGCCAGATGGAGAACTCGGGCGGACAGCAGCCAGGTGCCGTCGGGCCGACGTCGGAACTCGTCCTCGTAGTGGCCCACTTGGACGGGGGCGCCGGGCGGCACCAGGCCGCCTTCGAAACCGTCGACCCGGTACGTCGTGAAGTACGAGATCGCCGTCGCCGTGTCCGGGGACGTCACCGTGACGAGGATGTTGGACATCAGGCGGCGCGAGAGGCGGTCGGCGGGGCGGCCGCCGAAGTACTCGCGCAGCGCTGCGCGGCCCTTGACCAGCCGGTCGCCCGCGGGCCACGCCCAGGTGCCGTCCTCGGTGAACAGCGCGGCCACGGAGGCCGGTTCGCCGAGATCGAGGCGATGGACGAAGTCGATGACGAGGCGCTCGCAGGCGCGCTCGGCGTACAGGGACTCGGTGTGGGATTCAAAAGATTCAAGGGATTCCATGATCCCGTACTCAACACTCACACCGCCGTGTACGTCACCGGATTACTCCCCGCCACCGCCTCCGCCCTCCCCAGCTTCACCAGTCGGCGCAGATGCGACTCGGCCTCCGACACCGCGATGTTCCTTGATCCGTAGGGGATTTGGTCCCAGGGGCGGTTCCACTCCATGCGCTCGGCGAGCTGCCAGGCGGTGAGGGGCTCGGAGAGGAGGGAGAGGAGGTCGGTGAGGCGGGATTCGTGGTGGGTGAGGAGGGTGCCGACGCGGGCTCCGGCGTCGGTGAAGGGGTGCTGGTGGGCCGGGAGGATCTCGGCGGGGGCCAGCCGGGCGACGCGTTCCAGGGAGTCGAGGTAGTCGCCCAGAGGGTCGGTGACCGTGGCGTCGTCGGGGTCCTCGTAGAGGCCAATGTGGGGAGTGATCTCCGGGAGGACGTGGTCGCCGGAGAACAGGCGGCCGTTGCCCGTGAGTCCGGCCGGGTGGGCCTCCTCCAGGTGCAGACAGACATGGCCCGGGGTGTGGCCGGGAGTCCAGATGGCGCGTAGGCGGCGACCGGGGAGGGGGAGGAGGTCGCCGGGCACGATCTCGCGGTCCGGGAGGGCGGGGGTCAGGCCGGGCAGGTTACGGCGGCGGCGGGCGCCGCGCAGGGGCGCCACGTGTTCCTCCGGAGCCCCGGCCGCCGTGAGCTTGGCCGCCATGTACGTGAACCAGCGCTCGGGTTCGGCCGATCGCGTACGGCGCACGATCGCCGCGTCCGCCGCGTGCATCGCGATCCAGGCGCCGGACGCCTCGCGCACCTTGCCGGACAGGCCGTGGTGGTCGGGGTGATGGTGGGTGATGACCACGCCGTGGATCCCGGTGGGCGCGGTCCCGCAGGCCGCCAGCCCGTCGGCGAGCGTGTCCCAGGACGCCGGGTCGTCCCACCCGGTGTCGATCAGCACCGGCCCGCGGTCGGTGTCCACCACGTACACCAGCGTGTGCCCGAGGGGGTTGTCCGGGATGGGCACCCGAACGGACCGTACGCCCCCGCCGTGGTCGTGCGTGTTCGTCATCTGCCCTCCGCCTCACGGCCGTTGCTCACTCTAACTAGACCTGATGGTCTGTCAGATAGTCCAGAGGGAATGCCTGCGCGGGATGCTCAGACCGGCCGTGGAGCGACCGTTGTGCGTTCTTGCCTGTCGATCCTGAACTGACCCGCCCGGGTGTGGGCCCGGATCGCGTCCGGGACGCCTGGGCAATCGGTTCTGTGCCAGGTCTGGCCTGTGTCGTGAACGGCGGGCGGCTGGGGTTGGTGCACGGGTACGGTCGGGATGCTGATTCCGACCGTGTTCGAGGGGGTTTCGGTGGCGGGCAGCGCTGAGGACGGGGATCACATCGACTTCGGTGGGGGTGTGTTCAAGGGCTCGGTCACGGGCAAAGCCGAGTACCACTACTACGGGGCACGACGCGTTGTGGCGGAGTGGCCGCATCAGGTGGGGCTGATCCCACCGCGAGCGGGCTGCTTCCAGTCCCGGGCCGAAGTGGCACGGCTGCGGGAAGCCCTCACGGGCGGGCGAACCGCGGTCCTGGTGGGCCAGGACACGGTGCGCGGACAGGTGCTGGCCGGGATGGGCGGGGTGGGCAAGACTCAGCTGGCCGCCGACTACGCCCGTACCGCCTTGCAGGCTGGTGAGCTGGACCTGCTGGTGTGGATCACTGCGAGCAACTCCACGGCGGCCGCGTCCGGGTATGCACAGGCCGCCGTGGAGATCCTGGGCGCCGACCCCACGGACCGGGAAATGGCCGCGCGCGCGTTTCTGGCGTGGCTGGAGCCGAAGGCGAACGCGGCGCCGTGCCGGTGGCTGGTGGTCCTCGACGACGTCACCGACCCTGCCGACCTGAACGGGCTGTGGCCACCGCCCAGCGCGCACGGCCGCACTCTGGTCACCACTCGCCGCCAGGACGCCGCCTTGGCCGGCGCCGGCCGCCTGATCAAGGTCGGACTGTTCACCGAGGCCGAGTCCCTCGCCTACCTCACCGCCGCACTGAACGCCCGGGACCGCTACGAGCCCCCCGAGCAGCTCACCGCACTCGCCCAGGACCTGGGCCACCTGCCGCTCGCGCTGTCGCAGGCCGCCGCCTACCTCATCGACGCGAGTACCGGCGCAGCCGCCTATCGGGAGCTACTGGCCGACCGCGCCACTGTGCTCGCCGACGCCGCTCCCGAGGTCCTGCCCGACGGCCAGCACCAGAGCGCGGCGGCAGCCTGGTCCCTGTCCGTGGACCGAGCCGACACCCTGCGCCCGGCCGGACTGGCCCGCCCGATGCTCCAGCTCGCCGCGTTCCTCAACCCCAACGGCATCCCCGAGGCCGTCCTGACCAGCACCCCGGCGCTCACCCATCTCACCCAGCACCGCACCGCAGTGCAGGACGGGCCTGGTGCGCCTGTCACTGCGGGCGAGGCTGTCGGTGCCCTACGGGCGCTGGACCGGCTCAGCCTCATCAGCCACAACCCCGCCAACCCCCACCAGGCCATCCGCGTCCACCAGCTCATCCAGCGAGCCACCCGGGACACGCTCACCGCCGACCAGCACGACGAACTCGCCCGCATCACCGCCGACGCCCTCATCGCTACATGGCCCGAAATCGAACGAGACACCGAACTCGCCCAGGCTCTGCGCACCAACGCCACCGTCCTCACCCTCACCGCCGGAGATGCCCTACACGAGCCTGACGCGCATGGGGTGCTGCACCGGGCCGGACGGAGTCTCGGCGAAGCCGGCCAGGTCACCGCCGCCGTAGCGCACTTCGATCGCATGGCCGAGACCACCGGTTACTACCTCGGCCCCGACCACCCCGACACGCTGACAATCCGCAACAACCTTGCCCACTGGCGGGGGGAGGCGGGAGACGCAGCTGGCGCCTTGGCCGCGTTCGAGCAACTGCTGCCCGACCAGATTCGAGTGCGAGGGAAAGACCACTCCGAGACCCTGACTACCCGCCACAATCTCGCCTACTGGCGGGGGGAGGTGGGAGACGTGGCTGGCGCCGTGGCCGCGTTGGAGCAACTGGTGCCCGACGAGATTCGAGTGCGAGGGGAAGACCACCCCTTCACCTTGACCACACGCGGCAACCTCGCCCGGTGGCGGGGGGTAGCGGGAGACGTCGCTGGCGCCGTAGCTGCGTACGAGCAACTGCTTCACGACCAAGTCCAGACGCTCGGTGAGGATCACCCCAACACCCTGACCACCCGCCACGAGCTCGCCCGCTGGCGGGCGGAGGCGGGGGACGTGGCTGGCGCCGTGGCCGCGTACGAGCAGCTGTTGTCCGACCGAGTCCGGGTTCTGGGTGAGGACCACCCCTACACCCTGACCACCCGAGGCAACCTGGCCCGGACGTACGGGGAGGCGGGAGACGCAGCCAGCGCCGTAGCCGCACTCGAGCAACTACTGCCCGACCAGATTCGAGTGCTGGGCAAAGACCACCCCCACACGCTGACCACCCGCAGTCTGCTCGCCTACTTTCGCGGGAAGGTGGGAAACGCGGCCGGCGCCGTTGCCGCGTACGAGCAACTACTGTCCGACCAGATTCGAGTGCTGGGCAAAGACCATCCTGAGACTCTGATCACCCGCAGCAACATTGCCAACAAGTGTGGGGAGGTGGGAGGCGCAGCCGACGCCGTGGCCGCGTACGAGCAACTACTGCCCGACATTGTTCGGGTGCTGGGCGAAGACCATCCCGACACTCTGATCGCCCGCAGTAACCTCAACCATTGGAGGGGAGGGGCGGAGTAGCACCCAGCGACTGAGGCTGGCAGGACCCAATCGCCGTCCCCGGCCCATGACCCTCTAACGATGGCGCTGCCGCCTGCTCTAAGGGCTCGTAACAGGATCTTGCCGAAGTGCCCTGGTCGGGCGGGACCGATGTGATGATTCGACCGGTGCCGGACCGGCTGTGTCTGCAGGGCATTCTCTACGTCCTGCACCAGGACGTCGCCTGGACCGCTGGCAGAAGGCTGGAGTCTTCGAGCAGTTGCACCGGATCCTGCTCGCCGAGCTGCATGCGGCTGGCAAGCTCGACTGGACTCGCGCGTGCGTGGACGGATCACGTCCGTGCGAAAAGGGGGTGCCTCAACCGGTCCGTCACCGGTCGACCGGCGGAAGACGGGCAGCAAACACCACCTGATCTGCGACGGACGAGGCATCCCGCTCCACGTCATAACGACCGCGGCCAAACGAGGCGTACGACTCCCGAGCTCTGCGGCGCGAGCTGCAACGACGGCGCATCATGCCGGTGATCTGCCGCAAGGGCGCGCCGAACATCCAGGGGCTGGGCAAGCTCCGCTACGTCGTGGGGCAGACCTTCGAGCAGGAGCACGCCTTGGTGATCTTTGCGTGGAACCCCTTCGAGCCGCGCAGTAGGTTGATCATGATGGCAGGTTGCGACTCTCTGGCGACCTTGGCCGCACCTGCTGTCTTCTCTCCCGATTACGCGAGAAAGGCTCATACGGCGGTTCGAAACGTCCAAGTCTTTTGCATTGGTCCTGTCGGTAGAGAACGTGGACGGCTACGTACCGAAACCCAAGATCGTTGCAGGGGAACAGTTCACTCAGCCGAGCAGCGAATGAACCGCTGCTCAACGCAAGGACTGTCCTGAAGACGGAGAGCTGCCGAACCGCCGCCAGAACTCGTTGGCCCGGTCGCTACCCGACGCCGCGACCAGGCTGGTCGTCACCGGATGGAGCACTAGGTCGGTGACAGCCGCGGCAAGGGCGGGCAGGCGCCGGGCGAACCAACCTCGGACATAGTCCATGATGTTCAAATCAATGTCGCCTGTAATGGACTCCTCCAGCTCGTTGAGGAGTTCCTGCGCGCGGTCGGAATTTGGCTCCCCGATCGGCACCAGGGTGCGAACCCGGGCGAACTCTGCGCGCAGTTGCGCGATTTCCTGTTCGGTCGCCGGAGTCGGGGCAGTAATTCCGGACTCGGACCGAATGACAATGTTCCCACTGCCGACAACTACCTGTCCGGAGACATTGCCGGTCCGTACTTCGCCGCGGCCGACATCGCTCTCGCCCATGACAGAGTTACCCTTCCCGTCGAGTTCGCTGGTGCGCAAAGTGCACATGTCAGGGCTGTGGTGGAGGCGGCCCCTCGGATTCAACTGCGGTGCCGGTTACGGGGAGTTCCACGGTTGGGCGCCCCCAGTCGTCGAGAACGGTCACCTGCGCCTGATAGTCGCCAGGGGCTGCTGGGCGGAACGTCACGGAGAATACGCACATAGTATTCGGTGCTGTGGGAGGGCAGGATGTTCGCTCCACCTCCCACACATCCGGATCGGCGACCGAGAAGCTGTTCTCATCGTCGCAATCCAGCCACTTGAACTGGAATGACACAGACTCCTCACCACCTCCGGCATTCACCGGCCCGAACTGCGCGTCCCCATCAGACACGGGGACGGCCGAGGTTGGTAAGCAGTCTTCGGGACCCTTCGTGGTCTCTGATTCCGATATTGACGGCGGGGGAAAACCGGTAGTGGGGGTAAGGCTGGTGGGCGGCATGGAGCTGGCTGTGAGCGAGGGCTTGCTCGATGGGTCGGAAGGTATCGTGTGTGTCGCGCCAGGCGTCAGAGAACCTGGCGTATCGGACGCGCTGTCGGACGCCCGGATGCCGCTCTCCGTGGAAACGGGAGCCGCGTTCGACTGAACAGGAGCCTCCTCGCCGCCAGTTACGGCAAGAGCAGTGAAGATGCCGCCGGCCACCACTGCCGCTATGGCCGTGCCGATCACGGCGGGGTTTCCCGCTACGGCAGACACTCCCGATTTGGCAGGCGCGGATAACGCATGTCCCAGGGCCCCACCCGCCCCGGCAGCGGATGAAATCGCCAACCCTGTAGAAAGCTTCAGGACCTTCCTTCGCACATCTTCCTCATGCGCGAAGTAGGCCTCGTCCTCGGCTGCTCCCAACTCGCGTGCTGCCGCCCGACCCAGTTCCAGGACCTCGCGCCAGGCTCCCCAGCGCAGTGAGCGGGCAAGCCCGGGTGCCGCGGCCCGGGCAAGGTCTCGTACTGCGGTGTGCTTCCGCGTGCGGGCGGCAGCGGTCAAGGCTCGCCGGATTACGGCAGTCGCGGCAGCGACATCCTTGCCGGTGGACTTCGTTCCCACCCAAGCGGCCAAGGCTTGCGCGAACTGCCCTGCATCGCGTGCGGGGCCCGTTTGAGCTACGACGAGGGCGGTCAGTCGACCGTAGGGGCGGAAGCCGTTTCCTTCCGAGGTGATCAGCTGTAAGGACTTCAGCTCGCCTAAAGCAGCAGCGCGGTCCACGTCTCCGGCCAACACGCTCAGCAGGGGCCCAGGTACTGGCAGGGGGGCGAATGCATTGAGTATGTGCAGGAGTTCCGCAGCCTCGTCGCTCAAACGATCAGCCACCCCCGTGGCGATCGCCTGTTCATCCACCACGAACCCACTGGCATCAGCGGTGCCGTGGCGTCGACCGGCAGCTCGCACGGCGGTGGCTGCCTGGACCAGTGCCAGTGGATTTCCCTGCACCGCCTCGATGTACCGTTCGGCCGCCTCCCGTTCGTCGTCCCGCAGTGACCGGTCGAGTTTCTGGGCGATCAGCGCAAGGGCGGCTTCCTCGGGCAGGCCGTCCAGACGCAAGGTCCGTCCCTCGGCCTCCGCGCATCGTGCTGCGGAGGTGACCACGACATCGCAACCGGGAGCGGCGTCGAGAAGGTCTGCCAGGTCGTCCGCGGAGCCCTCGAAGTCGTCGACGAGAAGCAGGGCTTGAACGGAGCCCATCAGCCGCCGCCGCCGAGCAGGGTCGGGCTTGTAGTCCTCGGCGTCGTAGCAGGCATGGAAGAGATCCTCGACGAGATCTTCTACGGGCACTCCGGCGGCAGAGAGCAGCACCACCTCACGGTGGGCGGCTCCACGCTCCGCGGCAAGGTGACGTAGCAGGGCGGATTTGCCGCATCCCGGGGGCCCGTAGATCTGAACAGGGTGGCCTTCCGCCAGCCACCCCTCCAACTCGGCCAGTTGATCGCCACGCCCGAACAGCGCCAGGCCTCGGGTTGGTACTGCCCGCCCGGTGGGACGGCTGCGTCGACGGACCGAGGGCGGACCTTCCGTCCGCAGTGTGACGGTTGAGCCGTGCTCGGCATGGACGACGACGTTCTGATCGCCGACCACCATCTGTCCTGCGATGCCGCCGCTCACATGAACGGCCCCCGTGTCCCCCATGCACCTTCCCCCACCATGTCCGGACCCCAGCCGAGGACCAGAATTCAAACAACGGGATCCTGTGAAGAAGGTGTGATTTTTTCTTTTGGTCGGAATTTTTCATAACTGGCCAGGGCTCGGCGGGCGCGAGTTTCGGAGGGGAGTGCTGATCGCGGTGTTGCGGCGCGAGGGCGCCGGCCCTGGGTCTGGCCTACTTCAACTAGAACTGGTATCAGTTCTGATGCAGCGTCAGAAATCAAGCAATGCAACGGATCCCACCAAGAAGACCCGCTCCAGCTCCGCAGGAGGCGTCGGCCATGACCGAGCTCGTGGAACACGGACAGCTGTTCATCGGCGGGGAGTTGACCGACCCCCTCGGCAAGGACGTCATCGAGGTGATCTCGCCGCACACGGAGGAGGTCATCGGGCGGGTGCCGCACGCGTCCCCGGCCGATGTCGACCGGGCGGTGGCGGTGGCGCGCCGGGCCTTCGACGAGGGGCCCTGGCCGCGGATGAGCCTCGACGAGCGGATCGAGGTCGTCAGCCGGATCAAGGACGCCATCGCCGTACGGCACGAGGAGATCGCCCGGGTCATCTCCTTCGAGAACGGCTCCCCTTACTCCTGGAGCGTCCTCGCCCAGGCGCTCGGCGCGATGATGGTGTGGGACTCGGCGATCACGGTCGCGCGGAGCTTCCCGTACGAGGAGCACCGCGACGGAGTCCTCGGCAAGATCCTCGTACGGCGGGAGCCGGTCGGTGTCGTCGCGGCCGTGGTCCCTTGGAACGTCCCCCAGTTCGTCGCCGCCGCCAAGCTGGCCCCCGCGCTGCTCACCGGCTGCACCGTCGTCCTCAAGCCGTCGCCCGAGTCGCCCCTGGACGCCTACCTCCTCGCCGAGATCGCGACCGAGGCCGGGCTGCCGGAGGGCGTGCTGTCGATCCTGCCCGCCGACCGGGAGGTCAGCGAGTATCTCGTCGGGCATCCCGGCATCGACAAGGTCTCCTTCACCGGGTCCGTCGCCGCCGGGAAGCGCGTCATGGAGGTCGCCGCCCGCAATCTCACCCGCGTCACCCTTGAGCTGGGCGGCAAGTCCGCCGCGGTCGTGCTGCCGGACGCGGACGTCGAGGCGGCGGTGGCCGGGATCGTCCCCGCGGCCTGGATGAACAACGGCCAGGCCTGTGTGGCCCAGACCCGTATCCTCCTGCCCCGCTCCCGCTACGACGAGTTCGCCGAGGCCCTCGCCGCCGCCGCGAACGCCCTTGTCGTCGGCGACCCCCTGGACCCGGCCACCCAGGTCGGCCCGCTGGTCGCCCGGCGCCAGCAGCAGCGCAACCTCGACTACATCCGCATCGGCCAGGAGGAGGGCGCCAAGATCCTCGCCGGCGGCGGACGGCCACCGGGCCGGGACCGCGGCTGGTACGTGGAGCCGACGCTGTTCGGGGACGTCGACAACTCCATGCGGATCGCCCGCGAGGAGATCTTCGGCCCGGTCATCTGCCTGCTGCCCTACGGCGACGAGCAGGACGCCGTGAAGATCGCCAACGATTCCGACTACGGGCTCTCCGGCAGTGTCTGGACCGCCGACGTCGCACGCGGCATCGACGTCGCCCGCCGGGTCCGTACCGGTACCTACTCGGTCAACACCTTCAGCCTCGACATGCTCGGCCCCTTCGGCGGCTACAAGAACTCCGGCCTGGGGCGGGAGTTCGGGCCCGAGGGCTATGGCGAATACCTGGAGCACAAGATGATCCATCTCCCCGCGGGCTGGGAGGCGTAAGGGGGATGGGAGACCGCTGGCACGTCGAGGTCGACCGGTCGGTGTGCATCGGCTCGGCCCAGTGCGTCCACCGCGCCCCCGACGGGTTCCGGCTCGACACCGCCCGCCAGTCCCATCCGGCCGAGCCCGACATGGACGCGGGGGAGGGGGTTCTGGCGGCGGCGGAGAACTGTCCGGTGGAGGCGATCGTGATCACGCTGCTGGGGAGCGGGGAGCCGGTCTTCCCGCCGGAGGATTAGGGGCAAAAATAGGAGAAATTTCCCTTTTCATCCCATCGAGCGCGTTCTATTCTGGGAAGTGGCCTACGAGGCGAGCGAGGGAGTCCGAACCGGAGTAGCCGACTCGGTGGAAAGTGGAAGGATCGCTTACACCGCTGCCGACGTCGACGGTCCGGACCCAGAAGTCCGAACCTGTCTCGTAGGTCATTTACGTGTCCGAGGGCGCCGAGGGTGCCGCGGGCGCCGTCAGGTCGATCAACCGGCACACCGTCTCGATGTCGATCTTCACCTGGGCGATGGAGGCGCGGCCCGAGAGCCAGGTGATCAGCGCGGAGTGCCAGGTGTGCTCGATGACCCGGACCGCCGAGAGCTGCTCGGGCGTCACCTTCTCCTGGGCCGCCGGATCGGCCGCCGGGTAGCCCATCGCGTCCAGGATGATCAGGGTCGTCTGCCGGGACACCTGGTCGACCTCGGGAGAGACGCTGCGGTCCGCGAACGTCAGGGCGCGGACCATGGCGTCGGCCAGATGCGGCTCGCGCTGAAGGGCACGGAAGGCGCGCATCAGCGTCTCCGCCACCCGCTCCGCCGGGGTGTCGCCCGCCGGCGGCTTCTTCCGCAGGGTGCCGTGCATGTGCTCCAGCTGGTCCTGCATGGTCGCGACCAGCAGATGGATCTTGGAGGGGAAGTAGCGGTACAGCGTGCCGAGCGCCACCTGCGAGGACTCCGCGACCTCACGCATCTGCACCGCGTCGAAACCGCCCCGGCTGGCCAGCTGCGCGCTCGCGTGCAGAATGCGGCGGCGGCGGGCCTCCTGCCGCTCGGTGAGGGACGAGGTGACCGGTCTCGCGGGATTGGCTGCCACCTTGTCCACCTTGTTCCCCTCACCGTGGCCCGACCGTGGCGTGAATCACCTGATCCACTGCTCACGCCGTCTCTACCTGCCGGTAGATTCGGAGCCTCTTGAACGATCAAGTCTGTAACTTGTTCTAGATTAGCGTCCCGTCGTAATCTCGCGGGACAGTGCAGGGAGAAGGGGGCCCGGAGTGACCGCTGAGGCCAGTCGGACGGGTTCCCCCAAGGAGCCCGCCGCGGACGGCGAGCGACCGCTCGACATCGCGCTTCTCACCTACAAAGGGAACCCGTTCTGCGGCGGCCAGGGCGTCTACGTCCGCCATCTCTCCCGCGAGCTGGCCCGCCTCGGTCACCGGGTCGAGGTCATCGGCGCCCAGCCCTACCCGGTCCTCGACGAGGGCGTTCCCCTCACCGAGCTGGCGAGCCTGGACCTGTACCGCTCCCCGGACCCCTTTCGCACCCCCAAGCGGGACGAGTACCGCGACTGGGTCGACGCCCTCGAAGTGGCGACCATGTGGACCGGCGGCTTCCCCGAGCCGCTGACCTTCTCGCTGCGCGCCCGCCGCCATCTGCGCGCCCGGCGCGGCGAGTTCGACGTCGTCCACGACAACCAGACGCTCGGCTACGGCCTGTTGGGCGACGTGGGCGCCCCCCTCGTCACCACCATCCACCACCCCATCACCGTCGACCGGCAGCTGGAGCTGGACGCGGCCGAGGGCTGGCAGCGCCGCTACTCGGTGCGCCGCTGGTACGCCTTCACCCGCATGCAGAAGCGCGTCGCGCGCCGCCTGCCCTCCGTCCTCACCGTCTCCGGCACGTCCCGCTCGGAGATCGTGGAGCATCTCGGAGTGCGCGAGGACAGGATTCACGTCGTCCATATCGGCGCCGACACCGATCTGTTCGCGCCGGATCCCTCCGTGCCGCGGATACCCGGCCGGATCGTGACCACCTCCAGCGCCGACGTCCCCCTCAAGGGGCTCGTCTTCCTCGTCGAGGCGCTCGCCAAGGTCCGCACCGAACACCCCGACGCCCACCTCGTCGTCGTGGGCAAGAAGCCCACCGAGGGCCCGGTCGCGCAGTGCGTCGAGCGCTACGGCCTCGAAGGTGCCGTCGAGTTCGTCAAGGGCATCTCCGACGCCGAACTGGTCGACCTGGTCCGCTCGGCCGAGGTCGCCTGCGTGCCGTCGCTGTACGAAGGGTTCTCCCTGCCCGCCGCCGAGGCCATGGCCACGGGCACGCCCCTGGTCGCCACCACCGGCGGCGCGATCCCGGAGGTGGCCGGACGGGACGGCGAGACGTGCCTGGCGGTGCCGACCGGCGACGCGGGCGCGCTGGCCGCGGGGCTGAGCCGGCTCCTGGGCGACGCCGAGCTGAGGGCACGCCTGGGCCGGGCCGGCCGTGAGCGCGTACTGGCGAACTTCACCTGGGCGAAGGCGGCGGAGGGCACGGTGTTCCGGTACCGCGAGGCCATCGCCCGCTCCGCGGCCGTCCCGGCCCCCGAGCGCCCCACGCTGCGGACTCCCGGCCGCTCCGCGGCCCCAGAAGGTTCCTACTCCGAAAGCTCCGAAAGCAGGGCCACGTGCTGACCGTCGACTTCTCCCGGTTCCCGCTCGCCCCGGGCGACCGAGTCCTGGACCTCGGCTGCGGTGCCGGCCGGCACGCCTTCGAGTGCTACCGGCGCGGCGCCCAGGTCGTCGCGCTGGACCAGAACGCCGACGAGATCCGCGAGGTCGCGAAGTGGTTCGCGGCGATGAAGGAGGCCGGCGAGGCGCCGGAAGGGGCCACCGCGACGGCCATGGAGGGCGACGCGCTCGCGCTGCCCTTCCCCGACGAGTCCTTCGACGTCGTCATCATCTCCGAGGTCATGGAGCACATCCCCGACGACAAGGGCGTGCTCGCCGAGATGGTCCGGGTGCTCAAGCCCGGCGGCCGGATCGCCGTCACCGTCCCGCGCTACGGCCCCGAGAAGGTCTGCTGGGCCCTGTCCGACGCCTACCACGAGGTCGAGGGCGGCCACATCCGCATCTACAAGGCGGACGAACTCCTCGCGAAGATCAGGGAAGCCGGGCTGCGGCCGTACGGCACCCACCACGCCCACGCCCTGCACTCGCCGTACTGGTGGCTGAAGTGCGCGTTCGGCGTCGACAACGACAAGGCGCTGCCGGTGAAGGCGTACCACAAGCTGCTGGTCTGGGACATCATGAAGAAGCCGCTGGCCACCCGGGTCGCCGAGCAGGCGCTGAACCCGCTGATCGGCAAGAGCTTCGTGGCGTACGCGACCAAGCCGCACCTGCCGCGGGTGTCCGAGGCGGCCGCCAAGTGACCACTCCCCGGACGGAACACCTGGTCCTGCCCGGGGTCCTGACCGCCGAGCAGGCCGCCGCGACCGTCGCCGGACTGCTCGGCGTGCAGCGGGAGGACGGCGCGATCCCGTGGTTCCGGGGCCACCACCTGGACCCCTGGGACCATGTCGAGGCCGCCATGGGCCTGGACGCGGCCGGTGAACACGCCGCCGCCGAGCGGGCCTACGAGTGGCTCGCCCGCCACCAGAACGAGGACGGCTCCTGGTACGCGGCCTACGCGGACGGCGCCTTCGACGACGTCACCGACCGCGGCCGGGAGACGAACTTCGTCGCCTACATAGCCGTGGGCGTGTGGCACCACTACCTCTCCACGGGCGACGACACCTTCCTGGACCGCATGTGGCCGGCCGTCTACGCGGCCATCGAGTTCGTGCTGCGGCTCCAGCAGCCGGACGGTCAGATCGGCTGGCGCCGAGACGACGACGGCACGCCCACGACGGACGCGCTGCTGACCGGCTCCTCCTCGATCCACCACGCCCTGCGCTGCGCGCTCGCCATCGCGGAGCAGCGCGAAGAGCCCCAACCCGACTGGGAGTTGGCCGCCGGAGCCCTGCGCCACGCCATCCGCCGCCACCCCGAGCGGTTCCTGGACAAGGACCGCTACTCGATGGACTGGTACTACCCGGTGCTGGGCGGCGCGCTGATCGGCGCGGAGGCCAAGACCCGCATCGAGGAGTCCTGGGACCGCTTCGTCGTCCCCGGCCTCGGCGTGCGCTGCGTCGTCCCCAACCCGTGGGTCACCGGCGGGGAGTCGGCCGAACTCGCCCTGGCCCTGTGGGCGATGGGCGAGTCCGACCGGGCGCTGGACATCCTCCAGTCGATCCAGCACCTGCGCGACGAGGAGACCGGCCTGTACTGGACGGGCTACGTCTTCGAGGACCGGGCGATCTGGCCGCAGGAACTGACGGCCTGGACGGCGGGCTCCCTGCTGCTCGCGGTCGCGGCGCTGGGCGGTCACGAGGCGACCTGCCAGGTCTTCGGCGGGGAGCACCTGCCCACCGGCCTAGACCCCGACTGCTGCCTGTGACCTCAGTGGCGGTGCACCCGGTTCGCTATGGCGTGCCCGACGAACAGGTACACCACCGCGGCGAGTCCGTACCCCGCCACGACCCTGGCCCACGCCGCGTCGAAGGTGAACAGGTCGTGGGACCAGCCCGCCAGCCAGCGGGCCACGTCGTGCACGAACTGCACGAAGTCGTTCGCGCGGTTAGCGTCCAGCAGGTACATCAGGATCCACAGGCCCAGGACGAAGGCCATGACATCGGCGACGATCGCGATGACCGTGCCGGCCTGGTTGGCACCGTTGCGATATCGAGGGGACATGACCGACGGGTAGCCCATCGGCCGTGAACCAAACCCGGGTTCACCCGTTGAGCTCGGCGAGCACCCGCAGGGTCCGTGGGTCCGGGGCCAGCGCCAGCAGGTCGGTCACCGGGCCCTTGCGCCACAACTCCAGCCGCTCGGCGATGCGTTCGCGCGGCCCGACAAGGGAGATCTCGTCGGCGAAGGCGTCCGGGACGGCCAGTACGGCCTCCTGTCGGCGGCCCTCCAGGAACAGTTGCTGGATCCGCCGGGCTTCCCCTTCGTACCCCATGCGGGCCATCAGGTCGGCGTGGAAGTTGCGGGACGCGTGGCCCATGCCGCCGATGTAGAAGCCGAGCATGGTCTTCACGGGCAGGAGCCCTTCGGACACGTCGTCGCAGAGGCGGACCTGGGCCATCGGAGCGACCAGGAACCCCGGCGGGAGACCGGGCAGCGCGTACGCGTCCGGACGGCCGGGCGACCAGTACAGCGGGAGCCAGCCGTCGGCGATCCGCGTGGTCTGAGCGACGTTCTTCGGGCCCTCCGCGCCGAGGAGGACGGGGAGTGCGGGGCGCAGGGGGTGGGTGATGGGCTTGAGGGGTTTTCCGAGCCCGGTGGCGTCGTCGCCGCGGTAGGGGAGGGGGTGGAAGCGGCCGTCGAGCGCGACGGGGGCCTGCCGCCCCAGGACTTGCCGTACGACATCGACGTACTCGCGGGTCGCGGTGAGCGGCGACTTCGGGAACGGGCGGCCGTACCAGCCCTCGACGACCTGCGGGCCCGACAGGCCGAGGCCGAGCAGCATGCGCCCGCCGGAGAGATGGTCGAGGGTGAGGGCGTGCATGGCCGTGGTCGTCGGCGACCGGGCCGCCATCTGGGCAACCGCCGTGCCCAGCTTGATCCTTGAGGTGTGCGCCGCGATCCAGGTGAGCGGGGTGAAGGCGTCGGACCCCCAACTCTCGGCGGTCCACACGGAGTCGTACCCGAGCCGCTCCGCCTCCTGGGCCAGCGGCAGATGCTCCGGGGAGGGGCCACGCCCCCAGTATCCGAGCGCGAGACCGAGCCGCATACCTGCCTCCTGACGGTGCGTCAGCCAAGGGAGGCGACTGTACGACAACGGCCCCTCACCGGGAAGGGTGAGGGGCCGTCGTACGACTGCTGTGTCTCTGCCGCGGATCAGCCGCGCTGGATGCCGCTGGTGTCCTGGAGCACACCGCGACGACCGTCCTGCGTCTGCGCGATGAGCTGCGGGCCGCGCTGCTCCACGGCCAGGTACCAGGTGCCGGGCGCCAGTTCGGCGATCGGCGTGGGCGAACCGTCCTCCGCGAACAGCGGACGGGCCACCGGCACGGCGAACCAGAACGGGGAGAAGTCCCCGCCGGGCTGCGGCGCGGGCGCCTGCGGCTGACCGCCCTGCGGCTGGCCGCCGAACGGCTGCGGACCGCCCTGCGGCTGACCGCCGAACGGCTGCCCCGGCTGCGGCGCCTGCGGCTGCTGGGCACCCGGGTACCCGTAACCGCCCTGCGGCTGCCCGCCGTACGGCTGCGGGGCCGCGGGGCCGGGGGCCGGCAGGAGGGCGCCCTGGAGGGCGGGCAGCAGCGGGGACGCCACGGCGGCACCCGCCAGCAGGAGGGCGGCGATCAGGCCGAGGATGAGACCGGCGCCCACCTCGACGTCGAAGCCGTCCGTGTCGATCGAACCCGCCGGGTCGATGATCGTCCAGAACGAGGTCCAGGCGGCGAAGACCGTCAGCGCGACGCCGAGCTGGCCCAGGTCGAGGCCAACGACCTTGCGGGGCTGCGGCAGCGCGCGGGCCACGACGATCAGGACTGCGCCCGCGATGCCGGCGACGTACATGCTCATCAGCATGCCGAGGTTGTCCCAGGCGCTGGGAATGCTGCTGCTGTCGCCACCGTAGGTGTCGAGGAACGACGCGACGAAGAGCAACACCGCTGCTCCGATCACCACGCCGTCGCCTCTAGTGAGGGAGCGGATATTCACTTCAAGGTCCTTCAGTTCAGTCGTCTCGTCATCAGTGGAGGCGTCGCTGTCACCATGTCGCCCTCAGGCCCCGGTGTGAAGCGCAGGGGTGGCCCCTCATCGTAGGAACGACCCTATCGTTCGAACGATCAGGCTGTCCGCCGGGATCAGTGTGCTGATCACTACCCGCGCAGAAAACTCACGATTCCGTCAGAGATCCCTTGCGCCGCCTTCTGTCGCCAGGCACCGCTGGTCAGCTGTGCCGCGTCCTTGCTATCGCGCATGTTGCCGCACTCGATGAACACCTTGGGAACCGTTGACAGATTGAGACCGCCGAGATCCTTACGCGTGACGAGACCGGTGCCGTCGCCCACGTAGTTGGAGGGCGCGCTTCCGGTGGCCCTGACGAAGTTGCCCGCGATGCGTTCACCGAGGTCGCGCGAGGGGGCGACGATCGGACGGGTGTCGGCGGCACCGGAGTTCACCGGGCCGGGGAGGATGACGTGGAAGCCGCGGTTGCCGGTACCGGCGCCGTCGGCGTGGATCGAGACGACCGCGTCGGCCTCGGCCTTGTTGCCGATGCGCGCCCGCTCGTCGATGCAGGGGCCGTACGAACGGTCCCCGTCCTGGGTCAGTTCGACCGTGGCGCCCTGCTTCTCCAGCAGCGTGCGCATGCGGTGGGCGACGTCCAGGGTGAACTTGGCCTCCGTGTAACCGGAGTTCGTGGCCGTGCCGGTGGTGTCGCACTCCTTGAACCCGGTGCCGATGTCCACCTTGCGGTTGATCTCGGCGGTGTGCTGGAAGTTGCTCGGGTTGTGCCCCGGGTCGATGACGACGACCTTGCCCTTGAGGGGGCCGGAGGCGGTGGGCTCCAGGGAGTCCTTCGGGGACTCCTCCGGGGAGTCCGAGGGGCTCGGCTCCTTGGCGTCGCCGGTCGCGGGCGGCGACGAGGCCGTCGGTGTCCCCACGGCCGCCTTGTCCGAGCCGCCTCCGTCGTCCGAGCCGCCGAGCGCCTCGTACGCCACCCATCCGAGCAGCGCGCCCGGCACGAGCGCGACGAGCGCCACGGTGAGGGGGCTGCGACGGGGGCGGCGGGGCTGCGGATCGAAGTCCGGTCCTACGTACGACACGTCTGCGACTCTAACCGCGCCCTCAGATCCCCGCCCCCGTTCGCCGCAGCACGCGCAGGGAGTCCGTGACGGAGATCTCCTCGAAGGCGCCCGACTCCAGCGCGCGCAGGTAGATGCGGTACGGGGCCTGGCCGGTGAACTCGTCCGCCGGGTCAGGGAAGACGTCGTGGATCACGAGGAGGCCGCCTTCGGCCACATGGGGGGCCCAGCCCTCGTAGTCGGCGGTGGCGTGCTCGTCGGTGTGGCCGCCGTCGATGAAGACCAGGGCCAGGGGTGCGGCCCAGACGCGGGCGACCTGCGGTGAGCGGCCGACCAGGGCGATCACGTGCTCCTCCAGGCCCGCCTTGTGCAGCGTCCTGCGGAACGTCGGCAGCGTGTCCATCAGGCCGAGCTCGGGGTCGACCGTCTCGGGGTCGTGGTACTCCCAGCCCGGCTGCTGCTCCTCGCTGCCGCGGTGGTGGTCGACCGTGAGAGCCGTCACACCGGCCGCGCGGGCCGCGTCGGCGAGGAGGAGGGTGGAGCGTCCGCAGTAGGTGCCGACCTCCAGGAGGGGCAGGCCGAGCCCGCCCGCCTCCACCGCCGCCGCGTACAGGGCCAGGCCCTCACCGACCGGCATGAACCCCTTCGCCGCCTCGAACGCGGCCAGGATCTCGGGCTTGGGGGCCGGGGTCATCGGCAGGGGCCTTCCGGTCGTACGGACGTTTCGGCGGCCCATGCTGCCGTACCCCCCGGCCGAGGAGCGACCGGGGGGTACGGCGGGGAAGGTGCGCGTGGATCAGGGGGCGTCCGAGATGTCCAGCCTGTTCACCTTGATGCGGGAGGTGTCGAACTCCCACGCCACGTAGAACTTGCCGGGCGCGTACTCGTCGGCCATGGCGTAGGTGTCCCAGCCCTTGCCGGTGGTGCCCGCCTGGTCGGGGTCCTCGTCGGCTGCCGAGCCGTTGGCGAATTGACGGCCCGCGTTCCAGGCCGCTCCGGCCCGCTTGGTCTTGTAGTTCAGGACGTCGCGGTTGGTGGCCGTGTTGTAGATCGAGAGGTACCGGCCGGTGCTGTCCTTGATGAACTGGACCTTCACGTTGTAGCTCGGGATGTTGTTGTCGAGCGTGAAGGGCGTCCAGGTCAGTCCGCCGTCGGAGCTGGTGGCGGTGGCGGCGCGGGTGTAGGCCGCGTCACTGCGGGCGACCATGACGAGCTTGTTCGGGTCGTCCTGGGAGACCGCAACCTGCGACTCGCCGGGCTTGAGCCCGCTCGGGTCCGGTACGACGCCACCGGCCGTCCAGGTCTTCAGGTCCGAGGAGATCAGCACGCCGTTCTCCCGGTTGGAGGCCCAGAAGGGGATGACGTGCTTGCCGCTGGCCAGCTTGGTCGGGCGCCCGGCGATGATGAGGTTGGCGAAGCCCTCGTCCGCGCCGGTGTCCGGGAGGTCGAGCGGCATGGTGACGGGGTAGTCCTGCCAGGTGTGGCCCTCGTCGGTGCTGCGCTTGACGACGATGGCGTCGATCGGCAGGCCGTTCTTGTTGTCGCTCGCGGCCTTGGTGCGGCCCATGTAGGCGAAGAGCTCGTTGCCCGACTGGTAGAGGATCACGTAGTGCCAGGTGTACTCGCTGGTCTCCTGGGCGAGCACCTTCGGGTGGGTCCAGCTCGCGCCGCCGTCGGTGGTGTACGCGTACCGGATGTATCCCTGATCGACCTTGCCGGGGACGGTGCCCTCGCGCCAGGCCACGACCGCGTTGTCGGCGCTGGTGGCGATGATGTCGGGGGTGCGGGGGCCGTCGCCCTCGGTCACGGCGTCGATATGGGCGACCGACTCGCCCGAGGTGCCCTCGGCGACAGCCGGTCCGGGCAGCAGCAGCCCGGTCAGTACGGCGAGGACCAGTGCGCTCAGGAGCGCGGTCCAGGCGCGCTTACGGGTCACGGGGGGCACCGGGGTCACGGGGGTCACCACAGCCATCGCTGGTCCTTGTTCGTCGAGCAGGTCCACTGCATGGCCTCGATGCCGGCGGTCGTGCTGGAGCTGGGGATGGCGAGGCAGAGGCCGCTCTTCTTGTTGACCAGCCGCTCGTTGCCGTCGTGCGCCCAGACCTGCTCGGCGCCGGTGCCGCAGGTCCACTGGATGGCCTTGGCACCCGGGGTCTCGGAGCCGCTGCCGATGGCCAGGCACTGTCCGCTCGCCTTGTTGACCACGTGGTAGCCGCCGGTGACGGGCTCCAGCGACCAGAAGTTGCTGGCGCTGTAGCTGCACGTCCACTGGATCATCACGGTGCCGGGGTCCTGGTCCGAGCCCGGGTTGGCCAGGCACAGACCGGTGCCCTGGTTGAACAGACGGGCCTCGGGCACTGCTTGGACGGCCACCGCGGTCTCGGCCATCGCGGTCCTGGCCACCGCGCCTTCGGCCGCCGAGGCCGAGCCGGTCAGCGACGAACCCGTCAGTACGGGCGCGCAGATAAGGGCGGCGGCCGCCAGAACGGCGGCCGCCTTTCTGTGCAGGTTCATGACAGGGAAGATTCCTTCGTCACTTCAACGGCCGGGTGTCAGAAAGCCCACCGCTGGTTGAAGTTCTCGGAGCAGGTCCACTGGATGATCTCGGTGCCGTTGGCGGTGCTGGAGTTCGGGACGGCGAGGCACTTGTCGCTGTTGACGTTGCGCAGCCGACCCCAGCTGTCCTTGATGAAGACCTGGTCGGTGTTGGCGGAGTCGCAGGTCCACTGGATGGCCTGGGTGCCGTTGGCGGTGCTGGACTGGGGGATGGCGATGCACTTCAGGCTGTTCTGGTTCCTGATGGTCCAACGGTCGCCGTTGCCGCCCGCGACATGGGTCAGGGTCCAGTTCTGCTCCGAGTAGCCGTTGCAGCCCCACTGGATGAGGCCGGTTCCGTTGGCGGTGCTGGCGTTGGGAACGGCCAGACACTTGCCGGTGGCGCGGTTGGTGAGGGGCCGGAAGTCGTCCTCGGCCTGCGCCGGGGTGGCGAAGGCGAGGGCGCACAGGGCGCCGGCGGCGACTGCGGAGATCTTCGTCAGGGACTTCACGTGCATGAGAGCGGTCAACCTCTCTGACTGTGTCGATGCGGTGTGGTGCGGCTGCCCGATCAGCATGCGAGGTGAGCCCCGGTGGAGTCGTTAGCAATGGGTCCACAGTGACTTGACAGTGCGTCTACGGCCGCGCGGGCCCCTTTGTCCGTGTGTACGCGTTTGTCTGTCTGTGCGCGGCCAGCGCACGCTGCCGGAACTCCCTCGGCGGCAGTCCGTACGCGGCGCGGAAGCCGCGGGAGAAGTCGGAGGCGCGGGGCAGGCCCCAGCGGGCGGCGATGGTGTGGATCGGGGTGGAGCCGAGCGCCGGGTCGGCGAGGTCGCGGCGGGCGCCTTCGAGACGTAGCCGCCGGATCCGGGCGGCTACGGTCTCGCCGCCCGTCTGTTCCTGGAAGACGCGGTGCAGATAGCTGAGGGAGATGTGGTGCGCCGCGGCGATCACGGGCGGTGTCAGCTCCGGATCGTGCAGGTTCTGCCGGATGAACGCGTGGATCTCGGTGATCAGCGCCCGTTGCCGGGTCTCCGGCGGCAGCGCCCGTTCCGCCTCCAGCACCTGTGCCACCCAGGTCGACACCAGGTCGAGCAGGACCGTGCCCAGGCGTGGCGCGTCGGACGGGCGCAGGGTGTCGGCCTGCCGGACCAGCCCGGTGACGAAGTCCTTGAGCAGCGCGCCGGTCCCCTCCCGGCCGGACAGCCGTCTGCCCAGCAACTCCCGGTGCGGGGGCACCGGGAACAGCACCTTGGGCACCTCGACGCCCACGCCGGTGACCGGGCTGCGCTCCCCGTCGTCGTACGAGCGCACATCGCCCGGCCGCGAGCTGTCCGCCAGATACATGTCGCCCGGACCGTAGGTGTCGGCCCGGCCGTCGTGATCGACGGCCAGACCGCCGCGCACGACCAGTCTGAGGTGGTACAGCTCGGGGTCGGACTGCCGCACCATCCTCGCGCTCCGGCGGAACCGCGTCGGCAGGAACGAGGCCGGCCAGATCGTGACCGGCCCCAACTGCAACAGCCGTTGCTCCGCCCAGTAGTCGGTGGCGTAGTCACTGGTGACGTCGGCGGGGGCGACGGTCCGTCCGACCCGCTCCCGCCAGTACTCGAACCTGTCCTCGGCCGGCACGTCCGCGCACCGGAATACCGTCCCGATCATCCCGCCCGCACCCTCCGTCCCCGTTCACACGAAGATCACAGGGACGGATGGTGCGTGGGAGAACCCTGCTCGCCGTGAACGGCGGGTGGATTCGAGGGGAAGAGATGCTCTCGGGTTGATGGGGGGGGCGAGTTGACCGGGGCGCGTTGATCGATGGCGGGTTGATCAGGGATCGGGTCGGGTCAGGCCGTAGGGAGCGCCAGGTCCACGTCGACCGCGCCGTCGCCGCCCGCGTGGGTCGCCGAAGAGGCGTGCGGGCCATGGCCGTTGGCCTTCGCGGCCAGGACATAGGCGCCCTGCGCCGGGACGGAGAGGGCGTAACTGCCGTCCTCCGCCGAGAGCGTGGCGCCCGCCTGGCGGCCGCTGTGGTCGATCAGGGTGACCTTGGCGCGGGCGACCGGTGCGCCCCCGGAGTCCAGGACCCGGCCGCGGAAGCCGCGCAACGCCTCCTCGGCGCGGGCCAGGTTGGCCTCCTCCTCGCTGCTGGCCCGCAGTCGCGGCGCGCGGTCCGGCTTCGGCAGGAACAGCGCCAGCAGCAGGCCGATCGCCACCGCGCCGGTCGCGATCAGGAACGAGACACGGAAACCCTGCATCGTCGGGATCTCCACACCGCCCACGGTGTTCGCCGTGTTGGCCAGCACCATGCCGATGACGGCGCTGGAGACGGACGTACCGATGGACCGCATCAGCGTGTTGAGACCGTTCGCCGCACCCGTCTCCGAGGCCGGGACCGCGCCGACGATCAGTGCGGGCAGCGAGGAGTAGGCGAGGCCGATGCCCGCGCCGAGCAGGACCGCGATGACGAGGGACTGCCAGGCCGCGCTCATCAGACCGAGGCCCGCGCCGTAGCCGACGGCGATGATCAACAGGCCCAGGATGAGGGTGAACTTGGGGCCGTGCTTGGCCGAGAGGCGGGCGTAGACCGGTGCGGTGAACATCATCGTCAGGCCCAGCGGGGCGACCAGCAGACCCGCGACCACCATCGACTGGCCGAGGCCGTAACCGGTGCTCGTGGGGAGCTGGAGGAGCTGCGGCAGGACCAGGGAGACCACGTAGAAGGAGACGCCGACCATGATCGAGGCGAGGTTGGTGAAGAGCACCGCGGGGCGGGCCGTCGTGCGCAGATCGACCAGGGGTGCCTTGGAGCGCAGCTCGTAGACGCCCCACAGGAGCAACACCGCGGCGGACGCGGCGAACAGGCCGAGCGTGGTGGCGGAGGTCCAGCCCCAGTCACTGCCCTTGGTGATCGGCAGCAGGAAGAGGACCAAGCCGGTGGAGAGGCCGAGCGCGCCCGGCAGGTCGAAGGTGCCCTCGGCGCGCATCGGGGACTCCGGTACGGCGAACAGGGTGAGGGCGATGGCGAGGATGCCGAGGCCGGCGGCGCCGTAGAACAGGGCGTGCCAGTCGGTGTTCTGGGCGACCAGGGCCGCGGCGGGCAGCGCGAGTCCGCCGCCGACGCCGATCGAGGAACTCATCAGCGCCATCGCCGAGCCGAGCTTCTCGCGGGGCAGCATGTCGCGCATCAGGCCGATGCCGAGCGGGATGGCGCCCATCGCGAAGCCCTGGAGGGTACGGCCGACGATCATCGGGAGCAGGGCGCTGGTGACGGCGCTGACCAGGGCGCCGACCACCATCACGGCGAGGCTGAGCACCAGCATCCGGCGCTTGCCGTACAGGTCGCCGAGGCGGCCCATGATCGGGGTGGCGACGGCGCCGGAGAGCAGGGTGGAGGTGAGGACCCAGGTGGCGTTGGAGGGGGAGGTGTCCAGCAGCTGCGGCAGGTCCTTGATGACCGGCACAAGCAGGGTCTGCATCACCGCGACCACGATGCCCGCGAAGGCGAGGACGGGGACGACGGCGGGCCGGTCGTTGGTCGTACGTGTCATGTGTACTGCGAACTCGGTGCGCCGGGGCAACTATTCCGATGCTTTGGCTCACTAACGAATTCTTGACCTTTCCTTGAAGCGCGCGGCTTTCGGCGTAGGTCGAAATTCCGATGTCAGGAGTGTCCAGCGGTTGAGAGCATGACGGGCATGCTCGAAGCCACTGAGGTCTCCCGAGGGTCCCGTCGCGCCGCCCCGCCCACCTGGCTGGTGGTGGCGCTCGCATGCGCGGGCCAGTTCCTGGTCGTCCTCGACGTGTCCGTCGTGAACACCGCGCTGCCGTCGATGCGCACCGGACTGGGACTGAGCGAACAGGGACTCCAGTGGGTGGTGAACGCCTACGCCATCGCCTTCGCCGGGTTCATGCTGCTCGGCGGCCGGGCCGGCGACCTCTACGGCCGCAAGCGGATGTTCCTCGTCGGCCTCGGCTTGTTCACCCTGGCCTCCCTCGGCGGCGGACTCGCCCAGGACGACTGGCAGCTCCTGCTCGCACGGGCGGTACAGGGCCTCGGCGCGGCCGTACTCGCGCCGTCCACCCTGACGATCCTCACCTCGGCCGTCCCCGAGGGCCCGGCGCGGGCACGGGCGATAGCCACCTGGACCGCGGTCGGCGCGGGCGGCGGCGCCGCGGGCGGACTCGTCGGCGGACTGCTGGTCGAGGTCCTGTCCTGGCGCTGGGTCCTGCTGATCAACGTCCCGGTCGGCGCGGTCGTCCTCTTCGGCGCCGCCCGATGGCTCGCCGAGAGCCGCACGGGCGACGGACGCCGCCTCGATCTGCCGGGCGCGGTCCTGGTGACCGCGGGACTGGCCACCCTCGCCTACGGCATCTCCCAGACCGAGGCCGCGGGCTGGACGGCGACGGCCACCCTGGTGCCGCTGGTCGCCGGGCTCGCCATGATCGGGCTGTTCCTCGCCGTCGAGGCACGGACGACCGCACCGCTGATGCCCCTTGGACTGCTCGCGCGCCGCTCGGTGTCCTCGGCGAACGTGTCGATGTTCCTGTGCGGCTCCGCGATGTTCTGCATGTGGTTCTTCATGACGCTGTACACCCAGAACGTCCTCGGCTACACCCCGTTGGAGGCCGGCCTCGCCCTGGTGCCCAGCTCCCTGGCCGTGGTCGCGGGCTCCAAGCTCGCGCCCCGCTGGATGCCCCGGTTCGGCGCCCGCGTCCTGGCCGCCCTCGGCACGCTGGTGGCGGCGATCGGCTTCGCCTGGCAGTCGACGATGACCGTGGACAGTTCCTACGTCCTCACGATCATGATCCCCGGGATCCTGATGATGTTCGGCGCGGGACTCACGGCCACCCCACTGGCCGCGCTGGCCATCTCGGGAGCACCGCCGCAGGAGGCGGGCCTGGTATCGGGTCTGGTCAACACCTCCCGCGTGATGGGCGGTTCACTGGGCCTCGCGGTGATGTCCACGATCGCCGCCGCCCGCACCGAGCACAGCTCCGGCAGCACGGCACGAGCCCTGACGGAGGGCTACGCCCTGGTGTTCCGCACCGGCACCGGCGTGCTCCTGGCCGGGACACTGCTGATGCTGCTGTGGCTGCCGCGGAGAATATCGGCGGAGTGAGGCAACGGTCCGGGCGGCTCATGGACTCCTTCATGCATCTAGGAGGTGCCCATGGGGGAACGACAACAGGCTCGGGACGAGGAGTTCCAGCACTTTGTCACCGGCCGCTGGCCGCGGCTGATGCGCACGGCATTTCTCCTCACGGGGGAGCAGCACGCCGCGGAGGACCTGGTCCAGACAACGCTCGAACAGGTCTATGTGGCCTGGCGGAAGGTCGGCTCGGCCGATGAACCCGAGGCATACGTACGGCGCGTGATGATCAACGCCCACGCGCGCAGGCACCGCAAGCGCCTCAGGGAGTTCCTGGCGCCGAAGGACGACTCGGGCCTGGTGCGCGAGGTGCCGGACACCGGGGACCGCATCGCCCAGGCCGACGACCGGGGCGTCCTGCTGACGGCGCTGGCCCAACTCCCGCCCCGGCAGCGGGAGGCGGTGGTCCTGCGCTACTGGGAGGACCTCACCGAGTCCCAGACGGCGGAGGCGATGGGCTGCTCCGTCGGCGCAGTGAAGAGCAACGCGGCCAAGGGGATCGCGAAACTGCGCGCCATACCGGGCCTGGCGGAGACGGTGACGTACGGAGGGCGGATGCGATGAGCGTGGACCGGGAGACGAACGGCGACATGACACACAGGGACATCGCCCTCCTGCTGGCCGAGGCGGCGGACGAGGTCGAGATCGGTATAGCCCCCACCCAGGCGGTACTCCGCGGCGGACGCAGGCGCAGGGCGCGCCGTTGGGCGGTGGCGGCGGCCACGACACTGGTGATCGCGGGGACTTCGGGGGCCGTGGCGGTGGCGGGGCTGCCCGGCGGCACGGACAAGGGACAGGTGGCCACCCGGCCCTCGTCGGAGCAGCGGGACCTGTCGGCTCCCTACCGGACCACGCTGGCGACCGGAACGGACCAGGGCGAACAGTGGTCGGTCTTCGTGGACGTGTGGCCGGTGCCGCGCAACGAGGCGGAGGCGGCCACCGTGTGGAACGCGCTGGTGGAGGCCGACGGCACCCCACCGGACGCCGAGGCGCCCGCCGACCTGATCGGGACGGTCACCTACTTCGTGAAGCGCAGCTACGGCGAGCGGACCTCGAAGGTGATGGAGAACAGGATCCCCGCGTCGGACACGATGTCCGGCAGGGACCTCCAGACCGCCGCCATCCCGCTGGCGCCGGATACCGACGGCCCCCAGCGCCTGGTCATCGGGCAGGTGGCCGGGACGGCCCAATTCCTCAGCTGCCACTGGAAGGACGGCACCAGCACAAAGGTGGGCCGCGCCCGCCCGGGCGAGGAGGCCGGCACCGACGAAGCGCTGATCCGCCCCGCCCAGGGTTCCCCCGTGGACTGGTTCGTGTGCGTGGCACCGCGAGGGACGTCCTACAAGGAAGTGCTGGTCACGCTACCCGCCTTGCCGTAGGGCGCCCAGTAGCCCTAAACCCACCCCTGCTGCCGGGCCGCCCGCAGGGCCTCCGCGCGGTTTCGCGTGCCCGTCTTGCCGATGGCGGAGGAGAGGTAGTTGCGGACCGTGGACTCGGAGAGATGGAGGTCGGCGGCGATGTCGGCGACCGTCGCGCCGTCCGCCGAGGCGCGCAGCACATCGCACTCGCGGGCGGTGAGCGGACTGGGCCCGGCGCTCAACGCGGCCGCCGCGAGCGCCGGGTCGATCACCGTCTCCCCGGTCAGCACCCGGCGGATCGCCACCGCCAGGTCGTCCACCGGACCGTCCTTCACCAGGAACCCGACGGCGCCCGCCTCCATGGCCCGCCGCAGATACCCGGGGCGGCCGAAGGTGGTCAGGATCAGCACCCGGCAGTCGGGCACCTGGTCACGCAGGTCGGCGGCGGCGTCCAGCCCGCTGCGGTTCGGCAGTTCGATGTCGAGCAGGGCCACGTCGGGCCGGTAGGTGAGGGCCGCGTCCACGATGGCGTCGCCCGTCCCGACCTGCGCGACGACCTCCAGATCCGGCTCCATCCCGAGCAGCAGCGCCAGCGCGCCGCGCATCATGCCCTGGTCCTCGGCGAGCAGCACCCTGATGGACTTGGCGGGCCGGTAGTCCCGGGGCATCTCGTTCACGGGGCAAGAGTAGGTCGGGAGGGGGCGATCGGAGCCGTGTCGGCGGAGGGTTCTTGCAGGTGGGTGGGGGAGGGGAGGGGGAGGGAGGGCGAGGCAGAAGCCAACTCTCCTTCCCTGTAGGGCAGTTCCGCCGTCACCAGGAAGCCGCCTCCTGCGCCCGCTTTGGCGCCGAGCGATCCGTCCGCCTTCGCGCCGAGCGATCCCCCCGCTTCCGCGCCGAGCGATCCGCCCGCCTTCGCGCCCAGCGGTCCCCCCGCTTCCGCGCCGAGCGATCCGCCCGTCTTCGCGCCCAGCGGTCCCCCCGCCTCCGCCCTCAGCGACCCGCCCACCGTGGCCAGACGCTCCCGCAGCCCCAGCAGCCCCGTCCCGTCCACCCCGGAACCGAGGTCGCCATGCCCGTCATCGGCAACCGTCAGCCGTACCGACCCCTCGCCCCCCGACACCGTGATCGCGCACCGTGCCGCCCCGCTGTGCCGCAGTACATTCGTCGCCGCCTCCCGGACCACCCAGCCGAGCAGGGCCTCGGTCCGAGGCGGGAGCGGAGGTCCGGAGCGGTCCACCGTCACCGAGATGCCCGCCGCCGTCAGCGCCGAGCGCGCCCGGTCGAGGTCGGCGGCCAGGCTGCCCTCCCGGTACCCCGTCACCGCCTCGCGGATCTCGGTCAGCGCCTGGCGTCCCACCGACTCGATGTCCGTGATCTGCGAGACGGCCGCGTCCACGTCGGCGCGGGCCAGCCGGCGGGCGGCCTCGGACTTCACGACGATCACGGACAGGGTGTGGCCGAGGAGGTCGTGCAGGTCGCGGGAGAAGCGCAGGCGTTCCTCCTCGACCGCGCGCCGGGCGAGTTCCTCGCGGGCGGCGCGCAGGTCGCGTACCGCGTCGGAGAGGGAGAGGATCGCCGCCGTGACCATCGCGGAGATCGCCGTGGCGTACGCCGTGTCCAGGCCGCCCCAGCCGTCCTTGACGACACAGACCACCCCGGCGAGCGCCGTCACCCCGGCGCCGGCGAGGCGCAGCTGCGGCATCCGTACCGCCGCGCCCGTGGCCAGTCCGAGCAGCGGGAAGAACAGCAGCCAGGTGCCGCCGTAGCCGAGGCCCAGGGCGCAGGTCACCGCGGTCAGCAGGACTAGGGCCACCCGGGTGGAGAGCGCCTCGCGGGTCTCCTTCAGGAAGGCGCGGAAGGTCACATAGATGTAGAGGGAGTTGAAGGTGAGCAGGCCCAGGCCGCCGATCCACGGGTTGGGTGCCTCGGCCCGGAAGATGTTGGAGAAGGCGCCCATGCCCAGCAGCAGCCAGGGGAGCAGGGTCAGACCGGTGGGGGCCCGGCCCCTGCGGTCCCGCTCACGGCATTCGTCGTTCTTCTCGCAGTGGTCCTGCGTCATGTTCCACCCCGTTCACACGTTGGAGCGCCCAGCGTAGGAAAGCGACCCGCCGCCAGGGCAGGGCCGGGAATCCGCACTCCGGCGGTACAAATGTCACCGTCCGCCAAGTGAGCTGACGCCACGTCAGGAGTCTTCACAAGTGCGGGGCGCTCGGCTATAACGAGTCCGCCGGACTGGAACGCGTTCTAGGTCGTCCTGTCGTTGAAATCCCCAGTCCGCCCATGCGCGACCTCGGCGCGGCCGACGGTGCGGACGACCGCGCCGAGGTCTCAGACCCACCGTCAGGACCCGTTCGACCCATCAGGAGCAGGAGCCCCATGCCCATCGACGCAGCGAAGGCCCTAGCCGCCGAACCCCGGTCCGGGGAGATCTCCTGGACCGCCAAGGACGTGCTGCTCTACCACCTCGGCATCGGCGCCGGAATCCCGGCCACCGACCCGGGCGAGCTGCGCTACACCCTGGAGTCCCGGCTGCAGGTGCTGCCCAGCTTCGCCACCGTCGCCGGGTCCGGCGCCCCTGGTGTGATCAGCGGACTCTCCATGCCCGGCATCGAGGTCGAGCTGGCCCGCGTCCTGCACGGCGGGCAGACCCTGGAGATCCACCGCCCGCTCCCGGTCGAGGGCACCGCCACCACCGTCAACCGCATCGCCGCCGTCTATGACAAGGGCAAGGCCGCCGTCCTCGTCCTGCGCACCGAAGTCGCGGACGAGGACGGGCCGTTGTGGACCAACGACTCCCAGATCTTCATCAAGGGAGAGGGCGGCTGGGGCGGCGACCGCGGGCCGTCCGCCCGGCTGGAGCCGCCCACCGGCGAGCCCGACAAGACCGTCGAGCGCACCCTGCGAGAGGACCAGGCGCTGCTCTACCGGCTCTCCGGTGACTGGAACCCCCTGCACGCCGACCCCGACTTCGCCGCGCAGGCCGGATTCGACCGGCCCATCCTGCACGGGCTGTGCACCTACGGTGTCACCCTGAAGTCGGTCGTCGACACCCTGCTGGGCGGCGAGGCGAGCCGCGTGCGGTCGTACGCCACCCGGTTCGCCGGGGTGGTGTTCCCGGGGGAGACCCTGCGCATCCGGATGTGGGACCAGGGCGACACCGTCCGGGTCACCGTCACCGCCGTCGACCGGGACGACGCGCCCGCCCTCACCGACACCGTCGTCCGCCACGTCTGAGTCCCGCGTCTGAGCCCAGGTCCGAGCCATACGTCCGAGTCCGGGGCCCATTCAGCTCATCACCGAGGGGAGCCGCACCATGCGCGCAGCCGTACTGCACGAGACCGGCCAGGACAAGCTGGAGGTCCTCGACGATGTCGAGGCGGTGGGCTTCGGGCCCGGCCGGGTGAGGATCCGGGTGCGGGCCACCGGCCTGTGCCACTCGGACCTGTCCGCGATGAGCGGCGTACTGCCCCAGCCGGTGCCCTTCGTGCCCGGTCACGAGGGCGCGGGCGAGATCGTCGAAGTCGGCGAGGGCGTAAGCCACTTGAAGCCCGGCGACCGGGTCGTCGTGTGCTGGCTGCCCGCCTGCGGCGCCTGCCCCGCCTGCAAGCGCGGCCAGACCGAGCTGTGCCTGGCCGGGTTCATGAACGCGGGCACCCCCAACTTCAAGCGCCCCGGCGGCGATGTCTTCGGCTTCGCCGGTACTGGCACCTTCGCCGAGGAGGTCGTCGTCGACGCCGGGTGCGCGGTGCCGATGCCCGAGGACGTGCCCTTCGACATAGCCGCCCTGATCGGCTGCGGGGTCACCACCGGACTCGGTGCCGCCATCAACACCGCCGCGGTGGAGGCCGGTTCCTCGGTCGCTGTCATCGGCTGCGGCGGCGTCGGCATCTCCGCCATCCAGGGCGCCCGCCTCCAGGGTGCCGCCGAGATCGTCGCGGTCGACCCGGTCCTCAGCCGCCGTGAGGCCGCGCTGAGGTTCGGCGCCACCAAGGCCGTGTCCCCCGAGGAACTCCCGGGCGCCAAGCAGGAGATCACCGCCGGTGAGGGCTTCGACTACGTCTTCGAGGTCGTCGGCAAGTCCGCCACCGCCCGCACCGCCTACGAGAACACCCGGCGCGGCGGCACCCTGGTGATCGTCGGCGCGGGAGCCATGGACGACTTCCTCCAGCTCAACATGTTCGAGCTGTTCTTCGACGAGAAGCGGATCCTGCCCTCCCTGTACGGCGGCGGCGATGTGCTGCGCTCCTACGAGCGGACCATCGCCCTGTGGCGGGCGGGCCGGGTCGACCTGGCCGGACTCATCACCCACCGGGTGCCGCTGGCGGAGATCAACGAGGCGCTTGACCAGATGCGTACGGGCAGCGCGCTGCGTACGTGCGTCGAGCTGTGATGCCCACCCCGAAGGAAGGCCCGCTGGAAGGGCTCACCGCGATCGTCACCGGCGCCGGACGCGGACTCGGCCGCGCCGAGGCACTGGAGCTGGCCCGGCTCGGGGCGGCCGTCGTCGTCAACGACTACGGGCAGCCCGGCCGGGACGGCTCCGGCGATTCGTCCTCCGGTCCCGCCGAGGAGACCGCCGCCGAGATCCGCGCGGCGGGCGGCCGGGCGCTGGCGCACGCCGGGGACGTCGCCGACTTCCATCAGGCCGCGCGGCTGGTCGGGTTGGCGATCAGGGAGTTCGGCAAGCTGGACATCCTCGTCAACAACGCGGGCATCCTGCGCGACCGGATGGTCTTCTCGATGACCGAGGACGAGTGGGACTCGGTGATCCGCGTCCACCTCAAGGGCCACTTCAACACCACCCGGTTCGCGGCCGCGCACTGGCGCGAGCGGTCCAAGGCGGACGGGGGACCGGTGTACGGGCGGATCGTGAACACCTCCTCGGAGGCGTTCCTCGCCGGATCCGCCGGGCAGCCCAACTACGCGGCGGCCAAGGGCGGGATCGTCGGACTCACTACCTCCTCGGCCCTGGCGCTCGCCAAGTACGGGGTGACCGCCAACGCCATCTGCCCGCGGGCGCGGACCCGGATGACGGAGGACGTGTTCAGCAAGCCTTCGGAAGACGGCCTCGACCCGCTCGCCCCCGAGCATGTCGCCCCGCTCGTCGGCTACTTGGCCTCGCCCGTCGCGGGCCGGATCAACGGTCAGCTGCTCGTCGTGCACGGCGGCATGGTCGCGGTCGTCGAACGGCCGCGGGTGCGGGCGCAGTTCGACAGCAAGCAGGACACCTTCTCCTACGACGAGCTGGACGCCGTACTCACTCCGCACTACGCGGACCGGCCGCCGGGGGAGACGTTCGCGGCGGCGGAAGTGCTCGGGTTGAAGCGGCAGTAGACGCAGGAAGGCCCCGCCCCCTTGCAGACGAAGGGTGCGGGGCCGTCCGTGGCCGTTCAGGCCGCCGTCTCGGTCCGTTCCATCGGCTTGCGGTGACGGCCGCGCGGGGCCGCCTCGCCCTCGTGGGACGAGACCGGACCGCGGTGCCTGCCGTGACCTGCGGTCTCCTGGTCCTGGGCAGGCGGCTGGGTCGTTGTGTCGCTCATCGGAAGAAATTCACCCCGTCAACATGATCTTTCAGACAGCCGGGCGAGTTTATCCGTCGCACCTCGTGCCGGATCCAGCCGCACACGCCGACCGCCACTAGTTCGTTACAAGACGCCCCAATGGCGCCTGTTGCAACGGCACCGGACGGGCCACGACCGGCTCCGGGGGATCCGTGTCCGCGGGCTCCCCGGCGTCGGCCGGCAAGGCCCCCGCCGCTGAAGCCGCACCGTCCAGGACCGGATCCCCCGAAGCGTCCTCCCCCTCCCCAGTGGGAGGTCCGGCGGGGTCGAAGGGAGCCGTCCGCTGCACACCGCACGGCACCTCACCGGTGGCGTACGGCAGCAACAGCTCCCCCTCCCGCGTCCACAGCCCGGCGCCCGCCAGCCAGCCCCCGGGCGCCGGAAGATGACGCATCCGACGCTCGGCGGGCCGCCACACGCCGAGCCAGCCGCCGAGCACGCCGTGCACCCGCAGCGCCACCCCGCAGCTCTCCGGCATCAGCACCTGCCCGGGCTGGATCGCGAACGGCGTCACCTTGCAGTCCGGCACCCGCAGACACTCCGGGAACCGCACCGGCAGCGTGCTGCCCAGCACCCCCCAGCCGAGCCGTGCCCCGCGCCCCGGCTCGGGCGCGTCCGAGCCGATCAGCAGCAGTCCGCTGTCCGGGTCGGCGAGCAGCAGCCGGTCGTCGCTGTCCGCCGCGATCTGAAGCAGCGGGGAGACCTCGCCGCCGCGCTCCAGATCCACCACGATCGCCTTGGTCCGCCCGCCGACCTCCCGGTCCAGCGCCAGCATCCGGCCCGTGCGGTCCAGCCAGACCCCGCCCGAGCAGCGCCCCGGCAGCTCGGTGACGTGCTCGGGACCGAAGGCGCCGCCTGCCACCAGCCAGACGGTGCTGGTGTGTCGGCCCACGGCGAGGGCGTACGCCTTGACCCCGCCCGGCGCCGGGGGCAGCAGCCGTAGCCGGGTGTCGGGTTCGGGGCACTCCACCGCGCCGATCAGCAGCTCGCCGGTGCCGGGCCCGGTCGGGTAGAGCAGGGTGAAGACATGGCGTCCGTCGGCCTCGCGGCGGATCAGGACCCGTCCGTCGCCCATCGGCTGCACCTCGGTGCCGGGCTCCTCCGGCTGGTTGCCGGGCAGCGGCACCGCGTACGGCTCGGGTCCGTCGAGCGTCCAGCGCTCCGGGAACCAGCAGTCGCCGGCCGGCGCGAGACGGGCCGCGTAGGCGCCGTCCGCGGTGATCGCGCACTCCGCCCGCGGTGCCTCGGAGTCGGCAGCCGGGAAGTCGATGGATTCCATGGGCTCGCCGGCTTCGCCGGCTCTGCTCGATTCGATGGATTTGCTGGATTCGATGGCACAGGCCGTCATCGTCCGGTCACCTCCGGCGACGAAGGTAGTTTTCGCACGCACAGACGTGGGACCGGCAGGCTTTCGCTTCACACAAAGGGGTGGCCCAGGAACGATTCGCCTGAGGAAACGGGGACAAATGTGCTGAGCGGGAGCCGTGCGGTCCAGGAGGCCCCGCGACGGTTCCACGGCACGGAAACAGGGACGGTGCTACGGCACAGAACAGGCAGGTAGCCTTTTCCCCGTGCCCCGTCTGTCTGAAGTCATCGCCGCGCTGGAGAACCTGTGGCCCGCCGAGCGGGCCGAGTCCTGGGACGCGGTCGGCACCGTGGTGGGCGACCCCGACCAGGAGGTCGCCCGGGTCCTGTTCGCCGTCGACCCGGTCCAGGAGATCGTCGACGAGGCGGTGAAGCTGGACGCCGACCTGCTCGTCACCCACCACCCGCTCTACCTCCGCGGTACGACGACGGTGGCGGCCTCGCACTTCAAGGGCCGCGTCGTGCACACGCTGATCAAGAACGACATCGCGCTGCACGTGGCCCACACCAACGCCGACACGGCCGACCCGGGTGTGAGCGACGCGCTGGCCGGCGCCCTGGACCTGCGGGTCGTACGGCCGCTGGTGCCGGACCCGGCCGACCCCTCCGGCCGCCGCGGCCTCGGCCGGGTCTGCGAGCTGGACCACCCGACGACCGTCCGCGAGCTCGCCGCCCGCGCCGCCGCCCGCCTGCCCGCCACCGCGCAGGGCATCCGCGTCGCCGGTGACCCGGAGGCGAGGGTCCGCACGATCGCGGTGAGCGGCGGCTCCGGAGACAGCCTCTTCGACGTCGTACGCGCCTCCGGCGTCGACGCCTTCCTCACCGCGGACCTGCGCCACCACCCGGCGTCCGAAGCCGTCGCCCAAAGCCCCCTCGCGCTGCTCGACGCGGCGCACTGGGCCACCGAGTGGCCCTGGTGCGAGCTGGCCGCCGCCCAGCTCGACGAGATCTCCGACCGCCATGGCTGGGACCTTCGCGTCCATGTCTCGAAGACGGTCACCGACCCCTGGACCAGTCACTCCCCTTCACCTGGAGCCCCCAACTGAACGCCGCGCCCGCCGACCAGATCCGCCTTCTCGACGTCCAGGCCCTCGACGTCCGCCTCCAGCAGCTCGCCCACAAGCGCCGCTCGCTGCCCGAGCACGCCGAGATCGAGTCGCTGACCAAGGACCTCACTCAGCTGCGCGACCTGCTGGTGGCCGCGCAGACCGAGGAGAGCGACACCGCCCGCGAGCAGACCAAGGCCGAGCAGGACGTCGACCAGGTGCGCCAGCGCGCCGTCCGCGACCAGCAGCGCCTGGACTCCGGGGCCATCACCTCGCCGAAGGACCTGGAGAACCTCCAGCGCGAGATCGCCTCCCTCGCCAAGCGCCAGGGCGACCTGGAGGACGTGGTCCTTGAGGTCATGGAGCGCCGTGAGTCCGCGCAGGAGCGGGTCACCGAGCTGACCGAGCGGGTCGGCTCCGTGCAGTCGAGGATCGACGACGCGACCGGGCGCCGGGACGCGGCGTTCGAGTCGCTGGACGGCGAGGCGGCGACGGTGACCAAGGAGCGTGAGGTCGTGGCCGGGGCGATCCCCGCCGACCTCCTCAAGCTCTACGACAAGCTGCGCGAGCAGCAGGGCGGGATCGGCGCGGCCAAGCTGTACCAGCGCACCTGCCAGGGCTGCCGCCAGGAGCTGTCCATCACCGACATCAACGACATCCGCGCGGCGGCGCCGGACACGGTGGTGCGCTGCGAGAACTGCCGGCGCATTCTGGTGCGTACGGCGGAGTCGGGTCTGTAGGAACGGTAAGGAGTCCCGGGCGTGCGGGAGTTCATCGTCGAGGCGGACGGCGGGTCACGGGGCAACCCCGGGCCCGCGGGCTACGGAGCGGTGGTCAGCGACGCGGCGACGGGGGAGACGCTGGCCGAACGGTCCGAGTTCCTGGGCGTGGTCACGAACAACGTCGCCGAGTACCGGGGCCTGCTGGCGGGCCTGCGAGCCGCCTTCGACCTGGACCCGACCGCGTCCGTGCACGTTCGGATGGACTCCAAGCTCGTAGTGGAGCAGATGTCGGGCCGCTGGAAGATCAAGCACCCCGACATGAAGCCCCTGGCCATGGAGGCGTCTCGAGTGTTCCCAGCGGAGCGGGTGACGTACGAGTGGATCCCGCGCGCCCAGAACAAGCACGCGGACCGGTTGGCGAACGAGGCGATGGACGCGGGGACTTCGGGAGCGACGTCGGCCGCTGCGGCCGCGGCTGATTCCCGGGTTTCCTCTTCGCGGGCTGCCGAGGCATCTGCTGCTTCTTCTTCCGCAGCGGCGGAGCAGCCGGGTGGCGGAGCCGCCAAGGCCGACGCTGATGTGCGGGCCGCGAAGGTCGTCGCCACCCCCGGCTGGGCTCCCGCCGACATGGGCGCGCCCGCGACCTTCGTGCTGCTGCGGCACGGGGAGACCGCGCTGACCCCGCAGAAGCGGTTCTCGGGGAGCGGCGGCAGTGATCCCGTGCTGTCGGAGATCGGACGGGACCAGGCCGAGCGGGTAGGCGCGGCTCTGGCGCGGCGCGGGACGGTCCAGGCCATCGTGGCGTCGCCGCTCGCCCGTACCCGGCAGACCGCCCAGGCCGTGGCCGACCGGCTCGGACTTGAGGTGACCGTCGAAGAGGGCCTGCGCGAGACGGACTTCGGCGCCTGGGAGGGCCTCACCTTCGGCGAGGTCCGCGAGCGCTACCCGGACGACCTGAACGCCTGGCTCGCCGACCCCGGGGCCCGCCCCACCGGCGACGGCGAGAGCTTCACCGAGACCGCCACCCGGATCGCCGCCACCCGCGACAAGCTGGTCGCCGCCTACGCGGGCCGCACGGTCCTCCTGGTCAGCCACGTCACGCCGATCAAGACCCTCATCCGCCTAGCCCTCGGCGCCCCGCCAGAGTCCCTGTTCCGCATGGAACTCTCGGCGGCTTCGCTCTCAGCGGTGGCCTACTACGCCGACGGCAACGCGAGCGTCCGGCTCTTCAACGACACGTCCCACCTGCGCTGAGCCCGGCCGCCACCCGCGCCAGCGACTCGATCCGCGCCCAGTCCCGCGCGGCGACCGCCTCCGCGGGCAGCATCCAACTCCCGCCCACACAGCCCACGTTGGGCAGCGCCAGATACTCCGGCGCGGAGTCGGGCCCGATCCCCCCGGTCGGACAGAACCGCGCCTGCGGCAACGGCCCCGACAGGGACTTCAGATACGCAGTCCCGCCGGCGGCCTGAGCCGGGAAGAACTTCATCTCCCGCACCCCGCGCTCCAACAGCGCCACGACCTCCGAAGTCGTAGAAACCCCCGGCAGAAACGGCACCCCGGACGCCCGCATGGCCTCCAGCAGTACGTCCGTCCACCCCGGACTGACGAGAAACCGCGCCCCGGCCCCGACGGCATCGGTCACCTGCCCGGGCGTGATGACGGTCCCTGCCCCGACCACGGCATCCGGCACTTCCCCCGCCACGGCCCGTATCGCGTCCAGCGCCCCCGGAGTCCTCAGCGTCACCTCGATAGCGGGCAGCCCACCGGCGACCAGCGCCCGAGCGAGCGGCACGGCGTCGGCGGGATCGTCGATCACGACGACGGGCACGACGGGGGCAAGGTCCAGCACGGAGGTCATGCGGACATCCTGCCGACGGTTTGCAGTGTGCGCAAAGACCGTTGCGCACACTGCAACGGCTCAGTGAATCTCGTCCACGAGCACATCCAGCGACCAAGCCGCACCGGCCTTCTTCGGCGCCTCCGCCTCCACCACGTACCCGAGATCCCGCAACGCCTCCACCAGCTCGGCGGGCCCGCCCGGCCGCACCCCGCCCGCCAGCAGACTCCGTACGATCCGCCCCTTCGTCGCCTTGTTGAAGTGGCTGACGACCTTCCGGGTCGGCGCGTGCAGCACCCGCACGCTCGCCGTACGCCCGGCGATCTCACCCTTCGGCTTCCAGGCCGCCGCGTACGCCGCCGACCGCAGATCCAGCACCAGACCGTTCCCCGCGACCTCGGGCAACGTGGCCGCCATGGCCGTACGCCAATGAGTCCCCAGCGCACCGAGCCCCGGCAGCTTCACCCCCATCGAGCAGCGGTAGGAGGGAATCTTGTCGGTGACCCGGACCGCACCCCACAGCCCCGAGAACACGAGCAGCGACCGAGCGGCGCGCTTCTTGGCGGCGGCGTCTAGCGAGGCGAGCCCGAGGGAGTCGTAGAGGACACCGGTGTAGATCTCCCCGGCGGGCCGGGCACCGGCGGTCCGGAGCGCGCCGTTCTTCGCGATCTCGCCCCGCAGCCCCTCACTCAGCCCGAGGACCTCCCGCGCCTTCTCCTCATCCCCGAGGCACAGCTCGACCAGCTCGTCGAGGACGGCCGCACGGGCCTCCGCGAGCCCAGGCAGCGACAGCGACTCCGGCTTCAGCGGGGCGCCACGGCCGGAGGGCGCCTTGCCTTCGGAGGGCGGCAGCAGGACAAGCACGGGTGGATCTCCTTCTGTAGAGCTCGGCCACAGCGTACGGCGTGCCGCCGGGCGGCCCCCGCCCTACGCTCGCTGTATGCCCCGCCGCCACATCCGCGTGACCGGCGCCCCCGAAGCCCCCCTCCGGGCCGCGCTCGCAGCGTTGCGCACCGAACTGGACATATCCGAGACCTTCCCGCCCGAGGTACTGGCGGAGGCCGAACGAACGGCAAGGGACCCATCCCTGCCGGTGGAGGACGCGACGGACGTCCCCCTGTTCACCATCGACCCATCCACCGCAACCGACCTCGACCAGGCGATGTACCTGTCCCGGCAGGGCACGGGCTACCGCGTCCGGTACGCGATCGCGGACGTGGCCGCCTTCGTCGTACCCGGCTCGGCGCTCGACATCGAAGCGCACCGCCGGGTCCTGACCCTCTACTTCCCCGACACCCGCATCCCCCTCCACCCGCAGTTGCTGAGCGAGGGCGCGGCGAGCCTGTTGCCAGGCCAGACGCGCCCGGCGGTCCTGTGGACGATCGACCTGGACGCCGACGGCCGCCCCCTCGCCGTGGACGTCCGCCGGGCCTTGGTCCGCAGCAGGGCGCAGCTGCACTACACGGAAGTGCAGAAGGAGATCGACGGAGGGGCGGCGGAGGAACCGATCGCGCTGCTGGCGGAGATCGGCCGGCTGAGGGAGGCCCTGGAGGTGGACAGGGGCGGGATCTCCTTGAACGTCCCCGAGCAGGAGATCGTGGAGAGTGCCGGTTCGTACGAGCTGACGTACCGCGCTCCGCTCCCCGCCGAAGGCTGGAACGCCCAGATCTCCCTCCTGACCGGGATGGCGGCGGCGGACCTGATGCTCGGCTACGGCACGGGCGTGCTGCGCACGCTCCCGGCGGCCCCCGACGGAGCGGTGGGCCGCCTGCGCCGTACCGCGACGGCCCTGCACATCGACTGGCCGCACCACGTCTCGTACGCGGCGCTGGTGCGCTCGCTGGACCCCCGTGACCCGCACCACGCGGCGTTTTTGTTGGAGTGCACGATGCTGCTGAGGGGCGCGGGCTACACGGTGTTCCGCGACGGACAACTGCCGGAGATCACCACGCACTCCGCTGTGGCGGCCCCGTACGCCCACTGCACGGCTCCCCTACGCCGCCTGGCCGACCGTTTCGCGGCGGAACTGTGCGTGGCAGCGGCAGCGGGAGGGGCTCCGCCCGACTGGGTGGCCGCCGCTTTGGAGGCACTGCCCAGGGAGATGGCGGACGGCTCACGTCGAGCCGGCACGGTCGAGCGCTCCTGCGTGGACATCGTCGAGGCGGCGCTGCTGAAGGACCGGGTGGGGGAGGTGTTCGACGGCAGTGTGGTGGAGGTGAAGGAGCTGGAACCGACGGTCGGCACGGTGCAGTTGGAGAACCCGGCGGTGATCGGCAGGATCGAGTCCGAGGCCGCGCTGCCACTGGGCGAACGCCTGCGCGTACGCCTCATGCAGGCGGATCCTGGGTCGGCTCGGGTGAGTTTCGCCCCCGCGTGACGATGTGGATGGTCCGCCGGATGGCCTCGGCCTGGGCGGGGGCGAAGTCGGCGTATAGGGCGCGCAGAAAGCTGCTGTCATGGTCGACAGTGGCGCTGGGCAGCAGCTCATCGGGGAGACAGTCGACGAGCGCACGGGCGGCCTCGTCCACGCGGGGATCGCTGGGCTCGGCGTCGACGAGGTCGTCGAGCAGGGCATAGGCGGCCCGGGCCCGCTCAAGGCCCTCGGCCGTGCCGAGAGAGTCACCGAGCAAGGAGGTCAGCCGCCCCCGCTCCTCCGCCCCAGCGGTGGTTTCAATGAGCGCGAGAATCTCCCGATCCTTGGCGGCCATGGGGGAGTCGGAGAGATGGGCGGTACGCCGAAACAGCGAGGCGAGCTCATCGGAGACAGGCCCCTCGACGGTGACCCCGTCCTCCATCAACGCCCGCAGCCGGGCCCTCCGCTCCCGAATAGCGACTTCCTGCCTCGCCAGATCCTCATCAAGCTCGGCGAGCACCTCGGAGATGTCCTTCCCGACATCATCGGCAAGCACATCCCGAACCTCCCCGAGCCCCAGCCCCAACTCGGTCAACCGCCGGATCCGCGCAAGCACGACGCCATGCCGCAGCGTGTAGTCCCGATACCCATTACTGAGCCGCTCCGGCTCCGGCAACAGCCCGAGGTGGTGGTAGTGCCGCACGGTTCGGGTGGTGACGCCGACCGCGTCGGCCAGCTCTCCGATACGCATACGACCAGTAGAAACCTTGACGTGGCGGCGGGGTCAAGCAGGCCGTGTCCTGACGGTGACCGTGATCGTGTGCCACGATCGAGGGAACGGTTCCCGAACTCACGGACAGGTGATCAGCCGATGTCCCAGTCTGGCGAGCGACCGAAGGAGGGGCGTGACATGACTGCCATGGCCCATGAGCCGCTCACGCAGGCAGACGTCCTGCTGGAGGGCTTTCTCGCCTTGGACACACCGGAGGGTTTCCGGGCGGAGCTGATCGAGGGGGAGATCGTTGTGACGCCGCCGCCGGACGGGGATCACGAGGACTACATCGAGCTGATCGTGGAACAGGTGTACGGCCGATCTCGGACGCGCATGCAGTTTTCTGGGAACAAAGGGCTGAAGTTGCATAGCGGTGGTGACCTCGGTCTGAAGGACCGAGTGATCCCTGACGGTACATTCGCCCCAAGGGAGCTCAGGCTCTACCGCGGAGCCGAATCCTGGATGCCCTGTGACGGCGTTGCCATGGTCCTTGAGGTGACGTCCACCAAACCCAAGGCCGACCGCGAGGCCAAGCGCCGCTGCTACGCCAGGGGCGGCATCCCGCTCTACCTGCTCGTTGACCGTGCAGCCTCCTCGATCACGCTGTTCAGTGACCCGGACAAGGACGACTACCGGGAGCACTGCACCCGCCCGCTCGGCAAACCCCTCACCCTGCCGGAGCCGTTCGCATTCGACCTGGACACGGCGGACTTCCTCTGAGCTCCTAGTATCATGGTCGACACGGCAGACGAGCCGGGCGGGCGGCCGCGTGGAGGTTTTCGGATCTCCCCGAGGAACGTCCGGGCTCCACAGGGCAGGGTGATGGCTAACGGCCACCCGGGGTGACCCGCGGGACAGTGCCACAGAAAGCAGACCGCCGGGGACCGCAAGGCCCTCGGTAAGGGTGAAACGGTGGTGTAAGAGACCACCAGTGCCCAGGGCGACCTGGGCAGCTAGGTAAACCCCACCCGGAGCAAGGTCAAGAGGAGCGCCGTAAAAAGCGCTCTGCGCGGACGTTCGAGGGCTGCCCGCCCGAGTCCGCGGGTAGACCGCACGAGGCCGGTGGCAACACCGGCCCTAGATGGATGGCCGTCGCCGGGGGCTCCGCGAGGAACCCCCGGAACAGAACCCGGCGTACAGCCCGACTCGTCTGCCGCTTCTCCGTGTCCCGGGTTTCCTCCGGGTTCCGCTTATGCCGCCCGCCCTCGCCGCCCACCCAGTGTGTACTGCAAGTGAACTGAGAACCAGCAGCTCAAGTGACCCTTCCGTGATGCTGTAACAAGATCTGTCTATATAGATGGCTGGCTATAGTTCACATTTGGGTGGCGACCCGTACGCGGAGAGTTCATACAGCCGAGATTCGATCCAGCACACGCGGCCGGGCAAACCGGCGGACACGAGGATCGAGAGTCACGTGAACATTCATATGTTGCGCCGGGCCAAGGCGCCCTTGGCTCTGATGGCGGCTGTGATGCTGGCGGTGAGCGCGTGCGGGGGTGACGACGACGGCGATGACGGCAACGGCGGCGGCTCCGGGGGGAGTGAGCTGTCGGGGTCGGTCAAGGTCGACGGGTCCAGTACCGTCGCCCCGCTGACCACCGCCGCCGCCGAGCTGTTCGCCGAGGAGCAGCCCAAGGTCCAGGTCACCGTGGGTACTTCGGGTACCGGCGGTGGGTTCGAGAAGTTCTGCAACGGTGAGACCGACATCTCCGACGCCTCCCGCCCGATCAAGGACGAGGAGATCGCGGCCTGTAAGGAAAAGGGCGTCACCTACGAGGAGTTCCAGATCGCCAACGACGCCCTCACCGTCGTCGTGCCCAAGGAGAACGACTGGGTCGAGTGCCTGACCACGGAGCAGCTCAAGAAGATCTGGGAGCCCGACTCCAAGGTGAACAACTGGAACCAGGTCGACCCGAAGTTCCCGGACGAGGAGCTGAAGCTGTTCGGGCCCGGCACCGACTCCGGCACCTTCGACTACTTCACCGATGAGATCAACGGGGAAGAAGGGGCCTCCAGGACTGATTACAGTCCGAGCGAGGACGACAACGTCATTGTGCAGGGGGTTGCCGGGTCCAAGGGCGGGCTCGGGTACTTCGGGTTCTCCTACTTCGAGGAGAACTCCGACAAGCTCAAGGCCCTTCAGATCGACGGCGGCGAAGGGTGCGTCGGGCCCAGCGTGGAGAGTGCTCAGGACGGGTCCTACACGCCTCTCGCCCGGCCGCTCTTCATCTACCCCTCCGCCAAGGCCCTTGAGCGCGAAGAGGTGCTCGGGTTCGTCGAGTACTACGTCGAGGACCACAAGGCCATCGCCGAGGACGCGCAGTTCATCCCGCTCAACGCCGAGCAGGAGACCGAGCTCAAGGCTGACCTGGACAAGCTGAAGGCAGCGGCGGGGTGACCTCGCCGACGCTCAAGGCCCCCGCAGGGACCGGGTCCCGGTCCCTGCGGCGGGCCAAGCCGCGTTATGGCGAACGGGTCATCCAGGGGCTGTTGTTGGTAGCGGCGCTCGTGTCGGTCGCCACGACCGTCGGCATCGTTGTCTCGCTCATCCCGCCCACCGTCGACTTCTTCGAGCGCGTCAGCTTTGCCGACTTCCTCGGCGGGACCGAGTGGACCGCGCTGTTCAGCACCCCCGAGTACGGAGTGCTGCCCCTCCTCGGCGCCACCATGCTCATCACCGTCATTGCCCTCGCGGTCGCCGTCCCGGTGGGGCTCGGCGCCGCCATCTACCTCAGCGAGTACGCCGATCGGCGGGTGCGGGCGACTCTCAAGCCCGCGCTTGAGGTGCTGGCCGGTGTGCCGACCGTGGTCTACGGGTTCTTCGCGCTCAGCTTCGTCACGCCCCGGCTGCGCGAGTGGTGGCCCGGCGGTACCGGGCCCGACTTCCAGAACGCCCTCTCCGCGGGGCTGGTCATGGGCGTCATGATCATCCCCACCATCGCCTCGCTCTCCGAGGACGCCATGGCCGCCGTACCGGCCTCGCTGCGGGACGGGGCCTACGCGCTCGGCTCCGGCAAGCGGGTGGTGTCCGTGCGGGTCGTGGTGCCCGCCGCGCTCTCCGGCATCGTCGCGGCGTGCGTGCTCGGGATCTCCCGGGCCATCGGCGAGACGATGATCGTCGCCATCGCCTCCGGGCTCACCGCCAACCTCACCTGGAACCCGCTGGAGGCGATGCAGACCATGACCGGGTTCATCGCCCAGGCCGGCTCCGGTGACGTGCCCGTGCAGTCCTTCGAGTACAAGACCATCTTCGCCGTCGGCGCCCTGCTGTTCGTCATCACCTTCGTGATGAACGTGATCAGCATCCGGCTCGTGCGCAAGTACCGGGAGGTGTACGAATGACCACCGGGACCGGTATCCGGGTCACCGAACCGCCCGCCCAGCCGGCGCCGCGCAAGCTCGCCGGACCCCGCTTCCGGCCCGGCGAGACCGCCTTCCGGCTGCTCCTGCTGTGCTGCCTCGCCGTCGGCATCATCTTCCTCGGCGTCCTCATCACCTATGTGCTGGTGGAGGCCTGGCCCCGGCTCGACTCCCGGCTGTGGGAGAACTTCCCCTCCATCCGCCGCCCCGAGAACGCCGGCGCCCAGTCCGCGATCTTCGGCACGATCTGGGTGATCGCCTTCACCGCCCTGTTCTGCCTGCCCACCGGCATCATGGCGGCGATCTACCTGGAGGAGTACGCCGACCAGAACCGCTGGTACAACCGCATGATCGAGCTGAACATCCAGAACCTGGCCGCCGTGCCCTCGATCATCTACGGCATCCTCGGACTCGGTCTGCTGGCCCGCGAACTCTCCCTCGGCACCACGGTGTTGACGGCCTCGCTCACCCTTTCCCTGCTGGTCCTGCCCGTCGTCATCATCGCCTCGCGCGAGGCCATCAGGGCCGTGCCGCAGTCCATCCGGCAGGCATCCCTGGCCCTCGGCGCCACCCAGTGGCAGACCATCTGGCGCCAGGTGCTGCCCGCCGCCGTGCCCGGCATCGCGACCGGCTCGATCCTCGCCCTGTCCCGGGCGATCGGCGAGGCCGCGCCGCTGCTGCTGCTCGGCGCGGTGACCTACGTGGCGTTCAACCCGGAGGGCCTGGAGAGCGCGTACACCGTGCTGCCCATCCAGATCTTCGGCTGGATCAGCCAGTCCCGCGAGGAGTTCCACCACCTCGCCGCGGCCGGGATCGTCATCCTCCTGGCCATCCTCCTGCTCATGAATGCGGCCGCGATCTGGCTGCGCAACCGCTTCAGCAAGCGCTGGTGATCCCATGACCGACGACGCCCTTCCCACCGAGAGCGCCGAGGACGCCCAGGGCCTCGCCCTGTCCGTCGGCGGCCGCCGACCCAACCGTCCCGAACCCTCCCTCGACGACCCGGTGTTCGAGATCTCCGACCTGGACATCTGGTACGGCGACCACCAGGCCGTACGCGATGTGTCCCTGCTCATCGGACGCCGCCAGATCACCGCGATGATCGGCCCCTCCGGCTGCGGCAAGTCCACCGTCATCCGCTGCCTCAACCGCATGAACGACCTGATCCCCGGCGCCCGCGTGACCGGCAAGGTCGCCTACCACGGGGAGAACCTCTACGACGCCGACGTCGACCCCATCGAGGTACGGCGGCGCATCGGCATGGTGTTCCAGAAGCCGAATCCTTTCCCCAAGTCGATCTACGACAACATCGCCTACGGGCCGCGCGTCAACGGCATGAAGGGCACCATGGACGACCTCGTCGAGGAGGCCCTCACCGGGGCTGCGCTCTGGGACGAGGTCAAGGACAAGCTCAAGTCCAGCGCGCTGGCCCTGTCCGGCGGACAGCAGCAACGGCTGTGCATCGCGCGGGCCATCGCGGTCCGGCCCGAGGTGATCCTGATGGACGAGCCCTGCTCCGCGCTCGACCCGATCGCCACCGCCCGGATCGAGGACCTGATGGCGGAACTCGCGGCCGACTTCACCATCGTGATCGTCACCCACAACATGCAGCAGGCCGCCCGGATCTCCGACTACACCGCCTTCTTCACGGCCGACGTCGACGACAAGGGCGTACGGCACGGGCGGCTCGTCGAGTACGACACCACCGTGAAGATCTTCGAGAACCCCGCCGACCAGCGCACCGAGGACTACATCACCGGCCGCTTCGGCTGAGCCGGTGTCCCGTCCGAGGTCCCTCCGCTCCGCGCCCCTTTGCGCGTCCACGTGAAGGAGTACGACGGGTGACACCCCACGAGGTACACGGACCCCCCGAGGAACCTGGCCCCCTCGCCCCACAAGGAGAGCCCCCGGACCTGCTGCTCGCCGAACCCGACCCCGACCTCGCCCGGGACGTCGCCGCCCGCTTCCTCGCCGCGGGTGTGCGCACCCTCGTCTGCCACGACGGCGCCGAAGCCCTGCTCCAGGTCGGCGCCCACCGTCCCCGGGCGGTACTGCTCGCCGCGCCGCTGCCGTTGGTCGGTGCCGCCGCGGTCACCGAACTGATCGCCCGGCTCCACCCGGTGCCGGTCATCGTCGGCGCCGGGGCAGAGGGCGCCGCGGAGGCCACCGCCGCGCTCTCGGCGGGCGCGGTGGCCTTCGTCGCCCGCCCCTACCGGGCCGAGGAGATCCTGCCGCTGCTCAGGGCCGGCGCGGCCACGGACAACGGCCGGCGGATGCTGGTCGCCGGGGACATCGAGCTGGATGTCGAGGGCTTTCACGTGTATGTGCGCGGGCGCTCGCTCACCCTGCCGGTGCGGGAGTTCCTGCTGCTGCGCTATCTGGTGGAGCGGCCCAACAAGGTCGTCAGCCGAGGGGAGTTGACCAAGGCGCTGTGGGGCGCGGAGAAGCTCGACAGCAACACGCTCACCGTGCATGTGCGCCGGGTCCGCAACAAGCTGCGGGACGAGGCGGGCAGCCGGTGCACCATCGACGCGATCCGGGGCATGGGGTACCGGCTGGAGTGCGGGCGGGAGGACACGGCCGCAAGCGACCGCGCCGGAGCGAAGGTGAACCGTGGGTGAACAGGCGGTGGGCGTGATGACGGGGTTCCGACACCGCGGCGGAACCGCCCTATGGTGGACGGATGAACGTCTCTCCTGGGGAAACGGAGATCGCGGCCGACGAACCGGAAGGGCGCACATCGTCCCTGGCCCGTCTGCTGATCGACCGTGACGAGGCCGAGCGGCTGGCCGCCGTGCTCAAGGCCATCGCCGACCCGACCCGGCTGCAACTGCTCCGGCTCATCGAGCGGGCCCCCGCCGGTGAGGCGTGCGTGGCCGACCTCACCGACTGTCTGGGCCTGCGCCAGCCGACCGTCAGCCACCATCTGAAGGTCATGACCGAGGCGGGACTGCTCACCCGGGAGCGGCGCGGGACGTGGGTCTGGTACGCCGTCGACCGCGGCGGGCTGCACCGGGTGCGGGACATCCTGGGCCGGGCCGCCTAGGTCGTGGGGGAGTGCGGTCCCAGGGACCGCTCACGTACCCGGGCCAGATGGTCGCTGAACACCTGCCGGGTGTCGGGGGTCAGGGTCCGCAGGGCGACCAGGGCCGTGATCACGACATCGCACAGCTCCGCCTGGACGTCGTCCCAGGTGTGGGTGACGCCCTTGCGCGGGTTCTGACCGGTCGCCCCGATCACCGCCTCGGCGACCTCGCCGACCTCCTCGGACAGCTTCAGCATGCGCAGCAGCAGGCCTTCGCGGCCGTCGAGCGGACGGTTGGCGTCCAGCCAGGCCCACAGGTCGTCGATACCCGCCCAGAGATCGGCGGCGGGGGTCTCGGCAGGGGTGGCCTGGTCCGTCGTACGCGAAGTCATGCACCGAGCCTGCCATGCCCCACTGACAACGCCCCTGACAACGCCCCTGACAATGCCTCTGGCAGCGCCCCTGACAGTGCTTCCTACGGTGAGAACTCCTCCTCGAACAGGGCCACTTGCTCGCCCTCCCGCTCCTCCCGCAGCCGCTTCGTGCGCATCCCCACGACCACCGCCGTGCCCGCCGCCGTCGCCGCGAGGGCCGCCGGGACCATCCAGCCGCGGTCGAAGACATGGCTGAGCGCGTGGTCCATGGAGAGCCGCCCCGGGCCGGCGATGGCGAGGCCGGTCGCCGCCAGGCCCAGAGTCGCCGCGTACTCGTAGCCACCACCGGCGTTGAAGAAGCCGTTCGGGGTGTGCACCGCGGCCGCGCCCGCCATCGCGCCGGCCGCCGCGGCGCCCGCCGCCGGGGTCGCGAGACCCAGCGCCAGCAGGGTGCCGCCGCCCGCCTCGGCGAGCCCGGCCATGGTCGCGTTGGTGCGGCCGGGCCGGTAGCCGACGGACTCCATGAACTGCCCGGTGCCCTCGATGCCTCCTCCGCCGAACCAGCCCAGCAGCTTCTGCGCGCCATGCGCGGCGAGCACTCCGCCGGCACCCAGCCGGAGCAGCAGCAGGCCCAGATCACGTCGGTCGTAAGCGCTCACGATGTCTCCAGTGACAGACAGCAGGATCGGTCCCCTCCGGTCCGTCCACCGTCCCACCGCCCGTGCCCGGCGGGCCTGTCCGGGCCGCCGTTCGGGTGGCGGGACGGTGGGAGCGGTGTGAGTCTGTCGGGCATGACGATCCAACCGAAGAACCTCAGCGACCCGGTCGTCCGGGACTTCGTGACCGCCGTCAACCAGCACGACCGGGACGCCTTCATGGCCCTGCTCACCCCGGACGCGACGATGGCGGACGACGGCACCGACCGTGACCTCGACGACTGGATCGACCGGGAGATCTTCTCCTCCAACGGTCATATGGAGGTCGACAGGGAGTCCGACGGCGGCCACGCCCTCCTCGCCCGCTACCGCAACGACACCTGGGGCGAGATGCGTACCCGCTGGCGCTTCGACGTCGACGACAACGGCCGGATCCGCCGCTTCGAGACCGGCCAGGCGTAGGACTGAGCAGCGCCGGTCAGTACGCCACCTGCTGTTCCGTCAGCGTGATCCGGCCCGACCTGATGGTGGCCAGGCGTGGGGCGCGGCGGGCGATCGAGGAGTCGTGGGTGACCATGACGAAGGTCAGCCCGTGCTCGCGCCACAGCCCCTCCAGCAGGGCCATGATGTCGTCCCGGGTGCCCTCGTCGAGGTTGCCGGTGGGCTCGTCGGCGAGCAGCACCTTCGGGCGCTTGACCAGCGCGCGGGCGATGGCGACGCGCTGCTGCTGGCCGCCGGACAGCTCCGAGGGGACATGGGTGAGGCGTTCGCCGAGGCCGACCGAGCGCAGCGCCTCGGCCGCCCGCTCGCGCCGCTCGGCGGGCTTGACGCCGAGCGGGACGAGGGCGGTCTCGACGTTCTCCTGCGCGGTCAGCGTGGGGATCAGGTTGAACGCCTGGAAGATGATGCCGATCTTCTCGGCGCGCACCCGGGTCAGCCGGGCCTCGCCGAGGGTCGCGAGGTCCACGCCGTCGAGTTCCACGCTGCCCTCGGACGGGCGGTCCAGGCCGCCGATCATCTGAAGGAGCGTCGACTTGCCGCCGCCGGTGGGTCCTTGGATGACGAGCTGGTCGCCGTCGGCGATGGTGAGGTCGACGCCGCGCAGCGCCTCCACCGTCTCCTTGCCGCGCGTGTAGCGCTTGGTGACGCCGGTGAGCTGGTACATGGGGGTTCTCCGAAGGGTTGGTAGGGGGTTCAGGAGACGCTGCGCAGGGCGTCCGCCGGGCGCATCCGGGAGGCACGCCAGCCGCCCATGGCACCGGCGACGAGACCGCCGGCGACCGCGAGGCCGACCGCGAGGGCGATGGTGGTCACCGAGACCGGCGCGGACAGGGCGATCTCCATGGTGTTCTGGGCGGACTGCCCGCCGGGGCCACCTGTACCGCCCCCGCCGGGACCGCCGCCCATACCGCCGCCACCGCCGGTCGAGCCGAGCTGCGCGGTCAGCTTGGGGCTGATCGCGGTGACGGTGTACGCCGCCGCGAGGCCCAGCGCGATGCCGAGGCCGCCGCCGAGCAGTCCGTTGACCATCGACTCGCCGACCACCTGCCGGGTCACCCGGCGGCTCGGCCAGCCGAGCGCCTTCAGCGTGCCGAACTCGCGCACCCGGCGCGAGACCGCCGAGGAGGTCAGCAGCGCGGCCACCAGGAAGGCGGCGGCGAGCACCGCGACCGACAGCCACTTGCCGACGCTGGTGGCGAGGTTGGAGGCGGTCGACAGCGAGCCCGACACCGTGTCCGCCAGGTCCGCCGAGGTCGTCACCGTCGTACCCGAGATGTTCTTCTGGATTGCCGCCTTCACCGCGTCGATCCGCTGGGAGTCGGTCGCCTTGACGTAGATCGTGGTGACCTTGTTCTTGGCGTCGCCCAGCGTCTGGGCCTGCTTCAGCGGCAGGTAGACGTCGGTGGTGGACTCGCTGCTCTCGGGCGTGGCGATGCCGATGACCGTGTACTTGGTGCCGGAGATCTTGAAGGTCTCGCCGACCTTGTACTTGTTCTCCTTGGCGTACGACTTGCTGAGCACCGCCGCCTTGGCGTTGGTCTGCGTGGCCGTGAAGGTCTTGCCTGAGGTGATCGTCGAGCCGGCCAGCGGGCCGAGGTCCTGGTCGGTGACGTCGACGCCGGCGACCGAGTAGGAGTTGACGTCGAAGGCGGCGCCGCCGCCCTGGACCTGGGGCTGGCCGGTGCCGGTGTCGCCACCGCCGGGACTTCCCTGCCCCTGATCCTGCGACTGGGCCTGGCCCTGCGTGAAGGTGCCGTCGACCTTGGTGACGTTCAGGGTGAGGGCGCCGACCGCGTTCGCGACGCCGCTCTGCCCGGCGACCTTCTCCACCAGGGAGGCCTTGAGGGCCTCACCGCCCTGGGTCATCACCCGGTCCGAGCTCTGCTCCTCGTCGTCGTCGGACCCGGCGTCGAACTCGAACCGCGGGCCGCCCGAGGCGTTGTCGGTGGGTGCCGAGCGGGCCTTGGTGACCGTCATGTCGGTGCCCAGGCCGTAGAGCGACTGAAGGACCTTGTCCTGCGCCTGCTGCATGCCCGCCGACACCGAGTTGACGGTGATGACGAGGGCGATTCCGAGCGCCAGACCCAGTGCGACGACCAGAGCCGCCTTCTTGCGCCGGCTCAGCTCGCGCTTGAGATAGATGCCAAACATCCCGTTCCTCGAAGGTTCTCGGCGCCCGCGGTGGGCGCGGCCTCAAGGTAGGGACGAAACGTTGCGCGGCCGTGAGTAAGCGATATGTGCGACCTGAGAAGGGATGTGTGCGAGCTGAGAGTTCCGAGGTGTACGGCAGCCGTCCACGGCGCGGTGCGCACCCCGCGGTCCCACGCGAGGTCCACCCCCAACCCGCGCCGTGAACGGCTGCCGTCTCCCCCCTCGGTTTGGTCAGCGGAAGCTCTTCACTCCAACTGTGAAGCTCTTGTGGAGGAGAGTTGAGCATAAGCCGCCGACCGGCCGCAATGGAGCGGACGGTCAAATTCCGGTTGTGCAAGTTATGAAGGCCGGCAGCTAGCCGCGGCCCACGTACGGCATCGCGGTCGCCAGGACCGTCGCGAACTGCACATTCGCCGCCAGCGGCAGCTCCGCCATGTGCCGGACGGTGCGCGCGACATCGGTCGCGTCCATCACGGGCTCGGGTGCCACCTCGCCGTTGGCCTGGAGGGCGCCGGTCTGCATCCGGGCCGTCATCTCGGTGGCCGCGTTGCCGATGTCGATCTGCCCCACCGCGATGTCGTACGGCCGCCCGTCCAGCGACAGCGACTTGGTCAGTCCGGTCAGCGCGTGCTTGGTCGCCGTGTAGGCGACGGAGTGCGGACGGGGCGCGTGCGCGGAGATCGAGCCGTTGTTGATGATCCGCCCGCCCCGCGGATCCTGCTCCTTCATCTGCCGGAACGCCGCCTGCGCGCACAGGAACGCCCCGTTGAGGTTGGTGTCCACCACATGCCGCCAGGCCTCGTACGGCAGCTCCTCCACCGGAACCCCGCCCGGACCGAACGTCCCCGCGTTGTTGAACAGCAGGTCCACCCGCCCGAACCGGTCCACCGCGGCGGCGAACAGCGCGGCCACGTCGTCGGGTCGCGAGACGTCCGCGCGTACGGCGACGGCGGCGCCCTCGGGCACCAGTGCCGCCGTCTCCTCCAGGGTCTCGACCCGGCGGCCCGCCAGCGCCACCGACCAGCCCGCGCGCAGCAGTTCCACGGTGACGGCGCGTCCGATGCCGGAGCCCGCCCCGGTCACCACGGCGATTGACGGCTTGCCTGTTTCCTTCGCGTTCATGGGCCCGCAGCGTACGGGAGGGTCCGCCATTCGGAACTCATCCATCCGCCATCCGGGTGTTGTGTACGCGCCAATCGAGAGTCGTCCCCGGGCACTCCAATGCCTGATGCATTCATTTCGTCAGGGGAGGACCGGATGACACTCGACGCACACCCGTCCCAGCACGCTGCCGAACTGCGCGCGGCGGCCCGACACTTGGGCCGCCGCCGCTTCCTCACCGTGACCGGCGCGGCCGCCGCGCTCGCCTTCGCGGTCAACCTGCCCACGGCCGGAGTCGCGGGCGCCGCGGAGCTGGACGCCGCGAAGATCACCGACGACCCGTTCACCCTCGGCGTCGCCTCCGGCGACCCGCTGCCCGGCTCGGTCCTGCTGTGGACCCGGCTGGCCCCCGCGCCCTTCCAGCCCGACGGCGGACTGCCCGCCGAACGCGTCACCGTGCACTGGGAACTGGCCCGCGACGAGAACTTCCGCCGCACCGTCAGACGCGGCACCGCCACCGCACACCCCGAGTTCCAGCACACGGTCCACGTCGAGGTCGGCCACCTCGACACCGACCGGGTCCTGTACTACCGCTTCCGGGTGGGCTCCTGGATCTCCGAGACCGGCCGCACCCGCACCGCCCCCGCCCCCGGCGACCACGCCTCCGGGCTCAAACTCGCCGCAGTCTCCTGCCAGGCGTACCACGACGGCTACTTCACCCCGTACGGCCATCTCGCCGCCGACGACGTCGATGTCGTCCTCCATCTCGGCGATTACCTCTACGAGTACGCCGTCAGCGCGGTCGGCGGCTCCCGCAACTACACCGACCGCACCCTGCCCGCCCTGTTCAACCGGGAGACGCTGACCCTGGAGGACTACCGGCTGCGGTACGCCCTCTACAAGTCCGACCCCGATCTGCGCGCCGCGCACGCCGCGCACCCCTTCGTCGTCACCTGGGACGACCACGAGACCGAGAACAACTACGCCGACGACACCCCCGAGAACAGCGTGCCGCCGGAGGAGTTCCTGCTGCGCCGCGCCTCCGCCTACCGCGCCTACTGGGAGCACCAGCCGCTGCGCCGCCCCCAGCTCCCCGAGGGCCCGGACATGCAGCTCTACCGGCGGCTGCACTGGGGCCGGCTCGCCCAGTTCGACGTGCTCGACACCCGGCAGTACCGCTCCAACCAGGCACAGGGCGACGGCGCCAAGGTCCCCGGTCCCGAGGTCGACGACCCGGCGCGCACCATGACCGGCGAGACGCAGGAGCGGTGGCTGCTGGACGGCTGGCAGGACTCGCGGGCCCTGTGGAACGTCGTCCCGCAGCAGGTCGTCTTCTCGCAGCGCAAGTTCGACCTGACCGAGCCGTCCCGGGTCTCGATGGACGCCTGGGACGGCTACCGCGCCTCCCGCCGCCGGATCCTGGACGGCGCCGAGGCGGCCGGGGTCGCGAACCTGATGGTGCTCACCGGCGATGTGCACGTCGGGTACGCCTTCGACATCAAGGACGACTTCGACGACCCGGCTTCCCGGATCCGGGGCACGGAGATCGTGGCGACCTCGGTCGCCAGCGGCCGGGACGGCGCCGACAAGCCCGCGAACTGGGACACCTACATGACAGCCAACCCGCACCTGAAGTTCTACAACGGCCGGCGCGGCTATGTGACCGTCGAGCTCGGCGAGGAGCTGGCGCGGGCGGACTTCAAAACGGTGCCGTACGTCACCACGCCGGGGGCGCCGGTCACGACGGCCGCGTCCTTCGTCACGGAGGCGGGGGAGCCGGGGCTGAAGCCCGCGTGAGGGGGAGCCGGGACTCCTGAGGCTCAGGCCCGGGCGAGTTCGGGCTCCGCCTCGCCCGGGTAGCGGACGCCGACGCGGTCCCGTATCGCGTCGAGCGTCCGCATCACGGCGAGCGTGCCGTCGAGCGGGACCAGCGGGGACTCGGTCTCACCGGCGCGCAGGGCGCGCATCACCTCGACGGCCTCGTGGCGCATGGTGTTGCGGGGGCCGTCGGCCGGGTCGGCGGTGAACTTCTCGGGCTCGCGGCCGTCCCGGTGCAGGACGAAGTGGTCCGGGAAGAAGAAGCCGTGCGGGATGTCGATCCGGCCCTGTGAGCCGGTGACCGAGGCCCCGGTCGCCGTACCGCCGACGATGGAGCAGTGCACCGAAGCGAGAGCGCCGCTCTCCCAGGAGAGCATCGCTCCCGTCTGGAGATCGACGCCCTCATCCGAGAGCACCGCTCTGGCGGCGATGTCCGAGGGCTCCCCGAGCAGCAGCTGGGCGAACGACACCGGGTAGACGCCGAGATCGAGCAGCGCGCCGCCGCCCTGGGCGGGGTCGCGCAGCCGGTGCGAGGGCGGGAAGGGCCCGGCCAGCCCGAAGTCCGCCTGGACGGTGCGCACCTCGCCGATCGCCCCGTCGTCGACCATCGCCTTGAGCCTGCGGACCAGCGGATTGCAGTACATCCACATCGCCTCCATCAGGAAGCTCCCGCGGTCCTCGGCCAGCGCGACCAGCTCCTCCGCCTCGCGCGAGTTCAGCGTGAACGCCTTCTCGCACAGCACGTTCCGCCCGGCCTCCAGACACAGACCGGCGGCCTCCCGGTGCGCCGAGTGCGGGGTCGCGACGTAGACCACATCGACGTCCGCGTCCGCCGCGAGCGAGGCCCAGTCGCCGTACGCCCGCCCGATCCCGAACCGCTCGGCGAAGGCGTCCGCCGAGCCCTGCGACCGCGAGGCCACGGCAACGACCTCGGCATCCGGCAGATCGACGAGATCACCCGCGAACGAGGCCGCGATGCCCCCGGTCGCCAGAATCCCCCAGCGCACCTTTTGCTGCTGCTCGCCCATCCGTCGAACCCCACCCTTGCTGTAGCGACCCTCGGCACTGTGTTCGAGCTGAGAGCATAGGTGGCCTGTCGCGAGGAGAGGGAGGGCACATGCCCGAGAGCGGGGCGTCCGGGGCATCCATATCGAATGAGGCGCAGGCGGCCGTACCGAAGACGGAACCGGCCGCCCGCGCCGTGCGGCGCACCTCGCTGCTCGTCACCCTGGTCCTCGGCGGACTGACCGCCACGCCCCCGCTGGCGATGGACATGTACCTCCCCGCCCTCCCACAGGTCACCGAGGCGCTGACCGCGCCCGCCGCGACCGTCCAGCTCACCCTCACCGCCTGTCTTGCCGGCATGGCCCTCGGCCAGCTGGTGGTCGGCCCGATGAGCGACCGGTGGGGCCGCAGACGCCCGCTGCTCATCGGCCTCGCGGTCTACGTCCTCGCCACCGCCCTGTGCGCGCTTGCGCCGACCGTGGAGTTCCTGGTCGCCTTCCGCCTCGCGCAGGGCCTCGCGGGCGCCGCAGGCATCGTCATCGCACGCGCCGTCGTCCGCGACCTCTACGACGGTGTGGCGATGGCCCGCTTCTTCTCCACCCTCATGCTGGTCTCCGGCGTCGCGCCGATCGTGGCGCCGCTCATCGGCGGGCAGATCCTGCGGGTCACGGACTGGCGGGGTGTGTTTGTCGTGCTGACCGTCGTCGGGGTGCTGCTGGCGGTGCTGGTGTGGGCGCGGCTGCCCGAGACGCTCGCCCCGGCCGACCGGCACGCGGGCGGGGTCGGACAGGCGCTGCGCTCGATGCGCGCACTGCTCGCCGACCGCGCCTTCGCGGGCTACATGCTGACCGGCGGCTTCGCCTTCGCCGCGCTGTTCGCGTACATCGCGGCGTCGCCGTTCGTGATCCAGGAGATCTACGGCGCCTCTCCGCAGACGTTCAGCCTGCTGTTCGGCCTGAACTCCGTCGGTCTGGTGGCCGTGGGCCAGATCAACGGCAAGGTGCTGGTCGGACGGGTGAGCCTGGACGCGGTCCTGGCGGCCGGGCTCGGCGTGGTGGTGCTGGCGGCGGGCGCGCTGCTGCTGATGGCGACGGGCGTGTTCGGCGAGGTCGGCCTCGTGCCGGTGGCCGCCGCCCTCTTCGTCCTGATGTCCGCCATGGGCGTGACCCTGCCCAACACCCAGACCCTCGCACTGCTGCGGACGAAGCAGGCGGCGGGTTCGGCGTCCGCGCTGCTGGGTACCTCCTCCTTCCTGATCGGCGCGGTCGTGTCGCCGTTGGTCGGGGTGGCGGGGGAGGACACCGCCGTCCCGATGGCCGTCGTCCAACTGGCCGCCGCACTGGTGGCCTCGGCCTGCTTCATGGGACTGTGCCGTCCCTGGAGCAGGCGTGCCGGCGTGGAGGGAGCGGAGAGCTGAGCGCACCGAGACTGCGCGGCGACACACCCGAGCGGGCCGGCCTCGACCCCGAGGAGCTGGGGCGGCTGGTCAGCGAGGTCCACGACCTGACGACGGGCGAACGGCCCTGGGCGGCGGGCGCGGTGGTGCTCGCCGGACGTGGCCCCTGTGTGGCCGTGGAGGAGGCGGCGGGCTGGGCGGTCCGTTATGCCTCGTACGACCCGGAGACGGACACGGGCGTGGAGCTGCCGCCGGCGTCCCGCGTCCCGATGACGGTCGGCACGGCCTTCGATCTCGCCTCCCTGACGAAGCTGTTCACCGCGGTCGCCGCCGTGCAGCAGATCGAGCGGGGGACGCTGGGCATAGACGCGGAGGTCGGGGCGTATCTGCCGGAGTTCCGCGGGGCGGCCCGCCACGGCGTGACGGTACGGCAGCTGCTGACGCACACCTCGGGGCTGCGCCCCGAACTCCCGCTGTACGACTGCGCGGACGAGGAGGCGATGCTGGCCCGCCTGCGGGCGGAGGTCCCGATCGGGGTCCCGGGCACGTACTGCTACTCGGACCTCAACATGCTCCTGCTCCAGCACGTTCTGGAACGCATCACGGGCCGCGGCCTGGACGTCCTGATCCACGACGGCATCACCCGTCCCCTCGGCATGGCCGCGACCCGGTTCGGCCCGTTCCCCGGCGCGGCGGCGACCGAGGACCAGCGGCGGCCGTGGGCGAAGGCGGACCGGGGGATGCTGCGGGGGGTGGTGCACGACGAGAACGCCTGGGCGCTGGGCGGGGTGGCGGGCCACGCGGGCCTGTTCTCCACGGCACGCGACCTCGCCGTCTTCTGCCGCACCCTGCTCGCCGGCGGCTCCTACGGCCCGGCCCGGATCCTCGGCCCGGACTTCGTGGAGCTCCTCCTCGACCCGCCCGGTCTCGGCTTCGCTCTGGACCAGGAGTGGTTCATGGGGGAACTCGCGGGCCGCGGCGCGGCGGGCCACACCGGCTTCACCGGCACGATGCTCGTCCTGGACCGGGCGACGGACACGTTCCTGGTCCTGCTGGCGAACACGGTGCATCCGCGCAGGAGGCCACCGGACAGCCGGCCACGGGCCGCGGCGGGGTCACGGGTGGCCCGGGCGGTACGGGAGCGGTGAGTCACTCAGAACGGGCTCGGCACCTGAGCCCAGACGATCACCATGAGGATCAGCTGGAGCAGGCACACGGCGCGTGCGGCCCGCCATCTGAAAGAGACCGCCGCGGTGGCGGCGAGGAACAGCGCGGACAGCACCAGGCAGAAGAACGCCCCCGCCGCCGTGTCGGGGTCACTCGTCGGCGTCGTTTCGACACCCACCGCCGGAAGGCTCAACGCCAGCATCGCGACCGTGACGGTGTACAGACCTGCCGCGAGGACTCCCCGGGCCCACAGGCCCGCCTTCCGGTGCGTGACTGTCACTCTCGCTCCGCCCTGGATGATGCCGACGTGGCCCGGATTAGAATCTGGGGGTGAACGACCCCGTGGCCTCGGCCGAGACTCTGCGTGCCGCCCTCGACGGCCTCCTCGACGGACTTCCGCCCCGGCAGGCCGCCACCGCGGTGGAGCGGCTGATCGCCAACTATCGCGGGGCCACTCCCACCGACGCCCCCATTCTCCGGGACCGCGCCGACGTGGCCGCCTACGCCGCATACCGGATGCCCGCCACCTTCGAGGCCGTGCACGCCGCGCTGGAAGCGTTCGCCGAGGCCGCTCCCGAGTGGGCGCCGGGGAGCCATGTCGATGTCGGCGGCGGCACCGGCGCCGCCACCTGGGCGGTCAGTGCCACCTGGCCCGGCCGGCGTCCCGTCACCGTGCTCGACTGGGCCGAGCCCGCGCTCGCCCTCGGCCGCGAGATCGCCGCCGCCAACCCGGCCCTACGGGACGTGCGTTGGCAGCGCTCTCGTATCGGAGCGGCGCTCTCCATCGAGAGCACTGATCTCGTCACGATCTCCTACGTCCTCAATGAGCTCGCGGAAGCCGACCGCGCGACGCTGGTCGACACCGTCGCCTCCGCCGCCCAGGCCGTCGTCATCGTCGAGCCCGGCACCCCGGACGGATACGCCCGGATCATCGAGGCCCGGCAGCGGCTCGTCGAGGCCGGATTCCGGATCGCCGCCCCCTGCCCCCACAGCGCCGCCTGCCCCATCGTCCCGGGCACCGACTGGTGCCACTTCTCCGCGCGGGTCAGCCGCTCCTCCCTGCACCGGCAGGTCAAGGGCGGCTCCCTCGCGTACGAGGACGAGAAGTTCGCCTACGTCGCCGCCGCCCGGTTCCCGGTCGTCCCGGCCCCCGCCCGAGTCGTCCGCAAGCCTCAGATCCGCAAGGGGCAGGTGCTGCTGGATCTCTGCGAGGCCGAGCCCGCCCTCGCCAGGACGACCGTCACCAAACGCCACGGCGACCTCTACAAGGCCGCCCGTGACGCGGACTGGGGCGACGCCTGGCCCCCGGCGGAGTAGCGGGCCGCCGGCTCAGCGGCCGGAACCACCGGATCCACCGGGGGCACGGCTCAGGCGTCCGCCTGCCCCTCCGCCCCTCGGCCCTCCCCGCGACTTTCTCCTCGCCTCTCCTGGAGCTTGCGCAGCAGCTCCCGCTTCTGGGCCTGCGGGTCCTGGGCGCCACCGCCCCGGCCGCCCCGGGCGCCGCCGCGCAGGGCGTCCCGTCCGAGGTTCTTTCGGGTGCCGCCCACTCCGAGCATGTTTCCGCCTCGCGTCATCGCCGGGCTCCTTCCTCATGACGAACAGCTCAGACGATACGTATCGTCTCGCTTATGGCCTTCTCACTCTCCGGCGAGACGGTCCGTCTTGTCAACCTGATAAATTTGCCCCATGGCCAAGAACCTCGCCCCCGACTCCACCCGCCGCAGCGAGAAGTCCCGCCGCGCCATCTACGACGCCGCCCTCGCCCTCGTCGGAGAGGTCGGCTACCCCAGGACGACCATCGAGGGGATCGCCGCCCGCGCCGGTGTCGGCAAGCAGACGATCTACCGGTGGTGGTCCTCCAAGGCCGAAGTGCTCATGGAGGCGTTCCTCGACCTGGGCGAGCAGGCCAGCCGGGACGCCGGGCACGAGCCGTACGCCATCCCCGACACCGGCGACCTCGCCGCCGACCTCAAGACGGTGCTGCGCGCCACGGTCGACGAGCTGAAGAACCCCCGTTTCGAGGTGCCCTCCCGTGCGCTCGCCGCCGAGGGGGTCGTCAACGAGGAGCTGGGCCGGAAGTTCGTCGCCAAGATGCTCGAACCCTCGCTCCAGCTCTACGTCACCCGGCTGCGCGCCGCCCAGGAGACCGGCGAGGTGCGCCCGGACCTCGATCCGCGCATCGCCCTCGAACTGTTCGTCTCCCCGCTCGCGCAGCGCTGGCTCCAGTACTCCGGGCCCATCTCCCACGAGTACACCGACACTCTCGTCGACTACGCCCTCTACGGCCTCGCGCCCCGCTGAGCTGCCCGCTGAGTCGCCCGCTGCCCCACCCGGGCCAGCCGCCCCGGCGCGTCCGTGATCACTCCGTCGCAGCCCAGCGCCAGCACCCGGTCCCGCTGGGCCGGGGTCACCACGGTGTGCGCCCACACCCGGGGGATCCCGGACCGCACCGCCCGCCGCAGATCCGCGTCCCGGGCCCGGTGGTCCACGTCCAGGACGTGCACGTAGGAGCGCCAGCGCTCCGGCCGGTCGGTGCGCAGCTGACGGGCCGAGCGCCACAGCTGGGTCAGCAGGCCCAGCCGGTCGGCGCGGCGGGCCAGCGCCGGGTCGTTGGTGTTCACCAGCACCGAGCGGGTCAGGCCCCGGGCCCGGATCAGCGCCGCCAGCGGGCCGAGCCCCCTCGGGTCCTTCACCTCCAGCATCAGCACGATCCGCCCGCCGAACCGGTCCAGCACCTCGGCCACCGTCGGCGGCCGCTCCGCACGCCAGTGGCCCGGCAGCGACGGCGCCGGACGCAGCCGTACCGTCCGCCAGTCGCGGGCGTCCAGGGCGCGCACCTCGCCGGAGCGGTTCGTGGTGCGGCGCAGGGTCGGGTCGTGGAGGACCACCGGGGTGCCGTCGCGCAGGACGCGGGTGTCGAAGTCCAGGACCTGGGCGGTCCCGCGCGCGTACGCCGCCGCCAGGCCCGCCATGCTGTTCTCGGGGACCTCGCGGGCGCCGCCGCGATGGGCGACGTAGGTGATGCGGGGGAGCGCGTCGACGGTCAGGGGCGCCGTGCCCCACTCCAGCGGGGCCGGGGAGATCAGGGCGGCCGCGCACGCCGCGGAGGCGGTCAGTCCGGTCCAGGTGACCATGGCGACACCGTAGGGTCGTAAATCATGTCAAAGCGTGCAATGACACTCGATCCCGGGCTCGTCCCACCCGCCCCTGTCGTCGGCTGCGACCCCCCGAAGCGCATGAAGGTGGGACGATAAGGCATGCTGTTCGGCACGACAGCGAGGCGAGGGGATAGATGAGCGACCGAGGCATTCAGGGCAAACTCTCCCGGTGGCTGCGCGGCCGCCGCCCCCAGCAGACCGCCGATGACGGCGGTCGCGAGGCCCTGCTGCTCGCCGCCGCCGAGGCGGGACTGCCGCTCGCCCCCGCCGCCCACCCGGCCCCCGGCTACCGCTGCTCCTGCGACCGCGTCGGCTGTCCGACCCCCGCCCAGCACCCGGTGTCCTTCGCCTGGCAGACGCAGTCCACCACCGACCGCGCCCAGATCGAGCGCTGGGCCCGCCACCAGCCACAGGCCAACTTCATCACCGCCACCGGTATGGTCCACGACGTCCTGGACGTCCCCCTGGACGCCGGCCGCGAGGCCCTTGACCGCCTCCTCGGCGCCGGGGTCGAGGTCGGCCCGGTCGCCGAGCGCGACGACGGCCGCCTGCTCTTCTTCACCCTCACCCGCGGCACCCCCGAGGACGAGGACGAGTGGTGGCCCTGCGAGCTGGACTGCCACCCCGAGACGATGGACGAGCATCCGGGCCTACGGTGGCACTGCCGCGGTTCGTACGTCCTCGTACCGCCCGCCCGGCTCCCCGGTGACGACCAGAACGTGCGCTGGGTCCGCGGCCCCGAGCATCCGCTGCCGGATCCGCTCAGCCTGCTGGAGGTCCTCACCGACTCCTGCGCCCGGCACGCGGGGCAGGAGTCCGATCACGCGCACACCGCCTGGCCCTCGCGGCGCTGAACGGGCCGCTGCAATAGGGGCGCGCTACTCGCCCTTCGCCCCCGTCAGCCCCTCGATCCGGCCCAGCACCGACACCGCGCCCGAGCCGTTCGCCGGGTCCAGGGCCACCTCGTTCGAGACGAACTCCATCGTCAGCGACTGCTTGATCTCACCCTTCGTCAGGGCCAGTACGTCCTTGTTCGGGGTGGGCACCGAAGTCCCCGGGGCGGCCGTCTGCTTCTGGTAGTGGTGCGTGGCGAAGAACACCAGCGCCCCGCCGTCCGCCGTGCGCAGCGCCAGCGGCGCGTAGTCGCCCTCGGTCAGCGGCTCGTCGATGTACTGCGTGACCAGACCGGGCCGTTCGGCGTTCTTCGTGCGCTTCTCCCGCCAGCCCGAGGTGTGGCTGCCGTCCGCGAAGGTCTCCCCGCCGTCCTTCAGGAAGGCCGTGTAGTCCTTGCTCAAGTCGGCCGGGGCGATGGCCAGTTCGGCGGAGTTCGCGTCGACCGCCTCGGCCCAGCCGTCCTTGTCCTTCTTGAACTCCGGCAGTTGGTCCGGCGCCACCAGCGTCAGATAGGCGGCCTCCCACGGCGCGTCCAGCGCGTCCCGGGTGAACACCAGCAGCCAGCGGGAGTCACCGCCGCGGTTGCCCTGGGCGTCCGCCAGGAACCAGCGCGGCCAGCCCGGCTTCTTCGGGATGGTGAACTCGGCGTCCGTGAACTCCAGCGGAGTGTGGGCGGAGTTGCCGTCCGGATTGTTGGCGCGCCCCGCCTCCAGCCGCGCCTCGTCGATGTCACCGAGGGCGCCGGTGACATGGTCGGCGTCCAGGGAGCTGTCGTACGCCTCGTCAGCCGCGTTGTAGGCGGCCGTGAAGTCCTTGAGGGCCTTGGCGGCCTCGGCCTGGGTGGCCGCGGGGATCATCTCCCGCTCCCCGTGCACCACCACGCACCCGCTCGCCGTAAGCGACAAAGCGGTCAGGGAGGCCGCTATCAGCACCCTCCGGTCAAGACTGCGAAGCCTTCGAGGGCCGCGATCCGTGCTCATCGGGTACCTTCACCTTCCCCTTCCCGGAGGCGAACCCTACCGGGGCGAGGAACAGCGCGAGTGTCGGGACCAGGTACAGCAGCCACACCGTGACCTGGAGCACGGTCGGATCGGGCTGGAAGTTGAAGACACCCTTGAGCAGCGTGCCGTACCAACTGTCCGGCGGGATCGTCCCGGTGATGTCGAACGCCTTGTTGGTCAGGCCCGGCAGCCAGTCCGCCTCCTGGAGGTCATGGAAGCCGTACGCCAGCACCCCCGCCGCGACCACGACCAGCATGCCGCCGGTCCAGGTGAAGAACTTCGCCAGGTTGATCCTGAGGGCGCCGCGGTAGAACAGCCAGCCGAGGACGACCGCGGTGGCCAGGCCGAGCCCCGCTCCGATCGCCGGGTCCGCCGAGCCGTCGCCGGCCGCGCGCACCGACGTCCACACGAACAGCGCCGTCTCCAGGCCCTCCCGGCCCACCGCCAGGAACGCCGTGGCGACCAGCGCGCCCGTGCCCATCTGCAGCGCCGCGTCCAGCTTGCCGTGCAGCTCCGCCTTCAGGTGCCGGGCGGTGCGCCGCATCCAGAACACCATCCACGTCACCAGGGCGACCGCGAGGACCGACAGCGTGCCGCCGAGCGCCTCCTGCGCCTCGAACGTCAGCTCCTGGGAACCGAATTCGAGGGCGCAGCCGAAGCCCAGGGCGAGCGCCACCGCGACCCCGATGCCGATCCAGACGGGCTTCAGGGCGTCCCTGCGGTCCGTCTTCACCAGATAGGCGACGAGGATGCAGACGACCAGGCTGGCCTCAAGTCCCTCGCGCAGACCGATCAGATAGTTCGCGAACACGGTCCTACGCCTCCCCTGCGAACAGCGCCCGGCCCCACCAGTCGTCCTTGTCGCGGACGCCGGGCGGGATCGCGTAGACCGCCGAACCCACGTGCTGGATGTACTCGTTGAGCGTGTCGGTGGCCAGGTTGCGCTGGACCGGGATGAAGCCCCGGCGCACGTCCTTCTGGTACGCCAGGAAGAACAGGCCCGCGTCCAGGCGGCCCAGGCCGTCCGTGCCGTCGGTGAAGGAGTAGCCGCGGCGCAGCAGCGTCGCCCCGTCGTTGGAGTCGGGATGCGCGAGCCGTACGTGCGCGGTCGGGAGCATCGCCTTCAGGAACGGCTCGTCGCGCTCCTTGGCCTTGCCGACCGGGGCGCCCTCGCCCTTGTCGCGGCCGAAGATGTCCTCCTGCTCCTGGAGCGAGGTGCGGTCCCAGGTCTCGATGTGCATCCGGATCCGCCGGGCGACGAGATAGGACCCGCCCGCCATCCAGTCGGGCCCGTCCTTCCCGTCGACCCACACGAACTTCTTCAGCCGGTCGGTCTCCGTCCCCGCGATGTTGCGGGTGCCGTCCTTGAACCCCATGAGGTTGCGCGGGGTCTGCGCCTCCGGGGTGGTGGACGAGGTCTTCCCGAAGCCAAGCTGCGACCACCGGATGACGACCTTGCCGAAGCCGATCCGGGCGAGGTTGCGGATGGCGTGCACCGCGACCTGCGGATCGTCCGCGCAGGCCTGGACACACAGGTCACCGCCGCTGCGGTTCCTGTCCAGGTTGTCGCCCGCGAACTTCGGCAGGTCGACCAGGGCCTCGGGACGGGCGTCGGCCAGCCCGAACTTCTCGAACAGGGACGGCCCGAAGCCGATGGTGAGGGTCAGCCGCGAGGGCTGGAGCCCCAGCGCCTCACCGGTGTCGTCCGGCGGCGCCTCGGGCAGCCCGCCGAACCCGCCCTCGCCGACCGGGTGCCCGGCGGTCATCCGGCGCGCGGCGGCCGTCCAGTCCTTCAGCATCCGCACGAACTCGGCCCGGTCCTCGGTCTGCACGTCGAACGAGGCGAAGTGCAGCCGGTCCTGGACGGGCGTGGCGATGCCGGCCTGATGGGCGCCGTGGAAGGGGATGGCGGTGGTCGGCGCGGGTGTGTCGTCACCGGTACGAGCCATCGCCACCGCACCACCGGCCGCGGCGGCGCCGAGCGCGAGCCCGGCGCCGCCCCAGCCGATGAGGGCGCGGCGGGACGGGGATTCCGAAGTCATGTTGGTTGCCCCCTACTTGGCGACGACGGCTGCGGCGAGCTTGGACAGCGGTTCCGCCAGCGCGTTCACCGCGTCCGAGAGGTCCTTGCGGTCGGCGTCGCCGACCTTGTCGTACGAGGTGAACTCGTAGGAGTCCTTCTCCGCGCGGTACTTGTCGAGCAGCGTGTCGAGGGCGGCGAACTGCTTGTCAAGTTCGGTCGTCAGGGCCGGGTCGTTCTCCTTCGCGACCGGCTTCAGCAGCTCGTACGACTTCTCCGCGCCCTCGACATTGGCCTTGAAGTCGACGAGGTCGGTGTGCGAGTAGCGCTCCTCCTCGCCGGTGACCTTGCCGGTGGCGACCTCGTCGAGGAGTTCCTTGGCGCCGTTGGCCATGGAGGTCGGGGTGATCTCGGCCTTGCCGACGCGGTTCTGCCAGTCCTTCAGGTCCGTGATGAGCTGGTCCGCGAGCTCCTTGTCGGCGTCGGTGATCTTCTTGTCGTCCCAGAGGGACTTCTCCAGCCGGTGCCAGCCGGTCCACTTCTGGCCGTCGTCCAGGCCGTCCTCGCGGACGTCCACCTTCGGGTCGATGTCGCCGAAGGACTCGGCGACCGGCTCGGTGCGCTCCCAGCCGATCCGGGACGGCGCGTACGCCTTCTTCGCGGCCGCGAGGTCGCCGTCCTTGACGGCCTCGGCGAAGGTCTCGGCGAGCGGGAGGGTCTCGTCGGCCTGCTCCTGGACGTACTGGCGATAGGCGGCGACGGCCTTGTCGAGCCGAGGATCGCGCTTGGTGGTGGTTCCCCCACCGGTGGCCTTCACGGCCTGTCGGATGCCGTCGCCCTTCATGCCCGGCTTACAGGCGATCTGGTAGTCACCGGCCTTCACTTCGGCGGTGACGCGCTGCTTGGTGCCGGGGCCGATGTTCTCGCGCTCGGTGACGACCCGGTCGTCGGGGAAGAGGATGTAGACCTCGGTGACCTTGGATCCCTTGTTCTCTATCGCGAGTTCGACGTGTCCGGCCGGGAACTCCTTGGTGGAGACCTCGCACTTGTCGTCCGTGGCGGTGACCTGGACGACCCCGTCCCCGCCGTCACTGCCCTTCTCGGTGCACCCCGTCACGGCGGTCAGGGCCGCGACGACGGTGGCGGCTAGGGCGGAGAGTCTGGCGGCGCGCATGAAGGCTCCTGGGAGTGACCGGGGGAACACCACACGTAGGTGAGGCTCACCTAACGTACTTACGGTGGCTCAAAAGTGGTGTCATGATTTGGTCAAGCGCGGCCACAGGTAGGTCAAAGGGGAGTCAAAGATTCCGGCGAGGGGTGACGAGGAGGGCGCCGGTCCGAGGATGGGCGAGCACTTCAACGGCCTGTTCGTAGACCTCGGACAGCAGTTCCTCGGAGAAGACCTGCGCGGGCGGACCATCGGCGGCAACCCGGCCGGTGCGGAGTACGGCGACGCGGTGGGCGTAGGCGGCGGCGAGCCCCAGATCATGCAGCACGACGACAACGGCGTCCCCGGCCGCCGCGCGCTCCCGACATACCCGGAGCACCAGTTCCTGGTGCCGGAGGTCCAGAGCGGCGGTGGGCTCGTCCAGTAGCAACAGGGGCGCACGCTGGGCGAGCACCCGGGCCAGCGCGACGCGGGCACGCTCACCACCGCTGAGCGCGGAGAACGAACGTGGCGCAAATTCGACCACGTCGGTGGCCTTCATCGCTTCAGCGACGGCGGCGTCATCATCCTCCGCGCCGAGCGCAGTCCAGGGCGCCCGCCCCATCCGCACGACGTCCTCCACGGAGAAGGGAAAGCTGAGCGCGGCGGCCTGCGGCAGCACGGCCCGGCGCAGGGCGAGCTCGGGGGCGGACCACTCCGTGGCGGGGCGCCCATGAATCCGTACGACGCCCCCGTCGGCCGGGGTGTCGGCGGCGAGCGCACCGAGCAGCGTGGACTTACCGGCACCATTGGGCCCGACGAGAGCGAGCACCTCTCCGGCACGGACCCGGATATCGACTCCGTGGAGGACGTCCCGGGCCCCGAGCCGGACACGGAGACTCTCGGCCTCGGCAAGGACGTCACCGGGCGCGGCGGGGGGTGGGGGAGTGGGCCGGGGGCGGAGGAGTCTCATGGGCGGGCCTCTTCGGTGGGATGGGGATGACGGGGGCGGGGATTCATTCGGCCGAGGGGTCATGGAAGTCGGGGCGAGGCAGGTCTCCCCAGGGGCGCGGGGAACTGCGGGGCCGGCCCCCACGCACCCGCACCCGACATAGAAGCGGCAGGTGGGCGAAGACTGAGCGAGCCCGGTTCCCCCAGGGGCGCGGGGAACTGCGCGACCAGCCCCCACCCACCCGCACCCGACATCGATGCGACGCACGGAGACTGAGCGAGCCGTAGAAGTTGGGGCGAGGCCGGTTCCCCCAGGGGCGCAGGGAACTGCGCGACCAGCCCCCACCCACCCGCACCCGGCAGGCAACCCCCTACGCCCACCCCCCATGCCGCCGCCGAGTCCGACGCAGCAACCAGAAGAAGAACGGGCTGCCCAGCAGAGCCGTGAGAACACCCAGCGGCAACTCCGCCGGCGCAGCCATCGTGCGGGACGCCAGATCCGCCGCCAACAGCACCAGCGCCCCCAGCAGCGCACTGGCCGGCACCAGGAACCGATGCCCCGGCCCCACAGCCATCCGCAGCAGATGAGGGACGACGAGCCCCACGAAGCTGATGATCCCGGAGACACTCACCGCCGCCGCCGTCAGCAGCGCGATGACGAAGACCAGCGTGATACGGAGCCGTTCGACGTCCACACCCAGGTGCCGCGCCGGACGCTCGCCCAGCGACAGCAGGTCCAGGCGACGGGCGTACAAAGGAGCCACCCCCAAGCCCAGCGCAGCGCACGGCAGCACCGCCACCACCTTCGGCCACGTCGCCTGCGACAACGACCCGAGCTGCCAGAACGTGATCTGCTGGATCGCCGCCGCGTCCGCGAAGAACAGGAACAGCCCGATCACCGCCCCCGCGAACGCGTTCACCGCGATGCCGGTCAGGATCAGCGTCACGACCTCCGTACGCCCCCCGGACCGGGACAGCACATACACCAGCAGCACCGTCACGAGCCCCGTCACGAACGCCGCCACCGAAACCGTCCACGTCCCGAGGAAGTTCAGCCCGAGCGCGATCGACGCCACCGCCCCCACCGCCGCGCCCGAGGAGATCCCGATGACCCCCGGCTCGGCGAGCGGGTTGCCGAACACGCCCTGCATCAGCGCCCCGGCACACCCCAGCGAGGCCCCGATGAGCAGCGCGAGGACGATACGCGGGAACCGCACGTTCCACAGCACCGACTCCGCCACCCGGTCCAACTCCCTTCCACCGAGCCCGATCCGGTGCTGCACGGAGGCGAGCACCTCACCCACCGGCACCGGATAGGCTCCGGTCCCCGCCGCGACCGGCACCAGGACGAGCAGGGCGAGGACCAGCACCGCCGTCAGCAGCCAGGCGGCCGTACGGGGCCCGCGTCCCGGAGTCTCCGCCGCCCGGGGCGCAGCCGACTCCGCCTTCTCCAACACCGTCACCCGGCACCGTCCTTGTAGAAGAGCTGCTGGAACCGCTCCACGAGTTTGATTAGGTTAGCCTTGCCTAATTCGACAGGAAGCCGCTGGATGGCTCGAAGTCACCTCACCGCCCGAGTGATGTTTGAATGCCCCCGTGACTGACTACGACGTGCTCCGGGTGTTCTGCGGCCCGCGCGGCGGATACGGCAACGAACTGGGTGTCGTCCGCGAGGGCTCCGTGCTGCCCGAGCGCGAGGAGCGGCAGGCGCTCGCCGCCAAACTGGGCTTCAGCGAGACGGTGTTCGTGGACGACCCCGAGCGGGGCGTCATCGACATCTACACCCCCAGCACGCGGCTGCCGTTCGCCGGTTACCCCTGCGTCGGGGCGGCCTGGCTGCTGGACGTGCCCGAACTGGTCACGCCCGCCGGGGTGGTCGGGGCCCGGCAGGACGGGGAGTTCTGCTGGATCGAGGCACGGGCGGAGTGGGCGCCGCCGCGGACGCTGAAGCGGTACCCGACGGCGGCGGAGGTCGACGCGCTGCCCGTGCCGCCGCCCGGCGAGTGGATCTACGCCTGGGCGTGGGAGGACGAGTCCGCGGGCCGGATCCGCGCACGTGGCTTCCCCGGCCGGGGCGACGGCATCGACGAGGACGAGGCCACCGGAGCGGCCGCGATCCTGCTGACGGAACAGCTAGGCCGCGCCCTCAACATCACCCAGGGCTCGGGCTCCCAGCTCCTGACGGCACCGCAGCCCGGAGGCTGGGTGGAACTCGGGGGACGGGTCTACCTGGAACGCTGAGCCCTCAGCTCGCCCCGACCGCACTCACGCCGACAGCGGGAACTCCTCACCCAGCGCCCGGAACACCGCGGTGTTCAGCGCGAACGCCTTCTTGCACTCCGTCACGATCCGCTGCTTCTCCAGGTCGTCCGCCCGTACCCCGTCCAGGAGTTCGCGGTAGGACCGCTTGAAGGCCGCGGGGTTGGTGATGCCCTCGAAGACGTAGAAGCGGACGCCGTCGCCCTTCTTCTCGAAGCCCCAGGTCCGCTCCGCCTTGTCGCGGATGATCTGGCCGCCGGAGAGGTCCCCGAGGTAGCGGGTGTAGTGGTGGGCGATGTAACCCGCGGGCCAGGTCGCGGCGCACTCCCGGACCCGGTCCGCGTACGCGCGCGTCGCGGGCAGCGCCGTCACGCCCGCTCGCCACTCCGGACCCCGCAGATGCGCGAGGTCCCGCTCCAGCGCCGTCAGCCGGAACAGCTCCGGCTGGATGAACGGCCCGGTCACCGGATCCGACGCCAGCCGCTCGGCTCCGCTCTCCAGCGCCTCGTAGACGAACCACAGTTGCTCGGTGTAGCGCGCGTACGCGTCGACGCCGAGGCGCCCGCCGAGCAGATCGCTCATGAACGTCGAGGTCTCCGCCTCCACATGCTGCTCGTGCGAGGCGGTGCGGATGACGGTCGAGAAGGAGTCCATGGCGGCCATCCTCTAAGGTAAGGCTTACCTAAGTCAATAGGTTTGCCGACGCCCTGTCGGTAAAAGCGTACAAGAAAAGACCCGCCCCCATCAGGGGACGGGCCTCGGGGCCCCGGAGGGCTACGGCAGCGTAAGGATCTCCGCCCCCGTCTCCGTCACCACCAGCGTGTGCTCGAACTGCGCCGTGCGCTTGCGGTCCTTGGTCACGACCGTCCAGCCGTCGTCCCACATGTCGTACTCGTGCGTGCCCAGCGTCAGCATCGGCTCGATCGTGAAGGTCATCCCGGGCTGGATCACCGTCGTCGCGTGCGGGCTGTCGTAGTGCGGGATGATCAGGCCCGAGTGGAACGACGAGTTGATGCCGTGGCCGGTGAAGTCCCGGACCACGCCGTACCCGAAGCGCTTGGCGTACGACTCGATCACCCGGCCGATGATGTTGATCTGCCGGCCCGGCTTGACCGCCTTGATCGCCCGGTTCAGGGACTCCCGGGTCCGCTCCACCAGCAGCCGGCTCTCCTCGTCGACCTCGCCGACCAGGTACGTGGCGTTGTTGTCGCCGTGCACCCCGCCGATGTACGCCGTCACGTCGAGGTTGATGATGTCGCCGTCCCGCAGCACCGTGGAGTCCGGAATGCCGTGGCAGATGACCTCGTTGACGCTGGTGCACAGGGACTTCGGGAAGCTGCGGTAGCCGAGCGTCGAGGGGTAGGCGCCGTGGTCGCACATGTAGTCGTGCGCCACCTTGTCCAGTTCGTCCGTGGTGACGCCCGGTGCGATCAGCTTCGCCGCCTCGGCCATCGCCCGCGCGGCGATCCGCCCCGCGACCCGCATCGCCTCGACGGTCTCCGGGGTCTGCACCTCGGGACCCGTGTACGGAGTCGGCGCGGGCTTGCCGACGTACTCGGGGCGCCGGATGTTTCCGGGTACGGAACGGATGGGAGACAGCTCCCCTGGTACGAGCAGCGACTGGCCAGACATGCCAGCGAGTCTAACGAGCCGCCGTGGGGGAACATGTTCCCTGCGAGAGGAGCAGGTCATGCCGTTGTTCAAGAAGCGCACGGTCGGCAAGCCGGGCGAGTGGTACTACTGCCTGGAGCACAAGAAGGTCGAGGAGGGTCCGGACTGCCCCGGCAAGGACCGGTTCGGCCCGTACGACTCCCGCGCGGAGGCCGAGCACGCGATGGAGACCGCCCGCGAGCGCAACCTCGAGTGGGAGAACGACCCCAAGTGGCACGACGCCCCCAGGACGGGCACCGACGACGACTGATCAGGCCCCCAAGGGCGCCTGCGCCTGGGCGGCGGCCCGCTGTTCGCGCACGCCCTTCGCATGCTCGCTCGTCCGGGCGTCGTACGTCATCAGCTTCGGCAGGCACAGCGCCAGCAGCCCCACCGCCCCGGCGCACAGCAGTCCGCCCGACCACACCGACGCCCGCACGCCCCACCACGCGGCGAACCCGCCCGACCTGACCTGGCCGAGGGTCGGTCCGACGGAGTACGACAGCAACTCGATCCCGGCGAGCCGCCCGCGCAGCTCGTCCGGGATCGTCTGGTTCCACATCACCCCGCGGAAGATCCCGCTGACCATGTCGCAGCCGCCCGCCACGGCCAGGAACAGCAGCACCAGCCACACGTTGCCCACCACGCCCGCGGCCGCGATCGCCACGCCCCACAGCGCCGCCGCCAGCACCACCATCCGCCCGTGCCGATGGATCCGCCCGGTCCAGCCGCTGCTCACGCTCACCAGCAGCGAACCGAACGGCACCGCCGCGTACATCAGCCCCAGCGACCACTCGGCGTCCAGCTCGTCCGCCAGGAACGGCAGCACCGCCAGCGGCATCGCCAGGAACATCGCGGCCAGGTCGATCGCGTAGGTGCCGAGCAGCTCCTTGCGGCCCCACGCGTACCGGGCGCCCTCCGCGATGGCCTTCAGCGAGGGCTTCGCCGCCTCGTGCGCGGCGGGGGAGGAGGCCAGCGGAATGATCAGTACGACGGAGACGGCGAAGGTCAGCAGATCGGCGGCGTAGGCCCAGCCCAGGCCCGCGTACGCCACCACCACACCCGCCAGCGCCGGGCCCGCGACCCCGCCGACCGTCCAGCGCAGGGCGTTGAGGGAGGCGGCGGCCGGGAGGTGCTCATGGGCCACGATCCGCGGCCACAGCGAGTCCAGCGCCGGGCGCTGCACGGACACCAGCGCCGAGGACAGCGCGGCCACCACGTACAGCGGCCATACGGCGGGCTCCGGCAGCAGCGCGTTCACCAGCAGCGCCGCGCTGAGCACCCCCTGCCCCGCCTCGGTCCAGATGATCAGCCCGCGCTTGTCCATCGCGTCGGCGAGGGCGCCGCCGTACAGCCCGAACACGATCAGCGGGATCAGCTCCACCGCCCCGATCGCCCCGACGGCCGCCGCGGAGCCGGTCAGCTCCTTGATCTGCACCGGCAGCGCCACGAACGTCAGAAAGCTGCCGAAGTTGGAGATCAGTCCTGACAGCCACAGCCGCCGGAAGTCGACGGAGGCGTGCCAGGGGGTGAGGTCGGGGAGGAAGGAAGCCACGAGGAGTCATCGTCCGCAGCGGCCGGAGACCGGGGCAACTTCTTTTTGTCAGCTACTGCTGCGAGGCCCTCACCACCGCGCCGGCGGCGGTGCCGTCAAGGACTCCGCCAACCGGGACAGGCGGTCCCGGAAGCGGCCGCGCCCCCGCCCGGAGGGCACCGCGTTCTCGCCGGCCGCCGCGCTCACCAGGTGCTGCACCGTGTCCAGGTCGAGGTCCGTGCCCTCCGGCACGGCCAGTGACTCGTGGGCCATCGTCACCAGGTCACCCTCGCCGGGGCCCAGTGCCAGTACCGTCGCCCCGGCCCGACGGGCGTCATGGACCCGCTCCAGCAGCGCCGGGCCCGGCCCCTGCGGCGACACCACCAGCAGCGTCTCCCCCCGCCGCGCCGCCGCCAACCGGCCCAGCCCGACCGCCAGATGCGCCGGATCCGAGGCGCGCGCGTCCTGCCGTACCAGTGTCGGGGTCAGCTCGGGCGTCCCCGACCAGGCGGCCTCGTCGACCAGATGGGCCGCCAGATGCCACGGCTCGTGGTCCGGGGTGCCGACCAGCAGCAGCCCGCCGCCGTGCGAGACCACCGAGCCCCGCAGCACGCCCGCGAACCGCCGGGTGGCCCCCAACCACTCGGTCCCGGCGAGCACTTCGCGCAGCAGCGCGACCCGTACGGCGTCCATGGCCGCATCCTGCCGCACCGCGCCACTCGTGACCGCCGGTTCACCCTGAATTCGCCCAACCTGGGCATGCGGTACGACATGTCTGCATCCGCCGCCCTGCCCGCCTCCGTCCCCTTCCGTGCGGGACGCGAGGGTTACGCCAGTTTCCGGATCCCGGCCGTCGTCGTCAGCGGCGCGGGTACTCTCCTCGCCTTCTGTGAGGGGCGGGTGGAGTCCGCCCGTGACTGGGGGCATATCGACATCGTGCTGAAGCGGTCGACGGACGGTGGCCGGACGTGGGGTCCGCTGACGGTCGCCGCCAGCAACGGAGTCGACCTGGCCGGCAACCCCGCCCCCGTCGTCCTCGACACCGGGCGGATCCTCCTCGTCCACGTCCGCTCCGCCGCGTCCGCCTCCGAGGCCGCCATCCTGCGCGGCGAGGTCTCCGACGCCGACGGGCGCCGCGTGTGGGTGCAGCACAGTGATGACGACGGGGTCAGCTGGTCCAAGCCGCGGGAGATCACCGAGTCCGTCAAGAAGCCCGGCTGGCGCTGGTACGCCACCACCCCGGGCCACGCCCTCCAGCTCCGCACCGGCCGGATCGTCGTCCCCGCCAACCACACCCTCCCGCCCACCGGCACAGACACCGGCACCGAGGCCAAGTACAACAGCGGCCACTGCCTGCTCAGCGACGACCGGGGCGCCACCTGGTCGCTCGGGTACCTGGACGAGAACACCAACGGCTACATCAACGTCAACGAGACCACCGCGGCCGAACTCCCCGACGGCCGCGTCTACTTCAACACCCGCAACGACTCCCCGTCCCCCGGCAACCGCGCCGACGCCCACTCCAGGGACGGCGGGCGGACCCTCCACCACCCCTTCCGCCCCCAGGCCGGACTCGACGGCCCCGTCTGCGAGGCGAGCGTCCTCCAGCTCCGCGACCCCGATCTGCTGCTCTTCTCCGGCCCCGCCTTCCCCGACGGCCGCGCCCTGATGACGATCCGCGTCTCCACCGACTCCGGCACCACCTGGCGCCCCGGCGTCACCGTCGACGGCCTGCCCGCCGCCTACTCCGACCTGGTCCAAATCGACGCCGGCACCGTCGGACTCCTCTACGAGACGGGCGACTTCGGCGCCTACGAGCGGATCGTCTTCCGGCGGGTGCCCGTGACGCGGCTCACCTGACCGGAGTCCGCCCGGAGGGGCCGTCGAGGCGCACGTAAAGTCGGGCCATGACCTCTACCGACAGTGCTGCACAGAAGGCCCCCGCCAAGGACCCCTGGGACCTGCCCGACGTCTCCGGGCTCGTCGTCGGCGTGCTCGGCGGCACCGGCCCGCAGGGCAAGGGCCTGGCCTACCGGCTCGCCAAGGCCGGCCAGAAGGTGATCATCGGCTCCCGGGCCGCGGAGCGCGCGCAGACCGCCGCCGAGGAACTCGGGTACGGCGTCGAGGGCGCCGACAACGCCGAGACCGCCCGCCGCAGCGACATCGTGATCGTCGCCGTGCCGTGGGAGGGCCACGGCAAGACCCTGGAGTCGCTGCGCGAGGAGCTCGCCGGGAAACTGGTCGTCGACTGCGTCAACCCGCTCGGCTTCGACAAGCAGGGCGCCTACGCGCTCAAGCCGGAGGAGGGCAGCGCGGCCCAGCAGGCCGCGGCGCTGCTGCCGGACTCCCGGGTCACCGCCGCCTTCCACCACCTGTCGGCGGTGCTGCTCCAGGACCCGGAGATCGACGAGATCGACACCGATGTGATGGTCCTCGGCGAGGTGCGCGCCGATGTGGAGATCGTCCAGGCGCTGGCCGGCCGTATCCCCGGCATGCGCGGCGTCTTCGCCGGCCGCCTGCGCAACGCCCACCAGGTCGAGTCCCTGGTCGCGAACCTGATCTCCGTCAACCGCCGCTACAAGGCGCATGCGGGACTCCGCATCACGGACGTATGAGCGGATGGGGGACACTGGAGGGCGTCGTACCGCAGTGTCCCCCGACAGGAGACCCCCGCATGCCCCGCCTCGCCCTCTACGCCCTGGTCGTCTGTGTCCTCGCGGTGGCCGCCGCCGTCGTCTCCTTCGCGCAGGGCAGCTTCCTGGGCATCGTCTGGGTGCTGCTGGCGGGGCTGTCGTCCAACATGTGCTGGTACTACCTCAAGCGCCAGAAGGCCGCCGCCTACCAGAACCGGTAGAGGCTCCAGCCGTACGACGTCTCCAGCTCGCTGACGCCGAGGCCGTCGAGGATCGTGTTCACCACGTCGAGGAAGCCGTCCCGCACCGGGGGCAGCCACAGCAGCGCGATCACGAACAGCAGCCCGAACGGCGCGAACGGCTCCACCTGGCGGCGGACGTTGTACGACAGCCAGGGCTCGATCACGCCGTAGCCGTCCAGACCCGGCACCGGCAGGAAGTTCAGGATCGCGGCCGTGACCTGGAGCAGGGCGAGGAAGGCGAGCGCGACCCGGAAGTCGTCGGGGACGCCGTCCAGCGCGCCGAGCCAGAACGGCGCCGTGCACACCACCGCGAACAGCAGGTTGGTGAGCGGGCCCGCCGCCGAGATCAGGCTGTGCCGCCAGCGCCCCGGGATCCGTCCGCGCTCGATCAGGACCGCCCCGCCCGGCAGACCGATCCCGCCCATGATCAGGAAGACCACGGGGAGCACGATGCTCAGCAGGGCGTGCGTGTACTTCAGCGGGTTCAGCGTGAGGTAGCCCTTCGCGGCGACCGAGATGTCACCGCTGTGCAGCGCCGTACGGGCGTGCGCGTACTCGTGCAGGCACAGCGAGACGATCCACGCCGCCGTCACGAACAGGAAGACGGCGACGCCCGGCTGCTCGGCGAACCCGGTCCAGGTGGCCCAGCCGGTCACCGCCGTGACGGCCAGGATGCCGGCGAAGACAGGGCTCATCCGCCGGTCGCTGTGGCGGGTGGTGGTGGCGGTCAATGCGGCTCCCTGGACTGGTCGGCACGCGGTGTGCTGCCGCCCGACGGTACCGGGCGCACCGGGAAAACGTCTCGCGACAGGGGCCGGGTTCCAGAGAAGGTGGGGGGATGGGGATTTGGCACGTGTTCTACGCGGACTGGCAGATGGAGTGCTGCGGCACACCGTTCTCGGTGGGCGACGAGGTGAGCTGGCCGCTGCTGCTCGGCGAATCCGGCGACTGGGACGACGAGGTGGCCGAGGTCGTCGGGGAGGTGGCCCAGGTGAACGGCGTCCGGGTCCTGGAGGACGAGAGGGGACTCACCGTCGCCCTGCACGAGGACCCCGTCGACGTCGTCGCCCCGGAGGACCTCGGCGAGGAGCGGCCCGGCGACCGGATCCGCCTGGCCGGGCTGCTGACGGTCGAACGGCACGGGGGAGAGTGGCCGGAGGTCACCGGCCTGGTGCGGGCCGTGCGGGTCGTCAGCCAGGAGTACGCCGAGACCGAACCGGGTTCGCGCACCTGGGAGCCGGTGCCGGGGACCCGGTCGCTACGGGCGGTCGACACCTGCCCGAAGTGGTTCACGGACCCGGAACCGCCCACGGCGGGCCGAGGGCGGAGGGAATCCGGAGCACTGGTCACCCTGGAGGTCCCGGACCGCTGAAATGCCCCCTAGGGCCTGTCGTTTGGATCAGTCCGGCGTCGCGGGGTCTGGCACGCACATCTGCGGCGTTGTCGTCGGTTGCCGACGCTCCGCGTCGCCGCCCTCCTCCGCCTTGCAGCTGCACGCACCAGACCCCGCTCGGCCCCGCCGACCCGGCCCCTTCTTGCAGCCGGCCTGATCCAAACGACAGGCCCTAACCCCCACCCCCACACACCAGAGACAATGGACCCCGTGCGCTATCGCATCCTCGGCACTACCCAGGCCCTTCGTCCCGACGGCACCCCCGTCCCGGTCGGCGGGGCGCGGCTGCGTGCGCTGCTCGGCGTGCTCGCGCTGCGCGGTGGCCGTACCGTGCCCGTGCAGCTACTCGTGGACGAGGTGTGGGCCGGGGATCCGCCCGCCGATGCGGCCGGGGCGCTCCAGGCGCTGGTCGGGCGGCTGCGGCGGAGCCTCGGCGCCGACGCGATCGAGTCCGTGGACGGCGGGTACCGGCTCGCCGCCCGCCCCGACGACATCGACCTGCACCGCTTCGAGCGGCTCACCGCCGACGGCATCCGCGCCCTCGCCGACGGCGACCCCGCCAAGGCCGCCGGAGTCCTCGACGACGCCCTCGCCCTGTGGCACGGCCCCGCCCTCGCCGACCTCCCCGACCGCACCGCCGAGGCCGCCCGCAGGCAGACCCGCCGCCTGGACGCCCTGCGCGCCCGGCACACCGCCGCCCTCGCCCTCGGCCAGGCCGAACAGGCGCTGCCGGAGCTGACCGCCCTGTGCGACAGCCATCCGCTGGACGAGCCGTTGCAGACGCTGCGGCTGCGGGCGCTGCGCGATCTCGGCCGCCCCGCCGAGGCGCTCGCCGCCTACGACGACGTGCGCCTCCTGCTCGCCGAACGGCTCGGATCCGATCCCGGCGCCGAACTGGCCGCCCTGCACCGCGAGTTGCTGGCCCCGGAACCGGCGCCGACGCACCTGGGCAACCTGCGGGCCCGGCTGACCTCCTTCGTCGGCCGGGAAGCCGACATCGACGCCATCCGCGGGGACCTCGGCGGCGCCCGGCTGGTCACGCTCCTCGGGCCCGGCGGCGCGGGGAAGACCCGGCTGTCCCAGGAGGCCGCCGAGACCCTCCGGGACACCGCACCCGACGGGATCTGGCTGGCCGAACTCGCCCCCGTCGACGATCCCGAGGCCGTACCGGAAGCCGTGCTCACCGCCGTCGGCGCCCGCGAGACCGTGCTCTACGGCGCCGGAGCCGAGGAGCTCCGCAGCGCCGACCGGCACGACGACCCGGTCGAACGCCTCGTGGAGCACTGCTCCCGGCGCCGCCTGCTGATCGTCCTCGACAACTGCGAACACGTCGTCGACGCCGCCGCCCGGCTCGCCGAACACCTGCTGGCCCACTGCCCGGGACTGACGGTCCTGGCCACCAGCCGTGAACCCCTCGGCGTACCCGGCGAGGTACTGCGCCCGGTGGAATCCCTGCCCCAGCCCTACGCGCTGCGCCTGCTCACCGATCGGGGCGCCGCGGCCCGCCCCGGATTCCGCGTCGACGACGACCCCGAGGCCTGCGCCGAGATCTGCCGCCGCCTCGACGGACTGCCCCTCGCCATCGAGCTCGCCGCCGCCCGGCTGCGGATGCTCACTCCCCGCCAGATCGCCGACCGGCTCGACGACCGCTTCCGGCTGCTGACCTCCGGCAGCCGTACCGTCCTGCCCCGCCAGCAGACCCTCAGGGCCGTCGTCGACTGGTCCTGGGACCTGCTCGACGAGGCCGAACGCGAGGTCCTCAGCCGGCTCTCGGTCTTCGCGGGCGGCTGCGACCTGCCCGCCGCGGAGGCCGTGTGCGGGCCCGCCGCCCTCGACGCGCTCGGCTCCCTCGTCGACAAGTCCCTGGTGGTGGCCGCCCCTTCGGGCGACGGGGCGATGCGCTACCGGCTCCTGGAGACCGTCGCCGAGTACGCGCGCGAACGCCTGGACGAGGCCGGGGAACGCCCCCGCGCCGAGCGCGCGCATCTGACGTACTACCGCGAACTCGCCCGGGTCACCGACCCGTTGCTGCGCGGCTCCGGTCAACTGGCCGCCGTGGAACTGCTCCAGCGGGAGTACGAGAACCTGCGCACCGCCCTGCGGCACGCCGTCGCCGAGCGCGACGAGCAGGAGGCGCTGGCGCTGGCGCTGTCGCTGGGCTGGTACTGGCAGATGCGCGACCTGAGGATCGAGGCCCGCACCTGGTGCGCGGAGGTGATGGCGCTCGGCCCCGACCCCTTCGCCTTCGCCGAGCCGGTCCGTCCGGCCGAGCCGGTCTGGCAGCGCTGCACCGCCGAGCCGCCCCCGTACACCGGAGAGGTGCTGGCCGAGGCCCGGCGCGGTGTCCATCTGGCCCATTTCGCCTGCATGGACACCGAGTTGGACGCCTGGCAGAACCCGGTCGCCCAGCAGAAGCTGCGCACCATCGCCGCGACCTACCCGCCGGGGCTTCCGCAGTCCTGCCGTAGCCCCGGCATCCTGGCCGTGTTCGCCGTGATGCTCACCGGCGACATGGACACGGTCGCCCGGCTGCTCAACGCCTGCGTGGAGACCTGCCGGACCACCCCGGGCTACGAGTGGGAGCTGGCCGCCACCCTCCAGATGCGCGCCAACGGCCTCGCCAACCGCCCCGAGCGCGCCGGGGAAGCGGCCCGGGACGCCGACGAGTCGCTCGCCATCTACGAGCGGCTGGGCGACGAATGGGGCACGGCCGAGGCGCTGTCGGCGCGCGCGGAGGCCCGCGAGCGGACGGGCGCCTACGCGGATGCGGCCGCCGACTATGAGGCGGCCATCGAGCGGGCCCGACGGCTCGGTGCCCGTGCCCAGGAGGCCGTCCTGTCCGCCCGGCTGGCCGGCGCGCTGCTGGAGGACGGACAGGGCGAACGGGGCGAACGCCTGCTGCGGGAGGTCATCGACGGGCTGGACGGCGGGCACAGCGAGGCGATGCCGTTCAGCCGGGTCATCCTCGCCGGCTGGCTCAGCATCACCGGCCGTACCACCGAGGCCCGCGAGCAGATCCGGGTGCTGCGCGAGAACTTCGGCCTCGCCCAGTTCCATGTCTTCGACGCCTTCATCCTCAGCGGGGAGGCCTGGATGGACGCCTCCGAGGGTCACCACGAAGAGGCCCGGGACAAGCTCCGGCGCGCTCTGGAGCAGGCGGACAACGCGGTGGCGGAGGCCATGGCCCCGCAGTTGGTCTCGGCTTGCCTGGTCATCGCAGCCGTGGCGCTGGCCGACAGCGAGCCCTACGACGCCGCCCGCTGTCTCGGGGCCGCCGAGGCGCTGCTGCCGCCCGGACACCTGAACTCCACCCTGGAGCGCGAGTGCCGGGCCCGGGCGACCGCCGCGGTGCGCGCGGTCCTCGACGAGGAGACGTACCAGGCCGGGTACGCCGAGGGCGGCCGCCTCACCGCGAAGGAGGCCGCCGCCCTGGTGTGACCCGGTGCGGGTCAGGTCTTGGTGCGGAACTTGTGGATGGCGATCGGCGCCATGACCGCGGTCAGCAGCACCGACCAGCCGAGCGTCAGCCACAGGTCGTGGGCGACCGGACCGCCGTTCGTCAGCCCGCGGGACGCGTCCGCGAGCGCGGAGAGCGGGTTGTAGTCGGTGAAGTTCTGCAGCCAGCCCGGCATCGAGTTCGTCGGCGCGAAGATCGACGAGCCGAACTGGAGCGGCATCAGCACCAGGAAGCCCATCGCCTGCACGGACTGCACGTTCTTCATCACCACGCCGAGGGTGAGGAAGACCCACATCAGCGCCGAGCCGAAGACCACGGACAGGGCGACGGAGGCCAGCAGGCCACCCCAGTTGGTGACGTCGAAGCCCACCAGCAGGGACACCACCATCAGCACGGCGGTCGCGAACAGCATCCGCAGCAGCTCCACCGCGATCTTGGCGAACAGCACCGAGCCGCGGCCGATCGGCAGGGACCGGAAGCGGTCCATGACACCGGTGTTGAAGTCCTGGTTGAAGCCGGTGCCCACGCCCTGGGCCATGGTCATGCCCATCATGGCGAGCATGCCGGGCACGACGTACTGCACATACGCCTCCTGTCCGCCGCCCAGCGACTGCCCGATGGAGCCGCCGAAGACGTACACGAACAGCAGCGTGAAGACGATCGGGAAGAGGACGGCGTCGGCCATCGACTCCGGGTCCTGCCGGATCCACAGCAGATTGCGCCGGACGAGCGCGCCGGTGTGCCGCAGATGACTGCGCAACGGGATACGGGCGTCGGCGGCGCCGACGTGGGTCGTGGTGATCGTGGTGGTGGTCATACGGCGACCTCCTCGCGGTCGTCGGCGGGCACGGCGTCCTGCGGGGCGCTGGCGCGGTGGCCGGTGAGGGACAGGAACACCTCGTCCAGGCTGGGCAGTTCGGTGGCGACGGAGGCCAGCGTGACCCCGCGCGAGGTGACGGCCGCGACGACCGCGGTGAGCTGCTCGTCGCTCAGGATCGGCACCAGCAGGGAGCCGCGCTCGGGGTCCACGGTGGTGCTGGCGAGCCCGGTGATCCCGAGCCCGTCGAGATGCGCGGCCAGCGGCCGCAGTTGCAGCGGATCGGCGGGCCGGATCCGCAGGGTGCGCCCGCCGACCTTGGCCTTCAGCTCGTCGATCCCGCCCTTGGCGATGACCTTCCCCCGGTCGACGACGGTCAGCTCGGAGGCGAGCTGCTCGGCCTCCTCCATGTACTGGGTGGTCAGCAGCACGGTGACGCCGTCCCCGACCATGGCCTTGACCTCGTCCCACACCTCCATGCGGGTGCGCGGGTCGAGCCCGGTCGTCGGCTCGTCGAGATACAGCACGGCCGGATGCCCGATCATCGAGGCGGCGAGGTCGAGGCGCCGCCGCATACCGCCGGAGTAGGTGGCGGCGGGCCGCTTCCCGGCTTCGGTGAGCGAGAACCGCTCCAGCAGCTCGTCGGCGCGGGCGCGGGCGTCGCGCCGGGACAGGTCGAGCAGCCGCCCGATGAGGTACAGGTTCTCCCAGCCCGGGAGTTTCTCGTCCACGGAGGCGTACTGGCCGGTCAGCCCGATCACCCGGCGCAGCTGGCGGGGCTGGCGCAGGACGTCGTACCCCGCGACGGTCGCCTGCCCCGCGGTGGGCGTCAGCAGCGTGGACAGGATCCTGACCAGGGTGGTCTTCCCGGCCCCGTTGGGCCCGAGCACCCCCATCACGGACCCCTCCCGCACATCCAGGTCCACACCGTCCAACGCCTTGGTCTCGCCGTAGTGCTTGACCAGCCCCCGCACGGTGACGGCGCTCCCCGCGCCGCTGGGGTTCTTGTCGATTCGCGTCATGGGAAGGACGGTGTCAGGCGCCACCGACAGAACACCGACAAGGGCCCTACAGGGACCTACATCCCGCCGACAAGAACGGTGCCCGGAACGGCAGCAGCCCGCCGACGGGGGAAATCGGCGGGCTGCCTCTGTACCGCTGTGGCTCTAGTGGACGGAGTGCTCCTCGGTGGGGAACGTGCTGCCGACGACGTCCTCCGCGAACGCCTTCGCCGCGTCGCCCATGACCTGGCGCAGCTCGGCGTACTGCTTGACGAACTTGGGCACCCGGCCGCCGGTCAGACCCATCATGTCCGTCCAGACCAGGACCTGGGCGTCGGTCTCGGCGCCCGCGCCGATGCCGACCGTCGGGATGTGCAGCACCCGGGTCACCTCGGCCGCCAGCTCCGCCGGGACCAGCTCCAGCACGACCGCGAAGGCGCCCGCGTCCTGGACCGCCTTGGCGTCACGGAGCAGCTGCGCAGCCGCCTCCTCGCCGCGGCCCTGGACGCGGTAGCCCATGGCGTTGACGGACTGCGGGGTCAGGCCGATGTGGGCCATCACCGGGATGCCGGACTCGACCAGCAGCTCGATCTGGCGGTGCGAGCGCTCGCCGCCCTCCAGCTTCACGGCGCCGACACCGGCCTCCTTCACCAGCCGGGTCGCCGAGCGCAGCGCCTGCACCGGGCCCTCCTGGTAGGAGCCGAAGGGCAGGTCGCCGACGATCAGGGCGCGCGAGGTGCCCCGTACGACGGCCGCCGACAGCATGGTCATCTCGTCGAGCGTGACGGGCACGGTGGTCTCGTACCCCAGGTGGCAGTTGCCCGCCGAGTCCCCGACCAGCATGACCGGGATCCCGGCCTCGTCGAAGACGGACGCGGTCATCGCGTCGTAGGCGGTGAGCATGGGCCACTTCTCGCCCCGCTCCTTGGCGAGGGCGATGTCCCGGACGGTGATGCGGCGGGTGCCCTTCCCTCCGTACAGCGCTTTGCTGCCGCCGGAAGGTGTGGTCTGGGCAGCCGAAAGCTGCGTCATGGCAACGGCTCCTTACGTCATCTCGAGGCACCCTGACGGCGTCCCCGGATCCCCTCCATGGTGGCACTTCGTGCCAGGCGCGGCTAGGGGGGCCTCGGTCACGCTCGACCGGTGTAAGAGCGGGGTAAGAGCCGGGTAGGAGATTTACGATACGGCACGGTCCCGTATCGTAAATCTCCTAGGGTGGACTCCATGACTACCTCCGCTCCTGCCGTACCCCGGATACCGGAAGCGGTGCATCGCCGCCGCTGGGCCATCCTCGGCGTGCTCATGCTGAGTCTGCTGATCATCGTGCTCGACAACTCGATCCTCAACGTCGCCGTCAAGACGATCTCCACCCCCGCCCCGACCGGCCTCGGCGCCACCCAGAGCGAGCTGGAGTGGGCGATCAACGCCTACACCCTGGTTTTCGCGGGCCTGCTGTTCAGCGCCGGTCTGCTCGGCGACCGGCTCGGCCGCAAGCGGGTCCTGCTCGGCGGGCTCGTCGTCTTCGGCATCGGCTCAGCGCTGGCCGCCTTCGCCGGATCGCCGGCCGAGCTGATCGGCTTCCGCGCGGTGATGGGCCTCGGCGCCGCCTTCGTGATGCCCGCCACGCTCGCCGTCCTCATGAACGTCTTCGAGCGCGACGAGCAGCCCAAGGCCATCGGCATCTGGGCCGGCGGCGTCGGTCTCGCCATCGCCATCGGCCCCATCACCGGCGGTGTCCTGCTCGACCACTTCTGGTGGGGTTCTGTCTTCCTCATCAACGTCCCCATCGTGCTGCTCGCGCTCGCGCTGATGATCTGGCTGGTCCCCGACTCCCGCGACCCCAGCCCCGGCCGCATCGACCCCATCGGCGTCACCCTGTCCGTCGTCGGCCTGGTCCTGCTGGTCTACGGCATCATCCGGGGCGGCGAGCTGGCCGACTTCACCGATGTCACGGTGCTGTCCACGATCGGCGCGGGGCTCGCCGTACTCATCGCCTTCGTGGTGTTCGAGAAGCGCAGCGACCATCCCTCGATCGATGTCACCTACTTCCGCGACAAGGTGTTCTCCGCCGCCATCGCCGCCATCGCGCTGGTCTTCTTCGCGCTGATGGGCGTGACCTTCTTCTCCGTCTTCTACACCCAGAGCGTGCGCGGCTACTCGCCCCTGGAGACGGGCCTGCTGTTGCTGCCGCTGGCCGTCGCGCAGCTGATCTTCGCGCCGCGCGCCCGGCTGCTGGTGGACCGCTTCGGCAACCGGGCCACCACGACCGCCGGGATGGCGCTCATCGCGGTGACCCTGGCCGCCTTCGCCACGCTGGACGCGGACACCCCGATCTGGATCCTTGAGGTGATCTTCTTCCTCATGGGCACCGGCATGGCGCACATCATGACGCCGGTCAGCGTCGTCATCATGCAGGCCCTGCCCCGCGAGAAGGCCGGTTCCGCCTCCGCCCTCAGCAACACCTTCCGCCAGGTCGGCGGCGCCCTCGGCATCGCGGTGCTCGGCTCGGTGCTGTCCACCTCCTACCGCTCGGCGATCGAGGGCGACCTTGCCGCCCTGCCGCCGGAACTGCGCCACACGGCCGGTGAGTCCATCGAGTCCACGCTGGCCGTCGCCGCCCGGCTCGGCCCCGAGGGCAGGCCGCTGATCGCCCAGGCCAACGACTCCTTCCTGCACGCCATGCACGTCACCGCCCTCGGGGGCGCCGCGGTCGCGCTGATCGGCGCGGTGGTGGTGGCGCTGTTCCTGCCGGGGCGGACCGAGGACCCCTCGTAAGGGAGAATCTCCCCGTACATGGAAGGGACGCACGTGAACCTCGCCGACAGCCAGACCGGTCCGGTCCGGGGCCGCCCCCGGAGCGAGGCCGTGGAGCGCGCCATCATCGAGGGCGTGATGAAGCTGCTGGAGGAGGGCGTGCCGCTCGCGGAGCTCTCCATCGAGCGGATCGCCCGCACCGCCGGTGTCGGCAAGGCCACCATCTACCGTCGCTGGAGCGGCAAGGAGGAGCTGTTCGTCGACGTCGTACGGGCCGCCGAACCGCCCGACGCCGAACTGCCCGGCACCTCCATGCGCGACGACCTGGTCGTCCTGCTGGAGTCGCTCCGGCAGCGCGGACTGCTCAGCCGTTCCTCGGCGATCCTGCACAACGTCCACGCCCAGATGAAGAGCAGCCCCAAGGTCTGGACGGCGTACCACACCCTCGTCGTCGCGCCCCGGCGCCGGCTCGGCGTCGAGGTGCTGCGCCGCGGCCAGCGCAACGGCGAGCTGCGCGAGGACGTCGATGTGGAACTCCTCAACGACCTGTTCGTGGGCCCGATGCTGCTGCGCTCCGTGATGCGCCCGGACGCGGATCTGCCGGACGGTCTGTCGGAGCAGATCGTCGACACCCTGCTGGAAGGGCTACGGCCCGTCAGTTCGCCTCCCCTGTAGCGCATGTGCGCGTTTCGTCACAGAGCGCGCTTTCCCGTCGGCCGACCGGAACTCCGCGAGGCGACTTGTACGTCCTCGTGCCCGTACGGCCGTCATGGGACGGCAGGAACAGAACCGATCATCCCCTAGGGTCGTAACCGCGGGGGACGATGGTGTGCACGGCAGTCAGTGAGGCGACGGTATGGCGCAGCAGGCGTACATGACGGAGACGGACAGCGGCGGCTCGGGACCAGAGCGCCGGGGAAACCGGTTCCGGCGTCTGCTGGAGCGGCTCTTCACCGGCTGGCGCGGTGACCCGCGGATCTGGCGCCGGGGCATCGTCACCGCCGCCTTCGCAGCACTGCTCGCCCTGGTCATGCTGCTGCACGCGCACATCCCCAACCGCATCGGCAACCTCGGCAGCCTCACCGAGACCTTCCTGCCGTGGCTCGGTCTGTTCGTGCCGCTGCTGCTGGTCATCGGCCTGGTGCGCAAGTCGGCGACCGCGCTGATCGCGATGGTGCTGCCCGCGGTCGTCTGGCTGAACCTCTTCGGCGGGCTGCTCACCGACAAGACCTCCTCGGGCGGCGACCTCACCATCGCCACGCACAACGTCAACGCCGACAACCCCGACCCCGCCAAAACCGCCCGTGACGTGGCCGCCTCCGGGGCGGACGTGGTGGCGCTGGAGGAGCTGACCGCGACGGCGGTGCCGGTGTACGAGAAGGCGCTGTTGGCGACGTACAAGTACCACTCGGTGCAGGGCACGGTCGGGCTGTGGAGCAAGTACCCGCTGAGTGGGGTGAAGTCCGTCGACATCAAGCTCGGCTGGACCCGCGCCATGCGCGCCGCTGTCAGCACGCCGTCCGGCGAGGTCGCGGTCTACGTCGCCCATCTCCCGTCGGTGCGCGTGAAGATGGAGGCCGGGTTCACCGCCCGCCAGCGCGACAAGAGCGCGGACGCGCTGGGCGAGGCCATCGCCGACGAGAAGCTGCCGCGGAGCGTGCTGCTCGGCGATCTGAACGGCACGATGAACGACCGCGCGCTGAACGCCGTCACCTCCCAGATGCGCTCCACGCAGGGTGCGGCGGGCAGTGGGTTCGGGTTCAGCTGGCCGGCCTCGTTCCCGATGGCGCGGATCGACCAGATCCTGGTGAAGGGCATCGAGCCGGTCACCTCGTGGACGCTGCCGGAGACCGGGAGCGACCATCTGCCGGTCGCGGCGCGTGTGAAGGTCGACACAACGGCCTCGTAAAGCCCCTGGTAACCCGGCCTTCACCGCCCGGAATACTGCGCCGGGGAGAGTTTGTTCCGCACATGAACATAAGATGTGTGGACCACCGCTCCCCGAAAGGCGCAGACCCTCCATGCCCCTGGCCCTGCTCGCCCTGGCCATCGGTGCCTTCGGCATCGGCACCACCGAGTTCGTGATGATGGGCCTGCTGCCCGACGTCGCGGCCGACCTCGGCATCTCCATCCCCAGCGCCGGTCACCTGGTCTCGGCGTACGCGCTCGGCGTCGTCATCGGCGCCCCACTGCTCGCCGCCGCCACCGCCCGGATGTCCCGCCGCAAGGTCCTGATCGGCCTGATGGCACTCTTCGTGGCGGGCAACGCGCTGTCCGCCCTCGCCCCCGACCACGGCTGGCTGCTCGCTGCCCGCTTCCTGAGCGGACTGCCGCACGGCGCCTTCTTCGGTGTCGGCGCGGTCGTCGCGACGAGCCTGGTCGCACCGGAGCGCAAGGCCCGCTCGGTCTCCCTGATGTTCCTGGGCCTGACTGTCGCCAACGTCGTGGGCGTCCCCGTCGCCACGCTCATGGGCCAGCACCTGGGCTGGCGTGCCACCTTCCTCGGCGTGAGCGCGATCGGCGTCGCCGCGATCGCCTCCCTGGCCCTGCTGATCCCGCGCGACGGCGGGACCGCCCCCTCCCACGGCCTGCGCGGCGAACTGGCCGCCCTGCGCTCCCTCCCCGTCTGGCTGGCCCTCGGCACCACGGTGGCGGGCTTCGCCGCACTGTTCGCGGCGTACAGCTACGTGACCCCGATGCTGACGGACGCGGCCGGGTACACCGACGCCGGCGTCACCCTGCTGCTCGCGCTGTTCGGCGTCGGCGCGACGGTCGGCAACCTGCTGGGCGGCCGCCTGGCGGACCACGCGATGCGCGCGACGCTTTTCGGCGGGCTGGCGTCGATGGTCCTGGTCCTTTCCCTCTTCCCGCTGCTGATGTCCACGGCGTGGAGCGCGGCGGTGGCGGTGGTCCTGCTGGGCGCGGCGGCGTTCGTGACCGGTTCCCCCCTCCAGCTGATGGTCATGGAGAAGGCGTCGGCAGCCCCCTCGCTGGCCTCCTCCGCCAACCAGGCCGCCTTCAACCTGGCCAACGCCGGGGGCGCCTGGATCGGCGGCGTCGCCCTGGCGGCGGGCTTCGGCGTGACGTCCCCGGCGGTTGCGGGGGCGGGCCTGGCGGTGCTGGGGCTCGGGGTCGCCGGAGCGGCGTACGCGGTGGACCGGCGGCGGGCTCCCGCGTCCGGGCGGGAACGAGTCGTCGCGGGGCATCTGCCGCAGGCCGCGGAGGCGGTGCGATCCTGAGGCTGCCGGTGTTTCCCGCCGGCCGGCGCCGTCAGAGCGAGGTGAGGAACGCCCGCACTTCGAGCAGGTTCACCTCGTCCGCGTCGTCCGGATGGACGACCACGGTCAGTTGGCGGGAGACCAGGCTTGCCCGCGACGCGGCCACAAACGAAAGAATGATCATCTTGAGCAGGCTCTCGCGCCCCAGACTTCCCACTTTCGCGAGGTCCGAGCCCAGGATCGGAACCGCCACGGGTTCGAGATGACCATGTGCGCCGATGGCGGACCAGAGGTTGCCGAGGCTCTGCCAGATCGAATCGACGCTCGACTGCGCGATCAGGTCATTGCTCATGTGCGAGTAGGCGACGCAGTAAAACCGGCTGCCCCCGTGCGGCACGACGGCCACGGTGCCCACCGGATACCGGTCGAGCTTTCCCTTCGGCTTGCTCTCCCTGCTTTCCGCCTCGCACACCCGGGCACCGCTAAGTGACGACATGAGAGCCGCGTCCAGAGCCGGGACATCCCCGTCGAACACTCTTGCCAGCAGCTGACCTTGCACAGTTCTCGGCGCGATGATGCTGTCGTCCTCGGTATCGGTGTCGAAGACATCAGTGAAACCGATCACCAGGTCGGACGGCTCGTCGAACAGATCCCCCACCTTCACCACCACGGAGAAGTCGGGGTTCTTGAAGCCGTGCTCGACCGCTTCACGGGGGAGCGACCTCGCCAGCGCCCAGCAGCACGAGAGGGCGGCGATCCCTAACAGTGTGTCGGCTCCCTGCAGCAGGGAAACCGGCCTGACCGTCAGTATCAGCTGCACGACTCCGGCCAGAGCGGCGAAGGCGATCGAGAAATGTACGGAGAGGACAGTCCACCCTCGGCGTGAGCGAAATACGGCGAGCGACTGATTCGTCGCCAACTTTTCTCCTGACGGGTGAGGAACGACGAGGCCGACGGTCAGCGACCGTCGGCCCATTCGCTGGATCGGAGGAATCCGGCTCCGACCCGGCTTTACAGCACCGGCAGGTTCTTCCGCAGCTCGAACGCCGTGACCTCGGAGCGGTACTCCTCCCACTCCGAGCGCTTGTTGCGCAGGAAGAAGTCGAAGACGTGCTCGCCGAGGGTCTCGGCGACCAGGTCGCTGCGCTCCATGAGGGTGAGGGCCTCGCCGAGGTTCTGCGGCAGGGGCTCGATGCCCATCGCGCGGCGCTCGGCGTCGGACAGGGCCCAGACGTCGTCCTCGGCGCCCGGCGGGAGTTCGTAGCCCTCCTCGATGCCCTTCAGGCCCGCGGCCAGCAGCAGCGCGTACGCCAGGTAGGGGTTGGCGCCGGAGTCCAGGGAGCGGACCTCGACGCGGGCCGAGCCGGTCTTGCCGGGCTTGTACATCGGGACCCGGACCAGCGCCGAGCGGTTGTTGTGGCCCCAGCAGATGTACGACGGCGCCTCGCCGCCCGCGCCCGCCGTGCGCTCCGAGCCGCCCCAGATGCGCTTGTAGGAGTTCACCCACTGGTTGGTGACCGCGGAGATCTCGGCGGCGTGCTTGAGCAGGCCCGCGATGAAGGAGCGGCCGACCTTGGAGAGCTGGTACTCCGAGCCGGACTCGTAGAACGCGTTGCGGTCGCCCTCGAAGAGGGAGAGGTGGGTGTGCATGCCGGAGCCCGGGTGCTCCGAGAACGGCTTCGGCATGAACGTCGCCTGTACGCCCTGCTCCAGCGCCACCTGCTTCATGACCAGACGGAACGTCATGATGTTGTCCGCCGTGGAGAGCGCGTCCGCATAGCGCAGGTCGATCTCCTGCTGGCCCGGCGCGCCCTCGTGGTGGGAGAACTCCACCGAGATGCCCATCGACTCCAGCATGGTGATCGCCTGGCGGCGGAAGTCCATGCCGACGTTGGTCGGGGTGTGGTCGAAGTAGCCCGAGTTGTCGGCGGGGGTGGGGCGGGAGCCGTCCAGCGGGCGGTCCTTCAGCAGGAAGAACTCGATCTCCGGGTGGGTGTAGAAGGTGAAGCCCAGGTCGGAGGTGCGGGCCAGGGCGCGCTTGAGGACGTAGCGCGGGTCCGCGAAGGATGGGGAGCCGTCCGGCATGAGGATGTCGCAGAACATGCGGGCGGTGCCGGGGGTCTCCGCGCGCCAGGGCAGGACCTGGAAGGTGGAGGGGTCCGGCTTGGCAATCATGTCGGACTCGTATACGCGGGCGAAGCCCTCGATGGCCGAGCCGTCGAAGCCGATGCCCTCGTCGAAGGCCTGCTCAAGCTCGGCCGGGGCCACGGCGACGGACTTGAGGAAGCCCAGCACGTCCGTGAACCACAGGCGTACGAACCGGATGTCCCGCTCCTCCAACGTACGGAGCACGAACTCCTGCTGCTTGTCCATCTTCCGCTTCCCCATCCTTGCTGGTCAGGCCACCATCCCGAGTAGCGCGGGAGGGCGGTCGGGCACCTGAGCATCACACCACAACAGCGTTTCACGCGCGTTGCCGACCTTGATCGACTAGCCGACTCCGGTCTGAACGCCCGGCGCACCGCGCCTCTGCCGCCCATCTTGCCTGCTCGGGCCGACATCCGTAATGCCTGGCCGCACTCGGCCGCCCCACGCGGGCACCTGTCGGATCGCTCACAAACCCACCCCCGCTTTAATTGGCATCTCAGATGCAAGTTTTAATGGTGGCGAACCGGTTGAGAGAGCGCACCGGTCGAGAGCCCGAAGGAGCCTTGATGCTGTCCGTACAGTCCGCCGCCACCGTCCGCGCGACCCTCCCCGCCGTGGGTGCCAACCTGGACGCGATCACCGAGCGCTTCTACGCCGGGATGTTCGCCGCCCGCCCCGAACTGCTGCGCGACCTCTTCAACCGCGGCAACCAGGCGGCCGGCACCCAGCGCCAGGCCCTCGCCGGCTCCATAGCCGCCTTCGCGACGTACTTGATAGACCACCCGGACGACCGGCCCGACGCGATGCTCGCCCGCATCGCCCACAAGCACGCCTCCCTCGGCGTCGCCCCCGAGCAGTACGGCATCGTCCACGAGCACCTCTTCGCCGCCATCGTCGACGTCCTCGGCGAGGCCGTCACGCCCGAGGTCGCGGCCGCCTGGGACGAGGTCTACTGGCTGATGGCGAACGCCCTGATCGCCGTGGAGAAGCGGCTGTACGAGGAGTCCCGTGAGCCGGTCTGGCGGAACTGGGAGGTCGTGGAGCGGGTCGCGGAGACGGCCGACGTGGTCACCTTCCGGCTGCGCCCCTCCGACGGCGGCCCGGTGGCCGACTTCCGCGCGGGCCAGTACGTCTCGGTCCGCGTCCAGCTCCCGGACGGCGCCCGGCAGATACGGCAGTACAGCCTGTCCGGGGCGCCGGACTCCACGCTGCGCCAGATCAGCGTGAAGCGGGTGGCCGAGGACGCCGGCTCCCCGGCGGGCGAGGTCTCCGAGCACCTGCACGCGCGCGTGGCGGAGGGCGCCGTACTGGAGCTGTCCGCCCCCTACGGCGACCTGGTCCTCGGCCCGGACGCCGACCGGCCGCTGCTGCTGGCCTCCGCGGGCATCGGCGTCACCCCGATGATCGCCATGCTGGCCCAGCTGGCCCAGGACGGCCGCGACTGCCCGGTCACCGTCCTGCACGGCGACCGCTCCCCGGCCGCCCACGCCCTGCGCGCCGACCAGGAGACCTACGCGGCCAAGCTCCCCGAGGCGCGGGTGCACTACTGGTACGAGGAGGACGCCCCCGAGGACGCCCGCACCGGCCTGGTCGACCTCACGGACATCGCCGTGGCACCCGGCACGCGCGCGTACCTGTGCGGCCCGCTCCCCTTCATGCGGACCGTCCGCACCCAGCTGATCGGCAAGGGAGTGGCGCCCGCGGACATTCACTACGAGGTCTTCGGCCCCGACCTCTGGCTCACCCAGGGCTGAGCCCCTACGACGGCGCCCGGCCGATCTCCAGCAGCAGCGGTCCCGTCGGCGCGCCGACCATGTCGCCGATGGTGAGCGGGTCCAGGGAGGCGAAGAACGCCTCCTGGGCCCGCCGCAGGGCACCGCGCAGCCGGCAGGCGGAGCTCAGCGGACAGGGGGCGGTACCGCCCTCGCAGTCGACGACGTCACCGTCGCCCTCGAAGGACCGCGCCACCGCGCCCACGGACGCCGTACGCCCCCGCTCGGTGAGCGCCAGCCCGCCGCCCCGGCCGCGGCGGGCGTCGACCAGTCCCTGGTGCTGGAGCTCGGCGACCACCTTCGCGGCGTGCGTGTACGGCACGTCCATGTCCGCGGCGACCTCACGCGTGGTCGGCGTGGTTCCTTCGGACACGGCGAGTCGCATCAGGATCCGCAGGGCGAGGTCGGTGGAGCGCAGCAGCCGCATATCGGCAAGCGTAGGCGCAGACGCGGATAATGTGCATTTGCGGTTCGCATTAAGGTGGGGTACCTGTCGGGTCGCTGTCGATTCCGTAGCGATCCGGCCCTTTCCTGTGACCTCCCTTCGAGAGGTCACTCCTTCACCATTACGATCAGCGGACCCGACCGTCCCTTTCCGCAGAAGGACATCACGCCATGGGATCCGCCAAGAAGAGCAACGCGGAGCGCAAAGCCCGCATAGAAGAGATGCGGCGCGCCGAGCAGGCTCGCGAGCGCCGCAACCGGATCCTCACGATCGGCGCCAGTGTGACGGTGGTCGTCGCCCTGGTCGTCGGCGCGGTCGTGCTGGTGCAGTCGCAGGACGACAACGACACCGCGTCCGACTCCAAGACCACCGGCTCCCTGGTGGCGGGCGCCGACGGCGTGAGCACCTGGAAGGGCGGCAAGCTCTCCCAGACCCACGTGGAGAAGAAGGTGAAGTACCCGGTCGAGCCCCCGGTCGGCGGCGACCACAACCCGGTCTGGCAGAACTGCAACGGCGACGTCTACACCGAGGCCGTGGCGAACGAGAACGCGGTGCACTCGCTGGAGCACGGCGCGGTCTGGGTGACGTACACCAGCAAGGCCAAGAAGGCCGACGTGGAGGCGCTCGCGGCGAAGGTGAAGCAGACGCCGTACACGCTGATGAGCCCCTACGAGGACCAGAAGTCGCCGATCATGCTGTCGGCGTGGGGTGCGCAGCGCGCGGTGACGGGCGCGGACGACGCGAACCTCGGCAAGTTCTTCGAGAAGTACGTGCAGGGCGAGCAGACGCCGGAGCCGGGCGCCGCGTGCACGGGCGGTAAGGCGGAGTGATGAAGCACGTCGGGTGGGTCGCGGGAGCCGCGGCGGCGGTGCTCGTCGCGGCCGGCGCGATCACCTACGCCGTCGCCGACGGCGAGGGGACCGCCGCGTCCCCCACCGCCGACTCCGCGGACGCCGGGTTCGCGCGGGACATGGCGGTGCACCACCAGCAGGCCGTGGAGATGTCGTACATCGTGCGCGACCGCACCGACGACACCGAGGTGCGGCGGCTCGCGTACGACATCGCGCAGACGCAGGCCAACCAGCGCGGGATGCTGCTGGGCTGGCTGGATCTGTGGGAGCTGCCGAAGGTGTCCTCGGATCCGCCGATGACCTGGATGGACATGGGCTCCATGGCCTCCGGCGAGGACGGCGCGCTGATGCCGGGCATGGCGACCAACACCGAGCTGAAGAAGCTGGAGAAACTCAGCGGCAAGCAGGCCGAGGTGTTCTACCTCCAGCTGATGACCGACCACCACAAGGGCGGCATCCACATGGCCGAGGCCTGTGTGAAGCGGTGCGAGGTGAAGGTCGAGACGCGGCTCGCGACGACCATGGTCAACGGCCAGGAGTCGGAGATCGCGCTGATGGCGGGGATGCTGAAGGACCGGGGCGCGAAGGCCCGGCCGTAGAGGCTGCCGTAGCCGCGAGTGGGGTGGCCCACATCCCTCGCCACCCCATTGCGTCGCTCTGACGATTACACTGGGCGCGTGCCTCAACTTCGCCTCGCACTGAACCAGATCGACTCGCGCGTCGGTGACCTCGCCCAGAACACGGAGACGATTCTCCGCTGGACCCGGCACTCCGCCGAACAGGGAGCGCATCTCGTGGCGTTCCCCGAGATGGCGCTGACCGGGTATCCCGTCGAGGACCTGGCCCTGCGCTCCTCCTTCGTGGAGGCGTCCCGCGCGGCCCTGCGCACGCTGGCCGCCAAGCTCGCCGAGGAGGGCTTCGGGGAGCTGCCGGTGGTCGTCGGCTACCTCGACCGGTCCGACACGGACCAGCCGAAGTACGGCCAGCCGGCGGGCGCCCCGCGCAACGCGGCGGCGGTGCTGCACCGCGGCGAGGTGGCGCTCACCTTCGCCAAGCACCACCTGCCGAACTACGGCGTCTTCGACGAGTTCCGCTACTTCGTGCCCGGCGACACCATGCCGGTGGTCCGGGTGCACGGGGTGGACGTGGCCCTCGCCATCTGCGAGGACCTCTGGCAGGACGGCGGCCGGGTCCCCGCGGCACGGTCGGCCGAGGCGGGCCTGTTGCTGTCGATCAACGCCTCGCCGTACGAGCGCGACAAGGACGACACCCGGCTCGACCTGGTCCGCAAGCGTGCCCAGGAGGCGGGCTGCACCACCGCCTACCTCGCGATGATCGGCGGCCAGGACGAGCTGGTCTTCGACGGCGACTCGATCGTGGTCGACGCGAGCGGTGAAGTGATCGCGCGGGCGCCGCAGTTCGCGGAGGGCTGTGTGGTCCTGGACCTCGACCTGCCCGCGGCGTCGCAGAACCCGCCGACCGGCGTGGTGGACGACGGCCTGCGCATCGACCGCGTGATCCTCTCCGAGGACCCGCTCCCCGCTTACACCCCCGAGCTGACGGGCGGCTACGCCGACCGCCTCGACGACGACGAGGAGGTCTACTCGGCGCTGGTCGTGGGCCTGCGGGCGTACGTCGCCAAGAACGGCTTCAAGTCGGTCCTGATCGGACTGTCGGGAGGCATCGACTCGGCCCTCGTCGCCGCGATCGCCTGCGACGCGGTGGGCGCGCAAAACGTGTACGGCGTCTCGATGCCCTCGAAGTACTCCTCCGACCACTCCAAGGGCGACGCGGCGGAACTGGCCCGGCGCACGGGCCTCAACTTCCGTACGGTCCCGATCGCGCCGATGTTCGACGCGTACATGGAGTCCACGGAGCTCACGGGCCTGGCGGAGGAGAACCTCCAGTCTCGCCTGCGCGGCACCCTCCTGATGGCGATCTCCAACCAGGAAGGCCACATCGTCCTGGCGCCGGGCAACAAGTCGGAGCTGGCGGTGGGGTATTCGACCCTGTACGGCGACTCGGTGGGCGCGTACGGCCCGATCAAGGACGTCTACAAGACCTCGATCTTCCGCCTCGCGGAATGGCGCAACCGCTCGGCGCTGGAACGCGGCCAGACCCCCCCAATCCCCGAGAACTCCATCACCAAGCCCCCGAGCGCGGAACTGCGCCCCGGCCAGGTCGACACCGACTCGCTCCCCGACTACCCGGTCCTGGACGCCATCCTGGAGCGCTACGTCGACCGCGACCAGGGAGCCGACCTGATCGTCGCCGCGGGCTTCGACCCGGCCCTCGTCACCAAGACGCTCCGCATGGTCGACACGGCCGAGTACAAGCGCCGCCAGTACCCGCCGGGCACGAAGATCTCCCCGAAGGGCTTCGGCAAGGACCGGCGGCTGCCGATCACCAATGGGTGGCGGGAGACGGCGTAACGGACGGAGGCCGGTCCGGGAACGCGCCGGACCGGCCGGACGGCGCCGGACCAAGATCGCACGACCTGTAATGCGTAGGTCTCGCGTCCACTGCCGAGATGCGACCCACCTACCAGGACTTCACCCACGCTGTCAGGTCAACTGCCTTGCCTCAGAAGCAGGTTGGAAAAGACTCACTCAGGCGGTTTGGTACCCGGTCAGGACGCCTCCCCGGCCAGGGTCTGTCCGGTCGATCGTGCCGTGTCTGCCACCCGGCGAGTCTCGCGATGCGGTTGGCCTCGACGAAGCTGATCAACTCTGTCATCGCCGTCTGGCGTGGCCGCAGCCCGCTCTGCTGACGAAGGGAGCGGAAGCGCCAGGGAAGGGCTCCAGCGCAGCAGGCGTCCGAGTGATCGTTGTGCTCGGACGGGGCGTGCTCGCGTATCGTCCGTGGGGTGACTGATGCCACCGCGGCGGCCCGAAGCGACATCTCCATGAGCGTGCTCGGAGAGTTGATCGATGCCTTCGGCCTCGGAGACGTGGGGGAGCGGCACTACCTTGTTGACGGGCTGATGAACGCGAACTGGGGGCTGGACACCTCCGCCGGGAGGTTCGCTCTCAAGCGGGTCACGGATGTCTCGCTGGAGCGATTGCAGCGCAACCTCAGAGTGCTGGCGGCCCTTGGCGCCGACGATGTGCCGGTGAGTGCCCCCAGCCCCACGCTCTCGGGGTCGCTGGTGGCGCAGGTCGACGGTGGTGCCTGGTGCCTGTTCCCGTGGGTGGCCGGTTCCCACGTCCGGGGTGTCGATCTCACCTTGTCTGAGGCGAGCGCACTGGGCGGTCACCTGGGACGCCTGCACGTGAGCCTGAGCAGGGCTTGCGATCGAGGGCTGTTGCCCGGGGTGCCAGAGACGATCACTGCGGACGTCACGTCGCCGGAGCGGGCGGTGGAGAAAGCCGAGCGGCTGACAGCGGCCGTGCGCGACAAGGGCACTGGCAGCGACTTTGACAAGGATGCCGCTGTGTCCTTGGACCATCGGCGAGTCCTCGTCTCCAAGTACGCCGATCATCGTCCGCGATCCGCGACGCCTGAGGGTGACCACGGGTGGACGCATGGTGATGTGCAGTACCGAAATCTGCTCTGGGAAGGCGGGGAACTTGCTGCCTTCCTGGACTGGGACCGGATCGCGGTGCGCACGTACGCGGAAGAGGTGGTGCGGACAGCTCAGGTGCAGTTCGGGGTGGCCGGTGTATTCGACCTCGTGCGGGTGTCCGCGTTCGTCGAGGGATATCGATCAGTCGTGCCGCTGGAACCGTCGGCGCTGGTGGACGGCGCTCGTCGGCTGTGGTGGAAGCGGATGACGGACTTCTGGCAGTTGGAGTTCCACTACGACCGAGGTGACTTCTCCTTCGACGACCTGTTCACCGCGGACGAGGCACTGCTGCACTGGTGGACGGACCGGCTGGATCAGGTCGAGGACGCGTTCGCCGCAGGGTAGATCCCGAGGCGTTCGAGGTCCGGCAGGCAGGGGCGGGTGAAGGAGGTCGCTCGTTGCCGAGCTTGCTCCCCCAGAGTGTGGTGGTCGGCGGCGCGGAGGGCCTCCACCCACTCTTCGGCGCTGGCCTCGGCGGAGAGCACCACCCCCGCGTTGCCAATGGCTTCGGGGATGCCGCCACGGTCGGTGCCGATGCTCGGGGTTCCGTGCAGTGCAGCTTCGATGATCACGCGGGGGAAGGCGTCCTCCACCGTGTCAGGGTCGACGGGAATGAGCCGTCGGCCCGCAGTCGTTTCGCTGTCGAAGGCGAAGTAAGTTTACGACATAACTGACCGATTTGTCTTGACTCGCGGAGTGCACGCGAGAAGCGTGGTTCAGGAGAACGCGACAGTCCGGCAACGCGCTGCCGCACAGCCAACGGACCACAGGAGGCTGAGCGGGATGACACGCAGAGTGCTCGCGAGGCGGATCGCAACGGCGCTGGGCGCTGGTGCCGCCGCCTGCGCCCTGAGCCTGGGCGGTGCGGGTGTGGCCGACGCCAAGATCGTGCCGGTCGACACCCAGTGCACCAACAACGGAGGCCAGCAGCCCGGAGGCCAGCAGCCCAGCTGCGGCGGCGCCGGGCTCATCCAGGAGTCCGAGAACCAGAACCCGGCGGGCCACGCCCCAGGCGGACACAACTGACCCGTCCACCACCGCCCGGAGCAGACATTCGAGCACAGGGAAACACGCAGAAAGCCGCGGCACAGGAGAGCCGCGGCTTTCCTGTGCGCCCCGCTAGCCCCCCTAGCCCCGCTGCTCAGCCTGTTCCGAGAGGAGCTTGTGCAGGGGCTTCTCGCCCCGGACGCGGTACTCCTGGATCGACCAGCCGTTGCCGTCGGGGTCCTTGAAGTACATGAAGGTCGCGCCGTCGTCCGGCGCGTACTGCACCGGCTCCGACACCTCAAGGCCCCGCTCCACCAGCTCCGCCCGCGCCGCCTTGATGTCGGACACGCACAGCTGGAGGCCCTGGTAGCTACCGGGCTGCGGTTTCGATTCGCCCTCGGCCAGGTCCCAGAGGTTGTCGCCCAGTGCGATGGAACAGCCGGAGCCCGGCGGTGTCAGCTGGACGATCCGCATCCCGGGCATGACCTCCTGGTCGATGTCGACGTGGAAGCCGACCTTGTCCCGGTAGAAGTCCCTGGCACGGTCGATGTCGCTCACGGGCAGCGGGATCACTTCAAGGGTGAAGTCCATCGCTAGTCCTCCCTGGAGAATCGCCAACGGGTCTGGCTGAACGGCTCACCCTTACCGAAGCCGAAAACCGTGCTCGGCGCCACCGAGAACACGAAAGCGTGTCCGGCTCCGTGGTGGAAGCAGCCGTTCCGTACCTCGAAGCGCCAGAAGCTGCCGTATTTCGCCTCCCAGGCCGCCGCCAGCTCGCGCAGCCGGTCCTCCTGCGTCACCCGGACCGCCTCGCCCTCCACGACCAGGTCGTAGCCCCGGTCCCAGGTGTTCGTGCCGGTGGTCAGCACCACCCACGGGTTCTCGGCCAGGTTGCGGGCCTTGCGCTCCTCGGGCCCGGTGCAGAAGTGCAGGGCGCCCGACGACCAGACCGCGGGCAGCGGCGTCACATGCGGGCGCCCGTCCGGCCGTACCGTCGAGATCCAGAACAGTTCGGCCGACGTCAGCAGGGCCAGCGCCTCGGACCAGGGCCTCGCCGTGGCCTTCTCGTCGCTGTAGCGGGCGTCCAGCCGGGTGTGCGGTTGGTTGGTCATAGAGGTTGGACCCCCTCCCGGCCCCGAACTCATCGGAGCTTCTCACCAGCGCTGCGGTTAGGCTCGACTCGGTACGACCTTGATCGGACAGGAGGCCGGGATGACGGCGCCGGGGCGCAGAAGCAGTACCTTCACACGGCTGCTGCGGCACGGCTTCACCGATCCGAGCGCCGCCGAGCGGCTCCTGGAGGCCCCGGAGCTGGCCCCCGTACGCGACGACCCGGTGCTGCTGGAGGCCCTCGGCGAGACCGCCGATCCTGATCTCGCCCTGCATGGCTTGGTGCGGCTGCTTGAGGCGCAGGTCGGCGACACCGCGCACCGTGAGCTGCTGGACACGGTCATAGCCGCCAAGCCGCTGCGCGACCGCCTCCTCGGTGTCCTCGGCGCGTCCGCCGCGCTCGCCGAGCATCTCGCCCGGCACTCCGGCGACTGGCACGCCCTCGTCACCTACGAGCCCAGGGACCTGCATCCCGGTGTGACCGAGTTCGAGCGGGGCTTGGCGGAGGCCACCGACCCCGTCTCGCTGCGCGTGGCCTACCGGCGCTGTCTGCTGTCCATCGCCGCCCGTGACGTGTGCGGCACCACCGATGTCGCCGAGTCCGCCGCCGAGCTCGCCGACCTCGCCACCGCCACCCTGCGCGCCGCGCTCGCCATCGCCCGCGCCGCCGCCCCCGAGGACGCCGCCGCCTGCCGGCTCGCGGTGATCGCGATGGGCAAGTGCGGGGGCCATGAGCTCAATTACGTCTCCGACGTCGATGTCATCTTCGTCGGGGAGGCGACGGACGGGGCTGACGAGAGCAAGGCCCTCAGGGCGGCCACCCGGCTCGCCTCGCACATGATGCGGATCTGCTCCGAGACGACCGTCGAGGGCTCCATCTGGCCCGTCGACGCCAATCTGCGCCCCGAGGGCCGCAACGGCCCCCTCGTGCGCACCCTGTCCAGCCACCTCGCCTACTACCAGCGCTGGGCCAAGACCTGGGAGTTCCAGGCGCTGCTCAAGGCCCGCCCGGTGGCCGGGGACATCGAGCTGGGGGAGGAGTACGTCGCCGCCCTCGAACCCCTCGTCTGGAAGGCCGCCGAGCGGGACAACTTCGTCGCCGACGTGCAGAAGATGCGGCGCCGGGTGGTGGAGAACATCCCCGTCGCCGAACTGGACCGCCAGCTCAAGCTCGGTCCCGGCGGCCTCAGGGACGTCGAATTCGCCGTACAGCTCCTTCAGTTGGTGCACGGGCGGGCCGACGCCTCACTGCGCAGCGGCACCACGCTCAACGCCCTGAAGGCCCTCGCCGCCGGCGGCTACGTCGGCCGGGCCGACGCCACCCAACTGGACGACGCCTACCGCTTCCTGCGCTCCATGGAGCACCGCATCCAGCTGTACCGGCTGCGCCGCACCCACCTCGTCCCCGAGGACGACGCCGACCTGCGCCGCATCGGCCGCTCCCTGGGCCTGCGCAGCGACCCGGTGGCCGACCTCAACCGCGAATGGCGACGGCACGCCGGTGTCGTACGACGGCTGCACGAGAAGCTGTTCTACCGGCCGCTGCTCGACGCGGTCGCCCAACTCGCCCCGGGCGAGGCCCGGTTGAGCAGCGAGGCGGCCCGCGAACGGCTGGTCGCGCTCGGCTACGCCGACCCCGCCGCGGCCCTGCGCCACCTGGAGGCGCTGGCCTCCGGAGTCACCCGCAAGGCGGCCATCCAACGCACCCTGCTCCCCGTCCTGTTGGGCTGGTTCGCCGACTCCGCCGACCCGGACGCCGGCCTGCTCAACTTCCGCAAGGTCTCCGACGCCCTCGGCAAGACCCCCTGGTATCTGCGGCTGCTCAGGGACGAGGGCGCGGCGGCGGAGAACCTCGCCCGCGTGCTGTCCGCCGGACGCCTCGCCCCCGATCTGCTGATGCGCGCCCCCGAGGCGGTGGCCCTGCTCGGCGACGGCGACGGACGTGGCGGCGGCCTCGAACCCCGCTCCCAGGCCCACCTGGAGCAGGAGATCCTCGCCGCGGTCGGCCGCGCCGACGGCGGCGCCCAGGCCGTCACCGCGGCCCGCGGCGTCCGCCGCCGCGAACTGTTCCGTACGGCCGCCGCCGACATCGTCGGCTCCTACGGCACCGAGGCGCAGCCCGCGGAGGCCGACCAGGGCGCGCTGGTCGACCTGGTCGGCGGCGCCGTATCGGACCTGACCGCTGTGACCCTCGCGGGCACCCTGCGCGCGGTCGTCCGCGAGGGCTGGGGCGAGACCCTGCCCACCCGGTTCACGGTGATCGGCATGGGCCGTTTCGGCGGCCACGAACTGGGCTACGGCTCCGACGCGGACGTGCTGTTCGTGCACGAGCCGCGCGACGGCGTCGACGAGCAGGAGGCCGCCAAGGCCGCCAACCGCGTCGTCTCCGAGATGCGCCGGCTGCTCCAGATCCCGAGCGCCGACCCGCCCCTGCTCATCGACGCCGACCTGCGCCCCGAGGGCAAGACCGGACCGCTGGTGCGCACGCTGACGTCGTACGAGGCCTACTACCGGCGCTGGTCGCTGGTCTGGGAGTCGCAGGCGCTGCTGCGGGCCGAGCCGGTCGCCGGGGACGAGGACCTCGGCCGCCGCTTCATCGAGCTGATCGACCCGCTGCGCTACCCGGCCGCCGGACTCGGCGACGACGCGGTCCGCGAGATCCGCCGTCTGAAGGCCCGGATGGAGTCCGAACGCCTCCCGCGCGGCGCCGACCCCAAGCTCCACACCAAGCTCGGCCCCGGCGGCCTCTCCGACGTCGAATGGACCGTCCAGCTCCTTCAGATGCGGCACGGCGCGCACGAGCCCGGCCTGCGCACCACCCGCACCCGGGCCGCCCTGGCCGCGGCGGCCGCCGCCGGCCTGATCCCCACGGAGGACGCGGCGACCCTCGACGAGGCATGGGTGCTGGCCACCCGGGTCCGCAACGCCGTCATGCTCGTCCGCGGCCGGGCCGGCGACACCTTCCCCTCGGACGCCCGCGAGCTCGCCGCCGTGGGCCGCTACCTGGGCTACGGCCCCGGCCGCGTCGGCGACATGCTCGACGACTACCGCCGCACCGCCCGCCGGGCGCGGGGTGTCGTGGACGAACTGTTCTACGGCGGCTAGCCGTTCCGCTCCCCAGCCGCCCCCGCACGGAGCACAATGACCCCGTAGCGGACGGCACTTGGCGGGGGGGCCGATGGAGGAACGCGGGCTGGTGGGTCTGTCGGACGCCATCGAGGGGCTGCGCGCCGAACTGGAGAGCGCGCGGCGGGCCGGGGCGGGCAAGGCCGTGCGGTTCGAGGTCGCCGAGGTGACCGTCACCCTGGAGGCCGTGGCCAGCAGGGAGCGCGACGGCTCGGGCCGGGTCCAGTGGTGGGTGCTCAACCTCGGCGGCGGACTGCGCTCCGGGGCCCAGGAGACCCAGACCGTGACGCTGCGGCTGGTGCCGAGGAGCGAGGGCGGGCCGCTCGATGTGAGCGGCGAGCAGACCGAGCCGGGCGACTGACACGCCGGGCGACCAGGGAGCGGGCACGGGGAGCGGGGCATGGGCTCACTGTGGGACGACCGGCTGGCCGAGATCTGGGCGCCGCCGGGCCGGCAGGGTTCTGGAGTGGTGATCGGGATGCGGGGGGTGCTCACCGCCCGGCATGTCGTGGCGGGCGGTGCGGACGGTGTCCTCGCCCGGGTGGTACGGCGCGCGCAGCAGCGCGTGGGCGGCTGGGTGCCGATGCGCGTGGTCTGGGAGGACGCGGACTGGGACCTGGCCCTGCTGGTCGTCCCCGACGGCGAGCCGCAGGCGCACAGCTGGCTCGTCCCCGCCTCCGCCTCACCGGTCCTAGTCCGGCTCGGCGGTCGCGCGGAGCCCGGCTGCGAGTCCATCGGCTTCCCCGACCAGGAGACCCAGCGGTCCGGGCCGGACAGCCCGAGACCCGTTGTACGGCAGACCGAGCAGATCACCGGCATGCTGCTGCCCAGCGGCCAGGCGAAGGCACCGGTCGGTACCGGGCGGCCGCTGCCCCGGGCCTGGATGCCGCTCGACGCCGAGAGTTCCACCGCCTCCTCACCGGCGGGGTGGGGCGGGATGTCCGGCTCCGGCGTGGTGCTCGCCGACGGACGGCTCGCGGCGGTCGTCGTCGCGGTGGACCGCGAGCACCAGCATCGTCGGCTGTACTGCGTACCGCTGGCCGAGGTCCTCGACGCCGTCCCCGGGTTCGGGTCCGCGCTGGCCCGGCTCAACGGCGCCCCGGTTCGCGCGCAGGCGCGGCACGCCGCCGCTTTCCGGCGGGCCCTGTCCGTGATCTGCCTCGGCCCCGAGGGCATGCCCGCCCGGCTCCATCAGCTGGACGACCTCGGCGCGTACGGCGTGAAGAGCGTCGACCTGCCCGGCGAGCCCCCCTTCCTCAACTACGTACGCCGGGACGGCGACCACGAGCTGGGCCAGGCGCTGGCCGAGGCGGCCCGCACCCGCCGCATGCTGCTGCTCGCTGGCAAGTCCGGGGCGGGCAAGAGCCGTTCGGTGGCGGAGGCGGTCCGTCGGCAGTTCCCGCGGCACCGGCTGCTGCGCCCGGTCGAGGACATGCTGGCCGCGGTCACCGAACTGCCGCTGGACGACATCGGCTCCGCCCTGGTGTGGCTGGACGACATCGAGCGCTACCAGCACGGCGGGCTGCGGGAGATGCTGCGCCGGCTCCTCTCCTCGGGCGTCGTGGTGGTCGGCACCATCCGCTCCGACGAGCTCGCCGCCCTCGCCGAGTCCCACAACCCGGTCGGCGAGGCGCTCACCGACCGGGCCCTGGTCCGGCGCGTCGAATGGCAGCGCGAGTGGTCGGGCGCCGAACGCACCCGGGTGCCCCAGCGCGTGGCCCATCCCGCCCTGCGGCAGGCCGTCGCCATGCGGATCGCGCTCGGCGTGTGGTGCGTGGCCGGACCCCAACTGGTGCAGCGCATGCTCAACTCCGAGCCGGACGACTATCCGTGCCGCTCGTCCCTGCTGCGCGCGGTGCTCGACTGGCACCGCACCGGTCTCACCGTCCCCATCCCACGGTCCGTCGCGTACACCCTCGTGGACCGGGCCTACCTGGACGAGCCCGCCACGGAGGGTGAGTTGGAGGAGGCGCTGCACTGGTCGCTCGCCCCCGTCGCCGTCGGCGGCCGGCGCAGCGCGCACAGCCTGCTGATGGCGGACCCGGCCACGGACACGCTCACCGTGAACGACTACGTGCAGGACTACGACGGTCGGGACGCCTTGCCCCCGGTGCCCCGACCGGTGTGGGAGGCGGCCCTGGACGTGGCCGCCGGTGACGACGACGCGCTGTCGGCGGTCGGCTGGCGGGCGATCGGCTCGGACGAACAGGACGTCGCCCGGCGGGCGTTCGCCCCGCTCGCCCAAGCCGGACAGGCCGAGGCCATGGGGATCGTCGGGCTGCTGGCGGAGGACCCCGAGGACGGCACCCGGTGGATGCGGCGCGCCGCGGAGACCGGGGACGTCTACGCGCTGCGCAACTTCGGCGCCCACCTGAGCCGGGACCAACCCGCCGAGGCACGACTGTGGTTCGAGCGCGCGGTGGAGGCCGGCAGTGTCTCCGCGATGGTCGATCTGGCCAGGCTGTTGGAGGACGACGATCCGTGGGCCGCTCAGGAGTGGTTCCGACGGGCTGCCGCGGCGGGCGACGACGAGGCGATGAACAGCCTCGGCACCCTGCTGTACGCGCAGGACCCGGACCAGGCCAGGGAGTTGTTCCGGCAGGCCGCCGGGACCGGCAACGCGCTGGCCATGAACAACCTCGGTCTGCTGCTCGACGACGTGGACGAGGCCGAGGCCGAGAGCTGGTTCCGCAAGGCGGCGGAGGACGGCAGCGAGGAGGGAATGCACAACCTCGGCACGGTCCTGGCCAGGCGCGGCGATCACGAGGGCGCCCTGGACTGGCTGCACCGGGCGGCCGAGTCCGGCCATACGGAGGCCATGCGCAATCTGGGCATCGAACTGTCGCAGCACGACCTCGCCGCCGGCGCCCGCTACTGGTGGCTGCGGGCCGTCGACGCGGGCAACACCGACGCCATGCTCAACCTCGCCGTGCTGGCCTTCAACGACGGCGATGTCAACGACGGATACCGCTCGTGGCTCGAACGGGGTGCGGACGCCGGAAGCGCGACCTGTACGTTCGCCCTGGGCGACCTGCACGCCCAGCTCGGCGACCCCGAAGCGGCACGGCGGTGCTACGAGCGGGCCGCCGACGCCGGAGAGCCTGCGGCGATGGCGGCCCTCGGAGCGATGACCGAGTCCCACGAGGAGGCCCTTCCCTGGCTGCGATTGGCCGCGGATGCGGGCGACGTGGACGGGATGCACGAGTTGGGCCGCCGGCTGGCCGGCGCCGGTGACCACGAAGGCGCGCGAGCCTGGTGGACCCGGGCCGCGACAGCCGGCCACACCGACGCGGCGAACGCCCTCGGGCACCTGCTGTTGGCCGAGGACGTACAGGCGGCTCTGCCGTGGCTCCGGGCGGCGGCGCAGGCGGGGGACCCCGACGCCATGGCGGAGCTCGCGGAGCTGCTGGCCGTCTCCGACCCCGAGGAGGCGGGCGAATGGCGGTTCAGATCGGATCTGTACGTGGCCAAGGACAGGTTCCTGGAGCAGGACGCCGATCCGGACCCGCTCCGGCAGGCACTGCTCACGGCGGTGCGCGACTGGCACCGCACGGGGATCGGGCGCGGGGTACCCAAGGACATCGCCTTCGCCCTGGTCAACGACATCTACTTGGACGTCCCCGCCTCGACCGCGGAACTGGAGGATGCGCTCGCCTGGGCGATGGCGCCGGTGTGGGTCGAGGGGCGGGAGACCGGGTTCTCCCTGATGTACGAGGACACCGATGACGAGGACACCGATGACGCGGACATCGAAGGCGAGCCCCATGTCGGCGGCCTGCAAGCCGTGGAGATCCGCGACGGCAGGGAGCCACCGCCGGTCCCGGACCAGGTCTGGCACGAGGCGCTGGCCGCCTGTTCCGACGACCCGGAGCCCCGCAGGGCCATCGGCTGGCACGCCATGGAGGCACTGCGGGAGAGAGTGGCGCGGTCCGCGTTCGAACCGCTGGCACACGCCGGGGACGCTGAGGCCATGGGGCTGTACGGCCTGCTCATCGGCGCGGAGGACCCCGAGGCCGCGCGGGAGTGGCGGGAGCGGGCAGCGCAGACCCGTGACGTCTACGGGATGCTGAACTACGGAACGTACCTGATGAACAGCGGTGACCCGACGACCGCCCGCCACTGGCTCCGCGAGGCCGCGGATGCGGGCAGCGCCCTGGCCATGAGCCATCTCGGTGGCATGCTCCTCGACGACGATCCGGACGAGGCCCGGCTCTGGCTGCGCCGCGCCGCCGACGCGGGTGACGCCAACGCGATGAACTGGCTCGGCCTCCTGGCCTCCCGCGAGGGCCGCCGGTCCGGCCGCGACTGGTTCCGGGAGGCTGCTTACGCCGGGCATCACACGGCGATGAACAACCTGGGCCTGGATGTGCACGAGGCGGGGGACACGGAAGGAGCGCGGCTCTGGTTCCGGATGGCCGCCGAGTCCGGCTTCGACGAGGCGATGCGCAATCTCGCGATGACCCTGCTCGACGAGGATCCGCCCGCGGCCCGGGAGTGGCTGGAGCGGGCGGCCGCCGAGGGCAACGCGGAAGCCTTGTACAACCTCGGCGTCCTGGTGATGGACGAGGACCAGGACGCGGCCACCGAGTACTGGCGGCGGGCCGCGGACCTCGGAGATCCGGACGCGATGAACAACATCGGCCTCCAGCTCCGGGACGAGGAGCGCTTCGACGCCGCGCAGGAGCTCCTGGAGCGCGCCGCCGCGACCGGCAACGTCAACGCCATGAACAGTCTGGGGTCACTGCTGAGCAGCCTCGGCCGGGACGGTCAGGCGCGTGCCTGGTGGGAGCGGGCGGCCGACCAGGGGGACGCGAACGCGATGTACAACCTCGGCCGTCAGCTCTTGGAGGAGGACCCGGACGGTGCCGTCGCCTGGTGGCAACAGGCCGCCGAAGCCGGAAGTCAGGAGGCGCAGGCCGCGCTGGAGGAGGGCTAGCGCTTCCTCATCGGCAGCAGGGTCCGCCGGGGCGTGCGCGCCGGGGCCAGCTGGGGCAGGGAGTGCGGCAACGCTCCGTACCAGAGCCGGGCCACCGTGTAGCCGAAGGCCAGGCAGAGGAGGCCGCCCACCGCGTCCAGCCAGAAGTGGTTGGCGGTGGCGACGATGACCACCAGGGTAAGCACCGGGTAGAGGAGGCCGAGGATGCGGACCCACGGGAGGGAGGCGAGCGCGAAGATGGTCAGCCCGCACCACAGGGACCAGCCGATGTGCATCGACGGCATCGCGGCGTACTGGTTCGACATGTTCTTCAGGTCACCCGAGGCCATCGAGCCCCAGGTCTGGTGGACCAGCACGGTGTCGATGAAGTTGCCGCCGGTCATCAGCCGGGGCGGCGCGAGCGGATACAGATAGTAACCGAGCAGGGCCACACCCGTGGTGGCGAAGAGCACCATACGGGTCGCCGCGTAGCGGCCTGGGTGACTACGGTAGAGCCATACGAGGACACCCAGCGTGACGATGAAATGCAGCGTCGCGTAGTAGTAGTTCATGCCCACGATCAGCCAAGTCACCGAGTTCACGGCCTGGTTGACCGAGTGCTCGAAGGCGGCCCCGATGGTGTGCTCCGCGTTCCAGATCCAGTCGGCGTTACGCAGAGCTTCGGCCCGCTGCTCCGGGACCGCGTTGCGGATCAGTGAGTACGTCCAGTAACTCACCGCGATCAGGAGGATCTCGAACCACAGCCGGGGCCGGCGCGGGGCGCGCAGCCGGTGCAGCAGACCGGGCCGGTCCGAAGCCGTGACGGGGTCAGGAGCGGCCGCCTGTGTGCGGTCTTCCAGCTCGGTCACGGTCGTGTCACCCATAGGCACAGAGTCTGCCAGAAACGCCTTCCCCCACCGATCATCCCCTGGTCCGGTTCCGGTCGCACGTTCTACCACGGACGGATGCCCCGCTCTCCTACGGCCGCACGGCACCGGCCCGTTCGCCATCCGCCCTAGGGACGATTTCGGTCCCCAGGGGCCGAAGCGGTCGAACCGCGCACCACCAGTTCCGGCATGAACACGAACTCGCTGTGCGGCGCGGGAGTCCCGCCGATCTCCTCCAGCAACGTGCGCACCGCGGCCTGGCCCATCGCCGGGACCGGCTTGCGGACGGTCGTCAGCGGCGGGTCGGTGAAGGCGATGAGGGGGGAGTCGTCGAAGCCGACGACCGAGATGTCCTTCGGGACCTCCAGGCCCCGCTGCCGGGCCGCCCGTATCGCGCCCAGCGCCATCATGTCGCTGGCGCAGACCACCGCGGTGCAGCCGCGGTCCATCAGCGCCATGGCGGCCGCCTGGCCGCCCTCCAGGGTGTACAGCGAGTGCTGCACCAGCTCGGTCTCTATGACCTCGGCGGCCAGGCTCAGCTGGTCCTGCATCGCGCGGACGAAGCCCTCGATCTTCCGCTGGACCGGGACGAACCGCTTCGGGCCGAGCGCCAGGCCGATGCGGGTGTGGCCGAGCGAGGCCAGATGCGTCACCGCGAGCGTCATCGCCGCGCGGTCGTCGGGGGAGATGAACGGCGCCTGCACCTTGGGGGAGAAGCCGTCGACGAGGACGAAGGGGACACCCTGGGCGCGCAGCCGCTCGTAGCGCTGCATGTCGGCGGTGGTGTCCGCGTGCAGTCCGGAGACGTAGATGATGCCCGCGACCCCGCGGTCGACGAGCATCTCGGTCAGTTCGTCCTCGGTGGAGCCGCCCGGAGTCTGGGTGGCGAGCACCGGCGTGTAGCCCTGCCTGGTCAGCGCCTGGCCGATGACCTGGGCGAGGGCCGGGAATATCGGGTTCTCCAGCTCCGGGGTGATCAGGCCCACGAGGCCTTCGCTGCGCTGCCGCAGACGGACCGGGCGCTCGTAGCCCAGGACGTCGAGGGCAGCCAGCACGGACTGGCGGGTGGTGGCGGCGACGCCCGGCTTCCCATTGAGGACCCGGCTGACGGTCGCTTCGCTCACCCCCGCCTGCGCAGCGATATCCGCAAGCCGTGTGGTCACGCCACCGGACTGTACCGGTCGTATCTCGCCTTGCACACCAATCGGGCGTCGGGTGCGGACGGTTGACCGGCGCGACGCGCCTTGCTGCGACATGGCGTCCCCTCGTGAAACGGATGGCAAGAGCTTGCAGAGTCTTGCACAACACCCCCCGCCCCCGCTCAACCCCGCAGAACAACGGTCTCACAGCAGTCGCCGGGAGGTCACGCCCGGGTAACTTCGGTGATGCCTTGCACTTTTTTTCTGCAAGGTCTTTCGCAGCGCTTACATCGCTGTTACGTTCACGACGCCCGGCGGCCGCAACGGCGCAGTCGGCACGACAGCGGGAGCAGGCAGACGGGGCCTGCCCCTGCACCACACGGGCTTTCACCCTCAAGGAGAACTCATGCGGCGTGGCATAGCGGCCACCGCGCTGGTGGCGTCCCTCGCCCTCGCGGCGACGGCCTGCGGCGGAGACAGCGACAGCGGCGACAAGGCCGACGGTCCGGTCACCATCACCTGGTGGGACACCTCCAACGCCACGAATGAGGCGCCGACGTACCAGGCCTTGGTCAAGGAATTCGAGGCCGCCAACAAGAACATCAAGGTCAAGTACGTCAACGTCCCCTTCGACCAGGCGCAGAACAAGTTCGACACCGCCGCCGGTTCCAAGGGCGCCCCGGACATCCTGCGTTCCGAGGTCGGCTGGACCCCCGCCTTCGCCAAGAAGGGCTTCTTCCTGCCGCTGGACGGCACCGAGGCCCTCGCGGACGAGGCCAAGTTCAAGCCGAACCTGATCGAGCAGGCCAAGTACGAGGGCAAGACGTACGGCGCTCCGTTCACCACGGACACCCTCGCCCTTGTGTACAACAAGGAGCTCTTCGAGAAGGCCGGCGTCGAGGCCCCCAAGACCTGGGACGACCTGAAGAAGGCCGCCGCCAAGATCAAGGCCAAGACCGGTGTCGACGGCTACTGGGGCTCCACCCAGGCCTACTACGCCCAGTCCTTCCTCTACGGCGAGGGCACCGACACCGTCGACGCCGACGCCAAGAAGATCACGGTGAACTCCGCCGAGGCCAAGAAGGCGTACGGCACCTGGCTGGACCTCTTCGACGGCAAGGGCCTGCACAAGGCCGACACCACCGCCGACGCCTACGCCCACATCCAGGAGGCGTTCGTCAGCGGCAAGGTCGCCTCGATCATCCAGGGCCCGTGGGAGATCACCAACTTCTACAAGGGCTCCGCGTTCAAGGACAAGAACAACCTCGGCATCGTCACCGTCCCGGCCGGTTCCACCGGCGAGGCGGGCGCCCCGACCGGCGGTCACAACCTGTCCGTCTACGCGGGCTCGGACGCGGCGCACCAGGAGGCGTCCCTGAAGTTCGTGAACTTCATGACCTCCGCGCACGCCCAGGAGACCATCGCGCTGAAGAACTCCACCCTGCCGACGCGCGATGACGCCTACACCGCCGAGGTCAAGGCCGACCCGGGCATCGCGGGCTACCAGACCGTGCTCGCCGCCGCCCAGCCGCGCCCGGCGCTGCCCGAGTACAGCTCCCTGTGGGGCCCGGTGGACACCGAGCTGCTCGCCATCGCCGGTGGCAAGAAGGACCTCGACGAGGGCCTGAGCAGCGCTGAGACCGCCATCGCCAAGCTGGTGCCGGACTTCAGCAAGTAATCCACCCGTGACCGTCGGGTCCCGCCTGAAACAGGGGGGAGGGACCCGGCGGTCGCAGGTCTTGGCCTGGCCCAACTCCTGATCTTCCAGAAGGTGTCGAGAACCATGACAGTCGCCATCGACCGCGCCACCGGCAAGCGCCGCGGTGATCGCGCGCCGCGGCCCGGGCTGGGCCAGCGCCTCAAGCACGCATACCAGAAGCACTGGTACGCCTACGCGATGATCACGCCCGTGATCGTCGTCCTCGGCGTCCTCGTGCTCTACCCCCTGGCCTACGGCTTCTATCTGACCCTCACCGACGCCAACAGCCTCAACACGGCCCGCACCATCGGCGTCAACGAGATCGAGGCCACCTACAAGTTCATCGGCTTCGACAACTACGCCGACATCCTGTGGGGCGAGACCTCCTACGACCGGTTCTGGTCCCACTTCATCTGGACGATCGTGTGGACGGCCACCTGTGTCGCCCTGCACTACACCATCGGCCTCGGCCTCGCGCTGCTGCTCAACCAGAAGCTGCGCGGCCGCACCCTGTACCGGCTGATCCTGATCCTGCCCTGGGCCGTGCCGACCTTCGTCACCGTCTTCGGCTGGCGCTTCATGCTCGCCGACGGCGGCGTGATCAACTCCTTCCTGGAGTTCCTGCACCTGCCGACCCCGGCCTGGCTGGAGGACACCTTCTGGCAGCGGTTCGCCGCGATCATGGTCAACACCTGGTGCGGTGTGCCGTTCATGATGCTCTCGCTGCTCGGCGGACTGCAGTCCATCGACTCCACCCTCTACGAGGCCGCCGAGATGGACGGCGCGAGCCGGTGGCAGCAGTTCCGCTACGTCACCCTGCCGGGCCTGCGCTCGGTCAGCTCCACCGTGATCCTGCTCGGCATCATCTGGACCTTCAACCAGTTCGCCATCATCTTCCTGCTGTTCGGCGACACCGCCCCGGACGCCCAGATCCTGGTCACCTGGGCCTACTACCTCGGCTTCGGACAGCAGCCGCGCGACTTCGCCCAGTCGGCCGCCTACGGAATGCTGCTGCTGGCCATCCTGATCGTCTTCACCTCCTTCTACCGCCGCTGGCTGAACCGCAATGACGAGCAGCTCGCGATCTGAGGCAGGAGTCCCCATGAGCACTACCGTTGAGACCTCCGCCGAGGTGAAGAAGGAGATCCCCGTGGCCACCACCCCGGGCACTGTGCGCCGGCGCGGCGAGCGCGGCCTCGCGGCCTCCGCCGTCTCGCACGGCATCCTCATCGTGGCGAGCCTGGTCGCCCTCTTCCCCATCGCCTGGCTGGTGTTCCTGTCCCTCGGCCCGGACAAGGACGACTATCTCCACCCCGGTGACATCTGGGGGAAGATGACGCTGGACAACTACTCGTTCGTCCTGAAGGACACCAACTTCTTCGACTGGCTGTGGAGCACGCTGATCGTGTCCCTCGGCACCACGTTCATCGGCGTGATCATCGCCGCGACCACCGGCTACGCGGTCTCGCGGATGCGCTTCCCGGGCTACAAGAAGTTCATGTGGGTCCTTCTGGTCACCCAGATGTTCCCGATCGCCGTCCTCATCGTGCCGATGTACCAGATCCTCTCCGACCTCCAGCTCGTCGACAGCTACCTGGGTCTGATCCTGGTCTACTGCTCGACCGCGGTGCCGTACTGCGCCTGGCTGCTCAAGGGCTACTTCGACACGATCCCGTTCGAGATCGACGAGGCCGGGCGGGTCGACGGACTGTCCCCCTTCGGCACGTTCGTACGGTTGATCCTGCCGCTCGCCAAGCCCGGGCTCGCGGTCGCCGGCTTCTACAGCTTCATCACCGCCTTCGGCGAGGTCGCCTTCGCCTCGACGTTCATGCTGTCGGACACGAAGTACACCTTCGCCGTCGCGCTGCAGACCTTCGTCAGCGAACACGACGCGCAGCGGCAGTACATGGCCGCGACGGCCGTGCTGATCGCGATACCGGTCTCCGCGTTCTTCTATCTCGTGCAGAAGAACCTGGTCACCGGTTTGACCGCGGGTGGCACGAAGGGCTGATGCCCGGGCCGCCAGGCCCCAGACCCGAGGCGGCCGCAGTGTCCATCCGACCCCGCTGATGCCGCGGCCGCCTCGATGACCGCCTTCCGACGCAGCCCCATGACCGCGAATCGTTTACGTATCAAGGACACCATGAGCCAGCACTCCGCCGACCCGGCACCGAACTCCGCCGTCGCCACCGTCGCTCATCGTCGCGACTGGTGGCGGGACGCGGTGATCTACCAGGTCTATCCGCGCAGCTTCGCCGACAGCAACGGCGACGGCATGGGCGACCTGGAAGGCGTACGCTCCCGACTTCCCTATCTGCGCGACCTCGGCGTGGACGCCGTGTGGCTGAGCCCCTTCTACGCCTCGCCGCAGGCCGACGCCGGTTATGACGTCGCCGACTACCGGGCCGTCGACCCCATGTTCGGCAACCTCCTCGACGCCGACGCGCTCATCCGCGACGCGCACGAGGTGGGCCTGCGGATCATCGTCGACCTCGTGCCCAACCACTCCTCCGACCAGCACGAGTGGTTCAAGCGGGCACTGCGCGAGGGCCCCGGCTCCGCGCTGCGCGACCGCTACCACTTCCGCCCCGGCAAGGGCGCGAACGGCGAACTGCCGCCCAACGACTGGGAGTCCATCTTCGGCGGCCCGGCGTGGACGCGGGTCACCGAACCGGACGGCACGCCCGGCGAGTGGTACCTGCACCTCTTCGCCCCCGAGCAGCCCGACTTCAACTGGGACCACCCGGCCGTCGGCGACGAGTTCCGCTCGATCCTGCGGTTCTGGCTGGACATGGGCGTCGACGGCTTCCGGATCGACGTGGCGCACGGCATGGTCAAGGCCGAGGGCCTGCCGGACCTCGGATCCCATGATCAGCTCAAGCTGCTGGGCAACGATGTCATGCCGTTCTTCGACCAGGACGGCGTGCACGACATCTACCGCAAGTGGCGGCTGATCCTCGACGAGTACGACGCCGAGCGCATCTTCGTCGCCGAGGCGTGGACGCCGACCGTCGAGCGCACCGCGAACTACGTCCGCCCCGACGAGCTGCACCAGGCCTTCAACTTCCAGTACCTGGGCACCGAATGGGACGCCGAGCAGCTGCGCACCTGCATCGACCGCACCCTGGAGGCGATGCGCCCGGTGGGCGCCCCGGCGACCTGGGTCCTGTCGAACCACGACGTGACCCGGCACGCCACCCGCTTCGCCAACCCGCCGGGCCTCGGCACCCAGATCCGCACCGCCGGTGACCGGGACCTGGGCCTGCGCCGGGCGCGTGCGGCGACCCTCCTCATGCTGGCACTGCCCGGTTCGGCCTACGTCTACCAGGGCGAGGAACTCGGTCTGCCGGACGTCGTCGACCTGCCCGACGAGGTCCGCCAGGACCCGGCGTTCTTCCGCGGCGCGGGCCAGGACGGCTTCCGCGACGGCTGCCGGGTGCCGATCCCGTGGACCCGCGAGGGGTCGTCGTACGGCTTCGGCAGTGGCGGCAGCTGGCTGCCGCAGCCGGCGGTCTGGGCCGAGCTGAGCGTGGAGGCGCAGTCCGGCACCGCGGGTTCGACCCTGGAGCTCTACCGTGCGGCCCTGGCCGCCCGCCGCGAGCACCCGGACCTGGGCGCCGGTGAGGCGGTGGAGTGGCTGAAGGCCCCCGAGGGCGTACTGGCCTTCCGCCGCGGCGAGTTCGTCTGCGTGGCGAACACGTCCGGCGAGTCGGTGACCACCCCGGCCCACGGCCGACTGCTCCTCGCCAGCGGCGAGATCGCCGAGGTGGACGGCGAGGCCAAGCTCCCCGCCGACACCACGGCCTGGTGGACGACCGCCTGACAGTCGGTACCCACACCAACAGAGGGCCCGCTCCGGCGGGCCCTCCGTCGTGTCACCGCGAGATCTACTTCCAGGCGTCAGCCGTCGAGTAGCCCGCCGAACTGCCCGTCGTGTACGCGCGGTTGGTGCCGGACTCCCAGGTCACGTTCCCGGAGCCGTCCTTCTTGACGAACTTGTACGCGAAGGTCGTGCTCTTGGGGACGATCACCAGCTTGCTCCACGTCGGGTACGACGCCGACGACAGCGGGATCGCGTCGTCCGTGTCCCAGGAGCCGAGCGAGGCGATCGAGCCGACCACGTAGACGTTGGTGCCGAAGTCCGTGGTGGCCGTGACATTGAAGGTGACGTCGGTGGCGGCGGCGCTCGCCACGTTCCAGGAGTTGTTGAAGGCCAGTGCCGACGTCGTGGTGGCACCGGAGCGGTTGGCGTTGGACTCCCAGGTGACGTTGCCGGAGCTGTCCTTCTTGATGTACTTGAACTCGAAGGACGTGCTGACCGGCACGCTCACCGCGCCGGACCAGACCGGGTAGCCGGACGACGACAGCTTGACCGCCTTGGCGGTGTCCCAGCTGCCGAGCGCCGCGATCGAGCCGACGACGTACACGTCCTGGCCGGAGCTGGTGGCCGCGTACTCGTTGAAGGTCGCCGTCACCGTCGAGGTGCCGTCGTCCGGTTCCTCGCAGGCGGTGTCGCAGGGCGTGAACTCACCGTCGTAGAAGGCGACGGCGCTCTTCGCGGGAACCGTCAGCGTGGCGTTGCCGCCCGACACCGTCACCGTGGAGGCGCCGTTGTCGACGACGTTGGCGTAGCTGCCGTCCGCCATGCCGGTAGCGAAGGTGTACGTGGCCGCCGACGAGCCGTTGTTGATCGCGACGTAGCCGGCCGTGCCGCGGCCGAAGCCGATGACGTTCGAGGACTTGCTCGACCAGTTGGTCACCGACTCCGAGCCGACCGCGTTGTGCCACTTCACCATGCCGGTGATCGCGGTGTCCCGCTGGAGGCAGGACCAGTCGGAGGCGCAGTTCGTGTCCGTCACGAACCCGTTCGCGTTCGGGGGTGCCTGGTCGGAGGAGGAGAACTCGAAGCCCGAGTAGACCGTCGGCGTCGACCACTTGTAGGCGAGCTGGAAGATGTTCGCCAGCCGGTAGGTGTCGCCGTCCTTGTAGCTCAGGTGCAGGCCGTTGCGCTCGGTGTCGTGGTTGGTCACGAAGGACACCGAGTTGGCGGGGGTGAGCGCCCCGGAGGAGGGCAGCGACTCCAGGTCGCTGATGTTGCCCTGGAACGACGACTTCACCTTGCTCGCGTAGGAGAAGTCCAGGACGTCACCCGCGGAGTAGTAGTCCGAGGCGGCCGGGGTCGAGCCGGGGTACACCTCCTGGAAGATGTACGGCTCCGCGCCCGAGGTCGTGTTGTCCAGCTTCGCCCAGATCGCGTTCAGGTCGGCCACCGGCATGTGCTTGGCCGCGTCGATCCGGAAGCCGTCGACGCCCAGCGCGATCTGCTTGTTCAGGTAGCCGGCGATGCCCGAGCGGACGTCGTCGTCCTCGGTCTCCAGGTCGGGCAGGCCCAGTAGTTCGCAGTTCTGGATCTCGGTGAGGTTGGACCAGTCGTCGATGATCAGGTCGGAGTCGGAGCACTCCGCCGAGGTGTGGAAGTCGTCCGGGTCCCAGTCGGGGGTGTCGTACTTGTTGCTGATCGTCGTGCCGTTGTAGCCGGTGCCGGTCTGGGCCGCGGTGTGGTTGATCACCGCGTCCGTGTACACCTTCACCCCCGCGTCATGGCAGGCGTCCACCATCGAGGCGAAGTCGGCCGCCGTCCCGAAGCGGCCGCTGAGCTCGTAGGAGTAGGGCTGGTATACGTCCCACCAGTAGTAGTTGGTCTGCTTCAGCGACTCGGCGGGCGGGGCCACCCACACCGCGCCGTAGCCGTTCGGGCCGAGTACGTCCGTGCACTCGGCGGCGACCGAGTCCCAGTTGTAGGACCACAGGTTGGCGATCACATCGCCGGAGGTCGTGGCGTCGGCCTGGGCCGCGGGGGCGGGGAGGGCGATCGCCCCGGCCAGGGCGAGGGCGCCCGCGGCTGTCAGACTCGCGGTGCGGCGAAGGACACCGGGCGGTCGGTGTCTGCTCATGTGCGGCTCCGGAAGAGGGGGTTGGGGTTGCAAGAGGATTCACCGTGTTTCAACAACTGGTGAGCGTGCGGGAGTTGAGAGGGACCCGTCAATAGGTTGTTGAAACTTCTTGCTGTGAGTTTCAAGCCTCTTGCTGTAAACGTTTCGTTAGGGGTACGTTCCGCAAACGCCGGGCAAAGACGCCTGGCCATCCCCCCAAGGAGCCACCCGTGATACGCAGATGGTCCGTCGCCGCGACGGCGCTCACCGCCACGGCGGCCGGCGTGCTGACCCCCACCGCCGCCTACGCCTCCCCGCCCGGCACCAAGGACGTCACCGCGGTGATGTTCGAGTGGAACTTCGCCTCCGTCGCCAAGGAGTGCACCAACACCCTCGGCCCCGCCGGCTACGGCTACGTCCAGGTCTCGCCGCCCGCCGAGCACATCCAGGGCGCGCAGTGGTGGACGTCGTACCAGCCCGTCAGCTACAAGATCGCCGGGCGCCTCGGCGACCGTACCGCCTTCCAGAACATGGTCAACACCTGCCACTCGGCCGGGGTGAAGGTCGTCGTCGACACCGTCATCAACCACATGTCCGCGGGCAGTGGCACCGGCACCGGCGGATCGTCGTACACCAAGTACAACTACCCAGGCCTGTACTCCTCCTACGACTTCGACAACTGCACCGCGCAGATCACCAACTACGCGGACCGCGCGAACGTCCAGAACTGCGAGCTGGTCGGCCTCGCCGACCTCGACACCGGGGAGTCCTACGTCCGCGGCGCCATCGCCGGGTACATGAACGACCTGCTCTCGCTCGGCGTCGACGGCTTCCGCATCGACGCGGCCAAGCACATCCCCGCCGCCGACCTCGCCGACATCAAGTCGCGCCTCACCAACACCTCCGTGTACTGGAAGCAGGAGGCCATCTACGGCAGCGGCGAGGCCGTCCAGCCCACCGAGTACACCGGCAACGGCGACGTCCAGGAGTTCCGCTACGCCTACGACCTCAAGCGCGTCTTCAACAACGAGAACCTCGCCTACCTGAAGAACTACGGCGAGGGCTGGGGCTATATGAGCAGCTCCGTCTCCGGTGTCTTCGTCGACAACCACGACACCGAGCGCAACGGCTCCACGCTCAACTACAAGGACGGGGCGAACTACACCCTCGCCAACGTCTTCATGCTCGCCTACCCCTACGGCGCCCCGGACATCAACTCCGCCTACGAGTGGTCCGACATCGACGCGGGCCCGCCCAACGGCGGCACCGTCAACGCCTGCTGGCAGGACGGCTGGAAGTGCCAGCACAAGTGGCCCGAGATCATGCGCATGGTCGCCTTCCGCAACGCCACCCGCGGTGAGTCGGTGACCAACTGGTGGGACAACGGCGCCGACGCCATCGCCTTCGGCCGGGGTGCCAAGGGCTACGTCGCCATCAACCACGAGTCGGGCAGTCTCACCCGCACCTACCAGACCTCCCTGCCCGCGGGGACGTACTGCAACGTGCAGAACAACACCGCCGTGACCGTGAACTCCAGCGGTCAGTTCTCGGCCACACTCGGCTCCAACACCGCGCTGGCGATCTACGCGGGCAAGTCCAGCTGCTGAGCCGCCGACGGCCTCCGGAGCTGAAAGCTCTTACCAATCATTTCAGGACTCTTGCTGTAACGCTTACGGCGGCGATACGGTCGCGCGGGGTCGGACCCAACAGAGCCGTATCGCAAGGAGTTCACGTCAGTGATACCTAGATGGCCGGCGCCGCCCAGGCGCCGCACCGCGCAGGCCGGACGGGTCGCCGCGGTCACCGTGACCGCGCTGGCCGCGGCACTCGTCCAGCCGCTGGCGGCCCGAGCCGATACCCCGCCCGCGCCCCCGTCGGACGCGAGGCTCGCGGCCGAGCCCGCCCGGCACGACGTCACCCGCGAGCAGTTCTACTTCGTGCTCCCGGACCGCTTCGCCAACGGCGACACCGGCAACGACAAGGGCGGACTGACCGGTTCGCGCCTCTCGACCGGGTACGACCCCACCGACAAGGGCTTCTACCAGGGCGGCGACCTCAAGGGCCTGACCAAGAAGCTCGACTACATCAAGGGCCTCGGCACCACCTCCATCTGGATGGCGCCGATCTTCAAGAACCAGCCCGTGCAGGGCACCGGCGCCAACGCCTCGGCCGGCTACCACGGGTACTGGATCACCGACTTCACCCAGGTCGACCCGCACTTCGGGACCAACAAGGACCTGGAGACCCTCATCGCCAAGGCGCACGCCAAGGGCATGAAGGTCTACTTCGACGTCATCACCAACCACACCGCCGACGTCGTCGACTACGAGGAGAAGTCCTACGACTACCTCGCCAAGGGCGCCTTCCCGTACCTGACGAAGGACGGCGAGCCCTTCGACGACGCCGACTATGCCGACGGCGAGCGGGACTTCCCGGCCGTCGACACCGACTCCTTCGCCCGCACGCCGAAGGTGTCCAAGAACAACAAGGTCCCGTCGTGGCTCAACGACCCGACGATGTACCACAACCGGGGCGATTCCACCTTCGCCGGCGAGAGCGCCCTGCACGGTGACTTCTCCGGCCTCGACGACCTGTGGACCGAGCGTCCCGAGGTGGTCAGCGGGATGGAGAAGATCTACCAGCGGTGGGTCAGGGACTTCGACATCGACGGCTTCCGCATCGACACCGTGAAGCACGTCAACATGGAGTTCTGGACCCAGTGGGCCACCGCCCTCGACTCCTACGCGGCCAAGCAGGGCCGCGACGACTTCTTCATGTTCGGCGAGGTGTACTCCGCCGACCCGGACATCACCTCCCCGTACGTCACCCAGGGCCGCCTGGACGCCACGCTCGACTTCCCCTTCCAGGAGGCGGCCCGGCAGTACGCCTCCCAGGGCGGCAGCGCGCAGCGGCTCGCGTCCGTCTTCGGCGCCGACTACAAGTACACGACCGGCAAGGCCAACGCGTACGAGCAGGTCACCTTCCTCGGCAACCACGACATGGGCCGCATCGGGTACTTCCTGAACCAGGACGACAAGGACGCGACCGACGCCGAGCTGCTGAAGAAGGCGAAGCTCGCCAACGAGCTGATGTTCCTCAACCGCGGCAACCCGGTCGTCTACTACGGCGACGAGCAGGGCTTCACCGGCTCCGGCGGCGACAAGGACGCCCGCCAGACCCTGTTCGCCTCCAAGACCGCCGACTACCTGGACGACGACCAGATCGGCACCGACCGCACCCACGCCGAGAACGCCTACGACACGAGCGCACCGCTCTACCAGCAGATCAGTGCTCTCGCCAAGCTCCGCAAGGCCCACCCGGCCCTGACCGACGGCGTCCAGACCGAGCGCTACGCGGCCGACGGCGCCGGCATCTACGCCGTCTCCCGCACCGACGCGAAGACGGGCACCGAGTACGTCGTCGCCTTCAACAACGCGAGCGAGGCGAAGACGGCGACCTTCGCGACCGGCTCGGCGAACCTGGCCTTCCGGGGCCTCTACGGCACCGACGCCACCGCGGCCTCCGACGCCGACAAGAAGCTCACCGTCACCGTCCCCGCCGGATCCGCCGTGGTCCTCAAGGCCACCGGGCGCCTCGGCGCCCCCGCCGCCAAGCCGGCCCTCACCCTCAAGGCCCCGGCCGCCGGAGCCACCGGCACCGTGGAGATCGCCGCCGACGTCGACGGCGGACAGCTCAACCGCGTCGTCTTCGCCGCCCAGACCGGCAACGGCAAGTGGCGGACGCTCGGCTCCGCCGACCACGCCCCGTACAAGGTCACCCAGGTCATCGGCGAGGACGTACCCGCCGGCACCGCCCTGCGCTACAAGGCCGTCGTGATCGACTCGGCCGGCCGCACCGCGAGCGCGACCGCCGCCTCCACCACCGGCACCCCGCCCGCCGAGGAGATCCCCACCGCCTCCTCCCGGGACTACGCGATCGTCCACTACAAGCGCGCGGACGGCGACTACACCGACTGGGGCCTGTACGCCTGGGGCGACCTCGCCGAGGGCGAGTCCACCAACTGGCCCGACAGCCACCCCTTCATCGGCCGGGACGCCTACGGCGCCTTCGCCTACGTCAAGCTGAAGCCCGGCGCCTCCAGCATCGGGTACCTGGTCATCGACAAGGACGGCAACAAGGACGTCTCCGCCGACCGCACCATCGATGTCACCAAGCACGGCGAGATCTGGATCGAGCAGGGCAAGGAGGCCGTACAGACCGAGCGGCCCGAGTACCCGGCCCAGGACAAGTCCAAGGCCGTCCTGCACTACCACCGCGCGGACGGCAACTACGACGGCTGGGGCCTGCACACCTGGACGGGTGCCGCGAACCCCACCGAGTGGTCGAACCCGCTGAAGCCGGTGAAGACTGATGCCTATGGCGCGGTTTTCGAGGTACCGCTCACCGACGGGGCCACCAGCCTCAGCTACATCCTGCACAAGGGCGACGAGAAGGACCTGCCCGCCGACCAGTCGCTGGACCTCAAGGCCAACGGCCACGAGGTGTGGCTGGTGAGCGGCCAGGAGAAGTACCTGCTGCCGCAGCCCGCGGGCAGCGCGGCCGCGCTCGACCTGACCACCTCCAAGGCGGTCTGGATCGACCGGAACACCGTCGCCTGGAACGGCTCCGAGGCCGCCGCCTCCACCCAGCTGCTCTACTCCGGCACCGGCTCCATCGCGGTGAAGGACGGCGCCCTGACCGGCGACGACCAGCAGTGGCTGCGCCTGTCGAAGAGCACGCTCACCGACGCCCAGAAGGCGAAGTTCCCGCACCTGAAGGCGTACACCGCCTGGACCGTCGACCCCCGTGACCGGGACCGGGTCCGCGAGGCCCTGCGCGGTCAGGTCGTCGCCTCCCAGCGCGCGGCCAACGGCGCCGTCCTCACCGCGACCGGCGTGCAGATCGCGGGCGTCCTGGACGACCTGTACGACGCCACCGGCGCCGACCTCGGCCCGACGTTCAGCAAGGGGCGGCCCACGCTGTCCGTCTGGGCGCCCACCGCGCAGTCGGTCAAGCTGGAGATCGGTGACTCCACCGTCGCCATGAAGCGCGACTCCGCCACCGGCGTCTGGTCCGTCACCGGCCCGGCGACCTGGAAGAACAAGCCCTACCGGTACGTCGTGAAGGTGTGGGCGCCCAGCGTCCGCCAGATCGTCACCAACAAGGTCACCGACCCCTACTCGCTCGCCCTGACCGCCGACTCCCAGCGCAGCCTGGCCGTCGACCTCGGCGACAAGTCGCTGGCCCCGGCGGGCTGGTCGACGTACACCAAGCCCAGGGCGGTGCCGCTGAAGGACGCGCAGATCCAGGAACTGCACGTGCGGGACTTCTCGGTCGAGGACTCCACGGCCTCCGACCGGGGCACCTACCGGGCCTTCACCGACAAGCTCAGCGACGGCTCCAAGCACCTGCGCAAGCTGGCCGAGGCGGGCACGTCGTACGTCCATCTGCTGCCCGCGTTCGACATCGCGACCATCCCCGAGAAGAAGACGGACCAGCAGACCGCCGACTGCGACCTGGCCTCCTACCCGGCCGACTCCGAGGAGCAGCAGGCGTGCGTGGCGAAGATCGCCGCGAAGGACGCCTACAACTGGGGCTACGACCCGTACCACTACACGGTCCCCGAGGGCTCCTACTCGACCGACCCGGACGGCACCACCCGCAACGTCGAGTTCCGTCAGATGGTCAAGGCGCTGAACGAGGACGGCCTCAGGGTCGTCATGGACGTGGTCTACAACCACACCGCGTCGAGCGGACAGGCCGCGACCAGCGTCCTGGACCGGATCGTGCCCGGCTACTACCAGCGGCTCCTCGCCGACGGCTCGGTCGCCAACAGCACCTGCTGCGCCAACACGGCCACCGAGAACGCCATGATGGGCAAGCTCGTCGTGGACTCGATCGTCACCTGGGCCAAGGAGTACAAGGTCGACGGCTTCCGCTTCGACCTCATGGGCCACCACCCGAAGGAGAACATCCTCGCGGTCCGCGAGGCCCTCGACGCCCTGACCCTGGCGAAAGACGGCGTCGACGGCAAGAAGATCATCCTGTACGGCGAGGGCTGGAACTTCGGTGAGATCGCCGACGACGCCCGCTTCGTCCAGGCCACCCAGAAGAACATGGCCGGCACCGGCGTCGCCACCTTCTCCGACCGCGCCCGTGACGCGGTGCGCGGCGGCGGCCCCTTCGACGAGGACCCGGGCGTCCAGGGCTTCGCCTCCGGTCTCTACAACGAGCCCAACTCCTCGAAGAACAACGGCACCACGGCCGAGCAGAAGGCCCGGTTGCTGCACTACCAGGACCTGATCAAGGTGGGTCTGTCCGGCAACCTCGCGGGCTACCGGTTCACCGACACCAGCGGCAAGGAGGTCAAGGGCGCCGAGGTCGACTACAACGGCCAGCCCGCCGGTTACGCGGACGCACCGGGCGACGCGCTCGCCTACGCCGACGCGCACGACAACGAGTCCCTGTTCGACGCCCTCGCGTTCAAGCTGCCCGCGACGACGAGCGCCGACGACCGGGCCCGGATGCAGGTCCTCGCCATGGCGACCGCCACCCTCTCGCAGGGCCCGGCGCTCTCTCAGGCGGGCACCGACCTGCTGCGCTCCAAGTCCCTGGACCGCAACTCCTACGACAGCGGCGACTGGTTCAACGCCATCCACTGGAACTGCGCCGACGGCAACGGCATGGGCCGCGGGCTGCCGATGGCCGCCGACAACCAGTCCAAGTGGTCCTACGCCAAGCCGCTGCTCGCCGCGGTGAAGGTGGGCTGCGAGCAGATCGACGGGGCCTCGGCCGCGTACCGGGACCTGTTGCGGATCCGCTCGACGGAGAGCGTGTTCTCGCTCGGCACCGCCGACCAGGTCCAGTCGAAGCTCGGCTTCCCGCTGTCCGGCACGGAGGAGACGCCCGGCGTGATCACCATGACGCTCGGCGACCTCGTGGTCGTGTTCAACGCGACCCCGGACGCGCAGCAGCAGCGGATCGCCGAACTGGCCGGAAAGAGCTACGCGTTGCACCGGACGCAGGCATCGGGCGCGGATTCTATCGTCAAGGGTTCGTCGTACGAGAAGGAATCCGGCACCTTCGCCGTTCCGGGGCGCACTGTGGCGGTGTTCGCCCAAATCGGCTGACATCGCACTAGGTTGGGTGGGGCGGACCCTTCGCGGGGACCGCTCCACCCTTTCCCTTTTCCCCCGCCCCGAGGGCTGTCGGAGATGGACGGATACGACAAGCGGCCGGGCGCGACCACCGTGCTGGTCGTGGACGACGTGGCGGCCAACCGGTACGCCATGGGCGCCGTGCTGCGGCGCGCGGGACACCAGGTGGTGCCCGTCGCCAGCGGCGGCGAGGCGCTCGTGGAACTCGACGCGCGGCTGCACGACGGCGCGCTGCCCGATGTGGCGCTGGTGGACGTCGGGCTGCCGGACATGAGCGGCTTCGAACTGTGCCGCCGGGTGCGGGCCCGGCCCTCCATCGCGACGCTGCCCGTCGTCCACTTCTCCGCCGCCGCCCTCGGCCCGCACGACCGGTGCCGGGGCCTGGACGCGGGCGGCGACGCCTATCTGACCGTGCCGGCCGAGCCGCTGGAGATCCAGGCCGTGGTCCGGGCGGCGGTGCGCGGGGCGCGTCGGCGCGGTGACTTCGAACTGCTCGCGCACCGGCTGACGCTGCTGTCCGAGACGATCGTCACCGTGCAGGCGGCCCGCTGCCCGCGCGAGCTGGCCGACTCCGCCGCCATGGGCGCGGCCCGGCTCACCGGGACCGACGCCGTCGTCTTCGTGCTCGGCCCCGACGGCACGCTGGACACGGGCACCTCCCGGAGCCGCCTCGCGCTGCCCGACCTCAGCGCCCATGAGGAGGTGGCCCGGCTGATCGGCCGGATCGCCGAGGGCCGTACCGGAGTGCACAGCACCGTGGTGCCCGCCCCGCTGTGGCCCGCCGGGTTCTTCCGGGCCGGCCGCCAGGACGACGCCCGGCTGGTGCTGGCGTTCACCCAGGAGCGGCGGACACCGGTGTGCATCGCCACGCCCGCGCGCCGCACTCCGCCGCTCGGGCCCGTGGACGACGTCTCCCTCCTGCGGCTCGCCCAGGCCACCGCCTTCGCCGCCGGAACCCTGCTGATGTACCAGGCGGAACGGCATATCGCGCTCACCCTCCAGCGCAGCTTCCTGCCCGAGCCGCGGCGCCTGCCCGAACTGCCCGGCGTCGATCTGGTCGTGCGGTACGTGCCCGCGTCCCGGGACACCGAGATCGGCGGCGACTTCTACGCCGCCGTGCGCACCCCGAGCGGCATCCTCACCGCGGTCGGGGACGTCGCCGGGCACTCGCTGGAGGCGGCCACCGTGATGGTCGAGCTCCGGCACGCGCTGCGCGCCTACGGCGTGGCCGACGGCGACCCCAGGGCGCTCGCCGAGCGTCTGGACCGGATGCTCCAGCACTACCACCCCGAGGTCACGGCCACCGTCTGCCTGGTGCTCGCGGATCCCGCCACCGGGCGGGCCCGGATCGCCAACGCCGGTCACATCCCGCCGCTGATCGTGCGCGCGGAGGGGCGGGCGGAGTACGTGAAGGTGTGCGGCCCGCTCCTCGGCCTCGGCCTGGACCGCCCCCAGCCCACCGAGCTGAGCCTGGCCCCCAGCGACCGCCTCCTCATGGTCACGGACGGTCTCATCGAGACCCGCGGCGTCGATCTCGCCGTATCCCTGGACCAGCTCCGCACGGCCGCCACCGAGGCGCCACCGGGCCTCGCCCCCCTCTGCGACACCCTCCTGCGCTGCTTCGGCCATGACCGTGAGGACGACATCGCCATGCTGGCGCTGCGGTTAGGGTGAGCGGAGTTGCCCTAGAACAGGAGTGCCCATGCCACAGATTCTCGTCAACCGGACCGGGCGCGACGACGTCGACTGGGAAGGCTTCGCGAGCGCGCTGAACCAGCTGGTCGTCGAGAAGGCGGCCGCGCGGATCGAGGCGTGCAAGACGCAGGTCGTGCGCGGCGAGGACGTGGCGGTCGGTACGGACGTCGACGACCACGGCATCGTGCACGTCACGATCGGCCTGCTCGCCGGACGCAGCGACGAGACCAAGGCGGCGCTCACCGAGGCGGTGGTGGACCTGCTGCGCAAGTTCGTCGAGCCGCAGGACGGCTACCGGACGCATGTCTCCGCCGAGGTCCGCGACCTCGATCCGTCGTACAGCAAGGCCGAGTTCTAGGCGGTCACCCGTCCTCGGACGCCAGCGTGATCAGCCGCGCCGCCAGGTCGGTGAACGGGCCGTCGGCCGGCTCGTTCTTGAGCAGGCGGCGCAGCAGCGCCGTCAGCTCCTCGTCATGGGCGGCGCTGACGGCGGCCAGCGCGGCGAAGTCCTGCACCAGCTGGACCTCCAGCTCGGCCCGCGGGATGCGCCGGCCGTCCAGCCAGATCAGCGCCGTCGACTCGGCGAGCGAGATCCAGGAGCGGACGACCAGTTCCAGCCGCGCGGGCGGCTCCTCGACCCGCAGATGCGACAGGATCTGGTCGTACGCCGCCTGCCGTACGGAGTCGATGAGCGCGTTCGTGGTCGAGGAGCCGACCGCCGGGCCGCCGCGCATCAGCGCCGAGAAACCGGGCCCGTGCTCGTCGACGAAGTCGAAGTAGCGGCGCATCACCCGCAGCAGCCGCGCCCCCAGCGGACCGTCGTGCGGCTCCACGAACCGGGACGCCAGATCGTCCGAGGCCCGCTTCAACGCGGCCTCGTACAGGCTGAGTTTGCCGGGGAAGTAGTGGTACACCAGCGGACGCGAGATGCCCGCGGCGGACGCTATCTCGTCGATGGAGACCTCGTCCGGCGAGCGGCGGCTGAAGAGTTCGAGGGCGACGCCGATCAACTGCTGTCGTCGCTCCTCGACACCCATTCTGCGGCGTACCCCGGTAGTCATACGAACACCTTACCGATCGGATTCGGCCCCTGAACGGGCCGCACCGGCCAACGGCGTTCACATGTCCAGCACCAGCCGCTCACCCCGTGCCCGGGACACACAGATGAGCATCGAGCCGTCACGCTCCGCGTCCGTGAGCAGCTCGTCCCGGTGCTCCACCTCTCCCGCCAGCACCCGCTGTTGGCAGGTCCCGCAGAACCCCTGCTCGCAGGAGTACAGCGTGTCCGGCAGCTCCTTGCGTACGGCCGCCAGCACAGTGGAGTCCGCCGGGACCGTCAGTACCCGCCCGCTGCGCCGCAGTTCCACCTCGAAGGCCTCGTTCCCGGCGGTCGAGGCGCTGGGCGTGAACCGCTCCAGATGCACCCGAGGGGCCCGCTCCTCCACCGCCGCCATGAGCCCTTCGGGACCGCAGCAGTAGACGGCCGCGCCCTCCGGGGCCGCCGCGAACAGCGCGTCCAGATCGGGCAGCCCGTCTTCGTCGGCGGCGACGATCCGGACCCGGCCCCGCCCGGCGTCCAGCTTCTCGACCTCCTCCAGGAACGGCATCGAGGCCCGCGTCCGCCCGCCGTACAGCAGTCGCCAGTCGGTGCCCTCGGGCAGGGACCGCAGCATCGGCAGGACCGGCGTGATCCCGATGCCCCCGGCGACGAAGACATAGGCGGGCGCCGCGACGAGCGGGAAGCGGTTGCGCGGCCCGCGCACCTCCAGTTCGAGCCCCTCCCGCAGCTGCTCGTGCACCTCGCGCGAACCGCCCCGCCCGTCCTCCACCAGCCGGGTGGCGACGGTGTACGAGGAGGTGTCCTCGGGGTCCCCGCACAGCGAGTACTGCCGGACCAGACCGGACGGCAGCACCAGGTCCAGATGGGCGCCGGGCTCCCAGCGCGGCAGATCGTGCCCTTCGAGCCGCAGCCGTACGACCCCGTCGGCGACCGTCTCGTGCGCGGTCACCAGCAGCCGCAGCGCCCGTGACCGGGGCCGGCCGGAGATCGGCTCGTCCAGGGCGGGCATCGGCCACAGCGGCGAGTCCTGGATCCGGCGGCGCATCGCGCGCCGGACGACCAGCGCGGCGCCCGCGACGACCACCAAGGTCCGCAGCCCGGCCATCACTTGGCCCCCTTCTCCGCCGCGAGGGCGGCGACGGCGGCGGGGGAGGAGGCCAGATAGGCGACCGCCTGCTCGGTGGAGCCCTCCTGGGAGGGGTGGTACTCCCGGCTCAGATAGCGGGGTATCGAGCGGAGCATGTCCCCCGTCGAGGGCAGCACCCCGCGCCGGCCCCGGACGTAGAAGGCACGGAAGCTCGCCTTGCCGTCCAGCAGGGTCGGGTCGTTCTCCATGAAGAAGCGGATCCCGCGCTGCCACAGGAACACCAGCGCCGTGAACGCCAGCGCCCAGGTGCGGGCGCGCCGCCGATAGGACCCGTCGACATGCATGAACAGCTCGAAGGCCACGGACCGGTGCTCGACCTCCTCGGCGCCGTGCCAGCGCAGCAGGTCCAGCATGGTGGGATCGGCGCCCCGGCGGTCCAGCTCCTCGGCGTTGAGCACCCAGTCGCCGAGGAAGGCGGTGTAGTGCTCGATGGCCGCGATCAGCGCGACCCGCTCCATCAGCCACCAGCGCCGGGCCCGGCCCGGCGGCAGGGTCCGGTCGCCGAGCATCTTCTCGAAGAACCAGTCCACCTGCGCGGTGTACGGGGTCGGGTCGAGCCCCAGCTCCTTCAGGTGGGGCAGCACCTCGTCATGGGCCTGGGAGTGCATCGCCTCCTGGCCGATGAACCCGATGACGTCCTCGCGCAGCCGCTCGTCCCGGATGTACGGCAGGACCTGCTTGTACACATGCACGAACCAGCGCTCGCCGGCCGGCAGCAGCAGATGCAGCACATTCATGGTGTGCGTGGCGAAGGGATCCCCCGGCACCCAGTGCAACGGCGTGTCCTCCCACGAGAAGGACACCTTGCGCGCCTTGAGCGCGATCCGCTCTTCCTCGACGGGCCGGGGCACCCGGACCTGCTTGTTAGACATGATGTCAATGTACTGAGGAGTAAGTCCGAGCAGAACCCCTGTGTGCCACGTACTTTTCCGGCCCGGCCACCGCCTACTGGAGCCCGCTGACGCCCCGCCCGTCCTTGAGGGTGCCCTTCAGCTCCGCCTGCGCGCCCTGCTCGGTCCGCGCGGTCAGCAGGTTGGTCTCCGCCGAGGCGCTCACCCCGCCCGTCGTCCCGATCGACGCCGTGTCCGGACCACCCGCCGCCAGCAGGTACCAGTCCCCGCCCTTCGCCTTCCACAGCACCCCGGCCAGCACCTGCGGATCACGCGGACCGCACGCCGGGACGTTCTCGGCCTTCGCCGCCACCGCCCCGTACGGGCTGCCCGGCGTCCGGAACTGGGCCAGCACTCGGGTGCCGCCCCCGCGCCAGGTCTCCGCGCGGGTGCACACCCACTCCGCCGAGCCACTCGCGTCCGGCAGCGGCTGCCGCGCGAACTCCCAGGCGTTCACCGTCCGCACCCCCTGCGCCCGCACGGCCGACAGCGAGCAGGCGTACGGCGCCCAGGTGCGCAGTTCCGCAGCGCCGGAGGCGCCCTCTGCCTTTCCGGGGCGGCCGGCGGTCAGCCGCGCCGGGACCAGCTCGCCGAGGTCGGACAGCAACTGCGTCCCCGAGCCGTCGGTGACCTGGAGGACGTTCCACGAGGTGCAGCTGGACTGCTGCGCGGCCGGGCTGGCGAGCGGCGAGGTGGTGCCGTCGGTCAGGGTGAGCGCCATCGCCCCGGAACCCGGCTTCAGCAGATCCCGCTCGGCCGTCTTCTTCACCCACGGCGCCATCAGATAGCGGACGTTGCCGTCGGCCCGCCCCAGCACCACGGCGCTCGCCTCGGCGCCGGTCGCGCCGTCGACCCGCGCGAAGTCCATGGCGGCACCGGCCGTGCCGTCCTTGGGCTCGGCGTAGCGGGCGATGCGCAGTCCGTCGTAGAGGATCACCACGCGGGCGTTGTCGACGGTGCCCGCGTACAGGAGCTGGGGCGGGCCGGCGGGGCCGCCGGAGGGGGTGCCGGGGGTGACCGAGACACGGACCTGCTCGCCGGGGCGGGCCCAGACGGCGAGGGCGCGGCGCAACAGGGCTCGGTCGCCGGTGAGTTCGCCGCGCGCGGGCCAGACGGAGAAGTCGGTGCGCGAGGCGGACTGCCAGGCGGCCGGGGCGACCTTGACCAGCCTGCTGGGGTCGAGGGCGGCCTGGGCGGCCGGGTTCTGCGCGTACGGGGGCGCCGCCGCGCCGTCCGGGGCCCAGCCCTCCCCGGGCAGCCCCAGCAGCGCCCCGCACACCACCAGCGCGGCCCCCGCGACCAGCGCCGCCTTCAGGTGCTGGCGGCGCCGCATCAGATCGGTGGGCCGGGCCTGGAGCGAGCAGGGGTCGAACTCGGGGGAGTCGAGCAGGCCGTACTGCTCGGCCACCGAGTCGGCCTCCTGGAGCGCCGCCTGTGGGTCGGCGACCCCGGCCGCGGCCAGCACCTTGCGTACGTCGCCGTCGGGCAGCTTCTCCAGGCCGCGCAGGACGTACGCCGCGCGGGCCGGTCCGTCGAGCGCCGACAGCCGCTGGTCGAGGGCGAGTTCGTCGGCGCCGCCCGAGCGGGGGAAGAGCCTGAGCCCCCACACCTGGGGCAACAGCGGCGGCAGTTGGGCCCGCTTGGGGCGGGCCCGCAGGCTCAGCGGCAGCCCCGCCTCCAGCGCCGCGCGCACCACGCGCAGCCGCACGAAGGCATACCCCGGATCCCCCTCGCGCCCCGTGGCCTGAGCCGGAATCACCGGCGTGGGCTTCCGCCCCCGGGGCAGCGCGCGCTGGGTCAGCGCATGCGCGGTCAGGACCCGCCGATTGCGCCCGAGCCCAGGCGGCAGCACCAGATACGCGATCCGGACCAGCCGGGGATAGTGCTCGACCAGCGCCGCCTCGGCCTGCTCGACGTCGACGACGGGATCGGTGGCGGAAGCGACTGCGGCGCGCGGGGCGACATCCTGTGACTGCACGCCCAGCCAAACGAGCGAACCGTTGGTTGGTCACCGCCACCCGGGTGACTCAGCCCTCGGGCTCCACGAGCGCCCGCGCATAGTTGGCCATCGACCGCTGATAGCGCGGCAGATGAGGCGCCAGCGCACCGAGCACGAGGGAGAGCCCCTCACGGTCCCGGCCGAGGCTGGACAGGCAGAGGGCGAGCGTGGCCCGTACCGCGTCGTCCAACTCGTCCGAGGGCGCGTCCAGTTCCGGCGTCAGCAGCTTGACGCCCTCCTCGGCCTGTCCGACGTTCCGCAGCGAGCTGGACAGCTGGATCTTCGCCCGGCGGCCCTTGTAGCCGCTGAGACCGAGCGCGAGAGCCTCCCGGTACAGCGGGACCGCCTGGTCCGAGTGGCCCGTGGAGTCCCAGGCGCAGGCCCGCTCGAAGGGGCCCAGCGGGCTGTCGTCGGGGAGCTCGGCGACCAGGGTGTCGATCACCGTCCTGAAGTCGGCGGCCCGCTCCTCGGGGTAGTCGTCGAAGGTCGCCCAGGCAGCGGTCACGCGGTCTTCCCAGTCGCTGTTCACCACGTCACTCTCGCATGCGCGCGTGCGCCCCGCAGAGGTATTTTGAGCGCTCCGCGCACGGGAGCCGTATCCACCGGGAGGCCCCTGTATGGAGGAACAGATGAAGGTGACCCGACCGATGCTCGTGGCCGTGGCCGCGTTGGTGCTCGCGGGGTGTGGCTCCGGTGGCGCCGGTGATGATCAGGCCGCCGTGCCGGAGACCGCGTCCGGGAGTCTGGAGCAGCTCGCCGCCGAGGTGAAGTGCGCGCCGGACATCCAGATCGACGCCGACGACATCCGGCAGGCCATCTGCAAGGACGACGACGGCAAGTTCATCCTCGCCACCTTCGCCACCGACCGCGGGCAGCGGGAGTGGATCAACGGGGCGAAGGACTACGGCGGGCACTATCTCGTCGGGCGGAAGTGGGTGGCCGTCGGGGACGAGACCAGCACCCTGACCGTGCTGCGCAAGACGCTCGGCGGGGACCTCGAAGAGGGCACCGACCACACCGTGCACGAGGGCGGGCACGACAAGGGTCACTGAGCCCGGGTACACGCGAAGGCCGGCGGTGAGGGAATCTCACCGCCGGCCTTCTCAGTGGGTCACTGGCAGCGCTGGCCGTTGTTGATGCAGTTGACCATCTTGTTCATCAAGTTCGCGGAGAAGAAGTTGATGAAGTCGTTGTGGTCGGTGATCGGCTTGTGCAGCTGCTCCGGGAAGGTGTCCACCGCGTACGGGTTCACCACTTGACCGTTCTCGACGGTCGGCGCGGGAACGTCGTAGACCAGACGGACCTGGAGCTGGGGGATCGCCTTGAAGCCGTTGGCGCAGGTGCCGTCGGCCTGGACGAACGCCACGTGGGTACGGTGGTTGGCGCTGTCGATGTTCTGGCCGTCCCAGCAGCTCTGGAAGTTGGTCGTGCGGACCACGTCACTGCCCTCGGGGCAGATCGGGTACTTGTCCTTGAGCTGGACCTTGTTCTCGAAGCCGGTGCAGCTCCAGTTGACGTTCGCGTTGCCGTTGCCGTTGACGAAGGCCTTGGCGTCACCGGTGATGATGCGCAGGGCCTGCGGCATCGCGGTGACCTTGCTCCGCTTGTTGCCGACGAACTTCAGCTGCGCCTGCGCGGGTTCGAGGATCTTGCCGACGTTGCCCTCGGTACCGCCACCGGCGTTGTTCTGGTCGAAGTCCTGCGTCCCGTCCTGCAGACGCAGCACCGGCCAGAAGTACGACGACCGGTCGTTCTGGTTCTGGCAGCTGGTGTCGGCGTTCGCCAGGTCCTGGTCGCTCGCGAAGGCGTCGTTGTTCTGGTTGCCGACGTAGTCGTGCAGGTGGTGGGCGCCGTTGCTGACACCCGGGGCCACGATCACGTTGTCGGTGTTGTGGTTGTCGTTGCCGTTGGTGCCGCACTTCGTGGTGAAGGTGCCCCGCGAGCCCGACCGGCCGTTCGCCGGGAGACCGTTGGCGCCGACACCGAGCTGGGCGTTCGCCTGGACCTGGGTGATGTCGACGAAGTCGTCCGCGGACGGTCCGTTGCCACCCTGGCCGTTGCCCGGAGCCTGGCCGCCGTCACCCGCGTCCTGACCGCCGTCGCCGGCGTCCGCCCCGCCGTCACCGGCGTTCTGGCCGTCGCCCGCGTCCTGACCGCCGTCGCCGGTGTCCTGGCCGTCGCCCGGGTTCTGACCGTCGGCTTCGCCGTCGGTCGTCTGGGCGGGCGTGCCGGTGCAGCCGGACAGGTTGTCCAGGTCCTCCGAGGCGTTGCCACCGACCCGGTTGATCTCCAGCTGAATGCGGTCGATGATCGCCTTCCGCCGGTCCTTGAGCGGCTGGAGAATGGCGTTCTGGACGTAGCTGGCGTCACCCGCCTGAGCGTCCCGCGTGGTCGCGAGCCGCTGGTAGGACTCGGTGATCTGCTGGTCCAGAGTGGCCAACTCGCCGTCGACCTCGCCCCGCGCCTGGTCCGGCACCTCGGTGAGCTGCTGGCCGACGTCCGGGCAGTCGATCGTGGCGATCTGCGCCCCGGCCGACCTCGTCTGATTCTGCTGAGAGCCCGACTCGTGCGCGGATGCGTAGAAGTTCGCCCAGATCAGCCCGCCCCCACCGAGCGCTAGGGCCGCCGATGCGGCTATGGCCTTGGTGGCCAGCGGCGTACGGCGTTTTCGATTGTTGCGTCCCATGGAACTCCTCTGACTTCCTTGCGGGGCAGCGAGGCGCCCGACAGGAGTGAAGCGGCTCCGTTCCATACGGACGGAGTCCCACAGGTGTTCAGCAGTCTCAGAAATTTCACGGCAACTGCCGTACCGCACTTGTCATTTCAGCGGTCTTGGTCCAGATAGGCGAGAACCGCCAGGACGCGGCGATTGTCGTCGTCCGAGACCTCCAGGTCCAGTTTGGCAAAGATGTTGGAGGTGTGTTTGGCGATGGCCCGTTCTGTGACCACGAGCTGCCCGGCGATGGCCGCGTTCGACCGCCCCTGCGCCATCAGCTCCAGCACCTCCAGCTCCCGCGGGGTCAGCCGGTCCAGCGGCCGCCGGTCGTCGGCGGCCTTCCGGGACAGCAGCTGCTGGATCACCTGCGGGTCCATCGCGGTGCCGCCGGCCGCCACCCGCCGGACCGCGTCCACGAACTGCTCCGCGTCGAACACCCGGTCCTTCAGCAGATACCCCACCGCGCCGGTGCCGTCGGCGAGCAGCTCCCGCGCGTACAGCTGCTCCACGTGCTGGGAGAGCACCAGCACCGGCAGGCCGGGCCTGGCGCGGCGGGCCCGCAGGGCGCACTGGAGGCCCTCGTCGGTGTGCGTCGGCGGCAGCCGTACGTCCACCACGGCGACGTCCGGCGCCAGGTCGGCCAGCGCGGCATCGAGCTCCGGGCCGCTCTCGACGGCCGCGGCGATCTCGAAGTCGTAGGCCTGAAGGAGCCGGACGAGTCCGTCGCGCAGCAGGAAGAGGTCTTCGGCTAGGACAACGCGCAAGGGATCTCCATGGTGACCATGGTGGGACCGCCCGCGGGACTGCTGACGGCCAGGACGCCGTCGAATGTACCCAGTCGGCGTTCCACCCCGGCCAGCCCGGACCCGGCGCCGATCACCGCGCCGCCCCTGCCGTTGTCGGTGACGGAGACCCGCAGCATCCCCGCCCCCTCGTCGACGTGATGCAGGTCGATCCAGATCCGGTCGGCGCCCGAGTGCTTCACCGCGTTGGTGAGGACCTCGCTGACGGCGAAGTACGCGGCGGCCTCCACCGGCGCGTCCGCCCGCCCCGGCAGCTCGACCGTCACCTCGGAGGCGAGCGGCAGCCGCAGCGCCAGCGCCCTTACGGCGTCGCCCAGTCCCCGCTCGGCGAGCACCGGCGGATGGATCCCGCGCACCAGGTCACGCAGTTCGGCGAGGGCGTCGACAGAGGACTTGCGGGCCTGCGCGATCAGCTGCTTCGCCTGCTCGGGGTCCTTCTCGATCAGCATCTCGATGGTGTTGAGGTCCATGCCCATCGCGACCAGCCGGGCCTGCGCCCCGTCGTGCAGATCCCGCTCGATGCGCCGCAGCTCGGCCGCGGAGGTGTCCACCGCGTCCCGCCGGGTCTCGGTCAACACCCGTACCCGCTCGGCGAGTTCGGCCTGGCTGGGGGTGAGCAGCGCCCGGGTGAGCCGGAAGTGGAGCTGGAGGGAGTCCACGGCGTACCGGTGGGCGAGGAGGAGGATGACGGCGCCCAGGGCGGCGGCGCCGAACGCGGACGACTGGTCGCTGACCGGCACGAAGCCGTACCAGTACGGCCCGTACTCGTCGCTCATGACCCGCCACAGCCCCGCCGCCAGCGCGAACCCCTCCAGCGGGTACAGCACCAGGACCGCGGGCAGCAGAGCGGTGAGGTATCCGGCCGTCATGTCCACCAGCAGCCACCGCAGATCCCGCCAGGTGGCCGGATCGCTCAGCATCCCGAAGGTGCGCGCCCAGGGGTTGGCGTCCTTGGGTATCGGCCGGTACGCCGACGGGATCTTCACCCCGCCCCACTGCGCGGCCAGCACCCGCCGCCAGTCGGCGAACATCCGGACCCGCTCGAGTATCCAGGGCGTTGTGATGAGCCCGATGCCGATCGGGATCAGCGAGATGGACACCAGCGCGAGCGTGTAACAGAGCACCGCCCCCGGCAGCAGCACCAGCGACAGTCCCAGTCCGCGCAGTGCCGCGCGCACCATGCCGTGTGCCCTGCTCTTCGTCTCTGTGGTCGTCATGCGGTAAGTCTCGCCGAGCCGGGGGGAGCGGGTCACGGGGCCGAGGCCCCCGCTCAGGAGGTGGTGCCAGGTACACCTCCGCCCTCGACCCCGGCCGCCGCCAGCACCCGTGCCTCCACCTCCGGATCCACGCCCTTCAACGGCCGGTCCGGGCGCTGCGGCGCCGAGCCGTCGAGACTCCTCAGCCACTTCCAGGTGTCGGCGACGGTCTCCTCGACCGGACGGCAGCGCAGTCCCGCCGCCATGGCCCGGGAGACGTCGCCGCGGTGCAGCGCGTCGTGCAGATCGGTGCCCGGCGGCAGCCACACCGGCAGCTCGGTCCAGGGCTCGATCCCGGCCTTCAGGATCACCTCGGGCTCGGTCCAGCGCAGTTCGGCCGCACCGCCGGTGACCGCGACACAGGCGTCGAGCAGCGTGCCCATGGTGGCGTGTCCCGAGGCCGAGGTGAGGTTGTACGGCCCGCTGAGCCCCTGTTCCGCGGCCCCGAGGAGCCAGTCGGCGAGGTCCCGGACATCGACGTACTGGAGGGGCAGTTCGCGCGGGCCGGGGGCCAGCACCGGGCCGCCGCGCGCCATCCGGTTCAGCCACCAGGGGAGCCGTCCGACGTTCTCGTACGGGCCGATGATCAGCCCCGCCCGCGCCAGCACCGAGCGGTCGGGCCCGAAGGCGTCCAGGACGGCCAGTTCGCCGCCCCGCTTGTCCTGGGCGTACTCGGTCTGCCCGGCGTCGGCGGAGGCGTCCGCCACCACCGGCGCGTCCTCGGTGGACCCGGCGGGCGGGGCCCACGCGTACACCGAGCGGCTTGACACGTACACGTACCGGCCGACGCGGTCGCGCAGCAGCCGTGCCGTGTCCCGGACCGCGCTGGGCGCCGCGGACCAGGTGTCGATGACGACGTCCCACTCCTCGTCCCCGGCCAGGGCGGCGAGCCCGTCCGGGGCGGTGCGGTCGCCGTGCAGCGACCGCGCTCCGTCCGGGGCCGGGTGCCGCCCCCGGTGGAAGACGGTCACGTCCCAGCCCCGTTCGAGCGCGGCCTCGACCACGGGCCGCCCGACGAATTCCGTACCGCCCAGCATCAGAAGTCTCATGCCGGTGACTCTGCCCGCCCGGGGCTCGGGAGGGAACAGGGCTCTGCCGTCAGCAGAGGCCCGGTGATCAGCGTCCGGCGGGCGGCGCGTACTTGTAGCCGACCCGGCGGATCGTCTCGATCACCGCGCGGTGCTCGGCGCCCAGCTTGCGGCGCAGCCGGGCCACATGGACGTCGACGGTACGGCCGTCGCCGACATGTCCGTAGCCCCACACCGTCCGGACCAGCTGGTCGCGGGTGTGCACCCGGTGCGGATGGGCGACGAGATGCGCGAGCAGCTCGAACTCCAGGTAGGTGAGATCGATGTCCCGTCCGTCGACCTCGGCGCTGCGGCGCTCGGAGTCGATCCGGATCAGCGGGTCGGCGGGGGGCCCGGCGGCCGGGCGGGGCTGCCGGTCCGCCGGGACGAGCACCAGGTACCCGATCATCGGCGGCTGCCCCGGGAGGGAGGGCAGCGAGTGCTGGGGCGCGGGCAGCCAAGTGGCGCCCGGGGTGAGGAGGTCCGCGACATCGGGGACATGGGCAGCAGCGGTCGTCGCCATGGGAGGTCAGCTCTTTCGCGCGAAGGGATGCGTCGGTGGACGTACGCCGTTGCGCGCGGGCCTGGGGGCCGGGTTACGGCTTCAGGGCGCCGGCGCGATCGTCGCGCGACAACACACCCGGTCGAAGTCGTGGTGCTGACGGGACGGCCAGAAGGGCTCGAGGTCGTGCCGACCCGTCCCTGAGATGTGCTGCATACCGGCCATGTCCTTCATTGAAGCAGACCGGCCCTCTCGGCAGGACCCTCCTCTCACTGGTCGGACGGCCGGGCGGTGGCGAGAAGCGTGCGTACGGCGGTGCGCAGCACGTAGTCCGGGTGCCGCTCGGGGCCGCCCCCGCCCAGATCGTGGACCACGCGCCGCGGTGACTCGGCCGCCGCCCGCAGCGGGGCCACGGCGAAGCGGGGGAGCAGCCCGGCCTCGGTCAACGCGGCCACGGCGGCCCGCCGTTCGGTGTGATGGGTGCCGGCGTCGGCCGCCCGCTGCGCGAGGGGTTCCAGGGTGTCCTCGGTGCGGCCCGTGATCCGCAGGACCGCGCGTGCGGCCGAGGCGCGCACGCCGACCGGGGTGCCGGGCGCGAGACTCGGCTCGATGTGCGGCAGCAGGGGAGCTCCGGCAGGGCCCAGTTCGGCGGCGAAGCCGGGCCAGCGCAACGGCCCTTCCCGCGCCAGGAGTTGCAGCGCGAGCTCCGGGTCCCCGGTGACCCGGAAGTGGGCCATCGAGGCGTACACCGCGACCGAGAAGTGGTCGCCGCCCGTCGCCTCGGCCCGCAGCGCACCGGCCGCCGCCTCGCCCGCGGCCGGGCCCAGCGCGCCGAGCAGATCCACCGCGGCCCAGGCGTGACTGCCCTCGTAGCGGCCCACCAGCGCCGCGATCTCGTCCACCACGTCCACGGCCACCTCCGGGTACCCCTCCAGCACCCGGATCAGATCCGCGTGGGTCCGCCCGATCCGCCCCGCCACCGCGCGGGCCACCGGCAGCGCCCCGGCCCCGAAGACCTCGGTCACCGCCCGGACGGCGAGCACGACGCCGTACGCCCCCGGCGGGCCCCCGGGATCGTCTTCGACCAGCCGCACGGCCTCCGTGACCGCCTCCGGAGCCCGGGCGCGGGCCAGCGCGGTGACCGTTGCCGCCCGCAGCGCGAAGTCATCGGCCAGGTAGGGCCGGACCCGGTCCCGTACCCGTGCGTGCAGGTCCGGGTCCGTCAACTCGCCGCACAGCCGGGCCAGTCGGTGCAGACCCCAGTCGTACTCCTCCAGGTCGCGCAGTGCGAAGGGCAGCACATCGGCCTCGCGGTCGCGCCAGCGCCCCTCGATCGCCGAGGTGAGCGGGACCCCTCCGGCGGCGGCGCGCAGGGCGGCCTCGGGGTCCTCCAGCAGCCGGTCGGTGAAGCGCTGGTGGGGAGCCGGGGCCCAGTACGCCTCGTCCAGCTCGTACGGATCGGCCGCGTAGGCCCGCGCGCAGCTGTCCACCAGGTCGTCGGGGAAGGGCGGTTCGGTGGTGCGCAGCAGGTCCTCGGCCGCCGCGAGCCGCACCTTGGGCTCGGGGTCCGTGAGCAACTCGCTTCGCCACGCGCCCGGTCCGGGCTCCAGCAGCGCCAGCGCGGTGACCGCGTGGCCGCGCACCTCCGGGTCGCTCTCCTCGGTCAGACGGGCCCACAGCAAGGGCCGGGAGTCCCGGTGGCGGCAGGCCATGACGAGGGTCAGCACGGCGTCGCGTACGGCCGGTTCGGCGTCCTGCGCGAAGGGGAGCAGGGACGGCAGCTCGGCGGTCACCGCCCGCTGTACCGGACCGGCCGCGTCGGGCCAGTCGTCGCGGTCCGCGAGATCGCCCAGCAGCCGCAGCAAGTCCGCTCGGGGGCCGGGCAGTTCACGGGACAGGCGGGCCAGCTCCGGGACCGCGCGGGCCGTCGCCACGGCGAAGTCGTCGTCGCGCCAGGACGCGGAGACCAGGTGGTCGAGCGCCGCCGCACGAGCCTCGGCGGCCTCGGTCTCCAGCGCTGCCAGCAGCGCGCCCACGTCCGGTCCGCCGTCGAGATCCATGCGGCGCACGATACGCAGAAGGGGGCGCCCACCATGACGGTGGGCGCCCCCTTGCGGAGCAGCGCTGCGGATCAGACCTGGCCGGCCTTCTCCAGGGCGGAGCAGCAGGTGTCCACCAGGAGGCGGGTCACGACGTAGGGGTCGACGTTGGCGTTGGGACGGCGGTCCTCGATGTAGCCCTTGCCGTCCTTCTCGACCTGCCACGGGATACGCACCGAGGCGCCACGGTTGGAGACGCCGTAGCTGTACTTGTCCCACGGGGCGGTCTCGTGCAGACCCGTCAGACGGTCGTCGATGCCGGCGCCGTAGTTCTTGACGTGGTCCAGCGGCTTGGAGCCCTCACCGAGGGACTCGCAGGCGGTGATGATGGCGTCGTAGCCCTCGCGCATCGCCTTGGTGGAGAAGTTGGTGTGCGCACCGGCACCGTTCCAGTCGCCCTTGACCGGCTTGGGGTCGAGCGTCGCGGAGATGCCGAAGTCCTCGGCGGTGCGGTAGAGCAGCCAGCGGGCCACCCACATGTGGTCGGAGACCTCCAGCGGGGCGACCGGGCCGACCTGGAACTCCCACTGGCCGGGCATGACCTCGGCGTTGATGCCGGAGATCGCCAGGCCCGCCTTGAGGCAGTTGTCGAGGTGCGCCTCGACGACGTCACGGCCGAAGATCTCGTCCGCGCCGACACCGCAGTAGTAGCCGCCCTGCGGGGCCGGGAAGCCGCCCTTGGGGAAGCCGAGCGGGTAGCCGTCCTTGAAGAACGTGTACTCCTGCTCGATGCCGAAGATGGGCTCCTGGGAGGCGAACTTCTCCTCGACCTCGGCCAGCGCGGCGCGGGTGTTGGTGGCGTGCGGGGTGAAGTCGATGTTCAGGACCTCGCACAGCACCAGGATGTCGTCGCCGCCGCGGATCGGGTCCGGACAGGTGAAGACCGGCTTGAGCACGCAGTCCGAGGCGTGGCCCTCGGCCTGGTTGGTGGAGGACCCGTCGAAGCCCCAGATCGGCAGCTCGGCGCCCTTCGCGTCGTCGCCAAGAATCTTGGTCTTCGAACGCAGCTTGGCCGTCGGCTCGGTGCCGTCGATCCAGATGTACTCAGCCTTGAAGCTCACGGGCCACATCCTTCGGGGTGGGTCTCTAGGCGCACTTGCGGGTGCTGCGGCGCTGCGGCACTGGGGCGCCGCGTTGATGCCCGCGAGCCTGTCAACAGGCGATTTCCCGGTCATTGCTCGAATGTGAACCCCGTGTTACCTGGTGGTTCTGTGGTGCGACTCACGTTGTGAGGGACGAGCGGGAGAGGACGGGGTGCGCCGGTGGTGGCTCGTATGCGATGGGGTTACGACGGTTCCTCGGCCGCCGCCGCGTCCCGCACCCCGGTCAGAAACCCCCTGATCGCCGCCCGCTCCGCCGCGTCGTAGCCCTGGAGCAGCCCCGCCGTCCGCTCGATCAGCGGGCCGAAGAAGCGCTGCCCGAGCGCGACCGCCTCCCCGGTCACCTCGATCACGACCTGCCGCCGGTCGCGCATCCCGCGCACCCGCCGCACCTGCCCGGCCCGCTCCAGCCGGTCGATGAGCGCCGTGGTCCCCGCCGAGTTCAGCCCGAGCGCGGCCCCGAGCCGCCCGGCCGTCAGCTCCTTGCCCGCGCGTGCGGCGTCCATGAGGGCGATCAGGGCGCGGACGTCGGTCGGATGCATGCCGTGGCGCTGGGCGAATCGCCCGCTGTGCAGGCCGAGTTCGACGGTCACCGCGCGCAGCAGATGAACGATCTCCCTGTCCGGCCTCTGGGACTCCATGCCTGCCTCCGGCTGTCATCTCGCCAACCGAATATCTCGCTCGGCGAGACAGTGGGGGGATGGCGTATGGGCGGCCCCGAAGGGCGCGGCTTCTACGAGGACGGCTTCCTGCCCGGCCTCGGCGTAGGGCGGGCATTCCTGCGGAAGGCATTCCTGCGGAGGGTGTTCCTGCGGCGGCTGGATCGCGCTGCGGTTCGCGCCGGACGTGCCCGATCGGGTGCGCCGCCTGTTCCTCCTGGACCCGGCCCAGTGCTGCGCCGGGTACAAGGCGGCGTATCCGACCCGGGCGCTGCCGATGCTGCTGCGGCCGACACCCCGCCGGGTGCGAGGCGGCCGCCGGCTTCCCCTCCGTGAAGCCGGTGACCGGGCCCCGCCCGTCAGTGGCGGAGCTGCGCACCCTGGACGTGCCGGTCCTGCTGCTCCTGGCCGGGAGCAGCAGGACGCATGACACGTACGAGGTGGCGGGGCGGGCGCGTGCGGTGCTGTCGCACGGTGAGACGGAGATCCTTCCGGAGATCTCCCCTCACGCGCTGCCCCGGGCGGCACCCCCCGGTCCGACCGGCCGCCTCAACTCGTTACCGACCGCGCGAGCGATGCGCTCGACCGGTGCCTCACCCCACCTTCTCGATCACGGCCCGGCGGATCAGGAACTTGCCGGGCTCGCGGACCTGCTCGAAGGCCGCGTTGTTCAGCAGCGTGCAGCTGCCGGAGACCGAGGTGACCTCGACGGTCGTGGACTTGTTGTTGTCGAGGTTGGTGACCTTCACCTTGGTGCCGACCGGCAGCACGTTGCTGGAGGCCGCCGGGGCGCCGCCCTCACCGGAGAGGGTGACGGTGGAGCCGTTGCAGACCTGCTCACCGGAGCCGGGCTGAGCCGGTGCCTCGGGCTGGGCGGCCTGGTCCTGGCCTTGTCCCTGCTCCTGACCCTGGCCCTGTTCCTGGCCCTGTTCCTGGCCCTGTTCCTGACCCTGTTCCTGACCCTGGCCCCCGGCCTCGGCGGGCGGCGCGGCGGGTGCTGCTGCCTGGGAGCCCTGAGCCGACTCCCCGACGACGCAACCGGACGCCTCCTGCTGGACCTTGATCTGCTCGATGACCGCCTCACGGTTGGCGATCCGAGCCTGCGACTGGGCGTCCGGTTTGGCCTTCTGCCCCTCGATGAACTTCTCGTTGTTGCCGAGCGCGGTGGCGAGGCCCTGGCAGACACTCGACTCCGCGGCGGTCTTCGGCGGCGCGGCGTTCGAGGTGCTCGCCATGACGAAGGCACCTCCGCCCGCCACGCTCGCGGCGCTGACGAGCAGCGCGATCTTCTTCTTCGTACTGAGTGTGCGCCTGCGAGACATACGCGCCTCCTGGGTGGTGGGGAGCTGTACGCCGCTATGTACGAGATACCGAACGAAGTTACTCAACGGTTACAGGAGTCGCTGAAGTGACCTGCATCACAAGGGAGTTGAGCGGGTCAGTCGTCGCCGTCCTCATGGGCCACCACCGTGTCGTTGACGTGCTGAAGCAGCCCCTGCGTCTGCCGGGTCAGCTCCGCCCCGTCCGTCTCGGAGCCGTCGCCCCACTGTCCGTTGGCGAACACCACGGACCGCACGGTCATCAGCCGCTCGAAGACCCCGGACGACCCCGGCGGCACGGTCGGCAGCCCCGCCTCCGGCGCCGGGTCCAGCGAGACGACCTGATAGGTCACCGGGTCCATGGAGGCCATCATGAACACCCGCGAGGCGTCCTCGACGGTGCGGAAACTCAGCACGGAGACCGTCACCTGCGAGCGCCGGTCCGCGTCCGTGAACAGGGCCGCGGTCAGCTGTGCGCACGGCTCGCCCTGCTCGATCAGCTCCGCCAGCTCCTGCGTCATCGCACGCGCGCAGTCGGTGGTGGTCCCCGTGTCGACGAGCTCGTAGGACGAACCGTCCTTGAGCGTCACGGTCCTGTCGGGGAACGCCTGCTCCGGGCTGATGACCGGACGGGCCAGCAGGGAGGGCAGATCGCTGGGCGCGTCGGACGCCTCGCCGACGTCGACGCGCGGGACTCCGGTGGTGGCGGACGGCTCGGGGGTCGCGCTCGGCGCCGGGGTCGCCGACGGGTCCTCGTCGCCGCCGGTGAGCAGCAGGGCCCCGGCGACGACGGCCAGGGCCAGTACGCCGCCGGTCACCCCGGCCGCGATCCGCCGGGTGCGCCGCCGCCGTATCCGCTCCTGCTCGGCGGCCCAGGCGGCCTGCGGGTCGGGACCGGGAGGGTATCCGTACGCCGTCCCGGGATACCCGTACTGCGGCTGTCCGTAAGGCGGTTGTGCCGACGGCTGCCCCTGCGGGGACCCGTTCTGCCCGTACGGCGTTCCATGATCACCGAATGTCATGGCCGCGGAGGGTAACAGCCGGTAGGACCTCCGCTCACGCCGGGCGACAAACCCTCAACAACCGTACGGAGACCTCACTTTCGGGACAGCGCGTCCCGTACCGCCTCGTCCGTGCGGCCCACCACCGCTGTGCCGTCCTCCGCGGTGATGATCGGGCGCTGGATCAGCTTGGGGTGCGCGGCCAGCGCGGCGATCCACCGCTCCCGGGAGTCCGCGTCCCGCGCCCACTCCTTGAGCCCGAGCTCCTTGGCGGCGGCCTCCTGGGTACGCGTGATGTCCCAGGGTTCGAGGCCGAGCCGGTCGAGCACGCCCCGGATCTCGTCCTCGCTCGGGACGTCCTCCAGATAGCGGCGGACGGTGTAGTCGGCGCCCTCGGCGTCGAGCAGGCTCAGGGCGCTGCGGCACTTGGAACAGGCGGGGTTGATCCAGATCTCCATGGCGACAACGGTAACGGGGGTGGGAACGCCCCGGCTCTGTTCGATTTCCGGGCGCCTCAGAAACCCCTCCCTGACCTGCCGTGACATCTGCCCAATTGCCTTCTCCACCTGGGCTTTTGACGACCCTGGAGGTCTGCTGATTGTCAGTGGTGGGCAGTAGACTGGGAGCAGTGTTCGAGGGTGTCGCCGGAGCGTCCGGACGACGGCGCCCTGACCGCGACAGGAGGATGCCTGTGCCCGCTGCCGCACTGAAGCCGAAGCCGTTGCCGACCCAGTCCACCGCGAAGCGCCCTGTCCTGCTGGACCTGCCGTACGCGCCGCTGGAGAAGCGCGCGCTGCCGCCGGGCCGCCCGCGCGAGTGGTACGTCACCCACAACCGCCGCCTCAAGGCCATGCGCCTGGCCATAGCCCTGCTCGACTCGGGCGTCTACATGCCGAACCAGGCCCGCAACGAGACGATCCGCGACACCGCGGACCTGATCGGCGTCCACCCGCCGTCGGACACGACCTGCCACATGGTCCGGGCCCTGATGCGCTACTCAAGGTGACCCAAGGTGCCGGGCGCCCCGCGAGACCGGGGTGCCCGGCACGTCTTTTCACCCGTTCGCCCGCCCCGGACATGCGCTCGCCCCCGCTCCGGCCTTCACTGCGATCAGGAGGTGGCGGGTGCGTTTCCAGGGAGGTCCGATGGCGTGGTTCCGCGTGTGCCCGGCCCCGGCCCGGCCCCGCCCATGAGTACCCCCGCCGACCGCGCCCGGCGCGGCAAGGAAGCGCGCAAACGCCTGCCGCGCTCCGAGCACGCCCGCTGGCTGGCCTCCGTCGACCGGGCCGACCCCGTCGGCGTGCTGGAGCGCCAGGGACGGGACCGCCTCCCCGAGCTGCTGCCGATCCGGTACGGCCGGATGGCCGCCTCGCCGTTCGCCTTCCTGCGCGGTGCCGCCGCCGTATTCGCCACCGATCTGGCCACGGCCCCGCACTCCGGCCTGACCGTCCAGCTCTGCGGCGACGCGCACCTGCTCAACTTCGGCCTGTACGCCTCCCCGGAACGCACCCTGCTGTTCGACCTCAACGACTTCGACGAGACCTTCCCCGGCCCCTTCGAATGGGACGTCAAGCGCCTGGCCGCCAGCGTCGCCGTCGCCGCCCGCGAGAACAGCCACAGCGAGACCGACGTACGTCGCGCCACGCTCGCGGCCGCCTCCGCGTACCGCACCCAGACGCGCCGTCTTGCCGGGATGGGCGAACTCGCCGTCTGGTACGAGCGGATCGACGCCGAGAGCCTGCTCCCCTTCGCCCGCACCCCGCGCGGGCGTCGCCGGACGGAGTCCACCCTGAACCGCGCCCGCCGCCGCACCAGCCTCCAGGCCCTCGGCAAGCTCACCGAAGTCGTCGACGGGCGCCGCCGGATCATCCACGACCCGCCGCTCCTGGAACCCGCCGGCGCCCCCGACACGGCCGCCCTGCGCAAGATCTTCAGCGACTACCGCTCGACCCTCTCCGAGGAGCGCCGGCTGCTGCTGGACCGCTACCGCTTCGTCGACGCCGCCCGCAAGGTCGTCGGCATCGGCAGCGTCGGCACCCGCTGCTTCATCGTGCTGCTCGCCGGACGCGACGCCGACGACCCGCTGTTCCTCCAGATCAAGGAGGCCCGCAAGTCCGTACTGGAGGAACACCTGCCGAGCGGCCCGTACGTCCATCCCGGGCGCCGGGTCGTCGTCGGGCAGCGGCTGATGCAGGCGGCCGGGGACATCTTCCTCGGCTGGATGACCGGACCGCAGGGCCGCGCCTACTACTGGCGCCAGCTGCGCGACATGAAGGGCTCCGCCGAGGTCGCCGCCATGGGCCCGCGCCAACTGCGCCGGTACGCCGAACTCTGCGGCACCGCGCTGGCCCGCGCGCACGCCCGCTCCGGCGACCGGATCGCCGTGGCCGCCTACCTCGGCGGCTCCGACACCTTCGACCGGGCCGTCACCGACTTCGCCCTCGCCTACGCGGACCAGACCGCCACCGACCACGCGGCTCTGTGCGCGGCGGTGGCGGCGGGCGTGCTCCGGGCGGCCCCGGACGTGTGACCGGGGTCCGGCCGGATCACTCCCCGGGTGTCTTCAGGGCCACCTCGATGGCCTCGCGCAGATGGTCCTCGTCGGCCTTGCTGAGCGAGGTCTGCACCAACTCGCCGCCGTAGGGGATGAGTTGCGGGATCACCTTGTCCTCGGCCGCCTTCTTCACCAGCACGAACAGCGCGCCCGCGCCGGGGCGCAGATTCTGGCTGAGGTTCTTCATGAAGTCGTCGTTGATGCCCGTGTCGGTGAACTTGCCGCCGGCCGCACCGGCCGCCGCGCCCACCGCCGCGCCGAGCAGCGGCGCCAGGAACAGCAGCCCGATCACACCGCCCCACAGCGCGCCCCCGGCCGCGCCGACGGCCGTGTGGCTCACCGCCTGATGCAGCTTGATCTTCCCGTCCTGCTGGCGCTCGACCACGACCGCGTCCTCCAGCTCCACCAGATGCTGCTTGGACAGCTCGAACAGTTTCTCGCGCACCTGGTTCGCCGTGGCGACGTCGTCGTAGGCGATGACGAAGAGATCACTCATCCTGGGACACCCCTTTTTCCACTCTTCACCGGGATTGCGGCTTTTGCGCAACCGCTCCGACTCTAGAACCGGGAAAAACGGGATGCACCCCGAGTGACCGCCTTCCTACGCTGGAGTCATGGGCACCATCGTCCTCACCGGGACCGTCGTCCTGGTCATCATGGGATTCGGAAACTCTCTCTACTGGCTCGCCGCGGTCGCCGTGCTCTACCTGTACGTGAAGTACGGGCGCAGCACCTCGCCCACGCCCCCGTCGGGCGGCTCCGGCCCGGCACCCTCGGACTACCGCGCCTACCGCGACCGCCGTGACCTCCAGGCCAAGTGGGAGCGCCGCTACCAGCGCGAGCGCGGCAGCCGTAACCGCTGAGCCCCGCTCACAACCCCGGGGCGCCCCACACCGGGAACCAGCGGCCGAGGTCCTCCTCCAGCCGCAGGTCATTGCCGAGCGTTGCCTTCACCCTGAGTTCGAGCGCGTTGTCGCGCCGCTGCTCCTCGCCGGGCAGCGGCGCGAAGGGGTAGAAGGTGCCGCGCTTGTACAGGTAGACCAGCGCCAGCGCCCGGTCCTCGGCCGGGTTCCGGAAGCCCGCGAGGGAGCAGAGCAGCTGCGGTCCGAAGCCGTTCACCTCCATCGAGCTGTTGACCGCGTGCAGATCGTTGACCAGCTCCGGGAGCCGGTCGGGAGTGCGCTCGGAGACCAGCCAGGAGTAGCCGTAGCCGTCCCGGGACAGCCGTACCGGCACTCCGTCGCGACCGGCGTCCGCGTCCAGCAGCGCCTGCACCTCGCGATGCGTCTGCTCGAAGGCGGCGCCCTCGACGGTGGCGAAGCACACCGCGCCGCTCCCGGTCGGCACGAACCCGGTGGCCGCCTCCAGCGTCACGGCCGCCGACGGCAGCCCGAAGAGCTGGTCCAGATCGGGCGCGACCGGCTTGGTACGGCCGAGCAGAATGTCCAGCAGTCCCATGCTCACGCCCCTCCGGGAGCCGCCGCCTCACCCAGCTCGGCGGAGATCCGCCCCAGCTGGTCGAGGCGCTGCTCCAGGCTCGGGTGGGTGGAGAAGAGCCGCGCGAAACCGGGCTCGCGACCCAGCGCCGGGGTGAAGTAGAAGGCGTTGAACGCCTGCGCCGTCCGCAGGTCCTTGGTCGGGATCCGGGCGATGTCACCGGAGACCTTGGTCAGCGCGGAGGCCAGCGCCGAGGGCCGCCCGGTGAGCAGCGCCGCCGCCCGGTCCGCCGCCAGCTCCCGGTACCGGGACAGGGCCCGGATCAACAGGAAGCTGATCGCGTACACGGCCGCCGACACCCCCATCACCGCGGCGAAGATGACCGCGGTGTTCTGGTCCCGCCGCCCCCCGCCGAACAACTGGCTGTAGAAGGCGAACCGCACGATCAGCCCGGCGATCACCCCGAGGAACGACGCGACCGTGATCACGGCGACGTCCTTGTGCGCCACATGCGACATCTCGTGCGCCAGCACACCCTCCAGCTCCTGCGGCTCCAGCCGCCGCAGCAGCCCGGTCGTCACACACACCACGGCATGATCGGGATTGCGCCCGGTGGCGAACGCGTTGGGCATGTCCAGATCGGATACGGCGACCACCGGCTTCGGCATATCGGCCAGCGCGCTCAGCCGGTCGATCACACCGTGCAGCTCGGGATACTCCTCCCGCTCCACGACCCGCCCGCGCATCGCGAACAGCGCGAGCCGGTCGGAGAACCAGTACTGCGCCCCGAGCAACCCCGCGGCGACCACCACGACCAGCACCCAGGACTTCAGCAGCACGATCAGGGCGCCCACGAAGACCACATACAACAGGCCCAGCAGGAACAAGGTGATCCCCATACGGGCGGTCAGGCCCCGATCACTACGAAAGCGGCTCCGCATCTTGCCTCACCCCGCAGTCAGGCACTCGTCCCACTGCCAGTGTGCATCGCCGCCGCCGCTGGTGTTTCTAGTACGAACCCCGAAGGTTCACATACCCGAGCAGCACGATGATCGCCGCCACACTCCCGAGCACCACGACGGTGGATATCCACGACCGGTGCCGCCCATGACGCACCGGATCCGGATCGCCACGGAAGGGCACGGGTCCGGGCGGGTTCTCCTTCCAGCGCGCGGCCAGCATCCGCGCCCGCGCCGAAGGCTCCTTGTGCGCGGCGTCATCCGCCCACTTGATGTCGAACTCCCGCTCGCCATCGCCCTGTTCGGTCATCCCCGTAAACCCTTCTCGAACAGCAGTACCCCCACAATACGACGGCGCCCCCGCCCCGAGAAACGGGAACGGGAGGTTTCACGTCTGTTCTGTGTCGCGAACGGCCGGTGGCCGGGGTGGCTGCGCGGGTACGGTCTGGTTGCTGGATCCGGCCGTGTTCGAGGGGGTTTCGGTGGCGGGCGGCGCTGAGGGTGGGGATCACGTCGACTTCCGTGATGGTTTGTTCACGGGGCCGGTCACGGGCAAGGGCGACCACCATCACTACTACGGGGTGCGGCGGGCCGCGGCGGCGTGGCCGCATCAGGTGGGGGTGATCCCGCCGCGGGCGGGCTGTTTCCAGTCCCGGGCCGAAGTGGCACGGCTGCGGGAAGCCCTCACGGGTGGGCGGGCCGCGGTGCTGGTGGGGCAGGACACCGTGCGGGGCCAGGTGCTGGCCGGGATGGGCGGGGTCGGCAAGACCCAGCTGGCCGCCGACTATGCCCGTACTGCCATGCGGGCCGGTGAGCTGGATGTGCTGGTGTGGATCACCGCCGGCAATGCCACCGCCGTCGCCTCCGGGTATGCGCAGGCCGCTGTGGACATCCTGGGTGCCGATCCCGTGGACCGGGAGGCGGCTGCGCGTGCGTTCCTGGCGTGGCTGGAGCCGAAGGCGAACGCGGCGCCGTGCCGGTGGCTGGTGGTCCTCGACGACGTGTCGGACCCTGCCGACCTGAACGGGCTGTGGCCGCCGATCAGCGCTGACGGCCGGACCCTGGTCACCACCCGCCGCCAGGACGCCGCTCTGGTCGGCGCCGGCCGTCTGATCAAGGTCGGACTGTTCACCGAGGCCGAGTCGCTCTCCTATCTCACCGCCGCATTAGATGCCCTGGACCGCCACGAGCCCGCCGAACAGCTCACCGCGCTCGCCGAGGACTTAGGGCACCTGCCGCTGGCGCTGTCGCAGGCCGCCGCCTACCTCATCGACGCGGGCGTCAGCGCCGCCGCCTACCGGGAACTGCTGGCCAGCCGCGCCACCCTGCTCGCCGACACCGCCCCCGAGGTCCTGCCCGACGGCCAGAGTCACACCGCAGCAGCGGCCTGGTCCCTGTCGGTGGACCGAGCCGACACCCTGCGCCCGGCCGGGCTGGCCCGCCCGATGCTCCGGCTCGCCGCCTTCCTCAACCCCAACGGCATCCCCGAAACCGTCCTGACCAGCACCCCCGCCCTCACCCACCTCACCCAGCACCGCGCAGAGGGGCAGGACAGGACTCCCGAGCCTGTCACCGCGGGCGAGGCGGTCGGTGCACTGAGGGCGCTGAACCGGCTCAGCCTCATCAGCCACAACCCCGCCAACCCCCACCAGGCCATCCGCGTCCACCAGCTCATCCAGCGCGCCACCCGCGAGGCGCTCACCCCCGACCAGCGTCACCAAGTCGCCCGCACCACCGCAGACGCCCTCGCCACCGCCTGGCCCGCCATCGAACGCGACACCGAACTCGCCCAGGCCCTGCGCACCAACGCCACCGCCCTCGCCCACGCCGCCGGAGACGCCCTCTACCAGCCCGACCCACATGCGGTGCTGGGCCGGGCCGGAAAGAGCCTTGGCGAAGCCGGCCAGGTCGCCGCCGCCACCGCCCACTTCCGTCACCTGGCCGAGACCACCAGCCGCCACCTCGGGCTGGACCACCCCGAAACCCTCACCGCCCGCCACGCGACCGCTTACTGGCGGGGAGAGGTAGGTGACGCGGCCGGCGCCGTCGCCGCGTTCGAGCAGCTGCTACCCGACCGAATCCGAGTACTGGGTGAGGATCACCCCGGCACGCTGAGCACCCGCCACGAGCTCGCCTTCTGGCGGGGCGTAGCGGGTGACGCGGCCGGCGCCGTCGCCGCGTTCGAGCGGCTACTGCCCGACCGAATCCGAGTACTGGGTGAGGACCACCCCGGCACCCTGACCACCCGCCACGAACTCGCCCGGTGGCGGGGAAGGGCAGGCGACGCGGTCGGCGCCGTGGCCGCGTTCGAGCAGTTGCTGCCCGACCATGTTCGGGTGCTGGGTGAGGACCACCCCGACACCCTGAGTACCCGCAACGAACTCGCCTACTGGTGGGGAGAGGCGGGTGACGCAACCGGCGCCGTGGCCGCGTTCGAGCGGCTACTGCCCGACCATGTTCGGGTGCTGGGTGAGGACCACCCCGAAACTCTGAACACCCGCAACGAGCTCGCCCGGTGGCGGGGAAGGGCAGGCGACGCGGCCGGTGCCGCCGCCGCGTACGAGCAGCTGCTGCCCGACCGAATCCGAGTACTGGGTGCGGACCACCCCGACACCCTGACCACCCGCCACGAGATCGCCTACTGGCGGGGAGAAGAGGGAGACGCACCCGGCGCCACCGCCGGGCTCGAGCAGCTACTGCCCGACTATGATCGCGTGCTGGGTGCGGACCACCCCGAAACCCTGAACACTCGCAGCAACATCGCCCGGTGGTGGGGGGAGGCGGGAGACGCGGCCGGTGCCGCCGCCGCGTACGAGAGGGTACTGCCCGACCATGTTCGGGTGCTCGGCAAGGACCACCCCCGCACCCTGAACACCCGCCACGAGCTCGCCTTCTGGCGGGGCGAGGCGGGAGACGCGGCCGGTGCCGCCGCCGCGTACGAGCAGCTACTGCCCGACCATGTTCGGGTGCTGGGCGCGGACCACCCCGAAACTCTGAGCACCCGCAGCGAGCTCGCCCGGTGGCGGGGAGAAGCGGGTGACGCGGTCGGCGCCGTGGCCGCGTTCGAGCAGCTGCTGCCCGACCGAATCCGAGTACTGGGTGCGGACCACCCCGACACCCTGACCACCCGCCACGAGATCGCCTACTGGCGGGGAGAAGAGGGGGACGCACTCGGCGCCACCGCCGGGCTCGAGCAGCTACTGCCCGACTATGTTCGGGTGCTGGGTGCGGACCACCGCGAAACGCTGAACACTCGCAGCAACATCGCCCGGTGGCGGGGGGAGGCGGGAGACGCAACCGGCGCCGCCGCCGCGTACGAGCGGCTACTGCCCGACCATGTTCGGGTGCTCGGCAAGGACCACCCCCGCACCCTGAACACTCGCAGCAACATCGCCCGGTGGCGGGGGGAGGCGGGAGACGCAACCGGCGCCGCCGCCGCGTACGAGCGGCTACTGCCCGACCATGTTCGGGTGCTCGGCAAGGACCACCCCCGCACCTTGATCACTCGCAGCAACATCGCCTACTGGCGGGGAGAGGCGGGAGACGCAACCGGCGCCGCCGCCGCGTACGAGCCGCTACTGCCCGACCATGTTCGAGTGCTGGGTGCGGACCACCTCGAAACCCTGAACACTCGCCACGAGCTCGCCTACTGGCGGGGAGAGGCGGGAGACGCAGCCAGTGCCGCCGCCGAGTTCGAGCGGCTACTGCCCGACTATGTCCGGGTGCTGGGTGCGGACCATCCCCGCACCTTGATCACTCGCAGCAACATCGCCTACTGGCGGGGAGAGGCGGGAGACGCCGCCGGCGCCACTGCCGCGTACGAGCAGCTACTGCCCGACCGGATCCGGGTGCTCGGTGCGCACCACCCCGACACCCTGAACACCCGCCAGGGGCTCGCCTACTGGCGACGGAAGGCGGGAGTGCCACCCAGCGCCTGAAGAGCTGGTGCGATCCGACGCTGTCCTCGTGGCGAGCAGGGGTTGGTCCGGAAGTCGGCGGTGACAAGCCGAAGGCCGGCTCTCCCGTGTGCTGGGAGAGCCGGCCGACGGCCCACAGATGGTGGCCCAGGAGCGCGGGAACCCGCTCTGACCTGGGGCGATATCACACGTCGAAGTACAGCTCGAACTCGTGCGGGTGCGGACGCAGCTGGAGCGGGGCGATCTCGTTGGCGCGCTTGAAGTCGATCCACGTCTCGATCAGGTCGGACGTGAAGACGTCACCGGCGAGCAGGAACTCGTGGTCGCGCTCCAGGGAGTCGAGGACGGCCGGGAGCGAGGTCGGGACCTGGGCGACGTTGGCGTGCTCCTCGGGAGCCAGCTCGTAGAGGTCCTTGTCGATCGGCTCGGCCGGCTCGATCTTGTTCTTGATGCCGTCCAGGCCCGCGAGCAGCAGCGCCGAGAAGGCCAGGTACGGGTTGCCGGAGGAGTCGGGCGCGCGGAACTCGACGCGCTTGGCCTTCGGGTTGGAGCCCGTGATCGGGATACGCATGGCCGCGGAGCGGTTGCGCTGCGAGTACACCAGGTTGATCGGCGCCTCGAAGCCCGGCACCAGACGGTGGTAGGAGTTCACCGTCGGGTTGGTGAAGGCCAGCAGCGACGGGGCGTGCCGCAGGATGCCGCCGATGTAGTAGCGGGCCATGTCCGACAGACCCGCGTAGCCGGCCTCGTCGTAGAACAGCGGGTCGCCGTTGCTCCACAGCGACTGGTGCACGTGCATGCCCGAGCCGTTGTCACCGAAGATCGGCTTCGGCATGAAGGTCGCGGTCTTGCCGTTGCGCCAGGCCACGTTCTTCACGATGTACTTGAAGAGCTGGAGGTCGTCGGCCGCGGCGAGCAGCGTGTTGAACTTGTAGTTGATCTCGGCCTGGCCGGCGGTGCCCACCTCGTGGTGCTGGCGCTCGACCTTCAGGCCCTGCTTGTCCAGCTCCAGGGAGATCTCGGCGCGCAGGTCGGCGAAGTGGTCGACCGGCGGGACCGGGAAGTAGCCGCCCTTGTAGCGGACCTTGTAACCACGGTTGTCCTCCAGCGCGCCGGTGTTCCAGGCGCCGGCCTCGGAGTCGATGTGGTAGAAGCTCTCGTTCGCCGAGGTGGCGAAGCGCACGCTGTCGAAGACGTAGAACTCGGCTTCGGGACCGAAGTACGCGGTGTCCGCGATACCGGTCGAGGCGAGGTAGGCCTCCGCCTTCTTCGCCACGTTGCGCGGGTCACGGGAGTACTGCTCGCCCGTGATCGGGTCGTGGATGAAGAAGTTGATGTTCAGCGTCTTGTCGCGGCGGAACGGGTCGACCCGGGCGGTCGACAGGTCCGCGCGCAGCGCCATGTCGGACTCGTGGATGGCCTGGAAGCCGCGGATCGACGAGCCGTCGAACGCGAGCTCCTCGTCCGGGTCGAACGCCTCGACGGGCACCGTGAAGTGCTGCATGACGCCCGGCAGGTCGCAGAACCGGACGTCAACGAACTTGACCTCCTTGTCCGCGATGAACTTCTTGGCCTCGTCGGCGTTCTGGAACATCCAGCTCCTCCTACTCCCGAGCGCCTCGCCGGGGTGGTAGTTCGGTCGTGCGGCCAGTGCGGTGGCACACGCTGTCCACGACCCTAGGGACGCGTGATTTCTCGGGCGTGACCCATTTGTTTCGCACAAGTTAACCGGCCCGGCTTCCACCGTAGCCCCGACGCACCCCACCTGTCCTTGCTCATATCCGGGCGCAGTACCTTGGACGGGTGGACAACAGGCAAGCAATCGGATCGTGGCTTTCCGGGCCCCGCGCGGCCATGGAAGAGGCCGGTGTGGACCTCGGATACCGGGGCGAGCAGCTCGGTCTGCCGGAGCACGGGCCGGGCTCGATCGCCCGCCCGGGTCGGCGGCTCGGCGCCCTGGTCGTGGACTGGGGTCTGTGTCTCTTGATCGCATACGGCCTCATCACGCAGAGCTATAACGAGGCGGCCCAGATCTGGGCGCCGATCCTGCTCTTCGCGCTGATCGTGCTCACCGTCGGCACCCTCGGCTTCACGCCCGGTAAGCGGCTCTTCGGCCTGCGCGTGGTCGCCCTCGACACCGGCCGCGTCCACCCGCTCCGGGTGCTGCTGCGCACGGTCCTGATGTTCCTCGCCGTCCCCGCCCTGATCTGGGACCGCGACGGCCGGGGCCTGCACGACCGGCTGGCGCGCACGGTCGAGGTCCGCGGCTGATTCCCGCCGGGCCGCCGGTCGGGTGACGCCGACCCCGGCCACGGCCCGGGGTCCCGCCCCCGTCGAACCCTGTTCGAAACACTGCCGCCATACCGGCGGAGGTGGTGGAACAGTGGCGTACGAGAACACGTCGACGATCGTGACCCGGGCAGCCGAGGTCGCCGAGCTCGCGGCCCGGCACGCGGAGGAGGCGGAGGCCGCGCGGCGGCTTTCGGCGCAGGTGGTCCACGCGGTGCGGGACGCGGGCTTCGCACGGCACTTCGTGCCCCGGGCCCACGGCGGTACGGCCGGCGGCTTCACCGAGCTGACCTCCGCGGTCTTCCTGGTCGGCGAGGGCTGCACCTCGGCGGCCTGGGCGGCGTCGCTGTCCGCCTACGCCGGCCGGTACGCGGCCTTCCTGCCCGAGGGGGGCCAGGAGGAGATCTGGGCGGACGGCCCGGACGCGCTGCTGGCCGCCGCGCTGATGCCCTCCGGCACGGCGGAGCGGGTGCCCGGGGGCTGGCGGCTGAGCGGTGAGTGGAAGTACATCAGCGGCGTGCACTTCGCCGACTGGGCGCTCGCCTGCGCGGCCGTACCGGACGAGCCGTCCGCCGACCCCGACGGACGGCCCGCGGTGCGGTACTTCGCGGTCCCGGCGGCCGACTTCACGATCAAGGACAGCTGGTACTCCGTGGGGATGCGCGGCACCGGCAGCGACACCCTGGTCCTCGCCGACGTCCTCGTGCCCGAGCACCGGACCCTGGCCCGCTCCGCCGTCCACGCGGGCCGGGCGACCGGCTCGGACGCGCGCTGTCACCTCGTGCCGATGCACGCCGTGAACTCCCTGCCCTTCGCCGCCCCCCTGGTCGGCGCCGTGCGCGGGGCGACGCGGTCCTGGGTCGAGCGCACCGGATCCCGCGTCGACCGGCGCGGCCGGGCCGTGGCGGAGCTGCCCGCCACCCAGGTCTCGCTGGCCCGCTCGGCCGCCGAGGCGGACGCCGCGGAACTCCTCGTACGGCGCACCGCGGCCGTCGCCGACGGCACCGAGACCCCGTCGGAGGGGGAGGCGGCCGTGCGAGGGGCCCGGGATCTGGCGCTCGCGGTGGAGCTGCTGGTCTCGGCGGTCGACCGGGTCTTCCGCACCAGCGGGACCTCCGGACAGTCCTCGACCGACCCGGTGCAGCGCTTCTGGCGCGATGTGAACAGCGCCGCCTCCCATGTGGCGCTCTCCTTCGAGACCACGGGTGCGGCGTACGGCGCCTGGGCGCTGTCCGCCCGGCGGTGACGTCCGGTTGCCGGGCCATGACGGTACGCGCATAGTCGACGTGAACGCGGAGGTGGTGCGGCCGTGAGGACGGAGCAGGACACGGACATACCCGAGGCGACGGTGGCCCCCGAGGAGTTCCGGGCCGCGATGAGCCGCTTCCCCTCGGGCGTCGTGGTGGTCACCACCCGCTGTCAGGACGGCACGCCCCGCGGATTCACCGCCAGCTCGTTCTGCGCGGTGTCGCTGGAGCCGCCGATGGTCCTGGTGTGCCTGGCGAACTCGGCGGACTCGGCGGCGTCGTTCGCCGGCTGCGACCGCTTCGCGGTGAGCGTGCTCTCCCCGGTCCACCGGCCGCTCGCGGAGCGCTTCGCCACCAAGGGCGCCGACAAGTTCGCCTGCGGCGGGCTGCGGCTGAGCCCCGGCGGGCTGCCGACGGTCGAGCGGGCCCTGTCCGAGCTGGACTGCGTGGCACACGCACGTCACCCGGCCGGGGACCATACGGTCCTGATCGGCCGGGTGACGGATGTACGACTGGGTGAAGGAGCCCCGATGGTGTATTACGACCGGTCCTTCAGAACACTGGCCTGAGGGCTCAGCGGGCCTTCGGGCCGCCCTTGGGGAGCTTCATGCCCTTGGGCATCGGACCCTTGGGCAGCGGCATGTTGCTCATCAGGTCGCCCAGGGCGCGCAGCCGGTCGTTGGTGGCGGTCACCTGCGGGCCGGAGAGCACCCGCGGCAGCTTCAGCATGGTCGTGCGCAGCTTCTTCAGCTCGACCTGGCCCTCGCCGACACCGACGATCAGATCGTGCACCGGCACGTCCGCGACGATGCGGTTCATCTTCTTCTTCTCGGCGGCCAGCAGGCTCTTCACCCGGTTCGGGTTGCCCTCGGCGACCAGGACGATGCCGGCCTTGCCGACGGCCCGGTGCACCACGTCCTGGCTGCGGTTCATCGCCACCGCGGGGGTGGTCGTCCAGCCCCGGCCGATGTTGTCCAGCACGGCCGCCGCGGCACCCGGCTGGCCCTCCATCTGCCCGAAGGCGGCCCGCTCGGCCCGGCGCCCGAACACGATCGCCGTGCCGAGGAAGGCAAGGACGACGCCCAGGATGCCGAGGTAGATCGGGTGACCGATCAGGAAGCCGATCGCGAGAAAGACACCGAGGATGAGGAGGAAGACTCCCGCGAGCACAAAGCCGATCGTCTTGTCGGCCCTGCGGGTCATCTTGTACGTCAGGGCGATCTGCTTCAGACGCCCGGGGTTAGCGGCATCCGCCGCGCTGTCACTTCTCGCCATGGCACGAAGTCTACGTGGCCCCGGGAGTGCCGACGACGGCAGTGCCGGTCACCGAACGGTCGGCGACGGTCAGGTGCGGACGGAGTGCGCCCGCTCCAGCACCTGCTGCGCCTCGACCCGGTCCTTGGCGCGGCGGCGGTCCTCCAGGACGGACGTCCAGGCGTTGCGGCGGGCCGTGCGCTGGCCGCCGCTCATCAGCAGCGACTCGACGGCACGGAGTGCAGTGGTGAACGACGGGATGGCGGTGGCGCGAACCGGCGCGGCCTGCATGGTGGAGGTCCCCCCTCGGGAGCGGCTTCGGGTGTACGTGGTGTGAGTCCAGCGTCACTGATTGGTGTTACCAGGGCGTGACCGACCGGTCAAACGCCAATGAAGCCTTGATATGTGGCCCGAAAACACTGACGCGGCCCTGACGGCGCCCCCATCTGCGGGGACGCCCGGGACCGCGTCAATCGGCCACTACCGCCCGGTAGTTGCTTGTGCCCGGATTCACACACATCCGGTGACACTGCGTGCCATCAGACCGCCTGGGAGGCGATGAAGGCACCCCGCTTCTCGATGGCCATCTGGTACAGCCGTCCGGCGCGGTAGGAGGAGCGCACCAGCGGGCCGGACATCACACCGGAGAAGCCGAGCTGCTCGGCCTCCTCCTTCAGCTCCACGAACTCCTGCGGCTTGACCCAGCGCTCGACGGGGTGGTGGCGCACGGAGGGGCGCAGGTACTGCGTGATGGTGATCAGCTCGCAGCCCGCCTCGTGCAGCTGCTTGAGCGCCTCGCTGACCTCCTCGCGGGTCTCGCCCATGCCGAGGATCAGGTTGGACTTGGTCACCAGGCCGAAGTCGCGGGCGTCGGTGATGACCTTCAGCGAGCGGTCGTAGCGGAAGCCGGGGCGGATCCGCTTGAAGATCCGCGGGACCGTCTCCACGTTGTGCGCGAAGACCTCGGGGCGGGACTCGAAGACCTGCTGGAGCAGCTCGGGGACCGCGTTGAAGTCGGGGGCGAGGAGTTCGACCTTGGTGCGGCCGGCCTCGCGGTCGGCGGTCTGCTGGTGGATCTGGCGGACCGTCTCCGCGTACAGCCAGGCGCCGCCGTCCTCCAGGTCGTCGCGGGCGACGCCGGTGATGGTGGCGTAGTTCAGGTCCATGGTGACCACGGACTCACCGACCCGGCGCGGCTCGTCGCGGTCGAGCGCCTCGGGCTTGCCGGTGTCGATCTGGCAGAAGTCACAGCGCCGGGTGCACTGGTCGCCACCGATGAGGAAGGTCGCCTCGCGGTCCTCCCAGCACTCGTAGATGTTGGGACAGCCGGCCTCCTGGCAGACCGTGTGCAGCCCCTCGCTCTTCACGAGCTTCTGCATGGCGGTGTACTCGGGACCCATTTTCGCCCGGGTCTTGATCCACTCGGGCTTGCGCTCGATGGGGGTCTGGCTGTTCCGGACCTCCAGGCGCAGCATCTTGCGTCCGTCGGGTGCGACTGCGGACACATCGGCTCCCTGTAGCTTCGATTCTTCGGCGTACACCAGGGTACGCCCGTGCTTACTCAGCTCTGCTGTGAGGCCAACCCCAACACCGCAGGGCTGATTCCCCGCGTCAGGCGCTGGCCTTCTCGATCTCCCGCGGCTTCAGCTCCGCGTTCTCCAGTACGTCGGTCAAGTGCCGCTCGACGACCGGCAGGACCTCGTCGATCGTGACGTCCCGGCCGAGCTCCGCGGCGATCGAGGCGACGCCCGCGTCCCGGATGCCGCACGGGATGATCCGGTCGAACCACTTGTTGTCCGGGTTCACGTTCAGCGCGAAGCCGTGCATCGTGACGCCCTTGGCGACCCGGATCCCGATCGCCGCGATCTTGCGGTCCTCACGGCGCTGGCCCGCGTTGGACGGGGCGTACTCGGGGCCGTTCATCCGCGGGTCGAACTCCTCGTCCTGGAGACGGGGGTCGAAGTCGAGCGAGAGCCCGCCGATCGCCGGGCGCTGCTCGACCGGATCGCCGAGCACCCACACCCCGCTGCGGCCCTCGACCCGGGTGGTCTCCAGGCCGAACTCCGCGCAGGTGCGGATCAGGGCCTCCTCCAGGCGCCGTACGTGCGCCACTACGTCCACCGGGCGCGGGAGCTTCTGGATCGGGTAGCCGACCAGCTGGCCCGGGCCGTGCCAGGTGATCTTGCCGCCGCGGTCCACGTCGATGACGGGGGTGCCGTCGAGCGGGCGCTCGTTGTCCGCCGTGCGCCGGCCGGCCGTGTAGACCGGCGGGTGTTCGAGCAGCAGCACGGTGTCGGGGACCTCGTCGGCGAACCGCGCCGCGTGCACCCGGCGCTGCTCGTCCCAGGCCTCCTGGTACTCGACGGCGTCGCCGCCGAACCCCATACGGACGAACCGCAACTCACTCACGGCAAGCGCCTCCCTGGACGTCGTAAGGCACGAAGGGTGCCTACGCCACTGTACGACTGCCGGTCGAGCGTCAGTCTGGCGGCCAATCCTCACACGATCGGATGAACGGGTGAGGAAGGGTGCGATCACCTGCTCACTCTCCGCTACATTCGCGCCGTTCGCAGAGGCCATAAGGGCTGCTCACAGGCAATCCGGGCATGTCAAAGGCCTGGAAGGCAGGAGACCGCACCGCAGATGACGGAACGACCCGCGCAGCGCACTCCCAACCGACAGCTCGCCGCGCTCATCGCAGAAGCGGGGTTCTCCAACGCGGGTCTCGCCCGACGCGTGGATCAGCTCGGACTCGAACACGGGCTGGATCTGAGATACGACAAGACATCCGTGACCCGGTGGCTGCGCGGACAGCAGCCCCGCGGCACCACCCCCGCCCTGATCGCCGAGGTCTTCACCCGCCGCCTCGGCCGTCGGCTCAGCGCCCAGGACCTCGGCCTGGACGCCTGCGCTCCCGTCTACGCGGGCCTGGAGTTCGCCGCCACCCCCGAAGAGGCCGTCGACATCGTCAGCGGCCTGTGGCGCAAGGACTCCGGCAGCCATGCCGAGCTGCGCAAGATCGCCTTCACCCCGGCCGGTCTGGTGGTGCCCAGCCGGGACTGGCTGATCGGCCGGGCCGACGACAAGGTCGCGCACGGCGAGTCCACCGCCCGGGTGCCGGTCCAGGGCCGTCCCGCGGTGCCCCGCCAGCGCGGCCAGGCCGAGCGCGGACCCGGCCAGAAGGTCACCGGGGGCGACATCAACGCCCTGCGCTCGGTCGGCGAGCTCTTCCGCACCCTGGACAACATGTACGGCGGCGGCCACGCCCGGCAGGCCCTCGTGCGGTATCTGGAGCACGAGTGCGAGCCGATGCTGCGCGGCACCTACGGCGAGCAGACCGGGCGCCGGCTGTTCGCCGCGGCGGCCGATCTGACCCGGCTCGCGGGCTGGACGTCGTACGACATCGCCGCGCACGGTCTCGCGCAGCGGTACTACGTCCAGTCGCTGCGGCTGGCCCAGGCGGCGGGGGACCGGGCGTACGGCTCCTATGTGCTGGTCACCATGAGCCGCCAGGCGGTGTATCTCGGGCACGGGCGGGAGGCGGTGCAGCTCGCCCGGGTCGCCCAGCAGGGTGTCGGGACCAGTGCCCCGCCCACCGTCCAGGCGCTGCTGCACTCCGCCGAGGCGCGCGGACACGGCGTACTGGGGGAGGTGCGGGCCTGTACGGCGTCCCTGGTGCGGGCCGAGCGTGCGCTGGAGGCGGCGCGGCCCGCCGACGAGGTCCCGCACTGGGCGCGGTTCTTCGACGAGGCGCAGCTCGCGGACGAGTTCGGCCACTGCCACCGGGACCTGCAGCAGTTCCGGGCCGCGGCCCAGCACGCCGAGCGGTCCCTCCAGCTCCGGGCGCCCGCCTTCGCCCGCAGCCGCCTCTTCTGCCGGGTCGTCCTCGCCTCCGCCCGCCTGGGCCTCGGCGAACTCGACCAGGCGTGCGCGCTGGGCGTGGAGGCGGCGGGCCAGGCGGCGGAGATGCGGTCGGTCCGGGCGGCGGAGTACATCCGTGACTTCGAACGCCGCCTGGAGCCTTACAAGGACGCGGCACCTGTGAGGGGGTATCGGGACAAGGTGTCGGCGTTGGGCTGAGGACGGTTCGGCACCGCTGAGCGCGGTGCCGAACCCATGGTCGTCACGCGGCCTTCGACACCGCCGGCAGTGGGTCCGCCCGGTGCAGGGAGCCTGTTGCGCCCAGGTCCGTCAGCAGGGCGTCGGTGGCCCGGTGGGCCGAGCGCAGGGCGCCCTGGACCGGGGTGCCGGTGTCGCGGTGGTCGCCGCAGACGTAGAGGCCCGCCAGGAGGCGTACCGGGCGGGTGGCGTCGTAGGGCGGCCGCATGGCCGGGACCGCGTCCGGGGTGCGGTGGACCGCCAGGGTCTCCCAGCGGGACGTGGAGGTGCCGTAGAGGCGGGACAGGTGTTTGCGGACCGCCGTGTCGAGGTCGGCCGGGGGTGTGCCCAGCACCGTCGAGGACACCAGGGCCCGGCCCGCGGGCGCGCGCGTCGAGTCCACCGCGCTCAGCAGCGCCGTGTGCGCGACCGGACCGCCCCGGTCGGCGTCCAGCAGCAGCGCCCCGCCGGTCGTGGGCGGCTCGTCCGTGGTGTGGTGGACCACCGTCACCGGGTGGAAGTCCGGTACCCGCAGCCCCGGCAGCAGGTCCGCCGCCGTCCGCGCCCCCGTGGCGAGCAGGACCGCCCGGCACCGGAACACCCCGTGCTCCGCGGTGGTCACCGCGGTCGTCGAGACCGAGGTGACGCGCACCCCGGTGTGCACGGTCCCGGGCGGCAGCGACCGGATGAGGAGGTGCGGCAGTGCCTCCGCTCCGCCCTCCGGCAGGCACAGCCGCCCGCTCGCGAAGGAGTGCAGCGCCAGATCCGCGCACCGGCTGGACGACGTCAGCTCCGGATCGCACAGGAGCGCGGCCAGGAGCGGCCGCAGGAAGCCGTCGACCGCGCGCGCCGGCAGGCCGCGCTCGGTCAGCGCCTGCCCGGCCGGTGCCTCGGCGCGGGCCAGCAGCCGCTCGGCCGGCGTCCCCGCGATCCGGACCAGCGCGGCGGCGAGCCGGGCCTGGTCGACCGCCGTACCCAGCGGCGCACGCGGCGCGGCAATGGGCCGGGGGGCGCTCGCCAGGGCGCGCACCGCGTGGAGTGCGCCCCTCGCGCCACCCTGAGCCGCCGGAGCGCCCACCCGATGGCGGTGCCCGTCGCTGTGCAGCAGGACCCCCGGTGCGAAGGTGCACAGGGCGAGCGCGTCGAGTCCCGGGGTCAGCCGTAGTTCGGGATACGACGTGGACATCAACTGCCCGATGCGGTCGAGCCGGAAGCCGTCGACTTTCTCGGTCGACATACGGCCGCCCACGTCATGGGCGGCCTCCAGGACTACGGTCGTCACTCCTGCGCTGGTCAGCCGATGGGCCGCGGCGAGGCCGGCGATCCCGGCTCCCACCACGACGACGTCCGCCTGGTACGCGGGCTCAAGCACGTGCCCCTCCTCGACGTTGCGCGGCCGGTGGAGACGTCATGCCCCCAACAGGCTCCGGGGATACCCGAGTTCGGGTCGAGGTTAGGGCTGTGATCGGTCAAGGGAAGTCGCGCATCGACAGGGCACGGTCGCACAACGGTCGCATACGGACGCGCGGTGGGTCGTACGCCGTCACAGCGCTGCTCGTACCGCCCCCTCGATGTCGGGGAACGCGAAAGTGAACCCCGACTCCAGCAGCCGCTTCGGCACCACCCGCGCACTGCCGAGCACATCCCCGGCCAACTCCCCGAGCACCGTGCGCAGCACCGGCTCCGGCACCGTGAACACCGTCGGCCGGTTCAGCACCCGGCCCATCGCCGCGGTGATCTCACGGTTCGTCAGCGGCTCGGGCGCGGTCACGTTGAACGGCCCCGACAGATCGTCCGAGTCCAGCAGATGCCGGATCGCCGCCACCTCGTCATGCAGCGAGACATACGACCAGTACTGCCGTCCGCTGCCCATCCGCCCGCCGAGCCCCGCCTTGAACACCGGGAACAGCCGCCCCCAGGCCCCGCCGTGCCGGGCCACCACCAGACCGGTGCGCACGAACACCGTCCGCACGCCCACCCGTTCCGCCGGGGACGCCGCGCCCTCCCAGGTCACGCACAGCTCGGGCAGGAAGCCCTCCCCGGGCGGCGCGCTCTCGTCGACCACCCGGTCGCCGGTCTCGCCGTAGTAGCCGATCGCGCTGCCGTTGACGAAGACCCGCGGCGGGGTGTCCATGTTCGCCATGGCCTCCGCGAGCGCCGCCGTGCCCAGCACCCGGCTGCACCGGATCCGCGTCTTGTACGCCTCCGTCCAGCGCCGCGAACCCACCCCGGCCCCCGCCAGGTTGACCACCGCGTCGCACCCGGCGAGATCGGCCACGTCGACGAATCTGGCCTCCGGGTCCCAGCGGATCTCGTCCTTCGTCCGCGGCAGCCGCCGCACCAGGCGCACCACCTCGTGCCCGTCCGCTGTCAGGGACCGGGCCAGCGCGCTCCCGATCAGCCCGGAGGCCCCTGCCACCGCGATTCTCGATCGTTCCATGACCCCATCCTGTGTCGGGCGCCGAAAATGCCTGGTCGGACCGGCCGGTCGGCGCCGTAAGGTGACCCGCATGCCCGAGTCCCGCCAGTCGCCCCACATACGCACCGCTCTGCCCGAGGACGAGCAGGAGCTGGCCCGCCTCGACCGGGACACCTGGTCGACGCTGCACGCGGTCACCCCCCGACCGCAACCGCCGTACAACCCCTTCTTCGACGAGCGCCACCTTCCGGAGGACTATCTCGTCGCCGAGCTGGACCGGAGCCTGGTCGGCTACATCCGGCTCGCCTTCCCCACACCGCTCGCCTCGAACGCGCATGTCCGGCAGATCCAGGGCCTCGCGGTCTCCGACGCGGCGCGCGGACGCGGCGTCGGACGGGCGCTGATCCGGGCCGCCGTCGAGGAGGCCCGCCGGCGCGGCGCCCGCCGGCTCACCCTGCGCGTCCTGGGCCACAACGCCCCGGCCCGGGGGCTGTACGAGTCCGAGGGGTTCGTGGTGGAGGGCGTGCTGCCCGAGGAGTTCCTCCTGGAGGGCGATTTCGTCGACGACGTCGTCATGGGGCTCCGTCTCTGAACCTGGCCTCCTGGTCGAGGGCCGCGGCCGCCCGGCGCCGGCGCACCGCCAGGCCGAGGGCGGCGCCCGCCACGAGCAGGGAGATCAGGAAGAAGACGGCCATGGGAACCTCCTGGAGCCGGGGGCCTGAGAGGTTTCCATGATCGTGGAGCGGGTCGCGCTACGACGTGACCAGCTCGCCCGTGTCCACCGGCGCCGTCGCGTCCGCGGCCCGCTCGGCGTCCTCGGCGACCTCCGCCGCGGTCAGCACATAGCCGGTCTCGGCGTCGGAGGTGGAGCGGGCGAAGACCACGCCGTACACCTTGCCGTCGGTGGTCAGCAGCGGGCCGCCGGAGTTGCCGGGGCGGACGGTGGAGCGGATCGAGTAGATCTCGCGGGTGACGGTCCCGTCGTTGTAGATGTTCTGGCCGTTCGCCCGCACCCGGTTCGCGACCGTGGCCGCCTGGAGGTTCAGGTCGCCGTCCTGCGGATAGCCCGCGACGACCGCGGAGTCCCCGCGCTCGGCACTGTCGTCCCACGCCAGCACCGGCGCGCTCAGCCTGGGCACGTACAGCACCGCCACGTCCTTGTCGGGGTCGAACAGCACTACCCGCGACTCGTACGCCGGTCCCACCCCGCCGACCCGCACGCTCGGCTCGTCCAGCCCGGCCACCACATGGGCGTTGGTCATCACGTGCCGCGGCGCGTACACGAAGCCGCTGCCCTCGCGGCCCTGGGTGCCCGAGACGCCCTCGATCTTGACCGTGCTCCGCTTGGCGGCGCCGGTGGCGGCGGCGGTGACGCTGTCGCCGGTCGGCTTGGCGACCTCGGCGGTGGACTCGTTCTCGAACGGGTTGAACACCTGCGGGAACCCCGCCTCGGTGAGCGCGGAGGTGGCCCGCGAGAACCAGGCCGGCGTGGTCTCCGGCATCGCGTCCTGGACTGTCCCCAGCACCCGGGAGTCCCGGATCGCCGAGGTCAGCAGCGGCGAGGAGGAGGCGGCCAGCACGCTCGCCGCGACCCAGGCCACGATCAGCACGGCCACCGTGTTGGCGACCGCCCCGCCGACCCCGTCGGCCACCCTCAGCGGCCCCTGGTCCAGCTCCCGGCGCAGCCGCAGCGCGAGCCGCCCCGCCAGCTCGTGCCCCACCGCCGCCGGGACCAGCACCGTCAGCACCGCGGTCACCGTCGCCGCGGTGGTCCCCGGCTCCACCAGGTCCATCACCCACGGCAGCACCCACACGCCGATGACCGCGCCGCCCACGAACCCGGCGAGCGAGACACAGCCCGCGACCAGACCGCGCCGGTAGCCGGATGCCGCATAAGCCAGGATCACCAGCAACAACAGGATGTCGAGCAGGTCCACGGAGCCGCCTTTCTCTCGGACCATCCAGTACGCACGGAACGGGCCCAGTGATCAGCCACGCGCGCCTGCCCGCCGGAACCGGTCACGCGTGCGTGTACCCCGGAAAACGCCGCAGACCATGACGATGGTTCCACCAGGTGGCAGAGCACACATCGCGGGCGGAGCCGATCCGTCGGACAGTGGGTCCATGCGTGTCTTCCGACCGGCCTTCCGAAGAACGCGGGCGGCGCGGAGGCGTCGCGCCCCCCGAATACCCGGCGCGGCCCTCGTCGCCCTCGGCTGTCTGCCGGGGCTCGCCGCCGTCACGGCGCTGGCCCTGTGCGCGAGCGGCGTGGAACGCCCCGCCGCGACCGCCGCACAGGCCCTGGCGGCCCGTCCGGCCGCCGCGCACACCGCCGCCCGGCCGCCCATCGTGCCGCGCTCCGCGTGGCTCGACGAGGACACCCGGCGCCATCAGCCGCCGCCGCGCTACGACGACAAGGTCGTCGCCGTCTTCGTCCACCACACCGACTCGCCCAACGCCTACGACTGCGCCGAGGCGCCCCGCATCATCCGCTACCTGTACGCCGGGCAGACCGGCTCCCGGGACTGGGACGACATCGGCTACAACTTCCTCGTCGACCGCTGCGGCACCATCTACGAGGGCCGCGCGGGCGGCGTCACCCGCCCCGTCACCGGCGCCCACACCCAGGGCTTCAACCACCGCACCGCCGGTATCGCCGCCCTCGGCACCTTCACCGCCGGCGCCGAGGTGCCGAAGGCGATGACCGACTCCATCGCCGCCCTGGCCGCCTGGAAACTGGGCCTGTCCGGCACCGACCCGCGCGCCGAGGTACGCCTGGTCTCCAGCAACAACGGCAGCCGCTACGCCCGCGGCACCGCGGCCACCCTGCACGCCCTCGCCCCCCACCAGGAGGGCTACATGACCAGCTGCCCCGGAGCGGCCCTCAGCGCCCGGCTCCCGGAGATCCGCGAACTGGCCGCCCGCCTCCAGGGCCGTCACTGAGGCTCACAGGCACGCCACAGCGCTCCCGCAGGGCAATCCGAACCCGCCGCCCTACCGTCGTGCCCACAAGCCGACCGGAGGGGTGGGGATCATGAGCAGCAGCAACAGCAGTCGGGTGTGGACGGTGGTCTGTGCGGTCGCGACGGTCGTCCTGGGACCGGCCGCCGTCACGGCGTCGGCGCTCGACCAGGCCAACGCGGCACCGCAGCACCGAGCGGTGAAGGCGGCCGAGCCGACGCAGGCGTACATCCCGTCCGACTCGAGCCGGCGGCGCTTCTAGTCCCGGAACCGTTCCCACAGTTTGGGATAACGATCCGCCAGCGCGCCCTCGCTCTCGAAGGCGACCGGCGCCCCCGCCGGTTCCGCCGCGGCGGGCGGGATACCGAGGTCCGGGGCGACCGTGCCGGTGAGCTGCTCGTAGGCCTCGTCCGCCGCGTAGCCGAGCTCCTCGCCGTCGCCGTCGAACTCCTCGTCGAACTCGTCCAGGAGATCGGCGAGCGAGTCCGGATCGTGCACCCCACCCTCGTACACGTCCCGGCCCTGGCCGATCAGCCAGCACCGGAAGAAGTCGAAGGCGTCGTCGCTCGCGCCGTCCAGCAGGACCCAGGCGGCGCCCCACAGGTCCCAGGTGTAGGCGCGGTTGTAGCGGGCCTCGAAGTGACGGGCGAAGTCCAGGACCATCTCGGGGTCCAGCTGGAGGAGCCGGTCCACCAACAGGTCGGCCTGCTCCTCCGGGTCGCCCTCGGCGGTCTCACGGCTGGCGTCCACCAGCTCCCAGAACTCCGTCTCGTCCATCACGGGTCCAGCATCGGCCCTGGACGGGTGGGGCGCACGTGGAGTCTGGTGGAGTGTGGCGGATTGTTATCGGGCGTCCGCGCCGCCGTAGAGGGCGGCCAGCCGTACGGCGTCGGCCACGAACCGCGCCCGCAGCGTCTCCGGCGCCAGCACCTCCACCTCGGGCCCCAGCGAGGCGAGCTGGGTGTGCGCGACCTCCTCCGACTCCACGGGGACCGTCACGGTCACCCAGCCCCGCGCGTCCGGTGCGCCGGCCTCGGCGAGCCGCTCCCGCGCGGACTGCGGATCGAGGGCGTAAGGCAGCCTTCGCACACCGTCCGGGGAGAGCCGTACCACGATCTCGGCGTGCAGCAGGGAACGCGCGAACTCCTCCGCGCGCTCCGCCCAGAAGGCGGGCAGCTCGAACCCCTCGTCCCGGTCGAAGCGCTCCTCACCCGACTCGACGGGCTCGACGGCGGTGAACCGGTCGATGCGGTACACCCGGTAGGTCCCGTGCCCGGCGACCCGCGCGCACAGGTACCAGACCCCGGCCTTCAGCACGAGCCCGTACGGCTCCAGCTCCCGCCGCACCTCGCCCTCGCCGCGCCGGTACGCCGCGACGACCCGCCGGTCGTCCCACACCGCCTCGGCGACCGCGGGCAGCAGCGCGGGCGCCTTCGGCTCCGTGAACCAGTTGGGCGCGTCCAGATGAAAGCGCTGGGACGCGGTGCGCGAGGCGTCCCGGAGCGAGGGCAGCAGGGCGGCGGACACCTTCAGCCGCGCGGCGGAGGCGGCGTCCTCAAGCCCCATCTCGCGCAGCGCCCCCGGAACCCCGCTGAGAAAGAGCGCCTCGGCCTCACTGCGGGCCAGCCCGGTCAGCCGCGTCCGGTACCCCCCGATGAGCCGGTACCCCCCGGCCCGCCCCCGGTCCGCATAGACCGGAACCCCGGCCTCCGACAACGCCTGCGCATCCCGCGTCACCGTCCGCTCGGACACCTCCAGCTCCCGGGCCAGCTCGGCGGCGGTCATGGAGGGCCGGGACTGGAGCAACAGAACCATTTTGATGAGGCGGGCGGCACGCACAGGACCATGATGCAACGAGGCCCCCGCCGGGGGCGGGGGCCTCATCGCACAACCACTACTACAGGCCGTAGCGCTCGCGGGCTTCCTTCACCGCCGTCGCCTTGGCCTCGCCGCGCTTGGCGAGCTGGGCCAGGGCCGCGACGACGATCGACTCGGCGTCGACACCGAAGTGGCGGCGGGCCGCCTCACGGGTGTCGGACAGACCGAAGCCGTCGGCACCGAGCGAGGACCAGTCCTGCTCGACCCACTGCGCGATCTGGTCCGGGACCTGGCGCATGTAGTCGGAGACCGCCAGCACCGGGCCCTCGGCACCCTGGAGCGCCTGCCGCACGTACGGCGTCCGCTCCTCGCCGCGCAGCAGCGCCGCGTCCGCCTCCAGGGCGTCCCGCCGCAGCTCGGTCCAGGACGTCGCCGACCACACGTCGGCCGCGACACCCCACTCCTCGGCGAGCATCCGCTGCGCCTTCAGCGCCCAGTGGATCGCCGTACCGGAGCCCAGCAGCTGGATGCGCGGGGCGTTGGCGGGGACGGTCACGCCCGCGGACTCGGCCGTGTTGAAGCGGTACAGGCCCTTGACGATGCCCTCGTCGACACCGAGCCCGGCCGGCTTCGCGGGCTGCGGCAGCGGCTCGTTGTAGACGGTCAGGTAGTAGAAGACGTCCTGGTCCTCGCCCGGCGCCGCCTCGCCGTACATCCGGCGCAGACCGTCCTTGACGATCGCCGCCACCTCGTAGGCGAAGGCCGGGTCGTACGTCAGCGCGGCCGGGTTCGTCGCGGCGATCACCGGCGAGTGGCCGTCGGCGTGCTGCAGGCCCTCACCCGTCAGCGTCGTACGGCCCGCGGTGGCGCCGACCAGGAAGCCGCGGCCGAGCTGGTCGCCGAGCTGCCACATCTGGTCGGCCGTGCGCTGCCAGCCGAACATCGAGTAGAAGATGTAGAACGGGATCATCGTCTCGCCGTGCGTGGAGTACGCGGTGGACGCGGCGATGAAGTCGGCCATCGAACCGGCCTCGGTGATCCCCTCGTTGAGGATCTGGCCGTTCTTGGCCTCCTTGTAGTACATCAGCTGGTCACGGTCGACCGGCTCGTACGTCTGGCCCTTGGGGGAGTAGATCCCGAGCGACGGGAACAGCGACTCCATACCGAAGGTGCGCGCCTCGTCGGGGACGATCGGCACCCAGCGCTTGCCGGTCTCCTTGTCGCGGACGAGGTCCTTGACGAGCCGGACGAAGGCCATGGTGGTGGCCACGTTCTGCGAGCCGGAACCCTTGTCGAAGGAGGCGAAGGCCTTCTCGGCGGGGGCGGGCAGCGGGGCGACGAGGTGCACCCGCCGCGCGGGGGCCGGACCACCGAGCGCGGCCCGGCGCTCCTGGAGGTAGCGGACCTCGGGGGAGTCGGCGCCGGGGTGGCCGTAGGGGACGACCCCGTCGACGAACTGCGCGTCGGAGATCGGCAGCTCCAGCAGGTCACGCATCGTCTTGAACTCGTCCACCGTCAGCTTCTTCATCTGGTGGTTGGCGTTCTTCGACGCGAAGCCCTCGCCGAGGGTGTGGCCCTTGACCGTCTGGGCCAGGATCACGGTCGGCGCGCCCTTGAACTCGACGGCGGCCTTGTACGCGGCGTACACCTTGCGCGCCTCGTGACCACCGCGGGAGAGGTGGAAGCACTCCAGGATCTTGTCGTCGCTCAGCAGCTTCGCCATCTCGGCGAGCGCCGGGTCCTTGCCGAAGAAGTCGGCGCGGATATAGGCGGCGTCACGGGTCTGGTACGTCTGCACCTGCGCGTCCGGTACCTCGCGCAGCCGCCGTACCAGCGCGCCGGTGGTGTCGAGCTGGAACAGCTCGTCCCAGGCGGAGCCCCACAGCGTCTTGATGACATTCCAGCCGGCGCCGCGGAACTGGGCCTCCAGCTCCTGCACGATCTTGAAGTTGGCGCGAACCGGACCGTCGAGGCGCTGCAGGTTGCAGTTGATGACGAAGGTCAGGTTGTCCAGGCCCTCACGGGAGGCGAGGGCGAGAGCCGCCGTCGACTCGGGCTCGTCCATCTCGCCGTCACCGAGGAACGCCCACACGTGGGAGGCCGAGACGTCCTTGATTTCGCGGTTGGTGAGGTACCGGTTGAAGCGCGCCTGGTAGATCGCGGAGAGCGGGCCGAGACCCATCGACACCGTCGGGAACTCCCACAGCCAGGGCAGCCGGCGCGGGTGCGGGTACGACGGGAGGCCGTTGCCGCCCGACTCCTGACGGAAGTTGTCGAGGTGCTGCTCGCCGAGCCGTCCGTCGAGGAAGGCGCGGGCGTAGATGCCGGGGGAGGCGTGCCCCTGCATGTACAGCTGGTCACCGGAGCCGTCCGCCTCCTTCCCCTTGAAGAAGTGGTTGAAGCCGGTCTCGTACAGCCAGGCCGCGGAGGCGAAGGTGGCGATGTGGCCGCCGACGCCGTATTTGCTGCCCCGGGTCACCATGGCGGCCGCGTTCCAGCGGTTCCAGGCGGTGATCCGCGCCTCCATCGCCGGGTCACCGGGCAGGCCCGGCTCCGCGGCGGTGGGGATGGTGTTGACGTAGTCGGTTTCCAGGAGCTTGGGCAGCGCGATGCCGTTGCCCTCTGCCCTTTCCAGCGTGCGGCGCATCAGATAAGCCGCACGGTGCGGGCCGGCCGCCTTGGCGACCGCGTCCAGCGAGGCCTGCCATTCGGCGGTCTCCTCGGGGTCGCGGTCGTGGAGCTGGTCGAGCTCGCTCGGCTGGATGGCGTTGGGGTCGGTCATGTCGCCGCCTTCCTCAGTCGAAGGGGGTTCCCTCATCGGTAAGGGTTCGGGTGTGCCCTTGGTCTTTGGCAGGACAGGGCGGAGGACCTCGGTGGAGGTCCGTCGGCGACAATAACTCCCTGATCGATGATCGATCAAAGGGTTGAGGGGGAAAACCTCTTGATCACGAGAAAGTCGGCACCGGGTGCCTTGACCGGAGACACCGGGTGCCTTGTTTTCGAACGGTTTTCGCAGGTGAGGGCAACTTTTGAGCGAGGGCGCGCTCAGGGATCGCGGGGCGTGTCTCAGGGGTCGCGGGGCGTGTCTCAGGGGTCGCGGGTCGCGTCTCAGGGTTCGTGACGCGGCGCGCAGCCCAGCACATGGGCCTTCACCAGATCCGCGATCCGCGGATCCCGGCGCCGGAACGCCTGCACCAGCTCCTCGTGCTCCTCCGCGTACGACTGCTGGACCGTCCCCAGCCACCGGATCGACAGCGCCGTGAAGACCTCGATGCCGAGGCCCTCCCAGGTGTGCAGCAGCACGGAGTTCCCGGCCGCCCGCACCATCTCGCGGTGGAAACCGACGGTGTGCCGGACCTGGGCGGTGCCGTCCGCGTTCCGGTCCGCCTCGTACAGCGCCGAGACATGCGGCTCCAGCGCCGAGCAGTCCTGCGCCAGCCGCTCCGCCGCCAGCTCCGCGGCAATGGCCTCCAGGCCGGCCCGGACGGGGTAGCTCTCCTCCAGATCGGCGGCGGTCAGATTCCGCACCCGCACGCCCTTGTTGGGCGCCGACTCGATCAGCCGCAGCGACTCCAGCTCGCGCAGCGCCTCACGCACCGGCGTCTGGCTGACCTCGAGCTCGGTCGCGATCCGCCGCTCCACGATCCGCTCGCCCGGCTGCCAGCGCCCACTGATGATCCCTTCCAGGATGTGCTCGCGGATCTGTTCGCGCAGCGAGTGGACGACGGGCGCGGTCATGAGAGCTCCTTAGGGAGGGGCCGCCCAAGAGGCCGCCCATCGGCCCCGGAGGCGTTTGACGTTTAGACAATAAGGCCGCGGGGCCGTCCCGGAGGGGCGCACAGGGGGGCTTTCGTGCAGGTGAGACGAGACTTACACGTCCGCATGACGGACGCCCCGGCCGCAGACCCGACCCGGCCCGCCGGGCAGCGGCTTCTCGGTCCGGCACCGGCAGGGGAATGCGACGCCCCCGCCCGGAGAACTCCGGACGGGGGCGTCGTACCAGCGAAGCGGCTTGTCGGCGTGGCCTGTTACAGGCCGAGCTCGACCTCGAACTCGCCCGCCTCAAGGATCGCCTTGACCGCGGTCAGGTAACGGGCCGCGTCGGCGCCGTCGACCAGACGGTGGTCGTAGGAGAGCGTCAGGAAGGTCATGTCACGGATGCCGATGACCGAGCCCTCCTCCGTCTCGATGACGGCCGGGCGCTTGACCGTGGCGCCGATGCCGAGGATCGCGACCTGGCCCGGCGGCACGATGATCGTGTCGAAGAGCGCACCGCGCGAACCGGTGTTGGAGATGGTGAAGGTCGCGCCCGACAGCTCGTCCGGCGTGATCTTGTTGGCGCGGACCTTGCCGGCCAGGTCGGCGGTCGCCTTGGCGATACCGGCCAGGTTGAGGTCACCGGCGTTCTTGATGACCGGGGTCATCAGGCCCTTCTCGGAGTCCACCGCGATACCGATGTTCTCGGTGTCGAAGTAGGTGATGGTCCCCTCGGCCTCGTTGATCTTGGCATTGACCGGCGCGTGCGCCTTCAGCGCCTGGGCCGCGGCCTTGACGAAGAACGGCATCGGGGAGAGCTTGACGCCCTCACGCGCCGCGAACGCGTCCTTGGCACGGGCGCGCAGCTTCATCAGACGCGTGACGTCGACCTCGACGACCGACGACAGCTGGGCCTGCTCGTGCAGCGCCTTGACCATGTTGTCGCCGATGACCTTGCGGATGCGCGGCATCTTGACGGTCTGGCCACGCAGCGGGGAGGCCTCCAGGACGGGGGCCTTCTTCGCGGCGGCGGGCGCGGCGGCAGCGGCGGCCGGAGCCGGCGCGGCCTTCGCGGCCTCGGCGGCGGCGAGCACGTCCTGCTTGCGGATACGACCGCCGACGCCGGTGCCCTTGACGGTGGCCAGGTCGACGCCGTTCTCGGCGGCGAGCTTGCGCACCAGCGGGGTGACGTAGGCACCCTCGTCGGTCGCCTGCGCGGCGGCGGGCGCCGGAGCGGCCGGGGCCGGGGTGACCGGAGCCGGCGCAGGGGCGGCGGGGGCCGGGGCGGCGGCGACCGGGGCGGGCGCGGGAGCCGGAGCGGCGGGCGCGGCCGGAGCCGGGGCGGGCGCCGGAGCGGCGGCCGGGGCCGGGGCGGCGGGGGCCGGGGCAGCGGCCGGAGCCGCACCCGGGGCGCCGATGACGGCGAGCTTGGCGCCGACCTCGGCCGTCTCGTCCTCGCCGACCACGATCTCCAGCAGCACGCCACCGGTGGGCGCCGGGATCTCGGTGTCGACCTTGTCGGTGGAGACCTCGAGCAGCGGCTCGTCGGCCTCGACGCTGTCGCCGACCGACTTCAGCCAGCGGGTGACGGTGCCCTCGGTGACGGACTCACCGAGCGCGGGCAGCACCACGTCGGTGCCGACGGCGGCACCGGCCGGGGCGGCGGCGGGCGCGGGGGCGGCGGGGGCCTCGGCCACGGGGGCCGGGGCCTCGGCGACCGGGGCCGGAACCGCGACGGGCTCGGCGGCCGGGGCCGGGGCGGCGGCGGGCGCGCCCGTGCCGTCGTCGATGACGGCCAGCTCGGCGCCGACCTCAACGGTCTCGTCCTCGGCGACCTTGATGGAGGCCAGGATGCCGGCGGCGGGGGAGGGGATCTCGGTGTCGACCTTGTCGGTCGACACCTCGAGCAGGGGCTCGTCGGCCTCGACGCGCTCGCCCTCGGCCTTCAGCCAGCGGGTGACAGTGCCCTCGGTGACGCTCTCGCCGAGCGCCGGAAGGGTTACGGAAACCGCCATGGTTTCGGTTGCTCCTAACGGATTGCGGAAGTCTGTGTCGTCGCGTTCGTCGACCGAGGGTCAGTCGTGCGCGTGCAGCGGCTTGCCGGCCAGGGCCAGGTGGGCCTCGCCGAGCGCCTCGTTCTGCGTCGGGTGGGCGTGGATGAGCTGGGCGACCTCGGCCGGCAGCGCTTCCCAGTTGTAGATCAGCTGGGCCTCGCCGACCTGCTCGCCCATGCGGTCGCCGACCATGTGGACGCCGACCACGGCACCGTCCTTCACCTGGACGAGCTTGATCTCGCCCGCGGTGTTCAGGATCTTGCTCTTGCCGTTGCCCGCCAGGTTGTACTTCAGAGCGACGACCTTGTCCGCACCGTAGATCTCCTTGGCCTTGGCCTCGGTGATGCCCACGGAGGCGACCTCGGGGTGGCAGTAGGTCACCCGCGGGACACCGTCGTAGTCGATCGGCACGGCCTTCAGACCGGCCAGGCGCTCCGCCACCAGGATGCCCTCGGCGAAGCCGACGTGCGCGAGCTGGAGGGTCGGGACGAGGTCACCGACGGCGGAGATGGTGGGCACGTTGGTGCGCATGTACTCGTCGACGAGGACGTAGCCGCGGTCCATCGCGACGCCCTGCTCCTCGTAGCCGAGACCGGCCGAGACCGGGCCGCGGCCGACGGCGACCAGCAGCACCTCGGCCTCGAACTCCTTGCCGTCGGCGAGGGTGACCTTGACACCGTCCTGGGTGTACTCGGCCTTCTGGAAGAAGGTGCCCAGGTTGAACTTGATGCCGCGCTTGCGGAACGCGCGCTCAAGAAGCTTGGAGGAGTTCTCGTCCTCGACCGGGACGAGGTGCTTGAGGCCCTCGATGACGGTGACGTCCGCACCGAAGGACTTCCACGCCGAGGCGAACTCGACGCCGATGACACCGCCGCCGAGGATGATCGCGGACTTGGGCACGCGGTCCAGGACGAGGGCGTGGTCGGAGGAGATGATGCGGTTGCCGTCGATCTCCAGGCCCGGCAGCGACTTCGGCACGGAGCCGGTCGCCAGCAGGACGTGGCGGCCCTGGACGCGCTGGCCGTTCACATCGACGGAGGTGGGGGAGGACAGCCGGCCGGCGCCCTCGATGTACGTCACCTTGCGGGAGGCGACCAGACCCTGCAGGCCCTTGTACAGACCGGCGATCACGCCGTCCTTGTACTTGTGGACCCCGGCGATGTCGATGCCCTCGAAGGTGGCCTTCACACCGAACTGCTCGCTCTCGCGGGCCTGGTCGGCGATCTCACCGGCGTGCAGCAGAGCCTTGGTGGGAATGCAACCCCGGTGCAGGCAGGTGCCGCCGACCTTGTCCTTCTCGATCAGGGCGACGTCCAGGCCCAGCTGCGCCCCGCGCAGGGCCGCGGCGTAACCACCGCTACCACCGCCGAGGATCACTAGGTCGAAAACGGTGCTGGCGTCGTTCGCCACGTCACGTCCTCCATGCATGTGCGCCACCGGTCTCCAGTGACCGGTCGGCGGCTGGTGTCCGGCCGCTCGTTCATTCGGCCCTTGGTGGGGCCCTGTCCTGCCGAGCCCCATCTTCGCACTTGTCGGAGACGAACGAGACGCGGGGCCGACGTGTGAGACACCACACGCTCATAAGGGAGCGCGTCATGAGCAGGGGACGGGGCCTCGCACTACCCGCACGCGAGGCCCCGTCGAGTGGATCAGCCCGGGTTGGGTCGGACCGGGCGGATCAGTGCCGGGCGGATCAGCCCAGCTCCCCGCCGGCCGTCAGCTCGGCGAGCCGGACCAGCGTCCGCACCGCGGAGCCCGTACCGCCCTTGGGCGTGTAACCGAAGGGACCCTGCTCGTTGAAGGCGGGCCCGGCGATGTCAAGGTGCGCCCAGGTGATGCCCTCGCCGACGAACTCCCGCAGGAAGATGCCCGCGACCAGGCCGCCGCCCATCCGCTCGCCCATGTTGGCGATGTCGGCGGTGGGGGAGTCCATGCCCTTGCGCAGGTGGTCGGGGAGCGGCATCGGCCAGGACGCCTCGCCGACCTCCTCCGCGGCCTCCACGATCGCCGTGCGGAACGCGTTGTCGTTGGCCATGACACCGAAGGTCCGGTTGCCCAGCGCGAGCACCATCGCGCCGGTCAGCGTCGCCACGTCCACGATGGCGTCCGGCTTCTCCTCCGACGCGGCCCACAGCGCGTCGGCCAGCACCAGCCGGCCCTCGGCGTCGGTGTTCAGCACCTCGACGGTCTTGCCGCTGTACATGCGCAGCACGTCACCCGGGCGGGTGGCGGTACCGGACGGCATGTTCTCGGCGAGCGCCAGCCAGCCGGTCACGTTGACCTCAAGGCCGAGGCGCGCCGCCGCGACGACGGCCGCGAACACCGCGGCCGCGCCGCTCATGTCGCACTTCATCGTCTCGTTGTGGCCCGCCGGCTTCAGCGAGATGCCGCCCGAGTCGTAGGTGATGCCCTTGCCGACGAACGCGAGGTGCTTGCTGGCCTTGGAGTGCGTGTACGACAGCTTCACCAGCCGCGGCCCCGCCGCGGACCCGGCGCCGACGCCGAGGATGCCGCCGTAGCCGCCCTTGGTGAGGGCCTTCTCGTCGAGCACCTGCACCTTGATGCCGTGCTCCTTGCCCGCCGCCTGCGCGACGGCGGCGAACGCCTCGGGGTAGAGGTCGTTCGGCGGGGTGTTGATCAGGTCACGGGCGCGGTTGAGCTCCTCGGTGACGGCGGTGGCCCGCTCGACCGCGGCCTTGAACGCCTTGTCCCGCGGCTTCCCGCCGAGCAGGGTGATCTCGCCGAGCGGCGCCTTGCCGTTGCCCTTGGCGTTCTTGGCGCTGTCCTTGTAGGCGTCGAAGGAGTACGCGCCCAGCAGCGCGCCCTCGGCGATCGCGCCGGCGTCGGCGGCGTCGGCGAGGGGCAGGGCGAAGGCGGCCTTCTTGGACCCGGCGAGCGCGCGGGCGGCGGCACCGGCGGCCTTGCGCAGCGCCTCCGCGTCGTACTCGGCGTCCTTCTCGGGCTCCGCGCCGAGGCCGACGGCGATCACGAGGGGTGCCTTGAAGCCGGCCGGGGCGGGGAGCTTGGTCACCTCGCCCTCGCCGCCGGAGGCACCGAGGGTCTCCAGGACACCGGCGAGCCTGCCGTCGTAGGCCTTGTCCAGGGCTTCGGCACCCGGGGCGACCACGGGGCCCTTGGCGCCCTTGGCGACACCGATCACGATCGCGTCGGCCCGCAGGCCGGGCGCCGCGGCGGTGCTGAGAGTGAGAGCAGTCACGGTGGTGAATTCTCGCTTCCGATGTGAAGTTGCAGTGGCCGAAATGTGGTGGGTCGACCGGGCCCGACGGCCGACCCTAATTCCGACCTCGGGGTCCTGGCTCAGCGGGGCCTTCCCCGGTGCGGCCTGACACTCGGCATGAGCCTACGCGCGTGTGTCCCGTTCGCTCATTCCTACGGCCGTTCACCTGTCAGTGGCGTCGTGGCCACTTCCCAACCCTCACTCCTGGTGACCTGAGACACACTCATCGCGTTCCGGTGAGCCGACGGCTTGCCGCTTCGCGTAATTTCCAATGATCCCCCCGGATTTACCACAGGGGGATCTTCTGGGGGGAGGACCACACATGGCGCACCGTGCGCACGGATGGAGAAACGCCGCAGCCGCCCTGTCGGCGGCGGGAGTGATGACGCTGGGGCTGGGGGTGCCCGGCGCCTCGGCGGCGGTGGAGCCGCGCGTCGATCTGCGGGTACTGGTGGTGGACGACGGCGGCAGCGCCGTACGCGCCATCGCCGCCCAGCTGACCAGCACCGGCATCCCGTACACCACGATCGATCTGAACGACTCCGCCCGTCCGGCGGTGACCGCGAGTTTCCTCAGCGACACGGTCAACGGCCGGCCGCGGGCGAAGTTCCAGGGCGTGGTGCTGCCCAACGAGGCCCCGTTCGGCTCGGGTTCCACCGAGCAGTCCGCGCTGGAGACCTACGAGCGGACCTACGGCATCCCGCAGGTCGACGCCTACACCTGGGCCCACCCGGGCGTCGGCCTCGACTACACGAGCGAGGGCGGCTGGACCGGCAGCCTCGACGGCCGCGCGGCCTCCGTCACCACCGCCGGGAAGTCCTCGTGGTTCGGGTACCTCGACGGCGCCCTCACCTTCGAGGACAACGCCCCCTCGGTCCAGGAGAGTTACGGCTACGTCGCCCGCCCCCGCGCCGGGTTCACCAGCTATGTCGACCTCCCGGTCCCCGAGGGCACCGGGCGCGGCAGCCTGGTCGGCGAGTACGCCCACGACGGGCGCCGCGAGCTGGTCGTGACCTTCGCCTACAACCAGCACCAGCGGCAGTTCCGGCTGCTCGCCCGGGGCATCGTGGAGTGGCTGACCCAGGGCGTCCATCTGGGCCAGGACCGCAACTACTTCGCGGTCCACATCGACGACGTCTTCGCGCCCGACGCCCGCTGGGACACCGAGCGCAACTGCACGCCCGGCGACATCGACTGCGTCGGTGGCGGCGAGGAGACCAACCCGATCCGGATGACGGCCGAGGACGCGGCCTACGCGGCGCAGTGGCAGCGCACGCAGGGCTTCACCTTCGACATGGTCTTCAACGCCGGTTCCGGCGAGGAGTGGAAGTCCGAGCACGGCGGCACCGACCCGCTCGCCGCCCGGCTGCTCGCGGACCGCGCGCAGTACCGCTGGATCAACCACACCTACACGCACCCCTTCCTCGGCTGCGTCCAGGACACCTCCACGGTGCCGTGGACCTGCGCGAAGAACCCCGACGGCTCGACGAAGTACATGAGCCGCTCCGAGATCGCCGCGCAGATCCGCGACAACCACAACTGGGCAGTCGGCAAGGGCCTCCCGATCGACCGCACCGAGCTGGTCACCGGCGAGCACTCGGGTCTGAGGACGCTGCCGCAGCAGCCGAACGACAACCCGAACCTGGCCGGCGCCCTCGCCGACAACGGCGTGAAGTGGGTCGCCTCGGACAACTCCCGCGAGCCCGAACAGCGCGCGGTGGGAGCCGCCCTGACGGTGCCCCGGCACCCGATGAACGTGTACTACAACGTCGGCACCGAGGCCGAGATGACCGACGAGTACAACTGGATCTACACCTCCGCCGAGGACGGCGGCAGCGGGGTCTGCTCCACCAACCCCGCCTCCACCTGCCTCGACGCACCGCTCGACCCGGCCACCGGCTACGACGACCACATCGTCCCGCAGGAGGCCCGGATCGCCCTCGGGCACGTCGTCAACAACGACCCGCGCCCGCACTACGTCCACCAGTCCAACCTCGCCGAGGACCGCATCCTCTACCCGGTGGTGGACCAGGTCCTGGCCGACTACCGGGCCCTGTTCGCCGACAACACCCCGGTGCAGAACCTCTCGCAAAAGGCGATCGGCACCGAGTTCCAGCGCCGCGCCGCCTGGCGTACGGCGGTGGCGAACAACAAGATCACGGCGTACCGCATCGGCAACACCGTCACCGTCAGCGCACCGTCGGGGACCCAGATCCCGGTGACGGCGCCGGAGGGCACCAGGCAGCAGCAGGTCCTGGGCACGACCACCTTCGGCACGTCCTACGCGGGCCTGCGCTCGGCATGGGCGGCACGCGGCGCGCTCCAGTCGGCGCTCACGCTGAAGCTGCCGTAGGGGGAACGCCCTCAGGGGCGCGGGGAACTGCGCGACCAGCCACGACGATCCCGCAGCCGGGATCCGGGGCCGCAGTTCCCCGCTCATCATCCGCAAACAGGGGGGAACAGCCCAGCCATGCGTTCGGGCCGCCATGTCACCATGCTCACCGAAGGCACCTACCCGCACGTCCACGGCGGCGTCAGCACCTGGTGCGACCAACTCGTCAAGGGCATGCCGGAAGTCGACTTCCACGTGGTCTCACTCACCGGCACCGGCAGAGAACCGGTGACCTGGGAGCTGCCACCCAACGTCCGCCGGCACGTGTCGGTGCCCACCTGGGGACCACGGCCAGGACGCGCCCGCGCCCCTCGCGGCCGGACCCGCCGCCGCTTCCTCGACTCCTACGAGCGGTTCCTGCTCTCCTTCCTGGACCCCGCCACCCAGACCGGCGCCGACACCGGCGCCGACTTCGGGGAGGCACTGTATGAGCTGGCCGAACTCGCCCGCGCCGGACGGCTGTCGGCGGCACTGCGCAGCGAGTCCGCACTGCGATCGCTGATGTGGATCTGGAGCATGCCGCATCTGCCGACGGCCGCCGCCGAGCCCACCGTGCACGACGCGCTCACCGCGACCGACCTGCTGGAACACGCCCTGCGTCCGCTGGGCGTACGGATCCCCGAGGACTCGGTGGCGCACGCGGTGAGCAGCGGCCTGGCGACCCTGCCCGCGCTCGCCGCCCGCAAGCTGGACGGCGTACCGTTCCTGCTCACCGAGCACGGCATCTATCTGCGCGAGCGCTATCTCGGTTACCGCAGCGCCGAACAGCGCTGGCCGGTGAAGGCGTTCATGCTCGGCTTCTACCGTGAACTCAATTCACACGGCTATCGCTCGGCCGATCTGATCACACCGTGCAACCGGTACAACCGCCGCTGGGAGGAGCGCGGCGGCGCCGACGCCGACAAGATCCGCACCGTCTACAACGGCGTCGACCCGCACGCCTTCCCGCACGCCGGACCCGAACCCGACCTCCCCACCCTCACCTGGTGCGGCCGCGTCGACCCCATCAAGGACCTGGAGACCCTGCTCCGCGCCTACGCCATGGTCCGCGCCGAACTCCCCGAGACCCGCCTGCGCCTGTTCGGCCCGGTCCCGCCCGGCGGCGAGGCCTACCGCACCCGCCTGGAGAAGCTCGCCGCCGAACTCGGCGTCACCGACGGCCTCAGCTTCGAGGGCCGCATCACCGAGGTCTGGCGCGCCTACGCCGCCGGCCACGTGGTCATGCTCTCCTCCATCTCCGAAGGCTTCCCGTTCTCCATCATCGAGGCCATGTCCTGCGGCCGTACCACGGTCTCCACGGACGTCGGCGGAGTGCGCGAGGCCGTCGGCGACACCGGCCTCGTGGTCCCGCCCCGCGAGCCGGAGAAGATGGCCGCGGCCGCGCTGACCCTGCTGAAGGACGACGAACGGCGCCTGAGGCTCGGTGAGTTGTCCCGCCAGCGGGTCATCGACCGATTCACCCTGCGCCGCTCGGTGAACGCCTTCCGCACGATCTACCAGGAGCTGGCGGGCCTGCCCGAGGTGTACGAGCCGACCGTCGAGACCGTCGCCGACTGGACCGTGGAACTGCGGGACCCCTGGTACGAGAAGGTCGCCACGGACGGGACCGGCTGGTGAGCGGCGGCCTCTGGATGCCCGCGGGCGCCCGCTCCGACACCCTGCCGACCATCCCCCGGCAGCGCACGCCCAGCTGGGCCGAGCCGGACCCGGTCGACGAACTCGCCGCCCGCCTCGACGACTTCGTCGCCGCCGCGGTCCACCCCGACGAGATCGCCGCGCTCCTGGAGTCCGACGGCCTCTCCGACGACCAGATCCGCGAGCGCTACGGCGTCAAGAACTCCTTCGCGCTCGCCGAGGTGCTGTACGACCGCGTCCCGCGCCGTTACCCGGAGCCCCGGGACCCCGCCCCCGACCCCTGGCGGACGAGCCTGCTCGGCTGCCTCCTCCGCGGCGTGGTCTTCGCCCTCCCCGGCTTCGGCTACGTCCTCGGCGCGCCCCTGCTCGCGGGCCCCCGGGGCGACTTCGGCCTCCCGGCGGGCACGGTCCCGCTGCTGGCCGCGGCCCTGTTCGGGTGGACCTGGAACCAGGGCCTGTCCCATCGGGCGTACACCTGGCTGGGGCTGGCCGACAAGCCCGCGGCCCGCCGCACCCTGCTCCTGGGCGCCCCCACGGGCGCACTGCTGGGCACCCTGACCGCCCTCGCCTGCGCGGGCACGGCCACCCCGGCGGCGGTCCTCTTCGCGGCGGGCCAGTCCTGCTACCTGGCCGCGGCCACGGCCCTGCTGGTCCTGAGCCGTGAACGAGCCCTACTGGCGGCACTGATCCCCTTGACGGCGGGCGCGCTGCTCGCCCTCGTCCACCCGATCCCGGAGACGGCGAGAATCGTGCTCCTGGCGGGCTCACTGCTCGCGGTGGCGGCCCTGGCCCTGCGGGAACTGGTCGGCGGCACCCCGCCGGCGCGGGCGAGCGCACCCGCCCCGACGGTGAGCACCACGCCGGGCAACGTCGCACTCGCCGCCTCTCTCCCGTACGCCCTCTTCGGACTGGGCAGCGGTGCCCTGGTCGTGTACGCGGCCCTCGGCGACGTACTCGCGGGCGCCGAACCCTCCGCCATGGCCGCGCCCGCCGCCGTCGCCCTCACCCTCAGCATGGGCCCGGCGGAATGGCTGCTGTACCGGTTCCGCAGCGGCAGCCTGGCCGGGCTGCGCTCCGCAGGTACCCCGAGGGCGTTCCGCCGCGGCACCGTCCACAGGCTCGCCGGCTGCCTCGCCGCCTACCTGACCGCACTGGCAGCCCTCGCCACCGCCACCGCCGCCCTGTGGCCGCACACCCCCACCCTCGACGGAGTCCGCCTCGCGGGCCTGCTGCTGCTCGGCGTGGTGATCTGGACCGGCCTGTTGCTCCAGTCCTTCGGCGCGGTCGCGGGCGCGGCCCTGGTCTGCGTCCTCGCCGCCCTCGCCCAGACCCTCGCCCTACTCACCCACACCGGCGCGCCGCACACCGTGGGCGTGGCCGTGTACGGCGCGGCGGCCGTCGCCCAGTCGGCCCTGGTCGGCGTCCTCATCGGAAGGGCGACCACCCACCGATGAGCACCCTGCTGGTCCCGTACTACGAACACCCCGCCGTCCGCCCGGCCGAGTGGGACGCGATCATCGCCGCCGCGCCCCGCCTCCACAGCGTCGTCCTCAACCCCGCCAGCGGCCCCGGCGACCGCCCCGACCCGGCCTTCGCCGAACTCGCCGCCCGGCTGCGGGCGGCGGACGTCCGGGTCCTCGGCTACACGGACACGGCGTACGGCCGCCGCCCGACTGCCGACGTCGTCCGCGACCTCACCCGGCACCGCGACTGGTACGGCACGGACGGCGCCTTTCTCGACCAAGTGGCCACGGGACCGGAGGAGTTCGCGCACTACCAGCGGCTGGCGACGGCGGCCTGGGGCCTCGGCTCCGGCACCCTCGTCCTCAACCACGGCGCCCCGCCCCACCCTTCCTACGCCCGCCTCGCCGACGTACTGATCACCTTCGAGGGACCCTGGACGACGTACCAGGCCCTCCCACGGCACCCGCACCCCTACGGCGGCGGAGTGCGGGTGGGCCATCTGCTGTACGGCGTCCCGGCCGGCGCCGACGCGGCGGGAGCGGCGCGGGCGCGCGGGGCCACGGTGCACTGCGCGGTACCCGGAGTGGGAGATCATCCCTGGGGTACGTTGCCGCACGCCCTGGAGCCCACCCGGTGAGACGCCTTCCCGCCCTGGCCGCCCTGTTCACCCTGCTGCTGACGGGCTGCACGGCCTCCTCCGACGGCAAGCCGCCCGCCGAGCGCTGGCGGCCGCGCCCCGGCACGGACTGGCAGTGGCAGCTCAGCGGCCGGCTCGACACCTCCGTGGACGTGCCCGTGTACGACATCGACGGCTTCGACCACCCGAAGGAGACGGTCGACGAACTGCACCGGGACGGGCGCCGGGTGATCTGCTATCTCTCCACCGGCGCCTGGGAGGAGTTCCGGCCCGACGCGAAGGAGTTCCCCGCGTCGGTGCTGGGCCGCGGCAACGGCTGGGAGGGCGAGCGCTGGCTGGACATCCGCCGGGTCGACGTCCTGGAGCCGTTGATGGCGGACCGGCTCGACATGTGCCGGGACAAGGGCTTCGACGCGGTCGAGCCGGACAACATGGACGGCTACCGCAACCGCACGGGCTTCCCGCTGACCGCCCGCGACCAGCTCCGCTACAACCGGCTGATCGCGAAGCTGGCGCATGACCGGGGCCTGGCCGTGGGCCTGAAGAACGACCTGGACCAGATCCCGGAGCTGGTCGGGGACTTCGACTTCGCGGTGAACGAGCAGTGCGCGCAGTACGGGGAGTGCGGGGCGCTGACGCCGTTCATCGAGGCGGACAAGGCGGTGTTCCACGTGGAGTACGAACTGCCGACGAGCCGCTTCTGCCCGGAGTCCCGGCGGCTGGGACTGAGTTCGCTGCTGAAGAAGTACGAGCTGGGGGTGTGGCGGAAGGCCTGCTAGGGCGGTGCTGCCGAAGTCTCTGTTCAGAGGCCCAGCGTCAGAACCACCAGGGCCGTCGTGGCCGCCGTCTCCGCCAGGCCGCCGAACACGTCGCCGGTGACTCCGCCGAAGCGGCGGACGCAGCGGCGCAGGAGGAGTTCCGCGAGCGCGAGGGCGGCCGCGACGGCCAGGGCGGTGCGGACGACGTCGTCGGCGCCGAAGAGGGCGCCGGAGGCCGCCGCGGCCAGCGTGACGCCGATCGCCACGGCCCCCGCCCAGCGCACGGGCACCACACCGGCGACCGCCGCCCCGAGGCCCTCCGGGCGGGCCGGGGGCACCCCCGTGCGGGCGGCGAGGGTGAGGGCGAGGCGGGCGGCGACGGCCGAGACGACGGCGGCGAGGGCACCCCGGGCCCAGGAGTCGTCGTACAGCCGTGTGACGGCGGCGACCTGGGTGAGCAGGACGAACAGGAGGGTGATCACGCCGAACGGCCCGATGTCCGACTGCTTCATGATCCGCAGAGCGTCCTCGGCGGGCTTGCCGCTGCCGAGCCCGTCCGCGGTGTCGGCGATCCCGTCCAGATGCAGACCCCGGGTGAGCAGCGCGGGGACGGCCACGGTGGCCACGGCGGCGAGCAGGGCGCCGGTACCCACGAAGAGCGCGGCCAGTCCGGCCGCCGCGGCGACTCCACCGACGACCAGCCCGACGACGGGCGCACAGAGCATGCCGCCGCGCGCGGCGTCCCGGTCCCATCGCCCGACCTTGACGGGGAGGACGGTGAGGGTGCCGAACGCGAAGCGCAGGCCGTGGTCGAGCGGGGATATGAGCACGGCGGAAGGTTACGTCAGGCAGCCCAACACCAGGCGCGCGCCCGCACCACCACAGTCACACTCAGGACATGGGGCACTGGCTGGAACGCAACATCATCGAACCGGGCAAACTGCCCCTGCTGCTCGCTCTCACGGCCTTCGTGGTGACCTTCCTCGTCACCCGGCTCGTCACCCGCCTCATCCGCGCGGGCAAGGGCCCTTTCGGGAACGTCAGCGCGGGCGGTGTGCACATCCACCACGTGGTCCCGGGCGTCATCCTCACCGTCATCGGCGGCTTCGGCGCGGTGGCGAGCAGCCGCTACGGCTTCGGTGCCGCGGCCTTTGCCGTGGTCTTCGGCATCGGCGTGGGTCTGGTCCTCGACGAGTTCGCCCTGATCCTGCACCTGGCCGACGTCTACTGGACGGAGGAGGGCCGCAAGAGCGTCGAGGCCGTGATCCTGACGGCGGCCCTGGGCGGCCTCCTGCTCTCCGGCTTCTCCCCGTTCGGCGTCAACGACCTGAGCGAGGACGAACTCCAGGACCGCGGCACGGTCATCTGGACGGTGGGGACGAGCTTCCTCTTCTCGCTCATCGCCCTGTTCAAGGGCAAGGTCCGCCTCGCGGTCTTCGGCGTGATCGTCCCGTTCCTCGCCCTGATCGGCGCGATCCGCCTGGCCCGCCCCGACACCCCCTGGGCCCGCCGCTTCTACGTCCGCCGCCCCCGGGCCCGCGCCAGGGCGATCCTGCGCGCCTACCACCACGACCGACGCTGGACGGGCCCCGCCCGAAAATTCCAGGACTGGCTCGGCGGCAAACCGGACCCGGAACGGGCCCTGGAGCACCGCTGACCGACCTGGACGGAGTCCTACTCCGGCTGTGAGACCTCGGCGTCGTCCGTTTCCGCCGCCTTCTCCTCTGACTTCTCCTCCGCCCGCTCCGGCAGTTCCGCCGACAGTGCCGCCGCGGCCTGCACCACCGGCAGTGCGAGCAGCGCGCCCGCCCCTTCACCGACCCGCACGCCCTGCGTGAGCACCGGCTCCAGCGCCATCCGGTCCAGCGCCTTCGCCTGGCCCGGCTCCCCGCTGTCGTGCGCCGCCAGCCACCAGTCCGGCGCCCGGAACGCGACCCGCTGTCCGACCAGCGCGCAGGCCGCCACCACGACCCCGTCCAGGATCACCGGCATCTTCCGCACCGCACTCTGCAACAGGAACCCGGTGATCGCCGCGAGGTCGGCCCCGCCCACCGTCGCGAGCAACTGCAACTGGTCCCCGAGCACCGGCCGGGCCCGCCGCAGGGCGTCCCGGATCGCCGCGCACTTGCGCATCCACGCGAGGTCGTCGATGGCCAGACCACCACGCCCGGTCACCACCGACGCGTCGGTGCCGCACAGCGCGGCGACCAGCACACCCGCCGCCGTCGTACCGCCCACGCTCACATCGCCGAGCACGACCAGATCCGTACCGGAATCGGCCTCCTCGTCGGCCAGCGCGACCCCGGCCCGGAAGGCCGCCTCGGCCTCCTCCGGCGTCAGCGCGTCCTCGATGTCGATCCGCCCGCTGCCGCGCCGCACCCGATGCCGTACGACATCCTCCGGCAGCGTCTCCGGGTCGCAGTCCAGCGCCATGTCCACGACCCGCACCGGCACCCCGAGCCGCCGCGCCAGCACGGACACCGGCCGGGCGCCCTCCAGGACGTCCCGCACCAACTGGCCCGCACTGCCGGCGGGCCGCGCCGAGACACCCAGTTCGGCGATCCCGTGGTCACCGGCGAACAGCACCACCCGCGGCCGTTCCACCGGCCGCACCGGCACGGTGCCCTGTGCCGCGGCCAGCCACTCACCCAGGTCATCGAGGCGGCCCAGCGATCCGGGCGGCACGATCTGACGCTCCCGGCGCGCCTCCGCGTCGCGGCGCACCCCGCCGTCGGGGCGCTCGATCAGATCGGTGAAGTCGTCGAGATTAAGCGAGCTCATTCGCCGAACAGTACCGGCACCGGTCGAACGGAACGCCGCCACATCGCCACCACACGCATGCGACGTCATTGCACCCAAGATCGCGATCCCATACGTTCCGTTTTGCAGTGGAATGTCGTACGTCCTCAGGGGAGCCGCCCATGCCGCCCGCACGCCGCGACGACTGCCCCTGGTGCGGCTCGGAGCACCTGCGCACCCGCATCGCCACCGACGGCTTCACGCTCGACGAGTGCCACGACTGCGCCCACGCCTTCCAGAACCCCGGCACCGAGGACCCGGACGAGCGCCGGCCGGGCCGCCGACGCCTGCTGGCCACCGCCCGGGTGATGCTGCCCTTCCCGGAGCCGGAGAGCTGGCTGGACGTCGGCACCGGCGACGGAGCGTTCCCGGCGGCGGCGAAGGAGCTCTTCCCGTACACGTCCTTCGACGGGGTGGACCCCACGGGCAGGGTGGAGCGGGCACGGGCGGCGGACCGCGTGGAGGAGGCCTACGCGGGCGACCTGACCAACCCCCACCTCATGGCACATCTGCGCGCCCGCTACGACGTGGTCAGCGTCCTGCACCACCTGCCGGACACGCCGAACCCCCGCGAACACCTGCGAGCGGCCCTGACGGCACTCCGTCCGGGCGGCCACCTCCTGCTCGAACTCCCCGACCCCCAGGGCACGTTCGCGCAGCTCCTCGGCCGCTGGTGGCACCCCCGCACCCGGCCCCGCCACCTCGTGCCGCTGGACAACATCCGCGCCGAACTGGACACCCAGTCCTGCACGGTCCTCACCGCGACCCGCCCCCGCCTCGCCCCGACGTACCGGATCATCGCCCGCAGACAGGCCGCCTAGGCCCTACCCCCGCAACGTCACCGCCTGCCCCGCCACCACCAACAGCACGTGCTCGCACTCACCCGCGAACGCCGCGTTCAACCGCCCCAGTTCATCCCGGTACCGCCGCCCCGACGCGGTCGCCGGAACAATCCCCGACCCCACCTCGTTCGACACCGCCACCACGGTCCGCCGAGCGGCACGCACCGCCGACGTCAGCCCCCGCACCCGGTCCCGCAGGGCACGCTCCCCGCCGTCCGCCCACACCGCGTCGTCCCACGCCCCGACGGAGTCCATCGCGTCCGTCAGCCACAGCGACAGACAGTCGATCAGCAACGGCGCCCCGTCCTCCGCCAGCAACGGCACCAGGTCGCACGTCTCCTCCGTACGCCAGGACCCCGGCCGCCGGTCCCGGTGCGCGGTCACCCGGGCCGCCCACTCGGCGTCCCCGCCGCGCAGCCCGCCGGTCGCGACGTACAGCACGTCCGGGAACGCCTCAAGACGACGCTCCGCCTCCACCGACTTCCCGGACCGCGCGCCGCCCAGCACCAGCGTCCGCCGCGGCACGTCCGGCACCTCCCCGTACGCCCCCACCACGAGCGTCGTCCCGTCCGGCACCGCCCGCGCCCCCAGGGACGCCAGCCGACGCCGCAACTCCGCCCCCGGCGGCACGTCATGGTCCAGATGCACGGCGATGACATCCGTCGTCGGCCGAATCGCCCCCACCGCCCGCAACCGGGCCAGCGCGTCCGGCCGCACCGTCACATCGGCGACGACCATGTCGTACGTACCGACGTCGCCGTCCTCGACCCCGGCCGGCGCGCTCCCGGGCGGCAGGTACAGCAGCCGCTGACCGTCGGGCCCGGTCACCGCGTACCCCGTGCCGCCCGCGTCCATCGCCAGCGCCCGCACGCGATGTCCCGTCAGCAGCGCCAACTCCCGCCCGTCCGGCACCCGGCCGGGCGCGGGCAGCCCGGCGGGCACCTCGACAGCAGGTCCGTCGTGCGGATGCGAGAGCAGCACCTGCCGTACGCCGCCCAGGGACTTGCCCGCCCGCGCCGCCGCGAACGCCGCGCCGGGCGTCAGGTCCAGCAGCAGCGCCCCGTCGAGGAGCAGCGCGGTCGCCGCTCGTACGTCGGCCCCGAGGGCGGTCGCGCAGGCCGCACAGGGACAGTCGGGGCGGGGGAGGCCCGCCGGGGCACCGGTGCCGAGCAATGTCAGTTCCACACCATGATTTTCACCGGTCACCGGCCGACGAGCGAGCCCCGATAGTCTGACCTGCACCAGTGCTCACCCAGGGAGGCCTGCATGGCGACATGGACGTGGCGGTTCGAGAAGTCCGACGGGACGGAGACCGCCCCCGCGGTGGAGCCCGAGGAGTTCACGACACAGGGAGACGCCGAGTCCTGGATCGGAGAGGTCTGGAAGGACCTGATGGCCGGAGGCGTGGACCAGGTCCGTCTGTTCGAGGACACCACGGAGATCTACGGGCCGATGAGCCTGCACGCCGACGAGTAGGCCGGGAGCGGAGAGGGGGCGGCCGTACGCGAACGGCCGCCCCTTTCTCATCGCCCGCCTGGGCCTATTGCTCGCCCAGCGTCACGTCCACCGTCTTCTCGCCGCTGCCGCGCGTGTACGTCACCGTCGTCCGGTCGCCCGGTTCCGCCGCGGCCAGCACCTCGGCGAGCGAGGTGATGGTCGTGATGTCCGAGTCGCCCAACCCGGTGATGACGTCCCCCGGCCGGATCCCGGCGTCGTCCGCCGCCCCGCCCTCCCGGACCTCGACCACGGCCACCCCCGCGGCCCGGTAGTCGTCGTTCACCACCGTCCGCCCGGTGATGCCGAGCGCCGCCCGCCCGGAGTCCGTGACCCTGCCGTCCTCGATGATCTGGTCGGCCACCGTCTTCACCATCGACGCCGGGATGGCGAACCCGATCCCGGGCGCCGAGCCCTCCCCGAGACGGGGGTCGACGGCGGCCAGCGTCGGGATGCCGATCACCTCGCCGTCCAGGTCCACCAGCGCGCCCCCGCTGTTGCCGGGGTTGATCGCGGCCGAGGTCTGCACCATGTTGGCGATGGTCGCGCCGATACCGCCCTCGTCGCCGGACTCGGTGACGGTCCGTCCGGTCGCCGAGACGATGCCCTGGGTGACGCTGGAGGACAGACCCAGCGGGGAGCCCATCGCCAGCACGATCTGGCCGACCTCGACCTTCGCGGAGTCCCCGAACCGGGCGGGCTTCAGACCGTCCGGCACCCGGTCCAGCCTGATCACCGCGAGGTCCTGCTCGGGGTAGGAGTACACGAGCCGCGCGGCCAGCTCCTCCTCGCTGTTGGCGGTCGTCACCCGGAAGGTCTTCCCGTCCCCGACGACATGCGCGTTGGTGACGATGTGCCCCCGGTCGTCGTAGACCACCCCCGAGCCCAGATCGCCGGCGGCCTGGATCTGCACGACCGACGGCAGGACGTCCCTGATCACCTTCAGGTAGTCGTCCTGGAGTTCACCGGCCGCGGCGGGCACGGCCGCCTGCGTCGTCGTGGCGCGCGCCGCCGCCCCCGAACCGGACCCGGCGCCGGTGCACCCCGGGACCAGGCCGACCGGACAGACCAGGGCCACGGAACACAGCAGCGCGCGGGCACGGGAGGCACTCATGCCCCCGAGTCTCACTTCGCGAGGTGGCTCCGGCCCCCGCTGAACGCCCGAATGGGGCCCGGCACGGGGGTCGGCACAGGAGGGCTCAGCCCCGGACCCCGCACAGATGCAGCAGCGCCGCGACACCCCGGTACGGATCCGTCCGCCCCGCCCGCTCCTCGGCCGCCAGCAGGGCCGTCAGGCCAGCGGGGATCGGGGCGTCGTCCGGCGCGGTGTCCGTGAAGACCCGCACGCCGTACCAGGAGTGCAGCGGGGCGCCGATACCGGCCAGCGTCGCCGTCAGGGTGGCCAGCCGGTCCGCCCGCACGTCCAGGCCGAGGCGGTTGCGGTAGGCGGTGGTGTCGAAGGCGGCCAGCGCCCCGGTCCAGTCGCCGGACAGACCCGGGCGCATCGCCAGCGCGTCGGCATTGCGGACCAGCAGCGAGAGCAGCCCGCCCGGCGCCAGCATCCGGGCCATGCCCGCCAACAGCGGATCGGGCTCCTCGACGTACATCAGCACGCCATGGCAGAGCACCACGTCGAAGCTGCCCGGCAGGAAGTGCACCCCGGTGTCCCGGCCGTCGCCCTCGATGATCCGCATCCGCTCGCGGATCCCGTCCGGCTCCGACGCCAGCGACCGCCGCGCCTCGGCGATCATCGTCGAGTCCTGCTCCAGGCCGGTCACCTGATGACCGGCCCGAGCGAGCCGCAGCGCCTGGGTGCCCTGACCCATACCGACGTCGAGGATCCGCAGCCGCTGCCCCACCGGGTACCGCCCGGCTATCTGCTCATCGAGCTGCCGGGCCACCAGCTCCTGTCGTACGACGTCCCGCAGTCCGCCCAGCCCGCTCAGCCAGGCATCCGCCGCGCCCCCGGAGAACGGCGTCGTGCTCAGGGCCGCTCTCCGCGCTTGACCTGCGGCTTCGGCAGCCGGAGTCGGCGCATCTGGAGGGAGCGCATCAGGGCGTAGGCGACCGCGCCACGCTTGTTGTCGTCCGGGAAGCGTTCGTTCAGCTGCTTCTTGAGGCGGAAGCCGGTGACGATCGAGTCGAGCACGATCAGCACGATCACGACCAGCCACAGCAGCAGCGCGATTTCTTGCAGGGAGCCCACCCGGACCATGCTCAGCACGAGGATGATCACGGCCATCGGGAGGAAGAACTCCGCGACGTTGAAGCGCGAGTCGACGAAGTCACGGGCATGCCGGCGCACCGGGCCCTTGTCACGAGCGGGCAGATACCGCTCGTCGCCGCTCGCCAGCGCCTCGCGCTGCTTGGACAGCGCCTGTCGGCGCTCCTCGCGGGAACGCTTGGCCGCCTCCTTGCGCGTGGTCGGCGTATTGGCGACGCTGCGGCGCTGGGACTGGGCCTCACTGCGCTTGGGCGTGGGCCTGCCCTTCGGGGCCTGCGGGTCGCGGGTCTGCTTGGAGTCGGTCAGCGGCGCCTTGTCGGCGGCCGATGCCTTCTCTTCCTTGGCACGGCTACGGAACACAAAACCCAAGGGTACGGGGTACCCGCGCATGGACCCCAGTCCGGTGGGGAACGAATCGGCAACACCAGTCGTCAAGTAGGGGACAGAGGGGACGTTGCCAGCGTTTCCGGGAACCCCGGGGAACACCTACTCCCTACGCCGGAGCCCGAGCGTCAGCAGTCGTCCTTGGGGATGAGCGCATCCGTCCCCGAACAGTGCGGTAATGGATGCAGGGCCCGTACTGTGGGTTCTGTCGCAGGAGCTGGAGCTGGAGTCCGTCAGAAGGGGGCGCGCGAAGCCCATGAGCGGTGTCATGAAGCGTATGGGGATGATCTTCCGCGCGAAGGCGAACAAGGCCCTTGACCGGGCCGAGGACCCGCGCGAGACCCTCGATTACTCGTACCAGAAGCAGCTGGAACTGCTCCAGAAGGTGCGCCGCGGCGTCGCGGACGTGGCGACCAGCCGCAAGCGCCTGGAGCTTCAGCTCAACCAGCTTCAGTCGCAGTCGTCCAAGCTGGAGGACCAGGGCCGCAAGGCGCTCGCGCTCGGCCGGGAGGACCTGGCCCGCGAGGCGCTCTCCCGTCGCGCCGCCCTCCAGCAGCAGGTGACCGACCTGGAGACCCAGCACGCCACCCTCCAGGGCGAGGAGGAGAAGCTCACCCTCGCGGCCCAGCGGCTCCAGGCCAAGGTCGACGCCTTCCGTACGAAGAAGGAGACGATCAAGGCCACCTACACCGCGGCCCAGGCGCAGACCCGGATCGGCGAGGCGTTCTCCGGCATCTCCGAGGAGATGGGCGACGTCGGCATGGCGATCCAGCGCGCCGAGGACAAGACCGCGCAGCTCCAGGCGCGGGCCGGCGCCATCGACGAACTGCTCGCCTCCGGTGCCCTCGACGACCCCACCGGCATGCACAAGGACGACATCCAGGCCGAGCTGGACCGGCTCTCCGGTGGTACGGATGTAGAGCTGGAACTGCAGCGCATGAAGGCCGAGCTGGCCGGCGGCACATCGTCGCAGCAGCAGGCCATCGAGGGCGGCAACGGCCAGAACCAGCAGTCCCAGCAGCCGCAGGACACCCCGCGGTTCGACAAGCAGTAGGTCCCACGCCTAGGAGGGCGACATGATCGTACGGATCATGGGGGAGGGGCAGGTGAGGCTGGACGACAGCCACCTCACCGAGCTGAACAAGCTGGACGACGAGCTGCTCGCCGAGATGGAGAACGGCGACGGCCCCGGCTTCCGCCGCACCCTCCAGGCCCTCCTGACGAAGGTCCGCGACCTGGGCGACCCCCTCCCGGACGACGCCCTGGAACCCTCGGACCTGATCCTCCCGTCCCCGGACGCGACCTTGGAAGACGTCCGGGACATGCTGAGCGACGACGGCTTGATTCCGGGCTGAGGATGTCTCCGGTGCGGTGTCGCGCCCCGTCAGGGGCGCGGGGCCGGATCGATGTGCGGCTCCGCCGCGTGGGCGCGACCAGCCCCACCGGTCCGCAGATTCATCACGGTTCTTCCGCCGGAGGCAAGCGGCTACCGTAATCAGCCGTGAACACCCTCGACCGAGCCCGAGCCCACCTCAAGGCCCACCCCCTCGCCCTGGACGCGGCCCTCGCCGCCGCCGTCCTGCTCTGCATGGTGGCCGGCTCGTTCGTGGACCCGCACGGCAAGGACGGCGTCACCTGGGGCGTCCGCACCCCCGACACCCCGAGCCTGGTCCTGATCACCCTCGGCGCCATGGCCCTGGTCTTCCGCCGCATCGCCCCCAGAACCGTGCTCGCCGTCACCGGCGCCTTCACCGTCATCGAGAACATCACCGGCGACCCCCGAGCCCCCGTCGCCATGGCCGCGGTCGTCGCCCTCTACACCGTCGCCTCCGCCACCGACCGCCCCACCACCTGGCGCATCGGCCTGCTCACCATGACCGTGCTGACCGGCTCCGCCATGTTCGTCGGCCCCCTGCCCTGGTACGCCCAGGAGAACCTCGCGATCTTCGCCTGGACCGGTATGGCCGCCACCGCCGGCGACGCCATCCGCAGCCGCCGCGCCTTCGTCGACGCCATCCGGGAACGCGCCGAGAGAGCGGAGCGCACCCGCGAGGAGGAGGCTCGCCGCCGGGTCGCCGAGGAGCGCCTGCGCATCGCCCGGGATCTGCACGACGTCGTCGCCCACCACATCGCCCTGGTCAATGTGCAGGCCGGAGTCGCCGCCCACGTCATGGACAAGCGCCCCGACCAGGCCAAGGAGGCCCTGGCCCACGTACGCGAGGCCAGCCGCTCCGCGCTCAACGAACTGCGCGCCACCGTCGGCCTGCTCCGCCAGTCCGGCGACCCCGAGGCACCCACCGAACCCGCCCCCGGCCTGGAGCGCCTGGACGAACTCGTCGGCACCTTCCGCAGCGCGGGCCTCCAGGTCGAAGTCGCCCGCGCCGACCAGGGCACGACCCTGCCCGCCGCCGTCGATCTCGCCGCCTACCGGGTCATCCAGGAAGCCCTCACCAATGTCCAGAAGCACGCGGGGGGCGAGGCGAAGGCCGAGGTCAGCGTCGTCCGGGTGGGACCCCATGTGGAGATCACGGTCCTCGACGACGGCACCCACGACGAGCCGGCCCCCGCCTCCGGCGGCGGCCACGGACTGCTCGGCATGCGCGAACGCGTCACCGCCCTGCGCGGCACCCTGACCACGGGTCCCCGCTACGGCGGTGGTTTCCGGGTCCATGCGATCCTGCCGGTCAAGGCCCGTACCGCCGCCACGGGGGAGACCGTATGACCATCCGTGTCCTGCTCGCCGACGACCAGGCTCTGCTGCGCAGCGCCTTCCGTGTCCTGGTGGACTCCGAGCCCGACATGGAGGTCGTCGGCGAGGCGTCCGACGGCGCGGAGGCGGTGGTACTGGCGAAGGAGCAGCGCGCCGATGTCGTTCTCATGGACATCCGGATGCCCGGCACCGACGGCCTCGCCGCCACCCGGCTGATCAGCGCGGACCCCTCCCTCGCTCACGTTCGCGTCGTCATACTCACCACCTTCGAGGTCGACGACTACGTCGTGCAGTCGCTGCGCGCCGGGGCCTCCGGCTTCCTCGGCAAGGGCTCCGAGCCCGACGAACTGCTGAACGCCATCCGGGTCGCCGCCGGTGGCGAGGCGCTGCTCTCCCCGGCCGCCACCAAGGGCCTGATCGCCCGCTTCCTCGCCCAGGGCGGCGCCGGGGACGAGGACCACGACCCGGCCCGGGCCGAACGGCTCGACGCGCTGACCGTCCGGGAGCGCGAGGTGCTGGTGCAGGTCGCGGGCGGCCACTCCAACGACGAGATCGCCGAGCGCCTGGAGGTCAGCCCGCTGACGGTGAAGACCCACGTCAACCGGGCCATGGCCAAACTGGGCGCCCGGGACCGGGCCCAGCTCGTGGTGATCGCGTACGAGTCGGGGCTGGTCCGTCCAAGGGTGGACTGAGCGCAGGCCGTGTACTGCGGCCGGAGTATGCGCGGGATAAGGAAACGGGACCTCGGGGCTACGAATGAGGGGTTCCGGATGGCTCAGGGTGTAGAGGCCGCTCGCTCTACGGAAGAGAGACCCTGATCCCATGTCCTGGCTGTCCAGATTCAGCCTCGCGCAACGAGCCCTGATCGGGCTCATGTCGATCATCGCGCTCGCCTTCGGAGCGATCGCGATACCCCAGCTCAAGCAGCAGCTCCTGCCGTCCATAGAGCTGCCCATGGTGTCGGTGCTCGCGCCGTACCAGGGCGCGTCCCCGGACGTGGTGGAGAAGCAGGTCGTCGAGCCCATCGAGGACAGCCTCGAAGGCGTCGACGGCATCACCGGAGTCACCTCGACCGCCAGCGAGGGCAACGCCCTGATCATGGCGTCCTTCGACTACGGCAACGACACCCAGCAGCTCGTCGCCGATGTCCAGCAGGCCGTCAACCGGGCCCGCGTCCAGCTCCCGGACGAGGTCGACCCGCAGGTCGTCGCCGGTTCCACGGACGACATGCCGACCGTGGTGCTCGCCGTCACCGCCGACAAGGACCAGCAGGCCCTGGCCGACCAGCTCGACACCACGGTCGTACCGGAGCTGAAGGACATCGACGGCGTCGGCCAGGTCACCGTCGACGGTGTGCGCGACCTCCAGGTCACCATCACCCCGGACGACAAGAAGCTGGCCAAGGCCGGGCTGACCGCGCAGTCGCTCACTCAGGCCCTCCAGACGGGCGGCGCGACCGTGCCGGCCGGCTCCTTCGACGAGGACGGCGCCAACCGGACCGTCCGGGTCGGCGGCGGCTTCACCACGCTGGAGCAGATCGAGAACCTCCGCATCAAGGGCGACGGCAAGCCGGTCCGCCTCGCCGAGGTCGCCGCGGTCGAGCAGGAGGAGGCCCCGGCCGACTCCCTGACCCGCACCAACGGCGAGCCGAGCCTCGCGGTCATGGTCACCATGGACCGCGACGGCAGCGCGGTCGCCATATCCGACGCGGTGAACGACAAGCTCCCGCAGCTGCGCGCCGACCTCGGCGCCGGTGCCGAGGTGACCGTCGTCAGCGACCAGGGCCCGGCCGTGGCGAAGGCCATCGACGGCCTGACCACCGAGGGCGCGCTGGGCCTGCTCTTCGCGGTCCTGATCATCCTGGTCTTCCTGGCGTCGGTCCGCTCGACACTGGTGACGGCGGTGTCCATCCCGCTGTCGGTCGTCCTCGCGCTGATCGTGCTGTGGACCCGGGACCTGTCCCTGAACATGCTCACCCTGGGCGCCCTGACCATCGCCATCGGCCGGGTCGTGGACGACTCGATCGTGGTGCTGGAGAACATCAAGCGCCACCTCGGCTACGGCGAGGAGCGTGAGCAGGCCATCCTCAAGGCGGTCCGCGAGGTCGCGGGCGCGGTGACGTCCTCGACGCTCACCACGGTCGCCGTCTTCCTCCCGATCGGCCTGGTCGGCGGCATGGTGGGCGAGCTGTTCGGCTCCTTCAGCCTGACCGTGACCGCGGCGCTGCTGGCGTCCCTGCTGGTCTCGCTGACGGTCGTCCCGGTGCTGTCGTACTGGTTCCTGCGCGCCCCGAAGGGCACCCCCGAGGACGCCGAGGAGGCCCGCCGCCGGGCGGAGGAGAAGGAGGCGAAGAGCCGCCTCCAGCGCCTGTACGTCCCCGTCCTGCGGTTCGCCACCCGGCGCCGGCTGACCAGCGTGGCCCTCGCGGTCGTCGTCCTGCTCGGCACCTTCGGCATGGCGCCGCTGCTGAAGACGAACTTCTTCGACCAGGGCGAGCAGGAAGTCCTCACCGTCAAGCAGGAGTTGAAGCCCGGCACCAGCCTGGCGGCGACCGACGCGCAGGCGAAGAAGGTCGAGGAGCTGCTCGGGAGGACCGAGGGCGTCAAGGACTTCCAGGTCACCATCGGCTCGTCCGGCTTCATGGCGGCCTTCGGCGGCGGCACGGACACCAACCAGGCGTCCTACTCGGTGATGCTGGAGGACTCCGCGTCCTCCGCCGACGTCATCGACCGCGTCGAGGACGGCCTGGCCGAGCTCGACGGCATCGGCACGACCACCATCGCGGCCGGTGACGGCTTCGGCAGCCAGGACCTGAGCGTGGTCGTGAAGGCCGCCGACAGGGACGTGCTGCGCGAGGCCGCCGAGGACGTCCGCAAGGCGGTCGCCGGTCTGGACGACGTCACCGACGTCACCAGCGACCTCTCCCAGAGCGTGCCGCGGATCTCGGTCAAGGCCAACGACAAGGCGGCCGCGGCCGGTTTCGACGACGCGACCCTCGGCGCGGCCGTCGCCCAGGCGGTCCGCGGCACCACCGCGGCGCAGGCCACGCTGGACGACGCCGAACGCGACATCGTGATCCGCTCGGCGCAGCCCGCCGAGACCCTCGCCCAGCTCAAGTCGCTGCGCCTGGGCCCGGTGAAGCTGTCCGACGTGGCCACGGTGGAGCTGGTCGACGGACCGGTGTCGATGACCCGGATCGACGGTCAGCGGGCCGCGACCGTCACGGCGAAGCCGACCGGCGAGAACACCGGCGCGGTGAGCGCGGACCTCCAGTCGAAGATCGACGGCCTGGACCTGCCGGCCGGCGCCACCGCCTCCATCGGCGGTGTCTCCGAGGACCAGGACGAGGCGTTCGCCAACCTGGGCCTGGCCATGCTCGCGGCCATCGCGATCGTGTTCATGCTGCTGGTGGCGACCTTCCGCTCGCTGGTCCAGCCGCTGATCCTGCTGGTCTCGATCCCGTTCGCGGCGACGGGCGCGATCGGCCTGCTGATCGTCACCGGCACCCCGATGGGCGTCCCCGCGATGATCGGCATGCTGATGCTGATCGGCATCGTGGTGACCAACGCGATCGTGCTGATCGACCTGATCAACCAGTACCGCAAGCAGGGGTACGGCGTCGTCGAGGCCGTGATCGAGGGCGGCCGCCACCGGCTGCGCCCCATCCTCATGACGGCCCTGGCGACGATCTTCGCCCTGCTCCCGATGGCGCTCGGCGTCACCGGCGAGGGCGGCTTCATCGCCCAGCCGCTGGCGGTGGTCGTGATCGGCGGTCTCATCACCTCGACGCTGCTCACCCTGCTCCTCGTCCCGACGCTCTACGCGATGGTGGAGCTCCGCAAGGAGCGCCGGGCGACGAAGCGCGAGGCGAAGCGGCAGAAGAAGGCGGGCGTCATCGCCCAGCCGAAGGAGAAGTCGGACGAGCCGGAACCCGCGGGCGTCTGACAGCACGACCGGCGGCCGGGTCCCGTACACGCAGGTACGGGACCCGGCCGTATCCTTTGTTCCCAACTGACGTACGGGGGAGAGGGATCGGGGCGTGCCGCTGCACAAGGACGATCCGAAGTCGGTCGGCGGGTACCGACTGGTCGACCGGCTGGGCGCCGGCGGTATGGGCGTCGTCTACCAGGGCAGATCGCGTTCCGGCCGTGAGGTCGCGGTCAAGGTGGTGCACGCGCAGTACGCCTCGGACCCCGTTTTCCGGACCCGGTTCCGGCAGGAGATCGAGGCCGTCCGCAAGGTGAGCGGCGCCTTCACCGCGCCGGTCGTGGACGCCGACCCCGAGGCGGCCCGGCCCTGGATGGCCACGCAGTACGTGCCCGGCCGCTCGCTCGCCTCCCGCATCCGCGAACTGGGCCCGCTGCGCGAGGACGAACTGCGGGGGCTCGCCCTCGGCCTGGTGGAGGCGCTGCGCGACATCCACCGGGCGGGGGTCATCCACCGGGACCTCAAACCCGCCAACGTCCTGCTGGCCGACGACGGCCCCCGCGTCATCGACTTCGGCATCTCCCGGGCGGCGGAGAACAACACCCTCACCGAGACCGGCCAGATGATCGGCACCCCACCGTTCATGTCGCCGGAACAACTCACCGACGCCCGCTCGGTGGGCCCCGCCTCCGACGTCTTCTCACTCGGCGCGCTGCTGGTCTACACCCTCACCGGCCGCGGCCCCTTCGACGCGGACAGCCCCTACCTCACGGCATACCGGGTGGTCCACGACGAACCGGTCCTGGACGGCGTACGACAGCCGCTGCGCACGATCCTGGAGAGCTGCCTGGCCAAGGAGGCGGTGGAGCGGCCCGGACTGGAGGACGTGGCCCAGGAGTTGACGCGGGTGCTCCCCGAGACGGACACCGACGACGCGCAGACGGTGACCCTGCGCGGAGGCATTTCCGTCCTTGCCGACACCGACGGCCCGGACCCGAAGGCAGCCACCTCATCCGGGCGCCGGCGCCGACTGCGCCCGCTGTGGGCGGCGGCCGCCACGATCGGCGCGCTGGCCCTCGGACTGACGGCGTATCTGCTCAGCGGCCCGGGCTGGGCGGACAGCGAGGGAGAGGGCGGCGCGACCCGCGCCCAGGCGGCCGCCTCCCGCTGGACCGAGCAACTCCCGGACGGCTGGCAGCCCTGGCAGACGACGGTGTACGCGACGGCCGAGGAGGGCGTGAAGAAGGGACGCGATCTGGTGGCCGAGGGGGTGGACAGCGGCCCGGAGTGCGAGATGTACGAGGGCTCCGTCTACTGCGCGGGCGACGGGGTGCTGCCCGAGCGTCTCGACGGGCCCACCGGACGGACCGACTGGCGCTCCGACGTGGTGCGGTCCACCAAGGGCAAGGCGTCGTACGTCTACGTGCTGCTCGGCGTCGTGGACGACGCGATGCTCGTCGAGTTCCGGCCCCAGACGGGGCAGGATTCCATGGGCTCGGTCACCGCCTTCGACACGGGGTCCGGGAAGCGGCTCTGGGATCGCGCGGTGAACACCGAATGGACCAGCCCGCACCTCTTCGGCGACCTCGTGATCCTCCCGGACGAGAGCGGCGACGCGGTGACCGCCCGCTCGCCGCGCAGCGGCACCGAACGCTGGACGACGCCGCTGCCGACGGAGCGGTACTGCGATCCGGTGGACAGCGTCGAGGGCTTCTACCTGGAGTGCGTCCCGGACCTCACGAGGCCCGCCGAGGGCATGCTGCTCCTGGGCCTCGACCCGTCCGACGGATCCGGGCGCCGCCTGACGGTGCCCCACCGCGGGACCCTCCTCGGAATGGACGACGGTCACCTGCTCTACCTCGACCCGGCCGAGGACGAGGACGGGAACATCGTCGCGGGCGACGAGGGCCCGTACTCCCGGATCCGGCTGGTGCACCCGGAGACCGGCGCCGGGGCGACGACGAAACTGGCGGAGAACTTCGAGGGCAAGGTGACACTGGCGGACGGCACGCTGTGGTTCACCGGCTCCTCCGGCCAGGTGACCGCGGTGTCGGCCCGGACCGGCCGGCAACTGTGGCAGACGTCGACGAGTCTGGAGCAGCCGAGCGCCGTCACTCACGACCCGCGCACCGGTGTGGTCTACCTGTCCAGCGCCAGCGGCCGAGTCGCCGCCATGGACACCCGGAAGGGCACGCTGCTCTGGGAGACCCTGCCGCGCGCCAAGTGGGTGGCAGGCCAGTCCTCAACGCTGCCCAAGGTGCTGCTCCACCAGGGCGCCCTGGTCGTCCCGACCCCGGCCGGCGACATCTTCACCCTCGACCCGGCCCACCCCGACCGGAAACCCGTGCCGGAGTGAGCGCGCAGTCGAGGTCAGCAGCGGTTGTCCGTGCGAGCCGAGGGGTCTCGCTGCGGGTTGCCGTACCAGATCTGTCCGAAGGCCCGGGTGCACACGGACAGCGTGTTGGTTCCCTCGGACCAGACTTCGCTTCCCGTCGAGCTCCTCGTCCCCAGTAGCTGCGACGACGTCTGGATCGCGGTGCTCACCTTCCATGAGCCCCAGGTGTCACGGAAGCTCTTCCAGACGTAGACGTACGCCCAGTTCTTGCCGCAGCCCGCGAACTGCTTCACAGAGGCGGCGGTCTGGCCGGACGGAGTGGTGATGTACGCGGTCTCCCCGATCTGGGGGACGTCGCCGCAGCCGGGTGCCGATTCGGCGGCCGCCGGGCTTGAGGTGCCTATGACAATGCAGGCTGCAAGTGTGAGTGTGCTGACGGCTGTTGAGAGAAGTCGTCTCATGGTTTCCCCGCTATGAAGCTCGGTTTCCGAGCGTTGGAGACCACATCTCACTACGAGTCGGTGGCGAGCCGCAAGATCAGGAGCGGGGCCCGTGACGCCGCTCACCCCGGCCGGAAACCCGTGCCGGGGTGAGCGCGAGGCAGGTATGACCTACGGCAGTGCCAGCATCCGCTCCAGCGCCAGCTTCGCGAACGCCTCGGTCTCCTTGTCGACCTCGATGCGGTTGACGAGGTTGCCCTCGGCCAGGGACTCCAGGGTCCAGACCAGGTGGGGGAGGTCGATGCGGTTCATGGTGGAGCAGAAGCAGACCGTCTTGTCGAGGAAGACGATCTCCTTGCCCTCCGGCGCGAACCGGTTCGCCAGTCGGCGGACCAGGTTCAGCTCGGTGCCGATGGCCCACTTGGAACCGGCCGGGGCCGCCTCCAGCGCCTTGATGATGTACTCGGTCGAGCCGACGTAGTCCGCCGCGGCCACGACCTCGTGCTTGCACTCCGGGTGGACCAGGACGTTGACGCCCGGGATGCGCTCGCGCACGTCGTTGACCGAGTCCAGCGAGAACCGGCCGTGCACCGAGCAGTGGCCGCGCCACAGGATCATCTTGGCGGCGCGCAGCTCCTCGGCGGTCAGGCCGCCGTTCGGCTTGTGCGGGTTGTAGAGGACGCAGTCCTCCAGGGACATGCCCATGTCGCGGACCGCGGTGTTGCGGCCGAGGTGCTGGTCGGGCAGGAAGAGGACCTTCTCGCCCTGCTCGAACGCCCAGTCCAGGGCCCGCTTGGCGTTGGAGGAGGTACAGATCGTGCCGCCGTGCTTGCCCGTGAACGCCTTGATGTCGGCGGACGAGTTCATGTACGACACCGGCACGACCTGCTCGGCTATCCCGGCCTCGGTCAGCACGTCCCAGCACTCGGCGACCTGCTCGGCGGTGGCCATGTCGGCCATCGAGCACCCGGCGGCGAGGTCGGGCAGGACCACCTTCTGCTCGTCACCGGTCAGGATGTCCGCGGACTCCGCCATGAAGTGCACACCGCAGAAGACGATGTACTCGGCCTCGGGGCGCGCGGCCGCGTCCCGGGCGAGCTTGAAGGAGTCGCCGGTGACGTCCGCGAACTGGATGACCTCGTCGCGCTGGTAGTGGTGGCCGAGCACGAAGACCTTGTCGCCGAGCTTCTCCTTGGCCACGCGGGCGCGCTCGACCAGGTCCGGGTCGGACGGCGAGGGCAGTTCGCCGGGGCACTCCACACCGCGCTCGCTCTTCGGGTCGGCCTCACGGCCGAGGAGCAGCAGGGCGAGGGGCGTCGGCTGTACGTCGAGCTCCTGGGTCTGGGCGGTGGTCACGACACGCACCCTTTCTGTTCTGCGGCTCGCCGGCCGGCGTTCACCGGTCGGCGGGGTCACCATCTGGCTTCTCGTCGAAATGACGCTATCTATCATAACTGCTTCACGTCACTTTGACGATGGGCCATAGCGTCCATGTGACGTGAATCCCTGTGCCCGGCCTTTCATTCCCGAAAGGGCCGTTTTCCGCTTCCCGGCGCGTGTGCGAGCATGAAGAAGGAACCGCACGAACCGGTAAGACAAGCCCCGGCTCGGAATGAATCCGTGGCCCCGCGGGTTGCAACCGTCGGCAAGCAGTCTCCGTACAACCCGGGAGAGATGTAGATGTCCGTATCGGACGAGACCAGCACCGTCACCGACGGCATCGTCCTGACCGACGCCGCCGCGTCCAAGGTCAGGGCCCTGCTCGACCAGGAAGGCCGGGACGACCTCGCCCTGCGCGTCGCCGTCCAGCCCGGCGGCTGCTCCGGCCTGCGCTACCAGCTCTTCTTCGACGAGCGCTCTCTCGACGGCGACGTGGAGAAGGACTTCGACGGCGTCAAGGTCGTCACCGACCGCATGAGCGCGCCGTACCTGGGCGGCGCCACCATCGACTTCGTCGACACGATCGAGAAGCAGGGCTTCACGATCGACAACCCGAACGCCACCGGCTCCTGCGCCTGCGGCGACTCCTTCAGCTGAGCCTGCCTCAGCCTCGCTGAGCCTCGGTTCTACGACGAAGGCGGCGGCCCCCTCCGACGGGGCCGCCGCCTTCGTGCCTTCCGGGGCGCCTACCGGGCCCCGGAGGTCTCCGGCAGCCGGGCGCCCTCCTTCTCCAGCGGTACCGCCTTGCCGTCCGAGCCCACCACCCGACGGTCACCGAGCGGCTGCTCCAGCTGAACCGTGCGGTGGTAGAACTTGGCGATCTGGATGCAGATCTTGTCGGGCCACGGCGTCTCGGTCACCGTGACCCGCACCTCGTCACCGCTCTCGCGCGCCGTCACCTCGTAGTCGGCGCAGACACCCCCGGTGAAGGCGACGGTCAGCTCCTTGCCCTCGGCCGTGTAGCCGTCGACGTTCACGTCCTGGGTGGCGGTGCCGGTGCCCGCGCTCGGCCCGGTCGGCCGCGGGCTCGGCTGCTCGGTCGGGGTGCCGGACGACGCCGGGGAGGCCAGGAACTTCGGGTCGATCGCCGGATGCGTCACCGTGAAGCTGTCCTGCGCGCCCGGCGCCCGCACCTGGAACAGCCACGACGGCACCAGCGCCTGCTGGGCGTCCACGTGGTGCGCGGCCAGCCCGAACACGGCCTTCTCGACCTCGATGGTCTCCTGCTTCGCCGGCTTCCCCGGCTCCGCGCAGGGGTCCTGCTCCTCCAGCGGCACCGGACTGGCACAGCCGCCGATGCCCGCCTGCGGATCGCCGGCGGGCGCCGTGTTCATCAGTGCGAGCGTCTTCTCCGCGCTCAGTACGGGATAGGTGTCGCTCTTCACCAGCGCCTTCAGCTGACCGCTGCCGGCGACCACCTCACCCTGCGCGCTGACGGTCACCCCGGTCGTCCAGCCGTAGGTGGGCAGCCCGCCGACCACCGGCTCGGCGTTCACCACCCGCTGGGCGTCCATGACCTGGCTCGCGTCGAGCTTGGCGTCGTCCTGCCCCACCGCCTTCAGCACCGGCGCCGCGGCCTTCTTCGCCGCCGCCTCGCTCACCGGGTCCACGGTGGCACCGCCGGGCTTCTCGGCGCACCAGGTCGTGCTCTGGCAGTTGTCGGTGCCGGGGGCGTAGCGCTGGAAGGTCCAGGTGCCCGGCGCCTGCTGGTTCACCTGGAGGGACGGACCCGTCCCGTCCTTGCCGCCGATCCGCCAGGCCTGCCCCTGGAGCACCGGCTTCCCGGTCACCCCGAGCGCCTTGGCGAGCCGCGCCACCTCGTCCTCGGTGACCTGACCCCGGGCCCGGTACACGGCGGCCGAGTCGGGCCCGTCGGGCAGCGCGCCGTCCGCCTTGAAGGTGGCGCCGTACGGATTCGGCTCCCCGGGCGCGATTCCGCCGCCGGACCCCTCGGAGTACCCGTCGAGCGCGAGCGGCGGGGGAGTGTCGGCTCCGGGCGCCCCGGAGGACGTACCCCCGTCGGACCCGTCCGAGCCGTCGGACGCGGTGGTGGCGAGGTAGGCCCCGCCGCCGCCGACGAGCAGAACGGCGGCGGCGACGGAGGCGATGATCACAGGGGAACGGCGCCGCCCGGGACCGGAGCCCGCGGCGGGCTCCGTGCTCTCGTCGGCCCCGACGACGTCGGGCTGCGCCGGGTCGGGCTCGGCCGCGTCGTCGTTGTCGGGTCGCTCGGTGTTCACCGCATCGCTCCTTGGGTCGTATCCCGCATCCCCTTCCCAGGGGACGTCGATGGGACGCGGCACACGAGCCTGCGGTTCCCCCGAGCGAGCCGAATCAGTCGCCGTAGTCCGACATGGCGTCCAGCAGCCGTGCGGACGTGCTCGGCACCTTCACTCCGTGGATGAGCGAGGGGGAGACCGGCAGTGCGGCGATCCGGTCCGGGGCGTGCCAGTGGGGAGCCATCCGAGCGCAGTCACCGCGCAGCGTCGCCAGGTCGCCTTCCGCGTCCACCGGGACGGGAACCGGAGCCTTGAGTTTCGTCATAGCGGAACCGTAAGCACGGCATGGCCGGCGAAGAAAGATCTACTATCAGGTAGTTTTGGCTGCTTCTGAGCGGTCCCTCTGACCCGGTAGCGTTAACTGTCAATCCGCCTCCGCATCCGCAGGAGAATCCCAGCCGTGCGCATCGCAGTCACCGGCTCCATCGCCACCGACCACCTCATGACCTTCCCCGGCCGCTTCGCCGACCAGCTCGTCGCGGACCAGCTGCACACGGTCTCGCTGTCCTTCCTGGTCGACAACCTGGACGTCCGCCGGGGCGGCGTCGGCGCGAACATCGCCTTCGGCATGGGCCAGCTCGGCACCCGGCCGATCCTGGCCGGCGCCGCGGGCTTCGACTTCGACGAGTACCGCGCCTGGCTGGACCGCCACGGCGTCGACACCGACTCGGTGCGCATCTCCGAGACCCTGCACACCGCGCGCTTCGTGTGCACCACCGACGCCGACCACAACCAGATCGGCTCCTTCTACACCGGCGCGATGAGCGAGGCCCGCCTCATCGAGCTGAAGACCGTCGCGGACCGGGTCGGCGGCCTCGACCTGGTCCTCATCGGCGCCGACGACCCCGAGGCGATGCTCCGCCACACCGAGGAGTGCCGCTCCCGCGGTATCCCCTTCGCCGCGGACTTCTCCCAGCAGATCGCCCGGATGAACGGCGACGAGATCCGGATACTGCTCGACGGGGCGACGTACCTCTTCTCCAACGAGTACGAGAAGGGCCTCATCGAGACCAAGACCGGCTGGTCGGACGCGGAGATCCTGGCCAAGGTCGGCCACCGTGTCACGACCCTCGGCTCGCGGGGTGTCCGTATCGAGCGGCAGGGCGAGGACCCCATCGAGGTCGGCTGCGCCGAGGAGGAGCGCAAGGCCGACCCCACGGGTGTCGGCGACGCGTTCCGTGCGGGGTTCCTGTCCGGTCTCGCGTGGGGGGTCTCGCTGGAGCGGGCGGCGCAGGTGGGCTGCATGCTGGCGACTCTCGTCATCGAGACCGTGGGTACGCAGGAGTACCAGCTGCGCCGTGGGCACTTCATGGAGCGGTTCACGAAGGCCTATGGCGATGAGGCTGCGGCCGAGGTCAAGGGGTATCTGAGCTGATTCGCCGCCTGCGGGCGCGTGGGAGCTGGTCGCGCAGCTCCCCGCGCCCGTGAGTGGGTTCAGGTCAACCGGCGTACTACATACGCCGTCCCCCGCTCCGCCGGCTCCTCTCCTACGTACTCCTGGTCCCGCATCTCGCACCACGCGGGGATGTCCAGGCGGGCCGCCTCGTCGTCGGAGAGGACCCGGACGGTGCCGCCGATCGGCACCTCTCCGATGACCTTCGCCAGTTCGATGACCGGGATCGGGCACCGCTTGCCCAGGGCGTCGACGACCAGGGTGTCCTCCTGTACGGCGGTCCTCGGCGCCGGTGCGCCCAGCTTCTCCCGTACCGAGGCCACCGCTCCCGGCAGCACCTCCAGGAACCGCGTCACGTCCTCCTCCGGAGTCCCCAACGGCAGGGAGACCCGGACATTCCCCTCGCTCAGTACACCCATCGCCTTCAGCACATGGCTGGGCGTCAGGGTGCTGCTCGTGCAGGACGATCCGGACGAGACGGAGAAACCGGCACGGTCCAGCTCGTGCAGCAGAGTCTCCCCGTCGACATAGAGACAGGAGAAGGTGACGATCCCGGGCAGCCGCCGCACCGGATCGCCCACCACCTCCACGTCCGGCACCAGTTCCGGCACCCGCGCCCGGATCCGCTCCGTCAGCTCCCGCAGCCGCGCCGCCTCCTGGACCGCCTCGGCCCGCACCGCCCGCAGCGAGGCGGCCGCCGCCACGATCGCCGGCAGGTTCTCGAACCCCGGCGCCCGCCCGGACTCCCGCTCGTCCACGGGCCCTTGAGCGGCGAACCGCACCCCTTTACGCACGACGAGCAGCCCGACCCCGGACGGCCCACCCCACTTGTGCGCACTGGCCGCCAGCAACGACCAGTCTCCGCCGACCGCCCCCCACCCCAACGACTGCGCCGCGTCCACCAGCAACGGCACCCCGGCCTCCCGGCACACCCCGGCCACCTCGGCCACCGGCTGCTCGGTCCCCACCTCATGGTTCGCCGTCTGAAGGCAGGCCAGCGCGGTGTCAGGGCGAAGGGCTGCCGCGTAGACGGCGGGATCCGCGGCTCCCGACCGGTCGACGGTCACCCGGGTGACCGAGCCGCCCTCCCTCTCATGGATTTCGGCCGAATGGAGCACGGAAGAGTGTTCAACGGCTGACACGATGAGGTGACGTCCCACCCGCCGCCGCCCGGCCAACGCCCCCGCGATCCCGGCATGCACGGCCTGGGTGCCGGAGGCGGTGAAGCTCAGCTCATCAGGCCGGCATCCCACGGCTTCGGCAGCGGCTTCCCGGGCAGCGTCCAGCAGCATCCGAGCCCGTCGCCCTTCCCGGTACAACCGCGCAGGATCGGCCCACCCTTCATCAAGGGAGGCCAACAGCGCCTGACGAGCGACGGAATGGAGCGGAGCACTGGAAGCAGCATCGAAATAGGACACACGACCACGCTAACTCCGCAGGGCGCGGGGAACTGCGCGACCAGCCACTACGCACCCGCAGCCGCCAATCCAGCGAACCCCCAACCCACTAGGCACCCCTCCCCGCGAACCCTCGGAGAGCGTCGGCTAGGGTTTGGTCCGCATAAACATCCAAACCCCTGCCCGACGCAGGGCGGCGACCGACCACCGAGTAAGGCAGGCCGCAGCCAATCGCGCGGGCGAGACTCTCGGGAAGGCGCTACGTGAGTCCCAACGGCTCCGACCGCTCGCCGCGGCGCCCGATGCGGCGGAAGCTGCTGCAGGCAATGACCGCGGGCCTGGTCCTGGCGACCGCCACCGGTTGCACATACAAGGACTTCCCCCGCCTTGGTATGCCCACCCCGACCACGGAAGAGGCTCCGCGGATCCTCTCCCTGTGGCAGGGATCGTGGGCCGCCGCGCTGGCCACCGGCGTGCTGGTGTGGGGCCTGATTCTGTGGAGCACGATCTTCCACCGGCGCAGCCGGACCAAGGTCGAGGTTCCTCCGCAGACCCGGTACAACATGCCGATCGAGGCGCTGTACACGGTCGTCCCGCTGATCATCGTCTCGGTGCTGTTCTACTTCACGGCCCGCGACGAGTCGAAGCTCCTCGAGCTCAAGGACAATCCCGACGTCACCATCAATGTCGTCGGCTTCCAGTGGAGCTGGTGCTTCAACTACGTCGAGAACGTCGACGGTTCCACTGGTGACGCCACCAAGAGCAAGGAACTGAACGCGATCCCGGACCGCTTCAAGGACGACTTCCCGGCCAACGCCGGCGGCGTCTACGACTGCGGCACCCCGGCCACGCGGAACCCGCAGACCGGCAACCCGGGCCCGACCCTGTGGCTGCCGGAGGGCAAGCGGGTCCGCTTCGTGCTGACCTCGCGTGACGTCATCCACTCCTTCTGGGTGGTGCCGTTCCTGATGAAGCAGGACGTCATCCCGGGCCACACCAACGCCTTCGAGGTGACGCCCAACCAGGAGGGCACCTTCCTGGGCAAGTGCGCCGAGCTCTGCGGCGTCGACCACTCGCGGATGCTGTTCAACGTGAAGGTCGTCTCCCAGGAGCGCTACGAGCAGCACCTTCAGGAACTCGTGAAGAAGGGGCAGACCGGTTACGTTCCCGCCGGCATCGCGCAGACGAGCCACGAGAAGAACCGGGAGACGAACAACCTGTGAGCATCCTCAACGAACCCCAGGGTGCCGCGGCAGCAGAGTCCCACTACGCGGACGAGTTGCCGGTCAGGCGCAAGCAGCCCGGCAACGTCGTGATCAAGTGGCTCACCACCACTGACCACAAGACGATCGGAACGCTGTACCTCGTCACGTCGTTCGCGTTCTTCTGCATCGGTGGCGTCCTGGCGCTGTTCATGCGCGCGGAGCTGGCCCGTCCGGGTCTGCAGATGATGTCGAACGAGCAGTTCAACCAGGCGTTCACGATGCACGGCACGATCATGCTGCTGATGTTCGCGACGCCGCTGTTCGCCGGTTTCGCGAACTGGATCATGCCGCTGCAGATCGGTGCCCCCGATGTGGCGTTCCCGCGGCTGAACATGTTCGCCTACTGGCTGTACCTGTTCGGCTCGCTGATCGCGGTGGGCGGCTTCCTGACCCCCGACGGTGCCGCCGACTTCGGCTGGTTCGCCTACAGCCCGCTCTCGGACGCGGTCCGCAGCCCGGGCATCGGCGCCGACTTGTGGATCATGGGTCTGGCCTTCTCCGGCTTCGGCACCATCCTCGGCTCGGTCAACTTCATCACCACGATCATCTGCATGCGCGCACCCGGCATGACGATGTTCCGCATGCCGATCTTCACCTGGAACGTGCTGCTGACCGGTGTGCTGGTCCTGCTGGCCTTCCCGGTCCTGGCTGCGGCGCTGTTCGCGCTGGAGGCGGACCGCAAGTTCGGCGCCCACATCTTCGACTCCGCCAACGGCGGCGCCTTGCTGTGGCAACACCTCTTCTGGTTCTTCGGACACCCAGAGGTGTACATCATCGCCCTGCCGTTCTTCGGCATCATTTCCGAGGTCATCCCGGTCTTCTCCCGCAAGCCGATGTTCGGCTACATGGGCCTGATCGCGGCGACCATCTCCATCGCCGGCCTGTCCGTGACGGTGTGGGCGCACCACATGTACGTCACCGGCGGAGTCCTGCTGCCGTTCTTCTCCTTCATGACCTTCCTGATCGCGGTCCCGACCGGTGTGAAGTTCTTCAACTGGATCGGCACCATGTGGAAGGGCTCACTGAGCTTCGAGACACCGATGCTCTGGGCCACCGGCTTCCTCATCACCTTCACGTTCGGTGGTCTGACCGGTGTCATCCTGGCCTCGCCGCCGATGGACTTCCACGTCTCCGACTCGTACTTCGTGGTGGCGCACTTCCACTACGTGGTGTTCGGCACCGTGGTGTTCGCGATGTTCTCCGGCTTCCACTTCTGGTGGCCGAAGTTCACCGGCAAGATGCTCGACGAGCGCCTCGGCAAGATCACGTTCTGGACGCTGTTCGTCGGCTTCCACGGCACCTTCCTGGTCCAGCACTGGCTGGGCGCCGAGGGCATGCCGCGGCGTTACGCGGACTACCTCGCGGCCGACGGCTTCACCGCCCTGAACACGATCTCGACGATCAGCTCGTTCGTCCTCGGTCTGTCGATCCTGCCGTTCTTCTACAACGTGTGGAAGACCGCCAAGTACGGCAAGAAGATCGAGGTCGACGACCCGTGGGGCTACGGCCGCTCGCTGGAGTGGGCGACGTCCTGCCCGCCGCCGCGGCACAACTTCCTCACCCTGCCGCGGATCCGCAGTGAATCCCCGGCGTTCGACCTGCATCACCCTGAGATCGCCGCTCTCGACCAGCTCGAGAACGCCCCTCACGGTGACAAGGCCCTGGCTGGTGGCAAGGAGGCCGGCAAGTGAAGATCCAAGGCAGGATGTTCATCTGGCTGAGCGTCTTCGTCCTCGCCATGGCGGTCGTCTATGGCGTGTGGTCGAAGGAGCCGGCCGGTACGACGGCCCTCTTCCTGGCCTTCGGCCTGTGCATCATGATCGGCTTCTACCTGGGCTTCACGGCCCGCCGGGTCGACGCCGGAGCGCAGGACAACAAGAACGCGGACGTGGCGGACGACGCCGGCGAGGTCGGGTTCTTCAGCCCGCACAGCTGGCAGCCGCTCTCGCTGGCCGTGGGTGGCGCGCTCGCCTTCCTCTCGGTCGCCATCGGCTGGTGGCTGATGTACTTCTCGGCCCCGCTGATCCTGGTCGGTATCTACGGCTGGGTCTTCGAGTACTACCGCGGTGAGAACCGCACCCAGTAACACGCGCCGAGCGCTCTGGAGCCCGGACACTCCGTCAGGAGAGTCCGGGCTCCTCCTTTTGCCACGCCTTTGGTCCCTCGTAAGGATTACTCGGCGCGCCGCGCTTGACGTGTCTCCCTAGCGTGAAGTCATGAACACAACTCCGCGCACCCGCACCGTAGTCGGCTGCACGCTGCTGGTGATCGCGCTCGGCGCGAGCGGCACCGCGTGCGGCGGCGACGGCAACCCGCTGTCGGCCGCGCCGTACGACGCGGCGGACCAGATCGCCTTCAACGGCCCCACGGAGGATGGCAAGAAGGCCGACCCCGACAAGCCCCTTGAGGTCACCACGGAGGGCTCGGACGGGCGCATCACGGACGTCACGGCCATGGACGCCACAGGACGCCACGTGAGCGGCGAACTCTCCGCCGACGGCAGCCGGTGGCACAGCACCTCCCCGCTGGCCGCCAACGCCCGCTACACGGTCCGCGTGTCCACCGAGGACGACGACGGCGCCCCCGGCCGCCGGGTCCTGTCCTTCGACACCGGCAAGCCGCTCACCAAGAAGCGCCTGGACGTCACCTTCGGGCCCAAGGCGGGCAAGTACGGCGTCGGACAGCCCGTCACGGCCGAACTGAGCAAGCCCGTCAAGGACGAGGCCCAGCGCGTCATCGTCGAGCGCGCCCTGAGGGTCGACTCCACGCCCGCCGTCGCGGGCGCCTGGCACTGGGTGGACGACAAGAAGCTGCACTACCGCCCCAAGGAGTACTGGCCGACCCACGCCACCGTGCGGGTCCGCAGCAACCTGGACGGGGTCAAGATCAGCGACCGGCTCTGGGGCGGCCGGGCCAAGCCGTTGAAGTTCACCACCGGGGACCGCGTCATCGCCGTCACGGACGCCTCGTCGCACCAGATGACGGTGTACAGGAACGGCAAGGAGATCAACTCCATCCCGGTCACCACCGGCAAGCCCGGCTTCGAGACCCGCAACGGCGTCAAGGTGGTGCTGGGCAAGGAGTACTTCGTACGGATGCGCGGTACCAGCATCGGCATCGCGGAGGGTTCGGCGGAGTCGTACGACCTGCCCGTCTACTACGCCACCCGCGTCACCTGGAGCGGCGAGTACGTGCACGCCGCCCCCTGGTCCGTCGGCTCCCAGGGCTCCGCCAACGTCAGCCACGGCTGCACCGGCATGAGCACCGACAACGCCTCCTGGTTCTTCAAGAACGTCCGCGAGGGCGACCTGGTCAAGGTCGTCAACTCCTACGGCGACACCATGGAACCCTTCGGCAACGGCTTCGGGGACTGGAACGTCGCCTGGCAGAAGTGGCGCAAGGGCAGCGCCCTGGTGGGCGGCGAGCCGGAGACACCGAGGCCGGAAGAGGCGGCACGGCTGAGGCCGGCGGCGGTCTGACCCACCCGGGCGCGGCCCTAGGCGCTCTGAAGCCTCTGCGTACGCAACAGAGAGGCCAGGGCGGCCGCGAACTCAACCGGCTCCACCGGCAACGTCACCGCGCCCTCGGCCCGGCTCCAGGTGGCCAGCCACGCGTCCTGCGGCCGCCCGATGAGCAACAGCACCGGCGGGCAGTTGAACACCTCGTCCTTGACCTGACGGCACAGCCCCATGCCCCCCATGGGCACGGACTCGCCGTCGAACACGCACACATCGATCCCGCCCTTGTCCAGCTCGCTGAGCACGGCCGCGGGTGTCGCGCACTCCACGAACTCGACCAACGGGACATCAGGAGCCGGCCGTCGGCCGGAGGCCAGCCGCACCTGCGCGCGGGTGTTGGAATCGTCGCTGTAGACCAGCACCGTGGCGGTCGGCTGCATTGTTCCTCCGTGACGTCAGCGTCGTAAGGACAGGCCCGTTGGGGCGGATGCTACTCCCTTGAACACCACGTCAACACCGGTATGGAGCAGGGAGACACTCCGAACGGCACCCCCCGGAGTGAGGGCGGGATAAGCGACCGACATAATGTCGGTCGTGGCGACAGCAACGACAGTAGAAACCGGGCACGCGCACCCGTCGGTCAACCGGCCGAACCTCACCAGCGTCGGAACCATCATCTGGTTGAGTTCCGAGCTGATGTTCTTCGCGGCCCTCTTCGCGATGTACTTCACCCTGCGATCGGTGACGGGTCCCGAGTTCTGGAAGGAGAAGGCAGACTTCCTGAACTTCCCCTTCTCGGCGACCAACACCACGATCCTGGTGCTCTCCTCCCTCACCTGCCAGCTCGGCGTGTTCGCCGCCGAGCGCGGTGACGTGAAGAAGCTCCGGATGTGGTTCCAGATCACCTTCGTGATGGGTGCGATCTTCATCGGCGGCCAGGTCTACGAGTACACCGAGCTGGTGAAGAAGGACGGGCTCTCGCTCTCCTCCGACCCGTACGGCTCGGTGTTCTACCTGACCACCGGCTTCCACGGCCTGCACGTGACGGGTGGCCTCATCGCCTTCCTGCTGGTCCTCGGCCGCACCTACGCGGCCAAGAGGTTCACTCACGAGCAGGCGACCGCCGCCATCGTCGTGTCCTACTACTGGCACTTCGTCGATGTCGTCTGGATCGGCCTCTTCGCCACGATCTACATGATCAAGTAGGCGGGCCCGCTCCCGCGCGCTGCACACGAGCAAGCGCACATCCCAGAAGCATCGACGCAGAAGATCCTGACACCGGGGTAATCCGTGAAAAAGCTCTCCGCACGACGACGCCATCCGCTGGCGGCGGTCGTCGTCCTACTCCTCGCGCTGGCGGCCACTGGGGGGCTGTACGCCTTTGTCGCGCCCACGGGCAAGGCGCAGGCAGAAGAAACCGCCCAGTCTCTCGCCATCGACGAGGGTAAGAAGCTCTACGCCGTAGGCTGCGCCAGCTGCCACGGAACCGGCGGTCAGGGCACCACCGACGGTCCGAGCCTCGTGGGCGTCGGCGCCGCGGCCGTGGACTTCCAGGTCGGCACCGGCCGTATGCCGGCCGCGACCTCCCAGATGGCCCAGGCGCCGAAGAAGAAGGTCGTCTACACGCAGGCCGAGATCGACCAGCTCGCGGCGTACATCGCCTCCCTGGGCGCCGGTCCGAACATCCCCACCGAGGCGGAGTACGGCCCCGAGGGTGCCGACATCGCCAAGGGCGGCGACCTGTTCCGCACCAACTGCGCGCAGTGCCACAACTTCACCGGCAAGGGCGGTGCGCTGACGCACGGCAAGTTCGCGCCGGACCTCGAGGACGTGGACCCGAAGCACATCTACGAGGCCATGCAGACCGGCCCGCAGAACATGCCTTCCTTCCCCGACACCACGCTGTCGGAGCAGAACAAGAAGGACATCATCGCGTACCTCGACGCGGTCAACAGCGACGACACCGAGAGCCCCGGTGGTCTTGAGCTGGGCGGACTCGGTCCGGTCAGCGAGGGCCTGTTCGCCTGGGTCTTCGGACTCGGCGCGCTGATCGCGGTCGCCGTCTGGGTCGCCGCTCGGACCGCAAAGGCCAAGAAGTCATGAGTAGCCAAGACATTCCAGAAGAGAACCTGCCCGCAGAGCAGGACGCACACGGCGAGGCGAGCGTCGCCGACGACAAGGATCCCTTCGCGGACCCCGGCCTGCCGCCCCACGAGCACCGGATCCAGGACATCGACGAGCGGGCCGCCAAGCGGTCCGAGCGCGCGGTCGCCTTCCTGTTCACGGTGTCGATGCTGGCCACCGTCGGCTTCATCGCCTCCTACGTGGCGATCGACGCCGACAAGTCGGTCTACATCTTCCCGCTGGGTCACATCAGCGCGCTGAACTTCGCGCTGGGCATGACCCTGGGCGTCTCGCTGTTCTGCATCGGCGCCGGCGCGGTCCACTGGGCCCGCACGCTGATGTCGGACGAAGAGGTCGCCGAGGAGCGGCACGCGGTCCAGTCGCCGCCCGAGGTCAAGGCCAAGGTTCTGGCCGACTTCGCGGACGGCGCCCGGGAGTCCGCGATCGGCCGTCGCAAGCTGGTCCGGAACACGATGTTCGGCGCGCTGGCGCTGTTCCCGCTCTCCGGTGTCATCCTGCTGCGCGACCTCGGCCCGCTGCCCGGGACCAAGCTCCGCCACACGCGGTGGTCCAAGGGCAAGCTGCTGGTCAACATGAACACCAACGAGCCGCTGCGTCCCTCGGACGTCGCGGTCGGCTCCCTCACCTTCTGCAAGCCGGAGGGCCTTGAGGAGCACGACCACGACTTCCAGGTCGAGATCGCCAAGGCCGCCCTGATGATCGTCCGGATCCAGCCGGACAACATCAAGGACAAGCGCGAACTCGAGTGGTCGCACGAGGGCATCGTGGCGTACTCGAAGATCTGCACCCACGTCGGTTGCCCGATCTCCCTGTACGAGCAGCAGACGCACCACGCGCTGTGCCCCTGCCACCAGTCCACCTTCGACCTCTCCGACGGCGCCCGAGTGATCTTCGGTCCCGCCGGTCACGCCCTGCCGCAGCTGCGCATCGGCGTGAACGACGAGGGCTATCTCGAGGCGCTCGGCGACTTCGATGAGCCCGTCGGTCCTGCATTCTGGGAGCGCGGATGAGTACTACCGAGACCACCGAGTCCCGCTCGCGCGGGAAAGCCCCCGCCGGCGAGCGTGTCGCCGACTGGGCGGACGGCCGACTGGGCATCTACGGCCTGGCCAAGGCCAACATGCGCAAGATCTTCCCCGACCACTGGTCGTTCATGCTGGGTGAGGTCTGCCTCTACAGCTTCATCATCATCATCCTCACGGGTGTGTATCTGACGCTGTTCTTCCACCCGTCGATGAACGAGGTGGAGTACCACGGCTCCTACGTCCCGCTCCAGGGACAGCTGATGTCGGAGGCGTTCAGCTCCACGCTGCACATCTCCTTCGACGTCCGCGGTGGTCTGCTCATCCGGCAGATCCACCACTGGGCCGCGCTGATCTTCCTCGCGGGCATGTTCGTGCACATGATGCGCGTGTTCTTCACGGGCGCGTTCCGCAAGCCGCGTGAGATCAACTGGGTCTTCGGCTTCCTGCTGTTCGTCCTCGGCATGTTCACCGGCTTCACCGGTTACTCGCTCCCGGACGACCTGCTCTCCGGAACCGGTGTCCGCTTCATGGAGGGTGCGGTCCTGTCCGTGCCGATCGTCGGCACGTACCTGTCGTTCTTCCTGTTCGGCGGGGAGTTCCCGGGCGGCGACTTCGTGGCCCGCTTCTACTCGGTCCACATCCTGCTGCTGCCGGGCATCATGCTCGGTCTGGTGGTCGGCCACCTGATCCTGGTCGTCTTCCACAAGCACACGCAGTACGCGGGCCCGGGCAAGACCAACAAGAACGTCGTCGGCATGCCGCTGCTGCCGGTCTACATGGCCAAGGCCGGAGGCTTCTTCTTCCTGGTCTTCGGTGTCATCGCGGCCATCTCGGCGATCGCCACGATCAACCCGATCTGGGCGATCGGCCCCTACCGGCCGGACCAGGTGTCCACCGGCGCCCAGCCCGACTGGTACATGGGCTTCTCCGAGGGCCTGATCCGTGTCATGCCGGGCTGGGAGATCAACTTCTGGGGTCACACGCTCGTCCTGGGTGTGTTCATCCCGCTGGTGATCTTCCCGCTGGTCCTGGTCGCGATCGCGGTCTACCCGTTCATCGAGTCCTGGGTCACCGGCGACAAGCGCGAGCACCACATCCTGGACCGCCCGCGCAACGCGCCGACCCGTACCGCCTTCGGTGTCGCCTGGATCACCTGGTACATGGTGCTGCTGATCGGTGGTGGAAACGACCTGTGGGCCACCCACTTCCACCTGTCGATCAACGCCATCACCTGGTTCGTCCGGATCGCGTTCTTCGTCGCCCCGGTCCTGGCGTTCGTCGTCACCAAGCGGATCTGCATGGGCCTGCAGCGCCGGGACAAGGACAAGGTGCTGCACGGCCGCGAGTCGGGCATCATCAAGCGCCTGCCGCACGGTGAGTTCATCGAGGTGCACGAGCCGCTCAGCCAGGACGCGCTGCACACCCTCACCGCGCACGAGCAGTACCAGCCGGCCGAGATCGGCCCGACGGTCGACGAGAACGGTGTCGAGCGCAAGGTGAAGGGCTCCGAGAAGCTGCGCGCCAAGCTCAGCAATGCGTACTACGGCGAGGAATCCCAGATTCCGAAGCCGACCGTCGAGGAGTACAAGGAGATCACGAGCGGCCACGGCCACCACTGATCGCTGCGCACGCCACGCGCACCAGAAGGGCCCCCGTCCGGTCTTCGGACGGGGGCCCTTCTCCGTTCCCTGAGCTGGATAGGGTGGGGTCACACTCTCTTACGACACTCAGGAGCGGCCTTATGAGCGCTGTGACCCCCGCTGGAGGCGACACCGCGGCGGGCCGTTCCTGGCCCCCGCTGCTGAACGGCCTGCTGGAGGGGCGCGACCTGAGCGCCGACGACACGGCCTGGGCGATGGACCTGATCATGCGCGGCGAGGCGACCGACGCGCAGATCGCCGGGTTCGTGGTGGCCCTGCGGGCCAAGGGCGAGACCGTCGAGGAGATCACCGGCTTCGTCCGCACCATGTACGAGCACGCGAACGTGATCGAGGTGGCGGGCGACACCGTCGACATCGTCGGCACCGGCGGCGACGGCGCCAAGACCGTGAACATCTCCACGATGTCCGCGATCGTGGTGGCCGGCGCGGGCGCCAAGGTCGTCAAGCACGGCAACCGGGCGGCGTCCTCCGCCTCCGGCTCCTCGGACGTCCTGGAGAAGCTCGGGGTGAACCTGAACCTGCCGGTGGCCCGGGTGCCGCAGGTGGCCGAGGAGGCCGGGATCACCTTCTGCTTCGCGGCGAAGTTCCATCCGGCGATGCGTCACGCGGGCGCGGCGCGCGGCCAGTTGGGGATCAGGACCGTCTTCAACGTCCTCGGTCCGCTGACCAACCCGGCCCGGGTGCGGGCGCAGGCCGTCGGGGTCGCCGATCCGCGGATGGCGCCCATCGTGGCCGGGGTGTTCGCCGAGCGCGGCAACTCCTCCCTGGTGTTCCGCGGCGACGACGGCCTGGACGAGCTGACCACGACCTCGACCTCCCGGGTCTGGACCGTCCGCGACGGCAAGGTCACCGAGGAGTCCTTCGACCCCCGGGACGTCGGTATCGACCTCGTCCCCGTCGAGGCCCTGCGCGGCGCGGACGCCGCGTACAACGCGGATGTGGCCCGGCGCCTGCTGAACGGCGAGACCGGCCCGGTCCGGGACGCGGTCCTGCTGAACTCGGCTGCGGCCCTGGTCGCCCTGCACCCCACCGGGGCGCCGCTGGCCGAGCAGATCGGCGCCGGCATGGCGAAGGCCGCGGAGTCGATCGACTCGGGCGCCGCCAAGCGGACGCTGGAGCGCTGGGTCGCCGCCAGCAACCAGTAACGAGCGGTGCGGGATGTCCCGCGATCCGGACACGGGTTGCGGGGCATCGATCATTTCGCGTACGTTCCTGTACCAGGTCATGAGTGACAGTCATGAGGCCCCGGCCGACTGTCCGGCAACCCTCCGTCCGTGGCGGGGTGCCCCGGGTGAAGACCAGGCCGTGAACAGCAAGGTTCATGGCAAGCGCGGTCGTCGAGGAGTTTCTTCCGTGAGCAAGCGAATGCGATAGGGCCGCTGAGCCCCGCTTCTGCGTACCCCTTTTCTCTCACACCTCTTCATTCACGGGAGCCCTCGTCATGTCTGTCTCCACCGCTGCCTCCGCCCCGGCCATTTGTTCCCCGCTGCCCGTTCTGGGCCGGGATGTCACCGTCCCGCTGGTCACCGGCGGCGAGACCACCTACGCCGCGCTCGACTACGCGGCCAGCGCCCCCGCCCTCCAGCGCGTCTGGGACGACGTCGCCGCCTACGCGCCGTACTACGGCAGCGTCCACCGGGGTGCCGGGTACCTCTCGCAGCTCTCCACCGACCTCTTCGAGAACGCCCGCAGGACCGTCGCCGAGTTCCTGGACTGCCGCGCCGACGACCAGCTGATCTTCACCCGGTCCACCACGGACTCGCTGAACCTGCTCGCCGCCGCCCTGCCCGCCGACTGCCAGGTCTTCGTCTTCGAGACCGAGCACCACGCCTCGCTGCTGCCCTGGCAGGACGCCGAGGTCACCTACCTCGACGCCCCGCGCACCCCGCAGCAGGCCGTGGCGAACCTGGAGCGCGCCCTCGCCGACCGTGCCCCCCACGGCCCGGCCCTGGTCTGCGTCACCGGCGCCTCCAACGTCACCGGCGAGCTGTGGCCGGTGCGGGAACTGGCCGCCGCCGCGCACGCGCACGGCGCCCGGATCGTCCTCGACGCCGCCCAGCTCGCCCCGCACCACCCGGTCTCCGTCCAGGACCTCGACGTCGACTGGATCGCCTTCTCCGGCCACAAGCTCTACGCCCCCTTCGGCTCTGGTGTCCTGGCCGGACGCGCCGACTGGCTGCGCGCGGCCGAGCCGTATCTCGCGGGCGGCGGCGCCAGCCGCAAGGTCAGCCGCCGCGCGGACGGGGGAGTGGACGTGGAGTGGCACGACAGCGCGGCGCGGCACGAGGCCGGTTCGCCGAACGTCATCGGCGCCTACTCCATCGCGTCGGCCTGCAAGGCCCTGACGGAGGCCGGGTTCGACACCCTGGTGGCCCGTGAGGAGTACCTGATCGAGAAGGTCCGCGCGGGCCTCGCCGAGGTGCCCGAGGTGCGGATCCTCTCCCTCTTCGGCGACGACGCCCCGCGCGTCGGCGTCCTCTCCTTCGTCGTCGACGGCTGGAACAGCTCCCACTTCGCCGCGGCCCTCTCCGCCGAGTACGGCATCGGCGTCCGCGACGGCCTGTTCTGCGCCCACCCCCTGGTCCGCACCCTGCTCGGCAGCGACCCGCAGACCCAGGGGGAGTGCGGCGCCCCCGAGGCGGCGCCGGGTGAGAAGTCCCTCAACGCGATCCGGGTCAGCTTCGGCGCGGGCACGCCGGACGAGCACGTGGAGCGGTTCGTGACCGCGGTGCGCGAGCTGGTCAGCGACGGTGCGAAGTGGAACTACCGCACGGAGGACGGGCGTTGCGTGCCCGCGGTGTGATCCGCTGACGTACGCTCCCCGGGGGGAATCGAACGGGGACGAACGGGGGGCGGCGGGGTGCAGGCGCTGCGGGAGACGGATCCTCGACGGATCGGGCCGTACGAGGTGCTCGGACGGCTGGGTGCCGGAGGGATGGGCGAGGTGTATCTCGCCGAGGCGCGCGGCGGGGTGCGGCTGGCCGTCAAGGTGGTGCGGCCCGAGCACGCCGGGGACCGCACCTTCCGCGCCCGGTTCCGCCAGGAGCTGCGGGCCGCGCGGGACGTGGGCGGGGACGGCACGTACACCGCCCGGGTCGTCGACGCCGATCCCGAGGGCGAACCGCCGTGGATGGCGACCGAGTTCGTCGAGGGGCCGACCCTGCGGGACGCGGTCCTGGACGCCGGTCCGCTGCCCGCGCCCGCCGTACGGCTGCTCGCGGCGGCGCTCGGCCGGGCCCTGACCGCGATCCACGCCAGGGGCCTGGTCCACCGGGACCTCAAGCCCTCCAACATCCTGCTGGCCGCGGACGGACCGCGGGTCATCGACTTCGGCATCGTCCGGGCGCTGGAGGCGACCGCGCTGACGAATCCCGGATCGATCGTCGGCACGGTCGGCTATGTCTCCCCGGAACAGATCCGCAACAGCACCGGAGTGGGCCCGCAGAGCGATGTGTTCGCGCTGGGCGCCGTCCTCGCCCACGCCTCCGGCGGCCGCCCGCCCTTCGGCGAGGGGCACGAGTCGGTGGTGCTGCTGCGCATCCTGAACGGCGACCACGATCTGTCGGCGGTGCCCGGGGAGTTCCGCCCGCTGGTGGAGTCCTGTCTTCGTCAGGACCCGGCCGGGCGGCCGCTGCCGGAGGCCGTCATGGCGGCCGTGGGACACACCGAGGCGTCACTGCGCGCCGCGGCGCGGCCGGGCTGGTTCACCGGGGGCGGCGCGCGGTGGGTGCCGGGGGAGGACGGTGAGCGGGAGAGCGGGGTCGAGTACGTGGCCCCGGTGACGGTGCCGGACGCGGTCGTACCGCCGGCCGGGGCGCCCGTGCCGCCGTCGCGGCGGGGTGTGCTGCGGGCCGTGGCCGGTGGGGCCGTGGTGGCCGCAGCCTCGGGCGTGGGCGGCTGGTGGTGGCTGCGGGAGCCGGAGCGGGGGAAGAAGGACACGCCGTCCGCACCGGCCACCGGGAAGCCGGCCGTGCGCTGGCAGGTCTCCCTGGACCAGGTCATGACACGGCAGCTCGGCGCGCTCTCGCCCAAGGGTGACGTGCTGTACGCCGCCACGTCCTCCGTCGACCTGTACGCGCTCTCCGCCGATGGCGCCGACCTCTGGAAGGCCGACCTCGGGGGCTCCGGTCTCGATCCCGTGGCGACGGCGGACGGCGTGTACTGCACCGTGGTCGAGGGCGACAGCGCGGACGGCTCCCAGCGGCTGCGGCTGTGCCGGTACGACACGGCGGGCAAGCGCGGCTGGAGCAGGGACCTCGGGCCGGAGGGCACCGCCCCCGTCCTCGTCGGCGACACGATCGTGGTGGGCGCCGGGGACGAGGAGATCGGGGAGCTGCGCGCCTACGCGGCGGACGGCAGTGCGCGCTGGCAGCGCGGGCTCAAGGGCGCGCTCACCGAGGCACCGCTGGTGCACCAGGGCGTGGTCTACGCAGGCACCCGCGCGGGGCGGCTGGCCGCCTTCGAGGCCGGGGACGGTACACCGCTGTGGGACGTGGAGGTGGCCACCGACCTCCGGCGGCCCGTGGTGGTGGCGGGCCGGGCCCTGGCCGCGGCCTCCGCCGGCGAGTGGACCTGGCACGGCTACTCGCTCGACGGGAACCGGCTGTGGCGGAGCAAGGAGGCCGACGGCGGGTGGGAGTACCCGGTCACCGCGGCCGGCTCGCTGGCCCTCGTCACGGAGGACCAGGTCCTGAAGGCGTTCACGGCGGACGGCGAACCGGCCTGGACGTACCGCGCCGGGGACGACGACGTCACCGAACCGGCGTTCTCGGGCGGCCGGATCTTCGTCCAGACCCCCGAGGAGATCCACGCCCTGAACCTCAAGGGCGAGCGGATCTGGCGCTTCCCGCTGCCCGCAGGCTACCCGGTCTCGGCCCCGCTGATCCGCGGCAACCGCATCTACGTCACCTCGGCCGAGGGCATCGCAGCCCTCGACCTGACGTCCTAGCTCCCAGGACCTGTCGTTTGGATCAGGCCGGCTGCAAGACGCGGTGCTGCCCGGCCCGAGTCGAGCGGGGTCTGGTGATTGCAGCTGCAAGGCGACAACGCCGCAGATGTGCGTGCCAGGGCCCGCGACGCCGGACTGATCCGAACGGACCGGCCCTAGCCGTCCAGGCCGATCGAGAACGCGGCCTCCAGGTCGTGCTGGGAGTAGGTGCGGAACGCCACGTGGGTGTCCGTGCCCTCCACGCCCGGGATCTTGCTGATGCGGCCGGGGATGACCTCGGCGAGGTCCTCGTGCTCCTTGACCCGGACCATGGCGATCAGGTCGTAGGTGCCGGTGACGGAGAAGACCTCGCTCACGCTGTCCAGCGAGGCGATCTGCTCGGCGATCTCGGGAATCCGGTCCACGCTGGTCTTGATGAGCACGATCGCGGTGATCACGGTTGTTTCTCTCCCTCGGGGGCCGGCGTCGCGGGGACGGCCTTCACTCTAGTCGTACGGCCGAACCGCACCCAGGCGAAGCCGCAGCCCAGGCCGAAGCCCACGAGGTGGGCCAGATACGCCACCCCGGGTCCGTTCGCCGCCCGGCCCGCCGCCAGCCATTGCAGGGCCGCCCAGAAGGGCAGCACCACCCACGCCGGGAAGCGCAGCGGCAGGAAGAACAGGAACGGCAGCAGGCTGGTCACCCGGGCCCGTGGGAACAGCGCCAGGAACGCGCCGAGCACCGCGGAGATCGCGCCGGACGCGCCCACCAGGGACTGCTCGGAGTCGGAGTTGGCGGCCGCGTAGCCGAGCAGGGCGAGATAGCCGCAGCCCAGGTAGAAGAGCGTGAACTGGACACGGCCCATGCGCTCCTCGGTCATCACGCCGAAGACGTAGAGGAAGAGCATGTTGCCCAGCAGGTGCACCCAGCTGCCGTGCACGAACAGCGCCGTGGCCGGGGTGAGGGCGGCCCGCGGCGACCCCTCGAACAGCTCGGCCGGGACCACCCCCCAGCGCCGGAAGTACGCCCGCTGCGCCGCGATCAGCCCGTCCCCGGTGCCGTAGCCGGGATTCAGCCCCGAGGCGGGCCCGATCAGAAAGATCAGCGTGCACAGGCCGATCAGTGCGTAAGTGACGGGCGCGGCGGGCATCCGCATACCCCGGACGGCCGTGCTGGTCCAGTTGCCGATCATGAACACAGAGCATGACGTAACGGGGCCTACTCTCACAGACCGCCTCGCCGCCGTGGACGGCCGAGCGGTGAGTACCCGCCAGGCCGTAGGGTTACGAGCCACACGCACCGGGACACCGGTGAGTCACCGACACTGGAAGGAAAGAACAGTCGCGATGACGGTTCCCCTGCCGACGGCCACCACGCGGTGGCGCTGCACTCTGTGCGGCAACCTCACCCGCTTCGACGTGACCCGCTCGTCGAAGGTCGTCGAGTACGTCCACCTCGACCTCGCCGGTGAGCCGAAGGTCGAGGAGCGCGAGGTGGTCAGTGAGACCATCGAGTCGGTGCGCTGCCGCTGGTGCAACGCCGTGGACCAGGTGGAACTCGTGGACAGGCCGGGCGCCGGCTCCTGAGCGGAGCGGGCCCCGCTCGGGGGATCCCCTCAGCCAGGGGGTCCCGCACAGGTATTGGGGTGACGACGGATGGTGGAGACCGCAGGCGGGGGGCCGGGCGACGGCGCCGCTGAAGTGCTCGACCGTCCGCTGCCCGACGGGGTGCGCAGAAGAGTCGTACAGATCGTCTCGGACGGCTTCGGCGGGCTGACCGTCGGTGAACTGCCCGCCCAGCTACGGCAGTACGCCCGATTCGCCCCGAATCGCCGGGCCAAGTTCGCCGGCAACGCCATGGCCGCCGCGCTGGAGACGGATCCACTCTTCCGTCAGCGCATCGGGGAGAAGCTGAGAGAGGCCCAGCCGGAGATCGCCGGCGCCCTCGACTCCGGCTCGCCGCCCCCGGCCGCGGATCCGCTCGATGTGGCGGCCGCGGCCTACGTGCTGCGGCCCACCGGCTGGGTCAAGCTGGTGACCGCGGCCGGCGAGGAGGCCCAGCGCGCCGACGCCGAGCGCGCCGACGAGGAGAGCCGGGCCGAACTGGAGCGGCTGCGCGCCGAGATCGACCGGTCCAGGGAGCAGACCCGGGCGGAGGCCGAGCGGCTGCGCACCGAGCTGGACGCGGCCAGGAAGGAAGCCGAATCGCTTCACCGCAAGCTGCGCGCCGCCCAGAGCGACGTCAAGCGCGGTGAGGCGGCGCTGCGCAAGGCGCAGGGTGAGATCGAGGCCGTCCGCGCGGAGACGCACGGCCAGGTGTCCGCCGCCGAGAGCGAGTCCCGGCGGCTGAAGTCCCGGCTCGGGGAGGCCGAGGCCGCCCTGGAGGCCACCCGCAGGGCGGCGCGCGAGGGCCGCAGCGTGGAGGACATGCGGGTACGGCTGCTGCTGGACACCCTGCTCGACGCCACCCAAGGGCTGCGCCGGGAACTGGCGTTGCCGCCGGTGTCGGTGCGCCCGGCCGAGACCGTGGACGCGGTCGAACCGGGACGAATGACCCCGAAGGACATCGCCGCGCGGGCGCTGTCCGAGAACGATCCGGCCATCATCGACCAGTTGCTGGCGCTGCCGCAGGCGCATCTGGTCGTCGACGGCTACAACGTCACCAAGACCGGCTATCCCCAGATGCCGCTGGAGAAGCAGCGGCTCCGGCTGCTCGGCCAGCTCTCCCAGCTCGCCGCGCAGACCGGCGCCGAGGTGACCTGTGTCTTCGACGGGGCCGAGCTGGCCGCGCCGGTGCTGCTGGCGCCGCCGCGCGGGGTCCGGGTGCTGTTCTCCAAGCCCGGTGTGACGGCCGACGAGTTGATCCGTCAGCTGGTGCGGGCCGAGCCGCCCGGCCGTCCGGTCATCGTCGTCTCCACCGACCGCGAGGTGGCCGACGGGGTCGCCAGGGCGGGCGCCCGGCCGGTGGCATCTGCGGTGCTTCTGAAGCGACTGTCCTGAAGGTCAACGTACAGCTGCAATGCCCGAATTGACGGAACCGTCACGCAACGTAGCGTCAAGTGGGGATCACTGCACGTGGGTTGATGGTAAAGAATGCGGACCGTAACCGGGATAAATCGCCCAGGGGTTTGAACTGATCACAACTGTGTCACTAGGGTCTGCCTTCGAACCTTCGATCGGAAGATCACTGAGGAGAAGGAGTTCGCCTCCGTGGCGTCCCACCGTCGACCCAAGCAGCCGAGCCGCGCACGTGTGACCGTGCTGACCACCGCCGCTGCTGCCGCCGTTGCCATCAGCTCGCAGGCCGCCAACGCCGCGCCCAGCGAGAAGCCGAGCAAGGACGAGGTCAAGGCCAAGGTCGACAAGCTCTATGAGGAGGCCGAGCAGGCCACCGAGAAGTACAACGGCGCCAAGGAGAAGCAGGAGAAGCTCCAGAAGGAGATCTCCACGATCCAGGACAACGTCGCGCGCGGTCAGGAAGACCTGAACGAGATGCGTGACTCGATAGGTCTGGCGGCCGCCGCCCAGTACCGCACCGGATCCATCGACTCCTCGCTCCAGCTCTTCCTCTCCGCGGACCCGGACGACTACCTCGACAAGGCCTCCACGCTCGACCAGTTGAGCAGCCAGCAGGTCGAGTCGCTGAAGAAGATCCAGGACAAGCAGCGCGAACTCGCCCAGGACCGCGCCGAGGCCACCGAGAAGCTCAAGGACCTCGCCTCCACGCGGACCGAGCTGGGCAAGAAGAAGACCGAGGTCCAGGACAAGCTCGCCGAGGCGCAGAAGCTCCTGAACTCCCTCACCTCCGCCGAGAAGGCCGCCCTCGCCGCCGAGGAGGCACGCGCCACCCGCTCCTCCGCCGACCGCGTGGACCTCGGCAACGCCGCCACCGGTTCGGGCCGGGCCATGGCCGCCTTCCAGGCCGCCCAGAGCAAGATCGGCACGCCTTACGTCTACGGCGCCTCCGGCCCCTCCTCCTTCGACTGCTCGGGCCTGACCTCCTGGGCCTTCGCCCAGGCCGGCGTCGGCATCCCGCGCACCTCGCAGGCCCAGGCCAACTACGGCACCCGCATCTACAGCCAGTCCGACCTCAAGGTCGGCGACCTGGTCATCTTCTACGGCGACCTGCACCACGTCGGCTTCTACGCGGGCAACGGCCAGGTGCTGCACGCCCCGCGCACCGGCGCGGTGGTCCGCTACGAGTCGATCAACAACATGCCGTACCAGTTCGGCGTCCGGATCTGATCAGCCTCAAGATCACGACACCGTGCCGCCCAATCGGGCGAATCACACCGACGTGAACTGACCCCACGCCCCGCCCATGACCTGCGTCATAGGCGGGGCGTCACTGTGCGTGCCCACGACGGTCGTTGGTCGGCGACCCGGCGCGGGGTTACTGTCTGCCGCGTTTCCCCCTCGCCGGGGAACGGTCCTTGTCCGCCAGCGGAAGGGGTGCGGCTTCTCGTGGGGTCTCATCGTCGCCTTGTACCGTCCGGGTTCGACCGGGGCGCGAGCGCCGCGCTCTGCGTCCTGACAGCCGCCGCCGCGGCCTTCGGGGCCGTACCGGCCTCGGCCGTGCCGCACGAGGACACCCGGGCCGAGGTGGACCGCCTCTACGAGGAGGCCGAGAAGGCCACCGAGGCCTACAACAAGGCCGATGAGCGCGCCGACTCGCTGCGCGGGCAGGTCGGTACCGCGCAGGATCGGATCGCCCGGCAGCAGGAGCGCATCAACTCCATGCGGGAGAAGCTCGGTTCGCTGGCCGGGGCGCAGTACCGCTCCGGCGGGCTCGATCCCTCCCTCGCCCTGCTGTTCTCCGACGATCCGGACGACTACCTCGACAAGGCCTCCGTGCTGGACCGGATCACGGCCCGTCAGGCGGGCGAGCTGAAGGACCTCCAGGGCGCGATGCGCGAACTCTCCCAGGAACGCGCCGAGGCCACCCGCAAACTCGGTGAGCTGGAGAAGAGCCGCAAGGCGGTCGCGGCGCACAAGCGGACGGTGGAGAGCAAGCTCGCCAAGGCCCGGGAACTGCTCAACTCGCTGCCCGCCGACGAACGCGCCGCCTACGACCGGGCCTCCCGCTCGGGCCGCTCCGGCATGCCCGACCTGGGCAGCGGCGTCCCCGCCTCGGGCCGTGCCGCCGCCGCGATGGCCGCCGCCCGCTCCGCCCTCGGCAAGCCCTACGTCTGGGGCGCCAACGGCCCCGGCGGCTTCGACTGTTCGGGCCTGATGCAGTGGTCGTACGCGCAGGCCGGTGTCGCCCTCCCGCGTACCTCCCAGGGCCAGCGCTTCGCCGGCCGCCAGGTCCCCCTCTCCCAGGCCCGCCCCGGCGACCTGGTCACCTACCGCTCCGACGCCAGCCACGTCGGGATGTACATGGGCAACGGCCAGGTGATCCACGCCCCTTATCCCGGAGCCCCGGTCCGCTACGACCCGGTGGGGATGATGCCGGGGGCGACCGTCACGCGGGTGTGACGGGGCCGACGGCACCGGTGGCCGGACGGTGGCCGGTGGATCCCGCCGCTGACGGGGTCTGACCTCGGCGGGCTGATCGCCGTACGATCGCGGCATGGCTGGTCGACGGCGGGCGTCCGGGTCCGGGGTGGTGGCGGTGTGTCTGCTGCTGGTCTCGCTCGTCGCGTGCGGCGGGCGGCCCGCCACCGACGCGGCCCGTGACTCCGTGCAGCGGGTGCTCGACCGGCGGGCGGAGGCGATCGTCGAGCACGACGAGTCGGCCTTCGTGCGGACGGGCGTCCAGAGCGGGTACGACGAGCTCAACGCGGTGCCGTTCGCCGAGTGGTCGTATCGCGTGACCGGGGTCAGACGGGCGGGTGACAGCGCCACCGCCGACGTCGAACTGAGTTACCGCATCAAGGGCCACGACCGTGCGCCGGTCACCGCGGGCCGCACCGTGCGGCTCAGCCTGGACGCCGCCGGTGAGTGGTACGTCGAGTCCGAGCGGCCCGCCGAGAAGGCGCCCGAGCAACTGTGGGACCAGGGCCGGGTGGAGGTCGTCCGCGGCGAGCGCGGCATCGTGCTCGGCGTCGGTCAGCCCGCCGGCCGGCTCCGCACCTTCGCCGAGCTCGCCGACCGCGCGGTGCCCGCGGTGACCCGGGCCTGGGGCACCGAGTGGCCGCGCGGCACCGTCATCCTCGTACCGGAGTCGCTGGAGGGCATGGCCGGGCTGCTCGGCTCGCCCGCCTCCTCGTACCGCGGGATCGCGGCCGTGACCACCGGCGAGACCGGCGCCCCCGCGCCCGCGGACCGGATCATCCTCAACCCGGTCGCGTACGGCGTCCTCGGCCAGAGCGGCAAGCAGGTCGTGCTCACCCATGAGACGACCCATGTCGCCACCCGCGCCCACACCAGTGCCGCCACCCCGCTGTGGCTCTCCGAGGGGTACGCCGACTGGGTCGGTTACCTCGGCTCGGGCCGTACGCCCTCCGATGCCGCGCCCGAGCTGTGGCGGGCGGTGACCGAGGGGGAGATCCCGGCGGGGCTGCCCACCGACGAGGACTTCGGGTTCACCGGGGACTCGGCCGGGCTCGCGCAGGCGTACGAGAGCGGCTGGATGGCCTGCCGGATGATCGCGGACCGCTGGGGCGAGGTGCGGCTCGGCGAGTTCTACCGGGCCGTCGGCGCCCACGAGAAGCGGCCGGGCGCGGTCGAGGAGGCGATGGAGAAGGTGCTCGACACGACTGTGGAGGACTTCACCGCGCAGTGGCGGGAGTATCTGCGGGGTCAGTTCGCCTGACCCTCGCCCGCCGGGTCCAGCAGCTCGATCGCCTCGGCCAGCCACGCCCGCTCCGCCGTCCCGGTGGCCCGCGCCACCCGCAGCATGCCCTGCCGGAACAGATCGCCGGCCTGCTCCGCCCGCACCGGCTCGCCCTCCCGGTAGAAGAAGCTCGACGGCGCGTCCAGGAACTCCAGGCGGCGGCGGAGCACGGCGGCCTGTTCGCGCGGTTCGGGCAGGTGCCGCAGGAAGGCGAGCACGGTGTTGAAGCGGACCTGGTCGGTGATCTCGGCCTGCTTCGGCCGGCGCAGGCGTTCCAGCAGGTCGGCGTGGCCCTCCTCGGTCAGTGACAGGATCCGGCGGGGGGCGGCGCTCGCGCCCGGCTCGGTGTGCTGGTCGAGCAGGCCGGCCCGGGTGAGCCGGGTGATCGCGGGGTAGAGCGCCCCGTCGCTGACCGGCCGGACATGGCCGCTGAGCGCCTTGATGCGCTCCTTCAACTCATAGCCGTGCAACGGCTCTTCGGCCAGGAAGCCCAGGATCGACAGCTCCAGCACCGTTCCTCCTTGCGGGTGTCGTGCCCGCCATGCTACCTCTATCCGAGCTACCTCGAATCGAGGTAGCTCGGATGGAGAGGGACACCGGGGGACTCATGAACGCTCACCGCAGACAACTGATCTCGCTCGCCCATCCCGTCTACTTCTCGCTCCTGGCCTCGGTCGCCGCCGGGATCATCAACACCGTCTGGGTCTCCCGGCTCGGCGGTCCGGCCGTCGCCGCCGTGGCCGTCGCCACCACCACCGAGAACGTCCTGCTGGGCATCGCGCTGGTCTTCGGCTCCGGTACGACCGTGCTGGTCGCGCACGCCCGGGGCGCCGGGAACCCGGCGGCCGTACGGGCGGCCGTGCGCGGCGGCTGGGCGCTCTACGCGCTGGTGACACCGGTCGTCATCGCCCTCGGTCTGCTGCTGCGCGAGCCACTGGCCCGCGTGGTCCTCGGCGGCGACGGCCCGGCGGTCCCCCTGGCCACCGCCTACTTCGCGATCGCCCTGCCCGGCATCGCCGTCTTCTTCGCCCAGACCCTGCTCGACGGCATCCTCAAGGGCGCGGGGGACACCCGCACCCCGATGCGCCTGGCCCTCCTCGCCAACGGCCTGATCCTCGTCGCGGACCCCTTCGCCATCCACCTCTACGGCGTCCAGGGCGCCGCCGCCACCACCGTCCTGTGCCGCTGCGTGGCCCTCGGCGCCGGACTCCTCGCCCTGCGCCGCAACGCCCTGCTCCGCGAGGCGGCCCGCTTCCCCGCCCCCTTCTCGCCCCGCCGCACGCTCGCCACCGGCCTGCCCATGGCCGCCGACTTCACCGTCCGGCAGACGGGCGCACTGGCGCTGGTGGCCATCGTGGCCCGGCTCGGCGTGACCGCGGTGGCCGCGTACTCGATCGCCTACAAGGTCCTCTACGTCGCCACCATGGCCTTCTACGCGGTACGCCAGGCCGCCGCCATCCACACCGCGCACACCCGGGGCGCCGGGCACGATGAGCGGCGGGCGATCGGGCGGCAGGCGGTGCTGGTGTCCGGGACGGCGGGGCTCACGGCGGCCGTGCTGCTCGCGGTGAGCGCGCCCTGGGTCATGGCGGCGTTCGGCGCCGGCCCCGAGGTCGCCCACCAGGGCGTGCTCTTCCTGCGCTCCGTCGGGCCCTATCTGGTGCTCATGGCCTGCTTCATCGCGCTCGGCGGGGTCTTCGAGGGCAGCGGCGGGGCACCGCTGCTGCTGCGCGTGACGCTGCTGGGGACGGCCGTACAACTGCCGCTGGCGTACGCGCTGTCCGGGCTCGGGCTGCCGGGGGTGTGTCTGGCGCTGGCGCTCGCCATGGCGCTCCAGTGCGGGCTGCTGGGGTGGCGGGCCGCGCGTCAGGAGGGCAGCGGGGTCTCCCTGGTGCGGGCGGCCTGAGCGGGCAGCGGGGCGGGGGCGGCGGCGGAGACCGTGCCGCGCCACAGGACGCGGGCGGCGAGGAGCGTGGCGAGCACCAGCAGGCCGTTGCGCAGGAAGAGCAGGGTGATCCCGAGGCCGTCGCTGGCCACCACGTGCGCGAACCAGACCGGGAACTCCAGCACCGTCACCAGCGAGGCCGCCAGCACCAGAGCGACCGGCCATCCCATCCGGCTGCCCCGGAAGCACGAGCAGACCGCCGCCAGGCCGATCAGCCACACCAGGTACTGCGGGCTGATCACCCGGCTGGTCGTGGTGAACATCAGCACCGCCACGAACGCCGCGTCGGCGAGCGTGTGCGACAGGAACCGCCTGGCCCGCAGCCGCCACAGCAGCAGCCAGCCGAAGGCCAGCCCGGTCAGCATCAGCGCGGCATTGCTGACCATGTCCACGTACGGGCCGAGGAACTCCACCGAGCCGTAGTTCAGCAGCACCTGTCCGTTCCAGCCGAAGTGCCGGGCCACATGGAAGACCAGGGCGCCCAGCGACTCCACCTCGGTGCCGCGGTCCCGCTGGAAGGTCAGGAACGCGAACGCGCCCGGCATCGCCAGCGCGAACACCCCCGCCAGCAGGGCCGCCGTCACCGCCGCCGACACCCAGGCCGAGCGGCGGCGGGCGGCCACCAGCAGCAGCACCGGCCACACCTTCACCAGCGCCCCGAACGCGGTCAGCGCGCCCATCACCCGGGGGTGCCGGGCGCCCGCGAGCAGCGCGGCCACCGCCACCGCGGTCACCATCACGTCGTACCGGGCGTACACGGTCGGCCCGAGCAGCGGCACGCCCACCGTCCACACCCAGGCGCCGCGCATGCTGCGGCCGGGGCGTGGGCCCGCGTAGTGGAGGAGGAGCAGGACGGCCAGGTCGGCGGTGAAGGCCAGGACGAAGAAGGCGGAGGCGTAGTCGAGCCAGAACAGCAGCGCGGGGGAGAGGATCGCGAGCGCGGCGGCGGGCGGGTACTGCCAGGTGACGTCCTCCTGCGGGAACGTTCCGGTGCGCAGCACGTCGGACCAGCCCTGGTAGATCACGGACACGTCGCTGGTGACGTCCGGGCCGGGGAAGACGTACACCTTGAACACGAAGAGCAGCAGGGCCACCCTGGTCACGGCCCAGAGCCCGAGCAGGCCCGCCAGGGACCACCGTGCGCCCGTCGTCTCCACCTGGTCCCCTGCCGATCGCTTCCGCCTGGACACAGGCGCTGGGGCAACATGATGTCCCGGGAAGCTGTGCGTCGGCCACCAGGGGCGGCTGTGACGTGCTGCGCGCGGCGGCTCCGATAGGGTCGGCCGCGATGCACAAGACGCTCATCGTGACCAACGACTTCCCGCCCCGCCCCGGCGGCATCCAGGCCTTCCTGCACAACATGGCGCTACGGCTGGATCCGGAGCGGCTGGTCGTCTACGCCTCCACCTGGAAGCGCGGCGAGGAGGGCGCCGAGGCGACGGCCGCCTTCGACGCGGAACAGCCCTTCACCGTCGTCCGCGACGCCACGACGATGCTGCTGCCGACCCCGCGGGTCACCCGGCGCGCGGCCGGGCTGCTGCGCGAGCACGGCTGTACGTCGGTGTGGTTCGGGGCGGCGGCGCCGCTCGGCCTGATGGCACCGGCGCTGCGGGCGGCCGGTGCCGAGCGGCTGGTGGCCACGACCCACGGCCACGAGGCGGGCTGGGCCCAGCTGCCCGCCTCGCGTCAGCTGCTGCGCCGGATCGGGGACGCGACGGACACGATCACGTACCTGGGGGAGTACACCCGCTCGCGGATCGCGCCCGCGCTGTCGCCGGAGGCGGCGTCCCGGATGGTGCAGCTGCCTCCCGGCGTCGACGAGAAGACCTTCCACCCGGGCTCCGGCGGCGCCGAGGTCCGGGCCCGGCTCGGGCTGACCGACCGCCCGGTGGTCGTGTGCGTCTCCCGGCTCGTCCCGCGCAAAGGCCAGGACACGCTGATCCTCGCCATGCCCCGGATCCTGGCGAAGGAACCGGAGGCGGTGCTGCTGATCGTCGGCGGCGGCCCGTACGAGAAGGAGCTGCGCAGGCTGGCCCACGCGACCGGGGTCGCCGGCTCGGTCCGCTTCACCGGCACGGTCCCCTGGTCCGAGCTCCCCGCCCACTACGGCGCCGGCGACGTCTTCGCCATGCCCTGCCGCACCCGCCGACGGGGCCTGGACGTGGAGGGCCTCGGCATCGTCTACCTGGAGGCCTCGGCGACGGGCCTCCCGGTGGTCGCGGGCGACTCCGGCGGGGCCCCCGACGCGGTCCTGGACGGCGAGACGGGCTGGGTGGTGCGAGGCGGTTCGCCCGAGCAGACGGCCGACCGCGTCACGACCCTCCTCGGCGACCCCGAACTCCGCCGGAGGATGGGGGAGCGGGGCCGCGAGTGGGTCGAGGAGAAGTGGCGCTGGGATCTGCTGGCGGAGAAGTTGAAGACTCTGCTTTAAAGCATGCTCGTGGCCTAGGCGGAAGCCAATAATCCGCCCATGCTCCGGACATGACAGCACAACTGATGCAGCGTCAGCTGACGAGACGTCAAATCTTGGGCATGGTGGCACTCCAGACCGCCGCCGCGTCCGGTCTCACCCGCATCGGTCTCCAGTCGGCGTCGGCCGTAGAGCCGACCGCCGTGGACAACGCCCCGGCGATCGTGGTCGGTTCGGGCTACGGCAGTTCCGTCGCCGCCCTCCGCCTCGGTCAGGCGGGGATCCGTACGATCGTGATCGAGATGGGCCGGCTCTGGAACACCGCAGGCCCCGACGGAAAGGTCTTCTGCCCCACCACCGCCCCGGACCAGCGCTCCATGTGGTTCCGAACCCGCACCGAGGCCCCCCTCGCCACCTTCCTGTGGCTGGACGTCGTCAACAAGGACATCAGCCGCTACCCCGGCGTCCTGGACCGCGTGCACTTCGCGAACATCTCGGTGTTCGTGGGCCGCGGCGTCGGCGGCGGCTCCCTGGTCAACGGGGGCATGGCGGTCACCCCGCTCAAGTCGTACTTCGAGGAGCAGTTCCCGTCCGTCGACGCGGACGAGATGTACGGCACGTACTACCCGAGGGCCCGCTCCATGCTCGGGGTCAACAGCATCGACCCGGCCTGGTTCGAGTCCACCGAGTGGTACCGCTACACCCGGATCTCCCGCAAGCACGCCGCCAACGCCGGTCTCAGGACCACCTTCGTGCCGAACGTCTACGACTTCGGCCATATGCAGCGCGAGGCGGCCGGCACGGCCACCCGGTCCGCGCTCGCCGGGGAGGTGATGTACGGCAACAACCACGGCAAACGCAGCCTGGACAAGTCCTACCTGGCCGCCGCGCTCGGCACCGGGAACGTCACGATCCACACCCTGGAGCGGGTGACCTCGATCAGCCGGGCCGGGGACGGGACGTACCTGCTCACCGCCCAGCGCATCGACGAGACCGGCGCGGTCGTCGAGACCAAGGAGTACAACTGCACGTACCTCTTCCTCGGCGGCGGCAGTGTCGGCACCACCGAACTCCTGCTGCGGGCGCGGGAGACGGGCACGCTGCCCGCCCTCGACGCCAGCGTCGGCACCGGCTGGGGCACCAACGGCAATGTGATGCTCGGGCGGGCCAACCACCTGTGGGACACGGTCGGGGTGAACCAGTCGACGATGCCGGTGATGGGCATCGACGACTGGGCGAACACCGCCAACCCGGTGTTCGCCGAGATCGCCCCGCTGCCGACCGGCCTGGAGAACTGGGTCAGCCTCTATCTGGCGATCACCAAGAACCAGGAACGGGCGTCCTTCTCCTGGTCGGGCGGCTCGCTGGCGCTGAACTGGACCCCGGCGCAGAGCGCGGTCTCGTCGGCCATGGCCAAGAAGCTGTTCGACCGGATCAACCGGGCCAACGCCACGATCTACCGCTACGACCTGTTCGGCTCGCCCAGCCGGGCCTTCGCCGACGATTTCACGTACCACCCGCTGGGCGGCTGCGTACTGGGGCGGGCGACCGACAACTACGGCCGGGTGAAGGGGTATTCGAAGCTGTACGTCACCGACGGCTCACTCGTGCCCGGGTCGCTCGGGGTGAACCCCTTCGTGACGATCACCGCGCTCGCCGAACGCACGATGGCGCGGGTCCTCGTGGAGGACACCGCGCCATAGCGACCGAACGGTCAGGTCACTTCGCGTAGATCGCCTCGATCTCCTGCGCGAAGTCCTTCGCCACCACGTTCCGCTTGAGCTTCAGCGACGGCGTCAGGTGGCCCGACTCCTCCGAGAACTGGGAGGACAGAATGCGGAACTTCCGCACCGATTCCGCCTTGGACACCGCGGCGTTGCCGTCGTCGATCGCCGACTGGATGGCAGCCATCAGGTCCGCGTCCTCGTGCAGCGACGCCGCGGTGGCATCCGCGGGCTTGCCGTGCTCGGCGGCCCAGCGGCCCAGGAACTCCTCGTCGATGGTGACCAGCGCGCCCACGAACGGCCGCCCGTCACCGACCACCATGCACTCGGCGACCAGCGCGTGCGCGCGGATCCGGTCCTCGATCACGGCCGGGGCGACGTTCTTGCCGCCCGCGGTCACCAGGATCTCCTTCTTGCGGCCGGTGATCCTGAGGTAGCCGTCCTCGTCCAGGGTGCCGATGTCGCCCGAGTGGAACCAGCCGTCGGCCAGCGCCTCCTCGGTGGCGCCCGGGTTGTTCCAGTACTCCCGGAAGATGTGGTCGCCGTGCAGCAGCACCTCGCCGTCGTCGGCGATGCGCACCACCGAACCCGGCAGCGGCTGACCGACCGTGCCGATCTTCTGCCGGTCCCAGGGGTTGAACGTGGTGGCCGCGCAGGTCTCGGTCAGGCCGTAGCCCTCCAGGACCGTGAAGCCGATACCGCGGAAGAAGTGACCGAGGCGCTCACCGAGCGGGGCGCCGCCGGAGATGGCGTACTCGCCCCGGCCGCCGAGGACCGCGCGCAGCTTGCTGTAGACGAGCTTGTCGAACGCCTTGTGCTTGATCTTCAGGCCGATCGACGGGCCGGAGGGGGTGTCCAGCGCCTTGCTGTAGGCGATGGCCGTGTCCGCCGCCTTGTCGAAGATCTTGCCCTTGCCGTCCGCCTGCGCCTTGGCGCGCGCGGAGTTGTAGACCTTCTCGAAGACCCGCGGCACACCGAGGATCAGCGTGGGCCGGAACTCGGCCAGCTCGTCGGTGAGGTTCTTGATGTCCGGCAGACAGCCCAGCTTGATCGGCGCGATCATCGGGGCGATCTGCACCAGCCGCCCGAAGACGTGCGCCAGCGGCAGGAACAGCAGCACCGAGCACTCGCCGGTACGGAACAGCGGGCGCAGCCGCTCGACGATGTTGCCGCACTCGGCGAAGAAGTTGCGGTGGGTCAGCACACAGCCCTTGGGGCGGCCGGTGGTGCCCGAGGTGTAGACGATCGTGGCCGGGTCGTCGGCCTTCGCCAGCGAGCTGCGCTCGTCGACCGCCTGGTCGCTGACGTCCTGTCCGAGTCGGCCCAGCTCCTCCAGCCCGCCGCCGTCGATCTGCCAGACGTGCTTGAGCGCGGGCAGCCGGTCCCGCACCGACTCCACCGCAGCGGTGTGGCCGTCGAGCTCGGTCAGGACCGCCGTTGCGCCGGAGTCACCGAGGATCCACTGCACCTGCTCCGGGGAGCTGGTCTCGTACACCGGTACGGTGATGGCGCCCGCGGACCAGATCGCGAAGTCCAGCAGGGTCCACTCGTAGCGGGTACGGGACATCAGCCCGATCCGGTCGCCCGGTTGCACCCCGGCCGCGATGAGACCCTTGGCGGCGGTGCGCACCTCGGCGAGGAAGGCGGTGGCGGTGACGTCCTGCCAGGCCCCGTTCACCTTGCGGGCGATGACGGCGACGTCGGGATGCTGCGCGGCGTTTCTGCGGACGATGTCGGTCAGATTGCCGTCGGCAGGGACCTCGTACAAAGCCGGAAGGCTGAACTCGCGCAAGACTGCTGCTCCTCATAGGGCGCCGGCGCCACGACATTGTGTGATGCGACGGTGCGGTCCACGGCTCGGGCTGGTGCCCAGCATTTCGGTGGTTGAAATCCTGAGCACGACTGGACTGCCCGGACGTTACCCGCCGGTATGGCTTCTTCGACAGAGGGACCGGCGAGATGTTCGCTGCGTCACACGGATCGGTACCGCATGGATGGCTGCTTCTGCGCGCACAGTAGTCGACCGGTTTGACGACTAGCCAGTAACCGCAGGTCCGGCCGCCACTGTTCACGCATGCCGCACAGGCTTACGCTTGATCGCCATGGCATCCACACCAGCCGGCAACGGCAGGACGCGCGTGCACGTGGTCAGCGACGTACACGGAAACGTCCGTGACCTGGCCAGAGCCGGGGACGGCGCGGACGCCCTGATCTGCCTGGGTGACCTGGTCCTCTTCCTCGACTACGCCGACCACTCCCGCGGCATCTTTCCCGATCTGTTCGGCGCCGAGGCCGCCGACCGCATCGTCGAACTGCGCACCGCCCGCCGCTACGAGGAGGCGCGCGAGTTCGGCGCCCGGCTGTGGGCGGGCATCGGCGCGGAACGCGGCGCGGTCATCGAGAAGGCGGTGCGCAAGCAGTACGCCGAGCTGTTCGCGGCGTTCCCGACACCGACGTACGCGACCTACGGCAATGTCGACATGCCGCCACTGTGGCCGGAGTACGCCGGACCCGGCACCACCGTGCTGGACGGGCAGCGGGTGGAGATCGGCGGCTGGACCTTCGGCTTCGTCGGCGGCGGCCTGCGCACGCCGATGCGCACGCCCTACGAGATCAGCGATGAGGAGTACGCGGCGAAGGTCGAGGCGGTCGGCGAGGTGGACGTGCTGTGCACCCACATCCCGCCGGAGGTGCCGGATCTGGTCTACGACACCGTCGCGCGGCGCTTCGAGCGGGGCAGCCGGGCGCTGCTGGAGGCGATCCGCCGGACCCGGCCCCGGTACTCGCTCTTCGGCCATGTTCATCAGCCCCTGGTGCGCCGGATGCGCATCGGTTCGACGGAGTGCGTGAACGTCGGACACTTCGCGGGGAGCGGGAAGCCATGGGCGCTGGAGTTCGGCGGGTCGGGTGCGCGGTAGCCTTCACGCTGCACACACGTGCGCATGAGGACGCCCTACCGGCCCGCATCTGGAGGAGCCACGGCGATGGCGGAACACACCAGTTCGAGCATCACGATCGAAGCGGCACCGGCCGACGTCATGGGGGTGATCGCCGACTTCGCCCGCTACCCGGACTGGACCGGCGAGGTGAAGGAGGCCGAGGTCCTGGCGTCGGACGGCCAGGGCCGCGCCGAGCAGGTGCGCCTGGTGATGGACGCGGGGGCGATCAAGGACGACCAGGTGCTCGCGTACACCTGGACCGGGGAGCACGAGGTGTCCTGGACCCTGGTGAAGTCCCAGATGCTGCGGTCGCTGGACGGCTCGTACCTTCTGAAGGCGGCCGGCTCCGGCTCGACCGAGGTCACGTACGTCCTGACGGTCGACGTCAAGATCCCTATGCTCGGGATGATCAAGCGCAAGGCCGAGAAGGTCATCATCGACCGGGCGCTGGCCGGGTTGAAGAAGAGGGTTGAGTCGGGTTCCAAGTAGCGGTGGGCAGTGCCCTACCGTTCACCCTCATGCGCACCATCCTGATCACGGGCCCCGGCGGCAGCGGTCGTACGACTGTTGCCGCTGCCACCGCGCTCGCCGCCGCGCGTGACGGTGAGCGAGTACTGCTGCTGAGCGGCGACCGGGGTGACAGCCTCGGAGCCGTGCTCGGTACCGTCACCGGGGCCTCGCCCGTGGTGGCCGGGGAGCGGCTCACCGTCTGGCGGCCCGACGCCGCCGCCGGATTCCGCGACGATCTCGCCGCCTTCCAGGAACGCGCCACCGCCGCCCTCGATCTGCTCGGCGCCTCCCGGCTCGACCCCGAGGAGGTCACCCCGCTCCCGGGCGCCGAAGAGCTGACGCTCCTGCGCGCCCTGCGCGACGCCGCCCTCTCCGAGCTGCACGACCTGCTCGTCGTCGATCTTCCGGCCACCCCGCACGCGCTCGCCCTGCTCGCCCTCCCCGAGGAGCTGCGCCGCTATCTGCGGCGGCTGCTGCCACCGGAGCGCCAGGCGGCGCGGGCGCTGCGGCCCGTGCTCGGGCGGCTGGCCGGGGTCCCCATGCCCGCGGAGTGGCTGTACGAGACCGCCGCCCGCTGGGACGTCGAGCTCGCCGCCGTGGAAGCCGTCGTCGCCGACCGGAACACCGCCGTGCGGCTCGTCGCCGAGCCCGGCCCCGCCGGAGCCGACGCCGTGCGCGCGGCCACGCTCGCCCTCGCCCTGCGCGGACTGCGCCCCGACGTCCTGATCGCCAACCGCGCCGTACCGGAGGACTGGCCCGCCGGACTCGTCGCCCAGCAGCGCAAGACGCTGGAGGAGTGGCGGGAGTCCTACGACGTCCAGGTCGTCCCGCACCTCGGGCACGACCCGCGCGGCGCCGACGACCTGGCCGCGCTCGGGGTGCGGCCCGCCGTCAACGGCCTGCCCTCCTCGGTCGGGTGGCCCGTCACCGACAGCCTCGCCGAGGACGGTGTGCTGGTGTGGACCATTCCGCTGCCCGGCGCCATACGCGACGACCTCGACCTCGTCCGGCGCGGGGACGAACTCGTCGTCACCGCCGGGCCGTTCCGCCGGATCGTCCCGCTGCCCTCGGCGCTGCGCCGGTGCACCGTCGAGGGGGCCGCGCTGCGCGACGGGGAGCTGCGGATCCGGTTCGCCCCCGACCCGGGTCTGTGGCCCGGGACCCGGTGAACCCGGTACGCCCGTTCGGGTAACGTCGTAGGGACGAACCGTAGTCAGGAGTCCGTCATGAGCGAAGAGCTCCAGCCGTCCGACGCCCCCGGTGAGGAGGCGCTCGACGAGGTACGGGCCACCGACGCCGACGCATGGGCGACGGCGTGCGCCGAGGATCTCGCGGCGGAGCGGTCCCGCCGCCGCGAACAGTACGGCCAGCCCCCGGGCTCGGCCGCCGAAGAACTGCGCAAGCTCGTCGACGCGGTCAGCGACAAGCTGTCCTCGCTCCAGTCGCCGCTGCTCGGCGCGGTCGCCGGACCCGCCGCCCAGCAGGTGGTCAAGCAGGTCGTCCAGCAGGCCAAGGCCGCCGTCGAGCCGGTCATCGAGCGCAACCCGGACGTCTTCGACCACCTGGCCGCGGCCGGCAACGAACTCCTCGCCGCCTACCGCTCCGCCGTCCAGGCCCAGGAGCGCCGCTGGACCGCCGGGGACGACCAGGAGCGCCGCGACCGGGGCGACGACCCCGGTCCCGGTGAACGCATCGACTTGGACTAAAGCCCCCTCGGGTACGGTTGGCCATAGCGGGGCTCGACCGAAACTGAGGGATTCATGGGACTCACCATCGGCGTCGACATCGGCGGCACGAAGATTGCGGCCGGCGTGGTCGACGAGGAAGGCAACATCCTCTCGACCCACAAGGTGCCGACCCCGGGCACGGCCGAGGGCATCGTGGACGCCATCGCCTCCGCCGTGGAGGGTGCGCGCGCCGGGCACGAGATCGTCGGCGTGGGTATCGGTGCGGCCGGATACGTCAACCGTCAGCGCTCGACGGTCTACTTCGCTCCGAACATCGACTGGCGCCAGGAGCCGCTGAAGGAGAAGGTCGAGGCCCGCGTGGGTCTCCCGGTCGTCGTGGAGAACGACGCCAACGCCGCGGCCTGGGGCGAGTACAAGTTCGGCGCCGGAAAGGGTCACCGCAACGTCATCTGCATCACCCTGGGCACCGGCCTCGGCGGCGGCATCATCATCGGCAACAAGCTGCGCCGCGGCCACTTCGGCGTGGCCGCCGAGTTCGGCCACATCCGCATGGTCCCGGACGGCCTGCTCTGCGGCTGCGGCTCGCAGGGCTGCTGGGAGCAGTACGCCTCCGGCCGCGCCCTCGTCCGGTACGCCAAGCAGCGCGCCAACGCCACCCCGGAGCTCGCCGACGTCCTGCTCGGCCTCGGCGACGGCACGCCCGACGGCATCGAGGGCAAGCACATCTCCATGGCCGCGCGCCAGGGCTGCCCCGTCGCCGTCGACTCCTACCGTGAGCTGGCCCGCTGGGCCGGTGCCGGTCTCGCCGACCTGGCCTCCCTCTTCGACCCGTCCGCCTTCATCGTCGGCGGCGGCCTATCCGACGAGGGCGAGCTGGTCCTCGACCCGATCCGCAAGTCCTACAAGCGCTGGCTCGTGGGCGGCAACTGGCGCCCGGTGGCCGACGTGATCGCGGCCCAGCTGGGCAACGAGGCGGGCCTGGTCGGGGCAGCGGACCTGGCAAGGGAGCCCGACCCGATCATGTGATCCAGGGGCAGGTGTTCCAACCTTTAGGGGCGCGGGGAACTGCGCGACAAGCCACGACGATCCGGCAGTCGCGCACAACCTTCGCGCCCCTGCCCATTGGGCGTACATTGATCGCCATGCCTGACGGTTCAGCCCCCGTCCGAGTCCTGAGCTACAACATCCGCTCGATGAGAGACGACACCGCGGCCCTGGCCAAGGTGATTCGTGCCGCGGCACCAGACCTCGTCCTCGTCCAGGAAGCCCCCCGCTTCTTCCGCTGGCGCAAGAAACTCGCCCGCCTGGCCCGGGCGTCAGACCTCGTCATCCTCACCGGCGGCGCCACCGCCGCGGGCCCCGCGATCCTCTGCGACCTGCGCACCAAGGTCGAGCGCGCCGAGGACGTCCTCCTCCCGCTGACTCCCGGACAGCACCGCCGCGGCTTCGCCACCGCCGTGGTCCGGCTCGGCGACGCCCGGCTGGGCGTCCTGAGCTGTCACCTCAGCCTCCACAAGGACGAGCGCCACGAGCAGGCCGGAATGCTCCTGGACCGCCTGGCCGGCATGGGTGTGGACCACGCCGTCGCGGGCGGCGACCTGAACGAACGCCCCGGCGGCCGCACCTTCACCCGGCTGTCCGGCACCCTCCGGGACTGCTGGGCCACGGCCCCCGACGGCGGCGAGCACACCTGGACACGGACCGAGCCGCACAGCCGGATCGACGCGATCTTCGCCACCAAGGGCATCGAGGTGATCGGCTGCGGAGTCCCGCTCGGCCTCCCGGGCGTCACGGACACAGACCTGAGGGTGGCCACGGACCACCTCCCGGTCCTGGCCACCCTCAGAATCCCCGCGTCCTAGCTACGGCCGCTGCTTCGCCTTGTCGACGACCGCCCAGCTGTCGAGGTACGAGAGCTGGGTGTACGTCTTCATCGCCGCCCCGTCCCCCGAGGTCCGCGTGTCACGGAAGCCGAGGAACTCGTACGTCCTCGGGTCGAAGATGAAGTAGCCGCCGAAGCCCACCGCTCCCTCGGGGAGCGTGGGGTCGTCGTAGGTGATGGCCACGCCGGTGCGCCCCTTGGCGTCCCGCTGGTTCGGCACGACCTTCACCCCGGGCACCATGCCGAGCGCCTCGTACGCCGCCGGGCGCAGCCCCTCCGGCATCACCGGCACCAGCTTGAGCAGTCCGGCGAGGCTGAAGTGGATGTGCGACCAGTCCTGGTCGCCGAGGTCCTCCAGGGCGTCAGCGCCCCCTCCGACCTGGCCCTGGATCGCGAGGATCAGCTTCTCCGGATCGGTGGGCAGCTCCTTGAGCGTGCCCCAGTCCTGCGGCGGCCAGTGGCCCTCGTCCGGCTTGAGCGGCGGCGACCACCAGCCGTGGCCGATCTCCATGATCCAGGACGCCTTGGACCCGTCCACCGACCGCCAGGTCTCGTCGACATGGCTCTTGGTGACGCCGCTCTTCTGCTCGGTCTCCTTGATGATCTCCTTGGTGTAGATGAACTGGTCGTCACGCGGGGTGACCACCCGCTCGTGCTCGCGTTCGTACGCGGCGGCCCCGTTGAGCACCGTCTGCGCGCTCACGTTCCGCATGGCGGGCGCGCTCGCCGACGGTGACTTCCTGGCCGTGGCGCCGGGTCCCGAGCCGTCGTCGTGCTGGACGGCGACCAGCAGCCCGGCGGCGACCGCGGCGGTGACCACCCCGGTCACAGCGATCCGCAGAACCGGCCGACGGGGCCGTGCGGCGGCCGGAGCGGGCCCGTTCATCGCCTGGAACAGTCGTGCTCGCACCCGGTGCCGGGTGTCGTCGTCGAGCGGGGGTGCCCCCGCCTCGAAGTCCCGCAGTGCGCGGAGTTCATCGGTGTCACGCATGGGCGTCTGCCTCTCGGAAAGCTGTCGGATCGGATCCGCCCAGTGCTTCGCGCAATCTGCTGCGAGCCCGGTGCAGCCGCGATCTGACCGTGCCGACGGGCACGCCGAGGGCCTGGGCCGCCTCCTCGTAGTCGAGGCCGGCCCAGGCCACCAGCAGCACGACATCGCGATGCCGGGCGGACAGCCCGGCCAGCGCAGCTGCCAGTTCCCGGCGCACCCCCGTGGCACCGGCCCTGGAAACCGCCCGGTCCGCGACCGGTTCGTCGTGCTCGACCGGCTCCGGCACGCGCGCCAGCGCCTTGAACCGGCGCGCCTCGGCCCGGCGGTGCCGGCTCACGAGGTTGGTGGCGATGCCGAACAGCCAGGGGCGGGCGTCGTCCCGCCCCAGGTCGTAGGTGTGGCGCCGCTGGAAGGCGGTGATGAAGGTCTCCGCCATCAGATCCTCCGCCGCCTCGGGACCGAGTCGCCGGGCCGCGTAACGGTGCACGGCGTCGGCGTACCGGTCGTAGAGCGCGGCGAACTGCTCGGGCTCGTCCCGGGACCGTGCGATCACGCGGGCATCACTCTCCTCGCGATCCTCGTCGCGGGTGCCGACGCCCGGTGGTGCGACGGTCATCGGGGCTCCTTTCGTCCGTCTGAACGCCTCGAAGGCTTGGGCTTGCTCGGGTTGTTCACCTGTCCTTCGCCGATCGGCGGGATCGAGTTCCGTTTTTGCGCGGACTTTCGCGCGGACACGAGCGGACTTTCGCGCGGACACGAAGAGGGCCCGCCCGGAGCTTGTCCGGACGGGCCCTCACCCACATCTGTTCAGACGACCGCGCCGCGCCCCGGGTCCTGGTCGTCCTCGTCGTCCGTGCGCATCCGCATCACCAGCGTGGCGAAGCCGCCCAGGAAGCCGCCGATGCCGATCGTCGTCAGCCACCAGCTCATCTCCCAGCCGAGCAGCACCGCGAGCAGCAGCAGTATCGGACCGCCGAGCACCGCCAGCCACGCGAACTTCGCCGTGGTGTCCGCCGCGGGCAGCGGCGGCGGCTCCGGCGGGACGAAGTGACCCTCGTCGTCCTCGTCGAGGTCGTCGTCCGAGGGCTCCGGCGCGGTGTAGTCGCGCGGGCCGACGCCGGGCGCGAAGGTGACCGAGCCGCCGAGCGGCGCCGCGGGCTGCTTCTCCTCCGGCTCCTCGTCGTTGGTCTCCGCCTCCAGCAGCGCCAGGTCCTCGACGGATTTGAACGGCTTGGAGCCCGGCGGGTCCGGCGGCTCGTCGCCGTACCCGGCGACGATCGCCTCCCATGCGGCGTCCTCGTCGAAACGGGCGCCCTGGTCGTCCGGCTCGCGATCCTCGCGGTCGGAGTCGTGCTCAGCCACCTACGGCCGTCCCTTCCTTGCCGAGACTGGGTGCGAGCCGGCTCATGAACGCATGGCTCTCCGCGAAGATCCGCTCCGCGTCATGGTCCAACGTCGCCACGTGGTAGCTCTGTTCCAGCACGATCTCCGTCACGTCCGTCGACGACACCCGGCTGAGCACCCGGGCCGAGTCAACGGGCGGCACCACATGGTCCTGGGTGCTGTGCAGCAGCAGCAACGGCTGGGTGACCTGCGGCAGCTCGCCGTCGACCCGGCGGAAGAAGTTCCGCAGGGAGTGCGCGGCGTGCAGCGGCACCCGGTCGTAGCCCACCTCGTCGCTGCCCTCCTTGGCGATGTCGCTGGCGATGCCCTTCGTCGTCCGCACGAGGTGCCGGGCCACCGGGAGGGCGTGCGCGGCCAGGCCGTGCACCTTGTTCGCGGGGTTGACGACCACCACGCCGTCCACCGCGTCGCCGTGCTTCGCCGCCAGCCGGAGCGCCAGGGCGCCGCCCATGGACAGACCGGCCACGAAGAGGTGGGTGGAGCGCTCCCGCAGGGCGCGCAGCTCGCGGTCCACCTCCGCGTACCAGTCCTGCCAGCCGGTCAGCTGGAGGTCCTCCCAGCGGGTGCCGTGCCCAGGCAGCAGCGGCAGCGAGACGGTCAGACCGCGCGCGGCGAGATACTCCGCCCAGGGGCGCAGCGACTGCGGGGAACCGGTGAAGCCGTGGCAGAGGAGGACGGAGATCTCCCCGCCCTCATGGCGGTACGGCTCGGCTCCAGGAAGGACCGGCACTTCGGTCTCCTGTTCATGAGGTCGGTTGCAGGTACTTCACCGTACGCGACCGCACTGACACCGACCAGGGTCGTCGGGGTCTTTGACGGCGCTCCGGGTTAAGGTCTGATCGACAGACACAGGAGGCACTCGGTTGTTGTACGGCGCGATGAAGGTATCCATCGGGGGGCCGCTGAAGCTCGCCTTCAGGCCCTGGGTGGAGGGCCTGGAGAACATTCCCGCCGAGGGCCCCGCGATCCTGGCGAGCAATCACCTCTCGTTCTCGGACTCGTTCTTCCTCCCCGCGGTCCTCGACCGCAAGGTGACCTTCATCGCGAAGGCGGAGTACTTCACCACCCCCGGCGTCAAGGGGCGGCTGACGGCCGCCTTCTTCAAGGGCGTGGGCCAGCTCCCCGTGGACCGCTCCGGCGCGCGCGGCGCGGGTGAGGCCGCCATCAGGAGCGGTATCGATGTGCTGGAGCGCGGTGAGCTGTTCGGTATCTACCCGGAGGGCACGCGCTCGCCCGACGGCCGGCTCTACCGGGGCAAGCCCGGCGGCCTCGCGCGCGTGGCGCTCGCCAGCGGGGCGCCGGTCATCCCGGTCGCCATGATCGACACCGAGAAGATCCAGCCGCCCGGCAAGGTCATGCCCAAGCTGATGCGCCCGGGCATCCGGATCGGCAAGCCCCTCGACTTCGGCCGGTACCAGGGCATGGAGCACGACCGCTTCGTCCTGCGCGCGCTGACCGACGAGGTCATGTACGAGATCATGCAGCTCTCCGGCCAGGAGTACGTCGACATGTACGCGACCGCCGCCAAGCGGCAGATCGCGGAGGCCGCGAAGGCCGAGAAGGAAGCGGAGAAGGCGGCCAGGGCCGCTCTCGCCAAGGCCGACCAGGACCAGGCGGACAAAGAGAAGTCCGAGTCCTAGAGGCGGCAGTCGGGTTCGGGGGGTGGGGGAGTTGGCCAAGCGCGAGAAAGTCCTGAGGATGTCGGTCGAGCAGCCGCTGTGGCGTGCGCTCAGGGGCTACCGGATCCTCACCCTGCTGTACGCGATAGGCCTGTTCATCAGCGCCTACGACGAGTTCGCCCGCCCCTGGGTCGCCATCGCCTACTTCGCCGTACTGACCGTGTGGACCCTCGCCACCCTGCCCAAGGTCGCGAACGCCGCCGCCTGCACCCGGCGCTTCCTCACCGCCGACCTCACCCTCGCGCTCGTCGGCATCCTACTCACCCGGGTCGCCGACTCCACCGCGCACATCGAGTCGGGCAGTCCGACGCTGCCGTCGATATGGACGGCCGGTTCGGTGCTGGCCTTCGCCATCAAGGGCGGCTGGCGGTGGGCGGCCTTCGCCTCCACGCTGGTCGCTGTCGCCAACCTGGTCCACCGCGGCTCCCCGACCCGGGACACCGTCCACGCGGTGATCCTCGTCTGGGTCGCCTCCATCGCCATCGGCTACGTCGTCGAGGTGGCCCGCGCCTCCGAGCGCACCCTCGCGCGCGCCCTGGAGATCGAGGCCGCGACCAGGGAGCGCGAGCGGCTCGCCCGGGACATCCACGACAGCGTGCTCCAGGTGCTCGCCATGGTGCAGCGGCGCGGTGCCGTCATCGGCGGTGAGGCGGCCGAGCTGGGCCGGCTGGCCGGCGAGCAGGAGGTGGCGCTGCGCACCCTGGTCTCCGGCGGCCTGACCCCCGTCTCCCGGGTCTCCTCGGACGCGGCCGAGGGCGCGCTGGTCAGCGTCGTGGACGAGGAGCCGGACGGCGACGGGCCGCTCGATCTGCGGGGGCTCCTCGCGCCCTACGCGAGCTCCCGGGTGAACCTTGCCGAGCCCGGGGCGCCGGTGGTGCTGCCCCCGGCCGCCGCGCGGGAGCTGGCCGCGGCCGTCGGGGCCGCCCTGGACAATGTCCGCAAGCACGTGGGCGAGGACGCGTGCGCGTGGATCCTGGTGGAGGACGAGCCCGACGCGGTCATCGTCACCGTCCGGGACGACGGTCCGGGCATCCCCGAGGGGCGGCTCGCGCAGGCCGAGGGCGAGGGGCGGCTCGGGGTCGCGCTGTCGATCCGGGGCCGGCTGCGGGACATCGGGGGCAGCGCGGAGCTGATCTCGGTGCCCGGGCAGGGCACGGAAGTCGAACTGAAGGTACCGAAGCAGATGTCCCGGGGGACGTGATGAGCGAGCAGCAGGCCGGCCCGATCAAGGTCATGGTGGTCGACGACCACCCCATGTGGCGCGACGCGGTCGCCCGGGACCTGGCCGAGTCCGGGTTCGAGGTGGTCGCCACCGCGGGCGACGGCGAGCAGGCCGTGCGCCGCGCCAAGGCCGCGGGCCCCGACGTCCTGGTCCTCGACCTCAACCTGCCCGCCAAGCCGGGCGTCCAGGTCTGCAAGGAACTCGTCGGCCACAACCCGGCCCTGCGCGTCCTGGTGCTGTCCGCCAGCGGTGAGCACGCCGACGTCCTGGAGGCCGTGAAGTCCGGCGCCACCGGCTATCTGCTGAAGTCGGCGTCCACGGAGGAACTGCTGGACGCGGTCCGCCGTACCGCCGTCGGCGACCCGGTGTTCACCCCGGGCCTGGCCGGACTCGTCCTCGGCGAGTACCGGCGGCTCGCCTCCGAGCCCGCCCCCGCCGACCGGGACGCCGACACCCCGGGCGCCCCGCAGCTCACCGACCGGGAGACCGAGGTGCTGCGGCTGGTCGCCAAGGGCCTGAGCTACAAGCAGATCGCCGAACGCCTCGTCATCTCCCACCGGACGGTGCAGAACCACGTCCAGAACACCCTTGGCAAGCTCCAGTTGCACAACCGAGTGGAACTCGTCCGGTACGCCATAGAGCGCGGACTTGACGACGCGTAAACCAACCGCCCCATGATTCACCGGAATTGCCTCACCGACCCATCCCTGAGTGACCTGGATCACTATTAGCGTGGCCTCACCAGGCAACCGCGGCGAAGGGACAATTCCATGCGGGTCGGAGTACTGACCGGAGGCGGCGACTGCCCCGGACTCAACGCCGTCATCCGGGCCATCGTCCGCAAGGGCGTTCAGGAGTACGGGTACGACTTCACCGGCTTCCGGGACGGCTGGCGCGGTCCGCTCGACGGCGACACCGTACGGCTCGACATCCCCGCCGTACGCGGCATCCTGCCGCGCGGCGGCACCATCCTCGGCTCCTCGCGCACCAACCCCCTCAAGCAGGAGGACGGTATCCGGCGGATCAAGGAGAACCTCGCCAAGCAGGAGGTCGACGCGCTCATCACGATCGGCGGCGAGGACACCCTCGGAGTGGCCGCGCGGCTGTCGGACGAGTACGGCGTGCCCTGCGTGGGCGTCCCCAAGACCATCGACAACGACCTGTCCGCCACCGACTACACCTTCGGTTTCGACACCGCCGTCGGCATCGCGACGGAGGCCATCGACCGGCTGCACACCACCGCCGAGTCCCATATGCGGGTTCTCGTCGTGGAGGTGATGGGCCGTCACGCCGGCTGGATCGCCATCCACTCCGGCCTCGCGGGCGGCGCCAACGTCATCCTCATCCCCGAGCAGCGCTTCGACGTCGAGAAGGTCTGCGGGTGGGTCACCTCCCGTTTCAAGGCGTCGTACGCGCCCATCGTGGTCGTCGCCGAGGGTGCCATGCCCCAGGACGGCGACATGGTGCTCAAGGACGAGTCGCTGGACTCCTTCGGGCATGTGCGCCTGTCGGGCGTCGGCGAGTGGCTGGCCAAGGAGATCGAGAAGCGCACCGGCAAGGAGGCCCGGACGACGGTTCTCGGCCATGTCCAGCGCGGCGGCACGCCCAGCGCCTTCGACCGCTGGCTCGCCACCCGCTTCGGCCTGCACGCCATCGAGGCGGTCCGCGACGGCGACTTCGGCAAGATGGTCGCCCTGCGCGGCACGGACATCGTCCGCGTCCCGATCGCGGAGGCGACGGCCCGGCTGAAGACGGTGGATCCGACGCTCTACGAGGAGGTCGGGGTCTTCTTCGGCTGACCGGCGGCGCTCGGCCGTGGGCCGTATATTCGGCCCATGGCCGAGCTGACGGGAGCAGCCTTGGAGATCCTTGGTTTCGGTGTCCAGGCCGACGAGCGGCCCCTGATCGAGCGGGCCTTCGCCGGGCACCACGAGGTCCGCTGCCTGGACGTGTTCCTCAACGAGGACACCGCCCTGATCGCGGCCGGCCACGAGAGTGTCAGCACCAGCGTCAACTGCGACCTCGGCGCCCGTGTCCTGCAGATCCTCGCGGCGGGCGGCACCCGCATGGTCGCCCAGCGGTCCACCGGCTTCAACAACATCGACCTGGACGTCGCCGAACGGCTCGGCATGACGGTGGCCCGGGTGTCGTACTACTCGCCGTACTCCGTCGCCGAGTTCGCCTGGACCCTCGCCATGGCCGTCAACCGCCGTGTCGTGCGCGCCTCCATCCGCACCCGGGACTTCGACTTCCGGCTCGACGGGCTGATGGGACGCGACCTGCACGGCCGCACCGCGGGCGTCCTCGGCACCGGGAAGATCGGCGAGGCGTTCGCCCGGATCGCCCACGGCTTCGGCATGAAGCTGCTCGGCTGGGACGTCGCCGAGAACCCGGCCTGCCTCGAACTCGGCATGCGCTACGTCTCCAAGGAGCAGCTCCTCGCCGAGTCCGACCTGGTCAGCCTGCATGTCCCGCTGATGCCCGCGACCCAGCGCCTGATCGACGCCGACGCCCTGAAGACGATGCGGGACGACGCGATCCTGGTGAACTCCAGCCGCGGCGGCCTGATCGACACCGCGGCCCTCGTCACCGAACTGCGCGCCGGCCGCTTCACGGGCGTCGGCCTCGATGTGTACGAGGCGGAGGCGGGCCTGTTCTTCCTCGACAAGTCACTGGAGGCGATCGAGGACGACACCCTGGCCCGCCTGGTCACCTTCCCGAATGTCCTGGTCACCTCCCACCAGGCGTACTACACCGTGGACGCCGTCGGCCAGATCGTCGACGCCACGGTGCACAACGTCCTGGACTACAAGGCGGGCCGCCGCTCGGAGAACGTGCTGGTGCCCCGGAGCTGACCCACCAGCTCCCGGACGATCGCGGCGCCGTCGAGCGTCAGCACCGACTCGGGGTGGAACTGCACCCCGGCGAAACCGGGCCCCTTCAGCGCGTGCACCTCGTACGCCGCGCTGCGGCTGACCCGCACGCCGTGGGCGGCCAGTTCCCCGGCCGTCCCGTCGTCGCAGCGGGCCACGAAGCTGTTGTAGAAGCCGACGGTCTCCGGGCGCCCGAACAGGTCGATCTCCGTCTGGGCGCCCTGGTACGGCACCTCCTTGCGGACGATCTCAAGGCCCAGCTCGGCGGCGATCAGCTCGTGCCCGAGGCAGACGCCGAGCACGCCGTGCCGGTGCCCCCGGATCACCTCGGCGGTCAGCTCCCGCAGGAACCGCATCTTGTGGTCGGCGGTGTCCGACGGGTCGCCGGGGCCGGGGCCGAGCACGACCGGACCCTCGTGCGCGACGACGGCCTCCCTCAGCCCCCGCTCGTCGTAGCGCCGGACGGTGACGTCCAGGCCGCTGGAGCGCAGCACATGGGCGAGCATCGCGGTGAAGGTGTCCTCGCCGTCCACGACCAGGGCGTGCCCGGTGAGATCGGCGGACCGCTCCTGCATCCGCAGCCAGAAGGGGGCGAGGGAGGCGCGGCGCCCGTCGAGGGCGGCACGCACGCGCGGGTCGTCGGCCAGGTGCGGGCGTACGGCCTCCTCGCGCGGCCTGCGCGCGGTGACGCCCAGCGCCGCCAGCACCCCCGCCGCCTTGGCGTGGGTCTCCGCGACCTCGCTCTCCGGGTCCGAGCCACGGACGAGCGTGGCGCCGACGGGGACGCACAGCCGACCGTCCGCGTCGATGTCCGCGGTGCGGATGAGGATGGGGGAGTCCAGCGTCTGGGCCCCGCCGGAGTCCCGGCCGAGCAGCGCCAGCGCCCCCGCGTAGTACCGGCGCCCCCCGACCTCGTGCCGCTCGATCACCCGGCAGGCGTTCTGCACCGGTGAGCCGGTGACGGTGGCCGCGAACAGGGTCTCCTTCAGCACGTCCCGCGCGTCCAGCGACGACTTGCCGCGCAGCTCGTACTCGGTGTGCGCGAGATGGGCCATCTCCTTCAGCCGGGGCCCGACCACGACCCCGCCCATGTCGCCGACGGTGCACATCATCTTGAGCTCCTCGTCGACGACCATCGACAGCTCCTCGATCTCCTTGCCGTCGGCGAGGAAGTCCAGCAGATGCTCGGGGGTCGGCCCCTCGGCGGGATAGCGGTACGTCCCGCTGATCGGGTTCATGACGACGGTGCCGCCGGACATCCGCACATGCACCTCGGGGCTGGCCCCGACGAGCGTCCGCTGCCCTGTGTGCACGACGAACGTCCAGTACGCGCCCCGCTCACCCTCCAGCAGCCGCCGGAACAGCGCGAGCGCGTCCCGGCGGGAGAACTCCGGGATCTCGCCCTCGTACGTCCGCCGGATCACGAAGTTCGCGCCCTCGCCGCGTCCGATCTCCTCGTCCAGCACGCGCCCGACGATCCGCGCGTACTCCTCGTCCGCGACATCGAAGCCGCCGTTCTCGACGCGCACGTCATGCGCGGGGAGCTGGGCCAGGGCCTCGGCGAGCGGGATCCCGTACGTCTCCTCGGGGGTGAGCACCGTCAGCGGCGTCCCGTCGTCGCGGACGTCGAAGCCGCGCTCGCGGATCTGCCGGAAGGGCACGAGGGCGAGGCCCTCGTCGGGGAGGTCGGCAAGGCGTTCGTGGTCGGTGACCGGGCCGACGAGGACCTCGACCAGGTCGTGGTCATGACCGGGAGTGCGGCGCCGCAGCAGGGCGAACGGACGACTGTCGTGCAGCAGCTGTGTCAGGTCCATGGTTCCTCTTCTGTCGATGAGGAACGACCCCGGAAAACACCGAAGGCCGCCCCTCGGGCGGCCTTCGCGAAGTCTTGAGTACGCGCAGTCAGCGGGCCGCCGGAGAAGCGGTCCACCACCAGTTCTGGTTCATGGTCGAATGCGCGAACATGCCCCGACCCTAACGCATGAGCAACAGATCGAGGGCGCGGTCGAGATATCGGGTGAGTTCCTCGCCCATGGGGAGGGCGGCGGGGACGGAGTGGGCGAGCTGGGCGTGGCCCAGATAGACGCTGTAGGCGAGCAGCCCGCGCCGCCGAGCCTCGGGCTCGGGGAAACCGGCCTCGGCGAAGAGCTGCGCCACATAGGCGACCCGGCGTTCGGTGACCCGTCCCAGCACCGTCGCGACGCGCGGGTCGTCGGCGGTCGCCAGCAGCCTGACCTCCAGCGGATCGTCCGCGGCCGACCCGATCGCCTCGGCGAACAGCAGCCGCAGCCGCCGCTCGGGGTCGGGCTCCGCCTCCAGCTCGGTGATGAGCGCCTCGGTCTGGGTCTCGGCCCAGCGTTCGAGCGCCGCCGCGATCAGCGCGTCCCGGTTGGCGAAGTGCCAGTAGAAGCTGCCCTTGGTGGTGCCGAGCCGGGTGGCGAGCGGTTCCACGGCCACGGCCGCGAGCCCGCCCTCGCCCATCGCGACGAGCGCGGCGTCGGCCCAGTCGTCGGCGCTCAGCCGGGACTTGGCCGAGGTCTTGCGAGGAGGCCGTTGCACCATGACCATACGGTACCGTACGGTTGACCATACGCCACCGTATGGAGGTGCTCCGATGGGCACTGTACGCAACGTCCACGACCGCGTCCTGGCCGCGCCCGCCGACCGGGTCGGCGCCCTGCTGGACCGGCTCGCCGCGCCGGACGACCCGCTGTTCCCGAGCCCCGCCTGGGCCCCGGTCCGCTTCGACCGGCCGCTGTCCGTCGGCGCCGCCGGAGGGCACGGCCCGGTGCGCTACTCGGTCGCCGAGTACGAGCCGGGCCGCCGGGTCCGCTTCGCCTTCGACCCGCCCGGCACCGGCTTCCACGAACTGTCCGTCGAGCCGCTCGGCCCGGACCGCTGCCGGATCCGGCACCTGCTGGAGCAGGACCAGCCGCTCGGCGAGCGCCTCGGCTGGCTGCTCGCGGTGCGCGCCGTGCACGGCACGGTGATCGAGGAGCTGTTCGACAACGCCGAGCTGGCCGCCACCGGCTCACTCCCCGCCCCGGTCCGCCCCGGGCGCTACGTCCGCCTGCTCCAGCGGCTCACCTGGGACCGCCCGCGGGCCGTCGCCGTACCCGAAGGCGCCGCCCTGCTGCACGCCGCCTTCCCCGAGTCCGACTACACCGACGCCTACGCCCTGGAGCTGCGCCCCGGGATGCCGACCGACCCGGCGGTCTGGGCGGGCGTGCTGCGGGGCACCCCGGTCGTCGCCGGCTCGGCGCGGGAGCTGCTGATGGGTGAGGACGCCGGACATCTGGACTTCCGTGCCTCGCTCCTGGTGGACGAGGAGGGGCACACGGTCACCCTCGGATCAGTGGTCCGGATCCACAACGGACGCGGGCGTCTGTACTGGTCGGTGGTCCGCCACGCCCACCCGTTCATGGCCCGGCTCATGCTCCGCCGCACCCATCGACGGCTCGCTCTGCGGAGCGGCAGAGCGTCTCAATTGGTGAGCTAGGGAATGGACCACGGACACAACCCCGTAATGTTGACGTCGTGACCGTGAACGCTAAGACCAGCGCAAGCGCTGGCAACACCTGGCGAAACCTGCCCGCGGCGCAGCAGCCCGAGTACCCCGACACCGAGGCTCTGCGCGCAGTCGTTGCGGACCTCGAGTCGTATCCGCCGCTCGTCTTCGCGGGCGAGTGCGATCAGCTGCGCGCCCGGTTGGCGGCCGTCGCCAAGGGAGAGGCGTTCCTCCTCCAGGGCGGCGACTGCGCCGAGGCATTCGACGCGGTGTCCGCCGACCACATCCGCAACAAGCTCAAGACCCTGCTCCAGATGGGCGCCGTGCTGACGTACGCCGCCTCGGTGCCGGTCGTGAAGGTCGGCCGGATCGCCGGCCAGTACTCCAAGCCGCGCTCCAAGGGCACCGAGACCCGCGACGGCGTCACGCTGCCCACCTACCGCGGCGACTCGGTCAACGGCTTCGACTTCAACGAGGCCGCCCGGATCCCGGACCCCGAGCGCCTGAAGCGGATGTACAACGCCTCCGCCTCCACGCTCAACCTGGTGCGCGCCTTCACCACCGGCGGTTACGCCGACCTGCGCCAGGTGCACGCCTGGAACCAGGACTTCGTGAAGTCGTCCCCGTCCGGCCAGCGCTACGAGCAGCTCGCCCGCGAGATCGACAACGCGCTCAACTTCATGCACGCCTGCGGGGCCGACCCGGAGGAGTTCAAGACCGTCGAGTTCTACGCCTCCCACGAGGCGCTGCTGCTCGACTACGAGTCCGCCCTGACGCGGGTCGACTCGCGCACCGGCCAGCTCTACGACGTCTCCGGGCACATGGTGTGGATCGGTGAGCGCACCCGGCAGCTGGACGGCGCGCACATCGAGTTCGCCTCGAAGATCCGCAACCCGATCGGCATCAAGCTCGGCCCGACGACGACGGCCGAGGAGGCGCTCCAGTACATCGAGCGTCTGGACCCGGACCGCGAGCCGGGCCGGCTGACCTTCATCGTCCGCATGGGCGCCGACAAGGTCCGCGACAAGCTGCCCGAGCTGATCGAGAAGGTCACCGCCTCCGGTGCGACCGTTGCCTGGGTGACCGACCCGATGCACGGCAACACCTTCGAGGCGGCCTCCGGCCACAAGACCCGCCGCTTCGACGACGTGCTCGACGAGGTCAAGGGCTTCTTCGAGGTCCACAAGTCGCTGGGCACCCACCCGGGCGGCATCCATGTCGAGCTCACCGGTGACGATGTCACCGAGTGCGTGGGCGGCGGCGACGAGATCTTCGTCGACGATCTGCACCAGCGCTACGAGACGGCCTGCGACCCCCGCCTGAACCGCAGCCAGTCCCTTGACCTGGCCTTCCTGGTCGCGGAGATGTACAGGGACCAGTAGCCGGTTCGGCTGTTACAGCTGAGTGACGTGGGGCGCGGATCACATACGATCCGCGCCCCGCACCACTTTTATGACTCCTGCGAGCCGGGTAAGGTTAGGTTAGCCTCACCGATCAAGGGGATGGCACATCGACCCCGTCCGGGAGGTGAACCGCGTGTACGTCTGCAGTTGCTTCGGCATCACCGAGCAGCAGGTCAAGGAGCACGCGGCCGACGGTGCCTGCACTCCCCGCCAGATAGCGTCGTCCTGCAAGGCGGGCACGGACTGCGGGTCGTGCGTACGCCGTATCCAGGCGATCCTGGGCCGGGGCGCGTGCCCCCGCCGTGAGCTGGCCGACCAGGGCAAGCCGGTGCTCACCGAGCTGTCGACCGACCTGGCGGACGTGGCCTAGCGCTAGCTCGGCTGCTCGATCTGCTGCGCGAGGTAGAGCGCCTCGCCGAGCTTGTCGATGAGCTCCAGCTGGGTGTCCAGGTAGTCGATGTGGTGCTCCTCGTCCTCCAGGATGGACTCGAAGAGGTTCGCCGACGTGATGTCGCCCTTGGTGCGCATCACCTCGATCCCGCGCTTGAGGCGGTCGATCGCCTCCACCTCCACCTGCCGGTCCGCCTGGAACATCTCGGTGACGGTCTGGCCGACGCGGACGTGGAACAGCCGCTGGTAGTTCGGCAGGCCGTCCAGCATGAGGATGCGCTCGGTGATCTTGTCCGCGTGCTTCATCTCGTCGATGGATTCTTCACGCGTGTACTTGGCGAGCTTGGTCCAGCCCTTGTTGTCCTGGATCCGGTAGTGCAGCCAGTACTGGTTGATCGCCGTCAGCTCGCCGGTGAGCTGCTCGTTCAGGAATTCGATGACCTCGGGGTCGCCCTGCATCGCAGAGGCTCCTTCCAGGGGAACGGGGGAACTGGCAGGTTGCGCCGCATCCTTGCACCGGTGACGAAGATCGTCCAGTAAGTCTTCACTTACTAAGTAAGGGCATGCTTACTGCTATTTGACCGGTTGGCCCGGATTGATCTCGGGTGGTCAAGGGCACTGCCTCAGGTCTGTCAGGATGGATACATGGGTCAGCCGGTGGAGAGCGCATCTGGAGGAGCGGTGCAGCCGGAGCTCCCGCCGGGGCAGCGCCTGCAGCGCGGCTGGCCGGTCACCCACTACGGGCCGGTCCCCAAGTTCCGCCCCGAGCGCTGGGAGTTCAGGGTCTTCGGCGCCACCGCCGACGGCGAGAAGCACTGCTGGAACCACGAGGAGTTCGCGGCCCTGCCGTACACCTCCGTCGTGGCCGATCTGCACTGCGTCACGAAGTTCAGCATGCTGGGCGCCGAGTGGGGCGGGATCCCCGCCCGGACCATCCTGGAGATCGCCCCGCCCGCCCCGGCCGTCACCCATGTGATGGTGTGGGCCGAGTACGGCTTCAGCTCGAATCTGCGCCTTGAGGACTTCGCCGCCGAGCGCACCATCTTCGCCACCCACAAGGACGGCGAGCTGCTCACCGCCGAACACGGCTTCCCGCTCCGCCTGGTCGTGCCCCACCTCTACGCCTGGAAGGGCCCCAAATGGGTCCGCGGTGTGGAGTACATGACCGCCGACCGCCGCGGCTTCTGGGAGGAGCGCGGCTACCACAACATCGGCGACCCCTGGAAGGAACAGCGCTACTCCTACCAGGAGGAGCCGGGGGACGGCCCCGAGCTCTGACGTCTGACGCCCTAGCCGTCCCTGAGCTTCTTCAGCCGCTCCACGTCCGCCGCGTGCCCTTCCTTGCCGCCGGGCGTCTCGATGATCAGCGGTACGCCCTCGGTGGCCGGGTGGGTCATCAGCGCCCGGAACGGGTCCTCGCCGATATGTCCGGCGCCAATATTGGCGTGCCGGTCCTTGTGGGCGCCGACCACATCCTTGGAGTCATTGGCGTGGATCAGCTTCAGGCGTCCCTCGCCGACCGTCTCCACCAGCAGGTCCAGGGTCTGGTGCATACCGTGCGGGCCGGTCAGATCGTGTCCGGCGGCGAAGATGTGGCAGGTGTCCAGGCAGACGCCGAGCTTGGGGTGGGCGTCCAGCGCCTCGAAGTACGGCCCGAAGTCCCAGGTGCGCGAGCAGATCGAGGAACCCTGGCCCGCGGTGGACTCCAGCAGCAGGAACGGGTCGTCGTCATGGGTCAGCTCGTCCAGCAGCGGCAGCATGTGCTCCCGCACCTGCTTCAGCGCCACCGAGCGGTCCCGGCCGCCGGTCGCGCTGCCCGTGTGCACGACCACACCCAGCGCGCCGATCTCCCGCCCCCGCCGCAGCGAGTGCCGCAGCGACTCCACCGACCGCTCCACGGTCGCCTCGGTGTGCGAGCCGAAGTTGATCAGATACGGGGCATGGACGTACGCCGGTATCGACCCCTGCGCACAGGCCGCGCGGAACTCCTCGTCCTGCCGCGGACTGCCCACCGGGGTGGCCCACCCGCGCGGATTGGCGACGAAGACCTGCACGGTCTCGGCCTTGAGCTCACGGGCGTAGGACAGACCGACCGAGTTCAGGCCGCCGGCCACCGGGACATGGCCGCCGACGGGATTGCGGTTCATCCGTGGTTCGCGTCCCGTCACCGGATCTCGATGGTGATCGTCGAGCCCTTGGGCGCGGTGTCGCCGCCGTCCACCGACTGGCTCTCGACGGTGTCACCGAACAGACCCAGCAGCCCGCGGTCCTCGTCGACCTCGAAGCCCGCGGCCTCCAGCTCGGCCTTGGCGTCGTCGACCTTCTCGCCGACCACGTCCGGGACCTCGACCATCTCGGGGCCCTTGGACAGCGTCAGCGTCACCGTGTCCCCGACGACGACCTCGCTGTCGGCCTCCGGCGACTGCGCCGCGACTGCGCCCTTGTCGAAGTCTGCGGAGGTGACCTGCTCGGCGGCGACCTTCACCTTCAGACCGGCCTCCTCCAGCTCGGCCCTGGCGTCCTCCAGGCTCTCGCCGGTGACGTCCGGGACATCGACCGGACGGCCCTTGCTGACGACCAGCGCGACGGCGGAGCCCGAGCGGCGCTCGGTACCGGCGGTGGGGTCGGTGGAGATCACCGAGCCCCGGGCGACGGAGTCGCTGAACTCCCGGGTCACCATGCCCGGTTCCAGGCCCGCGCCGGTGAGCAGTTCCCGCGCCTTGTCCAGGCGGTAGCCCTCCAGGTCGGGGACCTTCACGACCTCCGGGCCCTTGGAGACGACCAGGTTCACCGAGTCGTTCTGCCGGATCCGGCTGCCGACCTCGGGGTCGGTGCTGATGACCTGGCCGCGCTTGACGGTGTCACTGAAGGCGCGCTCGACCTTGCCGACCTCCAGACCGGCGTCCTCCAGCCGGTCCTCGGCCTTCGCCTCCGGCTGGCTCAGCAGCGCCGGGACCCGGGTGAACTGGCCGGAGTTGATGTACCAGACGCCCGCTCCGACACCGAGCACCAGCAGCACGGCGACGACGAGGGCGAGCGGACCGCGCCTGGACCCCCGGCGTCCGGTGGGCGCGGGCGGCGGTGGCGGCGGGGTCTCGAAGCGGCTCGTGCGGTGGAACCGGTCCGGCCCCTCCTCGGCCTCGTTCACCGGCAGCGGGCGCGGCACCGTCAGCGAACGCGGGATCACGCTCGTACGGTCCTCGGCGTTGTCGTGCTCGCCGGAGAGGGCCTGCGGGGGCAGCGCGTCCAGCTGGTCCGGGCCGAGCGCGGCGCGGGCCCGGCGGGCCTCGGCGAGCAGGGCGACCGCGTCGTGCGGACGCACGTCCGGGGTGCGGGCGGTGGCGGAGGCGACCAGGGCGTCCAGCTCGTAGGCCATTCCCGGCACGACGGCCGAGGGCGGCGGGACGTCCTCGTGGAGATGCTTGTAGAGCACGATTGCGGGGGAGTCGCCGTCGTGCGGCTTCTCGCCGGTGAGCATCTCGTACAGGACGACACCGCACGCGTACACGTCGACGCGGGCGTCGGCGGCGCCGGGCTGGTCGATCTGCTCCGGCGCGAGGTAGGAGACGGTGCCGAGGACGGCACCGGTGGTGCTGGTGACCGTGTCCACGGACCGCACCAGACCGAAGTCGGCGACCTTGACGCGGCCGTCGTCCCCTATGAGGACGTTCTCCGGCTTCATGTCCCGGTGCACGAAACCGGCCCGGTGCGCGGCGCCGAGCGCGGCCAGCACCGGCTCCAGGATGTCCAGCGCGGCCCGCGGCTGGAGCGCGCCCCGGTCGCGCAGCACGTCACGAAGGGTGCAGCCGGCGATGTACTCCATGGCGAGGTAGACATACGACCCGTCGGTGCCCTGGTCGAAGACCTGCACGACGTTGGGGTGCGCGAGCCGGGCGACCGACTTCGCCTCCCGGATGAACCGCTCCACGAAGGTGCCGTCGACCGCGAGTCCCGGGTGCATCACCTTCAGCGCGAGCACACGGTCGAGCCGGGTGTCCACGGCCCGGTAGACCGTGGCCATCCCACCGACGGCGATCCGCGCCTCGACGCGATAACGTCCGTCGAGCACCTGCCCGACCAGCGGGTCCTGAAGGGTCGTATCCACGCAGGCGAGTGTACGAGCAGCGACTGACACGACTGCCGTTCAGTCCGGAACAGGGGCGGTACTGAAGCCGACCTGTGACGCAACCCACGGTCGATCAGAACGCGGGGCGCTCCGGATCCAGCACCGCCCTTCCGGTCACCGGCGAGGACGCCTCCGCGAAGTGGCGGCGCGGGATGCGGCCCGCGCGGTGGGCCAGGCGGCCCGCCTCCACCGCGTGCCGCATCGCGTCGGCCATAAGCACCGGCTCCTTCGCCCGCGTCACCGCCGAGGCGAGCATCACACCCGCGCACCCCAGCTCCATCGCGAGCGCCGCGTCCGAGGCCGTACCGGCACCGGCGTCCAGGATCACCGGCACGCGCGCGTGCTCGACGATCAGCTGGAAGTTGTGCGGGTTGCGGATGCCGAGGCCGGAGCCGATCGGGGAGCCCAGCGGCATGATCGCCGCGCACCCGACGTCCTCCAGCTTGCGCGCGAGCACCGGGTCGTCGTTGGTGTACGGCAGCACCGTGAAGCCGTCGTCGACGAGGATCTCCGCCGCGTCCAGCAGCTCGATCGGGTCCGGCAGCAGGGTCCGCTCGTCGGCGATGACCTCCAGCTTGACCAGATCGGTGCCGAGGGCCTCCCGCGCGAGGCGGGCGGTGAGGACGGCCTCCCCGGCGGTGAAGCAGCCCGCCGTGTTCGGCAGGACCCGGATGCCGAGCTTGTCCAGCACGGACAGGACCGATCCGTGCACCGAGGCGTCCACCCGGCGCATCGCGACCGTCGTCAGCTCCGTGCCGGATGTCACCAGCGCCCGCTCCAGGACCTCCAGGCTGGGCGCCCCGCCCGTCCCCATGATCAGCCGGGACGAGAAGGACATGCCGCCGAGGACAAAGGGATCGTCGGCCATGGGTCAGCCTCCTTGGACGGCGGTGAGGACCTCGACGCGGTCCCCCTCGCTGAGGGACGTCGACGACCACTGCCCGCGCGGGACGACGGTTTCGTTGAGGGCGGCGGCCACTCCGGAGGGCGCCGCGGTGAGGGACCGTACGAGCGTGTCGAGCGCCGTGCCCGGCTCGATGCGACGGGGCTCGCCGTTGACCGAAATGATGATCGAGGCGTCGGCCGAGGCAGGGGCCGAGCTGTTGACCGGGGTGCTCATACGGGCTGCTCCAGGAGTGCGAACCGCTTCGGGCTGAACGGGCGGGCCTCGTCGATGAGCTCACCGGTGGCCAGGGCGTGCGCGAGGGCGTCACCGGTGACCGGGGTGAGCAGCACGCCGTTGCGGTAGTGCCCGGTGGCCAGCAGCAGGCCGTCGAGCTCGGTCGGGCCCAACAGGGGTGCGTTGTCCGGGGACCCGGGGCGCAGCCCCGCGCGGGTCTCCGTGAGCGGCAGCTCGGTGATGCCGGGCACCAGCTCGTGCGCGTCGCGCAGCAGCTCGTACACGCCGCCCGCGGTCACCGTGGTGTCCCAGCCCAGCTCCTCGCTGGTCGCGCCGACTACCAGCTCGCCGTTCTCGCGGGGCACCAGGTAGACCTGGCTGCCGCGCACCACCGCGCGGACGGTCCGGCTCAGGAAGGGCGCGTGCCGGCGCGGCACGGTCAGCCGCAGCACCTGCCCCTTCACGGGCCGTACCGGAGGCAGCGCGTCCGCCGGGATGCCGGTCAGCCGTCCGCTGAGGCTGCCGGCCGCGAGGACCACCTGGTCCGCGCCGAGCACGGCGCCGTCCTCGGTGACACAGCCCGCGGCGCGCCCCCGGACCACGGACAGCCCGGCGGCCCACACCCGGTGGAAGACCACGCCCGCCCGCTCGCAGGCGGTCACCAGGGCCCGTGCCAGGCGCCGCGGGTCGATCTGGTGGTCGCCGTCCACCCGGAGCCCGCCGCGCACCCCGGGCGCCAGCATCGGCTCCAGGCGCCGGCAGTCCCGCCCGGACAGCCACTCGGAGTCGAGGCCCGACTCCCGTTGCAGCGCGTGCAGTTCCCGCAGATGCGCACGGTCGTCGGCGTCCAGCGCGACGGCGAGCGTGCCGCACTGCCGGTAACCGAGGTCCTGGCCGGTGAGATCGGTGAGCTCGGCCGCGAAGTCGGGATAGCGGCGGGCCGAGGCCAGGTTCAGGCCGAGCAGGGTCTGCTCGCCGTAGTGCAGTTCGGTGACGGCGGCCAGCATGCCGGCCGCCACCTGGGCGGCGCCGCCGCCCGGCTCGGGGTCCACCACGGCCGTGGCGAACCCGCGTTGTGCGGCCCGCCACGCCGTGACCAGGCCGATGATTCCGCCCCCGAGGACGAGGACGTCTGACGAACGCGTAGGCGACATGGGCGTCCAGCCCCTCCCTTCGCCGGCATGACCCGGATCAGGTTCGTACGGTCGGAGGCCGCCAGCCTCCCTCTCAGCCCGGTGCGTCCGGGCTCCCGCGAGTGCTTGTACGTTGGCCACCCTAGCCGCTCGTTCCACGCCACTGTAGGGAGCCTCGTCCCATGCCCCGCTCGCTCGACGGCCTCGTCCTCGCCCCTGTCGCCGACCAGGCCCCAGGTCAGGTGGGCACCCGGACCCGGTTCGCCTACCACGAGAAGGACGGTGAGATCTGGGCCGAGTACGCGGGCGGCGATGTCGTACGCGGGCATCTGGTGGGTACCCGGGAGGGCGACCGGCTGGACTTCCGGTACGTGCAGCTCAAGCGGGACGGGACCACCTCGTCCGGGCACTGTGTGTCGACGGTCGTGGAGCTGCCCGACGGGCGGGTGCGGCTGGAGGAGACCTGGGAGTGGGAGTCGCAACCCGGTCGCGGGACCAGTGTTGTGGAGCAGGTCACGCGGCACGACGGCTGACTGACAAATTGTCAGTTGTCTATGGTGATCAGGTGAGCGAGCAGACGACGACGGCACAGCGGCGGGTGGTGGTGGTCGGCGCGGGCATGGCCGGCGTGCAGACCGCGGTCGCCCTGCGGGAACAGGGCTTCACCGGCACGGTCACCCTGATCGGCGCCGAGCCCCATCAGCCCTACGACCGGCCCCCGCTGTCCAAGGCCGTCCTGCTCGGCAAGGCCGAGGGCTCCGCCTTCGACGTGGACTTCGAGGCGCTCGGCATCGACCTGAGCCTGGGCCGCGAGGTGCTGGGCGTGCGCCCCGCCGACCATGAGCTGGACACCGCCGAGGGGCCCGTCGGGTACGACGTGCTGGTCCTGGCCACCGGTGCCGAACCGATTCGGCTGCCGGGCGCCGAGGGCGTGCCCGGGGTGCATCTGCTGCGCACCCTGGACGACGCCGAGCGGCTGCGGCCCGTGCTCGCCCGGCAGCACGACATCGTGGTGGTCGGGGCGGGCTGGATCGGCGCCGAGTTCGCCACCGCCGCGCGCGAGGCGGGCTGCTCGGTGACGGTCGTGGAGGCCGCGGACCGGCCGCTCGCGGGCGCGCTGCCCGCCGAGGTGGCCGCGCCGATGGCCGCCTGGTACGCCGACAGCGGGGCCGAACTGCGCACCCACGCGCGCGTGGCGCGCGTCGAGCCCGGCGCGGTCGTCCTCGACGACGGCTCGACGCTGCCCGCGGGCGCCGTCGTGGTCGGCATCGGTGCCCGTCCCGCCACCGGCTGGCTGGCGGGCTCCGGGATCGAGCTGGGCGCGCAGGGCGAGGTGGTGGCCGACGAGCGGCTGCGCACCTCCGTGCCGGACGTGTACGCGGTGGGCGACTGCGCCTCCTTCCCGTCGGGCCGGTACGGCGAGCGTCTCCTGGTCCACCACTGGGACAACGCCCTCCAGGGTCCCCGCACGGTCGCCGCCGACATCATGGGCGAGGCGCTCGTGGTCTACGACCCGGTGCCGTATTTCTGGTCCGAGCAGTTCGGCCGCTTCGTCCAGTACGCGGGCCACCACACCTCGGCCGACCGCACCCTGTGGCGCGGCGACCCCACCGGCCCCGCCTGGACGGTCTGCTGGCTGCGCGAGGGCCGTCTGATCGCCCTGCTGGCGGTGGGCAGACCCCGGGACCTGGCCCAGGGACGGCGGCTGATCGAGGCCGGGGCGCGGATGGACGAGGTGCTGCTGACGGACCCGGCGAGGCCGCTGAAGGCGGCCGTGGTCTGACGCTCGTCGTGCCTGGTCGGACCGGTCTGACTTCCTCCTGTCAGTGCGGGATGGCAGGCTTGTCGTCGTGACCGAGATTGACGCAAAGATCGATGCTCTCGTCCCCGCCTGGCTCACCCTCCCCGACATCGCCGAGCAGCTCGGCGTCGAGGTGACACGTGTGCGGCAGCTGGTCAAGGAAGGCCAGCTCATCGCCGTACGCCGTGGTGAGAACCGCGCGCTGCACGTCCCCGCCGACTTCATCGACGGAGACAAGGTCGTCAAGGGCCTGTCCGGGACCCTGACGCTGCTGCGGGACGACGGCTTCACCGACGAAGAGATGCTGGAGTGGCTCTTCACCCCGGACGAGAGCCTGCCCGGCACCCCGGCCCAGGCCCTGAGCGAGAATCGCGGCACGGAGGTGAAGCGCCGCGCCCAGGCGCTCGCCGTCTGATCCGAGAGAAAGTCCCGGTGTACGGGCCCCGGCGCGCCCGCGGCCCGTACACCACCGACCACGGGGGAACACGTATGCCCGACACCGCACGCGCCCGGCTCGCCGACGCCCGGCTCTACCTCTGCACGGACGCCCGCAGGCGCCAGGGCGACCTGGCGGAGTTCCTGGACGCGGCCCTGGCGGGCGGCGTCGACATCGTGCAGTTGCGCGACAAGGGCATGGAGGCGGCCGAGGAGCTGGAGCACCTGGCCGTTTTCGCCGAGGCCTGCGCGCGGCACGGCAAGCTGCTCGCGGTCAACGACCGGGCGGACGTCGCCCACGCCGCGGGCGCCGAGGTGCTCCACCTCGGCCAGGGAGACCTTCCGGTCCCGGCCGCGCGGGCGATCCTCGGCGACGACGTCCTCGTCGGCCGCTCCACGCACGCGCCGGAGGAGGCCGAGGCGGCGGCCGTCCAGGAGGGGGTGGACTACTTCTGCACCGGCCCCTGCTGGCCCACCCCGACCAAGCCCGGCCGGTACGCCCCCGGGCTCGACCTGGTCCGGCACACCGCCGCCCTCGGCACGGACCGCCCCTGGTTCGCCATCGGCGGCATCGACCTCGGCAACCTCGACGAGGTGCTCGAAGCGGGCGCCCGCCGGGTCGTGGTCGTCCGGGCGATCACCGAGGCGGACGACCCGGGCGCCGCGGCGGCGGAGTTCGCGAAGCGGCTGCGGCAGGTGTAGCGGCGCCTCAGGGCCGCCTTTTGTCCACGGACTGGACAACAATCCGACAAATCGGGCAAATGTCAGGCATCCGGTTGGGGGACCGACGCCCCCTGGCTAACCTGCGGGTATGGCCCTCGGCACCGCATCCACCAGGTCGGACCACGCTCGTACCGTGCGCGAGATGCTCGCGACCGGAAAGACGACGTACTCCTTCGAGTTCTACGCCCCGAAGACCCCGAAGGGCGAGCGGAACCTGTGGAACGCGCTGCGCCGGGTCGAGGCCGTGGCGCCCGACTTCGTCTCCGTGACCTACGGCGCGGGCGGCACCACCCGGGCCGGCACGGTCAAGGCGACCGAGGCCATCGCCTCCGACACCACGCTCACCCCGATCGCCCACCTCACCGCCGTCGACCACTCGGTGGCCGACCTGCGCAACATCATCGGCCAGTACGCGGACGCGGGGATCCGCAACATGCTGGCGCTGCGCGGCGACCCGCCCGGCGACCCGATGGGCGACTGGGTGCCGCACCCCCGCGGCCTCGCCTACGCCGCCGATCTCGTCGAGCTGATCAAGAACTCGGGCGACTTCTGCGTGGGCGTCGCGGCCTTCCCCGCGATGCACCCGCGCTCCGCCGACTGGGACATGGACGTCCGGCACTTCGTCGACAAGTGCCGGGCCGGCGCGGACTACGCGATCACCCAGATGTTCTTCCAGCCGGAGGACTACCTGCGGCTGCGCGACCGGGTCGCGGCGGCCGGCTGCGAGACCCCGATCATCCCCGAGATCATGCCGATCGCCAGTGTGAAGACCCTGGAGCGCATCCCCTCCCTCACCAACGCGGCCTTCCCGGCGGCCCTGAAAGAGCGGATCCTCACAGCGAAAGACGATCCGGCCGCTGTACGCTCCATTGGCATCGAATTCGCCACGGAGTTCTGCGCGCGGCTGCTTGCCGAGGGAGTGCCCGGTCTGCACTTCATCACGCTCAACAACTCCACGGCGACACTGGAGATCTACGAGAACCTGGGCCTGCACCATCCCCCGCAGGCCTAGACCGGCCGCACCGCTGTACGACACACTGCGTAACGGCCACTGGGAGAGGGGCGTACATGGGCTGGACGGTCCTCTACATCGCGTTCGGCATCGTCGCGCTGTGGCTGCTGGGTGAGGTGCTGCTGCAGTACAAGGCACGCCTGCGCTGGCGGCTGCTCGCCTTCGGCGGCTTCCTGGGCGTCGTGCTCGGGGTGCTGATGCCCTCCGTGATCGTCATCGGTGTCGGCGCGGCCGCCTTCGCGATCGGCCAGACCTACGTCACCCTCTCGTTCCGCCGCGGCTTCGCCGAGGGCTGGGCGGTGAACGCCCCCGCGCTCGGCGGCAGCAAGCGCCGCCGCGACGAGGAGGGCCGCCAGGAGCCGACCCTGGAGGTCTCCGACCTCGAGGACGGCCAGGGTCCCTATGGCGACGACGGCCCCTATCGCGGCGACAGCGCGGGCTACGGTCCGGACGACGCCTACGACCGCGACGACGTCTTCGCGCCCTCCCGCGCGGGCGGGCCCTCGGCCGCCGAGAGCAGCGCGGTCTACGAGCCGCAGCCGATGCCGGACGACACCGGCTCCTACGGCATCTACGGCTCCAACCCCGACCCCTCCTATGCGGGCGCGGCGCAGGCCCAGGACCAGTACGCCACGGCCTCCCAGGGCACGGACCAGGGCTACGGCTACGACGGCTACACCGGCTACGACCAGCAGCAGTACGGCTACGACACCACCGGCCAGCAGCAGTACGCCGCCTACTCGGACCCGTACATCGGCACCCAGACCTACGGCGGCGGCTCGTACGACGCCGGCTATGGCCAGCAGTACGGCCAGCAGGGCTACGCCCAGGACCAGTACGTCACCGGCACCTACACCGGCGAGTCCACCCCGGCCGGCGGGGTGTGGGTCCCGCAGCAGCGCAGCACCGATGACGCCTACGGCGGTGAACTCCCGCCGGAGCAGCAGCAGTATCCGTACCAGGGCGGCCAGGGGCAGCAGGGTGGCGGGTATGACGAGCAGTACCGCTTCTGAGCGATCTTTCGCGCCTCCGCGCTGAGAGCTTCTTCCGCACCGAGCCGCTACCTCACTGAGAGCCCTGGAAGCCGGGTCCCTCCACGATCAGTCCGGCGACCAGCGCGCCCGACATGCCCGCGTGGGCGAGGCCGCCACCGGGGTGCGACCAGCCGCCGACCGTGAACAGGCCCGGCACGCGCGTGCTGTTGGCCGGGAACAGGAACGCCCCCTCAGCCGCGGCCAGCGCGGGCGCGGGCACCCCGCCGCCCTCGGCGCCGGTCTCCGCGTGGGTATGCGCCGGGGTACGGACCTCGCGCCACAGCGTCCGCTCACGCAGTCCCGGTACCGCCCGCTCGGCCGCCTCCACCATGCGGTCGGCGAAGGAGCCGGCGGCACCGGGCGCGGTCCAGTCATACGGCGTGTGCGGGGGCGCCGTCGCCGTGAGCACCACCGACTCGTGCTCCTCGTCGGGCCTGAGCGCGGGATCGTCCGGCCGGTCCACCCGGACCGTCGGCAGCGCGGCCGGCTCGGCGCGCCGGAAGGCGTCCAGTTCGGCCCGCCGGTCCGGGGTGTGCACCACCGTCCGGTGCGCGGCCCCCGCCGCGCGCGCACCGCGCAGCGCCAGACAGACCACGACCCGGCCGGGGGTCAGCGGCTCGGGCCGGGGTCTCACATCCGCAGCGCCGTACAGCTCGCGGCCGTGCGTGAGTCCGCCCAGCCGCCACGGCCCGGAGCCGACCACCAGGTCCGCCTCCGCGACACTGCCGTCGGCCAGCTCCACACCCGCCGCCCGGCCGTCGTTCTCCAGCACCCCGGTCACCTCGGCGCCGAAGTGGAACTCGACCTTGCGGGCCAGGCACCGCTCGTACACCGCGCGCGCCAACTCCCGCAGGCCACCGCGGACATACCAGGTGCCGAAGGCGTGCTCCATGTACGGCAGCACGGCCGCGTTCGCCGGAGCCGCCTCGGGATCCAGGCCGTACGCGAGCGCGTGGCTCTCCAGCAGCGCGGTCAGCCGGGGGTCACGCAGCTCCCAGGCGCCGACCTCGGCGAGCGTGGCGGCGCGGCGGGTGCGCAGCAGGCGCTTGTGCGGGACCGCCGGATAGGGCTCGCGCCCGGCCAGCACGTCCCAGTTGGGCCACAGCGGCTCCTCCAGGAGCGGCCGGCGGCTGCGGTCCCAGGCCTCCCGGGCCCGGACCAGGAAGTCGCCCCAGCGCGCGCCCGCGCCCGCGCCGAGCGCCTCGTCCAGGGCGGCGACGACCCCCGCGCGGGAGGCGTCGGGCAGCGCGACCTCGGTGCCGTCCGCGAACACATGCCGTGCCGAGGGGTCGACCTGGACCAGCTCGACACAGTCCTCCAGCGGCTCCTTGCCGGTCTTGAGGAACAGATCGCGCCAGACCGCGGGCAGCGTCAGCAGACCGGGACCGGTGTCGAAGGCGAAGCCGTCCCGCTCCAGGCGGCGCACCGCACCGCCGTACGTCTCCGTACGCTCGTACACCGCCACCCGGTGGCCCGCGACGGCCAGCCGGGCGGCGGCCGCCAGCGCGCCCGCCCCGGCGCCGATCACCGCAATCCGTGCCATGCCAGGGACTTTATCCGCCACCACTGACAGTCATCGCGGCGGCGGCAGGTCCGGCTCCCGTGCCGGCCGCCGCTCCTCCCGCCGCTGGGCCCGGCGCCGCAGGAACCGCCGGATGCGGGAGACCAGGAAGTACAGCACCGTGAGACCGGCGAGCAGGAGCACTCCGGCGATGATCGCGGCCGCCTCGGGGTTGAATATCGCGAACGTGACGATCCCGGCGACCCCGAGGTCCTCGGCCAGGCTCACGATCACGTTGCTGAAGGGCTCCGGGGAGGTGTTGACCGCCATGCGCGTCCCGGCCTTGACCACGTGGCTGGCGAGCGCGGAGGAGCCGCCGACCAGGCCCGCGGCCATGTCCGACAGCGAGCCGCTCTGCCCCGCGAGCAGCGCGCCCACCCAGGCGCCGGCGACCGGCCGGATCACGGTGTGCACCGAGTCCCACGCCGAGTCGACGTAGGGGATCTTGTCGGCGACGGCCTCGCACAGGAACAGCACGCCCGCGACGATCAGCACCTCGGGGCGCTGGAGCGTCTCGGGGACCTCGTCGCTCAGTCCCGTCGCGCCGAAGACACCGAGCAGGAGCACCACCGCGTAGGCGTTGATGCCGCTGGCCCAGCCGCTCGTGAACACCAGGGGGAGTACGGACACGGACGCGATCGTAGCCAGTGCGCGGCCGGCCGGCGTGGGCACGGGCACACAGGACTGAGTACGGGTACCTAGGCGGTGAGTTGAGTACCCGCGCGGATGGGGGCGGACCTGCGGGAACGAGAGAGTGGAGACACGGAGAAGGGGACCGGCTCCGGCACCGGCGACACGGGGCGCCGGAACGGAGCCGCCCCTGGATCCGCTCCTTCCGCCGGCCCGCGCGTCGGCGGAAGCGAGACACGGGGGAACCCGGGGAAACGACCGCACGGGGGAACCGACGGGGGAACGGAAGTACGGGGGAGCACGGGGGAGTACGGCGGAAGCGCCGGTTCGCGGTGGCACATCGGGGGACGTGCCATGGCGGACCGGCGCTTTCGCAGGCCTCAGCCCCGGCCGCTCACCCGGCCCTGAAGCAGCCTCGACAGCGCGGAGTGGACGTCGTCCAGGGAGCGCTCCGGCTGGAAGGACTGCCAGTCCAGGGCGGCCACCAGCACCATGCCGACCAGGGCCGCCGCGGTCAGCGGGATGTCGATCTCGTCGCTGAACTCGCCGCCCGCGACGCCGTCGCGCAGCACGCCCTCCACCACGGCCACCACGTCCTGCCGCACCACCATGAGCGTGGACTGCCAGGCCCGGTTGGTGCGCCACAGCTCGGCCACGTACAGCTGTGTGAAGGCGGGGTAGGCGGCGATGAAGCCGAGCCCCGCGCGGATCATCGCGTCCAGGGCGTCGACCTTGCTGCCGCCCTCCCGGTCGGTCCGCTCGGCCGCCTCCTTCAGGGAGGCGGTGAGCAGACCCACGCCGTGTCGCAGCAACTCCTCGAAGAGGACGGACTTGCTCGCGAAGTTGTAGTAGACCGTGCCCTTCGCGACCCCGGCCCGCTCGGCGATCTCGTCCACCGTGGTGGCGGAGAAGCCCTGCTCGGCGATGAGCGTGACGGCGGCCTCGTAGAGCTTCTGCCGGGTGGCCTCACGGCGGGTGCTGCCGCCCGACGCGGCGCTGCTGCTTTCCATGACCATGATTGTCCCGCGCCCGGTCACAGGGTCAGCTCCGGGTGCAGCCTGTCGAGCGTCCACACCTGGCGGCGGCGTGCCGACAGCGCGGTCAGCGCGAGGGCGCCCGCGGTGAAGGCGACGAGCACCACGCACGCGTGCCAGACCGGTTCCAGGCCGCCGCCCGTGATGAGCCTCCTGAGGGCCTCGACGACGTAGCTCATCGGCAGGAAGGGGTGCAGCGCGTTGAAGAAGCCCGGACTGGTCTGTACGGGGTAGGTGCCGCCCGCGGAGGTCAGCTGGAGCATCAGCAGGGCGAGGACGAGGATCCGTCCGGCCGCGCCGAAGCGGGCGTTCAGCCACTGCACCAGGGACGCGAAGCACGCCGTCACCAGGAACAGGAAGCCCACCGTCCCGGCCGCGCGGGCCATCTGGAGCCCTACCGCCCAGTGCAGCACCGACATCAGGGCCACGGTCTGGAGCACCCCGATCACCACCACGGGCAGCCAGCCCGCCAGCGCGATGCGCCACGCGGAGGCGCCCGCCGCGAGGGCCCGCCGGTTCATCGGCGCGATCAGCATGTACGCCACCATCGCGCCCACCCACAGGGACAGCGGGATGAAGTACGGGGCGAATCCGGTGCCGTAGTTGGGCGCCTTGTGCAGGTCCTCGGAGACCAGCCGGACCGGGTCCGACATGACCTCGGTGCGCTCGTCGCGGTCCCGCTCGCCGTAGTCGGGGATCTGCCCCGCGCCGTCGTGCAGCCCGTCCGCGAGCTCTCCGGAGCCGTCGACGAGCTTGTACAGGCCCGCCTTGAGGTCCTTGGCGCCGGTCCTGAGGTCGCCGACGCCCTTGTCCAGCTCGGTGGCCCCGGTGTCGGCCGTGCCGAGCCCGGTGTGCAGCTTCTTCGCCCCGGCGGCGACCTTTCCGGCGCCCTCGTTCAGGTCGTTGATCTTGGTGACGGCGTCGTCGAGGTCCTCGGAGAGGCGGGGCGCGCGGTCGGCGAGGGCCTGGGCCTGCTTCTCCAGGGTGGCCAGGTGCTTGTCGAGCTTGTCCAGATCGCCGGTGTGGTCGGTGACCAGGGTGCTGACCTCGTCGGCGACACCGGCCACGACCGCGGCGGCGTCCTTGGCCGTCTTCAGGTCGGCGCAGGCGGTGTCGGCCAGTACGGCGTCCTCGCAGCGCGTCTTGTAGACGTCGCTCAGGTCCTCGGAGGACTTGCGGGCGTCCTCGGCCGCGGTCGGCGCCCGCTCCACCAGGGCGTCGAGGTTGTCGCGGATCGCCCCGGAGGCGTCGGCGACGAGCTGGGCGGTGTCACCGATCGCCTTCTCGTTGTCCTTGAGGAAGGGCCCGACCTTGTCGGCGGTCGCGTTGACCTTGTCGGCGAGCTTCTGGGTGCCCTCGGCGACCTTCGCGGAGCCGTCCTCCAGGTCGCCCGCGCCCTTGTCGAGCTTCTTGAGGCCCTTGGCCAGCTTGCCGCTGCCCGCCTTGGCGTCCTTCAGCCCGTCGGCGAGGTCCCGCGAGCCCTTCTCGGCCTTTCCGACGCCGGTCTCCAGCTTGTCGGCGCCCTTGGCGGCCTCGACGGTCGCGCCGTGGATGTCGGAGAAGGAGATGAAGATCCGGTCCAGGAAGGACCGCGAGGCCTTGGTGGACGCGGCGTCGCGCACCTCGCTGAACACGGTCCGGGAGATCTGCCCGACGATGTAGTTGTTGGCGTCGTTGGTGCGCACGCGGAGCGCGCCGGTCTCCGGGGAGTCGCCCGAGCTGGACGCGATCCGCTCGCTGAAGTCGGCCGGCATGGTCAGCGACAGGTAGTAGCGGCCGTCCTCCACGCCCGCGCGTGCCTCGTCGGCATCGACCTCGTGCCAGTCGAAGACCTCGCTGTCGCGCAGCCCTTGCACAATGTCGTCGCCCGCCGCGATCCTTCTGCCGTCGGCCTTGGCGCCCTGGTCGTCGTTCACGAGCGCCACGGGAATGCGGTCCAGGCGGCTGTACGGGTCCCAGAACGACCACAGGTAGAGGGCGCCGTACAGCAGGGGCAGCACCAGCAGCGCCACCAGCGCGGCACGCGGCAGCTTCCCCCGCCCGAACCGCCGGATCTCAAGCGCGGCCAGCTTCGGCGAGCGCATCGGCGGGCACCTCCTTCGCGTCGGTCTCAGGGTTCGCTTCGTCTTCAGGGGCCGCCTCGTCCTCGGAGCCCGCCTCGTCCTGGTCCGTCGTCGACACGGCCACCGCACCCTCCGGCGCCTCGCTGCACACCGCCACCACCGTCGTCCCCGCCTCGGCGATGGACCTCAGCAGCGCCCAGACCTCGGCCCGTTCGGTGTCGGAGAGCTTGAGGTCGGTGTCGTCGACGCCGAGCAGCCCCGGTGCACCGATCAGCGCCAGCGCCACGGACAGCCGCAGCGCCTCCACCCGCTCCAGATCGCGTACGGCGGTCCGGGAGCCCTTCGGCAGGGCCTCCCGTTCGAGTCCGGCCGCGGTCAGCGCCCGCTCGACGCGCAGCCGGGTCTCCGTGGCCCGTTCCGCCCGCGGGCGCAGCAGCCCGCGCAGCGAGCCGCCGAACCGCCGCTGGAGCAGCGCCCGTTCGTGCAGATGCTCGGCGACGGTGAGCGCCGGGTCGAGGTCGGTGACACCGGGGACATGGGCCAGAGCGCTCACCTGCCGCGCCGCCCCGAGCTGCTTCGGCAGCCCGGCCCCGCCCACCTCCGCCGTGCCCTCGGTCGCCTTCATCCGCCCGGTGAGCGCGAGCAGCAGACAGGTGCGCCCGGATCCGGACGGCCCCTCCACCGCGATCAGTGAGCCCGGGTCCGCCTCGAAGGAGACATCGCGGAACGCCCATCCGCGAGGTCCTTCGAGGCCGAGACCCCGGGCCGTGACGCCGACTCCGGCCACGGCTCCCCCATCCCCTGTTCCATGAACCACTACATTTGAACTGACTGGTCAGTGCAAAAACTAACCCGAACTGTCGATCGAAGCAAAAGCGCAGGTCAGAACGGATTGTCAGTGGCATACCTCACGATGGGCACATACGGCACCTGTGCCGTCACACAGACGACAGGAGGTTCGTCATGGCCAGCTACCACGCAGCCGCCGCGCGCCGGCGCCGCGCCACCGGCCCTGCCCCCTCACTGACCGGCCCGGCGAGCGACGTGCACCCCGTGCTCCGCCGGGCCACGGCCCCGCCCGCCGCCCTCGATCTGCTCGCCCAGGCCCGCGCCGGACTCGACGAGGCCGCCGTCCTGGAAACCCCCAACGAGCGCTACGCGACGGCCCACCTGGCCGCCCTGCGCACCGCCGCCGCCGTCCTCGCCGCGCGAGGGCGCCCGGAACCCGGCCCGCGACGCCGGGCCCGCATCAGGAGCGCCTGGGAAGTGCTCCCCGAGATAGCGCCCGAGCTCTCCGAATGGAGCGCGCTGTTCGCCTCCGGGGCCCGCCGCCGCGCCCGGGCCGAGGCGGGCATCCAGGGCGCGGCCAGCCGCCGGGACGCCGACGACCTGATACGTGACGTGGCGATGTTCCTGCGCCTGGTCGAGCGGATGCTCGTCCTCCAGCCGGTGCTGCCACAACCCCGCCAGGATGCCGACCAGCGGGAAGGGGGAGCGGCCCCTGGCCAGGATTTCCCGGACGCGGGGTGACGCGCGGGCCGGAGGGTCCGCCGGTTGAGACGCGGGGCGGGGCAGGGCACCGCAGGGACCGGGTGCCGGGCCGAAGGCAATAGGGTGGGACCCGCCTGAAAGCCGTCCTGTTCCGAGGAGTCAACTGCCGTGTCGGACCCGAGCCGCCCCCGCGCCTCTCTCCGTACCGCCGTGGTCTGGGAGGTCCTGCAGGACGCCCTCGACCGCCAGGTCAAGGCCACCGGCCGGGAGGCGCTGGACGTCCTCGACGCCGGGGGCGGCAGCGGCAAGTTCGCCGTGGAGGTCGCCCGCCTCGGCCACCGCGTCACCGTGGTCGACCCCAGCCCCAACGCCCTCTTCGCGCTGGAGCGCCGCGCCGCCGAGGCCGGCGTCGCCGACCGCGTCCAGGGCGTCCAGGGCGACGCCCACGGCCTGTTCGACGTGGTCGAGCGCGGCGGCTACGACGCGGTGCTGTGTCACGGCGTCCTGGAGTACGTCGACGACCCGGCCGAGGGCGTCCGCAACGCCGTGGCCGCCCTGCGCCCGGAGGGCGTCCTCAGCCTCCTCGCCGCCGGCCTCGGCGGCGCCGTGCTGGCCCGCGCCCTCGCCGGCCACTTCAAGGAGGCCAAGCAGGCCCTTGAGGACCCGAACGGCCGCTGGGGCGCGGGTGACCCCGTGCCGCACCGCTTCACCGCCGAACAGCTGACCGAACTGGTCGAGGGAGCGGGCCTGAACGTCGGCGCGGTGCACGGCGTGCGGGTCTTCGCCGACCTGGTGCCCGGCGTCCTGGTGGACACCGAGCCCGGGGCCCTGGAGGCGCTGCTGAAGCTGGAGGAGGCGGCGGCCGAACTGCCCGCCTTCCACTCCGTGGCCACGCAGCTTCATGTGCTCGGTGAGACGCGGGGGACTTCCGGGGCCTGAGCCCGCTCCTGGGGTGCGTCGCTGATCAGGGACTTGACTGCACATGGAGTACGCCACAGGCCCCCCGATCGGGCGCTCAGCGCCGTATGATCGAGGGAGACCGTTCCGGCATGACGGGTCGGCCGCTGGGGAATGAAGATCTCAGCGACCGGGACGTACATGCCGGAGCCCGGTTGGCCAATTGGCGTAGAGGGGCGGGTTTCACGGGGGCGATTCCCTGCCTATCCTGAAGGGACCCCCCGGGTCGCCCCGGCGACTGCACGATGAGGAGGACTCCGTGCCGCTCTCGGAGCACGAGCAGCGCATGCTCGAGCAGATGGAGCGAGCGCTGTACGCCGAAGATCCCAAGTTCGCGACAGCGCTTGAGGGAAGCGGGCTGCGCACGTACACCCGTCGCCGGGTGTATCAGGCGGTCGCCGGCTTCCTCGTGGGTATCGCGCTCCTCATGGCTGGAATGGTCGCCAAGCAGGTCTGGCTCAGCGTGGTGGGGTTCCTCGTCATGCTGGCCTGTGCGGTACTCGCCGTGACCGGCTGGCGCAAGGCCCCCAAGCCGGGTGAACAGCCCGCAGGCGGTCAGCAGGCCAGCCGTCAGGGTCGGACCAAGCGCTCCATGATGGACCGGATCGAGCAGCGCTGGCAGCGGCGCCGCGACGAACAGGGCCACTAGCGCAACAAGAGCCGCAGCTCCTGGACATACGTGAGGGGGCGACCACCGCGGGGTGGTCGCCCCCTCACGCACGCCCTCACATCGGTGACGGGAACACGACGAGAACACGAGGAAGGCCCGGGCGGGATCACCCGCCCGGGCCTTCTCGTGCCGTTTCAGCCGTGCTGTGTCAGCCCTGCTGCCCCGACGCCTTCCGCAGCCGCGGCCCGGCCGCGGAGACCCGCGCCTTGACCCCGCTCCACCACTCAGCCGCCGCCCACACCACACGCACGGTCGAACGTGGCATGAAGAGTGCTCGAATCCGGGTGCCCCGGCTGACCGTGGTCCGCAGGGCGGCCACCACCCGGCGGACGTCCTGAGCGAGCCCGGCGGTCGGCCGCGGCCGCGGCGCGTACAGCACCTGCTCCACGGCGTCGGCCAGCCGGTGCACCGAGGCCGCCGCCTCCGGATCGAGATGTCCGAGCCGGACGATCCGGGCGGCCGACTTGCGCGGGGTCTGCGAGTCGTCCGGCGCGATCCCGAAGTCCCAGGCCGTGTCGGTCAGCTCCTGCCAGACCGCCAGGATGTGCGGGGCCGCGTCGGCCTCGCTCCGGCCGTGCGCCCCGAGCCGTACCGCACGGGTCCGCAACCGCCACAGCATCGGTGACAGCGGGATCAGCAGGGCCACCAGACCGGCCAGCGACCAGGCCAGCGCGGTGTACCAGTTCGGGCCGTCGTCGTCCGCGGTCGGCACGGCCGGCGCGGACTCGCCCGCACACAGCTCCGGGTTCCCGCCCGCCGCGCAGCTCTCGCTCTCCGAGGGCGCCTCGCTCGGCGCCGCGCTGGCCGACTGCGTCGGCCGCCCCACGTCCGGCAGAGTGGTGCCGGGCGTGTCCGTCTGCGTGTACGACGGGACGGAGCCGCGGGTCGGGGTGGGCTCGAAGCGGGTCCAGCCGACGCCCTCGAAGTACAGCTCGGGCCAGGCGTGGGCGTCCTTCAGGCCCACCGACACCGACTTGTCGCTCTCCGGGGTGCCCGGCGCGAAGCCCACCGCCACCCGTGCCGGTATGCCCAGCGAGCGGGCCATCGCCGCCATCGAGAAGGAGAAGTGGACGCAGAAGCCCTGCTTGTCCCGCAGGAACCGGACGATCGCGTTGGAGCCGCTGCCGACCTGCACGTCGGTGTCGTACTGGAAGCCGCCGGTGACGGCGAAGTACTCCTGGAGCTTGACGGCCTGCTCGTAGTGGCTGTTGGCGCCGTCGGTGACCTCGCGGGCGGTCTGCGCGACCTCCTCCGGCAGCGACGAGGGCAGCTTGGTGAACTCGCGCTTGATCGCGGCCGACGGTTCCGGCGCCGAGTCGAGCTGCGCCGCCGTGGGCTGCACATCGAGGCTGCGCACGGTGTAGGTCATGCCGCGGGTGTTCTGGCCGTGGTCGCCCACCAGGGTCATGCCGAGCGGTTCGTAGCGCCAGTTGCCCTCGATGTCCACACCGCTCGGCGGGTAGGGCATCGGCAGCCAGTCCTGGGCGTACCAGTTCGCCGCCGAGACCCGGGTCACGATCTCCGTGCGCTTGATGTCGGGGCTCAGCCCCATGGGGGTGGGGAAGTCGTCCGGTACCGCGGTGATGTTCCGCTTGGACGGCTTCCAGGTGGTGCCGTCGAAGTCGTCCAGGGACACGATCCGCAGATACATGTTGGACAGGTCGTTGGTGTTGGTGCGCAGGGAGAGGACCTGGCGGTCCTCGTCCACGTTCAGGCTGTCGCGCAGGGACACCAGCGGGTTCACCGCGGAGATGGTGCCGCCGCTGCCGGACCCCGAGCCCACCCCGGTGCCCGCGCCGTCCAACAGGCCGCCGTTCATCGCGGGCAGCCCGAGCGGCACCACCAGGGCGATGCCGAGCGCGACCACGCCGATCCGCCGTCCGGTGCGCACCGGTGCCACCGCGCCGGGCTCGGCGCCCGGAGTGCGCGGGGCGCCGCCGAAGACGCGGCCCCACTGCGAGAGCCGGTCCCGGCCCTCGGCCAGCAGCAGCATCAGATAGCCGGCCGCCGCGACCAGGAACCACAGCCAGTCGGCGCCGCCCTCGGACAGCCCGGCGGCCACCGAGTACAGCGCCAGCAGCGGCAGGCCCGCCGGGGCCGCGCTGCGGAAGGTGACCGCGAGGGTGTCCACCGCCAGGCCGATTACCAGCACCCCGCCGACGAGCATCAGCCGGATGCCGTCGGACAGCGGGGCCGGGATGGCGTACCGGCTGACGTCGTCGGTGCCCGTCTGGAGCAGGTCGGCGAAGTGGGTGAAGGCCTCCGGGCCCGGTACCAGGACGAACAGCGCCTGCTCCCGCGCGAAGGCGAGGGTCAGCAGCATCAGCGTGACCAGGGCCTGCGCGGCGACGGTCAGCGAGCGGGCCAGTGGCACCCGGCGGGCCGCCAGGCCGACGCCCGTCTGCACGGCCAGCAGGAGCGTCGCCTGGAAGAGCCAGGTGGGCTCGTCGACGAGGGGGAGCAGGGCGCAGGCTGCGGCCAGTGTGGCCACGGCGGCGCACAGTGCCAGTCGTGCCCGCCCGCTCATGCCGGTCCCTCCCCACCACTGGCGGCGACGACGCCCGCGCGCTCACGGTCCGCCTGGCGCCACAACTCGTTCAGCGGGGCGCCGCGCGGCACGCTCAGGGCCGTCCAGCCCGACTCCCGCAGCATCCGCAGCCGCTCCTCGCTCCGGTCGAACGGCTGGGCCGTGTCGGACGGTTCCCGCACCCAGGTCTCGCTGTCCAGCAGGAAGGCGACCGCGCCCCCGCTGCGCTGGCGCATCTTGGCGGCCACCGCGGCCTGCTCCTCGTCGAGGTCGCCGAAGAACGCCACCAGCAGCCCCTCGTTCCCGCCGCGCAGCACGTCGTAGGCGCGGGACAGGCCGGTGCCGTCGGAGTGGTCGATCACCGCGAGGGTGTCCATCATCAGCCCGGCCGCGTCGGCCGACTCCTGGTTGGCCCCGGCGAAACCGTCGGCGCCCTCCCCGGGCACCGAGCTGCCGGTGTCGGTCAGCAGCCGGACCGAGAAGCCCCGCTCCAGCATGTGAACCAGCACGGAGGCGGCGCCCGACACGGCCCACTCGAAGGCGGCGTCCGGGCCCGCGCCCTCGAAGGCCAGGCCCCGGGTGTCCAGCAGCACCGTGCAGCGGGCGCGCTGCGGCTGCTCCTCGCGGCGCACCATCAGCTCGCCGTAGCGGGCGGTGGAGCGCCAGTGCACCCGGCGCAGATCGTCGCCGTAGCGGTAGCCGCGCGGGATGACGTCGTCCTCGCCGGCCAGGGCCAGCGAACGCTGCCGCCCGTCGCCGTACCCCTTGGCCTCGCCGCTGAGGCGGACCGGGGGCAGGGGCTCCACGCGCGGGATGACCGTGAGGGTGTCGTGGGTGGAGAAGGAGCGGGTCAGCTCGCACATGCCGAACGGGTCGTTCAGGCGCAGCTGGAGCGGGCCCAGCGGATAGCGGCCGCGCAGGTCGGAGCGGACGCGGTAGGAGACCTCGCGGCGGCCGCCCGCCTCCACCCGGTCCAGCACGAAGCGGGGGCGCGGGCCGAGGACGTAGGGCACCCGGTCCTGGAGCATCAGCAGGCCGGTGGGCAGCCGCGAGACGTTGTCCATCCGCAGATGGACCCGGGCCTCGCTGCCGGCGGGCACCCGCGCGGGGGAGAGCCGGCGGCTGCCGGCCACCCGGTAGCGGGTGCGGTAGAGGACGCCCGCGCAGACCAGGGGCAGCACCGCGAGCAGCAGGCCCACCCGCAGCAGATCGCTCTGCCCGAGGACGTACGCGCAGATCGCGGCCGCCACTCCGGCGGCCAGGAAGGAGCGGCCGCGGGTGGTCAGACCCGACAGCGCGGTGCGCACGCCGCTTTGCTCACCCCGGTCGGCCTCCGCGTGCCCCGTCCCCCCGGTGCTCATCACAGCCTCCGCGGCGGCTGCTGGGGATACGCCGGGGTGCCGCGGCCGAGGCCGCCCAGGCCGCCCGCCTGGGGAGCGGAGGGCACCGTGGTGCGCTGCAGGATCTCCTGCACCACCTGCTCCGACGTACGGCGGTTGAGCTGGGCCTGGGCGGTGGGCAGCAGCCGGTGGGCCAGTACGGCCACGGCGAGGGCCTGCACATCGTCCGGCAGGGCGTACTCCCGGCCGCTCAGGGCGGCGGACGCCTTCGCCGCGCGCAGCAGATGCAGCGTCGCGCGCGGGGAGGCGCCGAGTCTGAGGTCCGGGTGGTTACGCGTGGCGGCGACCAGCTCGACGGCGTAGCGCCGGACCGGTTCGGCGACATGGACCCCGCGGACGGCGTCGATCAGCTTCACGATGTCGTGCGCGTGGGCCACCGGCTGGAGGTCGTCCAGCGGGTTCACCCCGCCGTGGATGTCGAGCATCTGGAGCTCGGCCTCCGCGCTCGGGTAGCCGATGGAGACCCGGGCCATGAAGCGGTCGCGCTGGGCCTCGGGCAGCGGGTAGGTGCCCTCCATCTCGACCGGGTTCTGGGTGGCCACCACCATGAAGGGGCTGGGCAGCTCATAGGTCTGCCCGTCGATGGTGACCTGCCGCTCCTCCATGGACTCCAGCAGCGCGGACTGGGTCTTGGGCGAGGCGCGGTTGATCTCGTCGCCGATCACGATCTGCGCGAAGATCGCACCCGGCTTGAACTCGAAATCCCGCTGCTGCTGGTCCCAGATGGACACACCGGTGATGTCCGAGGGCAGCAGGTCGGGGGTGAACTGAATTCGCCGCACCGAGCAGTCGATCGACCGTGCCAGCGCTTTGGCCAGCATTGTCTTGCCCACGCCGGGGACGTCCTCGATCAGAAGATGTCCCTCGGCGAGCAGTACGGTCAGCGAAAGCCGTACGACCTCGGGCTTGCCCTCGATCACTCCCTCCACCGAACTGCGGACACGCTCCACGGTGGCAGTCAGATCAGTGAGGCTCGCTCGATCGTCATAGGTCGTCACCCGGCCCTCCTCGGCCCGTTCTTTCCGGGCCGACGCTCTGCGATGCGGACCGGCCCACCCCGAAACACGGACACCACACGTGGAAAGTTCCGTGTGACGCCACACTCGCATTCTTGCTGCCGTTACCGATTCGTGTCACTCGCCTGTGGACAAGTGCCTGCGATATGTCGGGTTTTACTGCCTTTTGGGCGCCCCGGAGTCGGAAATCAACAGCGAAACGACAGGTTCAGGGGGAGGTTACGCGGGGTCGATCTCGCGCAGCAGGCCGGTCCGCACATCGAAGACGAAGCCGCGCACGTCGTCGGTGTGGACCAGGAACGGCGAGGTCCGCACGCGCTGCATGGACTGACGTACGTCCTGGTCGACGTCCCGGAAGGCCTCCACGGCCCAGGCCGGACGCTGGCCGACCTCCATCTCCAGGTCGTGCCGGAACTCCTCGGTGAGGGTCTCCAGACCGCAGCCCGTGTGATGGATCAGCACGACGCTGCGGGTGCCGAGCGCCCGCTGGCTGATGGTGAGGGAGCGGATCACGTCGTCGGTGACGACGCCGCCCGCGTTACGGATGGTGTGACAGTCGCCGAGCTCAAGGCCGAGCGCGGCGTGCAGGTCGAGCCGGGCGTCCATGCAGGCCACGACGGCGACGTGCAGGACCGGGCGGGCGTCCATGCCGGGATCGGTGAACGCCGCGGCGTACTGCCCGTTCGCCTCGACGAGACGGTCGGTGACCGTGCCGCCGTCGGCGATGGCGCCGTGGGGACCTGCGGGAACCGATGCAGAAGTCGTCATAGTCATGACGGTACTGGTCACCTCCGCTCCCGTCCCTGTGTGAGAGGGGACAAAGAACGTCATTGAGCCCTGTTGTGAGCTAACCCACAAGGGGGGTACGAGTGCGCCTGTAGGAGTGAAATTCCCCGGCACCCGGCTTCGCGCCGACCCCGGGCCACGACGCGCAGGCCGGTTGATTGACCGCGAGACAGGGTGGACTAAAGTGACGCGAAGCGGGAGGCGAGGCCTCCCTGCTGGACTGAACTTCCCGTAGGACCCGGCGCGCCCGCCGGAGATCTCCCCACGTGCGCGGCGCGTACGTACGGCTCGGCCTCCTCCCGCTCCCGGCCGGCTGACGCTCTTGGCGCCGGCGGGCCTCCCCTTCACGAGCGGGCGGGGACCCGGCGGTGCGTACCGCCCGCCGGACCTGAGAGGGCCCCTTGAGCAACAGTCGACATGTCCCGGTGATGCTCCAGCGGTGCCTGGACATGTTGGCCCCCGCCCTCCAGGCGCCCGGAGCGGTCGTCGTCGACTGCACGCTCGGCCTCGGCGGCCACAGCGAGGCCCTCCTCCAGCAGTTCCCCGAGGCCCGCCTGGTCGCCCTGGACCGGGACAAGGAGGCCCTGCGCCTGTCCGGCGAGCGGCTCGCCCCCTTCGGCGAGCGGGCCACCCTGGTGCACGCCGTCTACGACGAGCTGCCCGAGGTACTGACCAGACTCGGCATCCCGCGCGTACAGGGCGTGCTGTTCGACCTCGGCGTCTCCTCCATGCAGCTCGACGAGGCCGACCGCGGCTTCGCCTACGCCCAGGACGCCCCCCTCGACATGCGCATGGACCAGACGACCGGCATCAGCGCCGCCGAGGTCCTCAACACCTACCCCGCGGGCGAGCTGGTGCGGATCCTGCGCGCGTACGGCGAGGAGAAGCAGGCCAAGCGGATCGTGGCCGCCGTCGTGCGCGAGCGCGACAAGGAGCCGTTCTCCAACAGCGCGCGGCTCGTGGAGCTCATCCGGGACGCGCTGCCGCAGGCCGCCAAGCGCACCGGCGGCAACCCCGCCAAGCGCACCTTCCAGGCGCTGCGCATCGAGGTCAACGGCGAGCTGTCCGTCCTGGAGCGGGCGATCCCGGGCGCCGTGAAGGCCCTCGCCGTGGGCGGCCGGATCGCCGTGCTGTCGTACCACTCGCTGGAGGACCGGCTGGTCAAGCAGGTGTTCGCGGCCGGCGCCGCCACCACGGCGCCGCCCGGGCTGCCGGTGGTCCCCGAGCAGTACCAGCCGCGGCTCAAGCTGCTCACGCGCGGTGCCGAACTTCCCACCGAGGCAGAGGTCGCCGAGAACCGCCGGGCGGCACCGGCGCGACTGCGCGGGGCGGAGCGCATCAGGGAGGACGTCGAGTGACCCGCACTCACGGGGAGGACGAGTGAGTAGGAAACTCCAACCGAGGCGGGGCCGGTGAGTAGGAAACCCGAACTGAGGGGCAGGGCCGCCCGGCTCGCCCGGCTCCTCCCGGCCGGACCGGGACAGGCCGCCCGCACCCCCTTCGTGCTCCTGGTCGTCCTACTGCTCGGCGGTGGTCTCATCGGGCTGCTGGTGCTGAACTCCGCCCTCAGCGAGGGCGCGTTCCGGCTCGACGACCTCCAGAAGGACACCAAGAGCCTCACCGACGAGGAACAGGGGCTCCAGCGGGACGTCGACGCCTACTCCGCGCCGGACGCCCTCCAGCGCCGGGCCCGTGAGCTGGGCATGGTGCCGGGCGGCGACCCCGTCTTCCTCGACCCCGACGGCACCGTCAAGGGCGTCCCCGCCCCGGCCCCCGCCGGCGCCCGCGGAGGCGTCGTACAGAATCCGCTGGTCCTGGCCCCCGAGGCGTTCGTGACCACGTCCCCGACCCCGACGACCCCCGGCAGGTGACGGAAGAGTGGCCGATTCAGGCAAGCAACCGCCGCGCCGCCGGGTGCCAGGACCCGCCCGGCCCGACCGTCCCGCGAACCGGCGCACCCCTGGCCCCGGCGCCCGCCCGGCCCGCCGCCCGGCGCAGCCCCGGCCCGCGGCCCCCCAAGCCCTCCGGCTCGGCAGCCCCCGCCCCCGGCTGCGCATGGTCAGCCTGGCGCTGACCCTCGTCCTGATCGCCTTCGTCGTACGGCTCCTGCAGGTCCAGGCCGTCGACGCCGGCACCTACGCCGCCAAGGCCGAGAAGAACCGGTACGTCGGCTACACCCTGGCCGCCGAGCGCGGCGGCATCACCGACCGCAACGGCGTGGCGCTCGCCGCCAGCGTGGACGCGTACGACATCACGGCCGACCCCACGATGTTCACGCGCAAGGCCCTCAAGACCTCCGACGGACCGGAGCAGGCCGCAGCGCTGCTCGCGCCGATCCTCGGCCAGGACCAGGCCGCCCTGGCCAAGAAGCTCAGGGCGAAGGGACAGTACGTCCTGCTCGCCCGCCGTCAGACCCCGCAGGTCTGGAAGCAGATCAAGGACCTCAAGAGCGCCCTCGCCACCAAGGCCGAGTCCGACCCGGGCACCGTCAACGCCCTCGCGGGCGTCTTCTCGGTGGCCAGCAGCAAGCGCGTGTACCCCAACGGCGACCTCGCCGCCGGGATACTGGGCTGGGTCAACTACGACGGCAAGGGCGGCGGCGGGGTCGAGCGGCAGCTGGAGCAGGAGCTGGCCGGCCAGGACGGCAAGATCCGCTACGCCCAGTCCGGCGGCCGCCAGGTGCCGACCGCCGGATCCACCGAGACGCCCGCGGTGCCCGGCAGCGATGTCGAGCTCACCATCGACCGCGACATCCAGTGGGCCGCGCAGAACGCCATCAGCGAGCAGGTGAAGGAGTCCAAGGCCGACCGCGGCTATGTGATCGTCCAGGACACCAGGACCGGCGAGATCCTCGCCATGGCCAACTCACCCGGCTTCGACCCCAACGACCTCTCCAAGGCCGACGGCGCCTCCCTGCACAACTGGAGCCTGGAGGACGCCTACGAGCCCGGCTCCACGGCCAAGGTGATGTCGATGGCCGCCGTACTCGAAGAGGGCGCGGCCACCCCCGACACCCATGTCGTGGTGCCCAACCGGCTGCACCGCGGCGACCGGCTCTTCCGGGACGACATCGATCACCCCACCTGGTACCTCACGCTCAACGGCGTGCTCGCCAAGTCCAGCAACATCGGCACCATCCTGGCCACCGGACAGCTCGGCGAGACGCAGCAGGAGGCCAACAAGGTCCTCTACTCCTACCTGCGCAAGTTCGGCCTCGGCAGCCACACCGGTCTCGACTTCCCCGGCGAGACCAAGGGCATCCTCGCGCCGCCCGAGGAGTGGTCGACCTCGCAGCAGTACACGATTCCTTTCGGCCAGGGCGTCTCCATCAACGCGATGCAGGCCGCCTCCGTCTACTCGACGATCGCCAACGGCGGCGTCCGCGTGGACCCCACCCTCGTCCGCGGCACCAAGGGGCCCGACGGACGCTTCACCCCCGCCGAGAAGCCAGGTAAGACACGGGTCGTGAGCGCCGGGACGGCGAAGACCCTCGCCAAGATGCTGGAGTCGGTGGTGGACGACAGGGAGGGCACCGGCACCAAGGCGCGTATCCCCGGCTACCGGGTCGCGGGCAAGACCGGTACGGCCAACCGCGTGGATCCGGCCACCGGCAAGTACCGCGGCTACACCTCCTCGTTCGCCGGGTTCGCGCCCGCCGACCAGCCCCGGGTCACCGTCTACTGCGCCATCCAGAACGCCACCAAGGGCAGCTACTTCGGCGGCCAGATCTGCGGGCCCGTCTACAAGAAGGTCATGGAGTTCGCCCTGAAGACCCTCCAGGTCCCGCCGACCGGGGCCGCGGCCGCCAACCTCCCGGTCACCTTCACACCCTGATCAGTACCGAGCAGCCAGGAACCACCTCGTGACAACGATCACCCCTGATCCCCGGAACCACGGACCGTCCGCCGCCTCGCTTCGCTCCGAGGCGGGTGCGCCCGGTACGCTCACCGCCGTGCCACACGCTGATCAGTCCCAAACCACCCAGAAGGGCGCACCCGTGACATATCCCGGGCCGCCCCGGCCGGTCCAGGTCTCCGCCACACCCCTCGCGGAGCTCGCCGACCAGCTGGGTGCCGCACGGCCGGGCCAGGACGCGGAGGTCACGGGCATCACCCATGACTCGCGCGCCGTCCGCCCCGGCGACCTGTACGCCGCCCTGCCCGGTGCCCGGCTGCACGGCGCCGACTTCGTCACCCAGGCCGCGGGCCTCGGCGCGGTCGCCGTACTGACCGACCCGACCGGCGCCGAACGCGCCGCCGCCACGGGCCTGCCCGTGCTGGTGGTGGACGATCCGCGCGGGCAGATGGGCGAACTGGCGGCCACGATCTACGGTCACCCCGGCCGCGATCTGCTCCAGATCGGGATCACCGGAACCTCCGGCAAGACCACCACCGCCTATCTCGTCGAGGGCGGCCTGAAGACGGTCCGGTCCACCGGACTGATCGGCACGGTCGAGATGCGCATCGGCGACGAGCGCATCAAGTCCGAGCGCACCACGCCCGAGGCCACCGACCTCCAGGCCCTGTTCGCCGTCATGCGCGAGCGCGGGGTCGAGGCGGTCGCCATGGAGGTCTCCAGCCACGCGCTGGTCCTCGGCCGGGTCGACGGCTGCGTCTTCGACATCGCCGTCTTCAACAACCTCAGCCCGGAACACATGGAGTTCCACTCCGACATGGAGGACTACTTCCGGGCCAAGGCGCAGCTGTTCACGCCGGAACGCAGCAGGCTCGGCGTGGTCAACCTCGATGACGAGTACGGCCGCAGGCTCACCAAGGAGGCCACGGTCCCCGTGGTCACCTTCTCCGCCGAGGGCCACCCCGACGCCGACTGGCGCGCCGAGGACGTCCAGGTGGGGCCCATGGACTCGGCGTTCACCGTCATCGGCCCCAAGGGCGAGCGGATCAGCGCCCGCTCGCCGCTGGCCGGACCGTTCAACGTGGCCAACACCCTCGCCTCGATCGTCGCCCTGGCCGTCGCGGGCCTCGACCCGCAGCAAGCCGCCGACGGCATCGCCGCCGTTCCCGGGGTGCCCGGCCGGCTGGAGCGGGTGGACGCGGGCCAGCCCTATCTCGCGGTCGTGGACTACGCCCACAAGACCGACGCCGTCGAATCGGTTCTGCGCGCCCTGCGCAAGGTCACCGAGGGCAAGCTGCACATCGTGCTCGGCTGCGGCGGCGACCGGGACACGACCAAGCGGGCGCCGATGGGCGCCGCCGCGGCCCGGCTCGCCGACACGGCCGTACTGACCTCCGACAACCCCCGCTCCGAGGACCCCCTCGCGATCCTCGCGGCCATGCTCCAGGGCGCGGCCTCGGTGCCCCAGCACGAGCGCGGTGAGGTCCAGGTCTTCGAGGACCGGGCCGCCGCGATCGCCGCCGCCGTCGCCCGGGCACGGCCCGGGGACACCGTGCTGGTCGCGGGCAAGGGCCACGAGCAGGGGCAGGACATCGCCGGGGTGGTGCGTCCCTTCGACGACCGCCAGGTGCTTCGCGAAGCTATCCAGCAGACCCAGGGATGAACTTGTGATCGCCCTCTCTCTCGCCGAGATCGCAGAAGTCGTCGGCGGGCAGACGTACGACATACCGGATCCGTCGGTACGGGTCACCGGACCGGTCGTCCGGGACTCCCGTGAGGCGGGGCCCGGCAGCCTCTTCGTCGCCTTCGTCGGCGAGCGCGTCGACGGCCACGACTTCGCGGCCGCTGTCGTCGAGTCGGGCGCGGCGGCCGTGCTCGCCTCGCGGCCCGTCGGCGTGCCCGCGATCGTCGTGGACGACGTCCAGCGGGCCCTCGGCGCCCTCGCCCGGCACGTCGTCGCCGAACTCGGCACCACTCTCGTCGCCCTCACCGGCTCCGCGGGCAAGACCAGCACCAAGGACCTGATCGCCCAGGTGCTTCAGCGCAAGGCGCCGACCGTGTTCACGCCCGGCTCGCTGAACAACGAGATCGGGCTGCCGCTCACCGCGCTCAGCGCCACCGGGGAGACGAAGTTCCTCGTCCTGGAGATGGGCGCCCGCGGTATCGGCCACATCCGCTACCTCACCGAACTCACCCCGCCCAGGATCGGCCTGGTCCTCAACGTCGGCACCGCCCACATCGGCGAGTTCGGCGGCCGCGAGCAGATCGCCGAGGCCAAGGGCGAACTCGTGGAAGCGCTCCCGTCGGCGGGGGACGGCGGCACCGCGATCCTCAACGCGGACGACCCCCTGGTCCGGGCCATGGCCTCCCGTACGAAGGCGAAGGTGCTCCTTTTCGGAGAGTCCGGCGAAGCGGACGTACGCGCCGAGAACGTGCGACTCACGGACAGCGGACAGCCTTCCTTCATGCTTCACACACCCTCCGGTGCAAGCGAAGTGACCATGCGCCTGTACGGTGAGCACCACGTGTCGAACGCGCTCGCCGCGGCCGCCGTCGCCCACGAGCTGGGCATGTCCGCGGAAGAGATCGCCACCGCGCTCTCCGAGGCGGGCACCCTCTCCCGCTGGCGGATGGAGGTCACCGAGCGCCCGGACGGCGTGACGGTCGTCAACGACGCCTACAACGCGAACCCCGAGTCCATGCGAGCCGCCCTGCGCGCGCTCGCGGCGATGGGCAAGGGACGTCGTACGTGGGCGGTGCTCGGCAAGATGGCCGAGCTCGGGGACGAGGCGCTCGCCGAGCACGACGCGGTCGGACGGCTCGCCGTCCGGCTCAATGTCGGCAAGCTCGTCGCGGTCGGGGGCAGGGAAGCGTCCTGGCTGCAACTGGGCGCATATAACGAGGGTTCGTGGGGTGAGGAGTCGGTGCACGTGTCCGACGCACAGGCGGCGGTCGACCTGTTGCGCAGCGAGTTGCGCCCGGGGGATGTCGTACTCGTGAAGGCGTCCCGTTCGGTCGGCCTCGAGAGCGTGGCGCAGGCGCTCGTCGAGACCGGTGCCGAGGGTGAGGTTGCCGCCCGATGATGAACCAGATCCTGTTCGCGGGAGTCATTGGCCTCTTCCTCACGCTGATCGGCACCCCGCTGCTGATCAAGCTGCTCGCCCGCAAGGGCTACGGCCAGTACATCCGGGACGACGGCCCGCGTGAGCACGCGAGCAAGCGCGGTACGCCGACGATGGGCGGTATCGCCTTCATCCTGGCGACGGTCGCCGCCTACTTCCTGTCGAAGCTCATCACGGGCAAGCCGCCGACCTACTCCGGTGTGCTGGTGCTCGGCCTGATGGTCGGCATGGGTCTGGTCGGCTTCCTCGACGACTACATCAAGATCGTCAAGCGGCGTTCGCTGGGTCTGCGGGCCAAGGCGAAGATGGCCGGACAGCTGCTCGTCGGTGTCTCCTTCGCGGTCCTCGCGCTGCAGTTCGAGGACGCCCGCGGCAACACCCCGGCCTCCACGAAGCTGTCGTTCATCACCGACTTCGGCTGGACGATCGGACCGGTGCTGTTCGTCATCTGGGCGCTGTTCATGATCCTCGCGATGTCGAACGGCGTGAACCTGACGGACGGCCTGGACGGTCTGGCCACCGGCGCCTCCGTGCTCGTCTTCGGCGCCTACACCTTCATCGGCGTCTGGCAGTTCCAGGAGTCCTGCGCCAACGCGCAGATCCTGCCCAGCCCCAACGCCTGTTACGAAGTGCGCGATCCGCTGGATCTCGCCGTCATCTCCGCCGCGCTGATGGGCGCCTGCCTCGGCTTCCTGTGGTGGAACACGTCGCCGGCCAAGATCTTCATGGGTGACACCGGTTCGCTCGCTCTCGGCGGTGTCCTGACGGGTCTGGCCATCTGCTCCCGCACGGAGCTGCTGGTGGCCGTCATGGGCGGTCTGTTCGTGCTGATCACCATGTCGGTGGTCATCCAGGTCGGCTCCTTCCGGCTCACCGGAAAGCGCGTCTTCCGGATGGCGCCGCTCCAGCACCACTTCGAACTCAAGGGCTGGTCCGAAGTGCTCGTGGTGGTCCGTTTCTGGATCATCCAGGGCATCTGCGTGATCGTCGGCCTGGGTCTCTTCTACGCAGGGTGGGCAGCGGAAAAGTGACCTCCTCGGAGCCTCTCCACTGGCAGGGCAAGCACGTCACCGTCGCCGGGCTCGGCGTCTCCGGCATCCCGGCGGCGAAGGTGCTCCACGCGCGCGGGGCGATCGTCACGGTCGTCAACGACGGCGACGACGCACGCGCGCGTGCACAGGCCGCGGAGCTGGAGGCACTGGGCGTCACCGTCCGCCTCGGCGACGGCGCCACCCTGCCCGAGGGCACCGAACTGATCGTCACCGCGCCCGGCTGGAAGCCGGACAAGCCGCTGTTCGAGGCGGCCCGCGCGGCCGGCCTGGAGATCTGGGGCGATGTCGAACTGGCCTGGCGCCTGCGCGGGCCGGACGCGGCGCCCTGGCTCGCCGTCACCGGCACCAACGGCAAGACCACCACGGTCCAGATGCTCGCCGCCATCCTCAAGGCGGCGGGCCTGCGCACGGCGGCGGTCGGCAACATCGGCGTCTCCCTGCTGGACGCGGTCCTCGGGGACGAGGAGTACGACGTCCTGGCGGTCGAACTCTCCAGCTACCAGCTGCACTGGGCGCCCTCGCTGCGCGCCCACTCCGCGGCCGTGCTGAACCTCGCCCCCGACCACCTCGACTGGCACGGCTCGATGGAGGCGTACGCCGCCGACAAGGGCCGTATCTACGAGGGCAATCGCGTCGCCTGTGTCTACAACGCCGCCGACAAGGCGACCGAGGACCTGGTGCGCGCGGCGGACGTCGAGGAGGGCTGCCGGGCCATCGGCTTCACCCTCGGCACCCCGGGCCCGTCCCAACTCGGCGTCGTCGAGGGCATCCTGGTCGACCGCGCCTTCGTGGAGAACCGGCAGAAGAACGCCCAGGAGCTTGCCGAGGTCTCCGACGTCAACCCGCCGGCCCCGCACAACATCGCCAACGCCCTTGCCGCGGCGGCCCTCGCGCGCGCCTTCGGGGTGCCCGCCAGGGCCGTACGGGACGGGCTGCGGGACTTCACCCCGGACGCCCATCGCATCGCGCACGTGGCGGACGTGGACGGAGTCGCCTACATCGACGACTCCAAGGCCACCAACACCCACGCGGCGGAAGCCTCGTTGGCGGCGTACGAGTCCATCGTGTGGATCGCGGGCGGACTGGCGAAGGGCGCCACCTTCGACGAGCTGGTCACCAAGTCGGCCGAGCGACTTCGCGGGGTCGTCCTGATCGGTGCCGACCGGGCGCTGATCCGCGAAGCGCTCGCGCGACACGCCCCGGAAGTGCCCGTCGTCGACCTCGACCGGACCGACACTGGGGCGATGCTCGCGGCGGTCCAGGAGGCCCAGCGGCTGGCCGGCGCGGGAGACACGGTGCTGCTGGCTCCGGCCTGCGCCTCGATGGACATGTTCGCCAACTACAACAAGCGCGGCGACGCGTTCGCGGAAGCGGTCCGCGAACTCGGGACCGACGCCTGACGGCGGGTCCCGGCCATCTGGGGTGCTTCGGGGCCCTTTGGAGGGACGGGGTGACTCGGATGTGGCTCGGGTTCGGCGGTCGGGTGCGAGGAGCCGGTGATGTCCAGTAGCCGTACGGGCCGCCCTCCGGTCCAGCGAGCCGCCCGACGTCCCGCCGCCCCCCGGCGCCCGCGCGAGAACCCCTTCCGGCAGCTCTACCTCCGCGCCAAGAAGGCCTGGGACCGGCCGCTGACCGCCTACTACCTGATCCTCGGCGGCAGTCTGCTGATCACCGTGCTGGGTCTGGTGATGGTCTACTCGGCCTCCCAGATCAAGGCGCTGCAGATGTCGCTGCCGGGGTCGTACTTCTTCCGCAAGCAGTCCCTGGCCGCGCTGATCGGCGCCGGACTGCTGTTCGCCGCCTCCCGGATGCCGGTCAAACTGCACCGGGCACTGGCCTATCCGATCATCGCGGGCGCGGTCTTCCTGATGGCGCTGGTGCAGGTGCCGGGGATAGGGGTCTCGGTCAACGGCAACCAGAACTGGATCTCCGTCGGCGGCCCCTTCCTGCTCCAGCCCAGCGAGTTCGGCAAGCTCGCGCTCGTCCTGTGGGGCGCGGACCTGCTCGCCCGCAAGCAGGACAAGAAGCTGCTGACCCAGTGGAAGCACATGCTGGTGCCGCTGGTCCCGGTCGCCTTCATGCTGCTCGGACTGATCATGCTCGGCGGCGACATGGGTACGGCGATCATCCTCACCGCGATCCTGTTCGGGCTGCTCTGGCTGGCGGGTGCGCCGACCCGGCTGTTCGTGGGGGTCCTGTCGATCGCCGGCCTGATCGGCCTGCTCCTCATCAGGACCAGCCCGAACCGGATGGCCCGCCTCCAGTGCATCGGCGCCACCGACCCCGGTCCCGGGGACAGCTGCTGGCAGGCGGTGCACGGCATCTACGCGCTCGCGTCCGGCGGGATCTTCGGCTCCGGGCTCGGAGCGAGTGTGGAGAAATGGGGACAACTGCCTGAAGCCCACACCGACTTCATTTTCGCCGTCACCGGTGAGGAACTGGGCCTGGCGGGGACGCTGTCGGTGCTCGCCCTCTTCGCGGCTCTAGGCTATGCGGGTATCCGCGTGGCCGGACGCACGGAGGACCCCTTCGTGAGGTACGCCGCGGGAGGTGTGACCACCTGGATCACCGCGCAGGCGGTGATCAACATCGGTGCGGTGCTCGGTCTGCTGCCGATCGCCGGTGTCCCCCTCCCGCTGTTCTCCTACGGAGGGTCCGCCCTGCTGCCGACCATGTTCGCCATCGGGCTGCTGATCGCCTTCGCGCGCGATGAGCCCGCTGCGCGGGCGGCGCTTTCGATGCGGCAACCCCGCTTTGGTAGAAAGCGGGGTGCGCGGGGCTCTGCTGCGACCAGGGAGCCCCGGAGATGGAACACGATGCGACGGCGCGCCTCGGTGGCGCGTTCGTCCGGAGAGCGGTGAATTTCGGTGCATGTCGTACTCGCCGGCGGAGGAACCGCGGGCCACATCGAGCCCGCGCTCGCCCTCGCGGACGCCCTGCGCAGGCAGGACCCGACCGTGGGGATCACGGCCCTGGGCACGGAGCGCGGCCTGGAGACCCAGCTCGTCCCGCAGCGCGGCTACGAGCTGGCGCTGATCCCGGCCGTCCCGCTGCCCCGCAAGCCGACCCCTGAGCTGATCACCGTCCCGGGCCGGCTGCGCGGCACGATCAAGGCCGCCGAGCAGATCCTGGAGCGCACCAAGGCGGACGCCGTGGTCGGCTTCGGCGGCTATGTCGCGCTGCCCGGCTATCTGGCCGCCAAGCGCCTCGGTGTGCCGATCGTGATCCACGAGGCCAACGCCCGCCCCGGGCTCGCCAACAAGATCGGCTCGCGCTACGCGGCCCGGGTCGCCGTCTCCACCCCCGACAGCAAGCTGCGGGACGCCCGGTACATCGGCATCCCGCTGCGCCGCTCCATCGCCACCCTGGACCGGGCCGCGGTGCGTCCCGAGGCCCGCGCGATGTTCGGCCTCGACCCCAACCTGCCGACCCTGCTGGTCTCCGGCGGCTCCCAGGGCGCCCGGCGGCTGAACGAGGTCGTCCAGCAGGTCGCGCCCTGGCTCCAGCAGGCCGGGATCCAGATCCTGCACGCGGTCGGCCCGAAGAACGAACTGCCGCACGTGCAGCAGATGCCGGGAATGCCCCCGTACATCCCGGTAAGTTACCTGGATCGGATGGACCTCGCGTACGCCGCGGCCGACATGATGCTCTGCCGCGCGGGCGCGATGACCGTCGCCGAACTCTCCGCCGTCGGACTCCCGGCCGCCTACGTCCCGCTGCCCATCGGCAACGGCGAACAGCGGCTGAACGCCCAGCCGGTGGTCAAGGCGGGCGGCGGACTGCTGGTCGACGACGCGGAGCTCACCCCCGAGTGGGTGCAGCACAACGTCCTGCCCGTGCTCGCCGACCCGCACCGGCTGTACGAGATGTCCCGCGCCGCCAGCGAGTTCGGCCGCCGGGACGCCGACGAGCTGCTCGTCGGCATGGTGTACGAGGCGATCGCCTCGCACCGACGCTAGGACGTACGACGGAGGGCAGGCAGCGTGGCCGGATCGACGACCGCCGAGCGCGGGGAACGTCAACAGCAGTCGTCCGGCCCGCCCGCTGCCCGGCGGGTGCGGCCACCACGGCTTCGTATGATCATCATCCTCGCCGTCGCGCTGGTGCTCCTCGGGGCGGGCGGCGTCTGGGTGTTGTACGGCTCCGACTGGCTGCGCCTGGAGCGCGTGACGGTGTCCGGGACCCGGGTGCTCACCCCCGAGCAGGTGCGCGAGGCCGCCGACGTACCGGTCGGCTCGCCGCTGGTCTCGGTCGACACCGAAGCCATCGAGGCACGACTGAAGCGGAAACTACCGCGAATTGACGTGGTGGACGTGGGCCGTTCCTGGCCCGATGAAATCGGGCTGAAAGTGACCGAGCGAACCGCGGTTCTGATTGTGCGAAAGGGCGGGAACTTCGTCGAAGTGGACAGAGAAGGTGTCCGTTTCGCCACGGTTTCTGTAGCTCCAAAAGGCGTTCCCGCACTGGAATTGACGCCCTCTTCGTCCGATTCCGCCGCCGCCAGCCTGCGCCGCTTCGGCGAGGACCGGCTGGTGCGCGAGGCGGTCCGGGTCGCCGGCGCCGTTCCGGCCGCCGTCGCGCGGGACACCCGGACCGTCAAGGTCCGTTCCTACGACGAGATCTCGCTGGAGTTGGCCGACGGCCGGACCGTCGACTGGGGCAGCTCCGAGAAGGGTGCGGCGAAGGCTCGCACACTCAGCGCCCTGATGAAAGCCTCCCCGGGTGCGCGGCACTTCGATGTCAGCGTTCCCACCGCCCCCGCGTCAGCGGGGAGTTGACGCACATCCGCGCAGGCCAGCACCCTGGTTGGGCACTGCTACGGCTGATCACATAGGGTGAAAAGAAAAACGGGAGGTTCGGCGTGTTCGTTGAACGGGCGCCACTTGTCGACTTAGTGTCCTGTTCAGAAGACTTCAAGGAACGGACACACTGGTAACCCTAAACTTCAGCGTTAGGGTTCGGGTCGGCGCTACGGACCGGCCCATTCGGCATCAGTCGTCCGGATCACGGGGCAGCACAGCTTCGCAGGTCCGGCGACACGTAATCGAGGCGAGAGGCCTTCGACGTGGCAGCACCGCAGAACTACCTCGCAGTCATCAAAGTCATCGGTGTCGGCGGCGGTGGTGTCAATGCCATCAACCGGATGATCGAGGTCGGTCTCAAGGGTGTCGAGTTCATCGCCATCAACACGGACGCACAGGCGCTGTTGATGAGCGACGCCGACGTCAAGCTCGACGTCGGCCGTGAACTCACCCGCGGACTCGGCGCCGGAGCCAACCCGGCCGTCGGCCGCAAGGCCGCCGAGGACCACCGCGAGGAGATCGAGGAGGTCCTCAAGGGGGCCGACATGGTCTTCGTGACGGCCGGTGAAGGCGGCGGCACCGGCACCGGCGGCGCGCCGGTCGTGGCCAACATCGCCCGCTCGCTGGGCGCCCTCACCATCGGTGTGGTCACCCGCCCGTTCACCTTCGAGGGACGGCGCCGCGCCAACCAGGCCGAGGACGGCATCGCCGAGCTGCGCGAAGAGGTCGACACCCTCATCGTCATCCCGAACGACCGGCTGCTGTCCATCTCGGACCGCCAGGTCTCGGTGCTCGACGCCTTCAAGTCGGCCGACCAGGTCCTGCTCTCCGGTGTCCAGGGCATCACCGACCTCATCACCACGCCCGGCCTGATCAACCTCGACTTCGCCGACGTCAAGTCGGTCATGTCCGAGGCCGGCTCGGCCCTGATGGGCATCGGCTCGGCCCGCGGCGACGACCGCGCGGTGGCCGCGGCCGAGATGGCGATCTCCTCGCCGCTGCTGGAGGCGTCCATCGACGGCGCCCGCGGTGTCCTGCTCTCCATCTCCGGCGGCTCCGACCTCGGCCTGTTCGAGATCAACGAGGCCGCCCAGCTGGTCAGCGAGGCCGCGCACCCCGAGGCCAACATCATCTTCGGCGCGGTGATCGACGACGCCCTCGGCGACGAGGTCCGGGTCACCGTGATCGCGGCCGGCTTCGACGGCGGCCAGCCGCCCGCCAAGCGGGACAACATCCTCGGCTCGTCCTCGGCCAAGCGCGAGGAGCCGACCCCGGTACGGCAGCCCGAGAGCCGCCCGTCCTTCGGCTCGCTCGGCAGCGTCACGCCGAAGGAGGAGCCGGCGCCCGCTCCCGAGCCCGCCGCCGACCTCCCGGTCGCCCCGCCGGTCCCGCCGTCCCGGTCCTACTCGGACAGCGCGGCCGAGGAGCTGGACGTGCCGGACTTCCTGAAGTGATAGGACAGCGCGACACCGTGAGCGGCGCGCACTTCGCCTTCACCGACAGGTGGGGCGGGGTGAGCGCCGTTCCGTACGAGGAGCTCAACCTCGGCGGGGCGGTCGGGGACGACCCCGGCGCGGTGCGCACCAACCGGGAGCTGGCCGCCAAGTCGCTGGGGATCGAGCCGGGCCGGGTGGTCTGGATGAACCAGGTCCACGGCAAGGACGTCGCCGTGGTCGACCGGCCCTGGGGCGAGCGGCCGGTGCCGGAGGTCGACGCGATCGTCACCGCCGAACGCGGACTGGCCCTCGCCGTCCTCACCGCCGACTGCACCCCGGTCCTGCTGGCCGACCCGGTCGCGGGTGTCGTCGCCGCAGCTCACGCGGGTCGTCCCGGCATGATCGCCGGGGTTGTCCCGGCCGCGGTGCGTGCGATGACGGAACTGGGCGCCGAACCGTCCCGGATCGTCGCCCGCACCGGGCCCGCGGTCTGCGGCCGGTGCTACGAGGTACCCGAGGAGATGCGCGCCGAGGTCTCCGCGATCGAGCCGGCGGCCCACGCCGAGACGAGCTGGGGCACGCCCGCGGTGGATGTGACCGCCGGAGTGCACGCGCAGCTCGACCGGCTCGGGGTGCGCGACCGGGAGCAGTCGCCGGTGTGCACCCGCGAATCGGGCGACCACTTCTCGTACCGCCGCGACCGGACCACAGGCCGGCTCGCGGGCTATGTCTGGCTGGACTGATGGGGCATGACGGAACGTAAGGACGAACTCGCCTCGAACCTGGCGAAAGTGGAGAAGCGTATCGCCGCGGCCTGCGCCTCCGCCGGGCGGAAGCGCGAGGAGGTGACCCTGATCGTGGTCACCAAGACCTATCCCGCGAGCGATGTGCGGATCCTGTCGGAGCTCGGTGTGCGTCATGTCGCCGAGAACAAGGACCAGGACGCGGCACCGAAGGCCGCGGAATGCTCGGATCTGCCCCTTACTTGGCATTTTGTGGGGCAGTTGCAGACCAACAAGGTGCGATCCGTGGTCGGTTACGCGGACCATGTGCACTCCGTCGATCGCTCCAAGCTGGTGACGGCCCTCTCCAGGGAGGCCGTGCGGGCCGGGCGCGAGGTGGGGTGTCTGCTCCAGGTCGCGCTCGACGCGGGTGAGCGTGAGCGGGGGGAGCGAGGTGGCGTGGCGCCGGGCGGGGTCGAGGAGTTGGCCGGTCTGGTCGCCGGGTCTCCGGGTTTGCGGCTCGACGGGTTGATGACCGTCGCACCCTTGACCGGAGAGTACGCGGGACGTGAACAGGCGGCGTTCGAGCGGTTGATGGATTTGTCGACCGACCTGCGCCGAGTCCATCCGGCTGCGAACATGGTCTCGGCAGGAATGAGTGCGGACCTCGAACAGGCCGTGGCGGCCGGAGCGACACATGTGCGCGTCGGCAGCGCGGTACTCGGAGTCCGCGCGAGGCTCGGGTAACGTCGCCAGGAAGTCGGACCACAGCAGAAAATATGGTCATTACCGCTGAGCAGCGGGTGTAACGACCTCGTGGATGGCGGGCACTTGGCAGTCGTCAGCCGATCCACCACAGAGCGGAGGACTCAGAGCATGGCCGGCGCGATGCGCAAGATGGCGGTCTACCTCGGCCTCGTGGAGGACGATGGGTACGACGGCCGCGGTTTCGACCCCGATGACGACTTCGAACCGGAACTCGACCCCGAGCCGGAGCGGGACCACCGGCCGCACGAGCGGTCGCACCAGTCCCACAGTGCACACCAGTCCCAAAGGGACGAATCGGTACGAGTGGTGCAACCGTCGGCTCCGCGCGACCCGGTGCCCCATTCCGCTTCGCTAGCCGCGGAATCCGGGCGCCCGGCGCGCATCGCGCCCGTGGCGTCCATCACACAAGAACGTCAGAGCCTGGAGAAGAACGCGCCGGTGATCATGCCCAAGGTCGTGTCGGAACGAGAGCCGTACCGGATCACCACGCTTCACCCACGGACCTACAACGAGGCCCGTACCATCGGGGAACACTTCCGTGAGGGCACCCCGGTGATCATGAATCTGACTGAGATGGATGACACAGACGCGAAGCGACTTGTCGACTTTGCGGCTGGTTTGGTGTTTGGTCTTCACGGCAGCATCGAGCGGGTGACGCAGAAGGTGTTCCTGTTGTCGCCTGCTAACGTCGATGTCACGGCGGAGGACAAGGCCCGCATCGCAGAGGGCGGGTTCTTCAACCAGAGCTGAGACGCACAACCGGAAAAAGCAGTACAAGAGCTACACAACGCGGTACCGCAGCAGCACGGAAACTGGGGAGAGGGAAGCAAGGGTCATGAGCGTGGTCCTGGATGTCGTCTACATCGCGCTGATGTGCTTCCTCATCGTGCTGATCTTCCGGTTGGTCATGGACTATGTCTTCCAGTTCGCCCGCTCATGGCAACCCGGCAAGGCGATGGTGGTCGTTCTGGAGGCCACCTACACTGTCACTGATCCACCGCTCAAGCTTCTGCGGCGGTTTATTCCGCCGTTGCGTCTCGGGGGCGTGGCGCTCGACCTGTCCTTCTTCGTACTGATGATCATCGTCTACATCCTGATCTCGATCGTGAGCCGGCTGTGATGAGCGATGTGACCTACCGTCTTGCCGAATGCCGACGACTACGTTGAGGTGAAGAGATGCCGTTGACCCCCGAGGACGTGCGGAACAAGCAGTTCACGACCGTCCGCCTCCGAGAAGGCTATGACGAGGACGAGGTCGATGCCTTCCTCGATGAGGTCGAAGCCGAGCTGACCCGCCTGCTCCGCGAGAACGAGGACCTGCGCGCCAAACTGGCCGCGGCCACGCGTGCTGCTGCCCAGAATCAGCAGAACATGCGCAAGCCTCCGGAGCAGCCGCAGGACCAGCAGGGTATGCCGCCGCAACAGGGTATGCCCCCGCAGGGTATGCCGCCGCAGGGTATGCCGCCGCAGCAGGGCATGCGAGGCCCGGGCGCCCCGGTGCCGGCCGGCATATCGGGCCCGCCGCAGCAGCAGATGGGTGGCCCCATGGGTGGCCCGCCCCAGCTGCCGAGCGGTGCCCCGCAGCTGCCCGCCGGTCCCGGCGGTCAGGGTGGCCCGCAGGGTCCCGGTCCGATGGGCCAGGGTCCCGGTCCGATGGGTCAGCCCCCGATGCAGCAGATGGGCGGTCCGATGGGCGGCCCCATGGGCGGTCCGATGGGCGGCCCCGGTCAGGGCCCCGGTGGCGACAGCGCCGCCCGTGTCCTCTCGCTGGCCCAGCAGACCGCCGACCAGGCGATCGCCGAGGCCCGTTCCGAGGCCAACAAGATCGTCGGCGAGGCGCGTTCGCGCGCCGAGGGTCTGGAGCGTGACGCCCGAGCCAAGGCCGACGCCCTGGAGCGGGACGCGCAGGAGAAGCACCGCGTCGCGATGGGCTCCCTGGAGTCCGCTCGCGCCACGCTGGAGCGCAAGGTCGAGGACCTGCGCGGCTTCGAGCGCGAGTACCGCACGCGGCTGAAGTCCTACCTGGAGTCGCAGCTGCGTCAGCTGGAGACCCAGGCCGACGACTCGCTGGCCCCGCCGCGCACCCCGGCCACCGCCTCGCTGCCGCCGTCCCCGGCGCCGTCGATGGCCCCGGCCGGTGCGAGTGCCCCGTCCTACGGCGGCAACCCGGGCATGGGTGGCGGTCCCGCTCCGGCGGCCCCCTCCTACGGCGGCCAGCAGCAGATGTCCCCGGCGATGACCCAGCCGATGGCGCCGGTGCGTCCGCAGGGTCCGTCCCCGATGGGTCAGGCTCCCTCGCCGATGCGCGGGTTCCTGATCGACGAGGACGACAACTGACGGCCAGTAGTACGCCTTAGGCGTCGGCAGCGTTCAAAAGGGGCGGGCCCCGGATTTCGATCCGGGGCCCGCCCCTTTTACGCGGGTTGACAGCGAGGGCACGCACGAGGGCCCGGCCTCCGACCTGGAGACCGGGCCCTCTGCGCTCTTCCTCCGGCTTACGCCTTGCGCAGGCGGAAGACCAGGGACAGTCCCTCGTCCGTGAACGGGGCGCCGTAGCCGTCGTCCGCCTCGCCCTGGGCGAAGTCCGTCGCAAGGACCTCGTCGGCGATCAGCTCCGCGTGCTCCGACAGCGCCGCGACCGTCGCCGCATCCGTCGCCGTCCAGCGCAGGGCGATCCGGTCGGCCACGTCGAGGCCGCTGTTCTTGCGCGCCTCCTGGATCAGGCGGATCGCGTCCCGGGCCAGACCGGCTCGGCGCAGCTCCTCCGTGATCTCCAGGTCCAGGGCGACCGTGGCGCCCGCGTCGGACGCCACCGACCAGCCCTCGCGCGGGGTCTCGGTGATGATCACCTCGTCCGGGGCGAGGGTGATCGTCTCACCGTCGACCCCGACCGACGCCGTGCCCTCGCGCAGGGCCAAGGACAGCGCGGCCGCGTCGGCGTTCGCGACGGCCTTCGCCACGTCCTGGACACGCTTGCCGAAACGCTTGCCCAGGGCGCGGAAGTTGGCCTTCGCGGTGGTGTCCACCAGGCTGCCGCCGACATCGGAGAGAGACGCCAGCGACGAGACGTTCAGCTCCTCGGTGATCTGCGTGTGCAGTTCGGGGTCGAGGGTGTCGAAGCCCGTGGCCGCCACCAGGGCCCGGGACAGCGGCTGACGGGTCTTGACGCCCGACTCCGCGCGCGTGGCACGGCCGAGCTCCACCAGACGCCGGACGAGCACCATCTGCTTCGACAGCTCCGGGTCGATGGCGGTCAGGTCCGCCTCCGGCCAGGACGCCAGGTGCACCGACTCCGGGGCGCCCGGCGTCACCGGGACGACCAGGTCCTGCCAGACCCGCTCGGTGATGAACGGGGTCAGCGGGGCCAGCAGCTTGGTGACGGTCTCCACGACCTCGTGCAGCGTGCGCAGCGCGGCCTTGTCGCCCTGCCAGAAGCGGCGGCGCGAGCGGCGGACGTACCAGTTGGACAGGTCGTCGACGAACCCGGACAGCAACTTGCCGGCGCGCTGGGTGTCGTACGCCTCCAGAGCCTGCGTCACCTGGTCGGTGAGCGCGTGGAGTTCGGACAGCAGCCAGCGGTCGATCAGCGGACGGTCGGCCGGGGCCGGGTCGGCCGCGGAGGGCGCCCACTCGGACGTACGGGCGTACAGGGCCTGGAAGGCGACCGTGTTCCAGTACGTCAGCAGGGTCTTGCGGACGACCTCCTGGATCGTGCCGTGGCCGACGCGACGGGCCGCCCACGGGGAGCCGCCGGCCGCCATGAACCAGCGGACCGCGTCGGCGCCGTGCTGGTCCATCAGCGGGATCGGCTGGAGGATGTTGCCCAGGTGCTTGGACATCTTGCGGCCGTCCTCGGCGAGGATGTGGCCGAGGCAGACCACGTTCTCGTAGGAGGACTTGTCGAAGACCAGGGTGCCGACCGCCATCAGCGTGTAGAACCAGCCGCGGGTCTGGTCGATGGCCTCGCTGATGAACTGCGCCGGGTAGCGGGACTCGAACAGTTCCTTGTTCTTGTACGGGTAACCCCACTGCGCGAACGGCATCGAACCCGAGTCGTACCAGGCATCGATGACCTCCGGCACGCGCGTGGCCGTCTTCTCGCACTGCGGGCAGGCGAAGGTGACGTCGTCGATGAACGGGCGGTGCGGGTCGAGGCCCGACTGGTCGGTGCCGGTCAGCTCGGTGAGCTCCGCGCGGGAGCCGACGCAGGTGAGGTGGTCGTCCTCGCAGCGCCAGATCGGCAGCGGGGTGCCCCAGTAGCGGTTGCGGGACAGCGCCCAGTCGATGTTGTTCTGGAGCCAGTCGCCGAAGCGGCCGTGCTTGACCGTGTCCGGGAACCAGTTGGTGTTCTCGTTCTCCTGGAGGAGGCGGTCCTTGATGGCCGTGGTGCGGATGTACCAGGACGGCTGCGCGTAGTAGAGGAGCGCGGTGTGGCAGCGCCAGCAGTGCGGGTAGCTGTGCTCGTACGGGATGTGCCGGAAGAGCAGGCCACGCTGCTGGAGGTCCTCGGTGAGCTTTTCGTCCGCCTTCTTGAAGAAGACGCCGCCGACCAGGGGGACGTCCTCCTCGAACGTGCCGTCCGGACGGACGGGGTTGACGACCGGCAGACCGTAGGAGCGGCAGACCTTGAGGTCGTCCTCACCGAAGGCGGGGGACTGATGGACCAGACCGGTGCCGTCCTCGGTGGTGACGTACTCGGCGTTGACCACGTAGTGGGCGGGCTCCGGGAACTCCACCAGCTCGAAGGGGCGCTGGTAGGTCCAGCGCTCCATCTCGGCGCCGGTGAAGGACTGGCCGGTGGTCTCCCAGCCCTCACCGAGGGCCTTGGCGACCAGCGGTTCGGCGACGACCAGCTTCTCCTCGCCGTCGGTCGCGACGACGTAGGTGACCTCGGGGTGGGCGGCGACCGCGGTGTTGGAGACCAGCGTCCAGGGGGTCGTCGTCCAGACCAGGAGGGCGGCCTCGCCGGCCAGCGGACCGGAGGTGAGCGGGAAACGGACGTAGACGGACGGGTCGACGACCGTCTCGTAGCCCTGGGCCAGTTCGTGGTCGGACAGGCCGGTGCCGCAGCGGGGGCACCAGGGGGCGACGCGGTGGTCCTGGACCAGCAGGCCCTTGCCGAAGATCTCCTTCAGCGACCACCAGACGGACTCGATGTACTCGGGGTCCATCGTGCGGTACGCGTCGTCCAGGTCGACCCAGTAGCCCATGCGGGTCGTCAGCTCGGCGAAGGCGTCGGTGTGCCGGGTCACGGACTGGCGGCACCGGTCGTTGAACTCGGCGATGCCGTACGCCTCGATGTCCTGCTTGCCGGAGAAGCCGAGCTCCTTCTCGACCGCCAGCTCCACCGGCAGGCCGTGGCAGTCCCAGCCGGCCTTGCGGGCCACGTGGTAGCCGCGCATGGTGCGGAAGCGGGGGAAGACGTCCTTGAAGACGCGGGCCTCGATGTGGTGGGCGCCGGGCATGCCGTTCGCGGTGGGCGGGCCCTCGTAGAACACCCACTCGGGGCGGCCCTCGGACTGCTCCAGGCTCTTGGCGAAGATCTTCTGCTCGCGCCAGAAATCGAGCACCGCGTGCTCCAGCGCGGGCAGGTCGACCTGGGCGGGTACCTGGCGGTACGTCGGCTTTGTCATCTGCGGGCTTCCTCCGGCGGACTTGCTGCCTTCCGTCCGGAGGGACGAGAGCTACGTCTTGCGTTGCGCCGGCTGCGGCGCGCTCCCGCGGTACCACCCTCCTTGGCCCGCCGATGGCCCGTGTGCCTCGGTGAGCCCCCTCATTGGGGTCGCGATGCCGGGTCTACCAACCCTGGGAGGGTCTTCTTCCGGCGGCTCCGGGGTGATCTTCACGTCGCGCTCGCCCCCGGGCTCCCACCGTCCCCGGGTCGCTCTGGGCTGCGTACGCCGCTACTCGTCCCCATCCACGCTTCTCGCTCCGCCCAGTGTACGGCGCCGCGGGGACGGTGGCCGACCGGTTTTCCGGGCGCCGCGGGAGGGTGCCGGGTGCGGCTCGCGGTGACCCGAATGGCGTGGCACGGGTGTTCGGATTCCGGGACGGTTCGCCGCGCGGGTTACCGGGCAGGGAGCTGGGCACAACGGATGCATGTCGGCCGTGCGACGTGCGCGAGGCGGGCGAATCGGGCGGTGTGCCCCGTTGCCGCGGGGCTCAAGTCGATTTATCGTCCCAGCACGATTCGCGTGCAAGATCACAATATGTGAAGGGGCCGCGGCCATGGTGGCGAAGAAGACCGCCGTACAGCAGTCGGCGTCCGGCAGGGCCACGAAAGCCTCCGACGATGCGGCCAAGGATGTGAACGGCAAGAAGAGCACCGCGAAGAAGGCGGCGGCGAAGAAGGCGGCGCCCGCCAAGAAGACCACTGCCAAGAAGTCCACAGCCAAGAAAGCCGCGGCCAAGAAAACCGTGGCCAAGAAGGCTGCCGTGAAGAAGAGCGCGGCCAAGAAGAGCACGGCCAAGAAGGCGGGCGCGGCCCAGGCCGCGGAGCAGACGGGAGCCACGACGGTGGTTGCGAAGAAGACTCCTGGCACGGCCACGGCGGCCAAGACCGCCGTTCCCAAGGCGCGCGTCGCCGCGGCGGTGGAACCGGGCGAGCTCGCCGTACGCCCCGGTGAGGACCCCTGGACCCCCGAGGAGGTCGAGGAGGCCCGCGCCGAGCTGCTCTCCGAGGGGGAGCGGCTGCGGAACGAGATCACCTCCTCCGAGCAGTCGGTCGCCGGTCTCATGCGGGACTCGGGGGACGGCGCCGGGGACGACCAGGCCGATACCGGGACGAAGAACATCACGCGGGAGCACGAGCTGGCGCTCGCCGCCAACGCGCGGGAGATGCTCACCCAGACCGAGCGCGCCCTGGAGCGGCTGGACGCGGGCACCTACGGGCTCTGCGAGAACTGTGGCAATCCGATCGGAAAGGCCCGTATGCAGGCCTTTCCGCGCGCGACCCTGTGCGTGGAGTGCAAGCAGAAGCAGGAACGCCGGTACTGAGGGCCCGGTCGGGCGTGCCGTACCCTCGTCCTCAGTCAGGTACCTAGGTTGAGGGACTCACGTGGCAGAGGCGGAGCGCATCATCGGTACGCCGGATTCCCCGGACGGGGCTGAGGCCGAGCCGGAGCAGTCATCCGGCGCCGAGGGGCAGGAGGTCGGCGAGGCGCGGCCCAGGGGCAAGCGCCGGATCGCCGTGCTGTTCGCGGTCGCCGCCTTCGCGTACGTTCTCGACCTGGTCAGCAAGATGCTCGTGGTGGCCAAGCTGGAGCACCACGAGCCGATCGAGATCATCGGGGACTGGCTGAAGTTCGAGGCGATCCGCAACGCGGGCGCGGCCTTCGGCTTCGGTGAGGCCTTCACCGTGATCTTCACGGTGATCGCGGCGGCGGTGATCGTGGTGATCGCCCGGCTCGCCCGCAAGCTCTACAGCCTGCCCTGGGCCATCGCCCTCGGTCTGCTGCTGGGCGGTGCGCTGGGCAATCTCACCGACCGGATCTTCCGTTCGCCGGGCGTCTTCGAGGGCGCTGTCGTGGACTTCATCGCGCCCAAGCACTTCGCCGTGTTCAACCTCGCGGACTCGGCGATCGTGTGCGGCGGCATCCTGATCGTGCTGCTGTCGTTCAAGGGGCTCGACCCGGACGGCACCGTCCACAAGGACTGAGCGCCATCCACAGGCGTTCGGGACTGTCTCACCCGTCCGGCATACTCGACGGGTGAGCACGATTCCCGAGATCCGTACCCTGCCCGTGCCGGACGGCCTGGAGGGCGAGCGCGTCGACGCCGCCATCTCCCGCATGTTCGGCTTCTCCCGTACCAAGGCCGCGGAGCTCGCCGCGGCGGGCAAGGTGCTGGTCGACGGCACGGTGGTCGGCAAGTCCGAGCGCGTGCGCGGCGGCGCCTGGCTGGAGGTCGAGATGCCGACGGCGCCCGCGCCGGTGCAGGTGGTCGCCGAGCCGGTCGAGGGCATGGAGATCGTGCACGACGACGATGACGTGGTCGTGATCGTCAAGCCGGTCGGGGTCGCCGCGCATCCGTCGCCGGGCTGGACCGGGCCGACCGTCATCGGCGGGCTCGCCGCCGCCGGGTACCGGATCTCGACGTCCGGCGCCGCCGAGCGGCAGGGCATCGTGCACCGGCTCGACGTCGGTACCTCGGGTCTGATGGTCGTCGCCAAGTCCGAGTACGCGTACACGTCGCTGAAGCGCCAGTTCAAGGAGCGCACGGTCGACAAGCGGTATCACACGCTCGTCCAGGGGCACCCCGACCCGACCAGCGGCACCATCGACGCGCCGATCGGCCGGCACCCCAACCACGACTACAAGTGGGCGGTCACGGCCGACGGCAAGCCGTCCGTCACGCACTACGACCTCATCGAGGCGTTCCGCGCGGCCTCGCTGCTCGATGTGAAGCTGGAGACCGGGCGCACCCACCAGATCCGCGTCCACATGGCGGCCCACCGGCACCCCTGCGTCGGTGACCTGACGTACGGCGCCGACCCCACCCTCGCCAAGCGGCTGCGGCTGACCCGGCAGTGGCTGCACGCGGTGCGCCTCGGCTTCGAGCACCCCGGGGACGGGCAGTGGGTGGAGTTCTCCTGCGACTACCCGGACGACCTGCAGCAGGCCCTGGACCAGGTGCGTGAGGAGACCTACGGATGACCCTTCCGCCGTATGCGGTGCGGGTCGCGACGGACGCCGCCGACCGTGAGGCGTGCTTCGCGGTGCGCCGCGAGGTCTTCGTCGGCGAGCAGGGCGTGCCCGAGGAGCTGGAGTACGACGCCTACGACGCCGTGGCGGTGCATGTGCTGGCCGTGCGGGAGGACGGCGTACCGCTCGGGGCGGGGCGCCTGCTGTACGGCGAGGCCGCGGCGGCGAAGGTCGGCGACGACCTGACCGTGGGCTCGCTCGGCAGGCTCGCGGTGGCCAAGGCGGCGCGCGGCCTCGGTATCGGCGCCGCCCTGGTGCGGGCCATCGAGGACGCGGCCCGCGCGCGTGGGCTGGCGGCCGTCGATCTGCACGCGCAGACCCAGGCGCTGGGCTTCTACGAGCGGCTCGGGTACCTGGCGTACGGACCGGAGTTCGCCGACGCGGGGATGCCGCATCGGGCGATGCGGCGCGAGGTGTAGCTCAGGGCGCCGAAAGCGCTGGTGGGCGTGGTGCCGTGGCAGGCTTGGGGCCCTGCCCCTGTGAACGCCGACCCCGCCGGAGCTGACCGTGGATCAGTTGGCCCTGTTGTTCGTGCTGCTGCTCGGGGCCGTGGTGAGTGTCCCGGTGGGGGAGCGGTTCGGGCTGCCGGCGCCGGTGCTGATGACCCTGCTCGGGATCGGCCTCGCGCTGCTGGAGTTCGTCCCCAATGTCGAGGTGCCGCCCGATCTGATCCTGCCGCTGCTGCTGCCGCCGTTGCTCTACGCGGCGGTGCGGCGGACCTCCTGGCGGCAGTTCGCCGCCAATGTGCGGCCCATTCTGCTGCTGGCCGTGGCGCTGGTGTTCGTGACGACCTTCTTCGTGGCCGTCACCGCGAACGCGATCATCCCCGGGCTGCCGCTCGCCGCCGCCGTCGCCCTCGGCGCGCTGGTGGCGCCGCCGGACCCGGTGGCCGCGACCGCGGTGGCCGGGCAGTTGGGACTGCCGCGTCGGCTGGTGTCGATCCTGGAGGGTGAGGGGCTCTTCAACGACGTCACCGCGATCGTGCTGTACCACGTGGCCATCACGGCCGTCGTCACCGGTTCGTTCTCCTTCTGGAAGGCCGGCCTCGAACTGGTCCTCTCCGCGGTGGTCGCCCTGATCGTCGGGCTCGGCCTGGGCTGGGGCGCGAACCGGCTGATGGATCTGCTCGGGGACGCCACGCTCCAGATCGGCCTCACCCTGCTGGTGCCGTACGCCGCCTATGTGCTCGCCGAGGAGCTGCACGGGTCCGGCGTGCTGGCCGTGCTGACCACCGCGCTGTTCCTCTCGGAGTACGCCACCGACGCGGACGATGTGATGACCCGGCTCGCCGGGCACACGTTCTGGAACGTCGTCGACACGCTCGTCACCGGGGTCGCCTTCGGGCTGATCGGGCTCGAACTGCACAATGCCGTGCGGACGGCGTCCGGGCGGTGGGGCGAGCTGCTGGGGTGGGCGGCGGCGGTGGTGGGTGTGGTGGTGCTCGTCCGGCTGCTGTGGCTGCTGCCCGCGACCTGGCTGACCAAGCGACTGCATGCCCGGCGCGACCATGACGAGGACATCCCCATGAGTTGGCGGGAGACCGTCGTGATGTGGTGGTCCGGCATGCGGGGCGTGGCCTCCGTCGCGCTCGCCCTGGCGGTTCCCCTCACGGTGGACGACGGGTCCGCGTTCCCCAACCGGGAGGAGATCATCTTCATCGCGTTCGGGGTGATCATGGGGACGCTGGTGCTGCAGGGGCTGACCCTGCCGTCGCTGGTGCGGCTGCTGGGGGTGCGGGCGGACACGGCGCGAGAGAAGGAGTTCGAGAAGGCGCTGGCGGTGCGGGCGGCCAAGGCGGCGAAGCGGCGGCTGCGGGAGATCGAGGCGGTGGAGGAGCTGCCGGAGGAGCTGTCCGAGCAGATGCTGCGGCGGGCCTTCGACATCGGGGTGCGGATCTCGCCCGAGATGGGGGACGAGGAGCGGCGGGAGGCGCACCGGAAGATCAAGCGGGTGCGGCGGATCCAGCGGGAGATGCTGAGCGCCGCGCGGCACGAGGTGCTGGCGGCGCGCAGCGAACCCGGGGCGGACCCGGAGGTGGTGGACCGGGTGCTGCGCCATCTCGACGTACGCAGCCTGCGGTGACCGCCCCCGGGGCCGTGCCCTCGGTCAGCGGCCCGTCCGCGGGGGCTCGTGGGCCCGTCGGGGCGGTGGGCCGTCCGAGGAGCGGACCGGGGCCGGGATGCCCGGCGGCAGGGACGCGTCCGCCGTGTTGACGCGGGGGAGGGCGTAGGGGTGGTTGGTGGCGAGCCAGCCGATCATCTGCTCGCGGACCGTCACGCGCACCTGCCAGATGTCGTCCGCGTCCTTGGCCGTGACCAGGGCCCTGACCTGGAGGGTGCTCGCGGTGGAGTCGGTGACCGAGAGGTCGCAGGCGCGGCCGTCCCAGGCCGGGCACTCCCGCAGGATGTCGCGGAGCCGCTCGCGCATCAGGTCCAGCGGGGCCGAGTGGTCGAGGTGCCAGTAGACGATGCCGGTCATCTGGGCGCCGCCGCGGGACCAGTTCTCGAAGGGCTTCGAGGTGAAGTACGACACCGGCATGGTGATGCGGCGCTCGTCCCAGGTGCGGACGGTCAGGAACGTCAGCGTGATCTCCTCGACGGTGCCCCACTCACCGTCCACCACGACCGTGTCCCCGATGCGCACCATGTCGCCGAAGGCGATCTGGAGCCCCGCGAACATATTGCTCAGCGTCGACTGTGCGGCGACGCCCGCGACGATGCCGAGGATGCCCGCCGAGGCCAGCAGTGAGGCACCGGCGGCCCGCATCGCGGGGAACGTCAGCAGCATCGCCGCGACGGCCACCACACCGACGACCGCCGCGACCACGCGTGTGATCAGCGTCACCTGGGTCCGCACCCGGCGCACCCGCGCCGGATCGCGGTGGACGCGCGCGTAGCGGGTGTAGGTCGTCTCCACGACCGCCGCCGCGATCCGGATCACCAGCCAGGCCGTGGAGCCGATCAGTACCAGCGTCAGGATCTGCCCGATCCCCACGCGGTGTTCCTCCAGCACCTGTGCCGAGTCGTACGACCCTCTCAGCAGGGCCGTGCACAGCACGAGCTGGTAGGGGATCCGGCCGCGGCGCAGCAGACCCCACAGCGGGGTCTCACCGTGCCGGGCGTCTGCCTTGCGCAGCAGCAGGTCCGTGGCCCACCCGATGAGCAGTGTGAGCACGACCGAGCCACCGACGACGATCAGCGGGCGCAGTACGTTCTCCATGGGTTCGACCGTACTGGCACGATGGCTTCATGAACATCATGCTCTTTCACTCGACGTACGGTCTGCGGCCCGCGGTGCACGCGGCGGCGGACCGGCTGCGCGCCGCCGGACACCAGGTGTGGACACCGGACCTCTTCGAGGGGCGCACGTTCGAGACGGTCGAGGAGGGCATGGAGTTCAACGAGCTGACCGGCAAGGACGAACTGCTCAAGCGGGCCGTCCTGGCCGCCGCCCCCTATTCCGAACGGGGCCTGGTCTACGCCGGGTTCTCGCTCGGCGCCTCCATCGCGCAGACCCTCGCCCTCGGCGACGACAAGGCGCGCGGTCTGCTGCTTGTGCACGGCACCTCCGACATCGCCGCCAACGCCTCGGTGGACGAACTGCCGGTGCAACTGCATGTCGCCGAGCCCGATCCGTTCGAGACCGACGACTGGCTGAGCGCGTGGTATCTCCAGATGGGCAGGGCGGGGGCCGATGTGGAGGTCTACCGGTACGCCGGGGCCGGTCATCTGTACACCGACCCCGACCTGCCGGACTACGACGCCGAGGCCGCCGAGGCCACCTGGCGGGTGGCGCTCGGCTTCCTCGACAGCCTTCAGCAGGGTCAGCCGGCCGCGCGGTAGGACGCCCAGTGCTGCTGCATGCGCGTCACCTGGCCCGCGGTGAACTGGTACATGCAGGCGTCGTAGGTGTAGTCCATGAAGTTGTGGATCGGGTCGGTGCCCGCCTTGCGGGTGCAGGTGTCCCGGCCCTCGGGGCACTCGTAGGCGGCGCTCTTCTCGGCGGCGGTGTCGTCGACGTAGTCGCCGTTGCCGTTACAGCCGCCCTGGAAGGTGTGGTAGAGCCCCATCCAGTGGCCGACCTCGTGGGTGCCGGTGTCGCCCTCGTCGTAGTGGGTGGCCGAGCCGCCGGGCAGTGAGGCGTCGAGGAGGACCACGCCGTCCATCGAGGGGCTGGACTTGTAGGAGCTGGGGAAGGTCGCCCAGCCGAGCAGCCCGCCGCCGATGTTGGCGGTGTAGACGTTGAGCGCGTTCGCGCCGCCCTCGCGCAGGGCGGACTTCATCGCCTTCTCCTCCGCCGAGCCGTAACCGACGGTGTACCAGGCGGCGTTGTCGGTGTAGTCGGTGCCGGCCAGCGTGAACTGGAAGCCGGAGTCGGTGTTTCCGCTGCCCTGTCCGGCGAAGGCGGAGTTCAGCACGTTCATCTGGGCGGTGATGTCCGAAGAGCTGAGCTGGCCGGTGGCGCCGTCGTGGATGACGTGGAAGTACACCGGGATCGACGTCGAGGCGGCAGCGGCGAGGCTGCGGTTGCCCGAGGCGGGCAGCTTGTCCAGCTTCTTCTTCAGGTCCGCGTCCATGGCCTGGGCCTTGGCGGCGCTGATCTCGTTGGGCTCGGCGACCGACTCGCCGTGCCCGGGGCGGGCCTCGCGGGCCGCGGCGTGGCCGGTCTCCTCCTCGGCGCAGTCGGCGGCCGGAGTCTGGGCCGCCGCGACACCCGTGGGCGCGGACAAGGGGGAGAACATCAGGGATCCGGCCACCATGGCCGTGCCTATGAGGCGTCTGCGAGTAGTGGGGGTCATCCGGGCGAGCGCACGCATGCTGACTCCTGGCTGCTGCGTTGGGGAGGACGGGCGCAGGGGTCTTCCTGGCCGCCGCCCGGAGATTACGTGTACATGGCCAGATCAGGAGAGAAACGTTTCGGCCAATCGGGAGCTCGTCGGATCTCGAACAAACCGGGTGAACGAAACGCACCGGCGGGTGGCGCGGCCGGGTTCGGGGCCCGGTACGCGCCACCCGCCGGTGGCTGAAAATCGCTGCTGAAACAGGGGTTTTACACGGGGTCGTACGTCCGCTCGACCTTCTGCGTGCCGCTGCGGGTGCGGTACGAGCGGGTCCAGGACGCCGTCGCGTCGGCCTTCGTGCGGTCGGACAGGACGTAGAAGTCCATCTGCGCGCGGCCGGCCGTGATGTCCAGGACACCGAAGCCGTGGCGGTCGGTGTCGACCCAGTGGACGTGCCGGTTGGCGGCCCGGATGACCGGCGAGGCGAGCGCGGAGACCGTGCCCTCGGGGACCTTGACGATGTCGTCGAGGTTGTCGGAGGTCACCGAGGTGACCACGAACTCGGTGGCGGCCGAGGCGGACAGCGGGTACGTACCGGCGTTCACCGGCACGTCGTTGGCCCACGCCATGTGGATGTCGCCGGTCAGGAACACGGTGTTGCGGATGGCGTTGGAGCGCAGGTGGGCGAGGAGCTCTCGGCGGTCGTCCGTGTAGCCGTCCCACTGGTCGGTGTTGAGGGCCAGGCCCTCCTTCGGCAGCCCGAGCAGCTCGGCGAGCGGCTTGAGGAGCTCCGCGGAGAGCGAGCCGATGGCGAACGGCGCGACCATCACCGAGTTGCCGACCAGCCGCCAGGTGGTGTCCGAGGACTTCAGGCCCGCCTTCAGCCAGTCCAGCTGGGCGCGCCCGGTGAGCGTGCGGTCCGGGTCGTCCACGTCGCCGTTGCCGGTGGCGGCCTGCTGGGAGCGGAAGGAGCGCAGGTCCAGCAGGGAGAGGTCGGCCAGCTTGCCGAAGCGGAGCCTGCGGTAGGTGGTGCCGGCGATGGCCGGACGCACCGGCATCCACTCGAAGTAGGCCTGCTTGGCGGCGGCCTGGCGCGCGGCCCAGGCGCCCTCGGCGCCCTCGGTGTGGTTCTCGGCGCCGCCGGACCAGGCGTCGTTGGCGATCTCGTGGTCGTCCCAGATGGCCACGCAGGGCGCGGTCGCGTGCAGCGCCTGGAGGTCGGCGTCGGTCTTGTAACGCCCGTGCCGGGTGCGGTAGTCGGCGAGGGTGAGGATCTCGTGCGCCGGGGCGTGCGGCCGTACGACGGTGTCGCGGGTGCCGTACTCGCCGGTGCCGTACTCGTAGATGTAGTCACCGAGATGCAGCCAGGCGTCCAGGTCGCCACGGGCCGCGAGATGGCGGTACGCGGAGAAGTAGCCGGCCTCCCAGTTGGCGCAGGAGACCACGCCGAAGCGGAGTCCGGCCACGGCGGCGTCCGTCGCCGGCGCGGTGCGGGTGCGCGCCGGAGCGGTGGTGGTACCGCCCGCGGAGAAGCGGAACCAGTAGTCGGTGGCGGGCGCGAGGCCCCGGATGTCCGCCTTGACCGTGTGGTCGGCGGCGGCGGTCGCCTTGGTGGAGCCCTGGGCGACGATGTGCGTGAACGCCTTGTCGGTGGCGACGGTCCAGCTGACCTCGGTGTCCGGGCCGAGCCCGGAACCGGGGGTCGCCTCGGGCGTCGGGGTCACTCGGGTCCACAGCAGGACGCCGTCGGGCAGCGGGTCGCCGGAGGCCACGCCGTGCAGGAAGGCGGGGGCGGCGTTGGCGGCCCCGGCGGGGATCGCGGCGGCGAGCGGTCCGGCGAGGACAGCGGTGGCCGCCGCGGCCTTGACGACCGTACGGCGGCGCGGGGCAAGCGTGTTGAGCGGCTCGGGTGATCTGTATCGACTGGTCACGAGCGATCAGGTTACTGACCGGTATGAACGGGAGCGGGCGAACTCGTAAAAGTTCGCCCGCTCTTCGTCTGTCGGTAGGGCCGTTCGGGCCGTGCTCAGCCCTTCAGCGCCCCGTCGACCAGGGTGTTGAACTCCGCCACCGTCATCGGGGGGTTGCCCTGCTCGGTGGTGAGCGTCTTGCCGTCCATCACGAGGCTCGGGGTGCCGGTGACGTCGTCCTTGTTGGTGTCGAAGGTCTTCGACATGGCCAGCGCCCAGGCGTCGTAGGTGCCGTTCTTCACCGCGTTCTGGAACTTGGTGTTGTTCTTCAGCGCGTCGACGGAGCCGGCGATGTCGATCAGGTAGTCGTCGCTCTTGAGCTTGTCGTCCGACTCCTCCGGGTGCCACTTCGCCGAGTACAGCGCCGCCTTGTACTGGAGGAAGGCCTCGTCGCTGACGTTCAGCGCGGCACCGAGGGCGCTCATCGCGTTCTTGGAGCCCTCGCCGTTGCTGCCGATCTTGTTGTCGCCGAGGGAGTCGCCGTCGAGGAAGGTGCCGCCGACGAACTGGACCTTGTACTTGCCGTCCTCGACGTCCTTCTCGACGGTCGAGCCGACCGCCTGCTCGAAGGAGGCGCAGACCGGGCAGCGCGGGTCCTCGTAGACCTTGAGGGTCTTCTTGGCGCTGTCCTTGCCGATGACGACGGTCGTGCCGTCGGTGCCCGTGGTGTTGGCCGGGGCGACGACCTTCTCGTCGCGCACCGCCTCCCAGTGGCCCGGCTTGTTGGACTGCACGACGGCGTAGCCGATGCCGCCGGCCGCGGCCAGCACACCGACGACCGAACAGGCCACCACGACCTGCCGCTTGACCTTGGCCCGCTTGGCCTCGCGCTCACGCTCGACGCGCAGCCGCTCGCGCGCAGCCGTCTTCGCAGCCTGGCTGTTCCGCTTGCTCATGTGGGTTCTCTCCATGGGGACGCGCGCACGTCATGTGCGCGGAAGACATAGGGGTGGACGTGCTGTGCTCAGGCGAAAGCGGCCGAGCACGGCGGTCCACGCCGTCCCAGGGAGTGCACGAGGAGCCGCTCACGGGCGGCGGTGGTGCGGCGGCCGGGGCGGGGCAGCCGGCGGACCGACCGGGCCGGCCGGACCGTCACGGCGGCGACCGCCAGCAGCAGCGGCCGGAAGGTGGTGGCCGCGACCGCCCGCAGCAGCTGGGCCAGCGCGCGCTCACCGCGGCGCAGCCAGGCGGCGGCGAGCAGGCCGACCGAGACATGGGCGCCGAGCAGCAGCCAGGCGGTCTGCGGATCGGCGTGGGCCAGCAGGTCGGCGAGCCGGTCGGTGCCGGTCCGCTCGGTGACCGCTGTCAGCGCGGTGCCGACCCGGGTGCCGTCACCGCACAGCACGTCCAGGCCGACCGAGCGCAGCGGGCCCGCGACCGGGCCGGCCGCGGTGCCGTAACAGGCGTGCTGGCCGGTGGTGAAGACGGTGTCGGCGGCCAGCTCCAGCGGGATCAGCAGCGCCGCGATCCGCCCGAAGCCGCGCTCGCGCCCGGCCAGCGCGTAGGCGACGACGAACACGGTGGCCGCGACCAGCGCCACCGTGTTGAGCGGCAGCGGGACCCGGGACAGCAGCACGTGCGACGCGGTGCTGAGTGTCACGACGAGTGCCGTGAACAGCGCCGCGCGCAGTGCTCGCAGTCGGATCCCGGATATGTCCATAGCGCAGGAGAGTCTGTCACGGAGGGGTGTAAGGGAGCCCTAAAGGCGCCCTGTGAACGCCCCTTGGGTCACAGGCGGTCGGTCAGGGCGGGCGGTCACAGGCCGGGGATCCGGCCGTTGCGGAACAGGTCCACGAAGACCTGGTGGTCGGCACGCGCGCGGGCGCCGTAGTCGTGCGCGAAGCCCACCAGCAGCTCGGCGAAGCCGTCCTCGTCGGCCGCGATGGCCGCGTCGATGGCCCGCTCGGTGGAGAACGGCACCAGGGACTCACCGGAGGTGTCGTCCGCCGCCGCGTGCATCGTCGCCGTCGCCCGGCCGAGGTCCGCGACGACCGCCGCGATCTCCTCCGGGTCGTCGATGTCGCCCCAGTCGAGGTCCACGGCGTACGGCGAGACCTCCGCGACCAGCTGCCCCGCGCCGTCCAGCTCGGTCCAGCCCAGCCACGGGTCGGCGTGCGCCTGGAGCGCGCGCTGGGAGATCACCGTGCGCTGGCCCTCGTGCTGGAAGTAGTCCCGGATCGCCGCGTCGGTGATGTGCCGGGAGACCGCCGGGGTCTGGGCCTGCTTGATGTAGATCACGACGTCGTTCTCCAGGGCGTCGCTGTTGCCCTCCAGCAGGATGTTGTACGACGGCAGCCCGGCCGACCCGATGCCGATGCCGCGGCGGCCCACGACGTCCTTCACGCGGTAGGAGTCCGGGCGGCTCAGGGAGGACTCCGGCAGCGTCTCCAGATAGCCGTCGAAGGCGGCCAGCACCTTGTAGCGGGTGGCCGCGTCCAGCTCGATGGAGCCGCCGCCCGGGGCGAACCGGCGCTCGAAGTCACGGATCTCGGTCATCGAGTCCAGCAGCCCGAACCGGGTCAGCGCGCGGGCGTCGCGCAGCGCGTCCAGCAGCGGCCCCTGGGCGGTGTCCAGGGTGAACGGCGGGACTTCGTCGCGCTTGGCGCCGGTCGCCAGCGCGTGGATCCGCTCGCGGTACGCGCCCGCGTACACCCGCACCAGCTCGGTGATCTGCTCGTCGCTGAGCGCCTTCGCGTACCCGATCAGCGCGACGGAGGCGGCGAAGCGCTTGAGGTCCCAGGTGAACGGGCCGACATAGGCCTCGTCGAAGTCGTTGACATTGAAGATCAGCCGGCCCGTGGAGTCCATGTACGTGCCGAAGTTCTCCGCGTGCAGATCGCCGTGGATCCACACCCGCGAGGTGCGCTCGTCCAGGAATGGCCCGCCCCGCTTCTCGGGGTCGAGGTCGTGGTAGAAGAGGCACGCCGTACCGCGGTAGAACGCGAACGCCGAGGCCGCCATCTTGCGGAACTTCACGCGGAACGCGGCCGGGTCGGCGGCCAGGAGCTCGCCGAACGCGGTGTCGAATACGGCGAGGATCTCCTCGCCGCGCTGCTCGTCGCTGAGCTTCGGGACCGACATCGCTGGGTGCCTCCTGGTGCAGTGCATGTACGACAGCGTCTCTGCCGTCTCCAACGCACGACCGTACGTCGGAGTGCCCGCCGAGTGTCAGTGCCGCGGCATAGACTTCGACGCTGACCCCAGAACTGTCCGCCAGCCCGTCGCCGAGTGTTTCCCCTGGAGGCCGCACCGTGTCAAAGCCGCCGTTCACGCACCTGCACGTCCACACCCAGTACTCGCTGCTGGACGGTGCCGCGCGGCTGAAGGACATGTTCGACGCGTGCAATGAGATGGGCATGACGCACATCGCCATGTCCGACCACGGCAACCTCCATGGCGCGTACGACTTCTTCCACTCCGCGAAGAAGGCCGGAGTCACCCCGATCATCGGGATCGAGGCCTATGTCGCCCCCGAGTCCCGGCGCAACAAGCGCAAGATCCAGTGGGGTCAGCCGCACCAGAAGCGGGACGACGTCTCCGGCTCGGGCGGTTACACCCACAAGACGATCTGGGCGGCCAGCGCGACGGGCCTGCACAACCTCTTCAAGCTCTCCTCCGACGCCTACGCCGAGGGCTGGCTCCAGAAGTGGCCCCGGATGGACAAGGAGACCATCTCCCAGTGGTCCGAGGGGCTCATCGCCTCCACCGGCTGCCCCTCCGGCGAGCTCCAGACCCGGCTGCGGCTCGGTCAGGAGGAGGAGGCACTCAAGGCGGCGGCCGAGTACCAGGACATCTTCGGCAAGGACCGCTACTTCCTGGAGCTGATGGACCACGGCATCGAGATCGAGCGCCGGGTCCGCGACGGCCTGCTGGAGATCGGCAAGAAGCTCGGCATCCCCCCGCTGGTCACCAATGACTCGCACTACACCTACGCGCACGAGGCGACCGCGCACGACGCCCTGCTGTGCATCCAGACCGGCAAGAACCTCTCCGACCCCGACCGCTTCCGGTTCGACGGCACGGGCTACTACCTGAAGTCCACGGACGAGATGTACGCCGTCGACTCCTCGGACGCCTGGCAGGAGGGCTGCCGCAACACCCTCCTGGTCGCCGAGCAGGTCGACACCACGGGCATGTTCCAGGAGCGGAACCTCATGCCCAAGTTCGACATCCCCGAGGGCTACACCGAGGTCTCCTGGTTCCGCGAGGAGACCATGCGCGGGATGAACCGCCGCTTCCCGGACGGCATTCCGGACGACCGCATGAAGCAGGTCGAGTACGAGATGGACACCATCATCTCGATGGGGTTCCCGGGCTACTTCCTCGTGGTCGCCGACTTCATCATGTGGGCCAAGAAGCAGGGCATCGCGGTCGGCCCCGGCCGAGGCTCGGCGGCCGGCTCGATCGTCGCCTACGCCATGGGCATCACCGACCTCGACCCGATCCCGCACGGTCTGATCTTCGAGCGGTTCCTCAACCCCGAGCGCATCTCCATGCCCGACGTCGACATCGACTTCGACGAGCGTCGGCGCGTCGAGGTGATCAGGTACGTGACGGAGAAGTACGGCTCCGACAAGGTCGCCATGATCGGCACCTACGGCAAGATCAAGGCGAAGAACGCCATCAAGGACTCCGCGCGCGTGCTGGGCTACCCGTACGCGATGGGCGACCGGCTCACCAAGGCCATGCCCGCGGACGTCCTCGGCAAGGGCATCGACCTCGACGGCATCACCAACCCCTCCCACCCGCGCTACAGCGAGGCGGGCGAGATCCGGGCGATGTACGAGAACGAGCCGGACGTGAAGAAGGTCATCGACACCGCCAAGGGCGTCGAGGGCCTGGTCCGGCAGATGGGCGTGCACGCCGCCGGCGTGATCATGTCCAGCGAGCCGATCGTCGACCACGCCCCGATCTGGGTGCGGCACACCGACGGCGTGACCATCACGCAGTGGGACTACCCGCAGTGCGAGTCGCTCGGCCTGCTGAAGATGGACTTCCTCGGCCTGCGCAACCTGACGATCATGGACGACGCCGTCAAGATGGTGAAGTCCAACAAGGGCGTCGACCTCGACCTGCTGGCGCTGCCGCTCGACGACCCGACGACCTTCGAACTGCTCCAGCGCGGTGAGACCCTCGGCGTCTTCCAGTTCGACGGCGGCCCCATGCGCTCGCTGCTGCGCCTGATGAAGCCCGACAACTTCGAAGACATCTCCGCCGTGTCGGCGCTCTACCGTCCGGGCCCGATGGGCATGGACTCGCACACCAACTACGCGCTCCGCAAGAACAAGCTCCAGGAGATCACCCCGATCCACAAGGAGCTGGAGAAGCCCCTGGAGGAGGTCCTGGCCGTCACCTACGGCCTGATCGTCTACCAGGAGCAGGTGCAGAAGGCCGCCCAGATCATCGCCGGGTACTCGCTCGGCGAGGCCGACATCCTCCGCCGCGTGATGGGCAAGAAGAAGCCCGAGGAACTGGCGAAGAACTTCACCATCTTCCAGGCCGGCGCCCGCAAGAACGAATACAGCGACGAGGCCATCCAGGCCCTGTGGGACGTCCTGGTCCCGTTCGCCGGCTACGCCTTCAACAAGGCGCACTCGGCCGCGTACGGACTGGTCTCGTACTGGACGGCCTACCTCAAGGCGAACTACCCGGCCGAGTACATGGCCGCGCTGCTGACCTCCGTCAAGGACGACAAGGACAAGTCGGCGATCTACCTCAACGAATGCCGTCGTATGGGCATCAAGGTGCTGCCGCCTAACGTCAACGAGTCGGTGCACAACTTCGCCGCCCAGGGCGACGACGTGATCCTCTTCGGCCTGGAGGCCGTGCGCAACGTCGGGACCAACGTCGTCGAGTCGATCATCAAGAGCCGCAAGGCCAAGGGCAAGTACGCCTCCTTCCCCGACTACCTCGACAAGGTCGAGGCCGTCGCCTGCAACAAGCGGACCACGGAGTCGCTGATCAAGGCGGGCGCGTTCGACACCATGGGGCACACCCGCAAGGGCCTCACCGCGCACTTCGACTCGATGATCGACAACGTGGTCGCGGTCAAGCGCAAGGAGGCCGAGGGCCAGTTCGACCTCTTCGGCGGCATGGGCGAGGAGGAGAGCAACGAGCCCGGCTTCGGGCTCGACGTGGAGTTCACCACCGACGAGTGGGACAAGACCTATCTGCTCGCCCAGGAGCGGGAGATGCTCGGTCTGTACGTCTCCGACCACCCGCTCTTCGGCCTGGAGCACGTGCTGTCCGACAAGGCGGACGCGGGCATCGCCCAGCTCACCGGAGGTGAGCACGCGGACGGCGCGGTCGTCACCATCGGCGGCATCATCTCCGGCCTCCAGCGCAAGATGACCAAGCAGGGCAACGCCTGGGCCATCGCCACCGTCGAGGACCTGGCCGGTTCCATCGAGTGCATGTTCTTCCCGGCGACCTACCAGCTCGTCTCGACCCAGCTCGTCGAGGACGCGGTGGTCTTCGTCAAGGGACGCCTCGACAAGCGCGAGGACGTGCCGCGGCTGGTCGCCATGGAGCTGATGGTGCCGGACCTGTCGAACGCGGGCACCAACGCCCCGGTCGTCCTCACCATCCCCGCGGTCAAGGTCACCCCTCCGATGGTCAGCCGCCTCGGCGAGATCCTCAGCCACCACAAGGGCGACAGCGAGGTCCGGATCAAGCTCCAGGGCCCGACCCGGACGACCGTGCTGCGTCTGGACCGGCACCGGGTGAAGCCGGACCCGGCGCTCTTCGGCGACCTCAAGGTGCTGCTCGGCCCGTCCTGCCTGGCCGGCTAGCGAGGACAGAGGACAGGCGAGAGGGGCGCATCCGCGTGTCGGATGCGCCCCTCTCCATGTGCCTGGCCTTCAACGGCCCGTTATGAAGATGTCAGTTGTGACCGAACTTCTTCTGCTTGCCCTTGCGCGCGATGTCGCTCGGCGTCACCTGGGACATCCGCTGCTCGGCCTGCGCCTCCATCGAGGACTGCTGGGCCTGCTGCTGTCCGCGCTCGGACTGCGGCTGCTTTCGGTCACGGTTCTTGTTCTTGGCCATGGTGATCTGCCTCCTGTGGGGGATCTAGGGGCCAGGGCCGCGACCAGATTCACATAGGCTGACAAGGGACGCATTTCGGAAGATTACGGTGCGTGACGGCGCTCGTTCGGGCCGCTCACCCCGAAACGCCACGCCGAAGATCGAGTTCCGGCCGTTAACCTTCGCGAGGTCGGGCAGACTCGAAGGAAGCCCGAAGCAAACCTCCCGGAAAGAGGGTGGATCGCGTGGACCGCTGCATCGTCCTGGTGGACGCCGGGTATCTGCTGGGGGCCGCCGCCTCACTCCTCGCCGGAGAGCCCTCCCGCTCCCGGATCACCGTCGATCACACCGCCCTGATCCAGGGTTTGCGCGAGCGAGCCGAGTCGGACACCGAGCGCCCGCTGCTGCGCATCTACTGGTTCGACGGCGCCCCCGACCGCGTCCCGCAGCCCGAGCACCGCAGGCTGCGCGTGATGCCCCGGGTCACCGTGCGCCTCGGCGCGCTGACCCGTAGCGACGGACGCTGGGCCCAGAAGGGCGTGGACGCCGCGATGCACGCCGAGCTGACCGAACTGGCCCGCAACCGGGCCTGCTCCGACATCGTGCTGGTCACCGGCGACGGCGATCTGCTGCCGGGCATGATGGCCGCGAAGGAACACGGCGTCGCCGTGCACCTGTGGGCCGTCCAGGCCGCCGATGGCGACTACAACCAGTCCGAGGACCTGGTCGCCGAGGCCGACGAGCGGCGCGTGCTGGACCGTACGTGGATCAACAAGGCCGTACGCGCCAAGGAGCTCGGCGGGATCTGCGCGCCGCCGCCCGCGCCCCGGCCCGAGATCGCCGCGATCCTCTCCGCGCCACTGCCCGACTCCGCGCTCGCCGCGGCCGAGCGGCCCACCGAGGAGCGCGAGCACCGGGCACCGGCCGCCGCCACGGAGAACGGCACCCAGGACCGGGTGCCCGCGCCGAAGGGCGTGCCCACGCCGAAGGACCTGGCCGCCCTGCGCGGGCCCGGCGCACCGGCCGCCCCGCACCCCGCCAGCGCGACCCTGCGCTGGTCCTCCGACAAGGGCTGGGTGGACCGGCCCGGCGCCACCGCCGAGCCGCCCGAGGTCGCCACCATGCCGACGCTCGCCCAGCTCACCACGGCGGAGCAGCGATGGGCCGACCGCGAGGAGGACATCACCACCGTCGGCGGAGACCCCTACGAGGTCGGACAGGTGTTCGCGCGCCGGTGGATGGAGCGGCTCGGCGACCAGAGCCATCTCCAGAAGCTCTCCGGGATGTACCCGCGGATCCCGCACCGCATCGACGGCGAGCTGCTGCGCTACGCCGCCCGGTTCGGGCTGCTCGCCCACAAGGACGACCAGATCGATGAGCACGACCGGTACGCGATCCGGGCCGGATTCTGGCGGGAGATCGATGTCCGGACGGCCGCGGAGCACGCGTCGGCGGGGGAGTGAAACGGCACATACGCCGCCCCCAGGACGAGCGGAGCCCGCCGACCCCGTAGTCTCATCCCTTGTGAGTAAGCGCGCGGCACCGGCACTTCGGCCCAGTGGGGATGTCGTGTGCGCCGTGCGCGGACTGACCAAGACCTATCCGGCGGTACGGGCCCGGCGCGGCACCCCCGCCACCCCCGAGGTGCGGGCCACCGACGACGTACGGCTGGACATCCGGCGCGGTGAGATCTTCGGGCTGCTCGGCCCGAACGGCGCAGGAAAGACCACCCTCGTACGGCAGCTCACCGGGCTGATGCGGCCCGACCGCGGCAGCGTGGAGATCCTCGGGCACGACATCGTGCGGCACCCGGAGCGCGCCGCGCGGATCCTCGCCTACCTCGGCCAGGAGTCGACCGCCCTCGACGAGCTGACCGTCTCCCTCGCCGCCGAGACCACCGGGCGGCTGCGCGGACTGGACGTGCACACGGCACGCGCCGAGCGGGACGCCGTACTGGCGGAGCTGGGGCTGACCGAGCTCGCCGGGCGGCCCCTGAAGAAGCTGTCCGGGGGCCAGCGCAGGCTCGCCTGTTTCGCCGCCGCTCTCGTGGGCGAGCGGCCGCTGCTGGTGCTCGACGAGCCGACCACCGGGATGGACCCCGTGGCGCGGCGCGCGGTCTGGTCCGCCGTCGACCGGCGGCGGGCCGAGCACGGCACCACCGTCCTGCTCGTCACCCACAACGTCATCGAGGCCGAGACCGTGCTGGACCGGGTCGCCGTGCTGGACCGGGGACAGGTGATCGCCTGTGACACCCCGGGCGGGCTCAAGGAGCAGGTCGCCGGGGAGGTCCGGGTCGACCTGGTGTGGCGGGAGGCGGCGCCGCTGCATGTGCCCGAGGTGGCCGCGCTCCAGGACCGGGTCGTGGAGTCCGGGCGCCGCTGGACCCTGCGGCTCGCGCCCGAGGAGGCCCGCGCGGTCGTCGCCACCGTCACCGGCGGGGCCGCCTTCTCCGCCCTCGACGACTTCACCCTCGCCACGCCCAGCCTGGAGGACGTGTACCTGGCACTGGGCGGGGCCGCGCAGCAAGGGTTGGTGAAGGCTTGAGCACCACTGGGCCGGGGTTGAGTACAAAGAGCGTCGCATTCGTACGGAACGGGACTGCCGCCGCAGCGAAGAGGAGCAGCGCCACGTGAGTGTCGTACCCGCCGAGGTTCTGCCGGCCGGCACGCGGGCCGCGGACGAGTCGCCCGTGACGCGCGCGGCCGAGCTCGCGCCCGCGGCCCGGCTCTGGCCGTCGCTGTGCGCCGTGTACCGGGCGCAGCTGTCGCGTGCGCGGGTCGCGCGTATCCCGCTGCTGTTCGTGGCGACCTTCCAGTCCATCGGGATCATGATCCTGATGCGGGGGGTGGTGGACGGCGGGGACGAGGCGCGGGCCGTGGTGGCCGGATCGTCGGTGCTCGTGGTGGCCTTCGTCGCGCTGAACCTGCTCGCCCAGTACTTCGGGCAGCTGCGGGCCAGCGGGGGGCTCGACCACTACGCGACCCTGCCGGTGCCGCCCGCGGCGGTGGTGCTGGGGGCGGCGGGGGCGTACGCCTCCTTCACCGTGCCCGGGACCGTGGTCACCGCCGTGTTCGGGTGTGTGCTGTTCGGGCTGCCGCTGGCGCATCTGTGGGTGCTGATCGCGGTGATCCCGCTGGCCGGGGCGGCGCTCGCGGGGCTCGGGGCGGCGCTGGGGCTGCTCGCGCCGCGGCCGGAGCTGGCGACCGTGCTCGGGCAGCTGGGCATGTCCGCGGCGCTGCTGCTGGGGGTGCTGCCGGCCGAGCGGATGCCCGAGGTGGTGCGGCTCGCGCGGGATCTGCTGCCGTCGACGTACGGCGTGGAGGCCTTCGCGCGGACCTTCGGGGAGCGGCCCGACTGGGCCTTCGTCCTCGGTGACCTCGCCGTGTGCGGTCTGGTGGGCGTCGTTTCGCTGGCCGCGGCGACCTGGGCGTACCGTCGGGCTGCCGTCCGGTGACGCGGCGCACAGGGCGGCCTGGCACGATGTCAGGGTGACCGCACCATTGACTCCGCCTCCGCCGCCGCGTGACCAGTCCGCCAGTGCCGCGTGGCAGCAGCCGCATGTGCCTTCGGGTGAGCCGGGGCACTACGGGTATGTGCCGCCGCCCTCCTACGGGCAGGACGGGCCCGGGATGAAGGTCGAGGTGCGGGAGGCCGCCGTGGTGACGGCGGCTGTCGCTGTGGCCGGTGCGCTGCTCGGGGTGCTGTGGTGGTGGCTGGCTCCTCGGGTGCCGTTGGTGGGGGACGTGGTCGACGGGGGCTGGGCCGTCTACTTCAAGGACACCGAGGGGGAGCAGGCGGCTGGCGTCGACGGGACGTTCGCGCTGCTGGCGCTGGGGTTCGGGGCGGTCAGTGCGCTTGCCGTGTTTCTGGTGCGGCGGCGTGGGGGTGTGCCGCTGGTGGTCGGTATGGCGGTCGGGGGGTTCCTCGGGTCCTTGCTCGCCTGGCGGGTGGGGGTCTGGCTGGGCCCGGCGCAGGATGTCATCGCGCATGCCAAGGACGTGGGCAAGGGGGTGACGTTCTCGGCGCCGCTGGAGCTTGATGCGAAGGGGGCGTTGCTGGTGTGGTCCATTGCCGCGCTGGTGGTGCATCTGGGGCTGACGGCGCTGTTCGGTCCCCGGGATCCGGATCCGTTCGAGCAGGACCGGGGTCCTCGGGACGGGTACGGCACGCCGCGGGCGTAGTTTCGTCTCGCCCCCGCCGCCCCGACCCGTCCCTCCCCCGGAGGGGGACCAAACGCCGGACGGGCTGCTAAGCCGGGCGCCTGCCGTGGTTTGCTCGGCCCTTTTTCACGCGCCATTTGCGTTTTCGCGTTTTCTTCGACATGTCCTCTCTCACTAGCGGAGAGAGGAGGGGCCGTCGAGGGGCTAAACGCGTCCGATGGGGGCCAGGGTCGCGTTCGTGAGGGTCGCCAAGTCTGTGGGGGAGAGTTCGATCTCCAGGCCTCTGCGGCCTGCTGAGACGCAGATCGTGGCGTGGGTTGTGGCCGAGGCGTCCAGGACCGTGGGGAGTTTCTTGCGTTGGCCCAAGGGGGAGATGCCGCCGCGGACGTAGCCCGTGGTGCGTTCGGCCTGGGTCGGGTCGGCCATGGACGCTCGCTTGCCGCCCACCGCCGTGGCCAGCGCCTTCAGGTCCAGCTGGCCCGCCACCGGGACCACGGCCACCGTCAGGGTGCCGTCCACCTCCGCCACCAGTGTCTTGAAGACGCGGTCGGGGGACACGCTCATGGCCTGCGCCGCCTCCTCGCCGTAGGACGGGTGGGACGGGTCGTGTTCGTAGGCGTGGGTGGTGAAGGGGACCCCGGCCGATGTCAGGGCCACGGTTGCCGGGGTGCCTGCCGACTGTCGCTTCTTCGCCATCGCTTGCCTCAGTTCAGACTGGTCGGCGTGCGCGTCAGGTCCGCCGCCGGGAGTGACGGCAGGTTACGGATGATCGAGGTCTCCGCGCGCAGGAGTTTCAGTTCGTCCCGGAGCCGGGAGGCTGTGTCGGGGGCCTGGAGCAAGCGTTGCTTTGTCGGGGTGTCCAGCATCATCGCTGCTGCCACCAGGTAGGAGACCACCGACGGTTCGTCGGGGAGGTCCGCGCCCGTCGAGAGGGAGCGTTCGCGGGCTCCTGCCAGGCGCTTCTGGTACTGGCGGAACGCCCGCAGCACCCCTTCCGCCAGCGCGCCCGCCTCGTCGCCCTGGTCCTCCTCCAGCTCCTCCAGCTCCGCCATGAGGAAGGGGCCGGTCGCGTCCACCGACAGCAGCCGGACCCGAGTCGTCCCCGTCGCCAGCACCTCGAACGTGCCGTCCGCCCGCTCCCGGATCGTCGCCGCGTCCGCGACACAGCCCGTGGAGTGGAAGGACTTGATGGGCTCGGCACCGAAGCCCGCCGCGGGCCCACGCTGCGGCAGCGCCGTCGGATCGGGCATACCGGGCGCGCTCGGCGCCACCTCGTGGCCGTCGCGGATGGCCACGACGGCGAAGCGGCGCGGTTCGTCGTCGGGGGTTTTCAACAGATCGCGCATCATGGCGCGATAGCGCTCCTCGAACACGTTCAGAGGAAGCACAAGCCCCGGGAACAGCACGGAGTTCAGGGGGAAGAGCGGGAGCCGGACGGTGGTCACGACGGTAGAGCCTAATGGTCGCCGGAGCGTGCGCGTCCGTGGTGCCCGCCCCCCGGACGGTCGGACGCGCCCCGCAGCTCGTCCCGCACCCGCAGACAGTGGCCCAGGGGGTCGTCCGAGAACCGGTCCCAGGGGAAGGACGTGGCGTACGGGCCGGTCAGCCGCACCTGCTCCAGGGCGTCCGCCACCCGGCCCAGGCGTACGAGGACGTAGGTGAGGACGTTGCGCTGCTCCGCCGGCCAGGGGTCCGCCGCCGGGAGGGCCGCCGACAGGGCCATCGCCCGCTCGGCCGCCGCGTGCAGCGGGGCCGGTGCCACCTCGGGGCCGCAGCCGTCGGTGAGGTAGGCGAAGGCCGCCCGCACCGGCAGGGCCTGGACCAGGGAGCCGGGCGGGGCGTCCTGCGCGGCGCGGTCGGCGAAGTCCAGGCACTCGTGGTGCGAGCCGTGGAAGGAGGACGCCAGATAGCGCAGGGCCGCGACATGGCAGCCGTAGTGGTGGGGGGCCCGGCGCATGGCCGCCGACCACAGTTCCTCGACGTACTTCGGGCCCGCCTGGGCGCCGCGCGCGTGGTCCAGGGCGATCCGCCAGGGCACCGGGTCCCGGTCGTCGCCGTGGGCCGCGGCGGTGACCAGCGGGCTCACCTCGCGCAGCAGTTCCGCGCGGGCGGGTGACCGCCAGGCGCGGTCCACCCTCAGCTGGGCGTCGACCACCAGGCGGTCGGGGTCGCGCGGGGCTGCGGCCCGCCAGCTCTCGAACCACTCCGGGCGGGCGTGGGCGAAGGCGGCGAGCCGGGTCGTGTAGCGGTCCCGGTGCTCCCACTCACCGGCCGCGCGGGTCGCGGCGAGCAGTGCGGCGGCCGGTTCGTGCTCGCCGCGCGCGGCGGCGACCAGCGCCGGGCCCAGCCGCGCGTCGGGCACGTCCAGCAGCACCTCGTCGGCGTGGGGACCGGGAGGAGGGGGCGCGGTCCTCGTCATGCGAATCCGCGGCCCGCGGAGGAACGGCAGCAGCAGAGCCATGGTGTCGACCATTGAAAAGCCGCAGGTCGGGGCGGCGCCAGAGGCACCGGGCAACTCACGGAAAGTTGTACGGCCATGGGTCAAGGACGGGTAAAAACGCGCACCACGGGACTCCCGCGTCAACCCCTCCGCAACAGCCGTGTGGCCCCCGCCGCCACCGTCGTCGCCAGTGTCCAGCCCAGCAGCACCATCGCCGCCGCCAGCCACTGCCAGCCGCCCTTCAGCTGCCAGAAGCCGACCTGGCCCAGGTCGATGACCGGGAGGAGCAGATCCAGGGCGAACAGGGTCGGGTTCCACTCCGGATGTTCGCCCCGCTTGATCGGCGGATGACCGGCGTGCGCGAACGCCACCGAGCCCGCCGCCCACAGCACCGCCATCCACACCGCGGCCCGGCCCGGCCGGTACCCGTAGGCGACCGTCCAGTCCTGCACGTACCCCCAGAACTTGGCGGCGACCGGCAGGCTCTCCCGGCGGCGGCGCTGTTTGGCGAGGAGCACCTCACGGGCGTCCTCGTCCTCGCCGCCCGCCCGCAGCACCGTGGCCAGCCGCTCGTACGGCTCCGGGTTGTACTCGGCGGTCGCCGCGGCCACCCAGTCCAACCGCTCGGTCAGCGGGAACGGCCCGCGCGGCACCAGGCTCTCGTAGAAGAAGCCGCCCATGTGCAGGCGTCCGGGGCCCGGCCAGGCGTCGGCGCGGTCCATCAGGTTGACGATCCGCGCCCCGGAGAGCACCACGGTGCCGCGGGCCGGGCGCTCGCCGAGGAAGCGCAGTTCCGGGGTCTGGATCCGGCGCAGCGACAGTTCCTGCTCGTCGGTGAAGGTGAACCGGGCCCGCTCCATGTCGACCGCGTCCCCGAACCGCCCGTCGTCCAGCCGCACCCCGCCCTCGCACGCGAACCGCTGGATCCGGGTCCCGCGGGCCGGGGTCGTGCCGCTGAGCAGCGGGTTCCCCACGCCCGCCGGGGTCAGGTACAGCGAGCGCTCCACGGTCAGCTGGGGCGCGTTCAGCGCCAGCCGGGTGTACGGGTTGGCCAGCCGCGCCCCGCGCAGGCTCAGCGAGACGCCGATCTTCGCGCTGCGCAGGCTCAGCTCGCCGTGCGACTCCAGCAGCTCGGCCTGGAGGTCCTGGCCGACGGTCATGCCGTCCGCGGCGATCGAGCGGCCGCTGCGGTCGCGGTACACGATGGCCTGGGCGAGCAGCAGATCGGTGCCGATCTGGGCGTCGGTGAGCCGAATGCCGTTGTGGAAGCGGCAGCGCGGCAGATGCAGATCGCCCTCGGTGTGCACGCGGGCCGCCTCAAGACGCGGCACCGAGCAGTCCACCAGACGCAGGGTCGTGAACCGTGCCTCCGGCAGCAGCACGTCCCGCTCGAACCGGCAGCCGCGCATCTCGACGTACGGCGTCACCGTGCCGCCCGCCAGGTCCAGGCTGCCGCTGATCTGCACGCCGACGAGTTTCAGGGACGACACCCGGCCGGCCAGCGCAGGCGGTCCGTCCAGCAGCAGCCAGCACACGATACGGGCCCGCACGATCCGCTCGGGCCCCCACGGATGCCCGCCGTGCGGATCGTCGACGACGGTGTCGCCGCTGCTCAGGTCGTACACACTGCCGTTGCGGAAGGCCTGCCACATGCCGGCCTCGGCGGCGGTCAGATCGTCCGGCAGGTCTCCGTCGCGGATGCCGGCCCCCTCGGTCACGGTGTTCCCTTCCTCCCCGGCTACTCATCGGTTTCGTACAACTGTTCATGCCCGCTGAGTGACGGACGGAACGCTAACGGTGAAGGGGATCTTCCGGGTGGCGTATGTGTTCTGTATCAGCCATTGATACGCGCGAACAGTGCTCGATCCCGGTCTGCGAGAATTGACGGCGTGATCTCCCGAATCGATCTGCGCGGCGACGCCCTTCCCGAGGGCCCCGCCCTGCGCGACCTGCTGCCCCGAGCCGACTTCGACGTCGCGGCCGCCCTGGACAAGGTGCGTCCGATCTGCGAGGCCGTGCATCATCGGGGCGACGCGGCGCTGATCGACTTCGCGGAGAAATTCGACGGGGTCAGGCTGGAGCAGGTCCGGGTGCCGGCCGAGGCCCTCGACAAGGCGCTGAAGGAACTCGACCCGGCCGTCCGCGCGGCCCTGGAGGAGTCCATCCGGCGCGCCCGGCTCGTCCACCGCGAGCAGCGCCGTACGACGCACACCACCCAGGTCGTCCCCGGCGGCTCGGTCACCGAGAAGTGGCTGCCGGTCGACCGGGTCGGGCTGTACGCCCCCGGCGGCCGGTCGGTGTACCCGTCGTCCGTGGTGATGAACGTCGTGCCCGCCCAGGAGGCGGGTGTGGAGTCGATCGCGCTCGCCTCGCCCGCCCAGGCCGAGTTCGGGGGCCTGCCGCACCCGACGATCCTCGCCGCCTGCGCGCTGCTCGGCGTGGATGAGGTGTACGCCGCCGGCGGCGCGACCGCCGTCGCGATGTTCGCCTACGGCACTGAGTCCTGCCCGCCCGCCGACATGGTCACCGGACCCGGCAACATCTGGGTCGCCGCCGCCAAGCGCTACTTCACCGGCAAGATCGGCATCGACGCCGAGGCCGGTCCCACCGAGATCGCGGTCCTGGCCGACGAGACCGCCGACCCGGTGCACGTCGCCTCCGACCTGATCAGCCAGGCCGAGCACGACCCGCTGGCCGCCGCCGTCCTGGTCACCGACTCGGTCGCGCTCGCGGACGCGGTGGAGAAGGAGCTTGAGCCGCAGGTCGCGGCCACCAAGCACATCGAGGACCGGATCGTCCCGGCCCTCAAGGGCAGGCAGTCGGCGATCGTCCTCGTCGACGGCATCGACGAGGGCCTGCGGGTCGTCGACGCCTACGGCGCCGAGCACCTGGAGATCCAGACGGCGGACGCCGCCGCGGTGGCCGACCGGGTGCGCAACGCGGGCGCGATCTTCATCGGGCCCTGGGCCCCGGTCTCCCTCGGCGACTACGCCGCCGGGTCCAACCACGTCCTGCCCACCGGCGGCTGCGCCTGCCACTCCTCGGGCCTGTCCGTCCAGTCCTTCCTGCGCGGCATCCACATCGTCGACTACACGCGGGACGCGCTGGCCGAGGTCGCGCATCACGTGGTGACGCTGGCGGAGGCGGAGGATCTGCCGGCCCACGGGGCGGCGATCAAGGCGAGGTTCGGTTGGAAGGTTCCTGAAGGCAAGTGACTGGCATCGACGATCTCCCCGTACGGGACGAGCTGCGCGGCAAGTCCCCTTACGGCGCGCCCCAGCTGGACGTGCCGGTACGGCTGAACACCAATGAGAACCCCTACCCGCTGCCCGAGCCGCTGGTCGAGCGGATCACCGAGCGGGTGCGCGAGGCGGCCCGGAACCTCAACCGGTACCCGGACCGCGACGCCGTGGAGCTGCGCACCCAGCTCGCCAAGTACCTGACGGACACGTCCGGGTACGAGGTCGGCCTGGCCAACGTCTGGGCCGCCAACGGCTCCAACGAGGTCATCCAGCAGCTGCTCCAGACCTTCGGCGGCCCCGGCCGCAGCGCCATCGGCTTCGAGCCGTCGTACTCGATGCACGCGCTCATCTCGCGCGGCACCGGCACGGGCTGGATCTCCGGGCCGCGCAACGACGACTTCACCATCGACGTGGAGGCGGCCCGCCAGGCGATCGCCGAGCACCGGCCCGACGTCGTCTTCATCACCACCCCCAACAACCCCACGGGCAACGCCGTCCCGCCCGAGACGGTCCTCGCGCTGTTCCAGGCCGCGCAGGCGGCGAAGCCGTCGATCGTGGTGGTGGACGAGGCGTACATCGAGTTCAGCCACGGCGACTCGCTGCTGCCCCTGCTCGACGGGCGCCCCAACCTCGTCATCTCCCGGACCATGTCGAAGGCGTTCGGCGCCGCGGGCCTGCGCCTCGGCTACCTCGCCGCGCACCCCGCGGTGGTCGACGCCGTCCAGCTCGTCCGGCTGCCCTACCACCTCTCCGCCGTCACCCAGGCGACCGCGCTGGCCGCCCTGGAGCACACCGACACCCTGCTCGGCTATGTCGAGCAGCTCAAGGCCGAGCGGGACCGGCTGGTCTCCGAACTGCTGGTCATCGGCTACGAGGTCACCGCCTCGGACGCCAACTTCGTTCAGTTCGGCCGGTTCGACGACACCCAGGCCGTCTGGCGGAAGATCCTCGACCGGGGCGTCCTGGTCCGGGACAACGGCGTACCGGGCTGGCTGCGGGTGACCGCGGGAACCCCCGCCGAGAACGACGCGTTCCTCGACGCGGTCCGTGAACTACTGAGTTTTGTGGGGGACACCCCCACACCCCCGGAGGAGCAGAGCGCATGAACCGCGTAGGACGCGTGGAGCGAGTCACCAAGGAGACGTCGGTGCTCGTCGAGATCGATCTCGACGGCAGCGGCAAGGTCGACGTCTCGACGGGCGTCGGCTTCTACGACCACATGCTCGACCAGCTCGGCCGGCACGGTCTGTTCGACCTGACCGTGAAGACCGAGGGCGATCTGCACATCGACTCCCACCACACCATCGAGGACACCGCCCTCGCGCTGGGCGCCGCCTTCAAGCAGGCCCTCGGCGACAAGGTGGGCATCTACCGCTTCGGCAACTGCACGGTCCCGCTGGACGAGTCCCTCGCACAGGTCACCGTCGACCTGTCCGGCCGCCCGTACCTCGTGCACACCGAGCCCGAGAAGATGGCGCCGATGATCGGCGAGTACGACACCACCATGACCCGGCACATCCTGGAGTCCTTCGTGGCCCAGGCGCAGATCGCCCTGCACGTGCACGTGCCGTACGGCCGCAACGCGCACCACATCGTGGAGTGCCAGTTCAAGGCCCTCGCCCGCGCCCTGCGCTACGCCTCCGAGCGTGACCCGCGCGCGGCCGGCATCCTCCCGTCGACGAAGGGCGCCCTGTGAACGGCCTCTCCACCATCCTGATCGTCGTCGGCCTGTTCCTGGCCGGCGGCATCTACTCCTTCGTCAAGCAGGAGATGCCCAAGAGCCTCATCGTGCTGCTCTCCATCGGCGCCGGGATGTGCCTCGTCGCCGGTGTCCTGAGGCTGGAGGTGTGGAGTTGACCGCGTCCTCGAAGAAGGTCGTCGTCTTCGACTACGGCTTCGGCAACGTCCGGTCCGCCGAGCGCGCCCTCGCCCGCACGGGCGCCCAGGTCGAGATAACGCGTGACTTCGACCAGGCCATGAACGCCGATGGACTGCTGGTCCCCGGCGTCGGCGCCTTCGCCGCCTGCATGACCGGTCTGCGCGAGGCCCGTGGCGACTGGATCATCGACCGCCGGCTGTCCGGCGGCCGCCCGGTGATGGGCATCTGCGTCGGCATGCAGATCCTCTTCGCCCGCGGCATCGAGCACGGCGTGGAGACCGAGGGCCTCGACGAGTGGCCCGGCTCGGTCGAGCCGCTCCAGGCCGACATCGTGCCCCACATGGGCTGGAACACCGTCGACGCCCCGGCCGACACCGAGCTGTTCGCCGGCCTGGACGCCGACGCCCGCTTCTACTTCGTGCACTCCTACGCCGTCCACAACTGGACCCTGGAGACGCACAACGCCGCCATACGGGCCCCCAAGGTCACCTGGTCGACGCACGGCGAGCCCTTCGTGGCCGCCGTGGAGAACGGCGCCCTGTGGGCCACGCAGTTCCACCCCGAGAAGTCCGGCGACGCCGGAGCGCAGCTGCTGAACAACTGGATCGGAACCTTCTGATGGCCTCGAAGCTCGAACTCCTCCCGGCCGTTGACGTCCGTGACGGCCAGGCGGTCCGCCTGGTGCACGGCGAGTCCGGCACGGAGACCTCCTACGGCTCCCCCCTGGAGGCCGCCCTCGCCTGGCAGCGCTCCGGCGCCGAGTGGCTGCACCTGGTCGACCTGGACGCCGCCTTCGGCACCGGCGACAACCGGGACCTGATCGCCGAGGTCACCAAGGCGATGGACATCAAGGTCGAGCTGTCCGGCGGCATCCGCGACGACGACACCCTTGCCGCGGCCCTGGCCACCGGCTGCACCCGGGTGAACCTGGGCACGGCCGCGCTGGAGACCCCGGAGTGGGTCGCCAAGGTCATCGCCGAGCACGGCGACAAGATCGCGGTGGGCCTGGACGTACGGGGCACCACGCTCCGCGGCCGCGGCTGGACCCGCGACGGCGGCGACCTCTACGAGACGCTGGAGCGCCTCAACCAGGAGGGCTGCGCCCGCTACGTGGTCACCGACATCGCCAAGGACGGCACCCTCCAGGGCCCCAACCTGGAGCTGCTGCGCAACGTCTGCGCGGCCACGGACCGCCCGGTCGTGGCCTCCGGCGGCGTGTCCTCCCTGGACGACCTGCGCGCCATCGCGGAGCTGGTACCCCTCGGTGTCGAGGGCTCCATCGTCGGGAAGGCCCTGTACGCGAAGGCGTTCACCCTGGAAGAGGCCCTGGAGGCTGTGTCCTCATGACATCGGATGCCGTACGGCGTGTGCAGAGCGGAAGTCCCTGGGAGGAGTCCTTCGGTTTCGCACGCGCCGTCGCGGCGGGCGACCGCGTCCTGGTGGCGGGCACCACGTCCTTCAAGGGCCACGTGCTGTACGGCGAGGGCGACCCGTACGAGCAGGCCAAGGTGGCCTTCACCGGCGCGATCGAGGCGCTCGGCGAGTTCGGGCTCGGGATCGAGTCCGTGATCCGCACGAGGATGTACCTGACCCACGCGCGGGACATAGACGAGGCGGGCCGTGCCCACAAGGACCTCTTCGACGCGGTACGACCGGTGTCGACCCTGCTGGTCGTGGAGGGCTTCGTCGACCCGCGCATCCTGGTCGAAGTAGAAGTAGAAGCATTCAGAGGAGCCGAGCAGTCATGACCCTGGCGGTCCGAGTCATTCCCTGCCTGGACGTGGACAACGGCCGGGTCGTCAAGGGCGTCAACTTCCAGAACCTGCGCGACGCGGGCGACCCCGTCGAGATGGCGAAGGTCTACGACGCCGAGGGCGCCGACGAGCTGACGTTCCTGGACATCACCGCCTCGTCCGGCAACCGCGAGACGACGTACGACGTGGTGCGCCGCACCGCCGAGCAGGTCTTCATCCCGCTGACCGTCGGCGGCGGGGTGCGCACGGCCGAGGACGTGGACAAGCTGCTGCGCGCGGGCGCGGACAAGGTGGGCGTCAACACGGCTGCGATCGCGCGCCCGGAGCTCATCCGGGAGATCGCCGAGCGCTTCGGCCGCCAGGTGCTGGTGCTGTCGGTGGACGCGCGGCGCACGGCCGCCGGCTCCTTCGAGGTGACGACGCACGGTGGCCGCAAGGGCACCGGCATCGACGCGGTGGAGTGGGCGCACCGGGCCGCGGAGCTGGGCGCGGGGGAGATCCTGCTCAACTCGATGGACGCGGACGGCACGAAGGACGGCTACGACATCGAGATGATCGAGGCGGTGCGCAAGCACGTGACGGTGCCGGTCATCGCCTCCGGCGGCGCCGGGAAGCTCGATCACTTCGCCCCGGCGATCGGGGCGGGCGCGGACGCGGTGCTGGCGGCGTCGGTGTTCCACTTCGGCGACCTGCGGATCGGCGAGGTGAAGCAGGCGCTGCGGGAGGCGGGGCATCCCGTTCGGTGAGTGCGGTGTGAGCCCCGGTTGCCCGTGTGGGTGGCCGGGGCTTCCTCTTGGCCGGATGCGAAAGAGAAGTTGCGCAAAAACTATTGCGCAAGATTTCTTTCGTATCTAGGTTGGGGGTATGGCAAGCAAGGAGAACCGCCAGATCTCCGATCTGGGCACGCTCAAGGCCCTCGCGCATCCGCTGCGCATGAAGCTCTACCGGCTGCTGCTGCTCGCCGGTAAGGCCACGGCCTCGCAGCTCGCCGGGCAGGTCGACGAGGCCGTGTCGCTGGTCAGCTACCACCTGCGCAAGCTCGGCGAGCACGGGCTGATCGAGGAGGCCGAGCCGAGCAGCGGGGACGCTCGGGAACGGTGGTGGCAGCCCGCCTCGGACGGCGTCTCCATCCGCAGCACGGACTTCAAGGACGCGCCGGAGAAGGTCGCGGCCCATGTGGCGGCCTCTCGGCTCTTCCAGGAGCAGCGCACCGAGATGTACCGCACCTACCTCGACGAGCGCGCTCACTATGGCGCCGACTGGAACGCCGCCGTCGTCGACTCGGAGTCCCTGCTGAGGCTGACCGCCGGTGAACTGACCGAGTTGAAGCAGGAACTGCTGGACGTACTGAGGAAGTACGACGACCAGGGGCGCGCCCGCGAGGCCGCCGGTGAGACCGAAGGGCGCGAGCACATCGCCCTGCACATGTACGGCTTCCCGTTCCGCCTCTGAGAGGGCCCCCTCCGTGACCGTCACCCTCATAGCCCCGCCCGAGACCACCCCGCGCCCCGCCCACCGCGACCCCAACGTCCTGCGCTGGCTCACCGCCTATGCCAGCTCCATGGTCGGGGACAGCGTCTACTACATCGCCCTGTCCTGGGCGGCCGTCCAGGCGGGCTCGCCCTCGCAGGCCGGGGTGGTCATGGCCGTGAGCGCCGTGCCGCGGGCGCTGCTGATGCTCGGCGGAGGAGTGCTCGCCGACCGGCTCGGGCCGCGCAAGGTCGTCATCGGCAGCGACATCGTGCGCTGCGTGGCGGTGCTCGCGGTGGCGGCGCTGCTGTTCCTGACCAGCCCGGGGCTGTGGCCGCTGGCCGTGCTCGCGCTGGTCTTCGGCACCGTGGACGCGGTGTTCATGCCGGCCGTGGGCGCGCTTCCCGCGCGGGTGGCGTCCCGCGATCAGCTCGCGCGCGTGCAGGGCATGCGGGGCCTGGCGATCCGCTTCGCGAGCGTGGTCGGCGGTCCGCTCGGCGGGCTCGCGGTGGCGGTCGGCGGCGCCACGGCCGCGTTCGCGCTGGCCGGGCTGCTCATCGCGATCTCGGTACCGCTGCTGATGGCCGTACGGGTGCGGGACCTGCCCGCCGACGACAAGGCCGACGACAAGTCGGCCGCATCCGGCGGCACCGCCTCGCGGGACCTGGTCGCCGGGCTCCGCTACATCCGCCGCCACCGGGTGCTCGCCCCGCTGATGCTCGCCATCGCCCTCGGCGACCTCGGTTTCGTCGGCCCCCTCAACGTCGGTCTGACCCTCCTCGCCGACGAGCGCGGCTGGGGCGCCTCCGGGATGGGCTGGGTGCTCGCCGGGTTCGGCGTCGGCGCCGGGGCCGCCTCCCTGCTGCTGACCGTGCGCGGGCGCCTGCCGCACGCCGGGCGGGTGGCCGGGGGCGCCATCATCGCCGGGTCGGTCGCGATCGGCGCGCTGGCCTTCGTCACGAGCGTCGTCGCGGCCGTGGGCGTCGCCCTGCTCATCGGACTGCTCGCGGGGCTCAGCGGCGCGATGTGCGGCGCCCTGCTGCAGACCCAGGCGGACCCCGCCTACCTGGGCCGCGTCACCGCCGTGTCCGGCCTGGTCAGCCTCGGTCTCGCCCCGCTCAGCATGCCGCTGTCGGCCACCGCGATCGGCGCCTGGGGCACCGGGCCGGTCTTCGTGGCCAGCGCGGCGGTGTGCGGGCTCGGCGGGGTGATCGCGCTGGGCGTACGCGGTCTGCGCCGCGCCGAGCTCCCGAAGTGACCCCTCAGATCCCGAGCTGCTTCGCCTCGTGCAGCTTCGCCACGGCGTCCTTGTCGCCCTCCAGCTCCACCTCGGCCGCGTTCTGCCGGCCGTAGAGGAAGAGCAGCAGCTCCGACGGCTCGCCCGTCACCGTCACCACGGGCGTACCGCGATGGGCCACCGAGGTCTGGCCGTTCGGGCGGCGCAGCACCAGTCCGGTCGGCGCGCCGCGGCCCATCAGGCGGGCGGTGCGCTCCAGCCGGGACCACAGGGCGTCCTGGAAGACCGGGTCGAGCTCGCGGGGCGTCCAGTCGGGGCGGGCCCGGCGGACGTCCTCGGTGTGGACGTAGAACTCCGCCGTGTTCGACATCTCCTCGACCTGCTTGAGCGAGAACGGCGAGAAGCGGGGTGGTCCGGTGCGGATGAGCTGGATCAGTTCCTCGTACGGCTTGTCCGTGAACTCGGCCGTCACCCGCTCCAGGCGGCCGGCGAGCTGCTTGATCAGGATGCCGCCGGCGGCATCGGGGCGGCGCTCGCGCACCACGACGTGCGCGGCGAGATCGCGGGTGGTCCAGCCCTCGCACAAGGTCGGGGCCTCCGGACCCTCGGCCTCCAGGAGGTCGGCCAGCAGAAGTCGTTCACGCTTGGCGAAAGTCGACATGCGGCCAGACTACGACCGCCCTGAAGGTCCGCCCAGTGGACATGCGGCCGGAACTGTCGGTCCCGCGCGGCACAATGGCACCCATGACCAGCAAGCCCCGTCAGCCCAGCCGGCTGGACCCCGAGATCGCCGCGCGAATCAAGCGCAGCGCCGACGGGCTCCTCCCCGCCATCGCCCAGCAGTACGACACCGGAGAGGTGCTCATGCTCGGCTGGATGGACGACGAGGCCCTGCATCGCACCCTCACCACCGGCCGCTGCACCTACTGGTCCCGCAGCCGCCAGGAGTACTGGGTCAAGGGCGACACCTCCGGCCACTTCCAATGGGTCAAGTCCGTCGCCCTCGACTGCGACGCCGACACCGTCCTCGTCCAGGTCGACCAGGTCGGCGCCGCCTGCCACACCGGCACCCGCACCTGCTTCGACAGCGACGTCCTGCTCAAGGATTCCGGCACCCCGGCCGGAGATCAGTAAGGTCACCGGCCATGGATCTCGAGACCTTCCGCAAGCTCGCCACCGACCGGCGCGTCATCCCGGTCACGCGCAAGCTCCTCGCCGACGGCGACACCCCGGTCGCGCTCTACCGCAAGCTCGCCGCCGAACGCCCCGGCACCTTCCTGCTGGAGTCCGCGGAGAACGGCCGCTCCTGGTCCCGGTATTCGTTCGTGGGCGTCCGCAGCGCCGCCACCCTCACCGCGCGGGACGGCCAGGCGCACTGGCTCGGCGTCCCGCCCGTCGGCGTGCCCATCGACGGTGACCCGCTCGCCGCCCTGCGCGCCACCATCGAGGCCCTGCACACCCCCCACCAGGAGGGCCTGCCGCCCTTCACCGGCGGCATGGTCGGCTACCTCGGCTACGACATCGTGCGCCGCCTGGAGAAGATCGGCCCCGGCGAGCGCGACGACCTCAAGCTGCCCGAGCTGACCATGCTCCTGACCAGCGACCTCGCCGTGATGGACCACTGGGAGGGCTCGGTCCTGCTGATCGCCAACGCGATCAACCACAACGACCTCGACACCGGCGTGGACGAGGCCTACGCCGACGCGGTCGCCCGCCTGGACGCCATGGAGGCCGACCTCTCCCGCGCGGTCGCCCAGCCCCCGGCCGTCCTGCCGCCCTCCGAACTCCCCGAGTACACCGCCCTGTGGGGCGGCGAGGACTTCCAGCGGGCCGTGGAGGACATCAAGGAGCGCATCCGGGCCGGAGAGGCCTTCCAGGTCGTCCCCTCCCAACGCTTCGAGACCCCGTGCACGGCAAGCGCCCTGGACGTCTACCGGGTCCTGCGGGCCACCAACCCCTCGCCGTACATGTACCTCTTCCGCTTCGACGGCTTCGACGTCGTGGGCTCGTCCCCCGAGGCGCTGGTGAAGGTCGAGGACGGGCGGGCCATGGTGCACCCCATCGCCGGCACCCGCTGGCGCGGGGCCACCCCGCAGGAGGACCAGGCCCTCGCCGACGACCTGCTTGCCGACCCCAAGGAGCGCGCCGAGCACCTCATGCTCGTCGACCTCGGGCGCAACGACCTCGGGCGGGTCTGCGAGCCCGGCTCCGTCGAGGTCGTCGACTTCATGTCCATCGAGCGCTACTCCCACGTGATGCACATCGTCTCCACGGTCACCGGAAAGGTCGCCCAGGGCCGCACCGCCTTCGACGTCCTCACCGCCTGCTTCCCGGCCGGCACCCTCTCCGGCGCGCCCAAGCCCCGGGCGATGCAGATCATCGACGAACTGGAGCCCTCCCGGCGCGGTCTGTACGGCGGCTGCGTGGGCTACCTCGACTTCGCCGGCGACTCCGACACTGCCATCGCCATCCGTACGGCCCTGCTGCGCGACGGCACCGCCTACGTCCAGGCGGGCGCCGGGATCGTCGCCGACTCCGACCCGGTCGCCGAGGACACCGAGTGCCGCAACAAGGCGGCGGCGGTGCTGCGCGCGGTGCACACGGCGAACCGTCTGAAGAAATAGGGCGCTTCTCATATGAACCCCGGGTGACGGTTCGCCCGGGGTTCAGGCGATAGTGGAGTACGTGACTGCTGTTCCTCACCCCCGTTCCGAAGCCGCAGGACCCGCCCGGGCCGGCCGCGTCAGCCTCGCCGTGGCCCTGCTGTCCGGCGCGCTCGGCGCAGCCGTGGCGCTGCTGGCCACCCGCAGGCAGTGGTCGGAGGGCACCGCGACCGTCGCCGGCGGCGACTTCCCGCTGACCGCGAGCGGCAGCGACGTGACGGGCGTGCCCGCCTCGCTCGCCATAGTGGGCCTCGCCGCGCTGGTCGCCGTCTTCGCCGTACGCCGCCTCGGCCGCGTCCTCGTCGCGGGCCTCCTCGCCCTCTCCGGCGCCGGGACCGTCGCCGCCGCCCTGATCGGCGCCGACGACAGCGCCGCGCTCGACGAGAAGGCGGCCCAGGCCACCGGCGACACCGCCGCGACCGTGGCCGCGCTCAGCCACACCGCCTGGCCGTACGTGGCCGCCGCGGGCGGTGCGCTGATGCTGCTCGCCGGGCTGCTGGCCCTGCGGTACGCGCCCGCGTGGCCCGCCATGTCCAGCCGCTACGAGCGCTCCGGCGCACCCCGGCCGCGCAAGGCACCCACCGTGGACCCCGACCGCCCCGAGGACCTCTGGAAGGCCCTGGACCGCGGCGAGGACCCGACCGGGGCGTAAGTCTTTCGGCCGCGGGCCGGTGGGGGCTGGTCGCGCAATTCCCCGCGCCCCTGTCGGGCGCTGACGCGCACCCGACTCGTGAGAGTGACCCCCGAGTACCTGACGCTCATGCATGCGGAACAATGAACGTCGAGCGTCCGGCTCAGAGACTTACACACAGCAACGAGGAGCAAGTCATGGCGGGCAGCAGCCACGGTCACACCCCGGCCGCCTGGACCGGTGTCACAATCGCCTTCATCGGTTTCTGCGCCGCGGGTGCCTTCATGGTCCTGGCCAACCCGGCGGGCTTCTGGGCGAGCATGGGCGTCGTGGCCCTCGGTGGTGTCGTCGGCTGGCTCATGAAGGGCATGGGCCTCGGCCAGTCCAAGGACGCCGGCCGGCCGCTGCGCACGAGCGAGGCGGCGAGCATCGAGAGCTGACGCTCACGATCTTCGTCAGGGGCGGCCCCACAGGCCGCCCCTCACGCGTTCCGGGGGCACAATGCGAGGCGTGAACACCGACAGCCGCAGGGTGACACGACAGGGCACCGGAGCCGTCCTGGCACGTCTCGCGGTACCCACCGGAGTGCTCGCGGCCGTGGTCGGCGCCTTCGCCTACGTCGCCGCCGTCGACCCGAACGAGCCCGGCCACTACCCGGCCTGCCCGCTGCTCCAGCTCACCGGTCTGTACTGCCCCGGCTGCGGCGGACTGCGCAGCGCGCACGCCTTCGCGCACGGCGACCTCGCCGCTGCCCTCCAGAACAACGCGGCGGCCGTACTGGGCTATCTGGCCTTCGCCGCGCTGTGGACCGTCTGGGTGGTCCGCACCGCACGCGGACGCCCGGTGCGGCTCGATCTCGGGCCGGTGCACCTGTGGACGCTCGGCACATTGCTGCTGGTCTTCACGGTTGTCCGGAACCTGCCCTTCGGTGGCTGGCTGCATCCTTGATCAACTGGCGAATGTCCAGGTAGTGGGACCGCCGTCAACCGGATGCGAGGCCTACGCCTTCCTCCGGATACCATCGCAGTGACCACCGGTTTTCGTCATCGCATCGGGAAGGGGGCCGCTCGCGTGAGTGTGCTCGACGAGATCATCGACGGAGTCCGTGCCGACCTCGCGGAGCGGCAGGCGCGCGTCAGCCTCGACGAGCTCAAGGAGCGCGCGGCGAAGGCTCCCGCGGCCAAGGACGGCGTCGCCGCCCTCAAGGGCGACGGCGTCAAGGTGATCTGCGAGGTCAAGCGCTCCAGCCCGTCCAAGGGCGCGCTGGCCGCGATCGCCGACCCGGCCGGACTCGCCGCGGACTACGAGGCGGGCGGCGCGGCCGTCATCTCCGTACTGACCGAGCAGCGCCGCTTCGGCGGCTCGCTCGCCGACCTGGAGGCCGTCCGCGCCCGCGTGGACATCCCGGTCCTGCGCAAGGACTTCATCGTCACGTCGTACCAGCTGTGGGAGGCCCGCGCATACGGCGCCGACCTCGCCCTGCTGATCGTCGCCGCCCTCGACCAGCCGGCCCTGGAGTCGCTGATCGAGCGCGCTGTCTCCATCGGTCTGACCCCGCTGGTCGAGGTGCACGACGAGGACGAGGTCGAGCGTGCCGTGGACGCGGGCGCCAAGATCATCGGCGTCAACGCCCGCAACCTCAAGACCCTGGAGGTCGACCGCGGCACCTTCGAGCGCGTCGCGCCGGAGATCCCCGCGAACATCGTCACGATCGCCGAGTCCGGCATCCGCGGCCCCCACGACCTCATCGCCTACGCCAACGCCGGCGCCGACGCGGTCCTGGTCGGCGAGTCCCTGGTGACGGGCCGCGACCCCAAGTCCGCGGTGGCCGACCTGGTGGCGGCGGGCGAGCACCCGGCTCTGCGGCACGGGCGTAGCTGATCTTTCGATAGGCTTGGCCCCGATGACTCCCACGACGACAGCCACGGACAGGTATGCCCGCCTCGCGCGCGGTTGCCGCCCCCGTGGTTGCCGCGCGCCCGCACGCAGGGTGCACGGCCGCAGAGTGCGGTACGTCATCGGGGACGAACCAGGGCAAGTCAATGGCATGCGATGGCAGCAGCGCCCCGTCAGGGGCGCGGGGCTGTGTTTGATTTGCGGCTACCGCCGCGCGGGCGCGATCAGCCACTGACGGCTCGCAGTCGACACACCATCCCCCGCCCCCACGGCGAACAGTGCTGCTCACACACCACTCACCGTGAGGTATCCGCATGCCCAGCGACTTCTTCATCCCAGACCCCGAGGGTCAAGTCCCCACCCCCGAGGGCTACTTCGGCGCCTTCGGCGGAAAGTTCATCCCCGAGGCCCTCGTCGCGGCAGTCGACGAGGTGGCCGTCGAGTACGAAAAGGCCAAGCACGACCCCGAGTTCGCCCGCGAACTGGACGATCTGCTGGTGCACTACACCGGCCGACCGAGCTCCCTCACCGAGGTGCCGAGGTTCGCCGAACACGCCGGTGGTGCACGTGTCTTCCTCAAGCGGGAAGACCTGAACCACACCGGCTCCCACAAGATCAACAACGTCCTCGGCCAGGCCCTGCTCACCAAGCGCATGGGCAAGACGAGGGTCATCGCCGAGACCGGCGCGGGCCAGCACGGCGTGGCGACGGCGACGGCCTGCGCGCTGTTCGGCCTCGAATGCACCATCTACATGGGCGAGATCGACACCCAGCGCCAGGCCCTCAACGTGGCCCGCATGCGCATGCTCGGCGCCGAGGTCATCGCCGTGAAGTCCGGCAGCCGCACGCTGAAGGACGCGATCAACGAGGCCTTCCGCGACTGGGTCGCCAACGTCGACCACACGCACTACCTGTTCGGCACGGTCGCCGGACCGCACCCCTTCCCCGCGATGGTCCGCGACTTCCACCGTGTCATCGGCGTCGAGGCCCGCCGTCAGATCCTGGAGCGCGCCGGACGCCTGCCCGACGCCGCCATCGCCTGTGTCGGCGGCGGCTCCAACGCCATCGGTCTGTTCCACGCCTTCATCCCGGACGCCGACGTACGCCTCATCGGCTGCGAGCCCGCCGGGCACGGCGTGGAGACCGGCGAGCACGCGGCCACGCTGACCGCGGGCGAGCCCGGCATCCTGCACGGCTCCCGCTCCTACGTCCTCCAGGACGACGAGGGCCAGATCACCGAACCGTACTCGATCTCGGCCGGTCTGGACTACCCGGGCATCGGCCCCGAGCACTCCTACCTCAAGGACAGCGGCCGCGGCGAGTACCGCGCGGTCACCGACGACGCGGCGATGCAGGCCCTGCGCCTGCTGTCGCGCACCGAGGGCATCATCCCCGCCATCGAGAGCGCCCACGCGCTGGCCGGCGCCCTGGAGGTCGGCAAGGAGCTGGGCAAGGACGGGCTGATCATCGTCAACCTGTCCGGTCGCGGTGACAAGGACATGGACACGGCCGCCCGGTACTTCGGCCTGTACGACACCGACGCCGAGGTGGCGGCGAACGCCGCCGACATCGCCGAGATCGAGGGGGACGCCAAGTGAGCGGGAACATCCAGCTGTTGACGGACACCCTCGCCGCCGCCAAGGCCGAGGGCCGCTCCGCGCTCATCGCCTACCTCCCGGCCGGGTTCCCGACCGTGGACGGCGGCATCGAGGCGATCAAGGCCGTCTTCGACGGCGGCGCGGACATCGTCGAGGTCGGTCTGCCGCACAGCGACCCCGTCCTCGACGGTCCCGTCATCCAGACCGCCGACGACATCGCGCTGCGCGGCGGAGTGAAGATCGCCGACGTGATGCGCACGGTCCGCGAGGCCCACGCCGCGACCGGCAAGCCGGTGCTCGTCATGACCTACTGGAACCCGATCGACCGCTACGGCGTCGAGCGGTTCACCGCGGAGCTCGCGGAGGCGGGCGGCGCCGGGTGCATCCTGCCCGACCTGCCCGTGCAGGAGGCGGCGCTGTGGCGGGAGCACGCCGAGAAGCACGGGCTCGCGACGGTCTTCGTCGTCGCCCCGAGCAGCAAGGACGAGCGGCTCGCCCAGATCACCGCGGCGGGCAGCGGCTTCGTCTACGCCGCCTCGCTGATGGGCGTCACCGGAACCCGTGAGTCGGTCGGCGCGCAGGCGCAGGACCTGGTCGAGCGGACCCGGGCCACCGGCAGCGGGCTGCCCGTCTGCGTCGGGCTCGGCGTCTCCAACGCCGCGCAGGCGGCCGAGGTCGCCGGGTTCGCCGACGGGGTCATCGTCGGTTCGGCGTTCGTGAAGCGGATGCTGGACGCGCCCGACCACGCGGCCGGTATCGAGGCCGTCCGCGCCCTCGCCGCCGATCTCGCCGACGGAGTCCGAGGCAAGGTGTAACCCGAACGGGTGGACCTGGGACCGGGGAGGCGCTGCGCGCCTCCCCGGTTCGTTTCCGGGGTGTGAGCGAGAAGAACCGTGAGGGAAAGCGCACCGCCCGGGAGCGGATGGCCATCGAGCGAGAGAAGCAGAAGGCCGCGGAGAGGCGTCGGCGCACGCTGATCGTCGGAGCGAGCGTCGTCTGCGTCCTGGGGCTCGCCGCGGTGATCGGGGTGATCGCCGCCAATGCCGGAAAGGACGACGACGGCGACTCCGCCGGTCCCGTCGTGGCCCCCTCGGGCGCGCAGGGCGAGGACAGCCTGGCGATCCCGGTCGGCGAGGAGGACGCCCCGTCGACCCTCGTGGTCTGGGAGGACTTCCGCTGCCCGGCCTGCAAGTCCTTCGAGGACGCCTACCGCTCGACGATCCATGAGCTGACCGACGCCGGTCAGCTCAGAGTCGAGTACCGCCTCGCGACGATCATCGACGGCAACATGGGCGGCACCGGCTCCCAGAACGCCGCCAACGCCGCGGCCTGCGCCCAGGACGCCGGGAAGTTCGTCGAGTACCACGATGTGCTCTACACGAACCAGCCCGCCGAGACCGACGACGCCTTCGCGGAGAACAGCAAGCTCTTCGAGCTGGCCGCCAAGGTCGACGGACTGGACACGCCCGCCTTCCGCACCTGTGTGGAGGAGGGCACGCACAACGGCTGGGTGGCGAAGTCGAACGAGGCCTTCCGCAGCGGCGGCTTCACCGGCACACCGACCGTGCTGCTGGACGGCAAGAACATCTACCAGGACCAGTCGATGACGCCTCAGAAGCTGAAGGAGCAGGTGCAGGAGGCGGCCAAGGGATAGGGCGCGGGGCCCGCCTGTTATGGAGCCGTAGCCGGGCTGCCCGACGCGTGCGCCGCCCGGCAGGGTAGCGTCGACCTTGCCATGGAACTTGCCTACATTCCCAGCCCGTCGCGCGGGGTGATCCACCTCGGTCCCATTCCGCTGCGAGGCTACGCGTTCTGCATCATCATCGGCGTCTTCGTCGCCGTCTGGCTCGGCAACAAGCGCTGGATCGCCCGCGGCGGCCGGTCCGGCACGGTGGCCGACATCGCGGTGTGGGCCGTCCCCTTCGGACTGGTCGGCGGGCGCCTCTACCACGTGATCACGGACTACCAGCTGTACTTCAGCGAGGGCCGTGACTGGGTGGACGCCTTCAAGATCTGGGAGGGCGGCCTCGGCATCTGGGGTGCCATCGCGTTCGGCGCGCTGGGCGCGTGGATCGGCTGCCGGCGCCGGGGCATCCCGCTGCCGGCGTACGCCGACGCCGTCGCCCCCGGCATCGCCCTCGCGCAGGCCATCGGCCGCTGGGGCAACTGGTTCAACCAGGAGCTGTACGGCAGGGCCACCGACCTGCCCTGGGCCGTCGAGATCACCTCCTCCTCGGACGGCCGGGAGCCGGGCACCTACCACCCGACGTTCCTGTACGAGTCGCTGTGGTGCGTCGGTGTGGCGCTGCTCGTCATCTGGGCCGACCGCCGGTTCAAGCTGGGCCACGGGCGGGCGTTCGCGCTGTACGTCGCGTCCTACTGCGTGGGCCGGTTCTGGATCGAGTACATGCGGGTCGACGAGGCGCACGAGATCCTGGGCCTCCGCCTGAACAACTGGACCGCGCTGGTGGTCTTCCTGCTGGCGGTGCTCTACATCGTCGTCTCCGCCAAGCAGCGGCCGGGCCGGGAGGCCGTGGTCGAGCCGGGCGCGGTCGACGCCGTGGCCCCGGCCGACGAGGACGAAGCGGACGACGCCGAGAAGGCCGAGAAGGCGGACGGCGCCGACACGGCCGACGAGGAGTCCTCCGACCTGAAGGACGATGCCAACGACGGGGCCGGGTCGGCGAAGAAGGGCTGACCGGTCGGACGTACGACGGCGAAGGGCGCCCGGAAGTGTTCCGGGCGCCCTTCGCCGTTGTCGGCCGCCCTTGTCAGCCGCGGCGGGCCGCGAGGGAGAGCGTGCGGTGGGCCGCCGCCACCACTGCCGCGTCGATGAACGTGCCGTCGCGCAGCGCCTGCGCACCACCGTGTGCCGTGGCCGCCTTGATGATCGCCTCCGCCCGTTCCAGGTCCTCCTCCGTGGGGAGGTAGGCCCGTTCGATGACGGGGAGTTGGCGGGGGTGGATGGCCGCGCGGCCCAGGAAGCCCAGGGCGCGGCCGTGGGCGCAGGTCGCCGCCAGGCCCGTCAGGTCACGGGTGTCGGGGTGGACGGACTGGGGCGGGGGTGGCAGGCCCGCCGCCCTGGCCGCGACGATCACCCGGGAGCGCGGCCAGTCCAGGCCCGCGTCGTCGCGTACGGAGAGGTCGGCCTTGAGGTCCGCCTCGCCCAGGGCGATGCCGTGCAGCGCGGGATGGGCCTGGGCGATGGTGAAGGCGTGCTCGATGCCCAGGGCCGATTCCAGCAGGGCGTACAGCGGATGGGGCGTGGACTGCGCGACCCGGCGGATCTGGTCGGGTGAGGTGACCTTGGGCAGCCGGAGGCCCGCCACGCCGACCAGGTGGGCCAGTGCCTTCAGGTCCGCCGCCGCGAAGGGTCCGTCCAGGGCGTTCACACGGACGTGGACCGGGACGGGCCGCGGGTCGGAGAGGAACTCGGCCGTCGCGGCGCGGGCGTACTCCTTGCGGTCGGGGGCGACCGCGTCCTCCAGGTCGATCACCACGACGTCCGCTCCGGACCGCAGCGCCTTGGCCACCGTGTCCTGGCGGTCGCCGGGGACGTACAGCCAGGTGAGCGGGATCGTCATACGGCGCCCTCCGCGCGCAGGGCCGCCACGTCCGCCGGGGTCAGGCCCAGCTCGGTGAGGACCTCGTCGGTGTCGGCGCCGTGCGGGCGGCCGGTCCAGCGGATCGCGCCGGGGGTCGCGGAGAGGCGGAAGAGGACGTTCTGCATACGCAGGGGCCCGAGCTCCGGGTCGTCGACCGTGGTGATCGTGTCGAGCGCCTGGTACTGCGGGTCCGTCATCACCTCGCGCACGTCCTGGATCGGGGCGACGGCCGCCTCCGCCTTCTCGAAGGCCGCGATCACCTCCTCGCGGGTCCGCTCGGCGATCCAGCCGCCGACCGCCGCGTCGAGGACGTCCGCGTGCCGGGCCCGGTCGGCGCCCGTGGCGAACCACGGCTCGTCGATCAGCTCCGGGCGGCCCACCAGCCGCAGAACGCGTTCCGCCACCGACTGGGCCGAGGTGGAGACCGCGACCCAACTGCCGTCCGCGGTGCGGTAGGTGTTGCGCGGCGCGTTGTTCGCCGAGCGGTTGCCGGTGCGCTGCTGGACGTAGCCGAGCTGGTCGTACCAGGTGGGCTGGGGGCCGAGGACCGAGAGCATCGGTTCGATCAGGGAGAGGTCGACGACCTGGCCCTCGCCGGTGCGGTCGCGGGCGGCGAGGGCGGTGAGGACGGCGTACGCCGTGGCCAGGCCCGCGATCGAGTCCGCGAGGCCGAACGGCGGGAGCGTCGGAGGCGCGTCCGGTTCGCCGGTGAGCGCGGCGAAACCGCTGATCGCCTCGGCGAGGGTGCCGAATCCGGGGCGGTGGGCGTAGGGGCCGAACTGGCCGAAGCCGGTGACCCGGGTGAGGACCAGACGGGGGTTGACGGCGGACAGCTCGGGCCAGCCGAGGTCCCACTTCTCCAGGGTGCCGGGGCGGAAGTTCTCGATGATCACGTCCGCGGTGCCGGCGAGCCGCAGGAGGGTGGCGCGGCCGCCCGGGGTCGACAGGTTCAGGGTGATCGTGCGCTTGTTGCGGCCGAGGTGCTTCCACCAGAGCCCGATGCCGTCCTTGGCCGGGCCGTGACCGCGGGACGGGTCGGGCTTGGCCGGGTGCTCGACCTTGATGACCTCGGCGCCGAAGTCGCCGAGCGCCGTGGCGGCGAGCGGCCCGGCGAAGAGGGTGGCGAGGTCCAGGACGCGCAGACCGGTCAGCGGGGCTCGGTTCATGAGGTGTACTGCGCCTCGATCTCGGAGCGGTACGGCATCGACTCCGACGCCCCGGCCCGCTGCACCGACAGCGCCGCCGCGGCGGCCGCCCAGGCCAGCGCGTCCGGCATCGGGCGGCCCTCGGTGAGCGCCACCGCGAGGGTGCCGGCGAAGGTGTCCCCGGCGCCGGTGGTGTCCACGGCGGTGACCTGGGGCGCGGGGACGACGATCGGCTCGGCGCCGCGGGCCGCGTACAGGCTGCCCGCCGCGCCCAGGGTGACGACCACCTCCGGGACCTCCTCCAGCAGGGCGAGCGCCGCCGCACCCGGGTCGGTACGGCCGGTGAGGGTGGTGGCCTCGTGCTCGTTGGGCAGCAACAGGTCGGTGGCGTTGAGGAGTTCGAGGGGCAGCGGCTGGGCGGGCGCCGGGGTGAGGACCGTCCGCACGCCGTGGGCACGGGCCGCCTCGGCGCCCGCGAGGACCGCGGCGAGCGGGATCTCCAGCTGGAGCAGCAGGGCGTCGGCGGAGGCGATGAGGCCCTCGTCGCCCGGGGCGAGGTGGTCGACGGTGCCGTTGGCGGCGGGGATCACCACGATCGCGTTGCCGCCCTCGTCGTCGACGACGATGTGGGCGGTGCCGGAGGAGCCCTCCGTGGTGCGCAGATGGTCGGTCTCGACGCCGGAGTGCTCCAGGGTGGAGCGCAGCCGGGTGCCGAAGGAGTCGTTGCCGACGGCGCCGATCATGGAGACGGTGGCGCCCGCGCGGGCCGCGGCGACGGCCTGGTTGGCGCCCTTGCCGCCGGGGATCGTACGGAACTCGCGGCCCGTGACGGTCTCCCCGTGCTGGGGTGCCTTCGCCACGAAGGCGACGAGATCCATGTTGGTGCTGCCGAGTACGGCGATGTGCGTCATGGGCGGTGCGCCTCCCGGTGGGTGAGGTGGGCCAGGGTGTCGAAGCCGGTGCCGTTGAAGTCACCGACGGAGGTGGACAGCCGGTTCTTGAGCGGGGTCGTCCAGTGGTCGGGGAGGGCGGAGGGGTGGCCGGTGAGGAGTCCGGCGATGCTGCCCGCCGTGGCGCCGTTGGAGTCGGTGTCCCAACCTCCGGACACGGCACGGGAGATGGCGCCGGTGAAGTCGCCGTCGGCGTGAGTGAGGGCGGCGGCGATGAGTGCGGTGTTGGGGATCGCGTGGACCCAGTGGTGGGTTCCGCCGTGGGTGGCGTGGAGTTCGTCCACGACCGTGTCGAAGTCCGCGTGCTCCTGGGCGAGTTGTACGGCGTGGTGGACCGCCCGGGACAGGCGGGAGTGCGGGGGGATCACCCTGAGGCCGGTCGCCAGACAGGTGTGGATGTCGTGGGTGCCGGTGGCCGCCCGGGCGATGGTGGCCGCGATGAACATCGCCGCGTAGACGCCGTTGGCGGTGTGGGTGAGGGTGGCGTCGCGGTGGGCCTGCTCGGCGGCGGCCGCCGGGTCGCCGGGGTTGGTCCAGCCGTGCACGTCGGCGCGGATCAGGGCGCCGATCCATTCGCGGAACGGGTTGCGGTGGCTTGCGGTTCTCGGCGGTTCCAGGCCGGTGAGGAGGTTGCGGTAGGCGATGCGTTCGGCGGTGAAGGTGCGGCCCGCGGGGAGTTCGTCGAGCCAGAGCCTCGCCACGTCCGTGGTGGTGAAGGTTCTGCCGTGGCGCCGGAGGAGGAGCAGGTTGAGGAGGGGGTAGTTGAGATCGTCGTCCTCCGGCATGCCGTCGATGTTCTCGGCGAGGGAGGTGAGGGCCGAGCGGCGGTTCCAGGGGTGGGCGGCGAGGAGGTCCTGGGGGACGCCCTTTGCCGTGAAGTACGTGGTGGGGGGCCAGTTGCCGGTCGATCCGGCCAGTTGGCGGATGGCTTCCAGGGGGAGCTTCTCCACGGGCTTGCCCAGCAGACAGCCGACCGCTCTGCCCAGCCAGGCGGCCTCCAGGCGGGTCTGGGCGGGGACGTCGGCCGGTGCCCGCGACGGCCAGGAGGGGCACATCGCCTTGATTGTGGTCAGGTCGGTCGGCTCGCTGTCCGCCAAGCTGCTCGGCAGGTCCGCCAGTTCGTCCAGCAGGTCCTCCGCCAGTAGCCGGAGGTAGGGGGAGGAGCGGTCCGGGGAGGCGCCTGCTCGTTCTGGCGCGTCGAGGCCGCCCGCCGCTCTCCAGCGGGCCGCGATTCTCGAGGGTTCGCGGCCGTCCTGGGCCGCCTGGCGGAGTTCGTGGCCGATCAGGTCCTCCGGCTGGACCCAGGTCAGTCGGAGCATCCTGGACCTCCGAGCTCGGCGAAGGCCCGCTCGTGGGCGCGGCGGCGGTCCACGTCACGGGCGAAGATCTCGCGCGTCACGGTGGTCAGGGTGCGGGCCGGTTCCCACAGGTCCAGGCGGCTGGCGTCGGCCACCTGCTTCGACCAGTCCTCGGGGACGGGGTGGCCCAGCGCGCCGGACAGGGCGCCGGACATCGTGGCGATGGAGTCGCAGTCCCGGCCGTAGTTCACCGAACCCAGCACCGTGCGGCGGTAGTCGCCGGAGGCCAGCAGCAACATGCCGAGCGCGACGGGGAGTTCCTCGATCGCGTGCAGCCGGGAGGGGCGCCGGGCGCCGAGGGACGGGGCGCGGTAGTCGGGGCCCACCGTGTCGTACGGGGCCACTGCTTCGCGCAGGGGCTTCAGCGCCGACTCGAACTCGGTGTGCCTCGACGCCACTTCGCAGACCTTCTCGATCGCCTCGCGGGTGCCGTCCTTGGCCAGCGCGAGGCAGGCGGCGACGACCGAGTCCGGGGTCGCACCGGGGGCGCAGGCCGCCGCCACCGCCGCCGCGAAGACTCCCGCCGCCTCCCTGCCGTACGACGACTGGTGGGCGCCCGCGATGTCGAGGGCCTCGGCGTAGGCGGCGGACGGGGCGGCGGCGTTGACCAGGCCGACCGGCGCCATGTACATCGCCGCGCCGCAGTTGACGATGTTGCCGGTGCCGGCCTCCCGGGGGTCCACGTGGCCGTAGTGGAGGCGGGTGACCAGCCATTTCTCCGCGAGGAAGATGCGCTGGAGGGGGAGCGCCTCCGACTCGAGTTCCGGGATCCAGCGCGGGTTCGTCATCAGGTCGGGGACCAGGTGGTCGGCGACGGCGTAGGCGTCGAGGTGGTCGCGGACCGTGGCGTAGACCCTGATCAGCGCGTGGGTCATCAAGGTGTCGTCGGTGACGTGGCCGTCGCCCTTGTGGTACGGCGCGAGGGGGCGGGCCGTGCGCCAGGCCTCGCCGTTCCAGGGGCCGACGATGCCGTGCACCCGGCCGCCGTGGCGTTCGACGATCTGCTCGGGGGAGTAGCCCTCGACCGGGCCGCCCAGGGCGTCGCCGACGGCGGCTCCGACGAGCGCTCCGGTGATCCGGTCGTCCAGGCTCGCCTCTGTGGAGTTTTCTGGTGTTTTGGACTTCATGCGCCGAATCATCCTCCTGACCCGGCCGGTTGCGTGGCTTCGAGGAGTTCGGCGAGTTCCACGAGGTCCGTGCCGGTCAGACGGGGGAGGGCGCAGCCGGACAGGACGCGGCAGGCGTTGCGCCAGGCGGCGGGGATCGCGGCGCCGCCGCCGAGGGCGCCGGTGAGGGCGCCGACCAGGGCGGGGGCGGAGTCGGCGACCCGGGAGAGGCAGGCGGCGGCGGGGACCGCTTCGGCGATGCGGCCCCGTGCGGCGGTGGTGAGGGCGAGGGCGACGGGGACGGTCTCGGCGGCGGCGATGCCGTAGCTGTAGACGTGATCGACGATCTGGTGTTCCAGCTGGGGGATGAGGGCGAAGGCGCTGTCGGCGTCGTGGGCGAGGGCGAGGGCGTGGCGGGCGTTGCGGCCGATCTCCGTCTCGGGCGGGAGTTCTGCCAGGGCCGCGGTGACGCAGGTGTCCAGGCGGGCGCCGGAGAGGGCTTGGGCGATGGCGGCGGCCATGGCGCGGGCGCCGTGGACCCCGTCGCCGTCCTGGGTATAGCGGGCGTCGAACTCGGCGAGTTCCGCGGCCAGTTGGGGGTCGCCGGGGTGGGCTGCGGCGAGGACGCAGGCGCGGATGCAGGCCGCGTCGTCGAAGTAGTGGGGGTTGTCGTGGCCGGTGGCGGGTGGGCGTAGGCCCGCTGCCAGGTTGCCCAGGCCCGCTCTTACCGAGATGCGGGCGCGCAGGGGGAGTACGGCGGATTCGATCTCGGGGGCGCGGTCCGCTGCGGCGGCTACCTCGCTGGCTACGGCGTTCCAGGTGAGGTCGATGGCTGCGCGCATGCGGCGGTGTCTGCTGAGGTCGCCCAGGGCGGTGTCGTCGCCTGCTCTCAGTACGGCTTCCGCGGCGAAGGTTGCCCATTCCGCGTCGTCGGAGGGGCCCAGGCGGAGGGGTTCGGGGGGTTGGTTGAGGGCGATGGGGACGGGGAGGGTGGTGGTGGCGTTCTGTTCGGCGAAGGTGTCGAGTTCGCGGGTCAGGCGGCGGGTCCATTCCGGCATGCGGGCGGCTCGGTGGCGGGCGGCGGGCCAGCCGGCGGCGTCGCCTGCGGCGAGGCCGAGGAGGAGTCCCTCGATCCGACGGTCCTTTCTCGCCCCCGCCGCCCTTACCCGTCCCATCCCCAGGGGCGTCGCCCCTTCGACCCCACCAGGGGGCGCTGCCCCCTGGACCCCCAACGGCCCTGAAGGGGCCTCGTCCTCAAACGCCGGACGGGCTGGGGGTGGTTGGGGGTTCGGGAAGGGTTCGGGTTCGGCCTCGGGGGTCGGGTGGGCTGGGGGTGGTTGGGGTGCGTGGGCCTCTGCGGGTGGGTGGGGGGGTGGGATGGTTTCGGGTTCGGCCTCAGATGCCGGACGGGCTGGAGATGGTTGGGGGTTTGGGATGGGTTCGGGCTCGGGCTCGGGCGTGGGGTGGGGTGAGACGTGTGGGCCGGTGGTCGGGTGGCCTGGTCCCTCGTCGAGGAGTGGTTCTGGGGTCATTTCTGGGGCTCCGGGTCCGTCGCGGTCGCTGTCGGTGCGTGGTCGCCCGGGGTCAGCAGGTCTGCTACTTCCAGTACGTGGTGGCCTCGCATCGCCGGGAGGCAGGTGCCCCTTGCCGGGCCGATGGCTGTTGACCAGTCCGGGGGGATGGCCGAGGCGCCCCGCGTCGCGCCCGACAGGGCGCCTGCCACGGCCGCCGTCGTGTCGGCGTCTCTGCCCATGTTCACCGCGGTCAGGACCGCATCGACGAAGTCGCCGTCGGCCGCCGCGTAGGCGCCGAAGGCCAGGGCGACGGCCTCGGGGGCCAGGTCGGTCCAGGGGTAGCCGCCGATCACCACCGCGGAGCGGACGGCCCGTTCGCCTCGGTGGGCCACCGCGACCGCCCGGCGCAGCGAGCGGGCCGTCCAGGAGTCGTCCGGGACCACGGCCAGTGCCGAGGCGATCACCGCGATCGTCGGCGCCCCGGCCATTGCCGCCGCCACACCCGCCGCCACCGCCTGGCCGCCGTAGATGCCCTCCCCGTCATGGCTGACCGAGCCGTCGATGGCCGCGAGGCGGGCCGCTTCGGCGGGGCGGCCCGCGGCGTAGACCCCGAACACCGCCGCCCGCATCGCCAGTCCGTCGCTCCAGGCATGGCGGTGCTGGGCGGAGATGGGGGCCGCCAGGCCGCGGCGGAGGTTCTCCAGGGTGCCGCGTTCGCTGAAGCCCGCGCCCCGGAACGGGCCCTCGTCCCGGTCCGCGATCCACTCGTGCCATGCCGCCTCCACATGCGCGGGCGTCAGTGCCGAGCCGTGGCGGGCCAGGAGGAGCCCGGAGAAGATCGCGTACTCCGTGTCATCCGTGCCGGACGGGTGCTCCGCCACGTAGCCCGTGATGCGGCCCCAGCGGGCCCGGATCTCCGACGGCTTCATGTTCTCCGCGGGGGCGCCCAGCGCGTCGCCCACCGCCAGACCCAGGAGCGCGCCGCGCGCCCGGTCGCGGAGTTCGGCGGCGTCCCCCGGCGCCGGGACCGAGGGGATGCAGGCGATCGATGCCATACGCGGCCTCTCCTCCGGGGGCTCCCAGGGCGCGGAGCCCTTTGCGGATGTGTCCCACGGGAGGGGAACGGGAGAGCCTTCGTGAGCTCAGCGTCACCCGGTCGACATCTGTGCAGAGTCTCAATCGGATGAGCGGAATCATGCAAAACCGCAGGTTAGCCCAGCCTTTCCTTGCTGGCGGGGGCGGAATTCGCGGCGTACATTTGCTGTTGTCGAAGAATAGAACTTGTCCAAACTTAGCCTTTCCTAAGTTCGAGGGGGACCCTGACCCATGGCGATCATCGAGACCGAGGCCGCGCTCCATGAGGCGCACCGTGACAACCACACGCACCGCGACGTCAACGGCGGCTGGCTGCGCCCCGCCGTCTTCGGCGCCATGGACGGGCTCGTCTCCAACCTCGCCCTGATGACCGGTGTCGCCGGCGGTCAGGTCGGTCATCAGGCGGTGGTGCTGACCGGGCTCGCGGGGCTCGCCGCCGGCGCTTTCTCGATGGCCGCGGGCGAGTACACGTCCGTCGCCTCACAGCGGGAGCTGGTCGAGGCCGAGCTGGATGTCGAGCGGCGCGAGCTTCGTAAGCATCCGGAGGACGAGGAGGCCGAGTTGGCCGCTCTGTACCGGGCTCGCGGGGTGGATGCCGAGCTCGCCGACGCGGTCGCCCGGCAGCTCTCCCGGGATCCTGAGCAGGCCCTGGAGATACACGCCCGGGAGGAGCTCGGGATCGACCCGGGTGACCTGCCCTCGCCCACCGTCGCCGCCGTGTCGTCCTTCGGCGCCTTCGCGCTGGGTGCGCTGCTGCCGGTGCTGCCCTATCTGCTCGGGGCGACCGCGCTCTGGCCCGCCGTACTGCTGGCTCTCTTCGGGCTCTTCGCCTGCGGTGCGGTCGTGGCCAAGGTGACCGCGCGGACCTGGTGGTACAGCGGTTTGCGGCAACTTGCCCTGGGTGGCGCCGCGGCCGGTGTGACGTACGCCCTGGGCAGCCTGTTCGGAACGGCCGTAGGATAGTGCGACTGGAACTTATGCGATGGGCCGCATAAGTAGCCGTTACTCGCTGGTTTCGAATGGTTAACCACCGGGCATGAGCCGTAAGCGCTGTGGGCAATGGTGCCTGCCGCGCGCCTGAGTGAGGTGGGCGACGACGCCCCCCTCGCCACCGCCGACTGGCACCGATCTGATCGATCTTGTCCTCGTCGGTCCCCAATACTTTTCGGCCGCTTCGCGCGGCCCCGCCGTCACCCCACGGTGTCCGCATGTTGGAACGGTGTATCCGGTTCCCGAGAACCGCTCCATCATGTAACCTGCACGAAATTTTGATCAGCCAGTGATCACCGCAGATCACACAGCGCGGATCAACGCAGAGGGCCAACGTCGTCCCTCGGCACCAGCTAAATGCCACTGACGACGACGGGAGAGCCGATGCGTACGCCGCGCCAGCCGTCCCAGCATTCCGCGAATGGCCAGAACTGGTCCTTCATGGATGCTCGCCCTGCTGCGCAGGGTATGTACGACCCCCGCAACGAGCACGACGCCTGTGGCGTCGGCTTCGTGGCCACCCTCACCGGCGAGGCGAGCCACGCGCTGGTCGAGCAGGCGCTCACGGTTCTGCGCAACCTGGAGCACCGCGGCGCCACCGGCTCCGAGCCCGACTCGGGTGACGGCGCGGGCATCCTGTCCCAGGTTCCGGACGCCTTCTTCCGTGACGTCGCCGGTTTTGACCTGCCGTCGGCCGGTGCGTACGCCGTCGGTATCGCCTTCCTGCCGGAGGACGGGACCGAGGCCGCTGTCTCACAGATCGAGACGATCGCCGGTGAAGAGGGCCTGACCGTCCTCGGCTGGCGTGAGGTTCCGGTCGCGCCCGAGCTGCTCGGCGCCACCGCCCGTTCGACGATGCCCGCCTTCCGGCAGATCTTCGTCGGCGACGGCGCCTCGGAGGGCATCGACCTCGACCGCAAGGCCTTCGTGCTGCGCAAGCGCGCCGAGCGGGAGGCCGGTGTCTACTTCCCGTCGCTCTCCGCCCGCACGATCGTCTACAAGGGCATGCTGACCACCGGCCAGTTGGAGCCCTTCTTCCCGGACCTGTCCGACCGCCGCTTCGCCTCCGCGATCGCGCTCGTGCACTCCCGGTTCTCCACGAACACCTTCCCGTCGTGGCCGCTCGCCCACCCGTACCGGTTCGTCGCGCACAACGGTGAGATCAACACCGTCAAGGGCAACCGCAACTGGATGCGCGCCCGTGAGTCGCAGCTCGTCTCCGACCTGTTCGGCACCGAGAAGCTCGACCGCGTCTTCCCGGTCTGCACCCCGGACGCCTCCGACTCCGCCTCCTTCGACGAGGTGCTCGAACTCCTCCACCTCGGTGGGCGTTCGCTGCCGCACTCCGTGCTGATGATGATCCCGGAGGCGTGGGAGAACCACGACTCCATGGACCCGGCCCGGCGCGCCTTCTACCAGTTCCACTCCACGATGATGGAGCCCTGGGACGGCCCCGCCTGTGTCACCTTCACCGACGGCAAGCAGGTCGGCGCCGTGCTGGACCGCAACGGTCTGCGCCCCGGCCGCTACTGGGTCACTGACGAGGGCCTGGTCGTCCTCGGCTCCGAGGTCGGCGTCCTCGACATCGACCCCGCCAGGGTCGTCCGCAAGGGCCGGCTCCAGCCGGGCCGGATGTTCCTCGTCGACACCGTCGAGCACCGGATCATCGAGGACGACGAGATCAAGGCCCAGCTCGCCGCGGAGAAGCCGTACGCGGAGTGGCTGGAGGCCGGCGAGATCGAGCTGTCCGACCTGCCCGAGCGCGAGCACATCGTGCACACCCACGCCTCGGTCACCCGCCGTCAGCAGACCTTCGGTTACACCGAGGAGGAGCTGCGGATCATCCTCGCGCCGATGGCCAAGTCCGCCGCCGAGCCGATCGGTTCGATGGGCACCGACTCGCCGATCGCCGCGCTGAGCGAGCGTCCGCGTCTGCTCTTCGACTACTTCACCCAGCTGTTCGCGCAGGTCACCAACCCGCCGCTGGACGCCATCCGCGAAGAGCTCGTCACGTCGCTGCGCAGCTCGCTCGGTCCGCAGGGCAACCTGCTCGACCCGACGGCCGCTTCCTGCCGTAGCGTCACGCTGCCGTTCCCGGTGATCGACAACGACGAGCTGGCCAAGCTCATCCACATCAACGCCGACGGCGACATGCCCGGCTTCAAGGCCGCGACCCTGTCCGGTCTCTACCGGGTCTCCGGCGGCGGTGACTCCCTCGCCGCGCGCATCGAGGAGATCTGCGCCGAGGCCGACGCCGCCATCGAGAACGGCGCCCGGCTGATCGTCCTGTCGGACCGGCACTCCGACGCCGAGCACGCGCCGATCCCCTCGCTGCTGCTCACCGCGGCCGTCCACCACCACCTCATCCGCACCAAGCAGCGCACCCACGTGGGCCTGCTGGTCGAGGCCGGTGACGTCCGCGAGGTCCACCACGTCGCCCTGCTCATCGGCTTCGGCGCCGCGGCGGTCAACCCCTACCTGGCGATGGAGTCGGTCGAGGACCTGGTCCGCGCCGGCACCTTCCTGCCCGGCATCGAGTCCGAGCAGGCCATCCGCAACCTGATCTACGCCCTCGGCAAGGGCGTACTGAAGGTCATGTCGAAGATGGGCATCTCGACCGTCGCCTCCTACCGCGGCGCCCAGGTCTTCGAGGCCGTCGGTCTCGACCAGAGCTTCGTCGAGAAGTACTTCAACGGCACCGCCACCAAGATCGGCGGCGTCGGCATCGACGTCATCGCCAAGGAGGTCGCCGCCCGGCACGCCAAGGCGTACCCCGCCTCCGGCATCGCTCCCGCGCACCGCGCGCTGGAGATCGGCGGCGAGTACCAGTGGCGGCGCGAGGGCGAGCCGCACCTGTTCGACCCGGAGACGGTCTTCCGCCTCCAGCACTCGACCCGCAGCGCGCGCTACGACATCTTCAAGCAGTACACGGACCGGGTGAACGAGCAGTCCGAGCGGCTGATGACGCTCCGCGGCCTGTTCGGCTTCACCTCCGACCGCCCGTCGATCTCCATCGACGAGGTCGAGCCGGTCTCCGAGATCGTCAAGCGCTTCTCCACCGGCGCCATGTCGTACGGCTCCATCTCCAAGGAGGCGCACGAGACCCTCGCCATCGCCATGAACCAGCTGGGCGGCAAGTCCAACACCGGTGAGGGCGGCGAGGACCCGGAGCGGCTGTACGACCCGGCGCGGCGGTCCAGCATCAAGCAGGTCGCCTCCGGCCGCTTCGGTGTGACCTCCGAGTACCTGGTCAACGCGGACGACATCCAGATCAAGATGGCCCAGGGCGCCAAGCCCGGCGAGGGCGGCCAGCTGCCCGGCCACAAGGTCTACCCGTGGGTGGCCAAGACCCGTCACTCGACGCCGGGTGTCGGCCTCATCTCGCCGCCGCCGCACCACGACATCTACTCCATCGAGGACCTGGCTCAGCTGATCCACGACCTCAAGAACGCCAACCCGCAGGCCCGCATCCACGTGAAGCTGGTCTCCGAGGTCGGCGTCGGCACCGTCGCCGCGGGTGTCTCCAAGGCCCACGCGGACGTCGTGCTCATCTCCGGTCACGACGGTGGTACGGGTGCCTCGCCGCTGACGTCGCTCAAGCACGCCGGTGGCCCCTGGGAGCTCGGCCTCGCCGAGACCCAGCAGACCCTGCTGCTCAACGGCCTGCGCGACCGCATCGTCGTGCAGACCGACGGCCAGCTGAAGACCGGCCGTGACGTCGTCATCGCCGCGCTGCTCGGCGCCGAGGAGTTCGGTTTCGCGACCGCGCCGCTCGTCGTCTCCGGCTGCGTCATGATGCGCGTCTGCCACCTGGACACCTGCCCGGTCGGCATCGCCACCCAGAACCCGGTGCTGCGCGACCGGTTCTCCGGCAAGGCCGAGTACATCGTGAACTTCTTCCGGTTCATCGCCGAGGAGGTCCGCGAGATCCTCGCCGAGCTGGGCTTCCGCTCCATCGAGGAGGCCGTCGGCCACGCCGAGGCGCTCGACGTCACCCGTGCCGTCGACCACTGGAAGGCGCAGGGCCTGGACCTGGCCCCGCTGTTCCACGTGCCGACGCTGCCCGAGGGCGCAGTCCGCCACCAGCTGATCGAGCAGGACCACGGCCTGGAGAAGGCGCTCGACAACGAGCTGATCAAGCTCGCCGCCGATGCCCTCGCCGCGGACTCCGCGACCGACGCCCAGCCGGTGCGCGCCCAGGTCGCCATCCGCAACATCAACCGCACGGTCGGCACCATGCTGGGCCACGAGGTGACGAAGAAGTTCGGTGGCGCGGGCCTGCCCGACGACACCGTCGACATCACCTTCACCGGCTCGGCCGGCCAGTCCTTCGGCGCCTTCCTGCCGCGCGGTGTCACGCTGCGCCTGGAGGGCGACGCCAACGACTACGTCGGCAAGGGCCTCTCCGGCGGCCGGGTCGTCGTCCGCCCCGACCGGGGCGCCGACCACCTCGCCGAGTACTCCACCATCGCGGGCAACACCATCGCGTACGGCGCGACCGGCGGCGAGCTGTTCCTGCGGGGCCGGACCGGCGAGCGGTTCTGTGTCCGCAACTCCGGTGCCCTGGTCGTCTCGGAGGGCGTGGGCGACCACGGCTGCGAGTACATGACCGGCGGTCACGCGGTGGTCCTCGGTGAGACGGGCCGCAACTTCGCGGCCGGTATGTCGGGCGGTGTCGCCTACGTCATCGACCTCGACCGGGACAACGTCAACGTCGGCAACCTCGACGCCGTCGAGGCGCTGTCCGACGACGACAAGCAGTGGCTGCACGACGTGGTGCGCCGGCACGCCGAGGAGACCGGCTCCACGGTCGCCGGGAAGCTGCTCGCCGACTGGGACGCCTCCGCGGAGCGCTTCAGCAAGATCATCCCCAGCACGTACAAGGCAGTGCTCGCCGCCAAGGACGCCGCCGAGCGAGCCGGTCTCTCCGAGACCGAGATCACCGAGAAGATGATGGAGGCGGCGATCAATGGCTGACCCGAAGGGCTTTCTGAACCACGGCCGCGAGGTCGCCAAGTCCCGCCCCGTCGACGTGCGCCTGAAGGACTGGAACGAGGTCTACGTCCCCGGCTCCCTGCTGCCGATCATCAGCAAGCAGGCCAGCCGCTGCATGGACTGCGGCATCCCGTTCTGCCACAACGGCTGTCCGCTCGGGAACCTGATCCCGGAGTGGAACGACTTCGCCTATCGCGAGGACTGGGAGGCCGCCTCCGAGCGGCTGCACGCGACCAACAACTTCCCGGAGTTCACCGGTCGCCTCTGCCCCGCTCCCTGTGAGTCGGCGTGTGTGCTCGGCATCAACCAGCCGGCCGTCACCATCAAGAACGTCGAGGTCTCCATCATCGACAAGGCGTGGGAGACCGGTGACGTCGCCCCGCAGGCGCCCGAGCGGCTGTCCGGCAAGACCGTCGCGGTCATCGGCTCGGGCCCGGCCGGCCTCGCCGCCGCCCAGCAGCTGACCCGGGCCGGCCACACGGTCGCCGTCTACGAGCGCGCGGACCGTATCGGCGGCCTGCTGCGCTACGGCATCCCCGAGTTCAAGATGGAGAAGCGGCACATCAACCGCCGTATCGAGCAGATGCGCGCGGAGGGCACCCGCTTCCGTACCGGTATCGAGATCGGCCGCGACCTCAAGGCGACCGACCTCAAGAAGCGGTACGACGCCGTCGTCATCGCCGCCGGTGCCACCACCGCTCGTGATCTCCCCGTCCCCGGGCGCGAGTTGACGGGCATCTACCAGGCGATGGAGTACCTGCCGCTGGCCAACAAGGTCCAGGAGGGCGACTACGTCACCACCCCGATCTCGGCCGAGGGCAAGCACGTCGTCGTCATCGGCGGCGGCGACACCGGCGCCGACTGCGTGGGCACCGCCCACCGTCAGGGCGCGGCCTCGGTGACGCAGCTGGAGATCATGCCCCGCCCGAACGAGGAGCGGAACGCGGTCTCCCAGCCCTGGCCGACCTTCCCGATGCTCTACAAGGTCACCTCGGCGCACGAGGAGGGCGGTGAGCGGGTCTACTCCGTCTCCACCACCCATTTCGAGGGCGACGAGGACGGCAACGTCCAGTGGCTGCACCTCACCGAGGTGGAGTTCATCGACGGCAAGCTGACCCCGAAGCCGGGCAGCGAGCGGAAGATCCCCGCCCAGCTGGTCACCCTCGCCATGGGCTTCACCGGCACCGACCGGGAGAACGGCCTAGTCGAGCAGTTCGGCCTGGACCTCGACGAGCGCGGTAACATCTCCCGCGACGCCGACTTCCAGACCAACGTGCCGGGCGTGTACGTCGCCGGTGACGCGGGCCGCGGCCAGTCGCTGATCGTGTGGGCCATCGCCGAGGGCCGCTCGGCCGCCCGTGGCGTGGACCGCTTCCTGACCGGAGCCAGCGACCTGCCGGCCCCGATCCGCCCGACCGACAGGTCACTGATGGTCTGACGGTCCGTCGAGGACCGTTCAAGAGACGTCCCGTACAAAGGCGTACGGAACACAGACGGCGCCTGCCCTTGTCCCCGACCGGACGACCGGGCAGGCGCCGTCAAATTTTCACCGGGCCCTCAGCCCTTCGAACCGCACCGTGGCGTCCTCGGTGTACGCCCCCACCTTCCCCTCCAGGTAAGGGCGTTCGGAGTCGGTGAACTCCACCAGCCGGTCCCCGTCCACGGTGACCGTGACCGACGCCCCGTCCTGCTCCACCCGCACCTCGTGCCAGTCACCCACCTCGTACCTCTCGTGCCCGGTGGCCAGGAACCGCTGCCCGCCCGGGTAGGCGGGATCCCGCTTGCCCAGCTCCCAGCCGTTGGGCTTGAGGGTGACGTAGTAGAAGTGCTCCGGATCGGTGTACGCCCACACCAGCCACGGCACCTCCCAGGGATTGGGGTCGGGCTCGCGCAGTTGCTCGACCGTGTGCATCCGGGCCTCGAAGCGGACGTCGGTGTACGACGCCGTACTCACCACGAGTCCCGCATGCGTGGTCCCCGGGTCCTCCGCGGGCATCGGCGACAGCGTCAGCGAGTCGTCGTCGCCCGAGTTGGTGCCGTGGCCGTTGAACACCGACAGCCAGCGGCCGTGCACGGAACCGTCGGCCCACGGGGACACCGGCGGTGACGGTTCGCCGGAACCGCACTGGCTCAGGGTGATGGCCAGCACCCCGGCGAGCGTCACCGCCAGCAGGACGCCACGCAGGAGTGAGCGAGTCATACGGACGAGTATGGCTCTCAGACCGTCGCGTCGAGAGGCACATCCGCGGCGAAGTCCTCGGCCAGCTGGGCCAGTACGCGGTCCGCGGCCCGGCCGTCGCCGAACGGATTGCCCGCCCCCGCCATCCGCCGGTACAGCGCCCGGTCGTCCAGCAGCTCCCCGGCCGCCTGCACGATGACCTCCGGATCGGTTCCGATCAGCCGGGCCGCGCCCGCCTCCACCGCCTCCGGGCGCTCGGTCGTGGTCCGCAGCACCAGGGCGGGCTTGCCGAGGCTCGGCGCCTCCTCCTGGATGCCGCCGGAGTCGGTGAGCACCAGATCGCACTCGGCGAGCGTGGCCGCGAAGTCCAGATAGTCCAGCGGCTCCACCAGCGAGATGCCGTCGTGGCCGTCGAGTTCGGGCAGCAGCGCCTCCCGCACCGCCGGGCTCAGATGCAGCGGCAGCACGATCTCCACATCCCCCCGCCCGGCCAGCCGGCGCAGCGCCCGGCCCATCCCGCGCATCCGCTCGCCCTGGTTCTCCCGCCGGTGCAGGGTGACCAGGATCCGCTTGGCCGGGGTGCGGAACGCGGAGGCGCCGGTGCCCTCGGCCAGCACCCACAGCAGGTTGTCGATCACGGTGTTGCCGGTGACGAAGACCTGCTCCTTCGGCACGCCCTCGTCGGTCAGATGCCGGGCCGCGCGCGGGGTCGGGGCGAAGTGCCAGCGGGCGATCCGGCCGATCAGACAGCGGTTGAGCTCCTCCGGGAACGGGTTGTCGATGACGCCGGTGCGCAGTCCGGCCTCCACATGGGCGACCGGGATCTTCTCGTAGAACGCGGCGAGCGCCCCGGCCAGCGCGGTGGTGGTGTCCCCCTGCACCACGACCAGGTCCGGCCGCTGCAGCCGCATCACCTCCCCGAGTTCGGCGACCAGCCGGGCGGTCAGGTCGGAGAGCTGCTGGCGGCTGCGCATCACATCGAGCGCGATCCGGCTGGAGACGCCGAGCAGGCCGAGCATCTGGTGCAGCATCTCGCGGTGCTGGCCGGTGGTGACGACCACCGGTTCGAAATGCGTGCCGACGGCCATGGAGCGGGCCACCGGCGCCAGCTTGATGGCTTCGGGCCGGGTACCGAGCACCAGCATGGCGCGTACGGGCACGGCTGACGGAAGTGTGGACATGGCAAGCCCCCCTTGGGCGCGCGCGGTCGCAGGGCCGCGCGTAAGGGTGAAAGGAGAGATGAGAGAGCGACAGAGCGACGAGCGAGAGCGGGCGGACGGGCGAAGACGTCAGGTGCGCGCGGTCTTCAGCCAGGTCCGTTTGCCGGTGAGCATCCGCCAGAAGCCCCACCATCCGGCGGCGAACCAGATGTAGCCGTAGAAGACGAAGACATGGGCGAGCAGCACCGAGCGCACCAGGCCGAGATCCCGCTCACGCCGCGCGTACACGAAGCCGTAGGCATAGGCGGCCGTGAACGAGAGCAGATACGGGCCGAGCAGCCACATGGGCGACACCAGCGGCTGTCCCTGCTGGACCGAGGCCACGGTGGTGGCGCCCAGGGCGACCAGGAAGGACAGCGGGAGCAGCGAGGTGAGCAGGATCAGCACCGGGCTGGACAGGTGGTAGAGCAGATCCAGCGCCGGCCGGGTCGGCACGTCCCGCAGGATGAGCGGCACGAGTCCGGCCGACTGCAGGTGTCCCTGGAACCAGCGTGAGCGCTGCCGGATCAGCCGCCGCAGGCTGAGCACGGCCTGCTGGGAGACCGAGGCGGTGGTGCAGTGCTGGTTGGTCCAGCCCTTGGCGATCAGCCGGACGCCGAGGTCGAGGTCCTCGGTGAGGCTGTCGCTCCACGGGCCGTCCCCGCCCAGGGTGTCGAGCGCGGACAGCCGCATGAACTGGCCGTTGCCGCCCATGCCGACGCTGCCGATGAAGCGGCGCGCGCTCTGGAACACGTCGCCGTAGACGACGAACTCCATGTCCTGCATGCGGGCGAGCAGCCCCTGGCGACGGTTGTACATACGGACGCAGACCTGAACCGCGCCCGTACGAGGGTCGTCGAAGTAGGGGTCCACCGACTGCACGACATGCGGGTCGAGGCGGCCGTCGGCGTCCACCACGCACAGGACGATGTCATCGGGGTCGCGCCCGCCGAGCAGTCCCGATTCCCTGAGGTGGCGCACTCCGTCGTTGAGCGCGGCGCCTTTGCCCCGGCGTGCGTTCGGCAGCGTGCGCCGGTGCAGCCGGACCCGGTCGGGGTCGGCGGCCAGCGCGATCGCGGAGGTGCGGTCGTCGGAGCCGTCGTCGATGACCAGCGCCATGAAATTCCCGGCGGGCAGCGAGGTGATACGCGCCAGGCTTTCGGAAAGCACACGCTCTTCGTTCAGACAGGCGATCAGGAATACATAGAACCGTTCTCTCCGCTCGGTGCGGGTGCGGCGAATTCTGCGGCGGGAGAGAAGGAAAAGACTCGTGTTGTAGCAGCCGGCCAGCATGATCAGGCTGATGGCCGCCCACAGCAGCACCTCAATGATCATGGCCACCCCCGGCGCTGACCTGCGCTTTCCTGGTCTGTCTGCGCAGTCGCGTCCGGGCTATCAGTATGAGACAGGCGGTCAGGCAGTACAGCAGGAATCCGGCTCCCGCCGTTGCCTGTAGTGCTTTGGCCAAAGGCAGGCCGGGTATCGCTTCCGGCGCGGCCATGGCCCCTGCCAGGGGCAACATTGCCCCCAGCGCGGGTCGTCCATACATTGTCCCCCCACATTTCACAGCGCGTCCCCATCGCGCGAAGGTGAACGTAGCAGACCGCCGGGCCGCCTCAGAAGGGTGTTTGTAAAAAGAGCTGGGCCCATTGACACCCTTCTTGATCGCCAAGAACAATCGGTGACTTCTTGCCGGAAAAACTCTTTGCCAAAAGCTTGGCAAAGTGGGGGGAATGATCGTGAGACCACTCAACCGGCCTCGGAGATGGGGATTTTCGAGGCTTTCCCTGGTTCTGTTACTCGTTGCCGCGCTGTTCAGCGGCACCTTCCTGGCCGCCGGCGCGCAGGCGGCCGGCGGACCGGACCGCGGGCACGGCGAATCGCGCGGCACCCGGACCGGGCTCAACCGCGTCGACCTGAAGGGCTGGGCGAAGGCCCAGGTCAAGGCCGACAGGGCGCGCCACGACCGGGCCCGCGCCAGGACCACGGCGGCCGTCACCCCGGCGACCGCCACCGCATCCGTATCCGCACTCGCCTCCGCCGTGAGCCGCCAGGCGGAGCTGATCTCCCCGGCCGACATCGGCCCCGCCGCCGAACCGACCACCCTCGTCCTGTACGACACCGCGGGCCCCTACGGGCACCTCGGCGAGCTGTACGCCATGGCTGCGGCCAACCTGGCGGGCCACTTCGGCAGCGTGACCACGAAGCCGGTCTCGCAGTACACCGCCGGCCTGGTCGAGTCGTACACGGCCACGATCTACATCGGGTCGACCTACTACTGCTGCGACGTCCCGGACGCGGTCCCGGCCGCCTTCTACCAGGACGCGCTCACCACCACCAAGCCCGTGACCTGGATGGGCGCCAACATCTGGAACATGGCGAACGCCGTGGGCGTCGCCCAGTTCACCCAGAAGTACGGCTGGGACCCGACGACGTCGTACTACGAGGACGGCGGCTCCGTCGGCACCGTCACTCAGGTGACGTACAAGGGCCAGACGCTCACCCGGAAGATCCCGGCCGGGCAGGACGGCGGGGTACTGCGCCCCAACGTCCTGACCGGCGGCGGATATCCGCAGGTCACCCGCGTCGCCGAGGGCCTGGACTCGTCCAACGGGCACACCTTCGGCTGGGCGGTCCGCTCGTCCAACCTCACCTACGTCGGTGAGATCCCCTTCTCCTACGTCTCCGAGAGCGACCGGGTCATCGTCTTCGAGGACCTGCTCTTCGACGCCCTCGCCCCGGCCACCGCCGAACGGCACCGGGCGATCGTGCGCCTGGAGGACATCAGCCCCAACTCCGAACCGTCCGAACTGCGGGCCATCGCGGACTACCTGTACGGACAGCAGATCCCGTACGGCATCAACGTGATCCCCGTCTACACCGATCCGAACGGCACCTACAACAACGGCGTCCCGGAGACGGTCAAACTGACCGACCGGCCCCAACTGGTCAACGCACTGAAGTACATGCTGGCCAGGGGCGCGGTGCTGATGAACCACGGCTACACGCATCAGTACGGCAACGCCGCCAACCCCTACAACGGCGTCAGCGGCGACGACTTCGAGTTCTACCGGGCCCATGTGGACTCCGCGAACAGCGTGATCTACGACGGACCGGTGGCCGGGGACTCCGCCGCCTGGGCACAGGGCCGGGTCGACAGCGCGCTCGCCGAGTTCGCCGCGGCGGGGCTGCCCCGTCCGCAACTGTGGACCACCCCGCACTACGCGGGTTCGGCCACCGACTACCAGGTCTTCAGTTCGAACTATTCGGCCCGCCTCGAACGATCGCTTTATTTCGCCGGAACCCTCAGTGGGGTCTCGTCGGATCCGAACCGATTCATCGGGCAGTTCTTCCCGTACGTGGTGCGTGATGTGTACGGGACGAAGGTGATTCCCGAAAACATCGGGAATTACGAGCCGGAGGAATACAACAACCATCCGCCACGCCTGCCGGCCGATCTGATCGCCTCGGCCAAGGCCAATCTCGCGGTACGGGACGGCTTCGCCAGCTTCTTCTACCACCCGTACTTCCCGGTCCAGCCGTTGCGGGAGACGGTGGAGGGCATCAAGGCCCTGGGCTACACCTTCGTCAGCCCCGCGAGCCTGTGAGGCGGCAGTGAGGGGGAGGACCGCCACCGTACTGGTGGCGGTCCTCCTCGCCGTGTCGGGCTGCCGGTCCGAGCCCGTGGAGGCGCCCGTGATCCGGGGCATCACCCTGCCCTCCTGGTACCGCAGCGACTACGACAGCCGCGCCGCCGACCGCTATCTGCGGGACATCAGGGCCACCGGCGCGGACTGGGTCACCTTCACCCCGACCTGGTACCAGAAGCGCCGGGGCGACTCGGTGATCCGGCGCACCGAGGAGACGGCGGGCGACGCGGGGCTCCGGCGCATCGTCCGACGGGCGCACGCGCACGGTCTGAAGGTGATGATCAAGCCGCATGTCGACCTGCCCGGCGACATCGACCGCGCCGAGATCCGCCCCCGCGACCGCGCCGCCTGGTTCATCTCCTACCGCCGCTTCATCACCCACTACGCCGACCTCGCCGCGGCCACCGGCACCGAACAGTTCGCCGTCGGCACCGAACTCGCGGGCGTCTCCGCCGACCGAGCCGCCTGGACCGGGATCATCACGACGATCCGCGACCGCTACGACGGCACCCTCACCTACGCCGCCAACTACGACGAGTACCGCCGGGTCGCCTTCTGGAGCGAGCTGGACCTGATCGGCATCGACGCCTACTGGCCCCTCGCGGACCGCCCCACCCACTCGGCGGAACGACTCCGCAAGGCATGGCAGCCGATCAGCGACCGCCTCGCCGCGTACTCCCGCGAGCAGAACCGCCGCATCCTGTTCACCGAGGCGGGCTACGTGAGCCAGCGCGGGACGACGACAGCCCCGTACGACTGGACGGTCAGCGACCGCCCCGACCCCGCCGAACAGGCGGCCGCCTACCGAGCGTTGCTGGACACCTTCACCGGCCGCCCCTGGTGGGCCGGCGTCCACTGGTGGATGTGGGACGACTGGCCGGACAGCGCCGAGACCCCGGCGAGGCTGGCCTACACGCCGCACGGGAAGCCGGCGGAGAAGGTGCTGAGGCAGAGATGGGCTGCTGATTAGGGAATCCGGTACGGCTCCCCGTACATCCGCCAGCTCAGCGGTGTGCTCAGCGACAGGTTCCCGTTGTACAGCCACTCCCGCTGAGCCGTCCTGACCCGGCTCGTGTCCGCCGTCGCCTTCTTCCGCTTCATCGCCTGCTCGCGGATGTCGAGGAAGATGTCGAGGTACGCCTTCTCCGAGCCGCCCCGGGACGGCAGCTTCGCCTCGTGCAGGGCGCGTTCGCGCAGGCCGTAGAAGCCGTTCGGGCTCGGGTCGGGGCCGTGCAGCACCATGGCGTCGTAGTAGACGAACTGCCCCAGCGTGCCCAGTCCGTCGAGCTTGGCGAGCCGGACCGCGGGGTTGAAGTACACCTCGTCCCGCTCCTGGTCCTGCGCCTCACGGAAGGCGGGCTTCTTGGCCTCGGCCTTCCAGGCGGCCGGGAACCCGGGATCGAGCCCCTCATGCGAATCCGTGCCGTCGACCTCGCGCAGGGCGGGCAGATACCGGGCCAGACCGTTGTCCGCGTGAGCCTCGGTGTACCGCTCGACCAGGTCGAGCAGGTCATGCGTACCGGTGCAGAAACCGATCGCGCCCGCCGTGTACCCGCAGCCGTCGCCGTTGTCCTCGACGCTGCCGTAGCCCAGGCGCCAGTTCAGACTGGAGAACTCGGCCGTGGCCGTGATCTGGAGGGCCAGCTCCTTCTTGGCGGGGTCGGCGAGCCCCGGCGGCAGGCTCGCGATCATCTTCTCGTCCGCGGCGCGCTCGGACTCGGCCCGCTCCTTGGCCTCCTCGCGGGCCAGCTGGGCGGCCGAGACGGGCGGCGCCTGCGGGCTCTGCGCGGAGTCGGTGGGCATCAGGAAGTACGCCCCCGCCGTCAGCACGACGGGCGCGATCGCGAAGGCCAGGATTCCGGTACGTCTCACTTGAGCCCTCCGACCCGCGCCGCCGCCACGATCAGCAGTACCGCCAGGACGGCCAACCCGACCGCCGCCTGGATCAGGGCCCGGCGCGGCCCGCGCGGCACATAGGCGTACGCCACCGCCAGCGCCCCGCCGGTCAGCAGCCCGCCCAGGTGGCCCTGCCAGGAGGTCAGCCCCGCGGAGAGCAGCAGCCACAGCAGCAGGAAGCCCATGAACCGGTTGACGCCCCGCATGTCGGCGCCGATCCGGCGGGCCACGACGTAGTACGCGGCGCCGAGGCCGAAGATCGCGCCGGACGCGCCCAGAGAGGCCGCACCGGGATCGTCCAGCAGCAGCGCGAAGACCGAGCCGCCGAGCGCCGAGAGCAGGTACAGCGCGAGATAGCGGGACCGGCCCAGCATCGGCTCCACGGCCCGGCCGAGCGTCCACAGCGAGAACATGTTCATCACGACATGCAGCAGCCCGAACGTGCCCTCGGTCGGCTCCAAGTGCAGAAACGCGCTGGTGATCAGCCGCTCCCACTCCCCGGCGACCAGCCCCTCGGCCTCGAAACCGGCCGGGAGGGGCGACTGGTAGACGTACTGGACGCCGTCCGGCCCCACCATCGCCGCCGGGATCATGGAGAACCGGTCCACGATCGACGGCCGCACCACCTCCGCCAGATACGCCAGCACGTTCAGCGCGATCAGGGCGTACGTCACCACCGGCGTGCGCGAGATCCGGCCGCCGACGACCGTGCGCGCCTGCCGCACCGACTTCGCGCCCTCCCGTACGCACTCCACGCACTGGTGGCCCACGGAGGCCTCGCGCATGCAGTCCGGGCAGATGAAGCGCTCGCAGCGGGTGCAGCGGACGTAGCACTCCACCGCGGGATGGCGATAGCAGGTCGTGACGGCGGACTCGGGTTCCACGCCGGCTCCTCGAAGAACGTGCGGATGGTCGGTGAGCCGGTGGGGACGGCGGTGAGCAGGATACGGCGGCGAACAAAATAACGAACACCTGTGGATGCCGGGAGAGGCGGGTCAAGTGTGACGTAATCTCGGCAGCCAGTCGATCGAGCCCAGGGGGGAACCGGATGGCGGCCATCAGTCTGCGCAAGGTGGAGGAGACCGCGCCCGCGCTGGTCAGCCTGTACAAGAGCGCCGGGGTGTCGCTCACCCAGCACGGGCTGGACGGGCTGCGGGCCGCGGTCTACCTGGTGATCGACTACTCCGGTTCGATGAAGCCGTACTACAAGGACGGCAGTGTGCAGGCGCTCGCCGACCGGGTGCTCGGGCTGTCCGCGCATCTCGACGACGACGGCCGGGTGCCGGTGGTGTTCTTCTCCACCGACGTGGACGCCGAGACCGACATCGCCCTCGCCGATCACCAGGGGCGGATCGAGCGGATCGTGGCCGGGCTCGGGCACATGGGCAAGACCAGCTACCACCTCGCCATGGACGCCGTCATCGACCACTACCTCGACAGCGGCTCCCGGGAGCCCGCCCTGGTGATCTTCCAGACCGACGGCGGCCCGATCAACAAGCTCGCGGCCGAGCGGTATCTGTGCAAGGCGGCCCGGCTGCCGCTGTTCTGGCAGTTCATCGGCTTCGGGGACCCGTCCAGCAAGCAGTTCGACTATCTGCGCAAGCTGGACGAGCTGTCCGTGCCGGCCAAGCGGTGCGTCGACAACGCCGGCTTCTTCCACGCCGGGCAGGACCCGCGCAAGGTCTCCGACGCCGAGCTGTACGACCGCCTGGTGGCCGAGTTCCCGAAGTGGCTGGTGGCGGCGCGGGCGCAGGGGATCATCCCGCCGCGCGACTGAACCGCCGCTCACTCGCCTGCGCCGACCTGTGGCCTGGCGGTGACCGCCGTGCCACCCTGAGTGAGATCCGACGGGGAGGCGACGGCGTATGGACGGCGCACGATCGGTGGAGGCGGCGGCGCGGTCCGTCCGCTCCCGTAGGGAGGCTCCCGGCAAGGGCGAGAAGCTGGCCGACTGGGCCGACGGGCGGCTCGGGATCTACACGCTGGCCAAGGCCAACATGCGCAAGCTCTTCCCGGACCACCCGTCCTTCCTGCTGGGCGAGATCGCCCTGTACAGCTTCATCGTCCTGATCGTCACCGGCGTCTGGCTCACCCTGTTCTTCGAGCCGAGCGGCGTCGAGGTCGTCTACAACGGCTCCTACGAGCCCCTCAACGGCGTGATCATGACCAGGGCCTACGAGTCCACACTCGACATCAGCTTCGACGTCCGCGGCGGGCTGCTGATCCGGCAGATCCACCACTGGGCGGCGGTGGTCTTCGTCGCCGGCATGTTCGTGCACATGATGCGGGTCTTCTTCACCGGCGCGTTCCGCAAGCCGCGCGAGCTCAACTGGGTGTTCGGCTGGACGCTGCTGATGCTCGCCATCATCACCGGCCTGACCGGTTACTCGCTCCCTGACGACCTGCTGTCCGGCACCGGCGTGCGCTTCGCGCAGGGCGCGATCCTGTCCGTCCCGGTCGTCGGCACGTATCTGTCGTTCTTCCTTTTCGGCGGGGAGTTCCCGGGCCACGACATCATTTCGAGGTTCTTCCCGATCCACGTCCTGCTGCTGCCAGGGATCATGCTGGGCCTGGTCGTCGCCCATCTGACGCTGGTCTTCTACCACAAGCACACGCAGTATCCGGGGCCCGGCAGGAACAACAAGTCGGTGGTCGGCATGCCCTTCCTGCCGGTCTACATGGCCAAGGCGGGCGGCTTCTTCTTCCTCGTGTTCGGTGTGCTGACCATCATGGGCGGCATCGCCAGCATCAACCCCGTGTGGGCCTTCGGGCCGTATCGCCCGGACCTGGTGACCACGGGTGCGCAACCCGACTGGTATCTGGGCTTCTCCGAGGGACTGATCCGGGTGATGCCGGGATGGGAGATCAACGCCTGGGGCCACACGCTGGCGCTGGGCGTGTTCATCCCCTTCTCGCTCTTCCCGCTGATCCTGCTCGCCCTCGGGGTGTATCCCTTCATCGAGGCGTGGGTCACCGGCGACAAGCGCGAGCATCACATCCTGGACCGGCCGCGCAACGCACCCGTGCGCACCGCACTCGGCGTGGCCTGGCTCAGCCTGTACACGGTGCTGCTGATCGGCGGCGGCAACGACATCGTGGCCACCCATCTGCACCTGTCCATCAACGACATCACGTGGTTCGTGCGGATCGCCGCGTTCGTGGTGCCGGTGCTCGCGTTCTTCGTCACCAACCGGATCTGTCTCGGCCTCCAGCGCCGCGACCGGAACAAGGTGCTGCACGGCAGGGAGACGGGCACCATCAAACGGCTGCCGGACGGCGAGTTCATCGAGGTCCACGAACCCATCACGCAGATGGAGCTGTTCACCCTCACCCAGCATGAGCAGAACCCGCCCTACGAGATCGGCCCGGTGGTCGACGCGGGCGGTGTGCGGCGCCGGGTGAAGCGCTCCGAGCGGCTGCGGGCCTGGCTGGCCCGAGCCATGTTCGGGCCCGACACACAGATCCCGAAGCCGACGGCCGAGGAGTACCGGGAGCTCACCAGCGGCGATCGCCACCACTGAGCACGGCGGCCCGGCACTCCCGTGGGCCGCCCCAAGCGGTGTGCAGGGCCCGGGCCTTGGTCAGCCACAGGGAGAGATCGCACTCCGCCGTGTAACCCATCGCGCCGTGCAGTTGGAGCGCGGTGCGAGCGGTGGCGTACGCCGCCTCACAGGCCGCGAGTTTGGCGGCGGCGAGGTCGGCGGGGGCGAGCGTGAGCGCGGCGCCCAGGACGAGCGGGCGGGCGAATTCCAGGGCGATCTTCGCGTCGGCCAGCCGGTGCTTGACTGCTTGGAACGAGCCTATGGGAGCGCCGAATTGGGTGCGCTGCTTGACGTGGGTGATGGTCTTGTCGAGCAGGGTGAGGCCGACGCCGAGGGCCTGCGCCGCAGTAGTGAGACGGGCCAGGGCGAGGGCCTGCTCGGTGGGCGGGGCCGTGGTGAGGAGTTCGCCCTTCTCCAGGGTGGTGAGGCGGCGGGCGGGGTCGAGGGACGGGCGGACCGGGCCGTGTCCGGGGGAGCGGAACAGGCCTTCGGGGGTGAGGACGAGGCGGAGATCGGCCGCGTCTCCGTCCAGGGCGTACGGGCTGCCGCAGGCCACCGTCGCCATACCGGACACGGTCATTCCGCACTCGGCGAGCAGGACGGCCGCCGTGACGGTCTCGACCAGCGGGCCGGGTACGGCGTACCGGCCCAACTCGACGAAGGCCAGGGCGAGTTCGACGGGCCGCAGCCCATACCCCCCGTACTTCTCCGGTACGGCGAGACCGAACACCCCGGCCTCCTCGATACGGCCCCACAGCGCGCGCCCGCGCGCATGCTCGCCCCGGCTCCACTCCCGGACGACCGCCGGGGTGTCCGCGGAGCCGAGCATCGCGTCCAGGGAGGAGACGAACGCCCGCTGTTCGGCGTCGGGCAGGAGGCGCATCAGCGGCGTCCTTTCGGCAGGCCCAGCAGCCGTTCGGCGATGATGTCCCGCTGGATCTCGTTCGTCCCGGCATAGATCGGGCCCGCGAGGGAGAAGACATACCGCTCGGCCCACTCGGTGTCCGCCAACTCCCCCTCCTCGCCGAGGAGATCGAGCGCCGTCTCGTGCAGCGCGATGTCGTACTCCGACCAGAAGACCTTGTTCATGCTGGACTCGGGGCCGATCCGCTCGCCGTCCAGGAAGCGGGAGGCGGTGGCGAAGGTGAACAGCTGGTAGGCGCGGGCGCCGATCAGGGCGTCCGCGACCCGGTCACGCGCCGACGCAGGGCCCCCCTTGGCCCGCCACAGCCCGGCCAGCCGGTCGGCGGCGGCCAGGAAGCGGCCCGGGGAGCGCAGCGTCAGACCGCGTTCGTTGCCCGCCGTGGACATCGCGATCCGCCAGCCCTGCCCCGGCTCGCCGATCACGTCCTCGTCCGGTACGAACACCTCGTCCAGGAACAGCTCGGCGAAGGCCGGTCTGCCGTCCAGGCGGCGGATCGGGCGGACCGTGACACCGGGGGCGCGCAGGTCGAACATCAGGTAGGTCAGGCCCTGATGGGGCTTCTCCGCTGCCGGGTCGCTGCGGAACAGGCCGAAGGCGCGGTCCGCGAAGGCGGCGCGTGAGGACCACGTCTTCTGCCCGGACAGCAGCCAGCCGCCCTCCGCGCGGGTGGCCCGCGACCGCAGCGACGCCAGGTCCGAACCCGCCTCCGGCTCCGACCACGCCTGCGCCCACACCACCTCGCCGCGGGCCATCGGCGGCAGCACCCGGGCCCGCTGCCCGGCCGTACCGAAGTCGAACAGCGTCGGTGCGAGCAACTGGATGCCGTTCTGGCTCACCCGGCCCGGCGCGCCCGCCGCGTAGTACTCCTCCTCGAACAGCAGCCACTGCACCAGCGAGGCGCCCCGGCCGCCGTACTCCGTCGGCCAGTTGACCACCGACCAGCGGTCCGCGGCCAGCTCGGCCTCCCAGGCGCGGTGCGCCGCGAAGCCCTCCTCGGTCTCCAGAGACGGCAGCGGCTCGGCGGGCACATGGGCGCGCAGCCAGGCGCGGGCCTCGGTGCGCAGTGCCGTCTCGTCCTCGGTGAACGTCAGATCCATCGGCCGCCGCTCCTTCCCTAACAAGTGTTTGGTAGGTTAGCGTGCCCCTATGACAGGCGTCGAGAGCCCGGACTGCCCGCCAGGGCACGGGCTGCTGAAGGGCCGTACCGCCGTCATCACGGCGGCCGCGGGCGCGGGCATCGGCGGGGCCACCGCGCGCCGCTTCCTGGAGGAGGGCGCCCGCGTACTGATCAGCGACGCGCACACCCGGCGCCTGAAGGAGTACGAGGCCGAACTGGGCCGGGAGTTCCCGGGAGCCGTGACGGCCACGCCCTGTGACGTCACCGACGAGGCCCAGGTGACCGCCCTCTTCGACACGGCCGTGCGGCAACACGGCCGGCTCGACGTCGTCGTCAACAACGCCGGGCTCGGCGGGACTTCCGCCCTCGTCGACATGACCGACGAACAGTGGTCGAGGGTGCTGGACGTGACGCTGAACGGCACCTTCCGGTGCACCCGGGCGGCTCTGCGGCGGATGCGGGAGAGCGGCGGGGTGATCGTGAACAACGCGTCCGTGCTGGGCTGGCGGGCGCAGGCCGGGCAGGCGCACTACGCCGCCGCGAAAGCCGGCGTCATGGCCCTCACCAGGTGCGCCGCGCTGGAGGCCGCCGAGTACGGCGTCCGTGTCAACGCCGTGGCCCCGAGCCTCGCCATGCACCCGCACCTGGTCAAGGTGACCTCACCCGAACTGCTCGCGGAACTCACCGCGCGGGAGGCCTTCGGGCGGTACGCGGAGCCCTGGGAGGTGGCCAACGTGATCGTGTTCCTGGCCTCCGGATACTCCTCGTACCTGACCGGCGAGGTCGTCTCCGTCAGCGGACAGCACCCGTAGGACGAGAATGGAACCGTGCCGACCAAGAAGAAGCCCCAGGTGACGGCCGCGCCCGCGCGCCGCCGCGAACTCCTCGACATCGCCGCCGAGGTCTTCGCCGAGCAGGGCTACAACGCCACCACCGTACGCAAGATCGCGGACCACGCGGGCATGCTCGCGGGCAGCCTCTACTACCACTTCGACTCCAAGGAATCGATGCTGGAGGAGATCCTGAGCACCTTCCTCGACGAGCTGTGGGACGGCTACGACACTGTCCTGGGCGCCGAGCTGGGGCCGCGGGAGACCCTCGAAGCGCTGGTCACCGAGTCGTTCCGGGAGATCGACCGGCACCGCGCCGCCGTCGCGATCTACCAGAAGGAGAGCAAGCAGCTGGTGGCACAGGAGCGGTTCGCGTTCCTCGCCGAGTCCCAGCTGCGGTTCGAGAAGGCGTGGCTGTCCACGCTGGAGCGCGGCGTCGCGGACCGGGTCTTCCGGGCCGACCTCGACGTCCGGCTCACCTACCGGTTCGTGCGGGACACGGTGTGGGTCGCCGCGTCCTGGTACCGGCCCGGCGGACACCACAGCCCCGAGGAGATCGCCCGGCAGTACCTGTCGATGGTGCTGGACGGGATCGCCGTACGCACCTAAACCACCGTTCCCGCAGGGGAGTTGCCATGACCGAGGCCTACATCGTCGAAGCGGTCCGTACGCCCGTGGGGCGGCGCGGGGGAGGGCTCGGCCAGGCGCATCCGGCCGACCTCGGCGCCCATGTGCTGCGGGAGCTGATGGCGCGCACCGGCGTCGACCCGGTGGCCGTCGAGGACGTGGTCTTCGGCTGCCTGGACGCCGTGGGACCGCAGGCCGGGGACATCGCGCGGACCTGCTGGCTGGCGGCCGGACTGCCCGAGGAGGTGCCCGGGGTGACCGTCGACCGGCAGTGCGGATCCTCCCAGCAGGCCGTGCACTTCGCCGCGCAGGGTGTGCTCTCCGGCACCCAGGACCTGGTCGTGGCCGGCGGCGTGCAGAACATGTCGATGATCCCGATCGCCTTCGCCACCCGGCAGGCCGCCGAGCCGCTCGGGCTGACCCAGGGGCCCTTCGCGGGCAGCGAGGGCTGGCGGGCGCGGTACGGCAACAAGCCGGTGAACCAGTTCGCCGGCGCCGAGATGATCGCCGCGAAGTGGGGCATCACCCGGCGCGACCAGGAGGAGTTCGCGTTGCGCTCCCACGAGCGGGCGGTGCGCGCGATCGACGAGGGGCGCTTCGACCGGGAACTGGTGGCCTACGGCGACGTCCTGGCCGACGAGGGCCCGCGCCGGGACACCTCGCTGGAGAAGATGGCCGCGCTGAACCCAATCGTCGACGGCGGTACCGTCACCGCCGCCTGCTCCTCCCAGGTCTCCGACGGCGCGGCGGCCATGCTGCTCGCCTCCGCGCGGGCGGTGCGCGAGCACGGGCTGACACCCCGCGCGCGCGTGCACCACCTCTCGGTGCGCGGCGAGGACCCCATCCGGATGCTCACCGCGCCCATACCGGCCACCGCGCACGCCCTGAAGAAGACCGGCCTGTCGATCGACGACATCGACCTCGTGGAGATCAACGAGGCGTTCGCGCCGGTCGTCCTGGCCTGGCTGAAGGAGACCGGCGCGAACCCCGACAAGGTCAACGTCAACGGCGGCGCCATCGCCCTCGGCCACCCCCTGGGCGCCACCGGCGTACGCCTGATGACGACCCTCCTGCACGAACTGGAGCGCACCGGCGGCCGGTTCGGGCTCCAGACCATGTGCGAGGGCGGGGGACAGGCCAATGTGACGATCATCGAGCGGGTGTGAGGTCAGCCGTCGGCCCGCCGGGAGGGCGTCAGCGGCCCAGCGAGAAGCCCAGCACCACCCCGGCGGCCACCTGCACCATCCCCGGCGCGAGGTCATTGGCCGAGGCACCGCCGCCACCGCCACCGTGCCCACGGTACTGACGGAACTCGTACGACTCCGCGTCCACGTCCTGGATGTGCACCACGGGCCCCAGATGCACGCCCGCCGCGTCCGCGTACACCTCGGCCTTGCGGCGGGCGGCGGTCACCGCCCTGCGGCGCGCCTCGTCCCGCAGGGCCGGCTTGTCGTGCACGTCGAACTCGACGCTGTCGATGCTGCGCGCACCGGCCTCCACCACGTCGACCATGAGCTGCTGGAGGTCGTCCAGCGCCTCGGTCTCGATGACGTACTGGGCCTGGCAGTAGTAGCCGAGGAACTTCCGGGTGCCATTGGCATGGCCGTACTCCGAGTTGAGCCGCAGCCGCGAACCCGACACCGAGGCATCCGGTATGCCGTGTCCGCGCAGCACCTCACGCAGCCGGGTCACCGCCGCGCCCGCCTCGTGGAACGCCGCCTCCGGGGCGGGCTCCAGCACCTCCACGCCGAGCTTCACCCGGACCAGCTGAGGCTCCGCCCGCACGTCGCCCGCACCAAAAACACTGAGCCCCCAGGGCTCCTTGATCGTCTCCGTCATGCGCGCATTGAAGCACCGCCCGCCGCCAGCGCGCCCAGGGTTTGCACGGCCTCGGCCATGATCCGGTCCACCAGCTCCGCGCACGAGGGCAGGTCGTCGATGACTCCGGCGACCTGTCCGGACGCCATCACCCCGAGATCCGTACGGCCGTCCACCATCGACGCCTTGAGCAGCATCGGAGTGTTCGCGGCGAGCAGGACCTGGCTCCAGGTCAGGTCCTTGCCGTGGCGCAGCGCCCGCCCGTCCTGGATCATCCGGCGCCAGGAGAGCCCCGACAGCCGCTGGAACCCCGCGGCCCGGCGTACGGCCCCGACCAGGGCTTTCGTACGGCCGGAGCGCTCCAGCGACTCGACCAGTTCCGTACGCAGCATGCGGTGCGGCAGACCGTCGACCGCCGTGGTCACGGTGACGTCCCGGACCGTCGCCGCCAGATAGCGCGCCTTCACGGCGTCCGGGACGGTGGAGTCCGAGGTCAGCAGGAAGCGGGTGCCCATGGCGACGCCCGCCGCCCCGTAGGCGAGCGCGGCGACCAGACCCCGCCCGTCGAAGAAGCCGCCCGCCGCGACGACGGGGATCCGCACCGCGTCCACCACCTGCGGCAGCAGCACGCTCGTCGCCACCTCCCCGGTGTGCCCGCCCCCCTCACCGCCCTGCACGATCACCGCGTCCGCGCCCCAGCCCGCGACCTTCTCGGCATGCCGCCGCGCGCCCACGGTCGGGATCACCACCACGCCCGCCTCCTTCAGCTCGGCGATCAGCCCGGGCGAGGGTGCGAGCGCGAAGGAGGCGACCCGCACACCCTCGTCGACGATGACCCGGACCCGGTCACCGGCGTCCGCCGCATCCGCGCGGAGATTGACCCCGAACGGCGCGTCCGTACGGGACTTGACCTCCCGGACCGCCTCCCGCAGCCGGTCCACGGTCATGGTGGCGGAGGCCAGGATGCCGAGGGCGCCCGCGTTCGCCGTGGCGGAGACCAGCCGGGGACCGGCCACCCAGCCCATCCCGGTCTGCACCAGCGGATGCCGCACCCCGGTCAGCCGGGTCAGCGCGGTCTCCATCAGTGGTCCACCTCCCGCGCGCGGGTGTTCTCCGGGTCGATCACCTCGCGGATCAGACGCAGTTCGGCGGGCGTCGGAGCACGCGTGTACGGCACCTCGTCCGGGACCGTCAGCGCGAAGCCGGTCGCCTCCCGGACCTCCTCGACACTCACCCCGGGATGCACCGAGGCCAGCCGCATCGAGTGGTCCGGCGTGGCGAAGTCGAAGACGCCGAGGTCGGAGACGACCCGCGGGAGGTGGTGGTAGCGGGCGCCGTCGGCATGGTCGTGGCCCACCCCGCACACCATGTCGACGCGGTGGACGAAGACCCGCCGGGAGTGCCGCGGGATCCAGTAACTGGTCGGGTTGTTCAGGGTGTTGACCGGCGCTCCCCGCACCCCGAGCAGCTGCCGCCGCGGCTGCGCCCAGTCCCCGACGCAGGCGATGTTCTGGTTGCCGAAGCGGTCGATCTGACTGGCGCCCATCATCACGTGCCGGCGCCCCCCGGTGACCAGGTCGAGGTGCCGGCGGTACGGCAGCCAGCCCTCGACCGTGCCGTCCGGGCCGACCAGCATCGCCTCGCCGTCGGTGAGCAGCAGGTCGGGGGAGAAGGTCAGCCGGGCGAGGCGGGCCCCGACGGACGGGATCAGGCCCATCGGGCTCGCCAGGATCTCCCCGGCCCCCCGCCACGCCTCGGCGCAGGCGATGACGCAGTGCTCGGCGCGGGTGGCGGTCATGCCGTCCTCCCGTCCTTGAGGTACCGCTCGGCGAACTGCGGCCAGGGCGTGGTCGCGTACTCCCGCTGTGCGGACTCGTCGCGGCCGTAGTCCGGGGCGCAGGAGGTGAAGTGGGCGCCGTTCGGGGCCTCGATCACACCGGTGACCGTGTGCCGTTGGATCAGCAGGGTCTGGGGCGCCGCCTCCTTCGTCAGCTCGGCGGTGTCCACGATCCGCTCGCAGGAGACATACGCGGTGTCGGCCGCCGCGCAGAACAGGTCGTCGAAGTACGGGTCCGGGCCCAGGTACTGGCCGTTGCCCCGCCGGTCGGCGCGGTTGACGTGCACCAGGGCCGCGTCCAGGCGCAGCGCGGGCATCGCGACGAAGGTCTCCTCGTCGTCGTACGGCGAAGTCACCGTGCGCAGGCCCGGGTTGACCCGCATGACGTCCGAGCCGAGTCCCGAGCGCACCGGGAGGAACGGCAGCCGGTGGGCGGCGGCGCGCAGGCCCCACAGGAACATCGCCTCGTCGTACTCCGTGAGCTGGAGGGTGCCCCGCTCGCGGGCCGCGCGGTAGTGCGGTTCGAGCGGGATGGAGTCCAGGGTGACGAAGGGGGCGACCAGTCGGCGGATCCGCCCGGCGGCGGCGAGCATGCCGACGTCGGGGCCGCCGCAGGAGACGACCGTGAGATCGGTGATCTCGGTGCGGAGCAGTGCTCTCACCAGGGCCATGGGCTTGCGGCGGGAGCCCCAGCCGCCGATGCCGAGGGTCATGCCGTCGGCCAGCCGGGAGACGGCCTCCTCGGCGGTCATCGTCTTGTCGGCCATGTCAGTCACCGTCCTGCCCGAACGTGCTCCGCACCCGGTCGCCGACCCCGCTCACGCTCGCCTCGTAGGTGAAGCCCTGCTCGAAGCGGTAGCCGCGGCGCACATCCACCGGATCGATGCCGTTGATGGCCGCCTTGGCGAGACGCAGCAGCTCCCCGTCCTTGGCGGCGATCTCCCGGGCCAACTCCAGTGCGGCCGCCTGGAGTTCCGCGCGCGCTACCACCCGCCACACCGATCCGTGCGCGTGCAGTTCGGCGGCGGTCGCGGTGCGGGAGGTGAAGTACAGGGCGCGCATCAGGTGCTGCGGCACCAGCCGGGCCAGATGCGTGGCCGCCCCCAGCGCGCCCCGGTCCAGCTCGGGCAGACCGAAGGTGGCGTCCTCGCTCGCCACGATCGCGTCGGCGTTCCCGACCAGACCGATGCCCCCGCCCAGACAGAACCCCTGCACCGCCGCGACCACGGGCACCTCGCAGTCGTACACGGCCGAGAAGGCCGCGAAACAGCCCCGGTTGGCCCCGAGCAGCGCACTCCTCCCGCGCCGCTGGAGCTCCTTGACGTCCACGCCCGCGTTGAACCCCCGGCCCGCGGCGGCCAGCACCACGCACCGCACTTCCGGGTCCTGCCCGGCCTTGCGCACGGCATCCGCGAGCGTGAACCAGCCGGACACCGGAAGGGCGTTGACGGGCGGGTGATCGACCGTCACGATCCGGATCCCCTTTTCCGGGGACGAGGTGGAGACACTCATGGGCGCATCAGCTACCTTCCACCTAACGTTTGTTAGGTGGAAGGTAGCAGCGGATGGAGCTGAACGGGAAGCTCGCCGTCGTCACCGGCGGCACGCGCGGCGTCGGCGCCGGCATCGCCCACGCCTTCGTGCGGGCGGGGGCGGAGGTGGTGGTGTGCGCGCGGAAGCCGCCGGAAGTCCCGCTGGAGGGAACGGAATTCAGACACCTTGACGTCCGGGACCCGGCCTCGGTGAGCTGCTTCGTCTCCGGCCTCCCCCGGCTGGACGTCCTGGTGAACAACGCGGGCGGCACCCCGTACCGGCTGCTCGCCGACGCGGACGCCGAGCGGCACGCCCGCGTGCTGGAGCTGAACCTGACGGCGCCCCTGACGGTCTCCCTCGCCGCGTACGGGCTGCTGCGGCGGGCCCGGGGAAGCGTGCTGATGATCGGCAGCGTGAGCGGCACCCGCCCCTCCCCGGGCTCCGCGGCCTACGGCGCGGCCAAGGCGGGCCTGGAGAGCCTCGCCCGCTCGATGGCGGTGGAGTGGGCGCCGGAGGTGCGCGTCAACACACTCGTGGTCGGCATGGTCCGCACCGAGCTCTCGCACCTGCACTACGGGGGCGAGCAGGGCGTGACAGCGGTGTCCCGGACGGTCCCGCTCGGCCGCCTCGCGGAACCGGCGGATGTGGGCGCGGCGGCGGTGTTCCTGGCCTCGGACGCGGCGGCCTATGTGAGCGGGGCGAGCCTTCAGGTGCACGGCGGCGGGGAGCGGCCCGCGTTCCTGGCCGCGGCGACGGCGAACAACGACTCGAAAGCGGGGAGTTGAGATGAGCGGAATCTGCGAGGGCCGGGTGGCCGTCGTCACCGGCGCGGGCCGCGGGCTCGGCCGCGCCCACGCGCTCGCCTTCGCGGCGGAGGGTGCCCGGGTGGTCGTGAACGACCTGGGCGTGGGCCTCGACGGGACGCCGGACGCCGACAGCCCGGCGGCGCGGGTCGCCGAGGAGATCCGCGCTGCGGGCGGCACGGCGGTGGCGCACGGCGGCGACATCGCGACGACCGAGGGCGCGGCCTCCCTGATCCGGACCGCCCTGGAGACGTACGGCCGCCTCGACACCCTCGTCAACAACGCCGGGTTCCTGCGGGACCGGATGCTGGTCAACCTCGCCGAGGAGGAGTGGGACGCCGTGGTGCGCGTCCACCTCAAGGGCCACTTCCTCCCCCTGAAGCATGCGGCGGCCCACTGGCGCACGGAGGCGAAGGCGGGCCGCACCCCGACGGCACGCATCGTCAACACCAGCAGCGGGGCGGGTCTGTTGGGCGCAGTGGGGCAGGGCAACTACAGCGCGGCGAAAGCGGCGATAGTGGCGTTGACCTTGGTGGCGGCCGCCGAACTCGCCCGCTACGGCGTTCAGGTCAACGCCATCGCCCCGGCGGCCCGCACCAGAATGACGGAACAGGCCTTCGCCGACACCATGGCGGCCCCCGAATCAGGCTTCGACGCGATGGCCCCGGAGAACGTGTCCCCGCTGGTCGTATGGCTGGGCTCGGGCGCGAGCACGGGAGTGACAGGCCGGGTCTTCGAGACGGAGGCCGGCCGCATCACGGTCATGGAGGGCTGGCGAAGAGGACCGACCGAGGACAAGGGCGCCCGCCGGACCCCGGAGGAGGCGGGGGAGACGGCACGGAAACTGCTGGGGGAGGCGGAGACGCCGTTGCCGGTGTACGGGGGGTAGGTGCTTACGTATCGCACTCAAGAACCGTCTTGCACAACCCGCACCGCGCCCGCACCCGCCCCTTCACCGGCACCCGAATCCGCTGCCGGCACGTAGGACACGGAAACGACACCCGCAGCCCCCCACCATCCGGACTGAACGCATACGGCACCCCCGGATCCGCCCCACCACCCCCCTGCCGCCGATCCCGCGCATACCGCCGCCGCCCCGCCCACCCCGCAGCGGTCAGCGGCGGCTGCTGCTCATCCTGCCGCGCGGCCGCCAGCCCCTTGCTGTACGCCGTGTACGCCTGCGCACTGGTGAACCACACCGACGGATCCTCACCGAAGACCAGCGCCCGCTTGGCCAGGACGTACCCGAACTCCTCCGGCGTCAGATACCCCAGCTTCTGTGACGACGCCCCGTCCTCCCGGTACGCGTCCAGCAGCAGCCACCCGGCACCCAGATACGTCGTCGCCGTGTCGGTGAGGATCTCGTTGTCCCGCGTGCCCGGGAACGACAGATCCAGCCGGTGCAGATACACATGCATGATCTCGTGCGCCAGCGCCGCGCCGATGTCCCGCCGATGCGTCCGGAACCGGTCGTTCAGCTCCACGAAGTACTCAGGCCCGGCGGCGAGTTCGACGTTCGCCGCATGGGTCATCTCGCGGAAGCTCACAATGATCCGCGCGTCCGGCAGCCGATAGTGCCGCACCAGTTCCCGGGCGACCCGCTGCGCCCCCAGATGGAGATCGTCGGTGTCGCAGAACGCCACATCCGCGGGGACCACACTGCTCGCGAACGTCTGGATCGTGTCGTACGACAAGCGCTTGTACAACGCGGTGATCGCCGCCCGCACCGTCTCCAGGTGTGGGTAGCCGTGCTGGACCGGTCCGCCGTTCGCCACGTCCGAACCCCCAAGACGCCTGAACCCGATTCCACTCTACGGGGATGTGAGGGATATTTCCCCGCTCGGGTTCCCTCCCCGGTACGTGAGATCCGTCCTTGCCACAACCCCTCCTCGATCTTCATACTGCGGGCCGCCCAACCCCCCACGAAAGGACATGCGTTGACCCATAACTCGCCCACGAGAAGCGGCGGTCTGACCCTGGTCAAGCGGGCCGCGGCCGCCGGTGCCGTCGCTCTCGCCGTGGCCTCTCTCCAGCCCGTGAGCGCTGCCCAGGCCGCGGACACCCGTGTCGTAGGAGGAACGCCCGCGGCGCAGAACGAGTTCCCCTTCATGGTCCATCTCTCGATGGGCTGCGGCGGGGCGCTCTACAAGAAGGACGTCGTCCTGACCGCCGCCCACTGCATGGACGGCTCCGGCAACAACACGAGCATCACCGTCACCGCCGGCGTCAGCGACCTCAACTCCGCCTCCGCGATCAAGGTCAAGTCGACCAAGGTCAAGGTGGCCCCGGGCTACGACGGCACCGGCAAGGACTGGGCGCTGATCAAGCTCGCCAAGCCGATCGACAAGCCCACGCTGAAGCTCGCCACGACCGACCGCTACAACCGCGGCATGTTCACGATCGCGGGCTGGGGCGACACCCAGGAGGGTGCCGGCACCGGCACCACCAAGATGCGCAAGGCCACCGTGCCGTTCGTCGCGGACCGGGTGTGCAAGCGGCACTACGGCAACCGTCTGGTCGCCAAGGAGGAGATCTGCGCCGGCTGGACGCGCGGCAGCGTGGACACCTGCCAGGGCGACTCCGGCGGTCCGATGTTCCGCAAGGACGACGCGGGCAAGTGGATCCAGGTCGGCATCGTCAGCTGGGGCGACGGCTGCGCCCGCGCGGGCGTGCCCGGTGTGTACACCCAGGTGAACACCTTCGCCGCCGACATAGCCCGGGCCGCTTCGGCCCTGTAGGCGGGTGAGCCGCGGGCCCCCGAGGCGGCCCGCGGCTCGCTTCACACCGGCCGCAGCACCGGCGCCCGCGTCGACGCCTCCTCGAACTCCAGCACCCGCACCTCGTTCTCCCCCTCGCGCAGCACCGGACCCGGCACGAACAGCGCCCGCTGCGGCCCCGCCGACCAGTACCGGCCGAGGTTGAAGCCGTTCAGCCACACGAACCCCCGGGTCCAGCCCGGCAGTTCGAACAGCGCGTCCCCGGCGCCCCGGACGGTCACCGAACCCCGGTACAGGCCCGGCGCGCCCGCCCCGTCCCGCTCCCGGAACGGCACCGCCGACACCTCGTCCAGCGCGTCGAGCCGCAGCCCACGCGCGCGTACGTCATGCAGATACTGCCGCTCGTGCAGGATCCCCCCGGTGATCCCCTTGGCCTCCCCGCAGCGCGGCCCGTAGTTGACCCGCCCCAGGGACTCCACCCACAGCTCCACGCGCGCGGGCCCGGCGACCGCCTCCTTCAGCCGCTCCTCCGCCTCGGTGAGCACCCCGGCCCGCTCCCCGTCGACGGACACCACCGCGAGGTCCCGCAGCCCGCGCGCGATCAGCGGATACGGCTGCCGCGGCCCCGGCACGGTCACCTCGTAGCGCACCACGCCCCGGTCGACGTCCAGCTCCTCGAACGTCGGCGGCACCGGCCCGGACACCTCCGCCCCGCCGCACGCCTCGAGCACCGCGTCCAGCGGCGCCCAGGCGGTCACCCGGGCCTCGGCGGGGGCGCCCAGCGCGGCGGGCGGGGCAGGGGGCTCGGGGAGCGGGCCCCCGGCGTACTCGGCAAGCACCTCGCGGAAGGCCCAGAACTTCCGCGTGGGGCGCCCGGCCTCGTCGACCGGGGCGTCGTAGTCGTAGGACGTCACATCGGGCTCCAGCGGCCCGTCGTGCAGTGCGCCGCCGCCCCGGTTGGCGCCCGCCCAGCCGGCGAAGCTGGTGCCGCCGTGCGCCATGTACAGATTGACCGAGGCCCCGCACTCCAGGATCTCCCGCAGCACGGCCGCCGCGTCCCCGGGATCCCGGACGACGTGCTCGGCGCCCCAGTGGTCGAACCAGCCGCACCAGAACTCCATGCACATCAGCGGACCGTCCGGCCGGTGCCGGCGCAGCGTCCCGAACGCCTCCCGCGCGTGGGAGCCGAAGTTCACCGTCGCCAACGCCCCCGGCACCGAACCGCCGCTGAGCATGTGGTCCTCCGGGCCGTCCGAGGTGAACAGCGGCACCGTCACACCCTCCGCGCGCAGCAGCCCCGCCAGCGCGTCCAGATAGGGCGCGTCCGAGCCGTAGCTGCCGTACTCGTTCTCGACCTGGACCAGGATCACCGGGCCGCCGCGGTCGATCTGCCGGGACACCACCTCGGGCAGCAGCCGGCGGAACCACGCGCGGACGGGACGCAGAAAACGCTCGTCACGCGTGCGTGCGTGCCCCGGCACCCAGTGCGGCAGCCCGCCGTTCTCCCACTCGGCACAGATGTACGGGCCCGGCCGCACGATCGCCCACAGACCCGCCTCCCGCGCCGCGTCCAGGAACCGGCCGAGCGCCGCCACGTCCCGGAACTCGCCGGGCCGCGGCTCGTGCAGGTTCCACGGCACGTACGTCTCCACGCAGTTGAGGCCCATCGCCCGCAGCATCGCGAGCCGGTGCCCCCACTGCGCCTCGTGCACCCGGAAGTAGTGCAGCGCGCCCGACAGCAGCCGCACCGGCCGCCCGTCCAGCAGGAAATCCGTGTCCCCGACGGTGAACTCGCTCATGCCGCCACCCTCACCCCTGGCGGCGACCGGGTCCATGGACAAAGATCGGCGCTGGTTGGACCGAAGTGACCGCGACAGGAGCGCCGATGCACCACACCTGGATGCGGTTCTTCACGCCCGGCCCCGCCCACCACCGCCTCGGCCTGGTCTGCCTCGGCGTCGGCCTTCAGCACGGCGCCCTGCCCACCGTCGGCCCGCGCACCCTCGACCACCACGTCGCCGTCGTCATCAGCGCCGGCGGCGGCTGGTACCGCGGCCCCGACGGCCGCCGTACCACCGTCACCGCGCCCGCCCTGCTCTGGCTCACCCCCGGCGTCCCGCACCACTACGCCCCCGACCCCGCCACCGGCTGGGACGAGGGCTTCGTCGACTTCACCGGGCCCGTCGCCACGACGTACGCCGAACTCGGCTACATCGAACCGGACCGCCCCGTCGTGCCGCTCTCCGACGCCGCCGCCCCGCGCGGGGTGATCGCCCGCATCGCGCGGGCCGCCCGACGCGACAACCCGCTGCTGGAGGTCGAGACCGCGGCCGCCGTCCATGAACTCCTGGTCGCCCTGCGCCGCGCCCGCGCCGACCTCGCCCCCGACGGCGACCAGGTCCTGGGGGCCCTCGCCCGGGACGCCTGCACCCCGATGACGGTCGCCGACCACGCCGCCCGGCACGGCATGACCGCGGCCGAACTGCGCACCGCCGTCCGCCGCGGCGCCGGCTGCGGCCCCAAGGACTATCTGCTCGGCATCCGCCTCGGCCGCGCCAAGGAACTCCTGGCCGCAACCGAACTGCCCGTCGCCGCCGTCGCCCGCCGCGTCGGATACGACGATCCGGCCTATTTCTCCCGCCTGTTCACCCGCCGCGTCGGCATGCCCCCCGTCCGCTTCCGCGCCCAGCAGGGCCGCACCGTCCCCGGCGGCTGGAGCGAGCAGGTACCGGATCCGGACGATCCGCCGATGATCGACAGGCCCCCGGCATCGTAGGCTTCTCGCCCATGACCACCAGCAACACCGAACCCGGTGAAGTCGACCCCGCCGTCCGCGCGGAGCTGGCGCGGCTGCGCGACAGCATCGACAACATCGACGCGGCCGTCGTCCACATGCTCGCCGAGCGGTTCAAGGCCACCCAGCAGGTCGGCCACCTCAAGGCCGCCCACCAGCTGCCGCCCGCCGACCCGGCCCGCGAGGCCCGGCAGATCGCCCGGCTGCGCACCCTCGCCGAGAACGCCAAACTCGACCCGGCCTTCGCCGAGAAGTTCCTCAACTTCATCATCGCCGAGGTGATCAGACACCACGAGTCCATCGCCGAGGACGCCGTGGGCGGCACTGCGCCGACGGCGAACTGACGCCCCCCGGCCCTCCCGGGGCGTGACACAGCCGCCCGCACGGGGCATGCTGCGCTGTGCACTCCTTGTCAGCCGACGGGCACAGCCCGTCAGCATCACGGACATCAGCTGGTTGTCCCATGCGGGAGGGACGTCGGGCCATGCCCCCGGAAGCGAAGATCCTCATCGTCGACGACCACAAGGACACGCTGTACGCGCTGGAGAGCGCCCTGGCCCCGCTGGGCCACCAGATCAGCCGCGCCACCACCGGCGACGAGGCGCTCAAACAGGTGCTGCGCGGGCAGATCGGACTCCTGCTGCTCGATGTGCGGATGCCCGGCGTCAGCGGTCTGGACGTGGTCCGGTACATGCGCCGTCTGGAACAGACCCAGCACATTCCGGTCATCTTGCTGACCGGCTTCGGCGCCGACCAGGAACTCACCTCCGCCGCCTTCGGCCTCGGCGTCGCCGACCTGGTGATGAAACCCATCGACCCCTGGGCGCTCCGCACCAAGGTCCGCTTCCTCTATGACGCCCACCGCCGCCACCGCGCCCTGGAACAGGAGGTCCGCGAACTGCGCGCCCTCGTCAAAGGCCAGGCCGACACCGGCGAACCCGTGCTGTCCCACCCCGAGGCCAGGGTCCCGCCGCAGCGCGACATCTCCGGCGCGCACCCGGCGCAGGACCGGACATAGGCCGCGTACCCATCCGCCTCTGTGCCTTGCCGGTGCCATCAGGCAGCATGTCCTGCATGTCCGTACTGACGCGCGACGAAGCGCAGACCCGTGCCCGACTCCTCGACGTCCGCAGCTACACGATCGAACTCGATCTGACCACCGGGGACGAGACCTTCGGCTCCCGGACCGGGATCCGGTTCACCACGCGCGCCGCTGCGGACACCTTCGTCGAGCTCAAGCCCGCGGAACTGCTCTCGGTCACCCTCGACGGACAGCCCCTGGACCCGGAGACCCTCGACGGCAACCGGCTGCCCCTGAAGAACCTCACCGCCGGCGAGCACGAACTGCGCGTCGAGGCCACCATGCGCTACTCGCGCACCGGCGAGGGCATGCACCGCTTCACCGACCCCACCGACGGCGAGACCTACGTCTACACCCAGCTGTTCATGGACGACGTCCAGCGCGTCTTCGCCGCCTTCGACCAGCCCGACCTCAAGTCCGTCTTCGAGCTGTCCGTCCGGGCACCCGAGGGCTGGACCGTCCTCGCCAACAGCGTCACCGAACACACCGACGGCGTCTGGCGGGCCGCGCCCACCCCGCTGATCTCCACCTACCTCGTCGCCGTCGCCGCCGGACCCTGGCACTCCGTCACCACCGAACACCGCGGACTGCCCTTCGGCCTCCACTGCCGCCGCTCCCTCGCCCCCCACCTCGACGCCGATGCCGACGAACTGTTCGAGATCACCCGGCAGTGCTACGACCGGTACCACGAGAAGTTCGACGAGCCCTATCCCTTCGACTCCTACGACCAGGCGTTCGTCCCCGAGTTCAACGCCGGCGCCATGGAGAACCCCGGCCTCGTCACCTTCCGCGACGATTTCGTCTACCGCTCCGCCGTCACCGACGTCGAGCGGCAGACCCGCGCCATGGTCATCGCCCACGAGATGGCCCACATGTGGTTCGGCGACCTCGTCACCCTGCGCTGGTGGGACGACATCTGGCTGAACGAGTCCTTCGCCGAGTACATGGGCTACCAGACCCTCACCGAGGCCACCCGCTTCACCGACACCTGGACCGACTTCGGAGTCGTCCGCAAGGGCTGGGGCTACGACGCCGACCAGCGCCCCTCCACCCACCCCGTGGCCCCCGAGGCCGTCGACGACACCGCCTCCGCACTCCTCAACTTCGACGGCATCTCCTACGCCAAGGGCGCCTCCGCACTGCGCCAACTGGTCGCCTGGCTCGGCGAGAAGGACTTCCTCGCCGGCATCAACACCCACTTCGAGCGGCACAAGTTCGCCAACGCCACCCTCGCCGACTTCATCGACTCCCTCGCCGCCCACACCGACCGCGACGTGCACGCCTGGGCCGACGCCTGGCTGCGCACCACCGGCGTCGACACCCTCACCCCGAGCGTGACCCGCGGCACGGACGGCACCTACACCCTCCAGGTGGAGCGCACCGGCAGCCGCCCGCACCGCATCGCCGCCGGCCTCTACGACCTGGACGTCGCCGACGAGGGCCGCCACCTCGTCCTGCGCGAGCGCGTCGACCTCGACGTCCCGCAGACCGAGCCGCAGCCCATCGGCAAGCGCCCCACCCTGCTCCTGCTCAACGACGGCGATCTCTCCTACGCCAAGGTCCGCTTCGACCCCGAGTCCTTCGAAGGCGTCCGTACGGCCCTGTCCGGACTGCCCGAGCCGCTGTCCCGCGCGGTGGTGTGGAACGCCCTCAGGGACGCCGTCCGGGACGGCGAACTCCCCGCCGCCGTCTACCTGGAGACCGCCCGCGCCCACCTTCCGCACGAGACGGACCTGGCCCTGGTCCAGGGCGTCCTGAGCTTCGCCGCCGCCCAGATCGCCGGCCGGTACCTCACCGCCGAGGAACGCCCCGCCGCGCTCGCCACCCTCGCCGCCCTGTGCCGCGACCTCATCCGCCGCACCGAGGACGGCGACCACCCCGGCCTGCGGCTGATCGCCGTACGCCACTTCATCGACGTCGCCGCGCACCCCGAGCCCATCGCCGCCTGGCTCGCCGACGGCACCGTGCCGGGCGGCCCCGAACTCGACCCCGAGCTGCGCTGGCGCGTGCTGTCCCGGCTCGCCGTCCTCGGCGCGACCGACGAGGCAACCATCGCCGCCGAGCTGGAGCGCGACCCGAGCGCCACCGGCCAGGAGGGCGCGGCCCGCTGCCGGGCGGCCCTGCCGGACGCCGAGTCCAAGGCCCGTGCGTGGGACGCGATGTTCGCCGGCGACGACCTCTCCAACTACCTCGTCGCCGCCACCGCCCAGGGCTTCTGGCAGCCCGAACAGACCGATCTCGTAACCCAGTACGTGCCGCGCTTCTACACCGACGCCGTCGCCGTCGCGGCCCGGCGGGGGCCCGCCATCGCGGACGTGGTCGGCCGCTGGGCGTTCCCGGTGTACGCCGTGGACCCCGAGACGCTCCGCCTGGGCGAGGAATGCCTGAGCGACAGCGACCCGATCCCGGCACTGCGCCGCAAGCTGGTGGACCAACTGGACGATCTGGGAAGGGCGTTGCGGGTGAGGCAGGAGAAGCGAGAGAGCTGACAAACATCTAGGGACGTACCCTCTTTCGGGTTCCGAACCCCGGGCTTTTCGGACACGACGCCGCATCGGCGTACAAGCTGGAAGCCATGAGCACGTCGCCTCTCGCCTCGGGCCCCGAAGGCCCGCACGCCCTCGGACCGCTGCTCGACACCGTCCTGGACGCCCTGACCCAGGGCACCCGCTCCCGCGGCGGTCCGCTGCCCGCGGGAGGCCCAAAGGCGGTGGCGGCACGGCTCCGGGCGGCGGTGGGCGACGTACTGCCCGAGCACGGCGACGCGAACGCCCTGCACACCCTGGTGCGGGCGTTCGCGGAGGGCGCCGCCGACCCCGCCCACCCCCTGTGCGCGGCCCACCTCCACTGCCCACCCCTCGCGGTGTCCACAGCGGCCGACTTGGCAGCCAGCGCCCTCAACCCGTCCCTGGACTCCTGGGACCAGGCACCGGCGGCGTCGGAACTGGAAGCCCTGGTGACCAGGGCGCTGGCAGAGCTGACCCTGCCCACGAGCACCGACGCCGCTCAAGCCGCGGGCAGCACCCCGCAAGCACGGGCGAGCGCACCCACCCCCACGCCGGCCCCACCGGACGCCCTGGTCACCACCGGCGGCACCGAGTCCAACCAACTCGCCCTCCTCCTCGCCCGACAAGCCCACCCCGGCACCCGCCTCATCCACGGCGCCAACGCCCACCACTCCCTGCCCAGAGCCGCCTGGCTGCTCGGCATGCCGGACCCCGTAGCCGTCCCCGCCCACGCCGGCACCCTCGACCCCACCGCCCTGGACGAGGCCCTCACCCATCTCCCCGGCCCCTACCTCGTCGCGGCCACCGCAGGCACCACCGACGCCGGCCTCATCGACCCGCTCCAAGAGATCGCCGCCCTCTGCGCCCGCCACCACGCCCGCCTCCACATCGACGCGGCCTACGGCGGCGGCCTCCTCTTCAGCGACCGCCACCGCGCAAAGCTCACCGGCCTGGACGCCGCCGCCACCATCACCCTCGACCTGCACAAACTCGGCTGGCAGCCGGTGGCCGCGGGCCTCCTGGTCGTCAAGAACCCCCACGACCTCACCGCCCTGCACCACCACGCTGACTACCTCAACGCCGACGACGACACCGAGGCCGGACTCCCCGACCTCCTCGGCCGCTCCCTGCGCACCACCCGCCGCCCCGACATCCTCAAGACCGCGGTCACCCTCAAGACCCTCGGCCGCACCGGAATGGGCCGACTCGTCGACCAAGTCTGCGAACGGGCCACGGAGTTCGCCGACCTGGTCGAGCGGCACCCCGCCTTCGAGCTCCACGACCGCCCCACCATCAGCACGGTCCTGTTCCGCCCCGGCACCGCCACCGACGACACCGTCGCCGCCGTACGCCGAACCCTCCTCACCGAAGGCCGCGCCGTCCTCGGCCGGGCCCGGCTCGACGGCCGGCTCTGGCTGAAGGTCACCCTCCTCAACCCCCACACCCGCCCCGACGACCTGGCCGCCCTGCTGCACCTCGTGGAAGGAACCACCCCCCGATGAGCCCCACCCCCGACACCCCACGCGACCTGGTCGGCATCGGCATCGGCCCGTTCAACCTCTCCCTCGCCGCCCTCGCCCACCCCCTCGCCGAACTCGACACCGCCTTCTACGAACAGGGCCCCGCCTTCGACTGGCACCCCGGCCTGCTCATCGACGGCGCCACCATCCAAGTGCCCTTCCTCGCCGACCTGGTCACCCTCGTCGACCCCGCCAGCCCCTGGACGTTCCTCAACTACCTCAGAACCCGCGACCGCCTCTTCCCCTTCTACTTCGCCGAGCGCTTCCACATCCAGCGCGCCGAATACGACGCGTACTGCCGATGGGTGTCCGAGAACCTGCCCGCACTGCACTTCGGTCACCAGGTCGACGCCGTCCGCTTCAACCCCGAACGGGACGTCTTCGAGGTCGACTTCACCCAGCTCGACGCCGACGGGGAGGCCGAAGCCCTGGGCCGCGCCTACACCCGCAACGTCGTCCTCGGCATCGGCACCGAACCCCACGTCCCCGACCCGCTCAGACCCCTCGTCCAGGCCCCCGGCGTACCCGTCTTCCACGCCGCCGACTACCTCGACCACCGCGCGGAACTCCAGACCGCCGAGCACGTCACCGTCGTCGGGTCGGGACAGTCCGGCGCCGAGATCCTCCTCGACCTGCTCCGCGCCCGCCCCGCCGGACGCGAGGGCCTGCACTGGATCGGCCGCACCCCGTCCTTCGCGCCCATGGAGTACTCCAAACTGGGCCTCGAACACTTCACCCCGGACTACACCCGCTACTTCCACGCCCTCGCCGAGCCCGTCCGCGACCGGCTGGTCAGCACCCAGTGGCAACTCCACAAGGGCATCGACGCCGGCACCCTCGCCGCCCTCCACGACGAGCTGTACCGCCGTACCCTGCACGGCGGCTGGCCCGACACCGTGCTCACCCCGGGCGTCCGGGTCCGCACCGCCGGCCGGATCGCCACCACCAAGATCGAACTGCACCTCGAACACATCGAGCAGGGCACCCGCTCAAGGCTCACCACCGACGCGGTCGTCCTCGCCACCGGCTACCGCGAACGCCCCCTCGACCGCATCCTCGCCGGACTCGACCCCTACCTGCGCCGCGACAGCCGCGAACGCCCGCGCGTGGACGAGAAGTTCCGCCTCGTCTTCGACCCCTCGGTCACCGGCTCCGGCTGCCACGTCTACGTCCAGAACGCCGAACGCCACACCCACGGCGTCGGCACCCCCGACCTCGGCCTGTCCGCCTGGCGCAGCGCCACCATCCTCAACTCCGTGACGGACAAGGAGACATACCCCCTCCCCGGCCGCACGGCCTTCACCAGCTTCGGCCTGGAACCACAACAGCCCCAGATCCCGTCCGCACGCCGCCCGAAGGCCCTGACGCCACTGCTGGACGGGATCTGAGGCTCACCCATGGACTTGGGGGACTAGAACACCGGCGTGCCCTCCCGCGTCAGCTTCCAGTCCACCGACGCGAAGTCCTTCGGGTCCAGCACACCCTTCGCGGTGACCCACTCGGCGATCCGGGTCCGGATCTCCGTCGACTCCGACCACAGCTCCTGCGCCGAGGCGACATGCGGGAAGGCACCGCCGCCGTTGGCACGGTAGTTGTTCACCGCGAACACGAACTTCTGCGCGTCGTCCAGCGCGGCCCCGTTGTACGTCAGGTTCCTGATCCGCGAACCCGCCGCCTGGGCGATGTCGATGTCGTACGACAGACCCGACACGTAGTCGTAGTTGTAGTCCGGGCGACCGCCCGCGTTGGTCAGCTTCTCCACGTCCACCGCGGCACTGGCCGCCGTCTGCACGAAGTACTCCGCCGAGTACTCCAGGTACGCCTTCACCTGAGCACCCGTCATCAACTTGGCGACCAGGGTGTTGTCGTACACGTACAGGCTCGACAGGTCCCGGATGGTCACGTTGCCCGCCGGGATCTGCGACGTCCGCGAGAACGGCGAGGCCTGCGAGATCACCGGCAGTTCGGCGTACTCCGTGCCCGCCAGCGCCGCCCGGGCCACATCCTCCTGGACCGTGGTGATCAGGTCGATGATCGGGGCGTCCTTGTAGCGGGCGTCCACCGTCGTCAGCGTCGCCGTCGCGGTGCCGACCACCTGGTTGACGTACTCCACCACGATGTCGTGCTCGTCCTGGAGCAGCTTGGTGATCTCCGGGTCGTCCGCGACCGTCTTCGAGTCACGCACGCTCGCCGCGACCGACTCGACCGTCCAACGGCCCTTGCTGAAGACCAGCTCGATGTCGAACAGCGACAGCCGCTGCGCGTAGCAGAGCGGCTCCGACAGCACGACCGTCTTCCCGGTCGCCTCGTTCGTCACCTTCAACTCGGCGATCTCGGTGTGCGCGTGACCCACCAGGATCGCGTCGATCCCCGGCACCTGCTGGGCCACCAGCGCGGCCGAGTTCTCGATGTACGGCAGCTGGTCACCGTAGGAGGACGTGCCGGAGGAGCCCGAGTGCGCCGACACGACGACCACGTCCGCGCCCATCGACCGCAGCTTCGGCACCCACTTCGCCGCCTGCTCCTCAAGACCTGGGAACGTCAACTTCCCCTGGACATACGCCTTGTCCCAGATCGCGATACCGGGATTGGTGAGCCCGAGCACCGCGACCTTGACCGGCGGCGCACCCTTCACCCGGAACGTCTTCATGAAGTACGGCGGGAACGCGGGCTTCAGGGTTTTCGCGTCCAGCGCGTTTGCACCGAGCAGCGGGAAGTCGCACTGCTCCTCGAACTTGCGCAGCGTCTCGATGCCGTAGTTGAACTCGTGGTTGCCCAGCGCCACCGCGTCGTACCCGATGGCGTTCATCGCCTGCGCCATCGGGTGAACCGGCCCGCCCTTCGCGGTGATCGGGTCGACCTTGGCGTAGTAGTACGTCAGCGGCGTGCCCTGGATCGTGTCACCGGCGTCGATCAACAGCGTGTTGCGGCGGCCCTTCTCCTCACGGACCTGCTCCACCAGCGTGGCGACCCGGGCGAGGCCCTTCGCATTGCCCTTGGCGTCGGTGTACTCCGCGTCCTTGAAGTAGTCCCAGTTGAAGATGTTGCCGTGCAGATCGGTGGTGCCCATCACCGTCAGGGAATACCGCTTGGCGGGCTTCGGGCCCTTCTTCACCTCGGCGGCCTCGGCCGCCGGCGTCGCCACGGCACCGGCCAGCGCGACCCCCGCTCCGGTCACGGCCGACTTCTTCAGGAACTTCCGACGGTTCAGGGGCATTCTCGGTTCTCCTCCGGATGGTTCATGACGCGCGTAGATCCCGGACCGGCCGAGACTGACGCGCGTAGATTCTGACCCGGACATGGCGACGGGCAACAGGTCCAAGACGTTGCGATCTGGTGACCGAACCTGTGAATCGACGGGCCCAGAACCCGCCAACCGGTGACACAGTGGGGCGTATGACCACGCCCGCCGTCCCCTACGGCACCCCCGACGCCCCACGCATCGCCGTCCGCGGCGAGGCCCACCTCGAAGTCGACCCCGAGATCGGCCGCATCGGCATCACCATCGCCTCCCGCGGCAAAGACCGACGCACCGCCCTCGACGACCTCACCCGACGCAACGCCACCGCCCTCGACCTGGTCAAGTCATACGGCGACGCCGTCGAACGACTGGAGACCGGCGCCTTCTCCGTCCGCCCCGAACTCACCAAACGCGGACGCGGTGAACGCGTGCACACCTACCACGGCACCGTCCATCTCACCGCCGAACTCACCGACTTCACCGCCCTCGGCGAACTCACCACCCGCCTCGCCGACCTGGACCTCACCCGCGTCGACGGCCCCTGGTGGGACCTGCGCCCCGACTCACCCGCCCACCGCCGGGCCCGCGAACGCGCCGTCCACGAAGCGGTCCAACGGGCCCGCGAGTACGCCGAGGCGCTGGGCACCTCACTGGCCGCCCTGGTGGAGATCGCCGACATCGGCGCCGAGGACGGCGGACCCCACCCGATGGCGGCCGGCCGCATGCGCTCCATCGCCTTCGCGGAAGCCGCCGAGGACACAGTGACCGCCCTCGACCTCGAACCCCAGCGCCAGCACGTCCACGCCCAGGTGAACGCCCGATTCACCATGCGACCCCCACAGCTGTAGCGCAATGCTCCGAAAACCGCTCACCATTTCGCTCATCAGAGCGACCTCCCGCACAATTCAACACTTGTCAATAGCCCTTCACGCAAAGGTTGTTGAGTAGTCATGCCGGGCCAATTCGCTACCCACTGGTAAGCCCTAGGCTCTAAACATGCGCCGAGCAAAAATCGTCTGCACCCTGGGACCCGCCACCGACTCCTACGACCAGATAAAGGCACTGGTCGACGCCGGAATGGACGTGGCCCGCTTCAACCTCAGCCACGGCAGCCACGCCGACCACGAGGACCGCTACCAGCGCGTGCGCAAGGCCTCCGACGAGACCGGCCGCAGCGTCGGCCTGCTCGCCGACCTTCAAGGCCCGAAGATCCGCCTCGGCCGCTTCACCGAAGGACCCGTACTCCTTGAACGCGGCGACTCCTTCACCATCACCGTGCAGGAGGGCGCGGAGGGCGACCGCGAGAGCTGCGGCACCACTTACGCCGGCCTTGCCGCGGACGTCACTCCGGGCGAGCGCATCCTCGTGGACGACGGCAAGGTCTGCCTCGAAGTCGTTGCGGTCGACGGCCCCCGGGTCCGGACGACGGTGATCGAAGGCGGAATGATCTCCGACCACAAGGGCCTGAACCTCCCCGGCGTCGCCGTCTCCGTCCCCGCCCTCTCCGACAAGGACGAAGCAGACCTCCGCTGGGCCCTGCGCACCGGCTTCGACGTCATCGCCCTCTCCTTCGTCCGCAGCGGCCGCGACATCGACGACGTCCACCGCATCATGGACGAGGAAGGCCGCCGACTCCCCGTCATCGCCAAGGTGGAGAAACCCCAAGCGGTAGAGGCGATCGACGACATCGTCGCCGCCTTCGACGGCATCATGGTCGCTCGCGGCGACCTCGGCGTCGAAATGCCCCTCGAACAAGTCCCGATCGTCCAGAAGCGCGCCATCAAACTCGCCAAGCGCAACGCGAAGCCGGTCATCGTGGCAACCCAGATGCTCGACTCAATGATCGACAACGCCCGCCCGACGCGCGCCGAGGCTTCGGACGTCGCCAACGCGGTCATCGACGGCACGGACGCGGTGATGCTGTCCGGCGAGACAAGCGTCGGCAAGTACGCCATCGAAACGGTCCGCACGATGGCGAAGATCGTCGAGGCGGCCGAAGAGGACCTCCTGGCCAAGGGCCTCCCACCCCTGACGGAACGCAACAAGCCCCGCACCCAAGGCGGAGCGGTGGCCCGCGCCGCCGCGGAAATGGGCGACTTCCTGGGCGCCAAGTTCCTGGTCGCCTTCACCCAGTCCGGCGACACGGCCCGCCGCCTCTCCCGCTACCGCTCCCCGATCCCCCTGCTGGCCTTCACCCCCGAACCGGCCACCCGCTCACAACTGAACCTGACGTGGGGTGTCGAAACGTTCCTGGGCCCGCATGTGGACTCCACGGACGCGATGGTCGACCAGGTCGACGAACTCCTCCTGAAATACGGCCGCTGCCAAAAGGGCGACACGGTCGTCATCACAGCCGGCTCACCTCCCGGCGTCTCGGGCTCGACCAACATGGTCCGCGTCCACCACATCGGCGAGGACGACAGCCCCAAGTAGCAACCAGAGGGCCCCTCTTGAGGAGGGGCCCTTTCGGTGTCAGTACTTGGGGCCTACGTGGGTGTCCATGAGGGCTACGGAGGCCTTCCTGGCGACGGAGATGTTGAACGCGTTGCCGTTGCGGGCGTAGACGGCCCACTCGACGCCGAGCTTGTCGAGGGTGTCGGTGTACAGCGCCCGGATGTCTTCGGACTTGTTGGTGAAGAAGTACCGCGGGTACTCGTAGCGCTTGCGCTCACCGGAGACCATCCGGGCCGTCCAGTTGGTGACGCGGCAGCCGTCCGAGTGGATGAGGCCGCGGATGAACTCCCAGGGGTGGGCGTCGACGATTTGCTGCTGCCAGGGTTCGAGGGTGATGCGGCGCTCGTGCTTCTTGCCGGGGCCGTGCTGGGGGAAGAGGCAGGGCCAGTGCCCGCTGTAGCCGACCACGGAGGTGTATCCGACAGCCTGGACTCGGTATGCCTTCCGACTGGGATTGATCGCTTCGACTGCCGCGGCACACGCTTCGATGAGACCGGGCCATGAGTCGGCGCAGGCGACGCGGAGGAAGTAACCCGTCTTCATGCCTGGGCTGATGCAGCCGTCGCCCAGGTACAGACCGAGCAGGTAGCTGTACGACGCCTTGTCCGATGGCGGCTTCGCCGCTGGGCCGCAAAGAGAGCAACGGGTCTGCTGGATACGGGGCAGCGGATCGATGCGCGTTTGCCATGAGCGGATGGCGGCGCGGGATATGCCGGTCTTCTTGCTGACGGAGTTGAGACTGCGTCCCTCCGCCACCAAGGCCAGAGCTTGCTTGCGTGTGCCGAGGTCGTACATACGGACACCCTGGGGGAGTGATCGAGGCGACACGCACCAAAAAGCGGATGTTCACGAGAATGAGAACATCCGCTTGCTGATGAATTCCTTGGAATCCAAGGAAAAGTGCCCCGAGTCGGATTCGAACCGACGCTGTATGGGTTTTGAATCCATGGCCTCTACCGCTGGGCTACCGGGGCCCACCTTCAATATGAAGGTCGACGGTCACCCGCCGTGCCCTCACCTTATCGCAGCTGGGTAGGCTCTTGTCAGCAGCACCCCTGCCCCTGAACGAGGAGCCCCCGTGACCGCCCCCGAGTCGCCCCAGCCCGTAGACGCGCCCGACGACGACAAGTCGCACGTGCCTCCGCTGACGACCCGTGTCGTCATTGCCGAGGACGAGGCTTTGATCCGGCTCGACCTCAAAGAGATGCTTGAGGAAGAGGGGTACTCGGTTGTCGGTGAGGCCGGTGACGGGGAGCAGGCCATCGAGCTCGCCCGCGAGCATCGGCCCGACCTCGTCATTCTTGACGTGAAGATGCCCAAACTGGACGGCATCTCCGCCGCCGAGAAGATCGCCGAGGAGAGCATCGCGCCGGTGCTCATGCTCACCGCCTTCTCGCAGCGCGACCTCGTCGAGCGGGCCCGGGACGCCGGCGCGATGGCCTACCTCGTCAAGCCGTTCAGTAAGAGTGATGTCGTGCCGGCCATCGAGATGGCCGTCTCGCGGTTCACCGAGCTGCGGGAGCTGGAGAAGGAGGTCGCCGACCTCACCCAGCGACTGGAGACTCGGAAGCTCGTCGACCGGGCGAAGTCGGTTCTGCAGACCGAGTACGGGCTGAGCGAGCCTGCCGCTTTCCGGTGGATCCAGAAGACCTCGATGGACCGGCGGATGTCGATGCAGCAGGTCGCCGAGGCTGTCATTCAGGACGCCGAGGAGAAGAAGGCCGCCAAGGACTGAGGCTCGCGGCGCGCAGACAGAGCGAAGGCCCGCACCCCCCGGCAAGGGGAGTGCGGGCCTTTGCCGTAACTGAATCAGTCCTCGCCGAGGTAGGCCTTGCGGACCGACTCGTCGTGGAGGAGGTCCTGGCCGGTGCCGGACAGGACGATGTTGCCGACCTCCATGACGTGACCCTGGTCGGCGAGCGAGAGCGCCGCCTGGGCGTTCTGCTCGACCAGCAGGATCGTGGTGCCCTGCGACTTCAGCTCGGCGATCGTCGCCATGATCTTCTGCATCATGATCGGCGACAGGCCCATGGAGGGCTCGTCGAGCATCAGCAGCTTCGGCTGGGACATCAGGGCGCGGCCCATTGCCAGCATCTGCTGCTCACCGCCGGAGAGGGTGCCCGCCGCCTGGTTGCGGCGTTCCCCGAGGATGGGGAACAGGTCGTACGCCTTCTGGATGTCCTTCTCGATGCCCTCCTTGTCCTTCCGGAGGAAGGCGCCGAGCTGGAGGTTCTCGAAGATGGTCAGCCGGGGGAAGATGTGCCGGCCCTCGGGGGAGTGGGCCAGGCCCAGCGCGACGATCTTGTGGGCGGCGATGCCGGTGAGCGGCTTGCCGTCGAAGAGGATCTTCCCGGAGGAGGGCTTGAGCAGCCCCGACAGGGTGCGCAGGGTGGTGGTCTTGCCGGCGCCGTTGGTGCCGATCAGGGTGACGACCTGGCCCGCCTCCACGCTGAAGGAGATGCCCTTGACGGCCTCGATCTTGCCGTAGGCGACCCGGAGGTCCTCGACCTCTAGCAGTGCGGTCACTGGGCTTCTCCCTTGGTGCTGGTGGTGCTCCGCTCCTCGGTGTCCGAGGCCGCCTCGGCCCCGGCCCCGGCCTCGGCGGCGGCGACCTCGGCGGCCTCCGCCTCACCGGGGGCGCCCTCGAAGGGCTCACCGAGGTAGGCGGCGATGACGCGCTCGTCGGCCTGGACGACCTCGGAGGTGCCTTCGACGAGCTTCTCGCCCTGGACGAGGACGGCGACGCGGTCGCTCAGATTGAACACGAAGCGCATGTCGTGCTCGATGAGGAGGACGGCGATGCCCTGGTCGCGGATGGCGAAGACCAGTTCCTCGGTCGCCCGCGTCTCCTGCGGGTTCATGCCGGCCGTCGGCTCGTCCAGGAGCAGAAGGCCGGGGTCGGAGGCGAGGGCGCGCGCGATCTCCAGCTTGCGCTGCTCGCCGTAGGGGAGGTTACGGGCGAGGTGGTCCCGCTTGTGGTCGAGGCCGATGAACTCCAGGAGTTCCATGGCCCGTTCCTCGCTGGCCTTCTCCGCCTTCTTGAAGCCGGGTCCGCGCAGCAGCGCCGACCACAGGCCCTCCTTGGTGCGGGTGTGCCGGCCGACGAGGACGTTTTCCAGCACCGTCATGTTGGCGAACAGACGGATGTTCTGGAACGTACGGGCGATGCCCGCCTGCGTCACCAGGTGCGGCTTGGGCGGCAGCACCTTGCCCTTGTAGGAGACCGTGCCCTCGGTGGGGACGTACAGGCCCGTCAGGCAGTTGAAGAAGGTCGTCTTGCCGGCGCCGTTGGGGCCGATCAGGCCGACGATCTCGCCGGAGTTCACCGTGAAGTCGACCGAGCGGACGGCGGTCAGGCCGCCGAAGCGCATGGTGACGCCGCGGGCTTCGAGTACAGGTGTCGTCATGGTTCGTTACGCCCCTGCCTTGGTGACGGCCGGTTCGTCGGTCAGCGTCGCTTGTTCTGGTACGTCGAGTTGGCCGGTCTCGTGGAATTCGAGCTGACGGCGGCGGTTGGCGATGATGCCCTCCGGGCGGAAGCGCATCAGCAGTACCAGTGCGATACCGAAGGCCAGCAGCGACTTGTCCTGGAGGAAGTTGAGCTTCTCCGGGAGCAGGTAGAGCAGCGCCGCGCCGAGCAGCGGGCCCGCGACCGTGCCCATGCCGCCGAGGACGACGGCGGCCAGCAGGAACGCCGAGTTGGGCGGCGTGGAGCCGGCGAACTGGTAGGGCGTGGGCACCACGGAGTACGTGACGTGCGCGCTGACCGTGCCGGCGAGGCCGGCGAGGGCGGCACCGAGGGCGAAGGCGACGAGCTTGACGCGGAAGCCGTTGATGCCCATGGCGGTGGCGGCGGTCTCGTCCTCCCGGATGGCGATCCAGGAGCGGCCGATGCGGGAGTCCGCGGCGCGGGTGTAGACGAGGACCACGATGGCCATGATGAGGACCATCAGCAGGTAGTAGTTGGCGAACCGGCCGAGGGTGAAGCCGGCGATGTCGTGGCTCTCGCCCATGTTGAACCCGAAGAAGCTCAGGTCCGGGATGGACGGGATGCCGTTGGGGCCGTTGGTGATGTCGGGGCCGGAGTCGCCGTCCATGTTGTTCACGGCGATCCGGAAGATCTCACCGAAGCCCAGGGTGACGATGGCGAGGTAGTCGCCGCGCAGCCGCAGGGTCGGGGCGCCGATGAGGACACCGAAGAGCAGGGAGGCGGCGGCGCCGGTCAGTGCAGCGGCCCAGAAGGGGAACTGGACGCCGGAGAACCGGGAGAACTCGGAGCCGGAGACCAGGGCCGCGGTGTAGGCGCCGACGCCGAGGAAGGCGACGTAGCCGAGGTCCAGCAGGCCGGCGAGGCCGACGACGATGTTCAGGCCGAGCGCGACCGTACCGAAGATCAGGATGTTCACGCCGATGTTGGCGTAGTGGTCATCGGTCTGGGTGAAGGGGAATGCGATGGCCGCGGCGAAGCCCATAGCGAGCGTGAAGCTGCGGTTGTGGGCGACGATCCGGGAGAACACGTCGAGCAGACCCGCGGTGTGCAGGGCCCACAGCGAGAAGGTGATCAGGATCAGGTAGCCGATGAACAGCTCGCCGTATTCGGTGTCGATGCCGTAGGTGAAGACGGCCAGGCCGATCGCCGTGACGACGGTGATGATGGCCCGCTCGATCCAGGGGGCGAGGCTCTTCTGGGCGGGGAACCGGTCGGGCTTGGCGACGTACGCCTTGAGGTTCTCCTTGAGGCCGTCGCCGAGCTGCTCGGGCAGGGCGAGGGCGCCGAGCACGGGCAGCAGGGAGGCGATGGCCGCGATGTAGCCGCCGGGCTCCAGGTTCACGATGCCGTTGAGCTCCACGCAGATGGAGATGACGGTGAACCAGGTGGTGGCGAAGCCGCCGAGTGCCACGAGCACCAGCGGCGCGTTGTTCTTGGCGGGCATCAGCCAGCCCAGGCCGCGGATGCCGTAGGACGCCAGCGCGAACAGGGTGGTGAGCAGTCCGGCGACGAAGGTCAGCCACTGCAGGCCGCCGGGGTAGCCGGTGATGGTGAGGTCGCCGGGGAACTCGTCGGTCCAGGTCCAGGCGAGGAAGGCGGAGGCGGCGGTGGCGACACCGCCGGCCAGCAGCAGGGCGCGGGCCGCGGCGAGCGGCAGGGACAGCAGGCCGCGAGCGGCGGGGGCGTCCGGCGTGGTCGCCGTGTCCGTGGTGGTCTTGTTGATCTCGGTCACGTGATCACGCCCTGTCCGCGACGCGTTCGCCGAGCAGACCCTGTGGCCTGACCAGGAGCACGAGGATGAGGAGGCCGAAGGCCCAGACGTTGGCCCAGCTCTGGCCGCCGAGCTGCTGCATGCCGGGGATCTCGTCGATGTACGCGGAGGCCAGGGTCTCGGCGATGCCGAGGACCAGACCACCGAGCATGGCGCCGTAGATGTTGCCGATGCCGCCGAGGACGGCCGCGGTGAAGGCCTTGAGGCCCATCAGGAAGCCCATGCGGTAGTCGATGTTGCCGTACTTCAGGCCGTAGGCGACCGCGGCGACCGCGGCGAAGAAGCCGCCGATCGCGAAGGCGATCACGATGATCCGGTTGGTGTCGATGCCCATGAGCTGGGCGGTGTCCGGGTCCTGGGCGGTGGCCTGCATGGCGCGGCCGGTGCGGGACTTGCGGACGAAGAAGGCGAGGGCGGCCATGCAGATGACGGCGGCCAGGATCAGGAAGATGTCGGCGTCCTTGATGGTGATGGAGCCGATTTCGTGGGTGGCGTCGAGGCCGGGGAAGGCGATGGCTCGGTCGGCGCCGGGGTAGAAGTTGCGGACGACCTCCTGGAGAGCCAGGGAGAGGCCGATTGCGGTGATGAGCGGTGCCAGTCGTGGTGCTCCGCGCAGTGGTCGATAGGCGAACCGTTCCGCGCCGACGGCGATGAGCACGGCCACGAGGCCGCCGCCTATCAGCATCAGCGGGACGGCTACGGCCATCGCCGTGCCGTCGGGGAGGATGTAGAAGTAGACCGTGAAGGCGCCGAAGGCCCCGGTCATGAAGATCTCGCCGTGCGCGAAGTTGATGAGCTGGACGATGCCGTACACCATCGTGTAGCCGATGGCGATCAGCCCGTACATCGAGCCTAGAAGCAGCCCGTTGGCCAGCTGCTGCGGCAGGGTGTTCACCGCATGGCCTCCATGTCGCTGGATGTCGTGTGCACTATTCGCGTGCAGGGGTCTCTATGCACTGAGCGTGTGCAGGGTCTGGGTGTGAGAACGGGCCGCGCGGTCGGGGTCCCCTCCCGCGCGGCCCGCGATGCTGATGCGTTGCCTGGGTCAGCCGAGGTCGGCGGTGCCGGTCTTCACGGCCTTCCACTCACCCTTGACAACCTGGTAGACGGTGAGCTGCTTGTTGGTGGTGTCGCCGTACTCGTCGAAGGCGACCTTGCCGGACAGGCCCTCGAAGTCCGACTTCTGAACGCCCTCGACGACCTGGGCGCGGAGCTCGTTGATGTCGCTGGGGACCTTGCCGTCGTTGGCGTCCACGGCGGCCTTCACGGCCTTGATGATGGCGGTGGTGGCGTCGTAGGAGTACGCGCCGTAGGCGCCGTAGTCGCCCTTGTAGCCCTTGGCCTTGTAGGTCTCGATGAAGGTCTTGGCGGCGGGCAGGGTGTCGGCGGGGACGCCGATCGCGGTGGCGAGGTCACCCTCGGTGGCCTTGCCACCGGCCTCGATGTAGGTGGAGGCGAACATGCCGTCGCCGCCGAACAGCGGGATCTTCACCCCGGCGTCCTTCATCTGCTTGGTGAGCAGCGCGGACTCGTCGTACTGGCCGCCGTAGTAGAGCAGGTCAGCGCCGGAGTTCTTGATCTTGGTGACCAGGGAGCCGAAGTCCTTGTCGCCGGTGTTGACGTGGTCGGTCTCGACGACCGAGCCACCCAGCTTCTTGAACTGCTCGTTGAAGATCTTCGCCAGGCCGGCGCCGTACGTCTGCTTGTCGTCGACGACGAAGGCCTTCTTCTTCTTGAGGCCGTTGAGCGCGTAGTCGGCGGCGAAGCTGCCCTGGAGCTCGTCGGTGGTGGCCGTACGGAAGTACGTGTCGAACGGCCGCTTCTTCTCGGTCTGCCAGTCCTTGCCCTGGGTCAGCTCCGGGGCGGTGTTGGACGGGGAGATCTGGACCATCTTGGCCGAGGCGAAGACCTGCTGCATGGTCTGGGCGACGCCCGAGTTCAGCGGGCCGACGGCGCCGACGGCGGTCTTGTCGCCGGTGATCGCGGTCGCGTTGGTCTGGCCGGTGGCGGGCTGCGCCTTGTCGTCGAACGCCTTCAGCTTGAAGGTGACGCCCGGGACGAGCTTGTTCTTGTTCGCGTCGTCGACAGCGATCTGGGCGCCGTACTGGATGCCGAGGCCGGTGGTGGAGTTCTCACCGGAGAGCGGAGCGTCGACACCAATGGTCAGCGTCGTGGTCTCGCCGCCGTTGCTGTCGCCGCCGCCGTTGTCGTCTCGGGAGCCGCAGGCGGTGAGGGACAGAGCTCCGGTCGCGAGGACGGAGGTAAGTATCACCAAGGAACGTCGCACAATCAGTCCTTTCCGCAGTCACGCCCGCCCCGGTAGGGGCGGCGGGTGCCGCGCTGGTACCGAACTCCCGATGGAGCGGTGACTGGCCGTGACTCTAAGCCCGGTATGTGCGGATGGGCATCGGCGTGAGCTTCCTTGTGACTTTCTTGTTATGACGTGGTGGAGGGCGGGCTTCGGCCGAGGGGGCTCTCAGCCGTTTTGGCGGATTTTCCACTCAGTCCGCATTCTGAGAACCCGCACTTCCGGTTGGCCGTGGGCCCGGTCCAGGAGGTATGGGGTCGCAGGCCGCGTGAAGAAGATCGGATAGGTCCCGCGAGAATGCGCCACCGAAGATGAAGCTGTGGCGCTGTATTGCGTGGGTGTTACGCAGCGTTACGTCGAGATAGTGAAATCCCGCATCCAGGGGCAGTTCCGAACAGTCGGATACGGAAATCTCCACCGTGATACGCCGACTTGTGCCACCCGGCACGGTGAACTCGGGCCGGGGAGTGGTCTGGGTGCGCAGCCCGTCGAAGGCGGCGCCCGTGACTCGCATGGTGACGTCGGGCCCCCGGAGCACGGATACGCGGAATTGGAAACTTCCCCTGGTGGCAACGGAGTTGGGTCGTTCGGCGGGGCCGAGGTAGTCCCATCTGGTGACGTTGGCGGGCCAGGCGGAGAGGTCGAGGGTCTCGGGTGGTTCGGGGTCGTCCGGGGTGAGCAGGAGCGCTCCGGCGGCGCCGAGCGTGACGAGGGCGGCCGCTGCGGCGGCTCTGCGGGTGCGGGGGGAGAGTGCGGCCCAGCGGCGCGCGAGCCGGTCCGTACGGCGCGGCCCATCGGCTCCGATGACCTCGTAACTCTCATCCGGATCAGGGGAGTTGACGGGTTCGACAGGGCCGATGCCGGTCATGACGCGGGCCTCATGGAAAAACGGTACTACCGGGGGCGGGTGCCGCTCTGTCTGCCGTGGCGAGCGGCGCCCGCCCCCGGGCTCAGCCGGTCAGCCGGACACGCCCACGGGCTCGCCGTCCCCCGGTCGCACATCGCGCAGCAGGCAGGTCAGCCGGGCGGTGCACACCCGCTTGCCCTCCTCGTCACTGATCACGATCTCGTACGTCGCGGTCGACCGCCCCCGGTGCACCGGCCTGGCCACCCCGGTCACCATTCCCGACCGCACCCCCCGGTGATGGGTGCAGTTCAGGTCCACACCCACGGCGATCTTCGAGGACCCGCCGTGCAGCATCGACCCGACCGACCCCAGCGTCTCCGCCAGCACCGCGGAAGCGCCTCCGTGCAGCAGCCCGTACGGCTGGGTGTTCCCCTCCACCGGCATGGTGCCGACGACCTCCTCCGCGGACGCCGAGAGGATCTGCACCCCCATCCGCGTCCCCAGATGCCCCGCGGAGAACAGCGCGGGCAGGTCCACGCCGAGCGCGGCGTACTCGTCGATGACCTCTTGCGGGAACTGCACCTGCTGCTGCTCGCCCATGGGGCCGGACTCCGTTCGTCGTCGATCCGCTCCGGCGTCCGCCGGTACCTGAGCAAACGCTCAGTCGGTGGCCGATTGTTCCAGACGCACCACAACGGACTTGCTGGCCGGGGTGTTGCTGGTGTCCGCGGTGGAGTCCAGCGGCACCAGCACATTGGTCTCCGGGTAGTACGCCGCCGCACACCCCCGGGCCGTCGGATAGTGCACGACCCGGAACCCCGGAGCCCGCCGCTCGACGCCGTCCCTCCACTCGCTCACCAGATCCACGTACGAGCCGTCCGCCACCTTGAGCGCCCGCGCGTCCTCGGGGTTCACCAGCACCACGCGCCGGCCGTTCCTGATCCCCCGGTAACGGTCGTCAAGGCCGTAGATCGTGGTGTTGTACTGGTCGTGCGAGCGCAGCGTCTGCAGCAGCAGCCGCCCCTCGGGCAGCTCCGGGTACTCCACCGGCGCCGCCGTGAAGTTGGCCTTGCCCGTCGCCGTCGGGAACCGCCGCTCGTCCCGCGGGGCGTGCGGCAGCGCGAACCCGCCGGGAGCCGCCACGCGCGCGTTGAAGTCCTCGAACCCCGGGATCACCCGCGCGATATGGTCCCGGATCGTGGCGTAGTCCTTCTCGAACTCCTCCCACGGCACCCGGCTGTCCGCGCCGAGCACCCGCCGCGCCAGCCGGCACACGATCGCCGGCTCCGACAGCAGCTGCCCGCTTGCCGGCTCCAGCCGCCCGCGTGAGGCGTGCACCATGCCCATGGAGTCCTCGACGGTCACGAACTGCTCGCCGCCGCCCTGAAGGTCACGCTCCGTGCGGCCCAGCGTCGGCAGGATCAGCGCCCGCGCCCCGGTGACCGCGTGCGATCGGTTCAGCTTGGTCGACACATGCACCGTCAGCCGCGCCCGCCGCATCGCCGCCTCGGTCACCTCGGTGTCGGGCGACGCCGACACGAAGTTGCCGCCCATCGCGAAGAACACCTTCGCCTTGTCGTCCCGCATCGCGCGAATGGCCCGCACGACGTCGTAGCCGTGCTCACGCGGGGGCGCGAAGCCGAACTCCTTCTCCAGGGCGTCCAGGAAGGCCGGGGCGGGCCGCTCGAAGATGCCCATCGTGCGGTCGCCCTGCACATTGGAGTGCCCGCGCACCGGGCACACGCCCGCGCCGGGCCGCCCGATGTTGCCGCGCAGCAGCAGGAAGTTGACCACCTCGCGGATGGTCGGCACGGCGTGCTTGTGCTGGGTGAGGCCCATCGCCCAGCAGACGATCGTCCGCTCGGAGGCCAGGATCATCCCCAGCGCGCGCTCGATCTCCTCCTGGGTGAGCCCGGTCGCGGTGAGCGTCTCGGCCCAGTCGGCGGCCTGCGCGGCGGCGGCGAACTCCTCGTAACCGTGGGTGTGTTCGCGGACGAACTCCTCGTCGACCGCGCCCTCGGTGGCCAGGATCAGCTTGTTCAGCAGCCGGAACAGCGCCTGGTCGCCGCCGATGCGGATCTGGAGGAACAGATCGTTGAGCGCGGCGCCCTTGAGCATGCCCTGCGGGGTCTGCGGGTTCTTGAACCGCTCCATCCCGGCCTCGGGCAGCGGGTTGACGCTGATCACCTTGGCGCCGTTCGCCTTGGCCTTCTCCAGCGCGGACAGCATCCGGGGGTGGTTGGTGCCCGGGTTCTGCCCGGCCACGATGATCAGGTCGGCCCGGTAGAGGTCCTCCAGCAGGACGCTGCCCTTGCCGATGCCGATGGTCTCGCTGAGCGCCGAACCCGAGGACTCGTGGCACATGTTCGAGCAGTCCGGCAGGTTGTTCGTGCCGAACGCGCGGGCGAACAGCTGGTAGAGGAACGCGGCCTCGTTGCTGGTCCGCCCGGAGGTGTAGAAGAGGGCCTCGTCCGGGGAGCCGAGCGCCGTCAGTTCCTCGGCGACGATGTCGAAGGCGCGCTCCCAGGTGACCGGCTCGTAGTGGTCGCCGCCCTCGGGCAGGTACATGGGGTGCGTCAGCCGCCCCTGCTGGCCCAGCCAGTACCCGCTGCGGGTCGCCAGGTCGGCGACGGAGTGCGCGGCGAAGAACTCCGGGGTCACCCGGCGCAGGGTGGCCTCCTCGGCGACCGCCTTCGCGCCGTTCTCGCAGAACTCCGCGGTGTGCCGGTGCTCCGGCTCCGGCCAGGCGCAGCCCGGGCAGTCGAAGCCGTCCTTCTGGTTGACGCGCAGCAGTGTCAGCGCGGTCCGCTTCACGCCCATCTGCTGCTGGGCGATGCGCAGGGTGTGGCCGATGGCGGGCAGACCGGCGGCCGCGTGCTTCGGCTCGGCGACCCGCGGCGCGTCCTGCACCGGATCACCCTTGGGCGGCTTCGTCGCCATCGCACGCTCTCCTTACGACTGCGTATGTGAGGTACATCTCCGATCCTCGCACGTGTCACCGACACCGGTCGGCCCCGGGTTCCGCACCCGTCGAGAGCTTTGGTTGCGCGATCCGCCCGGGCGCCGCCGATCCGGCGGTGGGCCCCCACTGTCAGTGCGGCGTGGCAGGATCGGGGACGTGGCAGAGACAGCATCGAAGAAGACCGAAACGACCTCCGGCGGCGGCCGTCCGCGACTCATGCTCATGGACGGGCATTCCCTGGCCTACCGCGCGTTCTTCGCGTTGCCCGCGGAGAACTTCACGACCGCGACCGGCCAGCCGACGAACGCGATCTACGGCTTCGCGTCGATGCTGGCCAACACCCTGCGCGACGAGGCGCCCACGCACTTCGCGGTCGCCTTCGACGTGTCCCGCAAGACCTGGCGGTCCGAGGAGTTCACGGAGTACAAGGCGAACCGCTCCAAGACCCCGGACGAGTTCAAGGGCCAGGTCGAGCTGATCGGCGAGCTGCTCGACGCGATGCACGTCTCCCGATTCGCGGTGGACGGCTTCGAGGCCGACGACGTGATCGCCACGCTCGCCACCCAGGCCGAGGCCGAGGGCTTCGAGGTGCTGATCGTCACCGGCGACCGCGACTCCTTCCAGCTCGTCAGCGAGCACACGACCGTCCTCTACCCGACGAAGGGCGTCTCCGAGCTGACCCGGTTCACCCCGGAGAAGGTCATCGAGAAGTACGGGTTGACGCCCGCGCAGTACCCCGACTTCGCCGCCCTGCGCGGCGACCCGTCCGACAACCTGCCGGGCATCCCGGGCGTCGGCGAGAAGACCGCCGCGAAGTGGATCAACCAGTTCGGCTCGTTCGCGGAGCTGGTCGAGCGGGTCGAGGAGGTCAAGGGCAAGGCGGGCCAGAACCTCCGCGACCACCTGGAGGCGGTCAAGCTCAACCGCCGCCTCACCGAGATGGTGCGCACCGTCGAGCTGCCGAAGACGGTCACCGACCTGGAGCGGGCCGCGTACGACCGCAAGGGCGTCGCGATGGTCCTGGACACACTGGAGATCCGCAACCCGTCCCTGCGGGAGCGGCTGCTGGCCGTCGACCCCGGCGCCGAGGAGGCCGAGGAGACCCAGGTCGTCGCGGAGGGCGTGGAGCTGGACGGCCAGGTGCTGGCCACCGGCGAGCTGGCCCCCTGGCTGACCGAGCACGCCACCGCACAGCCCCTCGGTGTCGCCACCGTCGACACCTGGGCGCTGGGCACCGGCTCGGTCGCCGAGGTCGCGCTGGCCACGGCCGGCGGCCCCGCCGCCTGGTTCGACCCGTCCGAGCTGGACGAGGCCGACGAGACGGCGTTCACCGGCTGGCTGGCCGACGCCGCCCGCCCCAAGGTCTTCCACAACGCCAAGGGCGCGATGCGGGTCTTCGCCGAGCACGGCTGGAGCGTGGACGGCGTCACCATGGACACCGCCCTCGCCGCCTACCTGGTCAAGCCGGGCCGCCGCTCCTTCGACCTGGACGCGCTGTCCCTGGAGTACCTCCACCGCGAGCTGGCCCCCGCCGCCACGGCCGACGGCCAGCTCGCCTTCGGCGCGGACGACGGCGCCGAGGCCGAGGCGCTGATGGTGCAGGCCCGTGCCGTCCTCGACCTGGGCGAGGCCTTCGAGGCCCGTCTTGAGGAGGTCGGCGCCGCCGATCTGCTGCGCGACATGGAGCTGCCCACCTCCGCCCTGCTGGCCCGGATGGAACGGCACGGCATCGCCGCCGACCGCGCCCACCTGGAAGCCATGGAACAGATGTTCGCCGGTGCGGTGCAGCAGGCCGTGAAGGAGGCCCACGCGGCGGCCGGGCACGAGTTCAACCTCGGCTCGCCCAAGCAGCTCCAGGAGGTCCTCTTCGGCGAGCTGGGCCTGCCCAGGACCAAGAAGACCAAGACCGGCTACACCACCGACGCCGACGCCCTGGCCTGGCTCGCCGGACAGACCGAGAACGAGCTCCCGGTGATCATGCTCCGCCACCGTGAGCAGGCGAAGCTGCGGGTCACCGTCGAGGGCCTGATCAAGACGATCGCCGCGGACGGCCGGATCCACACCACCTTCAACCAGACGGTCGCCGCGACCGGCCGGCTGTCCTCCACGGACCCCAACCTCCAGAACATCCCCGTTCGCACGGACGAGGGCCGCGCGATCCGCCGCGGCTTCGTGGTCGGCGAGGGCTTCGAGTCCCTGATGACGGCCGACTACAGCCAGATCGAGCTGCGCGTGATGGCCCACCTCTCCGCCGACGAGGGCCTCATCCAGGCCTTCACCTCGGGCGAGGACCTGCACACCACGGCCGCCTCGCAGGTCTTCGCGGTCGAGCCCGGCGCGGTCGACGCGGAGATGCGCCGCAAGATCAAGGCGATGTCCTACGGCCTGGCGTACGGCCTCTCGGCCTTCGGTCTCTCCCAGCAGCTGAACATCGAGGCGGGCGAGGCACGCGCCCTCATGGACGCCTACTTCGAGCGCTTCGGCGGTGTGCGGGACTATCTGCGCCGAGCCGTCGACGAGGCCCGCGCGACCGGCTACACGGCGACCCTCTTCGGCCGCCGCCGCTACCTCCCCGACCTCAACAGCGACAACCGCCAGCGCCGTGAGGCGGCCGAGCGCATGGCGCTGAACGCCCCGATCCAGGGCACGGCGGCCGACATCGTCAAGATCGCCATGCTCAAGGTCGACGCGGCGCTCCGCGAGGCCGACCTGAAGACCCGCATGCTCCTCCAGGTCCACGACGAAATCGTCCTGGAGGTGGCCCCGGGCGAGCGGGAGCAGGCGGAGGCCCTGGTCCGGGAGCAGATGTCCAACGCGGTGAGCCTGGACGTACCGCTCGGGGTGTCAGTGGGCGACGGAGGCGACTGGGAGTCGGCAGCGCACTAGGAAACCACCCGCGCCCCTGACCACAACAACAACCAGGCGGACGCGAAGGACCATCACTCGCGTGGCCCCCACAAAGACGCCACCCCATGCCCATGCCCGCCAGGATGCGGGCATGGGCATACGAGCACTCCGCCGGAAACACAGGGCACGCACCTTCGAGCCCGCCGCCGGAACACCCCGCATCCCCGCCGACCCCGCGGCCACCGTCCTCCTCTGGGCGGAGCTCCTCCTCGCTACCGCAGTACGAGCGTCGCGTCCCGCACCGGGGCAGGACGCCACACCCTGACCGCGACGGCGTACCCCAACACTCCCAGGAAGAGCCCCGCCCCGGCCCCGAAGCACAGCGTCGGAATCAGCTCCCACGGCTTCGCGCGTGACCCCCAGTACGCCCACCACCGCACCGCCCGCAGCACCGCGAAGACGACCGGAAACCCGAGCAGCGGCACAGCGGCCAGCCACCGGTCCCGCACCGACAGCACCGGCACCCCGACCGCGGGGACGTCGCCCGGAACCCGCCGTAGCGCCGCCGTCAGGAACACCGCGATGACGGCCGCGGCGACCGCGGAACCGCCGTACTGGAGATACCAGTACAGCGGCGACCCCGCGATCTCCTCGCCGAGGACGGGGAACAGGCGCATGCCCCAGCGGTCGAGGTGGGTGAAGGCGTCCCACACCACATGGGTCAGGGAGCCGAGCACGGCGGAGACGTACCACCACAGCAACAGTTCCGGCCGAACCCGCGCGCGGGGCGCACCGCAGCGCAGCAGGGCGGCCGGAGGGCCCTGGCGGGACGTCGGCAGCAGCGCCACCAACGGCTCGCGCACCAGCAGCCAGAGGCCCACCAGCGCCCAGCTGAGGACGACATCGACCGTGAACACCCCTGCGAAGGAGTGCGTGACATCGCCGAACTCCATCGCGCCGGGCACGCCGCTGGCCGCGTAATAGGTGAGGTCCGGGCCGAAGGAGCCCGCCACGAGGACGGCCGGGACCAGTCGGCCCCGGCCCGTTCCGTCGGTGCGGACGGCGGGCAGGACCGCCGCCGCGTGGCTCAGGGTGAACGGCACCGCGGCTCCTCGCTGGGGGTGTGATCAACGGGCCCAGTATCACGCATGGCCGGACGGTGAATATCGGACGTGAACGGGTGCCCGAGGCGCGGAAGTTGTCGTAGGGTCACTTGGGTCGGCGCGCGGGGAGTGCGTCCGGCGGACGGACAAAAACGGACGGATGCTCGCGGCGCGCCACCGAACGGCGGCACGAGCGCAACCGCCACGGCGGGCCGTTCGTCACAACAGGGCGACGGGACAGACAGAGGCGGGCGCTCGGGCGTCCACGGGAGGGGTTCACTCTATGTCGGCGCAATTCGGCAGGAGGCTGTACAAGGGTGCGGCCACCGCCGCCGTGGCCGCGCTCGCGGTCGCGGCGCTGTCGGGCTCCCAGGCTCCCGGAGCGACGGTCGACGACCAGGGCAGACGGACCACCTCGGACACCACGCCCTCACCCGACGCCCTCGCCGACGACAGCGCGACCGGCAACTCGCCGTACTACACGGACCTGCCGCCCCTGGACAGCCCCAAGCCCTCGCCCAGCGCGGGCGGGACGGGCGGCACCGACTCCGAGTCCGGTATACCGGCCACCGTGCTGGACGCCTACCAGCAGGCCGCCGCCTCGCTCCAGGAGTCCAAGCCCGGCTGCAACCTGCCCTGGGAACTGCTCGCCGCCATCGGCCACGTCGAGTCGGGCCACGCGCGTGGCGGCCGGGTCAACGCCGACGGCACCACCACCTCCCCGATCCTCGGCCCCCAGCTCAACGGCAACGGCTTCGCCAACATCAGCGACACCGACAACGGCGCCTACGACGGGGACAGCTCCTACGACCGTGCCGTGGGGCCGATGCAGTTCATCCCGTCCACCTGGGCGTGGGCGGGCCGCGACGGCAACGGCGACGGCGAGAAGGACCCCAACAACGTCTACGACGCCGCGCTCGCCGCGGGCGGCTATCTGTGCCGCTTCGGCTGGGACCTGTCCGACCCGTCCGACCTCAAGAGCGCCATCCTCAGCTACAACAACTCCACGGACTACCTGAACACGGTCCTGGCGTGGCTGGAGCACTACCGCAAGGGCGTCGACGAGATCCCCGACGGCACCGGCACGATCCCCGACGACCGCAGCGACGACGGCGGCGGGGCGGTGACCTCACCGTCGCCGTCGCCCACGCCCCCGGCCTCCCAGTCGCCGACTCCGCCCGCCAACGGCGGTTCCACGCCTCCGACGCCGCCGGGCACGACACCCCCGCCCACCACGCCGCCGTCGACGACCCCGCCGACGCCCACCGACACGGTGCACCACCTGGAGGACGCCGACACCGCCCTGCTCAAGGCGATGGCGGGCGACGCGTTCGGCGAGCGGATCAGCACCCGCGCGGAGACCTCGGCCGGCAAGGCCGTCGCCAAGGTACGCATCCGCTTCACGATCGTCGGCGACACCGACGCGGCCTTCACCGGCGGCGAGAAGTACGCCACCGCGCTGACGAACAGCAGCGGCACCGCCGTGGCGCCCGCGCTCCAGGCGGGCGAGGAGACCGGCGACTTCATCGTCCGGACCACCGTCGTGGGCCGCTCGATTCCCGGCCTCGACTACACGGCCACGGTCACCGAACGCGCCGCCGACACCCTCGCCCGCACCGGCGAGGAGGCGCTGACCTGCGTCCCCGGCGGCGAGTTCGCCGACCAGGTGGAGGTGAAGGCCACCTACAAGGGCGCCGTCGCCGACAAGGTCGCGGCCACCGCCACCCTGATCAAGTCCGCCGAGGACCCGGCCGAGAACGACAAGGGCCCCTACTTCAAGGACGCCGAGGGCAAGCCCGTACGCACCCTCACCGGCCTGAAGACGGACGCCGACGGCAAGCTCAAGCTGCCGAAGCTGTACGCCGACGACACCACCGGCACCTTCCTGCTCCGCATCAACACCGCGGGCGGCGCGACCCTCACGGTCGAACTGACCGTGGCCGCGGCCGAGTCGACCACGCCGGACACCACGGAGTCCCCCTCGCCGTCCGCGAGCCCCAGCGCGTAGACCCCTTCGGTACGACGACGGCGGCGCCCTCCCCGGCGGAGGGCGCCGCCGTCGTCGTGTGCGACGTGTTCTCATCTCGCCCGCCCGTTGCTACGGTGCCGGACCTGACGACCTATCAGCTCCGGTCCGTGGGGAGGCACCGTGCGCGCCCTGATCGCCGCCGCGACCGGTCTCGCCGTCGCGCTCGCCCTGGTGTTCACCCTCACCGCGCTGGGCGCGCCGACCGGCGAGACCTCCCCGAAGCCGATGCTGACGACGGTGCCCGCACACCCGTAACGGTGCCCACACGCCCGTAACCGCCCGGGAGGGAGGCCGAGATGAGCCGCAAGGCCAGTCTGATCCTGCTCGCTTTCGCCGTGTTCTTCGCCGCGCTGTCCCCGATGCTGCGCTGGTACGCCTTCCCGCGCCTGGCCAAGATCCCCGCGAACCAGTACCAGGACATGGTCCTGGAGGCCAAGGACGCCACCCTCCTCGACTACGGCACGATGAAGGCGCGCAAGGTCTCCAAGGTCACCATCGTGCAGACCCTCAAGGGCAACGTGGAGGCCTCCGAGAAGATCGAGAGGACGGCCGGCCGGGACGTCGTGGTCTGGGACGGGCTGTCCTATGTCGAGGGCCCCGACGGCGAGATGGTCTCCCAGATCCCCGAGCGCTACATCTTCGACGCCCACACCCAGGAACCCGTGCACGCCACCGGCGAGATGGTCGACGGCGACCCCGTGCGCCGCGAGGGCATCGAGTTCAAGTGGCCGTTCCTGACGGAGAAGCGGTCCTACGAGTACTTCGACGCCCAGACCCGCACCTCGGCCCCGATCCACTACAAGGGCACCCAGGACTTCCGCGGCGTCGAGGTCTACTACTTCGAGCAGACCATCCCGTGGACGAAGGTGCCCTACCCCAAGAAGCTCCCCGTCGACGGCGTCTCCCGGGAGTCCCTCGCCGACACCGGCACCACCCGCTGGTACACCACCGTCCGCAAGTTCTGGGTCGAACCCCTCACCGGCGCCCCCGTCTACGGCGAGGAGATCCACAAGGAGGAACTGCGCGGCGGCACGCTCCTCGGCGACCGCGACAAGGTCACCGCGTTCGCCGGGCACGTGAAGATGCGCGAGGACTACATCGACTACACCGTCGACCTGGTCAAGTCCAACCGCACCCTGGTCCTGCTGATGACGTCGTACCTCCCCTGGGGCTTCCTGACCCTCGGCATCCTCCTGCTCTCCCTCGCGCTCTACCTGGAGGCCCGCAACCGCCGGCCCGGGGACCCGGCCCCCACCCGGGCCACGGAGCCGGAACCGGTCAACGCCTGAGCGCCGCGCCCGAGTTGTACGATCCCGCATGACTGGCGCACGCAGCATCGGGGGAGGCCGCAGTCATGGCCAAGGTCGTCGTCGTACACGGCATCGGGAAGCAGTACCTGGGACCGCACACGCTGCACGGGGGAGTGGCGCCGGCGCTGCGGGACGGCATGAGGGCGGCGGCCGCACCGGAGTTGAAGCCCGAGGACATCGAAGTGGCGTTCTACGGCCACTGGTTCCGACCCGCCGGTGCGAAGAGCGACGACTACCCCTGGACGCACCGAGATGTGACCGAGGGCCTGGAAACCGACCTGCTGATGGCGTGGTGGCAGGAGGCGGCCCGCACAGCCCCCGACAGAGTCCCACCACCGTCATCTGCCGCGACGACGAAGGCCACGACCCCGCAGACCGTGCAACGCGCCCTGCACGCGATCAGCCGCCTCCTGCCGTCCCGCTTCACCGACCGCTTCCTCATCGGCATCCTCAAGCAGGTCCGCCGCTACCTCACCGAGGACGAGACCCGTGACCGTGTCCAGTGCAGTGTCGCGGAGGCGGTCACCGACGACACCCGGGTCCTGGTCGCCCACTCCCTCGGCAGCGTCATCGCCTACGAGGCCCTGTGCGCGCACCCCGAGTGGCCGGTGCGCGCCCTGGTGACCCTCGGCTCCCCGCTCGGCATCCCCGGCGTGGTCCTGGACCGCCTGCGCCCGAGCGCGACCTGGCCGCCGGTTCTGCGCGAGTGGACGAACATCTGCGACCGAGCGGACGTAGTGGCCCTGACCAAGGAACTGTCCCCGCTCTTCAAGTCCCCTGACGGCGGCCGTGTGGTGGACGTACTGATCGACAACGGCAGCCACGCCCACGACATCGTCCCCCACCTCACCGCCGCGCCGACCGGAGCCGCCGTAGCAGCCGGACTCCGGCCATGACCCGCCGTACGGTCGTCGTCAGCGGCACCGATTCCTACGACCACGAACTGCCCCCGCTGCCCCGCGCGGCACCGGACATGGACACAGTGGCCGAGGTGTTCCGCAGCCTCGGCTACGAGGACGGCGACCGCCTCCACAACCCCACCGCCGACGGCCTCAGACGCGGCCTCGCCGACTGGGCCCGCCGCGCCGACCGCAGCGAGGACGTCGTCGTCCTCTACTACACCGGCCACGGCGAACGCGACGACAAGGGCCACTTCCTGATGTGCCGCGACAGCGAGTCCGGCCAACTGCGCAGCTCCGCCGTCGAGTCCGAACGGATCGTGGAGATCCTCGCCGAGAACGGCCTGACCCGGATCCTGCTCATCCTCGATACGTGTTACGCCGGTCAGGGCGCCGTGGACGCGCTGCGCGCCCTTGCCGGGAGCCTGGCCGCCCCGGCGGTGGACGCGAGCAGGATGACGGACTTCTCGTACATCGCGGCGGCCGGACCCCAGGACCTGGCGACGGACGGGGCGTTCGCCGGAGCCCTGCGCGAGGCGGTCTCGGACCCCCTCCTCGGCGGCCCGCACCAACGCCACCTCCACCTGAGCGACATCGTCCAGCACATCAACGGCACCCTGCGTACCCGCGGCGAGTTCCAGAAGGCCGTCCACGGCACCCTGATCGCCGACGGCGAGACCCCCTTCTTCCCCAACCCCCGCTACACCCCCGGCACTCCGGCCGGCCTCGACCTCGCGGAACAGCGCGTGTGGCTGCTGAGCGGCGAGGCGCGCCGGCGCCAGGAGGAGCGGGTCAGTCACTTCGACCCACGGGGGCGGGGCAGCGACGTCACGACGGGGACGGCGTCGTACTTCACCGGGCGTGCGGCGGTGCTGGGCGAGCTGACGGCGTGGCTGGACGACGACTCGCCGGACCTCGGGCGGAGCGTGCTGGTCACGGGTGGCGCGGGGGTCGGCAAGTCCTCCTTGCTGGGGCGGCTGTTGCTGCTGTCGGACCCTCGGGCACGGGCGGCGCTGGACGACTTGGACCCCTCGGTCCCCACGCCCGCCTCGGGCATCGACACCGCGATCCACGCCCGGCACAAGCTGCTGGACGACATCGTGGCAGGGGTGGCCGACGCGGCGGGCGTGCCGGGTGCCGGACGGCACGAACTGCTGACGGCGCTGGGCGAGCGCACGGAACGGCTGGTCGTCATGGTGGACGCGCTGGACGAGGCGGGCACGGCAGGGGCGGACGAGGAACCGCAGGCCATCGCCCGGTCGTTCCTGCGTGAACTGGGGGAAGTGCCGTGTGTACGGCTGCTGGTGGGCGCCCGCCCGCACGTGGCGGATGCCCTGGGCCCCTCCTTCACCCGCATCGACCTGGCGGACCCCCGGTGGCTGGGCCCCGGCGACATCGAGCGGTACGCGCGCAAGCTGCTGCTGGCACCGGACGGGGAGGGGTCGAGCGGACCGTACACGGAGAAGACGGCGGCACCGGTGGCGGTGGCGGTGTCCGCGCGGGCCGGGGACAACTACCTGTGCGCCCGCCTGATCGCCCGCCCCCTGGCGCGCAGGCCGCGGCCGCTGGACACGGGATCGGAGGGCTGGGAGAGCCAACTCCCTTCGCTCACCCAGCAGATCGCCCGCCCAGGCGTCGAGGCCGCCTTCAGCTGGGCCCTGCGCGAACGCATGCCCCGCCAGGAGGAACGGGCCCGCGCCCTGCTCACGCCGCTGGCCTTCGCCGAGGGGCAGGGGGTGCCCGCGACGGGGGTGTGGCAGGCGATGGCCTCGGCGGTACTGGGCAGCCCGGTCGGACCCGAGGACATCCGACAGGCGCTGTCGGCGGGCGGCGAGCTGATCGAGCTGATCGTGGAGGACACGGATGCGGCGGGGCGGTCGGTGTACCGGCTGTACCACGAGTCTTTCGCGGACGCGCTGCGGGAACAGGCGGCGGCGGGGACGGGGGAGCGGATCGCGGGGGCGCTGCTGGAGTTGGTGCCGGTGGAGAAGGGCATGCGTGACTGGAGCCTCGCGGACCCCTATCTGAAGGGCCACGCGGCCACGCACGCGGCGGCAGCGGGACTGCTGGACGAACTGGTCCTGGAGCCGCAGTTCTTGCTGACGGCGGAGCCGGTCGCGCTGCGGCGGGCCCTGTCCGTGGTCACCCGCCCGGAGTCCGTCGCCGCACGGGCCGCGTACCTGCGCTGCGCGCCGATCCTCGCGTCCGAGCGGCTGAACGAAGGGGACCGCGCGGCCCAACTCCACATGCGGGCGCTCGAGGAGAACGCGGAGACACTGGTCGCGGCGATCCGGTCCCGTTTCCCCCACCGCCCGTGGGAGGTGCTGTGGGCGCATGCGGCGTCGGCTCCTTACCGGGCGCTGGGGGACTCGGACACGGTTGTGACGGACCTCAGCGTGGTGAAGTGGGAGGGGCGGCAGGTCATCGCGACCGTTGAGGAGGGCCGAATACACCTGTCGGACCCCGAGACGGGGGAGGGGCTGACCGAGCTTTCGCCGCCGACGGACGGGGAGGTGCTCGCCGTGTCCTCATGCGGTGAGACCGAGGAACCGTGGTTGTTGGTAGTGTCCCGGCACCCCGGGACACTCGCTGTATCGGTGGCCGACGTGGTGACCGGGCTGTCGCTCGGACCGGACCTGTGGACACGCGCGGCCGGACCCGAGGCCGTGGCCGCGACCGAGGTGGACGGCGCCTGCGTCGTCGCCCTCGGGGAGTCGCACACGGTACGGCTGGTGGACGTCCGTACAGGGCGGGAGCTCACCCGGATCGACGGCCTCCCGGAACCGAGGCCCGGTGGCTCCTTCCATGTGGCGCTCGGCAGACAGGACGGGCACGTGGTCCTGGCCGCCGCCACAGGGACGAAGGTGTCGGACACCTCGTGGTGGCGACGGCGCAACGCGCAGCTCGCCACCTGGCGGCTCGACCCCCGGCGGGGCTGGTCCGTCGTGGGCGAAGCCCGGTGCAGAGGGCGGGGCAACGAAGTGCAGAGCCTCGGCGTGCTGCGTGGTGAGGTCCATGTCATGACGTCCCACGGGTTGCGGGCGTTCGCCTCCTACCAGGAGCGAGGATTCCGCCACGGCGGCGTGGTCCACGAGTGGCTCCTTCCAGGGGTTCACAGAGGGCTGGGTTTCTTCACCCTGGATGGGGAATCGTGCTGCGCGCTGGACACCGGAACGTCCGTCACAGTGAAGAACTGGGGCATCTGGTCCCGAGCCGAGCTCCCGACGGGCGGAAAGGTCAAGGCGTGGGCGGTGGTTCAGGGCCCAGGCGCGGGTCCGGAACTGGTGACCGCGGGCAACGGCCCGGGCCTACGGGTGTGGGACCTGCTGCCGGACGAGCGGAAGGGGAAGCCTGCGTATCGAACACGTCACGGACTGGGCGAGCACTGCGTCGCCGCCGAGTTCGGCGGAGAGCGCGTGCTGGCGACCAGCAACGGACCCCTCACCCTCTACGACCCGCGCACCGGCGAGCGGCTGGACGAGCTGGACCGTGAGCCGAGCTGGCTCGGGCGGTCCGCTGACGCCGGGCTGCCGCTCGTGCTCTACGACGCGGTGCGGGGCGCGCTCTCCCGACGTACCGCAAGGGTTCTGGACACCGCCCGGGCGCCCGCCGTCCCGCTCGGCTCGAGGATGGCGGTCGTGTCCAATGTGACCGTCGTCCGCCTGGGCGAGCGGCGGATGCTGGCCGGGACGCAAACCGCCATGCGGGACGCGGTGGTGCTCTGGGACCTGACCGGCAAAGAGATCCAGAAACTGCCTTGCGGCGGGGTCTCCACCGACATGAGCCTGCGCACGGTGGATGACGGTGACGTCCTCTGGCTCGGCGTCGGCCAATGGCACCGAGGCACCGGGTCGCAGAGCATCTCGGTCCACCGGTTCGCCCAGGAAGGGGCGGACCGGTCGATGACACCACCGCTGCTGAAGCGCGACGGTTTCGTGTTCGACCTGGGTCGGTGGCAGGGGAGGGCGTCGATCGCGTGCTACAGCCCCGGTGAGCGGTCCCTGTCGGTCGAGAGCCTGGCCGACTCCTGGGACGCCGAGCAATGGGAGCTTCCGTCCGGCACGGACATCCTTGACCTCGTCCTCGTCGGCGCCCGAGACGTCCTCGTCGCCGTCACCTCCGACGAACGGCTCCTCTTCTACGCACCCGGCTCCGCACACCCCGTCGCGAACGTCCATGTGGGCGCCGACATCTGGTCCGTCGCCCCCGTCGACGAACAGATCATCGGCGTAGGCACCGCCAACGCATTGTTCGCCCTTCAGCTGCCCCCGGCCTGACGCCGAGCCCGAGCCGCCGTATGCCGAGTTGGCTCGGCACTCGCCGGATCCTCCGGCCACGGATGCTTCGGATACCGCCCCCGCAGCTCCGCCCGCACACCCTTGTACCCGTCCCTCCAGAAGGACGCGAGGTCGGCCGTGACCGCGGCAGGGCGCCCCGCGGGGGACAGCAGGTGCACCAGAACCGGCACCCCGGCCACCGACGGCGACTCGTGCAGCCCGAACATCTCCTGCAACTTCACCGCGAGGACGGGCTGCTCAGGGTTGGCGTAGTCGATCCGGATTCTGGACCCACTCGGCACAGTGAGCCGCTCGGGCGCCAGCTCGTCCAGGCGCCCCGCCTCCCCCGAGGCCCACGGCAGCATCCGCCCGAGCCCCGCCCCCGCATCGATCCGCGCCAGATCCGCCCGCCGCCGCGCCCGTCCCAGCTCCGGCTCCAGCCACTCGTCCACCCGCGCGTGCAGCGCGTCGTCGGACACATCCGGCCATGGGTCGCCCACATGCATCCGCAGAAACGCCAGCCGCTGCCGCAGTACGACCGCGTCCGGCGACCACCGCAACAGACCGAGCCCCTCCCGCCGTAGCCCTTCAAGCAGCGCGTCGCGTACGAGAGCGGGGGCGGCGTCCCGCAGCGGACGCACCGTCAGCTCGATCGCCCCCAGCCGCTCCACCCGGCGCGCGACCACGTCCCCGTCCGCCCAGTGGACCTCCTCGCCCTCGGAGTAAAGGGGAGCGGCAGCCGACCGGGCCGTCTCCTCGTCCACCACCGCAGCGAGCTGCACACGCGCGTGCCCCTTGCCCACCGGACGGTCCGCCACGGCGACCGCCAGCCAGGGCGCCCCGCGCAGCGGCGAGCCCTCACGCAGCTCGGCCCGGGTCCCGGAGGCCATCAGCACCGACCCGCCCTCGACCCGGCCGACGCGCTCGGGAAACGCCAGCGCCGCCACGGTTCCGGCCAGCGCGTCATCCCCCGCGACGGAGTCCGAAGCCCCGCCGACACCTTTCAGCCGTCGCACCTCCGCCCGCCACCGCCCCGAGTAGCCGTCACCCCCACGCCGAGCCGCCCGCAGCGCCGCCGCCAGGTCGTCGCCGTACTCCCGAGGCGCCTCCTCGGACAGCAGGGCCACCACCTCCGCGCCCCCGGCGGCCGTGTCCAGCAACGCCCGCCCTAGGCGGGGGTGCAGGCCGAGCCTGGCCAGTCGCGCTCCCCGGTCGGTCGCATGCCCCGACTCGTCCACCGCCCCGATCGCCGACAGCACCGCGCGGGCAGCCGCCATCGCGCCCGCGGGAGGCGGGTCCAACAGGGCCAGACCGGCGGCCGAAGGATCTCCCCAGCACGCCGTCTGCAACGCGAACGCCGTCAGGTCCGCCACCTTGATCTCGGGGGACGGGAACCGCGGCAGCCGCGCGTCCTCCGCCTCAGCCCAGCAGCGGTACACCGCTCCCGGCGCCTCACGCCCGGCCCGGCCCGCCCGCTGCTGCCCCGCCGCCTGCGAGGCCCGTACCGTCGTCAGCGCGCTCAGCCCGCGCGCGTGGTCGACGCGCGGCTCCCGCGCCAGACCGGAGTCGACGACCGTCCGGACCCCGGGGACCGTCAGGGACGACTCGGCCACGGAGGTCGCCAGCACCACCCGGCGCCCCGAGCCGGGAGACAGCACCGCGTCCTGCACCGCCGCCGGGGCCCGCCCGTGCACCTGGAGCACTTCCACCCCGCCCAGCTCGCCCAGCTGTCCCGCCACCCGCGCGATCTCGCCGACGCCGGGCAGGAAGCACAGCACGTCCCCGTCCCGCTCGGACAGCGCCCGCCGCACCACCGACGCCACATGCGTCAGCAGCGCCGGATCGACCCGCATGCCGTGCGGCGGCCGTACCGGACGCGCGGGCGGCGACCACTCCACCTCCACCGGATGCGAGACGCCCTCCGCCTCGACCACCGGAGCGTCGCCCAGCAGCCGCGCCCAGCCCGCCGCGTCCGTCGTCGCCGACGCGGCCACCAGACGCAGCTCCGGCCGCAGGGCCTGTCGCACGTCCCAGAGGAAGGCCGCGGCGGTGTCCGCGTCCAGGTGGCGTTCGTGGCACTCGTCGAGGACGACGACGTCCACCCCGGCCAGCTCCTGGTCGCGCTGGAGGCGCTGCACCAGCACACCCGTCGTGACGACCTCCACGCGCGCGTGCCGTCCGACGACCCGCTCTCCGCGCACGGTGTAGCCGACGCTCCCGCCGACCTTCTCGCCCAGCAGCCACGCCATCCGCCGGGCCGCGGCGCGGGCGGCGATCCGGCGCGGCTCCGCGACGACGACCCTCCGCGCGGGCGAGGCGCCGTCCAGCAGGCCCGCGAGCGCCAGCGGGACCAGGGTGGTCTTGCCGGTGCCCGGCGGCGCCACGAGGACCGCCGTGCCGGGCCCCTCCAGAGCGTCGGTCAGCCCCGGAAGGGCACTGCGTACGGGAAGGGCGTCCAGAGCGTCGTAGCGGATCACCCGTTCAGTCTCGTACGCAGACGAAGATCGCCGTCCCTGGGACGAGGCTTCCGCGCAGCGGGGACCAGCCGCCCCACTCCGAGGAATTCCAGGACGGCCACTCTGGCTCGACCAGGTCCACCAGGCGCAGATCGGCCGCCACGATGTCGCGGACGCGGTCGCCGATCGTGCGGTGGTGCTCGACGTAGACCGCCCGGCCCTCCTCGTCCTGCTCGACGTACGGCGTGCGGTCGAAGTACGAGGCGGACACCGACAGGCCCTCGGGGCCCGGCTCGTCCGGGAAGGCCCAGCGGATGGGGTGGGTGACGGAGAAGACGAAGCGGCCACCGGGGCGCAGTACGCGCCGCACCTCGCGCAGGACCAGTACTGGGTCCGCCACGAACGGCAGCGCGCCGTACGCCGAGCACGCCAGGTCGAAGGAGGCGTCGGCGAAGGGGAGCGCGCCCGCGTCCGCGCAGATCAGCGGGAAGGAGGACCCGATGCGCAGGGCGTGCTGGAGCTGGCGGTGGGAGAGGTCCAGGGCGACCGGGTGGGCGCCCTGCGCGGCCAGCCAGCGCGCGCACTGGGCCGCGCCGGCGCCGATCTCCAGGACGGCCTTGCCCTTCAGCTCCTCCGGCGGGCCGAGCAGCTCCGCCTCCACCTCGTCCAGGCCCTCGGGGCCCCAGACGAAGCGGTCGTCGCCGAGGAAGGTGCCGTGCTCGATCTGGTACTCGTCCGCGTTGCGGTCCCACCAGCCGCGGTTGGCCCGGGAACTCTCCGCGACCCCGGCGGCACGCCGAGTGGCCTCCGGCTCGGCTTCGGATCCATGTGCGGTCTCGGTGGATACGGGCTCTTGGATGATCGGCTCCCTCGTCGTACTCTTCCGTGCAACCCGTCACGGCGGCCGTCATGGCGACCGTCATGAATGGGGCGCCATGACGCGCGCGTGGCCTCGTGAGACAGGTTTTGTGCCGGGAATGCGGCGATCCGCCCCGGGTGTGCGCCTTCGCGCATTGACCCTGCCCGGCTGCCCCCGTATGCTACAAGTTGCGCTGCGGGCCTGCGCACCTCAGACGTAGCAGGCTGCGCTCGCATCTGTTGTATGTCCCCTCGGTTTTCGAGGCGCATCACTGGTTTTGGCTGGTGGCGCGCTTCCTTGGCTGTCCGGCTTCTTCAGAGCGATACGGGCTCCCGGCGTAGCAGTACCTACGACTTCAATGTCCGTACCGGAGCCCTTTCCCACATGACGAGCAGCACCGAGACCACCGCCACCACCCCGCAGGTTGCGGTCAACGACATCGGTAACGAGGAAGCCTTCCTCGCCGCTATCGACGAGACGATCAAGTACTTCAACGATGGCGACATCGTCGACGGCGTCATCGTCAAGGTTGACCGGGACGAGGTTCTCCTCGACATCGGTTACAAGACCGAAGGTGTCATCCCGAGCCGCGAGCTCTCGATCAAGCACGACGTCGACCCCAACGAGGTCGTCGCCGTCGGTGACGAGATCGAGGCCCTGGTCCTCCAGAAGGAGGACAAGGAAGGCCGCCTGATCCTCTCGAAGAAGCGTGCCCAGTACGAGCGCGCCTGGGGCACCATCGAGAAGATCAAGGAAGAGGACGGCATCGTCACCGGTACCGTCATCGAGGTCGTCAAGGGTGGTCTCATCCTCGACATCGGCCTCCGCGGCTTCCTCCCGGCCTCCCTGGTCGAGATGCGCCGCGTCCGCGACCTCCAGCCCTACGTGGGCAAGGAGCTCGAGGCGAAGATCATCGAGCTGGACAAGAACCGCAACAACGTGGTCCTGTCCCGCCGTGCCTGGCTGGAGCAGACCCAGTCCGAGGTGCGCCAGACGTTCCTCACCACCCTTCAGAAGGGTCAGGTGCGCTCCGGCGTCGTCTCCTCGATCGTCAACTTCGGTGCCTTCGTGGACCTGGGTGGCGTCGACGGTCTGGTTCACGTCTCCGAGCTGTCCTGGAAGCACATCGACCACCCCTCCGAGGTTGTCGAGGTCGGCCAGGAAGTCACCGTCGAGGTCCTCGACGTCGACATGGACCGCGAGCGTGTCTCCCTGTCGCTGAAGGCGACCCAGGAAGACCCGTGGCAGCAGTTCGCCCGCACCCACCAGATCGGCCAGGTCGTGCCCGGCAAGGTCACGAAGCTGGTTCCGTTCGGTGCGTTCGTCCGCGTGGACGAGGGCATCGAGGGTCTGGTCCACATCTCCGAGCTGGCCGAGCGCCACGTGGAGATCCCGGAGCAGGTCGTCCAGGTCAACGACGAGATCTTCGTCAAGGTCATCGACATCGACCTGGAGCGTCGCCGGATCTCGCTGTCCCTCAAGCAGGCCAACGAGTCCTTCGGTGCCGACCCGGCGTCGGTCGAGTTCGACCCGACCCTGTACGGCATGGCCGCGTCCTACGACGACCAGGGCAACTACATCTACCCCGAGGGCTTCGACCCCGAGACCAACGACTGGCTCGAGGGGTACGAGAAGCAGCGCGAGGAGTGGGAGCGCCAGTACGCCGAGGCGCAGACCCGCTTCGAGCAGCACCAGCAGCAGGTCATCAAGAGCCGCGAGGCCGACGCTGCCGCTGCCGCCGAGGGTGGCGACGCCGCGGGTGCGGCTCCGGCCGCGTCCGGTGGCTCGTACTCCTCCGAGGGCCCGGACAACTCCGGCGCGCTGGCCTCGGACGAGGCGCTTGCGGCTCTCCGCGAGAAGCTGGCCGGTGGTCAGAGCTGACGTCAGCTTCTAGCTGAGGGCAGTTAAGGCTCTTAGGGGTCGTACCTTTCGAGGTGCGGCCCCTTTGGCGTTCTGGCTGCGGGCCGATGGGGGCTTGTCGCGCCCGCGCGGCGGAGCCGCAAATCGATACAGCCCCGCGCCCCTCAGGGAGTTGTTCTTCCCCTTACTTTCAAGATCGGGGGAATGCCCCTGCCCGCCTCCGCGTTGTTCAGTAGGAACACGAGGAGGAGCGGTCACTGTGCTTGATCCGCAGGGTTTGTACGCATGGGAGCCGAAGGGCCTGGCCGTCGTCGACATGGCGCTGGCGCAGGAGTCGGCGGGCCTTGTCATGCTCTACCACTTCGACGGATACATCGACGCGGGCGAGACCGGCGACCAGATCGTCGACCGGCTGCTCGACTCACTGCCCCACCAGCTCGTGGCCCGCTTCGACCACGACCGGCTCGTGGACTACCGAGCCCGCCGCCCACTGCTGACGTTCAAGCGCGACCGCTGGACCGAGTACGAGGTTCCGGCCATCGAGGTACGGCTCGTCCAGGACGCCACCGGCGCCCCCTTCCTGCTGCTGTCCGGCCCCGAGCCGGACGTGGAGTGGGAGCGCTTCGCCGCCGCCGTCCAGCAGATCGTGGAGCGGCTCGGCGTCCGGCTGTCCGTGAACTTCCACGGCATCCCCATGGGCGTCCCGCACACCCGGCCCGTCGGCCTCACCCCGCACGGCAACCGCACCGACCTCGTCCCGGGCCACCGCAGCCCCTTCGACGAGGCGCAGGTGCCGGGCAGCGCCGAGTCGCTGCTGGAGTACCGCCTGATGGAGGCCGGCCATGAGGTGCTCGGTGTCGCCGCGCACGTCCCGCACTACATCGCGCGCTCCCCGTACCCGGACGCGGCCCTGACCGTCCTGGAGGCCATCACCGCCGGCACCGGCCTGGTCCTCCCGGGCATCGCCCACGCCCTGCGCACCGAGGCCCACCGGACCCAGACCGAGATCGACCGCCAGATCCAGGAGGGCGACGAGGAACTGGTGGCGCTGGTGCAGGGCCTTGAGCACCAGTACGACGCGGCGGCGGGCGCGGAGAGCAGGGGCAACATGCTCGCCGAGCCGGTGGACATCCCGTCGGCGGACGAGATCGGGCAGGAGTTCGAGCGGTTCCTGGCGGAACGAGAAGGCGACAACTGACGCCGACGCGGCAGGCCCTAAGCTCGGGCCATGTTGAAAGTTGGCCTGACCGGCGGCATCGGCGCCGGAAAGAGCGAGGTGTCACGACTCCTCGTGGAACACGGCGCCGTACTGATCGACGCGGACCGCATCGCGAGGGAGGTCGTGGCGCCGGGTACCCCCGGCCTCGCCGCGGTCGTCGAGGCCTTCGGCCAGGACGTGCTGGCCGAGGACGGGAGCCTGGACCGGCCCAGGCTCGGCTCCATCGTCTTCGCCGACCCCGAGAAACTCGCCGTTCTGAACTCGATCGTGCACCCACTCGTCGGCGCTCGCTCACGCGAGCTGGAGCAGGCCGCCGCCGAGGACGCCGTGGTCGTGCACGACGTGCCGCTGCTGACGGAGAACGGCCTGGCGCCGCTGTACGACCTCGTGGTCGTCGTCGACGCGAGCCCCGAGACCCAGCTGGACCGGCTGGTGCGGCTGCGCGGGATGACCGAGGAGGACGCCCGCGCCCGGATGGCCGCTCAGGCGTCGCGGGAGAAGCGCCGGGAGATCGCGGACCTCGTCATCGACAACGACGTACCCCTGGACCGGCTTCAGCGCCGGGTGCGGGAGGTGTGGGACGAGCTGGAGCGCCGGGCCGGGGCCGCTCAGGAATAGCCGCCCCTCGTCGGGGCGTTGAAGCCCCTCAGTAAGGGAAGGACTCTGCCGTGCCCGAGACCAGCGGTTCCACCGGACGCACTCCGGAGACGCATGTCATCGACTTCCGTGCCGCCGAGCAGCTGCTCGCCGCGCGGGACCCGCGGGGCGCGGTGAAACTGCTCGATGGTGTCATCGCCGCGCACCCCGAGAACACCGCGGCCCGGCTGCTGCGCGCGCGTGCTTTCTTCGCGGCGGCCCAACTGCGGCCCGCCGAGCTGGAGTTCACCATCGTGCTGGAGCGCGAGCCGGACAACGCGTTCGCCCACTTCGCGCTCGCCCGCACCTATGAGCGGCAGGGGCGTGGCGACCAGGCCGTCCGGCACTTCCGGCTGGCGGCCGCGCTGGACCCCAACCCGCGGTACGTGAAGGCCGCGGGGTTCGAGTCCTGAGGGTCAGCGCCGGTCGGGCGGGTTGTACGGCGGGATGTCGGGGCCCGGCTGGTAGTGCGGGCCCTGGTGGATGTGGCGGACGATGAACCCCATGTCCACGGCGACGACGACCGCCAGGACCCCGCAGGCCACCGCCCAGCCCGTGCGGCCGACCAGTGCGAAGACCGCCGTGCCGAAGAGCGCCCAGACCAGCCCCCACACACTCAGCCAGAACCGCGTCCGCAGGGCACTGCGCGCGGTCAAGGGTTCACTGCCCGTACGCATCGGGATCACCACTCCTCCTTCGGAACGTACTCTTCGAGGAGGCGTTCACCAAAAGGGGGTGTGCGGTGCCGCTGTCGCTGCCGGACGCCGATGAGCTGCCCGAAGTCCTGATCGACCTCGCCGTACCGCACGAGGACATCGAAGTCCTGGTCCGCATGCGCCGCAGGGTCACCGACGATCCGGAACTCAGACGGCTCCTGGAGGCGTCGGTCGAGGAGCTGGTGCGGGACATCGGGCAGGTCGGCGCGCGGGTCGAGCTGCCCGAGCTGGACTGGCCCGCCGGGCCCCTGCAGCGCTGCTTTCCCGTGTACGTCTTCGTCGCGGCGCTGCCCCACACACGCGCGTACCACCGCGAACGCGGTGTCCCCGCCGAGGTGACCCGGCGTACGCTCGCCGACCTCGGCCGGAACATGGCCGTTCACCGCAGGCGGTACGACCGGGCGGGCGTACAGGCGCCGAGGTGGCTCACCCATCACTTCCGGGGCGAGCTGTACCAGCTGGGGCGGCTCCAGTTCGAGCGGACGCGTGCCGGAAAGTGGCTCGACGCGGCCCCGGACACGCCGTGCCTCAACCTCCACATCCCCGATTTCCACGGGCCGTTGACGCCGGCGGCTGTCGACCGCTCCCTGGCGCTGGCCCGGGAGTTCTTCACGCGCCACTTCCCCGAGGAGCGGTACTCGGCCGCGACCTGCCACTCCTGGCTGCTCGATCCGCAGCTCAAGCGGTATCTGCCGGCCGACTCCAACATCGTGCGCTTTCAGGAGCGGTTCCGGGTCGGGCACGAGGACGCCGAGGAGGCGGACACCGAGCCGGTGCAGTTCGTGTTCGGCGACCCGGAGCTGCCGATCGAGGGCTTGCCGCGGCGCACGGCGGTGGAGCGGGCGGTGGGGGACCATCTGCGGGCGGGAGGACACTGGTACATCGGGCACGGCTGGTTCCCCTTCGAGGAACCGGGTGAGTCAACTTCCGCCGTACGGCGATGAGTTTCGCGGCGGGCCGGGGTCTATCCCTGTGACAGCGACACGACACACACCGCCGTACGCACACAGGAGACCCCGATGTCCGAGACCACCGCTCCCGTCCCCGCTTCCGCCCCCGTCATCGCCGAGTCCGCCACCGCCCGTGGGCGCCGCGCCAGGATCGCCCTGCGTGGGCTGCAGATCCTGCTCGCGCTGTTCTTCGCCGTCGCCAGCGCCCTGCCGAAGCTGATCGCGCACTCCACGGCGGTCGAGGCCTTCGACGAGCTGGGCTGGGGCAGCGCGGGCATGTACACCATCGGGGCGCTCGAACTCGCCGGTGCCGTCGCCCTGTTGATCCCGGTGCTCCAGTCGGTGGCGGGGATCGCGCTGAGCGCGCTGATGGTCGGGGCGTTCATCGTCACGCTGACCTCCTTCGACGGGGAGAACGCGGCCACGCCGCTCATCCTGATCATCCCGCTCTCCCTCATCGCCTGGGCGCGGCGCGGCCACAACGCCGAGCTGCTGCGGCTGGTGTCGCGGCGGGCGTGACCCGGGTACGTACGGCGACGGTCGTGTCCGACGGGCCCCGGGCCCGGTGCGGACGCGGCCGCTGCCGTACGTCCGGGTCCGGCGACGTCAGTGCGGGCCGGGGCGGCCGCCCTTCTCCAGAGCCCGCAGGCGTTCCAGATCGCGGCGGTCCCGCTTGGTGGGGCGGCCGGTGCCGCGGTCCCGGATGCCGGCCGGGGCGACGGCCTCGCGGGGCGGGGGCGGCGGGGAGTTGTCGACGTAGCACTGGACCGCGACGGGGGCGCCGACCCGCTTGCGGATCAGGCGCTTGATCACGACGATCCGCTCCCGGTTCTCGTGCCGCAGCCGTACCTCGTCGCCGACGCGCACGGTGTGGGACGGCTTGACCCGCTCGCCGTTCACCCGGACATGGCCGCCCTTGCAGGCGGCGGCGCCCTGCGAACGGGTCTTGATCAGCCGTACCGCCCAGATCCAGCTGTCGACGCGCACGCTCTCACCGGACTGCGGCGCGGCCCGCTCGGCGGCCTTGTCGTCATCTCCGTCGGAAGCCATGTCCCGACCTTAGCTCTTGAGCGGCTGCTCGGACCTGCCCATTTCCCCGGGCTTCCACACGTACCGCATGTCCGGCTCCCGCTCCTCGTTGCCACTGCCGTCGGTGTGCTCGACGGCGACAAAGCCGTGGCGTTCGTAGAAGCGATGGGCGGGCTTGTTGATCTGGAAGGTCCACAGGTTCAGCCCGTGCGGACTGCGCTCCTTGGCGAGCCGCACGAAGCGGTCACCGAGACCGCGCCCGCGCCAGTCGGGGTCGAGGTAGAGCTGCGAGAGCAGCTCGCCGTGCAACACCATGACCCCGACGACCGCACCACCGTTCTCCGCGACCCAGGTCTCCTGCCGGGGCACGACGAACTCCCTGAAGTAGTCGCGCACTTCGTCGTCGGAGTGGGGCCGGACGACGGTCGGCAGCGCGGCGCCGAAGGAGCGCAGCCAGACGTCGGCGGCGGCGAGGGCGTCGTCGGCGGTGGCCCGCCGCAGGGTGCTCACCGGGCCTCCTCCGGTACGACCGCGGTGGCCGTGATCTCCACCAGTTGCCCCGTGTAGCCGAGACAGGCGACGCCGATGAGGGTGGACGAGTGCGGCCCGAGACTGAGCCCCGAAGCCTCGACGACCTCCCACACGGAGGACAGGACGGACGTCTCACTGCTCACGACGTACACATCCGTAGCGACGACATGCTCCAAGTCGCTCCCTACGGCGACCAGTTGCTCCCTCAGATTGGCGACCACCTGCTCGGCCTGCCGCACCGGATCCTCCTCACCCACGATCTTCCCCTCCGCGTCCAGCGGCACGGCCCCCGCGAGAAACGCGAGCTTGGTACCGGCCTCGACGACCGAGACGTGCGAGTACGTCGGCGGAGGAAAGAGCACAGGGCTGGTGACACGCTGAATCACGACAACTCCCGGAACGAACGACGGGCAACCTACTGATCCTCGGCCGCGAACGCCGCCAACGCACCCGATTTTCCCGCCCTCACAGATATCCACTTGTACGCTCGCCCGCACCCCGCGAACCTTGATCCCACTCATGTCACGAACCGCCCACCACACCCCGCCCCGCCACCGCACGGCCCCGCCCTACTGGCCGTACGGCGTGACGGGCCCGTGCACGGCCCACTCGCTGCCCGAACTCCGTTACACCCACCGGGAGCTGGCGCGAGCCGAACGCGAGGGCCGCCGACCCCGCCCCATGCCGGTGCGGCGCAGCTTCGCCGCGTACACCTACCCCAGGACCCTCGGCACGCTATCGGCCGGCCCGTACGAGAGGCGGGCGAGGGCGGCGCTTCAGTCGTTCCGCAGGGCGGCCGTGAAGGACCTCGCAGCGGTGCTGCCGGGCATGCTTCAGGACGCGTCCCAAGCCCTCGATCACGCGCCCACCCGCCACCGCCACCGAGACCTGTGGGAAGCCTGACCCTCACCTCGCCGGGAGATGACCATGACCGACTTTCTCGAGAATGCCGCCGATCGTCTGGCTGCCCTGCCCGCCGTGTGCGCGGTTGCTCTGGGTGGATCTCGGGCTCAGGGGACCGAGCGGCCTGACAGTGACTGGGATCTGGCTGTCTACTACCGCGGTTCGTTCGATCCTGATGATCTTCGGGCGGTTGGCTGGCCGGGGGAGGTTTCCGAGATCGGGGGCTGGGGCGGAGGTGTGTTCAACGGTGGGGCCTGGCTGACGATCGACGGTCATCGGGTGGACGTTCATTACCGGGATCTCGACGTCGTCGAGCATGAGCTGGCGGAGGCGGAGGAGGGGCGGTTCCGGGTGGAGCCGTTGCTCTTCCATCTGGCGGGGATTCCCAGCTACTTGGTCGTTGCGGAGCTGGCCATCAATCGGGTGTTGAGGGGCGAGCTGCCGCGTCCGGCGGCCTATCCGGAGAAGCTCCGGCACTCCGCCTCGGAGCGGTGGTACGGCACAGCCGGGGCGACGCTCGTGTATGCCGAGGCCAACCATGTCCCGGCAGGCCGTCTCACCGAGTTCACCGGCGCGCTGGCCACGGCGGCCACGCAGGCCGGGCACGGGGTGCTGGCGGCGCGGGGGGAGTGGGTGACGAACGAGAAGCGGTTGCTGGAGCGGGCGGGGCTGCGTGGCGTCGATGATCTCATCAGGGGTCTTGGGGCCGGGCGGGTGTCGCTGAGCCGGGCGGCCGCCGACGCGGCGCTGCTGTTCGAGCAGGCGATGGCGGACGCAGAGCCATTGCGTTCATAAAGAACGTGGCATTGGCACGTATCGTCACACGCAGGTAATACGTCCGTTCCGCAATCTCCAAGTTCGCGATCTAGCGTCGGACCCGTACCCGAGCCCGGTCATCGTCGCCCGAAGGCATCCCCCGCCCTCCTGCCGACTGGAGCCCCGTGTACCGCCCCGCGCATGTCCTGCCGCCCTGGATCGCCCACGCGCTTCGCGCTCAACGCGGACCCGTGCCGTGGAGTGGCGTCGTGCGGGGCGGGCTCGGGGCCGGGGTGCTGGTGCTGGCGGCTGTGGCCGCCGGGCGGGCTTCCCTGGGAGTCGTCGCCGCCATCGCCGCCATGCTCGCGGGGGTTGCCGACCGGCCCGGCGGCCGACGGGCCGCCGTGCGGCGGCTGGGGGTGCCCGGCCTGGCCGGGGCGGGCGGGATGGTGCTCGGGAGTTATGGCGGGGACGCCCTCGGCGCTGTCGGGTTGACCGTCCTGCTGACGGTCGTCGGGCTGCTCGCGGGGAGCGTCAGTGCCGTGGGGCCGGTCGCCTCCGGTGCCGGGACGCAGGTGCTCGTCGCCGCCGCGGTCGGGGCCGGGATGCCGTTGCCGGAGGTGGGGTGGCAGCGGGGGCTCGCCTACGCGGCGGGGGCCGGGTGGCTGATCCTGCTGCGGTTGGTCCTGCCCGGGCCGGGGGCCTTCGCCGGGGCCTTTGCCGGGGGCTTCCGGCTCGACGCCCCGTTCCGCGCCCCGTTCCGCGCCCGGTTCCAGGCCCGGTTCGACTCCCGCGTCGACTCCCGGCTCGGCTCCTCGTTCGACTTCCGGTTCGACGGGGAGCGGGACGCCGTCGGCGCGGTCTACGACGCCGTCGCCTCGCTCCTCGAAGCCGTGGGGACCGACCTCGCCACCTCGCGGCGGGCCGCGCTCACCGCCGCGCTCGATCATGCGCAGGACGCCCTCGCCGGACCCCGGCTGCGGCGGTACGCCTCCTCCGCCGAGCGGCGGCTGCACGCGCAGTACGCCGCCGCGCTGCCCCTCGCCGAGGCCGCCACCGCGCTCGCCTGGGCGGGGCAGGCCGTACCGGCCCGGGCCGCGGAAGGGCCCCGGCGGCTCGCCTCCGCCGTACGCGCGAACACGCCCACCGGGCCGCTGCCCGCGCCCTCCCGGGCAGTGCCCGCGCTGCGCGCTCTCGATGACGCCCTGCTGCGGGCCGCCGAGGCCTTTGACCGGGCCGACGGGGCGGATCTGCACACCCGTCCGCGGTCGCTCGCCATGCGGATTCGTGTCGTCCTCGGGTCGGGTGGGCGGGAGTACGGGCTGCGGGTCGCTCTGTGCTTCGGGGCCAGTGCCGCCGTCGCGCAGGCGCTTCACCACACCCACTGGTACTGGCTGCCCGCCACCGCCGTGTTCCTGGTGAAGCCCGATCTCGGGCCGCTGCTGTCACGGGTGCTGTGCCGGGCCGCCGGGACCGTGCTCGGGGCGCTGCTCTTCGCCGGGTTCGCCGCCGTGCTGCCCCGCCCGGAAGGACTGATCGCGCTCGTCGCTGTGTGCGGGGCCCTCATTCCCGTCGCCACCCGGCACTTCGCCGCCCAGACCGGTGTCGTGACGGTGCTCGTCCTCGCCCTGGTGATGATCGGGGGCGAGCCGCAGGCATCCGTCAGCCGGATCGGGGAGACCCTGCTGGCCTGCGTGATCGTCCTGGTCGTGGGGCATCTGCCGATGCCCGGGCAGCGCGGTGGGGGAGTGCTGGCCCGGCTCGGGGCCGCGGAGAGCGCCGCGCACCGCTATCTCGGGCACGTCCTGCACGCGTCCCACGACCGTGCCGGGCGCTGGGTCCTGCGGCGCGAGGCGTACCGCAGTCTCGCCGAGGCGCGGGCCGCCATCGCCCTGGCCGCCGCCGAGCTGCCCACGCTCGCCCGGCACTCGGCGGGCACCGAGGAAGTGGCCGGCACGCTCGAACGGCTCGTCGACGCCACCACCGCCTGCGCCGTCCACCTCGACGACTCCGGCAGCCTGGCACCCCGGTACGCCCAGCAGCTCACCGGGCTCCTGGACGAGCTGGCGGCGCTGCGGGACCGCGGCTACGCGCGCGTCAGCTGAGCCGCACCCACACCGGAGCGTGGTCCGACCCCGGCTCTCCCCGTCGCTTCTCCGGGTCCGGGCCGATGGACGGCAGGTGCGGGGCGGCGGTGCCGGGCAGGCCGGTGCCCGCCGCCGTGACCCGGTGGATCATGCGGTGGCTCAGCAGGATGTGGTCGATCAGCTCGCGTCGGCCCGAGTTGACACGGGAGAAGCGCTGCTCGGCGGGGATCAGGGGAGCGATGTTCCACAGGCGCGCCGCGTCGCCCTTGTCGGGGGGGCCGAAGCCGCCCGTGCCGACCTCGGAGCCGGGCGGGCCCAGCAGGATCTGGGTGGTGGCCGCCTGGACCTCGTCGTTCAGGTCGCCCAGGACCGCCACGTCGCGCTCCCGGCCGTCGCCCGCCAGCAGCTCGTCCGCCAGGGCCCGCAGCGCCGCCGCCTCCGCCGCCCGCCGGTAGAGGGCGTACGCCCCGAAACGGGCCCGCTCACCCTCGTCACGCGGCTGGAAACGGCCCCCCGGATAGGACAGCAGCTTCGACTTCAGATGGCATACGGCCACCCGCACCGGCCCGGAGTCGGTGTCCGCCTCCACCGCCAGGAGCCCCCGGCCCGTCTGCCCGGTCTCCCCGCCCGTGTCGTCCACCTGCACCGGCCGCAGCTTCGGCGGGAGCGCCGTGGTGTCGGCCAGCACCCGCAACGGCACCCTGCTGATGAAGCCGACCCGGATCTCCCGGCCGTCGGGATGCTCGGAGACGGCCGTGTGCCAGTCACCGCCCACCATCCCGAGCAGGTCCCGCAGCGCGGCGACATCGCCGACCTCCTGGACGCCGAGCAGCGTCGGGTCCAGCTCGGTGATCACGGCGGCCAGGGAGGCCAGCTTGGTCTCGTAGGCGGCCTTGTCCTTGGGGCCCGACGGGCGGCCGGGCAGAAACAGGTTCTCCAGGTTCCAGGTACCGAGGAGCATGCGGGGCCCCTTTCCGGAAGGCCGTCGCGGCGGCGTTGGTGAGGCCAGGGTGCTGGAACGGCGCGGGCCGTGACAGAGCCAGGACGACATGCGCGGATCGGCTCACACGGCACCCGTACGCCGCCGTACGTTGGCCGTATGACGCCGACCGTCGCGGATCTCATCATCACCGGATGCACCGTCCTCGTGCACGACGATCAAGAACGGACCGGGTTCCGGGAGGATGCGGCGATCGTCGTACGGGACGGCGTCGTCGAGGGCGTCACGGATGCCGGAGAGGTGGTGGACAGAGCTGCGGTGGAGCGGATCGACGCTCGCGGGCAGGTCGCGATGCCGGGGCTGATCAACTGCCACACCCACGCTCCGATGGTCGCGCTGCGCGGGATCGCCGAGGACCTGCCCATCGAGGAGTGGTTCAACGACGTGGTCTGGCCCGTCGAGTCCAACCTCGTGGAGCGGGACGTCGAGTTGGGGGCGCGGCTCGCCTGCGCCGAGATGATCCGGGCCGGGGTGACCTGCTTCGCCGACCACTACTTCGCGATGGACGCCGTCGCCGCCGTGGTCGCCGAGTGCGGGCTGCGGGCCCAGCTCGGCGAGGCGTTCTTCTCCTCCCAGGGGCCTCAAGGACGCGAGCGGTCACTGGAGTTCGCGCTCCGGCACCGGGGCGCGGCGGACGGCCGTATCACCACCGCCCTCGCCCCGCACGCCCCCTACACCGTCACCGACGCCGACCTCGCCGCCACCGCCGAACTCGCCCGTGAACACGGGCTGCCGGTGCATCTGCACGCTGCCGAGAACCGCGACCAGTCCGAGGCGTCCCTAGCCCGGCACGGCGTCACGCCCATCGGGGTCCTGGAGCGCACCGGGATCCTCGGCACGGACGTCCTCATCGCGCACGGCACCGGGATCCTGGACGACGACCTGCCCCTGCTCCGCGACGCACCGGGCCGTGTCGCCGTCGCCACCGCGCCCCGCGGCTACCTCAGGTTCGCCTGGCCCGACACCACCCCGGTGCGCGCCCTGCACGAACTCGGCATCCCCGTCGGACTCGCCACCGACGGCGCCGCCTCCAACAACTCCCTCGACGTCTGGGAGTCCATGGCGCTCACCGCGCTCATCCAGAAGTCGACCACGGGCGACCCGCGTTGGCTGACGTCCCGTCAAGCCCTGCACCACGCCACTCTCCAGAGCGCGAGCGCCGTCGGCCTCGGCGACCGCCTCGGCTCCCTCGCGCCCGGCCGCCGCGCCGACATCATCCTCGTCGACCTCGGCGGACCGCACACCCAGCCCGTGCACGACCTCGCCGCGACCCTCGTGCACAGCGCCCGCTCCTCCGACGTGCGCACCACGATCGTCGACGGGCGGATCCTGATGCGCGACCGCGAGCTGCTCACTCTCGATGTCGCCGCCGTGGCAGGGGAGTTGGGGCAGCGGCTGCCCGGGCTCCTCGACCAGTGTCACGGCAGGCGGATCCAGGAGTACGACGCATAGGCTGACGTCCATGGATCTCGCCGACGGCCTCATCGACCAGCCCCACGACGTCAACCGGCGCCTCAGGGAGAGCGCGCCGGTACACCGGATCGCGGGGACCGACGGCAACCCCGCCTGGCTCGTCACCCGGTACGAGGACGTCCGCGCGGCGCTCAACGATCCGCGTCTTTCGCTGGACAAGAGGCATGCGGCGCCCGGGAACTACCGGGGCTTCGCGCTGCCGCCCGCCCTCGACGCCAACCTCCTCAACATGGACCCGCCCGACCACACCCGCATCCGCCGGCTGGTCGTGCGCGCGTTCACCGCACGGCGCGTGGAGGGACTGCGGGCGCCGATCAGACAGACCGCCGACCGGCTCCTCGACGCCCTCGGCAGCGAGGGCAGCACCGACCTCGTCGCCGCCTACGCCGCCCCGCTCCCCATCACCGTCATCTGCGATCTGCTCGGCGTCCCGGACGGGCGGCGGCGCGACTTCCGGACCTGGACCGACAGCCTCGTCGTCCCCGACCCGGCACGGCCCGGCGCCGCCAAGGAGGCGGTGGCGGCGATGCTCGCCTTCTTCACCGGGCTCCTCGCCGACAAGCGCCGCCGCCCCGCCGACGACCTCCTCTCCGACCTGATCGCGGTACGCGACGAGGGCGACCGGCTCACCGAGGACGAGCTGATGTCGCTCGCCTTCCTCATCCTCTTCGCGGGCTACGAGAACACCGTGCAGCTCATCGGCAACGCCGTCCTCGGCCTGCTGCGCCACCCCGAGCAGCTCGCCGCCCTTCGCGCGGTCCCCTCCCGGATCCCGGCCGCCGTCGAGGAGTTCACCCGCCACGAAGGGCCCGCCCTGCTCGCCATCCGGCGGTTCCCGACCGAGGACGTCACGATCGGCGCAGTGACCGTCCCCGCCGGAGAGACCGTCCTGCTCTCCCTCGCCGCCGCCAACCGCGACCCCGCCCGCTTCCCCGACCCCGACCGCCTCGACCTCGGCCGCGACGCCTCCGGCCATCTCGCCCTCGGACACGGCATCCATCACTGCCTCGGCGCCCCGCTGGCCCGCGCCGAGACCGAGATCGCCCTGGCCGCGCTCCTGGAACGGTTCCCCCGGCTGGAACTCGCGGAGGCCGACGTACGGTGGCGGCCCTCCCTGCGCGCCCGCGGGCTGGTCGCGCTGGACGTGACGTACGGGACGAACCCTGGAACTCGGGGAGAAAATCTTCTGTCCGAGCGATGAGTTCCGCCCCTCCCGCCGGTCAGCACCCAGAACGGACCGTCGTAGCAGGAGGGGCCCATGTCGCTTCCGGAGATCGTCTCGCGTGCTCAATGGCGCGCGGCGCGCGAGGAGTTACTGCTCAGGGAGGAGGCAGCGACCCGCGCGCGTGATGCGCTGAACGCCGAGCGGCGTCGGCTGCCCATGGTCGAGATCGAAACGGAGTACGTCTTCGAGGGCGGTGACGGCAAGGCCACGCTGCTCGACCTCTTCGAGGGACGGCACCAACTCGTCGTCCACCACTTCATGTTCGCCCCCGAGTGGGAGGCAGGCTGCCGCAACTGTGCGGCCTTCCTCGACCAGGTCGGCCATCTCGCCCATCTACGGGCCCGCGGCACCTCGTTCGTGGCCGTCTCCCGGGCGCCGTACACGAGGATCCTGCCCTTCAAGGCGCGGATGGGCTGGAGCCTGCCCTGGTTCTCGTCCTACGGGACCGACTTCAACCGTGACTTCGAGGTGACCCGGGAGCACGAGGGGGAACTGGTGGAGCGGCCCGGCGTGAGCTGCTTCCTCAGGGACCGCGACCGGGTGTTCCACACCTACTCGGCCTTCGAGCGGGGACTGGACGGCCTGGGCTCGACCACCAGTTTCCTGGAACTGACGGCGCTGGGGGCGGTCCCGGGGAGCGAACGCCCGCGCTATCACGATGAGTACGAGGACTGACGCGGAAAGTAACCGAAAACAGGGCAAGGCTGTCAGCTTTGTCTCAGTACCGTCACTTCGCGAGGCGTTCACCCCGCCGTTGGCGTTTAACTCTTCGAGTACAGCGCTACAGGGAGGTGCAGGGTGAACGGGCGAACAGTGCTCGAACGCTTTCCCGCCGGCGGTCCGCGAGGCTCGTGGCCGGCGGAGGAGTTCGCACAGGCGCGGCGCCGCGAAGGCCTGGCCGCCGAGGTCGTGATGGACCTGGCGACGGACGCCTTCCTGGTGATCGTGCGCGGTGACGCGGTCGTCGACGCGGCGGCCTGAGTTCAGCCCGCCTTCGGGGCGGCGGCAGGTGACCGGCCCGACTTTTGGGTGGGCAGCCGGGTGGTGAACTGTTCCGCCTGGAGCGCGTACAGCTCCGCGTAGAGACCGCCACCGGCCAGCAGTTCGTCGGGGCTGCCGGACTCCACCAGACGGCCCTGGTCGAGCACATGCACCAGATCGGCGTGGCGCACGGACGCCAGCCGGTGGGTGATCAGGACGACCGTCTGCCCGGCCGAGGCGAGGGCGCGGATCTTGTCGAAGACCTCCAGCTCGGCCCGCGCGTCCAGGGCGGCCGTCGGCTCGTCCACGATCAGGATCCGGCCCCGCCGGTAGGCGGCCCGCGCGATCCCCAGCCGCTGCCACTGCCCGCCGGACAGCTCGTGTCCGCCGTTGAACTCCCGGGCCAGCAGGGTGTCCAGGCCGCGCGGCAGATCGGCCACCACCTCCTCGGCCCCGGCCGCGGCGACCGCCTCGGCGAGCCGCTCCTCGGTCAGCGGCGCCGCGGACCGTCCCACGGCGACATTGACCCGCGCGGTGAACGGCCACCGCTTGAAGTCCTGGGCCACCATCGCGATGCGCTCGGCGAGCTGGTGCCGGTCGGCCGAGGCCGCGTCGACCTCGTCCCACAGGATCCGGCCCCGGTCCGGGAGGTACAGGCCCGCGAGCAGTTTGACCAGGGTGGTCTTGCCGGAGCCGTTCTCCCCGACCAGCGCCACGATCCGGCCCAGCGGCAGGCTGAGCGTGACCTCGTCCAGGGCGGGCCGGGTGGCCTCACCCGGATAGCTGAAGCTGACGTTCTCGAAGCGGATCTCCCGCGGCTCCTCGGGCAGCGGCTCACCGCCGACCGGGATCGCCCGTTCGGCCGCCTCGACGTACAGCCGTTGCAGATCGCCCACGAACAGGGCCTCCTCGTGCAACTGGTTGATCTCCAGCACCAGGCTGTCCAGGCTCGCCGAGCCGGTCCGGATGGCGATCACCGCGGTTCCGGCCACGGCCAGCGCCATCGCCCCGGCCAGCAGCAGCCCGCCGAGCGTCGCGTACGTCGCCACCGTGGCGAGGCCGGTCCAGGCGGCCGCGATCAGGCCGGTGCGGGCCGCGAGCCGGGCCAGGCGCGCCTGTTCCGCCTCGGCCGTCTCCGACATGGCCCGGTAGTGCCGGAGCAGGAACGGGCCGACGCCGTGCACCCGGATCTCCGGGGCGGCGGCCGGTTCGGTGAGCAGTCCGCTGATCAGATGGCCGGCGCGGGCGTGCTGCACCCAGGTGTGGAAGGACTCGTAGCGGCGCCGGGCGTTCGTCAGGGCGCTCCAGGCGCTGGGCAGCGTCATCGTGGCGAGCAGCGGGAGCAGCGCCGGATGCAGCACGGTCAGCACGCCGGCCGCCGCGATCAGCGAGATCATCGCGTTCACCACGCGGGCGCTGTAGGCGATCATGCGCCGGGCCGAGGAGGCGCCGTACTGCGCGGTGTCCAGCAGCTTGTGGAAGGCGTGGTCCTCGATCGCGGCCAGCTCCACGGCCGCCGCCCGCTCCAGATACAGCTCGGTGGCCACCCGCTCCACCTTCGGTTCGAGCCGCCCGGTGGCGTAGGTCGAAGCCGCCCCCAGCAGCGCTCCGACCAGCATGACGGCGGCCATGACGATCAGCGCCGGTGCGGCCTCCCGCAGCCGGTCCTCGATCTCCCCGGCGCCGATCAGCCGCCCCAGCACACTGTTCACGGCGAGCAGTCCCACGGCCTGGGCGAGCCCCCGCCCGACCTCGGCCGCCAGCACGGTCCGCGCGGCATTCCGATCGGCCTGCCAGGCGAGCCGAAAACTGGAGGTCAGCAGCCCGGGCAACCGCCGGACCATGGACCGGAAGTTCAACTCCAGAAACGCGTCACGGTGCTGATTCCACCCGGTGTCGTACCGCAGCGGCCCCCCGAAGAGCAGCTGTTCGGACTCGGATACCTCGGCCACATGGCCTCCCCCGATAGCCGGAGGGCCACTATCGCGGTCGAGAGGGCTGGGGACCAGGGCGCAAACAGGGGGAAGCGAAGCGAACCTGCAGGGGCGCGGGGAACTGCGCGACCAGCCCCCACCGCGCCGCAGACGAACTATGCGCTGACTTGCCGAGTCCAGGAAGGCGTCGTACCCGTAAGCCGACAGAGAGCCAAGTAAAAGGGAATCGGCGGCGTATACGGCACCGTCCCGTCCGGCCGATGAATCAACCGCACCGCATCCGGAACCACAGCCCCCGTCACATACCGAGTCGGTGAGGGCCACTCCAGCGCGTAATCGGAGTCAGCCGGAACGATCCACCACCAGTACGCGTCATCGGCGTAGACGCACCCCACCTGAGGCAGCCGAGGCAGAATCAACGGCCCGAGACGAGCGGGCACGGCCACCGCGTCGAATCCCAGCGGCGCGGTCATCCCGTCGGGCACTGCCAACTTCGCGGGCTCAACCCGCGTAGCGAACCCCCGATGCAGCCTGACCAGCGTGTCCAGACTCAGCACCTGCCCGCCGGACATGACGCTCACGCCGGACCCCCGTCCTCGTCGTCACCGTCGGAACCCCCGGCGGGACCTGGCTTCGGCCGGGCCCCCCAGCCCAGGTCATTGCGCGGTCCCGTGTCCTCGCGAGGCGTGTCCGCCTTGCGCGGCAGTTCCGCCCAGACGAGCAGTCCGGGCCCGTGCTCATGGGCACCCCACGCATGGCAGACGGCATCGACCAGGAGCAATCCCCTCCCGTGCTCCTCGTCGCCGCGCTGGGCCGCGGGATGGGGCTCACCCGGTGCGCAGCCCTGATCGCGCACGGCTATGCGCACCAGGTCGTCGCCGTCGTGCAGCTCGCAGACGATATGCCTGCTCGCGGTGTGCACGATGGCGTTGGTGACCAGTTCGGAGACGACCAGGGCCGCCGTGTCGCACGTGTCCTCGCAGACCGACCAGCCGGTCAGCCGGGCTCTCGTCAGGCGTCTGGCCTGCGCGGGGGAACCCGGATGTGCGGCCAGCTCGAAACGGAACCGGCGCTCGACAGGGCCCCGCTGGGGGCCTACGACCGTGGCGGCGCCGAGGCCGAGCGGGCCTGCGGCGGCGTCTGTTCCTAAGGGCGCGGACGGAATCACGCTTGCCACTATCGCCCCGCCGTGAACACTTGGCAAGTGTCACTCTGAAAATTGCAGAGTGCTGTGTGACGGTGTGGAAGGCCGTGGCACACTGCTTCGCAACAGCATGTCGAGCGGCGCCAATTGAGATCGACGGAGACCCGCCCAGGTCTTCGAATAGGTCTTCGAATGGCGCCGCAGGGCTGTCAGCAATTCATTGGTGGAGGTGGGAGCGTGAGCGAGCCGCGGTCCGCGCCGACGGTCGGCCAGGTCGTCCTCGGCCGGCGCCTGCTGGACCTGCGGGAACGCGCCGGGCTCAAGCGTGAGGAGGCCGCCCGCGTCCTGCGTGTCGCCCCCGCCACCATCCGCCGTATGGAGATGGCCGAGGTCGCCCTCAAGATCCCGTACCTCCAGCTGCTGCTGAAGGCCTACGGGGTCGGTGACGAGGAGGCCGACGCCTTTGTGCGGCTGGCCGAGGAGGCCAATCAGCCGGGCTGGTGGCAGCGGTTCCACGACATCCTGCCGGGCTGGTTCTCGATGTACGTCAGCCTGGAGGGGGCCGCCAGCCTCATCCGGTCCTACGAGCCCCACTTCGTGCCCGGACTGCTCCAGACCGAGGACTACGCGCGCGGGGTGCTGCGCTCGGGCGCTATCGGCCAGACCAAGCCCGACGACATCGAGCGCCATGTCGCGCTGCGCATGAACCGCCAGGAACTGCTCACCCGTCCCGACGCGCCCCGGCTGTGGTTCGTCATGGACGAGACCGTGCTGCGCCGCCAGGTCGGCGGCCCGGAGGTGATGCGAGCCCAGATCGACCGGCTGCTCGAAGTGACGAAGCTGCCCAATGTGACGTTGCAGGTCGCCGCCTTCGAGAGCGGACCGCACCCCGGCACGTACGGGCCCTTCGTGCTGTTCCGATTCGCCATGTCAGAACTGCCGGACATGGTCTACAGCGAGTACCTGACCGGTGCCGTCTACCTCGACGCGCGCCCCGAGGTGGCGACCCACCTGGAGGTCATGGACCGCATGGCGGCGCAGGCCGCTACGGCACATCGCACGAAGGAGATCCTCCGGGATCTCCGCAAGGAGCTGTGAATGGATCGCATCAAGCCACGCATACCCGTCTACAACGGCATGCCCGCGCGGGAGTTGGGCAGCGAGGGCTGGCACAAGCCGTGGAGCGGCGGCAACGGCGGGAACTGCCTGGAGGCGATGAAGCTGGCCGACGGCCGGATCGCCGTCCGTCAGTCGACCGACCCGGACGGGCCGGCGCTGATCTACACCACCGACGAGATGACGGCCTTCATCGAAGGCGCCAAGGCGGGGGTGGCCGACTTCCTGCTCTCCTGAGGCCTGTGCCCTTTTACGCTGATCTTGCTTTGACCTTGCCGCGACCTTGCTACGACCTTGAGTTGATGAACCACCGCTGATGGAGGCCGATATGACGGGGCCTCGCAATCGTGTGTCTCAGAACCAGGAGGCGATCCGCCGCGGGGCGTCCACCAGCCGGCTGACCACCACGACCGGCAGCGGCGGCTGCTCGACCTCGCTGGGGCTGAGGTTCAGCCCGTAGTAGATCTGCTCGATCGAGGGCGGTCCGACCGCGAGGTTGCGCCGGACCGCCTGGGCGGACGACTCCTCACCGGTCTGCACCAGATAGGCCGCGGCCATCGCGCCGGTACGGCCGACTCCCGCGCCGCAGTGCACGAACACCGGGCCGGAGGCGTTCTTGACCGTGTCCAGCAGCTTCTGGACCTGCTGCGACGTCGGCGTCTGGCCGTCCCTGATGGGCAGCCGGACGACGTCGAGTCCGGCCTTGCCGGGTCCGGCGAGCTGGTTGGCGCTCAGGTCCTCGGCCCGCAGGTCGACCACGGTGGTGATGCCCATGCTCGCCAGCGCGCGGTAACCGGCGGGCGAGGGGGCGGCACCGCGCCAGAGCTTGCCGTCGGAGCTGACGGGCTGGAAGTTGTGCACACCCTGGACGGTGCGGGTTCCGGCAGGTGCCGGGGTTTCTGCCTTGGCCCAGAACGAGAGGCCGAGAATGCCTCCCGCGCCGATGGCCCACAGGACGAGGTATCCGATGAGGATGCCGGTCAGGGCTCGTATCGCGCGCTGTGGCAGCGGACGCTTCTGGAGGGCAGGGCGGGGCAGAGTTGCAGTGAGGACAGCCATGAGCGACCCGGGGGGCTAGGGGACGTGGGCGCTTCAGCAGACTACCCCGGGATTGATGATCATCTATTCCTTATGTCCGTTTTGTGGTCTAGGTCTCATTTGTCATGCGCAGCAGGTGCCGGGCCTATCGCCGGTCCGCCTCCGCGTCCCCGATGCCCACCACCCGGAGGTGGACGCGCTCCAGCGTCGCGTCCTCCAGGCAGCCGCGCAGCCGCATCCGGTCGTGCTCGGTGAGGGCGGGCCGCACCACCCCGGCGTACAGTCCGTCCCCCAGATCGCCGAGGGAGGCGTGGTTCAGCGGCACGGACGTGGAGTCCCGGCAGCGCTCCCACATCTGCCTCGCGGCCAGTGCCCTCCGTGCCTCGGTCATGCTCGTGTCACGAAGATCGACCTGGACGAGCACCGAGGTCGCCTCGCTCTCGTCCGCCCGCTCGTCCCGGGTCTGGGTGAGGTTCGCGAGCCCCACGATCAGCGCGGCCAGCAGCGCGGCGCCCACGACGCCGACGGCGGCGACCCGTGCGGTACGGCCCCGGGAGGGCGGGGCGCCGACCGGTGGCAGGTCCTCCAGATCGCCGGGGGCGGCCGGATCGGGCGCGGTGAGCACGGCCAGCCGACCGGCGAGACGGCGCTCGGCGGGTCTCGCCGTGGCCTTCGCGATCCGCTGGACGACCCAGGCGATCCCGGACAGGGCGACCCCGGCGACCATGAGCACCGGCACGAAGACGTACGTTCGCTCGGCCGGCTCGTCCAGCCACCGGAACCGGCCGTTGCCGTTTCCGCCGGGTTCCGGCTCGGGAGCCGCGCGCAGCCGGGCGAGGACGTCGTCCTGCCGCGCGGCCAGCTCGCGCTGCCGTCGGTCGCTGTCGCGCTGCCGCTCCTCGATCCGCGCCAGGCGTCCCAGAATCACCAGGCCGAACAGCATCACCTCGACCACCAGCAGCAGCACCCCGCAGATCATGGCCCGCTGCCACTGCCACCGGTACAGATAGATCACGAGGTAGGTGCCCGCCCCGGCCGCGGCGAGCCCACCGAAGACGTACGCGATCCTCCTCATGACCCGTCCCCCAGCCGTACGTCACCCGCCGTTCCGTCGACGGTGAGGCGGGCGCCGGCCGGGAAGCGGCGGACCGCGTCCGCGGCGCCGACGACCGCGGGGAGGCGGAACTCCCTGGCCAGTACGGCCAGATGGGACAGCGGGCTGCCGGTCTGCGCGACCAGTCCGGTCAGTCCCGGCAGCAGCGGGGCGAGGGCGGGGTCGAGGGTGCGGACGACGAGCACCGGGTCCGGCGGCCGCGGTGCGCTGCCGTCCCACGCCGTGCCGACCGCGCGCCCGCCGGAGACCCCGCGCAGCCCGTCGCCCCGGCCGCTGGTCCGGTCGGCGACGACGACTCCGCCCTCCGCGAGCCGGAAGGCGTCGGGGAGCGGGGGAGTGGCGGGGGGCGGTGTGCGCCGGGCGAGATCGGCGGGGAGCCCTTCGCCCTGGAGCGCGTCGACCAGCTCCGGCCAGCGGAGCAGCCCGATCCGGTCCGCGCCCTGACCGGCCCGCCGCGCGACCTCCCGCACCAGGCGGATCTGAAGCTCCTGCACCCAGCGGATACGCAGACGCAGGGCTTCTCTGGGCGGGAGGGCGGCGGGGGAGGTCCGGGTGGGGAGGCGGTCCGGGGCGGGGGAGGGGGTGGGGGCGGAGTGGGAGCCGGAGCCGCGGCGCGTGCCCGTGTCGTCCTGGTCGGGGATCGCCGTCGGCAGGTGGACGTCGTGCAGCAGGCTCGGTGCCGTCAGCGCCAGGACCACCGGGTCCGTGGCGACGATCCGCTCGTCGGGCACCCCGCGCGCGCGAGCCGCCGCGAGGGCGGCCAGGGCCGTGCCCGCGGCCGTGCGGCCCGCCGGGGACTCGCGCAGGAGCGCGCCCGCGAGGGCCTCCTGGGCGTGCAGCGAGACCAGGACACGGCGGGTCCAGCGCAGCTCGTCGGTGAGAGCGGCCGAGGAGAGGCCGGCCGGTGCCGGTACCTCGGCCAGCCGCCGGTCCACGTCCGCCACCAGGTCCGTCGCCAGTCCGGGCAGCGCGGCGCCGAGGCGGCCCACCCGCCAGGCCGCCGCCAGCCGGCGCGCCCCCGGCGCCGGGTTCAGCAGCGCCAGCCACCGGTGCCTCGGCCGCACCGCGCCGAGCAGCTGCAGATCACCGGCCGCGCGCCCGCCGACGGCTGTGACCACGGGCGCCGCCCGCAGCAGCCGGCGCGGCGCGGTGCCGCCGATGTCCAGCGCGGCGGCGAGACCGCGGGTCATCGGCGCCAGCCACAGGTCCTCCTCCAGCGGCTGGAGCTGGTCCGGCAGCGTCTCCGCGACCGGTCCGGGCCCCAGCAGCCGCGCCCGGCGGACCGGCCGTGCCGCCATCGCGGTGATCGGGCGGCTCTGGAAGAGCCACAGCCGGCCGTCCGCGTCGAAGCCGAACTCGATGTCCTGCGGCCCGCCGAACACCCGCCGGGCCCGCCGCGCGAGCCGGGCCAGCCGGAACAGCTCGCCCCGGGTGAGCAGCGCGTCCGCCCCCGCGGGCTCGGTGCGCAGCACCCGCCCGTGTCCGCCGAGCCAGTAGTTGGTGCCCGCCTGGGCACCGCTGACCAGGCTGTCCGGCCCACCGCGGACCGCGCTGACCAGCATCCGGTCGGCCCGTCCCTCGACGGGATCGGCACCGAACATCACCCCGCCGACCCGGGCGGCGAGCATCGGCTGGACCAGCACCGCCATCGGCGCGACCGACCCGTCCGGCCCGCGCGCCGAGTCCAGTACAGTCCGCACGGCCGTACGGAAGCCCTGCCAGCCCCGTACATCGAGCACCGAGGCGAACTGGCCCGCGAGCGAGGACTCCTCCGTGTCCTCCCGCGGCGAGGAGGAGCGCACGACCAGCGGACGGCTGCCGCCGTCGGACAGCGCCTGCCAGGCCCGGCGCAGGGAATGCGGGTCGCCGGCCGCTCTGTAGGGGATCACGAAGCCGGGGAGCACCGGCAGCCCGGCCCCGGCCGCGCGGGCGAGATTCGCGGCCTTGGACCCGGCCCTGGCCGGCACGGCGGCAAGAGGCTGTTCCAGCGGGACGGTGGCCGGGCCGTACGTCTGCGTCAGGCCGAGGGCCACCTCGCCCCGGGGCTCTTCCCCGTCGCGTGCGCCTTCTCCGTGACGTTCATCCAGCGTCGTCATCGAGCACCCTCCAGGACCGACCGCCAACAGGGGGGACGCGCGGGGTGGGCCCTGCGCCTGACGGCGGAACGAAGGATGGGACGGACCACCGCCGGGACTGTGTGGACACGACAGCGGTACGCCACCTCCTCCGATGATCCCACTGCTGTTCCGATCCATGTAGCCCGGAAGCCACTTTTCGGACACTTCGGAGAAGATTTACGGATCCGGAAAGGTTCCGCAGAGGGCGTCCAGCGCCGCCGTATAGGCGTGCTCGGACGGGGTCGCGTAGCCCACGACCAACCCGTCATAGGCCGGTACGGCGGCCTCCGCGGCCTCCGGGTGCCGGAACGCGGCGAGCCCGTCCAGGGCCACCCCGGTCCGTTCGGCCCGCGCGACGGTGGCCGCCTCGGTGCCGGGCGGCAGCCGCAGCACCGCGTGCAGCCCGGCCGCCACCCCGGTGACCTCGATGTGCGGCGCCCGCTCGGCCAGCGCGGCGACCAGCCGGTCCCGGCGGCCGCGGTACCGCTGCCGCATCCGCCGCACATGACGGTCGTACGACCCGCGCGTGAGGAAGTCGGCGAGGCTCAGCTGGTCCAGCACGCTCGCCCAGGCCTCCCGCTCGCCCTTGGCCGCGAGCACGCCCTCGACGTACCGCTCGGGCAGGACCATCCAGCCCAGCCGCACCGCCGGGGACAGGCTCTTGCTCACCGAGCCGACGAAGATCACCCGCTCGGGATCGAGTCCCTGGACGGCTCCCACGGGCTTGCGGTCGTAGCGGAACTCCCCGTCGTAGTCGTCCTCCACGATCACCGCGTCACGCGCGCGTGCCCAGTCGACCACGGCGGCGCGGCGGACGGCGTGCAGCGGGCCGCCGGTCGGGAACTGGTGCGCGGGGGTGAGCAGGACGCCCCGCTCGCGGCCCAGCCGCGCGACCTGAGCGCCGTGCTCGTCCAGGGGCAGCGGCACGGTCCGCACCCCCGCGCGGGTGAGCAGCTCCCGGTGGAAGGGCAGCCCGTACGCCTCCACGGCCAGCGGACCGCGCAGCACCCGCCCCTCGAACAGCAGCCGCATCGCGTGTGCGAAGCCGGAGCAGATCACGATCCGCGCCGGGTCGCAGCGGACGCCACGCGCGCGCGGGAGGTACTCCGCGAGCGCCTCCCTCAGCTCCACGCGCCCGGCCGGATCGCCGGGCCCGAACACCTCGTTCGGCGCCTGCTGAAGGGCCCGCCGGTAGGAGGCGAGCCAGTCCGCGCGCGGGAAGCCCGAGACGTCCGGGGTGCCCTGGCGCAGGTCGTGCCGCGGGCCACGCGCGCGTGGCGGGGTCTTCCCGGGCGCTTTCCCGGCGTGTCGTGGCGGCTCCGCCCGTTCCGCGACGCGTGTGCCCGAGCCCTGGCGGGCGGTGAGCCAGCCCTCGGCGACGAGCTCGGCGTACGCGTCGGCCACCGTGTTCCGGGCGACGCCCAGGTCGGCGGCGAGCGAACGGTAGGGCGGCAGCCGGGTGCCGGGGGCGAGTCTGCCGCCGCGCACGGCGTCGCGCAGGGCACGGATGAGAGCGGCCCGTCTGCCGCCCGGCCCGGACAGCTCCAGATGCAGATCCGCGCCGATGCGCTCCGCGGAATTGACCCATGATTCGGACACGAAAATGCACCCTACAGGGGGTCTTTCGGAGCCGTAGATTATGAGGCATGACGATGAACACGCAGATCGACGCCAAGGCCCCCCGGATGAACTTCGCCAAGACCGCCCCGAAGATCAACCGGGCGATCGTCGCCTTCGACGCCGCCGCCCGCGAGGGCCTGGACCCGACGCTGGTCGAGCTCATCCAGATCCGCGCCTCGCTGCTCAACAACTGCGCGTACTGCCTGCACATGCACACCAACGACGCCCGCAAGGCCGGTGAGACCGAGGACCGGCTGCACCTGGTCGCGGTCTGGCGGGAGGCCCGCCACTTCTTCACCGAGAAGGAGCAGGCGGCCCTGGCCCTGACCGAGGCGGTCACCCTGGTCTCCGACGCTGGCGTCCCGGACGCCGTCTACGCCGAGGCGGCAGCCCGGTTCGACGAGGCCGAACTGGCCCACGTGCTGGCCCTGATCCTCACCATCAACACCTGGAACCGCATGGCCCTGGCGGTGGGCAAGGTGGCGGGAACGGACGAGCGGCAGGGCTGACCCGCCCGGACCGTGTCCTCAGGCAGTGAGACCGTCAGACCGTCATGGGGCGGTCGTACGGCGAGATCGGCGCCGGCAGTCGTGAGCTTCCCGTCAGCCGGCGGTCGACGGCGGCCGCCACCGCCCGGCCCTCGGCTATCGCCCACACGACGAGCGACTGCCCCCGGGCCGCGTCCCCGGCCGCGAACACGCCGGGGACGTTCGTGGCGAACTCGGCGTCCCGGGCGATCGTGCCCCGGGGCTCCAGCTCGACCCCCAGCTGTCCGAGCAGCCCGTCCTCCTGGTCGGGCCCGCTGAACCCGAGCGCGAGCAGCACGAGTTCGGCCGGAATCGCCCGGCCAGTGCCGGGCCTGGGCCGCCGGTTCGAGTCGACCTCGACCAGGTGCAGCCACCGTACCCGCCCGCTCTCGTCCCCCGTGAAGCGCAGCGTGGACGCCGCGAACAGCCGCGCGTCCGCGTCCGCGGCGGGCGCCGTCCCCAGCTGCCCCGCCTCCTCATGGGCCGCCGAGAGCCGGTAGACCTTCGGGTACGTCGGCCAGGGCTCGGTGTCCTCGTCGCGCTCGGCGCCGGGCTGGGCGTAGATGTCGAGCTGGGTCACCGACGCGGCGCCCTCCCGGACGGCCGTGCCCAGACAGTCGGCGCCGGTGTCACCGCCGCCCACGATGACCACGTGCTTCCCGGCGGCGGACATCGGCGAGCTCTCGATGTCCCCCTCGCACACCCGGTTGGCCAGCGGCAGGTACTCCATCGCCTGGTGGATCCCGGTCAGCTCCCGCCCCGGCACCTCCAGCTCACGCCACGTGGTCGCCCCCGTGGCGATCACGATCGCGTCATGGCGAGCGCGCAGCTCCACGGCGCCGAGATCCCGCCCGACCGCCGTGGACGTACGGAACTTGGTCCCCTCGGCCCTCATCTGCCCTACGCGCCGCTCCAGTTGCCCCTTCTCCATCTTGAACTCGGGGATGCCGTACCGCAGCAGTCCGCCGATCCGGTCGTCCTTCTCGTACACCGCGACCGTGTGCCCGGCCCGGGTCAGCTGCTGGGCCGCCGCGAGCCCCGTGGGCCCCGAGCCGATCACCGCGACCGTCCGTCCCGACAGCCGGTCCGGCGGCCGGGGCGGGGCGAAACCCAGCTCCCAGGCGCGGTCGGCGATGGCGCACTCGACGTTCTTGATGGTGACCGCGGGCTGGTTGATAGCGAGCACACACCCCGCCTCGCACGGCGCCGGGCACAACCGCCCGGTGAACTCGGGGAAGTTGTTGGTGGCGTGCAGCCGGTCGGCGGCGGCCCGCCAGTCCTCCCGGGACACCAGGTCGTTCCACTCGGGGATCAGATTGCCGAGCGGACAGGCGTCGTGGCAGAACGGTATGCCGCAGTCCATGCACCGGTCGGCCTGTTTGCTCACGATGGGCAGCAGCGCCCCGGGGACATAGACCTCGTCCCAGTCCCGGACCCGCTCCTCGACCGGCCGCCGGGGCCAGTCCTGGCGAGGAGTGGTCATGAATCCCTTGGGATCGGCCATGGCCGTCTCCCTTGCGTGCGGAGCGGGGGCGCGCGTCGTCGGACGCGACGTCGGGCGGCACTCTTTCGGCCACGATACGTCTCATTCGCCCCTTGCGCTTTCCCTCAGGTGAGCGCCAGCACGTAGCAGACGGCGGCGGCCGACGAGGCGATCATGCGCACGTGGTTCCAGGCCGTCCACTCCCGCACATACCTGGTCCAGTACGCGCTCGCCTCCGACGTACCCGGCTCCAGCTTCATCAGCGCGTCGTTGCGGGGCACGTTGGCGACCATGGTCACGCCGAACGAACCGAACAGATACAGCGCGCTGCCCAGCAGCAGCTCCACGGTCCCCTCGTCGGGCCACAGCACGAACGTCACCACGGCGAGCACCGCGCACAGCACCGCGGAACCGAGGAACACCATCATGAACGCGGGGGTCACCGCGGCCACGTTGATCGCCTGCATCGCCGCGACGCCCTGCGCGGGCGGCAGCGCGGCGAGCCCCCTCATCACGAAGGTCGAGAACGCGCAGAACACCCCCGCCACCAGACCGGTCCCCAGCACACCCAGCACGGTCAGTACGAAGTACGGCCCATCGATCATCAGAACCTCAACTCCCCATCGCCGCCGGAGATCCTTCCCGGCACCACCTGACACCACAAGTGAATTCCCCTGAGCGGCTCCGTCCCATGGCCCATCGGCGCGGGGACATAAGCGAGAGTCCAGCCCGGAGCGGGTGGGGCGGCAGGCGCGCGCTCAGCCCGCCTCTGCCACCGGTGCACGCCAGCCCCTCAGCACCGCCTCCACCGCCGCCGCGACCCTCCGCCGGGCCTCGCGCCGCGGCACCCCGCTCATCAGCAGGTGGTCGTACGGCGTGTCCAGATGCCGTACGGAGGCCGCCACCGCCGACGTCACGGCCGTCTCGGACAGGGCGCGCCCCGCCGCGCTGCGGCCGACCCGTCCGCTGCCCCGCACCGAGGCGTGCGCTGCGGTCGCGGCGGCCCGGTCCGCCGGGCAGCCCGGGAACAGCCGCCGTATCTCCGCCGCGAACGCCTCCGTGAACCGCGCGTCCTCGGCGGCCCGGCGCCGCGCGTCCCGCTGGCGTCGGCGCCGTCTGGCCTCGGCGTCCGCCAGACACCGCGCCTCGGCGCGGGCCAGCCCCGCCTCCTCGACGAGGACGCCCTGCCGCTCGTAGCGCCCCTTGCGCCGGTTGAACCGCACCACCACCGCCGACAGCCCGCTCTCCTCCCGGGAGCGGCGAGTCAGCGCGGTGTCGCCGCGCGGCAGGAACACCAGATGCCCGAGGTCCGCGCAGTCCAGGCACCGCGGCGCCCCGTCCTCCAGCACGAGCAGCGACAGCGGACCGCCCCGGCACCCGGCACAGTGCCGCCGCCGCAGCGGCTGGATGGCGAGAAGTCCCGCGCGGTGCGGGGGAGTTGCCGGCTGTGCCATACCCGGTTCATTCCCCCCGACGTGCCCGGGCACCATCCCCGCGGTCGGCTCTGACGCATCATGGGCCCTGTGCGACTCGAAGCGATCACCTGGGACCGGCTCGGCGACCTCCTCGCCGAGCGGCTGCTCGACCTGAAGCCCGCCGACGGCGGTCCCTGGCCGCGCATCGCCTTCGACGGCGCCCCGGCCGCCCGCCCGGGAGACCTCGCGGAACGCGTCGGCGAAGCGCTGCGGACCCGTGGCCGCCCCTCGCTGGCCGTCGGCGCCGAGGGCTTCCTGCGCCCCGCCTCGCTCCGCCTGGAACACGGCCGCCGGGACGTCGAGGCCTACTACGACGGCTGGCTGGACACCGGCGCCCTGTGGCGCGAGGTCTTCGGCCCCCTCGAACCCGGCGGCGACGGCCGCGTCCTGCCCGACCTGTGGGACCCGGTCACCGACCGGGCCACCCGCAGCCCCTACGTCCGGCTCCCGCCCGGCGGCGCCCTGTTGCTGCACGGCCCACTCCTCCTCCGGCACTGGTTCCCCTTCGACCTGACCGTCCATGTCCGTCTCTCTCCGGGCGCCCTGCGTCGCCGTACCCCCGAGGCCGAGCACTGGACCCTGCCCGCCTTCGAGCGCTACGAGGACGAGACCGACCCGGCCGCCACCGCCGATGTCCTGGTCCGCGCCGACGACCCCCGCCACCCCGCCTGGAGCGGATGGACCGGCTGACCGCGCCGACCGGCCGGCCCAGGGGGCCGCCCTCCTCTGAGGTGCGGTCGCCCTTCGGCGCGGCGAGAATGTAGGGCGCCGGGACTAGCGGTGCGTCCTGCGCCGCGCCGGCCGTCCGGCATCAGGAGGTACTTCATGACCACTGCCGGAGACATCATGCACCGCGGCGCCCAGTGGATCCCGGCGCACGAGACCCTGGACCGTGCCGCTCAGCTGATGCGTGACCTCGGCGTCGGCGCCCTGCCCATCGGTGACTCGAACGACCGGCTCTGCGGCATCCTCACCGACCGCGACATCGTCGTCGGCTGCGTGGCCATGGGACACGACCCGGCCAAGGTCACCGCGGGCGAGATGGCCCAGGGCACCCCGCGCTGGGTCGCCTCGGAGGCCGATGTCGGCGAGGTGCTCCAGGTGATGCAGGAGCACCAGATCCGCCGGCTCCCCGTCATCGAGAACAAGCGCCTGGTCGGCATGATCAGCGAGGCCGACCTGGCCCAGCACCTGACGGAGGACCAGATCGCCTCCTGGGTCGAGAGCGTCTACGCCAGGACCGCCGCGCACTGAGCGGCACGGATCGTGCGGAGCGCGTCCTCGCCACGGCGGCGGGGACGCCCCGTCACAGCCAGCCGTTGCGCCTGAAGCCGCGGTACAGGCTCAGACACGCCACGGCGATCACGCCTATGACCAGCGGATACCCGAACTTCCAGTGCAGCTCCGGCATGTGCTCGAAGTTCATGCCGTAGACCCCGCAGACCATCGTCGGCACCGCGACCAGCGCGGCCCAGGCCGTGATCTTCCGCATGTCCTCGTTCTGCGCGACGGTGACCTGCGCGAGGTGCGCCTGGAGGATCGAGTTGATCAGTTCGTCGAAGGAGGCGATCTGCTCCCTGACCCGCAGGAGGTGGTCGGAGACATCACGGAAGTACGCCTGTATCTCCGGGTCGATCACCCGCAGCGGCTTGGTGGCCAGCTCGTCCAGCGGTCGGGCCAGCGGGGCCACCGCCCGCTTCAGTTCGAGGAGTTCCCGCTTGAGCTGGTAGATCCGGCCGGGGTCGACCCGCGCGCCCGCCTCGGCGAACACATCCGTCTCCACCTGGTCGATATCGGCCTGCACCGAGTCGGTGACGCTCAGATAGTCGTCGACCACATGGTCCGCGATGGCGTGCAGCACCGCCGCCGGGCCCTTGGCGAGCTGTTCGGGCTGCGACTCCAGCTCCTCGCGCAGCGGACCCAGCGAGCCGTGCCGGCCGTGCCGCACGGTGATCACGAAGTCCTCGCCGGTGAAGACCATGATCTCGCCGGTGTCCACCACCTCGCTGGTCGCCGTCAGCTCCTCGTGCTCGACGTAGCAGACCGTCTTGAACACCGCGAACAGCGTCTCGTCGTAGCGCTCCAGCTTGGGACGCTGATGGGCCTCGACCGCGTCCTCGACGGCCAGCGGATGCAGCTCGAACAGCTCGGCGATGCCCGCGAACTCCTCGTCCGTCGGCTCGTGCAGGCCGAGCCAGACGAAACCGTCGCCGCGCTTGCGCACCCGCTCCACTATGTCGACCAGATCACCGCTCGCGGGGACGCGTGCGCCCTCGCGGTAGCTCACGCAGTTCACCACGGAGGAACCCAGCGGGGAGCGGGCCGGGTGGCTCAGGTCGACTCGGGGGCGCCGCCGGGCCAGCCGGGCAACCTTGCGCAGGCCGCCGACCGTGCCGAGGCTCGTGACCTTCCGCAGATTTCCTGCCATGGACATCTGGATCTCCTCGCGTGGATCTCCTCGCGCCGTCTTCCGCGCTGGTCGCGCCAGTCTGCCAGGTCGGTGTGAGAGCCGGGTAAGCCTGTGGGAGCAGGTCATTCCGCTTGGTTCCCGGCTGTGGACAACCTGCCTCGGCGGGGTCGTGAACGCGTTCCCGGTGCGCGTCGACCACTCCGGACAAGATGGATAAATGGGATGATCGCGGCATGACGCGAACCGACGGGTATCTCCTGGACAACCGGCAGAGTGAAGCCGGCGAGCGTTTCGACGCCTTCGCCGCCCTCTTCGATCCCACGACCTTCCGGCACTTCGAAGCCCTGGGCGTAGGCGCCGGTTGGCGCTGCTGGGAGGTCGGCGCGGGCGGCACCTCCGTGGTGTCCTGGCTCGCCAAGAAGGTCGGGCCGACCGGACGGGTGGTGGCGACCGACATCGACACCTCACGGGTCGCGGCGGCCGCCCGGCCGCCGGTCGAGGTGCGCGTCCACGACGTGGGAACCGAGGAGCCGCCGGGGGAGGGCTTCGACCTGGTGCATGCCCGGCTCGTCCTCGTTCATGTCCCGGACCGGGAACGGGCGTTGCGCTCGATGGTCGACGCACTGCGGCCCGGCGGACGGCTCATCGTCGAGGAAGCCGACCCCGGCCTCCAGCCCCTGGCCTGCCCCGACGAACACGGCCCCGAGCAGCAGTTGGCCAACCGGCTGCGGCAGGGCTTCCGCAAGCTCCTCGCCGACCGGGGCGCTGACCTCTCCTACGGGCGCCGGCTCCCGCGACTGCTGCGGCAGGCCGGGTTGCAGCGGATCGAGGCCGACGGCTACTTCCCGGTCGCCTCGCCCGCCTGCGCGGCCCTGGAGTCGGCGACGATCCGTCAGATCCGTGACCAGCTCGTCGCCGCGGACCTCGCCACCGACCAGGACATCGACCGCCACCTCGCCAACGTCGCGTCAGGACGCGTGGACCTGGCCACGGCCCCGATGATCTCGGCGTGGGGGCGGAAGGGCTGAGGCGGGCGGGGCCGACGATGGGCCTTGTCCCTCGGCAGCTTCCCCGCGTGGCCTTGCTCAGTCCGCCCCCGGCGGTCTCCCGCCCACCCGCTCCACCGCCGACGCGCCCGCCCGGCACCCCTCCCGCGCCGCCTCCTCGGATCCCGCGCCCCTGAGCAGCGCGGCGAGGAAGGCGCCCGTGAAGGCGTCGCCCGCGCCGGTCGTGTCGGTCGGGGTCGCCGGTGCCGCCGGGATGCGGGCACGCACCGTCCCGCCCTCGGCGACCAGCGCACCGGCCGCGCCCTGCTTGACGACTACCAGAGGGACGTGGTGGCTCAGCTTGGCCGCCGCGTCCGCCGCGTCGGGCAGCCCCGTCAGCAGGCAGGCCTCGTCCCGGCTGGGCAGCAGGATCTCGACGCCGTCGACGAGGGCGAGGAAGCGGTCCACGCCCAGGTCCACCAGGAACCCGGCCGACGCCGGATCCAGGCTCACCGGCACCCCACGCGCGCGGGCCGACCCAAGGGCCGCCGCCACCAGCGCCCGGCTCGACTCGGCGAACAGCAGATAGCCCGACAGATGCAGCCGGGCCACCCCGTCCAGCAGCGCCTCCGACCAGTCGTCGGCGTCCAGCCGGAGCGCGGCGCCGCTGTCGGTCAGGAACGTCCGCTCGGCCGCCGCACCCGCGTCGACCAGGCAGACCACCGTCCCGGTCGGCGCGTGGGCATCGACGACGAGCTGTGGCCGTACTCCGCAGGCCGTGAGTTCCCGCTCGTGCCAGGCCGCCGCCTCCGCGCCCACCCGTCCGAGCAGCCGTACCTCCGCCGCCGCGGAGTACGCCGCCCAGCAGGCCACGTTGGCGCCCGCGCCGCCCGGCACGGTCCGGATCGCTGCGGCCGTGTCCGTGCCCGGGGCGAGCGGGCCCGAGTGCCGGGCGATGACGTCCGTGACGACATCGCCGACGACCAGCAGGGCACCGTCCGGCGCGGTCGTCACGCCCGGGCCCAGGCCGCCGCGATCCGCGCCGCCAGCCCTACGTTGCCGCGCACCGCCGCCAGATTGGCGTCGAGCGAGGCGCCGTCGGTGTGCCGCACCAGGTAGTCGAGCAGGAACGGCGTGACGGCCTGGCCGGTGACCCCCTCCTCCTCGCACGCGTGCAGCGCCTCGGCGAGCACACGCGCGTGCAGCCCGGGATCCAGCTGCTCCGACTCCGGTACGGGATTGGCGACGATCAGCGCCGACTCCGGTCCGTCCAGAGCGTCCTGAGCCCGCATCACCTCCGCCACCGCCTCCGGGGAGCGCAGCGTCCAGTCCACCGGGTGCCCGGAGTCCGACAGATAGAAGCCCGGGAAGCGGTCGGTGTCGTACCCGGCGACCGCGACCCCCAGCGTCTCCAGCCGCTGGAGCGTGGCCGGCACGTCCAGGATCGACTTCACGCCTGCGCAGACCACCGTGATCCGGGTGCGCGCCAGCAGCCCCAGGTCGGCCGACTCGTCCTGGGTCACCGTCCACTCCCGGTGCACCCCGCCGAGCCCGCCGGTCGCGAACACCCGGACGCCCGCCCGCGCCGCCAGCAGGGCCGTCGCCGACACCGTGGTCGCCCCGCTCGCCCCGGCCGCCACCGCGAGCGGCAGATCGCGGTGCCCGAGCTTGCGGATGCCGTCCTCGTTGGCGACCCGCTCCAACTGCTCCTTGTCCAGGCCGACATGGGGTCGCCCGTCGAGCACGGCGATCGTCGCGGGCACGGCACCGGCACGCCGTACGACGTCCTCCAGCTCCAGGGCCACCTGGAGGTTGCGCGGGCGGGGCAGCCCGTGCGCGATGATCGTGGACTCCAGGGCCACCACGGGTCGACGCGCGTCGATCGCGTCCCGTACCTCTTCCGACACCACCAGCACCACGTGCCCGCCTCCTGTCGTTCGGTCCTCCCTCATCCCTGGCGAGCCCCGCGACCGGTCAAACCACTTGCGGCCTGTGGGGGACGACACCAGCCTGGGACGCATGACCGACCACACCGCACGACTCGACCATGTCGTCCTCTGGGTGAGCGACCCGATCGCGTCGACCGAGTTCTACGAGAAGACGCTCGGCACGGAGCCCGTGCGGCTCACCGAGTTCGCCGAGGGGCGGGTGCCGTTCCCCTCGGTGCGGCTCAACGAGGAGACCATCATCGACCTGATGCCGCAGACCATGGCGGCACGGATGAAGATGCTCCCCAGCGCCGTGAAGAGCGCGGGACACCCGGTCAACCACGTCTGTGTCGCCCTCCCGGCGGACGCCTTCGACGCGCTGCTCGGCCGCCTGGAGGGCAGCGGGGTGCCGGTCTCGGAGATCTCCCACGACTCCTTCGGCGCCCGCGGCCCGGCCAAGCGCAGCTTCTACTTCCGCGACCCGGACGGCAACGTCTTCGAGGCACGGCACTACGACTAGACCGGCCAGGTCAGAACAGCGGCTCCGGCAGTACGCCCTCCAGTGCGAGCAGCTTTCGCTTGGTCTCCAGGCCGCCGCCGAAGCCGCCGATGCCGCCGTCGCTCTCCACGACCCGGTGGCACGGCACGACCACGGGCAGCGGATTGGCACCCATCGCCGTGCCCACCGCCTGCGCGGCGCCCGGCTGGCCGACCCGCCCGGCCAGATCGCCGTAGCCGACGACCGAGCCGAAGGGCACGCCGGTGGCCAGCTCGCGCAGCACCTGCCGGTTGAAGCCCGAGATCAGCGACCAGTCCAGGGGCAGCTCGAAGTCGTGCCGCTCGCCCGCGAAGTACGCCTTCACCTGGCGTATCGCCTCGGCGAGCAACGGGGAGCCGGGCGCCTCGACCGGTGTGCGGCCCAGCCGGGACCCGAGCCGGTCAAGGGCCCGGTCGCGCACCGCGTCGGTGGCGTGGAAGACGACATTGACCAGGCCCTCGCGGGTCGCGGCCAGCAGCAGCGGGCCGATGTCGGTGCCGACGACGGCCCACACGACCTGCTGCTCGTTCTGCCCATGGCTGTCCATGCGCCCCACCGTACGGCCCGGCACTGACAACGCCCCGGGGAACCGGCACCGCACCGGCTCCCCGGGCCGCCCCGTCACCCCCCTTGCACGGCGTCGCGCACCACGTCCGGCTTGTTGGTGATGATCCCGTCGACGCCGTACCCGGCGACCCGCCGGGCGTCGGCCGCGGTGTCGACGGTCCAGGTGAAGACCTCCAGCGGCGTGCCGTGCGGTCCGGTGAAGGCGTGCACGGCGGCGACATAGCCTGTGGAGATCGAGCCGTGGGCGGGGTTGATCTGGTCGGTGAACTCGGCGTACTCGGGCAGGTCCGCCACGTTCGGGGTGCCGAGGAACCCGGTTCTGACGGCCGGCTTGAGGTCGTGGACGGTCCGTACGGTGTCCGCGCCGAAGCTTTGCACGATCAAGCGCCCGGTCACATGCTCCCGGTCGAGCCAGCCCTCGTTGGCCAGCACCTTCAGGGTCTGCCGCTCGATGCCCGGGTACAGGACGGGGTTCTTGATCTCCAGGAGCAGCTTCTGGTGGTTGCGCTCGACGCGGCGCAGGTACCGCTCCAGCGTCGGCACGCGCGCGCCCGCGTAGGCGGGGCCGAACCAGCTACCGGCGTCCAGGCGCGCGATCTCCGCGGCGGTGAAGTCCTTCACCTTCCAGGGCGCGCGGTCCGGGAAGACCTCCTCCACGTCGGTGGTGCGCATCAGGTTGTCGTCGTGGAGGACGACCAGCGCACCGTCCTTGGTGCGCTGGACGTCGTTCTCGACCCACTGGATGCCCAGCTCGGCGGCCTTGTCGACGGCGGCCAGGGTGTTCTCGGGCGCGTAGGCCGAAGCGCCCCGGTGGGCGAGGACCACCGGCGGCTCGCCGGTGCTGCCCGCCTGGGCGTGGGATGTCGGCAGCAGGAAGGCGGCGGTCCCCAGGAGCGCGGAGGTCGTGGCGGCAACAGCGCGCGCGTGCATGCGTTCTCCTTCTGTCGAGCGTCACGGTCAGCACCACTGTGACAGCAGAGCGTCAACAGCAAGGGGTTGCATCATGGCCATGGATTGAATGGTGTTGCCCAAGACCGTTCACCACTGCCGCACAACTGGGGCAGGGCCGTGTTTCTTTGCCGGAAAATCGTTCGACCATTCCGGTGGGAGTCATACTCTCTGCACTCGACCCTGACCGCCCGGGCGGTCCTGGGAGGGGGCGCATATCAGTACATTCCGGGATGTAGGACGGCGGAAGGACAGCCGCGCATGCAGGGCACGGTCGACGGATTCAGCTACGGCCTCGTCACACCGCTGGTGGCCTACCTCATGGCCTGCCTCGGTGGCGCCCTCGGTCTCCGCTGCACCACCAGAGCCATGCTCGTCACCCGCTCCTGGCGCCCCGGCTGGCTGGCCCTCGGCTCGGCGGTCATCGGTTCCGGCATATGGACCATGCACTTCGTCGCGATGATGGGGTTCACCGTCGAGGAGACCCCGATCCACTACGACAAGCCCATGACGTTCGCGAGCCTCGCCGTCGCCGTCGTCATGGTCGGCGTCGGGATCTTCATAGTCGGCTACAAGGGCGCCCGCGGCACGGCCCTGTTCACCGGCGGAACCATCACCGGGCTCGGCATAGCCTCCATGCACTACCTGGGCATGGCCGGCCTTCAGCTCAACGGCAAGCTGGAGTACAACACGCTCACCGTCGCCGCCTCCGTCGCCATAGCGATGGCCGCGGCCACCGCCGCCCTGTGGGCCGCCGGACAGGTCCGGGGCTTCCTGTGGAGCGTGGGCGCCAGCCTCGTCATGGGCCTCGCCGTGAGCGGAATGCACTACACCGGCATGGCCGCCCTCAGCGTCCATCTCCACAGCACCCAGAGCGCCACTCCCGGCGACTCGTCCGCGGCCGTGCTCGCGCCCATGATGATCGGCCCGCTCGCCTTCCTGCTGCTGGCCGGAATCGTCGTGATGTTCGACCCGCTGATGGTCATGGGCAAGCCCGACCCGGCCGTCGCCGACGACGGCAAGCCCGGCGTCCCCGCCCACAGCGCCCGCTCGCACACCGTCCGCCACCCCCGGCTCCGGGCCCGCCGCACCGTCGACGAACGCCGCTCCCGCACCCCGCAGAACCGGTGACCGGACCGCGTTGTCAGTGGGTGGCCGTACGGTGGATCCATGCGGCCCGTTTCCAGCATCGAACGCACGGTGGCGCCCTTCGAGGTCGTCAGCCCCTACCAGCCCAGCGGCGACCAGCCGCAGGCCATCGCCGACCTCGCCCGGCGCATCCAGGCAGGTGAGAAGGACGTCGTCCTGCTCGGCGCGACCGGCACCGGCAAGTCCGCCACCACCGCGTGGATGATCGAGCAGCTCCAGCGCCCCACCCTGGTCATGGCGCCGAACAAGACCCTGGCCGCGCAGCTGGCGAACGAGTTCCGGGAGCTGCTGCCGAACAACGCCGTCGAGTACTTCGTCTCGTACTACGACTACTACCAGCCCGAGGCCTACGTCCCGCAGTCGGACACCTACATCGAGAAGGACTCCTCCATCAACGAGGAGGTCGAGCGGCTGCGCCACTCCGCCACCAACTCGCTGCTCACCCGCCGCGACGTCGTCGTGGTCGCCTCGGTGTCCTGCATCTACGGCCTCGGCACCCCGCAGGAGTACGTGGACCGGATGGTCCCCCTCAAGGTCGGCGAGGAGATCGACCGCGACCAGCTGCTGCGCCGCTTCGTGGACATCCAGTACACGCGCAACGACGCGGCCTTCACCCGCGGCACCTTCCGGGTGCGCGGCGACACCATCGAGATCTTCCCGGTCTACGAGGAGCTGGCCGTCCGCATCGAGATGTTCGGTGACGAGATCGAGGCGCTGTCCACGCTGCACCCCCTCACCGGCGAGATCATCAGCGACGACGAGCAGCTGTACGTCTTCCCGGCCTCCCACTACGTTGCGGGCCCCGAGCGCCTGGAGCGCGCGGTCAACGACATCGAGAAGGAGCTGGGCGAGCGCCTGGCCGAGCTGGAGAAGCAGGGCAAGCTCCTGGAGGCCCAGCGGCTGCGCATGCGCACCACCTACGACATCGAGATGCTCCGCCAGATCGGCAGCTGCTCCGGCGTGGAGAACTACTCGATGCACTTCGACGGCCGACTGCCCGGCTCCCCGCCCAACACCCTTCTCGACTACTTCCCGGACGACTTCCTGCTCGTCATCGACGAGTCGCATGTGACCGTGCCGCAGATCGGCGCCATGTACGAGGGCGACGCCTCCCGCAAGCGCACCCTGGTCGACCACGGCTTCCGGCTGCCCTCCGCGCTCGACAACCGCCCCCTGAAGTGGGAGGAGTTCCAGGAGCGCATCGGCCAGAGCGTCTATCTGTCGGCCACCCCGGGCCAGTACGAGCTCTCGCGCTCGGACGGCGCGGTCGAGCAGATCATCCGCCCCACCGGCCTGGTCGACCCGGAGGTCGTGGTCAAGCCCACCGAGGGCCAGATCGACGACCTGGTGCACGAGATCCGGGCGCGCACCGAGAAGGACGAGCGGGTCCTGGTCACCACCCTCACCAAGAAGATGGCCGAGGACCTCACCGACTACTTCCTGGAGCTGGGCATCCAGGTGCGCTATCTGCACAGCGACGTCGACACCCTGCGCCGGGTGGAACTGCTGCGCGAACTGCGCGCCGGTGAGTACGACGTCCTGGTCGGCATCAACCTCCTGCGCGAGGGCCTGGACCTGCCCGAGGTCTCCCTGGTGGCCATCCTCGACGCGGACAAGGAGGGCTTCCTGCGCTCGGGCACCTCCCTGATCCAGACCATCGGCCGCGCCGCGCGCAACGTCTCCGGCCAGGTCCACATGTACGCCGACAAGATCACCGCGGCGATGGAGAAGGCCATCGACGAGACCAACCGCCGCCGGGAGAAGCAGGTCGCGTACAACAGGGCCAACGGCATCGACCCGCAGCCACTGCGCAAGAAGATCAACGACATCGTCGCGCAGATCGCCCGCGAGGACGTCGACACCGAGCAACTCCTCGGCTCCGGCTACCGCAAGACCAAGGACGGCAAGGGCGCCAAGGCTCCCGTGCCCTCCCTGAGTGCGAAGTCGGCCAAGAGCAAGGGCAAGTCCAAGGAGACCGTGCCCACCGACCGGCCCGCCGCTGAGCTCACCGAGCAGATCGAGGAGATGACCGCGCGGATGCGTGCCGCGGCGGCCGACCTCCAGTTCGAGATCGCGGCCCGGCTGCGCGACGAGGTCTCCGAGATGAAGAAGGAACTGCGCCAGATGAAGGAGGCGGGCCTGGCCTGAGGGGACAGGGGGACCGCGCGGGGCGCGCAGTGTTGCAAGACCGACACAAAGTGCGGACCTGGGTTAGGCACTGTCAGTGCCCCTGCGTAGGGTTCTCGTCATCCGCGGACTCCGCGGAAACAGGGGACAGTTCGAGAGGGGATTCAGCACGTGACCGTCAACATGACCAAGGGTCAGGCCATCAGTCTGCAGAAGAACGACGGCGGCAGCCTGACCGCGGTGCGCATGGGTCTCGGCTGGCAGGCGGCCCCCCGGCGTGGCCTGTTCGGCTCGCGCACCCGTGAGGTCGACCTGGACGCCTCCGCCGTTCTGTTCGCCGACAAGCAGCCGGTCGACGTGGTCTTCTTCCGTCACCTGGTGAGCGACGACGGCTCGGTCCGGCACACCGGTGACAACCTGGTCGGCGGTGTCGGCCAGGGTGGCGACGACGAGGCAGTCCTCGTCGACCTGGCCCGCGTCCCGGTCCACATCGACCAGATCGTCTTCACCGTGAACTCCTTCACGGGCCAGACCTTCCAGGAGGTGCAGAACGCCTTCTGCCGTCTGGTCGACGAGACCAACGGCCAGGAGCTCGCCCGCTACACGCTCGCGGGCGGCGGCGCCTACACGGCCCAGATCATGGCCAAGGTGCACCGCACCGGCCCCGGCTGGACGATGACGGCCCTCGGCACTCCCGCCAACGGCCGTACCTTCCAGGACCTGATGCCGGCGATCCTGCCGCACCTGTAGGTCCCACCGGCGAGCAGCACACTTCACGACACGAGACACAGCGACACAGGGGGACGAAGGCGATGACGGCCGAGCTGGTGCGGGGACAGAACCACCCGCTCTCCCAGGCCCGTCTTGAGATCCGGGTCTCGGCCGGCGCGCCGATCGTGGCGGGCGCCACGCTCAGCGACGACAACGGCAAGGTCCACGGCACGGAGTGGGTGGCCCATCCGGGCACGCCCGTCCTGCCGGGCCTGGAGGTCTCCCGGCAGGCGGCAGCCGACCATCGTCTAGCGGTGGACCTGGACGCCGTGCCCGAAGCCGTGCACCGGGTCAGTGTGCTGCTCGCCCTGCCCACCGGCGTGGGGGGCCCGGTCCGCTTCGGCGCGATCGCCGCCCCCTTCATCGCGGTCACCGGCCTCGACGGCACCGAGGTGGCCAGCTACACCATCACCGGCCTGGACGCCGAGTCGGCCGTCGTCGCCCTGGAGCTCTACCGCCGCCAGGACGCCTGGAAGGTGCGCGCCATCGGCCAGGGCTACGCGGGCGGGCTCGCCGAGCTGCTCGCCGACCAGAACCTGCCCGAGGCCGGCACGCTGGCGAACAGCATCAACGAAGCGGTGGCCCAGGGCGTGGCCCGCTCGGTCCCGGCACCCCCGCCCCGTACGGCGGACACCGACCGGCACCGGCCGCAGACCGCGCCCGCCGTGGGCCCCGACCAGACCGGACCCACCCCCACCTCGCCGTACGGCACCCAGGGCGCCTCCGGCGCCGTACCGCCGTCGCCCGCGACGCCTCCGTACGGCGGGCAGCCGCCGCAGAACACGCCCGCGTCCGGCTATCCGGCCGCGGCCGGCGAACCGCCCGCCACCAACGGCGGCGTCAACTACAGCCACCCGCGCCGGCAGAACACCGCCCCGCCGCCCGCACCGCCCGCGCCCCCGGCCCAGCCGGGTCAGCCCGGACAGCCCGTCGCGGGCGACGCCACCGGCTGGTCCATGGACGAGCGGCTGTACAACCAGGTCTGGGGCATGTTCGAGGACCTGGCGCGGACGACGGCCGCGTACCGCAGTGCCGTCGACTTCGCCGACTCGCGCATGGAGAAGGAGTTGGACCACGTCCTGTCCGATCCGCGCAGCCGGATCGGCGGCCAGGGCGACGCCGCCCGCGAGGCGGCCCAGGCCAAGCACGCCCAGCTCGTGGACCAGGCCAGGGCCACCCTCGACCGTGATCTCGCCCAGCTCACCGCCGAGGCGGACGTCGTCGAGCCCGCGCTGCCCCCGCCCTACGCCCGCTGGGACAACCCGGTCTGGCACGCCTACCGCGTGCCGATGGAGACGCCCATGGCAGTGCGCCTGGGCGATCTGCACCTGCCCGAGAGCGATCCGCTGCGGATCCCGATGCTGGTCCGGCTGCCGCTGGAGCGCGGACTGTGGATCGACAGCGGTGCGTCCGGATCGCTGGACGGCGCGTTCCACGACTCGCACGATCTGCGCCGGCTCGCCCTGGAGACGGCCGTGGCGCACGCGGCCCGGCTGCTCGCGGTCTATCCGGCGGGCGACTTCACGGTCCATGTCATCGACCCGGCCGGTTCCGGAGCCCAGCCGCTCGCGCCGCTGGTGCAGACCGGTGTGCTCGCGGCCCCGCCCGCTGTCGGCGCGGCGGGGGTGACGGAGCTCCTTGGCCGCCTGACCCAGCGCGTCGACCTGGTGCAGATGGCGGTGCGCGGCGGAGCGCCCGAGTCGCTCCCGCAGGGCTTCGACACCTCCGAGCAGTTGCTGATCGTCAATGACTTCCCGCACGGCTTCGACGACCGGGCCGTGAACCAGCTGCGCTATCTCGCGGACGAGGGCCCGTCCGTCGGCGTCCATCTGATGATGGTCGCCGACCGCGAGGAGGCCTCCGCCTACGGCCCGTTGCTGGACCCGCTGTGGCGTTCGCTGCTGCGACTGACGCCGGTGCCCGAGGACCACCTCGCCGACCCCTGGGTGGGCCATGCCTGGACGTACGAGCCCCCGCTCGCGCCGCCCGGCAGCCAGGTGCTCCAGCAGGTGCTGACCCAGGTCGCGGCGGCCCGCCGCTCCTGGAACCGATGACCCTGATCTGACCTTTACAAAGCATCCGTAAAGCCACTCTGACCTGGGCTTTTGGTTATTCTTTTACTTCCCTCTTTACCTTTCCTTGGTGATTGGGGTACTCTCTTTCGTGCGGAGGGGAGTACTCCCTGTCTACTGCGGCGTACCCGTCAATACGGATCAGGCCAGATCCCGGGGCGTCGGCCCGTGCGCGGGTGGAAGAGACCTCCGGCAGCGAGACGCTGACATTTGCCAGTTACGTACTGCCGGAGGCGCAGTGGATGTTTCCGTGACCCTTTGGGTCCTGACGATCGTGGGCCTCGCCGCCCTCATCGCGGTCGACTTCTTCATCGGCCGCAAGCCGCACGACGTGTCCATCAAGGAAGCCGGTATCTGGACCGTCGTCTGGATCGCCCTGGCCGGACTCTTCGGCCTCGGCCTGCTGATCTTCGGCGGCGGCCAGCCTGCCGGTGAGTTCTTCGCCGGCTTCATCACCGAGAAGTCGCTGAGCGTCGACAACCTCTTCGTCTTCGTCCTGATCATGGCGAAGTTCGCGGTGCCCTCGCAGTACCAGCAGCGCGTGCTGCTCGTCGGCGTGCTGATAGCCCTGGTGCTGCGCGCGATCTTCATCGCCGCCGGTGCCGCGATCCTCGCCAGCTTCGCCTGGGTGTTCTACCTCTTCGGCGCCTTCCTGATCTGGACCGCCTGGAAGCTCATCCAGGAGGCCCGCGCCGACGAGGAGGACGAGGAGTTCGAGGAGAACAAGCTCCTGAAGGCCGCCGAGCGCCGCTTCGGTGTCGCCGACCGCTACCACGGCACCAAGCTGTGGATCGAGCAGAACGGCAAGCGGGTCATGACCCCGATGCTCGTCGTGATGCTCGCGATCGGTACGACGGACGTCCTGTTCGCCCTCGACTCCATCCCCGCGATCTTCGGCCTGACCCAGGACCCGTACATCGTCTTCACCGCCAACGCCTTCGCCCTGATGGGCCTGCGGCAGCTGTACTTCCTCATCGGCGGCCTGCTGAAGAAGCTGGTCCACCTGAGCTACGGCCTGTCGGTGATCCTCGGCTTCATCGGCGTCAAGCTGGTGCTGCACGCCCTGCACGAGTCCGGGGTGCACGTCCCGGAGATCAGCATCCCGGTCTCGCTCGGCGTGATCTGCTCCGTCCTGATCGTCACCACGATCACCAGCCTCCGTGCCTCCAAGAAGCAGGCGGCGGCCGAGGCGGCGCAGAAGGAGAGCGAAGGCGCTCCGAAGGACAGCATCGAGGCCTGACGGCTTCGGACGTAGAAACAACCATCACCGGGAGTGGCGCGTGGCGATTGCCGCGTGCCGCTCCCGGTGATTGCTTTGTTCTGAGCGCGTTCCCCGGCCCGGGGGCGCAGTGGCCGGCGGAGGTAATCCGTGAAGTTCGTGCAGATCATCGACTTCGAGACCGATCGGTTCGAGGAAATGGAAGAGCTGCTGCAAGAGGCGCGGCAGCGCAACGCGGACCGGGAGGGCGGCCCCACCCACCGCATCCTCCTGAAGGACCGTGACACTCCGGGGCGCTACCTCTCACTGATCGAGTTCGACTCGTACGAGGAGGCCATGCGCAACAGCGAGGACCCCGAGACGACCAAGATGGCCGAGCAACTGGGTGCCCTGTGCAGCCGTGCGCCCCGCTTCACCAACTGCGATCTGCTGGACTCCAGCGACCTGAAGTAGCCCGGTAGCGGGCGACGGGCCCCCCATGGCCGACATGCGGGGCCCGCCCCCCTTTGCGACCATCGCTGCATGATCACTCGGCTGAGGTCGCTCACCACCCGGTGGACGGCCTTCGTGCCGGTGCTCGCGGTCATCATGCTGGCCCTCACCTGGAGCCGGGATCTGCCCGGCGCGGTCGTGGCCGTGGTGACCCTGGTGCTCGCCGGAGCCGTCCTGGCCGCCGTCCACCACGCCGAGGTCGTCGCCCACCGGGTGGGGGAGCCCTTCGGCTCCCTGGTCCTCGCGGTCGCGGTCACGGTCATCGAGGTCGCCCTGATCGTCACCCTGATGGCGGACGGCGGCGACAAGAGCGCCACCCTCGCCCGGGACACCGTCTTCGCGGCCGTGATGATCACCTGCAACGGCATCGTCGGCCTGTGCCTCCTGGTCGCGTCCCTGCGGCACGGCACCGCCGTCTTCAACCCCGAGGGCACCGGCGCGGCCCTGGCGACCGTCGCCACCCTCGCCACCCTCAGCCTGGTCCTGCCGACGTTCACCACCAGCAAGCCGGGCCCGGAGTTCTCCACCGTCCAACTGACCTTCGCCGCGCTCTCCTCACTCATCCTCTACGGCCTGTTCGTCGCGACCCAGACCGTGCGACACCGCGACTACTTCCTGCCCATCACCCGGCAGGGCGAGGTGATCACCGCGGACGACCACGCCGACGCGCCCTCCGCCCGCACCGCGCTGATCAGCCTCGGCCTGCTGGGCCTGGCCCTGATCGGCGTCGTGGGGCTCGCCAAGGCGGTCTCACCCACCATCGAGTCCGGGGTCGAGTCGGCCGGACTCGGGCACGCCGTCGTCGGTGTGATCATCGCGCTGCTGGTCCTGCTGCCCGAGACGATCGCCGCGCTGCGCTCCGCCCGCCGCGACCGCGTGCAGACCAGCCTCAACCTCGCGCTCGGCTCGGCGATGGCCAGCATCGGCCTGACCATCCCCGCGGTCGCCCTGGCGACGATCTGGCTCTCCGGACCACTCGTCCTCGGCCTCGGCGCCACCCACATGCTGCTGCTCGCCCTGACCATCGTGGTGAGCTCCCTGACCGTGGTGCCGGGCCGCGCCACACCCCTCCAGGGCGGGGTGCACCTGGTGATCTTCGCCGCCTACCTGGAGCTGGCGATCAATCCATGACCGGCGCCGGCGCCACCACCCGCGCCGGACGGGTCTCCGGCAGCAGCGCGAAGCAGCCGAGGCTGAGCAGCGCGATCCCGGTCAGATACGCCCCCACCCCCCACGGCACCCGCCCGCCCTGCTCGGCGAGCGCGGTCGCGGCGAGCGGCGTCAGCGCGCCGCCCAGGACCCCGCCGAGGTTGTAGCCGACCGCGGCACCGGTGCAGCGCACCCGCGGTTCGTACAACTCGGGCAGATACGCGGCAATGACGGCGAACATCGTGATGAACGCCAGCATCGCGCCCAGAAAGCCGAGGAACATCAGCAGCGGCGCGCCGGTGGCCAGCAGGGCGACCATCGGGAACATCCACACCGCGGCCGCCGCGCACCCGGCCAGGCACAGCGGCCGGCGCCCGTACCGGTCCCCGAGCAGCGCCACCAGCGGGGTCAGCGCCCCCTTCACCAGGACCGCACCCATGATGCAGACCAGCATCACCGTACGGCTCACCCCGAGCCGTTCCGTCCCGTAGGCGAGGGACCAGGTCGTGACCGCGTAGAAGATCGCGTACCCGATGGCCAGCGCACCGGCGGTCAGCAGGACGAGCCTCCAGTGGTCGCGCACCACCTCGACGAGCGGCACGTGCGCGTGGTCGTCGATCTCCAGGAACCGCGGGCTCTCCGCGAGCGACGACCGCAGCCACAGCCCGGCCACGGCGAGCACCCCAGCCGCCCAGAACGGCACCCGCCATCCCCACTGAGCGAACTGCGCCTCGGACAGCGAGGCCGCCAGCAGCAGCGTCACACCGTTCGCCAGCAGAAAGCCGACCGCAGGGCCCACCTGCGGAAAGCTCGACCACAGCCCGCGCCGCTCGGCAGGCGCGTGCTCCGCCGTCAACAGCACGGCACCGCCCCACTCCCCGCCGAGCCCGAGCCCCTGCAGAAAGCGCAGAACGAGCAGCAGGACCGGAGCGGCCACCCCGATCGTGTCGTACGTCGGCACACAGCCGACCGCGACCGTGGAGGCGCCGGTCAGCAGCAGCGAGGCGACCAGGACCGGCCGTCTTCCGTGCCGGTCCCCGATGTGCCCGAACAGCACGGAGCCGAGCGGCCGCGCCACGAACCCCACGCCGAACGTCCCGAACGCGGCCAGTGTCCCCGCCACCGGCGAGAACGTGGGGAAGAACAGCGGCCCCAGGACCAGCGCGGCCGCGGTCCCGTAGACGAAGAAGTCGTAGAACTCGATGGCCGTCCCGGCGAGCGAGGCGGCCGCGAGCCGCAGCATGGAGGGTGCCCTTACGGTGCGTACGTCGTGCATGCCGCGTCAACTACCCACAGTGACCGAGAGTTACGGGGGCGCGTGGACGCGGGCGCCGAGGCTCAGTACGTGACGGTGATGCGCCGCTCCGGCCCGTCGACCCGGACGAGACCGCCGTAGGGGATCACGAGTTGTGGGTCGGTGTGGCCGAAGTCCACGTCGAAGACGATCGGTGTGGTGGGTGCATACATACGCATGGCCCGCAGTACGGCCTCGCGCTGATCGGCGGCGTAACGCGCGGCCTGCTCCGGGTCGTTGGGGTGCTCGAAGGACCAGGTCCTGGCGCGGCCCATGAGCAGCGCGGAGAAGCGCTGGAGCAGTCCGCGCTCGCCCATGTTGCGCAGGGTCCAGAAGACCTCGTTGGCGCTCGGCAGTTCCTCCGACGTCTCCAGCAGCAGCACACCGCCGTCGAACTCCGCCAGGTCGCGCGGGATCTCCCGGTCGGCCATCAGCAGCCAGCCGACGATCTCCAGACAGCCGCCCCAACTGCGGCCCTCCACCACGCGGTCGGCGTTCACCCAGGTCCAGCCGGTGGCCGGACGCGTCTCCGGCTCCGCCTCGAAGGTGGCGGGGTCCGCCCAGTCGCGGTTGATGTCGTTCCAGTGCTCGGCGGGCTTGAGTTCATAGGCCCCGGAGGTGAACAGCGCCGCGCGCAGCGAGTCGGCGGTCTGCGGGTGCATGGCGCCGGGGCGGCCCAGCTCGCACATCACGGTGGCGCCGTGATAGGCGACGATCCCGGTGTTGCGCAGGAACGCGAGCAGGTTGGTGTTGTCGCTCATCCCGAAGAACGGCTTGGGGTTGGCGCGGATCAACTCCCGGTCCAGGAACGGCAGTACGGTGATCTGGTCGTCGCCGCCGATGGAGGCGATCACCGCCTTGATGTCCGGGGCGGCGAAGGCGGCGTGGATGTCGGCGGCCCGCTCCTGGGGTGTGGAGCCCATCTTGCGGGTCGCCGGGTACTCCACCGGTTCGAGATCGTATTCCTTGCGCAGCCGCTCCAGGCCCAGTTCGAAGGGGCGCGGGAGGAGTCCAGGCAGGCCCGCGCCGGGGGAGATGACGGCTATGCGGTCGCCGGGGGAGGGCTTGGGGGGATACGAGATCGTCGTCATGCCGGGCAGGGTACGGGCCGCCGCTACGCACTCGCACCGTGATAAACCGGGTCTGAGCAGCGGTCCTCCACGGGCCGCCCCGTCGAACGGACCGGAGGAACCGTGCCCCGCACCCTGGCCAACGCCCCGATCATGATCCTCAACGGCCCCAACCTGAACCTGCTCGGCCAGCGTCAGCCCGAGATCTACGGCTCCGACACCCTCGCCGACGTCGAGGCGATGTGCGCCAAGGCGGCGGCCGCGCACGGCGGGACGGTGGACTTCCGCCAGTCCAACCACGAGGGCAAGCTGGTCGACTGGATCCATGAGGCGCGGCTGAGCCACTGCGGCATCGTGATCAACCCGGGCGCCTACTCGCACACGTCCGTCGCGATCCTGGACGCGCTCAACACCTGTGACGGCCTGCCGGTGTTGGAAGTCCACATCTCCAACATCCACCAGCGCGAGTCCTTCCGCCACCACTCCTATGTCTCGCTGCGCGCCGACGGGGTCATCGCCGGCTGCGGGGTGCAGGGCTACGTGTTCGGCGTCGAGCGCGTCGCGGCACTGGTGGGGGCGGCGCAGGCCGAGGCGTAACACCCGCTGCCCATGGGCGCGTGACCCTTACCGGCGGACGCGCTCCCGGGCCGCCGGTCGAGGGCGGGGAATGAGACCGGCGGCCCGTACCGCGCAGGAGCCGTCATCCTGCCGCGGGCTGCTTCCAGTTGACTGCGCGACGGCACAGGCGCGGGAGCGCGCGCGACGCGCGGGTGCGGGTGAAGGGTTCACACGGGGCGTGCGGGCAGCGGTGCGCAACAGGCGCGCGGAAGAGAGCGCGCGCCCCGCGTGCACCTCGCCGCTCACCACCCCCGCGCGCCACTCCGGCAGGTGCGGACGCTCCGCGCCCAGCGACGTGTCGTTGCCGTGCCCCGGATAGACCCAGGTCTCGTCCGGGAGGACGTCGAAGATCTTCGTCTCGACATCGTGGATCAGACTGGCGAACGCCTCCGGATCCTTACGGGTGTTGCCCACACCGCCCGGGAACCCGATGTCGCCGGAGAAGGTCGCGCTGTCGAACCAGCGCCCTGGAAGGTCACGGAACCGAACTCGGCGTCGCCCTGGAAGGTTGCCGAATCGAACCTGAACAGCTGTCGTGTCTCAGTCCAGAGTGCCCGACTCTCCCGGTAGGGCCTGGTGTTGGCACCTGGGTGAGTGCTCCTGAGCATGACCATGTCTTAAGCCTCCGGAGTGGAGTGCCGCTGTCACGGATTCTGGTGACGACAGCTCGTGGGCTGTCCGGGCACACGAGCTGCCGCATCTCCGTGCGAGCGGTTTCAACACCTGTGCGTGAACCCTCCTGGCCGCTTCGGACAACAGGGGGTGGAATGCAATCCACTCCTACTGCACGAAGAAGCGAGGGCCTCGTGGGGGAGCCACCCACCGACGACGCGCTGGTCATCCAGGAATCCCTGGAGCGGCCGGAGATATTCGCCAGGCTTTACGACAGACACGCCGCCGAGATCCACCGGTATGTGATGCGCCGGCTGGGCGACAGCCACGCCGACGACATCACGGCGCAGACCTTCCTCATCGCCTTCCGCAACCGCGCCCGCTTCGACGTCGCGCGCGCCAGTGCCCGGCCGTGGCTCTACGGCATCGCGGGCAACCTCATCGGCAGCCACCGCCGCTCCGAGGTGCGGGCGCTGCGGGCGCTGGCCCGTACCGGCGTCGACCCGGTGGCCGAGTCCTGGTCGGAACGGGCCGACGAGCGGGTGACGGCCGAGGCCTCGCAGCAGGCGCTGGCCGGGGCGATCGCGGCCTTGCCCGGGAAGGACCGGCATGTGCTGCTGCTGGTCGCCTGGGCGGACCTCACCTACCAGGAGTGTGCCGACGCCCTCGGGGTGCCGGTAGGCACGGTCCGCTCCCGGCTGAACCGGGCGCGGCGCAAGATGCGGAAGGCGCTCGGCGCCGACCCCACCCTCGTAAGCGACCACAACGGGGCGGTAACCCATGGATGACATGACCAAGCTGCACGAGTGGCGCGCCGATGCGCCGACGCCGGACCGGGCGCGGTTGGTTCCCGGCCGCCAGAAGCTGCTGGGAGCAGCGCAGCAGGGCTCTGCCCGCAGGATGCGGCTGGACTGGCGCGTGACGGCTGCGGGAGGTGCCGCGACGGTGATCACCATCGCGGTGCTGGTGGCCATGCTCGTCGGTGGCGGTGGACCCGAGCGCGGCGTGCAGCCTGCCGGCCCCGACCTGACGTCCGCGACGGCACTCCTGGAGCAGGCGGCGGAAGTGGTATCGCAGCAGCCGGATCTGCATCCGCGCGACGGCCAGTGGGTCTACCTGAAGACCGCGCAGTGCCGAAACGGAGCGTCGGACGCGGCGCCCGATGCCAAGCCCGAGGTGAGTGAGGAGTGGGTCCAGTACGACAGCCCCGTGAGGGAGGACGACAAGGACGGCGACACCGAGCCCTCGCAGCGGCGGCTGTATCGCCTGCTCGCCTCGCTGCCGGACGACCCCGCCGAGATCCGGAAGCAGGCGGCGGACATGTTCCCCATGGGCAAGGACACCGGCTTGACGCGTGAGCAGGTCGAGACCTTCGCGCTCCTGGCGACCCTCGACGAGGCCTATCCCGTGCATCCGCAGGGGATGGCCAAGCTGTACCGGGCCCTGGCCGCGGACCCCGGGATCGAGGTGGTCCCGCACCTGGTGAAGGACCCCATGGGGCATGACACCATCGCCATATACCCGGACCTGGGCAGCAAGGCCGTTCAGCGCCGGGAGTACCTCCTCGACCCCGACACCTTCCAGTACCAGGGAAACCAGTCGGTCGCGGTGCGCGACTACGAGGAGAAGTATGAGGACGGCTCGTCGGCCGGGCGCTCGTACAAGAAGGGCGAGGTCACATTCTGCGAGATGAAGATGACCCAGTCCCTCGTCGACCGGGACGGCGAGAAGCCCTGAACCGACCGGGCGGAAGCGGCCCAGTGCCCGTGAGCCTTGCGGCGGGCCGACCCGGCGGCGCCGAGCGGCACAGCCGCTGCGCAGAGGCGGAGGGGCCGCCTGGCCCGGCCCGCTCCGCCATCGCGAGCTCGCTGACCGGGCTGAAACCCCGGCGGCAGTCAGACACCTGCTCGTTGTTCTGGTCTTTGTCCAGCGCGCCGTCATGGAGCGGCGGCCCATGGCCACCAGCGCGTGCGGCCCGCCGTGGACGGGCCGCTGTGTTGGTGGGTGTATGGGGGGCGTTCCCCTGCGTTCATGGGCGGCGGGCCACGGCGCTGGGATCCGCTCCAGGTCTCGGTTGGTGCTCAATGAGACGGAAGCGTCCCCGACGGCCCACTTCGCGTCCGTGCAGCAGGCCGGGCTGACCGTGGCCACGGCGGTGACCCTGGGCTCGGGTCCGGTACTGGTCACCATCGGAGCCCGGCTCACACTGGGCGAGCGCAGCGGCGCCGCCGGAACCGTCGCGGTGGCGAGCGGCGTCGCCGGTCTGGTGCTGCTGATGGGGGTGCGGACGGGAGCACCGGCCCGCTCCCCTCCTGGGTATCGGATACGCGCTGCTCTCCGTCGCCGGCTACGCGGGCGTGACGTTGCTGGGCCGCTTCGCCGGCCGAGAGAACGCGGGTGGCGCGTTCGAGTCCAGGGTGACCGGCTTCGCGGTGGGCACGGTGTGCCTTCTTGCCGATGGCTCTGCTGGAAGGCCTCCTGCCCGACATGGAGCGTCCGACATGGACCGCGGGCCTGATCCTCTACCTGGGGGCCGTGCAGACGGCGCTGGCGTACCCGTTGTTCTTCGTCGGCCTCTGCGTCGTACGGGCGACCACGGCCTCCGTCGTCGCCATGGTGGAACCGCTCACCGCGGCGGTCGTCGGCAGCCTGGTCTTCGGCGAGCGGCTCAACGCGATCGTTCTCACCGGCAGGGTTCTTCTGCCGCTCGCCGTGCTGTTCCGCGCCGCCGACGAGCGGGTCGGCCGAGCGGCTTCCCGAAGGGTGCCGAGTGCTGACCACGGCCAGCGCACGTGGCCTCCGGCCATACGGGCCGGGGACTGACGTCGAAGTGCCATGCACAGGGCGGGCGATGGGCCAGCGGCTTCTCGTGATCGCGCAAACCGGTGCGGATGCGCTCTGCCTCTGCCGGGGTGAGGCTGGCGGCATGGCTTCCGCCCGCGTTCGTACCCGCCCGACGAGGACGGCGGGCGGCGGGCCGGAAGAGCGGGGCTACCACCAGGGAGAATCTCAATGATCGTGTCAAGGCGCCTGTGTGACCGGCGGGGCGGAGGTGAACAGCCTCTTGTCACGCAGCATCGCCCACAGCACGTTGACCCGACGGCGGGCGAGTGCGAGGAGTGCCTGGGTGTGCAGCAGCCCCTCGGCACGCTTCTTGAGGCAGTAGTCCCTCGACGGTCCCGGTCGCATCATCGAGGACTGCGCGGACATATAGAACAGCCAGCGCAGACGCCGGTTGTAGCGTTTGGGCCGGTGGTAATTGCCGGTGCGGCGCCCGGAGTCGCGGGGCACCGGTGCCAGGCCGGCGTGCGAGGCCAGGCGTCCGGCGTCGCGGTAGCCGGACAGGTCGCCGACGATGGCGACGAACTCGGCGCCCAGGATCGGGCCCATGCCGGGCATGGACTCGATGATCTCGGCGCGCTCGTCGGTGCGGAAGGTCTCGCGGATCTCCCGGTCGTTGTCCTTGATCCGTTCGTCCAGGACGAGGAGTTGGTGGGCAAGGTCGCGCACCAGCCTGGCCGCCCGAGGTTCCCCGGGCAGGGCGGTGGTCTGGGACTGGGCGGCCCCGACGGCCTTGGCCGCGACGGTGTCGGCGCCGCGGACTTTGCGGCGTTCCAGCCAGGTGGTCAGCCGCTTCACGCCGATACGGCGCAGGGCCGTCGGGGTCTGGTACTCGGTCAGCATGACGACCGGGCCCTTGGCCGCGGAGTAGTCGAAGGCCCGCTCCAGCGCGGGGCAGATGCCGACCAGCAGGTCACGGAGGCGGTTGATGAGCCGGACCCGGTCGGCGATCAGGTCACGCCGGTAGCCGGTCAGCAGCTGGAGCGTGGAGACCAGTTCCGGTGGGGTCTCGATCGAGGCGAAGTCCCGGCGCATGCGGGCCTGATCCGCGATGACCAGGGCGTCCTTAGCGTCGGTCTTGCCTTCGCCCCGGTAGGCGCCGGTCATCCGGTTGACGGTGCGGCCAGGCACGTAGACGACCTGCTGGCCGTGCGCGATCAGCAGGGCCAGCAGCAGAGCAGAGGCCCGGCCGGAGATGTCCACCGCCCACCGCACCTCGCAGGCCTTCACCCGGGCCGTGTCGATCATTGCCAGGATCTGAGTCTCGTCGTTGATCACCTTCGTCGAGAACAGCGTCTCGCCGTCGGCGTTCACCGCCACCGCCCAGTGATGCCCCTTGCCGGCGTCGACGCCGACCCGTATCCGCGCCTGCCGCGTGTTCAAGCCCGTCGCTCCGTTCCACCGTGACCAGCACTTCTACGGCCCGAGGAACACTCCGCCGACGTGTCCTTAACCAGCGATTCCCGCAGTTCTCAATCAGCAGTCGGAGCGTCCCGGAGGACGGGGCGGCCATTCTCCGAAAGCCATCAACGGCAGACAACCATCAGCCACACCCGGTCCTCCCGGACCGCCTCACGTTCCTAAGGACAACCATGACTATCCGTACCTACGTCTCGACGACTGTGCGGAACGACCGTGTCGACGACGTTCTCCACGCGCTGGAGGATGTGGATCCGGATGCGATCGTAGCCTCTGTCAACCGATCGGACGCTCCTGACGTCCCCGCCGGCGTATCGGTCTCGCTGACCGGCGATGTCCGTGAGGCGGTGAAGAAGCAGCTCGATGTTATTCCCGATCTGGAGTGCGAGATTGACGTGCGGGACACCACGGATCTGTGAGCCGGACATGCGGATGGCCCCCGCCCGGTCTTGGTGACCAAGCGGGGGCCATCCATCTGTGCGCCCGCCGGCAGACCCGGAGCCGGAGCTCTGGACGCAACCGTCCGTGGAGCATGGCGCTCATCGAGCGCCGACGGGCCTGAACGCGCGACCGCCCCCGCTTCGGTTTCGAAACGGGGGCGGTCGTCGTGGGACGGCTACCAGCCTCGTGCGCGCCACTCCGCGAGGTGGGGCCGCTCCGTGCCGATGGTGGTGTCGTTGCCGTGGCCGGGGTAGACCCACGTCTCGTCGGGCAGGACGTCGAAGACCTTGGTCTCCAGGCCGTCCATGAGGGAGTTGAACTCTTCCGGACGTGTTGTCCTGCCGGGACCGCCCGGGAACAGACAGTCCCCGGTGAACACATGAGGGTGCCCGTGCGGGTCGTCGTAGACCAGGGCGATCGAACCCGGCGTGTGCCCGACCAGGTGGCGCGCGGTGAGTTCCACGCGCCCCACGCGGATAACGTCCCCGTCGTCGACCAGGACGTCGGTCGGCACCGGGATGCCCTCGGCGTCCGCGCGCCCCGCGTACGTGCGCGCGCCGGTGGCCTCGACGACCTGTGCCAGCGCCTGCCAGTGGTCGCCGTGCTGGTGGGTGGTGACTACGGATCTGATGCCGTCGTCACCGATCATGCCGATCAGCGCCTGCCCGTCGTTCGCCGCGTCGATCAGCAGCTGCTCGTCCGTGGCCCGGCAGCGCAGCAGATAGGAGTTGTTGTTCATCGGGCCGACCGCGATCTTGGTGATCATCAGGTCCTTGAGCTCGTGCACGTCCGCCGGGCCGCCGACCGTCACCTCTCCGCTGTACGTCATGGCGGCAGCCTATAGCGGCGGGAGCGTCGGCAGGGGTCCGCCGACGGCCGTCAGGGCCGAGCCGTCGCGGCGGCCGCAGAGCCAGCCGAGCAGGTCGGCCTGGCGGCCGCTGACGGTGACGGTGTCTCCCTCGCGACAGCCGGTGGGAATCCGTCGGCCGTCGTCCTGCGTGATCATCACGGCGGGTACGTCGGCGTTGCCCCGGAACCGCTCCGTCAGGAAGTTGATCTCCCGCTGGACGAACTCCTCCGGGAGGTCCTCCAGCTCGTACCCGATGCCGAGGTCCACATGGTGCAGATCCACCTCGGCCCACCGCCGGAACGGCACCCGGGACGCGGAGTCGGTGACGCCGTTGCGCAGCTCCACGGTCCGGGCCCAGTCCGCGGGCGCCTCCCCGGTCCGCGCGAACCGGGCCGCGCTCTCGCGCACATCCGTGAGCTGGACGTCCAGGGGGCGCGGTGCGTCCCGCTCGATGTCGGCGTCCCGGGCCTCGCCGGAGGCGTACATGGGGCGCCCTTCGAGCACGTTCACGAGAGCGTCCGCGTTGCGGGCGAGGTGGGCGAGGACATGGCCGCGGGTCCAGCCGGGCAGCCGTGACGGCTCGGCGACCGAGGCGTTGTCCAGTTTGGCGGCAGCGGTGAGCAGCCGTTCGGTCGCGTCACGTACAGACGCCAGGTCATGAGCGTGATCAATCATGCTGCTGACCTTAGCCCCGCCACACCTTTGGGTGAAGGTGGTGAAGCAGGGCCGTAAATCGAATGCACGTGCTATAGGGTCGGAACCGGCGTCGGGCATGCTGGATGGGCCGGGGATTGTTACGCATCCAGGAATCCGACCGGCGTTGTCAGTGGCTCCCCCTAGTCTGAGAAGGACGGGGGCCCCGCCCCTGTCACCACTCTCAAGAAAGGTGCGGACCGGCGTGGCCGACCGTCTCATCGTCCGTGGCGCGCGCGAGCACAACCTCAAGAATGTCTCGCTCGATCTGCCGCGCGACTCGCTCATCGTCTTCACGGGCCTGTCGGGGTCGGGCAAGTCCTCGCTGGCCTTCGACACCATCTTCGCGGAGGGCCAGCGGCGCTACGTGGAGTCGCTGTCCTCGTACGCCCGCCAGTTCCTCGGCCAGATGGACAAGCCGGACGTCGACTTCATCGAGGGACTCTCGCCCGCGGTCTCCATCGACCAGAAGTCGACCTCGCGCAACCCGCGCTCCACGGTCGGCACCATCACCGAGGTCTACGACTACCTGCGCCTGCTCTTCGCCCGTATCGGCAAGCCGCACTGCCCCGAGTGCGGCCGCCCGATCTCGCGCCAGTCGCCGCAGGCCATCGTGGACAAGGTGCTGGAGCTGCCGGAGGGCAGCCGCTTCCAGGTGCTGTCCCCGCTGGTGCGCGAGCGCAAGGGCGAGTTCGTCGACCTCTTCGCGGACCTTCAGACCAAGGGCTACTCCCGCGCGCGGGTGGACGGCGAGACCGTCCAGCTCTCCAACCCGCCCACGCTGAAGAAGCAGGAGAAGCACACCATCGAGGTGGTCATCGACCGCCTCACGGTGAAGGACTCCGCCAAGCGCCGTCTCACCGACTCCGTGGAGACCGCCCTGGGCCTGTCCGGCGGCATGGTCGTGCTGGACTTCGTCGACCTCCCCGAGGACGACCCCGAGCGCGAGCGCATGTACTCGGAGCACCTGTACTGCCCGTACGACGACCTCTCCTTCGAGGAACTGGAGCCGCGCTCCTTCTCCTTCAACTCGCCCTTCGGCGCCTGCCCCGAGTGCACCGGCATCGGCACGCGCATGGAGGTCGACCCCGAGCTGATCGTCCCGGACGAGGACAAGAGCCTCGACGAGGGCGCCATCCACCCCTGGTCGCACGGCCACACCAAGGACTACTTCGGCCGCCTCATCAACGCCCTCGCGGAGGCGTTGGGATTCCGGACCGACATCCCCTTCGCGGGTCTGCCGCAGCGCGCCAGGAAGGCCCTGCTGTACGGCCACAAGACGCAGATCGAGGTGAGGTACCGCAACCGGTACGGTCGTGAGCGCGTCTACACCACGCCGTTCGAGGGCGCGGTGCCCTTCGTCAAGCGCCGGCACAGCGAGGCCGAGTCCGACGCCAGCCGGGAGCGCTTCGAGGGCTATATGCGCGAGGTGCCCTGCCCCACCTGTGAGGGCACCCGCCTGAAGCCGATCGTCCTCGCCGTCACGATCATGGAGAAGTCGATCGCCGAGGTCTCGGCGATGTCGATCAGCGACTGCGCGGAGTTCCTCGGCGAGCTGAAGCTCAACGCCCGCGACAAGAAGATCGCCGAGCGGGTGCTGAAGGAGGTCAACGAACGGCTGCGCTTCCTGGTCGACGTCGGCCTGGACTACCTCTCGCTGAACCGCGCGGCCGGCACCCTCTCCGGCGGCGAGGCCCAGCGCATCCGCCTGGCCACCCAGATCGGCTCCGGCCTCGTCGGCGTGCTCTACGTCCTCGACGAGCCGTCCATCGGTCTGCACCAGCGCGACAACCACCGGCTGATCGAGACCCTGGTCCGGCTGCGGGACATGGGCAACACCCTCATCGTCGTCGAGCACGACGAGGACACCATCAAGGTCGCCGACTGGGTCGTCGACATCGGCCCCGGCGCGGGTGAGCACGGCGGCAAGGTCGTGCACAGCGGCTCCCTGAAGGAACTGCTCGCCAACGCCGAGTCGCAGACCGGTCAGTACCTGTCCGGCAAGAAGTCGATCCCGCTGCCCGACATCCGCCGCCCGCAGGACCCGACCCGGCACCTCACGGTGCACGGCGCCCGCGAGAACAACCTGCAGGACATCGACGTCTCCTTCCCGCTCGGTGTCTTCACCGCGGTCACCGGAGTCTCCGGCTCGGGCAAGTCGACGCTGGTCAATGACATCCTGTACACGCACCTGGCCCGCGAGCTGAACGGCGCCCGGAGCGTCCCGGGGCGGCACACGCGCGTGGACGGCGACGACCTCGTCGACAAGGTCGTCCACGTCGACCAGTCGCCCATCGGCCGCACCCCGCGCTCCAACCCGGCGACGTACACCGGCGTCTTCGACCACATCCGCAAGCTCTTCGCGGAGACCACCGAGGCGAAGGTCCGCGGCTATCTGCCCGGCCGCTTCTCCTTCAACGTCAAGGGCGGCCGCTGCGAGAACTGCGCGGGCGACGGCACCATCAAGATCGAGATGAACTTCCTCCCGGACGTCTACGTCCCGTGCGAGGTCTGCCACGGCGCCCGGTACAACCGGGAGACCCTGGAGGTCCACTACAAGGGCAAGTCCATCTCCGAGGTCCTGAACATGCCGATCGAGGAAGCCATGGACTTCTTCGAGGCGGTCCCGGCGATCAACCGCCACCTCAGGACGCTCAACGACGTCGGCCTCGGCTATGTCCGGCTCGGCCAGTCCGCCACCACCCTGTCCGGCGGTGAGGCCCAGCGTGTGAAGCTCGCCAGCGAGCTCCAGAAGCGCTCCACCGGACGCACGGTCTACGTCCTCGACGAGCCGACCACCGGTCTGCACTTCGAGGACATCAGCAAGCTGCTGACGGTCCTCGGGGGCCTGGTCGACAAGGGCAACACGGTCATCGTCATCGAGCACAACCTCGATGTGATCAAGACCGCCGACTGGGTCGTCGACATGGGCCCCGAGGGCGGCGCCGGCGGCGGTCTGGTCGTCGCCGAGGGCACGCCCGAGGAGGTCGCCGCGGTCCCGGCCAGCCACACCGGCAAGTTCCTGCGGGAGATCCTCGGCGACCGGATCAGCGACGCGGCCTCGGTGAAGGCCCCGCGCGGGGCGGCGGCGAAGAAGACGGCGGCGAAGAAGACGGTCGCGGCCAAGTCGACGACGAAGAAGACGGCCACCGCGCGGACCACTAAGACCGCCAGGACTGCCAAGACCACTACGACCGCCAACAGCACGGCCACCAAGAAGGCAGCCGGAGCCACCAAGAAGGCGGCCCCGGCGAAGAAGGCGACGACGCGGGCCCGCAAGGCCTGAGCCCGTCCCGCCGTACACAGCGAAGCGCCCCCGCGGAGAACTCCCGCGGGGGCGCTCGGCGTTCACTTGCCCTCGGGCTCCATGAACTCCATGTCCAGCTGGATCTTCACCACATCGCTGAGCATCCCGCGGCCGAAGTCGAGCCCGAAGTCGCTGCGCCGGATCTCGCCCGTCGCCTCGAACCCGGCGTGCCGCCTGCCGTCGAAGTCGCCCACCCCGCCGAACTCCACGGCCAGCGTCACCGGACGGGTCACCTCCCCGATGGTCAGCTCACCCTCCATCGACCAGTCCTCGCCCGAGCCCGTCACCCGGGTCGAGCGGAAGGTCATCGTCGGCCGCTTCTCCACGTCCAGCAGATCCGCGGCGCGGGTGTGCGCGTCACGATCGGAGTTCCCGGTGTCGATCGAGGCGAGCGCGATCTCGGCGGTCACCTGGATCTCCTCGGCCCGCTCGCCGACGTACAGCTCGGCGGTCACCTCGCGGAAGCGGCCGCGCACCTTGGCGATCCCGAGATGGCGGATGGTGAAGTTGACGGCCGAGTGCAGCGGGTCGAAGGGCCACTGGCCGGGGGCGAGCGGCAGGGTCACGGTGGTGGTCGGGGCGTTGTCCTGAGTCATGCCTCCACCCTGCGGCGGCCGCGGCGGGGGAGGGAGGCCGCGTCGAGGGTGGTAGTGGGAGGGCCACGATCCGGTGCGGGCCGCGCGGTACGTTGCCAGGGTGAGCGAGAACGAACTGGGAGCCTTCCTGCGCAGCCGCCGCGAGGCCGTGGAGCCCGCCGCGGTCGGGCTGCCCACCGGACCGCGCCGCCGCACCCCGGGCCTGCGCCGCGCCGAGCTGGCCACCCTCGCGGGTGTCAGCGTCGAGTACGTCACCCGCCTCGAACAGGGCCGTGACCGCAACCCCTCGCCGCAGGTCCTCGGCGCCCTCGGGGACGCCCTCCAGCTCACCGTGCCGGACCGGGTCCTGCTGCGCCGCCTCGCCAAGGAGGCCGCCGGCGGCCGTCCGTCCTGCGCCCAGGCCGTCCCGCCCACACTGACCGTCCGGCCCGGTTTGCGGGCCATGCTCGACCGCCTGGAACCCACCCCGGCCGTGCTGCTCAACTGGATCGGCGACATCATCGCGTTCACGCGGGGCTACGAACGGCTCGTCCGCCCGCTCGGCCTGCTCGACCCTGACCAGCCCAACCTGCTGCGGTACGTCTTCACCGACGCGCGCGCCCGCACCGCGTTCCCCGGCTGGCAGGGGCTGGCCGACGAACAGGTCGCCCATCTGCGCGACCAGGCCGCCCTGAAGGACCCGTACGTGGCCGCGCTCGCCGACGAGCTGACGATCACCGCGGGCGCCGCCTTCAGCGACCGCCTCGCCGCGGCGCCCGCCATGCCCCGGCGCACCGGATCCGATGTCGTCGTCCACCCCGAGGCGGGCACCCTGCGGCTGACCTTCGAGACGCTCGCGCTCCCCGACGACGGGCAGCGCATGGTCGTCCACCTGCCCGCCGACGAGGCCACCGCCGCCGCGCTCGACCGCCTCAACGGCCGCACCCCGGGGGGATTGCGCGCGGTCAGCGGGTGAGGGGTACGTCGGCCAGTTCGGCGGCGTACGGCGGTTCCGCGCCCGCGCGTGAGCAGGTGATCGCCGCCGCGCGTGCCGCGAAGCGCAGCAGGCCGGTCCAGTCGTCCGTGCCGAGCCGCGCCACCGCCTGAGGGGACAGCGCGTCGCGGACGGCGAGACCGTGCAGCAGGGCCGCGTTCACGGTGTCCCCGGCCCCGATGGTGTCCACGACCTCGACCTTCTCGCCCGGTACGGAGTGCTCCGCGCCGTCGCGGGTGAAGACGCTGAGCCCGTCACCGCCGTGGGTGACCACCACGGCCGCGGGGCCCTCGGCCAGCCACGCGCGCGGGGTGCCGCCGAGCCACTCGGCGTCCTCCTCGGACAGCTTCAGCAGCGACACCGAGGGCAGCCAGCCGCGGAAGCGGGCCCGGTAGGCGTCCGGGTCGGGGATCAGCCCCGGGCGGATGTTGGGGTCGAGGGCCGTGAACACGCCCCGCGCGGAGGCGGCACGCAGCAGCTCCTCGTAGGCGGTGGCGCCCGGTTCCAGGACCAGCGAACAGGTCCCGAAGGACACCGCGCGGGTGCCCTCGGGCAGCGCGGCGGGCGCACTGAACAGGCGGTCGGCGGTGCCGTCGACGTAGAAGGAGTAGGCGGCCGAGCCGCCCTCGTCGACGGTGGCGACCGCGAGCGTCGTCGGCTCGGACCCACGCTGCACGTGCGACACGTCGACCCCGGCCCGCCGCAGCCCGTCGAGCAGGGCCTCGCCGAAGGCGTCGTGGGAGGTGCGAGAGCAGAAGGCGGTGGGGGAGCCGAGGCGGCCGAGGGCGACGGCCGTGTTGAAGGGGCCGCCGCCTAGCGCCGGGCGCAGGCTCGCGAGGGCACCCGTGCCCTGCGCCACCAGGTCGATCAGGGCCTCACCGGCGACGACGATCACGGGACGGTTCCTTTCGCCGGCGGCTGTTCGGGGCAGCCGCACGAGGTGCGGTGGACGAAGGCGCAGTCGAGCCGCACGGTCCGGGCGGGCCGGTCGGGCTCGGCGAGCCGGTCCAGGAGGACGCGCACGGCGCGGGCGCCGAGTTCCTTGCTGGGCTGGGCGATCGCGGTGAGCCGGGGTTCGAAGAGGTCGGCCCAGTCGAAGTCGTCGAAGCAGCACAGGGCGATGTCGCCGGGCACGGACAGGCCGCGGGCGCGCAGGGCACGCAGGGCGCCGATGGTCATCGCGTTGTTGGCGGTCACCAGGGCCGTGGGCGGCGCGGCGAGGGAGAGCAGGGCCGCGGTGGCGCGTTCGGCTCCGGCGGACTCCGAGTCGCCGTGCACGACCAGCCGCTCGTCGTGGGCGAGTCCGGCGTGCGCGAGCCCGTGCCGGTAGCCGGTGATCCGCTCGCGGGTGGTGCTGAGCCCGGGGAGTCCCGCGACCAGTCCGATCCGCCGGTGGCCCAGCTCCGCGAGATGGGTGACCAGCCGGGTCGTCGGCTCGGCGCTCTCCGCGCAGACCTGGTCCACGTGCGGTCCCGCGTCCTGCACCAGCCGGTCCAGGAACACGGAGGGGACGGAGTGCCGGCGCAGGTAGGCCAGGAGGCCGCCCGGGTCGGCGGAGGGAGCGACGATCATGCCGTCCACGCGCCGCTCGTGCAGCAGCTGGACGACCTTGCGCTCGTGCTCGGGATCGTCGTGCGGATCGGCGATGAGCAGGCTGTAGCCGTGCTCCAGGGCACCGGCCTCGACGCCCTGGAGGATCTCCGTGAAGTACGGATTGCTGATCGCCGACACCGCAAGGCCGATCGAGCGGGTGCGCGCGGTCACCAGGGAGCGGGCCAGGGAGTTCGGGGTGTAGCCGAGCCGGTCGATGGCGTCCAGGACGGCCTGGCGGGTGTGCGGGAGCACCGGGCGGGTGTCGTTGAGGACGTGCGAGACGGTCGCCACGGAGACGCCCGCGTCCCGGGCCACGTCGGCCATGGTCGCCATCGCGCATCTCCCTCTCCGGGCGGTGTCCGTCGCTGCTTCTGGCCGGGAAGGTATCGCATCCGGCCGTGGACGTAAACGCTTGCGCAAACGTTTACGTCCTCATCTCTCGGAGCCGCCCCCCGCCCGGCCTCGCCGTCCCCGGCCGGTATCGTCGCCGTGCCCGCCCTCTGACCTGTGGAGATCCGCATGCCCGGCCGCCCGACCCCGTCCCGTCGAACCGTGCTGCGCGGAGCGGCCCTCACCCCCGTCGCCGGGCTGGGCCTCGCCGCGTGCTCACCGGGTGGGGAGACGACGGACGCCGAACCGACCGCACCGGTCGACCTGGGCGCGGAGAGCGAGGTCACCAAGGGCGGCGCGAAGCTGTACCGGGATCACAACGTGGTCGTCAGCCGGGACGCGAACGGCACCCTGAAGGCGTACAGCACGATCTGCACGCACGCGCTGTGCCCCATCAACAAGCTGGAGGGGACCAGGCTCATCTGCCCCTGCCACGGCAGCGAGTTCGACGCCACGAACGGCGAGGTGCTGCACGAGCCGGCCAGCGTGCCCCTGAAGGAGCTGCCGGTGGAGGCGAAGAACGGGCGGATCGTGGCGGGACCGGCGACCACCGCCTGAGCGGCCTTCGGGGCGCTCAGTCCCAGTCCCACCCGATTCCCACGATCCCGGTCCGCAGCCGTGGCTCGACGAGGTGGGCAGAGTGGTGCAGCGGGCTGAGCGGGAGCGCCTGACGGCCGCTGCGCGGGGCCGCCGCCGAGTGCTGCACGAACCGGTGACAGCGCACCGGGAGCCGGCTCCCCTCGAAGCCGACCTGGAGCGCGTACTGGCCGCCCGCGAGACCGAACCCGCGCGCGTACTCGCGGGACACCCCGGCCGTGCCGTCCTCGACGGCGTGCCGGAAGAGGAAGGTGTCGCCGGAGCGCAGCCGGGTGTCGAAGAGCAGCTCGGCGACGAGGACACCAGTGTCGTGGTGCAGCCGGACCCGGCCCGTGCGGCAGTTCTCCAGGGCCTGTACACGCATGAGCTCTGGCGTGCAGCCGGGGTCGCCGTGGTAGACGGCAAGGAAGCGGTCGACGCCGTCCCGGTGGGCGCGCACGATGTGGTGCGCCTCGCGGTCCACGAGCTCGCGCCGGGCGCCGATCCGTACCCGCTCGTGCAGTCCGAGGGTGTGCAGCCCGCCGTCGGCCGGGGCGTCCAGCTCGGCGAGCAGCCCCGCCAGGACGCCGTCGGCCTCGACGAGGGAGCGGTAGGAGCGGGCCGCGGGCCGACGCTCCGCGGTGCCTTCGTCGACGTCGGCGAGGAGCCGGATCAGGGACTCCTCCGGCAGCTGGAGGATCTCCTCCAGCGCGCGCACCGCGCGGAGCGACTCGGGTCGCTGTGGTCTGCGGGCGCCCTGCTGCCAGTAACTCAGGCTGGTGACGCCGACCTTGACCCCGCGGCGCGACAGATGGTGCTGCACGCGTTGCAGCGGCAGCCCGCGCGCGGCGATGGCGGCCCGCAGGGCGACGTGGAAGGGGCCGCCGTTGAGCACCGAGTCGAGTTCCGGGTCCGGTATCGCGTCCCCGGCCACGTCCGGCTCCGCGGTGGCGACGGCGGCGACGTCCGCGTGCTGAGGGGCGTGCGGCATGCAGGGGCCTTTCTGTGAAGCGTTCACGACGGCTGGTCGGGCCGTGCGTGCGGGCGCGGTGGGCGCCCGCCCCGAGTTCCCCCGCATTGAAGCGTGTTGACCAAGCCCCGACAACACCTGAAGCGGTGCCTTCCCCGCCGTTGTCCACAGCCCCGTCGCGCTGTCACCCCTCGCCAGTAGGGTGTGAAACATGGCCGACCCCTCCAGCTACCGCCCCAGGCCGGGACAGATCCCGGACTCCCCCGGGGTCTATCGCTTCCGCGACGAGCACCGCCGGGTGATCTACGTCGGAAAGGCGAAGAGCCTGCGCCAGCGCCTGGCGAACTACTTCCAGGACCTGGCCGGACTGCATCCGCGCACCCGGACGATGGTCACTACGGCCGCGTCCGTGGAGTGGACGGTGGTGTCCACGGAGGTCGAGGCGCTCCAGCTGGAGTACTCCTGGATCAAGGAGTACGACCCCCGGTTCAACGTCAAGTACCGCGATGACAAGAGCTACCCCTACCTCGCGGTGACGCTGAACGAGGAGTTCCCGCGCGTGCAGGTGATGCGCGGTCACAAGAAGAAGGGCGTGCGCTACTTCGGGCCGTACGGCCACGCGTGGGCGATCCGCGACACTGTCGACCTCCTGCTCCGCGTCTTCCCGGTGCGCACCTGCTCGGCCGGGGTCTTCAAGAACGCCGCCCGCACCGACCGCCCCTGTCTGCTCGGCTACATCGGCAAGTGCTCCGCGCCCTGCGTGGGCCGTGTCTCGCCCGGGGAACACCGGGAACTCGCCGAGGAGTTCTGCGACTTCATGGCCGGGCGCACCGGCACCTATCTGCGCCGCCTGGAGAAGCAGATGATGCTGGCGGCCGACGAGCTGGAGTACGAGCGGGCCGCCCGGCTGCGCGACGACATCGGGGCCCTGAAGAAGGCCATGGAGAAGAGCGCGGTCGTGCTCGCCGACGCGACCGACGCCGACCTGATCGCCGTCGCCGAGGACGAGCTGGAGGCGGCCGTGCAGATCTTCCACGTCCGCGGCGGACGCGTGCGCGGCCAGCGCGGCTGGGTCACCGACAAGGTCGAGGAGATCACCACCGGCGCCCTCGTCGAACACGCCCTCCAGCAGCTCTACGGCGAGGAGAGCGGGGATTCCGTGCCGAAGGAGGTCCTCGTCCCGGCCCTGCCCGAGCCGGTGGAGCCGGTCCAGCAGTGGCTCACCGAGCGCCGCGGGTCGAACGTCTCGCTGCGCATTCCGCAGCGCGGCGACAAGAAGGCGCTGATGGAGACCGTCGAGCGCAACGCCCAGCAGGCCCTCGTCCTGCACAAGACCAAGCGGGCCTCCGACCTGACCACGCGCTCGCGCGCGCTGGAGGAGATCGCCGACGCCCTCGGCCTGGACAGCGCCCCGCTGCGCATCGAGTGCTACGACATCTCCCATCTCCAGGGCGACGACGTCGTGGCCTCCATGGTCGTCTTCGAGGACGGCCTGCAGCGCAAGGGCGAGTACCGCCGCTTCCAGATCAAGGGCTTCGCCGGCCAGGACGACGTGCGGTCCATGCACGAGGTGATCTCCCGCCGCTTCAAGCGGTACATCGCCGAGAAGGAGAAGACCGGCGAGTGGGTGGACGAGGAGTCCGCGGAGGTCCTGGACAACGGCCTCAAGGACGACGACGGCCGCCCCAGGAAGTTCGCCTACCCGCCCCAGCTCGTCGTCGTCGACGGCGGGCAGCCCCAGGTCGCCGCCGCCAAGAAGGCCCTGGACGAGCTGGGCATCGACGACATCGCCGTATGCGGGCTGGCCAAGCGGCTGGAGGAGGTCTGGCTGCCCGGCGAGGACGACCCCGTGGTCCTGCCCCGCACCAGCGAGGGCCTGTATCTGCTCCAGCGGGTCCGTGACGAGGCCCACCGCTTCGCGATCACCTATCAGCGCGCCAAGCGCGCCAAGCGCTTCCGGTCCAGCCCGCTGGACGACGTCCCCGGGCTCGGCGAGACCCGCAAACAGGCGCTGATCAAGCACTTCGGTTCGGTGAAGAGGCTTCGATCGGCGACAATCGACCAGATCTGTGAGGTTCCGGGCATAGGCCGTAAAACGGCCGAGACCATTGCCGCGGCCTTCGCCCAGGCGGCCCCGGCCGCGCCCGCCGTGAACACGGCGACTGGAGAGATCATGGAAGACATGGAGGACGGGGCGCCCGAGACGACCGCGGGCACCCCGGGGGAGTCCGTGACCGCGGGCACCCCGGACGAACGACGGGGGCAGGAGACATGACCGAGCAGGACAAGCAACCAGCGGCGGAGCGAGATCAGGCCCATCAGGACATGGGCGATGATGGCACCGCACAGCAGTCACCCGAGGAAAACGGAGCACAGGTGAGTACGGCCGGCGAGGCAGCCGCGGTCCCCGAGGCCGCCATCCCCGAACTGGTGATCATCTCCGGCATGTCCGGAGCGGGCCGCTCGACCGCCGCGAAGTGTCTGGAGGACCTCGGCTGGTTCGTCGTCGACAACCTGCCGCCGGCGCTGATCCCCACCATGGTGGAGCTCGGCGCCCGCTCCCAGGGCAACGTGGCCCGGATCGCGGTCGTCGTCGACGTCCGTGGCCGCCGCTTCTTCGACAACCTCCGCGAGTCGCTCGCCGACCTCGACACCCGGGGCGTCACCCGGCGCATCGTCTTCCTGGAGTCCTCCGACGACGCCCTGGTGCGCCGCTTCGAGTCGGTGCGGCGCCCGCACCCCCTCCAGGGCGACGGCCGGATCGTCGACGGCATCGCCGCCGAGCGCGAGCTGCTGCGCGAGCTGCGCGGCGACGCCGACCTGGTCATCGACACCTCCAGCCTCAACGTGCACGAGCTGCGCGCCAAGATGGACGCCCAGTTCGCGGGCGAGGAGGAGCCCGAGCTGCGGGCCACCGTGATGTCCTTCGGCTTCAAGTACGGCCTGCCCGTCGACGCCGACCTCGTCGTCGACATGCGCTTCCTGCCCAACCCGCACTGGGTCCCGGAGCTGCGCCCGTACACCGGCCTGAACGAGGAGGTGGCGGCGTACGTCCTCAACCAGCCCGGCGCCAAGGAGTTCCTCGACCGGTACACCGAGCTGCTCCAGCTGATTGCCGCGGGCTACCGTCGTGAGGGCAAGCGCTATGTGACCATCGCGGTCGGCTGCACCGGTGGCAAGCACCGTTCGGTGGCCACCTCTGAGAAGCTCGCCGCGCGGCTCGCCGCGCAGGGTGTGGAGACGGTGGTCGTACACCGGGACATGGGACGCGAATGACAGGACGTACACCCCGGCTGATCAGGGTGGGCCGGGGGGCGCCGGAGAGCCGGATCGGCCGCCCCGGCACGGCCCGCGGCGGCCGGCCGCGCCGCCGGGGCACCCAGCCCAAGGTCGTCGCCCTCGGCGGCGGCATGGGGCTGTCCGCCTCGCTCGCCGCGCTGCGCCGGATCACCGGCGACCTCACCGCCGTGGTCACCGTGGCCGACGACGGCGGCTCCAGCGGGCGCCTGCGCGACGAGCTGGGCGTCCTGCCGCCCGGCGACCTGCGCAAGGCGCTGGCCGCGCTGTGCGGCGACGACGACTGGGGACAGACCTGGTCCCGGGTGATCCAGCACCGCTTCCACTCCAAGGGCGACCTGCACGACCACGCGGTCGGCAACCTGCTGATCGTCGCCCTGTGGGAACAGCTCGGCGACCATGTCCAGGCCCTGGACCTGGTCGGCAAGCTGCTCGGCGCGCACGGGCGCGTGCTGCCCATGTCCGCCGTACCGCTTGAGCTCCAGGCGCTGGTCAAGGGGCACGATCCGGAGCGGCCCGAGGACGTGGACACCGTGCTCGGCCAGGCCACCGTGGCGCTCACCCCCGGTGAGGTGCAGTCCGTGCACCTCGTGCCGCACGGCCCGCCCGCCGTCCCCGAGGCCGTCGCGGCGGTCCTCGACGCCGACTGGGTGGTACTGGGTCCCGGGTCCTGGTTCTCCTCGGTCATCCCGCACCTCCTCGTGCCCGAGCTGCTGGACGCGCTGACCGAGACCAAGGCGCGCCGGGTACTCTCGCTGAACCTCGCCCCGCAGCCCGGAGAAACCGAAGGCTTCTCCCCGCAGCGTCATTTGGAGGTTTTGGGACGACACGCCCCTAAACTCGCCCTGGACGTGGTGCTGGCCGACGAGGCCGCCGTGCCCGACCGCGAGGTGCTCACCGAGGCCGCCAAACGGTTCGGGGCCGCGGTCGAGCTGGCTCCGGTCGCCCGGAGGGACGGAACTCCGCGGCACGACCCGGAGCTGCTGGCCGCCGCGTACGACCGTATTTTTCGGATGCATGGAAGGATCGGCCCATGGCGATGACGGCAGCGGTGAAGGACGAGATCTCCCGGCTCCCCGTCACCCGTACCTGCTGCAGGAAGGCGGAGGTCTCCGCCATTCTGCGGTTCGCCGGCGGCCTCCACCTGGTCAGCGGGCGGATCGTGATCGAGGCGGAGCTGGACACCGCGATGGCGGCCCGCCGGCTCAAGCGGGACATCCTGGAGATCTTCGGCCACAGCTCCGAGCTGATCGTGATGGCACCGGGCGGACTGCGCCGCGGCTCGCGTTACGTCGTCCGGGTCGTGGCCGGCGGTGACCAGCTGGCCCGGCAGACCGGCCTGGTCGACGGGCGGGGCCGCCCGATCCGCGGTCTGCCCCCGCAGGTCGTCTCCGGCGCCACCTGTGACGCCGAGGCCGCCTGGCGCGGTGCCTTCCTGGCCCACGGCTCGCTCACCGAGCCCGGCCGCTCCTCCTCCCTGGAGGTGACCTGCCCGGGTCCCGAGGCAGCGCTCGCGCTCGTCGGTGCCGCGCGCCGGCTGTCCATCGCCGCGAAGGCCCGCGAGGTGCGCGGCGTGGACCGCGTGGTCGTCCGCGACGGCGACGCGATCGGCGCTCTGCTGACCCGGCTCGGCGCGCATGAGTCCGTGCTGGCCTGGGAGGAGCGGCGGATGCGCCGCGAGGTCCGGGCCACGGCGAACCGGCTCGCCAACTTCGACGACGCCAACCTCCGCCGCTCCGCGCGCGCGGCCGTCGCCGCCGGTGCCCGCGTCCAGCGCGCCCTGGAGATCCTCGGCGAGGAGGTCCCCGAGCACCTCGCCGCCGCCGGACGCCTGCGCATGGAGCACAAGCAGGCCTCCCTGGAGGAGCTGGGCGCGCTCGCCGACCCGCCGCTCACCAAGGACGCCGTGGCCGGCCGGATCCGCAGGCTGCTCGCGATGGCCGACAAGCGCGCCCAGGACCTCGGCGTCCCGGGCACCGAGTCCAGCCTCACCGAGGAGATGGCCGACAACCTCGTCGGCTGACGCCCGCTCACCACGCCGGTGGCCGCGCCCACTTGGGCGACGGCCACCGGCGTTTTCGTGTCTTGAGGCACCCTTGACTCGATCATGGAGTGTCATGAGCCTGGCATCTGTTCGCTGACGTGGCGAACCCACACCAGGGGGGTTCATGAGACACAGAGCGAGATCGATCCTCGCTGTCGGCGCGCTCCTGATCGGCGGAGCGAGCTTCGCACCCATCGCCCAGGCACAGAACGGCAGTTCGGACACCGCAGACCCGGACGAGGTCAAGGTGTTCCGCGCCGAGGTCACCAAGCAGCAGATCCCGCTGTTGCTGGCCGCCGGACAGGACGGCCATGAACTCAGTGCGCAGGCGCCCGAGAAGGGCACCGCCACGATCGAGGTCTACCTCACCGACACCCAGGCCGAGAAGCTGGAGAAACAGGGCGTCGAGCTCACCGAGCACACCCTCTCCGCCAAGGCCGAGCAGCGCGTCGAGGCGGCCGCCGAGGGCGTGTTCCGTCCCTACAGCGGCAGCGGTGGCCTGAAGGAGGAGATCCTCCGGGCCGGCCAGGAGAACCCCGGCCTCACCAAGGTCGTCTCCATCGGGAAGACCGTCACCGGCCAGGACATCCTCGCGCTGAAGCTCACCAAGAACGCCAAGAGGTCCGAGGACGGCGCCAAGCCCGCCGTGCTGTACATGTCCAACCAGCACGCGCGTGAGTGGATCACCCCGGAGATGACCCGGCGGCTGATGCACCACTACCTGGACAACTACCGGACCGACCGGCGCGTCAAGAAGATCGTCGACAGCACCGAGCTGTGGTTCGTGCTCTCGGCCAACCCCGACGGCTACGACTACACCTTCCAGGACGACGGCGACCGCCAGTGGCGCAAGAACCTGAAGGACGTCAACGCCGACGGCGTCATCGGCACCGGCGACGGAGTCGACCTCAACCGCAACTTCTCCTACAAGTGGGGCTACGACGACGAGGGTTCGTCCCCCAACCCCACCAGCCAGACCTACCGCGGCGACGCCCCGGGCTCGGAGCCGGAGACCAAGGCGATCGACGCCCTCCAGAAGCGCATCGGCTTCGCACTCGGCATCAACTACCACTCGGCCGCCGAACTCCTCCTCTACGGCGTCGGCTGGCAGGTGGCCACCAGCACCCCGGACGATGTCCTCTACCAGGCACTCGCCGGAACCCCCGACGACTCCGCGATCCCGGGTTACCACCCGCAGGTCTCCTCGGAGCTGTACACCACCAACGGCGAGGCGGACGGACACGCCGCCAACGTCAACGGCCTGGCGATGTTCACCCCCGAGATGTCGACCTGCCAGACTGCCTCGAACGTCGACCCGAACGACGCCTGGCTCCCCGGCGACTGCCGGTCGATCTTCACCTTCCCGGACGACGAGAAGCTGATCCAGCAGGAGTTCACCAAGAACGTCCCGTTCGCGCTCTCCGTCGCCGAGTCCGCCGCCCACCCCGACCAGCCGGTCTCCTCCGTCGGCCGGCAGGCCGCCGACTTCACCCCGGCGCCGTTCACCACGTCGTACTCCCGCGGCGCCGACCAGGAGATCTCCGTCGTCGCACGCAAGGCGCTGCGCGACAAGGAGCTCAAGTACCGCGTCAACGGCGGCCGCACGCACGACATGGCGCTGCGGCCCTGGAAGGGCGGGGAGACCTACGGCGGTGAGGACAACCTCTACTTCGACGAGTACCGCGCCAAGGCCGCCGACGGCGACCAGGGCGACCGGGTCGAGGTCTGGTTCACCGGCGAGACCAGGAGCGGCAAGAAGGTCTCCAGCGAGCACTTCACCTACACCGTCGCCGAACGGCCGCGCGCGGACGTCCTCGTCGTGGCCGAGGAAGGCGTGGCCGCGACCCAGGCGCGGACCTACGTCGACGCGCTCAAGGCCAACGGCCACAAGGCGGTCGTCTGGGACGTCGCCACGCAGGGAGCGCCGGACGCGCTCGGCGTGCTCGGCCACTTCGACACCGTCGTCCACTACACCGGCGCCGGAGTCCCCGGCAACGCCACCCAGCTCCAGCTGCGCGCCTTCCTCAACGAGGGCGGCAAGCTGATCGAGGCCGGCGAGCAGGCGGGCGGCAGCGTCGACCTCGGCGGCGGCAACCCGTCCAACGACTTCAGCCAGTACTACCTCGGCGCCTACAGCCGTACGTCGCTGCCCGGGGCCACCGCCTTCGAGGGCTCCGGCGAACTCGCGGGCGCCCAGGGCGCGCTGGCCGGGGCGCCGGGCAACCCGCTGAACGCGGCCGGGTCCTACAGCGTCACCTCAGAGACCCTGCCCGCGGACAGGTTCCCGCAGTTCGCGAGCGCCGGAGCGGGAGGCTACCCGGGCACGGTCAACCCGTACGGCCCGTACGAGGGCAGCTTCATGGCGGCCGTCACCCACAGCGACTACGCCTGGAACCGCCTCACCCGCACCGTCGACCTCACCTCGGTGACCGCCGCGGACGCGCCCAAGCTGCGCACCCGCATGCTGTGGAGCACCGAGCCGGGCTACGACCACGCCGTACTGGAGGCCCGTACCGCGGGTGGTGACGACTGGACCACGCTGCCGGACCTGGGCGGCGCGACCAGCACCGCGGTGCCCGAGGAGTGCTCGGCCGGGTACTTCATCCAGGCACACCCCGCGCTCAAGCGGTACCTGACGCTCGGCGCCGGGGCCTGCACCCCGTCCGGCACCAGCGGCTCCTGGAACAGCTTCACCGGCGCCTCGGCCGGCTGGCAGGAGGTCTCCTTCGATCTGTCCGCCTACGCGGGCCGGACCGTGGAGCTCTCGCTCGGCTACATCACCGACCCCGGCTCCGGCGGCCGCGGTGTCCTCGTCGACAACGCCTCCGTCGTGATCGCCGGCAGCGCGACCCAGACCGAGGGCTTCGAGACGTCGCTCGGCGCCTGGAGCACCCCCGGCCCGCCCGCGGGCAGCCCCGCGGTCGTCAAGGACTGGGCCCGCGTGGGCCGGCTCTTCCAGACGTACGGCGCGGTCACCACACACGACACCGTGCTGCTGGGCTTCGGCCTGGAGCACGTGGTCGCCCCGGCCGACCGGGCGGCCCTGATCGGCAAGGCGCTCGACGCCCTCGACGGGTGAGATCTGGACTCCGGCCGTCCGAACTCTCCGTAAGGCAACGGTGACAGGACGGTGAAGGCCGGGGGCGGTCCGTACCCCTACTGGCGGGTACGGACCGCCTGCCCGTGTATGCGGCATCTCGATGTCACCACGGGGCCTTCAGGGAGGTAGGGTCGTAGGCGGTCGGGGACATCCCAAATACAGCTCGCCGGCACCGCATGGCCGGCGTACCAACGAGGAGATCGGTTCGTGACGATCCGCGTAGGCATCAACGGCTTCGGCCGCATCGGTCGTAACTACTTCCGCGCGCTCCTGGAGCAGGGTGCTGACATCGAGATCGTGGCTGTCAACGACCTGGGTGACACCGCGACCACTGCGCATCTGCTGAAGTACGACACGATCCTGGGCCGCCTCAAGGCAGAGGTCACCCACACCGCCGACACGATCACGGTCGACGGCCACACCATCAAGGTGCTGTCCGAGCGCAACCCCGCCGACATCCCGTGGGGCGAGCTGGGCGTCGACATCGTCATCGAGTCGACGGGCATCTTCACGAAGAAGGCCGACGCCGAGAAGCACATCGCCGGCGGCGCCAAGAAGGTCCTCATCTCGGCTCCGGCCTCCGACGAGGACATCACCATCGTGATGGGCGTCAACCAGGACAAGTACGACGCGGCCAACCACCACGTCATCTCCAACGCCTCCTGCACCACCAACTGTGTGGCGCCGATGGCGAAGGTCCTCGACGAGAACTTCGGCATCGTCAAGGGTCTGATGACCACGGTCCACGCGTACACCAACGACCAGCGCATCCTGGACTTCCCGCACAAGGACCTGCGTCGCGCCCGCGCCGCCGCGGAGAACATCATTCCGACCACGACGGGTGCCGCCAAGGCCACCGCCCTGGTCCTCCCGCAGCTCAAGGGCAAGCTGGACGGCATCGCCATGCGCGTGCCGGTCCCGACGGGTTCCGCCACCGACCTGGTCGTGGAGCTCGAGCGCGAGGTCACCAAGGACGAGGTCAACGCCGCGTTCAAGAAGGCCTCCGAGGGCGAGCTTCAGGGCTACCTGTCCTACACGGAGGACGCGATCGTCTCCTCCGACATCGTCAGCGACCCGGCCTCCTGCACCTTCGACTCCTCCCTGACCATGGTCCAGGAGGGCAAGTCGGTGAAGATCCTCGGCTGGTACGACAACGAGTGGGGCTACTCCAACCGCCTCGTCGACCTCACGGTCTTCGTCGGCAACCAGCTCTGATCCCCGGAGCAGGCACCTCGATGTGACAGCAGGGCTCGGGCGGCGCAGGGACGCGCCGCCCGGGCCCTGACTCACGTACGGACCAGCTCTCTTAGGATCACGAGCATCACGCACACTTCTCGGGAGCCCTCTCAATGAAGACGATCGACGAACTTCTCGCCGAAGGCGTCGCAGGCAAGCGGGTCTTCGTCCGCGCCGACCTGAACGTGCCGCTGGATGGCACCACGATCACCGACGACGGCCGTATCCGCGCCGTCCTGCCCACCGTCAAGGCCCTCGCCGAGGCGGGCGCCCGCGTGGTCGTGGCCTCCCACCTGGGCCGCCCCAAGGGCGCCCCGGACCCGGCCTTCACTCTTGCCCCGGCCGCCGCGCGGCTCGGTGAACTCCTCGGCGCCGAGGTGGCCTTCGCGACCGACACGGTCGGGGAGTCCGCCACCGCCACGGTCGCCGGACTCGCCGACGGCCGCGTCGCGGTCATCGAGAACCTGCGCTTCAACGCCGGCGAGACCAGCAAGGACGACGCCGAGCGCGACGCCTTCGCCGGGCAGCTCGCCGCCCTCGCCGACATCTACGTCGGTGACGGCTTCGGCGCGGTGCACCGCAAGCACGCCTCGGTGTACGACCTCCCCGGCAAGCTGCCGCACTACGCCGGCTACCTCATCGCCACCGAGGTCGGTGTGCTGAAGAAGCTCACCGACGAGGTCCAGCGGCCCTACGCCGTGGCCCTCGGCGGCTCCAAGGTCTCCGACAAGCTGGCCGTCATCGACCAGCTGCTCGGCAAGGCCGACCGCATCCTCATCGGCGGCGGCATGGCCTTCACCTTCCTCAAGGCCAAGGGCTACGAGGTCGGCACCTCGCTGCTCCAGGAGGACCAGATCCCGGCCGTCACCGAGTACCTGGAGCGCGCCGAGAAGCTGGGCGTCGAGCTGGTGCTCCCGGTCGACGTCGTGGTCTCCCCGGGCTTCCCGGACCTGAAGGCCAAGGCGCCCACCGAGCACTCGGCCGTCGACGCGGACAAGATGCCCGAGGGCCAGCTCGGCCTGGACATCGGCCCGAGGACCGGCGAGCTGTACGCCGCCAAGCTCACCGACGCCGCGACCGTCTTCTGGAACGGTCCCATGGGCGTCTTCGAGCACCCCGACTACGCCGAGGGCACCAGGGCGGTCGCCCAGGCCCTCGTCGACTCGGACGGATTCACCGTCGTCGGCGGCGGAGACTCCGCCGCAGCCGTGCGCACGCTCGGCTTCGACGAGAACGCATTCGGCCACATCTCGACCGGTGGCGGCGCCTCCCTCGAATACCTCGAGGGCAAGACGCTCCCCGGCCTCGCCGCACTGGAGGACTGACCCTCAATGAGCACCCGTACGCCGCTGATGGCGGGCAACTGGAAGATGAACCTCAACCACCTTGAGGCCATCGCCCACGTCCAGAAGCTCGCCTTCGCCCTCGCGGACAAGGACTACGAGGCCGTCGAGGTCGCCGTCCTGCCGCCCTTCACCGACCTGCGCTCCGTGCAGACCCTGGTCGACGGCGACAAGCTGAAGATCAAGTACGGCGCCCAGGACATCTCGGCGCAGGACTCCGGCGCCTACACCGGCGAGATCTCCGGCCCGATGCTGGCCAAGCTGAAGTGCACGTACGTGGCCATCGGCCACTCCGAGCGCCGCCAGTACCACAACGAGACCGACGAGATCGTCAACGCCAAGGTCAAGGCCGCCTACAAGCACGGCCTGACCCCGATCCTGTGCGTCGGCGAGGAGCTGGACGTCCGCGAGGCGGGCAACCACGTCTCCCACACCCTCGCCCAGGTCGAGGGCGGTCTGAAGGACCTCCCGGCCGAGCAGGCCGAGACCATCGTGATCGCCTACGAGCCCGTCTGGGCCATCGGTACCGGCAAGGTCTGCGGCGCCGGGGACGCCCAGGAGGTCTGCGCGGCCATTCGCGGCAAGCTCGCCGAGCTGTACTCGCAGGGCGTGGCCGACAAGATCCGCATCCAGTACGGCGGCTCGGTGAAGTCCGGCAACGTCGCCGAGATCATGGCGCAGGCCGACATCGACGGCGCCCTGGTCGGCGGTGCCTCGCTCGACGCCGACGAGTTCGTCAAGATCGTGCGCTTCCGCGACCAGTGAGTATGCGGTAGCGGCGATCCGTCGTACCCTTGCGGGGGCACAGCCTGGAGGCTGTGCCCCTGTCGTCCATCCAGATCCGAGGAAGTTGGTCCAGCCGTGGTTATGGGGTTCTCGATCGCCCTGATCGTGTTCAGCGGGCTGCTGATGCTGCTGGTGCTGATGCACAAGGGCAAGGGCGGCGGCCTCTCCGACATGTTCGGTGGCGGCATGCAGTCGTCCGTCGGCGGCTCCTCGGTCGCCGAGCGCAACCTCGACCGGATCACCGTCGTGGTCGGTCTGCTCTGGTTCGCCTGCATTGTCGTGCTCGGCCTTCTGATGAAGGTGAACAACTGACCGGCACGCACAATCCGTACGTAAGGCCCCATGTTCGGTACGCGCAGCTGAGCGCGGCCTATCATGGGGCTTGCGTCTTGATATGGGGCCTGTAACTCCAATCACTGGACGCGCGTTGGGCCTTACGTAGACTGAGGCGCTCGCAACGAAGCGAAACGCCGACTCGCTTCGCGGCACCATCACGCAGGGAGTTACACCGTGGCAAGTGGCAACGCGATCCGAGGAAGCCGGGTCGGGGCGGGGCCGATGGGCGAGGCCGAGCGCGGCGAGTCCGCGCCCCGGTTGCGCATCTCCTTCTGGTGCTCCAACGGGCACGAGACCCAGCCCAGCTTCGCCAGCGACGCGCAGGTCCCCGACACCTGGGACTGCCCGCGCTGCGGCTTCCCCGCCGGGCAGGACCGGGACAACCCGCCGGACCCGCCGCGCACCGAGCCCTACAAGACGCACCTGGCGTATGTACGGGAGCGGCGCAGCGACGCGGACGGCGAGGCGATCCTCGCCGAGGCGCTCGCCAAACTGCGCGGCGAGATCTAGAACTTCAGGACCGGCCAGGCGCCTCACGGTGCCTGGCCGGAGCTGTATCGCGGGGCCACCGCTCCCCGGGCCCCGGCCGATTGTCAGTGGTGCCCTCTACGGTTTGTGCATCGATCTTGTGCATCGGGAGCATCGTGAGGGGGAGACGTGGCGGCGGTCGAGACGGGGGACGCGCGCGCACCGGCGTGGCGCGGTGGTTTCGGACGACTGTGGAGCGCCGCCGTGCTCTCCAGCTTCGGCGACGCGCTGCGTACGGCCGCGCTGCCGCTGCTCGCCGCGACCCTGACGGACCGGCCCCTGCTCATCGCCGCGGTGACCGCCTGCGGCTATCTGCCCTGGATCGTCTTCGGACTGCTGGGCGGCGCCGTCGCCGACCGGGTGGACCAGCGGCGCGCGATGTGGACCGTGGACGCGGTACGCGGACTGCTGGTCGCCGCGTTTGCCCTGGCCGTCGCGCTCGGACACGCCTCGATCGGCCTGCTGATCGCGCTGGCCTTCGCCCTGACCACACTCCAGACCCTGTTCGACAACGCCTCGACGGCCCTGCTGCCCGCACTGGTGGACCGCGCCGAACTGGGCGGCGCCAACGCCCGGCTGATGACCGGACAGCGGGTCGCCGGCGGACTGCTGGGCGCCCCCGTGGTGCCGCTGCTGCTCGCGGCCGGGGCGGCGGTGCCCTTCGCGGCCGACGCGGTCACCTTCCTGGTGGCCGCCGCGCTGATGGCCTCGCTGCGCACCGCGCCGCCGTCGCGCAAGCCCGGACCCGCGGGCAGCACCTTGCGCCGGGAGATCGCCGAAGGACTGCGCGCCCTGTGGCGGGACCGGGCCCTGCGCGGCCTGTGCGCCGCGACCGCCCTGTGCAACATCGGCATGGGCGCCCTCATCGCAACGCTGGTCCTCCTGGTGACGGGCTGGCTGGACGCCGGCAACACCGGATACGCGGTCGCCATGACGGCGTACACGGTCGGCAGCCTGACCGGCGGTCTCGCCGGGGGCGCGCTCGTCACCCGGGTCGGGCGGGTGCGGGCGGTGCTGCTCGCCGGGACGGTGCAGATCGGCGCGCTCCTGGCGATGGGTTCGATACGTCATCCGGCCGCCCTGGCCGTCGCCTTGGCCGTGTTCGGGTTCATGGGGATGGTGTGGAACGTCAACACCATGACCCTGATGCAGCAGCGCACCCCGGCCGACCTGCTGGGCCGGGTGAGCTCGGCGTTCAGAACGCTCGGGGTCGCCGGGGCCCCGCTGGGCGCGCTGCTCGGCGGAGCGGCCGCCACCGCCTGGGGACTCAACAGTCCCGCCCTGCTCGCGGCCGCGTTCTTCGTCCTGTCCGTCCTCGCGCTGATACCTGTGCTCAAGGTGGACGTACTTGTTGTTGCCCCGCACGACGACAGCACGACAGCTCACGTCACCCGCTGATCAACTAGGTTGGGAGCAGCGGGGACAGGTACGAAAGAAGGCTGAAGTCCGAGATGAACCAAGACGGCCGTACCCGGCTCAACCAGACGCCCGAATGGACCGCACTGGCCAAGCATCGCGAGCAGCTCGGCGAGGTGAGGCTACGCGAGCTGTTCGCCGCCGAGCCCGGCCGCGGCTCCGGGTACACGCTGCAGGTCGGCGACCTGCACATCGACTACTCCAAGCACCTCGTCACCGACGAGACGCTGCGCCTGCTGCGCGAGCTGGCCGTCGCCACCGATGTGTTCGGGCTGCGCGACGCCATGTTCCGCGGTGACCGCATCAACATCACCGAGGACCGGGCGGTCCTGCACACCGCGCTGCGCGCTCCGCGCGAGGCGGTCGTCGAGGTCGACGGCGAGAACGTGGTGCCTGGTGTGCACGCGGTCCTCGACAAGATGAGCGGCTTCGCCGACCGGGTCCGCTCCGGCGCCTGGACCGGCCACACCGGCAAGCGCATCAAGAACATCGTCAACATCGGCATCGGCGGCTCCGACCTCGGCCCCGCCATGGCCTATGAGGTGCTGCGGTCCTTCACCGACCGCGAGCTGACGGTCCGTTTCGTCTCCAATGTGGACGGCGCCGATCTGCACGAGGCCACCCGCGACCTGGACGCGGCGGAGACGCTGTTCATCATCGCCTCCAAGACCTTCACCACCATCGAGACCATCACCAACGCGACCTCGGCGCGCAACTGGCTGCTGGGGGAGCTGAAGGCCGGCCAGGAAGCCGTCGCCCGGCACTTCGTGGCGCTGTCCACGAACACCGAGAAGGTGACGGAGTTCGGTATCGACCCGGCGAACATGTTCGAGTTCTGGGACTGGGTCGGCGGCCGCTACTCCTACGACTCGGCGATCGGCCTCTCCCTGATGATCGCCATCGGCCCGGACCGCTTCCGTGAGATGCTCGACGGCTTCCGGCTGGTCGACGAGCACTTCAGGACCGCCCCCGCCGAGTCCAATGTGCCGCTGCTGCTGGGCCTGCTGGGCATCTGGTACGGCAACTTCCACGACGCCCAGTCGCACGCGGTGCTGCCGTACAGCCACTACCTGTCGAAGTTCACGGCGTATCTCCAGCAGCTCGACATGGAGTCCAACGGCAAGTACGTCGGGCGGGACGGGCTGCCGGTGGAATGGCAGACCGGGCCGGTGGTGTGGGGCACTCCGGGCACCAACGGGCAGCACGCGTACTACCAGTTGATCCATCAGGGCACCAAGCTGATCCCGGCGGACTTCATCGGGTTCGCTGAGCCGGTCGCCGAGATGAGCGAGGAACTCAAGGCGCAGCACGACCTGCTGATGGCGAACTTCTTCGCCCAGACCCAGGCGCTGGCCTTCGGCAAGACACCGGAGGAGGTCCGCGCGGAGGGAGTGCCGGACGAACTGGTCGCCCACAAGACGTTCCAGGGCAACCACCCGACGACCACGATTCTCGCCCGTGAGCTGACGCCGTCCGTGCTCGGCCAGCTCGTCGCGCTCTACGAGCACAAGGTGTTCGTCCAGGGCGCCGTCTGGAACATCGACTCCTTCGACCAGTGGGGCGTGGAGCTCGGCAAGGTCCTCGCCAAGCGCGTCGAGCCCGCGCTGACCGAGGGCGCCGAGGTACCGGGCCTCGACGCCTCCACCAAGGCGCTGGTCGCCAAGTACCGCGAGCTGCGCGGGCGGTGACCCGGAAGCGGGCGGCGCGGAGCCGCCCGCTTCACGTGGCCACACAGCCATGCCTCAGGCCACGGCGCTCAGCGTGTCCGCCAGTCTGCGTCTTGCCGCCCTGGTCGCCGGTACGGCTGCCACCGCTGCCGCACCCGCTACCGCCGCCGCGCCGAACAGCAGGAGGAGTGCGGCGGACGGGCCGTCCGCTATCCCCGACCCGATGCCGCTCGATCTGCCCTGTGCGTCTATCAGCCACTGCCCCAGGGGCGCCCCCAGCGCCGTGGCCGCCGTTACCGCCGCCAGTGCCGTGCAGGCCGTCGCCGTGACCGTGATGCCGGTGATCTGGCGGGGGGAGAGGCCGATCGCCTTCAGGGCCAGCAGGTCGCGTTCGCCCTCGCGGACCGTGCCGCCGATCGCCGTCAGGAGTTCGATCAGGCCGATCAGGGCCAGGATCGTGATGAGGCCGACGACCACCCCGCGCAGCGGTGAGAGGCCGTCGGCCGGGTTGGGGACGGTGTGGATGTCGAGGTGGCCGTGGCCGGCCGAGGTCAGTCGGGCCGCGACCGTGGAGGCGTCGGCGCCGGGGCGGAGCTGGAGTTCGTAGCGGCTCGGGACGAGCGCGGGGTCGTTCTCGCGGAGGGTGTCGAGCGAGGTGGAGATGGTGCGCCCGGCGTTCTCCGGCTCGATGCTGCGGCCGACGATGTGCAGGATCTGCGGCTGGTCGCCGACGGTCATCCGGACCCAGTCGCCGACCTCGGCGTTCAGCAGGTTCAGCAGGCCCTGTCCGGCGACCGCCTCGTCCGGTCCGTCCGCCGGGCGGCCCTCGGCGAGGGCATGCGGGTAGGGGGCCTCGTGGGTGCCGAGGCCGCGCAGCGCGATCGTGGAGGTCTGGCCCGGGACCAGTGCCGCGACCTCGACGCTCGGGTAGACGGCGGTTACCTGTGGGTCGTCCGCCAGCAGCGTGCGGGCGTCCCGGGCGCCGATGCCGGAGTCGGTGTGCACGGTCAGCGCGGTGGGCAGGCCGATCTGCTCGGGGCGGCTCTGGAACCGGTCGATGGTGCTCCAGGCGCTGAGCGCGACGACGATCAGCAGCAGCGGCAGGGCGAGCCGGGCGACGGTGGCGAGGGTGCGCGGGCGGCGGGCGAACGCGGTGTGCCAGCCCAGCACCAGCGCGGGGGACAGCCGTACCCCCAGCAGCCGCCGGACCGGACCCGACAGACCGGCGCCCGCCGAGGAGGCCGGCCGGGGCACCGGCACCGGAGACACCCGGCCCGCCCGCCAGGCCGCGAGGCCGGTCGTCGCGGCGATGAACAGCACCGCGCACACCGGGACGGCGAACAGCACCACCGCGTGCCCGGGCAGCCCCTGCCACACGCCGACCGCGTCGCCGAGCCGCCCCGGGAACCGGCTGCCCAGCGCTTCGGTGAGGGCGGCCGCGGACACGGCGCCCAGCAGGGCGTAGGCGAGATGCTGGAGCAGATAGACGCGGACCACCTGGCTCGGGGTGAAGCCGATGGCCTTGAGGATGGAGATGTCTCTGAGGTGGCCGCGGATGCGGGTGGCGATCGCGCCGTGCACGGCGAGTCCGGCGGCGATCAGCGCGCCCAGGCCGAACAGGCCCAGCACCTGGCCGAGCAGCCGGTCGTCGCCCTGTTCCTCGGCGCGCGCCTGCTTCCAGGTGGTGACCTCGCCGACCGCGCCGGCGCCCAGCTCGGTGACCGCGCGCTGCACGGCGTAGTCGGTGTCCTCGGGGTCGGCCAGGCGCAATCCGGTGACCTGGCCGTTTGGGTCCCGTACGGCGGAGGGCAGGGCCCAGACCAGTCCGAAGCGCTCGCCGGGCTGGTAGCGGGGTTCGGCGCTGTCGGCGACGCCGAGCACGGTCAGGGTGCGGGCCGTGCCGGGGAGGGTGAGGGTGTCGCCGGGGGCGGCGAGCAGGGTGCGGGCGAGGCGGGACTCCAGGACGACTCCGTCGGGGGTCGCCGGGTCCAGCCAGTGGCCGGAGGTGAGCAGCGGGCGGCCGATGGCGGGCCGGTCCGGGGTGCCGCGGAGTTCGACCGTGGCGCGGGCGCCCCGGGAGGCGAGGGTGGTGGCGGCGGTGGGGTAGGGGCCGGCGACGGCGGTGACGCCGTCCAGCGCGTTCAGTCTGCCCGCGTCGGCGGTGTCGGCCGTGTGCAGCCAGACATGGGCGCCGTGGGACTGGGTGAAGACGCGCTGCCAGGGGTTGGTGGCGTAGCCGAACAGGGCCGTGGCCAGCAGCAGGGAGACGACGACGCCCGCGGTGGCGAGGACCAGGAACAGCGCCTCGCCGCGGTGCGTGCGCAGATCGGAGTGCGCCCAGCGCAGAGTGGCTCGCATCCGGCTCAGGCCCCCCGGGGATCGTCGTAGGCCCGCATGTCAGTCCCTGAGCTCCAGTACGCCGGAGATGCCGGTGCGGCGCGGCGGGGTGGTGTCGGCGAGGGTCGCGTCGTCGGCTATTCGGCCGTCGAAGAAGCTGATCACGCGGTCCGCCGCGCTCGCCAGCCGGGCGTCATGGGTGACCAGCAGGATCGTCTGGCCGCGCTGGTGGAAGCGGGACAGCAGCCGCATCACCTCGCGGGTGCCCTTGCTGTCGAGGCTGCCCGCGGGCTCGTCGGCCAGCAGCAGCGGGGGATGGTTGACCAGGGCGCGGGCCAGGGCGACGCGCTGCTGCTCGCCGCCGGACAGCTCGCCCGGCATGCTGCGCTCCTTGCCGTCCAGACCCAGCTCGGCCAGCAGCTCCTCGCGCTCCGCGCGGGCCTTCTTCGGCGGGACTCCGGCGAGCAGGGCGGGCAGCTCGACGTTGTCGGCGACCGACAGGTTCGAGACCAGGTTGAAGAACTGGAAGACGATGCCGATGCGCTTTCTGCGCTCCACCGCCCAGCGCGCCTCGCTCCAGGTGTCGGTGGGCACCCCGTCCAGGCGGATGCTGCCGCTGTCCGGCCGCTGGAGCCCGCCCAGCAGATGCAGCAGCGTCGACTTCCCGGCACCGGACGGGCCGGTGATCGCGACGAACTCGCCGCCCGCCACCCGCAGGTCGACGCCGCGCACGGCGTGGGCCGGGGCGCCCTCGCCGTGGTGCGTCTTGACCAGGCGCTCGGCATGCAGCACGGGAGCGGGACCCTCGCTCATTCCAGCTCCTCCAGCTCTTCCTGGCAGCGCTCCAGCCAGTCGAGGTCGGCCTGGAGATGCAGCATCGCGCCCTCTATCAGGAGATGGGCGATGCGGTTGTCGCGGTCTTCGGTGGCGGCCAGCTTGGAGAGGGTGCGCATGGTGGTGAGGTACTGGCGCCGTTGTCGGTTGATGAGGGCGATCTGGTCGGCGAGGCCGGACTGGGGAGCGAGGGCCAGTTTCATGAAGAACTCGTCCCGCACCCGCGGCTCGTCCTCGGTCTCCTCGAACCAGGCGCTCAGCGCCTCGCGCCCGGCGTCGGTGAGGTGGTAGACCTTCTTGTTGGGTCGGCTGGACTGCTCCACGTCCTCGCCCTCGATCAGTCCCGTCTTCTCGAGGCGGCCGAGGGTGACGTAGATCTGGCCGACGTTCGGCTGAGGGTACGCCGAGCCCAGCATCTGCTCAAGGTCCTGCTTGAGCTCGTAGCCGTGAGCGGGGCCGCGCGCGAGGAGTGCCAGGAGGGGCAGGCGCACTCGTGCAGTCCTCCTAGGTCCTCGGTAATGTGCGACGGACCCTAGTATCGCGCATACCTAACGGGTATACATGGCCTCTGACCCGGGCGACGACGCCCGTGCCGGTGTACAGGGAGGAACCTATGCGGTGGATACACGCCGCCGGTAGGGGCCTCCTCGCACTGCTGGTGGTTCTGACCGGATACGCGGCCTCCGGAGTGCAGGCCGGCGAGGCGGCCGGGCGCGGTCCGCTGACCCTCGCCACCGCCGGTGACCTCACCGGCTATCTCGGCCCGCTGCTGGAGGGCTGGAACCGTACGCATCCCGGTGAGCGGGTCACCCTCGTCGAGCTGCCGGACTCCGCCGACGAGACCCACGCCCAGATGACCACCGACCTGCGGGACGGCGGGCGCGGCCGGTTCGACCTCCTCAACATCGACGTCAGCTGGACCTCGGAGTTCGCGGCGGCGGGCTGGATACGGCCACTGCCGCGCGAGAGCTTCCCGCTGGACTCCTTCCTGCCCCCGGTCGTGGACACGGCGACCTACGACGGGCGGCTGTACGCCGTCCCCTATGTCACCAATGCCGGGCTGCTCCTCTACCGCAAGGACGTCCTCGCCGCGGAGGGCCTCGATCCGCCGCGCACCTGGGCCGAGTTGGAGCACCTGGCGAAGACCGTCGCCCCGGAACACGGGCTCGACGGATACGCGGGCCAGTTCCTGCCGTACGAGGGGCTCACCGTCAACGCCGCCGAGGCCGTCTACTCGGCGGGCGGCTCCATCCTGGGCGGTGAGGGCGAGCGCGTCACCGTCGACTCGGCCGCCGCGCGGGAGGGCATCGGGTTCCTGGCGCGCGGAGTGCGCGAGGGCTGGATCCCGGAGCGGGCGCTGGCCTACAAGGAGGAGGAGTCCAAGCAGGCCTTCCAGGACGGCCGGCTGCTCTTCCTGCGCAACTGGCCCTACGCCTATGCCGTCACCGACGCCGAGGGCTCACCGGTCGCCGGGAAGGTCGGCGCGGTGCCACTGCCGGGTCCGGACGGGCCGGGCACCAGTGTGCTCGGCGGCTCCAACCTGGCCGTCTCCACGCACGCCCGGCACCCCGAGTCCGCCGCGCGGCTGATGGCGTACCTGACCAGTGAACCCGTACAGCGCCAGGTGCTGACGCGGGGCGCGCTGCCGCCGGTGCGGTCGGACCTCTACGAGGATCCTGAACTCATCAGGGAGTTCCCGTACCTTCCGACCCTGCGCGAGAGCGTGCTCACGGCCGCCCCGCGCCCCAAGAGCCCGCGCTACGACCAGGTCAGCCTGGTGGTGCAGGCGGTGGTGCGGGACGCGATGACCGGGCATGTCACGCCCGAGGCGGCGGTCCGGCGACTGGCGCGGGAGCTGGCCGCGATCTCCCAGTAGTTACATGTTAGGTAACGCGGACGTCTCATTAGGGCCCTACGGGGCCCTTTTTCATTGACACCCTTACCTCCCTGATACCTAACATGCATACATGTTGAGTAAGTACCTCTGGTGGCGGGACGCGGTGATCTACCAGGTCTACGTCCGCAGCTTTCTGGACAGCACCGGTGACGGCATAGGCGATCTCGCCGGCGTCCGGGCCGGGCTGCCGTACCTGAAGAAGCTGGGCGTCGACGGGATCTGGCTGAGCCCCTGCTACCCCTCGCCGCAGCACGATCACGGCTACGACGTCGCCGACTACCGCGACGTCGACCCCCTCTTCGGCGACCTCGCCGAGTTCGACCTGCTGATGGCGGCCGCCCGCCGACTCGGCATCAAGGTGCTGCTGGACATCGTCCCCAACCACTGCTCCAGCGAGCACCCGGCGTTCCGCGCCGCGCTCGCCGCGGCTCCCGGGAGCGCGGCCCGCGCCCGCTTTCACTTCGCCGACGGCCGGGGCCCGGAGGGCGCCGAGCCGCCCAACAACTGGCACGCCATGTTCGGCGGCCCGGCCTGGACCCGCGTCGAGGACGGCCAGTGGTACCTGCACATGTTCACGCCCGAGCAGCCCGACTGGAACTGGCGCGACCCCGAGGTCGGCGCCGACTTCGAGGAGACGCTCCGCTTCTGGCTCGACCGGGGTGTCGACGGCTTCCGCATCGACGTCGCCGCCGGTCTCTTCAAGCACCCGGACCTGCCCGACTCCGACGACCCGGAGGCCGACGCCCGCACCCGCGACTCGGTCAACCCGCTCGCCTGGAACCAGCCCGAGGTGCACGAGGTGTGGCGGCACTGGCGCGCCATCTGCGAGGAGTACACCGCCCGCGACGGCCGCGAACGGCTCCTGGTCGGCGAGGTGTCCGTGCCGACGGCCCGCGAACACGCCCACTACGTCCGCGAGGACGAACTCCACCAGGCCTTCTTCTTCGACCTGCTCGGCGCGGCCTGGGACGCGGACGCCTTCCGCAAGGTCATCTCCGAGGCCATGCAGGACATAGCCGGTACGGGCTCCACCGTCACCTGGGTCCTCAACAACCACGACCAGGTCCGCACGGTCACCCGCTACGGCGAACCCGCGCCCGAGAGCAGCGGCCTCGGCCCCGCCCGCGCCCGCGCCGCCGCGCTGCTGATGCTGGCGCTGCCCGGGGCCGCGTACATCTACCAGGGCGAGGAGCTGGGGCTGCCCGAGGTCGTGGACCTGCCCGACGACGTGCTCACCGACCCGATCTTCCGGCGCACCGGCAGCCGGGCCCGGATCCGGGACGGCTGCCGGGTGCCGCTGCCCTGGTCGGGACAGGCCTCGCCGTTCGGCTTCACCTCCGGGGTCGAGGGCGCCAAGCCCTGGCTGCCGCAGCCGGAGTGGTTCGCCGAGCACGCCACCGACCGGGCCCTCGCCGACACCCGCTCCTTCTGGCACCTGTACCGCGACGGCCTCCAACTGCGCTCCTCGCTACCTCAGTTGGGCGAGGGCGAACTGCACTGGCTGGACGGCACACCGGGCGTCCTCGCCTTCTCCCGGGGGGACGGGCTCGTCTGCGCCGTCAACTTCGGCACCGCCCCCGCCCCCGCGCCGGTCTCCGGCACCCCGCTGCTGTCCAGCGGCCCCTGCCCGGCCGGGGTACTGCCCGGCTCCACCGCCGCCTGGTGGCTCGGCGACCACTGATTCCCGTCAACCACAACCGATGTTCTGATCCTCCGTCAGTTACCCATCCCCTGAAGGGACATCAACGATGATGCGACGACGCTCCACCCTGCTCATGAGCTGCACCGCCCTCGCCCTGGCGCTGGGCGCCACCGCCTGCGGCGGCGAGCCCGTCTCGGCCGGCGGCGGCGACCAGTCGCTCGACGGCCAGACGGTCACCGTCGCCGGTGTCTGGTCCGGCAGCGAGCAGAAGAACTTCCAGAAGGTGCTCGACGCCTTCGCCGAGAAGACCGGTGCCAAGACCCAGTTCGTCTCCACCGGCGACAACGTCTCCACCGTCGTCGGCAGCAAGATCGAGGGCGGTAACGCCCCCGACGTCGTCATGGTCCCGCAGGTGGGCGTCCTCAAGCAGTTCGCCCAGCAGGGCTGGCTCCAGCCCCTGTCGAAGAAGACCGAGAGCGCCGTCGACGCCAACTTCGCCAGCGTCTGGAAGAGTTACGGCAGCGTCGACGGCAAGTTCTACGGCCTCTACTTCAAGGCCGCCCACAAGTCGACCGTGTGGTACAGCCCCGAGGCCCTCGAACAGGCCGGGGTCGAGCCGCCGCGCACCTTCGACGCGATGCTCGAAGCGGGCCGCACGGTCTCCGACTCCGGGCTCGCCGCCTTCTCCGTCGCCGGACAGGACGGCTGGACCCTCACCGACTGGTTCGAGAACGTCTATCTCTCCCAGGCCGGACCCGAGAAGTACGACGCGCTCGCCGCGCACGAGCTGAAGTGGACCGACGCCAGCGTGGTGAAGGCGCTCACCACCCTCGGCACGCTGTTCAAGGACGAGCAGCTCATAGCGGGCGGCCGGGACGGCGCCCTGAACACCGACTTCCCGGGTTCGGTCGAGCAGGTCTTCGGACCGGAGGCGGAGGCCGGCCTGGTCTACGAGGGCGACTTCGTCGCGGGTGTCGCCAAGGACCAGTTCGGCCGGTCCATCGGCGACGACGCCAACTTCTTCCCCTTCCCGGCGGTCGGGGACGGCGAGGCACCGGTCGTCAGCGGCGGTGACGCGGCCGTCGTCCTGAAGGACGGCAAGAACCACAAGGCCGCCCAGGCGCTGGTGGAGTTCCTGGCCACGCCTGAGGCCGCCGCGGTGTGGGCCGACGCGGGCGGTTTCCTCTCCCCGAACAAGGCGCTGGACCCGTCCGCGTACAGCGACGCGGTGACCCGGGCCACCGCCAAGTCCCTGATCGCGGCCGGAGGTTCGGTCCGCTTCGACATGTCCGACCAGGCACCCGCGGCCTTCGGCGGCACCAAGGGCGCCGGCGAGTGGAAGATCCTCCAGGACTTCCTGCGCGACCCCTCGAACCCGAAGGAGACCGCGGCGAAGCTGGAGGCCGCCGCGGCCAAGGCGTACAAGGGCTGACCATCCATGACCGCGACCCTCGTGAAGCCGACGAGCCCCCCGCCGCATGTGTCGTTGCCCCAACGGGCCCGGCGCCTGCGGCGGCGGGGGCGGATCGTCGCTCTCCTCTTCGTCCTCCCCGCGCTGCTGCTGCTCGGCGCGCTCGTCGTCTACCCCGTGCTCTTCTCCGTCGGCCGCAGCTTCTTCGACGCCTCCGGCACCGAGTTCGTGGGCGGCGAGAACTACTCCGAGATGTTCCGCGACCCGGCCACCCTCAAGGCCGTCCGCAACACCGCGATCTGGGTGGTGGTGGCCCCGGCCCTGCTCACCGGACTGGGCCTGATCCTCGCCGTACTGGTGGAGAAGGTCCGCTGGGCCACCGCTTTCAAGCTGCTGCTGTTCATGCCGATGGCGGTGTCCTTCCTGGCGGCCGGGATCATCTTCCGGCTCGCCTACGACGAGGACCCCGACAAGGGCGTCCTCAACGCCGCGGTCGTCTCCGTCCACGACGCGGTCAAGGGCACCTCCGCCTACCCGACGGCCCGCGCCCGCGACGGCCAGGGACTGACCAAGGACGCGGACGGCTCGTACCGCGCCGCCGCCTCGACCGGGGAGCCGGTGGCACTCGGCCTGGTCGGCGTCCCGCCCAAGGAACTGCCCGCGGGCACCGAGCCCGCCCGGGAGGCGGCCGCCGTCCCCGGTGAACTGAGCGGAGTCGTCTACCTGGACTTCACCCCCGGCGGGGGCGGGGAGCAGGGCAAGGTCGACCCGGGCGAGAGCGGCCTGCCGCGGATCGAGGTCGAGGCGGTCCGCGACGGACATACGGCCGCCACCACGACCACCGCCTCCGACGGCTCCTTCCGCTTCGCCGGCCTGGACCGGGGGGAGTACGAACTACGGCTGCCCGCCTCGAACTTCGCCGCTCCCTACGAGGGGATCTCCTGGCTCGGACCGGTGCTCGTCACCCCGGCGATCATCGGTGCGTACCTGTGGATCTGGACCGGGTTCGCGATGGTGCTGATCGGCGCCGGGCTCGCCACGCTGCCGCGGGACGCGCTAGAGGCGGCGCGGATGGACGGCGCCAACGAGTGGCAGATCTTCCGGAAGATCACCGTGCCCCTGCTCGCGCCCGTGCTGACCGTGGTCTTCGTGACCCTCGTGATCAATGTGATGAAGGTCTTCGATCTCGTCTACATCATCGCGCCGGGACCGGTGCAGGAGGACGCCACCGTGCTCGCCACCCAGATGTGGCTGGTGTCGTTCGGCGGCGGCAACAACCAGGGCCTCGGCAGCGCCCTCGGGGTGCTTCTGCTCCTCCTCGTGGTGCCCGCCATGGTCTTCAACCTCCGCCGCTTCCGAAGGAGTCAGCGATGAACGCCGTCCGCCGTACCCTCGGCAGCAGTGCGGTGCAGGTCTTCCTCGTCCTGGTCTCACTGGTCTGGGTCACCCCGCTGGCCGGGCTGCTGATGTCCTCGCTGAGGTCGGCCGAGGACACCGCGCGGGGCGGCTGGTGGACGGTGTTCACCAGCCCCGGCCAGCTCTCCGTGGACAACTACTCGGCTCTGCTGGAGAACGCCGGGATCACCCGGGCGTTCTGGAACACCGTGCTGATCTCGGTGCCGACGACCGTGCTGGTCGTGGTCCTCGCCGCGCTCGCCGGATACGCCTTCGCCTGGCTGGACTTCCCCGGCCGGGACACGATCTTCCTGGTCGTGGTGGCGCTGCTGGTGGTGCCGGTGCAGGTCGGACTGCTCCCGGTGGCCAAACTCTTCGGCCAGCTCGGGCTGTTCGGCACGATCCCCGGAGTGGTGCTCTTCCACGTCGCCTACGGGCTGCCGTTCGCGGTGTTCCTGCTGCGCAACTACTTCGCCGAGCTGCCGAAGGAGATGCTGGAGGCCGCGCGCATGGACGGCGGCGGGGAGTGGCGGATCTTCACCCGGCTCGTGCTGCCGGTCGGCCGGCCGGCCATCGCCAGCCTCGCCATCTTCCAGTTCCTGTGGGTGTGGAACGACATGCTGGTCGCCCTGCTCTTCGCGGACAGCGCGTCCCAGCCGCTGACCGTGGAACTCCAGTCCCAGATACGGCAGTTCGGCAGCAACATCGATGTGCTGGCACCCGGCGCCTTCGTGTCGCTGATCGTGCCGGTGGCCGTCTTCTTCGCGTTCCAGCGGCACTTCGTGCAGGGCGTGATGGCCGGGTCGGTCAAGTAGACGGCAGGGGGCTTCCCTGGATCCACGGGGGGATCCAGGGAAGCCCCCTGCTGTCGTTACGGCGACGCCGGCGGGTACAGCGACCGGGGCAGCTGGGAGGCCGCCGCCGCGTCCAGCAGCCACAGGGTGCGCTGCCTGCCCTGCGCGCCCGCCGCCGGGGCCTGGATCTCGCCCGCGCCCGAGAGGGCGATCGCGGCGGCCTGGGCCTTGTCCGCACCGGCCGCGAGCAGCCACACCTCACGGGCCGCCCGGATCGCCGGGAGGGTGAGGGTGACCCGGGTGGGCGGCGGCTTCGGCGCGCCGTGCACCCCCACCACCGTCCGCTCGGTCTCGCGGACCGCGGGGAGCTCCGGGAACAGCGACGCCACATGCGTGTCCGGACCGACGCCCAGCATCAGGACGTCGAACACGGGCACGGCGCCGTGGTTCTCGGGGCCCGCCGCCTGGGCCAGTTCATCGGCGTAGGCGGCCGCGGCGGCGTCCGCGTCGCCGCCGTACGGGCCGTCCGAGGCGGGCATCGCGTGCACCCGCTTGGGGTCCAGGGGCACCGCGTCCAGCAGGGCCTCGCGGGCCTGCGTGACATTGCGCTCCGGGTCCCCCTCGGGCAGGAACCGCTCATCGCCCCACCACAGGTCGAGCCGCGCCCAGTCGATGGCGTCCCGGGCCGGGGCGGCGGCCAGCGCGGCCAGCAGGCCGTTGCCGTTGCGGCCGCCGGTGAGGACCACGGACGCGTGGCCCCGGGAGGCCTGGGCGTCCACGATCTTCGTGATCAGCCGGGCCGCCGCGGCCTGCGCCATCAGCTCCTTGTCGCGGTGCACGACCAGCTGCGGGGTGCTCACTTCGCCGCCGCCTTCTTGGCCGGGGCCTTCTTCGCGGCCTTCTTGGCCGGCGCCTGCGCGGCCTCCGGCGCGGCGACCGGATCCTCGACGGCCACCGGATCAGCGGCCGGAACGGGCGCCTCGGTGCCCGTGTTCAGCCGCTCCACCCCGAACCGCAGCGCGGAGGCGTAGGTGTCGTCCGGGTCGAGCCGGCGCAGCTCCTCCGCGATCAGCTCGGCGGTCTCCCGCCGCTTGAGCGCCACGGCACGGTCCGGCTGGCCCTCGATGGACAGGGTCGCCAGCGAACCGTCCGCCCGGTCCAGGACGATCGGACCGCAGTCGGTGGCCATCCGGACCGCCGTCAGGCCGGGGCCCGACGACAGCGACCGCTTCACGGGGACGTCCAGCCGGTCCGCGAGCCACATCGCCAGCAGCTCACAGCTCGGGTTGAACTCCTCGCCCTCCACCTCCACGCCCCTGACCTCGCACACGACCTGGTCCAGGGCCGCGGCCAGCATCGAACGCCAGGGCGTGATGCGGGTCCACGACAGGTCCGTGTCGCCGGGGGTGTAACTGCCGGCCCGGGACTCCAGCTCCCGCACCGGCTGCTCGCAGGCGTAGGTGTCGGTCACCCGGCGCTGGGCCAGCGCGCCCAGCGGGTCGCTGGCCGGGTCCAGCGGCGCGTTCACCGGCCACCAGACCACGACCGGCGCGTCCGGCAGCAGCAGCGGCAGCACCACCGACTGGGCGTGGTCCACCACCTCGCCGTACAGGCGCAGCACGATCGTCTCGCCGGTGCCCGCGTCCGCGCCCACCCGCACCTCGGCGTCGAGGCGGGACTTCGTACGGTCGCGGGGCGAGCGCGAGACGCGCTTGATGACCACGAGCGTGCGCGAGGGGTGCTCGCGCGAGGCGTCGTTCGCGGCCTTGAGCGCGTCGTACGCGTTCTCCTCGTCCGTCACGATGACCAGCGTGAGCACCATGCCGACGGCAGGGGTGCCGATGGCCCGGCGGCCCTGCACCAGGGCCTTGTTGATCTTGCTGGACGTGGTGTCGGTCAGGTCTATCTTCATGGGCGGCGCCAGCTCCGTCCGTCTCGCTCCAGCATGTCGTCCGCCTCGACGGGACCCCAGGTGCCGGCCGGGTACTGGGCCGGTGCGCCGTGCTTGTCCCAGTACTGCTCGATCGGGTCGAGGATCTTCCAGGACAGCTCGACCTCCTCGGTACGCGGGAAGAGGTTCGAGTCGCCGAGCAGGACGTCCAGGATGAGGCGCTCGTACGCCTCGGGGCTGGACTCGGTGAAGGACTCGCCGTAGGCGAAGTCCATGGAAACGTCCCGGATCTCCATCGAGGTGCCGGGCACCTTGGAGCCGAAGCGGACCGTGACGCCCTCGTCCGGCTGGACGCGGATCACGATCGCGTTCTTGCCCAGCTCCTCCGTCGCCGTGTGGTCGAAGGGGGAGTGCGGCGCCCGCTGGAGGACCACCGCGATCTCGGTGACCCGGCGCCCGAGGCGCTTTCCGGTGCGCAGATAGAAGGGGACGCCCGCCCAGCGGCGGTTGTCCACCGACAGTTTGATCGCGGCGTAGGTGTCGGTCTTCGACGCGGGGTCGATGCCCTCCTCCTGGAGGTAGCCGACCGCCTTCTCGCCGCCCTGCCAGCCGGCCGCGTACTGCGCGAACACGGTGTCCCGGCCCAGGTCCTTCGGCAGCCGTACGGCACCGAGCACCTTGGTCTTCTCCGCGGCCAGCGCGTCCGCGTCGAAGGAGGCGGGCTCCTCCATGGCGGTCAGGGCCATCAGCTGGAGCAGGTGGTTCTGGATGACGTCACGGGCGGCGCCGATGCCGTCGTAGTAGCCCGCCCGGCCGCCGATGCCGATGTCCTCGGCCATCGTGATCTGGACGTGGTCCACGAAGGACCGGTTCCAGATCGGCTCGAACATCGTGTTGGCGAAGCGCAGCGCCAGGATGTTCTGGACGGTCTCCTTGCCCAGGTAGTGGTCGATCCGGAAGACCTGGTCCGGGGCGAACACCTCGTGGACGACCTTGTTGAGCTCCTCGGCCGAGGCCAGGTCGTGCCCGAACGGCTTCTCGATGACCGCGCGCCGCCAGGAGCCGCTCGACTGGTCGGCGAGCCCGTGCTTCTTCAGCTGCTGGATGACCACCGGGAAGGAGCGCGGCGGCACGGACAGGTAGAAGGCGAAGTTGCCGCCCGTGCCCTGTGCCTTGTCCAGCTCCTCGATGGTGTCGCGCAGCCGGTCGAAGGCCTCGTCGTCGTCGAAGGTGCCCTGGACGAACCGCATGCCCTGGATGAGCTGGTGCCAGACCTCCTCGCGGAACGGGGTGCGGGAGTGCTCCTTGACCGCGTCGTGGACCTCCTGGGCGAAGTCCTCGTTCTGCCACTCACGCCGGGCGAAGCCGACCAGCGAGAAACCCGGCGGCAGCAGGCCCCGGTTCGCGAGGTCGTACACGGCGGGCATGAGCTTCTTTCGTGACAAATCGCCCGTGACGCCGAAGATGACCAGGCCCGACGGCCCCGCGATACGCGGGAGCCGTCGGTCGGCGGGGTCACGCAGCGGGTTGCTGCTTGACAAGATTTCAGCCCTCCGAGGGGGCGAGGCGCTCCAGCTCCGCCTCGGTCGACTTGAGCAGGTCGTTCCAGGACGCCTCGAACTTCTCGACGCCCTCGTCCTCCAGCAGCTGCACGACGTCGTCGTACGAGATCCCGAGCTTCTCGACCGCGTCGAGTTCGGCGCGGGCCTGCTCGTAGGTGCCGGTCACGGCGTTGCCGCGGATCTGGCCACCCTCCTCGGTGGCCTGGAGCGTGGCCTCCGGCATGGTGTTCACCGTGTTCGGCGCCACCAGCTCGTCGACGTACAGGGTCGCCTTGTAGGCCGGGTCCTTCACGCCGGTGGACGCCCACAGCGGACGCTGCTTGTTGGCGCCCGCCTTCTCCAGCGCGCTCCAGCGGTCGGTGGAGAACACCTCCTCGTACGCCTGGTAGGCGAGGCGCGCGTTGGCGACGCCGGCCTTGCCGCGGGCGGCCTTGGCCTCGTCGGTGCCGAGCGCGTCGATCCGCTTGTCGATCTCGGTGTCCACGCGGGACACGAAGAAGGACGCGACGGAGTGGATCAGGGAGAGGTCGAGACCCTTCTCCCTGGCCTTCTCCAGGCCCGCCTGGTAGGCGTCCATGACCTCGCGGTAGCGCTCCAGCGAGAAGATCAGCGTGACGTTGACGCTGATGCCGTTGCCGATCACCTCGGTGATGGCCGGCAGGCCCGCCTTGGTGGCCGGGATCTTGATCAGCGTGTTGGGGCGGTCCACCAGCCAGGCCAGCTGCTTGGCCTCGGCGACCGTCGCCTTGGTGTTGTGCGCGAGCCGCGGGTCGACCTCGATCGACACCCGGCCGTCCTGGCCGTCAGTCGCCTCGAAGACCGGGTGCAGGATGTCGGCGGCGTCCCGGACGTCCGCCGTGGTGATCATGCGGACCGCCTCGTCGACGGTGACCTTGCGGGCGGCGAGGTCGGTGAGCTGCTGCTCGTAACCGTCGCCCGACGAGATCGCCTTCTGGAAGATGGTCGGGTTGGTGGTGACGCCCACGACGTGCTGCTGGTCGATCAGCTCGGCGAGGTTGCCGGACGTGATCCGCTTGCGCGACAGGTCGTCCAGCCAGATCGCGACGCCTTCCTCGGAGAGGCGCTTGAGTGCGTCTGTCATGGAATTACATCTCCTACGTGTCGTATATGAGCGTCAGCGCTGGGCGGCGGCGACGGATTCCCGCGCCTTCGCGGCCACGTTCTCCGCAGTGAAGCCGTACTCCTGGAAGAGGACCTTGCCGTCGGCGGAAGCACCGAAGTGCTCCAGGGAAACGATGCGGCCGGCGTCCCCGACGTACTTGTGCCAGGTGAGCCCGATGCCGGCCTCCACCGCGACCCGGGCCTTGACCGCGGGCGGCAGGACGCTGTCCCGGTACCCCTGGTCCTGCTCCTCGAACCACTCCACGGACGGCATGGACACGACGCGCGTGGGCACGCCGTCGGCCTCCAGCTGCTCGCGCGCGGCGACCGCGACGTGCACCTCGGAACCGGTGGCGATCAGGATCACCTCGGGGGTCCCCGTCGAGGCCTCGAACAGGACGTAACCACCCTTGGCGGCATCCTCGTTGGGCTCGTACGTCGGCACGCCCTGGCGGGTCAGCGCCAGACCGTGCGGCTGGCCCTTGCCGAAGACCTTCGTCCAGCGCTTGAGGATCTCGCGCCAGGCGATCGCGGTCTCGTTGGCGTCGGCCGGGCGGACCACGTTCAGGCCCGGGATCGCGCGCAGCGTGGCGAGGTGCTCGACCGGCTGGTGGGTCGGGCCGTCCTCACCGAGACCGATGGAGTCGTGTGTCCACACGTACGTCACCGGCAGGTGCATCAGGGCCGACAGGCGCACGGCGTTGCGCATGTAGTCGGAGAACACCAGGAACGTGCCGCCGTAGACCCGGGTGTTGCCGTGCAGCGTGATGCCGTTCATCTCCGCGGCCATGGAGTGCTCGCGGATACCGAAGTGGATCGTGCGGCCGTACGGGTTCGCCTCCGGCAGCGGGTTGTCCGCGGGGAGGAACGACGACGTCTTGTCGATCGTCGTGTTGTTGGAGCCGGCCAGGTCGGCCGAGCCGCCCCACAGCTCCGGGATGACCGGGCCGAGGGCCTGGAGCACCTTGCCGGACGCGGCGCGGGTGGCGACGCCCTTGCCGGGCTCGAAGACGGGGATCGCCGACTCCCAGTCCTTGGGCAGCTCACCGGCGTTGATCCGGTCGAACTCGGCGGCGCGCTCCGCGTTGTTGTTGCGCCACTCCTGGAAGGACTTCTCCCACTCCGCCTTGGCCTGACGGCCGCGCTCCAGCGCCTGGCGGGTGTGGTCGATGACCTCGTCGGCGACCTCGAAGGACTGCTCCGGGTCGAAGCCGAGGACCCGCTTGGTGGCCGCGACCTCGTCGTCGCCGAGCGCCGAGCCGTGCGCGGCCTCGGTGTTCTGGGCGTTCGGGGCCGGCCAGGCGATGATCGAGCGCATCGCGATGAAGGACGGCCGGTCCGTCACCTGCTTGGCGGCCTCGATGGCGTTGTAGATGGCGTGCGGGTCCAGGTCGCCGTCCGGCTTCGGGGCGATGCGCTGCACATGCCAGCCGTACGCCTCGTACCGCTTGGTGACGTCCTCGGAGACGGCCGTCTCGGTGTCGCCCTCGATCGAGATGTGGTTGTCGTCCCACAGCAGGACCAGGTTGCCGAGCTTCTGGTGACCGGCGAGCGAGGACGCCTCGGCGGAGATGCCCTCCTGGAGGCAGCCGTCACCGGCGATGCAGTAGACGAAGTGGTCGAACGGCGACTCACCGACGGGAGCCTCCGGGTCGAACAGACCGCGCTCGTAGCGGGCCGCCATCGCCATGCCCACCGCGTTGGCGACACCCTGGCCGAGCGGGCCCGTCGTGGTCTCCACGCCCGTGGTGTGGCCGTACTCCGGGTGACCCGGGGTCTTCGAGCCCCAGGTGCGGAACGACTTCAGGTCGTCCAGCTCCAGGCCGAAGCCGGCCAGGTACAGCTGGGTGTACAGGGTCAGGGACGAGTGGCCCGCGGACAGCACGAAGCGGTCCCGGGCGACCCAGTCGGCATCCGCCGGGTCATGCCGCATCACCTTCTGGAAGAGGGTGTACGCGGCGGGCGCAAGGCTCATCGCCGTACCGGGATGGCCGTTGCCGACCTTCTGTACGGCGTCGGCGGCCAGGACGCGGGCGGTGTCCACGGCCCGCTGGTCCAGTTCGGTCCACTCGAGGTCTGTGGTGGTCGGCTTGGTGCTCACCCTGGGTCAGGGCTCCTCTCCACATGTCACGCATTGTCGAATGCCGGTGCACGGGGCGCCCCGGACGTTGTCGAGCCTACCCCCGTATGTACGTGCGTTTTTTCGAGTCATTCCAGACTGCCGGGACTCGTCGGCATCCGCCTCCCGACTGGCCCGATCCGTGTTCGGCAAGTGAATACGAGAGCGCTCGAACGAGTGCTCAATCGAGTGTCGATCGGCTCTTCCAGCGGAGCTCCCCAACACGAGGCCACCCCCGCGAATGTCCGGGTCTGGGCAACGTCTACAGTGGCGTGGTACGCGCGAGCCTTTACCCGGACTTCACACGGGGAGGCTTGCTGGGATGTCTCTGTCAGGGGTGTGCGTGACGGCCGTTGAATCCCGTCCAGCGGGGATTGTCGGGACGAGCCAGAGCCCGAGCCGGCGGCCGATCGGGGCCCGGGCCATGGCGTTCGTCGCGCTGACCAAGCCGCGGATCATCGAGCTACTGCTGATCACCACCGTTCCGGTGATGTTCCTGGCGCAGCAGGGCGTGCCCGACCTGAAGCTCGTGCTGCTCACCTGCCTCGGCGGCTACCTCTCCGCGGGCGGCGCCAACGCGCTGAACATGTACATCGACCGGGACATCGACGCGCTGATGGACCGCACCTCGCAGCGCCCGCTGGTCACCGGAATGGTCAGCCCGCGCGAGTGCCTCGCCTTCGGCATCACCCTGGCGGTCGTCTCCACGCTGCTGTTCGGCCTGACCGTCAACTGGCTGTCGGCCTGGCTGGCCCTCGGCGCGCTCCTCTTCTACGTCGTCGTCTACACGATGATCCTCAAGCGCCGTACCTCGCAGAACATCGTCTGGGGCGGTATCGCGGGCTGCATGCCGGTGCTGATCGGCTGGTCCGCGGTCACGAACTCGCTGTCGTGGGCGCCGGTCATCCTCTTCCTGGTGATGTTCTTCTGGACGCCGCCGCACTACTGGCCGCTGTCCATGAAGGTCAGGGAGGACTACGCGCGCGTGGGCGTGCCGATGCTCCCGGTCGTCGCCTCCAACAAGACCGTCGCCAAGCAGATCGTGCTCTACAGCTGGGTCATGGTCGCCGTCTCGCTGCTGCTGACCCCGCTCGGCTACACCGGCTGGTTCTACACGCTGGTCGCGCTGGTGGCGGGCGGCTGGTGGCTGTGGGAGGCGCACGCCCTGCAGAACCGGGCGAAGACCGAGGTCACGGGCGCGAAGCTGAAGGAGATGCGGCTCTTCCACTGGTCCATCACCTATGTCTCGCTGCTGTTCGTCGCGGTGGCAGTGGACCCCTTCCTGAGGTAAGGGTCACTCCGCCCCGCCGTCGCGGATCGATCTACCCGTCGGTAGCATCCTGGCCATGGCAGACACGCAAGAGGTTGACGCGAAGGCCGAGCGCCGGGCGGCCAAGCTGGCCAAGCAGATCAGCGCCTTCTCCAAGGCACACGGCGGCGCCGAGGCACAGGTGGCCTACATCGGGCAGCGCGGTGCCCGGATCGCCCTCGTCGGCGAGGACGGCAACTGGGGCAACCTGGTCGCCCCGACCCTCCAGGTCGCCGAACAGGCGGTGGCCAAGGCGGGCATCACTGTTCACGAAGAGTTCGACGGCGAGTTCGCGTCGAAGGTGAGGACCGGGCCGTACGAGTGGTCCCGGATGGCCGGAATCCAGGTCGGCGGACCGAAGAACGGCTGACGCCTCCCGACCGCACCCCCAACCCCGGTTCACCCGTTAAGCCGTGCAAGCCAAGCGCACGCGGGGAGTCCGGGATGATCGAAACGCCGTCCCTCGTGGACCAGTACTGCCACGGAGTGCTGCGTACGGAGCTGGGCCTCGGCACCTTCGAGGCCCGGCTCGCCCGAACCGAGGGCCCGCCCGCGCCGGGCACCACCCTCTTCGACACCCAGACCGGCTTCGCCGTACGGCGCTGGTGCCCGCCGCTGCTCGGTCTGGAACCGCACTGCCCACCCGCCCGCTATCTCGCCCGGCGTCGTGAACTCGGCGTACTGGAAGCGGGCCGGCGGCTGCTGCGCGGCAGTGGCATCACGACGTACCTGGTCGACACCGGGCTGCCCGGGGACCTCACCGGCCCCGAGGAACTGGCCTGCACCGGGGCCGCGCAGGCGCATGAGATCGTCCGCCTGGAACTCCTCGCGGAACAGGTCGCCGACACCTCCGGCACCGTCGACTCCTTCCTCGCCAACCTCGCCGAGTCCGTCCACGGCGCCGCCGCGCACGCGGTCGCCTTCACCTCGGTCGCGGGCGTCCGGCACGGACTGGCGCTGGCGCCGGAACCACCGGGCCCCGGTGAGGTGCGCGGCGCGGCCGGGCGCTGGCTGGCCGGACGCCGGGTCGGCGGCGAGCTGACCGACCCGGTGCTGTTGCGGCATCTGCTGTGGAGCGCGGTCGCCTCGGGGCTGCCGCTGCAACTGCACGCGGGCCTCGGCGAACCGGGAGTGCGCATCGACCGTACGGACCCGGTCCTGCTCACGGACTTCGTCCGGGCCACGGCGGGCCTCGGCACCGACCTGATCCTGCTGCACGGCTACCCGTACCACCGTCACGCCGCCCATCTCGCGGGCGTCTTCCCGCATGTCTACGCCGACTCCGGCGCCGCTCTGGTCCGCACCGGCGCCCGCGCCGCGACGGTGCTGGCGGAGATCCTGGAACTCGCCCCCTTCGGCAAGATCCTCTTCTCCAGCGGCGGCCAGGAACTCCCCGAACTCCACGTCGTGGGCGCCCGCCTCTTCCGCGAGGCCCTCGGCCGGGTGCTCGGCACCTGGGTGGCGGAGGACGCCTGGTCCCTGGCGGACGCGCAACGCGTGGCCGGGCTGATCGCGGCGGGCAACGCCCGGCGGGTGTACGGGCTGGGGTGAGGTGTACAGACTGGGCGGATGGAGACCGAGGAGTTACTCGACCGCTTCGTCCGCGCTCTGACGGCTCTGGCCCCGGAGGCCGTCTGGGCCCATGGCTCGCTCGCCGGCGGCGACTACCAGGAGGGCCGCAGCGACCTGGATCTGATCGCGGTGCTGCCCCGTCCCGTGACACCGGGCGTCGTATGGAAGCTCGCCGTACTGCACGCCCGGCTGCGTGCCGAGCCGCTCGCGGCGAAGCTGCACTGCACCTATCTCACGCCGGACACGGCGGACGATGTCGGGCGCAGTCATCTGACCTGGGCGCACCAACAGCTCTTCAGACGACCGGTCACCCCCGTGACCCGGCGCGAGCTGCACGCCTTCGGACGGGTCCTGCACGGGCGCGGCCCCGCCGGGCTGCTGCCGACGGTGCCGGATCGTGAGCTGAGCGCCTTCGTCGTACGCGATCAGCGGGAGTACTGGCGGCCGGCCCTCGACAACGCCCTGCTGTGGACGCAGGACGTCTATGTCGATCTGGGCATGGTCACCTTCGCCCGCGCCACCGTCACCGCGCGCGAAGGGCGGCTGATCTCCAAGCGTGAGGCCCTGGACCTGCTGCCCGGCCTCGGCGCCCCGGTCGAGGTCGTCGACGACATCCGACGACGCCGCTACGGCGATCCCGCGCCGCCCACCGAGGAGTGGACGGCGCGCCGGGCTCTGCTGACCCGGAACTACCTGGGGCCCGCCATCGACGCGCTCATCGCGTCGGCCTGAGCGGGGACCTCGGGGAGCTGGGTCTCCGGCCGCTCGCGGAGTGACAGCAGCACCCGTACCGTCGCGATCCACACCAGGCAGGAGCCGAACATATGGGCTCCCACCAGGACCTCGGGGAGGTCGGTGAAGTACTGGACGTAGCCGATGAGGCCCTGCGCGAGGAGGACCAGGAAGAGGTCGCGGGTGCGGGAGAGGGGGCCGCGGGGGGCGTCGACCGCCTTGAGGACGAACCACAGGGCGAAGGTGAGGGTGACCACGATCCAGGCCAGGACCGCGTGCAGCTTGGTCACGTTCTCCCAGTCCAGTGGCATCCGCTCGACCTCGCTGGAGTCACCCGCGTGCGGACCGGCGCCGGTGACCACGGTGCCGACCGCGATCAGCAGCACGGTGACCCCGGTCAGCACCCAGACCAGCTGCTGCACCGACTTGCCGACCAGCGGGCGGGGCGCGTCGTCGCCCTCCCGGGTGCGCTGCCACATCACCGTGGCGACCGCGATCAGCACCGAGGAGAGCAGGAAGTGCGCGGCGACCGTGTACGGGTTCAGGCCGACGAGCACGACGATGCCACCGAGGATCGCGTTGCCCATCACCACCCAGAACTGCGTCCAGCCCAGCCGGGTCAGGCTGCGCCGGTACGGCTTCTCGGAGCGGGCGGCGATGATCGCCCAGCCGACGGCGGCGCACAGCACGTACGTCAGCATGCGGTTGCCGAACTCGATGTAGCCGTGCAGGCCCATCTCGCTGGTCGTGGTCAGCGAGTCCTCGGTGCACTTGGGCCAGGTCGGGCAGCCGAGCCCGGAGCCGGTCAGTCGCACCGCCCCGCCGGTGACCACGATGACCACCGACATGACGAGTGCGGCGAGGGCCGCCCGCTGAACCGTCTTCGGATCCGGGGTCCAGCGTGCGGCGATGAAGGCGAGCGGGTTGCGCACGGCCGCTACGGCGTCGGCGCGGGTCAGGTTTGGCACGCGCCCTATCGTAGGCCCGGGCTTGTGCACGCTTTCACGAGGGTCCCGGACCGGGTCACTCCCAGCGGAAGAACTTCCCGGCGGCGGCGAGTCCGGCCACCGCCCACACCGCGAGGATCCCCAGGTCGGCCCACGGCATCCCGGCGCCGTGCTGCAGCACGTCCCGCAGGCCCTCGGACAGCGCCGAGATGGGCAGCAGGCCGAGCACGTCCTGGGCCGCGTCCGGGAACTTGTCCAGCGGCACGACGACCCCGCCGCCCATGAGCAGCAGCAGGAAGACCAGGTTGGCGGCGGCCAGGGTGGCCTCCGCCTTCAGGGTGCCCGCCATCAGCAGGCCGAGGCCCGAGAAGGCGGCCGTGCCGAGGACCAGGAGCAGGACCACGGCCAGCGGGTTGCCCTGCGGGTCCCAGCCGAGCGCGAGGGCGATCACCGTCACCAGAAGCACCTGGAGGACCTCGGTGACCAGGACCGACAGGGTCTTCGCGGTCATCAGGCCCCAGCGCGGGAGCGGGGAGGAGGCGAGGCGCTTGAGCACGCCGTAGCGGCGCTCGAAGCCGGTGGCGATGGCCTGGCCGGTGAACGCCGTGGACATCACCGCGAGCGCGAGGATGCCGGGCGCGAGGAAGTCGACCGCCTCGCCCTCGCCGGTGTCGACGATGTCCACGGTGCTGAACAGCACCAGCAGCAGCGTCGGGATCACCACCGTCAGCAGCAGCTGCTCGCCGTTGCGCAGGAGCATCTTCGTCTCCAGCGCCGCCTGCGCCATGACCATGCGGGGGAGCGGTGCGGCCCCGGGCCTCGGGGTGTAGGTACCCGTACTCACGAACGCAGCTCCTTGCCGGTCATCTCCAGGAACACGTCTTCGAGGGTGTGCCGCTCGACCGAGATCCTCTCCGGCATCACCCCGTGCTGGGCGCACCAGGACGTCACCGTCGCGAGCAGCTGCGGGTCGACCTTGCCGGCCACCCGGTACGAGCCAGGGGTCAGCTCCGCGGCCGTGCAGTCGGCGGGCAGCGCCTTGAGCAGGGAGCTGACGTCGAGGCCGGGGCGGCCGATGAAGCGGAGGGTGTTCTCGGCGCCGCCGCGGCACAGCTCCTCGGGGGAGCCCTGGGCGATGACCCGGCCCGCGTCGATGATCGCCACGTCGTCGGCGAGCTGCTCGGCCTCGTCCATGTAGTGCGTGGTGAGGATCACCGAGACCCCGTCGGTGCGCAGATCGCGGACCAGGTCCCAGGTCGCGCGGCGGGCCTGCGGGTCGAGGCCCGCGGTCGGCTCGTCCAGGAACACCAGCTCGGGGCGGCCCACGACGGCCATCGCGAGCGCGAGGCGCTGCTGCTGGCCGCCGGACAGCCGACGGTAGGAGGTACGGCCGCAGCTGCCGAGGCCGAGCCGCTCGATCAGGGCGTCCACGTCCAGCGGGTGGGCGTGCAGCTTCGCCACATGACGCAGCATCTCGTCGGCGCGGGCGCCCGAGTAGACGCCCCCGGACTGGAGCATGACGCCGATCCGGGGACGCAGTTCGCTCGACTGTCTCACCGGGTCGAGGCCCAGGACGCGGACCGTCCCGGAGTCCGGCTTCCGGTACCCCTCGCAGGTCTCGACCGTGGTGGTCTTGCCCGCGCCGTTGGGTCCGAGCACGGCGGTCACCCCGGCCCGGGCCACCAGGTCGAGGCCGTCCACCGCGGTCTTCGTGCCGTACCGCTTCACCAGGGCCCGGACCTGGACCACGGGGTCAGTTCGCATGGCTCAAGAGTCTAGGTAGCCCGTGGCCCGCCCGGAGCGGCGGGTTCAGATCTCCTCCGCCGAGGGCCGGTGGATCTCCAGCCAGCGGCGCGCGTAGGCCACCGCGTCCGCCACCGGGAACAGTCGCGCGTCAGCCGCGCCCACCTTGCCGCGCACGACTGGGCGGTCGCGTTCGAAGTCGTGGCCCAGCTCGTCGAAACGCTCGGAGCTGATCGACACCTCGGTGACGGTCTCCCAGCCCATGGGACCGGGCCGGCCCACCTTCACGAGCGGAGCGGGGATGCGGTACTCGGCCAGATGGAAGCTGGTGCAGGCGTCGTAGCCGGCCCCGAGCAGCAGTACGCGCGCGTGCAGCGCCTCCAGCCTCGCCAGCGGGCTGTGCTCACCGAGCCGGCAGTCGGTGGCGTGTCCGTCGAGCACCTCCGCCGCGCGCGGACCGACGGCGGCGAACGAGGTCTGCGGGTGCGCGCTGCGCAGGGCGCCCGGCCAGGTCCGTACGGTCTCCGGGATCACGCCGACCCCGCGGGTGGGCGTGACGCGGGGGTCGTAGGCGGGCATCGTGGCGCGGATCGGCTCCCACCACTCCTCGGGCACCGGCGGATTGCCCCACACCGCCGGGTCGGACAGGTCGGCGGACTGGGCGGGGACCACGAGGGTGCCCTTTTGGCCGAGCGCGTCCAGCAGTCCCTGGACGACCGCGACCGCGGCTCCGCAGACCCACCCGAGCGAGCTGAGCGAGGAGTGCACCAGGAGCGTTTCGCCGGGTTTGACGCCGAGCCCGGCGAGGCCGTCGGCGAGGGTCGCCCGAGTGACAAGTGGGCCGGTCGGAGGGGGTGTCGGCATGCCCGGGAGTGTGACCGAAGGGCCCTTGCGGCGCCACCGAATTGCGTGCTCGTTTGATCGATCAAAGATCGTTTCTGCAGGTCAGATTAGGTAAACCTAAGTGACGCAGGGCACCGTCCACGGGTTCGAACGCCGCTTGCCCGACTCTGAGGAATTACGCAACAATGGCGTTGTGAAAAACGTCGGCGAGGCCCATGAGGAGCTCGCGACCGGTGAGCGGTCCACCCGCAACCGGGTCGCGCGGTCCATCCTGGACCACGGCCCGTCGACCGTCGCCGAGCTGGCCGGACGGCTGGGCCTGACCCAGGCCGCCGTACGACGGCATCTGGACGCGCTCGTCGCCGACGACGTGGTGGCACCGCGCGAGCAGCGGGTGTACGGCGCCCGGACCCGGGGCCGCCCCGCCAAGGTCTTCGCGCTCACCGACTGCGGACGCGACGCCTTCGATCAGTCCTACGACAAGCTCGCCGCCGACGCCCTGCGCTGGATCGCGGAGCGGTTCGGCGGGGACGAGGCCGTCGTCGCCTTCGCCCGCGCGCGCATCGCCGAACAGGCGACCGCGTACCGCGAGGCCATCGAGGCCGCCGCCCCCGAGGAGCGCACCGAGGCCCTGGCCAGGGCCTTGAGCGCGGACGGGTACGCTGCTACGGCGCGCAGCGCACCGGTCGGCGAGCAGCTCTGCCAGCACCACTGCCCGGTGGCTCATGTCGCGGAAAAGTTCCCGCAGCTCTGCGAGGCGGAGACCGAGATCTTCTCCCAGCTGCTCGGCACCCACGTCCAGCGACTGGCGACCATCGCGCACGGCGACGGCGTCTGCACGACGTTCATCCCCAAGATTTCCCACAACGCATCCGCAAGCACGGCCGGGAGGAACCCCGCATGACTCTCCCCACGGAGACCGCCCACCCTGAGCTGGAAGGCCTGGGCAAGTACGAATACGGCTGGGCCGACTCCGACGAAGCCGGCGCCTCTGCGAAGCGCGGTCTGAGCGAGGATGTCGTCAACGACATCTCCGCGAAGAAGTCCGAGCCGGAGTGGATGACCAAGCTTCGTCTCAAGGGTCTGCGCCTGTTCGACAAGAAGCCCATGCCGAACTGGGGCTCGGACCTCTCCGGCATCGACTTCGACAACATCAAGTACTTCGTACGCTCCACGGAGAAGCAGGCGGAGTCCTGGGAGGACCTGCCCGAGGACATCAAGAACACGTACGACAAGCTCGGCATCCCCGAGGCGGAGAAGCAGCGCCTCGTCGCCGGTGTCGCGGCCCAGTACGAGTCCGAGGTCGTCTACCACCAGATCCGCGAGGACCTGGAGGAGCAGGGCGTCATCTTCCTCGACACCGACACCGCGCTGAAGGAGCACCCGGAGCTCTTCAAGGAGTACTTCGGCACCGTCATCCCCGTCGGTGACAACAAGTTCGCCTCCCTGAACACCGCCGTGTGGTCGGGCGGATCCTTCATCTACGTCCCGCCGGGCGTCCACGTGGAGATCCCGCTCCAGGCCTACTTCCGGATCAACACCGAGAACATGGGCCAGTTCGAGCGGACCCTGATCATCGTCGACGAGGGTGCCTACGTGCACTACGTCGAGGGCTGCACCGCCCCGATCTACAAGTCGGACTCGCTGCACTCCGCGGTCGTCGAGATCATCGTCAAGAAGAACGCCCGCTGCCGCTACACGACCATCCAGAACTGGTCGAACAACGTCTACAACCTGGTCACCAAGCGCGCCGTGGCGTACGAGGGCGCGACCATGGAGTGGATCGACGGCAACATCGGCTCCAAGGTGACGATGAAGTACCCGGCCGTCTACCTGATGGGCGAGCACGCCAAGGGCGAGACCCTGTCCATCGCCTTCGCGGGCGAGGGCCAGCACCAGGACGCCGGCTCCAAGATGGTCCACATGGCGCCGAACACCTCCTCCAACATCGTCTCGAAGTCCGTGGCGCGCGGTGGCGGCCGTACGTCCTACCGCGGTCTCGTCGAGATCGGTGAGGGCGCCGCCGGATCCAAGTCGAACGTGCTGTGCGACGCGCTGCTCGTCGACACCATCTCCCGCTCCGACACGTACCCCTACGTGGACGTCCGCGAGGACGACGTGTCCATGGGCCACGAGGCGACCGTCTCCAAGGTCTCCGAGGACCAGCTCTTCTACCTGATGAGCCGCGGTCTGAGCGAGTTCGAGGCGATGGCGATGATCGTGCGCGGCTTCGTCGAGCCCATCGCCAAGGAGCTGCCCATGGAGTACGCCCTTGAACTCAACCGGCTGATCGAGCTCCAGATGGAAGGCGCGGTCGGCTAACCACCACCCGCCGTACCCATCAAGCCACTCACGCAAGAAAGCGAGCAGACCGACAGCCATGGCTGAGGCTCAGAACACCCCGGTGGGCAGCAGCACCACCGCCGGCGCCATCGCGGTGGCCGCCGAGTCCACCGTCGCCACGCGCATGAGCGCGCCCCCGTCCTTCGACGTGGCCGACTTCCCGGTCCCGCACGGACGCGAGGAGGAGTGGCGCTTCACTCCGCTGGAGCGCCTGCGCGGCCTGCACGACGGCACCGCCGTCGCCACCGGCGACGGCGTGAAGGTCACCGTCGAGGCGCCCGAGGGTGTCGTCGTCGAGACCGTCGGCCGGGACGACGCGCGGCTCGCCAGGGCGGGCACCCCGGTGGACCGCGTCGCGGCCCAGGCGTACTCCGCCTTCGAGCAGGCCTCGGTCGTGACCGTGCCGAAGGAGACCGTGCTCACCGAGCCGATCCGCATCGCGGTGCACGGCGAGGGCGGCACCGCCTTCGGCCACCAGGTCGTCGAGCTGGGCGCGTTCGCCGAGGCCGTCGTGGTCATCGACCACACCGGTGACGCGGTGCTCGCCGCCAACGTCGACTACCTCCTGGGCGACGGCGCCAAGCTGACTGTCGTCTCCGTCCAGGACTGGGACGACAAGGCCGTGCACGTCGGCCAGCACAACGCCCTGGTCGGCCGGGACGCCAGCTTCAAGTCGGTCGTGGTGACCTTCGGCGGCGACGTCGTACGCCTGCACCCGCGCGTCAACTACGCGGGCACCGGCGGCGAGGCCGAGCTGTTCGGCCTGTACTTCACCGACGCCGGCCAGCACCAGGAGCACCGCCTCCTGGTCGACCACGACACCCCGCACTGCAAGTCCAACGTCGTCTACAAGGGCGCCCTCCAGGGCGAGCAGGCGCACGCGGTGTGGATCGGTGACGTGCTCATCGAGGCCAAGGCCGAGGGCACCGACACCTACGAGATGAACCGCAACCTGGTCCTCACCGACGGCGCCCGCGTCGACTCGGTGCCGAACCTGGAGATCGAGACCGGCGAGATCGTCGGCGCCGGCCACGCCTCCGCGACCGGCCGCTTCGACGACGAGCAGCTCTTCTACCTGATGGCCCGCGGCATCCCGCAGCACGAGGCCCGCCGCCTCGTCGTCCGCGGCTTCTTCGCCGAGCTGGTCCAGCAGATCGGTGTCGCCGACATCGAGGAGCGGCTCATCGCGAAGATCGAGGAGGAGCTGGAGGCGTCCGTCGCATGACGTACGTACGCGCCTGTGGGCTGAGCGAGCTGGAGGAGGACACCCCGAAGCGGGTGGAACTCGACGGCACGCCGGTCTCGGTCGTCCGAACCGAGGGTGAGGTGTTCGCGATCCATGACATCTGCTCCCACGCGAACGTCTCGCTCTCCGAGGGCGAGGTGGAGGACTGCCAGATCGAGTGCTGGCTGCACGGCTCCGCGTTCGACCTCCGCACCGGCAAGCCGTCCGGCCTTCCCGCGACGCGCCCCGTCCCCGTTTACCCCGTAAAGATCGAAGGGGACGACGTGCTCGTCTCCCTCACCCAGGAGTCCTGAGGCACCCATGGCTACGCTTGAAATCCGAGACCTGCACGTCACCGTCGAGGCCGACAACGCCACGAAGGAGATCCTCAAGGGCGTCGACCTCACCGTGAAGCAGGGCGAGACGCACGCCATCATGGGCCCCAACGGCTCCGGCAAGTCGACCCTCGCCTACTCCCTCGCGGGTCACCCGAAGTACACGATCACCGGCGGCACCGTCACCCTCGACGGCGAGGACGTCCTGGAGATGTCCGTCGACGAGCGCGCCCGCGCCGGCCTGTTCCTGGCGATGCAGTACCCGGTCGAGGTCCCCGGCGTCTCGGTCTCCAACTTCCTGCGCACCTCCGCCACCGCCGTCCGCGGCGAGGCCCCCAAGCTGCGCACCTGGGTGAAGGAGGTCAAGGAGGCCATGGAGCGCCTCAACATGGACCCCTCCTTCGCCGAGCGCAACGTCAACGAGGGCTTCTCCGGCGGTGAGAAGAAGCGCCACGAGATCCTTCAGCTGGAGCTGATCAAGCCGAAGGTCGCGATCCTCGACGAGACCGACTCCGGCCTGGACGTCGACGCGCTGCGCGTCGTCTCCGAGGGCGTCAACCGGGTCCGCGAGACCGGCGAGGTCGGCACCCTGCTGATCACGCACTACACGCGCATCCTGCGCTACATCAAGCCCGACCACGTCCACGTGTTCGCGGGCGGCAGGATCGTCGAGTCCGGTGGCCCCGAGCTCGCCGACAAGCTCGAGGCCGAGGGCTACGAGGCCTACACGAAGGGTGGCGTATCAGCGTGACGCAGCTGCCGGGCCTCCTCGACACAGAGGCGCTCCGCAAGGACTTCCCGATCCTGGACCGGGTGCTCCACGACGGCAAGAAGCTCGTGTACCTGGACAACGCGGCGACCTCGCAGACGCCGCGCCAGGTGCTCGACGTGCTCTCCGAGTACTACGAGCAGCACAACGCCAACGTCCACCGTGGCGTGCATGTCCTCGCCGAGGAGGCCACGGCGCTCTACGAGGGCGCGCGGGACAAGGTCGCGGAGTTCATCAACGCGCCCAGCCGCGACGAGGTGATCTTCACCAAGAACGCCTCGGAGTCCCTCAACCTCGTGGCGAACATGCTGGGCTGGGCCGATGAGCCCTACCGCGTGGACGCCGAGACCGAGATCGTCATCACGGAGATGGAGCACCACTCCAACATCGTGCCGTGGCAGCTGCTCGCGCAGCGCACGGGCGCGAAGCTGAAGTGGTTCGGCCTCACCGACGACGGCCGTCTCGACCTGTCGAACATCGACGAGATCATCACCGAGAAGACGAAGATCGTCTCCTTCGTGCTGGTGTCGAACATCCTCGGCACGGTCAACCCGGTCGAGGCGATAGTCCGCCGGGCGCAGGAGGTCGGTGCGCTGGTCTGCATCGACGCCTCGCAGGCCGCCCCGCACATGCCGCTGGACGTGCAGGCGCTCCAGGCCGACTTCGTGGCCTTCACCGGGCACAAGATGTGCGGCCCGACCGGCATCGGCGTCCTGTGGGGCCGTCAGGAGCTGCTGGAGGACCTGCCGCCGTTCCTGGGCGGCGGCGAGATGATCGAGACCGTGTCGATGCACTCGTCGACCTACGCTCCCGCCCCGCACAAGTTCGAGGCGGGCACCCCGCCGATCTCGCAGGCCATCGGCCTGGGCGCGGCGATCGACTACCTCAACTCCATCGGCATGGACAAGATCCTCGCCCATGAGCACGCGCTCACGGAGTACGCGGTACGACGGCTCCAGGAGGTGCCCGACCTCCGGATCATCGGCCCGACCACGGCCGAGGACCGGGGCGCCGCGATCTCCTTCACGCTGGGCGACATCCACCCGCACGACGTGGGCCAGGTGCTGGACGAGCAGGGCATCGCGGTCCGGGTGGGCCACCACTGCGCCCGGCCGGTCTGCCTGCGGTACGGAATTCCTGCGACCACGCGAGCGTCGTTCTATCTGTACTCCACGCCCGCCGAGATCGACGCTCTGGTGGACGGCCTGGAGCACGTCCGGAACTTCTTCGGCTGACGGGACGAGCAATCGCATGAAGCTGGACTCGATGTACCAGGAAGTCATCCTGGACCACTACAAGAACCCGCACGGGCGGGGCTTGCGGGACGGCGACGCCGAGGTGCACCACGTCAACCCGACGTGCGGTGACGAGATCACCCTCCGTGTGAAGTACGACGGCTCGACGATCGAGGACGTCTCGTACGAGGGGCAGGGCTGCTCGATCAGCCAGGCCTCGGCCTCCGTGCTGAACGAGCTGCTGGTCGGCAAGGAGCTGGCCGACGCCCGGCGGATCCAGGAGACCTTCCTGGAGCTGATGCAGTCCAAGGGGAAGATCGAGCCCGACGACGCCATGGAGGAGGTCCTGGAGGACGCGGTCGCGTTCGCCGGTGTCTCCAAGTACCCGGCGCGAGTGAAGTGCGCTCTCCTGAGCTGGATGGCGTGGAAGGACGCGACGGCCCAGGCCCTGGGCGGAGCCGACGCCGAAAGGAAGACGGCATGACCGATACCGTTGAGATGAAGCCGGCCTCGGAGGAGGAGATCCGCGAGGCGCTGTACGACGTCGTTGACCCCGAGCTGGGCATCGACGTGGTCAACCTCGGCCTGATCTACGGCATCCACATCGACGACGCGAACATCGCGACGATCGACATGACCCTGACCTCGGCGGCCTGTCCGCTGACCGATGTCATCGAGGACCAGGCCAAGTCCGCCACGGACGGCCTCGTCAACGAGCTGCGCATCAACTGGGTCTGGATGCCGCCGTGGGGCCCGGACAAGATCACGGACGACGGCCGCGAGCAGCTTCGGGCGCTCGGGTTCAACGTCTGAGACCCGCTGGTCCTCTGGTACCTGGAAGCGGCGACGCCCTTGGTGGGCGTCGCCGCTTCCGTGTTCCCACCGGTTGGCTACGGGCTCACCAGCCGGAACGCCGCGTCCGCGCGGTAGAGCTCGCCCGACTGGTAGGGATCCAGCCGGAGTTGGAAGTCGCGGTGGCGCAGATAGCGGCCCGGGTAGTTCACCGACTCCAGCATGACCGCGCCGGAGTGGGACGAGGCACGCGGGCAGAAGGTGGCGTCCCGGGCGAAGAGCGTGGATCCGTCGTCGCGTTCGGCGCGCAGCAGGAACTCACGGTGGCGCAGATAGCTGCCGTCCGCCGTGGCGAAGGAGTAACAGGACGGCTCGGCCAGGCCCTTGAGCAGCTTGAAGGAGCCGGCGGAGGCGGTGAGCCGGACCAGGCCGCCGCTCACCTGCCACGCGCGGTCGGGGTAGTTGACCGAGCGGACCGAGCGCCAGGCGGTGACGGGCTTCGGGTCGGCCGGTTCACCGGCCGACGGTTCGGCGTGGCCGCGGGACGGGGTGGGCGTCGCGGTGGTGCGGGGCGGCCGCGCCCTCGAGTGCGCGGACGGGCGGCGGTCCGGCTCAGCCGACGGGGCGGGGGAGGCCGTACTCGCCGACGGGGTCGCGAAGGAGATCAGGCCGGGTGGGGAGGCGCTCGTCGACGGGGACGCCGAGTGTGACAGGTCGTCAGCGGGCCGTTGGGTCACGGCTATCGCCGTCACGCACGCGCCGATAGTGGCCAGCGCCAGGGCGCCGGCCAGCCAGAGACGGCGCGTGCCCGGCGTCCGGGAGGTGTCCGGTGCCCAGCCGCTCTCCCAGGGACGGTCCTGAGGGGGCCGGGACTTCTTCTGTGGCATGCGCGTTCCTTCGGCGGCGGGCCCGGAGGACGGCCGCGGCAGCGATGGCCCGGTGTGAACGGTGAAACAGTAGTGGAGGGTGGGGCGCTTCGAGCAGGCGTTTGAGAAATTGAAGCGAGCGCTTTCCACACCGAGTCCCCGTGGCGTTCCACATCGCATTCTCAGCGCCGTCCCAGGGCCGTCTCATCCGCCGACGGCAGCGTGGCGGCGTGGAAACCAGCGCTCGCCCCGTGTTCGTCCTCGGGTGCCCCAGGTCCGGCACCACCCTCCTCCAGCTCATGCTGCACGCGCATCCACGGATAGCGCTTCCGCCCGAGACACGGTTCGTGCTGCCCGCCTACGAGGGACGGCTGGGCTTCGGCGACCTCCGGGACGCGGGGAACCGCGCCGCGCTCGCCCGCTGGATCACCGGGCGGAAGGCGACCCGCTTCCATGAACTGGGCCTGGACGCGGGCGGCGTGGCGGAGCGGATCGCGGACGGCCCGCCGACCCTCGGCTCGGCACTCGCCGTCCCGCTCAAGGCGTACGCCGAGCAGCACGGCAAGGCCCGCTGGGGCGACAAGCGGCCCGCGTACGCCCTGCACGTCGAGGAGATCCATCGGCTCTTCCCGGACGCGCAGTTCGTGCATCTGGTCCGCGACGGACGTGACTGTGTGGCCTCGCTGCTCGGGATGCCCTGGTGGCACCGCGGCTTCCACGAGGCCGTCGCCACCTGGGCGCAGGTGATGGACGTGACCCGCCGGTACGCGAGCCGACTCGGCCCGGACTGCTGGCACGAGCTGAGATACGAGGACCTTCTCGCCCACCCCGAGCGCCAACTGCGCTCGCTCTGCACCTACTTGGGTGAGGAGTACGCCCCCGGGACGACCGAGCCGCACCGGCTGGCGGGCCTGGCCGTACCCGCCCGCAAGACCTGGCACCGGCGCACTCACGGCACCCTGGACGCCTCGCGGGCGGGCAGTTGGCGGCAGCGGCTGACGCCGGATCAGATCAGGCTGTGCGACGCGGTGCTGGGGGAGCGGCTGGAGAGCCACGGCTACGCGCTCAGCGGCGCCGTACGCCCCGATCCGGCCGAGCTGCTGCGGTACCGGAAGGTGTCGGCGCTGCGGCGTGCGGCCCGTGCCAAGCGGCGGGCGCTCGACCGCCTGGCGCGGGTGCGGGAGCCGGGACCCGTCGCATATGTACGCCCGTACATATAGCTGTGTACGCTTGTACGCATGGGATACCTGACGCTCGCCGGCGCCATCGCCGCCGAGGTGGCCGCCACCACCGCCATGAAGTACAGCGCCGGCTTCAGCAGGCTCTGGCCGTCGCTGCTGACGGCGCTCGGTTACGTCGTCTCCTTCGCGCTGCTCGCCCAGACCCTGAAGACCGTCGGTATCGGCGCCGCCTACGCGATCTGGGCCGGGGTCGGCACCGCGAGCATCGCCGTCATCGGACTCGTGGCGTTCGGCGAGGCACTGACCTTCACCAAGGTCACCGGGATCCTGCTGATAGTCGCGGGGGTCGTGGTCCTGAACCTGGGCGGCGCGCACTGATGGCCCGGCGCTACGACCCGGAGCGACGGCAGCGGATCATCGACGCCGCCATCCGGGTCGTGGGCGGGAAGGGCCTCGCGGGTCTGACCCACCGCTCGGTCGCGGCGGAGGCCGATGTCCCGCTCGGCTCGACGACGTACCACTTCGCCACCCTCGACGAGCTGATGGTCGCCGCCCTGCGCCAGGCCAACGAGGGTTTCGCCAAGGTGATCGCCGCGCGCGGGGCGCTGACCGACCCGGCGGCGGATCTCGCGGCGGAGCTGGCCGGGTGGATCGGCGAGTGGCTCGGGGGCGACCGCACGGGTGTGGAACTGGAGTACGAGCTGTATCTCGCCGCCCTGCGCCGCCCCGCGCTGCGCCCCGTCGCCGCCGAGTGGGCGACCGACCTCGCGCGGCTGCTCGGCCGCCGCACGGATCCCGTCACCGCGCGGGCGCTGGTGGCGCTGATGGACGGGATCTGTCTTCAGGTGCTGCTCACGGGGGTGCCGTATGACGAGGAGTACGCCCGGGAGATCCTGACCAGGGTCATCGGCGCACCGGCGCCCGGCACGTGAGATGCCGGAGGCACCGGTTCGCCCCGGTGGCCCCCGCCAAGTTAGGTTGCCCTCATGACCGACACGACCGCACCCCGCACCACCGGCGCCGTTGCCGCCGGCCTCGCCACGATCGCCGCCGACGGCACCGTCCTCGACACCTGGTTCCCCGCGCCCGAGCTCGCCGTCGAGCCCGGCCCCTCCGGCACCGAGCGGCTCTCCGCCGAGCGGGCCGTGGAGCTGCTCGGTGAGGGCGCGGCGAAGGCGATCGGCCCGGACGCCCGCCGGGGCGTGGAGGTCGTCGCGGTGCGCACGGTCATCGCGTCGCTCGACGCCAAGCCCATCGACGCCCACGACGTCTACCTGCGGCTGCACCTCCTCTCCCACCGCCTGGTCAAGCCGCACGGCCAGAGCCTGGACGGCATGTTCGGCTTCCTCGCCAACGTCGCCTGGACCTCGCTCGGCCCGGTCGCGGTGGACGACATCGAGAAGGTGCGGCTGAACGCCCGTGCCGAGGGGCTGCACCTCCAGGTGACCTCGATCGACAAGTTCCCGCGGATGACGGACTACGTGGCGCCGAAGGGCGTCCGCATCGCCGACGCCGACCGGGTCCGCCTGGGCGCGCACCTCTCCGAGGGCACGACGGTCATGCACGAGGGCTTCGTCAACTTCAACGCGGGCACGCTCGGCACGTCCATGGTCGAGGGCCGGATCTCCGCGGGCGTCGTCGTCGGGGACGGCTCGGACATCGGTGGCGGCGCCTCGACGATGGGCACCCTGTCGGGCGGCGGCAACGTCATCATCGCCATCGGCGAGCGGTGCCTGATCGGCGCGGAGGCGGGTGTCGGGATCGCGCTGGGCGATGAGTGCGTGGTCGAGGCCGGCCTGTACGTCACGGCCGGCACCCGCGTCACCATGCCGGACGGGGAGGTCGTGAAGGCCCGCGATCTGTCCGGCGCGTCCAACATCCTGTTCCGCCGCAACTCGGTGACCGGCACGGTTGAGGCGCGGCCGAACAATGCGGTGTGGGGCGGGCTGAACGAGATTCTGCACAGTCACAACTGAGCAGTCGGGTGGTGGGGAGCTGCGGGCCGGTGGGGGCTGGTCGCGCAGTTCCCCGCGCCCCTAAAAGACGGCTGCCTCCCTGAACTTCCTCAGTGCCGTGAAGTCCGGCTCCCTCAGGCCGATCCTTGGGTTCACGTGGTGCAGCAGCGCCGCGGTCGGGTGGTGGTCGGCCACGTACGCCTCGTCCGCCTCGCTCTGTTCGTCGTCCACCCAGGCGAAGGGACGGCCCTTTGCGTACTCCACGATCGTCGCCGTCTTCCAGTGGACGCCGTCGGGGCGTTCCGCGAACAGGTTGTCGCCGAAGTCGACGTACGGGAGTTCGGGGAGGCCGATGACCGGGGCGATCCAGCGGTTGGCGGCGGACATCCAGGTCGTGGCCCAGCAGAGGTCGTAGTCGAGGGCCAGGAGCGACCGGCCGTGGGACGGGTTGAGCCAGACGCGCAGCGGGCGGCCCGGGCGGAGGGCGACGCGGATCGTGGTGTAGCCCTCGGGGCGGCGTTCGGGCTGTGCGGCCCAGGGGTTCAGGGGGCCGTCGACGTCCAGGAAGAGCAGGGGGCGGCTCACGGGGTCACCGTACGGGAGCGGTGCTTCGGTGACGTGGGATCTTTTCCGTGGGAGTGGCATAGCGGGGCGTGGTCGTGCGCGTCATCACCGGTGGAGGGGCGGGCAGTGGGCTCGCCCGGTGCCGATGAAGGTGACGATGGATGGCGAGGGGCATGAGCGGTTCCGGGAGTTCGTGGAGAACCGGTCGTCCGCGCTGTTGAGGACTGCCGTGCTGCTGAGCGGCGGGGACCGGCACGCAGCCGAGGATCTGTTGCAGAACGCGTTGGTCAAGGCGGCCGGGCGGTGGCACCGGATCGATGAGCCCGAGGCGTATGTACGGCAGATCCTGTACCGGCAGCAGATCAGCCGCTGGCGCCTGAAGTGGCGGCGGCGCGAGCTGAGTGTCGCCGAGCCGCCCGACACCGGCGCCGCCGCGGACGACTCCGGCGCCACCGAGCTGCGGCTCGTCATCCGTGGCGCGCTCGCCCGGCTCACCGCGCGCCAGCGGACCGTGCTGGTGCTGCGCTACTTCGAGGACCTGCCCGAGGCCGAGGTGGCCCGGATCCTCGGCTGTTCCGTCGGGACCGTCCGGTCCACCACCCATCGCTCCCTGGCCCGGCTGCGCACCCTCGCGCCCGAGCTGGCCGCCCTCACGACGGCGGAGCGACTGCCCGACTTCTCTCCCGTGGAGGTACGTCCGTGAACGTCGAGGAACTCGTGCGTGACGCGCTGCGGGAGACCGCCGAGGCGCAGGCACCGGCCGCGCCCGGCCTCGCCGACCGGGTCCTGGCCGTACGGCGCCGCCGCCGCTCCCGCAGGATCGCCGCCGCGGCCGTGGGCACCGTGGCCGTCGTCGCCCTCGCGGTGGGCGTGCCGCAACTGGACTTTGGCAAGGACGACATACGGCCCGCGGGCCTCCTGGACGGCGGCAGCCGGACGTATGCGCACCCGGACCAGTCACCGCCCCGCGAGCTGATCGCCGCGGGCCAGGTGGCGCTGGCCGCCTACTGCACGACGGAGACGCGGGCGGAGGGTGATCACGGTCGCCTCGTCCGCACCTACTGGCTGCTCGACCCGGCGACCGGCCGGTACGAGAAGGACCCCCGATGGTCCTACGTCGCCGTCGCCCCCGGGATGCGGACCGCGGCCGTACTGGAGCGGACCCTGCCCACCCGGCGGATCGGGCTGCTCGACCTCGCGACGGGGGAGGTCGAGCGGTGGATCCCGGTCGGGCACGGGGTGGGCGGGCTGGCGTACTCCCGCGACGGCACGCGGCTCGTCGCGACGACGTACGAGAAGGACCCCGATCTGATGCCCGAGCGGGGTACCGACGACGAGGGTGAGCCGCTCTATTTCCCCGGCCCCGAGCGGTCCACGCGGACCGGCTTCATCGTCCTGGACCCGACGGCGCCCGACGAGGCCGGGAACGCCTGGAGCAGCGCGCCGGACGACCAGCGCTTCAACACCCGGGCCGATTTCGCGTTCAGCCGCGACGGACGGCTGGTGTACGCGCAGTTCATCGGCGAGCGGGACGGGTTGCAGCAGTTCTACGACCTCGCGGGCAACAAGGTCGCCGTGCCGGCGAACGAACGGCACCTGCGGTGGGACGTCGGCGCCCGGCTCTCCCCGGACGGCACGCTGGCCGCGCACGGGCTGACCAAGGAGGTGCGGGACAAGGCGTACTCCTCGATCCGCGATCCCCGTACCGGCAAGGAGATCACCAAGGTGCGCGGCGGCGAGCTGATCGCCTGGGTGGACGACCGGCGGCTCATCGCCTGGGAGCGGTCGCCGGGTGAGGAGGCGTACCGGCCGCGGCTCGCGCTGGTCACGATCGGCAGCGACAAGGTGACGTGGCTGAGCGGGGCGCGGGAGCAGCGGGCGGATACGCGGTGGACGTGGGAGCCGGTGTTCGCGCGGCGGTGATCACCCGGCCGCGGTGAGCGTCCGGTACGCGCTCAGCAGCCCGTCGGTCGTCTCGCGGCCGGCGGGCCGGAGCGGGGGGCGGACCGGGCCCGCGGGAAGGCCGAGTTCAGCCAGCAGGGCCTTGGTGGTCACGGTGCCGGGCAGATCCGCCGACATCATCAACTCGATGAGCGGGGTGGCCTGTTGCTGGAGGGCGGCGGCCTCCGTGGTGCGGCCGGTGTCGAACGCGTCCAGTACGGCCCGGAGCCGGGCCGGGGCCGCGTTCGCCACCGTACTGATGTAGCCCGCGCCGCCCACCGCGTACAGCGCGAGGTTGTGCTCGTCGCAGCCCGCGTAGTACGCCAACTCCGTGCGGGAGATGACCTTCTGGGCGGCGAGGAAGTCGTAGGAACAGTCCTTCACCGCCACGATCCTCGGGTGCTCGGCGAGGCGGAGCATGGTGTCCGGCTCGATCCGGACGCCGGTGCGGCCCGGGATGTCGTACACCGTGACCGGGAGGCCGGACGCGTCGGCGATCTCCCGGAAGTGGGCCTCCAGTGCGTCCTGCGGGGGCCTGCTGTAGTACGGCGCCACCACCAACAGGCCGTCCGCGCCCGCCTTTTCGGCCGCCAGCGCCAGTTCGATCGTGTGCCGGGTGTCGGACGTGCCCACGCCCGCGACCACCGACGCCCGCTCGCCCACTGCCTCGCGCACCGCGCGCACCAGCCGGGTCTTCTCCTCGTCCGTCGTGGTCGGGGACTCGCCCGTGGTGCCGGACAGCACCAGGCCGTCACACCCCTGCGACACCAGCTGCTCGGCGAGCCGCTGGGCTCCGGGGAGGTCGAGCGCGCCCTCGTCGGTGAAGGGCGTGATCATGGCGCAGAGGGCGCGGCCGAAGGGAGCGTCGGTGGTCGTCATGGTTGTAGTCTCGGCAGCGCGACGATGAAGCTCCACTTAAATCTTCTACGAGGTAACGCTAAGCATCGCTGTGGTGTTGGGGTGGGTGACGTGAGGCAGGCCCTATGTCCGAGCCGGGGTCTTGTGGGTCACTATGGGGCGGACGGTCAACGACCACTGGTCCTGGAGGCGTCATGAAGCTCGGCAAGGCACTCGCCACCGGAGTCGCTGAAGAGCGGCCGCTGATCCCTGAGGAAGCGCCCGAACTCCCCGATCGCGTCGAGGAGATCAAGGAGCTGACGGCCCCCGAAGAGGTACAGGCACAGGTGCCGGTCGCGCGATGAGGCTGCGGCTTCCGGAGGAACACCCGACGGAGCCGCCGACCGGATACAAGATCGCCCACCCGGTGCTGTCGCACGACGGTACGAGGGCCGGGTTCACCGGTGTGTCGCTCGGCGGCGCGCTGCCGTACGGAGTGCTGGCCGACGCGTCGTGTGTGTACGGGCTGCGGCATCGGGCGCCGCATCGGCGGTGCGACTGCGGCTTCCACTGCGTGCATGAACGGGCGGCGGCGGAGGCGTTGTTGTGCACGGCGGAGCATCGGGCGGCGGTGCTGCTCGAGGTGACGGTGCTCGGGCGGTACCTCCGCTTCGAGCTCGGGTTCCGGTATGCGCGTCAGCGGGTGCGTACGGCGACTGTCGGGCCGTGTTCCTGTGGTGCGGGGGCGGTTGTGCTGGCGGACGCGGGGTGGGGGAGGCCGGGGTGGCGGGGGCTGGCACCTTCCTGTGCGGGGTGCCTGCGCGGCCGTACGTCGGTCTCGCTGTCCTCGTTCGCGCGGCTGGCGGGCGAGGGGTTGCGGGTGCTGGCGGGTGGTGCTGCGGTGCCTGTCCCCGTCGAGGACCTGGGGGTACGCGAACTCGAGGCGGAGGCCGCGCTGTTGCAGGCCCGCCTGGACTGGTTCCAGACACAGCTGGCGGCCCTGGGGGAACGGGACGACGACTCCCGACCGTAGCGATTTTCGCCCCCGCCGCCCCTACCCGTCCCGTCCCAGGGGGCGGAACCACCTGGGACGGCGAGGAGTTGGCGTTGGTCAGGCGTCCCGGTCCGGAGGGTCCGGCTTCGTGGACAGGATGGCTCTTGCCTGGTCCGCCGCTCGGGTGATGCTCTCCGTGACGAAGTCCAGGAAGCGGGCGATGTTCTCCAGGCGGATGGCGGCCGGGGTGTCGGGCCCGAGGACGCCGACGCCCTGCCGCGCCGTCTCCACTATCTGAGCCGTCGAACGGGCACTGGCGATCATCGACTGGTACCAGACGTCATCGTCGACGACATACCGCTCACGCCGCCGCTCGTCCCGCTCCCGCCGCACCAGCCCCTGCGTCTCCAGAAACGCCACCGCCTTGGAGATGGACGCCGGGCTGACCTGAAGCCGTTGGACGAGTTCCGCCGCGGTGTGGCTGCCCGAGTCACTGATGCACAGACAGGCCATCACCCGCGCCATCATCTTGGGCGTGCCCGACTGCATGAAGACGGTCGTCAACGTCTCCTCGTACGCGCGCACCGCCTCGGCGTCCCGCCCGTACGCCTGCGGCGCGTCCTCCGTCCCCCGCGGCGCCGCCTGCTTGCGCCGATGCGCGCGCTGCTCCGTCGCGCGGTGGGCCAGCTCGGCGCGGTACCCGGCGGGACCGCCGTTGCGCATCACCTCACGTGTGATCGTCGAGGTCGGCCGCTCCAGCCGCCTGGCGATCTCGGCGTAGGCCAGACCGTCGGCCAGCCCCAGCGCGATCTGCTGACGTTCCGACTGAGTGAGTCGGCCTCCCGGCATCGCGGTCCCGTCCTGTTCTTCCGTCTGCTCGTGCGTCGTGCGTCGTGCGTCGTGTTGTGCAGCATAGCGTTCATTTTCTATCCATTGCAACGGCTGGCGTGGCGACGTTGCATTCAATCTCGCTGCCATTGCAATGATTTCCCGTAATCTACCTGCTGTTATTGCGATTTCGCGCAACGAAGCTGTTGCTCGATCCATGAACGCAACGTAGCTTTTCCTTCATCGGAAACAGCGCGACAACGCAACCGCAGGAGCCCACGATGCAGAAGTTCGACACCCCCTCCGCCATCTCCACCGTCCTGAACATCCCCGCCGGCCGTATCCAGCTCATCGCCGCCGACCGCACCGACACCACCGTCGAGATCCGCCCCGCCGACCCGTCCAAGAACCGCGACGTGAAGGCGGCCGAGCTGGTCGAGGTCGGCTACAGCGAGGGCGTGCTGACGGTCCAGGTCCCGGAGAGCAAGAACCGCCTCCTCGGCCCGAGCGGGTCCGTCGAGATCACCGTCCAGCTGCCCGCCGGCTCCCGTATCCGGGCCAAGACCGCCGCCGCCGAACTGCGGGGCGTGGGGCAGCTGGGTGACGTCAGCTACGACAGCGCCCAGGGCCCGGTCAAGCTCGACGAGGCCGCCACCGCCCAACTCACCCTCGCCGACGGCGACATCACCATCGGCCGCCTCAACGGCCCCGCCGAACTCCGCACCCAGCGCGGCGACCTCCGTATCGCCGAGGCCGCCACCGGCAACGTCAACCTCCGCACCGAGCAGGGCGACATCACCGTCGGCGCCGCGCGAGGCGTTTCCGCCGCGCTCGACGCCGGGACCGGATACGGCCGTATCAGCAACTCGCTGAAGAACAGCGGTGACGCCGGACTCGCCATCCATGCCACCACCAGCTACGGCGACATCACCGCCACCAGCCTCTGAACGCGATCGATCAAGCAGATCAAGCAGATCAAGCAGATCAAGCAGATCAAGCAGATCAAGCCGATTAATCCGACAGGAGTCATCTCATGACCGAACTGGCCATCGCGGCCGACGGGCTGCGCAAGTCCTACGGCGACAAGACCGTCCTCGACGGTGTCGACATCGCCGTTCCGGACGGCACGATCTTCTCCCTGCTCGGCCCGAACGGCGCGGGCAAGACCACCGCCGTCAAGATTCTCTCCACGCTCATCTCCGCCGACCGGGACAGCGGTCAGGTCCGGGTCGGCGGGCACGATCTCGCCACCGAGGCGCAGGCGATCCGCGCGGCGATCGGTGTCACGGGGCAGTTCTCCGCCGTGGACGGGCTGATCACGGGGGAGGAGAACATGCTCCTCATGGCCGACCTGCACCACCTCGGCAAGCGGGAAGGGCGGGCCGTGGCCGCCGAGTTGCTGGAGCGGTTCGATCTCACCGAGGCCGCGCACAAGCCCGCCTCCACCTACTCGGGCGGGATGAAGCGGCGGCTCGACATCGCCATGACCCTGGTCGGCAGTCCGCGGATCATCTTCCTCGACGAACCCACCACCGGCCTGGACCCGCGCTCCCGGCACACCATGTGGCAGATCATCCGGGAGCTGGTCACGGGCGGTGTGACCGTCTTCCTCACCACCCAGTACCTGGAGGAGGCCGACCAGCTCGCCGACCGCATCGCGGTGCTGAACAACGGCCGTATCGCCGCCGAAGGCACCGCCGAGGAGCTCAAGCGGCTCATCCCCGGCGGGCATGTCCGCCTCCGCTTCACCGACCCCGGCGCCTACCAGGCCGCGGCCACCGCGCTGCGCGAGGCATCCCGCGACGACGACGCGCTCGCGCTCCAGATCCCCAGCGACGGCAGCCAGCGCGAACTGCGCTCCCTGCTCGACTGGCTGGACGCCACCGGCGTCGAGGCCGACGAGCTGAGCGTGCACACCCCGGACCTCGACGACGTCTTCTTCGCCCTTACCGACACCACCGACGGAACCAGCGTTCCCGCCCAGTCCAAGGAGACTGCCCGATGAGCACCTTGTCCCTCGCCTTGCGCGACTCCTCCACCATGCTGCGGCGCAACCTGCTGCACGCCCGGCGCTACCCCTCCCTGACGCTGAACCTGCTGCTCACACCGATCATGCTGTTGCTGCTCTTCGTCTACGTCTTCGGCGACACCATGAGCGCGGGCATCAGCGGCGGCGGCCCCGATCGCTCCGAGTACATCGCCTACCTCGTCCCGGGACTGCTGCTGATGACCATCGGCAGCACCACGATCGGTACCGCGGTCTCGGTCTCCAACGACATGACCGAGGGCATCATCGCCCGCTTCCGGACCATGGCCATCCACCGGCCCTCGGTGCTCATCGGGCACGTCGTGGGCAGCGTGCTCCAGTGCGTGGTGAGCGTCGTCCTCGTCGGGGCCGTCGCGGCCGGCATCGGATTCCGCTCCACTGACGCCAACCTCATCGAGTGGATCGCGGCCTTCGGACTGCTCGTTCTCTTCGCCACCGCGCTCACCTGGATCGCCGTCGGCATGGGCCTGATCAGCCCGAACGCCGAGGCCGCCAGCAACAACGCGGTGCCCCTGATCCTGCTGCCGCTGCTGTCCAGCGCCTTCGTCCCGCTCAACGCGATGCCGGGCTGGTTCCAGCCCATCGCCGAGTACCAGCCCTTCACCCCGGCCATCGAGACCCTGCGCGGACTCCTGCTCGGCACCGAGATCGGCCACGACGGCTGGCTCGCCGTCGCCTGGTGCCTGGGGCTCACCGTCCTCGGCTACTTCTGGTCCACCTCGAAGTTCGACGACGACCCGAAGTGACGGCCGCAGCACCCTCCAACCGGGCCCGTACAGCGATCACTTGACCTCAACCGAGCTTGAGGTCGGAGGGTGATCGGTGTACGGGCCCATCATCCATGTGCAGGAGGCCGCCATGACCCGCCGTACCCACGCCCACCCCGACCTCACCCGCCCCGAGACGGGCGCCCCCTTCTTCAGCACCTGGCGGGTGGGCACCCCCGAGCGGCAGGCCGCGGCCGTCGAGGCCATCGCCCGCACCTGGGAGCGCCGCCCCTGGGGCAGTGCCGATGTGCTCGGCTACCACGTCTACGCCGGCCACGACGGCACCACCTTGATGCACTACTCCCAGTGGCGGTCCGAGCAGGGCTACGAGGCCTACTTCAAGACCCTCCGGCAGGAGCGCAACGACGAGATCGACACCGCCGTGCCCGGGATCGAGCGGGTCCGGCTGGACCGGTACCGGCTCTACCGGAGCAAGGTCCGCGCCGCCGGTGACACCCGGGTGCCGGGGCTCGTCGTGACCGTGCGGATCGAGTTCGAGGCGGATGCCGCCGAGCGGCGGGGCACATGGGTGGACACCGTTCTCGCCTCGCTGGGGGGACCGGCCGGCGACCCGGGGCTGATCTCCGCCCACTTCCATCTGAGCACCGACGGCAGCCATGTCCTCAACTACGCCGAGTGGGAGAGCGATCAGGCCTACGACGCCGCCGTCGACGCCCCCGAGACACCGGAGTGGGAGCGGGTGCGGACGTACCCGGGGATCAAGGGGTTCACCGGCAGCCGGTACCGCCACAGCCTCGGGCTGGTGCCGTAAGGGCCACTCGGGTACTCACTCGCCGACAATTCCATCCTCCTGGACAAAAAAAGTTTTCGGTGAGACGGTGGATCCATGTTGGACGTGACCGTGATCGAGGACCCCGAGGCGGCGGCCGTCTCCCTGGACCCCATACGGGCCCGGCTGCTCGCCGAACTAGCGGCCGGCCCCGCGTCGGCGGCCATGCTGGCCGGACAGGTCGGACTGCCCCGGCAGAAGGTGAACTACCACCTGAAGGCGCTGGAGCGGCACGGCCTGGTCGAGCTGGCCGGGGAGCGCCGCAAGGGCAATGTCACCGAGCGGCTGATGCGGGCGACCGCCGCGTCGTACGTCATCTCGCCGCTCGCCCTCGCCGCCGTACAGCCCGACCCGGAGCGCTTCCGGGACCAGCTGTCGGCGCGCTGGCTGCTGGCGCTCGGCGCCCGTCTTGTGCGTGACGTCGGCTCGCTGATCACCGGTGCCGCCAAGGCGCGGCAGCGGCTGGCGACCTACGCCCTGGACGGTGAGGTGCGCTTCGCCTCGGCGGCCGAACGAGCCGCGTTCATCGAGGAGTTGACGGCCGGGGTCACCGCCCTGATCCAGAAGTACGACGTCCCGGACGCCGAGGGCGGCCGTGACCACCGGATCGTCGTCGCCGTCCATCCCACGCTCAAGAAAACCGAGTTGGAATAGATCAGGAGTGCATCATGCCCAAGGAATTCGAGATCGCCCGGGAATTCGAGGTCGACGCCACGCCTCAGGAGGTCTTCGAGGCGGTCACCGCCGGGACCGGAGGGTATCTGTGGCCCATGGAGCCGCCGGAGCCCCGCGTCGGAGGCAAGGGGCCCTTCGGGTCCAAGGTCACCGCCTGGGATCCCCCGCACCGCTACACCAACCTCGTGGAGAACGTCGAGGGCATCTCCGAGCAGACCCGTAACCAGCTCGACTACACCATCGAGCCGCGCGACGAGGGCAAGCGGGCCTGGGTGCGGTACGTGCACAGCGGGATCTTCGTCGACGACTGGGACAACCAGTACGACGGCGCCGCCAAGCACACCGACTTCTATCTGCACACCCTGCGCGAGTACCTCACCCACTTCGCGCCCCGCCCGGCCGCCTTTGCCACCTTCGACGGACCCGAGGCGTCCAAGGCCCCGGACGCCCTCGACGTCGTGGCGCGGGCCCTCGGTGTCGGCGCCGAGGCGGGCGCGCGGGTACGGGTGCACGGGCCCGACGACTTCGACGCCGTCGTGGACTTCCGCAACCCCTACTTCATCGGGCTGCGCACCGACCGGAGCCTCACCCGCATCTTCGGGCGCAACCACTGGGGCCACCCGGTCGGCATCTCCCTGCACGACTTCGCGCCGGACGCGGGCAGCAGCATCGCGGAGTGCGAGGCCGAATGGCAGGGCTGGCTGAACAAGGTGTTCAGCCAGCCCTGACCGTAAGGCGGCCGCTACTGCCGGGAGTTACGGCCTGAAGCGCAGGACTTGCGGGTCGTGGTCGCTGATCTGGTCGTTGAACTCCGCGTTGATGTGCACGCTGTCGAACTCCAGGTCACAGCCGCGCCGGATCGACGGGCTGACCAGGATCTGGTCCAGGACCTGGGCGTTGCCCTGGTAGACGTACGAGTAACGCTCGTTCTTCGGCAGCGACTTCACCGCCGACCACAGGGCGCCGTCGCTCTCCAGGATCCTGGTGGTCTCGGAGAACTCGAAGTCGTTGATGTCGCCGAGCGTGACGACACGCGCGTTCTTCTGGGTGTCGAGGATGTCCTTGACGAAGGAGTTCACCAGGGTCGCCTGCTGGTGCCGCTGGGTCTCCGAGCTGCGCGCCACCGGCTGGTACTGCGAGGTCAGACTGTGGTCGCCACCCTTGGAGTTGAAGTGGTTGGCGATCACGAAGACCGTGCGGCCCCGGAAGACGAACTCGCCCACCAGCGGCTTGCGGCTGCTGGTGAACGCCGTGTTCGTCGGGTCGATACGGCCCGGGGAGACCGTCAGCGCGGCCTTGTCGTCCACCTCGGTGACCCCGACGGCCGTCGTGGCGTCGCCGCCCGCGCGGTCCATGAAGGAGACCCGCTCCGGGTTGAACAGGAACACCTGGCGGATGTTGCCGCCCGGCTCGCCGCCGTCGGTGTTGTTCGCCGGGTCCACCGAACGCCAGTCGTACGCCGGGCCACCCGCGGCGGTGATCGCGTCGATCAGCTTCTGGACCGTCTGGTCCGCGGCCACCGTGCCGTCGTTCGTCGCGCCGTTGTTGTCCTGGATCTCCTCCAGGGACACGATGTCGGGCGACTGGAGGTTGTTCACGATCGCGGCGGCGTGCTCCTCGAACGTGGCGTCGGACGGGTCGAGGTTCTCGACGTTGTACGTCGCGACCGCCAGCTCGCCGTTCCGCTGCTTCTCCGTGGTCTCCCGCTTCAGCCCGGCGCTCTTCAGGGTGCCGAGCTGACTGGCGATCAGCGTGTAGCCGCCGAACTGGTTGTAGTCCAGCGGGCCGGCGGTGGTGCCGGTGAGGGTGTCACCGACGTTCGCCTTCGGGAAGTCGGCGACCGCGCCCAGCGACTGGATCTGGAGCCGGCCGGTGTTCTGCGACTCGTAGGAGCCGTAGACCGTGGCGCCGCGCCAGCTGCGGTTCTCCCACGGCTTCACCGTGACCCACAGCTCGGTGTACGGGTCGGTGGCGCCGACCACCCGGGTGTCGGAGACCTGGACGTTCATGCCCTCCAGGGACTCGTACAGGTCCAGGGCGTACTTCGACGGCTGGAGCGTCAGGCCGTTGACCGAGTTGCCCGCGGCGCTGTCACCCGCCGGGACATAGGCGCTCGGCACCGACTTGGCGTCGATGACCGTCGCGGCCGGAACGGCGTTGCCGCTGGAGACCACGGTGGTCACCGGCTTGGTGATCTCGGTCAGCGCCTGGTTGCCGGAGGAGGTGCCGCCGGGGACGTACTCCGTGACCGTGCCGGAGACCTTCACCAGGTCGCCGACCGCCACGCCCTTCGGCGTGGAGCTGGTGAAGACGAAGACGCCCTCGCTGGTGGCCGGGTCGGCGTCCGCGTCCGGGTCCTGGATCCAGAAGCCGCGGGACGAGCCGTAGGTGCGCAGCGCGGTGACGATGCCGGTCACATCGGTGACCTGCTTTCCGGCGTACGGGGATATGCGGGTGGTGCCCTGGATGTCATGGACGCGCACCGAGTCGGCGTGCGCGGGCGTGGTCAGGGCGATGGTGGACGCCGCGGAACAGACAGCGGCGACGGTCAGCGCGGCGAGGCGCGTGGACGACTTGCTCGGCAACGGGATCCCTCCGGGGACATACGTGGGTGCCGGGACGAGGGTGACGTGTGACTGTGGGAGCCGCGACCGGGGTGGGCGGTTGCGACGCGCGTAGAGATTCGGTGAACAGGTGTCCTATGAATTTCTACGCGCGTAATCTCCTGCCTGGTCAGGCCACTTGTCAAGGTTTCGGCCATGTACACCGGTCAACGGGTAGATGAACCGGGCGGCATGGGGCCAAAGCGGTCTAGGCTGAGCGGCCGAGTGGTACGACGCGCCCTAGGAGAACCAGCCGATGTCAGACAGCTCCCCCTTGCCGCCGGTACGGCTGCGCCCCGAAGCGGAGCTGGCGCGGGACGCGCTGTCCACGCCGTTGCTCGCCCGGGCCGCCCGGCTCGCCCGCTGGGCCGGTCCCGACACCCGCGTCGACGCCGGCGGCGGACTGGCCGAGGAACAGCTCCCGGCGGCGGCCGAACTCCTCGGCCTGACCGGCGACGACGCCGCGGCCTACGCCTCCGAGGCCTGGCGGGTCGCCGTCGACGCCGGGCTCGTCGAGATCGTCGACGAAGAGGAGGGCACCGTCGCTGCGGGCGAGGACCTCGCCCTGCTCACCGGCGGCTCCCCGCACGACGTGCTCGCGGTCTGGCTGTCCGCGCTGGAGACGGTGCTCGCGGACGCCTCGGTGCCCGACCTCGATGACCTCGTCGACGCCATGAGCCTCGAAGACGGCGCCGAGATCGACCTCTCCCAGCTGGACTGGGACCCCGAGGCCGAGGCGGAGTTCCTCGACGGCGTGCTCGGCAACCTTTACCTCCTCACCGTCAGCGAGGACGGCCCCGGCGAGGCCCCCGTGCCGCTGCCCGCGCTGGCCGCGTCGGTCATCGTGCCCAGCGACATGGGGGAGCCCACCAACGACGTGCTGGAACAGGTCTCCGACGCGATGATGCGCCTCGACGACCAGTTCCGGATGCTGGAGCCGGTCGGTCTGGTGGCGTACCGGCCGGTCGACGAGGCGCTGATGGCGGACGCCGACGAGGAGCCGGCCGCGCCGGTCGACGACACCGACGTCTCCCGGTACGGCATGGTCCGGCTGACCCCGCTCGGGCTGTACGGCCTGCGGGCACGGCTGTTGGAGGCCGGGTTCTCGGCGCCGGCCGTCGGTGACCTCGCCGACAAGGGCGCCGACGCGCTGCTCGACGGTACGGCCGTGTTCCCGCCCGGTGCCGCGCAGGCGGAGACCGAGCAGTGGCTCACCCGGCGTGAAGTGCTGTCCGCCGCACGGGAGTTGCTGGCCGCAGCCCGAGGGGCCGACTCGGGGGCGCCGTTGCGCCGGCTGCGCTGCCAGCAGGCGCTGTCGCTGGTGGGGGTCGAGGCGGAGCCCGCGCTGCGGGAGGTGCTGGACGATCCCGAGCTGGGTGGGCTCGCCCGGGTCTGGCTGACCGAGCGGGGTGCCGCGGATGTGCCGGTGCCCACCGAGGCGATGGTGTTCTGGCTGACCATCGACACGGTTGCCGCGCAGCTGGCGGCGGAGGGGAACTCCGAGGAGCTGCTCGCTCTTGTCGAGGGGCTCGCTCAGCAGCACAGTGGGTTCTTCGCGGCTGCCTGGCGGGTGGAGCATCCGGCCACCGCGGAGGTGTTGGAGGCGATGGGGCGGTTGCATCCGGACAAGCGGATCGCGAAGGAAGCGCGGAAGGCTGCGTTCAAGGCTCGGTCGCAGGCCTGATGGGGTGGGGTGTGTGGTGCGTTGGCGGCCGCGGGTCCGTGGTGGCCGGTCGCGCAGTTCCTCGCGCCCCTTTGGGGAGTTGGGGTGCGGGTTCGTAGTTTCCTCGGGGAGTTGAGTCCTGGGGCTCGGAGTGCACTTGTCTCCGGAGGGGAGTCTGTTTCCTTCCCCCGCGGCTCTCTGCTCATCTCTGAAGGTGCTGTCGATTCCGATGTCTTCGTGCTGCTCTCCTCCTATGTGAAGGTGACCGCTTCGCTGGCCGACGGAGGGTGGACCCTGGTTGCCGTTCGGATGTCCGGGGACCTCGTCGGGGAGCTGGCCGGGATGAGCGGGGCTCCTCGCAGTGCCTCCGTCATTGCCTGCGGGAGTGAACCCGTCACCGCGCTTCGGATGTCATGGGCGGAATTCGAACAGATCAAGTCCGAACACCCCGAGGTGCTGGCGCGGTTGCAGGAGTCCGTGAGCCGGAAACTGGCCGCGGCCACCCGGCGGCGGGTCGACTACCGTCGGCGCAGTCCCACTGTCCGGCTTGCCCGGGTTCTGGTGGAGATGGCCGATGACTTCGGGCAATCGGTGCGCGGACGGGAGGTAATCCTTCCGATGGACCTCAAGCACCTGGAGTGGGGTGAGCTGATCGGGGTCTCGGAGAGCACCGCGTACCGCGCTCTGCGGGAGCTGCGTGATCTCGTGGACGCTCATCACCGGCGCGTCATCGTCACGGATCTGACGGGGCTTCGGGCCGTGGCCGACCGCGAGTGAACGCGGGGGCGTGAAGCGGACGGGAAGCAGGTGGCGACCCTTCGTTCGGGTGTGATATTCACCTGCTGTCACCACGGCAAGGACGTCGTCCTCCGTCAGGAGAGGTCACACCTACTTTGCAAGGCAACGCCTCCGATTCCGGTGACGGACTCGGTTCCGATCCCGTCGACAATCTCTTCGAAGCGGTATTCGTACGAGCCGATCTGGGCGACTACAGCAGATTCCTCGGCCCCGAGATGGTCGAGGCGCAGGCTGATCTCTACGGGGCCTACCAAGAGGCCCTCGCACAAATGCCCGACGTGTTGCGCGCGGAATGGCGGGGCTTCCAGAAGGACGGTGACGGCTTTCTCGTCCTGTGGCCCAGCGCGCGGATGAATCTGGTGGTCGCCCGGTTCGTCGCCGCCTTCCAGGACACCCTCGCCAAGAAGAACGTCGGCCGGGAACCCGCCAAGCTGCTGCGGGTCCGCCTCTCCGTCGTCACCGGCCTCGCGGTGCCCAGTGCCCTCGGCACCGCGGGCCCGGGGGCCATCGAGGCCAAGCGGCTGGTCGACTGCCAGCAGGCCAAGTGGCTCCAGCGGGAGTTCGCCGAACAGCAGCTCGTGGTGATCGTCAGTGAGTACGTGCACGAGCAGACCGTGGACGGCGGCTGGTCGGGCGTCGACCCGGCGAGCTTCCAGCCGGTCCAGGTGGTCGACAAGCACAAGAAGAAGCGCGGGGCCTATCTCACCGCCCCCGGACGCACCGCGGAAGAGGTGCGCAGGGCGGTCAACTCCTCGGTGTTCGCCTGGCTGCGGCGCCGGGTCGGAAGAACCGTTGCACCCCGCGCCCGCCGTCTCCTGCGGGCCGTCAAATGGACGCCGAGGCTGGTGCTGGCCTCCCTGGCGGCACCGGCCCTGGCGGCGCTGACGGCGGCGGCCCTGGTCGGCTCGCTGACCTTCAGCTGGCCGGGCGGCGGTGCCGGGACCGTCGACGCCTCGGTCTGGTCGGCGGAGACGGCGTCCCCCGCGCCCGAACGCCCGGGGCCCGCGACCTCCCGCTCCGAGGTCGGGCGGCCCTCGCTGAACATCCCGTCGGCGACCGCGGGGGACGAGCGCGGCACCGTCGGCAATGTGGGCGACGGCTCGGTCCTCGTCGCCGACGGGACCGGCGTCCGGCTCGTGGACGACCGGGAGGGCACGGGACGGACCTGGCGCTGGAGCCCGGTGGGCGGCGGACGGCTGCGGCTGACGACCGGACAGGCCCAGGCGCTCACGCTGGACCCCGGCACCGGCCGGGTCTCGCTGGACGCGTACGCCGGCCTCCCGGGCCAGCAGTGGTGGGCCGTGCCCGTGCCCGGTGGCAGGGGCTCCTTCCGCCTGCACAACGGCGCCCGCCCGGACGACTGCCTCACCGCCCGGGGCGACGGGCTCGGACCGGACATGGACAGGTGCCGCCCCGGGGACCGCATACAGGAATGGACGGCGGGCTGACGTCCGCCCCCGAACGCGCGTCCGCGTCCTCCCCCGCACCCCGGCGCCACCCCGTCACCTGACGGGCGGTGCCCACCCGCCCGGCCGGGCCACCGCACCCTGGAGACACGGGAGTCGGGGCAGGGGGCGTCGATGTCGGATTACGGGGGCGGCCGGGCGACGGAGATCGCCGTGGCCGCGGGGCTCGGGGCGCTGTCGGCCTTCCAGGGGTACGTTCAGGAGGCCGACGCGAAGATCAACAGCATGCTGGTGGTGCACACGGGGGCCGTCGTCGCGGTGGTGACCACCCTCGGCAACGGCGAGCGGCAGCGGCACGGTTCGCTCACCGATGCCGCCCTCGCCCTGTTCGCCGTCACCTTCCTGGTCTCCGGCTACCACCTCGCACGGGCCATGCGGCCCCGGCTGCACCTACCGCTGCCGCTGAGCCCCTTCGGCTTCATGGGCCTGGACATACCGCCCTCCGCCGACCCGCGCGAACTGTGCGCCCAGCTCTGGGACATGGCACGGCTGCTGGGCGTCATCGCCCACGCCAAGAACCGCCATCTGCTGCGGGCCATGCCCTGGACCGGGGTGATGCTCTGCTGCGGGGTCGCGGTGGCGGTGTCCGGCAGGTAAGTCATGGTTCCGCGGCCGCCCGGAGTTCAACTCCCGTTCAGCCACGGGCGGGACGGTGTCGCCGACCGAGGTCCGCCACCCTCCACGGCACACCCACCGTCACAGGAGACAGCATGTCGCTCACCCGCAGGGACTTCGCCAGGAAATCCGCCGTCACCGGAGCCGGTGTGGCGCTGGCGGGCAGTGTCGGCGCCCTCGCCACCGCTCCGAACGCCCTCGCCGCCACCGAGACCGTGACCGAGGGAGCGGACCCGGTGCACGCGCACCTCAGCCTCGGGTACGGGCCGCTGCTCCCCGACCCCGACGGCATCCTCGCGCTGCCGGCCGGATTCTCGTACCGCATCCTGACGCACGTGGGCAGGACCAAGCTGGAGTCCGGCGAGGGCACGCCGTCCAACCACGACGGCACCGCCGCCTTCGACGGCCCGCGCGGCACCACGCTGCTGGTCAACAACCACGAGATCGGCGGCGCCTACGCCGACGCCGACCACCCCGTCCCGCTCGCCGAGGGCCTGGTCTACGACCCGGCCGCGGCCGGCGGCTGCACGGTCGTCGAGGTCCGCCCCGGCGGCAAGGTCGCCGAGTGGGTCGGCATCGCCGGCACCTCCACCAACTGCGCGGGCGGCACCACCCCTTGGGACACCTGGCTCACCTGCGAGGAGACCGAGGACAAGGCCGGCACCAAGGGCATGACCAAGGACCACGGCTATGTCTTCGAGGTCGACCCCGCCGACCGGCGCGCCAACCGGAACCCCAAGCCCATCAAGGCGCTCGGCCGCTACGCCCACGAGGCCGTCGTCATCGACCCCAAGCGCGGCCACGCCTATCTGACCGAGGACGCCTCCAACCCCAACGGTCTGCTGTTCCGCTGGACCCCGCCCGAGGGCTACCGGCACGGCCGCGGCAGCTTCCGCACCCTCGCCGACGACGCGGGCCGCCTCCAGGCCTTCAAGTGCTTCGACTCCGGCGGCCAGTTCATCGACGACCTCTCCCGCGCCGGCAAGATCGGCACGGTGTACGGCGTGGACTGGACCGACGTGCCCGACCGGGACGCGCGGACCACCTCCGTGCGCAAGCAGTTCACCGCCGGCCAGGTCACCCGCTGCCGCAAGCTGGAGGGCATGTGGTGGGGCGACGGCGGCGCCTACATCGTCTCCTCCTACGCCCGCGCGGAGAGCCCGGGCCAGGCGCACGACGGCCAGGTCTGGTTCTACGACCCCAAGCGCCGCACCCTCACCCTGAAGGTCCTGCTCGGCGTGAACGCCGACCCGTCCGAGGACGGCGCCTTCGACGGCCCCGACAACATCACCGTCTCCCCGTACGGCGGCCTGATCATCGCCGAGGACGGCGAGGGCATCCAGCACCTGTTCGGCGCCACCGACCGCGGCCGCACCTACCCGATCGCCCGCAACGACCTGAACATCGGCACCGAGGAGGAGCCGGAGTACAGCGAGTTCACCGGCGTCACCTTCTCGCCCAACGGCCGCACCCTGTACGCCAACATCCAGGACCCGGGCATCATGCTCGCGATCACCGGGCCGTGGAAGCGCCAGGGCCGGTAATTAATTCGGTCGCCCGCCGAAAGCTGCGCCTCCTACAGTGAGATCACGACGTCACGCACCTCCCGGTGCGATGGCAGCGGCTACTTCTTTTTCCAAGAATCCGACGCCGCAGCCGACTTGATCTCGGGAGGCGCAGCTCATGGTGGGTGCCCGGTGCGCAGGCAACGGTTACTTCATTGGATCGGAAGGTTGCGGGTTCGAATCCCGTCATCGACTCAGGGTCGATGTAGCTCAATCGGACAGAGCATCTGACTAGTCCGTCGCCGACTCCTGATCTCGGGCATCCACCATCGCGCGCCTTCCTCCGAAACCGCTTTGAATTCGGGGGAATTCAGCATGTCCCGCTTCAACATCCGGAACATCCGGACCGCCAAGTCCCAGCCGACCTCGCGAGTGACCTCCACCGGCCGTGTCCTGCGCACCTACGAGGGCGGCCGCGGCCGTGAGCGCGACGCGCGCTCCGAGCTCTTCCTGCTCGCGGTCGCCAACTTCGTCTCCCAGCAGACCTTCTACGAGTCCGGCGAGGACCGCGACGACCGCTTCCGGAAGCTGGTGCGCGAACTCGCCGTCAGCGACCCGGAGTGGACGGCCGGCCTGCTCGGCTGGCTGCGCGGCGAGGGCAACCTCCGTACCGCCGCCGTCGTGGGCGCCGCCGAGTACGTCAAGGCGCGACTGGACGCGGGTGTCACCGAGGGACCCTCGAACCGGCGGGTCGTGGACTCCGTGCTCCAGCGGCCCGACGAGCCCGGCGAACTGCTGGCGTACTGGACCGCGTGCTACGGCCGCAACGTCCCCAAGCCCGTCAAGCGGGGGATCGCCGACGCCGTACGGCGGCTCTACGGCGGCAAGGCGCTGCTGAAGTACGACACCGCGTCCAAGGGTTACCGCTTCGGCGACATCCTCAACCTCGTGCACGCGGCGCCCGACCCGGCGAAGGCATGGCAGGGCGAGCTGTTCCAGTACGCGCTCGACCGGCGGCACAACCCCGACACCGCGGTGCCGCCCGCGTCGAACCGGACGCTGGTCGCCCACCGCGAGCTGATGGCGCTGTCCGTCGAGGAGCGGCGTGCGGTGGTGACATCGGAGGGCGGCGCCGAGCGGCTCGCCGCGGCCGGGATGACCTGGGAGGCGCTCGCGGGCTGGCTCCAGGGGCCGATGGACAAGGCGGCCTGGGAGGCCGTCATCCCGTCCATGGGAGCGATGGCGCTGGTGCGCAACCTGCGCAACTTCGACGAGGCGGGAGTCTCGGACGAGGTCGCCGCGCGGGTCGCCGCCAAGATCAGCGACCCGGCGGAGGTCGCGCGCTCGCGGCAGTTCCCGTTCCGGTACCTGGCGGCCTACCAGCACGCGCCCTCGCTGCGCTGGTCGTACCCGCTGGAGCGGGCGCTGGGCCACTCGCTGGCGAACGTGCCCGCGCTGCCCGGACGGACGCTGGTGCTCGTCGACCGCTCGGGTTCGATGTTCTACTCCCGGCTGTCGGACCGCTCCGAGCTCAACCGGGCCGACGCGGCGGCGATCTTCGGTACGGCGCTCGCGCTGCGGGCGGCGGACGCGGATCTCGTCGAGTTCGGCACGACGAGCCGGCGGCTGACGTTCGGTGCGGGCGAGTCGGTGCTCAAGGTCCTGGAGCGGTTCAGCGACCTGGGCGGCACCGACACCACCTCGGCGGTCCGCGCGCACTACCGCGGCCAGGACCGCGTACTGATCGTCACGGACGAGCAGTACGCGTACCACCGCCACGGCAACCCGACCGAGCAGATCCCGGCGGACATCCCGGTCTACACCTGGAACCTGGCAGGGTACCGCGCGGGCCACGGCCCGTCGGGCAGCGGGAACCGGCATGTATTCGCGGGTCTTTCGGACGCAGCTTTCCGGATGGTTTCGCTGATTGAGAAGGGTTGCGACGGCCGTTGGCCATGGCTTGCTTGATCGGCTGGTATTTCGGCAGCATGTCGCTGTGAAATCCAGGCTATGTGAAGTCGATGACTGCGTGCGGCCGCACAAGGGGCGGGGATACTGCAATCTCCACTAACTCCGGGATCGCGTACGGCGGGAACAAGACGCGCAAGCTGGAGTACCTGGTCGCCGACGCCCTCGCCCAGGGCTGCGACACCTTGGTCTCGATCGGCGGGGTGCAGTCCAACCACACCCGTCAGGTCGCCGCCGTCGCCGCCCGTGCAGGGCTCAAGTGCGTTTTGGTGCAGGAGAGTTGGGTGGACTGGCCGGACGCGGTCTACGACAAGGTCGGCAACATCCTTGTCAGCCGGCTCACCGGAGCCGATGTCCGGCTGGTGCGGGCCGGGTTCGGGATCGGATTCAAGGAGAGCTGGGAGCAGGCGCTGAGGGAGGTCGAGGAGAGCGGCGGCAAGCCGTACGCCATTCCCGCCGGTGCCTCCGACCATCCGCTCGGCGGGCTGGGCTTCGCGGGCTGGGCCTACGAAGTCGCCGAGCAGGAACGGGAGCTGGGCGTCTTCTTCGACACGGTGATCGTCTGCTCGGTGACCGGGTCGACGCAGGCCGGGATGGTCGCCGGGTTCCGGGCGCTGGAGGAGGCCGGGGGCCGTACGCGGCGCGTCATCGGGGTGGACGCCTCGGCCGCGCCCGCCCGGACCCGGGAGCAGATCGCGCGGATCGCGCACGGCACGGGGCGGCTGATCGGCGTACGCGAGGAGCTGACCGTGGCCGACGTCGAGCTGGACGAGCGGTACCACGCGGGGACGTACGGGATACCCGACGAGGCGACGCTGGCCGCGATGCGGCTGGCGGCGCGGACCGAGGGGATGGTCACGGACCCGGTGTACGAGGGGAAGTCGATGGCCGGGCTGATCGACCTGGTGACGCGCGGGGAGATCGGGCGGGAGGCGACGGTGCTGTACGCGCATCTGGGCGGGCAGCCGGCGCTGAACGCGTACAGCGCGCTGTTCTGAGATCTGGGTGGACCGACGCGGTTCGGGCGCCCCCGGATGGGGGTTGGGGGGCGCCGTGGAGCTTCTGTGGCGGCCGGCTACAGAGCCTGGGCGGCGGGCTTCACCATCCCTCGCACCGTGCGGGACTTCACGAAGTCGCCCATCGCCGTCATCTCCCACTCGCCGGTGAACTGGCGGATGAGCTTCGCCATCATCACGCCGGTCTGGGGTTCGGCGGACGTCAGGTCGAAGCGGGCGAGCTCCTCGCCGGTCAGTCCGTCCAGGAGGCGGCAGTAGGCCTTGGCCACCTCGGTGAACTTCTGGCCCGAGAAGGAGTTCACGGTGAAGACCAGACCGGTGACGTCCTGCGGCAGTCGGCCGAGGTCCACGGTGATGACCTCGTCGTCGCCTCCGCCCTCGCCGGTGAGGTTGTCGCCGGAGTGGCGGATGGCGCCGTTCACGATCTGGAGCTTGCCGAAATAGCAGCTGTCGATGTGATTGCGCTGCGGGCCGTAGGCGATGACCGAGGCGTCCAGGTCGATGTCCTTGCCGCGGTACGCGGGCTCCCAGCCGAGGCCCATCTTGACCTGGGAGAGCAGGGGGCGGCCGCCCTTGATGAGGGAGACGGTCTGGTTCTTCTGGAGGCTGACCCGGCCCTTGTCGAGGTTGATCTTTCCGGTGCCGGGCGCGGCGGCCGGGGCGGGGGGTGCGGCCGGGGGCATCTGGGGGGCGGGCGGGGTGACCGGGGGCGCCATGGTGGGCTGGGGCGGGGCGACCGGGGCCGGTGTCGGAGTGGGCGCCGGGGTGGGCTCCTCGACCGTGACGCCGAAGTCGGTGGCGATGCCGGCGAGGCCATTGGCGTAGCCCTGGCCCACGGCTCGGGCCTTCCAGGCGCCGTTGCGGAGGTAGATCTCCACGATGACCAGGGCGGTCTCGTTGCCGAGCTGCGGGGGTGTGAAGGTGGCGAGGGCGGAGTTGTCGTCGGCGTTGCGGATGGTCGCCGTCGGTTCGATGCCCTGGAAGGTCTGGCCGGCGGCGTCCGGGCTGGCGGTGACGACGATCTTCTCGATACCGGGGGGTACGGCCGAGGTGTCGACCGTGATCGCGTCGGGGGCCGAGCCGCCGCCGGAGCGGTACGTCACGCCGGGGCCTGTCGGCTGGTTGTAGAAGATGAAGTCGTCGTCCGAGCGCACCTTGCCGTCGGCGGTGAGCAGCAGGCTCGATACGTCGAGCCGCACCGGGGCGGTGACGTCCACCGTCACGCGGGCGACGGGCAGAGGGATGTTCGAGCCGGGGGTCATAGCTGTCATGTCCCTCTGAACGACCGAGGCCGCTTTACCGTTCCCTTACCAGGGGCCCGATCGGGTCAACGGCGGTTTCGGGGGTGGTTGCGGGCGGTGCGCTCATTGCCGTGCTTGTAGTTTCCGGTCCACCGGGCCATGACAAGCTGCGCATCACCGAGGCCGACTTCCTCGATGAACTCCTGAGCCCGAGCCCCACGCAGGGTCCCCGCGGCGCGCCCAGCATGCGTAATCCGGACGGTCCCGTCCCCCAGCACCACGTACTCAAACCCACTCGGTCTCGACATGCCGGCGATCCTACGACCGCCCCTGGCCGCCCTCCGAACCCTTTTCCTCGCCCCCGCCGCCCCTACCCGTCCCATCCCGGGGCTCCGCCCCGGACCCCGCTCCTCAAACGCCGGAGGGGCTGAATTTGCCGCGAGCGGCACTTCCAGCCCGTCCGGCGTTTGAGGACGAGGCCCTTCAGGGCCGAAGCGGGGGCCTTACGGGACCACGACTATCTTGCGGCCCACTCCCGACGCGAACTGGGTCAACGCCTCCGGGTAGTTCGTCAGGGGGATTCGGTCGCTGATGAAGACTTCGGGGTTCAAGGCGCCCGTGGCGAAGAGTTCCGCCGCCCGTTCGAAGCTGTGGAGGACCGCCATGGAGCCGGTGATGGTGATCTCTTGGTTGTAGATGCGGTACGGGTCGATCTCGACGCGGGTCGCGTAGTCCGCCACGCCGAACTGGAGGAACGTGCCCGCCTTGGAGACCCGGTTCAGGCCGTCCTGGATCGCGGATGCGTTCCCCGTCGCGTCCACCACCACGTCCCAGCCCTGGGGGCGGTCCAGTTCGTCCGCGTTCGCCGCCGATGACGAGACGCCTAGCTGCCGTGCTGTTTCCAGGCGAGCCGCGTTCACGTCCACCACGTCCACACGGGCCGCCCCCGTCCGCTTCGCCAGCTCCAGCATCATCAGGCCCATCGTCCCCGAGCCGTAGATCAGGACATGGGCGCCCAGACGGGAGCGCAGGACGTCGTAGCCGCGTACCGCGCAGGACAGGGGTTCCACCAAGGCCGCGTCCTGGGTGCGGACGTGGTCCGGCAGGCGGACGCAGTTCGCCACCGGGGCCACCGCGTACTGGGCCGCGCCTCCCGCCGTCGTCACGCCGATCGCCGCCCAGCGCTCGCAGAGGTTGTTGTGGCCGGTACGGCAGTAGCGGCATTCGTAGCAGTAGAGGGAGGGGTCCACCGCCACCCTGTCGCCGATCGAGAGCTCCGTGACCTCCCGGCCCACGCCCACCACCTCGCCCGCGAACTCGTGCCCCGGCACGATCGGCAGCTTCGGTGCGAACTCGCCCTGAAGGATGTGCAGATCCGTGCCGCACAGCCCGCACGCCGCCACCTCCACCACGACCTCCCGCGGGCCCGGCGTCGGGTCGGGGACCTCGGTGACGACGGCCCTGCCCACGGACTCGATGACGGCGGCCTTCATTTCACTGCTCCCAACGACAGGCCCTGGACCAGCTTGTCCTGGGCGGCGAACCCCGCGGCGAGCACCGGCAGGGAGATGACGAGCGACGCGGCGCACACCTTCGCCAGGAACAGGCCCTGGCTGGTGATGAAGCCGGTCAGGAAGACGGGGGCCGTTTCCGCCACGACTCCCGTCAGGACCCTGGCGAACAGCAGCTCGTTCCAGCTGAAGATGAAGCAGATCAGGGCCGTCGCCGCGATTCCGGGGAGGGCTATCGGGGCCACCACCCTCGCCAGGATGGTGGGTAGCTTCGCGCCGTCCACCCGCGCCGCCTCGATCACCGCCACCGGCACCTCGGACAGGAAGGACTGCATCATCCAGACCGCGATCGGCAGGTTCATCGAGGTGTAGAGGATGACCAGCAGCCAGATGTTGTCCAGCATGTCTGTGTTCTTCGCGAAGAGGTAGATCGGGAGCAGGCCCGCCACCACCGGGAGCATCTTCGTCGACAGGAAGAAGAACAGGACGTCCGTCCACTTCTTCACCGGGCGGATCGACAGGGCATAGGCCGCGGGGAGGGCCAGGAGGAGGACCAGCAGTGTCGATGCCACTGACGCCACCGTCGAGTTGATCAGCGACGGCCACGGGCTCGCCCCGCCGCCGGTGCCGAAGAACTCCCGGTAGCCGTCCAGCACGAGCGCGGCCCCGAAGGACGGCGGGTTGGTCGCCGCGTCCTCCTCGGAGTGGAAGGAGGTCAGGGCCATCCAGGCGATGGGCAGGAAGAACAGGATCCCGACGAACCAGGCCAGCAGGCCGAGGCCGTTGCGGCGTACGGCGTTCATGCGCGGGACACCTCCTCGCGGAACAGGGACGAGACGACCCGCAGCGCGAAGGTCGCGATGATGATCGAGCCGATGACGACCAGGACGCCGGCCGCCGAGGCGAGGCCGTTCTCATGGGCCTGGTAGAAGCTCTGGTAGACGGTGTAGGGGAGGTTTGCCGTGCCCAGGCCGCCCGAGGTGATCGTGAAGACCGCGTCGAAGTTCTGGACGATGTAGATCGAGCCCAGGAGCGCGCCCAGTTCGAGGTAGCGGCGCAGGTGCGGGAGCGTCAGGTGGCGGAAGATCTGCCAGTCGCTTGCGCCGTCCACCCGGGCCGCCTCGATCTGCTGCTGGTCGCGGCTCTGCAGGCCCGCCAGCAGGATCAGCATCATGAACGGGGTCCACTGCCAGACCAGGGCGGCTTCCACCGCGAGCAGCGGGGTGTTGGAGATCCAGTCCGGCTGTGGACCGCCGACGTAGTGCAACAGGCCGTTGAACAGGCCGTATTCGGGGTTGTACAGGACGTGCTTCCAGAGCAGGGCCGCCGCCACCGGGACCACCAGGAACGGGGCGATCAGCAGGGTGCGGACCACGCCACGGCCCTTGAACTTCCGGTCCAGCAGCAGCGCCAGGGCCAGGCCGAGGACCAGGCTGGCCAGCACCACGGCCGCCGTGAGCAGGACCGTCGTCCACACCGAGCGGCGCAGATCGGGGTCGGTGAGGACCTCCGAGTAGTTCGAGAGGCCCGTGAAGCTGCGGGCGTCGGGGTAGAGGGAGTTCCAGTCGAAGAAGGAGATCACCAGCGTGGCCACGAACGGCAGCTGGGTCACCGCGATCATGAAGATCAGGGCGGGCAGGAGCGGGGCGCGGGTCGCCCAGGCGCGCAGTCGGTCCGAGGGGGGACGCTTCTCCGCGCGTACGGAGGGTGCGGCGATCGGAGCGGTGGTCGTGGCGGTCATCGTCCCTCGTACTCCTCGGAGATCTTCTCGGCGAGCGACTGCGACTTCTCCAGGGCCGACTCGACGGACTGCCGTCCGGCGATGGCCGCGCTGATCTCCTGGGAGACCTTGGTGCCGAGATCGGTGAACTCGGGGATGCCGACGAACTGGATGCCGGGTGCCGGACGCGGCTGCACCCCCGGGTCGTTCGGGCGGGCGCCCTCGATGGCCTCCTTGGTCATCTCCTGGAAGGCGGCGGCCTCCGCGCGGTAGTCGGGGTTGGCGTAGGTGGAGGCGCGCTTGCCCGCCGGGACGCTGGACCAGCCGATCTCGTCGCCGACCAGTTGCTCGTACTGCTTGCTCGACGCCCAGGAGACGAACTGCCAGGCCTTGTCGGGGTTGCGGGACGCCTCCTGGATGCCCCAGGCCCAGGTGTAGAGCCAGCCGGAGGACTCGGTCTCCTCGACCGGCGCGGGCGCGTAGCCGACCTTGCCCTTGACCGGGGAGTCGGCGGACTCCAGGGAACCGGCGGCGGAGGTGGCGTCGTACCACATGGCGACATTGCCCTGGGTCATGTTGTTCAGGCACTCGGCGAAGCCGGACTGGGCGGCGCCGGACTCGCCGTGCTCACGGACCAGGTCGACATAGAACTTCGTCGCCTTTTCCCATTCCGGGGAGTCGAGCCGGGCGTTCCAGTCCTCGTCGAACCAGGTGCCGCCGAAGGTGTTCACGACGGTGGTGAGCGGTGCCATGACCTCGCCCCAGCCGGGCAGTCCGCGCAGGCAGATGCCCTTCATGTCCGGCTCGGCCCCGTCGATCCGCGCGGCGAGGTCCGCCACCTGCTGCCAGGTGGGGTGCGCGGGCATCGTCAGGCCCTCCTTCTCGAAGACGTCCTTGCGGTACATCAGGAAGGACGACTCGCCGTAGAAGGGCTGGCCGTAGAGCTTGCCGTCGTCGCCGGTCAGGGACTCGCGCATCGGGCCGAGGACGTCCTGCTCGTCGTACGCCGGGTCCTCGGCGACGTAGGAGTCCATCTCCTTCAGCCAGTCGTTGCGGGCGTAGATCGGTATCTCGTAGTTGGAGAGCGTGGCTACGTCGTACTGGCCGGCCTGGTTGGCGAAGTCCTGGCTGATCTTGTCGCGGACGTCGTTCTCGGGCAGCACCGTGAAGTTGACCTTGATGCCGGTCTCTTCGGTGAAGCGGGGGGCCAGCTTCTGGAGCTCCACCATCTGGGGGTTGTTGACCATGAGGACGTTGATCGAGTCGCCGCCCGATCCGGCCCCGCCCGCTCCGACCCAGCAGCCGGAGAGCAGCGGGGCGAGCAGCGTCCCTGCGGCGGCCGCGGCGAGCGTGGCTCGCGGCCTCCGTCGGCTCTGGGTTCGCATGGATCGCTCCTGGACGTATGGGGGGATAAGGGGTGCGGGCGGGTGTGGGTGTGCCCCGCGCGGGACGAGTCGGGGGAGGGTCAGACGCGGATGATCTGTGGGCCGAGCAACGAGTAGCGGTGTGCCTCGGCCGCCGGGAGCAGGGTGCTCGTCACGATCGCCTCCAGCGCGCCGACCTCCGCGAACCGGCAGAAGCTGACGGCGCCGAACTTGGTGTGCACGCCCGCGAACACGGTGCGCCGCGAGGCGCGTACGGCCTGTGCCTTGACCTCGCTGACGGCGGGGTCGGGGGTGGTCAGGCCGTGCTCGCGGGAGATGCCGTTGGCGCCGATGAAGGCGAGGTCGATGACGAAGCCGGCCAGCATCTTCGTCGTCCAGTGGTCGACGGTGGCCAGCGTGCCGGCCCGGACCCGGCCGCCGAGCAGCAGTACGGAGATGTGCTCCGCCTCCGCCAGCGTGCCCGCGACCGGCAGGGACGCGGTGACGACGGTCAGCGGGCGGTCCCTGGGGAGCGCCTCGGCGATGAGCTGGGGGGTGAAGCCCTCGTCGACGAAGACGGTCTCGGCGTCCCCGAGCAGCTCGGCCGCGGCGGCCGCGATCCTGCGCTTCTCGGGTACGTGGCTGGTGGCGCGGAAGGCGAGCGTGGTCTCGAAACCGGCGCTCTCCACGGGGTAGGCGCCGCCGTGGGTGCGGCGGACGAGGCCGTGGTCCTCCAGGGCGCGGAGGTCTCGGCGTACGGTCTCCTTGGCCACGCCCAGCTGGTCGGCCAGCGCGTTGACGTCGACGGCGCCGGTGGCGCGGGCCGCGCGGATGATCTCGCGTTGGCGTTCTTCCGCGGTCTTGTTCATCTACGTCACCCGCCCTTCCGCTGCGCTGCCCGTTCGGGCTCTTGCAGGACTTTCTACAGCGGGTGTGTGGCGGTGACCAGGTTTGTTACCAGTGTGATGCTGACCGTTGTGTGCCCGTTCGGGCGTCGGGGGTGGGGTGTGGCGGCCGTCTGCCGTCTGCGGGTGCGTTATGGCTGGTCGCGCAGTTCCCCGCGCCCCTCCAGGTCGGCTTCTGTGCCGCTTCCCGGCCTGTTCGGGATGTCATGGCCGGGTGCCCGAATGCGGGGGCGAACGGGCCCGTTCTCTGCCCGTTCGCCTCGCGCGCGGTCCTGATCGGTCAGTACGGCCAGATCGGCGGGTCGTTCACGAAGTGGCCGCCGAGGTAGGCGTGAGCCTCGTTCGCGGGGTCCAGGTCGCCCTGTTCGGCGATCAGTTTCTCGGCGTAGGGCTCGGAGTCGTCCTGGGGGGTGTAGCCGAGGGCGCGGGCCGAGGCGAGGTCCCACCACAGGCGGGTGTTGGCGGAGGAGCCGTGCACGACCGTGTGGCCGACGTCCTCGGCGGTCAGGGCCGCGTGCAGCAGACGGGCGCCGTCGCCGGGGCTCATCCAGACCGACAGCATGCGCACGCTGGTCGGCTCCGGGAAGCAGGAGCCGATGCGCACCGACACCGTCTCCAGGCCGTACTTGTCCCAGTAGAACTGGGCGAGGTCCTCGCCGAAGGACTTGGACAGGCCGTAGAAGGTGTCCGGGCGGCGCGGGGTGTCGATCGGGATCAGGGGGTCGTCGCCCTGGGGGCGGGGGGTGAAGCCGACCGCGTGGTTGGAGGAGGCGAACACGATGCGGGCGACGCCCTCCTCGCGGGCGGCCTCGTACAGGTTGTAGGTGCCCTCGATGTTCGCCTTGAGGATCTTCTCGAACGGGGCTTCCAGGGAGATCCCCGCGAGGTGGATGATCGCGTCGACGCCCCGGACGGCCTCGCGCAGGGCCTCCTTGTCGGCGAGGTCGGCGACGATCGCGTCCGGTTCGCCCTCGACGGGCCGCAGATCCAGCAGGCGCAGCCGGTAGCCGTACTCCGGGAGCAGGTCCCGCATCAGGGTGCCGAGGCCGCCGGCGGCGCCGGTGAGCAGGACGGTGCGGGGCGCTGGCATCCTCGGGTCTCCTTGAGTGAACGGTTGTATGACTGCGCGGTATTCACATTCGTGGACAAGCTATGGATCATCGCCACGTCCCGTCAAGGGTGGCGAAGCGTGTGTTCATAAACATAAACTTCGATCAGAAACCTGCACGCACCCGTTCTAGGGAGAGCCTGTGACGCCAGCCGACCTCGCCGCTCGACTCGGCATCCCCAGCGGGCCGCTGTTCTTCCCGGTCACCGCCTACGACCCCGACGGCGCCGTCGATCACGACGTCTTCCGCGAGCATGTGCGCCGCGGTGTGGACGCCGGGGCCGCCGCGGTCTTCGCCTGCTGCGGCACCGGGGAGTTCCACGCGCTGACGCCCGAGGAGTACCAGGAGTGCGTCCGGGTGGCCGTGGCGGAGACGGCGGGCCGGGTGCCCGTCGTCGCGGGCGCCGGATACGGCACCGCGCTCGCCGTGCGCTATGCCCGGCTCGCCGAGGCGGCCGGCGCCGACGGACTGCTCGCCATGCCGCCGTACCTGGTGCTCGCCGGGCAGGAGGGGCTGCTGCGGCACTACCGCGAGGTCGCCTCGGCCACCGCGCTCCCCGTCATCGTCTACCAGCGCGACAACGCCGTGTTCACCCCGCAGACGGTCGTCGAACTGGCCCGTACGGACGGCATCATCGGGCTCAAGGACGGCATCGGCGACCTGGACCTCATGCAGCGGATCGTCAGCGCCGTACGCAGCGAAGTTCCCGGCGATTTCCTGTACTTCAACGGACTGCCGACCGCCGAGCAGACCCAGCTCGCCTACCGCGCCCTCGGCATCACGCTCTACTCCTCGGCCGTGTTCTGCTTCGCCCCCGAGATCGCCCTCGCCTTCCACCGGGCGCTGCGCACCGGCGACGACGCCACCGTGCGGCGTCTGCTGGACGGCTTCTACCGGCCGTTCGTCGAACTGCGCGCCCAGGGCCGCGGTTACGCCGTCGCGCTCGTCAAGGCGGGTGTGCGGCTGCGTGGTCTCGACGTGGGGGAGGTCCGGCCGCCGCTGACCGAGCCGGCCGAGGATCATGTCAAGCAGCTCGCGCTGCTGATCGAGCGTGGGTACGCACTCCTTGAGGAGGACGGCAAGTGACGGCGTCGGCATTCGTCTACCCCTGGGACGTCAACGGCGACCCGGAGGCGGCCGGGCGGATCGCCGCCCTCGGTGTGTCCCGGGTGACCCTCGCCTCGGCCTACCACTCCACGCGCGCGTTGACCCCCCGCCACCCGCGCCACCGCATCGTCACCGCCGAACACGCGGCCGTGCTCTACCCGACGGACGACCGCTGGCAGGGCAGGGAACTGCGGCCCTGCGCGGCCGGTGACTGGGCGCCCGGCGACGCCTACGGCGAGGCGGCCCACGCCCTCGCGGAGGCCGGTCTCGACGTGCACACCTGGGTCGTGCTCGCGCACAACTCCCGCCTGGGTGCCGAGCATCCGGACACCTCCGTCGTCAACGCCTACGGCGACCGCTACCCCTGGGCCCCCTGCATCGCGCAGCCCGCCACGCGCGTGTACCTGACCGACCTGGCCGCCGAGGCGGCGGTACGGCCCGGCGCGCGCGGCACCGAGCTGGAGTCCCTCGGCTGGTACGGCCTCGCCCATCTGCACGCCCACGACAAGACCGGCGGGGTCGGCCTCGGCGAGGCCGGGCAGTACCTGATGTCCCTCTGCTTCTGCCCCACCTGCCGTGCGGGTTACGGCGCCCAGGGCCTGGACGCCGACGAGTTGGCGACGGTCGTACGGGCCGCCCTGGAGCCGCTGTGGCGGGGAGAGGCCGCCGACGAGGGCTGGGCGGACGTGGAGAAGCTGCTCGGGGAGGACAACGCGGCCGCCACGCGCGCATGGCGCGACGGGACCGCCCGTACGCTCCAGGAGGCGGCCGTAGCCGCGGTCCGCGCCGCCGCCCCGGCCGGGTTCCAGGTGCTGCTGCACGCCGACCCGGTGCCGTACCACTGCGGGGCGAATGCCGGGGTGGATGCCGCGCACATTCTCTCGGTCGCCGATGGTGTGGTCGTGCCCTGTACGGGCGGTGCGGGGCTGCTGACGCCCTTCGCGGAGCGAGGGGGTGTCCTCGCCGCCAACTTCACCATCGTCTCCGGGATGGGCGGCAGCCCCGGCACCCTCGCCGATGACATCGCCCGCGCGCGGGCCTTCGGCGCCACGGAAGTGCGGCTGTATCACGCGGGGTTGGCGTCCGACGGCGATCTGGAGCTGGTGCGCTCGGCACTCGCCGGGGACTGAAGCAGGGCCGCGGCGGTCGCGAGCAGCCCGAGTCCGGTGACGGCCAGCAGCGGCCGGTGACCGACCGACTCGACCAGGGCCGCGCCCGCGCCGAGACCGATCACGTTCGGGGCGAACATCAGCGTGTTCGCGGTGGCGGTGACCCGGCCCAGCAGCGGGTCCGGCGTGCGCCGCTGGACCTGGGTGAGCGCGGCGATCAGTACGGCGGGCAGTCCCGCGCCGATCGCCGCGCTGCACGCCAGGGCCACGGCGTCGGAGGGCACGGCCCGCAGTGCCGCCGCTGTCCCGAACAGGGCGATCCCGTACGCGGCGAACCGCCGGGCGCCCAGGCGGCGCAGGGCGGGCCCGGAGAGCAGGCCCACCGCCACCGATCCGGCGCCCTGGACGGCGTAGAGCACACCCGCGTAGGCGGGGGAGTGGCCGAGGTCCTCGACGACCGGGTAGATCAGGGAGCCGCTGATTCCAGCGAAGAGCATGGTGGTGCCGCCCGCCAGGGTCAGGGGGCGGAGCATGGGGTGGGACCACACATAGCGGGCGCCCTCGGCGGTCCGGGTCCGCCAGGGGGTGGTGGGCGGCTCCGGCCTGTGCTCCTGGACTCGCAGGAGGGCGTAGAGACCGGCGGCCGCGAGGAAGGTCAGCGCGTCCAGGAGGGCGACGCTCGCGCCGCCGTGGAGCGTGTAGAGGGCGGCGCCCGCGGGCGGGGCCAGGATCTTCATGCCCTCGCCCGCCGTCATGCGCAGTCCGTTGAAGTCGCCGAGCAGCGGCTTGGGGACGGCGGCGGCGACCAGGGCCGACTCGGCCGCGTCATGGACGACGCCCGCGGCGCCGTACACGAACAGGACCGCGAGGAGGAGCCACAGGCCGGCCGGGGAGTCGACCGTGAGCAGGGTCAGCAGGAGCGCCGCGAGCAGGAGGTTCGTGGCGATCAGCAGGGGTACTCGGCGGGTGCGGTCGGCGAGCGTGCCGAGCAGGGGGCCCGCCAGGGTGGGCGCCCACATCGCCAGCATGCACAGGGCGGCGAGAGCGTCGGAGCCGGTGAGGTCCTTCACCCACACGCCCGCCACCAGCCACAGCGCCGAGGTGCCGAACCCGGAGATCACGACCCCGGTGAGACAGCGCCCCGCCGTGCGGTCGCGCAGCACGCGGAGCAAGGTCCATTTCGTCGTCATGCCTGGCCATCGTGGGTCTAAGGACGTGGCGCTGGGATCGGGCAGGTGCCTTAGACGCGGCGCGGCGATGAGTTTTCGGGGGTCCGGCGGTCAACCCTTTACGACCACTCCGGGAGTGTGGAGGAACAGCCAATGATGGATCCGATCATCGACCTCGGGCCCCAGACCCAGATCCTGGCCCGTCTCGTCGAGGGCGTGCGCGACGAGCAGCTGACGGACGAGACGCCGTGCCCTGACCTGCGGGCCCGCAACCTGCTCGGGCACCTGCTGGGCCTGACCGTCGCCTTCCGCGACGCCGGTCGCAAGAGCCTGGGCGGCACGACCGACACCAACCCCTTCGACGCCGTTCCCGACATCGGCCCCGGCTGGCGCGAGGAGTTCCCGAAGGCCCTCGACGAGCTCGCCGACGCCTGGCGCGACCCGGGCGCCTGGACCGGGATGACCCGGGCGGGCGGCTTCGACCTGCCCGGCGGGGTCGCCGGCGCCGTGGCCATCGACGAGCTGGTCATCCACGGCTGGGACCTGGCCCGGGCCACGGGGCAGCCGTACACGCCCGACCCGACCGCCCTCCAGGCCACCTACGACTTCCAGCTCGCGTCGAAGGACGACCCGAGCCGCGGCGAGATCTTCGGTCCGGTCGTCCCCGTACCGGACAGCGCGCCCCTGCTGGACCGGGCTGTGGGGCTGAGCGGGCGGAATCCGGGGTGGACACCGGGGTCATAACCACGCAACCTCACTTTCCTTTGTCAGAAGCATTGACGAAACACGGAGGCGCTCCTACCTTCATCGCGTCGTACTTCGTACGTCATATATGAGACGCGATATGTGAGATCCGAGAGGCGCGCATGACCTCTGTGCCCACGCCGATCCCCTCCCGCACGCAGTACGTGCTGGAGGAGATCAAACGCCGTATCCTCACCGGCCGGCTGACGCCGGGGCAGGCTCTGGTGGAGACCGAGCTCGCCGCGCAGTTCGGGGTGTCCAAGACCCCGGTGCGCGAGGCGCTCAAGACGCTCGCCGGGACCGGGCTCGTGGTGATGAGCCAGTACAAGGGCGTCACGGTGCGCATGGTGGACGCGGACATGGCGCGCGAGGTCTACGACGTGCGGCTGCTCCTCGAACCCGAGGCGCTGAAGCGGGCGGTGCGCCGGGGCGCCTCCCTCGACGACGCACGCGACGCGCTGACCCGCGCCGACCGGGCCACCGACACCGCCGAACGCTCCCTGGCCAACCGGGAGTTCCACCGCGCGCTGTACCTGCCCTGCGGCAACCCGCTGCTCGGCCGGATGCTCGACGAGGTCCGTGACCAGGCCGCCCTCGTCTCCGCCGTCGCCTGGGCCGCCTCGCCCTCCTGGGAGCGGGAGGCCGGAGAGCACCGCGAGATCCTGCGGCTCGCCCTGGACGGCGACGCGGACGGCGCGGGCCGCGCCCTGCACGCCCATATCGCGTCGTTCGTCGAGCGGGCGTTCCCCGACGCCTCGGACCAGGAAGGTCAGGAATGAGCAGCGAGACGTTCGAGACCCAGCGGGCGGCCCTGGCCGACGTGGTGTCGATCCCGGTGACCCCCTTCGCCGAGGACGGCAGCGTCGACCAGGACGTCCACCGGGCCCTGCTGCGTCGACTGCTCGACGGGGGGATCCGCACCCTCACCCCCAATGGCAACACCGGCGAGTTCTACGCCCTCGGCCCGCAGGAGCGGCAGCTCGTCACCGAGATCACCCTCGACGAGGCCGGCGACCGTGGAGTGATCCTCGTCGGCGTCGGCCATGACGTGCCCACCGCCGTCGCCTCCGCCCGGCACGCCCGGGAGCGGGGCGCGGCGATGGTGATGGTCCACCAGCCCGTCCACCCCTACGTCTCGCAGGGCGGCTGGGTCGACTACCACCGCGCCATCGCCGAGGCGGTCCCCGAGCTGGGGGTCGTGCCGTACATCCGCAACGACCGGCTGAGCGGCGAACGGCTCGCCGAGCTCGCCGACTCCTGCCCGAACGTGATCGGCGTGAAGTACGCCGTCCCGGACGCCGCCAGGTTCGCCGCCTTCGCCCGGGACGCGGGCCTGGACCGCTTCGTCTGGGTCGCCGGGCTCGCCGAGCCCTACGCGCCCTCCTACTTCTCCGCGGGCGCCACCGGCTTCACCTCGGGACTGGTGAACGTCGCCCCGGCCATTTCGCTGAACATGATCGAAGCGCTTCGATCCGGTGACTACCCGGCCGCCATGAAGGTCTGGGAGCAGATCCGCCGCTTCGAGGAACTGCGCGCCGCGAGCGGCTCCGCCAACAACGTCACCGTGGTCAAGGAGGCCCTCGCCTCCCTCGGGCTGTGCCGCCGCGAGGTCCGCCCGCCGAGCAAGCCGCTGCCCGAGAGCGAGCGCGCCGAGGTCGCCGCGATAGCCGCCGGATGGTCCGTATGACCGGCAGCGAACGCCCCGAGCCGACCGGGCGCAAGCGCCCCGAAGACCTCAGAAGCCACCAGTGGTACGGCACCGAGGGCCAGTTGCGCACCTGGTCGCACAACGCCCGGATGAGGCAGCTCGGTTACGAGGCGGAGGAGTACCGGGGCCGCCCGGTGATCGCCGTCCTCAACACCTGGTCCGACATCAACCCCTGCCACGTCCATCTGCGCGAGCGCGCCGAGGCGGTCAAGCGGGGCGTGTGGCAGGCCGGCGGTTTCCCGCTGGAGTTCCCGGTCTCCACGCTCTCCGAGACCTACCAGAAGCCGACCCCGATGCTCTACCGCAACCTGCTGTCGATGGAGACGGAGGAGCTGCTGCGCTCCTACCCCGTCGACGCGGCGGTCCTGCTCGGCGGCTGCGACAAGTCGACGCCCGCGCTGCTGATGGGCGCGGCCTCGGCCGATGTGCCCTCCCTCTTCGTGCCCGCGGGGCCGATGCTGCCGGGGCACTGGCGCGGCGAGACCCTCGGGTCCGGCACCGACATGTGGAAGTACTGGGACGAGCACCGCGCGGGCAATCTCACCGACTGCGAACTGCGGGAGCTGCAAGGCGGACTGGCGCGGTCGCCCGGTCACTGCATGACCATGGGCACCGCGTCCACGATGACCGCGGCGGCGGAGGCCCTCGGGATGACCCTGCCGGGCGCCTCCTCGATCCCCGCCGTCGATTCCGCGCACGAGCGGATGGCCGCCGCCTCCGGGCGCCGCGCCGTGGAACTCGCCTGGACCGGGCTCACACCGTCCCGGATCCTGACCCGTGAGGCCTTCGAGGACGCCGTCACCACGGTGCTCGGACTCGGTGGCTCCACCAACGCGGTCATCCACCTGATCGCGCTCGCCGGACGCTGCCAAGTGCCGCTCACCCTCGACGACTTCGACCGCGTCGCGCGCACCGTGCCGGTGCTGGCGAACGTCCGCCCCGGCGGACAGACGCACCTGATGGAGGACTTCTACTTCGCGGGCGGCCTGCCGGGCTTCCTCTCGCGCATCACCGACCTGCTGCACCTGGACCGGCCCACGGTGACCGGCACCCTGGGCGAGCAGCTCGCGGACGCCCAGGTGCACGACGACGACGTCATCCGGACCCGCGACAACCCGGTCGCGAGCGAGGGCGGGGTCGCCGTGCTGCGCGGCAACCTCTGCCCGGACGGCGCCGTCATCAAGCACATCTCCGCCGAGCCGCGGCTCCTCAAGCACACCGGGTCCGCGGTCGTCTTCGACGACTACAAGACCATGCAGCGCACCATCGACGACCCGGCGCTGAACATCACCGCCGACAGCGTGCTGGTGCTGCGCGGCTCCGGTCCCAAGGGCGGTCCGGGCATGCCCGAGTACGGCATGCTCCCCATCCCCGACCACCTGCTCAAGCAGGGCGTACGGGACATGGTGCGGATCTCCGACGCCCGGATGAGCGGCACCAGTTACGGCGCCTGTGTGCTGCACGTGGCGCCGGAGTCGTACATCGGCGGACCGCTCGCCCTGGTCCGCACCGGTGACTCCATCACCCTCGACGTCAGCGCCCGCACCCTCCATCTCCACGTGGACGACGAGGAGTTGGCGCGCCGCAGGACCGAGTGGACGCCTCCGCCCGCCCGTTACGAGCGGGGTTACGGCGCCCTCTACAACGAACAGATCGGCCAGGCCGACACCGGCTGCGACTTCGAGTTCCTGGCCCGGCCGGGCCAGGTGCAGGACCCGTACGCCGGCTGAACCACCGCTCGACCACCGCACTCTTTGGTCGAGATATCGAACAGTGATCGGAAAGCGCTTCACCGAGAACGGAGAAACAGTCATGGCCCAAGCCGCTGCCGTGGCGAAACCGCCCGCGCCACCGAGGCGGCGCCGTGCCTCCGCGACCCCGCGCAGGCTCCCCTACCTGCTGATCGCCCCGGCCGCCCTGCTCATGCTGGGCTTCATCGCCTACCCGGTCATCAGCGTCTTCTACTACAGCCTCCAGAACTACAACCCCACCAAGCCCTGGCGGAACGGCTACGCGGGCTTCGACAACTTCGTCCACGCCTTCACCGACGACCCGCTGTTCTGGGACACCCTGACCTTCAGCGCCAAGTGGGTCTTCGTCGAGGTCGGACTCCAGCTGCTGTTCGGACTTGCGCTGGCCCTCATCGTCAACCAGACCTTCGTCGGGCGGGCCATGGGCCGCGCGCTGGTCTTCTCGCCGTGGGCCGTCTCCGGTGTGCTGACCTCCGCGATCTGGGTGCTGCTCTACAACTCCCAGACGGGCATCACCCGTTACCTCGCGGACATGGGCATCGGCTCCTACGGCACCAGCTGGCTGTCGGACACCTCCACCGTCTTCCCGGCGGCGATCGTCGCCGACCTGTGGCGCGGGGTGCCCTTCTTCGCGATCCTCATCCTCGCCGACCTCCAGTCCGTCTCCAAGGACCTCTACGAGGCCGCCGAGGTCGACGGGGCCAGCCGGTTCAAGCAGTTCTGGCACATCACGCTGCCCCATCTGAAGGACGCCATCATCCTCTCCACGCTGCTGCGCGCGGTCTGGGAGTTCAACAACGTCGATCTGCTCTACACCCTCACCGGCGGCGGACCCGCGGGCGAGACGACGACCCTCCCGCTGTACATCGCCAACACCAGCGTCGACGCCCACAACTTCGGCTACGCGTCGGCCCTGACGACCGTCGCGTTCGTGATCCTGCTCTTCTGCTCGATGGTCTATCTGCGGCTGAGCAAGTTCGGAGGTGAGAGCAAGTGAGCCTCAAGGAAGCCACCCCGGCCATGGACACCGCCCGCAAGTCCCCGCCGCCGCCCCGCCCTTCCGGCAAGCACCGCGCCTGGGACGAGGTTCCGCGCTGGCAGATCTACCTCCCGCTCGGCATCTACCTGCTCTTCACCCTGATCCCCTTCTACTGGATCCTGCTCTTCGCGCTCCGCCCGGCCGGCTCCACCTCCCTGGTGCCCTGGCCGATGACCTTCGACCACTTCGACAAGGTCTGGAACGAACGCAGCTTCGGCACCTACTTCCAGAACAGCGTCTACGTCGGCCTCGCCACCCTGGTGATGACGACGGTGGTCGCCCTGGCCGGCGGCTACGCCCTCGCCCGCTTCGACTTCAAGATCAAGCAGGCGTTCATGCTGGCCCTGCTCTGCTCCCAGTTCGTGCCGGGCGCGCTGCTGCTGGTGCCGCTGTTCGAGATCTTCGCCGAACTCCAGATGATCAACTCGCTGGGCAGCGTCATCCTCGCCGAGACCGTCTTCCAGCTGCCGCTGTCGATGATCCTGATCAGCAACTTCATCAAGAACGTGCCGTACTCACTGGAGGAGGCCGCCTGGGTGGACGGCTGCGGCCGGCTGCGGGCCTTCCGGGTCGTCGTGCTCCCGCTGCTGCGGCCCGGTCTGATCGCCGTCGGCTCCTTCGCCTTCGTGCACTCCTGGAACCACTTCCTGTTCGCCCTGATGTTCCTCAACAACCAGGAGAAGCAGACCATCCCGGTCGGCCTCAACACCCTGATGAGCGCGGACAGCGTCGACCTCGGCGCGCTCGCCGCGGGCGGCATCGTCGCCGCCGTACCCGTGGTGATCGTGTTCGCCTTCATCCAGAAGTGGCTGATCACCGGCTTCAGTGCAGGGGCGGTGAAGGGGTGAGACGGCACCGGTTCATCGTCCCGCTGGCCTTGCTGGGCGTGTTCAGCTTCCCCGCGCACGCCGAAGGCCGCGACATCAGCCGCGACACCCTGCCGGCCAGCGACGGCTGGGCCTCCTACGGCACCGGCACGACCGGCGGCTCGGCGGCCGACGACGCCCATGTCTTCACGGTCACCGACCGCGCCGGACTCGTCCGCGCCCTCGACGGCGGCAGCGCCACCCCGAAGATCATCAAGATCGCCGGGACGATCGACGCCAACACCGACGACGACGGCGACCACCTGGACTGCGCCGACTACGCCACCAACGGCTACGACCTGAAGAGCTACCTCACCGCCTACGACCCCCGCACCTGGGGCGCCGCCAAACCCAGCGGCCCCCAGGAGTCGGCCCGCCAGGCCTCGGCCGCCCGCCAGGCCGAACGCGTCGAGCTGACCGTCGGCTCCAACACCACGATCGTCGGCCTGAAGGGCGCTGTCCTGAAAGGCGCGAGCCTCCAGGTCAGGGACGCCTCCAACGTCATCGTCCGCAACCTCGAACTCCGCGACGCCTACGACTGCTTCCCCGTCTGGCAGCCCAACTCCGGTGGCCTCGGCGACTGGAAGACGGCCTACGACAACCTCTGGCTGCGCGGCGCCTCCCATGTCTGGGTCGACCACGTGACGTTCAGCGACAAGGGCCACCCGGACGAGGAGGAGCCCACCCACTTCGGCCGCAACTTCCTGCGCCACGACGGACTGCTCGACATCACCAACGCCTCCGACCTGGTCACCGTCTCCTGGAGCCGGTTCGCCGGACACGACAAGGCGATGCTCATCGGCAACGGCGACACTGCCACCGGCGACCGCGGCAGGCTCCGCGTCACCCTGCACCACAACCAGTTCGAGTCAGTCGTCCAGCGCGCCCCGCGTGTCCGCTTCGGACAGGTGCACGTCTACAACAACCGGTACGTCGTCGAGGACGGCCACCGCTACTCGCTGGGCATCGGGACCGAGTCCGCCCTGTACGTCCAGAACAACGCCTTCACCGCCCCCGGCCACATCGAGGTCGCCGACCTGGTCAAGGGCTGGAACGGCAGCGCCCTGCACGACGAGGGCACCCTCTTCAACGGCTTCCCCGTCGATCTGCGCACCATCTACAACGCCTACAACTCCGGCAGCGAGCGTGACCTCACGGCCGACGTGGGCTGGACACCTACCCTGCACACAAAGATCGACAGCGCCGCGGCGGCCGACCGAGCGGTGGCCCGTGGCGCGGGCGCAGGGAGGATCCCATGAGCGTGGACATCGTTCTGGCGGGCGCGCGCGGGCACGGCCGCTGGCACCTGGACAACATCCGACGGCTCCAGGACAAGGGCGTCGTCCGGCTGGCGGGCATCTGCGAGCTGACGCCGCTGACCGGGGAGGAGATCCCCGAGGGGCTCGGCACGCCCGAGCAGTCCGCCGACTTCGGCGCGCTGCTGGACTCCACCGGCGCCCGGGTCGCGGTGATCTGCACCCCGATCCCCACCCACACCGACCTGGCGCTCGAAGCGGCCCGGCGCGGCGTGCACCTCCTCCTGGAGAAGCCGCCCGCCCCCTCCTACGCGGAGTTCCGGCGCATGGCCGACGGAGTCGCCGCGGCGGGCGTCGCCTGTCAGATCGGCTTCCAGTCGCTCGGCTCGCACGCGGTGCCCGCGATCCGTCGGATGATCGCCGACGGCACCATCGGCGAACTCGTCGGCATCGGCGGCGCCGGCGCCTGGGCCCGCCCCGAGTCCTACTACCGCCGCGCCCCCTGGGCCGGGAAGCGGCGCCTGAACGGCGTCGACGTGATCGACGGGGCGCTCACCAACCCGCTCGCGCACGCCGTCGCCACCGCCCTCGTCCTCGGCGGCGCCGACCGCGCCGAGGACGTCACCGACGTCGAGACCGAGCTGCTGCGCGCCAACGACATCGAGTCCGACGACACCTCCTGTGTCCGGGTCGCCACCGCCCAGGGCCACCCGGTCACCGTCGCCGCCACCCTGTGCGCCGAGCAACCCGACGAGCCGTATGTCGTGGTGCACGGCAGCAGCGGCCGGATCACCTTCTGGTACAAGCAGGACCGGGTGCTGCTCCAGCGCGCGGGCCACGGCCCCCAGGAGTCCGAGTACGGCCGCACCGACCTGCTGGAGAACCTCGTCGCGCATCTCACCGACGGCGACGAACTCCTCGTCACCCCCGAACTGACCGGTGCCTTCATGAAGGTCGTCGAGGCGATCCGGCTGGCCCCCGACCCCGCCCCGCTGCCCGAGGGGGCCTGGCAGCTGCTCCCCGGTGAACAGCGCCGGGTCGTGCCCGGCGTGGACGGACTGGTCGCGGCCGCCGCCGACACCCTCGCCCTCTACTCCGAGCTGGGTGCCCCCTGGGCGCTTCCCCACGGTCTCCGCAAAGAGGTGAGCACATGATGACGTCCAGCGACACCCCGGTCCTGCGCGTCGCGGGCCGTCCGGTCGGCCGGTACGTCACCCGGCCCGAACTCCCGGACCGGCTCTCCCCTCGCCCGTATCTGCACCCGGTCACCACCCTGTCCGGTACGGCGGTCACCGAGCTCCAGCCCGCCGACCACCTCCATCACCTCGGCGTCGGTGTCGCCGTTCCCGACGTCGAGGGGCACAACTTCTGGGGCGGGCGCACCTACGTCCGCGACCAGGGACCGACCGAGCTGGACAACCACGGCGCCCAGCGCCACTCGGGCTTCCAGCTCCGCGACCCCGACGGGTTCGTCCAGGAGCTGCGCTGGATGGCGTCCGGTGCCGAGCTGCTGCGCGAGCGCCGTACCGTCGCCGCGACCGAACTCACCGACTCCGCCTGGGCGTTGGACTTCACCTTCTCGCTCACCAACGTCACCGCGGGCGCGCTGTCCATCGGCAGCCCCGCCACCAACGGTCGCCCCGGCGCGGCCTACGGCGGATTCTTCTGGCGGGCCCGCAAGGAGGACACGCCCGCGGACGTCCTCACCCCGGACGCGGAGGGCGAGGAGCGGGCGCACGGCAGCCGGGCCGGGTGGGTCGCGCTGGTCGGCTCGACCTGGACGCTGGTCTTCGCGGGCGCCACCGAACGCACCCGCCAGGACCCCTGGTTCGTGCGCGCCGACGAGTTCCCGGGCGTCGGTTCCTCCCTCGCCCACGACCAGCGGCTGCCGGTGCCGCCCGGCGACACCGTGGTCCGGCGCGTGGTCACCGTCGTGGCGGACGGCCGCCTCGACCGCGCCGCTGCCGCCGCCCTGGTCCGCAAGGCGGTGAGCCCGTGACCACGTACACCAACCCCATCCTGAACGCCGACTGGTCCGACCCGGACGTCCTGCGCGTCGGGGACGACTTCTACCTCACCGCCTCCAGCTTCGGCCGAGTCCCGGGACTGCCGCTGCTGCACTCCCGCGACCTCGTCAACTGGACCCTCATCGGCCATGCCCTCGAACGCCTCGAACCGGCCGCCGAGTTCCGCACCCCACGGCACGACTGCGGTGTCTGGGCGCCCTCCCTGCGCCATCACGCCGACCGTTTCTGGATCTTCTGGGGCGACCCCGACCAGGGCGTCTACCAGGTCAACGCCCCCTCGATCCGGGGCCCTTGGACCCGGCCGCACCTGGTCAAGGCGGGCAAGGGCCTGATCGACCCGTGCCCGCTGTGGGACGAGGAGACCGGCGAGGCCTATCTGGTGCACGCCTGGGCCAAGTCACGCTCCGGCGTCAAGAACCGTCTCACCGGGCACCGGATGCACCCCGACGGCACCGAACTCCTCGACGAGGGCAAGGTGATCGTCGACGGCGACCGGATCCCCGGCTGGTTCACCCTGGAGGGCCCCAAGCTCTACCGGCACGACGGCTGGTTCTGGATCCTCGCCCCCGCCGGGGGAGTGGAGACCGGCTGGCAGGGCGCCTTCCGCTCGCGCGCCTTCTTCGGCCCCTACGAGGAGCGGATCGTCCTCGAACAGCGGGACACCGACATCAACGGCCCCCACCAGGGCGGCTGGGTGCGCACCCCGGCCGGCGAGGACTGGTTCGTCCACTTCCAGCAGCGGGGTGCCTACGGCCGGGTCGTGCACCTCCAGCCGATGCGCTGGGCCGCCGACGGCTGGCCGGCGCTCGGGGCCGACGGCGCCCCCGTCGCCGTACACCGCAAGCCCGCGCTGCCGCCGCAGCCGCCCGCCGCGCCCGCCACCGACGACGACTTCCCCGGCGGCCGGTACGGCAGGCAGTGGCAGTGGACGGCCAATCCGCGCGAGGGCTGGTCCACCCAGCACTCCGCAGACGGGCTCCGGCTCACCTGCGTCCGCTCGGACGACGCGCACGACCTGCGCAGACTGGCCAACGTCCTCACCCAGCGCTTGCCCGGAACACCGGCCACCGTCGAGGTCGAACTGCGCCTGGACAGCGAGGAGCCGGGGGCGCGGGCCGGACTCGCGGTGCTCGGGGACGCGTTCGGCTGGATCGGGCTCCAGCGGGACGGCGACGGCGCCGTCCACCTCGTCCACCGCTTCGCCGAGCCCGTCGCCGAGCGGGAACGCGACGCCAGTCGGCCATGCCCGGCCCCCGCTGGCCGCGCCCGGCTCCGCGTCGAGATCACCCCCGGTGCCCGCTGTCACTTCTCCTACGACGTCGGCGACGGCTGGACGCCCTCCGGTCCCGTGTTCGCCGCCACCCCCTGGCGCTGGGTCGGTGCCCTGCTCGGTCTGTTCGCCCTCGCGCCCACCGGTCAGGGACACGCCGGCGCGGCAACCTTCACGCACTTCAGGGTCACTACCTCGTAACCCACCTTCTCCGTAAGCCTGTCGAAGCCTGTTGGGAGAGCCGCAATGACGCACCTCCGTGGCAAGCGCTTGCCGGGAGCGGGCAGAACCATGGCCGCCGTCGTGGGACTGATCGCCGCCCTCGGTCTGGGGCCGGTTGTCGAGGCGGACGCCGCCGCGGCCGGACCCGGGGTGACGGCCGACCGCTTCGGTGACCGTCCGCACGGGTTCGCCTCCCTGGCCGGGGGCACCACCGGCGGCGCCGGCGGCAAGGTCGTCACGGTCACCGACCAGGCTGCACTGGTCAAGTACGCGGCGGCGGCCGAGCCGTACGTCATCCGGGTCCAGGGCACGATCACCGCCGAGCCGTTCGGGGCGAGCGTCGAGGTCGCCTCGGACAAGACGATCGTCGGGGTCGGGGACAGCGGTGAGCTGGTGCAGGGCGAGTTCCATCTGAGCCCCGGCACCCACAACGTGATCATCCGCAACATGACGATCCGCGACTCGGCGATCGAGGGCAACTGGGACTGCAAGGACACCGACTTCGACGGCATCCAGATGGACACCGTCCAGCACGTCTGGGTCGACCACAACCGCTTCTCGAACATCTGCGACGGACAGCTCGACGTCCGCAAGGACAGCGAGTACATCACCGTCTCCTACAACCGGTTCGAGCACAACAACAAGACCTTCGGGCTCGGTTGGACCACCAATGTCAAGACGCAGATCACCATCGACCACAACTGGTTCGCGAACACCAAACAGCGCAACCCGTCCGTGGACAACGCGGCTTACGCGCACCTGTACAACAACTACCTGACCGCGCAGGTGGATCCGGGCGACCCCGTGTGGACCTACGGGAACTGGTCGCGGGGCCGCACCAGGATGGTCATCGAGAACAGCTACTACCAGGACGTCCAGCACCCCTACCAGGCCGACGCCACGGCCGAGTTGGTGCAGCACGGCTCGATCCTGAAGAACACCACCGGCCGCCACGACGCCTGGGGCACCGCCTTCGACCCGCGGGACTTCTACGACTACCGCCTCGACCCGGCCGCCGCCGTCCCCGCCCTGGTCGAGCGGTTCTCCGGCCCGCAGAAGGCGATCGGCCGGGCGCCGTACGCCCGTCACTGACCCCCACAACTGCATAGCTCGCATCTCGCACGATCCAGAAGAAGAGAGCCGACCAATGAAGATCAGCATCCGTAGAAGCAGGCGCGCCGCCATGGCCGTCGCCCTGGGCTCCGTGCTCGCCCTCACCGCCACCGCCTGCGGCGACGACGGCAGTGGCGGCGGCGGGGACAAGGGATCCGAGGGATCCGGCAAGGGCGAGATCGTCTTCTGGGACAACAACGGAGGTGTGCGCACCGACATCTGGAAGGAGATCATCGCCGACTTCGAGAAGGCGAACCCGGACATCAAGGTCCAGTACGTGCCGATCGCCGCCACAGAGGTGCAGTCGAAGTACGACACCGCCATCCAGGGCGGCGGACTGCCCGACGTCGGCGGTGTCGGCGCCGCGATGCTCGCCGGGATCTCCGCCCAGGACGCGCTGGAGCCCGTCGAGGACCGCTTCGCCAAGTCCTCCCTGTCCGGGAAGCTCAACGAGGACATGGTCGAGTCGGTCAAGGTGGCCGGCGGTTCCGACGAGCACATGTACTCGATCCCCACCTCCGCCAACAACGGTGTCCTCTACTACCGCACCGACCTGTTCAAGAAGGCGGGCCTGGAGGAGCCGACCACCTGGGACGCCTTCTACACGGCCGCCGAGAAGCTCACCGACTCCGGCAAGAACGAGTTCGGGTACACGATCCGCGGCGGTGCGGGCTCGATCGCGCAGGCCCTGGACGCGATGTACGGGCAGAGCGGGATCACCACGTTCTGGGACGGTGACAAGACCACCGTCAACGACCCGAAGAACGTCGAGGCGCTGGAGAAGTACGCGGCGCTGTTCAAGAAGGTCACTCCGGCCGCCGACCTCAACAACGACTTCACCAAGATGGTCGCGCAGTGGGACTCCGGCACGATCGGGATGCTCAACCACAACCTCGGGTCGTACCAGGACCACGTGAAGGCCCTCGGCGTCGAGAAGTTCCGGGGCATCCCGCAGCCGGTCGGTTCCACCGGCAAGCGGGTCCAGGTGTCCAACCCCGTCGACGGGCTCGGGCTGTTCAAGAGCTCCAAGAACAAGGACGCGGCCTGGAAGTTCATCGAGTTCGCGGCGTCGCACGAGGCCAACTCGAAGTGGAACGAGTCGGCGGGGGCGATTCCGTCGAACACGGAGGCCGCGGGGGATGCGTGGATCGGTGAGGCCGAGCCGACCAAGCTGGCCGCCGCGGCGTTGAACGACGGTTCCACGACCATCGTTCAGCTCCCCTACTACCTGCCTGACTGGAACACGATTTCCAAGGCGGACAACGAGCCGAACTTCCAGAAGGTGTTGCTCGGGAAGATGAGTGCGCAGGACTTCCTGGACACGGTTGCTGAGCAGCTGAATGAGGCTCAGGCCGAGTGGAGTGAGCAGAAGTCCTGAGGAATCGGGGGGTTGTTGATCGTGGGGGGCTGCGAGGTCGTTGTGGCTGGTCGCGCAGTTCCCCGCGCCCCTAGGGAAGAAGGGTCACGTCAGTTGTCACTTTCCCGTAGACAGGTTGCCGGTGCCGCCTTTGCGGCTGCCGTGCCGCTTACCTTCGGTACCGCTCAAGCCGGAGAGCAGCGGGCTCGTACGCTGTTCATCGCCGGAGATTCCACCGCCGCCCAGAAATACGCGGACGCCGCGCCCGAGACCGGGTGGGGGATGGCCATCCCTTTCTTTCTCCGGAAAGGGCTCGTCGTCTCCAATCACGCTGTGAACGGGCGCAGTTCCAAGAGCTTTGTCGACGAAGGGCGGCTGGAGGTCATCCTCGGGGCCATTCGGCCCGGGGACCTTCTGGTCATCCAGTTCGCGCACAACGACGAGAAGACCACCGACGCGGTTCGGTACACCGAGCCCTGGAGCACGTACCAGGACTATCTGCGGCTGTACATCGAGGGCGCCCGAGCCCGTGGGGCCCGGCCCGTGCTCGCGACCGCTGTCGAGCGGCGGCGGTTCGATGCCGCGGGCAACGCCCAGCCCAGTCACGGTGATTATCCGGCGGCGATGCGCGCGCTCGCCGAGGAGGAGCGGGTCTCTCTGCTCGACGTTCAGGCGCTGTCGCTTCAGCTGTGGCAGTCGCTGGGGGTCGAGGAGACCAAGAAGTACTTCAACTGGACCGACGTCGAGCAGGACAACACGCACTTCAACCCGCCCGGCGCCATCGAGGTGGCGCGGCTCGTGGCGCGGGAGCTGCTGCGGACGCGGGTGCTGAGCCCGCGGGACCTTCGGCGGCTGGACGAGGCGATCCCGGAGTCGTGGATCACCTGGCCGGAAGCTGTCTGACCCCAACCACGTAGACGTAGAGAAGAGAGCCCCATCATGAACCAGGTATGGCATGGGCATGCCATTGGAAGAACCGCCGTGCTGGCCGGCTGTGTCTCGCTCGTCCTCGGTGTCACCGGAGCCGGTGTCGGTGTCGCCCAGGCCGGGTCGGCCCGTGACCTCGCGCGGGAAGTGCTCGCCGCCGGGGACGGCTGGGCAGCGGAGGGCACCGGGACCACCGGCGGTTCGGCCGCCGACGACGCGCATGTGTACACCGTGTCCACCTGGGCGGAGTTCAAGGCCGCGCTCGCGGAAGGTGGTACCGCGCCCCGGATCATCAAGGTCAAGGGCATGATCGACGCCGTCTCCGAGGGCTGTGACGCGCTCGCGGCGGAGGGGTACGACTTCCAGCGGTACCTCGCCGACTACGACCCCGCGGTGTGGGGGCACGACACCCCCGTCAGTGGTGAGCAGGAGGACCTGCGGGCCGCGTCCGCCGCCAACCAGGACAAGATGATCAAGGCCAATGTGCCGGCCAACACCACCATCGTGGGCGTGGGCCGGGACTCCGGGATCCGGGGCGGCAGCCTGCAGATCAAGGCCGTCGACAATGTGATCCTCCGGAACCTCACCATCGAGGCCCCGGTCGACTGCTTCCCGCAGTGGGACCCGACCGACGACAACAAGACCGGCGCCTGGAACTCCGAGTACGACGGTGTCGTGGTCTACGGCTCCACCCATGTGTGGATCGACCACAACACGCTTACCGACGGCCGCTATCCCGACAGCGCGCTGCCGGAGTACTTCGGCAAGGTCTACCAGCAGCACGACGGCCTGGTGGACGTGGTCCGCGGCGGCAACTTCGTGACCGTGTCGTGGAATTCGTTCAACGACCACGACAAGACCATGCTGATCGGCAACAGCGACAGCGCGGGCTCGACCGACACCGGCAAGCTCAAGGTCACCCTCCACCACAACCGCTTCGAGGGCATCGTGGAGCGGGCGCCGCGCGTCCGGTTCGGGCAGGTCGACTCGTACAACAACCACTTCGTGGTGACCGGCGGGCAGAAGTTCGGCTACGTCTTCGGCATCGGCGCCTCCTCCCGGCTCCACGCCACCGACAACGCCTTCACTCTGGCGTCCGGGGTGAGCACCGGCAAGGTGCTGAAGAAGTGGAGCGAGGCTCCGCTCACCGCCGAGAACAACTACGTCAACGGCAAGCGGACGGATCTGATCGCCGTGCACAACGCGGAGATCCCCGCCGAGACCCTCCAGTCCGGAGCGGGCTGGACGCCCACCCTGCGCACCAAGGTCGACCACCCGCGGGCGGTCCCGGGCATCGTCGACCACCGTGCGGGCGCCGGCCGTATCTGCTGAATCCGCTGACTCGCGCCACGCGGCCGGGGCGGCGCCGTCGCCCCGGCCGCCATCCGGAAAGGAGAGCACCGCATGCAACTTCCCCTGTCCAGACGGGGATTCCTGGTGGCGAGCGCGGGAGCGGCCGCCGCCCTCGGCGCGGCAGCCCCCGCACAGGCCGCCCCCGGCCCCCGCCCGTTCGGCCGGTACGGCTCACCCGCCGCCCGGCTCACCCCGACCACCCTCTACGTCGACCCGCGCGGCCGAGGCGACCACACCACCGTGCAGTCCGCCGTGACCGCCGCCACCGGCAGAGGCTGGACGCTGGTCCTCGCGCCCGGCACCTACCGGGAGACCGTCGCCGTCGACCCCACCCGCACCGACATGACCTGGCTAGGCGCCGGCGACGACCCGCGGGACGTCGTCATCGTCTACGACAACGCCGCCGGCACCCCGAAGCCCGACGGCTCCGGCACCTACGGCACCACCGGCTCGGCCACCACCACCGTGCGCGCCGACGGATTCACCGCCCGCCGGATCACCTTCGCCAACGACTGGCTGCGCGCCGACCACCCCGGCGTCAGCGGCACCCAGGCCGTCGCCATCAAGGTGACGGGCGACCGCTCCGCCTTCCACCACTGCCGCTTCCTCGGCCACCAGGACACCCTGTACGCCGACACCAACTCGCTCACCGTCTTCGCCCGCCAGTACTTCGCGCACTGCTACGCCGAGGGCGACGTCGACTTCGTCTTCGGCCGGGCCACCGCAGTCTTCGAGCACTGCCACTTCCGTACGCTGACCCGCACCGACCTGGGCTCGGCGCCGTACGGCTTCGTGTTCGCGCCCTCGACTGCGGGCGTCAACCCGCTCGGCTATCTGGTCACCAGGAGCCGGGTGAGCAGCGAGGCCCCGGACGCCTACTACAAGCTGGCCCGCCCCTGGGTCCCCAGCTCCGACCGTACGGCCCGTCCGATGCTCACCGTCCGGGACAGCGTCCTCGGCCCCGGCATCGACGCGGTCGCGCCCTACGCCAACATGTCGAACGACTACCCGTGGCAGAGCCAGCGGTTCGCGGAGTACCGCAACACCGGCCCCGGCGCGACGATCTCCGTCCCCGAGAACCGGCCCCAACTCACCCCCGAACAGGCCGCTTCGGCGACCCGTGCCGCGCACCTCGGGGACTGGGAGCCGTGGAAGGAGGACTGCTGAGATGCGCCGGCGCACCGTCCTCGCGGGACTGACCGCGGGCCTCGTGGCGACCGGCGCGGGATCGGCACTTGCCGGTGAGCGGCGGGTCCTGCACGTCCGGCCGGGTGAATCCGTCCAGGCGGCCGTGGACGCGGTGACTGGAACCGGCGGGACGATAGTCGTCCACCCGGGGATTTATCGAGAAGTCGTCAAAATCCCTCCCCAAGCGGCCGAGTTGACCCTGCGCGGCGCCACCCGCGATTCGCGGGACGTCGTCATCGTCTACGACAACGCCAACGGCACCCAGAAGCCCGACGGTTCGGGCACCTACGGCACCGCGGGTTCGGCGACCTTCACCTCGGCCGCCCCCGGACTCACCGTCCGCGACCTCACCCTGGCCAACGACTGGCTGCGCGCCGACCACCCCGAGATCACCGGCACCCAGGCGGTCGCGGCCTGCATCTACGGCGACCGCACTCACTTCGACAACGTCCGCCTCCTGGCCCACCAGGACACCCTCTTCGTCGAGACGACCGCCCTGGACGTCTTCGATCGGCAGTACTTCCACCGCTGCTACATCGAAGGCGATGTCGACTTCGTCTTCGGCCGGGCCACCGCAGTCTTCGAGCACTGCCGCTTCCACACCCTCCAACGGGACGTGAACTTCATCCCCAAGGGCATGGTCTTCGCCCCCTCCACGGCCCGCGCCAACCCCCACGGCATCCTCGCGCTCCGCTCCCGCATCACCTCCGGAGCCGAGGACGCGGCGTACAAACTGGCGCGGCCCTGGGTGCCGTCGTACGAGACGACCGCCTGGCCCTCGCTGGTGGTGCGGGACACCTGGATCGGGCCCGGTGTCGATCCCGTCGCGCCGTACACGAACATGCGGGACGCCTACCCCTGGCAGACCATGCGGTTCAGGGAGTACGCCAACTCCGGCCCCGGCGCGGTGATTTCCATCCCCGAGAACCGTCCGCAACTGGCCCCCGCGGAAGCCGAGGCGCACACCAAGCGCGCCTACTTGGGCGATTGGCGGCCGTAGAACACATCCCCCCACCGGCACGACGAAAGGACCGCTCCATATGTCTCGTCGCACCGCTCTCCCCCTCACTACCGCCCTCGCGCTCGGCGTCGGACTGGCCGTCCTCCCCACCCAGGCCCAGGCCGCGACCGTGGTTGTCGACACCACCGCCGAGCTGACCAGCGCGATCTCCGGAGCCACCGCCGGAACCGTCATCCAGGTCCGAGGCGGCACCTACTACCCGACGGCCACCCTCCAATCGACCGCCAACGGCAGCTCCTCGAACCGCATCTACCTCCAGGCGTACGGCAGCGAGACCGTGAGGATCGACGGCTCCTCGCTGCCCGACGGGGACTGGATCTTCAAGCTGACGGCCGACTACTGGAACGTCTCCAACCTCACCTTCCAGAACTCCCCGGACAGCGCCGTCGTCTGCCAGTCCTGCACGGGCACCGTCTGGAGCAACGTCAAGACCATCAACGGCGGCGACTCCGGCTTCACGCTCACCGGCGACGGAACCACGAACAACACCGTCAAGAACCTTGATTCCTACGGCCATTACGACTCCGCCAACCACGGGGAGAACGCCGACGGGATCGCCGTGAAGTACGGCTCCGGCAGCGGAAATCTGATCACGGGAGTCCGCCTCTACAACAACTCCGACGACGGGCTGGACTTCTGGTCCTTCTCCTCGCCGGTCACCGTCGAACACACCTGGGCCTTCGGCAACGGCGTCAACCGCTGGTCCGACTCCGCCTTCGCGGGCGACGGCAACGGTTACAAGCTGGGCGGCGACGGAGAGGTCGTCGCGCACGTCGTCAACAACTCCGCGGCCTGGGGCAACGCGGGCAACGGCTTCACCGAGAACTCCAACACCGGCGCGATCGTCCTCAACCGCACCACGTCCTACGCGAACTCCAAGTGGGGCTACTACTTCGCCACCGGCGCGGGCAAGCTCGGCCGCAACCTGGCCGTCTCCAACGGCAGCGGCTCGGTGAACAAGGGCTCCTCGGTCACCTCGTACCTGAACAACTGGGACTCCGGAGTGGCCACCCCGTCCTTCGTCTCCACCAACTCCGCCACCACCTACAACACCCGCCAGTCCGACGGCTCACTGCCCGCGACCACGTTCCTGACCACGGGCAGCACCACCATCGGCGCGACGATGGACTGAGCGCTGTACTGACATTGGGGACGGAGTTCAACGGGTACTGCGTCACCAGAACTCAGGACAGTCGACCGATTTGCCATCGTCCATGCGGCCGCCAGTAGTTGGCACATCCTTGCTGCGGGATGCTCTCCCTCTTCCAGAATCACTGGGAATCTCGCGTTCCACAGCCGGTTGTCCTTCCAGTACTTCTTGCTTTCCGCCTCGCCCAGCGTCAGTGGGAACTCGCGGACAACCCTGGCCGTGAGGCGGCCAGGAAACTGATTGCAGTAAATCCGTCAATCAGCAGCTGTCGTGCGAAAGTTTCGCCGGTTTTCGCCGGGGCACGGCAACCTCCCCGGGGCCGGTGACGACTGCTGGGCGTCCCCATCCCCTAGGAAAGGAACGCCCCGTGCGTCACAGCACCGGACGCCACCGCAGGACCCGTACCCTCTCCATCGCCGCCGCCGTGGCCGTCGCCGCGGGGGCGGGCGGCGTCTGTCTCGGCCTCTCCGAAGGCGGTGCCGAGGCCGCCTCGACGACGGTCACCGTATCCTCCACCGCACAGCTCCAGTCGGCCGTCGCGAGCGCGGTCGCCGGGACCACGATCCAGGTCCGGGCCGGCACCTACACCCCGACGGCCACGCTTAAGTCGACGGCGAACGGCACGAGTTCGGCACGGATCACGCTGAAGGCGTACAGCGGCGAGGAGGTGAAGGTCGACGGCTCCAAGCTGCCCGACGGCTCCTGGCTGGCCGGGATCTACGGCGACTACTGGACCGTGGAGAACCTCACCTTCCAGAACTCCCCGGCCCAGGGCTTCGTCGCCACCTCCTCCGTGGGCGGCGTCTTCAAGAACCTCGTCACCGCCGACAACGGCGACTCCGGGTTCACCCTGCGCGGCGACGGCACCAGCGGCAACCTCGTGCAGAACCTGGACAGCCACGGCAACTACGACCCGGCCGGGCACGGGCAGAACGCCGACGGCATCGCGGTGAAGTTCGGCTCCGGGACGGGCAACCGGATCACCGGGGCGCGGCTGTACAACAACTCGGACGACGGCCTCGACCTGTGGCAGTTCTCCTCGCCGGTCACCATCGACCACTCCTGGGCCTTCGGCAACGGCAAGAACCGCTGGGGCGACAGCGCCTTCGAGGGCAACGGCAACGGGTACAAGCTGGGCGGCGGGGGCGTCACGGTCGCGCATGTCGTCAACAACAACGCGGCCTGGGACAACACCCTGAACGGCTTCACCGAGAACTCCAACCCGGGCGCGATCGTGCTGAACCGGAACACCGCGTACGCCAACACCGAGGCCGGCTTCTACTTCGCCACGGGCAAGGCGCGGCTCGCGCGGAACCTGGCGGTGAGCAACAAGGGCGGGTTGTCGAAGCTGGGTTCGGGGACGGTGTCCGCCGCGAACAACTGGGACAGCGGGGTGGCTACGCCGGGTTTCAAGTCGGTCGATGCGGCCAGCGCGTACGGCTCCCGCCGGGCTGATGGGTCGCTGCCGAACACGACGTTTCTCACCACCGGGTCCACGACTATCGGGGCGACCATGAACTGAGTTGTCGGCCGCGGGTCGTCCGTGGCTGGTCGCGCAGTTCCCCGCGCCCCTTGGGGCGCAAAGCGCCCCCCGCGGTCGTCACCGTGGGGGGCGCTTCTTCTGCTGACCGAGGGGGGCTCAGGCCAGCAGGCCCTAGGGGTTACTGGTACGTGATGTCAGACGCCGTGAAGAGGCACGACGTTCCGTCGGGGCCGACGCCGATCTGGGTCGGCTCGGCGCCGGTGTTGTTGCCCTTGAAGCGGACGCACGTCTTGATCTTCTTGGAGCTGTCGCCGTGGATCCGGACCTTGCGCAGCGAGGCCGTGTCCCCGTAGTTGGCGTTGATGCCCACGATCGAGTTCATCGGCGCGGTGACGTCCACGTCGTTGATGATGACCGTGCGCTTGTACTGCGTGGAGCAGTTGCCGCACGTGCGCACCAGCTTGCCGGAGTTGGCGACCTGGAACTTGCTCACGACCAGCTTGCCCGCGCCGTTGAACTGCAGGACCTTGTCCGAGCCGTTCTTCGCGCCGCCGCCGTAGACGGTGTAGACCGACGAGGCGGACTTGCCCTTGAAGGTCGCCGCGTCCTCGCCGACGTCCAGCCACCACACGTTCTGCAGCGTGCACGAGCCCATGCAGTGCACACCGTCGGCGGCCGGGGTACCGATGATCACGTTCTTCAGGACCGCGCCGTCGGCCAGCTGGAAGACCGGGTCCTGGCCCTCGTCCTGGCTGTCGCCGCCGAGCGCGCCGCTGCCGTAGAACTTCTTGTAGCCGCCGTCATACGTGCCCGAGACCTTGATGGTGCTGCTCACGGCCTGGCTGCCCTTGGCCGTCGGCCAAGTGGACGCGGCGCCCGCGGAGGACAGCATCGTCGTGGTGACGATCGCCGCGCCGGTGATGCCGAGCGCCGAGGCCCCGGCGATCACCGCCCGCCGCCTGGTGACCTTGCGGCGGTGGCGGACGCGCTGTTCAGCTGGTGCAGTCATGCCCATTCCTTGCGTGGGGAGTTGTTCCTTGCGCTCCCTGGTCGCCGCCGGTCGGGAATGGGTTGCCGCGTTGCGCGGAAAATTCTTCAGGAGTCGCCTTCGGCGGCCGTGTCGTCGTCCTCGTGCGGCGCGAAGTCGCCCGTCACGGACAGCTCTTCGTCGCCCGCGCGGGCCGTCGCCGCGTAGCCGTCGGCCTGCGCGTCCCGGCCGCCGCGCTCATGGTCGTACTGGCCCGCGAACACCCACTCGCCCGCCGCGACCGTACGGCCCTCCTTGAGTGTCCAGGTGTAGACGAGGAAGCCGTCCCGCTCGCCGACGGCCAGCTCGAAGTCGTCCTCGGGCAGCGAGCGCCAGGCGCCGGTGGAGGTCACCCCGCCGGTCTGCGCCACCTTCAACTCGACTGTCAGCTCGGTCAGTTGCTCCTCGGTCTTCAGGGTCACATTGCTCTGCGCCCAGAAGTCGTTGCTGTGCGGGTCGACCGAGCCGTCCGACCACAGCGGGCCGTCCTCCTCACCGGCGGCCGGGGGCGACGCGGACCGCGTCGGCGGCGTGCCGGCCGGCGGGGAACTCGGCTCGCGGGACTCCTTCGAGGACTCCGGCGTCGGGTCGGCGGGGGTCGCCGGGGGGACGGGGGCGCGGCTGGTGGCGTCCGGGGACGGGGTGGGCGTCGGCGAGGTGGCCACCGTCTGCTGCGGGGTGTCCTCCTTCACCGCCGACGCCACCGCGTAACCGCCGATGGCGAGCACGCCCGCGACCGCCGCGGTGGCGCTGACCACCCGTACCCAGCCGAACACCGGTGGGCGGGTGGCCCGGTGGTCGGGGCGGACCTCCTCGGACATGCCGCGCTCGATCCGGGCGAGGATGCGCTCGCGGTTCGGCTCGTGCGCCTCGGCCGCCTCGTGCAGCCGGGCGCGCAGCTCGTCGTGCACGTCCCGCTGCATCGTCATCGGTCCCTTCCCGCGGCGTCACCGGTGCGCGCCATCGCCGCATGCATCCTGAGCGGTGCCGCCTTGGGGCCGAGCAGTCGCTGGAGTTCCGCCATCCCCTTCGAGGTCTGGCTCTTCACGGTACCGACCGAGACGCCCAGGGCGAGCGCGGTGTCCTTCTCCGAGAGGTCGAAGGCGTGCCGCAGCACCACACAGGCCCGCTTGCGGAACGGCAGTCTACGCAGCGCCTCCTGCACGTCGACGACACCGGCCACGTCCGGGTTCTCGGTCTTCTCCTCGCGCTGCGACCAGAACAGGGCGATCCGGCGCCGCTCGCGCACCGCGCTGCGGATCCGGGTGCGGGCGAGGTTGGCGACCACGCCTCGGGCGTAGGCGACGGGGTGGTCGGCCGCGCGGACCCGGTCCCAGCGGTGCCACAGGGCGAGCAGGGCATCCGCCGCGAGGTCGTCGGCGGCGTCCGCCTCACCCGTCAGCAGATGGGCCAGGCGCGAGAGTTCGGCGTAGTGGCGCTCGAAGAAGGCATGGAACTCCACCGAGGCTGCGTCGTCGACGACTGTGCCCACGGGCGACCTCTCCTGCCTGTGAGTGTGCCTATGAGCGGCATGTGAATGACATGTGTGCGTCCGGCGCGCGTTCCGCGATCTTCCGGTTGAGGTGCGGAAGCGTAGCAGTGATCGAACACCTGGCTCGTACGGGGTCTCGAACAGCGTGTGGCGGATCGTACGTGAACCGCGCTGATTCCGTAACACGGGGAAAACCTGAACCCGGTTCAACAGGGGAACAATCCAGCCAGCATCCGCACACCGATCATTCAGGCAGCAAGGAGCCACATGAGCAGCGTCGATCGCTTCTTCAGGATCTCCGAACGGGGGTCCACGTTCAGCCGGGAGATACGTGGCGGGTTCGCCACGTTCTTCACGATGGCGTACATCCTTGTCCTGAATCCCATCATCCTGGGCAGTGCGAAGGACAAGTTCGGCGACACCCTCGACCCGGTCCAACTCACCACCGCCACCGCCCTGGTGGCCGCGGTCATGACGGTCATCATGGGCGTCGGCGGCAATCTGCCGCTCGCGCTCGCCGCCGGCCTCGGCCTGAACGCCGTCGTCGCCTTCCAGATCGCCCCACTGATGAGCTGGGACGACGCGATGGGTCTGGTCGTCCTCGAAGGACTGCTGATCTGCGTCCTCGTCGTCACCGGACTGCGCGAGGCCGTCATGCACGCCATCCCGCAGCCGCTCAAGCAGGCGATCAGCGTGGGCATCGGCCTGTTCATCGCCTTCATCGGCTTCGTCGACGCGGGCTTCGTCACCCGGATCCCGGACGCGGCGAACACCACGGTTCCGGTGCAGCTCGGGAGCACCGGCAACCTCACCGGCTGGCCGATCCTGGTGTTCTGCCTGGGAGTTCTGCTGACCATCGGGCTGCTCGCCCGCCGGGTCAAGGGCGCGATCCTGATCAGCATCGTCGTGATGACCGCCGTCGCGCTCCTCATCAACTCCCTTGCCGACATCAAGACCTGGGGCCTGACCACGCCCGAGTGGCCCGAAAAGCTGGTCGACACCCCCGACTTCGGACTCATCGGCCAGTTCAGCCTGTTCGGCGCGTTCGGCGAGACCACCGTCATCACCGTCGTCCTGCTCGTCTTCACCCTGGTGCTGTCCGACTTCTTCGACACCATGGGCACGGTCGTCGGCGTCAGCGCCGAGGCGGGGCTGCTGGACGAAGAAGGCAAGGTCCCGGGCCTCGGCCGGGTGCTGCTGATCGACGGCGCGGCGGCGGTCGCGGGCGGCGCCTCCTCCTCGTCCTCCGCGACCTCCTACATCGAGTCGGCGGCCGGTGTCGGCGAGGGCGCGCGCACCGGCTTCTCGAACCTGGTCACCGGCGGCCTGTTCGCCCTCGCCCTGTTCCTCGGCCCGCTGCTCACCATCGTCCCGCTGCAGGCGGCGGCGCCCGCCCTCGTCGCGGTCGGCTTCCTGATGATGACCCAGGTCAAGCACATCGACTGGGACAAGTACGAGATCGCCATCCCGGCCTTCCTGACCATCGCCGTGATGCCGTTCACGTACTCCATCACCAACGGCATCGGGGCCGGCTTCGTCGCCTATGTCCTTATCAAGACGGTGCTGGGCAAGGCGAAGGAGGTCCACTGGCTGCTGTGGGGGACCTCGGCGCTGTTCCTGATCTACTTCGCCATCGACCCGATCGAGCAGCTCTTCGGCGTCAAGTAGCCGGACGGCCCTCAGTCCTTGAGGGCCGCCTGCATCATCGCCTTCGCCACCGGCGCGGCGAGGCCGTTGCCGCTCACCTCGGAGCGGGCGGCGCCGGACTCCTCGACGATCACCGCGACCGCGACCTCCTGGTCGCCGGAGCCGGACTTCGCGTACGAGGTGAACCAGGCGTACGGCGTCTTGCTGTTGTTCTCGCCGTGCTGGGCCGTACCCGTCTTGCCGCCCACTGTCGCACCCGAGATCCGCGCGTTCGTCCCCGTGCCCTCGGAAACCACCGTCTCCATCGCCGACTGCAACTGCTCGGCGGTGTCGGAGCTGACGATCTCCTCGGTGTCCGCGTCGGAGTCGTAGTCCTGAAGGACGTCACCGCCGCCGTCGGTCACCTGCGACACCATGTGCGGCGACACCAGTTTGCCGCCGTTGGCGATGGCCGCCGACACCATGGCCATCTGCAACGGCGTCGCCGTCACATCGAATTGCCCGATGCCGGTCAGCGCGGTCTGCGCCTCGTCCATGCCGGAGGGGTACACGCTGGCGTAGGCGCGGACCGGCACATCCTGCTCGTCGTCGTTGAAGCCGAACTTCTCGGCCATCGCCTTCACCTTGTCCTGGCCCAGGTCGTAGGCCATCTTCGCGAAGACGTTGTTGCAGGAGTACTGGAGCGCGACCCGGATCGAGGCGTTCTCGCAGGGCGCCGACTTGTTCTCGTTCTCCAGCACCGTGGAGGTGCCCGGCAGCGTGTAGGGATCGGGGCTCTTGGTCTTCTCGTCCACCGACGAGTACAGCCCGTCCTCCAGCGCCGCCGCGGCCACGACCAGCTTGAACGTGGAGCCCGGCGCCACCGGCTGGCGCAGCGCGCGGTTGGTCAGCGGCTTGTCGGAGTCCTTGGTGAGCTGCTTCCAGGCCGTCCCCGCGGTGTTGGCGTCCGTCAGCGAGGACGGGTCGTACGACGGGGTCGAGACGACCGCGAGGATACGGCCGGTGGCCGGGTCGATCGCGACGGCCGCGCCCTTCTTGTCACCGAGCGCCTCGTACGCCGCCTTCTGCACATCGGGATCGATCGTCGTGATCACGTTGCCCGGCTCGGCCCGCTCGTCGGTGACCGTGTCCAACACAGTCCGCAGCTTGCTGTCCGTGCCGTTGAGGACGTCCTGGTAGATGCCCTCCAACTGGGTCGGCGCATACGCCTGCGAGGCATAGCCCGTCACCGCCGCGTACAGCTCGCCGTCGGTGTACGTGCGCTTGTACGCGAGATCGCCGCCCTTCGTCCGTGCGGAGCCGGTGACCGACTCCCCGGCCACGATGATGTTCCCGAGCGGTGCCGCGTACGTCTGTATCGCGTTGCGCCGGTTGTCCTTGTCGTCCGCGAGTGCCTGGCCCTCGTAGAACTGCACCCAGGTCGCCCTCACCAGCAGGGCCAACACCAGGAGCAGCGAGAAGACCGATGCGCGCCTGATCGTCTTGTTCATCCCACCGTCAGGACGAGGGCGCGGGGCGAATCGTTCCCTCGCGTGGCTTTTCTCATGGAGTGCTCATGAAAATTCAGCGAGTGGTCATGAAGTCAGCGAGGGTTCATGAAGCCCGCCTCGTACGCGGCGATCACGGCCTGGGTGCGGTCCCGGGTGCCGGTCTTCGCCAGCACCGCCGCCACATGCGACTTCACGGTGGCCGGACCGACCTCCATCCGCTCGGCGATCTCCGCGTTGGTCAGCCCGCCCGCCATCAGCCGCAGCACCTCGCTCTCCCGCCCGGTGAGCCGCGCCACCCAGGGCGGCGGCGCGGGGTGGGCACGCGCGTGCTCGGCGGCGAGGGTGCGTACGGCCGCGGGGAACAGCAGGGTGTCGCTGCGCGCGACCAGCCGCACGGCCTGCACGAGGGCGTCGGCGTCGGCCCGTTTGAGCAGGAAACCGGCGGCTCCGGCGCGCAGGGCGTCGTGCACATAGGAGTCGTTCTCGAAGGTGGTGACGACGACGATCCGGGGCGGCTCGGTGACGGTGGCGAGGATCTGCTCGGTGGCCCGGATGCCGTCGACCTCCGGCATCCGGACGTCCATGAGGACGACGTCCGGGGTCCGCTCCCGGACGACGGAGACCGCCTCGGCGCCGTTCGCCGCCTCGCCGACGACCTCCAGGTCCGGCTCGGCGGAGAGGATGGCGCGCAGCGCGCTGCGCACCATGAGCTCGTCGTCGGCGAGAACGATCCGGACGGGGGGACGGGCGTTCATACGGGTCCTTTCACGGGGAGGCGGACTCTCAGCCGCCAGGTGCCGGACTCGGCGCCCGCCTCGACCGTGCCGCCCAGCAGCCGGGCCCGGTCCGCGATGCCGCGCAGGCCGTGGCCGCCGCCGGGGCGGCAGGGGGAGGCGGAGCCCAGGGGGTTCTCCAGGGTGATCTCCAGCAGGCCGCCCGCGACCCCGATCCGCAGGACCATCGTGACCTGGTCGCCCGCGTGTTTGAGGGCGTTGCTCAGCCCCTCCTGCACGATCCGGTACGCCTCCCGGGACAGCACAGCGGGCAGCGCCTCGGGGTCGGCGTCGACGGACGCCACGACGCGCAGTCCGCCCGCCCGGGTGCGGCGCAGCAGCCCGTCGAGGTCGGCGGCCAGCGTCGGCGCGGGCGCCGTGCCGGGCGCGTCGCCCTCCCGCAGCACCCCGAGGACGGCGTCGAGTTCACCGACCGTGCGCCGGGTGGTGTCCTCGATCGCGGCGAGCGCCTCCCGGACGAACTCCGGGTCGCTGTCGAGCAGTCGGCGGGCCGCGCTCGCCTGGAGGGTGACGGCGCTCAGGGCGTGCCCGACGGAGTCGTGCAGCTCGCGGGCGAGCCGGTTGCGTACGGCGAGATCGGCGGCGCGGGCCTCGGCCGCCGCGAGCCGGTCCCCGGGCGTCGGGCCGAGCAGCGCCGGGGCCCAGCGGGCGAGCAGGGCGCCCGCCCCGGCCGCGCACGCGGCGAGCCCCACCAGCAGGGCCACGCCCACCAGCGGGGTGAGCGCCAGCACCCAGGGCCGGTCCCAGGCCGCGGGGAAGCCCCACAGGCCGTCGCTGAACACGGCGACCACGGGCAGCGCCATGAGGACGACGGCGAGTGGCGGCACCGCCAGCGTCATCCCGGCGACGATCCCGCCGAAGCCGAGGTGCAGCGTGAACCAGGCCGCGGTGCGCTCCTTGGCGGTCCGGCCGCGGGCGGGGGCGTGGGAGAGCAGGTCCGCGCCGACCCCGCACAGCGAGCGCACCGCGTTCGCCTCCAGCGAGCGGGTCAGCGGGAACAGCGCGGCGGTGAGCGCGGCCAGCGGCAGGCCAACGGCGAACGACAGGAGCTTGCCGGTGAGATCGCCGAAGACATAGCGGGCGTGGGCGGCCGGGCCGACGATGATCTCGCCGACGAAGACGTACGGCATGGCGAGGGCGCCGCCGAGGATCAGATGGATCCAGCGCCGGCGCGTCCCCCGCCCGAAAAGGAACCGGGCGATCCGCCTCACGCGCGGTGCCGGGGGAGGGCGGCGGACCGACGCGCGAGGAAGCGGAGCCCTACGGCGGCCACCAGGGCGCCGGTGATCATCTGGCCGGAGTAGGTGAGGTGCCGCCCCGCGGAGTGCTCGTCGACGACGAGCGAGGCCAGCGACATCCAGGCTCCCCAGCAGGCCGCGGCGCCGGAGCCGACCCAGACGAGGGCCAGCGGGACCCGGACCGGCAGCACCGGGGCGCGGCCGAAGGCGAGGATCAGGGCGCCGCCGACGGCCGCGAGGAGGAAGAGGGCGTCCATGGCCCGGAGAACCTCGCCTCCGAAGGCGGAGCGCAGTTGGAGGGTGAGCGGGACCACGGCGACCACCGCGGCGGTGACGGCGCCGGTGCGCTGAGAGGGGCCGAGGCAGGAGCGGGGCAGCTCCCATATCCGGCCCTGCCACAGGTGGCCCCAGCGGTCCCGTGCGTACAGGGCGAACAGGGTGCCGAGGGCGAGTCCCTGCACGATGAAACCGCCGTACACGACGCTGAACACCCAATCGTGGAGGAAGGGTTCGGAGGAGCTGTCGTCGGAGGTGGTGCCCGTCAGGAGCTGGAGCGGGAAGCCGGTCATGATCGGTGCGAGCAGTCCGGTGGCGACCCACACGGGCGCCGCCAGCAGCCAGGCCGGCACCCGCATCCCCCAGGGCCGGGTCAGCACCAGCGCGAGCACGATGACGCAGGCGTCCATCAGTACGGTCACGCCGTTGGCGACGGCCACCGCGCCCCGGTGCTCCAGCAGCGAACTCCCCTCGGGGATCCCGGCCTCGCTGCCCGAGAGCCAGGCGACCTTCAGCCCGAGATACGGCAGACAGGAGACGACCGCGACCGCGCGCAGGAGTGCACGGGGGCGGGAGGGGGCGAAGGTGCCGCCGGGGTGGGCGAGGAGTGACTGCGTCATGGGTTCACGCTCTCGCGGCGGCGGCCCCGCCCGCGTCCTGCACGGTGACGATCCCGCTCCGCCTGGCGGGGGAGAAGGGGGTCGGCCTCAGAGTCGGCGGGTGGCCAGCGTCAGCCGGTCCCGCGCGTCGAACAGGGCGTCCTTCACGAGCTGTTCGTGGGCCGGGGTCAGCCGGGCCACCGGCACCGAGCAGCTGATGGCGTCGCGGGCCGGGGTGCGGTACGGGATCGCCACGCCGAAGCAGCGCAGGCCCAGGGTGTTCTCCTCGCGGTCCACGGCGAAGCCCTGCTCGCGGACCTGGTGGAGCTCCTCGATCAGCCGCTCGCGGTCGGTGATGGTGTTCTCGGTCAGCGCCGGGAGCGTCTCCGGGAGCATCTTGCGGACCTGCTCGTCCGTGTACGTGCTGAGCAGCGCCTTACCGAGGGACGTCGAGTGCGCGGGCAGCCGACGGCCCACCCGCGTGAAGGGGCGCAGATAGTGCTGGGACTGACGCGTGGCCAGGTACACCACGTTCGTGCCGTCCAGACGCGCCAGGTGGATGGTCTCGGTGGTGTCGTCCGACAGCCGGTCCAGCGTGGGACGCGCGGCGGCCACCACCTCGTCGCCGTCGATGTAGGAGGTGCCGACCAGCAGCGCCCGCACCCCGATGCCGTACCGCGTGCCGGTCGCGTCGGTCTCCACCCAGCCCAGCTCCACGAGCGTGCGCAGCAGCATGTACAGACTGGACTTGGGGTAACCGACCGCCTCCTGGACGGCCGCGAGGGAGTGCATTCCGGGGCGTCCGGCGAAGTATTCGAGCAGTTCAACCGTCCGCACGGCGGACTTGACCTGCGCCCCGCCCCCCGTCTCGCCTGCCGACATCGCGCTTGACCCCTTCGTTCGACGGGAAATAGTCTCCAACAGCATATTCACCATGAGAGACAGCGTTCAGCATATCGAACAACCCTGGTGAATGACCCAGTACTGCGGCAATACAGTGTGGAGGGACCCGCGGTGGCAGCAGCACCAGTCTGGAGTGTCGACCCCCGAACCGGGAAGCAGCGCGAACAGGTTGCGGTGGAGGCCACAGCCCAGGAGGTGGACGCCGCCGTCCGCGCCGCGCAGGAGGCGCGCGGCTCCCTCGCCGACCGGACGGTCCGCGCGACCTTCCTGCGCACCGCGGCGCAGCGCCTCGAAGCCGCCAAGGACCAGCTCGTCGAGGCCGCCGACGCCGAGACCGCGCTCGGCCCGGTCCGGCTGACCGGCGAACTCGCCCGCACCTGCTACCAGCTGCGCGCCTTCGCGGACATCGTCGACGAGGGCGCCTTCCTGGACGTCGTCGTCAACCACCCCGACGACACCGCGACCCCGCCGATCCCGGACCTGCGCCGCTACAAGGTGCCGCTCGGTGTGGTCGCCGTCTACTCCGCCTCCAACTTCCCCTTCGCCTTCTCGGTCGCGGGCGGCGACACCGCGAGCGCGCTCGCCGCGGGCTGCCCCGTCGTCGTCAAGGCCCACCCCGACCACCCGGCCCTGTCCGAGCTGGTCGCCAAGGTCGTGCGCACGGCCGCCCACGAGCACGGCATCCCCGAGGGCGTCCTCGGCCTGGTGCACGGCTTCGAGGCGGGCGTCGGCCTGATCGAGCACCCGCTGGTCGCGGCGGCCGGTTTCACCGGTTCGGTACGCGGCGGGCGGGCCCTCTTCGACGCGGCGGCGGCGCGGCCGGTGCCGATCCCCTTCCACGGCGAGCTGGGCTCGCTGAACCCGGTCCTCATCACCGAGGCGGCGGCCGCCGAGCGCGCGGAGGCCATCGGCACCGGGCTCGCGGGCTCCATGACGCTCGGCGTCGGACAGTTCTGTGTGAAGCCGGGCCTGGTGCTGGCGCCGGCCGGGGCCTCCGGTGACCGGCTGCTGAAGTCCCTGACGGACGCCGTCAGCGACACCGACGCGGGTGTGCTGCTGGACCACCGGATGCGGGACAACTTCGTCGCCGGGGTCGCCGAGCGCGCCGCGCTGCCCGACGTGGACTCGCCCGTGACCCCGGGCGCGGGCGGCGAGCACACGGTCAGCCCGGGCTTCTTGACCGTACCGGCGCAGAAGCTCGCCGCGGAGGGCGCGCACGACCTGCTGCTGGAGGAGTGCTTCGGTCCGGTCACCGTCGTGGTGCGCTACGAGGACGAGGACGAGGCCAAGGCGGTGCTGTCGCGGCTGCCCGGCAACCTCACGGCGACGGTTCACCTCTCCACCGAGGAGGCCGCGGGGCAGGGCCGCGGCCCCGAGCTCCTCGCCGAGCTGACGCCCCTGGCGGGGCGGGTCCTGGTGAACGGCTGGCCGACCGGTGTCGCGGTGGCCCCGGCCCAGCACCACGGCGGCCCGTACCCGGCGACCACGTCGACGTCGACCTCGGTGGGCGGTACGGCCATCGAGCGGTGGCTGCGGCCGGTGGTGTACCAGGGCGCCCCCGAGGCGCTGCTGCCCGCGGAACTGAGGGACGACAATCCGTTGGGTCTCCCGCGCAGGTTCAACGGTCGTCTGGAACGCTAGGTCGATGGACCTGGAACTCCCCGAACTCCCCTTCCCTCTCCGCACCTACGGCCCCGACGGCCACTGGTCCTACGAGGACGGTGTGCTCGCCGGGTGGGCCGGGGCCCGCCAGGACCGGTTCGTGTCGCCCACCGGGGAGGCGTTGGACCCCGCCTCCGACGCGCCCCGGCTGCTCGGGGCGCCGGAGGGGGAGTTCCAGCTGATCGCGCGGGTCACCGTGGGGTTCGCCGGGGCCTTCGACGCCGGGGTGCTCTATGTGCATGTGGGGGAGCGGGCCTGGGCGAAGCTCTGTCTGGAGTACTCCCCGGATGTGCCCACCGTCTGCACGGTGGTCACCCGGGGACACTCCGACGACGCCAACTCCTTCACTGTGGAGGGCAGTTCGGTGTGGCTGCGGGTCAGCCGCACCGGGCGGGCCTTCGCCTTCCACGCCTCCCGGGACGGCGAGCGGTGGATCTTCATCCGGCTGTTCACCCTGGGTGACGAGAAGGAGACGGACGCGGCCCTCATCGGCTTCATGACCCAGTCCCCGCTCGGCGAGGGCTGCGTCGTGACCTACGACCACCTGGAGTTCCGGCCCAGCTGGCCCCTCGACCTGCGCGACGGCAGCTGAAGGCCGTAGGGGAATGAACCCGGCAGCTTGAACGTTCACCCATATTTGCGGAGGGAGTCTCCGTATACGTTCGAGCGGGAGAGCCGAGAAACCATGCGCGTCGAGATCTGGAGCGACATCGCCTGCCCCTGGTGCTATGTGGGCAAGGCCCGCTTCGAGAAGGCGCTCGCGGCCTTCCCGCACCACGACCAGGTCGAGGTCGTGCACCGCTCCTTCGAGCTGGACCCGGGGCGCGCCAAGGACGACACCGGTCCGGTGATCCCGATGCTCGCCAAGAAGTACGGCATCAGCGAGGCCCAGGCCCAGGCCGCCGAGGACAACCTCGGCACCCAGGCCGCCGCCGAGGGCCTCGACTACCGCACCCGGGACCGCGACCACGGCAACACCTTCGACATGCACCGCCTGCTGCACTTCGCCAAGGAGCACGGCCGCCAGGGCGAGCTGATCCAGGCCCTGTACGAGGCGAACTTCGCCGAGGAGGCGTCCGTCTTCGCCGACGACGAGCGGCTGGTCGCGCTGGCCGCCGCCGCGGGCCTGGACGCGGACGGCGCCCGCAAGGTGCTCGCCGACCCCACCGCCTACGCCGAGGAGGTCCGCGCCGACGAGCGCGAGGCCGCCCAGCTCGGCGCGACCGGCGTGCCGTTCTTCGTCATCGATCGCAAGTACGGCGTCTCCGGCGCCCAGCCCGCCGATGTCTTCACCCAGGCCCTGACCCAGGCCTGGGGTGACCGCTCCCCGCTGACCCTGATCGAGCAGGGCGCGGGCGAGGCCTGCGGTCCCGACGGGTGCGCGGTGCCGCAGAGCTGAAAGCCGCTGGTCGGGGCCGACCTATAAGGGTTGCTTAGCGAAACCACGTAAAAAATCGCAATGGACGGGGAGTTCCCGGGACCGCAGAGTGGTCCCATGGAGACCTTCGAGAGCCTCGTCCGTGCCGAGTTCGCCCCGGAGCACACCTACCTCAACACCGCGAGCAACGGCCTCCTGCCGGCCCGCACCGTCAGCGCCGTACAGGAGGCCGTGCGGCTGCGGGCCGAAGGGCGGCCGATCGGCTCCCTCTACGAGGACGTGGAGGGCGTCCGCGCCGCCTTCGGACGGCTGGCCGGGGTGCCGGCCGAGCGGGTCGCGATGGGGGCCTCGGTCGCCGAGTACGGCGGTCTGATCGCCGCCGCGCTGCCCGCCGGGGCCGAAGTGCTCACCGCCGAGGCCGACTTCTCCTCCCTGGTCAACCCCTTCCACATGCGCGGCGACCTCAAGGTGCGGGCCGTCCCGCTGGAGCGGCTCGCTGAGTCGGTCCGCCCGGAGACCGCGCTGGTCGCGGTCAGCGTCGTCCAGTCCGCCGACGGCCGGATCGCCGATCTGCCCGGGGTGCGCGAGGCGGCCCGCGCGCACGGCGCCCGGACCTATCTCGACGCCTCCCAGTCGGCGGGCTGGCTGCCCCTGGAGGCGGACTCCTACGACTTCCTCGCCGCCGTCGGCTTCAAGTGGCTCATGGGCCCGCACGGCAACGCCTTCTTCGTCGCCCCCGAGGACTTCGGCGGCCTGACCCCGCTGCTGGCGGGCTGGGTCGCGGGCGAGCTCCCCTGGGAGAGCTGCTACGGCCCGGTCCAGGAACTCGCCCACTCCGTACGGCGGTTCGACGTGAGCCCCTCGCTCCTCACCTACGCCGGACTGCGCGCCTCCCTCGCCCTGATCGAGGAGCTCGGCATCGACGCCGTCCACGCCCATGACCTCGCCCTCGCCGACCGCTTCCGCGCCGGACTGACCCGCCTCGGCCACGAGCCCGTCCCGTCCCCCGGCTCGGCGATCGTCTCCGTCCCGCGCCTCGGCCGGCGCCAGTCCGAGCTGAGCGAGGCGGGCATCGAGGTGTCCGACCGCGCGGGCAACCTGCGCGCCGCCTTCCACCTGTACAACACAGCCACCGACGTCGACCGGCTGTTGGACGTCCTGTCCTCCTGAACCACTGGCGCGGGCCCCGCCGGGACGCTAGGAAGGGCACCAGGGGTGGTGGTGCCGGTGGAGTCCACGGGCGAGACGTCCGTAAACCCGGCCGCCGACACGGAGCTGCACCGGCGGCTGGTGTACGGCGACGAGTCCGCGCTGGCCGAGGTGTACGCGGCCTACGGGCCGCTGGTGCGGCGGATCGCGGTGCGGGTCACCCGCGCCCCGGCCGCCGCCGAGGACGTGGCGCAGGAGGTCTTCGCGCACCTGTGGAGCAGGCCGTACAGCTTCGACGCGGGCCGCGGCTCGCTGCGCACCTGGCTGTCCATGCTCGCCCACCGGCGGGCCGTGGACTGGGTGCGCGGCGAGGCCCGGCACCGCAAGCACACCCACGCCGACGACGACGTCCTGCACACCATCCCGGAACCCGGCCCCGGCCCGGACGAGACGGTCGTCGACCGGGAGCGCTCCCTGCTGCTGCACTCGGCCCTCGCCGAACTCCCCGAGCCGCAGCGGGAGGTGGTGCACCTCGCCTATTTCGCGGGCCGCACCTACCGGCAGGCCGCCGTGGAACTCGGCATTCCCGAGGGCACCGCCAAGACCAGACTGCGCACCGCCCTGCGCTCGCTGGCCGAAACCCTGGCCGACCCACCCGACCCCGCGCTGGAAAGAGGCGCATGATGGCGGTAGGGGTCCGTGCTCCCCAGGAAGGAGGCCCCCGGTGACCGAGCACGAGGACGTACGCGAGCTGCTGGCCGCCTGGGCCTTCGGCGCCCTGGACGCGGCCGAGGCCGAGCGGGTCCGGCCGCACCTCGCCGGATGCAAGAGCTGCGCCGCGGAGGCGGCCCGGCTGCGCGAGACGGTACGGCTGCTCGACGGCCCGCCGATCGGCGGACTGCCCGCCCGGCCCGCCACCGGACTCCCGCCCGCCCTGCTCGCCCGCCGCCCGTCGGCACCCCGCACCGCCGTGCACGCCGCGCCCTACGCCGCCGCCGTCCAGGGACTGCGGGCGCTGCTGCCGGAGGCGGCGGGCCGCTGGACCACTCCGGTGGTGCACGACTGGGACGTGCACGCGACCGTCGCCCATCTGCTGGCCGCCGACGAGGCGCTGGCCGGGCGGCTCGGCATCCCCGCGCGGGTCCCGGCGACCGTGCTCCCGCAGACGGTGCTTCCTCAGGACATGCGCTGGGAGGACGCCTGGGACCGCCGTACCGCCGATGTCATCGCCCATGAGCACGGCCGTACGCCCGAGCAGACGGTCGCCGCCTGGGGTGGGCAGGCCGACGCGCTGCTCGCCACGCCCGAGGCGCGGGACGCCGAACTCGCGGCGCGCGCCGAGCTGTTGATGGGGATCCGGCTGCCGGTGGCCGATCACTTCGTGGTGCGGGCCTTCGAGGCGTGGATCCACACCGACGACATCGGCCGGGCCCTCGGCCTGGTCGTACCGCCGCCGCCCGCCGAGCACCTGGGGCAGCTGGTGCGGCTCGCGGTCCGGGTCCTCGGTCTCGCGCTCGGGCCGGACGCGGCGCCGGTGTTGTTCTCCGTCAGCGACGGCGAGCAGTGGGTGCTGGGCTCCGAGGACGAGCCCGTCGCGGCCGAACTCGCCCTGGACCCCGTCGACTTCTGCCTCCTGGTGGGCGGACGGTGCACGCCCGCGGAGGTGCCGAGGGGAGCGAGCGGCGACGCGGCCGCCGTACGGAACGTACTGGAGACGGCCGCGTCGCTGGCGTGGCTGTGAGTGCTACTTCACCGGGGTGAAGTCCCGCGCGCCGATGAACTCCGGCCGCCGTACCGGAGCCGCGAAGGGGTCGACCGCCGCGTTCTCCACGCTGTTGAAGACGATGAAGACGTTGCTGCGCGGGAACGGCGTGATGTTGTCGCCGGAGCCGTGCATGCAGTTGCAGTCGAACCAGGTCGCCGAACCGGCCCGGCCGGTGAACAGCCGGATGCCGTGCCTGGTGGCCAGCGAGGTCAGCGCCTCGTCCGAGGGCGTGCCCGCGTCCTGCATCTGCAACGACTTCTTGTAGTTGTCCTTCGGTGTCGCGCCCGCACAGCCGAGGAACGTCTTGTGCGACCCCGGCATGATCATGAGCCCGCCGTTGGTGTCGTAGTTCTCGGTCAGCGCGATCGAGACGGACACCGTCCGCATGTTCGGCAGCCCGTCCTCGGCGTGCCAGGTCTCGAAGTCGGAGTGCCAGTAGAAGCCGCTGGCCCCGAACCCGGGCTTGACGTTGATCCGGGACTGGTGGACGTACACGTCCGAGCCGAGGAGCTGCCGGGCCCGGCCGACGACGCGCTCGTCGCGCACCAGCGCGGCGAACACCTCGCTGATCCGGTGCACTTCGAACACCGAGCGGATCTCCTTGGACTGCGGCTCGATGATGGAGCGTTCGTCCATGCGGATCGCCGGGTCGGCGACCAGCCGCTCCAGCTCCTGCCGGTAGACGGCCACCTCGTCGTCGGTGATGAGCTGCTCGACGGGGAGGAAGCCGTCGCGCTCGTACGACTGGAGCTCCGGGACGGAGATCGGGCCGGGCGCGCCGGGCGGGGACCAGACCACCGGGTCCTGGCGTGGGGTCGACACCTCGGTGGCGCCCCGGCTCGGGTACAGATCAGTCATCGTCATGATGCGTCACACCTCCTCGGGTTCGGTGAGCAGCGGATACACGCCGTTCTCGTCGTGGTCCTCCCGGCCGGTCACGGGCGGGTTGAAGACACAGATGCAGCGGAAGTCCCGCTTCACGCGCAGCGTGTGCCTCTCGTGGCCGTCCAGGAGGTACATGGTCCCGGGCGTGATCGTGTGGGTCAGCCCGGACTCGTGATCGGTCAGTTCGGCCTCGCCCTCGACGCAGACGACCGCCTCGATGTGGTTCGCGTACCACATCGACGTCTCCGTACCCGCGTACAGAATCGTCTCGTGCAGCGAGAACCCGACCCGCTCCTTGGCGAGGACGATGCGTTTGCTCTCCCAGGTGCCGGACGCCGCCTTCACATGCCGGTCGGTGCCTTCGATGTCCTTGAACGAACGGACGATCACGTGCTGAACAGCTCCTTCTCTCAGACGGTTTCGCGGACGGCACGGGCGAGGACGCTGAGGCCCTCGTCCAGCTCTTCGGGGGTGATGGTCAGCGCCGGCAGCAGCTTCACGACCTCGCTCTCCGGACCGGACGTCTCGATGAGCAGCCCGAGTTCGAAGGCGCGCCGCGCGATCCGCTCGGCACGGGACTTGTCGTGGAACTCCAGGCCCCACACCAGACCGCGGCCGCGGTACTCCTTCACATCGGCGAGGTTCTCCTCCGTGATGGAGATCAGCGCCTGCTCCACCTGCTCACCGCGGGCCCGGGTCTGCTTCTCCATCGCCGAGCCGTCGGCCCAGTACGTCTCCAGGGCCGCGGTGGCGGTGACGAAGGCGGGGTTGTTGCCGCGGAAGGTGCCGTTGTGCTCGCCCGGCTCCCAGATGTCCAGCTCCGGCTTGAACAGGCAGAGCGACATGGGCAGTCCGTAGCCGCTGATGGACTTGGAGACGGTGACGATGTCGGGCGTGATGCCCGCCTCCTCGAACGAGAAGAAGGCCCCCGTCCGTCCGCAGCCCATCTGGATGTCGTCGACGATGAGCAGCATGTCCTGCCGCTCGCACAGGTCGGCGAGCGCGCGCAGCCACTCCGGACGCGCGGCGTTGATGCCGCCCTCGCCCTGCACGGTCTCCACGATCACCGCGGCGGGCTTGTTCAGGCCGGAGCCCTGGTCCTCCAGCAGCCGCTCGAACCACAGGAAGTCCGGGACCTGGCCGTCGAAGTAGTTGTCGAACGGCATCGGCGTGCCGTGCACCAGCGGGATGCCGGCGCCGGCCCGCTTGAAGGCGTTGCCGGTGACGGCCAGCGACCCCAGCGACATGCCGTGGAAGGCGTTGGTGAACGAGACGATCGCCTCGCGCCCCTTCACCTTCCGCGCCAGCTTCAGCGCGGACTCCACGGCGTTGGTGCCCGTCGGGCCCGGGAACATGACCTTGTACGGCAGATCGCGCGGCCGCAGCACCAGGTCCTGGAAGGTCTGCAGGAAGGTGCGCTTGGCGGTGGTCGACATGTCGAGCCCGTGCGTGACGCCGTCCCGCTCCAGGTAGTCGAGCAACGCCCGTTTCAGCACAGGGTTGTTGTGCCCGTAGTTCAGTGAGCCGGCCCCGGCGAAGAAGTCCAGGTACTCGTGGCCGTCCTCGTCGTACATGCGGCTGCCCCGCGCACGGTCGAAGACGGTGGGCCAGCCTCGGCAGTAGCTGCGCACCTCGGACTCCAGGGTCTGGAAGACGCTGAGGTCGGGCTGGGTGATGGTCACGACGAATCGCTCCTCGTTGCGTGGGGAGGTCAGTGGGGGAGGGGACCGATGCGGTAGAGGACCTCGGGGTCGTGCGGCCCGTCGGGGAACAGGCTCGTCTCGAACAGCACCTCGCGCTCCAGGGCGGCGCCGTGCCGCTCGGCGAACGAGGTGAACAGCCGCTCGGAGGCGGTGTTGCCGGGTGTGATGGTGGTCTCCACACCCGTGACGCCGTACGCGTCGCCGACCCGTGCGACCAGCCCGTCGAGCAGTGCGGCGGCGATGCCGCGGCCGCGCTGGGCGCCGTCCACCGCCACCTGCCAGACGAGCAGGGTGTGCGGACGGTCCGGCCGTACGTAGCCGGTGACGAAGCCGACCGGCTCCCCGTGCTCGTCGCGGGCGACCGCCGAAGTGCCGGCGAAGTCCCGGCACCACAGCAGATAGCTGTAGGACGAGTTCAGGTCGAGGGCCTCGGAGTCTTTGGCGATCCGCCACAGTGCGGCGCCGTCGGCCACCGTCGGCCGGTCGATTTGCAGGTCTGCTTGTGCGGCAGTCATGCGAATTGAACTTACCGAGGTAAATTCGAAATTGCATGGCGGTCAGGGGTTACGCGAGCGGACGTGATCGTGTTATCCGCGCGAGGGGAGGAATGTCCGGGTATTCCCGGCCTATAAGCCGCAAAACGGTCGCGATGTGGAACGCATCACAACCTTGTAATCCGCTTGGAAATCTTAGCGTTTAGGTCGAGAAAAAGCGGGCAGAAGAGAACGGGAAGCTGTCGCCGAAAAGAATTCCAGAATTACGCGGAATTCAGGCCCCGGTAACTCCGTCGATACGCTCGCGCAGGATGTCGGCGTGACCGTTGTGCCGGGCGTACTCCTCGATCATGTGCAGCAGCACCCAGCGCAGACTGACCTCCGCCCCGCCGAGCGGCCCGCCGCCGGGGATGTGGCCGACGTCGTCCAGCGAGAGCCCGGCACACACCTCGCGCCCCCGGTCGATCTCCCGCCGCCACACCTCCAGTGCCGTGTCGAGCCCTCGCTCGTCGGCGAGCCGGTACCCGGTCGCCTCCTCGAACACCGGCTCGGGACCGGCCGCGCCGAACGCCCGCTGGAACCAGTTCCGTTCCACCTCCGCCATGTGCTGCACCAGTCCCAGCAAGGTGAGTTCGGACGGCTCGGCCGACGCGATCCGCACCTGCTTGTCGTCCAGGGCGGCGCACTTCACCGCCAGCGTGCCCCGATGAAAGTCCAACCAGCTCTCCAGCATGGGCCGTTCGGGGGCGGTGAGCAGGGGGATGGGACGGCCGTCAGGGAGCGTGGTGGGGGTCCCGGTGGAAGTCATGCGGCCAGCTTGGCACCCTCACCGGGGCCGCGACAGCTCCGTCAGCGCCGAACCCAGCGCCGCCAGACACCGCCGTACCGTCTCCGGTGTCGCGTCCGCGCCGTAGTGGTTCACCCGGACCATCTCCTTGGCCAGCGCGCCGCCGCCCGCCGCCAGCGGCAGGGACGGGTCGGTGGCCAGGGCTCGCGCCACCAGCTCCGAGGCCGTGACGCCCGCCGGAGTCCGCAGGGTCGTGGCGACCGGGGCCGCCTCGTGGGCCTCGTGGACATATGGCTCAAGACCGCCGTCCAGGGCCGCCGCGCCCTCGCGGGTCGCCGCCGCGGCCGAGGCGTGCCGGGCCATCACCGTGTCCAGGCCCTCCGCCTCGATCCGCGCCACGCACGCGTCCAGCGCCAGCATCTCCAGCTGGGCCGGGGCGTGCAGCAGCGCGCGGCGGCCGCCGTCGAGCCAGCGGGTCTTCCAGTCCAGAAGGGAGAGATAGGAGCGGCGCGGGGCGCGCGGGTTCGCCGCCATCCGGGTCCACGCCCGCTCGCTCACCGACACCGCCGACACGCCCGCCGGGCCGCCCATCGCCTTCTGCGCGCCGATCACGCACAGGTCCACGCCCCAGGCGTCCGGCAGCACCGGCTCCGCACCGATGGAGGCGACGGCGTCCAGGTAGAAGAGGGCGCCGTGCTCCCGTACCACCTCGCCGATCTCCGCCACCGGGTTGGTGTTGCCGGTCGCCGCCTCCGCGTGCACCAGGGAGACGAAGTCGATCTCCGGGTGCTCGGCGAGGGCCGCGCGGATCTGCGCGGCCGTGACCGCCGTGTGGAAGGGCACCGCCAGATCGATCACCGTGGCACCGCAGTCCCGCAGCCAGTCGCCGAAGGTCTGCCCGTACGGGCCGGTGATCACGTTCAGGGCCGTCGTGCCGGGACCCGCCGTGCCGCGGATCGCGCCCTCCAGCGGCAGCAGCGCCTCGCCCTGCATGATCACGACGTCCTGCCGGGTGTCCAGCAGCCGTGCCACCCGGTCCTCGATCGCGGCGAACTGTGCTGCGCCCATCGGGGCGAGGTCCAGGAAGGGGTGGGTCACGGCGCTGCTCTCTTCACTCACGGCGGTCGACCCGTCGAGGGTAGCCGCCGCGATCACCCCTTCCACTCCCGACTTCTTAGGCCGAACGCCGTCAGAACCATGGGTTTGGTTTGAGGCGCTCAAACTTCTCCTTATAATCGGAACGCACAGTTCCCATACAGGAGGCCCCCCGTGAAGACGACCCTCGGGCGCCGGACCCGCATTCTGGCCGCAACCACCGCGACGGCCGGGCTGGTGCTCGTGGCCGGCTGCTCATCGGACGACGACGGCGGCAGCGGCAGCAAGACCGCCGCCGGTGGTGTCGAACTCGTCAAGGCGGGCCAGCTCACCACCTGCACCCACCTGCCCTATCCGCCCTTCCAGTCGGAGATCGACGGCAAGGTTCAGGGCTTCGACGTCTCCCTGATCGACCTGGTCGCCGACGACCTGGGCGTCGAGCAGGAGATCCTCGACACGCCGTTCGAGAACTTCAAGACCGGCGCGTTCCTCAACTCCGGCGAGTGCGACCTGGCCGCCGCCGGTATGACCATCACCGAGGAGCGCAAGAAGAACGTCGACTTCTCCGACCCGTACTTCGAGGCCACCCAGGCCGTGCTGGCCGACAAGGACAGCGGCATCGCGTCCTTCGCGGACCTCAAGGGCAAGAAGGTCGGCGCCCAGGCGCAGACCACCGGCGAGGACTACGCCAAGAGCCAGGGCCTGGACCCGGTCTCCTTCGAGTCCTCCGACGCCGTCCTCAACGGACTGCGCACCGGCCAGGTCGACGCCGTCGTCATCGACTACCCCGTCGTCCAGGGCTGGCTCAAGGACAAGGCCAACGCCGACGCCTTCGAGGTCGCCGAGCAGATCAACACCGGTGAGCAGTACGGCATCACGGTGAAGAAGGGCAACACCAAGCTGCTCGCCGCCATCAACAAGGCGCTCGCCGACGCCAAGGCGGACGGCACGTACAAGGAGATCTACGAGAAGTGGATCGGCCCGTACGACGAGTCCGCCGCCTCGCCGGCCGCGTCCTGACCCCATGGCCGACACCGACACAGCACTCCAGCCGAAGAAGAAGGGCCTGACCAGGCGGCAGAAGCGCAAGCTGTCCCGGGGCATCCAGTACGTCGTCTTCGCCGCGGCCGTGATCGCCTTCGCGGTCGCGGCCGACTGGGACCGGCTCCAGAACCAGTTCGCGCAGGCGGACATCGCCGAGCAGATGTTCCCGGACATCATCACGCTGGCGCTGAAGAACACCGTGCTGTACACCCTGTCCGGCTTCGCCTTCGGACTGGTCCTCGGCATGGCGATCGCCCTGATGCGGCTGTCGTCCGTGGGCCCGTACCGCTGGTTCGCCGGGGTGTACATCGAGATCTTCCGCGGTCTGCCCGCCCTGCTGATCTTCATCTTCATCGGCGTCGCCGTCCCGCTGGCCTTCCCCGGCACGGAGATCCCCGGCGGCACCTACGGCAAGGTCGCGCTCGCGCTCGGCCTGGTGGCGGCCGCGTACATGGCCGAGACGATCCGCGCGGGCATCCAGGCGGTGCCCAAGGGGCAGCTGGAGGCGGCCCGTTCGCTGGGCTTCTCGCCCGCCCGCGCGATGGTCTCGATCATCATCCCGCAGGCGTTCCGGATCATCCTGCCGCCGCTGACCAACGAACTCGTCCTGCTCTTCAAGGACTCCTCGCTGGTGCTCTTCCTCGGTGTCACCCTGGAGGAGCGCGAACTGTCCAAGTACGGCCGTGACCTGGCCAGCACGACCGCCAACTCGACGCCGATCCTGGTCGCGGGCCTGTGCTACCTGCTGGTCACGATCCCGCTCGGCTTCGTCGTGCGCCGTATGGAGGCCAAGGCCCAGGAGGCCGTCAAGTGAGCCGTCCCGAGATCCACGTCAAGGACCTGCACAAGTCCTTCGGCGACAACGAGGTCCTCAAGGGCATCGACCTGGAGATCCGCCAGGGCGAGGTCGTCTGCGTCATCGGCCCGTCCGGCTCCGGCAAGTCGACGCTGCTGCGCTGTGTGAACCTGCTGGAGGAACCCAGCAAGGGCCAGGTCTTCGTCGGCGGCACCGAACTCACCGACCCGGACGTCGACATCGACGCCGTACGGCGCCGGATCGGCATGGTCTTCCAGCAGTTCAACCTCTTCCCGCATCTGACGGTGACCGAGAACCTCACGCTGCCGCAGCGGCGGGTCCTCAGGCGGAGCAAGGCGCAGGCGGCGCAGGTGGCCGCCGAGAACCTGGAGCGGGTGGGCCTCGCGGAGAAGGCGTCCGCCTACCCGTCCTCCCTCTCCGGCGGCCAGCAGCAGCGGGTGGCCATCGCCCGCGCGCTGGCGATGGGCCCCGAGGTGATGCTCTTCGACGAGCCGACCTCCGCCCTGGACCCGGAACTGGTCGGCGATGTCCTCGCGGTCATGCGCATGCTGGCCAATGAGGGCATGACGATGATGGTCGTCACCCATGAGATGACCTTCGCGCGCGAGGTCGCCGACCGGGTCGTCTTCATGGACGGCGGAGTGATCGTCGAGGACGGCGCCCCGGCCCAGGTCATCGGCAACCCGAGCCACGAGCGCACCCGCCACTTCCTCTCCCGCCTGCTGGACCCGGCGATGGCCGAGGTGGAGGAGGAGACCTCGGACCAGGTGGGCAAGGCCGAGTAGCTCCTGGCTAGGGTGCGTGCATGAGCGATCACGCGGTGCTGCACGTGAAGGGCCGGATCCTGGTCGGGCCCGAGGACGTCCGGGACGAGCTGTGGGTCGTCGACGGCCGGATCTCCTACGACCGTCCCACGGCCGCCCAGGACATCCGTACCGTCGACGGCTGGGCCCTGCCGGGCCTGGTCGACGCGCACTGCCATGTCGGCCTCGGCGCCCATGGCCCCGTGGACCGGGACGTCGCGGAGAAGCAGGCGCTGACCGACCGCGAGGCCGGCACCCTGCTGATCCGGGACGCCGGCTCGCCCTCCGACACCCGCTGGGCCGACGACCGCGAGGACCTCCCGAAGATCATCCGTGCGGGCCGGCACATCGCCCGCACCCGCCGCTACATCCGCGGCTACGCCCATGAGATCGAGCCCGAGGACCTCGTCGCGTACGTCTCCCAGGAGGCCCGGCGCGGCGACGGCTGGGTCAAGCTGGTCGGCGACTGGATCGACCGCGAGGTCGGCGACCTCGCCCCGAGCTGGCCGCGCGCGGAGGTCGAGGCCGCCATCGCCGAGGCCCACCGGCTGGGCGCCCGGGTCACCGCGCACTGCTTCGCCGAGAACTCCCTGCGGGACCTCGTCGAGGCGGGCATCGACTGCATCGAGCACGCCACCGGACTGACCGAGGACCTCATCCCGCTCTTCGTCGAGCGCGGCGTCGCGATCGTGCCGACCCTGGTCAACATCGCGACCTTCCCCCGGCTCGCCGCGGGCGGCGAGGACAAGTTCCCGCGCTGGTCGGCCCATATGCGCCGACTCCACGAACGCCGCTACGACACCGTCCGGGGCGCCTACGACGCCGGCGTCCCGGTCTTCGTCGGCACCGATGCGGGCGGCACCCTGCCGCACGGCCTGGTCGCCGCCGAGGTCGGGGAACTGGTCACCGCGGGCATCCCCGCCACGGAGGCGCTCTCGGCGACCACTTGGGGCGCGCGGCGCTGGCTCGGGCGCCCCGGTCTGGACGAGGGCGCGCCGGCGGACCTGGTGGTCTACGAGAGCGACCCGAGGGCCGATGTGCGGGTGCTGGCGGCGCCGCGGCGGATCGTGCTGAACGGCACCGCGTCATGAGTTGACCGGGTGACTGTGGAGAACGTGCGTGCCCAGGGATTCGAAGATGTGCACGGAACGGTCACGTAGGAGTGAACCCTCGTCAGCTTGCTGACGACCACCTGTCCGCGCGCCATCCTTACGGGGTCCCAAGCATGTCTCTCTGGGGGTCCCACCACCTTGAACGGCAACCACTTCCGCATGCCCGCACGCCGTCTCGCCACCGTCGCGGCGGCCACGGCCCTCGCCGCCGGACCCGCGGCACTGGCCGGTGCGGGCACCGCACACGCGACCGACGGCCAAGGTCGCGCGAGCGCCGTAGTACTGCGCACCGGACTCGATGTGTCCCTGCTCAACAAGACCGTGAACGTCCCGCTCGCGGTCTCCCTCAACGAGGTCCAGGCACCGCAGAGCGCCGAGAAGACCGCGCTCACCGCCGAGTTGGACGGGGTGAACGGCGGACAGCCGTTCAGCGTCCTCGCCGCGGAGGTGGCCTCGGCGAAGGCCACGGTAACCGACGCCAGGGCCGAGGGACACACCAACCTCGCCCACGCCAAGGTCCATGTCCCAGGCCTGCCTTTGCTCTCCCTGATCGAGCTGGAGGGCGTCACCTCCAAGGCGACCTGCGAGTCCGGGAAGGCCCCGGCCGCCAGCTCCAACCTGCTGGGCGCGGTGACCGTCCTCGGCAAGAAGGTCACCGTCACCACCGGCGGCCCCACCGACGTCCAGGTGCCGGGGGTCGGCGAGGTCCGCCTCGACCTGTCGAAGACGGAGACCACCTCCCGCACGGCGGCCGCCACCGCCCTCGAACTCACCGTCTCCGTCAACCCGTTGAAGCTGAACGTGGCCGAGGTGACCGGCACGGTCACGCTGGCGAGGGCCACCTGCGAGGCACCGGTCGCGGCGAGCGCGGAACCGGCGCCCGCGGTCGAACCGCAGGGCGGCCCGGTCGGCGAGGCGGGCCTCGCCGAGACCGGCGGCAGCTCGCTGACCCCGTATCTCGCGGGCGGTGCGGCCGTGCTGCTCGTCGCGGGCGGGGGTGCGGTCGCGCTGGCTCGCCGCGGCCGGGCGTGAGCGCGAGCCCGTCAATGCGTATTTCTGCGCATTGACGGGCACTTCGCCCGGCAGGACGGTGTGCCCCACCAGAACTCCGGGGGAGGCACACATGAGCATCGACGACATCGAGGGCACGAGGGAAGCCGCGGCGGCCGACGACGCCGAGCCGTCCGCGATCCCCATCCCGTTCCAGCGCCGCAGCGGCGTCTACGGCCTGGAACTGCCCCGGCCCACCGTCCCCGCCACGAGCGGCCCCGGCCTGCTCGTGCTGGAGGAACTCCGCGTCGACGTCGACGGCCTGATGCCCACCATGACCGTCAGCGGCACCAGGACCCAGCTCTTCGGCGGCCAGGCCACCTGGATCGCCAGGGTGGCCTGGGACGACGGACAACAGGCGTACACGGGAACGGTCTTCTACCGCGACGGCAACGCGTCCCTCGTCCCGCACACGGACGTACGGGTGAAGCTCTTCGGCGGCTTCCCGTTCGGCGGGCAGCGCAGGGCACGGGTGACGTTCACCGGCGGACCGGCGGCGGTGAACCGCACCTTCGTCTTCCGGCGGGCCGCCTTCCGCGAGGTGGGCATCGAGTACGACTGCGCCAGCGACGCCACCGCGGTCACCGACTACCGGCTGCACGCCCACCCGAACCGGCCCGCCGACCTGCCCGACACCCACCTGACCATCGAGAGCGCCTTCACCCGCCTCGGCATCGCCGTCACCAAGACCGGCGGCGACGACGTCGTCCCGGTCATCAAGGCGGGCTCGGACGGCCTGTGGACCGACATCGAGATGCACGACGCCATGCAGGTGCACTGGTCCAAGTGGGCCGACGCCCCGCAGTGGCAGGTGTGGACCCTGTTCGCCGGACGGAGCGTGCGGGGCCACGGGCTCGGCGGCATCATGTTCGACGACATCGGCACCGCCCAGCGCCAGGGCTGCGCCGTCTTCAGCAACTCCTTCATCTCCGACCCCCACCCGGGCGACCCGCACTCCGACCAGGCGGTCCAGCGGCTGCGCTTCTGGACGGCCGTGCACGAGATCGGGCACACCTTCAACCTCGCGCACTCCTGGGACAAGGACGAGATGACCCGGTGGATCCCGCTGGCGGAGGAACCGCACGCCTTCAGCTACATGAACTACCCGTTCCGCTTCCCCGCCGGCGAGGCCGCCTTCTGGGCCGGATTCCGGTACGGGTTCAGCGAGAACGAACTGCTCTTCCTGCGCCACGCCCCGGAACGCGTCGTCAAGCAGGGCGCCGCCCCCTGGTTCGACGAGCACGCCTTCGAACAGATCCGGCAGGCCACCGCGAACGCCCTGGAACTCTCCCTGCGCGTCAACCGGCCCACCACCCGCTTCGAGGCACTGGAGCCCGTGGTCGCCGAGGTGAAGCTGAAGAACACCTCGTTCGTGCCCGTCGTGGTGGACCGCAACGCCCTGCTCGGCGAGCGGCTGACCGTGATCGTCTCCGCCGACGGCCGGGACGCCCGCCGCTGGGTGCCGTACGCCCGGCACTGCTACCTGGACGATCCGTACATCCTCAAGCCCGGTGAATCCCTCTACGCGCCGGTGTTCCTGAGCGCCGGGCTCAACGGCTTCGATCTCGCCGAACCCGGGCACTACCGGATCCGCGCGATGCTGGACACCGCCTCCGGCGAGATCCTCTCCGCGCCGCTCGCCATCGACGTCCGGCCGCCCAGGAGCCGCGAGGAGGAACTGCTGGCCCCGGACGTGTACACGGACGAGGTCGGCCGGGTGCTCGCCTTCGGCGGCAGCCGCGGCCACACCCCGGCCCTGGACCACGCCAACGACGTCCTGCGCGAGGCGGTCGAGCGGCTCCCGGACAGCGCCCTCGCCGTGCACGCCGCCGCGGCCCTCAGCAACACCGCGGCCGTGCCGGGCCGGGTCCTGGTCCAGGACTCCACGGATCCCCGCGACCGCGAGTTCAAGGACGTCGTACCCGACCCGGAGCAGGCGCTGCCGCTGATCGAGAAGGCCTACGGCAACCCCGCCGCGGCGGCCGACACCCTCGGGCACATCGGACTGACCCGGCAGGTCGAACAGGTCGCCGTCGCCCTGGCCGCCGGCGGCCTCGGCAACTCCCGGGAAGCGGCCCGGCTCACCAACGACCTCGCCGACACTCTGGACGCCCGCAACGTCCTGCCCGCGGTGGTGGAGTCGGTACGGGCCACCGCGGCCGAACTGTCAGGCTGACGCCGCCAGCGCTTGGTCCAGCGCCTGGAGAAAGGAGTTCACCGTCGCCCGGTCCCGCACGGCCAGCCGCAGCCACTCATCGTCAAGACCGGGGAAGGTGTCCCCGCGCCGCACCGCGAACCCCAGGTCACGCAAGCGGCGCCGGACACGTGCCGCGTTCGGCAGCCGGACCAGAACGAAGGGGCCCTCGGCCGGTTCCGCCACCGTCAGGCCCTCCGGGGCGAACTCCCGGAGCCCGGCGACGAGATGGGCCCGGTCGGCGGCGATACGGTGCGCCGCGTGCCCCGCCTCCGCCAGCGCCCGCGGCTCCACGCAGGCCTCGGCGGCGGCGAGCGCCGGGGTGGACACCGGCCACAGCGGCTGGGCCCGCTCCAGTTCCGCGATCGTCTCCGGGGCGGCGAGAACGTAGCCGATGCGCAGCCCGGCCAGACCCCAGGTCTTGGTCAGGCTGCGCAGCACCACGAGTCCGGGCACGTCCGTGCGCCCGGCCAGCGCCTCCCGCTCACCCGGCACCGCGTCCATGAACGCCTCGTCCACGACCAACGTCCGCCCGGGGCGGGCCAGTTGCGCGATGGCGTCGGCCGGGTGCAGGACCGAGGTCGGGTTCGTCGGGTTGCCGATCACCACCAGATCCGCGTCCTCGGGGACGGCCGCCGGATCGAGCCGGAACCCGTCCGCCGCGCTCAGCAGCACCCGGTCAACCGTGTGCCCGGCATCCCGCAGCGCGGCCTCCGGCTCGGTGAACTGCGGGTGCACGACCACCGGCTGACGGACCTTCAGAGCGCGCGCCAGCAGCACGAACGCCTCCGCGGCACCCGCCGTCAGCAGCACCCGCTCCACCGGCAGCCCGTGCCGCGCCGCCACCGCCGCCCGCGCCGCCCGCCCGTCGGGGTAGGCGGCGAGACCGGTGAGCGAGTCGGCGATCCTGGCCCGCAGCCAGCGCGGCGGGGTGTCCGCGCGGACGTTCACCGCGAGGTCGACCAGCGCCGAACCGTCGTCGCGGACCTCGGCGTCCCCGTGGTGGCGCAGATCATGGCGCAGGTCATGGCCCAGGCCATGGTCCTCAGTGCGCATGGGAGTGCGCCCCGTGGTGGTGTCCGTGGTGATGGTGGCCGTCGTCGTCGGGGTGGAAGTGCGGCTGCTGCGGCAGGCCCACCTTGTCCTCGAACCCGGGCAGCGCGATCCGGTACACGCACGAGTCGCAGTTCATCCGCAGATCGCCCTTGACGGCCTCCTCGTACCGCTCCATGACCAGATCCAGCAGCTCCGGCTCCGGACCGATCACCTCCGCCGAGCGCACCTCCACCTCCGGGTGCGCGGCCGCCCAGCCCTCGGTCTGCTGCTTGACCCGGTCCGGCAGGATCCCGGTGAACAGGAAGTACGGCAGCACCACGATCCGCTGGGCGCCCAGCTTCACGCACCGGTCCAGGCCGCTCGGCACGTCCGGCGCGGCCAGCGACACGAACGCCGTCTCCACGCCCGCGTAGCCGCGCCCCTCCCACAGCAGCCGGGCCGCCTTGTGCACCTCGGCGTTGGCGTCCGGGTCCGTCGAACCACGGCCCACCAGCAGCACCGTGACATCCCCCCGGCCCTGCACGTCGTGCCCGCCCAGCGCCTCGTCGAGCCGCCGCTCCAGCACGTTCAGCAGCGAGGGGTGCGGGCCCAGCGGGCGGCCGTAGGTGTAGGAGATCCCGGGGTGGCGCTCCTTCTCGCGGGCCAGCGCCGCCGGGATGTCGCCCTTGGCGTGCCCGGCGGACACCAGCATCAGCGGCACCGCGGCGAACCGGCGCACGCCACGCTCCACCAGTTCGGTGACGGCGTCGCCGAGCGGCGGCGGGGACAGCTCGATGAAACCGCCCGCGACGGGCAGTTCGGGGTGGCGGCGGCCCAACTCCCGTACGAAGTCGCGGAACGCCTCGGCCCCGGCGTCGTCCCGGGTGCCATGGCCGGCGATGAGCAGCGCGGGCGCAGGGGTGGTCACGGTTTCTCCTCGGGTGAAGTGGGGTGGTACAGCAGGGCGTTGAGCGCGGCCGAGGCGACCGCCGAGCCGCCCTTCTCGGACACGTTGCTCACGGCGGGCAGACCGCTCTCGCGCAGCGCGGCCTTGGACTCGACCGCGCCGACGAAGCCGACGGGCAGCCCGATGACGAGCGCGGGGTCGGCGTCCAGCGTCAGCAGCTCCTCCAGCGCGGTCGGCGCGTTGCCGATCACCCAGAGGGCGCCGGGGCCGACCTGCTCGTAGGCGAGCCGGATGCCATCGGCGGAGCGGGTCAGCCCCGGCCCGGCCACCCCGTCTTTCAGACGGCAGACGGTCTCGCGCCGGGTGATCCCGGCCCCGACCATCTCCACGTCCACGACCACGGGCGCGCCCGCGTGCAGGGCGGCATGGGCCTTCTCCAGGGAGCCCTCGTCCATGACGAGATCGGCCGCGTACTCCAGATCCGCCGCGGAGTGGATGACCCGCTCCACCACCGCCCGGGTCAGCGGCGGGAAGTGCGAGGTGTCCAGGCGGGCGCGCAGCCGCCGGTAGGACTCCACCTCGATCGGGTGGACGACTCGGTTCACTTCGGGTCCTCCTGCGATCCCTGCCAGCGGTAGCCGCGCGGCGTCACCATGCGCCCGGCGATGTCCCGGGTCGCGGTGTTGCCGACGGTCACGACCGTCATCATGTCCACCCACGCGGGGTTGATCGCGCCCAGTGTGGTGAGCCGGCTGGACTCGTCCGGCCGGGAGGCGTTGCGGACGATGCCGACCGGCGTCGTCGGCTCACGGTGCTCGGAGAGGATCGCCAGCGCCTTCGGCAGCTGCCAGTCACGGCCGCGTGAACGGGGGTTGTAGAAGGTGACCACGATGTCCGCCTCGGCCGCCGCCCGCACCCGGCGCTCGATGACCTCCCACGGCGTGTGCAGGTCGGACAGGCTGATCGACACATGGTCGTGGCCCAGCGGAGCACCGAGGATCGCCCCGGCGGCCAGCGCCGCGGTGACCCCGGGCACCCCGACCACCTCGATGTCGTCGCTCGCCTCCGCCAGCGCGGGGGAGGCCATGGCGTACACCCCGGCGTCCCCGCTGCCGATCAGCGCGACGGCATGACCCTCACGGGCCTCCGCCACGGCCGTGCGGGCCCGCTCCTCCTCCGCGCCGAGCCCGGACTCCAGCACCCGGGTGCCGGGGCGCAGCAGATCGCGGATCTGGTCGACGTACTGGTCGAGACCCACCAGCACCGAGGCGCGCCGCAGTTCGGCCTTCGCGCGCGGGGTGAGCAGATCACGGGCGCCGGGTCCGAGCCCGACCACCGCGAGGCGGCCGCGCGCGGGACGCCGTACGACCGCGCAGGTCGCCATCGCCGACTTCCGCTTGGGGACGAGGAGCTCACCGCCGTCCCGGAGCGCCGACGCCTCGGCGACGGACGGGGTGCCGACGGCGGCGAGGGGATGGGCGGAGGGGTTGGGGACCTCGATGTCCGCGAGTTCCGCGGCGGGATACGTCACCAGCGGCACCCCGAGCCGCCGCGCGGCCTCGACGATGCCGGGCTCCTCGGCCTTGGCGTCGACGGTGGCGAGATGGGCCACCGAACGGACCGAAAGCCCCTCCAGCGAGCCATGGACGAGATCGAGGATCTCCTCGGCCAGCGCCCCCTTCGAGGCCCCGACACCGACGACCAGGGACGGCGGCCGCAGCACGACCTCCCGCTCACCGGCCTCGACGGCACGATCGGACAGCCGGACCGTGTACACACCCTCCTCGGCGACCTTCAGCGCGGGCAGCGGCCACACCAACTCGGCCTTCAGCGACACGGGTTCACCGTCCAGCAGCGCCCGGGAGACCCCGGCGACATCGCCCTCCACGGGGAGGCCCAGGGTGTCCAGACCGGGCAGCCCGACGGCATCGGTCGCCGTCGTCACCACGGGCCGCGCCCCCAGCAACTCCGCCACCTCGCCCGCGAGTTCATTGGCGCCGCCGCCGTGCCCGCCGACCAGCGACACGGCGAACCGCCCGCCCTCGTCGACACAGACGACGCCCGGGTCGGTCCGCTTGTCCCCGAGCAGCGGCGCGACCAGACGCACCACGGCCCCCGTAGCCAGGAAGCACACGAGCTGCTCGCACTCCGCGAACGCGGCCCGTACGGCGTCCGCCACGGGACCCTCGTACACGCGCGTACGGTCCGGCCACGCCGCGGCCAGCCGGTCCCGCGCAGCCGCCCCCGCCGCGGTGGCGGAAATCAGGCCGATCACTGAGCAACTCCTTCGTGAGAAAGGGGAGTTCGCACACCCCAGAGCAGAAACACCGGATTGGTCGCCGCCAGCCGGGACACATCCCCCGGCAGCGGCGCGAGCCGCGAGGACTGCAACAGCACCCCGTCGCAGGCGAACCCGGCGCCGGTGAGCGCCGCCCGCACGGCAGGCACCCGGTCCAGCGCCGCCAGGGCGACGACCACGGTCCGCCGGGCGCGCCGCGCGCACGCCGTCACAATGGCGGGCAGCTCGGCCCCGCCCCCGCCGATGAACACGGCATCGGGCTCGTCGAGATCGGACAGCACCGTCGGAGCCGACCCGTGCACGGTCCGTACGTCGACCCCGTGCGCGGCGGCGTTGGCGCGGATCCGCTCCACACCGTCGAGGGTCTTCTCCACCGCCGTGACAGCGGCGCCGAGCCGCGCGCACTCCACGGCCACCGAGCCCGAGCCCGCGCCGACGTCCCAGACCAGGTCGCCGAGCCGGGGCCCGAGCCGGGCCAGGGCCAGCGCCCGCACCTCGAACTTGGTGATCATCGAGTCCCGGTGGGCGAACTCCGCCTCGTCCAGCGCCCATCCGTCCGGCCCGGCAGGCGGCCCGGCGACCGTGCGCACCGGCCCCAGCAGCCGCGTCTCGTCCAGGCACAGGACGACACTCACCGCCGTACCCCAGTCCCGGGCCGCGGCCTCGGCGGGCGTGACCCGCTCGACGCGCTCCTCGGCGGTACCCAGCGCGCAGGCGACGAGCAGCACGCGCGCCTCGCTCTGCAGTGCCGCCCCCAGCTCGGCGGGACCGGACCCCGGCCCGGTCAGCACCGCCACCTTCGGCCGTGCCCGGCACACGTTGACGGCGGTGCGCAACTCCCGCCCGTGCGCGCTGACCACGACCGCGTCGTCCCAGGGCACGCCGACGCGCGCGAAGGCGGTCGCGACGGAGGAGACACCCGGCCGCACGTCCAGCTCCCGCGCGCCGAACCGCTCGGCCAGCACCCGCACGATCCCGAAGAACCCCGGGTCGCCGGAGGCCAGCACGACCACCCGGTGCGCCTTGTCCAGATGCCGCTCGATGACGTCGAGGGCCGGAGCGAGCGGACCGAGGACGACGCGCTCGGCATCGGCGGGGACGGGCGCCGCGTCGAGGTGCCGCTGCCCGCCGACGACGAGCCGTGCACCGGCCAGCGCCCCGGCGTCGAGCGGCGCCCCCGTCCCCGTACCGACGACGGTGATCACGTGCTCGCCCCTCGCTCCCGCAGCGCCCGACGGGCCTCCGGGTCGGCCTTGCGGAAGCCGTGGAAGTGACCGGGGTGGTAGAGGTGCGAACGGGTCCCCTCCGCGGACAGAGCGGGTCCCACCAGGAAGAGGGTGTGCTTCCAGAGCTTGTGCTCCTTGACGGTCTCCTCCAGCGTGCCGACCGTGCACCGCACGATCAGCTCCTCCGGCCAGGTGGCCTGATAGGCGACCACGACGGGGGTGTCGGTCGGATAGCCGCCCTCCAGCAGCTCCCGCACCAGCTGCCCGCTCCGGGCCGCCGACAGGAAGATCGCCATGGTGGTGCCGTGCTTGGCGAACTCCCGCACCTCCTCCCCGGGCGGCATGGGTGTCTTGCCCCCGCCGAGCCGGGTCAGGACGACCGACTGCGCGACCTCCGGGATGGTCAGCTCGCGCTGGGCCAGCGCGGCGACGGCGGAGAAGGCGGAGACGCCGGGGATCACCTCGGTCGCGATCCCGATCCGGGCACACCGGTCGAGCTGCTCCTGGGTGCCGCCCCACAGGGCGGGGTCGCCGGAGTGGATCCGGGCGACGTGCAGGCCCTCGGCGCGGGCCCGCTCGTAGACGGCGACGACGTCCTCCAGGGACATGGTCGCCGAGTCGAGGATCTCGGCGTCCTCCCGCGCGTGCTGGAGGACCTCCGCCTGAACCAGGCTGGCCGCCCAGATCACCACGTCGGCCTCGGCGATGGCACGCGCGGCACGGAACGTCAGCAGATCGGCGGCGCCGGGGCCGGCACCGACGAAGGTCACCTTGCCGGTGGGGGCATCGGCCATGGGGATCGGGTCCTCTCCTGAAGAGCGGTGGAGCTTTTTCGGGGCGAAAGTCGGTGTCGAAAGTCAGTGGATACGCGGGCGTCGGACACGCGCACACGCGCCGCGATCCGATAGCAAGGCCCTATGGCGGTCTTCGTAGCGTTCGGCGCGTTCCTGATGACGCTGGCCGGCGGCTGGACGGCGCAACGCGTGACGGACCGCCGCCACCTCGTGCTGGGCCTGGCCGGCGGACTGATGCTCGGCGTGGTCGGCCTCGACCTGCTGCCCGAGGCCCTGGAGGCGGCGGGCGAGGAGGTCTACGGCGTACCGGCCGCGCTCCTGCTCTTCGTCGCCGGATTCCTCCTGGCCCACCTGGTGGAACGGCTGCTCGCCGCCCGCCAGGCCGCGCACGGCGCGGAGGAGACGGACGGCCGCGCCCCCGAGGTGGGTCTCACGGCCGCCGCGGCGATGGTCGGCCACAGCGCGATGGACGGCGTCGCGATCGGCGCGGCCTTCCAGGTCGGCGAGGGCATGGGTGCGGCGGTCGCCGTCGCGGTCATCGCCCACGACTTCGCCGACGGCTTCAACACGTACACGATCACGAGCCTGTACGGGAACGCCCGCCGCCGCGCACTCGCCATGCTGTTCGCCGACGCGGCGGCGCCCGTGGTGGGCGCCGCGTGCACGACGCTCGTGACGATCCCCGAGGGCCTGCTCGGCGGCTATCTCGGCCTGTTCGGCGGCGCGCTGCTCTACCTCGCGGCGGCGGAGATCCTCCCCGAGGCCCACCACGAACACCCGGCCCGCTCGACGGTGTTGTGCACGATCGCCGGGGCGACGTTCATCTGGCTGGTGGTGGGAATGGCGAGTTGACGGTCCGGCCTTCGGTGCGCTCACAACTTCCCGCCCCGCCCGCCGTCACGCCGGGCGGGCGCGATGAGCGTGGAGAGATACGGCAGCGGCGCCCCGTCGAGCTCGTCGGCGGGGTGGATGGACTCCTCGGGCAGCCCGAGCGCGGCACCCCACACGGCGTCCCCGATCCGCCCGGTCTCCCGCAGCGCCTCGGCCACCTCGGCGGCCTGCCGCCCGAACTTGTAGGCGACGACGGTCCCGGGCCCGGCGAGGGCGTCCTTGAGCACGGCGGCCCCGGCGGTGACGGGCACGAGGGTGAGCGGCTCGGTGCCCTCGGTCAGCACGGCACCGGAACGGGCGGCGAGATCCTGCATGGCGGTGATACCCGGGACGGTCTCGACGACGGTCGCGGGCAGCACCTCCCCGATGGTCTGGGCGAGATAGGTGAAGGTGGAGTACACATTCGGATCGCCGATGGTGGCGAAGGCGACGACGGAGTGCTCCCGCAGCAGCTCGGCGACACGGGTGCCGGCGGCGTCCCAGGCGTCCTCACGCCGCTGCCGGTCGCTCCGCTCGTTGAGGGCGAAGACGACCCGTACGACCTTCTCCTCGCCGACATAGTGCAGAACGGTCGCCTCGGCCCGCCCCCGCTCACCGGTGTCCATCACGGGCACGACGACGACATCGGCGCCCTGGAGAGCGCGCACACCCTTGACGGTCACCAGCTCCGGATCCCCGGGACCCACCCCGACGCCGATCAACCTGCTGCTGCTCATGACGTCCGGCACCTCTCCACGAACCGACGGGCGACACCGGGCCGGGAGGCCCAGTGCGTGTGCAGATAGCTCGCGTGCACACCACGCTGTACAAAACCTTCGACACGCCGGTGAGGCGTACGCACTCCCCAAGCGGCAGCGGCCCCCGCCCCCGGCTCCACGACGGTCCGGTGAAACTCGTGCCCCCGCATACGCGTGCCCGCGACGGCCAGCGAACTGTCCTCGACGGCCACGGCATCCCGGTACCCGAGGGTGAGCCGCTCGGTCATCCGCGCGGTCGCGTCGAGCACGCCGCACATGGGCAGCCCGTCGAGCTCACGGCACAGGTAGAGCAGCCCGGCACACTCAGCGGCAATGGGCCCACCACTGAACGCCAACTCCGCAACGGCCTTGCGCAGCGGCTCGTTGGCGGACAGCTCAGAGGCATAGACCTCGGGGAAACCCCCACCGATGACCAACCCCTGGGTTCCATCGGGCAGTTGCTCGTCGCGCAGGGGATCGAAGGGGACGACTTCAGCCCCGGCGGCGGCAAGCAGCTCAGCATGCTCCGCGTAGGAGAACGTGAACGCTGATCCGCCGGCGACAGCAACCCTCGCAGCCCGTCCGGCGTCCGAGGACGAGGCCGCCTCGGCCGGCGACCAAGCCTCACAAGGCAACGGCCCGGCACTTCGCGCCAGTGCCAGCAACCCCTCCAGGTCACACCCCGCGGCGACCTGCGCCCCCATCGCGGCCACCGCCTCGACAGCCGCAGAACGCCGCTCGGCAACCGGCACCAGCCCCAGGTGCCGAGAAGGCGTGTCCACCTGAACAGCCCGCCGCAACACCCCCAGCACCGGCACCCCGACCGACTCCAGCGCCTCCCGCAGCAACTCCTCATGCCGATCCGAGGCGACCTTGTTCAGGATCACCCCGCCGACCCGAACCTCCGGATCCCACGACACGAACCCGTGCACCAGCGCCGCCACCGACCGCGACTGCGAGGACGCGTCCACGACCAGCACCACCGGCGCCCGCAACACCTTCGCCACCTGAGCGGTGGACGCCAGTTCACCCTCCCCCGCGGCCCCGTCGTACAGCCCCATCACACCCTCGACGACAGCGAGATCGCACCCCCGCGCCCCATGCAGGAACAACGGCCCCACCAACTCGGGCCCGCACAGATACGCGTCGAGGTTCCGCCCCACCCGCCCGCTCGCGAGCGCGTGATACCCGGGATCGATGTAGTCCGGCCCCACCTTGTGCGGAGACACGGCAAGCCCCCGCGCGGCGAACGCGGCCATCAACCCGGTCGCGACGGTCGTCTTCCCGCTCCCCGAGGAGGGCGCGGCGACGACCAGCCGAGGGACGGACGAGGACATCACCACTCGATGCCCCTCTGCCCCTTCTGACCCGCGTCCATCGGATGCTTCACCTTGGACATGTCGGTCACGAGATCCGCGAAGTCGACCAGCTTCTCGGGCGCGTTCCGCCCGGTGATCACGACATGCTGCGTCCCCGGCCGGTCCCGCAGCACGGAGATCACCTCATCGGTGTCGATCCACCCCCAGTGCATGGGATAGGCGAACTCGTCGAGCACGTACAGCCGGTACGTCTCCGCGGCGAGGTCCCGCTTGACCTGCTCCCAGCCCTCCCGGGCCTTCTCCTCGTTGTCCATCTGCTGATCGCGCTGCACCCACGACCAGCCCTCACCCATCTTGTGCCAGTCGACGGACCCGCCCTCACCACTGGCGCCGAGCACCCGCAGCGCGTTCTCCTCGCCGACCTTCCACTTCGCCGACTTGACGAACTGGAACACCCCGATCGGCCACCCCTGGTTCCAGGCCCGAAGAGCGAGCCCGAAAGCAGCGGTCGACTTGCCCTTCCCCACTCCCGTATGCACGACCACCAGCGGCCGATTACGCCGCTGACGAGTCGTCAGCCCATCGTCCGGAACCACACTCGGCTGTCCCTGAGGCATTACGCGGCCCTCCTCTGTACGTCCTTCACAAGCCCGGCGATCGAGTCGGCCCGCAGCTCGTCGAGCGTCACGGCCGTGCCCCCGAGTTCACCGGCCAACTGCCCGGCGAGCCCCAGCCGCACGGGCCCGGACTCACAGTCGACGACGACCGACGCGACCCCCTCGGCGGCGAACAGCCGGGCCGCCCGCCCGGCCAGGGCGACCGGCTCGGGCCCACCGGTGGCCCGCCCATCGGTCACCACCACGACCAGCGCCCGCCGCGCCGGATCCCGAAGCCGCTCCACCCGCAGCACGTCGTGCGCCTTGAGCAGCCCGGCGGCGAGCGGCGTACGCCCACCCGTCGGCAACGACTCCAGCCGGGCCGCGGCCGCGTCCACGGACGACGTGGGCGGCAGCGCCACCTCGGCCGCCGCCCCGCGAAACGTCACCAGCCCCACCTTGTCCCGCCGCTGATACGCGTCCAGCAGCAGGGACAGCACGGCCCCCTTCACGGCGCTCATCCGCTGCCGCGCCGCCATCGACCCGGAGGCGTCGACCACGAACAGCACGAGGTTGCCCTCACGCCCCTCCCGGGCCGCCTGCCGCAGATCGTCCCGCCGTACGACCAGCCCCGGACCCGACCGGCCCCGCGCCCGCTGATGCGGCGCCGCCGCCTGCACGGTCGCCGCCAGGTGCAGCTTGGTCAGCGCCCCCCGAGGCCGCCGCGCCCCCGTGGTCCGCCCGTGCTCGGTCCGCGCCCGAGAGCGCCGACCCGCGGCACCCTCACCGATCCCCGGCACGCTCAGCACCTTGGTGCGGAAGGGCTCGGCGGCCCGTACGGCGGACTGCTCGCCCGAGCCCGCACCGGACGGCTGCGGCTGACCGCCCTCGCCCTCCTCGGGCCGCGCACCGGCGTCCTCGCCCTGCGGACCGGAGTCGGGCTCAGGCGCCCCGCCCCCGCCACCGCCGGGCCCGTCCGGACCCGGGTCGGGATCGTCGTCCCCGGAGTACTCCTCCAGGGTCTGGTCCAGCTTGTCCTCGTCGAGTCCCGGCGCGTCGAAGGGGTTGCGCCGCCGCCGGTGCGGCAGCGCGAGCAGCGCCGCCTGGCGGACATCCTCCGCCAGCACCTCGGTACGCCCGGCCCAGGCGGCCAGCGCGGTCGCGGTGCGGGCCATCACGATGTCGGCGCGCATGCCGTCCACCTCGAAGGCGGCACAGGTCGCCGCGATCTGCCGCAGCGCCCCGTCCCCGAGCCGCACCGACGCCAGCAACTCCCGTGCGGCGACGATCCGTTGCCGTACCGTCGCCTCCTCGTCCGCCCAACGGGCCGCGAACCCCGACGGATCGTCGTCGTGGGCGAGCCGCCGCCGGACGACCTCCACCCGCTGGTCGGGCTCCCGGGAGGCGGCCACCTCGACGGTCAGCCCGAACCGGTCGAGCAACTGCGGGCGCAGCTCGCCCTCTTCGGGGTTCATCGTCCCGACGAGCAGGAACTTCGAGGCGTGCCGCACGGACACGCCCTCGCGCTCGACGTAGGACGCGCCCATCGCGGCCGCGTCCAGCAGCAGATCGACCAAGTGGTCGTGCAGCAGGTTCACTTCGTCGACGTAGAGGATCCCGCGGTGCGCGTCGGCCAGCAGCCCCGGCTCGAACGCCTTGACGCCCTCGGCGAGCGCCCGCTCGATGTCGAGCGCCCCGACCAGCCGGTCCTCGGAGGCGCCGACGGGAAGTTCGACCATCCGGGAAGGCCGCGCCCCGGCGGGACCGGCCTCGTGCGGCCCGTCCGGACACGCCGGGTCCGGCTCGGCCGGATCGCACGAGAACCGGCAGCCGGGAACGACGTCCACCTCGGGCAGCAGCGCCGAAAGCGCCCGTACGGCGGTCGACTTGGCGGTGCCCTTCTCGCCCCGCACCAGCACGCCGCCCACCGCGGGCGAGACCGCGTTCAGCAGCAGCGCCAGCCGCAGGTCGTCCTGGCCGACGACGGCCGTGAAGGGGAAGGGGGTGGTCACTGGTCGTCCTCCAAGTCGCCTTCCAGCTCCAGATAGGTGGCCCGCAGCCGCTCCAGCGTGTCCGCGTCCGGCTCGGCCCACAGACCACGCTCCGCCGCCTCCAGCAGCCGCTCGGTGATCCCGCGCAGCGCCCAGGGGTTGGACTCCTTCATGAAGTCCCGGTTCTCCGGATCGAAGACGTACTCGGCGCTGAGCTTCTCGTACATCCAGTCATCGACCACGCCCGCCGTGGCGTCGTAGCCGAAGAGGTAGTCCACGGTCGCCGCCATCTCGAAGGCGCCCTTGTAGCCGTGCCGGCGCATCGCCGCCATCCAGCGCGGGTTGACCACCCGCGCCCGGAACACACGGTGCGTCTCCTCGCCCAGCGTCCGGGTCTTGATCTGGTCGGGGGTGGCGGAGTCACCGACGTACGCCTCGGGGGAGGCGCCCGTCAGATGGCGCACCATGGCGACCATGCCGCCGTGGTACTGGAAGTAGTCGTCGGCGTCGACGAGATCGTGCTCGCGGGTGTCGACGTTCTTCGCCGCGACGTTGATCCGCCGGAACGCCGTCTCCATGTCCCCGCGCGCCGCCCGCCCGTCGAGCCCGCGCCCGTAGGCGTACCCGCCCCACACCGCGTACACCTCGGCGAGGTCGGCGTCGGAGCGCCAGTTCCGCGCGTCGATCAGCGGCAGCAGGCCCGCGCCGTACGCACCCGGCTTGGAGCCGAACACACGGGCCGTGGCCCGCCGGCGGTCCCCGTGCTCGGCGGTGTCCTCGTCGGCGTGCGCCTTGACGAAGTTCTGCGCGGCGGGCTCGTCCAGCTCCGCCACCGCCCGCACCGCGTCGTCGATCAGCCCGACCACATGCGGGAACGCGTCCCGGAAGAACCCGGAGATCCGGACGGTGACGTCGATGCGCGGGCGCCCCAGCTCCGCCAGAGCTACCACCTCGAACCCGGTCACCCGGCGCGAGGCCTCGTCCCACACCGGACGGCAGCCCAGCAGCGCCAGGATCTCCGCGATGTCGTCGCCCTGGGTGCGCATCGCCGAGGTGCCCCAGACCGTGAGCCCCACGGACTTCGGGTACTCGCCGGTGTCCTGGAGATACCGGGCGACCAGCGAGTCCGCGAGGGACTGGCCGACCTCCCAACTGAGCCGGGAGGGAATGGCCTTGGGGTCGACCGAGTAGAAGTTCCGGCCGGTCGGCAGGACGTTGACCAGTCCGCGTGTCGGCGAACCGGACGGGCCCGCCGGGACGTAACCGCCGTTCAGGGCCCGCAGGATGTGCCCGATCTCGTCCGTCGTCCGCGCCAGCCGCGGCACGACCTCGTCGCAGGCGAACTCCAGCACCGCCACCGCTTCGGGCAGTTCGATGCCGATGACCTCACGCACCAGCGCCGGGACCGCGGCGGACCGCCAGTCCCGCTCCTCCATGCCCTCCGCGACCCGTCGGCACAGCTGCTCCAGCAGGTCGATCGCGTCGGCCGCCGTCCGTGCCGGACCCTCGACGAGGTCCGACAGCTCGACCGGCACCTTCACCGGTGTGCCCGGCTCGGCCAGCAACTCCTTCTCGCTGAGCCCGAAATGGGCCGCGAACGCCGACCGCAGCCCCGGCAGGGCGTTCGCCTGCCCGCCCCACACCTGCGCGGCCCGCAACACGGCGAGCACCAGGTTCACCCGCGGCTCGCCGACCGGACCGCCGCCGAGGATGTGCAGCCCGTCGCGGATCTGCACGTCCTTGATCTCGCAGAGGTAGCCGTCGATGTGCATGACGAACTCGTCGAACTCCGCGTCGTCCGGCTGCTCGTCGACATGCAGGTCGTGGTGGAGCTCGGCCGCCTTCACCAGCGTCCAGATCTGCGCCCGCACGGCCGGCGCCTTCGCCGGGTCCAGGTCGGAGACGAGCGCGTACTCGTCGAGGAGCTGCTCCAGTTTGGCCAGGTCGCCGTAGGTGTCCGCGCGGGCCATCGGCGGGACCAGGTGATCGACGACCGTGGCGTGCCCGCGCCGCTTGGCCTGGGTGCCCTCGCCGGGGTCGTTGACGATGAAGGGGTAGATCAGCGGGAGTTCACCGAGCACCGCGTCCGGCGCGCAGCCACCGCTGAGCCCGAGCCCCTTGCCGGGCAGCCACTCCATCGTGCCGTGCTTGCCCATGTGCACGATCGCGTCGGCGCCGAAACTGTTCTCCAGCCAGCGGTAGGCGGCCATGTAGTGGTGGGACGGCGGCATGTCCGGGTCGTGGTAGATCGCGATCGGGTTCTCCCCGAAGCCGCGCGGCGGCTGGATCATCACGACGACATTGCCGAACTGGAGGGAGGCGAGCACGATGTCGTCCCCGTCGACGTACAGCGAACCCGGCGGCTCGCCCCACGCCTCCAGCATGGCGTCGCGCAGCTCCTCGTCGAGCTTGTCGAACCACGCCCGATAGTCGGCGAGCGGCACCCGCGCGGGCGCGGCGGCGAGCTGGTCCTCCGTCAGCCACTCGACGTCGTGGCCACCGGCCTCGATGAGCCGGTGGATCAACTCGTCGCCCCCGGAGGGGTATTCGGTGAGCGAATAACCGGCGTCCCGGAGCGCGTCCAGCACCCGCACCGCCGACGCGGGCGTGTCCAGACCGACCGCGTTGCCGACGCGTGAGTGCTTCGTCGGGTAGGCGGTGAAGACCAGCGCCAGCTTCTTCTCGGCGTTCGGCTTGTGCTTCAACCGCGCGTGCCGTACGGCGATCCCGGCGACCCGTGCGGCTCGCTCCGGGTCGGCGACGTACACCGGCACCTCGTCCGGTCCCTGCTCCTTGAAGGAGAACGGCACGGTGATCAGACGGCCGTCGAACTCCGGGATCGCGACCTGCATCGCCGCGTCCATGGGGGAGAGGGCGGCGTCGGACTCGTCCCAGGTCTTGCGCGAGGAGGTCAGGCAGAGCCCTTGCAGCACCGGGATGTCGAGGTCGGCGAGGGCTCCGATGTCCCACGCCTCCTCGTCACCGCCCGCCGAGGCCTGCGAGGCATGCGTGCCGCCCGCGGCCAGCACCGTGGCGACGAGCGCGTCGGCCCTGCCGAGGATCTCGTACAGCTCCGGGTCCGCGCCGCGCAGCGAACCGCAGTACACGGGAAGGGCGTTGGCGCCCCGTGCCTCGACCGCGTCGCACAGGGTGGCCACGAAGGCGGTGTTGCCGCTCAGCTGATGGGCCCGGTAGAAGAGCACGCCGACCGTCGGGCGGCCCTCGATGAAGGGACGCTCACCATGGACGCCGTACTCCGGCATCTGCTGCGGCTCGACGAAGCCCTCGCCCGTGAGCAGCACGGTGTCGGAGAGGAACCGGGCGAGCTCGGTGAGGTTGGCGGGCCCGCCCTCGACGAGGTACCGCAGCGCCTCGGCGACGACACCGGCGGGCACCGACGACTCGGCCATCAACTCCGCGTCCGGCACGGACTCCCCGCCCAGCAGCACGGTCGGGATCCCGGACGCCTTCAGCGCGGCGAGCCCGTCCTCCCAGGCCCGCTTGCCGCCGAGCAGCCGTACGACGGCGATGTCCGCGCCCTCGATCAGGCCGGGGAGCTCCTGGCCGACGTCCACGCGGGTCGGGTTGCCGATCCGGTAGGAGGCGCCGGACGCGGCCCTGGCCGCCAGCAGATCCGTGTCGGCGGTGGACAACAACAACACTGTGCTCATGCGGGCGCTCCCGGTGGAATGAAAGGCAGTCCTTGTGGCGCGCCCGACTCGATGAGCCGCCAGAGCGCGTCGGTGTCCGCGTGCTGTTCGATCAGATCGCCGAGCCGGTCGAGCTGCTCCTCGCGCAGCGCGGCGAAGGAGGTGTCGGCGGCCGGCACGAAACGACGGCCCGCGGCGGCCGCCACCTCGCGCAGGAAGGCGCGCCGGAAGCCGTCCGACTCCAGCGAGCCGTGCCAGTGGGTGCCCCAGGTCTGACCGACCCGGCAGCCGTCCAAGAAGGTTTCCCCGCCCGTGACTTCGGCGACCCCGTGGTGGATCTCGTACCCCTCGACCGGCTCGCCGAGGGCTTCACCCACCGGCCGGGTGAGGGTCTTCTCGCGCGCGAACCGCACCCGTACGGGCAGCAGTCCGAGCCCGTCGACCGCGCCCCTGCGGCTCTCCACGTCGTCCTCGATGTGCTCGCCGAGGATCTGGAAGCCACCGCAGATGCCGAGCACGGGCCGCTGTTCGGCGGCCCGGCGCGCGATGGCCTCCGCGAGGCCCCGTTCCCGCAGCCACTCCAGCGCCTTCACGGTCCCGCGGGTGCCCGGGATCACCACGAGGTCGGCGTCGGCCAGTTCCTCCGGCCGGTCCACGAACCGCACGACGACGCCCGGTTCGGCGGCGAGCGCGTCCACATCGGTGAAGTTGGACATCAGCGGGATCGCGCAGACGGCGACCCGCAGCACGTCCGCGCCGACCGGCGGCGCGACCACGGACTCGCGGACCGTGCCGCGCAGCGACACCCGCAGCCCGTCCTCCTCGTCGATGCCGAGCCCGTGCCGGAAGGGCAGGACGCCGTAGGTGTGCCGTCCGGTGAGCCCGTGCAGCATGTCCAGGCCCGGCTCCAGCAGCGAGACGTCGCCGCGGAACTTGTTGACGAGGAACCCGGCGACGAGCTTCTGGTCCTCGGGCGAGAGCAGTGCCACCGTCCCGAAGAAGGAGGCGAAGACGCCCCCGCGGTCGATGTCACCGACCACCACCACCGGCAGCCCGGCATTCCGGGCGATCCCCATGTTGACGATGTCGGTCCGCCGCAGATTGATCTCGGCCGGACTGCCCGCCCCCTCGCAGATCACCGCGTCATACGTGCCCCGCAACTCCGCGAGACAGTCCAGCACCGTGCCGAGCAGCCGCTGCTGCCGCCCGCCGTGATAGCCGCGCGCGCTCATCTCGCCGACCGGCTTGCCCATGAGCACGACCTGGCTGCTCTGGTCCCCGCCAGGCTTGAGCAGCACGGGGTTCATCAGCGCGGTCGGTTCGACCCGGCAGGCCTGCGCCTGCATGGCCTGCGCCCGCCCGATCTCGGCGCCCTCGCGCGTGACGAACGAATTGAGGGACATGTTCTGTGCCTTGAACGGCGCGACCTTGACCCCCTGCCGCACCAGCCACCGGCAGATCCCGGCGGTGACGACACTCTTCCCGGCGTCGGAGGTGGTCCCGGCGACCAGCAGCCCCCCGCCGGTCATGACCGCGCTCCCTTCACCAGACCGCGCGCGACGGCACTCACGCCGAGCGCCAGCCAACCGACCCGCCGAGACAGCCGTACGGCCCGCTCGATGTCCCCGACGTCCACCGCACGCCCCTCCCCGTTCAGCACCGGCCGGTGCTCGATGCGTCCGCCGTACGACAAGGTCCCGCCGAGCCGCACCCCGAGCGCCCCCGCGAACGACGCCTCCACGGGCCCGGCGTTGGGGCTCGGGTGCTTCACCGCGTCGGCGCGCCAGGCGCGTACCGCACCCTGGGCGTTCCCCCCGGCGGCGGCGGCGAGTACGGCGGTCAGCCGCGCCCCCGGCCAGCCGGCGACGTCGTCGAGCCGGGCCGAGGCCCACCCGTACCGCCGATAGCGGGGCGACTTGTGACCGACCATGGCATCGAGCGTGTTCACGGCCCGGAACCCGAGCAGCCCCGGAACCCCGCCCAAGGCCCCCCAGACCAGCGCCCCCACCACCGCGTCGGAGGTGTTCTCGGCGACGGACTCCACGACCGCCCGCGCGATCCCGTCGGCGTCCAGCGCCTGCGGATCCCGCCCGCACAGATGCGGCAGCCGCGCCCGAGCCGCCCCGACGTCCCCCGCCTCCAGGGCCCGCCCGATCACCCGGGCCTCCCGGGCCAGCGAAGTCCCCCCGACCACCGCCCAGGTGGCGACGCCGGTCAGCGCGATGGAGGCGGCGGGGGACCGGCGTACCGCACGAGAGGCGAGCGCCCCCATGGCGACGGCGCCACCGGCGCACACACCGGCGTGCAGCGCGCCCCGGCCCCGGTCGTCACGCCACAACTGACGTTCCACGGCGCCCGCGGCCCGCCCGAACACGGCGACCGGATGCCCACGGCGCGGATCGCCGAGGAGCAGGTCACCCAGGAGGCCGGCGGCGGCGCCGTACGCGAAGACGCGATCGGCCCGCATCGGCTCAGCCGATCGCGGAGTCAGTTACGGGTCTGGTGCTGGATGTCGATCGGCAGGCGAGCATCGCGATATGTCCTCACTCAGGGTGTCCACGCCCTGGTACGACGAGACCGGTGGCGAGAGTTCCTGGCTCCCGGGGGTTCCTACCCCGGTGACAGTGGCGGGACCGCGCCGGACTCGCACCGGCTTCCTCTTCTGCCGCCGTAATTGGCTCCGGAAGTCCACCACGGCCCCGGAAGGGCCGTCAACTTGCCGTTGACCTGCGAGGGGAGAGTGTGCTGAGGCCCACATCGGGTCCGGCGGGGCGGGTTTGGCTCGCGGGGTCACCCACACGAGGTGACTACCCGGGAGCGCCTTGCGACTGCGGTCCGTGACGAACTGGAATACCGGGGACCGATCGAGCGCAGCCGAGGTGGAGGGCCGGGTCCATGGCGTACGTGGGCGAAATGGTGCTGGACGACGGGCAGGTCGTCCTGCTGGAGGTGACGGGCGAGGGGCCCGCCGGAGTGCAGCGCGTGTCGCGCGGCGGCGCGGTCGCCGGGGCGGCCGAGACCCTCCAGCAGGCGCTCGCCCGGGTGCGCCCCGCGCTGGGCGCGGTCCTGGAGGGCGCCCGGGAACTGCCCAGACCGCCCGAATCGGTCACGGTCGAGTTCGGCATCACGCTGAGCGCGGAGGCGGGGGTCGTGGTGGCCAGGGGCTCCACCGAGGCGCACTTCACAGTGACCATGAACTGGGCGAACGAACCGGCGCTTCCCGGGCAGCGCGATGCCGACGCCCGCACCTGACGACGAACTCGCGCGCGGTATCGCCCGGTTCTGGAGCCACGACGGCCAGGTAACCGGCAGCGGCTTCCTCATCGCCGAGGACACCCTGTGCACCTGCGCCCACGTGGTGGCGAACGCGCTGGGCGTCCCCGACACGGACCCGCTCCCGCCGACGGGCGCGGTGACGGTCGACTTCCCCCTCCTCAACCCGCCGTCCGCCCGCCTGCCCGCGACGGTCACGCACTGGCGCCCGGTGGCCGGGGACGGCGGCGGCGACATCGCCCTGCTGCGGCTGTCGGCCGCCCCCGGCACCACCCCCGTCCGCCTCGCGGGCGGCACGGCGGTCTGGGACCACCCCTTCCGCGTCCTCGGCTTCCCCCTCCGCACCGACGACCACGGCGTGTGGGTGGACGGCCGGTTGCGGGCGCCGGTGGGCAAGGGCTGGACGTCGATGGAACCGCGCGGCCGGACCATCGGCCGCGGCTTCAGCGGCGGCCCGGTCTGGGACACGGCGCAGGGCGGCGTCGTCGGCATGACGGTGGCGGCGGACACGGGAACGGGCGCGAGCACGGCGTACCTCATCCCGGCCGCCCACCTCCTGGGCCTGGAACCGGGCCTGTGCTCCTCCCCCTTCCGGGGCCTGGAACCTTTCCGCGAACAGGACGCGACTCTCTTCTTCGCCCGCCGGGCGGACAGCGAACGCATCGCGGAGGCACTGCGCGAACACCCCTTCGTCCCGGTGGCGGGAGCATCGGGAGTGGGCAAGTCGTCGCTGGTACGAGCGGGAGTGCTCCCGTTGCTGCGCGCGGCGGGCCACACGGTGACGGACTTCGCGGGCCAGCCGGACACGGACCCGGTCCGGACCCTGGCGGAGGCGCTGGGCGCACAGTTCCCGCCGGTACGGGAGCCGGCCCGCGCCCTCGGCCAGGACTGCTCGGCGGCGACCCTGCTGGGCGCCCGCATCCTGGCGGAGTCGGGCCCGGCGGGCCATGTCATCCTGCTGGACCAGTTCGAGGAGACGGTGGGAGCACGCCCGGCGGACGCGAGGGCGTTGCTGGACGTGCTGCTGCCGATGGCCAGGGCGGTTCACCCGGAGGGCCGCCGCCTGCGTGTCCTCGCGACCCTGCGCTCGGCCTCCCTGGAGGAGTTGGTCACCGGCGGCCGGGCGGAGGCGCTGAGTGGCACGGTCCAGATGGTGGCCCCGATGACCCCGTCCCAACTGGACGAGGTGGTCCGCCGCCCGGTGGCCGCCATCCCCGGCGTCGCGTTCGAACCGGGCCTGCCGGAACTCCTGGTGTCGGATGCGGGCGGCGAACCAGGAGCGTTGCCCCTGGTCGAATTTGCCCTGGCGGAACTCTGGGACCGCCGCGAACACGGCCGTCTGACCCACACGGCCTACCGCGAGATCGGCGGCGTCGAAGGCGCCCTCTCCCGGTACGCCGACCACCAACTGGCCCAGGTCTGCAAGCCCCCGGACGGCCCCGACGAGCCGACGGCCCGCCGCCTGTTCGAGCGCCTGGCCCGCCCGGTCAGGGGCAAGGAGTACGCCCGAGTGGCCAGGGCCTTCGCCCATCTCCCACCCGAACTCCGCACAGCAGCCCAGGCATTGGCCGCAACCCGCCTCCTGGTCATCTCCCGGGACAGCTCCGGGCGGGAGACGGTGGCCCTGGCACATGAGGCGCTGGTCCGCCAATGGCCCACATTGCGGCGGTGGTTGGACGAGTCACGAGCGTTCCTGACCTGGCACGAGAAGCTGCGGGGCCGGCTGCGGGAGTGGGAGGACAGTGGCTGCAATGACGATCTGCTGCTGCGGGGGCAGGAGTTGGCGACGGCACGGACGACGGCGGCCCTGCGACCCGCCGAACTGTCCTTGTCGGAGAGCGAGTTCATCCGCCGCAGCAAGACTTTCCAACGGCGGTCGGTGCGACGCGGGCGTACGGGGGTGGCGCTGGTGGCGGCGCTGGCCGTGCTCGCGGCGACCCTGACCTACTTCGTCACGCAGGCGGGCCGGGACGCGGACCGCAGGGACAGGGAGACCGCGGCGAACGAACTGGCGGCCCTGGCGCGGGACCGGTTCACCGACGACCCCGTCGAGGGGGCCGCGCTCGCGGTGCTGGCGCATCGGACGGAGCCGACCGAGGAGACGTACCGGGCGCTGCTGGAGGTGTATCCGGGCATGGCCATGGCGCGGAACGTCGAGGAGGGGTTCCTGGGAGGGCGGGTCACCGCGCTGGCCGCCTCGGCGGACGGCAGCCGCGTGGCGGTGCTGACGGAGGATGACGAGGGTGGGGTTCGCGGTGATGTGATCACCGGGCTGTCCGTCGGGAAGCCCGAGAAGCACGGCTTGGACGGGGTGCCCGAGGGGGCCGACTCCGTGGCGGTGAGCGATGACGGGGCCCGGGTGGTGGCAGCGGGTCCCGAGGGTCAGGGCAAGGTGTGGCGGTCGGCCGACCGCGCGGCGGTGGACGAGTGGGCGCGGCGTGATGCTCGGGTCGAGGGCGAGAGCCTCGCCCTGGACTTCTCGGCGGACGGCCGGATCGTGCTGCACGTGGCGAGCAAGGACGTGGACGCCTCCGGGACGTGTCTCACCGGCACACGCCAGGACGGAGTGCGGTTGTACCTCCGCGACACAGGCCGGGGAGACACGAAGAGTGTTCCGCCGGGTCTGCTCCGAGCAGGCGCCTGCCTGACGGAAGCCGCTCTGGCGGGCGCACCGGGGAAGGACACGCCACTGGTCCTCCTGGGCGAGGAAGCCTCGACGGGTGACGTCAGGGATCCCGAGTCGGTGCGCGCGCTCGCGCTGGACTCCGGTGCGCGGCAATGGCAGGAAGGACCCCTCGACGCCGTGTTGATCGGAGCCGGAGGCCGGACGTTGGGGGTCAGGGGGCAGCGGGACTTCGACGGAAGCTTTCGGGATCCGGCGACCGGCGAGCGGCTCGCGGCGGCAGGGAGATACGGATCGCAGCCGGTCTCGGACGTGACCGGCCGCTTCGTCACCGATGACGCGTCGGGCGACATCCTCTGGCATGACGTCGAGACGGGTGCGGACTACGTGACCACCCGCCCCCTGGCCTACGCGGACATCCGGCTGGAATGCCCCGACAACCCCCTCGATCTCGTCACGTCGCGGCCTGGACGCGACCCGGTCCTGCATGTCCTGTGCAACCGGGACCTGGTGACCTTCCGGCTGGATCGGGTACGGCATCCGCCGTTGCGGGGCTGGAAGGAGTCGGCCGAGTTCGCTCCGTCCGGCCAGAAGCTGGCCGTGGTCGGAACCGTCGACGCGTCGGGACTGCCGGAGGGCCGCCTGGTGCTCTCGGTGCTCAGCGGGAATCACTGGCGGGAAGTGCGCGCCGACTGGGGTGAGTTCGGTGAGCAGTCCACCGACTCCGCGATCTTCAGCAGAAGCGGCCGCTCTCTTGTCGTCTGGGGGGACAGGGGGTGGGCGCTCTACGAGGTGCGTACCACTGGGCCGCGGCTGGTGAAGAGGACCCCGAGAGCGAGCCCTGCGGAAGACGCTGCGGAGGATCCGCTCGTGCTGGACGTCCGTGCCTTGGGCAGCGATGACTTCCTCCTGCTCGGTGCTGACGGTGTGCGGCGGCTCGACGCGGACGGCGACCTCACGTCCGCGCACGCGCCCGACTGCAGAGACGCACGAGAGATGAGGCGGTCCGACTGTGTGGCGATCGAGGTCTCGCCGAAGAACGGAACGGCCTGGATGCTCAGACGGGACGGGACGGTCACCATCTGGGACCCGGAGGACGAGCACGGGCGCGGTACGACACGGCGCCTGGGGCTTCTCTCGGACGACTTCCAGCCGCTGGGGTTGCGTTTCCGGGACGACGGTGAGCGCGTGGCGGTGGTGCTCCGTGACGAACTGGTGGTGGCGAACCCTGCCACGGGGGTGAGAGATCACCGGCTACCCGTCCGTGGGCACACCATGATCGGCGCCTACGGCAGTGACGGGCGGATCGTGCTGGCATCGGGCTTCGGGCACGGTTCGTCCTCCGACACCGAGCTCTGGTCCGAGCACGGGGAGGAGCCCATCGCCGCTCTGGGCCTCCTCTGGCCGGAAGGCGCCTGGCGCACCGCCGGCAACGCGCTGCACTACGGCACGGACTGGGGGATCGGGAAGATCCCGCTGGACAAGGACACGCTCGTCAAGACCCTGTGCGGTCCGCTCGGCGACTACGACCCGCGCGCCCTCAGGGAGAACCTCCCACCCGCGTCGTACGCGAAAGCGCCCTGCTCCGCGGACCTCCGTTAGGAGATCCCGGAACAGGGCGCGAGTCCGTGCGGTGGGCGTCAGGCCACGATCAGATAGATCCCGTAGCCGACCGCCGCGGCGCACGCCGCGAAGCACGCGTACGCGCCCGTGACCGCCGCCGTCGCGGTACCGCCCTGCTCCGCAGCCCGCTCGCGGCGCGCGAGGCCCGCGATGCCGAGGGTGAACAGGGCCACCAGGGCCACGGTGACCACGAGGCTGACGCCGAAGACGGAACCGAGAGCCGCCCAGTCGATCTTCATGGTGATGTTTCCTTCGCTGGGTGGGGGGTCAGACGGTGGCCTGCGACGGGGCCGGCTCGCCCGCGGGGGCCGGGATCGTCGCCGAGAGGTCCTCGGTCACCGTGCCCGCCGGGGGCGGGGTCACGGCGGCCATCGCCGTCGTCACGACACCCGCGGGCTCCTCGGTCCCGTTGACGTTCGTGTGGTCGACGACCTCACGCCGCGAGATCTTCCAGATCGCCGCGCTGGAGGCGATCAGGAACACCGCGACCACGCCGGTGCCCCAGCTGCCGAAGCCGGTGACCCACTCCGCGATCGCGGCGACCAGGGCCGCGGCCGGCAGGGTCAGACCCCAGGCGACGAACATCCGCGTCGCGGTGGACCAGCGGACCACACCGCCCTTGCGGCCGAGCCCCGCGCCCATCACCGAGCCGGAGACGGAGTGCGTGGTGGAGAGGGAGAAGCCGAGGTGGGAGGAGGCGAGGATGACCGTCGCCGCGCTGGTCTGGGCGGCGAAGCCCTGCTGCGGCTGGAGGTCGGTGAGGCCCTTGCCCATGGTGCGGATGATCCGCCAGCCGCCGAGGTAGGTGCCGAGCGCGATGGCCAGGCCCGCGGAGAGGATGACCCACATGGGCGGGTCGGAGTCGGGGGCGAGGGTGCCGCCGGCGACCAGGGCGAGGGTGATGATGCCCATCGTCTTCTGGGCGTCGTTGGTGCCGTGGGCGAGGGAGACCAGACCGGCGGAGGCGATCTGCCCGGCGCGGTAGCCCTTCTCGGAGGACTTGCTGCCCTCCGCCATCTTGCCGAGTGAGTACATCAGCTTCGTCGCCAGCATCGCGGCGATACCCGCGACCAGCGGGGCGGCGATGGCCGGGATCAGGACCTTGGTGACGAGCACGTCGCCGTGGACCGCGCCGACGCCCGCCGAGGCGATGGTGGCGCCGATCAGACCGCCCATGAGGGCGTGCGAGGAGCTGGAGGGCAGGCCCACCAGCCAGGTCAGCAGGTTCCAGAGGATCGCGCCGACCAGGGCGGCGAAGATGACCTCGGGACGGATGCCGGTCTCGTCGACGAGACCTTTGGAGATCGTGTTGGCGACCTCCACGGAGAGAAAGGCGCCGACAAGGTTCAGCACGGCGGACATGGCCACCGCGACCTTGGGCTTGAGCGCACCGGTCGAGATGGTGGTGGCCATCGCGTTGGCGGTGTCGTGGAAACCGTTCGTGAAATCGAACGCGAGTGCGGTTACCACCACAATCGCGAGGATCAGCGAGAAGCTTTCCATTTACCCAGGCAATCGTTCGAGGTCATTGGTCGGATGAACGTAGGTAACCTGGATGAACGGAAGGTGAACTGGGGCAGGCCGCACGGTGTCCGGAGGCGAGTTTTGGCCTTCCGTTTACACCGCGCGACACCGCACGGGATCACGGGCCTCAGTCGCCCCAAGGGTCAGGTGCCCCGGGCGAACTTCCTGAGCTGGCTCAGGGACCCGTTGAAGAGATTCTGGTCACCCGGCAGGCTGCCGCCGTTGTCGTACTGCCAGAAGGTCCACATCGACCAGCCGGCCGGCAGGGTGCCCGCGCTGGTGGAGTTGTAGCGGGCCACCCACAGCGCGTGGTCGGAGGCGAAGGCCCGGCTGCCGCCCGTGCAGGTGTTCCACCAGTGGGCGGTCGTGTAGATCACCGGCCGACGGCCGGTCAGCCGCTTCACCTCGCCGCTGAACGCCTTGATCCAGCCGACCATCCTCGACCGGGTCAGGCCGTAGCACTTGTGGTCCTTGTCGTACGGGTTGTATTCGATGTCCAGCGCGGGCGGCAGCGTCCAGCCGTCCGCCGTCCAGCCGCCGCCGTTGCGCACGAAGTGCGCGGCCTGGGCCTTCCCCGACGACTTGTTCGGCAGCGCGAAGTGGTACGCCCCGCGGATCAGGCCCGCGCCGCGGGAGCCGTCGTACTGCTGGCGGAAGTAGGGGTTGCGATAGGTGTGGGATTCGGTCGCCTTGACGTAGACGAACCTGGCGCCCCTGGACTTCGCCCGCTGCCAGTCGACGTTCTTCTGGTGGGACGAGACGTCGTGCCCCTTGGGGCGGCTCGCCGCGCCGGCCGGAGTCTCGGCCAGCGCGGTTCCCCCGACGGTGAGTGCCGCCACGGACGCCGCGAGAACGCGGGCGCGACGGCGGAACGGTTTGCGATCACGGGCCATGTTTCCCCCCGGAATGGCTGCGTGCACAACAAATCAGCCAGAGAGTACTGGAAGTTCGGGGAATGCTCGTCGATCTCCGGCCAAGCACTGAGAAGTATCCTTTCGTCCCGCTGTGCGCCCTTCCGGACGCCTGACTTCCGGCCTAAAGTGCCCCGGCCCGACGGCCGTCCGGGGGCGGGGCTGGCAGGATCGCGGCATGGCTGAGCAGCGAGGGAAGCGGCGGGGCGCGGGGGAAGCGGGGGAGGGCGCACAGGAAGTGCGGGAGCCGTGGCGGGAGGGTGTGCGTCCCGAGGAGACGCGGGCCTGGGCGGACCTGGTCGCCACCGCCCGCCGGACGGTCTCCGAGGGGCTGGTCGTGGGCACCTCGGGCAATGTCTCGGTGCGCATCGGGGACACGGTCCTGGTCACACCGTCGGGAGTGCCCTACGACCGGCTCGCGCCCGAGGACATCACGGGCGTCGACCTCTCCGGCCGCCAGGTGCTCGGAACGCTCCGGCCGACCAGCGAGCTGCCGATGCATCTCGCCGTCTACGGCGCCACCGGCGCCCGCGCCGTCGTCCACACCCACGCGGTGCACGCCACGGCCGTCTCGACGCTGGTCCAGGAGGTCCCGGCGATCCACTACATCACCGCGGACCTCGGCGGCCCCGCCCGGGTTGCCCCGTATGCGACATACGGCACCGAGGAGTTGGCCGAGAACATGCTCCGAGCCCTGACCGGCCGAACCGCCTGCCTCCTCCAGAACCACGGCACGATGGCGTACGGCACGACCCTCGCCCAGGCCTACGACCGCACGGCCCAACTGGAGTGGATGTGCCGGGTGTGGCTCACGGCATCCTCGGTACCGGGCCGGACACCGTCACTGCTGTCGGGGGAGCAGCTGGCAGAGGTCGGCGAGAAGCTACGGGGCTACGGCCAGCCGGGGTAGCCGACCCTGGCTGACCTGGCTGCGGGCAAGCGAAACCTACCCCCCCACGGCACCCCCGCTCCGCCGACCGTCACCCCCACCCGCCCTCCCACTGGCCGCCGACCGGGTCCCCCAGGACACTGGACTGGTGCGCACTGTCACAGCGACGGCCGCTGCCGTCACCATGGCCCTGGCCGCCGGCGCGGCAAGCGTGGCCGCCGGCCGCCTCGCCAGCGACGCCGCGCTCAAGGCGCCCCCCGGCAGACCCCTGCCCACCGAACCCCGGCTCACCGTGCACGGCACGGCCGCCGGCCAGATCACGCTCACCCGCGACCTGGCCTCCCTGCGCCCCGGCACCTACGGCCTCGGCGGCGACGGCTCGCACGCGGTCGTCGGCCCCGTCCTCCCCACGGCGACCCACACCGCCGACACCGCGGTCCGCCGCCTGGAACGCGTCACCCACGGCACCCTCGCCCCCGGCGACCGGGTCTGGCTCACCCCCAACCTCCACATCGGCGACCCCGCCGCCGCCCTGGGCCTCGACCACGCCGACATCGACATCCCCGGCGAACTCGGCTCCCTGCCCGCGTGGTTCGTCCCCGGCACCCGCACCACCTGGGTCATCGCGGTGCACGGCCTCGGCACCACCCGCGAACTGTCCATGAACGTCATGGAGTTCCTCGCCGCCCGCCAGTTCCCGGTCCTCGCCCTCGCCTACCGCGGCGACCTCGGCGCGCCCCGCTCCCCGGACGGCCTCAACCACCTCGGCGAGACCGAGTGGCGCGACCTGGACGCGGCGATCCGCTACGCCGTGCGCTACGGCGCCGAACAGGTCGTCCTGCTCGGCTGGTCCATCGGCGCCACCATGGCCCTGCGCGCCGCCGCCCGCTCCGGACTGCGCGACCGAGTCTCCGGGCTGGTCCTGGACTCCCCGGTGCTCAACTGGGAGGCGACCCTGCGCGCCCTGGCGGCGGCCCGCCGCACCCCGGGCGCCCTGCTCCCGCTCGCCGTCCGCGCCGCCCAGGGCCGCACGGGCCTGTACGGCGACCACGCCACCTCGGGCGGCACCCCGGAGGCGGTCACCGTGCCGACCCTGATCTTCCACGGCCCCGACGACACCGTCGCCCCCTGGACCTTCTCCCGCCGCCTCGCGGCCGCCCGCCCCAACCTGGTCAACCTCCACACCGTCAAGCGCGCTCCCCACGGCGCGATGTGGAACGCCGACCCCAAGTCCTACGAGGAATCCCTGCGCCGCTTCCTGACCCCCCTGATGTGAACGCCCTGTCCCGCGCCCCCTCGGGACCGGTCGCACACGTTCCGTTTAACCCCGTACGACTGGCCTGTTATCGGCCCCCCGCCGCTCGCGGGACCCCGTGCGTTGGCCATCCCCGTCGCCCCTCGTGACATTCCGTTTGGGTTTTCGGACCGTCAACCGGAAGACTGCACCCGTGACGTCCCGTATCCCGCGCGACTCCAGGCTTCGACTCGTCCGCCCGCGACCCCTGGCCGCCGCCCCCAGAGCCGTGAACCAGCGGCGCCCCCGCCGCGCCGCACCACGCCCTCCGGAGGGCACCCCGGCCCCCGCGGAACTGGCCGGAATGGCACGTACCGGTCTGGCCGCCGCGGCCCGCGTCGCCCACTGGGCCGACGCCGCCCTGCGCCCCGGCCGCGACGGCGCGCACTCCGACGGCAAGGGCGCCCTGTCCGACGCGACCGCCGAACGGGCCGCCGCCGATCTGCACCTGACCGCAGTTCAGGTCCGCGCCGACTGGGACATCGCCCGCCTCGCCGGCCTCATCGAGGTGCACGGCGACAGCGCCCGCCCGGGGTGGCGGCTGCGCGCCTGGCACCGCGACGACAGCGCCGTGCTGCGCGGCTGGGTCGCCCTCTTCGACGCCTGGTCGCTCGCCTACCCGGAGCCCGTCGACCACGAGCCCGCCGCCGTCGCCGAGGTCGTCTCGGCCATGCCCCAGGTGCTCTCCTTCCTCCAGCTGTCCGCCGGCCCCGTGCCGGTGGCGCAACTCCTCGACCTGCTGGAGCAGCGCGTCACCGAACTGCGCACCGAGCGCTGCGAGATCCCCTTCGGCCCGCAGCCCGAGCCGGACCCCGAAGCCCGTACCGAGGACACCCCGCTCGCCCCCCTCCTCGACTGGGCCCTGCACGCCCTCGCCTCGGTCGGCGCCCTCACCTGCGGCGACGGCCAGGCCACCCTCACCCCGCTGGGCAGCTGGGCGGTCTGGGTCAAGCTGGAGCAGATCTGCGTCGCCGCGCAGAGCCCCGCCGGGAACATCGAGCAGGCCGCCGAGGGCATGCTCCGCGGCTGCGCCCAGCTCCGCCCCAACGCCGCCCGTGCCGAGTACCGCGCCTGGCTCGCCGCCCGCCCCGTCGGCAGCGCCGTCACCGAGCTGATCCACGCCGCCCGCGGCGAGGACGCCCTGCTGCGCGGCCTCGCCTTCGAGGCGCTGCGCGTCGTCGGCGCCCCCGCCGAGCCCGACGTACGGTCCGTGGCCGAGGAGGCCGCCCTGCGGCCGTACGCCCTGCTGTGGCTGGCCGAGCACGACGGGGTCGACCCCGAGGACGCCCATGAGGTGCTCACCCGGGAAGAGGCCACCTGGCTCTGGGTCGACACCGCCGCGGCCGTCGCCGACCACGGCGAGGCCCCGATGCTCGTCCGCCACCTGGAGTCCGCGCTTCAGCCCACGGTCCCCGCCCTGCTGGACGAGGTCCGCTCGGTGGGCCACCCGCGCACCGTGCAGGTCCTGGTCGCCCTGGCCGCCGCACACCCCGACCCGGCCCTGGCCAAGGCCGTCCGCCGGGCCGCCTTCCAGGTGCACACGGGCGGGAACTAGCCGCCGGTCTCCGGCGCATAGGTGCCGAAGCTCCAGATGTTGCCCTCGGCGTCCCGGGCCATGTAGTCCCGGGAGCCGTAGTCCTGGTCCGTCGGGGGCATCAGGATCTCCACGCCGTGCTCCACGGCGCGCCGGTGGTGTTCGTCCACGTCGTCCACGACGACGTACACCCCCACCGGGCCCGCGCCCTTCATCGCCGTGTCGAAGACACCACCGCGGCCCTTCGAACCGACCATCACCGCGCCGTTGCCCTGGGCCAGTTCGGCGTGGAACACCGAGCCGTCCGCGCCCTCGTACACCGTCAGCTCGGTGAAGCCGAGGCCCTCCGTGAGCTGCCTGATCGCGGCGCGCGCGTCCGCGTACAACACCGTCGGATAGATGCTCGGACGCCCGCTCTCCGTGCCCGCCATGCCGATCACTCCCTCGCCGTCCGCCTGAAAAGCCGTAGTCCGCCCGGGAATCCCACTGCCGTCAGTGTCGCAGCGACCACCGACAACGCCTCCTGCCCGGGGTGCCGCCCCGCAGGCGGTGCCGACCCGTTGGCTGAAGAACGCCGTCGGGGACCGCCCGTACGCGCCGCCCCGTCCGGCACGACTGCCGGACCTGGTCCGGCCGCCCCCCCGCAGCGCGCGTGCCGAACGTCACGTGCGGCCGCCCACCGCCCCCCAAGGCGTCGCGGACGTCCCAGCTCACCGCGGTGCCCGGATCACCCCGTGCCCCCGGCCCCTCCCCGGTAAGGGTCCCAGCGGCCGAAAACCGCTTGCACAGCCCCGTTAGACTGGCCGCATGGCCATTCTCCTCGCGCATTAGACGGCGGGAACGTCCTCAGCCGCCCATTCCGCCAACGACCCCGCCTTGGAGTCTGACCGTGATCTCCGCCACCGGCATCGAGCTGCGCGCCGGCGCCCGTGTCCTCATCGAGTCCGCCACCTTCCGTGTCGCCAAGGGCGACCGCATCGGCCTGGTCGGCCGCAACGGCGCCGGCAAGACCACTCTGACCAAGTGCCTGGCGGGCGAGGGCCTCCCCGCCGGCGGTGCCATCACCCGCTCCGGAGAGGTCGGCTACCTCCCGCAGGACCCGCGCACCGGCGACCTCGACGTGCTCGCCCGCGACCGCGTCCTGTCCGCGCGCGGCCTGGACGTCCTGATCCGCAAGATGCGCGAGAACGAGGAGCGCATCGCCAACGGCAAGGGCAGCACCCGCGACAAGGCGATGAAGCAGTACGAGCGCCAGGAGACGGAGTTCCTCACCAAGGGCGGTTACGCCGCCGAGGCCGAGGCCGCCACCATCGCCGCCGCGCTGAACCTCCCCGACCGGGTGCTCGGCCAGCCGCTGCACACCCTCTCCGGTGGTCAGCGCCGCCGTATCGAGCTCGCCCGGATCCTGTTCTCGGACGCCGACACCCTGCTGCTCGACGAGCCGACCAACCACCTCGACGCCGACTCGATCATCTGGCTGCGCGACTACCTCAAGACCTACCGCGGCGGCTTCATCGTGATCTCCCACGATGTCGACCTGGTCGAGACGGTCGTCAACAAGGTGTTCTACCTGGACGCCAACCGCGCCCAGATCGACGTCTACAACATGGGCTGGAAGCTCTACCAGCAGCAGCGCGAGGCCGACGAGAAGCGCCGCAAGCGCGAGCGCGCCAACGCCGAGAAGAAGGCCGCCGCGCTGCACTCGCAGGCCGACAAGATGCGCGCCAAGGCCACCAAGACGGTGGCCGCGCAGAACATGGCGCGCCGCGCGGACAAGCTGCTCGCCGGCCTGGAGGCGGTGCGCGTCTCCGACAAGGTCGCCAAGCTGCGCTTCCCCGAGCCCGCGCCCTGCGGCAAGACCCCGCTGACCGCCGAGGGCCTGTCGAAGTCGTACGGCTCGCTGGAGATCTTCACCGACGTCGACCTGGCCATCGACAAGGGGTCCCGGGTCGTCATCCTCGGCCTCAACGGCGCCGGCAAGACCACGCTGCTCCGGCTGCTCGGCGGTGTGGAGAAGCCCGACACCGGCGAGGTCGTCGAGGGCCACGGACTCAAGCTCGGCTACTACGCCCAGGAGCACGAGACCCTCGACCCGGAGCGCACGGTCCTGGAGAACATGCGCTCCGCCGCGCCCGACATGGACCTGGTCGAGGTCCGCAAGGTGCTGGGCTCGTTCCTGTTCTCCGGTGACGACGTCGACAAGCCGGCCCGGGTCCTCTCCGGCGGTGAGAAGACCCGTCTCGCGCTCGCGACCCTGGTGGTCAGCTCGGCGAACGTGCTGCTGCTCGACGAGCCGACCAACAACCTCGACCCGGCCAGCCGCGAGGAGATCCTCGGCGCGCTGCGCACCTACAAGGGCGCCGTCGTTCTGGTCACCCATGACGAGGGCGCCGTCGAGGCGCTCCAGCCGGAGCGGATCATTCTGCTGCCGGACGGCGTCGAGGACCTGTGGGGCGCGGACTACGCGGATCTCGTCGCCCTCGCTTGATCGAATGGTTGATCCACTGCGTATGGATCATTCGGCCGATCCGTGATCCATCATCTGTGTGAGATCTCCTCGTACCGAGGTGTGTCCTACATCCATTTCACGGCCGAGCCCTTTGTCGACAAGGGCTCGGCCGTCGTGCGTCCCTGACCTGGAGCTTCGCGGAACAACCCGTTCAGCGGTACGCGAGAGGCCGTGCGGAATCAGGCATTCCTCTTGTGTGGACCTGCTCCTGTCGTCAAATCCGTGTCTCACGGACCTTGCCGAATGGGTGGCCATGAAGCCCAGGAGGGGTGATCATGAGGAGACCAGAGCGCACTTCCCATGAGGAGGCACGGGTGGCCGAGACTCTGAAGAAGGGCAGCCGGGTTACCGGCGCCGCGCGCGACAAGCTCGCGGCAGACCTGAAGAAGAAGTACGACTCCGGTGCGAGCATCCGGGCGCTGGCCGAGGAGACCGGCCGCTCGTATGGCTTCGTACACCGGATGCTCAGCGAGTCGGGCGTCACGCTGCGTGGGCGTGGCGGGGCGACACGCGGCAAAAAAGCCGCGGGCTGACCTCGGGCGGCCCATCGGCTTCGATGGTGGCCACCCGGTCGTTCAGTCTGACCGGCCGGGTGGTTACTGTGCAGTCACTTAGCTGACCGCACAGCATCGGAGGCGCTCCATGGCTTCGCTCGACCCGGTTCTCGACAAGGACGGCGTACGACTCACCGTCGACGACGCAGTCGCCACGGTGACGCTGACCAACCCCGACAAGCGCAACGCGCAGAGCCCCGCTCTGTGGCGGGCGCTCACCGAGGCCGGTCGGCTGCTGCCCGGATCCGTCCGGGTCGTCGTGCTGCGGGCCGAGGGCAAGTCCTTCTCGGCCGGACTCGACCGGCAGGCGTTCACGCCGGAGGGTTTCGACGGCGAACCGTCGTTCATCGATCTCGCGCGCGGCAGCGACGCCGAGCTCGACGCGACCATCGCCGAGTACCAGGAGGCGTTCACCTGGTGGCGGCGCAGTGACCTCGTGTCCATCGCCGCCGTCCAGGGGCACGCCATCGGGGCGGGCTTCCAGCTCGCTCTCGCCTGCGATCTGCGCGTCGTCGCGGACGACGTGCAGTTCGCCATGCGTGAGACCAGCCTCGGCCTGGTCCCCGACCTGACGGGCACCCACCCCCTGGTGGGCCTCGTCGGCTACGCCCGGGCGCTGGAGATCTGCGCCACCGGGCGCTTCGTCACGGCCGAGGAGTCGGTCAGCACCGGCCTGGCCAATGTCGCCGTGCCCGCGGACCAGCTCGACGACGCCGTACGCGACCTCGCCGGCGCCCTGCTGGCGGCGCCCCGGGACGCGGTCATCGAGACCAAGGCCCTGCTGCGCGGCGCCACGGACCGCACCTACGAGGACCAGCGCGTCGCCGAGCGCGCCGCCCAGGCGCGCCGTCTGCGGGACCTGGCCGGCGTAGGGGAGTGAGCCCTCACCCGACGACGGCGGTGACCAGGACCGCCACCGTCGGGTGATCCGACAGCGCCTTCGCCACCTCGGCGCGGACCGCGCGGGCCACCTCCACGGCCCGATGGTCCGCGGCCATGGCGAGCTCCAGCCGGACATGCCGTGCGGGCAGCGCGGCCCCGGCGGGCCGTTCCTCGATGTGCACCGGCCGGCCGAGGCCGACCGGCGCCCCGGCGAGACCGGCCACGCCCGGCACCGCGAGCGCGGCCCGCGCGGCGCGGGACTCGTCGCCGTCCGCGGGCTCCCGCGCCGACGGCGGCTCCTGCGGCCGTACCGGGGCGGGCTCCGGAGCATCCTCCAGCAGGGCCGTCACCCGCAGGTCCACCTCCGTGACCGTCAGCCCGAGCCGCTCGTCCGCGGCCCTGGCCAGCGCCGCCCGCAGCCGGTCCGCCACCGCGGGCAGCGGCTTCGCCGCCGTCGCCGCGAACTCCGCCGTCACCCGCAGCGCACCGGGCGACAGCGCGCTCGGCGGCGGCGGTACGACGGACTCCCGCACCCGCTCGGGGTCCGCGAGGCCGATCCGCAGCGCGCCCAGGCGCACCCCCGGCATGCCGTGCGCCGCGCGCTCCAGCACCGCCACGGCCGCCTGTTCCGCGATCCACGCGCCGTCCCGCGCCCCGCCCAGGGGCAGCAGTCTGCCCAGACCCAGCTGATGCCGAACCGCCCGCGTCCATCCGTCCGCCGTCATTACCCCAGCCTGCCGCATCCCCGGGGCGCGATGGGGCATCCGCACTTACGGTGGTCGAAGGACGACGAACCGAAAGGGACGTACGGCGATGAGCGACACGACACAGAAGTCCCAGGTCGAGCAGGAGCCGACCGTACAGACCCGTAAGGCCGTCAAGCGCGGCGGCGGTGACCCCTCGACCCGCGGGCGGACCACCATCGCCGACGGCGTCGTGGAGAAGATCGCGGGCCTCGCCGCGCGCGACGTCCTCGGCGTGCACGCGATGGGCAGCGGCCTGAGCCGGACCTTCGGCGCGGTGCGGGACCGGGTGCCGGGCGGCGGCTCGAAGTCCGTCACCCGCGGGGTGAAGGCCGAGGTCGGCGAGGTGCAGACCGCGCTCGACCTGGAGATCGTCGTCGACTACGGCGTGTCCATCGCCGACGTCGCACGGGCGGTCCGGGAGAACGTGGTCTCCGCGGTGGAGCGCATGACCGGCCTGGAAGTGGTCGAGGTCAATATCGCGGTGAGCGATGTGAAGCTGCCCGACGAGGAGGAAGAGGAACTGGAGCCCAGGATCCAGTGACCGGCCGACGCACCGCTGAGGGGAGCGCACCATGAGCATGGCCGTGGTCGGCATGATCGCCGGCATGGCGCTGGGCTTCGCCGGGTACTTCGGCGGGTTCGGCGCCTTCCTGCTGGTGGCCGCGCTGGGCGCCATCGGTTTCGTCGTCGGCCGGTTCCTCGAAGGGGATCTGGAGCTCGGTGACTTCTTCCGCAGCCGCAACGACCGGCGGTGACGTAGGTGAGCGCCGACCCCGGTGAGGTCCGCCTGCCGCGGGCCGCCGTGCCGCCCGGTGAGCGCGGCTCCACCCGGATCGCCGACCGGGTCGTGGCGAAGATCGCCTCCCAGGCCGCCCGCGAGGCCCTCGGCCCCCTGCCCGGGGACGCGGCACCCCCGCACGCGGGCGTCGTGGTTCACCACGACATTGCGCGCGTGCGGGTCCATCTCGAACTCGACTACCCCACCGACATCGGCGCCCGCTGCGCCGCCGTGCGTCGTCATGTCACCGAGCGGGTAGGCGCGTTGGTGGGCATGGAGGTGCCGGAGGTAGCCGTTCAGGTGGAGCGGCTGCACTCGGCACATGGCGCGGCACAGGGGAGGACGCGATGAGCGAGCCCCAGGGCTCGGAGGGCTCCGAGGGCACCACACAACCCATGCCGGTCGTCGAGAAGGCGGCCAGCACCGGCACACTCGACCAGAACGCCTCCGCGGCCGCCTACGACCCCCCGCCGCCCGTCCTGGACGGTGAGAACGGCGCCAACGGCCGCTTCTGGTCCGCCCGTCGGGTCCCGGCCGCCGTGGTCGCCGTGCTCCTGCTGGTCCTCGCGGGCGCGTTCCTCTACGACGTCGTCGCCGTGCGCACCGACCGGTCCGCGATGGAGTGGCGGCGCGAACTGGCCCGGCAGCTCGCCGAACGCCCCCTCGACGACACCTGGGTGCTGGTCGGCGCGGGCGTTGCCGTCGCGCTCGGCCTGTGGCTGGTCGTCCTGGCCACCACCCCCGGCCTGCGCGCCGTGCTGCCGATGACCCGCACCCACCCCGATGTCCGTGCCGGACTCGACCGCGAGGCCGCCGCCCTGACCCTGCGCGACCGGGCCATGGAGATCGCGGGCGTGCAGTCGGTACGGGTCCGGATGGGCCGCAAGCGGGCCGACGTCCGCGCGGTCTCCCACTTCCGCGACCTGGACGACGTTCGCGCCGACCTGGACGACGTCCTCGCCGACGCGATCCGCGGCCTCGGCCTGTCCCGGCCGCCCGCGCTCTCGGTGCATGTACGACGGCCCGGACGGAAGGGGTGAGCGCCGTGCTGAGGACCGTCAACCGTGTCCTGCTCGCCGTCATCGGCGTCGTCCTGGTCCTGCTCGGCGGCTCCGTGCTCGCCGTCGGCCTCGGCCTGGACCCGCCGTCCTGGTGGATCCACCACAGCAAGCACGACGTCCTGCTCAGCGACGCCGAGCGCACCCGCTGGCGCGCCGAGGGCTGGTGGTGGCCGACCGTCATCGCGGTGCTCGTGGTCCTGGTGCTGCTCGCCCTGTGGTGGCTGACCGCGGTCCTGCGGCGCCGCCGCCTCACCGAGGTCCTGGTCGAGACCGGCGACGGCGAGGGCGCGCTGCTGCGGGGCCGCGCCCTGGAGACGGTACTGACCGACGAGGCGGCGTCGGCGGACGGTGTCCACCGGGCGCGGACCCACTTGACCGGCCGCAGAAACGCCCCCGAGGCCCGCGTACGGCTGCTGCTGGAGCCGCATGTGGACCCGGGGGCGGCGCTGACGGAGCTGACCGATCAGGCGCTGACCCATGCGCGGGAGTCGGCCGGACTGGCGGCGCTGCCCGCGGAGGTCAGGATGCGGGCGGCCAAGCACCGGGCGGAGCGGGTCGGTTGAGCCCCGGGGAGCCTTCCGGAAGGTGGCTGGGGCGAGCGCACCGGAGCCTTTCGGTTTGATCCTTGCCCGGAGCCTTCCGCCCCGCCGTCCACGAGGCCGGCGTCGTCCACGGGAGCACGGTGGGGGACGTGCCCGAACCGGGCTCCGGGCACGTCAGCGACGCACGGTGCGTCGCCCGCGAAGGGCTTCGCCGACCGGGATCCTGGCCACCGGCCTCAGCGTCGCCGGCCCGGACGAACCGCGCCAAGCCGCCTGCGCCCGCGGCGTGGCCGGCCGAGTCACCGCAGTCACGCACGACATCTGTGAGCCCCTGCCGCTCCGGGAGGTCCGCCGGGACACCGCGGCCCGGCGGATGTTCCTCTGCGCGGTCGCACGGTCCGCCGCACCGGCGACAGCCACGGACGCCCGCTGCTGAACCCGGGGGGGTGGAGGGCGCGAATTCTGGTTACGGTACCGTAGGTTACGGAACCGTAAGTACGTGTTCCGGACCCGGCTACCATCCTTGCGAGGACCGATGAGCACACCCCGGACGAGGGCCGACCTGCCCTGGCTGATCCAAGGCGGAATGGGGGTGGGCGTGTCCGGCTGGCGCCTGGCTCGCGCCGTCGCGCGTACCGGGCAGTTGGGTGTCGTCTCCGGTACCGCCCTGGACACCCTGCTGATCCGGGTGCTGCAGGGCGGTGACCCCGGCGGCCACCTGAGACGGGCGCTGGCAGCCTTCCCGGTACCGGAACTTGCCGATTCCATACGGGAGCGCTACTTCGTCGAGGGCGGGATCGGTGCCGGCGAGCGGTTCGCGGCCACACCCCGGCTGACGGCCGAGGAAGCGTGCCCGGCCCGGTCGCTGACCGTCGTGGCCAACTTCTGCGAGGTGTGGCTCGCCCGGGAGGGCCACGAAGGCCCGGTCGGCGTCAACTACCTGGAGAAGGTCCAGCTCGCCACGGTCCCCGCGATGTTCGGCGCGATCCTGGCCGGTGTGGACCATGTGCTGGTCGGCGCGGGCATTCCCGCACAGATCCCGGGCATCGCGACCCAGCTCGCCCAACTGCAGCCCGTCACCGCGCGACTGGACGTCGACGGTGACGACAAGCCCGTGGACCTGCACTTCGACCCGGCCTCGGTGCTGCGCGGAGCGCAGCCGGGGCCCCTGCGTCGCCCCGGCGTCCTGGCCATCGTCTCGCTGCCGGCCCTGGCGTCGTATCTGAACCGATCCGACCAGACCACCCCGGACGGCTTCGTCGTCGAGGGGCACCGCGCCGGCGGGCACAGCGCGCCCCCGCGCGGGCCGATGCGTCTGGACGAGCAGGGCGATCCTCTCTACGGCCCCCGGGACACCCCTGATCTCGCGAAGATGGCCGCCCTCGGCCTGCCCTTCTGGATCGCCGGCGGCCAGTGCGGACCGGACCAACTTCGCCGGGCGAGGGCAGCGGGCGCGGCCGGCGTCCAGGTCGGCAGTGTCTTCGCGCTCTGCGAGGAGTCAGGCCTTGACCCGCGGTTGCGGCGGGAGCTGGTCGAGCGCGAGCTTCGCTCCGAACTGACGGTGCGCAACGATCCCGCGGCCTCTCCGACCACTTTTCCGTTCAAGGTCGCCGACCTGCCGGGCACGTTGGCCGACCCCGGCGTGAGCTCGGCGCGCTCCCGGGTCTGCGACCTCGGCTATCTGCGCACCCCCTACCGTACCGAGTACGGCGCGATCGGATATCGCTGCCCGGCGGAGCCCGCCGCGATGTACGTCCGCAAGGGCGGTACGGCCGAGCAGACCGAGGGCCGGCAGTGCCTGTGCAATGGGCTGCTGGCGGCCGTCGGGCTCGGGCAGCGCCGTCCGCAGGGCATGGTGGAGCCTCCTGTCGTCACGATCGGCCAGGACCTCGGCTTCCTGCGGCAGATCGCCCCCGAGGGGCGGCCGTACAGCGCGGAGTCGGTGGTGCGATGGCTGTCAGCGGGCCTGGTGGAAGCGCCGGTGTGAGCGTCGCGTCGGTGTCACCCGCCGCCGCACCCTGACCGGCGGCGGCACACTGAGGTTCGTCCACGCCGCGACGCACGCGGTCGGCACCACGGACGGTCCTCGGGTACGTCACATCAACCAGGCCCTGCCACCGGAATGCGTGGGCCCGTCTCGTCGCCGCCCGGCGGGCGGGCGCCACCGAGCGGCAATTGCGGGCCGTCCTGGCGGAGGGGCTGGGGAAGAGTGACCCGCCAGGTCGAACGCCGAGCTCGGATCAGAACCCGTGCCGGAACCCGCCGTCCACCGGGACCATGATTCCGGTGAGGTAGGAGGCCGCCGGGGACAGCAGGAACGCTCCGGCGCGGCCGAACTCCTCCGGCGCCCCGTACCGGCGCAGCGGGATCCGCGACTCGGCGGCCGCGCGGGTGGCCTCCGGGTCCGCGGACAGGCCGTCCAGCTCGCGCACCCGGTCCGTGTCGATGCGCCCCGGCAGCAGTCCCACGACCCGGATCCCGCGCGGCCCCAGCTCGTCCGCGAGGGATTTGGCGAACCCGGCGAGCCCGGGCCGCAGCCCGTTGGAGATCGTCAGCCCCGGAATCGGCTCGTGCACGGACCCGGACAGCACGAACCCGATGACCCCGCCCGCCTCCAGTTCCGCCGCGGCCGCCCGCGCCAGGCGCACCGCGCCCAGGAACACCGACTCGAACGCCGACTGCCACTGCTCGTCGGTGTTGTCCGCGACGAAGCCCGGCGCCGGACCGCCCACGCTCACCAGCACACCGTCGAAGCCGCCGAAGTGCTCCCGCGCGGCGGCGATCAGCCGCGCGGGCGTCTCCGGGTCGGCGTTGCCCGCGGCCACCCCGACCGCGTTCGGGCCGAGCGCGGCGGCGGCCTCGGCGACCGTTTTCTCGTCCCGCCCCGAGATGATCACTTTGGCGCCGTCGGCGACCAGTTCACGCGCGGTGGCGTTGCCGAGCCCGCGGGTGGCACCCGTGACGACGAACACCCGGTCCTTCAGTCCAAGATCCATGGCCCCTATCCTGCATCGTCCGGCCCGAACAGGGCGAGGGCGGTGTTCACCAGGCCGATATGGCTGAACGCCTGCGGGAAGTTGCCGAGCTGACGGCCCGCGGCGGCGTCGTACTCCTCGGCGAGCAGCCCCACGTCGTTGCCGAGCCCGACGAGCCGTTCGAACAGCTCCCGGGCCTCCTCGGTGCGGCCCGTCAGGTGCAGGGCGTCCACGAGCCAGAACGAGCAGACCAGGAAGGTGCCCTCGCCGCCGGGCAGCCCGTCGACGTCCGTCTTCTCGGCGCTGTAGCGGCGCAGAAAGCCGTCATGGCTCAGTTCGTCGCGGACCGCGTCGACGGTGCCGATCACGCGGGGGTCGTCCGGCGGCAGGAACCCCACGCGCGGGATGAGCAGCAACGAGGCGTCCAGCTCGCGCGATCCGTAGTACTGGGTGAAGGTGTTCCGCGCGGGGTCGTAGCCCCGCTCGCACACCTCCTGGTGCACCTCGTCGCGCATCGCGCGCCAGGCGTCCACGTCGCCGTCCAGATCCGGTTGGCTCTCCACGGTGCGCACCGCGCGGTCCGCGGCCACCCACACCATCACCTTGGAGTGCACGAACTGCTTGCGGCCCCCGCGCACCTCCCACAGCCCCTCGTCGGGCTGGCGCCACGCCGTGCACAGGAAGTCCATCAGGGCGACCTGGAGCGCCCACATGGGCGGCTCGGAGGGCAGGCCCGAACTGCGGGCCAGCGACAGCGAGTCCATGACCTCGCCGTAGACGTCCAACTGGAGCTGGTTCACCGCGTCGTTGCCGATCCGGACGGGGCCGCTGGTGGCGAAGCCGGGCAGCCACGGCAGCTCCGTCTCGGGCAGCCGACGCTCGCCCGCCAGGCCGTACATGATCTGGAGGTCCGCGGGGTCGCCCGCGACCGCGCGCAGCAGCCAGTTCCGCCAGGCCTCGGCCTCCTCCTGGTATCCGGCGGCCAGCAGCGCGCCGAGGGTGAGGGTCGAGTCGCGCAGCCAGCAGTAGCGGTAGTCCCAGTTGCGCACGCCGCCCAGCTCCTCGGGGAGCGAGGTGGTGGGGGCGGCGACGATGCCGCCGGTCGGGGAGTAGGTGAGCGCCTTCAGGGTGATCAGAGAGCGGACCACGGCGTCCCGGTGCGGGCCGTCGTAGCGGCAGCGGGCCGCCCACGCCTGCCAGTCGGCGACGCTGGCGCGCAGCGACTTGTGGGGGTGGACGAGCGGCGGGCGGGGCTCGTGCGAGGGGTGCCAGGTCAGGACGAACGCCACCGACTCGCCCTCGGCGACGGTGAACTCCGAGTATGTGCACCGGTCCTCGCCCCAGGTGCGCACCGCCGGCTCGCTGCGCAGCCACACCGAGTCCGGCCCGGCCACCGCAACCCGGTGCCCGCGGGAGCGGCGCAGCCACGGAGTGATCGAGCCGTAGTCGAAGCGCAGCCGGAGCATGCTGCGGACGGTCACCTCGCCGCGCAGGCCCTCGACGATCCGGACGACATCCGGGGCGCGGTCCCGCTGCGGCATCAGATCGGTGACCCGGACCGCCCCGTCCTCGGTCTCCCACTCGGTGTCCAGGACAAGGGTGTCCGGGCGGTAGGCGCGCCGGGCGCACCGGTCGCCGCCGACGGGGGCGATCCGCCAGCTGCCGTTGTCCTCGTCGCCGAGCAGCCGGGCGAAACAGGCGGCCGAGTCGAACCGGGGCAGGCACAGCCAGTCGATGGAGCCGTCGCGTCCGACCAGAGCGGCGGTCTGCTCGTCGCCGATGAGCGCGTAGTCCTCGATACGGGGGTGCACGGGGTGCGGGTTCCCGGGCGGACGGCAGGGCAATCCGGCCGCGGAGGCAATCCGGCCGTACGGCTCACACGGCCTTACACAGCCGCGGGCTCGGCCTCGTCGGCGGAGTCCGTGGCCGCCTGCTCGCGCCGGTCGCGTACCTCGCGGCGGACCAGGATCACCCAGCCGACCGGGACGCCGACCGCGAACAGCCACCACTGGATGGCGTACGCGTAGTTCAGCGCGGCGTTCTCGTCGCCCGGACTGCCGAGCTGCTCCGGGGTGTCGCCCTTCGGCTCGGGCCCGGTCTGCGCGACGTAGCCGCCGAGCACCTCGGCGCCGAGGCGCGCGGCCTCGTGCTCGCTGTTGATCAGCATGATCTGCCGTTCGGGCAGGCCCTTGAGGTTCTTGATGCCGCTCGCCTCGGTCGTCTCGTCCGGCATCAGCCGGCCGGTGACGGTGAGCTCACCGCGGGGCGGGGCCGGGACCTTCGGGAACGCGGTCTGGCTGGTGCGGTCGCCGGGGATCCAGCCCCGGTTGACCAGCAGCACCTTGCCGTCGTTCAGCACGAACGGGGTCAGGACGTGATAGCCGACCTCGTCGTCGGCGTTGGTGCGGCGGCGGACGACGACTTCGTCGTCGGTGTCGAAGTGCCCCTCGGCGGTGACGGTGCGGTACCGCTCCTCGGTGGTGATCGTGCGCCCGGGGGCGGTGAGCTCCTCCACGGGGACCGGCTTCGCGGACAGCGCGTCGGAGACCAGCTGATTGCGGGCGGCGCGCTCGTCGTGGCGGTGCATCTGCCAGATGCCCAGCCTGATCATCGTGGGGATGAGCAGCAGGGCGACCAGCGTGAGGATCACCCACTGCCGGGTCAACAGGAAGCGGTACACCCCACGACCGTACAACTCGGTCGTGGGGTGGATTCACGCGGGTACCGGGTCACACCTTGTCGATGATTCCCACCTTTCCCTCCGCGCGGGCGCAGTGGCCACCGCAGTACCAGTGGCCGTCGACCTCCACGCCCTGCCCGATGATCTGGACGCGGCAGTGCTCACAGATGGGGGCCATGCGGTGGATCGCACAGGAGAAGCAGTCGAAGACATGCACGGCGCCCTGCGCGTGCACCTCGAAGGACATCCCATAGTCATTTCCGCAAACTTCGCATCTCGCCATGCGCCACAGGGTGGGCCGTCGGTGCGGCGCGGGCGAGCGGGCGCCGGGCGAGTCGCCTGCCAATCACCCATACGGTCACTGCTCGGACGCGGGTTCCACATCCCCGAGGAGCTGTCCGAACGCCGCCTCGTCGACGACCGGGGTGCCGTACTGCCGGGCCTTGACCACCTTGGAGGTGCCCGAGTCCGGGTCGTTGGTGACGAGCAGGCTGGTCAGCCGGGAAATGCTGGTCGCGACATGCAGTCCGGCCTCGATCGCCCGGTCCTCCAGGAGGTCGCGCTCGACGGAGGTGTCACCGGAGAAGGCGATCCGCATGCCCTGCTTGAGCCTTTTGTCCTCTTCGTAACGACCCGGGTTGGGATACGGGCATGCGGGCCTTTTGCGGGACGGGCGCCAAGTGGTCGGCCGGTAGGCGCCGTACGCCGACGGCTGCCGCGGCACGGCCCGGTCCGTCCACTCCGTCAGTGGCAGGCACTCGTGCAGGGGCAGTCGTACGCCGCCCTCGGCCGCGGCCTTGAGGCTCGGCCGGAACGCCTCCGCCAGCACCCGCGCGTCGTCGAGCGCGTGGTGCGCGCGCCGCTGGACGACCCCGAAGTGCGCGGCCAGCGACTCCAGCTTGTGGTTGGGCAGCGGCAGGCCCAGCTCCTTGGAGAGCGCGATGGTGCACAGCCGCTGCCGCACCGGCGCCTCGCACCGGGCACGCGCGTACTCGCGGGCGATCATCTGCCAGTCGAAGACGGCGTTGTGCGCGACGAGCACCCGGTCCGCCAGCCGCGCGGAGAACTCCTCGGCGATGTCCGGGAAGAGGGGCGCGCCCTCCAGCACCTCGCTCGTCAGACCGTGGATCCACACCGGCCCCGGATCGCGCTCCGGGTTGACCAGCGTGTACCAGTGGTCCTCGACCTCACCGCGCGCGTCCAGCCGGTAGACGGCCGCCGAGATTATCCGGTCGTCCCGGGCCAGTCCGGTGGTCTCCACGTCAACGACCGCGTATCCCTTCGGATACGCGGCCGGCCACGCTGTGCGGGAGGACGCTTCGGTCGTACGGTCTTCGAGCATGGTCACTGAGGATACGGGCCGGGACTGACAGTGCCGTCCCAAGGCCCCGGATCGCCGCCCCGTCAGGTACCCTCCCGCGCCCGTCCGTTCGAGTGTCGGTCCCGGGAACGGGCCAAGTCCCCTCCCGCGCGGGGGTGTCCGCAATGCCATCCTCCGGGGTGTGACGGAACCTGCGCATGACGAGGCCCACGGCGGCTCGCTCGGAGAACGGCTGAACTGGCTGCGGGCCGCGGTGCTCGGCGCGAACGACGGCATCGTGTCCACCGCCGGGCTGGTGGTCGGTGTCGCGGGCGCGACCGACGACCGCTCGGCCCTGCTGACGGCCGGTATGGCGGGGCTGCTGGCGGGCTCCCTGTCGATGGCGGCGGGCGAGTACGTGTCCGTCTCCACCCAGCGCGACTCGGAGAAGGCCGCGCTGGCCGCGGAGAAGCGGGAGCTGCGCGAACGCCCCGAGGAGGAGCTGGCGGAGCTCGCGGAACTCCTCCGGCGGCGCGGACTGTCGGGCGACGTGGCCCAGGAGGCGGCCGTGCAGCTCACCGAACGGGACGCCCTGCGCGCCCACGCGCGCGTGGAGCTCGGTATCGACCCCGACCGCCTGACGAACCCCTGGCACGCGGCCTGGGCGAGCTTCCTGGCCTTCACGGTGGGCGCGCTGCTCCCGCTCGTCGCCATCGTCCTGCCTCCGGCTTCCGCCCGGGTCCCGGTCACGGTCGCCTCGGTGCTCGCGGCCCTGGTCCTGACCGGGTGGAGCAGCGCGCGGCTGGGGGCGGCGGCGCCGGGGAGGGCGGTGGTGCGGAATGTGGTGGGTGGGGCGTTGGCTATGGGGATCACGTATGCGGTGGGGAATCTGTTGGGGGCGGCGGGGGTGTGAGGTCAGTCGATGGTCAGGCGGTCCGGAGGGAAGAGCTCGGTGCCGGTGACCCGGTCGCAGTCGTGGAGGATGACGTGGAGGCGGGGCGTCCGGGCCAGGGGGGTCAGGTCGATCGGGCCGCAGCGGGCGAGTTCGACGGCTTCCAGCGAGGGCAGCTCCGTGAGGGCTGCGATGTTGTCCACCTGCGGGCACGGACCGAGGTAGATCCTGGTCAGGGTCTGGTGGGGCAGCACGTCGGCGAGGTCGACGCGCGGGACGTCCAGGATTTGGAGGGTCTCCAGCGGGGCGAAGGTCCCGGCCGAGACGAGGGCCCGCCACTGGTGCTCCTCGTTGACGGTGAGCCATTCCAGGGACGTCAGGGCTTCGAGTCCGTCGAGGTTCGTGACGCAGCCCTGCCGGAAGAAGCCGACGCCGGTGAGCCGGGGAGCGAAGGCCCACGCGTCGAGCCTCGTCTCCACGGGCGCGAAGTCGACCGTCAGATGCCTGAGGTCGGGCAGGTCGGACAGGGGCGCCAGCGACAGCCGGTCGCCGGGCTCGTACAGGAAGAGCTTGGTCAGCGGGAGACCGGCGAGGGAACCCAGGTCCGTGAGGGACGCGCAGCGGTTCAGCGACAGCCTGCGCAGGTGCGGCAGCGCTCGCAGCGGTGACAGATCACTGACCAGGTCGTTGTCGGTGATCCCCAGGAACCTCAGGGGCGTGTGCGCGAGGACGGCGGGAGGGATCCCGTGGTCGCCGTACAGCTGGAGGTCGGTGAGCCGGGGCAGACGCGGCAGGAGAGCCAGCTTCTCGGCGGTGTCCATGGTGAGGATCTGTCCGGCCTTCACGGTGCCTTCGAGGATCGCCTCGAAGTATTCGATGGTGTCGAACGTCGGCCAGGCGAGGCTGAGTTCGGAGCGCACCAGCCGCCGCCGATCGGCACGGAACCGTCTGATGACCTCCAAGGCGGCGTCACCCCCGAGCAGGTGGGCCGTCCGGACCACCGCCGCCGCCTCCCATCTGGTCAGTCCGTCCGGCCCCGGCAGCAGCTCCAGCACCAACTCCCCGGCCTTGGCCAGAGCGTCCGCCTGCCTTTCGTTCCTCGGCGGCAACAACTCCTCTGTCCGCTCCTCCACCTCCCTCCGCACCCCAGGATCCAACTCCGGCGCATGCTCCAGACTCGCCGCCGCAAGCAACACCAACCGGTCCCGATACCTCCGCACCTTGTCGGCCCGCCGCAGCAACTGCCGTAACAGCCGCGTCCGTTCCTCCACACGCGCGTGGCCCATCGCCATGCGCACCACGTCGTCCCACTGGTCGTCGTGGGCGTTGCGGACGAGGACGCCGAAGTCGCGGGCCTCGACGGCGGCCTTGGCGCCCAGGTAGTCCTGGAAGGTGCGGTGGACGAAGTCCACGTATCCCGGCACCGGTTCGCGCAGCAGTCCGCTGCGGATCAGGAGGTGGGCGAAGACCTGTTCGGCGTCGCCCTGTTCGCGGACCTGGGGCATGGCCGTCAGCCACTCGTCGAGCATGGCGACCACGTCCTGCCGGTCCGCCTCGACCTGTTGGTTGCGGATCATCCAGTAGGCGAGCCGCTGGAGCAGGGCCGTCTGCTCGTCCCTCGACAGGGAGACCCCTTCCACGGGCGCGATCTCCCGCTCCGTGTCCCGCCGCACCAGCAGCATGTCCAGGGCCGCGTCGTACAACTCCTTCCGCGCGCGGGGGAGGTGCATGCGCCGGTCCCGGTGCAGGGCGCACAGCAGGGCGCACATGAGCGGGTTCGTCGCCAGGCGGCCCAGGTCGCGGCGGGTGGTCAAGGCCTCGCTCAGGCTTGCCTCGTAGCGGTGCAGTTCCGACTGTTCCGCCTCCGGTGCGCCCTCCAGGCGGGCCGCGTCGTGCCAGTGCCGGACGAACGCCCTGATGTCGTCCCGTTCCATCGGCAGCAGGGTCTGTGCCGTGAAGTCCTGCGGGGCCAGCCAGCCCTCCGGAACCGCGGCGGGGCGGGTCGTGATCACGTACCGGGCCTTGGGGAACGCCGCGAGCAGCGACCTGACCCATTTCTCCGTGCGCTCGCGCTGCCGTACCGGCACCTCGTCGACGCCGTCCACCAGCACCAACGCCCGTCCACTGGCGAGGAGTCCCTCCACCCAGCCGTCCGGGGCGCGCAACGGTACGCCCGCGGCGGGGAGGAAGTCCTCGGGCAGCGGCAGCGCGTCCGCCGTGCGGAAGGAGCGCAGGCGCAGCACGAACGGCACACACCGGTTCCAGTCGGCCAGTTGCGGACCGAAATTCTGCCGGGCGGCGTTCAGCGCCAGCCACTGGAGCAGCGTCGACTTGCCCGAGCCGGCCGGGCCGCGCAGCAGCAGCCGGTGGCCTGCCGTGGCGAGCGCCTGCTCGACCCGCATGGGCGTCGGCGGCTCCTGGGGCATGCCGTCGCGCTGCGGCTCATGGCGCCGGGCGCCGCTCACCGCGAGGCTCAGATACGCCGTGTCCAACGCCCATTCGGCCCGGCGTCGACCACCCAGGGTGAGCCCGAACAGCTCCAGGCGGGAGTGTGTGCCGGTGATGAACTCCGCGTACCGGCCCTCGAAGTCCGGTGTCTCCGCCTGCGGGCGGCTCCGGAGCAGTTCGCCGGAGCGCCGCGTCTGCTCCACCGCCGCCCGCGCGGGGAACGACGGCTGCGCGGTGAGCTGCTCGATCAGATGCTCGCAGCACAGCCCGAGCAGTTCCCCGTACAGCTCCCGGGCCCGTTCGGTCAGGTCGGTCACGGGCCGCCGCAGCTCCTGCGCCAGCCGCCCCGGATCCAGGTCCACCGCGAAGAGCCGGTCCGCGTCGAGGGTGCCCGCCGCAGCGAGGGTGTCCTGCACGGCTGCCACCGCCGCCAGACGCTCGTGCTCCGGCAGCGTGGCGTACGCCCCCGCGATCCGCTCGCCCAGCACGCGCGCGAGCCGGTCCGGACTCGCCGGTCTCGGCAGCGGCCGTAACGGGTCCGGCACCAGGCCCGCTCCCGGCCGGGGAGTGAGTGCGGACTTCGCGATCGTCTGGACCACCGTCGCGGCGAGCCGCACCAGTACAACCTCAAGACCCTGCATCCCCCGCCCCCTCCCTGCCCGCATCGTAGGTGCGGGCACCGACATCTCGGACGGCTCTTGGCGGAGATCACCAACAAGTAAGCGCGTACCGCTGGTAATACTTGTGAGTAACAACCCCTAGCCTTCGCCGACCAGCGGTTCTACGGTGCCCACATGCCGAACCTGCCCGATGTCGTGCTGTGGTCGATACCCGCCTTCGTGCTGCTCACCGTGGTCGAGATGATCAGCGTCCGTCTGCACCCCGACGAGGAGGCCGCGGGCTATGAGTCGAAGGACGCCGCGACCAGCCTCGGCATGGGGCTCGGCAGTCTGTTCTTCGACTTCCTGTGGAAGATCCCGATCGTCGCGATCTACACGGCGATCTACGAACTGACGCCCCTCCGGGTTCCTGTCCTGCTGTGGACGGTCCCCTTGATGCTGCTCGCCCAGGACTTCTTCTACTACTGGTCCCACCGCGGCCACCACGTCGTACGCGTCCTGTGGGCCTGCCATGTGGTGCACCACTCCAGCCGCAAGTTCAACCTCACCACCGCACTGCGCCAGCCCTGGACCTCGCTGACCGTCTGGCCGTTCTACGTCCCCCTCATCGCCTGCGGAGTGCACCCGGCCGCGCTCGCCTTCTGCTCCTCGGCGAACCTCGTGTACCAGTTCTGGATCCACACCGAGCGCATCGACAAGATGCCCCGGTGGTTCGAGTTCGTGTTCAACACGCCTTCCCACCATCGCGTCCACCACGCCTCCCAGGGCGGCTACCTCGACCGCAACTTCGGCGGCATCCTCATCGTCTGGGACCGGCTGTTCCGCTCCTTCGTCGCCGAGACCGAGCGCCCGGTGTTCGGGCTGACCAAGAACATCGACACGTACAACCCGGTCAAGGTCGCCACCCACGAGTACGTCTCCATCGCCAAGGACCTGAAGAAGGCCCGCACTTGGCGTGACCGGGCCGGGCACCTCTTCCGCGGGCCCGGCTGGCAGCCCGCCCCGGAACCCGCGCGGGAGAGTGTCTCCGCGTGACCCCCAAGCGCCTGCTGCTCCTCGCCTTCGGCCTGGCCGCCGCCGTTGACCTCGGCTCCCTCGCGGCCGGGTTCGACCCCGGGCACACCGTCGCCAAGCCGCTGCTGATGCCCCTGCTCGCCGGGTACGCCGCCCTGTCCGGGGCGCCCCGGCTGCTCATCGCTGCCCTGCTGTTCGGCTGGGGCGGAGACGTCCTGCTGCTGTCCGACGCCGAGCCGGCCTTCCTCGCCGGAATGGGCTCCTTCGCGGCCGGGCACATCTGCTACCTGCTGCTGTTCAAGGCGCGCGGGTCCCATCAGCCGTTCCTGCTCGCCGGGTACGGCGTCGCCCTGACGACCACTGTCGCCTCCCTCTGGCCGGACCTCCCCGCCGACCTGCGGGTCCCGGTCGCCGGGTACAGCCTGCTGCTCACCGCCATGGCCTATCGGGCCGGCAGCCGGTTCGGCCTGACCGCCGGGCTCGGCGGCGCGCTCTTCATGCTGTCCGACACCCTCATCGCGACCGGCGTCGCCGAGTGGCCCCAGCCGCCCCGCCCCGACCTGTGGATCATGCTCACGTATATCGCCGCGCAGTTCCTGCTCGCCACTGGCACACTCAGAGCCCTCGAAGCGCGCCCCTTCCCTGCCGCGACGTACGGTGAGGTGCGCTCGACCACCCCCTGAGCGCATCTCACCACCTCGCAGCAGAAGGACCCTGCCATGCGCGCGACCACCATCCACGCCCCGTACGACATGCGCGTGGCGGACGTACCCGACCCCGTCGTCCAGCTGCCCACCGACGCCGTGGTCCGGGTGCTGCGGGCCTGCATCTGCGGCAGCGACCTGTGGGCGTACCGCGGGGAGGCGGCCCGGCAGCCGGGGCAGCGGATCGGGCACGAGTTCCTCGGCGTCGTCGAGGAGACCGGCTCCGAGGTCTCCGGCATCCGCACCGGCGACCTGGTCGTCGCGCCCTTCATGTGGTCCGACGGCACCTGCGACTACTGCCGCGAGGGCCTGACCACCTCCTGCGAGCACGGCGGCTTCTGGGGCACGGTCGGCTACGACGGCGGCCAGGGCGAGGCCGTGCGGGTGCCCTTCGCCGACGGCACCCTCGTCCGGCTGCCGAAGGAGGCCGCCTCGGACGAGCGGCTGCTGACCGCGCTGCTGACCCTGTCCGATGTCATGGGCACCGGCCACCACGCCGCGCTCGCCGCGGGCGCCCGGCCGGGCGCCACGGTCGCCGTCGTCGGCGACGGAGCCGTCGGCCTGTGCGCGGTCCTCGCCGCCAAGCGGCTCGGCGCCGAACGCGTCATCGCGCTCGGCCGCCACCAGGTCCGCACCGACATCGCCCGCCGCTTCGGCGCCACCGACGTCGTCGCCGAGCGCGGCGAGGCCGCCGTAGAGGCCGTCCGCGAACTCACCCGCGGTCAGGGCGCGCACGCCGTCGTCGAGGCGGTCGGCACCGAGCAGTCCATGCGTACGGCGGTGAACATCACCCGCGACGGCGGCGGCATCGGCTTCGTCGGCGTGCCGCACGGCAGCGGCACGGGGCTCGACCTGGGCGTCATGTTCGACCGGAACATAGCCCTGCGGGGCGGGGTCGCGCCGGTCCGCGCGTACCTTCCCGAGCTGCTGCCGGATGTCCTGGACGGGACCATCGACCCCTCGCCGGTGTTCGACATGACGGTGGGCCTGGAGGGCGTTCCGGACGGCTACAAGGCGATGGACGAGCGCGTCGCCCTCAAGGTGATGGTCACCATCTGAATCGGCACGATCCGACGGGTCACCATCTGATCGGCACCGGCAGCGCCGTCAGCAGCCCCGACACCGCCACGACCACGCCCAGCGCGGCGACCTCCACGCGCGCGGGCGAGCAGGCCGTGAGCGGGTCGGCGGCCCGGCGCAGCCGGATCCGCGCCCACAGGGCGAGGGCGGCCACGGCGGCCACCAGCAGCACCTTGGCGAGCAGCACCCGCCCGTACGCCGTCGTCGTGAGCTGATCGAGGATCGTCCCCGACGGCATGCGCCGCAGTGAACTGCACACCCCGGTCGCCGTGATGGCGGCGAGCAGCACGGCCGCCACGCGCGCGTAGAGCCCCAGCAGGGCCGCGCCCGACGGGGTCCCGCCCCGCAGGCTCCGCAGCACGTGCAGCAGACCGCCCGCCCACAGCGCCGCGCAGGTGAGGTGCACCAGCGTCAGCCCGGAGCCGATCATCGGGGAGTGCTCGGTGGGCGGGTGGGCGCGCAGCGCCTCGGCCACGACCACCGCGGCCAGCGGCCAGAGCTGGGTGCCGGGCCGCCGGGACAGCGCGCACAGCCCGGCCGCGGCGAACGCGTTCACCTCCAGCAGCGCGAGCTTCCCGTCGCGGGTGGCGTACAGACCGCCGACGTCCAGGTCGGAGAGGCTGTCCGGCACCAGGTTGCCGGTCGACACGACCGAGGCCAGCCCGAGGGCGGCGAGGAAACCGGCGCCGGCCGCGTAGGGCGCCCAACTGCGGGGCGGGGCCGGGGGAGCGCCGGGTACGGAACGGGCCAGCCGGTTCACGAACAGCTCGCCCACCGGGACGCACAGCGCCGCGACCAGCACCGTCCGCAGCAGCGCGATGCCCCCGTCGCCGGGTGCGGCGGCCTCCCCGGTGCCGCGCAGCGCGGCGGACGGCCCGAGCAGCGGTATCAGCGCCCCGAGGGCCACCAGCACCAGTACGGCGACGGCCCGGCCGGTGCCGGCCCGGCGCAGGGGCTCGTTCGCGTCGGCCGCCTCCGGCGTGGGTCTTATCAAGGTCACCTCATGATCTTCACCAGTCGCCCCAGAACCGGGCAAGCGCAGGAAAACAACTGGCGGTACGGCAGTCCGCCCATGGGTACGCCTTCGGACGCCCCGCGGCTCAGACAGGATCCCACCGCGCGGGATCGTTTCCCCAGACCCCGGGCGGCCGGACCCAGTCCACCGGCCCGCCCGCGAAGGCCACCGGCGGCAGGGCGTACCGCAGCCGTCCCAGCGCGCTGTCCGTCTCGGCCAGCCAGGGTCCCGGCCCCTCGTACGCCGGTCCGCTCTCCGCACCCGCGTCGATCCCGTCCGTCAGCCACAGCGCCGTCCGCGCCAGCGCCAGCCGTACGACCCGGCTGTAGCCCTCCTGGAGCCGCTCGGTCAGCTCTCGCAGGACCGCCGCCGCCAGCAGGTACCCGGTGCCGTGGTCGAGGGCCTGGGCGGGCAGTGCCCCGGGCTGTTCCGGCGTCCCCGTCACCGCCGCGATCCCGGTGGCCGCCTGCACCAGGCTGTCGAAGCCGCGCCGCTCGCCCCACGGCCCGTACGCGCCCCATGCCGACAGCTGCGCCACGACCAGTCCGGGCCGCCGCTCCACCAGCGCCTCGGGCGAGAGACCGAACCGGTCCAGGGCGCCCGGCCGGTACCCGGTGACGACCACGTCGGCCGTCGCGAGCAGCTCCTCGAAGGCCCGCCGGTCCCGCGTCAGGTCCAAGGTCGCGGACCGCTTCCCGAACCCCGTGTCGGCGTGCTGGTCGGGGAGTTCGGGGCTACCCGGGGGATCGACGCGCAGGACGTCGGCGCCCAGCAGGGCGAGGGTGCGGGTGGCGACCGGGCCCGCGATGACCCGGGTCAGGTCCAGGACCCGTACCCCGGCGGCGGGCAACAGGGGAGCGGGCTGCAACGGCGGCAGCGCACGCGCGCGTGCCGTGTCCAGGCGCTCGCGCTCGACCAAGGGCCGCCGAGCCACCGCGACCGCCTGCGGATGGGCCGCCCACTCCTCGGGCGTGCGCACCGCCACGGCGAGTCCTCCGGCCGCGTACACGGCCTCCTCGACGTCCAGGGCCGACCGCTCGGCCAGCGCCCGTTCCACCCCGGCCTCGGGCACGCCCAGCGCGCTCAGCAACCGCTCGCGGTGGTGGGGATAGTTCGCGTGGGTCCGCACCCACCCGTCCGCCGTCCGCCAGAACCGCGACAGCGGGGCGAAGGTGACCGGAGCGCGTCCGTCGATCAACAGATGCCGTTCGCTCACGAACGCCGTGGCGACGGCACCGTCGTCCACCACGACCTCCGGCACCTCCCGCAACCCGGCCCGCACCGCCCCCAGTTCGGCGCCGGCCAGCGCGCACGCGCTCACACACGCGCGTGCCAACTCCCGCACGGGAAGGCGCCCCGGAAGAGCGCCCTCCCGCACCACCACCTTGATGTCGGTCATGACTGCACTATGCAGTATTGACCGAATCAAGATATGGAGAGGACTACATGGACGGGACTACCTGGTCACCGCGTCCAGCGCGTCCGCGGTCCCCCACCCGTAGAACCCGTTCCGGTTCTTCGAGCCCTCGCACACCGCGTCGACCTTGCCGTCGCCGTCGATGTCGTACGGGTCCGTGCACGCCGTGGCGTCGGCCTGGGCGTACAGCAGGGCCTTCACCGCGGTCGGCGGGAGGTACGGACGCGTCGACTTGATCAGCGCGGCGACACCCGCGACATGCGGGGACGCCATCGACGTACCGGCCATGTAGCCCCATTTGCCGCCGGGCAGCGTGCCGAGGATCAGGCCGCTGGTGGCCGGCGGGGCCGGGGTCTGGAAGCGGGTCGAGTCGCCGCCGGGCGCGGCGATGTCGACAACTCCCAGGCCGTGGTTGGAGAAGGACGACTTGATGCCCTTCGCCCCGGTCGACGCGACCGTCACGACACCCGGCAACTGGGTCGGGATGTCAAGGCACTCGGACGGGTCGACGACCCGGTCGGAGGGCGTGCCGTCGTTCGGCGAGACCGGGTCGGTGATCTCGTCGGCCGCGAGGTCGTAGTTCTCGTTGCCGGCCGCCGCGACGTTGACCGCGCCCTTCTTCTCCGCGTACCGCGAGGCCCGGGAGACGGCCTCGACGAGCGCCTTCTGGTCCGGTTCGTTCTTGCAGTTGAAGTACCAGGGATCGGTGTAATAGCTGTTGTTCGTCACGTCGACGTCGTGCTCGGCCGCCCACATGAAGCCGCACACCACGGCCTCGGTGTAGAAGTACCCCGCGGTCGTCGACACCTTGATGCCGGAGACCTTCACCCCGGGCGCGACGCCGGTCATGCCGACGCCGTTCTTGGCCGCCGCGATCTCGCCGGCCACATGCGTGCCGTGCGGGCTCTCCGTCGGCCCGGGGCGCCAGGCGCCCTCGGTGGTGTCCGGCTTGCCCGTCACGCAGTTGACCGACGCGTCCCGGTCGAAGTTCGGCGCGAGATCGGGGTGGGTGTCGTCGACGCCGGTGTCGATCACCGCGACGGTGACGTCCGGGCTGCCCAGCGACTTCTCGTGCGCCCGGTCCGCCTTGATGGCGGGCAGGTCCCACTGGAGCGGCTGCAAGGGGTCCTGCCCCTCGGCGGCCTCGACGGCGGCGGCCTCCGCGGCGCTGAGCACCTTCGGGGTACCGACCTCCGTCGTCGACTGCGCGGGCAGCGGCGCGTTGCGGGTGTTGCCCGCCGAGGACACCCCGGGCACCTCGCGCAGGATCTTGGCGAAGTCGGGGTTCGCCGAGTGGACGACGATCACGCCGATCCGGTCGTACGAGGCCACGACGGTGCCGCCGGCCTCGGCGATGGCCCGCTCCACGCGCGGTGAAGGGCCGTGCCCGGCACGGACGTTGACGACATAGCTGAGCGAGGTCGCCTCCGCCCCCGTCTCCGCCTCGGCTGCCGCCGACACGTTCGGCAGCAGGGCGAGCGCCGTCGCCATGGCCATCCCGGCGGGGACGGCCAGCACACGGCGAGAGCGCCTGAATTGCGCTGTCATGGTGTCAGTCTCTCCCGTCCGTCGCCTACTTGACCGCGCGCAGCGCGTTGACGATGCCGAAGCCGTAGAAGCCGTTGACGCGCGAGCCGCCCTCGCACACCGCGTCCTGCGTGCCGTCGCCGTTCTGGTCGTAGGACTCCGGGCAACCGGGGTTGTCCGCCTGCGCCTTGAGCAGCGCCTGGAGCTGCGCAGGGGACGCCCACGGGTGCTTGGACTTCAGCAGCGCGGCCACGCCCGCGGCGTGCGGCGAGGCCATCGAGGTGCCCTGCAGGAAGGCGTACGCCCCGTTCGGCATGGTCGACAGGATGCGGCCGTTCTTGGAGGGGGTGTCGGGTATCTGGTACAGCCGGTCACCGCCCGGCGCCGCGACGTCGACGACGCCCTTGCCGTAGGAGGAGTAGTACGACTTGAGGTTCTGCACGCCCGTCGCGCTGACGGTGACGATCCCGGGCAGCTGGGTGGGCACGTCGAAGCACTCGTGCGGGTCGATCGTGCGCTCCACGGGCGTGGAGTCGTCGGGGCTGGTGGCGTCGACGATGGCGTCCGAGTCCAGGTCGTGGTTGGAGTTGCCCGCCGAGGCCAGGTGCAGCGTGCCCTTCTTCTGGGCGTACAGCTGCGCCCGGTTGACCGCGTCGACGATCGCCTTCTGGTCCGGGTCGTCCATGCAGTTGTAGAGCCACGGGTCCACGTAATAGCTGTTGTTCGTGATCTCGACGCCGCGGTCGGCGGCGAACACGAAGGCGCACACGACGCTCTCCGGGTAGAAGAGGCCGTTGTCCGGGTCGCTCACCTTGATGCCGGAGACCTTGACGCCGGGCGCGACACCCGCGACCCCGATGCCGTTGCGGGCCGCGGCGATCTCGCCCGCCACATGCGTGCCGTGGTAGTCGTCCGCGGTGTACGGCCGCCAGGCGCCCTCGCTGGTGTCGGCGACACCGCCCACACAGTTGGCGGACTGGGACTTGGAGAAGTTCGGCGCGAGGTCCGGGTGGGTGTCGTCGACGCCGGTGTCGATCACGGCGACGGTCACCTTGGAGCTGCCCGGGTTGATCTTCGCGGCCTTGTCGGCGCCGATCGCGCGCAGGTCCCACTGGTCGGCCTCGAGAGGCTCGCTGTCCGGGGTCGCGGCGCTCGCGGCATTCGCCGCCTGGGCGTCGGTCAGGAACTGTGCGGCGCCCTGGTCCGTGGTGCCCGCGGCGGTCAGCGGCGCCGTACGCGTCGCACCCGCCGACTGGACGCCGCGCACCTGGCGCATCTGCTTGCCGAAGTCCGGGTTGGCCGAGTGAGCGACGATGACGCCAATCTTCTCGTACGTCGTCACGACGGTCCCGCCCGCCGTGACGACGGCCTTCTCCACCGACTCGATGGTCCGCCGGTCCGTCTTGGTGTTGACGACGTACGCCAGCTTCGGCGCGTCCGCCGACTGCGCCACGGGCTCCGCGAGCGGGGCGGCCGTGGCGGCGGTCGGCAGGAAGCCGAGCGAGGCGGTCAGCGACAGCACGACGGGGACGGCCAGAGCGAGCCGGCGTCTGGAAGGCAGATGAGCCATGGGATCTCCACATCATCCGGAAACGAAACAGCCCGAGACACAGGTGGTGCTCGGGCAGGTACATGACGGGCGTGCAGGGTGAAGCTATCTCCCCGCTTCACCGGCCAGCAATGACCCACAGGAGGTGAGTTCGGAAAGAGTTGAGTCGCGTTGAACCGGTTCTCGCGTGGCGCCGTGACGTTGGACAGGGGACCCGAGCACGATCGAGCCCCCTGGCCCTGTGAGGTATGACCCGCTATGTCCGTCGTTTCGAACCCGTCCCCGCACCCCGAACCAGCCCCGTCCACCGTCGCAACAGCGGCCGCAACGCGAGGAGACTCCGTGGCTACCGACGCACCGCCCCCCTCGAAGGAGCAACACCGGCTCCCCACCACCGAGGAGTTCACCGAGGTGCAGGAGAGTGCGGAGTTCGGTGAACTGCGCCGTTCCTACCGCTCCTTCGCCTTCCCGCTGACCGTCGGCTTCATCGTCTGGTACCTGCTCTACGTCCTGCTGTCGATCTACGCCGGCGACTTCATGGGCATCGAGCTGTTCGGCAATATCAACATGGCCCTCGTCCTCGGCCTCGCCCAGTTCCTCACCACGTTCCTCATCGCCTGGTGGTACGCGCGGCACGCCGCCGCGCAGCTCGACCCCAAGGCCGATGCCATCAAGTCCCGGATGGAGGGCGGCGCATGAGCACCGCGCACACGTTTCTGGCGGCCGACGCGGCGAGCGAGCACCGCACGCTGATCATCAGCCTGTTCGGTGTCTTCGTCCTCGCCACCCTCGTCATCACGGTGTGGGCGGGCCGCCAGACCAAGGACGCGGCCGACTTCTACGCGGGCGGCCGCCAGTTCACCGGATTCCAGAACGGCCTCGCCGTCTCCGGTGACTACATGTCCGCCGCGTCCTTCCTCGGTATCGCGGGCGCCATCGCCCTGTTCGGTTACGACGGCTTCCTGTACTCCATCGGCTTCCTGGTCGCCTGGCTCGTCGCCCTGCTGCTGGTTGCCGAGCCGCTGCGCAACTCCGGCCGCTACACGATGGGCGACGTCCTCGCCTACCGGATGCGCCAGCGCCCGGTCCGCACCGCGGCCGGCACCTCCACCATCGTCGTGTCGATCTTCTACCTGCTGGCCCAGATGGCCGGCGCGGGCGTCCTGGTCTCCCTGCTGCTCGGCATCAGCAGCGACGCCGGAAAGATCGGCATCGTCGCCCTGGTCGGCATCCTGATGATCATGTACGTCAGCATCGGCGGCATGAAGGGCACCACCTGGGTGCAGATGGTCAAGGCCGTCCTGCTGATGACCGGCGCCCTGCTGCTGACCTTCCTGGTGCTGCTGAAGTTCGACTTCAACGTCTCCGACCTGCTCGGCACCGCCGCCGACCAGAGCGGCCACGGCGCGGCCTTCCTGGAGCCCGGCCTGAAGTACGGCGCCACCGGCACCAGCAAGCTGGACTTCATCTCGCTCGGCATCGCCCTGATTCTGGGCACCGCCGGTCTGCCGCACATCCTGATCCGCTTCTACACGGTGCCCACCGCCAAGGCCGCCCGTAAGTCCGTGATCTGGGCGATCGGCCTGATCGGCTCCTTCTACCTGATGACCCTCGCGCTCGGCTTCGGCGCCGCCGCGCTGATCACCCCGGAGGAGATCACCACCTCCAACAAGGCGGGCAACACGGCGGCCCCGCTGCTCGCCCTCCATCTGGGCGGCGTCGAATCCAGCTGGGGCGCCATCCTGCTGGCCACCATCTCCGCGGTCGCCTTCGCGACGATCCTCGCGGTGGTCGCGGGCCTGACCCTGGCGTCCTCCTCGTCCTTCGCGCACGACATCTACGCCAATGTCATCAAGAAGGGCCAGGCCAGCGAGAAGCAGGAGGTCAGCGCCGCCCGCTGGGCGACCGTCGGCATCGGCGTCGTCTCCATCGGCCTCGGCGCCCTGGCCCGCGACCTGAACGTGGCCGGCCTGGTCGCCCTCGCCTTCGCGGTCGCCGCCTCCGCCAACCTGCCGACGATCCTCTACAGCCTCTTCTGGAAGCGCTTCACCACCCAGGGCGCCCTGTGGTCGATCTACGGCGGTCTGACCACCGCGGTCGGCCTGGTGCTGTTCTCGCCGGTCGTCTCCGGCAAGCCCACCTCGATGTTCCCGGACGTCGACTTCCACTGGTTCCCGCTGGAGAACCCCGGCATCATCTCGATCCCGGTCGGCTTCCTGCTGGGCATCCTCGGCACCTACCTCTCCAAGGAGGAGCCGGACAAGGGCAAGTACGCCGAGCTGGAGGTCCGGTCCCTGACCGGCACCGGCGCCCACTGAGCCCGCCCCCGGGACACGGCCGCGTCGTAGGGACCTACGACGCGGCCGTGTCTTACCTCGTGGGATCGGGCTCTGTCGTTGTCAGTGGAGTCACGTAGGCTCACAAGTGACGGAAAATGACTGCTCCAGCACTGATCCGCGACAAGGGAGGGGGCCCACGTGCTCATCGACACCTACGGCCGGGTGGCCACCGACCTGAGAGTCTCACTGACCGACCGGTGCAACCTGCGCTGTACGTACTGCATGCCCGAGGAGGGCCTGCAGTGGCTGGCCAAGCCCGACCTGCTCACGGACGACGAGATCGTCCGCCTGATCGACATCGCGGTCACCACCCTCGGTATCGAGGAGGTCCGCTTCACCGGCGGTGAGCCCCTGCTCCGGCCCGGCCTGGTCGGCATCGTCGAGCGCGTCGCGGCCCTCACCCCCCGCCCCCAGATGTCGCTGACCACCAACGGCATCGGCCTCAAGCGCACCGCGGCCGCCCTGAAGGCCGCCGGCCTGGACCGGGTCAACGTCTCCCTGGACACCCTCCGCCCGGACGTCTTCAAGACCCTCACCCGCCGCGACCGCCACAAGGACGTCATCGAGGGCCTCGACGCCGCCCGCGCCGCCGGGCTCACCCCGGTCAAGGTCAACTCCGTACTGATGCCGGGCCTGAACGAGGACGAGGCCCCCGACCTCCTCGCCTGGGCCGTCGAGCACGCTTACGAACTGCGCTTCATCGAGCAGATGCCGCTGGACGCCCAGCACGGCTGGAAGCGCGACGGCATGATCACCGCGGGCGACATCCTGACCTCCCTGCGCACCCGCTTCGAGCTGACCCCCGAGGGCTCCGAGGAGCGCGGCTCGGCCCCCGCCGAGCGCTGGATCGTGGACGGCGGCCCGCACCGCGTGGGCGTCATCGCCTCCGTCACCCGGCCGTTCTGCTCGGCCTGCGACCGCACCCGCCTCACGGCCGACGGCCAGGTCCGCACCTGTCTGTTCGCCCGCGAGGAGACCGACCTGCGCGCCGCGCTGCGCTCCGGCGCCCCCGACGAGGAGATAGCCCGGATCTGGCGCCTGGCGATGTGGGGCAAGAAGGCCGGAGCGGGCCTGGACGACCCGAGCTTCGTCCAGCCGGACCGCCCGATGTCCGCGATCGGCGGCTGAAAGGTACGGCTGAAACCGTACGGCCGGCGATCTGGGCTACGGCGTGCTCGGCTCTTCCCACTCCGAGAACTTCACGACGTCCTTCAAGAAGCCCCGGACACCCAGGAATTGGGAGAGATGTTCCCGGTGTGCCTCGCAGGCCAGCCAGGTCTTCCGCCGCTCCGGCGTGTGGATCTTGGGGTTGTTCCAGGCCAGCACCCACTCGGCGGCGGTCCGGCAGCCCTTGGCGGAACAGATCGGCGTCTCGTCACTCACGGATTCGTCTCACAGGGTCAACAAAAAGGCGACGCCGAGCAGCCACGGGGGGAGCTGCCCGGCGTCGGTCCGTCGCTCCGACGGGGGATGCGGAGCGCCTACGAAGTATGTCATGGGTCACCCGCCGCCCGGCACCGGAACAACACTATTGATCTGAGCTTTTCTTGAGCTTGGTGCGGAGGTGGATTCCGTTTGCTACGGCCCCGCCAAGGTCATTTCCGGTCATGTGTTTCACCGGCGGCACGCGCCGCCGGATCGGCCTCCGCGTCTTCCGGGACGGGTTCCGCGAAGGGCTCCTCGGCCCCGGGTCCGGTGATCATCGGGCGGGTCGGCGCGGCGACGAAAGTGGAAGGAAGGCCCGGTGCGTTCTCCCGCCCGGCGTTGGCGACCACGACCGCGATGTACGGCAGGACCGCGCCGAGCACCAATGCCACGATGGCCACGTGCCGTTCGACGTTCCACAGGGTCGCGGCGAGGATCACCGAGAGCGTGCGGACCGACATCGAGATGACGTACCGGCGCTGGCGCGCGCGTACATCCTCCTGGAGGCCCGTCCTGGCTCCGGTGATCCGGAATACCTGGGCGTTGCCCGAGTCGTGCTGCTTCCGCATCACATTCCACCATCCGCCCGCATCGGACTCTCCCCTGCCCGCACCCGGACCGCCCCCGGTCGGGGAGCCGGGCCCGGACACCCTCCACGTTACGCCTGGCCTGCGCCGCCTACGAGACCGGGGCACCTTCCGCGCGGGCGACCGGACCTCGGCCGTCCCGCGTACGGCCGCACCCGGCATGCGACGTAGGAGAAGCGGCCGGAGACTGGGCCTACTGCTCACGCGGAGCCGTACAAGGAGGCAGCCATGGGCTGGTTGTGGGCGATCATCGTGGGATTCGTGCTCGGTCTGATCGCCAAGGCGATCCTGCCCGGCAGGCAGCACAGCCCCCTCTGGCTGACCACCATCTTCGGCATGCTCGGCGCCATCGTCGGCAACGCCCTCGCCCGCGCGCTCGGGGTCGAGGAGACCGCCGGCATCGACTGGAGCCGGCACGTCTTCCAGCTCATCGCGGCGATCATCATCGTGGGAGTGGGGGACATGGCGTACATGGCGACGCTGGGCAAGAAGAAGCAGCAGACCTGAGCGCGGGTACGACGAAGGGGGCGGCCCTCCCGGTGGAGAGCCGCCCCCTTCGGTGCGCTCAGCTGCCGGTGACCTCGACCGCCGCCAGGTTCTTCTTGCCCCGGCGCAGCACCAGCCAGCGGCCGTGCAGCAGGTCCTCCGCGGCGGGGACGGCGTCCTCGGCGGCGACCTTCACGTTGTTCACGTAGGCCCCGCCCTCCTTGATCGTCCGGCGTGCGGCCGACTTGCTCGCCACCAGCTCCACCTCGGCGAACAGATCGACCACCGGGCCCAGCTCGGCGACCTGGATGTGCGGCACCTCGGACAGGGCCGCCCGCAGCGTCCGGTCGTCCAGCTCCGCCAGCTCGCCCTGCCCGAACAGGGCACGGCTCGCGGCGATCACCGCGGCCGTCTGGTCGGCGCCGTGCACCAGCGTCGTCAGCTCCTCGGCCAGCGCCCGCTGCGCGGCCCGCGCCTGCGGCCGCTCCTCGGTCTGCTTCTCCAGCTCCTCAAGCTCCGCGCGGGACTTGAAGGACAGGATGCGCATGTACGTGGAGATGTCCCGGTCGTCCACGTTCAGCCAGAACTGGTAGAACGCGTACGGCGTGGTCATCTCCGGGTCGAGCCAGACGGCGCCGCCCTCGGTCTTGCCGAACTTGGTGCCGTCCGCCTTCACCATCAGCGGCGTCGCCAGACAGTGCACCGAGGCATGCGGCTCCAGCCGGTGGATCAGGTCGAGACCCGCCGTGAGGTTGCCCCACTGGTCGCTGCCGCCCTGCTGGAGCGTGCAGCCGTACCGGCGGTACAGCTCCAGGAAGTCCATGCCCTGGAGCAGCTGGTAGCTGAACTCCGTGTAGCTGATGCCCTCCTGGGACTCCAGACGCCGGGCGACGGAGTCCTTGGTCAGCATCTTGTTGACGCGGAAGTGCTTGCCGATGTCCCGCAGGAACTCGATGGCCGACATCCCGGCCGTCCAGTCCAGGTTGTTGACCATGACCGCCGCGTTCTCGCCCTCGAAGGACAGGAACGGCTCGATCTGCGCGCGCAGCCGGGTCACCCAGTTCGCGACCGTCTCCGGGTCGTTCAGGGTGCGCTCGGCGGTCGGGCGCGGGTCGCCGATCTGGCCGGTGGCGCCGCCGACCAGGGCCAGCGGGCGCAGGCCCGCCTGCTGGAGCCGGCGCATGGTCAGGACCTGCACCAGATGACCGACGTGCAGACTGGCCGCGGTCGGGTCGAAACCGCAATAGAACGTGACGGGACCGTCCGCGAGCGCCTTGCGCAAAGCGTCCTCGTCAGTGGACAGGGCCCACAGGCCGCGCCACTTCAGCTCGTCGACGATGTCCGTCACGGTTCTCGTATCTCCTTAGAAGTGCTCCGGGTCAGGTACGAGGTTATACGCCCTGACTGACAGAGCTCATATTGAAGTCCGGCACCCGCAGCGCCGGCATCGCGGCCCTAGTGAACCAGTCGCTCCACTCCCGGGGCAGCGTCTTTTCGGTGCGCCCGGCCTCGGTGGCCCGGCCCAGCAGATCCACCGGCGACTCGTTGAACCGGAAGTTGTTGACCTCGCCGGTCACCTCGCCGTTCTCCACCAGGTACACGCCGTCCCGGGTCAGCCCCGTCAGCAGCAGCGTCGCCGGGTCCACCTCGCGGATGTACCACAGGCAGGTCAGCAGCAGCCCGCGCTCGGTGTTCGCCACCATCTCGTCCAGGCCGCGCTCGCCGCCGCCGTCCAGCACCAGGTTGTCGATGCCCGGCGCCACCGGAAGACCGGTCAGACCGGCGCTGTGCCGGCTGGTCAGCAGATGCTGGAGCTCGCCCTCGCGGATCCACTCGGTGGCGGTCAGCGGCAGACCGTTGTCGAACACCGACGAGTCGCCCCCGGAGGCGTGCGCCAGCACGAACGGCGCGGACTCCAGACCCGGCTCGCTCGGGTCGCTGCGCAGGGTCAGCGGCAGCTCGGTCAGCCGGTCGCCGACCCGGGTGCCACCGCCCGGCTTGGAGAACACGGTGCGGCCCTCGGCCGCGTCCCGGCCCGACGCCGACCACATCTGGTAGATCAGCAGGTCCGCCACTGCGGTCGGCGGCAGCAGCGTCTCGTAGCGCCCGGCGGGCAGCTCGATCCGGCGCTCGGCCCAGCCGAGGCGTACGGCCAGCTCGGCGTCGAGCGCGGCGGGGTCGACGTCCTTGAAGTCGCGGGTGGAACGGCCGGCCCAGGCCGAGCGGGTGCGGTCGGGGGACTTGGCGTTCAGCTCCAGCGTCCCGTTCGGCTGGTCGTGGCGCAGACGCAGCCCCGTCGACGTACCGATGTAGGACGAGACCAGCTCGTGGTTGGCGAAGCCGTACAGCTCGCGTCCGCCCGCACGCGCGCGTGCGAAGGCCTCGCCGAGCGCCGGGGCGAAGTCGGCGAACACCGCGGAGGACGTCTCGGCCGGCGCCTCGGTGAACTCCGGCGACACCACCACGTCGGCCACCAGCGGCTGCGCGTCCTCGGCGGGCCCGGCACCGCGCGCCGCCGCCTCGGCGGCCCGCACCAGGGGCTCCAGCTCGTCCGCGGTGACCGCGGCACGGGTGACGACCCCGGAGGCGGTGCCCTCCTTGCCGTCGACGGTGGCGACGACGGTGAGCGTGCGCCCGCGCGTGACGCCGTTGGTGGTCAGCGCGTTGCCGGCCCAGCGCAGGTTGGCCGTGGACTGCTCGTCGGCGATGACGACACAGCCGTCCGCACGGGACAGCTCCAGGGCCCGCTCGACGATCTCGTACGGCTTGTTCATCGACCGGCCTCCTGGGTGGTGTTGAGGATGTTGACGCCCCGGAACAGGGCGGACGGGCAGCCGTGCGAGACCGCCGCGACCTGGCCCGGCTGGGCCTTGCCGCAGTTGAAGGCGCCGCCCAGGACGTAGGTCCCCGGCCCGCCGACGGCCGCCATGGAGCCCCAGAAGTCGGTGGTGGTCGCCTGGTAGGCGACGTCCCGCAGCTGACCGGCGATCCGGCCGTTCTCGATCCGGAAGAACCGCTGGCCGGTGAACTGGAAGTTGTAGCGCTGCATGTCGATGGACCAGGACCGGTCACCGACGACGTAGATGCCGCGCTCGACGCCCCCGATGAGGTCCTCGGTGGACATCCCGGCCGGATCCGGCTGAAGGGAGACGTTCGCCATGCGCTGGACGGGCACGTGGCCGGGGGAGTCGGCGAACGCGCAGCCGTTGGACCGCTCGAACCCGGTCAGCTTCGCGATCCGCCGGTCCAGCTGGTAGCCGACCAGCGTGCCGTCCTTCACCAGGTCCCAGGTCTGGCCCTGGACGCCCTCGTCGTCGTAGCCGATGGTCGCCAGGCCGTGCTCGGCGGTGCGGTCGCCGGTGACGTTCATCAGCTCGGAGCCGTACCTGAGCTTGCCGAGCTGGTCGAAGGTGGCGAAGGAGGTCCCCGCGTAGGCGGCCTCGTAGCCGAGCGCGCGGTCCAGCTCGGTGGCGTGCCCGATGGACTCGTGGATGGTCAGCCACAGGTTGGAGGGGTCCACGACCAGGTCGTAGACGCCCGCCTCGACGCTCGGCGCGCGCATCTTCTCGGCCAGCAGCTCCGGCATCCGCGCCAGCTCGCCGTCCCAGTCCCAGCCGGTGCCGCGCAGATACTCCCAGCCGCGTCCGACGGGCGGCGCGATGGTGCGCATGGAGTCGAACTCACCGCTGGACTCGTCGACCGACACGGCGGTCAGCTGCGGGTGCAGCCGGACCCGCTGCTGCGTCGTCACGGTCCCGGCGGTGTCGGCGTAGAACTTGTTCTCGTGCACGGTGAGCAGCGAGGCGTCGACATGGTTCACCCCGTCCGCCGCCAGCAGCCGCGCGCTCCAGTCGGCGAGCAGCCCCGCCTTCTCCTCGTCAGGCACGGTGAACGGGTCGATCTCGTACGACGAGATCCACGTCTTCTCCGCGTGCACCGGCTCGTCGGCCAGCTCCACCCGCTCCTCGGACCCGGCTGCCTTGATGACCTGCGCGGACAGCTTCGCCATCGCCACGGCCTGGGAGGCCACCTTGGCCGCCGCGTCCATGGTCAGATCCACACCCGAGGCGAAGCCCCAGGTCCCGCCGTGCACGACACGCACCGCGTAGCCGAGGTCCGTGGTGTCCGAGGAGCCCGCGGGCTTGGCGTCTCTGAGCCGCCAGGACGCGCTGCGCACCCGCTCGAACCGGAAGTCGGCGTGCTCGGCGCCGAGCGCACGCGCGCGTGCCAGCGCGGCGTCCGCCAGGGCGCGTAGGGGGAGTGCCGTGAAGGACTCGTCGATGGTATGAGGCACCTGGATCTCTTCCTGTCGCCGTTACCGTGGTCGCTCTGATCATGTCGCGAGGGCAGGGCCGCGGACCACACGTTTGCGAGGTGCGGCCGGTTCGGTTCTGTAGGGACCCGACAGTGACTCCCGCGAGCCACTGTCGGTGCCCGCTTCTCCGCGTGAGCCCCGGGCCCGATAGATTTTCGGGGAAGCCGCCTGTCATCCAGGTGTTCGGGCGGGTGTGTCAGACCGCTATCGAAAGGGTGATCCGTTGAGCCGCTCGGTTCTCGTCACCGGAGGCAACCGGGGCATCGGCCTCGCCATCGCCCGCGCATTCGCCGACGCCGGCGACAAGGTCGCCATCACATACCGCTCGGGTGAGCCGCCGGCCGGCTTCCTCGCCGTCAAGTGCGACATCACCGACACCGAGCAGGTGGAGCAGGCCTACAAGGAGATCGAGGCCGAGCACGGCCCGGTCGAGGTCCTCGTCGCCAACGCCGGCGTCACCAAGGACCAGCTCCTGATGCGCATGTCCGAGGAGGACTTCACCTCGGTCGTCGACACCAACCTCACGGGCACCTTCCGCGTCGTCAAGCGCGCCAACCGCGGCATGCTGCGCGCCAAGAAGGGCCGTGTCGTCCTGATCTCGTCCGTGGTCGGCCTGCTCGGCTCCGCGGGCCAGGCGAACTACTCCGCCTCCAAGGCCGCGCTGGTCGGCTTCGCGCGCTCCCTCGCCCGTGAGCTGGGTTCGCGCAACATCACTTTCAACGTCGTCGCGCCCGGCTTCGTCGACACCGACATGACCAAGGTGCTCACCGACGAGCAGCGCGCGAACATCGTGTCGCAGGTCCCGCTCGGCCGTTACGCGCAGCCGCAGGAGATCGCCGCGACGGTGCGGTTCCTCGCCTCCGACGACGCCTCGTACATCACTGGAGCCGTCATCCCCGTTGACGGCGGACTGGGAATGGGTCACTGATCACCATGAGCGGAATTCTCGAGGGCAAGCGCGTCCTGATCAGCGGTGTGCTGATGGAGTCCTCCATCGCCTTCCACGCCGCGAAGCTGGCCCAGGAGCAGGGTGCCGAGATCATCCTGACCGCCTGGCCCCGGCCCACGCTGACCGAGCGCATCGCCAAGAAGCTGCCGAAGCCCACCAAGGTCATCGAGCTCGACGTCACCAACGACGAGCACCTGGGCCGGCTGGCCGACCTGGTCGGCGAGGAGCTCGGCGGCCTCGACGGCGTCGTGCACTCCATCGGCTTCGCCCCGCAGGACGCCCTCGGCGGCAACTTCCTGAACACGCCGTTCGAGTCCGTGGCCACGGCCATGCACGTCTCGGCGTACTCCCTGAAGTCGCTGACCACGGCCTGCCTGCCGCTGATGCAGAACGGCGGCTCGGTCGTCGGCCTCACCTTCGACGCCCAGTTCGCCTGGCCGCAGTACGACTGGATGGGCCCGGCCAAGGCCGCCCTGGAGGCCACCAGCCGTTACATCGCCCGTGACCTGGGCAAGCAGAACATCCGCTGCAACCTGATCTCCGCCGGCCCGCTCGGCTCCATGGCCGCCAAGTCCATCCCGGGCTTCGACGAGCTGGCCTCCGTGTGGGACAACCGCTCCCCGCTGGAGTGGGACCTGAAGGACCCGGAGCCGGCCGGCAAGGGCGTCGTCGCCCTGCTGAGCGACTGGTTCCCGAAGACCACGGGCGAGATCATCCACGTCGACGGCGGTCTGCACGCCATCGGCGCCTGATCCCCGCACCGCGCCACAAGGCCCGCGTCCCGAGTCGGACGCGGGCCTTCGGCATGTCCCCCGTTCGGCCTATCCGGCCGGGCGGGGAGCAGGGACAACTGGGCACCCTGGACTAGGCGTTCACCGCGCCGTTTCCCTCCCCAGCACGGCCGAGGAGGTCCCCTTGTGCGTCTGCCCCGCAGCCTCGCCCCAGTGACCGTCGCCGTCGCTCTCATGATGTGCCTGCCGTACCAGGCGAGCCCGCACGCGCGCGTGGAGGCCGCCACGCCGGACCCCTTCGGCTCCGAGTGCCGCACACGCGTGCAGGGCTCCCATGTGGTCGCCCACTGCCACAACCCCTACGCCGACATGGACCGCGTACGCCTCCACATCGAGTGCGACCGGTGGTGGGACCTCGACACCGACAGCCCCCCGGTCGACACCGGCCCGGCGGCGACCGTACGGCTCACCGGGCGTTGCTGGAAGGAGGTCCGCTCGGTGTGGGTCAGCCACCAGAGGGGCTGAACTTCCCCGGGCGGCACTGGAAGGGATAGCCGGCCGCCTCCTCGGCGGCCGTGGCCGCGTCGCCCGCGCGGATGGCGTCCAGCAGCCGCGCGTGGTCCATGTACGTCTCCGGCGTCAGCTCCTCGCCGACATCCTCGCGCAGCCAGTCCCGCAGCACCTCGCCCAGGTCCGCGTACATCGCCGTCATCGCGTCGTTGTGGGACGCGGCCACCACCGCCAGATGGAAGGTGGCGTCGGCCGCCACGAACGCCTCCGCGTCACCCGAGGCCCAGGCCTCCTCCCGCCGCACCAGGAGTGCGTCGAGCTGCTTGAGGTCCTTCTCCGTGCGCCGCTCGGCGGCCAGCTTCGCGGCGCCCGACTCCAGCGTGGCGCGCAGCTCCGCTATGTGCCGGGGGTCGGCGTCGGCGAAACGGCGGTGCATCACCCCGGCCAGCTCACTGGTGGCCACGACGTAGGTGCCCGAGCCCTGGCGGATGTCCAGCAGCCCGTTGTGGGCGAGGGCCCGGACGGCCTCCCGGACCGTGTTGCGGGCGACACCCAGCTGCTCGACCAGCTCCGGCTCGGTCGGGATGCGGGCGCCGACCGGCCACTCGCCCGAGGTGATCTGGTTCCGCAGCGCCGCGATGACCTGCTCGGACAGTGCCGAACGGCGTGGATGGCTCAGGGGCATGCCACACCTTCGCACGGGACGGGCCGCCCGGCGAAGCCGGAGGATGGACAAGCATTCATCCCATGATTCTATGATGGGCCTCATGGTGAGCGAGGAAACCCGGACAACGAGTCCCACGACCGTCGGCGGCCCGGCCCCGGCGGTCGGCACGTCCCCGGTGTCCGGGACGCGCGCGTGGACGGCACGTCTGATCGTCCTCGGCATCGTGCTGGCCGCGCTGAACCTGCGCCCCGCCATCACCAGCCTCGGCGCCCTCCTGGAGGAGGTCCGGGCCGGCCTCGGCATGAGCGGCAGCGTCGCCGGCGTGCTCACCTCCGTGCCCCCGCTCTGCTTCGCCGTCTTCGGCGTCATGGCACCCCGGCTGGCCCGCCGCTTCGGACCGGGCGCCGTCGTCTGCGCGGGCATGGCCGCCATCACGGCCGGACTGCTGATCCGCCCCTACGCGGGCTCCACGCCCGCCTTCCTGGTCGCCAGCGCCCTCGCCCTGATGGGCATCGCGGTCAGCAACGTCCTGATGCCGGTCATCGTCAAGCGCTGGTTCCCCGACCGCGTCGGCTCCATGACCGGCCTGTACTCGATGGCCCTGGCCCTCGGCACCTCGACCGCGGCGGCCGTCACCGTGCCGCTGACGGACGCCCTCGGCGGGAACTGGCAGTCCGGGCTCGCGGTCTGGGCGGCCCTGGCCGCGGCGGCCGTACTGCCGTGGATCCCGTTCGTACGGGACCGGCGGGCCACGTCCGCCGAGGCGCCCGCGCGGGAGCGGGAGGAGGCGCCCGCGCTGCGGATCACCCGTAGCCGTACGGCGTGGGCGCTCGCCGTGTTCTTCGGGCTCCAGGCCACCGCCGCCTACATCACGATGGGCTGGATGGCGCAGATCTTCCGGGACGCGGGCGTGCCCGCGAGCACCGCCGGGCTGCTGCTCGCGGTCACCATGGTGATGGGCGTGCCGCTCGCCTTCGTCATCCCGCGCGTGGCCACCCGGCTGCCCCACCAGGGCCCGATCGCCCTCGTCCTCGGCGTCTGCGGCCTCGCCGGGTACGCCGGTCTGTATGTCGCGCCCGCCTCCGGGGCCTGGGCCTGGGCCGTGCTGCTCGGCATCTCCAACTGCGCCTTCCCGCTGGCGCTGACCATGGTCGGGATGCGGGCCAGGACCGGGGTGGGCGTCGCCCAGCTGTCCGCGTTCGCGCAGAGCACCGGGTATCTGATCTCCATCCCGGGCCCGCTCCTGGTCGGTGTGCTCTACCAGCACAGCGGCGGCTGGGGCCTGCCGATCGCGCTCATGGCCGCGCTGATGATCCCGCAGATGGCGGTGGGCGTCCTGGCGGGCCGCAACCGCACAGTCGAGGAGGAGGCGGCCCGCTAGGGCCTGTCGTCACATTCCCGTCTGCGCTTCGGGCGACGACGGGAATGTGACGACAGGCCCTAGAGCCCCCCCGGCGGGTCCGGCACGGGTCCGGGGTGCGAGACTTGCCGCATGCCAGTGCTCGACCCGAACCCGCAGAACGGCCAGAAGAAGATGCTGCTCGTCTTCGGCGCGTTCTTCGCCATCTTCGTGATCATCGCCGTCATCGCGACGATCGCCTCGCCGTGATCCGTCGCCGGGCCCTCTGCCCGGCCTTCCGTCCGGCTTTCCGCCCGGACCCGCCCCGCTGACCCTCCGCGCCGACCCGGCGATGGTGGGGCTAGCACCACCATCCCCTAGGGGGTGAGTGTCAGGGTCAACTGGGTGGATCACCGGATGGGTTGGGGCTCACGAAGTCCGTACCTTCGAGATGTGGCCGCGATCGGGCGGACCACCGGCCCACTCGAAGACCGCGGAGGCACCCATGTCGGCCCCTACGCACACCCCGCCTCCCTCGGCACACCGGGGCGGCGTCGACATCCGGCTCCCGTGGTGGGCGCTGGCCCTGCCCGTGCTCGCCTTCGTCACCCTGCTGGTGCTGATACTCGACCCGGCCGAGGCCCATGCCGCGACCGCCGACCCGGCGATCACCCAGCTCCTTGAGCGTGTGCAGCAGCTGATGGCCCGCTGAGCAGCCGTGCAGCCGCCCGTCAACTACCCGCGCCCCGTGGCCTGTTTCATGCGAAGCTGGGACGTATGAGCGTCGCAGAACCCCGCAGGATTGTCCTCTTCCGGCATGCGAAAGCCGACTGGCCACAGGTGACCGACCATGAGCGGCCGCTCGCCGACCGGGGCCGCATGGACGCCGCTGTCGCCGGACGCAAGCTCGCCGACACCGGTATCGCCTTCGATCTGGCCCTGTGCTCCACCGCGACCCGGACCCGGGAGACCTGGAAGCTCGCCGTCCACGAGTTCCAGCACCGGCCGAAAACCGTCTACGAGGAGCGGATCTACGAGGCCTCGCCCGGCGAGCTGATCGCCGTCCTCAACGAGACCCCGGACGACGTCCGGGACGTCGTGCTGATCGGCCACAACCCCGGTGTCCACGGCCTCACCGACATCCTCTCCGGAGAAGCCGAGGGCGACGCCCAGGTACGCCTCAACCGCCGAGGCTTCCCGGCCGCCGCCTTCGCGCTCCTGACCCACTCGGGCTCCTGGAAGTCCCTGGAGCCCGGGGTGGCCACGCTGGTCGATTACTGGGCGCCCTCGGAGTGACCCCACTCGTGTGAGGCGTGAAAGCGAAAGGGGCCCGGTGCGGTGCCGGGCCCCATTTTCGCCTGCGCGGGATCTTCTCCGCCTGCGCGGGATCAGCCCTCGTCGTGCGTGTCGGCGGCCTCGACCTCTTCGCGGGTGACGCCCAGCAGATACAGCACCGTGTCCAGGAAGGGCACGTTCACCGCGGTGTGCGCGGCCTCCCGGACCACCGGCTTGGCGTTGAAGGCGACCCCGAGACCGGCCGCGTTCAGCATGTCCAGATCGTTGGCACCGTCACCGATCGCCACCGTCTGCGCCAGCGGTACGCCCGCCTCGGCGGCGAACCGGCGCAGCAGCCGTGCCTTGCCCGCCCGGTCCACGATCTCGCCGGTGACCTTGCCGGTCAGCCTGCCGTCGATGATCTCCAGCGTGTTGGCCTGGGCGAAGTCCAGCCCGAGCCGCTCCTTCAGATCGTCCGTGACCTGGGTGAACCCGCCCGAGACGACGCCGACTTGGTAGCCGAGCCGCTTCAGCGTACGGATCAGCGTGCGCGCGCCCGGCGTCAGCCGTACCTCGCTGCGCACCTTGTCCACGACCGAGGCGTCCAGGCCCTCCAGCAGGGCCACACGCGCGTGCAGCGACTGCTCGAAGTCCAGCTCCCCGCGCATCGCCGCCGCCGTCACCTCGGCGACCTTGTCCTCGCACCCGGCGTGCGCGGCGAACAGTTCGATCACCTCGTCCTGGATGAGCGTGGAGTCCACGTCCATCACGACCAGGCGCTGGGCCCGCCGGTGCAGACCGGCCGCGACGACCGCGACATCGACGCCCAGCTTCGCCGCGTCGGTCACCAGCGCCGTGCGCAGCGGCTCGGTCTCCACGCCGGACACCGCGAACTCGACCGCCGTCACGGGGTACTTGGCGAGCCGGAAAATACGGTCGATGTTGCCGCCCGCATGGGTGATCTTCGCGGCGATGGCGGCCGTGGCCTCCGCGGTGAGCGGGTGGCCGAGCACGGTGACCAGGGAACGGCCGAGCCCGCGCGGACGGTTGTCGCCCAGGCCGGAGATGATCTCGGCCTGCATCTTCATGGACTCCGCCCAACTGTGGACGGTGGCCCGCAGATCCCCTTCCATGCCGCGCGGTGGCTCGGTCACCAGCGCGCACAGCACGATCCGGCCACGGGTGACGACCTGCTCGATGTCGACCACGTCGACGGAGTAGGCGGCGAGGGTGTCGAAGAGTCCGGCCGTGATGCCCGGCCTGTCCTTCCCGAAGATCTTGACGAGAAGAGTGGGGACGTCGGAGGTCTGCGAAGCGCTCATGGTGCCTCCACCGTATCCGGCACCCAGTGCCTACCGCCCCTGAGGTCCGCCTAGCGGACAGGGAACACTGGGTGTCGGCCCGGTGGCGCGGGCCTTACGGGACGATCACGATGCCCCGCGTGTCCCGGTCGGGTGCCTCGGCCGGGTGCCTCGGCCGGGTGCCTCGGCCGGGTGCCTCAGCCGCGCCCCTTGGGGCCCCGCGACGGAGCGGGAGGCGGTGGGGGCGGGGGCGGCGGCGGCCCCTCGCCCGGCCCCTCCGAAGCCCCGCGACCGGCCCCGCGACCGGGCCGCGCACCCGGTGACCTGCGCGGCGACCGGGGCGGCGGGTCCATCGGCCGGACCATGGTGGGAGCCCCGTACACATCGCTGTCGTCGCGGCCCGGTTCATCGGCGGACGACGCCTCCGAGCCCGGCGACCGCGCGTCCTCCGGCTCGCGCAACTCCTCGGGCACCCGGAGGTAGGGGTTCGTATCGGGATTGGGCGGCCGGTACGGCGTACCGGGGGCGTAGGGGCCGGATCCGCGCGCCGCCGGCCGGCCGGGAACCCCGGGAGGCCGCGAAGGAAGCCCACCCGCCTCCGCGGCACCGGCCTCCGCAACACCGGTCTCCCGGCGCGCACCGTCCGCCCGTGCGGCCCCCCTCGCCACGTCACCCAGTGCCAAGGCCGCCGCCCCCTGCCCCGCCGCCCCGGTCGTCCTGGCGAGGAGCGCGCCCGCGGCTCCCGCGGCCGCACCCCACAGGGCGCCGAGGACCAGCGCCATCCCGAGCTGCCCGTGCAACTCGACGCCCGCGTCGAACGCGTCGACCCCGAGGACCGCGAGGGAGGCGTCCACCGACACCTCCGTCAGCCACCCCAGCAGCGGCAGCGCGAGCGCGGTCACGATGCCCAGCCGCAGCGCGCACCGCCCGGCGAAGCCGAGGGTGCCGGACTCCACCGGGGTCCGTACGGCCGTGAGGACGCCCGCCAGCAGCATCATCACCGCCGCCGCGACCCCCAGCAGCCACACCCGGCCGTCCAGCTCCGCTAGCCGCCCCAGCGTCACGGCACGGTCGGAGTCGACCAGCAGGTCGTCCAGCGGATCGGGCAGGAACTGCGTCAGCGGACCGCTCGCCTCGCCGTCCCACGGCACGAACAGGCCGATCGGGATACCGAGCCAGACCCCGTTCGGCGCCCCCAGCAGCGCGGCGCCCGCGATGCGCTTGGGGTTGTCGTCGCCGATCAGCGCGTACGCCGCCGCCGCGAACCCCGCGAGGACCGCCATCAGCAGCACGCCGACGAGGGCGGACACGGCGGGCCGCACCACGCGGTGCACGGCCGTCCAGCCGGCCGGCAGGGGAGTGCGCCGCGAGGCCAGCAGGGCGATCAGCAGGATCCCGGCCGACCAGCACAGCCCGCCGAGCAGCGTCGCCGCCGTGTCGACGGTGAAGCCGACCGCCGCCTCGGCGTCGATCAGGTCGCCGATCTGGTCGGGCAGCAGCCCCCCGATGTCCCCGATGTCACCGAGCCCCGGGATCTCGACGCCGCCGCCCCCGCCGCCTCCGCCGGGCAGGTCGTCGAGCCCGAGCGAGCCGCCGTCGATGGTGATGACGTCGTGCCCCGCCCAGGCCAGACCGCCGAGCATCGCCACGAACAGCGCGACCACCGCGCCCGCCCGCGCGAGGAGTTCGGCCGGCGCGATGACAACTCCCGCCGTGCGCAGGGACCGTAGGAAGAACCACGACAGCAGCAGCGCGCCGACCAGGCTCACGCCCAGTGGCGTGATCTCGATGGCCGTCGTCGCCTCCGCGCCCGTGAGTCCAAAAGCGGACACGTCGCCCGACGGGGTGACCGAACCACCCGCCCCGAGCGCCACCACCGCCGCGGTCATCGGGCCGAGTGAGCCCGCCGAGTCGGCCGCCAGCAGATGCAGGCCCAGCGCGGCCGTGCCCGCCATGCCGATCAGCGCCCAACTCACCGCGGCGACCGCGGACAGCAGGACATCGACCCATGGCACCTTCGTACGCTCGATGTTCCCGGACGCCCTCATGGCAGACCCCCCGATCCGCGAGCGGCGAACTCGCCGCGCATGTCCCCCTCGCGTGGATTACCACTCTCCGGGCCGGTTTCAACCCCGTCAACGGAACCAGTCGACGCGTGTGCGCGTGGTCTTCACAAGGCCCGACTTTCGGTCAGGGGGCCGAGCCTGAAATAGTTCCCGACGATGTTCGACATCCCTAGACTCCCTGTGATGGGGCGTAACTCGGGGGACTACTCAGTGGGGCATGGAGTGCCGGAACTCGTACTGGAATTGAATGGACAAACCTGGACGCTCGATCCGTCCAGGACATACACCCTCGGTCGTGATCCGCAGGGTGACATCGTGCTGGACGACGCCAGGGTCTCGTGGCGGCACGCCACGATCAGCTGGAGCGGCCACAGTTGGGCCATCGAGGACCACGGCTCGACGAACGGCACGTTCGTGGCGGGCCAGCGGATCCACCACCTGGAGATCGGCCCCGGCTCGGCCGTGCACCTGGGCAACGCGACCGACGGCCCGCGCGTGAGCCTCTCGGGCTCCGCGGCCTCCGTCACGAAGCAGCAGCAGCCCCAGCAGCAGCCGTACGCCGCGCAGGGCGCGAACCCGGGCTGGGCCCAGCAGGCGCCGCAACAGCAGGCCCCGCACCAGCAGGCCGAATGGCAGCAGCCGCAGCAGGCCGCGCACAACATCCCCCAGCAACAGGGCCCCGGCGTCGGCGCGGGGGCGCCGCCGGTCTACGGCGACCGCAGCCCGACCACGTTCCACCAGTTCGCCATCGGCCGCGTCATGCGCATCGGCCGTGCCCTGGAGAACGAGCTGGTCGTCTCCGACCTCCAGGTCTCCCGGCACCACGCCGAGTTCCACTCGACGCCCGACGGCCGTATGGAGATCCGCGACCTCGGCTCGCACAACGGCACGTACGTCAACGGCCAGCCGATCGCCAAGGGCGGCTCGCAGCTGCTCGGCCCCGCCGACATCGTCGGCGTCGGTCACTCCACCTTCCGGATCGTCGGCGACCGGCTCGAGGAGTTCGTCGACACCGGTGAGGTCTCCTTCTCGGCCCGCCATCTGACCGTCACGGTCGACGGCGGCAAGCAGATCCTCAAGGACGTCTCCTTCGGGGTCCCCGAGAAGTCCCTGATCGCGGTCATCGGCCCGTCCGGCTCCGGAAAGTCGACGCTGCTCAAGGCGCTCACCGGCTACCGCCCCGCCAACCAGGGCGATGTCCTCTACGACAACCGGAACCTGTACAAGCAGTTCGCCGAGCTGCGGCAGCGCATCGGTCTGGTCCCGCAGGACGACATCCTGCACAAGGAGCTGACCGTCAAGAAGGCCCTCAAGTACGCGGCCAAGCTGCGCTTCCCCGCCGACACCACGGCACAGGAGCGCGAGGCCCGCATCGACGAGGTGCTGCGCGAGCTGAAGCTGGACATCCACAAGGAGAAGAAGGTCACCTCCCTCTCCGGTGGCCAGCGCAAGCGTGTCTCGGTCGCCCTGGAGCTGCTCACCAAGCCGTCGCTGATCTTCCTGGACGAGCCCACCTCCGGCCTCGACCCGGGCATGGACCGCGATGTCATGCAGCTGCTGCGCGGCCTCGCCGACGACGGCCGTACGGTCCTCGTCGTCACCCACTCGGTGGCCGAGCTGGCGATCTGCGACAAGCTCCTGGTGATGGCGCCGGGCGGCGCCGTGGCGTACTTCGGTCCGCCGGAGGAGGCGCTGAACTTCTTCGGCTACGACACCTGGGCCGATGTCTTCTCCGCCTTCGAGAACTACCGCGACTACGACTGGGCCGGGCGCTGGAAGGGCTCCCAGCACTACCAGATGTACGCCGCGGACATCGACGCGATCGCTCCGCAGTCCGTACAGATGCCGCCCATGCAGGCGATGAGGCCGCCCAAGCCACAGGGCTGGATGTCGCAGTTCGGCACGCTGGTGCGCCGCTATGTCTCGGTCATCGCGTCCGACAAGGGCTTCCTGGCCCTGTCGATCATCCTGCCGCTGGTCCTCGGCTCGGTGAGCCTGCTCATCGACTCGGGCAAGGATCTCCTGGTCAACACGGAGATCAACCCGAGCACCGGCCAGCCGGTCGCCAACGGCACGGCGCTCACGGTCCTGCTGATCCTCGCGGTGGGCGCATGTTTCGCCGGTGCCGCCAACTCCGTCCGTGAGTTGATCAAGGAACGGGTCATCTACGAGCGGGAGCGCGCGACCGGCCTGTCCCGGTCCGCCTACCTGATGTCCAAGGTGTTCGTGCTCGGCCTGATCACCGTGCTCCAGGGCCTGATGGTCGGTGTCATCGGCTTCTCCAGCCGCACCATCCCGGACGAGGGCCTGGTCCTCGGCAGCCAGATCCTGCTGGAGCTGTGCATTCCGATCATGGCGCTGGGCTTCACCGCGATGATGTTCGGCCTGATCATCTCGGCCCTGGTGAAGACCGCCGAGAAGACCATGCCGCTGCTGGTCATGTTCGCGATCGTCCAGGTCGTCTTCACCGGCTGCCTGTTCCCCCTGGCCAACTCGGTCGGCGTGAACGAGCTGTCGTACCTGATGCCGTCGCGCTGGGCGGTCGCCGCCGCGGGTGCCACGCTCGACTTCAACAAGATCAGTCCGCCGGCCAAGGGCGACAGCAACGACCCGCTGTGGGAGCACACGGTCGGCGCCTGGGGCATGGACATGGCCGCCCTGATCGTGCTCGGCGTGATCTGCGGCATCTTCGTGGCCCGCTTCCTGCGCCGCCACGAGCCCGAGGTCATGCGCAAGTAGGTCCCGGACACCCCGAAGGGCGGCACCCGTCAGGAGGTGCCGCCCTTCGGCGTTCGTACGAGGTCCGCGCCAGGCCCTCAGTACGCGCTGTTGACGTTGTCGATCGAGCCGTACCGGTCGGCCGCGTAGTTGGCGGCGGCGGTCAGGTTGGCGACCGGGTCGTACTGGCTCCAGGCGGTGCCCGCGACGTGGTACGCGTTGAAGGTCGGCTTGATGACCTGGAGCAGACCGATCGACGGGACGCCGTTCTGGGCGTTGATGTCCCAGTTGTTGATGGCGTTCGGGTTGCCCGAGGACTCACGCATGATGTTCCGGTACAGGCCGTTGTAGGTGCCCGGAATGTTGTGCTTGTCCATGATGTCGAGGGCTTCCTTGATCCAGCCGTCGAGGTTGTTCGCGTAGGTCTTCTTCACGACCTTCTTGACCTGGGCGCGGGCGGCGGAGCGGCTCGCGGCCTCCTTGGCCTTGCGCGCCTGCTCGGCCTTCTTCTTCGCGGCGGCCTGGGCGGCGGCCTTCTTCGCGGCCTCGGCCTTCTTCTGCGCGGCGGCCTTCGCGGCGGCCTCGGCGGCGGCCTTCTTCTTGGCCGCGACGGCCTCGGCCTTGAGGCTGGCGCTCGCGAGCTGGTCGGTGACGCTGGCCTTGACGTCCTTGATCTGCTGCGAGCTGTAGGCGACCTTGCCCGTGGCGGGCTCGGCAGTGGTGGTCTGCGCGTTGCCCGGAACGGCGGAGAAGGCGATGGCGGCGGCGCCGAGCGCGGCTACACCGGTGATCGCGATCTTGTGGTGCTTGGTCAGCGTGCGGCGATAACGGCTGTTCTGGGGCATGGCGGGGTGGACCTCTTTGATTGGCGCGGAGGTCGCTCGCTGTCCCGGGGGACACGGGTGCTTCCGGCACAAACGCCGCGGGGGGAACCCGCGGCGCTGAGCGACGAGAGCCATTCTTAGCGGCCGCAAAATTGCCAGGCAAAGATGTGACGTACGATCCCCGATAGTGGAGCGGGTGAGGGCAAATCGGGACAGACAGGAAGGTCTTTCCCGCTCACATAGGGACTCTTTATCTCCTATGCACCTTCGTACGTGACCTGGGTCCTATGCGCGGCCTCACATCGGCCCCCCTGCGGCCTTACCAGCAGTTGCTGGAGCAATGCTCTGTGTGAGGGCCCTCCGCCGGAAGGAGGAGATGCAGGTCCCCGAACTCGTGCCACAGGTAGCGCCCGCGCAGCGCCTCCTCGTACCCACGGCCGACCGCCGCCCGCCCCGCCACCGCCTCCAGCATCAGCAGATGCGAGGCCTCCGGCTCGTGCAGCCCGGTCAGCAGCCCGTCCACCACCCGCACCCCGCGCCCGGGCGTCACCACCAGATCCGTCCACCCCGCACGCGCGCGTACCGTCCCGTCGGCACCGGCCGCCGACTCCACGGCCCGCACGGCCGTCGTCCCCACCGCGATCACCCGGCCGTCACCCGCCCTGACGGCGTTGATCAGCCGCGCCGAGACCTCCGGCACTGCGAACCGCTCCGGATACGGCGGCTCGTGCGCCTCCGCCGAGGCCACCCCGGTGTGCAGCGTGACCGGCGCGAACTGCACCCCCCGGCTCACCAGCTCCGCCACCATCCGCGCCGTGAAGGGCCGCGCCGCGCTCGGCATCTCCGCACTGCCCGCCCCGTCCGCCGACTCCAGCGCGAACACCGTTTGGTACGCCGACAGCGGCTGATCGCGCTCCGTATAGGAGTAGCGGATGGGCCGCCCGTACTCCCGCAGCATCCCCAGCACCGCCGGCCCGGACGCCCGAGCCCACCACAGCCGCTCACCGCCCGCACTCAGCGGCTCCTCCAGCTCCAGCCGTACACCACCGGGCAACCGCACCCCTGTACCGGCGGGCCCGCCCGCACGCGCGCGTGTGGTGCCCCTCCCGTCCGGGTCCCGCAGCTCCACCGCCCACCGCCCGTCGTCCCCGCGCGTGGAGAAGTGCACCACCACACGCGCGTGCCCGATCTCCCCGTCCACGGCGGCCGCCAGCGTCGGCGAGGTGTTCACCACCAGCAGGTCCCCGGCCCGCAGCAACCCGGGCAGCTCCCGGAACGCGTGATGCGCCACCTCCGTCCCCCGCGACACCAGCAGCCGTACGGAGTCCCGCCCGAGCCCCGGCCCACGCTGCTCGGCCGGCACCCGGGCCGACAGCTCCTCGGGCACCCGCAGCGCCAGCGTCATCGCCCTCCCTCCGACAGCGCCGGCGCCCCGTACCGCCCGCTCGCGGGCCGCTCCGCCAGCAACCGCAGGAACCCCGGCACCACACTCCCCGGCGTCGGCCGCGGCCCGTCGTCCTCCGGTACGGCGGCGGCGTACAGGTCCGTGGCCATGTCCCCCGGGTCCACCGCCCAGACCCGCAGCCCCGGCTCCTCCACACCCAGTACCGCCGCCAGCTGGTCCAGGGCCGCCTTGGAGGCCCCGTACCCGCCCCACGTCCCGTACGCCTCGGCCGCCGCGTCCGAACTGACGGTGACGACCGCCCCGGCCGGGGCCGCCCGCAGCAGCGGCAGCGCCTCCTGGACCAGGCCCAGCGCGGCGACCGCGTTCACCTCCAGCGCCCGCCGCAGCCCCTCCAGCGGCAGCTCCTCCAGGCGTACGAGCGGCTCGGCGCCCAGCGCACTCGCGTTGTGCACCAGCAGATCGACGCCGCCCAGCTTCCAGGCCGCCGCCACCAGCGCGGCCCGGTGCCCGGGGTCCGTGACATCGCCGGGCAGCGCCTCCACGCGCGTGCCGTGCCCGGAGACCGCCGCTGCCGCCTCCTTCAGTACCTCCTCGGTCCTGGCGTCCAGCACCAGATCCCAGCCCCGCGCGGCCAGCGCCTCGGCCAGCGCCCGCCCCAGCCCCTTCGAGGCCCCCGTGATGATCGCTACCGGCATGACACGTTCTCCCTCGTCCTCGATGTGCCTTCAACGTAGGAACGGGCCCGCCGGCCCCGCCTCGGACGGGAGTCCCGAAGCGCCGGGTCCCTTCGGCGGGGGGCCTGCGCCCGGGGACCTCAGCCCTAGGCCCACGGGCCTAGGCGGGGGCGGCCACAGGTCCGATCCGCGCTGTCACACCCCGCCGGTACCGTGAGCACATGAATCAAGATCGAGGGTCCGGTCTGGCGGCGGTGAGCTCCGCGCTGCTGGCCATGAGCAGGCATCTGGAGGTGCGCGACGTCCTCAAGACGATCGTCGCCTCGGCCCGCGAGCTGCTTGACGCGCAGTACGCCGCCCTCGGCGTCCCGGACGACCACGGCGGCTTCGCCCAGTTCGTGGTCGACGGTGTCAGCGACGAGCAGTGGAAGGCCATCGGTCCGCTCCCGCGCCAGCACGGCATCCTCGCGGCCATGCTCCACGAGGCCAGGCCCGAGCGGCTCGCCGACGTCCGCAAGGACCCCCGCTTCGAGGGCTGGCCGTCGGCCCACCCCGAGATGTCCGACTTCCTGGGCCTGCCGATCCGCGACGGCGACGAGATCATCGGCGCGCTGTTCCTCGCCAACAAGAACTGCTCCAAGCCGGAAGGCACCTGCGGCTTCGACCAGCAGGACGAGGAGCTGCTCGCGCTCCTCGCCCAGCACGCGGCCATCGCCCTGACCAACGCCCGCCTGTACGAGCGCAGCCGGGAGCTGACCATCGCCGAGGAGCGCTCCCGGCTGGCCCATGAACTGCACGACGCGGTCAGCCAGAAGCTGTTCTCGCTGCGCCTGACCGCACAGGCCGCCGCCGCCCTCGTCGACCGCGACCCGTCCCGCGCCAAGGGCGAGCTCCAGCAGGTCGCGGTGCTCGCCGCGGAGGCCGCGGACGAACTGCGCGCCGCCGTCGTCGAGCTGCGCCCCGCGGCTCTCGACGAGGACGGTCTGGTCGCCACCCTGCGCACCCACGTCCAGGTCCTCGACCGCGCCCACGGCGCGCGCGTGTCCTTCGACGGCCGGGGAGTGCGGGCGCTGCCCGCAGCCCAGGAGGAAGCCCTGCTGCGCGTCGCCCAGGAGGCCCTGCACAACGCGCTGCGCCACTCCGGCGCGGACGCCGTCGACGTGGCCCTGCACCGCAGCGGCACCGGAGCCGTGCTGCGGGTCATGGACAACGGCTGCGGCTTCGACCCGAAGACCGTGCGCCGCGCCGGACGCCATCTCGGCCTCGTCTCCATGCGGGACCGGGCCGACGGGGTCGGCGGCACACTGACCGTGGAATCGGCGCCCGGCAAGGGCACCACGATCGAGATGGAGGTTCCCGGTGGCTGACCCGATCAAGGTGCTGCTCGTCGACGACCACCAGGTCGTCCGCCGGGGCCTGCGCACCTTCCTCGAAGTGCAGGACGACATCGAGGTGGTGGGCGAGGCGGCCGACGGCACGGAGGGAGTCGCCCGCACCGAGGAACTCAAGCCGGACGTCGTGCTGATGGACATCAAGATGCCCGGCATGGACGGCGTCGACGCCCTGCGCAGGCTCCGCGAGCTGAACAACCCCGCGCGGGTGCTGATCGTCACCAGCTTCACCGAACAGCGCACCGTCGTCCCGGCCCTGCGCGCGGGCGCCGCCGGTTACGTCTACAAGGACGTCGACCCGGACGCCCTGGCCGGTGCCATCCGCTCCGTGCACGCCGGGCACATCCTGCTCCAGCCCGAGGTCGCGGGCGCGCTGCTGTCCCAGGAGGAGTCGGGGCCCAGCCAGGGCAGAGCCGGTTCGCTGACCGAGCGGGAGCGCGAGGTGCTCGGGCTGATAGCCGACGGCCGCTCCAACCGGGAGATCGCCCGCGCGCTGGTCCTCTCCGAGAAGACGGTGAAGACCCATGTCTCGAACATCCTGATGAAGCTCGACCTGGCGGACCGCACCCAGGCGGCGCTGTGGGCGGTGCGGCACGGTATGGCCGGATAAGAGCGAAGCGCTCGGCAATACGGAGGGTTCCGCTCCGGACTGAGATTCATACCGTCGTGGGAATGTCCCCCGGATGGCGCATCCTCCGCGGATCTCCGGCGTTCTCCAGTGCGTGCTGCGGCGAGTGCCGCGGCAGACGCTAGGGAGGGCTCAGAAAGTGAAGAACCTGAAGAAGGCAGCGGCTGTGACGATGGTGGCCGGCGGACTGATCGCCGCCGGTGCCGGGATGGCCTCCGCCACCGACGCGCACGCCGACGGCCAGGCCGTCGGCTCGCCGGGTGTCGTCTCGGGCAACCTCGTCCAGGCCCCGATCCACGTCCCGGTCAACGCGGTCGGCAACAGCGTGAACGTCGTGGGCATCCTGAACCCGGCCTTCGGCAACCTGGGCGTCAACCACTGACCCAGGTCGCTCTACGACTTCCGGCCTCCCGGGTTCACCCGGGAGGCCGGTCAGGCACGTTCACGCCGACTCCGGTCACCTGGCACCGAAGTTCAACGAACCCCCCGCTCCCCTTCCTCCACATACGCGTTGTACGCAGCCACCTGCGCCCGCCGAGCCGTCCGCTCCACCGGCCGCAGCGCGGAGGCCCGCGCCGCCATCTCGCCGGACGTCACCGCGGCCCCATGCCCGTTCTCGGACGCCAGCGACACCAGCATCCCCACCCGCTGCGCCAACTCCAGCACCCGCACCGCCCGAGGCGGATACCCCGGCGCCAGCACCTCCCGCCCCCGCTCGGCCCGCGCCCGGTACGCGTCGATCGCCGCCTCGGCCACCGGCCCCGACCCGGCCACATCCAACCGGGACAACACCTCGGTCGCCTCCCGCAGGGCCTCCGCCAGTTCCCGCTCAGCCTCCCCGAGCGACGGCACATCCGCGGGCGGCGCCTCCCGCACCGGCAGCGCATGCCAGACGACCTCGACATGCTCATCACCCTCGGGCCCGGCCGAGTACACCTCGGGCACCAACCCGAGCGCGGCCCCATGGCAGACGACGGCCTCCTCCGCCTCCATCGCCCGCGCATTGAACTCCGGCGGCCCGCTCAGCCCCAGCGGATGCCCCGGCGCCGGCAACGCGACCCGCAGCCCTGTCACGCCGAGCGCCCGCAGCCGCCCGAGCCCCAACGTGAGCCCCACCGGCCCGGACTCGCCCGGCAGTCCCTCCACCCGGTGCACGGCATCAGCGCCGACGATCGCGTGCACACAGTCATCCGGCGACACAAGTCCGGCCAAAAGGGCGTTTCCCCAAGCGGCGAGGCGTCCTGAACGCGGTTCCGAGAGCATGCCTCCACCCTAAGGACCGGACCGATGGAATGAAGCGCCCGACCGGTGGCGTAGATTTCGTGGAGGGGTGCGCCCATGCGTGCGCCCCGACGCGCACGCGACCACCGAGACGCCGAGACCGGTCACACTGCAAGGGGAGACAACGCGCTCATGAGCGATGTTCTGGAGCTTCAGGACGTATCCGTGGTCCGTGAGGGCCGGGCTCTGGTGGACCAGGTCTCCTGGTCGGTCAAGGAGGGCGAGCGCTGGGTGATCCTCGGCCCCAACGGCGCCGGCAAGACCACCCTCCTCAACGTCGCCTCCAGCTACCTCTTCCCGAGCAAGGGCACCGCCACCATCCTCGGCGACACCCTCGGCAAGGTCGACGTCTTCGACCTGCGCCCGCGCATCGGCATGGCCGGCATCGCCATCGCCGACAAGCTCCCCAAGCGCCAGTCCGTCCTGGAGACGGTGCTCACCGCCGCGTACGGCATGACCGCGACCTGGCACGAGGACTACGACGAGGTCGACGAGCAGCGCGCCCGCGCCTTCCTCGACCGCCTCGGCATGAGCGAGTACCTCGACCGCAAGTTCGGCACCCTCTCCGAGGGCGAGCGCAAGCGCACCCTCATCGCCCGCGCCCTGATGACCGACCCCGAGCTGCTCCTCCTCGACGAGCCCGCCGCCGGCCTCGACCTCGGTGGCCGCGAGGACCTCGTACGCCGTCTCGGCCGCCTCGCCCGCGACCCCATCGCCCCGTCGATGATCATGGTCACCCACCATGTCGAGGAGATCGCCCCCGGCTTCACCCACGTCCTGATGATCCGTCAGGGCAAGGTCCTCGCCGCCGGTCCGCTGGAGCTCGAACTCACCTCCCGCAACCTCTCCATGTGCTTCGGCCTCCCCCTCGTCGTCGAGCAGGTCGGCGAGCGCTGGACCGCCCAGGGCCTGCCGCTGTCCTGATCCACCCGAAGTGCGCCCTGTCCCAGGCAGGTTGTGCGGTCCTACCATGACCATGTGAACGACATCGACGCATGGGTGTGGTGGCTCATCGGCGCGGCCGCACTCGGAATCCCGCTCGTCATCACCGCGATGCCCGAACTCGGCATGCTCGCAGTCGGCGCCCTGGCCGCCGCGGGCGTGGCCGGACTCGGTGCCGGAATCGTCATTCAGGTCCTGGTCTTCGCCGCCGTCTCGGTCGCGCTGATCCTCGCCGTACGCCCCCTCGCCGCCCGGCACCGCGCCCAGCGGCCCCAACTCGTCTCCGGGGTCGAGGCGTTGAAGGGCAAGCAGGCGGTCGTCCTGGAGCGGGTGGACGCCTCAGGCGGCCGGATCAAGCTCGCCGGGGAGGTCTGGTCGGCCCGTGCCCTCGACGGCGGCCAGGCATATGAAGTGGGGCAGGCAGTGGACGTGGTGGACATCGAAGGGGCCACGGCGATCGTCATGTGACCTCGCACGACGTAAGTGGGGGGAACAGCCCCCGAGGCGCACGACGGTCTGTCAGACTCGACCGGCAAGATCTTCAACAAGCATAAGATCTGCCGAAGTTGCCGCAGCGGAGAAGGGGTACGGGGAACGACGATGGAACCGGTCATCATCGTCCTGATCATTCTGGTGGTGTTGGTCTTCATCGCCCTGATCAAGACGATCCAGGTCATCCCGCAGGCGAGCGCGGCCATCGTCGAGCGCTTCGGCCGCTACACGCGGACTCTCAACGCGGGCCTCAACATCGTGGTCCCGTTCATCGACACCATCCGCAACCGCATCGACCTGCGCGAGCAGGTCGTGCCCTTCCCGCCCCAGCCGGTGATCACCCAGGACAACCTGGTCGTGAACATCGACACGGTCATCTACTACCAGGTGACCGACGCCCGCGCCGCCACCTACGAAGTCGCCAGCTACATCCAGGCGATCGAGCAGCTCACGGTCACCACGCTCCGCAACATCATCGGCGGCATGGACCTGGAGCGCACCCTGACCTCCCGCGAGGAGATCAACGCGGCCCTGCGCGGCGTCCTCGACGAGGCGACGGGCAAGTGGGGCATCCGCGTCAACCGAGTCGAACTCAAGGCGATCGAACCGCCCACCTCCATCCAGGACTCGATGGAGAAGCAGATGCGCGCCGACCGCGACAAGCGCGCCGCGATCCTCACGGCGGAAGGTACGCGCCAGGCGGCCATCCTCACCGCCGAGGGCGAGAAGCAGTCCCAGATCCTGCGCGCCGAGGGCGAGGCCAAGGCAGCGGCCCTGCGCGCCGAGGGCGAGGCCCAGGCGGTCCGCACGGTCTTCGAGGCGATCCACGCAGGCGACCCGGACCAGAAGCTCCTCTCCTACCAGTACCTCCAGATGCTCCCCAAGATCGCCGAGGGCGACGCCAACAAGCTCTGGATCGTCCCCAGCGAAATCGGCGACGCCCTCAAGGGCCTCTCCGGCGCGATGGGCAACTTCGGCCCCCTGGGCGGCGGTTCGGGAGGCGGCGGCAACTCCGGCACAGAGCGCCGGGAGAAGCCGAGCATCGACTAGTTACGACAACGGGGTCCGCCTTCCAAGAAGGCGGACCCCAACTTCCTCAGAGGCGCGGGGAACTGCGCGACAAGCCTAGGCCGCGTCCCGAGCCAACCAATCAGGCAGCGCAGAAAACTCCTCCGCGCCCAACGACAGCAACATCGCATCAGCCGGCGTCGGCTCAAACGGCTCCCGCAGCAACGGCATCCCCGCCTCAACAGGCGTCCGATTCGCTTTGCGGTGATTGTCCTCCGCACAAGAGGCCACCGTGTTCAACCAGGTGTCCTGACCACCCTGCGACCGCGGCACCACATGGTCCACGGTCGTCGCCCGACGACCGCAGTACGCGCACCGGTGCCGGTCCCTGACCAGCACACCCCGCCTCGACCACGGCGCTCGTCTTCGGAACGGCACCCGTACGTACCTGCACAACCTGATCACCCGGGGCGCCGGTATATCGACCGCGGCTCCGCGCATACGCAGTTCGGGGTGGGACTGCTCGACGACGGCCTTGTCCTGAAGCACCAGAACGACGGCTCGGTTCAAAGTCACCGTCGACAGCGGCTCAAAGCTCGCGTTCAGTACCAGCGTGTCCCGCATGACCAGCCCACCTCCTATGTGCAGCGGCCCACCCCCTGGCGGGCTGGGATCAACTCTGGCCGGGCACGCCGAGATGGACAACGAAATAAAAAATGCCCGCCCCTGATCACTTCCATGACCGGGGGCGGGCAAACGTTCAATGAACGTCAGGCTTCGGCGGGCACTTCGTACTCACCGATGAGCTGGGCGCGCGCCAGCGCGTGGAATCGCAGATTGAATCCGACCACCGCCGGCGAGGCGTCCGAGTCCGGACCGAGCCTGTCCTGGTCCACGGCGTACACCGTGAACACATAGCGGTGCGGACCGTCCCCGGCGGGCGGCGCCGCACCACCGAAGTCCTTCGACCCGTAGTCGTTGCGCGCCTGCACCGCACCCTCCGGCAGCCCCTCGAACTTGCCGCTGCCCGCACCCACCGGCAGCTCGGTCACCGAGGCCGGGATGTCGAACAGGACCCAGTGCCAGAACCCGCTGCCCGTAGGGGCGTCCGGGTCGTAGCAGGTCACGGCGAAGCTCTTGGTCCCCGGCGGGAAGCCCTCCCACCGCAGCTGCGGCGAGGTGTTCCCGGCCGCGTAGACCTGAGCGTCCTTGAGGGTCGCGCCCTCCGAGACGTCCTCACTCGTGACCGTGAACGACGGCACGGGCGGATGGAAGTCGTGGGGGAGCGGCCGCCTCTTGAGCTCGGTCACCTCGGTACCTCCTGATCGGGATCGTTCAGTGGATTCCGAGCCTAGAACCAGTTGCGCTTGCTGCCGACTTCGGACAGCCACTGGTTGAGGTACGCCGCCCAGTCGGTGCCCTGGAAGTCGTTCAGGCCCACCTGGAAGGAGCGGAAGGTGTCGCTGCCCTCGCTGAACAGACCCGGCTTCTTGTCCATCTCCAGCACGACGTCCATCGCGTTCTGGTCCGCCACGAAGCTCAGCTCGACCTGGTTGATCCCGCGGTACTGCTGCGGCGGGAAGAACTCGATCTCCTGGTAGAACGGCAGCTTCTGGCGCGTACCGCGGATCAGCCCGCGCTCCATGTCCGCGCTCTTGAAGCGGAAGCCCAGCTGGATGAACGCGTCCAGGATCGCCTTCTGCGCCGGCAGCGGGTGCACATTGATCGGGTCCAGGTCACCGGAGTCCACCGCACGCGCGATCTCCAGCTCGGTGGTCACACCGATGTGCATCCCGCGCAGCGTCTGCCCGTCGATCGTCGTGACCGGCGTCTCCCACGGGATCTCAAGCCCGAACGGCACCGCGTGCACGGCGTTGGCCTGGAGCTCGAAGGCGCCGCCGAGCCGCACCTTGGTGAACTCGATGTCCTGCTTGTACTCCTCCTCGCCGCTCTCGACCTCGACCTTGGCCTGGAGCCCGACCGAGAGCGCCTCGATCTGCTGGCTGACGGACCCGCCCTGGATCCGCACCTCACCCTGGACCACACCGCCCGGAACGACGTTGATCTCGGTCAGCACGGTCTCGACCGAAGCCCCGCCGGCACCCAGACTCGCGAGCAGCTTCTTGAACCCCATGACTCTCCCTCTACGACTGCACTGCCTCTTTGATCCCTACAAACGCGATCCGGACGTGGCCGGTTCCGCGCCCTCACCCTTGCAAGGGGAAGGGCCGCTGACCACCCCGTGACCGCCACCCGTCTGGACTACCCTCGGACGGCATGATCGCGACCCCCGACCGTACGCCGCTCCCCAGGAACTTCTTCGACCGCCCCGTCCTAGAAGTAGCCCCCGACCTCCTGGGCCGCCTCCTCGTACGGACCACCCCGGACGGTCCGATCTCCCTCCGCCTCACGGAGGTGGAGGCGTACGACGGCCAGAACGACCCCGGCTCCCATGCCTATCGCGGCCGAACGACCCGCAACAGCGTGATGTTCGGTCCGCCCGGACATGTATACGTCTACTTCACCTACGGCATGTGGCACTGCATGAACCTGGTGTGCGGCCCCGACGGCACGGCGAGCGGGGTCCTGCTGCGCGCCGGCGAGATCGTGGAGGGCGCCGAGCTCGCGCGTAAACGTCGACTCTCGGCCCGAAATGACAAGGAACTGGCCAAAGGCCCGGCCCGCCTGGCGACCGCTCTCGGCGTGGACCGCGCCCTCGACGGCACGGACGCCTGCTCCACCGGAGAGACCCCGTTGAGGATGCTGACCGGCACCCCGGTCCCCGCTGACCAGGTACGGAACGGTCCACGCACCGGAGTGTCCGGAGACGGGGGCGACGGCGACGCCCATCCCTGGCGTTACTGGATCTCCAACGACCCCACCGTGAGCCCCTATCGGGCCCATGCCCCTAGGCGCCGCTCAAGTTGACGCGCCCATGGGAGGCGCGTAACGTAGCCCGAGCCGCTGAACCGGGTACGGCAATCGCCAGCAGCCGGAGCGGCCAACCCACTACCTACGATTTCCCTTCGCGGGAACGAATTTGGCGTGCCTGCATGCCTGAATTCGGAAGCGCAGCGACTCGATTATGAGTTGAGCGGGGAATCGGCTAGCGTGGTGAATGTCGAAAGGCCGAGAGGCCAAAAGACAAATCCCGCCGACCGGGAATCGGAACCGAAAGGATCTGATAGAGTCGGAGACACCGAAGGGAAGCCCGGAGGAAAGCCCGAGAGGGTGAGTACAAAGGAAGCGACCGTTCCTTGAGAACTCAACAGCGTGCCAAAAATCAACGCCAGATATGTTGATACCCCGTCTCCGGTCATCGCGACCGGGACGAGGTTCCTTTGAAATAACACAGCGAGGACGCTGTGAACGGTCGGATTATTCCTCCGACTGTTCCGCTCTCGTGGTGTCGTCCCGATTACGGGAAAACATTCACGGAGAGTTTGATCCTGGCTCAGGACGAACGCTGGCGGCGTGCTTAACACATGCAAGTCGAACGATGAAGCCCTTCGGGGTGGATTAGTGGCGAACGGGTGAGTAACACGTGGGCAATCTGCCCTTCACTCTGGGACAAGCCCTGGAAACGGGGTCTAATACCGGATATCACTCTCGCAGGCATCTGTGAGGGTCGAAAGCTCCGGCGGTGAAGGATGAGCCCGCGGCCTATCAGCTTGTTGGTGAGGTAATGGCTCACCAAGGCGACGACGGGTAGCCGGCCTGAGAGGGCGACCGGCCACACTGGGACTGAGACACGGCCCAGACTCCTACGGGAGGCAGCAGTGGGGAATATTGCACAATGGGCGAAAGCCTGATGCAGCGACGCCGCGTGAGGGATGACGGCCTTCGGGTTGTAAACCTCTTTCAGCAGGGAAGAAGCGAAAGTGACGGTACCTGCAGAAGAAGCGCCGGCTAACTACGTGCCAGCAGCCGCGGTAATACGTAGGGCGCAAGCGTTGTCCGGAATTATTGGGCGTAAAGAGCTCGTAGGCGGCTTGTCACGTCGGGTGTGAAAGCTCGGGGCTTAACCCCGAGTCTGCATTCGATACGGGCTAGCTAGAGTGTGGTAGGGGAGATCGGAATTCCTGGTGTAGCGGTGAAATGCGCAGATATCAGGAGGAACACCGGTGGCGAAGGCGGATCTCTGGGCCATTACTGACGCTGAGGAGCGAAAGCGTGGGGAGCGAACAGGATTAGATACCCTGGTAGTCCACGCCGTAAACGGTGGGAACTAGGTGTTGGCGACATTCCACGTCGTCGGTGCCGCAGCTAACGCATTAAGTTCCCCGCCTGGGGAGTACGGCCGCAAGGCTAAAACTCAAAGGAATTGACGGGGGCCCGCACAAGCAGCGGAGCATGTGGCTTAATTCGACGCAACGCGAAGAACCTTACCAAGGCTTGACATACACCGGAAACGTCCAGAGATGGGCGCCCCCTTGTGGTCGGTGTACAGGTGGTGCATGGCTGTCGTCAGCTCGTGTCGTGAGATGTTGGGTTAAGTCCCGCAACGAGCGCAACCCTTGTTCTGTGTTGCCAGCATGCCCTTCGGGGTGATGGGGACTCACAGGAGACCGCCGGGGTCAACTCGGAGGAAGGTGGGGACGACGTCAAGTCATCATGCCCCTTATGTCTTGGGCTGCACACGTGCTACAATGGCCGATACAATGAGCTGCGATACCGCAAGGTGGAGCGAATCTCAAAAAGTCGGTCTCAGTTCGGATTGGGGTCTGCAACTCGACCCCATGAAGTTGGAGTTGCTAGTAATCGCAGATCAGCATTGCTGCGGTGAATACGTTCCCGGGCCTTGTACACACCGCCCGTCACGTCACGAAAGTCGGTAACACCCGAAGCCGGTGGCCCAACCCCTTGTGGGAGGGAGCTGTCGAAGGTGGGACTGGCGATTGGGACGAAGTCGTAACAAGGTAGCCGTACCGGAAGGTGCGGCTGGATCACCTCCTTTCTAAGGAGCACTTCTAGGCTGCCTCGGCAGTCCAGAGGCCAGTACATCGGCGAATGTCCGGTGCTGGTTGCTCATGGGTGGAACGTTGATTATTCGGCACACTTGACCGTCTTCTCCTTCCAGTACTGCTCTTCGGAGCGTGGAACGTTGAGGGAAGCGGGGAGTGTGCCGGGCACGCTGTTGGGTGTCTGAGGGCACGGCCGTAAAGGTCTGTCTTCGGATGCCGGCCCCAGTGCACTCGGACCGTTAAGGGTTCGGGGTGATGGGTGGCTGGTCGTTGTTTGAGAACTGCACAGTGGACGCGAGCATCTGTGGCCAAGTTTTTAAGGGCGCACGGTGGATGCCTTGGCACCAGGAACCGATGAAGGACGTGGGAGGCCACGATAGTCCCCGGGGAGTCGTCAACCAGGCTTTGATCCGGGGGTTTCCGAATGGGGAAACCCGGCAGTCGTCATGGGCTGTCACCCGCTGCTGAACACATAGGCAGTGTGGAGGGAACGCGGGGAAGTGAAACATCTCAGTACCCGCAGGAAGAGAAAACAACCGTGATTCCGGGAGTAGTGGCGAGCGAAACTGGATGAGGCCAAACCTACGACGTGTGAGACCCGGCAGGGGTTGCGTCGTGGGGGTTGTGGGATCTCTCTTTCACAGTCTGCCGGCTGTGAGGCGAGTCAGAAACCGTTGATGTAGGCGAAGGACATGCGAAAGGTCCGGCGTAGAGGGTAAGACCCCCGTAGTCGAAACGTCAGCGGCTTGCTTGAGAGACACCCAAGTAGCACGGGGCCCGAGAAATCCCGTGTGAATCTGGCGGGACCACCCGCTAAGCCTAAATATTCCCTGGTGACCGATAGCGGATAGTACCGTGAGGGAATGGTGAAAAGTACCGCGGGAGCGGAGTGAAATAGTACCTGAAACCGTGTGCCTACAAGCCGTGGGAGCGTCGGACGGAGAGCTTGCTCTTCGTCTCGTGACTGCGTGCCTTTTGAAGAATGAGCCTGCGAGTTTGCGGTGTGTTGCGAGGTTAACCCGTGTGGGGAAGCCGTAGCGAAAGCGAGTCCGAATAGGGCGACATAGTAGCGCGCTCAAGACCCGAAGCGGAGTGATCTAGCCATGGGCAGGTTGAAGCGGAGGTAAGACTTCGTGGAGGACCGAACCCACCAGGGTTGAAAACCTGGGGGATGACCTGTGGTTAGGGGTGAAAGGCCAATCAAACTCCGTGATAGCTGGTTCTCCCCGAAATGCATTTAGGTGCAGCGTCGTGTGTTTCTTGCCGGAGGTAGAGCACTGGATAGGCGATGGGCCCTACCGGGTTACTGACCTTAGCCAAACTCCGAATGCCGGTAAGTGAGAGCGCGGCAGTGAGACTGTGGGGGATAAGCTCCATGGTCGAGAGGGAAACAGCCCAGAGCATCGACTAAGGCCCCTAAGCGTACGCTAAGTGGGAAAGGATGTGGAGTCGCAGAGACAACCAGGAGGTTGGCTTAGAAGCAGCCACCCTTGAAAGAGTGCGTAATAGCTCACTGGTCTAGTGATTCCGCGCCGACAATGTAGCGGGGCTCAAGCGTACCGCCGAAGTCGTGTCATTGCGATATGTACCCCCAACGGGGATCGTGATGGGTAGGGGAGCGTCGTGTGCCGGGTGAAGCAGCCGCGGAAGCGAGTTGTGGACGGTTCACGAGTGAGAATGCAGGCATGAGTAGCGATACAAACGTGAGAAACGTTTGCGCCGATTGACTAAGGGTTCCTGGGTCAAGCTGATCTGCCCAGGGTAAGTCGGGACCTAAGGCGAGGCCGACAGGCGTAGTCGATGGATAACCGGTTGATATTCCGGTACCCGCTGTGAAGCGTCAAACATCGAATCCAGTGATGCTAAGCCCGTGAAGCCGCCTGCCCCCAGCTTTGCTGTGGGTGGGAGTGGTGGAGCCGGTGACCCGAGCTGGTAGTAGGTGAGTGATGGGGTGACGCAGGAAGGTAGTCCATCCCGGGCGGTGGTTGTCCCGGGGTAAGGGTGTAGGCCGTGCGATAGGCAAATCCGTCGCACATGAGGCTGAGACCTGATGCCGAGCCGATTGTGGTGAAGTGGATGATCCTATGCTGTCGAGAAAAGCCTCTAGCGAGTTTCATGGCGGCCCGTACCCTAAACCGACTCAGGTGGTCAGGTAGAGAATACCGAGGCGTTCGGGTGAACTATGGTTAAGGAACTCGGCAAAATGCCCCCGTAACTTCGGGAGAAGGGGGGCCATGTCTGGTGAGAGGACTTGCTCCTCGAGCTGGGTGTGGCCGCAGAGACCAGCGAGAAGCGACTGTTTACTAAAAACACAGGTCCGTGCGAAGCCGTAAGGCGATGTATACGGACTGACGCCTGCCCGGTGCTGGAACGTTAAGGGGACCGGTTAGTCCGACTTCGGTCGGGCGAAGCTGAGAACTTAAGCGCCAGTAAACGGCGGTGGTAACTATAACCATCCTAAGGTAGCGAAATTCCTTGTCGGGTAAGTTCCGACCTGCACGAATGGCGTAACGACTTCTCGACTGTCTCAACCATAGGCCCGGTGAAATTGCACTACGAGTAAAGATGCTCGTTTCGCGCAGCAGGACGGAAAGACCCCGGGACCTTTACTACAGTTTGATATTGGTGTTCGGTTCGGCTTGTGTAGGATAGCTGGGAGACTTTGAAACGCGGACGCCAGTTCGCGGTGAGTCGTCGTTGAAATACCAGTCTGGTCGTGCTGGATGTCTAACCTGGGTCCGTGATCCGGATCAGGGACAGTGTCTGATGGGTAGTTTAACTGGGGCGGTTGCCTCCTAAAGAGTAACGGAGGCGCCCAAAGGTTCCCTCAGCCTGGTTGGCAATCAGGTGTTGAGTGTAAGTGCACAAGGGAGCTTGACTGTGAGACCGACGGGTCGAGCAGGGACGAAAGTCGGGACTAGTGATCCGGCGGTGGCTTGTGGAAGCGCCGTCGCTCAACGGATAAAAGGTACCCCGGGGATAACAGGCTGATCTTCCCCAAGAGTCCATATCGACGGGATGGTTTGGCACCTCGATGTCGGCTCGTCGCATCCTGGGGCTGGAGTCGGTCCCAAGGGTTGGGCTGTTCGCCCATTAAAGCGGTACGCGAGCTGGGTTTAGAACGTCGTGAGACAGTTCGGTCCCTATCCGCTGCGCGCGCAGGAATATTGAGAAGGGCTGTCCCTAGTACGAGAGGACCGGGACGGACGAACCTCTGGTGTGCCAGTTGTTCTGCCAAGGGCATGGCTGGTTGGCTACGTTCGGGAGGGATAACCGCTGAAAGCATCTAAGCGGGAAGCCTGCTTCGAGATGAGTATTCCCACCCACTTGATGGGGTAAGGCTCCCAGTAGACGACTGGGTTGATAGGCCGGATCTGGAAGCCCAGTAATGGGTGGAGGTGACCGGTACTAATAGGCCGAGGGCTTGTCCTCAGTTGCTCGCGTCCACTGTGTTAGTTCTGAGGCAACGACCGTTGCCGGTTTGAGCAGAACGCATAACTACAGAGTGTGCTTGTTCGCTCGAAACCATTAGGGTTTCGGTGGTCATAGCGTGAGGGAAACGCCCGGTTACATTTCGAACCCGGAAGCTAAGCCTCACAGCGCCGATGGTACTGCAGGGGGGACCCTGTGGGAGAGTAGGACGCCGCCGAACAATCTTTGGGAAGGACCCCTGGTCACCAGCGTTCAGCTGGGACCAGGGGTCCTTTTGTTTTTACAATGTTTGCAGTACCGAGACAGGAGTCACCGATGTCCACCAACTCTCCCGACGATCGACCGGAGCGCGACCAGCGGCGACGGGACAGTGGTGACCGCGGCGATCGTGGCGGTTACCGCGGTGGCGACCGTGGTGACCGTGGCGGCTTCCGTCGGGACGACCGTCGCAGCGACGACCGCCGCGACGGTGGTCGGGGCGGTGACCGTGGCGGCTACGGCCGGCGTGACGACCGTCGCGATGACCGCCGTGGCGACAACCGTGGCGACAACCGTGGTGCTGACAACCGCGGTGGCGGCTACGGCCGTCGCGATGACCGCCGCCCGGACGACCGTGACCGCGGTGGCTACGGCCGTCGGGACGACCGCCGCGACGACCGTCGCGACGACCGTGGACCGCGTCCGCCGTTCCGCCGGGACGACCGTCCGAGCGGTCCGCGCCGCGACGACCGCGACCGTGGCTTCCGGCGCGATGACCGCGGCGACCGCCCTGCCTTCCGCCGTGACGACGACCGTGGTGGCTTCCGCCGCGACGACCGGCGTGATGACAACCGCAGTGGTGACAACCGCAGTGGTGACAACCGTGGTGGTGGCTACGGCCGTCGCGATGACCGCCGCCCCGATGACCGTGACCGCGGTGGCTACGGCCGTCGGGACGACCGCCGTGATGACCGGCGCGACGATCGTCGTGACAGCGACCGTGGCGGGTTCCGCCGCGACGACCGCGATCGTGGTGGCGACCGTGACCGTGGCTTCCGCCGCGATGACCGCGGCGACCGCGGCGACCGCGGTGGCTTCCGTCGGGACGACCGCGGCGACCGTGGCGGGTTCCGCCGCGACGACCGTCCGGGCGGTTCGCGCCGTGACGACAGGCGTGACGACCGGCGGGATGACCGGCGCGACGACCGCCGTGACAGCGACCGTCGTGACGGCGACCGCGGTGGCTTCCGTGGCCGTGACGACCGTGGGTTCCGTAGGGACGACCGCGGCCCCCGTCGTGACGACCGCGGTGGGCGTCCGGGTGGGTTCCGGGGACGGGACGACCGGGGTGGTCGGGACGACCGGCGTGGTGGCGGTTTTGGGCGCCGTGACGACCGGGACCGGGACCGCGACAGGGACCGCGAGCCGATCAAGCGGCTGCCGATCCCCGAGGACGTCACGGGCGACGAGATCGACAAGGACGTACGGCAGGAGCTTCAGAGTCTGCCGAAGACGCTCGCTGAGGATGTCGCCAAGAACCTGGTGATGGTCGCGCGGCTGATCGACGAGGACCCCGAGGGCGCGTACGGCTACTCCAAGGTGGCTCTGCGGCTGGCGTCGCGGGTCGCCGCCGTACGGGAGGCCGGCGGGTTCGCCGCGTACGCGAACCAGAAGTACTCCGAGGCCCTGGCGGAGTTCCGGGCCGCTCGGCGGATGACCGGGAACGCGGAGCTGTGGCCGCTCATGGCCGACTGCGAGCGTGGGCTCGGGCGGCCGGAGAAGGCGCTGGAGATGGCCGGGGCGCCCGAGGTGCACAAGCTGGACAAGGCCGGGCAGGTCGAGATGCGGCTCGTCGCGGCCGGTGCCCGGCGTGACCTGGGGCAGCTGGACGCGGCGATCGTGACGCTGCAGAGCCCCGAGCTGGCCTCCAGCTCCGTACACCCGTGGACGGCGCGGCTGCGGTACGCCTATGCCGACGCGCTGCTGGCGGCCGGGCGGGAGAGCGAGGCCCGGGAGTGGTTCGCGAAGGCCGTGGAGTCCGACAAGGACGGCAGCACGGACGCCTCGGACCGGCTCGCGGAGCTCGACGGTGTCGAGTTCGTGGACGCGTTCACCGATGACGACGAGGGCGAGACGCCGGACGACTCCGAGAAGGCTGAGAAGGACGAGAAGGGCGAGACGGACGAGTAGGGCGTAGTGGAGAGGGGCGGATCCCGATGGGGTCCGCCCCTTTCGCGTTCACAGGTCCAGTGCGCGCAGGACCAGGCCGGAGGCCGGTTTCGGGCCGAACGACGTCGACTTGCGGGGCATGGTGACGCCCTGGCGGGCCAGGTCGCGGACGACCTCCTCGCGGACCGGGTGCATCAGTACGGCCGTACCGCCGTGGCGTTCCGCCTTGCGGACGGTGGCCGCCGCGTCGTGGATGTAGGCGATGCGGGTCGGGTCGTCCTCGGGGATGTGCCAGATGTGGTCGAGGAGGGTGGCGTGCAGGACCGTGGCGTCCAGGGTGCGCCAGGCCTGCGGGCGGTCGGTGGGGACGGTGCGGGCCAGCAGGCCGGGGTCGGGCCGGTCGAGTAGGTGGAAGGAGCCGTCGCCCGCCAGGAGGAAGGCGTTCCCCGCGCGGGCTGCCTCGGCGAGGGATTCCAGGGCCGCCGTGAGGGGGGCCTCCAGGCGCTGGACGCGGAGGTGGCCCTCCAGGGCGGCCACGGCGTCCGCGACCGGCAGGCCGTGCAGGAGGCGGTGGATGGCGCGGACGCGCAGCGGGTAGCGGGCCGTGTCGACCAGGAGGACCAGGCCGTAGTCCCAGGGGCTGGGGGAGGGGTGCTCGGAGCGCAGTCTGCGGTAGGTGGCCCAGCGATGGTGGCCGTCGGCGATGAGGGCCTGGTGGCGGGCCAGGTCGGTCTGGATCCGGTCCAGGTCCTCGGGGGCGGTGATCGCCCACAGGCGGTGGCGGAAGCCGTCCTCGGTGGTCGTGGCGAGCAGCGGGGGCTGCTCGATGACGCGCTCGAGTACGGCCGAGGTGTCGGCGGCCGAGCCGTTGCCCCGGTAGGTGAGCAGCAGGGGTTCGAGGTTCGCCGAGGTGGCGCGCATCAGGGCCGCACGGTCGGCGACTACATGAGGCATGACGTCCTCATGGGGCAGCACCACATGCTCCGAGGGGTCCGACAGGCGCAGGGCGCCGATGACTCCGCGCTGGAGCGTGCCGTCGGTGTCGCACTGCTCGTAGACGTAGAGGCAGGGTTCGTCGTCGGCGGTCAGGACGCCCTCGGAGAGCCAGCGGCGCAGGGTCTGGGCCGCCTGTTCGTTGCGGGTACTGGGGGTGCCGGCCTGGGGGAGGATCAGCCGGACGATGTTGTGCGGGTCCGCGTCCTGGAGGTGGTGCAGGCCGTCGGGGCGGACCACGACGTCGTACGGAGGGGACGTCACGGCGGCCAGACTGCCGACCCGGTCGGGGTCGTAGCGAAGTCCTCGGAACGGGGTGAGTTCGAGGCCTCGGCGCGCCGTTGCTTCCGAGTGACCTGCTGTGTTCATCCCGGCATCGTACGTGTGTCAGTGGCATGCGGGATGATCGGGGGAAAGCCGTCGAACGAGGAGCGATGCGGAATGAGCCAGAGCGTCAGGACGAGCCCGGCGGGCAGTGGCCGGGCCCTGAGCGAGGCGTACGACACGGCGCTGCTCGATCTGGACGGGGTGGTGTACGCGGGCGGGAACGCGATCGTGCACGCGGTCGATTCGCTGGCCGTGGCTCGTGCGGGCGGGATGCATCTGGCGTACGTCACCAACAACGCTCTGAGGACGCCGGACACGGTGGCCGGGCATCTGACGGAGCTGGGGATACCGACCGGCGCGGGGGATGTGATCACCTCGGCGCAGGCGGTGGCCCGGCTGATCAGTGAGCAGGTGCCGGAGGGTGCCCGGGTGCTCGTGATCGGTGGCGAGGGGCTGCGGGTGGCGCTGCGTGAGCGGGGGCTCGTACCCGTGGAGTCGGCGGAGGACGATCCGGCGGCGGTCGTGCAGGGGTACGGCGGGCCGGACCTGGCGTGGGCGCGGTTCGCCGAGGCGTCGTACGCCGTCGCGCGGGGTGTGCCGTGGTTCGCGTCCAACACCGATCTGACGATCCCGAGCGGGCGGGGGATCGCGCCCGGTAACGGCGCGGCGGTGGAGGTCGTGCGGATCGCGACCGGTGCCGAGCCTCAGGTGGCGGGCAAGCCGTTGCCTCCCATGCACCGGGAGACGATTCTGCGCACCGGCGCCGAGCGGCCGCTGGTGGTCGGGGACCGGCTGGACACGGACATCGAGGGGGCGTTCAACGGCGAGGTGGACTCGCTGCTGGTGCTGACCGGTGTGACCGACGGCGCCCAGTTGCTGGCGGCGCCGCCGCAGCACCGGCCGACGTATGTGGACGCGGATCTGCGGGGGTTGCTGACCGGGCAGCCGGAGGTCAGGGCCGAGGCGGACGGCTTCCGGTGCGGTGGCTGGAAAGCGACGGCCGGTGCGGAGCGGCTGGAGTTGGACGGCGACGGGGAGGCGCTGGACGGGCTGCGCGCGCTGTGTGCGGCGGCCTGGACCGCGGCGGGCGCGGGGTCGTGTGCGCTGGACGCGGGGAAGGCGCTGGCCAGACTGGGTTTGTGAGCCCTCGTTCGATACCGACTCGGCATCGTAAGCAGATGGGAGGGTAGGCTAACCTAACCGGGTGTTGGTCGACAGTCCTCCCGAACAGCGCGCGGAGACCGCCCCCGCGCCCCCAACCCGCCGGGCGATCCGTTCCCTTGGGCTTCTCCTTTCCGTCGTCATCCTGGTGCTCGTCGCGCTGGCGAGCATCGCGGTCGGAGCGAAGGACCTCTCCCTGGCCCAGGTCTGGCACGGCCTGTTCCAGGACACGGGGACGTACGGCGACGTCGTCGTCGACGAGCGGATCTCCCGGACCGTGCTCGGCCTGCTGGCCGGTGCCGCGCTGGGTCTGGCGGGGGGTGTCCTCCAGGCGCTCACCCGCAATCCGCTGGCCGATCCCGGACTGCTCGGCCTCAACGCCGGTGCCTCCGCCGCCGTCGTCACCGCCATCACCTTCTTCGGCGTCACCTCGCTGAACGGCTATATCTGGTTCGCCTTCTCCGGCGCGGCCGCGGTCGGGGCGCTGGTCTGGTTCCTCGGCGGCAGCCGGGGTGCCACCCCGGTGCGGCTCGCGCTCGCCGGTACGGCGATCAGCGCCGCGCTCTACGGCTATCTCCAGGCCGTCATGATCATGGACGAGGCGGCGCTCGGCCGGATGCGCTTCTGGACGGTGGGTTCGCTGTCCTCGGCGACCGACTCGACCATCAAGCAGGTCGTGCCGTTCCTCGTGCTCGGCATGATCCTGGCGCTGGCGCTGGCCCGGCCGCTCAACGCCATGTCGATGGGCGACGACACCGCCAAGGCGCTCGGCGCCCATCTCAACCGCACCCGGGCGCTGTCGATGCTCGCCGCCACCGTGCTGTGCGGCGCCGCGACCGCCGCCTGCGGCCCGATCGTCTTCGTCGGCCTGATGGTGCCGCACGTGGTGCGCTCCTTCACCGGCCCCGACCTGCGCTGGATCCTGCCGTACGCGGGCATCCTGTCGCCCGTGCTGCTGCTCGGCGCCGATGTGATCGGCCGGGTCGTCGCGCGGCCCGCGGAGCTTCAGGTCGGCATCATCACCGCGATCATCGGCGGCCCGGTGTTCATCTATCTCGTACGACGGCGGAGGACGGCGCAGCTGTGAAGAGCAACCGTGCGGTGCGGACCCCGGGCGGGCTCTCCGTCCGGCTGGACGTCCGTGCCTTCACCGTCGTCGTCCTGCTGCTGCTCGCCGCGCTGACCGCGAGCGTGGTGCTGATCGGCACCGGTGACTTCCCGATCCCGGCCGGCGATGTGGTCAAGACGCTGTTCGGGGAGGGCGATCCGGGACAGGAGTTCATCATCCAGGAGCTGCGGCTGCCGCGTGTCGTGGTCGGTCTGCTGGTCGGCGCCTCGCTCGGGCTCGGCGGCGCGCTGTTCCAGGCGGTCTCCCGCAACCCGCTGGGCAGCCCGGACGTCCTCGGCCTCGGACAGGGCGCCACGGCCGGCGCGCTCACCATGATCGTGCTGTTCTCCGGCAGCGCCACCCAGGTCACGATCGGCGCCCTCGTCGGCGGCCTGCTGACCGGTCTGGCCATCTACCTGCTCGCCTGGAAGCAGGGCGTGCACGGCTATCGGCTGGTCCTGGTCGGTATCGGTGTCTCCGCGATCGTCACTGCCATCAACGGCTATCTGCTCACCATGTCCGACATCATCGACGCCGCCCGCGCGGTGGTGTGGATGACCGGCTCCCTCAGCGGCCGGGACTGGGAGCAGGTGTGGCCGCTGCTCGCACTGTGCGCCGTACTCGTCCCGCTGGTCCTCGCCAACGCGCGCGGGCTGCGGATGATGGAGATGGGCGACGACGTCTCCCACGCCCTCGGGGTACGCGTGGAGCGCGTACGGGCGTTCCTGATGGTGGCCGCCGTCCTGCTGACCGCGACCGCCACGGCCGCCGCCGGCCCCGTCAGCTTCGTCGCGCTCACCGCCCCCCAGCTGGCCCGGCGGCTGACCCGCGCCCCCGGCCCCAACCTGCTGCCCTCCCTGTGCATGGGAGCTGCCCTGCTGGTCACCGCCGACTGGGTCTCGCAGCGCCTGTTCGGGGCCGACCAGCTGCCCGTCGGCGTGGTCACCGGAGTGCTCGGCGGCGTCTATCTGCTGTGGCTGCTGGTCACCGAACGCCGGGCGGGCCGGATATGAGCGGCACCCGGACATGAGCGGTACCGCGAACAAGAACACCCGAAGGAGCACTGTGAACCGCCTGTCCGCCGAGAACGTCACCCTCGCCTATGACCAGCGGGTCATCGCCGAGCAGCTGTCGGTGGAGATCCCCGACAACTCCTTCACGGTGATCGTCGGCCCCAACGCCTGCGGCAAGTCCACGCTCCTGCGGGCGCTGTCGCGGATGCTCAAGCCGAACCAGGGCCGGGTGCTGCTGGACGGACAGGTCATCCAGTCGATGCCGGCGAAGAAGGTCGCCCGGACCCTCGGGCTGCTGCCGCAGTCCTCGATCGCGCCGGACGGCATCACCGTCGCCGACCTGGTCGGCCGCGGCCGCTACCCGCACCAGGGCATCCTGCGCCAGTGGTCCGCCGAGGACGAGCGCGTGGTCCAGGAGTCGATGCGGCAGACCGGGGTGGCCGAACTCGCCGAGCGCTACGTCGACGAACTCTCCGGCGGCCAGCGCCAGCGCGTCTGGATCGCGATGGCGCTCGCCCAGCAGACCCCGCTGCTGCTCCTCGACGAGCCGACCACCTACCTGGACATCCAGCACCAGATCGATGTCCTGGACCTGTGCGCGGAGCTGCACGAGGAGCAGGGCCGCACGCTGGTCGCCGTGCTGCACGACCTCAACCACGCCGCCCGGTACGCCACCCACCTCATCGCCCTCAAGGGCGGCGAGGTCATCGCGGAGGGCGCGCCGAACGACATCGTCACGGCCGGGCTGGTCGAGGAGGTCTTCGGGCTGCGCTGCCAGATCATCGACGACCCCGAGACGGGCACGCCGCTGGTGGTACCGGCCGCGCGCAAGGTCCGCACGGTGAAGGCGTCCGCCTGAGCTAGAGAAGCTTGCGCAGGACGAGAAGGTCGCGCACGCCCGCGTGCAGCTTCACCCGCCCCGAGCCCCAGGCCTTGGCGAAGTGCAGCTCGCCGTCGACCAGCGCGACCAGGTCGTCGCCGGTCATGGCCAGCCTGATCTGGGCCTTCTCCGCGGGCGGACCCTGGACCGTGTCGTGCACGTGGATCCGGCCGCCCTGGAGGCGGCCGGCGAAGGTGACGTCCAGGTCGGTGATGTGGCAGCTCACCGAGCGGTCCAGGGCGGCCGCAGAGCGGACGTCCCCCTCGGCGTGCTGCATGTTGTCCGAGAGCTTTTCGAGTGCGGCGCGGCACTCTTCGATCGTGGCCATCGCGAACGACGGTACCGCAGCGCTTCGGGGTAGCGTCTGGGCATGAGCGACGCAGTCCCGGAGACGGAGACTCCCCAGGAGGCGGTGGAGCCGGAGCACGACCCCGCCGCCCCCGCCCCTTTGAACGTGCCCCGCACACCCACCGGCAACGCCGAGGTCGACGCCCAGCTGGAACGGCTGGCCGACGCCGACCACCTCGCCACGGACGGACATGTCGAGGTGTACGAGGATGTACACCGGGGGCTGCGCGACGCGCTCACCGCGCTCGACGCCCGCCCGGGACCTCCGGTGCCCCCTTCTCCGTCGTATGGCAGTAGGAGCTGAACCGAACGTGGCAGGAGTCGCACGTCGCCGTCTTGACGCCGAGCTGGTCCGGCGGAAGCTCGCGCGCTCGCGCGAGCACGCCAGCCAGTTGATCGCCGCCGGGCGGGTCAGCGTCGGCAAGACCGTCGCGACCAAGCCGGCCACCCAGGTGGAGACCGCCGCCGCGATCGTCGTCTCCTCCGACGACAGCGATCCCGAGTACGTCTCACGCGGCGGGCACAAGCTCGCCGGCGCGTTGGCCGCCTTCGTCCCGCAGGGGCTCCTCGTCGAGGGGCGGCGGGCGCTGGACGCGGGGGCGTCCACCGGCGGTTTCACGGACGTACTGCTGCGGGCCGGGGCCGCCCACGTGGTCGCCGTGGATGTCGGATACGGCCAACTCGCCTGGACTCTGCAGAGTGATGAACGCGTCACCGTCAAGGACCGTACGAACGTACGCGAGTTGACGCTCGAAGCGATCGATGGGGAGCCAGTGGATCTTGTGGTCGGGGATCTGTCCTTCATCCCGCTCGGACTGGTGCTGCCCGCCCTCGCGCGGTGCGTGAAGCCGGACGCCGATCTGGTGATGATGGTCAAGCCGCAGTTCGAGGTGGGCAAGGAGCGGCTGGGCAGTGGGGGTGTGGTGCGCAGTCCGGAACTGCGCGCCGAGGCGGTACGGGGTGTGGCACAGCGGGCCTGGGAACTGGGGCTCGGGGTGCGGGGGGTCACGGCGAGTCCACTGCCGGGGCCGTCCGGGAATGTCGAGTACTTTCTCTGGCTGCGGTCCGGGGCACCGGCACTGGACCCGGCCGACGTTGACCGTGCAGTGGCGGAGGGGCCGCGTTGACACAGAACCGAGCTCGTACTGTTTTCCTGCTGGCCCACACCGGTCGCCCCGCGGCGATCCGCAGCGCGGAGCTGGTGGTGAAGGGGCTGCTGCGGTCCGGTATCGGGGTACGTGTGCTGGAGGCGGAGGCCGCCGATCTGCCGCTGCCGGAGAGCGTGGAGCTGGTCAAGGAGGCGACTCCGCAGTGCCTGGACGGCTGCGAGCTGCTGATCGTGCTCGGGGGCGACGGGACGCTGCTGCGCGGCGCGGAGTTCGCTCGGGCGTCCGGGGTGCCGATGCTGGGCGTGAACCTGGGGCGGGTCGGGTTTCTCGCGGAGGCCGAGCGGGACGACCTGGACAAGGTTGTCGACCGGGTGGTCACCAAGGCGTACGAGGTCGAGGAGCGGATGACGGTCGATGTCGTCGTCCATCAGAACGGCGACATCGTGCACACGGACTGGGCGCTGAACGAGGCCGCGGTGCAGAAGGCCGGCGCCGAGAAGCTGCTGGAAGTCGTGCTGGAGATCGACGGGCGGCCGGTCACGGGGTTCGGGTGTGACGGGATCGTGCTGTCCACGCCCACCGGTTCCACCGCGTATGCCTTCTCCGCCGGTGGGCCGGTGGTGTGGCCCGAGGTCGAGGCGTTGCTGATGGTGCCCATCTCCGCGCACGCGCTGTTCGCCAAGCCGCTGGTCACCTCGCCGGACTCGGTGCTGGCGGTCGAGGTGCTGCCTCATATTCCGCCGGGGGTCCTGTGGTGCGACGGGCGGCGGACCGTCGAGCTGCCGCCGGGGGCGCGGGTGGAGGTGCGCCGGGGGGCGGTGCCGGTACGGCTGGCCCGGCTGCATCACGCTTCGTTCACGGATCGCCTTGTTGCGAAGTTTGCGCTGCCTGTCTCCGGGTGGCGGGGGGCGCCGCACTAGCCCACTGGGGAGGGTGGCTTCGGAGCGTCGGCGGGTGCGGGTTTGTGGGGGTTTCTCGCGCAGTTCCCCGCGCCCTTGAGGTACGTACACTCCCCCGGGTGACAGGGTGCCTCGCGTCCTGGGCGGCCTACCTCGTATGGTCTTGTCCGTGCTGGAAGAGATGCGGATACGGTCGCTCGGAGTCATCGACGACGCGGTCGTCGAGCTGTCGCCCGGGTTCACCGCGGTCACGGGTGAGACGGGTGCGGGCAAGACCATGGTGGTCACCAGCCTCGGGTTGCTGCTCGGTGGGCGCGCGGATGCGGCGTTGGTGCGGATCGGTGCCGAGAAGGCGGTGGTCGAGGGGCGGATCACCGTGCCCGAGGGCACCTCGGCCGTGGTCCGGGCCGAGGAGGCCGGGGCCGAACTCGACGACGGGGCGCTGCTGATCAGCCGTACCGTTTCCGCCGAGGGACGGTCGCGGGCCCACGTGGGTGGGCGCAGCGTGCCGGTCGGGCTGCTCGCCGAGCTGGCCGACGATCTGGTGGCCGTGCACGGGCAGACCGACCAGCAGGGGCTGTTGAAGCTGTCCCGGCAGCGGCAGGCGCTCGACCGGTACGCGGGCGACGCCGTCGCGGTGCCGCTCGCCAAGTACGGCGAGGCGTACCGGCGGCTGCGGGCCGTCGCCACCGAACTGGACGAGATCACCACGCGCGCGCGTGAGCGGGCCCAGGAAGCCGACATGCTGCGCTTCGGGCTCGACGAGATCGCGGGCGTCGAGCCGCGCGCCGGTGAGGACGTGGAGCTGGCGGAGGAGGCGGAGCGGCTCGGGCACGCCGAGGCCCTGTCGTCCGCCGCCACGGCCGCGCACGCGGCCCTCGCCGGGAATCCCGAGGATCCCGAGGGCATCGACGCCGCCACGCTCGTCGCGGGCGCGCAGCGGGCGCTGGACGCCGTACGGTCGCACGATCCGGCGCTGGCGGCGCTCGCCGACCGGATCGGGGAGATCGGGATCCTGCTCGGCGATGTGGCGGGCGAGTTGGCGGGATACGCCGACGATCTCGACGCGGATCCGCTGCGGCTGGCGGCTGTCGAGGAACGGCGGGCGGCGCTGACGGCTCTGACCCGGAAGTACGGCACTGATGTCGCCGCCGTGCTCACCTGGGCCGAGCAGGGCGCGGCGCGGCTGACCGACCTGGACGGCGACGACGAGCGGATCGACGAGCTGACCGCCGAGCGGGACGCGCTGCGGGTCGAACTGGGCGGGCTCGCACAGGCCCTGACGGATGCGCGCACCGAGGCCGCCGAGCGGTTCGCGGCCGCGGTGACCGCCGAGCTGGCCTCGCTGGCGATGCCGCACGCGCGTGTGTCGTTCGACATCCGGCAGAGCGAGGATCCGGAGGGCGTCGAGGTCGGCGGGCGCGCGGTCGCGTACGGGCCGGCCGGTGCGGACGAGGTCGAGCTGCTGCTCGCCCCCCATCCTGGGGCGCCGCCCCGCCCCATCGCCAAGGGTGCGTCCGGTGGTGAGCTGTCCCGCGTGATGCTGGCCGTGGAGGTCGTGTTCGCGGGGACGGACCCGGTGCCGACGTATCTCTTCGACGAGGTCGACGCGGGCGTCGGCGGCAAGGCCGCGGTCGAGATCGGGCGGCGGCTGGCGAAGTTGGCGAAGACGGCGCAGGTGGTTGTCGTGACGCATCTTCCGCAGGTCGCGGCGTTTGCCGACCGGCAGTTGCTGGTGGAGAAGACCAACGACGGTTCGGTGACGCGGTCCGGTGTGAAGGTGCTGGAGGGGGAGGACCGGGTTCGGGAGCTGTCGCGCATGCTGGCGGGGCAGGAGGATTCGGAGACTGCTCGGGCGCATGCGGAGGAGCTTTTGGCGACGGCTCGGGGGGATTCGTAGCGCCTGTTGGGGGCTGCGGATTGGTCGTTCGGCGTCTTGCGGGGGTGTGGGGGCTGGTCGCGCAGTTCCCCGCGCCCCTGAAGGTCTGATTAGGTTGCTGGATGATCAAACGTGCTGTCCTCACGGGTCTCCTCACCCGCGCCGGTCTTTCCGCTGTCCGCGCCCAAGCCCCGAGCCGTGGTCGGCGCGTCAACCACGCCGGACGGACCGTTGATCTGCACGCCGGGCCTGCTGGTGCCGTGGCCAGTGCCATCGGTATCGGGCAACTGAAGCCCGGTGTCGGGGCTGCCGTGCTCGTCGCCGGGGCCTGTGGGGCGTACGACGATGTCGTTGGTGCCGGGGATCCGCGACGTGGGTTCCGGGCGCATCTGTCCGCGCTCCGGGACGGTGAAGTCACCAGCGGTGCCGTCAAGTTGTTCGGGGTCGGGGCGGCCGGGATGTTCGCGGGGGCGCTGCTCAAGGAGCGGGCCGTGGACAGGCTGCTCGCCGGGGTGGTTGTCGCCGGTACCGCTCATTTCGTCAACCTGGTGGACGTACGGCCGGGGCGGGCCGTGGGTGCGGTGCTCGTCCTCGGGGTGCCGGGGCTGCTCCGGGGCGGTGCCGCGCGGGAGCTGAGCGCCGCCGCGATGGGGGCCGCCGCTGCCGTGCTCCCGGACGACCTCGGTGAGCGGTCCATGCTCGGCGACACGGGGGCGCACGCGCTGGGCGCGGCCCTGGGCGCCGCGATCGTCGCGGGCAACGGGCGGGCCGGGCTGGTGGCGCACGCGGCGGCCGTGGTGGGCGCGGCGGTGTGCGGGAGCGCGGTGAGCCGGGCGGCGCGGTACGCCTGAGACGGGTGCCCCCGGGGCTCGCACCGTGCACCCGTGCGCCGCGAACATGCGTGCCGTTGCTCACCCGTGTGGGTGACCAGGGGCTGTCCCTGTCCGTGTCGGTCGTCGATCCTGGAGACCTCGGCGTTCCCGGAACGCCCGTGCGTGCTGGCATCCTTGGCAGTGCATGTCGTACGCGCAGGGATCCTCGCGGTTCACCCCCTCCGCACGATCCTTCTGTACTTTCTTCGTGACCGCCCGACCCCGAACCAGGAGCCCGGCCACGTGACCCCCGTGAGCAGCCACTCACCGCACGGCCAGTCGCCGCTGCGCACCGTGCAGGTGCTGGGCGGAGGCAACGCCGGCAGCAGCGTGCATGTGCGATCGCTGGCCTCGGGGCTCGTGGCGAGAGGCGTGCGGGTCACCGTGTGCGCCCCCGCGGAGGCCGATCACCTCTACGGCTTCAGCGGGGTCGGCGCCGAACACGTGGAGGTGCCGCGCAGCAGCGACCCCGGCTCCGTCGCCGCGCTCCGGGCGGCCTGCGCGGACGCCGACCTGGTGCACGCGCACGGGCTGCACGCCTCCTTCCGCGCAGTCCTCGCGCTCAGCGGGCGCCGCACGCCCCTCGTGGTCACCTGGCACGACCGGGCGTATGCCGAGGGCGCCCGCGCCCATCTCGTACGACTGCTGGAGCGGCGGGTGGCGAAAGCGGCGTCCGTCGTGCTCGGGACCACCTCCGCGCTGGTGGACCGGGCCCGGCGCACCGGTGCGCGGGACGCCCGGCTGGCCGCCGTGTCGCTGCCCGGGCCCCGCCGTACCGTCGAGCACGAGCACGACGAGGCCGAGCGGCTCAGCCCCAAGGTGCGGGCCGAACTCGGGGCCACCGGACGCCCGTTGCTGATCGCCGTCGGCTCCCTGGACCGTCATCGCGGCTATGAGGTCCTGCTGGACGCCGCGCGCGTATGGCGGCGCCTGGATCCCCTGCCGCTCGTCGTCATCGCGGGCGAGGGTCCGCTGCGGGGCGAACTCCAGCGCCGTATCGAGGAAGAGGGGCTGCCCGTCCGGCTCATCGGGCGGCGCGACGACGTACGCGAACTGCTCGCCGCCGCCGATCTCGCCCTGCTGCCCAGTCGCTGGGAGGCGCGGTCCGTGCTCGCCCAGGAAGCGCTCCACGCGCGCGTGCCGCTCATCGCGACCGATGTCGGGGGGCTGCCCGAACTCGTCGGCGACGCCGCCGAACTCGTCCCGTACGGCCACCCGCAGGCGCTCGCCGAGGCCGTCGTACGCCTGCTCGCTGACGCCGAGCGGTGCGAGGTGCTTCGCGAGCGGGGGCTGCGGCAGGCGGCGACCTGGCCGACCGAGGACGAGACGGTGGCCCAAGTGCTCAGCGTGTACGACGAGTTGACCCAGCCCCGGCCGCTGATCTAGGTCCTGTCCTGGTCCCCCGCACGCCGATCGCACGCTCCCCCACCCTCGAACCGCGCTTCGTACGGCTCGGGCGGGAGGTGCCCCCACTCCGCCGCTGCGCCCGCGCTCCGCGCGAACGACGGGGAACTCCAGACAGGCCCTAGGGCACGTGGCGGCGGGCGCGCAGGGCGAGGCTCAGGGCCAGTACCGTCTGGGGGTCGTCCAGGTCCGTGCCGAGCAACTCGCCGATGCGGGCCAGGCGGTTGTAGAGGGTCTGGCGGTTCAAGTGCAGTTCGCGGGCCGTTTCCGCCTTGCGGCCCGCGTGGGCCAGGTAGGTCTGGAGCGTCGGCAGCAGCGGGGGCTTGGAGCGGGCGTCGTGGTCGCGCAGCGGGCCGATCGCGCGGTCCACGAAGGCCGCGAGGTCGGGGTGGTCGCGCAGCCGCCACAGGAGCAGGTCGATGTCGAGGCGGCGGGCGTCGTACCAGGGGCGGTCGGTCAGGCCCTGGGCCGCCGTGGCCGTCTCCGCCGCGTGCCGCAGGCTGGCCGAGGCCGCCGCCCAGCCGCCCGCGACGCCCACCACCACGACCGGCGGCTGCGCCCCGGGCCGCTGTATCCCGGCCCGCTCCACCCCGGCCCGCAGCGCCGCCGCGACCCGGTCCGCGACCGCCGAGCGCTCCGACTCCGAGCGCAGGCCCAGCAGAAGGGGGACGCGGCCCTCCACCGGACGTACGCCCAGCAGCACCGGAACCCCCACCGAGGCCAGCTCCTCGGCGACCGCGCGGGCCAGCACCGCCCAGCCGCCGCCCGGGGACAGCGCGTCGCCGAGGCGCATCACCACCGGCAGCAGCGGGCTGTCACCCGGCTTGAAGCCCAGCACGCGCGCCTGCGCGGGCGCGTCCTCCGCGGCGATCCGCCCCTCGGCGAGGTCGGTCAGGAAGTCGCCGCGGCCCCGGGCCGCCAGCTCCTCCTCCTGACGGGCCTGCATCAGGACCACCGCGAGGATGCCCGCCGCCCGTTCCGCCGCGATCCGGTGTACGGGCGCCAGGGGTGTCCGTACGGGGAGAAGGGCCAAGCGGGCCCGGACCGAACCCGTACCCGGCCCGCCGCCCGGCACGTCCACCAGCACCGAGCCCGCGGGCGCCTCCTTGTGCTGGCCGCGCAGGCCCTCCCACACCTGGAGCGGATCGGCGTTCTCCGGTCCCGACCCGGCCGCGTACAGGAGCTGGCCGTCGGTGGTCTCCAGGAACACCGGGTTGTCGCTGAAGTCGGCGAGGATGCCCAGCACCTGGGGGATCCCGCCACCGCCCAGCAGGGCCTCGGTACAGCGGCGGTGCACCTCCTCGGCGCGCTGGAGGAGCGCGTAGTGGCCGTTGACGATCTCGGTGTGGATCTCCTCGGTGACCGTCACGAACGGCACCTCGCGGTGCAGTTGGACGAGCGGGAGGCCGGCCGACCGTGCCGTGTCGACGAGGGCCGCGGGCAGCCGGGCGAAGCGCGGGCCCAGCTCCACCACCAGGGCGGCGATGCCCCGCTCGGCCAGCGTGCGGACGAACGCGCGCTGTTCGGCCGGACGGGTGCCGAGGCCGTAGCCGGTGGTCAGCAGCAGCTCGCCGCCCTTGAGCAGGGATGCGATGTTGGGCACCTCGCCCGCGTGCACCCAGCGCACGGTGCGCCCCAGCCGGTCGGCGCCCGCCAGGATCTCCGGGAGCCCGCCGCGCAGGCCGGGCAGCTCCAGTGCCCGCCGCACGGTGATGCCGGCGCCCTGGGTGTCGAATCTGCCGGTCCCGCCGCTGTCCTTGCCGCTGTCCATAGGCGGACGCTACCTGGGCCCCTGCCTCCGGGACATCTCCGGGCGATGCGGCAGGCAGGTTGGGGTGCCCGTGGCGGGGTAGCCGCTCCGCCATGGACTTCAGTGTGGTCGCCGTGGCGCGGGAGGACGACAGCGCGGTCGAGGAGCCGTTGCGGGTGGCGGTCGCCGCCGACCGGCTCGGCTACCGGGAGGTGTGGGCGGGGGAGGGGCCGACCTGGGACGCCTTCGTCCTCGCCACGGCGATCGGACGCAGCACCGAGAGCGTCGCGCTGACGGCGGGCCCGGTGCCGGTGTCGGTACGCGATCCGCTCACGATCGTGCGGGGCGCGGCCTCCTGCGCGGCCGTGACGGGGCGCCCGGTCGGGGTGGCGCTGGGTACGTCGAGCAAGCGGGTCGTGGAGGGGGTGCACGGGCGGGCCCGGGTGCGCCCGGCGGCCGTACTGGAGGAGTCGGCTGCGGCGGTGCGGGCGCTGCTGCCCGTGGCGCCGGGTGAGCCGGTGGTCCCCGGCAGCGGCTTCCGGCGCCGGCACCGGGCGCCCGGCGGCCCGCTCACCGTGGCGGCCTTCGGTGACCGGGCCGTCGGCACGGCCGCCCGGCACGCCGACCGCATGCTCCTCGACATGGTCTCCCCGGACCAGGTCCGCGAACTGCGCGCCAAGCTGCACGCCGCCGCTGACCGGGCGGGCCGTACCCCTCCCACGCTGGCCGCCTGGCTGCCCGCCGCGGTCGACCCCGGCCCCGCCTCACTCGCCCAGATCCTGCGCGGCATCGCCGGATACCTGACGGTGCCGGGCTACCGCGAGGTGTTCGCCGCCGCGGGCTTCGGCGAGGCCGTGCGGCGGGCGGCGGCGGGGGAGGACCCGCGGGTGCCCGAGGCGGCGGCGGGCGTCATGGGGCTGGTCGGCGACCTGGACGCCGTACGCGCACGGGTGGAGGCCTACGCGGAGGCGGGCCTGGACGAGATCGCGCTGGTCCCGGCGACGGCCGGGGATCCGGGCGGGGAGCGGACGCTGCGGGCCTTCGCCCGCTTGCCGGGGTGGGCCTGAGAGCACGGAGCTGTGCCGCACGGGCGCGATCACCCTCACCTGCCCGCCGCCACCGGACCGTTCACCTCGGCCTGATGTTGTGGTTGAAGCGGAACACGTTGTCCGGGTCGTACTGGCGCTTGACCTCCTCCATGCGCCGGTAGTTGTCCGCGCCGATTCCGGCGATCACCCGGTCCGGGCCCTCCGCGCCGATGAAGTTGAGGTAGACCGCGCCGGTGCTCCAGGGCCGCGCGTCGGCCCGGACGTCCCGGACCCACTGGATGCCCCGCTCGTCGTCGGCCGCGTCCTCCCACATGCCGAAGGGATGCGTGGCCCAGGGCGCGTCCCGGTAGGGCACCGGGAACTCGTGCGGACCCTCGGCGATGGCGCCGCCCTGCGGGAACACCACATGGATGGTCCCCGACGGCACGGGCATCGACTCCGCGCCCGCGCAGAACACGTCGACGTAGTCGTCCGGCAGCCCCGTCAGATACTCCGCCGACCAGTAGTTCCGCATGCCCGGCGGATCGTCGATCATGCACTGCGCGTCGACGTACGGCATCGCCCCGACGGCGACCTCCACCTCGTGCGGCAGCGCCAGCAGCGGCTCGGCCACCTTGCGCATGTCCGCCTCGCCCCCGGCGTACGTCAGGAGCATCGCGCACAGCAGCGTGCCCTGGAGGTGCGGCGGGCAGAACTCCTCGGGCGGGCCGGTGAGATAGAGGACGCCGCCGCCCGCCTCGTTCGGGGCCACGGCGAGCACATCGCGGTAGGTGCGCACGACCTCGGGGCCGTGCTCCGGGAGGTACAGCAGGAACGCGAGGGAGAACTCGGGCAGTTCGTACAGGTTCAGGGTGAGTGAGGTCGCCACGCCGAAGTTGCCGCCCCCGCCGTGCAGCGCCCAGAACAGCTCCGGGTTCTCGTCGGCGCTCGCGTGGACCTGACGGCCGTCGGCGGTGACCAGCTCCACGGCGATCAGGTTGTCGACGGCCAGCCCGCTCCAGCGGTCCAGCCAGCCCGAGCCGCCGCCGAGCACGAAGCCGCCGACACCGGTGGTGGAGACCCGGCCGCCGGTCGTGACCAGTCCGTGTGCCTGGGTCGCGTGGTCCAGGTCGCTCATCGTGGCGCCGCCCGCGACCCGTACCGCCTCGGCCGCCGGGTCGACGGTGACCCCGCGCATATGGCGCAGGTCGATGACGAGACCGCCGTCGTTGAGTGCCGAGCCCGCCACGCTGTGGCCGCCGCCGCGCACCGCGATGTTCAGGTCCAGGTCCCGGGCGAAGCGCACCGAGCGCATGACGTCGGCCTCGTCCACGCACTGGGCGATGACGGCCGGACGCTTGTCGATCATCGCGTTGAAGACGATGCGGGCGTCGTCGTAGCCGGGGTCCCCCGGGGCGAACACATCACCGCTGAGATCCTCGCGCAGCGCGGAGAGAGCCGCGCCCGCCTTCGAAGGGGAAGCCATGGCCGCCCCCTTTCCGGAAGGGGGGAATTGTCCGCTTCCAGCGTAGGCGGGCCCCGCCGTCCGGGCGCGTTCAGCCGCTGCTCCCCGGCTACCAGGCGTGCATCGGTTCCCCGCTCACCGACTGCGAGACGAATCCGTCGGGCCCCTGCGCGGGCTCGCCGAGGACGGTGACGCGGTGCATCACCCGGTCGACGTCGAGGTGCGCGAAGTCGGTGGGGGCGAGATGGCAGGTGCTGCGGTTGTCCCAGAAGGCGAGGGAGCCGGGCTCCCAGCGGAAGCGGACGGTGTACTCGGCGCTGGTCAGGTGCTGGAAGAGCAGCTCCAGCAGATGCCGGCTCTCCAGCTCGGTGAACCCGGTGATCCGGGTGGTCGAGCCGGGGCTGACGAAGAGCGCCTTCTCGCCGGTCTCGGGGTGGACGCGCACCACCGGGTGGACGGCGACCTGCGGGTCCTCGCAGTAGATCTTGAGGATCTCGCGGTCCCGCTCGTCGGAGTGGCGCAGATGGACGGCGGTGAAGAAGGCGTGCTCCGCCGTCAGCCCGTCCACGAACTCCCGCAGCGGCGCCGACAGGCCCTCGTAGGCGGCGACGGTGTTGGTCCACTGGGTGTCGCCGCCGAACTCCGGGGTCCGCTCGGCGCGCAGGATCGACAGGCTGGGCGGGTTGACCGCCTGGCTGAGATCGCTGTGCCAGCCCGCGAGCGGGGAGAGCCACTTGCGGCGGTAGTGCTCCTCGAAGTCGGCGCCGTACCGCTCGGTGTCCCGCCTGGGGTCGACCGTGAGGATCTCCGGGTGGCCCTCGGGGTGCACGCCGTGCTTCTTGCCGGGGCGCCGGGTCAGCGCGCCGAAGCGGCGGCCGAAGGCGATGTGCTGGGCGTGGGTGAGGTCCTGGTCCCGGAAGAACACGACGCGGTGGGTCAGCACGGCCTGGCGGATCTCCGCCACCGTGGACTCGTCGAGCTCCTCGCGGAGGTCGACGCCGGAGATCTCGGCGCCGATGCGGCCGGCGACCTGCCGGACGGTGATGCGGGTGAGCTGTGCGCTGGTGGTCACGGAACTGCCTTTCGTGATCGGTCGGATGCCTCAGGACGTCTGCGCCGCCCACTGCGTCCACAGCGGGAGCAGGAGCAGCGCGACCAGCGAGCTCTTGACGACGAGGGCGGCGGACATGTCGACCCCGACGTCGTAGCGCTGGGCGAAGATGAACAGGTTCTGCGGCGCGGGCATGGCCGCGATCAGCACGAGGTAGCCGAGCCACTCGCCGCCGACGCCGAAGAGGTGGTGACAGACCCCGTAGGTGATCAGGGGCAGGGCGACGCACTTGAAGGCGATGATCCACATCTCCTCCCGGGTGGTGCCGCGCAGGTTCAGGCCGCTGCCGCCGAGGTGCAGCCCGAGCGCGAACAGCGCCACCGGCGAGGCACTGTCGCCGACGAACGCGAAGCTGTCGAGCACCACCCCGGGCACCGTCACGGGCACCAGGTTGAGCAGGATGCCGGCGTTGCAGGCGATGACCACCGGGGTCAGCAGCGAGGCGGTGACGGCCGAGCCGAGCCGTCGCGCGGGGCTGCCGACCCGGTCCGGGCGCCCCAGCTCCATGATCGAGATGATCACCAGGGACAGCACGCAGACCTGGAACAGCAGCACCGGGAAGATCGGCGCCGCGTTCCCGAACAGCATGATGAACACCGGCACCGCGAAATAGGCGGTGTTGACCTGGACGGCCGCCATGATGCGCAGCGCCACCCCGCGCGGGTCGCGTACGCCGGTGGCCCGCGCCACCACTCCGGTGAGCACGGCGGCGGCGCCGGCCGCGGTCGCGTAGCCGGTGATGGCCCGCCAGTCGAACAGCGCCCCCAGATCGCTGCGGTAGATGTTCCCGAACAGGAAGCAGGGCACGGCGAAGAGGAAGGCGTAGTCCGCGAAGACCTTCGAGCTCTCGGCCGGCACCACCTTCCGCCGGGCGAGGACGACCCCGCAGCCGAAGGCCAGCACCACCGGTACCAGCTTCTCCAGAGCCTCTACCGCTCCCATTGCACGTGCCCCTGCTCGTCGTTACCGGATGCGCGCCTCGGCGCGTCCCTCGGTCAGCTCCCGGTATCCGGTGACGATCCTGCGCAGTACGTCATTGCCGCCGAGGGCGTAGTAGTGATCATCGATGCGGGCGACCGGCAGAATCTCGCAGGCGGTGCCGCACAGGAACGCGCCGTCCGCCGCGCCCGCGAACGCCGGCGGCAGATCGCCGACCGTGCACTCGATGCCCTCGCGCCCGGCGATCGCCAGCACGCACGCCCGGGTGATGCCCTCGATGGTGCAGCGGGTCGTCGGGGTGTGCAGCGCGCCGTCCTTGGTGAAGAACAGGTGCGCCCCGGTCGCCTCGACGAAGTTGCCGCGGTCGTCCAGGAGCAGCGCGTCGTCGAAACCGGCCCGCAGCGCCTCGTTCTTGCTGACCGTGCCGATCATGTAGTTGCCGGCCGCCTTGCTCTTGACCGGCGCGAACTCGGGCGAGGGCCGCCGGTAGCGGCCGGTGACCAGGGAGATGCCCTTCTCCAGGGCGTCCGCTGCGGCGTAGTAGCCCTCCGGGAGTTCCCAGGCGGCCACCGAGGTGTGGATCGAGGTCTTCAGCGCCGCGGTCTGGATGATCTCCGAGCCGCGCCAGGCGTTCATCCGGACGTAGCCCTCGGTGATGCCCGCCTCGGCGACGACCGCGAGGGTCGCCTCGTACAGTTCCTCCTCGCCGTGTTCGAGGTCGAAGTCGAGGACGCGTGCCGAGGAGCCCAGCCGGGCGATGTGCTCCTTCAGCAGGAACGGTGTGCCGCCGTAGACGCGGATGCCCTCGAAGATGCTGGACGCGTAGTGCAGTCCGTGGCTGAGCACATGGAGTCTGGCGTCGGCCCAGTCCACGAGGGCGCCGTCGTACCAGATCTTCCCGGTGCGCTGGTCGAAGGGGAGCACGGGGTGCCTCTCAGAGCGCGAGGTCGAAGAGCGGGTGCTGGAGATCGCCGACGAGGGCGACGAAGCGGCGCTGGTGCCGGGTCAGGCTCCGCACCGAGACCCCGTGCAGGGCAAGGCGGTTGATGGGGTACATCACCAGCGTGTTGCTGCGGTACGGGACGGTGGTGACCTCCTCGACATAGCTCGGATCGATGTCGAAGCGGTTGTCGCCGTACTCGGATGCGCTGGTGTGGAACTTGTGCGCGCCGGGCCGGTACTTGTACAGGATCAGGTCGCCGCCGACCGCGTCGTCCTCGGGCCGCCGCATGTAGAACAGTCCGCCGAAGAGCTTGTACGGCTTGTCCACGTGCGGTCCGCGGTAGCTGGACGGCTTGCCGGTGACGGCCGAGTTGATGACGGCGGTGCAGTCCAGCAGGATGTCGTGGGTCTCGAAGCCGTCCCGGTTGCGGCGGCCCACGCGCAGCTCCCGCAGCGGGCCCGTCTGCTTCTCGGCGTCGGGCAGGTTGGCGAGCAGATCCTCCTGGAACAGGTCGAGGAACTCCTCGTAGAAGGCGGGCGAGGCGTGGTAGTCGACGAAGTCCTTCCACACCTGTGCCGTCGCCGGATCGCCCAGGATCATCTCGGACATGTAGTTGTAGCGCTCGTTCGAGGTGATCGGTTTGCCGATCCGCTCGCCGATGTACTCGGCGGTCGGCATCGAGGCGGCCAGCGCGTCGTAGAGGTCCTGCGGCAGGGCGTCGCTGATGACGATGTGCGGGAAGGGATCGCGGCGTATGTCGTCCTTGGTGACGCCGGCGAGCACGGACGTCACACGGGGTGAGGTGGTCATCGGAGTATGCCTTCCGGGACGGGGGCGGGTGTGAGACTGCGTGCGGAGAGCCAGGTCTCCAGCATCAGAAGGGACCAGAGCAGCTCGGCGGCGTGGGCCGCGGGGCTCTCGGTCTGGGTGCGGAAGACGTCCTGGACGGTGTCCCGCCGGACGTAGTCGCGGCAGCGTGCGCCGGGGCGAAGGAGCAGGTCGCCGATCATGTCGTACAGCGCCTCACCCGGCTTGATCATCGCGGTGACGGGCAGGGTGAACGGCTGCTTGGGCCGCTCCACGACGCTGCGCGGCACCCAGCGCCGGGCGGCCTCGGCCACCGGTGCCTTCACGGTGTCGCCGGCCACCTTGACGTGCGCGGGCAGTGCGTGGGCCAGGCGCATCACGGACGGCTGGAGGAAGGGGATCCGGGCCTCCACCGAGTGGGCCATGCTCAAGTGGTCGACGCGGCGCAGGATGTAGTACGGGAACCGCTCGTACTGGTCGTAGCGCAGCAGCGTCTCCAGCTTGCCCCGTCGTCCCGAGCGCACCCGGCGGTCGAGTTCATCGCCGCTGCGGTCGCCGAAGTACCCGCCCGTGGCCCTGACATGGGCCAGGTAGTCGGGCGTGTAGAGCCGGTCCAGGGCAGCCGTGTCGGCCGCGGCCATGGTGCCCTGGTAGGTGCGGTGCCAGGAGGCGGCGCCGTCCCGGTCGGCCTTGACGAACCGCGCGTACCCGGCGAAGAGTTCGTCGGCGCCGTCGCCGGTCAGGGCCACCTTGAAACCGGCCTGGTGGACGGCCTCGAACAGGGCGAACGTACTGAGGCTGTGCGGGGCGTTGTTGGGCTGGTCGAGATGGCGGACGAACCGCTCGACCAGTTCGGGGAATCCGGCCGGGTCCAGGAGCACCTGGTGATGGGCGGTGCCGCAGTGCCGGGCCACCGCCGCGGCGTGGTGCCGTTCGTCGGCCGGCCAGTCGCCGTGGTAGGCGATGTTGAACGAGGCCACGTCGGACACCAGATGGGCGGCGAGGGCCGTGGTGTAGCTGGAATCGAGCCCGCCGCTGGTGATGACGCAGACCGGCACATCGGCTTCGACCATCCGGCCCACCTCGGTGCGCAGCAGCTCGTCCAGCAGCTCCGCCGCGGCGGCGACGGTCGGCTCGCCGTCCGGCCAATGCGGATCGGCGGGCTCCAGCGGGGTGTGCGTGACGGTCGTCCGCCCGTTCGCGAAGCGCAGGGTGGAGCCGGGTTCCAGGGTGTGGACCCGGGTGTGGACCGTGCCGGGTCCCCAGACGGCCTTGCCGCCGAGGTAGCGGTCGACGGCGAGCGGGTCGAGCTCGTCGGGGAAGTCGGGGAACCTGCTGAGGGCCTGGAGTTCGGAGGCGAAGCGCAGCCGGCGGCCGTCGGCGGACAGGTAGTAGTAGAGCGACTTCATGCCCGCGTGGTCGGTGAAGAGCTTCAGCGTGGGCTCCGCGCGCTCGTCGACCAGCGCGATCGCGAACATGCCCTCAAGGCGTGCGGTGAACGCGTCCCCGTACAGCTCGTACAGCGGCAGCAGCACGTCCCCGTCGCAGTGACCGTCGTCGAAGGCATGGCCCCGGGCGGTGAGTTCGGTCCGCAGCTGCCGGTGGTTGTAGATCTCGCCATTGAAGACGCAGGTCAACTGCCCGCGCACGAAAGGCTGGTGGCCGGAGCCGACGCCCTGGATGGCCAGCCGGTTGGTGCCGAGGGTCCAGCCGTCGCCGTCGCGGCGGGTCTGTTCGTCCGGCCCGCCCGGAAGCATCGCCGCCGCAACCGCGTCCAGTACGTCAGGTTCGGCGCGCTCGCCTCTTTCGCCGCCGAAGCAGCCGTAGATGCGGCACACGGGTCAGGACTCCTTCCCGGGGAGCCCGGAGACGGCTCCCGCGAGGTCGGCGGAGCGGGCGCCGCTCTGGCGGGCCTGCGGATAGTGCCGGGCGAGGAACTCGGTGACGATCTCGACCTGCCGCAGGATGTCGTCGAGCTGGGCGGGGGTGGGGCTGACGCCGTGGCCGTCGAGGGCGCTGTTGCCCGTCTTGAGATGGACCGGCGCGGCGGCTCGGACGATGTCGGGTGCCTCGTAGGTGCGGATGAACCCGCCGGACATCCGGGGGTTGTCCACATGGCAGTCCAGGGGGATCCGGACCGCCTGCCGCAGCGCCGCGATCATCGGCAGCGTCAGATCGCGCACCGGATTGAAGCTGTTCGCGCCGAGCATCTCCAGCATCTGCGCCGAGGCCGGGTTGCCCTGGCCGCAGTGCGCGGAGACCTTCAGATGGATGTCGGCGGGCAGTTCACCGGAGCTGCGCAGCCGCCCGAGCACCCACAGCAGCCCCTCGTCGTAGACGACGAAGCCGCGGACGCCGAGGCCGATGCCGCGCTTGACGTCCTCCACGGCCCGGACGACCTGGTCCTGGCCGCGCAGCCGGTAGCCGATGCGCGAACCTTCGGGGGTCTGCACGCCGCCGCCGATGTCGTACGTGGCGCGCGGGCCGACCGACATCAGGATCTCGGTGCCGTACTCCTTGCCGAGCGCGACATACGTGGCGATCTCGCGGGCCGTGTGCCGGTACATGCCGCGGGTCTCGGTGATCCGGTTGATGGTGAAGCCCCGGCGGCGGCTCTCCCCGAGCAGGGTCTCGGCGGCCTGGACGGTGTTCACCGTGGGCACCTCGATACGGAAGTGCCCCCCGTCGGGGAACGTCCCGTCGGAGCGCGGAATGCGCTCCAGGTCGCCCAAGGGCAGTCCCAGCCGGGCGAGTTGCCTGCGGGTCTGGTCGTAGAAGGCGGTCGGGGCCATTACCTGGTCACCTCAAAACCGAGTCGGTCGGCCATGCCCGCGACGATGTCCTCGGCGATCCGGATCGAGGTCGCGCGGTCGGCGTGCACGACCTGGACCTCGCCGAAGTTGCCGAGGTTTCCCCGGCAGGGCAGGAGCGTGTCGCCGTCGGGGAAGCGGACGGTGAAGGAGTGCAGGGTGTCGCCGTGCTCGGCGGCGGCCCAGTCGAGGTCCGGTACGCGGCGGGGCCTCGGCACGGTGTCGGCGGCGCCGAACCAGCGGACGGTCGCGTAGTGGGTGAAGGCGCTCGGGCCGCGCTCGATCCGCTCGCCGAGGTGGATCCGGACGAGGAGTTCGAAGATGTCCCCGCCGCCGGCCAGTCGGAACAGGTTCGGCAGACAGGACCCCATCAGGCGCGGATTGACCTCGATGAGCCGGGGCGTGCCGTCCGCGCCGAGCATGATCTCGACGTGGAAGATGCCGAGCCGCAGCCCGAGCGCGCCGACGACGGCCTCGGCGAACTCCATCACCCGGTCGTGGTCGGCGGCGCTGATCCCGGCGGGGATCGTGGTGCCGGTCTCCAGCGCCTCGTGGCGGCGCCAGGTGGAACGCTCGCTGACGGCCAGCCGCAGGAACCGGCCGTGGGTGAGGCCGATCTCCGCGGAGAGGAAGCGTCCGCTCAGATACTCCTCGACGAGGATGCCCGCCGCGTAGACGCCCGCGTCGGCCCGGCCGAGGATCTCGGCCAACTCCCGCTCGTCGGCGATGACATGGGCGCCCTCGCTGCCGGAGCCCCGGGCCGGTTTGACGACGACCGGGTAGCCGGTGGCGGCGGCGAAGGCGGCGGCCTCCTCGAATCCGTCGACGACGGCGTGCCGGGTGCTGTCGACGCCGGCCGCCGCGAGGACGTCCCGGCAGCGGTCCTTCTGCTTGGCGGTCACGGCCGCGGCGGCGTCGGTGAACGGGATCCCGAGCTCCTCGGCGATCCGCGCGACGGGAACCACCAGCGCGTCCACGGTGGCGACGAACCCGTCCACCGGCCGCTCCCGGTGCACCGCTCGGACACATGAGCGCAGGGCGTCCAGGTCGGTGGCGTCCTTCAGGACGTGGACCTCGTCGACGAACCGGCCGTAGGGGGAGGTGTCGAAGTCGATGTTCTGGGACTGCTCCATCAACTGGGAGCGGATGAGCGTCACATGGTGACCGAGCCGCTTGGCCGCCTCGAACGCCGGGGCGTTGCCGGCCTTCCAGGTCACGAAGACCACATGCCGTGCTGTCGGGGTCATCGGGTTCTCCTCGCGAACCGCTGGCCGATCCGGACGTAGCCCGGAGTGGCGGTACCGGGTGTGGGAATGAAGGAGATGGAACCGGCGAGGATGTTCTTCTCGGACATGGAGCTGAACCCGCCCGCGCCGGACAGGACGAGGTCGCCCTCGTCGAGGCACCGCCACGCGCCGTCCGGCTGCCGCTCGGAGTAGGCGTAGCGCAGATGCTCGGCGCCGCGCTCCACCTGGAGCCGGTAGCCGTCTGAGGCGTACAGCCCGGCGCAGTCGTCGAGTTCCATCTCGAACGGGCGCCCGGTGCGGATCAGTCCCTCGCCGGTGAGGGACCGCAGCAGGTCCTCGTAGAGGCCGAACGCCGGATAGGCGTTGGCGAGCAGGAGGAGGAAGGAGCGCTCCTCGGGGAAGATCTGGATGAAGTTGTGGTGGCCGCTGCCGTTGGAGTTGAAGCCGAAGGCGGTCGGGCCGAACATCAGCCAGCCCAGACCCCAGGCGTGCATGAAGTGATGCCCGGGGACGGGGACTTGGGGCGTGCGCATCTGCCGCGCCAGCTCCGCCGACAGCAGCCGCTCACCGTCGGGCGTGACTCCGTCGTCGACGGCGAGCCGGGCGATCCTCGCCAGTTCGGCCAGGGTCAGGCAGACGGAGAAGGACCCGGCGGCGTCGTCGGCGATGGTCTGCCTCGGCGGATCATGCCGTACGTACTGCTTGACGTTCTCGGTCCAGACATAGCCGGTGGAGATGGCGCGCCCGTAGTGTCCGCCCTCGGTGCGGGTCTCCGGGATCTCCTTGATGCCGAGCGGGGTGAGCATCAGCTCGTTGACCGCGCGGCGCCAGGGAATCCCGAGGAGCCGCTCGATCAGCGCGGCGACGATCGAGGTGCCGACCGCCGAGTACGCGAACACCTCGCCGGGCTCGAAGAGCTGGCCGTAACCGGCCAGGGAGTCCAGATAGGTGTCCAGGTCGGGCAGGTCGGTGTCGTGCCAGACCTCGTAGGAGTCATCGACGCCGCTGGTGTGCGACAGCAGGTGGCGCAGGGTGACCTCGACCGTACGGCCGTCGCTGCGCCGGAAGGCCCGCGGCAGCAGCTCGTTCAGCGGCTGGTCCAGGCCGATCAGGCCGCGGTCGACGAGCCGGAGCGCGACGAAGGCCAGCATCGCCTTGCTGATGCAGGTGACGCGCTGCCGGGTCCGGGGGCCGTAGGGGGTGCGCGCGTCGGTGTCGGTGACGCCGTAGTACGTCAGATCCAGTCGCCCGTCCAGGAAGACCGCCGTACCCGCGCCCGGCACACCGTGGCCACGGGCCGACTCACGGAGCGTCTCGGCGACGGCACGCAGCCGCGCGGGAGCGTCCACGGGCGCCTCGGCGGCGACCTGTTCGCGGGTACGCCGCAACAGCTCCGCCTGTTCCGCCAGGGTGCGGTGGCCGTAGATCTCGGCCACCCGCACCGGCCGCCCGGCGGCGTCGGAGAGGCGGGCCGCGAGTAGCGTGGCCAGCAGGGAGTGCCCGCCCACGGAGAAGAAGTCCAGGTCGGGCGAGATCCCGGACAGACCGAGGAGTTCGGACCACACCCGGGCCACGCTCGCCTCGTCGGGGTCGTCGCCGGTGAAGGCCGTGGCGGCGTCGGTGCCCCAGTCGATCGGACGGGCGGCGAGGGCCTTGCGGTCGACCTTGCCGTTGGGCAGCCGGGGCAGCCGCTCCTCGACGACGATCTTGGCGGGCTGCATGTAGTGAGGCAGCTTGGCCCGCAGATGGGCGGCCATCGCCTCGGTCGTCACCTCGGCGCCGTCCAGGCCCACCCAGCAGACCAGCCGGGTGTCCGCGCCGCCGCCCACGGCCAGCGCCGCGATGTCGCGCAGGCCCACGACCTCGCGCAGCACCGACTCGATCTCGCCGAGCTCGATCCGGAAGCCGCGCACCTTGACCTGGTTGTCCTTGCGGCCGAGGAAGCGCAGTTCGCCGTCCTCGGTCCAGCGGGCCAGATCGCCCGTACGGTACAGCCGGCCGCCCGGCACCGGGCCGAGGCGGTCCGGGGCGGGCACGAACGCGGCGCCGGTGCGCTCGGGGTCGTTGATGTAACCGTCGGCCAGCCCGTCGCCGCCGAGGTGGAGTTCGCCGGTGGCGCCGTGCGGAACGGGCCTGCCGTCGGCGTCGAGCAGATACGCGACGGTGTTGTGGACCGGGACGCCGATCGTGGGAGCCTGGTCGGTGGGGCCGGTGAAGCACTTCCAGGTCGAGTACGTGGTGTCCTCGGAGGGCCCGTACAGGTTGTACAGCCGCTCCACACCCGTGCTCGCGAACGCGGCGTTCACCAGCTCCTTGGAGAGCGGCTCACCGGCCACGTTGAGCACCCGCGTCGAGGCGGGCACGCTCCCGCGCTGGAGCAGGACGTTGAGGGCGCTCGGCACGGTGTTGACCAGGGTCGGGTGCAGCCCGGGGTCCTCCGTGAGCGCGAGGACGTTGTCCACGACGACGACACAGCCGCCGCGGGTGAGCGGGGCCCACAGCTCGTACACCGACAGGTCGAAGTTGAGGGACGTGGAGAACAGCACGCGGGCCAGGTCCTCGGCGCCGTAGGTGGCCTCGGACCAGGCCAGGAGCGCGACGACGCCGCGATGGCTGATCACCACGCCCTTGGGTATGCCGGTCGAGCCGGAGGTGTAGATGAGATGGGTGGTGTCCCGCGGGCCGACGACGACGTCCGGCGATGTGTCGTCCTCGGCGGATGCCTTCTCCCACAGCTCCGGCCACGACAGCGCGGTCGCGGACACCCCGGCGAGCCAGTCCGGGGCCGTGTCCCGGTCGTGGACGACGGCGGCCATGTCGGCGCTCGCGGCGATGGCGGTCAGCCGGTCGGCCGGATAGGCCGGGTCGAGGGGGACGTAGGCGCAGCCCGCCTTGTGCACCGCGAGCAGCAGCGCGACCCCGTGGTGGGTGCGCGGCAGGGAGAGCCCGATCCGGGAGCCCGGACCGATCCCCCCGGAGGCGAGCGCACGCGCCAACCGGTTCGCCTCCCGGTCGAGTTGGCGGTACGTCAGGATGGTGCCGTCGCATTCGACGGCCGGGGCGTCGGGGGTACGGGCCGCCTGGGCCTCGACGAGGGCGTGCACGGTGGTGCCGCGGTCGTAGGGGAGCGCGGTGTCGTTGAACTCCCGCAACAGGCGCCCGCTCTCTCCCTCGGAGAGCAGGGCCAGCTCCGCGACGGGCGCCAGCGGGCGCCGTACGGCGTCGTGCAGCAGGGTGTCGAGGTTGGCGGCCATGCGCCGGATCAGCTCGGGGGTGAAGAGCGCGCGGTCGTGGTGCAGGGTGAGTCCGGTGCCGGAGATCTCCAGGAGGAGCGCGAAACCCTCCGGGTCGGGAGCGGGGCCGCCGGTGTGGACGGTGCCGACCCGCAGACCGTCGCCGAGGTCGGCGGGTCCGCCGGTGCGGGCCGCTTCGTCGTACCGGTCGCCGAGCGCGGAGGCCAGGCCGGTGAGCGTCAGACCCGGTACGTCGTAGGACCGCACGGCCAGGCCCGCCCGCGCCAGCACGATGTCGTCCTGCCCGCTGTACCGGTGGACGAGCACGGTGAAGGCGGCATGGACCAGGTCCGCGGGCCAGGACCCGGAGGACCAGGAATACGTCCCGGTGCCCGTCGTCGGTGCGGCGTCGTCACATATGGGCAATTGCAATGCCGGTGCCGCAATGGATGAGTCGGCGGAGATATCGCCCACTGTCATGGTGGTCCTCTCCTCTTTATCGGTTCTCGGGCCGTGCGGCATGCGCCCATAATCGAGACGAGCCGAATTACGGTCAGGAAGAAGTGTCGGGAGAATGCCGGAATTCGGACGGCTCAGACCGCGACGTAATCGGCCGCGGCCTTTCCGCTGCGCAGCGCCCATTTCGTCACGGCCGGCACGGCGGCCCCGACCAGCGCGAAGCCGGCGGCCATGACGATCCAGCCGAGGGTTCCGTGCTCGATCACGAGCCAGGTCAGCAGGGCGGGAGCGATCATCTTGCCCAGATCGGCGCCCATGGCGTAGGTGCCCTGGTACTGGCCCTGGGCGTGCTCGGGCGCCAGACCGAACGACAGGCCCCAGCTTCCGGCGGACTGCCGGATCTCGCCCAGCACATGGGCGAGCGCGCCCAGCAGGAGCAGCGCGCCGGCCACCCGGGCCGAGGCGTCGCCGGTCAGGGAGAACACCAGACAGGCGACCGCGATGCACCACGACCCCGAGCGCGAGGCGCGGGCCGCCGCAGATGGTTCGTCCGTCCCGCGCGCGGCCCTGACCTGGAGCAGCACCACGGCGACGGTGTTGGTGAGCAGGATGGCCGCGATCATCCACCGCGGGGCGTCGGTGCGGTCCAGCACCCACAGCGGAAGGACGACGTCGAGCAGCAGATTGTGCATGGACAGCAGCCCGTCCAGCACGATGAAGGTCAGATACGGCCGGTCCCGCAGCACGATCAGCGCGGGCCCCGGCCGGGCCGGCTGGGCGGGGACGGCGGGCAGCAGCAGGGTGAGCAGCCCGGTGGCCAGATAGGTGGCGGCGTTGAAGACGACGGCGCCCTGGTACGCCGCGACCGAGTCGACGGCCAGCAGCAGACCGGCCAGCGCCGCGCCCACGGAGACGCTGACATTGCTCGTGGCCCGCAGATAGGCGCGTACCGTGACGCGTTCCTCGGGCGGCACGAGGCCCGCCACCATGGCCATCCGGGCGCTGCGGCTCGCGCTGTAGGCGACGGCCTGCACGCTGACCACGGCCACGTACATGGCGAAGCCGTCCACCGCGAGCAGCGCCGCGGTCAGCGGCCCGAGGGCGATGAAGGACCAGATCTGGACGGAACGCGGTCCGACCCGGTCGGCCAGATGGCCGGTCGGGGTGCTGACCGCCAGTGCCACGCCGGCCGCGATGCCGACGCCGACGCCGAACTGGCCGGGCGTCAGGTTCAGGACGGTGATCGCGTAGATGGCGTTGAGCGCCATCCACAGGCCCTGGCCCAGGGTGTGGACCAGGGTGATTCCGGTGAGGACGCGCGCGGGACCCTGTGCCGGGAGCAGCCTGCTCAGCATGGCCGCGCCGCGCTCTCTTCTTTCTCCGCGCACGTCAGGATCGCCAACATGCCCCACCCCTCTCGTCCAGCGCCATTGCCAGCGACAAGATTCGGGTATTTCCCCGTTGATTCGCGGCCGAGATTGTCGGCCTCGCGGGATCTATCGAAACGGGGTTTCCGCGCGGCTGTCCAGGAATACACCTGTGGTGCGGGTCACATTCGAGCAACTCTATAGACAGGCTGAAGCCCGGGGAAAGGAATTGTGGTTCGGCCGCCGTACGCCCTTCAGCCTCCGTATGCTCCGGAGGCCGTCAGACGCAGGGCGGTGTCGATCAGCGGGACGTGACTGAACGCCTGCGGGAAGTTGCCGACCTGGCGCTGGAGGTGCGGGTCCCATTCCTCGGCCAGCAGCCCGAGGTCGTTGCGCAGCGACAGCAGCTTCTCGAAGAGCTTGCGGGCCTCGTCGACCCGGCCGATCATCGCCAGGTCGTCGGCCATCCAGAACGAGCAGGCGAGGAAGGCGCCCTCGTCGCCGGGCAGACCGTCGACGCCCTCGTCCTCACCCTGCGTCGGATAGCGCAGGATGAAGCCGTCCGGCGTGGACAGCTCGCGCTGGATCGCCTCGATGGTCCCGATGACCCGCTTGTCGTCCGGCGGCAGAAAGCCCATCTGCGGGATCAGCAGCAGGGAGGCGTCCAGCTCCTTGGAGCCGTAGGACTGGGTGAAGGTGTTGCGCTCCTTGTCGTAGCCCCGCTCGCACACGTCCCGGTGGATGTCGTCGCGCAGTTCGCGCCAGCGGTCCAGGGGACCGTCCGCGTCACCGGACTCGATGAGCTTGATGGTGCGGTCGACCGCGACCCAGGCCATGACCTTGGAGTGCACGAAGTGGCGGCGCGGTCCGCGCACCTCCCAGATGCCCTCGTCCGGCTCCTGCCAGTGGTCCTCCAGATAGCGGATCAGCTTCAGCTGGAGCAGTGAGGCGTAGTCGTTGCGCGCCAGACCCGTCATATGGCCCAGGTGCAGCGCCTCGGTGACCTCGCCGTACACATCCAGCTGGAGCTGGTGCGCGGCGCCGTTGCCGACCCGGACCGGCGCGGAGTTCTCGTAGCCGGGCAGCCAGTCCAGCTCCGCCTCGCCCAGCTCGCGCTCGCCGGCGATGCCGTACATGATCTGGAGGTTCTCCGGGTCGCCCGCGACCGCCCGCAGCAGCCACTCGCGCCAGGCACGGGCCTCCTCGCGGTAGCCGGTGCGCAGCAGCGAGGACAGGGTGATCGCCGCGTCCCGCAGCCAGGTGTAGCGGTAGTCCCAGTTGCGGACGCCGCCGATCTCCTCGGGCAGCGAGGTGGTCGGCGCGGCGACGATGCCGCCGGTCGGGGCGTAGGTGAGGGCCTTCAGCGTGATCAGCGAGCGGATCACGGCCTCGCGGTAGGGGCCGTGGTACGTGCAGTGCTCGACCCACTCCCGCCAGAACTCCTCGGTGGCCTCCAGCGACTGCTCGGGCTCGGGCAGCGGCGGCGGCTGATGGTGCGAGGGCTGCCAGGAGATGGTGAAGGCGATCCGGTCGCCCGGGGCGACGGTGAAGTCGGAGTACGTCGTCAGGGACTTGCCGTAGGTCTCCCGGTCGGTGTCGAACCAGACCGAGTCCGGACCCGCGACGGCCACCGTACGGCCCTCGTGCTTGTGCACCCACGGCACGACCCGGCCGTAGGAGAACCGCATCCGCAGGGCCGAGCGCATCCGGACCCGGCCGGAGACGCCCTCCACGATCCGGATCAGCTGCGGGGCGCCGTCGCGCGGGGGCATGAAGTCGGTCACCCGGACCGTCCCGCGCGGGGTGTCCCACTCGGACTCCAGGATCAGCGAGTCCCCGCGGTAACTGCGCCGGGCCGCCACCGGCGGCTTCGCGTCCGCCGCGTGCGCGGGCCCGAGCCGCCAGAAACCGTGCTCCTCGGTGCCCAGCAGACCGGCGAAGATGGCGTGCGAGTCGAAGCGGGGCAGGCACAGCCAGTCCACTGTGCCGTCCCGGCAGACCAGCGCCGCGGTCTGCATGTCTCCGATGAGTGCGTAGTCTTCGATGCGCCCGGCCACGTGCAACTCCAGTCGAACGGCCACGTCACCCCCCAAGGCAGAAGGGGGCGGTCGCTAGTGCGGTCAAGGGGTCGTTGTAATGCGTCGTCGAGCGGTGAAGCAAAGCAGCCGCTCCGCCGTGAGGCAAAACGTCAATCGTTGCTCAACGAACTGACGAGCTCGCGTTGTTCCGGTGGTACGGGCGGGGGTGGTGCCGTCTTGCCGGTCCGGCTCGGCAGTGAATGTCCGAGCAGGATACGACGCACGTAGATGATCTGCGTGCCGCTCCGGGCAACGTGGATGGGCCGAACGGGTGAGCAACGGGTGAGAAACCCGTGCACCCGAGTGGCTCCGTGTCGGCGCGTACGCAGAGCGTGGCCGGAAGCCATCGCCCCGCGGCGCTGATACCCTGGTAGCCCGTGGACCGGTGGGAGACAAACCCCCGAACCGCAGCGACGGCAACTCCGGAATCTCCGGTGGAAACGCCGCACCGCACCCCAGACCGCGACCACGGGAGCCCCCCTTTGGCCATGCCGCCCGCTGCTTTTCGACACAGTGCAGCCACGACGACCAAGCACATCTTCGTCACCGGGGGTGTCGCCTCCTCGCTGGGCAAGGGCCTCACCGCCTCCAGCCTGGGCATGCTGCTCAAGGCGCGGGGCCTGCGCGTCGTCATGCAGAAGCTCGACCCGTATCTCAACGTCGACCCCGGGACGATGAACCCCTTCCAGCACGGAGAGGTCTTCGTCACCAACGACGGCGCCGAGACGGACCTGGACATCGGACATTACGAGCGCTTCCTCGACCGTGACTTGGACGGCTCCGCCAATGTCACTACAGGACAGGTCTACTCGACGGTGATCGCCAAGGAGCGGCGCGGCGAGTACCTGGGCGACACCGTGCAGGTCATCCCGCACATCACCAACGAGATCAAGCACCGCATCCGGCGTATGGCGACCGACGAGGTCGATGTCGTCATCACCGAGGTCGGCGGCACCGTCGGTGACATCGAGTCGCTGCCGTTCCTGGAGACCGTCCGCCAGGTCCGGCACGAGGTCGGCCGTGACAACGTCTTCGTCGTCCATATCTCGCTCCTGCCGTACATCGGCCCCTCGGGAGAGCTGAAGACGAAGCCGACCCAGCACTCGGTTGCGGCCCTGCGGAACATCGGTATCCAGCCGGACGCGATCGTGCTGCGCTGCGACCGCGAGGTGCCCACCGCGATCAAGCGCAAGATCTCGCTGATGTGCGACGTCGACGAGGCCGCCGTGGTCGCCTGCCCCGACGCCCGCTCGATCTACGACATCCCGAAGACCGTGCACGGCGAGGGCCTGGACGCCTATGTCGTCCGCAAGCTGGACCTGCCGTTCCGCGACGTGGACTGGACGACCTGGGACGACCTGCTCGACCGCGTCCACAACCCCGACCACGAGATCACCCTCGCCCTGGTCGGCAAGTACATCGACCTGCCCGACGCCTACCTCTCGGTCACCGAGGCGCTGCGCGCGGGCGGCTTCGCCAACAAGGCCCGGGTGAAGATCAAGTGGGTCACCTCCGACGACTGCAAGACCCCGGCCGGCGCCAAGGCGCAGCTCGGTGACGTCGACGGCATCTGCATCCCCGGCGGCTTCGGCGACCGCGGTGTGCTCGGCAAGGTCGGCGCGATCAAGTTCGCCCGCGAGAACAAGATCCCGCTGCTCGGCCTCTGCCTGGGCCTGCAGTGCATCGTGATCGAGGCGGCCCGCAGCCTCGCCGACATCGGCGACGCCAACTCCACCGAGTTCGACCCCGCGACCGGTCACCCGGTCATCTCCACGATGGCCGAGCAGCTGGACATCGTCGCCGGTGAGGGCGACATGGGCGGCACGATGCGGCTCGGCATGTACCCGGCCAAGCTGGCCGAGGGCTCCATCGTGCGCGAGGTCTACGACGGCAAGGAGTACGTCGAGGAGCGGCACCGGCACCGCTACGAGGTGAACAACGCCTACCGCGCGGAGCTGGAGAAGAAGGCCGGGATCCTGTTCTCCGGCACCTCGCCGGACGGCAAGCTCGTGGAGTACGTCGAGTACCCGCGCGACGTCCACCCCTACCTGGTGGCGACGCAGGCGCACCCCGAGCTGCGCTCGCGCCCGACCCGCCCCCACCCGCTGTTCGCGGGCCTGGTGAAGGCGGCTGTCGAGCGCAAGACGGGTAAGTGACACAAGGGTTGTTACGGTGACCGGGGTGTGCGCGTTCAGGACGCGCGCACCCCGGTTGTCACAGGTGCGGAAGGGCAAGGCATGACGATCAAGGACACCCCGGCGGAGTGGGAGATCCGGGCGACGGAGACCCCGTTCGTCGGCAACAAGACCTCCGTCCGCACGGACGACGTGGTCATGCCCGACGGCGGCGTGGCCCACCGTGACTACCAGGTCCACCCGGGTTCGGTCGCCGTCCTCGCCCTCGACGACGAGGACCGGGTACTGCTCATCAAGCAGTACCGGCACCCCGTACGGCACAAGCTGTGGGAGATCCCGGCCGGGCTGCTCGACATCCCCGGCGAGAACCCGCTGCACGCGGCCCAGCGCGAGCTGTACGAGGAGGCGCACGTCAAGGCGGAGGACTGGCGGGTGCTGACGGATGTCTTCACGACGCCGGGCGGTTGCGACGAGGCGGTACGGGTCTTCCTCGCCCGCGATCTGTCCGAGGCGGAGGGCGAGCGGTTCTCCGTCGAGGACGAGGAGGCGGACATGGAGCACGCGCGCGTGCCGCTCACGGAGCTGGTCCGGGGCGTGCTCGCGGGGGAGTTGCACAACAACTGCCTTGTGGTGGGCGTGTTGTCGCTGGTCGCGGCGCGGGCGGGCGACGGCCTTGAGGCACTGCGCCCGGCGGATGCGCCGTGGCCGGCCCGGCCCTTCGAAGCCTGATCACGCACCGGCACTCCAAGGTGTGACCATCGGCTGATCCGATCGGGCGACGTCACCGCCGCGCTCCACACGGCTCGTTGCAGAGCGTGAACTAGGCTCTGAAACACGCCCGTACCGGAATCCCGGCGGGCTTGCGCGTGCGGTGGGACGGGAGTGTGGCCCGTGACGGATCAGGCGGTGGACACCGGTGGCGTCCGGGTGTCGGTCGACGGGCAATTCCTGGGTCGGACACGGGAGTTGAAGGAGCTGCTCGCCGACATCGAGCGGGCGGGTCTGGACACCATCTCCGGTAAGAAGGCACCCCGCGCGCGGGTGCTGCTCATCGCCGGCCGCCCCGGGTCCGGCCGCACCTCCCTCGCCGAGGAACTCGTACGGCAGGTGGCGGACCGTTACGGCGACGGCGTGCTGCGCGCCCGGCTCAGCGAACCCGACGGCGCCCCCGTCCCCGTCGACTCCGTCGCCCGCGATCTGCTCACCGCCCTGGAGCTGCCGACCCCGGCCGGTGCCGCCGAGGACGATCTCACCGCGGCGCTGCGCGAGGCGCTCGCCGACCGCAAGGTCCTGCTGCTGCTCGACGACGCGGCCACCGCCGAGCAGGTCGACGCACTGCTCCCCGAGACCCCGGACTGTCTGGTCGTCGCCGTCTCCGCCGGGCCGCTCACCGGGATCTCCGACGTCCGCCCGTGCACGCTCGGCGGACTGGACACCAAGTCGGCGGTGGAAGTGCTGTCCCGGCACGCGGGCTCGGTCCGGATCACCGTCGACCCGCGCGCCGCCGAAGGGCTGGTCGAGGAGTGCCAGGCGCAGCCCGCCGCGCTGATGCTGGCCGGCGGCTGGCTCGCGGCCCGCCCCAAGGCCGCCGTCGCCGACCTCGCCAAGCAGCTGCACGCCGAACTCGACGAGGACACCCCGGGCACCCCGCTCGCCCGGGTCTTCCGGCTCGTCCACGCCGCCCTGCCCGCCCCGGCCGCCCGGATACTGCGACTGCTCAGCCTCGCCCCGGCCGGCCTGGTCGACCCGCACACCGCCTCCGCCCTGGCCGGCTGCTCGGTCAGCGGCGCCCGCACCACCCTGGACGACCTCGTCGCCCTCGGCCTGCTGCGGGGCGTGGACTCCCCGCTGCCCCAGTACGAGGTGCCCGGCTGTCTGTACCCCCTGCTCAGGGCGCTCACCGAGGTCCACGACCGGGCCGCCGAGCTCCAGCTGGCCCGCGCCCGGATGCTGGAGCGCACGGTGCGGCTGCTCCAGTCGTGCCGGGCGATCACCGAGACCGACAGTGCGCAGGCCCGCGAGAAGCTCCTCGGCATGCCGCGCTCACTGCGCTTCCCCAACCCCCGCGCGGCGGCCGACTGGCTGCTCATCCGCAGGCCCGCCCTGCTCGCCTCGGCCCGTCTGGCGGTCGCCGACGGGGAGCTGGACACCCTGGCCCGACGGCTGATGTCCCAGCTGGTGCGGGCCATGGTCGCCCACTTCGGCACCCAGGCCGCGGCCGGGGACCTGTACGGCATCCACAGAATGGTGCTGGACGTGGCCGAGCGCCGGAACCTGCCCCGGGAGCAGTCCGCTGCGCTGCTGAACCTCGGTGACCTCGACGCCCGCACCGGGCGGACCCGGGAGGCGCTGGCCCGCTACCGGGCCGCCCTGGACGCCGGACGTGCGGCGAACGACCCGTACGCGACCGGCCGGGCGATGGAATCCGTAGGCGGCGCCCATCTGGAGCTCGGGGACTACGACCGGGCCGCCGACTGGTTCGGCCGGGCGCTGGCCCAGCGGCTGGCCCGGGACGAGCGCGCCGACGCGGCCCGGCTGTACGGCCGGATCGGCGCCGCGCACACCTTCGCGGGCCGCTACGGCGAGGCGCAGCGCAACTGGCGCGCGGCGGTCGCCGGGCACCGCCGCGTGGGCGATGTCGGCGCCCACGCCCGGGCGTTGAGCGAGCTCGCCCGGGTCCAGGAGTACGCGGGCCGGCCCGAGGAGTCGCTGCACACCTGCCAGGAGGCGGTGGAGTGGGCGCGGCGCGCCGACGACGTACGGCTGCAGGCCGCGCTGCATCTGCGGCTGGCCGACACGCTGGAGCACCTCGGGGACTCCGCCGCGGCTCGACTGCACCGCGGGGCCGCCGAGCGCATGCTGGGTGAGGAGCTCCCGGAGGGGGAACCCGAGCCGGAAGAGGTACCCACAGAGCGGTAGGGCCTGCGAAATCCGTAGTGCATCCGCTGAAGATTGATGCAATGAAAGGCTAGACAGCAGGAACACCTTCATTAGACTGGCTCTGCCGCACCTTCTCCGCGGTGTCTCCCGGTGTGCCCGAGCATGCCTGGGTATGTCTAGTAATGCCCCACACTCTCTGAGCCAAGGACCGTGATCGACGTGAAGGTCGGCATCCCCCGCGAGGTCAAGAACAACGAGTTCCGGGTGGCCATCACCCCCGCCGGTGTGCACGAGCTGGTGCGCAACGGCCACCAGGTCGTCATCGAGCGCGGCGCCGGTCTCGGCTCCTCGATTCCGGACGAGGAGTACGTGGCGGCCGGCGGCCGGATCCTGGACACCGCCGACGAGGTGTGGGCCACCGCCGACCTGCTGCTGAAGGTCAAGGAGCCCATCGCCGAGGAGTACCACCGCCTCCGCAAGGACCAGACGCTCTTCACCTACCTGCACCTGGCCGCCTCCAAGGAGTGCACGGACGCCCTGATCGAGTCCGGCACCACCGCCATCGCCTACGAGACGGTCGAGCTGCCCTCCCGCGCCCTGCCGCTGCTCGCCCCGATGTCCGAGGTCGCGGGCCGGCTGGCCCCGCAGGTCGGCGCCTACCACCTGATGCGCTCGGCCGGCGGCCGCGGTGTGCTGCCCGGCGGTGTCCCCGGCACCCAGCCCGCGAAGGCCGTCGTCATCGGCGGCGGTGTCTCCGGCTGGAACGCCACCCAGATCGCCGTCGGCATGGGCTTCCACGTCACGCTGCTCGACCGGGACATCAACAAGCTGCGCGAGGCCGACAAGGTCTTCGGCACCAAGGTGCGGGCGATCATGTCCAACACCTTCGAGCTGGAGAAGGCCGTCCTCGACGCCGACCTCGTGATCGGCGCGGTGCTGATCCCGGGCGCCAAGGCCCCGAAGCTGGTCACCAACGAGCTCGTCTCGCGCATGAAGCCGGGAAGTGTCCTTGTCGACATCGCGATCGACCAGGGCGGCTGCTTCGAGGACTCGCGTCCCACCACGCACGCCGAGCCGACCTTCAAGGTCCACAACTCGGTCTTCTACTGCGTCGCCAACATGCCGGGCGCGGTGCCCAACACCTCCACCTACGCGCTCACCAACGCCACGCTGCCGTACATCGTCTCGCTGGCCAACAACGGCTGGGTGGAGGCGCTGCGCCGGGACGCCGCGCTCGCCAAGGGTCTCAACACCCATGACGGCAAGGTCGTTTACCGCGAGGTCGCCGAGGCGCACGGCCTGGAGCACGTGGAGCTGGAGACCCTGCTCGGCTGAGCCGGCCCACCTCGGCGAACGGCTAAGTCACCTTTTCGTAAAGGCGATACGTCAACACGAATCGTCAACGTCGCCCACCCGGCCGGACCTTGCCCGACAAGGTCCGGCCGGATGTGTGTATGGTCACTTTGCGACGCTCGGTCAACTCGCCTCGAACGTAACGCTTCGACCGATTCGCACACCGGTGAAACCTACCGTGCGACGGCCGTACGCCCTTGACAGAGGGATGTTTCATTGCCGACACATCCTGCCGGGTCCGGCGGATTGTGTTGCTGCGGACGCCCGACACGCCATAGAGTCGCCGACTGTCGGCATGGTGCCACGCTGACCTTGTCTAGAAGTTTCCTGGTCACCAAGGAGGTAAGACGACTTGTGAATGAGTCGACATTTTCTCCCGGGGGTGGTCAACCAGGAAGCCCTGCGCGGGGCCAGGCTCCCGCGGGGTTCGAGGCTGTCGGCTCCGTCGCGGTGCGCACCTTCGCAGCCCACCAGAGTCACCAGCAGACCGGCGTGACTCTGTCAGCACACCAGAGCATGGATGGCCATCACGTGAACGCCATGGCCGGCGACGGAAGTGGCGCGCCCCACAACCACTTCGCCGACTACGACGAACTGCCCGACGGGCACTTCTACGATCCCGATGCGGAGTACGAGCCGGACCCCGAGTACGCGGCCACGCTCGCGCCCGACGCCGCACGCCAGCGTCGCGAGCGCGTCGGCCCGACCGGACGCCCGCTGCCGTACTTCCCGATCCCGGGTCCCCTCACCGACCACGGACCGGCGAAGATCATCGCGATGTGCAACCAGAAGGGCGGCGTGGGCAAGACGACGTCGACCATCAACCTGGGTGCCGCGCTCGCGGAGTACGGACGCCGGGTCCTGCTCGTGGACTTCGACCCGCAGGGCGCGCTGTCGGTCGGACTCGGTGTCAACCCGATGGAGCTCGACCTCACGGTCTACAACCTGCTCATGGAGCGGGGCATGTCGGCCGACGAGGTCCTGCTGAAGACCGCGGTCCCGAACATGGACCTGCTGCCGAGCAATATCGACTTGTCGGCGGCGGAGGTCCAGCTGGTCTCCGAGGTCGCGCGCGAGTCGACGCTCCAGCGCGCCCTGAAGCCGCTGATGGCGGACTACGACTACATCGTGATCGACTGTCAGCCCTCGCTCGGCCTGCTCACGGTCAACGCCCTGACGGCCGCGCACAAGGTGATCGTGCCCCTGGAGTGCGAGTTCTTCGCCCTCCGCGGTGTCGCGCTGCTGACGGAGACCATCGAGAAGGTCCAGGAGCGGCTCAACCCGGATCTGGAGCTCGACGGGATCCTCGCCACGATGTACGACTCGCGCACCGTGCACAGCCGTGAGGTGCTCGCGCGGGTCGTCGAGGCGTTCGACGATCACGTCTACCACACGGTCATCGGGCGCACGGTCCGCTTCCCGGAGACCACGGTCGCCGGTGAGCCGATCACCACGTACGCCTCCAACTCCGTCGGTGCAGCCGCCTACCGCCAGCTCGCCAGGGAGGTGCTCGCCCGGTGTCACGCCGAGTGAGTCTGCCGGGGGCCGACGAACTGTTCCGTACGACAGGGGGGATGGCGCTCCAGGCGTCCACTCCCCGGCGAGGGGCCAACGGCGAGGCCCGGGTGCCGGCTCCCGCGGGAGAGAGCGACGGCGTCGCCGCGGAGGACGCGCCGCAGTCCGTGCCCGCACAGGGCGGGGACGGCGAGGGCCCGGAACATGTCGCGGCGGACGCGGAACCGGCGGAGTCCGGGGAGTCCCGCAGCCGCTCCGCCACGGCGGAGCGGTCCGGGCGGCGGCAGGGAGCGCAGGAAGGTTCTGGCGACGCCGCGGGCCCGGCGGCCCCGCGCAAGCGCGGACGGGCCGCCGCGCGGCGGCCCAGCGGGCGTGAGCGGCACGACGAGAAGATCACCGTGTACGTGTCCGCCGAGGAGCTGATGGACCTGGAGCACGCCCGTCTTGTGCTCCGTGGCGAGCACGGCCTCGCGGTCGACCGCGGGCGGATCGTCCGGGAGGCGGTGGCCGTGGTGCTCGCCGATCTGGAGAGCCGCGGGGACGCGAGCATCCTCGTACGACGGCTCCGCGGGCGGTAGCGGTAGCCTGCGGAGGCTATGACCTCGAACGATGCTCCCGCCTCCGGCGCCGGTGCCTCCGGCGGTCGGCGGCGCGCCCTCGGGAGGGGGCCGGGGGGCGTCGCGCCGGTCGAACCGGTGCCGGAGGCCGTGCTTCCTGAACCGGAGCCCGAGCCGGAGCCCGAGCCTGAGGTCGTCGAGCCCGAGCCCGAAGAGGCAGACGGCTCCGCCGACTCCGCCGACTCTGAGGAATCCGACGGCGGAGTCTTCAAGGTCCGCCTCTCCAACTTCGAGGGCCCCTTCGACCTGCTGCTCCAGCTGATCTCCAAGCACAAGCTGGACGTCACCGAGGTCGCGCTGTCCAAAGTGACCGACGAGTTCATGGCGTACATCCGGGCCATGGGTCCGGACTGGGACCTGGACGAGACGACCGAGTTCCTCGTGGTCGCCGCGACTCTGCTGGACCTCAAGGCGGCCCGGCTGCTGCCCGCCGCCGAGGTCGAGGACGAGGGCGACCTCGCCCTGCTCGAAGCGCGGGACCTGCTCTTCGCGCGGCTGCTCCAGTACCGCGCGTACAAACAGATCGCCGAGATCTTCAACCGGCGGCTGGAGGAGGAGGCCCGGCGCTACCCCCGTACCGTCGGCCTCGAACCGCACCACGCCGAGCTGCTGCCCGAGGTGGTCATCAGCATCGGGGCGGAAGGATTCGCCAGGCTCGCGGTCAAGGCGATGCAGCCCAAGCCCAAGCCGCAGGTCTACGTCGACCACATCCACGCCCCGCTGGTCAGCGTGCAGGAGCAGGCCGGGATCGTGGTGGCGCGGCTGAAGGAGCTGGGCGAGGCCAGCTTCCGCGCGCTCGTCGAGGACACCGACGACACGCTCACCGTCGTGGCCCGCTTCCTGGCCCTGCTGGAGCTGTACCGCGAGAAGGCCGTGGCCCTGGACCAGGAGACCGCCCTCGGCGAGCTGACCGTGCGCTGGACCGGCGGGGAGGGGGACACCGAGCCCGTGGTCACCGACGAGTTCGACCGCCCGCCCGAGCTGCCCAAGGACGAGGAGAAGAAGAAGTGAGCGAGGAGATCAGCGGTCTCGGCGCCGTCGCCGACCTCGATCTCAAGCCCGCCCTGGAGGCCGTCCTCATGGTCGTGGACGAGCCCGCGACCGAGGAGCATCTCGCCAAGATCCTCCAGCGGCCCCGGCGGCAGATCGCGGACGCGCTGCGCGCGCTGGCCGACGAGTACACCGTCCAGGGCCGCGGCTTCGAGCTGCGGCTGATCGCGGGCGGCTGGCGTTTCTACTCGCGGCCCGAGTACGCGCCGGCCGTCGAGGGCTTCGTGCTGGACGGCCAGCAGGCCCGGCTCACCCAGGCCGCGCTGGAGACCCTCGCGGTGGTGGCGTACCGGCAGCCGGTCAGCCGCAGCCGGGTCTCGGCGGTGCGCGGAGTCAACTGCGACGGTGTGATGCGCACCCTGCTCCAGCGCGGTCTGGTCGAGGAGGCGGGCACGGAACCCGAAACAGGTGCGATCCTGTACACGACGACGAACTACTTCCTGGAACGGATGGGCCTGCGCGGCCTGGACGAGCTCCCGGAGCTCGCGCCCTTCCTCCCCGAGGCGGAGGCGATCGAGGCCGAGACCCAGGAGGCCGTACCGTCGTTCGATCCGGACGCTCCGGATTCCGAGGACGCAGACGACAAGACGACGGAACTTTGATGCGAAGCAGCGGCAGCGGCAAGAGTGGCGGCACCGGCGGACGCGGTAACCACCGCGGGGCCGGCAACAACCGGGACCAGAAGCAGGGCGGCCAGGGCGGCCGGCCCCGCAAGCCCCGCCCCGAGGAGCGCCGCTACGACGTCGGCCCCGGCGCCTCCCCGGACGGCCCGAAGTCGGGTCGCGGCGGCGCGGCGCGCGGTGGCGCGAAGGGCGGCCCGAAGAAGCCCCAGCCGCAGCGCGGGCGGACGGCTCCGGCACAGTCCCGGGAGTTCGAGACGCGCGCCGAGGAGCGCAACCGCGAGCGGTACGCGGGCAAGAAGGACATCAAGCTGCCCAAGACCTTCCCGGGCGCCGAGCAGGAGGGCGAGCGGCTCCAGAAGGTCCTCGCGCGCGCGGGCTACGGCTCCCGGCGGGCCTGCGAGGAGCTGATCGAGCAGGCGCGGGTCGAGGTCAACGGCGAGATCGTGCTGGAGCAGGGCAAGCGGGTCGACCCGGAGAAGGACGAGGTCAGGGTCGACGGCCTGACCGTGGCGACGCAGTCGTACCAGTTCTTCTCGCTGAACAAGCCCGCCGGTGTCGTCTCCACCATGGAGGACCCCGAGGGTCGTCAGTGCCTCGGTGACTACGTCACCAACCGGGAGACGCGGCTCTTCCACGTCGGCCGTCTCGACACCGAGACCGAGGGCGTCATCCTGCTCACCAACCACGGCGAGCTGGCGCACCGGCTGGCGCACCCCAAGTACGGCGTGAAGAAGACCTACCTCGCGGCCATCGTCGGCCCGATCCCGCGCGACCTGGGCAAGCAGCTCAAGGACGGCATCCAGCTGGAGGACGGCTACGCGCGTGCGGACCACTTCCGGGTGGTCGAGCAGATCGGCAAGAACTACCTCGTCGAGGTGACCCTGCACGAGGGCCGCAAGCACATCGTGCGCCGGATGCTGGCCGAGGCCGGCTTCCCGGTCGAGAAGCTGGTGCGCACCTCCTTCGGGCCGATCACCCTGGGCGACCAGAAGTCGGGCTGGCTGCGCCGTCTGTCGAACACCGAGGTCGGCATGCTGATGAAGGAAGTCGACCTGTAGGTCGCGTTCGCGGGCGGTCACCGATGCCTTTTCGTCCTCTCGCCGGTCTGTACTCATGACCGGCGAGAGGAAGGGCCATGGTGGCGACGACGGACCGCGACGAGTTCGTACGGCTGACCGACCCGTACCGGCGCGAGCTGCTCGCGCACTGCTACCGCATGCTGGGCTCGGCCGACGAGGCCGAGGACCTGGTGCAGGAGACCTATCTGCGGGCCTGGCGGTCCTACGACGGCTACGAGGGCCGCGCGTCCCTGCGGACCTGGCTGCACAGGATCGCCACCAACACGTGTCTGACGGCGCTGGAGGGCCGCGCGCGCCGTCCGCTGCCCACGGGGCTCGGCGAGCCCTCCCAGACGCCTGAGGAGCCGCTGAGGGCCCCCGCGACGGACGTTCCCTGGCTCCAGCCGCTGCCCGACGCGCTGCTCGACCCGGCGTGGGTCGTGGCCGCCCGGGGAAGCCTGCGGCTCGCGCTCGTCGCCGCGCTCCAGCATCTGCCCGCGCGGCAGCGGGCGGTGCTCATCCTGCGGGACGTGCTCGCCTGGCGGGCGCCCGAGGTCGCCGCCGTGCTCGGGACCTCCACTGCTGCCGTCAAGAGCAGCCTGCAACGCGCGCGTGCCCGGCTGGCGGAGCTGGCCCCCGAGGAGGACCTCGTGACCGAGCCCTCGGGCGCCGCCGACCGGGAGGTCCTCGACCGGTACGTGGCCGCCTTCGAGAACGCCGACATGGACGCCCTGCTCACCCTCCTGCGGGACGGCGTCGAGCTGGAGATGCCGCCCCACCTGGAGTGGTTCCGGGGCGCCAAGGAGGTGCACCGCTTCCTGGTGGCGCGCCGTCACGAGACGGGCACCCTGCGGATGCTGCCCACGCGTGCGAACGGACAGCCCGCGGTGGCGATGTACGTCCGCGGGACGGACGGCGTGCTGCGCCCGCACTCCCTCCAGGTGCTCACCGTCGAGGACGGTGCCCTCGCCCGCATCACCGCCTTCCTGGACACCGACGTGTTCGGCCGGTTCGGGCTGCCCGGGGAGCTCGTATGAACCCCGGGGAGCTGCTGGAGCGTTCGCTGGCCTACGCCCTGGGCAGCGTCGCGGAGGTCCGGGCGGAGACCCTCACGCGGGGCACGCCGTGCGCCGAGTGGGACCTCGCGGAGCTGCTGGGGCATCTGGACGACTCCGTGGACGCGCTGTACGAGGGGCTGACCGGCGGGCGGATCGGCCTGGTGCCGCGGGACGACCGCGCCTGCCGCTTCCGTACGCGCGCGTGCGCGGTGCTGGGCGCCTGGGCCGCGGGGCCGCCGGACCGGGTGCTGGTGGGTGAACGGCCGCTGGAGGTACGGGTGCTGGCGGCGGTCGGCGCCGTCGAGATCGCCGTGCACGGCTGGGACGTGGCCCAGGCGAGCGGGCGGCCCCGGCCGATCCCGGAGGCCCTCGCGGCCGAGCTGCTGCCGGTCGTGCGGTGCGTGGTGGCGGGGGAGGACCGGGGGGTGCGGTTCGCGGCGCCGGTCGCCGTGCCCGAGGGAGCGGGGCCGCAGGCCCGGCTGCTGGGCTTCCTGGGGCGGCGCGATTCCTTTCCGGGGTGAGCCCGGTCTGCCTTCCGTGAGTGACCTCAACAGCTCACGGAAGGCACGGACATGACCGAGACCCTCAAGGCCCCCCTCAGCACCTCGCGCCCCGACCGGGCGTCACCACCGCGCGCGTGGACGGTGATTCTGGCCGGACTCGGCGCGCTGCTGTGCTCCCTGGACGTCGTGGTCGTCGCCACCGCGCTGCCCGCGCTGCGCGCCGACTTCGGGGCGAGCCTGTCCGAGCTGGAATGGACGATCAACGCCTACAACCTGGCCTTCGCCTGTCTCACCCTGACCGGCGCCGCGCTCGGCGACCGCTTCGGACGGCGACGCATGTACGTCGTCGGGCTCGCCGTGTTCACGCTCGCCTCCGCCGCCGCTGCCCTCGCCGGCGGCACCGGCCAGCTCATCGGGGCGCGTCTGGTGCAGGGCGCCGGGGCCGCCGTACTGCTGCCGCTCACCCTGACCCTGATCAGCGAGGCGTTCCCGGCCGAGAAGCGGGGCGTGGCGATCGGGGTGTGGGGCGGGGTGACCGGCCTCGGGGTGGCGGCCGGGCCGGTGCTGGGCGGGGCCGTGACCGAGGGCCTGTCCTGGCAGTGGATCTTCTGGCTGAACGTCCCGATCGGGCTGGTGATGATTCCCCTCGCGGCCAGGAAACTGCACGAGAGCCACGGCACCCGGCCCCAGCTCGACATCGTCGGCCTGGTGCTGGCGGCCGTCGGGCTGACCGGTCTTGCCTGGGCGCCGGTGCGGGCGCCGGAGGCGGGCTGGGGGAGCGCCGAGGCGCTGGCCGCGCTGGCGGCCGGGATCGTGTTCGTGGCCGCGTTCCTGGAGTGGGAGCGCCGGGGCGCCCGGTATCCGATGCTGCCGCTCGGCCACTTCCGCAACCGGGGCTTCTCCACCGCCAACGCGGCCGCCTTCCTGCTCTTCGCCTCGCTGCTCGGCGCGCTCTTCATGATCACGCAGCTGTTCCAGTTCGGGCTCGGCTACTCGCCCCTGGAGGCGGGCGTACGGATCCTCGTCTGGAACGCCATGCCCCTGCTGGTCGCGCCGGTCGCCGGCGCGCTCGCGGACCGGTACGGCACCCGGCCCTTCATGCTCGCGGGCCTGGCCCTCATGGGCCTCGGCCTCGGCCTGCTGGCCTGGCAGGTCGAACCCGGTGTCGGCTACGGCAGCCTCGTCGTCCCGCTGATCGTCGCGGGCGTCGGCATCTCGCTCACCTTCCCGAGCGTCGCCAACGCCGTCACCTCCTCGGTGCCGCTGACCGAGGCGGGCGTCGCGGCCGGCGTCAACAACGCCCTGCGGGAACTCGGCGGGGTCTTCGGCGTCGCCACCGTCGCGGCGGTCTTCACGACGTACGGCGGCTACGGCTCACCGGCCGCCTTCCTGGACGGGGCCGCGCCCGCGCTGTGGGTGTCGGCGGGGATCGCGGCGGCCGGGGCCGCGGTGTCGCTGTTCGCACCCTCGCGGCGGCCGGCGGAGCTCGATTCCTAGGCGGGGCTTGCCAGTTCGCATCCACCTGCTTTATGGTCGTACTGACTATTAAAGGAGGTGGGTGTGGAGTACGACAAGCACGCCTACGAACCCTTCGCCGTCACCGTCGACCTCGCCGTCCTCACGCTCCGTTCCGGCGCCCTGCACGTGCTGCTCGTCGAGCGCGGACAGGAGCCCTACGCCGGGCGCTGGGCGCTGCCCGGTGGCTTCGTGCAGCCCGACGAGTCCGCGGAGACGGCGGCCCGGCGTGAACTTGCCGAGGAGACCGGCCTGTCGGATGTCTCCGGGCTCCATCTGGAACAGCTGCGGACCTACAGCGAGCCCGGCCGCGACCCCCGGATGCGGGTCGTCTCGGTCGCCTTCGCCGCCCTCCTGCCCGACGCGCCCGACGTGCACGGCGGCAGCGACGCGGCGGACGCCCGCTGGGTGCCGTACGACGGAGCCGGGCCCCTCGCCTTCGATCACGACCGGATCCTGGCCGACGCCCATGAACGCGTCGGCGCCAAGCTGGAGTACAGCTGCCTCGCCACCGCGTTCTGCCCGCCCGAGTTCACCCTCGGCGAGCTGCAACAGGTCTACGAGGCCGTGTGGGGCACGCCCCTCGACCGGCCCAACTTCCGCCGCAAGGTGCTCGCCACGCCCGGCTTCGTCGAGGCCGTCCCCGGTGCCTCCCGGCTCACCGGCGGCCGCGGCAAGCCCGCCGCGCTGTACCGCGCGGGCACCGCCACCGCCCTCCATCCACCGCTGCTCCGGCCGACCCCGGAAGGACCCTCCGCATGACCGCCCTCGTGAAGAAGCGCGCCGCCACCGGTGCCCTGATCGGCCTCGCCCTCGGGGACGCGATGGGGTTCCCCACCGAGTTCAACGACGTGCCGTCGATCCTGGCCATGTTCGGGCCGTGGCGGGAGCTGGACCTGCCGAAGCGGGCGATCGTCAGCGACGACACCCAGATGACGCTGGCGCTGGGCAAGGGGCTGCGCACGGCCATGGACCGGGGCGTGCTCGCGCCCAAGCGGCTGGAGCGGCCGGTCCGGGAGGAGTTCGTGAACTGGTACCAGTCGCCCGAGAACAACCGGGCGCCGGGCCGGACCTGCCTTGTCGCCTGCAACCTCCTGAAGACCGAGGGCCGCCCCTGGCAGGAGGCCGGCCAGATCGACTCCAAGGGCTGCGGCGCCAACATGCGCGTCGCGCCCATCGGCCTCGCCCCCGGACTGAGCGACGAACAACGCGCGGGCGCCGCCCAGTTGCAGTCCGCGCTCACCCACGGCCACCCCACCGCGCTCGCCGCCTCCGACCTCACCGCCCACGCCGTACGGCTGCTCGCCCAGGGCGCCGAGCCGACCGGACTCGTCGGACTGCTGCGGTCGTACGCCTACGACAACCGCACCCGCTACCACCACACCTGGCTCGGCGACCTGTGGGCCCGCAGCCACGACCCGAGCCCCGAGCACTTCATCGCGCGCGGCTGGGACGAGTGCCTGGGCGTCCTGGAGCGGCTCCAGGAGGCCGTGCGGGAGGGCTCGGTCGAGACCGATCCGTGCCTGGCCACCGGAGAGGGCTGGATCGCCGAGGAGGCCATGGCCACCGGACTGCTGTGCTTCCTGCTCCTCGTCGACGAACCGGTCACGGCGCTGCGCCGGGCCGCCTGCACCTCAGGCGACTCCGACTCCATCGCGTGCCTCACGGGCGCCTTCGCGGGGGCGTACCTCGGCGCCGATGCATGGCCCAGGGAGTGGGCGGACCGGATCGAGTACCGGGGCGACCTGCTCACCCTCGGCGCCCTCTGGGACGCTTAGCGGATGATCGACGCCCTGGACATCGACCTCGCGCCCGTCGTCGCCGAACAGCCCGACCCGGTGCTCTTCGCGACCGTCTCGGGCGCCCATCTGTACGGCTTCCCGTCCCGGGACTCCGACGTGGACCTGCGGGGCGTGCACCTGCTGCCCGCCGCCGACCTGCTCGGGCTGCGTGAGCCCGCCGAGACCCGGTCCCGGATGTGGGACCGGGACGGCGCGGAGATGGACCTGGTCACCCATGACCTGCGCAAGTTCGTCCGGCTGATGCTCCGCCGCAACGGCTACGTCCTGGAGCAGCTGCTCTCCCCGCTCGTCGTGCACACCACCGACGCGCACCGCGAGCTGGCCGCGCTCGCCCCCGGCGTCCTCACCGGCCACCACGCGCATCACTACCGGGGCTTCGCCAACACCCAGTGGCGGCTCTTCACCAAGACCAGGGAGCTCAAGCCGCTGCTCTACACCTTCCGGGTGCTGCTCACCGGCATCCATCTGATGCGCGGCGGCGAGGTGCAGGCCCATCTGCCGACCCTCCTCGGGGAGGTCACCGAGGCACCGGGCTACCTGCCGGAGCTGATCGCGGCCAAGACGGAACGGGAGCACGGGGCGGCCGAGGTCGACCACGCGCGCGTGGAGGGTGATGTGGAGCGGCTGCACGCCCTGCTGGACGAGGCCCAGGCCGCGTCAGCCCTGCCCGACGCCCCTACCGTCTACGACGCGCTGCACGACCTCGTCGTACGGGTCCGGCTGGAGGGCTGAGGCACGGCGGACGCGCACGAGGAAGTCCTCCACGCGCCGCCGGTCCGGCTCGGCGGGCAGCGGGCTCCGCTCGGCGGCCCGCTCGGTCTCCTCCGCCAGAGCGGTCATCCACGACTCGACCCGCGGCCACGGGACCTCGCCGCGCTTCACGCTCAGCAGCGGCTCGCGCTGATCACCGACGTCGATGGTCAGCTCGCCGGTGCGCAGCAGATCGCGGACGCTCATCAGCAGCCGCAGCAGATGCATGGCGTGCTTCCAGCGCGGGGCGCCGTGGTTGCGGACGTCCGCTTCGAGCTTCTTGCGCTGCCCGACGGCATAGCGCGCGAACGTGTCGTGGGTCTGCCGGGACAGGAAGGCGCCGCGCAGCTCGATCAGCTCGCGGCCGGTGTCGTCGACGTACTCCACGAGCGGGGAGTGCAGACACTCCAGGATGTTGGGGTTCGCACGCAGCGCCAGCTCGCAGAAGCGCTCCAGCTCCCAGCTGAACTGCTCCTCGGCCGGGCCCTCGATGTGCGTGGGCGGCTTGTCGAAGCGCCAGAACAGGGGAGTGGGGGCGAGGAAGACGCCCCGGCGGTCGGTGTCGCTGCCGTCCGTGGCCAGACCGAAGGCACGCGAACCCATGACACAGGCGTAGACGGTGTGGTCGCGGACCAGGATCTCGGGGCGCATGATCCGGAGCGTACGGGGCTCCTCACACCAGGCGGATCGAATTTCCCTCCACCGCGATCTCTTCCGCGGGCAGCGGCCTGGTCGCCGGCGGGTTCTCCACCGCGCCGTCCGTGATGCTGAACTTGCTGCCGTGGCAGGTGCAGTTGATCGTGCCGCCCTCGACGTTCGCGACGATGCACTGCTGGTGGGTGCAGATCGCCGAGAAGGCCTTGAACTCGCCTTCCTCCGGCTGGGTCACCACGACCTTCTCGTCCTTGAAGATCTTGCCGCCGCCGACCGGGATGTCGTCCGTCGTGGTCAGCTCCTGGCCGGCCGCGTCGGGGGACTCACCGGTCCCGGGGGTCTCCGTGATCTCGGCGGTCTGCTCGGTGGATCCGCCGTCGTCGCCTGAGTCGCCACAACCCGCGACGAGTGCCGCCGCTCCGGTGGCGAGAAGGATGGTGCGCCGCTTCGGCCGGGAGGTCATGTCGTCATCTTGACACTGAAAGCACCGAAGACGAAGCAACTCTGGAGGCACCGGAACAAATCGGGTTGTTCGGACGTCTCAACGGGCGGGCGTCGCGTACCCGTCCGGCGGGCGCTGACTAGGCTGGATGCGCACAGAACCGATCCGTGCAGTCGATCCGTACAGCAGCAAGGGAGCCAAGCCGTGGCGGTACGAGCGGTCCGGGGCGCCGTCCAACTCGACGTGGACGAGGCCGGCCACATGGACGAGCGGGTCGGGGCCCTGCTCACCGCCGTCCTCGAGCGCAACGGCCTGACCACCGACGACCTGATCAGCATCTGGTTCACGGCCACGCCCGATCTGCACAGCGACTTCCCGGCCGCCGCGGCCCGCAAGCTCGGCATCGTGGACGTGCCCCTGATCTGCGCGCAGGAACTGGACATCGAGGGTGCCATGCCCCGGGTGGTCCGGGTGCTCGCGCACATCGAGTCCGAGCTGCCCCGGGCCGAGGTCGCGCATGTCTACCTCGGTGCCGCGGCCGCCCTGCGCAAGGACATCGCCCAGTGAGAACCGCACTCGTCATCGGCACCGGCCTGATCGGTACCTCCGCCGCGCTCGCCCTGGTGAGCCGGGGCGTCGTCGTCCACCTCGCCGACCACGACCCGGAGCAGGCCCGCACCGCGGCCGCGCTCGGAGCAGGGACGGACGAGGCGCCCGAGGGGCCCGTGGACCTCGCGATCGTCGCCGCGCCGCCCGCCCATGTGGCCGGGGTGCTCGCCGACGCCATGCGGCGCGGTGCGGCGCGCGGCTACCTGGACGTGGCCAGCGTCAAGGGCGGGCCGCGGCGCGAGCTCCAGGCGCTGGGCCTCGATCTGTCGGCCTACCTCGGCACCCATCCGATGTCGGGCCGGGAGAAGTCCGGACCGCTGGCCGCGAGCGCCGACCTCTTCGAGGGCCGCCCCTGGGTGCTCACGCCCACCCGGGACACCGACACCGAGGTCCTGAACCTTGCCCTGGAGCTGGTCTCGCACTGCCGGGCCGTTCCGGTCGTCATGGACGCGGACGCCCACGACCGGGCCGTGGCGCTCGTCTCCCACATGCCGCATCTGGTCTCCAGCATGGTCGCCGCCCGCCTGGAGCACGCGGAGGAGGCGGCCGTACGGCTGTGCGGGCAGGGGATCCGGGATGTGACCCGGATCGCCGCGTCCGACCCCCGGATGTGGATCGACATCCTCTCCGCCAACCCGGGACCGGTCGCCGACCTCCTCGCGGACGTCTCCGCTGACCTCGACGAGACGGTGCAGGCGCTGCGGGCCCTGCAGTCCTCGGACGAGTCGAAGCGCCGCGCGGGCTCGGCCGGGATCGAGGACGTGCTGCGGCGCGGCAACGCGGGACAGGTCCGGGTCCCCGGCAAGCACGGCTCCGCGCCGAGGCTCTACGAGACGGTCGCGGTCCTGATCGACGACCAGCCCGGACAGCTGGCCCGTATCTTCGCCGACGCCGGCCGGGCCGGGGTCAACATCGAGGACGTCCGCATCGAGCACGCGACCGGGCAGCAGGCCGGTCTGGTGCAGCTGATGGTCGAGCCGAACGCGGTGCCGATGCTGACGGCGGCGCTGCGGGAGCGGGGCTGGGCGATCCGCCAGTGACGCGCGCGTCCGGACGAGTGATGCGCACCCAGTAACCTTGTGCGGGGCGCGATCGCGCCCCGCACACCCCTCCGAAGCGCACCAGGAAGGTGTCCCCCCGTGGAAAACGGCGCCGCCCAGCCCGTGATTGTCGCCATCGACGGCCCCTCCGGCACGGGCAAGTCGAGCACGTCGAAGGCCGTCGCGGCGCAGCTCGGCCTGAGCTACCTCGACACCGGCGCCCAGTACCGGGCGATCACCTGGTGGATGGTGACCAACGGCATCGACATAGACGACCCGCACGCCATCGCCGCCGCGGCCGGCAAGCCGGACATCGTCTCCGGCACCGACCCGGCGAACCCCACCATCGTCGTCGACGGCACCGACGTCGCCGCCCCGATCCGCACCCAGGAGGTCACCTCCCAGGTCAGCGCGGTCAGCGCGGTGCCCGAGGTGCGGGCCCGGATCACCGAGCTGCAGCGCTCCATCGCGTCCGGCGCCGAGGGCGGCATCGTCGTCGAGGGCCGGGACATCGGCACGACCGTGCTGCCCGACGCCGATCTGAAGATCTTCCTCACCGCCTCCCCGGAGGCCCGTGCCGCCCGCCGCAGCGGTGAGCTGAAGGGCGCCGACGTCCACGCCACCCGCGAGGCCCTGATCAAGCGGGATGCCGCCGACTCCTCCCGGAAGACCTCGCCGCTGGCCAAGGCCGGGGACGCGGTCGAGGTGGACACCACCGAGCTCACCCTCACGCAGGTCATCGAGTGCGTCGTGACGCTCGTCGAGGAGAAGCGGGCCGGGAAGTGACCGAGCTGCCTTCGGCGCGGGGTGCCGAGGTCGGGCGGCGCATCGGCGTCGGCCTGATGTACGGGCTGTTCAAGCCGCGGGTGCTGGGCGCCTGGCGGGTGCCCGCGAGCGGTCCGGCGATCCTCGCCGTCAACCACTCCCACAACATCGACGGCCCCATGGTCATGGGCGTCGCGCCCCGGCCCACGCACTTCCTGATCAAGAAGGAGGCGTTCGTCGGGCCGCTCGACCCCTTCCTGACCCGCATCGGCCAGCTGAAGGTGGACCGCACGACCACCGACCGCACCGCGATCACCCGGGCGCTCGGCGTCCTGGAGAGCGGTGGCGTCCTCGGGATATTCCCCGAGGGCACGCGTGGCGAGGGCGACTTCGCCTCCCTGCGCGCCGGGCTCGCCTACTTCGCGGTGCGCAGCGGCGCGCCGATTGTGCCGGTCGCCGTGCTGGGAAGCACCGAGCGGCCCAGCCGGTTGACGAAGGGGCTGCCCGCGCTGCGCTCCCGCGTCGACGTCGTCTTCGGCGACCCGTTCGACGCGGGCGACGGCAGCGCCCGGCGCACCCGCCGGGCGCTGGACGAGGCGACCGAGCGCATCCAGAAGCAGCTGACCGAGCACCTGGAAAACGCCAGGCGGCTCACCGGCCGCTAGGCGACACTTGAGTAGTGGATCACCCGAAATCCGGGCGTTCCACCGATCACCACACTGAACGAGGTACGGACTTCATGAACGACCAGATCCACTCCGAGGGCTCGGGCGAGGCGCACGACCACGGAGCACTTGGCGATGCCGAGTACGCGGAGTTCATGGAGCTCGCCGCGGAAGAGGGCTTCGACATCGAGGACGTCGAGGGCGCCATCGAGGCGGCGGGCCACGGTCCGCTGCCCGTCCTCGCCGTCGTCGGCCGCCCCAACGTGGGCAAGTCGACCCTCGTCAACCGCATCATCGGGCGCCGCGAGGCCGTCGTCGAGGACAAGCCCGGCGTCACCCGTGACCGCGTGACGTACGAGGCCGAGTGGGCCGGACGCCGCTTCAAGGTCGTCGACACCGGCGGCTGGGAGCAGGACGTCCTCGGCATCGACGCCTCCGTGGCCGCGCAGGCCGAGTACGCCATCGAGGCCGCCGACGCCGTCGTCTTCGTCGTCGACGCCAAGGTCGGCGCGACCGACACCGACGAGGCCGTCGTACGACTGCTGCGCAAGGCCGGTAAGCCCGTCGTGCTGTGCGCCAACAAGGTGGACGGCCCGAGCGGCGAGGCGGACGCCACCTATCTGTGGTCCCTCGGCCTCGGCGAGCCGCACCCCGTCTCCGCGCTGCACGGCCGCGGCACCGGCGACATGCTGGACGCCGTCCTGGAAGTGCTGCCGGACGCGCCCGAGCAGACCTTCGGCACCGGGGTCGGCGGCCCCCGCCGGATCGCCCTGATCGGCCGCCCGAACGTCGGCAAGTCCTCGCTGCTGAACAAGGTGGCGGGCGAGGAGCGCGTCGTCGTCAACGAACTCGCGGGCACCACCCGGGACCCGGTCGACGAGCTGATCGAACTCGGCGGTGTCACCTGGAAGTTCGTCGACACGGCCGGTATCCGCAAGCGGGTCCACCTCCAGCAGGGCGCCGACTACTATGCCTCGCTGCGCACCGCGGCGGCCGTGGAGAAGGCCGAGGTGGCGGTCGTCCTGATCGACGCCTCGGAGAACATCTCCGTCCAGGACCAGCGCATCGTGACGATGGCCGTCGAGGCGGGCCGCGCCATGGTCATCGCCTACAACAAGTGGGACACCCTCGACGAGGAGCGCCGCTACTACCTGGAGCGGGAGATCGAGACCGAGCTCGCCCAGGTCGCCTGGGCGCCCCGGGTGAACGTCTCGGCGCAGACCGGCCGGCACATGGAGAAGCTGGTCCCGGCGATCGAGACGGCCCTCGCGGGCTGGGAGACCCGGGTCCCCACCGGACGGCTCAACGCCTTCCTCGGTGAGCTGGTCGCCGCCCACCCGCACCCGATCCGGGGCGGCAAGCAGCCGCGCATCCTCTTCGGCACCCAGGCCGGTACCAAGCCCCCGCGGTTCGTGCTCTTCGCCTCCGGCTTCATCGAGGCGGGCTACCGGCGCTTCATCGAGCGCCGGCTGCGTGAGGAGTTCGGCTTCGAGGGAACCCCGATCCATATCTCGGTCCGGGTCCGCGAGAAGCGCGGCCGGAAGAAGTAACCGCAGGACGCGGTACGACGAAGAGGGCGGCCCCTGACCGGGGCCGCCCTCTTCGTCGTTCAGATGTTTCTGCGGGGGACGGGCTGCAGGGCCGACGGAGTGCCGGTCGCCTGCGGCCCGATGTGTCCGACGCGCTGCCACTGCGACTGCCGGGCGCTGTGCGCGCCCGCGCTGTAGGCGCTGTACGAGCTGCTGAAGGACCCCGGCCGGTGGCCGCCGTAGGAGCCCGTACTGTGCGGGATGTTCCCGAAGGCGGTGAACCCCAGCTCCTCCTCGCCACTGCGGTCACCCGGCAGTGTGCGGAAGGATTTGACGTACTCGGCATAGAGCGCGTCGTAGATCGGCGTTGCCGATGGAGAAACATCGTATGCGTGCACGTATGTCCAAACGACCGGGCACATCAAGGGATGCGGCCGGAGGACCTACGTCATGGGGCGCTCACGTCCCCGCGAGAGGCAGCGCGGAGGCGACCAACTTCCCATTGGCCGCAGCCTTGTCGAGGGCGTCCCGCAGCAGATCCTCCCGAGGCTGCCGCCCGATGGACCCCACTGGCGCCGCGAACATCAGTACCTGCTGGTGCTTGTTGGCCGCGGCCCGCCACCCCTCGGTCACCTGGAGCGGCTGGTGCGCCTGCCACCAGGCCACCGGCTGACCGCCGTTGGTGCCCGGCTGGAGCACCGCGTGCAGCTGGCCCATGGCGAGCAGCACCGACCAGCCGTGCAGCACGGGCGGCACCGAGTCGATCGCCGTGACCGGCATGAAGCCCTGCTCGATCAGCAGCGGCAGGAAGTCGTCGCCGAGGGCGGTGGAGCCGGGCCGGACGATGGGCCCGGTCGGCTCCACGACCAGCGCCGGGTGCAACTCCCCGGCGATCAGCACCAGTCCGCTGGTCACGCCGAGCACCGCCTGCTCGGGAACGACCTTGTCCGGCTCCAGGTCGACGGAGTCGCCGGTGATGGAGCGCACCGCCCCCTGGAGCTGCTCCTCGGTGACCTGGACGACCTGCGAGGGCAGGCAGGTGGCGTGGGCGAAGGCGAGGACGGCGGTCTCGTCGCCGATGAACAGCACGGTGCTGGTGCGCTCCTGGCCGGAGTCGCCCGGAGTGCGGCAGGAGGTGCAGTCGTAACTGCCGGGGGCGTTGTCGCCGGCGAGCAGCCGGTCGGCTTCATCGTCGCCGATCTCGGCGCGTACCTCGTCGCTGACGTCGAGCATGCGCGGCACGGGGGGCTCCCTCGGGATGTGGTACGTGGCGCGGCCGGGTGGCTCCCGGCCCGTGATCCGGGTGGGCCCCGGGCTCATGAAGATGACAACGGCTGATCTGTGGCGGGAGTCACGCATCAGGGCGAACGGAATCGAACCATCCGTCGCGGACGGTCACCGTGGGTGCGGAATCGCGCACTCCTGGTCAAGTCCTTGCTGGGTCAAGGTAGTTGGTTCGGTGAAGTGAGTCACAGATCGACGAGCTGACTGGTCGACAAATCAGGAAATCGGCGAATGAAGTGGGTGGCCGGAAATCGCCGATACCTGCGGTAACGATGAACTGGCCAGGAATGACAAGGAGTTGGTTGATAGCGGGCAGCCCTTCTCCCTACATTCCTCGGCCGTGTGCACAGAGCACCGCTCGGGTACGTCCGTCGGCCGCACCACCGTCAGTTCAGCTCGTGAGTTCGACCCCACCGGCGGACGGGGCGGAGCGCGACCACCGCGACCCAGTTCGCGGAACGCGCGCCGCCTTGGGGGAGCCCGGGTCAGTCGGGAGGGAACTCCATGTCCGAATGTGCCGATACCACTCGCGACAACGCCCGTAGGGCACGTACGACGGCGGTCCTCGCCGGGGCGGCCCTGCTCGCCCCGCTCGGACTGCTGGCCGCGACCGGCAACGCCGCCGCGGCGGACGGCGGAGTGTGGGACCGCATCGCCCAGTGCGAGAGCGGCGGCAACTGGCACATCAGCACAGGCAACGGCTACTACGGAGGACTCCAGTTCTCCGCGAGCACCTGGAGCGCGTACGGCGGCACGGCGTACGCGGCCACCGCCGACCAGGCGAGCAAGGACCAGCAGATCGCCGTCGCCACCAAGGTCCAGCGGGCCCAGGGATGGGGCGCCTGGCCCACCTGCTCGGCGCGCGCCGGGGCGTACGGCAGCGCACCCGCGGCCGCCGCGCCCGCGGCCGGACCGGCGACGACCAAGGCGGCTCCGCCGAAGGCGCCGGAGCGCTCCTCGGGCCACACCGACCGCGGCTTCTCCCGCGGCGACTACGTCGTACGGCAGGGCGACACCCTGAGCGGCATCGCCGCCCGGTACGGGACCAGCTGGCAGCGGCTGCACGCCGCCAACAAGGCCGTCATCGGCGCCGATCCCGATGTGATCGTGCCCGGCCAGCGCCTCGACATCTAGGCGCGGCTCCCCCTCGGCCGGGCGCAGGGCCCCACCCGTCGGTCCGCCGACCGGGTGGGGCCCCTCGGCGCACCGACGCGCCGGGACGGGCCCGCGCGCCGCGCTGCTTAGCGTGGGCCGATGTACCGCACGCCGATCACCCTCGCCGTCACGGCCACCCTGCTCGCCCTCGCCCCCGGCGGCGCCCACGCCGCGCCACCACCGCCCGCACCCGGAACGCCGTCCACGCGCGCGCCGTACGCCTGTGCCAAGGACCAGTGGCCCTGGGGCTGTGTCGCCGAGTGCGAGAGCAGCGGCCGCTGGCACATCAACACCGGCAACGGCTTCTACGGCGGACTCCAGTTCTGGCAGCCCACCTGGAAGGAGTTCGGCGGCCTGAAGTACGCCCGGCGCGCGGACCTCGCCACGCGCGGGGAGCAGATCCTGGTCGCGCAGGAGGTGCTGGCCGTGCAGGGCTGGGGGGCCTGGCCCGTGTGTGCGAAGCGGTACGGGCTCAAGGGCCGGATGCACACGGTGAAATCCGGTGACACGCTCTCCGCGATCGCCCGCAAGTACCAGGTCAAGGGCGGCTGGCCGGCCTTCCACAAGGCCAACAAGAAGACGATCGGCGCCGATCCGGACCGTCTGAAGCCCGGCATGCTGCTCGTCATTCCGAAGACTTCGACCCGGTCCTCGGCGGCCTTCGGGCTGCCTCTGACGAACGCCTGAGCTCGGCCGCCTCGCCGCTGAACACGACGGCGCCCCGGCGCAGTTCGTACACCAGCACCGGGTGGTCGCGCAGGACCGGCGGCAGCCGTTGTTCGGCGAGGACCACGCAGGCGTCCAGTGCGGCGAGGAGTCCGTACGTACGGGTCGCCACCGCCGGGGACATGCCCTGCGTCGGTTCGTCGACGAGCACGACGCGCGGGCGGGCCAGCAGGGCCCGGGACAGGGCCAGCATGCGCTGCTCGCCGCCGGAGAGGGTGCCCGCCCGGCGTGGGAGCAGGGGTTCCAGGTGGGGGTAGGCGTCCAGGGCGCGGTCGTGGGCGGGGGCGGTGAGTTCGAGGTTCTCGCGAACCGTGAGCGAGCCGAAGACCGCCTGGCGTTCCGGGACCAGGCACAGGCCGCGGCGGGCGCGTTCGTACGCCGGTACGCGGGTCACGTCGACGCCGTCCCACACCACCGCGCCCGCGGCCAGGGGGACGGTCCCGGCCAGGGCCCGCAGCGCGGTCGTACGGCCCGATCCGTTGCGGCCCAGCAGGACCGTCAGGCCGGGGGCGGCGGCGAGGGTGACGCCGTGCAGCGCTTCCAGCGGGCCGTAGCGCACGCGCGCGTGGCGCAGGGAGATGGTCATACGGGGGTCTCCTGGGCGCCGAGGGTGTCCAGGACGTGGTCCGGGGGGCCGGAGGCGATGACCCGGCCCGCGGTCATGACGTGCACGACGTCCGCGAGGTCGGCGACGAGGTCGAGGTCGTGCTCGACCACGAGGAGTGCGGTGCCGTCGGCCGCGAGGGCCTTGAGGACCCGCGCCAGTGCGGTGATCTCCGTCGTGTCCAGGCCCGCGGCGGGTTCGTCCAGGAGGAGGACCCGGGGGTTTCCGGCGAGGGCTCTTGCGAGTTCGACGCGGCGGAGGGTGCCGGTGGGGAGGTCGGCGGCGGGGGCGTCCCGCAGGTCGTCGAGTCCGAGGAGGCGGAGGGTTCTCGCTACGGCTGCGGGGTCGGGGGTGTGGCCTTGCTCCGCGCCTACCCGGATGTTTTCGGCCACTGTGAGGGAGGGGAAGACGGCGAGTTGCTGGAAGGTGCGGGCGATGCCGAGGCGGGTGCGGGTGTGGGCGGGGAGGTGGGTGATGTTCCGGTCGCCGTAGTGGATGTGGCCCTGGGTGGGGTGGAGGGTGCCCGCGAGGCAGTGGAAGAGGGTGCTCTTTCCGGCGCCGTTGGGGCCGACGACGGCGGTGATCCGGGCGGCGGGTACATGGAGGTCGACTCCGTCGAGGGCTTTGAATCCGCCATAGGTTGCCTCCAGCGCGCGGGCTTCGAGGGTGGGCACCCGGCCTCCGGCCGGGTGGTGTTTCCCACGCGCACCGCCCGTGCGGCTTTCGTGGACAGGCGCTGGTGGCCCTGGTGGGGGCTCAGCGCCGTCGGCGGCTGCCGGTGGTTCGGACTTGGATTGCCGCCGGAACCGGCCCCGCACCGCCGCCCCCCGCCCCGTCAGCTTCGCCCTTCGCCGGAGCCGTAGTCGGGTCGCCGCCCCGCGCAGGGCCTCGTATGGGCCGCCGGGGAAGCGGCCCACCAGGACTGCCAGTACGCCGATCAGGGCCGCTGCCACGCCTCCTCGGGCTCCCGCGTCGAGGCCCACCAGGAGGGCCGCCGCGGCCAGGGCGCCGAGGGTGCTGTCGGCGCCCAGGACCATGACCGCGGCGAACCAGAGGAGGCCGCGGACGGGGTCGTAGGCGGCGGGGTCGAAGGCGCGCAGGCCCATGCCGAGCATGCCGCCGCCCAGGGCGGCCAGCGCCGCGCCCGAGACGAAGGCCAGCAGTTTCAGGGACGGGACCCGTACGCCGGAGGCCGCCGCGCCCGCTTCGTGGTCGCGCATCGCCGCCAGGGCGCGGCCCGTTCGGCCCGTGCGCAGGGCTCTGGTCGCCACAAGGGCCGCGCCGAGCAGGAGCAACTCCAGTACGTAGTACGCGCGGTCTCCCTCGAAGCCCGCCGGGCGGCCGAGCGAGAGGCCCGACGTCGCGTAAGGCTGGGCGAAGACGAAGCGGCTCACTCCGACGCCCACCGCGAACGTCGCCAGGGCCAGGGCCAGACCTCTGCGGGTGATCGCGGGCCAGCCCGTCAGGAGGCCCAGCGGGGCCACCAGGAGAACCGCCACGGCCAGCGCCGCCAGCTCCGGCAGGCGTGGCAGGCCCGGGAAGCGGCCCGCCGCCAGAAGCGCCGTGAAGAGGGCGCCCAGGCCCGCGTAGGCCGCCTGGCCCAGGGAGATCTGGCCGCCCCGGCCGGTGACCACGACCAGGGACAGCAGGATCACTCCCAGGGCCGGGACCTGCACCGACGTATGCAGGTCCGTGCCCGCGAAGCCCAGTGGCAGCAGGAACAGCATGACCGCCACGATCCAGGCGCCCGGCGGGGTCGGCACGCGCGCGGTCGCCGTGCGGGGGAGCGCGTCGCGGATGCCGATGCGGGGGAGGGCCAGCGCGGCGATCAGCAGGGCCACCACGAACAGATTCGCGCCGACCGCCTGGAGCAGCGGCTCGCCCCAGCCCGACGGGTGCAGCCGCGTCAACTGGCTCTGCGCCACGCCGATACCCAGGGCTGTCAGCACCGCCACCGGCAGGCTGCGCATCCGGGCCGCCACCGCTACCGCCACCACCTCCATCACCAGCAGCGGCAGCCCGTACGGGTCCAGCCGGACGTACGGCGCCAGCAGTACGCCCGTCAGGCCCGCCGTGAACGAGCCGAACGCCCAGCCCGCCGCGGCCACCCGGTCCGCGTCGATCCCGCCCAGCACGGCGAGTTGCCGGTCGTCCACGACCGCCCGCAGTTCCCGCCCGAACCGCGTCCACCGGATGACCGCCCCGACCGCCGCGGCCAGCACCAGGGCGACCGCGAGCTGTCCCCAGGGGTCCGCCGACATGAGTACCTCGGGTGCGTCGTCCCGCGCCCCCTGCCCCCACAGCAGCGCCGCCCCGCCCACCAGCAGCACGAACACCCCGATGGACGCCACCAGCGTCTGCGCGGGGTCGCTGCCGAGGACGGACAGCGGGCGGAAGACGAAGCGTTCCAGCGCCATGCCGATCGCGGGTGCCAGGACCAGCAGGGTCACCGCGGCCCCCGCCCACAGCGGCCAGCCCCACTCCACCACACACTGCCGCAGCGCGTACGCGCACACCATGGCGATGGCGCCGTGCGCGAAGTTGAGCACGCCGGTCGCGCGGTAGGTCACGACCAGACCGATCCCGGTGAGCGCGGCGGCGCTGCCGACCGAGAGACCGGCCAGGGTGAGGTCGTACGTGAGGGAGGACATCAGTCGTCCGCTTCGGCGGGCTCACAGATCGGGCACGGGCCCAGTTCGCCGCTCCTCACCAGCCTCGCGTCGACCGGCACCGCCTCCGCCTTCCCGGCCACCAGCGGACAGTCCGCGCGGTGCCAGAGCGTGCCGCCCGGCACCATCAGCAGATCCGCACTGACCGCGAGCGGTGTCGTCGGCGCCTGCCCCGGTCCCTCGGCGTCGACCGGTTCGGCGGCCACGAGCAGGCCGTACAGCTCCTCCACGCGCGCGGCGGCGAGCGCGTTGCGGCCCTGGGTGAGCAGCACCGCCCCGGCGACGATCAGCGCGGCGCCGGGGACCGTGCAGGACGCCAGGTAGGGCAGCTGCCGCTCGGCGAACCGCTCGCCCGAGACGCCGTACCAGCCGAGCACGCACAGCACGGCGCCCGCGGCGAGGGCGGCCCAGCCGGCCCACAGGACGGGGTGCACGGTCCGCAGTCGGGCTGTCCGCATCTCAGGCTCCTCTGGCTTCACACGTCATATGTCTGTCCATGTCAGCCGATGGCTTGCACTATGCCTCCTGTGAGCTGACCCTGAAAGCACCGGGCGCACCCGGCCCGGACCGACACCCGGTGGTGAGCCAGATGGTTCTCGGGAGCGACCTCAGTCGGCGGAACACGGGACGCGGTACGGCGCTGGCGGCCGCCCTGCTGCTCTTCCTCGCCCCCGCCCTCGCGGCCTGCAGTGACGACGAGGGAGGCGGCGGCGACACACCCCCGCCCTCGCCGTCGATCGAGCGCACGACGAGCGCCCCCGCCACGGCACCGGCCGACGCGGCCGCCGCCGAGCAGGAGGTCGAGGAGAACTGGCAGAAGTTCTTCGACCCGAAGACCTCCATGGCGGACAAGCAGACCGTCCTGGAGAACGGCGAGCAGATGGCGCCCGTGCTCCAGGCGTTCAGCGGCGACGAGCGCGGCGGACAGGTCGGCGCCCAGGTCACCGAGGTGGCCTTCACCTCCGCGACCGAGGCGGACGTGACCTACACGCTCACCCTGAACGGCGCCACCGCCCTGCCGGACGCCGCCGGGACGGCCGTCGAGCAGGACGGCACCTGGAAGGTGTCCGCCAAGACGCTGTGCGCGCTGGTGCAACTGAGCGGCAATGGCTCGGCCTCGCCGGTCCCGGGCTGCTGAGGCGGTAGCCGCGCTGCTGCTGCTCGCGCTGAGCGCGGCCTGCGGCAGCCGGCTGCCGGAGAGCGACTTCGAGGGCGGCGGCCGTACGACGCCGTCCGCTGCCGCCGAGCCGATCCGGGTCGGCATCATCACCAGCGCCACCAGCCCCGTCGGCGGCGACGCCTTCACCGGCCCGCGCGACGGCGCCAAGGCGTACTTCGAGTGGCTCAACGCGCGCGGGGGCGTCGACGGGCGGCCGGTCGAGGTGCGGCTGTGCGACGACGGCGGCAGCGGGGTGGGCAACAACGAGTGCGTGCACCGGCTCATCGACGAGGACGAGGTGGTCGCCCTGGTCGCCACCACGGCCCTCGACTACGCGGGCGCCTCCCTCGTCTCCCGCGCGCGCGTGCCCGACATCGGCGGCCAGCCCATCGGCGCCGCGTACGACACCTGGCCGCATCTGTACGGCATCTACGGCAGCCTCGCCCCGCGCGAGGGCACGGTCGGCTGGGACGGCGAGCTGTACGGCGGCACCGAGGTCTACCGCTACTTCAAGCGCGAGCACGGTGCCCGCACCGCCGCCGTCGTCTCCTACAACCAGTCCGCGTCCGCCGCCTACGCGCGGCTCGTCGAGCGGGGCCTGAAGGCCGAGGGGTACGAGGTGATCACCGAGCAGGTCGACTTCGCGCTGCCCAACTTCCGCGCCGTCGCCGCCGATCTGAAGGAACAGGGCGCCGACCTCGTCTTCGACGCCATCGACAGCCACGGCAACGCCCGGCTGTGCGCGGCCATGGACGACGCCGGCGTCGAACTCACCGCCAAGGTGACGAACGTACAGAACTGGACGTCCACCGTCGCCGAGGACTACAAGGACGCCCCGCGCTGCCGCAACGCCCTGTGGGCGACCGGATCCAGCCGTAACTTCGAGGACACCGGGCACCCGGCCGTACAGGAGTTCCGGGACGCGACCGAGGGTCTGAAGACGCACTCGCAGTGGCAGTTGGAGGGGTGGGCGGCCGCGCAATGGTTCACGGAGGCGGCGCGGGACTGCGCCGAGGAGGGCGTCACGCGCGCGTGCGTCGACGGCTGGATGAGCCGCAGCCAGGGCTACACCGCCGACGGCCTGCTGCTTCCCGTCCGCTTCGAGCAGCTGCCCGAGCCGCCGGCCACCCGCCGGGCATGTCTGTCGGTGGCCCGCTGGGAGGACGGACGGGGCTGGGTGTCCCAGGGCGACATGGACCACACCTGCTTCGACGTACCGCAGTTGGCCTACAAGCCCTGAGCCCGGGACGGCTATGACCGCAGTGACATCGGTGTGTCCATTTCTGTCACCCCAGTGCGCGTGAGTTGAGCATTGCGGACCGTTACTGTCCGGTTGCGCTGGCAGACTCGGCGCCATGTTGGAGACCTCGGCACGACTGCTGCGCCTGCTCTCGCTCCTCCAGGCCCACCGGGAATGGTCCGGCGCCCAGCTCGCCGACCGCCTCGGTGTCACCCCCCGCACCGTGCGGCGGGACGTGGAGCGGCTGCGCGAGCTGGGCTACCCCGTCAACGCCAGTCCCGGCACCGGCGGCGGGTACCAGCTGGGCGCGGGCGCCGAGTTGCCGCCGCTGCTGCTCGACGACGACGAGGCGGTCGCCGTCGCCGTCGGACTGCGCACCGCCGCCGGACAGGGCATCGAGGGCATCGGCGAGACCTCCGTACGGGCCCTGACCAAGCTGGAACAGGTCCTGCCCAACCGGCTGCGCCGCCGGGTCAGCGCCCTGAACGCCTTCACCGTGCCGATGCTGCGCGACCAGCCCTCCGCCGTGGACCCCGGAGTCCTCACCGAACTGGCCCATCTGTGCCGGGACTCCGAGCAACTGCGCTTCGAGTACCGCGGCCACGACGGCACGCTCAGCCGCCGCCGGGCCGAACCGCACCGCCTGGTGTGCACCGAGCGGCGCTGGTACCTGGTCGCCTGGGACCTCGACCGGGACGACTGGCGCATCTTCCGGGTCGACCGCATCGCGCCCAGACCGCCGCACGGCCCCCGCTTCACCCCGCGCCGCCCACCCGCCGACGACCTGGCCGCCTATGTCTCCCAGGGCGTCTCCACGCGCGCGTACGCCGCACACGCCCTGGTCCGGCTGCTGGTGCCGCTCAGAGAGGCCGCCGAGCACATCTCGCCCTCCGCCGGGGTGCTGGAGCCCGAGGGCCCGCGCAGCTGCCTGCTGCGCACCGGCGCCGGCAACCTGGACGTGATGGTGATCCATGTGATGCTGCTGGGCTTCGAGTTCGAGGTGCTGGAGCCGGTCGAGCTGACCGACGCCATCAGGACCGCTCGGGACCGGCTTTCGCGGGCTCTGGAGCGAGCTCCGCGAACGTGGGGTGGTGCAGGTCGAATGCCGGGGACTCCGAGCGGATCCGGGGCAGAGTGGTGAAGTTGTGCCGGGGCGGCGGGCAGGAGGTCGCCCACTCCAGCGAACGGCCGTAGCCCCAGGGGTCGTCGACCTCGACCTTCTCGCCGTACTTCGCCGTCTTCCAGACGTTGTAGAGGAACGGCAGGGTCGACAGGCCGAGCAGGAAGGCGCCGATGGTGGAGACGGTGTTCAGCGCGGTGAAGCCGTCGGCGGCCAGATAGTCGGCGTACCGGCGCGGCATGCCCTCCGCGCCCAGCCAGTGCTGCACCAGGAACGTGGTGTGGAAGCCGATGAACAGCGTCCAGAACTGGATCTTGCCGAGCCGTTCGTCGAGCATCTTCCCGGTGAACTTCGGCCACCAGAAGAAGAACCCGGCGAAGATCGCGAAGACGACGGTGCCGAAGACGACGTAGTGGAAGTGCGCGACCACGAAGTAGGTGTCCGTGACGTGGAAGTCCATCGGCGGGGACGCCAGGATCACCCCGGTCAGGCCGCCGAACAGGAAGGTCACCAGGAAGCCCACCGACCACAGCATGGGTGTCTCGAAGGACAGCGAGCCCTTGAGCATGGTGCCGGTCCAGTTGAAGAACTTCACTCCCGTCGGCACCGCGATCAGGAAGCTCATGAACGAGAAGAACGGCAGCAACACCGCGCCGGTGGCGAACATGTGGTGCGCCCACACCACCACCGACAGTCCGGTGATCGCCATCGTCGCCCCGATCAGGGTCAGATAGCCGAACATCGGCTTCCGTGCGAAGACCGGGATGATCTCGCTGATGATCCCGAAGAACGGCAGCGCGATGATGTACACCTCGGGATGGCCGAAGAACCAGAACAGGTGCTGCCACAGCAGCGCGCCGCCGCTGGCCGCCTCGAAGATGTGCGAGCCGAAGCGCCGGTCGGCCTCCAGGCACAGCAGCGCCGCGGCCAGCACCGGGAACGCCATCAGGATCAGGATCGACGTGAACAGCGTGTTCCACACGAAGATCGGCATCCGGAACATCGTCATGCCGGGCGCGCGCATCCCGATGATCGTGGTGATGAAGTTGACCGCGCCGAGGATCGTGCCGAACCCGGACAGCGCGAGCCCCATGATCCACAGATCGCCCCCGATGCCCGGGGAACGCTCCAGGCTGTTGAGCGGCGCGTAGGCGAACCAGCCGAAGTCGGCGGGCCCGGACGGCACCGCCAGCGAGCTGATCACGATCAGGCCGCCGAACAGGTAGAACCAGTACGACAGCATGTTCAGCCGGGGGAAGGCGACATCGGGTGAGCCGATCTGCAACGGCATCAGCTCGTTGGCGAAGCCCGCGAACGCCGGGGTCGCGAAGAGCAGCAGCATGATCGTGCCGTGCAGCGTGAACAGCTGGTTGAACTGCTGGTTGTTGATGAGCTGGAGCCCCGGCCGGGCCAGCTCGGCCCGCATCAGCAGCGCCATCAGACCACCGAGCAGGAAGAACGCGAACGACGTGATCAGGTACAGGTGACCGATCTTCTTGTGGTCGGTGGTGGTCAGCCAGTCGACGATCACCCGCCCCTTGTGCTTGGTCCGCACGGGTCGTACCGGCGTCTGCACGGTCTGAGTGCCCATCGCTCGCTCGCCCCTTCGCTCGCCTGCCCCGGGCCCGCTGAAGCCCGCGCCGCGCGTGCCCGCGAGCCCACGCCATCATGCTCGCGCCGCCGCACGCTCCGACAGGGGGCGTACGCGGGGTCCGTGCCGCGGTGACGCAATTCCGGTGCGGCGTCAGTTCCCTGGAACCGTTGCGGAATCGGGGGGAGAAAGGAGTCCGGGGGGAGTTCTTCCGGCACTTTCCGACGGCCTATTGGGGGAGCCGTCGCGACACGCGGGAATTACGTTCGAATGCCCGCGAAAGGCGTACGGAACCGCTCGTACGTGTGACGCAGTTAGGGCGAAACGCGTGTCGTGATCCTGTGACAGAAGTGTGACCGGAGGGGGATGAGTCCCCAAGGTGCGGGCTTCCCTGGCCCGAGCCGCCGGACAGGGCCTAGCGTGGCGGCATGGCACCGATTCCGAAACCCCCCGCAGAGCCCCAGGACCAGCCCGACAGCTATCTCGGCCTGCCGGCCGACCGAGCCGAGCGGCTGGCCCGCGAACGGGGCTGGACCACCGTACGGTCGCTGCCGCCGGGCGCGATCATCACCATGGAATACCTGAGCGGCCGCCTGAACTTCGAGGTGCGGGACGGCGTGGTGACCAGGGCCTGGAAGGGCTGAGCCGAGCGACGACGACGGCCCCGGTTCCTCACGGAGAGGAACCGGGGCCGTCGCTGCGGGGACTGGTTGTGCGTACCGAGCCCCGCCGTCCCGCGTCGGCCAACCGCCCGTCAGGGGCGTGCCGCCGAAGGCGTACCGCGGGTGCCGCGGTCGGTCTGGGGTGGTCTGCGGCTGCCGACCGGAGTGACCGGGGTGCGCTCCGAACGGGCCGTGTGCGGGCCGGGTGCCAGATAGACCGGCGCCCTCGGCGTACGGGCCGTGGGGGAGACGTCCTGCGCCGACTCACGCGGCTTGAGCAGCACCGGGACCTCGACGGGGGCGGTCGGCGCGGGCGCCGTACCGGCGCGGCGGGCCCGCCAGCGGTCGCGCAGCTCGAAGATCCCGGCCTCGGCGCGGGCGATCAGCGGCTCGAACCAGGGCAGCGCGAGCAGGATCAGCAGCCCCGCGGCCCAGCCGAGCAGCACATCGCTCAGCCAGTGCGTACCGAGGTAGACGGTGGACAGGCCGACGCCCAGCGAGGTCACCGCCGACAGCGCGGACAGCCAGCGGCGGGCCGCCGGGGTGGAGGCCAGATACGCCAGGATTCCCCAGGTCACCACGGCGTTGGCGGTGTGGCCGCTGGGAAATATATCGCCGCCGAGCCACATCTCGTTGGAGCCGACGGTGGTCGCGTAGTGCGGTCCGAGCCGGCCCATGCCGATCTTGGCGGCACCGACCGTGACGTTCAGCAGCAGCAGTGAGGTGGCCAGCGCCAGCAGCGGCCGCAGCGTGTGCTGCCGCCAGGAGCGCCAGCCCAGCCAGGCCGCGATCATCACCGCGGTGGGGCCGCGCTGGCCGAGCACCACGTAGTAGTCGACGAATGCGTGGATCTCCGACCACTGCTGGTACGGCCGGAAGAACATGACCTGCCAGTCGAGTCGGACCAGCCACGAGGTGATGACCACGGCCCACACGATGGCGCCGTAGAAGGCCAGGGTCGCCGAGAAAAGGGCGACCCGGTGCCTGCTCATCTTCGGCACATCGATGTGGGCCGGCCGTTCCGGCTCACGGTCCAGCCTCGCGAACACCCGGTCCAGACGGGTGAGGTTTCGTTCGGTACGCACCCAATCGACGTTACAGCGAGTGAGCTCAGAACCCCGTCCATACCGCCGGTTTGTGATGACGATGTGATGTGGGATTCCTCTCAGGGAGCGGCCAATTTCCTACGACTTCGCAATCAGCGGCAGCCGCGCCCTTCAATTCCTTTGATCATTCCAGCGCACGGTTTTATCTGGTTTATGAATTCGTTCACCGAAAGCTGGCCTTGAATTCTCCTGGCGATCATCGAGCGCCCGAGAAGGGATCACGGCGGACCGGAGCCGTTCAGCCAGAACGCCCCGTAGACCGCCGACGCCACCGCGATCAGCGCCAGGATCGGGGCCGACCTGCGCGTTCGTGTCCGGGCCAGCGCCAGGGCGAGCGGCAGCAGCAGCGGGAAGGCGGGCATCAGCAGGCGCGGCTTGGAGCCGAAGTAGCTCGACGCGCACAGCGCGAGCGCGGTGACGACACCCGCGTACACCAGCAGCGGGAGCGGCTGGCTCTGGCGCACACAGACGACGTACAGCCAGACCACGAGACCGACTCCGGCGATCAGGGCGAGTCCGGCGAGCGCCGAGGGAATCGACGTGAACTTGTCGGCGACGAAACGGGCGAAGGCGTAGCCGCCGTCGAAGCCGTTGCGCCAGCCGGCCTGGACGTCGAGATAGCCGAGCGGGCCCTTGCCCGTGTCGTGGCCGACCCACAGGACGTAGCCGGCGGCGCCCAGGGGCGCGAGCAGCATGCCGAGGGCGCGCCGGGTGACGGACGCGCCCGGCGGCGTTGTACCGCCGGTGGGGGAGGGGGCGCGTCCGGGGTCCCGCGCGCCGCCGGAGGGCGCCGCGCCTCGGTCCCGCACGAACGAGGCAATGGCGCCCGCCCACACCGCCGCCACCACGGCCAGCCCGACCGGCCGGGTCAGCCCCGCCAGCAGGGCCAGGGAGCCCGCCGTCACCCAGCGCCCGGTCAGCACCGCGTACAGCGACCAGGCCGCCAGCGCCGTGAACAGTGACTCGCTGTACGCCATCGACTGCACGATCCCGACCGGCAGCACCGCCCACAGCAGCACCGCGCAGACCGCGGCCCGGTCGCCGTACACGTGCTCGGCGACCGCGAAGATCCCCCAGGCGGCGGCGAGCGAGGCGAAGACCGCGACCAGGAACCCGGCGTCCGCCGCCGACAGCGGGCTGACCGCCGCGCCCAGCCGCTCCAGCCACGGCAGCAGCGGGAAGAACGCCAGGTTCGAGTGGACGTCGCCGTTCGGCAGCCGCACCTCGTAGCCGTATCCCAGCTCGGCGACCCTGGTGTACCAGAGCGAGTCCCAGCGGGCGGTCAGCAGCGTCCAGGCGCTCTTGTCGCGCGCCGCGCTCCACAGCGCCAGCGTGAGCAGTCCGAGGGCGCGCACGGCCGCGTACCCCAGCAGGGCCGGAGCCACCTGGCGTACGCGCGGGGAGAGCCGCTGGGACGGACGTGGAGCGGGGCGGGCGGAAAGATCGGTCACGGGCTCGATTATCTGTGCGGCAGGGAACCGGAAGGCCCGCCGGGGCGTGCTCGGCAGGGGGCGGGAAAGTGGCGTACGCCACACGTGTTCCGTCCGGAGTCTGAGAGGTCCGCCACTCGGCACCGGCGCGGACTGGCGTACGCTGACGAGTCACTCGCTTCGTTGCGCGGGCCGGGGACCACCGCTCCTCTCCGGCCGAGTCACGGGGAGTCCCCACCCCGTGAGCCCGCCGAAGCGAGGGAACATCTGGGAGGTACGTACATGTCCGGGACGACCACGGCCGCCGCGCTGCGCCGTCGGGCGGCCGGGGCCGGTGCCAACCGCTGGGTCGTCCTCGTGGTCCTGTGCGCCAGTCTGCTGCTGGTCGCCGTCGACGCCACCGTGCTGCACGTGGCGGTGCCCGCCGTCACCGAGGACCTCAGGCCCGGCGGCATAGAACTGCTCTGGATCGTCGATGCCTACCCGCTCGTCTGCGCCTCGCTGCTGATCCTCTTCGGCACGCTCGGCGACCGGGTGGGCCGCAGACGGATCCTGCTCCTCGGATACGGCCTGTTCGGCGTCGCCTCCGCGCTGGCCGCCCTCGCCGACACCGCCCAGATGCTGATCGTGGCGCGGGCGCTGCTCGGCGTCGGCGGCGCCATGATCATGCCGGCCACGCTGTCGATCCTCCGCCAGGTCTTCCCCGACCGGCGCGAGCGGGCGCTCGCCATCGGTATCTGGAGCGCGGTGGCCGCGGTCGGCGCGGCCGTCGGACCGCTGCTCGGCGGCTTCCTGCTGGAGCACTTCTGGTGGGGCTCGGTCTTCCTCGTCAACATTCCGTTGATGCTGGTCAGCCTGCCGGTGGGCCGACTGCTGCTGCCCGAGTCCAAGGGCGCGGCCGACGGCCCCTGGGACGTGGTCGGCGCGCTGATGGCGGCAGCCGGACTGTTCGGGGTCGTGCTGGGCGTCAAGCGGCTCGGCAGCGGCGAGATCGAGGGCGCCACGGCGGTGCCCCTGCTGGTGGGCGCGGCGCTGCTGTTCCTCTTCGTACGACGCCAGCGGCGCCGTAAGCACCCCCTGGTCGACCTGCGGATGTTCGCGCGTCCCGCGTTCAGCACCTCGGTGGGCTGCATCGTGCTGGCGATGCTCGCGCTGGTCGGCCTGGAGCTGATCGCGGCGCAGTATCTGCAACTGGTCCTCGGCCTCTCCCCGCTGGAGACGGGCCTGAGGCTGCTGCCGCTGACTTTCGCGGCGATGGCCGCGGGACTCGCCGGAGCACGCATGCTGCGCCGGTTCGGGCCGCGCCGGATGGTGTGCGCCGGGTTCTGTCTGACGGCGTTCGCGGTGGTGCTGCTGACGGCGATGGGCGGCACCGACGACCCCGCGCTGATGCTCTCCGGGTTCGTGCTGCTGGGCTTCGGCCTGGAGACCACGCTGTTCGGGGCGTACGAGTCGATGCTGAGCGAGGCCCCGCCGGAGCAGGCGGGCGGCGCCGCGGCGATCGGCGAGACGTCCTACCAGCTCGGCGCCGGCCTCGGTATCGCGCTGCTGGGCAGCGTGATGAACGCCGCCTACACGCCCGGTCTGTCGTCCGTGCCCGGCGTGCCCGCCTCGGCGTCCGTGGCGGCCGGGCACTCGCTGGGCGAGGCCTACGAGGTGGCCGGGCAGCTCGGCGGCGGCGCCGGGGAGACCCTGCGCGAGGCCGCGCGGAACTGCTTTGTCCACGGACTGCATGTGACGCTGCTGGTCAGCGCCGGACTGCTGCTGCTCGGCGCGGCGATCGCGCTCCGCCTGCCGCGGACCATGAACTGCGAGGCAGTGGCCCCCGCGGTGGAGGTCCCGGCGCCGCGGGAGGTCGCTGAGTCCCGGGTGACGGCCTGAGGACCCTGGACGTGGTGGAGACTGCGTCGTAACGTCGGCCTTCACCATGTGACTAGCACTGCTAGTTTTGAGCTGCCGGAGGGTCTCCCATGCCGTTGCCCCCGTTCGATCCCGCCGATCCGCTCGGGATCGACGATCTGCTGGAGCCCGAGGACCTCGCGGTCCGCGACACCGTCCGCCGCTGGGCCGCCGACCGCGTCCTGCCCCAGGTCGCCGAGTGGTACGAGTCCGGCGAGCTGCCCGTCATCCGTGAACTGGCCCGTGAGCTGGGCGGGATCGGCGCGCTCGGCATGTCCCTGAGCGGCTACGGCTGCGCGGGCGCCACCGCCGTCCAGTACGGGCTGGCCTGTCTGGAGCTGGAGGCCGCCGACTCCGGGATCCGGTCCCTGGTCTCGGTGCAGGGCTCCCTCGCCATGTACGCCATCCACCGCTACGGCAGCGAGGAGCAGAAGCAGAACTGGCTGCCCCGGATGGCCTCCGGCGAGGTCATCGGCTGCTTCGGGCTGACCGAGCCGGACATCGGCTCCGACCCCGCGGCCATGCGGACCTACGCCAAGCGCGACGGCTCCGACTGGGTGCTGACGGGCCGCAAGATGTGGATCACCAACGGTTCCGTCGCCGGGGTCGCCGTGGTCTGGGCCCAGACCGAGGACGGCATCCGCGGCTTCGTGGTGCCCACCGAAAGGCCCGGCTTCGCCGCCCCCGAGATCAAGCACAAGATGTCCCTGCGCGCCTCGGTCACCAGTGAGCTGGTGATGGACGAGGTACGGCTGCCCGCCGACGCCGTACTCCCCGGGGGCACCGGGCTGCGCGGACCGCTCAGCTGTCTCTCGCACGCCCGCTACGGCATCGTCTGGGGCTCCATGGGCGCGGCCCGCTCGTGCTTCGAGACGGCGGTCGACTACGCGAAGTCGCGGGAGCAGTTCGGGCGGCCCATCGGTGGCTTCCAGCTCACCCAGGCCAAGCTCGCCGACATGGCGGTCGAACTGCACAAGGGGATTCTGCTCGCCCACCATCTGGGGCGGCGGATGGACGCCGGCCGCCTGCGTCCCGAGCAGGTCAGCTTCGGCAAGCTCAACAACGTCCGCGAGGCCATCGACATCTGCCGTACGGCGCGGACGATCCTCGGCGCCAACGGGATCTCCCTGGAGTACCCGATCATGCGGCACGCGACGAACCTCGAATCGGTGCTGACGTACGAGGGCACCGTCGAGATGCACCAGCTGGTGCTGGGCAAGGCGCTCACCGGGCTCGACGCCTTCCGGTGAACCCCCGAGGGGGCAGGGCCGTGTCGGCGGCCCTGCCTCAGCTCTGGTTGAAGAAGCCGTCCGTCCGGTGCGCGGCCGGCTCGCCGTTGATGATCTCGGTGTCGGCCGGGGTCAGCAGGAACACCCGGGTGGACACCCGCTCGATCGAGCCGCGCAGACCGAAGATCAGGCCCGCGGCGAAGTCGACGACGCGCTTGGCGTCGGTGGCCTCCATGGCGGTGAGGTTCATGATGACCGGGACACCGTCCCGGAACAGCTCGCCGATCGCGCGGGCGTCCCGGAAGCTGTCCGGGGTGACCGTGCCGATCCGGCGGCCCCGCTCCTCGGCGACGTCCGCGGCCACCTTGACCCGCGGGTCGGTGACCCAGGCCTCCCCGGACTCGGTCCCTTCGGAGTAGTCGTCATCGTAGTAACGCTCGTCATCGTTGTCGTCAACGAGGCCCAGCCAGGCACTCGCCTTGCGCACCGATCCCATGGACGCCTCCTCTCACAGCGGTCTTTCTTGCTTTCCGCATCCCTATGGTCATCCATGATGCGGACGGCGCGCCAAGTGGATAGACGCCGCGCGGGGGGTTTGTGACGGTACTGGTGCACAGCGCATACGTCGAGAGCCCAGGTGTGCCAAGGGCCTTGACCCACACGGCTGCTGACTGTGAGTGAAATATGATTCTTCGCGGCGTATGGGTGATGTGCGGTGCGTACGGGTGAAGCGGGAGGGCCCGGAAGGGGCCGCGGAGACGGCCGGTACGATGCGCCCGCTCCATGTCGTACGAACCTCGGGGGAACGTCGTGTTCGGAATAGTGAGGCCCTGCCGCCATCGGCTCGGGGAGCGGTTCGCCGGTCAGTGGCTGGCTCATCTGTGCGGTCTGTGCCTGGCGTTGCGCGGGGACCACGGTCAGTTCGCGCGGGTGGTGACGAACTACGACGGGCTGCTGATCTCGGTTCTGACGGAGGCTCAGTCCGTCGGGACCGACGGACTGCGGCGCACGGCCGGCCCGTGTCCGCTGCGCGGGATGCGCACGGCGTCCGTGGCGCAGGGCGAGGGGGCGCGGCTCGCGGCGGCGGTCTCGCTGGTGCTGGCCTCGGCGAAGGTGCGGGACCATCTCGCCGACGGGGACGGGCTGCTGGCGCGCAAGCCGGTGGCGCTCGCCGCGCGCCGGGTCGCGTCGAGCTGGGGAGCCGCGGGGGCGCGCAGCGGTTCCGCGGTGGGGTTCGACACCGGGCTGCTGGTCGACGCGGTGGACCGGCAGGTGGGGATCGAGGCGCTGGCGGGGCCGGGGACCTCGTTGCTGGTGGTGACCGAGCCGACGGAGACCGCGACGGCGGCGGCCTTCGCGCATACGGCGGTGCTGGCCGGGCGGCCCGCGAACGCCGAGCCGCTCGCCGAGGCGGGGCGCCTGTTCGGGCGGCTGGCCCATCTGCTGGACGCCGTGGAGGACCAGGCGGCCGACGCGGCCGCGGGGGCGTGGAATCCGCTGACGGCGACCGGGGCGTCCCTGACGGAGGCGCGGCGGCTGGCCGACGACGCGGTGCACGGCATCCGGCTGGCGTTGCGGGAGGCCGAGTTCACCGATCCGAAGCTGGTGCATGTGCTGCTGGTGCACGAGCTGCGGCGGTCGGTGGACCGGGCGTTCGGCACGGCGTCCTGCTCGCACATGGCGGGGCCGTACGCGCCGCCCGGTGGGCCGGGGGGTCCCGGGTTCCCTCCGGAGCCGCCTCGGCGGGATCGGCGCGGGTTGCTCGCGGGGTGCGCGGTATGGCTCGGATTGGCTTGTACCTGTCAGATGTGCTGCGGGGAGTTCGAGGACCCCTGGAGCGGGCAGCGGCGCGAGGGCCTGTGCGCCAATTGCGATTGCAGTGGGTGCGGGGACTGCTGCAGCTGCTGTGACTGCTGCGGGAATTGCTGCGGCGATGACGGCTGCGGCTGTGACGGCTGTGACTGCGGGTGCAGCTGCTGAGGTGAATCGAGGGTGTCCGGCGCTTGTTGCGCGTGAGGTCGTTCAAAGCTTGACGGCCGAAAGGCGCTCTTGCGCCCATCAGGCGTGCCGCCGAATACTCCCCCACAGCGCTTGTCAGGGGCACGGCATGTTCGGAATCCGGATGAACCCGGCTCCTGGCTGCGCCTCACGGGCCCGAAACCCCACGAGGGCCCCCGACTTCCCATGTGGAGGAACGAAAAGTGAGGATCAAGCGCACCACCCCCCGCAGCGGCATCGCGAGACGGACCCGGCTGATCGCCGTGTCGACCGGCCTCGTGGCCGCCGCAGCCATCGCGATCCCCAGCGCGAACGCGGCCGACACCCCCACCACCTTCAGCTCCACCGAGCTGAAGAGCGCGAGCGGCTCTGTGCTCAAGGCCGATGTGCCGGGTACCGCCTGGGCCGTCGACAGCAAGACCAACCGCGTCGTCGTGACCGTCGACAGCACCGTCTCCAAGGCCGAGATCGCCAAGATCCGGCAGCAGGCGGGCAGCAACGCCGACGCCCTCACCATCAAGCACACCCCGGGCAAGTTCCAGAAGTACATCGCGGGCGGCGACGCCATCTATGCGAGTAGCTGGCGCTGTTCCCTCGGCTTCAACGTCCGCAACAGCGCGGGCGCCTACTACTTCCTGACCGCCGGTCACTGCACCGACGGCGCGGGTACGTGGTACTCGAACTCCGGACGGACGACGGTCCTCGGCCCGACCTCCGGCTCCAGCTTCCCGACGAACGACTACGGTCTGGTGCGCTACACCAACACCTCGATCACCAAGTCGGGCACCGCCGGCAACACGGACATCGTCCGGGCGGCCAACCCGACCGTGGGCACCAGCGTCATCCGTGACGGCTCCACCACCGGCATCCACACCGGCAGCGTCACCGGCCTGAACGCGACCGTCAACTACGGCGGCGGTGACATCGTCTACGGCATGATCCAGACCAACGTCTGTGCCGAGCCCGGCGACTCCGGTGGCCCGCTCTACGGCAGCAACGGCACCGCGTACGGTCTGACCTCGGGCGGCAGCGGCAACTGCTCCTCGGGCGGCACGACCTTCTTCCAGCCCGTCGTGGAGGCCCTGAACGCCTACGGGATGAGCGTCTTCTAGAGCCACCCGGCACGCAGCCGGCAGCAGCAAAGAGCCCCCGTACGCAACTGTCGTGCGGGGGCTCGCCCTTGTCCGGACCGCGGAGTTACGGTCGAAGGAGACACCAGGTGAGCACCTGACAACCTGATGCGTCCACTTCGGACCCTGGGGGCCGTGATGGTCGAGGAGCTGGTGGCGGCGGGAGCGGCGCTCGCGTCGGTCGGAGCGGTGTACCTGATGGCCGCGGCGCGGGTCGTCAAACAGTACGAACGCGGAGTCGTCTTCCGGCTCGGCAGACTCCGTCCCCAGGTGCGCGAGCCGGGGTTCACCCTGGTCGTCCCCGTGGTGGACCGGCTGCACAAGGTGAACATGCAGATCGTGACGATGCCGGTGCCGGCCCAGGAGGGCATCACCCGGGACAACGTCACGGTGCGCGTCGACGCGGTCGTCTACTTCAAGGTCGTCGACGCGGCCGACGCCCTGGTGCGGGTCGAGGACTACCGGTTCGCGGTCTCCCAGATGGCCCAGACCTCGCTGCGGTCGATCATCGGCAAGAGCGATCTGGACGATCTGCTGTCGGACCGGGAGAAGCTGAACCAGGGTCTTGAGCTGATGATCGACAGCCCCGCCATCGGCTGGGGCGTGCAGATCGACCGGGTCGAGATCAAGGACGTCTCCCTGCCCGAGACCATGAAGCGGTCGATGGCCCGGCAGGCCGAGGCAGCGCGTGACCGGCGGGCCCGGGTCATCAACGCCGACGCCGAGCTCCAGGCGTCGAAGAAGCTCGCCGAGGCGGCGCAGCAGATGGAGGCCACTCCCGCCGCGCTCCAACTGAGGCTGCTCCAGACCGTGGTGGCGGTCGCGGCCGAGAAGAACTCGACGCTGGTGCTGCCGTTCCCGGTGGAGTTGCTGAGGTTCCTGGAGCGGGCGGCGCAGCCGGGGGTGGTCGCCGCGGCGCCGCCCACTTCACAACCTCCGGCTGTCGAGCCCCTCTTGGAGCCGAGCCCTGATGGGTCGGATTCAAGACAGGAGTAGACCTTACGCACTGCTTATCAGTTACTCGCGCGTAGTATTTGCAGTGCGAACCTGCCTGGGTGACCGTGCACGGTCAAGGGTGCGGGGATGCGGTGTGACGGCCGTGTGTACGTCCTGAAGTCGACCTTGTGTGCCCCCTGTGAGGGTCGGAATAGTAGGCGCCGATCAACCGGCACGGACGCGGCTTTTTGCTGTGCGCCACCTCTGTGTCCGTACGCCTTCCGGTCCGAGGCCCCCACAGCCTCCGGACCGACCCCCCACAGGAGGACGTGAGTTGAAGCACCGACGCATACCCAAGCGGCGGGCCGCCGCGGTAGGTGCGGGCATCGCCGCACTGGTGGCCGCGGGAGTTACCTTCCAGACTGCGAACGCCAGCGAGCCCACGACGACCGCCACGCCCGAGACCCTGTCGGTCACGGCGGCCGGAAAGCTCGCCTCGACGCTGGTCCAGGATCTCGGCAACGCCGCCGCCGGCACGTACTACGACGCACAGAGCAAGAACCTCGTCGTGAACGTGCTCGACAAGGACACCGCGGCAGCGGTCGAGCAGGCCGGGGCCAAGGCCCGGGTCGTGGCGAACTCGCTGGCCGAGCTGAAGAGCGCGCGCGGCACGCTCAAGCAGGACGCGACGATTCCGGGCACCTCCTGGGTGACCGACCCGACGACCAACAGAATCGTCGTCACGGCCGACCGTACGGTCTCCGACGCCGAGTGGGCGAAGCTCGGATCGGTCGTCGACGGACTCGGAGCCACGGCGGAACTCCAGCGCACGAAGGGGGAGTTCAAGCCGTTCATCGCCGGCGGTGACGCCATCACCGATGGCAGCGGCCGCTGTTCGCTCGGGTTCAACGTGGTCAAGGGCGGGGAACCGTTCTTCCTGACCGCGGGGCACTGCACCGAGGGCATCACCAACTGGCAGGACTCGAACGGGAACGCGCTCGGCGCCAACGAGGTGTCCAGCTTCCCGGACAACGACTACGGGCTGGTGAAGTACACGGCCGAGGTCGAGCACCCGAGCGAGGTCAACCTCTACAACGGGTCCACGCAGGCGATCTCCGGTGCGGCCGACGCCACGGTCGGCATGGAGGTCACCCGGAGCGGTTCGACCACGCAGGTGCACTCCGGCAAGGTCACCGGGCTCGACGCCACCGTGAACTACGGCAACGGTGACATCGTCAACGGCCTGATCCAGACCGATGTCTGCGCCGAGCCCGGGGACAGCGGTGGTTCGCTGTTCTCCGGTGACAAGGCGGTCGGGCTGACGTCCGGTGGCAGTGGTGACTGCACCTCCGGCGGGGAGACGTTCTTCCAGCCGGTGACCGAGGCGCTGTCGGCGACGGGCACGGAGATCGGCTGACCGGTACCTGCTCGCTTCGCGAAGTCCCGTCCCGCGTCTGCGGGGCGGGACTTTCGTGTGCGGGAGTGTGCGGATGGCCCCTGTGGGGGTTATCCCGTCTCCGCCGGCAAGCGTTCGCCCTCGCGTCTTCTGCGCAGTTCCGACGCCAGCAAGGTGATGACGATGCCGCCCGCCGCCCAGGCCGACAGGACCAGCAGGGCGTCTGTCGTGTCGTTGCCGTCGAAGTAGGCGATCGAGCGGGCCACCCAGGTGCCGGCGCCCGGGGGGAGGGCGGGGCCGATCGCCTGCCAGAACGGGGGGAGCATGGGAAGGGGGAAGGCGCCGCCCGCGCTGGGGTTGCCCGCGATCACCACCAGGAGGATCGCCAGGCCGATCCCCACGATGCCGAACATGCCCTGGAGGGCCAGCGTGGCCGCGCCCACCGCGAAGGTGACCAGGGCGCCCAGGCCCCAGAGGGCCACCACGCTGCCGGGCAGCGCGTTCAGGATCGGGCCCACGATCACCGCGCCGCCGAGCCCGCCGACGATCGCCACCAGGGCCATCACCGCCAGCCGGATCACCGCGCGGCGCGGGTTGGCGGGGCGGGCGCCGCTGCTGATCGCCAGGATCGAGGCGCACAGATAGCCGCCGACGCACCAGCCGACGACGACGTAGAAGGACGACAGGCCGTCGAAGTCCTGGGGTGAGGCCGGGGCCACGTCCACCGTTCTGAGGGTCCGCTGCTGGGAGGTCTCCAGGGCGGTCAGGTATTTCTCCAGGGTGGTGGCCAGGACCGTGCCGCCGCCGCTCGCCACCAGGAGCGTGTCGGTCGTCCGGGCCGGGTTGATGATCAGCGCCCCGTCGATGTCCCGGTTCATGATCTGGTCCCGGGCCGTCGCCTCGTCGGCCACCACGCGCGGGTCCAGCGGGGAGCCGGGCAGCCGGTCGAGTCGGTTCACCGCCTGCTCGGCCGCGGCCTGCGGCGCGACCACCCCGAACGGCACGTCCTTCGGCTTCGGGTCGTGCAGCGCCCCCACGTAGGACGCGATGAACAGCAGCTGGAGCGCGACCACGCCGAGGACGAGCAGCGTGGCGCGGGGGGTGACCGCGTCCTTCACCTCGGCCAGAAAGCTGTTCTGTGTCATGTCCCCCACGGTCCGAGTGGACGGACGTTTCCGCAGGTGGGAGAGGGCCGAACGGTTGTCGTACAGATGTTCGAGTTTTGGTCTATGGTGGGGGTGAGGCAGTCGGGAACTGATGTTCGATATCGGAGGTGTGGATGCCCGGTTTCACGCATCTGCACACCGTCTCCGGGTTCTCCCTGCGCTACGGCGCCTCGCACCCGGAGCGGCTGGCCGAGCGCGCCGCCGAGCGGGACATGGACGCCCTCGCCCTCACCGACCGCGACACCCTCGCCGGTACGGTCCGCTTCGCCAAGGCCTGCGCCAAGGCAGGGGTACGCCCGCTCTTCGGCGCGGAGCTGGCGGTGGAGCGCTTCGAGCCGGTGCGAGAGGAAAAGCGCCGCGCTCCCGTCCGTGGCGGTGCCTTCATCGACGAGTCGACACCCCGGGTCGCCTTCCTCGCCCGGGACGGCGCCCGCGGCTGGGCCGACCTCTGCGGAATCGTTACGGCGGCACACGCCGGCGAGGGCTCACCGCTGCTGCCCTGGGACGCCAACCGGGGCGACGGACTCACCGTCCTGCTCGGCCCCGGCTCCGACGTCGGCCGCGCCCTCGCCGCCGGCCGCCCCGACCGCGCGGCCCGGCTGCTGGCCCCCTGGCGGGAGGTCTACGGCGACGCGCTGCGCCTGGAAGCCGTCTGGCACGGCCGCAAGGGCACCGGCCCCGGCTCGCTGCGGCTGGCCGCCCGTACCGTCGGCTTCGCCGCCGAGCAGCGGATCCGGCCGGTGCTCAGCAACGCCGTCCGCTACGCCGACCCCGGGCTGGGCCCGGTCGCCGACGTCCTGGACGCCGCCCGTCGGCTCGTCCCCGTCGACCCCAGCAAGGAACTGGACTCCGGCGAGGCCTGGCTCAAGGGCGCCGACGCCATGCTGGACGCCGCCGAGCGGATTGTGGAGGCCGCGGGCTTCCGGCGGGACACCGCGCACCGGCTGCTGGAGCAGACGCGGGCGACGGCCGCCGAGTGCCTGGTGGATCCCGAGGACGACCTCGGCATCGGCACCGTCCACTTCCCCGAGCCGCGGCTGGTCGGCGCGGGACGCCGCAGTGCCCAGCGGGTGCTCGCCTCGCGGGCGGCGGCGGGGATGGTGGTCAAGGGGTACGCCGGGAAGCGCTCCTACTGGGAGCGGATGCATCGCGAGCTGGACATCATCGCCCATCACGGGTTCGCCTCCTACTTCCTGACGGTCGCTCAAGTCGTGGACGACGTACGGGAGATGGGCATCCGGGTGGCGGCGCGCGGCTCCGGAGCGGGCTCGCTCGTCAATCACCTCCTCGGCATCGCGCACGCCGACCCCGTCGAGCACGGGCTGCTGATGGAGCGGTTCCTGTCCAAGCGGCGGCTGGTGCTGCCCGACATCGACATCGACGTGGAGTCCGCCCGCCGTCTTGAGGTCTACCGCGCGATCATCGACCGGTTCGGCACCGAGCGGGTGGCCACGGTCTCGATGCCGGAGACGTACCGGGTGCGCCACGCGATCCGGGACGTGGGCGCGGCCCTGTCCATGGACCCCGCCGACATCGACCGCATCGCCAAGTCCTTCCCGCACATCCGGGCCCGCGACGCCCGCGCCGCGCTGGAGGAACTGCCCGAACTGCGCGAGCTGGCGGGGGAGAAGGAGAAGTACGGGCGGCTCTGGGAGCTGACGGAGGCGCTGGACGCCCTGCCGCGCGGCGTCGCCATGCACCCCTGCGGAGTGCTCCTCTCCGACGCCTCCCTGCTCCGCCGTACGCCGGTCATGCCGACCAGTGGCGAGGGCTTTCCCATGTCGCAGTTCGACAAGGACGACGTGGAGGACCTCGGGCTGCTCAAGCTGGATGTGCTGGGTGTGCGGATGCAGTCGGCGATGGCGCACGCGGTCGCGGAGGTGGAGCGGGCGACGGGGGAGAAGGTCGACCTGGACGCCGTACCGCCCGGCGATCCGGCGACGTACGCGCTCATCCGCTCCACCGAGACCCTGGGCTGCTTCCAGATCGAGTCTCCGGGGCAGCGGGACCTGGTCGGGCGGCTGCAGCCGGCCACCTTCCACGACCTGGTCGTCGACATCTCGCTCTTCCGGCCCGGTCCGGTCGCCGCCGACATGGTGCGGCCGTTCATCGAGGCCCGGCACGGGCGGGCGCCGGTCCGCTATCCGCATCCGGATCTTCAGGAGCCGCTGAAGGGGACGTACGGAGTCGTCGTCTTCCATGAGCAGATCATCGACATCGTCGACATCATGACCGGCTGCGGACGGGCCGAGGCGGACCGGGTGCGGCGCGGTCTGTCCGATCCGGAGTCGCAGGGGCGGATCAGGTTCTGGTTCGCGCAGCACGCGGCGGCCCGGGGGTACGACGCGGAGACGATCCAGCGGACCTGGGAGATCGTCGAGGCCTTCGGGTCGTACGGCTTCTGCAAGGCGCACGCGGTCGCCTTCGCCGTGCCGACGTACCAGTCGGCGTGGCTGAAGGCGCATCACCCGGCTGCCTTCTACGCCGGGCTGCTCACCCACGATCCCGGGATGTACCCGAAGCGGCTGCTGCTGGCGGACGCGCGGCGGCGGGGGGTGCCGGTCCTGCCGTTGGACGTGAACCGGTCGGCGGTCGCCCACCGTATCGAACTGGTGTCTGAATCCCCTTCGGTGTGGGGACTGCGGCTCGCCCTCTCCGATGTGCACGGCATCAGCGAGGCCGAGGCGGCGCGGATCGCGGACGGGCAGCCGTACGCCTCGCTGCTGGACTTCTGGGAGCGGGCGCGCCCGAGCCGTCCCCTGGCTCAACGGCTGGCACAGGTGGGTGCGTTGGATTCCTTTGGTGCCAATCGGCGTGATCTGCAACTGCACTTGACCGAGCTGCACCGGGGTGCGCGGGGTGCGGGCGGCGGCCAACTGCCGCTGGCGGGCGGGCGGAAGACCGCGTCCGCCGGGCTGCCCGATCTGTCCTCCGCCGAGCGGCTCAGCGCCGAGCTGGGGGTGCTGTCGATGGATGCCTCGCGCCATCTGATGGACGATCACCGGGAGTTCCTGGACGAGCTGGGCGTGGTCAGCGCGCGCCGGCTGCGCGAGGCGCGGCACGGGGAGACGGTACTGGTCGCGGGCGCCAAGGCGGCCACCCAGACGCCGCCGATCCGGTCCGGCAAGCGGGTCATCTTCTCCACCCTCGACGACGGCACCGGCCTGGTCGACCTCGCCTTCTTCGACGACTCCCACGACGCCTGCGCGCACACCGTCTTCCACTCCTGGCTGCTGCTGGTGCGGGGCGTCGTGCAGCGGCGCGGGCCGCGCAGCCTCAGCGTGGTGGGCGCCGCCGCCTGGAACCTCGCCGAACTGGTCGAACTGCGCGCGGAGGGCGGGCTCGACGTGGTCGCGGCGCGGCTCGCGGAGCCGGTGCCCGAGGCGGGCGAGGACTCGACCGGCGGCCGGCGCATCCATATGCCGACCGGATACGAAATGCATCCGTGGGCCGATCTGCGTCCCGCGGGTCAGGAGCCCTCGCAGACAAGGAAGTTGTGGCATCAGAGTCCGGGGAGTGCGGGATGACCATCCTCTGCGTACGTTTTCAGCTGCCGCCGATGTACGAGGCGGCCCTGCCCGGACTGCTCGGGTTGCTGGAGGAGTTCTCGCCCGTCGTCGAGGCGCTGCCGCCGGACGGCGCGCTGGTCGATCTGCGGGGCGCCGAGCGGTACTTCGGGCGCAGCGCGGTGGAGCTGGCCTCCGTGATCCGGGTGCGGGCGCTGGCGCGGTACGGCGTGGACTGCGCGATCGGGGCCGGACCGGGGACGATGCTGGCCCGGATGGCGCTGCGGGAGGCCCGGCCCGGGGTCACCTGTGTCGTGCCCGAAGCGCGGGACGGCATCGTGGAGTTCCTCGCGGACAAGCCGGTCACGGCGTTGCCGGGGGTCGGTACGGCGACCGCTCGCGTCCTGTGCGAGTACGGCCTGGACAGCCTCGGCCGGGTCGCCGCCGCGCCGCTGTCCACGCTGCAACGGCTGGTCGGGGCGAAGGCGGGGCGGGAGCTGCGGGAGAAGGCGAACGGGGTGGACCGGGGGCGGGTGGTGCCGAACGGCGTGGCTCGGTCGCTGATCACCGAACGTCCCTTCGACCGCGACGAGTTGGACACCGACCGGCATCGACGCGCCCTGCTCTCCGCCGCGGAGGAACTGGGGGCGCGGCTGCGGGCGGTGGACAAGGTGTGCGGGACGCTGACGCTCACCGTGCGGTACGCGGACCGGTCGGCGACTTCGCGGAGCCGTTCACTGAAGGAGCCGACCGCCCACTCCGCCGCGCTGACGCGGGTGGCGTACGGCATGTACGAGGCGCTGGGTCTGCAACGGGCCCGGGTACGGGCCATGGTCCTCCGGGCGGAGGGCCTCGACCCCGCCGAACAGGCCTCCTACCAGCTCAGCTTCGACCCGGTCGACGAGAAGGTACGCCGCATCGAGGAGGTCGCGGACCGGGTACGGGCGAAGTTCGGACCGCGGGCGGTGGTGCCGGGGTCGTTGGCGGCGTGAACGGTTAGGGTGCGTTCATGAGCTGGCGGGGGCCGACCTATCGGGTCGTTGACGGGGAGAAGATCTACGGGGCCTGGTGTCATGTGTGGCGGTGGGTTCCGTACAGCGAGGAGTTCGCCGTCGAGGACCTGTACGTCTTCGCGGACGGTGCCGTTCGCTGTCAGGAGCGGATGGATCTGGAGGAGCTGGCGGAGCAGCTCGGGTCCGGGTGGATCTCGGCCCGGGACCCCGCTGCCCCCGACCGCCCGGCGGACGCGCCCAAGTGGGGCTCGCGCAGTCCCGAGGTGTGCACACCGGACAGCTTCTTTCTCGAAGTCGCCGACAAGATCGAGGAGTTGAGCGGGCGCCCGACCGCCCGGGACCGGCTCCACGAGGCGATCCGGCAGTATCAGCAGGACCGGTCCGAGCCCCGCCGCGAGCTGCTGCGCGAGGCGTATCTGGGCGTGCCCGCGCATCTGCGGATCTACATCCTCGGCGACATGGACCTCCAGGACCGGCCGCTGCGGATCCTGCTCACCGACCTCGGTGAAGCCGTCGACGGGGACGGGCCCGTGGCCACCGCCGAGATGCACCGGGACGCCCTGGACTACTTCGACCGCGGTGACGAGGGTGTCCGGGCGGAGAAGGAACGTCTCGCCGTACTGCACGCCGACGACCAGGACGGGCCCGGCCGGCCGACCCTGGTGTCCAACGAGGTCGTCTATCCCCGGGGCTGGCCCGAGACACCCGGGCTGTTCGTGCTGCGCAACGACTACCCCGTGCCGATCGAGTTCGGCGGCCGGACCTACGCCTCCGTCCTGCACGCCTACTGGGCCCTGGCCGCCGCCGACCCCGCCGACCACGACCGCATCCGTGCCGCCGCCACCCCCCGGGACGCCCACGAGCTGGGCGGACGGGCGGCGCGGCGGGACGGCTGGGCGGACTTGCGGGTCGGTGTGATGGGCGCGCTGCTGCGGGCCAAGTTCGGTCAGCATCCCGAACTGGCCGACGTACTGCTGTCCACCGAGGACGCGCGGATCAGTTACACCGGCTACGACGAGGCGCCCTACTGGAAGGACCAACGCGACGGCCGGGGGCGCAACTGGGCCGGGCGGCTGCTGGAGCTGGTGCGCTCCGAACTGCTGGTGGCGCGGGTCAGTTGGCCCACGGGGGAGTGATCCGGGTGCCGTCGGCCAGGTCCGCGGTCAGGCCGACGGACGTGGTCACCCAGGTCAGCGCGGTCTGATCGGTCGGGTTCTCGAGCGCGAGCGTCGAGCCCGCGTTGATGATCAGGGTGTCGCCCGCCGAGATGTCGGTGGTGTCGGCGTCCAGGGTGATGCGCAGGGCGCCGATGAGGACATGCAGGATCTCCTCCTTGCTGACGGTGTGCGCCGGGCCCTTCATGCCCGGCGGGACCTCGCCGCGCCAGGCGCACAGCTCCTTGCTGCCGGTGAGCGGGGTGGCGTACGAGACGAAACGGGCACCGTGGATCTCGTGGGTCACGGCGTCGGACGAGCGGATTACGGGCATGGCTGTCCCCCAGAGGAAAATGGTCAAGCTGCTTGACTAGTTGTGCCGCCCCTATGGTCAAGCTGCTTGACCGGATCGTCAAGGGTGTTTGAATGCCCCCGTGCAGAACTCCGAGGCCCTCTCCCTGTCCTTCGCGCTCCTCGCCACCGCGGGTGAGCTGGTGCGACGCATCAACGACGGCGTGGCCGCGCGCGGTCATGAGGGGAAGTCCGCCTACGGCTTCGCGTTCACGCGGATCGCGGCGGGCGGGGCCACCGTCTCCGACGTCGCCGCGCATCTCGGGGTCACCAAGCAGGCCGCGAGCCAGCTCGTGGACGAGCTCGTGCGCAAGGGGTACGTCGAGCGGCGGCCCCATCCGCGGGACGCGCGCGCCCGGCTGCTCGTGCTGACCGAGCTCGGGTGGGCCAGTACGCGGGCCGCGGAGGAGGCGGCGGCGGAGGTCGTGCGGGAGTGGGGCGCGGTGCTGGGGGAGGCGGAAGTGCGGGAATTGGGGCGGCAGTTGCTGCGGATCGCGCCCAAGGGGCCCATTCGCCCCTCTTGGTGACGGTTCGCCGACGCACTACACCAGTAGCCGACTATCACTGGAAGTTTTTACTGACGCGTAACTTCCCCCTTGAGCTACTGGTCCGTAACTTGACAAGTGAACCAGTATCCCGTGATCCGGATCACAGGGCGTAAGGCCATCGCAACTCCCTTGATCTGCAAGGAGATCACCCGATGCTGCCCTGGAAACGACTGCTCAGACCCGTGACCGCGCTGCTGCTGACTGCCGCGGTCGCCGTCGTCCCCGCCGCCACCGGTGCCCACGCCGCCGAGGCGTCAAGCTCCGGCTGGAACGACTACTCCTGCAAGCCGTCCGCCGCCCACCCCCGCCCCGTCGTCCTGGTGCACGGCACCTTGGGCAACAAGGTCGACAACTGGCTGGGCCTCGCGCCCTACTTGACCAAGCGCGGCTACTGCGTCTTCTCGCTCGACTACGGCCAGCTGCCCGGAGTGCCGTTCTTCTACGGCCTCGGACCGATCGACAAGTCGGCGGAGCAACTGGACGCCTTCGTCGACAAGGTGCTCGCCGCGACCGGCGCCGCCGAGGCGGACCTCGTCGGTCACTCGCAGGGCGGGATGATGCCCCGCTACTACCTGAAGTTCCTCGGCGGAGCGGCCGAGGTGAAGGCCCTGGTCGGCATCGCACCGGACAACCACGGCACCAACCTGTCCGGACTGACCAACCTGCTGCCGTACTTCCCGGGCGCCGAGGACCTGATCTCCGCGGCCACACCCGGACTCGCCGACCAGATCGTCGGCTCCGCGTTCCTCACCAAGCTGAACGCGGGCGGCGACACCGTGCCCGGGGTCAAGTACACGGTGATCGCGACCAAGTACGACGAGGTGGTCACGCCGTACCGCAGCCAGTTCCTGGACGGTGCGGACGTACGCAATGTGCTGCTGCAGGATCTGTGCCCGGTCGATCTGTCCGAGCATCTGGCGATCGGGCTGCTGGACCGGATCGCCTTCCACGAGGTGGCCAACGCCCTCGATCCGGCGAAGGCCACCCGCACCACCTGCGCGTCGGTGTTCAGTTGACGCACCGCCGGGGTCTGACCAGCCTGAGCCGCCGGTCAGACCCCGGAGTTCGGGGAGCCGGGGTCAGCGGCCGTGCCGGGTACCGCCGACGGCGCGCCGCCGGACCGACATGAACAAGGCCGCCGCGCCGAGCGCCAGCGCCGCGGCGCCGCCCATCGCGATGTACGAGGTGCTGCTGTCGCCGCCGGTCTCGGCGAGGTTCTCGGTGGCACCTGCCGCCTTGGGCCGGTTGGCCGCGGCGGCGGTGGGCTCGTCCTCGGCCTCCTTCGCGACCGGCTCCGCCGAGGTGCTCGCGTCCTGGTCGCCGTGGCCGTTGTGCTCGACCGACGACTCGTCGGCGCCGTCCTCGATCTGCTCCTCGGAGGGGGCGGAGGCGGAGGGCGCGGGCGACGTCCCGGTCGTGGCGCCACCGCCGCTGCCGGAACCGCCGAAGGTCACGTCCGAGCAGGAGTAGAACGCCTCCGGGCTGTCCGAGCGCTGCCAGACCGCGTACAGGACCTGCTTGCCGGAACGCTTCGGCAGGGAGCCGGAGAAGGTGTAGAAGCCGCCGGACGCGGCCGGGTCGGTGACCGTCGCCACCGGGTTCTGAAGATCCAGGTCGCCCCAGGCCAGCGACTTGGCCGGGTCGAAGCCCTGCTTGGTGATGTACACCTTGAAGGTGCCCTTGTGCGGGGCGGTCACCCGGTACTTGAAGGTGTGCGACCCACTGCTGACGGCCGTGGCCGGCCAGTCGGCGCGGGCCAGGTCCAGGCCCTTGAAGGCGTCGCTGCCCGCGCTGCACAGCTTGCCGTCGGGGATCAGCTCCTGGTGCCGGCCGGCGGCGTCGCCGATCCGGATGCCGTTCCAGTCGTAGAGCGCCTGGGTGCCGCCGGCCGCGACGGCCGCCTTGCAGGCGTCGGACTTGGGGCTCTCCGGGCCCTCCGCGTAGCACTGCGAGACCCGGCTGACGGGGTCGCCCATCGAGCCGTGCGCCGCCGCGGGGGCGGCGGCGAGCGCGGTCAGGACGAGCGGCGCGACGCCGGCGAAGGCGACGGAGGCAGCGGTGGCGACCCTGCGGCGTGCGGGCATGAGGAACTCCTGGGAAACGGTCGTCGGTTGCTTGGCCGACCCGGTGGGGGGCGATCAGCAAGCTAGCCCGAGAAAACCGTGAAATCGCCTGCTGGGAGCGGGCGATGGAGATCCTTATGGTGGCGTTAAGGGAGTGCTGAGACTGAGATCAGGTAGCCGCGGCGCACGTCCGGAACGAGGGGGTCGGACGTCAGCCGTCCGGCCACCAGGTTCTTGCGATGTCCTTGCGGACCTCCGGGCGTCCCGATGGACGCTCGTCCGTCTCCTCGCGGGACGTCCGGCGCGAGTCCGTCTTCCTCAGGGGCTTCTGCACGGTGACGCGGCGCATGGCTGCCTCCTTCAGTGCCTACCGGAATCCGCGCTGTCACGGAGGTAGACCCTTTGGGTGAGGATTCCTCATCGGCGGGCGTTCTGTCAGTGGCCACTGTCACGATTCGACTGTCAGTGGTGCGTGCCACCCTCGGGCACATGGCGAAAAACGGTGACGACGCGATCGCACCGCGTACCGACTGGGACGCGGCGGCGGCTTCCTTCGACGACGAACCCGACCATGGACTGCGCGACCCCGAGGTGCGCGGGGCCTGGGCCGCACGGCTGCGCGACTGGCTGCCCGGACGGCCGAGCGACATCCTCGACCTCGGCTGCGGCACCGGCAGCATGGCGCTGCTCGCGGCCGAACAGGGACACCGGGTCACCGGGGTGGACAGCTCCCCGGCCATGGTCGGCCTCGCCCGCGCCAAGCTCGCCGGGCGTGACGCCGCGTTCCTGGTCGGTGACGCGACGTCGCCGCCCGTGGGCGAGCAGCGCTACGACGTCCTCCTCGTCCGGCATGTGCTGTGGGCGTTGCCCGACCCCGGGCGCGTGCTGCGGCAGTGGCGGGGGCTGCTGCGGCCGGGCGGACGGCTCGTCCTGGTCGAGGGCGTGTGGGGCACGGTCAGCCCGGTCGGCCTACCCGCCGACCTGCTCACCGGGCTGCTCGCCCCCATCGCCGGGGACCTGCGGGTGGAGCGGCTGTCGGACGACGAGCGACTGTGGGGGCGGGCCGTGGACGACGAGCGGTATGCGGTGGTGGCGTCGGTCTAGGCGAGGAGCGACGTGAAGTCGCCGGTCAGGGCCAGTGCCTCCAGTTCGTCGAGGGCGGCCACGGCCGATGCCGCCGCCCGCGGGTCCCGCTCCGCCAGGCCGCTCTCCTCGAACTCGTCCTCGTCCAGCCGCCGTACGTCCGTGCCGTCGGCCGAGCGCCACAGGTCCAGGTCGAGGTCCTCCACGATCAGTTCCGTGCCGGAGCGGGTCGCGGGGCGGGTGATGTCGCAGTACCAGCCCTTCAGGGTGCCCGTGGCGGTGCGCACCTCCTTCACCGAGTACCAGCGGTCCCGCCAGTAGTACTCCGTGAAGACATCGCCCGCCTCGAAGCGCACGAAGCCGAAGTCACGGACCCCGTCGCCCGCCCAGGGCGCGCGCACCGCGATCCGGTCACCGTCGTCGGCGAGCAGCTCCGCCGAGTAACTGATCTTCGTACGCCCGCCCTTGACCAGGACGACTTCCAGCCGCGTCCCCGGTTCAGCCGAGTTCACGGACATACCGCACCTCCGTCGCGCACACCTCGTACCCGAACCACTTGTTGATCGCGAGCATCGGCTCGTTCCCGGTGTCGTTGCCGGTGAAAGCCTCCGTGTACCCCGCCGCGCGCGCCCGGTGCAGGGAGTCGTTCTTGGCGAGTTTGGCCAGGCCCCGGCCGCGGAAGGCGCGGGCCGTGCCGGTCATGCCGGACGCGTAGCGGGTGGCGCCGTCGGTGCGGGCGAGGCTGAAGGCGGCGGGCCTGCCGTCGACCACGGCGACCGTGGTGAGCTCGTGGTCGATGAGCGGGTGCCGCCAGGTCTCGTCCAGCCAGGCCTCGTAGTCCGTGAGCTCGGCGCCGGCGTCGCTGGGCTCGTCGGCCACCGTCTCCGCGTCCAGCTCGAACACCGGGCGCGGATCGTCCGCGAAGTCGGCGGCGGGGCGCAGTTCGACGCCGGGCGGCGGGGTTCCGAGCGGCGGGAGCGCGCGGTTCGCGAGGTCCAGGCGCAGGAAGTGCGCGGAACGGCTCGCCCGGTAGCCGTGCGCCTCGGCGAAGACGCGGTTGCCGGGCTCGTCCAGGACCCAGGCGAGCAGCCGGGTGGCGCCCTGGGCGGCCAGGTACTCCTCGGCGGCGCGGACCAGTTGCGTACCGGCGCCGCGGTGGGTGTGCTCCGGGTGCACATACACATTGACGAAGGCCTGGCCGGGCTCCGGGCTCTCGTGGAGCAGACCGACCTGCGCGGTGCCGATGATCTCGCCGTCCTCCTCGGCGACCAGCGGCCGATAGCGGGCGTCGGCATGCATGTGGGCCAGATCGTAGGCCAGGGAGTCCCTGGTGATGAGGAAGAAGGGGAGGGCGCTGTGCCGTACGGCGGCGAAACCCTCCAGGTCAGCCCGGACTTCGGAGCCGAGCTCGCGAACGATGATGGTCATATGGCCGCACGTTACGGGCGGGCCGTGTCCCCGTGCCTCTCATTTTCCCGCGGGTACGGGACAATCGGTCCGTGACCTTGAAGATCCACATCGATGACAGCGCGGCGCCGTACGAGCAGGTGCGGGCGCAGATCTCCGAGCAGGCCCGCGCCGGGGTGCTGCCGGTGGGGTACCGGCTGCCGACGGTGCGCGGGCTCGCCGAGTCGCTCGGGCTCGCCGCGAACACGGTCGCCAAGGCGTACCGGGCGCTGGAGACGGACGGGGTGATCGAGACCCGGGGGCGCAACGGCACGTTCGTCGCCGCCGCGGGCTCCGCCGCGGAACGGGAAGCGGCGGCCGCGGCGCAGGCGTACGCGGAGCGGGTGCAGCGGCTCGGGTTGGGCGAGGCGGACGCCCTGGCCGCCGTACGGGATGCTCTGCGGGCGGCGTACGAGGACGAGTGAGGGCAGTTCGGCGCCGGCGGAAGGAAGTTGACCGGCTAGGAGGTCGGAACCCGGTCGGGTGTTCTCGTCACCGTCAGCCCCGCCTTCGTCGCCACCCGTGCGAACTCCGTCGCGTCCCTCACCGCCGCGCCGCCCGGGTCGTTGTTGAAGTACGCGTACACATCCCGGCCGGACGGCCATGTCTGCGCGATGCGGGTCGCCCACGTCGACAGGGACTGTCGGCCGTAGCGCGGCCAGGGCCGGGCCGCGCCCTCGTGGAAGCGGACGTAGCCCCAGTCCGCCGTGCGCCACAACGGGGTCGCCGGGCGGGACGCGATGTCCGCCCAGCACAGGGCCGCGCCGTGGGACCGCAGGACCTCCTGGACCGTCCGTGTCCACCACGAGTCGTGGCGCGGCTCCACCGCCACCCGTGTGCCGGACGGGAAGCAGGCCAGGCACGCGTCCAGGAGAGCGGCGTCGGCGTGCAGGGTCGGGGGGAGCTGGAGGAGGACCGGGCCCAGGTGGCGGCCGAGGCCCTGGGCGTGGGTCATGAGGCGGGTCACCGGTTCCCCGGGGTCCCGCAGGCGCTTGATGTGGGTCAGGTAGCGGCTCGCCTTCACCGCGATCACGAAGTCCCCGGGTACCCGCTCCCGCCACGCCTCGAAGTTCTCCCGCGTCGGCAGCCGGTAGAAGGCGTTGTTGAGCTCTACCGTCGCGAAGTGAGCCGCGTACTCCTCCAGCCACAGGCGCATCGGGCACCCGGAGGGGTACAGGACCTCCCGCCAGTCCTTGTACTGCCACCCCGAGGTGCCGATGAACAGGGGCATAGGACCATCAAAGCACTACAGGTACAGCCCCGCGTCCGCCCCGCCCCGCGGCTCCGGCAGCGACGTCGGGGACGTGCCCCGGCGCAGTGCGTACAGCTCCGCCAGCGTGGCGCCCTCGCGGCCCACACCCTCCTCCGCGCCCAGCCAGCCCACCGCTTCCGACCTGGTCAGCGGGCCAACCTCGATGCGAGCCAGACAGCGGCCGGGGCGGACCACGGCCGGGTGCAGGCGCTCCAGGTCCTCGTTGGTGGTGACGCCGACCAGGACGTTGCGGCCCTGGCCCAGCAGTCCGTCGGTGAGGTTCAGCAGCCGGGACAGCGCCTGCCCCGCGGTGTGCTTGGCCTCGCCGCGGATCAGCTCGTCGCAGTCCTCCAGGAGCAGCAGCCGCCAGCGGCCCTTGCCGGACGAGTCGTCCTCGCCGATCGCGATGTCCATCAGATAGCCCACGTCGGAGAAGAGCCGCTCGGGGTCCAGGACGCAGTCCACCTGGCACCAGTCCCGCCAGGAGCGGGCGAGGGTGCGCAGCGCGGAGGTCTTGCCGGTGCCCGGCGGGCCGTGCAGCAGGAGGAGGCGGCCCGCGATGTCCTCGGGGGTCGTCTTCATCAGGCCGTCCATCGCGTCCGCCACCGGCGCGGTGTAGTTGGCCCGTACCTCCTCCCAGGTGCCCGCGGAGATCTGGCGGGTGGTGCGGTGCGGGCCGCGCCTGGGGGAGACGTACCAGAAGCCCATGGTCACGTTCTCCGGCTGTGGCTCGGGTTCGTCCGCCGCGCCGTCGGTGGCCTGGTCGAGGACCTTCTTCGCCAGTTCCGCGGTGGTCGCGGTGACCGTGACGTCGGCGCCGCGGTTCCAGCGGGAGATCAGCACGGTCCAGCCGTCGCCCTCCGCCAGCGTCGCGCTGCGGTCGTCGTCGCGGGCGACGCGCAGCACCCGCGCGCCCGGCGGCAGCAGGGTGGCGCCGGAGCGTACCCGGTCGATGTTCGCCGCGTGCGAGTAAGGCTGCTCGCCCGTCGCGAAGCGGCCGAGGAACAGCGCGTCGACGACGTCGGACGGGGAGTCGCTGTCGTCGACGTTGAGCCGGATCGGCAGAGCGTCGTGTGGGTTCGCAGACATGTCGCCATGATCCGGCACGAAGGCCCGCCGCGCACTGGATTTCCCCCGTAGGTCGTGCCCCGGGAACGAGAGGGACCGTTCACCGGGAACGAGACGGGACTGTTCACCGCAGAAACCTGCCCCCGTGCCCGTCACCCCGGTTACCGTTGCCCTCGATGGGACGACATGGGTGGAATTCGGGGGCACGGCGGTGGCGGCTCACCGCGCTGCTCGGTGTGGGCGTGGCCGCTCTGGCCCTGGTGGTGACCCTGCTCAACACGCTGCCCGGCAACGGCGCGAGCACCGAGGGCACCTCACGCGACGGCGACAAGGTGCACGGCACCCCGGCCCCCACGACCGGCGCGGCGAAACCCGAGGTGGGCTGGGGGTTCACCCATACCCAGTTCAGCGCCGACGAGGGCAGCGCGGCCGCGACGAAGCGGGTCGAGGAGCGCATCGCCGACAGCGGCGGGCTGCCGCAGATCCAGCACATCATGGGCTGGGGCGCCGACAACCCCGAGCCGGTGCGGGGGCGTTACGACTTCGAGGCCATGGACCGCCGGATCGACTTCGTCCGCGCCTCGGGCGGCACCCCGGTCGTCACCCTGTGCTGCGCCCCGGACTGGATGAAGGGCGGCGAGGCCGGGGTCGACAACACCGACTGGAGCCAGGCGGCTCTGGAGACCGCCCCGGACCCCGAGCACTTCGACGACTTCGCGGCGCTCGCGGCGACGGTCGCCAAACGCTATCCGGACGTACGGCACTTCATCGTGTGGAACGAGTTCAAGGGCTTCTGGAACGACGCCGAGGCCCGCTGGGACCATGAGGGGTACACCCAGCTGTACAACCGGGTCTACCGGGCGCTGAAGAAGGTCAACCCCGAGATCATGGTCGGCGGCCCGTATCTGGTGATGGACAGCCTCGATCCGCGCGAGGAGCACGCCTCCCCGAGCCTCAAGGGCCGTTGGGGCGCGATGGACCGGCGGGTGCTGGACGCGTTCTCCTACTGGAACCAGCACAAGGCGGGCGCGGACTTCGTCGTCGTCGACGGCTCCAGCTACACCCGGGACGACGAACTGCTCCCCGACGAGTTCGCGGCGACCGACAAGTTCACCGCCGTCGGCGAGTGGGTGCGCCGGCAGACCGGTGACGAACTGCCCCTGTGGTGGGCCGAGTACTACGTCGAGCCCGCCGACGGCGACGACAACCGGCACGGCTGGTCGGAGACCCGCCGGACCGCCGTGCACGCCGCCGGACTGATCGCCATGGCCAAGGGCGGCGCGGGATCCGGCTTCTACTGGAACCCGGAGGCCGAGAAGGGCACCGAGTGCCCGGGCTGCCTGTGGACGCCCACCAGCGGCGCCGACGGCGGGCGGAAACTGCCCATGTACGACCTGCTGGCCCGGTTCACGGCCGAGTTCCCGCCGGGCACCGAGTACCGGGACCTGACCGCCGCGCCCCAGGTGCGGGTGCTGGCGACGGACCGGACCGCCCTGGTGGTGAACACCCTCGACCGGTCCACGGAGGCGACCGTCGACGACAAGAAGATCAAGTTGCAGGCCTACGAGGTCAGATGGCTCGGCCGAGGAGCCACCTGAGCCTCGAACAGGCCTACTCGATCGTCAGGAACCGCTGCACCAGCGACGCCAGCAGCACCGCCAGCAACGGCAGCGAGAACCAGAACGTGCTCTGAAGCCACCGCAGTTGGCGCACGCTCGGCCGGACCGCGACCCGCACCACCTCGCGCGCCGTCAGCAGCACGATCAGCGCGAGCGCCGCCAGCGCCCCGACCACCGACCACGGCGTCCAGGTCACCTGCGGCCCGATCGGCCCGGGATCGGCCTTCGGGACCTCGCCGGCGGGCTGCTTGCGCAGCGCGTACATCGTCACGTCCTCGTTGACGAAGACCTTCTTCAGCTCCTGGCGCCGGTCCAGGTTCTGGATCAGCCGCGGCTCCCAGCTGTCCGAGTAGCCGACATCGAGCCGCAGATAGGTGACCTGACTGCGGTTGATCATCAGATACGAGTTCGGACCCGCGTCCTTGAGCGCCTTGACCAGGCCTGACACCAGCACCGGATCGACCGGCGCCAGTGTCGGCAGATACTCCACCTTCTCCATGTCCCGCGCGCCCCACGGCATCGACGGCGTCACGACGTTGACCGTGTCGTTGCTCAGCCACAGCAGCCGCAGACTCGGATCGTCATGGGCGTAGACGTACTCCATGGCCGCGACCTCGCCCGGCCTGACCCGCTCGAACGGCTCATTGCCCCAACGGGTCACCAGGAAGCCGCCCATGAGGACCAGGCCCGCCAGGAACGCGGCCAGCGGAGCGAGGCTCACCCGGTCCTTGTCGCGCTCCTTCGCGGTGACGCCGGTACGCGGGAACAGCGCGAGCCCGGCCAGCAGAGCCGCGCCCGGCAGCGCGAACATGAAGACGCGCAGCGCCATCTCGCCGCCGTAGCTCTGCATGCCGAAGCCGAGGAACGGGACGAAGGTGAGGACCAGCAGGGAGCGTTCGCGGTACTGGTGATCGCGGCGGCGCCACCAGCCCCAGCAGGCCATCGCCATCACCCCGCCGGCCAGCAGCACCCGGGTGTACAGCACCAGCTTGTGGGTGGAGCTGCCGCCCTCGATCCGGCCGGAGACCGACGAGGAGACATTGGAGCCGACGCCGCCGACACCGCCGAACAGCTCGTCGAAGTGCCCGGACCAGTACGGCTCCGCCATGAAGCCGATCCAGGAGATCACCAGCACCCCGAACAGGATGGGCAGCCCGCGCAGTTCGCTGCGGCCGACGAGCACGAGCCCCGCCAGCACGCCCAGCATCACGAACGGAGTGAGCTGGTGGGCCGGGACGCTGGCCGCGAACAGCCCGATCACGACCAGCAGCAGCACCGCCCGCTGCCGCCGGTTCGTCGGCTCCACCTCCAGCTCGCCCGGCCGCACCCTCGTCCAGATCACCCGCGGCGCCCGGAACCAGACCAGCAGGATCGCCGCGAACACCAGATAGAGGAGATAGGTGAAGCCCTGCGGCGAGAAGTAGTCCTGCCCGACCCAGCCGCTGAGCACGAACACCCAGATCCCGGTCCAGCGGGCCCGCCAGCTCGCCCGCATCGAACGGGTCAGCAGGAACATCGGGACCAGGTACAGCAGTTGCATCGTCAGCGGCCACCAGCGGATGACCTCGGTCAGATCCGAGATCCCGCACGCCTGCGCCACGAACGCGGCCACCGCGAAGAAACCCGGCCAGCTCCAGCGCGCGTCCAGGTCCGGTACGGCGGACCCGGTGCGGTCGATGTGGTCCAGGAAGCCCAGATGCTGCCAGGCCGTGGCGAACCGCGGCTCGGTCTCGATCAGCGCGGGCAGGGCGTGCAGCGAGACCACGGTCGCCAGCAGCGTCACCAGCAGCAGCGCCCGGTGCTCGCGGCCCAGCCAGAGCAGCGAGGCGAACACGGTGACCAGCAGCCCGGCGCCGATCAGCGTGGACATGGGCAGCACCGAGATCAGCCCGAGCCCGCCCATCTCGTCCAGATCGGCCTCGCCGAGCCGGAGCGCGGGCACCCAGTACAGCAGCAGCGCGGCGGTCAGCAGACAGCCGAGGACCACGCCGAGCCGGGTCGGCAGCAGCCCCGCCGCCACGGGCTCCTCCTCGGGCTCGCGCGGCTCCTCCTCCCGTACCGCCTCCGGAACGTCCGGTACGACCGCCTTCTCCTCCGCCTCGAACGGTGCGTCCACCTCCGGCTCGCGCTTCTCGACCGGGAGTCCCACGGCCCACGTGGGCCGCCGCACCGCGGGCAGTCCGGTCGGCGGGGTGCCGGGGCCCGGCCGGACGTCGGGCCGGCGTTCCAGGTGGTCGAAGTCGACATGGATGCCGAGGCCGAGGGTGTCGGAGTCCAGCGCCCAGGCGGGCCTGCGCGCGGTCGTCCCCTCCTTCGTCCCCAGGTCCGCGAGGTCACCGTCGGGCGCCGCGCCCGCGGGGACCTCGGGCGGCGCGGTCAGCACCGTCCGGTACAGCTTGGGCGCGGCGATCGCCACGATCACCGCGAGCGAGACGATCTCGGCGACACCCGCGCCGGTCAGCCCCATCCGCGGCAGGAGCGCCAGCGTCAGACCCAGCACCAGCGCGCACAACAGGCCCTGGAGCCAGGCCAGTCCGGCGGTGCGGCTCTGCGCCCGCAGCACCGCGAAGTAGGTCTCCATCACGACCCGCAGCAGCCCGCCGACCGCGAACCAGCGCAGCAGCGGGGTGGCCGCGTCCGCGTAGCCCGCGCCGAACACACCGAGGATCCACGGCGCCCCGAAGAACAGGACCGCCGCGACCGGGACCATGATTTTCGCCATCCGCTTCAACGCGGCCCGGGTGTTGGCGGCGAGTCGGCTCGGGTCGTGCGAGCCCTCCACGGTGAGCGAGGCGCCCATGTTGATGGCGAGGAGGTTGACCGTGCCGCCTATGGTGGCGGTGATGTAGAAGTAGGCGTTGTCCTCGGAGCTGACCTGCGCGGCCACGATCACGGGGATCAGGTAGACCACGGCGAGCGAGAACAGCGAGCCGGTGTAGTCGCCCGCGAGGAACTTGCCGATCTCCTTCAGGGACGGCTGTTTCGTGTGCTCCGCGGTCGACTTCACATGCCGTGGCACCAGCCGCCGGAACACCAGCCAGCCGAGCGGCAGCACCGAGATCGCGATGGCCGCGACCCAGGAGACGAACACCCCGGTGGTCGGGACCGCCGCCGCGAACGCCACCAGCAGGCCCAGCTTCACCGCCGAGAACGCGGTGTTGCCGACCGGCACCCACAGCGCGCTGCGCAGCCCGGTCAGCACCCCGTCCTGGAGCGTCAGCAGATTCCACGCGACGACGGCGACCACGAAACCGACCCCGGCCACCGGCGTGTCCAGGAAGCGGTACGACGGCCCCCACACGTCCAGCGTCAGCAGGAAGACCCCCGCCGCCAGCGCCACGATCACCGAACTGCCCGCGTACGTACGGAAGATCAGCCGCCCGGTGGCGCGGCCCGCGATCGGGATGAACCGCGCCAGCGCGCCGGTCAGGGCCACCGCGGTCAGCCCCGCGAGGAACTTCATCGCGGCGATGGCGGCGGAGCCCTGGCCGACGGCCGACTCGGAGTAGTAGCGGGCCGCGGCCAGCCAGAAACCGAGACCGAGCACCGCGGAGATACCGGTGTTGAGCATCAGGGCGTAGGCGTTGCGGAACAGCTGACTGCCGCGCCCCGACTGCTCGGGCGCCTGGGCGGCGGGCTGCGCGGCCTCGGTCGTGGTCGTCGTGTCAGACACGGGTTCGGCCGGCCTTCCGGCGTACCTGTCGGGCTCTGCGGACCATGGCGTAGCCCTTGGTGAGGGCGAGGTCCCGGGCGAACGTACGGGTGATCGCGCGGCCCTCGACCAGCCGCTGGAACTCCTCGGCGCCGGTACTGCGGCGCACGGTGACCCGGCGCAGCGCGTACGGGCCCTGCCGGCGGCGGGCGAGGCCGTTGCCGACGGCGAGCGCCTGGGCGTACCCCGTCTCGCGCACCGCCTCGCGGACCCGGCGGCTGGAGTAGCCGTACGGGTAGGCGAACGAGGCGGGGACGGTACCGAGCTGGTCCGAGACGATCTCCTTGCACAGGATCAGCTCCCGGCGCAGCGCGTCGTCCGGGAGCTGGTCGAGCTGCGGGTGGGTGTGGCTGTGGCCGCCGATCTCCACTCCGGCCGCGGCGAGTTCGCGGACCTGGTCCCAGTCCAGCATGGTGTCCAGGGCCCCGCCGGTGTCGTACGGGCCGCGCAGCCAGCCGGTGGAGACGAAGAGCGTGGCCGGGAAGCCGTGTTTGGCGAGCACGGGCAGGGCGTGCCGGTGCACGCCCTCATAGCCGTCGTCGAAGGTCACCAGCACCGGCCGCGCGGGCAGCGGGCGTCCGTGCCGCCAGCGGGCCGCCAGCTCGGCCGTGCCGACCGGGCTGAGGCCCAGACCGGCGATGACCGCCATCTGCTCGGCGAACGCCTCCGGCGACACCGAGAGCCCACGGGTGGCGTCGTTCGGCTCGGACGACACCGCGTGGTACATGAGGATCGGCACGGCGACGTCGGTCGTCTCGGCCCGGTCAGTCATCCTCCGCCCCCTCGATCGCCGCCACCGCATACGTGGCGCCGCCCCTGCGTGCCCGAACGCTGCCGATCACATACCCACCGGCCGCGGTGAGCACCCCGGCGACGATCGCGCCCGCGCGGCCCGCGCCCCCCGGCCGGGCCAGCACCGCGTCCCGCAGCCCGCGGACCACCCCGGCCGGGAGGACCCGGGTGGTGTACCGGCGCTCCGACTCAAGTCCCTTGTCCGCGCCGACACTCCGCGCCACCAGCGCCTTGGACAGGCCCTCGGCGTAGGCGCGCGTGCGGAAGTACCCGAAGTGCTCACGCGCCTCGGGCACCCGGTGGTGGATCACCGCACGGTCGTCGATCAGCAGCAGCGCGTCGGGTCTGGCCCGGGTGAGGCGGATGCACAGCTCCGTCTCCTCGCAGCCCAGGGGCAGCCGGTCGCCGTCGCGGCCGATGCCGGTGGCGAAGCCGCCCGCCGCGTCGAACGCGGTACGCCGGAAGGAGGCGTTGCCGCCGAGGACGTTGCGCACCCGGACCCGGCCCGGCGGCAGGCCGCGGTAGGTGCAGCCGACCACCCAGTCGAACTCCTCCGGGAACCAGGCCGGACGGCGGCCCGAGGCCCAGATGGGCTCGGTGCGCCCGCCGACCGCCATCACCCGCGGGTCGGTGTAGCCCTCGGCGAAGTGCCGCAGCCAGTCCCGCTCGGCCACGGCGTCGTCGTCGAGGAAGGCGATCACCTCGCCGTAGGAGGCGGCGATGCCGGTGTTCCGGCCGGCGGACAGTCCGCGGGGGCCCGCGTTGGCGAGCACCCGGACGTCCCCGGCCTCCTTGTACTCCTTGGCCAGGCGCTCCCGGAGCGGGTCGTTGTGGTCGACGACCAGCAGTGTCTCCAGGGCCGGGCGGGACTGCGCCCGCACCGAGGCGACCGCCGCGAGGATGTCCTCCCAGCGGTCCTCGGTGTAGGCGCAGATCACGACGGAGATGTCGGGACCGCTCAAGACACCTCTCCCCGGACCGAGTCGAGCATCGGGGAGCGCTCGGCGCGGCGGCGCAGATCGCGCCGGTTGGAGCGTTCCTTCAGGATCACGTTGAGCACCCGGAACCCGTCCCGCACGGCGCGCAGATTGCTGGTGCCGTAGATCCGGAGGTACTCGTGGCTGGGTATCTCCTGCACCTTCAGACCCGCCTTGACCACCCGGATGTTCATCAGCGTCTCCACCTCGAAGCCCGTGCAGTCGAGGTCGATCTTGTCCAGGCAGTGCCGCCAGAAGGCGTTGTAGCCGTAGCACAGGTCCGTGTAGCGCGCGCCGAACTTGCGGTTCACGATGGTGCACAGCGCCCAGTTGCCGAGCTTGCGGATGAAGGTCATGTCGTCGGTGCCGCCGCCGTTGGCGAAGCGCGACCCCTTGGCGAAGTCGGCGCCGGAGACCAGCGCCGAGACATAGCTGACGATCTCCTGCCCGTCGGCCGAGCCGTCCGCGTCGACCATCACGATGATGTCGCCGGAGCACGCCTCGAACCCGGTGATCAGGGCGTCCCCCTTGCCCTTGCCACGCTGCTCCACGACCTTCACCTCCGGCCACAGCTCGCGGGCCACTTCGACGGTGTTGTCCGTGGAGTTGCCGTCGACCAGCACCACTTCGTGGATCCAGTCCGGCAGTGTCTTGAAGACGTACGGAAGATTCTCCGCCTCGTTCATGGCCGGGATGACGACGCTCACCGGCGGCGCTATCGCCAGATGCGAGGAGACGGGCCGGTACGCCCCGGCCGTGCGGTACTTGTCACCCGAGGCCGCCGGGCGCAGAACTGAGCTCATGAGTCTGGTCCCTCTCGTCCGGTGGACCGCCCGCCCCTGGGGCGGCCCGGCTGTGTGTCCGGTTCGAAAGGGGGGTTATTCACTGGCATAACTCACCGGCTCCCGCCAAGGCGACAGCCGATTGCGCGGCACGCCCCGGTCATGCGTACCTCCAGTACGCCGACCGAGTGCGGCACCCCCCTACCGCGCCCCGCGCCGGGTGCCACCGCGGCCCTGAGCCCTCCCCTGGTCCGCGTAAGTGGTGGTCCGATGCGGGTGAGATGTATGACGGTATTGACTATTGCGTCCGTATGGCAAGACCTGGAACCAGGCCTCACGTTTTTGTTGGTTTATCCGTTACTTCCGACCTGAGCGGATCTTGCCCACCCGCTTCAGCAGCCGGTCCGCGGGCTCGAACAGCTCCGGGCGGGACACCACGACATTGCGCAGGGCCCGCACCGGGGCACGCCGTGCCCGATGCCCGAACGCCACCGGATGACTCCGGGTCACCCACCCCTCGGCCACGCTGAGCTCGCGCGACTTCAGGGAGTCCTTGTATTCCTTCTGGCCCCGGCCGAGGTCCAGATAGGCGATGCCGTCGGCGGCGGCCGCCTCGGCCATCCGCAGGTGCAGCACCAGACCGGGGGAGTACTTCGAGAACGCCGGGTCGTACGCCGGGAACCAGCAGGCCAGCACCCGTTCGGTCCGCAGCCCGAAGTGCGCGGCGATCGGCTTGTCGCCGGTGTACAGCACCGACAGCACCCCGGCGAACGACTCGGTCCGGGTGTGGAAGAGCTGCTCCACCAGCCGCGTGATCCAGTCGGACGCGAAGCGGTCGCTGCGCCCGGTCCTGCGGTACTGCGCCGACTTCCACTCCATCAGGGTGCGCAGCGCGGCCGGGTCCCGCTCGTCGTGCACATACCGCACGTCCGGGTGGTCGCGGCCCAGCTTGCGCTCTTTGGCAAGCGTGGTCCTGGTGAACTTGGGGGAGCGCTCCCGGAGTTGGCCGAGATACACCTCGTAGCCCTGGTCCACGTCCATGACCGGTGAGGGGAAGGTGCCGGTGGCCTCGGCCGCGAACGCGGACTGCCCCTCGACGAGATGGTCGAACTCCCACACCGCGAGCCCGCAGGCGCGCAGCAGCTCCCGGGTGTCCCAGCCGAACCCGGGCCGGTGGACCAGGCCCTGGGCGTCAGAGACCCCGAGCCCGACGGCCCGGCCGACACCGGCCGCGGTGCGCTGGTACGGGAAGAACGCGGCGGGCTCGCCGGACTCCCGGACGACCGCTATCCGCACCCCGGGCCGGCAGCGGCCGACCGCGAGCGCGAACTCGGGTGAAAGGAAAGGGTTCGCCAGCTCGGGCGACCCGTGCAGATGGGCCTTGGACTGCATCGCCGTCCACGCCGTCCGGTCGGCGGCGGTCAGCTCGCCGGGGCGGTACACGCTGATGTCCACGTCAGGGAGTCCGCCTTCTTTCCGTACGGCCGCGCAGCCGCCGTACCGACACGAGCAGGAGCAGCAGGGAGCTGATCGCGGTCACGGCGACGATGCCGCCCTCGGCGGACCACCGGTGCACGGCCAGCATTCCCTGGGCCACCAGCATGTTGACGACGACCGCGCCCGCCAGTGCGGCGATGGTCCGGCCGAAGGGTTCGAGCCCGCGCAGGGCGGCGGCGATGGCCGCGGCCGGTGCGGCGAGCAGGAAGAACAGCGTGAGCGGGCCGCGCAGCGGCGAGTCACTGTCGGCGAACGTGAGCAGCGCGCCGGCCGCCCCCACGGCCGTCGCGGCGCCCGCCAGCAGTGGCGCCAGGTCCCCCGGTCCTGGTCGCACGCGCTGGGCGCCGTCCGATGAGGATGTCTTGAGCCTTAACGTCTGCATTGGCGACTTTGCCCCCCGAAGCGCCGGATGCCGGGCTTCAATGTGGCGCAGGCCCGCGGGGGCCGTCAAGACGGCGACGGCTCGGACAAGCCGGTTCCCCGGAGGCGAGTGGGGCACCTCCGGGGAACGGGTGGTTCAGGTGTGACGGGGGTTGCGCACGCGCTACGGAACGAGCTTCAGGAGCCGGTTCGGGGAGCCGGTGCCCGCGCTGGTGACCTTGCCGGTGGTCGCGCCGCCGGTCAGGGCCGAGGCGACCTGGGCCGGGGTGGACGAGGTGTGGTTCGCGAGGTAGACCGCCGCGGCGCCCGCGACATGCGGGGTCGCCATCGACGTACCGGAGATGGTGTTGGTCGCGGTGTCGCTGGTGTACCACCCGGCCGTGATGGAGGAGCCGGGGGCGAAGATGTCCAGGACCGAGCCGTAGTTGGAGTAGCCGGCCTTGGCGTCGGTGCTGGTCGTGGCGCCGACCGTGATCGCCGAGGCGACCCGGGCCGGGGAGTACGAGGAGGCGTTGGCGCTGCTGTTGCCCGCCGCGACCGCGTAGGTCACGCCGCTCGCGATGGAGTTGGCGACCGCCGTGTCCAGTGAGGTGGAGGCGGAGCCGCCGAGCGACATGTTGGCGACCGAGGGCCCGGAGTGGTTGGCCGTCACCCAGTCGATGCCCGCGATCACGCCCGCGGTGGTGCCGGAGCCGCTGTTGTTCAGCACCCGGACCGCGACGATGTTCGCCTTCTTGGCGACACCGTAGGTCGAGCCCGCGATCGTGGTGGCCACATGGGTGCCGTGGCCGTTGCCGTCGCCGGCGGAGGTGTCGCCGTCGACCGCGTCGTAGCCGTAGGAGGCACGGCCGCTGATCTGGGTGTGGGTGATGCGGACGCCGGTGTCGATGACGTAGACCGTCACGCCGCTGCCCGCGGAGTCCGGGTAGGTGTAGGTGCCGGACAGCGGCAGGGAGGTCTGGTCGATGCGGTCCAGGCCCCAGGGCGCGCTGGACTGGGTGGTGTCGGCGAGCTGTACGCGCTGGTTCTGCTCGACGGAGGCCACCGACGGGTCGGCGGCGAGCCTTCTGGCCTCGGCCGCGGAGAGGGTGGCCGAGTAGCCGTTGAGGACCTTGCCGAAGGTCTTCCCGACGGCGCCGCCGTACTCCTTGATCAGGCTTTTGCCCTCGCTGGAGGACGCCTTGAAGCCGGCGCCCTTCTTCAGCGTGACGATGTAGCTGTCCTTGATCGCCGTGGGGGAGTCGGCGGCCAGGACCCGGCCCTCGGCCGGGGCGGCCTGGGCGGGCAGGGATGTGAGTCCGCCGACGAGTGCCGCGGTCGCCAGGCTGGTTATCGCGGCGAACCGGAGCTTCTTGCTACGCAGTTGTGCCATCCGAGGGAGTCCTCCTCATTGGCGACGCGCGCTTGGGGGGCACGCGTCTGTGGGGTGGATAAAGACTCGGTGGTCTACATGCGTAGAACAAGAGAGTTGAGGGGCTGTCAACAAATCTGTCATGAGCACGTAATCAAACCCACAGTGAACCCATAGGGTCCCGGTCGATTCATGGTTGAAAATCTTGACATGGACACTTCCTGTCAATACGCGTAGCTGCTACGACAGTTGTGGCAGAGATCCTGCTAAAGGGAGGTTCCATGAGACGTTCCCGAATTGCCGCTTACGTCAGCTCGCTCCTCCTCGCCGTCGGCGCCGTCCTCGCGGGCGCCGGCTCCGCACAGGCCGCCACCGGGCCCTATGTGGCGCTCGGCGACTCCTACGCCTCGGGCGTCGGCGCCGGCAGCTACATCGGCTCCAGCGGCGACTGCAAGCGCAGCACGAAGGCCCACCCCTACCTGTGGGCGGCCGCCAACTCACCCTCGTCGTTCGCCTTCACCGCCTGCTCGGGCGCCCGAACGGGTGATGTTCTCAACAACCAGCTGGGCCCGCTCAACTCCTCCACCGCGCTGGTCTCCATCAGCATCGGCGGCAATGACGCCGGGTTCGCCGACGTCATGACGACCTGTGTGCTCCAGTCCGACAGCTCCTGCGTCTCCCGGATCAACACCGCCAGGGCGTACGTCGACTCGACGCTGCCCGGCCAGCTCAACAACGTCTACTCGGCGATCCGCACCAAGGCACCCAACGCCCATGTCGTCGTCATCGGCTACCCGCGCTTCTACAAGCTCGGCCAGTCCTGCCTCGGCCTGTCCGAGACCAAGCGCAAGGCCATCAACGACGCCTCCGACTACCTGAACGCCGCCGTCGCCCGCCGCGCCGCCGCGTACTCCTTCACCTTCGGCGACGTCCGCTCCACCTTCACCGGCCACGAGATCTGCTCCGGCAGCTCCTGGCTGCACAGCGTCAACTGGCTCAACATCGGTGAGTCGTACCACCCGACCGCGGCCGGACAGTCCGGCGGCTATCTGCCGGTCCTGAACGGCGCGGCCTGATCCTTCAGCGGTTCCTCGCGAGCCGCTCAGTAACTCGCTGAAGGCGAAGGGGAGACCCCGTCCGTCGGGGTCTCCGTCCCACAGGTCACCGAGAAGGCCACCGAGTTGGACTTGGTCTCCACCGGGTCCCGGACCTCCACGCTGATCTCGTTCTCGAAGGACCCGCTGTCGTCGTTCGTCGTCACGAACGCCCGGTCCTGTTTGGTGCGCGAGCCGCCCTCGGGGAACGACAGCGTCTTCCACCCCGAGTCCATGACATCGCCGTCCCGCGACACCCAGCGATAGCTGACCTCGGCGGGCAGCTGCCCCACCGTGAACGTCGCCGTGAACGCCGGGGCCTCCTCCTGCGGCGGCGGACAGGCGCCCTCGTACTCCGTGTTCGCCCCGGCCAGGGAGACCTGCACGGACTGCGGCGGCGGGGTCGTCCCGGTCGGCGTCTCGCTCGGCGTCGGTTCCGGGGTGTCGTCGTCCTCGGTCTCGGACGGTGTCGTCTCCGCCGTCGTCTCCGGCTCGCTGGTCGTGCCGCCCTCGGCCTTGTCGCCGTTGTCGTCCCGGTTCAGCAGCGCGTACGTCAGACCGCCCGCCGCCAGCGCCAGCGCGGCCAGACCCGCGACCAGGACGACGGCGGCCCGCCGGTTGCGTTCCGGGCGCTCCGGGCCGGTCCGGGTCGGCGTGGTGGTCGCGGCGGTCGGCGCGCCCCGGTACGGCGTGGGCGGGGTCGGCGGCGGCTGCTGGTGCGCCGCGACCGTCGGGGCGTACGGCGTCGCCCGGACCGTGCCCGCGCGAGGCGTGCCGCCCGCGCCGACGAGCCGCAGGTCCTGCTCGGCCTGCGCCGCCGGGAGCCGGTCGGCGGGGTCCTTGCGCAGCAGCCCCTCGATCACCGGGGCGAGCGGCCCGGCCCGGAGCGGCGGCGGCAGCTCCTCGTCGACGATCGCCCGCAGCGTGCTGAGCGGGGTGTCCTGGCGGAACGGGGAGTTGCCCTCGACCGCCGCGTACAGCAGCACACCCAGCGACCACAGGTCGGACTCGGGGCCGGGCGTGCGGCCCAGCGCCCGCTCCGGGGCGAGGAACTCGGGCGAGCCGATCACCTCACCGGTCATCGTGAGGGCGGAACTGCCCTCCACCATGGCGATCCCGAAGTCGGTGAGCACCACCCGGCCGTCGTTGGCCAGCAGCACGTTGGCCGGCTTCACGTCCCGGTGTAGCACCCCGGCCTCGTGCGCCGCCCGCAGCGCCGACAGCACCTCGGCGCCGATGTGCGCCGCGCGCTGCGGTGGCAACGGGCCCTCCGCGTCCAGGAGTTCGGCGAGCGAGATGCCGCGCACCAGCTCCATCACGATCCACGGGCGGCCGTCCTGCGTGGCCACGTCGTACACCGTCACCACATTGTGGTTCGCCACCCGCGCCGCCGCCCACGCCTCGCGCTCCAGGCGGGCGTACATCCGCTCCACCTCGCTCGCCGGGAGGCCGTGCGGGGCACGCACCTCCTTCACGGCGACCTCGCGGTTCAGCACTTCGTCCCGGGCGCGCCAGACCGTCCCCATGCCGCCCTCGCCAAGCGGGGACAGGAGACGGTAGCGACCCGCGATCACTCGTTCACTGCCCGTCGCGTCGGACACGGGCGCCCCCATTCGCATGCGCGCGAAATCTCCTTTTCCTCACAAAGTAGCTCAACCGAGTGCTGATGCCGCCCCCTTGAGCACCAATCCGGCCCCAAGAGCGACGACGACCAACGCGGACACCAGCGGTGCGGTGCGGCGGACCAGGCCCGCCACGGGGTGGACGGCCCAGCGCGGACGCCGCTCCACCCACCGGCTCGCCCCGGCGCCGAGCCGTACGACGGCGTAGCCCGCCGCGGTCAGGGTGAGGGCGAGACCGACCCCGTAGGCCACGACGAGCAGCAGTCCGAACCAGGCGTGCCCGAGCGCGGCGGCACCGACCAGGACGACGACGGCGGAGGGACTGGGCACGAGCCCGCCGGCGAACCCGAGCAGGATCGTGCCGCGCACGGTGGGGGCGGTGGCGTGGGTGTGGGTGGTGCCGCCGTGGGTGTGGGTGTGTTCTTTGGGGTGCTCGTGCTCGTGGCTGTGGTCGTGGTCATGACCGTGGTCGTGGTCGTGGGAGTGACTGTGCTCGTGCCCATGACTGTGCGCGCCGACCAGCACAGGCGTGCGTTCCGGCACCGGGGAGTGCGGGTGGTGATGGTGGCCGCGCTGGTGCCAGGCCCGTCGTACGAGGGTCGCGCCCGCGGCCATGACCAGGGCGCCGCTGGCGACGCCCAGCCAGGTGATGACGGACGGCGCGGCGGCCGAGCCCGCGGTGACCAGCAGGCCCAGGGCGACCACACCCAGGGTGTGGGTGATGGTCACCGAGGCGGCGAGCGGCAGGACGTCCTTCATCCGGGCGCGCCCGCCGCGGGCGGTAGCCACCGCCGCCATGAGCGTCTTGCCGTGCCCCGGGGCGACGGCGTGCAGCGCGCCCAGGCCGATCGCGATGAACAGGGCGAGTGCGGCGAAGCCGACGGTGAGGTCGTTGCGGGCGACCAGGGAGTCCAGGGCCCGGGTCCAGCGGTCGGCGCCGCGCGGCAGCACCGAGGCGGCGGGCGCGTCCCGCTCCTCCTCGACCAGCGCGGGCCCGCCGGGCCGCACGGTCAGCGCGGCCGACAAGGTGTCGGCCGGGGAGGAGAGCAACTCCTCCGGGTACTCGCTCAGCTCACCGGACAGCGACTCCTTCGGTACGTCGGACTCGGTCAGCGTCATCCGGTCGCCGCGCGCGGTGACCTCACGCCACCCGGGCCCGGACTCCGCGCCGGCGGCCCGGAAGCCGACCGCCAGACTCGCACCGTCGGGCAGCGGAGCACTCAGCGCGCACTCCACCCGCAGGGTGTCGAGCCCGGCCTGCCCGGGCCGCACGCGCGCGTGACTGCTCTTGACGGTGAGGGCAACGCTCCGGCCCTCCACGGTGACTTCGCTGTCCCGGGCGGCACTCGCGCACCGCCGCCCGGCCCACTGGTCAAGGCCCAGCCGCTCGATGTCCGGCTTCGCCTGCGTCGCCGGGATCTCGGCGAGGTCCTCCACGTGGTTCACGCGCAGGGCACCCGATGCGACGACGAGCCCGTCGTACCGGTTGACGGTGAAGTTCCCGAGGGGATGCGCGCTCGCGACCGGGGAGGGGACCAGCACGAGCGCGCCGGCGGCCGCGAACACGGCCGCACCGGAGGCGAGCAGACGACGGGGGGTCACTCGCCCGCCTCCAGGTTCTTCAGGGCGGTACGGGCCTCGCGGGCGCCGAGAGGCGAGAAGCCGGGGTTCAGGCGCAGGGCGGCCGACAGGTGCTTGCGCGCGTCCTCCTCCTCGCCCGCGCCGAGTTCGATCATGCCGCGGTGATACAGGAAGGTCGCGTTGCGGTACCCGGTGGCCGTGGCCCGGCGGGCGTAGGGCAGCGCCTCCTTGTCGCGTCCGTTCGCGTGCAGGGCCCAGGCCAGGGCGTCCGCGGTGTGCACGGTACGGCGCCGGTCCCACTCGGCGCGGGCCGCGCGCAGCGCCGCCCCGGCATCGCCGTGGTCGGCCGCGGCGAGCGCGGTGTCGAGGTCGGCGTTGACGCCGTTGGCGCGGGCCAGCGCGGTCCACGCGTCGACCAGGGCGTACTGGTCGGCGGCCCGCTCCCGGTCACCGTCGGCCTCGTACAGCTCACCGAGCACGACCAGCGGCCCCGGCAGCGGGGACCGCGCGACGACGGCCTCCATGCCCTTCACGGCCGCTTCCGGATCCCCGGCGGCGGCCTGCGCCCGCGCCCGGCCCTCCAGCGCGGGCAGATAGCCGTCGTCCGCGGCGAGCGCCCGCGCGTAGTGCAGCAGCGCCTCCTCGTAGTCGCCCTGGTTCCAGGCGAGCTGGCCGAGCTGCGTGGCCACGTACGCCACGTCCGGGGGCGAGACGGCGGAGGCGAGGGCCTGCTCCAGCACCCGCCGCGCGGTCCTCACCTCGCCCCGCAGCTCGTGCACGTACGCGTACCGCGTGAACACCGGTATCCCCGGCCGCCGTTCGTCTGCGAGGTCGGCGGCCTCGGCGGCCTCGTCGTACCGCCCGAGCTCCACCAGCGCGTCGACCCGGCTGGCCAGCGCCCGCTCGCTGTAGGGATTGGCCTTCAGCGCCCGGTCCGCGTGGGCGAGGGCATCCGGGAAGTCGTGCCGGGCGGCGGCCAGCGCGGCCTGTCCGGCGAGGGCCTGGTCGTTACCGGCCTGCAGCGACAGAGACCGCTTCAGCGCCCGCTCGGCCTGCGGATAGCGGGAGGCGTCACCGCTCGTGCGCGCCTGCTCCACATACGCGAGCCCCAGGGTGGCCCAGCCGCTGAAGTCCCGCGGCTGCTCCCGCAGATGGGCCTGCAGCGCCCCGACGTCCCCGGACCGCAACGCCACCGCCGACACGGACGACACGTCGTCCTGCCGGGGAGCGTCCTTCCCACCCCCGAGGGCCACGGCCCCGCCGGTGAGCGCAACAGCCAACAACCCGGCACACAACCCAAGTTGGGCGCGCGATTTCATGGCCCTCTCCTAGATCACTGACGAAGAAACGGTGGAACAGTCCGGTCAGGGGTGCGGGGAACGGCGCGACCAGCCACACACGAGCCGCGGCCGCGGAATCCCCGCACCCCAACGGCGCCTAGTACGCCCGCTCCCGCATCCGCCGCCACCACAGCAGCCCGGCCCCGACCAGCAGGACACCGATGGCCCCCGCACCCGCGGAAGCCGCGATCAGCGTGGTGTCCGTGGAACCCTCGGAGGAACCCGCGGGCGACAGCGCGTCACCGAGCTGGTTCCGCACGTCGTTCCCACCGGACGTACCCTTCGCCAGCGGCCCCCGAGACCCCTCGGTCGGCAGCGCGACGTACGGGAACGCCTTCTCGAAGGACTTGTCGTTCTTGTCGACCGCGTCCCCGAGGTCGTTCTTCGCGCCGACCAGCTCACCCTCGACAACCTGGAGCGCGGCGTCGAGAACGTCATCGCTCAGCCGTCGCCCGTTGGGGAACCCGGCGTTGTCCCCGTCCAGCACACCCAGCCGCTTCGGCTTGGCAGCCGGCTTGATGGACGTGTTGAGCCGCAGCTCCTCCGCGGGCCGCACGTGCGGCGGCTGGTTGAGCCCCTCCACGCCCTTGAGGAAGACGTCGACGAGGTCGTTGCGCGGCTCCTTCGGCGCCGGGATCTTGTAGATCCCCTCGATGAGCTTCGGCAGCTCGGGGTTGGTGACGTTCTTCAGGAACTGCCCGTCGTTCCAGGGCGCGCTCGCGTTGAACTTGTCCTTGTCCTTGATCGGGTTGACGACCTCGTTCACCAGCGGCATGCCCAGGCGCGAGACCTGCGCGAACTGCCCCTGCGCGTTCTTGCGCTGGGTCGTCGACCAGATCCCCACGATCGGCTGCTCCGCCGACTCCGTGATCATGTGCGTGGGCACCTGGAGCGCGATGGAGTTGACGTTGTAGCCCTTGAGCGTGTCGTTCCCGACCTCGCTGAGGTTCCCGCCGTACAGCAGATCGAAGACCCGCAGATCGAGGAAGAACGGGTCGTCGGCCTGACCGGCGAACGACGAGGCGCCGCCCGCGAGTTCGTGCACGGCCTGCGAGCGCAGCTTCGCGTAGTCCGGCATGGACGCCTTGCCCACGTTCGACGGCGCCACCGGCACATCGTTGGCGATCTTCGTCTTCGCCACCAGGTGCTGGTTCTTCAGCTTCAGCAGATCGATGTCGTAGGACTGCGTGACGTTCAGGTCGGGGTCGTCGAGGCTCTCGACGGGCCCGGTGTTGTACAGGAACGTCTTCTCGTTCTTCGTGTGCGTCTTGAAGGTGAAGCGGTACAGCAGCTCGCCCTGCGCGTCACCGTTGTTGTCGATGTGGATGTCGTACTGCGCGTCCTCGGCGAACGTGAAGAAGTTCGGTCCGCCGGCCGGCTCCTCGAAGGGGATCCAGTTCGCGACGATCGTCGTCGTGTCCGGCTTGTCCGGGCTGACGAACGCGTACACGTCCGTGTTGTCGTACTGCGGGGTCCCCGAGATCAACGGGGCCTCCCGGTGGCTGGAGGCGGAGGCCGCCCCCGGTTCCAGCGCGGTCACGCCGGCGGCTGCGAGCCCCCCGGCGGCCAGCGCACCACAGATGAGGGTCGCGACACTCGCGCGTCCCGCGCCGCTCCTGGAGATAGGTGTCATGCCGTCCGTCCTCGGTTCAACTTGCCTGACGCACCGGGATTCGGAGCAGGGCGCGGGGCGGATTGGTCGAACCTGAAAACTTATTTCGCGCCCCGCCGACCCGCGTTTTCGGCCTTCTGATCCGTAACCCCATCCGGAGGTGGGTGCGTTGCGAATACCTCGTGGGACGGGACGGCCCAGATGCGGTCTCGCGGGAGGGGGAGACGAGTTGGAGGCGGACGAGCTACTGGTGCTCGTGGCTGGTGGGGACCAGAAGGCATTCGAGGAGTTGTACGGGATCGTGTCCGGGCCGGTGTTCGGACTGGTGCGGCGGGTCGTGCGGGACCCCGCCCAGTCGGAGGAGGTTGCGCAGGAAGTGCTGCTGGAGACCTGGCGGTCCGCGGGGCGGTTCGACCCCGGCCGGGGCAGCGCCCTGTCCTGGATCCTCACCCTCGCCCACCGACGGGCCGTGGACCGGGTGCGCAGCGCCCGCGCGGCCGGCGAACGCGAGCAGCGCGAGGCACGCCGGGCCCATCACCCCGCCTTCGACCAGGTGTCCGAGGAGGTCGAGGCGGGCCTGGAACGCGAGTGGGTGCGCCGCTGCCTGGACCGGCTCACCGCGCTCCAGCGCCAGTCCGTCACCCTCGCCTACTACGAGGGGTACACCTACCGTGAGGTCGCCGAGCGGCTCTCCTGCCCGCTGGGCACGGTGAAGACCCGGATGCGGGACGGGCTGACCCGGCTGCGCGAGTGCCTGGGAGGTGCCGCATGAGCCTCTTCCGCCGGGGGGACCTCCACTCCCTCGCCGCCCCCTATGCCCTCGACGCCCTGGAGCCCGCCGAGCGGGTCCGCTTCGAGAAGCACCTGCGCAAGTGCGAGCGCTGCGCCGCCGAGGTGCGGACCCTGTCCGAGGACGCGGTACGGCTGGCCTGGTCCACCTCGGCCCCGCCGCCGGCCGCGATGCGCGAACGGGTCCTGGCCGCCGTACGGGCCACTCCGCAGGACGGCGTGCGGGTGGCCCGGGAGCCGCAGTTGCCGGCGCATGTGTGGGGGGCCGGGCCGCCGCCCAGGGCGCGGGAGCGGCGGCCGCTGTTCGTGCCCTTCGCCACCGCGACCGCCGCCGCGGCGCTGGTGGTCGCCTCCCTGTTCGCCGTGCAGGCGAACGACACGCAGGAGAAGCTGGACGCGGAGCGGGCGCAGGCGCGTGAGATCGCCCACGTTCTCGCCGCTCCCGACGCGCGTGCGAGCACCGGACGGGACGCCGAGGGCGGAAGTATCGGAGTGATCGCTTCCGCATCGGAGGGGCGCGCGGTCGTCACCCTCGGGGGCTACGACGACCTTCCGGGCGACCGCGTGCACCAGTTGTGGGTCATGCGCCCCGGCGCACAACCGCGCTCCCTCGGGCTCTTCGAGGGTGACGCGCCCTTGGTCGCGTCCGGTCTGGACACCTCCGCGACGTCACTGGCTGTAACCGTCGAGCCGGACGGCGGCTCGGCTCAGCCCACGACTCGGCCGGTGGTCCAACTCGCCCTGAAATCGGTCGGATTCGGAGAGTAATCAACGACGGGTCGTCAACACCCTTACGGGGAAGGTGAATCCTGTGACCGCGATACACGAGTGCCCCAAGGGGGCGATAGGGTTACCCTGCCCGGGCCGGGTGGACTCGTACGGGTGGGGAGTGACATGGAACAGATAACAGTGCGCAGCAGGGCGAGGGTCCCTGCGATCACCTGCGGGAGCAGCGCGACCAGTTCGCGCCTCGACCGCCATCTCTCGGTGCTGGCGGGTCCCGCCGTGCCGCAGCAGAAGACGGCCGAGGCGACCTCGCTGATGCGTGAGCTGACCGCGCGTGACACCGCGCGCGACCGCAGTGGCACGAGTGCGCGAGTCCGTCGGGTCTCGCTCTTCGCACCGCTGCGCCGACTGCGCCGTTCGCTGTTCGGCGGGCGCTGAGCTTCACCGGCAACCCCGAGGAGGCCCGCGCTCAGGCGGCCACGCCGTCCCGGCGCAGCGCTGCGATCTCGTCTACCGTCATCCCCACGGCTCGCAGCAGCGTCTCGGTGTGCTCCCCGAGCGCGGGCACGTCCCCCATCCTTGCCGTCTCCCCGTCCGGCAGCGTGATGGGCGGCAGCAGCGCCTTCAACGGCCCCACCGGCGAACCCACCTCCCGCCACCGCTTCCGGGCCGCCAGCTGCGGATGGTCCGCCACCTCGTGCAGATCCCTCAGACGCGCACAGGCGATCCCCGCGCCCTCCAGCCGCGCCAGCGCCTCGTCGGCGTCGAGCGCGCCCAGCGCCTTCGCGACGAACTCGTCCGTGCGCTCCCGGTTCGCCACCCGGGCCGCGTTCGTCGCGTACGCCGGATCCGTGCCCAACTCCGGTCGCTGAAGCACCTGTTCGGCCAGGCGCCGCCACTCCCGGTCGTTCTGCACCGACAGCAGCACCCGCCCGCCGTCGGCCGTCGGATAGGCGTCGTACGGCGCGATCACGGAGTGTGCGAGCCCGGTCCGGGCCGGGGGATTGCCCCCGTGCATCGCGTGATGCAGCGGATGCCCCATCCACTCCGCCAGCGACTCCAGCATCGACACCTCGACCGGCCCGCCCCGCCCGGTCACGCCCCGGCGCACCAGCGCCGCGAGCACCCCCGAGAAGGCGTACATGGCCGCCGCGATGTCGGCCGCCGGGATCCCGGCCTTCACCGGCTGCTCCGGCGTCCCGGTCACCGACACCAGACCCGCCTCGCACTGCACGAGCATGTCGTAGGCCCGCTTGTCCGCGTACGGGCCGCCGGCGCCGTAGCCGGAGATGTCCACGGCGATCAGCCGCGGGTGCGCCGCGCACAGGGTGGCCGCGTCCAGGCCCAGCCGCGCCGCCGCCCCCTGCGCGAGGTTCTGCACGAAGACGTCCGCCTCGCCGACGAGCCGCCGTACGACGTCCAGGCCGCGCGGGTCCTTCAGGTCCAGGGCGAGGGACTCCTTGCCGCGGTTGCACCACACGAAGTGCGAGGCGAGGCCCGCGGCGGCGGTGTCGTAGCCGCGCGCGAAGTCGCCGCCGTCGATCCGCTCGACCTTGATCACCCGGGCGCCGAGATCGGCGAGCTGCCGGGTGGCGAAGGGGGCGGCGACAGCCTGTTCGACGGCGACGACGGTGATACCGGTGAGCGGCAGCGGCTGCGATTCCATGCGGGCGATCATGCCCCGTGACGGTCAGCCTTGGCCACGGGTGTCTCAGCCCTGACCACGGTGACTCAGCTCCGGCCACGCGTGTAGCGGCGTACGGCCTGCGGCGCGGCGAGCGCGATCAGCACCGCGCTCCAGGCCAGCGACCCGGCGACGGGGTGCGCCATCGGCCATGCCGCGTCGGGCGGCACGGGAGCGTTGCCGGACAGGTCCCGCAGGGCCGTGGTGACCGCGCTGATCGGGTTCCACTCGGCGACCGTGCGCAGCCAGCCCGCCAGGTTCTCCGTGGGGATGTACGCGCTGGACAGCAGCGGCAGGACGATGGTGGCGCTGCCGAGCTGTCCGGCCGCCTCCTCGCTCCGGCTGGCCAGGCCCAGCACGATCCCGACCCAGGTGCACGCGAACCGGAACAGCAGGAACAGCCCGAGTGCGGCGACGGCGTCCACCGCCGACCCCTCGAACCGCCAGCCCACCGCCAGCCCGACCAGCAGGAACGGCACCAGGCCAACGGCCGTGACGGCCAGGTCGGCCATCGCCTGCCCGAGCGGTACGGCGGCCCGGCTCACCGGCAGGGTGCGCAGCCGGTCCGTCACGCCCCGGTGGGTGTCCTGGGCCGCCTGGAACATCCCCGTCATGATCCCGCCGGCCGCCGTCGCCGCCAGCAGGCCCGGCACCAGGAAGGTGCGGTACTCCGCACCCGGCATGGCGACCGCGCTGCCGAAGACATAGCCGAAGAACAGCAGCATCGTGATCGGCGTGGTCTGGGTCAGGATCAGCAGCCCCGGACTGTTCCGGATCCGCCTGAGCTGGCGGCCCATCAGCGCCGTGCCGTCGTACGCCAGCGTGCTCATGCCGCGCGCTCCTTGTCGTCCAGAGTGGGGTCCTGTGTGTCCGCGGTGAGCCGGAGGAAGACGTCGTCGAGGGTGGGCGGCCGCAGGCTCGCGTCGAGCAACGGCACTCCGGCGGCGTCGAGTTCGCGCACCAGCCGGGGGAGGGTGAGCGTGGTGTCCCGGGTGACGGCGGCCACCGCCTGACGGTCGTGGTCGAAGGTCGGCCGCGCTCCGGTGAGCTGATCCAGTACCGCCGCCGCCCGGGTCAGGGCGTCGGCGTGGGCGACGACCACCTCGGCCTGGGACCCGATCAGCGCCTTGAGCTCCCGCGGGGACCCGGTGTGCGCGACCCGGCCCCGGTCCACCAGGGCGATGTCGTCGGCGAGTTGATCGGCCTCCTCCAGATACTGCGTGGTCAGCAGCACGGTCGTGCCCTCCGCCGTGAGGGCGCGCACGGCGTCCCAAATCTGGTTGCGGCTCGCGGGGTCGAGACCCGTCGTCGGCTCGTCCAGGAAAAGGATCTCGGGGCGCCGGACCAGGCTCGCGGCCAGGTCGAGGCGGCGCCGCATGCCGCCCGACCAGGTGGACACCGGCCGGTCGGCGGCCTCGGTCAGCCCGAAGCGGTCCAGCAGCTCGGTGCCGCGCGCGGCCGCGTCCCGGAGCCGGTGCAGCCGGGCGAAGAGCAGCAGGTTCTGGCGGCCCGTGAGATCGCCGTCGACCGAGGCGTACTGCCCGGTGACGCCGATCCTGCGGCGTATCGCCGCCGCCTCCCGCGTCAGGTCGTGACCGGCCACCCGGGCCGAACCGGCGTCCGGGCGCAGCAGCGTGGTCAGCAGCCGGACCGCCGTCGTCTTGCCCGCGCCGTTGGGGCCGAGGATCCCGCAGACCGTGCCCTGAGCCACGGCCAGATCCAGTCCGCGCACCGCGTGGACATCACCGAAGCGCTTCTCCAGACCTTCACTAAGTACAGCGTACGTAGTAGTCATGCCGCGACCATAGCGCATTACGTACGGTGTACGTAACTACGATGGTGGGCGAGGTGGTGATCCATGGCGGGCCGAAGCGGCGAACCCGAGGTGATCTGGGCGCGCCCGGAGCGGACGGGGCGCGGGCCCAGGCCCGCTTACAGCCGTGCCGACATCGCGGCGGCAGCGGTGCGCATCGCCGACGCGGACGGACTCGACGCGGTCTCGATGCGCCGGGTGGCGGCCGAGATCGGCTGCGGCACGATGTCGCTGTACAACTACGTGCCCCGCAAGGTCGACCTGTACGAGCTGATGGTCGACCTGGTCAGCGGCGAGTACGAGCTGTCCCGCGCCCCCGCCGGGGACTGGCGCGCGGACATGACGGACCTCGCCCACCAGGCCCGCGGCATCATGCGGCGGCACCCCTGGGTGATCCGCGTGATGTCCACCGTCTACAGCATCAGCCCCAACGCCCTGCGCGTCCTGGACTGGACCCTGGCCGCCCTGGAGGGGCTCGATGTGCCGCCGGGCACCAAGCTGGAGCTGTTCGGGATGGTCAACGGCTCGGTGATGACGTTCGTCGCCAATGAGCAGGCCGTGGCCGAGCGGACCCGCTCCGAGTCGTGGTCGGCGGAGCGGGAACAGGCAGTGCGCGGGACGTACATGATGAGCCAGGTGATGACGGGCGCGTATCCGCACCTGGCCGCGCTGTTCGCGCAGGGAGTGGCCCCGGCGGACGATCCGGACGCGGCCTTCGACCGGATGCTGCGCCGGCTGCTGGACAGCTTCGCGCCCCAGTAGGCCGGGTTCAGATCAGCGCGAACTGACCCTCCGGGCCTTCCTCGTGATGGTCCAGGACTGACGCCGGCCGGCGGGCGGAGTCCGGGACCGGGAGAACTCCCGCCCGGCGCAGCTCCGTTGCCGTGATCGGCGCGATCACGGCCAACTCCGCCTGCCGCGGGCGCAGTTCGGCCAGCAGAGCCAATACGGTGATCAGTTCGAGGAGTTCGGAGGTCCAGGTCTGTGGCCACGTCGGCGGGCGGACCGCCGCGAGCGTGCCCGGTTCCGCCGTCTCCGCCGTGCGTGCCGTGAACCACTGCTCCAGCACCTGGACGCCGTCCACCGCGTACTCCCAGGCCGCGGGCGGCACCGGGGAGATACGGCCCTCGTCCAGGTGCAGGGTCTCCTCCTCAGCGTCGTAGAGGAGCGTCAGCGGGCGACCGGGGAGCGGGGCGCGGACGTACGGACGGCGCCCGCCCGGGAGTTTGGGCCGGTCGCCGTCGCGACGCATCAGCCACAGCAGACGGTGCCCCAACTCCACACCCTTCGCCCAGAGTTCGGGGTCCGAGGTGAGCGGGACCGTGAGATCCGGGCGGGCTGTCGCCAGCGTCCAGGCGAGGAGGTCGCCCGGGTCGGGGGCCAGCCCCAGACGGCCGGCCAGGTGGTCCAACAGGCCCGGGGCGAGGTTCGGTTCCGTGCCGCCGGGGCGGCGGTAGAGGGGGCGGACGCGCCCCGGACGCAGGAGAGGGAGGAGGGAAGTGGCGATCAGCTCGCCGGGTGCCTCGACCACGAACGTCTGCCGCTCGTCGGCCACCCGCCACAGCTCGGGGCGGGCCGAGTCGATCAGCCGGTGGTCCGGGATCAGCCACTGCTCGTCGAAGGGCGCGCACAGCACCCGCACCGGCTCCGGGCACGGCCCCGAGGCGCGGACCAGCTTCTCCGTACCGCCGGTCCGCCCGGGCAGTTGACCCACGGCCGAATGCAGCGTCCGCGACCGGCTCGGCTCCAGCAGCGCCTCCCGGTCCGCCCCCTCGGCCTTCACCAAGGCGTCCCAGCGCGCCTTCAGACAGCCCGCGTCGGGCCCCGTCGGCCACCCCCGGCCCACCCGAACCGGTGCGACGGACCACGGCATGAGGTCCGCGAGCGGCGGAGCGTCGTCGTGCGTCACGGTGGGCATGGTACGTCGTGGCGGCGGCACGTCGACTAGTTGGCTTCCAACGTCACCGTGAAGGAGAATCGATCCCCCCGATAGTGGATGACAGCCACATCCAGCACCCGACCGCCCGAATCGTACGTAACCCCCGTGTAGTGCAGGATCGGACTCAGCAGAGGCACCTCCAACAGCCGGGCGGTCTCCGGATCCGCCAGTCTCGCCTCCACCGTGTCCGTGATCCGGCTGATGTCCGCCCCCACGACATCCCGCAGCACCTTCGTCATCGGCCACCGCGCCAGATCCGCCGGCTCGACCCGCTCGGCGAGTTCGGGCCGGACGAAGTTGCGGGCATGGTTCGTCGGCTCGCCCGTCTTCTCGTCGGACCGAAGGCGGTGATACGTCGCCACCTCGTCCAGATCCGGGAAGTACTCCACCAGTTCCGCCGGCACCGGAGCCTTCCCGTGATCCAGCATCCGGGCCGCCATCCCCGACTGCTGGGCCACGATCGCGTCCACCGAGCCCAGCAGCCGCACCGGCGCCCCGCGCTGCACATGCGGCTCGATGAACGTGCCCCGGCGCCGGTGGCGGGTGATCAGCCCCTCGTCCTCCAGCTCCTTCAGCGCCTGCCGCATGGTCAGCACACTCACGCCGTAGTGCCCGGCCAGCTGCTCCTCGGTGGGCAGGCGCAGCGGGTCCTGGGGCCGGCGGCCGAGTATCGAGGCCCGCAGCGACTGCGAGACCTGGTACCAGAGCGGCAGCTTGCGGTTGAGGACGATGGAGTCCGGGGCGAAGGAGGTCACGGGGCCATCCGTACCGGCAGGAGTTGATCAGTGCAAGGGGCGGAAGTGACGTTCGAGGCCCTGCCACACGTCGTCGTAGCCGTGCTGGAGGTGATCCGCCCCCGCCGCGTGTGCGGTCAGCGTCACCGGCCACCGCGTCTCGAACATGAACGCGAGTCCGTCGTCGATCTTCTGCGGCCGCAGCTCCGCCGCGCTCGCCCTGTCGAACGTCTCCCGGTCCGGACCGTGCGCCGACATCATGTTGTGCAGCGAGCCGCCGCCCGGCACGAAGCCCTCCGCCTTCGCGTCGTAGGCGCCCTCGATCAGGCCCATGTACTCGCTCATCACGTTCCGGTGGAAGTACGGCGGCCGGAAGGTGTCCTCGCCGACCAGCCAGCGCGGCGCGAAGACCACGAAGTCGACACCGGCGAGGCCGGGGGTGTCCGAGGGGGAGGTGAGCACCGTGAAGATCGACGGGTCGGGGTGGTCGTACGAGATCGTCCCGATGACGTTGAAGCGGCGCAGGTCGTACACGTACGGCACATGGTTGCCGTGCCAGGCGACCACGTCGAGCGGGGAGTGGCCGTACGTCGCCCGCCAGAGGTTGCCGCAGTACTTGTTGACGACCTCCACCGGGCCCTCGACGTCCTCGTACGCGGCGACCGGCGCCTGGAAGTCCCGCGCGTTGGCGAGGCCGTTGGCGCCGATCGGGCCGAGGTCGGGGAGCTGGAAGGGGGCGCCGTAGTTCTCGCAGACGTAGCCGCGGGCGGTCGCGTCCAGCAGCTCCACCCGGAAGCGCACCCCGCGCGGGATGAGTGCCACGTGTCCCGGCTCCGCGTGCAGGAGCCCGAACTCGGTGCGCAGCAGCAGTCCGCCCTGCTCCGGGACGATCAGCAGCTCGCCGTCGGCGTCGCTGAGGACGCGGTCCATGGAGGCGTTGGCGCTGTAGAGGTGGACGGCCATGCCGGCGCGCTGGGCCGCGTCGCCGTTGCCGCCGAGGGTCCACAGGCCCGCGAGGAAGTCGGTGCCGGGGGCGGGGTCGGGCAGGGGGTTCCAGCGCAGCCGGTTCGGGTCCGGCACCGACTCGGTGAAGGGCGCGGTGCGCAGCGCGCCGTTGTCCATGCGGGTGAAGGCGGGGTGGGCCGCCGAGGGGCGGATCCGGTACAGCCAGGAGCGGCGGTTGTGGGACCGCGGCTCGGTGAACGCCGATCCGCTGAGCTGCTCGGCGTAGAGCCCGAGGGGCGCGCGCTGCGGTGAGTTGCGGCCCTCGGGAAGGGCGCCGGGCACCGCCTCGGAGGTGTGCTCGTTGCCGAAACCGAGGAGGTACGACAGCCCCTCCGCGGTCTTCCGCGCGTCCCCGCTCATGCCAGCTCCCTCGATCAATTGGAATCCTATGTATCACCGTAGGATTCCGGCTGGATGGACGCAAGAGGTACACCCCTCCTCATCACTGCGGACGACTCGAACCCGACTCCAGGGGGATCCGAGTGTCGGACCTGTGTTCTAGGCTCCAGGGCATGTCGTGGACGCGGGGGCCGCTTGCCGCGCTCGCGGTCTGTGTCCTGGTACTGACCGGATCCGCGGGCTGCGGTACCAGTGGCGCACAGGACGGGAAGAACGGCGGGGTGTCGCCCGCGCCGGTCGGCGAGCTGCTCGACGACTCCGACGAGGAGGGCAGGCTCTACCGCGAGGTCGACAAGGACCAGGCGCCCGAGGTCGGCGTCGAGGTGCAGCCCAACCCCGACGACAGCTGGGACGTCCGGCTCACCGTCAGCGGCTTCCGCTTCTCGCCCGCCGGTACGAAGGAGACGCCGGTGGCCGGACGGGGCCTGGCGCACCTCTATGTCGACGGCCGGCTGGTCGCCCGGCTGCGCACCGACCGGTACCGCCTCCCCGCCGAGCTGGTCCCGCGCGGTACGCACCACCTCACCGCCCGGCTGTACGCGGACGACGGCACGGTGTGGGCCGCGGACGGCGAACCGATCGAGAGCACGACCGACCTCACGGCGTCCGAGGCCGAGCCGACGATGAGTGCAGGGGCCACCCGGGTCCGTACTGGAGGGCAAGGTTCACCGGACCGCGCCGGAAAGGCATCATGAAGCCCGTGCCCCAAGCGACCTCGCTCCGCCGCGCGCCCGTACAGCGGCGCAGTGCCGAACGGCTCACCAGGATCCTCGACGCCTGCGCCGACCTCCTCGACGAGGTCGGCTACGACGCCCTGAGCACCCGCGCGGTCGCCCAGCGCGCCGGCGTCCCGATCGGCTCGGTCTACCGCTTCTTCGGCAACAAGCGGCAGATGGCCGACGCCCTGGCCCAGCGCAACCTGGAGCGGTACGCCGAGCGCGTCACCGAGCGTCTGGCGAGCGGCGGTGTCCGTGACTGGCGCACCGCCATGGACGCCGTACTCGACGAGTACCTGCTGATGAAGCGGACCGCGCCCGGATTCTCCCTGGTCGACTTCGGCAACCAGATACCCGTCGGCGCCCGCCGCGCCGAGCCCAACCACCGCGTGGCGGACCGCCTCACCGAACTGCTGTCCACCTATGTGGGCCGGGCCCCCGACGAAGAGCTCCGCCGCGTCTTCCTCGTCGCCGTGGAGACCGCCGACACCCTGGTCCACCTCGCCTTCCGCGTCTCCCCGGAGGGCGACGAACGCATCATCGAGGAGGCACGCGAGCTGCTCCGCGCCTATCTCGCACGCGTCCTGGACTGAACGGGTCCGCCCCCGAGGGGGGTCGTGCTCGGCACCCGCAACGGCCCGATCCTCTTCGATCGGCTCTGACCCCTCGCCTCCATGCATACCGGTCGGTATGCTCACTCGGGACAGGCACCGCTGCCCCCGGGAGGACCCGTGTCCCGCACCGCCCTGCGCATCTGCCCCCTCTGCGAGGCCACCTGCGGGCTGACGCTGACCATCGAAGGCACCCGGGTGACCGGAGCCCGAGGTGATCGGGAGGATGTGTTCAGCAAGGGGTTCATCTGCCCCAAGGGGGCTTCGTTCGGAGCCGTGGACGGGGATCCCGACCGGCTGCGCGCGCCCCTCGTGCGCAAGGACGGCGTGCTCCGCGAGGCCACCTGGGAGGAGGCCTTCGACGCCGTCGCCGCGGGGATCCGGCCCGTCGTCGAGCGGTACGGCGCGAACTCCGTCGGTGTCGTCCTCGGTAATCCCAATGTGCACACCATGGCCGGCGCGCTCTACCCGCCGCTGCTGCTCGGCGGCCTCGGCACCCGCAGCGTCTTCTCCGCCTCCACGGTCGACCAGATGCCCAAGCACGTCTCCAGCGGTCTGCTCTTCGGCGACGCCAACGCCATCCCGGTGCCCGACCTGGACCACACCGACCACCTGCTGCTCATCGGGGCCAACCCCCTTGAGTCCAACGGCAGCCTGTGCACCGCACCCGACTTCCCCGGCAAGCTCAGGGCCCTCAAGTCCCGAGGCGGCACCCTCACCGTCATCGACCCGCGCCGCACCCGCACCGCCAAGCTCGCCGACCGGCACATCCCGATCCGCCCCGGCGCCGACGCGCTGCTGCTGGCGGCGATGGCGCACGTTCTTTTCGAGGAAGACCTCGTGGAGCTCGGGGAGTTGGCGCCCCATGTCACGGGGCTCGACGAACTCCGGGCGCGGCTCGGCGACTTCACCCCCGACGCCGTGGCGGACGCCTGCGACGTCGACGCCGACACCATCCGCACCCTCGCCCGCGAACTCGCCGCCGCCCCCACCGCCGCCGTCTACGCCCGCATCGGCAGCTGCACCGTCCCGCACGGCACCCTCGCCAGCTGGCTCGTCGACGTGCTCAACATCCTCACCGGCAATCTCGACCGCCCCGGCGGCGCCCTGTTCCCGCAGGCGGCCACCGACCGGACGCCCCGGCCCGCCGGGCCCAGCCACGGCTTCGCGCTCGGGCGCTGGCACTCCCGGGTGAGCCGATACCCCGAGGCCAAGGCCGAGCTGCCGATCTCCGCGCTCGCCGAGGAGATCGACACCGCCACCGACGAGGGCGAGCCCGTCCGGGCACTCATCTCCATCGCCGCCAACCCCGTGCTCTCCACCCCCAACGGCGACCGGCTCGACAAGGCGCTGGACTCCCTGGACTTCATGGTCAGCGTCGACCCGTACCTCAACGAGACCTCGCGCCACGCCCATGTCGTCCTGCCGCCGCCCCCGCCCTCCCAGAGCCCGCACCACGACTTCGCCTTCAACACCCTCGCGGTGCGCAACCAGGTCCGCTACAACCGCCCGGCCGTCCCCCTGGAGCCCGGTCGGATGGCGGAGACCGAGATCCTGGCCAGGCTGGTCCTCGCCGCGACCGGGATGCACGGCGCCGACCCGTCGGCCGTCGACGACATGGTCATCGGCCAGACCCTCGGCAAGGCGGTCAAGGAGACGCACTCCCCGGTGCACGGCCGGGACCCGCAGGACCTCGCCGCGCAGCTTTTCGGCGACACCGGCCCCGAGCGCCGGCTCGACATGATGCTCCGCCTCGGCCCCTACGGCGACGGCTTCGGCGTACGCCCCGACGGGTTGAGTCTGGAGAAGCTGCTCGCGCATCCGCACGGCATCGACCTCGGGCCGCTCAAGCCCCGGCTGCCGCAGCCGCTCAAGACCCGCAGCGGACAGGTGGAACTCCTTCCGAAGCCGATCGCCGACGATCTGCCGCGCCTCCGGCAAACCCTCCACGAGCGGTCCGACGGGCTGGTCCTCGTCGGCCGTCGCCATCTGCGCTCCAACAACAGCTGGATGCACAACGTGCCCGCCCTCACCGGGGGCACCAACCGCTGCACCGTGCACATCCACCCCGACGACGCCGAGAAGCTCGGTGTGCGGGACGGCGCGGCCGTACGGCTGAAGGGGGCCGGGGGAGAGGTCACCGCGCCCGTGGAGGTCACCGACGCCGTGCGCGCCGGAGTCGTCAGCCTGCCGCACGGCTGGGGCCACGACCGGCCGGGCACCCGGATGAGCCACGCGCTGAAGGACCCCGGAGTCAACGTCAACCAGCTCCTCGACGGCACCCTGCTCGACCCGCTGTCCGGCAACGCGGTCCTCAACGGAGTCCCCGTCGAGCTCACCCCGCTGACCTGAGCAAAGCCCTGACCTGGAGTTTTGCGCTTATTGCTCGCACGTCAACGTCTTGTTAACGCTCCTCACGGAGACCTAACGTCATCGCACCGCCGGCCCTGGTGGGATGTTCAAGGGCGAACGTTAGGTATCCACTCATGCTGACCATCCTCGGCTTCGCCATGATCGCGACCTTCCTGGTCCTGATCATGATGAAGAAGATGTCGCCGATCGCGGCGCTCGTGCTGATCCCGGCACTGTTCTGCGTCTTCGTCGGGAAGGGCGCCCACCTCGGTGACTACGTCATCGAAGGCGTCACCAGCCTCGCCCCCACCGCGGCGATGCTCATGTTCGCGATCGTCTACTTCGGTGTGATGATCGACGTCGGCCTCTTCGACCCGATCGTGCGCGGGATCCTGAAGTTCGCGAAGGCCGACCCGATGCGGATCGTCGTCGGTACGGCCGTCCTCGCGGCGATCGTCTCCCTCGACGGCGACGGCTCCACCACCTTCATGATCACCGTCTCGGCCATGTACCCGCTGTACAAGCGCCTGAAGATGAGCCTGGTCGTGCTGACCGGTGTCGCCGCCATGGCCAACGGCGTGATGAACACGCTGCCCTGGGGCGGCCCCACCGCCCGCGCCGCGACCGCGCTGAAGCTCGACGCCAGCGACATCTTCGTCCCGATGATCCCGGCGCTCCTGGTCGGCCTGCTCTTCGTGTTCGTCCTCTCGTACGCCCTCGGCCTGCGCGAGCGCAAGCGGCTCGGCGTGCTCACGCTGGACGAGGTGCTGGAGCCCCAGGAGGCGGAGACGGTTCTGGTCGGCGCGGGCGGCTCCGATGACGGCAAGGTCTCCATGACCAAGGCGACCGGTGGCGCGGGCTCCGGCACCGACGCCGAGGACACCGACGACGACTTCCAGGGCCTCGACCCGAACCGGGACACCCTTCGCCCCCGGCTCTACTGGTTCAACGCGCTGCTCACGGTCTCCCTGCTGACCGCCATGATCATGGAGTGGCTGCCGATCCCGGTGCTGTTCCTGCTCGGCGCCGCGCTCGCCCTCACCGTCAACTTCCCGCGCATCCCCGACCAGCGGGCCCGGCTCGCCGCCCACGCCGACAACGTCCTCAACGTCTCCGGCATGGTCTTCGCCGCCGCGGTCTTCACCGGCGTCCTCCAGGGCACCGGCATGGTCGACAGCATGGCCAAGTGGATGGTGGACGTCATCCCCGAGGGCATGGGCCCGCACATGGCCCTGGTCACCGGTCTGCTGAGCCTCCCGCTCACCTACTTCATGTCCAATGACGGCTTCTACTTCGGCGTCCTGCCGGTCCTCGCCGAGGCCGGTGCCGCGCACGGCGTCTCGCCGCTGGAGATGGCCCGCGCCTCGCTGGTCGGCCAGCCGCTGCACATGTCGAGCCCGCTCGTCCCGGCCGTCTACGTCCTGGTCGGCATGGCCAAGGTCGAGTTCGGCGACCACACCCGGTTCGTGGTCAAGTGGGCCGCCGCCACCTGCCTCGTCATCCTCGGCGCGGGCATTCTCTTCGGGATCATCTGACTCCCCGGACTCAACTGACCTTCCCACGGAGGACATCGCACATGGTGCCCGGCAGGAACCGCGGCTGGCTGCTCCGTCTCGTCATCGCCTTCAGCTTCGCGCAGGCGGCGGTGTCGATGGCCCGGCCCGCCGTCTCCTACCGGGCCCTCGCGCTGGGCGCCGACGAGCGGGCGGTCGGCGTCATCGCCGGTGCCTACGCCCTGCTCCCGCTGTTCGCCGCGGTCCCTCTCGGCCGCCGTACCGACCACGGCCGCTGCGCGCCCCTCCTGCCCGTCGGAGTCGTCCTGATCTCCGGCGGCTGCGCGCTGAGCGGACTCGCCGGCTCCCTCTGGACGATGGCCCTGTGGAGCGGAGTGATGGGCCTCGGTCATCTCTCCTTCGTCATCGGCGCCCAGTCCCTCGTCGCCCGCCAGTCCGCCCCGCACGAACAGGACCGCAACTTCGGCCACTTCACCATCGGCGCCTCGCTCGGCCAGCTCATCGGCCCGGTCGCGGCGGGCGCGCTGATCGGCGGCCACGACATGGCGGGCACCAGCGCGCTGGCCCTGCTGGTGGCGGGGGCGGTCGCGGCGGTCGCGGTCAGCTCGCTGTGGCGCATCGAGGACCGTCGTACGACGCCCAAGTCCCGTACCGGGCAGGGCGACCGTGTCCCCGTCCACCGCATCCTGCGCACCCGGGGCGTGCCCGCGGGAATGCTCATCAGCCTCTCCGTGCTGTCCGCGACCGACGTCCTCACCGCCTACCTCCCGGTGGTCGGCGAGCACCGGGGCATCGCGCCCTCGGTGATCGGCCTGCTGCTGAGCCTGCGCGCGGCGGCCACCATCGCCTGCCGGCTGGTCCTCACCCCGCTGCTGCGGCTGCTCAGCCGCTCCGCCCTGCTGACCGTGACCTGTCTGCTGGCGGCCGTGCTGTGCGCCGGGGTGGCGCTGCCGGTGCCGGTGTGGGCGCTGGCCGTGATGCTCGCCGCGCTCGGCTTCTGCCTCGGGGTCGGCCAGCCGCTGTCCATGACGACGGTCGTCCAGGCGGCCCCCGACGACGCCCGCTCCACCGCCCTCGCCCTGCGGCTGACCGGCAACCGCCTGGGCCAGGTCGCCGCGCCCGCGACGGCGGGCCTGGTCGCGGGCGTCGCGGGCGTGGCGGCGCCGTTCGTCATGCTGGGGGTCCTGCTGCTGGCCTCCGCGGGCGTGGCGGCACGGACCCCGGCCAGGGCGGAGGGCGGGGGAGGGGAGGCCCGGAAGCCCCGCCGGTCCCGGGCCGCTGTGAGCCGTAGGGCTGTGAGCCGTAAGGGCGACGGCTGACGGGTCGTAGGGCGCGGCTTCCCCCGTTACGGGGCAGTGTGTGACAAAGAGTCAGGTGAAGTGCGACTTGTACGACAATCATCCTGACTCGGAGGATCCCGTATGCCCGCCACCTCTCTGCCAAGCCGTGCCGGAGCGCGTACCGCCGCTCTCGCGGCCCTGACCCTCGTCGGCACCGGCCTCGCCGGGGTGCCCGCCGCCTTCGCCCAGCCGGGCGGTGACAACGGGGACGTCAAGATCCACAAGGTGGGGACCCCCTTCGACGACCAGCGCAACGAGCCCAAGGTCTGCGACTTCTACCTCGCCGCGTTCAACTTCGACGCGGGGGAGCACGTGACCTGGACGGTCGAGCCGCAGCCTCGGGCGGTGGGCGGGGCCCGGCTGCCCAACTCCGCCTACCCCGACAACACCATCACCATCGAGCAGGACGGCTCGGCTCAGACCATCCCGCTCGGGCTGCCCAACGGGCAGTACAAGCTCACCTGGAAGACCGACCTCGGTCACGGTGCGGGCAAGCACAAGGTGTTCAGGGTCGACTGCCCGATCTCCAAGCCGACGGCCCCTCCCGGGCCGAACGGTGGGCCGCCCGCGGGTGGGGGCGGACTCGCGCGTGACGACGCGTTCGGGCCGGTCGCGGGTGCGGCGGCGGTGGGTCTTGCGGCCGTTACCGGGGTGGTGTGGTTCCGCGTGCGTCGGCGGGCGCATGGGGCGTAGCGGGTCGACCGGCAGTCGTTTGTCTGCGGCGCCGTCGTGGCCGGTCGCGCCCCGCGGCGGAGCCGCACATCGATACAGCCCCGCGCCCCTGAAGGGAGTTGCGGGACCGCATCCGGCCTTGTCCCGTCGGCGTCGGCCCTGGCATCGGACGCGCGCCTATCGGCTGACGCGGACCGGGCTGGCCGTGCTGGCCCTGGTGACCGGTGGGCTCTGGTGGGGGCAGGACGAGGAGTCCGGTGGGACGGTCGAGGCCGTCCTGCCGGACCCTCCGGCCGCCGCCCGGCCGACGTACGACGGCCGCCCTCGCGGGACGGACCCGCAAGGGCTCAGGGGGCGCCCGGAGCCCTTCGGGGTCGCCGGTCGGTCGAAGGCCGGCGCCAAGCCCACCCCGAGGCCCACCAGAAAAGCCGCCCCCCTCCCGCGCTCCCGCGCCACCCGCCTCACCATCGACTTCCTGGACGTCGACGCGCCCGTCGTCGACCTCCGCCTGGACCGCGAGGGCCGTCTCCCCGCACCCCCCGACGACAACCCCAACCTCGTCGGCTGGTACGCCGAAGGGCCCTCGCCCGGTGAGCCGGGCACCGCCGTCGCCGTGGGGCATCTGGACACGGACACCGGGTCCGCCGTCTTCGCCGGGCTCGCCGAACTGGACCGTGGACGGCGGGTCGAGATCCGGCGCGCCGACGGGCGGACCGCCGTCTACGCCGTCGACGCGGTGAAGTCGTACGAGAAGGACCGGTTCCCGAACCGTGAGGTGTACGGGCCCCGGGGCCGTCCGGAGCTGCGGCTGATCACCTGTGGTGGAAAGTACGACCGCAGAACCGGCTATTCGGGCAATGTGGTGGTCTTTGCCCACCTCGTCGAGGTCCGCAAGGCCCGAACTCCCGCCGAGCAACGCTGAATTCGGCCGTCCGCTTTCTCAATTGCTGGACGTCGGAGCCGGATCCCGCCCGTTCTCTTCCCCCGGCCGCCTACATTCCGTTAACTTCCGTGACCCACAGGCCCCGTACGACCCGCACGGGGTCTCCAGCCGCGGAGCACCAGGGCCGCCGACGTAGCCCCCGGGGGCACCCCTCATGACACGCGCCATCTCTCTGCACGACGTGAGCAAGAGCTACGCGAAGGGCGTCCGCGTGGTGGACCGGCTCTCGTTGGACATCGGGCCCGGCGAGTTCCTCGTCCTGCTCGGCCCCTCGGGCTGCGGCAAGTCGACGGTGCTGAGAATGATCGCCGGGCTGGAGGAGATCGACGAGGGCGAGCTGCACCTCGACGGCGAGTGGGCCAACGATCTGCCGCCGTCCGGCCGGGACATGGCGATGGTCTTCCAGAACTTCGCCCTCTACCCGAGCATGACCAGCCGCGACAACATCGGCTTCCCGCTGCGCATCGAGACACCCGGCGAGGACCCGCGCCCGCGGGTGGACGCCACCGCCCGGATGCTCGGCATCGAGGACCTGCTCGACCGGCTGCCCGCCCAGCTCTCCGGCGGTGAGCGCCAGCGCGTCGCCATGGGCCGGGCCATCGCCCGCCACCCCTCCGCCTTCCTGATGGACGAGCCGCTGTCCAACCTCGACGCCAAGCTCCGCAACCACCTGCGCGCCGAGATCACCAAGCTCACCCGGGAGTTGGGCGTCACCACGGTCTACGTCACCCATGACCAGGCCGAGGCCATGTCGCTCGGCGACCGGGTCGCCGTACTGCGCGGCGGAGTCCTCCAGCAGGTCGGCACCCCGCGCGACGTCTACGCCCTGCCCCGCAACGTCTTCGTCGCCGCCTTCATCGGCACCCCGCGCATCAACCTGCTGCGCGGCGTGGTGCGCGCCCCGCTCGACGGGGCGATGACCATCAGCCTCGGCAAGCAGTATCTGCGGCTGCCCGAACCGCTCTCCCTGGACCATCAGCTGCTCCGGGTCCAGCAGGGCCGCGAGGTCATCGTGGGCCTGCGCTCGGAGGCCGTACGGATCGCCAAACCGGCCTCCGCGCGGCCGGGAGAAGTGCTGATCACCGGTCTCGTCGAGCATGTCGAGTTCCAGGGGCACGAGGTGCTCGTCCACTTCAACACCGGCTCCCGGCCCGCCGTCGTGCCCGAGCTGGAGTCCCCGCGCCCGCTGCGCCGGGTCCGGCGGCGCAGACGGGAGGGCGGCACGGTCCTGGACCGGATCCGGGAGCGGGCGGGCGCGCTGCGGGCGGGGCCCGTGGTGGTCCTGGAGGACCCGGCCGACGTCGGACCCGACCCGTCCGCGGAGCCGGTCCCGCCGGAGGGGCGGCTGCCCGGCGACCTCATCGTCCGCACCACCCCCGACATCGACCTCCGGCAGGGGATGCAGGTGCCGCTGCTCGTCGACATCGGCCATCTGTTCGTCTTCGACCAGCACGGCGAACGGATCTGCCCGGCTCCGGCGCGGCTTCCCGATCTCGAGGAGTAGGGCCCGTAAGTGATGGGGGCATGAGACTCCTCACGACGCCGACCAGCCTGACCCGTGGCCGAGCCGTTCTGATGACCGCCGGCCTCCTGCTCGCCGTGGCCGCGCCGACCGCGTACGCCACCCTCGACGACGGCGAGACCGCCACGGTCCCGCGGCGCGGCGAGCCCTACATCGAGACCCAGCTCTTCTTCGGCACCGAACGCCCCGACGGCGGACCGGCCGTCACCGACGAGCAGTTCATGACCTTCGTCGACGAGGAGGTCACTCCCGGCTTCCCGGACGGCCTCACCGTCCAGACCGGCCGCGGCCAGTGGCGCGACGCGAGCGGCACGATCGAGAAGGAGCGGTCCTACGAGCTGATCCTGCTGTACCCGGTCGCCGAGGCCGCTGCGAACGACCGCGAGATCGAGGAGATCCGCCGGGCCTACGAGAAGGAGTTCGCCCAGGAGTCGGTGGGCAGGGTGGACGACCGGGCGAGAGTCGACTTCTGAGAAGCTGCTTACGGGCAAGGTGAGCTGCGCCATGCGGGCGGAGCCTGGTGCCCTAAAACTAACGGCGCTAGTTTAGGGGGCGGTTCGACCACGCCGTTCAGGGGCGCGGGGAACTGCGCGACAAGCCCCCACGCACCCGCAGACGCACGACGCCCGGAGGAACCCGATGAAGGCACACGGCGGCTTCTACATCGACGGAGCCTGGCACCCGGCCGACGACCGGGACACGATCGACGTCGTGAACCCGGTCGACGAGCAGGTGATCGGCCAAGTACCCGCAGGTACCGCCGCAGACATGGACACCGCCGTACGCGCCGCGCGCAGCGCACTGGGTGGGTGGGCCGCAACCCCACCCACCGAACGCGCCGCCCGCCTCACCGCACTGCACGACGTCCTCACCGCCCGGAAGGACGAGATCGCCGAGACGATCACCGCGGAACTCGGCTCACCCCTCGCCTTCTCCCAGGCCGTCCACGCCTCCGTGCCGATCGCGGTCGCCGCCTCCTACGCCGAACTCGCCGCGACGTACTCCTTCGAGGAGAAGGTCGGCAACTCCACCGTCCTGCACGAGCCGATCGGTGTGGTCGGCGCGATCACCCCCTGGAACTACCCGCTCCACCAGATCGTCGCCAAGGTCGGCCCCGCGCTCGCGGCCGGCTGCACGATCGTGCTGAAGCCCGCCGAGGACACCCCGCTCACCGCCCAGCTCTTCGCCGAGGCGGTCCACGAGGCCGGGATCCCGGCGGGCGTCTTCAACCTGGTCACCGGCCTCGGCCGGATTGCGGGCCAGGCCCTCGTCGAGCACCCGGGCGTCGACCTGGTCTCCTTCACCGGCTCCACCGCCGTCGGCCGGCAGATCGCCGCCGTGGCCGGTGCCGCCGTCAAGAAGGTCGCCCTGGAGCTCGGCGGCAAGTCCGCCAATGTGATCCTCCCGAGTGCCGACCTCGCCAAGGCGGTCAACGTCGGCGTCGCCAACGTCATGTCCAACTCCGGGCAGACGTGCAGCGCCTGGACCCGCATGCTCGTGCACACCTCCCAGTACGACGAGGCCGTCGCCCTCGCCCAGGCCGCCGCCGCGAAGTACGGCGAGCGCATCGGCCCGGTGGTGAACGCCCGGCAGCGGGAGCGAGTGCGCGGCTACATCGACAAGGGCGTCGCCGAGGGCGCCCGCCTGGTCGCGGGCGGCACCGAAGCCCCGCGCGAGCAGGGCTACTTCGTCAGCCCGACGGTCTTCGCCGACGTCACCCCCGAGATGACGATCGCGCAGGAGGAGATCTTCGGCCCGGTCCTGTCGATCCTGCGCTACGAGGACGAGGACGACGCCCTGCGCATCGCCAACGGCACCGTCTACGGCCTGGCCGGCGCCGTCTGGGGCGCCGAGCCCGAGGCGGTCGCCTTCGCGCGCCGGATGGAGACCGGCCAGGTCGACATCAACGGCGGCCGCTTCAACCCCCGCGCGCCCTTCGGCGGTTACAAGCAGTCCGGCGTCGGCCGGGAACTCGGCGCGCACGGGCTCGCCGAGTACCTCCAGACCAAGTCCCTCCAGTTCTAGAGGAGTTCACCACCCATGGTTCGCGCCGCTGTCCTGCCCGCCGTGGGCGCACCGCTGGAGATCGCCGAGATCGACCTCCCGGACCCCGGACCCGGCCAGGTCCGGGTCCGGCTCGCCGCCGCGGGCGTCTGCCATTCCGACCTGTCCCTGTCCAACGGCACCATGCGGGTGCCGGTCCCGGCCGTCCTCGGCCACGAGGGCGCGGGCACGGTGACCGCGGTCGGTGAGGGCGTCACCCACATCGCCCCCGGCGCCGAGGTCGTCCTCAACTGGGCCCCGTCCTGCGGCAGTTGCCCCGCCTGCGCGCTCGGCGAGGTGTGGCTGTGCGCCAACGCCATGAACGGCGCCGCCGACGTCTACGCCCACCGCGCCTCCGACGGCACCGACCTCCACCCCGGCCTGAACGTCGCCGCGTTCGCCGAGGAGACCGTGGTCTCCGCGTCCTGCGTCCTGCCTGCCCCCGACGGCGTCCCGCTCACCGAGGCGGCCCTCCTGGGCTGCGCCGTCCTCACCGGCTACGGCGCCGTCCACCACTCGGCACAGGTCCGCGAGGGCGAGACGGTCGCCGTCTACGGCGTCGGCGGAGTCGGCCTCGCCGCGCTCCAGTCGGCCCGCATCGCGGGCGCCTCGCGGATCGTCGCGGTGGACGTCTCCCCGGCCAAGGAGGAGCTGGCCCGCGCGGCCGGCGCCACGGACTACGTGATCGCCTCGGAGGACACGGCCCGGGAGATCCGCGCGCTCACCGGCAAGCAGGGCGTGGACGTGGCGATCGAGTGCGTGGGCCGCGCCACCACCATCCGTACCGCTTGGGACTCCACCCGCCGCGGCGGCCGTACGACGGTCGTCGGCATCGGCGGCAAGGACCAGCAGGTCACCTTCAACGCCCTGGAGATCTTCCACTGGGGCCGCACCCTGTCCGGCTGCGTCTACGGCAACACCGACCCCGCCCGCGATGTCCCGATCCTCGCGGAACACGTCCGCGCGGGCCGCCTGGACCTGGCGATGCTGGTGACGGAGCGGATCGGCCTCGAAGGGATCCCGGCCGCGTTCGAGAACATGCTGGCGGGCAAGGGCGGCCGGGCGCTGGTGACGTTCTAGTCGGCGCGCCCGGCGCCGGAGGACGCGGCACGTTCAGCGGGAGGGATGGGGGATCCGCCCCCGTCCCCACCCGCCTTCGCCGACGGCCGGGACCGCGACACCGCCACCCCCAGCAGACACAGGGCGCCGCCCGCCAGGGTCAGCACCCCCGGCACCTCACCCAGCGCCAGCCAGGACATCAGCACCACCAGCGCGGGCACCGCGTACGTCGTCGCCCCCATCCGGCTGGCGGTCGTCCGGGCCAGCGCGTACGCCCATGTCGTGAAGGCCAGCGCGGTCGGGAAGACGCCCAGGTAGACCATGTTGAGCGTGGCCGACACCGGCGCCTTCGCCGCCTCCGTGACCAGCTGACCGGCGAACGGCAGACAGGCCACCGCACCCACCAGGCATCCGAAGGTCGTCACCTGAAGCGCGCTCGCGTGGGCCAGCGCGGGCTTCTGCGCCACGACACCCCCGGCGTACCCGACCGCGGCCAGCAGGCACAGCACCACACCGAGCAGCGAGGCCCCGCCCTCGCCGGACATCGACAGTCCCACGGCCACCGCACCCGCGAACGACACCGCCATGCCCGCGAGCAGCCGCGGCGGCATCGAGTCCCCCAGCAGCCGCGCGCCGAGCAGCGCGACGAGGATCGGCCCGATGTTCACCACCAGGGCCGCCGTACCCGCGTCGACCTGCTGCTCGCCCCAGTTCAAGGCGACCATGTAGAACCCGAACCACAGCAGCCCGGATATCAGGATCCCGCGCCACGCCGACCGCGGTGGCCACCCCTCCCGCCGTACGACACAGATGACCCCGAGCACCAGTACCCCGGCCAGCAGCCGCCCCAGCGCCAGCGCGCCCGGCGAGTACTCGGCACCCGCGCTGCGGATCGAGACGAAGGCGGAGGCCCACAGCACGACGCTGACGGTGGCGGCGCCCGCGGCGAGCAGATCGGTACGGCGGTTCATCATGCTCCAGAGGCTAGGAAGGTCAGGACCTGAGGGCTCGCGGATTCCGGACGTCATGCAACGGCCTCGGGCCGGATGCCGAGCAGCTCGGACAGCGCCCGTTCCCCGGCCGCCGTCACCTTCACCGCCCGCTCGGACCCGATCCGCACACACCACCCGGCGTCCAGCGCGTGCCGGCACACCGCCGCGCCCGCGACCCCGGCCAGATGCGGCCGCCGCTCGGTCCAGTCCAGACAGGCACGCGCCAACGGCCGCCGCCCGCCCCGGTCCAGCCGGATCCCGACGGACTCGAACCACGCCACCCCCGCGTCGGTCAGCGCGAACCCGGTGTCCTGCCGCAACAGCCCGCGCTCGGCAAACGCATCAGTCACCGCGATCCCGAGCCGCCCGGCGAGATGGTCGTAACAGGTCCGCCCCCGGGCCATGGCGGCTCCGGCACTGGACTGCCGCAGCCCCCGAGGCCGTACGACCGCCGTGGGCGCCACCTGGGCGGCCAGATCCTCGATCAACTGCGCGGCCCGAGCATCGGCGAGCCGCACATACCGATGCCGCCCCTGCCGCTCCTCGACAAGCAGCCCACCGGCGACGAGCTTCCCCAGATGCTCACTGAGCGTCGAGGCGGCAACCCCGGCATGCCGAGCCAACTCGCCGGCGGTCCAGGCCCGCCCGTCGAGCAAGGCGAGCAGGCAGACGGCCCGAGTCTCATCAGCAATGAGCGCGGCAAGCCGGGCGAGATGGGGTGCGCGAGGATCGCGAAGTGTCATAGGGCCCAGGATGGCCCCCAAACACTTCGGTCACGGCCGAACAGTCGTGGGCTGGGGTTTCCCCCGGCCCGCACATCAGGACGACCGAACAACCCCTTCGTACTGCCGCTCCAGCCCATCCAGCAACGCGGCAAGCCCCGTCTCGAAGGCCCGCTCATCAATCTTCTCCTGCCGCTCGGCAAGAAGATGCGCCTGTCCCAGATGCGGATAGTCCGCAGGGTCATACGCACTCACATCGTCGACAAATCCCCCCGCGAACGACCCCAACGCGGACCCCATGATGAAGTACCGCATCAAAGCGCCAATGGACGTGGCCTGGGCCGGAGGCCACCCCGCCGCCACCATCGCCCCGTACACCGCGTCAGCGAGCCGCAGCGCGGCAGGCCGCCGCCCGGGCCCACGGGCGAGCACCGGCACGATGTTCGGATGGTCCCGCAGGGCCGCCCGATAGGACACCGCCCAGTCGTGCAGCGCGGTACGCCAGTCCCGCCCGTCCTCGAACATCGACAGATCGACCTGCGCGCTCACCGAGTCCGCGACCGCCTCCAGGATCTGGTCCTTGGTCCGGAAGTGGTTGTAGAGCGACGGCCCGCTGACCCCCAACTCCGCCGCGAGACGCCGGGTGGAGACGGCCGCGAGGCCCTCCGTGTCCACGAGCACCCGCGCCGTCTCGACGATCCGGTCGGTGCTGAGCAAGGGCTTGCGCGGTCGGGCCATGGCGCACATAGTAGGGCTGCGACTTGAAACTAGCAGTGCTAATTTAAATGTACGGCATTCAATTGGGGTGACTCGGTATGAACCTGGAGCTCAGCGAGGAGCAGACCGCCGTACGGCAGCTCGCCCGGGATTTCGTGGCCCGCGAGATCGCCCCGCACGTCGTCGCCTGGGACCGCGCCGAGGAGGTCGACCGGAGCATCGTGAAGAAGCTCGGCGAGGTCGGCTTCCTGGGCCTGACCGTGGACGAGGAGTACGGCGGCTCCGGCGGCGACCACCTCGCGTACTGCCTGGTGACCGAGGAACTCGGCCGCGGTGACTCCTCGGTGCGGGGCATCGTCTCCGTCTCGCTCGGGCTCGTCGCCAAGACCGTCGCCGCCTGGGGCAGCGAGGAGCAGAAGCGGCAGTGGCTGCCGGGGCTGACGGCCGGGGAGCTCGTCGGCTGCTTCGGGCTCACCGAGCCGGGCACCGGCTCCGACGCGGGCAACCTCGCCACCCGCGCGGTCCGCGACGGCGGTGACTACGTCATCAACGGCACCAAGATGTTCATCACCAACGGCACTTGGGCCGACGTCGTCCTCCTCTTCGCCCGCTCCACCGACGCCCCGGGCCACAAGGGCGTCTCCGCCTTCCTGGTCCCCACCGACACCGCCGGCCTGACCCGCCGTACGATCCACGGCAAGCTCGGCCTGCGCGGCCAGGCCACCGCCGAACTCGTCCTGGAGGACGTGCGCGTGCCCGCCTCCGCGCTGCTCGGCGAGGAGGGCAGGGGCTTCTCCGTCGCCATGTCGGCGCTGGCCAAGGGGCGGATGTCGGTGGCGGCGGGCTGTGTGGGCCTGGCCCAGGCCGCGCTGGACGTCGCCGTGCGGTACGCGGGGGAGCGGGAGCAGTTCGGGAAGACCATCGCCCACCACCAGCTCGTACAGGAGCTGATCAGCGACATCGCCGTGGACGTCGACGCGGCGCGGCTGCTGACCTGGCGGGTAGCCGATCTGATCGACCGCGGGCAGCCGTTCGCCACCGAGTCCTCCAAGGCCAAGCTGTTCGCCTCCGAGGCCGCCGTCCGGGCCGCCAACAACGCCCTCCAGGTCTTCGGCGGCTACGGCTACATCGACGAGTACCCGGCGGGCAAGCTGCTGCGCGACGCCCGCGTGATGACCCTCTACGAGGGCACGAGCCAGATCCAGAAGCTCGTCATCGGCCGCGCGCTGACCGGGGTCTCGGCGTTCTGAGTACGACGGCTGAGTACGTTGACGGATGTGGCGCGGCCCACGTCCGCCGAATCATGTCCCCATGAGTGACACACCCAAGCAGCAGAACACGGCCGCCTTCTACGGCCAGTCCGTCGCCTCCTTCGCGGTCGCCATGGCAGCCACCGCGATCGGCATCTACCAGCTGGAGGCCGACCCCTGGGTCCGCGCTTTCCTCGGCGTCGCCGTCCTCTACCTGGTCACCTCCGCCTTCACCCTCGCCAAGGTCATCCGCGACCGCCAGGACGCGGCGTCGGCACGCTCCTACAGCCCCTTCGAGAAGCTCTGAGCGGCCGCCCTAAGCGCTCGCTCACTGTCGGCGGTATGGTGGTGACCCTGTCATCGGAAGGGGCGAGCAAGCGATGAGTACGGCGGAGGAGACGGCCGGCGGCGAGGGGTCGGCGTGGGGCGAGGTCACGCCCGACGCGGCCCGGCGATTGCTGATCGCCGCGGTGGAGGCCTTCGCCGAGCGCGGCTACCACGCCACGACGACCCGTGACATCGCGGGCCGGGCCGGGATGAGCCCGGCCGCGCTCTACATCCACTACAAGACCAAGGAAGAGCTGCTCCACCGCATCAGCCGGATCGGCCACGAAAAGGCGCTGGAGATCCTGCGTGCGGCGTCCGCGCGCGAGGGCAGCGCGGCCGAGCGGCTCGCGGACGCGGTGAGCTCCTTCGTCCGCTGGCACGCGGGGGGCCGCACCACCGCGCGGGTCGTGCAGTACGAGCTGGACTCGCTGGGGCCCGAGGCGCGGGCCGAGATCGTCGGGCTCAGGCGGCAGGTCGACGCCGTGGTGCGCGGGATCATCGAGGACGGGGTGGCGTCCGGCGAGTTCGAGGTGCGGGACGTCCAGGGCACCACCCTCGCCGTGCTGTCGCTCTGCGTCGACGTGGCCCGCTGGTTCAGCGTCGACGGCCCCTGGACGCCGGACGAGGTCGGCGAGCTGTACGCCGACCTCGTACTGCGGATGGTCGCGGCGAAGTAGTCCCGCCGCGCCCTGCGGCGTCCTACAGGTAGTAGCGCGAGACGGACTCGGCGACGCACACGGGCTTGTCGCCGCCCTCGCGCTCCACGGTGAAGGCGACCGTCACCTGCACACCGCCGGTGACGTCGTCCACGCCCGTGATCGTGCCGGTGGCGCGCAGTCGTGAGCCGACCGGGACCGGGGCCGGGAAACGGACCTTGTTCGAGCCGTAGTTGACGCCCATCGACACGCCCTCGACGCTGATCAGCTGCGGTCCGAAGAGGGGCAGCAGCGACAGGGTGAGATAACCGTGGGCGATCGTCGTCCCGAACGGTCCGGCGGCGGCCTTCTCCGGGTCGACGTGGATCCACTGGTGGTCCCCGGTCGCCTCGGCGAACAGATCGATCCGCTTCTGGTCGACCTCCAGCCAGTCGGTGTGGCCCAGCTGCTCGCCGACCGCCGCCTTCAGCTCGTCGACGGAGGTGAAGCTCCTCGGTTCTGCCATGTCCCTGGCTCCTCCCAAACTCTAAGCGACTGCTTAGCATGGTCGGATGAGGGCCCGCTGTCAACGGACCCTGGACGCCGATCGGGGTGGGTAGGCTTCGAGGGGTGCCCAAGATTCCCGAGAAGATCCATGAGCTCACGGTCGGCCAGCTCGCCGCGCGTAGCGGTGCCGCCGTCTCCGCACTGCACTTCTACGAGGCGAAGGGCCTGATCGGCAGCCGCCGCACGGCGGGCAACCAGCGCCGGTACGGCAGGGACACGCTGCGGCGGGTCGCCTTCATCCGGGCCGCTCAGCGCGTGGGCATCCCCCTGGCCACGATCCGCGAGGCGTTGGCCGAGCTCCCCGAGGAGCGCACGCCCACCCACGAGGACTGGGCCCGCCTCTCGGAGGCGTGGCGGGCCGAACTGGACGAACGCATCACCCAGTTGAACCGCCTGCGCGACCACCTCACCGACTGCATCGGCTGCGGCTGCCTCTCCCTGGACACCTGCGTCCTGTCCAACCCCGACGACGCCTTCGGCGAACGCCTCACCGGCTCCCGCCTCCTGGTGGAGCGCAAACGCCCGACCGGCTGACGGCTGGGGTCTGTCGTTTGGATCAGGCCCTAGGCGGGTTCCCGCCGCATCAGCAGTGCCGTCGCCACCAACTGGGCGTTCGACAGGGCCCGTTCGCCGCCGGGCAGGAACAGTGTGTCCTCCAGGCCCACCCTGGTGGGCAGGCACAGGCGTCCCGCCAGCCGTAGCACCGGCCAGGCCCCGCCGTCCTCGCCGTGCAGCAGCACCGGGCGGCCGAAGGCCCGGCCCAGGTCGGTCAGCAGGACGCGCGCGGTGCGCTCGGCCGTGTCGGGCGCGGTGTCCGTCACCTCCGCCAGGACCCGGAGCACCTGGGGGCCGAGCGGGGACCGGGCGAACCGCGCCGCTCCGTCCGTGCCCGACCGGATCCCGGCCTCGACGCCCACACCCCGCTCGATCAGCACGGCGGCCACGTCCTCCGCGCCGGGCTCGTGCCAGTTGACCGAGGCGTGGTCCGGGAGCACGGTCCACTCACGGATGCGGGACACCCGTACCGCCGGATCCGGCTCGGCCCGGGCGCCCGTGGTCACTCCGACCGGCACCGGGACCCGGGCCCGGATCGCCTCCAACGTCGCCGCCACCACGCGCGGGGAGAGACTGTCCTGACCGCAGGGCGTCCTGGGATGAACATGAACGTCCGTAGCACCGGCCGCCACGGCTTCCGCCGCGGACTCGGCCAGCGCCTCAGGAGTGAGCGGAACCACCGCACCGTCAACGGCCCCTCGGGCCCCGTTCAGACAGACCTGCACCATGCGTCGATACTGCCAGTCACAGGTCATGAGGGGGTGCGGCATCCCCATCGCACCCCCGGCCGTACAAGCGGCGCTTTGAAGCCCCGCCGCGCGCCAACTCCCTGCAAGGGGCGCGAGGCTGTATTGATTTGCGGCTCCGCCGCGCGGGCGCGACCAGCCCCCATCGCCGGCAGGGCAAAAGCGCTACGCGGACACCAGTAGCCGCCGCTCACGCCGCGCAGCGGCCAGCGCCTCCGGCGTCAGCACAGGCCGCGGCACCACAATCCCGCAGTCCGCGCAGACAGGCCCCGAGGACGGCTCATGGGCCAGGTCGTACTTCCAGGTCAGCCGAGCCCCATCACACACAGGGCACCCCGAACCCGGTTCACGCTCCAAGGCGGAGATCAGCCTGCGCAGCACCTCGGCCAGCGGCTCACGGGGGTGTACCCGCGGGTCGTCGCACCACGCCACTCCGAATCCGCCCCAGGTCAGCCGGTGCCAGTCGTCGACACTCCCCGGCCGGCGCAACCCGTCGTGCTTCTCCTTCTTTCGGCGGTGGGCGAACTCCACCTCATAGGCGAGCCAGACCGACCGGGCCTCCTCCAGCTCGTCCAACGCGGCCACGAGCCGCGCCGGATCGGGGGAGCGGTCCTCCGGCCCGAACCCCGCCCGGGAGCACAAGTGGTCCCAGGTCGCCCTGTGCCCATAGGGGGCGAACCGCTCAAGGCACTTGCGCAGCGAATAGCGCCGCAGCGCCAGATCGCAGCGCGGGTCGCGCACCTGTCTCGCCAGACTCCGGAAACCGGCCATCGCCCTGCACCTCCGTCACACCTGCACCTGTACTTCGGTCACTTCGGCGAACACCGTGCGGACTTCGCACGACGTTGACGAATAGACGTATCGACACGCGATTCGGCTCCATCCGTTTTCCGATGGCCCCTATCAGCCGGTGCACCCACCTCCCTCAAGGTCCTTGAAAGTGACGCATGTTCACCTTCGATCCCGGGGATACCGGCGGTAACGTCCGGCCCACCCCCGTCGGTAGGAGCTGCCATGCCACGGCGCATCCCCCGCACCGCGCTCGACAGACTGAGAACTCCCGGCAGATTCCCCGGGTTCCTGAAGACGGCATCCGTATGCGCGCTCATTGCCGGTCTTTTGTCTCCGCTTTCCCCGGCGGTCGCCGCCCAGGCGGCCGACACGGGGACCGCGGCGGTGACCGATCACTGCGGAAACCAGTGCTCCGACATCCTGCCGCCTGGCGAGAACGGCAACGCCACCCTGGCCCAGATCCTGCTCAACCAGGCTTTTGGATCGATGCCCGCGCACGCCTCCGACCAGCTCGGACCGTACGCCGGCCTCGCCACGGGCCACCCGACGCTGACCAACGCCACGATCAACAACTTCTTCAACGACGCCTCGTTCGGGGTGCCCGCCGATCAGGTCGCCTCCACCGTCCGGCCGGCCGGCCGCAGCGATGTGACGATCGTCCGGGACAAGAAGACGGGTGTGCCGCACATCACGGGCACCACGCGCTACGGCACCGAGTTCGGCGCCGGGTACGCGGCGGCCGAGGACCGGCTGTGGCTCATGGACGTCTTCCGGCACGTCGGCCGCGGACAGCTCACCTCCTTCGCCGGCGGCGACCCCGCCAACCAGGGCCTGGAGCAGGAGTTCTGGCGCCACGCGCCGTACACCGAGGCCGACCTCCAGGCCCAGATCGACAGCGCGGTCGCCAAGAACGGCGCCCGCGGACAGCAGGCCCTCGCCGACGTCAACGCCTACGTCGCCGGCATCAACGCCTACATCGACGCCTCCGACAGCGGCCGCTACTTCCCCGGCGAGTACGTCCTGACCGGCCACAAGGACTCCGTCACCAACGCGGGCACCATCGCGCACTTCAAGCCCACCGACCTGGTCGCCCTCGCCTCCGTCATCGGCGCCCTGTTCGGCTCCGGGGGCGGCGGCGAGGTGAACAACGCGATCTCCCTGATCGCCGCCCAGGAGAGGTACGGCGTCGCCGCGGGCACCGAGGTCTGGGAGTCCTTCCGGATGCGCAACGACCCCGAGGCCGTCGTCACGGTCCGGGACGAGAGCTTCCCGTACGCCGAGAAGCCCGCGGACCCGCAGGGCACCGCGCTGCCCGACGACGGTTCCGTGAGCGGCGAACCCCTGGTGTACGACCGTACGGGCAGCGCGGCCGGCGAGACCGCGGCAGCCACCTCGGCCACGGCGACCAAGGCGGCCATGAGCTCGGCCAGGCGGGGAATGTCCAACGCGCTGGTGGTCAGCGGTGAGCACACCGCGAGCGGCCACCCGGTCGCCGTCTTCGGTCCGCAGACCGGCTACTTCGCACCCCAGTTGCTTCTCCTCCAGGAGATCCAGGGCCCGGGCATCAGCGCCCGCGGCGCCTCCTTCGCGGGACTGAGCATGTACGTCGAACTCGGCCGCGGCCAGGACTACTCCTGGAGCGCGACCACTTCAGGACAGGACATCATCGACACCTACGCCGTCGAGCTGTGCCAGGACGACCACCACTATCTGTACCGGGGCACCTGCACCGCGATGGAGAAGATCGAGCAGAAGAACGCCTGGAAACCGACCACGGCCGACGACACCCCGGCCGGTTCGTACACGATGCGGGTCTGGCGGACCAAGTACGGACCCGTCTCGCACCGCGCGACCGTCGACGGCAAACGCGTCGCCTACACCACGCTGCGCTCGTCCTTCCTGCACGAGGCCGACTCGATCATCGGCTTCCAGATGCTCAATGACCCCGACTACCTCAAGAGCCCCGAGACCTTCCGGACGGCGGTGCAGCACATCAACTTCACCTTCAACTGGTTCTACGTCGACTCCGAGCACACCGCCTACTACAACAGCGGCGACAACCCGGTGCGGGCGACCGGCGTCGACGCCGAGTTCCCGGTATGGGCGCAGCCGTCGTACGAGTGGCGGAACTGGAACCCGGCGACGAACACCGCCGACTACACCCCGCCCTCGGCCCACCCCAACTCGACGGACCAGGACTACTACATCTCCTGGAACAACAAGCAGGCCGAGGACTACACCACCGCCCCCTGGGGCGACGGCTCGGTCCACCGCGGGAACCTCCTCGACGACCGGGTGAGGAGGCTGGTCACCCAGGGCGGGGTGACCCGGGCGGCGCTGGTGAGGGCGATGGCCGAGGCCGGGCTCGCCGATCTGCGCGCCGAGGACGTCCTGCCGGACCTGCTGAAGGTCGTCAACAGCGCCCCGGTGACCGATACGGCGGCGAAGGCGGCCGTCGACAAGCTGTCCGCGTGGGTCACCGCGGGCGCCCGGCGCACGGAGACCTCGGCCGGATCGAAGATGTACGCCCACGCCGACGCCATCCGCGTCCTGGACGCCTGGTGGCCGCTGCTGGTGCGGGCCGCGTTCGAACCGGGCCTGGGCAGCGAGCTGTTCACCGCCGTCACCGGCAACCTGCCCGTCGACGAGGCCCCTTCGGCCGCGCACGGACCGACCGGCGCCCACGCGGGCAGCTCCTTCCAGTACGGCTGGTGGAGCTATGTCGACAAGGACCTGCGGTCGGTGCTCGGTGAGCCGGTGCAGGGGCCGCTGGCCCGCGAGTACTGCGGCGGCGGCAGCCTGAGCGCCTGCCGGGACAGTCTGATCAGCACGCTGAGGACGGCGGCGGGCAGGACGGCCGCCCAGGTCTACCCGGGCGACGCCGGCGGCTGCTCGGCGGGGGACCAGTGGTGCGCGGACTCGATCGTGCAGCGCCCGCTCGGCGGCATCAACCACGCCAGGATCAGCTGGCAGAACCGGCCGACCTATCAGCAGGTCGTGGAGTTCACCTCACACCGGTGACCGTCCTTGACCGACAGGGGAGTTGGCGGCGGATCAGTGCACCCGGCCCGCCGCCAGCACCAGTTGGGCCAGCTCCCGGTGCAGGATGTCGCTGTGTGCCCCGGCGGGCGGCCCGCCGCGCCGCACCACCGCCGCCGCGTCGACGTTCACGCACCCCTTCGCGGGCAGCGGCCCGCGCAGCGCGTCGGCCAACTTCAGCTTCTTGGTACCGGGCACCGCCTGCACCCCGTCGAAGCCCATCGCACCCCACTTGGTGCCCAGCGCCCCGCCGATGCTCAGCTCGTGGAACTCCCGGTCATGGCCCGCCATCCGGGACGCCAGCGGATAGATGGTGCCCAGGGCGTCGTCGTGCTTGGAGAAGCAGCACACCAGCGGCCCGTCGATCCGGTTGTGCTGCCCCTGGAGCACCCCGCCCGCGCGCGGGTCGTGCGGCAGCCGCGCGGAGAACGCGTAGTGCGAGAAGGCCCCTTGGAGCAGCGTCACGGACTTCACCGTGTGCACTCCCTCGGGCAGACCGCGCAGCGCGAACGACACCAGCCGCCCGCCGAAGCTGTGCCCGAGCAGATGCACCCGCATCTTCGGGGCGCGTGCCGCGAGCTGCCCGATCACCCGCCCGAGCCCCCGCTCGCCCACCGTGCCCGCGCGCCGCTTCATCGCGTAGTACGTGGCCTGGCGCAGCAGTTCGTGCGCCCCCTCCCAGGGATTCGGCAGCGAGAAGGAGGCGTCCGGAACGTCGTCCGGTGACTGGAGCCGGGCCAGCGCCCGCCCGAACTCCGCGCAGATCTCGCCCGCCGTCCCCTGGAACATCTCCGGATCGTCCTGCGGCACCCCCTCCGCCAGGGTGTCCGCCGCGAACAGGGCCTGCGGGCCCGGCGGCACCAGGTCCACCAGCAGCCGCACCAGCCGCCCGAACTCCTCCAGCTCCGCCTCCTCGCGCGACTGCTGGTCCAGCAGCCGGGCGAGCTGGTCGACCACCGTGGCCCGCCCCGGGAACGTCTCCAGCAGCGCGTGCCGGGTGTCCTTGTCCAGCGCCGGACGGGCGGGCCCGTCGGCCGCGACGGAGCGCGGGAAGTCGGGGATCGGCTCGTCCGAGAACCGCATCGACGGCCACACCACGCCCACGTATCCGATGGGGGCGCCGGGGGCGAGCTGGGGGACCGGGGCGAAGAAGCGGTCGTAGAGCCGGGTCGCGCCGGAGCGGTCGCTGTTCCAGCCGTGCGCGAAGACGAGCAGGTCCTGCACGCCGCGCCGGGTCACCCCGGCGAGCAGCCGGTCCCGGGAGCGGGTGTCCGGGTCACCGTCCGCGTCGAAGGTCAGCTCCCAGTACGGAGATACGCTCAACTCCGGTCGTGCCATGACAGGCCCCCTCGTCCCCCGTAGCGGTGCGATGTGGGCGTATCGTCCCGCCACGGGGCAGAGTTGGCCATACGACGCGGGTCATCTGTAGAGCAGGTATTCCTTTCGAATCCGCCGGAACGCGGCGAGTTCGTCCTGCCAGCCCTCGACCACCTCGTCGGTGCTCGCGCCCGCGTCGATCGCCGTGCGGACCTGGGTGGACCCGGTGAGCTTGTCGATCCAGTTGTCGGAGCGCCAAGTGAAGCCGGGGAAGGTCCGCTTGGCGGTGACGAGCAGACCGACGCCGGTGCGTACGGGGTCGTAGGCCGCCTTGTCGTGGACGTGGATCTGGACGCCGCCGACGGTCTTGCCCTGGAACTTGGAGAAGGTGGGCGTGAAGTACGCCTCCCTGAAGTGGACCCCGGGCAGCCCCAGCCGGTTGGCCTCGGCGGCCCAGCGGTTGTCGATGCCCTCCGCGCCGAGGAGTTCGAAGGGGCGGGTGGTGCCCCGGCCCTCGGAGAGGTTCGTGCCCTCGAAGAGACAGGTGCCCGAGTAGACCAGCGCGGTGTCCGGGGTCGGCATGTTCGGGCTGGGCGGCACCCAGGGCAGGTTCGCGGCGTCGTAGAACTCCGAGCGCCGCCAGCCCGACATCGTGACCGTGTCCAGGCCGACGGGCATGGTGAGGAACTCCCCGTTGAACAGCAGGGCCAGCTCGGCGACCGTCATCCCGTGCGCCTGCGAGATCGGTTGCCGGCCGACGAAGGTGGCGAACTCCTTGTGCAGGACGGGCCCTTGGGCGGAGCGGCCGGTCACCGGGTTGGGCCGGTCCAGTACGACCACGCGCTTCCCGGCGAGCTGGGCCGCCTCCATGCAGTCGTAGAGCGTCCAGATGTACGTGTAGAAGCGGGCCCCGACGTCCTGGATGTCGAAGACGATCGTGTCCACGGCTGAGGCGGTGAAGATGTCGGCGAGGGGCTGACCGCTCTTCAGATACGTGTCGTAGACGGGGAGGCCGGTGGCCGGGTCGTCGTAGCGGCCCTCGGAGCCGCCTGCCTGGGCGGTGCCCCGGAAGCCGTGTTCCGGTCCGAAGACGGCCCTGAGATCCACCCTGTCGTCAGCGTGCATGACGTCGACGATGTGGCGGGCGGTGCGGGTGATGCCGGTGGGGTTGGTGACGATTCCTACGCGCCGGCCGGCGAGTGGGGCGTAGCCGGATGCCTGGAGGCGCTCGAAGCCGGTCTGCGATCGGCGTCCGCCGGAGCCTGCGGCGGCTGCGGGGGTTGTGGTGGCCGCGAGGGCCGGGGTTGCGGCTAGGAGAGTTCGTCTCGTAAAGCGCATGAAGGGCACGGTAGGGGGTGTTGCGGTGGTTCGTAAGCTGCTGGTCGTCTGTGGCTTGTCGCGCCGTTCCCCGCGCGCCTGGGTATGCCTTCCGCGCCCTTCCTCTGATACATACCGACCGGTTAGTCTGGCCGTGCTCGCCTGAGCCGCGATCGAAGGAGACCGATGGTGGAAGCCCTGCAGGACGCCGGAGTCGTTGTCACCGGAGCGGGTGGGGGGATCGGGGCCGCGCTTGCCCGGCGGTTCGCCTCCGCCGGGGCCCGGGTCGTCGTCAATGATCTCGACGTCGCCAAGGCCGAAGCCGTCGCAGCGGAGATCGGGGGGATCGCCCTGCCCGGGGACGCCTCCGGGATCGTGGGACCCGCCCGGGACGCGCTCGGTGCGGACATCGATGTGTACTGCGCCAACGCCGGCGTCGGTTCCGGGGGGTCCGAGGCCGCCGGGGAGGACGTCTGGGCGCTGGCCTGGGACGTCAACGTGATGGCCCATGTGCGGGCCGCTCAGGAGCTGCTCCCGGGGTGGCTGGAGCGGGGGAGCGGGCGGTTCGTGTCCACCGTGTCCGCCGCCGGGCTGCTCACCATGATCGGTGCCGCGCCCTACAGCGTCACCAAGCACGGGGCGTACGCCTTCGCCGAGTGGCTGTCGCTGACCTACCGGCACCGGGGCGTCCAGGTGCACGCGATCTGTCCCCAGGGCGTGCGCACCGACATGCTCGCCGCCACCGGGACCGCCGGGGACCTGGTGCTCAAGCCCACCGCCATCGAGCCGGACGACGTGGCCGACGCCCTGTTCAAGGGGATGGCGGAGGACCGGTTCCTGATCCTGCCGCATCCCGAGGTCGCCGGGTTCTACCAGGCGCGGGCCGGGGATCCCGACCGATGGCTCGGCACCATGAACCACATCCAGCAGAAGTGGGAGACCGCGCGGTGAGCGGGTACGCGGCCAAGCCCTGGCTCGCCCTGCTCGACGACGCCCAGCGGGCTCCCATCGACCCCGCCGACTCCCTGGTGCACGCCCTGCGCCGGGCCGCCGCCGCGGTGCCGGACCGGGTCTTCCTCGCCTACTTCGACGGGCGGCTGAGCTACCGCGAGGTCGATGAGCTGAGCGACTCCGTCGCCGGGCACCTGGCGGCGCGGGGGCTGGCGCGCGGTGAGCGGGTGGCGGTGCTGCTGCAGAACTCCCCGCTCTTCGTGGTCGCCGTGCTCGGCGCCTGGAAGGCGGGCGCGACCGTGGTGCCGGTCAACCCCATGTACAAGTCGGGGGAGATGGCGCACGTCCTGCGGGACGGCGAGGTGGCCGCGCTGATCTGCTCGGACCGCGCCTGGGAGACGTATCTGCGCGAGACGGCCGCCGACTCGCCGGTGCGGATCGTGCTCACGGGCTGCGAGCTGGACTTCCAGACCCGGGACGACGAACGCGTGCTCGCCTTCGAGCGGCTCCCGCAGGCCCCGGACGCGGAGGATCTGACCGCCGTGGCCGGTGCCGGGCACCAAGCCCCCGAGGGACGCGATCCGGCGCCGTCCGACATCGCGCTGATCAGCTACACCTCCGGCACCAGCGGCACCCCCAAGGGGGCCACCAACACGCACGGCAACATCATGCACAACGCCGAGCGGCAGCGGACCGGACTGCCGCTGCCCGCGGCGCCGGTCTACTTCGCCATGGCCCCGCTGTTCCACATCACCGGCATGGTCTGCCAGCTCGGCGCCTGTCTGAACAGCGCGGGCACGCTCGTGCTGGCGTACCGCTTCGAGGCCGGGGCCGTGCTGGACGCGTTCGCCGAGCACAAGCCGCACTACACCGTCGGCCCGTCGACCGCCTTCATGGCGCTGGCCGCGCACCCCTCCGTCACCCGGGACCACTTCGCCTCCTTCCGGATCATCTCCTCGGGCGGCGCCCCGCTGCCGCCCGCGCTGGTGGAGAAGTTCCGGGCCGGATTCGGGCCGTACATCCGCAACGGCTACGGGCTCACCGAGTGCACCGCGCCCTGCGCCGCCGTGCCGCCGCAGTGGGAGGCGCCCGTCGACCCGGCCTCCGGGACGCTCGCGGTGGGCGTGCCGGGCCCGGACACGGTGGTGCGGATCGTCGACGACGAGGGCGCCGAGGTGCCCTTCGGCGAGCCGGGCGAGATCGTGGTCAGCGGGCCGCAGGTGGTGCCCGGCTACTGGCGGCGCCCCGAGGCCACCGCGGAGACCTTCCCCGGCGGCGAGCTGCGCACCGGCGACATCGGGTTCATGGACGCCGAGGGCTGGCTGTACGTCGTCGACCGTAAGAAGGACATGATCAACGCGTCCGGCTTCAAGGTGTGGCCGCGCGAGGTCGAGGACGTGCTGTACACCCATCCGGCGGTGCGCGAGGCGGCCGTCGTCGGGGTGCCCGACGGGTACCGCGGGGAGACCGTCAAGGCGTACATCAGCCTGCGTCCGGGTGCCGGGACGGACCCGGATGAACTCGCGGTGTACTGCAAGGAGAGACTGGCCGCCTACAAATACCCGCGCCAGGTGGAGATCCTGCCCGACTTGCCGAAGACGGCGAGTGGGAAGATCCTCCGGCGGGAACTTCGTTCCCGCGCGCACGACAGCCAGTGAGAACCCGAAAGGCAGGTGGCGGCAGAGTGCCCAGAACGACGGACGCGGACGGCACCCCCGTCCCCCAGCGGCTGCTCGCCGCCGCCACCCGGCTCTTCGCCGAGCGAGGCTACGACCGTACCTCGGTGCAGGAGATCGTGGAGGCGGCCGGCGTCACCAAGGGAGCGCTGTACCACTACTTCGGCTCCAAGGACGATCTGCTGCACGAGGTGTACGCGCGCGTGCTCCGCGTCCAGCAGGAGCGCCTGGACGCCTTCGCGGACGCCGACGAGCCGGTGGAGAAGCGGCTGCGGGCCGCGGCGGCCGATGTGGTGGTCACCACCATCGAGAACCTCGACGACGCCTCGATCTTCTTCCGCTCGATGCACCATCTGAGCCCCGAGAAGAACAAGCAGGTGCGCTCCGAGCGGCGGCGCTACCACGAGCGTTTCCGCGCGCTCATCGAGGAGGGCCAGCGGGCCGGGGTCTTCTCCACCGCCACCCCGGCCGACCTGGTGGTGGACTACCACTTCGGCTCCGTCCACCACCTGTCGACGTGGTACCGCCCCGACGGCCCGATGAGCCCCCAGGAGCTGGCCGACCATCTGGCCGACCTGCTCCTGAGGGCCCTGCGCCCCTAGGGCAGGTACTTCTTCAGTTCCCGGCGGGCGAGCGAGCGCTGGTGCACCTCGTCCGGACCGTCGGCGATCATCAGCGTCCGCGCGCTCGCGTACAGCTCGGCCAGCGGGAAGTCCTGGCTCACGCCGCCCGCGCCGTGCAGCTGGATCGCGCGGTCGATGATGTCGACGACCGCACGCGGCGTCGCGATCTTGATGGCCTGGATCTCGGCGTGGGCGCCCTTGTTGCCGACGGTGTCCATCAGCCAGGCCGTCTTCAGCACCAGCAGCCGCAGCTGCTCGACGGTCACCCGCGCGTCGGCGATCCAGTTGTGCACCACGCCCTGCTGCGCCAGCGCCTTGCCGAAGGCCGTCCGGGACACCGCCCGGCGGCACATCAGCTCGATGGCCCGCTCGGCCATGCCGATCAGCCGCATGCAGTGGTGGATCCGGCCGGGGCCGAGCCGGGCCTGGGCGATGGCGAAGCCGCCGCCCTCCTCGCCGATGAGGTTCGACGCGGGCACGCGCGCCCGGTCGAAGACCACCTCGGCGTGGCCGCCGTGGGAGTGGTCCTCGTAGCCGAAGACCTGCATGGCCCGCGTGACGGTGACGCCGGGGGTGTCCCGGGGGACCAGGATCATGGACTGCTGGCGGCGGATGTCGGTGCCGTCCGGGTCCGTCTTGCCCATCACGATGAAGATCTTGCAGTCCGGGTTCATCGCCCCGGAGATGTACCACTTGCGGCCCGAGATGACGTAGTCGTCGCCGTCCCGCTCGATGTACGTGGTGATGTTGGTGGCGTCGGAGGAGGCCACCTCCGGCTCGGTCATCGCGAACGCCGAGCGGATCTCACCGGCGAGCAGCGGCTCCAGCCACTGCTTGCGCTGCCGCTCGTCGCCGAACTGGTGCAGCACCTCCATGTTCCCGGTGTCCGGCGCCGCGCAGTTCAGCGCGGTCGGCGCCAAGTGCGGGGAGCGGCCGGTGATCTCGGCGAGCGGGGCGTACTGGAGGTTGGTGAGCCCGGCACCGTACTCGGAGTCCGGCAGGAAGAGGTTCCACAGGCCCTGCCTGCGCGCCTCGGCCTTCAGCTCCTCGACCACCGCCGGGGTGTCCCAGGGCGAGGCCAGCGCGGCCCGCTGCTCCTCCGCCACCGCCTCGGCCGGGTAGACGTACTCGTCCATGAAAGCGAGCAGCTTGCCGCGCAGCTCCTCGGTGCGTGCGTCGAACGCGAAGTCCATGTCCCGTCAGCCTTCCTGAAGAGTGGTCAGACCGTGCTCGATGAAGACCGGCACCAGCTCGCCGATGCGGTCGAAACCGCGTCCGACCGTCTGGCCCAGCGTGTAGCGGTAGTGGATGCCCTCCAGGATCACGGCGAGCTTGAACCAGGCGAACGCCGTGTACCAGGAGACCGCGGAGACGTCGCGCCCCGAGCGCGCGGCGTACCGTTCGATCAGTTCGGCCGGATCGGGGTGACCCGGCGCCTCGGCGGTGGTGGAGACGGGGGAGTGGGGCATCCCGAGCGGCAGGCTGTACATGACCAGCAGGCCGAGGTCGGTGAGCGGGTCGCCGAGGGTCGACATCTCCCAGTCGAGGACGGCCTTGATCTCGTCGTCGCTCCCGATCAGGACGTTGTCCAGCCGGTAGTCGCCGTGGATCACCGTCGGCGTGGGGGAGACCGGCAGCCGTCGGCCGAGGGTCGCGTGCAGTTCGTCGATGCCGGCCAGCTCACGGTTGCGGGAGGCGTCCAGCTGCTTGCCCCAGCGCCGCAGCTGGCGGTCCAGGAAGCCCTCCGGGCGGCCGAAGTCGGCCAGGCCCACCTCGGCGGGGTCGACCGCGTGCAGCTCGACGAGGGTGTCCACCAGCGACAGCACCGCCTGGCGGGTGCGCTCCGGGCCGAGCGGGACCAGCTGGTCGGCGGTGCGGTACGGGGTGCCCTCGACGAACTCCATCACGTAGAAGGGCGCCCCGAGCACCTCCTCGTCCTCGCACAGCAGCACCGGCTTCGGCACCGGCACCCGCGTCGGGTGCAGCGCGCTGATCACCCGGTGCTCGCGCTTCATGTCGTGCGCGGTGGCGAGGACATGGCCGAGCGGAGGCCGTCGTACGACCCAGCGGGCGGTGCCGTCGGAGACGGAGTAGGTGAGGTTCGACCGTCCACCCTCGATCAGCCGGCCGGTCAGCGGGCCGTGCACCAGTCCGGGGTGCTCACGGTCCAGCAGGGCGCGCAGCCGGTCGAGATCGAGTCCGGGCGGGTGGTCGGGGCTCATCGAAGCTCCTACGGGCAGGTGAACGGGACCCGACCAATGATGCCGACCGGTCGGTATGTCGTCCAGTGCGCGAGCCCAACGTGATCGGAGCCACGATAGGCCGACAGCTCCTCGCATGGGGAGTGAGGAGCTGTCGGGCGGGTTCTTCCGGCCGTCAGTGGTCGTCCCAGTGTCCGGCGTGGGCCGCGTGCCGGTGGCCGTCGTGCAGATAGTCGACGTGGTCCCCGTGCAGCACGCTCTCGTGTCCGCAGTCCTCGCCGTGCTGGTGGTCGTGGCCCTCGTGGGTGAGATGGCCCCCCGGTTCGCATTCGTCCCAGTGCCCGCCGTGCTCACGGTGCAGATGCCCGCCGTGCGCGTAGTCGACGTGGTCGCCGTGCGGCACCTCGGTGTGTCCGCAGTCGGGTCCGTGGGTGTGGGCGTGGGAGGCGTGTTCCGTGTGCAGGGTGGTCATGGTGCTCACCTTCGTCTTCGTCGGGCGGGGTGATGACGACGGACAGGCTGCCATGCGAATGGTACATATCCGGCGATTCACCCTCCGTGGCGCCCGCTGCCCCGTTGCCCCGCCGCCCCGCTGCCCCGCGGGACCGGCTAAAGAACCAGCACCGCCCCGCACACCGCAAGACCCACCGTGCACAGCACCGCCGCCGTCGCGTGCCGGGGCGCGAGGGCCCTCGGCTCCGGGCTCGCGGCCAGGGTGTGGATACGGCGGTTGGCGATCGCGAGGAAGCCCAGCCACAGCAGGCCGCACAGCGCGCACACGACGATCCGGGGCGCCGAGACCCCGGCGTGCAGCGCCGCCCGCCCGGCCAGCACCGCGGCCACGGTGCCTGCCAGCGTCGTACGGCGCCAGGCGAGCCGGGTCCGTTCGGGCTGGAGCCCGGGGTCCCGCACCGGCTCCGCGCTCACCCCTCCCACCCGACGAGCACGACCACGACCATCGCCAGGGCCACCACCGCGACCACCACGCTCAGCAGCGCAGGGAACCGGGAGACCGGCAGATCCTCGCCTCGGCGCATCGCCTGTTCGCACCGCACCCAGTGGTTGACCGCGCGCAGGGAACACAGCACGCCCGCCGCGAGCAGCGCGAGGGCGAGCCCGACCCGCCAGCCCCAGCGCAGGTCCGGCAGGAACTGGTCCACCGCGAAACCGCCGCCGATCAGCGCCAGCGCGGTGCGCAGCCAGGCCAGGAAGGTGCGCTCATTGGCCAGCGAGAACCGGTAGTCCGGCGTCCCGCCCTCCCGGCGGACCTCCTCGGGCGCGAACCACAGCCGGACGTTCCGTACGAATTCGATCACGCCCCGGACCCTACCGGGAGCCCTCAGCGGCCCGGTGCGCCCGGAGCCGGTGGTAGGCGTCGAGCCCGTCCGGCACCCACTCCCAGTCGGCGAGGCGGGCGACGACCTCCTCCTCCGGCAGGAAGGCGTGCCAGGCCACCTCCTCCACCTGCGGGCTGACCGGCAGCTCGCAGCGCACCTCGTACACGGCCGACCACCAGCTGTGCCCGGCGCCGTCCTCGTAGCGGAACTTGAAGAGGAACTCCGGCTGCGGCAGCCCCGAGACCCCGAGTTCCTCCTCGGCCTCCCGCAGGGCCGCCAGTTCGTAGGGCTCGCCCGCGCCGACGACGCCGCCGACGAACATGTCGTACAGCGACGGGAAGACCAGCTTGGTCGGGGTGCGGCGATGGACGAAGAGGCGGCCCTCGGCGTCCCGGGCCTGGATGAACACGCACCGGTGGCGCAGGCCCTCGGCGTAGACGCGCCCGCGCGGGGCCTGCCCGATGACCTGGTCGTTCTCGTCGACGATGTCGAGGATCTCGTCAGCTGCGCTCATGGGGCCCATCCAAGCAGGGCCCGGGCCCCGGGGGTCAGCTCGGCTGGAGCTTGCGCGCCGGTTCGCGGACCGGCGCGCCGCTCGGCATCGCCGGGTGCAGGCCGAGCAGGACGATGCCCACCACGATCGCGGCGAGCCCGGCGAACTCCCAGGCCAGGGCTCCGGCGTCGGTGCGCAGCCGGTCGCCGAGGAAGCCGACCCCGCAGGCGATCCCGGCCAGCGGCTGGGCCGCGGTCAGGGCGGGCAGCGACATCCGCAGCGACGCGGTCTCGAACGCGCTCTGCACCAGCACCAGACCGGTCACCCCGAGCGCCAGCACGGCGTACGGCTGCCAGCCGGTGAACACCTCGACCAGGCCGCCCTCGGCGAAGCGCTCGCCGGTGACCCGGGTGAGGGCGTCCTGGACGCCGTAGAGGAGACCGGCGGCGGTGGCGAGGAGCACCGGGCCCCCGCTCAGCCGGGAGCGCTTGGCGTAGCCGGTGAGGAACACGGCCGTGCCGACCATGACACCGATGATCAGCCACTGCCTGAACGGGTCGCTGAGTGCGCTGCCGCCGGTCGGCTCACCGGCCACGATGAACGCGGTCACCCCGCCCGCGAGCAGCAGCAGCCCGGTCCAGCCCTGGCGGCCGAGCGGCTGCCGGGTCTGGCGCCGGGACAGCGCCATGGCGAACAGCAGATTGGTCGCGAGCAGGGGTTCCACCAGGGACAGCTGTCCCTGGCCGAGCGCGATGGCGCCCAGCACCATGCCGGCCACCATCAGGCCGATACCGCCGAGCCAGCGCGGCACCTTCACCAGGTCCAGCAGGATCCTGGGGGAGAGAAAGTCGCTGAGGGGCGCCTTCTGGGCCGCGTTCTGCTGGAGGACGAATCCGAAGCCCAGGCAGCAGGCGGCGCACACGGCGAGTATCAGAACCTGAAGCGACACGCGACGTTCCTCGATCGTTGGGCCGGGGCTCGGGGTGCGTACTGCGTAAGGGCCGACTCTAGCGGCCCGGGGACCGGAGCGCCCCTGGGAGGTTTGGAGGGGCGATGGGCTTCACGCCATGGTCCGCGCCAGGTGAGGGAACCGCTATGACGAACGCCACAGGTACGGTCCAATCCCGGGCAAAAGCTCCTCCGAACTCTTCACAACTACCCCACCAGTCACACAAGTTGACGCGTGTAACGCGCCTGCGGCCCTTGACGTGAAGTGTTGGCTGGGGGTTGGCTGTGCGTGATCGCTCGATGGCAAACCGAATTCAACAGTAGACCCGCAGTGACTGAGCGAGCACAACGATCTGCGTGAGGATGTTCCCGAGGTGTCTCCACCCCCGCCACCCCTCGGTCGTGGCCGCAAGCGCGCGGCCCAGACCCTGGACGGTGCCCTCGACGATCTCGAACTCACCGCCGCCCGCGCGGCGTTGGCCCAGGGCCGGTGGCAGAGCGCCCGCTCGCTGCTCAATCGCACCGGCGACGACTGGGACTGCCGCGGACACCGGGTCGCCGTGCTCTCCCAGGAGCCCTACAGCGCCCCCTGGGCCCGGGAGTGGCTGCTCGCCGAACCCGAGTCCGCCGACGCCCGCGTCCTGCTGGCCCTCGCCCAGGTGCGGCGCGCCCTGCGCGGCAAGGAGAAGCCGGACCGGGCCCGCGACGCCTGCCATGCGGCCGCCGCGCACGCCCCGGCCGACCCCACCCCCTGGCTCGGCCTGCTCATGCTCACCCGCGGCACGGGCACCGAGGACGAGGCGCTGAAGCTCTTCGAGGAGGTCCGCCACCGGCACCCCGACCACCATCACGCCCACCATCTGATGGTCGCCCGGCTCGCCGAACGCCACGCCGCCGTCGGCCCGGACCCGCTGCACGAGGTCTACGACTTCGCCAACGGCGCCGCCGAGCGGGCCCCCGCGGACTCCCCGCTCGCGATCCTCCCGGTGATCGCGCACGCCGAGCGCTACCGGGTGCTGGCCGCCGCCGGACACGAGCCCCCCGACCCGGCCGCCTCCGGGCACTGGATCGGCCGCCGGGCCCGCCAGGTGATGAAGGCCGCCTTCGACTGGTGGCTGGAGTGGGAGCACGAGGGCCACCCCCGGCGCCTGGTGGACCTGAACTTCCTCGCCCACGCCAAGTACTGCGAGGGCCGCGGCGCCGAGGCCGCCGCCCTCTTCCACCGCATCGGCGAGCACGTCACCCCCGCGCCCTGGTCCTACCCGGACCGCGATCCCTACCCCGCCTTCCGTGCCGCCCGCGACAGCGCGCTCGGCACGGTGTGAAGCGCCACCCCCGAAGAAGACCCGAAGAAGACCCGAAGACCTCCGAACACCCCCGAAAGGACCACCCGCGATGACGACGGGCAGTTCGAGAACGAGCAGTCCCCCCGCCGACGGCGGCATCAGCACCTTCAAGGGCCAGGACCGCGCCCTGCGCGCCGACCGGCTCGGGACGACAGGGCTGCTGCTGTCGGTGCTGGCCGCGACGGCCCCCCTCATGGTCGTCGCGGGTGTCATGCCCACGACGTTCGGGGTGATGGGCATCGTCGGGCAGCCGCTGCTGTTCGTGATCCTCGGCGTCGTGCTCGCCCTCTTCAGCGTCGGGTACGCCGAGATGAGCCGGCACGTCCACAACGCCGGAGCCTTCTACGCCTACATCTCCCGCGGCCTCGGCGGCACCGCGGGCTCCGGCGCGGCCATGGTCGCCCTCGTCGCCTACAACGCCCTCCAGGTCGGCATCTACGGCATCTTCGGCTTCGAGGTCTCCGGCCTGTTCGCCACTTACCTGGAGATCGAACTCGCCTGGTGGATCCCGGCGCTGCTGGCCGTGCTGCTCACCGGCGCGCTCGGCTGGCTGAAGATCGACCTCAACGCGCGCGTGCTCGGCGTCCTGCTCCTCATCGAGGTGGCCCTCGTCGTCATCTTCGACGTGGCCGCCCTCGGCGACCCCGGCCCCGAGGGCCTGTCCCTGCACGCCTTCAACCCGGACACCCTCAGCGGCGCCGGCATCGGCACCGCCCTGTGCTTCTGCGTCGCCGCCTTCCTCGGCTTCGAGCAGGCACCCGTCTACGCCGAGGAGACCAGCCGCCCGCACGTCCTCGTGCCCCGCGTGATGTTCCTGGCCATCGGCGGCATCGCCGTCTTCTACACCGTCACCTGCTGGGCGATCACCGTCGCCACCGGCCCCGACGCCGTCGTCGGCACCGCCCAGGAACAGAGCGCCGGACTGCTGTTCTTCCTCACCGAGGGACTGCTCGGGGAGACCTTCACCGACGTCCTGCACGTGCTCTTCGTGACCGGCATGTTCGCCGCGATGGTCAGCTTCCACAACGTCGTCGCCCGCTACGCCTTCGCCATGGGCCGCGAGGGCCTGCTGCCCTCCGCCTTCGGCCGCACCACCAGCGCCAGCGGCGCCCCCGGCACCGGCTCGCTGCTCCAGACCGGCATCGCCCTGGTCGTCGTGGCCGCCTTCGCGCTCGCCGACGACAAGCCCACCGGCGACCCGACCGCGCCGGTGCTGCACCTGTTCACCTGGATGGGCAACGTCGGCGCGCTCGGCGTCGCGCTGCTGATGTCCATCGCCTCGGTGTCCGTGGTGGCCTTCTTCGTCCGCCGGGGCGCCGCGGGCACCCAGTTCTGGCGGCTGTCCGCCGCCGGGCTCGCCACCGTCGCGCCGCTGTTCATCGTCGTCTACACGGTGAAGGACTTCGACGTCCTCGTGGGCTCGGGACCGGGCTCCTCGCTCAACTGGATCCTGCCCGGCATCATCGCCCTCGCCCTGGTCATCGGCCTGGTCCAGGGACTCGTCCTGCGCGCCCGCAACCCCGAGGCGCACGCCCGCATCGGCCTCGGCAACGAAGCCTTCCAGCTGGAGAAGGCGGCGGAGACCGAGCACTGAGGTCCGCGGGGACCGAGCACCGGGATTACGGAAATCTGACGGGCACCCGCAGCCCCTGGCCCATCCCGGGTCGCGGGTGCTCGAATGAATGGGTGAACTCCGAACATCCCGAGGAACGCGGGACGCCGGTCGGCCGCCGTATCTTCCTCGGCACCCTGGGCCTCGGCGCCCTCGGCGTGGCCACCGCGCCCGTGCTCCAGCGGGGCCTTGAGTCCTTCCTCGCCGGGGCCGCCGAGAAGGACCCCACCGGACTGACCGGCCTGCTCCCCAACGGCGGCGGCTTCCGCTACTACTCGGTCGCCTCCTCGGTGCCGCGCAAGAACGCGGAGAACTACCGCCTCACCATCGACGGCCTGGTCGAGCGCCCGATGTCGTACACCCTCGCCGAGCTGCGCGCCCTGCCCCAGACCCGCATGGTCCGCGACGTCCAGTGCGTCACCGGCTGGCGGGTCCCCGACACCCCCTTCGAGGGCGTGCGCCTGTCCCGGCTCCTGGACGCCGCGGGAGTGCGCCCCTCGGCCGGGGCGGTGCGCTTCACCTGCTTCGATGGCGTCTACACCGAGAGCCTCACCCTCGACCAGGCCCGCCGCTCCGACGTCCTGGTGGCCCTGCGCATGCAGGACAAGGACCTCGGCCACAGCCACGGCGGCCCGGCCCGCCTCTACGTGGCCCCCATGTACTTCTACAAGTCCGCCAAGTGGCTCTCGGGCATCACCGTCACCGAGGACGTCCGCCCGGGCTACTGGGAGGAGCGCGGCTACGACGTGGACGCCTGGGTCGGCCGTTCGAACGGACGCGACGATGAGCCTACGAGCTGACGCCCCGCCCGCCACGAGGCTCCGCCGCTTCGGCCGGGCGACGAGGTGGGTCCACCGCACGACGGCCGCGCTGATGCTCACCTGCGTGGCGACCGCCGCCTGCCTCTACGTCCCCCAGCTCGCCGAACTCGTCGGGCGGCGCGAGCTGATGGTCCGCATCCACGAATGGGCGGGCCTCGCCCTGCCCGTCCCGCTCCTCGCCGGTCTCGCCTCCCGCGCCCTGCGCGCCGACCTCGGTCACCTCAACCGCTTCGGCCCGCACGACCGGCGCTGGCTGCGCGCGGCCCGGCGCCGTGACCGGAGCCCGGGGGCCCGGCCCGCCGCGAAGTTCAACGCGGGCCAGAAGATCTACGCGGCCTGGATCGCGGGCGCCACGCTGGTCATGCTCGGCACCGGCCTGCTGATGTGGTTCACCCACCTCACCCCGCTGGTGTGGCGCACCAGCGCGACCTTCGTCCACGACTGGCTGGCCCTGACCATCGGCATCGTCCTGGCGGGACACATCGGCATGGCCCTGGCCGACCCGGAGGCCCGCCGCGGCATGCGCACGGGGTCGGTGAGCCGGGAGTGGGCGGAGCGCGAGCATCCGCTGTGGCGGCCCTGAGCACAAGAGGGCCCGCCCTCTCCTCGGTGTCGAGGAGAGGGCGGGCCCAGTGGGGTCGTACGGCCGCTACAGGAACAAGGACAACAGGAGCACCACGCCGCCCGCGACCACCGAGATGATCGTCTCCATCACCGACCAGGTCTTGATGGTCTGTCCGACGCTCAGCCCGAAGTACTCCTTCACCAGCCAGAAGCCGGCGTCGTTGACATGGCTGAAGAAGAGCGAGCCGGCGCCGATGGCGAGGACCAGCAGAGCCGTCTCCGTGGTGGACATGCCCGCCGCGAGCGGCGCGACCAGGCCCGCCGCCGAGACCGTCGCCACCGTCGCCGAACCGGTGGCGAGCCGGATCGCGACCGCGATCAGCCAGGCCAGCAGCAGCGCCGGTATCGACCAGTCCTCGGAGATCTCCAGGATCATCTGACCCACACCGGAGTCGATCAGCGTCTGCTTGAAGCCACCGCCCGCACCGACGATCAGCAGGATGCCGGCGATCGGCGCGAGGCCCTTCTCCACCAGACCGGAGACCCGCTCCTTGCCGAACCCGGCGGGGCGCAGCAGCGTGAAGATACCGACCAGCACGGACGCGAGCAGGGCGATCAGCGGGGAGCCGATGACGTCGAAGACGCGCTGCGTGGCGTTCTCGGGGTCGTCGATGATGATGTCGACGAGCGCCTTGGAGAGCATCAGCACGACCGGCAGCATGATCGTGGCCAGCGTGGCGCCGAAGCTGGGGCGCCGCTCCAGCGTCTCGGAGGCGCGCTGCGGGATCATCTTGTCCGGCGCCTGGACGTCCACCCAGCGGGCGGCGTACCGGGAGAACAGCGGACCGGCGATGATCACCGTCGGGATGGCGACCAGGACACCGAGCGCCAGCGTGACACCCAGGTTGGCCTGCACCGCGTCGATCGCGACCAGCGGACCGGGGTGCGGCGGGACCAGGCCGTGCATCACCGACAGACCGGCGAGCGCCGGGATGCCGATCCGCATCAGCGAGTAGTTGCCGCGCTTGGCGACCATCAGCACGACCGGGATCAGCAGCACCACGCCGACCTCGAAGAACAGCGGCAGACCGATCACCGAGGCGATCAGCACCATCGCCCACGGCATCGAGCGGCCGCTCGCCTTGGCGAGGATCGTGTCGACGACCTCGTCCGCGCCGCCGGAGTCGGCGAGCATCTTGCCGAGGATCGCGCCTAGGGCGATCAGCACACCGACACCGGCCACGGTGGCGCCCAGGCCGGTGGTGAAGCTGGCTATGGCCTTGTCCAGCGGCGCCCCGGCGAACGCGCCCAGCGCCAGCGACCCGATGGTCAGCGACAGGAAGGCGTGGAGCTTGAACTTGGTGATCAGCAGGACGATGACGGCGATGCCCAGCAGGACGGCGATGCCCAACTGGGCATGACCGGCCGAGGTGATGGGCTCGACGGGGTCCGCTGCCAGCAGCTCGACATTGAGTCTGGTCACGGGATTTCCTTGCGGTTACAGGGGTGGGGAGGGGAGTGCGTGGGGGGCTACGGCGTCGGGGCCGACGGCGTGTCGAGGGCGTCCAGCGCGGCGATGGCGCGTGCGGTGATCTCCTCGGGGCCGCCCGAGACGTCCACCGCGACGCCCGCCTCGTCCGCCTGAAGCGGCTGGAGCGTGGCGAACTGGGAGTCCAGCAGGGCCGTCGGCATGAAGTGGCCCTGCCGCTGCCGCATCCGGTTCGCGATCAGCTCGCGGTCGCCCGCGAGATGCACGAAGACCACTCCGGGAGCTGCGGCCCGGAGCCGGTCGCGGTACGACCGCTTCAGCGCGGAGCTGCTCACCACCCCACCCAGCCCGGTCCGCCCGTGGGCCCAGGCGCCGATGGCGTCGAGCCAGGGCCACCTGTCCTCGTCGTCGAGCGGGGTGCCCGCCGACATCTTGGCGATGTTGGCCTGCGGGTGGAAGTCGTCGCCCTCGGCGTAGGGGACACCGAGCCGGGCGGCGAGCAGGGGACCGATCGTGGTCTTGCCCGTTCCGGCAACGCCCATCACGACGACGACGTGGGGGGTACGCATCACTGCCTCGCTGTCTTCCTCGACAAACGACGTCGACTGCTGACGTCGGCCGGGATACTGAAACTCATTAGGTACGACGAATTCAAGAGTGCGTGACAAATAAGTCTGACTTTTTGTTCTCGTGGCCTCCCCCGTAGGCTGTGGGGATGAGCACAACGGGCCGGGGGCTGCACGGCCATGTACTGGAAACCCTCGGTCCCGCGATCACCGCGGGCGAGTATCCGCCCGGCAGTGTGTTGCGCACCGACGAGCTGGCCCAGCAGTTCGACGTCTCACGCTCCGTGATGCGCGAGGCGGTGCGCGTCCTGGAGTCCATGTATCTGGTGGAGTCCCGCCGCCGCGTGGGCGTGACGGTCCGCCCGAAGTCCGAGTGGAACGTCTACGACCCCCAGGTCATCCGCTGGCGCCTGGCCGGTGCCGACCGCCCGCACCAGCTGCGCTCGCTGACCGTGCTGCGCTCGGCGATCGAGCCGGCCGCCGCGGCCCTCGCCGCGAAGCACGCCTCCGCCGAACAGTGCGCCGAACTCACCGAGTGCGCCCTCGGCATGGTGTCCAACTCCCGGGGCCACCAGCTGGAGGGCTACCTCTTCCACGACATCGCCTTCCACCGGGTCATCCTCAACGCCTCCGGCAACGAGATGTTCGCCCGGCTCGGCGATGTCGTCGCCGAGGTCCTCGCCGGCCGCACCCATCACGAGGTCATGTTCGAGGACCCCGACCCCGCCGCCGTCACCCTGCACGTCCAGGTCGCGGAGGCGGTCCGGGCCCGCGACGCCGCCCGCGCCGAGCACCTGGTCCGCGAGATCACCGTCGGTGCCCTTCAGGAGCTGGACATCCTCGCGCCCTGAAACCGGCGCGCGGGCGGGCCGAGGCCGCTCAGTCCAGGAACTCCCCGTCCACGTACACCCACGCCCCGTCCACCCGCTCGAACCGGCTCCGCTCATGCAGCGAACCGCCCCGGAAGGACGCCCGGAACGTCACGGTCCCGGTGGCGTGGAACGCGCTCCCGGCCTCCGTGCCGAGGATCTCCAGACCCGTCCACCGCATCCCGGGGTCGAGGTCGAGCCGGGCCGGCCGGGTCCGCGGATGCCAGGTCCGCAGCAGATACGGCACGTCGCCCTTCACGAAGGCGCTGTACCGGGACCGCATCAGCGCCTCGGCGGTGGGTGCCGCCGTACCGGAGTGGTAGCGGCCGCAGCACTTCTCGTACGGCTCGGACAGGCCGCAGGGGCAGGCGCTCACGCGGACGCTCCCGCGCTCGGCGGATACGGCGGCTTCACCGGCAACGCCGTCACCTGGCTCGGCAGCGGCGGCAGCGAAGTGCGGAACACCCACGCCTCGAACAGCTCGTCCAGCGGCTCGCTCGCGAACCGGGCCGCGTGCGCGCTGAACGTCGCGGTGCTCACCGCCCCGCCCCGGTGCAGCGCCGCCCAGCCGCGCAGCATCCGGAAAAAGGCATCGTCGCCCAGCGCGCAGCGCAGCGCGTGCACGGTCAGCCCGCCGCGTTCGTAGAGGCGATCGTCGAACATGAGCTTGCGGCCCGGGTCGGCCAGCTTCAGCACCTGCGGCTGAGCGGCGACCAACCGGTGGGCGGAGGCGGCGAGTTGCTGCGCCGTCCGGCCGCCGGACCGCTCCGACCACAGCCACTCCGCGTACTTGGCGAGCCCCTCGTTCAGCCAGATGTGCCGCCAGTCGGCGATCGAGACGCTGTTGCCGAACCACTGATGCGCCAGCTCGTGCGCGATCAGCCGCTCCGAACCCCGCGCCCCGTCCACATGGTTGGCGCCGAACAGCGACAACCCCTGTGCCTCGACGGGCACATCGAGCTCCTCCTCGGTCACCACGACCGCGTACTCGTCGAACGGGTACGGCCCGAACAGCTCCTGGAACAGCTCCATCATCTGCGGCTGGCGCGCGAAGTCCCGCGAGAACTGCGGCAGCAGATGCGCCGGGATGTGCCCGTGCTGCGGCACCCCGCCGGGACCGGGGTCGCCCAGCAGCACGGTCTGGTACTTGCCGATCGACAGCCCGACCAGATAGCTGGACGTCGGCGCGGACTGCTCGTACACCCAGGTCGTCGTCGACGCCTTCGTCGTACGCGTCAGCAGCCGGCCGCCCGCGACCACCGAGTACGCCGACGGCGTGGTGATCGAGATCTGGTACGACGCCTTGTCCGCCGGACGGTCGTTGCACGGGTACCAGGACGGCGCCCCGACCGGCTGGCTCGCCACCAGCGCCCCGTCCTCCAGCTCCTCCCAGCCGAGCCCGCCCCACGGGCTGTTCACCGGCTTGGGGTTGCCCGACCAGTGCACCTCGACCGTGAAGGCGGCCCCCGGCCGGATCGCCTTGGCGGGCTTCACCCGCAGCCGCCCGCCGCGATGCGAGTAGTGCGGCTGCCGCCCGTCCACCCGCACCCGGCCGATCTTGAAGTCCGCGAGGTTCAACTGGAACTCGGCGAGCGGCGACCGGCCCGCTATGGCGTTGATCCGCGCCGTCCCCGACAGCCGGTTCGGCCCCGGCCGGTAGTCCAGCGCGAGCTCGTACCGGTGCACCCGGTAACGGGAATCACCGTGATCGGGGAAGTACGGATCCGCACCCACGGACTGCTGAACGGCCACTGCTGTGTCTGCTCCCTGCGCTGTGCTCGTACGACGTGCCTCGTCCTCTCCCGACGTCGTACGACCGCTCAGCGCCGCCATGCCTCGATCGGGTTGCCCAGCCAGCGCGTGTCGTCGGGGACCGACTCCGCGGCCATCACCAGCGACGCGGGACCCAGCGTGGTGCGGGCCCCGACCGTGCTGCCGGGCAGGACGATTCCGCCAGGACCCAGCGTCGCGCCCTCACGGAGGACCACAGTATCCGTCCGCAAGATCCGGTCGTGGAAGAGGTGCGTCTGGAGCACACAGCCACGGTTCACCGTCGCCGCGTCCTCCAGGGTCACCAGATCCGTCTCCGGCAGCCAGTAACTCTCCACCCACACGCCCTCGCCGATCCGTGCGCCGAGCCCGCGCAGCCACGCCGTCATCAGCGGCGTGCCCGGCACGGATCCGGCCAGCCACGGCACGGCCAGCACCTCCACGAAGGTGTCGGCCAGCTCGTTGCGCCACACGAACCCGCTCCACAGCGGATGCTCCCCGCTGCGGTGCCGCCCCACGAGTGCCCACTTGGCGAGGATCGAGACCAGCCCCGCGAGCACGCCCGCCGCGAGCAGCGCCAGCCCGCCCAGCAACCAGGCCCAGCCGCCCAGCACGCACAGCGCGGCCACCGTCAGCACGGCCACCGCCGCCGAGCAGAACACCGGCACGATCCGGCACAGCTCCACCAGACCCCGCGCCCACAGCAGCCGGGCCGGCGGGTCGTACGTCCGGCTCCGGTCGCCGTCGCTCGCGCTGCGCGGCAGCTTCACCGGCGGCAGACCCAGATACGAGGTGCCCTTCTTGGCCTTCTTCGGCGTCGCCGACAGCACCCCCACCAGTCCGTCGTCCGGCACGCTCCGCCCCGGCGCGGTCATCCCCGAGTTGCCGAGGAACGCCCGCCGCCCGATCTCCGCGCGCCCGATCCGCACCCAGCCCCCGCCCAGCTCGTACGGCGCGGTCAGGGTGTCGTCGGCCAGGAAGGCACCCTCACCGACCGTGGTCAGGCTCGGCAGCGCCAGCACCGTGGACACCTCGGCGCCCTTGCCGATCCGCATCCCGAGCAGCCGCAGCCACAGCGGTGTGACCAGACCGGCGTACAGCGGGAACAGCGTCTCGCGGGCGTTGTCCATCAGCTGTGTGACCGTCCAGGCCTGCCAGCCGACCCGGCTGTGCGTGGCGTACGTGCCCTCGGCGAGCCCCAGGCTGAGCAGCCGCACGGCGACCAGGATCAGCAGCGCGTAGGCCAGACCGAAGGCCAACGTCGCCGGGACCAGCGCGAGCGCGGCCCCCTGCAGGGGAGCGTCGGCGTCGACCAGCGGGTACGCCACGGCCAGCGCCGCCGCCCCGGCCAGCACCGGAAGCGCGCTGAGCGCGAGCCCGCTCACGCCGTACATGCCCCGCCAGAAGGTGCCCCGGACCGGCCGCTCCTTCGGCCAGTTCCGCTTCGCCTTGCCCAGCTTCACCGCGGGCGCCCCCGCCCAGCGCTGCCCGGTGGGAATCTGCCCGGTCACCGCCGAGCCCGGCGCCACCTCGGCCCGCTTGCCGACCTTGGCGCCCGGGAAGAGCATGCTGCGGGTGCCGACGACGGCGTGCGCGCCCACCTTGACCGGTCCGATCACCAGCCGGTCACCGTCCAGCCAGTACCCCGACAGATCCACCTCGGACTCGACGGCCGCGCCCCGGCCGAGCCGCAGCATGCCGGTGACCGGCGGCAGCGAGTGCAGATCGACGTCCTGCCCCACCTTCGCGCCCAGCGCCCGCGCGTACCGCTCCAGCCAGGACCCGGTCAGCGAGGCCGCCCCGCTGAACTCCGCGAGCCGCTCGGCCGTCCACAGCCGCAGATGCACGCTCCCACCGCGCGGGTACCGGCCCGGCCGCACCCCGCGCAACAGCAGCCGGGCGCCGCCCGCGGCGATCCCGAGCCGCCCCGGCGGGCTGAACAGCACCAGCGCCCCGGCCACGAGCAGCCACCAGGGCGCGGTCGGCAGCCAGGCGTACGCGGGCAGGACGTTGCCCAGCGCGGCCAGCGGCACCATCCAGCGCAGCCCCAGCAGCGTGAACAGCGGCACCAGCGCCAGCACCTGGACCGCCTGCGCGCGCCTCGGTACCGGTGCCACCGTCCGCTGAGCGCCGTCGTCCTGCGCGGACTCCTCCAGATGCCGCGCCAGCTTCCGCAGGGTCGGCTGCTGGTAGATGTCGAGGACGGCCGCACTGGGGTAGCGCGTGCGCAGCTTCGTGGTGAGCTGGGCGGCGGCCAGACTGCCGCCGCCGATCGCGAAGAAGTCGTCGCGGGCGCCGGTCACCGGGATGCCCAGGACCTCCGTCCACTGCTCGGCGAGCCACGCCTCGGTGCCGTAGAGCTGCTCGGCCCTGCCGCCCGTCTCCACGCCCTCCAGCGGCCACGGCAGCGCGCCCCGGTCCACCTTGCCGCTGGTCCGGGTCGGCAGGTCCGCCACGGGCGCCAGCAGCGGCACCAGCGCCGCGGGCAGCTCGGCGCGCAGCTTCTCCACGGCCACCGCCTGGTCCCAGCCGTCCTGGGTGACGACGTACCCGACGAGGAGCTGGTTGCCGCTGCGGGCGGTGCGCACGGCGGCCGCGGCGCCCGCGACCCCGGGCAGCGCCTGGAGCGCCGCGTCCACCTCGCCCAGCTCGATCCGCCGCCCGCCGAGCTTGATCTGCTCATCGGCCCGCCCGAGGAAGATCAGCCCCTCCGGCTCCGCCTTGACCAGGTCACCGCTGCGGTACGCCCGCTCCCAGCCCAAGGACTCCAGGGGCGCGTACTTCTCCGCGTCCTTCTCGGCGTCCAGGTACCGGGCCAGCCCGACCCCGCCGATCACCAGCTGACCGCTGGCGCCCATCGCCACCGGCTCCCCGGCCTCGTCGACGACGGCCAGCTCCCAGCCGTTCAGCGGCAGCCCGATCCGGATCGGCTCCGCGCCGCTCATCAGCGAGGCACAGGCCACCACGGTCGCCTCGGTCGGCCCGTAGGTGTTCCAGACCTCACGGCCCTCGGTCACCAGACGCTGCGCCAGCTCCGGCGGGCAGGCCTCACCGCCGAAGATCAGCAGCCGTACGTCGTTGAGGGTCTCCGGCTCCCACAGCGCGGCCAGCGTGGGCACGGTCGAGACGACCGTGATCTCCTGCTCCACCAGCCACGGCCCGAGATCGGCGCCGCTCCGGACCTGCGACCGGGGCACCGGCACCAGACAGGCGCCGTACCGCCAGGCCAGCCACATCTCCTCGCAGGACGCGTCGAAGGCCACCGACAGCCCGGCCATGACCCGGTCACCGGGCCCGATCGGGTCCTCGGTGAGGAACAGCGCGGCCTCGGCGTCCACGAACGCGGCGGCGCTCTCGTGACTGACCGCTACGCCCTTGGGCTTACCGGTGGAACCGGAGGTGAAGATGATCCAGGCGTCGTGCTCCACACCGGGCCGCCCGGCGGGGACATCGGCCCTGCTGTGCGTGGTGATCTCGTGCCCGGCCCCGATGACGGCCCGGACGTCCGCCTCCCCGAACACCAGCTCGGCCCGCTCGTCGGGGTCCTCCGCGTCGACCGGCACATAGGCGGCACCGGCCGCGAGCACGGCCAGGACGGCGACGTAGAGGTCATTGGTCCCGGACGGCACCCGCACGCCCACCCGGTCCCCGAGTCCGACCCCCGCGTCCGCGAGCAGCCGCCGCACCCGGGCCACCTCGACGGCCAGCGCCCGGTAGGTCAGCCGGGTCGTGCCGTCGTCCAGGGCGAACTCGTCCGGGTACGACCGTACGGCAGCGTCGAGGATGTCGACGAGGGTGCGGGGAGAGGCCGCCGGGCCTCCGGAGAAGCGTGCCGTATCACCGAATCGCTCGCGGATCTCTTCGTCGAGCAGACCGAGAGCACTGCTCTCGTGTATGGCTGCCATCGGGTCCTCGCGTCTCGATCCCGGAAGCCTCCGGGGCGCTGGCGGGCCCGCAGGTCTGCCTGGGGTTGTCCGTCTCCAGCTCCGTAACAAGCCGGAAATTTTAGTACGACGCTAGGCGCGACCCCTTCGTACTGCCACTCGGGATGGATCTTCCGGGCCGTCCGGGTGCCGTGAGTACGGCGGTGACCTGCTGTTTTGCGCGGGCGCGAGAGATGCCCCACACAGAGCGCCGGTTCGACTCCGGAGCGTGTCAACGGGCGTACCGCCTGATGAACGTCAGCGCCGGACGGGGGGAGCGTGCCGTGAAACGCGAAGTGCCGGTCGGGATCGCTCCCGGCCGGCACTCGACGGTGTAACCACTGGTGTCCGAGGGGGGACTTGAACCCCCACGCCCGATAAAGGGCACTAGCACCTCAAGCTAGCGCGTCTGCCATTCCGCCACCCGGACAAGGTGTCTGTCGTGCGGGGTTTCCCCCGCGGCGACAGAGGAAACATTACCAGGCTTTCGGAGGTGGCCGATCACCCCCTGTTCCGGCGTGAACCGCGTGTGACGGGGCAGGGGCGGTCTTGGGTCCGGACCGGTCCCAGGAGGAGGATGTGGGGGACCACCAGCAGTGACAGCGGGAGGAAGCAGCGTGAGCGGGACCGACACGGCCAAGGGCGTCACCGGCGAGGACGAGGTCGTGGACCTCTGCCGCGAGCTGATCCAGATCGACACGAGCAACTACGGCGACCACTCCGGTCCCGGGGAGCGCAAGGCCGCCGAGTACGTGGCCGAGAAGCTCGCCGAAGTCGGCCTGGAGCCGCGGATCATCGAGTCGCACCAGGGGCGCGCCTCCACCGTGGCCCGCATCGAGGGCGAGGACCCCTCCCGGCCCGCGCTCCTCATCCACGGCCACACCGACGTCGTCCCGGCCAACGCCGCCGACTGGACCCACCACCCCTTCTCCGGCGAGATCGCGGACGGCTGTGTGTGGGGACGCGGGGCCGTCGACATGAAGGACATGGACGCGATGACGCTGGCCGTCGTGCGCGACCGGCTGCGCAGCGGCCGCAAGCCGCCGCGGGACATCGTCCTCGCGTTCCTCGCCGACGAGGAGGCGGGCGGCACCTACGGCGCCAAGTACCTGGTCCGGAAGCACCCGGAGCTCTTCGAGGGGGTCACCGAGGCGATCGGCGAGGTCGGCGGCTTCTCCTTCACCGTCAACGAGAAGCTGCGGCTGTACCTGGTGGAGACCGCCCAGAAGGGCATGCACTGGATGCGGCTCACCGTCGACGGCACCGCCGGCCACGGCTCGATGACCAACGACGACAACGCCATCACCGAGCTGTGCGAGGCCGTCGGCCGGCTCGGGCGGCACAAGTGGCCGGTCCGGGTCACCAAGACCGTGCGGTCCTTCCTCGACGAGCTCTCCGACGCGCTCGGCACCGAACTCGACCCCGAGAACATGGACGAGACGCTCGCCAAGCTCGGCGGCATCGCCAAGATGGTCGGCGCGACCCTGAAGAACTCGGCGGCGCCCACCATGCTCGGTGCCGGCTACAAGGTCAACGTCATCCCCGGCCAGGCCACCGCGCACGTCGACGGCCGCTTCCTGCCCGGCTACGAGGAGGAGTTCCTCGCCGACCTCGACCGGCTGCTCGGCCCGCGCGTGCGGCGCGAGGACGTGCACGCCGACAAGGCGCTGGAGACCGACTTCGACGGCCGGCTCGTCGACGCCATGCAGACCGCGCTGAGCGCCGAGGACCCGATCGCGCGCGCCGTGCCGTACATGCTCTCCGGCGGCACCGACGCCAAGTCCTTCGATGACCTCGGCATCCGCTGCTTCGGCTTCGCGCCGCTTCAGCTGCCGCCGGAGCTGGACTTCGCGGGCATGTTCCACGGGGTCGACGAGCGGGTGCCCGTGGACGGTCTCAAGTTCGGTGTGCGGGTGCTCGACCGGTTCCTCGACGCGTCCTGAAGTCGTCCCGAATTGGTCCACTGAAACGAAACTTCACTAATCGGCCGCCCGTGCGGAATTGACTGAGAAGAGTGAATGCGACGATAAGCTCGTAGCTCCATTACTCCCTCCTCGTTACTGCTGATGCGATCCGCTACTTGGGATCGCATTGCCAACAAGGAGGAATAATGATCAAGAAGATCGTCGCCGCTGCGGCTGCCACCGGTGGTCTGGTTCTCGCGGGTGCCGGCCTGGCCGTCGCCGACTCCGGTGCCCAGGGTGCCGCCGTGCACTCCCCGGGTGTCCTGTCCGGCAACGTGGTCCAGGTTCCTGTGCACATCCCGGTGAACGTGTGCGGCAACACGATCTCCGTGATCGGGCTGCTGAACCCCGCCTTCGGCAACACCTGCGTGAACAAGTGACGCTGCCTTTCTGAGGTTTCGTTCCACGCCGTCGGTCCCGGAGCGCGTGCCATGCGCTCCGGGACCGACCGGTCTTTTCGTGTGGGTCAGTTGTGGGGGAAGGCAGGGAATTCAGCAATGCGACAGGTCACCCGCAAGGGCCTGATGACCGTGGCGGCCGCGACCGGCGTGATCGCCGCCGCGGGAGGGGCCGCCCAGGCCGACTCCGGCGCGAGCGGATCCAGCTCGAACTCGCCCGGAGTGCTGTCGGGCAACACGGTCCAGGCGCCGGTGCACGCGCCGGTCAACGCCTGCGGCAACACGGTCGACGTCGTCGGGGTGCTCAACCCGGCGGTCGGCAACACGTGCGTCAATCACTCGGTGCGCTCCGGGGGCGCCGGGGCTTCCGGAGGCTCCGGGAGCTCTGGGGGCGCGCACTCCGGCGGGTACGCCTCGGACTCGCCCGGTGTGGCATCCGGCAACCATGTCCAGGTGCCCGTCCATGCGCCGGTCAATGTCTGCGGCAACAGCGTCAATGTTGTCGGGGTGGGCAATGGGGCCACCGGCAATGACTGCGGGAACGGAGGCGGATCCGGGGACGACGGCGACGGGTACGGGAATCCTCCGGGGGCGCCGGAACAGCCCGGCAGTCCGGGAGGGCCGGAGCACCCGGGCGGTCCCGGCGGCCCGGAGCACCCGGGCGACTCCGGGAGCCATCCGGGTAACCCGAACAACCCGAGTGATCGCGACAATCCGGACGGCACGTCTCGTCCCGGAACCCCGGGCACCCCGTCCACCTCGGGCGATGTGACACCCGACGGCACCCCGCGGGCCGACCTGCCGGGAGCCGGGTCCGTCACCGAGCCCGACGGTCTCGGCCGGCTCGCCGCCACCGGCAGTGAGCTTCCGCTGGGCCTCGTCCTCCCCGCGGGCGCGGGGGCGCTGCTGGCGGGCGCGGTGCTGTACCGCAAGGCGCGGGCCTCGGCCTGAGACACCGCGTACAACGGAGCGGGCCCCGCCGTGGTGGCGGGGCCCGCTCCGTCTTTGTCTGCTTTCACCAAGTGGCGCGCACCTGGCGGATGATCCTGCGGCGCAGCCGCACCCTGCGGCTTCCGTCGCGCAGCAGGCTCAGTCGGTCCAACTCCCAGTGTCCGTACTCGGCATGGTCCGTCAGCAGGCGTGTGGCGTCCTTGCGGGAAACCCCGCGCGGTACATACACGTCGACAAATTCGTATTCCGGCATCGCATCTATTGTGCGGGCTGGGGCCCGGTACGGATAGCGTCTGCACTATGTCTGATGCTGCGCAGCCCACCGCTGCCGAGGTACGCGCCGCCGCCGAGGCGGTCAAGACCGCGCTCGACCGCCATCTCGCCGCGGTCGAACGCCGGTCGGGGGAGGACGACCCGGCCGTCTACGAGGCGTTCAACCAGCTGGCCACGGCCGCCGAGGCGTACGACGAGCTGCTCTACGACCGCTACGACGAGGTCACACCCTTCGAGATCCCCGGCACCGACGACGGCCTGCCGCCGTACGCGGGTCCCGAGGAGCCGAACGCGGTGAGCGTGCTGATCCGGCGCGACTACGCCGTGGTGGAACCGCAGCGGCTGCTGGCGCAGGCGGAGCGGGTCGAGGCCGCGGACTACGACACGGACGGGGAGGCGTCGGGCACGGTCCACGGCGCGCTGGGCATTCTGTTCGGCGAGTTCGAGCCGGACGAGATCGCCTCCCGGCACAAGGAGTTCGGCCTGGAGGAGGGCGACTCCACGCTGTGGGTGACCGCCGCCGACGAACCGGCCGACCCCGGCGACTGGCTGGAGGCGCCGTTCGAGCAGATCGATCCGCAGCGGGTGGTCTGCCGCTTCGACGTCAGCGCGGTCTTCGACGACGAGCTGGACGCGGAGGACGTGGCGGAGGACGACGAGGACGAGGATCTGGAGCCGCTGGACGCGGAACGCTAGCGCTGGGCTCGGGCGACGGCGCTCACGGAGTTCTCCGTGAGCGCCGTCGCCTTTTGCACGGTTGCGCCGTCGTGCGCGGGTTTCGTTGTGGCTGGTCGCGCAGTTCCCCGGGCCCCTAGGCGGGTTGGCCCGGCTGCGGGATCAGCAGTGCTGGGAGGCGGGTCGTCCTGGGCTTGGCCGGGACCTCGGCCACGGCCCGGGGCAGCGCCTGCTCCACGCCGTGCACCACGGACAGATGCCGCTCCGCCCGGCCGAACGCCGTGTACACCCACGGCCGGCTGAGCGCCCCCGCCGCGTCACCGGGCAGCACGACCACGGCCGCGGGCCAGCGTCCGCCGACGGCCTGATGCGCGGTGAGCGCCCACCCGTGCCGCACGCACTGCTCCACCCGCTCCTTCGGTACGACGACGGCCTCGCCCGCACAGGACAGGTGCAGCCCGTCGGCGTCGGCCTTCACGACCCGGCCCGGCAGCGTACGGCCAGGTGCGGGGGAGTAGGCGATCCGGTCCCCGGGGTCGAAGCCGGCGAAGCGGCCGGGGCCGGGATTGAGCCGTTCCTTCAGCGCCGCGTTGAGCGCACGGGTACCGGCCGCACCGCCGTGTCCCGGCGTGATGACCTGGGTGTCCTCGGGCCGCACCCCGATCGCGCGCGGCACCGAGTCGGCGACGAGCTGCACGGTCCGGTGCACGGCCTCGCCCGCGTCCCGCACCGGCACGATCACGACCTCCTTGCCGGGCGCCTCGACCTGGTTCAGCTCACCGATGCCGATGCCGGAGATCAGCTCGCCGATGGGTCCGGGATCCGGCCGCCGGGACGCGACCTGCGGACAGACCCGGGCCGCCAGCAGATCCGCGAACACCCGCCCGGCCCCCGCCGACCACAGCACCCCAGGATCCCCGGCCAGCACCAGCCGCGCCCCGTCCGCCAGCGACTCCACGACCAGAGCGGCCGCCTCGACGTCCAGCTGCGGTGCGTCGACCACGACCAGCAGATCGAGATCCAGCGCCCCGTCCACGTCCCGCCCCGGCCCTTCGGCACCGGAGAGCAGGCCGGCGAGGGTGACGGTTCCGATGCCGGACAGCGGACCGGTCGGCGGGCTGTCGCCCGCGTCCACCTCCAGGAGCTTCGCGAAGTCGCTCCGGCCCAGCGGGCTGTGGGCCGCGGCCCAGGCGCGCAGGCCCATGCCGTGCGCCGCGCGCAGCAGTGCCGCCGGTTCGGCAAGCGAAGCCGCGCCGCCGGTGTGCAGGACCAGGGCGTGCCCGGCGACCGCGCGGATCAGCTCGCCCGCGGAACCCCCGGCCGAGGCGGCGGCCTCGTCCCAGGCGCCCGCCGAACCGTCCTGCTTGGGCACGGAGTTGATCAGTCGCCCCAGACCGTCGGCGAGGCTCTCCTCCGCGAGGGCGTACCGCTCGAGCCCGACGAGCACCCGGACGGGCCGCTCCTCACCCTCCTCGCCCCCTGCGTCGCCCGCCGCCGGAGCGTCATCCAGCGCGTCCTGGAAGGCCAGCGCCTCGCCCTCCGCGAGCGTGTGCTCGACGGCGGCGTCCGCGTCGGGCACCCCCTGGCGGGCCAGCGCGGCGGTGAGCGTCGGCAGTTCCAGCGCCGTATGCCCCGCCACGGCCGCCTGTTCCAGCAGCCAGACGGTCAGCGCCCGGCCCCGCCGCTCGTCGTCCGGACCGCACTCGGCGCCCAGCAGCGCCCGCGCGAACCCGTCGGCCTGCTCCGGCCGTACCCCGCCGACCCGCAGCAACTGCCAGGGATCCGCCCGCAACTGTTCGTCCGCGCCCTCACCGAGCGCGGCGGCGACCTGGGGCGCCAGCGTGCCCGGGGCGCCGCCCTCGGCCAGTACCTGCGCCACACCCGCCACGGCCTCGGCCGCGGGCGCCGCCGGTGCCTCGGCCACCACGGGCTGCGCCCGGCGCCCCGGCTCTTGGGCGGACCGCCGGGGTGCGGGCTCGGGCTCGGCGAAGACGGTGGCCGCGGGCTTGGCGCCGCCCTCCACGGCCCGTACGGCGGCCAGCAGATCCGCGGCCGTCCCGCTGAGCTTGCCCCCGGCCTCGACCGGCCCCGCCTTCTCGGCCTTCCGCCGCGCGATCCGCTCCCGCTCGACCCGCTGCGCCGCCAGCTCGGCCCCGGCCTCGGACAACTGAGCGCCCTCACCGGAAGCGCCGCCCTCGGCCCCCTGGGCGCCCTCGGACGCGGGGCCCTCGTCACCCTCGGACGCGCCCGGTGCCCCCGGTTCGGGGTTCCCCGTGATCTCCGGCTCCGTGGTCTCGGGCTCCGTGCTCACAGCGTGCTCCAGTCGTGATCGGGATAGCGGTGCACGGGCGCCGACACATCGTCGAGCGCCCGGCAGATCTCGTCAGGAAGACTAAGGGCCTCCACTGACAATGCCGCCGTGAGCTGCTGCGCGTTGCGCGCGCCGATGATGGGCGCGGTCACCCCCGGCCGGTCGCGCACCCAGGCGAGGGCCACCTGGAGCGGGGTCACCGCGAGTCCGTCCGCCGCGGTCTGCACCGCGTCCACGATCCGGCTCGCGGTGTCGTCGAGATACGGCGCGACGAAGGGCGCCAAGTGCTCGGACGCGCCCCGGGAGTCGGGTGGCGCAGCGGCGGCCCGGTACTTGCCGGTGAGCACGCCCCGCCCGAGCGGTGAGGACGGCAGCAGCCCGATGCCGAGGTCCAGCGCGGCGGGCAGCACCTCGCGCTCCACGCCCCGCTGGAGCAGCGAGTACTCCAGCTGCGTACTGGCCAGCCGGGTCCGTATGCCCGGCGCCGCCAGCTGCCAGGTCGCGGCCTTGGCGAGCTGCCAGCCGCAGAAGTTGGAGACGCCCGCGTACCGCGCCCGGCCGCTGCTGACCGCGATGTCGAGGGCCTGGAGGGTCTCCTCCAGCGGGGTGTCCGGGTCGAAGGCGTGGATGTGCCACAGGTCGACGTACTCGGTGCCGAGCCGGGCCAGCGAGGCGTCCAGGGCGGCGAGCAGATGCCCCCGGGAGCCGTCGAACCGGCGGTCCGGGTCGGGCACGCTGCCCGCCTTGGTCGAGATGACCAGGTCCCGGCGCGGCACCAGCCCTTCCATGAGCTGCCCGAGCAGATACTCGGCCTCCCCGTCGCCGTACACGTCCGCCGTGTCGATGAGCGTCCCGCCGGCTTCCCAGAACGTCTTCAAGAGGTCCGCGGCGTCGTGCTCGTCGGTGTCCCTGCCCCAGGTGAGGGTGCCGAGTCCGATACGGGACACACGAAGGCCGGTCCGGCCGAGATGCCTCTGCTCCATGAACGCCGAGATTACTGGCCAGAGCCTTCCGCGTGGGTGCCTGTGGATAACCAGTTTCCCGGTCAACGAAATGAGCGCTCGCGCCGCACCCCGCCACCCTCCCCGCCAGGGCCGTCACCGCGCTAAGGTCTCGGGAACAGGGACGTTACTGATCAGTAAGGGGAATCGGCCATGCAGCTCGGGATCAACCTCGGCTACTGGGGTGCCGGAATGGACGGCGACAACCTCGCCGTCGCCCAGGAGGCCGACCGCCTCGGCTACGCCGTCTGCTGGGCCGCCGAGGCCTACGGCTCGGACGCCGCCACCGTGCTCAGCTGGGTCGCCGCCAAGACCGAGCGCATCGACGTCGGCTCGGCCATCTTCCAGATCCCGGCCCGCCAGCCGGCGATGACCGCGATGACCGCCGCCACCCTCGACTCCCTCTCCGGCGGCCGCTTCCGCCTCGGCCTCGGCGTCTCCGGACCGCAGGTCTCCGAGGGCTGGTACGGCGTCAAGTTCGACAAGCCGCTCTCCCGCACCCGCGAGTACGTCGAGATCGTCCGCAAGGCGATGAGCCGCGAGCGCCTCAGTCACGACGGTGAGCACTGGACGCTGCCGCTGCCCGGCGGCCCCGGCAAGCCCATCAAGCTCACCGTGCACCCCACCCGCGAGCACATCCCGCTGTACATCGCCGCGATCGGCCCGAAGAACCTCGAACAGACCGGCGAGATCGCCGACGGCGCGCTGCTGATCTTCCCCTCCGCCGAGCACCTGGAGGACACGGCGATCAAGTACCTGCGCGCGGGCCGGGAGAAGGCCGGCAAGACCCTCGACGGATTCGACGTCTGCCCCACCGTGCCGCTCGCCCTGGGCGACGACAAGGACGTGACGGCACTCGCCGACACCTTCCGCCCCTACACCGCCCTGTACGTCGGCGGCATGGGCAGCCGCAAGCAGAACTTCTACAACCAGCTCGCCCAGCGCATGGGGTACGAGAAGGAAGCCGCGGAGATCCAGGACAAGTACCTCTCCGGCGACAAGCAGGGCGCCGCCGCGGCCGTACCGCACGACCTGATCGACTCCACCACCCTGCTCGGTTCCGTGGACCGGATCGCCGACCGGATGAAGGCCTACGCGGCGGCCGGGGTCACCAGCCTCACGCTCGCCCCCGCGGGCTTCACCCTCGACGAGCGCCTCGCCTCGCTGCGGGCCGGCACCGAGGCCCTGGAGCGGGCCGGACTCGCGTAACCACCGGAAGAAGTTTCCGCGGCCGTGGTGGGGGCTCGGGGGTCTTCCCCGCCACGGCCGTCACGCAGAACAACGCGCCCACGCCCGTGCGGTTACGCCCCCGTCGTGACACCGCCGGTCCTCCTTTTGGCGGAGTTGTCCGACACAACTGTTGCAGCACCCCTCACGCCGCATTTGACTCGTTCTTTGCGGAGTCCCGCGGAGGCCCGCAGAGAGGTGCTCACGATGCTTTCGGCCAAGAGTCTGTTCACGGAGATCCTCGACAACGACGAGTCCTTCGCCCTGTTCTGCTCCATCGCCGCGAGCGGGGAGTCCCAGGGCGGCTGGGAGAACGCCCGCATCGCCGCGCTCGTCCCGGACGGCGAGCGCGCGCTCGCCCCCAAGATCACCCGCCATGGCGCCGACGAGGACAAGCACGGGCGGATCTTCAACGCCCTGCTGAAGAAGCGCGGTCTGGAGCCCGTCCCCGTCCCGCACGAGACCGACTACACGATGCTCCTGGAGAAGAACGGCATCGGCCTCGCCCACGAGAAGCTCAAGGGCGAGGAGCGGCTCACCGTGCCGGACATCGTCACCTACCTCGCCCACAGCAGGGTCACCGAACAGCGCGCCTCGGAGGAGATGGAGCTGCTGCGCAAGCACTTCTCCGACCATCCCGACCTCGGCCGCGCGGTCAAGATGATCTCCAACGACGAGGACAACCACCTCGCCTACTGCCACGAGGAACTGCTGCGCTTCGCCTACGCCGGACACGGCCGCGTGATCCAGCGGACCCTCCGCGAGTGCGCGCTCGCGGAGATCCGGATCTACCGCGACGTCAGCCTCGCCGTCATGGCCCACATGGGCCGCATCCTCGACTGGCCGCGCCCCAAGTCGGCGGTGCTCGCCGCCGGCATCCACGCGGTGTACGCCTGGGAACGGGCCGCGGGCTGGCGGCGGATGGTCTCCCTGAAGATGCCCGAGCGCCGTGACGCCCTGGGCGGCCCGGCCACCTCCGCCCCCGAGTTCGCCTAGCGGCCGGCCCGGCTACAACCACCCCCGGCTCTTGAAGAGCCGGTACAGCATGACCTCCAGGGCGGCCATGCCCGCGATCACGGCCGGATACGACCACAGCCAGTGCAGCTCGGGCATGTGGTCGAAGTTCATGCCGTAGATCCCCGCGATCATCGTGGGGACCGCGGCCATGGCCGCCCACGCGGAGATCTTCCGCATGTCGTCGTTCTGCCGGACGCTCATCTGCGCCAGATGCGCCGAGAGCATGTCCGACACCAGCCGGTCCAGGGCCTCCACCGACTCGTTCACCCGCGTGAGATGGTCGTTGACGTCACGGAAGAACGGCTGCGCCTTGGCGTGCACGAAGGGCACCCGGACGCCGAACACGCCACCGCCCGCGAGCCGGTCCAGCGGCTGGGCCAACGGGCCGGTGGCGCGGCGGAACTCCAGGATCTGCCGCTTGAAGTTGTAGATCCGGGACGCCGTGTGCCGGGAGCCACCGCCGGTCGGCGAGAACACGTCGGCCTCCAGCTCCTCCAGGTCGGTGCTCAGTTCGCCCGCCACGTCCACGTAGTGGTCGACGACCGCGTCGGCGATCGAGTACAGCACCGCCGTGGGACCGTGCCGCAGCATCTCCGGCTCGGCCTCCAGACGGCTGCGTACGGCGGCCAGCGGCGCCTCCTCGCCGTGCCGCACCGTCACCACGAACGAGTCGCCGATGAAGACCATGACCTCGCCGGCCGAGACGACGTCGTGCTTCGGTTCGTAGCCGACCGGTTTGAGGACCATGAACAGCGAGTCGTCGTAGACCTCCAGCTTGGGGCGCTGGTGGGCGGTGAGGGCGTCCTCGACGGCCAGCGGATGCAGCCCGAACTCCTGCGCGACCCGGTCGAACTCGCCCTCCGTGGGCTCGTACAGCCCGATCCAGACGAAGGCGTCACCGCCCCTGCGGCACTGCGCCAGCGCGAGGGAGAAGTCCTTGGGCCCCTCCGTCCGCGTGCCGTCACGGTAGATGGCGCAGTCGACGATCACGGAGCGTATTCTCCCGCCTGCTCCCGGCCGGTGCACCCCGAGGTGCGCCTACCCTGGGCCGCATGCCCACCCTGATCCTGGTCCGGCACGGACGTTCCACCGCCAACACCGAGGGACTGCTCGCCGGGTGGACGCCCGGCGTCGCCCTCGACGAACGCGGCGCCGCGCAGGCCGCCGCCCTGCCCGGACGCCTCGCCGGGCTGCCGGTCTCCGAGGTCGTCACCAGCCCCCTGCAGCGCTGCGAGGAGACCGTACGGCCGCTCCTCGACGCCCGGCCCGGGCTGCGGGCGCACACCGACGAGCGGATCGGGGAGTGCGACTACGGCGACTGGTCCGGCCGCAAGCTCGCCGAGCTCAAGGACGAACCCCTGATGGAGATCGTCCAGGCGCACCCCTCGGCGGCCGCGTTCCCCGGCGGCGAGTCGATGCGGGCGATGCAGACCCGCGCCGCCGAGGCCGTACGCGAGTGGAACGCGCGCGTGGAGCGCGAGCACGGCTCCGACGCCGTGTATCTGATGTGCTCGCACGGCGACATCATCAAGTCCCTGGTGGCGGAGGCACTCGGACTTCATCTGGACCTCTTCCAGCGGATCGCTGTCGAACCGTGTTCCATCACCGCGATCCGTTACACACGTCTGCGGCCGTTCCTTCTCCGCCTCGGTGACACCGGGGACTTCGCCTCCCTGGCGCCCCGGGAGGAGCCGCCGGCCGGCGACGCCCCGGTCGGGGGTGGTGCGGGCGCACCGTGATCGCCAAGCGCAGTAGGGTGAAGCGGTCGCGGTAGCGGCCCGATCCCGAGTCCGTTCACGATTCCCATGGAGACAGGACGTGTCCCGTCAGGTGTTCCTCTACGACCCCCCGGAGCGTTTCGTGGCCGGCACGGTCGGACTGCCCGGACGCCGTACGTTCTTCCTCCAGGCGTCCGCAGGGGGTCGGGTGACCAGCGTGGCCCTGGAGAAGACGCAGGTGGCCGCGCTCGCCGAGCGCATGGACGAACTGCTCGACGAGGTCGTACGGCGCAGCGGCGGCAGCGCCGCGGTGCCCGCCATGGCCCCCACCGAGGTCTCCGACACCGCACCCCTCGACGCCCCGGTCGAGGAGGAGTTCCGGGTCGGCACCATGGCGCTGGCCTGGGACGGCGAGGAACAGCGCATGATCGTCGAGGCGCAGGCCCTGGTCGAGCTGGAGGCGGAGTCCGACGAGGACCTCGCCGAGGCCGAGGAGCGGCTGCTCCAGGACGAGGAGAACGGCCCCCCGATGCTGCGGGTCCGGCTCACCGGCGCGCAGGCCCGGGCCTTCGCCAAGCGCGCCCTGGACGTCGTCAACGCCGGGCGGCCGCCGTGCCCGCTGTGCAGCCTGCCCCTGGACCCGGAGGGACACGTATGTCCGCGCCAGAACGGATACCGCCGCGGAGCGTGACCCCGCTGGATCTGCTCACCGAAGGGGAGCTCACCGTCCGCGGCCGGATCCGCGAGGCGTCGAACGCGGCCCTGTTCTGCACGGTGTCCCACGCGGGCCAGGAGGCGTCCTGCGTCTACAAGCCGATCGCCGGCGAGCGCCCGCTGTGGGACTTCCCCGACGGCACCCTCGCCGAGCGGGAGGTCGCCGCGTACGCGGTCTCCGAGGCGACCGGCTGGGACCTCGTACCGCCCACCGTGCTGCGGGACGGCCCCCACGGCGAGGGCATGTGCCAGCTGTGGATCGACCTCGTGCCCGGCAGCGAACTGCTCGCGCTGGTGGACCGGGAGGAGCCCGGGCCGGGCTGGAAGGCCGTCGGGTTCGCCGAGGTGGGTGAGGGGCGCACCGCCCTGCTGGTGCACGCCGACGACGAGCGGCTGCGCCGGCTCGCCGTCCTGGACGCCGTGATCAACAACGCCGACCGCAAGGGCGGTCATCTGCTGCCCGCCGCCGAGGAGCGGCTCTACGGCATCGATCACGGGGTCACCTTCAACGTCGAGAACAAGCTGCGCACCCTGCTGTGGGGCTGGGCGGGCGAGGCCCTCACCGGGGAGGCCGTCGACGTCCTCAAGGGCCTGAAGGCGGCACTGGAGCCCCGCGGGGCACTCACGGCGACCCTCACCCCCCTGATCACCGCGGCGGAGATCGACGCCACCCGCGCGCGGGTCGAGGCGATGCTCACCACGGGCGTCCACCCCGAGCCGAGCGGGGAGTGGCCCGCGATCCCCTGGCCGCCGGTCTAGCCCTACGGCACCGGGTACCGCCGTACCGCATACGGGCGGGTGACGCGCAAGAGCGCCTTACCGGCCATCCGGCCCGATCCGGTTCGTATATGGAACGCCGGTCCGGTTACGCTCATGACATGTATGCCTGGCCCGCTTCTGAGGTCCCCGCCCTGCCCGGCAAGGGCCGCGACCTCCGGATCCACGACACCGCGACCGGTGGACTCGTCACCCTCGAGCCCGGTCCCGTCGCCCGTATCTACGTCTGCGGCATCACCCCGTACGACGCGACCCACATGGGTCACGCGGCGACCTACAACGCGTTCGACCTCGTGCAGCGCGTGTGGCTCGACACCAAGCGGCAGGTCCACTACGTGCAGAACGTCACCGACGTCGACGACCCGCTGCTGGAGCGGGCCGAGCGCGACGGCGTCGACTGGGTGGCCCTCGCCGAGAAGGAGACCGCCCTCTTCCGCGAGGACATGACCGCCCTGCGCATGCTGCCCCCGCGGCATTACATCGGCGCCGTCGAGGCGATACCCGGCATCGTGCCGCTCGTCGAACGCCTGCGTGCGGCGGGCGCCGCCTACGATCTCGACGGCGACATCTACTTCTCCGTCGAGGCCGACCCCGACTTCGGCAAGGTCTCGGGCCTCGACGCCGCCGCGATGCGGCTGCTGTCCGCCGAGCGCGGCGGTGACCCGGACCGTCCGGGCAAGAAGAACCCGCTCGACCCGATGCTTTGGATGGCCGCCCGCGAGGGCGAGCCGAGCTGGGACGGCGCCTCGCTCGGCCGGGGCCGCCCCGGCTGGCACATCGAGTGCGTGGCCATCGCCCTGGACCACCTCGGCATGGGCTTCGACGTCCAGGGCGGGGGCTCCGACCTCGCCTTCCCGCACCACGAGATGGGCGCCTCGCACGCCCAGGTGCTCACCGGCGAGTTCCCCATGGCCAAGGCCTACGTCCACGCGGGCATGGTCGCCCTGCACGGCGAGAAGATGTCCAAGTCCAAGGGCAACCTGGTCTTCGTCTCCGCGCTGCGCCGGGACGGCGTCGACCCCGTCGCCATCCGGCTCGCGCTCCTCGCCCACCACTACCGGGCCGACTGGGAGTGGACCGACCAGGTGCTCCGGGACGCCGAGACCCGCCTGGCCCGCTGGCGCGCGGCCGTCTCCCGGCCCGACGGCCCGGGCGCCGAGGCACTGGTCGAGGAGATCCGCGAGGCTCTCGCGAACGACCTCGACGCCCCGGCCGCCCTCGCCGCGGTCGACCGCTGGGCGGCGCTCCAGCAGGAGCGGGGCGGCGCGGACGAGAGCGCCCCCGGCGTCGTGTCCCGATCGGTGGACGCGCTGCTCGGCGTCGCGCTGTAGGAACGGGAGAGGGCGCTTCCCCGCGCGGGGAAGCGCCCTCGGTCAGGTCAAGTGCCCGTCACAGGCGCTGGATCCGCACGCTGCGCAGGACGCTCGGCGACTGCGTGTCCCAGACGGCGATCACCTGGTGCCCACAGGCGAAGGCCTGCTGGATCTGCTGGTGGACCTGCGGGTTCGGGTTGTTGAGGACCCGGAACTGCTGGTTGACGCGCAGGAAGATCTGATGCGGCTGCCCCTGGAGCGGGTGGACGCAGTCGATGAAGCCGGTCGCCACGCCGGCCGCGAGGGCCTGCGTCTGCACCTGCTGCGCCAGCTGCTGTACGGCGGCCAGCGCGATCTGCTGCAACTGCTGCTGCATCTGCTGCTCGGCCTGCTGCGCCTGCTGGTCCTGCTGCTGGGGCGCCATCTGCTGCACCAACTGCTGGTAGGGCTGCTGCTGGCCGAGCTGCTGGAGCTGCTCCAGCGAGCCGCCGGTCATGCCGATGCCGCCGCTGATGCCGCCGCCCATGCCGCCGAACGGCTGCTGCTGGTAGGGCTGTTGCTGGTACGGAGCGGTGCTTGGGTACTGCTGTGCCAGTTGACCCATCTGCGGGGTGGTGCTCATACCTGTGCCACCTTCCCTTGCTGGTATGGGCTGTCCGTCAGCCGGTGATCACCAGGCCGACGATTTCGTCGTCCGAGAACCACACCCGGACGTCGGGCCGTCCCCCCGCGAACGCGGCGTGCACCGCCTGGCGGAGCTCGGGGGACGGACGGTTCAGGTTCCGCCAGGCACCGGCCACGTACAGCCGGAGCCTCGGCGGGAGTTCACGCGGGTACGGCAGGAGCTCGTCCCAGTAACGCTCGGCCCGGCCCGAGTCGACCGCGTGCGGCAGCAGCTGCGTCACCGCCGCCCTGATGTCGGGCCGGCCGCCGATCCGCTGCGAGGCCGGCCGGCCCGGCGCGTCCTGTTGCGGGGAACCGCTCGCCCGCAGCACCGCGCGGGCGCGTTCGGCGGACATCGGGGCCTGGCCTGCCGCCTTGAGCATGCCCTGGAGCGCGGCCAGCGCGCCGACCACCACCGGTGCGGCGGCGGAGGTCCCCGAGAACGTGTCGGTGTACCAGGCGATCTCCTCGGGCCCGCCCTGGAGATCCCCGGGCCGGTCCCAGAAGCCGCCGGTGGTCGTGACCTCGTGCCCCCAGCCCTGCGCGTCCACGCGTGAGCCGTAGTTGGAGAACGCCAGCCTCGACCGGTCCGGGCCGTGATCCCGGCCGTGCGTACCGGGCGGCGGGGCGCCCGCGCCGACCAGGACGGCACCGGAGGAGGGATTGGACGGGTTGAACGGGTTGCGCCAGCCGCGCGGGAATTCGTCCGGGCGGCGCTCGTAGACCGCATCGTCCAGCGACTCGGCGCCGTTGCCCGCGGCCGCTACCACGAGCACGCCCTTGGCGGAGGCGTGCCGCACGGCCGCGAAGTCGTCCGGCCACCACTCCAGAGCCAGGTAGCCCCGCTGGTCGTCGCGCTCGGCGTACTCGAACCGCGGTCCCGGCCGGTGGAGTTCGACCAGCACGATGTCGCCGGGGCCGAGCCGCTCCGCCGCCGCGTGGATCGCAGCCGCGGTGCCGACGCCCTGGAAGGACGCGGCCGCGGTCACCGCGTCCGGCGCGGCGCCCTGGACGCCGTACTCATTGCGGTCGCCGCCGATCACGCCGATCACGGCGGTGCCGTGGTTGCGCCAGGCGAGATCGTCGACCGGGGTGCCGACGACGACACCGGCCAGCCGGGCGGCCAGATCCTCGTGGCCGAGCTGCCAGGCGCCCTCCACATCGATCACCGTCACGCCCTGACCGGTGCCGCCGGGCCGCTGCCAGGCCCAGTGGGCGTCGATGCCCTCGGGCGCGGGCCGCAGATAGCCCTGGCGGCTGCCGAAGTCGGGTGTGACGGCGGCGCCCTCCTTCAGCCTGCGGTCCTCCTCGCTGTGCAGGGTCGCGGGCACGGCGCCCGGTTTCACGTACGCCGTGTCCACGCCCGGCAGCGCGGCGATCCGTGAGCGCAGCTCCGCCGCGCGGCCCTCCCCGCCACGCACCCGGTAGAACACCGCGAGGTCGTTCTCCGGGTCCGCCGACGGCGACTGCCGCAGCCGCTCCTCGCTGCCGAACAGCGGCTCCAGGGCCAGCTGTTCGTCGTCGAGGAACATGTTCAGCGCCGACACATCGGCGCCCGCCGCCGACCGTACGCCCTCGGCCCCGGCCCGCAGCCCGGCCTCCGGGCGGGCGACGACGATCAGTTCCCGCTCCGCTCCTCGATAGGTGAATCCCGCTCCGTCGGGCCCCGGTCCGGACGCCCCCGGGCCCTGCGGCTGTACCTGATCGGTCATCGGGTACCGCTCCCTTCGGTCAGCGCGGGTGTCGCCTTCGGGGGACAACCAAGCACTCCGACGGCGACTCGTAAAGGCTGTTTTCGCCAACTCGGTTTGAAAACAAGTTGAATTGGGCAACGTGTGCAATCCGGCCGGAAACAGATGTCACGCCATAATCCGGCCGGATGCTGTCGAGGCGCTGTCAAACGACTGTCGCATGCTGTGGTGGGCGCGGCCCATGTGATGGGGTGGAGCGGTCAGTTGACCGCTGGACCGGTTCAACTGCCGGTCCCTTTCGTGGAAGGGCTCCCCGTGGCTCCCACACACGGTTCCTTCGCACATCCCCTCAGCCGCCGCGGACTGCTCACCGTCGGCGCGGCGGCCACCGGTGCCGCGCTCGTCGGCACGCCCGCGCACGCCACCGCCGGTCCGGCCGTGATCCCGCTGCCCGACGGCTTCCGCCCGGAGGGCATCACGATCGGCGGCGGCCCGTACGCCTACCTCGGCTCGCTCGGCGACGGCTCCCTCTACCGCGCCGACCTGCGCACCGGCACCGGCAAGATCGTCTCGGCCGGACCCGGCACGCCGTCGGTCGGCCTCAAACTCGACGACCGGGGACGGCTGTTCGTGGCCGGCCGCGGCCAGGGCGCCCGTGTGGTGGACGCCCGCAGCGGCGAGATCCTCGCCTCCTACGTCCTCTCGACCACCACGCCCACCTTCGCCAACGACGTCTTCCTGACCCCGCGCGCGGCCTGGTTCACCGACTCCTACCAGCCGGCCCTGTACGCCCTCCCGCTCGGCCGGCACGGCCGGCTGCCGGACCAGGACGAGGTCGTACGGATCACCCTCGGCGGCGACTGGAACCAGGTGCCCGGCGAGGTCGTGAACGCCAACGGCATCACCCGCACTCCCGACGGCTCGGCGCTGCTCGTGGTGCAGTCCGGGGTCGGCGCCCTGCACCGGGTCGACCCGCGCACCGGCGTCACCACCCGCGTCGACCTCGGCGACGCGGCCCCCCTCTCCAACGGCGACGGCCTGCTGCTGACCGGGCGGACGCTGTACGTCGTGCAGAACCGGCAGAACGCCATCGACGTCTTCACCCTGGCCGCCGACGGCCGCGGCGGAGTCTTCCGTCGCCGGATCACCGACCCCGCCTTCGACGTGCCGACGACGGTGGCCGCGTTCCGGGGGCGGCTCTACCTGCCCAACGCGCGGTTCACCACCACGCCGGCACCCGAGACGGCGTACGCGATCGTCTCCGTGCCGAAGTGACGGCGAAGGGCGGTGCGCACCCGGCGCACCGCCCTTCGGCCGATCGCTCCCGGAGCCTCAGTCCTCCGACGACTCGTCGTCCTCGGGGTTCGGCTTCGGAGGCTTCGGCGGGCGGGCCCGGCCGCTCGGGTTGTCCCGCAGATAGGTGCCTTCACCGCCGTCCGCCGTGGCGTGTCCGCCCGCCGACGGGCCGCCGTCCCGGCGCCGCAGATACCGCTCGAACTCCCGCGCGATCGCCTCGCCGGACGCCTCCGGCAGCTCGGCGGTGTCCCGGGCCTCCTCCAGCGTCTGCACGTACTCGGCGACCTCGGTGTCCTCGGCGGCCAGCTGATCCACGCCCACCTGCCAGGCACGCGCGTCCTCGGGCAGCTCGCCCAGCGGGATGCGCACGTCGATCAGGTCCTCAAGGCGGTTCAGCAGTGCCAGCGTCGCCTTCGGATTCGGCGGCTGCGACACGTAGTGCGGTACGGCCGCCCAGAGGCTGACGGCCGGCACGCCCGCGTGCGTGCACGCCTCCTGCAGGACACCGACGATGCCCGTGGGGCCCTCGTACTTGGTCTCCTCCAGGTCCATCCGGCGGGCCAGATCGGCGTCCGAGGTGGTCCCGGAGATCGGGACGGGGCGCGTGTGCGGGGTGTCGCCGAGCAGGGCGCCCAGGATGACCACCAGCTCCACGCCCAGTTCGTGCGCGAAGCCGAGCAGCTCGTTGCAGAACGAGCGCCAGCGCATGGACGGCTCGATACCCCGGACGAGCACGAGATCGCGCGGCTTCTCACCGCCGACCCGGACCACGGACAGCCTGGTCGTGGGCCACGTGATCTTCCGCACTCCCGCGTCCATCCACACCGTGGGGCGGTTGACCTGGAAGTCGTAGTAGTCCTCGGCGTCCAGCGCCGCGAACACCTCGCCCTTCCACTCCCGGTCCAGATGAGCGACCGCGGTGGAGGCGGCGTCGCCGGCATCGTTCCAGCCTTCGAACGCGGCCACCATGACTGGGTCGATCAGCTCGGGAACTCCCTCCAGCTCGATCACCCAGCGCCTCCTTCCGACGTGCCCTCGCCTGACGACCCAACCTTACGGCGTGCGGCGGGGGCGCCCGCAGCCCCCTTGCACGGGGGAGTGAACGGATCACTGCCCCGATCGCCAGTCCCGAACACCCCCCACCCGCCGGTCCTCACAACGTGGTGCGCAACCACTGTTCGACGCTAGCGATGTGCACGGTCGCCCAGGCGCGTGCCGCCTCCGCGTCCCTCTCGCGCAGGGCGGCGAGGATCGCGCGGTGCTCCTGCAGGGTGCGGCTGACCGCGTCCTCCTGGGTCAGGCCGCGCCAGATCCGGGCCCGGGTGGTGGGCCCGGACAGACCGTCCAGCAGCGAGCAGAGCACCGAGTTGCCGGATGCCCCCACGATCGACCGGTGGAAGCGGAGATCGGCGGCGACCAGCTCCTCCACCGAGGGCGCGGTGCCGAGCCGGTCCAACTGCTCGGACAGCTCGTCCAGTTGCCGCTCGTCGAGGTGTGCGGCCGCCAGTGCGGTGGCGGCCGGCTCCAGGATGCGCCGTACCGCGAGGAACTCCAGCACGGTGTCGTCGCGGTGGAAGTCGACGACGAAACTCATGGCCTCCAGGAGCAGTTGCGGATCGAGGCTGGTCACATAGGTGCCGTCGCCCTGCCGCACGTCCAGGATCCGGATCAGCGACAGGGCGCGCACCGCCTCGCGCAGGGAGTTGCGGGACAGGCCGAGTTCGGCGGCGAGTTCGCTCTCCTTGGGCAGCCGGTCACCGGGACCCAGCGCACCGGAGACGATCATGCCCTTGATCTTCTCGATCGCCTCGTCGGTGACTGCCATGGGGCCTCCTGCGCGCTCAGACATCCGAGGTCTGAGCACATTATGCGGGCATGCGAAAGGGGCGGCTCCGTCGGCAGGGAGCCGCCCCGATCGCGTGCCGGCCCCAGGGGAGAGGGCCGTCCCGGTGTCACCGGCCCCGCCAGGTGTCGGGGCCGGGACCGAGGTCTACTTCTTGTCGAGCAGGTCCTGGACCTTGGCGCGGACGTCGTCCGTGGCCAGGCCGCGGATCGTCAGCGTCGTACGGCGGCGCAGCACGTCGTCCGCGGTCTCGGCCCACTCGTTGTCGCGGGCATAGACGACCTGGGCCCAGATCTCCGGGGCGTCGGGGTGGACGCGCTCGGCGAGCTCGGGGTTGTCATTGGCCAGGCGGGCGATGTCGAAGGCCAGCGAACCGTAGTGGGTGGACAGGTGCCTGGCGGTGTCGGCGCCCATACGGGGGCCGGGAGCCGGACGGTCCACCAGGAGGCGGTGCGCGACCGCGCGCGGGTTGGCGACACCCGGCAGCGGGACCTTCTTCGGCAGCGAGCTGATCGGCTCGAAGTCCTCGCCCAGCGGGTGGCCCGGCAGCTGCTCCAGCTTCTGCATGACCGTACGGCCGATGTGCCGGAAGGTGGTCCACTTGCCGCCCGCGACCGACAGCATGCCGCCGCGGCCCTCGGTGACGACCGTCTCGCGCTTGGCCTTCGCGGTGTCGCCGGGACCGCCAGGGAGTACCCGAAGACCCGCGAAGGAGTAGGTGATCAGATCCCGGGACAGCTGCTGGTCGCGGATGGAGAACGCGGCCTCGTCCAGGATCTGGGTTATGTCCTTGTCGTTGACGGACACGTCCGCCGGGTCACCCTCGAACTCCTCGTCGGTGGTGCCGAGCAGCAGCATGTCCTCCCACGGCAGGGCGAAGGTGATGCGGTACTTGTCGATCGGCGTGGCCAGCGCGGCCTTCCAGGGCGCGGTCCGCTTCAGGACCAGATGCGCGCCCTTCGACAGCCGGATCGACGGCGCGGCATTGGGGTCCTCCATCTTGCGCAGGTGGTCCACCCACGGCCCGGTCGCGTTGAGCACCAGGCGGGCGGTGACGCCGAACTCGTCGCCGGTGACCCGGTCGCGCAGCTCGGCGCCGGTGACCCGGCCCTTGGTGAAGCGCAGGCCGGTGACCTCGGCGTGGTTCAGCACGGCCGCACCCGCCTCGACGGCCGCGCGGACCGTCATCAGCGCCATGCGGGCGTCGTTCATCTGGTCGTCGCCGTACACGGCCACGGCCTTGAGGTTGTCGGTGCGCAGCTCGGGCACGTCCTGCGCCGCCTTGGCGGGGGAGAGGAGGTGGCCGACGCCGTCACCGAACGCGGAGAGCGCGGAGTAGGCGAAGACGCCCGCGCCGAGCTTCGCCGCGCCGTGCGGACCCCCCTTGTACACGGGGAGGTAGAAGGTGAGCGGGTTCGCCAGGTGGGGGGCCACCTGACGGGAGACCGCACGGCGCTCGAAGTGGTTCTCCGCCACCAGCTTCACCGCGCCGGTCTGCAGGTAGCGCAGACCGCCGTGGAGCAGTTTGGAGGAGGCGGAGGAGGTGGCGCCGGCGAAGTCGCCGGCGTCGACCAGAGCCACCCTGAGGCCGGACTGCGCGGCGTGCCAGGCGGTGGAGATGCCCAGGATGCCGCCGCCGATCACGAGAAGGTCGAACGACGCCTTGGAGAGCTGCTCCCGGGTCTCGGCGCGGCTCGGGTTGGAGCCGGAGGCCGGGCGCGTCCCCAGGGCAGGCACGGACTGCAGGGTGGTCTGACTGGTCATTTCTGGTTCTTACTCCTCATCAGAGCGTGGGGCAGAGCTCGCCGGGGAGCTCGACGCTGAGCTCCCCGCGGCTCTTGTCAGTGCTCGTCGTCGTCGTCGATCCAGCCCATGGTCCGCTCGACGGCCTTGAGCCAGTTCTTGTACTCGCGATCGCGGGTCTCCGCGTCCATGTGCGGGGTCCACTCGGCGGCCCGGCGCCAGTTGGCGCGCAGTTCGTCCGTGCTGGACCAGAAGCCGACGGCGAGACCGGCGGCGTAGGCGGCACCGAGGCAGGTGGTCTCGGCGACCATGGGGCGCACCACGGGGGCGTCCAGGACGTCCGAGAGGGTCTGCATCAGCAGGTTGTTGGAGGTCATGCCGCCGTCGACCTTCAGGGCCACCAGCTCGTCGCCGGAGTCCTTGACCATCGCGTCGGCGATCTCCCGGGTCTGCCAGGCGGTCGCCTCCAGGACGGCGCGCGCCAGGTGCGCCTTGGTGACGTACCGGGTCAGACCGGCGATCACACCGCGGGCGTCGGAGCGCCAGTGCGGGGCGAACAGGCCGGAGAAGGCCGGCACGAAGTAGGCGCCGCCGTTGTCCTCGACCGAGAGCGCGAGCGTCTCGATCTCGGCCGCGGTGGAGACCAGGCCCATCTGGTCGCGCATCCACTGCACCAGCGAGCCGGTGACGGCGATCGAGCCCTCCAGCGCGAACACGGTCGGCTGGTCGCCGATCTTGTAGCCGACCGTGGTCAGCAGGCCCGCGTAGGAGTTGATGATCTTGTCACCGGTGTTCATCACCATGAAGGTGCCGGTGCCGTAGGTGGACTTGGTCTCGCCCTCGGAGAAGCAGGTCTGGCCGAACAGGGCCGCCTGCTGGTCGCCGAGCGCCGAGGCGACCGGGATGCCGCCGAGCAGGTCGCCCAGCTTGCCGCCGGTGACCTCGCCGTAGACCTCGGCGGAGGAGCGGATCTCCGGGAGGATCCCCAGCGGGACGCCGATGGACTCGGCGATCTTGTCGTCCCACTCCATGGTGTGGAGGTTCATCAGCATGGTGCGGGACGCGTTGGTGACGTCGGTGACGTGCTTGCCGCCGTTGACGCCGCCGGTCAGGTTCCAGATGACCCAGGTGTCCATGGTGCCGAAGAGGATGTCGCCGGCCTCGGCGCGCTCCCGCAGGCCCTCGACGTTGTCGAGCAGCCAGCGGGCCTTCGGACCGGAGAAGTAGGACGCGAGCGGCAGGCCCGTCTCCCGGCGGAAGCGGTCCTGGCCGACGTTGCGGCCGAGCTCCTTGCAGAGCGAGTCGGTGCGGGTGTCCTGCCAGACGAGGGCGTTGTGGACGGGCTCACCGGTGTTCTTGTCCCACAGCACGGTGGTCTCGCGCTGGTTGGTGATGCCGATGGCCTTGATGTCGTCGCGGGTGATGCCCGCCTTCTGGATGGCTCCGGCGACGACTTCCTGGACGTTGGTCCAGATCTCGTTGGCGTTGTGCTCGACCCAGCCCGGCTTGGGGAAGATCTGCTCGTGCTCCTTCTGGTCGACGGAGACGATACGGCCGTCGCGGTCGAAGACGATGCAGCGGGACGAGGTGGTGCCCTGGTCGATGGCGGCGATGAAGGGGCCGGCGGTGTGGGCGTCGGTCACTGTGTGCTCCTGAAGATCCGTGGATTAAGAGGACGTGTCTACTGGTGCTTCAGACGAAAGCCGGGTGCTGGGGAAGGTGCCCGGTTTAGACGAAAGCGACGTTGTAGATGCCTGCGGCGATCGCCGCGCCGAGCAGCGGACCGACCACCGGGACCCAGGCATAGCCCCAGTCGGAACCGCCCTTGTTGGGCAGGGGCAGGAGGGCGTGCACGATCCGCGGACCGAGGTCACGGGCCGGGTTGATCGCGTACCCGGTCGGGCCACCGAGGGAGAGGCCGATACCGACCACCACGAGCGCGGTGACGAGTCCGCCCAGGATGCCGAGGCCGTCGCCCGCGGCGTTCAGGCCCTGCGTGAGGACGGCGAGCACCAGCACGACGGTGCCGAGGACCTCAGTGGCCACGTTCTGCCAGGCGACCCGGATCTCCGGACCGGTGGAGAAGACGCCGAGGACCGGGCCCGCGCCCTTCTCCTGGGCCTCCACGGCCTTGGTGCCGGTGGCCTGGGCGCCGGGGCCGCCCACGATCTCCTTGTCGGTGAGGTGGGCGTGGAACTGGCCGTAGTAGGCGATCCAGACCAGGGCCGCGCCGATCATCGCGCCGAGCATCTGTCCACCGATGTAGGTGGGGACGTCGCTCCACTCGATGCCGTTGTCCTTGATCGCGAGCGCGAACGTCACGGCCGGGTTCAGGTGTGCGCCGGACAGCGGCGCCGAGGTGTAGACCGCCGTGAGTACCGCGAAGCCCCACCCGAAGGTGATGGCGAGCCAGCCGGCGTTGCGGGCCTTGGAGGCCTTCAGGGTGACAGCGGCGCAGACGCCGCCGCCGAGCAGGATGAGTATGGCGGTACCGATGGTCTCGCCGAGGAAGATGTCGGAGCTGGACACCCGCGACTCCTTTGTCATTCGTCCAGGGGAAGCCGAACCCCGGGTCCCACCGGTGGTTCGCGCCCTCGGGGGTGAGAGCAGTGCCGGCCCTTGGCGTTGTCACACCTTAGCGCGTATTGCCGGTAGGTGTTCGACAATGCCGACCGATGGACGGGAGTCTTGCTCCGGCGTGAGGTGTGCGTCAAGGGTTCTGTTATCGAAAGCGCGATCGTTATTGATCGCCTTGTGTTATGGATCGACGGAGGTGATCTATACCCGATCATCCGCATTTGTCCGTATCAGGGTATGGCGAAGTCCGGAACGCCGTGTGGCGTCCCGGTGTTGATGTGCCCTGTTGTCAGAAGCGCCCGGCGCCCAGATCCCGTGACACCGCGCGGGCGCAGTCCCGTACCGCGGCGATCACCTCGGGGCGTACCTCTCCGTCCTGGCACAGGCGCTCCACGGCGCCCGTGACGCCCACCGCGCCGACCGGCATGCGGCGCCGGTCGTGGATGGGGGCGGCCAGGGAGGCGACACCCTCCCAGGTCTCCTCGACATCGGCCGCGTAGCCACGCGCGCGGGTGATGTCGAGGATGCGCTCGAAGTCCTCCAGCTCGCACACGGTCCGGTCGGTGAAGGCCTTGCGGTCGGCCTCCAGTACCTCGCTGTGCGCGACCGGGTCGTACGCCGACAGCACCTTGCCGAGACCGGTGGAGTGCAGCGGCTGCATCGCCCCTATCTCCAGCACTTGACGGCTGTCGTCCGGCCGGAAGACGTGGTGCACGATCAGGACGCCCTGCTGGTGCAGGACGCCCAGGTACACGCTCTCCCCGCTGGAGCGGGCCAGGTCGTCGGTCCAGACGAGGGCGCGAGCCCGCAGCTCGTGCACGTCCAGATAGGTGGTGCCCAGGCGCAGCAGCTCCGCGCCCAGCTGATAGCGCCCGGAGGTCTCGTCCTGTTCGACGAAGCCCTCCTGCTGGAGCGTGCGCAATATGCCGTGTGCCGTGCCCTTGGCGAGCCCCAGCGAGGACGCGATGTCCGACAGGCCGAGCCGACGCTCGCCACCCGCGAGCAGCCGCAGCATCGCGGCCGCCCGTTCGAGCGACTGGATGTTCCGTGCCATCGCCGTCCTGCCCTCCGTCCCCATCGATCGTCGACCCTGGGACCCGTCCGGAGTTCCCAGACGATGTCTGTGCCGCTGTTCGGCAATGTCGAACACTACCGGTCCATGCCGACCAATCGCCAATGCCCGGCCGGGATCTGTTGCGTCACACGTATCCCGGACGCGACCCGCCCGTCATCCTCGTCCGTCCCGTGGACGCCCTGACCATCAGGTCCCGGTCCCGGCTACGCTGGCGGCGTGCGCCCACCGCGGAACCGAATCGCAAGGGCGCAAAGCCGACAGCCGTCGCACCTCAGGGAGCCCTTACATGGCCTCGTTGCCACAGACCCCTTCCGCCGACAGCCGGACCCGTGTGTCCGCCCTCCGCGAGGCGCTCGCCACCCGGGTGGTGGTCGCCGACGGAGCCATGGGCACCATGCTCCAGGCCCAGGACCCCACTCTCGAGGACTTTGAGAACCTCGAGGGCTGCAACGAGATCCTGAACCTGACCCGGCCCGACATCGTCCGCTCCGTCCACGAGGCGTACTTCGACGCCGGCGTGGACTGCGTCGAGACCAACACCTTCGGCGCCAACTACGCGGCGATGGCCGAGTACGACATCCCCGAGCGCGTCTTCGAGCTGTCCGAGCTGGGCGCCCGTATCGCCCGTGAGACGGCCGACGCCTTCGCCGCCCGGGACGGCCGGCAGCGCTGGGTCCTCGGCTCCATCGGCCCCGGCACCAAGCTGCCCACGCTCGGCCACATCGGCTACACCACGATCCGGGACGCCTTCCAGCAGAACGCCGAGGGCCTGATCACCGGCGGCGCGGACGCGCTGATCGTGGAGACCACCCAGGACCTGCTGCAGACCAAGGCGGCCGTGATCGGCGCCCAGCGCGCCCGCCGGCTCTCCGGCCTCGACCTGCCGATCATCGTCTCCGTCACCGTCGAGACCACCGGCACCATGCTGCTCGGCTCCGAGATCGGCGCTGCGCTCACCGCGCTGGAGCCGCTCGGCATCGACATGATCGGCATGAACTGCGCGACCGGCCCCGCGGAGATGAGCGAGCACCTGCGCTATCTCGCCCGGCACTCCCGCATCCCGCTGTCCTGCATGCCGAACGCCGGCCTCCCGGTCCTCGGCAAGGACGGCGCCAGCTACCCGCTGACCGCGCCGGAGCTGGCCGACGCCCACGAGACCTTCGTCCGCGACTACGGCCTCTCCCTGATCGGCGGCTGCTGCGGCACCACCCCCGAGCATCTGCGCCAGCTGGTCGAGCGGGTCCGCGACCTCGCCCCCGTCGAGCGCGACCCCCGCCCCGAGCCCGGCGCCGCCTCCCTCTACCAGACCGTCCCCTTCCGCCAGGACACCTCCTACCTGGCGATCGGCGAGCGGACCAACGCCAACGGCTCCAAGAAGTTCCGCGAGGCCATGCTCCAGGCCCGCTGGGACGACTGCGTCGAGATGGCCCGCGAGCAGATCCGCGAGGGCGCGCACATGCTCGACCTGTGCGTGGACTACGTCGGCCGCGACGGCGTCGCCGACATGGAGGAGCTGGCCGGCCGCTTCGCCACCGCCTCCACGCTGCCGATCGTGCTGGACTCCACCGAGGTCGACGTCATCCGGGCGGGTCTGGAGAAGCTCGGCGGACGCGCGGTCATCAACTCCGTCAACTACGAGGACGGCGACGGGCCCGAGTCCCGGTTCGCGAAGGTCACCGAGCTCGCCCAGGAGCACGGCGCCGCGCTGATCGCGCTGACCATCGACGAGGAGGGCCAGGCCCGCACCCCCGAGAAGAAGGTCGAGATCGCCGAGCGGCTGATCGAGGACCTGACCGGGAACTGGGGCATCCACGAGTCGGACATCCTCATCGACACCCTGACCTTCACCATCTGCACCGGTCAGGAGGAGTCCCGAGGGGACGGCATCGCCACCATCGAGGCGATCCGCGAGCTCAAGCGCCGCCACCCGGACGTCCAGACCACCCTCGGTCTGTCCAACATCTCCTTCGGCCTCAACCCGGCCGCCCGCATCCTGCTGAACTCCGTCTTCCTCGACGAGTGCGTCAAGGCCGGCCTGGACTCGGCGATCGTGCACGCCTCCAAGATCCTGCCGATCGCCCGCTTCAACGAGGAAGAGGTGCAGACCGCCCTCGACCTCATCCACGACCGCCGCACGGAGGGCTACGACCCGCTCCAGAAGTTGATGGCCCTGTTCGAGGGCGCCACCGCGAAGTCCCTCAAGGCGGGCAGGGCCGAGGAGCTGGCCGCGCTGCCCCTGGAGGAGCGCCTCAAGCGCCGCATCATCGACGGCGAGCGCAACGGCCTGGAGGCCGACCTCGACGAGGCCCTGAAGTCCCGGCCCGCCCTCGACATCGTCAACGAGACCCTCCTGGACGGCATGAAGGTGGTCGGCGAGCTGTTCGGCTCCGGCCAGATGCAGCTGCCGTTCGTCCTGCAGTCCGCCGAGGTGATGAAGGCCGCCGTCGCCCATCTCGAACCGCACATGGAGAAGTCCGACGCCGAGGGCAAGGGCACCATCGTGCTGGCCACGGTCCGCGGCGACGTCCATGACATCGGCAAGAACCTCGTCGACATCATCCTGTCCAACAACGGCTACAACGTCGTCAACCTCGGCATCAAGCAGCCGGTCTCCGCGATCCTGGACGCCGCCGAGGAGCACAAGGCCGATGTCATCGGCATGTCCGGGCTCCTGGTCAAGTCCACGGTGATCATGAAGGAGAACCTGGAGGAGCTCAACCAGCGCGGCCTCGCGACGGATTACCCCGTCATCCTCGGCGGCGCCGCCCTCACCCGGGCCTACGTCGAGCAGGACCTGCACGAGCTGTACGAGGGCGAAGTCCGTTACGCCCGCGACGCGTTCGAGGGCCTGCGCCTGATGGACGCCCTCATCGGCGTCAAGCGGGGCGTGCCCGGCGCGAAGCTGCCCGAGCTGAAGCAGCGCCGGGTCAGGGCCACCGCGCAGACGGCGGTCGAGGAGCACCCGGAGGAGGGCCACGTCCGCTCCGACGTCGCCACCGACAACCCCGTGCCCAAGCCGCCCTTCTGGGGCACCCGCGTCATCAAGGGCATCCAGCTCAAGGAGTACGCCTCCTGGCTGGACGAGGGCGCCCTGTTCAAGGGCCAGTGGGGGCTGAAGCAGGCCCGCACCGGCGACGGACCCACCTACGAGGAGCTGGTGGAGACCGAGGGCCGTCCGCGACTGCGCGGCCTGCTGGACCGCCTCCAGACGGAGAACCTCCTCGAAGCGGCCGTCGTCCACGGCTACTTCCCCTGTGTCTCCAAGGACGACGACCTGATCATCCTGGACGAGCAGGGCAACGAGCGCACCCGCTTCACCTTCCCCCGCCAGCGCCGCGGCCGCCGGCTCTGCCTGGCCGACTTCTTCCGCCCGGAGGAGTCGGGCGAGACCGACGTCGTCGGCCTCCAGGTCGTCACCGTCGGCTCCCGCATCGGCGAGGAGACGGCGAAGCTCTTCGAGTCCAACTCCTACCGCGACTACCTGGAACTGCACGGCCTGTCCGTGCAGTTGGCGGAGGCGCTCGCCGAGTACTGGCACGCGCGCGTCCGTTCGGAGCTGGGCTTCGCCGGTGAGGACCCCGCCGACGTCGAGGACATGTTCGCCCTGAAGTACCGGGGCGCCCGCTTCTCCCTCGGCTACGGCGCCTGCCCCGACCTGGAGGACCGCGCCAAGATCGCCGAGCTGCTCCGGCCCGAGCGCATCGGGGTCCACCTGTCCGAGGAGTTCCAGCTGCACCCCGAGCAGTCCACGGACGCCATCGTGATCCACCACCCGGAGGCGAAGTACTTCAACGCGCGCTGAGGCGCCGAGGCGGCCATGAGGCCCTGGCGCAGGTCAGGGCCGCCCCTCGACCGGGTCTCCGGTGTTCCCCGGGCCACATCGGTTAAACAGGGCATCGCAGCGCCGCACGACGTACACTGGTCGGTCCACTGCAGGCCGGTTCCCCATGTGGGAACCGGCCTGATCGTCCCTCAAGGAGGTGCGCCCGGATGACCAGCACGGTCCCCGCGCCCGTAACCCGTACGGCAGAAGGCTCAGCCCTCCAGGCCGTACTCCTCGACATGGACGGAACCCTGGTGGACACCGAGGGGTTCTGGTGGGACGTCGAGGTCGAGATCTTCGCCGGCCTCGGCCACACCCTCGACGACTCATGGCGCCATGTCGTGGTCGGCGGTCCCATGAGCCGCAGCGCGGGGTTCCTGATCGAGGCCACCGGCGCCGACATCACCTTCGCCGAACTCAGCGGGCTCCTCAACCAGGGGTTCGAGGAGCGCATCGGACGGGCCCTGCCGCTGATGCCGGGCGCCGCCCGGCTGCTGGCGGAACTGGCCGAGTACGAGATCCCCACGGCCCTCGTCTCCGCCTCGCACCGGCGCATCATCGACCGCGTCCTGACCTCGCTGGGCCCGCAGCACTTCGCGCTGACGGTGGCCGGTGACGAGGTGCCGCGCACCAAGCCGTACCCCGACCCGTATCTGACCGCCGCGGCCGGACTCGGCGTGGATCCGGTCAGATGCGCCGTGGTCGAGGACACCGCGACCGGAGTGGCGGCGGCCGAGGCGGCCGGCTGCCATGTGGTGGCGGTGCCCTCGGTGGCCGGCATCGCCCCGGCCCACCGGCGGACCGTGGTCGGCTCGCTGGAAGAGGTGGACCTGGCATTTCTGCGCGGCCTGATGACGGAAATGCGCTAGCCGTTCACCGAGCGTGCAACTGCGATACAGGGAATTTCCAACCGGCTGCGCGGGGTGCAAGAACAGGGTGCGCACCCGGAATTCGGGCCCGGCGGACGGCCGAATTCCGCCGACCGCCCGACCTCGATTCATATGTGACGTTCGCCACTCCGGGCGGTCTCGACAGGCTGCGTGCCATGTGCTGTTCACCCCCTTTCGGACGCCAACTGCGTGCCCTTGTGTCCCGATTGGGGAGATGCTGCACTAATCCTTCCCGTGTCGGTTTTTCGGTGTGTCCACGCCCGGTTTCACTGCGTGATGGGGGCCCAACTCCGGTGGCCGCGAAGCGTCCTGCGGACGCCGACTAATCTCGTCGCGAGGACATCAACCCCTACCCCCGTGATCCGCCGCGACACCCATGCATGCCGGATACACGGACGTGACAGCTCTGGAGAAACTCGCCCATGAACCGCAAGACTTTGGTGCTGCCGGCCGTCATAGGTCTGCTCGCCCCGGTTCTCGCCGCCTGCGGCGGTGCCGACGGCGGCAGTGACGGTGGGGACGCGATCGTCGTCGGTACCACGGACGAGTTCACCACCACCAGCGACGACCCCGCCCCGCTGGACCCCGCGTCCGCCTACGACGTCGGCACCTGGAACATCCTGCGCCAGACCGTGCAGACCCTGATGATCCAGCCCCGCGGACAGGGCGAGCCGGTCCCCGAGGCCGCCGAGAGCTGCGGATTCACCGACACCGGCAACGAGCGCTACTCCTGCACCCTGCGCGAGGGCCTGAAGTTCGCCAACGGCGACTCCGTCACTGCGGCCGATGTGAAGTACTCCATCGACCGCGCCCTCAAGATCAAGGCCCCCAGCGGCGTGTTCGGCCTGCTGTCCACCGTCGACACCGTCGAGACCAAGGGCGAGCGCGAGGTGATCTTCCACCTGAAGACCGCCGACGCCACCTTCCCGTACAAGCTGTCCACCCCGGTCGCCGGCATCGTCGACCCGGACGACTACGCCAAGAACCAGCTGCGCGACGGCTTCGAGATCAACGGCTCGGGCCCCTACACCTTCCAGGCCGAGGAATCGGACGACAAGCTGGTCAAGGCCGTGTTCACCAAGAACCCCAACTACCAGGGCGCTCTTGAGGTGAACAACAGCAAGGTCGAGCTGCGCTCCTTCCCCGACGCCGACGCCATGAGCAGCGCCATCGACGACGGCGACATCGACCTGATGACCCGCACCATGACGCCCGAGCAGATCCAGCGGCTGTCCACCGCCGCCGACACCCAGGTCGACCTCGTCGAGATGTCCGGCCTGGAGATCCGCTACCTGGCCTTCAACACCGAGGCCCCGGCCGTCAAGAGCCGGGCCGTCCGCCAGGCGATGGCCCAGGTCATCAACCGCGGCGAACTGGTCTCCAAGGTCTACGGCACCCAGGCCGAGCCGCTGTACTCGCTGGTCCCGGCCAGCCTCACCGGCCACTCCAACGCGTTCTTCAACAAGTACGGCGAGCCCAGCGTCAGCAAGGCCAGGGCGGTACTGGAGAAGGCGGGCATCACCACCCCGGTGACGCTGACCCTGCACTACACCACCGACCACTACGGCGCGGCCACCGAGAAGGAGTTCGAGCTGCTGAAGGAGCAGCTCAACTCCAGCGGCCTGTTCGAGGTCACCACCAAGGGCACCGCCTGGGACGAGTTCCGCCCCGCCGAGCAGAAGGGCGAGTACGAGGTCTACGGCATGGGCTGGTTCCCCGACTTCCCGGACGCCGACAACTACCTCGCGCCCTTCCTCGACAAGGACAACTTCCTCGGCTCGCCGTACGCGAACAGCGAGATCCGCAACTCCCTGATCCCGGAGTCCCGGCGCGAGGCCGACCGGCAGTCCGCGGTCGGCAGCCTGACCGACATCCAGGACATCGTTGCCGAGGACGTCCCCGTGATCCCGCTGTGGCAGGGCAAGCAGTACGTCGCCGCGCGCGACGACGTCACGGGCACCGCGTACGCGCTCAACTCGTCCTCCACCCTTCAGCTGTGGGAGCTCGGCCGTGGCGTGAGCGGCTGACGTCTCCCGTGCCCGGGGCGCCGGGGACGGCGTCCCGCGACGACAACCGAAACCGACGACAAGGCACTTGCACGTGAACATGCGCAACCAGTGGCCGGTCCTGCCCGTAGTGGCGGGGCTGGCCTCCGGCCTGCTGACCGGCTGCGGCACGGAGACCGGCAACTCCGCGAGCGACGGATCCTCCGTGGTGGTGGGGATGTCCGACGACGTACTCGCCACCGACCCGGCATCCGGATACGACCCGGGCTCGTGGCTGTTGTTCAACAACGTCTTCCAGTCCCTGCTCAGCTTCCCCAAGGGCGGCACCGACCCCGAGCCGGACGCCGCCGAGTCCTGCGCGTTCACCGACACCCGGACCAAGGTGTACAAGTGCACGCTGAAGGACGGCCTCAAGTTCAGCAGCGGTGACTCGCTCACCTCGGAGGACGTGAAGTTCTCCTTCGACCGCATGCTGGAGATCAACGACGACGACGGTCCCGCGATCATGTTCCCGATGCTGGACAAGGTCGAGACCCCGGACGAGAAGACGGTCGTCTTCAAGCTGAACACCCCGGACGCCACCTTCCCGAGCAAGATCGCCTCGGGTGCCGGCTCCATCGTCGACCACCGTCAGTACGACGCGAACGGTCTGCGCAAGGACGGCAAGGCGGTCGGCTCCGGCCCCTACAAGCTGGACTCCTTCGGCGACGACGAGGCCGTCTTCTCCGTCAACGAGCACTACAAGGGCACCGCCGACGTCCAGAACTCCGGCGTGACCATGAAGTTCTTCCACGGCGACCGCACCGCCCTGAAGACCGCGCTGCTCGACAGCGAGGTGGACATCGCCTACCGCGGCCTGAGCGCCGCCGACATCGCCGAGACCGAGCGGGCCGACGACAGCTCCAGTTCCGGCATCGAGATCGTCGACGGCACCGGCGCCGAGGTGCAGCACCTGGTCTTCAACATGGACGACCCGGTGGCCGGACAGCTCGGCGTCCGCAAGGCCATCGCTTACCTCGTCGACCGCGAAGCCCTGATCGAGGACGTCTACAAGGGCACCGCGACCCCGCTGTACTCGATCATCCCGGCGGGCATCGGCGGCCACAACACCGCCTTCTTCGACACCTACGGCGCCCGCCCCTCCGCCGCCAAGGCGGAGGCGGCCCTGCGCGCCGACGGCATCACCGACAAGGTGAAGCTGACGCTCTGGTCCACCCCGTCGCGCTACGGCCCGGCCACCGACCAGGAGCTGAAGGCCATCGCCGGCCAGCTCAACGACAGCGGCCTGTTCGACGCCGATGTGAAGTCGGTCGACTACGAGCAGTACGAGCAGGACATCGCCGCGGGCAAGTACGGCGTGTACGTGAAGGGCTGGATCCCGGACTACCCGGACGCCGACAACTTCACCTCACCCTTCTTCGGCGAGGGCAACGTGCTGGGGAACAACTACAGCAACGACACCATCACCGGCACGCTGATCCCGCGCACGGCCGCCCAGAGCGACCGCACCGCCACGGACGACGACTACGGCCGGCTCCAGGACACCGTGGCCGAGGAATTGCCGATACTGCCGATCTGGCAGGCCAAGCAGTACGCGGTCGTCCGGGACGACGTCTACGGCCTGGAATACTGCCTCGACGCCTCGACGGTCTTCCGGTTCTGGGAGCTCAGCAAGGGCTGAGCCACCGCAGCCGAAAGGGCGCCCGCTTCCCCCCGGGGAAGCGGGCGCCCTCTGCGTATCCGTACGCCCTACTGCGCGCCGGGGCGCACCAGCCCGCTCTCGTACGCGTACACCGCGGCCTGCACCCGGTCCCGCAGCCCCAGCTTGGTCAGCACATGGCCCACATGCGTCTTGACGGTGGTCTCGCTGACGAACAGGTCGGCGGCGATCTCCGCGTTGGACAGCCCGCGCGCCACCAGCTTCAGCACCTCCACCTCGCGGTCGGTGAGGGTGTGCAGGGTGTCCGGGACCGGCTCCTCGCCGGAGGGCAGATGGGTGGCGTACTTGTCGAGCAGCCTGCGGGTGATGCTGGGCGCCAGCATCGCCTCGCCGCCGGCCACCACACGGATGGCCTGCACCAGTTCATTGGCGGGGGCGTCCTTCAGCAGGAAGCCACTGGCGCCCGCCTTGAGCGCCTCCACCACGTACTCGTCGAGGTCGAAGGTGGTCAGCACCAGCACCTTCGCCGGGCCGTCCCGGCCGGGCCCGGTGATCTGCCGGGTCGCCTCCACACCGTCCATCCGCGGCATGCGGATGTCCATCAGAACAACATCGGGCTGCAGGGCCCGCACCTGATCGAGAGCCTGAAGGCCGTCTCCGGCCTCGCCCACGACCGCGATGTCCTGCTCCGCCTCCAGGATCATCCGGAAGCCGGTACGCAGCAGCGGCTGGTCGTCGACCAGTAGGACGCGGATGGCCACGTAAGTCTCCTTCGCTAGTCCGGCCCCATTCTGCCCTGCGCGCCTTCGCTCGACTCCGGCGCCCTGACCGGCAACGGATAGGGCGGGGGAGTGCCGCCGAATTCCGGGCAGTGGGCCTGGTGGTCGCACCAGCCGCACAACTTGGTCGGACGGGGCCGCCAGTCGCCCGTCTCGGTCGCCGAGCGGATCGCCTCCCACAGCGCCAGCAGCTTGCGCTCGACCCGCTCCAGATCGGCCAGGACGGGGTCGTAGGTCAGGACGTCACCGCTGCCGAGGTAGACGAGCTGCAGGCGGCGCGGCACCACCTGCTTCAGCCGCCAGACCACCAGGGCGTAGAACTTCATCTGGAACAGCGCGCCCTCGGCGTACTCGGGCCGGGGCGCCTTGCCCGTCTTGTAGTCGACGATCCGCACCTCACCGGTGGGCGCGACGTCGACCCGGTCGATGATCCCGCGCAGCCGCAGCCCGGAGTCCAGCTCGGCCTCGACGAACAGCTCGCGCTCGGCCGGTTCCAGCCGGGTCGGGTCCTCCAGCGTGAACCACCGCTCCACCAGCTGCTCGGCCTGGGTCAGCCAACCCGCGAGCCGCTCGCCCTCGGGATCGTCGGCGAACAGCTCCTGGATCTCAGGCCGGGACTCGCGCAGCCGGTCCCACTGGCCGGGGATCAGGGACTTGGCGCGGGGCGCGGTCCGCTCGGCGGCCGGGGCGTCGAAGAGCCGCTCCAGCACGGCGTGCACCAGCGTGCCCCGGGTCGCCGCCTCACTGGGCTTCTCCGGCAGCCGGTCGATCACCCGGAACCGGTACAGCAACGGGCACTGCATGAAGTCACCGGCGCGCGACGGGGACAGCGAGGCGGGCGGTATGGCGGTGGGCACGGCAGGGGTCGCCGCCGCCCCGTCCGCCGGCTGTGCCGTCGCGCCCTCGGCCGCCACCGACGGCTCCACGTCCTCCGTGCTCGTCTCCATGCCCAAGACCTTACGGCCCACCACTGACAGTCACCCCGCCGTCAGCGGGCGAACACCAGGGGTGCCGGGGCGGAACGCATCGCGACGGCCGCATACCATCGACCCGAGACCCTTCCGCCCGGCAGGCGCGGAAGACGCTGCGAACGAGGGGACACCGTGGACGAGAGCGGCGGGAGCGGGAAGCCGCGGTCCGGCACCGAGGAGCCGGCCCAGCACCACGCACCACCAACGACCCCGCCCACAGAAACCACACCCCCCGAGGCCCGGACCGAGCCCGTGAACCCGGAGGACCGGGCCCCCGAGGACACGACCGAGTCCGCGCCGCCGGCTCCCGCAGCCCCCGAGAACAAGCCCGACCCCGCGCCCTCCGAGCCCGCGACTCCCGAGAACCCGGCCGAACCCGCGCCCAAGCCCGCCGACACCCACGCGCACGCGCACGCCCACACCCCCAGCGACGAGCCCACCACCCAGCCCCTCCCCACCCACCCCGGCGACCGCGCCCTCGCGCACTCCGACACCGGCAAGGGCCGCCCGCCCAAAGCCCCGGAGCCGCGCGGCGGGCTGCTCATGGGGCGGCCGTTCGGTGTGCCGGTGTACGTCGCGCCCAGCTGGTTCCTGGTCGCCGCCCTCATCACCTGGGTGTTCGGCGGCCAGCTCGACCGCGTCCTGCCCGAACTCGGCGCCGCCCGCTACCTCGTCTCCCTCTTCTTCGCGGTCGCCTTCTACGCCTCCGTGCTCGTGCACGAGCTCGCCCACACCGTCGCCGCCCTCCGCTTCAAGCTCCCGGTCCGCCGCATCCAGCTCCAGTTCTTCGGCGGCGTCTCCGAGATCGAGAAGGAGTCCGACACCCCCGGCCGCGAGTTCGTGCTGGCCTTCGTCGGCCCCCTGCTCTCCCTGATCCTCGCGGGCATCTTCTACGCCGCCGTGCAGACCGTGGAGCCCGGCACCGTACCCGGCGTCCTGCTGGCCGGCCTGATGATCTCCAACCTGATCGTCGCCGTCTTCAACCTCCTGCCCGGCCTGCCCCTCGACGGCGGCCGGATGCTCCGCGCCGTCGTCTGGAAGATCACCGGCAAGCCCATGACCGGCACCATCGCCGCCGCCTGGGTCGGCCGCGCGCTCGCGGTCTCCGTGCTCATCGGGCTCCCGCTGCTCACCCAGTCCGGCGCCCTCGGTGCCAACGCCGAGGACAACGTCGGCATGGACACCGTCATGGACGCCCTGCTGGCCGCGATCCTCGCCGCGATCATCTGGACCGGCGCCGGCAACAGCCTGCGCATGGCCCGGCTGCGCGAGCACCTCCCCGAACTGCGCGCCCGCACCCTTACCCGGCGCGCGGTCCCGGTGGAGACGGACACCCCGCTCTCCGAGGCCCTGCGCCGCGCCAACGCCGCCGGAGCCCGCGCCCTGGTCGTCGTCGACGCCGACGGCGCCCCCCTCTCCCTGGTCCGCGAGGCCGCCATCGTCGGCGTCCCCGAACACCGCCGCCCCTGGGTCGCCGTCAGCGGCCTAGCCCAGGAGCTGACCGACGGCATGCGCGTCTCGGCGGAACTGGCGGGCGAGGACCTCCTGGACGCCCTGCGCGCCAGCCCCGCCACCGAGTACCTGGTGGTCGAGGACACCGGCGAGATCTACGGCGTGCTCTCCGCGGCGGACGTGGAGCGCGCCTTCGTGAAGGCCATGGCCCGCCCGTCCTAGCGACCGGCGGCCGTGGTCGGCGGCCTCCCCAAACCCCGGTAGGCTGTTCACATGTCCGAACCGACCGGTGCCGCCCGCAGGCGCGGGCCCTTCAAGGTCGGGGACCAGGTTCAGCTGACCGATCCCAAGGGCCGCCACTACACGTTCACGCTCGAAGCCGGGAAGAACTTCCACACCCACAAGGGTTCCTTCCCGCACGACGAACTGATCGGCGCTCCCGAGGGCAGCGTTGTCCGCACCACTGGGAACGTCGCCTATCTCGCGCTGCGCCCCCTGCTCCCCGACTACGTCCTGTCCATGCCCCGCGGGGCAGCCGTCGTGTACCCGAAGGACGCGGGGCAGATCCTCGCCTTCGCCGACATCTTCCCCGGCGCGCGCGTCGTCGAAGCCGGCGTCGGCTCCGGCTCGCTCAGCAGCTTCCTGCTGCGCGCCATCGGCGACCAGGGCATGCTGCACTCCTACGAGCGCCGCGAGGACTTCGCGGAGATCGCCCAGCAGAACGTGGAGCGCTACTTCGGCGGCCCGCACCCCGCCTGGCAGCTCACCGTCGGCGACCTCCAGGACAACCTGTCCGACACCGACGTCGACCGCGTCATCCTCGACATGCTCGCCCCCTGGGAGTGCCTGGAGGCCGTCTCCAAGGCGCTCGTGCCGGGCGGCATCCTGTGCTGCTACGTCGCCACCACCACCCAGCTCGCCCGGACCGTGGAGTCCATCCGTGAGATCGGCTGCTTCAACGAGCCGACCGCCTGGGAGTCGATGATCCGCAACTGGCACATCGAGGGTCTGGCGGTCCGCCCGGACCACCGGATGATCGGCCACACCGGCTTCCTGCTCACCGCCCGCCGCCTCGCGGACGGCGTGGAGCCGCCCATGCGCCGCCGCCGCCCCGCCAAGGGCGCCTACGGCGAGGACTACGCGGGCCCGAACGCCGACGGCGGCTCCGGCCGCTGAGGCGGTCTCCTGCCGCGTACAACGCAACGGCGCTGTGGCCGAGTTCCCCGGGACGACCGGGAACTCGGCCACAGCGCCTTTCCGCTGACGGCGTGCCACCCGACCGCGTCCACTTCGGCACCGGAACTGCACACCCCCGCCGTTCCCCCCGGGTGTGACGTGTGGCACGATGCCTGGCACCCCCACCGGCACAGCCCTCACAGGAGACACTCCTAGTGCAGCAATCCGCCGTCCCGGAACTGGCACACACGCACACCCGTCCGATCCACTGGGTCGCGACGGCCACCGCGGTGGCCGGAGTCGTGGCGCTCTCCTCGGTCCTGCAACCGCACTCCGCCACCGCGGCCCAGGCGGGCCCGGAGTCGAAGACCGCTACGGCGGCCCTCGCGCCCGATCCCGAGGACGTCGACTTCCCGCTCGAATGCGGCCCGGTGAAGGCGATCGTGGTCAAGAAGGCATCGGGGGACCTCGATGGCGACGGCCGCCCCGAGACGGTGGCCGTCGTGCACTGCGACGCCCCCATGGGCACCCCGCCGGACGGCGTGTACGTCCTCACGCGCGGGGCGGACACCGAGCGCCCCCGGGTGGTGGCGACCCTCGTCGACCCCAAGGACCGGCAGACCGTCAGCGAGTTCGCGGTACGCGACGGGGTCGTGGCGGCGACCCTGCTCGGCTACTCGTCGTCCGACGTGCCCAGTTGCTGCCCCGACGTCACCGACCGCGCGAAGTGGGCGTGGGACAACGGCGCGTTCGTCCGCTCCACGCCCGCCGGGGCGCGCAGCGTCTGACGACCCTCCGCGCCCGGCGCGTCACTGCGCGTCGGGCCCGTACACCTCGACCCGGTCCGCGACCCGGCGCACATGGATGCACTCGCCGGGGCACTCCTTCGCCGAGTCCACGACATCGGTGAGCAGCGGCAGCGGCACCCGGGTCGTGGCGCCCTTGTCCTGAAGCAGCTCGTCGTCCGCGCTCTTGACGTAGGCGAGCCCGTCGATGTCCAGCTCGAACACCTCGGGGGCGTACTGGACGCAGATGCCGTCGCCGGTGCAGAGGTCCTGATCGATCCAGACCTCCAGCGCCTCGCCGACCGCGGCCTCCTCCTGCACGCTCATCTCTCCTGCCGTCCTCCCGTGTCGAGCGATCTTTCCTCGACCCTACCTCCGCCGACGTTCCACCCGAGGCCGACGGGGACTCCTCCCGGCCGCGAGTGAGGCTCCACCACCAGAACGCACAGTGTGTGACCGGAACCTCAGCGTCATGACAGCAGAGTGCGGACGCGACGGTTCCGATGCCTGCTCCTGACCGGCCAACACCCTCCCGTCAGCTGCAACTCCGGCCAAAAGTGACGGTGTTTGACCACTCCGGCCAGGAACAGGCCGCTTCTGAAACGCGTTGAGTGGGTATCCACACGGCGTACGGAAGGGTGCGAGGTGTGGCTGACGACACACCTTGACAGTCTTTGTGATCTAGGGGTTTCAATCGACACCCACCCAGGTAGGGTCTGGAAGCGTCCAGCTCCCCTTGGAGGAGGTGAGGACCGTGGCAGCCCACGACGACGACATGAACCGCGGCATCCGCCCGGGACGAGGGTCCGAAGACCCTGCCGGACAGATCGCCTACCTTGAGCAGGAGATCGCCGTCCTGCGACGTAAGCTCGCCGACTCTCCGCGACACACGAGGATTCTCGAAGAGCGGATCGTCGAGCTGCAGACCAACCTGGCCGGAGTGTCCGCCCAGAACGAGCGACTCGCGAACACGCTCCGTGAGGCCCGCGACCAGATCGTGGCCCTCAAGGAAGAAGTCGACCGGCTCGCACAGCCGCCGGCCGGCTTCGGTGTCTTCCTCCAGGCGAACGAGGACGGCACCGCCGACATCTTCACCGGAGGACGCAAACTCCGCGTGAACGTCAGCCCCAGCGTCGAACTCGACGACCTGCGCCGCGGCCAGGAACTCATGCTCAACGAAGCGCTCAACGTGGTCGAGGCCATGGAATTCGAGCGCGTCGGCGACATCGTCACCCTCAAGGAGATCCTGGAGGACGGCGAACGCGCCCTGGTGCTCGGGCACACCGACGAGGAGCGGGTGGTGCGGCTCGCCGAGCCGCTGCTGGGCGTGACCATCCGCCCCGGCGACGCCCTGCTGCTCGAACCCCGCTCCGGCTACGTCTACGAGATCGTGCCCAAGAGCGAGGTCGAGGAACTCGTCCTCGAAGAGGTCCCGGACATCGGCTACGAGCAGATCGGCGGCCTGGGCAACCAGATCGAGATGATCCGCGACGCCGTCGAGCTCCCGTACCTCTACCCGGACCTGTTCAAGGAGCACGAACTGCGGCCGCCCAAGGGCGTCCTGCTCTACGGCCCGCCCGGATGCGGCAAGACGCTCATCGCCAAGGCCGTCGCCAACTCGCTGGCCAAGAAGGTCGCCGAGGTCACCGGCCAGGCCCAGGGCAAGAGCTTCTTCCTCAACATCAAGGGCCCCGAACTCCTCAACAAGTACGTCGGCGAGACCGAGCGGCAGATCCGCCTCGTCTTCCAGCGTGCACGGGAGAAGGCATCCGAGGGCACCCCCGTCATCGTCTTCTTCGACGAGATGGAGTCCCTCTTCCGCACCCGCGGCTCCGGTGTCAGCTCGGACGTGGAGAACACCATCGTCCCCCAGCTGCTCGCCGAGATCGACGGTGTGGAGGGCCTGCAGAACGTGGTCGTGATCGGCGCCTCCAACCGCGAGGACATGATCGACCCCGCCATCCTGCGCCCCGGCCGCCTGGACGTGAAGATCAAGATCGAGCGTCCCGACGCCGAGGCCGCCAAGGACATCTTCGGCAAGTACCTCACCGAACGCCTCCCCCTCCACCCCGAGGACGTCGGTGAGCACGGCGGCGACAAGGGCTCCACGGTCCAGGGCATGATCCAGACCGCGGTGGAGCAGATGTACGCCGAATCCGAGGAGAACCGCTTCCTGGAAGTCACCTACGCCAATGGAGACAAGGAAGTCCTCTATTTCAAGGACTTCAACTCCGGCGCCATGATCGAGAACATCGTCGGGCGCGCCAAGAAAATGGCGATCAAGGACTTCCTGGAGCACAACCAGAAGGGCCTGCGCGTCTCCCACCTCCTCCAGGCTTGCGTGGACGAGTTCAAGGAGAACGAGGACCTGCCGAACACCACCAACCCGGACGACTGGGCCCGGATCTCCGGAAAGAAGGGCGAGCGGATCGTGTACATCCGCACCCTGATCACCGGAAAGCAGGGCGCCGACACCGGACGCTCCATCGACACGGTGGCGAACACCGGTCAGTACCTGTAAAAGCCAGGGCGGCTGCGGGTGCCCTCAGCGGGTACCCGCAGCCGACTGTTTTTGCGCCGACGACCGGACCAAGGCAAAGACGCAAATGATCTCCCCACCAGCGCAAAGGCGTTCTAGGCTCTTCCGTACCGCCGAGTCGCGCAGTGCGGGGACGGGCACCGCACACGCACCGGAGCGCCAGCGGTACTTGAGCGCCGCCCCCGACCGAGGGCGCCGCCGGGCAAGGAGGGCCGCATGACCGTACGGCGAGTAATGGGTATCGAGACGGAGTACGGGATCTCCGTCCCCGGTCATCCCAACGCCAATGCCATGCTCACCTCATCCCAGATCGTCAACGCCTACGCGGCGGCGATGCACCGGGCCCGGCGGGCCCGCTGGGACTTCGAGGAGGAGAACCCGCTGCGGGACGCGCGAGGCTTCGACCTCGCCCGCGAGGCCGCCGACTCCAGCCAGCTCACCGACGAGGACATCGGCCTCGCCAACGTCATCCTCACCAACGGCGCGCGGCTGTACGTCGACCACGCCCACCCCGAATACAGCGCCCCCGAGGTCACCAACCCCCGGGACGCCGTCCTGTGGGACAAGGCCGGCGAGCGGATCATGGCCGAGGCGGCGGAACGCGCCGCCCAGCTCCCCGGCGCCCAGCCGATCCACCTCTACAAGAACAACACCGACAACAAGGGCGCCTCCTACGGCACGCACGAGAACTACCTGATGAAGCGGGAGACCCCGTTCTCGGACATCGTGCGCCACCTCACGCCCTTCTTCGTCTCCCGCCAGGTCTTCGCCGGAGCGGGCCGCGTCGGCATCGGCCAGGACGGCCATGAGCACGGCTTCCAGCTCAGCCAGCGGGCGGACTACTTCGAGGTCGAGGTCGGCCTGGAGACCACCCTCAAGCGCCCCATCATCAACACCCGCGACGAACCGCACGCCGACGCGGAGAAGTACCGCCGACTGCACGTGATCATCGGCGACGCCAACCTCTCCGAGATCTCGACGTACCTCAAACTGGGCACGACAGCCCTGGTGCTGTCCATGATCGAAGACGGCTTCATCGCCGTGGACCTGGCCGTGGACCAGCCCGTCCGCACCTTGCACCAGGTCTCCCACGACCCGACCCTCAAGCGCCTGGTCACGCTCCGCAGCGGCCGGACACTCACCGCGGTCCAGCTCCAGATGGAGTACTTCGAGCTGTCCCGCAAGTACGTCGAGGAACGCTTCGGCGCCGACGCCGACGAACAGACCAAGGACGTCCTGACCAGGTGGGAGGACACCCTCAACCGCCTGGAGAACGACCCCATGAGCCTGGCCGGCGAGCTGGACTGGGTCGCCAAGCGAGAGCTGATGGAGGGCTACCGGCGCCGCGACGGCCTCGACTGGGACGCCGCCCGGCTGCACCTGGTGGACCTCCAGTACGCCGACGTACGCGCCGAGAAGGGCCTGTACAACCGTCTCGTGGCCCGCGGACGGATGAAGCGGCTCCTGGAGGAGTCCGACGTCGACCGGGCGCGTACGAAGCCACCGGAGGACACCCGCGCCTACTTCCGCGGCCGCTGCCTGGAGCAGTACGCCGACGATGTCGCGGCCGCGTCCTGGGACTCGGTGATCTTCGATCTGCCGGGCCGGGACTCCCTCCAGCGCGTTCCAACCCTCGAACCGCTTCGCGGAACGCGAAATCATGTCAAGGAGCTCCTGGACCGCTGCCGAACCGCGGAAGACCTGGTCAGGGTCCTGTCCGGCGGCTGAGCGGGCATCCGGGGGCCGGGTACCGGGCAGAGTGGAAAATCCGCCGCCCGGGAATCATCGAGGTGGCCCCCGCACGTTGAGAAAGTGCGGGGCCGATGTCAGACCGGGCTTGTAGGGTCTGATCATCACCGATCGGCAGGAATGTCGACCTGGCGACCATGTCGGGCGAACTGAGCGGGGTGAGGGTTATGGCAACCAAGGACACCGGCGGCGGACAGCAGAAGGCCACACGCTCCACCGAGGAGGTCGAGGAGCAGGCAGCGGAGACGCAGGCTTCCGAGGACCTCAAGGAGCGACAGGAGAAGCTGAGCGACGACGTGGACTCGGTTCTGGACGAAATCGACGATGTCTTGGAGGAGAACGCCGAGGACTTCGTTCGATCATTCGTTCAGAAGGGCGGCCAATAGCCTTCGAAATGAAGGCTACGGGGGAGTTCGAGTTGGGAAATGGAGAGGGTGTGAAGCGCTGTGTGCGGTGCGGTGAGGACAAGCCGCACGCAGCCTTCGCTAGCAAGCGGTCCAACCTCCCCGGCGGGGTCGTGCTCGCCGGTGACCGGCGGGCCACCAGAGTCTCGGTCGGAAGGTTCGGCCCAAGGCCGAGGTGTCCGAGGGGCACAAGCTCTGTCTGAAATGCGGCGAGGTAAAGCCGTGGAGCGAGTGGCACCGGAACGCAACGGCCTCGGACGGACTCTCGACAGGTTGCAAGGCGTGCCGGGCGGCAGATGGTCGTGCGGGTCACCTGAAGCGCCACTACGGCCTCACCGAAGCCGAGCGTGACGCGATGATCGCCTCTCAGATGGGGCTCTGTGTGATCTGTCTGAAGGCTCCGGCCGTACATGTGGATCACTGCCACAAGACGGGTAGGGTCCGTGGCGTACTGTGCTTCAACTGCAATTCGGCCATCGGCAAGTTGGGAGACGATCCCGACGCCGTTCGCCGGGCCGCCGCTTACTTGGAAGGAAACGCGTGGAAGCCAACACTCGTAGCACCGGGCGTCTACCAGCTGCCTTCCTGACGCCTGGGTCGTCCTCGTTCATGGACTTTCTCTCCGAGCATCAGCCCGAGATGCTGCCGGGCAAGCGTCAACTCCCGCCCGTGCAGGGTGTGATCGAGGCGCCGCACGGCACCACCATCGTGGCCGTGACGTTCCCCGGCGGGGTCGTGCTCGCCGGTGACCGGCGGGCCACCATGGGGAATGTCATCGCTCAGCGGGACATCGAGAAGGTGTTCCCGGCCGATGAGTACTCGGCCGTCGGTATCGCCGGTACCGCGGGGCTCGCCGTGGAGATGGTGAAGCTCTTCCAGCTGGAGCTGGAGCACTTCGAGAAGGTCGAGGGTGCTCAGTTGTCGCTGGAGGGCAAGGCCAACCGGCTGTCGACCATGATCAGGTCGAACCTGGGCATGGCGATGCAGGGGCTGGCCGTGGTGCCGCTCTTCGCGGGGTACGACGTGGACCGTGAGAAGGGGCGCATCTTCTCCTACGACGTCACGGGCGGCCGTTCCGAGGAGCAGGGCTACGCCGCCACCGGCTCCGGTTCGATCTTCGCGCGCGGTGCCATGAAGAAGCTGTTCCGTAGCGACCTGACCGAGGACGAAGCCACGACCCTCGTGGTGCAGGCCCTGTACGACGCGGCAGACGACGACTCGGCGACCGGGGGTCCCGATGTCGCCCGCCGGATCTACCCGATCGTCACCGTGATCACCGATGACGGCTTCCGTCGGCTCACCGACGAGGAGTCCTCCGAGATCGCCCGCTCGATCCTGGAGCGGCGCCTGGAGCAGCCGGACGGGCCGCGGGCCGCGCTGCTGTAGCGGTCCGCGCGGTTCTTGCTAGGTGATCGCAGTGACTTCCACAGAAAGGGACGGATAACCGGTGTCGACGCCGTTCTATGTCTCCCCCCAGCAGGCGATGGCCGACCGGGCGGAGTACGCCCGTAAGGGCATCGCCCGTGGTCGCAGCCTGGTCGTGCTCCAGTACGCCGACGGCATTGTGTTCGTCGGCGAGAACCCGTCCCGCGCGCTGCACAAGTTCAGCGAGATCTATGACCGGATCGGCTTCGCGGCCGCCGGCAAGTACAACGAGTACGAGAATCTGCGGATCGGTGGTGTCCGCTATGCCGATCTGCGTGGGTACACCTACGACCGCGACGATGTGACCGCCCGCGGTCTGGCCAACGTCTACGCCCAGACGCTGGGCACGATCTTCTCCTCCGCGGCCGAGAAGCCGTACGAGGTGGAGCTGGTCGTCGCCGAGGTCGGGGAGACGCCCGAGGGTGATCAGATCTACCGGCTGCCGCATGACGGTTCGATCGTGGACGAGCACGGCTCGGTCGCGGTCGGCGGCAACGCCGAGCTGATCAGCACCTATCTGGACCAGCGTCACCAGGACGGCATGACGCTGGCCGAGGCGCTGAAGCTGGCCGTGCAGGCCCTGTCCCGTGAGTCCAATGGCAGTCAGCGGGAGATTCCCGCCGAGCGCCTGGAGGTCGCGGTGCTGGACCGGACGCGTCCGCAGCAGCGCAAGTTCAAGCGGATCGTCGGCCGTCAGCTCGGCCGGCTGCTGGAGGCCGACGGCGCGGCCACCGAGGCGGAGAGCGCCGACGGCGCCGACGAGGAGGAGTAACCACCCCGCATCACCTCACCCCGCTGTGCCCCGGCCGACCTCTCGGCCGGGGCGCAGGGCGTTCAGGAGGCGCTGGGTGGCGCTGTGGAGCCCCGTACGACCAGTTCGACGGGAATGTCCCCCGCGTCGGGTGTACGGCCCTCCAGGACCGCCAGCAGGGCTCGCATGCCGCGTTCCCCGAACAGCTCCGCGTCCAGGCGTACGGTCGTGAGCTCCGGGTCGATGGCGGTGGCGAGGGCGAGGTCGTCCAGGCCGGTGACGGAGAGGTCCTCGGGGACGGCCAAGCCCAGGCGGCGGGCGGCCTTGTAGGCGCCTGCCGCGAGTTTGTCGTCGTCGCAGATCAGCGCCGTGGGCCGGGGTCCGGGTGAGGCGAGGGCCGCTTCGGCGGCGCGCTGGGCGCCCTCGATGGAGAACGGGGCGCGTGCGGTGGCGAGCGTGGTGCCGGGGACGGCGGTCAGGCGTGTGTGCAGTTCGCGGGCGCGCACCTCGAAGGTCCAGGACGCCACGTCGGCGGCCAGGTGCAGGAAGCGGCGGTGCCCGAGCCCCAGCAGGTGCTCGGTGATCTGGCGTACGCCGTCGGCGATGTCCAGGTTGACGGTGGCCGCGCCGAGGCTGCCCGCCGGGTCGCTGTCCAGCATCACCAGGGGCAGCTGGTCGCCGCGGATGGCGGTGAGGGCGTCGGCGGCCATGGAGGAGGCGATCACGCCGTCCAGGGCGGCCTGGGCGGAGGCGAAGGGGTCCCGCGCGGGGCCGATGCCTTCGGGGGAGGGGTACAGGACGACGCCGAAGCCGTGGGCGGCGGCGACGCGGGCCGCGCCGGTGTAGACGCCGGCGAAGAACTCCGTGGTGAGCGCGGGGACGACGAGCAGGACCGTGCGGGTGCGGCCGAGCCGCAGGTTGCGGGCGGCGAGGTTGGGCCGGTAGCCCAGTTCGCGGGCGGCCTGCCGGACCCGCTCGGCGGTGGCCTCGGAGACCCGGCCGCGCCATTTGTCGCCGAGCACCAGGGAGACCGCGGCCTGGGAGACGCCCGCGGCCTGTGCGACGTCCCGGCTGGTGGGGCGGGTGCTGCCTCGGACCACCGTGGTGCCTGCGCTTTCGTCTGGACGCCTGAACAGCGCACATGGTACGTATGACAGAGGACGTTATACGTAACACTTGATGGGTCACGGCTGAGGAGCGGGGACGGGACATGGCCGCGGGATACCTGGAGATCCTCAGGGCGAGGCACGCCGCACGGCTGCTCGTCGGCACGCTGGTGGGCCGGCTGCCGAACGCCACCGCCGCCATCGCGATCGTGCTCTTCGTCCGCGCCGAGGGCGGCACGTACAGCCTCGCCGGGGCGCTGGCGGCCGTCTACGGCGTCGCCAACGCCGTGGGGCAGCCGCTGCTGGGGCGGCTGGTCGATCTGCACGGGCAGCCGCGGGTGCAGTTGCCCTCGGCGGTGGTGTCCGCGCTCGGCATGGCCGTCTTCGCCTTCACCGGCATCGGGCCGCTCGCGCTCGCCTACGCGTCCGTGGTGGTCGCCGGACTGTTCACGCCGCCGCTGGAGGGCGGTCTGCGGGCGCTGTGGCCGTCGGTGCTCGGCAAGGAGGGCCAGGTGCACACGGCGTACGCGATGGACGCCGTGGCGCAGGAAGTCATGTTCACCGTCGGACCGTTGCTGGTGACGCTGTGCACCTCGCTGTGGTCGGCGCAGGCGGCGCTGCTCGTGCTGAACGTCATAGGCGTCCTCGGCGCGCTCTCCGTGGTGGTGTCGGCGCCCTCGCGTGCGTGGCGGTCGGCGCCGCGTGAGGCGCACTGGCTGGGCGCGCTGCGCTCGCCCGGACTGCTGGCGCTGCTCGGCGCGTTCGTCTTCGTCGGCATCGCGCTCGGCTCCATCACCGTCGCCTCCGTGCCGTACGCGGACGAGCACGGCGGTGACGCGGTGTACGGCTGGCTGATGGCGGCCCTGGGGCTCGGTGCGCTCATCGGCGGCACGGTGTACGGGGCGCGGCAGTGGTCCGGGGAGCCGGGGCGGCGACTGACGGTGCTGGTGGCCCTTCTGGCGGTGTGTTACCTGCCGCTGATGCTGATGCCGGGCGTGGTCCCCATGGTGCTGCTGACCGTGCTGTCGGGTGTGTTCCTCGCCCCCTGCATCGCTTGTGCCTTTGTGCTCGTGGACCGGCACGCCCCGCGCGGGACGGTCACCGAGGCTTTCTCCTGGCTTGTGACGACGTTCACCGTCGGCGCGTCGGTCGGAACGGGGCTCGCGGGCCCGGTCGTCGAGGCCGGTGGCGCCCTGTGGGGCTTCGCCGTTCCGGGCGTCGCGGGGGCCGTGTCGCTGCTGGTCCTGCTGGCCACGGGGCGGGTCCTCGCAGCGTCCGGGCAGGGAGCGGTCGTTGCGGCTTCATCGGAAAATGATCCAAACCGTGCCGTCGAACCCCGTTTCAGCACCGGGGATCGGGCGTAATGTTCAGTCATGGACCGCCGCATTTTCGGGCTGGAGAACGAGTACGGCGTCACGTGCACGTTCAGGGGACAGCGCCGTCTGTCGCCTGACGAGGTGGCGCGGTACCTCTTCCGCCGTGTCGTGTCATGGGGCCGCAGCAGCAATGTCTTTCTGCGGAACGGCGCCCGCCTGTATCTCGACGTGGGGTCACATCCGGAATACGCCACACCCGAATGTGACAACGTGATCGAACTGGTCACGCACGACAAGGCAGGCGAGCGCATTCTGGAAGGGCTACTGGTGGACGCCGAACGACGCCTGCACGAGGAAGGAATCGCGGGCGACGTCTACCTCTTCAAGAACAACACCGACTCGGCGGGCAACTCCTACGGTTGCCACGAGAACTATCTGGTGGCGCGGCACGGGGAGTTCTCCCGGCTCGCGGACATTCTCATTCCGTTCCTTGTCACCCGCCAGCTCCTGTGCGGCGCGGGCAAGGTGCTCCAGACCCCGCGCGGGGCCGTGTACTGCGTGAGCCAGCGGGCGGAGCACATCTGGGAGGGCGTCTCCTCGGCGACGACCCGCTCCCGGCCCATCATCAACACCCGGGACGAACCCCACGCGGACGCCGAGCGCTATCGCCGGCTGCATGTCATCGTGGGCGACTCCAACATGTCCGAGACGACCATGCTGCTCAAGGTCGGCGCCACCGACCTGGTGCTGCGCATGATCGAGGCGGGCACGGTGATGCGGGACCTCACCCTGGAGAACCCGATCCGGGCGATCCGCGAGGTCAGCCATGACATCACCGGCCGGCGCAAGGTGCGCCTGGCCAGCGGCCGTGAGGCCTCCGCGCTGGAGGTGCAGCGGGAGTACTACGAGAAGGCCGTGGACTTCTGCGAGCGCCGCGGTATCCGCACCGGCACCGTGGAGCAGGTGCTGGAGCTGTGGGGCCGCACGCTGGACTCGATCGAGTCCGAGGACCTCGACCGCATCGGCACCGAGATCGACTGGGTCATGAAGTACAAGCTCATCGAGCGCTACCGCGCCAAGCACAACATGACCATGTCGCACCCGCGGGTCGCGCAGATAGACCTCGCCTACCACGACATCCACCGCCGTCGTGGGCTGTACTACCTGCTGGAGAGGAAGGGTCAAGCAGCGCGGATCTGCAACGACTTGAAGATCTTCGAAGGCAAGTCCGTTCCGCCGCAGACCACTCGGGCCCGGCTGCGCGGCGACTTCATCCGCAGGGCCCAGGAACAACGCCGGGACTTCACCGTCGACTGGGTCCATCTCAAGCTCAACGACCAGGCCCAGCGCACGGTGTTGTGCAAGGACCCGTTCCGTTCCGTGGACGACCGGGTGGAGAAACTGATCGCCGGTATGTGAGCGACGAGTTCCGGCCCACTGGTGCCGGAACGCAACACGGGCGCCGTACGTTTCCCGTACGGCGCCCTTCTCACGTCGTAGAGTTGCGCGCACGCCATCCACAAGATCGACCGATTACGAGGCCCCCACCGTGCGCCGACGCTCACTCCTCATTGCCGTACCCGCCGGACTGGCCACGCTCGCCGCGTGCGGCGACGACAAGGCCGACTCCAGCGAGGCCAGCGACAGCGCGTCGCCGTCGGCCCCCGAGACGTCGGCCGCACCGTCGCCGAAGATCGTGGACGGTCCGCTCCCGGCGATCACCGCGGGCACGAAGTTCGACGAGAAGCCGACCGTGGCCAAGGGCAGCGGTGACCCCTCCAAGGATCTGGCCGTGAAGACGGTGATCGCGGGCAACGGCCAGACGATCGCGGAGAACGACTACATCCAGGCCAACTACCTGGGCCAGATCTGGGCCACGGCGAAGGTCTTCGATAACTCCTACGACCGCAAGACCCCGCTGGTCATCCAGCTCGCCCAGGGCAGCATCATCGACGGCTGGCGCTACGCCCTGCCCGGCAAGAAGGCCGGCAGCCGGGTCCAGATGGCCGTCCCCCCGACCTGGGGCTACGGCACCCAGGGCAACAGCCAGGCGGGCATCAAGGGCACCGACACGCTGGTGTTCGTGGTGGATGTGCAGGGCACCTTCAACTCCAAGAGCTCCGCGAAGGGCACCGAGGTCGCCCAGGACAACGTGGACCTGCCCAAGGTCGGCACCAACACCGACGGCAAGGCGCCCTCCATCGAGATCCCGGACGCCGACGCGCCGACCAAGCTGGTGGCGAACTACATCCTGGAGGGTGACGGCGCGGAGGTCGGCGCCGAGGACAGCGTGCTGGTGCAGTACAAGGGCGTGCTGTGGGACGACGGCAAGGAGTTCGATGCCACGTACACCAACAAGCAGCTCGCCTCTTTCTCCCTCCAGCAGGTCGTCAAGGGCTGGGCGCAGGGTCTGACCGGCAAGAAGGTGGGCAGCCGCGTCCTCATCGTCATCCCGCCGGACCTCGGCTACGGCGACAACCCCCCGCAGGGCAGCGGCATCAAGAAGGACTCCACGCTGGTCTTCTCGGTCGACATCCTGGCGAAGATGTGACCCCGCGGGGGATGCAAGACTGTGACGTTGCCTTTCTTTCCACCACAAGCATGGAGCTGAACACGTGAGCATCGACAAGCCCGAGATCGACTTCCCGGGTGGCGAGCCGCCGGCGGACCTGGAGATCAAGGACATCTGGGAGGGCGACGGAGAGGTGGCCCAGGCGGGCCAGACCGTGACCGTGCACTACGTCGGTGTCGCCTTCAGCACCGGCGAGGAGTTCGACGCCAGCTGGAACCGCGGCACGCCGTTCCGCTTCCCGCTGGGCGGCGGCCGGGTCATCAAGGGCTGGGACCAGGGCGTGCAGGGCATGAAGGTCGGCGGCCGCCGCCAGCTGACCATCCCGGCCCACCTCGCCTACGGCAACCAGAGCCCGACGCCGGCCATTCAGCCCGGTGAGACCCTGATCTTCGTGGTCGACCTCCTCGGCGTCTGATCATTTGGGGTCTGATCGTCGTGCGACCGGACCCGATCACCTGGGGCCCATGCCTGTCCGGGCATGGGCCCTCGGCTTTTGCCGCGCCACCCGGGGGCGGTACGGTCGTCGATCGTAAGCACCATAAGGAAGGCGAAGGGCGTCGATGGCCATTGCCAAGGCCGAGCGGCTCATGAATCTGGCGCTGTGTCTGCTCGGGACGCGGCGGCCGCTGAGCAAGCGCGAGCTGCGTGACTCCATCGAGGCGTACGTCGAAGCCTTCGGACCGGGCAACGGCGCGGCGGGGAGCGACGACTCCTTCAACCGCATGTTCGAGCGCGACAAGGACGATCTGCGCGAACTCGGCCTGGTCATCGAGACCGTCGAGAGCCTCGAGGGCGAGGTCGGCTATCTCGCCCGCCGCGACAGCAACCGGCTGCCCCCGATCACCCTCGACGCCGAGGAGGCCGCCGCTCTGGGCCTGGCCGCCAAGGTCTGGCAGCAGGCCCGGCTCGCCGGGGCGGCCAGCGGCGCCCTGCAGAAGCTGCGCGCGGCCGGTCTGCCCGAGGACGTCGACCCCTACGAGGCCCATGGCGCGCTGGAACCGCGGATCCCCGTCCACGAGGCCGCGTTCGAGCCGCTGATGCTGGCCTGCCGGGACCGCCGGACGGTCGGCTTCGAGTACCGCAAGGCCACCGCCGCCCACCCCGAGCCCCGGCATGTCGAGCCGTGGGCGCTGGAGTGCTGGCGCGGCCACTGGTATCTGGCGGGCTGGGACCGCGACCGGGGTGCCGAGCGGGTCTTCCGGCTCTCCCGGATCACCGGCAAGGTCCGCTCGCGCGGCGGGAAGTTCACCGCGCCCGTGCCGGACGTCGTCACCGTGCGGGAGACCGTCGCGGGCTGGGCGGGGGAGACCGCCGACCGCTCCGCGCTGATCCGGCTGCGCTCCGGCGCCGGGTACCCCTTGCGGGCGAAAGCCACCCGGGTCAGGGAACTCGGTGACGGGTGGGACGAGTTGGAGATTCCGTACGGCCATGGCCTGGACGCCTGGCTGGTGGAGTTCGGGCCGGACGTGGTGGTGCTGGAGCCCGCCGAGCTGCGGGCCGATGTGATGGACCGGCTGCGTGCCGTGGCCAAGGGCTGAGGGGGAGCGGACGAAGACAGTGGCAGGCAAACCGGTCAGGCCCGTGAACGCCATCGACCAGACCCGGCGGATGCTCTCCCTGGTGACATATCTGAGGGAGCGCCCCGGCGCCCGGGTCGAGGACGTCGCGCGCGCCTTCGGCATCACCGAGGACGAGCTGGTCTCGGACCTCGATGTGCTGCCCATGTGCGGCACCAGCTTCCGCGGTGGCGACCTGCTGGACATCGACACCGACGGTGAGCGGATCTGGTGGCACAACCCGGCCGCCCTCGCGGCGGAGGCCGCCGAGCCGCTGCGGCTGGCCTCCGACGAGGCGACCGCCCTGCTGGTGGCGGCCCGCGCGGTGGCCACCCTGCCCGGACTGCGCGAGGGCGACCGGCAGGCCCTGCTGCGGGCCACCGCCAAGGTGGAGGCCGCGGCCGGTGAGGCGGCGGGCGCCAGCGCCCGGCTGTCGGTGACCTTCGAGTCCGAGGGCGGGGTCTTCGCCGACGTCGACCGGGCGATCTCCGAGCGCCGCCGGCTGTGGATCCGCTACTACTCCCCGGCCCGCGACGAGGTCACCGCGCGTGAGATCGACCCGATCCGGCTGGTCAGCGTGGGGCACACCTATGTCGAGGCCTGGTGCCGCCGCTCCGAGGCGCGCCGCACCTTCCGGCTCGACCGGGTCGCCGAGATCAAGATCCTCGACGAGCCGTCGGCGCCGCCCGAGATCGAGCCCCGGGACCTTTCCGAGGGGCTGGTGCAGCCCGCCGCCGAGGACCCCGAGGTGATCGTCGAGGTCGGTCCCGGCGGGCGCTGGGTCGCCGAGTACTACCCGCACGACAGTGCGGATGAGCTTCCCGACGGCGGGCTGCGTATCACTCTGCGTACGCCCGACCCGGCATCGCTGCGGCGCCTGGCGCTCCGGCTCGGCCGCGACGGCCGTATCGTCGCGCCGCCCGAGCTGGCCGAGAGCGCCCGCCGGGCGGCCCGGGAGGCACTCGCGGCGTACGACGGGATCGAGGCGCAGGACGCGCCGGACAACGGCATCCGGGAGTGAGCCGGAGGGCGCTCCGGACACCGGCACGAAGCGCCCGCAGGCGAACGACCGATGAAAAGGGAGCGGTGCGTTGACTGAATCGGTGATGGCTGGGGTCTCGGTGGCGTCCGCGTTCGCGGGGATGAGAAGTGCGTCCCCCGTGCTGTTCAAGGCGGGCTGCCCGGACTGCCGGGGCCGGTTCGAACTCGCCGCGAGCGCCCTCAGGCTGGCCATCGGCGCCAGCAGCCGTACCACCTTCTACTCCTTCACCTGCCCCGAGTGCGGTGTCCCGGTGCGCAAGCCGGCGGGGGAGCGGATCGTGGAGCTGCTCACCGGGGGCGGGGTCCGCACCCTGCGGCTCCACTCGACCCTCTAGCATCGGCGTCATGTTCTGGCCGATGTTCGCGGTAGCTGTGGGTTTCCTGGGTCTCGTCGTCCTCGGCGTGCTCGCGGTGCGGGTCTTCCTGGAGGCGCAGCGCCTCGGCAGGCAGGTCTCGGAGTCCGCGCGGCGCATCAGCAGGGCCGCGGAGGACCTGGAGCGGGCGGCCGTCAGTACGGCGCGGACCGTGGACTCCCTGTGAGCCCGGCTGAGAACCGGGTGTGAGTCCTGGGCCGCAAGCGTTTTGGGCCACTTCGCCCTGTCACCCAGGTGCCTGTGCCAGGTACGCTGCTGGTCGCGGCCCGAGAACGAGGCCCGGACCGCGGACCGGGAGTATGCACGGGGATTGCCGGACGTTTACCCCTGAGCGTTACGATCGCTGTCAGCACGGTCGTTCGGACACCTGTCCGACCGGTCGGACAGGCACACACCCGCCCGCCTCGGTGAGAAGGTAAAGACTTATGGGACGGCTCGGACCTACCGAGATCATTCTGATCCTCGTCGTCATCATCCTGCTGTTCGGTGCGAAGAAGCTTCCGGACATGGCTCGTTCGCTCGGCAAGTCCGCGCGCATCCTGAAGAGCGAGGCCAAGGCGATGAAGGAGGAGGACAAGTCCTCCGCGCCGGCCGACCCGCCGCACCAGGCCGACGAGCAGCCCGCGCAGCGCATCATCCAGGCCGCTCCCGGCGACGTGACCAGCTCGCGCCCGGTCACCGAGCCGACGGACACGACCAAGCGCTGACGCAGGGCCGGTGACCTCCGGCCCGCCGCACGAGATGGGAACGTGGGTTGCTGAAGCCTGCCCGCAACAAGGAGAAGGATCCAGAGGGGCGGATGCCCCTCGCGGAACACCTTCGTGAGCTCCGCAACCGGCTCGCGAAGGCGCTGCTGGCCATCGTCGTCGTGACGATCGTCGCCGCCTTCTTCTACATGGACATCATCAGCTTCTTCACGGAGCCGATCCTGAAGTCGGTCGGCTGCAAGGAGAGCTTCGAGCAGCTGGCGAACACCTCCACCGAGAAGACCTGTGCGCAGATCACGATCAACGGTCTGCTCACCCCCTTCACGCTGGCGCTGAAGGTGTCGCTGATGGCCGGCGTGGTCCTGGCCTCGCCGATCTGGCTCTACCAGCTCTGGGCCTTCGTCGCCCCGGGCCTGCACCGGCACGAGAAGAAGTACGCCTACGCGTTCGTCGCCACCGGCTTCCCGCTGTTCCTGATGGGCGCCTTCTTCGCGTACAAGGTGCTGCCCGCCACCGCGAAGGTGCTGATCGAGTTCACCCCGTTCGGCGTGGACAACCTGCTGCCGCTGGACGATCTGCTCGACCTCGTCACGCGCATGGTGATCGTCTTCGGTCTCTCCTTCGAGCTGCCGCTGCTGCTGGTCATGCTCAACTTCAGCGGTGCCATCACCGGCAAGCGGATGCTGGGCTGGTGGCGCGGCATGATCATGGGCATCACGGTGTTCGCGGCCGTGGCGACCCCGAGCACCGACCCGCTGACCATGATGGCGCTGGCCGGACCGATCTGGGTGCTGTACTTCCTCGCGGTCGCCGTCTCGCTGATCAACGACCGCCGCAGGCGCCTGCGTGAGGCGATGGGCCCCGACGACGACGAGGCCTCCGACCTCGACCTCACTCCCGAGGACATCGGCGAGGTGGAGGCCGTCGCCGCCAGCCGGGCCCTGCCCGAGCAGGCGTCCAGGGACCGGGTCAACGGTTATGACGACGTGACCTGAAGATCGGCAAGCAGCTCATAGGGTCTCTCCCGTGAGCAGCGAGATCACCCTCTTCGTCAACCCCACCGCGGGACGCGGCCGGGGCGCCGGTGCGGCGCAGCCGGCCGCTTCCGCTTTGCGGGCGGCCGGATTCACCGTGCGGACGGTCATCGGCGAGGACGCCCGGGACGCCCTCGTCCGCGCGCGTGCCACCGTTGCGGACGGCACCGGGGCGCTGGTCGCCGTCGGCGGTGACGGCATGGCGAACCTCGCGCTCCAGGCCGTGGCCGGCACCCGTACCCCGCTCGGCCTGGTCGCCGTGGGCACCGGCAACGACTTCGCCCGCGCGCTCGGCCTGCCCGTACGGGACCCGGCGGCCGCGGGCCGGGTGATCGCCGAGGCCCTCAAGGGCGCCCGGCTGCGCGACATCGACCTCGGACAGATCGGTGACCGCTGGTTCGGCACCGTCCTCGCCTCCGGCTTCGACTCCCGGGTCAACGATCGCGGCAACCGCATGCGATGGCCCGCCGGCCGCCTCAAGTACGACCTGGCGATGCTCGCCGAACTGGCCTCCTTCCGGCCCTACCCGTACCGGATCACGCTCGACGACGGCGAGGTCCGCGAGACCGAGGCCACCCTGGTCGCTGTCGGCAACGGCTCCTCCTACGGCGGCGGGATGCGGATCTGTCCCGGCGCCGATCTCGGCGACGGGCTGTTCGACATCACGATCGTCGGGGACTGCTCCCGCGCCACCCTGCTCAGGGTCTTCCCGAGCGTCTACCGGGGCGGGCACGTCGACCACCCCAAGGTCACCGTGGTCCGGGCCGCGCGGATCGAGATCGCCGCCGAGAACATCACCGGGTACGCCGACGGCGAGCCGCTCGGCCCGCTGCCGCTGACGGCACGCTGCGTGCCCGGAGCGGTACGCGTCGTAGGGCCGTGAGCTGCGGGGATCCAGGGTTTACGGGACCTGGATCCGGATATTGATCGTCCTGTTGTCAGTGGGGCCCGGTACGCTCGAAAGCACGATGACAGAGGACCTCTCACCGGCCGAGCGGTATGCGGCTGCCCGGGTGCGGGCTGCCGAGCAGGCCACCGCGCTCGCCTCCTTCCGCGAGATGTACGACTTCGGCCTCGACCCCTTCCAGATCGAGGCCTGCCAGGCACTCGAAGCGGGGAAGGGCGTGCTGGTGGCCGCCCCCACCGGCTCGGGCAAGACGATCGTGGGCGAGTTCGCCGTCCACCTCGCCCTGCTGCAGGGCAAGAAGTGCTTCTACACGACGCCCATCAAGGCGCTGTCGAACCAGAAGTACTCCGACCTGTGCCGCCGTTACGGCAGCGACAAGGTCGGCCTGCTGACCGGCGACAACAGCGTCAACTCCGACGCCCCGGTGGTCGTGATGACCACCGAGGTGCTGCGGAACATGCTGTACGCGGGCTCGCAGACCCTCATCGGCCTGGGCTACGTGGTCATGGACGAGGTGCACTACCTCTCCGACCGGTTCCGCGGCGCCGTATGGGAAGAGGTGATCATCCACCTCCAGGAGTCGGTGACCCTGGTGTCGCTGTCGGCCACCGTGTCCAACGCCGAGGAGTTCGGCGACTGGCTCGACACCGTCCGCGGGGACACCGAGGTGATCGTCTCCGAGCACCGGCCCGTCCCGCTGTTCCAGCATGTGCTGGCCGGACGGCGCATGTACGACCTGTTCGAGGAGGGCGAGGGCAGCAAGAAGGCCGTCAACCCCGATCTGACGCGGCTGGCCCGCATGGAGGCCCAGCGGCCCTCGTACCAGGACCGCAGACGCGGGCGCGCGATGCGCGAGGCGGACCGTGAGCGGGAGCGCAGACAGCGCTCCCGCGTGTGGACGCCGGGCCGGCCCGAGGTCATCGAGCGGCTCGACGCCGAGGGCCTGCTGCCCGCCATCACCTTCATCTTCAGCCGCGCCGCCTGCGAGGCCGCCGTACAGCAGTGTCTGTACGCCGGACTCCGGCTCAACGACGACGAGGCGCGGCACAAGGTGCGTGCCCTGGTCGAGGAGCGCACGGCGTCCATTCCCACCGAGGACCTGCACGTCCTCGGCTACTACGAGTGGCTGGAGGGTCTGGAGCGCGGGATCGCCGCCCATCACGCGGGCATGCTGCCGACGTTCAAGGAGGTTGTCGAGGAGCTGTTCGTGCGCGGTCTGGTGAAGGCCGTGTTCGCCACCGAGACCCTCGCGCTCGGCATCAACATGCCCGCCCGCTCGGTGGTGTTGGAGAAGCTCGTCAAGTGGAACGGCGAGCAGCACGCCGACATCACCCCGGGTGAGTACACCCAGCTCACCGGCCGAGCGGGCCGTCGCGGCATCGACGTCGAGGGCCACGCCGTGGTGCTGTGGCAGCGCGGGATGAGCCCGGAGCACCTCGCGGGGCTCGCGGGCACACGGACGTACCCGCTGCGCTCCAGCTTCAAGCCGTCGTACAACATGGCGGTCAACCTCGTCGAGCAGTTCGGGCGGCATCGCTCGCGTGAGCTGCTGGAGACGTCGTTCGCGCAGTTCCAGGCCGACAAGTCGGTCGTCGGGATCTCCCGGCAGGTGCAGCGCAACGAGGAGGGGCTCGAGGGCTACAAGGAGTCCATGACCTGCCACCTCGGCGACTTCGACGAATACGCGCGCCTGCGGCGGGATTTGAAGGACCGGGAGACCGAGCTGGCCCGGCAGGGCGCCAACCAGCGGAGGGCCGAGGCCGCCGTCGCGCTGGAGAAGCTCAAGCCCGGCGATGTCATCCATGTGCCGACCGGGAAGTACGCCGGTCTCGCGCTGGTGCTGGACCCGGGGCTGCCCGCCGGGCGGTCCAACGGCCACCGCGGCTTCGACCACCACGACGGGCCGCGCCCCCTGGTGCTGACCGCCGAGCGGCAGGTCAAGCGGCTCGCCTCGATGGACTTCCCGGTGCCGGTCGAGGCGCTGGAGCGGATGCGGATCCCCAAGTCCTTCAACCCCCGCTCCCCGCAGTCCCGTCGGGACCTCGCCTCCGCGCTGCGCACCAAGGCGGGGCACATTCCGCCGGAGCGGGCGCGCAAGAAGCGCTCGCAGGCCGCCGACGACCGGGAGATCGCCCGGCTGCGCACGGCGATCCGCGCGCACCCCTGCCATGGCTGCGACGACCGTGAGGACCACGCCCGTTGGGCCGAGCGGTACCACCGGCTGCTGCGGGACACCTCGCAGCTGGAGCGCCGGATCGAGGGCCGCACCAACACCATCGCGCGGACCTTCGACCGGATCGTGGCGCTGCTGACCGAGCTGGACTATCTGCGCGGCGACGAGGTCACCGAGCACGGCAAGCGGCTCGCGCGGCTGTACGGCGAGCTGGACCTGCTGGCCAGTGAGTGTCTGCGGGCGGGCGTCTGGGAGGGCCTCGCCCCCGCGGAACTCGCCGCGTGCGTCTCCGCCTTGGTGTACGAGGCGCGGGTCGGCGACGACGCGATGGCGCCGAAGCTGCCGTCCGGGAAGGCCAAGGCCGCGCTGGGCGAGATGGTCCGGATCTGGGGGCGTCTCGACGCCCTTGAGGAGGACTTCCGCATCAACCAGACCGAAGGGGTCGGACAGCGGGAGCCCGATCTGGGGTTCGCCTGGGCCGCGTACATGTGGGCCGAGGGCAAGGGGCTCGACGAGGTGCTGCGGGAGGCGGAGATGCCTGCCGGGGACTTCGTGCGCTGGTGCAAGCAGGTGATCGATGTGCTGGGGCAGATCTCGGCGGCGGCACCCTCCCGGGAGGGCTCGTCCGTGGCGAAGGCCGCGCGCAAGGCTGTCGACCAGCTGCTGCGGGGAGTGGTCGCCTACTCGTCGGTGGGTTGATTCACCGACCGTGCCGAAGGCGGGCGCGGGGTGGTGCGCGGTGGTTCGCGCACGGCCCCGCGCCTTCTTTTTTCACTCATCACGGTGAGTGTTCTCGCACCGCCGTGCACCGTGACGCGCTGTGTGCGAATGATCTCCCTGCGTGCAAATGGAGTTGAGGGTACTCCTGCCGCTGGGGTGATTTCAGGTGCTTGCTGAATATGACACGGCGATGATCCGGTCGGACTAAGCTCGCCCGCGGCGCACCGAGTTGAGGCGTATTCGTGCGCTTGTTCCAAAACCTCCCTGTAGATCCAGAACGTTCCATGACGTACCCCCCTGCAAGTCCCCCGACTCCCAGCCGATTCCTTCAGAGGGCCCACATGGTGAGTGTTCAACCCCCTCCCGCCTCCCAGCCCCGGCGCCGTGAACTGCCGTACGCGCGCGTGCTGTTGCCGCCCGCCATACTGATGGCCGCGGCGACCGGAGCCGCCGCCGCCCTGGTGACGGGCCCGGCCCGGGCGGCCGTCGGCTGGTGCGGCGCCGTCGCCACGGTCCTGGTGATCGCGACCGCCGCCGAAGTCGTGCGCCGCGGCCGCGCCCTGCGCAGCGCGCGCGAGGAGAACGCCCGTAACACCGCGTATCTGGAACGGCGCGTCGCCGCCCACCAGGAGGAGATGGACCGGCTCGCCCGGGAGGTCGTGCCCGTCGCGATCGACTACATGCACCGCGGCAATTCGCCCGCGGAGGTGATTCGCCACCTCGGTGAGCTCGACCCCGGCTATCGCGAACTCTCCGTCCCCCAGCTGTGGTTGGTCGAGCGCGTCCTCGAGATCCTCGACGAGGAGGAGGCGCTGCGGGACTCCGCCCAGCGCTCCTTCGTCAACATCGCCCGCCGGGTCCAGGCGATCGTGCACCAGCAGAACAAGGAACTCCTCGAAATGGAGGAGGACCACGGCCGCAACCCCGAGGTCTTCGACGACCTGCTGCGCATCGACCACGGCACCGCGCTGATCGGCCGGCTCGCCGACTCCATCTCCGTCCTCGGCGGCGGCCGCCCCGGCCGCCAGTGGCCCGAGCCCGTCGCGCTCTACAGCGTGCTGCGCGGCGCCATGTCGCGCATCCTGGACTACCGGCGGATCTCGCTGGACAACATCGCCAAGGTCAACATCCGCGGTATCTCCGTCGAGCCGGTCATCCACGCCGCCGCCGAGCTCCTCGACAACGCCACCCGCTACTCGCCGCCGCAGACCAAGGTGCATGTCACCGCCACCGAGGTGCAGACCGGCGTCGCCATCGAGATCGAGGACGCCGGCGTCAGCCTCAGCGAGGAGGCCCGCGCCAAGGTCGAGGGCATGCTGGAGGCCGCCAAGGCCGGCATCGACCTCCAGGAGCTCGGTGACACCCCCCGCCTGGGCCTCGCCGTCGTGGGCCGCCTGTGCACCGCCTTCGACATGCAGGTCAGCCTGCGCAGTTCGGCGTACGGCGGCGTCCGCGCCGTGCTCATCGTGCCGCGCGAGATGATCACCAGCGACCCCGCGCCCGGCTACGCCCACGGCATCGGCGCCACCGCCGCGCCCAAGCCCGAACTCGGCGCCCTCGAAGGCCCCAAGCGCAAGCCGAAGAAGCGCCGCCCCACCAACCCGCGCATCCCGGCCGGACTCTCCATGGAGGACGACGTCCCCGTGGTGACCGAGTGGACCCCCAACGGTCTGCCCCAGCGCCGCAGCCGGGTCACCACGCCGCTGAGCGAGCGGATCGCCCAGCAGGCCAAGATCGAGCGCGAGGACCAGGAGCGCGTCGCGCGGGGCGAGAAGCCCCGGTGGGGCGATGCCATCAAGCCCGCTCCCGAGCCGGAGCCCGAGGACGACACCCCGCCCGGCCTGTGGGTCGAGGCCTTCTGGGAGGGCCTCAAGCGTGACCCCGATCCCAGCGCAGTCCGCCAGCCGACCAACGAACCGGCCCACGCCCCGGCCGATGACGAGGGGGACCTCAAGTGATCCAGCAGCGAGCCAACTTCGACTGGATGCTCAAGGATCTTGCCGATGGCGTACCCGGCATCGAGATGATCGTGGTGCTGTCCGCCGACGGTCTGCGCATTGCCCGGCACGGCGGCGACCCCGACGCCGCCGACCGGGTCGCCGCGGCCTGCGCGGGCCTGCAGAGCCTGGCCGGCGCCGTCGCGCACGAGATCCCGGACAGCGACGGCAAGATGAAGCTGGTCATCATCGAGATCAACCGCGGCTATTTCTATCTGATGGCCGCGGGGCCCAACGCCTATCTCGCGGTCCTCTCCGACACGTTCGCCGAGCCCGGACTGATGAGCAACCGGATGCGTGACCTGGTCGACCGGATCGGACCGCATCTGACCAGCCCGCCCCGGCGCAATGGGCAGACCGTATGACTCCTCCGCAACGCCAGAGGCGGTTCCCCAGCCCGCAGCCGCAGCCCGCCCCGCCGCCGCCCAGGGAGCCCAAGGAGGGGGAGCGCAAGAACCCCGAGCGGATGTTCGTGGTCGGCGGTGACGGCGAGGCGCGCGCCGATCTCGACCTCGTCACCTTAATCGTGGCGCGCGCCGAGCCACCGCCCTCCGCCACGCCCGAGCAGTCGGCGCTGCTCCGGCTCTGCACGGCCCCGCTGTCGGTGGCCGAGCTGTCCGCATATCTCAGCCTCCCGTTCAGCGTGGTGACCGTCGTGCTCACCGACATGCTGGCGGACGAACTGGTAGAGGCGCACAAGCCGCTCGTGCGGCAGTCGGTCGCCGACCGTTCCCTCCTCGAAGCGGTGATGCATGGACTTCAAAAACTCTGACACCATCCCGGGCCCACGCAGCGAGGACCGGCTGCCGCAGACCGCCCAGGCCGCGGTGAAGATCGTCATCGTAGGCGGGTTCGGCGTCGGGAAGACGACCATGGTCGGCTCGGTCAGCGAGATCCGCCCGCTGACCACCGAGGAGACCATGACGCAGGCGGGCATCGGCGTCGACGACAACTTCGGCTCCGACACCAAGACCGCCACCACCGTCGCCATGGACTTCGGCCGGATCAGCATCACCGAGAAGCTCGTGCTCTACCTGTTCGGCACCCCCGGCCAGGAGCGCTTCTGGTTCCTGTGGAACGGCCTGTTCGAGGGCGCGCTGGGCGCGGTGGTGCTGATCGACACCCGCCGCCTGGAGGTCAGCTTCGATGTCATAGGGCGCCTGGAGGAGCGCGGTGTGCCGTTCGTGGTGGCCGTCAACTCCTTCCCGGACGCGCCCCGTTACCCCATCGAGGAGCTGCGGCAGGCGCTCGACCTGCCGCCGGAGATCCCCATCGTCGAGTGCGACGCCCGGCGCCGCGCCTCCAGCCGGGACACCCTGATGACCCTGATGCGCTTCCTGCATTCGCTCGCCATGACGGGCGCGCTCACCTGACCGACGTATCCGACCCGAACTCCCCCGACACCGGATCCACTTCGGAGCAACCACGTGACGCCTGAATCCCACTCCCCGACCGGCACGGACGACCCCCGTTCCGGGCCGCCGCCCGGCTGCCCCGCCCATGGCCTCGGGCCGGGCGGACTGCGCCGGCTCTACGGCCCCGACGCGGAGGACCTGGACGACCTGTACGAGGAACTGCGCGACGAGCACGGGCCGGTGGCGCCCGTGCTGCTCCATGAGGACGTGCCGATGTGGGTGGTCCTCGGGCACGCCGAGAACCTCCACGTGCTCCGTACGCCCTCGATGTACTGCCGGGACAGCCGCATCTGGTCCCCGCTGCTGGAGGGCATGGTCAAGCCCGACCATCCGCTGATGCCGCACATCGCCTGGGAGCCGATCTGCTCCTACGCCGAGGGCGACGAGCACCTCAGGCTGCGCGGCGCGGTCACCGGCGCCATGTCCACCATCGACTACCGCGGCATCCGGCGCTACATCAACCGCTCCACCCAGCGCCTGGTGAACCAGTTCTGCGAGCAGGGCAAGGCCGATCTGGTCGGCCAGTTCGCCGAGCATCTGCCGATGGCGGTGATGTGCGAGATCCTCGGCATGCCCGAGGAGTACAACGACCGGATGGTGCAGGCCACCCGGGACATGCTGCGCGGCACCGAGACCGCCATCGCCAGCCACGCCTACGTCATGGGCGCGCTGCAGGGGCTCACCGAGCGCCGCCGGGCCGAGCCCGCCGCGGACTTCGCGAGCCAGCTGATGAGCCACCCGGCCCGGCTCACCGACGACGAGGTCACCAAGCACCTCTGGGTCGTGCTGATGGCGGCCTACGAGGCCACCGCCAACCTCATCGCCAACGTCCTGCGCATGGTCCTCACCGACCCGCGGTTCCGCGCCCAGCTCAACGGCGGCCAGATGACGGTGCCCGAGGCGGTCGAGCAGTCCCTGTGGAACGAGCCGCCGTTCAGCACGGTCTTCGCCTACTACGCCAAGCAGGACACGGAGTTGGGCGGCAAGCGCATCCGCAAGGGCGACGGTCTGCTGTTCGGGATCGCGCCGGGCAACGTGGACCCGCGGGTGCGGCCCGACCTCGCCGCGAACATGCAGGGCAACCGCTCCCATCTCGCCTTCGGCGGTGGTCCGCACGAGTGCCCCGGCCAGGACATCGCCCGTGGCATCGCCGACGTCGGCGTGGACGCGCTGCTGATGCGGCTGCCGGACGTCCGGCTCGACTGCGACGAGGAGGATCTGACCTGGCGTCAGTCGATCTCCTCCCGGCACCTGGTGGAGCTCCCGGTCCGCTTCGAGCCGAAGGCGCAGCAGGACGTGACGCTGCGGCCGGGCCTCAACCAGGTACCGGCCCAGCGCCCGGCCTGGCAGGTCAGCTCCGCGCCGCGCCCGCAGCCCCGGCCGGCCCCGCAGCCCGAACCCGCGCCCGCCGCCGCGCCGCCGGCGCCGGAACCACAGCGCAGGCCGGGCGCCTGGCGCCGCTTCGTGAGCTGGTGGCGGGGCTACTGACCGACCCAGGTGTCGTACGACGCCCAGGAGCCGAGCACCCGGCCGCTGCGGAAGCGGTGCTCGGCCCCGGTGACCGGGTCGGTGAACTCCAGCGCCCGCGCCAGCAGTTGCAGCGGGCGCCGGAAGTCACCGGCCGGCACGGGGTCGGTGACCACGGGATAGAGCGGGTCGCCGAGGATCGGCACGCCGAGGGCGGTCATATGGACCCGCAGCTGATGGGTCTGTCCGGTGGCGGGCAGCAGCCGGTAGCGGCCGAGCCCGTCGGCGCGGTGCTCGACGAGTTCGACCCGGCTCACGGCGTTGGGCTCGCCCGGCACCTCGCGTGCGGCCAGCTCCCCGCGCTCCTTGACGATCCGGCTGCGCACGGTCGCGGGCAGCCGGAGCGCGGGATCGTACGGCGCGACCGCCTCGTACTCCTTGCGCACCAGCTTGTCGCGGAACAGCGTCTGGTACGCCCCGCGCTCCTCGGGCCGCACGGTGAACAGCACGAGCCCGGCGGTGAGCCGGTCGAGCCGGTGGGCGGCGCCGAGGGTGGGCAGGCCGAGTTCCCGGCGCAGGCGGGCGAGCGCGGTCTGCGTGACATGGCTGCCGCGCGGGGTGGTGGCCAGGAAGTGCGGCTTGTCGACGACGACGATGTGTTCGTCGCGATGGAGGATCTCCAGCGGGAACGGTACGCGGACCTCGTCCGCCAACTCCCGGTGGAACCACACGAACATCCCTGGCACGTAGGCCGTATCGGCCGTGAGAGCCTGTCCGTCGGCCCCGAAGAACAGCCCCTCCTCGAACATTCGCTCGACGACCCCGTCCCCTGCGGAGAGCCGCTCGACGAGATGCTCTCTTGCGGTTTCCCACTGCCCTTCGCCCGGCAGCCGTACCCGCACCGGGTCGACACCGTCACGCTGGGGCAGCGGGGAAGGCGGGGGAGGGGTCCTGCGTCTCACCCGATCAAGGGTACGGCGGTGGCCCCGACCCTCCGATTCACGCCGTCGGCGTGCTCTCCTGCTCCGCCTCGATGCGGGCGTTCCACTCCCGCTTGGACGCCTGCCAGCCGTCCTCGTTGTGGCCGAGGCGCCAGTAGCCGGAGATCGAGAGGTCCTCGCGAGGGATCTCGCGCTCGACGCGCAGCAGGCGGCGGAGGTCCTTCACGAAGGCGGCCTCGCCGTGGACGAAGGCGTGCAGTCGGCCCTCAGGGAAGGAGAGGGCGCGGACCGCCTCGGAGACGGCCTGGCCGACCGGACGGTCGCCGCGGTGCAGCCAACTCACGTCCACGTCGGAGTCGATCTTCTGCTCCTCCTGCGGGCCCGCGACCTCCACGAAGGCGAACGCCCGCGCACCGGCGGGCAGCGCCTCCAGGGAACAGGCGATGGCGGGCAGCGCGCTCTCGTCGCCGACGAGGAGGTGCCAGTCCGCGGCGGGGTCGGGGGTGTAGGCGCCGCCGGGGCCCATGAACCGCACGGTCTCACCCGGCTCGGCCCGCAGCGCCCAGGGCCCGGCGATGCCCTCGTCGCCGTGGATCACGAAGTCCAGCGTCAGCTCCCGGTGCTCGGCGTCCCACGCCCGCACCGTGTAGGTCCGGGTCACCGGCCACTGCTCGCGCGGGAACTCCTCCCGGATCCGCTCCAGGTCGAAGGGCTCGGGATAGGTGACGCCCTCGGGGCCGAAGAGCAGCTTCACATAGTGGTCCGTGCAGGTGTCCGCCGAGAAGTCGGCCAGCCCCTCCCCGCCGAGCACCACGCGCTGCATGTGCGGGGTCAGCCGCTCGGTGCGGACGACCTGCGCGGAGTGGGGCCTGCGCGGCTTGCGGGCAGGGCGTTCTGCCATGACGGCCTCCCTCGGATAAGCTTAGGTTTACCTAAGTTAGCACCTTCGCTCGGCTTTTGACTCCTACGGCAAAGGGCGTGAAGGAGAATTTAAGGGACGAATTCCCTTCTCAACGAACCTCATTCACTCGATGGGGAACGTTCCTTCACATCGCCAGCGTCGTCAGCAGCCGCTGCAAAGATCCCCCGAGCCCCCAGCGCTCCGCCAGCCCCTGGAGCGCAGCCTCATCGTGCGGAGTGCGGGGGAGTGCGGTGTCCACGTCCGGCAGCGGTACGTCGTCCGCGACCCGCACGACCGTCGGCGCCACCGCCACATACGGCCGCGACTCGTCCAGCCTCTTGCGCTGCGTCGGCGTGAGCTTCGCCCTCGGGTCGTCCAGCGCCGCCATGATCCCGCCCAGGTCGCCGAACTCGGCCAGCAGCTTGGCCGCCGTCTTCTCGCCGATCCCCGGCACCCCCGGCAGCCCGTCGCTCGGGTCGCCGCGCAGCAGCGCCAGGTCCGCGTACCCCCGGCCGTCCACGCCGTACTTCTCGCGCAGCCATGCCTCGTCGGTCATCTGGAGCGTGCCCACGCCCTTGAGCGGGTACAGCACCCGGATCCCGCGCGCGTCGTCCACCAGCTGGTACAGGTCGCGGTCGCCGGTGACGATGTCCACCGGGCCCTTCGCCCGCGCGGTGAAGGTGCCGATCACATCGTCCGCCTCGTAGCCCGCGACGCCCACGCGCGCGATGCCCAGCGCGTCGAGCACCGCCTCGATGACCGGGACCTGGGGCGAGAGGGTGTCCGGCACCTCCTCCTCGTCCGGGCCGGTCTCGCGCTCCTCCGCGACGCGGTGTGCCTTGTACGAGGGGATCAGGTCGACCCGCCACTGCGGGCGCCAGTCGGCGTCCATGCACGCCACCAGGGCGTCCGGACGGTGGTCCTTGACCAGTCGGTCGATGAAGTCCAGCAGACCGCGCACGGCGTTCACCGGGGTGCCGTCCGGGGCCTTCACGGAGTCCGGCACGCCGAAGTAGGCGCGGAAGTAGAGCGAGGCGGTGTCGAGGAGCATCAGTCGTCCGGTCACGCCTCGCATCATGCCGTACCCCACTGACAGCGGCTTCCCGGCGCAACAAGTTGCGTCCTGCGCATTGGCTGTGGGCTGGACCACTTGTCCGTTTGTGCCCGGGGAACAGGGGCAGACGCGCCTCGGAGCGGTGTCGTTTCTGTATTCAACTGTTGCGCGACGCGCTCCGTTTTCCTTGCCGTCGAAACAAGAGGTACGCGTGTCAGCGAGACTAGAGGCCGAACATCTCTACAAGGTGTTCGGCAGGCGAGAAGAGCAGGCGGTCGAGCGGCTCCGCGCCGGAGCCGACCGGGAGGAGCTGCGCGCCGACGGCACCACCGCCGCCGTCATCGACGCCTCCTTCACCGTGGAGCCCGGCCAGATCTTCGTCGTCATGGGCCTGTCCGGCTCGGGCAAGTCCACGCTGCTGCGCATGCTGAACGGTCTGCTGGAGCCGACCGCCGGACACGTCCGCTTCGACGGCCAGGACCTCACCACGCTCGGCGCGCGCGAACTGCGCGAGGTCCGCGCCCACAAGATCAGCATGGTCTTCCAGCACTTCGCGCTCTTCCCGCACCGCAGCGTCGTCGAGAACGCCGCCTACGGCCTGGAGGTCCAGGGCGTCGCCAAGGCCGAACGCCTCGCGCGGGCCACCGAGGCGCTGGAGCTGTGCGGCCTGAAGGGGTGGGAGAAGTCCTGGCCCGACGAGCTGTCCGGCGGTATGCAGCAGCGCGTCGGCCTCGCCCGCGCCCTCGCCACCGACGCCGACCTGCTGCTGATGGACGAGTCCTTCAGCGCGCTCGACCCGCTGATCCGCCGCGACATGCAGGACCAGCTGCTCGAACTGCAGACGAAGCTGAAGAAGACCATCGTCTTCATCACCCACGACCTCAACGAGGCCATGCGCCTCGGTGACCGCGTCGCCGTGATGCGCGACGGCCGGATCGTCCAGATCGGCACCGCCGAGGACATCCTGGTGCGCCCCGCCGACGACTACGTCGCCTCCTTCACCCAGGACGTCGACCGCTCCCGGGTGCTCACCGCGGCCGCCGTGATGGACCGGGACGTGCGCGGGGACGAGGCCGACTGCGGTTGCGAGAGCGGCTGCGAGACCGCGACGCCCGACACGTCGTTCACCGAACTCTGCGCGATCAGCGCCCGGTTGAGCCACCCCGTGGCGGTCCTGGACGAGCGGCGCAAACTCGTCGGCGTGGTCCCCAACCGGCGATTGATCAGCTTCCTCGGTGAGCAGGAGGCCGCCCGTGCCTAGGATCGAGTTCGGTGAGTGGGTCAACGACGGGGTCGAGTGGCTCACCACCCACATGGGCTGGCTGTTCGACTTCTTCGAGCAGGTCTTCCGCGGCGCCTACGACGGCGTCGACGCCGTCCTCCAGGCCCCCGAACCCCTTTTGCTGGTGGGCATCTTCGCGGTGATCGCGTGCTGGCTGCGCGGCACGCTCGCCGGTGTGCTCACCTTCGTGGGCTTCGCCTTCGTCATCTCCCTCGACCTGTGGGAGGACGCGATGGTGACCCTGTCGCTGGTCCTCGTCGCCACGGTCATCGCGCTGGTGATCTCGGTGCCGCTCGGCATCTGGGCGGCGCGCTCCAGCCGCGTCAGCGCGATCGTGCGGCCCGGCCTGGACCTGATGCAGACGCTGCCGGCGATGGTCTATCTGATCCCGGCGATCCTCTTCTTCGGCAGCGGCGCCGCCGCGGGCATCGTCGCCACCCTCGTCTTCGCGCTCGCCCCCGGCGTGCGCATGACCGAGCTGGGCATCCGCCAGGTCGACAAGGAACTGGTCGAGGCCGCCGAGGCGTTCGGCACGACCCCGCGCGACACCCTGCTGCGCGTCCAGCTCCCGCTCGCCCTGCCCACCGTGATGGCCGGTGTCAACCAGGTCATCATGCTCGGCCTGTCCATGGCGGCCATCGCCGGCATGGTCGGCACCGGCGGTCTCGGCGGCGACGTCAACGAGGCCATCGGCCAGCTCAACATCGGCCTCGGCGCCGAGGCGGGCATCGCCATCGTGATCCTCGCGATCTACCTGGACCGGATGACCAGCGCGCTGGGCACCCAGGTCTCCCCGCTCGGCCGCCGCGCCGCCGCCCGGCTGCGCGCCGCGCAGGGCCTGAAGATCTGGTCGTACCGCCCCCGCGCCTCCGTCGCCGTGGTCGGCGTCGTGGTGCTCGCGCTCGTCGCGGGCGGCATGGGCGTCTTCGGCGGCGACAAGACCGAGCCGGTCGCGGGCGGCACCGACGTCGGCCAGGGCAAGAAGATCAGCATCGGCTACATCCCCTGGGACGAGGGCGTCGCCTCCACCTTCCTGTGGAAGGAGATCCTGGAGCGGCGCGGCTACGAGGTCGAGGCCAAGCAGTTCGACGCGGGCCCCCTCTACACCTCGCTCGCCCAGGGCGACATCGACTTCCAGACCGACTCCTGGCTGCCCGTCACCCACGAGCAGTACTGGAAGAAGTACGGCGACCGGCTCGACGACCTGGGCTCCTGGTACGGCCCGACCTCCCTCGAACTGAGCGTGCCCGCCTACATGAAGGACGTCGACTCCCTCGACGACCTCAAGGGCAAGGCCGGACAGTTCGACGGGAAGATCACCGGCATCGAGTCCAGCGCCGGAATGATGAGCCTGCTCAAGAGCAAGGTCCTCAAGGAGTACGGCCTTGACCAGGAGTTCAAGGTCGTCGACAGCTCCACGCCCGCCATGCTGGCCGAACTGAAGCGGGCGTACGACAAGCAGGAGCCGATCGTCGTCACGCTGTGGTCGCCGCACTGGGCGTACAGCGACTACAAGCTGAAGAAGCTCAAGGACCCCAAGGGCGCCTGGGGCAAGGGCGACGGCGTGCATACGCTGTCCCGCAAGGGCTTCGCCGGGGAGAACCCGGTCGTCGGGCAGTGGCTGAAGGACTTCGAGCTCACCGAGGACCAGCTCACCGGCCTGGAGTCGGAGATCGTCAAGGCCGGAAAGGGCCGCCAGCAGGACGCGGTGCGCACCTGGCTGAAGAGCCGGCCCGGGCTGGTCGACAAGCTCGCCCCGGTCCAGGACGACCAGACCCCGGCCGAGGCGAAGCGTCCGCTGGACGTGGCCTGGTTCCCCTGGGACGAGGACATCGCCGTCACCTACCTCTGGAAGAACGTCCTGGAGCGGCGCGGCTACAAGCTGAACCTCAAGCAGATGGACGTCGGCCCCGTCTACACGGGCCTGGCCTCCGGCGACCTGGATCTCAACTTCGACGCCTGGCTGCCGTATGCCCAGAAGAACTACTGGGACAAGAGCAAGGACAAGCTGCACGACCTGGGGACCTGGTACGAGCCGACCTCGCTGGAGCTCGCCGTGCCCTCCTATGTGAAGGGCGTGGACTCGCTGGAGGACCTCAAGGGCAAGGGGGACACCTTCGACGGGAAGATCGTCGGGATCGAGCCGGGCACCGGGGAGATGAACCTCCTCAAGACCGAGGTGCTGCCCGGCTACGGCCTGGACGAGGAGTACGAGGTCGTCGACGGCTCCACCCCGGCGATGCTGGCCGAGCTGAAGCGGGCCTACGCCAAGAAGGAGCCCATCGCCGTCACGCTGTGGTCGCCGCACTGGGCGTACAGCGAGTACGAGCTGACCAAGCTCAAGGACCCGAAGAAGCACTTCGGTGAGGGCAACACGATCCGGACGATCTCCAACCAGGAGTTCCCCGAGCTTTACCCCCAGCTCACCCGGTGGATCAAGGACTTCCGGATGAGCGAGGACGAACTGGGCACTCTGGAACAGGAGATCAAGGACCGCGGCCAGGGCCATGAGGAAGAGGCCGTCGCCGCGTGGCTCAAGGAGCACCCGGAGATGGTCGAGCGGATGACGCCGGCCGCCTAGGTCCGCGCGAGCCCCGATTCCGGCGGGCGTCCGGCACACCTGACCGTGCCGGACGCCCGCCTTCCGTATGCCCGCGAAATCCGGCCAACCAGGGCGACCGGACGCCGTACACCGGTCAGGGATGTGCCGGGCGCATGAAACGGTTTGCCGAACATGCGTAGGGTGCAGAGAACTGTTCAGAGGAGTCGGCACCCCGGACAGAGGGCTCGGCACCGCGACGACGGGCGAAGGAGGGAGCCGGAGCGATGGGCGACCACAAAGAGCAGCCCCTGCGGGTGGGCGCGGCCGTGCGGCGGCGCCGTCGCGCGCTGGAGCTCACCCTCGCCGTCGTGGCCGAGCGCAGCGGCCTGTCGGTGCCCTTCCTCAGCCAGGTCGAGAACGACCGGGCCCGCCCCTCCAGAAGCTCCCTGGAGAAGCTCGCCGACGCCCTGCGCACCACGGCCGTCGAACTCCTCGCCGCGGCCGACCCGGCGTGCAGCGTCGACGTCGTACGCGCCGAGTGCGCCGAGCCGCCGCCCGAGCCCCGGACGCGCTCCCTGGTGCGCGGCCACCACCAGATGCACGCCTCCGAGTTCACCGGGGACCACGAGGCGGGCCGCGAGATCCAGTACCGCAACGACCAGCTGATGTACGTCGCCGACGGCGCCGTCGAGATCGAGGCGGAGGGCCGCGCCTACCGCCTCGGCCGCGGGGACACCCTCTACCTCACCGGCGGGGTCCGCCACCGCTGGCGGGCCACCGTGCCGGACACCCGGGTGGTGGTCGTGGCGGTGGCCGAGCACATCGAGGCGGTCCAGGACCGGCCGCGCTGATGCGGGTCGTCTCCCTGGTGCCGTCCCTGACGGAGGCCGTGGCCGTCTCGGTCCCCGGCGTCCTCGTCGGCGCCACGGACTGGTGCACGCACCCGGCCGGTCTCGACGTGACCCGGATCGGCGGCACCAAGAACCCGAAGGTGGAGCGGATCCTCGAACTCGTCCCCGACCTGGTGATCGCCAACGAGGAGGAGAACCGCGCCCCCGACCTCGCGGCCCTGCGGGCGGCGGGCGTCGAGGTGCTGGTCACCGAGGTCCGCGAGGTGCCGCAGGCCCTGCGGGAACTGGACCGGGTGCTGACCGCGTGCGGCGTCCGCACGCGCCCGCGCTGGCTGGACGAGGCGGAGGAGACCTGGTCGGCGCCGCTCGCCCCGGACCGCCGTACGACGGCCGTGGTGCCGATCTGGCGGCGGCCCTGGATGGTGCTGGGCCGCGACACCTTCGCCGGTGACGTCCTGGCCCGCCTCGGTGTGGACCACGCCTACGCGGCCCACGAGGACCGCTACCCGCGCGTCCCGCTGGAGGAGCTGCAGGCGGCGGCCCCCGATGTGGTCGTCCTCCCGGACGAGCCCTACCGCTTCACGGCCGACGACGGTCCGGAGGCCTTCCCCGGACTGCCCTGCGCGCTCGTCAGCGGACGGCACCTGACGTGGTACGGACCGTCACTGGCCAAGGCGCCGGAAGTGCTGGGCGCGGCCCTGCGAGCAGCGCTCCGCTGAGCAGCCCGCGCGCGGTCCGCGCGGCGGCGACCAGCCAGGCGGCCACGAGCAGCGCGTACAGGCCGACCGCGAGCCCGTCGTACACGACGAGCCCGGTGTGCCGGGCCAGGGCCTCGGCGCCGGTGACACAGGTGCCGACCGGGAAGGTGAACGCCCACCAGGTCATCGCGAAGCGCATGCCCCGGCGCCGGGCGCGCACCACATGGGCGGCGGCGAACCCCAGCCACAGCACCGCGAAACCCATCACCGGCACGCCGTAGAGCACGGCCAGCACATCGAAGCCCTGGCTGTACGGGTCCGGTACGACGCCGGGCGCGTACTCCGCGAACTTGCCGACGGCGGTGGTCGACTGGCCGAGCGGACCCAGCACCAGGAACAGGGTCGGGGTCAGCGCGAGCGGCAGCGGCCCCACGGTGACCAGCCGGGCGAAGACCAGCGGCAGCATCAGCAGGGTGGCGATCAGGCTCAGCCCGAACAACGCGAAGCAGCCGAGCAGCAGTGTCTCCCGCGCCTGCCCGGCGGGCAGATACGGCACCAGCAGCGGACCGAGGGCCGCGGACACCATGGGCGCGACGAGCGGCAGCAGCCACACGGGCGTGGCCTGACCGGGCTGCACCCGGTGGCGTACGGCCATCAGGTACGGGACGGCGACGGCGGCCGCGAGTCCCACGGCCGTACCGGCGCCGAACAGCACGATGTCGAGGGCCACCGCCGCCCCGGTGCCGATCCAGTCCCGGCCGACGGTCAGGGCGCCGCCGCCGACCGCGAGCAGGGCCATGGAGAGGCAGCCGTAGAAGGGTGCCGTCGCGGGGTCCAGGAGGTGGGCGCGGGCCTGGTCGCGGTGGTGGGTCCAGTGCAGGGCGCGGGCGGCCAGGAGCGTGCCGAGCAGGGCCAGGGACAGGGCCCAGACGGCGGTGAGCACACTGCGGGGGATCGGGACCGGGAGCGCGGCGCCGGCGGTGGCGACGATGGCGGTTCCCATGACGCAGGCGTACCAGTTCGGTCCGAGGTGGCGGACCGCCGGGGCACGGCGATGGGGCTGGGCGGCGGTGACCATGCGTCCACGGTCGCGCCCGAGGAGGGCCACCACCAGGGAGTACGCCTCTATGAGGACATAAGCTGGGCTTATGAGCAGTGCGGTGACGACATCCCTGGCCCACCGGGTGCCCGACCTCGGGGCGCTGGAACTGCTGCTGGCCGTGGCCCGGCTCGGCAGTCTCGGCGGGGCGGCGCGTGAGCTGGGCATCACCCAGCCCGCGGCCAGCAGCCGGATCCGGTCGATGGAACGGCAGCTCGGGGTGGCGCTGGTGGACCGGTCGCCGCGAGGCTCACGGCTGACGGACGCCGGTGCGCTGGTGACCGACTGGGCCCGGCGGATCGTGGAGGCGGCGGAGGCCTTCGACGTGGGCGCGCAGGCGCTGCGGGACCGGCGGGACTCGCGGCTGCGGGTGGCGGCGAGCATGACGATCGCCGAGTACCTGCTGCCCGGGTGGCTGCTGGCGCTGCGCGCGGGGCGCCCGGACACGGCGGTGTCGCTGCTCGCGGGCAACTCGACGGCGGTGGCCGAGCGGCTGCTCGCGGACGAGGCGGATCTGGGGTTCGTGGAGGGGCTCACCGTCCCCACCGGGCTGGACTCGGTGGTGATCGCCCGTGACCGGCTGATCGTGGTGACGGCGCCGGGCCACGCCTGGTCGCGCAGGCGGCGGCCGCTGACGGCCGAGGAGCTGGCGGTGACGCCGCTGATCCTCCGGGAGAAGGGCTCCGGCACGCGGCAGGTCCTGGACACGGCGCTGGGTGGTCTGGCCCGGCCGTTGATCGAGCTGTCCTCCACCACGGCGGTGAAGGCGGCGGCGGTGAGCGGGGCGGGGCCGGCGGTCCTGAGCGAGCTCGCGGTGCGTGAGGAGCTGTCGCTGCGGCGGCTGGTGAGCATCCCGGTCGCGGACGTCTCCCTCGCCCGCGACCTGCGGGCGGTGTGGCCGACGGGGCATCGGCCGGTGGGGCCGGCTCGGGATCTGCTGCAACTGACGCGTTCCTGAGTGCCGCGCCCTCAGGGGGCCGGCGGCTCCGGCCGCCTTCTCCGACCCGCCTCCACCAGTGCTGACATCACCCTCACGTCCTCGCCCATCTCCGGATGCCACTGCACCCCCAGCACCCAGCCCGCCGTGGACGGCAGTTCCAGTGCCTCCACCGTGCCGTCCGTGGCGTGCGCGGACGGCACGAGGCCCGTGCCGAGGCGGTCCACCGACTGGTGGTGGTACGTCGGTACCGCCGTCTCCTCCGGCACGAGTCCGGCGTAGCGCGTGCCCGGCACCGGCTTGACCGGGTGGCGGCCGAAGACGCCGACCACCTCGGCATGGCCCTCCAGATGCTGGACCAGGGTGCCGCCGAGCGCGACGTTCAGCAGCTGCATGCCCCGGCAGATCCCCAGCAGCGGCAGGCGCACCGCCAGCGCCGCCTCGATCAGCGCCAGTTCCCACGCGTCCCGCTCCCGCGCCGGAGGCCCCGTCCGCAGCTCCCGCTCGGCGCCGTAGCGCACCGGCTCCACATCGGGCCCGCCCGCGACGACCAGCCCGTCCAGCCGGGCGACGGCCGCCGCCGCGTGCTCCGGGTCGTCCGGCGGCAGCATCGCGGCCAGGCCGCCCGCCCGCTGCACCAGCCGCGGATAACCGGCCGGCAGCAGCGCCGCGTCCAGCTCCCACACGCCCCAGCGCGCACCCTTCTCCAGATAGGTGCTGACCCCGATCAGCGGCCTGGCCACAGCGGCTCCCTCACTCGTAGCTCATGACTCGACGCTCAGTCCCGTGCCAACTCTGCCTCCGCCGCCGCCAGCGCCGCGAACTCCTCCTCCGGCGCCTTGGCCACCAGATGCCCACGGCTGTACAGGCCGAAGTAGGCGATCGCCACCCCGTACACCACCAGCGCGATCACCGCCGCCGTCACGTCCACCAGGAACGTGGCCACCAGCGCGGCGCACGCCAGTACCAGCGCGACCGATGACGTCAGTACCCCGCCCGGTGTGCGGTAGGGCCGGTTCAGCTCCGGTTCCCGCCGGCGCAGCACGATGTGCGACAGGGACATCAGCGCGTAGGAGATGGTCGCGCCGAAGACGGCGATGTTCAGCATGCGCGCGCCGTCGCCGGACACCGCGGCCAGCAGGAAGCCGATCGTGCCGGGCACCAGCAGACCCAGGTACGGCGCCTTGCGGCGGCTCGTGAGCGAGAGGAAGCGGGGCAGATAGCCCGCGCGGGACAGCGCGAAGAGCTGGCGCGAGCCCGCGTAGATCAGGGAGAAGAAGGAGGCGACCAGTCCGGCCAGGCCCGCGTAGTTCACGATCCGGCTCAGTGTCGTGGCCTCGCCGTCCGGCTGGAGCGCCTCCACCAGCGGGTTGCCCGCCTCCTGGATCGCCGCCGAGCCGCGTGCCCCGGCCGCCGCGAAGAAGGTCACCACGGCCAGGACCACCAGGATCGCCATGGACCAGCGGATCGCCTTCGGCAGCGTACGGGCCGGCTCCTTGGTCTCCTCGGCGGCCAGCGGCACGCCCTCGACGCCGAGGAAGAACCACATGCCGAAGGGGAATGCCGCCCAGATGCCGAGCAGGCCGAACGGAAGCCAGGAGTTCGAGCCCGCCGCCGAGGTGTCGACGGGGATGTCGTCCAGCGTGCCGAAGGAGAAGTCGGGCAGCGCCGCCAGCACGAACACGATCAGGGCCACGACCGCGATGCCGGTGACCACGAAGCTGAAGCGCAGCGCCTCGCCGACGCCCCAGAGGTGGATGCCGAGGAAGATCGCGAAGCAGACCAGATACACCGGCCAACCGGACTCCAGGCCGAACAGACCCAGCGACTCGACGTAGTCGCCGATGAAGATGACGATGGCGGCGGGCGCGAGGACGTACTCGATGAGGATCGCCGTGCCGGTCAGGAACCCGCCCCAGGGGCCGAGGGCGCGCCGGGCGAAGCCGTAGCCGCCGCCCGCGGTCGGCAGGATCGAGGACAGCTCGGCCAGGGCGAAGACCATGCAGGCGTACATGGTGCCCATGAGCACCATGGCGATCGCCAGGCCGCCGAAGCCGCCCTCGGCCAGACCGAAGTTCCAGCCCGAGTAGTCGCCGGAGACGACGTACGCGACGCCGAGTCCGGTCAGCAGCACCCAGCCGGCGCTGCCGCGGCGCAGGGCCCTGCGTTCCAGGTAGTCGTCCGCCTCCGGGGCGCCGGGTGGTGTGCTGGTGGATTCCAGGGACATGGCCTACTCCCCACGGGTGGCGGACACCGGGCATTTCCGGGCACGGTGGAGTCGACCGGGCTCCGGCTCAATGGAATGGATCCATACCTTTGTCGGGTTGACGGCTCGATGGCAAGACCCGTGCGTTAATCGCGGGTAAATCCATCCGGAGAGCGGTCGCGCCGCTCAGCCGAGGAAGCCGCGCAGCAGTGCCGCCGTACCCCCGCAGTGCTCGCGCATGATCTCCCGCGCGCCCTCCGCGTCGCCCTCGATCACGGCCTCCACCAACGCCGTGTGCTGGCGCTGGGAGTGCTCCAGGTTGCGCACCAGCAGCGGGATGCAGTCGAGCAGGTCGTTCACGCTCGCGCGCACCGCCGCGTACTGGGCGGCGAGCGTGGGGGAGCCGGACAGCTCGGCGAGGGTCAGGTGCAGCAGGGTGTCCAGGCGGCGGTACTCGTCGAGCGGGGCGTCGTGCGTGCGCGCCAGGGCCTCGCGCAGCCGCGCGGTCCGCTCCTCGTCGAGGCCGTGCGCCGCGCACAGTCCGGCCGCGCCCACCTCCAGCACCTCGCGGAAGCGGAGGGTGTCCTCGACGTCGACGTTCTTCAGGCGGCGGCGCAGCTCCTCCTGGCCGGGGGTGACCGGGCGCGGCAGGACGAACGTTCCGCCGTAACGGCCGCGCCGCGCCTCCACCAGGCCCTGGTCCTGGAGCACCTTCAGCACCTCGCGCAGCGTCACCCGGCTGATCCCCAGGCGGTCGGCCAGCTCCCGCTCCGCGGGCAGCCGTTCGCCGCCCGCCACCAGGCCGAGCCGGACGACCTGGAGGATCTGCTCCAGGGCCTCCTCGAAGCCGTTGCCGGCCCGCACCGGCCGCAGCACCGATGTCAGCCGGTCGTCGGCACCCGGCACCCCGTGCCCCGTGTCCGCCCGCGACATTTGCCCGGACCCCCTTCCCAATCAATGGTCCTGCGCAATACCTTATGGCTCCCGGCTGACCGAAGAAGCCTTAAGGAGGCTTTCCCGTGGCAGACCGCACACCGCCGCTCGGCGTAGAGGAGCTGCACGCCCTCGTCGCCGGCGGTGAGATCGACACTGTCGTCCTGGCCTTCCCGGACATGCAAGGGCGGCTCCAGGGCAAGCGGTTCGCCGCCCGGTTCTTCCTCGACGAGGTACTGCACCACGGCACCGAGGGCTGCAACTACCTCCTCGCCGTCGACACCGAGATGAACACCGTGGACGGCTACGCCATGTCCTCCTGGGACCGCGGCTACGGTGACTTCGCCATGCACCCGGACCTGTCCACCCTGCGCCGCGTCCCGTGGAACGCCGGTACGGCCATGCTGATCGCCGACCTCGCCTGGAACGACGGCTCGCCCGTGGTGGCCGCGCCCCGCCAGATCCTGCGCCGCCAGCTGGAGCGCCTCGCCGAGCACGGATACACCGCGAACGTCGGCACCGAGCTGGAGTTCATCGTCTTCAAGGACACCTACGAACAGGCGTGGGACGCGAACTACCGCGGGCTCACCCCCGCCAACCAGTACAACATCGACTACTCGGTCCTCGGCACCGGCCGCATCGAGCCCCTGCTGCGCCGCATCCGCAACGAGATGGCGGGCGCCGGGCTCACCGTGGAGTCCGCCAAGGGCGAGTGCAACCCCGGGCAGCACGAGATCGCCTTCCGCTACGACGAGGCCCTCGTCACCTGCGACCAGCACGCCGTGTACAAGACCGGCGCCAAGGAGATCGCCGCGCAGGAGGGCGTGTCCCTGACCTTCATGGCCAAGTACAACGAGCGCGAGGGCAACTCCTGCCACATCCATCTCTCCCTCGCGGACGCGGCCGGGAACAACGCGATGGCCGGGCCCGACGGGATGTCCGACGTGATGCGGCACTTCCTCGCGGGACAACTCGCGGCACTGCGCGACTTCGCGCTGCTGTACGCCCCCAACATCAACTCCTACAAGCGTTTCCAGCCCGGCTCCTTCGCGCCGACCGCCGTCGCCTGGGGCCACGACAACCGCACCTGCGCCCTGCGCGTGGTCGGCCACGGCCGCTCCCTGCGCTTCGAGAACCGCCTCCCCGGCGGCGACGTCAACCCGCACCTGGCGGTGGCCGGCATGGTCGCCGCCGGCCTGTACGGCATCGAGCAGAAGCTCGAACTGCCCGAGGCCTGCCCCGGCAACGCCTACAGCGCCGACTACGCGCACGTCCCGACCACCCTGCGCGAGGCCGCCGAACTCTGGGAGAACAGCCCGATCGCCAAGGCCGCCTTCGGCGACGAGGTCGTCGCCCACTACCGGAACATGGCGCGCGTCGAGACCGACGCCTACGACGCCGCGGTCACCGACTGGGAGCTGCGCCGCTCCTTCGAACGCATGTGAGGCTCCTGTTGTCCGACCAGCTCCAGGTACTGAACCCGGCCACGGAAGAGCTCGTCGCCACCGTCCCGGCCGCCACCGCGGCCGACGTGGACGCGGCGGTCGTACGGGCCACGAAGGCGCAGGCCGTGTGGTCCGCCCTGGCACCCGGCGAACGCGCCCGGCTGCTGCGCCGGTTCGCCGTGGCCGTCGACGAACACCTCGAAGAACTGGCCCGGTTGGAGGTCCGCGAGGCCGGGCACACCATCGGCAACGCCCGCTGGGAGGCGGGCAACGTCCGCGATCTCCTCGACTACGCGGCCGGGGGAGTCGAGCGGCTGACCGGCCGCCAGATTCCCGTCGCGGGCGGCCTGAACGTCACCATCCTCGAACCGTTGGGCGTCGTGGGCGTGATCGCCCCCTGGAACTTCCCGATGCCGATCGCGGCGTGGGGCACGGCCCCGGCACTCGCCGCGGGCAACGCGGTCCTCCTCAAGCCCGCCGAGACCACCCCGCTGACGGCTCTGCGGCTGGCGGAGCTGGCCCTGGAGGCGGGGCTCCCCGAGGGTGTGTTCCAGGTCCTGCCCGGCCACGGCCCCGTTGCGGGCAACGCCCTCGTCGAGCACCCCGGCGTCGCGAAGATCGTCTTCACCGGGTCGACGGCCGTGGGCAAACAGGTGCTGGCGAAGGGCTCCGCACTCCTGAAGCGGGTCACCCTCGAACTCGGCGGCAAGAGCCCCAACATCGTCTTCGCCGACGCCGACCTCGAAGCCGCCGCCCAGGCCGCCCCCATGTCCTTCCTCGACAACGCCGGCCAGGACTGCTGCGCCCGCACCCGCGTCCTCGTCCAGCGCGGCGCCTACGACCGCTTCCTGGAACTGCTCGCCCCGGCCATCGAGGCCGTACGCGTCGGCGACCCGGCCGACGAGACCACCGACATGGGCCCGCTGATCTCCAGGACCCAACTGGACCGCGTCCGTTCCTACGTCGGCCCGGACGCGGCCGGCATCCGCGGCAAGGCCCCCGAGGGCCCCGGCTTCTGGTTCCCGCCGACCGTCCTCACCGGCGTCGACCCGCACGCACGCGTGGCCGTCGAGGAGGTCTTCGGCCCCGTGGCCGTCGTCCTCCCCTTCGACGACGAGGCGGACGCGGTCCGGCTCGCCAACGCCACCGACTACGGCCTCTCCGGCTCCATCTGGACCCGGGACGTCGGCCGCGCGCTGCGCGTCTCGCAGGCCGTCCGCGCGGGCAACCTGTCCGTCAACTCCCACTCCAGCGTCCGCTACTGGACCCCGTTCGGCGGGTTCAAGCAGTCCGGCATCGGACGCGAGCTGGGTCCGGACGCCCTGACCGCCTTCACCGAAACCAAGAACGTCTTCATCAGCACGGAGGGCCCCGCACAGTGACCGCAGACAACATTTGCCGGCGTCTCGTCGGCCGTACCGCCGTCATCACCGGCGCCGGCAGCGGCATCGGTCTCGCCACCGCCCGCCGGCTCGCCTCCGAGGGCGCCCACGTCGTCTGCGGTGACGTCGACGAGCAGCGCGGCAAGGCGGCCGCCGAGGAGGTCGGCGGGATCTTCGTGAAGGTCGACGTCACCGACCCCGAGCAGGTCGAGGCGCTGTTCAGGACGGCGTTCGACACCTACGGCAGCGTCGACATCGCCTTCAACAACGCGGGCATCTCCCCGCCCGACGACGACTCCATCCTGGAGACCGGCCTGGAGGCCTGGAAGCGCGTCCAGGAGGTCAACCTCACCTCCGTCTACCTGTGCTGCAAGGCCGCGATCCCCTACATGCGGCAGCAGGGCAGGGGCTCCATCATCAACACGGCGTCGTTCGTGGCGAGGATGGGCGCCGCCACGTCCCAGATCTCGTACACGGCCTCCAAGGGCGGCGTCCTCGCCATGTCCCGCGAGCTGGGTGTGCAGTTCGCCCGTGACGGCATCCGGGTCAACGCCCTGTGCCCGGGACCGGTCAACACCCCGCTGCTCCAGGAGCTGTTCGCCAAGGACCCCGAGCGCGCCGCTCGCCGCCTCGTGCACATTCCGGTCGGCCGGTTCGCCGAGGCCGAGGAGATCGCGGCCGCGGTTGCCTTCCTGGCCAGCGACGACTCCTCGTTCGTCAACGCCACCGACTTCCTGGTGGACGGGGGAATCTCCGGGGCCTATGTCACGCCTCTGTAGGCATCGTCCTACAGTGCCCGCATGAGCATGACGCCTTCACCCGGCTGGTACCCCGACCCGCACGCCCCGCATCTGGAGCGCTGGTGGGACGGAACGGCCTGGACCGAGCACCGGCGCACACCCGAGGTGACCGCGCCGGTGCCGACGGCCCCCGGTGCCTCCGGGCGGGCCAAGGCGATCGCCGTCACCTCGGCGGCGGTCGTGCTCGTCGCGGCGATCGTCACGGGCGCGGTGGTGCTGCGGCAGGGCGACGACGAGGGCACGGAGATCGAGACCGGCCCGACCCACTACACCGAGGCGCCACCGTCCCCGACCCAGACCCCGAGCCCGACCCCGACGGAACCCTCCGCCGACGACCCGGCCGTCGTGACCGACGAACTCAACGGCATCACCCTGCCGTTGCCCGACGGCTGGGTCCGGCCGAAGTACGTCTCCGAGGACGATGTCGTCATGACCACGGACGGCACCTACGACTGCCCCGGCGACGGAGGCGTCTGCCGCCGCGGCCTCGTCATGTCGAGGACGATCACCTCGAACGACGAGCGGTCCCCCGCGGCGCTGGCCAAGGAGGACGTCAAGGAGGCGGCCGAGAACACCTACGACCGCGACCCGATCGGCCGGCGCCCCTACGGCGGCATGGAGTCCCACGAGGTCGTGAAGTCGGGACCGGTGGCGGTCGCCGGACGGGCCGGCTACTTCGTGCGCTGGAAGGTCACCACGGCCAAGGGCCCCGGCGGCTACGTCCAGTCGACCGTCTTCCCGTCCCGCGTCGGCACCGAGTCACCGGTCTGCGTCCGGTTCCTCTTCGACGCGGGGGAGGACGGACCGCCCCTGGCCGACATGGACCGGATCACCAAGGGCATCCGGTCCGTCGACGACCCGGCGGGCGGCGGGGGAGTGGGCAGCAGCGTGGGGCCCGGCGACGGCTAGAGGAACGTGTGCCCCTCGCCCCGGTACGTCGGCACGGTCGCCGTCACCGCGTCGCCCGCCACCAGGTGCAACTGCTCGAAGCGCTCGCACATCTCACCGGCCTTGGCGTGCCGGAACCACACCTTGTCACCGATCAGCAGATCGTCCGCGGGCGAGCCGAGCAGCGGCGTCTGCACCTCGCCGGGACCCTCCTGGGGGTCGTAGCGCAGCCCCTCCGGGAGATACGGCACCGGCAGCCGGTCGGGTCCCGCGGCGCCGGACGCCGGGTAGCCGCCGCCCAGCACCGTCACCACGCCCACGCCGGGGCGCCGGACCACGGGGTGGGCGAACAGGGCGGCCGGACGCCCGCTGAAGGAGGTGTAGTTGTCGAACAGGCGCGGTACGTAGAGCCCCGACCCGGCGCCGATCTCCGTCACGCAGTCCTCGGCGGCCGTGAACTGCACACTGCCGGTGCCGCCGCCGTTGACGAACTGAAGCCCCGGCGCCACCGCCCGCAGCTCCCGCACCACCTCGGCCCGGCGCTGGGCGAGCTCCCGGCGCGCGGTGGCCTGCATCAGCCGTACGGCACGCGAACGCAGGGGGTGCCCGGCCACGGAGTCCCCGACTCCGGCGATGTGCCCCTCGTACGCCATGATCCCGACGACCTCGAACCCCGGCCGCCGGGCCACGATCCGGGCCAGGTCGGCGACCTGGGCGGGGGAGTGCAGCGGGGAGCGCCGGGCGCCGACCCGGACCCGGCCGCCCAGCAGCTTCAGCGAGGTGTCCAACTCCAGGCAGATCCGGACGACTTCGCGACCGCCGTCCCGGGCGTCGTCGATCAGCCGGAGCTGCGCCGGGTCGTCGATCATCACGGTGATCGCGGAGGCGAGCTTGGGGTCGGCGGTCAGCTCGGCGTAACCGGCGCGGTCGGCGGAGGGGTAGGCGAGCAGGATGTCGTCGAATCCGGAGCGGGCCAGCCACAGGGACTCGGCGAGGGTGAACGACATGATCCCGGCGAAGCCGTCGCGGGCGAGGACGCGTTCCAGCAGGGCCCGGCAGCGCACGGACTTGCTGGCGACGCGGACGGGCTTGCCCCCCGCACGCCGGACGAGATCGTCGGCGTTGGCGTCGAAGGCGTCCAGATCCACGATCGCGAGAGGGGCGTCGAGATGGGCGGTGGCCCGGTCGTAACGGGCCCGGTCGGCGGCGCGCGCAGTCATGAACGAAGCCTGCCAGACTGGATTACCGCAGGGTAGGGGGACGTTCCGGGCTAAAGCCCCGGGCTCGTGGACTGGTTCCCGCCGGGCCGGGGGCAACCCGTAGAGTGACGCGCACGCATGCGAGGGCGGTGGATGCCGACCCGCCCGTGCGGGTAGAAGTTGCCCGGAACACCGGGCCCGGGCGGACGTACGGTGCCCGAGCACCACCAAGAGGAGACGGGGGGCGCATGACCACGGAACCACGCGCCCCACTCCCGCCACGGCCACCCCATCCCCCGCGCCCCCACCAGCCCCCGGCGCCGGACGCGGCAGCGCGGGAGGAGGCCGAGCGTCCGTCTTCGCCGAAGTCCTCGGCCGGAGCGGGTGAGTCTCGGCCGACGGCTACGCGCGTCTCCTCCGCGAGCGACGACGCCGGGCGTACGGACGCGTTCCGCCGCACCGCCGCGGACGCCGACGCCCCACCCCGCTTCCCGCGCCTGCGCACTCCGGCCGAAGCCCCACCCCCGCCCAGGGCCTCGGCCCGCTTCCCGGACACGGCACCTCCGGCGTCCCCCGAACCGCGCCGCGAACCCCTGAGCCGCCGCACACCACCGCAGCCGACGGGCCCGAGCGGCACGCCTCCGCGCCCGAGGACGAGCCCGACGGACTCCAACGACACGTTCGCCCGCCCGACGACGAGCCGGACGGGCCCCGCGAGCGCACCCGCGCGCCCCGCGACCACCCCGCCGGGCCCCGCGAGCGCACCGGCGCGTCCCACGTCCAGCCCGCCGGGCCCCGCGAGCGCGCCCGCGCGTCCCACGACCACCCCGACCGGCTCCCCGAGCGCGCCCGCGCGTCCCACGACCACCCCGCCGGGTACCAACGGCCCGCCCGCGCGCCCGGGTGCCTCCGGGCCCGCGGCCCGGCGGCCCGCCTCCCCGTCCGGAGTCCCGCCGCGCCCGGCCGGTTCGCCCGTGGCGTCGCCCCGCTCGGGCGGCTCCGTGGAAGCCCCCTCGCGTCCCGCCGTGCCCCCGGCTTCCCCGGGCCCGGCCGCTCGGGCTGGCGCGCCGGTGGAGACGCCCTCCGAGACGACCAGGCGGCTGCGGCCCGTCGGTCCGGACGCGGGCGCTGTGCGGGCCCCCGATCCGGCCCTCTCCTGGAGCGCTCCGCCGAGTCCCGCCGCCGGGCGGCCCGTCGTGTCGTTCGGGGAGCCCGAGGTGCGGCATGACGAGGGCCGGTGGTCCAGGGGACGGAACGGGGCCCGGGTCGCCGCCGTCGCCGCGTGCCTGGTGCTCGGGCTGGGGCTCGTCGGCGGCGCCGTCACCGGAAGCTGGCTGGTGGGCGACTCCGAGGCCGCCGGGGCCCGGGACAGCTTCGTCGCCGCCCGGAGCCTGTGGCACAGCGTGCCCGTCGACCAGCTGTTCCCCACACGCGTGGCCGGGCAGGGCGCCGGACCGGGCGGCGCCGACCGCGCCTGGACGCGGATAGCCGTCGCCCCGGACAGCGGCTGCAAGAACGCCTTCGACCCGCTCCTGCGCAAGGCCCTCGCCCCCGTCGGCTGCCAGCGGCTGCTCCGCGCCACCTACACCGACGCCACCCAGACCTACGTCACCACCGTCGGCCTGCTCTTCACCAAGGCCGACGCCACCGCCATGGCCTCCCTCGCCAAGCGCTTCACCGACGAGGAACTGGACCGCCGTACCGACCTGATGCCCCGCCCGTACGGCCCCGGCCTCGCCAACGACCAGCGCGCCACCTGGACCGTCTCCGTCCTCACCGACGCCCCGGTCGTCGTCTACTCCGTCTCCGGCTGGGCCGACGGCCGCACCGTCGACGAGCCGCAATCCGCCGAGGACGCCATGGAGTCCGGCGCCACCACGGCCCCCGCCCAGGCCGGCCTCGGCCACGAGGCGAAGGGCCTCGCCGACCGGATCGAACGCGCCCTGCGCAAACAGGTCGGCCCCTACGCCACGGAGCAGGCCTCGTGACCGCCCGTCGCACCCGCCGTGCCGGACTGATCAGCGTTCTGCTCGCCGCCTCGCTCGCCCTCGTCCCCACCACCGCGCACGCCGACGGCATCCGTGGCCGGCAGTGGGCCCTCGAAGCCATGCACACCCAGGAGGCCTGGCAGACCACCAAGGGCGAGGGAATCACCGTCGCCGTCCTCGACACCGGCGTCGACGACGAACACCCCGACCTCGCCGGGAACGTCCTCAAGGGCAAGGACCTGGTCGGCTTCGGCGCCGGCCGCGGCGACCGCGCCTGGGCCCGGCACGGCACCGCGATGGCCGGCATCATCGCGGGCCACGGACACGGCTACGACAACGCCGACGGCGTCATGGGCATCGCCCCCGAGGCGAAGATCCTCCCCGTCCGCGTGATCCTGGAGGACGGCGACTCCGCCCGCGCCAAGGCCCGCACCACCCGCGGCAACGCCCTCGCCGAAGGCATCCGCTGGGCCGCCGACCACGGCGCCGACGTCATCAACCTCTCCCTGGGCGACGACTCCAAGTCCGCCCACCCCGAACCCGCCGAGGACGAGGCCGTCCAGTACGCCCTCAAGAAGGGCGCCGTCGTCGTCGCCTCGGCCGGCAACGGCGGCGAGAAGGGCGACCACATCTCCTACCCGGCCGCCTACCCGGGCGTCATCGCCGCCACCGCCGTGGACAAGTTCGGCACCCGCGCCTCCTTCTCCACCCGCCGCTGGTACGCCACCGTCAGCGCCCCCGGCGTGGACGTGATCATTGCCGACCCGGACCGCAAGTACTACGAGGGCTGGGGCACGAGCGCCGCCGCGGCCTTCGTCTCCGGGGCCGTGGCCCTGGTCAAGGCCGCCCACCCGGGCCTGACCCCGGCCCAGATCAAGAAGCTGCTGGAGGACACCGCCCGCAACGCCCCCGCCGGCGGCCGCGACGACTCCCGCGGCTACGGTTTTATCGACCCCGCCGCCGCCATCGAGAAGGCGGCCGGCCTCAAGCCCGGCGGCCTGCGCTCGAAGGCGTACGGCGACGAGTACTTCGGCTCCGGCCCCGACACCGCGAAGGCGGCGGACGACGCCACCAGCTGGGCCGCGCCGCTCGCGGGCACCGCCGGAGCAGCCCTGCTGGTGACCGCCGTGCTCCTCTGGCGCGGCCGCCGCACCCGCCCCGACGACTTCTAGTCCCCGGCGAACACCGACACGGCGGCCCGCGCCGCCGCCTCCACCAGCGCGACCCCCTCCGCCTTCGTCGCGTTCCCGTCCGACAGCACCGCCACCAGGCAGTCCCGTCCGTCCACGGTCACCCGCCCGATGCTGTTGATGTCCCACAGCCCGGTCGTGCTCCGCGGCAGCCAGCCGTTCTTCAGCGCCCACTGCGAGCCGTCCGCCACGGCCGAGACACCCCACCGCTGATCCACGGCGATCCGCCCCATCAGCCCCCGCAGATACGCCCGCGACGCCTCACTCAGCTCCGAATCGTCCCCGAACACCTGCTGAAGCAGGGTGAGTTGATCCGCCGCGGTGGTCTGCGTCAGCCCCCACAACATCCCCTCGCCGCCCTCGGTGGCCGTCAGCCCCAGGCGCTCATTGGCCGCGGCCAGCCCCTCGGCCCTGCCGATCGTCTCCCACAGCGCCGAAGTGGACGCGTTGTCGCTGTTCTCGATCATCGCGGTGGCGTACGTCTTCTCCGCCGACGTCAGCTCCCGCCCCGCGTCCTGCGCCTGGAGCAGCAGCGCCGCGAGGACGTCGACCTTCACGATGCTCGCGGTGTCGAAGGAGCCGTCCCCGAACGCGGCGCTCTCCCCGGACTCCATGTCCAGGACCGCCACCGACAGCTCCGCGCCGTCCGGGACGCTCACCGACTCCATGGCGTCCGCCAGCAGCGCCGCCCGGTCCACCGTCGGCCGCGTCACCGGTTCCACGCTCGCCTCCCCGCTCGCCGCCACCTCCGACGGCGTCGCCGACGACGACGATACGGCCGCCTCCCGGGGGTGCGCCTGCGCCTGTACGTACACCGTCCCCGCGGCCGTACCGCCCACCACGACCAGGGCGGCGAGGGCGATGCAGAGCAGCGGAACACGGCGCCTGCGCGCTCTGGAGGACTCCATGCCCGCGATGCTCGGGCCGGCGACTGTGCCCGGAGTTAGACGGACGTTAGATCTGGGTCAGGGAAATCTGAGATTCCGGTGAACTGCGTCACGGCCGTGTTTCCGGGCCCGCACAAGCGCGGCAGCAGCCCCCCGATAGGGTCGGTGACCGTGGCGAACAAGAACATTCCCGACTCCCCCTTCTCCGACGACGACGGCTCCGTCGACCCCGCCCTGAGCGCGGCGCTCGCGGCCTGGTCCGAGGACCGCACCGCCGTGGCACCGGTGCTGGCGGCGCTCAGGGGCGCCCGGCTGCTGGTCCCGGTGGTGGCCGTCCTCGGCGAGGTGGAGGAGGACGAGAACGGTCTGCGCCGCGAGAAGACCAGCGACATGGCCGTACCGACGCTGCGGGCCGGTGACCGCAAGGCGCTGCCCGCCTTCACCTCCATCGACTCCCTCGCCCGCTGGGACCCCGCGGCCCGCCCGGTCGCCGTGGCCCTGCACCAGGCCCTGGAGGCCGCCGCGCACGAGAAGGCGGACACCGTCGTGCTGGACATGTCGGGACCGGTGACCTTCGAGCTGACCGGACCGGCGCTGCTCGCCCTCGCCGAGGGCCGTACGTCCGCCGACCCGCTCGCCGACCCGGCGGTGGTGGCGGCGGTACGGGCCGCGGTGGCCGCCGAGCCGGCCGTGCTCCGCGCCCACCTCGGGCCCGGACAGGCCGACGGCACCCTGGCCCTCGTACTCGACCCGGCCGCCGCCCCCGCCCAGGCCGCCCGCGCGGTCGCCGAGCGCATCGCCGCCGACGAAACACTGAGGGCCCGCCTGGTACGCGGACTCGACCTGGCACTGCTGCCGGCCGAGGCCACGCCACCGGGCGAGCCCCTTTACGTCAGGTGACGGACTAGCCGTAGACCGGGCCGGTGTACTTCTCGCCCGGGCCCTGGCCCGGCTCGTCCGGGACGAGCGACGCCTCGCGGAAGGCGAGCTGGAGCGACTTCAGGCCGTCCTTGAGCGGGGCGGCGTGGAAGGAGCTGATCTCGGTGGTGCTCGCGTCGAGCAGACCGGCGAGGGCGCTGATCAGCTTGCGGGCCTCGTCCAGGTCCTTGTACTTGTCGCCCTCCTCGGTCAGACCGAGCTTCACGGCGGCGGCGCTCATCAGGTTCACGGCGACCGTCACGATCACCTCGACGGCGGGGACCTCGGCGATGTCGCGGGTCATCTCGTCGAAGTCGGGCGTCTCGGGGCTGTCCGAGGGGGAGGTGTCACTCATGACGCCCACGATAGGCGTACGGCGGGGCCGGGCCGGACAGTGCCTCGGTTAGCTCTGTCCGGTGGGAGCTGCTAACCTTGGGTGACGACCGGCCGAACACCTATGTGTCCGGCCCACAAGTGGAGGCTCCGAACTCCCACCTGACTGCCCTCCGGGGCGGCGGGTCACCGGTCAGGCGGCCACCACCGTTCCGTACGGACGGTGGAGTCGCCCGAAATTGCGCCCCGCGGCGGACCGCGGCGGTGCTCCGGATTCTTTGGAGCCCCGCCTGTGTCCCGTCCGGGGCATTTTTCATGGCCTCCGATGGTTGGTCCTATGTCAACCAGACATACGCGGCTGTCCGCCAGACCGCCGTGTGGTGCTACCGAGGAGGATCCATCAGCGCCGAGCCCCGCATCAACGACCGGATTCGCGTTCCCGAGGTGCGACTTGTCGGTCCCAGTGGCGAGCAGGTGGGCATCGTCCCGCTGGCCAAGGCACTGGAGCTTGCGCAGGAGTACGACCTGGACCTGGTCGAGGTCGCGGCGAACGCCCGTCCGCCCGTGTGCAAGCTCATGGACTACGGGAAGTTCAAGTACGAGTCGGCCATGAAGGCCCGTGAGGCGCGCAAGAACCAGGCGCACACGGTCATCAAGGAGATGAAGCTCCGGCCGAAGATCGACCCGCACGACTATGACACCAAGAAGGGTCACGTCGTCCGGTTCCTCAAGCAGGGCGACAAGGTCAAGATCACGATCATGTTCCGTGGTCGCGAGCAGTCCCGGCCCGAGCTGGGCTACCGACTGCTCCAGCGTCTCGCGGAGGACGTCCAGGACCTCGGTTTCGTCGAGTCGAACCCGAAGCAGGACGGCCGAAACATGATCATGGTCCTCGGTCCGCACAAGAAGAAGACCGAGGCGATGGCCGAGGCCCGCCAGGCGCAGGAAGCCCGCAAGGCAGACGCGAAGGCCAACCCCGGCAAGTCGCAGAACGCCGCGGACTCCGAGAGCGCCGTGGAGACCGAGGCGCCTGCCGAGGCTTCCGCCGAGGCGTGATCCCCGGGGGCGCGAGTCCCCAGGATCGAAACGACAACGAAGAGCGACGTTCCACCGTGCCCGGTTTTGCGACCGGGCACCGGAACGCCACTGACGAGGAGAGAACGGCGCTATGCCGAAGAACAAGTCGCACAGCGGTGCCAGCAAGCGCTTCAAGGTCACCGGCTCCGGCAAGGTGCTCCGTGAGCGCGCCGGCAAGCGCCACCTGCTTGAGCACAAGTCGTCCCGCGTGACGCGTCGCCTCACCGGCAACGCCGAGATGGCCCCGGGCGACGCCAAGAAGATCAAGAAGCTTCTCGGCAAGTGACGCACCGGCGCCTCGGCGCCGTACGTCAGGACCGGGACCCAATCGAATTCGGGCCGTGTGAGGACAACCACGGCCCCGCTACAAGGAGTTAACAAGTGGCACGCGTCAAGCGGGCAGTCAACGCCCACAAGAAGCGCCGGGCGATCCTGGAGCAGGCCTCCGGCTACCGCGGTCAGCGTTCGCGCCTGTACCGCAAGGCCAAGGAGCAGGTCACCCACTCGCTGGTCTACAACTACAACGACCGCAAGAAGCGCAAGGGCGACTTCCGTCAGCTGTGGATCCAGCGCATCAACGCCGCTGCCCGCGCCAACGGCATCACGTACAACCGCTTCATCCAGGGCCTGAAGGCCGCCAACGTCGAGGTCGACCGCAAGATCCTCGCCGAGCTGGCCGTCAACGACGCCACCGCGTTCGCCGCGCTGGTCGAGGTCGCGCAGAAGGCCCTGCCGGCGGACGTCAACGCGCCGAAGGCTGCGTGACGCTGCGCTCGGCTTGAGCCGATGTGATTCGGACCCGTGGGTTTCTGCCTGCGGGTCCGTTGCATGTCAGGGTGTGGGTGGGTTCGGCACCGCCGTAATCCGCCGTTGTGGTTGATCGCCGTTGCGGCGGAAAATTGGTACCGAAGGTGAGTTGGATGCCCCCTGTTGCCCCCGAGCTGATTTCCCCCCGTTCCCCTCGCGTTGCCGCCGCCCGGCGGCTCGCCAAGCGGAACTTCCGGGGGAAGGAGCGGCTGTTCCTGGCCGAGGGGCCGCAGGCGGTGCGGGAGGCGGCCGGGTTCGAGGACACCCTCGTCGAGCTGTTCGCCACCGTCGAGGCCGCGGAGCGGTACGCCGACATCATCGGCGAGGCCCGTGCTGTGGGCGCCTGGGTGCATCTGGCGTCCGAGCAGGTCATCGCCGATATCTCGACCACCGTCACGCCCCAGGGGCTGGTTGGGATCTGCCGGTTCCTGGACACCCCCTTCGAGGAGATCCTCGCCGCCCGGCCGAGGCTCGTCGCCGTACTCGCCCATGTGCGCGACCCGGGGAACGCGGGGACCGTGCTCCGGTGCGCCGACGCCGCCGGTGCCGAGGCCGTCGTCCTGACCGACGCCTCCGTCGATCTCTACAACCCCAAGGCCGTCCGCGCCTCCGTCGGATCGCTGTTCCATCTGCCCGTGGCCGTGGGCGTGCCCGTCGAGCAGGCGGTCGCCGGGCTGAAGGACGCCGGGGTGCGGATCCTCGCCGCCGACGGCGCCGGGGACGACGATCTCGACGACGAGCTGGACAAGGGAACCATGGGCGGGCCGACCGCCTGGGTGTTCGGCAACGAGGCATGGGGGCTTCCGGAGGAGACCCGCGCGCTCGCGGACGCCGTCGTGCGCGTACCGATCCACGGGAAGGCCGAGAGTCTGAACCTCGCCACCGCCGCGGCCGTATGTCTCTACGCGTCGGCCCGTGCACAGCGCGCCTCCGGAGGGTGCCGCTCCGTCACCGAGAGCTAGTAGGGTGACCAGCTCGGGACCCCTCGGTCGGCTGAGAGGTGGGGTACGGGGATGAGTGTCGGCACGAGCAGCGCACCGGGAGCACGGGATGTGCGTCGCCCGCCCGCGCCCCGGTCCGGTGAGCTCGCCGAGCTCGGTCTCGACCCCGACGACCTGCCCGACGGACTCGTCGTCGCCGACGAGCAGGGCCGTGTCGTCTGCTTCAACGCCGCCGCCGAGCGCATCACCGCCGTCTCCGCCGCCGAGGCCCTCGGCCAACGGCTGGAGAAGGCCCTGCCGTTAGAGGATCTGGAAGGCCGCCGCTGGTGGCAGCTGACCGATCCGTACGGCGGCCTTGCCATCCGGGTGCGCCAGCCCGAGCGGAATCTGCTGCTGCCGGGCGGTCGGGAAGTGCTGGTGTCCGTGCGGTACGTCCGCGCCGAGCCCACCGGCCCGGTCCGCCGTGTCGTCGTCTCCCTGCGGGACACCGAGGCCCGGCGCCGCACCGAGCGCAGCCACGCCGAGCTGATCGCCACCGTCGCCCACGAGCTGCGCTCGCCGCTCACCTCCGTCAAGGGCTTCACCGCGACCCTGCTCGCCAAGTGGGAGAGGTTCACCGACGACCAGAAGCGGCTGATGCTGGAGACCGTCGACGCCGACGCCGACCGCGTCACCCGGCTCATCGCCGAACTGCTGGACATCTCCCGCATCGACTCCGGCCGCCTGGAGGTCAGGCGCCAGCCCGTCGACATCGGCGCGGCCGTCGGACGGCACATCCAGGCCTACGTCGCCGCGGGCCAGCCCGCCGACCGCTTCCTGCTGCGCCTGGAGCAGCCGCTGCCCGATCTGTGGGCCGACCCCGACAAGGTCGACCAGGTGCTCAGCAACCTGCTGGAAAATGCGGTGCGGCACGGCGAGGGAACCGTCACGATTGACGTCACGCCCACGGCGTCCCCCCGCGAGGGCGAGGACACCGGCACGTCGGTCACGGTGAGCGACGAGGGGTCCGGCATCCCGGAGGAGTCCATGAACCGCGTCTTCACCCGCTTCTGGCGGGGCAGCAAGCGCGGCGGCACCGGGCTCGGGCTCTACATCGTCAAGGGCATCGTCGAGGCCCACGGCGGCACCATCACGGTCGGCCGCGCCGCCAGTGGCGGCGCCGAGTTCCGATTTACGTTGCCCGTGGCCGCACCGGCGTATCTCGCCTGACGGCCACGGGCGCATTCGTACACCCTCACCCCGTTAGACTCGGCCTTTGGCACCTTTGTGTCCTGCTCACGGCCCACCGCGCCGGTCACGGGGACCATCCGCCAGCCAATCGGAAGCACGGGAAGAGATGTCGGCACCGAATAAGTCGTACGACCCTGTCGAGGTCGAGGCGTTGAAACCGGAAGAGATCGAGCGCATGCGGGACGAGGCGCTCGCCGCCTTCGCCGCCGCGGACTCCCTCGACGCGCTCCAGGAGGCCAAGGTCGCCCACACCGGTGGCACCTCCCCGCTGGCCCTCGCCAACCGCGAGATCGGCGCCCTGCCCCCGCACGCCAAGGCCGCCGCGGGCAAGCTCGTCGGCCAGGCCCGAGGCGCCGTGAACAAGGCGCTCACCGGCCGTCAGACCGAGCTGGAGGCGGAGCGCGACGCGCGCGTGCTGGTCGAGGAGGCGGTGGACGTCACGCTGCCCCACGACCGGGTACCGGCCGGCGCCCGCCACCCGCTGACCACGCTCTCGGAGCGCATCGAGGACATCTTCGTGGCCATGGGCTACGAGGTCGCCGAGGGCCCCCAGGTCGAGGCCGAGTGGTTCAACTTCGACGCCCTCAACATCGGCCCGGACCACCCGGCGCGCGGCGAGGCCGACACCTTCTTCGTCGAGGGCCCGAAGGGCGGCACCGAGTCCGGTGTCGTGCTGCGCACCCACACCTCGCCGGTGCAGATCCGCTCCCTGCTCGACCGCGAGCTGCCGGTCTACGTCATCTGCCCGGGCCGCGTGTACCGCACCGACGAGCTGGACGCCACCCACACCCCGGTCTTCCACCAGGTCGAGCTGCTCGCCGTGGACGAGGGCCTGACCATGAGCGACCTCAAGGGCACCCTGGACCACATGGTCCAGTCCCTGTTCGGCGAGGGCATGAAGACCCGGCTGCGGCCGAACTTCTTCCCGTTCACCGAGCCGTCCGCCGAGATGGACATGCTCTGCTACGTGTGCAAGGGCGAGTCCGTCGGCAACCCCGACCGGCCCTGCCGCACCTGCTCCAGCGAAGGCTGGATCGAGCTGGGCGGCTGCGGCATGGTCAACCCGCGGGTGCTCACCGCCTGCGGCGTCGACCCGGAGAAGTACAGCGGCTTCGCCTTCGGGTTCGGCATCGAGCGGATGCTGATGTTCCGCCACAACGTCGAGGACATGCGAGACATGGTCGAGGGTGACATCCGGTTCACCCGGCCGTTCGGGATGGAGATCTGATGCGGATCCCGCTTTCTTGGCTGCGGGAGTACGTCGACCTGCCGGCCACCGAGACCGGCCGCGATGTGCAGGCCAAGCTCATTTCGGCCGGACTCGAGGTCGAGACCGTCGAGCAGCTCGGCGACGGCCTCAAGGGCCCGCTGGTCGTCGGACAGGTGCTGACCATCGAGGAGTTGACGGAGTTCAAGAAGCCGATCCGCTTCTGCACCGTCGACGTCGGCCAGGCCAACGGCACGGGTGAGCCCCAGGAGATCGTCTGCGGCGCCCGGAACTTCCAGGCTGGCGACAAGGTCGTCGTGGTCCTCCCGGGCGCGGTGCTGCCCGGCGGCTTCGCGATCTCCGCGCGCAAGACCTACGGCCGCAACTCGCACGGCATGATCTGCTCCAGCGACGAGCTGGGCATGGGCGACGACGGCACCAAGGGCATCATCGTGCTGCCCCCGGAGACCGAGGTCGGCAAGGACGCCGTCGAGCTGCTCGAACTGGTCGACGAGGTCCTGGACATCGCCGTCACCGCCAACCGCGGCGACTGCCTGTCCATCCGCGGCGTCGCCCGCGAGACCGCCATCGCCTACGGTCTGCCGCTGCGCGACCCGGCGCTGCTCGACGTGCCCGCGCCGAACGCCTTCGGGTACCCGGTGCAGGTCTCCGACCCGATGGGCTGCGACCGCTTCACCGCCCGCACCGTCACCGGTCTGAGCCCCGAGGCGCGGTCCCCGATCTGGCTCCGGCGCCGGCTCCAGAAGGTCGGCATGCGCCCGATCTCGCTCGCCGTCGACGTCACCAACTACGTGATGATGGAGCTCGGTCAGCCGCTGCACGCCTACGACCGTGGCCTCGTCCAGGGCACGATCGGCGTCCGGCGTGCCGAGGAGGGCGAGAAGATCGTCACCCTCGACGGCGTCGAGCGCAAGCTGCACTCCGAGGACCTGGTCATCACCGACGACCGTGGTCCCATCGGCCTCGCGGGTGTCATGGGCGGCGCCAACACGGAGATCGCCGACCACGAGGACCTGGAGAACGCCACGTCCGACGTGGTCATCGAGGCCGCTCACTTCGACCAGGTAGCCATCGCGCGTACGGCCCGCCGCCACAAGCTGTCCTCCGAGGCGTCCCGTCGCTTCGAGCGCGGCGTCGACCCGGCTGCCGCCGCCGCTGCGGCCCAGCGCACGGTCGACCTGCTGGTGCTGCTGGCGGGCGGCACCGCCGAGGCCGGGGTCACCGAGGTCGTCGCGCCCTCCGCGCCGCACACCATCACCGTCCCGGCGAACCACCCCGACAAGGTCGCGGGCGTCGTCTACGGCCGTGAGACCGTCGTCCGCCGCCTCCAGGAGGTCGGCTGCGATGTGTACGGGCAGGACGAGCTGATCGTCACCGTCCCGTCCTGGCGGCCCGACCTGCTGGAGCAGAACGACCTCGCCGAGGAGGTCATTCGTCTGGAGGGCTACGAGAACCTGCCCTCCACGCTGCCCAAGCCGCCGTCCGGCCGTGGCCTGACGCACCGCCAGCGGCTGCACCGCCGGGTCGGCCGCGCGCTGGCCGGTGCCGGGTACGTCGAGGCGCCGAACTACCCGTTCATCAGCGAGCAGGTCTTCGACCAGCTCGGTCTGGACGCCGAGGACCCGGCCCGCCGGGTCGTGAAGCTCACCAACCCGCTCAACGACGAGGAGCCCGCGCTCCGTACGTCGCTGCTGCCGGGTCTGCTCGGCGCGCTGCGGCGCAATGACGGACGGGGCTCGCACGACCTGGCCCTGTTCGAGACCGGACTGGTCTTCCAGCCGCGCGAGGAGCAGCGGTCCGCCGCCCATCTGCCGGTGGACCGGCGGCCGACGGACGAGGAGATCGCCGAGGTCAACTCGGTGCTGCCCGAGCAGCCGCGCCATGTCGCCGTCGTCCTCGCGGGCGCCCGCGAGCAGGCCGGCTGGTGGGGCGCGGGCCGTCCGGCGGGCTGGGCCGACGCGGTGCAGGCCGCGCGGACCGTCGCCGCCGAGTCGGGCGCCGAACTGATCGTGCGGTCCGGGCAGTACGGGCCGTGGCACCCGGGCCGGTGCGCCGAGCTGGCGGTCGCCGTCGACGGCGCCGAGCGGGTCGTCGGTCACGCCGGTGAGCTGCACCCGCGGGTGCTCAAGGCGCTGGGGCTGCCCGCGCGCACCTGCGCGACGGAGCTGGACCTGGACGCGCTGGAGCAGGCCGGGGACGGGGTGCCGCAGGCGCCCAGCATCTCCGCCTTCCCGGTCGCCACGCAGGATGTCGCCCTCGTGGTCGACAAGTTCGTGCCGCACACCGACGTGGAGTCCGCGCTGCGTGAAGGCGCGGGGGCTCTGCTGGAGGCCATCCGGCTGTTCGACGTGTACGAGAACGCGGAGCAGCTGGGTGACGGCAAGAAGTCGCTGGCGTACGCGCTCCGCTTCCGCGCGGGCGACCGGACGCTGACGGTCGACGAGGCATCGGCCGCCCGGGACGCGGCGGTTGCCCTCGCGGGCGAGCGGACCGGGGCGGTGCTTCGGGGCTAGCACCCACCTCACAGTCACCTCACTCAATCGGGTGAGGTTTCTGGGCGAACTGGTCCTTCCGGGCCATGCGGTCGACAGAATCGGACCGGCCTTTCGGGGTCGGTCCGATTCTGCGTTGACTGGGCCTACATGGGGGGCCACCGCATGATTCGCATGATCCGCATCAGGGCTGCGATTCCCCGTCGGCTGCTCGCGCTGGGGCTGCCCACCGCCTGGGGCGCGATGGCGATCACCTACAAGCTCGCCTGCCCGCTCGCCCAGTCGGACGCCCTCGGGGCGCGCGTGGTGACCAGCGCCGTGTTCTTCGCGGTCGGCACCGGCCTGATACTCCATGTCCGCCAGGCCCTGCTCCGTGAGCTGCGGCAGATCCGCCGGGTCGCCGGAGTCGCGCAGAGCGTGCTGCTGCGGCCACTGCCCCCGCGTATCGACGGACTGAACATCGCCGCCGCCCAGCTCTCCGCCGACCGAGGGGCCAGTGTGGGCGGCGACCTGTACGAGGTCATCGCCACCGAGCACGGTGTGCGGGTGGTGATGGGCGACGTCCGCGGCCATGGAATCGCCGCCGTCGGTACGGCCGCCGCCCTGCTCGGCAGCTTCCGCGAGGCGGTCCATGACGAGCCCGACCTGGACCGGGTGCTGCGCCGGCTGGAGCGGGCCCTGGACCGGCACCTTCGCGCGCGCTCCCGGGACGAACACCCCGCGGCGGAGGAGTTCGCGACCGTCCTGTTGCTGGAGATCGCAACGGAGGGCGACGTACGGGTCCTCAACTGCGGTCATCCATGGCCGTACTTGATCAGAGGTACGCGGGTCGAGCAGCTGGACCGGGCGGACCCGCTGCCCCCGCTCGGCTCCTTCCCGCTGCCGCCGGAACTCCCGGTCGCCGTCTGCGGCGTTCTGTTGCCCGGCGACACCCTGAGCCTCCATACGGACGGTGTCGAAGACGCCCGTGACGGACATGGCCGGTTCTTTTCCCTGCAAGCAGCGTTAGTGGGAGCAGTCCATGCCCAGCCGTCGTCACCACAATTGATGCTGCGCACGGTGCTCAGAGCACTGATGCACCACACAGGAGGCACACCGGCAGACGATGTCGCGTTGCTGATCCTGCGGAACGACCGAACCCACCCTTTAGGGGCACGGGGAACCGCGCGACCAGCCACAACGCGCCCGCAGCCGACAACGCACCTTTAGCGCAACGGCGTTCAGCCGTACCGTTCGGCCGGCGGCAGCCGTCCGCCCCGCCACGGAGTGTCGGGCAGGCAGCTGGGCGGACGGCGCGGATGCGGGCCGCCGCACTGTACGAGGGGGAGCCGGCGGCCCGGCCGGCCTCTTGCGAGGCAATTCAGTCAACCGGTTGGAAACTCTCCGCGACAGTGCGCACACAGCCCGGATTCGAGCACTCCGTTCACACCCCGTGTGAAGGCGGAACCACTACTCTGACGGCACCGAGCGATCCGGGGGGCATATATGCAGCCCAACACTCTGCTCGACGCGATCCTGGACGAGGCCGGGATCTCGCACGCGGGGCTGGCGGCACACGTGAACCAGGCGGGCCGGGCACGCGGCCTCGCGCTCCGATACGAACACACCGCCGTGGCACGGTGGTTGAAGGGGCAGCGCCCGCGCGGTCAGGTCCCCGACCTGATCTGCGAGGTGCTGGCGGGCCGGCTCCAACGGCCCGTCACCCTCGACGACATCGGGCTCGGCGTTCCCGGTGAGCCCTCCGCCCCGCACGGCACCTCGCTGTCCGGGTTCGTCGAGCGGGCCACCGCGCTGTGGCGCTCCGACGAGCAGCAGCGCCCGCACATACTCGGCGCCCCCGCGGTCACCGGCACCCCCGCGGTGATGCCGGTGTGGGAGTGGGAGAACCCGCCCGAGGACGTGGATGTCTCCCGGGGCGGCCGGCACCGGGTCACCCCGGCCGACATCCAGATGCTGCGGGCCGCCCGCACCCACTACGAGCAGATGTACCGCAAGGCCGGCGGTGTCGCGACCCGCACCCGGATCGTCGGCTTCCTGAACGCCGAGGCCGCCCCGCTGCTGCGCGGCAGCTACACCGACGCCACCGGCCGCCAACTCCACCGCGCCACCGGCGGATTGGTCGCCATCGCCGGGATCTGCGCCTACGACTCCGACGCGCACGGACTGGCCCAGCGCTACTTCCACCAGGCGCTGCGGCTGGCGAAGGCCAGCGGCGACCGGGGCCTCGGCGCCTATGTGATCGCCCTGTTGGTCAACCAGGCGCTGTTCATGCGGGAGTTCCGGCAGGCCGTCGCCTTCGCGGAGGCCGCGCTGCGCGCCGCCGGCAAGCACATCACCCCCGCGCTCGCCTCCGATCTGTACGCGATGCAGGCCAAGGCGTACGCCCACCTCGGCGACGGCACGAGCGCCCTGTCCTGCATCCGGCGTGCCGAGCAGGCCGCCGAACGCATCCGGCGCGGATACGAACCCGATGAGACGGGCTATGTCCAGCCGGGCCTGGTCAATGTCCAGGTGGCGGAGGCGCTGTTGAGCCTCGGCGAGCTGGCGGCGGCCGGGGAGCACGCGGCCGCGGCTGTCGACAATCCCGCCCATGACCGGGGCCGGGTGCACCGGCTCGCCATGCTCAGCACGATCGAACTGCGCCAGGGCCACGCGGACAAGGCCGTGGCCACCGCCGTGCAGATGGCCGAACAGGCCAGGGGAATGGAGTCGCAGCGGCTGCGCGACAGACTCCGGGCGGTGCGCGATCACCTGGCGCGCAGCGGCTGTGCCGGTACCTCCGAAGCCGCCGAACTCATCGACGGCGCACTGCGCGTACCGCTCTAGGCCGGTTCAGGCCGCCGTGCGCCGGTACTCGAACACCGACAGCTCATAGTCCCTGCTGCGATATTGCCACTTACTCGACGGAAGGTGGCAGAACCGTGCAGTGGACGAAACAGAACGAACAAACTGTGTATGAAAACCGCTGGTTCACCGTCAACCTGGCAGATGTGGAGCTGCCCGACGGCCGACACCTGGATCACTTCCTCATCCGGCTCCGCCCGGTCGCCGTGGCCACAGTGGTCAACGAGGCCAACGAGGTCCTCCTGCTGTGGCGCCACCGTTTCATCACCAACAGCTGGGGGTGGGAACTCGCGGCCGGAGTGGTCGAGGACGGCGAGGACATCGCCGAGGCGGCCGCCAGGGAACTGGAGGAGGAGACCGGCTGGCGGCCGGGACCTCTGCACCACCTCATGAGCGTGGAGCCGTCCAACGGACTCACCGACGCCCGGCACCACATCTACTGGGCCGACCGGGGCGAGTACGTCGGACACCCCGTGGACGACTTCGAATCGGACCGTCGGGAATGGGTGCCCCTCAAACTCGTCCCCGACATGGTCGCCCGTGGGGAGGTCCCGGCCGCCAACATGGCGGCCGCGTTACTCCTGCTGCACCACCTCAGGCTCGGGCAGGACGTGCCCTGATCTTCAGCGCCCCAGTGCCTGCCATACCGCCACGGCGAGGGCACCCAGGGCACAGAGGGCGGCGACCGCGGGCAGCGGCCACCGTGAGTGCTCCAGCGTGCAGACCCGGGTGATCAGTTCGTCCAGTTCCCTGGCGGTCTCTTCGGTGCGGTGTGTGAGCAGAGCCAGCCCTCCCTCGACTCGGGCGTGGCCCACGTCGAGGCGGCGTCGTAACTCTGCGACTTCTCCGTGAACGACGGGATGCTCGGGATCGGCGGTCACGTGTCCGCTCCCTTCCGTAGTCGTGTCTCATCCCTTGCATGCGCAGCAAAAGTGAACTCGCCTGGTGAGCGCGTGGGGAGAGTGTGCGACGGGCATATGCGGGCTTGGCGCGCACACGGTGTGTGAATGCGACGGGCCCGGCACCCACTGGGGTGCCGGGCCCGGACGGCTGGCCAGAATCTGACCGTCCGTAATCAGCCGTAGGTGTAGAAGCCCGAGCCGGACTTCCGGCCCAGGCGGCCGGCGTCGACCATGCGCTGGAGCAGCGGGGGAGCGGCGTACAGCGGCTCCTTGTACTCCTCGTACATCGAGAACGCGACCGAGGCGACGGTGTCCAGGCCGATCAGGTCGGACAGCTTCAGCGGGCCCATCGGGTGGGCGCAGCCCAGCTCCATGCCGTTGTCGATGTCCTCGCGGCTGGCGATGCCCGACTCGAACATCCGGATCGCGGAGAGCAGATAGGGGATCAGCAGCGCGTTCACCACGAAGCCCGAGCGGTCCTGGGCGCGGATGGCGTGCTTGCCGAGCAGCTTCTCGGCGAAGCCCTGGGCGCGGCTGAGGGTGCCCTCGGAGGTGGTGAGCGCCGGGATCAGCTCGACCAGCTTCTGCACCGGGGCCGGGTTGAAGAAGTGGATGCCGATGACCTGGTCGGGCCGCGAGGTGGCGACCGCCAGCTTCACCAGCGGGATGGAGGAGGTGTTGGAGGCCAGGATGGCGTCCGGCCGGGTCACGACCTGGTCGAGCACCTGGAAGATCTCGGTCTTGACCTGCTCGTTCTCCACGACGGCCTCGATCACCAGATCGCGGTCCGCGAACTCGCCGAGATCGGTGGTGAAGCTGAGCCGCGCCTGCGTGGCCGCCAGCTCCTCGGCGCTGATCTTGCCGCGCTCGGCAGCCTTGGTCAGGGAGTTGAACAGCCGGGTGCGGCCGATCTCCAGGGCCTCGCCGGTGGTCTCGGCGACCTTCACATCCAGACCGGAGCGGGCGCAGACTTCGGCGATGCCGGCTCCCATCTGGCCGCAGCCCACCACTCCGACGCGTTCGATGTCGCTCACATCGTCCCTTTCGCTGTCTTTCGGCTGTGGGCAGGTCCGCCGGGTCTCGGTGCCCTGCTCCGTTCGTGCACGTTACTCCCAAGTATCGATGATCGATCGTCGGGGTCGGGCATCCTGGGGCGCGGAGACGGTCCGTGACGGTGCGGATCCGCTGTGCACTTGGGGGTGCTGAGGATGGGCCGAGTCACGCGCAGGGCCTTCGCCCTGGCCGCGCTGGCGACCCTCTCGACGGGATCGGGAGCGTCGGCCGCCAAGGAAAGGCGGCACCTGCCCGCCGAGATGCGGGGCATGTGGCTGGCGACCGTGGCCAACCGGGACTGGCCCTCCAGGCCGGGGCTGACCGCGGCGCAGCAGCGCGCCGAGCTGATCGCCCACCTGGACACGGCGGTACGGCGCCGGCTGAACACGGTGATCTTCCAGGTGCGGCCGACGGCCGACGCGCTGTGGCCCTCGCCGTACGAGCCCTGGTCGGCCGTGCTCACCGGTACCCAGGGCAAGGCGCCCGGCTGGGACCCGCTCGGGACGGTGGTGAAGGAGGCGCACGCGCGCGGCCTGGAGCTGCACGCCTGGTTCAACCCGTACCGGATCGCCAACCACACGGACCTGAACAAGCTGGCCGCCTCGCACCCCGCCCGCCGCCACCGGGACTGGGCAGTCGGCTACGGCGGGAGGCTCTACTACAACCCCGGGCTGCCCGAGGTCCGCGCCTTCGTGCAGGACGCGATGCTGGACGCGGTGCGCAAGTACCCCGTGGACGCCGTCCACTTCGACGACTACTTCTATCCGTATCCGCTGGCCGGCCAGACCTTCGACGACGACGCGGCCTATGACCGCTACGGCGGCGGCTTCGCGACCCGGGCCGCCTGGCGGCGCGACAACATCGACCGGCTCGTCGCCGAGACGGCGGCCCGCATCAAGCAGGTCCGGCCGGGCACCCGCTTCGGGATCAGCCCGTTCGGGGTGTGGCGCAACGCGAGCACCGACCCGCGCGGCTCCGACACCCGGGCGCTCCAGGCGTACGACGACCTCTTCGCCGACACCCGCAAATGGGTCCGGAAGAACTGGATCGACTACATCTGCCCGCAGCTCTACTGGCACATCGGCTTCGCCGCCGCCGACTATCGCGTACTGCTGCCCTGGTGGGCCGAGGCCACACGGGGCACCAGGACGAAGCTGTACGTCGGTGAGGCGCTGTACCGGGCCGGGGACCCGGCGCAAGCCGCGGCCTGGCAGGACCCGGCCGAGCTGTCCCGGCATCTCACGCTGGCCAAGGACCATCCGGAGGCGCGGGGACATGTCTTCTTCGCCGCCAAGGAGGTGGCGGCGGACCGGATCGGGGCCATGGCGCGGGTGGTCGCCGACCACTATCAGCAGCCGGCGTCGCCCCCGCGCTGACCTATCGCGCGGTGTCCTTGTGCCGGATCTCGGTGTCGGGGCCGGGGGAGCACAGACCCTCGTGCCCGTCCTCGAAGCGGACGCGGTACGGGGGATGGCCCTCCTGGCCGAGGATTTCGACGATCTCGCCGACCTTGTCGTGCTGTCCGACCACCCTGCCGTGCTGGACAAGCTGGTCGCCCACGGTTGCACGCATCTGGAGGCCTCCTCAGCGAAAGCGGGAGCAGCGGTCCGTGGCCATGAGTCTACGGCCCGCGGCGGCGGTGGGAAGTGGGTCGTACGGGCTCACTCAGCCGCGGGCCCGTTGGGTGACGGCGATGCAGACGAGCACCGCCGCGGCCGTCAGGGGGGCGGCCACGGTGAGCTGCTCGCCGAGCAGCAGCACCGACCACACCAGTGTGAGCAGCGGCTGCGCCAACTGCAACTGGCTGGCCTTCGGGACGCCGATGACTGCCATGCCCCGGTACCAGACGACCAGGCCGAGGAACTGCGAACCGGCCGCCACCCACAGCAGGCCGGTGACGCTGTGCGCGGTGAGCGCGACGGGCTCGTAGGACAGGGCCAGCGCGGCGGCGGGGAGGGTGAGCGGCAGGCACAGCACCAGTGCCCAGCCGACGACCTGCCAGCCGGGCATCACCCGGGCCAGCCGGCCGCCCTCGGTGTATCCGGCCGCGCACACCAGCAGCGCGCCGAAGAGATACAGATCGGCGGAGGTGAGGGCGCCGCCGCTCTGCTGCACGGTGAAGGCGGCCACCGCGGCGGCACCGGCCAGCGCGGCCGTCCAGAACGTGCGCGAGGGGCGGGTGCCCATCCGCAGGGCTGAGAACAGGGCGGTGGTCAGCGGGAGCAGGCCGACCACGACGGCCGCGTGCGCGGTGGTGGACGTCCGGAGCGCGAGCGTGGTCAGCAGCGGGAAGCCGATGACCACCCCGGCGACCACGATCGCGAGCCCCGGCCAGTGCCTGCGGTCCGGCAGTGGTACGCGCAGCGCCAGCAGACAGGCGCCGGCGATCAGGGCGGCGAGGGCGCTGCGCACGGCCACCAGGGACCAGGGGCCGAAGCCCTCCAGGCCCCAGGCGGTGGCGGGGAAGGTGAGGGAGAAGGCGGTCACACCGAGCGCGGCCAGGAGGGTGCCGGTGGCGGTGGCCGGCGGGGTGGTGGCGGGGGACGGCCCCTGGGTGTCGACCGCTATCCCGCTCGATGCAGTAGCGCTACTCTGTGCTCTCATGCAAGAGCGTAGCAGTGTCGGTGAACTGGCGGATCAGCTGCGGCGGGAACTCGACCGCTACTCATATGGTGGAAAGCTCCCGTCGAGCCGGGCTCTCGTCGAGCGGTTCCGGGTGAGCCCGGTGACGGTCTCGCGGGCACTCGCGCAGCTCGCCGCCGAGGGTCTTGTGGTGACCCGGCCCGGCGCCGGGGCCTTCCGGGCCCGGCCGCGCGCCGAGGCGGCGCCCGCCGGGGACACCTCCTGGCAGGAGGTCGCGCTGAGCGCCGACAGTGCCGCGGAATCCGTGCCGCGCTCGGTGGACGCCTCCGGTGTGCTGGTCTCGCTCGCCGCCCCGCCGCCGGGCGTGATCGAGTTCAACGGGGGCTATCTGCATCCCTCCCTCCAGCCGGAACGGGCGATGGCCGCGGCGCTCTCCCGGGCCGGCCGGCGCCCCGGCGCCTGGGGCAGGCCGCCCATGGAGGGGCTGCCGGAGCTGCGCGAGTGGTTCGCCCGCAGCATCGGCGGCGCGGTCACCGCGGCGGAGGTGCTGGTCACCTCCGGCGGTCAGTCGGCGCTCACCACCGCCCTGCGCGCCCTGGCGCCGCCCGGCGCCCCGGTGCTGGTGGAGTCGCCGACCTACCCCGGCATGCTGGCCATCGCCCGCGCGGCGGGCCTGCGCCCGGTGCCGGTCCCGGTGGATCCGGACGGGGTGCGCCCCGCCTTGCTCGCCGACGCCTTCCGGGCCACCGGCGCCCGGGTCCTCGTGTGCCAGCCGCTCTTCCAGAACCCGACCGGCGCCGTGCTCGCCCCCGACCGCCGCGCCGAGGTGCTGCGCATCGCCCGTGAGGCCGGTGCCTTCGTGATCGAGGACGACTTCGTACGGCGGCTGGTGCACGAGGACGCGGGGCCGTTGCCGCGTCCGCTCGCCGCCGACGACCCGGACGGGGTCGTGGTGCACGTCGGCTCCCTCACCAAGGCCACCTCGCCGAGCTTCCGGGTCAGCGCGCTGGCCGCCCGCGGACCGGTGCTGGAGCGGCTGCGCGCGATCCAGGTCGTCGACACCTTCTTCGTGCCCCGCCCGCTCCAGGAGGCCGCCCTCGAACTCGTCGGATCGCCCGCCTGGCCCCGGCATCTGCGGGCGATCTCGGCGGAGTTGCGACTGCGCCGGGACGCGATGACGGCCGCGCTCCTGGGCGAGCTGCCCGAACTGGCCCTGCCGCACATCCCGTCCGGCGGCTACCACCTGTGGGCCCGCCTGCCGGACGGCGTCGACGAGACCGCCCTGACCGCCGCCGCCCTGCGCGCGGGCGTCGCGATCACACCCGGCCGCCCGTACTTCAGCGCCGAACCCCCGGCAGCCCATCTGCGCCTGAGCTTCGCCGCGGTCGCCGGAACCGGGGAGATCGCCGAGGGCGTACGGCGGCTGCGGGCGGCGTACGAGGAGGTCGGCTGAGGCACTTCCCTCTCGCTTTCGGGTGGTTCGTCCGGCTGGTCCTGACCTGGAAGTAAGGTTTCGCGCACCCTGGGTAACCGCCTGGTAACGCCTCTTGACCTGCGGACTTTCCCGAATCACCATCGCGGCATGTCACTTCGGGTCACGTTCGTCGCCGCTGGGCGCAGCTCATCGCTGCTCGCCGAGCGCTTCCAGGACGACCGGCCGCTCGACGAGGCCGGCTGGTACGAGGTGCAGCGCTTCGCCCATGATCTGATGCCGCTTTCGGTGGCCGATCTGCGCTGCTGCTCACCCACCCCGCGCAGCCGTGCCACCGGCGACGCTCTCGGCTATGCCCCACTGGTGCAACTCGCACTGCGCGACTGCGACATGGGCCGCTGGCGCGGGTTGACGCTGGGCGAGGCGATGGCCCGCGAGCCGCAGGCGGTGGACGCCTGGCTCGCGGACCCCCGGGCCACCCCGCACGGCGGTGAGTCCCTGCTCGCGTTCATCGGCCGGGTCGGCGGCTGGCTCGACACCCGGCCGGTGGACGACGGCAGCCGCGTGGTCGCCGTGGCCGAGCCGTCGGTGATCCGCGCCGCCCTGGTGTACGCCCTGAAGGCGCCGCCCGCGACCTACTGGAACCTCGACGTCCGCCCGCTGTCCACGACGACCGTCACCGGCCGTGCGGGCCGCTGGAACCTCCGCTTCGACGGGATGCCGCCGCAGCCCTCACGGACGTAGGCCCGTGGTGGGCAGGGCGTAGTGCGCCGCGATGATGCTCAGGGTGTGCGCGCCGTCCGCGTTGAAGTCGGGGTCGGCGTCGTAGCGGGAGGTGTCCCGGCCGACGATCCGCGCGTCCAGCAGCTCGCGCACCAGCAGATCCGGCATGCCGCCGCCGCGCCGGGACTCGCGGCGCCGTCCGAGGTTGAACAGCGTCCCCTCGAAACCGCCCCGGCTGTGCACGAACTGGAAGGGGTGCTCGGGGCAGTGCGGAACCATGTAGTTCTGCCCGTGCGGGCACGCGCACGCGGGTGTGGAGGCCAGGAACACGCTCTCCGCGCCGTCCGCCCGGGTGAGGTCGCGCGCCCGCTCCCAGGCGCCGTGCTCCGCAGGGGTGGCGTAGGCGTCGTGCGCTGCCCAGACCCAGCCGGACGACTCCCCGGTGGCCGCGGGCGGGCGGCCCGCCCCGGTGAAGTACCCGGCGACCGCCGTCACGTCCAGGCCCTTGCAGAAGGTGACGAAGGAGTCCGCCGGCAGCCAGGTCATCGGGCCGTCCATTCGGTGGCCAGCGGCGGGGAGGGCAGCGCGAAGTGGCCGACGAGGGTCTTCATGAGCCGCCCCCGGTCGTCCTCGGTGTGCTCCCAGCAGTCGTGGTCGAAGTCGTCGTCGTGCGGGCAGTACGAGTCGGGGCCTATGAGGTTCGCCGCCAGCAGCTCGGGGGAGAGGTGGTCGGGGTCGTCGCCCATCCGCTGGCCCAGGTCCTCGAAGCTGAACCTCAGGATCAGCCGGCCGTCGCGGTAGTACTCGAAGTCCGGCGGGAAGCCCTTGGCGCTGCACGGCTCGGTGACGAACACGACCAGCTCGGAGCCGTCCGGGCACACGCGCCGGTAGTCGACGAGGTCGTAGTCCTCGATCTCCGCGTTGACCATCTCATGCACCGCCCAGCTCCAGCCCCCGTCCTCGCCCCGGTCGAGCGGGTCCCGGTCGAGGCCGCGCAGTCCGTCGGTGAGCGCGTCGAGTGAACTGCCGCGCGCGAAGACGACGTTCACCTCGTGGTGGGCGTAGGAGCGGTGTGTCCACTGGGTCATGGTGAGCACCCTAGAGGCCGCCACTGACAGCGCCCTGCCGGGTGTAGTCGGTGGTGAGGACGAGATCCTTCGTGGGCCCGCGCACCCGCCACTCCGTCCGCCAGCGGTCCGCGTCGAGGACGGTGAACTCGCCCCGGTACAGATCGGCCGCGCAGGGGTGGTCGGCGACGTACCGGCCCGCGGTCAGGTCCAGGACGTGGAAGGGGCGGCCGTCGGCGAAGCGGACGTCGGCCGTGCCGGGCGTGCTCCCGGGCAGGAAGCGCAGCGTCCGCTCGGCGGGCCGGGCCACTCCCTGCCAGACGAAGGTGCCGGTTTCCCGGTGCAGCAGCCCACCCTCCGTCAGCCGGCCGAAAACCGTTGTACCGGTGAACTCGCCCCGCTCGCAGCTCACTTGATCCCGCACGGTCCGCCGTACCCGCCACGAGCCGGTCAGAAATGCCAGCGCGTCGCGCACTGGCCAGAACTCGCCCACAGCGACCCCGACTCCGTCCCGTCCGTTCCTGCGCGACCCATTGACGCGTTCCTGCCCCCTCCCTATCTTGCCGTTCGAAGTGCTGATCAGCGTCTGACATTTCGAACAATCGAGCCGCGGAGTATCCATGTCACGCACCCGCTGGAGATACGGCCTGACGGCCACCGCCTGTCTGTTGGCGGCCGGCCTCGTCCCCGCTCCCGCCCATGCCGAGGACGTCACCGACTACGCGATCACCGTCGACCCGACGGCCCAGGGCGCGAAGATCGATGACACCATGTACGGCGTCTTCTTCGAGGACATCAACCGGGCCGCCGACGGCGGACTGTACGCCGAGCTCGTGCAGAACCGGTCCTTCGAGTACTCCACCGCCGACAACGGCTCGTACACCCCGCTCACCTCCTGGGCGGTCTCCGGCACGGCCCAGGTGCAGAACGACTCCGGCCGCCTGAACGAGCGCAACCGCAACTACCTCTCGCTGGCCGCCGGTTCGGCCGTCACCAACGCCGGATACAACACCGGTGTCCGCGTCGAGCAGGGCAAGCGGTACGACTTCTCGGTATGGGCCCGCGCCGAGGCCGGGTCCACCCTCACCGTCGGTCTGAAGGACGCGGCGGGCACCCTCGCGACGGCCCGTCAGGTCGCCGTCTCGGGCGGCTGGAAGAAATACACCGCCACCTTCACCGCGAACCGCACCAGCTCCCACGGCCGCCTCGCCGTCGCCTCCTCGGGCGCCGCCGCGCTCGACATGGTCTCGCTGTTCCCGCGCGACACCTACAAGCAGCAGGCGAACGGACTGCGCAAGGACCTCGCCGAGAAGATCGAGGCGCTCGACCCGGGCTTCGTCCGCTTCCCCGGCGGCTGTCTGGTCAACACCGGCTCCATGCAGGACTACAGCGAGTCCTCGGGCTGGCAGCGCAAGCGCTCCTACCAGTGGAAGGACACCATCGGCCCGGTCGAGGAGCGCGCCACCAACGCCAACTTCTGGGGCTACAACCAGAGTTACGGCCTCGGCTACTACGAGTACTTCCGCTTCTCTGAGGACATCGGCGCCATGCCGCTGCCCGTCGTGCCCGCCCTGGTCACCGGCTGCGGCCAGAACCGCGCCACCGACGACGAGGCCCTGCTCCAGCGGCACATCCAGGACACCCTCGACCTCATCGAGTTCGCCAACGGACCGGTCACCAGCACCTGGGGCAAGAAGCGCGCCCGGATGGGCCACCCGAAGCCCTTCGGCCTGACCCACCTGGCCGTCGGCAACGAGGAGAACCTCCCCAACGAGTACTTCGCCCGCTTCCTGAAGTTCCGCACCGCCATCGAGGCCGAGTACCCGGACATCACCGTCGTCTCCAACTCCGGCCCCGACGACTCCGGTTCGACCTTCGACACCGCCTGGAAGCTCAACCGCGAGGCCAACGTCGACCTGGTCGATGAGCACTACTACAACAGCCCGCAGTGGTTCCTGCAGAACAACGACCGCTACGACAGCTACGACCGCTCAGGACCCAAGGTCTTCCTCGGCGAGTACGCCTCCCAGGGCAACGCCCTCAAGAACGCCCTCTCCGAAGCCGCGTTCATGACCGGCCTGGAGCGCAACGCCGACGTCGTCAAGCTCGCCTCGTACGCCCCGCTCCTCGCCAACGAGGACTATGTGCAGTGGCGGCCCGACCTGATCTGGTTCAACAACCACGCCTCCTGGAACTCCGCCAACTACGAGGTCCAGAAGCTGTTCATGAACAACGTCGGCGACCGCGTCGTCCCCTCCACCGCGACCGGCACCCCCACCGTCAGCGGCCCGATCACCGGCGCCGTCGGCCTGTCGACCTGGGCGACCAGCGCGGCGTACGACGATGTGCAGGTGACCGCGGCGGACGGGACGTCACTGCTCAGCGACGACTTCTCCGGTGACGCCTCGAAGTGGACGCACAACGGCACCGGCAGCTGGAGCATCCAGGACGGGGCCTACGTCCAGAGCGACGCCGCCGCCGAGAACACCCTGGTGACCGCGGGCGACCCGGGCTGGCAGGACTACGACCTGCACGTGAAGGCCACCAAGGAGTCCGGCAAGGAGGGCTTCCTGGTCGCCTTCGGCGTCAAGGACACCGGCAACTACTACTGGTGGAACCTGGGCGGCTGGAACAACACCTCCTCCGCGGTCGAACAGGCCACGGACGGCGGCAAGTCGACGCTGATCTCCAAGGCCGGGTCGATCGAGACGGGCCGCGCCTACGACATCGACATCAAGGTGCGCGGCCGCCAGGTCACCCTCTACCTCGACGGCCAGGAGTGGGGCAGCTTCACCGACGACAAGCCGGCCGAGCCCTTCCGCCAGGTCGTCACCAAGGACGCGGCCACCGGCGACCTGATCGTCAAGGTCGTCAACGCCCAGTCCGCGGACGCCCGTACGGCTGTCGACCTGGGCGGCGCGAAGGTCGCCTCCCGGGCCCGGGTGACCACCCTGGCGGGCGAGCCGGACTCGGTGAACAGCGAGACGAACACCCCGGTCACGCCCGTGACATCGACCGTCTCGGGGATCGCCGCCAAGTTCACCTACACCTTCCCGGCGAACTCGGTCACCTTCCTGCGGATCAAGCAGAGGTAGCCGCGGGCCGGTCCGGGCCCTGCTCCAGCAGGGCCCGGCACTGGACGGCCAGGGACTCCATGCCGAGCGACTCGGCGGTCGCCAGCGCCGACCGCAGCAGCGGCGCCGGATCGGTGTCCCGGCGGCCGGGCGACAACCTCAGCAGGGCGCGCGCCTGTTCGGCGCGCGCCCGTGCCGTGTGCGGCGCCGAGGAGCCGACGACCAGCCGCTCCGCCTGCCGGAACCGGCCCAGCGCCGCCACCGGTTCGCCCGCCACGAGATCCAGCAGCCCCATCGCCCGGTCCGTCGGGCCCAGCAGCACCACCGGCCAGCCCGCCAGCGCCAGCCCCTGCGGCACCCGCGCCAGCCGGGTGCGCAGCGCGGGCACCGCCTCGGCCAGCGCCGCCTCATGGCCGCCCCGGGCGTCGAGCGCCGCGCACACCTCGGCGAGCAGGAACAGCGCGGGCACCGTCCAGCCGTCCGGCGGCATCCGCGTGAAGCCCTCGCTCTCCCGGGCCAGCGCCAGCAGCCGGTCCGCCGCCTGTCCGTGCTCGCCCACCTCGCACAGCGCGAAGGCGAGACCCGCCCGCCAGACCGGGAAGTAGCCGTGCTGCTCCACCCCGCCGGCCAGCTCGGAGCTGAACAGATCCGCCATCCGGCCGCGCTCGCGCAGCAGCCAGTACGCCTGTCCGAGCCGGGTCTGGGAGAGCGTGTCGGCCGGGACCGAGAGATCGGCCTCCAGACCGGCCACGATGGTCCGCGACTCACCGAAGATCCAGTCGCTCGCCGAGTCGAACCGGCCGGACCACAGGTCGAACAGGGTGCCCAGGGTGCACTGCTGCCAGCGGGCCAGGGTGGAGCGGGTGCGGGCCGCGTGCCGGGCGTGCTGGGCACGGGTACCGGAGGCGCCGTGCACCCGGCCCACCCGCAACTGGTCGATGGCCAGCGCGATCAGGGCCTCGCCGCGGAAGTACGGCGGGACGTCGCGCATGGAGCAGTCCAGCAACTGCAAGGACAGCGACAGGCACTTGGCGGCCGGGGCGAAGTCGTACAGGCCCCAGCGGCACTCGGTCAGCACCTCGCAGCGGGTGTCGTCGTCGACTGTCGGGGTGAGGCCGTCCAGGGTGCGGCGGGCGAGTTCCGCGCCGCGGCTCGGACCGGCGGGCGGCCAGGCGGTGTCCTCGCTGATGCCCATGGACAGCTTCTTCGCCAGGTGCGCGTTGAGCTGGAGCCGCAGTCCGGCGGCGAGCGGGCCCTCGGCGCCCGCGAGCGCCGCGAGGCTGCCGTTGAGCAGATGCAGCAGTTCGTGGTCGACGCGGCCGGGGTCCGACCAGCGCCGGGCCAGCCGTACCGCGGCCGTGGCGCGCGCCTCGGGGTCGCCCTCCGCCAGCCGGTGGGCGGTGCGATAGTGCTCGTCGGCCTCCTCCATACGCCCCGCCAGATAGCGCTGGTCGCCGCGGTCCAGGAGCCGCTGGAACTCCGCGCCGAACCGGCCGGCCCCGGCCCCGGAGGCGGGCGCCGGCCTGCGCGCCGGGCCGCCGGACGGCGGGCGCCTGCGGGCCGCGTCCCGGGGTTTGCGGGGGGTGTCCTGGCCGGGATCCGTCGCCAGGGCGGCCAGTTCGCCGTGGGCGTCCAGCACGGTGTCGCACAGCTCGGCCAGGTCCCGGGAGACCCGGCGATGGCCGTTCTCGATCCGGCTGAGGAAGCCCCGGCTGAAATGGACCAGGCTCGCCAGATCGGCCAGGGACAGCCCCGCCCGCGTCCGGCGCTCGTGTAACGCGCGGCCGAAGACCTGCGCGTCCTGCTCCCCGTCGGTCATGGTGCCCCCCAAACCCGCTCCGTGCCCTGGCTGTTGCCAAATATGCCCTGGCAACACCGCATCGCTCCCGGCCTGTGCCGGATCGGGGGAAGCTGGCCGGAAAGGCGCACCGACCGCGCCGAGAGGATGTACGGGGGCGGGCAATGGGGTTCAGGGACGGACACGACCGACCGGCCGGCCGGACACAGCGGGGGCTGCCGACGGACCGGTCGGACGACCGAGGGGAAGCCGGTTCCCGGAACCCCATTGCCCCGTCTATTCAGCGAGTGAACGGAGTGGCTCGCCCACCACACCGAGATCTCGAATTCTCCGACCTCTCACTGCGCGAGCAGAAGAAATGTCTGCGCATTTATGCGGCGGAAATCGAAAGCGACAAGTTCCGCAAAGCAAATGACTTCGCGCGGTACGGCTACATCCTGTGGGGGCCGTACTTCTTCATGTCCTACGACGCCTCGGTCATGGCGCGCGCCGCGCTGACCGGCCTGCGCAGGGCGTGGTTCCTGCGCCGGGTCGCGGCACGCCACGGCGGAGCCCGGCTGTCCTGGCCGCCCGACCTCGACGGCTAGTCGATCAGAGCCCGCGCCAGGGTCTCGGACACCGGGGCCCCGGTCAGCTGTTCCACGAACAAGAACGAGCCCTGCGGGTTGATCTCCAGGAAGACGTACTCGCCCTCGGGCGTCAGCCGCAGATCGGCGGCGCCGTAGACCAGGCCGAGGCGCTCGCGCAGGGCGTGCAGGCCGGTCAGGACCTCGGGCGGGAGGTCGTACGGGGTGAAGCGGACCGTCTGGTCCAGCCGCCAGTCGAGCGGGCTGGCGCCCTCCTGGCTGTGGATCGCGGTGCCGAAGGTCCGGTCGCCGACCATCGTGACGCGCAGGTCGAGGCGGGCCTGGACCAGCCGCTGGAAGAGGGTGGGCAGTGGCACGCCCTCGCGCAACGCGGCCAGGTCGGCCCGGTGTACCCGGCGGGTGGGCAGTGGGGTGCCGAGGGTGAGCGCGGGCCGGGCGGCGATCGCCTTCACGATGACCTGCCCGTCCTGCCGGTCCCAGAACTCCGCCAGCTCCCCGGGATCGCTGCTCACCAGGGTCGGCGGCACGGTCAGCCCGGCCGCGTGCGCGAGGGCGAGCTGCTGCGTCTTGTGGTCGGCGGCCGCCTCAGCGACGGGGGAGTTGACCCATCGCGCGTCGCTGCCGAGCAGGGCGCCCACGAGGGGCGCCTCGGCCTCGGCCCGGCCGAAGTCGGCGTACCGGTCGCCGAGCGCCTCGGGCGGTCGTAGCAGCGTCTCCACGATCCGGCCGTCCGGGGTGCGGCGCATGCCCGGGCGGTACAGCACCGCGCCCACGTCCCGCACCGCGAAACGGGTATCGCCCCAGCTCATCCCGGGGTCGCCGGGGTCGGTGAGGTCCCACGCCAGCCGGAGCCCGCGGCGCAGTCCGTCGTCGTCGACGAAGACCACGCGGTCGTCGGGGAGGTGCCGGCGCACCGCCAGGGCTTCGGCGTGGTCGCTGCGGCTGAGGATCAGGATGCGGGCGCTGCTGCCCATGTCCCCTCGATTCTGCGGGCTGCCGGGCGGTGATGTCCGGGGCCTCTGGTCTCCGGGCCGTCGGGCTCCGGGGCTTCCGTCCCCGGGCCTCCGGCGTGCGTACCCCCGTCGAGTCGCACGCCGGAGGCCCGGTCGGCCGATGGCCTGCTCACAAGGTCAGGCCCTCGAAGGTGAAGCCCGACGCGCCGTCGGCGAGTCCGGCGTCCGTCAGCGTCTCCGCGTCGATCTCGGTGCCGGCGTGCCGGGACTGGGTGCCCTGGGGCAGCCGGACCGTCGGCGAACCGGACATCAGCACCACGAAGGGCTGCGCCTGAAACGATTCGTTCATCCTTCCGTTCCTCCTCTCCGCTGCTCGGTGTCCTCTTCCTTCAGCCACCCGGACGAGAGCACCATGCGCTCTCCCCGGGTGACTTCCGTGACCGCGTGCCAGGCGTCCCAGGGGAACAGCACGACGTCCCCCGGGAGCGTGTCCACGGTCTGCTCGGTGGGTGTGCGGACCAGGAAGGAGCCGCCCTCGAAGTCGATCCCGCGCCTCGACAGATGCAGTACGGCGATCAGGGGCGGCGAGCCCGGCCCGACGTCCTGGTGCCAGTCGATGCGACGGCCCCGCGGAATGCTGATCAGCGAGGTGCACAGCCGGTCCCGCGACCCGCGCTGGAGCGCTCCCCCCGGGAGCCGTCCCGCCACCCGGCCGCGGAAGTCGGTGAACCGCCGCACCAGTGGCGCGTGCGGCATCACGTCATGGCACCGCGCCACATACGTCAGTGACCGCACGCCCGCGCTCGGCCCCCGCGCCTCCGTGTAGAACACGGGCCTGCCCGACCACACGGTCGACCCCTCCGGCGCGGGCGTGCGTTCCTGGGAGATCTCCCGCTCCAGCGCCTGCCGCAGGACGGACGTCTCCTCGTTGGAGAAGAGTCCCCGTACGACACTGAATCCGCGCCGCTCCCAGGAGTCGACAGTATCCTCGATTTTGCTCTCGTAAAGATCCATGGAGTCGTTCCCCCCTATTACCCGAAGACGGTATCGCCGGAAAATGCGGGCCACAAGTCCTCTCTGGAATATGGCGCCCGGAACATTACCGTGGCTATTCTGAGGGCGGTGCCGTTGGATTCAGTGGGGGGAATCATGCGCTGTCCGGTGAGGCATCCCGTCGTCCTGGTCCCGGGACTTCTGGGCAGTGTCCTGGAGGGGCCCGCGGGGCCGTTGTGGGCGCCGGGGCTGCCGGTGCTCAGGGCGCTCGGCGCGTTGCGCGACCCGGAGGCCGCCGGGCACCCGTTGACGCCCGCCGCGGAAGGGCCGCCCGTCACGGCGTCAAGACTCTTTCCCGACGTGGCCGTTCTGCCCGGCCTGATGCGGATCAAGGGGTACTCCCAGACCGAGGCCTGGGTGCGCCGGCACTTCGCGGTCCACGACGGTCCGGGCGGCGGGCTGCTGACGTTCCCGTACGACTGGCGGCTCGACAACCGGGTGCACGCCCACCGGCTCGCCAAGGAGGTCGACGCCCACCTGCGCGCCTTCCGCGAGCGCACCGGGGCCGACGAGGCCCAAGTGGTCATCGTGGCCCACAGCATGGGCGGCCTGATCGCCCGCTACTACCTGGAAGTCCTCCAGGGCTGGCGCGACTGCCGGGCCCTCATCACGCTGGGCACCCCGCACCGCGGCTCGCCCCGCGCCCTGGACGCGCTGGCCAACGGCTTCCGCCACCTGCCCGGAGTCGGCGCGCTGACCCGCCGGCTGCCGTCGGTCCATCAACTCCTGCCGGTCTACCCGGTGCTGGACTCCGGAGCCGGGCACCTCCGGCTCGCCGAGTCCGGACCCCTGCCCGGTCTGCGTCCCGAACTCGTCGCGGACGGGCTTCAGTTCCACCGCGAGATAGAGACCGCGGCCCGCGACTCCGCCGCCGCGCACCGGGTGCTCGTGCCCGTCGTCGGTACCCGCCAGCGCACCACCCTCCAGTCGGCCCGGTTCGACGGCCGCGTGGTGCGCTGCTCCACCGATCCACCCGGGCCCCGGGTCCCTGCCGAACTCGCCGACGGCGACGGCACGGTGCCCCGGCTCTCCGCCATGCCCGCCCGTCTGCCGGAGCACCAGTGCCGGTTCGTCCCGGAGGCGCACAGCGCGCTCCAGTTGCCCCGCGTCCTGACCGGACAGCTCCTGGAACTGCTGCGCCACCTCCAACTGCCCGGACTCAAGGACGTCCTGGGGCCGGCGGCGCCGGCGGCGGCGCCACCACCGGCGGCGATCAGCAGCGAGCTGGAGGACGCGTACCCGGGCACGGGACCGGCGCGACTGCGGGCCCGGGTGGTGGGCGGCAACCGGCCGCCGGACCGGCTGCGCGCGTCGCTGACCGGGGACGACGGGGCGACGTACGAGGTGGAGCTGCTCGCGGCGGGGGACGAGCGGGAGGCCCGCTTCGAGGCCGCGCCCACCCTGCCCCCGGGCCTGTACGACGTGCGGATCTCCGCCGACTCCGGGACACCGGCGCCGGAACCCGTCCAGGACTGCTTCGCCGTCCTCACCGACGGCGCGGCCCCCTAGGCGGCGCCATGCGGGACCTGCTCTGGCTCCGGGCGTCCGACACCTCGCTCGCCACCCTGGTCAGCGCCGACGCCCGGCATCTCCTCGGCGATCTGGGCACCGGCCCCGACCCCGGCACGCCGGACCATGTCCTGCCGTTGGTGCGCGCGCTGTACGAGAAGCTGTCCCGGCACGGGGTGAGCTGGTCGCCGAAGCCGTTCCGGGTCTCCGACGTCGAGCACGGCGTGCGCTCGGCGACCGCCGTCCTCCAGGGCGACCGCCGGGCGTCCTGCCTGGACATCTCCCTGCTCTTCGCCGGCTGCTGCCTGGGCTACGGCCTGGTGCCGCTGCTCATCGTCATGGACGGACACGCGCTGGTGGCGGTGTCGCTGCGGCACCGCATCACCACCACGGCCCTGGAGGAGCGCATCGTCCGCAATCCGAGCGGGCGGTGGCGCGAACACGAGGAGCCCGATCTCCGCAGGCTGCTGGGGGACGCCGACGCCGGGCACTATCTGCTCGTCGAGTGCACCGGCGCGGTGCGCATGACCGGCCGCGAGAGCCCGGACCACCCCGAGACCGAGGGCCGCCGCGACGGGCTGCTCTCCTTCGAGGCCGCCCTCCTGGCGGGCCGCCGCCAACTGGACGTGCGCGACCGGACGTTCCGGTTCGCCCTCGACCTGTTCGTGCTGCGCGACTACTGGCGGGTCGGTGACCGGCCCGTGCTCGGCAGCTACCCCGGCGAGCCACTGGTCATCACCGAGGCGGTCCAGGCACTGGCCGCGGCGGGGGAGCCCGGCCTCGCCCCGGGACAGCTGGACTCCCTCGCGAGCCAGCACGCGAGCACGGTCCCCGGATACCAGGCGTACGGCTACGCCGACTGGCGCGTGAAGCGGTCCGCCCAGTTCGACGCCGCGCTGCCGAGGATGACCGTCACCTCGGAGAGCGAGTACGGCACCCGGCTCGGCGCCGCCCCCACCCAGACCTTCCACAGCCTGACCGACGTGCTCGACGCCGACCCCGCCGAGGTGTCCGTGCTGCTCGGCCCGCCGGGCAGCGGCAAGACGACCCTGCTCCAGCACGCGCAGGCCGAGTACGGGCTGCGTGCCCTGCGCCGGCGCGACGGCGCCGTGGCGGTCCTCGCCCCGCTCAAGAACCATCTGTCCGGCGAGCCCCCGCTCACCTGGCTCGACGCCGATCTGCACCGGCCGCACCCCGGGCTGCCGCCGCTCGCCGACCTGCTGGCCCAGGGCCGGGTGCTGGTCCTCCTCGACGGCCTCAACGAACTCACCGGTTCCGCCGCCGTACCCCGCGAGGACCTGCTGCTGCGCTGGCGGCACGCCGTCGAGGAGATCATCGGCAGCGGTCCCGGCAACCGGGTCATCGCCTCCTGCCGCACCCTCGACTACGACATCGGCCTGGGCGGGGAGGACCACCGCACCAACCATGTGCTCCTCCATCCGCCCGCGCCGGAGGACGTCGTACGGTCGCTGCGGGGTACCCTGCCCGGCCTCGGGCTCACCGAGCCATGGCTCCGTCAGGCGGTCGGCCTGGTCGGCACGCCGTACACCCTGCGGCTGCTGACCGAACTCCTGCGGGGCGGCGAGGGGATGGTCTCCGACCGGACCCAGCTGTTCGGCGGCATGCTGCGGGCGGCCCTGCGCCGGGAGTACCAGCGGGACAACCGGGTCCTGCTGCTCGGCAGCCTGATCACCCACGTGGACCGCCGGCAGCTGGCCCGCCCCGGCCCCGTGCGGCCGTACGAACTGCCCGGCCGGGAGGGCCTGTTCCCCGCCTTTGAGAATCTCGCGTTCGCCATGCAGCGGCAGGTGGCCTCGGGCGCCGGGGCACCCGCCGTCGTGCTGGAGCGGCGGGAGGCGGAACGGCTGCTCGGCCCGCACGCCCAGGCGCTGGTGCAGCTCGGCTTCGACCTCGGAGTGCTCGACGAGGATCTGGCCACCGGCTGCCTCGGCTTCACCCACCCCTCGCTCCAGGACTTCTTCTCCGCCCGCGCGCTCGTCCGCCGCGGTGAGGTGCCCGGCGTGCTCGGCACCGCCCGGACGGCCGACCCCGCCGCACCGGGCGAGCCCGCGCCCTGGGAACCGCTGATGCCGCAACCGGCCGACCCGTGGAGCGAACCGGTCGTGCTGGCGACGGTGATGAGCGACGGCCAGGAGGAACTGCTGGCCCGGATCATGGACACCGATCCGCTCACGGCGGCCCGCTGCGTCCTGGAACCCGGGGTCCACGCGGGCGAACCCCTCAAGGACGAGCTCCGCCGCCGGTTGCTGGCCACCCTCACCTCCGAGGCGGACCTCCGCCTGCGCCGGGCCTCGGGCCTTCTCCTCGGCCAGCTCGGCGACCCCAGACTGGCGATCCGCCGGGGTCCACTGGGGCCGTACGTCGAACCGTCGATGGTCCTCGTCCCGGGCGGCCCGTGTCCCATCGGCTGGGCCGGCGAGGAGGAGTCGAGCCCGGTCACGACCGTCGACCTGGCCCCGTTCGCGCTGGGCCGCCATGCCGTGACCAACGCGGAATACGCCTGCTTCCTGGACTCCGGCGGCTACGACGACCCGCGCTGGTGGCCGACCACGGCCGCGCGGCGCTGGCTGCGCGGCCTGGACACCCGGCACGGGCACCGCGCCCACCTGGAGCTCCTGGCCCGCATGCTGACCGAGCAGGACCTCCTCGACCGGCAGCTGGAGGGCGTGCTCTCACCGGCCGAGCGGGACGAACTGCTGGAGTACTGCGGCGCCGACCCCGGCCGACGCGCCCGCCTGGCCGCCCAGCGCTATCCCGACGAGAAGCTGCGCACCCCCGAACACTGGACCGACCCCCGCCTGAACGGGCCCAACCAGCCGGTGGTCGGCGTCTCCCAGTACGAGGCCACCGCCTACACGCTGTGGCTGGCCGAGCAGACCGGCACCCCGTACCGGCTGCCCACCGAGGCCGAGTGGGAGGCCGCCGCCCGCGGACCGGAGGGCCGGGACCGGCCCTGCCCCGACCACACCCGGCCCGGTCACGCCAACACCCTCGACCTGCGCCTGCGGTGCACCTCCCCGGTGGGCATGTTCCCGGGCAGCGCCGCCGCCTGCGGCGCGCTGGACCTGTGCGGCAACACCAACGACCGGACGAGCAGCATCTACGGCCCGCTCTTCACCGACCCGCCCTGGAGCGGCTACGCCTTCCCCTACGACCCGGCCGACGGCCGCGAGGCCGCGGACACACCGGTCACGCTCTGGCGCGTGGTGCGCGGCAACAACTGGCGCAACAGCGACCTGGTCGCGGGCTACCGGGTCTCGAGCAACCCGTCCAGCCGGGGCATGGCCACGGGCCTGCGCCTCGCCGCCCCCGCGGAGGCCGCCCGATGAGCGAGTTCGACACCCTCGCCTGGTTCTACGACCGCCACTGGGGCCCCGACTACGCCGCCGTGGTGATCCGCCCCCTGCGCGAGCTGCTGCTGGAGCACCTCCCGCGCGACCGTCCGCTGCTGGACGCCTGCTGCGGCACCGGGCACGCCACCGCGCTGTTCGCCGAGTGGGGATTCCGTACGGCCGGGTTCGATCTGTCGCCCGCGATGCTGGCCCGGGCCCGCGTCAACGCACCCTCGGCCCGGCTGTGGGCCGCCGACGTGCGCCGGTGCGGGGCCCGCTCCGGGGCGTTCGGCGCGGTGGTGTCGACGTACAACAGCCTCGACCATCTGCCCCGTGGCGGCGACGCACTGGGGCGGGCACTCGGGGAGCTGGGGCGGGTGCTGGCGCCCGGGGGCGTGCTCTTCTTCGATCTGAACACCGTCGAGTCCGCCGCACGGACCTGGCACGGCTCCTTCGTCGTCCGCCGCGCCGGCGCCGAATGCCGTACGGATTCGGACTTCGACCTCGCGACCGGCACCGGCCGGGCCCGATTGCGGATCACCCGCGCCGGGAAGTGCGAGGAGGCGATGATCACGCTGTCGGTGCACCCTCTCGCCGAGGTGACCGCCGCGCTGGAGCGCGCGGGCCTGCGCCGCCGCCGTGTCCTCACGGCAGCGGAGCTGGGCCTGGGCGCACTGGCCGGACGGCTCTTCGTGCTGGCCGAGCGAGTCTGAGGACGACCCGGGCCGGAGAACGAGATTGCATAAACGTGCAGCGATACGTATAGTCATGCCATCTAGGAGGAGGTATCCATGGCGGTACGTGCGGCGGTGGCCGGAGCGAGCGGTTATGCGGGCGGGGAACTCCTGCGTCTGCTCCTGGCCCATCCGCAGGTCGAGATCGGCGCCCTGACCGGCAACTCCAACGCGGGTCAGCGGCTCGGCGCGCTGCAACCGCACCTGCTGCCGCTGGCCGACCGCGTCCTGGAGCCCACCACCACCGAAGTGCTCGCCGGGCACGACGTCGTCTTCCTCGCGCTGCCGCACGGCCAGTCCGCCGCCGTCGCCGAGCAGCTCGGCCCGGAGGTGCTCGTCGTCGACATGGGCGCCGACTTCCGCCTGACGGACCCGGCCGACTGGGAGAGGTTCTACGGCTCCCCGCACGCCGGCACCTGGCCCTACGGCCTGCCCGAACTGCCGGGTGCCCGCGCCGCGCTGGAGGGGTCCAAGCGCGTCGCGGTGCCCGGTTGCTACCCGACCGCCGTCTCCCTCGCCCTCTTCCCGGCCTACGCCGCCTCCCTCGCCGAGCCCGAGGCCGTGATCGTCGCCGCGTCCGGCACCTCCGGCGCGGGCAAGACCCCCAAGGCCCATCTGCTGGGCAGCGAGGTCATGGGCTCCATGACGCCGTACGGCGTCGGCGGCGGCCACCGGCACACCCCCGAGATGAGCCAGAACCTCAGCGCGGCCGCGGGGGAGCAGGTCTCCGTCTCCTTCACCCCCACCCTCGCGCCGATGCCCCGCGGCATCCTCGCCACCTGCACCGCGAAGGCCAAGCCCGGTGTCACCGCCGAGTCCGTCCGCGCCGCCTACGAGAAGGCCTTCGCCGACGAGCCCTTCGTCCATCTGCTCCCCGAGGGACAGTGGCCCGCCACGGCGTCCGTCTACGGTTCCAACGCCGTTCAGGTGCAGGTCGCGTACGACGAGGCCGCCGGACGCATCATCGCGATCAGCGCCATCGACAACCTGACCAAGGGCACCGCCGGTGGTGCCGTCCAGAGCATGAACCTCGCCCTGGGGCTCGACGAGAGCACGGGGCTGACCACGATCGGAGTTGCGCCGTGAGCGTGACGGCAGCCAAGGGATTCACGGCGGCGGGGATCGCCGCCGGGATCAAGGAGAACGGCAACCCGGACCTGGCCCTCGTGGTCAACAACGGTCCGCGCCGCGCCGCCGCGGGCGTCTTCACCTCCAACCGTGTGAAGGCCGCGCCGGTCCTGTGGTCCGAGCAGGTCCTCAAGGCCGGTCAGCTCACCGCGGTCGTCCTCAACTCCGGCGGCGCCAACGCCTGCACCGGACCCAAGGGCTTCCAGGACACCCACGCCACCGCCGAGAAGGTGGCCGAGGCGCTGGACATCGGCGCGGGCGAGGTCGCCGTCTGCTCCACCGGCCTGATCGGCGTCCTGCTCCCCATGGACAAGCTGCTGCCCGGCGTCGAGACCGCCGCCGCCCAGCTCTCCGAGCACGGCGGCGAGAAGGCCGCCATCGCCATCAAGACCACCGACACCGTGCACAAGACGTCCGTCGTCACCGGGGGGTCCCCCCGGACGGAGTCTGGGGGAGGCTGGACCGTCGGCGGCATGGCCAAGGGCGCGGGCATGCTCGCCCCCGGCCTCGCCACCATGCTCGTCGTCCTCACCACCGACGCGGACCTCGACAGCGACGCGCTGGACAAGGCCCTCAGGGCCGCCACCCGCACCACCTTCGACCGCGTCGACTCCGACGGCTGCATGTCCACCAACGACACCGTGCTGCTGCTCGCCTCCGGCGCCGCCGAGGTCACCCCGTCCTACGACGAGTTCGCCGAGGCCGTCCGCACCGTCTGCGACGACCTCGGACAGCAGCTCATCCGGGACGCCGAGGGCGCCAGCAAGGACATCAGGGTCGAGGTGGTCAACGCCGCGACCGAGGACGACGCCGTCGAGGTGGGCCGCTCCATCGCCCGCAACAACCTCCTCAAGTGCGCCATCCACGGCGAGGACCCCAACTGGGGCCGCGTCCTGTCCGCGATCGGCACGACCAAGGCGGCCTTCGAGCCGGACCGGCTCAACGTCGCCATCAACGGCGTCTGGGTCTGCAAGAACGGCGGGGTCGGCGAGGACCGCGACCAGGTGGACATGCGCTACCGCGAGGTGCACATCGTCGCCGACCTGGCCGCCGGTTCCGAGACCGCGACGATCTGGACCAACGACCTCACCGCCGACTACGTCCACGAGAACAGCGCCTACTCCTCATGACGAACACGACGCGCAAGCACACCGCGCTCCCCAAGGCGCAGATCCTCATCGAGGCCCTGCCCTGGCTGGTCCGCCACAACGGCAAGACGGTCGTCATCAAGTTCGGCGGCAACGCCATGATCGACGAGGACCTCAAGGCCGCGTTCGCCCAGGACGTCGTGTTCCTGCACCACGCCGGGCTCAAGCCGGTCGTCGTGCACGGCGGCGGCCCCCAGATCAGCGCCGCCCTCGACAAGCACGGCATCGTCAGCGAGTTCAAGGCGGGCCTGCGCGTCACCACCGAGGACGCCATGGACGTCGTACGGATGGTGCTCGCCGGACAGGTCCAGCGCGAGCTGGTCAACCTGCTCAACGAACACGGGCCGCTCGCCGTCGGGTTGACCGGCGAGGACGCGCACACCATCACCGCGACCAAGCACCAGCCCGAGATCGACGGCGAGTTGGTCGACATCGGACGGGTCGGCGAGATCACCGCGATCGACACGGGCGCGATCGAGGCCCTGCTCGCCGACGGCCGGATCCCGGTCGTCTCGTCCATCGCCCGCAGCCAGGACGACGGACACGTCTACAACGTCAATGCCGATACGGCGGCCGCGGCACTCGCCGCCGCGCTGGGCGCCGAGACTCTCATGGTCCTCACGGACGTCGAGGGCCTCTACGAGGACTGGCCCGACAGCGACGAGGTGATCAGCCGCCTCACCGCCGCCCAACTGGAGAAGCTGCTGCCGGAGTTGTCCTCCGGGATGGTGCCGAAGATGGAGGGCTGTCTGCACGCCGTCCGCAACGGCGTGCAGACCGCGCGCGTCATCGACGGCCGCGTCCAGCACTCGATCCTGCTGGAGATCTTCACGGACTCGGGCATCGGCACGATGGTCGTGCCCGACGGACTCGACGAGGGGGAGTCTTGAGCAACCAGGAGCTGACCGCCCGCTGGCAGGGCGCGCTCATGAACAACTACGGCACTCCCCAGCTGGCCCTCGTGCGCGGGGACGGCACCGAGCTGTGGGACGCCGACGGCAAGCGGTACCTCGACTTCGTCGGCGGCATCGCAGTGAACGCGCTCGGCCACGCCCACCCCGCGATCGTCGAGGCGGTGAGCCGGCAGATCGCCTCGCTGGGCCATGTCTCCAACCTGTTCGTCGCCGAACCTCCGGTCGCCCTCGCCGAACGGCTGCTCCAGCACTTCGGCCGGGACGGCAAGGTCTACTTCTGCAACTCGGGGGCCGAGGCCAACGAGGGCGCCTTCAAGATCGGGCGGCTGACCGGGCGCGGCCACATCGTCGCCACCCGGGGCGGCTTCCACGGCCGCACCATGGGCGCCCTGGCGCTGACCGGGCAGCCCGCCAAGCAGACCCCGTTCCTGCCGCTGCCCGGCGACGTCACCCACGTCCCCTACGGTGACGCGCAGGCCCTCGCGGCGGCGGTCACCGAGGACACCGCGATGGTCGTGATCGAGCCGATCCAGGGCGAGAACGGCGTGGTCGTGCCGCCCCCCGGCTACCTCAAGGCCGCGCGGGCGATCACCGCGGCGACCGGTTCGCTGCTCGTCCTGGACGAGGTGCAGACCGGCGTCGGGCGGACCGGGCACTGGTTCGAGTACCAGGCCCACGAGGGTGTGCTGCCCGATGTGGTCACTCTGGCCAAGGGCCTCGGCGGCGGGCTGCCGCTGGGCGCGACGGTCGCCTTCGGGCGCGCCGCGGAGCTGCTTCAGCCGGGTCAGCACGGGACGACCTTCGGCGGAAACCCCGTCGCGTGCGCGGCCGGACTAGCCGTGCTGGACACCATCGCGAACGACGGGTTGCTGGAGAACGTCAAGCAGCAGGGCGAGAAGTTGCGGGACGGAATCGAGTCACTCGGGCATCCGCTGGTCTCGCATGTCCGGGGCGCGGGGCTCCTGCTGGGTATCGTGCTCACCGAGCCGCTCGCACCGAGGGTGCAGCAGGCGGCTCAGGACGCCGGTTTCCTGGTGAACGCGCCTGCCCCCGATGTCGTACGGCTGATGCCGCCGCTGAATCTCGGCGACGACGAGGTGGACGCGTTCCTCCGGGCGCTGCCCGGTGTTCTCGACGCGGTCCAAGGGGAGGACGGATGATCCGGAGAATGAGACGACGATGAGTCAGGCGCAGGATCACGAGCACGCGGGAGGCATCGGGCCTGCCGTACCGCAGACCCGTACCGCCCGCCACCGCCGGATCGTGGACATCCTCAACCGGCAACCGGTGCGGTCGCAGAGTCAGCTGGCGAAACTGCTGGCGGACGACGGGCTGACGGTGACGCAGGCGACGCTGTCCCGGGATCTCGACGAGCTGAACGCGGTGAAGATCCGCAACACCGACGGTGACTTGATCTACGCGGTGCCCAGTGAAGGGGGTTTCCGGACCCCCAGGGCGCCGTTGGGCGAGTCGGCGAAGGAGGAACGGATGCGGCGGCTCTCCCAGGAGCTGCTGATCTCCGCGGAGGCCTCGGCGAACCTCGTGGTCCTGCGTACGCCTCCGGGGGCGGCCCAGTTCCTGGCCTCGGCCATCGACCAGGCCGAGCTCCACGACATCCTGGGCACGATTGCGGGCGACGACACGTTGCTGCTGATCAGCCGTGAGCCGACGGGGGGCCAGGCGCTGGCGGAACATCTGCTGCGGTTGGCCCAGAACGGCCACTGAGGTCTTCGCCTGGTGCATGGCCGCCGGCGGGCGCGTGGGGGCTGGTCGCGCAGCTCCCCGCGCCCCTGGGTGGGTGCACTCAGCCGAGTCGGGATGCCAAGCCGCCCGTGCAGCGGACCTCGTCGCCTGCCGTGATCAGCAGGGCCTCCACGCCGGGCAGTGCCTCCAGCCAGCGCAGGCCCTCCCGGGACCCCATCGCGAAGGCCGCCGTCGCCCAGCAGTCCGCCCAGGTGATCGTGGGGGCCACCACCGTCACCGCGACCAGGTCCGTCACCGCCGTATGGCCGGTGCGGGGGTCGACGATGTGCGCCCCCCGCTCCGCCGTCCCGGACGTGGCCACCGCCAGCTCCGTCGTGCCCGCCGCCGAGATCACCGCGGCCAGCCCACCCGGACGCAGCGGATCCGCGATCCCCACCCGCCACGGTCGCTCGGTACCCGGCACGCCCAGCAGCTGCACATCGCCGCCGCCGTTGACGCTCACGCCGGTGACCCCGGCCGTCGCCGCCAGCAGCCGTGCCGCCCGCTCGATCGCCCAGCCCTTCACGATGCCCGTGGGGTCCAGGCGCCCCTCGTAGGTGGTCGAGAACCACCCGTCGCTGATCCGGGCCGCCTCCTCGCCGAGGGCCAGCACCGCCGCCACATCGGGATCGCACTCCTCGACGGTCAGCTCCCCCCGGCCCAGCCGTGAGATCTCGCTGTCGTCGCGGTAGGTGCTGAACACCTCGTCGACCCGGTGCAGCCCGGCCACCGCCTCGGTCAGCGCCGCCCGTACCGTCTCCGGATCCCCGCCGCGGATGTCGAAGGAGAAGACGGTTCCCATGACCTCCTCCACCTGACGCACCGCGGCGGGAGCTTCCGCCGACTCGGCCACCGCCTCAGCCACCGGCCTGGTCCAGGGCCGACTGCAACGACTGCTTGTAGCCGGTGCTGGTGTACGTCGCCCCCGACACCGCGTCGATGTCGGCACTGCCCGCCGCCACCGCGGCGGCGTTGAGCTTCGGCACGGCGTTGCCGTTGATCTGCGTGGACTGGCCGCCGGTCGGCTGCTGCACGGCCTCCGCGGCGGTGATCTTCCCGCCGGTGACGGTGATCCGTACCTGCACCGGCCCGTACTGCGTCTTGACCGTCTCCCCGGTGACCGTACGAGCCTGCGCCGCGCCCCCGGCCCCGGCATCCGAACCGGCCCCGTCACCGGCCCCGTCACCGGCCCCGGCGCCGCCCGCGGCCTTCTCCATCTGGTCCAGGGCCGACTGCAAGGACTTCTTGTACCCGGTGCTCGTGTACGTCGCCCCCGACACCGTGTCGATCTCCGCGCTCTGCGTCGCGAGCGCAGCCTGGTTCAGCCGGGGCACCGCGGTGTTGGTGACCTCCGTACTGCGCCCGCCACTGGGCGTCTGCACGGCCTCCACCTTGGTGACCTTGCCGCCGCTGACCGTCAGCCGCACCTGTACCGGCCCGTACTCCGTCTGCACCGCGTCCCCGGTGACCGTGCCGGTCTGCCCGGAGTTGCCGCCCTGCGCCGACTCCTGTGCCGCCGCGGTCTGTTGCGGCGCCGCGCCGCCCGCCGCCTGCGCGGACCCGGGATCCGACGCCGGCTTCAGCGACAGCAGCAGCACGATCCCGGACACGGTGGCGGCGCCCGCCAGCACGACACGCCGGATGGGGTGAGTCTTCCTCATCGCTCCAACAGCTCCTGAAGTCCCGTCGCTCACATCTCGAACGACTCGTGATGGATGCGGCGGGCGGGCACTCCCGCGCCGCGCAGTGCTTCGTACACGGACTGCGCGAAGCCGGGCGGCCCGCACATGAAGACGTCGTGCTTGTCGATGTCCGGCAGCTTCTGCTGCAACCGCTCCGCCGAGATGTCCGGCCGCTCCCCGTCGGGGCTGTTGACCGCGTACATCAGCCGCGCGCCCCGCTCCTCGGCGATCGCGGACAGCTCGTCCCACAGCGCCAGATCCTGCGTGCTGTTGGCGCGGTAGAGGAGCGTGATGTCGCCGGAGGCGCCGGGCAGCGTCTCGAACAGCGCGCGCATCGGCGTGATCCCGACGCCGCCCGCCACCAGCAGCACCTTGCCCCGGCTGCGCCGCTGGGCGGTGAGCGCGCCGTACGGGCCCTCCGCCCACACCTTGGTGCCGGGCTCCAGCTCGCGCAGCCGCTCACTGTGGTCGCCGATCGCCTTGACGGTGATCCGCAGCATGTCGGGGCGGGGCGCCGCCGAGAGCGAGTACGGGTGGGAGCTGAACCGCATGCCCGGCGCCAGGAACCGCCACCGGAAGAACTGCCCGGCCTCCGCGCCCATGCGGTGCAGCTTGCGCCCGCCGATCAGCACGGACACCACACCCGGCGTCTCCTCGATGACCGCCTCGACATACATCCGGTGCCGGAGGTTGAGGCGGATCGGGGTGAGGATCCGGTACCAGACCACCAGCGCGGTGACGATGCCGTAGAGCCCGTACCAGAAGGTCTTGGCGGAGGGCTCGACGGCGAACTCGTTGCCGGTGGTGATCTGGTGCCAGAAGGTCAGGTACACGGCCGCGTAGGTCAGCAGGTGGACGTGATACCAGGTGTCGTACGGCACCCGGCGGCGGACCCCGCCGATGGAGAGGAAGGCGATCAGGAACAGCAGCCCGGTGCCGATGGCCGCCTTGCCCATGTCCGGCAGCGTGTTGATGGAGTCCGTCGTCTGCTGGACGATGTCGCCGAGCGTCTTGCCCGCCTGGAGCGCGTACGCCCACATGGTGAGGAAGACATGGGCGATGACCAGGCAGATCGTGTAGCGGCCGCTCATCGCGTGCCAGCGCGCCACCCGGTCGGAGCCCACCCGCCGCTCCAGCGCGGGCACCCGGGCCATCTGGAGCACGACGAGCGCCATCAGATACCCGGCGAGCAGTCCGGTGATCCGGCCCGCGGCCAGGATCTTCGCGGTGTTGTCGGCCAGCGACGGCGTGTTGTCCCACCACAGCCACAGCACCGCCGCAGCGCCGGCCCACAGGGCGATCACCAACGGGACGGCCGGGGAGCGGCGCGGACGGATGCGGCGCATCGTCTGGCGGCGGGCGGCGCGCCCGCCTGCGAGCGTGGTGGTCACAGTTCCTCCGGGAACGGACAAGGGGGAGTGGCGTGGTCCCTCGGCCCAGAGGTACGTGCGGGGCGGCCTTTGTGTTCAGTAGCGCGTGACGGCTGTTGGACCGTCCGTGGTTCCGATGGCGATGTGCGGCTTTCGGGCGGGATCGGCCCAGCGCAGGATCCGCCGCATCCCGGCGGCCGGCACCGACACACAACCGGCCGTCGCCCCGGACCCGTTGACATGCAGGAAGATCCCGGCGCCCCGGCCGCGCACCGGCTCGGCGTAGTTGAAGCCGATGACGAGCGCGTGCGCGTACTGGGCGGTGTAGGAGATCAGCCGCTCCGACTCGGCGGCCCGGCAGTCCGCCGCGCGCGGCTCGGTCCAGCGGTTGTAGAAGCGCGAGTCGTTGTCCTGGCACCACCACGAATCCCGGCGCACCGGACGGTACTTGTACGCCGTACCGCGCGGCGCCGCCTTGATGCCGAAGGCGTACGGCAGGTCATAGAGCCCCGTGGGGGTGGTGCTGGTGCCCTGCTCGCGCGCGGCGCCCTCGACGAGGCCGTTCGCCCCGAAGCGGGCCGGCGCGGTACCGGTCCGCACCCAGTGGCCGTCGCGCAGGTCCCACCAGATGACCGTGCCCTCGGTGGCGCCGGTGCGGGCGGCGACGGCGGTGATCAGCTGGGTGCCGCCGCCGGTGTCCGCCATCCGGGCCGGCAGCGGCGCGGGGCCGGGCGGCGCGGCACCGAGCAGCACGAGGGAGGCGGAGGCGAGGGCGACGACACCGGGGCGCATGGCTCAGACCGTGGACGGGGGCAGGGGCAACGGCAGCCCGGGTAGGCCGTCCAGGCTCGACGCGATGTGCTCCTTCTTGGTGAAGTAGGCGTTCAGCGACGCGTCGTCCTCCCGCGCGAACCGCTTCTGGTGCAGATCGCGTTCCTCGTCGTACGACATGAAGGGCACCGCGTATCCGCAGGTGTCCCGGACGAGTTCGGCCGTCACGACGATGACGGCGCGCAGTCCGTGCGGACCGGGGTCGATGCCGGGGAAGTGCGCGAGCAGCTCCGCGAAGCGCGGGTCGTCCCGGAAGACCGGCTCGCCGCGGCCGTGCACCCGGACGATGGTCGGCGGGCCCTGGAAGGCGCACCACATCAGGGTGATCCGCCCGTTCTCCCGCAGATGCGCGATGGTCTCGGCGTTGGATCCGGCGAAGTCCAGGTAGGCCACGGTCAGTTCGTCCAGCACCGCGAAGGAGCCCTTGAGGCCCTTGGGGGAGAGGTTGACCGTGCCGTCCCCGGACAGGGGCGCGGTCGCGGTGAAGAAGAGGGGCTGTGCCTCGATGAAGGAGCGGAGGCGGCCGTCTATGCGCTCATAGGTCTTTCCCATGGCTCATGATTATGCTCGCTAATCTTTCGCCTGTCTAAAGAGATTTCCGGCTTCGCGGGCTCCGCACATGGCCGTGACCGCCCCGGCCGGCGCATAGCCGGGGCGGCCGCGACTGCCTGCTACGTCACTGGTCGAGCGTGCAGGCGGCCAGGGTGCCAAGTCCCTGGGGCTTCTCGGCGGTGCGGCCGATGGAGATGGCGATGCGGTCGATGGCGGCGGTGCGCTTGCCGGCGAGTGGGCCGAGGATGGCGTTCTGGACGAAGTTGGGGCCGCCTTGGCCGACGGTGTCGACGAGGCGCTTGTTGGCTTCGTCGATCTGGGTCTGCAGGAGTGCGAGGTTCCGGTCGACCTCGGCCTGTGCGGTGGCCGGGATGGCGGGGAGCTGCGAGGCGACGTCCGGGCAGCTGATGGTGCCGACGCCGGTGTTGCCCTCCTCCTCCGGAGCGGCGGCACTGGCCGTGGCCTCGACTTCCTCGCCGGCGCCCGCACCGGCATCGGCCTCCCCGCCGGTGTCGGCGGCCCCTTCCGCGTTCAGCGTGCAGGCGGCCAGGGTGCCGAGGCCCTGGGGCTTCTCGGCGGTGCGGCCGATGGAGATGGCGATGCGGTCGATGGTGGCGGTGCGCTTGCCGGCGAGTGGGCCGAGGATGGCGTTCTGGACGAAGTTGGGGCCGCCTTGGCCGACGGTGTCGACGAGGCGCTTGTTGGCTTCGTCGATCTGGGTCTGCAGGAGTGCGAGGTTCCGGTCGACCTCGGCCTGTGCGGTGGCCGGGATGGCGGGGAGCTGCGAGGCGACGTCCGGGCAGCTGATGGTGCCGGGACCGGCCAGTGTTCTGGCGTCGCTCTTGGGCGTCTCCCCGGCGAGCGCGGAGTTGACGATGACCGCCCCGGACAGCGCCAGCGCGGCGGCGCCGCCGATCAGCGCGACGCGACGCTTGTTGTACTTCGGAAGTGCCCTGGACATGCGGAAGCCTCACTCGGGTCGGGGGGTGTTCGCTGTGCTCTCTCGGTACGAACGCGGCGCCTGCGTCCGGCGAGGAGTACGAGAAAGCGGTTTCTCGCGTTCAGATCCCGAGTGAATCCACCCAGATTGACGAATCATGCAGAGTTCTGCATACTCATGCATGACAGCGGGGCGGAGAGGAGGAGAGAGCCGTGACCGAGCGCGTCGTACTCGCCTACTCGGGCGGTCTGGACACCTCCGTCGCCATCGGCTGGATCGCGGAGGAGACCAGCGCCGAGGTCGTCGCCGTCGCGGTCGACGTCGGCCAGGGCGGCGAGGGCCTAGGGGGTGCCGCGGGAGTCCCGCACAGCACTCGCGGCGCCCAGCACGCACCCTCGCGGCACCGGCCAAAGGCCCAAGTAGCTCGGCTACGAGGACCTTCGTCCGGCACGCCGAGGGCACGCACCGGACACCGCGAGCACCGCACAGGACTCCCGCGGCACCCCCTCGTCATCCGCAAGCGCGCCCTCGCCTGCGGCGCGGTGGAGGCCGAAGTCGCCGACGCGCGCGACGAGTTCGCCGACGGGTACTGCCTTCCGGCGATCAAGGCCAACGCCTTGTACATGGACCGCTATCCGCTGGTCTCCGCGCTCTCCCGCCCGGCGATCGTCAAGCACCTGGTCGCCGCCGCCCGCAAGCACGGCGCCACCATCGTCGCCCACGGCTGCACCGGCAAGGGCAACGACCAGGTCCGCTTCGAGGCCGGCATCGTCGCCCTCGCCCCCGACCTGAGGTGCGTCGTCCCGGTCCGCGACTACGCGATGACCCGGGACAAGGCCATCGCCTTCTGCGAGGCCCGGCGGCTCCCGATCGCGACCACCAAGAAGTCCCCGTACTCCATCGACCAGAACGTCTTCGGACGCGCCGTCGAGACGGGCTTCCTGGAGGACATCTGGAACGCGCCGACCGAGGACATCTACGAGTACACCCGGAACCCGGCGATCCCGCGCGAGGCCGACGAGGTGGTCATCACCTTCGAGGCGGGCGCCCCCGTCGCCCTCGACGGCAGGCCCGTCACCGTCCTCCAGGCGATCAAGCAGCTCAACGAGCGGGCCGGCGCCCAGGGCATCGGCCGGATCGACATGGTCGAGGACCGGCTCGTCGGCATCAAGTCCCGCGAGGTCTACGAGGCCCCGGGCGCCATCGCCCTGATCACCGCCCACCAGGAGCTGGAGAACGTCACCGTCGAACGCGAACTCGCCCGCTACAAGCGCCAGGTCGAACAGCGCTGGGGCGAACTCGTCTACGACGGCCAGTGGTTCTCCCCGCTCAAGCGCGCCCTGGACGGCTTCATCGACGAGGCGAACGGCCACGTCACCGGTGACATCCGGATGACCCTGCACGGCGGACGCGCGGTGGTGACCGGCCGTCGCTCGCAGTCCTCGCTGTACGACTTCGACCTCGCCACCTACGACACCGGCGACACCTTCGACCAGGCCGCGGCCAAGGGCTTCATCGACCTCTACAGTCTGTCGTCGAAGATCGCCGCCCGGCGTGACCTGGCGTGACCGGCCCGGGTGCCTGACCGGCGCCCCCCTGACGGCCGCCTCCCCGTTCACGCCACGGGGAGGCGGTGCCACATCCAGATCCTCCAAGGAGCGCAGCAAGTGAGCAGCAACAGCGGTGACGTCCGGCTCTGGGGCGCACGTTTCGCGGACGGCCCCGCCGAGGCACTGGCCAGGCTGTCCGCTTCGGTCCACTTCGACTGGCGGCTCGCGCCGTACGACATCGCCGGTTCGCGCGCCCACGCGCGCGTGCTGCACAAGGCGGGCCTGCTCAGCGACGACGAGCTGAACCGGATGATCGCGGGTCTGGACCAGCTGGCCGTGGACGTCGCCGACGGCACCTTCGTCGGCACGATCGCCGACGAGGACGTGCACACCGCCCTGGAGCGCGGCCTGCTGGAGCGCCTCGGCGCCGACCTCGGCGGCAAGCTGCGCGCCGGACGCTCCCGCAACGACCAGGTCGCGACCCTCTTCCGGATGTACCTGCGGGACCAGGCCCGCAACATCGCCGGTCTCATCGCCGACCTCCAGGACGCCCTCGTCGGCCTGGCCGAGGCCCACCCGGACGTGGCGATGCCCGGCCGCACCCACCTCCAGCACGCCCAGCCCGTGCTCTTCGCCCACCATGTCCTCGCCCATGCGCAGGCCATGTCCCGGGACGCGGAGCGGCTGCGCCAGTGGGACGAGCGGACGGCGGTCTCCCCGTACGGCTCGGGCGCCCTGGCCGGCTCCTCCCTCGGCCTGGACCCGGAGGCGGTGGCCAAGGACCTCGGCTTCGAGCACGGCTCGGCCGCCAACTCCATCGACGGCACGGCCTCGCGTGACTTCGTCGCCGAGTTCGCCTTCATCACCGCGATGATCGGGATCAACGTCTCCCGGATCGCCGAGGAGATCATCATCTGGAACACGAAGGAGTTCTCCTTCGTGACCCTGCACGACGCGTTCTCCACTGGCTCGTCGATCATGCCGCAGAAGAAGAACCCGGACATCGCGGAGCTGGCGCGCGGCAAGAGCGGCCGTCTGATCGGCAACCTGACGGGCCTCATGGCCACGCTCAAGGCCCTGCCGCTGGCGTACAACCGCGACCTCCAGGAGGACAAGGAGCCGGTCTTCGACTCCTGTGACCAGCTGGACGTGCTGCTCCCCGCCTTCACCGGCATGATCGCCACCCTCACCGTCCACCGCGACCGCATGGAGGAACTGGCCCCGGCCGGCTTCTCCCTGGCCACCGACATCGCCGAGTGGCTGGTCAAGCAGGGTGTCCCGTTCCGGGTCGCGCACGAGGTCGCCGGTGCCTGTGTGAAGGTCGCGGAGTCCGAGAACAAGGAACTGGACGACCTGACGGACGACCAGTTCGCGAAGATCTCCGAGCACCTGACCCCGGAGGTCCGCTCGGTCCTGAACGTCCAGGGCGCCCTGGCCTCCCGCAACGGACGGGGTGGTACGGCGCCGAGCGCGGTCGCCATCCAGCTGGCAGAGGTGAAGGCGGACGTGGCGGCACAGCACGAGTGGGCGAACGCGAAGAAGTGACCTGAGGGCATCGCGAGTTACGTTGGTCGCACGTACGCCGACCGAACGGAGCCCGCGATGCCCTTCGCCCGACTGGCCAACGCGACCACCCCCACCTGCCACATCGGCCTGGGCCTCGCCGCCGTCGGCCGCCCCGGTTACATCAATCTGGGCCGGGACGAGGACCTCGGGGAGTCCCGGAGCGTCGACGCCCTGCGAGACCGTACGCACGAACTGCTCGATGCCGCCTACGCCCAGGGCGTCCGCTACTTCGACGTGGCCCGCTCCTACGGCCGCTCCGAGGAGTTCCTCGCCGACTGGCTGAACGCCCGCCCGGACATCGACGACGTGGTCATCGGCAGCAAGTGGGGCTACACCTACACGGCCGACTGGACCGCGGACGCCGAGACGCACGAGGTCAAGGACCACGGCCTGGCCACCTACGAGCGCCAGCGCGCCGAGACCGACGCTCTGCTCGGCGACCGGCTCGACCTCTACCAGATCCACTCGGTGACCCCGGACAGCCCCGCCCTCACCGACAAGGACCTGCACGCCAGGCTGGCCGAGGCGGCAGCCCAGGGTCTCACCGTCGGCTTCTCCACCAGCGGCCCCGCCCAGGCCGACGCGATCCGCGCCGCCCTCGCGGTGACGGTCGACGGTGAGCCCCTCTTCCGTACCGTCCAGTCGACGTACAACGTCCTGGAGACCTCCGCCGCCCCGGCCCTCGCCGAGGCCCACGACGCGGGGCTCACCGTGATCGTCAAGGAGGGCATGGCCAACGGCAGGCTCGCCGAGCCGTACGCCCCGGACGCGCTGAAGGCCGTGGCCGCGCAGGCGTCACTGGGCACCGACGCCGTGGCTCTCGCCCTCGTCCTGCGTCAGCCCTGGGCCGGTGTCGTCCTCTCCGGCGCGGCCACCGTCGTCCAGCTCGCGTCCAACCTGCACGCGCCCGTGGTCGACCTCGACGAGGACCAGCTGACCCGGCTGGCGGATCTGACGGAGGAGCCCGGCGCGTACTGGGAGCGGCGCGGCCGGCTGCCCTGGCACTGAAAGATCACCACGATCGCCCAGCCGTGAGACATACATGCCTGCCATGAGACATCAGTGTCTCATGTGGTCTATGATTGTCTCATGGCTGTCGATCGTGACCACGTGCTGCGCAGCGCAGCTGCCCTGCTCACCCGGAAATCCACGTCCACGATGGACGAGGTCGCCAAGGCGGCCGGGATCAGCCGGGCCACGCTGCACCGCCACTTCGCCGGGCGCGACGCGCTCGTCCGGGCGCTGGAGGCGCTCGGCATCGCGGAGTGCGAGGCCGCGCTGGACGCGGCCCGGCTCGACGAGGGCAGCGCGAGCGACGCCGTACGCCGGCTCGTCCGCGACATAGAGCCCGCCGCCGGCCTGCTCGCCTTCCTCTACACCGAGAACCAGCTGTTCGAGGGCGAGGGGCAGAACGAGGGCTGGGCCAGGATCGACGCCCGTATCGCCGCACTGTTCCGGCGCGGCCAGCAGTCCGGCGAGTTCCGCATCGACCTCACCCCGGCCTGGCTCACCGAGGCCCTGTACGGCCTGATGGCGTCCGGCGCCTGGGCGGTCCAGGAGGGCCGGGTCGCGGCCAACGACTTCACGCACATGATCGTCGAGCTGCTGCTCGGCGGCGCACTACGGAGAGAGGAATCATGACCAGCACCCTGCAGCCGGCGACCACGACCGAGGCGGTGAAGCGTCCGGGCCGCTGGCTCGCGCTGTCCGTCCTGGTGCTCGCCGTGCTGCTGGTGGCCGTCGACGCGACCGTCCTCGGTCTGGCGACCCCCTACATCAGCGAGGACCTCAACCCCTCGGGCACCCAGCTGCTGTGGATCGGTGACGTCTACTCCTTCGTCATCGCCGGTCTGCTGGTCTCCATGGGCAGCCTCGGCGACCGAATAGGCCGCAAGCGGATCCTGCTTGTGGGTGCGACGGCGTTCGGCGCGATCTCCGTGCTGAACGCGTATGCGACGACTCCCGAGACGATGATCCTGGCCCGCGCGCTCCTCGGTGTCGCCGGTGCGACCCTGATGCCGGCCACGCTCGCCCTGATCCGCAACCTCTTCCACGACCCGCGCGAACGCAGCCTCGCCGTGGGCATCTGGGGCGCCACCGCCTCCGCGGGTACCGCGGTCGGCCCGATCGTCGGCGGCTTCCTGCTCGAACACTTCTGGTGGGGCTCGGTCTTCCTGATCAACCTGCCCGTGATGGCGGTGCTGGTCGTGGTCGGCATCAAGACGCTCCCGGAGTCCCGCAACCCGAACCCCGGCCCCTGGGACCTGCTCAGCGTCCTCCTGTCACTGACCGGCATGGTCGGTGTCGTCTACGCGGTCAAGGAGTTCGCCGCGCACGGCCTGGCCTGGGAGCCGGTCGCCGTGGGTCTGTTGGGTGCCGCCGCGCTGTACGGCTTCGTCCGCCGCCAGCTCACCCTCCCGGCCCCGCTGCTGGACATGCGGCTGTTCCGCAACCGCGGCTTCAGCGGCGCGGTCCTCGCCGACCTGCTGACCATCCTCGGCATGTCCGGCCTGGTGTTCTTCCTCTCCCAGTACCTCCAGCTCGTCCAGGGCCGCGGCCCCTTCGAGGCGGGCCTGGCCGAACTCCCCGCCGCGGTGGGCGCGGTGGCGGCGGGCCTGGTCGCGGGCAGGGCCGCCCGTCGCTACTCGGTACGCGCCGTGGTCTCCGGCGGCCTCGCGGCGGTCGGCATCTCCCTGGCCGCCCTGACGGTCCTGGACCAGTCGACCGGTTACCCCCTGCTGGGCGCGGCCCTGCTGATCGTCGGCATCGGCGCCGGCTTCTCCTTCACGGTGACCGCCGACGTGATCCTGTCCTCCGTACCGAAGGACCAGGCAGGCTCAGCATCGGCCGTATCGGAAACGGCGTACGAACTGGGCGCGGCCCTGGGCATCGCGGTACTGGGCTCGATCGTGACAGGCGTCTACCGAGACTTCACAGGCCCCGCGGGCACTCCGGAAGGCGCCCACGAGTCACTGGGCGGCGCGGTGGAGGCAGCGGCGGGAATGCCGACGGAAACAGCACAGACAATGCTGGACGCGGCGAGGCAGTCTTTCGTGGACGGCCTGACGGTGGCATCGGGCGCAGGCGCGCTAGTCCTGCTCCTGGCGTCAGCAGCGGCATGGCTCATGCTGCGAAACGAACAACTGGACAGCAGGCCTTAAGGGGCGCGGGGCTGTGTCGATTTGCGGCTCCGCCGCGTGGGCGCGACAAGCCCCCACCGGCCCGCAGCCAAAAACTAAGCCGCTTCCTTCGCCTTGGTCGCATACATGTCCACGTACTCCTGCCCGGACAGCCGCATGACCTCAGCCATCACGGAATCGGTAACGGCCCGCAGCACATACCGATCCCGATCCATCCCCTCGTACCGGGAGAACTCCATGGCCGGACCAAACCGAACCGTGACCCGGCTAGGCCGGGGCATCCCCGCACCACCAGGCTGAATCTTGTCCGTGCCGATCATCGCGAACGGCACCACCGGCGCCCCGGTCATCAAAGTCAGCCGCGCGATACCGGTCCGCCCGCGGTACAGCCGCCCGTCGGGCGACCGCGTGCCCTCGGGGTAGATCCCGAAGAGCTTGCCCTCCTCCAGGACCCGGCGTCCGGTCATCAGCGCCGCGACGCCGCCCCGGCCGCCGTCCCGGTCCACCGGGATCATGCCGACGCCGGTGAAGAACCAGGCCATCAGCCGGCCCTTGAACCCCTTGCCGGTGACGTACTCGTCCTTGCCGATGAAGAAGACCTGCCGGTCGCAGACGAGCGGAAGGATCATCGAGTCGATGAACGTGAGGTGGTTGCCCGCGAGGATCACGGGACCGTCGCCCGGGATGTGCTCCGCGCCCTCCACCCGTGGGCGGAACATCAGGCGCATGATCGGTCCGAGCACTGCCTTGATGAGCGCGAAGCGGGACAACGGGCCCTCCGGTGTCAAGGTGTTCCTATAAGTCTGTGCAGGTGAGGACGATACTCGCGGTTCCCGGGGTCGCGCACATCGGGTGCGGCGGGTTCACCGAGGTATTACGCATTGTTGACGCGGGTTTACCTGCGGTGCTGTGCCGTCGCCCGCCGGAAACCTCCCCGGAACGGTGTGACGGACGTCGCGCCGATCCGGGCGAGGGCATCCGAACCACGCCTACCCTTAGACATGCGTTCGATGCCGACGGATCGTCAGAAGTCCATTCCCACAAGACATCCGGAGTCACCCGTGTGTTCGGTCCGGGGTCTCCCGCCGGTCATGGACGGGCACCTACCATCGGCCCGCACTTGCCGAATGAGGAGTGCGGAGTCGAGGGCAGGAGGCCGCTCATGGGAACGCAGGAGTCGGACGAGCAGGCGCGGGGGACCGGGCGCCGGGCGCTGCTGGGCGCGGCGGTACTGGGCGCGGGCGGCGCGGTCCTCGGGCTGTCCGGCACGGCTCGGGCCGCGGGCGGCGGGCACGGGGGCGGCGGGGTGAAGAGCCTGCCCAAGCCGACGATCATCGGCCACCGCGGTGCCAGCGGCTACCGCCCCGAGCACACTCTCGCCGCCTACCAGCTCGCCCTCGACATGGGCGCCGACATCGTCGAGGCCGGTGACCTGGTCCCCACCAAGGACGGCCACCTGGTCTGCCGCCACGAGCCGGAGATCGGCGGGACCACGGACGTCGCCGACCACCCCGAGTTCGCGGGCCGCAGGACCACCAAGCTGCTCGACGGTGTCTCCGTCACCGGCTGGTTCACCGAGGACTTCACGCTCGCCGAGCTGAAGACGCTCCAGGCGATCGAGCGCATCCCGGGCAACCGCCCGCACAACACCCTCTACAACGGCCGCTTCGCGATCCCCACCTTCGAAGAGGTGCTCCGCTGGCAGGAGGAGCAGACCCGCAAGCGCGGCAAGCAGGTCTGGATCTACCCCGAGCTCAAGCACCCCACCTACTTCCGCAAGCTGGGCCTCGGCCTGGAGGAGCGGATCGCGAAGGTGCTGCGCAAGTACGGCAAGCACAAGTGGAACTCGCCGGTCATCGTCCAGTCCTTCGAGCCGACCAGCATTCAGCGCCTGAACAAGCTCATCGACAATCCGCTGGTGGTGCTGCTGTCCGGCCCGGCCACCCGGCCGTACGACTTCGTCGAGACCGGTGACCCGCGGACCGTCGCCGATCTGGTCAAGCCCGCCGGGCTGCGGGAGATCGCCTCCTACGCCCAGGGCATCGGCCCGACCCTCGACCTGGTCATCCCGAAGGACGCGAGCGGCAACCTCACCCAGCCGACCACCCTGGTCGCCGACGCGCACAAGGTGGGCCTGGTCCTGCACCCCTGGACGCTGCGCAACGAGAACCCCTTCCTGCCCGCGAACTTCCGCAAGGGCACCGACGCCGACGCCTACGGCGATGTCTTCGGCGCCTACAAGGTGTACTTCGCCACCGGCATCGACGGCGTCTTCACCGACCAGCCCGACACCGGCCTGCTGGCCCGCGAGGAGTTCGTCAACGGCTGAGCCCCGCACCCCGGTTGGGGTGACAAACGGCCGCCCGGGCAACCTGTCGCCCGGGCGGCCGCGTCGTCCCGCATATGACATACGACCTTGTCCTGGAGCTGCGCCCGCTGCTCACCGCCGAGGCCTCCGCGGAGGCGCACGCCGCCGGGACCGAGCCCGGCGACCTGGAGCAGGCGGTCTGGCTGCGCCTGCTGGAGCTGCTCGACGTCCAGGGCCCGCCGCCCGACCCCGAGCGCTGGCTCCGCTCGGCCGTCCGCTCCGAGGTCCGCCGCACCCGCCGCACCAACCGCCTCGAACGGCCGTACGACGATGAACCCGTGGACGAGTTCGGCCGCGACCCTGAGCACCTCGCCCTCAGGGCGGCCCGCCACCGCGCCCTGCGTGAGGCCGTCCGCCGGCTGCCCGGCCGCTGCCCCCGCCTGGTCGAGGCCCTGCTCTCGCCGCGGGACCTGACATACCGGGAGATCGCGGGGGAGTTGGGTATCTCACAGGGCAGTCTTGGCCCGGAACGCTCCAGATGTCTGGGTTGTCTTCGGCGATTGCTTGCGCCGGAGGTTGCGGCTCACACGGCGCGGGGATAGGAGTGAGGGACAACAGGTGATCAGGTGAGCGGGAGGCGTGCGCACATGGGCATGAGCGTGACCATCTCTGCGGCGACCGAGCAGGACGCGGAGCAGATCTTCAAGTTGCAGTACCTCTGCTTCCAGAGCGAGGCGGCCCTGTACGGCAACTACCGCATCGACCCGCTCGTCCAGACACTGGACTCGGTGCGCGAGGAGGTCGCCGCGGACTGCGTCTTCGTGGCCCGGCTCGGCGACGAAGTGGTCGGTTCGGTCCGTGGCTCGGTCACCGAGGACGGCGCCGCAGCCATCGGCAAGCTCTGCGTCCACCCCCGCCTCCAGGGCCACGGCATCGGCGCCCGGCTCCTCCGGGCGGCCGAATCCGCCCTCGCCGAGGAGCGCGGCGCCAAGCGCTTCCGCCTGCACACCGGCCACCGCAGCGAAAGCAGCCTCGGCCTGTACCGCAAGGTCGGCTACATCGCGGTCGGCACCTCGGAGGGCACGGACGGCGTACCGATGATCGTCCTGGAGAAGGCGGCCGGCACGTACGCGGCTACGGCTTGACCATTCCCGCTCTGCGGAGCCAGTGGATCGCGGACAACGGCAGCAGTACGGGAATGAACAGATATCCCATGCCGTAGTCGGACCAGACCGTCGCGTCGGGGAACGCCGAGGGGTCCAGCAGGGTCCAGGTGCCGACGACCAGGACTCCCGCGAGTTCGGCGGCGCAGCAGTACAGCGCCGCCTTCCGGGCCGTTTCGCCGCCCCTGACCAGGGTGTACGTGATGAAGCCGTAGACCAGCCCCGCCATCGCCGACAGCGAGTAGGCGAGCGGGGCCCGGTCGAACTCGGTGGCGATCTGGTACGCCGAGCGGGACACGGCGCCCACGACCATCACGCCGTACAGCCAGACGAGCAGGATCCCCGGCCCGCTGATCAGCCGGGTCCGCTTTCCCTCCACGGCCGTCATCTCAGCCTCCCCAGATGTCATAGAGCCGCACCTCCAGCACGGCCAGCACCACGGCACCGGCCGCGACCGTGAGCGAACCCCACTTCGTGCGCTCGGCCAGCGACATGAACCCCGCCGCCGGGATGCACGCGGCCGCGCCCAGCAGATACGCGACGAAGATCGTCGTCCCCTGCTCCGGATCCTCCCCACGCGCCAGCTGCACGATCCCGACCACCAGCTGGACCAGTGCCAGCAGGGTCACCACGGCCATCCCGATGAAGTGCCAGTCCTTGGTCGCCTCGTCGCGGTACGCGGCGAAGCCGCACCACGCGGCGAGCAGCAGGGCGGCGACGCCGGTCACGAGCGTCAGGGCATCAAGCATGGGGCGACCCTATTACGGGCCAAAAGGCCTGGTGCGGCCGACCCCGGCGGGCACCGTAGGGTCGAGGGCATGCACATCCACGCCGAAGCCCTGCTGTTCGACAACGACGGCACCCTCGTCTCCTCGCTCGCCTCCGTCGACCGCTGCTGGACCCGCTGGGCGGGGGAGTACGGCATCACCGCCGAGCAGTTCGGCCGGATCGAACTGCACGGGCGGCCGGCCGTGGAGATAGCCGCCGACCTGCTGCCCGCCGCCGTCGTGCCGGAGGCCGTCGCGCGGATCGAGACGCTGGAGGTCGAGGACGTGCCGAACGGCGGCGTGGAACTGCTGCCCGGCACCCGGGCCTTCCTCGACGCGCTGCCCGCCGACCGTTGGGCCGTCGTCACCTCCGCCACCCGCCGGCTCGCGGAGGCCCGCCTGGACGCCGTCGGCATCCTGCCCAAGACACTGATCTCCGCCGACGACATCACCCGCGGCAAGCCCGACCCCGAGCCCTACCTCCTCGCCGCCCGACAGTTGGGCGTCGACCCGGCCCGCTGTGTCGTCTTCGAGGACGCTCCCGCCGGGCTCCAGGCCGGCCGCGCCGCCGGCATGACCACCGTGGCCTTGGCCACAACCCACCAGGCCCATGAACTCGACGCCGACTTGGTGGTCAAGGACCTCTCGGCCTTGTCCGCGCTGGTCACGGCCACGGGCATCGAGATCTCCGTCCGCGGCTGAACACTGTCCGACCCCCGTCCATCGCTGTCCGCAATGCGGACAGCGGTTCTTGGTTGCGTTCTTCCGTCTGCTTTACTGATCGCATGACCACGACGAGCACCCGCATCCTTGCGACCGAGGCGACCATGACGCCCGGTGCTCGCTGTATGTGTCGAATGTGCGCCTTCTAGAGGGCCCCCGCACCACTTCCCCCTGAGCCTCGCGCCCCGAAGCGAGCTGCCACGGCGTGTCCGTACGCCTTCAGCCGTACGTGACCCCCCTGCCCCGCGCACACATTCCCTCCCGTACCAGGGCACACCCACGCCCGCGTACTCGACAGTGACGGAAACCCCTGTGATCACCACATCGGGCCTGACCAAGGTCTACCGCACCCGCGGTCGAGAGGTCACCGCCCTCGACGGCGTCGACCTGCACGTCCGCGAAGGCGAGGTGTACGGCGTCATCGGCCAGTCCGGCGCCGGAAAGTCCTCGCTCATCCGCTGCGTCAACCTCCTGGAGCGCCCCACCGCCGGCACGGTCACCGTCGCCGGCCAGGACCTCACCGCCCTCGCCGGTCGCGGACCGCGCGCCGGCAAGGAGCTGCGGCGGGCGCGCAGCCGGATCGGCATGGTCTTCCAGCACTTCAACCTGCTGTCCTCGCGGACCGTGCAGGACAACGTCGAGCTGCCGCTGGAGATCCTCGGCACGTCGGGCAAGGAGCGCTCCCGCAAGGCGCTCGAACTGCTCGACCTGGTCGGTCTCGGCGACAAGGCCAAGGTCTACCCGGCCCAGCTCTCCGGCGGCCAGAAGCAGCGCGTCGGCATCGCCCGCGCCCTGGCCGGCGACCCCAAGGTGCTGCTCTCCGACGAGGCGACCAGCGCCCTGGACCCCGAGACCACCCGCTCCATCCTCCAGCTGCTGCGCGACCTGAACCGGCAGCTGGGCCTCACGGTCCTGCTCATCACGCACGAGATGGACGTCGTGAAGTCCATCTGCGACTCCGCCGCGCTCATGGAACAGGGCCGCATCGTCGAGTCCGGCACCGTCAGCGAGTTGCTCGCCACCCCGGGCTCCCAGCTCGCCACCGCGCTGTTCCCGGTGAGCGGCGAGGCCGGCGACGCCGAGCGCACCGTCGTCGACGTCACCTTCCACGGCGAGGCCGCCACCCAGCCCGTCATCTCCCAGCTGGCGCGCACCTACAACGTCGACATCTCGATCCTCGGCGCCGCCATCGACACCGTCGGCGGCCTCCAGGTCGGCCGGATGCGCATCGAACTGCCCGGCCGCTACGAGGACAACGTCGTGCCGATCGGCTTCCTGCGCGAGCAGGGTCTCCAGATCGACGTCCTGGGCCAGGAGCCCGTTCTGCTGAAGGAAGGTGCCAAGTGACCTGGTCCGAGATGCAGCCGCTGCTGGAGCAGGCGTGTTGGGACACCCTCTACATGGTCGGCTGGTCCACGGTCATCGCCATCGTGGGCGGACTCCCGCTCGGCGTCCTCCTCGTCCTCACCGACAAGGGCGGACTGCTCCAGAACGTCGTCGCCAACAAGGTCATCGGGCAGGTCGTGAACGTCGCCCGCTCGATGCCGTTCATCATCCTGATGGTCGCGCTGATGGGCTTCACCCGCTCCATCACCGGCACCACGATCGGCCGTGAGGCCGCCATCGTGCCGCTCGCCATCGGCGCCATCCCGTTCTTCGCGCGGCTGGTCGAGACGGCTGTCCGCGAAGTGGACGGCGGGCTTGTCGAGGCCGTGCAGTCGATGGGCGGCAACACCTGGACGATCGTCCGCAAGGTCCTCGTACCGGAGTCCCTGCCCTCGCTGATCGCCTCCACCACGACCACGATCGTCGCCCTCATCGGCTACTCCGCGATGGCCGGCACGGTCGGCGCCGGCGGCCTCGGCGACATCGCCATCCGCTACGGCTACCAGCGCTTCGAGACCGAGCTGATGTGGATCACCGTGGCGATCCTCGCCGTGGTCATCTCCCTCATCCAGTTCGCCGGCGACTACGCGGCCCGCTCCCTGCACCGCCGCGGCGGCCGCTCGGGCGCCGCGCCCAAGCTCCGGCTGCTGAAGGCGGCGACGGCCACCAGCAAGACCGTCTGAGCCTCCTCCCCCCAAGACTCCCCGTCACACCCTCGACGGGGCTGCACCACCCCTTCAGGAAAGGCACTTTTCGTGCGTAACACCGCCAAGATCACCACCGCCGTCCTCGCCGCCGGAACCCTCACCTTCGGGCTCACCGCCTGCGGCTCCTCCGACAGCGACGCCGCCTCCGACACCAGCGGACCGCTGGTCGTCGCCGCGAGCCCCGTCCCGCACGCCGAGATCCTCACCTACGTCAAGGACAACCTGGCGAAGGACGCCGGACTCGACCTGGAGGTCAAGGAGTTCACCGACTACGTCACGCCGAACACGGCGACGGAGGACGGATCGGTCGGCGCCAACTACTTCCAGAACCAGCCGTACCTCGACGACTTCAACAAGAAGAACGGCACCCACATCGTGCCCGTCGTCACGGTTCACCTGGAGCCGCTCGGCCTGTACTCCAACAAGGTCAAGAGCGCCGACGACCTCAAGAGCGGTGCCACCGTCGCCGTCCCGAACGACAGCGTCAACGAGGCCCGTGCCCTCAAACTCCTCGACGCCAACGGGATCATCACGCTGAAGGACGGCGCGGGCAACGAGGCGACGCCCGCGGACATCGTCAAGAACCCCAAGAACCTCAAGTTCAAGGAGCTGGAGGCGGCCCAGACCCCGCGCTCCCTGAACGACGTCGACGCCGCGGTCATCAACGGCAACTACGCCATCGAGGCCGACCTCAAGCCCGCCGAGGAGGCCCTCGTCCTGGAGTCCGCGACGGACAACCCGTACGGCAACTTCCTCGCCGTCAAGGAGGGCCAGGAGAACGACCCGCGGGTGAAGAAGCTGGCGAAGCTCCTGACCTCCCCCGAGGTCAAGAAGTTCATCGAGGACAAGTACGCCGGTTCCGTCATCGCGTCCTTCTGAGCGTCCTTCTGACGTCCTTCCGGACGTCCTCCGGCTTCTGAAGGATCGATTGATCGACTGATCGACTTCTCCTCGGCTCCATCGCACCGCACCACGGTTCCGCCCTCGTCGAACAGGCGTACCCCGTGGTGCGGTTCGGTGCTTTCATGCTGCATGCTGGGCAGTTCAGCAGGCCTGACATTCTCGAAGGTTACGGAGCCGAGCATGACGAGCACCTTCCCCAACATCTCCATCAGCACGGAGCGGTTGGTGCTGCGTCCCCTCGACGAGGACGACGTGCCCGCCCTGACCGAGATGATGAACGACGAGCAGGTCGCCGCCTGGACCCACGTGCCCCAGCCGTTCACCAAGGCCGGCGCGCACAGTTGGATCACCCAGTACGCCCCCGGTGAGCGGGCGGCGGGCCGCGGCCTCGACCTCGCCGTCACCGAGTTCCTCACCCAGCGCCTGGTCGGCATCGTCCAACTCTCCAAGACCAACTGGCACATCCGCTCCACCGAGCTGTCGTACATCGTCGCGCCCTGGGCCCGCGGTGAGGGCTACGCCTCCGAGGCCGCCCTCGCCACCGCCCAATGGCTGTTCAGCGACCGGAAGTTCGAGCGCATCGAGCTGCGCACGGCCGCCGACAACACCGCCTCCCAGCAGGTCGCCCAGAAGATCGGCTGCATCAGCGAGGGCGTCCTGCGCAACGCGTGCATAGCGCACGTCCGCACCGAGGACGGCACCTGGACCGATGTGCGCACCGACTTCATCGTCTGGAGTCTGCTGCCGGAGGACCTGGAGGGCGCGGGGGAGCTGGCCGACAACGGCGGTTTCCCCACCTATTCCGACTGGAACTGATCCCGGTCGGACGGGATACGCTCAGGTTGCCCCGTCCACCTGCGTAAACCCCTGGAGACTGACGACGATGGCCGACCGGGTCACGGTGATCGGCTGGGACGGCTCGCCGCTGACCGCGGCGGCGCGCGCCGCCCTCGGCGCCGCCACGCTGGTGGCCGGCGCCGCCCACCATCTGGCGTTGCCCGAGGTGCCGCCCGGCGCCGAGCGCATCCGCCTCGGCAGTGTCGCCCTCGCCGCCCGCCGGATCGCCGGCCACCGCGGCACCGCGGTGGTGCTCGCCGACGGCGACCCCGGCTTCTTCGGCGTCGTACGGACCCTGCGCGCCCCCGAGTTCGGCCTGGAGGTCGAGGTCGTCCCCGCGGTCTCCTCGGTCGCCGCCGCCTTCGCCCGCGCCGGCATGCCCTGGGACGACGCACAAGTGGTCGTCGCACACCGTCGCACCCTGCGACGCGCGGTGAATGTGTGCCGCGCCCACACCAAGGTCGCCGTCCTCACCTCACCCGGCGCGGGCCCCGCCGAGCTCGGACTGCTCCTGGAGGGCGTCCACCGCACCTTCGTCATCTGTGAGGAACTGGGCACCGAGCGAGAACAGGTCACCGTCGTCACCTCCGACAAGGCCCCCGACCACACCTGGCGCGACCCCAACGTCGTCATCGTCATCGGCGGCCCGGCGGGGGGCGCGGAGGGCGGCGGCTGGCTGGCGGGCCGCGATCCGTCCGCGGGCCCGCGCGGCTGGACCCTGCCCGCAGCGGCGTACGGCGGCCTGATGGGCGAAGGCGAGCTGGAACCGCTGCGCGCGGCCCAACTGGCCCGGCTCGGACCGCGCGTCGGCGACCTGGTGTGGGACATCGGCTGCGGCAGCGGCGCCTTCGCCACCGAGGCCGCCCGGGCCGGGGCCGCCGTGATCGCCGTCGACCGCGACCCGCGGGCCTGTGATCGCACCGACGCCAACGCCCGCACCCTCGGCGTCCAGCTCCAGACCGTGCACGGCACCGCCCCGCACGTCCTGGAGAACCTCCCCGAACCGGATGTCGTCCGGGTCGGCGGCGGGGGAGCGGCCGTCGTCTCCGCGGTCGCGGACCGCCGTCCGCAGCGCATCGTCACCCACGCGGCCACCCGCGACGAAGCCGAACTCATCGGCCGTGATCTGACCGAACACGGCTACCGCGTCGAGTGTGCGCTGCTCCAGTCCGTCGAACTCGACACGCGCGCCTGGACGGAGCGGGAACGGAGCGTCGCGTTCCTGCTCAGCGGCCTGCTGCCGGACAGAACGACCTGATGTGGATCCCGTCCCCGTGATCCTGTTGTCGTACCGCGCGCGGTAGGCTGGCCGATCGTTGCACCGCACTTCGGACGCCCGGCCCTTCGTCGGTCAATGTCCGGAAAACGCGCCCGTTTTGGGGTGGGTGTGGTACGGCAGAACCTGAGGACGCGCAACGTGGCGCAGTCCACAGCGGTCTCGTCGCGGATGAAGCTGTCGTGACGGGGGAACGGCCGCGACAATGCCAGTTAATGGCTTTGTCGTCTTTGTGGACGGGTCGTTCGTGCCGCTGGGCGCGCCCGCTCGTTCTTCACTACGGGGCGGTCGGTGCGCCGCTCCGGGTGAGCTGGTCGTAGGAGCACTAACCGATGGGCGAGGGGTACGCATGACCGACACCGGCCAGGTCCCGGGCGAGGGGCTGCCGGAGAACGCAGGCATGGTGGAACAGCCGGGCGTCCCCGCGCCGGGTGCGTACACCTACCTCTCCGAGACCACCGCCGAGGACGAAGACCTGTTGCTGCTGCCCGGCGCCCAGAGCGCCTGGGGCAACGAGGTCGCCCCGCCCGCGCCGGAACCGGTCGTGGAGGCCCTGCACGAACCCGGTGCGCACGAGATGTCCGGCCGCGACAGCGGCGCCGTCGACCTCACCGCGGTCCGTACACCGGGAGCGGCGCCGATCCCGCCGACGGCCCCGCGCCGCCCGCTGCACCTCGGCCCGCCGACCCCCGACGCCTCCGCCAGCCCGGTCCGCTCCCTCGCCGACCGCGGCGCCGTGGGCGCACCGGTACGGCAGCCGGGGCCGGCCACCAGTGGTCCCGAGTACCTGGACGTGCCCCAGCCTCAGCCGCAGGCCGCGGCGCCCTGGGGTGCGCAGATGCCGGCTCCCGTACAGGCGCCCGTGCCCGTCACCGTACCCGCGCCGGTGAGCGCCGAGGTGTCGGCTGCCGAAACGGTTGTTCCGCAGCCGGCGCCCGCTCCCGAACCGACGGACCCGGCCCAGGCCGCGATGGCCCGCCTCACCACCGAGGCGGTCGCGCAGCAGGTACCGGCCGCCGAGGAGCCGCAGCTCACGCCCACCGCCCAGGAGCCGCAGACTGCCGAGCCGGTGCCGGTGCCAGTGCCCACGGCGGAGGAGACGGCCGGGCAGGTCCCGGTGGCCGGGGGTGATTCCGGTACCGGCGCCGCCGAGGCCGTCCCCGCGGTGGAGCCGGTCGCCGAACCGGCGCCGGTCGTCGAACCGGCGCCGGTCGTCGAAGCGACGGAGGCTGTCGAGGCGGCGCAGGTTGTCGAGACGGTGCAGGTCGTCGAGCCCGCTGCGGCGCCCGAGACGGTCCAGGTCGCCGAGACGGTCCAGGACGCCGAGGTGATCCCGGTCGCCGAGGTGCCCCAGGACGCCGAGGTCGCCGCGCCGACGGAGGTCCAGGTCGAGGGCGTCGACGCCGTTCCGGCCGCCGCCGAGGCCGTGACGCCCGAGCCGGAGACGATCGTGGCCGAGGAGGCCGCGCCGCAGGCTCCGGTGGTCGTCGAGGCCGCGGCGCACGAGGCGCTTCCGGTCGCGGAGGCCGTCGTAGCCGAGCCCGCCGAGCCGGTGCTCGCCGAGCCCGCCCCCGCACAGCCGATCGCCGTGGAGCCCCTTGCCGCGGAGCCCATTGCTCCCGAGCCGGTCGCTCCCGAGCCGATCCCGGTCGTGGCCGAGGAGCCGTCCGCCCCCGGGGCTCCGCTGCCCGAGCCGGTGCCCGTGGCCGAGGCTCCCGCGGACGAGTTCGCCCAGGCCCCGGCCGCCGTCGCACCGGAGGCCCCCGAAGCCCCGGTCCAGCCCCCGGCCGACGATGCCGCCGTCGTCGTGGCGGAGGCGCCCGCGATGGCCCCCGAGTCGGAGGCGTCCGTGGAGGAGGAGCCGGTTCCTGTGCCGCAGCCGTATGTCGCCGAGCCCGCCGGGCCGCAGATCCAGCCGTCGGACGCCGGGCCGCAGATCCAGCTGTCCGACGCCGGTACGCCCGCCGCCGGCGTACCCCTGGAGCCCCGCCCCGACCTGCCGCTCGGCCAGTTCGTGCCGGTGGAAGGGCAGGTGCCGACGACTCCGCACCTCGCGCCGACCCCGCCGCAGCCGATCGTGCTGCCCACCGAGGACGCACCGGCGGTGCCCGCACCGCGCGCGGGTGACCCCGAGCCCGTACAGCACGCGGAGGACCTGGACACCAGGGCCGCCGACCAGGAAGAGAGCACGGCCCCCGTGGCAGAACCACGCCGGCCCACCGGTCCGGCCGCGCCCGCCTACGAGGACGCCGAGCGCGAGGCCGTGCTGAAGGTCATGCGCGAGCGCCGGGACATCCGCAACGGCTTCCGCGGCGACCCCATCCCGCACGAGGTGCTGCTCCGCGTCCTGGAGGCCGCCCACACGGCCCCCTCCGTCGGCCACTCGCAGCCCTGGGACTTCGTCGTCATCCGCTCCGCCGAGACCCGGCGCACCATGCACGAGCTGGCGATGCGGCAGCGCGACGCCTACGCCAAGTCGCTGCCCAAGGGCCGGGCGAAGCAGTTCAAGGAACTGAAGATCGAGGCCATCCTCGACACCCCGGTGAACATCGTGGTCACCGCCGACCCGACCCGCGGCGGCCGGCACACCCTCGGCCGGCACACCCAGCCGCAGATGGCGCCGTACTCCTCCGCGCTCGCCGTCGAGAACCTCTGGCTCGCCGCCCGCGCCGAGGGCCTCGGCGTCGGCTGGGTCAGCTTCTTCGACGAGCGCGAGATGGTCCGCACCCTCGGTCTGCCCGAGCACCTGGAGGTCGTCGCCTACCTGTGCGTCGGGTACGTCGACGAGTTCCCGGACGAGCCCGAGCTGATGCAGGCCGGCTGGTCCAAGCGCCGCCCGCTGTCGTGGGTCGTGCACGAGGAGACGTACGGCCGTCGTGCCCTGCCCGGCGAGGACCCGCACGACCTGCTCGCCGAGACCGTCGCCCAGATCCGCCCGCTGGACGCCAAGGCGCTCGGCGAGGCGTGGGAGCGGCAGAAGCGCATGACCAAGCCCGCCGGGGCGCTCGGCATGCTGGAGATCATCTCCGCGCAGCTGTCCGGCCTGTCCCGCCAGTGCCCGCCGCCGATCCCGGAGCCCGCGGCCGTCGCGATCTTCGCGGGCGACCACGGCGTGCACGCCCAGGGCGTCACCCCCTGGCCGCAGGAGGTGACGGCCCAGATGGTCGCCAACTTCCTCGGCGGGGGAGCGGTCTGCAACGCCTTCGCCGGACAGGTGGGCGCCGAGGTCTGCGTCGTGGACGTCGGTGTGGCCGCCGACCTCCCGGCCACGCCCGGCCTGCTGCCCCGCAAGGTCCGCGCGGGCACGTCCGACATGACCACCGGCGCCGCGATGAGCCGCGAGGAGTGCAAGCAGGCCATCGAGGTCGGCATCGAGACGGCCCGCGACCTGGTGGCGGCCGGCAACAAGGCCCTGCTGACCGGTGAGATGGGCATCGCGAACACCACCGCGTCCGCCGCCCTGATCTCGGTCTTCACCGGCGCCGACCCGGCCGAGGTGACGGGCCGCGGCACCGGCATCAACGACGAGACCCTCGCCCGCAAGACCGAGGTCGTACGCCGGGCCCTGGAAGTCCACCAGCCGGACCCGGCCGACCCCATCGGCGTCCTGGCGGCGATCGGCGGCTTCGAGCACGCCGCGATGGTCGGCCTGCTGCTGGGCGGCGCGTCCCTGCGCACCCCGGTCATCCTGGACGGCGTCAGCGCGGGCGCGGCGGCCCTGGTCGCCCGGGCCATCGCCCCCGAGGTCCTCGCGGCCTGCATCGCGGGCCACCGCAGCGCGGAGCCGGGCCATGTGGCCGCCCTGAACAAGCTGGGCCTGCGCCCCCTGGTCGACCTCGACCTCCGCCTCGGCGAGGGCACGGGCGCACTGCTGGCCCTGCCGCTGGTGCAGAGCACGGCGAGGGCGATGCACGAGGTGGCGACCTTCGACTCGGCCGGGGTCACCGAGAAGTAGGCCACGGACCGCACGTCAGGAGGGCCGGGGGCGGAGCCCCCGGTTTCGGGACGGGGCGGGCTGGGGGAAGGAAAACCCACCCGCCCGAGCCACCCACCCCGCACGCGCCGTAAAATCCGCACGTCAGGGCCGCTTCAACGCCGCAGCACGCCCGCCGCACCGCCGCCTGTACGAGGAGCGCACCCTCATGGCCGAAAACCCCGCCTACCCCGTAGGCCTCCGCCTCACCGGCCGCCGCGTCGTCGTCATCGGCGGCGGCCAGGTGGCCCAGCGCCGCCTCCCCGCCCTCATCGCGTCCGGCGCCGACATCCACCTCGTGTCCCCCGAGGCGACCCCCTCCGTCGAGGCCATCGCCGACGCCGGTGAGATCACCTGGCACCGGCGCCCCTACGAGGACGGCGACCTCGCGGACGCCTGGTACGCCCTCATCGCCACCAGCGACACGGAAGCGAACACCCGGGCCTCCGCCGAGGCGGAGCGCCACCGCGTCTGGTGCGTCCGCGCCGACGACGCCGACCAGGCCACCGCCTGGACCCCCGCCACCGGCCACAGCGAGGGCGTCACCGTCGCGATCCTCACCACCGACACCAAGTCCCGCGACCCCCGCCACACCGCCGCCATCCGCGACGCGGTCGTGGAGGGCCTGCGCGACGGCAGCCTCGTCGCCCCCCACCACCGCACCCGCACCCCCGGCGTCGCCCTGGTCGGCGGCGGCCCCGGCGACCCGGACCTGATCACCGTCCGCGGACGCCGCCTGCTCGCCGAGGCCGACGTCGTCATCACCGACCACCTCGGCCCGCGCGACCTCCTCGCCGAACTGCCCACCAGCGTCGAGGTCATCGACGCGGCGAAGCTCCCGTACGGCCGGTTCATGGCCCAGGAGGCCATCAACAACGCCCTGATCGAACACGCCAAGCAGGGCAGGTCGGTGGTCCGCCTCAAGGGCGGCGACCCCTTCGTCTACGGCCGTGGCATGGAGGAGGTCAAGGCGCTCGCCGAGGCCGGCATCCCGTGCACCGTCGTCCCCGGCATCTCCAGCTCGATCTCGGTCCCGGGCGCCGCGGGCATCCCCGTCACCCACCGCGGCGTGGCCCACGAGTTCACGGTCGTCAGCGGCCACATCGCCCCCGACGACGAGCGCTCCCTGGTCGACTGGCCCTCCCTCGCCAAGCTGACCGGCACGCTGGTGATCCTCATGGGCGTCGGCACGATCGGGAAGGTCGCCGAGACGCTCATCGCACACGGCAAGTCCCCGGACACCCCCGTCGCCCTGATCCAGGAGGGCACGACCGCCGCCCAGCGCCGCGTCGACGCGACCCTCGCCACGGCCGCCGAGGCGGTCGTCACGCAGGAGGTCAAGCCGCCGGCGGTGATCGTCATCGGCGAGGTCGTCAGGGTCGGCCCGGCCACCCAGGCGTAACCCGAGGTAACTCACCCGCTTCCGGGCCGTTGGCACCGCACGCACGACAAGGCAGTATCACTCTGTGGCCGATCTCATCACCGTCGAGGATCCCGACGACCCGCGCCTGCGCGACTACACGGGTCTGACCGACGTAGAACTGCGGCGCAAGCGCGAACCCGCCGAGGGCCTGTTCATCGCCGAGGGCGAGAAGGTCATCCGCAGAGCGAAGGACGCGGGCTACGAGATGCGCTCGATGCTTCTGTCCGCCAAGTGGGTCGACGTCATGCGCGACGTCATCGACGAACTCCCGGCCCCCGTCTACGCGGTGAGCCCGGAGCTCGCCGAGCGGGTCACCGGGTACCACGTGCACCGCGGCGCGCTCGCCTCCATGCAGCGCAAGCCGCTGCCCACGGCCGCCGACCTGCTCCAGACCGCCCGCCGGGTGGTCGTCATGGAGTCGGTCAACGACCACACGAACATCGGCGCCATCTTCCGGTCCGCGGCGGCGCTCGGCATGGACGCGGTCCTGCTCTCACCGGACTGCGCGGACCCGCTGTACCGCCGTAGCGTGAAGGTCTCGATGGGCGCGGTCTTCTCCGTCCCCTACGCCCGTCTCGACACCTGGCCCAAGAGCCTGGAGTCGGTCCGCGAGGCCGGATTCACGCTGCTCGCCCTCACCCCGGACGAGAAGGCCAAGTCCCTCGACGAGGCCGCCCCGCACAAGATGGACCGCGTCGCCCTGATGCTCGGCGCCGAGGGCGACGGCCTCTCCCGCCAGGCCCTGATCGCCGCGGACGAGTGGGTCCGCATCCCCATGGCCCACGGCGTCGACTCCCTCAACGTGGGCGCGGCGGCCGCGGTCGCCTTCTACGCGGTGGCGACGGGCCGCCCGGAGACATAGCCGGCGACTCCGGCGCCCGGCTCCGCACCGGGCGTCGGAGCGGCCGACCGCTCCTGCCGTACGACACCCCGCTCGCCGCCGCTGCCCCGGCTCGGGCCCTGACAGCCCTGGGCGGCCGCGATGCCGAGCGCGACCAGCAGGGTCACCACGACGAACACGAACAGCCGCTGACGCAGCAACTGCGGATTGGCGGGCCGACGGCCCGTGCCGGTGTTCCGCGGGGCCGGACGTCCGGTGCCACTGCCCGGCGCGGTCCTGCCGCCGTTGCCCGTGCGCCCGGTGTTCCGCGACGGGGGCGTGGGCCGCGGCCCGGACCGGCCGGACGAGGAGGCCGGTCCGCCACCGCGCGAGGCGCTGCCGCCCCGGGCCGGAGCGGGACCGCGCGAGGACGAGCCGGTGCCACGGGGGGCCGGTCTCCCCTGTGTGCCCTGCGGGCGCCGCTGGCCGCGCTCCGGGTAGGTCTCGGCGAGCCGGCCGGTCGGCCGGTCCGTCTCGCCGGTGCGTGGCGCGGGCGGTCGCAGCTCCGTGAGCCCCTGCGCCTCACGGGCCGCGATCTCCTTCAGCCGCAGCGACAGCTGGAGCGTGGTCGGCCGCTCCTCGGGATCCTTGGCGAGACAGGCCCGCACCAGCGGCGCCAGCGCGTCGGGCACGCCGTGCAACTGCGGCTCCTCGTGCACCACGCGGTACAGCATCACCTCGGAACTGCCGTGCCCGAAGGGCGAGTCGCCCATCGAGGCGTACGCCAGGGTCGCCCCGAGAGAGAACACGTCCGTGGCCGGTGTGACCGCCGCGCCGCGCACCTGCTCCGGCGCGAGGAAGCCGGGGGAGCCCACCGCCGTACCGACATGAGTGAGCGTGGAGGCCCCGGTGGCCCAGGCGATGCCGAAGTCGATGATCCGCGGGCCCTTCGGGGACAGCAGGATGTTGGACGGCTTCAGATCCCGGTGCACGACCCCGGCCTCGTGGACCGCGACCAGCCCCTCCGACAGGGCGGCCCCGATCGCGGCGACCTCGGCGGCGACCAGCGAACCCTCGTCGACGACCTTGTCGTGCAGGGACGGTCCCGGCACGTACTGCGTGGCGAACCACGGCCGGTCGGCGTCGAGATCCGCGGCGACGAGGCGCGCGGTGCAACCGCCCCTGATCCGGCGGGCGGCGGACACCTCACGCGCGAACCGCGACCGGAACTCCTGGTCCTCGGCCAGATCCGGCCGGATGACCTTCAGCGCGACCCGCTGCCCCTTCTTGTCGGAGCCCAGGTAGACCACGCCCATACCGCCCGCGCCGAGCCGCCTGTGAAGCCTGAACGAGCCGACGACGCGCGGGTCCTCGCGCCTCAGGCGCATCATCGCCATGTTCATCCCCGCTGCCCGGTCCCTGTGACGAGCCACAGCTTACGTTTCCCCGGCCGCCCGCGCGCAGAGGCCGCGCCCTCTCGGCCCGATGGATTGTCAGTGCCCGGTGCGAGAATTGAGGAGTGGTCAGAGGGCGGACAGACAGCCGCACTTAGTAGGTGCGCCCTCGCCAACCACCCACCGACGAAGGGGGATTGAACCCGTGAAGGGTGATCGCGTGGAGATAGTCGTGGACGCGGGGGACACGACCCGCACCTACGAGATGGTGGCGAGCAGAGCGGGCCGCAGGGTGGAGACGGCGGTCCGTCGAGGCGTGGTGGAAGTGAGCGAAGTCACCCGCAACGGATCAGTCGTGCGTACGGCCCGCTTCATGGCGAACCGGGTCCTGGCGCTGGTGGAGCAGCCGGTGCCGCGCGAGGACGCCTCCGAGAAACCGGGGCACACCGGGCGCCCCCTCCGGGAAGACCCCGAGTCCTAGGACCTCGTCTCCACCCAGGGGAGTACTCCCCGGCTGATGGCTCATCCTCCGGGAGGCCAGGCAATCGGTACGAGGGCATGACGTGCGGTGGGGGCCGCGCCCGTAGATTTGAGGTCAAGCGGCGGGTGCAGCACTCGTCCCCCGAGGTCAGACACCCGCCGCTCCACGACAACCGAACGGTCAGGAGAGGGACCATGGCCTACACGGCACCGCGGACCCGCACGGCGCTCCGCCCCCGCCGCGACGGCCGTCGCCACCCGCTGGTGGCGACGCTGATGGCCCTTCCCCTGGCGGCCCTGCTTCTCCTCGTCTTCGACGGCTGGGAGACAGTGGCCACACAGGCGTCGTCCGTGGGCGTGATGCTGGGGCGCTGAGCGGCGACCCCAGGCCCGGAAGAGCGGTCCGGGCGGGGACATCCACCCATGAAACCCCGTGGGGACGGGGGTGCGGCGGACGGCAACAATGCCGGCGCAGCTGGGGAGCTGCGCCGGCATTACCTTTTCCTCACCGAGTCCTGGACGAGGACCACGGCCCCGCCGGCGCGGGTGAGCGCGGACCCACCCCCGCAGGGAGCCAAGTGACAGCCAACAGTCTCGTGCCGGAGCTGACCCGCACCGCCACGGCAACCGCCCACGCCCGCCGCCGTACCGCCTGCCCCTGCGGAGCAACCGGCACGCTCGCCGACCGCCCCGACGCCACGGTCGTCCGCCACGCGGACACCGTCGCGAAGGCGCACCCGCCCCGCACCGACCCCACCGAGCTCACCCTCCGCCTCGCCACAGCCTCCGCCCTCCCCGACGTCCTCCTGCCCCCGCTCACCCCCACCCCCGCCCCCCTCCACGACCGCCTCGTCACCTGCTGGCCCTACGGCACACCCGTGGACCCGAACAACCCCGACACCGCCCCCTGGGAAGCCGCCGCCGCCCTTCTCGCCCGCCTCCACCTGCACCCACCCCTCCCGGGTACACCCCCCATGCGCGGCCCCGCCAAGGCCGCCCGAGCCGTCGAGCGGCTGAGGGCCACGGAGACCACCGCCGCCAGGCCCGTCCTCCGCGCCTGGCACGCCCTCCCGGCCTGGGCCCGAGCCGAGGCGCAGTTGCCGGACATCACCCCCGCCCTCTGCCACGGCGACTTCCATCTCGGCCAGCTCGTCCGCCACCCTGCCGACCACGGAACCTGGCGACTCATCGACGTCGACGACCTCGGCACCGGCACCCCGACCTGGGACCTGGCCCGCCCCGCCGCCTGGTACGCCTGCGGCCTCCTGGCCCCCGACGAGTGGACCCGCTTCCTCACCGCCTACCGCGCGGCGGGCGGCCCTGCGGTCCCCCCGCACGGTGACCCCTGGCCCGCCCTCGACATCGCGGCCCGCGCTCTGACCGTCCAGACCGCCGCCACCGCGCTCACCAAGGCGACCCAGGCCGCCCGTCCCCTCGACGACATCGAGCGGTCCCTTGTCGACGCCTGTGACCGAATGGCATCCACCCCGCCCGAGTTGACGTGCGAATCCGCCAAGTAGGGTGCAACCGACCGCAGCCGGACAGAGTCTGTCCTGGCGATACCCGAAGCAGGACCGACCGGCGAGGAGTTGAGCCGACCATGCAGTGTCCGAAATGCCGTGCACCGATGCACACCTACAACCGCAACGGCGTCCAGATCGAGCAGTGCAGCGGCTGCCGGGGGATATTCCTCGACTACGGCGAGCTGGAGGCCCTGACCCGCCTGGAGTCCCAGTGGTCCCAGCCGGCCGCGCCGCCGGCACCGCCCGCCCCGCAGGCCTACCCGGCCGCCCCCGCCCCCGCGGCTCCCGCCTGGGGTGCCCCGCAGCACGGCGGCCACTACGGCCACAAGCGCCACAAGAGCTTCGGCCACATGCTGTTCTCCAGCTGACCGAGAACGATGAAGCCCCCGGCCGCAGGGCCGGGGGCTTCGGTGTGTGCGCGATACTGGGATTGAACCAGTGACCTCTTCCGTGTCAGGGAAGCGCTCTCCCGCTGAGCTAATCGCGCGGGGTGTCACAGCCCGAGAGCTGTGGATCTTGCGTGCGCGATACTGGGATTGAACCAGTGACCTCTTCCGTGTCAGGGAAGCGCTCTCCCGCTGAGCTAATCGCGCGGGTCAGACCTTCGATGATCTCTCGAAGATCCAGTGGACGATACTGGGATTGAACCAGTGACCTCTTCCGTGTCAGGGAAGCGCTCTCCCGCTGAGCTAATCGTCCTTGGAGGTGGAGACGGGATTTGAACCCGTGTAGACGGCTTTGCAGGCCGTTGCCTCGCCTCTCGGCCACTCCACCAGGAGTGTAGGGGGTCGGGAAGATCCCCTTGCTCTTTCGAGCGAACGACGAGGTTCGAACTCGCGACCTCAACCTTGGCAAGGTTGCGCTCTACCAACTGAGCTACGTTCGCCTGTCTTTCCGATCCGCTTGCGCGTCCCGGCGACGTGTTGAACTCTAGCGGATTCCTGGGCCAGTACAAAAACGCGTTTGTGCAGCGTGCTGCGTCTCACCTGCCCGGCGACCAGGTCAGGGCTCCCGCGGGGACATGCCCAGGTCACCCGGAGGACACCGGCCATAGACTCGACAACGTGCTCGACCTCCCTCCCCTGGCCCGCTTCGGCGACCGTCTCGCCACCGGCCTCCTCGACGTCACCAGCGACCCCGAGGCCCTCGACTCCACCGGCTTCTGGGCCGTCGCCGCGGACTTCGAGGGCCGTCTGACCTGCGCCCGCTTCCGGGACGTACGGGAGTCGCCCGTGCCCGCGCCGGTGCCGGGCGCATGGCGGGGACCGGCGGAGACGGACTGGACCACCTCCCTCGACCGCGCCGCGTACATCGACGGCGTGCGCCGGATCCGGGAGTACATCGCGGCCGGGGAGGTCTACCAGGCGAACCTCTGCCGGGTGCTCTCCGCTCCAGTCGCCCCCGACGCCGACGTCGACGCGCTCACCGCGCTGCTGGCCCGCGGCAACCCGGCGCCGTACGCAGGAACGATCCGGCTGCCCGGTCACGGCGTGGAGATCGCCACCGCCTCGCCGGAGCTGTTCCTGCGCCGGGACGGCCGGACCGTTCAGTCCGGGCCGATCAAGGGCACCGGGCGCACCGAGGCGGACCTGCTGGAGAAGGACTACGCCGAGAACGTGATGATCGTGGACCTGGTCCGCAACGACATCGGCCGCGTCTGCGCCACCGGTACCGTCACCGTCCCCGACCTGTGCGCCGTCGAGAAGCACCCGGGGCTCGTGCACCTCGTCTCCACGGTGCGCGGCGAACTGCGCCCCGACGCCGGCTGGCCCGAGCTGCTCGCCGCCGCCTTCCCGCCGGGCTCGGTCACCGGCGCCCCCAAGTCCAGCGCGCTGCGGATCATCGACGCGCTGGAGACGGCGCCCCGGGGCCCGTACTGCGGCGGTATCGGCTGGGTCGACGCGGACCGGGGGACCGGCGAGCTCGCGGTCGGCATCCGCACCTTCTGGATCGACCGCGCGGAAGGCGTCCTGCGCTTCGGCACCGGCGCCGGGATCACCTGGGGCTCGGACCCCGAGGGGGAGTGGCGGGAGACCGAGCTGAAGGCATCCCGGCTGCTCGCGGTAGCGTCGGGGACGTACGAGGTGAGTGGAGAGGGGCTCTAGGAAGTGAAGATCTGGCTCGACGGCGGCTTGCAGGACATCGAGTCCGCCCGCGTCTCCGTCTTCGATCACGGGCTGACCGTGGGCGACGGCATCTTCGAGACGGTGAAGGCGACCGACGGCAGGCTGTTCGGCCTCACCCGGCACCTGAACCGCCTGACCCGCTCCGCGCGCGGCCTCGGCCTGCCCGACCCCGACCACGACGAGGTCCGCCGCGCCTGTACGGCCGTACTCGACGCCAATCCGATGCCGCTCGGCCGGCTGCGGATCACCTACACCGGTGGCCACGGCCCCCTCGGCTCCGACCGCGGCGAGCACGGCCCGACCCTGGTCGTCGCCGTCGGCGAGACCACCCGCCGCCCGGACTCCACGGCCGTGATCACGGTGCCCTGGACCCGTAACGAGCGCGGCGCGCTCACCGGACTGAAGACGACCTCGTACGCGGAGAACGTCGTCGCCCTTTCCCGCGCCCACCAACACGGCTGCTCCGAGGCGCTGTTCGCCAACACGGTCGGCCAACTCTGCGAGGGCACGGGCTCGAACGTCTTCGTCGTCCTGGACGGCGAGATCCATACCCCGCCGGTCGCCTCCGGCTGTCTGGCGGGCATCACCCGTGAGTTGGTGGTGGAGTGGACGGGCGCCAAGGAGACCGATCTGCCGCTGGATGTCCTCCAGCGGGCCGACGAGGTGTTCCTGACCTCCACGCTGCGCGACGTCCAGGCCGTGCACCGCGTCGACGAGCGCGAACTGCCCGGCGCCCCGGGGCCGGTCACCGCCAAGGCCATGCGGGTCTTCGACGAGCGGTCCGGCGACGACCAAGATCCGTGAGTTCACGGAAAAGAAGCTGACGTGGACCTCCATCGCGGGTAGAACACCCGTGATGACCACGACCCTGCGGCCGACCGAGCCGCTCCAGCGAGACCCCGACGGGGTGCTGTCGCGCCACTTCCAGGTGTGTGTCAACAGCCGTCCCGTCGGCGCGATAAGCCTGGCGACGGACCCCCTCTTCGGACCGACCGTCGCGCGCATCGTCGACCTGAGCATCGAGGAGCCGGACCGCGGGCGCGGCCGTGGCGCCGTCGCCGCGCTCGCCGCCGAGGAGGTGGCCCGCGGCTGGGGCTGCACCCGCATCGAGACCAGGGTGCCCGGCGGCGCGGGACCCGCGCTGCGCCTCGCCGCCGCGCTGGGCTACGTGCACCGCAACCGCGGCATGGAGAAGCGGCTCCCCGCCACCGCGCCCGAACTGCCCGCGGGCAGCCGCGCCCGGCCCATGACGGAGGCCGAGTACGGGCCCTGGATGGAGGCGAGCGAGGCGCACTACGCGCAGAGCTGGATCGACCGCGGGGTGCCCGAGGCCCAGGCCCGGGCCAAGGCCGTCACTGACATGACCAGGCTGCTCCCGCAGGGCCTCGCCACCGAGCAGGTGCTGCTCAGCGTCCTGGAACACGAGGGCACCCGCGTCGGCACCCTGTGGCTGTCGGTCGCGGGGGAGGGGGCGTTCGTCTACGACGTCGAGGCCGACGCGCGCTTCCGCGGCCGGGGGCACGGCCGCTCGCTGATGCTGCTGGCCGAGGCCCAGGCGATGGCCGCCGGGCAGCGCACCATCGGCCTCAACGTCTTCGCCGACAATGCCCCGGCCGAGCGGCTGTACGAGTCGCTGGGCTATGTGCCGGTGGGTTACTCGATGTACAAGAACCTGCTCTGAAGCAGGTACGCGGCCCTGTTCCCGGGCCGGGGCGAGAGCCTGCCGCGGGTTCAGCCCTGCCCGGCCTCGGCCAGCAGCCGGTCCGCGATCTCCTCGATCCGCTCGCGCAGCCCTTCCTGGCTCTTGCCGCCGTCCAGCCGCTCGCCGCCGATCACATATGTCGGGGTGCCGGTGACGCCGATCGCCTTGCCCTCGGCCTGGTCGGCGTCCACGATCAGGATGTGCCGGCCGTCGATCAGCGCCGTGTCGAACTCCTCGGCGTCCAGACAGAGTTCCCGGGCCACCTCGACCAGGAAGGGTTCGCCCTTACGGTCCAGCTCCTCGGCCCGCCCCAGCACCGCCTCCACGTACGGCCACCCCTGCCCCTGCTCCAGCGCCTCCTCGGCGGCCTGCGCGGCGGCGAAGGAGTGCTTGTGCTTCTCCAGCGGGAAGTGCCGCAGCCGCAGTTCCAGCCGGTCGCCGTAGCGGGCGCGCAGGGCGCGCAGATCGTCGAGGGCGGTACGGCAGTCCGCGCACTGGAGTTCGCACCAGACGTCCAGGACGGGGGCGGCGGGACGGGCGGGGGAGGAGTCGCTCATGCGGTCAGTCTCCCAGCCCACGGCCCGCCCGGCCCAATCCGGGAGCCGCGAGGGATCATGACCGGACCGGCACCTCGGGATGAGCCGACCCGGAGATGTCCCTGATGTCCGCCGGGACCATGGCCCGGCGGGGTGTCGCAGGTGCAGGATGGAAGGGACGAAGCGGCCGTGGACCGGAGTCCGTGGGGACCCGTGGCCCGGATGACCCGTGCCTGACCGAATCCTGTCTGGAGGACCGGATGATTGCCGAGACCGTCTGTTCCGCCGTCGCCGCGGCCGGCCTGGGCATCGCGGCTGTCACGGCGTACCGCAAGCGTTATCTCTCCGCCGCCAGAATCGCCGCGTACGCGCTGGTCCCGCTCGGGCTGGTGATGACCGGTGTCGTCGAGTGGCTGGCGGACACCGCGTTCAGCCCGACCGCGTGGGCGGGCTTCGGCGTGCTCGGTGCCGCCTGGCTGCTGCTCGCGAGCACCCGGGCCGTGGAGCGCCGTCGTGGCGTCGGCACCCGCAAGGAGCGCAAGGAGGCCCGGTCCGCCCAGGGCGGGGCGGTGGCCCCGGCGGCCTCGGCGCCCTCCCTCGGCTCCGCCTCCCGCCCCGCGGGCAAGCCCGCGGCGGGGCCCCAGGAGGACTTCAGCGACATCGAGGCGATCCTCAAGAAGCACGGCATATGACGGCCGCATGACGGCTGAAACGACACAGTGGGTCGCTGCCAGTCCGTAAGCGATCACGACCTGTGCCGGACATCGCGGATTATGGCGAACTCCCGCTTTTTCCGAGCGTGTTGATCGCGCGGGGAGCGTCCTCTGCGCCATCATCGCCCGCGAGATGCTGGACACGACACAGAGCGAGGCCGCGCCGCCGCAGGACGAGCCGCGCGGATGCCTCTTCGCCCTTTCCCAGCCACCGCTGATGATCTTCCTTGCGGTGATCGGGTGTCTGCTGCTCATGGCTGCGCTGCACGACCTGCTGCTGCTCTGAGCCGTACCCGCGGCCCCCGGCGCCACCCGCCGGGGCCCGCGTCGACGCCGGTGTCCGGCACCCGCGGGTTCAGCCCGCCGCCTCCTTGCGGCGCGCCCGGTAGGCGGCCACGTGCAGTCGGTTGCCGCAGGTGCGGCTGTCGCAGTACCGGCGCGAGCGGTTGCGGGACAGGTCCACGAAGGCGCGCCGGCAGTCGGGCGCCTCGCAGCGGCGCAGCCGCTCCTGTTCCCCGGCGACCACGAAGAACGCCAGCGCCATGCCGCAGTCGGCCGCGAGATGGTCGGCGACGGAGGCACCGGGCGCGAAGTAGTGCACATGCCAGTCGTAGCCGTCGTGATCGGTGAGCCGGGGGGTGGTGCCCGCGGCGGCGACCAGCTCGTTGATCAGACCCGCGGCGACCCGGGCGTCCGGCGCCGCGAAGACGCGGGCGAACTTCTCCCGGACCTTGCGCACCGCGGACAGGTCCAGCTCCGAGAGCACGCCGACATCGCTGATGTCGTTCCGGCGCACGAAATCGGCGAGCGCCGCGACGTCCGCCAGCGTGTCCTGCGCCGTGTCGTCCTCCGGTGCGGTGTTCACCAGATCCACGACGGCGTCGAGGGCGCACCGGGTGTCGTGGGTGATCAGCACGTTTCGCTCCCTGGCCTGAGGGTCGGGCGCACCGCGCCCGCCGATGCTGGCCGATGGTAGTAGCTTCGCCGACGGCGGGACGGAAGCGCCAGGTGCCTGGTAGCCGCGGGCAACCGGATCGCGGGCCGAGCGGCGGGATCCGGCCGCGGGGGAGCGGAGCGATCGCACGACGACGCCGCCCCGCGAGTGACTCACGGTGACGGCGTCGGCGCATACCGTATGCGATTGTTTGTCCTGGCCCGAGCCGTCACCCCGAGTCGACGGCGCCGGGCGGCTTCATGGCGCCCCGTTTCAGCTCTCCGCCAGGATGTGTGAGAGCTCCTGATCGAGATCGAAGTGCCGGTGTTCCGTGCCGGGGGGCACGGCGGCGTCTGTGCGCTTCAGGAAGGACTCCAGGGCGCGTGCGGGGGCCTCCAGGAGGGCTTCGCCCTCCGGGGAGCTCAGGGCGATGCACACGACTCCCTGGCCGTGGCTGCGCGACGGCCAGACTCGGACGTCGCCGGTGCCGGTGGGCCGGTGCAGGCCCTCAGCCAGGAGGTCGCGGGCGAACACCCACTCGACGGTCTCCTCGGCTCCGGTGTGGAAGGTGGCGTGCACGGCGTAGGGGTCGGCCGTGTCGTACCGCAGGCCTGCGGGGACAGGCAGGGAGGACTCGCTCGACACAACGAGGCGCAGGTGCAGCTCGCAGCTGACCGTGGTGTTCATAAGCGCCAGGGCCTTTCGCTCAGTGTGCGCTCGGGGATTCGCACGTCGGCGAAATCGACATGCCACCTACGGTGCCGTTGTAAACCCCTCTGAGTGTTTTGCGTGTCTTTACGTAACTCTTCCGGCCGACGACCCGTTCGCGAGGTACGACCATTCCGGTGACTGGTTTCTCTCCGGTAGGGTTTGGCCGTATGAACACGGGGAGTAGCGAGCCTGGCGAGGTGGCCATGGCCTCGAACGAGACCGAACTGGACGGTGCGAAGAGCGAGCGGGGGCTCGGTTCGAGAGCGCCGGAATTCATCAAGGCGCGCCGCATGCTGCACCTCAGCTGGCAGGTGGGTGTCTTCATCATCGGCCTGGCGGTTGTGGTGCTCGGCATCATCATGCTGCCGCTGCCGGGACCCGGCTGGGTCGTGATCTTCGGCGGCATGGCGATCTGGGCGACCGAGTTCGTCTGGGCCCAGCTGGTGCTGCGCTGGACCAAGCGCAAGGTCACCGAGGCGGCCCAGCGCGCTCTTGATCCCAAGGTGCGCCGCCGCAACATCATCCTGACGTCGATCGGGCTCGTGATCGTGGCCGTGCTGGTCGGCTTCTACCTCTGGAAGTTCGGCATCGTCATGCCCTGGAAGATCAAGGACCAGTAGCTCCCCCGAGGGGGTGCGAGGGCCGGCCTGCCGCTGTTCGTGCTGGTCACAAGCACCCCCTGACATGGGGTAATGTTCTTCCTGCGCCCGGGCGATTAGCTCAGTGGGAGAGCGCTTCGTTCACACCGAAGAGGTCACTGGTTCGAACCCAGTATCGCCCACCCGGGATCACGGCCCGTCTGCTGAGGAGCAGGCGGGCCGTAGTCGTTCGCGAGGGTCGCCGTCACCGGCGCGCGGGGATGCGGCCATCGATCTGCCGGGGGATTGACCGGCTCACCGCCGTGGTGTCCCGCATGCGCCGCCGGACGCCGCTGCGCCTCCTCCGCTCCGAGTGGGCGAGCCCTGTCGCGCCCCGCCCTCCCGGACGACTTTCGGCCGACCGGCCATCGCGTCCGGCGGCCCACATCCCGTTCGACCGGCCGACCTCGCCCATCTCACCTGCGACGACGCCCCGCCGTGCGCGGCGATCCGCCCTGACTCGCGGCCGCCCCGCCGACCTGCCCCGCAAGAAATTCCTGTCCGAATCATTGACGCACCCCGAGGCCCTCCGTAACTTGTGCCAGCAAGCGCTTACTTGAAACGATTCATGCAACCGGCGACGACGCCGCGGGGAGGGCCCGACTGTGGGAACCAGCAGGAATGTTGAGAGGCGTACGATCCTGAAGGTGGCCGGTGCTTCGGCTGCCACGCTCGGGCTGGCGGCGACGACCGGCTGTGGGGGCGACAGCGGTTCCGGCGACGGGACGGTCACACTCCGTTACGCCTGGTGGGGCGGCGAGCCGCGGACCATCGCCATCAAGAAGACCATCGCGCTCTTCGAGAAGAAGTACCCGAAGATCAAGATCAAGCCGGAATTCACCGACTACGCCGCCTTCTGGGAGAAGTTCCAGACGCAGGCCTCCGGTGGAAATCCGCCGGACGTTTTCCAGAATGCCGTCGGCTTCCTGCGCAAGTACGACAAGCGCGGTGTTCTGATGGATCTCAAGACCCAGGCGGACGCCGGGAATCTGAGCCTGGAGAGCTTCCGTAACGGCGTTCTGGCGAACGGTCAGGTCGGCGACAAGCAGCTCGGCATACCGGTCGGCGCCAACACGATGGCGCTCGTCATCGACCTCAAGGCCTTCGAGAAGGCAGGCGTGGAGGCGAAGTTCGGCTGGACCTGGGACGAGTACTTCGACGCGCTCCAGACGGTCCAGGACAAACTGAAGATCTCCGGTGACACCGGCTACTTCGGCATCATGTACCTCTACGACCTGTACCTCCGTCAGAACGGCAAGGCCTTCTTCACCGACTCCGATCTCGGCTTCACCGAGGACGATCTGACGCAGTGGTGGGAGGACGGCTACAAGCGCGTGCGCTCCGGGCTGGTCGCCGACCCCAAGAAGATCGAGCAGGTCGCGCCCAAGTCCGGTCTGTCGGCGGGCCTCGCCGCCTCCGAGTTCACCTGGGACAACTTCTCCATCCGTTACGAGGGCGAGGGCGAGTCGGACTACGGGCTCGCGCCGATCCCCACCACCGACGGCAAGCAGACCGGCCAGTACCTCGGTTCGCTGATGCTCAGCGCCTTCTCCGGCACCAAGCACCCCAAGGAAGTGGCCCAGTTCATCGACTTCATGGTCCACGACCCCGAGGTCGGCAAGATCATGGGCTACGACCGCGGCATCCTCGCCACCACCGAGCAGTACGAGGCGTTCACGCCCGCCGACGACAACAACAAGGGCGTCAAGGCGTACGAGGAGGAGGTCGCCGCCGCCGGTGTGCTCGGGAAGATCACCCCGCACCCGTCCGGCGCCGATGTCATCGAGGCCGCGTTCCTGCGCCTCGGCGGTGAGGTCGCCCAGGGCAAGACCAAGCCGGCCGACGCCGCCAAGGCGCTGTTCAGCGAGGCCAAGGCCGCGTTCGCGGGCTGAGGGGACGTACCACCATGACGCTCGTCAAGGAAGCGCCCGCGCGCCCGGCCGGGAAGCGGTCCGCCGCTCCCACCGCCGGGCGGCGCGGGCGGCGCCGCGAGAACCTCGCCGGCTATCTGTTCATGTCGCCGTGGATCGCGGGGTTCCTGCTGCTCACGGCGGGGCCGATGATCGCGTCGCTGTACTACGCGTTCACCAGCTACAACCTGTTCACCCCGCCCAAGTGGGTGGGCCTGGACAACTTCACGACGATGTTCCAGGACCCGCGCTGGCAGAAGTCGGTCGAGGTCACGCTGAAGTACGTCGTGGTGGCCACCCCGCTGAAGCTGCTGCTCGCGCTGGGCGTCGCGCTGCTGCTCGCGCAGAGCCGGCGCGGACAGGGCCTGTACCGGGCCGCGTTCTACATGCCCTCGCTGATCGGCGCCAGCGTCTCGGTGGGCTTCGTGTGGCGGGCGCTGTTCTCCGACGACGCGGTGGTGGACCGTACGCAGAAGGTCTTCGGCCTTGACGTGGGCGGCTGGATCGGCAACCCGGACTACGTCATCTACGCGCTGGTCGCCCTGAGCATCTGGCAGTTCGGCGCGCCGATGGTCATCTTCCTGGCCGGTCTCAAGCAGGTCCCGCGAGAGCTGTACGAGGCAGCCGAGGTGGACGGGGCCGGGCCGCTGAGGCGGTTCTGGAACATCACCCTGCCGATGATTTCCCCGGTGCTGTTCTTCAACGTCCTGCTGGAGTCCATCCACGCGTTCCAGGTGTTCGGCTCCGCCTACGTCGTCTCCGACACCCGGTGCGGGCCCGCCGACGCGACCCTCGTCTACACCTGTTACCTCTACCAGAAGGGCTTCAAGGAGGCCCAGATGGGCTTCGCCTCCGCGATGGCCTGGACGCTGGTGGTCGCGGTGGCGCTGGTCACGGCGGTCCTGTTCTGGTCGCAGAAGAAGTGGGTGCACTACGAGGAGGCCGCCAAGTGACCACCGCCACCAGCCCAGTCGTGCGCTCCGCCAGGCAGCGGCGGCGCACCGGGTCCATCGCCTGGCACGTGGGCGCCCTGCTCGTCCTCGCGGTCGTGCTGTACCCCGTGATCTGGGTCGTCGGCGCCTCGTTCAAGCCGAGCAAGGACATCATCGCCAGCCTCGACCTGCTGCCCACCGAGCCGGTCTGGGCGAACTTCTCAGGGCTCGCAGACGGGATATCCGGCATCTCCATCAGCAGCTTCTTCTGGAACTCGCTGATGTACGCGGGCCTCGCCGTGGTCGGTGTCGTGGTGTCCAGCTCGCTGACCGCGTACGCCTTCGCCAAGATCGGGTTCGCCGGGCGGAACCTGCTGTTCACGCTGATGATCGGCACCCTGCTGCTGCCGTACCACGTGCTGCTCATCCCGCAGTACGTGCTCTTCCGCAACCTCGAACTCGTCGACACGCTGGTGCCGTTGGTCGCGGGGAAGTTCCTGGCCACGGAGGCGTTCTTCGTCTTCCTGATGGTGCAGTTCATGCGCGGGCTGCCGCGCGAGCTGGACGAGGCCGCCAAGCTCGACGGCTGCGGGCACTTCAGGACCTACTGGTCCATCGTGCTGCCGCTGAGCCGCCCCGCCATCATCACCAGCGCCATCTTCACCTTCATCAACGCCTGGAACGACTTCATGGGGCCGCTGATCTACCTCAACACCCCCGAGAAGTACACGGTCTCGCTCGGCCTGATGATGTTCCGCGACCAGGAGGGCATCTCCAACTACGGCAGCATGATCGCGATGTCGCTGGTGGCGCTGGTGCCGGTCATCGCCTTCTTCATGGCCTTCCAGCGGTATCTGATCGACGGCATGGCGACCTCCGGACTGAAGGGGTGACCATGGCCGTGGCCCGCCCGAAGGCACGCAAGGAGTCCATGTTCGGCGAGCGCTTCGGGCTCTTCGCCGAGTCCCTGCTCACCGGTGTGTGGATCGCCGTGGCCTCCCTCGGGGTCGTCACCTACCCGGCGGCCTTCGCCGCCGGTGCCCGGCATCTGCGCCGCCGTGCCGCTCATGAGGCCGGTGGGTGGCGGGAGTTCGTCGCCGACTTCCGGGCAGGCGTGCGCCGAGGGTGGGCCGTCGGGCTGGCCGGCTGGGCGGCGGCCGCGGCGGTCTGGGTGGATGTCCAGGCCGCCCGGTCCGGGCTGCCCGGCGGGACCTTCGCCGGGGCCGTCGGGCTGTTCGCGCTGATCGGGCTCGCCGTGGCCCTGCTGCGGGCCACGGCCGTCTGGGCGCCCGGGGACTCCTGGCGGGCGCTGCTCGCCGAAGCCGTACGCCGGACCGTGCTCGACCCCGCCGGATCCTTCCTGATCGTCGCCGGTCTCGCCGTCGTGGCCCTGTCCGCCGGGTTCGTCGCACCGCTGGCGGTTCCCGTCCTGGGAGCCGTCGCGGCGGCGGCCGTCGCCGTGGAGGCGCGGCGCCAACACCGCTGACCTCGCATCAAGTCGGTGCCCCTGGGCGCCGCACCTCTCTCTGTCATGCCCCTGCCCAATCCACTCGCACGGAAGGAAAGGCCATGTCCCCCATCCCTCGCAGGTCCCTGCTCAAAGCGGCCGCCGTCGCCGGAGCCGCCGCGCAGTTCAGCTGGGCACTAGGGGCGAAGGACGCGCAGGCCGCGCCCGGAGCCGCCGCCGGTGACGGCGATCCCGTCACCCTGGACTGGCTGGAGGACGGCGGTCTCGGCGCCGCGCCCGGCTCGACCGTCGGTGTGCCCTGGCCGAGGGGCGCCTTCCAGGAGGACCAGACGTTCGCGCTGACGGACGCCGATGGCAAGGCGGTGCCCGTACAGACCTGGCCGCTCGCCTACTGGCCCGACGGATCCCTCAAGTGGACCGCACACGCGGTAAGTTCGGGCGGCTCCGGCGAGCTCACCCTCGCCGCGGGCGAGGCCGCCGCCCCCGAGCAGAAGGTCACCGTCGACAAGAGCGGCGGGACGATCGATGTGTCGACCGGCGTCATCACCGCGAGGATCGGCAAGTCCGGCGCCACGCTCATCAAGTCGGTGACCCGGGGATCCACGGAGATCGCCCGCAACGGCCGCCTCGTCCTGATACGCCAGCCCGAGATCGAGGACGAGGACCAGGGCGCGGTCAAGACCGAGCGCTTCGACGGCGCCATCTCCGAGGTCACCGTCGAACAGGACGGCCCGGTCCGCGCGGTCGTCCGCATCGACGGCAAGCACCGCAAGGGCACCCGCAGTTGGCTCCCCTTCTCCCTCCGCCTCTACTTCTACGCGGGCGCCGACTCCTTCCGCATGGTGCACACCGTCACCTTCGACGGCACCCAGGAACCCGGCAAGGCGAGCGGCGACTTCATCCGCGGCCTCGGTGTCCGCTTCACCGTCCCCATGCGCGATCAGTCCTACGACCGCCACATCCGCATCGGCGGCGAGGGCACCGGCCTCCTCCGGGAGGCCGTCAAGGGCATCACCGGACTGCGCCGCGACCCGGGCGCCGCCGTCCAGGCTGCCCAGTTCGAGGGCAAGAAGCTGCCCGATCCGGCGACTTGGGACCAGCGGGTCACCACCCGTCTTCAGTACATCCCCGAGTGGGGCGACTACACCCTCTCCCAGCTCTCCGCCGACGGCTTCACCCTGCGCAAGCGCACCAAGAAGGGCCACGGCTGGGTCGGCGCCGGCGGGGGCGGCCGCGCGAACGGCTTCGGGTACGTCGGTGGCGTCAGCGGCGGACTCTCCTTCGGCCTGCGGGACTTCTGGGAGAAGTTCCCCGCCCAGCTCGACATCCGCGACGCCCAGACCGACGAGGCCGAGGTCACCCTCTGGCTCTGGTCGCCCGAGGCGCAGCCCATGGACCTGCGCTTCTACCACGACGGCATGGGCCAGGACGCCTTCCCCGAGCAGCTCGAAGGCCTCAACATCACCTACGAGGACTACGAGCCCGGCTTCGGCACCCCCTACGGCATCGCCCGCACCTCCGAACTCCTCTTCTGGGCCAACGAGTCGACCCCGTCGGCCGACCAACTGGCCCAGCAGATAGAGGCCGTACGCGTACTGCCGCAACTCGCCGCCCCGCCCAGGCAGCTCATCAAGGCCGGAGTCTTCGGCCCCGGCCTGTACTCCGAGCCCGACCGCTCCACCCCTGCCAAGGCCAAGATCGAGGACCACCTCGACTTCCTCTTCACCTATTACAAGGACCAGGTGGAGATGCGCCGTTGGTACGGCTTCTGGGACTACGGCGACATCATGCACACCTACGACACCGTCCGGCACCAGTGGCGCTACGACATCGGCGGCTACGCCTGGGACAACTCCGAACTGTCGCCGGACCTCTGGCTCTGGTTCGCGTATCTGCGCTCCGGCCGTGCGGACATCTTCCGCTTCGCCGAGGCGATGACCCGGCACACCGGCGAGGTCGACGTCTACCACCTGGGCGAATGGGCGGGCCTGGGCACCCGGCACGGAGTGCAGCACTACGCCGACAGCGCCAAGCAGCAGCGCATCGCCAACACCACCTACCGGCGCTACTACTACTTCCTCACCGGCGACGAGCGGGTCGGCGACCTCATGCACGCCAACGTCGACTCCGACGAGACCTTCCTCGTCCTCGACCCCATCCGCAAGATTCGCACCGAGCCGTACACGCCCGACCGGCACGCGCTGTCGATCGGCTTCGGCACGGACTGGAGCGGTCTGGTCTCCGCCTGGCTGACCGAGTGGGAGCGCAAGGGGCCCAAGTGGGAGAAGGCCAAGGCGCGCGTCCTGTCCACGATGGAGACGATCGCCGCCCAGCCCAACGGGTTCGTCCAGGGCACCGGCCTCTACGACCTGGACACCGGGAAGTTCGCCGTCGCCGACAAGCCCGTGGTCGGGGTCTCGCACCTGTCCGCCGTGTTCGGCCTCAACGAACTGTGCGCCGAGCTCATCGACCTCGTCGACATGCCCAAGTTCAACGAGGCGTACTTCGACTACTGCCGCTACTTCAACTCCACCAAGGCCGAGCAGGCGGCGCGCTACGGCTCCAACTTCGGGACGCTGCTGCTGTTCCAGGGCCACTCCCGGCTGGACGCCTACGCGGCCGTCAAGACCGGGGACGAGAAGCTCGCCAAGCGGGCGTGGGAGAAGTTCTACAACTCCGACGGATACAAGGAGTCCGCGCCCTGGAAGACGGAGAAGCTGAGCGGTCCGGTCACCTTGGTCCCCGGCAGCGAGGCCACCTGGGTGTCCACGAACGACACCGCGCTGTACGGCCTCGCCGCCATCGAGAACCTGGCCCTGCTCGGGGACAAGATGCCGTAGCGACCGCCTAGTTCATCCTGCCCAGCGCTTCCCGCATCCGTCGCACATCCCTGATCCGCTGCTCGTAGGTCGCGCCCAGTACGAGCAGCAGGAGTCCGGCGAGTGCGGGAAGGGCCCAGCGGGGGAGGGCGTCGGTCACCTGGACGATGTACGGGGACAGTTCGTGCAGGGCGTCCAGGGCGAGCACCGCGCCGCCGAGCAGCAGCGGTGCCTGGAGCTGGTGGCCGCCGCCCAGCAGGGTGAGCGACAGGGCCGCCAGGCCCAGCAGCAGGGGGCGCGTCCAGTGCGGGTCGGCCCAGGCCGCGATCAGGCTCGGCAGGAGGGTCGTGGCCAGGCCCGGCCCGTACGCCGTCCAGGACGAGGTCCGCGGCTCGCGGCGCCTGCGCAGGGCGCCGACGAGCAGGGCCGGGATCGTCACCGGCAGCGTGTACGCCTCGGGTGTGCCGACCTCCCAGGCGGCCAGGCGGACCCAGGTGGCCAGGACGAAGAGGGCGGCGGACGCGTAGCCGACGACGCGGCGGTCAGGGCGTAGCGCCGTGGCCGCGGTGATCACTCCGCACAGGGCGAGGACGAGGGCGAGCATCGGGGGGTCGGTGACCGTGAGGCCGATGGCGAGCAGGGCCGCCGCGGCGCCGGTCGCCTCGATCGGGAGCGTCGCCCGGTGCGCGCTGCCGAGGCGGTGGGCGAGCAGGGCGGCGGTCACCGGGACCGTCAGCACCAGCAGCGCCGTGTGCTGCGGCTGCCAGTCGGCGGCGGCGCCGATCGCGCAGGCCAGGGCGGTGGCGTAGGCCAGGGCCGCCGGCGCGGCGAGCTGCGGCAGGCGCCGGGTCGCCACCGCGAAGAGGACGGTCAGCGTCGTGAGCACGGCCAGGGTCGCGGACTGTGCGGCCAGGGCGAGGAGCGCGGCGTGAGCGGAGGTGACGCCGGCGAGGACCGCGGCGGTCAGGGCGGTGGGGGCGGTGGGCAGCAAGGAGGCGGTCGGCGCGATCGGCAGCAGGGCGGTCGCGGTGAGCGCCAGCGCCACCAACAGGCCTGCCTCGTAAGGCAGTTCCAGCACCGTCGGGAACACCAGCGCCGTCGCCCAGGCCAGACCCAGAGCCGTCGGCCTCGCCCAGGGGCGGCCGGAGAACGCCAGGACCGCCGCGACGGCGGCCAGGACCAGCGGGGCCGTCTCCGTGTACGGAGGCCAGGGCACCTCGGCCGTCACCGCGGCCCTGATGTCCGACGGCGCGCCCGACCAGGGGCGCTCGATCCAGGCGAGCGGTCCCAGCAGCGTGACGGCGACGAGCTGCGCCGCCCACAGCGCGGCCAGCGCCTGGACACCGGCGGACGCCAGGGCCAGGCCCCGCCGGACCGGTTCAGGGACGCTCGGGACGCGCAACACCGCCAACAGGGCGATGGCGCAGGCGAGATACGCCGGAACCGTCCACACCTCAGGCAGCACCACGCGCGGGACACCGCCCAGCGCGGCGACCAGCAGCACACCGCCGACCGGGGCGGTCAGCCTCGCCGTACGCCAGGCCGCCGTCAGCGCGATCGCCGCGCCCAGGAGGAGGAGCGCCGCCGCACGGGCGGCGGCGCTCGGACCGGTGGCCGTCAGGGACAGACCCCCGGCCGTCAGCACGCCCCAGGAGCCCATCCCGCACGCCGCGACGACGGCCGCGACCCGTACGGAGCGGGCGGGCACCCGGAGCGCCACAGCCGTGTTGAAACCGGCCGTCACCAGCAGCGCGGCGGCGAACTCGAAGAGCCCGGCATCCGCCGCCAACGCCCACAGCGGCAGCGGGAGTTGGGCCGCCGCCAGCGCGGAGGGCAGTGGCAGCCGCAGCTCGGCCGTCCGCGGCAGCAGACCGTACGCCGTCCAGAGCACCGCCAGCGCCGCCGCCGACACCGCCGTATATCCGACGCCGTCCACCTCGCCCAGCGCGACCTCGTGGAGCGCGTACGCGTCCAGCACCGTCAGCGCCAGACCGAGCCCCGTCACCGCCTCCGCCGTCGAGCGCAGCCCACGGGCCAGCAGCGGGAGCGGTGCGGCGAGCGCCGCCACCGTGATCGCGCCCAGCACCGCGGCCCGGCCGACGATGCCCAGGTGGCCCCAGCCGACCAGGGTGAACGCCAGCGCGGCGATCGTGAGCAGGGTGCCGCCGAGGATCAGCAGCACGTTCTGCACACGCGGCGGCGCCGCCTCGGGGCGCTGGGCCGCCGGCGGTGTCACCGCCCTCGGCCGGGCAGCGTCCAACGTGGCGACCAGCCAGCCGCGGCGGGCGAGCAACTGGGACCGCCGGGCGTCCAGTTGTCGCAGCTCCGCGTCGAGGAGCCGCAACTCCTCGGCGGGGGAGGGAATGTGCGTCATACCTCGGAGTGTGGTCCGGGTCACGGCGTACGACATGAGTGCGGGTACTCAGTACGTACTCAGATCCGGTGCCACACTCGGCCCATGGACTGGTCCCATTACCGATTCCGCAGCCGGTGGACCCTGCCCGCGCCGCCCGCCGCCGTCTACGCCGCCCTGGAGCGCGCGGAGGACTATCCGCACTGGTGGCCCCAGGTGCGCGAGGTGAACCGGCTCGACGACACCAGCGGGGTGATCCGCATCCGCTCGGTCCTGCCGTACGACCTGACCTTCACCGCGCGCGAGGTGCGGCGCGATCCGGCCGCCGGGGTGCTGGAGATCGCCATGGCCGGTGACCTGGAGGGCTGGGCGCGCTGGACCATCACCCCGGCCGGCACCGGCAGCCTGGCCCGCTACGACCAGGTCGTCGAGGTGCGCAAGCCACTGATGCGCCGGCTCGCCGTCCCCGGACGGCCCCTCTTCCGCGCCAACCACTGGCTGATGATGCGGGCCGGACGACGCGGTCTGGCCGCCCACTTGGAAGCGGTTTGAAGGAAACCCGCGAGGGCCTGTATTGTTCGGTGCGTTCCCGGGCGATTAGCTCAGTGGGAGAGCGCTTCGTTCACACCGAAGAGGTCACTGGTTCGAACCCAGTATCGCCCACCGGGAAAGGCCGGTCCGCATCAGCGGACCGGCCTTCTTCATGCCGCTGCGCTCATGCCGCCGTGCTCATGCCGCCGCCGGAAGATCCGGACGCAGCGGCCACGCCGGGTCCACCGCCTCCTCCGATCCGCTGCGCGCGAACCACGCCTGAAGTCCCCGCGCCTGCGCCGCGTGCCACACCGCTTGCAGCGGGTGCAGTTCGGCGGGCGAGAGCCGCTCCAGACGCGCCGCGAAACGATTCCCCACCGCCCGTACGACTTCCAGCGCCGCCAGCGCGTCCGCGCCCGCGTCATGCGCGCCGTCCAGCGCGACGCCGTAGTGCGCGCACAGGTCGGTCAGGGTGCGCCTGCCCTTGCGATAGCGGTCCAGATGCTTGTCCAGGACCCTCGGATCGAGCACCAGCAGCGGGGACGTCTCGAACCAGTGGTCCAGGGACGACGCCCGATGGCGGCGCAGTTCACGATCGAGCAGGGTCAGGTCGAACGGCGCGTTCATCACCACCAGCGGGCGGCCCGCGACGGCCTGTTCGGCCAGTACCTCGGCTATCTCCTGCATCACCGGCGCCGGCCAGCGGCCCTGGCGCTGAAGATGCTCCTCCGTCAGTCCGTGCACCGCCGTGGCCGCCTCCGGCACCGGCACGCCCGGGTTCACCAGCCACCGGGTCACCCGTGGCCGGGTGCCCGGGGCGTCCTGGACGACGACGGCCGCCGAGACGATCCGGTCGGTCTCGACGTCCACGCCAGTCGTCTCCGTGTCGAATGCCGCCAGCGGGCCCTCATACCAGCTCGCCATATCTGCACAACCCCTCGTTCACCCACGGCAGCTGACGCACCGTCTTCTGCCTGTTTGGTGATACCCGGGCTGTTTGCGTCGTACGCCGGAAGGACACAACAGGAGTGCGGGTCTTTGCAGTTCAGCGGCCCGCCACGCGGACTGGCTCGGTTGGAAAGGCTGTTGGTCATGGCGATAGCGCAGCCCGAGCGGGGCGGGCTGCTGCCCGAACGCACGGGCACTCATCGCGGCACGCTCGCCACCACCGCCTGCATGGAGACCCTGCAGGTGGGCTATCTGCACGCCGTCGCGGCCGCGGCCGGCTGCTCGCTGTCGCAGCCCTTCCCGGACAACGGCATCGACTGGCACGTCAGCCACAGCGCCCCCGGACATACGGTCGACGACGAGGTCACCATCAAGGTGCAGCTCAAGGCCACCTATCAGATCGCGCCGAACCCCCCGGGACGGTTCTTCTCCTTCACGCTCGACAACGACCATCTGCGCAAGCTCGCCCGCACCCCGGTCTCGGTGCACAAGATCCTCGTGGTCATGCTCGTGCCGAGGTCCCAGGACGACTGGCTGCGCGCCAGCCACGACCGGCTCGACCTCAGGCACTGCTGCTACTGGGTCAACCTCGCCGGCCACCCGATCACGGGCCGCAACCGGACCACCGTGCGGATCCCCACCTCACGCATCTTCGACGACCGGGCGCTGTGCGAGATCATGACGCGCGTCGGGACCGGAGGCAGGCCATGACCCACCGCCCCGTCCAGGACGTGCTGCGCCCAGTGCGCCCGCACCCCGGCGACGACATCTGGGACCGCGCCCCGCAGCCCACCGAGGTCGACCCCGCCGTCCTCGGCGCCCTGCTGCACCGGCACGGCTGGCAGCGGCGCGGCGGCGCCCCGGGGCGCTACGGCCGCTGGACCCCGCCGGGACCGGGCACCGGCGGCACGAGCCTGCTGGTGCCCGAGAGCCGCGCCTTCCCCGACAGCGACGACCTGCTCGGCGAGGCGCTCGACGCCCTCGCCCGCAGCGGCACCCCCTCCGCGCGGGAGGTCCTCGTCGGCCTCGCCGTGCCCAGCGACGAGATCCGCTGGTGGCGCGACGTGCCCAGCGGCCCGGCCGGGGCCGCCCCCTGGGCCGTGGAGGAACAACTGCGCGCCGCCGCCCGGCAGACGCTGCTCGCCGGCGCCCTCGCCACCCGCGCGCGTGCCGGGTACTACGGCGCCCGGCACCGCCGGTCCGCCACCGCCCTGCTGGACAGCGTGCTCGTCGGCAGTGCGACCGGCGGCCGGCTCACCTCCTTCGTGCCCGTCGGCCCCGGACGCGCCCTCGCCGTACGCCTGCACCAGGCCGTCCACGCCACCCGGGAGGCCATCGACTACCAGCGGGCCACCGGCGGCATGGACGCCTTCGACGGGGCCGTCGAGGCGGGCGTCAGCCGAGAGCTCACCGAGGCCCTGGTCGCGCTGGTGCGCGGGACCGAGGGCGCGCGCATCGCCGTCGAATGGGCGCCGGCGGCCGGAGTGCCCGACGGCTGCGCGGGCTCCGGGGAGCCGGTCGAGTTCTCGCCGGGCGATCTGACCGTGCTGCGCGAGGCCGGGGCCCGCTATCTGCGCGAGGAGCCGTCCGTGCCGGTGCGGATCACCGGCGCGGTGGTGCGGATGCGCCGCTCGGGGCCGCGCGGCGAGGGCAGCGTACGGCTGCGGGTCATCGCCGGGGCCGAGGTCCCGCACGTCCGGCTCACCCTCGACGAGGAGGTGTACCGCATCGCCGGCCACGCCCACCTGGTCGGACTGCCGGTGCGGGTGACCGGGCGGCTGGAGAGCCGGGGCGGGTTCCGTCGGCTCACCGGGGCCTCCGAGGTCGTACCCGTCCAGGTGGACGAGGCGGAGCGGGACCGGCTGATGAAGTCGCTCCAGGAGAACGTGGACTTCTTCGAGGAGGCCTGCGGCGGGGAGTACGACGGGGACTGATTTCGCCCTCCGAGGGTGCGGGTCGGTACGATCCCGTAATGCGCGCGCTCCCGGTATGGCGCCGCACCCCACCTTCAGTCAGGAGAGACCGGTGTCAGACGTCCGTGTGATCATCCAACGCGATTCCGAGCGGGAAGAGCGCGTGGTGACGACGGGCACATCGGCGGCCGACCTCTTCGCCGGCGAGCGCTCGATCATCGCCGCGCGCGTGGGGGGCGAGCTCAAGGACCTGTCGTACGTCGTGGCCGACGGCGAGGAGGTCGAGGGCGTCGAGATCTCCTCCGAGGACGGTCTGAACATCCTGCGCCACTCCACCGCGCACGTCATGGCGCAGGCCGTGCAGGAGCTGTTCCCCGAGGCCAAGCTGGGCATCGGCCCGCCGGTGAAGGACGGCTTCTACTACGACTTCGACGTCGAGAAGCCGTTCACGCCCGAGGATCTCAAGGCCATCGAGAAGAAGATGCAGGAGATCCAGAAGCGCGGGCAGAAGTTCGCCCGCCGTGTCGTCACCGACGAGGCCGCCCGTGAGGAGCTCGCGGGCGAGCCGTACAAGCTGGAGCTGATCGGCCTCAAGGGCTCGGCCTCCTCCGACGACGGCGCGGACGTCGAGGTCGGCGCCGGTGAGCTGACGATCTACGACAACCTGGACGCCAGGACCGGCGACCTGTGCTGGAAGGACCTCTGCCGCGGTCCGCACCTGCCCTCGACCCGGCTGATCCCCGCGTTCAAGCTGATGCGCAACGCCGCCGCGTACTGGCGCGGCAGCGAGAAGAACCCGATGCTCCAGCGCATCTACGGCACCGCCTGGCCGTCCAAGGACGAGCTGAAGGCGTACCTGGACTTCCTCGCCGAGGCCGAGAAGCGCGACCACCGCAAGCTGGGCAACGAGCTGGACCTGTTCTCCATCCCGGAGCAGATCGGTTCCGGCCTCGCCGTGTTCCACCCCAAGGGCGGCGTCGTCCGCCGGGTGATGGAGGACTACTCGCGCCGCCGGCACGAGGAGGAGGGCTACGAGTTCGTCTACACCCCGCACGCCACAAAGGGGAAGCTCTTCGAGACGTCCGGGCACCTCGACTGGTACGCCGAGGGCATGTACCCGCCCATGCAGCTCGACGAGGGCGTGGACTACTACCTCAAGCCCATGAACTGCCCGATGCACAACCTGATCTTCGACGCGCGCGGCCGGTCGTACCGTGAACTGCCGCTGCGGCTGTTCGAGTTCGGCACGGTGTACCGCTACGAGAAGTCGGGCGTCGTGCACGGCCTGACCCGAGCGCGGGGCTTCACGCAGGACGACGCGCACATCTACTGCACCCGTGAGCAGATGTCGGAGGAGCTCGACAAGACGCTCACCTTCGTCCTGGGCCTGCTGCGCGACTACGGTCTGACCGACTTCTACCTGGAGCTGTCGACCAAGGACCCGGAGAAGTTCGTCGGCTCCGACGACGTCTGGGAGGAGGCGACCGAGACGCTGCGCCAAGTCGCCGAGAAGCAGGGCCTGCCCCTGGTCCCGGACCCGGGCGGCGCCGCCTTCTACGGCCCGAAGATCTCCGTGCAGACCAAGGACGCCATCGGCCGTACCTGGCAGATGTCGACCATCCAGCTCGACTTCAACCTGCCCGAGCGCTTCGATCTGGAGTACACCTCGGCGGACGGCTCCAAGCAGCGCCCGGTCATGATCCACCGCGCGCTGTTCGGCTCCATCGAGCGGTTCTTCGCGGTGCTGCTGGAGCACTACGCGGGCGCCTTCCCGGCGTGGCTGGCCCCGGTCCAGGCGATCGGCATCCCGATCGGCGACGGGCACGTGGACTACCTGGCGAAGTTCGCCGCGGCCGCGAAGAAGAAGGGACTGCGGGTCGAGGTGGACTCCTCCTCCGACCGGATGCAGAAGAAGATCCGCAACGCCCAGAAGCAGAAGGTGCCCTTCATGGTCATCGCGGGCGACGAGGACATGGCCAACAACGCCGTCTCCTTCCGCTACCGCGACGGCTCGCAGGAGAACGGCATCCCCTTCGACGAGGCCATCGCGAAGATCGCGCGGGTCGTCGAGGAGCGGACGCAGGTCTGATCCGGTGATGTGAGGCCCTGACGACAGGCCCCCGGGGAGTTCAGCTCCCCGGGGGCCTGCGGTCGCTCTCCCGGGAGAAGATCTGCAGGAGCCAGGACGAGAACGATCCGGTCACCGCGCCGAGCAGGGCCAGACCGCCGGCCATCATCGCGATCGCGATCGTCCTGCCTCGCGTGGTGACCGGGGTGATGTCGCCGTAGCCGACCGTGCTGAGCGTCGCGGCGGCCCACCACAGCGCGTCTCCGAAGGTTCGCATGTCGGCTCCCGGCGCTCCGCGTTCCGCCTGGTAGACGGCGAGTGAGCCGGCGAAGCCGAGCAACAGGGTCGCCAGACTCGCGTACGCGATCACGCGCGCGTGCAGGGAGAGCCGGGGCTCCCCCTGCCGGCGCTGGATGACGTCGTACAGCGGCACGATCCGCAGCGGCCGCAGGAGCGGCAGGACGACCACGCACGTGTGCAGGAAGTGCGTCCTGGCGAAGTGCAGCAGGTGCCCCCCGAGGAGTCGCCAGCGCACCACGTAGTCCACGGCGAAAAGCACCCACAGAGCGACCATCGTGTACCCGCACACGTTCGCCCACACATCCGGCATGCCCACCGCCAGGACGCGGGCGGCGTAGGCGGCCAGGAACAGCAGCGACGCCAGGAACAGCGGGATTTCGGTGCGCTGCTCCCAGCGCGTATAAGGGCTGTCGTCGTCCACTGGCCCAGCTTGGCCGGTGGCGGCCCTCCCGTCGCCCCGGCGACACGCCGCGAACGGACGAAGCCATATGCTGCACGCATGACGAGTGAGCCGGAGCAGCAGTGGGGAGTGGGGATCCAGGACGCGTTCCAGCGCCTGTGGACGCCCCATCGGATGGCGTACATCCAGGGCGAGAACAAACCGACCGGCCCCGGAGCCGACGACGGTTGCCCCTTCTGCTCGATCCCGGCCAAGTCCGACGAGGACGGCCTGGTCGTCCGGCGCGGCGAGCAGGTGTACGCGGTCCTCAATCTGTACCCGTACAACGGCGGCCATCTGATGGTCGTGCCCTACCGTCATGTCGCGGACTACACCGACCTCACCGAGCCCGAGACGATCGAGCTGGCGGCGCTGACCAAGCAGGCGATGACGGCTCTGCGCACGGCCTCGGGGGCGCACGGCTTCAACATCGGCATGAACCAGGGCACGGTCGCGGGTGCGGGCATCGCGGCCCATCTGCACCAGCACATCGTCCCGCGCTGGGGCGGCGACACGAACTTCATGCCGGTGGTCGGCCACACGCGGGTGCTGCCGCAGTTGCTGGCGGACACGCGGAAGATGCTGGCGGAGGCCTGGCCGAAGGCTTGAGACGAGTGCCGCGGCCGTCCCCGCCGGGGGCGGCCGCGGCACTCCGTCACGCGTCGTACACGTCGGCCTTGCGGGGCGCGGGGTCCTGGACGGCCCCGCTGAGGAAGGCGGAGCGCGCCCCGAACTTCTCGGTGTCCACGCCGTTCTCCCGAAGCACCTTGATCGCCGCGGCATGCACCACGCGCAGCACCGGTGTGGCCGCGCGCAGCGCGTCGTCGGCCATGAAGCGGTGCCGCCAGGGCTTGTCCGCCCAGGCGTGCCGCAGGCCGAAGGGCTCGGGCAGGCTGAGGGTGCCGCCGAGCCAGTTCAGCAGCGGCGGGTACCAGCCGAGCGGGGCCCGGGCGGCGAGCCGGACCACCTCGTCGGCGTTGACCAGCGGCAGCTTGATCGTCCGGGTCTCCCAGGGCTTCAGCGACTTCTGGACCGACTTCGTGGGGGCCTCGGACTTCGAGGTGAACAGGGAGTGCACCGGCCCCAGCGCGTGCCCGGTGACCTCGATGCGCAGCGTCTCGTGCAGCACGGTCACCGTGATCAGCATGGTGATCACCAGCTGTCCGTCCCACAGCGTCCACTGCACGCCCAGGTAGTGCCGGTTGCCCGCGCCGAACTGCTGCTTGTTGCAGATGTCCTGTATCGCGTGCTGCTTGATCTGGTAGGCGTCCACGTCGGTGCCGTCGGGGCGGGAGACCGACTTGGCGTTCTCCCCGATCGGCGTGACGACCCAGTGCCGTATGGACGGGGTCGGGAAGCCGCCGGTGTTCAGCGGGCCGCGGGTGAGCATCTTCAGCTGGTCGTGGATGGACCGTATGACGTCCCAGCTGCGGAAGGGGTGGATCTCGCGGTCCGGGTCGGCCTGGACCAGGTCCTCGGCGAGCTGCCAGCTGCCCCAGCGCGTGCCCATGCCGAGGATGCCCTTGGGACCGGCGTAGAACACGGAGTTGGACTGCTGCTCGGCGCTGAGCTTGGCCAGGGACTGACGCAGTTGCTCGGCGGCGGTCTCGCCGGGGCTGCTCGGTACCGCCTCGGGGACCTTCGCGCCGACGCTGCTGCCGGCCAGCAGGCTGTCCCAGCGCTCGCGCAGGTCCTTGGCCGTGCGCTCGCAGATCTGCTTGGCCAGGTACCAGCCGACGACGGGCAGGACGACGGCCCCGCGCGCGTACCAGGCCCAGAAGCCGGTGAACGGCATCCGGATCAGGAAGATCACGGCGAGGGCGCCGACCGCGACGAGCAGCGCGGTGGCGAGCGTGCCCGCCCGCTTGTCCTCGCGCTTGGCCATGGCGGTGCGCAGCTGGAACACCAGCAGCCAGGTCAGCAGACCGGGCAGGAACAGCACTCCGCACAGGACCATGACGACGGTCAGGCGGTTGTCGCGCTCCTTGCGGATGTTGTTGGCCGCCAGGCAGTGGTCGACGACGACCGCTGGTTCGGCGCCGAAGGACTGGATGAGCGACCCCCGGCCGGGGCCGACCATGCGGTTGACGACCGCGCGGGAGAAGGCCTCACCGAGGTTCGGCTTGAACAGCTTTATCTTGCCCGCGTTGACCTTCGACTCGTGCCACTCGCTGTTGGCGTCCAGGATCTTCTCGACGTCACTGTCGCGGTAGGCCGCCGAGGCCAGCGCGAACGTCGCCGTCTGTCCCTCGTCGCCCGTGCGCGGCACCTGGGGACCGAAGATGTCCCCGTAACCGCTGTCAACGGTCATTCCCGCCCCCGATCGCCGCCCACTGTCGTTCTGCGGCCTTCCCGACTTCCGTGCCCGGCACACCTGTTGATCAGGTCATCAGCGTATCCGCAGCCACCGACAATTCGTCGGCGGACGGCCGAAGCCGCCCGCCGACGCGGAGGGGAGCGTTCCACAAAGGCCTTTCGGGTGGGGCGCGTTCGGCCCCACCCGGGTTGTGCCCGGTGCCAACTACGCGGAATCCCGCATCTCTTCGCGGATCCTCTCGGCGACCTGCTGCGGCATCGGCTCGTGCCGCGCGTAGGAGCGGTTGAAGCGGGCGGTGCCGTGCGACAGGGAGCGCAGATCGACCGCGTACCGGCCGATCTCGATCTCCGGCACCTCGGCGCGCACCAGTGTGCGTGCGCCAGGCGTCTGCTCGGTGCCGAGCACCCGGCCGCGGCGCCCGGACAGATCGCTCATCACAGCGCCCACGTACTCGTCGCCGACCAGCACACTCACCTCGGCCACCGGCTCCAGCAGATGGATCTTCGCGTCGGCCGCGGCCTCCCGCAGCGCCAGCGCCCCGGCCGTCTGGAAGGCGGCGTCGGAGGAGTCCACCGAGTGCGCCTTGCCATCGAGGAGCGTGATCCGTACGTCGATCAGCGGATGACCGGCGGCGACACCCTTGGCGGCCTGGGCCCGCACGCCCTTCTCGACGGACGGGATGAACTGCCGCGGCACCGCCCCGCCGACCACCTTGTCCACGAACTCGATGCCCGAGCCACCGGGCAGCGGCTCGACCTCGATCTCGCAGATGGCGTACTGCCCGTGCCCGCCGGACTGCTTCACATGCCGCCCGCGCCCGGCCGACTTGTCCGCGAAGGTCTCCCGGAGGGAGACGCGGTGCGGGACCACGTCGACCTGGACGCCGTAGCGGTTGCGCAGCCGCTCCAGGGCGACGTCCGCGTGGGCCTCGCCGAGGCACCACAGGACGACCTGGTGGGTGTCCTGGTTCTGCTCCAGGCGCATCGTGGGGTCCTCGGCGACCAGCCGGGACAAGCCCTGGGAGAGCTTGTCCTCGTCGGCCTTGCTGTGCGCCTGGATGGCGAGCGGCAGCAGCGGGTCGGGCATCTCCCAGGGCTCCATCAGCAGCGGGTCTTCCTTGGCGGAGAGCGTGTCGCCGGTCTCCGCGCGGCTCAGTTTGGCGACGCACGCCAGATCGCCCGCGATGCAGTGGGTGAGGGACCGCTGCTGCTTGCCGAACGGCCCGGACAGCGCGCCGATCCGCTCGTCGACGTCGTGGTCCTCGTGCCCGCGGTCGGCGAGCCCGTGGCCCGAGACATGGACGGTCTCGTCGGGGCGCAGGGTGCCGGAGAAGACGCGGACCAGCGAGACCCGGCCGACATACGGGTCGGAGGCCGTCTTCACGACCTCCGCGACCAGCGGCCCGCCGGGGTCGCAGACCTTCAGCTCGCGTGGCTTGCCGTCGACGGTGGTGACCCGGGGTGCCTCGCGCTCCAGCGGGGTCGGGAAGCCGCCGGTGACCAGCTCCAGCAGCTCGACGGTGCCGAGCCCCTGCCGGGCGCCCTCGGCCGCGGGGGCGGCGGCCAGGACGGGGAAGAACACCCCGCGCGCGACGGCGCGTTCCAGGTCCTCGATGAGCGTGCTGACGTCGACCTGCTCACCGCCGAGGTAGCGGTCCATGAGGGTCTCGTCCTCGCTCTCGGCGATGATCCCCTCGATGAGCCGGTTGCGGGCCTCCTCGATCTGCGGCAGCTGGTCCTCGCCCGGCTCGGACTCCTTGCGCTCCCCGGAGGCGTAGTCGAACAGCTTCTGCGACAGCAGCCCGATCAGCCCGGTCACGTGCGCGTGCCCGTCCGGTGCCTGCGGGCCGTGCAGCGGCAGATAGAGCGGGAGCACGGCGTCGGGGTCGTCGGCGCCGAAGGCCTCCGCGCAGATCCGCGTCATCTCCTCGTAGTCCGCGCGCGCGGACTCCAGATGCGTGACGACGATGGCGCGCGGCATGCCGACCGCCGCGCACTCCTCCCACACCATGCGGGTCGAGCCGTCCACGCCGTCCGAGGCCGAGACGACGAAAAGGGCCGCGTCCGCCGCTCGCAGACCGGCCCTGAGTTCCCCGACGAAGTCGGCGTATCCGGGGGTGTCCAGAAGATTGATCTTGATGCCGTCCCATTCGACGGGCACCAGGGAGAGCTGTACCGAGCGCTGTTGCCGGTGCTCGATGTCGTCGTAGTCGGAGACGGTGCCGCCGTCCTCCACGCGGCCCGCCCGGTTCACCGCTCCCGCGGTGAGCGCGAGAGCCTCCACCAATGTCGTCTTGCCCGATCCGGAGTGGCCGACCAGCACCACATTCCGTACGGACGCGGGGTGGTCGGCCGCTGTAGCCCTGCCGGCGGCTCCGGGGTGTGCGTTCGCCTTGTCGCCCATGATCCTGCCTCCCGTGCACGGTGAGGTCGCTGTGGGCGCGGACATGCGGACCCGCGTGCGGTGGCGGCTCCGATGACGCCCGCGGTCCTTCGAGCTTTCCACTCCCGTCACGGTGCGTCCATACGGCGGACGTGATCGCGACCGCCTCCCGCGCGGAGCGTGATCCGCCGCCCGGCCGCCGCCCACGCGCGGGCGTGGCTACGATGGGCCAGCCGGTGGCCAGCAGGGGCCGCGCGGCCACACCGAACCTCGGGAAGGTCATGCTGAACAAGTACGCGCGTGCATTCTTCACGCGTGTCCTCACACCGTTCGCCGCGTTTCTGATCCGGCGGGGCGTCAGCCCCGACGCGGTCACGCTGATCGGCACCGCCGGAGTGATGGCGGGCGCGCTGGTGTTCTACCCGCAGGGCGAGTTCTTCTGGGGCACGGTCGTGATCACGCTCTTCGTGTTCTCCGACCTCGTCGACGGCAACATGGCCCGCCAGCTCGGCCGCTCCAGCCGCTGGGGCGCCTTCCTGGACTCCACGCTCGACCGCGTCGCCGACGGCGCGATCTTCGGCGGTTTCGCCCTCTGGTACGCCGGTGGCGGCGACGACCTCGTCCTGTGCGCCGTCTCGATCTTCTGTCTGGCGAGCGGTCAGGTGGTGTCGTACACCAAGGCCCGGGGCGAGTCGATCGGTCTGCCGGTGGCCGTGAACGGTCTGGTGGAGCGGGCCGAGCGGCTGGTGATCTCCCTGGTGGCGGCCGGTCTCGCGGGGCTGCACACCTTCGGGGTGCCCGGCATCCAGTACCTGCTGCCCGTCGCGCTGTGGATCGTCGCCGTGGGCAGCCTGGTCACGCTGATCCAGCGGGTCGTCACCGTGCGCCGGGAGTCCGCGGAGGCGGACGCGGCGGCCGCGGTGGACAATGCCCCGCAGGGGAGCGAGGCGGCGAAATGAGTGCCCAGGAGCGGCTGACGGACGCGCTGTACGGCCTGGGCTGGGGCACCGTCAAGAAGCTCCCCGAACCGGTCGCGGTACGGCTCGGCCGCACCATCGCGGACGCCGTCTGGAAGCGGCGCGGCAAGGGTGTGCTGCGGCTGGAGAGCAACTACGCGCGCGTGGTGCCCGACGCGAGCCCGGAGCGCCTCGCGGAGCTGTCCCGCGCGGGGATGCGTTCGTACCTGCGCTACTGGATGGAGTCCTTCCGGCTCCCCGCGTGGAGCGCGGACCGCGTCAAGGGGGGCTTCGACCCCAAGGACGTGCACTACCTCACCGACGGCCTCGCGTCCGACCGGGGCGTCATCCTGGCCCTGCCGCACCTGGGCAACTGGGACCTCGCGGGCGCCTGGGTCACCACCAAGCTGGAAACGCCGTTCACCACGGTCGCCGAGCGGCTGAAGCCGGAGTCCCTCTACGACCGGTTCGTCGCCTACCGCGAGGGTCTCGGCATGGAGGTGCTGCCGCACAGCGGTGGCTCGGCCTTCGGCACGCTGGCCCGCCGACTGCGCGACGGCGGCCTGGTCTGCCTGGTCGCCGACCGTGATCTGTCCGCCTCCGGCGTCGAGGTCAAGTTCTTCGGCGAGACGGCCCGGATGCCCGCCGGACCGGCTCTGCTCGCCCAGCAGACCGGCGCGCTGCTGCTGCCGGTGACGCTCTGGTACGACGACTCGCCCGTGATGCGCGGGCGGGTGCATCCCCCGGTCGAGGTGCCCGAGACAGGTACCCGGGCCGAGAAGACGTCTGTCATGACACAGGCGCTGGCCGACGCCTTCGCCACGGGGATCGCCGAGCATCCGGAGGACTGGCACATGCTTCAGCGCTTGTGGGTGGCCGATCTGGACCCCGAGAAGGGGTCGTCGTGAGGATCGGCATCGTCTGCCCGTACTCCTGGGACGTGCCGGGCGGCGTCCAGTTCCACATCCGCGATCTCGCCGAGTACTTCATCCGCCTCGGCCACGAGGTCTCCGTGCTGGCCCCGGCCGACGACGACACCCCGCTGCCGCCGTACGTCGTCTCGGCCGGCCGCGCGGTCCCGGTGCCGTACAACGGCTCGGTGGCCCGGCTGAACTTCGGGTTCCTGTCGGCCGCGCGGGTACGGCGCTGGCTGCACGACGGCGCGTTCGACGTCGTGCACATCCACGAGCCGTCCTCGCCCTCCCTCGGGCTGCTGACCTGCTGGGCCGCGCAGGGGCCGCTGGTCGCCACCTTCCACACCTCCAACCCGCGCTCCAAGGCGATGATCGCCGCGTACTCGATCCTCCAGGCCGCCCTGGAGAAGATCAGCGCGCGCATCGCGGTGAGCGAGTACGCCCGGCGCACCCTGGTGGAACACCTGGGCGGCGACGCGGTCGTGATCCCCAACGGCGTCGACGTCGACTTCTTCGCCAAGGCCGAGCCCAAGGCGGAGTGGCAGGGCGACACGATCGGCTTCATCGGCCGCATCGACGAGCCCCGCAAGGGACTGCCGGTGCTGATGAAGGCGCTGCCGAAGATCCTCGCGGCCCGGCCGCAGTCCCGGCTGCTGGTCGCCGGGCGCGGTGACGAGAAGGAGGCGGTGGAGTCGCTGCCCGCCGAGCTGCGCTCCCGGGTGGAGTTCCTCGGCATGGTCAGCGACGAGGACAAGGCCCGCTTCCTGCGCAGCGTCGACCTGTACGTCGCTCCCAACACCGGCGGAGAGAGCTTCGGCATCATCCTGGTCGAGGCGATGTCCGCCGGAGCGCCGGTGCTCGCCTCCGACCTCGACGCCTTCGCCCAGGTCCTCGACCAGGGCGCGGCGGGAGAGCTCTTCGCCAACGAGGACGCCGACGCGCTCGCCGAGGCTGCCGTACGCCTGCTGGAGGACCCGGCACGCCGCGAGCAACTGCGCGAGCGGGGCAGCGCCCACGTCCGCCGCTTCGACTGGTCGACGGTCGGCGCGGACATCCTGTCGGTGTACGAGACGGTGACGGCGGGCGCGGCCGCGGTGGCGGCGACGGACGACGAGCGTGGGCCCGGGCTGCGGGCACGACTGGGGCTGGCACGGGACTGAGCGTCCGCGTCGCGCCCACGCGCGTGGGCGGGCGTAGCCGGGTTCCGGTACGTCGGTAACCTTGCCGCCCGTGACCGCAACCCTCATCTGGATCCTCGTCGCGCTCCTCGCGATCGGCGTCTACCTGAGCTGGACGGCGGGCCGTCTGGACCGGCTCCACGCCCGGATCGACGCCACCCGTGCCGCCCTCGACGCCCAGCTGCTCCGTCGGGCCTCCGTGACCCAGGAACTGGCCACCTCCGGAGTGCTCGATCCGGCGGCGTCGATCGTCCTGTACGAGTCCGCGCACGCCGCCCGGCAGGCGGAGGAGGAGCAGCGGGAGGTCGCCGAGAGCGAGCTGAGCCAGGCGCTGCGTGCCGTGTTCGCCGAACAGGCCCAGGTCGAGGGGGTCCGGGAGGCGCCCGGGGGAGAGTCGGCCGCCCATGAACTCACCGAGGCGGTGCGCCGGGTCCCCATGGCCCGCCGGTTCCACAACGACGCGGTCGGCGCCGCCCGCCGGCTGCGCGAGCACCGCAAGGTGCGCTGGTTCCGGCTGGCCGGCCACGCCCCCTTCCCGATGGCCTTCGAGATGGACGACGAGCCTCCGGCCGCCCTCGTCGACCGCACCGCCCAGCAGGGGCCCGGCACTGCCTGAATCCGGTTGAATCCGAAAAGGATCCACCGCCTCACCATTGGCCCTTGCTGTGGCCTGGTCCCGTCACGTTTCCTCGGTGCAGTAGAAACCCGCTTTTCACGTCAGTGAGGTCAATCCGTGTCCATCACCGAGAACCAGGCTTCCGCCACCGGCACTGCCCGCGTCAAGCGCGGTATGGCCGAGCAGCTCAAGGGTGGCGTCATCATGGACGTCGTCACGCCGGAGCAGGCGAAGATCGCCGAGGACGCGGGCGCGGTCGCCGTCATGGCCCTGGAGCGGGTCCCGGCCGACATCCGCAAGGACGGCGGGGTGGCCCGGATGTCCGACCCGGACATGATCGAGGGCATCATCGAGGCGGTCTCCATCCCCGTGATGGCCAAGTCGCGCATCGGCCACTTCGTCGAGGCCCAGGTCCTTCAGTCCCTCGGCGTCGACTACATCGACGAGTCCGAGGTCCTGACCCCGGCCGACGAGGTCAACCACTCCGACAAGTGGGCCTTCACCACCCCCTTCGTCTGCGGTGCCACCAATCTGGGCGAGGCCCTGCGCCGTATCGCCGAGGGCGCCGCCATGATCCGCTCCAAGGGCGAGGCCGGCACCGGCAACGTCGTCGAGGCCGTCCGCCACCTGCGCCAGATCAAGAACGAGATCGCCAAGCTGCGCGGCTTCGACAACAACGAGCTGTACGCCGCCGCCAAGGAGCTGCGCGCCCCGTACGAGCTGGTCAAGGAAGTCTCCGAGCTGGGCAAGCTCCCGGTCGTGCTGTTCTCCGCCGGTGGCGTGGCCACCCCGGCCGACGCCGCGCTGATGCGCCAGCTCGGCGCCGAGGGCGTCTTCGTCGGCTCCGGCATCTTCAAGTCCGGCGACCCGGCCAAGCGCGCCGCCGCCATCGTGAAGGCCACCACCTTCTACGACGACCCGAAGATCATCGCGGACGCCTCCCGCAACCTGGGCGAGGCCATGGTCGGCATCAACTGCGACACCCTCCCCGAGGCCGAGCGTTACGCGAACCGAGGCTGGTAATGACCACTCCCGTCATAGGCGTCCTGGCCCTTCAGGGCGACGTACGGGAGCACCTCGTCGCCCTGGCCACGGCCGATGCCGTGGCCAGGCCGGTGCGGCGCCCCGAGGAACTCGCCGAGGTGGACGGCCTGGTCATCCCCGGCGGTGAGTCCACCACCATCTCCAAACTGGCCATCCTCTTCGGCGTGATGGAGCCGCTGCGCACGCGCGTGCACAGCGGGATGCCGGTCTACGGCACCTGCGCCGGCATGATCATGCTCGCCGACAAGATCCTCGACCCGCGCTCCGGCCAGGAGACGGTCGGGGGCATCGACATGATCGTGCGCCGCAACGCCTTCGGACGTCAGAACGAGTCCTTCGAGGCCGCCCTCGACGTGCGGGGCATCGCGGGCGATCCTGTGGAGGGCGTCTTCATCCGCGCCCCCTGGGTGGAGTCCGTCGGCGCCGAGACCGAGGTGCTCGCCGAGCACGACGGTCACATCGTCGCGGTCCGCCAGGGCAACGCGCTCGCCACGTCGTTCCATCCGGAACTGACCGGCGACCACCGCGTGCACGGGCTCTTCGTCGACATGGTGCGCGCGAACGGGACAGTGGAGTCCTTGTAGGATCTCTGGCGTTCGTTCTTAGTGGGTTACGCGAAGGAGACAGGCAGATGTCCGGCCACTCTAAATGGGCTACGACGAAGCACAAGAAGGCCGTGATCGACGCCAAGCGCGGCAAGCTCTTCGCGAAGCTGATCAAGAACATCGAGGTCGCGGCCCGCATGGGCGGCGTCGACATCGAGGGCAACCCGACCCTTTACGACGCCATCCAGAAGGCCAAGAAGCAGTCGGTTCCCAACAAGAACATCGACTCCGCCGTCAAGCGCGGCGGAGGCCTCGAGGCCGGCGGCGCCGACTACGAGACGATCATGTACGAGGGCTACGGCCCGAACGGCGTCGCGGTGCTCATCGAGTGCCTCACCGACAACCGCAACCGCGCCGCCTCCGACGTCCGCGTCGCCATGACCCGCAACGGCGGCAACATGGCCGACCCGGGCTCCGTGTCGTACATGTTCAGCCGCAAGGGCGTCATCATCGTCCCCAAGGGCGAGCTGTCCGAGGACGACGTCCTCACCGCCGTCCTGGACGCGGGCGCCGAGGAGGTCAACGATCTCGGTGAGTCCTTCGAGGTCGTCAGCGAGGCCACCGACCTGGTCGCGGTCCGCACCGCGCTCCAGGAGGCCGGCATCGACTACGACTCCGCCGAGTCCAGCTTCGTGCCGTCCGTCCAGGTCGAGCTGGACGAGGACGGCGCCAAGAAGATCTTCAAGCTGATCGACGCCCTGGAGGACAGCGACGACGTGCAGAACGTCTTCGCCAACTTCGACGTCAGCGACGAGATCATGGAGAAGGTCGACGCGTAACGCTGCCGCGAACCGAGCGGATTCCGGCGGGCCGGTGGGACACACCCCACCGGCCCGCCGCCGTTGTCAGTGGCACCGGATAGCCTGCACAAACTGGGGGCACCACCCAGCGAAGCCGGGGGAGAACGAGGGGAGGGCGTGTGCGGGTACTCGGGGTTGACCCCGGACTGACGCGATGCGGGGTCGGGGTCGTCGAAGGCGTCGCGGGGCGGCCGTTGACGATGCTCGGCGTCGGTGTCGTACGCACGCCCGCGGACGCGGAGTTGGGGCAGCGCCTGGTCGCCGTGGAGCAGGGCATCGAGCAGTGGCTGGACGAGCACCGGCCCGAATTCGTCGCCGTGGAGCGGGTGTTCAGCCAGCACAACGTCCGTACGGTCATGGGCACCGCCCAGGCCAGCGCCGTCGCCATGCTCTGCGCCGCCCGCCGCGGCATCCCCGTCGCCCTGCACACCCCCAGCGAGGTCAAGGCGGCCGTCACCGGCAGCGGCCGCGCCGACAAGGCACAGGTCGGCGCCATGGTCACCCGCCTGCTGCGGCTCAGCGCGCCGCCCAAGCCCGCGGACGCCGCCGACGCCCTCGCCCTCGCCATCTGTCACATCTGGCGCGCCCCCGCGCAGAACCGACTCCAGCAGGCCGTCGCCCTGCACACAGCTTCATCGAAAGGCCGTAGCGCATGATCGCCTTCGTCAGCGGCCCGGTCGCCGCCCTCGCTCCCGACTCCGCGGTGGTCGAGGTGGGCGGGATCGGCATCTCGGTCCAGTGCACGCCCGGCACCCTCTCCGGGCTCCGCATGGGACAGCAGACCAAGCTCGCCACCTCCCTCGTGGTCCGCGAGGACTCGCTGACCCTGTACGGCTTCGCCGACGACGACGAACGCCAGGTGTTCGTGCTGCTCCAGACCGCGAGCGGGGTCGGCCCCCGGCTGGCCCAGGCGATGCTCGCCGTGCACTCGCCCGACGCCCTGCGCAGAGCCGTCGCCACCGGGGACGAGAAGGCGCTCACCGCCGTCCCGGGCATCGGCAGGAAGGGTGCGCAGAAGCTGCTCCTGGAACTGAAGGACCGCCTCGGCGAGCCCCTCGGCGCCCCCGCGATCGGTGCCCCGGTCAGCCAGGGCTGGCGCGACCAGCTGCACGCCGCCCTGATCGGCCTCGGGTACGCCACCCGCGAGGCCGACGAGGCCGTCACCGCGGTCGCCCCGCAGGCCGAGGCCGCCGGGGAAGCACCCCCGGTCGGCCAGCTGCTCAAGGCGGCCCTCCAGACCCTCAACCGCGCCCGCTGACCCCACCACGCTGAGGCACACCACTGATGAACTGGGACGACACCACCGACACCGACGCCGCCGGCGAGCGTCTTGTGGGCTCCGTCGCCGACCGTGAGGACCAGGCCGTCGAGGCCGCGCTGCGCCCCAAGGACCTGGGCGAGTTCATCGGTCAGGAGAAGGTCCGCGAACAGCTCGACCTGGTCCTGCGCGCCGCCCGCGCCCGCGGCGCCACCGCCGACCACGTCCTGCTCTCCGGCGCCCCCGGCCTCGGCAAGACCACCCTCTCGATGATCATCGCCGCCGAGATGGGCGCCCCGATCCGCATCACCTCCGGCCCCGCCATCCAGCACGCCGGCGACCTCGCCGCGATCCTCTCCTCCCTCCAGGAGGGCGAGGTCCTCTTCCTCGACGAGATCCACCGCATGTCCCGGCCCGCCGAGGAGATGCTGTACATGGCGATGGAGGACTTCCGGGTCGACGTGATCGTCGGCAAGGGCCCCGGGGCCACCGCCATCCCGCTGGAGCTGCCGCCCTTCACCCTGGTCGGCGCCACCACGCGCGCGGGCCTGCTGCCGCCCCCGCTGCGCGACCGCTTCGGCTTCACCGCGCACATGGAGTTCTACGAGCCCGCCGAGCTGGAGCGCGTGGTCCACCGCTCCGCGCACCTCCTCGACGTCGAGATCGACACCGCCGGAGCCGCCGAGATCGCCGGCCGCTCCCGCGGCACGCCCCGCATCGCCAACCGCCTCCTGCGCCGGGTCCGCGACTACGCCCAGGTCAAGGCGGACGGACGGATCACCCAGGACATCGCGGCGGCGGCCCTCGCGGTCTACGAGGTCGACGCCCGCGGCCTGGACCGGCTGGACCGGGCCGTCCTTGAAGCCCTGCTCAAGCTGTTCGGCGGCGGCCCGGTCGGCCTGTCCACCCTCGCCGTCGCGGTGGGGGAGGAGCGCGAGACGGTCGAGGAGGTCGCCGAGCCCTTCCTGGTCCGGGAGGGCCTGCTGGCCCGTACGCCCCGGGGCCGGGTCGCCACGCCCGCCGCATGGGTGCATCTCGGCCTCACCCCGCCGCACTCCCGGACCGGCGGAAACGGACAACAGGACCTGTTCGGGACGTGAGGGCGCCGTGACCGCGCCATCACGGCGCGGTATTGGCCGGGTCAGGAACCTGGGTGCCATGCTGAGCGTTGTTCCATGCACGCGGACTCGCTTAGACTCCGCCGATGCCGCCGTTGTCGGCGGCACACATACCCCCAACCATCAGGCCGCTCCCCATCGCGGTCGTGTGAAGGAAGTTCCGACCCGTGAGTCTCGTGACCCTCCTCCCGTTCATCGTGCTCATCGGGGCCATGTTCCTGATGACCCGGTCGGCCAAGAAGAAGCAGCAAGCCGCGGCCGACATGCGGAACCAGATGCAGCCCGGTTCCGGCGTCCGCACCATCGGGGGCATGTATGCCACGGTCAAGGAGGTCAACGAGGACACCGTCCTCGTCGACGCCGGTCCGGGTGTGGAACTGCTCTTCGCGAAGAACGCCATCGGTGCCGTCCTCTCGGACGACGAGTACAACCGCATCGTCCATGGCGTCGAGCACGACCTGAAGACCGACGCCGACGTCGTCCCGGACGACGCCTCCTCCCTCACCGAGTCCGACGACGCTGCCGCCGCCTCCGACGAGAAGTCCGTCGACCTCGGGAAGAAGGACGCGGACGCCGACGAGGAGCCCGCGGACGACGTCGCGGTCGCCGAGACGAAGGCCGACAGCGAGCCGAAGAAGTCCGACGGCGACTCCGACGCCAAGTAGCCGCTGACCGGGGGCGCGCGGACCCGCTCGCGCGCCCCGGGAGACACGTGGCTCTCGCAGGGGATCCCGACTACATGTCATGGCCGCCGACGCCCACCCGGCGAGAGGCGGCCCGAGAGGGAGTACGAGAAGGTGGCAGCACCTAAGAAGGGCCGGAGCGCGAGCGCCCAGAGCAAGCCGGGGCGCTCGCTGGCCCTCATTCTGATCGCCATCGTGGCGCTCACCGGGGGAATGTTCCTCTCCGGTCACACCACCCCGCGTCTGGGCATCGACCTGGCCGGCGGTACGAGCATCACGCTGCGCGCCGAGGCCGAGCCGGGCCAGGAATCGGCGATCAACAAGACCAACATGGACACCGCCGTCGACATCATGGAGCGGCGCGTCAACGGTCTTGGTGTCTCCGAGGCCGAGGTCCAGACCCAGGGCGATCGCAACATCATCGTCAACATTCCCAAGGGCACCAACTCCAAGGAAGCCCGGGACCAGGTCGGCACCACCGCCAAGCTGTACTTCCGCCCGGTCATCGCCACCGAGGTCTCCGGCGCCGCCGCGACGACCAGCCCGTCCCCGAGCGCCTCCGGCGGCGCCAAGGACAAGGCCACCGACAAGGCGACGGACAAGGCGACCTCCTCCTCGTCCCCCTCGGCGTCCAGCACGCCGTCGGCGACCTCCACCACGCAGGGCCGCGCGGCCACCGACGCCCTGAAGGCCGACCCCACCCCGTCGGACAGCGCGAGCTCCAGCGCCTCCCCGTCGGCAAGCGCCAGCCCCTCCGGCTCCGCGGACGCCGGCAAGCTCGAAGCGCAGTACGCCGCGCTCGACTGCACCGACGAGACGGCCCGCGCCAATGCCGGTGACGGCGCCAAGCCCGAGGACTCCACTGTCGCCTGCGGCCAGAACGCCGACGGCCAGTGGCAGAAGTACATCCTCGGCCCGGCCGAGGTCGACGGCACCGAGGTCGACAGCGCCGAGGCGTCGTTCAACACCCAGACCGCCGCCGGCTGGACCGTCAACATGAAGTTCACCGGCGAGGGCCGCAAGAAGTTCGGTGACATCACCGGCAAGCTCGCCCAGAACCAGCCCCCGCAGAACCAGTTCGCCATCGTCCTGGACAACGACGTCGTCTCCGACCCCCGGGTCAGCGAGGCGCTGACCGCCGGCACGGCCGAGATCTCCGGCAACTTCGACCAGGCGTCCGCGCAGTCCCTGGCCAACATGCTGTCGTACGGCGCCCTGCCGCTGACCTTCGGCGAGGACAGCGTCACCACGGTGACCGCCGCGCTCGGCGGTGAGCAGCTGCGGGCCGGTCTGATCGCCGGTGCGATCGGCCTCGCCCTGGTCGTCATCTACCTGGTGGTCTACTACCGGGGCCTGTCGCTCATCGCGGTCGCCTCGCTGCTGGTCTCCGCCGCCCTCACCTACGTGATCATGTCGCTGCTCGGCCCGGCCATCGGCTTCGCGCTGAACCTGCCGGCCGTCTGCGGTGCCATCGTCGCCATCGGCATCACAGCGGACTCGTTCATCGTGTACTTCGAACGCGTCCGGGACGAGATCCGCGAGGGCCGCACCCTGCGTCCCGCCGTCGAGCGGGCCTGGCCGCGCGCCCGGCGCACCATCCTCGTCTCCGACTTCGTGTCGTTCCTGGCCGCCGCGGTGCTCTTCGTCGTCACCGTCGGCAAGGTCCAGGGCTTCGCGTTCACGCTCGGCCTGACCACCGTGCTCGACGTGGTCGTGGTGTTCCTGTTCACCAAGCCGCTGCTGACGCTCCTGGCGCGCAGGAAGTTCTTCGCCAGCGGCCACCCCTGGTCCGGTCTCGACCCCAAGCGTCTCGGGGCCCAGCCGCCACTGCGCCGTACCCGCCGTCCCTCCGCCCCCATCGAGACGAAGGAGGCGTGAGATGTCGAAGCTCGGCAACCTCGGCGCCCGACTGCACCGTGGCGAAATCGGCTACGACTTCGTCGGCAACCGCAAGATCTGGTACGGCCTGTCCATCCTGATCACCATCACGGCGATCGTGGGCCTCGCGGTGCGCGGCCTGAACATGGGCATCGAGTTCCAGGGCGGAGCGGTCTTCACCACCCCGAAGACCTCCGTCTCCGTCTCCCAGGCGCAGGAGTACGCGGAAGAGGCCTCCGGCCACGACGCGATCGTCCAGAAGCTCGGCAACGGCACGCTCCGCATCCAGGTCGCGGGCATCGAGACCAAGGAGGCCGACCGGGTCTCCACGGAGCTCGCCAAGGACCTGAAGGTCGACGAGAACGACGTCACCGGCGAACTGGTCGGCCCCAGCTGGGGTGAGCAGATCGCCAACAAGGCCTGGCAGGGCCTCGGGATCTTCCTGGTCCTGGTCGTGATCTATCTGGCGATCGCCTTCGAGTGGCGCATGGCGGTCGCCGCGTTCGTCGCCCTGATCCACGACATCACCATCACGGTCGGCATCTACGCCCTGGTGGGCTTCGAGGTCACCCCGGGTACGGTGATCGGTCTGCTGACGATCCTCGGCTACTCGCTGTACGACACAGTCGTCGTCTTCGACAGCCTCAAGGAACAGACGAAGGACATCACCAAACAGACCCGCTGGACCTACAGCGACGTCGCCAACCGGTCGATCAACAGCACCCTGGTCCGCTCCATCAACACCACGGTGGTCGCGCTGCTGCCGGTGGCGGGCCTGCTGTTCATCGGCGGCGGCTTCCTCGGCGCGGGCATGCTGAACGACATCTCGCTGTCGCTGTTCGTCGGCCTCGCGGCCGGTGCGTACTCCTCGATCTTCATCGCCACGCCGCTCGTCGCCGATCTCAAGGAGCTCGAGCCGCAGATGAAGGCCCTCAGGAAGCGCGTACTCGCCAAGCGGGCCCAGGCCGCGGCCAAGGGCGAGCCGCTGACCGCCGGTGTCATCGACGAGCCCGTGGGCGACGAGCCGGACGACGCCCCGCACGCGGTCGTCGGCCCCCGCAACCAGCCCGCGTCCCGCAGCCGGGGCCGTGGCCGGCCCTCGGGGAAGCGCCGATGACCGGCATCGAGGAGCTGCTGCTCAGCCGTATCCGCGATGTGGCCGACTACCCGGAGCCGGGCGTGATGTTCAAGGACATCACCCCGCTCCTGGCGGACCCGGCGGCGTTCACCGCGCTCACCGACACCCTCGCGGGGATCGCCGAGCGAACCGGCGCCACCAAGGTCGTGGGCCTGGAGGCCCGTGGCTTCATCCTCGGCGCCCCCGTCGCCGTCCGCGCCGGACTGGGCTTCATCCCGGTGCGCAAGGCGGGCAAGCTCCCCGGAGCCACCCTCAGCCAGGCCTATGACCTGGAGTACGGCTCGGCGGAGATCGAGGTGCACGCCGAGGACCTGAGCGCCGAGGACCGGGTGCTGGTCGTCGACGACGTCCTCGCCACCGGCGGTACCGCCGAGGCGTCGATCCAGCTCATCCGCAGGGCGGGCGCCGAGGTCGCGGGCCTCGCCGTGCTGATGGAGCTCGGCTTCCTCGGCGGCCGCGACCGCCTGGCACCGGCGCTCGACGGTGCCCCTCTGGAGGCCCTGCTCAAGATCTGAGCAACCCGGTGCACACGGGGCGCACACTTCCCGGAAGGGGGGCGTGCGCCCCGCGCGCATGTCCGGGCACGCATCGGTGCGGCACGCGGGAGTGAGGACCCGGAAAGCCTTCGGCCACCCGGAGGACACCGGCCAGGAATCCCCGGGCGGTCTCTCATGTTGCTCCGGTGTACAGGCCTCACATCGGCCTGAAGGCGATCCTGGGGCGCAGGATCGCTACCATGGGGTCTCCGGAGCCTGACCGGGGGACCCGGATCGCGCACGAGGAGCCCTCTTGCCAGACGAGGCCCAGCACCTGACCGCCGCCAAGCCCGACTCCGCCTCGGGCCCCGCGGCCAAGCCCGCGCCGGACACGTCGACCGCGAAGAACACGCGCAAGGACGTCCACGGGCCGGTCCAGCACGCCCAGTCCGCGCCCGTGGGCAAGCCGGCCGACCAGTCGCGCCCCAAGCCCGCCCCGCCCGAGCGCCCCGCCACGCCCGCGGTCCGCCCGAACACCGGCCAGCCGCCCCGCTCCGGCTCCTCGAACCGCGTCCGCGCCCGCCTCGCCCGCCTCGGCGTCCAGCGCTCCAACCCGTACAACCCGGTGCTGGAGCCGCTGCTGCGGATAGTGCGCAGCAACGACCCGAAGATCGAGACCGCCACCCTCCGCCAGATCGAGAAGGCCTACCAGGTCGCCGAGCGCTGGCACCGCGGTCAGAAGCGCAAGAGCGGCGACCCGTACATCACGCACCCGCTCGCCGTCACCACCATCCTCGCCGAGCTGGGTATGGATCCGGCCACGCTCATGGCGGGCCTGCTGCACGACACCGTCGAGGACACCGAGTACGGCCTCGACCAGCTCCGCCGTGACTTCGGCGACTCCGTCGCGCTGCTCGTCGACGGCGTGACCAAGCTGGACAAGGTCAAGTTCGGCGAGGCCGCGCAGGCCGAGACCGTGCGCAAGATGGTCGTCGCCATGGCCAAGGACCCCCGCGTCCTGGTCATCAAGCTCGCCGACCGCCTGCACAACATGCGCACCATGCGCTACCTCAAGCGCGAGAAGCAGGAGAAGAAGGCGCGCGAGACCCTGGAGATCTACGCGCCGCTCGCCCACCGCCTGGGCATGAACACCATCAAGTGGGAACTGGAGGACCTCGCCTTCGCGATCCTCTACCCCAAGATGTACGACGAGATCGTCCGGCTGGTGGCCGAAAGGGCACCCAAGCGTGACGAGTACCTGGCCATAGTGACCGACGAGGTCCAGCAGGACCTGCGCGCCGCCCGCATCAAGGCCACCGTCACCGGCCGCCCCAAGCACTACTACAGCGTCTACCAGAAGATGATCGTCCGCGGCCGTGACTTCGCGGAGATCTACGACCTGGTGGGCATCCGCGTCCTGGTGGACACCGTCCGCGACTGCTACGCGGCCCTGGGCACCGTCCACGCCCGCTGGAACCCGGTTCCGGGGCGGTTCAAGGACTACATCGCGATGCCCAAGTTCAACATGTACCAGTCGCTGCACACGACGGTCATCGGCCCCAACGGCAAGCCGGTCGAGCTCCAGATCCGCACCTTCGACATGCACCGCCGCGCCGAGTACGGCATCGCCGCGCACTGGAAGTACAAGCAGGAGGCCGTCGCCGGCGCCTCCAAGGTGCGTACCGACGTGCCCAAGGCCGGCAAGGGCAAGGACGACCACCTCAACGACATGGCGTGGCTGCGCCAGCTCCTGGACTGGCAGAAGGAGACCGAGGACCCCGGCGAGTTCCTGGAGTCCCTGCGCTTCGACCTGTCCCGCAACGAGGTCTTCGTCTTCACCCCCAAGGGCGATGTCATAGCGCTCCCGGCCGGGGCCACCCCGGTGGACTTCGCCTACGCCGTGCACACCGAGGTCGGCCACCGCACCATAGGGGCCCGGGTCAACGGCCGGCTCGTCCCCCTCGAATCCACCCTGGACAACGGCGACCTGGTCGAGGTCTTCACCTCCAAGGCGGCCGGCGCGGGCCCCTCCCGGGACTGGCTCGGCTTCGTGAAGTCGCCGCGCGCCCGCAACAAGATCCGCGCCTGGTTCTCCAAGGAACGCCGCGACGAGGCCATCGAGCAGGGCAAGGACGCCATCGCCCGCGCGATGCGCAAGCAGAACCTGCCCATCCAGCGCATCCTCACCGGCGACTCCCTGGTCACCCTCGCGCACGAGATGCGCTACCCCGACATCTCCTCGCTGTACGCGGCGATCGGCGAAGGCCATGTGGCCGCGCAGAACGTCGTACAGAAGCTGGTGCAGGCGCTCGGCGGCGAGGAGGCGGCCACCGAGGAGATCGACGAGGCGGTCCCGCCCGCCCGTGGCCGCAGCCGCAAGCGGCGCAGCAGCCAGGACCCCGGTGTGGTGGTCAAGGGCGTCGACGACGTCTGGGTCAAGCTTGCCCGCTGCTGTACGCCCGTCCCCGGCGACCCGATCATCGGCTTCGTCACCCGCGGTAGTGGCGTATCGGTTCACCGCAGTGACTGCGTCAACGTGGAGTCACTGTCCCGCGAGCCCGAACGGATCCTCGACGTCGAGTGGGCGCCCACCCAGTCCTCGGTCTTCCTGGTCGCCATCCAGGTCGAGGCCCTCGACCGGTCCCGGCTCCTGTCCGACGTCACCCGCGTCCTGTCCGACCAGCACGTCAACATCCTCTCCGCGGCCGTGCAGACCTCCCGCGACCGCGTCGCCACCTCCCGCTTCACCTTCGAGATGGGCGACCCCAAGCACCTGGGGCACGTCCTGAAGGCGGTCAGGGGCGTCGAGGGCGTCTACGACGTGTACCGCGTGACATCGGCGCGCAGCCGGTCGTAGAGACGTGTGAGGCGGCTGCCGTAGAGGCATACGAAAGGGCCCCGCACCGGAGTGCGGGGCCCTTTCACACCTACGGTCTCAGCCGCCGAACTCCTGGAGGCCCTTCAGGGCCTGGTCCAGCAGGGCCTGGCGGCCCTCCAGCTCGCGCTCCAGCTTGTCGGCCTTGGCGTTGTTGCCCTGGGCGCGCGCCTGCTCGATCTGGCCGCGGAGCTTGTCCACGGCGGCCTGGAGCTGACCGGTCAGACCCGCGGCACGCGCGCGTGCCTCCGGGTTGGTCCGGCGCCACTCGGCCTCCTCGGCCTCCTGGATCGCCCGCTCCACGGCGTGCATCCGGCCCTCGACCTTCGGCCGGGCGTCCCGCGGCACATGGCCGATGGCCTCCCAGCGCTCGTTGATCGACCGGAACGCGGCCCGCGCGGTCTTGAGATCCGTCACCGGGAGGATCTTCTCGGCCTCATGGGCCAGCTCCTCCTTCAGCTTGAGGTTCTCCGACTGCTCGGCGTCCCGCTCGGCGAAGACCGAGCTGCGCGCCGCGAAGAACACGTCCTGGGCGCCGCGGAAGCGGTTCCACAGATCGTCCTCGTGCTCGCGCTGGGCCCGGCCCGCGGCCTTCCACTCCGCCATCAGCTCGCGGTAGCGCGCGGCCGTCGGACCCCAGTCCGTCGACCCGGACAGCGCCTCGGCCTCGGAGACCAGCCGCTCCTTGGTCTTGCGGGCCTCCTCGCGCTGCGCGTCCAGCGCCGCGAAGTGCGCCTTGCGCCGCTTGGAGAACGCCGAGCGCGCGTGCGAGAAGCGGTGCCACAGCTCGTCGTCGGACTTGCGGTCGAGACGCGGCAGCCCCTTCCAGGTGTCCACCAGCGCCCGCAGCCGCTCACCGGCCGCCCGCCACTGGTCGGACTGGGCCAGCTCCTCCGCCTCGACGACCAGCGCCTCCTTGGCGTGCCGGGCCTCGTCGGACTGCTTGGCGCGCTGCTGCTTGCGCTCCTCGCGACGCTTGTCGACCGACTCCACGAGCTTGTCCAGACGCTGCCGCAGCGCGTCCAGGTCACCGACCGCGTGGTGCGCGTCGACCTGCTCGCGGATGTGGTCGATCGCCACCTGGGCGTCCTTCGCCGACAGGTCGGTGGTCTTCACTCGCTTCTCGAGGAGGCCGATCTCGACAACCAGGCCCTCGTACTTGCGCTCGAAGTAGGCCAGCGCCTCCTCAGGGGAGCCGGCCTGCCAGGAACCGACGACCTGCTCGCCGTCGGCCGTACGCACGTACACGGTCCCCGTCTCGTCGACGCGGCCCCACGGGTCGCTGCTCACAGCGCCTCCTCCACATGATGCCTGCGAGGGGCTTCAGTGCCCCCGGGCATCGTCCACAGTTTCGTCACGGCCAACATAGGCGACCGGCGGGTTGCCTGTCCGCATCCCGCGCGACCGAAATTTCGCAGTTGGGGGGTCAGGATTTGCTGACAGTTGCCTTGTTGATCACCACGGTCGCGTTGGGCGCCGTGTTGCCCGTCGTGGGGTCCGCGGCCTGCGCCCCGGCGGCGGAGAGCTTCGTGAGGACCTTCATCCCCGACTCGGTCACCGTGCCGAAGGGCGTGTAGTTGGCCGGCAGCGGACTGTCCTGGTAGACGAGGAAGAACTGGCTGCCGCCGGAGTCCTTGCCCTCACCGGTCTGGGCGTTGAACTGGTTCGCCATCGCGACCGTGCCCGCCGGGTAGACGTCGCCCTTGACGTCCTTGTCCTTGAGGTTCTCGTCCGGGATGGTGTAGCCCGGCCCGCCGGTGCCGGTGCCCGTCGGGTCGCCGCACTGCAGGACGTAGATGCCGCTGTCCGTCAGCCGGTGGCACTTGGTGTGGTCCAGGTAGCCCTTGTTCAGCAGGAAGTTGAACGAGTTCACCGTGTGCGGGGCGGCCTCGGCCTTGAGCGCTATGTCGATCTCACCGCAGGTCGTCGACAGCTTCATCGTGTAGTCCGCGGACTTGTCGATGGTCATGGCCGGTTCCTTCTTCCAGCTCATGGTCTCGACCTCGCCCTTGGCCGCCTTCTCGCACGGGTCCGGGACCTTGCTGGTCGGCGCGGCGCTCGGCGTGACCTCCGCGCCCGCGTTCGACTTGCCGTCGTCCCCGTCGAAGGCGCCCGCCGTGTAGAGCCCGAGGCTGCCGATGAGGACGACGCCGATCGCCGACGCGATCACCGCGTTGCGCGTGCGTGACTTGCGCCGCGCGTCCGTGCGCCGCTGCTGCTGCCGCAAGAACTTCTCCCGGGCGAGCTGACGCCGCCGCTGTTCCTGGCTGACCACGGGGTTGTCTCCTCAAGCGTCTGTATGCGTCTGGGTGTGCCCCGTACCGTATATGGGTTCGCTGAGGAATCGGCAGCGCCGGTAGGCTCTGACCTCAGGCGCAGCCCACCGACTTGTCACCCGAACCGACACAACGAAGGACGATCGTGCTCATTGCCGGGTTCCCCGCCGGGGCCTGGGGGACGAACTGTTATCTCGTCGCCCCCGCCGCCGGTGAGGAGTGCGTGATCATCGACCCTGGCCATCAGGCCGCCGAAGGCGTCGAGGAAGCGATCAGAAAGCATCGCCTCAAGCCCGTCGCCGTCGTCCTCACCCACGGCCACCTCGACCATGTGGCCTCGGTCGTCCCCGTGTGCGGCGCGCACGACGTACCGGCCTGGATCCACCCCGAGGACCGGTACATGATGAGCGACCCCGAGCGGGCGCTCGGCCGCTCCATCGGGATGCCGCTGATGGGCGAACTGACCATCGGGGAGCCGGACGACGTCAAGGAACTGACCGACGGCGTGAAGCTGGAGCTGGCGGGCCTTGAGCTGACCGTCGCCCACGCACCGGGCCATACCAAGGGGTCGGTGACCTTCGGGCTGCCCGAGGCGGCGGACATCCCGCCGATCCTGTTCTCGGGCGACCTGCTGTTCGCCGGCTCCATCGGACGCACCGACTTCCCCGGTGGCTCCATGGACGACATGCTCGAGTCCCTGGCCCGCGTGGTCCTGCCGCTCGACGACGCCACCGTGGTGCTGCCCGGTCACAACGAGTACACGACCATCGGCCAGGAACGCGCCACCAACCCGTATCTGCGGCAGGTGGCCGACGGCCAGGGAGCAGCCCAGCAGGCTCCCCGACGAGGAATGTGACGAGAGACTTTCCGTGAGCACCTTCAAGGCCCCCAAGGGCACCTACGACCTGATCCCGCCGGACAGCGCCAAGTTCCTGGCCGTCCGCGAGGCGATCGCGGCTCCGCTGCGCAACTCCGGCTACGGCTACATCGAGACGCCCGGCTTCGAGAACGTCGAGCTGTTCGCGCGCGGTGTCGGTGAGTCCACCGACATCGTGACCAAGGAGATGTACGCGTTCGAGACCAAGGGCGGCGACCAGCTCGCGCTGCGTCCCGAGGGAACCGCCTCCGTGCTGCGCGCCGCGCTGGAGGCCAACCTGCACAAGGCGGGCAACCTCCCGGTCAAGCTCTGGTACTCCGGCTCGTACTACCGCTACGAGCGCCCCCAGAAGGGCCGTTACCGCCACTTCTCCCAGGTCGGCGCCGAGGCGATCGGGGCCGAGGACCCGGCGCTGGACGCCGAGCTGATCATCCTGGCGGACCAGGCGTACCGCTCGCTGGGCCTGCGCGACTTCCGTATCCTGCTCAACAGCCTCGGCGACGCGGAGTGCCGTCCGGTCTACCGCGCCGCCCTCCAGGACTTCCTGCGCGGCCTGGACCTCGACGAGGACACCCTGCGCCGCGCGGAGATCAACCCGCTGCGCGTCCTCGACGACAAGCGCGAGTCGGTCCAGAAGCAGCTCGGGGAGGCGCCCCTGCTGCGCGACTATCTCTGCGACGCCTGCAAGGCGTACCACGAGGAGGTCCGCGAACTGATCACGGCCGCGGGCGTGGCCTTCGAGGACGACGCCAAGCTGGTGCGCGGCCTCGACTACTACACGCGCACGACCTTCGAGTTCGTCCACGACGGCCTGGGCTCCCAGTCCGCGGTGGGCGGCGGCGGCCGCTACGACGGTCTGTCCGAGATGATCGGCGGCCCCGCGCTGCCGTCCGTCGGATGGGCCCTCGGCGTCGACCGCACGGTCCTCGCCCTGGAGGCCGAGGGCGTGGAGCTCGCGCTGCCCTCCACGACCAGCGTGTTCGCGGTGCCGCTCGGCGAGGAGGCCCGGCGGGTCCTGTTCGCGAAGGTCACCGAGCTGCGCAAGGTCGGCATCGCGGCGGACTTCTCGTACGGCGCGAAGGGCCTCAAGGGCGCCATGAAGAACGCCAACCGCAGTGGCGCCCGCTACACCGTCGTGGCCGGTGAGCGCGACCTCGCGGAAGGCGTCGTCCAGCTCAAGGACATGGAGACCGGCGAGCAGACGGCGATCGGCGTCAACGAGATCGTGGCCGAGCTGGAGTCCAAGCTCGGCTGACCCGCCTGACAGAGGGCGCCGGGCACAGGCCCGGCGCCCTCTTCATGTGTCGAGGAGCCCATGCCGCAGGACAATGGTGACCGCCGCCGCCCGATCGTCCACCCCCAACTTGCCGAAGACGCGCAGCAGATGTGTCTTCACCGTCGGCTCCCCGATGCTGTGTCCATGTGCGGTTGCCGGCGCGTGGGCCGTCGCTCGATCCCGGCGTCCGCGCGGTTTTCGGTGCGTGGTGTCAGTGGTCGAGCAGTCCGTGGCGCATGGCGTTCGTCACGGCGGCTGTGCGGTCGTCGACTCCCAGCTTTCCGAAGACGCGCAGCAGATGCGTCTTCACCGTCGACTCCCCGATGAACAGCCGCCGCCCGATCTCCGCGTTGGTGCAGCCCTCCGCGACCAGTCGCAGCACCGCCACCTCACGGTCCGACAGCCGCGGCCGCTCCGGCTTGGTGCGCAGCTGGTCCACCAGCCGGGCCGCCACGGACGGTGCCAGCACCGTCTCGCCCCGTGCGGCCGCCCGTACGGCCTCCGCCAGTTCCCCGCGCGGCAGATCCTTCAGCAGGTAGCCCGCGGCGCCCGCTTCCACGGCCCGCAGGATGTCGCGGTCCGTCTCGTACGTCGTGAGGACGATCACCCGGCACGGCAGCCCGGCCGCGGTCATCCGCACGATCGAGTCCACGCCCCCGCCGCCCGGCATCCGCAGGTCCATCAGCACGATGTCGGGCCGCAGTTCGGCCGCCAGCGCCTCGGCCTGCGGGCCGCTGGAGGCGTCGGCGACGACGGTCAGGTCCGGTTCGGCGCTCAGCATCGCCCGCAGGCCCTCCCGTACGACGGGATGGTCGTCGGCCAGGATGATCCGGATCATGAGGAACTCCTCGGAGGGGGTACGGGCAGCCGGACCGTCACTGTCGTGCCCTTGCCCGGTGCGCTGTCGATCCGGGCGGTACCGCCGGCCTCGGCGGCCCGGGCGCGCAGCCCCGCAAGACCGTAGCCGTCGGTCACGGACGAGGGGTCGAAGCCGGTGCCGTCGTCCCGAACGGACACGGTGAGGGCGTCGGGCGAGTACGTCAGCGTGATCCCGACGGACACCGAACTCCCGGCGTGCTTACGGGCGTTCGACAACGCCTCCTGGCAGGAGCGCAGGGCCACCACCTCCGGTCCCGCGGGCAGGGGACGCACCGGTCCGGTCACCTCCAGCGTCGCCGCCCGGCGCGCCGCGAGCCGGCCCAGCGCGTCCGGGAGCGAGGCACCGTCCAGATCGGCCGGCGCCGCCCCGGCGACCAGGGCGCGGGCCTCGGCCAGGTTCTGCCGGGCCGTATCGTCCATCAGGGCCAGATGACGCCGCGCCTGCGGAACATCGTGCTCCAGCTCGGCCTCGACGGCCTGGACGAGCATGAGCAGGCTGGTGAAGCCCTGGGCGAGCGTGTCGTGGATCTCCCGCGCCATCCGCTCCCGCTCGGCCAGCGCCCCGTGCGCCGCCGACAGCCGCGACACCTCGTGGCGGCTCGCGTCCAACTCCGCGATCAGCTCGGCCCGCTCCTGGCTCTGCTCGATGACCCGGATGATCCAGCTGCCGACGGCGATCGAGAAGACGAACGTGACGAGCGCGAACACCGAGTTGAAGAACACGGCCTCGTCCCCGGGCCACCACAGCAGCGCCCAGCCCAGCACGGGCACGAGGTTGATCACGCCCACGGCCACGAACGCCCACCGCGTCCGCAGCGTCATGAAGCACTGGGGGACCAGCGCGAACGTCATCAGCCGCGTCTCGCCCACCAGCACCGCAGACGGCAGGAACAGCGCCACAGCCGCCGTCAGATAGCCGAGCGCCCGCCGCTCGTCGGGCGGATCGGCCCGCAGGATGGGGCGGCCGACGAGGACGTACAGCGGGATCAGCGGCACCAGCAGCGCCGCCGACGTGAGCCGGACCGGCCACCCCGGGAAGCCCGTGCCGAGCACGAACACCAGGGTGGCCAGCCAGATCAGCGCGAAGAACGTGTCCCAGAGCCGGAACGAGCGGTCCCAGGTGTACGCGCTCGCCGCGGCCGTGGACACGGTCATCCGGCGCGCCGGTTCTTCCACCGGAAGGTCAGCAGACACAGCGCCAATCCTCCGACGCACCACGCCCCGAGCACCAGGGCGATCCGCTCGAACTCCCAGCCGCCCGCCTGCTCCAGGATCTGCGCCGAGTCCGGCAGGAACACCCCGCGCAGCCCCTGGCACATCCACTTCAGCGGGAACAGGGCGCCGATGTTCAGCATCCAGTCGGGGATGGTGTCGATCGCGATGTACACCCCGGAGATGAACTGCAGGACCAGGAAGGGCAGGACCACCACGGAGGTCGCGCTCTTGCCCGACTTGGGGACCGAGCTGATCGCGATGCCGAGCAGCGCGCACGCCGTGAGACCGAGGACGAAGACCCAGGTGAAGTGGAACCAACTGGTCAGGTCCGAGGGCAGATTCACGTCGTAGAGCGTCGTGCCGACGAGCAGCAGGATCGCTGTCTCCAGCAGACCGGTGACCAGAACCAGCCAGATCTTGCCGAGGAAATAGGAGGCCGGGGGCATCGGAGTGCCGCGCAGCCGGCGCAGCACCTTCTCGTCGCGTTCGATGGCGATCGAGATGCCGAGGGACTGGAAGCTCGTCGACATGATGCCGGCGGCCATCATCGCGGGGACGTACAACTGCGAGGCGGTGACGCCGGCGCCGTCCACGTCGTCGCTGAAGATCGACGCGAACAGGAACAGGAAGACGACCGGGAAGGCGAAGGTGAACACCACCTGGTCGCGCTGGCGGAAGAACTGCCTGATCTCCAACGCACCCCGCCGCATCCCGAGCCCCCAGGCCCCGGGCAGGCGCTCCACGGAAGCCTCGCTCCGAAGCCGTACGGCGGTCGTGGTCATCGCGCGTCCTCCTGTCCGGTGAGCCGGAGGTAGACGTCCTCCAGCGTGGGGCGGGTCACCGTGAGCCCCGGGATCTCACCGTCGAAGCGGTGCGTCAGCTCGGCGACCGTGCGGGTGGGCGTGTCGGTGTGCTCGGCGCGCGGGGTGCCGTCCCGCTCGGTCCACTCGACGGTGGCGCCGGTGCCGTGCCGCTCGCGCAGTGCGGCGGGCGGGCCCTCGGCGACGATCCGTCCCGCGGTGACGATGGCGAGCCGGTCCGCCAGCGCCTCTGCCTCCTCCAGGTAGTGCGTGGTGAGCACGATGGTCGTGCCCTCGTCGGAGAGCGTGCGGATCAGCTCCCAGAACTGACGCCGGGCCGCGGGGTCGAACCCGGTCGTCGGCTCGTCGAGAAGCAGCAGATCGGGGCCGCCGATCACGCCGAGCGCGACATCGAGACGGCGCCGCTGGCCGCCCGAGAGCGCCTTGATCCGGCTGTTCGCCTTCGCCTCCAGACCGACCAGGCCGATGACCTCCTCCGGGTCGCGCGGCCTCGGGTAGTAGCGCGCGAAATGCTGCACGGTCTCGCGGACCGTCAACTCGGCGGGCGCCGATTCGTCCTGCCAGACAATTCCGACACGTGAACGCCACGCACGCGTGCCCTGCGCCGGGTCCGCGCCGAGCACGAAGACCTCGCCCGCGTCCCGGTCCCGGTGGCCCTGGAGGATCTCCACCGTGGTGCTCTTGCCCGCGCCATTGGGTCCGAGCAGGCCGAACACCTCTCCCGCGCGGATACCGAGATCGATGCCGTCGACCGCGGTGAGGTCGCCGTACCGCTTGCGCAGTCCTCGTACATCCACCGCGAGTTCGCTCCTGTGTGCTGTCATGCGTCGAGCCTCGGCCGGAACCGAACGTTCAGGGACGATCGTCCGTACCTCCTTATGTCCACCGAACGGTGGACACGGGCCCTGGTGCGGCACAATGGCCCCTGCTCAAAGAAGGTCCAACTCTCAAGCAGACGGAATCGGCGTGATGAGCAAGACGACAGTGAAAGACGTCTCCACCGAGCCCGAACCGGAGCGCACCGTCGAGGCGCCACGCAGAGAGGGCGGCAGTACCGCCTTCGCGCTGATGCTGGTGATCACCGGCGCTGCCGGACTGCTCGCGGCGTGGGTCATCACGATCGACAAGTTCAAGCTGCTGGAGGCCAAGGTCGAGGGGAAGACCTTCGTCCCCGGGTGCAGCCTGAACCCCGTCGTCTCCTGCGGCAGCGTCATGGAGAGCGACCAGGCGTCGGTCTTCGGCTTCCCCAACCCGATGCTCGGCCTAGTCGCCTACGGCATCGTCATCTGCGTCGGCGTCAGCCTGCTCGCCCGCGCCCGCTTCCCGCGCTGGTACTGGCTCACCTTCAACGCCGGCACCCTCTTCGGCGTGAGCTTCTGCGCCTGGCTGATGTTCCAGTCGCTGTACCGCATCGGCGCCCTGTGCCTGTGGTGCTCCCTGGCCTGGGTCGCGACGATCATCATGTTCTGGTACGTGACCTCGTTCAACGTGCGCAACGGCTTCCTGCCGGCACCGCGCTGGCTGAAGAGCTTCTTCGGCGAGTTCACCTGGGTGCTCCCGGTGCTGCACATCGGCGTCATCGGCATCCTGATCATGACCCGCTGGTGGGACTTCTGGACCAGCTGATCGGCCCGAGGGCATTGTCAGTGCCGTGATTTAGGGTTTCAGCGTGGAGCCCGACCTGTTCACCGCCGCCGCGGAAGAGCGCCAGGAGAAAGACCCGGCCGCCAGCCCCCTGGCCGTCCGGATGCGCCCCCGCATCCTCGACGAGGTGGTGGGCCAGCAGCATCTCCTCAAGCCCGGCTCACCGCTGCGCAGACTGGTCGGGGAGTCCGGCGGCGGCCCCGCCGGACCTTCCTCGGTGATCCTCTGGGGCCCGCCCGGCACCGGCAAGACGACCCTGGCGTACGTCGTCTCCAAGGCCACCAACAAGCGGTTCGTGGAGCTGTCCGCGATCACCGCGGGCGTCAAGGAGGTCCGCGCGGTCATCGAGGGCGCGCGCCGCGCCACCGGCGGGTTCGGCAAGGAGACCGTCCTCTTCCTCGACGAGATCCACCGCTTCAGCAAGGCCCAGCAGGACTCCCTGCTCCCGGCGGTGGAGAACCGCTGGGTGACCCTGATCGCGGCGACCACCGAGAACCCCTACTTCTCGGTCATCTCCCCGCTGCTGTCCCGCTCCCTGCTGCTGACCCTCGAACCCCTCACGGACGACGACCTGCGGGGACTTCTGCACCGGGGGCTCACCGACGAGCGCGGCCTCAAGGGCGCCGTCACCCTCCCCGGCGACACCGAGGACCACCTCCTGCGCATTGCGGGCGGCGACGCCCGGCGCGCCCTGACCGCCCTGGAGGCCGCCGCCGGGGCCGCCCTCGACAAGGGCGAGGAGGCGATCTCCCTCACCACCCTGGAGGAGACCGTCGACCGCGCCGCCGTGAAGTACGACCGCGACGGCGATCAGCACTACGACGTGGCCAGCGCCCTGATCAAGTCCATCCGCGGCTCCGACGTCGATGCCGCCCTGCACTACCTGGCCCGCATGATCGAGGCCGGCGAGGACCCCCGGTTCATCGCCCGCCGCCTGATGATCTCCGCCAGCGAGGACATCGGCCTCGCCGATCCGAACGCCCTGCCCATCGCGGTCGCCGCCGCCCAGGCCGTCGCCATGATCGGTTTCCCCGAGGCCGCCCTCACCCTCAGCCACGCCACCATCGCCCTCGCCCTGGCCCCGAAATCCAACTCCGCGACGACCGCGATCGGCGCCGCCCTGGAGGACGTACGCAAGGGGCTGGCCGGGTCCGTGCCGCCGCATCTGAGAGACGGCCACTACAAGGGCGCCGCCAAGCTCGGGCACGCGCAGGGGTATGTGTACCCGCACGACCTGCCCGAGGGCATCGCCGAGCAGCAGTACGCCCCGGACGCCCTGAAGGACCGCGAGTACTACGCCCCGACCCGGCACGGCACGGAGGCGCGGTACGCGGACGCCGTGGAGTGGACCAGGAAGCACCTCGGTCGCAGGCGGTCCTGAGCACCCTGTAAACTGCTCCGAAGTGCTGAGTCCCGCGCAGTCAGAGCGGGACATCCAGCCGGAGCCCCTCCGGGGGTTCCAGGAGCGTCGCGCACCGTCGATCGGTGTCGCGGGCAGCCCACCACCATCCCGTCGCAGTACGGGACCGGCCGGTGGGCCACTCGCGTGCTGCACGTATGTGCCCAGACCAGGGGAGCGGCTGCCCGGCAGGCCCTTCGAGGCCCCAAGGGTTTCCCCGGCTGCGGATGCGACCTCCCGCCAACACTGACAAGCCGAACACCAAGAAATGAGAGATTGTGGCGAACCAGTCCCGCCCCAAGGTCAAGAAGTCGCGTGCCCTCGGCATCGCGCTGACCCCGAAGGCCGTCAAGTACTTCGAGGCCCGTCCCTACCCGCCGGGTGAGCACGGCCGTGGCCGCAAGCAGAACTCGGACTACAAGGTCCGTCTGCTGGAGAAGCAGCGTCTGCGTGCGCAGTACGACGTGTCCGAGCGTCAGCTCGTCCGCGCCTACGAGCGTGCCGCCAAGACCCAGGGCAAGACCGGTGAGGCCCTGGTCATCGAGCTCGAGCGTCGTCTCGACGCCCTGGTCCTGCGTTCGGGCATCGCCCGCACCATCTACCAGGCCCGTCAGATGGTCGTGCACGGCCACATCGAGGTCAACGGCCAGAAGGTCGACAAGCCGTCGTTCCGCGTCCGTCCCGACGACGTCGTGATGGTCCGCGAGCGCAGCCGCGAGAAGACCCTCTTCTCCATCGCCCGTGAGGGCGGCTTCGCCCCCGAGGGCGAGACCCCGCGCTACCTCCAGGTGAACCTCAAGGCCCTGGCGTTCCGCCTGGACCGTGAGCCGAACCGCAAGGAGATCCCGGTGATCTGCGACGAGCAGCTCGTCGTCGAGTACTACGCCCGTTGATCCTTCAGCGGTCGTAGGCACTGCGCCTCAGCCCGCCGTCTCCCCGCCCTTCCGGGTGGGCGAGGCGGCGGGTTCCTGCGTTTCGGGGGTGACCTTGGTCTGCCGCACCGGCCCGCGCGGCACCGGCAGCGCCTCCAGCGCCTGCGCCGTCGGCCGCCCCAGACCCAGCGCCCGGGTCACCGCCGCCTCCCGGTCCAGCAGGGCACCGGCGCGTACGCAGTCCTCGTACCGCTCATCGCCGAGCCGCTCCCGGGCCATGGCCTCGCACAGTTCGTGCGGGGCGTTGTAGTAGGCCGAGCCGAACAGCGGCAGCCCCACCGAGGGCCACATCCGCCCGGCCGCCCCTTGCAGCACCGCCGCCTCCGCCGCGTCCCCCTCCGTCACGGTGACCAGGGCCAGCAGCTCCACCGTGAGCACCGAGCCCAGCAGATCGTGGAAGGAGTGTGCGCTGCCCAGACAGTCCGTCAGCAGCTCCCGCGCCCGGCCCTGATCGCCCTCCCGCCAGGCCGCGTACGCCAGCACGTACAGCGCGTACGACCGGGCCCAGCGCTCGCCGTGGTCCTCGCAGACCCGGCGCACGTCCTCGCACAGCCGTACCGCCTCGGCCAGATCGTCCTGGAAGGCCCGGGTCATGCCCAGCTCCACCTGGCCCATCAGGACATTGCTGTTGAGCTCGCCGATTTCCTGGTAGCGGTCCAGCGCCGAGCGCAGCAGCGCCTCGGCACCGGCCATGTCGTCGCTGACCAGGGCCAGACAGCCAGTGCGGTGCTCGGCGTAGGCCGCCGCGGTCTCGTTCACCGACAGCTCCGCCTCCTCGGCGCACTCGTGCAGGGCGGCGAGCGCGGGGACCGTGTCGCCCTGGAGGATCGCCACATAGCCGAGCACCCACAGGGCCTTCAGCCGGGACTGCTCATGTCCGGAGTCCAGCCGCACCGCCTGGTCCAGCCAGTGCCGCCCCTCCGACAGCCGCCCGCAGCCGACCCAGTAGAACCACAGGGAGCCCGCGAGGAGCTGCCCCAGATGTGCCTCGTCGGGCTCGGACAGACAGTGCTCCAGCGCGCTGCGCAGATTCGGCAGCTCCGCCTCCACGCGCGCGGCGACCTCGGACTGGCGTGGCGAGAACCAGTCCAGCTCGCACCAGGTCGCCAGGCCCAGGTACCAGTCGCGGTGCCGGCGCCGCAGCCGGTCCGCGTCCCCGGTGGCCACCAGCCAGTCGGCGCCGTAGGCCCGGACGGTGTCGAGCATCCGGTACCGCACGCCTGAGCCGGTCTCCTCGCGGGAGACCACCGACTGCGCGAGGAGTTCCGAGAGCACGTCGAGGACATCTTCGGAGTGCAGACCGTGCCCGCTGCACACGTACTCCACGGCCTCCAGGTCGAACCGCCCGGCGAACACCGACAGCCGCGCCCACAGCAACCGCTCCTCGGGCGTGCACAGTTCATGGCTCCAGCCGATCGCCGTACGCAGTGTCCGATGCCGCCACGGCGAGTCCCCGCCGGCCCTGGTCAGCAGCCGGAACCGGTCGTCGAGCCGGGCCAGCAACTGCCCGGGGGACAGCGCCCGCAGCCGCCCGGCCGCCAGCTCCACGGCCAGCGGGATCCCGTCCAGCCGGCGGCACAGCTCCCGTACGTCCGCGTCGTCCGCGACCGCCACCCCGTGCAGGGCGGCCCGGTCCGTGAACAGTTCCACCGCCTCGTCCTCGCCCAGCGGCGCCAGCGGGAGCAGCCGCTCACCCGGCACCGCGAGCGGTCTGCGGCCCACGGCGAGCACCCGCAGCCCGGGCGCCCGGCCCAGTAACTCGGTCACCAGCTCCGCGCAGGACTCCACCAGATGCTCGAACCCGTCCAGGAGCAGCAGGAGTTGACGGTCGGCGAGCCGGTCGAGGAGGGTCTCGCGGGGTGGGCGCGTGGTGTGGTCGGTCAGTCCCAGGGCCGCCACCACCGCGTGGTCGACGAACGCGGGATCGCGCACCGGCGCCAGTTCCACCCGCCACACCCCGTCCGGCGGCGCGGACCGGGCGGCGGCGCGGGCGGCGAGCCGGGACTTGCCCACCCCGCCCACCCCGGTCACCGTCACCAGCCGGGTCCCGGCGAGCGCCTCGGCCAGCCCCGTCAGTTCGGCCGTGCGTCCGACGAACGCGTCGAGCTCCAGGGGCAGATTGCCGGCCACCGGGGTGTCCTCACCCTGTCCTTCTCGCATGGGATACGGAGCGTACTGAAGCGTATTCACTCCGTACAATCGCTTCGCGCAACTCGGGCGCGCACGGGCGGTAATCCGGTACGGAGCCCCACGCCCGGCGCGATAGGCTCGGTCCACGACTTTTCGATGTTGAGGCGCGTTTCAGGGAGCGGGTGCACACAGTGTCCGGTGGAGAGGTGGCCGGGATCCTGGTGGCCGTGTTCTGGGCGATCCTGGTCTCCTTCCTCGCTGTGGCACTGGTGAGGCTGGCCCAGACGCTCAGGGCGACCACCAAGCTGGTCGCGGACGTGACCGATCAGGCCGTACCGCTCCTGGCGGACGCCTCCTCCGCGGTGCGCTCGGCGCAGACCCAGATCGACCGGGTCGACGCCATCGCCTCCGACGTCCAGGAAGTCACCTCCAACGCCTCCGCGCTGTCGTCCACGGTGGCCTCCACCTTCGGTGGCCCCCTGGTCAAGGTCGCGGCCTTCGGCTACGGCGTGCGCCGGGCCATCGCGGGCCGCAAGGACGACGTGCCCGTGCGAGAACCCCGGCGTACCGTGATCGTGGGCCGCACCGTTCCGGCCGCACGGCGGAGCAAGCGGAAGAAGGGCTGATCCAGCGATGTTCCGCCGTAGCTTCTGGTTCACCACGGGCGTCGCGGCCGGTGTGTGGGCCACTACCAAGGTCAACCGCAAACTGAAGCAGCTGACCCCCGAGCACCTGGCCACCCAGGCCGCCAACAAGGCGCTGGAGGCGGGCAACCGGCTCAAGGACCGCGCCGTCGGCTTCGCGCTCGACGTCCGCGACAACATGGCCCAGCGGGAGGCCGAGCTGGAGGACGCGCTGGGCATCGGCGCGGACCCCGAACTCCCCGCGCCGCGGCGTCAGGCCGCGATCGAGAACCGCAGCAAGCCGAAGTCGTACGTCATCGACAACACGACGTACTCGTACAACCGGAATGAGGACCACTGATGGAGTCGGCTGAGATCCGCCGCCGCTGGCTGAGCTTCTTCGAGGAGCGCGGGCACACCGTCGTCCCTTCGGCGTCGCTCATCGCGGACGACCCGACTCTGCTCCTCGTCCCGGCCGGCATGGTGCCCTTCAAGCCCTACTTCCTGGGTGAGGTCAAGCCGCCCTTCGACCGCGCCACCAGCGTGCAGAAGTGCGTGCGCACCCCGGACATCGAAGAGGTCGGCAAGACCACCCGGCACGGCACGTTCTTCCAGATGTGCGGCAACTTCTCGTTCGGCGACTACTTCAAGGAAGGCGCCATCAAGTACGCCTGGGAGCTGCTCACCGGCCCCCAGGACAAGGGTGGTTACGGCCTGGAGCCGGAGAAGCTCTGGATCACCGTCTACAAGGACGACGACGAGGCCGAGCGCATCTGGCACGAGGTCGTCGGGGTGCCGAAGGAGCGCATCCAGCGCCTCGGCATGAAGGACAACTACTGGTCCATGGGCGTCCCCGGTCCCTGCGGCCCCTGCTCCGAGATCAACTACGACCGCGGCCCCGAGTTCGGCGTCGAGGGCGGCCCCGCCGTCAACGACGAGCGGTATGTGGAGATCTGGAACCTCGTCTTCATGCAGTACGAGCGCGGCGAGGGCATCGGCAAGGACAACTTCGAGATCCTCGGAGAGCTGCCGAGCAAGAACATCGACACCGGCCTCGGACTTGAGCGGCTCGCCATGATTCTGCAGGGCGTGCAGAACATGTACGAGATCGACACCTCCATGGCCGTCATCAAGAAGGCCACCGAGCTGACCGGCGTGGCCTACGGCGACGCCCACGACTCGGACGTCTCCCTGCGCGTGGTCACCGACCACATGCGTACGTCGGTGATGCTCATCGGCGACGGCGTCACCCCCGGCAACGAGGGCCGCGGTTACGTCCTGCGCCGCATCATGCGCCGCGCCATCCGCAACATGCGGCTGCTGGGCGCCACCGGTCCGGTCGTGAACGACCTCGTCGACACCGTGATCGCGATGATGGGCCAGCAGTACCCGGAGCTGGTCACCGACCGCGAGCGCATCGAGAAGGTCGCCCTCGCCGAGGAGAACGCCTTCCTCAAGACGCTGAAGGCCGGCACCAACATCCTCGACACCGCCGTCAGCGACACCAAGGCCGCCGGTGGCGCGGTCCTCGCCGGCGACAAGGCGTTCCTGCTCCACGACACCTGGGGCTTCCCGATCGACCTCACCCTGGAGATGGCCGCCGAGCAGGGCCTTTCCGTGGACGAGGACGGCTTCCGGCGCCTGATGAAGGAGCAGCGGGAGCGCGCCAAGGCCGACGCCCAGGCCAAGAAGACCGGCCACGCCGGCGCCGGCGCCTACCGGGCGATCGCCGACAAGGTCGGCGAGACCGAGTTCATCGGCTACGGCGACACCGAGGGCGAGTCGACGATCGTCGGCATCCTCGTCGACGGCGCCTCCTCCCCGGCCGCCACCGAGGGCGACGAGGTCGAGATCGTCCTGGACCGCACCCCGTTCTACGCCGAGGGCGGCGGCCAGATCGGCGACACCGGCCGGATCCGCGTCGACACCGGTGCCGTGATCGAGATCCGCGACTGCCAGAAGCCGGTCCCGGGCGTCTACGTCCACAAGGGCGTCGTCCAGGTCGGAGAGGTCACCGTCGGGGCCAAGGCCCAGGCCTCCATCGACTCCCGCCGCCGGACGGCCATCGCCCGCGCCCACTCGGCCACCCACCTCACCCACCAGGCCCTGCGCGACGCCCTCGGCCCGACGGCCGCCCAGGCCGGTTCCGAGAACCAGCCCGGCCGCTTCCGCTTCGACTTCGGCTCGCCCTCCGCCGTGCCCACGGCCGTGATGACCGACGTCGAGCAGAAGATCAACGAGGTGCTCGCCCGCGACCTGGACGTGCGCGCCGAGGTCATGGGCATCGACGAGGCCAAGAAGCAGGGCGCCATCGCCGAGTTCGGCGAGAAGTACGGCGAGCGGGTCCGGGTGGTGACCATCGGCGACTTCTCCAAGGAGCTGTGCGGCGGCACCCACGTCCACAACACCAGCCAGCTCGGCCTGGTCAAGCTGCTCGGCGAGTCGTCGATCGGCTCGGGTGTGCGCCGTATCGAGGCCCTCGTCGGTGTCGACGCCTACAACTTCCTCGCCCGTGAGCACACGGTCGTCGCCCAGCTCCAGGAGCTGATCAAGGGCCGTCCGGAGGAGCTCCCGGAGAAGGTCTCCGCCATGCTCGGCAAGCTGAAGGACGCCGAGAAGGAGATCGAGAAGTTCCGCGCCGAGAAGGTGCTCCAGGCCGCCGCCGGTCTTGCCGAGTCCGCCAAGGACGTCCGGGGCATCGCCCTGGTCACCGGGCAGGTCCCGGACGGCACCACCGCCGACGACCTGCGCAAGCTCGTGCTCGACGTGCGCGGTCGCATCCAGGGCGGCCGGGCCGCCGTGGTCGCCCTGTTCACCGTGGCGGGCGGCAAGCCGCTTACCGTCATCGCCACCAATGAGGCCGCCCGCGAGCGCGGTCTGAAGGCCGGCGACCTGGTCCGTACGGCCGCCAAGACCCTCGGCGGCGGCGGTGGCGGCAAGCCGGACGTCGCCCAGGGCGGCGGCCAGAACCCGGCCGCCATCGGCGAGGCCGTGGACGCCGTGGAGCGCCTGGTCGGGGAGACGGCCAAGTAATGCGCAGAGGACGCCGACTCGCCATCGACGTCGGGGACGCCCGCATCGGGGTCGCCTCGTGCGACCCCGACGGGATCCTCGCCACCCCGGTGGAGACGGTGCCCGGCCGGGACGTCCCGGCGGCCCAGCGCCGGCTGAAGCTGCTGGTGGAGGAGTACGAGCCGATCGAGGTCGTCGTCGGGCTCCCGCGCTCCCTCAAGGGAGGCGAGGGCCCGGCCGCGGTCAAGGTCCGCGGCTTCGCCCAGGAGCTCGCCAAGGGCATCGCGCCCGTGCCGGTGCGGCTCGTGGACGAGAGAATGACCACGGTGACGGCCAGTCAGGGACTGCGTGCTTCCGGGGTGAAGTCGAAAAAGGGCAGATCGGTCATTGACCAGGCAGCCGCTGTGATCATCCTCCAGCAGGCCCTGGAATCCGAACGGGTGTCAGGTAAAGCACCCGGCGAGGGCGTCGAAGTGGTCATCTGATCGCGATACGGTAACGTTCCGCGCGATGCGGCGGTGTTCGAACAGCTGCCGCACAAAGAGAGGCGGAACGGAAGCCGGGCAGGACGCCGCGCGACCGCCGCCTCGCGGCTCTAGGGGATCGATGACTGAGTATGGCCGGGGCCAAGGCTCCGAACCGTGGCATCCCGAGGACCCGTATTACGGGGACGGGGGATGGGGAGGACAGCAGGCCGAGCAGGGCCAGCAGTCCCCCTACGGCGGCCAGCCACAGCACTATCCGCAGCAGCCGCAGCAGCCGCAACAGCAGTACGGCGACTGGGGCACCGGCCAGCAGGCCGCATACGGTCAGGGACACGGACAGCCCCAGCAGTACGACCAACAGCAGTACGACCAGCAGCAGTACGACCAGCAGCAGTACGCGGGCCAGGGCTACCAGCAGCAGGGTTACGACAACAGTGGCTGGGGCACCGGCACGCACGGTCAGGTCCCGTACACCGACCCGTCGGATCCGTACGGCCAGCAGGCCGCCACCTACGGAGGTCAGCAGCCGGACTACTACGGGACGCCCGAGGCGTACCCGCCGCCGGAGCCGCCGAGCAGGCGGCAGCCCGAGCCCGAGCAGCCGCGCACCGACTGGGACCCGGGTCCCGACCAGGGCGAGCACGCCTTCTTCGCGGGCGGCGACGACGATGACGACGACCTCGACGACGAGTCGGGGGACCGGCGCGGCCGGGGCGACCGGCGGGGCCGGGGTGGTGGCAAACCCAAGAAACGCCGCAGCGGATGCGCCTGTCTGGTGGTGCTGCTGGTGTTCGGCGGAGGTGTCGCCGGAGTCGGATATTTCGGGTATCAGTTCTACCAGGATCGTTTCGCCTCGGCTCCGGACTACGCCGGGGAAGGCACCGACGACACGGTCTCCATCGTGGTGCCCAAGGGTGCGGGCGGTGCCCAGATCGGGCGGATCCTCAAGGATGCGGGCGTTGTCAAGAGCGTCGACGCGTTCGTCTCCGCGTTCACGCAGAACAACGGCGACCGGATCCAGGCCGGGGCCTATCTGCTGAACAAGCAGATGTCCGCCAAGAGCGCGGTCGACATGATGCTCGACCCCAAGAGCCAGAACAACCTCGTCGTCGCCGAGGGCCTGCGCAACAGCGCGGTCTACAAGCTGATCGACGCGCGCGTCGGCGCGGCCGAGGGCACCACGGCGAAGATCGCGAAGTCCAAGTACAAGGACCTCGGGCTGCCCGACTGGGCGCTGGGCCACGGCGACCTCAAGGACCCGCTGGAAGGGTTCCTCTATCCCTCCAGCTACGCGGCCAGCAAGGGCCAGAAGCCGGAGGCCATCCTCAAGGACATGGTCACCCGCGCCACCGAGAAGTACGAGGAGATGGGCCTGGAGAAGAAGGCCGAGAGCGTGGGCCTCGACGACCCCTGGCAACTCCTCACCGTGGCGAGCCTGGTCCAGGCCGAGGGCACCAGCCACGAGGACTTCCGCAAGATGGCCGAGGTCATCTACAACCGCCTCAAGCCGGGCAACCCGCAGACGTACGGCGCCCTGGAGTTCGATTCCACGTACAACTACGTGAAGAACCAGAGCAAGATCGACCTGACGATCGCCGAGCTGAAGCAGTACGACAACCCCTATAACACCTACTTCGTCAAGGGACTGCCGCCCGGCCCGATCGACAACCCCGGCGAGGACGCGCTCAAGGGCGCCCTGAAGCCGACGGATGACGGCTGGTACTACTTCATCTCGCTCGATGGCAAGACCAGCAAGTTCACCAAGACGCTCGCCGAGCACGAGAAGCTCGTCGAGGAGTTCAACGCGTCGCGGGACTAGACGCGGAACCAGAACTGAGGACGGTTCACGGATGACAGTTCGGGCCACTGACGCCCGTCGGGCCGCGGTGCTCGGCTCGCCCATCGCCCACTCCCTCTCCCCGGTGCTGCACCGCGCCGCGTACGAGGAGCTGGCGCTGGCCGGCTGGACGTACGACCGGTTCGACGTGGACGAGGACGCGCTGCCCGGCTTCTTTGACGGGCTCGGTCCGGAGTGGGCCGGGCTGTCGCTGACGATGCCGCTGAAGCGGGCGGTCATCCCGCTGCTCGACGAGGTCAGCGAGACGGCCCGCTCGGTCGAGGCGGTCAACACCGTGGTGTTCACCGAGGACGGCCGCCGGCTCGGCGACAACACCGACATCCCCGGCATGGTCGCCGCCCTGCGTGAACGCGGCATCGAACAGGTCGACTCCGCGGCCGTCCTGGGCGCGGGCGCCACCGCCTCCTCCGCCCTGGCCGCCCTCGCCCGGATCTGCACCGGCGAGGTCGTGGCCTACGTCCGCAGCGCCGCCCGCGCCGCGGAGATGCGCCAGTGGGGCGAACGGCTCGACATCGAGGTGCGTACGGCGGACTGGTCCGACGCCGCCGAGGCGCTCGGCGCGCCCCTGGTCATCGCCACCACTCCGGCCGGTACGACCGACGAGCTCGCCTCCGCCGTACCCGAGCGGCCCGCCACGCTCTTCGATGTGCTGTACGAACCGTGGCCGACGACGCTCGCCGCGCGCTGGTCCGCTTACGGCGGTGCCGTGGTCAGCGGTCTCGACCTGCTGGTGCACCAGGCGGTGCTCCAGGTGGAGCAGATGACCGGACGTGCTCCGGCCCCGCTGGACGCCATGCGAAAAGCGGGCGAACACGCGCTCGACGCCCGATAAGATCCACTCCGGTTCCGCAGGGGGCGGGACCAGGAGGGGAACGACGTCCGATGTCCGCAGTCCAGCCACTGGCGTCCGCGAAGAGCCAGATCTTCGAGAGCCTGTTGTGGTTCCTGCCCGACTGGGTGCAGAACACCGTGCTCGTACTGATCATCCTGGCCGTGCTGGCGACCTGGATCATCAAGTTGCGCAACAAGATCGTCGGCCGCCGTGCCCTGCGCCAGGCGCAGACCCAGCCGGTGCCCGCGGCCGCCCAGTACGACCAGGGCAGCGGCGCCGACCACCTCGGCCCCTACGCCCCGCGGCAGACCCAGCCCCAGCAGCCGAGCGGTGCCGACTTCCTCGGCGCGTACGCCCCGCAGCGGCGCCCGGAGGACGGCACCGCCTGATGACGCAGCCGCGTCGCGGGCTGACACATTCGCGTCCGACTGATGGACCGGCGGCCGGGGACGGCTCCGGGACGTGGGAGGATCGGTTGTGGCGGGCCGGGGCCGCGCACCTGGTCCAGCCGTCGCCGTACGCGAGGACACGCGTACGAAGGGCAGTACCAGGGCGCGAGCACTGAGGAGCATCGTTGAGCAGGTTGCGCTGGCTGACCGCGGGGGAGTCCCACGGCCCCGCACTCGTGGCGACGCTGGAGGGCCTCCCGGCCGGCGTGCCGATCACCACGGAGATGGTGGCGGACCACCTGGCCCGGCGCCGGCTCGGCTATGGCCGCGGCGCGCGGATGAAGTTCGAGCGCGACGAGGTCACCTTCCTCGGCGGCGTCCGGCACGGCCTCACCCTGGGCTCCCCGGTGGCGATCATGGTCGGGAACACCGAGTGGCCGAAGTGGGAGCAGGTCATGTCGGCCGACCCGATCGACCCGGAGATCCTCGCCGGACTCGCCCGCAACGCCCCGCTGACCCGGCCGCGCCCCGGCCACGCGGACCTCGCGGGCATGCAGAAGTACGGCTTCGACGAGGCCCGGCCGATCCTGGAGCGCGCCTCGGCGCGTGAGACGGCGGCCCGGGTCGCGCTCGGCGCCGTCGCCCGGTCGTACATCAAGGAGACGGCCGGCATCGAGATCGTCAGCCATGTCGTCGAGCTGTGCTCCGTCAAGGCCCCGCAGGGCGTCTACCCGACCCCGGCCGACGTCGACAAGCTCGACGCCGACCCGCTGCGCTGCCTCGACGCCGACACCTCCAAGGCGATGGTCGCGGAGGTCGACCAGGCTCACAAGGACGGCGACACCCTCGGCGGCGTGGTCGAGATCCTGGCCTACGGCGTGCCGGTGGGCCTCGGCTCGCACGTGCACTGGGACCGCAAGCTCGACGCCCGGCTCGCCGGTGCGCTCATGGGCATCCAGGCCATCAAGGGCGTCGAACTCGGCGACGGCTTCGAGCTGGCACGTGTGCCCGGCTCCAAGGCGCACGACGAGATCGTGAACACCCCCGAGGGCATCAAGCGGGTCTCCGGCCGCTCCGGCGGCACCGAGGGCGGTCTGACCACCGGTGAGCTGCTGCGGGTCCGTGCCGCGATGAAGCCGATCGCGACCGTGCCGCGCGCCCTGCAGACCGTGGACGTCACCACCGGCGAGGCCGCACAGGCTCACCACCAGCGCTCCGACGTCTCCGCGGTCCCGGCCGCCGGCATCGTCGCCGAGGCCATGGTGGCCCTGGTCCTCGCGGACGCGGTGGCGGAGAAGTTCGGCGGCGACAGCGTCCCCGAGACCCGCCGCAACGTCCGGTCGTACCTCGACAACCTGGCCATCCGATGAGCCCCGCGCCCGTGGTCGTCCTGGTCGGCCCGATGGGCGTCGGCAAGTCCACAGTCGGGCAGCTGCTGGCCGAGCGGCTCGGGGTGGGCTACCGGGACACCGACGACGACATCGTCGCCGAGCAGGGCCGGACCATCGCCGAGATCTTCGTCGACGAGGGCGAGGCCGCCTTCCGCGCGATCGAGAAGCAGGCGGTGCGCCGGGCCCTCGGCGAGCACGACGGCATCCTCGCCCTGGGCGGCGGCGCGATCCTGGACGAGGACACCCGCGCCGCCCTCGCCGGGCTCCGGGTCGTCTACCTCTCGATGGACGTCGAGGAGGCGGTCAAGCGCACCGGCCTCAACGCGGCCCGCCCGCTGCTCGCCGTCAACCCGCGCAAGCAGTGGCGCGAGCTGATGGAGGCCAGGCGGCACCTGTACGAGGGGATCGCCACGGCGGTCGTCACCACCGATGGCCGTACGCCCGAAGAAGTCACCCAAGTCGCCTTGGACGCACTGGAGTTGAAGGAAGCATGAGCGAGGCAGTGACGCGGATCCAGGTCGGCGGCACGGCGGGCAGTGAGCCGTACGAGGTCCTGGTGGGCCGTCAGCTCCTGGGCGAACTGGGCGGGTTGATCGGCGACAAGGCCAAGCGGGTCGCCGTGATCCACCCCGAGGCGCTGGCGGACACCGGCGACGCGCTGCGCGCCGACCTCGCCGGGCAGGGCTACGAGGCCGTCGCCATCCAGGTGCCGAACGCGGAGGAGGCCAAGACCGCCGAGGTCGCCGCCTACTGCTGGAAGGCGCTCGGTCAGTCCGGCTTCACCCGCACCGATGTCGTGGTCGGCGTCGGCGGCGGTGCCACCACCGACCTCGCCGGCTTCGTGGCGGCCACCTGGCTGCGCGGGGTGCGCTGGATCGCGATCCCCACCACGGTCCTGGCCATGGTGGACGCGGCCGTCGGCGGCAAGACCGGCATCAACACCGCCGAGGGCAAGAACCTCGTCGGCGCCTTCCACCCGCCCGCCGGTGTCCTGTGCGACCTGGCCGCGCTGGACTCGCTCGCGGTCAACGACTACGTCTCCGGGCTCGCCGAGGTCATCAAGGCCGGCTTCATCGCCGACCCGGCCATCCTCGACCTCATCGAGTCCGACCCCGAGGCCGCCCGCACCCCGCAGGGCCCGCACACCGCCGAGCTGATCGAGCGCTCCATCCGCGTCAAGGCCGAGGTCGTCTCCTCGGACCTGAAGGAGGCGGGCCTGCGCGAGATCCTCAACTACGGCCACACCCTCGGCCACGCCATCGAGAAGAACGAGCGCTACAAGTGGCGCCACGGCGCCGCGGTGGCCGTGGGCATGCACTTCGCCGCCGAACTGGGGCGTCTCGCGGGCAGGCTGGACGACGCGACGGCCGACCGGCACCGCACGATCCTCGAAGCCGTCGGCCTTCCGCTGCACTACCGCTACGACCAGTGGCCCAAGTTGCTGGAGACCATGAAGGTCGACAAGAAGTCCCGCGGCGACCTGCTCCGCTTCATCGTCCTGGACGGTCTGGCCAAGCCGACCGTCATGGAGGGACCGGATCCGGCGGTGCTCCTCGCCGCGTACGGAGAAGTGGGGCAGTAAGTCCGCCAGGGCGTCGTACGCCCGATTTTCCTGTGGGAATGGGCACTTCCGACCGCCCTCGGCCGTTCACCAAACGGCGGCCGGGGGCGGTACCGTTCGGTAGGGAGCGGGGCCGGGCCTCGCTGCCAGCGCCCCTGGCCCGTACGAGATGGAGTGGCACCGGATGCAGCACGCAGTGGGTTCTCCGCTGCCGCCCCACCAGCCGGGGCACGGACCGGCCGTCGGCTGGTCCCCGGCCGCACAGCACCAGGGAGCCGCCCCGGTGCCCCCGCCGCCCCCGGGCTTCACCGCACCGCCCCCGGGCCCCGTGCCACCAGCCCCGCACCAGGTCCCGTCGCACGCGGCCCCGGACACCACCGGCCATGTGCCGCTGCCGCCCGGCGGCCCGGTCGCCATGCCGGCCACCCCGGCCGCGCCCGACCCGGCCACCACCACGCTCGCGGTGCTGCTCATCGGCCCGGCCGGCGCCGGGAAGACCAGCGTCGCCAAGTACTGGGCCGACCACCGCCGGGTCCCCACGGCCCACATCAGCCTCGACGACGTCCGCGAGTGGGTCCGCTCAGGCTTCGCCGACCCTCAGACCGGCTGGAACGACCACTCGGAGGCGCAGTACCGCCTGGCCCGCCGCACCTGCGGCTTCGCCGCCCGCAACTTCCTCGCCAACGGCATCTCCTGCATCCTCGACGACGCCGTCTTCCCCGACCGCCCGGTGGTGGGCCTCGGCGGCTGGAAGCGTCACGTGGGCCCCGGCCTGCTCCCGGTCGTCCTCCTCCCCGGCCTCGAAATCGTCCTGGAACGCAACGCGGAACGCTCGGGCAACCGCCGCCTCACCGACGAGGAGGTCGCCCGCATCCACGGCCGCATGGCGGGCTGGTACGGCTCGGGCCTCCCGATCATCGACAACTCCCAACTGGACGTCCCCCAGACGGCACAGGTACTGGACGACGTGCTGGCACGTTCCATAGCGAGTCCGCCGAGCTGGTAGTTACCCAGGGGCGCGGGGAACTGCGCGACCAGCCCCCACCGGCGCGCACCCGTCGATCAACCCACTCGGCGGCTCCCAAAACGCGCCGCACCTACAAAGCTCCTACGCTCGACACATGTCAGAGGTGTACGCCACCCGAAGAGCCAGGCTCAAGGACCGCTGCCAAGCCGGCGGCAGCCACTCCGCTCTGATCACGCGCCCCGCCAACGTCCGCTACCTGGCAGGCGCGGCCCCCAAGGACGCCGTCCTGCTGATCGGCCGTACCGAGGACGTCCTGGTGTGCACCGGCCCGCCCGACGACCGCCCCGCCGAGGGCCGCCCGGACGAGGCACTGCGCGTGCACAACCTCCCCCGCGCCGAGGGCGACCCCGCGGTGGCGGCCGCCGACCTCGCCGGAGCACAGCGCGCGGAATCCCTGGCCGTGGAGGAACACCACCTCACCGTCGCCCGGTACCGGGCCATCGGCTCCGTCGTGCCGAGGCTGCGCCTCGCGGAGCTGGGCGGAGCAGTGGAGCAGCTCCGGGTCGTCAAGGACGAGGAGGAGATCTCCTGTCTGCGCATCGGCGCCGAGATCGCCGACCAGGCCCTCGGGGAACTCCTGGAGTCCATCCTGGTCGGCCGCACCGAACGGCATCTCGCGCTGGAGCTGGAGCGCCGGCTGGTCGACCACGGCGCCGACGGACCCGCCTTCGCGACCTCCGTCGCCACCGGGCCGAACTCCGGACGACGCGCCCACCGGCCCACCGACCGACGGGTCGAGGAGGGCGACTTCCTCTCCGTCTGCCTGGGCGCCACCTACCGCGGCTACCGCTGCGAGATCGGCCGTACCTTCGTCATCGGCACCTCGCCCGCGGACTGGCAGATCGAGCTGTACGACCTGGTCTTCGCCGCTCAGCGCGCCGGCCGGGAGACCCTTGCACCCGGCGCCGCCTACCGCGACGTGGACCGCGCGGCACGCCAGGTGCTGGACTCCGCGGGCCATGCGGAGGGCCTGCTACCGCTCACCGGTCACGGCGTCGGACTCGAAATCGACGAGGACCCGCAGTTGGCCCCCGCGGCCATGGGTAAACTGGACGCTTGCGTGCCGGTCACCGTCGAACCGGGGGTCCACCTCCCGGGCCGGGGCGGCGTCCGGATCGATGACACGCTCGTCGTCCGCCCCGAGGCGGACGGCGGACCCGAGCTACTCACCATCACGACCAAGGAGCTGCTCGCCCTCTAGACAGGAGCGTGCGCCGGGGTCGTCCACGTCAGTCCAGGAGATTCCGCAACCGTGGCTTCCACGAACGACCTCAAGAACGGCATGGTGCTCAAGCTCGAAGGCGGCCAGCTCTGGTCCGTCGTCGAGTTCCAGCACGTCAAGCCCGGCAAGGGCCCGGCCTTCGTGCGCACCAAGCTCAAGAACGTGCTGTCCGGGAAGGTCGTCGACAAGACCTTCAACGCCGGCGTGAAGGTCGAGACGGCCACCGTCGACAAGCGCGACATGCAGTTCTCCTACATGGACGGCGAGTACTTCGTCTTCATGGACATGGAGACCTACGACCAGCTGATGGTCGACCGCAAGGCCGTCGGCGACGCCGCCAACTTCCTGATCGAGGGCTTCACCGCCACCGTCGCGCAGCACGAGGGCGAGGTGCTCTTCGTCGAGCTGCCGGCCGCCGTCGAGCTCGTCATCCAGGAGACCGAGCCGGGCGTCCAGGGCGACCGCTCCACCGGTGGCACCAAGCCCGCCACGCTGGAGACCGGCCACCAGATCCAGGTCCCGCTCTTCATCACCACCGGCGAGAAGATCAAGGTCGACACCCGCACGAGCGACTACCTCGGCCGGGTGAACAGCTAACCGTGGCTGCCCGCAACACGGCCCGCAAGCGCGCCTTCCAGATCCTCTTCGAGGGCGACCAGCGTGGCGTCGACGTCCAGACGGTCCTCGCGGACTGGGTCCGGCTGTCCCGGACCGACACCCGGCAGCCGCCGGTGAGCGAGTACACGATGGAGCTGGTCGAGGGCTACGCCCGGCAGGCGCGGCGCATCGACGAGCTGATCGCGCAGTACGCGGTCGGCTGGACGCTCGACCGGATGCCGGTCGTCGACCGCAACATCCTGCGGCTCGGCGCCTACGAGCTGATCTGGGTCGACGGAACCCCGGACGCCGTCGTGCTGGACGAGATGGTGCAGCTGGCCAAGGAGTTCTCGACGGACGAGTCGCCCTCGTTCGTCAACGGCCTCCTCGGCCGTCTGAAGGAGCTCAAGCCCTCGCTGCGCCGGGAAGAGGCGTAGCGGGACACCCACCATCGCCGGAGGGCCCACAGCGAGTCGCTGTGGGCCCTCCGGCATGTCCGCGTACGCCTGAGGCGCCCGGGGAGCGCAGAAAGCCGCCGGGGTGGCCGGAACCGTCAAGTTCCGGCCACCCCGGCGGCACGTTTCTGCTCAGTCGGCAGAAGGGTCAGGCTTCCTCGTGGGACACCGCGCGACGGGCGTCGGCGTCCAGCACACCCCAGCTGATCAGCTGCTCGGTGAGGACCGAGGGGGACTGGTCGTAAATGACGGCGAGTGTGCGCAGGTCGTCCTGGCGGATCGAGAGCACCTTGCCGTTGTAGTCACCGCGCTGCGACTGGATCGTCGCGGCGTAGCGCTGGAGCGGGCCGGCCTTCTCGGCCGGGACGTGCGCCAGCCGCTCAAGGTCCAGGACAAGCTTCGGCGGCGGCTCGGCGGCGCCGCCCGGCGTGGTGCCCGGGAGCAGCTCCTGGACCGGAACGCCGTAGAAATCCGCCAGCTCGGCAAGGCGCTGTACGGTCACGGCGCGGTCGCCGCGCTCGTAGGAGCCGACCACCACGGCCTTCCAGCGTCCCTGGGACTTCTCCTCGACACCGTGGAGGGAAAGGCCCTGCTGGGTGCGGATGGCCCGGAGCTTGGCCCCGAGCTGTTTGGCGTATTCGCTGGACATATAGCTCCCCGGACACTGTGTCGACGCGGCGGGCCGTCTTCCTGCCGCGCGGCTGGTAACTCACTGTGAGGTTACGCAGCGTGACTCTCATGCGTCAAGCCGAATGGTCCACACCGACTCTTCCGTGGTAGCGGCGACGGACTGGGCCAAGGGGGTGATCCGGGTCCGTTTCCCGGCCTGCTACGGTGGATGACGTTAACCCGACGTCCTTTAAGGTCCGTCCCGTGAGGCGGAGAAGGAGGTCCTTCTCGTATGGACACACAAGCGTCCGATGCGCGGCCCGTTCTCGAAGGCCCCGACATCGCGCGGGTCTTGACCCGCATCGCCCACGAGATCGTCGAGCGCGCCAAGGGCGCCGACGACGTGGTGCTCCTCGGCATTCCGACCCGGGGCGTCTTCCTCGGCCGGCGGCTCGCCGTCAAGCTCGAAGAGATCACCGGACGCAAGATCCCGGTCGGCTCCCTCGACATCACCATGTACCGCGACGACCTGCGGATGCACCCGCCGCGGGCCCTCGCGCGCACCGAGATCCCCGGTGACGGCATCGACGGCCGCCTCGTCGTCCTCGTCGACGACGTGCTCTTCTCCGGCCGCACCATCCGCGCCGCCCTCGACGCGCTGAACGACATCGGCCGCCCGCGCGCGGTGCAGCTCGCCGTGCTCGTCGACCGCGGCCACCGCGAACTGCCCATTCGCGCCGACTATGTCGGCAAGAACCTCCCCACGTCGTTGCGGGAGACGGTCAAGGTCCAGCTCACCGAGGAGGACGGTCGAGACACCGTGCTGCTCGGTGTGAAGCAGACCGAGCAGTAGCAAGCCGGGCGCACGGCCCACTGCGGGCCCCTGCGCTGCCGTTTGCCCGAAACCTCCCGAATTGCCTTACGGAGCCTGACAGATGCAGCGTCATCTCATCTCGGCCGCCGATCTCACCCGCGACGACGCCGTCCAGATCCTCGACACCGCCGAGGAGATGGCCCGGGTGGCCGACCGGCCCATCAAGAAGCTGCCGACCCTGCGCGGCCGCACCATCGTCAACCTCTTCTTCGAGGACTCCACGCGGACCCGGATCTCCTTCGAGGCCGCCGAGAAGCGGCTGTCCGCGGACGTCATCAACTTCACCGCCAAGGGATCCAGCGTCTCCAAGGGCGAGTCCCTGAAGGACACCGCCCAGACCCTGGAGGCCATGGGCGTCGACGCCGTGGTCATCCGGCACGGCGCCTCCGGAGCGCCCTACCGGCTCGCCAACTCCGGCTGGATCGACGCCGTCGTCATCAACGCCGGTGACGGCACCCACCAGCACCCGACCCAGGCCCTGCTGGACGCCTTCACCATGCGCCGCCGGCTGGTCGGCCGGGACGCCGGGCTCGGCCGCGACCTCGCGGGCAAGCGGATCACGCTCGTCGGCGACGTCCTGCACAGCCGGGTCGCCCGCTCCAACGTCGACCTGCTGCACACCCTCGGCGCCGAGGTCACCCTGGTCGCCCCGCCCACCCTGGTGCCGGTCGGCGTCGACACCTGGCCCTGCGAGGTGTCGTACGACCTCGACGCGGTACTCCCCAAGTCCGACGCCGTGATGATGCTCCGCGTCCAGCGCGAGCGGATGAACGCCGCGTTCTTCCCGACCGAGCGCGAGTACTCGCGGCGCTACGGCCTGGACGGTGAGCGCATGGCGAAGATGCCCGAGCACGCGATCGTGATGCACCCCGGCCCGATGGTCCGCGGGATGGAGATCACCGCCGAGGTCGCCGACTCCGACCGCTGCACCGTCGTCGAGCAGGTCGCAAACGGAGTCTCCATCCGGATGGCCGTCCTGTACCTGCTGCTGGGCGGCAACCAGCCGGCCGTCACCCACACCCGCACCGAGGAGAAGTAAGACCATGAGCAAGATCCTGATCCGTGGTGCGAAGGTGCTCGGCGGCGAGCCGCAGGACGTGCTGATCGACGGCGCGGTCATCGAGGCGGTCGGCACCGGGCTGTCCGCCGAGGGCGCCGAGGTCGTCGAGGCCGAGGGCCGGGTGCTTCTGCCGGGCCTGGTCGATCTGCACACCCATCTGCGCGAGCCCGGCCGCGAGGACTCCGAGACCGTGCTCACCGGCACGCGCGCGGCGGCGAGCGGCGGCTACACCGCCGTGTTCGCCATGGCCAACACCTTCCCCGTCGCCGACACCGCCGGTGTGGTCGAGCAGGTCTACCGGCTCGGCCAGGAGCACGGCTACTGCGACGTGCAGCCCATCGGCGCCGTCACCGTCGGCCTGGAGGGCAGGAAGCTCGCCGAGCTGGGCGCCATGCACGAGTCGGCCGCCGGGGTCACCGTCTTCTCCGACGACGGCAAGTGCGTCGACGACGCGGTGATCATGCGCCGGGCCCTGGAGTACGTGAAGGCCTTCGGCGGGGTCGTCGCCCAGCACGCGCAGGAGCCGCGGCTGACCGAGGGTGCCCAGATGAACGAGGGCATCGTCTCCGCCGAATTGGGCCTCGGCGGCTGGCCCGCGGTGGCCGAGGAGTCGATCATCGCCCGCGACGTCCTGCTCGCCGAGCACGTCGGCTCCCGCGTCCACATCTGCCACCTGTCGACCGCAGGGTCCGTCGAGATCGTGCGCTGGGCCAAGTCCCGCGGCATCGACGTCACCGCCGAGGTCACCCCGCACCACCTCCTCCTCACCGACGAGCTGGTCCGGACGTACAACCCGGTCTACAAGGTCAACCCGCCGCTGCGCACCGAGCGTGATGTGCTGGCACTGCGCGAGGCGCTCGCCGACGGCACGATCGACATCGTCGCCACCGACCACGCCCCGCACCCGCACGAGGACAAGGACTGCGAGTGGGCCGCGGCCGCCATGGGCATGGTCGGCCTGGAGACCGCGCTGTCAGTGGTGCAGGAGACCATGGTCGACACCGGGCTCCTCGACTGGGCCGGGGTCGCCGCGCGCATGTCCTTCAAGCCCGCCGAGATCGGGCAGGCGAAGGGCCACGGCCGCCCCGTCTCGGCTGGTGAGCCCGCCAACCTCACGCTCGTCGATACGGCATACCGTGGGTCCGTGGACCCCGCGGGCTTCGCCTCGCGCAGTCGCAACACCCCGTACGAGGGGCGTGAGCTGCCGGGCCGTGTGACGCACACGTGGCTCCGGGGCAAGGCCACGCTCGTCGACGGGAAGCTCACGTGACACCCCTTTTGACCATTGCCGCAGACCAGAAGTCGGCCGAGGTGACCGACTGGGCCGCCCGGGTCGGCTGGCTCGTCGGACTCGTCCTCTTCGTCGCGCTCGTCTACTGGCTGATGCGCGAGGGCTGGAAATGGCGCGGCACGCTCCAGGGCGACCTGCCCGAGCTGCCCAGCGCGCCGTCCGAGCCGGGCGAGGCGACACTGACGATGAGCGGCCGCTACCACGGCTCCACCACCGCCGGGCAGTGGCTCGACCGGATCGTGGCGCACGGCCTGGGCGCCCGCAGCCGGGTCGAGCTCACGCTGACCGACGCGGGCCTGGTCGTCGAACGCCCCGGGGCGAACGACTTCTTCGTCCCGGCCGGGCAGCTGCGCGAGGCCCGGCTCGACAAGGGCATCGCCGGCAAGGTGCTCACCGAGGGCGGACTGCTCGTCGTGACCTGGGCGCACGGCGACCGCCTGATCGACTCCGGCTTCCGCTCGGACACGGCCGCCGAGCACAACACCTGGGTCGACACCCTGAACCAGATGATCAACAACACGGAAGGCGCACGATGACGACCTCCACAAGGGGAGCCACCAAGGTTCCCGCCGTCCTCGTCCTGGAGGACGGCCGGATCTTCCGCGGCCGTGCCTACGGGGCCGTGGGGGTGACCTTCGGCGAGGCCGTGTTCTCCACCGGCATGACCGGCTACCAGGAGACGCTCACCGATCCCTCGTACCACCGCCAGGTCGTCGTGATGACCGCCCCGCACGTCGGCAACACCGGCGTCAACGACGAGGACCCGGAGAGCAAGCGGATCTGGGTCGCCGGATACGTCGTGCGCGACCCCGCGCGCGTGCCCTCCAACTGGCGCTCGCGCCGGTCCCTCGACGACGAGCTGCGGCACCAGGGCGTCGTCGGGATCTCCAGCATCGACACCCGCGCGCTCACCCGCCATCTGCGCGAGCGCGGCGCCATGCGCGTCGGCATCTTCTCCGGCAACGCCCTGCCCGACGAGGGCACCATGCTCGCCGAGGTCCGCCAGGCCCCCGAGATGAAGGGCGCCGACCTCTCCGCCGAGGTCGCCACCAAGGAGGCCTACGTCGTCCCCGCGATCGGTGCGAAGAAGTTCACCGTCGCCGCCGTCGACCTCGGCATCAAGGGCATGACCCCGCACCGGATGGCCGAGCGCGGCATCGAGGTGCACGTGCTGCCGGCCACGGCGACCGCCGAGGACGTGTACGCCGTGAACCCGGACGGCGTGTTCTTCTCCAACGGCCCCGGCGACCCGGCCACCGCGGACCACCCGGTCTCGGTCATGCAGGCGGTCCTGGAGCGCGGCACCCCGCTCTTCGGGATCTGCTTCGGCAACCAGATCCTCGGCCGCGCGCTCGGCTTCGGCACCTACAAGCTGAAGTACGGCCACCGCGGCATCAACCAGCCGGTGCAGGACCGTACGACCGGCAAGGTCGAGGTCACCGCGCACAACCACGGCTTCGCCGTCGACGCCCCGCTCGACCAGGTCTCCGAGACCCCCTTCGGCCGCGCCGAGGTCTCCCACGTCTGCCTCAACGACAACGTGGTGGAGGGCCTGCAGCTCCTCGACCGGCCGGCCTTCAGCGTCCAGTACCACCCCGAAGCGGCAGCGGGCCCGCATGACGCCGCCTACCTGTTCGACCGCTTCGTATCCCTGATGGAGGGCCAGCGTGCCTAAGCGCACCGATATCCAGTCCGTCCTGGTCATCGGCTCCGGCCCGATCGTCATCGGCCAGGCCGCCGAGTTCGACTACTCCGGCACCCAGGCGTGCCGCGTGCTCAAGGCCGAGGGCCTGCGCGTCGTCCTGGTGAACTCCAACCCGGCGACGATCATGACCGACCCGGAGATCGCCGACGCCACCTATGTCGAGCCGATCACCCCGGAGTTCGTCGAGAAGATCATCGCCAAGGAGCGCCCGGACGCCCTGCTGCCCACCCTGGGCGGCCAGACGGCCCTGAACACCGCGATCTCGCTGCACGACAACGGCGTCCTGGAGAAGTACGGCGTCGAGCTGATCGGCGCCAATGTGGAGGCGATCCACAAGGGCGAGGACCGCGACCAGTTCAAGCTGGTCGTCGACGCGGTCAACGCGAAGATCGGGTACGGCGAGTCCGCCCGCTCCGTCATCTGCCACACCATGGACGACGTCCTCAAGGGCGTCGACACCCTCGGCGGCTACCCGGTCGTCGTCCGCCCGTCCTTCACCATGGGCGGCGCCGGCTCCGGCTTCGCGCACGACGAGGAGGAGCTGCGCCGCATCGCCGGGCAGGGCCTCACGCTCTCGCCGACCACCGAGGTGCTCCTGGAGGAGTCCATCCTCGGCTGGAAGGAGTACGAGCTGGAGCTGATGCGCGACAAGCACGACAACGTGGTGGTCGTCTGCTCCATCGAGAACTTCGACCCCATGGGCGTCCACACCGGTGACTCCATCACCGTCGCGCCCGCGATGACGCTGACGGACCGCGAGTACCAGATCCTGCGGGACATCGGCATCGCCGTGATCCGCGAGGTCGGCGTCGACACCGGCGGCTGCAACATCCAGTTCGCGGTGGACCCCGAGGACGGCCGGGTCATCGTCATCGAGATGAACCCGCGCGTGTCCCGGTCGTCGGCGCTCGCCTCCAAGGCGACCGGCTTCCCGATCGCCAAGATCGCCGCCAAGCTGGCCGTCGGCTACACCCTCGACGAGATCCCGAACGACATCACGCGGGAGACCCCGGCCTCCTTCGAGCCCACGCTCGACTACGTGGTCGTCAAGGCCCCCCGGTTCGCCTTCGAGAAGTTCCCGCAGGCCGACTCCACTCTGACCACCACCATGAAGTCGGTCGGCGAGGCCATGGCCATCGGCCGCAACTTCACCGAGGCCTTCCAGAAGGCGCTGCGCTCGCTGGAGAAGAAGGGCAGCCAGTTCACCTTCGTCGGCGACCCCGGCGACAAGGCCGCCCTGCTGACCGAGGCCGTACGGCCCACCGACGGCCGCATCAACACCGTCATGCAGGCCATCCGCGCGGGTGCCACCCCTGAGGAGATCTTCGAGTACACGAAGATCGACCCCTGGTTCGTCGACCAGCTCTTCCTGATCAAGGAGACAGCCGACGACCTCGCCGAGACGGGTGAGCTCACCCCCGAGCTGCTCGCCGAGGCCAAGCGGCACGGCTTCTCCGACCAGCAGATCGGCGAGATCCGCGGCCTGCGCGAGGACGTCGTCCGCGAGGTCCGGCACGCGCTCGGCATCCGCCCGGTCTACAAGACCGTCGACACCTGTGCCGCCGAGTTCGCCGCGCGGACGCCGTACTTCTACTCGTCCTACGACGAGGAGACCGAGGTCGCCCCGCGCGAGAAGCCCGCGGTGATCATCCTCGGCTCGGGCCCCAACCGCATCGGCCAGGGCATCGAGTTCGACTACTCCTGTGTGCACGCCTCCTTCGCGCTGAGCGACGCCGGGTTCGAGACCGTGATGGTCAACTGCAACCCGGAGACCGTCTCCACCGACTACGACACCTCGGACCGGCTGTACTTCGAGCCGCTGACCCTCGAGGACGTGCTGGAGATCGTCCACGCGGAGTCCCTCGCGGGCCCGATCGCGGGCGTGATCGTCCAGCTCGGCGGCCAGACCCCGCTGGGCCTGGCGCAGGCGCTGAAGGACAACGGCGTGCCGATCGTCGGCACCTCCCCGGAGGCGATCCACGCCGCCGAGGACCGCGGCGCCTTCGGCCGCGTCCTGAAGGAGGCCGGCCTCCCGGCCCCCAAGCACGGCACCGCCACCACCTTCGCCGAGGCCAAGGCCATCGCCGACGAGATCGGCTACCCGGTCCTCGTCCGGCCGTCGTACGTCCTCGGCGGACGGGGCATGGAGATCGTCTACGACGAGACCCGCCTCGCCTCCTACATCGCCGAGTCCACCGAGATCAGCCCCAACCGGCCGGTCCTCGTCGACCGCTTCCTGGACGACGCGATCGAGATCGACGTGGACGCCCTCTACGACGGCGAGGAGCTCTACCTCGGCGGCGTGATGGAGCACATCGAGGAGGCCGGCATCCACTCCGGCGACTCCGCGTGCGCGCTGCCCCCGATCACCCTCGGCGGCTTCGACATCAAGCGGCTCAGGGCGTCCACGGAGGCCATCGCGCGCGGCGTCGGCGTCCGCGGCCTGATCAACATCCAGTTCGCGATGGCGGGTGACATCCTCTACGTCCTGGAGGCCAACCCGCGCGCGTCCCGTACGGTCCCCTTCACCTCCAAGGCGACCGCGGTGCCGCTGGCGAAGGCCGCAGCCCGGATCTCGCTGGGCGCGACTGTCGCCGAGCTGCGCGCCGAGGGCCTGCTCCCGGCGAACGGCGACGGCGGCGAGCTGCCGCTGGACGCGCCGATCTCCGTAAAGGAGGCCGTCATGCCGTGGTCGCGCTTCCGCGACATCCACGGCCGCGGCGTCGACACCGTCCTCGGCCCGGAGATGCGCTCCACCGGCGAGGTCATGGGCATCGACTCCGTCTTCGGCACGGCGTACGCCAAGTCCCAGGCGGGCGCCTACGGCCCGCTGCCCACCCGGGGCCGCGCCTTCATCTCGGTGGCCAACCGCGACAAGCGGTCGGTGATCTTCCCCGCGCGTGAGCTGGTCGCGCACGGCTTCGAGCTGCTCGCCACCTCCGGCACCGCCGAGGTCCTCAAGCGCAACGGCATCACCGCCTCGGTGGTCCGCAAGCAGTCCGAGGGCACCGGCCCGAACGGCGAGAAGACCATCGTCCAGCTCATCCACGACGGCGGCGTCGACCTCATCGTCAACACCCCGTTCGGCACCGGCGGCCGCCTCGACGGCTACGAGATCCGTACGGCGGCCGTGGCGCGGTCCGTGCCGTGCCTGACGACCGTGCAGGCGCTGGCCGCCGCGGTACAGGGCATCGACGCCCTCAACCACGGTGACGTGGGCGTCCGTTCACTCCAGGAACACGCCGAACACCTGACCGCGGCCCGCGACTAGCAGCCAACAGGGGGACACCGGAAACGGTGTCCCCCTCTTGGTGAGGACACCACTTCTTGGTGAGGAACATGTACAAGATCTTCTTCAACCTCGTCTTCAAGCGGATGGACCCCGAGCAGGCGCACCATCTCGCCTTCCGCTGGATCCGGCTCGCGGTGCGCGTCCCCGTGCTGCGCACCTTCATCGCCGCCGTGCTCGCGCCCCGCTACAAGGAACTGCGCACCGAGGCCTTCGGGCTGCGCATGCACGGGCCGTTCGGGCTCGCCGCCGGGTTCGACAAGAACGCGGTCGCGATCGACGGGATGTCGATGCTCGGCTTCGACCACGTCGAGATCGGCACCGTCACCGGGGAGGCCCAGCCCGGCAACCCCAAGAAGAGGCTGTTCCGGCTGGTGGCGGACCGGGCGCTCATCAACCGCATGGGCTTCAACAACGAGGGCTCGCTGGCCGTCGCGGCCCGGCTGGCCTCCCGTACGCCCGTCTTCCGGACCGTCCTCGGAGTCAACATCGGCAAGACCAAGGCGGTGCCCGAGGCCGAGGCGACCGGGGACTACGTGAAGTCGACCGAGCGCCTGGCGCCGTACGCCGACTACCTGGTCGTGAACGTGTCCTCGCCGAACACGCCGGGGCTGCGCAACCTCCAGGCCACCGAGGCGCTGCGGCCCCTGCTGAGCGCCGTGCGCGAGGCCGCCGACCGTACCGTCACCACGCGCCGCGTGCCGCTCCTGGTGAAGATCGCGCCGGATCTCGCCGACGAGGACATCGACGCCGTGGCCGATCTCGCCGTCGAGCTGGGTCTGGACGGGATCATCGCCACCAACACCACCATCGCGCGTGAGGGACTCGGTCTGACGTCCGCGCCCGCCCTGGTCCAGGAGACCGGCGGACTCTCCGGAGCCCCGCTCAAGGAGCGCTCCCTGGAGGTGCTGCGGCGCCTCTACGCGCGCGTGGGCGACCGCATCACCCTGGTCGGCGTGGGCGGCATCGAGAACGCCGAGGACGCCTGGCAGCGCATCCTGGCCGGCGCCACGCTGGTCCAGGGGTACAGCGCCTTCATCTACGAGGGGCCCTTCTGGGGCCGTGCCGTCCACAAGGGGCTCGCCGCGCGCCTGCGCACCAGCCCGTACGCCACCCTCGCCGACGCGGTCGGCGCCGACGTAAGGAAGGCCGCAGCATGACTCTGGAGCCCTTCGGCGCGCGGCTGCGCCATGCCATGGACGAGCGCGGCCCGCTGTGCGTCGGCATCGACCCGCACGCCTCCCTGCTCGCGGAGTGGGGCCTGAACGACGACATCGCCGGTCTGGAGCGGTTCAGCCGTACGGTCGTCGAGGCGATGGCGGACCGGGTCGCCGTGCTGAAGCCGCAGAGCGCGTTCTTCGAGCGCTTCGGGTCGCGCGGGGTCGCCGTGCTGGAGAAGTCGGTGGAGGAGGCCCGGGCGGCCGGGGCGCTGGTGGTGATGGACGCCAAGCGCGGCGACATCGGCTCGACCATGGCCGCGTACGCCGAGGCTTTCCTGCGCAAGGACTCCCCGCTGTTCTCGGACGCGCTGACCGTCTCGCCCTACCTCGGCTACGGCTCGCTGTCGCCCGCGGTGGCGCTGGCGCGGGAGAGCGGTGCCGGGCTCTTCGTGCTGGCGCTGACCTCCAACCCGGAGGGCGGCGAGATCCAGCACGCGGTGCGGGCCGACGGGCGGAACGTGGGCGCGACCATGCTGGCCCACCTCGCCGCCGAGAACACGGGGGAGGAGCCGCTGGGCTCCTTCGGTGCGGTCGTCGGGGCCACGCTCGGCGATCTGTCCACCTACGACCTCCGGATCAACGGCCCGCTCCTGGCGCCGGGCATCGGCGCCCAGGGGGCGACCCCCGCCGACCTTCCCCGGGTGTTCGGGGCGGCGGTGCGCAATGTGGTGCCGAACGTCAGCCGGGGAGTGCTCCGGCACGGTCCCGACGTCGGTGCGCTGCGGTCGGCCGCGGAGCGGTTCGCGGAGGAGATCCGGGCGGCCGTGACGGCCGGCTGAGTCGTCGGGGCAGGTCGGCCGGGGGGTATTTAGACGCTTGTTCGAGTCCTTCGGGGGGCGACTCCGGGCCGACTTGAGCCTGAATACATCCTCAAATCCGGGGCAATATGTCTGAAATGTCCGTACTGACGGAGGCTGACCAGGACTTTTCCGCTGTTCTCGCTGACTCTGGCGGACTTGCCCGCTAGTCTCCGAGCAGAGAACGGGCAAGCGTGTTGCTCGTGGCTCCCCAGGTGTGGGGCGACTAGGTTCCTCACCGGTCCGTATCCGACAGTCAACATCCGAGGTGACGTAGGCGTGGCTCTTCCGCCCCTTACCCCTGAACAGCGCGCAGCCGCGCTCGAAAAGGCCGCCGCGGCTCGCCGGGAGCGGGCCGAGGTCAAGAATCGACTCAAGCACTCCGGCGCCTCCCTTCACGAGGTCATCAAGCAGGGCCAGGAGAACGACGTCATCGGCAAGATGAAGGTCTCCGCTCTCCTTGAGTCCCTGCCGGGCGTGGGCAAGGTCCGCGCCAAGCAGATCATGGAGCGGCTCGGCATCTCCGAGAGCCGCCGGGTGCGTGGCCTCGGCTCCAACCAGATCGCGTCCCTGGAGCGTGAGTTCGGCAGCACCGGCTCCTGAACCCGGACACTGCCGGGAAGGGAGTCCCGGGCACCCCGGGATTGCTGGAATAATCGCTGCATGAGTGAACGTCCGCGGCTGACCGTGCTCTCCGGCCCCTCTGGGGTCGGCAAGAGCACGGTCGTCGCCCATATGCGCAAGGAACACCCCGAGGTCTGGCTCTCGGTGTCGGCGACGACCCGCAAGCCCCGCCCCGGCGAGCAGCACGGAGTCCACTACTTCTTCGTCACCGACGAGGAGATGGACAAGCTGATCGCCAACGGCGAGCTGCTGGAGTGGGCCGAGTTCGCCGGCAACCGCTACGGCACGCCGCGTGCGGCGGTGCTGGAGCGGCTGGAGGCGGGTGAGCCGGTGCTGCTGGAGATCGATCTCCAGGGCGCCCGGCAGGTCCGCGAGTCCATGGCCGAGTCCCACCTGGTGTTCCTGGCTCCTCCCTCCTGGGAGGAGCTGGTGCGCAGACTCACCGGGCGGGGCACCGAGCCGCCCGAGGTGATCGAGCGTCGCCTCCAGGCGGCGAAGGTCGAACTGGCCGCCGAGCCGGAGTTCGACGAGACCTTGGTCAACACCTCCGTCGAGGACGTGGCGCGCGAGCTGCTAGCCTTGATGGACGTTGTGTGATCGTCTCTGATCACCTGACTGAATCTTTCCCATCCATCGGAAGGTAGAGCGTGTCCTCTTCCATCTCCGCGCCCGAGGGCATCATCAACCCGCCGATCGACGAGCTCCTCGAGGCCACGGACTCGAAGTACAGCCTCGTGATCTACGCGGCCAAGCGTGCCCGCCAGATCAACGCGTACTACTCGCAGCTCGGCGAGGGCCTCCTTGAGTACGTCGGTCCGCTCGTCGACACGCACGTCCACGAGAAGCCGCTCTCGATCGCGCTGCGCGAGATCAACGCGGGACTGCTGACGTCCGAGGCCGTCGAGGGCCCGGCGCAGTAGTATTTCCTGCTTGAAGTAGTCTTTTCCACAGGCCCGGCAGCATGACTGCCGGGCCTGTGGTGTGTCATGGGGGAAGTACGTTTTCCGAGCCGGGGAGAGACCGTGGACAAGCCGAGGGTCGTTCTGGGGGTCAGCGGTGGCATCGCCGCGTACAAGGCCTGTGAGCTGCTGCGAAGGCTGACGGAATCCGGACATGACGTCCGCGTCGTGCCCACCGACTCCGCGCTGCACTTCGTCGGCGCCGCCACCTGGTCGGCCCTGTCCGGCAACCCCGTCTCGACCGAGGTGTGGGACGCCGTCCACGAGGTGCCGCACGTCCGCATCGGCCAGCACGCCGACCTGGTCGTGGTCGCCCCGGCCACCGCGGACCTGCTCGCCAAGGCCGCGCACGGCCTCGCCGACGACCTGCTGACCAACACCCTGCTCACGGCCCGCTGCCCGGTCGTCTTCGCCCCGGCGATGCACACCGAGATGTGGGAGCACCCGGCCACCCAGGAGAACGTGGCGACGCTGCGCCGCCGCGGCGCCGTCGTCGTCGAGCCCGCCGTGGGCCGCCTCACCGGCGTCGACACCGGCAAGGGCCGGCTGCCCGACCCCGCGGAGATCTTCGAGGTCTGCCGCCGGGTGCTGGCCAGGGGCGTCACCGAGCCCGACCTCACCGGGCGGCATGTCGTCGTCAGCGCCGGCGGCACCCGTGAACCCCTCGACCCGGTCCGCTTCCTCGGCAACCGCTCCTCCGGCAAGCAGGGCTACGCCCTCGCCCGCACCGCCGCCGCACGCGGCGCCCGGGTCACGCTGATCGCCGCGAACACCGGGATGCCGGACCCGGCGGGCGTGGACGTCGTCCAGGTCGGTACGGCCGTACAGCTGCGGGAGGCCGTGCTGAAGGCGGCCGCCGACGCCGACGTGGTGGTCATGGCCGCCGCGGTCGCGGACTTCCGCCCGGCCGCCTACGCCGCCGGGAAGATCAAGAAGAAGGACGGGCAGGACCCGGACCCGATCGTGCTGGTGCGGAATCCGGACATCCTCGCGGAGATCTCCGCCGACCGGGCCCGCCCCGGACAGGTGGTCGTCGGCTTCGCCGCCGAGACGGACGATGTGCTGGCCAATGGCCGTGCCAAGCTCGCCCGCAAGGGCTGCGACCTGCTGGTGGTGAACGAGGTGGGGGAGCACAAGACCTTCGGCTCCGAGGAGAACGAGGCCGTGGTGCTGGGCGCCGACGGCAGCGAGACACCCGTGCCGTACGGGCCCAAGGAGGCCCTGGCCGAAACCGTGTGGGATCTGGTCGCCGGACGGCTGAGCTGAATGTCGCATTCGTCGCACGACATGCGGAAACCACGCACATTGGGGCGTGGCGCCCCTGGTCAAGGCCGCAAGGGATTGGGCAGAATGCCCGTGCCGCAGGTCACAGCGCTCCCGAGAGGCGAGACAGGTGGGCCCGCGGCCGAGCGCGACCGATAAACTGTTTCTCGGACGACGCCGGGCGCAGCCCCCGTCCCGTCCGCCCATGATCAGCCAGCAGCCGCTGCAACCCCAGGGAGCGTTGTGTCCCGTCGCCTGTTCACCTCGGAGTCTGTCACCGAGGGTCACCCCGACAAGATCGCTGACCAGATCAGCGACACCATTCTCGACGCGCTTCTGCGCGAGGACCCGACGTCCCGGGTCGCCGTCGAGACGCTGATCACCACCGGCCTGGTGCACGTGGCCGGCGAGGTCACGACCAAGACGTACGCGGACATCGCGACGCTGGTCCGCAACAAGATCCTGGAGATCGGCTACGACTCCTCGAAGAAGGGCTTCGACGGCGCCTCCTGCGGCGTCTCGGTGTCCATCGGCGCTCAGTCGCCCGACATCGCGCAGGGCGTGGACACCGCGTACGAGTCCCGGGTCGAGGGCGACGAGGACGAGCTGGACCGCCAGGGCGCCGGTGACCAGGGCCTGATGTTCGGCTACGCCACCGACGAGACCCCGACCCTGATGCCGCTGCCGATCTTCCTGGCGCACCGCCTGTCGAAGCGGCTGTCCGAGGTCCGCAAGAACGGCACCATCCCCTACCTGCGCCCCGACGGCAAGACGCAGGTCACCATCGAGTACGACGGCGACAAGGCCGTCCGCCTCGACACGGTCGTGGTCTCCTCGCAGCACGCGAGCGACATCGACCTGGAGTCCCTGCTGGCCCCCGACATCCGCGAATTCGTCGTGGAGCCGGAGCTGAAGGCGCTCCTGGACGAGGGCATCAAGCTGGACACCGAGGGCTACCGCCTGCTGGTCAACCCGACCGGCCGCTTCGAGATCGGCGGCCCGATGGGCGATGCCGGCCTTACCGGCCGCAAGATCATCATCGACACGTACGGCGGCATGGCCCGCCACGGCGGCGGTGCCTTCTCCGGCAAGGACCCGTCCAAGGTGGACCGCTCGGCCGCGTACGCCATGCGCTGGGTCGCCAAGAACGTCGTCGCGGCGGGCCTCGCCTCCCGTTGCGAGGTCCAGGTCGCGTACGCCATCGGCAAGGCCGAGCCCGTCGGCCTCTTCGTCGAGACCTTCGGCACCGCCAAGATCGACTCCGAGAAGATCGAGAAGGCCATCGACGAGGTCTTCGACCTCCGCCCGGCCGCGATCATCCGCGACCTCGACCTGCTCCGCCCGATCTACGCCCAGACGGCGGCGTACGGCCACTTCGGCCGCGAGCTCCCCGAGTTCACCTGGGAGCGCACGGACCGCGTGGACGCGCTGCGCGCGGCGGCGGGCCTGTAAGGGTTCCCTTTCGTACGGCTGACGAGGCCCGGTGTCCCTGGTGGGGATGCCGGGCCTCGGCGTATGTCCGGGCCGCTTCGCTGTCAGTGGGGTTTGGTAAGAATGCAAGGGTGAGCAGGGAAGACGGGCAGGGTGGTAGTGGGGCTGAGGGGGCGCCGCCTGAGCAGCTTGCGTTCATTCGGGAGAGTGTGCGGAAGGCCAAGGGGCCTCGGGCGAAGCCTCGCACCTGGCGGGGGGCGGAGCTGGCGGCGGAGTTGCCTGTTGCTCGGGTGCTCGTGGACAAGGGGGTGCTGCATCTTGACCGGTACTTCGACTATGCGGTGCCTGCGGAGCTGGATGCCGATGCTCAGCCCGGGGTGCGGGTTCGGGTGCGGTTCGGGGCCGGGCGGCATCGGGTGCGGGAAGGGCGTCGTGAGGGCGGGGGGCTGATCGACGGGTTTCTCGTCGAGCGGCTGGCGGAGTCCGATTACTCGGGGCCGTTGGCGGCGCTGGCTCAGGTGGTGTCGCCCGAGCGGGTACTCGATGAGGAGTTGCTGGGGCTGGCTCGGGCTGTCGCGGATCGGTACGCCGGGAGCCTTGCCGATGTGTTGCAGCTTGCGGTGCCGCCGCGTAGCGCTCGGGCCGAGCAGCGGGATTCGCCGGAGCCGTTGCCGGTGCCCGGTGTGCCTGAGGCGGGGTCCTGGGCGCGGTACGAGAGCGGGGGTGCGTTTCTGGGGGCGCTGGCCTCGGGTGGGGCACCGCGGGCCGTGTGGAACGCCCTGCCCGGGCCGGAGTGGAGTGCGGAGATCGCTCGGGCTGTCGCGGCGACGCTTTCGTCCGGGCGGGGGGCGCTGGTCGTGGTGCCGGACGGGCGGGCCGTCGCCCGGGTCGACGCCGCGTTGACGGAGCTGATGGGGACCGGGCGGCATGCGGTGCTGACCGCCGACGCCGGGCCCGAGAAGCGGTACCGGGAGTGGCTCGCGGTGCGGCGGGGGTCGGTTCGGGCCGTGGTGGGGGCACGGGCCGCGATGTTCGCGCCGGTGCGGGATCTCGGTCTTGTCGTCATCTGGGACGACGGGGACGACAGCCACAGTGAGCCGCATGCTCCGCAGCCGCATGCCCGGGATGTGCTGCTGCTGCGGGCCGCGCAGGACAAGTGCGCGTTTCTGCTGGGCGGTTGGAGCTGCACGGTGGAGGCCGCGCAGCTCGTGGAGAGCGGGTGGGCCCGGCCGCTGGTCGCCTCGCGGGAGCAGGTCCGGGGGGCGGCGCCGCTCGTGCGGACCGTGGGGGACGGGGATCTCGCCCGGGACGAGGCCGCGCGGGCGGCCCGGTTGCCGACGCTCGCCTGGCAGGTGGTGCGGGACGCGCTGCGGCAGGGGCCGGTGCTGGTGCAGGTGCCTCGGCGGGGGTATGTGCCTCGGCTGGCGTGTGCGAACTGCCGGGCGCCCGCGCGGTGTCGGCACTGTTCCGGGCCGATGGAGGCGCGGGACGACGCCGGGGCGTTGCGGTGTGGGTGGTGCGGGCGGGAGGAAGGCGCCTGGCACTGCCCGGAGTGCGGGGGGTTCCGGCTGCGGGCGCAGGTTGTCGGGGCTCGGCGGACCGCGGAGGAGTTGGGGCGGGCGTTTCCGGCCGTGCCGGTGCGGACGTCCGGGCGGGAGCATGTGCTGGACACGGTGCCGGGGGCTCCGGCGTTGGTGGTGAGTACGCCTGGGGCCGAGCCGGTGGCCGAGGGGGGGTACGCGGCGGCTCTGTTGCTGGACGGGTGGGCCATGCTGGGGCGGCCCGATCTGCGGGCCGGAGAGGACGCGTTGCGGCGGTGGATCGGGGCGGCGGGGCTGGTGCGGCCGCAGGGGGTCGGCGGGACCGTGGTGGTGGTGGCCGAGCCGACGCTGCGGCCTGTGCAGGCGCTGGTGCGGTGGGATCCCGTGGGGCATGCGGTGCGGGAGTTGGCCGAGCGGGCCGAGTTGGGGTTTCCGCCGGTGTCCCGGATGGCCGCGGTGTCGGGGGCCGTGGAGGCCGTGGAGGAGTTTCTTCGCGCTGTGGAACTGCCCGCGGAGGCGGAGGTGTTGGGGCCGGTGCCGGTGCCTGTCACGGCGCCGGGGCGGCCTCGGCGGGTTGGGGGGCCGCCGCCGGGGGAGCGGTGGGAGCGGGCCCTGATTCGGGTGCCACCTGGGAAGGGGGCGGCGTTGGCCGCTGCGCTGAAGGCGGCGCAGGCCGCGCGGATGGCTCGGGGGGGTTCCGGTGGGGAGGCCGCGGTCCGGGTGCGGATCGATCCGCCGGACATTGGGTGAGTGTTCGGGTATGTGCGTGTGCGGCGTCGGGGTCGCTGTGGGGGTGGGTGGTCGCTGTTCCAGTGGCATGACTGTGCCCCCGGCCTCCCGGTGTCGGCGCGGGAGGGCGGGGGCGTGGGGGGTGGAGTCAGCCGTTTCGGGGGGAGGGGAAGGCTGGGGGGCGGGGGTCGTCTCTCAGGGCGGGGCTGCCTGCGGTGGGCTGGGTGGGCATGGAGCGGGCCGCGGGGACCGTGGGGACCGACGGGATGCCCGTGTTGACGCTCACCGTACGGCTGCCCGACTGATCGGTCGTGCGCTCCGCCTCGGCCGCAGCCTGCGTCGCGGCGCGGCGGGAGCCGTAGCGGCGGTGCACCGCCTGCTTGGTCACGCCGAGGGCGGAGCCCACCGCGTCCCACGAGAAGCCGAGTGAGCGGTCGAAGTCCACCGCGGCCGTGACCAGGGTCTCGACGCTGTCCCGCAGTTCCTGGGCGAGACGTACGGTCGGAGCGGGGGCGCGTCCGTAGACGACGAAGCCCGTGGACGGGCCGGAGCGGCGCGGGCGGTAGACGTTGCCCAACTGGGCGGTCAGCGTGCGCAGTGCGTCCACCTGCCGGCGGACCCGCTCGATGTCCCGCACCAGCAAGTGCAGGCTGGCCCGAGCCTGGGCGTCGTGGGTTGCGTGGTCGGCCATGAACAAGCCTCTCGAACCGGCGTTGAAAAGGATCGGGCCGCGCGATGTGCGGCCCGTTGTGGTCAACTCTTTCTTGACCAACGCGTTTACGCTCCGCTGGTCACGCAGAGGGGGCGTACCGGCATATTCGTGCGCCGGGTGCCGGGGCTCGCCCAATAGACTGGTGAGCTGCCCGACCAACCCTGAGCGAGAGGCCCGTACTCACCCATGAAGCTTGTCTTCGCCGGTACCCCCGAGGTCGCCGTTCCCGCTCTGGACGCCCTGCTCGCCTCCGGTCGGCATGAGGTGGCCGCCGTGGTGACGCGCCCCGACGCTCCGGCCGGCCGGGGGCGGCGGCTGGTCGCCTCGCCCGTCGCGGAGCGGGCCGCGGAGGCGGGGATCGAGGTGCTGAAGCCCGTCAAGCCGCGGGATCCGGAGTTCCTGGAGCGGCTGCGGGAGATCGCGCCGGACTGCTGTCCCGTGGTGGCCTATGGGGCGCTGCTGCCTCGGGTCGCCCTCGACATTCCGGCCCATGGGTGGGTCAACCTGCACTTCTCCCTGCTGCCCGCCTGGCGTGGGGCCGCGCCCGTGCAGCACTCGATCATGGCGGGGGACGAGATCACCGGCGCGTCCACCTTCCTCATCGAGGAGGGGCTCGACTCCGGGCCCGTCTACGGGACCGTGACCGAGGCGATCCGGCCCACCGACACCAGCGGCGATCTGCTGACCCGGCTCGCCTTCGCCGGTGCCGGGCTGCTCGCGGCGACCATGGACGGGATCGAGGACGGCTCGCTGAAGGCCGTACCGCAGCCGGGCGAGGGCATCAGCCAGGCGCCGAAGGTCAATGTCGAGGACGCCCACATCGACTGGAACGCCCCCGCCCTGCGCGTGGACCGGGTGGTGCGCGGCTGCACCCCGGCGCCCGGCGCGTGGACGGTCTTCCGCGGTGAGCGGCTCAAGCTCATCCAGGTCCAGCCGGTTCCGGACCGCACCGAGCTGGCCCCGGGCGCGCTGGCCGTCGGCAAGAACAGCGTGCACGTCGGCACGGGTTCGTACGCCGTGGAGCTGCTGTGGGTGCAGGCGCAGGGCAAGAAGCCGATGCGGGCCGCCGACTGGGCCCGCGGGGTGCGGATCGGCGACGGCGAGCGCGTCGGGGTCTGACCGGCCGGGCACCGGGCGCCTGGTGCGACGTAGGCTGGACGCACACTTCAGCGAGCGTCATCCAGCAATCCGGAGCACCTTTTCGTGAGCGACACCTCCCGTCCGCCCCGCAAACCCGGCAAGCCCTACCGGCGGCCCAAGAAGGACCCCGTCCGCGTCCTCGCCTTCGAGGCCCTGCGGGCGGTGGACGAGCGGGACGCGTACGCCAACCTCGTGCTCCCGCCCCTGCTGCGCAAGGCGCGGGAGAAGGGGGACTTCGACGGGCGGGACGCCGCGCTCGCGACCGAGCTGGTGTACGGGACGCTGCGGCGGCAGGGGACGTACGACGCCGTCATCGCCGCGTGTGTCGACCGGCCGCTGCGCGAGGTCGACCCGCCGGTGCTGGATGTGCTGAGCCTCGGTGCCCATCAGCTGCTCGGGACCCGGATCCCGACGCACGCCGCGGTCTCCGCCTCTGTCGAGCTGGCGCGGGTCGTCCTCGGCGACGGGCGGGCCAAGTTCGTGAACGCCGTTCTGCGGAAGATCTCCCAGCACGATCTCGACGGCTGGATCGAGCAGGTCGCGCCGCCCTACGACGACGACCCCGAGGACCATCTCGCCGTCGTGCACTCGCATCCGCGCTGGGTCGTCTCCGCGCTGTGGGACTCCCTCGGCGGTGGCCGGGCCGGGATCGAGGAACTGCTGGAGGCCGACAACGAACGGCCCGAGGTGACGCTGGTCGCCCGGCCCGGCCGGGCCACGACGGAGGAGCTGCTCGGCGAGGAGGCCGCGGTGCCGGGGCGCTGGTCGCCGTATGCCGTACGGCTCGCCGAGGGTGGTGAGCCCGGCGCGATCCCGGCCGTCCGCGACGGGCGGGCCGGGGTGCAGGACGAGGGCAGTCAGTTGGTCGCCCTCGCGCTGGCCAACGCGCCGCTGGACGGGCCCGACGCCAAGTGGCTCGACGGGTGCGCGGGGCCCGGTGGCAAGGCCGCGCTGCTCGGTGCGCTGGCCGCCGAGCGCGGGGCGCTGCTGCTCGCCTCCGAGAAGCAGCCGCACCGGGCGGGGCTCGTCGCCAAGGCGCTCAACGGCAACCCCGGGCCGTACCAGGTGATCGCCGCCGACGGGACCCGGCCGCCTTGGCGGCCCGGCTCCTTCGACCGCGTGCTGATGGATGTGCCCTGCACCGGCCTCGGCGCGCTGCGGCGGCGGCCGGAGGCGCGGTGGCGGCGCAGGCCCGAGGACCTCGACGGCTTCGGGCCGCTCCAGCGGGGCCTGCTGCGCACGGCGCTCGAATCCGTGCGGGTCGGCGGGGTCGTCGGCTACGCCACCTGCTCCCCGCATCTCGCCGAGACCCGGGCCGTCGTCGACGACATGCTCAAGCAGTACCCGGGTGCGGAGCTGATCGACGCCCGGCCGCTGCTCCCCGGCGTGCCGGACCTCGGCGACGGGCCCGACGTGCAGTTGTGGCCGCACCGGCACGGGACCGACGCGATGTATCTGGCGCTTGTCCGGCGGACGGCCTGACGTCCGGGGGCCGGTGAGGCGAGACTCGGGGCATCCGACCCCTCCCAGGAGGCTGATGCCCGTGTCGAGCCAGGCCGAGGATCCCGATGTGTGGACCGACGAGGACGGTCAGGACGTCGTACGGCTGCGCCGCTGGAAGGGGGAGTGGGCCGCGGACGATCCGCACGCCAACTTCAAGTCGGACGTGGTGGGTTACGGCCTGCTCGAACCCCTGGACACGCTGCACGGGATGTCGCGGAACCTGGACGTCCCGGTGGGCGCCCTCGTCCGCTATGTGCTGGCGCGCTGGGCCTCCGGCGGCAGCGGCGGGCTGCTGGAGGTGGGCCCGGTGATGGTGCCCCGGCTCTGGGAACCCATCGCGGCCGCGGAGGAGGCCGACAGCGACGAGGAACGGCTCCGCGCCTACCACCAGCTGAGGCAGATGATCGCCTGGCTCAAGGTCCCGCTGGACGAGCCATCTGTTTATCCGCCTCAGCGGGACTGACCCCGCCGTCCTCCTTCGCCAGCCGGTGCGGCCACCACACCTTCGGGCCGACGTCCAGGAACAGCGCGGTGACCAGCACGGACCGCACGATGAAGGTGTCCAGGAGGACACCGAGCGCGACCGCGAAGCCGATCTCCGCGAAGGCGACCATGGGGAGCGTACCGAGGGCGGCGAAGGTGCCGGCCAGGACCAGGCCGGCCGAGGTGATGACGGCGCCCGTCGCGGCGAGTCCGGTCACCACGCCCGCACGGGTGCCCTGACGGCCCGCCTCCTCGCGGATCCGGGTGGTCAGGAAGATGTTGTAGTCGATGCCCAGGGCGACCAGGAACACGAAGACGAACAGCGGGAAGTCCGTCGACTCGCCCGCGTAGTCGAAGAGGTGGCGGAACGCGAGCGCGCTGATGCCCAGGGCCGCAGTGAAGGACAGGATCACCGTGCCGATCAGCAGCAGCGGCGCGATCAGGGAACGCAGCAGGGCGCACAGGATCAGCAGCACGACCACCAGCACCAGCGGGATGATCAGGATGTTGTCGTGCGTGGTCGCCTTGTCCATGTCCAGCAGGGCGGCCGTACCGCCGCCGACCTGGGCGTCCGCGTCCGGTACCGCGTGCACGGCGTCCCGGACCCGCTCCACCGTCTGCTTGGCGGCCTCGCTGTCGGCCGGGTCGGACATGGTCGCCTCGAACAGCACCCTGCCGTCGGCGGACGGAGCGGTGCCCGGTGGCAGGCCGAGCGACTCCGGGACCACGCCCGGGGTGTCCGCGACGGCCCGGCCGACCTCCTCGGCCTGCGCCTGGTTGCTGATGATGACCAGCGGATCGCCGCTGCCCGCCGGGAAGTACCGCTCGGAGACCTCCTGCCCGGTGATCGAGTCCGGGGTGCCGGTGAAGGCGTCCGCGTTGCTGATGCCCTCGGCGCGCAACTGGATCAGACCGAGCGAGCAGATGGCGAGGACCACCGCGGTGACGCCCCAGACCATGCGCGGCCGGGCGGCGATACGGCGGCCCATGCGTGCCCAGATGCCCCGCTCGTGCGGGTTCGGGGCGCCGAGGTGCGGGACGACCGGCCAGAAGATCCAGCGGCCGAAGATCACCAGCAGGGCCGGAAACAGCGTCATCATGGCCAGCATGCCGACCGCGACGCCGATCGCCGCGACCGGTCCGAGGCCGCTGGTGGAGTTCATCTCGGCGGCCATCAGCACCAGCATGCTCAGGACGACGGTCGCGCCGGAGGCGATCACGGCGGGCCCGGCGCGGTGCAGGGCCAGCGCCATCGCCTCGTGGCGGTCCTCGTGGCCGCGCAGTTCCTCGCGATATCGCGCGACCAGCAAGAGGGCATAGTCCGTCCCCGCGCCGAAGACGAGCACGGTGAGAATGCCCGCGCTCTGGCCATTCACGGTCAGGCCCGCGTACTCCGCCAGGAAGTAGATGAGGGCCTGAGCGGTGAACAGGGCGGCGATCACCGCGATCAGCGGGACCAGCAGGAGGGTGGGGCTGCGATAGGTGATCAGCAGCATGACGATGACGACGGCCATCGCGGAGAGCAGCAGGGTGGAGTCGATGCCCTCGAACGCCTCCGCGAAGTCCGCGGACGTACCGCCGGGGCCGGTGATGTGCACGGCGAGCCCGTTGCCGCCCTCGCCGGTGATCTCGCGGATGTCGTCGACCGCGGGCGAGATCTCCTCCCAGCCCTTCTCGTCCATCGTGATCGGCACCTGCACCTGGGCCGCGCGCGGATCCACCTCACGGTCGTAGGTGGGCCCGCGGGTCTCGTCGCCGCGGATGCCGTGCGCGGTGAGCTGCTTCAGCTCCCTTACGTCCTCCTCGATGGCGGCCCGGTCCTCGGCCGTCAGCCCGCTCTCCCGGGCGTAGATGACGACGGCGGGGATCTGCTCGGGCCGGAAGTCCTCCGAGATCTGAAGGACTTGGGTGGACTCGGCCGACCCCGGCAGCCAGGAGGCCGCGTCGTTGTCCTGCGCGTCGGTGAGTTTCTGGGCGAAGGGGGCGACGACGAACAGCACGATGAGCCACAGCACCAGCACGACCCACTTGGCCCGGCGTCCACAGACCAGATGCGCAATCCCACGCTTTTCAGTCATCGCCACCCCCGAGGCCGAAAGGATGCCACGCACAGCAGCGCCCCGTAAGGGGCGCGGGGAACACCGATGCGGCTGACCCCCGGAGGACATGGCAGAGTTGGGTCATGGCCGCGCAGATCAATCCCAGCATCCTGTCCGCCGACTTCGCCCGCCTTGCGGACGAGGCGAAGGCGGTCGAAGGAGCCGACTGGCTCCACGTCGACGTCATGGACAACCATTTCGTCCCGAACCTCACGCTCGGAGTGCCGGTCGTAGAGTCGTTGGCCCGTGCGACGGACACCCCGCTGGACTGCCATCTGATGATCGAGGCCCCCGATCGGTGGGCGCCCCAGTACGTAGAGGCGGGGGCCGGTTCCGTCACCTTCCATGTGGAGGCGGCCACCGCTCCGGTGCGTCTGGCCCGCGAGATCCGGGCCAAGGGCGCGCGTGCCTCCATGGCGCTGAGGCCCGCGACACCGATCGAGCCGTACGAGGATCTGCTCCCCGAGCTCGACATGTTGCTGATCATGACGGTCGAGCCCGGATTCGGGGGACAGGCGTTCCTCGACATCATGCTCCCCAAGATTCGCCGGACCCGCGAGTTGATCAGCAAGCACGGCCTTGAGCTGTGGCTACAGGTGGACGGCGGGGTCTCGGCGTCCACCATCGAGCGATGCGCGGAGGCCGGGGCGGATGTCTTCGTCGCCGGTTCCGCGGTCTACGGGGCCAAGGACCCCGCCGAGGCGGTCCGCGCGCTGCGCGCTCAGGCCGACGCGGTGACCAAGTCCGCGGCCTGGGCATGCGACCACTGAGCCAAGGGAACGTGAACGGCGCCCATCAGGGCGGATCGATCGCGCCGGATCTGCAAGGATGAACGGCGAATCCAGAATGTGAACAGTAGTGAGGAGATCGCCGTGTCGGGTATGTCGGCGGGCCGGTCAGCCATGCGGATGGGACCCGCTGAGCTGGTGCAGGCGGCGGCCATGGCCCGCCGCTTCTACCTTGAGGGCAAGTCCAAGATCCAGATCGCGGAGGAGTTCGGCGTCAGCCGCTTCAAGGTGGCCCGGGTCCTGGAGACCGCCCTCGAACGGGATCTCGTGCGTATCGAGATCCGCGTCCCCGCCGAGCTGGACGCCGAGCGCTCGGACGCGCTGCGCGCCCGCTACGGCCTCAGGCACGCCGTCGTGGTCGAGTCCCCGGCCGAGGCCGAGGAGTCTCCCGACCCGGAGAACCTCGGCGAGGTCGCGGCCGATCTGCTCGGCGAACTGGTGAACGAGGGAGATGTGCTCGGGCTGGCCTGGGGCCGGTCCACCATCCATATGGCGGCCGCCCTCGACCGGCTGCCGCCCTGCACGGTCGTCCAGCTGACCGGTGTGTACGACGCCGGGACCGCCGAGCGCGGTTCGGTGGAGGCGGTGCGCCGGGCGGCCCAGGTCTCGGGCGGCGACGCGCACCCCATCTATGCGCCGATGCTGCTGCCGGACGCGGCCACCGCGGCGGCGCTGCGCAACCAGACCGGTATCGCGCGGGCCTTCGAGTACTTCGACAAGGTCACGGTCGCCTGTGTCTCCATCGGATCCTGGGAGCCGGGTATCTCGACGGTGCACGACATGCTCAGCGACCAGGAGCGGGCGCACTACGCCTCGCTCGGGGTCGCCGCGGAGATGTCGGCGCACCTCTTCGACGCCGATGGCCGCCGGGTCGGGCGGGACCTGGGCGAGCGGTGCATCACCGTCAAGGCCGACCAGCTGCGCCGTATCCCCGAGGTGGTCGCCATCGCGGGTGGGGCGCGCAAGGCGTCCGCGATCGACGCGGTGCTGCGGTCGGGGCTCGTCACCAGCCTGGTGACGGACACCTCGGCGGCGGACGTGCTGATGACGGCGGGACCGACGCCGAAGCCCGCGCTCAACAGGGCGGACCCGGACGGGGTCTGACAGCAGGTCATGACGGACGGCCCGTGACAGCATCGAGGACATGCTGCTGCGGGCCGTCCCTCGTCTGCTTCTGTGTGTGCTCCTCCTGCTCGCGGGGTGCGCGACCGACGACTCCGCGACGGCGTCCCGGGCCGGGGGCATGGCCACCGTCGGCGTGGCCGACCTGCCGGACGAGGCCCGGGAGACCCTTCGGCTGATCGACGACGGCGGGCCCTTCCCGTACCCCAGGGACGGATCCGTCTTCGGGAACCGTGAAGGGCTGCTGCCCGAGCGTGCTCGCGGCTACTACCGCGAGTACACCGTCCCCACGCCGGGCTCTCCTGATCGCGGGGCCCGGCGGATCGTTGCCGGACGGGCCGGGGAGCTCTACTACACCGATGACCACTACCGGTCCTTCAGGGTTGTTGGAGGATCCTCCTAACGGTTTCCGGGCTGCCCTGGATGAACCGACCGTGTATCGCAATCCGGCTGACATGGGACAATGAAGTACGTGCTCCTTCCCCCTGGCTGACCTGTCCGGGGGCCACCTCTGAACGACTGGGATGCAGCACGTGCGTTTCCTCAACGACATCCAGCCCGCGTATGACCTGACGTACGACGACGTGTTCATGGTGCCGAGCCGCTCGGCGGTCGGTTCCCGGCAGGGCGTGGACCTCAGCTCCCCGGACGGCACGGGAACCACGATTCCGCTCGTCGTCGCCAACATGACCGCCATCGCCGGCCGCCGGATGGCCGAGACCATGGCCCGCCGGGGCGGACTGGTGGTCATCCCGCAGGACATCCCGATCGACGTCATCTCCGAGGTCGTCTCCTGGGTGAAGAGCCGCCACCTCGTCCTCGACACCCCGATCGTGCTGGCCCCGCACCAGACCGTCGCCGACGCCCTCGTGCTGCTGCCCAAGCGGGCGCACAACGCCGGTGTCGTCGTGGACGAGAACCACCGTCCGGTCGGCGTCGTCACCGACGAGGACCTCAGCGGCGTGGACCGCTTCACGCAGCTCGCCGAGGTCATGTCCCGCGACCTGCTGCTCCTGGACGCCGACATCGACCCGCGCGAGGCCTTCAACACCCTCGACCACCACAACCGCCGCTACGCCCCCGCCGTGGACGCCGAGGGCAAGCTGGCGGGCATCCTGACCCGCAAGGGCGCCCTGCGGGCCACGCTGTACAGCCCGGCCGTGGACGCCCGGGGCAAGCTGCGCGTCGCCGCCGCCGTCGGCATCAACGGCGATGTGGCGGGCAAGGCCAAGCAGCTCCTGGACGCGGGCGTCGACACGCTCGTCATCGACACGGCCCACGGCCACCAGGAGTCGATGATCACCGCGATCAAGCTGGTGCGCGCGCTCGACCCCCAGGTCCCGATCGTGGCCGGCAACATCGTCGCCGCCGAGGGCGTCCGGGACCTGATCGAGGCCGGTGCCGACATCATCAAGGTCGGCGTGGGCCCCGGCGCCATGTGCACCACCCGCATGATGACCGGCGTGGGCCGGCCGCAGTTCTCCGCGGTGCTGGAGTGCGCCGCCGAGGCGAAGAAGTACGGCAAGCACGTCTGGGCGGACGGCGGCGTCCGGCACCCGCGTGACGTGGCGATGGCGCTGGCCGCCGGCGCCTCCAACGTGATGGTCGGTTCCTGGTTCGCGGGCACCTACGAGTCGCCGGGCGACCTCCAGCACGACGCCCAGGGCCGCGCCTACAAGGAGTCCTTCGGCATGGCCTCCGCGCGTGCCGTGCGCAACCGCACCTCGGAGGAGTCCGCCTACGACCGGGCCCGCAAGGCGCTGTTCGAGGAGGGCATCTCCACCTCGCGGATGTTCCTCGACCCGGCCCGCCCGGGAGTCGAGGACCTGATCGACTCGATCATCGCCGGCGTCCGCTCCTCCTGCACCTACGCCGGTGCGGGCTCCCTGGAGGAGTTCGCCGAGAAGGCCGTCGTCGGCATCCAGAGCGCCGCCGGCTACGCCGAGGGCAAGCCGCTGCACGCCAGCTGGATCTGATCCAACTCCCTTCCGTACGGCCCCCGTCGACCCGGCTCCCGGGACAACGGGGGCCGTTTCCTGTGCTCCGGCCGTACGGTCGACGCCTGGCCCGCGAGTGGCGCGTGAACCGTGCCCCTGACCGACTACCTCGACCGCTACGCGTAAACGGACCACGACGGGTCCCTGCGGGAGTGCGTCGACCCCCGCACCTTCCTGGTCCGCGAACTCGGCTGAAACGGCGCCCGCGCAACGCTCGACAGCCGCCGTGCAACGAACACCCACCCTGCCCCGAGGAACGCAATGATCTTGCGGGCACGCGCAAGGTTGCTGCATTACAACGGCAATGCCGCAGCTCATAGGCTGTCGCCTCGTAAGTGGCGTGGCGGGGACCCCGCTCGGTGGGTTCCTGTCTCGCAGGTGTGCCCGCCGGTCCCCGTCGCCCTGACCGGCAGCGATAAGGAGCCCCCGCAGTGCTCGATCAAGGCGCACCCCCGCAGGACAGAAGTCAGACCGCCCCCGCGTCCCCGGGGTTCGGTGCGCGCCTGCTGCGGCGCAAGCCCGTGGAACGCCTGGTCGAGGAGGGTGGCCAGGGTGAGGGAGGCTCGCTGCGGCGCTCCCTCGGCCTGTGGCAGCTGACCATGATCAGCATCGGTGCCACCCTCGGCACCGGAATCTTCGTCGTCCTCGGCGACGCCGTCCCCGAGGCCGGCCCGGCGGTCACCCTGGCCTTCGTCATAGCCGGTCTCACGGCCCTGTTCTCCGCCCTGTCGTACGCGGAGCTCGCGGGCAGCATCCCGGTCGCCGGCTCCTCCTACTCGTATGCGTACGCAACGATGGGTGAGCTCGTCGCCTGGGTCTGCGGCTGGTGTCTGGTGCTGGAGTACGGCGTCTCCGTGGCCGCCGTCGCGGTCGGCTGGGGCGAGTACCTCAACGAGCTCCTCGACGGCACGATCGGCGTCACCATCCCCTCCGCGCTCTCCTCGGCGCCGGGTGAGGGCGGCATCGTCAACCTGCCCGCGCTGATCGTCGTCCTGCTGGCGATGGTGTTCCTGCTCGGTGGTGTCCGGGAGTCCGCCCGCGCCAACACGATCATGGTCGCCGTGAAGATCGCCGCGCTGGTGCTGTTCTGCACCGTCGGCTTCATGGGCTTCAAGTCCGGCAACTACGAGGACTTCATGCCGCTCGGCATGGCGGGCGTCAGCGCCGCCGGGGCCACGCTGTTCTTCTCCTACATCGGCTTCGACGCCGCCTCCACCGCCGGTGAGGAGGCCAAGAACCCCAAGAAGGACCTGCCCCGCGCGATCATGCTCTCGCTGATCATCGTCACGGCGCTGTACGTGCTCGTCGCCGCCGTCGCCGTCGGTGCCTGGAACTGGACCAAGTTCGAGGGCTCCGAGGCCTCCCTCGCGGCGATCATGAACGATGTCAGCGGCCAGACCTTCTGGGGCACCCTGCTCGCCCTCGGCGCGGTCATCTCCATCGCCTCCGTGGTCCTCACCGTGCTCTACGGCCAGACCCGCATCCTCTTCGCGATGTCCCGTGACGGCCTGGTGCCCAAGGCGCTCGGCAAGGTAGACCGCAAGACCGGCACCCCGCGTCTCAACACGATCCTCGTGTCCCTGTTCTGCGGTGTCCTCGCCGCGCTCATCCCGCTCGGCAAGCTGGTCGACGCCACCAGCATCGGCACGCTGTTCGCCTTCGCGCTGGTCAACATCGCGGTGATCGTGCTGCGCTACAAGCGGCCCGAGCTGGAGCGGACCTTCAAGGTGCCGTTCGGTCCGGTGCTGCCGATCCTGGGCTTCGGCTTCTGCGCGTACAACATGTTCAGCCTCGACACCGTCACCTGGGTGGTCTTCGGGTGCTGGATGGCGGCGGGTCTCGTGTTCTACTTCCTGTACGGCTACCGCCGGTCCCGTCTTGCCGTGTCAGAAGTGAAGTGAAACACCCGCAGTGCTGAACGATCTCGACGAACGCATCGTGCACGCCCTCGCCGAGGACGCCCGTCGCTCCTACGCCGACATCGGGCAGCTCGTCGGCCTGTCCGCGCCCGCCGTGAAGCGGCGCGTGGACCGGCTGCGGGCCACCGGGGCGATCACCGGGTTCACGGTGCGCGTCGATCCGGCGGCCCTTGGCTGGGAGACCGAGGGGTTCGTCGAGATCTACTGCCGGCGGAACACGTCTCCGGAGACCATTCAGCGAGGGCTTGAGCGGTATCAGGAGGTTGTGGCCGCGTCGACCGTCACCGGTGAGGCGGATGCGGTGGTGCAGGTCTTCGCCTCTGACATGCGGCACTTCGAGCGTGTGCTGGAGCGGATCGCCGGGGAGCCGTTCGTTGAGCGGACCAAGTCTGTACTGGTGCTGTCGCCTTTGTTGCGGCGGTTTTCTTCTGGGTCGCCCACGTAGTTTTTTGGGTGCGGGGCCGGTGGGGGCTTGTCGCGCAGTTCTCCGCGCCCCTTCTCGGCACTTACCTCGCTGCTGGTTCTTCTGCTCGGGTTCTGATTCCGGCCAGCAAGCGCCTCATGCCCATCGCGTGGCCGCCTGTGCCGATCGTCAGGCGTCGGTAGAGGCGGCCCGCCAGGCCCGGGAACGCTGCTCTCGACTCCGCGCGGAGCAAGTAGCGGTCCGGGCCTGCCTCCTCGATGTGGAACGTCAGGGTGTAGACCGAGAAGCGGTGGCGGCCGGTCAGGGCGAGCTCTTGGGGGCTGTCCGCCGTCGTCACCCGGAAGCCCGGCAGCGTCGAGCCCTCCGTCAGGGGGCGCGGGCCGGACGTCGTCGCGTCGGCGCAGCCCACCAAGCGGGCGTAGGCGGCGAAGCGGGTGGGGCCGAAGGCGGCGTCGAGGGAGTCCGACAGGGCCTGCCAGAGCGCGTCCGCGTCCGTCACGACGATCGTCGTGTGCTCGTCGATGTACGGCAGGGCGGTCGTCACATCGCATCCCCCGTCTTGCGGGCCAGGGCGTTGTTCCCTATCGAGTTGTGGACGCTGAAGCTCACCGCGTCCGAGCGGTAGCGGTCGTCCGACCACTCCACGGGGCGTCCCTCGCGGGTCGTGGTGACCCGGCGGACCCGCAGCAGTGGGCTGGTACGGCGGATTCCGAGCAGGTCGGCGTCCTGTGCGCCCGCGGCCACGGCGTCGATGACGTGCTCGCCGTAGGCGAAGACCAGGCCGGTGTCCTCGTAGAGGCGCTGGGTGACGGACGGGCAGTCCGGTTCGATGGACTCGACCGCCTTGCTGATCCAGTCCGCGTACACCGTGCGTTCCAGCAGGACCGGCTCGCCGTCCAGGCCGCGGACGCGGAGGACGTGCAACACCTCGGTGCCGGACGGCAGTTGGAGGCGTACCGCGTCCTCCGCCGTCGCCGGGCGGTACTCCTGCGCGACCACCTTGCCCGTGGCCTCGCGGCCCATCGCCTTCGCCCACTGCGCGAAGCTGCGCAGCTCGGCGAAGCTCTGGCTGCGGCGGCTGGCCAGCACCACCCGGCGGGCGCCCTGGCGGGAGCCGATGAGTCCCTCGGCGGTGAGGGCCGCCACGGCCTGGCGGACGGTGCCGCGCGAGACGCCGTAGTGGGCCGCGAGTTCCGTCTCGGCGGGCAGCAGGCTGCCGACGGTGTACTCCTCGCGGTCGATCGCCCGGCGCAGCTCGCCCGCGATCTCCTCGTGTCGCGCCGTCATGCTTCCCCTCTGGATCGGTTGCTGTGCACAGCGTGACCAGCCTAATCGAGAACCGTGGTTGATCCGTGTCAGCCGGGATTGTGCAGGGAATCGGGGGCCAGGGTTTCGCCGATGTTTACGGTCGTGTCACCGGAGGCGGGCGTACTGAGGCCAACTTGTTCAGACAAGTTTGCAGCATCCTCGGATTCCCTCCTGCGCCCCCTGGAGCAGTCGTGACCCTGTCCCTGCCGAGAACCGCCGCCCTCGGTGCCGTCGCCGCCCTCGCGCTGAGCGCGCTGAGCGCCTGTGGCGCCGCCCCTGACGACGCGTCCACCACCGCCGACGGCAAGAGCGCCGCCACCGCCACCTCCGCCGCCGACTTCGGCGGTCTGGACGCCCTGGTGAAGGCGGCCAAGAAGGAGGGCACGCTGAACGCCATCGCGCTGCCCCGCGACTGGGCCAACTACGGCGCCCTGATCGACGGCTTCGAGAAGAAGTACGGCATCAAGATCGAGGTCGAGGCCCCCGACGGCTCCAGCCAGGACGAGATCAACGCCGTCACCTCCCGCAAGGGCCAGGACCGCGCCCCCGACGTCCTCGACCTCGGCAGCTCCTTCGCGCTGAGCGCCGCCGAGCAGGGGCTGCTCGCGCCGTACAAGGTCGAGGCCTTCGACGACCTGCCCGCGGAGCAGAAGGACGCGCAGGGCCGCTGGTACAACGACTACGGCGGCTACGTCTCCATCGGCTGCGACGCCGAGCGCGTCAAGGATTGCCCGACCACGTTCAAGGAGCTGCTGGAGCCGAAGTACAAGGGCCAGGTCGCGCTCAACGGCAACCCCACCAAGTCCGGTTCCGCCTTCGCGGGTGTCTACGCGGCGTCCCTCGCCAACGGCGGCTCCTTCGACGACATCCAGCCCGGCCTGGACTTCTTCGCCGAGCTGAAGAAGAACGGCAACTACACGCCCGTCGAGTCGACCCCGGCCACCGTCGAGAAGGGCGAGACGCCCATCAGCATCGACTGGGACTATCTGAACGCCGGTTACGCCGAGGAGTTCAAGTCCAAGGGCCTCGACTGGAAGGTCGCCGTGCCCACCGACGGCGTCTTCTCGCAGTACTACTCCCAGGCCATCAACAAGGACGCCCCGCACCCGGCGGCCGCCCGGCTGTGGGAGGAGTACCTCTACAGCGCCGAGGGCCAGAACCTGTGGCTCCAGGGCTTCGCCCGGCCCGCGCTGATGCCCGCCATGGAGCAGGCCGGCACCCTCGACAAGGAGGCCGCGGCCAAGCTGCCCGCCGTCTCCGGCACCCCGAGCTTCCCGACCGAGGCCCAGCAGAACGAGGCCAAGACGGTCCTCGGACAGGGCTGGTCGAAGGCCGTCTCCGGATGACGACCACGCTCACGCGTCCGGACGTGGCGCCCGTCGCTTCGCCTCAGAAGCGGCGGCGCCGCGTCCCGGGTTCGCTCGCCGTGGTGCCGCTGCTGGCGTTCACCGCGATCGTCTTCGGGCTGCCCGCCTGGGCCATCCTCGACGGCGCGTTCACGGCCAAGGACACCGGCGCGTACAGCACCGCCAATCTGACCGCCTCCTTGCAGGGCGCCTACCTCACCGCCTTGCTCGGCAGCGTGAAGCTGTCCGCGGTCTCCGCCGGGCTCGCCGCCCTGCTCGGACTGCCGCTCGCCCAGGCCGTGGTGACCTCACGCTCGCGCGCCCTGCGCGAGGCGGTGCTCACCGCGTCCGGGGTGCTCGCCAACTTCGGCGGGGTCCCGCTGGCCTTCGCCTTCGTCGCCACCCTCGGCAACGCCGGTGTCCTCACCCGGCATTTGGGTCTGACGGACAAGGGCTGGGACCTCTACAGCTTCTGGGGCCTGGTCCTCGTCTACCTGTACTTCCTCATCCCGCTGATGGTCCTCACCATCGCCCCGGCCCTGGAGGGCCTGCGCGCCCAGTGGCGCGAGGCCGCCCGCAACAACGGCGCCACGGCCGTGCAGTACTGGCGCCACGTGGCCCTGCCCGTCCTCACGCCGAGCCTGCTGGGCGGGCTCGTGCTGCTCTTCGGCAGCGCCTTCGCCGCGTACGCCACCGCCGCCGCCATGGTGGGCAGTTCGGTGCCGCTGGTCACCCTCCAGATCGCCGACGCGCTCTCCGGCAACGTCCTGGTCGGCCAGGAGAACGTGGCGCTCGCCCTCAGCCTCGACATGGTCCTCGTCGCGGGCCTGGTCATGGCGGTCTACCTGCCCCTGCAACGACGGAGCACGCGATGGCTCGCCTGACCCTGTGGCGGTGGGGCGTGCTCGGCCTCGCCGCCGTCTACTTCCTGGTGCCGCTGGCCGCGTCGGTGGTCTTCACCGTCGACGTGCCGGGGCAGGGCGTCACCTTCGACGCCTATACGCGGATCTTCGGCACCGAGGGCTTCGTGAGCAGCCTGCTGCTCTCGCTCGGTCTCGCCGCCGCCACCATCGCCCTGGTCCTGCTGCTGACGGTGCCCGCCGCCGTGGCGCTCCGGCTCGGCGCGGCACGGTGGCGGCCGGTGGTGGAAGTGGTGTGCTCGCTGCCGCTGGTGGTCCCGCCGATCGCCTTCGTCGCCGGCATCGGCACCGTCCTGAAGTGGGGCCCCGAGCACCTGTCCCGCACGCCCCTCTTCCAGACCTTCGTGGCGATCCAGAACCCGGACTTCCCGTTCATCCTGGTCCTCGCCTACGTCGTGATGGCGCTGCCCTTCGTCTTCCGCGCCCTGGACTCCGGGCTCCGCGTCGTCGACGTCCGCACCCTCGTCGAGGCCGCCCGGAGCTGCGGAGCCAACTGGCCGCAGGCTCTGGTCCGGGCCGTACTGCCCAATCTGCGCGGCGCGCTGCTCAACGCCTCCTTCCTCACCCTCGCCCTGGTGCTCGGCGAGTTCACGGTGGCGCAGCTGCTCGGCTTCCAGCCCTTCGCCGTGTGGATCGTCAACGTCAGTGGCTCGCAGGCCCAGTTGTCCGTCGCCGTGTCCGTGCTCAGCCTGCTGGTGACCTGGCTGATGCTCCTCGCACTCGCCGGTTTCGGCGGACGTATCCCTAAGGACTCCCGATCATGAAGACGCTCGAAAAGGCGGCCACTGTCGAATTCCGTGGCCTGCGCCGGGAGTTCGGCGCCACTGTCGCGCTCGACGGACTCGACCTGACCGTCCGCCCCGGTGAACTCCTCGCCCTGCTCGGCCCCTCCGGCTGCGGCAAGACCACCGCGCTGCGCATGCTCGCCGGGTTCGAACACCCCGATTCCGGCGAGGTGCTGGTCGACGGCGAGGACGTCACCCGGGTCCCCGCGCACCGCCGGGACGCCGGGATGGTGTTCCAGTCGTACAGCCTCTTCCCGCATCTCGATGCCGTGGACAACGTCGCCTTCGGGCTACGGATGCGGAGGGTCGGCACGATGCAACGGCGGGCGCGGGCCGCCGAGTTGCTGGAGCTGGTCGGCCTCGCCGACAAGGGCGGCCGCTATCCGCATCAGCTCTCCGGCGGACAGCAGCAGCGCGTGGCGCTCGCCCGCGCGCTCGCCCTGCGCCCGCGCGTCCTGCTCCTCGACGAGCCGCTCTCCGCGCTCGACGCCAAGGTCCGCCTCACCCTCCGCGAGGAGATCCGGCGGCTCCAGCAGGAACTCGGCATCACCACCCTCTTCGTCACCCACGACCAGGAGGAGGCGCTGTCCATGGCCGACCGGGTCGCCGTGATGCGCGCCGGACGCCTCGAACAGTGCGCGGAACCCGCCGAGTTGTACGGCCGCCCGGCCACCGCGTTCGTGGCCGAGTTCGTCGGCACGATGAGCCGGATCCCGGGGAAGGTGTCCAAGGACGCCGTCGAGGTGCTGGGGCAGCGGCTGCCCGTGGACGGGCCGGTGCCGGCCTCGGCCGACGTGGATGTGCTGGTGCGCCCGGAGGCCGTGCGGGTGCGGGTGGACGAGGACGGGGACGCCCGCGTGATCGCCGCCGCCTTCCTCGGCGCCGTCACCCGGATCACCGTACGGCTGGCCGACGGCACGGAGGTGAAGGCCGACCTGGCCGAGGCGCCGTCCCTGGGAGCCGCCGTGCAGGTGTCCCTCCCCGAGCGGCCCGTGCTCGTGGCGGAGCGCAGCACCGCCGCATGACCAGTGGAGGATCGCAAGACCGACGTATGAAAGAGACCGACATGACCCGACTCCCGCTCCAGGCCGTGCTGTTCGACATGGACGGCACCCTGGTGGACACCGAGCGCCTGTGGTGGGAGGCGGTGGAGCAGGTCGCCGGGCGGGACCTCACCGGAGCCGACGAACCCGACGTGCTCGGCCGGCCCGTCGAGCACACCGCCGACTGGCTCGCGGCCACGACCGGACGCCCCGCCGCCGCACTCGCCGCCGCGCTCCACCGCGAGTTCGCCGACCGCGTCCGCGCCGGGATCGTGCCCCGCCCCGGCGCCCTCGGCCTGCTCGACGCGCTGGCCCGCGAGGGCGTACCCACCGCCCTGGTCACCGCCTCCCCGAGGGCCGTCGCCGACACGGTCATCGAGGCACTGGGCACCGAACGGTTCGCGGTCTCCGTCACCGCGGACGACACCGAGCACACCAAGCCCGCCCCCGACCCCTACCTCGCCGCCTGCCGCGCCCTCGGCGTCGACCCCGCCGCCTGCGTGGCCGTCGAGGACACCCAGACCGGCGTCAGCTCCGCCGAGGCCGCGGGCTGCACGGTGCTCGCCGTGCCCTCGCTCGCCCCGATCGACCCGGCACCCGGCCGCACGGTCCTGCAGGGCCTGACCGAGGTCACCCCGGACCGGCTGCGTGCCCTGCTGCCGTACGAGCTGCGGGTCATGAGCTGGAACCTCTGGTGCGGCGGCACCAAGGTGCGCGACCACCTGGCCAAGCAGCTCAAGATCATCGCGGAGACCGGGGTCGACGTGGTCGGCCTTCAGGAGACTTTCGGCAGCGCGGCGGAGGAACTCGCGGCGGCGCTCGGCTGGTATCACCACCGGGCGGGGGAGAACCTCGGGATCATCAGCCGCTACCCGATCACGGCCGGGCTCGGCGACCCGGACGTCGGGTTCTACGGGGCGGCCGGGGCCCGCATCGCGGTGGGGGACCGGCAGATCGAGATCTGGACGGCGCACCTCGACTACGAGAGCTACGGGCCGTATGTGACCGACGGCGACCCGACCGCGCACGAGGGCGTGCGGCTCGGGCAGATGCGGGAGGCCCTCGACTGGATCGGGGACGCCGAGCCGGCCGTGCTAGTGGGCGACTTCAACTGCCCGTCCCATCTGGACCGGCCCGGCGTCGACTGGCCGGTCACCAAGGCGGCCGAGGAGGCGGGCTTCCGGGACTCCTATCGCGAGGCGCATCCCGACCCGGAGCGGGATCCCGGGCACACCTGGTCGCCGGTCGAGGTCCACCCCGAGCCCCAGGACCGGATCGACTTCGTCCTGCACCGGGGCCTCACCGTGCTCGGCTCCCGCACCCACGTCAGCGGCAGCCCGCGGCCCCTGCCGGAGGTCGGCGACAACGAGTGGCCCTCCGACCACGCCGCCGTGATCACCGTATTTTCGCTGCACGGGAGCGCCGAACCGGCCTAACATCGATGTCATGACCTGGCGACATTGATCCATAACGCGTCGTGCCTCCCGAGGGCCGCCGCGGACGCCGTACCTCTCGCGTCCGCATCGCCCCTCCGGGAAGGCCTCATGACACTCTCACCTGCGCGCGTGCCCGCCACCGCCGGAATCCGCCGGCTGACGGCCACGCTGTACGGTTACGCGTTCCTCCAGGACCTCGTCCTGCTCTACCCGCTGTACGCGCTGCTCTTCGCCGACAGCGGCCTTTCGCTGTGGCAGATCTCCTCGCTGTTCGCGCTGTGGTCGATCACCGGCGTCCTGCTGGAGGTGCCCTCCGGCGCCTGGGCCGACGCCGTCTCCCGCCGTCTCCTGCTGTGGCTCGGCCCGCTGCTCGGCGCGGCCGGCTTCGCCCTGTGGGTGATCGCGCCCACGTACTGGGCCTTCGCGGCCGGATTCGTCCTGTGGGGGATCAGCGGCGCCCTGTGCTCCGGCGCGCTGGAGGCCCTGGTCTACGACGAACTGGACCGGCTCGGCGCCGCCGACCGCTACGCCCGGATCATGGGCCGGACCCGGGCCGCGGGGCTGCTGGGCGTGATGGCGGCGATGGCTGCGGCCGGTCCGGTGTTCGCGCTCGGCGGCTATCCGGCCGTGGGAGCGGCGAGCGTCGCGGCGGGGCTGCTGGCCTCGGTGACGGCGAGCCGGTTCCCGGACGACCGGGGGCGACCGGGCGACGGCGAGGGCTGGGCGGAGACCCTGCGCGCCGGGCTCGCCACCGTGCGCCGGGACCGGTCGCTGCGCGGGGCGCTGCTGCTCGTGCCGGCGGTGGCCTGCGTGTGGAGCGCGCTCGACGAGTACTCGCCGCTGCTGGTCCGGGAGACCGGGGTGCCCGACGGTCTGGTGCCGTACGCGCTGCTGGGAATCTGGTCCACGGTCACCGCCGTCAGCCTGTTGGCCGGGCCGGCCGAACGCCTCGGCACGACCGGCTTCACCTGGCTCATCGCGGCATCCGCCCTCGCCCTGGCGGCGGGCGCGGCCCTGCGCACCCCGGCCGGGCTCGCCCTGGTCGCCGTGGCCTTCGCCGGTTTCCAGCTGGCGACCGTCCTCGCCGACGTCCGCCTCCAGCACCGCATCGAGGAGGGCGGCCGGGCCACCCTGACCTCGGTCGCGGGCCTCGGCACGGAACTGGTGACGGTCCTGGTCTTCGCCGCCTACGCGGCGGCGGGCGACCACGCCTCCCACGGCACCGTCTTCGCGGTGTTCGCGCTGCCCTACCTGGTCGGAGCGGTGATCCGAGCCCTGGCCGGAAAGCCCCGGACCTGACGACGACCGGGGGCCGCGCAACGAATCGCCGCGCGGCCCCCGGTCCACGCAACAATCCGCGCACGAGCACGCAACGGCTTCTTCTTGTCCGGCCGAGCGCGCCGACCGTACCGTCTACTAGGCCCCCAAAACCCCCTTGCCCGGTGAGGAACACGCATGCGCACCGCCCTGCTCCAGAGCTCCGGTCGTCCCGGCTCGGTCGCCGAGAACCTCAAGGTGCTCGACGAGGCCGCCGGCCGGGCCGCCGCCGCGGGAGTCGGGCTGCTGATCACGCCGGAGATGTTCCTGACCGGGTACGCGATCGGCGACGGCATCGCCCGGCTCGCCGAGCCCGCCGACGGCGACAGCGCGGACGCGGTCGCGGAGATCGCCTCCCGGCACGGTGTCGCCGTCGTATACGCCTACCCGGAGCGGGACGGCGAGGCCGTGTACAACTCCGCCCAGCTGATCTCCGCCGACGGCAGCCGCCTCGCGAACTACCGCAAGACCCACCTCTTCGGCTGCTTCGAGCGCGACCACTTCACACCGGGCGAGCAGCAGGTGGTCCAGGCGGAGCTGAACGGCCTCCGCGTCGGCATCCTGATCTGCTACGACGTCGAGTTCCCGGAGAACGTGCGGGCCCACGCCCTGGCCGGCACCGACCTGCTCGTCGTACCGACCGCGCAGATGCACCCCTTCCAGTTCGTCGCCGAGTCGATGATCCCGGTACGCGCCTTCGAGAACCAGATGTACGTCGCGTACGTCAACCGCATCGGCCTGGAGGAGGAGTTCGAGTTCATCGGCCTCTCCACCCTCGCCGGCCCCGACGGCGTCGCCCGCGCCCGCGCCGGACGCGGTGAGGAGCTGGTGTTCGCCGACACCGACCCCGCGTTCCTCGCCGCCTCCCGGGAGAACAACCCGTACCTCAAGGACCGCCGCCCCGGCCTCTACGGGTCCCTCGTCTGAACCTCGCTCCGCCCCCTCGCTTCTCAGTTTTCGCAAGGAGTCCGTACCCCATGACGTCCACGGTGCCCAACGCCGTCCAGCACGCCGACGAGCAGCAGCCGCCGATCACCATGTTCGGTCCGGACTTCCCGTACGCGTACGACGACTTCCTGGCCCACCCGGCCGGGCTCGGCCAGATACCCGCGACGGAGCACGGCACCGAGGTCGCCGTCATCGGTGGCGGCCTGTCCGGCATCATCGCCGCGTACGAGCTGATGAAGATGGGCCTCAAGCCCGTCGTGTACGAGGCGGACCAGATCGGCGGCCGGCTGCGCACCGTCGGCTTCGAGGGCCCGGAGACCGAGGGGCTGACCGCGGAGATGGGCGCGATGCGATTCCCGCCGTCCTCCACCGCCCTGCAGCACTACATCGACCTGGTCGGCCTGAAGACCTCGCCGTTCCCGAACCCGCTGGCCGAGGCCACCCCGTCCACCGTCGTCGACCTCAAGGGCGAGTCCCACTACGCCGAGACCATCGACGACCTGCCGCAGATCTACCGCGACGTCGCCGACGCGTGGAGCGCCTGCCTCGACGAGGGCGCCGACTTCTCCGACATGAACCGGGCGATGCGCGAGCGCGACGTCCCGCGGATCCGTGAGATCTGGGCCAAGCTCGTCGAGAAGCTCGACGACGAGACCTTCTACGGCTTCCTCTGCAAGTCCGAGGCCTTCAAGTCCTTTCGCAAGCGCGAGATCTTCGGCCAGGTCGGGTTCGGCACCGGCGGCTGGGACACCGACTTCCCGAATTCCATCCTGGAGATCCTCCGGGTCGTCTACACCGAGGCGGACGACCACCACCGCGGCATCGTCGGCGGCTCGCAGCAACTGCCGCTGCGCCTGTGGGAGCGCGAGCCGCAGAAGATCGTCCACTGGGCGCAGGGCACCTCGCTGCAGTCCCTGCACGAGGGCGACCCGCGCCCGGCCGTGACCCGGCTGACCCGTGCCGCCGGCAACCGGATCACCGTCACCGACGCGTCCGGCGACATCCGGACGTACCAGGCGGCGATCTTCACCGCCCAGTCCTGGATGCTGCTGTCCAAGATCGCGTGCGACGACTCGCTCTTCCCGATCGACCACTGGACGGCGATGGAGCGGACCCACTACATGGAGTCCTCCAAGCTCTTCGTCCCCGTGGACCGGCCGTTCTGGCTGGACAAGGACGAGGAGACCGGCCGGGACGTCATGTCGATGACGCTGACCGACCGGATGACCCGCGGCACCTACCTCCTGGATGACGGCCCGGACAAGCCCGCCGTCATCTGCCTCTCCTACACCTGGTGCGACGACAGCCTGAAGTGGCTGCCGCTGTCCGCGCAGGAGCGGATGGAGGTCATGCTGAAGTCGCTCGGCGAGATCTATCCCAAGGTCGACATCCGCAAGCACATCATCGGCAACCCGGTGACCGTGTCCTGGGAGAACGAGCCCTACTTCATGGGCGCGTTCAAGGCCAACCTGCCCGGCCACTACCGCTACCAGCGCCGCCTGTTCACGCACTTCATGCAGGAGCGGCTGCCCGAGGACAAGCGGGGCATCTTCCTCGCCGGCGACGACATCTCCTGGACGGCCGGCTGGGCCGAGGGCGCGGTGCAGACGGCGCTGAACGCGGTGTGGGGCGTCATGCACCACCTCGGCGGCTCGACCGACACCACCAACCCCGGTCCGGGCGACCTGTACGACGAGATCGCGCCGGTGGAGCTGCCCGAGGACTGATTCAGTCCGGCAGCGGGGTGAGCAGCATCCGGCTCGCGAACCCCACCGCCGCGTCCAGGCGCTCGGTGAACTCCTCGGCCAGGTCGGGGAGTCGGCGCAGCGCCCACAGTGCCCGGGCCGCCGACCAGGTGGCGTCCCGGGCCCGCTCCAGGCTCCACGAGCCGAGCAGATGGGTGAGCGGGTCGGCGATCTGCAAAAGGTCGGGGCCCGGCATCAGATCCTCGCGGATGCGCTCCTCCAGCGAGACGAGGAGATCACCCACGCGATCGAACTCGTCCTCCAGCTCGACGGGTTCGCAGCCGAGCGTACGACAGGCGTCCACGAGGGCGAGCGCCAGATCGTGCCCGATGTGCGCATTGATGCCCGCCAGCGCGAACTGCAAGGGTCGTACGCCGGGATGGCGGCGGTACTGGAACAGCGGCCGCCAACAGGCAGGGGGGCGCCGCTCGTCGGCGGCCGTGTCGACCGCCGTGAGGTAGCGCTCCGCGAACCGCACGTCCAGTGTGATCGCGGCCCGCGCGTCGGCGAACCGGCCGGTGTCGATGCCCCGGTCCACCGCCTCCGTCACCGCCAGGTAGACGCGGTTGAAGACGGCGACGCCGTCCCGCGCGGGCAGCTCCGCGTCGAGGGCGCGCATACGGCGGATGACCGCGTCCACAGGTGAGGTGAGTTGTTCGCATTGCGCCATGGGGGCAGAGTCGCAGCTTTAAGCTGGCGGAAGTACCGGCGGGCCCGACGCTTCCCCAGAACGGGGGAACGCACCCGCCGTTGGGGGAGGGGGAAAGCGCTGTGGGCGGCTCACGTGCCCAACGGCTTGCCACGCGCAGGTCCGCGCGTCGACGGTCCGCTCGGCGCGGAGCCATGGTGGTGGCCGCGTCCGTCGTGGTCGCCGTCGGGACCGCGACCGGGATGATCTCGGCGGTCGACGACGGGGGCGGCTCCGACGAGGCCCGCCCCGATGTGACGTACTCCCCGCGCCTGGAGACCCTGCCGGTGGAGCCGCCACCGTCCCCGTCCGCGTCGCCCTCGGCCAAGCCCTCGCCGACGAAGAAGAAAAAGGCGAGCCCGACGCCCTCGCCGAAGAAGACCGACACCGAGCGCCGCACGGCCGCCGTCTCCACCCAGCTGTACCGCCACCCCGATTCCCAGGTGCTGGACTGGGTCGGCTCGAACTCCGGCGACCCCCGGCACGGCGTCATCCGGTCCCGGATCGCCGCCCAGCCCGCCGCAGTGTGGTTCGCCGACTTCACCCCGGACACCATCACCGCCCGGGTCCGCGCGGTCACTTCGGGCGGCGCCGCCCAGGGCCGGACCCCGGTGGTCGTGGCGTACGCGATCCCGGACCGCGACTGCGGCGGGGCCAGCCAGGGCGGGGCGCCCGACCTCGGTGCCTACGACGACTGGATCGACCGCTTCGCCGCCGGGCTCGGCTCCGGCGATGTCATCGTCGTCCTCGAACCCGACTCCATAGCCCAGGCCGAGTGCCTCTCCGGCGGCCAACGGGCCGACCGCTTCGCCTCGTTGGCCCGCGCCGGACGCGTCCTCAAGGACGCCAACCCCAACGCCCGTGTCTACTACGACGCCGGGCACTCCGGCTGGCACACCCCCGGCAAGCAGGCGGGCTGGCTGAGGCAGGCGGGCGCCGCCTCGTCCGCCTCCTCCGACGGGATCTTCAGCAACGTCTCCAACTTCCACACCACGGCCGCCGAGGCCGCCTACGACCGGCAGGTCCTCGACGCCCTCGGCGGCCCCGCCTCGCTCGGTGCCGTCATCGACACCAGCCGCAACGGCAACGGCGCCCCGGCCGACGGCGAATGGTGCGACCCGGCGGGACGGGCGCTGGGCCGGGTCCCGACGCTCAGCACCGGCGAGGCCCGCATCGACGGCTATCTGTGGGTGAAGCTGCCGGGGGAGTCCGACGGCTGCAAGGGGACGCCGGGAACCTTCTCGGCGTCGTACGCCTACGACTTGGCCTCGTCGTAGGAGGACGTGCCCTCGTCCAGGAGCGGGTGCTGGGTCTTGAGATGGGCCGGGGCGAAGGCGCGCAGGGCGTGGTAGCCGGTGATCACGACCAGCGTGCCGAGCGCGATGCCGCTCAACTCGAAGGTGTCGGTGAACTCCATGGTCACATTGCCGACGCCGATGATGATGCCCGCGGCGGCCGGGACCAGGTTCAGCGGATTGCGCAGGTCCACCCCGGCGTTGAGCCAGATCTGCGCGCCGAGCAGGCCGATCATGCCGTACAGGATGACGGTGATGCCGCCGAGGACGCCGCCCGGGATCGCGGCCACGACCGCGCCGAACTTCGGGCACAGGCCGAACAGGAGGGCGAAGCAGGCGGCGGCCCAGTAGGCGGCGGTGGAGTAGACGCGGGTCGCCGCCATGACGCCGATGTTCTCGGAGTAGGTGGTGGTGGGCGGTCCGCCGACCGCGGTGGAGAGCACGGAGCCGACGCCGTCCGCGGAGATGGCGGTGCCGAGCTTGTCGTCGAGGTTGTCGCCCGTCATCTCGCCGACCGCCTTGACGTGTCCGGCGTTCTCGGCGACCAGGGCGATGACGACGGGCAGGGCGACCAGGACCGCCGACCACTCGAAGGACGGGCCGTGGAAGGCGGGCAAGCCGATCCAGTCGGCCTGGCCGACGCCGGAGAGGTCCAGGCGCCAGTGGTCGGTGACCTGGCCGCTCGCGTCGGCCGCGTGGATCCGCCCGAAGATCCGGTCGAAGGCCCAGGAGATGCCGTAGCCGAAGACCAGGCCGAGGAAGATCGCGATCCGGGACCAGAAGCCGCGCAGACAGACCACGGCCAGACCGGTGAAGAGCATCACCAGCAGGGCCGTCCACTGGTCCTGCGGCCAGTAGGTGGTCGCGGTGACGGGGGCGAGGTTGAAGCCGATCAGCATCACGACCGCGCCGGTGACGATCGGTGGCATCGCGGCGTGGATGATCCGCGCCCCGAACTTCTGGACCGCGAGGCCCACCAGGAACAGCGCGACACCGACGACGAGGACCGCTCCGGTCACGGTGGCGCTGGTGCCGCCGTCGGCCCGGATGACGGCGGCGACGCCCACGAACGACAGTGAGCAGCCCAGGTAACTGGGCACCCGGCCGCGGGTGGCGAGCAGGAAGACGATCGTCGCCACGCCCGACATCATGATCGCCAGATTGGGGTCCAGGCCCATCAGGACCGGGGCCACGAAGGACGCTCCGAACATCGCCACCACGTGCTGGGCGCCGAGCCCGGCGGTGCGCGGCCAGGAGAGCCGTTCATCGGGCCGGACCACCGCTCCGGGCGCCGGGGTGCGCCCATCGCCGTGAAGTTTCCAGCGGACGCCGAGATCCATGGTGCGGTTTCGCTTTCGGTCGTGCCTGCGAGTGTCCGGACCATTGTCAGGGGTCGAAGGGGATGGTGATCGTCCGCTTGCCGGCTCAGGGCCGGGGGTCAGGGACCGCCGCGTCCGGCTTGCTGACCGCGGCGGGCTTGCGCTCGGCAGTGCGCAGTACGCCCGCGAAGCCGGCCAGACCGCTCGCCAGCAGCGTGACCAGGCCGAACGACACCACCAGGCTGGTCAGTTGCGCGAGACCGCCGATCGCGCTGGGCGCGACGAGCCCGGAGGTGTACGTGATGGTCGCGACGCCCGCGATGGCCTGACTGGGGTTGGGGCCGCTGCGGCCCGCCGCGGCGAAGCACAGCGGCACGACCACCGCGATGCCGAGGCCCATCAGCCCGAACCCGGTCATTGCCACCGCGGGATGGTCCGCGAGGACGATCAGCAGCCCGCCGGCCGCGGCGAGGACTCCGCCGGACCGGACCGTGCGCACCGCGCCGTACCGGTCCACCACCTTGTCGCCCGCGATCCGGGCGAGGGCCATGGTGAGCGTGAAGCCCATGGTGCACGCGGCGGCCAGACCGGCCGAACTGTCCAGTTCGTCGCGGAGATAGACCGCGGACCAGTCCAGGCTCGCGCCCTCCGCGAACACCGCGCAGAAGCCGACCGCGCCGATGAGCAGCGCCGACCGGGGCGGCAGTGCGAACCGGGGCGGCGGTTCCTCGTCCTGGGCGGGCTGGAGATCGAGCACCCAGGTGCAGGCGGCCACCCCGAGGACCGTGAGGACGGCCGCCGCCAGCGCGTGGTGGATCCGGGCGTCGGTGCCCAGGTGCGCGGCAAGCGTGCCGCCGAGCGAGCCGAGGACCGCTCCCGCGCTCCACATGCCGTGCAGGCCGGACATGATCGACTGGCCCAGGCGGTTCTCCACCTCCACGCCGAGGGCGTTCATCGCGACGTCCGCCATCCCGGAGGTGGCGCCGAAGACGAACAGGGCCAGACAGAGCGTGAGCAGGTTCGGGGCCAGGGCGGGCAGGAGCAGGGCGAGCGTCCACAGGGCGATCATGGCGCGCAGGGCGTTGCGGGCGCCGAAGCGGTGGGTGATGCCTCCGGCGAGCGGCATCGCCAGCGAGGCGCCGAGCGCGGGGAAGGCGAGGGCGAGCCCCAACTGGCCGGCGCTCACCCCGGCATGGTCCTGGATCCAGGGCACCCGGGTGGCGAACGAGCCGGTCACGGCGCCGTGCACGGTGAAGACGGCGGCCACGGCATAGCGTGCTCGCCGCACCTCGCGTCCGTCGTGGACCACGTCACTCATCCTCGAACCCCTCCCTCGCGATGCCGGTGCCGTAAACTATCAGGAACCCTGCCTGATAGATAGGGGATTCCATGCCCGCGCCTCGCACACCGTCGCCGATCTGGAAGGATTCCGGCATGCCCGCATCCCCCAGCACCGCCAGGGTCATCAACGACCGGCTGGCCCTGAACCTGCTTCAGCAGGAGGGCCCGCTGACGGCGGGACGGCTGAAGGAACTGACCGGCCTGTCCCGCCCGAGCGTGGCGGACCTCGTCGAACGCCTCAGCGCCGCCGGTCTGATCCAGGTCGTGGGGGAGTCCGGCGAACAGCGCCGCGGACCGAACGCCAAGGTGTACGGGATCGTCGCCGACCGCGCCCACCTCGCGGCGCTCGACGTGCGCACCGAAGGGGTCTCGGTGACCGTGTCCGACCTGGTCGGGCGGGTACTGGCGGAGGCGTCGGCGCCGATCGACACCGGTGTGGGCACCGGGCCCGCGGTGGAACAGGCGGTGGCGCTGGTGGAGCGGGCGGTGAAGGAGGCGGGCGTGGACCGGCCGCACACCGTAGGCATCGGCGCGCCCGGCCTGATCGACCCCGCCACGGGCGAACTGCGCAGCTCGTCCGGCCTGCCCGAGTGGCACCGCCGCCTGGTCGCGGCCATCCAGGAACGCCTGCCGGAAGCGCGCGTCAGCGTGGAGAACGAGACCAACCTCGCGGCGCTGGCGGAACAGCGCGACGGGGCGGCCCGTGACCGGGACACCTTCGTACTGCTCTGGCTGGGCATGGGCGTGGGCGCGGCGGTGATGCTGGACGGCACGATCCGCCGGGGCGCGTCGGGCGGCACGGGCGAGATCGGCTTCCTGCCGGTGCCGGGCACGGCGGGCCTGCCCTCGGCCACGGGCTGCGACGGCGGCTTCCACTCCCTGGCGTGCGCCGCGGCGATCACGGAATTGGCGGTGACTTACGGGGTGACGGCGACCCCGGAGCCGGGCGAGCCGGAGGCGGCGGCCCTGGTCCGAACGGCGACGGCCGAACCGTCCCTCCCACCCCACACCGCCTTCCTCAACACCCTCGCCGACCGCTTGGCCCTGGGCGCGGCTGCGGTCACCTCTGTCCTGGACCCCGGCTGTGTAGTCCTGGCCGGCGAAATCGGCGGAGCGGGCGGCCCATGCCTGGCCACCCTGGTCCAGTCCCGCCTGGCAGCCCTGTCCCCCCTCCCGACGGAGGTCAGGGCCAGCGAACTGGGCGGTGAGGCGGTGCTGCGGGGCGCGTTGCTGACGGCGAGGGAGAGGGCGCAGGAGGAACTGTTCGGCTACCACAGCTCGGGCCGGCCCGACGCCTGAGCCAGAGCGCGTCGCACCGATTTCCTTCGCGGGGGCGAATAAATGCCCGTCAGTCGCGGAAGCGCACCGTCAGATACTCCTCGAACGTCCCCTTCCCCACCGCCCGCTCCGGCGCCAGATGCCCGCCCTCCCGGAACGCCCGGTACGCCTTCCCCGCCAGCGGAACGTTCAGCACCGGACGCCGACGCCCGACCACCCGGAGATAGGCACGGGCCAGGGACTCGAACGACCGCACCTCCGGCCCCGCCACGTCCTCCACACGCCCCGCAGGCGGCCCCCCGGCCAGCTCCGCCAGCCGGTCCGCCACCTCCGCCACCTCCACCGGCTGATCCCGCACCCCCGCCGGCAACAGCATCACCGGCGACTTCGACAACGACCCGAACACCTGGGCCAGCAGGTCGTGGAACTGCGTCGCCCGCAGGATCGTCCACCCGATCCCCGAGTCCTCCACCAGCCGCTCCACCGCGAGCTTGCTCCGGTAGTAGCCGAGCGGCACCAGATCGACCCCCACGATCGAGATGTAGACCAGATGCCCCACCCCCGCCTTCCGCGCGGCGGCGATCAGATGTCCCGCCGCCTCCTCGTCCCCGCCCCGCGGCGAACTCGCGCAGTGCACGATCACGTCCGCCCCCGACACGGCCGCGTCCAGCCCCGCACCCCCCGCCCGGAGATCCACGGCGTACGGCTGCGCATGCCGGCTGAGCACCCGCACCTCATGCCCGTCCGCCCGCAGCCGCTCGGCGACGGGCCGGCCGAGGGTTCCGGTACCGCCGGTCACCAGGATCGTGGTCATGCTGTCCGTCCTTTCGCAGGCCGGAGCCCCGAACCGGGCCCCTACGTCAGCTCAGACCGGGCAGCCGCGCGAAATGTGACAGCGCCCGAGGGCCTACGCCGGTGCCAGCTGACGACGTACGAACTCCAGCTTCTCCGGATTCACCACGGCCCGCGCGTGGGTGATCACTCCGTCCCGCGTCTCGAAGGCGACCACCGAGATCAAGGCGGAGTCCGACCAGGCGGCCATCCCGGTCGCACCGTTGACCTCCACCGCGGAGAACTCCACCCCGGCCAGGAACGTCCGCCGCGACCCCACCAGGAACCGGGACACATGGTCCCGGCCCTCGATCGGCCGCCGTGCCGCGCTGACCTTGCCGCCCCCGTCGCCGGTCCAGATCACATCGGCCGCCAGGAGCTTCTCCAGCGCGACCACATCGCCCTCCCGGGCCGCCGTGATGAAGGACTCGACCAGCTCCTCCCGCCGCTCCGGCTCGGCCTCGAACCGGGACTCCGGCTCGCCCACCCGCCGCACCGCCCGCCGGTACAGCTGACGGCAGTTGGCCTCGGTCAGCTCCAGCGCCTCGGAGATCTCCCGATGGCCGTACGCGAACGCCTCCCGCAGCACGAAAACGGCCCGCTCCGTAGGAGTGAGCCGTTCCAGCAGCACCAGCATCGCCAGCGACACCGACTCCCGCTGCTCGGCGGACTCCAGCGGCCCGAGAGCGCCGTCGGAGGTGAGGACCGGCTCCGGCAGCCACTCCCCGACGTACTCCTCCCGGCGCGCCCGCGCCGAGGTCAGCCGGGACAGACAGAGGTTGGTGACGACCTTGGCGAGCCAGGCCGACGGGCGTGCGATCTCCGTCCGGTCGGCGGCGCTGAACCGCAGATACGCGTCCTGGACGGCGTCCTCGGCCTCCTGGGCGGAGCCCAGCATGCGATAGGCCAGGCCGAACAGCCGGGGGCGGTGGGTCTCGAACTCGTCGGCGGTCGCGGTCGTCATGCCGTTCACCCTGCCAGACGCGCTGCGCTGGAGGCCCGGCGGCGGGCAAGGGCCGTCGTCACCGCCGCCGGGCCGGTTCTAGCGCGGGGTCAGCAGGCGCCGAGGTCCTGCCACACCCCCCATTCACCGGTGGTTCCGGGCTCCTCGCCCTTCGTCCACCACTTGGCCTTCCACGAGTGCCCCTTGTGGGAGACCTGAGTACCGCCGCCGTACTCCGTCGTGGAGTTCCACGCGGGCGCCGTGCAGGCACCGGGCGTCGGGGTCGGGTCGGTCGGGTCCGGGGTGGGGGTGGTTCCCGATCCCGGCTCCACCAGCGTCGTCCCGCGACCCAGGTTCCCGGCCAGCGAGTACGTCGTGCCGCCGATGTTCACCGTCCAGTTCCACGGCGTGGACACCGGCAGGTAGTAGTTGAACGACAGCTCCACCGACGCGCCCGGCGCCAGCGACTGCCAGCTCGGCAGCTTCAGCGAGACCCGGTGGAAGTCACCCTTCAGCCCGCCCACGTTGGAACCGGTGTGGTCGCTGCTGATCACCTTGGCGCCGAAGCCCGACTGGTCCGAGGCATTGGCCGGAGCGGCGGTCGAGTAGTCGAACTGGAACTCTGTACCGCCCGGCAGGGCCGACTTGGTGTTGTTGGTGATCTTCACCTTCGGCGTGATCGGGTAGTTGGAGTCACCGAGCTTGAACTCGCCGAACTCCACGCCGATGTCGACGGCCTTCGTGGGCAGCGCCTTGTTCGAGACCGTCGCGCCGTACGGGGAGGCGGACTTGAACTTCTCGTACATCGCGGAGGTCAGCGTCGAGCCCGGCTCGTACTGCCCCTTCGTCGCGTTCCAGCCGTAGTCACCGGCCAGCTCCCACACCATCGTGCCACCGATGCCGTTGCGCACCACGTAGTCGGCCTTGGCGTTCACCGACTGCTCGTCCTCGGTGGACAGGAAGACCTTCTTCTCGGCGTTCCACAGCCACGGCGCGACCAGCGTGGAGTCGTACTTGCGGGCGTAGCTGCCGGTCAGCCGGGTGTCGGCCGGGAAGCCGTACTTCGTCACGTAGTCCCCGACGACGCCCTTCTCCAGGTTCTTGGCGTGCCACATCGGGTTCGAACCCGCGGGCGACTCCTTGCCGTTGGTGTCGAGGTCGTGCCAGAGGTTGTCGATACCGGTGGCGCCGTCACCGCACTTGGTCAGCCCGGACCCGGCCGGACAGTTCGTGGCGGCGGCCTTGCCCCACAGTCCGTCGGTCCCGCCGGTGACGTTCTTGAATCCCCTGGTGTAGTAGGGGAGTCCGATGTTGATACGGCCGGCCGGCATCGAACCGCGGAAGTAGTGATACGCCCAGTCGGTGTTCAGATAACCGATTCCGCCGTACTGAGAGGCCGAATACACGCCCGCCGCGGCGAGTTCGGCGTCCTTGCCGTCGTCGAAGAGCGAGGCGTTCGGACCGACGTACTCGTTCCAGGCGCCGTGCAGGTCGTAGGACATGATGTTGACGTAGTCCAGGTACTTCTGCACCTGGAAGGTCTCCATGCCGCGCAGCAGATATCCGGAGGACGGCGCCGCGACCGAGAGCAGATAGTGCTTGCCGTCCGCCGCGCCCGCCCGGTCGAGCTTCTCGCGCAGCGTCTTCATCAGGGCCGCGTAGCCCTTGACCAGACCGGCCCTGCGGGCGTTGGCGAAGGACCAGTCGAGCGGGTTGCCCGCGTCCTTCATGGTCGTCGGGTACTCGTAATCGATATCGACGCCGTTGAAGCCGTACTTCCTGATGAAGTCGACGGCGGACGTCGCGAAGGTGTCGATGCCCGCCTGGTTCACCGAGCCGTCGGCATTCGTGGCCATCGAGTAGAAGCCGCCCGAGTTCACGCGCGTGCCGTTGGCGTCGAAATAGCCGCCGGTCTCGGCCCAGCCGCCCACCGAGATCAGCGTCTTGACGTTCGGGTGCTGCTTCTTGAACTTGTTGAGCAGATTGAAATGGCCCTTGTAGGAGAAGCCCGGGTCCATTTCCGCGCCGCTCACCCCCGGCCAGGTCATCCCGGTCGCGGCGTTGGTCGCGCCGTCCGCGCCGACCGAGAGCTTGTTGGAGCCGTCGATGTGCGCGAAGGCGTAGTTGAGGTGGGTGACCTTGTCCCAGGGGATGTCCGGCGCGAGGTAGGCGGGAGTGCCGTCCTTGCCGGTGCGCCAGCCGGTGAAGTAGCCGATCACCCGGCGCTGGTGGTCGGCGCCCATCTTCTCCCGGCCCTCGGCGTCGTAGACCGAGCAGTACGGGACGTCCACGCCGGGGGTCTTGTAGAGCCCGTCAGGGCGGCAGGACTCCTGGTCGGCGGCGTGCGAGACGGTCGCTGGAAGGCCGGCGAGCAGCAGCCCGGCGATGGCCGCGGCGCCCGCGAGCAGGGAGGTTCTCGCTCGGTTGCGTGACAGCAAGTCGGTTCCTCTCCACGGAAGTTGGCCAGACAGTAGGGAGGACTAGACCAATGCGTCAATAGGTATGGACCAATTCAAGGTTGAAGAGGAGTTGAGGGACTGTGGAAGAAGCGCCGAAGGAGTCCAGCCGGACCGCCTGTGAGCCACCCCACAGCCCTCACCCGCATGGACGACTGCCGGGCGTGGCACACTGGCCCTGTACCAGAAGCAGCGCACTCCGGGGTCGGTGAAAGTCCGAACCGGCGGTTACAGTCCGCGACCCGACCGCTTCCAGCGGCCGGTTGACCAGGTGAAATTCCTGGACCGACGGTTAAAGTCCGGATGGGAGGCAGTGCGCGGCGGGCGGGCATTCGTGCGCGCCGCCGATGTGAGCTCGTTCCTTCGCGGACGAGTTCTTCCGGCGTCGTTCCCGGTGCCGCAGTCCGTGTTCTCTGTCGTCATCGACAGCCCCGGAGTCCGTGCCCCCATGAGGCAGGAGGACCCGGGAAGTGTTCACCGGAATCGTCGAAGAGCTGGGCGAGATCACCGCCGTCGAGAACCTCGGTGACGCCTGTCGCTTCCGCCTGCGCGGCCCCGTCGTCACCGAGGGCGCCAAGCACGGCGACTCCATCGCGGTCAACGGCGTCTGCCTCACGGTCGTCGACCACGAGGGCGACGAGTTCACCGCCGATGTCATGGCCGAGACCCTCAACCGCTCCAGCCTGGGCGCCCTCGACGTCGGCTCCCGCGTCAACCTGGAGCGCCCCACCGCGGTCGGCGCCCGCCTCGGCGGCCACATCGTGCAGGGACATGTCGACGGCACCGGCGCGGTGCTGGAGCGCAAGCCCTCCGACAACTGGGAGATCATCAAGATCTCGCTCCCCGCGGACCTCGCCCGGTACGTCGTGGAGAAGGGCTCCATCACCGTCGACGGCATCAGCCTGACCGTCGTGGACGCGGGCCCCGACTACTTCACCGTGAGCCTCATCCCCACCACCCTCGCCCTGACCACGCTCGGCCTCAAGCAGCCCGGCGACCCGGTCAACCTGGAAGTCGACGTCGTCGCCAAGTACGTCGAGCGGCTGCTGGGAGCAGCCAAGTGAACTGGCTCAACTCCGAGGCCTTCGTCCTGTTCGACCAGCACATCATCTGGTCGGACATGGTCGGCAACAGCCTGGGCCTCATCACCCTCGCGCTGGGCTTCAGGCGCTCCCTGTGGACCTGGCCGGTCCAGTTCCTCTCCGGCCTCGTCCTCTTCGGCGCCTTCTACGGTCATCTGACCGGCAGCGCCGGCAAGCAGGTCGTGATCATGGCCGTCGCTCTGTACGGCTGGTGGCAGTGGAACCGCGGCACCGACAAGGCCGCGGACGGCAAGGTCTCCGTACGGTTCGCCACCTGGACCGAGCGCGCCGCGATGGTGGCCCTCGCCGCCGCCGGCACGGTCGGGGTGGCCCTGCTCTTCAAGGCGTACCCGAGCCTGTCCTGGGACCCTTGGCCCGACGCCTACATCTTCGTCGGCACCATCGTCGCCATGTACGCCCAGGCCCGCAGCATGGTCGAGTTCTGGTTCGCCTGGCTCCTCGTCGACCTCGTCGGCGTCCCGCTGAACTTCGAGAACGGCTACGCCTTCTCCGGCTTCGTCTACGTCATCTACGGCGCACTCGTCCTGTGGGGCATGCGCGACTGGTGGCTGCGCTCCCGCAGGGACTCGCGGCCCGTCCTGGAAGGAGCGCCCGCATGAACAGGGTTCCCGTCCTGTACCGCACCGACAACATCGAGGACTTCTCGCTCGACCCGGTCGAGCAGGCCATCGCCGACATCGCGGCCGGCCGTCCGGTCGTGGTCGTCGACGACGAGGACCGCGAGAACGAGGGCGACCTCGTCATCGCCGCCGAGAAGGCGACCCCCGAGATCGTCGCGTTCATGATGAGCGAGTGCCGCGGCATGATCTGCGCCCCCATGGAGGGCGAGGAGCTGGACCGGCTCGGCATCCCGCTGATGGTGGAGAACAACACCGAGTCCATGCGGACCGCGTTCACCGTCACCGTCGACGGGGCCCCCGCCCACGGCGTGACCACCGGCATCTCCGCCTCGGACCGCGCGACCACGCTCCAGCTGCTGGCGAGCGGCACCGCCCAGGAGGACGACTTCGTCCGCCCCGGCCACATCTTCCCGCTGCGCGCCCGCTCCGGCGGTGTCCTGGTCCGCAACGGCCACACCGAGGCCGCCGTCGACCTGGCCCGCCTCGCGGGGCTGCGTCCGGCCGGCGCCATCGTCGAGATCGCCGGTGAGGACGGCCGGATGCTGCGGCTGCCCGAGCTGATCCCGTTCGCCCGCAAGCACGGCCTGACGATCATCTCCATCGAGGACCTGATCGCCTACCGCCGCTCCGCCGAGCCCACCGTCCGCCGCGAGGCCGAGGTCCACCTGCCGACTGCGCACGGCACCTTCACCGCCTACGGCTACCGCTCCACCGTGGACGGCGTCGAGCACGTCGCCCTGGTGCACGGCGAGATCGGCGACGGCAAGGACGTGGTGGTCCGGGTCCACTCCGAGTGCCTCACCGGTGATGTCTTCGGCTCCCTGCGCTGCGACTGCGGCCCCCAGCTGGACACCGCCCTCGAGCGCATCCAGACCGAGGGCCGGGGCATCGTCGTCTACCTCCGCGGCCACGAGGGACGCGGCATCGGCCTCGTCTCCAAGCTGCGCGCCTACGAGCTCCAGGAGCGCGGCCGCGACACCCTGGACGCCAACCTGGAGCTCGGCCTGCCCGCCGATGCCCGGGACTACGCCGCCGGCGCCCAGATCCTCAGGGACCTCGGGGTGCGGAGCGTCCGCCTGATGACCAACAACCCCGACAAGACCGACGCCCTGGTCCGGCACGGCATCGAGGTCACCGACCGGGAGCCGATGCCCGTCACCGCGGGCGAGCACAACCTCCGGTACCTGCGCACCAAGCGGGACCGGATGGGACATGACCTGCCCTGGCTGGAGACGGCTCCCGTCTCCGCGTGCGGCAACCAGTAGACGCGAACCACAGAAGGAGAGACGTGAGCGGCAAGGGTGCACCGGAACTGTCCGTACAGGGCGTGGGCGATCTGCGGGTCGCCGTCGTCGCGGCGCAGTGGCACGAGAAGGTGATGGACGGACTGGTGGACGGCGCCCTGCGCGCCCTGCACGACCTCGGCATCGACGAGCCGACCCTGCTGAGGGTCCCGGGCAGCTGGGAGCTCCCGGTCGTCGCCAAGGTCCTCGCGGGCCGCGGCTACGACGCCGTCGTCGCCCTCGGCGTCGTCATCCGGGGCGGCACCCCGCACTTCGAGTACGTGTGCCAGGGCGTCACCCAGGGCCTCACCCAGGTCTCGGTGGAGACCGGCGTCCCGATCGGCTTCGGCGTGCTGACCTGCGACACCGAGGAGCAGGCCCTGGACCGCGCCGGGCTGACCGGCTCCAACGAGGACAAGGGGCACGAGGCGGTGACCGCGGCCGTCGCCACCGCGGCCACCCTGCGTTCAGTATCTGAACCCTGGCGCTGACGAACCGGGTATGTGGCATAGGCTGAGCGTCACCATGTCCAAGAAGACGTTCGAGGAGCTCTTCACCGAGCTCCAGCACAAGGCCGCCACCGGCGACCCCGCCACCTCCCGCACCGCCGAACTGGTCGGGAAGGGGGTCCATGCCATCGGCAAGAAGGTCGTCGAAGAGGCCGCCGAGGTCTGGATGGCCGCCGAGTACGAGGGCAAGGACGCGGCAGCCGAGGAGATCTCGCAGCTGCTGTACCACGTCCAGGTGATGATGGTCGCCCGCGGGATCTCCCTGGACGACGTCTACGCCCACCTCTGAGCCACCGCCGCACACCCGTATCTCTCACGCAAAGGAAGCCGACCTCATGCTGCGCATCGCCGTCCCCAACAAGGGTTCCCTCTCAGGCCCTGCGGCGGAGATGCTGCATGAGGCCGGCTACCAGCAGCGCCGCGAGTCCAAGGAACTGCGCATCGTCGACCCGGAGAACGAGGTCGAGTTCTTCTACCTCCGCCCCCGCGACATCGCGATCTACGTCTCCTCCGGCCGCCTCGACATCGGCATCACCGGCCTCGACCTGCTGATCGACTCCGGCGCCGACGCCGAGGTGATCCTCCCGCTCGGCTTCGCCCGCTCCACCTTCCGCTTCGCCGCCAAGCCCGGCACCGCGAACGGCATCGAGGACCTGAAGGGCAAGACGGTCGCCACCTCCTACGAGGGCATCGTCGAGGGCCACCTCGCCGACAACGGCATCGACGCCTCCGTCGTCCACCTCGACGGCGCCGTCGAGACGGCCATCGAGCTCGGCGTCGCCGAGGTCATCGCCGATGTCGTCGAGACCGGCACCTCGCTGCGCAACGCCGGTCTTGAGGTCTTCGGCGAGCCGATCATGAAGTCCGAGGCCGCCGTCATCCGCCGTACCGGCGCCGACGCCGAGGACCCCAAGGTGCAGCAGTTCCTGCGCCGCCTCCAGGGCGTCCTGGTGGCCCGGACGTACGTGATGATGGACTACGACTGCCGGGTCGAGCAGCTGGAGAAGGCCGTCGCGCTCACTCCGGGCCTGGAGTCCCCGACCGTCTCCCCGCTGCACAACGAGGGCTGGGTCGCCGTCCGCGCGATGGTCCCGTCCAAGGAGGCCCAGCGGATCATGGACGACCTGTACGACATCGGCGCCCGGGCCATCCTGACGACGGCCATCCACGCCTGCCGTCTCTGAGAGCCGTACGTCATGTCTGAACTGCCCGCCCTTCCCGTCACGTTCCGGCCGGGCCGCACGCGTGCCGTGCTGCTCACCGCCGGGGTCACGATCTTCGTGGTCATCACCGCCGTAGCCCTCCTGCTGGAGAAGCTCGGTCCCGGCGAGCGCCTGAGCTTCGTCCTCACCGGGGCGCTGATGTTCGGCGTCCTGGCCATGCTCGCCCGGGTCAAGGTCGTCGCCGACGACTCCGGTGTCACCGTCGTGAACATCGCCAGTAGGCGCCGACTGGACTGGGCCGAGATCCTCCAGGTGAACCTGCGCCCCGGCGACCCCTGGGTCTTCCTCGACCTCAGCGACGGCACCAGCCTGCCCGCGCTCGGCATCCAGCCGGGTATCGCCAAGGAGCGGGCCATCGCCGACGCCCGCGCGCTGCGAGCGCTCGTCGAGGCCCGCACGACGAGGGATCTGCCGTAGGCGGCCCTGTCTTGATTAATCTGTTGGCGGAGGCGTCTTCCCGGCGCCTCCGCCACTGATGTTCCACCTGGTCCTCAGAGGCCCCCTGCTACCCGAGGAGTGACTCCCTCCAGCGATGGACGGATCGTCCTGTAGTACCTGCGCCGCCCCCTCCCGACATATCGAGGCGGCGGCATGACCATCCCCCTGCTGCTGCTTGCCGCGGCATTCCTGCTGATCCTCGCCAACGGCTTCTTCGTGGCGGCCGAGTTCGGCCTGGTGACGGTCGAGCGCCCGGAGGCCGAGAAGGCCGCCGCCGAGGGCGACCGCCGCGCCCGTACGGTCGTCGAGTCGCTGAAGGAACTCTCCTTCCAGCTCTCCGGCACCCAGCTCGGCATCACCATCACCTCCCTCGTGGTCGGCATGCTCGCCGAGCCCGCGCTCGCCGAGCTGCTGAACGGCCCGATCACCGCGCTCGGTATTCCCGAGGGAGCCGTCTCGGGCGTCGCCGTCATCGTCGGCATGCTGATGGCCTCGGCCGTGCAGATGGTGATCGGCGAACTCGTGCCCAAGAACTGGGCGGTGTCCCGTCCGCTTCAGGTCGCGCGGTTCGTCGCGGGCCCGCAGCACCTCTTCGCGCGGGTCTTCCGGCCGGTCATCGCCACGCTGAACGCCGTCGCCAACCGGCTCGTCCGGGCGCTCGGCATCGAGCCCACCGAGGAGCTGGCCTCCGCCCGCACCCCCGGTGAACTCGTCTCCCTGGCCCGCCACTCCGCCCAGGCCGGCACCCTGGAGCAGGACACCGCCGACCTGTTCGTGCGGACCCTGTCGCTCGGCGAGCTGACCGCGCAGCATGTGATGACGCCGCGGGTGAAGGTCAGCGCGCTCCAGTCGTCGGCGACCGCCGAGGACGTCGTCAACCTGACCCGCGCCACCGGCCTGTCCCGCTTCCCCGTCTACCGGGAGCGGATCGACGAGGTGGTCGGCATGGTCCACCTCAAGGACGCGCTCGCCGTCCCGGCCGCCGACCGGCTGCGCACCCCCGTCGGCCGCATCGCCCGCCCCGCCCTGCTGGTCCCCGAGACCCTGCCGGTACGGCCGCTGCTGGCCCGGCTGCGCAGCGAACAGCCCATCGCGGTCGTCGTCGACGAGTACGGCGGCACCGCGGGCGTGGTCACCCTGGAGGACATCGTCGAGGAGATCGTCGGCGAGGTCCGCGACGAGCACGACGCCAAGGACCTCCCCGAGCTCGCCGCGGCCCCGGCCGAGGACGGCAGGCCCGCCTGGGACGCCGACGGCAGCTGCCGGGTCGACATCCTGCAGCGCATAGGACTCGACGTGCCCGAGGGCCCGTACGAAACCGTCGCCGGTCTGGTCGCCGATCTGCTCGGCCGGATCCCGGTCCCCGGCGACAAGGCGGAACTGCCCGGCTGGCGGCTCTCGGTGCGCCAGGTCGGCCACTACCGCGCCGAGCGGGTGCGCCTGGTCCGCACCGCCCCCGTGGTGGAGGCAGCCCGATGAGCGTGCTCCAACTCCTCTTCGCCGCGCTGCTGGTACTCGCCAACGGCTTCTTCGTCGGCGCCGAGTTCGCGCTGGTCTCGGTCCGCCGCAGCCAGATCGAACCGCTCGGCACCGCCCGCGCCCGACAGGTGCTGTACGGCCTGGAACACCTGCCGCAGATGATGGCGGCGGCCCAGTTCGGCATCACGGTCTGCTCACTGACCCTGGGCGCGGTGGCCGAGCCGACGGTCGCGCACATCCTGGAACCGCTCTTCGAGTGGATCCACCTCCCGCACGCGATGATCCACCCGCTGGGCTACGTCATCGCCCTCGCCACGGTCGTCTTCTTCCACCTCGTCATTGGCGAGATGGTCCCGAAGAACCTCGCGATGGCCGCGCCGGAGAAGGCCGCGCTGTGGCTCAGCCCCGGCCTGGTCGCCTTCGCCCGGCTGTGCCGTCCGCTCACCGTCGCCCTCGGCGCCTGCGCCCAGGGCATTCTGCGGCTCTTCCGGGTCGAGCCCAAGGACGAGGTCGAGGCGGTCTTCACCAGCGAGCAGCTCAATCGGCTGGTGGAGGACGCGGGCCAGGCCGGCCTGCTCGACCCCGAGGAACAGGAACGCCTGGAGGACGCCCTGGAGCTGGGCTCCCGCCCGGTCACGGACGTCCTGCTGCGCCGGGAATCCCTGGTGACGGTCCCACCCTCGGTCACCCCCGGCCAGATCGTCGACCTCACCGCCCGCACCGGCTACTCCCGCTTCCCGGTGGTCGCCGACACGGGCGCCTTCATGGGCTACCTCCATGTGAAGGACGTCCTCGACCTGGAGGACTCGGAGCGTGCGGTGCCCCAGCAGGTCTGGCGCCCCATGACGACGCTGAGGCCGGAACTCCCTCTCGACGACGCCCTCACGGTGATGCGCAGGGCGGCGACACATCTGGCCCAGGTAGCGGACGCGTCCGGCAAGGTCCTGGGCCTGGTCGCCCTGGAGGACGTACTGGAACTACTGGTGGGCGAGGTAACGGACCCGGCCCACAGGGCTCTGCCGAAACAGGCCCTGGCGAGCTAGCCAGCGGTGGCCCCGCGCCCCTGAAGGGGCGCGGGGAACTGCGCGACAAGCCACGACGATCCCGCAGTCGCGAAACATCAGAGGCGACCGACCCAGTGGGCGACCCTCACATCCCCGGCGGATCCTGAGGCCCCCGCCCCGACAACACTTCCCCGTACGCCTGCATCAGATCCGGCAGCCGCAATGTCGACAAGTCATCCCGCGTCAACGTCCCGGGATAAGTCGACAACCGCAGGTCCCGATACGCGCAGCTCTTCTCGTACAGCGTCCGCAGGAACCGCCCGTTGCCCAGCTCGTCGATCCACCCCTGGTCCACGACATGCCCGGCGATGGACCGCAGCTCGTCCAGCGCCTCCTCGTCCCAAACGTCGCCGTTCTCCCCGGCGAGCACCTCTCCGATGGAGGTGAGTTCCAGGGGCCGGTAGGAGGGAAAGTCCACGCGGGTGGTGAAGCGGGAGGACAGCCCGGGGTTGGCGGCCAGCAGACGGTCCATGCCCTCGGGATACCCGGCGAGGATCACGACCAGGTGGTCCCGGTTGTCCTCCGCCCGCTTCAACAGCACCTGCAGCGCCTCGTCGCCGTACGCGTCCCCCTTGCCGTAGCCGGAGTTGGACAGCGAATACGCCTCGTCGACGAAGAGCACACCCCCGAGCGCGGAGTCGATCAGCTCGTTGGCCTTCACCGCCGTCTGCCCGAGATACTCACCGACCAGATCCGCGCGCTGCGCCTCCACGAGATGGTCGCCGCCGAGCAGCCCCAGGGCGTAGAAGACGCGGCCCAGGATGCGCGCGACCGTGGTCTTGCCGGTGCCGGAGGGACCGGAGAAGACGAAGTGCCGTTTGGGCGGCTGGACCGGAAGCCCCTGCCCGGCCCGCAGCCGGGCCATGTTCAACTGCGCCGACAACGCCTTGACCTGGCGCTTGACCGGCTCCAGGCCCACCATGCGCTCCAGTTCGGCGAGCGCCTCCTCGAGTAACACCGGATCGGTCGGCCCCGCGGGCGGCGGCTGGCCCGCGAAGTTCACCCGCTCCCGCACGGCGGGGTCGGGCACCGGCGGCAGCGGGCCGGAGGCCGGGAGGTCCGGCCCGGAGAGCTTCAGGTCCCGGCCCTCGCCGAAGAGCGGATCGAGCGTGTCGGGGCCGTCCACGGAGTCCTGGCCGAAACCGGTGAGCGTGATCGGCGCCAGATCGCCGGCCTCGTCGTACCCGTCGCCCTCGGCGATGGCGGCGAGCCGCGCCGAGGTGTCCATGAAGGCGGGGTCCACGCGGTGCACGGCCCGGTACAGCGGCAGCGCGGCCGCCGACCGCCCGGTGCCCTCATGGGCCCGCGCCAGCCAGTACCGCAGCTCCTTGCGCTGCGGCTGTTCGCTGCGGCAGCGCATCAGGGCCGCGGAGAGCAGCGGCTCGGCCTGGCCGTACATCTCCAGGCGGACCCGGGCCATCCCGCCGAACAGCCCGGCCTCGATGCCGAGCATCGGGTCGTCGAGCAGGGGGTCGGTGTGCCGGACGAGCTGTTCCCAGTCCTTGACCAGGTAGGCGCGGCAGGCGTGCAGGAAGCGGACCTGGGCGTCGGCGTCCACCGGTGGCAGTCCGGCGAGGGCCCGGTCCAGTTCCGGCACATGCCGGCCGTCCAGCCAGTGCGAGGCGTGCGCGAGCAGCAGATCGCGCGGGCTCTCCAGCACCGGTTGCACCCACCAGCCGAGCCAGTACCAGGAGTTGAGCGTGCGCCGGTGCCGGGCGCGCTGCTCCCCGAAGCGGTCCCGGTGCCGGAACATCCGCAGCAGCGCGGTCGTCGTGTCCACGCGCAGCGCGTGCAGGCCGAGCCAGCCGTCGGCCATGCCGGGATCCATCCGCACCGCGGCGCGGAACTCCTCCTCCGCCTGCGGATAAGCGCCCATCGTGTAGGCGTCCACGCCTCGCAACCAGGCGAGGTCGGCCGGGGCCTCGGGGCCCTGCGTGCCGAAGTCCATCACGTCCCCCACAAACCGTGCCCCCGTCGGTTGGCCGCCGGGCCGTCACCCGTCGGCCGCTGGAGTCGAACCGCCGTACCGCGGACCGGAGTTGCAACGGTGCGCGGAGCAACGGTCCAGGTCGCACCGAGGGCATCGTACCTGCGGTGGTGTCGCCCGCCCCAGGGTGCCGCACCGGTCGTTTGGCGAGGTGGGAGCAGATGGGGAGCGCACGACGTGGTGACCCAGGGTGAGCGAAACCCGCCTCGGGGCGGCCGGAAAACGGGGTGAGGGCAGAACGAAGCCCCCGATCACGGGGGAACAACCGGGGGCTTCGCGTCTATCGGGCGGTCTCCGATGACCGCACATTGAGAACGTAAGACCTGTACGGCCCCTGGGTCAAGCCGAGTTGGGGCACTCCGGCAAGTTCCGGTGGGGGGCTCTTCACAACTTCACCACATTGGGGACGGTCCATCACTCAGCGTGAGGAACTGGTCTGTTTCTCCTGTCCCGGCAGGCCCGGGACGCAGCTCGTACCCCTGCGCACACTGCCTTACCAGGACATCCGAGAACGGCCGTGAGGGGTCCGCCGAGAAGTGCCGTCGTTCCGCCGCGACCCAGCCGTCCCAGAACTCCCGCTGCTCCTCGCCGTCGCGCGAGCGGCCGCGCGCCCAGGACTCCGCGCGCGGCAGGTCCATCCAGAGCAGGAAGGCCAGATACGGCCGCAGTGCCTGCCGCCCGGCGCCGACTCCCTCGACGAGGACGACGGGGGAGGGCGGCAGCGGGACGGCGGGCCGGAAGCGGCGGGTGTGCCAGTCGTAGGGGGTGTAGTGGGCGGTCCCGCCGCGGGAGAGCGGGGCGATCACCTGGGTCAGCAGGCGGTCGGTCCAGTCGAACAGCTCGTCGTGGCTGGCGATGTCGTCCAGTCGCAGCACGGGCGCATCGCCCAGCGTCCGCGCCAGCCGCCCGGCGAACGTCGACTTCCCGGACCCGGCGTGTCCGTCGATCCCGATCAGACGGACCGGACCGCAGGAGGCGGGGAGGCTGTGGAGCCGCGAGGCGAGCTGGTGGATGACGGGTCCCGGGGTGAGTGGTGTGTGCACCGGGAGTCTAGTGATCCGGCGCTCGGGTGATGCCAGTGGTCGAGTCCAATATTCCTCCCGCGGCATGCTCCGAAGTGCTGGCAGCGGCCTTCCCTTGAGTCCATAGTTGGCGCACGCACCGTGCACTGGACCTGCCCCGACTCGGACACCTGGGGGTCTTCCGCCCATGAGCAGATCCGAACAGCCGTCCCGCAGAACCGTACTGAGCGCCGCGGTGGCCGCGGCCGTGGCGGGTGGGGCCGGCGCCGTCCCGGCCGTCGCCGCGAGCGGTGCCCCCACCGTTCCCGCGCGGGCCGGGAGCCGCCGGATCGACAACCGCGCCTGGACGACGTACACCGACTGGCGCTCCGGCGCCGCCAAGGGCACGCGCGCCGTGGCCGGGGTCCGGCCCGGACTGGTGATCGGCTCGCCGATCGGCCTCGCCGACTACACCGACCCGCACACCGGCACCACCGCCACCTGGGAGTACGCGAGCTGGACCTCGCCCGTGCACCGGCTCTCGGTGCCCTCGACCGAGGCCATAGCGTCCTGGAACGCGCACACCCCCGCCGGTACCTGGATCCAGATCGAGCTGAAGGGCACCTACTCCGACGGCACCGACACGCCCTGGTACGTGATGGGCCGCTGGGCCGCCGGGGACGAGGACATCAGGCGGACCTCCGTCGACGACCAGACGGACGACAGGTCCACGGTCTGGACCGACACCTTCGCGATCGACGACCCGGCGACCGGCCTGCGCCTGACCTCCTACCGGCTGCGGCTGACCCTCTACCGCAAGCCGGGGACGAAGCGGACCCCCACCGTGTGGCGGGTCGGCGCCATGGGCTCGGATGTCGAGGACCGCTTCACCGTCCCCGCCTCCACCCCCGGCCTCGCGCAGGAGCTGGCCGTCCCGCGGTACTCGCAGGAGATCCACATCGGCCAGTACCCCGAGTACGACAACGGCGGCGAGGCCTGGTGCAGCCCCACCTCCTCGCAGATGATCGTCGAGTACTGGGGCGGGAGGCTCACCCCGGAGCAACTGGCCTGGGTCGACCCGGCGTTCGCCGATCCGCAGGTGTGCCACGCGGCCCGCTACACCTTTGACTATCAGTACGAGGGCTGCGGCAACTGGCCCTTCAACGCCGCCTACGCCGCCACCTTCAAGGACCTCCAGGGCGTCGTCACCAGGCTCGGCTCGCTGACCGACCTGGAGACCCTCATCGCCGCGGGCATCCCGGCCATAACGTCCCAGTCCTTCCTGAAGGAGGAGCTGACCGGGGCGGGCTACGGCACCTCGGGGCATCTGATGACCGTGATCGGGTTCACCGCCGAGGGCGACGTGATCGCCAACGACCCGAACTCGCCGACCAACGCTGCGGTACGGCGTGTGTACCTCAGGCGGGAGTGGGAGAACATCTGGCTGCGCACCAAGCGGTACAACGCCGGCGGTAAGGTCGTCTCGGGCACCGGAGGCGTCTGCTACCTGTACTTCCCGTCCCGTCCCTCGATGCGCCAGCGCATGGCGCTCGCCGCGGTGGGCGTGCGCTGAGACGTCGTACGGCGGCCCCCCGGAGCCTTCCCGGGGGGTCGTCCCCTGTGACCAAGGTCTCGGCCGCAAAACCCCCGGCCGGTGGCAAGGTGGACGGATGAGCACGAATGCAGCCACCGCCACCCGGGTCCGTACCGGCGGCCCTGAGGAAGACGGTCCGAAGACCCTCGAACATGTCCTGGGCTGGACCCTCGTCGTGGTCGTCGCGATGCTCGTGACCCAGCTCGGTCTGCTCTGACCCGATGTGACCTGACACATATTCGAACCTGCCATACTGCGGAGGTCCCGCCGCCCGCTTGAGACCAGGGTCGAAACGTGAACAGTCAGCAGCGCGCCGCCGTCGTCCGGCCCCGGGCGCGCGGCACCGAGCGATCGGCGGCTCGGCGCGCCGAACTCATCGCCATCGGGCGGAGATTGTTCGCCGACACGTCCTATGACGCGCTCTCCATGGACGACATCGCGCGCCAGGCCCATGTGGCCAAGGGGCTGATCTACTACTACTTCCAGTCCAAGCGCGGCTACTACCTGGCGATCATCGAGGACTCCGTCGCCGACCTGGTCACCTACGCGGCGGGCGGCGTCGAACTGCCCCCGGTGGACCGGGTCCACCGCACGATCGACAGCTATCTGCGCTACGCCGAGCACAACCAGGCCGCCTACCGCACGATCGTCAGCGGCGGCGTCGGCTTCGACACCGAGGTGCACGGCATCCGGGACGGCGTGCGCGAGGCGATCGTCGCGACCATCGCCGAGGGCGCGTACGGCCGTACCGACATCGCCCCACTGGCCCGGATGAGCCTGCTGGCCTGGGTGTGCAGCGTCGAGGGCGCGGCCCTGGACTGGATAGACCGCCCCGAACTCTCCCGCGACACCATGCGCGATCTGCTGGTGAAGACCCTGGGCGGCGCCCTGCGCGCCGTCGAGGAAATGGACCCCGCCTACCAGGCTCCGCGGCCCGCCCGCCGCGACGCATGACCGCATGACGAAGGGGCGGAGTCTCGTGGTCTCCGCCCCTCCAAGTCCCCCGTGTCAGGGGCTACTTGATGGCCTTGATCAGCTCACCGTTGGCGGTGTCGCCGCTCAGCTCCCAGAAGAACGTGCCCGCCAGGCCCTGCTGGTTCTTGTACGTCATCTTCGAGGCGATGGTCGCCGGGGTGTCGTAGCTCCACCAGTTGTTGCCGCACTTGGCGTAGGCGGTGCCGCCCACCTTGCCGGTCGCCGGGCACTTGGTCTTCAGGACCTTGTAGTCCTCGATGCCCTGCTCGTACGTCCCGGCCGCCGGGCCGGTCGCGGTGCCGCCGGGCGCCGCCTGGGTCACTCCGGTCCAGCCGCGGCCGTAGAAGCCGATGCCGAGCAGGAGCTTGGAGGCCGGGATGCCGAGGCCCTTGAGCTTGGCGATGGTCGCCGAGCTGTGCAGGTTGGCCTTCGGGATGCCCGAGTAGGAGGTCAGCGGTGAGTGCGGGGCCGTCGGCCCGGCCGCGTCCCAGGCGCCGAAGTAGTCGTAGGTCATCGGGTTGTACCAGTTGACGTACCGGGCGGCGCCCGCGTAGTCCGCCGCGTCGATCTTGCCGCCGGCGGTGGCGTCGGCGGTGATCGCCGCGGTCACCAGGTTGCCGGTGCCGAACTTGGCGCGCAGCGCCTGCATCAGGTTCTTGAAGGCCGCCCGGCCGCTGGTGTCACAGGTCAGGCCGCAGCTGTTCGGATACTCCCAGTCGATGTCGATGCCGTCGAAGACATCCGCCCACTTGGAGTTCTCGACCAGGTCGTAGCAGGACTGGGCGAACGCGGCCGGGTTCTGCGCCGCCTAGCCGAAGCCGCCGGACCAGTTCCAGCCTCCGAAGGACCACAGCACCTTGAGGTTCGGGTGCTTCTTCTTCAGCTCGCGCAGCTGGTTCAAGGTGCCGCGCAGCGGCTGGTCCCAGGTGTCCGCGACGCCGTCGACCGACTCGGCCGCGGTGTAGGTGCGCTCGGTGGCCGCGTAGTTGTCCCCGATCACGCACTTGCCGCCGGTGACATTGCCGAAGGCGTAGTTGATGTGCGTGAGCCTGGCCGCGGAACCCGAGGTCTCGATGTTCTTGACGTAGTACTTGCGCTCGTAGGTGCCCCATTCGGTGAAGTAGCCGATCACCTTGGAGCCTGCCGCTTTGGTACCGACGGCCGCTTCAGCGGCGGGAGCGCTCGGTTCCGCGGTGGCCGTACCCGCCCCGGCGAGCAGTCCGGCGCCGAGTACGGCCGCGCAGGCGGCGGAGATCAGCCCCCGGAATCGGGTGCGGTGGGGAATGTGCATCGGGTGTCTCCTCGTGGGGGAGAGGGGAACGCGCGCCGATTGGCATGAACGCGGTAAAGCGTTGCCCGCACATTAGGAGGACTAGACCAGTCGGGTCAATGGTTCGGACCAATCTCACCGGGCTTGAGTTTTCTTGGAGTAAGCGGTCGTTAACTGGTGACTCGGTGCCTCCGATCGGGCATACTCACAGCGCACAGCCGCTGGTCAGCAGCTTCCGAGACCCGGGAGTGCGAGCATCGGCCCGCACCCAGTGAGACCCCGGCGGAGCCGCCCCACCCAAGGCGTACGTCCGCCGATGCGCCCGATAAGGGAGGAGAGCGTCGCCATGCCCGACCGCGCCCCGCAGCCGGTGGACCGGCCATTGCCCACGGACGAGGCCCGGGATCTGATCTCGCTCGTTCGTGACATCGCGCAGCGTGAGATCGCCCCGAAGGCGGCCGAGGAGGAGGACGCCGGACGCTTCCCGCGCGAGGTCTTCGCCCTGCTGTCGGAATCGGGCCTTCTCGGCCTGCCCTATGACTCCGAGTACGGCGGCGGCGATCAGCCGTACGAGGTCTACCTCCAGGTCCTCGAAGAGCTCGCGGCCGCCCGGCTCACCGTCGGCCTCGGCGTCAGCGTGCACACCCTGGCCTCCTACGCCCTCGCCGCCTACGGCACCAAGGAGCAGCAGGTCGAGCACCTGCCCGCGATGCTGGGCGGCGGTCTGCTGGGCGCCTACTGCCTCTCCGAGCCCTCCTCCGGCTCCGACGCGGCCTCCCTGCGCACCAAGGCGGTGCGGGACGGCGACGACTGGGTGATCACCGGGACGAAGGCCTGGATCACCCACGGCGGCATCGCCGACTACTACACGGTCATGGCCCGCACCGGCGAGGAGGGCCCGCGCGGGATCACCGCCTTCCTGGTCCCCGGCGACGCCGAGGGGCTGAGCGCGGCGGCGCCCGAGAAGAAGATGGGCATGAAGGGCTCCCCGACCGCCCAGGTCCACTTCGACGGCGTACGGGTCTCCGACGACCGCCGGCTCGGCGAGGAGGGGCAGGGCTTCGCCATCGCCCTGTCCGCGCTGGACTCCGGGCGGCTGGGCATCGCGGCCTGCGCGATCGGCGTGGCCCAGGCGGCGCTGGACGAGGCCGTGGCGTACGCGGCGGGACGCAGGCAGTTCGGGCGGCCCATCTCCGACTTCCAGGGCCTGCGCTTCATGCTCGCCGACATGGCGACCCAGATCGAGGCGGGCCGGGCGCTGTACCTGTCGGCCGCGCGCCTGCGGGACGCGGGGCGGCCGTTCGCCAAGCAGGCCGCGATGGCCAAGCTGCACTGCACCGACACCGCGATGAAGGTGACCACCGACGCCGTGCAGATCCTCGGCGGATACGGCTACACCGCGGACTTCCCGGCCGAGCGCTACATGCGCGAGGCCAAGGTGCTCCAGATCGTCGAGGGCACCAATCAGATCCAGCGCATGGTCATCGCCCGTCACCTCGCGGGTCCCGAGGGTCGCTGAACGCACCGGGCCGCACCGTCGGCGCCGCCAGCCGGATCCACTCCGGGTCGTGGCGGCCCGGCAGGGTGCGGCCCCGGTCCGCCCAAGTACGCATCAGATCCCGGTAGATGGGCGGGTCCGGGGGCTGCGGCGGGGCCAGCGGAACCGATTCTGCGGGTGGCGGCACGAAGATGCGTCGCTGACGCCCGGTCGTTGTATAGGTGGGGGTCATACCAGGGCAACGCCGGGGCGGCCGGACAGGTCACCGATCAGCTGAATCGGGAGTGCGTTCGCTGACGCCCCCGCGTCGATGTCCTCCGCGTCGATGCCCTCGCGTACACGCCGAACCCGCACACACCGAACCCGCACCACGGCAACCTGCGAGTCGTGGTGCGGGATTTCGGCTTTCCGGTACGGCTGACCGGTACGGAGATCGCTCAGGCGGCGTGGCGCCGCATCGTCGGTACGCGCATCGGGCGTGAGCCCGGGCCGCCGACGTGCGAGAAGGGCTGGGTCCGCCAGTCAAGACCCTGAGGGAGCGTCAACAGCAGCGCGGTGTCCTGCTCCTGGGGCTCGGCCGACTCGTCCGCGGAGCGGGCCTCGGTGGCACGGCGGCCGGTACCGGCGCACACCGTCAGCCCGAACGGGTTCCACGGCGAGGCACACAGTGCGTGCTCCGGCAGGACCTCCTCATCCGCCAGCAGCGCGATGGGCTGCGCGCAGTCCGGGCAGATCACCCGGTACATCTCGAAGGTGTCGTACGCGTCGAACTCGTCGTCGCCGAAGTCGGATGCGTCGGGTTCGACGCCCTCCGGCTCGGGCTCGACGACCAGCTGCGGGCGCTTGGCTCCGGTACGACCAGGGCGCTTAAGACTCTGCATGGGATTCTCCCCCTCGGGCTGGGCCGTTCAGGCACTGCGGCCTCGACCACAGCAAGCACTTCCCGCCCCGTCTCGGCGGTAATCACGAGAGCATCACGGAGCCGGTTCGGTGGCTGTGGCGTTCGTCACATGCCGCCCGCAGGTGCCCGGCGCGGCCGGTTTGTCCCCCGGGCGGCTCACAGTCTTCCGCCGGACTTCGGCCGGTCACATCACGAACCGGGTATGACCTGGGCCGCTCAGGTGTCCCAGGAGGTCAGGGGCACTGTAGGTTCTTGCGCCATGGAGGAGCTGGACCGACAGATCGTGCAGCTGCTCGTCAAGGACGGGCGGATGAGCTACACAGACCTGGGCAAGGCCACGGGCCTGTCCACGTCGGCCGTGCACCAGCGGGTGCGACGGCTCGAACAGCGTGGCGTCATCCGTGGCTACGCCGCGGTCGTGGACTCCGAGGCGGTCGGGCTGCCCATGACCGCGTTCATCTCGGTGAAACCGTTCGACCCCAGCGCGCCCGACGACATCGCGGACCGGCTCGCCGGGGTGCCCGAGATCGAGGCGTGCCACAGCGTCGCGGGGGACGAGAACTACATCCTCAAGGTACGTGTGGCCACGCCGCACGAGCTGGAGGAACTGCTCGCCCGGCTGCGGTCGCTGGCAGGCGTCTCCACCCGTACGACCGTGGTGCTCTCCACGCCCTACGAGGCACGCCCACCCCGCATCTGAGTCGACCTGCGTGCCAGGCGGGCGGGGCGAGGCGGGAGACTGTCCCCCATGAGTGAGCGCACCGCCGAGTCCAAGACCGTTCTGCTTCGCCGCGGAGAGGTCCACAGCCCCGCCGACCCGTTCGCCACCGCGATGGTCGTCGAGCGGGGGCAGGTCGCCTGGGTCGGGTCCGAAGGGGCCGCCGACGCCTTCGCGGACGGGGTGGACGAGGTCGTGGATCTGGACGGTGCGCTGGTCACCCCGGCCTTCACCGACGCCCATGTGCACACCACCGCCACGGGCCTCGCCCTGACCGGCCTCGACCTGTCCGCCGCCCCCTCCCTGGCGGCGGCCCTGGATCTCGTACGGGACTTCGCCGCCGCCCGCCCGCGGGACCGGGTCCTGCTCGGGCACGGGTGGGACTCCGCCCGCTGGCCCGACGGGCGCCCCCCGACGCGGGCCGAGCTGGACGCGGCCGCCGGCGGACGGCCCCTGTACCTCTCCCGGATCGACGTCCACTCGGCGGTCGTGACGACGGCGCTGCTGGAACTGACGCCGGACCTCGCCGCGCCCGACGGTCCGCTCACGGCCGACGCCCACCACGCCGTGCGGGCCGCCGCGCTGGGCGCCGTGACGCCCGCTCAGCGCGTCGAGGCTCAGCGCGCCGCCCTCGCCCACGCGGCCTCCCTCGGCATCGGCACCCTGCACGAGTGCGCGGGCCCGGAGATCTCCTCCGAGGACGACTTCACCGGCCTGCTCCGGCTCGCGGGTGAGGAACCCGGGCCGCGGGTCGTCGGTTACTGGGCCGAACAGGACGTCGACAAGGCGCGGGAGCTCGGCGCGGCCGGTGCGGCCGGGGACCTCTTCGTGGATGGCGCCCTCGGCTCGCACACCGCCTGTCTGCACCGGCCGTACTCCGACGCCGGGCACACCGGCATCGCGTACCTGGACGCCGCGGCCGTCGCCGCCCATGTTGCCGCCTGCACCGAGGCGGGGCTCCAGGCGGGCTTCCACGCGATCGGCGACGCCGCCGTGACGGCCGTCGTCGAGGGCGTGCGCGCCGCGGCGGAGAAGGTCGGGCTGGCGCGCGTCCGCGCCGCCCGGCACCGCGTCGAGCACGCCGAGATGCTGACCCCCGAGACCATCGCCGCCTTCGCCGAACTCGGTCTGACCGCTTCGGTCCAGCCCGCCTTCGACGCGCTGTGGGGCGGCGAGGAGGGCATGTACGCCGCCCGCCTGGGCGCCGAGCGGGCCCGCACCCTCAACCCGCTCGCGGCGCTGCTGAAGGCCGGTGTCCCGCTCGCCTTCGGCTCCGACAGCCCGGTCACACCCCTGGACCCGTGGGGCACGGTCCGCGCCGCCGCCTTCCACCGCACGCCCGAGCACCGGGTCTCGGTGCGGGCCGCGTTCACCGCGCACACGCGGGGCGGCTGGCGCGCGGTCGGGCGCGACGACGCGGGCGTGCTCGTGCCCGGCGCCCCCGCGGACTACGCCGTGTGGCGCACCGAGGAACTGGTCGTCCAGGCCCCCGACGACCGCGTCGCCCGCTGGTCCACCGACCCCCGCTCCGGCACCCCCGGCCTGCCCGATCTCACCCCGGGCCGTGACCTGCCGGTCTGCCTGCGCACGGTGGTCGGCGGACGGACGGTTTTCGTACGGCCGGGCGAGTGATCTCCGGGGGTGGCGTACCGCCGATCCGGCCCCGCCACCGCGTCGCGCGACCTGCGTATCCTCTGCCCTGACCAGGGCATTGACCGAGGACCCGCAGGTCAAACGGCTGTTGACAGCCGACGGCAGGGGGCCGGTAGGTTCGGCCGAGTCCACCACCGGACTCGCCCGACCTGGGACCCGAGAACTTCCGCAGCGCCCGCGCCACGGCGAGGGAACGTTCCGGCCGGTCGGGGAGGTGTGACCCGGGTGGGGCCCGGGCGCTCAGTAGACAACGGCTTTAGGTCGACCCGCAGCCAGCGGGCCCCAGGTCGGCCCGAAGGGCGCCGGGCCCCCATCCGCAGCGGGCCCCTCCGCACAGGGCGCGCATGATCCGAAAACCCGATGCTTACCCCGCTCTTGTGGTTTGGACACCACCATACGAACGTGATGTCACGTAATCGCAGGCCGCGCCCACTAAGGTGGACGTCTGCGGACGCACACGAAGGGGCAGCAGTGAACGACGGCGACGGGATCCGTGAGGCGGAGGCCTCAGGGAAGCGGTTCGGCCCGCTCGGCACGGCGTTGGTGATCATTCCGACCTACAACGAGGCGGAGAACATCAAGGCGATCGTCGGCAGGGTGCGCTCGGCCGTACCCGAGGCGCATGTCCTCGTGGCCGACGACAACAGCCCCGACGGCACCGGCAAGCTCGCCGACGAGCTGGCCGCCGAGGACGATCACGTCCAGGTGCTGCACCGCAAGGGCAAGGAGGGCCTCGGCGCGGCCTATCTCGCGGGCTTCCGCTGGGGCCTGGACAACGGCTACGGCGTCCTGGTCGAGATGGACGCCGACGGCTCCCACCGGCCGGAGGAGCTGCCCCGGCTGCTCACCGCACTCAAGAGCGCCGACCTGGTCCTGGGATCCCGCTGGGTGCCCGGCGGCCGGGTGGTGAACTGGCCCAAGAGCCGTGAGTTCATCTCCCGCGGCGGCAGCCTGTACTCCCGGGTGGCGCTGGACCTGCCGCTGCGCGACATCACCGGCGGCTACCGCGCCTTCCGCCGCGAGACCCTGGAGGGGCTCGGCCTCGACGACGTCGCCTCCCAGGGCTACTGCTTCCAGGTCGACCTCGCGCGCCGCTCGGTCAAGGCGGGCTACCACGTCATCGAGGTGCCCATCACCTTCGTCGAACGCGAGCTGGGCGACTCCAAGATGAGCCGCGACATCCTGGTGGAGGCCCTGTGGCGGGTCACCACCTGGGGCGCGCAGGAGCGGGCCGGAAAGCTCCTCGGCCGGGCCAAGAGGCCGCCCCTGCCGCCCCGGTCGTAGGTCCCCCACCGCGCACATCCTGCTGACCGTCCGCTTATCCCGCACTGAGCAGGGTGCAGGCACACTGGATGCATGATGACTGGTGCTCCGACTCCCACGCATCCTGCCCGGCCCCGGCGTTCCCGGCTGCGCACCTTCCTGCCGCTGGCCATCGCCGCGTGGCTGGTGCTGGAGATCTGGCTGCTGACCGTGGTGGCGGACGCGGCGGGCGGCTTCACCGTCTTCCTGCTGCTGGTCGCGGGTCTGGTGCTGGGCGCCGTGGTCATCAAGCGGGCGGGCCGGCGCGCCTTCCAGAACCTCAACGAGGCCTTGCAGCGCGGCGGCACCCCGGCGCCCTCCGGCGGCGGCAACGGCCTGATGATGCTCGGCGGACTGCTGCTGATGCTGCCCGGCCTGGTCTCGGACGCGGTCGGACTGCTCCTGCTGATCCCGCCGGTCCAGAAGGCGCTCGGGCGGTACACGGAGCGCACCTTGGAGAAGAAACTCCGCAAAGCCGGACCCGGCACCCTGGGCGACGCCTTCCAGCAGGCCCGGATCCACCGGCCCGACGGCAAGGTCGTGCAGGGTGAGGTCATCCGGGACGAGCCGGGGGACACCCCCGAGGGCCCGCGCCCGCCGCTGACGCACTGAGCCCGCGCACCGAGCGAGCAAGACCGCGGGCGCCGTACGTCGAAACGTACGGCGCCCGCGGTCTTGTGCTGTCTTGCTGAATCGGGTTCCGGACCCGGCAGGACTAGGCCGACTTGCGGCTGTCCCTGGGGTGGACCGCGATGTTCATCGCGCCGGAACGCAGAACGGCCAGGCGCTCCTCAAGGACCTCTTCGAGTTCCTCACGGGTGCGCCGCTCCATCAGCATGTCCCAATGCGTACGCGCGGGCTTGGCCTTCTTCTCCTCAGGGCCGTCGCCGTCAACGAGGAGTGCCTGGGCCCCGCAGACCTTGCACTCCCACTCCGGCGGGATCTCCGCCTCGACCGAGAAGGGCATCTCGAAGCGGTGCCCCTTCTCGCATGCGTACTCCACGGCCTGGCGCGGGGCCAGGTCGATGCCGCGGTCCGTCTCGTAGCTGGTCACCACGAGGCGCGTGCCGCGAAGAGCTCGCTCACTCATGAATCGTGCCTCCCGGGCTTGTCGCCCACAGGACAGGTGTCGCTGTCGTCGTCATCCGGTCAACGTCCGGTCGGCGGTAAAGATTCCCGTTCCGGGTCATGCGTCGCCGTCGTAGCCGCCCCTTGTTCTACCCACCGGCGCCCGGTTTGTCACATCTGCTAGCAGATGTCACCCAGCGTTTCGGCATCTTTGACGCGCAGTAACGGTACGCCTGGCAGGCCAAACGCGTACACTACAGCCCTTTCGCTCCGAACGCTAAATCCTTGCCGGAACGGGGTTGCCCGCGTCGCTGATCGCCTGCCGCACCGGGACCCGGGCGAGCAGCACGAACCCGAGCGCGAAGAAGGCCACCAGCGAGATGATCGCGTCGCGATAGCTCCCGGTCAGCTGGTAGGTGAGCCCGAACAGCAGCGGGCCGAGCCAGCTCATCCCGCGGTCGCTCACCTCGTAGGCGGAGAAGTACTCGGCCTCCTTGCCCGGCGGGACGAGATGGGAGAACAGGGAGCGCGACAGGGCCTGGCTGCCGCCCAGCACCAGTCCGATCCCGGCCGCCAGCACGAAGAACCACACCGGCGCCCCGGCCGGCAGGAAGTACCCGGCCGCCAGGGTCAGCGTCCACGCCACCAGCGAGCCGAGGATGGTGCGCTTCGCGCCGTACGTCCGGGCCAGCCGCCCCAGCAGCAGCGCCCCCGCCACCGCCAGCACCTGGACCAGCAGCACCGCGCCGATCAGCGTGGACTGGCCGAGACCGAGTTCCTCGGAGCCGTAGACCGACGCCTGAGTGATCACCGTCTGGATGCCGTCGTTGTAGACGAGGTAGGCCAGCAGGAAGGCGAGGGTGAGCGGGTGGCGGCGCATGTCGCGGATCGTCGCCGCGAGCTGCCGGAAGCCCGACGCGGTCGCGGGCGCAGTTCCGTCCGAGGCCGCCCGCCGGTCGCGCAGCCGTCGTAGCGGTACGAGGGTGAAGGCGCCCCACCATAGTCCGGCCGAGGCCAGGCAGATGCGGACGGCCGTGGTCTCGGAGACGCCGAAGGAGTCGTGGCCGAGGTACAGCGCCAGGTTCACGACCAGGACCAGGGCGCCCGAGGCGTATCCGAAGGCCCACCCGCGTGAGGAGACCGCGTCGCGCTCCTCGGGCGGGGCGATCTGCGGCAGGTAGGAGTTGTAGAGCATCATCGCCACGGACTGCGCGGCATTGGCGATGATCAGCAGGGCGCCGCCGAGCAGATAGCGGTCGCCGTCCAGGAAGAACATCGCCGTCGTCGCCGCGGCCCCGGTGTACGCGGCCGCCGCCAGCAGCGGCTTCTTCCGGCCACTTCGGTCGGCCGCCGCGCCGACCAGAGGCATCACCAGGACGGCCACGATCACAGAAAGCGACACCGAATAGGCGAAGAAGGACCCGGCGCGCACCGGGATGCCGAGCGGATGGACGAAGCCGTCCGCGCCGGCGGCCTCCTCGGCGACCGAGGTCAGATAGGGGCCGAGGAACACGGTGAGCACGCTCGTCGAATAGACGGAGCACGCCCAGTCGTAGAAGTACCAGCCGCGCTGCTCGCGCCGCCGCTCCGCGACCTCTTCGGCCGCACTGGTGCCCATGGTGCCGGTGTCCACCCGCGCCCCTCGCTTTTCCGTCCGGGCCGCGGGCCGCCGGGGCTCAGGCCCAGACGCCCCGGTCCTCCATGACCTTGCGCAATGTCTCGATGTGATCGGTCATGATGCCATCGACTCCCAGGTCCAGGAGCCGGTGCATGCGGTCTTCTTCGTTGACCGTCCACACATGCACCTGAAGCCCGCGCGCGTGGGCGGCGCGCACGAAGCGGCGGTCGACGACCGGGACGCCGGACTGCGTCTCGGGAACCTGCGCGGCGACGGCCGACCGGCGCACCACCGCGGGCACACCCCAGGAGCGCAGCCGCAGATTCAGCACCCCGCGCGTGCCGAACGACGTGGCCAGGCGCGGCCCGGCCAGCCGCTGGGCCCGGACCACCCGCGCCTCGGAGAAGGAGCCGAGGCAGATCCGGTCCCAGGTGTCGGTGCGCTCGACCAGGTCGAGGAAGGGCAGCAGCGCGGACTCCGCCTTGACATCGACGTTCCAGCGCGCCTCGGGGAAGGCCTCCAGCAGCTCCTCGAACAGCGGCACCGGTTCCTGGCCGGCCACGCGCGCGTGCGCCACGTCCGCCCAGGGCAGGTCGCAGATCCGGCCCGCCCCGTCCGTCACCCGGTCCAAGGTCGCGTCGTGGAAGGCGACCAGCTTGCCGTCGCGGGTGAGGTGGACGTCGGTCTCCAGGTACCGGTAGCCGAGGTCCACCGCGCGGCGGAACTGGAACCGGGTGTTCTCCAGGCCGTCGGCGTCCCCGCCGCGGTGGGCGAAGGGGATCGGGCCCGGATGGTCGAGATAGGGGTGGCGTATCGGCGTGCTCACCGTCGCAGTATGGCCCGCCGGGGTTGACCGGTGGCAACGACCGCGCTGCCGTCGGATGCCGGGGACACGGCGAAGACACGCAGGAAGAGCTGGGCGAGCGGGCCGATGGTCAGCGCGTACAGCACGGTGCCCACGCCGATCGTGCCGCCGAGGAGGAAGCCGGAGACGACCACCGCGAGTTCGATGCCGGTGCGCATCAGCCGGATCGAGCGCCCGGTGCGCTCGTGCAGCCCCGTCATCAGGCCGTCGCGGGGGCCCGGTCCGAAGGCGGCCGCGATGTAGAGGCCGGTGGCCACGCCGTTGAGGACGACACCGGCGAGGAGCAGGGGGATCCGGACGTAGAGGGAGTGCGCCTCGGGGAGGGCGGCCAAGGTGCCGTCCATGGCGATACCGACTACGAACACATTGGAGACGGTGCCGAGGCCCGGTCGCTGGCGCAGCGGGATCCACAGGAGCAGCACGGCTGCGCCCACGATGATCGACACCACGCCTATGGTCAGGCCGGTCAGCTCGGCCAGGCCCTGGTGCAGCACGTTCCAGGGTTCGAGGCCGAGGCCCGCCTCGACGAGAAGGGCCGAGCTCGCCCCGTACAGCGCGAGACCGACGTACAGCTGGATCAACCGTCGCCCGAGACGGCTCGTGGTGGACAAGAGGGTCCCCCCTGTGGTGGTAGTGGCCTGGCTCATGACACCCTGTGGCTTGAGGAGAACGGCCATCCATGGCCAATTCGGGGAAGGTGGACTGATTTCCATGGCGCAGTGGACCTCGGCGGTGGGACCGGCTCAGCTCGCCCGGCTGCTCAGCTCCCAGCAGGACCGCCCCGCGGGCCCCGGCACGCGCCGCCCGCCCGCCTATCGCGCGCTCGCCGACGGCATCCGGCTGCTGGTCCTGGAAGGCCGGGTGCCGGTGGCCGCCCGGTTGCCCGCGGAACGCGAACTGGCCCTCGCCCTGTCCGTCAGCCGTACGACCGTCGCCGCCGCCTACGAGGCACTGCGTGCCGAGGGCTTCCTGGAGTCCCGGCGCGGCGCGGGCAGCTGGACCGCCGTACCGGCCGGAAACCCGCTCCCCGCGCGGGGACTCGAACCACTGCCCCCCGAGGCCCTCGGTTCGATGATCGACCTCGGCTGCGCGGCGCTCCCCGCGCCCGAGCCCTGGCTCACCCGCGCCGTGCAGGGCGCCCTGGAGGAGCTGCCGCCGTACGCCCACACGCACGGCGACTATCCGGCCGGGCTGCCCGCGCTGCGCGCGATGATCGCCGACCGGTACACCGCGCGCGGGATCCCGACCATGCCTGAGCAGATCATGGTGACCACCGGCGCGATGGGCGCCATCGACGCCATCTGCCACCTCTTCGCGGGGCGGGGCGAGCGGATCGCCGTGGAGTCGCCGTCCTACGCCAACATCCTCCAGCTGATGCGCGAGGCGGGTGCCCGGCTGGTGCCGGTCGCCATGGCCGAGGGGCTCACCGGCTGGGACATGGACCGCTGGCGGCAGGTGCTGCGCGACGCGGCGCCCCGGATCGCCTATGTCGTCGCCGACTTCCACAACCCGACCGGCGCCCTCGCCGACGACGACCAGCGGCGGGCGATGGTGGACGCGGCCCGCTCGGCGGGGACCGTGCTGGTCGCCGACGAGACGATGACCGAACTCTGGCTGGACCCGGATGTCGCGATGCCGCGCCCGGTGTGCGCCTTCGACCCGGCCGGGGCCACCGTGGTCACCGTCGGATCGGCGAGCAAGGCCTTCTGGGCGGGTATGCGCATCGGCTGGGTCCGGGCGGCTCCGGACGTCATCCGCAGCCTCGTCGCCGCCCGGGCCTACGCCGACCTGGGGACCCCGGTGCTGGAGCAGCTCGCCGTGAACTGGCTGTTCAGCACCGGAGGCTGGGAACAGGCGGTGGAACTGCGCCGGGTCCAGGCCCAGGAGAACCGGGAGGCGCTGGTCACCGCGGTGCGGCGGGAGCTGCCCGGGTGGGAGTTCGAGGTGCCCCAGGGCGGGCTGACCCTGTGGGTGCGCACCGGAGGCCTGTCCGGCTCGCGGCTCGCCGAGGCGGGGGAGCGGGTCGGTGTCCGGGTGCCTTCGGGGCCCCGCTTCGGCGTGGACGGAGCCTTCGAGGGGTATGTGCGGCTGCCGTTCACCGTGGGCGGCGCGGTCGCCGAGGAGGCGGCGGTACGGCTGGCCGCGGCGGCCCGGCTGGTGGAGAGCGGCGGCGCCGGGGGCGGGGAGGCGCCGCGCACGTTCGTGGCGTAGTCGTTACGGCAGAGGGGACGTCTCCGCCGTGACGGCCTCCACCGCCAGTGCCTTGGCCGGTACGGCTTCCGTGCCGACGGCTTCCATCGACACTGCCTCCGCCGGTACCGGCTCCGCGTCCGCCGGGGTCGTGCGGGGCGGGAGCAGGTCCAGTACGGCCTGGCGCTGGGCGCCCGTCGTGGCGTCGTCGTAGGGGTCCGGGGTGGCCGGGACCTGGAGGCGCAGGACCGGGCCGGCGCCCAGGCGGGCGTAGCCGCGGCCGGGGGGCAGCTGGCTGATCGGGGTGGTGTGCGGGGGCACGCCGAGGACCGCCGTGAGCTGTTCCGCGGTCGCGGGGCCCAGGACGGCACGCGCGCGTGTGTGCTGGCGCACGGACTCGCTCAGGGCGTCCGCGGTGTCGAACTGGTCGGCCACCACGACCGTGACGTTGGCCGCGCGGCCGTGGCGCAGGGGCACCTGGAGCAGGGACTGCGGGTCCTTGTGGCCCTCGGTGGCGGCGACGTGGGCGAAGGCCGTCGGGCGGTCCAGCAGGATCCACAGGGGGCGCTTGGTGTCGTCCGGCGGCGGCTGCCCGGCCTGCCGGGCGCGGTTGACGGCGATCAGCCGGCGCTCCGTCTCGTGCGCCGCCCACTCCAGGCTGGCCAGCGCCCCGGCCAGCGCGCACTCCACGGCGAGGACACCGTCGCGGCCGGTCAGACAGGCGTACTCGCCGGTGCCGCCGCCCTCGACGATGACGATGTCGCCGTACTGCAGGGCCTGGAGGGCGATCGAGCGGAGCAGGGTGGAGGTGCCGCTGCCCGGCTGGCCCATGACCAGCAGATGCGGCTCGGTGGAGCGGATGCCGGTGCGCCAGACGACCGGCGGCATGTCGCGCAGCTCCTCGCCGTGGGTGAGGGGGAGCGTGCGCTGGACCTCGCCCGGGTCGGTGAAGCCGAGCACGGTCTCGCCCGGTGCCGTGACGAACCGCTGGGCGGCGATGTCGGTGGGCAGTGGGGGCAGGACCGAGACGGAGAGCTGGTTGCCCTCCTCGTCCCAGGCGAAGCGGTACTCCCGGCCGCGTCCCGACTTCGCGGTGAGCAGATGCTCGATCCGCGCGCGGGCCTCGGGCTCGCCGTCGGTGAAGTAGGCCGGGTAGCGGATCGTGAGGCTCGTGACGCGCCCCGAGGCGTCGAACTCGTATGCCGGGAAGGCGCTCTCCCATTCACCGCCGTGGGAGTAGAGGGGGGCCGGGTCCTCCGACGTCGAGAAGTACGGCACGAGGGCTTCGTACAGCGACTTCAGACGTTCCGTCTGGGACTCGTCCGGGCCCTCGGCGGCGGGCTCGGCGCGGTCCCGGCCCTGCCAGGCTGCCGCCGCCATCAGGGTGATGGCGGCGAGCAGCGGGCCGTACGGGACGAGCGCCACCACCAGGACCACCGAGGCGACCAGGAACAGCAGCGGCCCGCGCTTGTCCTTGGGGGTGTCCGCCCATTTGCGCCGCCCGGCCGAGGCCAGCCGACGCAGCCCGCGGCTGATCGTGATCAGCGGATGCAGGACGTCGGTGGCGCTGTCGGCCGCCGTCCGGGCCAGCTCCCGGCTCCGGGCGATCTGCGCGCTGCCTGTGCTCAGGATGCGGGGGAGGGGGCGCCGGGCCACTGCGGTCTCCTGACGGTGCGTACGGACGGGACGGTCGGGCTCAGAACTTGATGCCGCCGAGCAGGCTCGCCAGGCTCTCGCCGCCGGCCTTGATGCTCGGAGCGATGGCCGTACTGGCCAGATAGAAGCCGAACAGGGCCGCGACCAGGGCGTGCGAGGCCTTCAGTCCGTCCTTCTTGAAGAACAGAAAGACGATGATGCCGAGCAGGACCACGCCTGAGATGGACAAGATCATTTGAGTTCTCCTGGTTCGTGGGGACAGTCACCATGAGTACTTCCAGGCTCACAGGATGTATCCATACGATAAAAGGTGCAACTGGGTGAATTTCGGCGAATTTCCCTCACTTGGCGGAGCCGTCCTGGGCCGGATGAGCTGGGCTCTTGCGTCCGACCGGGTCCGTCGTGATCTTTACCTCGGGCACATCGGGTCATGTGCCCCGCGAGCCAGTACCCTGGCGATTCACCTGAACGGTTGTATGGAGAGGCGGTCCGGCGATGAGTGAAGTTCCCGACCCCGAGGTCGTGGAGCTGGCGACCAAGATCTTCGATCTGGCCCGGCAGGGGCGGACCGAGGCGCTCGTGGCGTACCTCGACGCGGGCGTTCCGGCCAACCTCACCAATGACCGGGGCGACTCCCTGGTGATGCTCGCCGCCTATCACGGCCACGCCGAGGCGGTGCGCGCGCTGCTCGAGCGTGGCGCCGAGGCGGACCGGATCAACGATCGCGGCCAGACCCCGCTCGCGGGGGCCGTGTTCAAGGGTGAGACGGAAGTGATCAGGGTGCTTCTGGAGGCCGGCGCCGACCCGTCGGCGGGTACCCCGTCGGCCGTCGACACCGCTCGGATGTTCGCCAAGACGGAACTGCTCGAACTGTTCGGCGCCCACTGATCCGACCGCGCTGACCAGCCACAACACAGAAAACGGGGGAGGCGGTAAAGGGCCGCCGAAATTTCGGTCGCGGCAGGTGGAACTGCCGAGTCATCATGACGTCGTGATTCACGGACGCGATGGCTGGGCAGGTGTTGCCGCACCGCGCGGACCGTGATGCGGTCCGCATGGGCCACCAACGAGAGGCAGAGGAAAATGGCTTACAGCAAGCAGGAAACGGCGGGCGCCCCGACGTGTTGTCACGCGGCCAGGTAGAGCACGTCCCCGGTTGCGTCGACGCTTGATGTGAGGCTGTTTCCCATGTTCGATCCGGTCATAGCGCCCAGCGGTACGCTGCTCGGCCTGCTCCAGAGGGGCCGCGGCGACGGCACGCTGCACGCGCTCACCGCCCCGCGCGCCGAAGCGCTCGCGGCACTGAACCACTGCGTGCTGAGCGACCCCCGCCACGACTGGCAGGTGGAGAACCGCTCCCTTTACTACGCCCGGCTCTACCTCGACCTGAACGGCGAGCTGGACGAGATCGAGGCCCATCTCTTCGCCGTCGAGGACGTCTTCGACGGCGAGGAGTCCCGTACCGGCCTCGCCCTGGCCGTCCTCGGCCACCTCGCCTCCTACGGCAGGCGCGACGCGCTCGCACTGCTGCGCAGGTACGCCGCCACCGGCGCCAACTGGGCCTGGGCCCTGGACGAACTGGCGCTGCGCGACGACGACGCCGCGCTGCGGGCCCTGGCCGCTCCGGTGCTGGCCCGGTTCGCCACCGACGCCGAGGGCGAGGCCGAGCTGGCCGCCGCCGTGCGCGACGCCTTTGAGCCACGGCCCTGGCGGCTGTGGGCGGAGGATCCGCGCGAATCGATCGCCACGCGCGTGCGTGCTGCTCAGGAGGCGGGCTGTTTCGACCGCTGGCAGCGGCAGATGCGACCCTCCGGGCCCCGGCCCGGGTGGAGCGTGCGGGCCGTCTTCGAGTGGGCCCAGCAGGGCGTCGACCGCGGCGCCGCGCTCCATGTGCCCGCCGCCCGCTGCCTTGCCGCCGTCGCGGGCCCCGAGGACCGGCCGGAGATCGTCCAGGCCGCCGAGGACGGCACCGAGGGCGCCCGCTGCACGGCCCTGCGCTACCTCGCCGACAGCGACGACCCGGACGCCCTCGACCTGATCGAGGCCGCCGTGGCCGCGGGGCCGCGGCCCGTCGTGGAGGCTGCCGTCGACGCCTTCGAACGAATGTGCAGTCCCGCCGTCGTGGACCGGGCCCGCGGCTGGGCCCACCGGCCCGATCCGCTGGGCGCCGCCGCCGGGCGGATGCTCGCCTGCCGTGGCGGGGCGCAGGACAGCGATCTCGTCCTCGCGGCCCTGCGCGAGGCCGTCCGCGGCGAAGGGCCCGACGCCCCAACCCTGTGGACCCTCGTGGATGGCACCGGACGGCTCGGCATCGCCTGCGCGGCCCCCGTCCTGCGCCATATCTACCGCGAGACCGCCTCCTCCCACCTACGCGGCCGCACCGCCCGCGCGCTGGCCGCCACCGATCCCTCCTTCCCCTCCGGATTCGCCGTCGAATGCCTGTGGGACTGCGAGGAGACCACCCGCGAGATCGCTGCCCGGCATGCCGAGACGGGTGACAACCGCGTCGTGGAGCGACTGCGCCGGCTCGCCGCCGACCCGGCCGAGGAGGACGAGGTCCAGACAGCCGTGCGCAGCCGGATCGGCCCTGACGCGCCCACCGGGTGAACGAGGGGTGACCCGCGGGTCAGGCGGGCATGGACACTGCCTGACCTGCTCGGGTGTGCAGCGGAACGCTCATGGGACGTTCCCTGTTCGGAAAGATCCACGTTGACGCGGCCACGTCCAGTACGGCGACAACACCGGTATGCGTGTCGTCATCGTGACCGAATCCTTTCCCCCCGACGTGAACGGCGTGGCCCACTGCGCGCTCCAGACCGCCCGACACCTCGTCGATCGCGGTCACGCCCCCGTCGTCGTCGCCCCGGCCCCCGCCCCCGGGAGCAAGCTCGGCGCGCTCGCCGCGCCGTGCCCCGTCGTCCATGTCCCCTCCCTTCCGCTTCCCGGCTACCCCCAGGTGCGCGTCGCTCTCCCCAGCAGGCGCCTGGCCTCGACGCTTATCGAGCACAACGCCGACATGGTCCACCTGGCCAGTCCCTTCGTCATCGGCGTCCGCGGCATGGCCGCCGCGGCCCGGCTCGGCATCCCCGCCGTCGCCGTCTACCAGACCGACCTGGCCGGATACGCCCGCACCTACATGGGCGCGGGCGAGGCGGCGGCCTGGCGGCGCATCCGCTCCGTGCACTCCGCCGCCGACCTCACCCTCGCCCCGTCCAGTGCCTCCCTGCGTGATCTGGAGGCCCACGGCGTGCCCCGGGTCAAGCTGTGGCCGCGCGGCGTGGACACCGTCCGCTTCCGCCCCGACCTGCGCGACGAGGCACTGCGCCGGGAACTCGCGCCCAACGGCGAGCTGATCGTCGGCTACGTCGGCCGGCTCGCCCCCGAGAAGCACATCGAGCTGCTCGCCGGCGCCTGCCGGCTGGACGGCGTCAAGCTCGTCGTCGTGGGCGACGGGCCGAGCCGCCCGAACCTGGAGCAGGCGCTGCCCGGCGCCGTCTTCCTGGGCCGCCGCACCGGCGACGACCTCGCCCGGATCTTCGCCTCCCTGGACGTCTTCGCACACACCGGGCCCTTCGAGACCTTCTGCCAGACCGTGCAGGAGGCCATGGCCAGCGGAGTGCCCGTCGTCGCGCCCGCCGTCGGCGGACCGCTGGACCTGGTCGCCCACGGGCACACCGGCCTGCTGTTCCCGGCAGGCGACGCCGACGCTCTGCGCGAGGCGGTGGCGGCCCTCCAGGCCGATCCCGCGCTGCGCGCCGCGTACGGCTCCGCCGCGCGGGAGATGGTCGAGGGGCGCACCTGGGCGGCCGTCGGCGACCAGCTCATCGGCCATTACGCGGATGTGCTGGCCGGTCGCAGGGCGAGGGTGGCGGCGTGAGCGAGCCACTGCGCATCGTCCGGCTCGCGAACTTCGTCGCGCCCTCCTCCGGCGGGCTGCGCACGGCGCTGCGCGAACTCGGCAAGGGCTTCAAGACGGCCGGGCACGAACCCGTGCTCATCGTGCCCGGCGAGCGCCACACCGACCAGGAGACCGAGCAGGGCCGGGTCATCACCCTGCCCGGACCGCTGCTGCCCGGCACCGGCGGCTACCGGGTCCTGACCGACAGGCGGCGCGTGGCCGCCCTCCTGGAGGAGCTGGCCCCGGACCGCCTGGAGGTGTCCGACCGGACGACCCTCAGGTGGACCGGCAAATGGGCGCGACGCGCGCGCGTGCCCGCCGTGATGGTCTCCCACGAGACCGCCGACGGCGTCCTGCGCACCTGGGGCCTGTCCGAGGGCGCGGCCCGCCGCGCCGCCGACGCCCTCAACGTCCGTACCGCCCACACCTACTCACGCGTGGTGTGCACCACGGAGTTCGCCGAGCGGGAGTTCGTGCGGATCGGCGCCCGGAACGTCGTACGGGCCCCGCTCGGCGTCGACCTGGTGCAGCGGCATCCCGCGCTGCGCGACGCGGGGCTTCGGGCCCGGCACGCGCATGTGGCCGAGGCGCTCCTCGTCACCTGCACCCGGCTGTCCGTGGAGAAGCGGCCCGGGACCGCGCTCGACGCGCTGGAGGCGCTCCTCGCCCGCGGGCGGCGGGCGGTGCTGGTCATCGCCGGGGACGGGCCGCTCAGGCCGCGTCTCGAACAGCGGGCCCGGGAGCGCGGGCTGCCGGTGACCTTCCTCGGGCACGTCTCCGACCGGGCCATGCTCGGGGCGCTCCAGGCGTCCGCCGACGTGTGCCTGGCGCCGGGGCCCGCGGAGACCTTCGGGCTCGCCGCGCTGGAGGCGATGGCGTGCGGGACGCCGGTGGCGGTGAGCACGTCGTCCGCGCTGCCGGAGGTGATCGGCTCCGCCGGGGCCGCGGCCGCGGACCACGGGGAGGGCTTCGCCGACGCCGTGGAGGAGCTCCTCGGGCGTCCCGAGGAGGAGCGGCGGGAGGCGGCACGGGCGCGTGCCGAGTGCTTCGGCTGGGACACGGCGGTCACGGCCTTCCTCACCGCGCACGACGCGCCCCTCCCCGGGCGGGACCGGGTGCCGGAGGGCGTCGTATGAGACCCCTGCGCTTCGTCGCCCTCGGGGACTCGCTGACCGAGGGCGTGGGGGATCCCGTCGGGGACGGGTGGCGCGGCTGGGCCGCGCTGCTCGCCGGCGGGCTCGCCGAACAGCCCGTGGACTTCACCAACCTCGCCGTCAGCGGGGCGCAGACCCGGGACGTACTGGAACGGCAACTGTCCGAAGCGCTGGACCTGCGCCCCGACGTGGTGTCCGTCGTCGTCGGCGTGAACGACACCCTGCGCTGCACCTTCGACATCCAGGCCGTGGCCGCCCGGCTGGACCAGGTGTACGCGGCGCTCACCGCGCGGGGCGCCGTCGTACTGACGGCCTGTCTGCCGGACCCGGGCGCGATGCTCGGCCTTCCGGGGGCGCTGGCGCGTCCGCTGGCCCGGCGGCAGCGGGCCGTCAACACGGTGGTGCACGCGCTGTCCGAGCGGTACGACGCGGTGCATCTGCACGCGTCCGAGGGCGCCTGGCTCACCGACCGTGCGATGTGGAGCGCGGACCGGCTGCATCCGGGGGAGCGGGGACACCGGCAGCTCGCGGTGCGGTTCCACGCGCTGCTGGCCGAGGGCGGGCTGGCCACGGGCCTCGCGCCGTCGCCGGAGCCCGAGTTCCCGGCGCCCACCAAGTCGGCGAGCCTGTGGTGGCTGGCCACCGCGGGCACGGGGTGGGTGGTGCGGCGGTGCACCGATCTGCTGCCTCAGCTGCTGACGCTGGCGGCCTCCGAGATGCGGCACCGCGCGCGCGGGACGAGCGCCCGGCTCGATCTGCGGACGGCCCACGCGGTGTCGGCGGCGTTGGCCGCGCTGTCGGTGGCGGAGCAGCAGCCGGACGCCGCGTGATGCCGTGCGTCAGTTCCGTCGCACCGCTGTGAAGCGGACCGGCGTCCCGGGCACGGCCTGCGCCGCGGCCGGCAGATCCCCGGCCCGGACCACCGCGATCACCGGGTAGCCCCCCGTGGTCGGGTGGTCCGCCAGGAACACCACCGGCCGGCCGTCCGGAGGGACCTGGACCGCGCCCAGCACCATGCCCTCGCTGGGGAGCTCGCCGGGGACGGCCCGCTCCAGCGCGGGGCCCTGGGTGCGCAGGCCGATGCGGTTGCTCGCGGGGGAGACCTGGTACGTGCGTGAGGTGAAGGTCCTGACGACCTCGGGCGTGAACCAGTCGTCGCGGGGGCCGAGGGTCACCCGCAGGACCAGTTCCGCGGGCGGGGACGGCTGGGGGGCCAGGTCCACGCGCGCGTGGAGGGCGATCGGCGCGCCGAGGGGCAGCACCGTGCCGTCCGCCAGCGGCGCGGGGCCCAGGCCGGACAGCAGGTCCGTGGAGCGGCTGCCGAGGACCGGGTCCACGGTGACACCGCCGCCGAAGGCCACGTAGCTGCGGATGCCGGAGCGGGCGGCGCCGATGTCCAGTACGGCTCCGGCGGGCACGCGCACCGGCCCGCCCCAGGCGACCGGGCGGCCGTCCACCGTGACCGCGCAGGGGGCTCCCGTGACGGCCGCGGTGACCGTCGAACGCGGGCGTACGGCGACGCCGTTGAGCGTGGTCTCCAGCACCGCCGCCTCGGGCGCGTTGCCCACCAGCCGGTTCGCCAGGGCCGCGGCGGGCCCGTCGAGCGCGCCGGAGCGGGGCACGCCGAGGTGGGCGTGGCCGGGGCGGCCGAGGTCCTGGACGGTGGTGAGGGCCCCCGCGCGTACGACGGCCAGGGCGCGGTCGGTCATGCGGGCCTCGCCGAGGTCGGGGGCGCCGCGGTCACCGGGACGAAGCGCACGCGTGTGCCCGGTGACAGGAGCGCGGCCGGTACACGTGCGTGGTCCCACAGGACGGCGTCCGTGGTGCCGATCAGCTGCCAGCCGCCCGGCGAGGAGCGGGGGTAGACGCCCGTGTACGGACCGGCGAGCGCCACCGAACCGGGCGGGACGGCGGTGCGCGGAGTGGCCCGGCGCGGTACGTCGTGGTGCGGCGGCAGACCCGTCAGATAGCCGAAGCCGGGGGCGAAACCGCAGAAGGCGACCGTGAACTCGGTGGCCGCGTGAATACGGGCCACCTCCTCGGCCCCGACGCCCCAGTGCGCGGCGACGTCCGCCAGGTCCGGGCCGTTGTAGCGGACCGGGAGTTCGACGACGTCCCGCGCGCGTGGGGGCGCGGTGGGCACGTCGGAGGCGGTGAGTTCGGAGGCCAGCCGGGCCGGGTCGGTGACACCGTCGAGCAGGACGGTGCGGGCGGCCGGGACGATCTCGCGGACGGACAGCGAGCCCTCCGCGCGGCGGCGCAGCAGGTCCGCGTGGAGGGCCTGGGCCTGCTCGCCCGAGGCCACCTCGATCAGGAGGGCGTCGCCGCCGACGCGCAGCGCCCTCATACGAAGGCCTCCACCCGGACCCCCGACCGCTGGAGGCGCTCACGGACCCGGCGGGCCAGGTCCACCGCGCCGGGCGTGTCGCCGTGCAGGCACAGGGAGCGGGCCCGCATCTGGATGCGCGTCCCGCAGTGGGCGTCGACCTCGCCGAAGCGGGCCATGCGAACGGAGCGCGCCACGACGGCGTCCGGGTCGGTGACGACGGCGCCCTCCCGGTCGCGCGGGACGAGTGTGCCCTGGTCGGTGTAGGCGCGGTCCGCGAACGCCTCCGTGACCGTCGGCAGCCCCGCCTTGGCGGCCAGCTCCAGCAGGCGGGAGCCGGGCAGCCCGAGCACGGACAGCGTGGCGCCGGCGAGCAGTACCCCGTCGACGACCGCGCCCGCCTGTTCCTCGTCGTGCACGACCCGGTTGTAGAGCGCGCCGTGCGGCTTGACGTACGACACGCGCGTGCCCGCCGCGCGGGCGAAGACCTCCAGCGCGCCGATCTGGTACGCCACCTCGGCCGTGAGTTCCGCGGGCGGCACGTCCATCGCGCGCCGCCCGAACCCCGCCAGGTCCCGGTAGGAGACCTGGGCGCCGATCCGCACCCCGCGCGTGGCCGCCAGCTCGCACACCCGCCGCATGGTGGCCGCGTCCCCGGCGTGGAAGCCGCAGGCCACGTTGGCGCTGGTGACGACGGACAGCAGCTGTTCGTCGTCGGTGAGCCGCCAGCGGCCGAAGCCCTCGCCGAGGTCGGCGTTCAGATCGATCGCGGTCATGGTTCTCCTGTCAGGCGGCGCTCAGCACGCGGTACTGCGCGTCCCGGGCGTCGGTGAGGAACATCTGGCCCGGCGCGTGGGTGATCGCGAACGGCGGCCGGGAAGCCGTCACGGCGGCCTGCGGGGTCACTCCGCAGGCCCAGAACACCGGGATGTCGTCCGGCGCGATCTCCACCGGGTCCCCGAAGTCGGGGTGGCCGAGGTCGCCGATGCCGAGCACCGAGGGGTCGCCGCAGTGCACGGGACCGCCGTGCACCGCCGGGAGCAGACTGCTCTCCCGGATCGCCGCCGCCAGATGCTCCGGCGGCACCGGGCGCATCGACACCACCATGGGTCCGTGCAGCCGCCCCGCCGACCTGCACTGACGGTCCGTCATATACATCGGGACGTTCCGCCCCTGCTCGATATGGCGGATGGGGACGCCCGCCTCGGTCAGCGCCCACTCGAAGGTGAAGCTGCACCCGATCAGGAACGACACCAGATCGTCCCGCCAGTGCGCCCGCACGTCCGTCGGCTCGGCCACCAGCTCGCCGTCCCGCCAGACCCGGTAGCGGGGCAGATCGGTGCGCAGATCCGCGCCGTCGGCCAGGACGGTCGTGTGCGACCCGGCGTCCGTGACGTCGAGCACCGGACGCGGCTTGGGGTTGCGCTGGCAGAACAGCAGCATGTCGTACGCCCAGTCCGCGGGCACCGAGATCAGGTTGACCTGGGTGTGGCCCGCCGCGACCCCGGCCGTGGGGCCTGTCAGCCCCGCGCGGAAGCGGGTGCGGGCCTCCGCCGGCCGCCACGCGTGCGCGTGCGCGTCGACGTGGAGCAGTGGGCGGTCGCCGATGCGGTTCACGCGAGCTCCTTCCCGCGCGTCTCCGGCAGCCCGAGCAGCGCCAGCGCCGCCAGGGCGTACCCGATCGCCCCGAAGACCAGCGCGCCGCCCACGCCCCAGCTGTCCGCCAGGAAGCCGACCGTGGTCGGGAAGACCGCGCCCACCGCGCGGCCGGTGTTGTACGTGAAGCCCTGCCCGGTGCCGCGCACCGCCGTCGGGTACAGCTCGCTCAGGAAGGACCCGAAGCCGCTGAAGATCGCCGACATGCAGAACCCGAGCGGGAAGCCCAGCACCAGCAGCAGGGTGTTGGCGCCGCTCGGGATGTTCGCGTACGCCAGGATGCAGAGCGCCGACAGCAGCGCGAACAGCCAGATGTTGCGGCGCCTGCCGAGCCGGTCGGTGAGATAGCCGCCGGTCAGATAGCCGAGGAAGGCGCCCGAGATCAGGAAGGTCAGATAGCCGCCCGTGCCGACGACCGACAGACCGCGCTCCGTCTTCAGATAGGTCGGCACCCATGTGGCCAGGGTGTAGTAGCCGCCTTGGACTCCGGTGGAGAGCAGCACGGCGAACACCGTGGTGCGCAGCAGGCCCGGCGATCCGGCGGTGCCCCTCTTGAAGATCGCGGCGAACGAGCCCTTCCCGGCGCTCCGTTCCCGTACCGCCACCGCCTGGGGCGCGTCGTGCACCCGGCGCCGCATCCAGACCACGAGCAGCGCGGGCAGCGCGCCGGTCCAGAACATCACGCGCCAGGCGAGGTCGTCGTCGAGCAGCGAGAACACCAGCGTGTACATGATCGCGGCGAGCGCCCAGCCGACGGCCCAGGAACTCTGGATCGCGCCGAGGGTGCGGCCGCGGTGCTTGGCGCTCGCGTACTCGGCGACCAGGATCGCGCCGACGGCCCACTCGCCGCCGAAACCCAGGCCCTGGAGCGCGCGGAAGACCAGCAGCGTCTCGTAGTTGGGCGCGAAACCGCAGGCGACCGTGAACACCGCGTAGGTGACGACGGTGATCATCAGTGCCTTGACCCGGCCGATCCGGTCCGCCACCACGCCCGCGAGCGCGCCGCCGACCGCGGAGACGACCAGCGTGACCGTGGTGAACAGGCCGGTCTGGCCGCTGTCCAGGCCGAAGTACGCGGCCAGCGCCACCATGCTCAGCGGCAGCGTGAAGTAGTCGTAGGAGTCCAGGGCATAGCCGCCGAAGGCGCCGGCGAAGGCGCGTCGGCCGCGCGGTCCCAGGGCGCGCAGCCAGCCCAGGGCGCCGTCGTCGGGGGCGTGTTCGGCGGCCGGCCGGGTGCCGGAGGCGGTCGAGGCGGGGCTGGTGTTGGTCGGGGTCGTGCTCATGTGCACCTCGCAGAGGGAGGACGGAGGGTGCTGGGGACTGAGCCGTGCCGTGCGGAAGTGAGCGGCGCCGCGGTGAGGGAGGCGGCGCCGTGCGTAGCAAGGTAGAGGATCGTTGAACGATCCCTCAATACCCACGTTGTTTCGTTCTTGTATCTGCGATTGAATTCCGGGCATGGCAGAGCAGCTGACGGGTCTGGCCGACGACCGTGCCCTCCTCGGGCGCACCAGCACCGCCGAGCGGGTCTCGGACATCCTCCGGGCCCGGATCGCCGAGGGGTACTTCCCGCCCGGCACGCGGCTGTCGGAGGACAGCATCGGCGGCGCCCTCGGGGTCTCCCGCAACACGCTGCGCGAGTCGTTCCGGCTGCTCACGCATGAACGCCTGCTGGTCCACGAGCTGAACCGGGGTGTCTTCGTCCGGGTCCTGACGGTCGAGGACGTCGAGGACATCTACCGCACCCGGATGCTCGTCGAGTGCGCGGTCGTGCGCGGGCTCGGGGAGCCGCCGTACGGGCTGGGCGATCTTGAGGGGGCCGTCGGGGAGGGGCAGCGGGCGGCGCGCGAAGGTGACTGGAACGGAGTGGGTACGGCCAATATCCACTTCCACCGGGAGCTGGTGGCCCTGGCGGGCAGCGACCGCACCGACGAGCTGATGCGCAGCGTCTTCGCCGAACTGCGGCTCGCGTTCCATGTCGTGGACGACCCGCGGCGGCTGCACGAGCCCTATCTGGTCCGGAACCTGGAAATACTCCAGGCGCTCCAGGGTGGCGACCGGGACAAGGCGGAGCGGCTTCTCGCGGTGTACCTCGAGGACTCGCTGCGGCGGGTGGTGGAGGTCTACCGGCGTCGGGTGGGGGAGGGCGTCCCGCCTGGGTGACGGCGGGGGCATCTGAGTCGTTTGGGTCGTTGTCAGACCAAGGACCTAGTCTGTGCACCGTGACTTCGCCTGCATCGACGGACAGCGTTCCGCCCCAGCTCAGCGCGGGGCCGCGGCCCGCGCCGGGCCCGGCCGCCGACGAGGGACTGGCGCGGCGCCTGCGCGCGCTCGCCTGCACCGCCCCGCTGCACGACCTGGACGCGCGCAAGGCGAACCTGGCCGGCGAGTACTCGGTGTACGGCATGGCGGAGGTGGCGCTCGCCGCCATCGATCTGGTCACCCTGAACATGGACTTCGACACGGGCGCCGACCACGACCAGATAGTGGCCCGGCTCATCCCGCGCATCGCCGCCCAGGCCCCGCGGCGGCCCGTCGCCGAGCACGAGCGCGTGGCGCGCTGGGTGCTGGAGAACCTGATCAACGTCGGCAGTGTCGACCGTGGATTCCGCGCCGTCTACGGCACATTCGCCCCTGACGGGACATATGTCCGCCGGGACTACGACTTCAAGTTGATCGAGGAGGTGCCGGGCCCCGGCGGCACGGTGTACCTCCGCACCACGGACGAAGCGGTCAACGTCCTCGTCGGCGCGCTGGACACCGATGTCACCAGCGCCCAGATCGCCGCCGAGGTCAAGCTGGAGGTGCTGATCAGCCGGGGGCGCCTCGCCGACGCCCAGCTCGCCGCCGAGCAGGCCCGCTACCGGACCGTGCAGTACTCCGAAACCCTGCGCAGGGCTCTGGACGCGACCCGGCGCAACGTCCGCGCGGTGGACTGGCTCCAGACGGTGCCCGACATGATCGCCGAGGCACTCGATCACGTCGCCGACCGGTACCGCCACGAGAACGCGATCCTCACCAACATCCGCAAGGCCCGGGACGAGTCCGAGGACCCCGAGCACAAGCGCCGCGCCGCCGAACTCGTCGACATCGTCAAGGACTGCATCCGGCGGCACACGCAATTGCAGTCCCGCCTGCTGGAGGCCGGGCCGCTGTTCCGCGCGGAGCAGGACCGCCAGGCCTTCGCGACCCCCATGACAACTTCGGGGATCGATCTCTACGGCCATCTCGTCGCGCCCGTGCTGCCGTTGCCCGTGGAGCAGGCCGTGCGGGTCACGGACGCGTTCTTCGCGCGCGGGACCGGGCTGCGGACACCGGTGTCGGTACGGGTCGCCGACCTGGTGGACATACTGCTGACGCCGCCGGTGGAGCGGGAGCACCTGGGCGCGGAGATGCCCGAGCCGGACCTCATCGCCACCCCGGACGACAGCCGGTTCAGTGAGGAACAGCTCGCTGCGGCGATGGAGCTGCTGGACCTGCCGGCGGACGCGCCGCGTCGGCTGTCGGGGCTGCTGGCGCAGGCGCGTCGGTCGGATCCCGATCTGCCGTATCTCGTCGCCCTGTTGGCCGTGCACGCGGCCAGTCCGGCGGTCGGGACCGCCTATCGGCAGGGCGAGGAGAAGCTGTTGTTCGCCGTGGACGACGGGACCGAGCTGGACGATCCGGAGTTCGGTGGGGCGGATCTGATCGTGGGGACCGCTTTGCTGGACGCGGCCGGGATGGCGGCGGACAGGACGGAAGCGGCATGAGCCGAGAAACGACACAGGGTCGACTGACAGCACAGCAAGGAGACCGACCGTGACCGAGCACGTCGAGTGGAGCGAGCCGGAGGCCGCTGCCCCCGTCGCCGGTGCCGCCGTCACGCCCGCCGACGCCGCCGACGCCGCGCGTCTTGTCGCGTTCGGCCTCCAGCCGAAGCTGCAGCCCGCGCGGGACCAGGAGTACACCGAGCTGCTGCGGCGCTACCGCGAGGACCCGCCGTTCGCCCGGCTCGCGGACGCCGTGGCCGCCGGGCTCGGCCTGATCGTGCTGGAGGTCTCCCCGCGCGCGGGGATGGCGGTGACCGCCGCCGAGGACTCGGTGTTCGCGGTGCGTATGGGGGACTACTCCCGGCGCACCTCCGCCGACGGCGGCGACCGGTTCCTGCACGGCCTCGCCCATCTCGCGGTCGCCGCCATGGCGTTCCCGCGGCCCGAGGACCTTGCGGACGACGGCTACGTCGGGCGCGTCTCCGTCAACGGCGTCGACGCGTTCGTACGGCAGGCCTGCCGTCGGCTGGAGGAGCGGGCCGAGGTCCAGGGCGAGAACACCGATCCGGCCACCGACGCGCCCGGTCTGGAGGCCGCCTGGCGGATCTGGGCCAGACGCACCGCCACCGGCGCCACCAAGGACGCCCGTCGGCTCGCCGGGTCCACCACCGGCATCGTCGGCAAGGCCGTCGCGTTCCTCACCGACTCGGGGTTCCTCCAGCGCACGGGCGACGACAACGGCGGTACGTACCGCACGACGGCCCGCTACCAGCTCCAGGTCCGCGACATGGCGGGCAGCGCCGCCATGGCCGAGCTGCTGGACCTGGGCGTCGTCCCGGTCACCGACGGCTCGGCGACCCTGCTGCCGCCCGAGGAGACGGACGACCTGGACCTGGTGGCCGACGCCGGACTGCCGTTCCACTCCGCCTGAACACCCCCCACCTGCCGAAGACTTACGAGAGTCCGCCATGTACGAGCTGTCCCGGATCCGCCTCTACTCCATCGGTCCCGCCGGTGCGCGCTACGCCGACACCGTGCTTGACCTGCGAGGCGTGGGCGAGCCCGTGCCCGACCCCGCCCCCACCCAGGCGGAGTTCTTCGAGGAGGAGCCGGTCGGCCCGCCGCGCCGGCCCGCGCCCGCCGGCGTGCTGTTCCTGGAGAACGGCGGCGGCAAGTCGGTCCTGCTCAAACTGATCTTCTCGGTGATGCTGCCCGGCCACCGCAACACCCTCGGCGGCGCCAGCTCCGGAGTGCTGCGCAAGTTCCTGCTCGCCGACGACTGCGGCCATGTCGCCCTGGAGTGGCAGCACACCCTGACCGGTGAGTGCGTGGTGGTCGGCAAGGTGAGCGAGTGGCGCGGTCGGCAGGTCTCCAACGACCCGCGGAAGTTCGCCGAGGCCTGGTACTCCTTCCGGCCCGGCCCCGGGCTCTCGCTGGACAACCTGCCGGTCGCCGAGTCCACCGCCGTACGGCCGCCCGTCGAGGGAGCCTCCGGCGCGCAGGGGCGACGGCGCACCATGAAGGGCTTCCGGGACGCCCTCACCGAGGCAGGCAAGGCGTATCCGCATCTGGAGGTGCACTGGGAGGAGATCCACGACCGGTGGATCGAGCACCTCGGAGACCTCGGCCTCGACCCCGAACTCTTCCGCTACCAGCGGGAGATGAACGCCGACGAGGGCGAGGCCGCCGGCCTGTTCGCGGTGAAGAAGGACTCCGACTTCACCGACCTGCTGCTCCGCGCGGTCACCGACACCCGGGACACCGACGGGCTCGCCGACCTGGTCAGCGGCTTCGGCAACAAGCTCGGCCGACGCGCCGAGCTGATCGCCGAACGGGACTTCACCGCCGGGTCCGTCGATCTGCTCGGGCGGATCGTGGAGGCCGCCGGGACGCGCTCACGCGCGCGTGACATCCACGCCGGGGCCGAGCGCCGGACCCGGAACCTGGCCCGGCGGCTGTCCGCGCGCGGCGTCCAGGAGCGGGTGCGCGCCGCTGACCTCGCCCAGCGGGTGACCGCCGCCGCCTACGCCGTCACCCACGCCGAGGCCGGGCGGGGGCACAGCGCCCTGATCGCCGCCGAACTCGCCTACCGGCACGCCTCGCTGGCCCTCGCCGCCGCCGAGAAGTCGGCCGCCGCGCAGAAGCGCGAGCTGGCCGAGGCGCGCACCCTGCACTCCGCGTGGCAGGCCGCCGAGGCCGTGCTGCGCCACCGCGCCGCCGCCGACCGGGTCGCCCGCGTGGCCGCCGCCATCCAGGAGGCCGAGCGCGACGCGGCCCCCGCCCTCGCCGCCCGCGCGAAGGCCGCCGTCGATCTCGTACGCGCGTTGCACACGGCCGCGGAGAGCGCCGAGGCCCTCGCCAACGAGGGCGAGGAGCGGTCCGCGGCACTCCAGGAGGTCGGCGAGGCCGCCCACCGGGACGCCACCTCCGCCGCCACCGAGGCGCAGCGCGCCCGCAGCGAGATCGGGCACCTCAAGCAGCGCCTCACCGAGGTCGAGCAGGAGACGGCCGAGGCCGTGCGGGCCGGCTGGCTGGACGACAGCGCCCCCGACGCCGACCCGGCCCGTGCCGCGCTCGCCGCGAGCGACGCCGAGAAGAGCGCCGTGGCCGCCTGGGACACCGCGCGGGAGGCCTCCCGGCGGGCCTCCGAGCACGCGCGCGAGGCGGCCGGTACGGAGTCCCGCGCGGAGCTGACCGCGGCCCGCGCGTCGGACGCGGCGACAGCCGCGGAGCGGACCTACGACGCCGAGCGGCGGCTCGCCGAGGCCCTCGCGGCCGAGGAGAGGCTGGCGGACCTGCTCAGCCTCACCGGCTCGGCACGGACTTCGGTCCCGCAGCCCCGGCACGAGGACCGGAACGCGCTGAGCCCCGAGGAACTCGACCGGTTCGCCGACGAGCTGCGGGAACTCCTCGACGACGCCGTCTCCTCCGCCGAGCGGCAGCTCTTCGAGCTGCGGACGGCGGCGGCCGACGACTCCCGGATCCTCGGCGCCCTCGGCGACGGCGGGCTGCTGCCGCCGGGACCGGACGTGCTGGCCACCGTGGAGTTCCTCGGTGAGCACGGCATCCCCGCGCTGCCCGGCTGGCGCTATCTCGCCCAGGCCGTCGACCCCGCCGACCACGCGCGCGTGCTGGCCGCCCGGCCCGAACTGGTCGACGGCGTCATCATCACCGACCCCGACACGCACGCGCGGGCCCGCGAGACACTGAGCGACGCGGCCCTGCTGCCCCGGTCGGCCGTGGCCGTCGGCACCGCCGCCGCCCTCCTCGCGCCCACGCCGGGCGCCGACGCACGGAGCGGCGACGTCTTTCTCGTACCTCCGAACCCGGCCATGCACGACGAGCATGCCGCCGACGAGGAACGGCAGGCGCTGCGGGCGCGGGCGACCGAGCGGGACGGGGAGATCCGCACCCTCGCCGCCCGGCTCGGCAAGGACCGGGAGCTGGCCGCGCGCCTCGCTTCCTGGCGTACCGGCTGCCCGGCCGGACGGCTGGTCGAACTGGCCGAGGGCGCCCGGGAGGCGCGCGCGTTCGCCGAGGAGGCCGAGGCCGAACTGGCCGAGGCACGGACCGTACGCGCGGAGGCCGACGAGGTCGCCGCCGAGACCGGTCAGGTCCGCGACGAGCGGCAGGAGGCCGCGCAGAAGGCCCGGCGCGCCGCCGACGCCCTCGCCGGGCTCGCCTTCCGGCTGCGCGAGCGGGCCGGCTGGCAGGCCAAGCTGCGCGAACTGGCCGACGAGGCCGCCGAATCGGAGGCCCGCGCCCAGTCCTGTCTGGAGCGGGCCCGCGCCGCCGACGAGGACCGGCGCGCCGCCCAGCGCGCCGCCGACGACGCCCGCCGCACCGCGCGGGCCCTGCGCGCCGAGCGCTCCGAGATCGCGGGCGCCCCCGACGACGTACCGGAGACCGACACGGACGCCCCGAAGGCGTCGCTCCCCGCGCTGCGCGAGGCGTATCGGGCCGCCTCGCAGGTGTACGAGAAGGTCGGCGTCGGCGCCGACCTGCGGGCCGAGCAGGCGCGGGCGGAGAGCGACGAGAGCGCGGCGCACGCGGAACTGGACCGGCTCAGCAACAAGGTCCGTACCCGCGCGGAGCAGTTGCTCCAGTCGCCCGACGGCTCCGACGGGCCGTCCCGGCAGGCGGCCGCCGCCCGCGCGGAGGAGCTGGTGCAGCTCCTGGAGACCCGGATGTCGACCGCGAGCGAGCAGCTGGGCCGGCTGCGCGGCGAGGCCGAGCGGCACGCGCCCGAGGACGGCGAGGCGCACACCGAGCTGTCCGAGGAGCTCCAGCCGCGCGACGCCGAGCACGCCCAGGCGCTGCTGCGCACGGCCACCGCCGAACTGGCCACGCGCACCGAGGCGTTGGGCCAGGCCCGGGAGGCGCATTCCGAGCTGCTGGACGCCCACCGCGCCGCCGAGGACGCGGCCGGCGGCTTCGACGAGATCGCCGCGATGCTCCGCGACCTGCTGCGCGAGCACGCCCCGGACGAGGAGCAGGAGGAGCCCGAGCCGTACCCGGGCAGCCCGGAGGAGGCCCGGCAGTCCGCCGCCGAGGCCCGCCGCTCGCTGCGCGGCTGCGCCGCCGACCTCTCCGCCGCCGAGTCCGCCGTGCGCGAGGCGAGCGATGTGCTGGTCCGCCACGCCAACGCCACGCGGTACGAGCAGGTACGCACCCCCGCGCGGCAGCAGATCCGTGAGCTGCCCGCCTCCGCGCTGCCCGAGCACGCGCAGAAGTGGGCCGATGCCTTCGCGCCCCGACTGCGGGTCCTCACCGACGAGTTGGAACAGCTGGAGCGCAACCGGGACTCGATCGTGGACCGGCTGCGCGGCCTGGTGGAGTCGGCGCTCGCCACGCTCCGCTCCGCCCAGCGGCTGTCCCGGCTGCCCGAGGGTCTCGGCGAGTGGTCGGGACAGGAGTTCCTGCGCATCCGCTTCGAGGAGCCCGACCAGGCCACGCTCACCGAGCGGCTCGGCGAGGTGATCGACGAGGCCACCCGCGCGGCGGTGAAGAAGAACTCCGATCTGCGGCGGGACGGCATGTCCCTGCTGCTGCGCGGTGTCGGCGCCGCACTCCAGCCCAAGGGCATCGCCGTCGAGATCCTCAAGCCGGACGCGGTACTGCGCGCGGAGCGCGTGCCCGTCGGGCAGATGGGTGATGTGTTCTCCGGCGGCCAGCTCCTCACCGCGGCCATCGCGCTCTACTGCACGATGGCCGCCCTGAGGTCGAACGACCGAGGCCGCGACAAGCACCGGCACGCGGGCACGCTGTTCCTCGACAACCCCATCGGCCGCGCCAACGCGACCTATCTGCTGGAACTCCAGCGAGCGGTCTCGGACGCCCTCGGCGTGCAGCTGCTGTACACCACGGGTCTGTTCGACACCACCGCGCTCGCCGAGTTCCCGCTGGTCATCCGGTTGCGCAACGACGCCGACCTGAGGGCGGGCCTGAAGTACATCAGCGTGGAGGAACACCTGCGCCCGGGACTGCCGCAGCAGGCCCGGGCGGAGGAGGCGGTCCACAGTGAGATCACCGCGACGCGGATGTTCAAACGGCCCCAGGCTTCCCAGGGTTAGGCCCTCGCGTCCTCCTTCAGCAGGTCCGCGCACTTCTCGCCGATCATCATCGTCGTGATGCACGGATTGACGGTGACGAGATCGGGCATCACGGACCCGTCGGCCACCCGCAGTCCCTCGACCCCCTTGACCCGCAGCCGTGGGTCGAGCGGGGCCGTGGGATCGCCGGCCGCGCCCATCTTCACCGTGCAGGAGGGGTGGTAGACGGTGTTGTGGGTCTTGTGGATGTACTCCAGCAGCTCGTCGTCCGAGCGGACGTCCGGGCCCGGCGCCAGTTCCGCGCCCGCCCATCCGCTCAGGGCGGGCCGCGCGGCGATCCGGCGGGCGAGCCGGAGGCCGTAGGTCATCACACGGACGTCGTGCTCGTGCGTGAAGTACCGCGGGTCCACCTTCGGCTTGTCCCGGTAGTCACGGGTGCGCAGACGGACCGTGCCGCGGGACTTCGCGCGGGTGACGTTCGGGGTGAGGCAGAAGGCGTTCTCGGAGGTGGGAAAGCCGTGCCGGGCCGTGTTCATGTCGAACGGCACCGAGCCGTAGTGGAACATCAGGTCGGGTCGGTCCAGGCCCGGTTCGGTGTCGTAGAAGATGCCCGCCTCCCACCACTGGCTGGAGGTGGTCGGCATGGGCTGCCGGGCCTCCCACATGATGACGCCCTCGGGGTGGTCCTGGAGGTTCTTGCCGACGCCGGGCGCGTCCACCACGACCTCGACGCCGACCTCGCCGAGATGCCCGGCCGGGCCGATGCCGGACAGCATCAGCAGCTTCGGGGAGTCGATGGCCCCGCAGGAGACGATCACCTCGCGCCGGGCCCGTACCGCCCGGGTGTGGATCAGATCGGGGTCGAGGTACTCGGCGCCGACGCACCGCCGCCCCTCCAGGATCAGCTTCTTGGCGCGTACGCCCGTCCGCACCGCCAGATTCGGCCGCTTGCCCATGACCGGGTGGAGGTAGGCCACCGACGAGGACTGCCGGATGTTGTTCTCGTCGGAGTTGATCTGGAACCAGTTGGCGCCGCGGACCACCGTCGTACCGGTGTTGAAGGCTGTGGTGGGGATGCCTTCCTGCGCGCACGCCTCCAGCAGGGCCGCGCCGCACGGGTCCGCGCCCTTCAGCGTGCGCAGCTTCACCGGGCCGGTGCGGCCGTGGTGGTCGCCGGGGGCGTCGTTGCTCTCCAGGCGCCGGTAGAGCGGGAACAACTCGGCGGCGCTCCAGCCCGTACAGCCGCCCGCCGCCCAGTCGTCGAGATCCTCGGCCGGGGCCCAGAAGGCGATGCAGGAGTTGTGCGAGGAGCAGCCGCCGAGCACCTTGGCGCGGGCGTGGCGCATGAAGCTGTTGCCGCTGGCCTGCGGTTCGACCGGATAGTCCCAGTCGTAGCCGGACTCCAGCAGGCCCATCCAGCGCTCCAGTCTGAGGACGTCGTCGTCGCCGACGTCGCTCGGACCGGCCTCCAGGACGCACACCGTGACCGAGGGATCCTCCGACAGCCGGGCCGCCACGACATTGCCCGCGGTGCCGCCGCCGACGACGACGTAGTCGAACTCGTCGATCCTCATGAGGTCTCCTTCAGTCGACGGTGGCTGTCTCGGCGGGGGACTCCAGCCGGTGCTCCTCCAGCACACCGGTGCGGTGCCGCTGCACGAACCAGTAGTAGGCGAATCCGCCGCCCGCGATGACACCCACGAACAGCACCGCGCCCCACTGGAGGTACCAGTGGAAGGGGGCGCTGGCGTTGTAGACGGAGGCCCGCGGCCAGATCAGGTTGATCGTCATGCCGAGGCCCCACAGCACGGCCAGGACATTGACGAGCAGTCCCCAACGGCCCAGCGAGAAACGTCCGTCGCCCGCCGGCTGCCACCTGCCGCGCAGCCGCGCCACCAGCATCGGGCCGGTGACGCCCAGGTAGGCGAGGTAGATCATGATGATGCCGATGCTGGTGACGACCGTGAAGATCTGCGGCTGGCGGATGTTGACCACCAGGATCGCCAGCGCCAGGATCCCGATGATCACGGTCGGCAGTACCGGTGTCTGGAACCGAGGATGACACTTGGCGAGCTTCGAGGACGCGGGCAGGTTGTTGTCCCGGGCCATTGCGAACGCCAGCCGCACCGCGGCCGTGTGCACCGCCAGCGCGCAGACGGTGACCGCGATCAGCACGCACCACAGCATTGCCTTGCCGGCCGTCGAGCCCAGCACGTCCAGCACGATGTACTGGAGGCCGTCCGTGGAGAGTTGCTCGCCCTTGAGACTGGACACGCTCATCAGCGCCAGCAGAAGGATCAGACCGCCGAGGACGAACGAGGCGACGATCGCCCGGATGATCGCGCGGGGCGCGTTGCGGGTCGGGTCGAGGGACTCCTCGCCGAGCGAGGCGGCCGTGTCGAAGCCGTACATGACGTACGCCGACGCCAGCGACGCCACCAGGAACGCGCCCAGGTATCCGGCGCCGTAGCCCGCGCCGGTGCCGTTGGTCTCCATGACGACCTGCGGACCGCGCGTGATGTGGACGGCGAACAGGACGATCAGTACAACGGTGGCGATCAACTCGATGAACACGCCCGCCGTGTTGATCGTCGCCATCAACTTGACGCCGAAGGCGTTCACCAGGGTGGTGAACAGGATCAACACCGCGGCCAGGATGACCGCGTTGGTCGCCACGTCGTACTTGCCGGTGCCGTCGCCGACGAACTGGAACGTGTCCGAGATCTGCGGCAGCGTCAGCTGGTAGGCCAGCGCCACGGCCGAGATGGACACGATGGACGCGATCAGCATCATCCACCCGGCGAGCCAGCCCAGATGCGGATTGCCTATCTTCTTCGACCAGTTGTAGACGGACCCCGCGACGGGATAGCGGGCCGCCAGCTCAGCGAAGCAGAGGGCGACCATGAACTGGCCGCCGAACACCATCGGCCACGACCACCAGTAGGCGGGGCCGCCACTGCCGTAGCCGAAGTAGAAGAGCTGGAAGGTGCCGGTCAGGATGGAGATGTAGCTGATGCCGGCGGCGAAGGTGTGGAAGTTGCCGAGGGTGCGCTTGAGTTCGGGTTTGTAGCCGAACTCGGCGAGTTCGGCGTCGTCGGTCTCTCTGGGTGGGTGGGTTGTTGCCATGAGCGGACTCCTGGTGGGCCTGAGGGAGGGGAGGGAGCGGCTCCTGCGGGTGCCGGGTGGTCCTTTCGGTGCGGGGTGTGCGGGCGGCTACCCGCGGATCAGCTGAACCATCCCTGCGGGGTGGGACTGGTGTTGCGCCAGATGTGCTTGGCCTCGCGGTACTCGGCCAGTCCGGAGGGGCCCAGTTCGCGCCCGGTTCCGGACTGCTTGAAGCCGCCCCACTCGGCCTGCGGGACGTAGGGGTGGTAGTCGTTGATCCAGACCGTGCCGATCCGCAGCGCGGCCGCGACGCGCGCGGCCTTCGCCTCGTCGCGCGTCCATACGGCGCCCGCGAGGCCGAAGACGGTGCCGTTCGCCAGGCGTACGGCCTCGTCCTCGCCGGTGAAGCGCTCCACCGTGAGTACCGGTCCGAAGGACTCCTCCTGGACCACCGACATCCCGGCGGCGCACTCGTCCAGCACCGTGGGCGGGTAGTAGAAGCCCTCGTCGAGGCCCGGTCCGGTGGGACGGGCGCCGCCGCAGCGCAGCACCGCGCCCTCGGCGATGCCCTTGGCCACGTACGCCTCGACCTTCGAGCGGTGCGCCGCCGAGATCAGCGGTCCGCTCTGGGCCCGTTCGTCGAAGGGGCCGCCGAGCCGGATCTCCGCGGCCCGGCGCACGACCTCGTCCACGAACCGGTCGTGCAGCGAGTCCTCCACCAGCAGCCGCGCGCCCGCCGAGCACACCTGCCCGGAGTGCAGGAACACGGCGGTCAGGGCCATGTCGACGGCTGTGTCGAAGTCGGCGTCGGCGAAGACGATGTTGGGGTTCTTGCCGCCGAGTTCGAGTGCGACCTTCTTGACGGTTCCGGCCGCGGCCGCCATCAGTCGCCGCCCGGTCGCCAGCCCGCCGGTGAAGGAGACGAGGTCGACGTCCGGATGGTCACCGAGCGGCGCGCCGGCCTCGGGACCGGCGCCGAGGACCAGATTGCCGACGCCGGCCGGGAGCCCGGCCTCGTCCAGCAGCCGCATGAGATGGATCGCGGTGTGCGGGGTCAGCTCGCTCGGCTTCAGCACGAAGGTGTTGCCCGCCGCGAGCGCCGGGGCCACCTTCCAGGCCGTCTGGAGCAACGGGTAGTTCCAGGGCGTGATGAGTCCGCAGACGCCGACCGGCTCGTACACCACCCGGCTGTCGATGCCCGCCGCGCCGGTGTCGACGACCCGTCCCGGCGCCTCGCTGGCGACCAGCCGCCCGAAGTACCGGAAGCAGTTGGCCACGTCGTCGACGTCGTACTCGCTCTCTACGAGCCGCTTTCCGGTGTCGAGCGACTCCGCGCGGGCGATCGACTCCTTGTCGCGTACGAGGAGTTCGGCCACGCGCAGCAGCAGGTCGCCGCGCTCCTGCGGCGCGGTCCTGGGCCAGGGACCGGTGTCGAAGGCACGCCGGGCGGCGCCGATCGCCTCCACCGTGTCCTTGCCGCCCGCCTCGTCGACCACGCCGACCGGGGAACCGTCGGCCGGGCAGTGGATCTCACGGGTGCGCTCGTCGAGCGCGCCCCGCCACTCGCCGTCGATGAACAGATCAGGCATGGCAGCCTCCCAGCTTGTGAAGGACCCACTCGTGGAAGATCCCGATGTGATGCTCGTTGGGGACCAGCACACCACCGCCGCGGTAAGCCCTGGACGCCATCGCGGGCTGTGTCCGCTCGCAGGCTTCGAAGTCCTGCGCGTTGACCCGGTGGAAGAGCTCCACCGACTTCGACACGTCCGTGCCGGACTCGACGACCTCGGGCGCATAGAGCCAGTCGCACTCCACGACCGTGCGGTCCTCGGCCAGCGGGAACATGCGGTGCAGGATCACGTGGTCGGGTACGAGGTTGACGAAGACCGTGGGCTTGACCGTGATGGCGTAGTAGCGGCGGTCCTGGTCGGCTGAGACCTCCGGGAGCTTCCCGAAGCCCTCGCTGCCGTCGACCGTGAAGCCCCTGACTCCCTCGCCGAACTCGGCGCCGTGGCCGACGTAGTACTGGGCGGCGTAGCCGTCGGCGAACTCCGGAAGGACATCGGTGAGTTCGGGGTGGATCGTCGCGCAGTGGTAGCACTCCATGAAGTTCTCGACGATCAGCTTCCAGTTCGCTTTCACGTCATAGGAGATGCGCCGGCCCAGGGCGAGGTTCGCTGTGCCGTAGTGGTCGATGGCGGCGGTGTCGCCGAGCCGTTCCACGGCGGCGCCCAGCACGGTCTCCTCGAAGGAGGGCGGTTCGTCGGCGAGGCACACCCAGGCGTAGCCGAGCCACTCGCGCAGGGCCACCTTGATCAATCCGTACGCGACCCGGTCGACGTCGGGCATCTTGATCAAGTTGGGGGCGGCGATCAATGTGCCGTCAAGGTCGTACGTCCACGCATGATAGGGACACTGGATGTTGCGCCGGACCTCCCCGGAGTCCTCCATGCACAGCCGCGCTCCACGATGACGGCAGACGTTGAGGAAGGCGCGCAGCTCACCCTTGCGGGTCCGGGTGACGATGACGCTCTCGCGTCCCACCTGGACGGTACGGAAGGCGCCCGGTTTGGCGAGGTCGGCGCTGCGGACGGCGCAGAACCACATCGACTCGAAGATGTGTTCCTGTTCCTGCCGGAAGAGCTCCGGGTCGGTGTAGTAGCGGCCCGGCAGCGTCGCGATGAGGCTCGGGGGGACGGGGGTCGTCGTCACGTGCGTGCTCCTGTTGTCGACATGCGGCTCAGACGGGCGCGGTGGCCGTGGACCGGGCCGAACCTCTCCGGGCCGAGCACGCGGACGATCACGTCGTACATGGGTGACACGGCCACCTCCTAGCGGCGGATGCGGGTCATCTTCGGGTCGAACAGGGGCTCTTCGGCGACCGTGGCCGGGACCTTCTCGCCGAAGTAGGCGATGTGCACGGCGGTGCCGACGGGCAGCACCGGCAGCCAGGCGTACGCGACGCAGCGGCCGAGCGTGTAGCCGTACGCCGCGCTGGTCACGTAGCCGGAGGGGACGCCGTCGACGTGGACGGGCTCCTTGCCGAGGACGACTGCGGCGGGGTCGTCGAGGAGGAGGGGGGTGAGTCTGCGGGTGACGGGCTCGTCGCCGAGGGCGGCGCGGCCCAGGAACTCCTTGTCGCCGCGGACCGCGAAGCCGACGCCCGCCTCGTAGGGGTTGTGCTCGTCGGTCATGTCGACGCCCCAGGCCCGGTACCCCTTCTCCAGGCGCAGGGAGTTGAAGGCCGAGCGGCCGGCGGCGACGACACCGAGGTCCCGGCCCGCCTCCCAGAGGGTGTCCCACAGGCGCAGGCCCAGGTCGGCGGTGGTGTAGAGCTCCCAGCCGAGTTCGCCGACGTACGACAGGCGCAGGGCGGTGACGGGGACGTGGCCGAGGTAGGTCTCCTTCGCGCGGAAGTAGCCGAACGCCTCGTGCGAGAAGTCGTCGCGGGTCAGGGGCTGGACGAGGGCGCGGGCGAGGGGGCCCCAGACGCCGATGCAGCAGGTCCCGGAGGTGATGTCCTGGAGGTGGACGTCCTCGGGCGCGTGCCGCAGGAGCCAGTCCAGGTCGGCGGGGGAGTTGGCGCCGACCTGGAAGCGGTCGGGGGCGAGCCGGGCCACGGTGAGGTCGGAGCGGATGCCGCCGGTCTCGTCGAGGAGGAGGGTGTAGGTGACCGCGCCGGGCTTCTTGCGGAGGTTGTTGGTGGTCATGCGGTCGAGGAAGTCCAGGGCGCCGGGGCCGGTGACCTCCAGGCGGCGCAGCGGGGTCATGTCGTAGAGGGCGACCTTCTCGCGGGTCGCCTTCGCCTCCGCCGCGGCGATCGGGGACCAGTAGCGGGATGACCAGGCGTCGCGCGGCGGGAGCTGGATCGCGTCGGTGAGAGGCGCGTTCGCCTCGTACCAGTGCGGGCGCTCCCAGCCGCCGCCCTCCAGGAAGAACGCGCCGAGCTGCTGCTGACGGGCGTAGAAGGGGCTGACGCGCAGCGGACGGGGCCGCTCCATCGGCTGGAGGGGGTGGAGTACGTCGTACACCTCGACGAACTGCTGTGAACCGCGTTCACGGACGTACGCCGGTGAACGCTGCGCTTCCTCGAACCGCGTGAGGTCGCACTCGTGCAGATCGAGGGCGGGGCGGCCGTTCACCATCCACTCGGCGACCGCCTTGGCGACTCCGGCGGAGTGGGTGACCCAGACGGCCTCGGCCAGCCAGAACCCTCTGACGTGCCGCGATTCGCCGAGGACCGGCATGCCGTCCGGGGTGAAGGAGAAGACGCCGTTGAAGCCCTCCTCGATCTCGGCGTTCCGCAGCGCCGGGATCAGCCAGCGGCAGTCCTCCCAGCTCGGCGCCCAGTCCTCCGGCGTGAAGGGGAACGAGGAGGGCATGTCGAGGTCCTGGGCGCGGGCCTCGTCGTAGGGCAGCACCGCGAACGGGTCCACGGGCAGCGGCCGGTGCGCGTAGGAGCCGATGCCGATGCGGTCGGTGTGCTCGCGGAAGTACAGGTCGCGGTCCTGGAAGCGGAGGATGGGCTTCGAGGCCTCCGTGGTGGCCGCTTCGAGCTCCGGCAGCGGCTTGGTCCGCGCGTACTGGTGGGCGAGCGGCTGGAGGGGTACGTCGACGCCGGCCATCCGGCCGATCACCGGGCCCCAGAATCCGGCCGCGGACACGACGTGGTCGGCGGGGAAGGCGCCCCGGTCGGTGACCACGGCGGTGACCCGGTCGCCTTCCCTCTCGATGCCGGTCACGGTGTGGCGTTCCAGGAAGCGGGCGCCCCTCGCGGTGGCCCGTTCCATCTGGGCACGGGCCGCCAGGAGGGCGCGGGCCAGTCCGTCGTCCGGGGTGTGGAAGCCGCCGAGCACCACGGACTGGTCGAGCAGCGGCCACAGTTGCTTGCAGCGGGCGGGGCTGATGATCTCGCCGCGGATGCCCCAGGCGGCGGCGTATCCGGCTCGGCGGTGCAGCTCGGCGAGGCGCTCGGGGGTGGTGGCCAGCTCCAGGCCGCCGACCGGGTCGAAGCAGGGAACCCCGTCGACGCTGAGCGCGTTGAACTTCTCGACCGTGTAGCGGGCGAACTCGGCAAGCGTCTTGGACGGGCTGGTCTGGAAGACGAGTCCGGGGGCGTGCGAGGTGGAGCCGCCGGGGGCGGGCAGAGGGCCCTGTTCGAGGACGGTGACGTCGGTCCAGCCGCGTGCGGTCAGCTCGTCGGCGAGTGAGCAGCCGACGATGCCGGCGCCGATGACGACCACGCGGGGGGACTGGCTTTCGGGCGTACTGGACATGCCCCTCCTTGCGGGGTGGGGGTCTCAGGGGGTTCTCGGGGCGGCAGTGGTCTCCGGGGACGGTGGTTCCGGGCTGTGAACGGTGCTTACAGGACCACGACCGAGCGCAGCACCTCACCCCGGTGCATCTTGGCGAACGCCTCCTCGACCTGGTCGAGGGCGATGGTCTCGGTCACGAAGGCGTTGAGGTCCAGCAGCCCGTAGAGGTACTGGTCGATGAGGTACGGGAAATCCCGGCTCGGCAGACAGTCGCCGTACCAGGAGGACTTGATCGCGCCGCCGCGCGAGAACACGTCGATCAGCGGGAGTTCGACCTTCATCTCGGGGGAGGGGACGCCGACCTGCACCAGCAGGCCCGCGTGATCGCGCATGTAGAAGGCCTGCTGGAAGGTCTCGGGGCGGCCTACGGCGTCGATGGCGATGTCCACTCCATGGCCGTCGGTCAGCGCCCGTACCGCCTCCACCGGGTCCGTGCCACGGGAGTTGACGGTGTGCGTGGCACCGAACTTCTCCGCCTGGTCCAGCTTCTTGTCGTCGATGTCGACGGCGATGACCTTCATGGCGCCGTTGAGGCAGGCGCCCGCGATGGCCGCGTTGCCGACGCCGCCGCAGCCGATGACGGCGACCGAGTCGCCCCGGCCGACGTTGCCGGTGTTGACGGCGGCGCCGTAACCGGCCATGACGCCACAGCCGATGAGACCGGCGGCCTCCGGGCGGGCGGCCGGGTCGATCTTCACCGCCTGTCCCGCGGCGACCAGCGTCTTCTCGGCGAAGGCGCCGATTCCCAGCGCGTTGCTGAGCGGCGTGCCGTCGAGCAGGGTCATCGGCTGGGTGGCGTTGCGGGAGTCGAAGCAGTACCAGGGGCGGCCGCGGCGACAGGAGCGGCAACTGCCGCACGGAGCACGCCAGGCGAGGACCACGTAGTCGCCGGGGGCGAGGTCGGTGACCCCCTCGCCGACCGCCTCGACGGTGCCGGCCGCCTCATGTCCCAGCAGGAACGGGAACTCGTCGTTGATCGCGCCCTCGCGGTAGTGCAGATCCGTGTGGCAGACCCCGCAGGCCTGCACCGCGACCAGTACCTCACCGGGCCCCGGGTCGGGGACGACGATCGTCCGCACCTCGACGGGTGCGCCCTTCTTCACAGCGACTACGGCACGGACCTCGTGTGGCACGACCAAGCTCCTCTGCTGTTGCGCAATGCACGATGGGTTGCGCGATGAGGAACATATTGAGAACGCCATCAAGCGGCCGTCAAGAGGTGCGAGTTAACCCTTGGCAAAAGGCGCCGGTGAGTGGAAACGCTCCGGACACACAGCGGCGCGGGACCAGGAGATTCCCGGTCCCGCGCCGCTGTTCGCGCAGCCGCGTGTCTGGACGTCCGTCGGTCAGAAGCCGTATCCCATACGGCGCGACAGCTCGGACCCGGCCGCGACCGTACGCTTCGCCAGCTCGGGCACCCGGTCGCTGTTCAGCCGGTAGACCGGCCCCGAGACACTGATCGCCGCGATCACCTTGCCGTCGTGCGACCGCACCGGCGCCGCGACGGCCGCGAGCCCCAGCTCCAGCTCCTCGATGGTGATCCCGTACCCCTGCTCCACCACCGCCTCCAGCTCGCCGCGCAGCACCGAGGCGCCGGTGATCGTGCGCTCCGTGAACCGCGGCAACGGCCGGGCCAGCAGGCCCTCCCGCAGTGTGGGCGGCATATGCGCGAGCAGCACCTTTCCGCTGGAGGTGGCGTGCAGCGGGGTGCGCCGGCCCAGCCAGTTCTGGGCCGTCACCGACGCGGTGCCGCGGGCCTGCATGATGTTGACCGCGGCGTCGTCGTCCAGCACGGCGATGTTGACCGTCTCGCCCAGCTCGTCGGCGAGTTCCCGGCAGACCGGGACGCCCTCCTGCGAGATGTCCAGCCGCACCGCCGCCGCCCCCGCGAGGCGCAGGACGCCCGCCCCCAGGTAGTACTTGCCGCGGTCCTTCGCCTGGGCCACCAGGCCGCGGTTCTCCAGGACGCCGAGCAGCCGGAAGGCCGTCGACTTGTGCACGTCCAGCTCGTCGGCGATCTCGGTGACGCCCGCCTCGCCGTGCCGGGCGAGGATCTCCAGGACGCTCACGGCCCGGTCCACCGACTGCACCGCGCTCGCCGCGCCTCTTCCGCTCTGCTTCTCCGGGCTCGCCGTGCTCTCACCTGGGTCGGACTGCTGCCTCTGCGTGCGGGTCATGGCTCAACTCTCACCACCTGTGGGCCCGGTTCGGGCCGCATCTGCGGGAAACCCTTGACGCGACGGTCGTCCCGCCCGGATTCTGTTGCGCATAGCGCTTGCTGGTGCGCCATACGAAACATCATGTTACCGAAGCGTCCGGCCCTAGGAAGGGGCCGAACAGCACCTACGGCCGCACCCGGCTCCGGACCGACGGCGTCCCGGAACCCCGTGCACTGCGGTACGGCACCCCGGAACACCGCGTTCCCGGGCTGTCTCTCCGGAGCCGGACCGAACGACGAAGGTCCGCACCCCGCACTTCTTGCTGCACCTGGACCACACATGTCCGGGCCCAGTGTCCCGGACCGAGAGGGGGGCCCGTGATTCCCGTCTGCCGCCTCGAAGACCTCCCCGAGGGCGAGTCCGTCCGTGTCGAGACGACACCGCCCGTCGCCGTGTTCCATACCGACGACGGCGAGCTGTACGCCATCGACGACACCTGCACCCATCAGGACGCCTCCCTCTCCGAGGGCTGGCTGGAGGGCTGTCTGGTCGAATGCCCGCTGCACGCCGCCTCATTCGACCTGCGCACCGGCCGGCCGACCTGCCTCCCGGCCCGCCGTCCCGTCCGCACCCACCGGGTCACGGTCGAGGACGGCGTCATCCATGTCCACCTGGCGGCGGAGGAGGGCACGGCGGCATGAACACGCGGATCCGGCCACTGAACCGGCGGCACGCCTCCACCGATCGGAGCCGCATCGCATGAGGACCGTGACTGTCGTCGGCGCCTCCCTCTCCGGTCTGTACGCGGCCCGGGAACTGCGGGCCCAGGGCTTCGACGGACGGCTGGTGATCGTCGGCGACGAACCCCACCGCCCCTATGACCGGCCTCCCCTCTCCAAGGACTTCCTCACCGGCCGGGCCGACGAGGACCAATTCGCCCTCGCCGACGCCGACGAGACCGCGGAACTCGACGCCGAATGGCTCCTCGGCACCCGCGCCCGGGGTCTCGACGCCCGCGGCCGTACGGTCCTGCTCGACGACGGCCGCACCGTGTCCACCGACGGCGTCGTTATCGCCACCGGCGCCTCGGCCCGCCGCCTCCCCGGCACCGACCTGGACGGCGTCCACACACTCCGCACCCTCGACGACGCCCGCGCACTGCGCGCGGAACTCACCCGAGGCCCACGTCGTGTCGTCGTCATCGGCGGCGGATTCATCGGCGCCGAGACCGCCTCCTCCTGCGTCGCCCTCGGCCACGCCGTCACCGTGGTCGAAGCCGCCCCGCTCCCGCTCGTCCCCCAACTGGGGCCCGAGTTGGCCGCCGTGTGCGCCGCCCTGCACCGCCGGGGCGGGGCCGAACTGGTCACCGGCGCCGGTGTGGCCGGTCTGCGCGGCACGGCCGCCGTCACCGGAGTGGCCCTCGCCGACGGCCGTACCCTTCCCGCCGACGTCGTCATCGTCGGCATCGGCGCCACCCCCAACACCGGCTGGCTGGCGGGCTCCCCGCTTGCCCTGCACGACGGCGTCCTGTGCGACGACGGCTGTATGACGGTCCTGCCTCAAGTGGTCGCCGTCGGCGACGTCGCCCGCGTCGGCGGCCACCGCGCCGAGCACTGGACCTCCGCGACGGAGCAACCCCGGGTCGCCGTCGCCAACCTGCTCGCCGGGCACAGTGCCGAGACGGTCCGGTCCCTGCCCTACTTCTGGTCGGACCAGTACGGCGCCCGCATCCAGTTCGCGGGCCGCCGCCGGGACGGTGACACGGTCCGTATCACCGAGGGCGGCCTGATCGAGGGCGGTCCGACCGGCGGCGCACCGGCCGAGGGCGGCCTGCTCGCCCTCTACGAACGGGACGGCCGCACCACCGCCGTGCTCTCCGTCGACCGGCCGCGCCCCTTCATGCGGGCACGGAAGGAACTCGAGCGCGCGGAGCGGCGGGTGGCGTCGGGGGCCGCCTGAAAAACGGGGCGGCCGGTGATGTTCGGGAGCGTGTGAGCGGGGCGGGGGCGGGCTGGCTTGATCCGGTCCCTCATGGGATGGACGACTGCTGGGCCCGGACCCTCAGCTCAAGGGTGCGACAGTTGCCCGGCGCCACCCCGCCCGCGTATCCGCTCCTGGGTGCGCTCGGCCGCCCGTGCCTGGCGTCGGGCCTTGCGGCGCTCTCGGCGCAGGGCACGCGCGGTGCTGGCCGGGGTCGAGACCACGCCGTGGCGCTGGTTCCACACCTGGCGGGTCACCCAGACGTCCAGTGCCGCCCAGGTGGCGACCACGGTGCTGGCCACGCCGCTGAGCACCATGGGGAAGGCCAACCAGGATCCGGCCAGGGTGCACAGGAAGGCCACCATCGCCTGTATCAGCGTCAGCGCGATGATCAGGACCGCGCGAACCGCCGCCGTCCGCACCGGATCTGGCATCCGGCGTCGTCGCGCCGGCTCCTCGATCCACAACGGGCGATAGGCGGTGTGCCCCAGCGCCTCTTCGTGCTCGCCCTCCTGGTCGGACCGCGTGACCTTCACAGACGCCACCGACTTCGCCCGCGCATCCCGCACAACCTCGCCCCGGTCCGCCGGAATATCGGGATCCGGTACCTGAGGACCCTGGCGCACCGTCGAGCGCACCGCCACTCCGCCGTCCTCGGGCGCCTCGCGCCGCTCCGCCGTGCCCATCACCGTGTCACTCCCCACCGCCGGTAGACCGCTCGCTTCCGCGTCCGAAGACCCGGTTCCCCAGTGGCTGCCCGGCTTGCGCTGATTTACGCCGCCGGGAGGCGAGACGCGGCTCCTGTGGCCGATTCCGCCCCCGTTTCCCATAGAGAAGGACGACCGGCATCGCCCGAAGATTCCCAACGAGGGAAAAATTCCGGCCAATTGGCGCCGCGGATGAGTGGGGCGTGTTCGACTGGTCGACGCCGGATTCCGGGAGGCAATCTCCCCCAATGGCCGGACAACTCCCCACGTCTCGCCCCCGGGGCGGAAGTCAAGCTTCCGGACGGCTCTTCGAGTTACCTGTGCGTCGGTAGTAGGCTCGCGCCGTTTGTTGACGCACATGTGTACCCCCGTCCGGTGGGGGTCGAGCTGGGGGAGGCCATGCGCTTTCGCGGGAAGTCCATCCGCCGGAAGATCGTGGCGTTGCTTCTCGTGCCGCTGGTGTCCCTGACCGCCATCTGGGGTTTCGCCACGGTACTGACGGGTCGCGAGGCACAGCAGCTGTTCAACGTGTCGTCCGTCGTGGAGAAGATCGGCTACCCCATCGAGGACACGGTCCGTGTCCTCCAGCAGGAACGCCGCCAGACTCTCGTCCACCTCGCCGACCCGCGCGCCTCCGACGGGCTCGCCGCCCTCAAGCGCAGCCGCAACGCCACCGACGAAGCCGTCGCCGAGATTCGCAGGAACGCCAAGAACCCTGATGTACGAGACGCGATGGGCCAAGGCACGGACGAGCGCCTCACCGCCGTCCTGGACGCCTTCGACGGCATCGCCTCCCTGCGCCGCAGCGTCGAGGACGGCACCGTCAACCGCGCCACCGCCCTCAACCTCTACAACAGCCTGGTCGACCCCTGTTATGTGCTGCTCGCCAACCTCCACGTCGTCGACAACGTGGAGATGGACAAGCAGTACCGTGCGCTGGTCAACCTCGCTCGCGCCCGCGAGCTGCTGTCCCGCGAGGACGCCCTCCTCGGCTCCGCGCTGATCGTCGGCAGGCTGACCCGCGAGGAGATCCGCGAGGTCTCCGACTACGCCGCCCAGCGAACGCTGCTCTACGACGTCAACCTCCCCCTGCTGCCGTCCTGGGAGCGGGACCGCTTCACCCGCTTCTGGAAGAACGCCGCCAGCGCCCCCCTGCGCGTCGCTGAGCAGTCCGCCGTCTCCACCGGGGCCGGAACGCCCAGCGGGGTCACGGCGAAGAGCTGGGACACCGCCGCGGGCAATGTGCTCGAAGAGGTCGCCGAGCTCAACGACCAGGCAGGCGACCGCTATCAGGACCGCGTCCGGCCGGTCGCGATGGGCGTCATCGCCAAGGCGGCCGTCGCCGGAGTGCTCGGTCTCCTCGCTCTGCTGGTCTCGCTGTTCCTGTCCGTCCGCGTCGGCCGCGGCCTCATCCGTGACCTGCGCCAGCTCCGGCTGGAGGCCCACGAGGCCTCCGGCGTCCGGCTGCCCAGCGTGATGCGCCGCCTGTCGACCGGCGAACAGGTCGACGTCGAGACCGAGGTCCCGCGTCTGGAGTACGACAGGAACGAGATCGGCGAGGTCGGCCAGGCCCTCAACACCCTCCAGCGCGCCGCTGTCGAGGCGGCCGTCAAACAGGCCGAGCTGCGCGCCGGCGTCTCCGAGGTCTTCGTCAACCTCGCCCGCCGCAGCCAGGTACTTCTCCACAAGCAGCTCACCCTTCTCGACACCATGGAACGCCGGACCGAGGACACCGACGAACTCGCCGACCTGTTCCGCCTCGACCACCTGACCACCCGAATGCGCCGGCACGCCGAGGGCCTGGTGATCCTCTCCGGCGCCGCCCCCTCCCGGCAGTGGCGCAAGCCCGTCCAGCTCATGGACGTGGTACGGGCCGCCGTCGCCGAGGTCGAGGACTACGAGCGCATCGAGGTCCGTAGACTGCCCAGGGTCGCCGTCACCGGCCCGGCCGTCGCGGACCTCACCCATCTCGTGGCCGAACTCCTGGAGAACGCCACCGTGTTCTCCCCGCCGCACACCGCCGTCCAGGTGCTCGGCGAGCGCGTCGCCAACGGCTTCACCCTGGAGATCCACGACCGCGGACTCGGCATGGCCGCCGACGCGCTGCTCGACGCCAACCTCCGGCTCGCCGAGACGCCCGAGTTCGAGCTGTCCGACACCGACCGGCTCGGCCTCTTCGTGGTCAGCCGGCTCGCCCAGCGCCAGAACGTCCGCGTCTCTCTTCAGCCGTCCCCGTACGGCGGCACCACCGCCGTCGTGTTCATCCCCGACGCCCTGCTCACGGACGACGTGCCGGACACCAACGGCATCGGCTTCCGTCTGGACCGCCCTGGCCCCTCCAAGGAGGCCGAGCTGGAGGAGACCCGCAGGCTGGAGGAGAGCCGGCGGGCCGCCCTGGCCCAGGTGCCCGTACCGCTGCCGGGCCTGCCCACCCAGCTCCTGGACGGTCCGGTCGAGCTGGAGGCACCGGTCGACCTGGACGCCCTGAGCGACTTCCCGGACGCGCTGGACGAGGAAGCCGACGAGCGCGGCGGACTGTTCCGCCCGCGCCGCTCCCACCTCTCCCGCGCGGAGGACGCCACCGCCCGGCCCGACGCGCCGCACCCCGGTGGCCCGGATCCGGCCGCGCCCGGCGACCAGCTGGGAGCGGCGGTCCCGCTGCCCCGGCGCGGCACGCCCAAGCTGGTCAGCTCCCATGGGCGCCCGGTCACCGAACAGCGCCCCCGACGGGACGAGGCGGCGGACGGGCCTTCCGCGGGCACCGGCCGCCACGGCTCCGACGGCCCGGCACCGCTGCCGAGCCGGCGACGGGGGGCCTCACCCCTGCGCCGTGGCCCCGGCGGAGCCGACCCGGCAACGGAGCGAGCAGGCTTCGACGACGCGGCAGGGCGCGACCTCACGGGGGAGCCCCCGGCCCTGCCCCGGCGCACCCGCCGCGCCGAGATCGAGTCCAGCAACCCCGGCTCCGCGGACCGGCGCCCGGCGCCTCTGTCGCGCCAGACCGGCTCCGGCACCGGGCCGGACCCCGTACCGCAGCCCGGCGCGGGAGCGCTGCCCCGGCGCGTACGCCAGGCCAATCTGGCCCCACAGCTCAAGCGGGACCCCGCCCGACCGACGGAGAGCCCGACGGAGCCCTCCGAGCGGGATGCCGACGAGGTACGCAGCCGCATGGCCTCGCTCCAGCGCGGCTGGCAGCGCGGCCGCGAGGAGAACGCCGCGGGCGACGACGCCACCAGCGGCACAGCACCACGAGGAACGACTAAGGGGGACGGTCGATGACCGCACCGAAGGTGACCGACCACACCACGACCACCGCGTACGGCGAGCTCAACTGGCTTCTGGACGACCTGGTGGACCGTGTCGCCAGCATCCGCAAGGCCGTCGTGCTCTCCGGTGACGGACTGGCGACGGGCGCGTCCAAGGACCTGACCCGGGAGGACAGCGAGCACCTGGCCGCCGTCGCCTCCGGCTTCCACAGCCTCGCCAAGGGCGTGGGCCGCCACTTCGAGGCCGGCAGCGTCCGTCAGACGGTCGTCGAGCTCGATGACGCCTTCCTCTTCGTCACGGCCGCCGGGGACGGCAGCTGCCTGGCCGTTCTCGCGGACGCCGACTCCGACGTCGGCCAGGTCGCGTACGAGATGACGCTCCTCGTCAAGCGGGTCGGTGCGCATCTGGGCGCCGCTCCGCGCACCGATCTGCCCGCGGGCGGGTAGTGGGATGACATGAGCGCAGACGGTCAGGGAAGAAGCCACTGGTTCGACGACGAGGCCGGACCGGTCGTCCGTCCGTACGCGATGACGCGCGGCCGCACCACCAGCGCGGCCCAGCACCGCCTCGACCTCATCGCGGTGGTCGTCACGGAGTCGCAGGCGGACGACCCGGAAGAGGACTCGACACTGTCCCCAGAGCACGTGGACATCGTCGAACTGTGCCGTGACGCCCCCCAGTCGGTCGCCGAACTCGCCGCTGAACTCGACCTTCCGATCGGAGTGGTGAGGGTCCTCGTCGGGGATCTCGTCGCCGGGGAACTCGTCCACGTCAACCGGCCCGTCCCCCCGGCGGAACTGGTCGACGAGAGTATTCTGCGCGACGTGATCAACGGCCTCCGGGCGCTGTGACCGGCGCGGAAGCGGGGTACTGACGTGACAGGCTGGCAGTTCTGGGTCGACCGAGGCGGCACCTTCACCGACATCGTCGCGCGACGCCCCGACGGCCGGCTGCTCACCCACAAGCTCCTCTCGGAGAACCCCGCGCGCTACGCCGACGCGGCCGTCGCGGGCGTACGCCTGCTGATGAACGGCTCCGAAGAGCCTGTCGAGGCCGTCCGCATGGGCACCACCGTCGCCACCAACGCCCTCCTGGAACGCAAGGGTGAGCGCACCCTCCTGGTCGTCACCCGCGGCTTCCGCGACGCCCTGCGCATCGCCTACCAGAACCGCCCCCGCATCTTCGCCCGCCGCATCGAACTCCCGGAGCTGCTCCACGAGCGGGTCGTCGAGGTCGACGAGCGCATCGCCGCTGACGGCACCGTCCTGCGCGCCCCCGACCTCGACGCCCTCGCCGGACCGCTGCGCCGGGCCTACGACGACGGGATCCGCGCCCTCGCCGTGGTGTGCGTGCACAGCCACCTCCACCCCGCCCACGAACAGGCCGTGGGACAACTGGCCGAGCGGATCGGCTTCCCCCAGATCTCGCTGTCCAGCGAGGTCAGCCCGCTGATGAAGCTCGTCCCGCGCGGGGACACCGCCGTCGTCGACGCCTACCTCTCGCCGGTGCTGCGCCGCTACGTCCAGCACGTCGCCGACGAACTCCACGGTGTCCGGCTGATGTTCATGCAGTCCAACGGCGGCCTCGCCGAGGCCGGGCAGTTCCGCGGCAAGGACGCCATCCTCTCCGGCCCCGCCGGCGGCATCGTCGGCATGGCCCGCATGTCGCAGCTGGCCGGATTCGACCGGGTCATCGGCTTCGACATGGGCGGCACCTCCACCGACGTCTCGCACTTCGCGGGCGAGTACGAACGCGTCTTCACCACACAGATCGCCGGTGTCCGGCTGCGCGCCCCCATGCTGGACATCCACACCGTCGCCGCGGGCGGCGGCTCGATCCTCCACTTCGACGGCTCCCGCTACCGCGTGGGACCCGACTCCGCGGGCGCGGACCCCGGCCCCGCCTGCTACCGCGGCGGCGGCCCGCTCGCCGTGACCGACGCCAACGTCATGCTCGGCCGCATCCAACCGGCCCATTTCCCCCAGGTGTTCGGGCCCGACGGCGACCTGCCGCTCGACGCCGACCTCGTCCGGGACCGGTTCGCCGCCCTCGCGCGGGAGATCCGCGACCGGACCGGCGACGACCGCACCCCCGAGCAGGTCGCCGAGGGCTACCTCCAGATCGCCGTCGCCAACATCGCCAACGCGGTCAAGCGGATCTCCGTGCAGAAGGGCCACGACGTCACCCGCTACGCCCTCACCACCTTCGGTGGTGCGGGCGGCCAGCACGCCTGCAGGGTCGCCGATTCGCTCGGCATCCGCACCGTCCTCGTGCCGCCCATGGCCGGGGTTCTCTCCGCCCTCGGGATCGGCCTCGCCGACACCACGGCCATGCGCGAACAGTCCGTCGAAGCCCTCCTGGAAGCCGCCGCCATGCCGGGCGTCCTGAAGACCGCCGACGACCTGGAGTCCGCCGCCCGCTCCGAACTCCTCGCCGAGGACGTCCCCGAGGACCGCGTCCGGGTCGTCCGGCGCGCCCAGCTCCGCTACGACGGCACCGACACCACCCTCACCGTCGAGCTGACCGAGCCCGACACCATGCGCCGCACCTTCGAAGAACGTCATCGCGCCACGTACTCCTTCGTCCTCGACCGCCCGATCGTCGTCGAAGCCCTCTCCGTGGAAGCCACCGGCATCACCGAACCCCCCGATCTGTCCACCCTGGCCACCCACCAGGGCCGTGCCGTCACCCCCGACACCGTCCGCCTCCACACGGGCGGCGCCTGGCGCGACGTACCCCTCCACCGCCGCGAGGACCTTCCTCCCGGCGAATCCGTCACCGGACCCGCGATCATCACCGAGGCCGGCTCGACGACCGTCGTGGACGACGGCTGGCGGGCCGCGACGACCGATGACGGGCATCTGGTCATGGAACGTGCGGCGATTACAGAGAGTTCCGATCTCGGCACACAAGCCGACCCGGTTCTGCTGGAGGTCTTCAACAACCTCTTCATGTCGATCGCCGAACAGATGGGCGCCCGCCTGGAGTCCACGGCCCAGTCCGTCAACATCAAGGAGCGTCTGGACTTCTCCTGCGCGCTCTTCGACCCGGACGGAAACCTGGTGGCCAACGCCCCGCACATCCCCGTCCACCTGGGCTCGATGGGCACCAGCGTCCAGGAGGTCATCCGGCGCCGCGGCGACTCGATGCGGCCGGGCGACACCTACGCCGTCAACGACCCGTACCACGGCGGCACGCATCTGCCCGACGTCACCGTGATCACCCCGGTCTTCGGCACGGAGGACGCGGCGGACACGGAGAGTCACCGGATTCTCTTCTACGTCGCTTCCCGCGGCCACCACGCCGAGATCGGCGGCATCGCCCCCGGCTCCATGCCCGCCGACAGCCGCACCATCGAGGAGGAGGGCGTCCTCTTCGACAACTGGCTCCTCGCCGAGGACGGCCGCTTCCGCGAGGAGAAGACGCGCGGCCTGCTGACCGAGGCGCCCTACCCCTCCCGCAACCCCACGACCAACCTCGCCGACCTGCGCGCCCAGATCGCGGCCAACCAGAAGGGCGTCGACGAAGTCGCCCGCATGATCGAGGACTTCGGCCTCGACGTAGTCCAGGCGTACATGCGCCACGTCCAGGACAATGCAGAAGAGGCGGTCCGCCGCGTCATCGACGCCCTCGACAACGGCGAGTACGCCTACGAGACCGACTCCGGCGCCGTCATCCGGGTGAGCGTGCGCGTGGACCGGGAGAGCCGCTCCGCCACCGTCGACTTCACCGGCACGTCAGCGCAGCTGGCCAACAACTTCAACGCGCCGTTCTCCGTGGTCAACGCGGCCGTCCTGTACGTCTTCCGCACGCTCGTCGACGACGACATCCCGCTCAACGACGGCTGCCTGCGCCCTCTGAGGATCGTCGTGCCGTCCGGCTCGATGCTCGCCCCCGAACCGCCGGCCGCGGTCGTCGCGGGCAACGTCGAGACCTCCCAGGCCATCACCGGCGCCCTCTACGCGGCGCTCGGCATCCAGGCCGAGGGCTCCGGAACCATGAACAACGTCACCTTCGGCAACGAACGCCACCAGTACTACGAGACCGTCGCCTCCGGATCCGGCGCGGGCGACGGCTTCCCCGGCGCGCCCGTCGTCCAGACCCACATGACCAACTCGCGGCTCACCGACCCCGAGGTCCTGGAGTGGCGACTGCCCGTGCGGCTCGACGAGTTCGCCGTCCGGCCCGGCAGCGGCGGCGACGGACGGTGGCGCGGGGGAGACGGCGCGGTGCGCCGGATCCGCTTCCTGGAGCCCATGACCGTCTCCACACTCGCCCAGCACCGCAGGGTCCCGCCGTACGGGCTGGCCGGTGGCGCGCCTGGCGCGCTCGGCGCCCATCGCGTGGAGCGCGCGGACGGCACGGTCACCGCGCTCGGCGGCAGCGACACGGCCGACGTCGGCCCCGGCGACGTACTCGTCATCGAAACCCCCGGCGGCGGAGGCTACGGCCCACCGTCGCCCGAACCCCATCAAGCAGGAGAAGAGATCGATGATCTTCGGGCGTTCTGAGCGCGGCAAGCCCCCGGTCGAGCCCGTCACGCTCAAGATCCTGGTGGCCGGCGGCTTCGGAGTGGGCAAGACCACCCTGGTCGGCGCGGTCAGCGAGATCAGGCCGCTGCGCACCGAGGAATACCTCACCGAGGCCGGGCGCCCGGTCGACGACACCAGCGGTGTGGAGGGCAAGAACACCACCACCGTGGCGATGGACTTCGGCCGCATCACCCTGCGCGAGGACCTGGTGCTGTACCTCTTCGGCACGCCCGGACAGGAGCGGTTCTGGTTCATGTGGGACGAGCTCTCCGAGGGCGCCCTCGGAGCCGTCGTCCTGGCCGACACCCGGCGCCTGGAGGACTGCTTCGCCGCCGTCGACTACTTCGAGCGGCGGTCCATACCGTTCCTCGTCGGCGTCAACTGCTTCGAGGGAGCGGCCCGTTATCCGGCCGACGATGTCCGGCAGGCCCTCGACCTCGACCACGACGTGCCGCTCGTGCTGTGCGACGCGCGGGACCGGGAGTCCGTCAAGGAGGTCCTCATCGGCGTCGTCCAGCACGCCATGGCCCAGAGCGCGGACCGCAGACAGGCCGTCACCACCTGAACCCGGCACGCGCACGGCCCGTACCCCCGCCGACCGGGGTACGGGCCGCAGCTGTGGGAGCGCCCCACGCGCGCGTGGCTACCCCTCGCCGTCCTCCAGCCAGCCGAAGCTCTTCTCCACGGCCTTGCGCCAGTTGCGGTACTCACGGTCCCGCACCGCCGCCTCCATCGACGGCGTCCACTCGACGTCCTTCTGCCAGTGCGACTTCAGCTCGTCGAGGTCGTTCCACACCCCGGTCGCGAGCCCGGCCGCGTACGCGGCGCCCAGGCAGGTCGTCTCGGAGACCCTCGGCCGGATGACCGGCACATCGAGCACATCCGCCTGATGCTGCATGAGCAGATTGTTCTTCGTCATGCCGCCGTCCACCTTCAGGGTGGTGATCTGCACCCCGGAGTCCTGGTACATGGCGTCCACGACCTCGCGGGTCTGCCAGCTCGTCGCCTCCAGCACGGCACGCGCGAGATGCGCCTTGGTGACGTAACGGGTGAGCCCGGTGACCACCCCGCGCGCGTCGGAGCGCCAATAGGGCGCGAACAGGCCGGAGAACGCCGGCACGATGTACGCGCCGCCGTTGTCGTCGACGCTTGCCGCGAGGGACTCGATCTCGTCCGCGGTGCGGATGATGCCGAGCTGGTCGCGGAACCATTGGACGAGGGCGCCCGTTATGGCGATGGACCCCTCCAGGCAGTACACGGGCGCTTCACTGCCGATCTTGTAGCCCATGGTCGTCAGCAGGCCGTTCTTCGACGGCACCGGACGGTTGCCGGTGTTGAGCAGCAGGAAGCTGCCCGTGCCGTACGTGTTCTTCGCCGTGCCCACGTCGTAGCAGGCCTGCCCGAACACCGCCGCCTGCTGATCGCCCAGTGCGGAGGCGACCGGCACTCCGGCGAGCTGGCCGACCGCGGTGCCGTAGACCTCGGCGGAGGAGCGGATCTCAGGCAGCACGGCCTCGGGGACGTTCATGGCGGCGAGGATCGAGGAGTCCCACTGGAGGGTCTCCAGGTTCATGAGCATGGTGCGCCCGGCGTTGGTGACGTCGGTGACGTGCCGGCCGCCGTCCGTGCCGCCCGTGAGGTTCCAGATCAGCCAGGAGTCGATGGTGCCGAAGGCGATCTCACCGTTCTCCGCGCGGGCCCGCAGCCCCGGCACGTTGTCCAGCAGCCAGGCCGCCTTGGGCCCGGAGAAGTAGCTCGCCAGCGGCAGCCCGGTCTGCTCGCGGAAACGGTCCTGCCCGTCGGAGCCGCCGAGCTGGTTGCACAGCGCCGAGGTCCGGGTGTCCTGCCACACGATCGCGTTGTGCACCGGCTTGCCCGTCGCGCGGTCCCACAGCACCGTCGTCTCACGCTGGTTCGTGATCCCGAGCGCGCTGAGCTGGTCCGCGCGCAGCCCGGCTTTGGCGATGGCCCCGGCGACCACCGCCTGCACCTTGGACCAGATCTCGGTGGCGTCGTGCTCCACCCAGCCGGGCTTGGGGAAGATCTGGCGGTGCTCGCGCTGGTCGACGGCGACGATCGCGCCGTTCTGGTCGAAGATGATGCAGCGGCTGGAGGTGGTGCCCTGGTCGATAGCGGCGACGAACTTGTCCGTCATGACGTCCCCTTCGTCGGTTCCTTCAGAAGGCTGCGTTGAAGATGAGCCCGGACAGCGCCCCGCCGATCAGCGGTCCCACCACCGGGATCCACGCGTAACCCCAGTCCGAGGTGCCCTTGTTGGGAATCGGCAGGACGGCGTGCGTCAACCGCGGACCCAGGTCACGGGCCGGGTTGATGGCGTATCCGGTGGGACCGCCGAGCGACAGACCGATGCCGACGACCAGGAACGAGACGATCAGGATCGCCGTACCGGACTCGCCGAGCCCCTCGGTCAGTCCGAACGCCAGGATCGGCAGCACCAGGCCGATGGTCGCGATGATCTCGGTCACCAGGTTCGCCACGGGATTGCGGATCGCGGGCGCGGTGGAGAAGATCCCGAGCGTCGGCTGCGCCTTGTCCTCCTCCGCATTGGCCTGGAACTGCGCGAAGTACGCCAGCCAGCACAGCACCGCGCCGAGTATCGCGCCGACCATCTGCCCGGCCATGTAGAGGGGCACCTTGTCCCATTCCCCGGTGTCGATGGCGATCCCCAGGGTCACGGCCGGGTTCAGATGCCCTCCGGACAGCGGCGCGGCCGTGTACGCCCCGGCCAGCACGCCGAAGCCCCAGCCGAACGCGATGACGACCCAGCCGGCGTCCTTCGCCTTGGAATCCTTCAGTACGACGGCGGCCACGACTCCGGCGCCGAAGAGGATCAGGATCGCGGTACCGATGACCTCACCGAGGAAGATGTCTCCGTTGCTCATGGCGGCTCCTAGGCCCTGGCCCGGAGTGATCGACCCCGGTCCTCGTGCAGGGTGCGTTTCCCATGGCGACTTCAGCCGAAGGCAGGGAGGTCCCGCGCCCCGCCCGGCGTCCGTGACGAGCGTGCCGTAGTCGTCGCATCGCCTCGGAGCGTGGCCGTGGCTGAATCAGGCGATCCCGCGCGTGGGCACAGTGCCTGGTACGCCGTGAATGTACGGCGATGTCGACTGACACCGGAAGTGTTCACCGGTGTCCCAAGGGCGTCAAGGTCGCGGACGACACCGGTTGAGGGCGCGCCCGTACGGCCGTGAGGGACACCGAGGGTCCGGATTCAGCCTCTGCCCGGCTCGGCCACGGCACACCGCTCCGGTGCCGCCGCTCCGGCGCCGCGCCGGATCTCATGACCGGGCAGCCCCGCGCGGCCCAGCACCCAACTGGCCCCCCTCAACGACTTCGCGGCCTGCTTCAGGGGCGCCAGACAGGCGGCGGCCTGCCGGTGGTCCAGCACACTCCCCGGCACGCACAGGACCGTCGCCAGGGACAGCGTGACGGGCCGCCCGCCCGCCGACCACGGCGCGTCCAGGACGGTGGCGGCCAGCGGGTCGAGCCCCTCCGGATCGGCCAGTACCAGGAAGTCGTCGCCGCCGATGTGCCCCACGCGCGTGCTGCCCGACGCCGCGTGCTGCAAGGTCCGCCCCACCGCCCGGATCAGCTCGTCACCCGCCGCGAACCCGGCGCCGTCGTTGACCTGTTTGAAGTGGTCGACATCCAGCCAGCTCAGCGCGAACGTCCGCCCGTCCGCGATCCGGCGGTCCACCTCGCCGGTGATCGCGTCCGAACCGGGCAGCCGGGTCAGCGGATTGAGCCCCGCCGCCTCCTCGACCCGCGACTCGGCGAGCGCCCGTACGAGGTCCGCGAGCCGTACGACGCCCACACACCGCCCGTACCGGTCCACGACCGCCACATCGTCGGACGTACGGTCCCGGTCGCCCACCGCCACGACGTCCAGCACCTCCCAGGCGGTGGCGTCGACACCGACCGTCCGCGGCGCGTCCCCGAGTTTGAACGCCGGCCGGTCGGCGTACAGGGCATGGCCGTAGCGCCCCGACATGGACAGCAGGAACCGCGAACGGTGCACCGACCGGACCGGCACCCCGCGCGTGTCGACGAGCAGCACTCCGGACACGTCCGGCGACCCGGTCAGCAGGGTGCGCACCTGACCGGCGGACGCGGTGGCCGGCAAGAGGGCGGCGGGCCGTACGAACTCCCGTACCGGCGGCCCCGAACGCGGAGGCGCGCCACCACCGGGGCGGCGGGGCGGAACGTATACGTCCGCCGCGGGCAGCCTGGAGGGCGGCGCGAAGAGCTCGCCCTGCGCCAGTTGCGCGCCGGCCGTGACCGCCGCCGCGTACTGCAACTCGGTCTCGACGCCCTCCACGCACAGCAGCGCGCCCAGTTCGTCGCACAGGGTCCGCATCGCCCGCACCGCCGCCGGCCGCGCCAGCAGCGAGGGATCGAGCTTCACCAGGTCGGGCGCCATGTCGATCAGCAGCCGCAGGGGTACGTCGCCGTCCCCGACGCCGTCCGCGCTGATCCGGAAGCCCTGCTCCCGCAGCGCGGCCACCGCCTCCAGCAGCGCCTGCTGGGGCACGTGCGTGTACGGCGGGACGATGTCGAGGGTCACCTCCCAGGTCATCCGGCCCACTTCCCGCACGGCGTCGTGCAGTTGGGGCAGCCCGGCGAGGTCGGCGAGGGTCCCGGCGAAGACGTTGACATGCAGGGGCAGCAGCGTCTCCTTGCGGGCCGCGGCCCGGACCGCCGACACGGCCAGACCGCCGTCGAGTTCGGGGTCCCGTCGGGCTTCGGCCAGGATGTCGCCGGTCTCCGGACGGGCAAGAACCTCCAGCCCCGCCACCCCGCCGGTGGTGAGATTGACCACCGGCTGGAAGGCGAAGCGGAGAGTATCCGTCCAGGAGTGCACGGGAAGCATAATGGCGCTCCCCGCGCGCGCCCGAGCCCAGTTCATGAGACGTTCACGCAGGATTCCGGGATGGTCACAGAGCGTGGAAAGCCCGTCCACGCGCCCCTCTCCGACGGCCTCCTCACCGCACCGTGACCACAGCTGAGCCGTGCCCGAACAGTCCTTGGTTCGTCGATATGCCCACGCGCGCGCCCGCGATCTGCCGATCGCCCGCGGTGCCCCTCAACTGCCATGTCAGTTCGCATACCTGGGCGATGGCCTGTGCGGGCACGGCCTCGCCGAAGGAGGCGAGCCCGCCGCTGGCGTTCACGGGTATGCGCCCGCCTGGGCCGGTCGCGCCCTCCCGCAGCAGTTTCGCGCCCTCGCCCTCGGCGCACAGCCCCAGATCCTCGTACCACTGCAACTCCAGTGCGGTGGAAAGGTCGTAGACCTCCGCCAGGGAGAGATCCTCGGGTCCGATACCGGCCTCCCCGTACGCGGCGCGGGCGATCGACGCCCGGAACGTCTCCGCGGCGGGCTCCACCGCGACCGCCGAGTCCGTCGCGATGTCCGGCAGGTCGAGCACCGTGCTGGGGTAGCGCGGGGTCACCGTGGACACCGCGCGGATCCGCACCGGCTCCGCCATGCCGTGTCGCCGAGCGAAATCCATGCTGGACAGCACCAGCGCCGCGCCGCCGTCGGAGGTCGCGCAGATGTCCAGCAGCCGCAGCGGATCGGCGACCACCGCGGAGGCGGCCACCTCCTCGGCGGTGACCCGCTTGCGATAGCGCGCGTACGGATTCAGCGCCCCCATGGCCGAGTTCTTCACTTTGACCTGAGCGAAGTCCTCGGCAGTGTCCCCGTGCAGCGCCATGCGCCGCCGCGCGTACAAGCCGAAGTACGTCGGATTGGTGGCCCCGAGGACCCGGAAGCGCAGCCAGTCCGGATCGTCCGGCCGATCCCCTCCCGCCGGCCGGAAGAAGCCCTTCGGAGCGGCGTCGGCCCCCACCACGAGCACCGTGTCCGCGAGCCCCGCGAGGATCTGCGCCCGCGCGGCGCCGATGGCCTGGGCACCGGACGCGCACGCCGCGTACACGCTGCTGACCCGGGCCCCCTGCCAGCCGAGCGCCTTGGCGAACGTCGCCCCGGCCACATAGCCCGGATAGCCGCCCCGCACGGTGTCCGCGCCGACGATCGACCCCACGTCGCGCCAGTCCAGCTCCGCGTCCGCGAGCGCCGCGCGCGCGGCCGCCGCGCCGTACTCGACGAAGCCGCGCCCCCACTTGCCCCAGGGGTGCAGACCCACGCCGAGCACCGCCACCTCGTCCGTCATGCCGTCATCGCCCCCTCGTCGGCCGCCACTGCCAGGTCGTCCGGACCGTCTCCGCGTCCTCATGGAGAACTCCCGGCACGACCTCCACCTCCATGCCCACCGCCAGATCACGCACGGTGACTCCGGGAACCGCCTGCCCGAGCACCACCAGGCGCTCTGCCTCCAATTCCACAGCGATCAACGTGTACGGCTCCCACGGAAGTTCCGGATCGGTCACATAGGGTGACGGTGGCCGATATTGACTGTCCGTGTACGACCAGATCCGGCCCCGTCGGGAGAGTGGAACCTCCTCCAGGTCGCCACCCGGGCACCCCGGGTTCCGGCAATGCGCGTCCTCACGCGGGAAGAACACCGAGGCGCATGCCGAGCAGCGCGTACCGAGAAGCCGGAACTCGTCCCCGTCGCCGGAGAACCATCCGGCGATCACGGGCTTACGTGTGCGTGACAAGAACCCTCCCCGGAACCAGATCTGACGGAACGTCAGAAGTGTGGCACGGGCCTCCGCGAAAGGACACCGTCCCCCGTCGCTCCGTGCCCCGGCATGCACGGGCCACCCCCGGAAGACGTCGTTCACGTGATCGGATACAGTCCGCCGCGTGTCCGAAACTCAACACTCCAGCCCCAACTCCGTGCCCGACTCCCACTGTTCGAGCTGCGGAGCGCCCTTCGGGGAGGGCGTGACCGGCTGGCCCCGCACCTGCCCGGTCTGCGGCGCGATCGCCTACCGCAACCCGCTGCCGGTCGCCATCGCGCTCCAGCCCGTGTACGACACCCAGGGCACCGCCCTGGTCGTCATCACGCGAACCATCCCTCCCGCGCGTGGGGGCATCGCACTGCCCGGCGGATACATCGACGACCGCGAGGACTGGCGACAGGCCGTCGTCCGCGAACTCAAGGAAGAGACCGGCATCGACGCCGCCACCCGGGACGTACGGCTGATCGACGCGATGAGCGCGCCCGACAGCCACCTGCTGCTGTTCGGGCTCCTCCCGGAGCGGCCGGCCGACCAGCTCCCGCCGTCCGCCGGGACGGACGAGACGGAGGGCTGGCACCTCCTGCGCCGCCCCGAGGAACTCGCCTTCCCCCTGCACACCGTGGCCGTACGGGCCTGGTTCGAGGGCCGCTACATCTGAGCTCAGGCCCCCGCGATCCCTCGTACACGCACCGGGTAGGGCGGCTCGCCGACACCGTCCTCACCCTCACGCCCCACGACCACCCGCCGGCCCTCCCAGCGGGCGACGTAACGCTCGACCTCCGGTTCGTCCCAACCGTCGCCCGCGTCCGGCACGACCAGCCCGCCCCCGGTCCGCCCCCGCGCGGGCGCCCACACCTCCAGCTCCAGATCGCCCTCCGCCCCACGCACGGGCAGGACGGAACCCGCACGCGCCAGCACCGGAATCCGGGAGAGCGGCGCGTCCACCAGCACCTGGCCCGGACCCTCGTACACCTGCCCCGTCACCGTGTCGTACCACCGGCCCCGCGGCAGCTGCACGGCCCGCCGGTCCGCACCGGGATCGAGCACCGGCGCGACCAGCAGACAGTCACCCAGCAAAAAGGCGTCCTCGCAGTCGCGCAGCGCCCGGTCCTCGGGCGCGCCCCACCAGAGCGGCCGCACATAAGGCGCCCCGGTACGCCGAGCCAGATGCGCCAGCGTCAGGAAGTACGGCACCAACCGCCGGCGCTCCACCAGCGCCACGCGCGCGTGCTCCAGCACCTCCGGACCGAACTCCCAGGGCTCCCTGCGCCCCGCGCGCAGACTCGCGTGGGTCCGGAACAGCGGCAGATACGAGCCCAGTTGGAACCACCGCAGATACAGCTCAGGAGACGGGCTCCCGTCGAATCCCCCCACGTCCGGCCCCGAGTACGGCACCCCGCACAGACCCAGCCCCAGCACCAGCGACAGCGAGGCCCGCAGCCCCGGCCACCCCGTCGCCACATCACCCGACCACGCCCCGCCGTAGCGCTGGAGACCCACCCATCCCGAGCGGGAGAAGACGAAGGGCCGCTCCTGGGGCGCCAGTTCGCGCAGACCCTCATAGCCCGCCCTGGCCATGCACAGCGCGTAGACGTTGTGCGCCTCCCGATGATCGCCGCCCCGCCCCTCCAGGGCATGCCGGGCGGAACGCGGCAACGTCGACTCCCCGAACGCGGCGAACGACGTGGGCTCGTTCATGTCGTGCCAGAAGCCCGCGAACCCCTGCGCCAACCGCTCCTCGTACAGACCGCCCCACCACTCGCGCACGCGCGCGTCCGTGAAGTCCGGGAACACCGCTTCCCCGGGCCAGACCACGCCCTCCACCAAGCGGCCGGACGCGTCCCGCACGAACGCGTCCACCGCCGACCCGCTGTCGTACACCGAGTTGCCCGGATCGGCCTTCACCGCCGGGTCGACGATCGACACCAGCCGGACACCGTCCCGCCGCAGCTCATCGGCGAGTTGCGGCAGCTTGGGAAAGCGATCCTGGTCGACGGTGAAGACCTGGTGACCGTCGTAGTGGTCGATGTCCAGATGCACCGCGTCCAGCGGCAACCCGCGCTCCACATAACCCGACACGATCCGCCGCACTTCCTGCTCACCGCCGAAGCCCCACCGCGCGTGGTGATGGCCGAGCGCCCACGCGGGCGGCAGCGCGGGAGCCCCCGTCAGCGAAGCCCAGGCGAGCAGCACCCGCGCGGGGGTGCCGACCATCACCCAGCACCGCAGCGGCCCCCCCTCCATCCGCACCTCGCACGTCCCCGCGCGGTCGTGACCGGAACCGGCCCCCTCCTCGCCCTCCCGCAGCGTCACCGTGCCGTCCCAGGAGGTGTCGTGGAACACCAGATGGGTCGCCGCGTCGGCCACAACCATCTGCACCGGCATGGTGATGTACAGCGGATCGTCGCCCGGCCCGAAGGCATGACCGGGGTCGGTGTTCCACAGGCGGTACGTGCCGTCCCGCAGCCGCGGCCCCGAAGCCCGTCCACCGAGCCCGAAGAAGCGCGCGTCCGCGGCCACCTCCGAGCGCTGCATCCAGCGCGCCCGACCCCCGTCGACCGGCTCCCACCATCGGGGCGGCAGATCACGGCGCAGCGTGACACCGCCCGGCGTGAGCACCTCGACGGCACCGTGCCGCGAGACCACGACCGTCGCCCGTTCGGCCACCACCCGCCAGCCGCCGTCCTTGTCCGGTTCCAGCACCACCCGCGGATCCGGCTCCGGACAACGACCGGCCAGCGCGTACGACGGCTCGGCCTCCGCCCCGTCCCAGCCCCAGAACACGGCACCGTTCACGGCCACCGTGATCCGCAGCGTCGTCCGGCTGAACCGCAGGATCCCACCGCCGGGACCGGGCTCCACCGCCTGCACGGGACCGGGCACGCGAGCGCGTTCGGCCCCCCTGGGCGGCAGCCCGGCCGCGTCCGCGCGCCGCCTGCGCCATGCCGCCCGCACAGTACGCAACCCCTGGGCCGCCCCCGCAGAACCGACCACCATCACCGAACGCACCAGGTCACGACCGTCCATGCTGCTCAGCCTGCCACTGACCGGCCCACATAGGAGTGCCGTTCAACTGCCGTTCACCCGTGGTGGGACCACATCTTCACGACGCGGACTATGTGCGGGGCGCCCTGGTGCGGGAGTCGATCACATGGCATCGTCCGTGTCAGCCGCGTCACGCGCACACCCAGCCCGTGCGCGGACGACGCACACGAAGCGCACAGTCCGGGAGCCGCCCCATGTCGACCCTGAACCCCGAGCCGCTCTGGCAGCCGGATCAGGCACGCATCACCCACGCACAGGTCACGAAATTCCAGGCCTGGGCGGCAGAGCGCCACGGAGCACCGGCCGAGGGGGGCTATCCGGCACTGCACCGCTGGTCCGTCGACGAGCTGGACACCTTCTGGCAGGCCGTCACCGAGTGGTTCGACGTACGGTTCTCGACGCCCTACGCGCGCGTGCTCGGCAGCCGCGGCATGCCCGGCGCCGAGTGGTTCCCCGGGGCGACCCTGAACTACGCCGAGCACGCCCTGCGCGCCGCCGAGACCCGCGCCGCCGAACCCGCCCTCCTCCACGTCGACGAGACCCACGAGCCGACCCCGGTGACCTGGTCCGAGCTGCGCCGCCAGGTCGGCTCCCTCGCCGCCGAACTGCGTACCCTCGGCGTACGCCCCGGCGACCGCGTCAGCGGCTACCTCCCGAACATCCCCCAGGCCGTCGTCGCCCTCCTCGCCACGGCGGCCGTGGGCGGAGTGTGGACCTCCTGTGCCCCCGACTTCGGCGCCCGCAGCGTCCTCGACCGCTTCCAGCAGGTCGAACCGGTCGTCCTGTTCACCGTCGACGGCTACCGCTACGGCGGCAAGGAACACGACCGCCGCGACACCGTCGCCGAACTCCGCCGCGAGCTGCCCACCCTGCGCGCCGTCGTCCACATCCCCGTCCTCGGCACCGAGGCACCCGACGGCGCCCTGGAATGGTCGGCCCTCACCGGCGCCGACACCGAGCCCGTCTTCGAGCAGGTGCCCTTCGACCACCCCCTGTGGGTGCTCTACTCCTCCGGCACCACCGGCCTGCCCAAGGCGATCGTCCAGTCCCAGGGCGGCATCCTCGTCGAACACCTCAAGCAGCTCGGCCTGCACTGCGACCTCGGCCCCGAGGACACCTTCTTCTGGTACACCTCGACCGGCTGGATGATGTGGAACTTCCTCGTCTCCGGCCTCCTCACCGGCACCACGATCGTCCTGTACGACGGAAGCCCCGGCTACCCGGACACCGGCGCCCAGTGGCGCGTCGCCGAACGCACCGGCGCCACCCTCTACGGCACCTCCGCCGCGTACGCCATGGCCTGCCGCAAGGCGGACGTGCACCCCGGACGCGACTTCGACCTCTCGAAGGTGCGATGCGTCGCCACCACCGGCTCCCCGCTGCCGCCCGACGGATTCCGCTGGCTGCACGACGAAGTCCGCGAGGACCTCTGGATCGCCTCCGTCAGCGGCGGCACCGACGTCTGCTCCTGCTTCGCCGGAGCCGTACCGACCCTGCCGGTGCACATCGGAGAGCTCCAGGCCGCCGGCCTCGGCACCGACCTCCAGTCCTGGGACCCGAGCGGCAAGCCCCTCATCGACGAGGTCGGCGAACTCGTGGTCACCAACCCCATGCCCTCGATGCCGATCCACTTCTGGAACGACCCCGACGGCAGCCGCTACCACGACAGCTACTTCGACACCTACCCCGGCGTCTGGCGCCACGGAGACTGGATCACCATCACCGCACGCGGCTCCGTCGTCATCCACGGCCGCTCCGACTCGACCCTCAACCGCCAAGGCGTGCGGATGGGCTCCGCCGACATCTACGAAGCCGTCGAGCGACTCCCCGAGATCAAGGAATCCCTCGTCATCGGCATCGAACAGCCCGATGGCGGCTACTGGATGCCGCTCTTCGTCCACCTGGCGCCCGGAGCGGTACTCGACGAGGCCCTGCTGAACCGCATCAAGCAGACCATCCGCGAACACCTCTCCCCGCGTCACGTCCCCGACGAGGTCATCGAGGTACCGGGCATCCCGCACACCCTCACCGGCAAGCGCATCGAGGTACCCGTCAAGCGCCTCCTCCAGGGCACCCCCCTCGACAAGGCCGTCAACCCGGGCTCCATCGACGACCTCGACCTGCTGCACTTCTACGAGGACCTCGCTCGCAAGCGCGCCTGACCGAACCTCGCCCGACCCCGCACCTGGCCTCGGACTGCCCAGCACAACGGCAAAGTCCGAGGCCAGACGCATTGTCAGTGCCCTCGGTTACTGTGAGTGAGCATTGATCGACCATGCGCAGGGGGAAACATGACGCACACAGACCACCAGACCATGCGACGCGTCCTGCGCCGCGAAATCGCCGGCACCATCGGCCTGCTCACCGACGAGCACGACTTCCGCGCCATGCGGCGCTATCGCAGCTTCGCCTTCGACGACCACACGATCTACCTCCAACAGGTCGAGGCACTCCTCAAAACACGAGCCTCACGAGGCAGCCACACCACAGTGGCCCTCTTCGACCCGCTGGAGTACGCCGAGTTCTGCGCGGACACCGGCCTCGACCCGGACATCCCCTCCAGTCGCACCCGCTTCACCGCCGAGCTCGCCGCCACAGGCCCCAGCCTCCCGTACGACGGCCAGCCACTGGCCGACCTCGTCCCGGACCTCATCGACGAAGCCGTCCGCCAGGCCACCTGGGAGTACGCCGCCACCCTCCTCACCCGCCTCGGCGCCTGCGCCACCTGCGGTGAGGACATCGGCCGCGCCGCCTTCGCCCGAGCCTCGTCCCTGCTCGTCCGCATCCTCGACACCGCCGGACCAGGCCACCGACATCTCGTGTGCAGCGTCTCCAGCACACCGGAAGCACTGGTCTCCGTCCTCCACGCCGACGACGACGCCAAGGGCAGCACAGAACTCGACGAAGCCGAAGCCCTCGAATTCACCACCGTCCTCGCCCTCGGAATCGCCACCCAGAGCACCGGCGGCCTCGTCATGCGCACCAGCACACCCGGTACCGCCGACACCATCTATGGCTGGCGCCTACGCGGAGACGGCCTCGAACCCCTCACCGCCGGCGAGGTCTTCGACGCCTACTGCACCGACATCGAATCCGGCGACCTCATCTCCCCGGAGTCCAACGTCGACTACACCGTCCCGCCGGACCTCGGAGAAACAGGGGGACGAGGACACACGCACTGAGCACGCAAGGGGCGCCCCACCCGAAGGTGGAGCGCCCCTCAAGACCAGGCGAGAACCGCCCCGGACTTCCTACTCGCCGGACAGCACGGCCTGTGCCGCACCGCGCGCTTCCTCGGCGCTGTCGGCAGCCCGAGCGGCCGCCGCGGCACGCTCGCACTGGGCCAGCGTGTACTTGGCGAGGGTCGCCCGCACATAAGGAATCGATGCCGAGCCCATGGAAAGAGAGGTGACACCCAGACCGGTCAGCACACACGCGAGCAGCGGGTCGGACGCGGCCTCACCGCAGACACCACAGCTCTTGCCCTCCGCCTTCGCCGCCTCGGCGGACAGCGCCACCAGGTCCAGCAGCGCAGGCTGCCACGGGTCCTGAAGGCGGGACACCGCACCCACCTGACGGTCGGCGGCGAAGGTGTACTGCGCGAGGTCATTGGTGCCCAGCGACAGAAACTCGACCTCCTGAAGGATCGAGCGCGCCCGCAGCGCCGCCGACGGGATCTCCACCATCGCGCCGAACTTCGCCTGAAGCCCGGCCGCACGGCAGGCGTCCGCGAACGCCTTGGCGTCGGCCCGGTCGGCCACCATCGGGGCCATAACCTCGAGGTACACCGGCAGGCCCTCGACCGCCTTGGCGAGCGCCGTCAGCTGCGTGCGCAGCACCTCCGGGTGGTCGAGCAGCGTCCGCAGCCCGCGCACACCCAGAGCCGGGTTCGGCTCGTCGGCCGGAGTGAGGAACTCCAGCGGTTTGTCCGCACCCGCGTCCAGCACGCGCACGACGACACGACCCTCGGGGAAGGCCTCGAGCACCTGCCGGTAGGCCTCGACCTGCTTCTCCTCCGACGGCGCCTTCTTGCTGTCGTCGAGGAAGAGGAACTCGGTACGGAACAGACCGACACCCTCGGCACCGGCCTCGACCGCGGCCGGCACGTCCGACGGGCCACCGACGTTGGCCAGCAGCGGCACCTTGTGGCCGTCAGCCGTGGCGCCCGGACCGGTCGAGGCGGCCAGCGCGGCCTTGCGCTCGGCGGCAGCGGCCTCCAGCTGTCCCTTCTTCTCTTCGCTCGGGTTCACGAAGATCTCGCCGGTGCTGCCATCGACGGCGATCATCGTCCCCTCGGCGAGCTCACCGGCTCCGGGCAGCGCCACCACGGCCGGAACACCGAGAGCCCGCGCCAGGATCGCGCTGTGGCTGGTCGGCCCGCCCTCTTCGGTGACGAACCCGAGCACCAGGGTCGGGTCCAGCAGCGCCGTGTCGGCCGGCGCGAGATCACGGGCGACCAGGACATAGGGCTCGTCGCTGTCCGGGACACCCGGCATCGGAACCCCGAGCAAACGGGCGACGATACGATTCCGCACGTCGTCCAGGTCGGCCACCCGACCGGCCAGATACTCACCGGCGTTCGCCAGCAGCTCGCGGTACGCGGCGAAAGCGTCGTACACCGCGCGCTCGGCCGTGCTGCCGACGGCGATACGGCGCTCCACGTCCGCCATCAACTCGGGGTCCTGCGCCATCATCGCCTGGGCCTCGAGCACCGCCTGGGCTTCGCCCCCCGCCAGATTGCCGCGCGCAATCAGGTCGGCTGCCACAGCCTCCACGGCCTTGCGGGCGCGCCCCTGTTCACGCCCTGCCTCTTCCGCCGGGATCTGCTTGGCCGGCGGCTCCAGGACCGCCGTTCCCATGTGCCGAACCTCGCCGATCGCCACACCGTGGCTCACGCCGACGCCTCGCAGCGTTGTCTCCATCTCACCCGTCTCCGTTAGTGCGGCGGGTCCCGCCGCCGCGATGGTTGTCCCTATATGCCGTCGCTGGACGGCGCTGACGTCACTTCCAGAGGAAGAGACTGTCGCCCGCCTTCACATCGCCCTCGTCACGGAGATCGGCAAGGGCCTCGGCGGTGGCCTCCAGCGCGACGATCGGGCACACCGGGGACTTTCCGGCGGCCTCGACGGCGGCCGGGTTCCAGCGCACGATGCTCTGACCACGGGTCACGGTGTCGCCCTTGCTCACGAGCAGCTCGAAGCCCTCGCCGTTGAGCTGCACGGTGTCGATGCCCAGGTGGGTGAGAACGCCGTGGCCCTGCTCGTCCACAACTACGAACGCGTGCGGGTGGAGGGAAACGATGACTCCGTCCACGGGGGAGACGGCCTCGGAGGGCTCACGGGCGGGGTCGATCGCTGTACCCGGGCCGACCATGGCCCCGGAGAAGACCGGATCCGGCACTGCCGCCAGTCCGATGGCGCGTCCTGCGAGCGGGGACGTCACGGTGGTCATGGGAAGCCTCCCAGGGGTGGAGATTTATATGGGCCGTCACTGCCTGTACCGGACGGCGCACTGTTCAGCAGGGTATGTCATAGGAAGTACCGGTTCTGCGTGGGTGAGCCGTTCGGTGGTCTAGACCATAACCCCAAACGATTTGCACGCGCTCCGCGGCCCCGTGTACAGTCGTACTCCTGCTTACGGCTGAGTGACGCGAACCAAGCGTCTTTGCCTGGCAGCACCCAACTTGTCAGATCCTATCTCGGGGTCACCTTCTGCATGCCTGCAGGACGGTGGTCAGGGAGTCGGAAAAACCCTGATAGAGTTTGGAAACACCGAAGGGAAGCCCGGAGGAAAGCCCGAGAGGGTGAGTACAAAGGAAGCGACCGTTCCTTGAGAACTCAACAGCGTGCCAAAAATCAACGCCAGATATGTTGATACCCCGTCTCCGGTCATCATGATCGGGACGAGGTTCCTTTGAAATAACACAGCGAGGACGCTGTGAACGGTCGGATTATTCCTCCGACTGTTCCGCTCTCGTGGTGTCGTCCCGATTACGGGAAAACATTCACGGAGAGTTTGATCCTGGCTCAGGACGAACGCTGGCGGCGTGCTTAACACATGCAAGTCGAACGATGAAGCCCTTCGGGGTGGATTAGTGGCGAACGGGTGAGTAACACGTGGGCAATCTGCCCTTCACTCTGGGACAAGCCCTGGAAACGGGGTCTAATACCGGATATCACTCTCGCAGGCATCTGTGAGGGTCGAAAGCTCCGGCGGTGAAGGATGAGCCCGCGGCCTATCAGCTTGTTGGTGAGGTAATGGCTCACCAAGGCGACGACGGGTAGCCGGCCTGAGAGGGCGACCGGCCACACTGGGACTGAGACACGGCCCAGACTCCTACGGGAGGCAGCAGTGGGGAATATTGCACAATGGGCGAAAGCCTGATGCAGCGACGCCGCGTGAGGGATGACGGCCTTCGGGTTGTAAACCTCTTTCAGCAGGGAAGAAGCGAAAGTGACGGTACCTGCAGAAGAAGCGCCGGCTAACTACGTGCCAGCAGCCGCGGTAATACGTAGGGCGCAAGCGTTGTCCGGAATTATTGGGCGTAAAGAGCTCGTAGGCGGCTTGTCACGTCGGGTGTGAAAGCTCGGGGCTTAACCCCGAGTCTGCATTCGATACGGGCTAGCTAGAGTGTGGTAGGGGAGATCGGAATTCCTGGTGTAGCGGTGAAATGCGCAGATATCAGGAGGAACACCGGTGGCGAAGGCGGATCTCTGGGCCATTACTGACGCTGAGGAGCGAAAGCGTGGGGAGCGAACAGGATTAGATACCCTGGTAGTCCACGCCGTAAACGGTGGGAACTAGGTGTTGGCGACATTCCACGTCGTCGGTGCCGCAGCTAACGCATTAAGTTCCCCGCCTGGGGAGTACGGCCGCAAGGCTAAAACTCAAAGGAATTGACGGGGGCCCGCACAAGCAGCGGAGCATGTGGCTTAATTCGACGCAACGCGAAGAACCTTACCAAGGCTTGACATACACCGGAAACGTCCAGAGATGGGCGCCCCCTTGTGGTCGGTGTACAGGTGGTGCATGGCTGTCGTCAGCTCGTGTCGTGAGATGTTGGGTTAAGTCCCGCAACGAGCGCAACCCTTGTTCTGTGTTGCCAGCATGCCCTTCGGGGTGATGGGGACTCACAGGAGACCGCCGGGGTCAACTCGGAGGAAGGTGGGGACGACGTCAAGTCATCATGCCCCTTATGTCTTGGGCTGCACACGTGCTACAATGGCCGATACAATGAGCTGCGATACCGCAAGGTGGAGCGAATCTCAAAAAGTCGGTCTCAGTTCGGATTGGGGTCTGCAACTCGACCCCATGAAGTTGGAGTTGCTAGTAATCGCAGATCAGCATTGCTGCGGTGAATACGTTCCCGGGCCTTGTACACACCGCCCGTCACGTCACGAAAGTCGGTAACACCCGAAGCCGGTGGCCCAACCCCTTGTGGGAGGGAGCTGTCGAAGGTGGGACTGGCGATTGGGACGAAGTCGTAACAAGGTAGCCGTACCGGAAGGTGCGGCTGGATCACCTCCTTTCTAAGGAGCACTTCTTACCGAGCTTGCTCGGTCAGAGGCCAGTACATCGGCGAATGTCCGGTGCTGGTTGCTCATGGGTGGAACGTTGATTATTCGGCACACTTGACCGTCTTCTCCTTCCAGTACTGCTCTTCGGAGCGTGGAACGTTGAGGGAAGCGGGGAGTGTGCCGGGCACGCTGTTGGGTGTCTGAGGGCACGGCCGTAAAGGTCTGTCTTCGGATGCCGGCCCCAGTGCACTCGGACCGTTAAGGGTTCGGGGTGATGGGTGGCTGGTCGTTGTTTGAGAACTGCACAGTGGACGCGAGCATCTGTGGCCAAGTTTTTAAGGGCGCACGGTGGATGCCTTGGCACCAGGAACCGATGAAGGACGTGGGAGGCCACGATAGTCCCCGGGGAGTCGTCAACCAGGCTTTGATCCGGGGGTTTCCGAATGGGGAAACCCGGCAGTCGTCATGGGCTGTCACCCGCTGCTGAACACATAGGCAGTGTGGAGGGAACGCGGGGAAGTGAAACATCTCAGTACCCGCAGGAAGAGAAAACAACCGTGATTCCGGGAGTAGTGGCGAGCGAAACTGGATGAGGCCAAACCTACGACGTGTGAGACCCGGCAGGGGTTGCGTCGTGGGGGTTGTGGGATCTCTCTTTCACAGTCTGCCGGCTGTGAGGCGAGTCAGAAACCGTTGATGTAGGCGAAGGACATGCGAAAGGTCCGGCGTAGAGGGTAAGACCCCCGTAGTCGAAACGTCAGCGGCTTGCTTGAGAGACACCCAAGTAGCACGGGGCCCGAGAAATCCCGTGTGAATCTGGCGGGACCACCCGCTAAGCCTAAATATTCCCTGGTGACCGATAGCGGATAGTACCGTGAGGGAATGGTGAAAAGTACCGCGGGAGCGGAGTGAAATAGTACCTGAAACCGTGTGCCTACAAGCCGTGGGAGCGTCGGACGGAGAGCTTGCTCTTCGTCTCGTGACTGCGTGCCTTTTGAAGAATGAGCCTGCGAGTTTGCGGTGTGTTGCGAGGTTAACCCGTGTGGGGAAGCCGTAGCGAAAGCGAGTCCGAATAGGGCGACATAGTAGCGCGCTCAAGACCCGAAGCGGAGTGATCTAGCCATGGGCAGGTTGAAGCGGAGGTAAGACTTCGTGGAGGACCGAACCCACCAGGGTTGAAAACCTGGGGGATGACCTGTGGTTAGGGGTGAAAGGCCAATCAAACTCCGTGATAGCTGGTTCTCCCCGAAATGCATTTAGGTGCAGCGTCGTGTGTTTCTTGCCGGAGGTAGAGCACTGGATAGGCGATGGGCCCTACCGGGTTACTGACCTTAGCCAAACTCCGAATGCCGGTAAGTGAGAGCGCGGCAGTGAGACTGTGGGGGATAAGCTCCATGGTCGAGAGGGAAACAGCCCAGAGCATCGACTAAGGCCCCTAAGCGTACGCTAAGTGGGAAAGGATGTGGAGTCGCAGAGACAACCAGGAGGTTGGCTTAGAAGCAGCCACCCTTGAAAGAGTGCGTAATAGCTCACTGGTCTAGTGATTCCGCGCCGACAATGTAGCGGGGCTCAAGCGTACCGCCGAAGTCGTGTCATTGCGATATGTACCCCCAACGGGGATCGTGATGGGTAGGGGAGCGTCGTGTGCCGGGTGAAGCAGCCGCGGAAGCGAGTTGTGGACGGTTCACGAGTGAGAATGCAGGCATGAGTAGCGATACAAACGTGAGAAACGTTTGCGCCGATTGACTAAGGGTTCCTGGGTCAAGCTGATCTGCCCAGGGTAAGTCGGGACCTAAGGCGAGGCCGACAGGCGTAGTCGATGGATAACCGGTTGATATTCCGGTACCCGCTGTGAAGCGTCAAACATCGAATCCAGTGATGCTAAGCCCGTGAAGCCGCCTGCCCCCAGCTTTGCTGTGGGTGGGAGTGGTGGAGCCGGTGACCCGAGCTGGTAGTAGGTGAGTGATGGGGTGACGCAGGAAGGTAGTCCATCCCGGGCGGTGGTTGTCCCGGGGTAAGGGTGTAGCCCGAGTGGTAGGCAAATCCGCCACTCATACAGGGTGAGACCTGATGCCGAGCCGATTGTGGTGAAGTGGATGATCCTATGCTGTCGAGAAAAGCCTCTAGCGAGTTTCATGGCGGCCCGTACCCTAAACCGACTCAGGTGGTCAGGTAGAGAATACCGAGGCGTTCGGGTGAACTATGGTTAAGGAACTCGGCAAAATGCCCCCGTAACTTCGGGAGAAGGGGGGCCATGTCTGGTGAGAGGACTTGCTCCTCGAGCTGGGTGTGGCCGCAGAGACCAGCGAGAAGCGACTGTTTACTAAAAACACAGGTCCGTGCGAAGCCGTAAGGCGATGTATACGGACTGACGCCTGCCCGGTGCTGGAACGTTAAGGGGACCGGTTAGTCCGACTTCGGTCGGGCGAAGCTGAGAACTTAAGCGCCAGTAAACGGCGGTGGTAACTATAACCATCCTAAGGTAGCGAAATTCCTTGTCGGGTAAGTTCCGACCTGCACGAATGGCGTAACGACTTCTCGACTGTCTCAACCATAGGCCCGGTGAAATTGCACTACGAGTAAAGATGCTCGTTTCGCGCAGCAGGACGGAAAGACCCCGGGACCTTTACTACAGTTTGATATTGGTGTTCGGTTCGGCTTGTGTAGGATAGCTGGGAGACTTTGAAACGCGGACGCCAGTTCGCGGTGAGTCGTCGTTGAAATACCAGTCTGGTCGTGCTGGATGTCTAACCTGGGTCCGTGATCCGGATCAGGGACAGTGTCTGATGGGTAGTTTAACTGGGGCGGTTGCCTCCTAAAGAGTAACGGAGGCGCCCAAAGGTTCCCTCAGCCTGGTTGGCAATCAGGTGTTGAGTGTAAGTGCACAAGGGAGCTTGACTGTGAGACCGACGGGTCGAGCAGGGACGAAAGTCGGGACTAGTGATCCGGCGGTGGCTTGTGGAAGCGCCGTCGCTCAACGGATAAAAGGTACCCCGGGGATAACAGGCTGATCTTCCCCAAGAGTCCATATCGACGGGATGGTTTGGCACCTCGATGTCGGCTCGTCGCATCCTGGGGCTGGAGTCGGTCCCAAGGGTTGGGCTGTTCGCCCATTAAAGCGGTACGCGAGCTGGGTTTAGAACGTCGTGAGACAGTTCGGTCCCTATCCGCTGCGCGCGCAGGAATATTGAGAAGGGCTGTCCCTAGTACGAGAGGACCGGGACGGACGAACCTCTGGTGTGCCAGTTGTTCTGCCAAGGGCATGGCTGGTTGGCTACGTTCGGGAGGGATAACCGCTGAAAGCATCTAAGCGGGAAGCCTGCTTCGAGATGAGTATTCCCACCCACTTGATGGGGTAAGGCTCCCAGTAGACGACTGGGTTGATAGGCCGGATCTGGAAGCCCAGTAATGGGTGGAGGTGACCGGTACTAATAGGCCGAGGGCTTGTCCTCAGTTGCTCGCGTCCACTGTGTTGGTTCTGAAACCACGAACAGCCCCACATCCCTGATGTGGTGCGGCATTGTTCGACAGTTTCATAGTGTTTCGGTGGTCATAGCGTGAGGGAAACGCCCGGTTACATTCCGAACCCGGAAGCTAAGCCTCACAGCGCCGATGGTACTGCAGGGGGGACCCTGTGGGAGAGTAGGACGCCGCCGAACTCCTTTTATAGCTCTGGCTCTTGGGCACACCGCCCAGGAGCCAGAGCTTTTTTGCGTTGAGGTAAGGTCAGGGGGCATCGTTCGCACGTTTCCCCACAGGAGGCCCCCGGGTGGAGGTCCAGGAGACCCGGGTCCAGACGGACCGGGTCCTCACCATCCCCAACATCCTCAGCATGGCTCGGCTCCTCGGTGTGCCGCTGTTCCTGTGGCTGATCCTCAGGCCGGAGTTCGGCGGACCGAAGAGCGATGGCTGGGCTCTGCTGGTACTGATGCTCAGCGGGATCAGTGACTACCTGGACGGCAAGCTCGCCCGGCGTTGGAATCAGGTCAGCAACCTCGGCCGGCTCCTGGATCCTGCTGCAGACCGGCTCTACATTCTCTCGACTTTGGTCGGACTCACCTGGCGGGAGATTCTGCCGCTCTGGTTGACTGCCGTACTTCTTGCGCGAGAACTGGTTCTGCTGGTGATGGTGGGCATCCTCAGGCGCCATGGCTATCCGCCGCCCCAGGTGAACTTCCTGGGGAAGGCGGCTACTTTCAACCTGATGTACGCCTTCCCGTTGCTCCTGCTCAGCGATGGAAGCGGGTGGCTCCCGTCACTTGCTGCTGTTTTCGGATGGGCGTTCGCCGGATGGGGTACAACGCTCTACTGGTGGGCAGGAGTCCTCTACGTGGTACAGGTCCGCCGCCTGGTCCGTGCGGACGCCATGGCCGATTGAACTCGCCCCCTCGAAGCGATCCAGCGGCTCGATGGCCCGCGGCAGAAAAGTGCGGGACAATCTGGACGGGTGAAGTCGGCTAGACCGTCGTCTCGTAGAGGAGGACGCTTCCGACATGAAGGCCGTCGTGATGGCCGGAGGCGAAGGCACACGCCTTCGCCCCATGACCTCAAGCATGCCCAAGCCGCTCCTGCCGGTGGCCAACCGGCCGATCATGGAGCACGTTCTTCGGCTGCTCAAAAGGCATGGGCTCAACGAGACCGTCGTTACTGTCCAGTTCCTGGCTTCTCTGGTCAAGAACTACTTCGGTGACGGCGAGGAGCTCGGAATGGAGCTCAGCTATGCCAACGAGGAGAAGCCACTCGGTACCGCCGGAAGCGTCAAGAACGCCGAAGAGGCGTTGAAGGACGATGCCTTCCTTGTGATCTCCGGCGATGCCCTGACCGACTTCGACCTCGGCGATCTGATCCGTTTCCACAAGGAGAAGGGTGCCCTCGTCACCGTCTGTCTGACGCGGGTGCCGAATCCCCTGGAATTCGGAATCACCATCGTCGACGAAGAGGGCAAGGTCGAGCGTTTCCTTGAGAAGCCGACCTGGGGCCAGGTTTTCTCCGACACCGTGAACACCGGTATTTACGTCATGGAGCCCGAGGTCTTCGAGTATGTCGAGGCTGATGTGCCCGTCGACTGGTCCGGTGATGTCTTCCCTCAGCTGATGAAGGAGGGCAAGCCGATCTATGGGTATGTCGCGGAGGGCTACTGGGAGGATGTCGGCACCCACGAGAGCTATGTGAAGGCGCAGGCCGACGTCCTGGAGGGCAAGGTCGACGTCGAGCTCGACGGGTTCGAGATCTCGCCGGGCGTATGGGTGGCGGAAGGTGCCGAAGTGCATCCCGATGCCGTCCTTCGCGGTCCCCTCTACATCGGGGACTACGCCAAGGTCGAGGCCGGTGTCGAAATCCGGGAGCACACCGTCGTCGGCTCCAACGTCGTCGTGAAGAGCGGGGCCTTTCTGCACAGGGCCGTCGTGCACGACAACGTGTATGTCGGGCAGCACAGCAATCTCCGTGGCTGTGTCGTCGGCAAGAACACCGACATCATGCGCTCGGCCCGGATCGAGGACGGCGCCGTCATCGGCGACGAGTGCCTGATCGGGGAAGAATCGATCATTCAGGGCAATGTGCGGGTCTACCCGTTCAAGATCATCGAGGCCGGTGCATTCGTCAACACCTCGGTGATCTGGGAGTCCAGGGGCCAGGCGCAGCTCTTCGGCGCCCGAGGGGTCTCGGGAATCCTGAACGTGGAGATCACGCCCGAGCTGGCCGTGCGGCTGGCCGGCGCCTATGCGACCACTCTCAAGAAGGGTGCGACCGTCACCACGGCCCGTGACCACTCCCGTGGTGCTCGGGCGCTGAAGCGCGCGGTCATCTCCGCTCTTCAGGCGAGCGCCATCGACGTACGGGACCTGGAGAACGTACCGCTGCCCGTGGCGCGGCAGCAGACCGCGCGCGGTAGCGCCGGCGGGATCATGATCAGGACCACGCCGGGAGTGCCGGACTCCGTGGACATCATGTTCTTCGACGGGCAGGGTGCCGACCTGTCGCAGGGCAGTCAGCGGAAGCTGGACCGGGTGTTCGCGCGGCAGGAGTACCGGCGGGCGTTCCCGGGGGAGATCGGGGACCTGCACTTCCCGGCGAGCGTCTTCGACTCGTACACGGGATCGCTGCTGCGCAACGTGGACACGACGGGGATAGCCGATTCCGGGCTCAAGGTCGTGGTGGACGCGTCCAACGGCAGTGCGGGACTCGTGCTCCCCAGTCTGCTGGGCAAGCTCGGTGTGGACTCGCTGACCATCAACCCCGGTCTCGACGAGTCGCGGCCGACGGAGACCGCGGACACCCGCCGTTCGGGGCTGGTGCGGCTGGGCGAGATCGTCGCCTCCGCGCGGGCCGCGTTCGGGGTGCGGTTCGACCCTGTGGGCGAGCGGCTGTCCCTGGTCGACGAGAAGGGACGCATTGTCGAGGACGACCGGGCCCTGCTCGTCATGCTCGACCTGGTGGCCGCGGAGCGGCGCAGCGGTCGGGTGGCGCTGCCGGTGACGACCACCAGGATCGCCGAGCAGGTGGCGGCGTACCACGGGACGCAGGTGGAGTGGACAACCACGTCGCCCGACGATTTGACCCGGGTGGGACGGGACGAGGCCACGATCTTCGGCGGCGACGGCAAGGCCGGGTTCATCGTCCCGGAGTTCAGCAGCGTCTTCGACGGTACGGCGGCCTTCGTACGGCTGATCGGGCTGGTGGCGCGTACCCAGCTCACCCTCAGCCAGATCGACGCCCGGATCCCGCGGGCGCATGTCCTCAAGCGGGACCTGGCGACTCCGTGGGCCGTCAAGGGGCTCGTCATGCGACGGGTCGTCGAGGCCGCCGGAGACCGGTTCGTGGACACCACGGACGGGGTGCGGGTCGTGGAGACCGACGGGCGCTGGGTGATGGTGCTGCCGGACCCGGCGGAAGCGGTCACCCACCTGTGGGCGGAGGGCCCGGACGACGCCTCCGCGCAGGCCCTGCTCGATGAGTGGTCGGCCGTGGTGGACAGCGCCGGCCGCTGAATCAGGCTGTACGCGCGCGTGCCGGACAAGTGTCCCCAAGGGGGCCTGTCCGGCACGCCGGAGGGGCCATTCGGAGGTACTGGGCGCGACGTGCGACGATGTGCGGCATGCCGCAGCAGCCCCCCGTTCGGAGCACTCCTACGCGCCCCCCGCGTCCGGACGCTTCCATGTCGCTGCTCAACAACGTCATGGATCACAGCCTCGATGACGGGTACGCGGAGGCGGCTGCTCGGAAGCAGGCGGCGGACGGTGGTCTGCCTAAGACGCTACGGGCGAAGCTCGGGCTCGCGGCCGGTCTGGTGCTGGCGGCCCTGGTCGTCACCGTGGGGGCGGCGCAGGCTCGGGTCGCGGCTCCTGTGGTGGCGAAGGAACGCGAGGAGCTGATCGACCGGATCGATCAGGAGACGGAGGCCGCCGACAAGCTCGAGGACAGCGTCGACAAGCTGCGGGACGACGTGAGCGCGCGCCGGCGCGAGGCGCTCAAGGAGAGCGGTGGCGGCGAGCAGGCCGGGCTGGTGGACATTCTCGCCGGGGCTGTCGAGGTGTACGGGCCTGGCGTGAAACTGGTCGTGAACGACGCCAAGGAATCCAGCGGGGGCGGGGACGGGGACCCGCGTGAGACGTCCGGCTTCTCGGACACGGGGCGGGTCCGCGACCGGGACATGCAGCGCGTGGTCAACGGGCTGTGGGAGTCGGGGGCCGAGGCCATCTCCATCAACGGGCAGCGGCTGACGGCGCTGTCGGCGATCAGGGCCGCGGGTGACGCGATACTGGTCGACAACAAGCCGCTGGTGCCGCCGTACACGGTGCTCGCGGTGGGGGACGGGGAGCGGCTGAGCCGCAGGTTCCAGGACAGCGCCGACGGGCTGTATCTGCACGCCTTGCAGGAGAACTTCGGCATCCGGACCGCCATCTCCGTGGAGGAGGAGCTCCGGCTGCCGGCAGCACCCAGTGTGACCGTACGAACAGCACAGCCGAACACCGAGAAAACCGAGAAGGGCACATCGTGATCGCCGTACTGGGCCTCGTCGTGGGAGTCGTGGCCGGCCTGTTGGTCCGGCCTGAGGTTCCGGCGGTCGTCGAGCCTTATCTGCCGATCGCCGTCGTGGCGGCGCTGGACGCCGTCTTCGGTGGTCTGCGGGCCATGCTCGACGGCATCTTCGACGACAAGGTCTTCGTGGTGTCGTTCCTGTCCAATGTGGTCGTAGCCGCGCTGATCGTGTTCCTCGGCGACAAGTTGGGCGTGGGGGCCCAGCTGTCCACTGGTGTCGTCGTGGTCCTCGGTATCCGGATCTTCTCGAACGCCGCGGCGATCCGCCGGCACGTGTTCCGGGCGTGAGGCCGATGAGCAACCAGGACGAGACGCCCGGGACCGAGAACAGACTGCGCAAGGAGCTGCCCGACGAGGTGCCGTCCGCGGCTTCCGGGGCGGCGCCGGAGGCCCCGGAGCCCCGGTCCGGGCTGACCGGTCGGCAGCGCCTGGCCAAGGGGCTGTGGCCGCCGCGTGTCACGCGGGCCCAACTGATCGTCGCGCTGCTGCTGTTCGGCCTCGGGTTCGGCCTGGCCGTGCAGGTCGCCTCCAACAGCGACGGGGACGACGCCCTGCGCGGAGCGCGTCAGGAAGATCTTGTCCGCATCCTCGATGAACTGGACGACCGCACACAGCGTCTTGAGGACGAGAAGCAGGGACTCGAAAAGCAGCGGGACGAGCTGGAGAACAGCTCGAACCAGGCCGAGGAGGCTCGTCGGCAGACGGTCGAGAAGGAGCGGCAACTCGGCATTCTGGCGGGCACGGTGGCAGCCCAGGGGCCCGGCATCACGGTGACCATCGACGACACGAAGGGGACGGTCGAGGCGGACATGCTGCTGGACGCCATCCAGGAACTTCGTGCGGCCGGCGCGGAGGCGATCCAGGTGAACGGGGTACGCGTGGTGGCGGGTACGTATCTGACGGATTCGGAGAACTCCGTGAGCGTCGACGGGAACAAGATCAACGCGCCCTATCGTTTCAAGGTCATCGGCAAGCCGCAGGACCTCGAACCGGCTCTGAACATCCCTGGAGGCGTGGTGCAGACTCTGGAGAAGGAGCAGGCCACCGTGACGGTCGAGCGGTCGGACAAGATCGTTGTGGACGCCTTGCGGGCCGCGGAGCGGCCTGACTACGCTCGGTCGTCCTCGCGGTGAATCGGGGGTGCATGGGGGACGTCCGGCGAGGGCATGAGGTTGCGGGGGGTCGGCGCACCGAATGGGTGGTGCGTGGTGGAAACTGTCTGGTGGATACGGACGTTGTGAGGATGTCCGGGTCGGCCGGAGTGTGCAGTCAGGGTTCGTCCTGCCCCACGGGCGGGTCTGTTTCAGTCAAGGGGAATCGCCCGTGAAGTTGTTTGCGAAGTTGTTCGGCAAGAGCGCGCGAGAGGGCAACGACAACGCCACCGCCCGTCATCGCGCCCAGCCTGACGCAGAGGGTCAGCGGCCGTTGTTCCGGGACCAGGTGGGCGGTCCGGGCGGCGACATTTCCGGAGGTCAGGGCGCGCCGTCGGTTGACCCTGCCCAGGCCGGAGGCATAGGTTTCGGGCAACCGTCAGCCTCAAGTACGGGCGGAGGGTTCGCCGCCGACCCGTACGCGTCCAATGCCCCGGCGGGGCAGCCGCGGCAGGAGGATCCGTCCATGTCGGCCCTGGTGTGCACGAGGTGCGGTAACCGCAACGCGGAGAACAGTCGCTTCTGTTCCAACTGCGGTGCTCCGCTGCGGGCGGGTGCGGTTCCCGAGCGTCCGTCCGAGACCACGTCCACGATCTCCATCTCCGGTCTTGAGGCCTACGACGCCGAGGTCACCGGTCAGACGCAGGTCCCGGCGCTGTCTCCCGAGGCGCAGGCCGCTGTCGACGCGCTGCCGCTCGGTTCCGCGCTCCTGGTGGTGCGCCGTGGGCCGAACTCGGGCAGCCGCTTCCTGCTGGACGGCGACCTGACCACCGCCGGCCGTCACCCGCAGAGCGACATCTTCCTGGACGACGTCACCGTCTCGCGCCGGCACGTGGAGTTCCGCCGCGGCCAGGACGGCTCGTTCACGGTCGCCGACGTGGGCAGCCTGAACGGCACGTACGTCAACCGCGAGCGGATCGACCAGGTCGCTCTGTCGAACGGTGACGAGGTGCAGATCGGCAAGTACCGGCTGGTCTTCTACGCGAGCCAGCGAGGCTACTGACCCTCCCCCGGAGAAGGTCCATGCTTCATACACCGAGCGGCGGTGCCGGGCACGGCATCGCCGCCACGGACAGCGGGCTGATGAGCATCGGCACGGTGTTGAACGCGCTGCACGACGAGTTTCCCGAAGTCACCATCTCCAAGATCCGTTTCCTGGAGTCCGAGGGCCTAGTCGAGCCGCGCCGGACGCCCTCCGGGTACCGCAAGTTCAGCGCCGACGACGTCGAGCGGCTCGGGTACGTGCTGCGGATGCAGCGGGACCACTATCTGCCGCTCAAGGTGATCCGCGAGCATCTGGACGCCATGGCGCGCGGTGAGGCCGTCCCGCTGCCCGCCGTGGGCCGCCAGCGGGACGGGGAGGCCGTGCCGGAGCTTTCCGAGGTCCCCACGGCGGCGCGGATCGGGCGGGCCGAGTTGCTGTCCGCCGCGGAGATCGAGGAACGCGACCTTCAGGAGTGGGAGTCGTACGGGCTGATCGCGCCGCTGCCGGACGGGGCGTACGACGCCGAGACGGTCACCGTGGCCTCGCTCGTCGCCGAGCTGGGGCGGTTCGGGATCGAGCCGCGGCACCTGCGGGTGATGAAGGCCGCCGCGGACCGTGAGGCGGGCCTGGTGGACCAGGTCGTGGCGCCGCTCAAGCGGCACCGCAACCCGCAGACCAGGGCGCACGCCGAGGCCCGTACGAAGGAGCTGGCGGGGCTCACGGTCAAGCTGCACGCCGCGCTCGTGCAGACCGCGCTCGGGGTGCGGCTGCCCTGAGCCGGGGGCCGTGGGAGGGCCGTATCGGCCGCCCGTTTCCTGCCCGACTACCCAAACGTCCCGGGCACGGCCTAGGGTTGCTGTGTGAACGAGCTCGATGTCGTAGGTGTCCGGGTCGAAATGCCCTCCAACCAACCGATCGTGCTCCTGCGCGAAGTGGGAGGCGACCGCTACCTCCCCATCTGGATCGGGCCGGGGGAGGCGACGGCCATCGCCTTCGCCCAGCAGGGCATGGCCCCCGCGCGACCGCTGACCCACGACCTGTTCAAGGACGTGCTGGAGGCCGTCGGCCAGGAGCTCACCGAAGTGCGCATCACGGACCTGCGTGAAGGCGTCTTCTATGCCGAGCTGGTCTTCGCCAGCGGGGTCGAGGTGAGCGCGCGTCCGTCCGACGCCATAGCGCTGGCCCTGCGCACCGGGACGCCGATCTACGGCAGCGACGGCGTGCTCGACGACGCCGGCATCGCGATCCCGGACGAGCAGGAGGACGAGGTGGAGAAGTTCCGCGAGTTCCTCGACCAGATCTCACCCGAGGACTTCGGCACCAGCAGCCAGTGAGATTCTCGGGCGGCGGCAATTGCCAGCGGCGAGTGAGAGCGTCCTGCGACCCGGCCCCAGTGCATTCGGCTAGCCTTTCCCCGCGGTTGGGTACGGGAAACCACTCCTAGGGTGATTATCACTCGGCGTGCCGAGTGTGGCGATCGTTGACGCACCCCTGGTGACTGCCTACCGTCGAGAAGGCAGGTCAAGGACGGAGGTCGGCGTGAGAAGCAGCGGCGACGGTACGGCTGGGGGTGCCCCCGGACGCAGTCTCGGGGAGAGCGGTCCGTACCCTCCCCCGAGCTCACGGCTCCGCTCGAACGGGGGATATCCCCAGTCGGGCGGTGCGGCCGACCGCGCCCCGCAGCGACCGACGGCCGTGCCGAGCGGCGGAGGGGCGGCGCCCATGGCGTCCGAGCAGATCGGCTATCGAGGCCCGACGGCCTGTGCGGCCGCCGGGATCACCTATCGGCAACTGGACTACTGGGCGCGCACCGGGCTCGTGGAGCCGAGCGTGCGGCCCGCGTACGGGTCGGGGACGCAGCGGCTGTACAGCTTCCGGGACGTCGTCGTCCTGAAGATCGTCAAGCGGTTCCTGGACACCGGGGTGTCGTTGCAGAACATCCGGACCGCGGTGCAGCACCTGCGGGAGCGGGGCTTCAGCGATCTGGAGCGCATGACGCTGATGAGCGACGGTGCCACGGTCTACGAGTGCACCTCGCCCGACGAGGTCCACGCGCTGCTCCAGGGCGGACAGGGGATCTTCGGGATCGCCGTCGGCGTGGTGTGGCGGGATGTCGAGAGCGCGCTGTCCCAGCTGCACGGGGAGCGCATCGACACCGGGGAGACACTCGTCGGGCACAACCCGGCGGACGAGCTGGCACGGCGGCGTAACCGGGCGGTCTGAGGGCCCCTGGTGAGCCCGGCCGGGAGCGGTGCGGGGGCATTGTCAGTGGTGTAGGGCAGCATCGGAGATGTGAGAAGCGCGCCTACGATCCTGCACCTCGACATGGATGCCTTCTTCGCCTCGGCGGAGCAGGCGTCCAAGCCGAGTCTGCGCGGGAAAGCCGTGATCGTGGGTGGGCTCGGACCACGCGGTGTGGTGGCTACCGCGTCGTACGAGGCCCGGGTCTTCGGGGTCAATTCCGCGATGCCCATGGCGCAGGCGCGGCGGCTGGCGCCGAACGCCGCGTATCTCGTGCCGCGCTTCGGGTTCTACCGGTCGATCAGTGAGCAGGTCATGGCGCTGTTGCGGGCGCTGTCGCCCTTGGTGGAGCCGCTCAGTCTGGACGAGGCGTTTGTGGATCTGGAGGCCGGGGGCGCGGCCTGGGACGCGGAGTCGGCTCGGCTGGCGGGGGTGAAGCTGCGCGCCGAGATACGGGCCGTCACCGGGCTCACCGGGTCTGTGGGGCTCGCGGCGTCGAAGATGCTGGCGAAGATCGCGTCGGAGCAGGCCAAGCCGGACGGGCTGGTGCTGATCGAGCCGGGGACCGAGCGGGCGTTGCTGGGGCCGATGTCGGTGCGGACCCTGCCGGGGGTGGGGCCGGCCACGGGGGACCATCTGCGGCGGGCCGGGATCCATACGGTCGACGAGCTGGCCGAGGCGGGGGAGGACGAGCTCGTACGGATGCTGGGGAAGGCACATGGGCACGCCTTGTACGCGATGGCGCTGGCGCGGGACGAGCGGGCGGTGGTGGCCGAGCGGGAGACGAAGTCGGTGTCGGTGGAGGACACGTACGACGTCGATATCCATGACCGGGTGCGGGTCGGGCTCGAGGTGCAGCGGCTGGCCGATCGGTGTGTGCGGCGGTTGCGGGGGGCGGGGCTGTCCGGGCGGACCATCGTGCTGAAGGTGCGGCGGTACGACTTCTCGACGCTGACTCGGTCCGAAACCCTGCGGGGGCCCACGGATGATCCGGCGGTGGTGCGGGAGGCGGCCGCGCGGCTGCTGGAGGCGGTCGACACCACGGGGGGTGTGCGGTTGCTGGGGGTCGGGGTGAGTGGGCTCGCGGATTACACGCAGGAGGATTTGTTCGCGCAGGCCGCGGGGGAGCTGGGGGCGGAGGATTCGGGGGAGGAGGGGGATGGTTCGGGTGAGGCCGCGGGGGTCGGGGACGCGGTGGAGGTGCTTGGGGAGCGGCGGTGGCCGGCGGGGCATGACGTGGTGCATGCGGAGTTCGGGCATGGGTGGGTGCAGGGGAGTGGGCTGGGGCGGGTGACTGTGCGGTTCGAGACGCCTGAGTCGGAGCCGGGGAGGGTGCGGACGTTCCGGGTCGATGATCCGCTGCTGGCTGTTGCCGAGCCGTTGCCCTTGGTGCGGGGGAGGCATGGGGCCTCAGCGGGCGGAGCTGGTTCATGAGCCCGTGCCTTTGACCGGCGTGGGGGTGGGCGCGCTCCGCCCGCAGCTACGGCGCCGCTGCCCGCAGTAGCTACATGTCCGCGTCCTCTGTTCCCGCCAAGTTGCCGAAGTCGTGGTCGGGGGGTGGAGGGGAGGTGATGTCCAGGCCGTAGTGGTGGTAGAGCTGGAGTTCTTGTTCGGGGGAGAGGTGGCGGCCTACGCCGAAGTCGGGGGCGTCCTTGATCAGGGAGCGGTCGAAGGGGACCTTCAACGTGCCTTCGATCAGTTCGCTGGGTTCCAGGGGGACGAAGGCGTCTCTGCTGAACAGGCCGGTGCGTATCGCTGCCCATTCCGGTACGCCGGTCGCGTCGTCGAGGTAGACCTCGTCAATCGTGCCGATCTTCGTGCCGTTGCGGTCGAACGCCTTGCGGCCGATCAGGTTGCGCGGATCGATGTCGGTCTGCACGGGCCCTCCACTTGGTCGCAACTCATCCGTAAGCACTACGAAAGAGCACATTCGGGCGCGCGGCCACTCGAACGCCTGGGCGTTGACCTCGCTGGTAGGCTGACAGCGGCTGCTGACCCCGTGCGGGAGAGTCCTCCAGACATCATCGGAGGCGCCGAAGGAGCAAATCCTCCCCGGAATCTCTCAGGCCCACGTACCGCACGGACGAGGTCACTCTGGAAAGCAGAGCGGGTGTCGAAGGCTTCCGCTCTCACCGACGGTGAAAGCCGGGCGCCCTCAGGCCCCCGGTGAAACTCTCAGGTTGAGATGACAGAGGGGGAGGCCGTCCGGGTACCCGTGCCGTGGTGCCCCTCGAAGGTCGTGTCTGACCAGGAGGCCTCCGTAATGACCGCCCACCGCATTCCGCTCTCCGAGCTCGAGATGGGGATCCCCTTCGAGCAGCGTCACATCGGGCCTGACCAGGAAGCCCGGGCCAAGATGCTCGCCCAGGTCGGATACGGCTCGCTCGACGAGCTCACCGCCGCCGCGGTGCCGGATGTGATCAAGAACGCCGACTCCCTCGCCCTGCCGGGAGCGCGGACCGAGGCCGAGGTGCTCGCCGAGCTGCGCTCGCTCGCGGACCGTAACCAGGTGCTCGGCTCCATGATCGGGCTCGGGTACTACGGGACCTTCACCCCGCCGGTCATCCTGCGCAATGTCATGGAGAACCCGGCCTGGTACACCGCCTACACGCCCTACCAGCCGGAGATCTCGCAGGGCCGGCTCGAGGCGCTGCTGAACTTCCAGACCATGGTCGCCGAACTCACCGGGCTGCCCACCTCCGGTGCCTCGCTGCTCGACGAGGGGACCGCCGCGGCCGAGGCCATGGCGCTGTCCCGGCGCATGGGCAAGAACAAGAAGGGCCTGTTCCTGATCGACGCGGACGCCCTTCCGCAGACCATCGCCGTGATCGAGACGCGCGCCGAGCCGACGGGTGTCGAGGTCGTCGTCGCCGACCTGAGCGAGGGCATCCCGGCCGACATCGCCGCCCGCGAGATCAACGGCGTGCTCCTCCAGTACCCGGGCGCCTCCGGCGCCGTGCGCGACATCAAGCCCGTCATCGAGCAGGCCCATGAGCTCGGTGCACTCGTCACCGTCGCCGCCGATCTGCTGGCGCTGACGCTGCTGACGTCGCCCGGTGAGCTGGGCGCGGACATCGCGGTCGGTACCACGCAGCGCTTCGGTGTGCCCATGGGCTTCGGCGGTCCGCACGCCGGTTACATGGCCGTGCACGAGAAGTTCGCGCGCAGCCTGCCCGGCCGCCTCGTCGGGGTGTCCGTGGACGCGGACGGGAACAAGGCGTACCGGCTGGCGCTGCAGACGCGTGAGCAGCACATTCGCCGGGAGAAGGCGACCAGCAACATCTGTACGGCGCAGGTGCTGCTCGCCGTCATGGCGGGCATGTACGCCGTCTACCACGGGCCCGAGGGGCTGAAGGGCATCGCCGGACGGGTTCACCGCTACGCCACGATCCTCGCCGCGGGGCTGACCGCGGGCGGGGTCGAGGTCGTGCACGGCTCGTACTTCGACACGGTCACCGTGCGGGTTCCCGGGCGGGCCGCCGAGGTCGTGGCCGCCGCGCGGGAAGGCGGCGTGAACCTCTGGCTCGTCGACGCCGACCATGTCTCCGCCGCCTGCGACGAGACCACCGGCCGGGCCCAGCTGGCCGCCGTGTGGAGCGCCTTCGGGGTCGAGGGCGACGTCGAGGCGCTGGACGCCCAGGCCGGCGACGCGCTGCCGGAGGGCCTGCTGCGCGGGGACGAGTTCCTCACCCACCCGGTGTTCCACCAGCACCGCTCCGAGACCGCGATGCTGCGCTACCTGCGCCGTCTCGCGGACCGCGACTACGCGCTCGACCGCGGCATGATCCCGCTGGGCTCCTGCACGATGAAGCTCAACGCGACCACCGAGATGGAGCCGGTCACCTGGCCCGAGTTCGGGCAGCTGCACCCCTTCGTGCCCCAGGAGCAGGCCGAGGGCTACCTCACGCTCATCCACGAGCTGGAGGAGCGTCTCGCCGAGGTCACCGGGTACGACAAGGTCTCCCTCCAGCCCAACGCCGGGTCGCAGGGCGAGCTGGCCGGGCTGCTCGCCGTACGCGGATACCACCGGGCCAACGGGGACGAGCAGCGGACCGTGTGCCTCATCCCGTCCTCCGCGCACGGCACCAACGCCGCCAGCGCCGTGATGGCGGGCATGAAGGTCGTCGTCGTCAAGACCGCCGAGGACGGCGAGATCGACGTCGAGGATCTGCGGGCGAAGATCGAGCAGTACCGCGACGAGCTCTCGGTGCTGATGATCACGTACCCCTCGACGCACGGTGTGTTCGAGGAGCATGTCGCCGACATCTGCGCGCAGGTGCACGAGGCGGGCGGGCAGGTCTACGTCGACGGCGCCAACCTCAACGCGCTGGTGGGGCTCGCCAAGCCGGGGCACTTCGGCGGTGACGTCTCGCATCTGAACCTGCACAAGACCTTCTGCATCCCGCACGGCGGCGGCGGTCCGGGTGTCGGTCCGGTGGGTGTACGGGCCCACTTGGCGCCGTATCTGCCGAACCACCCGCTCCAGCCGGCCGCCGGGCCGAAGACCGGTGTCGGGCCGATCTCGGCGGCGCCGTGGGGTTCCGCGGGGATCCTGCCGATCTCGTGGTCGTACGTCCGCCTCATGGGCGGCGAGGGGCTGAAGCGGGCCACGCAGGTCGCGGTGCTCAGCGCCAACTACATCGCCAAGCGCCTCGAGCCGCACTTCCCCGTGCTGTACACGGGTCCGGGCGGGCTGGTCGCGCACGAGTGCATCATCGATCTGCGGCCGCTGACGAAGGCGACCGGCGTGAGCGTCGACGACGTGGCCAAGCGGCTCATCGACTACGGCTTCCACGCGCCGACGATGTCCTTCCCCGTCGCCGGCACGCTGATGATCGAGCCGACGGAGTCCGAGGACCTCATCGAGCTGGACCGTTTCTGCGAGGCGATGATCGCCATTCGCGGGGAGATCGAGAAGGTCGGTTCCGGGGAGTGGGCCGCGGACGACAACCCGCTGCGGAACGCCCCGCACACCGCCGCCGCGCTGGGCGGGGAGTGGGACCACGGGTACAGCCGTGCGGAGGCCGTGTTCCCGGGCGGGGTCTCGGCCGCGGAGAAGTACTGGCCGCCGGTGCGCCGTATCGACCAGGCCTTCGGTGACCGCAACCTCGTGTGCTCGTGCCCGCCGCTGGACGCGTACGAGGACTGATCCGGCGACGTGAAATGAAGGGCTCCGCCCGGGCTTACGGCCTGGGCGGAGCCCTTTTGCGTCGGAGGCGGCGTGTCAGGGGGTCGCGAGGGCGATCTCCGTCGACTTGATCAGGGCCACGACGGAGATGCCGGGGGACAGGGCCAGGTCGGTCGCCGCGTCGGTGGTGATCGCCGAGGTGAGGTCGCCGCCGGGCACCTTGATCCGCACCGTGGTCATCGCGTTGCCCGTCGCGATCCCGGTCACCGTGCCCGGGAGCTGGTTGCGGATCGACAGGCCGGTCAGGGGGCCGGTGGCGAGGGAGACCTCGGTCGACTTCACCAGGACGCGGACTTCGGAGCCCGGGGCGAGGGCCAGGTCCTCGACCGCGTCTCGGGTGATCGCGGCCGTGATGTCGTGGCCGCCGGCGAGGCCGACCCTGACTGTGGCCATGGCCTCGCCGGGGGTGATGGCGGTGACGGTGCCGGGGAGTTGGTTGCGGATGCTCAGGGGCATGGGGCGCCTCGCCTTCGGGGCGGTCGGTGGGGGCGTCCCACGGTAGCCGGGACGGGTGCTTATGCCCCGTATGTCAGGCGGTCGGCCGGTTGCCCCGTATGTCGGGCTGTCAGCCGGTGTGGACGCGGGGGCGGCGGGCCCGGTCCGGTTCCGCCTCGCGCAGGACCTCCCGGGTCACCGGGGCGACCTCGCCCTGGCCGAAGAGGAAGAAGCGGAGGAAGTTGGCGAACGGGCTGCCCTCGGTCCACTCGAAGTAGATGTGGGGCGTCCGGCCCGTGGTGTCGCGGACGTGGAGGAGGAAGGCGGCCAGGGCGTTCGGGACGGAGGAGGACTCCAGGGTCAGGACGCGGTAGCGGTCGTGGAGGACCTCGCCGTGCACCGTCAGGCCCGCCTCGAATTCCGACGGGTCTGTCACCGTCACCTCGACGAAGACGAAGTCCTCCTGGCCGGGGACGTCGTTGTCCTGCCGGATCTGCTCGATCTTGTCGCGGTACTCGGCCTTGTCCCGGTTGTCGGGCTCGTTGGCGATGAACCGGATCTTCCGGCTGGCCATGTCACGGACGAACCGTTCCGCCATGGGGTCCAGCGTCACGCTGGTCACGCGGAGCTCGAAGGCGCGCAGCAGCCGGGAGAGCAGGGAGATCAGGATGATGCCCGCGATGAAGCAGGCGCCGATCTTCACACCGTCGGGGCGCTCGATGACGTTCACGACCGTCGTGTAGAGGAACACCGCGGAGATCACGGCGAAGGCGATCGTCCAGTTCCGCTGTCCCGCCTTGCGGGCGGCGATGGTCACGGCGATCGCGGCGGAGCTGATGAGGACCAGCACACCGGTGGCGTAGGCGCCGCCCTGGGCGTCGACGTCGGCGTCGAAGATCCAGGTCACCAGGAACGCGACCAGAGTGAAGACGATGACCATCGGGCGTACCGCGCGTGCCCAGTGCGGTGCCATTCCGTACCGGGGCAGATAGCGGGGCATCAGGTTCAGCAGGCCCGCCATCGCGGAGGCGCCGGCGAACCAGAGGATCGCGATCGTGGAGACGTCGTAAACCGTGCCGAAGGTGCCGCCGAGGTAGTCGTGCGCGAGGTAGGCGAGGGCGCGGCCGTTGGCCGGGCCGCCCTCCTCGAAGTCCTCCTCGGGGATGAGGAGGGTGGTGATGAAGCTGGTGGTGATCAGGAAGCAGCTCATGATCAGGGCGGCCGTGGTGAGCAGCTTCTTGGTGTCGCGGATGCGGCCCGTGGGCCGTTCCTCGGTGTCGCCCGGGTCACCCTTGACGTGTGGCATCACCGCGACGCCGGTCTCGAAGCCGGACATGCCGAGGGCGAGCTTCGGGAAGACGAGGAGGGCCATGCCGATCATCACGAAGACGTTGCCGTGCTCGGCGGTCAGGGCGTTGGACCAGTCGGTGACCACATGGCCCTCGGTGATCACATGCCACAGGCCGACCGTCACCACGACCGCGTTGAGCGCCAGGTAGGCCACCACCAGCGCCACCGCGACGCCGATCGCCTCCAGGAAGCCCTTCAGGAACACCGCGCCGAGCAGCGCCACGAGCAGCAGGGTGATCAGCATCTGCTGGTCGTGGAGGGCATCGTTGAGGTGCGGGTTCTCGACCAGGTGGGTCGAGGCGTCCGCCGCCGAGAGCGTGATGGTGATCAGGAAGTCGGTGGCGGCGAAGCCGAGCAGGGTGAGGACGAAGAGCTTGCCCTTCCAGAAGGAGAGCAGTCGTTCCAGCATGGCGATCGAGCCCTCGCCGCGGGGGCTCTCCTCGGCCACCCTCCGGTACACGGGCAGGGCGCCCGCCAGGGTGACGATCACCAGCACGATGGTCGCGATCGGTGACAGCAGGCCGGCCGCGAGGGCCGCGATGCCCGGCTGGTAGCCGAGGGTGGAGAAGTAGTCGACGCCGGTCAGGCACATCACGCGGTACCAGCGTTGGCCCTGGTGCGCGGGCTCCGGTTCGGGGCGTTGTGCCTGCTGAGCATGGCCCTTGCCCATGTCGGACAGGCCCTCCAGCATCCAGGCGCGCAGGCGGCTGGGCGCGGGGTGTTGCGTGGTGGCCATCCGGAGGCTCCTGATGTGCGGCGCGGCGAGCGTTTTCGGCCATCCCGCGGACGGCCGCATCAGCGTAAGCAGAGAGTGACGCCTGGGCCTACGGATCACGGGGGGTGCAGGCGTCAAGCTTCCGTTAAGACTGGGTCGGCCGCGTAGTGAGCCGGGTCGCCACCCAGCGTGACGCTGCCCTCAGTCCAGGCCCGACACCTTGAACACCGTCTCCGCGGTCTTGCGGTCGATGCGCTCGGCCGCCTGACGCAGTGCCGTCCGACCGCACAGCAGGGATCCCGCGGCCACGGACCGCTGGGTGTCCTCGTCGAGGCGGTGCCAGAGGTCGGGGTTGCCGATCAGGAGCAGGGGGTCGATCTCCACCCGGTCGCAGAAGGCATTCCGCAGCACCAGGCGCTGGGCCACGCCGTCGAGGCAGCGCACCGACACCAGCAGGTCGGTGCGTACCCGCCGGGTCACCAGCAGACGGCGCGTCTCCAGCCAGCCCTCGCCGGCCGTCACGCGGGCCGGGCACAGCACCACGAAGAGCAGCGCGGCGAGAGTGACCCACAGCGCCCCGCGCGCCGGAGTAAGGGTGTCGGCACCCCAGTCGACGAGCAGGAACAGCCCGAGGACCAGGCCCGAGCAGCGGACCGAGCTGAGCAGGTCCGGCGCCCATTGACGGTCGTACACCACTGGGCTCTCCGGCTGTGTGTGTTCCATGCCGCCGACGCCAGGGACGGCACGTGCGCGGATCGCGCGTGTTGACGGGACTCTGACGGAGCGCCGCCGCTTCTTGACGTCCCACCGCGCGTCAGCGATCCGTCAAAGTCGTCCGGATCGGCGCGAAGAACCCGCAAGGAGTGCCCGGTGGCGCGTCGGCGCGGACGGAATCTGGCTGGACAACGCACACCGTACGAAGGAGCACCCAGCCATGTCCGTGCTGACCGCCGAACCGGACGCCGACCCTGCCGGCGAGGAGCCGCCCGATACCGGCGAGCGCCATCGCCTCACCGCGGTCACCGGCCTGGCCGCGCTGTCCCTGGACGCGATGGCGTCCGTGGCCTACGGGCCCGAGGCGATCGTGCTCGTCCTGGCCGCAGCCGGCACCCATGGGCTGGGCTTCACGCTGCCGGTCACGCTGGCCATCGCGGGCCTGCTGGCGGTGCTGGTCGCCTCGTACCGGCAGGTGATCGCGGCCTTCCCGGACGGCGGCGGATCCTATGCCGTGGCCAAGCGACACCTCGGTGCGCGCACCAGCCTGGTGGCGGCCGCCTCGCTGGTCCTGGACTACGTCCTGAATGTCGCCGTCGCCGTCACCGCCGGTGTCGCCGCCCTGACCTCCGCCTTTCCGGAGCTCTACGCCGACCGGCTGTGGCTGTGTCTGGCCGTCCTGGTGCTGATCACCGGCGTGAACCTGCGCGGCATCGTCGAGTCGGCCAAGGCGTTCATCGTGCCGACCGTCGTGTTCGTCGGGTCGATCCTCGTGCTCATATCGGTCGGCCTCTTCCGGTCCGCGCCCGTCAGCACCGCCACCGCCGAGGGCCACGCCTCGGTGCTCGCCGACAACGCCACCACCGTCGGTGCCCTGCTCCTGCTGAAGGCCTTCGCCTCCGGATGCAGCGCCCTCACCGGCGTCGAGGCCATCGCCAACGCCGTCCCCTCCTTCCGCACCCCGCGGGGCAAGCGGGCCCAGCACGCCGAGGTCGCCCTCGGCGCGGTCCTCGGAGTGATGCTGATCGGTCTTTCGGTGCTGATCTCCCGCTTCCACCTCCAGCCGGTCGAGGGCGTCACCGCCCTCGCCCAGCTCGCGGACGCCTCCCTCGGCCACAACTGGGCGTTCTACGTCATCCAGTTCGCCACGATGATCCTGCTGGCCCTGTCGGCCAACACCTCCTTCGGCGGCCTCCCGGTGCTGCTGAAGCTGCTGGCCCGCGACAACTACCTTCCGCACGTCTTCGCCCTCAAGGCCGACCGGCAGGTCCACCGGCACGGCGTGCTCGCCCTGGCCCTCGTCTCCGCCGCCCTGCTCGTCTTCTCCGGAGGCGACACCAACACCCTCGTGCCGCTCTTCGCCATCGGTGTCTTCGTCGGCTTCACCATCGCCCAAGTGGGCATGGTCCGGCACTGGCGTCAGGCAGGCGCGCCCCGCAAGGCGCTGCTCAACGGGTTCGGCGGCCTCCTCACCGGCATCTCCGCCGTCGTCGTCACCGCGACCAAGTTCGAGGAGGGCGCCTGGCTCATCGTCGTGGCCCTGCCGCTGCTGGTACTCGCCTTCGAGACCGTGCACCGCGCCTACAGCCGGATCGGCGAGCGGCTCGGCCTCGGCCGCACTCCCCAGGCCCCGCACCGCGACCGCTCGGTCGTGATCGTCCCCGTCTCCTCCCTGTCCCGGCTGACCTCCGAGGCCCTGACCGCCGCCGCCTCGCTAGGCGACGAAGTCCGCGCGGTCACCGTCTGCTACCCCGACCCCGAGGACCGAGCCGCCTTGTACGCCCTGGAGCTGGGCTGGAGACAGTGGAACCCCGGCGTGCCCCTGGTCCGGCTGAACAGCGAGCACCGCTCACTGGGCCGTCCCATCGCCGCCTACGTCCGTGAGGTCGCCGTGGCCGAGCCGGCCACCCGTGTCACCGTGCTGATCCCGGAGACGGAGCCGGAGCGGTGGTGGCAGCGGATCCTCCAGAACCAGCGCGGTGCCGTGGTCGCGCACGCCGTGCGGCGCGACACCGACGCGGTCATCTGCCGGCTGCGCTTCCGGCTGCGCTTCCGGCTGCGCTGAGGCCTGCCGCACACCAGGCGTAAGAGTCCCGTCAAAGCCGCGCACGGGCCCGTAAGGGAGCCGTCAACGACGGTCGTTTCCGGCCAGAGAAGCGGTTTCCTCTAATCGTCCCTGTCCAACCGAACCGCACACTCCAGGAGCTCACGATGGCCGATCTGGCCTTCGTCTTCACCACGATCGCGGCGATCGCGCTGGTGGTTCTCGTCGCCAAGGGGGTGGCGAAGCTGTGACTGTCGAGAACATCGTCGGCCTGGTGGTCGCCGTCGCCCTGCTGGGCTATCTCGTCCTCGCCCTTGTTTTCCCGGAGAGGTTCTGAGAGCAGATATGGGTCCCGTACTCGCCGGCGTCCTCCAACTGGTCGCTCTCATAGCGGCGCTGGCGCTCGTCCACGTCCCCCTCGGCAACTACATGGCCAAGGTCTACTCCTCCGACAAGCACTGGCGTGTGGAGAAGTGGATCTACAAGGAGATCGGAGCCAACCCCGACACCGAGATGCGCTGGCCCGCGTACCTGCGCGGCGTCCTCGCCTTCTCCGTGGTCGGCATCCTCTTCCTTTACGGCCTCCAGCGGCTCCAGGGCGTCCTGCCCGGCTCGCTGGGCTTCTCCTCGATCGACCCGGACCAGGCGTTCAACACCGCCGTGTCGTTCGTGACCAACACCAACTGGCAGTCGTACTACGGCGAGCAGGCCATGGGCCACGTCGTGCAGACCGCCGGTCTGGCCGTGCAGAACTTCGTCTCGGCGGCTGTGGGTATCGCGGTCGCGGTGGCGCTGGTGCGCGGCTTCGCCCGCTCCCGCACCGGTGAACTCGGCAACTTCTGGGCCGACTTGGTGCGCGGCACCGTTCGCATCCTTGTGCCGCTCGCGGGCGTCGCCGCCATTGTGCTGGTTGCCTGCGGCGCCATCCAGAACTTCTCCGGGATCCACGAGGTCGGCCAGTTCATGGGCGGCTCGCAGCAGTGGAACGGGGGCGCGGTCGCCTCGCAGGAGGCCATCAAGGAGCTGGGCACCAACGGCGGCGGTTACTTCAACGCCAACTCCGCCCACCCCTTCGAGAACCCCACGCCGTTCTCCAACCTGTTCGAGATCTTCCTGATCCTGGTCATCCCGTTCTCCCTGACTCGCGCCTTCGGCGTCATGGTCGGCTCGGTGAAGCAGGGATACGCCATCCTCGCCACGATGGGCACCATCTGGCTCGGCTTCGTCGCCTTGATGATGTGGACCGAATTCGCCCACCACGGCCCGGCGTTCGAGCTGGCGAAGGGTGCGATGGAGGGCAAGGAGGTCCGGTTCGGCATCGGCGGTTCGTCGATCTTCGCCGTATCGACCACGCTCACCTCCACCGGCGCGGTCGACTCCTTCCACTCCTCCTTCACCGGCCTCGGCGGCGGCATCACCATGCTCGGCATGATGCTGGGCGAGATCGCGCCCGGCGGTGTCGGCTCCGGCCTCTACGGCATGCTGATCATGGCGATCATCGCGGTGTTCATCGCCGGACTGATGGTCGGCCGTACGCCCGAGTACCTGGGCAAGAAGATCGGCACCCGCGAGATCAAGCTGGCGGCCTGCTACATCCTCGTCACCCCGGCGCTGGTGCTCGTCTTCACCGCCTTCGCGATGGCGCTGCCCACCCCGGCGAACTCGATGACCAACAGCGGGGCACACGGATTCTCCGAGATCCTCTACGCCTACACCTCCGCCTCGAACAACAACGGCTCGGCCTTCGCCGGTCTGAACGCGGACACGCAGTGGTTCAACAGCACGCTCGGCCTGTGCATGCTCTTCGGCCGCTTCCTGCCGATGGTGTTCGTGCTGGCCCTGGCCGGTTCGCTCGCCGAGCAGAAGCCGGTGCCGGCCACCGCGGGCACCCTGCGCACCGAGAAGCCGCTGTTCACCGGGCTGCTGGTGGGCGCGATCCTCATCATCACCGGTCTGACCTACTTCCCCGCCCTCGCGCTGGGGCCGCTCGCCGAAGGGCTGGCGTGATGACCACCGACGTAAAGAAGCAGGACTCCATGTCCACTCCCACCCTTGCGCCCCACCAGGACGCACCCACCGGGCACAAGCCCTCCGAGGGGCGGGTAGGCGCGGGCCTGTTCGACCCCAAGCAGCTGGTCAAGTCGCTGCCGGACGCGTTCCGCAAGCTCGACCCGCGGGTGATGGTCAAGTCGCCCGTGATGTTCGTGGTCCTCGTCGGCTCCGTGCTGACGACGGTCTTCTCCTTCAAGGACCCGGGCGACTGGTTCGGCTGGACCATCAGCGCCTGGCTGTGGCTGACGGTGATCTTCGCCAACCTGGCGGAGGCGGTCGCGGAAGGACGCGGCAAGGCGCAGGCGGACACGCTGCGCAAGGCCAAGACCGACACCGTGGCCCGCAAGGTCGACGGGACGGTGGTCGCCGGTACCGAGCTGAGGATCGGTGACCTGGTCGTCTGCGAGGCGGGCGATGTCATCCCCGGCGACGGTGATGTCGTCGAGGGCGTCGCGAGCGTCGACGAGTCGGCGATCACCGGTGAGTCGGCCCCGGTCATCCGGGAGTCCGGCGGCGACCGCTCGGCGGTCACCGGCGGTACGAAGGTCCTCTCCGACCGGATCGTCATCAAGATCACTACGAAGCCCGGCGAGACCTTCATCGACCGGATGATCAACCTGGTCGAGGGCGCGGCCCGGCAGAAGACGCCGAACGAGATCGCGCTGAACATCCTGCTGGCGTCGCTGACCATCGTGTTCCTGCTGGCCGTGGCGACCCTGCCGCCGTTCGCCGAGTACGCGGGCACCGACCTGACGATGGTCGTTCTCATCGCCCTGCTGGTCTGCCTCATCCCGACCACCATCGGCGCCCTGCTCTCCGCGATCGGCATCGCGGGCATGGACCGGCTGGTCCAGCGCAATGTGCTCGCCATGTCCGGCCGCGCGGTCGAGGCCGCCGGTGATGTCTCCACCCTGCTGCTCGACAAGACCGGCACCATCACGCTGGGCAACCGCCAGGCTGCCGAGTTCGTGCCGGTGCGCGGAACGACGGAGGCCGAACTGGCCGACGCCGCCCAGCTCTCCTCGCTGGCCGACGAGACGCCCGAGGGCCGCTCCATCGTCGTCCTGGCGAAGGAGAAGTACGGGCTGCGTGAGCGGCACCAGGGCGAGCTGGCCCAGGCCGGCTGGATCGAGTTCACCGCCCAGACCCGGATGTCGGGTGTGGACGTCGACGGACGCATGATCCGCAAGGGCGCGGCCGGTTCGGTCATCACCTGGGTCGAGGAGCGGGGCGGCCGGGTCACGGACGACGCGGACGCCCTCGCCAACCGGATCTCCGAGGCCGGCGGTACGCCGCTCCTCGTCGCCGTCGAGGACGCCAAGGGCCCGCGGATCCTCGGCGTCATCCACCTCAAGGACGTCGTCAAGGACGGCATGCGGGAGCGGTTCGACGAGCTGCGCCGCATGGGCATCAAGACGGTCATGATCACGGGCGACAACCCGCTGACGGCCAAGGCGATCGCCGAGGAGGCGGGTGTCGACGACTTCCTCGCGGAGGCGACTCCCGAGGACAAGATGGCGCTGATCAAGCGGGAGCAGGCCGGCGGCAAGCTCGTCGCGATGACCGGTGACGGCACCAACGACGCGCCCGCGCTCGCGCAGGCGGACGTCGGCGTGGCGATGAACACCGGTACGTCGGCCGCCAAGGAGGCCGGCAACATGGTCGACCTCGACTCCAACCCGACCAAGCTCATCGAGATCGTCGAGATCGGCAAGCAACTCCTCATCACCCGCGGCGCGTTGACGACGTTCTCCATCGCCAACGACGTGGCGAAGTACTTCGCGATCATCCCGGCGCTGTTCGCGGCCGTGTACCCGGGCCTGGACAAGCTCAACATCATGAACCTGTCCTCGCCGGACTCCGCGATCCTGTCCGCGGTCATCTTCAACGCGCTGATCATCATCGCCCTGGTGCCGCTCGCCCTGAAGGGCGTGCAGTACCGGCCGGTCAGCGCGGATCGCATGCTGCGGCGGAACCTTGGGATCTACGGTCTCGGCGGCCTGATCGCGCCCTTCATCGGCATCAAGCTCATCGACATGATCATCTCGCTGATCCCCGGGATCGGGTGAAGGACCACCATGAACAACTCCGTTGTGAACACCGGCCGGTTGCTGGGGGCGGCGCTGCGGGCGCTGCTCGTGTTGACCGTGCTCACGGGCGTTCTGTATCCGCTGGCGGTCACAGGTGTGGGCCAGGCGCTCTTCAGCCACCAGGCGAACGGCTCGGAGATCAAGGCGGACGGCGAGGTCGTCGGCTCGTCCCTGATCGGCCAACAGGGCTACAGCCTGGACTACTTCCAGCCCCGGCCGGCGGGCGGACTGGGGGAGAACTCGGTCAACACGCAGTACCGGCTGATCCTCTCGGGCGCCACCAACCGCTCCGGGGACAACCCCGAACTGATCAAGTGGGTCAAGGAGGCCAAGGCCAAGGTCGTCAAGGAGAACTCTACGGCGGACTACAAGGTCCAGCCCGCCCAGGTCCCCGCCGACGCCGTCACCTCCTCCGGCTCCGGACTCGACCCGGACATCTCCCCGGCGTACGCCGAACTCCAGGTCCACCGCGTCGCCGAGCGCAACGGCCTCCCGGTCGAGGAGGTTCGCGAGCTGGTCGGGGACCACACCGAAGGCCGCACCCTCGGCTTCATCGGCGAGCCCCGCGTGAACGTCCTGCAACTCAACATCGCCCTCAAGGATCTCGTGGCGAAGAGCTGATGGCGTTGCCCGACTCGAACGGGAGCCGGCGGCCCGGAACACGTCCCGGTTCCGCCGACTCCCGCCGCCATGAAGTCCGAAGCCCCGCTGCTCGACCTCGGCCTGCCCGACATGGACGGCGTCGACGTGATCAAGGCCCTGCGTGGCTGGAGCCGGGTGCCGGTACTCGTGCTGTCCGCCCGGCGGGCGTCCGACGAGAAGGTTGCCGCCCTGACCAAGTCCAACTACCTGCGGGTCTACATGGCCCAACTGCGCCGCAAGCTGGAAGCGGACCCCTCCCACCCCCGCTTTCTCATCACCGAACCCGGCATGGGTTACCGCTTCGAAGGATGACCATGGGACGCGGCAAGCTTCGGATCTACCTCGGTGCGGCACCCGGCGTCGGCAAGACGTACGCGATGCTCTCCGAGGCGCACCGGCGTGCCGAGCGGGGCACCGACTGCGTCGTCGCCTTCGTCGAGCACTATCACCGGCCGCGTACCGAGGTGATGCTGCACGGTCTGGAGCAGATCGCGCGCGGGCAGCTGGCGTACCGGGGCACGGCCTTCACCGAGATGGACGTGGACGCTGTTCTCGCCCGCCGCCCGCAGGTGGCGCTGGTCGACGAGCTGGCCCATACGAATGTCCCCGGCTCCCGCAACGTCAAGCGGTGGCAGGATGTCGAGGAGCTGCTGGCGGCCGGGATCGATGTCATATCGACCGTGAACATCCAGCATCTGGAGTCCCTCGGGGACGTGGTGGAGTCGATCACGGGGGTGCGGCAGCAGGAGACGGTGCCGGACGAGGTGGTGCGGCGGGCGGATCAGATCGAGCTGGTCGACATGTCGCCGCAGGCGCTGCGGCGGCGGATGGCGCACGGCAACGTCTATCAGCCGGACAAGGTCGACGCGGCGCTGTCCAACTACTTCCGGCCCGGGAATCTGACGGCTCTGCGGGAGTTGGCGCTGTTGTGGGTGGCCGACCGGGTCGACGAGTACCTGCGTGAATACCGCGGCGAGCACCGGGTGCAGAAGATCTGGGGTTCGCGGGAGCGGATCGTGGTGGGGCTGACCGGTGGTCCGGAGGGGCGGACGCTGATCCGGCGGGCGGCGCGGCTGGCGGAGAAGGGTGCCGGGGGTGAGGTGCTTGCGGTGTACATCGCCCGCAGTGACGGGCTGACCGCGGCCTCGCCCAAGGAACTCGCCGTACAGCGCACCCTGGTGGAGGATCTCGGCGGCACCTTCCACCACGTCGTCGGGGACGACATACCGGCGGCGCTGCTGGCCTTCGCGCGCGGGGTGAACGCCACCCAGATCGTCCTGGGCGTGTCCCGGCGCAAGAGTTGGCAGTACGTCTTCGGGCCTGGCGTCGGCGCGACCGTCGCCCGGGAGTCGGGGCCCGATCTCGATGTTCACCTGATCACGCATGCCGAGGTGGGCAAGGGCCGGGGCGGGCTGCCCGTTCCCCGGGGCGCCCGGCTCGGTCGCTTGCGGATCCTCTGGGGCTGGGCCGTCGGTGTGCTCGGTCCTGCCCTGCTCACCTTCCTGCTGACCGTGGTCGCACCCGAAGTCGGCCTCGCCAACGACATGTTGCTGTTCCTGAGCCTGACGGTCGCGGCGGCGCTGCTGGGCGGTCTGCTGCCCGCGCTGGCCTCGGCGGTGGTGGGGTCGCTGCTGCTGAACTGGTTCTTCACCCCGCCCGTCCACACCCTGACCATCGCCGACCCGAAGAACATCGTCGCCATCGCGATCTTTGTCGGCGTCGCGGTCTCGGTCGCCTCGGTGGTCGACCTCGCCGCCCGCCGGACCCATCAGGCGGCCCGGCTGCGCGCCGAGTCGGAGATCCTCTCCTTCCTCGCCGGCAACGTGCTGCGCGGCGAGACCAGCCTGGAGGCGTTGCTGGAACGGGTCCGGGAGACCTTCGGCATGGAGTCCGCCGCCCTGCTGGAGCGGGCGAGCGAAGTCGACCCGTGGACCTGCGCCGGAAGCGTGGGACCTGGGCCGTGCACGAACCCCGAGCACGCTGATGTCGACGTACCGGTCGGGGACCACATGGCGCTCGCGCTGACCGGCCGGGTGCTGCCCGCCGAGGACCGCAGGGTGCTCGCCGCGTTCGCCGCGCAGGCCGCCGTGGTCCTGGACCGGCGCCGCCTCCGCGAGGAGGCCGACCAGGCCCGAACCCTCGCCGAGGGCAACCGCATCCGCACCGCGCTGCTGGCCGCCGTAAGCCATGATCTGCGCACCCCGCTCGCCGGGATCAAGGCGGCGGTGAGCAGCCTCAGGTCGGACGACGTGGCGTGGTCCGAGGAGGACGAGGCGGAGCTGCTGGCCGGGATCGAGGAGGGCGCCGACCGGTTGGATCACCTGGTCGGGAACCTCCTCGACATGTCCCGCCTGCAGACCGGCACGGTCAGCGCGATCGTCCGCGAGATCGACCTCGACGAGGTGGTGCCGATGGCGCTCGGCGGGGTGCCCGAGGACAGCGTCGAACTCGACATCCCGGAAACGCTTCCCATGGTCGACGTGGACAAGGGGCTGCTGGAGAGAGCCGTCGCCAACGTCGTGGAGAACGCCGTCAAGTACAGCCCGCCGGGCACGCCCGTCCTCGTCTCCGCCAGTGCCATCGCCGATCGCGTCGAGGTGCGCGTCGTGGACCGCGGGCCCGGCGTCCCCGACGAGGCGAAGGAGCGTGTCTTTGAACCCTTCCAGCGCTACGGCGACGCCCCTCGCGGCGCCGGTGTCGGGCTGGGGCTCGCGGTCGCCCGGGGTTTCGCCGAGGCCATGGACGGCACCCTGCACGCCGAGGACACTCCCGGCGGCGGCCTGACCATGGTGCTGAGCCTGCCCATGGCCCAGGGGAGCGGCCCGGAAGCCCGTACGCCCGCCGCCTAGGCCTGCCGCTGCCAGCCTTGCCGCCCCCCAAGGGTCCGCTTACAGTCCGCTCCGTAATGTTCGCCAGGAAGACCGAATGTTTCGCTCGGTCTACGGAGGGACTGACGCATGCGGATGTACGACAACCCCGTCCTCCCCGGCTTCCACCCCGACCCCAGCGTGTGCCGGGTCGGGGCGGACTACTACATGGTGTGCTCCAGTTTCGAGTACTTCCCCGCGCTGCCGGTCTTCCACAGCCGGGATCTCGTGAACTGGCGTCAGATCGGCAATGTCCTCGACCGTGCGGGGCAGTTCGAGGTGCCGGAGGACCTGGCGGTCTCCGACGGGATCTATGCGCCGACGATCCGTCATCATGACGGCCGCTTCCACGTCATCACCACCCATGTGGGCGGCGGGGGCAACTTCCTCGTCACCGCCGAGCGTCCCGAGGGTCCCTGGTCGGACCCGGTGTGGATCGACCTGCCCGGCATCGATCCCGACCTGGCCTGGGACGAGGACGGCACCTGCTGGAGCGCCGTCGCGGGGGTGGGGCTCGCGCGGATCGACCCCGCGGCGGGGAAGGTGCTCGACGGGCCGGTGCCGGTCTGGTCGGGGTCGGGCATGGCGGACCCCGAAGGGCCGCATCTGTACCGCATCGGGGAGTGGTGGTACCTCATGGTCGCCGAGGGCGGCACCGCGGACGGGCACAGTGTGTCCATCGCCCGCGCCCGCTCACCCAGGGGCCCCTTCGAACCGGCCCCGCACAACCCCGTGCTCTCCCACCGCAGCACCGGACTGCCCATCCAGTGCACCGGTCACGCGGACCTCGTCCAGGCGGCCGACGGCAGTTGGTGGATGGTGCTGCTCGGGACGCGGCCGCGCGGGTTCTTCCCCAAGTTCCATGTCCTCGGCCGGGAGACCTTCCTGGTCCCCGTGGAGTGGGCGGACGGCTGGCCCTGCGTCGGCACCGTGCGCGAGCGCTACGAGGCGCCCGCCGCCCTGCACCCGTTCCCGCCGGAGCCCGCTCGCGACGACTTCGACGCCCCCGCCCTCGCCCCGCACCTCATCTCCCCGCGCCGCCGCCCCGACGGCGCCTGGTCGCTGGCCGAGCGCCCGGGATGGCTCACCCTGCACGCCACCGGTGACAGCCTCGACCGGCCCGGCCACACCTTCGTGGGCCGTCGGCAGCAGCACCACGACTGCCGGGTGGCGACCCGGGTGGACCCGGGGCAAGGGCGCGCTGGTCTGTCGGTGCGGATGGACGAGGCCCATCACTACGACATCGAGGTGTGCCGGGGCACGGTCAGTGTGCTCGCCCGGATCGGGCCGGTCCGGCAGTGCGTGGCCCAACTCGTCGTTCCGGAAGGGCCGGTGACCCTGGCCGTGGAGTTCTGCTCGGCCGACGCGCCGCGTCCCGCGGAGGGCGTCCGGGCCGGCGGGCCCGACACGGTCGCCTTCTCGGTCGAAAGCTCCGACGGCGGGGCGACCGTGGCCGAGCTCGACGGACGCTATCTCTCCACCCAGGTCGCGGGTGGCTTCACCGGGCGGGTGATCGGCATGTACGTCACCGAGGGCAGCGCGGGTTTCGACTGGTTCGAGTACATAGGCCGGGGCGCGGCGGACCGCTGATCCCAACTCCCTTGCGGCCGTGGGCGAGCCGGAGCCGGATTCCCCGTGTACGAGGGGTTGCCACCCGTCAGGCGCTGTCTCTAGGGTGCGGCAGCAGCGAAGCTTTCTGTCATTCGACCGAAACTTTCGAAGCGAAACTGTCGAAACCCCTGGTGGACGGAGTGCACGCGCCGTCCCGGATCTCAAGGAGCGCATGATGGGCGACCCGGCACTCTCCCGCCGCGGCTTCCTGGCGGCCTCCGCCGCGGCCGGTCTGAGCATGACGGCACTCAGCGGCTGCGGCGGCGACTCGGACGGAGGGTCGTCCGACGGCACGACCACCATCGAGTGGTGGAACATCTCCACCACCCAGCCCACGAAGGACGTCTGGGCGGGCCTCGCGCGGAAGTTCGAGGCGCAGAACCCCAAGGTGAAGATAAAGATCGTCCAGCTGGAGAACGACGCCTACAAGTCGAAGATGACGGCGCTGACCGCCTCCGGGAAGCTCCCCGACATCTTCCACACCTGGGGCGGCGGCGTACTGAAGCAGCAGGTCGACGCGGGACTCGTCGAGGATCTCTCGGACCGCACCAAGGACTGGGCCGAGACCCTGCTGCCGGTCGCGCGGCAGCCGTATCTGCTCGACGAGAAGCTGTACGGCATTCCCTTCGACATCGGCATGATCGGCTTCTGGTACAATAAGGCGCTCTTCAAGAAGGCGGGCATCAGCGCGCCCCCGGCCACCTGGAGCGCCTTCCTGGAGGCGGTCACCAAGCTGAAGTCGGCCGATGTCGCCCCGCTCGCCCTCGCGGGCAAGGAGAAGTGGCCCGGCATGTACTTCTGGGCCTACCTCGCGATGCGCACCGCCGGTGCGGGCGCCCTTCAGAAGGCCAACGAGGACAAGGACTTCACCGCCCCCGGTCTGGTCCAGGCCGGCGAGCACCTCAAGGACCTGGTGGCGCTGGAGCCGTTCCAGAAGGGCTTCCTCGGCGCCTCCTACTCAGGGCCCACCGGGCAGGCGGCCACCGTCGGCAACGGCAAGGCGGCCATGGAGCTGATGGGCCAGTGGGCGCCCGTCGTCCAGGCCGACGCGGGCAAGGGGCTCGGGGACGACCTCGGGTTCTTCCCGTTCCCCGAGGTCGAGGGCGGACAGGGCGCGATCACCGAGGTGTTCGGCGGGGGCGGCGGCCACGCCCTGCGCAGCGGCGCCCCGCAGGCGGCGGTGGACTTCCTGAAGTTCTTCGCCTCCGAGGCGACCGATCTGGAGCTGGTCAAGAAGACCGGCGTGCTGCCGGTGGTCCCGGGCGCCGAGAGTGCCATCGCCGACCCCAACATCAAGGCCGTGCACAAGGAGCTGACGGCTGCCACCGGCTTCCAGCTCTACCTCGACCAGGCCTATGCGCCCGCCCTCGGCCAGGAGGTCAACGACAGTGTCGGAGCGCTGATCGCCGGGTCGAAGTCGCCGGAGCAGGTCACCGAGTCGCTCACGAGCGTCGCGAAGGAAGAGCAGTAGTCGCCGATGACGTCCACCTTCCTCCCGGACAAGCGGAGCCGTCCTGACACGGACCTGCCGCCCCCGGCCGCCGACGCGGTCCGGGGGCGGGTCCGCCGGAGCGCGCTGCACTGGCTCACCGCGGTCTCCTTCCAGGTGCCCGCGCTGGTGCTGTTCGGCGTCCTGGTCCTGCTGCCGATCCTGTTCGCGCTGTACGCCGCCTTCTTCCGGTGGGGCGGTTTCGGCATGCCCTCCGAGTACATCGGCGTCGACAACTTCACCCGGCTCCTGGACGACCCGGTCTTCCTCGGCGACCTGTGGCGCTGTCTGGTCCTGGTGCTGCTCTCGCTCGCGCTGCAGCTGCCGTTCGCGCTCGCCATGGCCGTCGCGCTCAATCAGCGCATGCGCGGCCGGGCCGTGTACCGGATGCTGTTCTTCGCGCCGTACGTGCTCTCCGAGGCGATCACCGGTGTGCTGTTCGCCATGATCTTCGCCCCGGACGACGGTCTCGCGGACCAAGTCCTCGGCGGGATCGGCCTGGACGGTCTGGGCGGTGAGTGGTTCGCCGACCCGGACATGGTGATGGCCACCCTGTTCCTGGTGATGACCTGGAAGTACTTCGGCTTCCACATGATGCTCTACCTGGCCGGACTCCAGTCCATCCCGAAGGAGTTGCACGAGGCCGCGCTGATCGACGGCGCCGGGCCCTGGCAACGGTTCCGCAGTGTCACCCTGCCGCTGCTCGCGCCGACCCTGCGGATCAGTGTCTTCCTGTCCGTCATCGGGTCGATCCAGCTCTTCGACCTGGTCTGGGTGGTCACCGCCGGCGGCCCCGACCATCACTCCGAGACGATGGCCGTGACCATGTTCCAGTTCGGCTTCAAGCGCTACCAGGTCGGCTACGCCAGCGCGATCAGCGTGGCCATGTTCGCCATCAGCCTCGTCTTCGCCCTCGCCTACCAGCGGTTCGTGCTCCGCCGGGACCTGGAGGGCGCGACCACGACCATGCGGGGAGGCGGCGCATGACCGTCCGGCACAAGACGCGGGGGCGGAACCTGCCGCTGCACCTCCTGCTGATCGGGGTCGGCACGGTGATGGGTGTACCGCTGCTCTACGCGGTCATCTCCGGCTTCAAGTCCACCGACCAGCTCTCCCGCAACCCCATCGGGCTGCCCGATCCGTGGGTCACCGGCAACTACACCGACATCCTCGCCTCCACCGACTTCTGGCGGCTGGTCGGCAACAGCACGCTGATCGCGGTGGGTACGACCCTCCTCGTGGTCGCCGCCTCGGCGCTCGCCGCGTTCTCCTTCGCGCGGTTCGCCTTCCGTGGCCGCGAGGTGCTGTTCACGGTGTTCACGATGGGGCTGATGTTCCCCTTCGCGGTGGCGGCGCTGCCGCTGTTCCTGCTCCTGCGCTCGATGGACCTGCTGGACAACCCGCTCGGCGTGATCCTGCCGCAGGCCGCCTTCGGACTGCCGATGACCATCATCATCCTGCGCGGCTTCTTCCGGCAGATCCCGGGCGAGCTGGAGGAGGCGGCCACCCTCGACGGCTGCGGTCCGCTGGGCTTCTTCTGGCGGGTGCTGCTGCCGATGGCGCGGCCCGCGCTCGGCACCGTCTCGGTGCTCGCGGTCGTCACCAGCTGGAACAACTTCTTCCTGCCGCTGCTCGTCTTCAACGAGCCCACCTGGTGGACCATCCCGATCGGCGTCCAGCAGTTCCAGGGCCAGTACTCGCAGGACGTGGCCCGCGTCTTCGCCTATCTCGTCCTCGCCATGGTCCCCGCCCTGGCCTTCTACTCCGTCGCCGAGCGCCAGCTCGTCGGCGGCCTCACCGCCGGCGCCACGAAGGGATGACCCGCGCCCGCGGACGTACGGCTCACCCACACCCCCTTTGTTCCGTGAGGAGTCGCACCATGCGCAAGAACCGCAGGAACCGTCTCAGACTCGTCGGTGCCCTGGCCGCCGTACTGGTCGCCGTCACCGCCCCGTCCGCCCAGGGTCTTTGCGGTGAAGGCCACAACGAGCCGCCCACCCTCGCCGAACTCGCCCAGCGCCACGGCCGCTATTTCGGCAGCGCCACCGACAACCCCGAGCTGGTGGACGAGCCGTACAAGGCGATCCTGGACAGCGAGTTCGACCAGATCACCCCCGGCAATGGCATGAAGTGGTACGCCACCGAACCCCAGCAGGGCGTCTTCGACTTCTCCGCGGGCGACGAGATCGTCGACCTCGCCCGCGCCAACCGCCAGAAGGTGCGCGGCCACACCCTGGTCTGGCACAGCCAGTTGCCCAACTGGCTGACCAGCCGCGAGTGGACGGCGCCCGAGCTGCGGGCGGTCCTGAAGAAGCACATCCAGACGGAGGTACGGCACTACCGGGGCAAGGTGTTCGCCTGGGACGTCGTCAACGAGGCGTTCAACGAGGACGGCACCTACCGGGAGACCGTCTTCTACAAGACCCTCGGCCCCGGTTACATCGCCGACGCCCTGCGCTGGGCCCACCAGGCCGATCCTCGGGTGAAGCTCTACCTCAACGACTACAACATCGAGTCGATCGGCCCCAAGAGCGACGCCTACTTCAAGCTCGCCCAGGAGTTGAGGGCCGAGGGCGTCCCGCTGCACGGCATCGGACTCCAGGCCCATCTGGCGCTCCAGTACGGCTATCCGACCACGCTGGAGGACAACCTCCGCCGCTTCTCCCGGCTCGGTCTCGACACCGCGCTCACCGAGGTCGACATCCGCATGTACGTGCCCGCGGACGAACAGAAGCTGGCCACGCAGGCCCAGTGGTACATGGACCTGACCGAGGCGTGTCTGGCGGTGCGCCGCTGCGTGGGCATCACCATCTGGGACTACACGGACAAGTACTCCTGGATCCCGGCCTTCTTCGACGGCGAGGGCGCGGCCCTGCCGTGGGACGAGCAACTGCAGCCCAAGCCCGCGTACTACGCGATCCGGGAGGCCCTCAAGTAGCAGGTGCGGACGGTGGTGCGGTGCTCGACCGCACCACCAGCTCCGTGCCCAGTTCCACCCGGGGCGAGTCCGGCCGTTCGCCCGCGGCCAGCCGCAGCACGGTACGGACGGCCAACTTGTCCATGTCGGCGAGGGGTTGGCGCACCGTGGTCAGCGGCGGCGCCGACCAGCGCACTTCCGGAAGGTCGTCGAAACCGACCACACTCATGTCCTCCGGGACCCTCAGGCCCCGTCGGCGCAGTGCCTCGATCGCGCCGAGCGCCATCTGGTCGCTGGCCGCGAACACGGCGGTCGGCGGCTCGGGCAGATCGAGCAGCGCGGTGCAGCCCGTACAGCCGGACTCGGGGCGGAAGTCGCCGGGGACGACCAGGGAGTCGTCCACCGCGAGACCGGCGCCCTCCAGGGCCGCGCGGTAGCCGTCGAAGCGGGCCCGAGAGCACAGCAGCCGCGGCGGGCCCGCGATCAGGCCGATCCGGCGATGGCCGAGGGCCAGCAGATGCTCGGTGGCCGCGAGTCCGCCCGCCCAGTTGGCGGCGCCGATCGTGGGCACGTCGAGGACGGGCGAGCCCGCCGGGTCGACCACCACCAACGGCACGCCGAGGAGCCGCAACTCCTCGTGCAGCACCGGCTCCAGGGCCGAGGTGACCAGGACGACGCCGTCGGAGGCGCGGGCCCGCAGATTGCGCATCCACTCCCTGGCGTCGCCCGAGCGGCCGTGGATCGCCGAGACCACGGTCCCGACGCCGGCGGCGTGCGCGACCTCCTCCACGCCGCGGATGATCTCCACTGCCCAGGGGCTGTCGAGATCGTTGAAGACCAGGTCGACGAGGGTGGCGGGGGCTGCCGAGGCCCGCTTCCGATACCCGTGCGCGCAGCAGGTCCTCCACCCGGGCGCGGGTCCGCGGGGACACGTCGGACCGGCCGTTGACGACCCGCGAGACGGTGGGCACCGAGACCCCGGCCTGCCGGGCGATCTCCGTGATGGTGACCCTGCCATCGGCGTGCTCCTCTGACAACTGCCCACCTCCGTCGACCCGTTGCCGAAAACTTCCAGAAGTCTTCCGGAAAACCGGTGCCCGTGGAAGCCCGGACCGAGCACGCACGGAGAACTACGGTCAGTGACCGCCCCCGGACATGCGTCGGGGCCGGTGCGCAGAACGGGTCTGCGGCCGGCCCCCAAGGTCTCCGGGCGGCCGTTTCGGCCGCCCGGCCGCGCTCAGGCCGCGGTCATCACCTGGTCGGCGCCCAGCGGGCGGTGCGGGGCGATGATCTGGCCGTCGGGCAGGAGCTCACCGGTGTCCTCGAAGAGCAGAACGCCGTTGCACAGCAGGCTCCAGCCCTGTTCCGGGTGGTGCGCCATGAGGCGCGCCGATTCCCGGTCGGCGGAGTCTGCGGAGGGACACGGTGGCTGGTGCTGGCACATGGATGGGATCTTTCGCTCTGTCGTGATGTTCATGGCCGCCCCCGTTGCGACAAGTGGTTCGAACCCAGTGTTGCCCCACGGGCGTCAATCCGCAGGGATTTCGGTGCACCGCTTCTCACAGGTTGATGACGCATCACTCGCGCGGACGGTTCAGTCCAACTGCACTGTCCTTTCGGGTGGTTCGCAGTGGCCGGAGCGGACTAGTCCATGCAGGTCGGAGGCTCTGCGGAGCGTCCTCGCGCTCGTACGAGCGACTGGCGCCGCGCACAGCGCCGCACCCCGCGACCGGTGTGCCGGTGGCGGGGTGCGGGGAGCCGGGACGGCGGCTCAGGCGGGTGAGCCGAGCAGGGGCGCCGGGGTCACGCGGTGGGTGAGCACCGGGAGCAGATCGGCGGCCCGGTGCGGCCGGTGGGCCGCGATGCCGGGGGGTGCCGGGGCCAGCGGGACCAGCAGGTCCGTGGGCTCCGGGTGGCCGGCGGTGGCGTCGGCGGCGGGGTCGCCGTGCAGCCACAGCGTCAGCATGTACAGGCCGGGGACGGACAGCAGCCGGGGCTGGTAGGGCTGCGGCATCGTGTCGGCCTGGCGCAGCGCTTGCTCGGTGGAGGTGATGTAGGGCCCTTCGAAGAAGTGTGAGAAGGCCCAGCCGTCGGGGGTCAGGCGGGTCTCGGCGGCGGCTACGGCGCGGTCGCCGCAGCGGATCAGGAACCGCCATCCGGCTAGCCGGGTGACGGAGGGTCCGGTGGCGGTGATGCCGTCCAGGACGTGCACCGGCAACGGCAGTTCCGGAGTGGCGGGTCCCTGGGCGGCGCGCAGGGACGGCGTTCGGGCCTCGCGGACCGCGGTGGGAGACCCCAGGGCGGCGAGGACGGAGCGAAGTGCGGGCGCGGGAGCCGGGGGGACATGCAGCGGCATGGTGGGTCGCCTCTCATGAGACGGGCACGGTGGCGCGAGGGCGGGGCGGACGGCGCTGTCAGCTCGCGGGGGCGGAGAGGCATGGGCCGAGGCCTGGGATGCGTGGGTGCGCGTGAGGCCTGCCGTACGTCGATCGCTACGGCAGGTCCTCCGACCGGGCGCCAGCCTTCCGCCTTGTCCGCGGAGTTTATACGACAAGTGTTCAGTGAGTGTTTCGTCTACCCGTTTCCGGCGCACTCGGCAAGGGCGCATTCGGTCGGCGATCCGCGGTAATCATCCCGATTCCGGAAGGACAGTGTCGCGGTGACCTCGGGAACCGCACGAGAAGCGGTCGGCCAATTCTCGTCGGCGTTTTTCACGAGTTCGTCGAGCCGCCCGAAACCGCGCGCTGACCCATGCCCGGTGAATGTGCCGCCGGTCACGTCCGACAGCCTAGCGGGAGGAGGGTCCGGCCGGGACGTTATCGATCGCTTCGGCTGGGCATCATCCCACCTGACCCGGGACACCGGCGGCCGGATCTTCGGCCCGTCCATTCGAGGAGGGATGCTTCGATGGGGGAGAAGGTCGTGGCAGGTCGGTTCGATCTGTCCGACCGCCAGCGCTACCGCGACAAGCTCCGGAAGTGTCTGGCGGGCCTGGAGCGGCTTCTGGCGGAGAAGCGGTTCGATCGCCCGAAGAACCTCATGGGGCTCGAGATCGAATTGAATCTCGCTGGAGCCGACGGCATGCCGAGAATGTTGAATGCGCAGGTTCTCGAGCGGATCGCGAGCCGGGATTTCCAAACAGAACTCGCCATGTTCAACCTGGAAGTCAACATCGCCCCGCACCGGCTCGGCGGGCAGGTATTCGACCAGCTCGCGGAGGAACTCCGTACCTCCCTGGCATATGCCCATCGAAAAGCCGGAGAGCTGTCCGCCGGAATCGTGATGATCGGCATTCTGCCGACACTCGGCCGGGACGACCTGGTCTCCTCCAACCTCTCCGACGTGGACCGCTACACGCTCCTCAACGACCAGATCGTGGCCGCCCGCGGCGAGGACTTCGTGCTCGACATCGCGGGCGTGGAGCATCTCACCTGTACCTCGAAGTCCATAGCGCCCGAGGCCGCCTGTACCTCGGTCCAACTGCACCTCCAGGTCACCCCGGCCCGCTTCGCCGACGTCTGGAACGCGGCGCAGGCCATCGCCGCCGCGCAGGTCGCGGTCGGCGCCAACTCGCCGTTCCTGTTCGGCCGGGAGCTGTGGAGCGAGTCCCGGCCCCCGCTGTTCCAGCAGTCCACCGACACCCGTCCGCCCGAGCTCCAGGCCCAGGGCGTCCGCCCGCGCACCTGGTTCGGGGAACGCTGGATCACCTCCGCCTACGATCTCTTCGAGGAGAACCTGCGCTTCTTCCCCGCCCTGCTGCCGATCTGCGACGACGAGGACCCCCTGCGCGTGCTCGATGAGGGCGGCGTCCCCTCGCTCGCCGAACTCGTCCTGCACAACGGCACGGTGTACCGCTGGAACCGCCCCGTCTACGGCATCGCCGACGGCGTCCCGCACCTCCGCGTCGAGAACCGCGTGCTGCCCGCCGGACCCACCGTCACGGACGTCATCGCCAACGCGGCCTTCTACTACGGCGTCATCCGTGCCCTCGCCGAGGAACAGCGCCCGGTGTGGACCCGGCTGCCCTTCGAGGCCGCCGCCGCCAACTTCGACACCGCCTGCCGGCACGGCATCGACGCCCGCCTCCAGTGGCCCCGGCGCGGCCGGTACGGCGGCGTCACCGAGGTCGACGCGGCCACCCTCGTGCGCGACGAACTGCTGCCGCTCGCGGAGGCCGGTCTAGAGGCGTGGGGGGTCGAGCGCGCCGACCGGGAGCTGTATCTCGGGGTCATCGAGGAGCGCTGCCGACGCCGGGCCAACGGCGCCTCCTGGCAGTCCGCCACCTTCCACCGGGCCCTGGAGCAGGGGCTCTCCCGCGACGCCGCCCTGGCGGCCACGACCCGCCGCTATTGCGAGCTGATGCACCTGGGCGAGCCCGTGCACACCTGGCCGGTGGGTCTGCCGGAGGCCGTCCCGCTCGGCTGAGGGGCCCTGACCGGGGGCCGCCGCCGTCCACCGCATACTGGTCGGGCAAGCTGTGACGTCCGATGACGGTGGTGCCCCTGGGAGGCAGTGTGCAGGCGGAGGCGGGCCCCGCGGCCGGTTCATTCCCTCCGGAGGTCCCCTCGCGGCGGATCCTGCGGGACGAGACGCTGCTGGTACTGGCGCTCTCGCTCGGTGCGAGCGGGGTCTCCGCACTGATCAGCTTCATCGGCTCGGTCACCAAGCCCGGCGGCCTGAAGGACCAGGCGGCCACGCTCAACGCCTCCGCGGCGCCGGGCCGCCCCTGGCTGGACCTCGCCTGGCAGCTCTTCGGGATCACCACCTCCCTGGTGCCGGTGCTCCTCGTCGCGCACTTCCTGATCCGCGAGGGCAGCGGCCTGCGGGCTCTCGGCTTCGACCGCACCCGCCCCTGGTTCGACCTGGGCCGGGGCGCCGCGATCGCCGCGGTGATCGGCAGCAGCGGCATCGCCTTCTACCTCGCCGCCCGCGGCCTCGGCTTCAACCTCACCGTGGTGCCGGAGGCACTGCCCGAGGTGTGGTGGAAGTACCCGGTACTGATCCTGTCGGCGCTCCAGAACGCGATCCTCGAAGAGGTCATCGTGGTCGGCTACCTGCTGCGCCGGCTCCACCAGTTGGGCTGGACACCCGGCGCCGCGCTCGTGGCCAGCTCCGTCCTGCGCGGCTCGTACCACCTCTACCAGGGCATCGGCGGCTTCATCGGCAACATGGTGATGGGCGTGGTGTTCGTCTACCTCTACCGCCGCTGGGGCCGCGTCGGACCGCTGGTCGTGGCGCACTCGCTGCTCGACATCGGTGCGTTCGTCGGGTACGCGCTGCTGGCGGGGAAGGTGGACTGGCTGCCGACGGCGTGAGCGGGCGCTTCAGGGCAGGGAGGGGCGTACGAGGATCTCGTACGCCCCTTTCGGCTGCTAGGCCAGCAGTTCGCCGTCGATCACGGTGACCGCGCTGCCGCCGAGCAGGGTGCGGTCGCCGCGTACCTCGGTGCGGACCAGGCCGGAGCGCGGGGAGGCCTGGAGGCCGGTGAGGTCGGGGCGGCCGAGGCGCTCGGACCAGAACGGCGCCAGGGCGGTGTGGGCGCTGCCGGTGACCGGGTCCTCGTCGATGCCCACGTTCGGGAAGAAGCAGCGGGAGACGAAGTCGTAGCCCCGGGCGGGGTCCTCCGCGCGGGCGGTGGCGATGATGCCCCGCTCGGAGAAGGCGCCGAGGGCCCGGTGGTCGGGGGTCAGGGCACGGACGGTCTTCTCGTCGGCGAGCTCGACCAGCAGGTCGCCCACGTTCGGGCCGGTGTCGCAGGCGGTCAGCGGCTCGGCACCCAGTGCCTCGGCGACGCCGTCCGGGATCCCGGACGCGGTGAGCGGGGCGGTGGGGAAGTCGAGGGTGAAGGAGCCGTCCTCGCGAGGCGTCGCGATCAGCACGCCGCTGCGGGTGGCGAACCGTACCGGGCCCTCGTGAGCGCCGGTGGCGCGCAGCACGTGGGCCGTGGCGAGCGTGGCGTGTCCGCACATCGCGACCTCGGCCGCCGGTGTGAACCAGCGCAGCGCCCAGTCGGCCCCGGGGTCGTCGGAGAGTCGGTGGGCGAACGCGGTCTCGGCGTGGTTGACCTCCAGGGCGACCTTCTGGAGCCAGTCGTCGGCGGGGAAGGCGTCGAGGAGCAGGACCCCGGCGGGGTTCCCGGAGAAGGGGCGGTCGGTGAAGGCGTCGACGATTCGGATGCGCATCCCTCGACGTTAGAGGGGCGGCAAAGCCGCAGGCCAAGGCCAATTCGGGGGTGCTGGACCGATTTCGGGGCGCGGTGCGCCGTCGGCAGGGGGTTGCCGTAAGAACAGTTCCGATATATCGTTGACGCATCGCGACAGATCAACGATGGAATGGAGTGATTGCGATGCGTTCCCATGGATTCGAACGTGGACACAGTGGTGCCGGTCATCAGGGCCGGGGCGGTTTCGATGGCCGGCGTGGCGCCTTCGGGCCCTTCGGGCCTGGTGGTCCCGGCTTCGGTGGCCCGGGGTTCGGCGGTGGTCCGGGCCCGGGCGGGCACTGGGGGCCCAGGGGCCGTGGTGGCCCGCGGGGGAGGGCGCGACGCGGTGATGTGCGCGCCTCGATCCTGGCCCTGCTCAAGGACCGGCCGATGCACGGCTACGAGATGATCCAGGAGATCGCCGAGCGCAGCGGCGGGGCGTGGAAGCCCAGCCCCGGCTCGGTGTACCCGACCCTTCAACTGCTGGAGGACGAGGGCCTGATCGCCAGCGAGAGCGAGGGTGGCAAGAAGCTGTTCTCCCTCACCGAGGCCGGCCGTACCGCGGCCGACGACGGCCCCGACGCGCCCTGGGAGGAAGCCTCCCGAGGCGTGGACTGGGAGGCCGTGAACGATATCCGGCAGGCCGGGTTCGGCCTGATGGAGGCCTTCGGCCAGGTCTGGAAGACCGGCAGCAAGGAGCAGCGCGAGAAGGCGATCTCCGTGATCAACGAAGCGCGCAAGAAGCTGTATCTGATCCTCGCCGACGAGGACTGACGGCAGCCGTGAGTGCGGCGCCCCGTGGAATCCTCCGCGGGGCGCCCTTCGCGTTGCAGGGGCTCAGCTCACCAGCCCGGCCAGCTTCCGCAGCGACTCGTTCAGGGCCGCCGTGCCCGAGTCCTTGAGGCGGCCCGCCATCAGCGAGACCGCGGCGCCGGTGAACTCCCCGTCGATACGGACCGTCGTGGCGTCCCCGTCCGGCGTCAGCGTGTAGCGGGTGGCGACGCTCACGGCCATCGGCCCCTTGCCGCGCAGGGCCAGCACCCGGGCCGGTTCCAGCTCCTCGATCGTCCACTCGACCTCGGCCGGGAAGCCCATCAGCTTCATGTTCTCCTGGAAGGTCCCGCCCACTTCCAGCGCCGTCGGTCCGCCCTTGGGGAAGCTGGTGTGGGTCGCGTTCCACTCGCCGTACGCGGGCCAGTCGACGAGTTGTGCCCACACCTTGTCGGCCGGTGCCCCGATCCGTGCCTCCGCGCTGACTTCGGCCATGCGACCACCCCTTCGTCTCGGGCTACGGTGTCGCGGAACGTAGCCGCAGGGCCTGGAACATTCAATACTGATGAACCGTCAGGAAGTGTGGAGAGAAGCGAAGTGTGGAGAGAAGCGTGGGGACCGGACCCCGGCCGGGCTCAGCCGACGAGGCGTATGACCGCCGCGTCGAACAGGTCCCACGCGCGCGGGTGGGTGCTCTCGTCGTGGCAGTGCCAGGCGTCCCAGAACAGGTCGGCGGGCAGCGCGTCCTCCGGGGCGTACACCCGGTAGACGTACTGTCTGCCGTCGACGGCCGGCAACGCGACCAGCCAGCACCTGCTCTCCATGCACCTGTTGGACGTCCGGGAGGGCGCCGTGGTTGCGCGCGGGGAGCGCGGTGCACGGCGGCGCGCCCGTTCGGGCGACAAGGGCCTGATCTCATCCCCAAGGAGGAGATTCCGGCCCGCCGGGTCCACTTTGTGTGGGACGCGAAGATGCATCCCTCCGCGGATGACCCGGGCCGCCGGGGCTGATGGGGTAAGGGTGTGCAACCCCGTATCCCCCGTCAGCCGGACCACGACCAGGCCGGAGGGCGCCCGGACGACGATGCCCGGCTCACGGCCGAACTGGCAGCGGTGATCTCCGCCGCCCGCCGACGCGCGGTGCGGGACGCGGACCGCCACGTCGACACCGCCCATCTGCTGCACTCCCTGCTGGAGTACGACCCCGAGGTGCGGTCCGTCTTCGACGACGGGCCCCAGATCGCCCGGCTGCTCGGCTATCTCGTCCAGCGCAGCATCGGCTACGGCCTGCGCTGGCAGGGCAGCGTCGAGGACTCCGGGGCCGTGCCCCTGGTGACCGCCGACGGACTCTCGCCGCTGGCCGCGGGCGCGCTGGAGTACGCCTGCGCCCGTGCCGCCGGCCGGGGCGACGAACCCGCTCGGGGCGTCGACCTGCTCGCCGCGATCGTCGTGGACAGGGAGGCGCGGGCGGTCGAGGTGCTGGCCCGAGCGGGGATCGACGCGGGCGAGGTGTACGCCCGGATCGACAGCCGCCCCGAGCGGCACGCCTGGGAGGGCGGCTACTGAGGGCGGGCGCCCAGAGGTCTGCTGTGGGGCCTGCTGAGGGGTCTTGTGCCGTCCACTCGCTGAGACAGGTGTCATTGGGGGTGACGCTCATGTCATCGCCTGTCATCATGTGCCGGTGCGTACGTCAGAGAGCAGTCAGGGCAGTCGCGGCAAGGGGATGGGGCTCGGCCTCGCCCTCGCCTCGGCGCTCGCCTTCGGGGGATCCGGTGTCGCGGCCAAGCCGCTGATCGAGGCGGGGCTCGACCCGCTGCACGTGGTGTGGCTGAGGGTGGCCGGAGCGGCGCTGGTGATGCTGCCGCTCGCCGTGCGCCACCGGGACCTGGTGCGCCGCCGCCCCGCGCTGCTCGCCGGGTTCGGACTGCTCGGCGTGGCCGGTGTGCAGGCCTTCTACTTCGCCTCCATCTCCCGGATCCCGGTCGGCGTCGCGCTCCTCGTGGAGTACCTCGCGCCCGCGCTGGTACTGGGCTGGGTGCGGTTCGTGCAGCGGCGCCCGGTGACCCGGGCCGCCGCGCTCGGAGTGGTCCTCGCGGTGGGCGGGCTGGCCTGTGTCGTCGAGGTGTGGGCGGGCCTCAGCTTCGACGCCCTCGGCCTGCTCCTCGCACTCGGCGCCGCCTGCTGCCAGGTCGGCTACTTCGTCCTGTCCGACCAGGGCACCGACTCGGCCGACGAGGCCCCGGACCCGCTCGGCGTCATCGCCTACGGCCTCCTGGTCGGCGCCGCCGTGCTGACCGTCGTGTCCCGCCCCTGGTCGATGGAGTGGTCCGTCCTCGCGGACGGCGCGGACATGAACGGCACCCCGGTCGCGGCCGCGCTGCTGCTCTCCTGGATCGTGCTGATCGCCACCGTCGTCGCCTACGTCACCGGCGTGGTCTCGGTGCGCCGGCTCTCCCCGCAGGTCGCGGGCGTCGTCGCCTGTCTGGAAGCGGTCATCGCGACCGTGCTCGCCTGGATCCTGCTCGGCGAGCACCTCTCCGCCCCGCAGATCATCGGCGGCGCGGTCGTCCTGCTCGGCGCCTTCATCGCCCAGTCCTCGGCCCCGAGCAAGGGTTCCCCGGAACCGGTCGCGGGCGGCGGCGCCGAGCGGGAGCCGGCGGCTCGGAGCACCGTCGCATAAGGCCTGGGACACGGTCACCCGAGGTAGGCGGGAAGCTCCGTGCCGGGCGCCAGGTCCGGGTCGTCGAGCGGGGTCTCGTAGCCCTTGCGCAGCGGGACCACTCCGGCCCAGTGCGGGAGGGCGAGGTCCTCGGGCTCGTCGTTCACACCGCCCGTGCGGAGCTTCGCGGAGACCTCGTTCAGGTCGAGGCGGATGACGGCGGTGGCGGCCAGCTCCTTCTTGTTGGCGGGCCGGGAGTCCGCCGAGCGGCCCGGGACCACATGGTCGACCAGCGCGTCCAGGGCGAGGCGCTTCTCCTCCGGGTCCGTCACCTGGTGGGCGACGCCGTGCACCACCACGGACCGGTAGTTGATCGAGTGGTGGAACGCCGAACGGGCCAGGATCAGCGCGTCCACGTGCGTGACGGTGAGGCACACCTCCAGCCCCGGGTCGGCCTGCCCCGTCATCCGCAGCGGGCGCGAGCCCGTCGAGCCATGCACGTAGAGCCGGTCACCGACCCGCCCGAACAGTGTCGGCAGCACCACCGGCGAACCGTCCCGGACGAAGCCGAGATGGCAGACATAGGCCTCGTCGAGTATCGAGTGCACCAGCTCCTTGTCGTACGACGCCCGCTCGGCGGAGCGGGTGGGAACCGTGCGGTCGGTCGGCGTGTAGGCGGCGGGTTCCGATGTCGGCTGCTGCGTCCCCTGCATTGCGGTCTCCATTGCACTAGTGCATAATCTGGTTTGTGCTAGGAGAATATCGGATCACGGGTCGGCGCGCAGCAGAGATTGCGGCCGGCATCGAGGCCGCGGTCGGTTCCGGAGCCCTGGAGCCGGGGCAACTGCTGCCGCCGATGCGGGAGTTGGCAATCGAGCTGGGGGTGAATCCCAATACCGTCGCGGCGGCTTATCGCACCCTGCGGGAGCGTGGGGTCATCGAGACCGCCGGTCGCCGGGGGAGCCGGGTGCGCCCCAAACCGGCCACCACCGCCCGTGAGTACGTCCGCACGGACGTCCCCGCCGGGGTGCGGGACCTGGCGAACGGCAACCCGGATCCGGCGCTGCTGCCCCCGCTCGGCCCGGCGTTCGCGGCGGCGACGGAACGGGGCGACCGCGACCCCGTGCTGTACGGCGACGAGCCCGTGGATCCCGAGCTGGCGCGCCTCGCGCGGGCGCAACTGGACGCCGACGGGGTTCCGGAAGGGCCGCTGGCCGTCACCTCCGGCTCGCTGGACGCCATCGAGCGCGTCCTGGCTGCGCATCTGCGGCCGGGGGACACCGTCGCCGTCGAGGACCCGGGCTGGCGCAGCGCCCTCGACCTCGTCCCGGCGCTCGGGCTGCGCGTCGCACCCGTGGGTGTCGACGACGACGGGCCGCTCCCGGACGATGTGCGCCGGGTGCTCGGCGCCGGGGCCCGCGCCCTGATCGTCACCGACCGCGCCCAGAACCCGACCGGCGCCGCGGTGAGCGCGACACGCGCGCGTGCGCTGCGTTCCGTGCTCCGGGAGCACCCGCGGACCCTGCTCATCGAGGACGACCACGGCCACGCGATCGTCGACGTCCCGCTGAGCCCGCTGGCCGGCACCACCGATCACTGGGCCTTCGTCCGCTCCGCCGCCAAGGCGTACGGCCCCGATCTGCGCCTCGCGGTGCTCACCGGCGACGCCGTCACCGTGGACCGGGTGCGCGGCCGCCAGCGCCTCGGGCCCGGCTGGGTCAGCCTGATGCTCCAGCGGGCCGTGGCCCGGCTGTGGGCGGACGGCGCGATCGACCCGAAGGCGGTGGCGGCACGGTACGGCGGCCGCCGGGATCTGCTGATCGACGCGCTCGCCGAACGAGGCGTCACCGCGCGGGGCCGCACCGGCATGAACGTCTGGGTGCCCGTGCCGGACGAGACGGGTGCCGTCTCACGTCTCCTGCACGCGGGCTGGGCCGTCGCCCCCGGCGCCCGCTTCCGCCTGGACTCCGGTCCCGGGATGCGCGTCACGGTCTCGACCCTGACGGAGGCGGAGACCGGGCCCCTGGCCGACGCCATCGCCTCCGCTGTACGCCCCGCTCCGGACCGCAGCGGGGTCTAGGGCGCCGCCTTGGCCGTACACCGGGATTCGGACCGTTGCGGAGTTCAGGGGCTGTTTCAGTCGTACGCCTGGCTCCGGGCCGCAGCGGGGTGAGGGGCGCGCCGCCTTCGGCCGTACGCCCTGCTCCCGACCGCAGCGCGACTAGGAGGCTGCCTCGGCGCGCTCCCGCGCGGGGCGCTCGGCCTCGACGGCCGTCTCTCCCCGCTCGCGCGGGCGTATCTGGGTCAGCGCCGCCCCCGCCAGGACGATCAGCGCACCGACCGGTGTCGACCAGGTCAGCGACTCGCCGAGCAGGGCGACGCCCGCCGCCGTGGCGATGACCGGGATGAAGTACGTGACCATCTGGGCGGTCGTCGGGCCGACTTCGGCGACGAGTCCGTACTGGAGCAGCACCGCGAAGCCGGTGCCGAGGGCGCCGAGGGCCGCGACCGCGAGCAGGGGGAGCAGCGGGAAGTCGGTCGGGGCGGTGGTGAACAGCGGGGTGACGACGGCCAGTTGCCCGGTGGCGAGCAGCAACTGGGCGCCGGTCAGCGACAGGTTCGAGGAGCCCGCCCCGGCCAGGGTGCGCCGGACGTAGATCCAGCCGATCGGGTAGCAGAGCGAGGCCAGCAGGGCCATGCCGGTGCCGCGCGCGTCCATGCCCGCGAAGCCCTGCCAGGCGCCGAGCACCGTCAGGACGCCGAGGAAGCCGACGCCGAGGCCCGCGACCCGGAGCCGGGTGGGCCGGTCCTCGGAGAGGGCGACCAGGGACAGGGCCATGCCCCACAGCGGGGAGGTGGCGTTGCAGATGCCCGCGAGCGTCGAGGGGATCGTCAGCTCCGCGTAGGCGAACAGCGAGAACGGCAGCGCGTTCAGCAGCAGCGCGGCGACTGTCAGATGCCCCCAGGTGCGCGCCCCGCGCGGGAGCCTCTCCCGGCGTACCGTCATGGCGACGGCGAGCACCGCCGTACCGAACAGCAGCCGGCCGAAGGTGACCTGGAACGGGGCGTAGCCGTCGGTGCCCACCTTGATGAGCAGGAAACTGAAGCCCCAGATCAGGGAGAGGGCGGCGAAGCGCAGTCGCCAGTCGAGCAGCGAGCGGGAGCGGGTCATGGGAACAGGGTGCGGCATGGCAATCTCGTAGCACAAGCGAGAATTCGCGAGCCTTATCTCGTAGCATTGCTTACATGTTGAACCTGGAGCGCCTGCGCACCCTCGACGCCCTCGCCCGGCACGGCTCGGTCAGCGGTGCGGCCGAAGGGCTGCACATCACCACCTCCGCCGTCTCGCAGCAGATGTCCAAGCTGGAGCGGGAGGTCGGCCAGCAGCTGCTCGCCAAGAACGGCCGGGGCGTGCGGCTCACCGACGCCGGACGGCTGCTCGCGGAGCACGCGGCACGGATCCTGTCCCAGGTCGAGCTGGCCCAGTCCGATCTGGAGGCGCAGCGCGGGCAGGTCGCGGGCGAGCTGAGACTGGCGGCCTTCCCGACGGCCGCGCGCGGCCTCTTCCCGGTCGCCCTCGCCGCGCTGCGCGCCGAGCACCCGGCGCTGCGGCTGCGCTCCTGCGAGCTGGAACCGGAGAACGGCGTCGCCGGAGTGGTCCGCGGCGATCTCGACCTGGCCGTGGTGCTCGACTGGTACAACAAGCCGATGCCGCTCCCGGACGGACTGGTCAAGGCGCCGATCCTGGACGACCCCGCCGATGTGGCGATGCCCGTCGGCCATCGCTTCGCGGGCCGCGAGGAGGTGGACCTCGCCGACTTCGCCGAGGACGAGTGGATCACCTGGGGCCAGGGCGAGTTCTGTCACGAGTGGCTGATGTTCACCCTGCGCTCCAAGGGCATCGAGCCGATCGTCGGCCACCGCGCGGCCGAGACCCACACCCAACTCGGCCTGGTCGCCGCCGGGCTCGGCGTCTGCGTGGTCCCGCTGCTCGGCCGCAACCCCATGCCCGAGGGAGTCGTCGCGGTGCCGCTGCGGCAGCGGGTGCGGCGGCACGTGTACGTGATCTGGCGGGCGGACGCGGACCGGCGTCCGTCGATCAGGGCGGCGGTCAAGGCGCTGCGGGCGGCGGGGGAACGGATCGGGGCTAGCTCGACCCCAGCTTTCTGAAGTCCCAGGACACCGTCTTCGTCGGTGTCAGCCGCATCCACGCGTGGCGGCCGTCGTGCGGCATCTCCTCCAGGCCGAAGTTCTTCCGCGCGAACAGCGTCTCGATCGCGTCGAGTTCGGCGCGCAGTTCGCCGGTGCGGGGGATCTCGCCCACGAACTCCACCGTCCCGGACAGCTCCGCGCCGCGCAGCTCGTCGTACTCCTCGCCCGTGTCGATCACCACGGCGACCCGCGGGTCGCGGCGCAGCTGGGTCCAGCGCCTGCTGCGCACCACCGAGTACAGCCACAGCGAGGTGCCGTCCCAGGCGAACCACAGGGTGCTCACATGCGGGGCGCCCTCCGCCGACACCGTGGCGACCCGGCACGTGCGCTGGGTGTACAGGAACTCGTCCAGTTCGCCCGGCGTCATCATGATCTTCCGGCCCCGGCGCTGAGTGACCGTCATGCGTCCCCCTCGTTCTCCCACGTCGTGCCAGAGGAGATCCTCTGACATCACGTCAGAAAAGGATGGGCCGTCTTCCGTCCGAACGCAATGGTGGCTATCGTCGCCCGCCCCAGACCGTCGGCGACAAGGGGGAACCGTGCCGTCGTACGACCAGCTCAGCGAACTCCTGGACCCCGCGGGCACCGTCCTGCTCACCGTCGAGTGCCAGCAGGGGGTGGTGGGACCGGACAGCGCACTGCCCGCACTTGCCGAGGAGGCCCGCTCCTCCGGCGCCCTCGCCAATGTGGCCCGGCTGGTGGCCGGCGCCCACGCCCACGGGCTCCAGGTGATCCACGCGATCGCCGAGCGCCGCCCCGACGGCCGCGGCGCCAATCGCAACGCCCGGCTGTTCCGCGCCGCCGGACGGCTGCCCGTGCAGCAGCTGTCCGGAACCACCGCGGTCCGGCTCGCCGCCCCGATCGAGGTCCATGAGGAGGACTTCGTCGTACGGCGGCTGCACGGCCTGTCGCCGATCCAGGGCACCGACGTCGACGCCCTGCTGCGCAACCTGGGCTGCCGCACGCTGGTGGTGACCGGGGTCTCGGCCAATGTGGCGATCCCCAACGCCGTGTTCGACGCGGTCAACCGGGGCTACACGGCCGTGGTGCCCACCGACGCGATCGCCGGGGTGCCCGCCGAATACACCCCCGCGATGATCCGGCACACCCTCTCCCTGGTCGCCACGCTCGCGACCACCGACGAGGTGCTGGCCGCCCTCAGGCGTGACCGGCGGCTCAGGCCAGTGTGATCGAGTCCCCCTCCACCTTGACCTCCCGGGCGGGCAGCGGCTGGGTGGCGGGCCCCTTCTGCACACTGCCGTCCTCGATGGAGAACCTGCTGTTGTGGCACGGGCAGGTGATCGCGCCGTCCGCGACGCCGGTCACCGGGCAGCCCTGGTGGGTGCACTCGTACGAGAACGCCTTGAAGGTGCCCGCGGTCGGCTGGGTGACCACGACCTTGTGGTCGTTGAGGATCTTGCCCCCGCCCTCCGGGATGTCCGAGGTCTTCGCCACGGCCGTTCCGCCGGCCCCGGCCGCCGCCGCTCCGGACGACCCGGTCGACTCGGACGGCTCCTCGTCCTCCGAACCGCACGCGTTCAGCGCGAAGGTGAGCCCCACGGCACCGACCGCCGCCACGACGGTACGGCGGCTCGGGGTCGTGACGGGGTGGAGCGGTTCGCTGGTCATGCCGGTCTTCCCTTCCACGGGGGTAGCCTTGCGCCCTCAGGTACGGGCGACGCGGGTTTCCCGTTCAGAGCGCCAGTAACCTGGGGCGATGCTCAAGGAAGTGATCGCGACCCGCTTCATCACGCCGTTGCGCGAGGGCGGCTCGCTGCCGGGGCTCGTGGAGGCCGACGACTTCGGGACGTACGTCCTGAAGTTCCGCGGCGCCGGACAGGGCCGCAAGACGCTGGTCGCCGAGGTGGTGTGCGGGGAACTCGCCCGCCGGCTGGGATTCCGGATGCCCCGGCTGGTCACGGTCGAGCTCGATCCGGTGCTGGGTCTCGGCGAACCCGAGCAGCAGGTGCAGGAGCTGCTCAGGGCCAGCGGGGGGACCAACCTGGGCATGGACTTCCTGTCCGGCGCGCTCGGCTTCGACCCGCTGGCGTTCACGGTGAGCCCCGAGGAGGCCGGGCGGATCCTCTGGTTCGACGCGCTCGTCAACAACGTCGACCGCTCCTGGCGCAACCCCAACCTGCTGATGTGGCGGGGGGAGTTGTGGCTCATCGACCACGGCGCGACCATGATCTGGCACCACAACTGGCCCGGCGCGGAGGCGTCTTCGGCGCGCCCCTACGACGCCTCGGACCACGCGCTGACGCCCTTCGGGCCCGATCTGGCAGCGGCGGCAGCGGAGTTGGCCCCCCTCGTCACCGAGGACCTGCTGACGGAAGTCACGGCGGAGATCCCGGACGCCTGGCTCACCGACGAACCGGGCTTCGACACCCCGGACGACCTCCGCCGCGCCTACGCCCGCCCGCTGCTGGCCCGCGCCGCCGTCATCCACGAGCGAATCGAGGGAACCCAGTGAGCGACGACCGCCACTTCATCAAGGGAGGCCCGAGCGAGCGCGAGGTCTTCGAGTACGCCGTCCTGCGGGTCGTCCCCCGGATCGAGCGCGGCGAGTGCATCAACGCCGGGGTACTGGTCTACTCCCGCGCCAGGTCCTACGTCGGCGTCCGCACCCACCTCGACGAGCCCCGCCTGCTGGCCCTGGACCCCGAGGCGGACGTGGCCGGAGTCCGCGCGGCACTCGGGGCGGTGGAACGCGTCTGTTCCGGCGGCCGGGCGGCGGGCCAGGCGGCCCTCGACGACGCGGGCCGCCGCTTCCGCTGGCTCATCGCCCCCCGCTCCACGATCGTCCAGCCGGGCCCGCTCCACACCGGCCTCACCACCGACCCCACCGCGGAACCGGATCGCCTCCTGGACCTGCTGGTGCGCTGACTCAGCCGCGCCGCCGCCTGACGACGTAGCCGGCCGCGACGGCACCGCCGGTGACCAGGGCGAACCCCGCTCCGACCGCCCAGCCGCCGATCCTCGCGTCCGTCGAACCGCCCAGCCCACCGCGGACGCCGAGCGTCGGGGTGACGGTGGCAGCGGGCGTGAGCGTGGGCGTGGGAGTGGGGGTGGGGGTGACGGCGAGGGTGGGGGTCAGGGTGACGGGCGGGACGGTGCTGACGGCGGTGCCGAGCCGGGGGAGCGCCTCGCAGGCGATGCCGTCGTCCGGGCCCTGATCCTCGTCGAGTCGGTGCGGATCACTGGGGTCGCGGTCGAATTCGGCCTGCGCTTCCTCCTGGGTGCTGAAGTCCCGGCAGTCCAGGTCCTGTGCGTGTGCGATGTCGGCCAGCGGCACGATCGCGGACATGGCGATCAAGATGCCGGCGGCCCCGGTGCGACGGCGCATGGTGCGCCTCCCTTCCGAGCCACGGACGGCCCTCGGCCGACGCTAGGGGCGACCTGGCGCGGGGACGCGCGGAGCGGGGCCGAACGGGTGCTCCTGGCGGCAGTGGGTGCGCGAGGATGGCGGAAGAGCTCAGGTAATGGATCACATGGGGCCGGGCTGCCGTTGACACCGGGTGCCAGGGCTTCTAGCGTCACGTCTGCTGAAGGTACTAAGCGGTCGCTCACCGAAGAGTCGGTCGCTGAGCCGCACCCCAAGGGCGAGGAGAAGCAGCCATGTCCACCACTGACCAGCGGGTCGCCGTAGTCACCGGCGCAGCGCGCGGAATCGGTGCCGCCACCGCCGTACGGCTGGCCGCCGAGGGCCACGCGGTGGCCGTCATCGACCTCGACGAGGGCGCCTGCAAGGACACCGTGGAGAAGATCACCGCGGAGGGCGGCAAGGCCCTCGCGGTCGGCTGCGACGTCTCCGACGAGGCGCAGGTCGAGGCCGCCATCGCGCGGATCGCCCAGGAGCTCGGCGCGCCGACCATCCTGGTCAACAACGCGGGCGTGCTGCGCGACAACCTGCTGTTCAAGATGAGCGCGTCCGACTGGGACACGGTCCTGAACGTCCACCTGCGCGGCGCCTTCCTGATGTCGAAGGCCTGCCAGAAGCACATGGTGGACGCCAAGTTCGGCCGGATCGTCAACCTCTCCTCGTCGTCCGCCCTCGGCAACCGCGGCCAGGTCAACTACTCCGCCGCCAAGGCCGGTATGCAGGGCTTCACCAAGACCCTCGCCATCGAACTCGGCAAGTTCGGCATCACCGCCAACGCCGTCGCCCCCGGCTTCATCGCCACCGACATGACCGCGGCCACCGCCGAGCGCGTCGGCATGGGCTTCGACGACTTCAAGGCCGCCGCCGCCACCCAGATCCCGGTCCAGCGCGTCGGCTACCCCGAGGACATCGCCAACGCCATCGCCTTCTTCACGGGCGAGGCGGCCGGCTTTGTCTCCGGCCAGGTGCTGTACGTCGCCGGCGGACCGCTCGACTAGGAGATCACGCACATGACATCGGTGGAACTCTCCGGCAAGGTCGCCCTGATCACGGGCGCCAGCCGCGGTATCGGATACGGCGTCGCCGAGGCGCTCGTCGCGCGCGGCGACCGGGTCGCCATCACGGGCCGCAACGAGGACGCCCTCAAGGAGGCCGTCGAGCAGCTCGGCTCCGACCGCGCGATCTACATCGCCGGCAAGGCGCACGACGAGGAGCACCAGGCCGTCGCCGTCCAGCGCGCCATGGAGGCCTTCGGCCGCGTCGACTTCCTGGTCAACAACGCCGGTACCAACCCGGTGTTCGGGCCGATCGCCGACCTGGACCTGGATGTCGCCCGCAAGGTGTTCGAGACCAATGTGATCTCGGCGCTGGGCTTCGCGCAGAAGACCTGGCACGCCTGGCAGAAGGACAACGGCGGCGCGATCGTCAACATCGCCTCCGTCGCGGGCATCGCGCCCTCGCCCTTCATCGCCGCCTACGGCGTCAGCAAGGCAGCGATGATCAACCTCACGCAGCAGCTCGCGCACGAGTTCGCGCCCAAGGTGCGGGTCAACGCCATCGCCCCGGCCGTGGTGAAGACCAAGTTCGCCCAGGCGCTGTACGAGGGCCGGGAAGCGGAGGCGGCCGCCTCCTACCCGCTGGCCCGCCTCGGCGTGCCCTCCGACATCGGCGGCGCCGCGGCCTTCCTCACCTCGGAGCAGTCCGACTGGGTCACCGGTCAGACCCTCGTCGTGGACGGCGGCATCTTCCTCAACGCCGGCGTCGGCTGACCGTCGTACGGCCGGATCGGGCCCGTGTCTCCCTGGTGGAGACGCGGGCCCGACTGTGTACAGAGCCGGGCGGAACGTCCAAACCGAATACGTTCACAGAGCGCTGACAACGTAGTCAAAGGTTTATCGATCAAGAACCGTTGTGAGACACCGGTTCAACCGGCGAAGCTCTGCGGTATGGTCTGCCGACCCTTGGTATGGCAGATCGAGGAGCGTGCGCGTGTTCAACCGGAACCGATGCCTGCGGCAGGTGGCGGCCATCGCGTCCATATCGTCCCTGTTGGCGGGATGCGGAATGCTCTCGTCGGACTCCTCCGGCGAGGAGGGGCCGATCGTCGTGGGGACGACCAGTGCGCCCAGCACTCTGGACCCCGCCGCGTCCTGGGACAGCTCCTGGGAACTGTTCCGCAACATCTACCAGACGTTGCTCAGTTACCCCGCGGGCGCGAGCAAGCCCGAGCCGGACGCGGCCGAGAAGTGCGAGTTCACCGACGCCTCGAACACGGCCTACCACTGCGAGCTGCGCGAGGGCCTGAAGTTCTCCAACGGCGGCACGCTGGACGCGCAGGCCGTCAAGTACTCGATCGACCGGATCCGGGACATCAACGTCAACGGCGGTCCCGCCGGTCTGCTGGGCAGCCTCGACCGGGTCCAGGCGCTGGGCGAGAACGAGGTGGTCTTCCACCTCAACAAGCCCGACGCCACCTTCCCGTTCGTGCTGGCCACGCCCGCGATGTCGATCGTCGACCCGGACAGCTACCCGGCCGACAAGCTGCGCGAGGACGGCAAGGTCGTCGGCTCCGGGCCGTACAACCTGGATTCGTACCAGGACGGCGACAAGGCCGAGCTGGTCCGCAACGACAGCTACGACGGGTACGCGGAGGTCAAGAACGACGCCGTGACCATCCGCTACTTCCAGGACTCGAGCAAGATGGTCGGCGCGCTGCGCGAGCACGAGCTCGACGTCGCCTTCCGCGGTCTGGCCGCCGACGACATCCTCGACCTCCAGACCCATGAGGCGCAGAAGACCTTCCAGGTCGTGGAGAGCGTCAGCACCTCCATCAGCTACCTGGTCTTCAACCCCAAGGACTCCTGGGCCGCGAAGCCCGCCGTCCGCAAGGCGATCGCCCAGGTCCTGGACCGCCCCGCCATCGCGCACAAGGTCTACAAGGACACCGTGGAGCCGCTGTACTCCATGGTCCCCAAGGGCCTGACCGGCCACACCACGGGCTTCTTCGACGACTACGGCCAGCCCAGCACCTCCAAGGCCCGCCAGATCCTCTCCGAGGCCGGCATCACCGAACCGGTGCCGCTCGAGTTCTGGTACACCACGGACCGCTACGGCTCGGAGACCAAGGCGGAGTTCGAGGAGATCAAGAAGCAGCTGGACGCGTCCGGGCTGTTCGAGATCACCCTCAAGAGCCGCCCCTGGAAGACCTACGTCACGGGCTACCAGGAGGGCGAGTACCCGGTGTTCGGCCGCGGCTGGTCCCCCGACTTCCCCGACGCCGACAACTTCATCGCGCCCTTCGTCGGCGACAAGAACGCCCTCGGTACGCCGTACCCGGCACCCGAGATCACCGGCGAACTGCTGCCCCGCTCCCGGCAGGAGAGCGACCGCGCCGCCGTGGAGAAGGAGTTCGAGGAGGCCCAGAAGATCCTCGTCGAGGACGCGCGTCTGCTGCCGCTGTGGCAGGGGCGCCAGTACGTGGCCGCCAACAACGACATCTCCGGCGCGGAGCGGGCGCTGGACCCGTCGACGATCATGACGATGGGGTCGCTGTACCGCAAGACCAGCTGGTAGCGGGCCGGATGGGGCGGACTCGGGGTGCGTTGTCAGTGGTCGCCGGTAGGTTCTGTGGTCAGGAAGCGACGCACGTCGTAGTGACCGCACACCGAAGGAAGTTGACGTGACCGACATCGCCATGCTGCCCGAGTCCTGGCGCGGGGTTCTGGGCGACGAACTTCAGCAGCCCTACTTCAAGGAGCTGATGGAGTTCGTCGAGGAGGAGCGAGCGAAGGGTCCCGTCTACCCTCCGCGCGAGGAGGTCTTCGCGGCGCTGGACGCGACGCCCTTCGACCGGGTGAGGGTCCTGGTCCTCGGCCAGGACCCGTACCACGGCGAGGGGCAGGGCCACGGTCTGTGCTTCTCGGTGCGGCCCGGGGTGAAGACCCCGCCCTCCCTGCGCAACATCTACAAGGAGATGCAGCAGGAGCTGGAGCTGCCGGTCCCGGACAACGGCTATCTGATGCCGTGGGCCCAGCAGGGCGTCCTGCTGCTCAACGCGGTCCTCACCGTGCGCTCCGGTGAGGCCAACTCCCACAAGGGCAAGGGCTGGGAGAAGTTCACCGACGCCGTGATCCGCGCGGTCGCCGACCGGCCCGACCCGGCGGTGTTCGTGCTGTGGGGCAACTACGCGCAGAAGAAGCTCCCGCTGATCGACGAGACCCGGCACGTCGTGGTCAAGGGCGCGCACCCCTCGCCGCTGTCGGCGAAGAAGTTCTTCGGCTCCCGTCCCTTCACACAGATCAACGAGGCGGTCGCGGCACAGGGCCACGAGCCGATCGACTGGCGGCTGCCGAACCTGGGCTGACCTGGAGCGGGGCCGGCCGCGCGGTCGGCCCCGCCTCGCCGGGATCGCCGGTGCCTGCGGTTAGCGTCGGGGGCGACAAGAGCCTGGGTCACCTCCCTGGTCGGATCAGCGTGCGTGCCAGACGCCGCGCGCCCGGCCGGGGAGGTGACCCAGGCTCTAGGCGCCGGTGAGGGTGTGGAGGACGCGGTGGCGGAGCGACAGGAGCGGACGGCACCGGATGCCGTGCTGACACGCATCGGGCAGGTCGTGATGCTGCATCACGCGGGGGACCGCGAGGAGGCCCGGCACCGCCTCCTGGACCTGTGGGCCGAGATCGGCGAGATCGGCCACCCGCTGCACCGCTGCACCCTCGCCCACTACCTGGCCGACACCCAGGACGAGCCCGCCGACGAACTCGCCTGGGACCTGCGGGCGCTGACGGCGGCGGAGGAGCTGACCGACGACCGCCTCGCCGAGTGCGACGGGGCGCCCGCGATCCGGGCGCTGTATCCCTCGCTGCATCTGAACCTCGCCGCCGACTATGTGAAGCTCGGCCGCTCGGAGGCGGCCCGGAGCCATCTGCGCCGGGCCCGCACGGCGGCTCGGGAGCTCGCCGAGGACAGCTACGGCGACGGCGTACGGGCGGCGATCAGTCGACTGGAGCTGCGGCTGGGGGAGGGGGACGCCTTCGGCGACTGGGGGCCGCCGGGACAGCGGCCCTGACGGCCCGGCGGGCGCCTGCTGTCAGCGGCCGTACGTCCGCTCGCAGATCCGTGCCTCGGGGCTGTCCTTGCGCCAGCCGCCGTACCTCTTGCCCAGGCCGCAGACGTCGGTGTTCTCGCGCACCGATTCCGCGATGTCCGGGATGTCGACCCGGGGGCGCTGCGGAGCCGGCCGCTCGGCTCGCGGGGCCGCCGGGCGAGGGCTGTTCGGAGGGGGTGCCTGCGCGGCGGGGGCCGCCGGCGCCGGGGGCGTCCGGCTGGGGCGCCGGGTCGTCGACGGCCGGGGTTCCGGGCGGCGGGTCGGACCGATGAGTTCCAGCGCCTCCAGGGCCGGTGCCTGCACGATCTGCGGCTGCGGGCGGGCCGCGGACGGCTGGGCGGGCGCCGGTCCCGGCGCCGAGGCGGGCGGGCGCTGGACCGTCACACAGCCCGAGAGGGCCGAGACGGCCACGGTGACCAGGAGCGCTGCGGTGGTCGTCGTTCGATGCATCTGCGCAACTCTGGTGGCTGCGGGCCGCGTCGGGACAGCGGACAGGCGCAGGATGCCCCGCAAGGGTGATCTCCGTCCCCGTACGGAGGCCGCCTGTCCGCCGAGGGTGACGTCAGTCGCCGGTGGACCCGTCGACGCGCTCGCGCAGCAGGTCGGCGTGGCCGTTGTGACGGGCGTACTCCTCGATCATGTGGGTGTAGATCCAGCGCAGGTTGAAGCGTTCGCCCGACCGGCTCTTGCCCTGGGACAAGGCGTCGAGGTCCAGTCCGGCCGCGTTGCCCCGGGCCCGGGCGATCTCGGCCTGCCAGGTGGTGTGCGCCTCCTGCCAGGTGTCCGAGTCGGAGAAGTGGAATTCGCCGTCCCGGTCCTGCTCCGAGGAGTAGAGCACCCCGAGGTCCTCGCCGAGCAGGATCTCGTGGAACCAGAACCGCTCGACCTCCGCCATGTGCCGCACCAGGCCCATCAGGCTCAGCTCGGACGGCTCCACGGAGGCGGTGCGCAGCTGGGCCTCGGTCAGGCCCTCGCACTTCCAGGCGAGGGTCTGGCGGTGGTAGTCCAGCCAGCCGTCCAGCATGGAGCGCTCGTCGGCGGTGATGGAAGGCTCTTGGCGTTCAGTCGTCATGGGTCGCATCCTCGCCCAACTCGCCCGGCCCCACCAGCGGTTTTACGACGGCCCGAACATCCCGTCGAGCAGCTCCTCCAGCCTGGCGCGCACCTGCTCCTGGCTCGGCGGCTCGGCGCTGAAGGAACCGGCGACGCAGGCGAACATCAGCCCGTCCGCCCAGGCCACCAGCGACAGCGCGTGCCGGGCCGGATCCGTCGAACCCAGCACGGCCACCAGGGCGCCGAGCTGATCGCGGAAGCGGGCGCCGGTCGCGTCGAAGCAGGCGCGCAGCTCGGGGCGTCGGGTGGCCTCCAGGGAGTCCCCGCCGCCCCGTGGGTCGGGCAGCTTCTCCAGGGCCGGCACGCGCGCCTCGCGCTCGGCGAGCCGCCGTACCGCCAGTTCCAGGAGCGCCTGCCGGGTGCGGGCCAGGTGGGAGGCCGAGCCCTGGGGGAAGTGCGGCGGCCTCGTCGACCGCCCGGTGGGTCAGTCCGCGCATTCCTGATGACCGGCCGCACCGGGATCGCCGTACGCGACGCTCTCGTCGCCGCCGTGTCCAAGGCCGGGCCCGGCCTCGTGCTGGGCGGCTTCGACGGCATCGCCGACCGGCGGCCGCCGCAGCCGCCGTATGCTTCCGTCGTGTCACACCCAGGAACGCGGTAGGGAGCACCAGTGAAGGTCGGCTGCATCGGACTCGGCGACATCGCGCAGAAGGCCTACCTGCCCGTGCTCGGTCAGCAGCCCGGGATCGAACTGCACTTGCAGACCCGGACGCCGGCCACCCTCCACCGGGTCGCCGACACCCTCCACCTGCCCGGCGCACAGCGCCACACCGACCCCGACTCGCTGCTCGCCCAGGGCCTCGACGCGGCCTTCGTGCACGCGCCCACCGCCGTCCACCCGGAGATCGTCACCCGGCTGCTGCAGGCCGGCGTGCCGACCTACGTGGACAAGCCGATGGCGTACGAACTCGCCGAGTCCGAGCGGCTGGTGGAGCTTGCCGAGCAGCGCGGGGTGAGCCTCGCGGTGGGCTTCAACCGGCGGTTCGCGCCCGGGTACGCGCAGTGCGCCGACCATCCGCGCGAGCTGATCCTCATGCAGAAGAACCGGGTCGGGCTCCCGGAGGAGCCGCGCTCGATGATCCTGGACGACTTCATCCATGTCGTGGACACCCTGCGATTCCTGGTGCCGGGGCCGGTCGACGACGTGACCGTGCGGGCCCGCACCGAGGGCGGACTGCTGCACCACGTGGTGCTCCAGCTGGCCGGGGAAGGCTTCACCGCCCTCGGGGTGATGAACCGGCTCAGCGGCTCCAACGAGGAGATCCTGGAGGTGTCCGGGCAGGACACCAAGCGTCAGGTGCTCAACCTCGCCGAGGTCGTCGACCACAAGGGCCAGCCGACCGTGCGCCGGCGCGGCGACTGGGTGCCGGTGGCCCGGCAGCGCGGGATCGAGCAGGCGGTGCTGGCGTTCCTGGACGCCGTGCGCGCGGGCAAGGTGCTCAGCGCCCGGGACGCGCTGGCGACCCATGAACTGTGCGAGCGGGTGGTACGCGCGGTCCAGGAGCGGGCCGCCTGACCCGCAGGGTCCGCACTCCCTCGCCCAGGCACCAGGCGGCGAGGATCAGCAGCGCCGCCAGCACCGGCCAGTCGCCGAACCGGACGTAGAGCGTGGTTCCCCGGGCGAGCGGCACGTCGTACACCTGGGCCGCGCTCGCGCTGGTGCCGAGCCAGTCGCCGACGCGCTCCCCGCTCGCGTCGTACACCGCGGAGACGCCGGTCAGCGTCGAGTGCACCATGGGGCGGCCGGACTCGGCGGCGCGCAGGGCGGCCAGCGAGGCGTGCTGTTCGGGAGCCCAGCTCTGCTGGAAGGTCGAGGTCGCGGACTGCGCGACGAGCACCTGGGCGCGGTCCTCGACCAGTTGGCGGCTCATGTCGGGGAACGCCGACTCGAAGCACACCATGGGGCCGACCCGGAGGCCGTTCCCGGTCCTCATCACGACCTGCTCGGAACCGCGCCGCCGGTCCTCGCCCGCCGCCTCGCCGACCGAGGTGGCCCAGCCGAGCAGGGAGCGGGCCGGGACGTACTCGCCGAACGGCACGAGCCGCATCTTGTCGTAGCGGTCGCCCGTCAGGCCCTCGGGGCCGACCAGGACCGAACTCTTGTAGATGCCGGGCTTGTCGGAGCGCCGGGCGTCGACGTTGACGAGTATCGGAGCGCCGGTCGCCCGGGAGAGATCCGCGAGCCGGGTCGCCAGATCGGGGCGACTGGCCAGGTCGAAACCCACGCTGCTCTCCCCCCAGACGATCAGGTCCAGGTCCTGGCCGACGAGTTCGCGGGTGAGCCGCTCCTCCACCGCGAAGCGCTGCGCGCCGCTGTCGGCGCCCTTGATCACGCCCGGCTGGACCACCGCGATCCGGGTCCGGCCGTCGGTGTCCGGGCGCGGCGACCAGACCCAGGCCACCGAGGTGACGGTGGCGGTGGCGACCAGTCCGGCCACGGCGGGGACCCGGGAGGCGCGCACCGACACCAGGACGGCGACGGCGACATTGAGTGCCACCAGCAGGAAGCTGACCAGCCAGACCCCGCCGACCGAGGCGAGCCGCAGCCCCGCCGTCACCTGCCACTGGGAGGCGCCGAGCATCCCCCACGGCCCGCCCAGGCCCTCCCAGGAGCGGACCAGTTCGACCATCAGCCAGCCCGAGGGCAGCACGACGAGGGCGCCCGCGACCCGGCCCGGTCCCGGTGTCCCGGCGAGGAAGTGGCGCACCAGACCGCCCCAGGGTGCCCACAGCGCGCCGAGGAGGGCGGCGATCACGAAGGTGAAGACATGCAGGTTCGGCAGCAGCCAGTGGTGCATGGCCAGCATGAACCCGAAGCCGCCGCACCAGCCGTCGTACAGGGCCCGGCGGGCCGTGGGGGCGGTGCGCAGCAGGAGGATCCAGGGGACCAGGGTGACGTAGGCGAACCACCACAGCGCGGGGGCCGGGAAGGCGAGGACGGGCAGGGCGCCGGCCAGTGCGGCGAGCAGCGAACGCCGCCACGGGGAGTCGAACCAGTGGCCGAACCTCTGCATACCGCGCCTCCCTGCGCCGTGGTCACTCCAGTGTGCGCGCTGAGATCGGCGCGGGAACAGAGCGCCCCGACTATTCGATCATCGTGTCGCGGCCGGTTCGGGCAGCCGCCGCCATTTCTCCCGTACGACGACCTCGCTCAGCCGCCAGCCGTCGTGGGTGCGGGTCAGTCCGAAGGCGTAGCGGCCGCCGCAGACGAAGTCGGGGGCGGCCGAGGCGGCGCCGTCGCGGGCGAAGCGCATCGGGTTGACGTAGTCGGCCTGGACCTGGGCCGTGTCGCCGGTGTCCTGGTCCAGGATCCCGAAGCTGAGCCGGCGGTTGACGATGAGGTGCTGGCGCATCGGGAACAGCCGCATGCTCTCCGCCAGCCAGTCGGCGACCTGCCGGGCATCGCCCTCGATCCCACCCGCCGAGCGGTAGTCCGCACGCCCGGCGGGCGCGAACAGCCCGCGGTACGCCTCCCAGTCGCCGTCGTCGACGGCCACCGCGTACTCGGTGATCAGACCGTCGACGGCCAGCCGGTCCATCACGGTCGCGAGCTCCACACGCTGCGTCATCGGCTCAGTGTTGGGCATGGGGCGGACGACGCCAAGAGGCGTGCGGCATCCGTGCGGATCAGGCCGCCTCGATGACGTCGGCGCGGATCGCGGCCGCCCACTCCACCACCAACAGTTCGTACTCGGCGCGCTCTTGGGCCGACAGGGTGCCGCCCGCGCGCACCCACAGGGCGCGGATCTGCTCGTTCACCTCTGCGGCAGAGCGCACGGAACCACGGGCTTCGGAATCGGGGGACATGCGGACCAGCCTAGGGGCTGGAACTGACACTGCGCTACCGAACGGCTACGCATCCTGTATGCGATGAGTCACGGAAATTCCCGGCGCCCGCTAGTGCGCGGGCTCGCCCGCGTCCGGGCTCAGCGCGCCCGTGGCGACGAGCACGATGATCAGGATGCCGAGAGCGATGCGGTACCAGACGAACGGCATGAAGCTCTTGGTCGAGATGAACTTCATGAACCAGGCGATGACCGCGTAGCCGGAGACGAAGGCGATGATCGTCGCGAAGATCGTCGGACCCCAGTCGGTTCCCCCGGTCTCCATCGCGTCCTTCAGCTCGAACAGGCCGGAGGCGAGCACCGCGGGGATCGCGAGGAGGAAGGAGTAACGGGCCGCCGCCTCGCGGTTGTAGCCCATGAACAGACCGCCGCTGATGGTGGCGCCGGAGCGGGAGACGCCCGGGATCAGTGCCGCGGACTGGCACAGGCCGAAGATCAGGCCGTCCCGGACATTGAGGTCCTGGAGCTCCTTGCGCTGCTTGGCCGCGCGGTGCCGGCCCCCGGCCTCGTCGCGCGCCGCCAGCCGGTCGGCGATGCCGATGATGATGCCGACCACGATCAGCATGGTCGCGGTGAGGCGCAGATCGCGGAAGGGGCCCTCGATCTGCTCCTTCAGCGTCAGGCCCAGCACCCCGATCGGGATCGAGCCGACGATCACCAGCCAGCCCATCTGGGCGTCGTGATCGCGGCGCATCGCCTTGTTCGTGAGCGACTTCGACCAGGCGAGCAGAATCCGCCCGATGTCCTTGCGGAAGTAGATCAGCACGGCGGTCTCCGTGCCGATCTGGGTGATCGCGGTGAAGGCCGCGCCCGGGTCCTCCCAGCCGGAGAACGCCGCGGTCAACCGCAGGTGCGCGCTGGAGGACACGGGGAGGAACTCGGTCAGCCCCTGGACGAGTCCGAGGATGAGGGATTCAAACCAAGACATGAAGTAACGACGTCCAAGTGCTGATGGTGGTAGGCGCGAACGGGCACACCGTGCCTTTGAGGCCCGGTGATCACAGTGGTCGAGGGGCAGCGTAGCGCCACTCGACGACGGCTATGGCACAGGGGTTTCGCAGTGGGCGCCCCACCCGGTCCGTGGCTAGCCTGGATTCATGGCAACCGTGCGGGTCAGCGGGGTGGAGGTCGGCTACGCGCGCGTGGGGGACGGTCCGGGGCCGCCGCTGGTCCTGGTGCACGGGGCGGGCGTCGACGGCCGGATGTGGCAGCCGCAAGCGGAGGCGCTGGCCGCCGAGTTCACGGTCGTCGCCTGGGACGAGCCCGGTGCCGGGATGTCGTCCGACGTGCCCTCCGGGTTCGGTCTCGACGACTACGCGCGGGCCCTCGCCGCCGTCATCGAGGACCTCGGGCTGGGCCCCGCGCACGTGGCCGGGCTGTCCTGGGGCGGCACCGTCGTGCTGGAGCTGTACCGGCGGCGCCCGGATCTGGTCAGGACGTTGATCATGATCGACACCTATGCCGGCTGGAAGGGCTCGCTGCCGCCCGAGGAGGTGGCCGTGCGGGTCATGGGTGCGGAGCGGATGCTCGCGGCGCCGCGGGAGAGGTTCGATCCGACGCTGCCGGGGCTGTTCGCGGGGGACGGTCCGCCCGAGGAGTTCGTGGCCCTGCTCGACGCGATGCAGCGCGAGGTGCGCCCGCGGACCCTCGGGGCGCAGCTCGCCCTCATGGCCGAGGCCGATCTGACCGACGTGCTGCCGCGGATCACGGTGCCGACCCTGCTCCTGTGGGGCGAGGCCGACGTACGGTCGCCGCTGGGCGTGGCCCGGGACTTCGCGGCGGCGGTCCCGCACGCCGAGCTGGTGGTGCTGCCCGGCGTGGGACACATGAGCAATCTGGAGGATCCGGAGGGCGTCACGGGGGCGTTGCGGGCGTTCTGCCGGGCGCACGCGTCGGCGTGAAGGCCTGAGGGCCCGAAGGGTCACGCCACCGCGGTCGGTCCCGCCACCGTCCAGCCCCCGGCCTGCGGATGGGCCGTGAGGTCCTCGTGCCGGACCCGGTCGCCGCACGCCGAGCAGGTGACGACCGGCAGCAGTTCATGGCCGCAGACGTGCTCGATGACCATCGGGCGGTCGTCGTCCTTGCGCAGGTGCCGGTCGCCCCACGCCATCAGGGTCATCAGGACCGGTTCCAGCTCCAGGCCGGCCTGGGTGGGCCGGTACTCGAAGCGCCGCGGGCGCTCGCTGTAGGCCCGCTTGGTCAGGATCCCGGCGTCCACGAGGCGGCGCAGCCGGGTCGCGAGGACATCGCGCGGGGCGCCGATGTTGCGCACCAGCTGGTCGAAGCGGCCGTTGCCGAGGCACACCTCGCGCAGGACGAGCAGGGAGTACTTCTCGCCGACCAGCGCCAGGGCGTCGGCGATGGAGCAGGGGCGCGGGTCCTTGGGGGCGGGCATGGTGCCAAGTCTAGGTGAGGGTTTGATTTTCCAACTCACGGAGCTATGGTGAGTTTGGATTTCCTACTGACCGGTAGCCGTAGAGCCCAGCCATGGAGGCCCGCACCATGCGTGACGCAGTGATCGTCGAAGCCGTACGCACACCCATAGGCAAGGGCAAGCCCGGCGGCGCCCTGGCCCACGTCCACCCCGTCGAACTCCTCGCCCACACCCTGCGCACCCTCGTCGAGCGCTCCGGCGTCGACCCGGCGCTGGTCGACGACGTCATCGGCGGCACCGTCGACCAGGTCGGCGAACAGGCCATGAACACCACCCGGTACGCCGCCCTGTCCGCCGGGTTCCCCGAGTCGGTGCCCGCGACCACCGTGGACCGCCAGTGCGGCTCCTCCCAGCAGGCCGTGCACTTCGCCGCCCAGGGCGTCATGGCGGGCGCCTACGACCTCGTCGTGGCCTGCGGTGTGGAGTCCATGAGCCGGGTGCCGATGTGGTCGAACGTCCCGCCCGGCAAGGACCCCTTCGGCCCCGGTGTCGCCGAGCGCTACCCGGAGGGCCTGGTCCCGCAGGGCATCAGCGCCGAACTCATCGCCGCCAAGTGGTCCATCACCCGCGACCGGATGGACGCCTTCGCGGTCTCCTCGCACCACCGGGCGGCCGAGGCGTGGGCCGCGGGCCGCTTCGACGCCGAGGTCGCGCCCCTGGACGGCGTGGCCCGTGACGAGTGCGTACGGCCGAACAGCAGCACCGAGATCCTGGCCGGGCTGAAGCCCGCCTACCACGACCCCGGGTTCGCCGAGCGCTTCCCGCAGATCGAGTGGAACGTCACCGCGGGCAACGCCAGCCCCGTCAACGACGGCGCCTCCGCCGTCCTGATCACCTCCAGCGAAACGGCCGACCGGCTCGGCCTGCGCCCGCTGGCCCGGCTGCACAGCTTCGCGGTCACCGGCTCCGACCCGCTGCTCATGCTCACCGGCGTCATCCCGGCCACCGAGAAGGTGCTGCGCAGGGCCTCGCTGACCCTCGACGACATCGACCTGTTCGAGGTCAACGAGGCCTTCTCCAGCGTCGTTCTCGCCTGGCGCCAGGAGACCGGCGCCGACCTGGCCAAGGTCAATGTCAACGGCGGCGCCATCGCCCTCGGCCACCCCCTCGGCGCCAGCGGCACCCGCCTGACGACGACACTCGTCCACGCGATGCGCGAGCGGGGAGCCCGCTACGGCCTCCAGACCATGTGCGAGGCGGGCGGGCTGGCCAACGCGATGATCCTGGAGTCGGTGTAACGGCGGAGAGTCCGCGCAGGTGCCTCAGTGCCCGCGCAGGTGATGCCGCTTGCGCCAGGCCACCACCACGCCCACCAGGGCGGGTACGGCGATGCAGGCCAGCGCGATCAGGAAGGCCGGGGAGGTCGGCGCCGAGGCACGGGCGCCGGCCACCACGTAGGCGGCGGTGTTCGGGATCGAGCCGAGCGCCGTCGCGAGCAGGAACGGCACATACCCCATGCGGGAGACGGCGGCGCAGTAGTTCGCCGCCCAGAACGGCACCCCGGGGAACAGCCGTACCGCCAGCATCGAGCGGAAGCCGTGCCGGGAGAGCTGCCCGTCCGCCGCCTTCAGCCAGCGGCCCCGCAGCAGCGGGCGCAGCGCCTCCTGGCCGAGGATCCGGCCGAGCCCGAAGGCGAGCCCCGCCCCGAGCACCGTGCCCGCGAGGGCGGCGCCCAGACCCAGCTGGGCGCCGAAGAGCGCGCCCGCCCCGAGATTGAGCAGCGGCCGGGGCACGAACGCCACCGTGCACAGTCCGTACGCCACCGCGAACACCACCGTCGCCGCGGCCCCGCCCAGCTGGGGTGGCCAGCCGTCCGCCAGCAGCCGCTGTGGTTCGAACAGCAGCACGGCGGCCGCGGCCGAGATCAGCAGGGCGACCAGCAGGGACAGCCGTGACCAGGGCGAGAGCAGCGCTCTCGAACAGCGCGCGGCGAGGGTCACGGGCGCGCCGGCGACGGCGAGCTCCGTGGTGACGACGGCCTGGGGAGAGGCCAGGGCGGTGCCCCCAGAGCGGGTGGTGGCATCGAGCATTTGACTCCTCAGAAAACACCGACTCCGCGGCATCATAGGCAGGTGCCACGGAAGGAGGCCGACCGTGCTCCAGATCCCGCAACGCCCATGCCTCTACACGAGGCTCTCACACGCCCCGGACGGCTCCCTGGAGAAGTGTGAGCACCAGGAGGAGCGCGGCCGCGAGGCTGGCGCGCGTCTTCGCTGGCCAGAGTTCTGCTGCGTCTACGTCGACAACTCGCGCTCTGCCTGGCGTCGCGACCGCAAGAGGCCGGACTGGGACAGGATGCTTCTCACACTCGACAGCGACAGCGGCAAGCTGATCGTGGGCGATCCCAAGGCGGACCACCACCACGACGGGATCATGACCTACCACGGCGACCGCCTCATCCGGCAGCCGTACGACCTGGAAGTTCTCCTCAACGTCGCCGACACCCGCCGCATCCCGCTGGCCTCGGTGGGCGGCGTCCGTGACCTCGCCAACCCCGACGACCGCTTCGTCCTGCGCATCGAGGCGGCACAGGCGTGCCGTGAGATCGACAACCTCTCCCGCCGCCGCATCGAGGGCTACACCCGCCAGGTGATCAGACACGGCACCTGCCAGCACGGCGGCAACCGGCCCTTCGGGTTCGGCACTCCAACCGGCAGGACCAAGGTCAAGAGGGACAGGGAGACCGGAGAGGAACGGGAAGTCGAGACCCTCGACTTCAGCAAGCCCCGGGCGGAGGAAACCGAGCTGCTCGCCATCGTGGCCCGCCGCCTGCTGGTCGACCACTCCGTCAACGGAGCCCTGCGCAGCCTGAACAACGTGTCGACTACCACTGCGGGAGGCGAGTGGACGTCACGGGTGATGTGGGCGGTGTTTACGGCCCCGCGCATCTCCGGCCACATCGAACGGAACGGCGTTCTGCACAAGGCGGTCTGGGACGGGGTCATCACCGAGGAGGAGCGCCAGGCGCTCATCGCACTTCGGGAGGGCAAGCGCAAGGAGAAGCCGAACCCGGGACCTGCACGCAAGTACCTCCTGGTTGGAGGGCTTCGCTGCGGGCGGTGCGGGAGCGTCAGCTGGCGCGCCAAGCCGGTACGCAAGGCAGCCGACGGCCAGCCTGCGAAGCGGGTGTACGACTGCTCGCAGTGCCATCTCTCGCGCAGCCAGGAGCACTTGGACGCGTATGTCACGGGCCGGGTGCTGCGGCTGCTGGCCACAAAAAGGTTCTTGCGTGAACTGCACGCGGCAGCCGAGGACGGAAAGCCCGACATTGCCGCGGAGATCACCGCGCTTGAGCTCCGCAAGGCACAAACCCGCCAGCAGCTGGAGCAGTTGGCAGACAACCCGGATGTGGATCCGGTGCTGGCGATGCTGTCGCTCGCCAGCTTCGACAAGAAGATCAAGGAACTGCGCGGCCTGCTCGCGCAGACCGCCCAGCACCGCCAGCTGACCCGGATGGCGGGCATCGGCAAGGGTGCCTGGGAGGCCGAGCCTGTTGACGTGCGGCACGAGGTCGTCACATCCCTCTTTGAGATCACGGTGAAGGAGGGCGAGTGGCGTGGCCCTGGGTTCAATCCGGCCAGCGTTGAGCTGCTGCGGAAGTCCCTTAAGACTGCGTCGGAGGAGATAGACCCCCAGACACAGCCGTGGGCCGCGGAGCCTCCGGCCCTCCCCGCCCCGTAGGCCAGGCTAACGGCGGGTCCCGCTTTCTCGGCCGGTGAGGGCCCGCTGCACGCCAGACGCCTCGCCGCCGACCAGAGAGAGGTGCCGTCTGGTGACGAACTGCGCTGAGGCCGCTGCTGTTAGGTCGTGCCCTTCGTGGCCGAGATTCTGAGTGCCGGGCAGGAGCTGACAACCGTCGATGTCGACGCGAAGTGCGCTGATTCGTGCCCGCAGTTCTCGGACCTGCCAGCCCAGTACGGCGATGGTCGAAAGGGCCGTGCCGACTGCTCCTGAAAGAACGATCTCAACCACTGCTCTCGCCTGTCCTCTTCGTATGGCACGACTGCCGGGGTGAGATCTATATGCCACCGGTAATGCCCGGCGTCTACGAAGTGACTTTTCAGGAAGTGCCACTTCCGGAACTCTGCTTCCAGTGAAGGGAATTCGCCTCAACCCCGCCACTGGGCGGAAGAGCGCGAGTAGCCTGCGCTCAACCCCGTCTTGAGGCAAGTGCTGTAGCAGGGGAGCAGCCAACAGCACGTAGGCGCGACTCCCGACTGCCCGGAGCCGCACCCGAGAGAGGACCTGGCATGGCCCGTGCACGGAGTGTCCTGATCGTCGGAGGGGGATCGGCGGGAAACACGCTCGCGATCCTGCTGGCCAACTCCGGAGTCTCCGTTGACCTCGTCGAGTCGCGGCCGGACTGGGGCGTCCTGGGCTCCGGCATCCTCCTGCACGGAAACGCGCTCAGGGTGCTGCGTGACGCGGGCGTGTGGCCACAGGTCCGCGACGCAGGGTTCGCATTCGACTCGATCGGCATCCTTGCACCGGACGGCACCGTGGTGGCCGAGCAGCCCGACCTGCACAGCGGCGGATCGGACCTGCCGTCGACCTTGGGCATCCTCCGGCCGGCCTTGCAGCAGATCCTGATCGACGCGGTCCGCGCCAGCGGCACCCGAGTGCGCCTGGGCTGCACGGTGGAGAAGCTTGACGACCAGGGCGAGGGAGCGGAAGCTGTCTTCAGCGACGGCACTGCCAGCAGCTACGACCTGGTGGTCGGCTGTGACGGCATCTACTCCACCACCCGTGAGTCGATCGGAGTGACGGACCGGCCGGAACCGACGGGGATGGGAGTGTGGCGCACTCTGGTGCCGCGCCCGGCCGAGCTGGTGCGTACGGATCTGGCCTATGGCGGGCCGTGCCACATCGCTGGCTACTCACCCATGAGCGATGACCTGGCGTACGCGCTGCTGGTCGTGGACTGGCATGAGCGCGACGAGGCCGACCCGGCCGACTACGCCGAGCGGATGTGCGCAGAGAGTGCCACGTACGGCGGGCTGTGGCCGACGATCCGCGCGCACATCACCGATCCGGCGGCGGTCCACTACACAGCCTTCCACCGCCTGCTGGTGGAAGGGCCGTGGCACCGCGGACGCATCGCGCTCGCCGGGGACGCGGTGCACGTCTGCCCGCCCACCCTTGCCCAGGGCGTCGCGATGTCCCTGGAGGACGCAGCCGTCGTCGCCGAGCTGCTGTCGTCGCGAGACGTGTGGGACGACGCGCTGCTGACCGAGTACCGAGATCGTCGCATGCCTCGGGTGCAGACGGTCGTTGACGGCTCCATGCAACTCGCGCAGTGGCTGAGGGAAGGTAACCGCCAAGCGGCGCCCGCCCTGATCGCCCGCATCCTGACCGCCCTGATCGAAAGGCCGTGACTGACGGCCTTCATCCGCCCATTGCCGCGACAGAAGCCTCCAACTCCTCCAAGTCACCCTTGAGATGCGCGGGCAGCAATGCGACGAAGCGGAAGCCCGCCAGCCGCAGTGACTCCGGTGTCGCGGCCAGGTTCACCACCGCGGTCTCTCCCCACTGCGGGTGCCTCAACGCTCGCTCGACCGTATCCGGGTACGTGGTGCTGCTGGTCTCGCGCCGCTCCCACAGCTCACGAGTCGTCGGGTGGCGAGCCACGTCACGGATCAGCGCGGCCAGCCGCTCGTTGGCGGGATGGAGCTGGTACGTGGACCACACCTGGCGGAGTACCGGCTCGGCCCAATCCTGAGCCCAGTTGACCAACACGTCCTGTGCCTCAGGGCGCAGCAGAGCGGAGCGCACGATGTTGGCCTCGGCGTCGGCGCTGGCCGGTGCGACGAACGGGAAGCAGTCGTAGTAGGCCCGGTTCGCTACCAAGATGTCCCAGGCCGTGGTGCACACGTAGGCCGGATACGGCTGAAGGTGGACCATCATCCGCCACATTGGGTCCACCAGCGAACCGTCCGGGGGTGCTGGCACAGGTGGGGGATCCTGGTGCAGCGCGAGGCGGTGCAGCACGGCCCGGTCTGCCTCCGGCATGCCCAGGACAGCCGCCAGGGCCGCGACGATCTCGGGGCGTATGGCGGCTGTGCCGCGCTCCCATGCACCGTAGGCGCGCGCGCTCACATGCAGAAGCGCGCTGAGCTGCTCCTGGGTGAGCCCGGCAGCGCGTAGCTTTCCCGGCAGGTACTGCACTGGAGGCGGGTCCACGCCGAGGGCGTCGGCGGCTCGGTGCGCATCGAGCGGTGCGCGGCTGGTGCGGTAGCGGCGCAGCAGCGCACTGAGCGCCTCCGCGATCTCGGGTCCGGGAGTGCCGGTCGAATCGGCGACCTCCGTCAGCGGTGGGAAAACGGGCATGGTCAACCTCCCCTGTCGTTACCCGAGAACCAGGAATGCCGCTGCCGCCACAGCGGCGGCCGCAGTGGCCACCACCGCCGGGCGGTGGTTGTTGTAGAGCTGGGCTAGGGCGGAGCCCAGGCCGTCCTGGAAGGGGGTTAGGCGCCCATGTCGTATCCTCCGAGAGACCTCGGGCTCCGGGAGGTCTGATGACCCTGCCTCTGCGCGTAGCCCAATCTCACGCAAAATCGATTCGCTGTCGCGCTCGACGCGTATCTGCGTGAGCTGCCAACTGAGCTGCCTCAGGCGCTGGATGAGCAGGAACACGACAGGAGCGAATGCGCCGAGTGCGCCCGCGAGAATGATCTCCGTCATTCCCGTCCCTTACGAGCGGCATGCGGACTTCCATGTACCGTGCGGATTTTGAGAATGCGTCAAAGTCGGGCCAAGTCGGTTGCATTCATATCGATCGTGACCGGTCTGTGACTTGGCTCTAACCAGGGTATTACTATGCGCTACGGCCGGGGGTCTGGCGGCCCCCCTCGTCCTTGCCTGTGGGCTCGCTTGTCGCCTCCGCCTCGATCTTCGCGGCCAGGGTGCGCAGCAGCAGCGCCTTCTCCTGGGGGCTTCGAGGACGCTCGTCCAGTGCGTTGAGGATGACCTTCTGCTGCCATTCCTCCAGCGCCGCAAGCGGACTCCGCTCCGGTGACTCATCCGGGATGGGCGCACTGGTGCGCTCCATCTCGCGAAGGATCTCGACTGCGGCGGTGCGGCCGGTCTCGGCCAGTCGCTCCGCACTGATGCGGAGCGAGAAGCACATCTGTGCAAGCGTCTGGTCCGGCGCCACGACAGGGGTATCGCTGTCCTTGCGCCAGCCGCGCTCGATCTGGCGCCATCTGCTGCCGCTGAACCTGGACTCCATGCGTGCCGCTGCGGTTTCCGGACTGAGTCCGGCCGCTTCCCGTACGAGGCGGATGAGCAAGGCCTCCGCCGGCGGTGGGGGTGTCGCCGGTGCTCCCATGACCGTCTCTCCCCTGCCCTTCGTTCGGTTGTTGGACTTTCTTGGACTGTATCGGACGGTGATGGGTGGCCGCCTAGGGCTCCGCACACAACCTCCACAGTCGGAACCACCCCGATGCACCCCTGTGACGTAATGTAAAAGAAAGTCACAGCTCTTAGGTCGGACAGGCTTGTACTGTCCGAATCAGTCGCATACAGTCGTAGACATGAGAACCCCAGTGGATCCCCAGCGACTCACGCGCCGCAGGGTGGAAGCGGGACTGAGTCAAAACGCACTGGCCCGGGCGGTCGGCGTCACCAAGCAGCTGGTGAGCGCGGTCAGCCTCGGAAAGGCGAACTTCAGCCCTGAAGTGCTGGACAAGGTCGCCCAAGTCCTCGGCTGCGAGATCGTCGACCTGCTCCCCCCGGCCGAGGTCCGCAGCCGCCTCCAGCAGCTCGCCGGCCTCGCATCGATCGGTCTGGTCAGCGTCGGCCTCGACGACGTGGACAAGGTCGCCGAGATGCTCGGCTGCGAGATCACCGACCTGATCCCCGAAGACCTGGCCACGCTCGCCGGGATCCTCGGCTGCGAGGCAACAGATCTGCTCCGCGCCGACGCAGCCAAGGCGTCTGCCTGATGAGCGCGCGCATCTGCCGCACCGCCGAAGAGGCGTTCGACGCCGGGTGGAAGGAGCCGTGCGATCACGGCGTCGCCGACCCGGGGGAGTGCCCCCGCTGCGGCTTGACGGACGCGGAGATCGCCCGGCTTGCCGCCCTGCTCAGCGGCCTCGCCGCGCCCGCCCCCGCGACAAGGGCGGCGGCCTGACTGTGACCGACGTCGTGTGCTGCTGGCTCTGCCAGTCCTGCAACCACCGCAACCCCGGCTGGCGCATGCGCTGCCGCCGCTGCCGGACGGACCGGCCACTCGGCTCCTGACAGATCAAAGGGCCCGCCGGGGGTGCATCCCGACGAGCCCTGGCCCGCTCGCCATCCATTACGAGAGGAGCAGACCCGATGTCCTCCAGCATCGCATACGTGCCCCGCGTCGTCGGGGGAAAGCCCGCCGCGATGGTCGAACGCGACGACCTCCGCGACCTCCTGGCCGCCATCCGTGACGCACTGGATGTGCCGCCCGGCCCCGAGCGGTCGGCCCTGCTCGGCGACCGCGCCCTGCTCGTCGGCGGCGTCCTGCGCGATGTCCTCGACGGCACGCCCGCCTTCGACATCCCGTCGGAGACCGACTACCTGCGCCGCACGATCAGCGAGGGCGGCCGCCATGTCGCCTGAGCCGCTTACTGCCGCGTACCTGCGGGAGACGCAGCAGATCGTCGCCGCCGTGCCGAATGGTCCCTGGGAGCCGGTGCCCAACGACTTCGGCCTCGTGGACGCCGTTGGCCCGATCTCCTACCTGGAGTGCTTCGACGGCGAGCAGCAGGTTCCCGTCATCGAGTTCGTCCGCCACGCCCGGGAGGCCCTGCCGCGCTACGTCGGCGAGGTGTCCCGGCAGGCCGACCGGATCCGGATCCTGGAGCGCCGTGTCCGTGCGCTGGAGAGCGCCCAGGGCGGTGGCCATGTCCGATAGCCCTCTCGCCTTCGCATGGGCCCGCGCCTACGGCGCCGACCAACTGTCCGCATTCATCGAGGACCTCTGGGGCGCCGCCTCCGGCGACAACGACCTCCAGACGCTGGATGCGATCGAGCGGGTCATCGCGGACCACCGCCCGGACAATGACGCGGTCCCCTGCCCGCTGACCGCGCGTCAGATCGCCGTGCTGACCGAGCTGGCGTGCGGTGAGACGTACGAGTCAGCTGGCCGCAAGCTGGAGATCTCCGGCTCCACGGTCCACACCATGTGCCGCCAGATCTGCGATCTCCTCCGCGCCAACAACACGATGCACGCGGTGACCATCGCGACCGGCTACGGGTGGTTGACCGCTCTCAGCCTTCCGCAGCCGCACCCCAAGCCGAAGCGCAGGAACCCCATCGAGGGAGCAGCACGCCACCGCGCACACGCTGCCGAGTTGAGAGAGCAGCCCGGCGTCGAACTGTGCGTCGGCGACTACGCAGACCGGCACACGGCTCGGACTACCGCGCGCCGCATCCGCAAGGGCGGGTTTTCGGCCTATGCGCCCGCGGACTCCTTCGAAGCGCGCCCCGTCCAGACGGACAACGGCAGATGGACGATCCGCGCCCAGTACGTCGGCAACTCCAGCGACACCTCACAGGAAGCAGCGTCATGACCATCGACAGGCCCGACACGCGCCTTGACTTCCGGGGCACGGTCGACACCAGCGAGCAGATGGCCGGGTTCCTCGACTCGATCTCCGAGAAGTGGCCGGACCTCCAGCCGGTCACGCACAAGGACCACAACACCTACGGCGTCGTCCGCGACGACAGCCCGGCCAACGTGCCCGGCCACTTCGACGGCAAGCCCCGCCGCGTGTGCCTCGACTACAGCGGTGAGACCTGGGTGTCCGTCGTCTGGAACCCGGGCGGTGCGGTCCCGCTGCGCTGCTGGGTGCCCGCCCGCCGCCTCACGACGTGCGGCCGGAGGTACTGACCATGCGGTATGCGGTCATCAGCACGGACGGCACGCTCACCCACCACGAGGGCGACCTCGACTGGGACGCGCTCGTCGGCCCCGAGGGCAAGGTCCGCGTCGACCTGCCCGGCCTCTCCGTGGCTGGCTGGGTCAACGACGTCGGCCTGCTGTACCCGAAGCGGTACCCGCGCAACATCATCGGCTCCTGCGTGCTCGCCGCGCTCCGGGCCCGCGTGCAGCCCTACGCCGGGCCGGTCGTCTTCACCGGCTGGAACCCCGCCAACACCGCCCTCGGCCTGATCGAGATCGAGTCGCTGCCCCAGCCCGTGGAAGTCCTCGACACCGTGCACGGCGACGTCCTCAAGGCACTCGCCGGGCAGACCCCGCGCGCCATGTCCCCCTCGTGGGCCGAGCAGATGCGCGAGATCGCCGACCACGCCCGCACCGCCCCAACCCCCGGCATCACGATCCGGACGGTGACGCTGCGATGACGACCACGCGTCCGGCGTCAACGCCGACCACCGCCGCCACGAAGCGGGCCGCCGTGGAAGCCAAGGCGGAAGAGGAGCAGACCGAAGCCGCTCCCGTGACGCCGCCTGCGCCGGACGCGATCCCGACCACCCACCCGGAGTCAACGTCACCCGCAGGCGCCCGCAGCGCCGTTGAGGGATCGAAGGCAGGCGAGGAGCGCACCCCTGTGACAGCTCCCGAGACCCTGCCTGCTCCGGGTGGGCCCCAGACCGCCCGTACGACGTCAACGTCACCTGCCGATGACCTGAGCACGGGCTCGGCGGGAGCCAAGGCCGGAGAGGAGCCGCCTGGACGAACACCGCCTCCAGTGACTCGACCTGCGCCGTACGGGCCCCAGCCGACCGGGCCGGAGGCTGGTGACAGAGTCTCTGGCCCGGTCACCCCCACAGCCCGTCTGCTACTGCCCGCAGGCGCCCCCATCGACGCCTGGTGTGACGCTCGGCGCCAGGGCGCGGGTGGCAGTGACGTCGCGGCGATCCTCGGCATGGACGGCCACGGCGGCGCCCTGCGCGTCTGGCTGGAGAAGACCGGCCAGGCCCCCGAACGCCGTGACGCGCGCCTGGAACGATCTGCCCGGCGCGGCCACGCCCTGGAGGGCCTCGTCGCGGAGTTCTTCGCTGAAGAGTCCGGGCTGATCGTGCTCGACTCGCCGGGCACTCTCCAGCACGTCGACCACCCCCACTGGATCGCCAACCCCGACCGCCTCACCGTCGCCCCCGACACCCAGGCCCGCGACGAACTCGGCGTACTGGAGTGCAAGACCCGCACCTGGCGCTCCGCCCGCGTCGAGAACTGGCGCGGCGACGAAGCCCCCGACGGGCCCGCTCTCCAAGCCCACTGGTACATGACCGTCACCGGCCTCGGCTTCGCCTACGTCGCCGGGCTCATCGACGACGACCTGACCTGGTTCCGGCTGGAGCACGACGACGAACTCTCCGGCCTACTCGCCGACGCCGTCGACCGGTTCTGGCACGACCACGTCCTCGCCGGCCTCCCGCCCAAGCCCGACGGGGCCGAGGCCACCACCGAGCTACTCGCACGTCTGTGGGACGCCCGCGAAGAGGCCACCGTCGAGGTCGACCCGGTCGAAGTCGCGTTCCTCACGCAGCGCCGCAGCGTGCTGAAGGAGCGGATGGGCGACCTCGCCGAGGAACTCGGCACGGTCGAGAACCGCATGCGGCAACTCGCCGGTGAGGCTGAGGTCGCCATGGTCGGCGGCCGGGAGGCCTACTCCTGGCGCGCCAACGGCCAGTTCGCCCCTGCCCGGTTCCGTGCGGGTGAGCCCGAACTCGCGGCCCAGTACTCCCGCCTGGTCCCGGCCGTCGACGTGACGCGGCTGGAAGCCGAGCACCCCAAGACCTACCGCAAGTACCGAGCACGCGTGCTTCGCGTGCCCACGGAGGGATGACCATGTCCGACCTCAAGGACCGTGTGAAGCAGGCCGCGAGCGGCGTCGACGAGCAGCCGGAGCAGGCGCCGGTCACCGACCTGGCTGTGACGGACACGGCTCGCCAGTGGCTCCAGCGTCGCGAGACCTACTTCACCGACGCGCTGCCCCGGCACGTCGACCGGGCGCACTTCATGGCCGTCGCCCTCGCCGCGATGGAGAAGCTGAAGGGCTGCTCGCCTGCGAGCCTGCACACCGCGCTGCTGGCGTGCTGCCGCTTCGGCCTGGAGCCCGACGGCCGTCAGGCCGCCATCGTCCCCTACAAGGGCGTGGCGACCTTCCAGCCGATGTACGAGGGCTACATCGAGCTGATGTACCGGCATTCCCGCGTCGACAGCGTCCATTTCAGCTGGGTCCGGGAGAACGACCAGTGGGACTACGAGCCCACCGCCCCGAGCCCGCGCGACTTCTTCCACAAGCCGCGCGTCGACCTCACCGACGACGAGCGCGGCCCCGTGATCCTCGCCTACGCGTTCGCGTGGATCGACGGTCGCCGCTCCCAGGTCATCATCCTCAACCGCAGCCAGGCCGAGCAGATCCGGAACAAGTACAGCAAGGCGTACGCGAAGGCGGAGCGGGAGAAGATGTACGACTCCCCGTGGCACACCGACTTCGACGCCATGTGGGCCAAGTCGGCCGTCCGGCGCTTGGTCAAGGTCGTGCCCACGTCGCACGACATCACCGAACTGCTCCAGGCCGACGATGACGCCGATGACGGCCAGACCACCCCGCCCGTCATCCGGGGCACCGTCATCTCCCGCGACGACCGACCCGGCACCGAAGGGCAGGAGACGCAGGCCACGGCCTGGCCGACCACCGCGCAGCCCGGCGGCGCTGCCGAGGGCGGTGAGCAGGAGTGAGCCACCACGACTGCGAAGAGGCGCTCGCGCGACAGATGAATGCTCTTGGCCTCCGGACGATGACCAGCAAGACGTGGTCCCGGCAGTCTGCCCTGGACGTCCTTCGCGAGCAGCGCCGCCGGTTCGCCGATGACGGCAGGTCAGAGGCTCTGGACAGCCTCGCGGCGGTGCTCGCCGACCGTCTCGCCGAGCACACGGACGTGCCGCCCGCAGACGCCGCCACGGTGCTGCTCCTGGCAGGAGCGTGCGTCGGTGGTCTCGCCGTCACCCACCAGATGCCTGCGGTGATGCTCGCCGAGATCATTCAGGCCACGGCCGTCGAGCTGGACCGGCGTGCGAGCGGCGGCGAGACCTCATGAAGACGGCGATCCGCGACTTCAACGGCCCCGCAGCGCATCTGATGCTCGGCACCTGCCGTGCTTGCGGCAGGGCGTCTTTCGGCAGTCGCCGAGACGCCAAGCGGGCGGCGAAAGCGATGTTCCCCGGCTCCCACCACCGGCCGGTCCCGTGCGGTGAAGGCTGGCACATGCAGCGTGTCTGGGGTGAGGCCCGATGACCGCGCTCGCCTTGATCCTCACCGTGCACGGCACGCCGGGCCCGCAGGGCTCCAAGACCCGCAACGCCGCTGGTGCCCTGTACGAGTCCTCGGCCAAGGTCAAGCCGTGGCGTGAAGCGGTGAAGTCGGCCGCGCTCGACGCCCTCAGCTACGACATCTGCTGGTCACCGCTCAGCGAAGCCGTGCGGCTGGAGGTCGTCTTCACGCTCCGGCGGCCGAAGCATCACTTCGGCACCGGCCGTAACGCAGGCACCGTCAAGCCTTCCGCACCGGTGTACCCGACCGGCAAGCCGGACGCGGACAAGCTGCTGCGCTCGACCCAGGACGCCTTGAAAGACGCGGGCGTGCTTGTCGACGACAGCGTCGTCACGGATGCCTCGGCCGCGAAGCGGTACGCCCTGACGGGCCTCGACGCCCTCGCTCACCCCGGCGCCGTCATCCGCGTCTGGCGCCTGAACACCCCCAAGGAGGACCCGTCGTGCCTGTCCTGAAGTTCGACTCGAAGGTGTCCGCGTCCGCCCAGGAGGCGCTCGAAGCGCACGTGCGGCCGGTCTACGACCAGCCCGGCGCACGCCGCATGGCGATCATCGAGTTCGCGCACATGGAGCGCACAGAGCCCGCGCCCAACACCGACGGCAAGCCCTCGGTGAAGGTCCGCATCGTCGGCCTGGAAGTCCCCAACCGGGAGCAGGAAGGCGCCATCCGCGAAGCGCAGCGCTACCTCCACCTCCAGCGCACCGCGCGCGGCACCTTCGACGACGACACCGGCCAGCTCGAACTCTCCGAGTCCACGCTGCGCCAGACCGCCGGCCTGCTGGCGAACATCGAGACCGCCCGCCTCCGCACCGGGCTCAGCCACTGGCGCGACTACTGCCAGCGGCTCGTGCAGGGACCGGAGTTGACGCTCAGCGAGGTCCGCCACGAGATGCAGGCCGTGTTCGACGGGCTCACCGCGGTCCTCGAAACCGCCCGCGACCACCACGACGACTGACCCCGCCTCAACCCGACTGCCCCTGAAGGGAGGTGACCCCCATGCCTCAGCGCGTCCGTGTCCCGCTGCGTGTGATCGTCGGCTCGTACAGCGACGCCACCGTGTCGGTGTACGTGAAGATCGCGGCCCTGGACCGTCGCACGACTGGCTGCGAGGCCGGGGTCGCCTACCTTGCGGGGTTGTTGGGCCTGGCGCGTTCCACCGTCGAGCGGGCGCTGACGCAGCTGATGCGGCCTGCGCCGGACGACGACGTGGTCGAGCTGACGAGCCAGCGGCGCACCTACGAAGGCGGGATGGGGCAGACGGCCGTGCGCCGGATCCGCGCCACCAACCCCCGGCGTGAGCACGGCGCTTGGGTGCCGACGCGCGCCAGTGAGTCACTCAGCCCGCGCCAGTTGCGCTGCTACGCCGCCCTGGCGTACGCCACCGCAACCGGCGCACACATCACCCTCGGAGAGCTGGCGCGCGTCCTGCGCCACCACTCCGGACAGAAAGCCGGCCAGCCCCTCGACGCCCGCACGGTGCGGCGCATCCTGCGGGAGCTGGCGCAGCTCGGCTGGATCACCGTGGACCGGCGCGCCGGATACCGCGGCCGCCACGTCTACACCGTCCACGACGAGCCGATGCAGGCGGCGCTGACTGCGGACACCGGTGAGGGATCGGGTGGGGATCTTCGTGAGGGATCCCTCGCGTCTAAGGAACACCACCCGACTGACTCACCGGATGATGTTCCGCCCACCGCCGTCTCTTCCAGCCGCCGTAGGCGAGTGCAGGAAGTAGCGCGAGGGCCTGTGGACGACGCTCCGCTTCCCGCCGCGCTGCGCCGCCCGTACAGCGGGCCTGAGCTGACGCTCGCTCCGCGGATCTGGCGAGTCCTCGAACCGGTCAATAGCCTGCTCCCGGGCCTGTCGCCGTACGTGGTGCGGCAGTTGGCGCGGGAGATCGGACGGCAGCTCGACGAGGGCCAAGAGCCCGCTCGGCTGCGCGCCCGGCTGGAGTTCCGCCTTGCCTCCACCGAGGACGTCCGCGACGTGGGCCGGTGGCTGCTCGGTGCGGCCGTCGTACGCCACGGCTGCGGCCTGGTGGCGTGCGAGTCCGGCCGGATCTGGCACGCCGGCGCTCGCTGCGACGTATGCACCGACCTTCGAGCCGCCGACGGACAACGCCCGCCAGGACGGCCGCCAAGCCCGCCCGCGCCTCCCGGGAGCCCGCCCGGCCCGCGCCGCCCCGGCCGCTGGCACGAGTGCCGCCACTGCCAGGCCCCATCCCGCCAGCCGCTCCCCGACGGCCTGTGCCGCACCTGCCGAACCCCCGAACCCGCAACACCGCTGAGGAGGTGGCCATGACCGACACCGAGGTCCCCCGCCCGGCCACCGGCCAGCTACTCGCGCTCGCCGCAGCCGCCCGGCCCGACTGGTCGCCCGGCCAGCTGCAAGACGTCGTCGGCCAGCTCCGCTGCCGCGAGGACATGAGCTTCGGCCGCCTTGTCGTGGCCGTGGCACAGCTGATCGCCGACCCGAAGGCCGAGCCGCCCGACCTGCTCGCCGCCATCCCCGAGGCGTGGCGCCAACGCCGACGCCCGCAGGCACCCGAGACCGCACACCGCGGGGCCGCCGCCGCACGCGCCGCCCTGCACCCCACCACCGAATCCGACTGCTCCTGAGAAGGGAGGCGACGAGCCATGACCGCACCGCTGCACATCGGCCGTCGCACCACCCCGCACCACCCGACCACCGGCCTGCGTGAGCGCTGGAACGCATTCAAGCTCCGGTACCTCCGCGGCACCCAGAACCGCTACTTCGCCGCACTGCACGACTCGCTGCCCCTGGACGACCCTGACCGCCACCACCTGGAAGCGCCCGCGCTGGAGGCCGCGTTCGCCAACCTCGCCGCCGCGAACCCGCACAGGGTCACCCCGACGGTCCGTGACGCCGACCGCGAGCAGTCGCTTCTCGCCACCTGCGACCTCTGGTTCCGAGACATCCACGGCCCCGAGCACCGGTGGGATCCGCGGACCATCACCGCCTACAACCAGCTCATGGGCGGCATCCGCACTGTCTTCCACCCGGGCGGTGAGGCATGAGCAAGACGGCCTCCACCGACCACACCCTCGACGACAGCCATCGGCTGGTCCTGCGGGACGACCTTCAGCGCATCACCGGCCGGATCCTGACCGAGGTCCGCATCACCCAGACCCTGTACGGCGGCGGCATCGCCTACTGCGCCATGGCCCTCGACGAACAGCGCCGGGAAGTGCCCCTGCCCGGCATCCAGCGCGACGTCGTCGACCGCGTGCGCCGCGCCTTCAACCGTGCCGACTGGTCCCGCGCCCAGGACTACAACGTCACCGTCGGCGTCCTGCGCGAGCACGTCGTGCGCCGCCCCGCATGCCTGCGGGGTGACGCCCCATGACCGCAGTCCAGGGCCACGTGCGGATCGACCACCAGCACGCCGCCCAGCAGGCCCGCCAGATGCCCGGCCAGTGGGTGCTCGCCGGCACCTACCGCAGCCGCGCCTCCGCGGTCTCGGCCGTGAAGCAGGTCCGCGTGGCGAGGCTCGCCGCATACGAGCCTGCCGGGTCGTTCGATGCCCGCCAGGAGGTCGGCCAGGACGGCGCGGACTTGTGGGTGCGCTACGTCGACCCGGGCGCCGTCGCCGCCGCCGGATTCCGCCAGTCCGTCGAGGCCGGGCTGACCGAGGACTTCGAAGCCTTCTCCCGCCGCATGGACGCGGCCACCGCTACCACCTCACGGAGCGCCTGATGCTGCTCATCACCAAGACACCACTGCAGCCGTCGGCCCGAGAGCGGCAGCTCGAAGCCGAGGTCCTCAGGCTGAAGCGCCTGCTCGCCACGTTCGCCGAGCTGCTCGGCGACGCGCAGCGGGCGAACGAGGGCCAGTACCGGGTGCAGTGCGAGGCGACCGGCGGCCCGCGCTTCGACCCCGAGCAGCCGTTCGGCAGCGACCCCCGCAAGCTTGGCACGCTGTGGCTGAAGGACGGCGCCCTGTGATCGCCTACGTCTTCCTGGCCCTCGGTACGGCGGGCACCGCCGGTGTCCTCTACGCCGTCGCCCCCGCTGGCCGCGGCCTGCACCGCTACGTCGTACCGCGCTCCGTCCTGCGTGCCGAGGCCGCGAAGAGCAACGCGTCGGCCGACGAACTGGCCTGCAAACTCGTCGGCGTCACCTCGGAGTTGGAGGGCGCATACGAAGAGCTGCGGGGCGCCCTGGCCGACAAGGAGAAGGCGGAGCGGCAGGTCACCGTGCTGGAAGAGCAGCTGGAGGGCTTCGACGCCGTGTGCGCCGAGAACACCGAGCTGCGCTCCCACCTCTCCAACGTCACCGCCATCCGGCTGCTCCGCTCCGCCGACGGCGACGGCGTATCCGCGCCGCCTGATGAGGCGCAGGAGTTCACCGACCTCACCCCCGCCGCCTGGCGCGCCCGCGCCTGAACAGACCCCGCCCGCCGCCGGGATGAGTTCCGGCCCGGCGGCGGGCGGTCACCAAGAGAGAAGAGCAACCACCCATGTTCAACCGCAAGAAGAGCCCGGCCCCGAGCGGCCCGCACACCCCGGCGATCAGCCTCGACAAGGTGCCCGCGCCGCTGGTGTCCCTCGCCAAGGCGGCCACCGCGTCGCTGGAGAAGAGCGGCCTGTCCGGGCTGCGCGCGGCCGTGTACCTGGTCGTCGACCGGTCCCGCTCGATGCGCCCGTACTTCGCCAACGGGTCCGTGCAGCGCCTCACGGACCAGACGCTCGGCCTGTCCGTGACCGTCGACGACGACGGCCAGGTCCCGCTGGTGATGTTCGACAGCCGGCCGTACCCCATCGTCGACGTCAGCCTCGACCGGTACCAGGGCGTGGTCGCCCAGCAGCACCAGCTGCACGGCGGGGACCACACCATGGGCGGCACCCAGTACACGATCGCGATGCGCGCCGTCATCGAGCACTACCTCAACTCGCAGTCCTCGGATCCGGCGCTGGTCATCTTCCAGACCGACGGCACACCGCAGGACCCGGACGACGTCTGTCTCCAGCTCGTGCAGACGTCCAAGCTGCCGGTGTTCTGGGCCTTCTGCGGATTCGGCCCTGGCAAGGTCCGCTTCCTCACCGAGCTGGACACGATGCGCGGCCGACTGCTCGACAACGCCTCCTACTTCCACGCCGGGGCGGACCCGCGGTCCGTGCCCGACGAGCAGCTGTACGACGGCCTCGTCGGCGAGTTCGGCAAGTGGGTTCCGCAGGCTCGCGCGAAGGGCCTCCTGCCGTGAACGGAAAGTGCCCGATCTGCGGCAACCCCTACCCGTGCCTCGACCACGTCGTCCCCGCCATCTCGAAGGACCCCAGCCTGATGCGAACCATCCGTGCCCGCGCCGCTGTTACGGCTGTTATCGCCGCGGTGACGCTCGCGGTTCTCGCCGGATGCAGCGCGAAGGGCACCGAGCCCTTCAAGGACGCGCCGCGCTCCGGCAAGGACAACGGCACTGCGGCCGACCTCATCCGCTTCCCGGACGGCTTCTCCAACGCGGCCACCAAGTGTGACCACGGCAACCGCCTCTACAGCGCCTACCACGGTGACAGCCCGTACGCCGCGATCGCCGTCGTGGCGAACGACCCCACCTGCGCGGACAGTCGGTGAGCCGCCGTCGCCGCCGCAAGTCCTGGATCGGCGAACTCGTCGACGCCGCCCTCGACAGCCTAGCCGTCTGGCTCTCCCGCCTCCTGCCCTGACCGCCCGGCGCGGGGCCCCGTCCTGCCCCGCGCCTCCGTCCTGGAGCATCCCGTGAAGAAGAAGCCCACCCTCATCACCGAGCGTCTGACCACGACCAAGCTGGTCGAGGTTGTCGCGGCCGATCTCGGCATCACGCTGAAGGAGGCGCACGAGACGATCGTGGTCGTCTTCGACGCCATCGCCCGCGCCGCCGCGAGCGGACACGACGTCGCCGTCACCAACTTCGGCACCTGGATCTCGTCCCGCACGCGGCGGCGTACGGCACGCAACCCCCAGAACGGCGACCCGGTCCCCGTGGCCGCCTTCCAGAAGGTCCGCTTCCGCGTGTCTCCGCACCTGCGCGAAGCCGTGCGCCGCCGGGACCGCAAGGTCACCATCCGCAAGGCGCCCAAGGGCGCCCGGACGGCAGCGGAGTGAGTCATGTCGTACACCGGATCCGTACCCGACACGGTCGCGCGCCCCCGCGACTGGATGGGGCAGGCCGCCTGCCGTGACGACGTGGACCTGTTCTTCGACCTTCAGCGCGTGCACGAGGCCCGCGCCGTGTGCGTGGTCCGCTGCCCCGTCCGCGCCCAGTGCCTGGCCTCCGTCATGGCCCGCGAGGAAGGCACGTCCGAGCACTCCCGTGACGAAGGCGTCTTCGCCGGCTTGGACCGTCGCCAGCGGTGGCGCCTCGATCCGAAGGCCCCCGGCAAGGGCGACGACGGTCCGGCGACGGCGGCGGTCGAACTGCCGCAGTGCGGAACGGCGGCAGCACTCGAACACCATCTCGCCCGGGGCGAAGCGGTCGACGGCACGTGCTGGAGCGGCGAGCTGCGTCGGCACCACGTCAGCCACCGCGTACGCCGTACCGACGGCGAACCTGAAGCCCTGCCGGAGGCGCCATGAAGGTGCGCGCAGACATCGCCGAGCTGCTGCGGGCGGGCAACCTCACCCACGCCGAGATCGCCCGCAGGCTCGGCGTCGACCGGGGCACGGTGCGCAAGGTCCAGAAGGCGCTGGGGCTGCCCGGCCCGCGCCGCGGGCAGGCGCGCGCCCACGCCTCGCTGGAGGAGGCGTTCTGGGCTCACATCGAGCCGAGCGAGGACGGGCACGCGAGATGGACCGGCTACCGCGACGACCGCTCCGGCCTGGCCCTGGTCTTCCACGGCAAAGCTCGCGTCCCCGGGCCCAGGCTGGCGTTCCGGCTGCGCTACGGCCGAGACCCAGTAGGACGCGTCACCCACGCCTGCGGCAGGCCCGACTGCCACGCCGGGTCGCACCTGGCCGACGACGTCACCCGCGCCGCGAACCGGCGGGCCGACCGCGCCTTCGAGCGCATCTTCGGGGACCCGCCGTGACCCGGCAGCTGGCCATCTTCGTGGACTGCCCGTACGGCGGCTGCGAAGACGGCTACTGCGCCTGCCTCGACGTGGACCCCGATGTCGACGAGGACCAGGGCGACGCCCCCGAGCGGGGCAGCGCCCGGCCCGTCGGCACCGTCCCGATCTCCATCGACGACTACGAACCCCCGCAAGGAATCCCATGCCTCCGCTCAGCCTGATCGCGCTCGCCATCGGCTTCATCGCCGTCGTCGGCACGCTGTTCGGTCTGCCCGACCGGTGGTTCTTCGGCCTGCTCTCCCTGACCTGCATGATCTCCGGCGCGCAAGTCGCCTACTACGACCTGCGCGCGTGGGCGGTCGCGTTCCTGGCCACCGGCATGCTGCTCGCCGTCGCTGCCGCGGTGGCCGCCATCAGGGCCGCCCGCCGGAGGAACCCCTGATGGCCCACCTCACCCCGTGGCAGGTGTTCCTGGTCGCCGTCATCGGCGGCTTCGCGGCCGGACTCGCCAACACCCTCCTGCGCCTGATGTGGCGCGGCCTGGACCGCCTCTTCGAGGACTTCGTGACCTGGCGCGACGCCTGCCGGACCCGCCGCGACCACCTCCGCACCTGCCGGGCCATCAACGCGCTCGGCACCACCAACCACCCCAAGGAATAGCCCCTCATGTCCGACCAGCTCGCCCGCACCGGAACCGCCGGAAGCCTCGTCATCGGCGGTGTCGCCCTCACGGGCTACTACCTGGTGGCCCTCGCCGCCGCCATCGTCCTCGTCGGCGCCCTCGCCGTCCGCGTCGGCTTCCGCTCCGGCCGTAAGGCAGGGGAGAAGTGACCGGCATACGCCCCCTGACGGCGCACCGGCACCGCTCCGGCGTCCTCCTGACCGGGGCGCTGTGCCTGACCCTGGCCGCAGGATGGGCCGTCCACCACGGCATCCAGGCAGCCCAGTACGGCCATCACTCCAGCCGCCTCGCCGTCGTCTGGGCCACCACGTTCCTGCTGCTCGCCACGCAGACCGTCATGTACCACTGCGAGCGGCCCCGCCGGGTCACGCCGCGCGCCCGCCGCCAACTCGACGCCCTACACGTCGCCGTCCTCCTGCCCGTCTACAACGAGGACCCGGGCTACTTGAGGCTCGGCCTGGAGTCGTTCCTCGCGCAGACCCGCCGGCCCACCTCGGTGCACGTCGTCGACGACGGCTCGACGACCGGCGACTACCGGCTCCTGCGCGGCTGGTGGCTGGCCGCCGCCGATGCGGCCGGGATCGCCACGACGTGGCAGCGCACCCCCAACGGCGGGAAGCGGCACGCCCAGGCCGCGGCCGCCCGCGCCTGCCCGGAGGCGGACGCGTACGTCACCGTCGACTCGGACTCCTGCCTGGCGCCGAACGCCCTGGAGGAGATCCTCCTGCCGTTCGCCCGCGCCCGGGTGCAGTCCGTCGCCGGGATCGTCCTCGCCACCAACCACCGCAGGAACCTGCTGACCCGGGTCACGGACCTGTGGTTCGTGACGGGGCAGCTCACCGACCGCTCCGCGCTGTCCGCGACCGGCGCCGTCCTCGTCAACAGTGGGCCGCTCGCCGCCTACCGGGCCCCGGTGGTCCGCGACAACCTCGACAGCTACCTGAACGAGCGGTTCCTGGGCCGCCCGGTGATGTTCTCCGACGACAGCCTGCTGACCCTGTACGCGCTGCTGCGCGGCAGCGCGGTGCAGCAGCCCACCGCCGTCGTGTTCACCGCTCTCCCGGAACGGCCGAGCCACTTCCTGCGCATGTACATGCGGTGGATGCGCGGCTCCACGATCCGCTCCGTGTGGCGGTTCCGGTACCTGCCGCTGTCGGGCTGGGCGTACTGGGCGCACCTGCTGAGGTGGTTCCAAGTTGCGCTGTCCACCGGGGTCCTGGGCTGGCTGCTCATCGTCGAGCCGATCGTCTACGGCCGCACGCCGCCCGCGACGTTCTTGGTCGTGCCGTTCCTGGTCGGCTGGGCGCAGGCCCTGCGCTACCTGTCCGTCGCCCGCAGCGACGAACGCCTGTGGGGGCGGCTGGTGACGTGGCTGCTGATGCCCCTCGCCGTCATCGGCGCCTGGACCGCGCTGCGCGCCGCCCGCTGGTACGGCGTCGCGACCTGCGCCCGCACAGGCTGGGGCACCCGCCAGAACGGCGCCGAAGTCACCCTCGACGAGGCACCGGCCGCGGCCCTCCCGGACGACGACACCGTTCGCATGCGCATCCCCGTCGCCAAGCTCCTCGACCCCGACACCGAGACCACGCTCACCATGCCCATCCCGCACCAGCGCACCGCCACGCCCATGCACGAAGGAACCGCGCGATGACCTTCTGCTACACCGACCCCGACGGCGACCTCATGCACATCGAACCGCTCACCCGCCACGGCCAACCCGCCATCAGCCTGCGAAGCCAGCCCGCCGGCACCAGCAACGGCGCCGCCGTCCACGTCCCCGTCGACCGGATCGAGGAGTTCATCGCGGGCGTACGCGACACCGCGCGCGATGCTGCCGCTCACGCCAAGAGCGAGGCTGAAGGGTTCCGGCCGGTCACAGCCGAACCGGTCACCTTCGGCCGCCCTTTCGTCCTGCGGCGGGACCGTGACGTCAGCGGTGTCTCGGGCACCGGCTTCATCGCCGACGGGGTCCTGTTCCCGGACGGGCAGGCGGTCATCCACTGGCGCGGGGAGTGGGCGCTGACGACGCCGCATCCGGACGGCATCGACTCGATCATGGCCATCCACGACCACGGCGGCCAAGGCGACCTGCACATCATCTGGCCCGACCAGGAAGGGCAGCGGCAGAAGGTGCTCGCCCACATCGTGGAAGCGTTCGACGTCCCCGCGGAGTTGTGTGGTCCTGAGGCGGAACGGGCCTGGCTGCGTCGCCAGATCGAGCAGGCGATCCAGAGCGTGCAGGACGGGGAAGCGGCCCCGGTCGAAGTCGATGACGAGCGGATCGTCGACGCGGTGATGCCGATCGTGCGCCACGTCCAGGAGCAACGGGACCGTGCGCGGAGGACCGCGGGCCGGGCCTACCTGCTCGCCGACCGCTGGCAGGCCGCCCACGGTTCCGCGATGTTGCTCGTGCGGGCGGCTGGGGCCGAGTTGCGCGACGAGCTGGATGAAACAGGGGAGTGCGACCACCGGCTGATGCCGATCCTGTCCGGCATCGTTCGCGGTGGTCCGTGCGTTGTGCATGGACCGCACACCGAGCACAGGACCGCTGACGGCACTGTCTTCACAGACATCGACCACGGTCCGCCGAACCAGGGTCCGTTGACGGGGATTGAGGTGCCGGACCAGTGCCCGTACTGCGACGGGCCCCCGCTCATCCCGCGCCGTCAGATGATCGACCACATCCGGGAGCGCCACCCGGACATCACCGTCGCCAGCCACGAGAACGGCAGCCGGGCGTGGTCCGAAGGGACCGAGCCCACCCCATGCGACGCATACGAGCCGCCGGACAATCCGGCCGACACCGGCTTTTGCGCCCGCTGCGGCATGTTCGACCACACGCACCCCTCGCGGTTCCGCGTGGGCGGCCCCGACGTTCCGGTGCCGCCAGTCGAGTCGGAGAGCGTCGGCCTCACCCCGCGACAGCGCGCCCACAAGGCCGTCCGCGAGTACGTAGAGACCCTCCGGGGGACCCCGCCGACCACCCAGTCCCAGCGCACAGCGCACATCTGGCTCGCCGTGAACCGTGCCCTCGAAGCCGCCGGGCACCCCATGGATCCCGAGACGCAGTGGGGCCTCCCGCACGAGATGGAGGTCTGACCGTGATCTGCAAGCCCTGTCGTGACGCGGCCGATGGCGTGCCTGGCGCTGAGCACTGCAAGGAGACCGGCGCCCCGTCCTGGTCCTGCTCCTGCGGACACCGGCCCTCCACCCGCCAAGTCCAGACGCTCACGCAGGAGTGCCGCGACACCAACGACTGCTGTCCCGGCGGGCCCTTTGCATGCCGACTCGATGCAGCGAGGGCCGCCGCTCCTGCACACGGGACGGAGGTGTGACCGTGGCGCAGCGCATCAGGGCCGCCAGCGTCCGCCAGCTCCTCATCGACCAGGGCCACGAGTTCTCCGAGTTCGAGGGCGGCGAGTGGGACCCGGGCTTCCGCGTCGCCCAGGCCGGACGCCGAGCCGTGCACGTCTTCTACGACGGACCTGGCGAGGCCGAGCAACTGGAAGCCATCACCAGCGAGCTCCGCGCCGCCGGATACCACGTCGTTGCCTCCCAGCAGGACCGCGGCGGCCGCCGGCGCCTGGAGGTGACCCGGCCGTGAGTCTCGCCCTGGTCCTGCTCGTGACGTTCGCCTTGGGGCATGCCGTCGGTCGCCGTGCTGCGATCCGTCACTGTGCCCAACTCCTTCGCGACGTGTGCCACTTCGACGCCGCGAACCTCATCGCTCCCGGAAAGGACCGCTGGTGAGCGAGCGCCGCATCATCGACTGCGAGGCCCTGTGGGCGCGCCAGTTCAGCACGCCGGACGGCATGCACGCGGTGCTGACGTGGCTGCACGCCAACGGCATCAACCCGCGCGACGTGCCGGTGTCCTCGGAGCTGGTCATCGAGGACAGCGCCTTCGGGGTCGTCATCCGCTACGAGGCGTACCTGCGTACGGCGGAAGGCTGTCCGTACGTCGACCCCGACGACCCGGACCGGGCCGCGATGGCAAGCCGTACGGCGCTGCTCCTGCTCGCGCCGCTCGCCGACTGGCTGACCACGACCGGCGGTGAGCGATGAGCACCCAGGACTTGGTGGCCGAGCTGCGCACCGCAGCCGCACGCGTGCGCGCCAGCGCCGACATGAAGGCCCGCGTCGACAGCGACAACCTGCCGCTGCTGGACATCATCCGCAGTCTCCTGCGAGCGGCTGAACCGCTCGCCCGATGGCTGGACGAGCAGGCCCGGTACGTCGCCGCCTCCGGCATGTACGACGTCCTCGCCCTCGATGTCGCCCGCGCCATCAACGACACCGGCGAGCCCGGCCGCGGCGAGGACGGACACATCGCGGACCGGCACAGCGGCGCCTACCTGTACGAGCGACTGAAGCGACTGAGCGGAGAAGTCTGATGCAGCCCGTCTTCACCCGCGGCTTCCGCCTGCACCACAACGGCCAGGTCCTCGACGGTGCCGAGTTCCCCTCCGGCCGCACCTTCGTGATCGACGACCCGGAGTTCGGGCTCGCCACCGTGGCGACATCGCTGGAGGAACTCCTGAAGGGCTACCACGGCGCGCGCGTCGAACGGCCCGACGGGCAGCCGGTGCCCACCGCGCTGCTGCTGGACCTGGTGAACATCGCCGCGCAGGCCGCCGATTCCGACGACGTGCGCCGCGCCGACGTGGCCCGTGCCGTTCTTGGCCAGCTCACTAAGCACCTCGGCTACGACGTCGCTGAACGCGCCGCCGAACAGGAAGCCGCTCGCGCCCTCGCACGAGGGGAGACACACCTGTGAGCGCGCCCCACCCCGGCGAAGTGGTCATCGAGTACCAGACCGCAGTGGAAGCCGCGCTCGCCGTCGCGGACGCCGACCTCCGAGACCGCCACGGGCCAGAGAACGCGGTCGAGCCCTGGTACCTCGCGCCCATGGGCCTGACCGACCACATCTATTCGACCTGCCCCCACCTGCTCCGATCCCTCAAGGGAGCCGAACCGCAGCAGGGCTCGGGCGCGCTGTACCCCGACGCCGGTGACGTGTGCGGCTGGTGCTGCCGCGTCTGGCGCGCACGACGAAGCAAGGAGCACCCCGATGCCTGACCGCCACGTAAGCGTCACGCTCACCTTCCGCACGGATGCACCGCCCTCGGCCCTGGCCATGGCAGTCGGCGCGGCGATCACCAATCACGTTCCAGATGCGCTCACCTCGATCGTCTGGCACGGCTTCGACCTCGACGAGGAAGAGACCCCCAATGCCTGACGAGATACCCGCCCCGATCACCGAACTCGCTGCCATGGCCGTGCAACACCACGAGGCCTTCCAGGCGTGGGTCGACGCCGGGTTCACGGAGGCGCAGGCTCTCGACCTCCTGAAGACGATCATCCTTCGAGGCATAGCAGGTGGCGCGTGATCGACGAGCCCACCGTCACGCTGACCTTCAAGCGGTACGCCCTCCAGTTCCTGGCGGACGAAGAGGTGTTCCTCGACCTCGACGTCTCCATGCAGCGCGAGATCTTCGGCCAGTACCTGTTCCAGCTCCGCACGAAGCTCCTCGCCGACGATCTGCCGCCCCACATGCTCACCCAGCGGACCCGGGTCCCGTTCGAGGTGCCGGCCTCCACCTGGCAGATGTGGAAGAAGCGTCACGCGTGCCGCTGGTACGCCCGGCGCATGGTCGCCCGCTGGCCGGTCCGCTACGAGCCGGACCCGGACGGCCGCTACGCCGACGCCGTGTGCTCCTTCGACCTGGAGCGCTTCCGCACCTACCCGCAGGCCCGGGTGCAACTGCCGCGCGACCAGTTCGGCATGGCGGTCCTGGCCCACGGCATCCGGAACGTCCGCTGGAGCGTGCTCGGGAGGGAGGACGGCCATGCAGACGCTTGACGACCTGGTGCGGGACCTCGTGGACCGCTTCACGGGCGACGAACACCACCCCGGCGACGGCGGCCCCGGCCTCATCCACCGGCTCGACACCCTCGGTCTGCGCACCCGGCAGCCGGCCACCGGCGGCCACGCGTCGCCCGGGTCGCGGCCGCCGACGTCGCTGGAGGCGGTGTCGTGGTCGCAGCGCATCAAGACCGAGGCCATCGGCTTGGACATGCGGCTGCGGCAGTCAGCGCGCACGCAGCGCTGGGACCGGGCGCTCAAGGCGATCCCGCCGGGCGCGGAGGCCGCAGAACAGGTGTCGGAGGTGGCCCGGATTGTGGGCCGGTGGCACGGCACGGTGCTGACGGTGCTCGGGCTGCGGGGGCCGTCGGTGCACTTCCGGCATGCGCTGTGTCTGGCGTGCGGGGAGCGCACCGTGTATGGCCGCGCGGACGATGACCGGCCGCGCGCCTGGTGCATCAACGACGGCTGCGAGGACGGCGATACGGGCGGCCCGGCCCGCTACGAGGGAAGCCGCCTGTACCTGCTCACCGAGAACCGGGCGTCATGAGCGCCGACATACCCGTCGCGCACGGCTACACCGTGCGCGACCTCGAACACCTCACCCGCACCGTGCTGCGCCTGGACCGCTGGTACACCGCTGGCGACATCGATGAGCGGTACGACGCGGTCTGGTTCGGCATCACCGAGCACCTGCTGACTGCCGTCGAACCGCCCACCCGGCGCGAGCTGCTGAACGCGGGTACTGCGGCCTCCGACGCGCGCGTCAAGGACGACATGCGCACCCACGGGCGGTGCACGCAGAACTACGGCCAGCCCATGCCCCGCTTCCACGCCTACTGGAACCCGGCCAACCCGCCATCCCCGGAGCCACGCGTCGTCGACCGCCTCGCCGTCGAGCAGATCTGGCCCCTCCTCCAGCCCCGCCAGCAGCAGGCTCTCGCCGCGCTCGCCGTCACCGGCGACTACGACCAGGCCGCCGCCGCGCTCGGTGTCACGAAGGGAACGTTCAGCGTGCTCATCTCCACCGGGCGCCGCCGCTTCTACGCCTGGTGGCACGAGCACGAGACACCGTCCCGGCAGTGGCGCACCGACCGGCGCGTCCGCTCCCGCAACGGCCGCGACCACTTGGGGCGGCAGCGCCTCGACGAGCGGCAGGTCGAGACCTACCGCGAGCGCCGCGAGGCTGGCGAGCCCGTGAAGGCTCTGGCCGCGGAGGCGGGCATCGCGGCCGCCACCATGTACAGGCTGCTCAAGGGCACAGCCAAGCCCGCGCGGGTGATGACGTGAGGCCCGGCGTCCTTGAGGCGATCGCTGCCGAAGCTCCCGGCCCCGGCGGGCAGCGGCAGATCGTGCGCCTGGCCGTCAATGCGGTCGCGGCCGCCCGCGGCCTGCAACCACCTTGGCCGGTTGGGCTGCCCGACGATGCTGCCGAGCGTGTACAGAAGCTCCTGTCTGACTTCGGTGATCTCGGCCAGTGGGGAGCGGCGGAACTGGGTGCTCTGCGCGAGGAACTGCTGCGAGCCGAGGACCGCAGCGCATCGGGCGCCTGGTACACCCCGGCCGAAGTCGCAGGACCGTTGACCTGTGCGGCCTTCCGCCAGGTGGCCGACTGGTACCTGGACGACGACCCGGCCGACGTGTTGAAGGTGTCCGTTCTGGATCCGGCATGCGGCGGAGGCGTGTTCCTGGTGGCGGCTGCCCGGCTGCTGGCCGCGCTGTACGTCAGCCGTCTCTATCGCACGCAGCGCCCGGCTCCGCTCACGGTTCAGGCCGTGATGGCGGATGTACTGAAGTCCTGCGTGTACGGCATCGACACTGACCCGGTGGCCGTCGACCTCGCGAAGTCGGCGTGCTGGCTGGAGACCAGCGGGTTCACCCCTATCACCTGGCTCGACGACAACATCATCGTCGGGAACGCCCTCGACGGTGACATGCCCTCGACTCTGGCCGGCCGCCTCAACTGCGAGCGGCCGTTCGTCATCGTGGGCAACCCGCCCTACCGGGACAAGGCCAAGGGCGCCGCGCCCTGGATCGAGGCCCGCCGCCCGCGGCGGGCAGCCGACCGCACCCCGGACGAACTGTGGCGCCCGTCGATGGACGAGTTCCGTATGCCCGGCCAGGGTCGCATGGAGTACTCGCTGTCCAACCTGTACGCGTTCTTCTGGCGTTGGGCGCTGTGGCGCGTCTTCGAGACCCGCATGAACTGTGGCGCCGTCGCCTTTCTCACACCGAGCGCCTGGCTGGCGGGCGAGGGGTTCAGCGGGATGCGCGCCGCCATGCGGCGGACTGCCGACCAGATCCTCGTCGTGGACCTGAGCCCGGAGGGCAAGGCTCCGCCGGTTCCGACCCGTATCTTTCCCGGCGTCACATTGCCGCTCTGCGCGGCAGTGCTCATCCGGCGCGGAGGCCCACGACCGGACGACCTGGCCCCCGCGCACTACGCCACCGTGGCGGGCACCCGCGAGGACAAGTTCCGGCAGCTGGAACAGCTCCTCGACGGCTCCAGTGCCGGGGAGCGGACCAGCGGCGACAGCTGATCAACGGGTGCGGACGGGTCGGGAGTTGTCAAAGAAAGTACGACCAAACAGTTGTGGTGACTCGTACTCTCTCGTACAATTTTTGACATGGGGCAAGGCGTTCGGCCCGGCCCACACCGCAGGGGGTGCCATGAACCGCAGGATCACCGTCGCCGAATACCTGGTCCGGCGCGGACTCCCGGCCGACTGGCGGTTCGGTTCGTGGCTCGGCCGTGTGGCCGCAGAGATCTACCGCGACACCTACCGGCGTGAGCCCCGTCGCGCGTTCCGGTTCATCAACGGCAGGTTCCGCCGCGTCATGGCGTACACGCCCGGTGAGCGGCACGTGCTGAGCGAGGCGTGGGAGGCGTACGGCCGCTACGCGGTAGACCGGCCCGCCCCGGCCGCTCGGCCTCGCCCCGTTGCGGTGCCCCGGCTGACCAGCGGCGACGCCATGCGCTGGATCCCGACCAACGCCCCCGTCCGCAGCCACCCGTGAAGGAGGAGTCATGTCGGACACGCTCATCCGCGCACTCGACCTGATCGAGCCCGGCGCCCTAGTCATGTACCACGGCTCCATCACCGACCTGCACGGCCTGTGGCTGGCCATCCCGTGCCCGTGCCGGATCTGCCGGGCCCTCGACGCGCACGGTCTGCCCGACGTGCGGTGCGCCCTGGTCGACCCGTGGGGCGAGCGCTCCGGCCCGTTCCACGCCCGCCGCGAGTCCATCACCCGATCCGCCGCCTGCGCCTGACACCTGATCAACCCTGAAGGGGGAACCCATCGTGACCACCGACGTCAACACCGCCTTCGCCGCCGAGAAGACCGCGCAGATCGAGAGCATCCGCAACGTCGAGCGCCGCTTCCAGGCCCGCATCGACCGGGGCGAGATCCGCATGATCGGCGGCGACCGGTACGAAGTCCTCACCGGCTGGGACCGGGGCGAGACCTTCACCGTCGCCCGCAACACCCAGGGCCAGATCGAGCAGATCATCGCCAACCACGGCCTCGACACCCGCGCCGACGGCACGATCGGCCTGTACGCGTCGTCCCCCGCCTGGCACGATCTCGGCCAGATCATCCCCGGCGGGACCACCGACATCGACGAGGTGCTCGGCCTGTCCGGCCTCGACTTCAAGGTCGACACCGTCCCCGCCCTGTACGAGTGGAACGGCGAGTTGCGCGAGCACGTCGACCAGCGGCACACCGTCCGAACCGACACCGGCGCCGCTCTCGGAGCCGTCGGCCGGAAGTACATGCCGATCCAGAATCGCGCTGGGTTTGAGTTCCTCCAGGAACTCGTGGGCCGCTACGACGTCGTCTGGGAGTCCGCCGGACTCATCCGGGGCGGGCGGCGCGTGTTCATCGCCATCCGCCTGCCGGAGACCGTCACGGTGGACGCCGACGGCATCAACGACTTGATCGTCCCGTACGTGGCGGTGATGAACGACCACAGCGGGAAGGCGCAGTTCCAGTGCATCGTCACCCCGTGGCGGCCCGTGTGCGCCAACACGGAGAGGTTCGCGGTCCGCGACGCCGTCACCCGCTGGGCTGTCCGTCACACCGCCGGGGCCACCAGCCAGATCAAGGAAGCCCGCCGCACCCTCGGCCTGAGCGTCCGCTACTTCGCCCAGTTCGCCGACGAAGAGACCGCCCTCGCCCGCACTGACATCGCCCTGCGCGACTTCCACGACGTGATCGGCGACCTGTGGCCGCTGGAGGACGACGCCACCGACCGCACCAAGACCAACCACGCCGCCCGTACCGGCGCCCTCGACGACCTGTTCCGCACCGAGACCGAGCGCGTCGGACACACCGCCTACGCGGCCGAGCGCGCCATCACCGGCTACCTCGACCACGCCGCCCCTCGCCGCCCCGCCAAGACCATGACCGAGGAACTGGCGCGCGCCACCGCGTCCTTGGAAGGCGCCGACGACGACCTGAAGACCCGGGCCCACAAGCGGCTGCTGCTCCTGCGCAAGCCCTGACCAGACCAGCGGCCGGGCTGACTCCCCCCAGCCCGGCCGCTCCCAGGGCCGCCGCCCCGCGCACCCCCCGCCCCGGGGCGGCGGCCCGCCCAAACCACTCAACATCGCGGTGCTGTAGCTCAGTTGGCAGAGCGCGGATCTTATAAGTCCTGAGGTCGTGGGTTCGAGTCCCACCAGCACTACTCCAACCTCGCATCCCGTGACTGGAGTTGCCATGACCGCTACCACGGTCACCCCTTACCCCGAGACGCCAGCTGAGGTCGCGCGCGCCGTCCTCGACGCCATCGACAACCAACCCGACGCCTTCGACATGCAGAGCTGGGCCTACCTCACGGAGTCCATCCGGCTGGCCCCCAGAGCGGTCCCGAACTGCGGCACAACGCTGTGCGCGGCCGGATGGGTCGCGCACGTCACCGGCTGGACCCTCGTCGACCTGCCCGAAGACGAGGAGGACGAAGTCACCGGCCGCGACGAGGATGGCGCCGACGTCCCGACCACCGCTCAGTGTTACGCGGAGAGGGGCGATGAGCGGCGCCTGATCTGCGACGTGGCACAGGACGCCCTCGGCCTGACGCCTGCGGAGACCTTCTGGTACAGCCCTGCCGATACGGCCCTGAAGCGGCTCCGTGAGATCGCTGGACGCTGACCCCTCAACTGCCCGGCGGCCGGACACGCGACCCTTCCGACTCGCTTCCGCGCCGCCGGGCGCCATCTACCGGAGACCTCCTATGCCGAAGCCACGTCGTTCCCGAACAGTGCAGCCGCCCGCCCGCGCGGCAGCCCTGCCGCGCCACGGCGGACTGGCCGTCCCGTGGATCACAGGATGGTTCGACGGACGCCCCTACTTCGGCGTCAACTTCCCGGTCCGCCGCAGCCAGGCCGTCACGTACCGGCTGTGCCAGTTCTGCCGCCAGCCGCTCGGCCGCCGTATCGGGCTGGTCGTACGGCCCGCAGACACGTCCGCCGGATACGTCGACGAGCCCGGCATGCACCCCGAATGCCTCGACTACGCCGTCGCCGTCTGCCCGATGCTCAACGGCGCCATGGACCACTACCGGTCCGGCCCGCCCGCCACCGTTGCGGGCCTGCTCGCCTCGACGCCGGCGCGCGCCGGGAAGCCTGCCGAAGCGTACGAAGCCTGGTTCATCACCCCGTCCGGCTACGAGATCGCCTATGCCGCCGACGGCATGGTGCTCGGCATCCGCCTCGACGTGCCCGTCCTGATGAAGCGGCCCGTACGCGCTGCTGCACACCCCCGCCTCACCGACGAGCACGCGGCCCTGCTGCGCCAGGTGCTCGCCCTCGAATCCTCACCCGAAGGACTGACCACGCCATGACGACCTCGCCCACGCGCCACCTGTCCGGCGCCGCCGAACTGATCAGAGAGTTCAACCACGCCTCCCAGTTCACCAAGGCGGACTGGGAGTGCCCCAGCGCTTCATGCCGCGCTCGGTGCCCTGTCCAGCCTCGTCGCGATGCTGGCGCAGTCGATCGAGCAGTCCGTGCGCCCCGTGATGCACACCTACGAACACGGACGCCTCGCCATCGACGGCGGAGGCGACGCCGACCAGGCCATCAGGCACATGCGCACCGCCGTGGACAACGCCGCGACGGCGGCACGCCTGCTCGCTTCCACGGTCGACCACCTGCACGCCACCACGTCGCCCATGAGCGTCGACACCCGCGGCCTGACCGGAATCGAGGACTGAGCGCCATGCACGTCATCATCAAGCCCGGCTCCGAGCCCGTCCCACTCGCGACGGAGAGACAAGCCGCACACGCGGCCGCTGTGTTCGTCCTCGACCTCTGCGGAAGCCTCCAGGTCGTCGGCGCGGCCCGGACGCCCGAGTCGGACCGAGGGCAGGGCTGGTACGCCTTCACGCTCACCATGGCCGACGGGCGGGCCGTCGTGATTCAGATGCCCGGCCTGCCCCTCGACCAGGTCCGCTACATGGACGACGAGCGCGAGACCACCTGGGACCCGCGTCTGTACGTCAACGGCAGGGCGCTGGTGTGGAGGTCCGCACTGGCCGCTTGCCAGCCCGACGTCGAGGACGGGGGCGAGTGATGGCCACCACCGCCGACCGTTCGCCGCGCAACGTGGACTGCCCGCCGCCTCCGCTGGGCTGCGCCGCGACCGCTGGCGAACCGTGCCTGAGCCACGGCGGCACCCGTGTACGCCACGACTTCCACCGGTCCCGGACCGCCGCTTGGCAGGCCACGCGGCTCGTGGCGGTCCCGGCCGCGAAGCTGATCGCCGATGCCGTGCAGAACCGGACGATCATCTCCGGCACACGCGCGGCCGAGCTGCTTGCCCAGCACGGATACACCGTCGAGGCCGACCGGATCCGCAGCGAGGTGAAGGCCCGCAACGGGCTGATGTCCGCCAAGCAGGCCGGCGCGCTCATCCTCGACGAAGCCGAGGGCGGTGCGAGCCGGTGAGCGCCCGCGACGAGCTGTTCCTGAACTTGCCGGACTCCCTGTGGCTCAGCAAGCGGGACGCGCTGATCGCCGCGCACACGGCCGAGGTGTACCGCGAGGTCGCCTCCAGGCTGCTGCGTGAGCGCTGCCAGCATGCCAGCCGCGCCATCTTCAGCGACGGCATCACGCACTGCGCCGACCTGCTGACCGAGTGGGCCGAGACGACGGAGAAGGACACCAGCGGCGGCGGACAGCCGTGCGAGGTCGTCATCAACGAGCTGCTGCGCCTGACCCGTCTCCGCATGCTCCTGTGGATCGCCCACACAGCCGACCTCGCAGAGGGGCCCGACTGGCTGGGCGGCCACGGGCGCGACGTCGCCGCGTGGATGCGCCGGATGGCCGACGTCCTGGTGCAGGAAGGCACCGACGTGCCAGACGACGTGCGGCGGGCAGCGAACAGCCTCGCCGTGCTGGACGAGGCATCCGCGCCCCACGCGTCGGCCAGGACCCGCATCACTGACCGGCCGACAACGGCCGATGCCGAGCGCGGTGAGGGCCGGTGAGCGCCCGCGAGACGGCCAGCGTCCGGAACTACTGGACGCAGCAGCAGGTCCTCGAACTGCTCGATGACCACCGCGCCGAGGTGCTGACGGAGGCCGCCGACATGGTGCACGCCATGGCCGACCCGCGGTGCACATGCGGGGGCTGCGACTCCTGCACGGCTCGCAACTACGCCAAGGAACTGCGGAGCAAAGTCGGGGAGCAGTACCACCCGGCCCCGCTGGTCGTGTCCCGCTTCGACGTGGCGATGGAGCCCGCCCCGGAGGAGGAGCCGGTCCTCACCGTTGGCGCGGTTGCCCAGGACGGGCGCCCGGTGGCGTTGTGCTTCGACCCGGAGACGCGAGCCAAGGTCGCGAGCTGGCTCGCCCTAGGAGAGGCGGACACCGCCGAACTGGAGCGCCTCCGGGTCTTCGCCCGCGCGACCGAGCGGCGGAACGACGTGATCCGCGCCCTGCTGGCCCGCGTCGACATCTGCGACAGCGCGGAAGCCTGGGACCTCGGCATGGCCGTCATCGCCATCGTCGAAGGCCCGCTGCATCCCGACGACGAGACTGCGCCCCGACTGGCCGACTTCGAGATCGTCGACTACAGCCACCGAGATCAGTACCGGGCCGCCGACGAGTACCGGTGCCGGAAGTGCGGCGCGATCGGCGCGCAGGGCACCGAGCCGAAGACGCTCGCCGACTTGATCGGCATGGTGCTGCGCCACGAGTGCCTGCCCCACGTCGAGCGCGGAGGCGCGTGATGGCGATCGGCTACGCGCACACCCTGTTCTGCGACCGTCCCGGCTGCCGCGCCAAGGTCACCGTCGCGGACACCCGGAACGCGGCGCACGCCCGCCGGGTGGCGCACGCCAGCCAAGGGTGGCGCTGCGACAGAGCTGGCGACTTCTGCCCCAACGACCGTACGACGGGCGCCAAGGAGCGCCCCGTCGCGCGCCAGGGAGCCAGCCGGTGAACATGCCCGCCCCCCTCACCATCACCGCGCGCCGCGCCATGGTCGAGGAACTGATGCGCCAGGAGCCGGGCATCAGCGCCCGAAAGATCGCAGCTCGGCTGGGGGTCAGCAAGGACACGATCCGCCGCGACCTCGCCGAGATCGAGACGGCGCAGCGCCAGCCCACGCCCGAGCAGCAGGCCCCCCAGCCGGAGCCCGAGCCGGATGCGCCAGCGGCCGAGACGGACCATGCGCCACGCGACCCGCTCGACGAGCCACTGCGCAAGTGGCTCACCCCCGAGGCGCGAGCCGACCTCGCCCTGCTCCAGGAGACCGGCCACTCGCCCGGCTACGCACTGCGCCGCGCCCTGGAGGTCCTTGCCGACACCTACCGCGGCGCCTGGGACCGCGGCCTGTACCCGCGCGGCACCGCCCCCGAGATCACCAGCATCAGCGTCCGAACGAACACCCTGAAAGGCCCCACGCCGTGAGCCCACTACCCGAAGCCACTGTGGAGGCGGTCAAGGAGGAGCTGGCCACCCAGCTCCGCGACCGAACCGAGTGGGATGAGGTACCCGCAGTGTTCACACTGCACAGCCTGCCCTGCGGATCCGCGCGAATGGACGAAATGTGGATCCCGGGCGCGCTCTGGGAGGCCGTTCCGCATCCCCCTACCGCGCTCGCCAGGTTCGCGGAGGTGGCAGCCCAGATGCCCAGGCGCAGCGACGGGCAGCACGTGATCGTGCCGGGAGACGGCGACCTGGTTGCGGTGGCCTTCCGGTACGAGGCGTACTCGATTAGCGAGGACGCGGACCACCCGGCCGCGCGGGAGGCTGCGCGCCGTCGCATGTCTGGCGGCTCCACACCCCGCTTCGAGCACATTCCCGGCCGCATCGAGCAGCGCTGCATCACCGCCGTAGACATCGGCGGCGGACGCTACATGGCCAGCAGCAATCGCATCGACGGCTCCCAGCCCGACACCACCGAACCGCGTGCCGCCTACCTTGCCCCCGACGACCCGAGCGGGGACCAGATGACGGGCAACGTCGTCAACGCCGTCCTCCGGATGCTCAACGCCATCAAGCCCCTGCCGACGAAAGGCCCCGCCATATGAGGCCCGTCGTGTGCAGCTTCCACATCCGCACCCCGGCCGAAGTCGGCCAGTTCCGCTACGACCACGTCAACATCGGCAGCCCGCACGGCGACGGCAAGTTGCACACGCCGTACCCGCCACAGGTCGGAGACCTGATCCACCTGTGGGACCCCTTCGAGAAGAAGGGTGGCACCTTCGAGGTCCTTGCCCGGCAGTGGCTGCACTCCAGCTACGGCTCGACGAACTGGCCGGTCCTGGCGCAGCAGCCGACCGTGGGTCCGCTCCTGGACCTCATCGTGCAACCGGCCGAGGGCGTGTTCCGGAACGAAGCGCCGCACACGGAAGAGGATGACGACGAGCGAACTACCGTCCGTACCCCGACGCTGACCACGCCCTCGCCCAGGTGGAGCGGGCCACCGGGCTACGCCTGTCCTGGAAGCGCGCCGCGCTCGGCCTGGCTGTCTCCGCCGTCACCCACTACATCGCCGACCGGTAAGGCGGCCACTGGCGCGACGAGCAGCCGCGCGGTGTCGTGAAGCTCGCCGCCGCAACCGGCCACGCCGGATGGCTCCATCGCGTTCCGAACGCCGGCTACCTGCTCGACCTTCTCTGCACCAAGTCCTGGGCCCAGCCTTGGCAGTTAGGGTATTTGGAATCCGATCTCGGCAAGGAGGTCGCGTGTAGTGAGGACCTCGATCCCGCGGTCTCGCGATCGATTGGTGAGGCGCTTCTCGTTTGTGACGAGGGCGCACTGTTCGAAGTCTGCCGTGACGGCGATCAGGGCGTCGCGCGTGTGGTCGATGTTGCCGGACCGCAGCGCCTCGGTGACTTCCTCGTCGTCGTTGAGGCGGCAGAAGTCCAGTCGCGAGTAGTCCAAAGCCGCCGCGCCCGTGGGGACAAGGGTGCCGAGGTCACAGAGGAGCAAGAGCAGGAACGAGCGCCGATCCAGGTCTGGGATCGCTGCGAGCTCGTCGATGTTGACGTGTGTGATCAGGAGTTCGATCTTGCCGTCGACGATCGCGGCCCGAGTGGCCTCGTAGGCCCCCGGGGTGTCAGCTATCGGGTCGATCGCGTTGGAGTCGAGCACAAAGCGGCGCATTCTGCAGACGCTACTGGTCGCGGCCTCGTATCCGCAGGTGGTTTCTGATGACCTCCATCGATCAGGTTGCGACGTTCGCGACGGTGCTCTCTGTCGCTCACAATCTCGCTGATCATGTGATCGGGCAGACCGACCACCAGGCCGTTGGCAAGGCGGCGCCGTCGGAGGCAGAGGTCGTCGACGGCGTGAGCCCGCGGCGGGGCTGGGGGGCGTGCCTGGGACGCGTAGCCCGGTACCACTTGGTGATGGTCGCGATGCTGGCGCTGGTGTGGGCCGTCCTTCCGCTTCACATGTCCTGGACCTGTCTGGCGGCGGGGCTCGCCGTCTCGATGGGCACGCACGGGTTCTTCGATCGCCGGTGGCCGGTCCGCTGGCTTCTGGAGCACATCGGTTCCAAGGGCTTCGTCAACGGACCAGTCCTGGCACAGGGGCTGGATCGCAGTCGCCGCGGCCGTCATCGCCGGAGGGGACCACTCGTGACCGACCGACATCCCCGCCGCACGACGGACCGCCGCGGTGACAGCGCCGGGCCCTCGCCGGTCGACGTCTGGCTCATGGGCGACGACGCGGCCGTGCGCCAGCTGGTCGTCGCGCTCCAGCAGGCCGCGAACCTCGGCCCCGCCTCCTACTGGCCCATGCGCGGCAGCGACGGCACCCGCGCCTATCTCTCCGTCGTTGTACCTCCGGCCATGACGCACCCGTCCACGGGAGGATGACCCCATGACCACCGAGCGTGTATCTGTTCGCATCCTGCTGCTCGTCGGCGACGAGGCTGAGGTCGTTGCCGACGTCCCGCCGGGGGAGCGCGCCGAGCCGGAGCGCTACCCGGCCGCCGACATCGCCGCAGCTGTCGGCGTCACCGTGGACGATCTCCCAGGGCACCGGCTGACGGCCGACGTCGGAGACGACCAGCGCCTCTCCGGCTGGCGCCTCGCGTAGAGGCTGAGCCTGGCCCCGGGTCGGCGTAGATCCGGGGCCTCTTTCTCGCCCCAGGGTGTTGCAATTCACTACTCAAGCGCTGTAAAGTACTACTCAAGAGGTGAGGGGCTGCGAACCCCAACCCTCCGATCCATCTCAACTCAACAGAGGAAAGGAAGGCCAACATGGCTGACCGAGAGGACGAGATGCTGAGGGTGCTAGCCCTCGGAATCTCCCAGGTCTACTCGATCCTCGTCGACATCTGCGGACTGCTCCCCGTGCCGCTGCGACTCCCCGTCGAGGGGCGGGTCTCCAGCAGGGAAGCCGTCCCTGCGGTGATCCGAGTCGACGAACTGGCCGCAGACCAGCCGATGGGTGAGGACCAGGCAGCCCTGCTGCACACCGGTTGCATCCACTGGCTGGCAGCGATCGACCTGTACACGCTCTGCTCCGAGCATGAGTACAGGATCACCAGGATCGAGGGAATCTCCGCCAACCTCCTCTACGCAGAGGATGCGCTGGGGAGGCTCCACCTGTGGCTCCTGAGCAGCCGGAACTGACCTAACGACCACTGCCCCCGGCACCCAGCCGGGGGCAGCCCCATGCAAGATCGGCGACCGGCGGGAGCCAGGCCGAAGCCTCAGCGCGAACGCCGTTGCGAAACCCCCGCCGGTCGATCCATCCCTCAATAGAAGGACGGCCCCCATGGTAGACCGCACCCCCGAGACCGTCGCCGACATCGCCCGCCGCACAGGACGACCCCAGACCACAGTCAGCAAGACATGGACCCGCCACCCCCACTGGCCCGCACCCCTCAATGAACGGCGAGGCCGCTGGCGGCTCTACAACCCGGACGACGTCGACGACTTCATCCGCGACCACATCGACCGCCAGGCCGCCGAACTAGAACCCCGCCGCCTCTACACCGCCACCGAGCTGGAGAACGCGGGCATCGGCATCAAGGCCGCCACCATCCGCGCCGACCGCGCCCGAGGCCGCTGGCCAGCCCCCGACGACACCACCGACGACGTGAACCGCTGGTACGGAGCCACCGTCACCAAGGCCCTCGAAAGCCGACGTGGCTATCGGCGCGGAGGGGCAGGATGACTGTGTGACTGAACAGCCTTTGAACATGCTCCAGTTCGCGCGCGACCTTAGCCGGTTTCAGGAGCGCCTCAGCTGGGCCCGGCAGGGAGCTGGACGCGGCCGCTACGGCGATGTGGGATGAGCTCGCCGCCGCGCTCCAAGCTCTGCTGCAAGGTCTCACGGACGGCCTTGACTCCATCGCCGCGATCACCGATGCGATGCGTGCCCACGACGAACGAGTCGAGCGCAATCGTGCGGCGGACGAGGTCAGGATGGATCGCTGGCGCGAGGCACAGGAGCGGAAGATGGCCGAGGAGGAGGTGACGCGCAAGGTCGAGTGCCCCTACTGCGGAGCTTCGCCAGGGACCAGCTGCCGCACCGCACCGCCTGCGAGAGCCGTGCGCACGGGCAGCCACCGTGATAGGTGCAGGCTTGCCCGTGGGCTGAACGAGGGCGCCGCAGAGCCACCTGATCGTGCCAAGCAGGATGACCACGCCCTCAGCGTCCTGAACAACGCTCCGGACGAGGAGCTCAGGCGTTGGGCGGCCCGAGAGCTCGATGTCAGTGCACTCCAGGCGGGCCAGATCTCACAGGCTGAGTTCCAGCGCCGCTGGCCGGATGATCAAGGCCGGGACGAATGCTGACGGTGAGCCCTTGATAGGGGTAGGCGTACAAGGCGGCCGTACATCGCCTAGCGTCATGGGTGTGCCGAGCGGCCCTCCGGCTGGCCGCACACGACGTTGGCGATCTGGATCGGCATAGCTGCTGTCACTGTTCGGCCGAGGCCGTGGGGCTTGTCGCAGGCGGCGAACTATCCTTTGTGCCCACTCCTACGTTCTGTTGGGCGAAGATGGCGAGAAGGACCAGGCCGGCCGTGACCGTGAGTAGGTGGATCAGGCCAAGCCACTCCAGGAGACCGCCCCGAGGCTTGAGGTCAGACTCCGCCAACAAGCTGATCTGTTGGCCGAGGACGACGAAGCCGAGCAAGACCGAACCGGCGAGCAGGCCCCACCCGGTCCACATGGCCCACTCCCAGTCTCCCTCGCCGTAGATACTCTTCAGTAGCGCGACAGTCAGCGCCAGTGTGCCGGTCGCAAGAGTGATCAAGGAATTCGTGAGTGTACCGATTGTATTGAGCGCTGCCCTCTTGTCTTCTGGCTCCCCTGTGTTGTGTTCTTCGGTTGACACCGCTTTTTTCTCGTTCGAAGAGCCGCTGTCGGCGCTCACCATCTTGACTCCCCGTCAGGTCAGCAGCGATGGAAAGGCCAGGGGCAACGCTTCTTCTTCTGGACGTCACCAAAGATGGGGTCGGCCTCTTGGGCTACTTCTTCCGGCGGAATGGTTGAGATGTCGCGGTGCTTATCGAGGGCGTCGAGGCACTCCTCCAGGATTTCCCGAGTTCGATCTTCGTCGAGTTCCGTTGAGGCTCGCGTCTCCCATTCCTGGTCCGGCACCAGGACTCTCGGACCCAGGATGTAGTCAGTGATGGCACTGAGCGCTGGAGATCCCTCTTTACCTCTCTCCTTGGCCCAACCGTCCACAATGCCGAGGACGAAGTCCTTTCGGTCCGGGATGTATCGGCCGCTGGTGCTTGACATATGCATAGCCACGCGCTGTCTCCTGTGCCGCGGAAATCTCCACGCTGAGCGTAGGGCTGGTGACACTCCGCATTGTGGTGTGCTGGCCAGCACACCACAACATCGACCCGGAAGGAGTAAGAATCCGGAATCGAGAGACCTGTCGTCTCAGCTGATCACGGCCATCACAATGCCTCCAGCTATGCATAGGAGCGCCGCCGTGAGAGCCACAAGGGACGGCCACCCGAATCGACGAACTTCGATACGCATCGTGGTACCCCTTCGAGAGAGTCAGCCAAGTCCGACCGATGCTTCAGGCGCTATCCCTGATATGTCAAGGAGTTTCGATTTCAATCTTGTTGCAAGTTTTTCTGGTTCGAGGCGGCGCAGTGCACGACCGTGGCGCTCGTCCACCGAGAAGCCTCGGGCGCCACGACACTATTCCGGGACGCAGCCCTACAGCCCAGTGTCCCCAGCGCATAGCGTGCAGGCCGCCTCAATCCTTCTGGCCCGCAAACAACTACCGTCGCGCCCAAAGGCGTTGTCAGTCCCTCATGGCATGCTGCGCCCCAACACCACCAGGAGGGAGGTGAAGAGAGATGTCGAAGAACCAGAAGGCCCGTTCAGGCCGACTCCTCCAATACGGCCGACGCCTTGGTGACCAACTCATCGAGCCGTCCGTGGAGTGTCCTCACGCTCTCGTTCCACCTGATCTCGATCTCGTTGGGCCTCCTCCCTGCCTTGGCGTCTTCCAACCTCCTGCGCGCGGCCTCACGCATGTCGGCCATGGCGAAGATGAGTTCAGGGATGAGTTCCTGGATGTCCGAGGGCCCCTCGATGCGCACGATCTGCGCACGCTGGAATGCCGCCTCGTATCGCTGCCGCAGCTCGTCCACGAGTTCGTCCGCCCGTTGCCCGTCGCCTTCGGACAACGGCCGTGCTACGGGCCAGCTTTTACTGATCAGCGCTCCTATCGGTTCGATCATGTCGCGTACACGTTCAACGGCAATCACGAGGTCCGCGTACGCCGTCCGCCGCTGCTCACGACGCGAAGCTCGCTCCGTGGCATCTACTTGGTCCCGAGCGATCTTGCGTTGCGTCTCGTTGGTGCGGTGAACACCCCAGAGCGTGAAGACACCGGCAATAAGGCCGCCAACGGCCACGCCAGCAACGGTCACCCACGCGACATCTGTCTCAGGGGAAGCGAGAAATATGTGCACGCGTGCAGTCTGCCGCAACGGACCGCCGCTCCTCAGGATCCGCCTGGGCAGAACTTGGCGCCGGCGTCGAGCCACAACGCGTACGCGTCGCCGTCCTTGCCGTCCCACAGGTCCGTTCCCGCGTTGCCCTTGACGAAGCCAGGCTCGGTGATCGTCCCGGTGAGCAGGTAGTTCTCGCCGTCCGACGCGTTCAGGTACGCCCCACCGCCGATCGCCTCGCTGCACGCCATCACCACGTCCTCGGCCTTCCATGGCCAGCCCTCGCCGTACGAGTCCCGGTTCGCGATGACACTGTCCGCGGTCTGGTGCACCGAGTGCCCCGGGAAAAGGGCCGCCGACGCCGACGGCGTCGCCTCGGGCCTGCTGGCCGTGGGGCTGGCCGAGTCCTGAGTCGACGGCTCCACAGTGGGACTCGGAGACGAGGACGTCGGCGTGCTCGCTTGGCTGCTGGGCGGGGGAGACGTCGGCACCTCGTCTCCGCTGTCGGAGTCGGAGTCGGAGTCGGAGCCGCACGCCGCGCAGACTGCGGCAACCAGGGCTGTGGTAGCCAGAGTTCTCAAGACCTTCACAGCAGCACCATGGCACCAGCACGGTGCAGCGGACGCACAGTGACCAACCTGTGACGCGACACTCGCTGAACCTGGACCAACGACCAACAGCCCCGTCATAACAGGGCATTGTCAGACCCAGGTGTCATCATGCCTCCCAACTCTGTTGAAAGGAGGTGAGGAGAGATGTCGAAGAAGCAGCAGGCAGCCGTCCTGATGGTCGCTGCCATGGCTGGCCAGGTACTGCTGAGCAAGTACGCCAAGCAGCAGGCCGCCGCGCTCGGTCTGTCGACCGTAGCCGTCGGCCTGGTCAGCATCGTCATCGGCACGGCCCTCGGCTGATCGAGCCATCTCGGTCCCTGGTCTGTCGGAGTTCGAGAGCCCAGGGATCGAGACGCGCTTCCGTTTCGCAGGGGTCTCCGGATAACAACGTGCGGGAGACCGGCAAGCGCCCTCACAATGCCAAGAGGATTCGCAGCACTGGGAGTTATGGTGACCTCATCGCTAACGCCGTCTACGGTTCAGCAACTTGCGCTCGTCAAGCACGCCTACCAGGAAGGCGTCGACGCGGGTCGTCTGGTGCACCCGCTCTCCTCGACGGCCGTCCTGAAGTTCCACGACGCGGTCGAACTGTTCCTAGGATTGGCCGCGAGTCATCTCGGCACGAACGTCAACCCCAAGATTGACTTCCTGGAGTACTGGGGGCAGATCAAATCCCAGAGCCAGGTCGCGCTCCCCGGCAAAGCCGACATGGACAAGCTGAACCATGCTCGTATCGGATTCAAGCACAAGTAGATCATTCCGGCGGCTGAAACCGTCGAGCGCTGCCAGGGCTGCGCACTGAAGTTCCTCACGGTAGCTACGCCACTCGTGTTCGGTGTCAGTTTCGATGCCGTGGACATGCTCGACCTGGTCAGCCAGCCGGAAGTTGCCCGCTTGCTTCGCGAAGCACAACTTCACGCCGACCAAGGCGACATCATGCACGCCATGGCAGGACTTGGCCTCGCGATGAAGGCCCTGATGCAGTACTACGCCAGGGACATCTTCGATGGCCGCTACCCTTCCCCCTTTTCGTTCGGCGACAACATCTCCACCTTCGACCGGCCCAAGCACGGACTCGGTCGAAGCCTGGAAGCCTCACTGGCTAAGACGATGGACATCGTTGAGAAAATGCAGGCAGCACTGCGTGTGACTAGCCTCGGAATTGACCTTCCGAAATACCTACGCTTCGAAGCGCGCGTTCCTCGGGTCGACGGATATATGGATGGCTCGAAGAGCTATGCCGTAGCCGAGTCATACAAGTCGATCACTGTCGAGGAATGCGAATGGTCGCGGCAGTTCGTCATCGATTCCTGCCTGCACGCGGCTCGCTCCGACGGACTCCACGAGGTGCTTGAGGCCGACCTGCAAGCAAACTGGAAGGCTTCTCTCGATCGTCGATGGCGTGCAGAAGAGCGCTACTGGACCGGACCTCCTGAAGTTCCCCAGCAAGCGGAGGCAGACGCCGGCAACGAGGAGTCACCGACACTGGGAGCGTGAGCACCACGCGCACCGGACTCGACGATTGCCGCAGGACAGGAGCCGCATGCGGCGCAGCCGCGGGGTGGCTGCGTCTCGTGGGCATGATTGATGTGTGAACACTCCACTGGGACGCGATGGGCGCGCCCTCGTCACCACGCCCCAGGCCGCCTACTCCCTCGGCCTCAACGCCAAGCAGTTCCGGGACTGGGCGCGCCGACGCCACGTCAGCCCGGCCGACTCCATACCCAACCCCGTGCGCGGGCAGCGCCTGGCCCTGTGGGACCTCGCCGACATTGCCGACGCAGTACGTGCGCACGACGCCAAGCGGCCGGCGTGTCAAGGGGCCTGACCTGCATCTGCTTGACAGAGATCAGTAAGACGCCCATTCTGTGAGACGGTGGCAGCAATGTCGGCAAGGTCTCTACGCCTCACCGGCCACCGAACAGCAGGACCACCAGCCCGGCCGCAGCGCCGGGCTTCGCCGTGTCGAGGGGGCAGCCGTGGGCGGTCCGCACCTCACGCTTCGCAGTAGCAGCCTGCTCTCCAAGTGGGGCTTCAACGACGGCGACGACCCCGAAGACTGGCTCGACTACTGCGAAGCCAACGGCATCGACTACACCAACCTCGACTTCCCGCTCATCCCGATCGTCCGCCGGTACCTGCTGCCGAAGCTGGACCAGAGCGTCGAGGTCGTCGAGCTGGAGACCTGCCACAACCCCATCCGGGCCGAGACGGTCGACGGTCAGGACGTGACCGAGGTGTGGTTCGGCAGAGCACCCGAGCCCACGCTCACACCCGAGTCGGTCGACGTACCCATGGCCGACGTCCTACGCCTCGCGCTGGCGGAAGCGGCCTGAGGCGCGCCTGAGGCGACTGAGGTTCGAGGCAGGGGGGGCACACCATGGAACCCGAGGACCTGGACGACCAGCCTGTGCAGTGCTGGCACACCGAACCCAGCAGCCCGTGCGACTGGAACATCTGCCGCCAGCCTGGGCGCCTGGCCGCAGGAGACCGGGGCACCGACCCTGCACTGCGCACCTACGACGTCGCCACCCGGTACAAGCGCTGATGCAGCTGACCCAGCAGGACATCGACCGCCGTACCAAGCAGGCCCGCAGCGGCAGGCCCTGGCTGCGCGTGCAGGCCCAGGTCTTCGCCGAAGAGACTCACTGCTGGATCTGCCACCGCTACGTGGACCAGTCCCTACCCGGCACCACGCACCCGATGGCACGCACCGTGGACCACGTCCACCCACTCTGGCTCGGTGGCGACCCACTCGACCGGGCCAACTGCCGGCTCGCCCACCGACGGTGCAACACCGCCCGGAACAACAGGCTGCGCGCCGCGCAGCGGCCGCGCCCCAGCCACACCGTGGACGCCTCCACCCTGTGACCTGCCCGCCCCATCAAGCCCCTGACCTGCACTGATGGTGCTCCGGTGCAGGTCAGGCGGGCCGGTCCGGGATCACCGGACCAAGATTAAGGATCATGGGCCGATCGTGATCATGCCTCTGACCTGCAGAAACGTGAAATGCGGCCCAAGATCATCTTTTTTTGATCATGGCGTGGCTGACCCCGCACCCAACTCAAAAAAATATCCCCCCGAAGAAAACGGCAGCCGTCTTCTCCCTCAGGGGGTGATCGTGGAGCCACCCCCCGGACTCGGGGAGCGGGGCCGGCGGATGTGGACTGAGTCCCTCGCGATCTGGTCTCTGACTCCGGCGCATCTGGTGCTGCTGGAGGAGGCTTGTCGGATCGCTGACCGGCTTGACCTTCTGAACACCATGTTGGGGACTCTCGCCGGGGATGTCAACCCCGATATTGCGCAATTCCCTGATATTTCGGGGTTGTTGTCTGAGTCTCGACAGCAATCCAGTGCCCTCAAGCTCCTGTTGGCGGAGGTTCGCCAAGGTCAGAGGGTGTCTGGCCCGGCTGGAGCGGACCCGGCGGGAGGTGTCGGTGTCGCCGACCTCACCGCGCGGATCGCTGACCGCAAGCGCCAAGCCGAGGGTTGAGGTCCACCCGCCGTACGCGTACACGCTCGGCCAGGAGGCGGACGACCTTGCCAGGAAGGCCGGGCTCGTCGCAGACCCGTGGCAGCGGGACGCGATCGATCTGCTGCTGGCCTGCCGGGCAGACGGCAAGTGGGCGTGCTTCGAGTATGCGGAGCTGGTCGCCCGGCAGAACGGCAAGGGCGCCATCCTCGAAATCCGGGTGCTGATCGGCTTCCTGGTCCTGGGCGAGGAAACGATCCTGTGGTCCGCGCACGAGTACAAGACCTCGATGGAGGCCTTCCGGCGGGTCCGCAGGCTCATCAAGCGGCTCGGTACGCAGGTCGGCAACAACGAGAACCTGTACGAGATCGACGGCGTCCGCATCAAGATCTCGAACACCAACGGTGAGGAAGGCTTCGAGCGCCTCGACACCGAGGCCCGGATCAAGTTCGTTGCCCGCTCGAAGGGCTCCGGCCGCGGCTTCTCCGGTGACCTGGTCATCATCGACGAGGCGTTCGCGTACACGCTGATCCAGCAGGACGCGCTGATGCCGACGATGCGGGCCCGCCCCAACCCGCAGATCATCTACACCTCGTCGCCCCCGCTGGACGGCGAGAGCGGCGACGTGCTGTTCATGCTGCGCGCGCGAGCCGAAGCCGGAGGGGACGACTCGCTCGGATACCGCGACTGGGGCGCCGCGGGCGACCTCGACCACCTGGACCAGGTCGACCTCGACGACCGGCGGATCTGGGCGGCAACGAACCCGTCGTGGGGGATCCGGGTCACGCCGGAAGCGATGGTGCGCGACCGACGCGGCATGAGCCCGAAGGGCTTCGCGCGGGAGATCCTCGGGATCTGGCCGAAGCGCTCGCAGGGCAACATCGTCATCGACCCGCAGAAGTGGGCGGCGATGGCCGACGAGGCCTCCCGCCGTACGGCCGAAGGCGGCGTCGCGATCGGCGTCGATGTGTCGCCGCTACGGGACTACGCCGCGGTGTGCGTGTACGGCGTCCGCGGCGACGGACTCGGGCATGTGCAGGCCGCCGACTACCGGTCCGGCACCAAGTGGCTCGTGCCGCGCCTGGTCGAGCTCCGTGAGGCGCTGGAGCCGATCGCCCTCGCGATGGGCCGCGGCACCCACGCCTTCCTGGAAACCGCCCTCAAGGAGGCCGGGTTCCAGGTTCCCGAGGACAAGGACGCGCCGGAGGCCGGCGACCTCGCCGTCACCTCCGCGGTCGACATGGCGGCCGCCGCTGGGCAGGTCCTCGAGGGCGTCCGCGAGCAGGCGTTCCGGTACGTGCCGGACCAGTACCTCGACGCCGCGGTGGCCGGGGCGAAGACCAAGCAGTCCGGCGACACGATCGCGTGGACTCCGCACGGGCCCGACGTCGACATCAGTCCGCTCGTCGCCATGTCCCTGGCCCGCTGGGCGTACGTCGCCCGCAGCTTCCTGCTCGCTGAGCGGCAGTACGACCCCCTGGACTCGATCTTCTGACCTCCCTGGAAGGGGGCCGCCGCATGCGTAACCCCTTCCGTCGCTGGGGCTGGACGCGCCGCGGTGCGGGCGCGCCCGAGCAGCGTGACATCGGGGTCGGCGATGTGTCGTGGCCGGTGGATGACCTTGCGTCCCCGTCCGCGCTGTCGGTGCCCGGTGCGATGCGCCTCAGCCCGGTCTTCGCCGCGGGCCGTCTGCTGGCGTCGTCGGTGTCGTCGCTGCCGATCCACCAGTACCGGCGCGTCGGCGGCCTGACGACGCATCTGCCGCTCGCCCACCTGTTCCAGAAGCCCGCCGCGCAGGGAACGATCGACGACTGGCTGGTGCGGGCGATGCTGTCGCTCGTCTACCGCGGCAACGCCGTCGGCGTCGTCACGGAGCGGGACTGGCTGGAGTTCCCGACGAAGATCGAGTGGCTGAACCCGTCCGACGTGTTCGTGCAGGACACCAACGCGATCGGCACCCGGGGCAGCGCCACGGACCCGGTCTGGTCGTACCTGGGCGTCGAGCTGCCGTCCGAAGACGTCGTACACATCCCCTGGATGACGCTCCCGGGCCGCGTGTGGGGCCTGTCTCCGATCGCCGCCTACGCGGTCACGGTGTCGACAGGCCTGGCCGCGCAGAAGTTCGTCGACGACTACTTCCGCGCCGGCGGGCAGCCCCCGGGCCGCTTCAAGAACACGATGCAGACGATCGACCAGGGGCAGGCGTCGGTCATCAAGCGCCGCGTCGTGCAGGCGATCCGGTCGCACGAGCCGATCGTGTACGGCAAGGACTGGGACTACGAGCCGATCACAATCTCGGTGGCCGAGGCGCAGTTCTGCGAGACGCAGCGGCTGACGGCAACGCAGATCGCGGCGATCTACGGCATCCCGCCAGAGAAGATCGGCGGCGAGACCGGCGGCTCCTACTCCTACAGTTCGCCGGAGCAGCGGCAGATCGAACTCGTGCAGGACGCGCTGCTGCCGTACCTGACGCGGCTACAGAACCACCTCTCCGAGTGCCTGCCCCGCGGCCAGTTCATCAAGTTCGACGCCGACGCCCTGATCCGCGTGGACCTCGCCGGGCGCATGGACGCCTACGAAAAGGGCCGCCTGATCGGCATGTGGAACATCGACGAGATCCGGGCGAAGGAAGACGAAGCCCCGCTGCCGGACGGCAAGGGCCAGGACTGGACACCGCTGCCGATTCAGGCCGGATCCAACATCACCGTCCCGCAGATCCGCTCGCGCCGGGAGGACCCCGGGCTGCATCTCATCAAGACCCCGAGGGGGAATCATGGCTGATCGCCGCGACCTGATCGACGTGCCCGAGCGGCGCGCGATCCAGGTGAACGGCGGCCTGGAGCTGCGGGCCGACGGCACCAAGCTGACCCTCACCGGCTACGCGAGCGTGTTCGAGTCGCCGTACGACGTCTACGGGGGCCCGCCCTACGGCTGGACCGAGATCGTCGACCGCAAGGCGTTCGACGTCACCCTCGCTGCGAAGCCCGACCTGCACCTGCTCATCAACCACGCGGGCATGCCGCTCGCCCGCACCAAGTCGGGCACGCTGCTGCTGGCCGCGGACACCAAGGGCCTGCACGTCGAGGCCGAACTGGACGCCGACGACCCGGACGTCCAGCGGCTGCTCACCAAGATGAAGCGCGGCGACATGGACGAAATGTCGTTCGGGTTCCGGGTGAAGCGGCAGGAGTGGAACGAGGACTACACCGAACGCCGTCTGCTGGAGGTCTCCCTCCACAAGGGCGACGTGTCGGTGGTGAACTTCGGTGCGAACCCGGCGACTTCCGCAGAGATCAACAGTGCGGCCGGTGCGCTGGAGATCCTCGCCGCCCTCGACCCCGACGCCGCGATGGCTGAGCTGCGCTCCGAAGGCGTGGACCTCGAACGTCTCACCCGGGCGCGGGACGCCGTGGTCGCCCTGCACCGGCAGATGAGGCCGCGGCCGAAGGCGCCCGGCCGTCTGTCCCTGGCTGAGGCCCGTGCCATCGAGGGCGGCGACGTCGCCGTGAAACTGTCCGCGCAGATCCCCGCCCACGGCACGGCAGTCTCCAACGAGCCGGGCTTCGACCGGCGGAGCGCCGCAGCCGGCGGGGCGGGCAACCAGGTGGTGCTCCGCTACGTGCACGCCTGGGTCGACCCCGACGGTGACCCCGAATCCGCGGACTCCTACCGCTTCCCGCACCACGAGCCGCGCATCGGCTCCCCGGCGAACCTCGGAGCTGTCCGACACGCGCTGTCCCTGCTGCCGCAGGCCGACATGCCGCCGGAGGCGAAGGCCGCCGTCGAGACGCACCTGCGCCGCCACCTCGAAGACGCCGGCTGACCCGCGTCTTCCCTCTGAGTTTCCCGCGATCCGTCACGGACCGCGGCCGCTGTCGCCCGCCTGGCACTGGCGCTCGACGGCTCATCACGGCCTGGCACTGGCCGCCGTCATGATCCGTAACGCCAGAAAGGGCAACTCGTCATGTCCGACGAGCGTTTCCGGCGGCTGGTCGCACGACGCGAGCAGACCGCCCGCGAGCGCGAGGAAATCCTCGCCAAGCGCACGGCCATCACCGACCTCGCTGAGGAGGAGGCCCGCGAGGACCTCCTCCCCGAAGAGGACTCCGAGTTCCGCGAGCTGACCGCGCAGGTCAAGGCCAAGGACGAAGAGCTGCGGGCGCTGGACGAGCGCATCGCCGAGCTGTCCGAGGAGGCCGAGCGCGAGCGCACCGTCACCGCCGGCGCCGCCGCGGTGAAGCGCGCCAAGGCCCGCGTGGAGACCGTCCACGAGTCCCGGACCTACGAGCGGGGCAACGGCCGTTCGTACCTCCAGGACCTGGCGCGCGTCCAGCTCAACATGGACGGCGACGGGACAGCCCGTGAGCGTCTGGTGCGCCACGCCCAGGAGGTCGAAACCGACCGAGAGTTCCGCGACCTCAACCGCACGGACGGCACTGGTGGCTACTTCGTGCCGCCGCTGTGGCTGATGTCGCAGTTCGTCGAGCTCGCGCGGGCAGGCCGGGCGTATGCGAACGTCGTCACCTCGCAGCCGCTGCCGCCCGGCACGGACAGCATCAACATCCCGAAGGTGGCCACCGGCACCGCCACGGGCGTGCAGACCGCGGACAACGCGGCCGTGCAGGAGACGGACCTGACGGATGACTTCGTCACCGCTCCGGTCCGGACGATCGCCGGTCAGCAGGACGTTGCGATCCAGCTCCTGGACCAGAGCCCCGTCTCCTTCGACGAGGTCATCTTCCGGGACCTGGTGGCCGACTACGCCACCAAGCTGGACCTTCAGGTCATCTCCGGATCGGGCGCTGCCGGGCAGGTCACGGGCGTCCGCACCACGCCCAACATCATCACCATCGCCGCAGCGACGGCGACGGTCGCCTCGATCTACTCGAAGATCGCGGACGCGGTGCAGCGCGTGCACACGCAGCGCTTCATGCCGCCGACCGTCATCGTGATGCACCCGCGCCGGTGGGCGTGGTTCCTCGCGGCGACGGACACCAACGGCCGGCCCTTGGTGGTGCCGGACGCGGGCAACCCGCAGAACGCGATCGCCACGCTCGGCGCGGTGGCTGCGGAGCAGGTCGTGGGGCAGATGCACGGCCTGCCGGTCGTCACCGACCCGTCGCTGCCGACCACCCTCGGCGGTGGCACCGAGGACGTCATCCACATCCTCCGGGCGAGCGACCTGCTGCTGTTCGAGTCGGGCATCCGCTCTCGCGTGCTGCCCGACGTCGGCTCCGGCAACCTCACGGTCCGGCTCCAGGTGTACGGCTACCTGGCCTTCACCGCGGGTCGCTACCCGAAGTCGATCGTGGAAATCGGCGGCTCGGGCCTGGTGGCACCGACGTTCTGATCCACAGACCGGAGGCCCCCGTCTCTCCCCGGAGCGGGGGCCTCCACCTATCCGGGGAGACACCTTGAAGATCCTGTGGCACTCGAATGCGCCCTGGGTTCCGACCGGTTACGGGCAGCAGACCGCGCTGTTCGCGCCGCGTCTGGCCGCCATGGGGCACGACGTCGTGGTGTCCGCCTACTACGGCCTCCAGGGCGCCGCGCTGACGTGGAACGGGCTGCGCGTGTGGCCGGGCGGGGAGGACCCGCACGGCAACGACACCATCGGCCCCTATGCGCGGGAGCATCTCGCCGGGGGCGGCCTCATCCTCACCCTGCTCGACCTATGGGTGATGATGAAGACCATCGGTATGCGAGGCCATCGGGTTGCCTCGTGGGTGCCCGTCGACCACGACCCGCTGCCTCCGCAGACTGCGGTGGCGCTCGCCCACCACCAGGCCCGGCCCATCGCCATGTCCCGGTTCGGGCAACGAGTCCTGCGCGACGGCGGCTTCGACCCGCTGTTCGTGCCGCACGGCATCGACACCAGCGTGTTCCGCCCCTTGGATCGCACCGAGGTGCGGCGCGCCCTGGGGATCCCCGAGGACGCGTTCGTGGTCGGCATGGTCGCGGCCAACAAGGGCACCGCGCCGCCGCGGAAGGCGTTCCCGCAGGCGCTCGCCGCCTTCGACGTGTTCCGCCGCAGGCATCCCGAGGCGCTGCTGTACCTGCACACCGAGCTGCTCGGCGGGCCCACACACGTCGGCATGGACCTGCTGAACTACATGGACCAGATCGGGCTGCCGCCGCAGGCCGTGCGCACCGTGGACCAGCAGGCATACGCCCGGGGGCTGCCGCCCGAGCATGTGGCCGCCGCCTACTCGGCGATGGACGTACTGCTGAACCCTTCATTCTGCGAGGGCTTCGGCATCCCGATCGTCGAAGCGCAGGCATGCGGCACGCCCGTCATCGTCAACGGCTTCAGCTCGATGCCGGAGCTGGTCGGCGCCGGCTGGACGTGCGACGGCGAGCGGAACTGGAACGAGCTGATGCAGTCCTGGTTCCAGGCTCCTGACGTCGGCTCCATCGTCGACTGCCTGGAGAGCGCGCACGCCTCGGCCGGGGACGGACAGCTGCGTGAGCAGGCCCGCGAGTTCGCGCTCGGCTACGACGCCGACCGGGTGGCGGCCGAGTACTTCAAGCCCGCGCTGGAGCAGTTGGAAGGAACGTCGTGAGCCCCACCGTCACCGGGCCAGCGCCGGGCGATCCGGAAGCGATCCAGCGGATCCTGTTCGGGTTCCGTGGGGCCCTCGCCTTCGATGTCGGGGGGAACTGGGGCGTCGTCGCCCGGCGGCTCGCCGCCAACTTCACCCGTGTCATCTCCTTCGAACCGGCCGCCGAGTCGTACGGGATTCTCGTCGACGCTGCGAACGACACCCCGGGGCTGGAAGCTGTCCAGCTTGCGCTCAGCGACCGCGACGGGGAAGTCGTACTGGCCGCCCAGGAGAACAGCATCCGCACCGGGCAGCTCACCACCCCTGACCCGGACGGTGAGCCGGACAGCCTCACCGAAAGCACCTGGGGCAGGGTCCTGGAACGCCGGTCCGTCCCCTGCGCGCGCTTGGACGACCTTGACGACAGGTATGGCACCCCCGACTTCATCAAGGTCGACGTGGAGGGACACGAAGTCGCCGTCATCCAGGGTGGTCTGACGCTGCTGGAGACGGCCAGGCCGCAGCTCTTCATCGAGGTCCACAGCGCAGGCCTCGGCGCCCAGCTCGGCACCCTGCTCCGGCGCATCTACGGGGAGCACCTGCACGTGGTGCGCCACCCGCACTACCCGGCGGGCAGCTGGGGCCATGACAACCACTACTACCTGATCGCCGGGCCCGCAGCGTCAGCCCTGGCCGCACCAAGGAGGCCGCTCGTGCCCGTTGGCCGAAGGAAGGAGACCGCCGTGCCCGCAGGCAAGCGCGACATCGAGGCGGACTACCGCAACGCGTACATCGACGAGTACGAGGCATACAGGACGGCCGGACGCGACGAGGAAGCCGACCGCGTCGCGCACATCCTCCGCGACCAGTACGGCCACGACGTCGACGCTGCCGACGTGGCGGCGGAACCGGACAGCCCCGTGGAGCGGCCGGAGGCGAACGCCCCGGAGACGACGGCCGTCGCACCGCCGCCCGAGGCCGCCGTCGAGCCGAAGCCTGCGGCGAAGAAGGCCGTGGCGCGCAAGACGGCCGCGAACAAGCCCGCGCCGAAGGCGTAGCCGATGCCCGGGTTCGGCATGCTCACCGACACCTTCGACGACGGCGTCCGCGACCCTGTGCTGTGGTCGGGGTCGTACGGCGACGTCGAGGAGGCCGGCGGCCGCGCCCGGGTGCCGTGCACGACCGCGTTCTCCGCCTACCAGTCCGCCGCCGTCTACACCCTGACGGGTTCACAGGTTGCCTGCCGCGTCTACCCGCCCGCCGCCGGGGGCGCCGCGGGGGAGGCGCTGGCCGAGCTGCTCGTCATCACCGCGGTGGGCGGCACGGACGGCGGGTTCAGCCTCAACAGGGTCACGGGCCTGCTGAAGCTGATCTCTCGCACCGGGTACGCCGACGCGAACGAAGTCGTCCTCACCTACGACCCGGTGGCGCATGCGTGGCTGCGGCTGCGGGAGGCGTCCGGGCTGCTGCTGTGGGAGACCTCCCCGGACGGCGGGACCTGGACGGCCCGCCGCACCGCACCGGCCGCCGCCTGGACGGCCGACACCAACCTGTCCGTCATCCTCGCCGGGCACCGCGACAGCGGCAGCGGCGACTTCGCGGAGTTCGACAACTTCAACCTGCTGCGCCGCGCGCGCCTGACGTCAGCCTCCCCGGCCGGGGCCGCCCTGGCGCCGCTGGAGCGGAGCGCACCGGCCATGAGCGGGAGCCCGGCGTGAGCTACGACCTCGGGGACGTCGTCCCGCTCGGTGTCACCGTCACCGACGCCGGAGGCACGCTCGTCAACGCGGGCGCCATGGCGCTGACCATCACTCAGCCCGATGACACCACCGTCACGGTCAGCCCCGTGACCCCGGTCAGCTCGGGCACGTACGCGTACGACTTCCTGACGTTGCAGGCCGGACGCCACCTGGTGCGCTGGCTGGCCACCGGCGCCAACGCCAATGCGTACACCGACGTCTTCGATGCGGCCGCCGCGGAGCCGGTCGCCATCGTGTCGCTGGCCCGCACCAAACGGCAGCTCGGCATCGACGAGTCGGACCAGACCCACGACGAAGAGCTGCGCGGCTTCATCACCGGCGCGAGCAAGGCAGTCGAGCGGCAGCTCGGCACGATCGTCGCCCGCCGGTCCTTCACCGAACGCCGCACCGCGGACGTGTACGGGCAGATCCTGCTCAGCAACGTCCCTGTGCTGTCTGTGACCAGCGCCGTCAGCGCGGACGGATCGAAGACGTGGAACGCCGCCGACCTCGACACGGAGCCGGACAACGGGCTCATCTACGCGGCCACCGGGCCCGCGCTGCGCGGCGTCGTGGACGTCGCCTACCGGGCGGGGCTGCGGATCGTCCCTGACGACTACCAGCTGGCCACGCTCATCATCGTCGAGCACCTGTGGGAGACCCGGCGCGGTGCCCTGCGGATCCAGCTCGGTGGCGAGAACGAACCGTGGCTGCCCGGCCGCGGGTTCGCCGTGCCGCGCCGCGCCATCGAGCTGCTCGACTCGACTCTCCCTGGAATCGCCTGATGCCCTGGTCCTCCCGTGTACCCGACACCATCGACGCCCTCGTCGCCGCCTTCAAAGTGGCGCCGGAGCTGGAGGGTGTGACCGTGTGGGACGGCCCCGAGCTGTCCAAGGCGGCCCCACAGGAGATGCTCACGGTCGGCTTCACCGGCGACGACACCGACTCCGACGTCGAGTCGACGAGCCTTCCCGAGGGTCTCGCGAGCCGCCCGGACCGTGAGACGTTCACCGTCCGGTGCGCGGCCGCCGTACTAAACGGCAAGGCGGACATCGCGGCCGCCCGCCGCCGTGCCTACGCGATGTACTCCGCGGTGGGCGCTGTCCTCGCCCGCGATCCCCGGCTCGACGGGATCGTCCTGCGCGCCCGCCTCGGCTCGCACACCTTCAAGCAGGTGCAGACCGACCGCGGCGCACAAGCCCTCGTCGTCTTCGGCATCGACTGCGACGCCTTCACCGGCCGCTGACCGGCAGCCTGCCGCCGCCCTGGTCCTCCCTTCAGACATGTCCGGACGGTCCGGCCTGTCGCCCCCGCCGTCACACAGAAGGAGCTAGCGATGGCCGCCCTCACCACGAACGTGGTCCCCCTCGCGGGGATCAGGTTCGACGACAAGCTCGTCGCCGCAGCAGGCGGCGGTGACACCGCCCAGACCGGCGCCGGGGTCCTCCTCGCGATCAAGAACGCCGACGCCAGCCCCCACACCGTCACCATCGCCACCCCCGGCACAGTCGAGGGCCTCGCCATCGCCGACCGCCCGGTGACCGTCCCCGCCGGACAGACCTACGTCGTCCCGATCACCGACCGATACCGGGACCCGTCCACCGGCCGGGCCGCGCTCACCTACGACGGCGTCACCTCCGTGACCGTCGGGGTCTTCCGGGTGGCCTGATGGACACCGTGACCATGCGGCACCCCAGCCTGCCGGACCAGCCGATCACCGTTCCCGCCTCGGCCGTCCCTCACCACCAGGCGTCCGGCTGGGAGCGCGTCGAAGACGCCCCTGCCGCCCCGGCACCCGAGCCCCTCCCACAGGCCGCCCCCGTCGAGGAGCAGACGGCTGCCGAGGAGACCCCCGACACCAAGCCGGCCCGGCGCCGGCGCACTCAGGAAGGCGAGTGACCCATGGTCGCCACCCCGATCTCCGCGTCGACCCGGTACATCCCGCCGGGGACGCGCGCCTATTACTGGGTTCCGACGATCGCGGTCAAGGCCGCGCCGACGCGCGTCGAGCTCGACGCGGGCACGGATCTGACCGGCGAGGTCGCTGACGTCTCCGGGTTCCAGACGACGTCGGAGTCCACCGACACCCCGGACCTCGGCAGCCGGTTCACGTCGAAGATCCCGGGCCGGATCACCGCCGACGACTCCAGCATCACGCTGTACGCGTCGGAGGACTCGCAGGACGTGCGGCAGCTCCTGCCCCGCGACACCGCCGGGTTCATCGTCCAGTTCCCCGAGGGCGACGTCGCCGCGCGCACGATGGACGTCTTCCCGGTGAAGGTGTCCTCCGCGCCGAAGGAGACGAGCATTGAGGACCCCGGAAAGATCATGGTCCAGTTCACCGTGACCAGCGAGCCGGTGGAGAACGTCACGGTCCCGGCGTGATCGACGTCGAGCTGCGGGGCGGCGCAGACCTGGCCCGCATCAGCCGGGCCCTGCGGGACATGGACAACCCGGAGGTCGTCAAGCGGTTCCGGCGGGAGCTGCGGGAGGCCGCGAAGCCGCTCGTGCCGCAGGTGCGTGCCTCGATCCAGGCCATCCCGTCCCGCACTGGCAAGGGGACGCTGCGCGCGGAGATGTCGAGGGCAACCCGCATCGAGGTGCGCACCACCGGCCGGAACGCGAACGTTGCGATCCGTGTCGACGGCCGCAAGATGCCCACCAGCAAGCGCTCCCTCCAGGCCTACATGGAGGGCACGAAGCGGCCGTGGCGGCACCCGGTGTTCGGCAACCGCGAGGTGTGGGTGCGCCAGGAGCCGAAGCCGTACTTCTTCCGCGTCGTCGCCCCCGCCGCCGGCCCTCGCTCCCGGGCGGCCGTGAACCGGGTCCTCGACAGCATCGACCGAGAAATCAGCTAGGAGACGCGCATGACCAACCCCGAGACGGTGCTGGACGACGCCGACGACATCCTCGACTGCGATGACGTCGTTATCGAGCCGGTGACGGTGCCCGAGTGGGGCGACCGGACCGTGCTGGTGCGCGGCCTGTCCGGTGAGGAGCGGGACGCCTGGGAGGCGTCGATCCGGAAGATCCGGCCGTCCCTGTCGAAGAAGGGCGAGCAGGAGATCGTCCTCGACCAGGCCAACGCGCGCGCCAAGCTGCTGGTGAAGTGCATCGTCAAGCAGGACGGCGCGAGGGTGTTCACCGACCAACAGGCTCCCGCGCTCGGCCGGAAGAACGGCAAGTCCATCGATCGCCTCTATGACGTCGCGACCCGGCTGTCCGGGCTGTCCGACGACGAAGAGGAGGCGATTGAGGGAAACTCCGAGGGGACGACGGAGGGTGGCGACGATTCACCTTCCGGCTCGCCCGGGACCTCGGATGCACCCGAGCCGAACTCCTGAAGCGGATCAGCTCCCATGAGCTGACCGAATGGAGTGTGCTGTACCGCCTGGAGGCGGAAGAGGAACAAGCCCAGCAGGACGCACGCACCTAGCAGGATCCCTGGCGCTGACCGCCTGACCGCCTGACCGCCTGACCGGCGGCCGCCGCACCCGACACCCGCGAGGGGAGGTCTGGTGTGGCCACACGTGCCGTCGTCTACCAGTTGATCGCCCGGGACCGTGCGACGAGGACGTTCGCGACCGTCGGCCAGTCCGCGACCAGGCTGTCCCGCACTGCCACCACGGCGGGCGCGGCCATCAAGGCCGGTCTCGCGGTGGGCGCGGTCGGCACGGCCGCTCTCGGGGCCTCCGTCATCAAGATGGCGGGCGACTTCGAGAAGAACATGAACCGCGTCGAGGCCCTGTCCGGCGCGAGCGGCAAGCAGCTGAAGATGCTGCGCGACCAGGCCAAGGACCTCGGCCGGAGCACGCAGTACGGGGCGGCGCAGTCCGCGGACGCCATGGCGCAGCTCGCCACCGCCGGTCTGACCGTCAACCAGATCTACGGTGCGATGCCGTCGGTGCTGTCGCTGGCGTCGTCGGAGCAGCTCAACCTCACGAGGGCTGCGGAGATCACCACGAACGTGCTCACCGGCTACGGCATGAGCATCAAGGAGATCCCGCACGCCGTCGACGCGATGGTGAAGGCCTCCGTCAAGGCCAACACCTCCGTCGACGACCTCGGCGAGGCGTTCAAGTACTCGGGTCCGATTGCCCATCAGGCCGGGATTCAGTTCGAGGAAGCCGTCGCCGCGACCGCCCTCATGGGTAACGCCGGCATCAAGGCCAGCATGGCGGGCACCGCGCTGCGAGGCGCGGTGACGCGGCTGCTTGCCCCGACGAAGAAGATCTCCACCACGCTTCACGACCTGGGCGTGAATGTCGCGACGTCGGACGGCAAGCTGCGCCCGCTCACCCAGATCGTCGACGAGCTGGCGAAGAAGGGCGCGACGACCGGCGACATCATGACGATCTTCGGTCAGCGGGCCGGTCCCGGTATGGCCGCGCTGATCCAGCAGGGCTCGAAGAAGCTCGCAGGGCTCACCAAGGAGCTGGAGAACAGCGGCGGCACCGCCGACCGCATCTCCAAGATCCAGATGAAGGGCTGGCGGGGCGAGGTCACCAGGCTGAAGAACGCCTGGGAAGGCCTCATGATCGAGCTCGGGGACACGGGCGTCCTGACCGGGGCGACCAAGGCCCTGTCGGGCATCACGCTGGGCGTCCGCAACTTCGCGGACTGGGTCAACACCCGGGGCATCCCCGCGGCCAAGGGCTTGGGCCGCGAGATGGGCGACCTGATCCCCGTCGAGACCATCAAGGACCGGTTCACCCAGGCCAAGACGCTCGTCGCCGACTTCTTCGCCGGTCTGAGGGGCAAGAGCACCGGCACCGTCGACGTGTCCGTGCCCCGCGTCGACAAGGCGCCCGTGCTGGTGCCGGCGTCGGCGGCGACCGATGTCGGCCGTCAGATCCGTGACGCCTTCACCGGCGGCATCCGCGGCATCGACTGGACGAAGATCGGTGGCGCGATGGGGCTCGGCCTCGTCAAGGGCCTGGAGGCCGGTGCGAAGCTCGCCGTCAAGCTCACGGCCGCGTTCGGCAGCCTGCTCGCGAAGGTCGACTGGGTGGGCGTCGGCATCGCCATCGGCCGCTTCGTGCCGTCGCTGCTCGCGGGGTTCATCGTCGGTCTGATCAACTTCGACATCGGTGGGCTGCTCAAGGGTCTTGGGAACCACTGGCAGGAAGTCCTTCTGTCCGTCCTGTTCGTGGCGTTCATGCCCGCGAAGTGGATCGCCGGGATTGGCAAGGCCCTCGGCAAGATTCCCTTCCTGGGCCGGCTCCTGTCCTGGGCGTTCGGCATCTTCGCGAAGTTCTCGAAGTTCCTCGTCGGCGGCGCGGGCAAGCTGCTCGCCGGATTCGGCCGCGGTCTCCTCCAGGGCCTCACTCGGCTCTTCCCCTCCCTCGCCTCGGGAATCGCGGGCTTCCTCGGCCGGGCCGCTCTCGCCATCGTCGGGTACGGCGGCCGCTTCACCGAGGCCGCGATCCGCCTGGCCAAGGCCATCGGCCCCGGCCTCGTCAAGGGTGCGGAAGGGCTCGGCCGGGTCACGGTCCGCATTATCGAGATCATCGTGCGGCCCTTCGCGAAAGCCGGTGGCTGGCTTTTCAGGCACGGCACCGCGGTCGTCGGTGGACTCCTGCGCGGGATCGCCTCCGCGGCGAAGGCCGTCGGCGGCTGGGTCATGCGCACCGTCATCACCCCGCTCAGGTCGAGGTTCGCGACCGCCGGCTCGTGGCTCCTCACCCGCGGCCGGGCGATCGTCTCCGGCCTGAAGTCGGGTGTCGTCGCGGGCGCCAAGGCGATCGGCAGTTGGGTGTCCCGCACGGTCATCGCTCCGGTCACCAGCCGGTTCGCGACCGCCGGTTCGTGGCTGGTGAGCAAGGGCCGGGCGATCGTCTCCGGAATGAAGTCCGGCGTCACCACCGCCGTTGTCGGCATCAGGAAGTTCCTCACCGACAAGATCGTCAGCCCGGTGACGGGTCGTTTCACGAGGGCCAGCACGTGGCTGAAGTCCGCGGGCGGCTCCCTGATCTCCGGCCTGAAGTCCGGCATCACGGGCGCCATGAAGAGCATCGGCACGTGGCTCAAGAAGAACCTGATCGACCCGATCGTCGGCGCGGTGAAAAAATTCTTCGGGATCCGCTCCCCGTCGCGCGTGTTCGCGGGGATCGGCGGTCACCTGGTGTCCGGCCTGGTGAGGGGCATGGCGCAGACCTCCGGCACCGCGATCGCGAAGAAGATCTTCGGGGACATGCCGTCCGCGCTGGGCGCCATCGTCTCCAAGGGCCTCGTCTCCGTTGCGAGTCTGCCCGGCAAGGCGATGAAGGCCCTGGGCGGGCTCGGCAGCAAGTTCCTCGGCATGCTCGGACTCGGGGACTCCGGGAAGGTCGGCGGCGGCGTGAACCGGTGGAGCCCCTTGGTCGCGCAGGTGCTGAAGATGCTCGGGGCGCCCGCCTACGCGCTCGGCCCGGTCCTCCAGCGCATCCAGCAGGAGTCCGGCGGCAACCCCAACGCCATCAACAACTGGGACATCAACGCCAAGAACGGCGACCCCAGCCGCGGCCTCATGCAGACCATCGGCTCCACCTTCAACGCCTACGCGGGCCCCTTCCGGGGGCGCGGCATCTACGACCCGCTCGCCAACATCTACGCCGGCGTCAACTACGCCATGCACCGGTACGGGGCGGGCTGGGTCAACGTGATGACCAGGCCCGGCGGCTACGCCAAGGGCAGCCGCGGGCGCGGTGCGGCACCCGGCTGGGCGTGGGTCGGCGAGCGCGGACCGGAGCTGATCAACCTCAAGGGCGGGGAGGACATCCTCAGCAACCCCGACTCGATGAAGGTGGCCAGCCAGTTCGGGATCCGTCTGCCCGGCTACGCCTCCGGGACCGTCGCGAACGCGCAGGCGAGGGTGAAGCAGGCCAAGGAGGACTTGGAGCGGGCCAAGGAGCGCAAGTACGGCGTCCAGGCTGCGAAGACCCGCCTCAAGGCCGCGCAGCAGGAGCTGGCCGCCGCCAAGCGGCGCACCAAGATGGCCGTCGATAACGCGCTCACCGCCGGGTTCAAGAAGACCATCGCCACCGGGACGGCGTCGGCCATCAAGTCGGCGATCAAGTCCATGGTGGACAAGCTCCAGAACGCGGGCGTCTCCAAGGCGTACATCAAGAGCGTCCTGAAGAAGTCGGAGAAGCTCCAGAGCCTGGCGACGAAGAAGGCCGACGTCACCGCGAAGATCCAGAAGGCGAAGGAGTTCGCGGCCGACCAGTCCAGCAACCTGCGCGAGACGTTCAGCGTCACTGGCACCTCGGCCACCACGGTCGGCGGCCTCATCTCGGAGATGAAGTCGAAGCAGGCCGACGCGAAGCAGTTCGCCAGCCAGGTCGAGTACCTCAAGAAGCAGGGCCTGTCCGCGGACCTCATCGGGCAGCTCGCCGAGGCCGGGCCGGGCAGCCAGCTCCACACCCTGCTGGCGGGTGCGACCAAGAGCCAGATCGCCCAGCTGAACTCGCTGTCCAAGTCCGGTGTGAAGCTCGCCGATTCATACGGCAAGACTGTCGCCGACGCGATGTTCGACTCGGGGAAGAAGGCGGGCGACGGCTTCCTGACCGGGCTGAAGGAGCAGGAGAAGCAGCTCGCCAAGGAGATGGAGAAGCTCGCCGACGCCCTCATCAAGTCGATCAAGAAGAAGCTGGGGATCAAGTCCCCGTCGCGGGTGATGCGGGACCAGATCGGCAAGCCCACCGCACTCGGTGTGGTCGCCGGTATGGACGCCACCCTGCCGGCCATCGCCCGCTCCGCGCAGCGCATGGTCGACACCGCCAGCGGCGCCCGCCCGCGCCGCATCGTCATCCCCTCCAGCGTCAGCGGCCAGCAGCCCGCCGCAGCCGACCCCCAGCAGGACGCGCTGCGGCAGCTCGTCGATGCCCTCCAGACGGGGCAGCTGGGGGCGACCGAGGTGCACGTTCACTTCAACGACGACCGCCTGCGCGACCTGATCGACGTCCAGGTCAAGCCGAAGGTCAAGGCCAGCGAGGACCGGCAGGCGTTCCGGGCGAGGGTCGGGCGACGCGGATGACGATCTCCTACATCGGAGTTGGCGCGGTCTCCAGCCACGCCGACACCATCACCCCCGCCTACCCGGCCGGGGCCACCGTCGGACGGCTCGCCGTACTCACCGTCATCTCCGGACACCCCAACGAGTCGACCCCGTCCACCCCTTCCGGGTGGGAGGCGGCCGGATCGGTCTCCGGAGGCGGCGGCGTGTTCGGCGCGTCCGCCGGCCCCCGCCGCATCACCTACTTCGTGCGGGTCCTCACCGGCGGCGACGCCCAGCCCACCACGCTGATCCCGACCGGCGGGTCCGGGTCGCTCATCGCCGGACGCATCGCCGTCCTGGAGCGCAGCGCGGGCACCGGCTGGCGGTGGGCGACCGCCTTCGGTGAGGACACCACGTCGGGCACGGGCTTCTCCGCGGTGTCCTCGACCGCGCTGACGTGGACGGCCGGCGACTTCGTGATCCTCGGCTACGGCATCACCACCTCCGGGCTCGGCACCAGCGCGGAAGCCATCGCCGCGTCCGGCATCACGTTCGGCACGATCACCGAACGCGTCGACGACGGCGTGGCCGTCGGCAACACGACGCGGTTCGCGCTCGCCACGGGAGCGGTCTCCTCCGGGTCCGGCAGCCAGGCCCCCACCCTGTCCGCGACCCTGTCGGGGTCGTCCACCGGGGCGGCCGGGGTGCTGCGCGTGCGCGAGGCCAGCTCGGACGTGAACGCGACCGCGCAGTCCGTGTTCCCGCCGCGGAACCTGGTGAGCGTGACGGGGCTGCTCGCCGACGACATCACCTCCGTCACCGTCTACCGGCAAGTCGGCACCACCCTCACCGCGGTGCGGGCCGCATCCGACGTCGACACCACCGGCGCCGACGTCCTCCTCCGCGTCGATGCCGAGCAGCCGTTCGGGGTGTCCCTCAACTACGCGGCAACGCTGACCGACGTCAACGGCACCCAGTGGACGGTCTACTCGGGGCCGATCACCTCCACCGTGGACGGCGACGTCGTCTCCGACGCGATCCGCGGCATCGGCGCCATCGTGAAGATCGAGGCCCCGCTGGAGTGGAAACGCAGCCGCGAGGCCAGCGTCTTCAACGTCGGCGGCCGCCTCCTCGCCGTCGGCCGGCCCCGCTCCGCACCCTCGACGACGTTCACCGTGCGCACCGAAAGCGAAGAAGAAGGCGACGCCCTCGACACCGTCCTCGACGACGTCACCGAAGGCATCCTCCTCATCCGCAAGCAGGTCACCATCCCGCGCCTCGACGGGCACTTCGCCCTGCTCGAAGACACCGAAGCGCCCACCTGGTACGACGCATACCGGTGGTGGTCGCTCGACGTGGTCAAGGTCGAGGCGTGGCCGGACTCGCTGGAAGCCGCCGGGTTCACGCTCCAGGACATCGCCGACAATCTCTCCACCCTCCAGGACATCGCCACGGCCTTCCCCGGCACGCTCCTGGACATCGCCCTGTACGACTTCGGGTGACCTGATGCTGGAGATGTCAGACGCCGCGCTGGCCATCGTCCAGGGCAGCTTCACCATGGCCGTACGCGGCGAGGTCTGGCGCGACGGCGAACTCCTCGCCGCGGACATCCCCATCGACGACGGCTCCGAGGAACGCGACCGGTCTCTCGCCGTCGCAGAGCGCATCAGCCTGTCCGTGCCACGCCGTGACCGCGGCTTCGACTGGGAACCCATCCACCCCGACCATCCACTTGCCGCCTACGGGCAGCAGCTGCGCATCTCCTACGGCGTCGACGTCGGCGGCAGCTTCGAGTGGATCGACCGCGGCTGGTTCCAGATCACCGAGTCGTCCACCGACGGCGACACCGTCAGCGTCCAGGCCGAAGGCCTCCTCGCGATGATCGACGAGGCCAAGTTCGCCGCCCCCTTCCAGCCGTCTGGAACGTTCGTGTCCACAGCGCGCGCCCTGGTCGAGCCCGCGCTCACGGTCGAGGTCGACGACACCCTCATCGACAGGTCCATCCCGGTCGGCATGCAGTGGGACGACGACCGGATGGGGGCTCTCACCGAGCTGCTCGACGCATGGCCGGCGGACGCCCGGGTCACCGAGGACGGCGCGCTCCGGATCGAGCCCGTCACCGACTCGGGCACGTCCGTGCTGTCGCTGACGGACGGCACCGGCGGCACGGTGGTGCGCTGGCAGGGCGCCAGCAGCCGCGACGGGGCGTTCAACTGCGTCGTCGCCAGGGGCGAGGACGCGGAAGGAACCCAGATCCAGGGCGTCGCCTACGACCTGGACTCGATCAGCCCGACACGGTTCGACGGCCCGTTCAGCCCGCTCGCCGTCCCCTACTTCCACGCCTCACCGCTGCTGACCACCGTCGCGCAATGCCGCACTGCCGCGCAGACCACCCTGACCCGGCTGCGCCGCACCACCGGCCGACGCCTGGAAGTCAGCATGGTTCCGCACCCGGGCCTCATCCCCGGCGACATCGTCACCGTCACCGGCGCAGGCCTCACCGCGGCGCCCTGCGTCATCGAGTCGCTGTCCCTTCCCTACTCGCCAGGTGAGCAGCGGCTGGCCGTGCGCACCCTGACCGCGTGAGGAGGAGCAGGTGCCGGACTTCGCCGACTTCAGGGGCCTCCTGGCCTCGCGGCACACCCTCGTCGGGCAGGCGCTGACCACGGTCTCCAGCGGCGCGTGCGTGGCGTCCGTCGGCGGCATCGAGGTCACGGTGCGGGCCGTGTCCGGGCTCGCCGTGGCGGTCGGCGACCAGCTGCTCATCGTCCGGCACGGCTCTGTGTACTGGGCGGTCGCGGTGACGGTCGCCGCCCCGGCGGTGCCGCCGCCCCCGCCGCCCCCGCCCGAGGAACCAGGCCCGGACATCGGCGACAGCGCGCCCGCCCCCAAGCCAGTCGTCACCACGGGCAGCCTCGTCTGCTCCCCGGTCGCCACCGCCTCCTACCGCGACGGCAAGTGGCGCACCGACATCGGCTCCACCAACAACGCCGACACCTTCCAGGGCAAATACGGCGGCTCTTCCTTCGGCCGGAACACTGGCTGCGCCTTCTACGGGTCCAAACCGCGCACGCTGGCCGGGGCCACCGTCACCAAGGCCACCCTGAAGGTCCGCCGCCTCACAGCCGGGGACTACGCGGCCCGCACGCCCACCCTGCGGCTCGTGACACAGTCGACCAGGCCGTCCGGCGCCCCCACCCTCAACGAGTCCACCTCCGGCCCCTCGCTGGCGGTCGGAGCAACGGCGTCCGCGTTCGTCATCCCCGACAGCTGGGCGCAGGCCATGGTCGACGGCGACCGCGGCGGCCTCGCCATCTCGATCGGCTCCGACAGCCCGTATATCCGGTTCGCCGGGCGCGGCTCCTGGTCCGCAGCCTGGACGCTGACCATCTACTGGCGCCGCAGCTCCTGACCCCCGCACCCCTCGAAGGCGTCGCCCCGGCGGGGCCTTTCCCGTGCCCAGTGAAAGGCGGCCACCGTGGCGCAGGAGACGTCCAAGGGCATCACGTACCCGGAGAGTTCGGACCACACGCGCATCTGGGAGCACTTCCAGACCCTCGCCACGGACGCCGACGCCATCATCATCGGCAACGTCAACGTCCAAAGGTTCGACGCCTCCGGGACGTGGAACAAACCGGCCGGTGCATTGCTCGTCGATGTGGTCGTCGTCGGGGGAGGGGGAGGCGGCGGCGGGGTTCCGGACACGTCCAGCTCCCAGGCATCCGCAGCCGGTGGCGGCGGGGGAGGCGGCTACGCCCGCCGCGTCCTCGCCGCAGCGTCCGTCGGCTCCACCGTGTCCGTCACCATCGGGGCGGGAGGCGCCGGCGGCACTGGCTCGGGAGCTTCCGCGAACGCGGGGGCAAGCGGTGGCACGACCAGCTTCGGCAGCCACTGCGTCGCCGGGGGAGGCAGTGGAGGCGGCCCCGGGCTCCAGTCCGGCACGACGCAGGCCGTCGGCGGCGGCGCCCCGGGCACCGGCACGACCGGCGATGTCCTGCTGGGTGGCAGCGACGGCGGCAACGGAGTCGTCATCAGCGCCGCGCCCGCGTTCACCGGCACCGGAGGTGCAGCCGGCGTCCTCGGCCGTCTGCGACGCGGCCCCGCAGTAACTGCGTCCGCGGCCACCGGCACCGCGGGGTACGCGCCCGGCGGTGGAGGCGGCGGCGCGGTCGGCGGCACTGCGGCGGGCAGCGCCCAGGCAGGTGGCGCTGGTGCGGAAGGCGTCGTCATCGTCACCACCTACACCGCATAGCCCGTGACCGCGCCCGTCGAAGAACAGCCGCCCCCGCCGGAAGATCCCCCGGCCCCGTACACCGTGGAACTGCGGGACGCCTCCATGACACGGCAGTGGGACATCCCGACCCGCACCTACCGCTGCTTCACCGCCGGGCAGGCGACGGAAGAGCGCCCGTTCACCGACGCAGAGAATGCGTGGGCTGACCGGCTCGCCGTCGCAGAGGGGCGGCGCACCAACGAAGCGGAGCTCCGTAGTCGGGCGCGCGCCGCGCTGACCACCAACCGCTCGTACCTGGACGCCGTCGCCGCAGGCACTGCCACTCAGGCCACCCACCTCGCCCAAGTCGGCGCCCTCACCCGCCAGATGCAGGGCCTGATCCGCCTGATCGTCGGCTCAGATCTGCTCGATGAGATCGGAGGCTGAGATGGACTTCCCCCTGTGGCTGTGGGCCATCCCCGCCGGGTCGTTCGCCGTCCTCGAAGGCCTCGCCATCGCCAACCGGCGGCGCGGCGACACCGCATCCGAGCTGCTGCGCGCGGCGGCCGGAATCAAGCCCGCCCGGCCGTGGCGCCCGGTCGGCGTCGCCGTCATCGCCGGGTTCTGCGCCTGGCTCGCCAACCACCTGATCGGAGGCTGACCATGGTCCCCACCCCCGGCCGCATCGTGATGTACGGGCTGTCCGAGGACGACGCCCGGCACATCACCCAGCAGCGCGCCCACCACGGCGTCACCGGCAACTTCGTCCGTGAGGGCGACCGCTATCCGGCCGTCGTCGTACGGACCTTCCCCGGCAACCCCGCCGACGTCGCCAACCCGGACGGCGAGGACACCCACTGGGCTAACTCCCGCCACGAGGGCGACGAGCCCGGCACCTGGGCCTGGCCGGTGAGGTCATGACCGTGGACAACAAGGGGTTCCACGCCCGCGACAACTGGTTCTTCCGCCGCGAGGACGACGGTTCAGTGCGGATCCTCGCGCCGGACAGCATCGGCCCCGGCGCTCACCAGGCGGTGACGCTGGACGCAGATACGTGGGCGTCCGTCGTCGCTTCCGTGAGCGGAGGCGGCGAGACCAGCGAGAGCTTTCAAGCGGCGCGGAGCTTCCACGACGCCCGACCCGAGCGTGGTGCGTGATGGCCCGCCACGACCCGACGGAACTCGCGAAGACCGCGTACACGGCGTACGGCCGCTCCACCGGCGGCAAAAACTACCGCGGCCAGCCGATGCCCGCCTGGGACGACCTCGGCCCCTCCATCCATTCGGCCTGGGAAGTTGCCGCGGAGGCGATCGCCCGGAAGGTCCTCGGCCTCGACACCCGCCCGAGATCGGAGGGCTGAGCCATGGCCGCCCCCCTCACCGCCGACCAGCTGGTGGCAGCCCTGCGTGCCGAGGGCTGCGACGTCCACGAGGTCAGCGGCTGGCGCACCAACAACCGGAACCACAAGGGCCCCTGGGGTCCCGTGAACGGGGTGATGGTCCACCACACCGTCACCGGGCCCGGGACCGATGTCGTCGGCCTCATCTTCAACGGTCACAGCGCCCTGCCTGGACCGCTGGCCACCGGCTGCATCACCAAGAACGGCCGCGTTCACCTCACCGGCAACGGCCGCGCCAACCACGCCGGAGGCGGGGACCCCGACGTCCTCACCGCTGTCGTCAACGAGTCGTACGGCTCCTACCCGCCGCCCACGAACGAGCACGAGGGCAGCGCGGGCGCGGTGGACGGCAACGGCCGGTTCTACGGGTGGGAGTGCGAGAACGAGGGCGACGGCCAAGACCCGTGGCCGCGCGTCCAGTACATCGCCATGGTCAAGGCCACCGCCGGGATCTGCCGGGCGCACGGCTGGAGCGCGAAGAGCGCTATCGGCCACCTGGAGTGGTCGGACTGGAAGCCGGACCCCCGCGGCTTCGACATGAAGAACTTCCGCAGCGACCTCGCCACATGCCTGGCCCTCCCGGCCGGAGCATGGGAAGGAGAAGACGACATGGCCCTGACTGTTGCCGACATCCAGCTGCTCGCGAGCAAGGACGGCATCTGGAAGGCACCGAAGGACGCCCCCGACTACTCGGACGACCCCAACGACCCGAACCACTACTGGTCGCTGGGCACCCACATCGTCGGCCTCACCACCAAGATCCGGGGCGTGGAAGGGCGCCTCGCCGACGTGGACCGCAAGATCGACGCGCTGTCCGTCGGAGGCGTCGACCTGGACGCCCTCGCCGCGAAGGTCGCCCCGCTGCTGGCCGCCGAGCTGGCCGCACGGCTGGCCGAGTAGGGGACGGCCCACATGAAGGTGTCCCACTACGCCAAGGCAGTCGTCGCCGCCATCATGGCCGGCGCCGGATCACTCGGCACCGCCATGCAGGACGGCGTCGTCACCCAGGGCGAGGGAGTCACTGCCGTCCTGCTGACGCTCGGTGCGCTCGGGGTCGTCTGGAAGGTCCCGAACCGGCAGGAGCCGAAGGACCAGGCATGACGGCGCCCCCGGACCCGACGGTGAACGTCGCGGTCGAACTCGCCCAGCTACGAGGGGAGATCAACACGGGGCTGGAGAGCATCAAGGGCATCTTGAACGTCCTTGTCGAGCGGACCACTCGCACCGATGCCGACCTCCGCCAACTCAAGGCCGACATGGAGAAGGAGATGGACGAACTGCGCACAGAGGTCAACGAGCTGAAGAAGGGCCGCTGGCCTCTCGCGCAGATCGGCGCACTGGTCGCTGTCGGCGGCCTGGTCGCAGCGGTGATCGCCCTGTTCCTCAACTGACCCGGCCGTACCGTCTACAGACGACTACAGATCGTCTACTGGCCCCCGCTGCCGTCAGGCGGTGGGGGCCTACTCCGTTTGGCTACTCGCCTGCAATCTCTCGACTGTCGCCAACTCGATGCCCCGGACGCGGCGGAGCCACCGAACCAAGGCGTACAGCGCCGCCGCAGCAATGCCGCAGGGCTCCCAAACGGAGGTCGCGAGGGCGCCCAGACCATCGTCGCCCACGATATAGATCGCCTGAGCGCCAATCACCGTTGCGATGAGCCCGTTCGCACGAGATGGGACGCGTAGGAGCCAGTCGACCGGTCGCCACAGGGGGCGCACACCATCGTGTGAGCGTAGACGTGCGGCTGCAAGTAGGAAGCCGAGTGCCAGGACAAGCTGCCGTCGCGGCGAGAAGGTGATGCCTTCCTCTGGCATGCCCTGGAGAATCGTTACCCACTCGCGGTGTAGGTGAGAGCGCGCTCGACCTGCGATACGTGCGGCCACGCCAATCGCCGTGTTGGCCGATCGTGTCAGTGCGCTGTCCAGCGGCGGCGGGCTTGGGACGGCTGGCCAGTATGTTTCGTCATCCTCCCGACTGTCCGCTACGTTCCTTACGCGCAGCAGCGGACCTTGTGCCCATGCGGAGATGAACAGGTGCTCCGTCACCCAGAGTTCATGTACCTCCGTGTCGTCCAGGAAATCGATACGGTGGGAACGACATGTCGGTGACTTGCCTTCGGCGAGTTGCCGAACAGCGCTATCGATCAGGACTTCATCGCTTCGACTCAGGTAGGAGCAACCGAGCCTGGCATCGCCAGACCAGGCGATCGTCATGGGGTGCGGGTGGGCATTCACGAGGCGCCACCCAGTAGTCCAAGCCCGAGGCGACGGACTCTCCGCGCTTCTAGGGCTTGGTTAGCCTGCAGGCGCCCGGTGCCTGTGAGCTCGTAGAACCGACGAGCGGGACGCCCTGGGTGCGGAGCCGTCTCCTCGCGACTGGCTACCCAGCCGCGTTCGGCGAGCCGATCGAGGATGGGATAGACGGTGCCGGGTCCGAGATCGGCGTCTCGGCAGATGCTGAGGCCCCACGCTGGGGCGTCGTCCGTCGCGGAGATCAGTGTCTCCAGGACGGCGATGGTCGGCTTGGTGAGCCGGATGTTCGCCATGGCATCAGGAGACCATGTATCGAGTACGACATGCAAGCGTGTATCGAGTACGACCTACCTCGTTGTATCTAGTCGATGTCATGAACCCCTGAGCGCCTGCCGCCTTCGGGCGGCGGGGGCTTCCTGCTTCGTTTCGCTGGTCTGGCAGGAGGCGCACACAGGCTGAGCGTGCCGCTCGTACCGGACTGTCAGGCCCTGGCAGCGGGCACATGGCCCGATCTGCTCAGGGGAGCAGTCCAGCATCAGCGCGGCGGACATCCGGTCCGTCGTCGGAGGGATGCGTCTTGGTGCCTCGCCCATGTGTCCGAAGGTAACCCCGGGCGCGCCCATCAGCGGTGCCAGACGTCCGGCCCGCCGCCTCGCCACTCGATCAGCTCGGATGTGCCCACATCAACCTGGTCCCAGCTCTCCAGGCCTGCTCGGCGGAGGAATTCGGTGACGTCGCGGACGCTGAAGGCGCGGCCGAGGATCACCCCGTCCATACGCACCCGCCGGCCGCCGTCCTCGTCGGGCGGGTAGACGATCACGGGGCGTGATCCGGGCATGGCTTCAGGATGATCCGGGCAGCCCTGAGCCGCATCCGCGCAGGTCAGTCGACGAAGCCCAGGAGCGCGTCCGGATTGCAGTGGGGGCACGGGTCCACTCGCTCCGCGAGGGCCCGCAGTGCCACTTCCCGGGTCACGGGCTTCGAGCGTTTGCCGGCCATGTGGCAGTCGCCGACGTGGACGTAGACGGGTGGGGTGTCACGGCTGAGGGACTGCTCGATGAGCCAGTCAGGCGCTGGCGGCCGGGCCTGGATGCCGCGCTGGCGCTCGGCCTCGCGCCGTTCTTCCTGAGCTATCCATCGGCGGGTGCGCTCCAGGTCCTGCTCCTGCACGCGCTCCAGGAAGCGGAGCAGGGCGAGTCTCGGAGGGCCTGGATCGTTCACGTGTTCGATTCTAGGTTGTACGGTGTCCGTCGACACCACGAGGGCCGACGGGGGAGGCGGGCATGCTGTCGCAGCGGGACAAGGCGGAGCTGGCGGCACTCGCCGTGCTCGGCGTCGACCCGGTCGGTCTGGACCCCGGTCCGGCCGACCTGCTGCACGCGCCCGGCTGGCAGGCACGGGTCTGGCCTGACGCGCCCACCCGCAAGCCCTGCTCGGCGTGCGGCCGCCCGGCGACGTCCACAAGGCTGGTCCCACTGCCCGGGCTGGGGCCTCGTTGGATTGACGCCTGCCGTGACCACATGGTCGCGGGATGGCGGGCCCGCTCGGCCAGCATCACGGAGTGACCACCCCGGCGACAGCACTACTTTGTCGATGAAGCGACAGGCGGCGTGTTGACGGCCCGGCTGGAGGAGACTGGACCGTCTGCAATTCTGTCGGCATGGACCACGATGAAGAGCCTCCGGCCCCGCAGGACGACGAATTCGACGACGTCGTCAGCGCCGCCGAGGACGTGCCGCCCACTGACGAGTACCGCCTCTCCAGCCGCTGACCCTCGCCCTGTGGACGGACAGAACTGGCCCCTGCTGCTTCGGCGGCAGGGGCCTTCTCCTGTGATCGGGTTACTCGATGGTCTCCGGCTCGCCGTGCCGTACGGCCTTCTTCGCAGCCTGCTCCACCTCGTGCCGGGACAGGGTGACGTCGTCGCGTGCGGCGTACTCGGTGACTGCGCCTTGGAAGGCTTCGGCTGCGCTGGCCCATTGGCGCCACTGTGCTGCGTGTTCGTCGCCGTCCAGGCCGGTGAGCTTCGCGCGCTCGGCCTCGGCGGATCGTTCCAGCTTGATCAACTCATCGGGGATGTTTGCCACAGGCACGGATCATATTGCCGCGTCCGATGTATTGCGCATTCCGGCCAGCGAGGCGCATTGTGGTCGCCCACCGTCCCACCGGCGCCCACCTCATGGGGTCGGCTCTCCCAGGGGCGGTGGGCCGCCGGTTCACTCCCCCGGGTGGACTCAACGACACGGCCTCTGCCACCCTCGGGCGGCAGAGGCCGGTCGTCTGTTCACAGGGCTTGGCGGTAGAAGACCTTCCCCTGGTGGGTCGCGACCCCGAGCGCCTCGTAGAAGTCGAGCGCGGGAGGGTTATCCGCGTCCGCCGTCCACTCCAGGCGCGAGCAGCCGGCTGCTCGGCCTGCGTACCGTACGGCGTTCATCAGCTCTCCAGCGACGCCTCGTCGACGGTGCGGCGCCCGGACGAAGAGCTCCTTGAGGTAGATCGAGGTGTCAGCCCCGGCCGCCGGCCAGAGGAAGCTGTACGACGCGAAACCCAGCACGTCGTCGCCGTCACGCGCGATGAGCACGGTGGCGACCGGCTGGGGGCCGAAGAGAGCGGCGCGGACCTGGTCCTCGTCGGCGGGCGTGTCCGTGCCTCCGTAGTAGGATTCGACCTCTCCGAGCAGTCCCGCCAGGAGCTTGGCGTCCGCCTCAGCCGCCTTCTCGATCTGCACCGCTGCTACCCCTCTCGCCTGCGGGCAGCGCCAACAGCTCGTGCAACACCCGCACTTCTGATTCCCCTCGTGCCCCGGGCACCTTAGCCGCAACGTCGCGGGCCCGATAGATGATCAGGGCGGAGCGGTGCTGTGGGGGCAGGCCGATGATCGTCTGGGTGGCGTGTGCTGCGGCGCTGGCTGGGTCACCGTCCAGGGCTACGCACATGGCCTGGTCGAGGCGGAGGAGCGCGAGGTCCGTGTGGTCGGTGGCCGGGTAGAGCTCCAGCGCGCGGGAGTGCTCGGCTGCCGCGCGCTGCGTCTGGCCGAGGTGGGTCCAGGCGTTCCCGGCGTGGAAGCGGAGCTGGCTCTCGCTGTAGCCGAACGCGCTGCCGATGCGGTCCGGCGAGGGCAGTCGTTCGAGCGCGGCCTCGGCGGACGCCAGAGCTGCACTGGTCTGCTCGGCCGCACCGAGCAGGGCGTGAGCACGTGCTTCCAAGGGCGCTGCAAGAGCGGCTCCCGTGCACGGGAGCCCTCCGGCTAAGTGCTGCGCTCGGCAGGCCAGTTCGACTGCCCCGAACAGGTCTCCGCCGTAGTAGAGCTGATACGCCTCTTGCGCGTAGATCCAGGACAGGGTCGCCCGGTCGTCCGCCGCGGCGGCCGCGGAACGGCCGGTCCGCCACCAGGACCTGGAGCGGCTGTCACCCAGCTTGAGGAGAGTCAAGGCCATGAGGCCGGACAGCTGCGCTGCCGTGATGGTGAGCTGCTTCCGCACATGCGCCGGGTGGCGGTGGGACATGACCAGGCGCAGGTCCTGAAAGTGCTCCACCAGCTCGGCCAGAAGTTCGGACTCCGGCCGGTAGCGAGTGGCCCGGCCGTGCATGGCGACCGTGAACTCCCACTCGTCCAGGCTCGCGTCCGTCATGGGGCCAGCCGCCAGCATTTCGCTCAGGCCGCGCTGCAATGCGTCGGCTTTGGCCAGCGCGCCGTCACCCGGGCGCACCTCGGCTAAGGCGGTCAACTCGCCGTCTGCGCCGAGCGCCCGATCGAGCGCGAGTGCGATCTCCGGAGTGGGCCACCGTTTGCCGAGCTCCAGGTCAGAGACGTAGCTCTTGCCGCAGCTGGCCAGCAGGGCGACGTCCCGGACGGAGCGGCTGCCACGGAGGCGCCGGAGGGCTGCGCCGAACGATTCCTGCGTCATGGTGCTCCCCCGTCCGCGGTGTCCGCAGGTGTGCGGACGGGAGCGGACATGCAATGGCTGTGCCTGACGGTCCGTACAAGAAACGCTACTCAGAAGCGCTGGCGACGTCAGCGATTGCTCGAAGTCGACCCCGGCGACCGCGCGACACGGCCCCGGGAGTGGCCAACGCTCGAAACTATGAGGGAGCGTCGACATGACGAACAGTACGGCCCCGAGAGGGGCATTGGCACCACCGAGTCCACAGCGATCACAGGCAGTTGAGGCGTGGCTCGCCGCCGCGCACCCACTGCCCAGCGCGGTACATGGCGAGTGGGACAGCGACGCCAGACTCGCTCTGCTCCCGCTGGGGAAGCTCTTCGACGCGGTCCGCATCCCCGAGCACCTCATCCACGCCATCGCCGAAGCCAGCAGCCCGGCCATCGTGAGCAACTGGCTCGGCTGGATCTTCAACGGCCGCCCCGTCATCCACGACCCGCAGGGCCGCCGCTACTACGCCCTCGTTCCGCCCGGCACCGCCAAGGACTGGCGGGCGCCGGCCGCGTCCTGCCTCGGTGACGGCACCTACCTGGGTGTGCCGCGCACCGATCTGACGGTGCTGGAGGAGGCTGCCTCGGTCTCGTACTGGGCGGTGCCCCTGACCCGGCCGGGCTGGCTGTGCAGAACATCCGACGTGCAGACGTTCGTCATGGCGGCCGGGTGCCTGACCGACGAGGACGACAGCGAGGCCGAGTCGTGACCACGCCCGAGCCGCCTGGCGCCACGGATGCCCCGCCGGTGGACATCGCCACGATGCGCGCGAACGTCGCCGAGGTCCTCCCGCCCGAGGCGACTCCCACCGACCGGGCCACGCTGGAGGTGCTGACCGACACCCTGCGCCACGGCGTACAGATGCTCATCGCTGAAGTCGAGCGGGCCGCCGAGAAGCAGTCAGCCGACGACATCCCGCGCTACGTCGCGCTCGCCTGTGTCCGCGAGGCACGCGGCAAGCTGGACGCTGGCCCTGTGCTGATGCCGTCTGATGCCGCCGCTTACGTGCGCAAGCTCGGCAGGTCGTTGCTGGCGCTCTGCGACCACTACGAGGCGTTGGCTGGCATCCGCGTGTGCCTGGCCTGCGACCAGCCCTTCAAGCCGGATGAAGCGACGCAGCCATATGACCGGGGCAGCCCGACGGGCGGGGCGGCCGTCTCTGGCCGGATCCACGAGCGGTGCGTCAACTCCGTTCGCCTGCGCTGATCGGCGCCGCCCTTCCCCGGCGAACAGGGGTCCCACGGCGACCGCGGGCCAGGGTCGCACCTCCCACGAACCCCCGCCCCAGAGCGGGTGCACAACGGCCAGGAGACCGCCTCTCCGCACGTAAGACCACTGGAGGTCAACGATGACCACACCCAACCTGTACGAGCTGCACGCAGCCACCGACGCCACGGCGGAGAAGTGGTGCGGCGGCAACCTCGGCGGCGACAACGAGACCTGCCTGACCACCACCCCCCTCGCGGGTGCCGTGGACGCGTTCGCCGTCGGCGACTCCAAGCCCCAGGGCGCCGGAATTCGCCTCTGCATGAGCGGTCCGGAGCTCGACTCGTTCGCCATCGAGTGGGCCAAGGCCCGGGGCTTGGCGCTTTAGGCTGACCGCTCACCTCACGCACATTGCGGGCCGCCTCTGCGCGCGGGGCGGCCCGTCTCGGAAGGACACGATGACCGCTACATCCGAGCTTCAGGCACTGACCAGCCAGACCTGGGCTGGTCACTGGCACGGCTTCGGCCCCTGGGTCGGCTCCCCGGACACGTACGCCAAAGAGGGCAACCGGCGGCCCGCACATGCGATCCAGCCCGACCCCTCTTCCGACCACGCGACCCGGTACCGCGAGGCCGCCAGCGAGTTCGCCACCGGCAGCGTGCCCCCACTGATGAGCGGACACTGGCTCCTGAAGCGAGGGCAGGCGGCCCGCGCCCGCACCTGGACGGACATCACCGACGCCGTCGAGTGGCTCAAGGGCGTCTACACCACGACCCCGCCGTTCGAACGCACCGACGGCAAGCGGGCCTACGTCGCCCTGGACGTGAAACTGGCCTACGCGTACGACGTTCTCCCCCGGGGAGTCGACGTCGCCTGGGTCCATCACACCCAGGCCCGCGGACTGTTCTCCGCCTCGGTCGTGTGCTGTCCCAACCTCTTCCACCCGGACATCGCCTGTCCGCTGCCACCCGCATGACCCGTGAGGAGACATCCTCGTGTCACTCGAATTACTCCTGCCCCCAGAGGGGGTAGCCGACCTCGTCACTACCTGGCCCGACGCGCCCCGCGTGTACGAGCGTGGCCGGACCGAGGTGGACCAGGTCATGAGCCTGGACTACGTCGCCGACCTCATCGACACCGGCTGCGCCCCGCCCGACGAGATCGCCGTCGTCAAGGCCGGACCCTCCAACCGGAGCGCGTTCCTGACGAACGGCCGCACCGATCCGATCAAGCTGCGGCGACTTGTGAGCCAGGGACACACCGTGCGGTTCGGGAACTTGCAGCGCTGGCTGCCGTTCTTTCACCGCCTGTCACAGGGCATCCAATGGGAGACCGGCTACTCGAACTACATGTCCGCCTTCCTCACCCCCGGAGGCGAGCAGGGGCTGCTGCACCACTGGGACCAGCAAATGGGCGTCATCGTGCAGATAGCCGGGGCCAAGACCTGGCAGCTGTGGAAGCCGGTGATCTCCGATCCGATGCGCGAGTGGGGCGAGTCGTTCCGCGTGTGGCGCGACGACTTCATCCCGCGATGGGAGGAGACCGGGCCGGACCTCACGATCGAACTGACCGCCGGTCAGACGCTGCTGATGCCCCGCGGCTGGGTCCACAACCCGCACGCCCTGGGCCACGCCGAGCCCAGCCTGCATCTCACCTTCGCCATCCGGGAGCGCACACCACTCTGGGTCGCGGAACGGCTCATCGCGCAAGCCATCGAGCAGCCAGAGTTCCGTCGCGTGATCCTCCCCGCAGACCTGGAGGAGCCGATACTCGTCGGCCGCCTGGCCGAGACCAGGCAGACGCTGATGGAGTTCCTCGGCCAGCTCGACATGGACGCGCTGGCACGCCTGGTCCGCCGAGCGGCCGTGACGGATCTGGAGTACACGACCTGACGCCCCAGACCGGCCCTGCCCGTCCGCTTCCCCCGTGGCGGATGGGCAGGGTCACCCGCAGCAAGAAAACACCCCGCCGCATCTGAGGTCCGGAAGCCCCACCGGGCGGCGGGGTGTTTCGTGCTGAGGGCACTGTCTAGACGCCCCCGCCTACCTGCGGATTTGCTTACGCCCTACAAGTCGGTGTTTTCTTGGACGCCAAGCATCCGGTGACACTAACCGACAAATGTGTGTGATCGCCGTATGGTTCGTCTCATGAGCGTGACAGGTGCGGGAACCCTGGACGTCCCGGACAGCGCCCTCGCCGACACCCTGCTGGACCGGCTGACCGCTGCCTACGGCGCCGCTGCCGACCCGGAGCGCGCCGGGCCCATGCGGGCGTACATGAAGGACGTGTCGCCCTTCCTCGGCCTCACCACGCCGGTCCGCCGCGCCCTGTCCCGCACCGTCCTGGAGGGCACGCCCCGGCCGGACGAGGCCGACTGCACGGCCGTCGCGCTGCGCTGCTGGCGGCTGCCCGAGCGGGAGTACCAGTACTTCGCCGTGGACTATCTGCGCCGTCACGCCGGACGCTGTTCCTCCGCCTTCCTGCCTGTGACCCGGCACCTGGTCTCGACGATCCCCTGGTGGGACACCGTCGACCTGCTCGCCGCGCATGTCGTCGGCGCCCTCGTCGCCGCCGACCGCAAGCTCGCCGCCGACATGGACGCCTGGAGCGCGGACCAGGACCTGTGGATCGCCCGCACCGCCCTGCTCCACCAGCTCCGCTACAAGGAGCACACCGACGCCGACCGCCTCTTCGCCTACTGCCTGCGCCAGTCCGCGCACCCGGACTTCTTCATCCGCAAGGCGATCGGCTGGGCCCTGCGCGAGTACGCCAAGACCGACCCGGCGGCCGTACGGGACTTCCTCGTGCGGGAGAAGGGATGCTTCGCACCGCTTTCGGTACGCGAAGCCCTCAAGAACATCGGCGCCTGAGGAACGACGGCGCCTGAACTCCCGTACCGGCGAAAACCATTCGACGTCGGACACCGCGTCGACGATGATCGACCTCATGTTCCGGCACGCCTTCCTTCTCGCAGCATCCGCGGTCGCGGATGCCCCGAAGGCTGCCGTCCCCGTCTTTTTGGCCGCTGTCGACGGCGCCCGAAGCTGACCCTCTCCGGATCGTCCGGCGGACCCCGCAGGGGGAGGGTCGGCCGGTTCCCGGGGTCCCACCGCCACTTCTGACGCTTCGAGGTACCGCCATGTCCAAGACGGCTTACGTCCGCACCAAACCGCATCTCAACATCGGCACCATGGGCCATGTCGACCACGGCAAGACCACCCTGACCGCCGCCATCACCAAGGTCCTGGCCGGCCGTGGCTCCGGCACCTTCGTCCCGTTCGACCGCATCGACCGGGCGCCGGAGGAGGCCGCGCGCGGCATCACCATCAACATCGCGCACGTCGAGTACGAGACCGACACCCGGCACTACGCGCACATCGACATGCCGGGCCACGCCGACTACGTCAAGAACATGGTCACCGGCGCCGCGCAGCTCGACGGGGCGATCCTCGTCGTCTCCGCGCTCGACGGGATCATGCCGCAGACCGCAGAACACGTGCTGCTCGCCCGGCAGGTGGGCGTCGACCATGTGGTCGTGGCGCTGAACAAGGCGGACGCGGCGGACGAGGAGCTGGTCGAACTCGTCGAGCTGGAGGTCCGCGACCTGCTCACCGCGCACGGCTACGGGGGTGACACCGCGCCGGTCGTACGGGTCTCGGGGCTCCGCGCCCTGGAAGGGGACCCGAAGTGGACGGCCTCCGTCGAGGCGCTGCTGGACGCGGTGGACACATACGTTCCGATGCCGGAGCGGTATGTGGACGCGCCGTTCCTGTTGCCCGTCGAGAACGTGCTCACCATCACCGGCCGGGGGACGGTCGTCACGGGCGCCGTCGAGCGGGGCGTCGTGCGGGTCGGGGACCGGGTCGAGGTGCTCGGGGCCGGTGTTGAGACCGTCGTCACCGGCGTCGAGACCTTCGGCAAGCCGATGGAGGAGGCGCAGGCCGGGGACAACGTGGCGCTGCTGCTGCGGGGGGTGCCACGGGACGCGGTCCGGCGCGGGCATGTCGTCGCGGCGCCGGGGAGCGTGGTGCCGCGGCGGCGGTTCACGGCGCGGGTCTATGTGCTGTCGGCGCGTGAGGGCGGGCGGGCGACTCCGGTTTCCTCCGGTTACCGGCCGCAGTTCTACATCCGTACGGCGGATGTGGTCGGGGACATCGATCTGGGGGAGGTCGCGGTCGCCCGGCCCGGTGAGACGGTCACGATGACCGTTGAGCTGGGGCGGGAGGTTCCGCTGGAGCCAGGGCTCGGGTTCGCCGTCCGCGAAGGGGGACGGACTGTCGGAGCGGGGACCGTGACCGCCGTGGTGTGAGTGCGGCTTGTTGTTTCGTGGGGGCTGCCGGCCTGTGGGGGCCGGTAGCCCGCGCGGCGGAGCCGCATGTCGATACAGTCCCGCGCCCCTGGCCGGTACCTGCCGCCACGCACAATGGAGTGGTGAACGAAGCCATCCCCGTCAGCCGGCCCGTCGATCACGGCACCGCCAAGCTCATGCCCGATGTCGATCGGGAGCGGGCCTGGTTGTTGACCGTCGACGGGGCGCCGCAGTCCTATGTCGATCTGGATGAGCCGACTCATCTGGAGTTCGAGTACGCGCGGCGGCTCGGGCATGTGCTGGACGTGGTGGACGAGCCGGGGGTGGCCCTGGACGTGCTGCATCTCGGGGGCGGCGCGCTGACTCTGCCGCGGTATGTGGACGCCACCCGGCCCGGCTCGCGGCAGGACGTCGTCGAGGCCGACCGGGGGCTGCTGGAGCTGGTGGTCGAGCATCTGCCGGTGCCTGAGGGGATTCGGCTGCACGCCGGGGACGCGCGTGCCTGGCTGGAGGCGGCGCCCGACGACTCCGCCGACGTGCTCGTCGCCGACGTCTTCGGCGGGTCCCGGGTACCGGCGCATTTCACCTCCCTCGCCTATGCGCGGGAGGCCGAGCGGGTGGTGCGCGGTGGCGGCGTCTATCTCGCCAACCTCGCCGATGCGGCGCCGTTCGCGTTTCTGCGGTCCCAACTGGCCACCTTCGCGGCCGTGTTCGAGGAGCCTGCGCTGATCGCGGAGCCGGGTGTGCTGCGCGGGCGGCGGTTCGGGAACGCGGTGCTGGTGGCCTCGCACCAGCCCGTCGACCTCGCCGCCCTGACCCGGCTCACCGCCTCCGACGCCTTCCCGGCCCGGGTCGAGCACGGGCCGGGGCTGCGGGAGTTCATCGGTGGTGCGCGACCGGTACGGGACGAGGACGCCGTGCCCTCACCCGAGCCCCCGGACGGGGCTTTCAGCATCGGCTGACGGCTGCGCGGCGGCCGCGGCGACATGCTTCGTGCGGCGGCGCAGGTTCCGGACGTCCGGGACGCACAGCACCGCCGCCGTGACCACGACGACCAGCACGGCGCAGCCCCACAGCGCCGGGGTCCGGCCGAAGGACAGCTCCGCCGGTCCCGCGAGGGCGGTCGCCAGCGGCACCAGGGCGACCGAGCCGAACCAGTCGTAGGCGGCGACCCGGGAGAGCTTGTCCTCCGGGATCTCCTGGTGGAGGGCGGTCATCCAGCTGACACCGAAGACCTCCAGGGTCACGCCGGTGACGAACATCACGGCGCACAGGATCCCGGCCGAGGTCGGGATCGCCAGGGCGGCGGAGGGCAGGGCCAGCGGGAAGACGCACAGGGTGCCGGCGAGCAGCAGCCGGCGCGGCTTCCAGCGGGTCATCAGCAGGGCGCCCGCGACCGTGCCCGCGCCGAAGAAGCCGAGCGCCAGGCCCCAGGGTCCGGCGCCGCCCAGATGGTCCCGGGCGACGAGCGGGCCGTAGACCGCGTCCGCCGCGGCCACCACCGCGTTCGCGATGGAGAACTGCACGACGACCGCCCACAGCCAGGTCCGGCCGGTGAACTCGCGCCAGCCCTCTCGGAGGTCGGCGAGGAGGCCGCCGCCCGGGGTGCGCGGCGCGATGTGGCCCACGTCGAGGAAGGCGCGCAGCGATCCGGCGAGGGCGAAGGCGACCGCGTCGGCCGCGAGCACCCAGCCGGGACCGATCGCGGCGACCATGGCGCCGCCGAGGGCGGCACCGCCCACCGCCGCGCCCTGCATGGCCATCCGGAAGACCGCGAAGGCGCGGCTGGCCTGCTCGCCGCTGACCGACGACAGCAGCATGCCCTCGGCCGCGGGGGAGAAGAACGCGTGGCCGGTGCCGCCGAGCGCGGTGAGCAGCATCATCTGCCACAGCCGGGGCTCGCCGGTCAGGACCAGCAGCGCGAAGGCCCCCTGGGACACGCAGTTCAGGGCGTTGGCCGCGACCATCACCCGGTGCCGGGGCAGCCGGTCCGCGACCGCGCCGCCGATCAGCAGGAAGAGCACCAGCGGCAGGGTGCGCGCAGCCGCCACCAGACCCACGTCGCCGCCGTCGCCGCCGGTCTCCAGCACGGCGAACGCGGCGGCGATGAGCGCGCCGTGACTGCCGAGGTTGGTGACGACCGCGGCGGCGGTCAGCAGCGAGTAGTTGCGGCCCGCCCAGGTCGGGCGGCGGAGCGGGGCGGTGGGCTTCACCTCGCGACTATCACCGGGGCGGGGCCGACTTGCCAAGTCGAATTCCTGTGCGTTATCGGCCCCGCGGCCTGCCGTTACGTGTCGGTCGGCATGGCCTCGGTGAGGCGTACGGTGCTGAGGATCTTCTGGACCGTCGCCTCCGGGATCTCCTCCTTGACGCCCTTGGCGCCGAAGAGGTTCCAGGTGACGTAGTCGCCCGCGCCGTTCTCGAACGCGAAGGTAATCGCCTTGCCCTCGCTGTCGCACTTGCCGTTCTGCGGGGTGTTCTCCGAGCGGGCGGTGGCGACACTGCCCACCAGGCCGGAGGTCGTGGTGTACGCCTTGGGCTTGTCGTACTTCACGCTCTTGCGGTCCGGCTGGGTGTAGCCGCCGAAGATCCACCACGGCACCCGGGTCTCCGCGGCCTCGTCCAGGTCCTTGGCGCCGCTCTCACCGCGGGTGCCGGCGGTGACCAGAGCGGTGTCCTCGGTGCGGCCGTCCTTGTCGGAGTCGACCGTGCACCACTTGGACTTGAGGTAGGCGGGAGCGGTGACGGTGGTGCGGTCGAGCTTGCCGTCCTTCTCCTCCCACTCGAAGCCCACGCTGGTGTCGGTGCTGTCGATCTCCCAGTCGGCGGGCACGTCGAACATCGTGCCGAAGCGCGGGTTGACGACGACCTTCCAGCCCTCGACGGTCGGCTTCAGTTCGTCGTTGCCGCGCGACTCCCCGGACTCGGTCGGGCTCGGCTCGGCCGACTTGCTCACGGTCGGCTTCGGGGAGGACTTGCCGTCCGCCTTGTCGTCCTTGTCGCCGCTGCCCAGCACCAGGGCGCCGGTGACACCGGCGGCCACGACCACGGCCGTGGCCGCCACGATCGCGATCAGCTTGGTCCGGTTGCCACCTCCGCCACCGCCCGTCGGCGCCCCCACGGCGGTCTGCGCGCCCCACTCCGGCTGCCCCTGGGGCTGCTGCGCATAGGGGCTGGGCTGCTGATAGCCCGGCTGCTGATACGGATTCGGCTGCTGGTACCCCGGCTGCTGGTACGGATTGTTCTGCTGCTGCGGGTTCTGCTCGCCCCCGGGCGGCTGCTGTCCTGGCCACATGGGCAGCAACCCTAGCGGCGCCTCGGACACGATTCGGTCACCGGGGCTTGTCAGGGACGTAGCAATCGACGGCGGGTCCTGGCCGGATGACTCGCGCCAGAACTGACGATCATGGCCGGAATCTGGCCAGTGCAGGCTACTCGTGGGTAACATGCCGCCATGAGCGCAGATCAGATGTCTATCGGCGAGCTGCTCGCCGCCACCGTGCCGATGGTTCGGACGCTGAACCTGGAGTACCGGGAGACCAGTCCGGAGAAGGCCGTACTGGTGCTGCCCGACCAGAGCGAGTACCGCAACCACGTCGGTGGGCCGCACGCCGGTGCGATGTTCACGCTGGGTGAGTCGGCCAGCGGCGCCATCGTGCTCGCGGCCTTCGGGGACCAGCTGTCCCGGGCGGTGCCGCTGCCGGTGACCGCGGAGATCGCGTTCAAGAAGATCGCCCTCGGCCCCGTCACGGCCACCGCGACGCTGGGCCGGCCGATAGCCGAGGTCGTCGCCGAACTCGACTCGGGCAAGCGCCCGGAGTTCCCGGTGACCGTCGCCATCCAGCGGGAGGACGGCGCCGTCACCACCGAGATGACGGTGGTGTGGACGCTGCGCCCCAACAGCTGAGCGACACCGGTCGAAGGAGGGCCCCTGCCCGGGGCCCTCCTTCGTCATTTCTGGAGATTCCGTGTGCCGATCGCCTTGCCGTGCGCACAACTTGGGAATGGTTCGGACCGCAAGTTCGAATGCCGGTGCGGATACCGGCGGTAACTATTCTGAATTCCTTGGGCCTTGAACTGTGGCCGGTCGAACTCCTTGTTACCTGTGAGTCGGTTGTGCGAAAGTGAGCGCCCCCTGACGGCCATTCCGACTGTCGTCCAGCGGCTTGGAAGGAATCGGTTCAGTGCCATCCGCCAACCCCCCACGCCCCCCGTACCCGCCCACGACCGGAGTGCGCCCCGCTGACTCCGATCGCGATCTCGTCGCCCGGATCGGACCGCCCGGCACCGCCGCCGACGGCGTCCCGCTGCTGATGGCACGGCACTGGCGGGCCGCCCACGAGTACGCCGTGATCTGCCTGGCCACGACGGGAAGCCCCGCCACGATGGTGACCGCGGCCGCCTTTCACCGGGTGCTCGGCAAACCGTCGGGCGGCGCACTGCGCCCGCAACTCCTCATGGCCGTACGGGACACGGTCAAGGAGTGGGCGGCGGACGAAAGGACTTCCGCCGTACTTCCGGAACTCCGCAAAACGACCGGTGCCCGTGGGCTGCGCGCGGCGAGATCGGTGACGCCGGAAAGGCGACGGCTCGCCGAGTACGCGTTCCAGGCCCTTCCGGGGGCTTCCCAATGCCTGTTGTGGCATACCGAGGTCGAGGCGGAGCCGATAACCGTACCGGCCGGTCTGTCGGGCGTCGACACCATGACCGCGCGGGCCGCACTGGACCAGGCGCGCGAACAATTCCGCGCCGCCTGTGTCCGCGCCCACCATGAACTCGCCCCCACCCGGGAATGCCGCTACTACAACCGCCTCCTCGATGTCCCGATCCGCCGGGGCGGCGCCCTTCTCCCCGATGTCCAGCGGCACTTGACGGAGTGCCGCTACTGCCGGCACGCGGCGGAACAGCTCAGCCATTTCGAAGGTGGCCTGGAGGAACTGCTCGCCGAGACGGTCCTCGGCTGGGGCGCCCGGCGCTATCTGGACTCACGCCCCGGTCGCGCCCCGGAACACCCCAGGCGGCCCGCCCTTTCCCGGGGCGGACGCCACCGGCCCGCCCAGCGGCGGCCGTTGGTCCTGCCCCGCGGCCGGAAGAGGGCCGTCGTCGGGGTCGGCCTGACCAGCCTCGCCCTGCTCGCCACCGTGCTGGTGAACCGCGGCTGGTCCGATGACAACGGTGTCCCCGACCCGCACGCCACCTGGGGCGCCCCCAGTGCCGTCACCGCTGCCGCGACGCCCGGCCCCGCCTCGGCCGCCGCGGAGGGCGGTACCGGCGAAGTCGGCCGGGGCCGGCTCCGCAACCTCGGCACCGGGCTCTGCCTCGACCTCCAGGGCGGAGTGCCCCGGGCCGGTGCGGCGACCGTGCTCGCGGGGTGCTCGGCCGCCGGGTCGCAGCAGTGGTCGTACCGGGACGACGGTCTGCTCCGCAGCGGCGCCGACCCCGGGCTCTGCCTGGAGACCCACACCGACGACGGGCTCGTCGTGCTCGCCGACTGCCTGGTCCTCCCCCACAGCCTCAAGGGCGTGGGAGGTGCCCCCACCGGCGAGGTGCGCTACGACCTCACCGTCCACGGTGAACTCCTGCTCCGCGGCGGCGAGGACGTGGCCGTGGCGCCCGGCGACGACGACCGGGCCGTGACCGTCGTCGAGCGGGACGGATCCGCGCGCCAGCACTGGCATCTCGGCGGCGAGGCGAGCGCCGAGCCGAGAACCGAGGCCGAGTCGGAGAAGGCGCCCGAGCCGAAGAAGCGACAGGAAGCGTACGAGACACGCGTCGCCCAGGTCGGCGAGCGTGCAGAACCTGAACCCGCCGAGCGGAAGGAGCCGGTGACACGGGCTGCGGCCGACGCGCTGGACACCGTCTCCGCGGTCGCCGAACCGCTCGACTCGCTGCTCTCCTAGTGCGCAGGGCCACCCCGGTCGGGGTGGCCCACTTTGCTCATGTCATTGACACGAGTCACCTCCGGTCCTACTTTTCCGACGCGCCGGTGGCGTTGCTCACGGGGTGTCAAGTCCGATGGGCGCATAGTGCGTTCAGAGGGCGAACACAGACCGGGCGCCGTCGCGCATGCGGTTCACATCGTCGTGCCCGCACACCGAAGGAGTGACGGCTGTCATGACCGACACTGTTTCCCGGCGATCCGCCCTGCGGCTGACCGGCGGCGCCATCGCCGTCGCCGCGGCGGCGACCGGCGGACCGACCCCACCGGCCCGGGCTCACGCCCAGAGTGCTCCCGACCCGAGCGCCGGCCGACGCGTCGAAGGTCTCCTCGCCGACCTCACCCTCGACGAGAAGATCTCCCTCCTGCACGGTGCCACCGACCCTGCCCCGCTCGGCCAGGCGGGCTACGTCCCCGGAGTGCCGCGCCTCGGCATCCCGCCCCTCAGACTGGCCGACGGCCCGGCCGGCGTCCGCGTCACCGCACACGCCACCGCCCTGCCCGCCCCCGTCCTGCTGGCCTCCGCCTTCGACCCGGAACTGGCCCGCCGCTACGGCCGCGTGATCGGCCACGAGGGCCGCGCCCTCGGCCAGGACGTCCTGCTCTCCCCGATGGTCAACCTCATCCGCACCCCCTACGCCGGGCGCAACTTCGAGACCTTCAGCGAGGATCCGCTGCTCGCCGCCGATCTGGTGGCCGCCGAGATCGAGGGCATCCAGGAGGAGGGCCTGGTCGCCACCGTCAAGCACTACGCCCTCAACAACCAGGAACAGGACCGCGACACCGTCGACGTGCGCGCCGACGAACAGACCCTGCACGAGGTCGAGCTGCGCGGCTTCGAGGCCGCCGTCGACGCAGGGACCGGCGCGGTCATGGGCGCCTACAACAAGGTCAACGGCACCTACGCGTGCGAGAACAAGACCCTGCTCACCGACGTCCTGCGCGAACAGTGGGGCTTCCAGGGCCTGGTGATGACCGACTGGTTCGCCGCCCACAGCACCGGCAGGGCCCTCACCGCGGGCCTGGACCTGGAGATGCCGAACGGCACCCACTTCGGCGCCGCGCTCAATCGGGCGGTGCGCGACGGCAGCGTGTCCGAGCGGTACGTCGACCGGGCCGTACGCCGGATCCTCGCCGTGCTGGACCGCTTCGGTCTCCTCGACGGCAGCGCGCCGCCACGGCCCGTACGCGACGCCCGGGCCGGCGCGGCCGTCGCCCTGGAGGTGGCCAAGGCGGGCGCCACCCTGCTGCGCAACGAGCGCGCCACGCTGCCCCTGACCCACGGCTCCGTCGCCGTGATCGGCCAGACCGGCGCGCTGCCCTTCGTCAGCGGCGGCGGCAGCGCCCATGTCGTGCCCGACCGGGCCGACAGCCCCCTCGACGCCATCCGGGCCCGCGGCGGCGAAGTGACCTACGCCCTCGGCGAGGACATCTTCGGCAAGCCCGTCCCCGCCTCGGCGTTCAGTCCCGCCCTCGACGGCGAGGACCTGCGCGTGGCGGCCGGGCGGACCTGGTCCTACGACGGCACCCTCACCCTTCCCGAGGACGACGAGTGGACCTTCGTCCTGCACTACTCGGGCGCGCCGACGATCCGCCCGAAGGTGTCCGTCGACGGCAAGGAGCTCTTCCCGCTGGTGCCGGGCTGGGGCGAGTACTTCATGGGCGGCTATGTCACCACGGCGCCCGACGGGCTCTCCGTGCGCCGCAAGGCGCTCCAACTGACCAAGGGCGCCCACACCTTGAAGATCACCGCGGCGGGCGGGGACACCGGCCAGGAGTTCCGGCTGCGCCGTATCACCAGCGCGACCCGGGCCGAGGACGTCGCCGAGGCCGTCCGCGTCGCGCGCGCCGCCCGCCAGGTGGTGCTCTTCGCCTACGAGGACGCCACCGAGGGCCAGGACCGTGCCACGATCGCCCTGCCCGGTCGCCAGGCCGCGCTGGTCGAGGCCGTGACCGCGGTGAACGCCCGTACGACCGTCGTCCTCAACACCTCCTCCGCCACCTCGATGCCCTGGCTGCACCGCACCGGCGCCGTGCTCCAGATGTACTACCCGGGCCAGGAGGGCGCGGCCGCCACCGCCGCCGTGCTGTTCGGCGACAGCGACCCCGGCGGCCGGCTCACCCAGACCTTCCCCGTGGACGACGACCACCACCCGGTCGCCGGGGACCCGCGCCGCTACCCCGGTGTGGACGGCACCGAGGTCTACTCGGAGGGCATCCACGCCGGACACCGCTGGTACGACGCCGAGGACGAGCGCCCGCTGTTCCCCTTCGGGCACGGGCTGTCGTACACCTCCTTCGCCTATCAGGAGATCTCGGCGCACTGGCACCGCGGCGGGCTCGATGTGCGGTTCACCGTCCGCAACACCGGCCGACGGGCCGGGATCGCGGTGCCACAGGTGTACGTGGGCCGCTCTCCGGATCTGGAACTTGACCAGGCGGTACGGGTGCTGGGCGGCTACCGGCGGCTCGCGCTCGACGCGGGGGAGCGGCGCCGGGTCACCGTGCGGATCGCGGTGCGCACCTTGTCGTCGTGGGACGCGAAACGGCACAGCTGGGTGCTGGGCACCGGGCCGCGCACCGTCTGGGTGGGGGCGTCCGCGGGTGATCTGCGGGCACGGACGAACGTGGAGGTGACGCGGTGATACGGAAGACCGTGACAGCCCTGGTGGCCCTCGCCGCCGCGATGACGCTGCCGGTTCCGGCGCAGGCTTCCTCGGCTCCGGTGGTCCGCACCGAGGCGGGCCTGATACGCGGCGAAGTCACCCCGGAGGGACGGCAGTTCCTCGGCGTCCCGTACGCCGAACCGCCGGTCGGCGGGCTCCGCTGGAAGGAGCCGCGGCCGGTCCGGGCCTGGCAAGGGGCGCGTGACGCGGGGGACTTCGGCAACAAGTGTGTGCAGGCGGTGAGTTGGGACCCCGGGTACGAGCGGCCCAGCCACACCGAGGACTGCCTGGACCTCAATGTGTACGTGCCCCACGGCTCCGCCCGGCGCGCGGTCCTCGTCTGGTTCCACGGCGGCGGCCTCACCGCGGGCGCCGGGCAGGACATCGTCCCCGACACCTTCGCCCGAACGACCGGCACCGTCGTCGTCACCGTCAACTACCGCCTCGGCGCGCTGGGTTTCCTCGCCACCGCTGGACTCGACGACGAGGCTACGGACGGCGTCTCCGGCAACTTCGGCCTCCTCGACCAGCAGGCCGCGCTGCGCTGGGTGCGGGCCAACATCGGCCGCTTCGGGGGCGACCCGGGCCGCGTCACCATCGCGGGCGAGTCCGCGGGCGGCCGCTCGGTCTGCACCCAGCTCGCCTCACCCACCGCCGAGGGACTCTTCCGCGCGGGCATCGTCCAGAGCGGCGCCTACGACGACTGCGCCGCCCGGACCCACGACACGGCGGTCGCGCAGGGCGCCGCCTTCGCCGAGCGGCTCGGCTGTCCGAGCGTGGCGTGTCTGCGCGGCAGGACCTCCGCCGAGATCCTGGCCGCCCAGGGCGGCTTCGACTGGGCGCCGGTGACCGGCGGCGCCTTCCTGCCCGAGCAGCCCACGGCCGCCTTCGGCTCCGGCGCCGCGGCCGGGGTGCCGGTGCTGAACGGCGCCAACCTGGACGAAGGGCGGCTGTTCGCCTTCGCCCGGTTCGACGGGGCGGGCGGCCCGCTCACGGCCGGGCAATACCCGGAGGTCATGCGGGCGGCCTTCGGCGACGAGGTCCTCGCCCGCTACCCCCTCACCGCCCATCCCACCCCCACGATCGCGTTCGGCACCGCCCTCGGCGACCTGCTGTTCGCCTGCCCCGCGCTCCGGCTGGACGGCACCCTCGCCGGACGCGGCCCGGTGTACACGTACGAGTTCGCCGACCGCACCTCCCCGCCCTTCGCCTCCCTGCGCGACCTCGGCACCGACTTCGACTTCGGCGCGACCCATGTGAACGAGGTGCAGTACCTCTTCAAGCACTTCGGCCTGACCAGCCCGCTGAACGCCGAGCAGCAGGCGCTCTCGCGGCAGCTGGTCCGGTACTGGGGCTCCTTCGTGCGCACCGGAGTGCCGCGCGCCGACGGACAGCCCGGCATGCCGGGCGGCGGCCCGGAGCGTGTGCTCTCGCTGCGGACCGCGTCCGCGGGCGGCATCGCCGTCAGCACGACCGTGCACCGGGACCACCAGTGCGACCTCTGGGACGCCGGGGTGTCACGGTGAGCAGGTAGGCTGCCCCGGCGCGCGCTCGCGGACGAGCGCGCGCCGGGAACGGCCCGGCTCAGGAGAGGAACGGCGTTGCACGTCCAGGAATGGCTCGAAACGGTGCCCCCGCTCGCCATCTATCTGCTGGTGGGCCTCGTCATCGGACTGGAGAGCCTGGGCATTCCGCTGCCCGGCGAGATCATCCTGGTCTCCTCGGCGCTGCTCGCCTCGCAGCACGGCGACATCGACCCCGTGATCCTCGGTGCCTGCGCCACCGCGGGCGCCATCATCGGCGACTCGATCGGCTACGCCATCGGCCGCAAGGGAGGCCGCCCACTGCTGGCCTGGCTGGGCGGCAAGTTCCCCAGGCACTTCAGCGAGGCGCACATCGCCACCGCCGAGCGCTCCTTCCAGAAGTGGGGCATGTGGGCGGTCTTCTTCGGCCGCTTCGTCGCCCTCCTCCGCATCTTCGCGGGACCCCTCGCGGGCGTCCTGCGGATGCCGTACTGGAAGTTCCTCACCGCCAACGTCCTCGGCGGCATCCTGTGGGCGGGCGGTACGACGGCGGTCATCTACTACGTCGGTGTCGTGGCCGAGTCCTGGCTGAAGCGCTTCTCGTGGCTGGGCCTGGTCGCGGCGGTGCTGATCGGCCTGACCTCGTTCCTGGTCGTCAAGCGCAAGGCGGGCAAGGCGGCCGGGGAGAGGACGGCGGAGAAGTCCGCGGCCGAGCCGGAGGCCGTCCCGGTCGCGGACTGAGCGTCATGGCGTCTCGTACAGTCCGCCGTGCGCCTTCGCGAGGTCGGCGTACAAGGTGCCGTTGAGGGTGACGCCCTGGCGCTCCTCCTCCGACAGTTCCCGCCTGATCTTCGCCGGGACGCCCGCGACGAGGGAGCCCGGCGGCACCTGCATCCCCTGCGGTACGAGCGCCTGCGCGGCCACCAGGGAGCCCGCCCCGATCACCGCGCCGTTGAGGACGGTCGCTCCCATGCCGATCAGGCAGTCGTCCTCGACGGTCGCCCCGTGCACCACCGCGTTGTGGCCGACCGACACCCGCTCGCCGATCGTCACGGGAAAGCCCGGGTCGGCGTGGAGGGTGCAGTTGTCCTGGATGTTGCTCCGGGCGCCGACGGAGATCCGCTCGACATCGCCGCGGACCACCGCGCCGTACCAGACGCTCGCGCCCGCCCGAAGCGTCACGTCCCCGATCACCGACGCGGTGGGCGCCACGAAGGCCTCCCCGTCGATCTGCGGCTCCCTGCCGCCGATGCCCGTGATCAACGCCTTGTGCGCCATTGCCGTCCCACCGTCTCTTCCGCCGTCGGTACACCGGCACCGTAGGCGATGCGCGGCGGACCGAGGCGGTCGGGGCCGCTCGGCGCACATCGCCTGCCGCGGGTGAGGCGGTCCGCGCGGCCGGGCGGGAGGGTGCCTACATGGCATCCACGACGAGACAGCAGCACTGGCTGGCCCGCGTGTCGCTGGCGGCTGCCGTGGCGTCGGTGTGCGTCCTGGCCGCTTTCGCCGGGCTGCGGACCCTCCCCCTGGTGGGCGTCGGACTCGCCGGTACGGCGCTCACCGTCGCGGCCGTCTGGTGGGCGCTGACCCGTCGGCGCCTGTCGCGTGCGCTGGCCGTCCTGCTGGCCGTCGCCGCGCCGGTGTGGGTTCTGGTGGCGTACACCAGCGCCGGTCTCGCCTGGGTCGTCGCCCTGTCCGGGGCGCTGTGGGCGCTCGCGGTGGGCTCGGGGCGGCGGGCCCTCGCCCGTGCCGATGCGCCGGTCGGCATGGTGGAGCGGGCGGCGCCGCGGGTCCACCGCCCCGTCCTGATCATGAACCCGCGCTCGGGCGGCGGAAAGGTGGACCGGTTCGGGCTGCGGGAGAAGGCCGAGGCACTGGGCGCCGAGGTGATCCTCCTGGAGGGCCCGGGCCGGATGGATGTGGCCGAGCTGGCCCGCGGGGCCGCGGCGGACGGCGCCGACCTGCTCGGCGTCGCGGGCGGGGACGGCACCCAGGCCCTGGTCGCCGAGGTCGCCGCCGCGCTCGACCTGCCCTTCCTGGTCATCCCGGCCGGGACCCGCAACCACTTCGCCCTCGACCTGGGTCTCGACCGGGACGATCCGGCGCTGGCCCTGGACGCGTTGCGCGACGGTGTGGAGCTGAGCGTCGACCTCGGCCGGGCCGGCGGGCGCACGTTCGTCAACAACGTGTCGTTCGGCGCGTATGCCGAGGTGGTGCAGAGCCCCGCCTACCGGGACGGCAAGACCCGCACCACCCTGGACCTGCTGCCGGACCTGCTGGTGCGGCACGGGGGCGCCCGGCTGACCGCCCGTGCCGGGGACACGGTCCTCAGCACCCCGCAGGCCCTGCTGATCAGCAACAACCCCTACGGGACCGGCGATATCGCGGGGCTGGGGCGGCGGGCGCGCCTGGACGGCGGGGAGCTGGGCGCCGTGGGCGTGACGGTGGCCAACGCCGCACAGGCCGCCGGGCTGCTGCGGGGCGATCGGGCGACGGGGCTCACCAGGGTGACGGCGACGGAGGTGGTCGTCGACGCCGACCGGCCCACCATCCCGGCCGGAGTCGACGGCGAGGCGTTGACGCTGAGCGTGCCCGTCCGCTGCGTGGTGGAGCCGGGCGCGCTGCGGGTGCTCGTGCCGCGCCGGCGCCCGGGGACCCGTCCGGCCCGGCCCCCGCTCGACTGGCGCGGGCTCGCCCGGCTCGCCCTCCACTGACGCGCGGGCCTACGGGTCCTGCGGGTCCCGCGGGCTGTCGGTGTCCCGCGTCCACTGGGCGCCGGTCTGCGCGCGGTACGCGGCGACCGCGGCCTCCAGCGTCGGGAAGAAGTGGGCCGGGTCGATGGTGCGGGTCAGCCCGTACCGCTCGATCTTGCGCCGCACCGGGTCCTTGAGCTCGGCGAAGACGAGGCTGATGCCGTGCGCGTTGAGGGCCTCGTCCAGTTCCTCCAGCTCGTCCGCCGCGGTGGTGTCCACGTCGGTGATCGGCTCGGCCGCGATCAGCACCCAGCGGAGCGGCGGCTCGGTGCGGGTCAGCCGCATGAGCTCGTTGCGGAAGGACTTGGCGTTGGCGAAGAACAGCGGCCCGTCGAAGCGGTGGATCACCAGGCCGGGCAGCCGTTCGGCCTCGGGGTAGGACCGCACGTCGTGGAAGCCGGGCACGTCCGGCACCCGGCCCAGCACCGTGTTGTACGGCCACCACGCCCGGCGGAAGACGTTGAGGATCGACAGTCCGACGGCGACCGCGATCCCCGGCAGCACCCCGAGCAGCGCCACCCCGAGGAACGCCGCGATCGACAGCAGGAACTCCGCCCGGCGCTGCTTCCACAGCCGCGCCGTACCGCTGAGGTCGGCCAGTGACAGCGAGGCCGTGATGACCACCGCGGCGAGTGCGGGCTGCGGCAGATTGCGGAACAGGCCCGGCAGCAGGACCAGCATCAGGATGATCAGGCCCGCGCCGATCACCCCGGTGAGCTGGCTCCTGGCGCCCGCGCGCTCGGCCACCGCGGTCCGCGACCCGCTGGTGCTGACCGGGAACCCCTGGAACAGGCCCGCTGCTGCGTTGGCCGCGCCGATCGCCGTCATCTCCTCGTTGCCGCGCACCTTCTGGCCGGTGCGGGAGGCGAACGCGGTCGCGTTGGAGATCGTGTCGGCGAGGGACACCAGGGCGATGCCCAGCGCCCCCGCGGCCAGCGGCGCGAGGTCGTCCACCCGGACCTCGGGGAAGGTCAGTGGCGGGAATCCCCGGGGAAGCTCACCGACCAGGCTCACCCCGCGCCCGCCGAGATCGAAGACCGAGGTCGCGGCGATCGACAGGACCACCATCACCAGGACCGCGGGCACCTTGGGCAGCCAGCGCTGGAGGACCAGGATCAGCACGATCCCCGCAGAGCCCACCGCCACCGCGGACGGTACCGTCTCGCCGTCGGCCAGCCCCCGCACGAAGGCGGCCGCCTCGTCGATGAGACCGTCCGCGTCCGTGCTGAAGCCGAACAGCTTGGGCAACTGGCCGATCAGGATGGTCAGCGCCAGGCCGTTCATGTAGCCGATCATGGTGGGCTTGGAGATGAGGTCGGCGATGAAACCCAGTCGGCACACCCCGGCCAGGATCGTGATGACGCCGACCATCAGCGAGAGCATCGAGGCGAGCGCCACCGCCCGCCCGCTGTCCCCTCCGGAGGCCATCAGCGGCACCAGGCTCGCCGCGATCATCGGGCCGAGCGAGGAGTCCGGGCCGAGGACCAGGATCCGCGACGGGCCGAAGACGGCGTATGCCAGCAGACAGAGCACGGACGTGTACAGGCCGGTGATCGCGGGCAGTCCCGCCAGCTCCGCGTAGGCCATGCCCTGCGGGACCAGCAGCATGGTGAGGACCACGCCCGCGACGACGTCCTTGGCGAGCCAGTCGCGCCGGTAGGCCAGGAGCGTGCGCAGGCCCGGCGGGAGGTAGCGGCCCTTCCGGTCGTCACCTGGCATCGCGGTCCTCCGCGGGGGTACGGCGTCTGCGGGACGGAGACCGGTCGTCGGCGTCCGTTCTTCGTTTCCCAGTCCTACCCCGCACGGGGCGCCCCGGCGTCACCTGGTACGGGTGATGCCCGGGAGCGGACGGCCGTCGGTGATCGTACGTCAGAACCGGTGGTGGCGGACCGAGCTGGCGACGACGAGGTCCTGGAGCGAGGCACGGCGCCGGCTGAACGGGACCCAGAACAGGCCCACGGGCAGTGCCAGGCAGAGCACGGCCCGCAGCAGGGCGCGCGGGATGCCGAGCGGCTGCCCCGCGCGTCCGGTGACCCGCAGGCCCAGCAGGCGGCAACCGAGGGTGGCACCGGTCCAGGTCCAGCTCACGACGAGATAGAGCACGGCGAGGAGCCAGCCCAGGGCCCCGGTCGTCCAGAGGGAGAGATCGGGCATCCGCAGCGGCGGACCTTCCACGAGCAGGCGCAGACCGGCGAAGACGAGCTGGGCGGTGAGGCCGATGCCCGCCACCGCCAACGCGTCGATCAGCGCCGCGAGGCACCGTGACACCAGGCCGCCGGCCTCGCCCTCCCGGGCCCGCTCCCGTACCTCCTGCGTCATGGCGCCGGCCCGGGCCCGGTGGCTCGCTCCGGTGCCGCGCCGGGGCGGTGCAGCAGACGGTCGGCCACCCGGTTCACCATCCGGTCGGCCCGCACGCTCTGGAGCCGGAGCGCGTCGACCGTCTCCTCGGCAAGACCGCCGCTCGTCTCCTTCACGATCCGGCCCACATCGATCTCCTCCAGCACGGCTCGGGCGAGGGCTACCAGGTCGACCCGGTCGATCACGGCGTCGAGGTCGAGGCGGGCGGCGATCCGGTCGATGTCGACGCGGGCCACGATCCCGTCGATGTCGACCCGCGCCACGATCTGTTCGGCGTCCACCCGCTCGGCCAGCCGGTTCACATCGACCCGGTCCGTCACCCGGCCCACGTCCACCCTGGCCGCCACCCGGTCCACATCCAGCCGGTCGGCGATCAGGTCGACGTCGACACGATCGACGACGCGCATCACGTCGATGCGGTCGGCGACCCGGTTCACGTCGATCCGCTCGGCGACGTCGTCCAGGTCGAGGCGGTCGAGGACGGCGGCCGTCACCGTGCGGATCACCCGGTCCGTGACGAACTCGGCGGTGCCCAGCGTGAGGCCCACCACGCGTCCGGCGACGTGGAACGGGTTCACGATGCCGTGCCAGCTCATCCCACCACCGCATCACGGCTCCGGCGCCGTTTCCTCACCCGTCACGGGTGAGCGTGGGGCGAAGATCACAACCCCACGACGCCATCAGGGCGCCGCACGCTCAGTACCGTGACTCCGTGCCGAAGAGCAAGAACACGTTCTCATCCTGGCGTCACCGAGTGGCGCAGCGCGCCGTCCACGCGGGCTGGGCCTGGGTGCAGCGCACCGGTTCGGTGACCGCCGAACGCCCGGGCCGCTTCGACTTCGGCTCGATCGGCGAAGCCACCCGCCTGGCCTTCCCGCTCGGCACGGTCTTCGGCGAGCCCTGGATCCATCTGGGCTCGCACTGCATCGTCGGCGAGCAGGTCACCCTGACCGCGGGCCTGATGCCCGACCTCGACCTCGGCCCCGACCCGATCCTGAGCATCGGCGACGGCGTGGTCCTCGGCCGCGGCAGCCATGTCATCGCCGACACCACGGTCACCATCGGCAGCGACTGCTACTTCGGCCCGTACGTCTACGTCACCTCCACGAACCACTCCTACGACGATCCGCACGAGCCCATCGGCAAGCAGTGGCCGCGGATGGAGCCGGTGGCGATCGGCCCGGGGTGCTGGATCGGCACCGGCGCGGTGATCCTGCCGGGCGCGCGGATCGGCCGGAACGTGGTGGTCGCGGCCGGTGCGGTGGTCCGGGGCGTGGTGCCGGACCACGCCGTCGTGGCGGGGGCGCCCGCCCGGGTCGTACGGCGCTGGACGCCCGCCGAGGGCTGGCAGCCGCCGCTCAGGACGCCCGCGCCGGTGCCGATACCGGACGGGGTGACCTCGGAGCAGCTCGCGGCACTGGCGGAGCTGGACGAGGAGTCGGTGGCGCGGCTGGCGCAACTGGACGCCGAGGCCTGAGCCGGGGGTCTGGTCAGCCGGTGGCCAGCAGCAACGTCCCGGCCAGGGCCAGGCTCGCGCCCGCCGCCTGGACTCCGCGCAGCCGTTCGTTCAGGACGAGGCGCGCGGCCAGGGCCGTCACCACCGGGTAGAGCGAGGCCAGTACGGCGGCCACGGTCACCGGGCCGTGCTGGGCGGCGACGGAGTAGGTGCCGTTCGCGGCGACGTCGGCCAGGCCCACGAAGGCGAGGGCGGGCAGCGCGCCCCAGGGGAAACCGCCCTCCGGCAGCGCGACGGAACCGCGCCGCACCGAGACGAACAGGGCCGTGCCGCCGACCACGACATTGGTCAGGCGCTGCACGAACAGGGCAAGGAAGAGGCCGGTCACCGTGGTGGACGCCTCGCTGATCAGCGCGACGCACGCGCCGAAGCCGAAGGCGCCGCCCAGCGTCAGCACGATGGTCCGCCGCTCCACCGAGCCGCCCCCGCGCTGCGGCCCGCCCGCGAGGACCACGCCCGTGACGGCGACCGCGATGCCCGCGACCTGGACCAGGCCGGGACGCTCACCGAGGAGCAGCCCCACGGAGACGGGGACGGCCACGCTGAGCGTGGTGAGCGGGGAGACGACACCCATGGGCCCGCGGGCGAGCGCTTCATAGAAGCAGAGGATCGCCATCGGGCCGATCAGGCCCGCGGCCACCGCGAACCACAGCCGGGGTCCGGCCTCGCTCCAGCCGCCGGTGGCCAGGACGACGGCACCGAGGACGACGACCGCGATCGACTGCGAGGCGACCACCACCGTGAGCGCGGGGGTGCGCCGGGTGAGCAGTCCGCCGCCGAAGTCGGCCAGGCCCCAGAGCAGGCTGGTGGCCAGGGCGAAGAGTGCTGTCACGGACGCCCTCGCAGTACAGTTCGGTGCACGATCATGTGCATCACACCGTAGTGCGGATTGTTGAACTCTTGCATCCAGAATATTGGACTCCGGAACGGGATGAATCGTGTCGGACCTAGACCTGCTGACCCAGTCCCTGGCCCGCAACGTCAAGCGCTGGCGCACCGAGCGCGGCTTCACGCTGGACACGCTCGCCGCCCGCGCCGGGGTCAGCCGCGGCATGCTCATCCAGATCGAACAGGCCCGCACCAACCCCAGCCTCGGCACGGTCGTGAAGATCGGCGACGCCCTCGGCGTCAGCATCCCCACCCTCCTCGACTACGAGCAGGGGCCGAAGGTGCGCGTGGTCCCGGCCGATCAGGTCGTGCGGATGTGGCACACCGACTCCGGCAGCTACAGCCGGCTCCTCGTCGGCACCGAGGCCCCGGGTCCGCTGGAGATGTGGAACTGGCGGCTGATGCCGGGCGAGAGCAGCGCCTCCGACCCGCACCCCGTCGGCACCGTCGAGCTGATCCATGTCACGGCCGGTGAACTGCTGCTGACCGTCGACGGTGTGGAACACCGCGTCCCGGCGGGCGCGAGCGCCTACTTCGAGGCGAGCGCGGCCCACCGCTACGGCAACGACGCTGCCGTCCCTGTCGAGTTGGTGCTGGTCGTCTCCGTGCCGCCCGTGCGCTGAGCGCACGGCCGCGGTTGCTACCGTGCGGCCATGCGCGCACCCATCGGACACTTCGGCCAGGCCGCTCCCGCCCCCGACTGCCTCGACGAGCTGACCGCCCCGGTCGCCGAGGCGGTACGCCGCTGGAGCGGCAGCGTTCCCGCCGACCAGATCATCTACGTCGAGACCGACCCGCAGTGGGCCGACACCGCCGTCTTCGTCGAGCACTACGGCCGGGAACTGCTCGAACAGTCCGCGAACTGCGTGGTGGTGGCGGGCAAGCGCGGCGGCGAGACCACGCTCGCCGCCTGTATCGCGCTCTCCACCACCCGCGTCGACGTCAACGGCGCGGTCCGCCGCCAACTCGGCGCCCGCAAGGCGTCGTTCGCCGCCATGGACACCGCGACCGGCGAGACCGGCATGGAGTACGGCGGCATCACCCCGATCGGACTGCCCGACGGCTGGCCCATCCTGGTGGACTCCGCGGTCGTCGACCTGCCGTATGTCCTTGTCGGCAGCGGCCGCCGGCGCGGCAAGCTGCTGGTACCGGGAAAGGCGTTCGCCGAGCTGCCCGGGGCCGTGGTGCTGGAGGGGCTCGGGGTCGCCTAGACCCCGGTGTGATGGGCCAGGGTCTGGTGGGGATCCGCCTCGCCGGGCACGGGGGCCGGATCCGCGTGGACCAGGGCCGCGGTGAGCCGGGGGACGGCGTGCAGCAGGGCGTGTTCGGCGTCCACGGCGATGGCGTGGGCCTGCCGTACCGTCGCCTCGCCGTCCACCACCACCGCGACCTCGGCCCGCAGCCGGTGCCCGATCCAGCGCAGCCGCAGCTCACCCACCCCGCGCACCCCGGGGACCTCCCGCAGGGCCTGCTCGGCCCGGTCCACCAGGGCCGGGTCCACGGCGTCCAGCACCCGCCGGAACACCTCCCGCGCCGCGTCCCGCAGCACCAGCAGGATCGCCGCGGTGATCGCCAACCCCACGATCGGGTCCGCGAGTTGCCAGCCGATCGCCGCCCCGCCCGCGCCCAGCAGCACCGCCAGCGAGGTGAATCCGTCGGTACGGGCGTGCAGTCCGTCGGCGACCAGCGCGGCCGAGCCGATCGACCGGCCGACCCGGATCCGGTACCGGGCCACCCACTCGTTGCCCGCGAAGCCCACCAGCGCGGCCGCCGCCACGGCGGGCAGGTGGGTCACGGGGCGCGGGTCGAGAAGGCGGTCCACCGCCGTCCATCCGGCGAACAGCGCCGAGGCCGCGATGGTCAGCACGATCACCAGACCCGCCAGATCCTCGGCGCGGCCGTAGCCGTAGGTGAAGCGCCGGGTGGCCGCCCGGCGGCCGAGGACGAAGGCGATGCCGAGGGGGACGGCGGTCAGCGCGTCCGCGGTGTTGTGCGCGGTGTCGCCCAGCAGGGCCACCGATCCGGACAGGGCCACGACGACCGCCTGCACGAGCGCGGTCGCGCCGAGCACCGCCAGGGAGATCCACAGCGCGCGCATCCCGCGGGCCGAGGACTCCAGGGCGGAGTCGAGCTTGTCGGCGGTGTCGTGGGAGTGCGGCTTGAGGAGGTGGGCGATGCGGTGACGGCGAGGGTGCGGGTGATCGTGGTGCGGGTGGTCGTGGTGATGGTGATGGTGCGGGTGGCTCACGGGTCCCCCTTCCGGTGGCGGAGGTGGACTTACCCCGTCCACGACGCCATTATGTGCGTATGAGCGCACGCATGCACCTGTCACCTGCGCACGATGCGCACCCGCGCACCCCCGGCGAGGAACAGTTCGCCCTCGCCGCCGAGCTGCTCGCCCTCCTCGGCGACCGCACCCGGCTCACCCTGCTGCACGCGCTGGCCGGGGGAGAGGCCGATGTCAGCACCCTCACCGAGGCGTGCGGGGCGGCCCGGCCCGCCGTCAGCCAGCATCTGGCGCGGCTGCGTCTCGCCGGTCTGGTGAACACCCGCAAGGAGGGCCGCCGGGTGATCTACTCCCTGGGCGACGGTCATCTGCGGCGGCTGGTGGACGAGGCGCTGAGCGTGGCGGACCACCGGCTCAGCGACCGGCCCGTGCACGAGTGACGTCGGTACGGCTCAGTAGTCGGCGCTCTTGCCGAGGTACTGCTCCGCGAAGGCCAGGGCCGCCGACGGGGAGCCGAACAGGCGGCGCAGCCGGGCCAGGGTGGTGCCCGCGCGGTGCGGGTCGCCCGAGGAGGTGCCGTGGTACACCTCCGACAGCCACTGCGAGAACTCCTGGTAGTCCCAGACCCGGCCGAGACACGCCCGCGAATAGCCGTCCAGGCCGGCCGAGTCGCCCTTGGTGAGGAACGCGACCAGCGCGTCGCCCAGCAGGAAGGCGTCGTGCAGGGCGAGGTTCATGCCCTTGGCCGCGATCGGCGCGGTGAGATGGGCGGCGTCCCCGGCCAGGAAGAGCCGCCCGAACCCCATGGGCTCCACCACGTAACTGTGCATGTCCAGGACGCGCTTCTCGATCAGCCGCCCCTCGGTCAGCCGGGGCGCCCCGGCCGCCCCGAGCCGTTCCTGGAGCTCCGTCCAGACCCGTTCGTGGGACCAGTTCGCCGGGTCGTCGCCCGGCGGGCACTCCAGGTAGTACCGGGTCACCTCGGGGCTGCGCGCCATGTGCCCGGCGAAGCCGCGCGGGTGCATGCCGAACACCACGCAGTCGTTGGACGGCGGCGCCTCGGCGAGCAGCGCCAGCCAGCCGATGCCGTAGTCGTAGCGGGAGACATGGGCGCGCCCCGGCGGCAGCGCGGCCCGGGACACCCCGCGCGCCCCGTCACAGCCCGCGACGAAGTCACAGCGCACGACGTGCCGTTGACCCGACTCGGGGTCGGTGTACGAGACCGAGGGCCGGTCGGAGTCCAGGTCGTGCAGTGCGACGTCCCGCACCCCGAAGCGGATCTCGCCGCCCCGGACGTCCGCGTACTCCCGCACCAGGTCCGTCACCAGCAACGGCTGCGGATAGACGAAGTGGTGATGCCCCGTCAGCTCGGTGTACTCAAACCGGTAGCGCTCCCCGGCGAAGCGGAACTCGCACTCGTTGTGCACCTGGCCGCGCGCCAGCAGATTGTCCGCGAGACCCCGCCGTTCCAGCCCGCGTACGGCCCACTCCTCCAGCACCCCGGCCCGGGGCCGCTGTTCGATGAACTCACGGCTCTCGGTCTCCAGGACCAGACAGTCCACGGACGCGGCGCGCAGGATGTTGCCGAGGGTGAGCCCGGCCGGTCCGGCGCCGACGATGACGACCGGGAACCGTTGTGCGGAACCGGAGTTGGGGTGGGGGGAGGTGGAAGTCACCCGAGCATTATGAGACGTCCAGCGCGCACCGGAACCCGGTGTGGCCGCTGGAGCTGTCCGGGGAGTTGGCGCTGCGGGCCGCCACGCGGTAGCGGTTGCAGTAGGACGCGTGGCACATGTGGGAGCCGCCGCGGATCACCTTGGCGGAGCCCTCGGCCGGGCCGGTGGGGTTCACCGCTGCGCCGCGCTTCGTGGACCACCAGTCCCCGCACCACTCCCACACATTGCCCGAAGTGTTGTACAGGCCGAAGCCGTTGGGCTCGAAGGCGTGCACGGGCGCGGTGCCGCGATAGCCGTCGGCGGCGGTGTTCTTGGTGGGGAAGGTGCCCCGCCAGATGTTGCAGCGGTGTTCGCCGTCGGGGTCGAGTTCGTCGCCCCAGGGATAGCGCCGCTGCTCCAGGCCGCCACGGGCCGCGTACTCCCACTCGGCCTCGGTGGGCAGCCGCTTGCCGGCCCAGGCCGCGTAGGCGGCCGCGTCGTACCAGGACACATGGACCACGGGATGGTCCCCGCGCCCCGCGAGATCGCTGCCCGGTCCCTCCGGCCGGTCCCAGGCCGCCCCCGCGACCGCGCACCACCAGGGCGTCCGCTCGGGCCGCCGGGCGCCGCGGCGCAGCGCGGCGGGCAGGAAACCGGCGAAGACGTACGACCAGTCCAGGCGCTCGGCGTCGGTGACATGCCCGGTGTCGGCGACGAAGGCGGCGAACTCGTCGTTGCGCACCGCGCAGGTGTCGATCCGGAAGGGGGCCAGCCGTACCGCCCGCACCGGGCCCTCGCCGTCGTCGGGGAAGCCTTCGCTGTCGTCGGTGCCCATGAGGAACTCGCCGCCGGGGAGCAGGACCATGCGGTCGGTGGCGGCGGGCCTGCCGGTGAGGGCGACCGGCTCCGCCCTGATCGGGCCGGTCCCGGACGCGGGCATGCAGCACGGGGCCGGGGACGGGGGCTCGGGCATCAGAACTTCCTCGTGGACACGCGGCGGGTGCGGATCCCTGTCTACGGCATGGACCTATGTGCCCCGCGCGAGGGTCACCGCAGCAGCGGTATCTCGATGGCCGGGCAGCGGTCCATCACTATCTCCAGGCCCGCCGCGCGGGTCCGGTCGTAGGCGGCCTCGTCGATCACACCGAGCTGGAACCACACCGCCTTGGCACCCTTGGCCACCGCCTCGTCGGCCACCGGACCCGCCAGCTCGCTGTTGACGAAGACATCGACGACGTCCACCTCGAAGGGGATGTCCGCGAGGGAGGCGTACCCCTGCTCGCCGTGCACCGTCTCCGCCTTGGGGTGGACGGGCACCACGCGCTTGCCGTAGCGCTGGAGCACCGCGGCCACGCCGTACGCCGCGCGCCGCTGGTTCGACGACAGCCCGACCACGGCCCATGTGTCGCCGGACTCGGTGAGGATCTTGCGGATCGTCGCTTCGTCGCCGTACACCGATGGCCTCCTCGACCTCATGACATGCCTGGTCTCCGGACAACGGCCAAGGGGGCGTGGAGATTCCCGCGCGCCGCGTGGCGGTCGGCGGAGTTGACGGTCAGGTTTCCCGGGGCGCCCGGCGGAGCTCCGCTGTCCGGAAACCGTGCCGTGTGCTGCGCCCCGGCGCGCGCCCGCCTAGGCTCGGGGAGTGCTGCGCATCATCGACGCCCGAACGGGCGTGCCCGTCGACGCCGCGCCCGCGCGGCGCGGTCTGATCCGTGTCGAGGCCCACGCGCCCGGCTTCGACACCGGCGCCCTGCGCGTGCTCCTCATCACCGATGTCCTGGTGCGCGCCCTGGAACTCGGCGGCACCCCGGTCTGGGCCGTCCTCCACGGCGACCGGGACCAGCCGGAGCTGAGGGCCGGCGCCGCCGCACTCGGCGTCCGGCCCCTGGAGGACAGCCGGGAGGTCGGCCACGGGCTCGGTGAGAAACAGGTCATCCATGTCGTGGCCGAGGGCGGCGTCACCCCGGACGGCGTCCGCGTCGCCGTCGCCCCCGTGCACGCCGAGTCCCCGGCACCGCTCACCGGCGCCGACCCGGTCGCCCTGCGCCTGGCCCTGCTCACCCCGCGCCGGGACCGGCCGGTACGGCTCGACACGGCCGCCCTGACCGAGGCCCACGACACCCTCGCCCGCTGGCGGCGCGCGGTGGCCGACTGGGCGCGGCACCCCTCCCGGCCCATCCCCGACGACGTCCGCACGGAACTGCGCGGCGCCTGGGAGGACGACCTGGACGTGCCCGGCGTGCTGCGGCTGCTCGACCGGGTCGAGACCGCACCGGACATCCTGGACGGCGCCCGCTTCGAGACCTACGCCTACGCCGACCGGCTTCTCGGCCTCGACCTCACCCGCGACCTGGGATCCCTGGCATGATCGCCCGCGCGGGGACCGGCCCGCTGCGCCGCCTGGTCGTCCTCCGGCACGCCAAGTCCGCCTGGCCCGAAGGGGTCGCCGACCACCGGCGCCCGCTCGCCCCGCGCGGGCGACGTGACGCGCCCGCCGCGGGCCGCGCGCTGGCCGAGTCCGATCTGCTGCCCGACCTCGCCCTGTGCTCCACCGCCGTCCGCGCCCGCCAGACCTGGGACCTGGCCTCCGCCGAGTGGGGCACCCCGCCGCCCGTGCGCTACGTTCCTCAGCTCTACGCGGCCGAGGTCACCGATCTGCTCGCCGCCGTGCACCAGGCACCCGCCGAGGTCGAGACGCTGCTGCTGATCGGGCACAACCCCGGCCTGGAGGAGCTGGTGACCGAGCTGGCCGGGGACAGCCTGGACGACGCCCTGGAGCGGGTGCGGGAGAAGTTCCCCACCTCCGGCGTCGCCGTGCTCGCCTGGCGCGGCACGGCCTGGAGCGCGCTCGCCCCCGGAACCGCCCTGCTGACCTGGTTCACCGTCCCCCGCGGAAAGAAGCCCTGACCGGCCCTGGCATAGGCTGACCGGATGCAGGACGAGTACCGCACAGTGGCCCGCGCGGGTGTGCACGAGACCGAGGTCAACCGCTCCCGCTTCCTGTGCGCCCTCGCCCCGGCGGCCACCGAGCAGGAGGCCCAGGACTTCATCGCCGGCGTCCGCAAGGAGCACGCGGACGCCACCCACAACTGCTTCGCCTACGTCATCGGCGCCGACGCCGCGATCCAGAAGGCGAGCGACGACGGCGAACCCGGCGGCACCGCCGGCGTCCCCATGCTCCAGATGCTCCTGCGCCGTGACATGCGCTACGTCGTCGCCGTCGTCACCCGCTACTACGGCGGCGTCAAACTCGGCGCGGGCGGCCTCATCAGGGCCTACGGCGGAGCCGTCGGCGAGGCCCTGGACAGCCTGGGCACGCTCACCCGCCGCCGCTTCCGGCTGGCCAGCGTGACCGTCGACCACCAGCGCGCGGGGAAGATCCAGAACGATCTGCGCGCCACCGGACGCGAGGTCCGGGACGTGCACTACGGCGAGGCCGTCACCATCGAGATCGGCCTGCCGGACGCCGACGTGGAGTCCTTCCGCGCCTGGCTGGCCGACGCCACGGCCGGCACCGCCGGCTTCACCCTGGGCGGGGAGGCTTACGGCGACGCATGACAAGGCGGGCATAACGGACTCTCCCCGGTGCGGTCATGACGGGCTGACACAGCCGGTCATGACGGGCCGATACGGGAGTAACCGCCCGTGATGTCAGACCCGGCCGTTAGTCTTCGAGGATCATGAGGCTCCTGCACACTTCCGACTGGCACCTGGGCCGGGCGTTCCACCGCGTGAACATGCTCGCCGCCCAGGCCGAGTTCATCCGTCACCTCGTCGGCACCGTGCGCGAGCGCGACGTGGACGCGGTGGTCGTGTCGGGAGACGTGTACGACCGCGCGGTGCCGCCGCTCGCCGCCGTCGAGCTGTTCGACGACGCCCTGCACCGTCTCGCCGAGCTGGGCGTGCCGACCGTGATGATCTCCGGGAACCATGACTCCGCGCGGCGGCTGGGCGTCGGCGCCGGGCTGATCGACCGCGCGGGCATCCATCTGCGCACCGAGCCGTCGGCGTGCGGGACACCGGTGGTCCTCAGCGACACCCATGGCGAGGTGGCCTTCTACGGTCTGCCGTACCTCGAACCGGCCCTGGTGAAGGACGAGTTCGGGGTGGACAGGGCCGGGCACGAGGCGGTGCTCGCCGCTGCCATGGACCGGGTCCGCGCCGACCTCGCCGCACGCGCGCGGGGGACACGTTCCGTCGTCCTCGCCCATGCCTTCGTCACCGGCGGCGAGGCCAGCGACAGCGAGCGGGACATCACCGTCGGCGGGGTCGCCGCAGTCCCGGCCGGGGTCTTCGACGGCGTCGACTACACGGCCCTCGGCCACCTGCACGGCAGCCAGACCATCACCGAGCGCGTCCGCTACTCCGGCTCCCCGCTGCCGTACTCCTTCTCGGAGGCCGACCACCGCAAGAGCATGTGGCTGGTCGACCTGGACGCCGATGGCGCTGTGACCGCCGAGCGGATCGACTGCCCCGTCCCGCGCGCGCTCGCCCGGATCCGCGGGCCGCTGGAGGACCTCCTCGCCGACCCCGCCCTCGCCCGGCACGAGGACGCCTGGGTCGAGGCCACCCTCACCGACACGGTCCGCCCCGCCGACCCCATGGCCCGGCTCAGCGAACGCTTCCCGCACACCCTGAGCCTCGTCTTCGACCCCGACCGGGCCCCCGACGACCCGGACGTCTCCTACGCGCGGCGCCTGGCCGGACGCGGCGACCAGCAGATCGCCGAGGACTTCGTCGCCCATGTCCGCGGCGCCGGACCGGACGAGGACGAGCAGGCCGTGCTGCGGGACGCCTTCGACGCGGTCCGCGCGGACGCGGTGGTCCGGGAGGTGGCCCGGTGAGGCTGCACCGGCTCGACATCACGGCCTTCGGACCCTTCGGCGGCTCCCAGAGCGTCGACTTCGACGAACTGTCGGCAGCCGGACTGTTCCTGCTGCACGGCCCCACCGGCGCCGGGAAGACCTCCGTCCTCGACGCCGTCTGCTACGCGCTGTACGGCTCCGTGCCCGGCGCCCGGCAGTCCGGCCAGGGACTCGCGCTGCGCAGCGACCACGCCGCTCCCGGCACGCGCACCGAGATCCGCCTGGAACTGACCGTCGCCGGACGCCGGTTGGAGGTCACCCGGCAGCCGCCCTGGGAGCGCCCCAAGAAGCGGGGTTCCGGCACGACCCTGGACAAGGCGCAGAGCTGGCTGCGCGAGCACGACGCCACGACCGGCACCTGGAAGGACCTCAGCCGCTCCCACCAGGAGATCGGCGAGGAGATCACCCAGCTGCTCGGGATGAGCCGCGAACAGTTCTGCCAGGTCGTCCTGTTGCCCCAGGGCGACTTCGCGCGCTTCCTGCGCGCCGACGCCGAGGCGCGCGGCCGGCTGCTGGGGCGGCTCTTCGACACCCACCGCTTCGCCGAGGTGGAGAAGCGGCTCGCCGAGCGCCGACGCGCGGCCGAGGCCGAGGTGCGCGAGGGTGACGCCGCGCTGCTGGCCGACGCGCACCGCATGCAGCAGGCGGCGGACGGCGCCATGGAGCTGCCCGAGCTGACACCGGGCGAACCGGGGCTCGCCGACGCCGTGCTGACCGCCGCCGCCGTGGCCCGCAGCTCCGCGCGCGAGGAACTGACCGTCGCCCACTGTCGCCTCGCCGCCGCCGAGTCCGCTCAGGCCGCCGCCGAGCGCGCCCTGGACGACGTACGCGAACTCGCCCGTTTGCAGCGGAGGTTCGCCGAGGCGAGGGAGCGGGCAGGGCTGCTTCAGGAGCGGGCGGACGCTCACCGGGAGGCGCAGGCGCGCATGGAGCGGGCCCGAAAGGCCGAGGCGGTGGCACCCGCGCTGGAGCTGCGGGACGCCGCCGACGCCGAGCACCGGCGGGCCGCGCTCGCCCGGACCCGCGCGGGCGCGCTGCTGCCGGACACTTTCGCCGACGCCGGTGCCGCCGGACTCGCGGCCGCCGCGCGCCGGGCCGCCGAGGAGCTGGGCGGCCTGGAGTCGGCCCGCCGGGCGGAGCAGCGGCTGGCCGAACTCGCCGAGGAGCGTGCCGGTCTCGACCGCCAGGAGCGCGCCGACGAGGACGTCCTTGAGGAGACCGGGGCCTGGCTCGCCGGGTGGGAGGCCACGCGCGCGGACGTGCAGTCCCGGATCGACGCCGCGCAGGACGCCGCCACCCGCGCCGAACAGCTCTCCGTGCAGCGGGAGCCCGCGGCCAAGCGGCTCAAGGCGGCCAGACTGCGGGACCAGTTGGCCGGGGACACCGACACGGCCGCGCACCGGGCCCGGCGTGCCCAGGAGGAGACACTGACGGCAAAGGCGCACTGGCTGGAGGTCAAGGAGCGCCGTCTGAACGGCATCGCGGCCGAACTCGCGGCCCAGCTGACCGCCGGTGAACCGTGCGCGGTCTGCGGTGCCACCGAGCACCCGGCGCCCGCGCGCAAGGACGCCGGGCACGTCGGCCGTGAGGTCGAGGAGCAGGCCCTCGCCGCCTACCAGACGGCGGAGGAGCGCCAGGCCGAACAGGAGCGGCGCCTGGGCGTCGTACGCGAGGCGCTGGCCGCCGCCACCGCCGAGGCCGGGGACACCCCGACCGGTCAACTCGCCGATGAGGTCGCCGAGTTGGAGCGGGACTTCGCGCAGGCCCGCCGGGACGCCTCCGCGCTCCACCCCGCGCACGAGGAACTGCGCCGTGCCGAGCAGGAGCACGAGCGGCGCGCCACGGCCCGTCGGCAGGCGGAGGTCACAAGCGCCGCCCGGGTCGGCCACCGGGACCAGCTGGACCGCGAACGGACCGCGCTGGAAACGGAGCTGGCCGAGGCGCGCGGCGCCCTGGACAGTGTGGCTGCCCGCTCCGCCCAACTGGAACGCCAGGTCGCGCTGCTGACCGACGCCGCCGACAGCGCCCGCGCCGCGGAGGACAGCGCCCAGCGGCTCAAGGACGCCGACGCGCGCCTCGCCGACGCCGCGTTCCGCGCCGGGTTCGACTCTCCGCAGGCCGCCGCCGACGCGCTGCTCGACGACACCGCCCACCGCGAACTCCAACGGCGGCTGGACGCCTGGCAGTCCGAGGAGGCCGCCGTACGCGCCGTCCTCGCCGAGGCCGACACCGCGGCCGCCGCCCAGCGCCCGCCCGCCGACCTCGCGGCGGCGGAGCAGGCCGCCGCCGGGGCGGGCCGACGCCTGCGCGACACCGCCTCCGCGCGGGACGCCGCCGCCCGGCGCTGCACCGAACTCGACCGCCTCTCCGTCCGCGCGACACAGGGTGTACGACGGCTCGCGCCGCTGCGCACCCAGTACGACCGCGTGGCCCGGCTCGCCGCGCTCACGGCGGGCACCTCGGCGGACAACGAGCGCAAGATGCGCCTGGAGTCCTACGTCCTGGCCGCCCGCCTGGAACAGGTCGCCGCCGCCGCGACCGTGCGCCTGCGCCGGATGTCGTCCGGCCGCTACACCCTCGTCCACTCCGACGACCGCGCCGGACGCGGCCGCAGCGGCCTCGGTCTGCATGTCGTGGACGCCTGGACCGGGCGGGAGCGGGACACGGCGACGCTGTCCGGCGGCGAGACCTTCTTCGCCTCCCTCGCCCTGGCCCTCGGGCTCGCGGACGTCGTCACCGACGAGGCGGGCGGGGTGCGCCTTGACACGCTCTTCATCGACGAGGGCTTCGGCAGCCTCGACGACCAGACCCTCGACGAGGTCCTCGACGTGCTCGACTCGCTGCGCGAGCGCGACCGCAGCGTGGGCATCGTGAGCCATGTCGCCGATCTGCGGCGCCGGATCCACGCCCAGCTGGAGGTCGTGAAGGGACGCTCGGGGTCGACGCTGCGGCAGCGGGGCGGCGGCTGAGGGCTACCGGCCCAGGGGGCGGCGGGGGAGCGGCGAGGAGTAGACGACCGACGTGGTCACCGAGCCGAGGGCGCCGATCTTGCCCGAGACCTCTTCCAGATGGCGCATCGAACGGGCGGCGACCTTGATCACGAAGCAGTCGTCGCCCGTGACGTGGTGCGCCTCCAGGATCTCCGGCGTCACGGCCACCAGGTCGTGGAACGGCTTGTAGTTGCCGTTCGGGTACCGCAGCCGGACGAACGCCAGGATCGGCATCCCGAGCCGCTCCGGCGCCACCACCGCGGAGTACCCCTGGATCACCCCCGCCTCCTCCAGCCTGCGCACCCGCTCGGTGACCGCGCTCGGGGACATCGACACGGCCCGTGCCAGCTCGGCGAAGCTGGCCCGGCCCTCGCGCTGGAGGACATCGAGGATGCGCCAGTCGGTGGCGTCCGGTGAAAACGTGGTCATGCTCCCGAGCTAACAGGGGATTCCCCGGCCGATCAAGAGGTGTGCCGGGGATTGACCCTTCAGGGAGTTGATCTTCACGTCGTACATTTTCGGTCAGAAGGAGCCACCACAGAGAGGGCCAGACCATGACCACCACCGCCGCCGCCGCCAACCCCGTCCTGCGCGTGGCCCCCGCCGCTCCAGCCGTGGCCGCCGCCTACTTCCGGGCCGGCCTGGCCTTCCACGCCGATGTGTCCGACGTCGCCGCCGCGCTGGCCGGCGAGGGCGACCCCGGGTTCGTCGTCGTGGACTCCCGCTCCACCGCCTCCTGGGACCAGGGCCACATCCCCGGCGCCATCCACCTGCCGACCGCGCTCATCCCCGAGCAGGCCGAGCAGCTCCTCGACAAGGACGTGCCCGTCGTCACCTACTGCTGGGGCCCCGGCTGCAACGGCGCCACCCGTGCCGCCCTCGCCCTCGCCGAACTCGGCTACCAGGTCAAGGAGATGCTCGGCGGATTCGAGTACTGGGCCCGCGAAGGCTTCGCGTACGAGACCTGGGAGGGCGCCGTCCGCCGCGCCGCCGACCCGCTGACCGCGCCGGTGGACAGCGAGGACTGCGGCTGCTGAGAGCGGCCGTCGGCTTCGCGCCAATAGGTTTCCGGGACACCGAACTTGCACCCGGACCGTCCGTGTAGGTTTCTGCGCCATGGTGCGACACAGGGTGCGATGGGTGGAGTCGGGCGGCGGTCCCCTCATAGCGGTGCCGGAGACGGTGCTCCCGTTCTGGGCGGGCGCCGACGGCGACGAGACCGCCTCCGACTACGACCGGGCCTGCGATATCGACGGACCGGTCGGACTGCTCCCCGTAGGGGACAGCGCGGCCCTGGTCCTGGGCGACGAGCCCGCCGCCACCGCCTATCTGCCGGACCACGGCACCTTCGTCCGTTGGTGCGCCGCCGACTCCGAGGCGGAGCTGCTCTCCGGCGTCCCCGCGGCCCTCGACGCCGCGGAGTGGGGCGAGGAAGTGCGCTGGAAGGTGCCGGGACCGGTGTTCCTGTTCGACTCCGCCTGGCCGGGCACCGAGACCGCGCGTGCCGCCCCACTGTGCGTCACCCTGACTCCGGGCGCGTACGGGGTGCGCGCGGCCTGGGTCCGGCCAGGCCCGGAGACCTGGCTCGGACTGGTCCGACTGCGGGCGCTGGCGGGATAGTTCGGCGCCGGCTACAGCCGGGACAGCTCGTCGACGAGGTCGTCCAGGCCCAGGGAGCCCTGCGACAGGGCCGCCATGTGCCAGGACTTGAGGTCGAAGGCGTCGCCGTGCCGCTCGCGCGCCCGGTCCAGGCCCAGCAGCCAGGCCCGCTCGCCCAGCTTGTAGCCGATCGCCTGGCCCGGGATCGTCAGATAGCGGGTCAGCTCGCTCTTGACGAAGTCCCGCGGGCGGCTGCTGTGCGCCCCGAAGAACTCCTCGGCCAGCTCCGGCGTCCACCGCTCGCCCGGGTGGAAGGGCGAGTCCGCCGGGATCTCCAGCTCCAGATGCATGCCGATGTCGACGATGACCCGGGCGGCCCGCATCATCTGCGCGTCCAGATAGCCGAGCCGCTCCTGCGCGTCCGTGAGGAAGCCCAGCTCGTCCATCAGCCGCTCCGCGTACAGCGCCCAGCCCTCGCAGTTGGCGCTGACATGGCCGACCGTCGCCTGGTAGCGGGAGAGGTCGTCCTTGACGTACACCCACTGCGCGAGCTGGAGGTGATGGCCCGGAACACCCTCGTGGTACCAGGTGGAGACCAGGTCGTAGACCGGGAAGCGGGTCTGCCCCATCGTCGGCAGCCAGGTGCGGCCGGGACGGGAGAAGTCCTCGCTGGGGCTGGTGTAGTACGGGGCCGCGGCGCCGCCGGGCGGGGCGATCCGCGACTCCACCTTCCGCACCTGCTCGGCGAGTTCGAAGTGGGTGCCGTCGAGTGCCTCGATCGCCCGGTCCATCAGGCCCTGGAGCCAGACCTGCACCTCGTCGACCCCTTCGATCTTCCGGCCGTGCTCGTCGAGGTGCGCGAGCGCCACCCACGGCGTCTCGGCGCCGGGAAGAACCTTCTCGGCCTCCTCCTTCATCTCGCCGAGGAGCCGGTGGAACTCGGACCAGCCGTAGGCGTACGCCTCGTCCAGGTCGAGGTCGGCGCCGTTGAAGTAGCGCGCCAGCCGGGCGTACCGCTCCCGGCCCACGGTGTTCGGGGCGTCCTCCACGGCCGGCGCGTACACGTCCCGCAGCCAGTCCCGCAGCTCCACCACGGCCGCCGTCGCCACCCGGGCCGCCTTGTCCAGCTCGGCGCGCAGCGCGTCGGGTCCGGCCGCGGCGAAGTCCTCGAACCAGCCCTTGCCCTCGCCGGTGTCCGCCCACTCGGTGAGCTGCTCCACGAAGGTGGCGGTCGGCCGCGGTGCCGCGTACAGCTTGCGCTCCAGGCCGAGCGTCAGGGACTCGCGGTAGCCGGACAGCGCGGCCGGAACCGCGCGCAGCCGCTCGGCGATGGCCGCCCAGTCCTCCTCGGTCTCGGCCGGGGTGATGGCGAAGACCTCGCGCACACTGTGGGCGGGCGTGCCCATGTTGCCGACCGCGCGCAGGCCCTCCTCGGCCTCGTGCACCGCGAGTTCGGCGGTCAGCCGCTCACGCAGCAGCCGGGCGCACCGGCGCTCGACGGCGCTGTCCCCGCCGGGCCGCCGCTCGGCCTCGTCGAGCCGTGCCAGCGTCGCCCGCGCCAGCTCCGCGAGTGCCTCCTGGCCCCCGGGTGAGAGGTCGGGCATTCTGCTCGAACTGTCCTTGACGCCGAGATACGTACCGGTGACGGGATCAAGGGCGATGAGCTCGTCGACATACGCGTCGGCGACCTCACGGGGCAGCGGGCTCTTCGTCTCAGACATGGCGACCATCCTCGTACGACGGCCACCGTGCGTCACACCGATTGAGCCGAGGGCGAAGGCGGGAGCAGGGGCCCGCAGTCCCACTGCTGGAAGATCAGCCTGGTCTCCACCCGCGCGACTTCCCGATGGGCCGTGAACTCGTCCAGCACCAGACGCTGGAGATCGGCCATGTCCGCGACCGCGACATGGACCAGATAGTCGTCGGGACCGGTGAGATGGAAGACGGTCAGCGACTCCGGCAACGCCCGGATCCGCTCCACGAACGGCCCCACCAATTCCCGTCGGTGCGGCCTGACCTGCACGGACAGCAGCGCCTGGAGCCCGCGCCCGAGCTTCGCCGGATCCAGCCGCAGCTGGTGGCCGAGAATCACCCCGGCCCGCCGCAGCCGGGTCACGCGGTCGAGGCAGGTCGACGGTGCGACCCCGACCTGCGCGGCGAGATCCCGGTACGTCGTCCGGGCGTCGTTCTGCAGCAGCCGCAGCAGATGAAGGTCCACCGGATCCAGTACGACAGATTCGGCCATTGGCCGAACGTAGCACGGCGTTCGATTCCTGTGACCCGGTCGACGTTCACTCTTCCGCCCATGGAGACCCCTGTGCGATCGAGAGCCCTGGCCACCGAAGCCGTGCACGCCGGCCGCGACGACCTCGCAGCCCTTGGCCTGCACGCCCCGCCGATCGACCTGTCCACGACCTACCCGTCCTACGACAGCCGCGCCGAGGCCGCCCGGATCGACGCGTTCGCCGAGACCGGCGCCGATCCGGACGGGCCGCCCGTCTACGCGCGACTGGGCAATCCGACCGTCGCCCGCTTCGAGACCGCCCTGGCGCGTCTCGAGGGCACCGAGTCGGCGGTGGCGTTCGCCAGCGGCATGGCCGCGCTCAGCGCGGTGCTGCTGGCCAGGGCCTCGATCGGCCTGCGCCATGTGGTCGCCGTCCGCCCCCTGTACGGCTGCAGCGACCACCTCCTGACCGCCGGCCTGCTCGGCTCGGAGGTCACCTGGACCGACCCGGCCGGAATCGCGGACGCGCTGCGCCCCGACACCGGCCTGGTGATGGTCGAGTCCCCGGCCAACCCGACCCTCGCCGAGGTCGACCTGCGGGCCGTCGCCCACGCCTGCGGCTCGGTCCCGCTCCTCGCGGACAACACCTTCGCCACCCCCGTCCTCCAGCGCCCCGCCGAACAGGGCGCACGGCTGGTGCTGCACAGCGCCACCAAGTACCTCGGCGGACACGGCGACGTGATGGCCGGCGTCGTGGCCTGTGACGAGGGACTGGCCGGAACCCTCCGCCAGATCCGCTTCGCCACGGGCGGCGTCCTGCACCCGCTGGCCGGCTACCTCCTGCTGCGCGGCCTGTCGACACTCCCGGTCCGGGTCCGCGCGGCCTCGGCGACCGCGGCCGACCTGGCCGCCCGCCTGGCCGCCGATCCGCGAGTGACCCGGGTCCACTACCCGAGCATCGGCGGCGCGATGGTCGCCTTCGAGGTGGCGGGAGACCCCCACGAGGTAATCGCCGCAGTCCGCCTGATCACCCCGGCGGTCAGCCTCGGTAGCGTCGACACCCTGATCCAGCACCCGGCGTCGATCAGCCACCGCATAGTGGACGCGGGCGACCGAAGGGACGCCGGGGTGAGCGACGGCTTGCTGCGCATGTCGGTGGGCCTGGAGGACGCGGAGGACCTCTGGGCGGATCTGGACAACGCCCTGGGGGCAGCACCGGTCAGGGGCGCGGGGCCGCATCGATCTGCGGCTCCGCCGCGGGGCGCGACCAGCCACAACGAACCCGCACCCGCGATGACCCACTAGCCCCGACGGCGAGAAGGCTCCCCCACACCCGACTGCACCTGCACCTCCGAGGCGAGCCGGGCCGTGATGACGAGAGTCCCTTCCTCGATCTGATAGTCGAGCGGAAGCCCCAACCCTCGCATCGCGGCCACCATCCCCGTGTTGGAAGCCTGCGTCACCGCGTACACACTCTCGCACCCGGCAACAACAGCCATCCCCACCAACCTGCGGAGCAACTCCGCGCCGATCCCACGCCGCTGCCACGCGTCCTCGACCAGCAGCGCGACCTCGGTCTCGTCACCGTCCCAGAGCAGATGACCGAGCCCGACGATCCGCCCCGACGCCGTCTGCACCGCGAGCGTCCGCCCGAACCGCGGACTGAGGAGGTGGTTCAGGTAGCGGTCGGCATCGCCGACCGGCCCGTGGTACCGCATGCTCAGCGTCCGTGCCGAGCACCGCTCGTGCATGGCCTTCGCGGCCTCGACATCGCCCGTGTCGGCCCGGCGCACGGTGATGTCGTTGCCCTCCGGCAGCGTCAGCACGTCCTCGCCGGAGGGAACCCGCGGACCGAGCCGCGCGTCCAGCTCCACCAGGGCGCGCGCCCGGGCGAACTCGGTCGGGGTGAACGGCAGATACGGCCGCTCCACGGTGATCACTCCGCCTTCCGGCGCCCGCAGCCGCATCACGGTGTCCTCCAGTACGCCCTCCACCGGCACGCCCTCCGGCGCCCGTCCGGCGACCGGGGCGCCGGGGAGCTGGCGGATCGTGCAGCGGCCCAGCAACTGCCGCAGCGCGAGCGGCATTTCCGCCGCGTCCAGGGCGGTGCGGGTGGCCAGGCCCAGCACCCGGGTCGGCGCGTCCACCAGGTCGTGGGCGTCGGCGCGTTCGATCCAGGTGCTCGTGCCGCCCGCCCGGGAGACGGCGCGGCTGATCTCCGCCGCGGCGAGCTCTTCCGGAGCGCGGAGCAGGAACTCGTCGACCGTGCCGGCACCCAGCGGATGCGTCTGGAGGCTCAGGATGTCGACCCGGCGCTCCGCGAGGGCCGTGCACAGCGCGGCCAGCGATCCCGGTTCGTCCTTCACGGTCGTCCGCATCCGCCACAGCGTGCTCCCGCCGGAGGCGGCCTCCGACGGCTGTGCCGACTGCTCCACGGGCCCGGCCTGCCGCTCAACGGCGGACCGGGCGCCGGTATCGTCAGCCGGCGGCGCATGGCCGTGGCGGCGTGCCCACCAGGTGTGGAAGGCGGCCGTGGCGATCAGCAGCACCGCCGACACCAGCAGCAGTTCCGGCCCGTCCGGGCCGTGCCCGACCAGGTTGGCCACGGCGTCCGCCACCGCCACCGCCGTGAAGAGCGCGGCGAGTTCGATGACGTCCCGCCGCCAGTGGTGGACGGGACGACCGTGCCGCGCACGCGTCACATCAGACATGTCTCGACTCATGCAGCCACTGTGAAGGAACGGTGTTGCGTGATCACGAACGCTTTGTGACCGGGCGGTAAAGATCGCTTCTGCACCTTTTGTCGCTTCCTTTACGGTCGTGTTGCGGGCGCCGCACGACCAGGTTTCCCGTCCTGGTTCCGCCCGCCCACGTCCACGCCGTGGTGTAGGACCAACGGCCCAGGGGACTACGTCAGGCGGCCACCTCCGCGACCAGCGTGCTGCGCAGCCGACGGGCCTGGGCGAGCAGCCGGGAGGAGCCACGCCGGTCCGCCGTCCGGGACAGATGCGGCACGTCGCCCCGTGCGCCGGACCGCTCGGCGCAGTCCGCGGCCACGGCGAGCAGATCGGGAAGCCCGCGCGGTGGTGTGGCCGGTCGTTCGCCGGACTGGTCGGCGAGCAGCGCGGGCAGGGTGTGCCTGAGTATCTCCCAGACCGTGGCGCTCGCCCCGGTGGCCGCGGCTGTCCGCACCGACTCCACCAGCCGCGACGGCTTGACCGCCCCGCTGCCCACCAGTTCCCCTAGGTCCGTACCGAGCCGCTCCGCGTCGAGCTGCCCACGCGCCGCCAGCACCAGCACGGCGTCCACGGCGGCGAGCCGGTCCTCCTCGTGCCGCGCGCCGAGCCCGTACGCCACGCCCAGATGCAGGGCGGGGCCCGCCTCGCCGCCGGACTCGGCGAGCCGGGGGAGGATCTCCGCGGCGCCCCGGTCGTTGTCGATCGCGATGTCCGAGAGGTCCCGCAGCAGCCGCACCGCGATCAGTTCGGGCCGCTCGGGCAGCAGGGCCGACCAGTGCGGACGCAGGCCGCCGTCCCAGTGGTAGCAGTGCCAGCGGTCACCGTAGACGGTCACCGGTCTGCCCAGCGGGTGGAAGTCCGGCGGGAAGTCCCGCTGCAGCTCGTCGAGTTCGCCGAACTCCAGCAGGACGCGGGGGCCCGCGACGCGCCGTCGTGCCGTCGGCAGGGCCGGGCCGTCCGCGGTCAGCCACTGGGCGAGCCGTGTCCCCTCGGGCGTGTCCAGGGCCGCCGCACGCTCGGCGGCCGCCACGGACGCCGCCCGGTCCTGGCGCCGGACCCGGAGCAGTGCCTGCGCGAAGTCGGCGGCGATGACCCGGACATCCGCCGCGCGGTACACATCGAGCCGGTCGACCAGCACCTCCGGTTCGATCAGTCCGGTGTGCCAGGTGGGCGTGGAGAGGAGGAAGGGCGGCGGGTCGGCGCGGACGCGGCGCGCGATCTCCCAGATACGGGCATTGAAGGCCCGTCCGAGGGGACTGTGCACACAGCCCCCCACCGACAGCGGGTCCTGGAGCGGGGCGTGGTAGCTCTCGGGCGGTGTCTTCCTCAGCACGGCGGCGAGGACGAGCTCCAGATGGCGGTGGCCGTAGAAGTCGTTCGGATGGACCGTGTCCGCCGCCGACCAGGGTAGGCGGCTCGCCACCGGCTCCAGGGCCCGCCGCAGTGTGTCCGGATCGCTGTGGGCGTGGCGGACGAGGCCGTCCAGGGTGCGCTCGAAGGCGCTCACGTCATCGCCTGCGGCCAGCAACGCGCCGACCTCCTCGGCGAGTTCGGCAGCCGAGGGCGGGGCGGGCGCCAGCCGCACGGGCATCGGGACCGGCGGCAGGATCTCCTCGTACTCCTGCGCCGCTTCCCGGACCACGCCCAGGGCTTCGGCCACCCGGGACCGGAGCACGGGCGAGAGCTGTTCCGCGGCGGCGGAGAGTTCGTCCCGCACTCCCTGCTCACTGACCTTCGACGCGTGCCGCTCCACCAGCTTGACCGCGCGCTCCTGCATCTCGGAGTCCGGGTGCCCGAGGGCCTGGGACAGGGCGGGCAGCAGGGTGTCGGCGCCGGACGCGTCCTGGGCGAGGACCTTGCCCAGCAGCACGAGCTGGGCCCGGACCAGTGTCTTCTCGGGGCGGAACAGCACCGCCTCGGACATCTCGGCCAGTCGGCGCGGTGGCAGTTCACCGGTCACCGCGAGTCCGGCGAGCAGCGTCTGGGCGTACGCGGCGACCGGCGAGGCGGCGTCCGCGGCCAGCGCCGTCCAGTCGGCCACCCGCTCCCGCTGCTCCTCGGTGGTCGGGGCCAGCGCCTGCAACAGTCGCAGGAACACCCGGACATCGGCCGGTCGGCCGCCCCGCAGCAGACGGGCCACGCAGCCGTCCAGCAGCGACTTGCGGTCCAGGGCGCCTTCCTCGGCGAGCCGGGTGAGGGAGGCGGGCCAACTGTTGCGGCCGTCGCCGGCCACCCAGCCGAAGGTCTGGCCGATGTCGTCGATCTCGAACAGTGCCGCCACCAGCTCCGCCAGCCGCGGCTCCTGACGCAGCCGGTCAGCGAGCGAGCCCACGCGTGCCCAGTCGCCGCTGACATGCATCAGCCAGCCCTGCACATAGGCGTCCGTCGTCGGCACCGGACAGGCGGAGAGCTGGACCAGGCCGGTCATCAGCTCGAAGGGCACGCGGGCGCTCGTCGGACGCCGCGCGAGCCGGTGCGTCACATCGGCGATCCAGTCGAGGTCCCGGTCGGCGAGGATGTCGATCAGCCGCTTCGGGGACGCCGGCGCCCAGAGGAAATCGGTGGCCCCCACCCAGGTCGCCACGGCCGCCGCACCGGTCTGGCAGGCCGCCCCGGCCAGATGTAGGGAGGGCAGGACCCGGCGCCCCCGTTCGCTCCAGCGGTCCGCGCCCAGCTCCTTGCGCAGTGCCTTCAACTCGGGTACGCACAACCGCCGTTCACTGTCCGTCATCCCGTCGAGCAGATTCACCACCTCGGCGATCCGCCCCGCCCGCACCGCGTCCATCAGCGAACTCATCGCACACCCCCGTCGACTCGCGCCATGACCGCTGGCGTCCCCGTGTCCCCTTCGGCCGCGGCTCCCCGCCGCACCATCCGCACCGCAAGCGCGTGCTTGCAGGGCCCGCGCCCGCCCCGGTACTTCGCCCACCACAGGCAGGTGCAGCTGAGCACCCCCGCCTCGTCCCGCACCCGGTGCACATGGCCGTCCTCGGCGGTCACCGTACCGAGCGGGCCGTCCAGGGCGACCGCGCCCGCCGCCACCAGCTCCCGCGCGGAGCGCAGTCTGGGGTTGTGCCGCTCCACGCGTGCGGAGTCGTACGGCAGCTCCCGGTGGAAGTAGGCCGCCTCCGCGGTGTCGTAGCCGACCCGGCCCGAGGTGCCGAGGCGGACCAGGGCCGCCCGGACGCGTTCGGCGGTCAGGCCCGAGGCGGCGGCCAGGTCGGTGATGTCGATCCGCGGCTCCCAGGCGAGGAGCACCGAGACCAGTTCCGCGTCCTCGGCGGCCTCGTCGGTGGCGAGCGCGGCGAGGACACCGCCCTCGCCGGAGAAGCCCCGCGAAACGTCGGGGGACAGGGTGAGGGTGAGCCGCATGCCCGGCAGCACCAGCTCCCAGGCGCTCGCGGTCGCCGCCGAGCCCGCGCCGACCGCGGGTCCGTACACCCGCAGGGCCGTCGCGTGCCGCAGTGCCCGCTGGAGCGCGATCAGCCGCTCGGGGCCCGGCAGACAGACCGCGCCGGGCACCGCCCGGGTGGTCGGGCGCAGTCCGCGCCCCGACGGGACCAGCCAGCGCGGACCTCCCGAGGCGCCGCGCGCTCCGGCCTTCGGCAGGGCGCGCAGGAACCGCACCGCCTCCGCCGCGGGCAGTTCGGCGCGCAGGTCGAAGCCCGCCGCGATCACCTGCGACTCCGCGAAGCCCCGCAGCCAGCGGTCCGGGAGCGGCACCTTCTTCTCCACCACCGGGCCGTCGAGCGTGGTCACCGCCAGCTCGTCGGGTCCGACGCGCAGGTGCAGCGGATCGTCCGTGCCGATCCTCGACAGCGCTTCTCGCAGGGGGTTGTTCACGTCCACGTTCGTCGTGCCGTGGCCCACCTCGTCGCCGTCGAGGCCCGCCGTCAGCACGTCCAGGCGGGCGTACACCCCGCCGCAGCCGGAGAACGACTCCAGGCGCAGCCGGTCGCCGTTGCCGGTGACCACCGGGTCCAGGGAGGCGCGCAGTTGCCGCTGGTAGTAGCGGGCCGCCGCCACGTCGGCCACCGCCAGCAGCCCGGCGGAAGCCGCCTGAGGGCTCGTCAGGAACCCGGCGAAGAAGCGGGGGTTGTCGGCGGCGCCGTTCGGCGTCGCACCCCGTGAGGTCTCCAGGCCCAGGCGTCGGCCGTCCGCTGCGGACTCCAGCACGGAGGGTCGGCGATAGGCCACTGCCAGCAGTGATCGCGTCATGGAAAAACCGTAGACGCGACCACTGACAATCGGCCCTGGCCTGCGGAAACGCTGTTCGCCAGGCGGGGTTGGGCGCCTACTGGCCGACCCGCCCCGGCTGGAGGACCTGCGTGAACAGCACGGTGCCGTCCTGCTCGCGCAGCCGTACCGTCAGCTCCCCGCTGTCCCCGTCGATGTCGACCTCGCCGAAGAACTGGTAGCCCTCGGCGGGGGAGACGTTGGCGACGGTCGGGGCCTTCAGGAACACCCGCTCCGGGCCGAAGGTGCTGTCGAGCGCGTTGGCCGGGAAGCCACCGGCGTTGAGCGGACCCGAGACGAACTCCCAGAACGGCTCGAAGTCGGTGAACGCGGCCCGGGAGGGCTGGTAGTGCTGGGCCGAGGTGTAGTGGACATCGGCGGTCAGCCACACCGTGCCGGTGATCCTGCGGTGCTTGATGAACCGCAGCAGTTCGGCGATCTGGAGCTCCCGGCCGAGCGGCGCGCCCGGGTCGCCCTGGGCGACCGCCTCGATGTGCGGCTTGCCGTCGCCGCCGTCCGGCACCACCAGGCCGATCGGCATGTCGGCGGCGATCACCTTCCACACCGCCCGCGACCGGGACAGCTCACGCTTGAGCCACTCCAGCTGCTCGCGGCCGAGGATGCCGACCGGGTCGGTGGTCTGGTTGTCGGGAGAGTTCGCGTTGCGGTACGTGCGCATGTCGAGCACGAACACGTCCAGCAGCGGCCCGTGGTGCTGGACCCGGTGGACCCGGCCGTCGGGGCGGCGCAGCGTGGAGATGGGGTAGTACTCCGAGAACGCCTGCCGGGCGCGGGCGGCGAGCACGTCGACGTTCTTCTCGGTGTAGCGGGCATCGCCGAGGATCTCGCCCGGGTACCAGTTGTTGGTGACCTCGTGGTCGTCCCACTGGATGATCGAGGGGACCTGGGCATTGAAGGCGCGCAGGTTCTCGTCGAGCAGGTTGTAGCGGAAGTTGCCGCGAAACTCCGCGAGCGTCTCGGCGACCTTCGACTTCTCCTCGGTGGTGATGTTCCGCCAGGTCCGGCCGTCGGGCAGGGTCACGGTCCCGGTGATCGGGCCGTCGGCGTAGACGTTGTCACCGCTGCACAGGAAGAAGTCCGGGTCGAGTCCGGCCATCGTGTCGTAGATGCGGTAGCCGCCGAGCTCGGGGTTGATGCCCCAGCCCTGCCCGGCGAGGTCGCCGGACCAGAGGAAGCGGACGCCGTGCCGCCGCTTGGCGGACGCGGTGCGGAAGGTGCCGGTCACCGGCTCGCCGGTGCGGCGCGGGTCGTCGGGGTCGGCGAGCAGCACGCGGTAGTGGATCTGCTCGCCCGAGGGCAGTCCGCGCAGCCTGGTCGTGCCGGTGAAGTCGGTGTCCGCGCCGAGCAGCGGGCCGTGCCATCTGCGGGGGTTGCGGAAGGACTCGGTGGCCGATGTCTCGACGATCATCCGGGCGGGCCGGTCGGAGCGGACCCACACCAGGCCCGAGTCGGTCGTCACATCGCCGGTCTGCACGCCCCAGCCCGCCTTGGGCCGCCCGGACAGGGCGAACGCGGGCGCGGCGCCGAGCGCGGCGGGCAGGGTCAGGGCCGCGGAGGCGGCGAGCGAGCCGCGCAGAACGCTGCGGCGGCCGAACGGACGGTGTGACATGGGTGCGCCTCCAGGACGGGATCCGGCCAGTGTGCAGAGCCACAACTACTGGTGCGCCGCAGCGCACACGCAAACCACAAGTGAACAACTGACCGACGAGACAAGGGAACCGGTGCCCCGGTCACACCGCCTCGGCCATGAGCCGTACGCCCTCCCGGATCCGTGCCGGCGACAGATGCGCGTACCCCAGCACCAGCCGTACGTCGTCGTGCTCCCCGCGCGCGTGCCCACACTCGGACAGCAGACGCACCGCCACCCCGGCTCCGGCCAGGCGGGCGCGGAAGTCCTCCTCGGGCCCGAACCGTTTCGGCAGTACGGCAATGACATGCAGCCCGGCCGCGATGCCCGACACCCGCGAGCCCGGGAAGTGCTCGTCCAGCGCGGCGACGAGGGCGTCGCGCCGCTCCCGGTACGCGCGCTGGCAGCGGCGCAGCTGCCGGTCGTAGTCACCGCGTTCCACGAACCGGGCGAACAGCGCCTGGTCCAGGGTGGGATGGCCGAGATCCATCGTCCGCTTGCGCTCGACGACCTCGTCGGCCAGCGCCTCCGGGACGAGCAGCCAGCCGAGCCGCAGCCCCGGCGCGAGCGACTTGCTGACCGAACCCGCGTAGGCCACGCGCTCCGGGTCGAGGCCCTGGAGGGCGCCCACCGGAGCGCGGTCGTAGCGGAAGTCCCCGTCGTAGTCGTCCTCCAGGACGAAACCGTCCACCGAGCGCGCCCAGTCGAGGAGTTCGGCACGGCGCCGCGCGGAGTAGGCGAGGCCGGTCGGGTACTGGTGCGCCGGGGTCGTGACGATGGACCGTACGCCCGAGGCGCGCAGCGGGTCGACCGCGAGCCCGTCGTCGTCCAGCGGCAGGGGCACCGTGGTGACCCCGGCGGCGGCGTAGAGCGCGTTGTGCTGCGGGCTGCCGGGGTCCTCCACGCCGACCGTGCGCATCCCGCGCGCGTGGAGCGCGAATCCGAGCAGCGTCGTCGCCTGCGCCACGCCGGAGACCACCACGAGCCGCTCCGGGTCCGCGACCACGCCGCGGCGGCGGGCCAGGAGTTCGGCCAGTGCCGTGCGCAGCCGGGGCAGCCCGCGCGGATCGGGGTAGCCGAGGTCCTGGTGCGGCAGCTCGGCCAGCATCCCGCGCTGCGCCGCGGCCCAGGCGGCGCGCGGGAACAGCGACAGGTCCGGCGTCCCGGGCACGAAGTCGGCCCGCGCGCCCGGGGAGCGCGGCGCCAGATCACGCGCGCGTGGCCGCGCCGACCGTACAGCACCGCCCACCCAGGTCCCGGCGCCCCGGCCGCTGCGCAGATAGCCCTCCGCCGTGAGCTGCTCGTACGCCTCCGTGATCAGACCCCGCGACACGCCGAGGTCGGCGGCGAGGTCCCGGCTCGACGGCAGCCGTGTCCCCGGGGCGAGCCGCCCCGACCGCACCGCCTCGCGCAGCGCCGCCTGCAACGCCCGCCCACGCGCGCGGGCCGGCGCGGCGGCCGCGGGCAGCAACACCTCCCACGCGGCGGAGCCACCGCCGGTGTCCTCGGTCCCGTCCGGATTGGTCTGCGACGCCGTCATGAAAGTGGACCTTAAACCGAGCCGCGCCGGTTCCTAGCGTCGGTCCCATGAACGCCACCACCACGCGCGGGGCCCTGCTCGCCGCGCTCGCCTGTGTCCTCGTCGGAGGCTCCTTCACCGCCAACAGCGTCCTCGGGGACTACCCGTACGCGGGCGGCCAGTTCCTGCGCTACGCCTTGGCCTGTCTGCTGCTCGTCCCGCTCGTCGGCCGGGGCGCCATGGCCCGGCTGCGGGCGCTCAACGCCGGCCAATGGATGCGCCTGGCGTTACTTTCAGCCGTCGGGATGGTGGGGTTCAACCTGGCCGTGATCGCCGCGGAACGCAGCGCGGAACCGGCCGTACCGGGCGTCTTCGTGGGCTGCGCGCCGGTGGTCGTGGCCGTGGTCGTCCCGCTCCTGGACAGCCGCCGACCGCAGCGGGTCGTGCTCTACGGGGCCTCGCTCGTCGCCCTCGGCGCGCTCACCGTCCAGGGGTGGGGCCGTACGGACGGGGCGGGCATCGCCTTCTCGGTGTGCGCGCTGGCGGGCGAGGTCGGATTTGCCGTCCTGGCCGTGCCCGTACTGCGGCCCCTGGGCCCGCGGCTGCTGTCCGCGACGGTGTGCGGGGTCGCCGCCGTGGAGTCCGCGGCCGTCGCGCTGCTCGTCGACGGCACCGGGGCGCTGCGCCGGCCGGACACCACCGAGACCGCCGCGCTGCTCTGGCAGGCGGTGATCGTCACCGTGATCGGCTTCGTCTGCTGGTACATGGGCATGCAGCGGATCGGCGCCGAGCGCGCCACGCTGTTCTCCGGCCTCATCCCGGTCGCCGCGGCCTGCACGGCGCCACTGGTCGGAACGGGCTCCTACGGTGCCGCACAGGCCGCGGGCAGCGCTCTGGTGGGCGCCGGAGTCGCCCTGGGCTCCGGCGCGTTGTCCCGGCGTCGGCCGGCGGCGGCCACCTCAGAACACGCCGCCGCGCCCGCCGCCCCGGAACAGGCCGGCTCAGCGGCTGCCGTCAAGAATGACGCGAGCCACCAGCGCGGGATCGTCGTTCATCGGGACGTGACCGCAGCCGGGCAGCCGGATCAGCCGGGCCCGGGGGATGATCCGCTTGGCGCGCACCCCTTGGCGGCGGATCAGCACGCGGTCCTTGGTGCCCCAGGCCACGGTGACCGGGAGGCCGGGGATGTCGTCGGTGAACTGGACCGTGTTCCCGGCCCGGAGGGTCTCGGCGAAGCCCGTCGCGTTGGCCAGGGCCAGCGTCTCGGCGACCACGGCCTCGGGTGAACGGCGGCCGGGGCGGGCGTAGATGGTGCTCGTCAGGGCGGTACGCCCGGCCGCGCTGTTGGCCAGCTGCCGCACCAGCGGCTCGGGCATGCTGCCGGCGATCCGTCGCATGGTCATCAGCAGGGTGAAGGCGTAGCGGCGCTCGTTCTGCGACCAGAACCCGGCGGGGGACAGGGCGGTGACGGACCGTACGAGCTTCTCCCGGCCCAGTTCCAGGGCCAGCAGTCCGCCCAGCGAGTTGCCCGCCACATGCGGCCGGTCCAGGTCCAGCGCCTCGCACAGGGCGCCGAGCGCGGCCGTCATCGAGGGCAGGTTGTGCGGCAGCCCGTCGGGCAGCGCCGGGGACGCGCCGAACCCCGGCAGGTCGACGGCGATCACATCGCGCTCGGTGGCGAGGATGTCCAGTACCGGGTCCCAGGCCTGCCGGTGGTGACCGATGCCGTGCAGCAGGAGCAGCGGCTCACCGCGGCCCACCCGCGCGTAGGAGAGGGTCACGGACCGCGGGCCCTGTGGGGTGGGGACCTCGAAGGAGACGGTGGCGGACAAGAGTGCTCCTCGGCTGGGACGGATCGCTGGAACAGATCGGCTGGGATGGATCGACAGATGCCATAGACAGCTTGTCAGCAAATGCTACCGACGGGTAGACCCCGGATGGGCGCACCGGCCGGGGTCCAACTCGGCGCGATCCGTGCGCTGTTCTTTGCGTCTGCGACGGCTCGCCTGGACACGATCGGGCACGTCGGCTGGGATGGAGGCGTGAGCACCGACACCGTGACCGACGTCTTCGAAGAGCACCGCCCCGTCCTCCTGGAAGTCGCGTACCGCATGCTCGGGCGCGTCGCCGACGCGGAGGACGTCGTCCAGGAGGCCTGGCTGCGCTGGACGAGCGCGGACCGCGCCGGGGTACGCGACCCGCGCGGCTTCCTGGTGCGCGTCACGACCCGCCTCGCCATCGACCGGCTGCGCCAGGTCAAGGCGCGCAACGAGGCGTACGTCGGCCCCTGGCTGCCGGAACCCTATGTCACCGATTTCGGCGACACCGTTCCGGACACCGCCGAGCGGGCCGTGCTCGCCGACACCGTCTCCCTCGCCGTCCTCGTCGTCCTGGAGTCGCTGTCACCGCTGGAACGGGCGGTGTTCGTGCTCAGGGAGGCCTTCGGCTACCCCTTCGCCGACATCGCCGCGATGCTCGACCGCGGCGAGCCGGCGGTCCGCCAGCTGGCCGGACGCGCCCGTCGGCATGTCGACGACCGACGGCCCCGCTACGACGTCGACCCCGTCGAGCGCCGTGACCTGACCGAGCGGTTCCTCGCCGCCGCCTCCGACGGTGACCTGGCCGGACTGATGTCGCTGCTCGCCCCGGACGTGCGCCTGGTCGGCGACAGCGGCGGCAAGTCCCGGGCGCCGCTGCGGATCGTGGAGAGCGCCGAGAAGGTGGGCCGCTTCCTGGTCGGCGCGGCCGAGAAGGGCGGACCCGGCGAGTCGTTCCGCTTCATGGAGGTCAACGGCGGCCCCGCCCTGCTCGCGCTGGACGACGGCAGACCCGACGCCGTCTTCCAGTTGGAGATCCTGGACGGCCGGATCCAGTCGATCTACGTCATCCGCAACCCCGACAAGCTGCGGTCGCTCAACCTGGATTAGCCGCCGCACTGCGGCCCCCGTTTCGCGACGGGGGCTTTGCCGTCGCGTCACGAAAACGGCCCTGTGCGAACGCCCTGTGAACGCTCCACGGCACCGCCGGTACAGGCCGGGCAAGGGATCGAGGATTGGTATTGACCAAGGGTGGGGGTCGCCCTATGGTCGCAGAGAAGTTCAACAACCTTTAATAAACAAGGGCGCTAAAACGCCGCCGGAACACGGCGATTGCGGAGGACAGGGTGGGGACCCAGCAATTGGAAACGGTGCCGGAACCGAAGTACTGGCATCTCAAGACCGTGCTCAGCGAGGCGCTGGATTCGGAGTTCTCCGTGGGGGAGATCCTGCCCAACGAGCGTGACCTGGCCGCCCGCTTCGGCGTGGCCCGGGCGACGCTCCGCCAGGCTCTGGAGCAGCTCGAACTGGAAGGCAGGCTCCAGCGTCGCCGCGGGGTCGGCACGACGGTGGCGCCGCCGCGCGTGGGGGTCGCGGTCGGCACCACCGAGCAGCACGTGTGGCCGGGCGCCGCGGGGGACGACTGGCAGCCCGTCGACAGCACACCGGAGGTTCCGCCCGCGGCCGTGGCCGGGGTCCTGGAGACCGGCGCCGAGGAGCTCGTGCACCTGGTGCGCCGCTCCCGCGTGACGCACGGTCAGCCCGTCGCCGCCGAGCTCCTCTACGTCCCGGCGTCCTCGGTGCCGGACCTCTCCGCCATCGACGCGCCCGCCGGGGCCGCACGCGCGCGTGCGGTGCTGCGCGAGCTCCAGCGACTGGCGCTGGAGGGCCAGGAGCGCGCCGTGGAACTCGGCTCGGCCCGCGCGGACGACGCCAGGCAACTGGACCGGCTCCCCGGGGCGCCCGTCCTCGTCGTCACCACGCGCTACTTCGCCGAGGGCCGTACTGCCGCCGTCTCGGTCGCCACGTACCGCGCGGACACCTGCCGGCTCACCTTCGGGGACTCCGGCGGCGTGGAGTTCCACGAGGGGCCGGAACGCCAGGCGTCCTGACCCGCACCGCACCTCGACCGCCGCGCCCCGGAACTCCTCCGGGGCGCGAGTCGTCGGCTCGTCAGCGGCGTGCCGTGACCGTCCCCTCGACCGCGAACAGCTGCTCCTCCACATGGTCCAGAGCGAGCCGCAGCGCCCCCGTGGCGACGGCCGCCTCGCCCAGGAGGGACAGGGTGACCTTCGGCGGCCGCAGACAGTAGCGCGCCAACTCGCGGTGCAGCGGCTCCAGTACGCCGTCCAGACCCGCCGCCCAGCCGCCCACGACGACCAACTCCGGGTCGAGGGCCAGCACCAGGGCCGCCGTGTCGTGGACGAGCCGCTGGATGAACCGGTCCACGGCCGCGCGGGCCCGCTGGTCGCCCTCACGCGCCTTGGCGAACACCTCGGCGACCGCCTGTTCGTCGAGCGGGTGCAGCGGCTCGTCCGTGGTGGACAGCAAGGTCTCCGGCGTGGCCTCACGGCCCAGCAGATGCAGCGCGCCGATCTCACCGGCCGCGCCGCCGAACCCCCGGTGCAGCCGCCCGCCGATCAGCGAACCGGCTCCCGGGCTCAGCCCGGCCAGTACGAACACGATGTCGTCGGACTCGGTCGCCGCGCCCTTCCAATGCTCGGCGACCGCGGCCGCGTTGGCGTCGTTCTCGACCAGCACCGGGCACTTGAACGACCGGCTCAGCCGCTCGCCCAGCGAGAGCCCCGACCACTGCGGCAGGGCCGTGCTCAGCCGCACCGTGCCGTCCGCCTCCACGATCCCCGGCGTCGCGGCGCCGACGGCGCGCAGCGAACCGCGCGGCACACCGGCCCGGCGCAGCAGCTCGGCGACGGCCGTGCGCAGCCGCTCCAGGCGTTCGTCGGCGGTGGCCGTCTCCTCCACGTCCTTGGCGATGGAGCCGAGCACCCGCCCGTCCAGGTCGGACAGCAGCGCGGCGACCCGGTGCGGCCCGATGTCAAGGCCCAGCAGATGACCGGCCTCGGCCCGGAACCGGAACCGGCGCGCCGGACGCCCCTGGCGCCGTGCCGCGCCCTCGTCGGCGGCCTTCTCGACGACGTACCCCGCCTCGATGAGGTCCTCGACGACCCCCTCGACGGTCGGCCGGGACAGGCCGGTGACCCGGGTGATCTCGGTCAGCGTCGCGCTGTCGGTGGCACGCAGCGCGTGCAGCACCACAGCGGAATTGATCCTTCGCAGCAGCGAGGGATCCCCGCCGGTCAGCCGCCCCACCGTCCGTCCTCCCAGCTCGTGCGCGTGTTGGCCGGATCGTACTCGGCCCGGCGGACCCCGGCGAGTGCCGGGCGACCGGTGGCCTACCGACCGGTCCGTACAGGCCACGCCGAAGGGCCATGATCGCCCTGGTGAGGTGCGGTCATCCGGGCGCCACGAACCCCGACTCGTAGGCCGCGATCACGGCCTGCGTGCGGTCCCGGGCCCCCAGCTTCGCCAGTACGGCGCTCACATGCGACTTCACCGTCTCCGTGCCGACGACCATCCGGGCGGCGATCTCGGCGTTGGACAGCCCGCGCGTCATCAGCCGCAGCACCTCCGCCTCCCGCTCGGTGAGCTGCGCCCGCTCCATGGCGGCCCGGGCCTCCCGGTTGCCGCCGGCCTCCCCGTGCTCGGCGGCGAGCTGCCGTACCGACGCCGGGAACAGCAGCGACTCGCCCTCGGCGACCAGCCGGACCGCGTTCACGATCTCGGCGGGCCGGGCCCGCTTCAGCAGGAACCCGTCGGCTCCCGCGCGCAGCGCCGCGTACACGTACTCGTCGTTCTCGAAGGTCGTCACCACGAGGATCTTCGGCGGGTCCTCGACCGTCCGCAGCACCGCGCGGGTGGCCTCGATCCCGTCCAGCAGCGGCATCCGTACGTCCATCGCGACCACGTCCGGACGCAGGCTCCGCACCAGCGGGATGACCGCGGCCCCGTCGGCCGCCTCCCCGACGACCTCGATGTCCGGCTGCGCGTCCAACACCGCCCGCAGGCCCGCGCGTACGAGGGGTTCGTCGTCGACGAGGAGAACGGTGACCGGCATCCGGCCAGCGTAGATCAGCGCAACGGCAGCTCCACACGCACCTGCCAGTCGCCGTCGGCGGGACCGGTGTGCGCCCGCCCGCCGAGCAGGGCCGCGCGCTCGCGTATGCCGCGAAGTCCGCTGCCCCGCCCGGCGTTGGGTATGTCCGCCGTCAGCGGATTGCGCACCTCCAGGACGAGCGCGCGGCCGGTGATGTCGACGCGCACGCCGGCCGGTACGGCGCCCGCGTGCCGCAGCACATTGGTCAGCGACTCTTGGAGGATGCGGTACCCCTCGCGGGAGACCGGCCCGGGGACGGTGTCCAGCGGTCCGGAGAACTCGACGTCGAGCTTCGCCCCGGCGGCCCGCGCGGAGTCCAGCAGCCGGTCGGCGTCCACCAGCGTCGGCCGTGCGCTCACGGGCCGGTCCGACTCACGGAGGATGCCGAGCACCCGGTCAAGATCCTCCAGCGCGGCCCGCCCCGTCTCCTCGATGGCCTCCAACGCGCGGTCGGTGAACGCCGGATCGCCCGCCGCTCGCGCGGCACCGGCCTGGACGACGGCGACGGTCAGGGCGTGCCCGATCGAGTCGTGCAGTTCGCGGGCGATGCGATTGCGCTCCAGGAGTTGCTCGGTGCGCTCCTCCAGGGCGGCCAGGCGCTCGGCGGCGGACGGGCCGAGCAGCCGCCGGGCCACGGCGGTGACCAGCTCGCCGAGACCCACCACCGCGCCGTACAGCGCGACGAGCGGAATCGGCGCCAGGAGGGCGTACGCCCAATGCGGCGCCTGATCCCGCAGCACCGGGGTGTCGCCCGGGTGCTGGCCGACCGCGAGCCGCACCAGCTCGACCGCGAGGACGGGCAGCCACACGGTGGCGAACATTGTCACCGCGCCGAGCACCATCCGCACCTGCAGCCACACCACGGTGCGCAGCCGGTCCCGCCAGGTCGCCGACGGCTCGACCGAGATGACCGCCTCCTCTTCACCTCGCATCAGCAGCAGCCGCGCCTGCACGCCCTCGCCCGTCCGTACGGCCGGGATCAGACCGACCGGGAGCAGCACGAGTGCGGGCACCCAGGGCGTCGACAGGTCGATGAACAGCCACACGCTGACGATCAGCATCGGCACCCACAGGTGCAGTACGCGGGTGTACGTCGTCCCTCGGAGCAATGGGCGAAGAAGGCGGACCATTGCGTCATCGTGCCAGCCACCACTGACAACGAGCCTCCCCCGCACGGGGGAGACGATCTCCACGCGCGGGGGAGGTGACGACACCCCGTGCCCGGCCAGGCTGGTGCCATGACCAGCATCGAAGTCCAAGCCCTCACCAAGGAGTACGGCGGTCGGCGAGCCGTGGACCGGCTCACCTTCAGCGTGCTGCCCGGCCGTGTCACCGGCTTCCTCGGCCCCAACGGCGCCGGGAAGTCCACCACCATGCGGCTCGTCCTGGGCCTCGACCGGCCGACCTCCGGCACCGCCACCGTCGGCGGCCGCCCCTACGCCACGCTCCAGGAACCCCTGCGCCAGGTGGGCGCCCTCCTCGACGCGCAGGCCGCGCACGGCTCCCGCACCGGCCGCGACCACCTGCGCATCCTCGCCGCCGCGAACCGCATCCCGGGCCGCCGGGTCGAGGAGGCGCTGGCGGAGACGGGGCTCGCCCCGGTCGCCCGGAACCGGGTGAAGACGTACTCCCTGGGCATGCGGCAGCGGCTCGGCATCGCCGCCGCGCTGCTCGGCGACCCCGAGGTGGTCATGTTCGACGAGCCGTCCAACGGCCTGGACCCCGAAGGCATCATCTGGATCCGCCAGTTGCTGCGCCGGCTCGCCGGGGAGGGCCGCACGGTCCTGGTCTCCAGCCACCTCATGAACGAGACCGCCTCCTTCGCCGACCACCTCGTGGTCCTCGGCAGAGGGCGGCTGCTGGCCGACACACCGATGCGGGACTTCATCGACGCGCGCGTACAGCCAGGAGTCCGCATCCGCACCACGGACCCGCACGCCCTCGGCACCCTGCTCGCCGAGCACGGTCACACCGGCGTGCAGGAGAGCGACGGGCGCTGGACCGTGCACCACGCGCGTGTGGAGGACATCGGGCGGCTGCTCTCCGCCGCGGGCGTCCCCATCCTCGAACTGGCGGCGGAGGAGGCCACCTTGGAACAGGCCTATCTCGATCTGACCGCCGAGGAGACCGAGTTCACCGCCCACTCGTCCGCGCCGCAGCCCCAGGAGGCCTGACATGGCGTTCGCCCCCGCCCTCCACGCCGAGTGGCTGAAAATCCGCACCCTGCGCTCCCTGTACGGGACGCTGCCGGCCCTCTTCGCCGCCACGACCGCCTTCTCCGCCATCGCCGGCGCCGAGACCGCGGAACCGGACACGGACCCGCTGTTCACGGCCCTGTCCGGCGTCCTGCCCGGGCAGATCGCGGCGATCACCTTCGGCGCCCTGGCGGTGTCCGCCGAGTACCACGCGGGCGCGCTGCGGCTGTCGCTCTCCGCGGTACCGCGGCGCGGCCGCTGGTTCGCGGCCAAGGTGACGGCCATCGCCGTACCGGCCCTGCTCATGGCCCTGGCCACCACGACCGCCGCCTTCGCCGTGGCACGCGCCGGGCTCGGCGACGCGGCGAGCGGACTGGGCACCGGCGAACAGGTCCGCGGCGTCCTCGGCGCCGCGCTCTACCTCACGCTGATGACCCTGCTCGCGGCCGGACTCACGGCTGTGCTGCGCAGCGGCGTGGCCACGCTCTCCCTGCTGATCCCCTTCGTGCTCGTCGTCTCCTTCGTCGTCGGTGACACCGCTGGGGGCGTCACCGACTTCCTGCCCGACAAGGCGGGCCAGGTGGTCCTGTACGAGACGCACGACGGGACGCTGGGCCCGTGGTCGGGGCTGGCCGTGACCGCCGTGTGGACGGCAGCGGCCCTGGTGGCGGGCGCGTGGAGCGTGCGACGGCGGGACGCCTGACCGAACGTCGACTGACGCCCCGCCAAATGTCAGTGGTGGCCGCTTTACTGGATCACATGGACATCGCGAAGGACCTCGCCCGGATCGACGGGCTCCGCGCACGGGAGATCCCCGCGGAGCCCGGTTATCACCAGGCCGTCTTAGGGCCGCGCGACTGGCGGAGCGAGGAGGACTGCTACGCCTACGAGGCGGCCCTGGCCGAGCTGCTGACCGCGCGCTGGGGAGAGCCGTCCCGGTGGGGCACCACCACGCTCGTCGAGCGCGGGACCCGCGATGGGCGAATAGCCGAGGCATGGGCCCTGCTCAGCGTCTTCGCGACGGAACTGCGCACATGGGAGGTGGAGGGCAGCTGGGTGGTCCTGACGGTCCTCGACCGTGAACCGGAGGAGACGCCCAAGGTGTTCGTCCTGATCACGCGGGAGGATCCGCCGTGACCCGCAGCCGCGCGAACTCCTCCGCCATCGTCTGAGCCGTCCAATGAGCGTTCAGACCGCTGGGATTCGGCAGCACCCACACACGCGTGTCCCCGATCGTCCGCTCCTGCGGCCCCACCTGAGCCCTGCGGTCGTCGAAAGCCGCCCGGTACGCCGTCACACCCACCACCGCCAGCCAGCCCGGCCGCAGCCTGCCGACCTTCTCGGCCAGCAGCCGCCCGCCCTCGCGATACTCCTCGGCGCTCAGTTCATCGGCCCGCGCCGTCGCCCGCGCCACCACATTGGTGATACCGAGCCCGTACAACAGCAGCTCCGACTGCTCCGCCGGCTTCAGCAGCCTCGGCGTGAACCCGGACAGGTGCAGCACCGGCCAGAAGCGGTTGCCGGGACGGGCGAAGTGGTGGCCCGTCGCCGCCGTCATCAGGCCCGGGTTGATCCCGCAGAACAACACGCGGAGGCCGTCCGCGGCCACGTCCGGTACCAGACGTTCGCGGGCGGCCTCCAGCTCCTCGGCGGTGAAGCGCGTCAGAGGATCGCTCCCGGCGTGTAGCCCGCGGCCTCCGGACGCTGCTTCACGATCTCCTCGATCCGGGCCACGACGACGGCCACCTGGTCGGCGGCGGCGCCCGTGAAGGACAGCTTGTCGGCCATCAGCGCGTCGAGCTGCGCGCGGTCCAGCGGGATCCGCTCGTCCGCCGCGAGCTTGTCCAGCAGTTCGTTGCGCTCGGCACCCTGCTCGCGCATCGCGAGCGCGGAGGCGACCGCGTTCTCCTTGATCGCCTCGTGCGCGACCTCGCGGCCGACGCCCGCGCGCACCGCGCCCATCAGCACCTTGGTGGTGGCGAGGAAGGGCAGGTAGCGGTCCAGCTCACGGGCCACGACCGCCGGGAACGCGCCGAACTCGTCCAGCACGGTCAGGAACGTCTCCAGCAGGCCGTCCAGCGCGAAGAAGGCGTCCGGCAGGGCGACCCGGCGGACCACCGAGCAGGACACATCACCCTCGTTCCACTGGTCGCCCGCCAGCTCGCCGGTCATCGAGGCGTAGCCGCGCAGGATGACCATGAGGCCGTTGACGCGCTCGCAGGAGCGGGTGTTCATCTTGTGCGGCATCGCCGAGGAGCCGACCTGGCCGGGCTTGAAGCCCTCGGTGACCAGCTCGTGCCCGGCCATCAGACGGATCGTCCTGGCCAGCGAGGACGGCGCCGCCGCCAGCTGCACCAGCGCGGTGACGACCTCGTAGTCGAGGGAGCGCGGGTAGACCTGACCGACCGAGGTGAAGGCCTGTGAGAAGCCGAGGTGCCCGGCGATCCGGTCCTCCAGCTCGGCGAGCTTCGCGGCGTCGCCGCCGAGCAGGTCCAGCATGTCCTGCGCGGTGCCGACCGGGCCCTTGATGCCGCGCAGCGGGTAGCGGCCGAGCAGCTCCTCGACCCGCGCGTAGGCGACGAGCAGCTCGTCGGCGGCGGTCGCGAAGCGCTTGCCCAGGGTGGTGGCCTGCGCGGCCACATTGTGCGAGCGGCCGGCCATGACCAGCTCGCCGTACTCCCCGGCGAGCTTGCCGAGACGGGCCAGGACCGCCACCGTACGGTCGCGCACCAGCTCCAGGGAGAGCCGGATCTGGAGCTGCTCGACGTTCTCCGTGAGGTCGCGGGAGGTCATGCCCTTGTGCACGTGCTCGTGCCCGGCGAGGTCGTTGAACTCCTCGATCCGCGCCTTCACGTCGTGCCGGGTGACCTTCTCGCGCTCGGCGATGGAGGCCAGGTCGACCTGGTCCAGGACACGCTCGTAATCGGCGAGCGCCTGGTCCGGCACCTCGATCCCGAGGTCCTTCTGGGCCCGCAGCACGGCGAGCCAGAGCTGACGCTCCAGCTTCACCTTCTGCTCGGGGGACCAGAGCGTGGCGAGCTCGGTGGAGGCGTAGCGTCCGGCGAGGACGTTCGGGATGCGGGGCTTGGCGGGCGCAGAAGTCACGTGTCCAGAGTTTACAGTCCGTCCATACAGGGTCCGTACCGTCCAGGAGCCGTAGGAAACTACAGGTCAATGGCTAGGCGCGGCGGTCCGTCATAGCGCCGACGAGAGGGATCAGGAAGAGTTCCTCCTGATGCCGTCGGCGAGCCTTGCCACCCCGTACACGGGGTGATGCATGATCCGCGTGCCATGCGTGACGATCTTCGCTGCCGCCTGCAGCTCTTCGAACGCTGTAAGCGGTGGGTCTCCTCGCTCCTCCCGCTCACGGTCGGTGTATTCGATCCATTGCGCAGCCACGTTCTCCATGCGCCGACTCCCACAGCAGTGAGGGCTGAATAGCTGGAGCCGCATCGTGACGACCCAGTGATTCGTCGCGATAGCCAGGGAACTGTAAAGACGTAACTCATTTCGCATCTCCCCACACACTGGCATATTCGCCATCAGGAGCCCCCGTTGGCTGCCCATCAGAAGCGACAGAGAACCCGCCGCAGTCAAGACCCACAGCAGGCAGGCCGGCGCCGAACCCACACCCGAAACGCCCCGAGCCCGCGGAGAGACGCTCTCTTGGGAAGGCCGACGTAACCAACCCGTTACCCCTGGCCAACAACGCGCGCTCGAATCGGATCGATTCAGGAACCCACCATTCCGGCGCTCCCGAGCGGGTCTTGCCCACCTCGTTGGCGTAGCCAGGGGCTGCCTCCCGCACCATCGAGGACAGTGCGAAGGCCGCGTCCCAGAGGGCTTTACGCCGCCCGCTTGCTCTGATGCCGGCCGCAGATACGTGGGCTCCGTCTCGCAAGAGGGCTGCATGCTGTACGTGGTCACGGGCCCGTCGGCCCCCAGCAAGTCCTCGCAGATCCAGCTGCACGCCAGTCGGCGGGCCGGGCGGTCGGCTACTGCTGGCTGGAGCACCGGGACGGGAACCGGCACCGCACCAGCCGCCCGCGGCAGCGTTCGGCGGGCCCTCGTCCCGCGTTGGGCCACCCCTGGCGCACACTGCACGCATTCCCCGCCCGCGTGCTCACAGCCCCGTCCAGTGGGAGGTCAGACGGCCGGTCCCTCGTACGGCAGAAGCTCCGGGCGCTTGGCCGGGAGGCCGTCGCCGGAGGAGCGGCCGGTGAGGCGGCGGCCTATCCACGGGAGCAGGTACTGCCGGGCGAACCGTGCGTCCGTGACGCGGCGGCTGACCCAGCCGGGCGGCGCCGAGGCCGGGATCGGGGTGCGCCACTCCGGGTCCTCGGGCTCGTATCCGAGCGTCTGCCACACCGCCTCCGCCACCCGGCGGTGGCCGTCGGGGGTCAGGTGCAGCCGGTCCACGTCCCACATGCGCGGGTCGGAGAGCGAGGGGGCGCCATAGAGGTCGACTACCACCGCGCCGTGGCGTTCGGCCAGCTCGTCGACGCAGGCGAACAGCTCCTCCATGCGCGGCCGGAACCGCTCCAGGACCGGGCCCTGGCGGCCGGGGCTGCGCATCAGCACGAGCTGCTTGCAGGAGGGCGCGAGGCGTTCCACGGCCTCCTCCAGCAGTCCGCGCACCCGGCCCATGTCGCACTTGGGCCGCAGCGTGTCGTTGAGACCGCCGACCAGCGTCACCACGTCGGCCCGCATGGCCGCCGCGACCTCGATCTGCTCCTCGACGATCTGGCCGATCAGCTTCCCCCGCACCGCGAGGTTGGCATACCGGAAGCCGGGGCTCCGGGCGGCCATCCGCGTGGCGAGGAGATCGGCCCAGCCCCGGTAGGAACCGTCCGGGAGCAGGTCCGACATGCCTTCGGTGAAGGAGTCGCCGACGGCGACGAGGCTGGTGTGTGCGGGGTTCGTCTGCATGGCGAGGCAAATGGTATCCCGGGGCGCATACCCGTCGGTCGGTCGCCCCGGGATCCTCCTGACGAGGCCCTACGTCCGCTGCCCGAACAGCTCCCGCAGCACGTCCTCCATCGTCACCAGGCCCGACAGCCGTCCGTCGTCCCCGACCACCGCCGCCAGGTGCGTACGGCCGCCCCGCATCGCGCTCAGCACGTCGTCCAGCGGGGTGCTCTCCCGCACCCGGGCGATGGGCCGCATGTCCGGCACCCGGAACGGCAGGTCCCGCGGCGAGGCGTCCAGCGCGTCCTTCACATGGAGATAGCCGACGATCCGGCGCCCCTCGTCGACCACCGGGAAGCGGGAGAACCCGGACTGCGCGGACAGCCCCTCCAGCTCCTCCGGAGTGACGCCCACGCGCGCGTAGACGACGCGTTCCAGCGGGAGCACGACGTCACGCACCGGCCGCCGGCCCAGCTCCAGGGCGTCGTGCAGCCGCTCCCGGGCCCGCTCGTCGATCAGGCCCGCCTCGCCGGAGTCCCGCACCAGCCGTGCCAGTTCCGCGTCCGAGAAGGTCGCGGTGACCTCGTCCTTGGTCTCCACGCGCAGCAGGCGCAGCAGGGCGTTCGCGAAGGCGTTGATCGTGAAGATCACCGGGCGCAGTCCCCGCGACAGCGTCACCAGGGGCGGACCCAGCACCAGCGCGCTGCGCACCGGCTCCGCCAGCGCGATGTTCTTCGGCACCATCTCGCCGAGCAGCATGTGCAGATACGTCGCCAGGGTCAGCGCGATCACGAACGACACCACGTGCCCCGCGCCCTCCGGCACGCCCAGCGCGTGGAACACCGGCTCCAGCAGATGCTCGATGGCCGGTTCGGCGACCACACCGAGGATCAGGGTGCACAGGGTGATGCCGAGCTGGGCCGCGGCCATCAGCGCGGACACGTGCTCCAGGCCCCACAGCACGCTCTTGGCGCGCCGGTCGCCCCGCTCGACGTACGGCTCGATCTGGCTGCGGCGCACCGAGATCAGCGCGAACTCGGCGCCGACGAAGAAGGCGTTGACGACGAGGGTCGCAAAGCCGATCAGCAACTGGATCGCGGTCACAGCGTCTCCTCCTTGTCGTCAAAACCGTCGTCAGAACCGTCGTGGGAACCGTCGCCACGGCCGCCGTCAGAACCGCCGCCACGACCACCGTCGAGCTGATCGTCGAGCGGCGCGTGCAGCAGCACCCGCGCGGCGCGGTGCCCCGAGGCGTCCGTGACGTCCAGCCGCCAGCCGGCGACCCGCACCGAGTCCCCGGCCTCGGGGATCCGCCCCAGCTCGTGGGCCACCAGACCGGCCAGCGTCTCGTACGGTCCCTCGGGTGCCCGCAGGCCCACGCGCGCGAGCCGGTCGACGCGGGCCGAGCCGTCGGCCGAGAACAGGGCCCGGCCGGAGTCGTCGCTGCCGGCGGGGGCGATGTCGGGCGTCTCGTGCGGATCGTGCTCGTCGCGGACCTCGCCGACGACCTCCTCGACGATGTCCTCCAGCGTGGCCACGCCCGCCGTACCGCCGTACTCGTCGATCACGACGGCCATGGTGCGCTTGCCGGAGAGCCGGTCCAGCAGCCGGTCGACGGTGAGCGACTCGGGGACCAGCAGCGGCTCGCGCATCAGGTCGGCTACCGGGACCCGGGCCCGCCGCCCGGCGGGGACGGCGAGGATGTCCTTGATGTGCGCGGTGCCCACGACGGTGTCGAGGTTGCCGCGGTAGACCGGGAACCGGGACAGGCCGGTCGCGCGGGTGGCGTTGGCCACGTCCTCGCAGGTCGCCGACGCCTCCAGGGCGATGACCTGCACGCGCGGCGTCATCACGTTCTCCGCGGTCAGGTCCGCGAGGTTCAGGGTCCGCACGAACAGCTCCGCGGTGTCCGCCTCCAGGGCGCCCTGCTTGGCGGAGTGCCGGGCCAGCGCCGCCAGTTCCTGCGGCCCCCGCGCGGAGGCCAGCTCCTCGGCGGGCTCCACGCCGAAGCGGCGGACGATGCGGTTGGCCGTGTTGTTCAGATGCGTGATGAACGGGCGGAACGCGGCGCTGAACCAGCGCTGCGGGTTGCCCACGCGCTTGGCCACGGCCAGCGGCGAGGAGATCGCCCAGTTCTTCGGTACCAGTTCGCCGACGACCATCAGGACCACCGTGGACAGCGCGGTGCCGATCACCAGGGCGACGGAGGCGGCCGTGGAGGCGGATATGCCGAGCGATTCCAGCGGTCCCGCTAGCAGGCGCGCGATGGACGGCTCCGCGAGCATGCCGACCACCAGGTTGGTGACGGTGATGCCGAGCTGCGCCCCGGAGAGCTGGAAGGTCAGATTCCGTACGGCCTTCAAGGCCCCGGAGGCACCCCGCTCGCCGCGCTCCACGGCCTGTTCGAGCTGGCCGCGCTCGACCGTGGTGAGCGAGAACTCGGCGGCGACGAAGGCGCCACAGGTGAGCGACAGCAGGATCGCCACCAGCAGCAGGAGCACTTCGGTCATCGGGTCACCTCCGTCCCATGATCGGACAGGGTGGGAAGGAGCGCGCGATGTCGCGTACTGGGAGGCTCGCCCATGGGCGGACGCTCACACACCTTTCATTGGAGGACCGAGAGTGGTCCCCCAATGTTAAAGGATGAGCAAAGAGGGTCAGTCGGTGAGGCGCTTGACCCAGCGCAGCCACTGCTCCTGAGGTGTGTAGCCCGCCGCGCGCCACGCGTGATGGGCCCGCGCGTTGCGCTGGAGCACCATCGCGTCCCCACGGCGGCCCCCGAGCGCCACGAAGCGCTCCTCGGCGGCCGTGAGCAGGGCGGAGCCGATGCCCTGGCGGCGGTGGTCCGGGTGGACCGCGAGCCGGTACAGATGGCAGCGCCAGCCGTCGAAGCCCGCGATCACCGTGCCGACCAGCTCCCCGGCCCGCTCGGCCAGGATCAGCGCCTCCGGGTCGCGCGCGACCAGGCGCTCCACCCCGTCCCGGTCGTCGCTGATGCTGGTGCCCTCGGCGGCGCTCTTCCAGAAGGCCAGCACGGTGTCGAGATCGGCGGGCCCGGCGGTCCGTATCCGTAGATCAGTCATGCGGCGAGCAGACCACGACGGCCGGACCGCCGGCCCGGATTTTCGCCATGCGGACGCTCACTCGTGCGCGATGGCCGCCAGCACGTTCATCCGGGAGGCGCGCAGCGCGGGCAGCAGGGCCGCCACGATGCCCACCACCGCCGAGCCGATCACCACCGCGACGATCGTGCCCCAGGGAATCGCCAGCGCCGTCATGCCCTGCAGGGCCAGCACCTGCTGAGTGCACACCCCCCACACCAGGCCGAGCGCGAGCCCGAGTACCGCCCCGAACACCGCGATCACCACCGACTCGAGACGGATCATCCGGCGCAACTGGACCCGGGACAGACCGATCGCCCGCAGCAGGCCGATCTCCCGCGTCCGCTCCACGACCGACAGGGCGAGGGTGTTCACCACCCCGAGCACCGCGATGACGATGGCTAGCCCGAGCAGCGCGTACACCAGGTACAGCAGCACGGCGATCTGGTCGCGCACCAGTTCCTTGTAGTCCGCGAGATCCCGGACCTGTACCTGGGGGTAGGGCTCGAGCGTCTTCTCCAGGCCGGCGCGCAGGTCGTCGTCGTTCGTGCCCGGTGCGCCGTTGACGTACACCGCGGACTCCTGACCGCCCGGGGCGTACCGCTCCAGGGTGGTCAGGCCGAAGTACATCCCGCCCTGGGTGCCGAAGCCGTCGGCGGACTCCATGTCGGTGAGTGCCCCGACCGTCAGCTCGGCGGTGCGCCCGCCCTGGAACTCGACGGGGATCGTGCTGCCGACGCGCACCCCGTGGTCCTGGGCGAAGTCCCGGTCCATGGCCATGCTGCCCTCGGCCAGCGCCGCGGCCGAATCGCCTTGCGCGTACGTGAAGTTGGCGACCTCGTCGAGCCGCGGATCGTAGGCGGTGGCCGTCGTCTCGACGCGGTCGCCGTCGGGCAGGCGGGCCGCGATCGTGGCGAGCCGGGAGCGCACGACCAGGCCGACGCCTTCGGTGTCGCGGATCTTCTCGGTGATCTCCCGGGGGAACGGCACGAAGTTGGTGTTCTGGACGACGAAGTCGGCGCCCAGCGTTTTGTCGATCTGCTCGTCGAACGACTTGGTCATCGAGGCGCTCGCCACCGACATCCCGCCGACCAGCGCGAGCCCGACCATCAGGGCCGCCGCGGTGGCCCCCGTGCGGCGGGGGTTGCGCAGGGCGTTGCGCTGGCTCATCCGGCCGATCGAGCCGAACAGCGCGGGGAAGGCCCCGCCCAGGACCCGGATCACCGGCCGGACCAGGAGGGGCCCGGCGATGACGGTCGCGACGAGCGTCAGCAGCACACCCAGGCCGAGCAGGGACGCGGCCGACGACGTCTCCGAGGCGGTGACGCAGCCCACGAGCGCCGCAGCGCCGAGCGCCCCGACCACGAGGCCCACCACCGCGCGCACCCTGAGCGGCTTGCCGACCCCGGCGATCTCGGCGTCCGCGAGCGCCGCCATGGGGGAGACGGTGGCCGCGCGCCGAGCCGGGAGGTAGGCCGCGACGAAGGTCACGCCTAGGCCGACCGCGTACGCCGACACGGGCGTCGCCCAGCCGATCACCATGTCCGCGGAGCGGATGTTCATGCCGAGCAGGCCCATCAGCTCTATCAGCCCGATGGCCAGACCGATCCCGGTGGCCAGGCCCAGCGAGGCGCCCACCAGCCCCAGCAGCAGCGCCTCCAGGAGCACCGAGCGCCGCACCTGGCGCCGGTCGGCGCCGAGCGCCCGCAGCAGGCCCAGCTCGCGGGTGCGCTGGGCGATCAGCATCGAGAAGGTGTTGACGATCAGGAACACCCCGACCAGCACGGCGACCCCGGCGAAGCCGAGCATCACGTACTTGATGACGTCGAGGAACCCGCCGAGCTGGTCCAGGTCGGACTCGGCCTGTTCGTCGGCCGTCCGGAAGTCGTAGGTGTCCGCGCCGAGCGCGGCGGCCACCCGCTGCTTGAGCTGCGGATCGCTGACGCCCTCCGCGGCGTCCACCGAGATGCTGGTCCCGGCGTCCGCGTCGCCCAGCAGCCGGGTCTGCGCGGTCGGGGTGTCGAAGAAGATCAGGGCGGCGCCGGGGTTGGTCGTGGTGAACGTGACGATGCCGACGACCTCGGCCTTGAACGAGCCCGGCGCCGCGATCACGGTGAGCGTGTCACCGATGGCCACGTCCTTGCTGTCGGCGGTGTCCGCGTCGATCAGCACCTGCCCCGGGCCCTCGGGGGCATGACCGGAGGTCAGCTCGACCGGGCTGCGGTCGGTGGGGTTCCAGTTGGTGCCGATGGTGGGGGCGCCGGTGGTCGGGCCGACGGACTCGTTGTCCTCGTCGGCGACCGTGATGCCCTCCACGTCCACGTCCAGGCGCGCCGTCTCGACGCCCTCGACCCGGGCCGCCCGGTCCGCCAGCGAGGCCGGCAGTGTGGGGGTGAAACCGGACGGCAGCGACTCGTCGAGGTTCTCCTTCGGGCTGACCGTGACATCGGCCGCTGTCGAGGCGAAGAGCCGGTCGAAGGTACGGCTGACGGTGTCCGAGAAGATCAGGCTGCCCGCGACGAACGCGACCGACAGGAGTACCGCGAGGGCGGAGAGCAGCAGCCGTCCCTTGTGGGCGAGGAAACTGCGCAGGGTCGCCTTGAGCACCGGGTCAGTCCTCCTCGGGGGCGTCGGCGGCGCCCCGGATCACGTCGAACCGCTTCATGCGCTCCAGCACCGCCTCCGCCGTGGGCCGGGCCATCTCGTCCACGATCCGCCCGTCCCCGAGGAAGAGCACCAGGTCGGAGTGGGCGGCGGCGCCCGGGTCGTGGGTGACCATGACGACGGTCTGCCCGAGCTGGTCGACGGCGTCCCGGAGAAAGCCGAGCACCTCCAGACCGGCGCGCGAGTCGAGGTTGCCGGTCGGCTCGTCGGCGAAGATCAGCTCCGGGCGGGAGGCCAGGGCGCGGGCGCAGGCCACGCGCTGCTGCTGACCGCCGGAGAGCTGCGCGGGCCGGTGCTTGAGCCGGTCCCGCAGACCGAGCGTGTCGATGACCTGGTCGAGCCACTTCTCGTCGGGCTTCTTGCCCGCGATGTCCATGGGCAGGGTGATGTTCTCGGCGGCGTTCAGGGTCGGGATCAGGTTGAACGACTGGAACATGAACCCGATCCGGTCCCGCCGCAGCCGGGTCAGCTCACGCTCCTTCAGCCCCGTGATCTCGGTGCCGCCGAGCCACACCTGACCGGCCGAGACGTTGTCGAGACCGGCGAGACAGTGCATCAGCGTGGACTTCCCGGACCCCGAGGGGCCCATGACCGCGGTGAAGCGGCCCCGCGCGATGTCGACGTCCACCGAGTCCAGCGCCAGCACCGCCGTCTCGCCCGAGCCGTACGCCTTGGTCAGACCGCGGGCCCGGGCCGCGATCGAGTCGGCCGGGTCGTGCACCGGAGCAGGAGTGGACAAGGCGGCCTCCTCGGTCCTGGACATCGCGACGTCCTTGTCAGGGCCGAGCGTAGTGTGACCCGGCCCACACCGGGCATCCCCCTGAGGTCCGAGTCGCCCTCCACCCCAGGAATGATTCCCTTGCCTCTGCTAGCACCTCGGCGCTAGCTTCGAGGTATGGCGAAAACCCAGCTGAACGTCCGCGTCGACGAGGACACCGCCCGCGCGGCCCGCGAACGCGCGACGGCGCGCGGCATGAGCGTCAACCGCTACATCGAGGAACTCGTCCGGCAGGACGCCGGCGAGGTCGGCCACACCTTCGTGGAGGCCGCCGCCGACTTCATGAAGCAGTACGAGTCCGTCTTCGCCGAGGAGTTCGGCGCGGAGCGCGAAGGTCGTCGCTGACCCTTGAGCGAAGTGAGAGTCGACCTCGCCTGGCTGCTGATGCTCGCCGAACGGATGACCCCGGGCGACCCCCAGGTCACCGACTGGGGCGCCCTGGTCGCGGCCGTCGCCCGCCACGACGCCGTGATATTCGACGTGCCCGTCTACGACACCCCGCAGGCCCGCGCCGCGGCCCTGCTCCAACTGCTCATCCACGTCCCGGCGCTGGAGCGCTCCAACGCCCTGTTCGCCTCCGCCGTGGCCTACGCCTACCTGATCGCGAGCGGCCTGAAGGTCGTCACCTCGCCGGAACAGGTCCGCGAACTGGCCCGGTTGGTCAAGAGCGGCGAGGCGTCGGTGCAGGACATCGCGGAGCGGCTGCGGGAGTGGTGCGAGTGAGCGGCGGCGGTACGGATGATCAGTCCTCGGCCATGGGCCGCCACGCCGTGCCCAGCACGCAGTACGAGGTGGGCAGCCTCGGCCCCTTCTCCGGCACCAGGAGCCGCCGGTAGGGGCCGAGTTCGAAGCCCGCGTCGCGCAGGGACGCCACCGGCTCCCGGCCGACGTGGCAGCCGCCGCAGAGCAGCGGCCACACCGTCCGGTCCAGGGCCCGCTGGGTGAGGTGCATCGCGGTGCCGCCGCCCCGGCCGTGCTCCAGGAACCGCACGGCCCCGCCGGGCCGCAGCACCCGACGGATCTCCGACAGCGCCCGCGGTACGTCCCGGACACTGCACAGCACCAGCGAGACCACTGCCGCGTCGAACGCCTCGCTCTTGACCGGCAGCGCCTCCGCCGCCCCCGGCACCACGTCCACCGGGACATCTGAGCGCAGGGCGGCCTCCACGGCCAGGTGCCGCAGCACCCGCTCCGGCTCGATCGCGACGACCTCCGAGACGGTGCCCGGATAGTGGGCGAAGTTCAGGCCGTTGCCCGCCCCGATCTCGATCACCCGGCCGGAGAGTCCGGCGAGCAGCCGGTCGCGCAGGGCGCCCACACCCAGACCGGTCTCGGCGTTCACGCTGCAGCGGGCGTAGAAACGGGCGAACAGCGGGTGGTGCACGGCATCCCGCGGCACCTTGTCGGTGCCGGCGGACCGAAGCGGCATGGGAACCTCCCGGGACGGACGGGCCATATCCCGATTGTCCCCCGGACGCCCGCCGCGCACCCCCGCTGTGCGCCCTAGGTGCGCGGGTCAGGCGATGAAGTCGCGCACCTGTTCGTAGACGCCGTAGTCGTTGTTCATGTCGGTGTGCGAGACGCAGCCGACCTCGACGTTGGTCGCCCCGCTGAGGATCGCGGTGGTGTCCGGGGTGAGCGCGTCGTCGCAGTTGGACCAGTAGCTGGCGTACGAGACGCTGCCCGGGGTCTCGTCACCGGAGTTCAGCGCGGTGAGGAAGGAGCTGCCGGTGTACATCTCGGCGCACGAGGTGTACAGCCAGGAGCACCATCCGGCCGTGGTCGTGCCGTGGTTGGTGCCCGCGCTCGACACGAAGTCGTCGACGTACGACGTCCCGCTCAGGTTCTTCAGGTAGTAGCGGGAGCCGAGGGCGCCCATGGAGTGCACGACCAGGTCCACCTTCGCGGCGCCCGTCTGGGTGCGCACGGTGTTGACGTAGGTGGCGAGCTGACGGGCCGTGGTCGCGTTCGACTGGGACCAGTCGTAGGAGAAGGCGTACAGCTCGGAGGAGGTGTAGCCGTCCGCCTTGAAGTCGGCGATCCAGTCGTCCCAGCTGTCGGCGGAACTGCTCAGACCGTGTACGAAGACGACCGGGTTGTGGGTCGCCGCCCGGGCGGGTGTGGGGGAGAGGGCAAGGGCCAGAAGGAGCGAAGCGGCCGCGGTCGCGACGGCCGTGGCGATGCGACGCATGGGGCGCTGCATGGGGGCCTCCTGAGGCGTGTGGGGTTCGCCAGGAGTGTCGGGCCGGGTCTACGCGCGCCGCATCGGTGAAATCGCCGGTCTTTACTGGTCAATTAACTCGCCAGTAACGTCTTTTGTGTGGTGACCCCGGTGAACCCCCAGCCCCTCGACCGCACTTCGGCACCGCAGCTCACAGGCGCCGTACAGCATCCGGCCGCCCGGCCCGTGTCCGAGCCCGTGCGGGTGCGTGTGCTGCGTGCCGTATACGGCGATCCGCGCGCCGCCGCCGAAGCCGTGGGCAGGCTGACGGCGCGGCAGGCGGCGGGACTCGACCCGCTCCCCACGGAACCCGCCGAGCTGGCACCCGCGTGCCTCCACGCGCATCGAGCCGAGATCCGCGCCCTGCCCGACGACACCCGGCTGCTGTTGCTGCTGGCCGCGGCCGACCAGTACCCGGTCGCCACCCACGCCTTCCTGCGCGCCGTGACGGCCGCCCGCCTCGACACCCGCCCGCTGGAGGCCGCGGAGGCGTCCGGGGTGGCCCACTCCGGGGCGCGCGGGGTCGTGTTCCGGGACGCCTGGACCCGGATCGCCGCCTATGAGACGGGGAGTCCGGCGGACCGGCGGGACGCGCACCGGCTGCTGGCCCGGGTGCTGCACGGCGCCGGGGAGACACCTCGGCGCTCCTGGCACCGAGGCGCCGGCGCGCTCGGCCCGAGCGGGCGGCTCGCGGCGGAACTCGGCGACGCGGCACGCACGGCGGAGCAGACCGGACGCCTCACCCTGGCCCGCGCCCTCGCCGAACGCGCCGCCCAGCTCTGCCCCGACCCATCCGAGCAGACCCTGCTGCTCGCCCGCGCCGCCGACCACGCCTGGCAGTCCGGTGACAGCGACCGTGCCCGGCACCTCACCGTCGCCACCGCCGACCCCGCGCTGACCGGCGTCCTGGCCCTCAGAGCGGGCAACGCGACCGACGCCTTCGACACGCTGCTCGGGGAGGCGGGCCGGGAACAGGGCGGACGCGCGACCCACCTGCTCGCCCGGGCCACCGAAGCGGCCATCTACACCGGCGACGTACGGCGGCTGCGGGAGGCGGCCCGGGTCGCCGGGCGGCTCGGCGTCGAGGTGCCCGGCACGCTGGGCGGCCTGGTCGCGGCCTTCGAAGGACGGTACGGCGACGCACGGGAGCTGCTGGAGGCGGCGGCCGGGAGGTGCGGTCCCGGCGGTGACCCCACCCTCCTGATCCACGCCGGCATCGCCGCCCTGCTCCTCGGCGACCACACCCGCGCCGCCGGAGCCACCCTGCGCGCCGCCGAGTCCGCCCGCGCCCGGGGCACGACGGCCGCCGTGGCGCAGGCCATGGAGTTCCGGGTCTACGCCGACTTCTGGACCGGCCGCCCCCGTGCCGGAGAGGCCGCCGCCACCGACGCCCTGTGGCAGGCCCACACCACCGGCCAGGACAACGGGGCCTGCCATCTCCAGGCCGCCCTCGCCATGTTCGCGGCCCTCACCGGTGACGCCGAGGTCTGCCGGGAACGCGCCGCCACTGCTCGCTCGTACGCCTTGGCCCACGGTCTGGGACTGCCGGCGGCGCTCGCACAGTGGGCGCTCGCCTGTCTTGACCTGGGCACGGGGCGGTTCGCCGCGGCGGCGGCCCGGCTGCGCGCGCTCGCCGGGTTCGGCCCGGGGCACGGCCACCGCGCGGTCCGCCATCTGGCCACCCCGCACTATGTCGAGGCCGCCGTCCGCACCGGCGACACGCGCGTCGCCCGGGTCGCCCACGCCGACTACCACCGCTGGGCGAGCACCGTGGGCAGCGCCGACGACCTGGCCCTGAGCGCCCGCTGCCGCGCGCTGCTCGCGCCCGGCGCCGAGGCCGTGGAGCACTACCGCAGCGCGCTCGTCCTGCACGGGCGCGGCACCCGCGACCTCGAACGCGCCCGCACGGAGCTGCTGTTCGGCGGCGCGCTGCGCCGGCTGCGCAGCCGTACGGAAGCCCGAGACCGGCTGCACAGCGCGCTGGAGGCGTTCGAGTCCTTCGGCGCCCCGCACTGCGCCGCCCAGGCCCGAGCCGAACTCCGCGCCCTGGGCGCCCCCTCCGACCCCGCACCCTCCGGCCCCGACGACCCGACCGCCCGCCTCACCGCGCAACAGCTCCTGGTCGCCAGGATGGCCGCCGAAGGCGCGACGAACCGGGAGATCGCGTCCCGCCTGGCCCTGAGCCCGCGCACGATCGACCACCATCTACGGGGGGTGTTCACGAGGCTGGGCATCCGCTCCCGCATCGAACTCGTCCGATTGCTTGCAGAGAAGGACCCGGTGTAACCCACCCCGGGCTCAGCCGGCCACGCGCTCCCGGAAGGCCACCGCGTCCCACGTACCGCCCAGCTCCGCAGCCAGCCAACCCCCCGCCGCCGCACGGAAGTCCGCCGGTGCCAGCGCCCCCGCGCCAGCGGGCAGCGCCCCCAGCAGCGGTGCCCCGGATACCTCCGGCAGGTCCGCCACATTGCAACGGGATGCCAGATCAGGGGCGTCGGGCCAGCTGCCGATCACCACACCGCGGAAGTCCAGGCGCCGGGCACGGAGTTCGTGGGCCGTCAGCTCCGTGGAGTTGAGGGTGCCCAGGCCGGCCGGTGCGACCACCAGGACGGGAGCGGCCAGGAGTTCGGCGGCGTCCGCGAGCGTGCCGCCCGCCTCGTCGAAGCGGACCAGGAGCCCGCCCGCCCCTTCCACCAGCACCAGGTCGTGCTCGGTGGCCAGCTTCGCGGCCGCCTCGGCGATCGCCTGCGGGCGCACCGGCGGCAGTCCCGCCCGGCGCGCGGCCGTCCCCGGCGCCAACGGCTCCGGGAAACGGGCCAGTTCGGCCGTCGTCACCGCACCCGCGAGCCGAGCGCACTCGTCGGCGTCCCCGCGCTCGTCCGGTCCCACCCCGGTCTGGGCGGCCTTCAGCACGGCCACCGTGCGGCCGGCGGCGAGCGCCGTGGCGGCGACGGCGGCGGTGGTGATCGTCTTGCCGATCTCCGTGCCGGTGCCCGTGATCACCAGTACCGACATCTCAGCCCTCCCGCGCCGCCGCGCACACCGCGCGCGCGATCCGCGCCAGGTCCGCGTCGCCCGTGACGTACGGCGGCATCGTGTAGATCAGATCGCGGAACGGCCGCAGCCACACGCCCTCGCGTACGGCCGCTTCCGTGGCCGCCTTCATGTCCACCTGGTGATCCAGCTGGACGACGCCGATGGCGCCGAGGACCCGTACGTCCCGCACGCCCGGCAGATCCGCGGCCGGAGCCAGCCCCTCGCGCAGCCCCGCCTCGATCCGCTTGACCTCCGCCTGCCAATCCTGGCCCAGCAGCAGTTCGAGCGAGGCGCAGGCCACGGCGGCCGCCAGCGGATTGCCCATGAACGTCGGGCCGTGCGCCAGCACCGGCACCTCGCCCTGGGAGATCCCGTCGGCCACGCGCGAGGTGCACAAGGTGGCGGCCAGCGTCATATAGCCGCCGGTCAGAGCCTTGCCGACACACATCACATCCGGCGTCACGGCCGCGTGGTCCGCGGCGAACAGCGCGCCCGTGCGCCCGAAGGCGGTCGCGATCTCGTCGAAGACCAGCAGCACACCGTGCGCGTCGCACGCCTCGCGCAGCACCCGCAGATACGCGGGGGAGTGGAACCGCATCCCGCCCGCGCCCTGCACCACCGGCTCGACGATCACCGCGGCCAGTTCGTCGGCGTGCCGCTCGATCAGGGACCGCAGATGGTCGGCGTAGGACTCCTCGTACTCGACCGGCGGCGGGTCCGCGAAGACCTGGCGCTGGAGCACTCCGGTCCACAGGTCGTGCATCCCGCCCTGGGGGTCGCACACCGACATCGGCTGCCAGGTGTCCCCGTGGTAGCCGCCCCGCCAGGTCATCAGCCGCTGTTTGCCGGGCCGCCCCAGCGAGCGCCAGTACTGCAGGCACATCTTCACCGCGACCTCGACCGACACCGAGCCCGAGTCGGCGAGGAAGACATGCTCAAGCCCCTCGGGCGACATGTCGACAAGGTGCTTCGCCAGGCGTACGGCGGGCTCGTGGGTGAGCCCGCCGAACATCACATGGCTCATCCGGCCGAGCTGCTCGACGGCCGCCTCGTTGAGCACCGGGTGGTTGTAGCCGTGGATGGCCGACCACCAGGACGACATCCCGTCGACCAGCTCGCCCGAGCCGTCCGCCATCCGCAGCCGCACCCCGCTCGCCGACTCCACGACCAGCGGCTCCTGCCGGCCCGGCATCGGACCGTACGGATGCCACACGTGCTTCCGGTCGAGGTCCAGCAGCTCGGGCACGCTCAGGTCAGGCATTGGGCGCGACGTCCGTTCCGGCGCCCCGGCGGCGCACGGCGACGAGATCGCTGCGGACCTCACCGGGCTCGGCCTGTTCGGCCGGCGAGGCCGATGCGGCCGGAACGGAACCGCAGACTCCGCCGCCCTCGCGGGACCCGCAGCCGCCACAGTCGTGGCCTCCCGCGTGCGACCCGCAGCCACCCCCGGCCGCCCGGTGCTCCGGCAGCGTCACCTCGCCCGCGCCCTCCACCTCGAACCCGGCGTCGGCGATCATCTCCAGGTCGGCCTTGCCCGCCTGGCCCTCGGTCGTGAGGTAGTCACCGAGGAAGATCGAATTGGCCAGGTTCAGGGCGAGCGGCTGCATGGTGCGCAGATGGACCTCACGGCCACCGGCGATCCGTACCTCCACGTCCGGACAGACGAACCGCACCATCGCCAGAATCCTGAGGCACCGCTGCGGAGTGAGGTTCCACTCCTTGGCCAGCGGCGTGCCCTCGACCGGGATCAGGAAGTTGACCGGCACCGAGTCCGGGTCCAGCTCACGCAGCGAGTACACGACATCGACCAGGTCCTCGTCGCTCTCACCCATGCCGGCGATCAGACCGGAGCACGCGGAGAGACCGGCCCCGTGCGCCTTCTGCACGGTGTCGACGCGGTCGGCGTAGGTGTGCGTGGTCGTGATGTCCCCGTACGTCCCCTCGGACGTGTTGAGGTTGTGGTTGTAGGCGTCCGCGCCCGCCTCGCGCAGCCGCTCGGCCTGGCCGTCGGAGAGCAGCCCGAGACAGGCGCACACCTCGACGCCCTCGTTCTGGTCCTTGATCGCCCGGATGGTGTCCGAGACCCGGTCCACGTCACGGTCGGTCGGACCGCGTCCGCTGGCCACCAGACAGACGCGCTTGGCGCCGCCCGCGAGCCCCGCGGCGGCCGCCTGGGAGGCCTCGTCGGGCTTGAGCCAGGTGTACTTGAGGATCCCGGCGGTCGAGCCCAGCCGCTGCGAGCAGTAGGAGCAGTCCTCCGGGCACAAGCCGGACTTGAGGTTGACGAGGTAGTTCAGTTTCACCCGACGGCCGAACCAGTGCCGGCGCACCTTGCCGGCTGCGGCCACCACATCGAGCAGGTCGTCATCGGACGTCGCGAGGACGGCCAGGGCTTCCTCGCGGGTCGGCAGCTCGCGCCGCAGCCCCTTGTCCACCAGCGTGTTCAGCAGGTCCATGAGAGCTGATCCTGTCTTACGGAGGGGTTCCTGGCCAAGGAGAGTTCGTACAACTCGGGCGCTTCGAGGTGTGGGTATTGCCACACCCTGGGCGCCGGGTCGTCCCGCTAGTGTCTGTGCGCTGCCTACAAAATCCCCGGAGGACCCATGGCGTTCGGCTGGATCGACGACCAGGCGGAGCTGCGCCGCCGTGCCGGACTCGTCCGGACCCTGCGCCCCCGCCCCGCCGACTCGCCGCTGCTGGACCTCGCGAGCAACGACTACCTGGGCCTGGCCCACCATCCGGAGGTCACCGAGGGCGCGGCCGAGGCGGCGCGGACCTGGGGCGGCGGCGCCACCGGCTCCCGGCTCGTCACCGGTACGACGGAACTCCACACCGAGCTGGAGCGCGAGCTGGCGGACTTCTGCGGCTTCGAGGCGGCGCTGGTCTTCTCCTCCGGCTACGCGGCCAACCTCGCCGCGGTCACCGCGCTCGGGCCGCACGGCTCGCTGATCGTGTCCGACGCGGGCAACCACGCCTCACTCATCGACGGCTGCCAGCTGGCCCGCGGTACGACCCAGGTGGTCGCGCACGCCGAGCCGGACGCCGTGCGCAAGGCACTGCAGACCCATGACGGACCGGCCGTGGCGGTCTCCGACACCGTCTTCTCGGTCGACGGCGACGCGGCCCCGCTGGCCGGGCTCGCCGAGGCGTGCCGGGAGTACGGCGCGGGACTCGTGGTCGACGACGCGCACGGGCTCGGGGTGCTCGGCGACGGCGGCCGGGGTGCCCCGTACGCGGCGGGGCTCGCGGGCGCCGACGACGTCGTCGTCACGGTGACGCTGTCCAAGTCGCTGGGCAGTCAGGGCGGCGCCGTCCTGGGCCCGGCCCGGGTGATCGACCATCTGGTCAACGCGGCCCGGACGTTCATCTTCGACACCGGCCTGGCCCCCGCCGCGGCCGGTGCCGCCCTCGCGGCCCTCCGGCTGCTGCGCCGGGAGCCGGAGCGGGCGGCACGGGCGCGCGCGGTGGCCGGTGAACTGCACGCCCGCCTGACGGCCGAGGGCCATCAGGCGGTGCGTCCGGACGCCGCGGTCGTCTCGGTGCGCGCGCCCTCCCCGGAGGAGGCCGTGCGCTGGGCCGCGGACTGCCGTGCGGCGGGTCTCGCCGTGGGCTGTTTCCGTCCTCCTTCCGTGCCCGACGGCATCTCACGGCTGCGGCTGACCGCCCGTGCGGATCTCACGGACGGCCAGATCGAACGCGCTGTACGGGTCATCGGCGAGACACGACCATGAGTCGGCGTGACACGGCCCTGCCGCCGCGGCGAGAGAACTGATCGATGGATCGAGACGGAACTGATCGGAACTGATCGGTATGGATCGGGAACTGTCAGGACTGGTACGCGGCCGTGAAGTCCGCCCAGCTCTCGGGGGAGAAGAGCAGCGCGGGTCCGGCCGGGCTCTTGGAGTCCCGTACGGCGAGGAGTCCGGCCCCGGGACCGGTCCACGGCCGAGCCGTCTCCACGCAGTTGTTCGCACCCGTGCTGTAGCTGCTGCGCAACCAGTGCGCGGTATGCAGATCGGTACTTGAAGGTACGTGCCGAGGCAGTGCAGACATGGTGCCTCCTTACGCGCCGTCAGCTATCCCGGCGATGTAATCCAACGATTCCTCGGGCGAAAGGGCGTGGATCTGAAGGGTGGTGAAGGCCTCCGTGTACGCCTGGAGGTCTTCTTTCCGTTCGAGGTAGAGGCTACTCGTAAGGTGGTCGAGAACAACCACATCCAGATCAGAAGTGCGCGAAAATGAGAAGACAACGAAAGGCCCCGTGATACCGATGTGCGCCCCCGCGGTGAACGGCAGGACCTGCAAGCACACTTGAGGCAGCCGCCCCGCCTCCACCAGCCGCCACAGCTGTCGGGACATCACCCCGGGACCGCCGATGTCCCGGCGCAGCACCGCCTCGTCGAGCACCGCGCTCAGCTCCAGCGGTGGCATCCCGCGCAGCACGTCCTGCCGGGCCAGCCGCACCTCGACGAGCGCGTCCAGCCGTTCGTCCGTCTCGTCCAGCCCGCCCACCGCGGCCCGGGTCACCGCCCGCGCGTACTCCGGCGTCTGCAACAGCCCCGGGACCACGGAGGTCTCCAGCGTGCGCATCGCGCTCGCCTGGGACTCCAGGCTGATGAAGTCCCGGTAGGTCGGCGGCAGCACCCCGCGGTACGCGTGCCACCAGTGGTGACGTCCGGCCCCGTCGTCGGACCCCGCCAACACCAGCAGCAACTCCCGTAGTTGTGAGTCCCCGACCGCGTAGGCGTCCAGCAGTAACCGCACATCGGCCGGTTTCACCCCGCTGGCACCGGTCTCGATCCGGCTCACCTTCGACTGGTGCCAGCCCACCAGACGCGCCGCCTCACCGCTGGTGAGCCCCGCACCGGTGCGCAACGCACGCAGTTCGGCGCCCAGCTTTCGGCGGCGTACCGCCGGCCCGTGCTGCATGCGCTACTCCTTACTCCAACCGGGCCGCCCAAATACGGTCTCGCGTAGCAGAGTTCACCGCTTCGAGCGACAGATATATGCATATCTTGGTGGATCGCCACCGTGACCGGCGCGGTAATGGCAGTCTGGCGATGAAGCACCAGTCCGGGACCGTACTCGAACCATCCGCTCCGTGTCGGACTGCGGTCCCGTGGGAAAGGGACGACGTCGCCATGGCAGACCATCTGGAAGCATCCGTCACTCTGCCGAGCGATCCCGCCTCGGTCTCCGCGGCGCGTGGCTATGTGGTCAGCACTCTCGCGGAATGGGGATTGCCGGTCGAGACGGACGTGGCCGACACCATCAGGCTCATCGTCTCCGAACTCGCCACCAACGCCGTACAGCACACGCTCGGTCAGTCACCCACCTTCACGGTGGACATCGAGCTGCACCATGACGAACAACTGCGCATCGGGGTCACCGACAGTCATCCGCGGTTCCCCAAGCGCCTGCCCGCCGCCGTCCAGCAGGACAACGGCCGGGGACTGGTGATCATCCGCTGGCTGACCGCCGAGTGCGGCGGCCGCCTCAGAGTCCGGCCGACCCGCGAGGGCGGCAAGACGGTCTCCATCGAACTCCCCTGGACGGCCCCGGCCCGCCCGGTCACCACGGCGGGCCAGCAGGAGCCATAGGGCCATCACCGAATCCCCCCGGCCCGCGCCCGCAGGCCCCTTGTCCAGGCCCTGGCCCCGGTCCAGGCCCCGCAGGAGTCAGGCCCTGGCGAACGCACCCCGCAACAGCGCCCCGAAGGCGTCCACCGCGGGCGTCGCCCCCTCCGCCCGCCGCGCGACCGAGATCGTACGGCGCAGCTCGCCCCCTTCCAGCGCCCGGGTCCCGACCGGAGTGACCGCCGTCCGCGCCACCATCTCCGGCACCACACCGACCCCGAGCCCCGCACTGACGAGCGCGCACACCAGCGCGTACACCGGGGTCTCCACCAGCACCGACGCGGTGGCCCCGGCCCGGGCCAGCACCGCCTCCACCCCCTGCCGGGCCGGATGATCCGGCGCCATGCTGATCAGCGGCTGCCCGGCCAGCTCGCTCAGCGGCAGCCGTGAGGTCGCGTCGGCGAGGGCGTGCCCGGGCGCGGTCACCAGCACCAACTCCTCGACCAGAACCGGCTCCAGCACGACCGACGCGGGCACCGGCACCGGGTCCGCGGGCTCATAGGTGTGGGTCAGCGCCAGATCGATCTCCCCTGCGGCGACCGCGGCGACCCCGGCGGGCGGCTCGTAGTCGGCCACCGTCAGTTCCACGTCCGGGTGGGCCCGGCGGAACGCGCTCAGTACCGGCGGCAGCAGATGGACGCCCGCGGTCTGGAAGGTGCCGAGCCGGAGCGTGCCCCCGGACAGCCCGGTGAGCCGGGCCAGTTCATGCCGGGCGCGCTCCAGTTCGTCCAGCACCCGGCGGGCCCGCGCCACCAGCAGTTCGCCCGCGCCGGTGAGCCGGGCCCCGCGATGGTGCCGGACCAGCAGAGGTGTGCCCGCCTCCCGCTCCAGCTTCGCCAGCTGCTGGGAGAGCGCGGGCGGGGTGTAGCCGAGCCGCTCGGCGGCCCGGGTGATCGAACCGGCCTCGGCGACCGCCACGAGTGCGGCGAGCCGGGTGGGGTCGTACACGGGAGACTCCCTTGGGGCTCGGGCGCCGGGCCGGAGACTAAAGCATTGCTTAAGGCAGACCCAGAATATTCGAAGTACCTGCTGAAGGCTTCCGCACGGCACGCTGGCCGTATGGACGGACAGCTTCTCGCCTTCACCGGGGTCGCCGCCGGCATGGTCGCCATGCCCGGGGCCGACTTCACCGTGGTCGTACGCAACGCCCTGGTCTCGCGCCGGGCCGGGATCGCCTGCGCGCTCGGCATCACGGCCGGGCTGATGCTGCACACCGCGCTGGCGGTCGCTGGGGTGGCGGCCGTGCTGACCGCGGTCCCCGCACTGTTCCGAACGCTTCAACTGCTGGGCGGCGCCTATGTGCTGTACCTGGGCGCACGCACGCTCCGGGCCCTGCGCCGACCGCGCCCGGAAGCTCCCGAGGAGACCTCCGTCGCCGCGCGCCCGCTGCGGCAGGGCTTCGTCACCAACGCGCTCAATCCCAAGGCGCCGATCACGTTCCTCAGCCTGCTCCCGCAGTTCGTGCCGGCAGGCTCTCCCGCGCTGCCCCGGACCCTGCTGCTGGCACTGATCGTGGTGGTGCTCGCCCTGCTGTGGTTCCCGGCCGTGGCGCTGCTGGTGGACCGGCTCGGCCGGTGGCTGCGCAGGCCGCGGGCCGCCCGGCGCGTGGAAGCGGTCACCGGCGCCGCCCTGACCGCCCTGGGCACGGTCCTGCTCCTCGAAGCCGTCACCTGAGCGACCGTCAGGGGCGGCGGCGTGTCAGGACGCCGCCGCCCCCCTCGGGCCGCCGGTCAGCTCACCCGGCCGTACCAGACGCTCTTGGTCCAGATCTTCTGCAGCCTCACCACATCCCCGGTCTTCGGGGCGTGCCAGATCTTGCCCTTCCCGGCGTAGATGCCGACGTGGTAGATGTTCGACCCCGAGTGGAAGAACACGAGGTCGCCGGACTTGCGGCTCTTGGACGAGATGTGGCGCGTCTTGTTGTACTGCTGGGCCGCCGTACGAGGCAGCTTCTTGCCCGCCTTCTTGTACGAGTACAGCGTGAGCCCGGAGCAGTCGAAGCGGTGCGGCCCGACGGCGCCCCACTTGTAGGGGGAGCCCTTCTTGGAGGCCGCGACCTGGAGTGCCTTCGTCGCCGGAGTGGCCGCCTGGGCCTCGGCGGAGAGGCCGGGGGCCACGATCGAACCGCCCACGGCGGCGATGGTGAGCGCCGAAGCCGTACCGGCACGGGCCATCAGCGACGGGACACGATTGAGCGCAGTCATGCGCAACCCTTCGTCAGCCGCCTGTGAAGGATGACCTGTCGGATTCGGGCTGGCGAAGTTGCCCGGCCGCGAAAAGCGGCTTCACCCCAAGGGCTGCTCGGCGCGAACCTCCGTGCCGGCGACCCGTCGTGCCTGGGTCCTCCACTCCTGCCGATCCACTCCTGTCGACCGGTCGTCCGGGCGGCGGCAGGACTCGGCGTCCGCCCGGACCGCCCCGCCGCTGTGGCGGGGGCTTGTCGTCAGACAGGGATCTTGACTCACTGATGTCCGAAAATCCCAATGGAACCGGGGATTTGTGGTGTTACTCACCACTCACCCGTTCGGGTGGACACTGCTCCGTTCGAACGATCGTCGAGGGCCCGGGGGATGCCCGGACCAGGCACGGAACGTCCATTTCGGTCCTGGGGCTACGCGCGTTGCGCAACCCTGACGGGTCGGCAAAAGGAGGCGCGGCTACGCCAAAAGGGGGTACCTCGTTTGGTCCGTTTCAACTCCGGGCCGGACGAGTCGAGATGGCGGCGGGACGCCCGCACCGCGCTCACGTGCGTCAACTGTCCGAGCGCGGCGGCACCGTGACGCGAGCCGCGCGGCGCTGTCCGTCCAGGGCACGCGGCGCTCGCGCCGGCGCGTCCCGCAGTGCCTATGACACCGGGGCGAGTTCCCGCTCCGGTGTCGGCTGGCTCTGCGTACGGGACTTCAGCAGGGCGCCGAGCACCACCGCGCCCAGGCCCAGCGTCGCCCACCACGTCAGTGTCAGCACGGGGCCGGTGGCCGCGGCGCCGTCGAAGAACGCCGTGGAGCGCAGCGCCGTCGCGCCCGCGCCCGGCGGCAGCCACTGTCCGATCGCGCCGACCGGCTCGGGCAGCAGCTCCGGCGCCGAGGGCGCGCCGGAGAAGGGGTTGCCGAACAGCATGACCAGGCCCGCGGTGATCCCGATCCCGGCGGGGCCGATCAGGGCGGCCAGTCCGGCGACGGCGGCGCTCACCGCGAGGGTCGCCAGGCCGAACACCCCTGCCTCCGCCCACCAGTTGCCGTCGACGACCGCCAGCCAGCTGTGGGCCACGGCCGCCGCGGTGAGGCCCACCAGCGCGGCGGAAGCGGCCAGTGCGGCCACCGCCCGGCCGCCGCGCAGGCCGAGCAGGGTCACCACCGCGCCCGCCGCGATACCGGCCAGCGCGAGCGGCAGCACGCCGGCGTTGAAGGCCGCGCCCCGAGGGTCATTGGCGGGCGCGGGCACCACGTCGACGGTCCGGACCTCGCCGCCCGCGGCGGCGGCCTGCTGCTGGAGCAGCTGAGCCACGACCGGACTGCCCGCCGAGGCGGTGAGCAGCGAGGTGCCGTCCGGTGTCACGACGATCGCGCCGTATACGGACCGGTCCTCGACGGCGTCCCGGGCGGCGGCCTCGTCGGCGTAGTGGTGGAGCTCGAACGCCCCCTCGTGCCGGGTCAGTTGGCGTTCCACCTGGGCGGTGGCGGTGGCCGGGCCGGCCACCCCGAGCGGCAGGTCGCGGGGTGCGGTGCGGGCGGCGGGCCAGGCGAAGGCCCACAGGGCGAGGGCGGCGAGGACCGGGACTAGGACGACGACCGCGATCAGTCGGCGGCGGGTGGACATGGTTTCCCCTTGGGTGCGCGGTGGTGCTCACAGGGATCGTTCTTATAGAGAACGATCATTCGTTTTAGTGGAGCCATCAGCGTCTCGCCGCCCGGCGCACTTGTCAAGAAGGAACGTTCGTTTTAAATTGGGGGACCATGGCCCGCGTATCCCAGGAACACCTCGACGCCCGCCGCCGCCAGATCCTGGAAGGCGCCGCCCGCTGCTTCGCCCGCAACGGCTTCCACGCCACCTCCATGCAGGACGTGCTGAAGGAGGTCGACCTCTCGGCCGGCGCGGTCTACCGCTACTTCAGCGGCAAGGACGAGCTGATCGCCGCGATCGTCAAGGGCGTCCTCGCGGAGGTGCGTGCGGCCTTCGAGGAGCTCACCCGGCAGAGCCCACCCCCGCCGCCGGACGTGCTGGTGGGCGAGGTCCTCGGCCGCGCCGTCGGTATCTGGGGCACCCTGTCCGTCGACGACGAGCCCGTCTTCCCGCGGCTGATCATGCAGGTGTGGGCGGAGACCGCGCGCAACCCGGAGCTCGCGGTCGTCATGGACGAGGTGTACGGCGTGGTGACCACGGCCTGGGTCAGGGTGGCCGAGGCTTATCAGGAGGCAGGGATGATGCGGACGGACATCCCCGCCGAGCATGTCGCCCGCACCATGGTCGCCGTGGTCCAGGGCTTCATCGCCCAGCAGTCCCTGCTCGGGGCGGCCCCGGTAGAGGTCCTCCAGGACGGACTGCGCGCCGTGATGAGCATGGCCGAGCCGCGATCGGACGCCTGACCGGATCACAGCTCGGTTAACGTTCCCGAAACTCGGTCCAACTAGCCTCCCTCCACGCCACCAGGGACTTTGCCCGTGGCCGCGGCAACCGGGCCCCGCACGGTCCGGAGCGAGAGGTGAGGTGGGACGTGCAACTGACCCCGCACGAGCAGGAGAGGCTGCTGATCCATGTGGCGGCCGACGTCGCCGAGAAGCGCCGGGCCCGCGGACTCAGGCTCAACCACCCCGAGGCCATCGCCCTGATCACCTCCCACCTCCTCGAAGGCGCGCGCGACGGCCGTACGGTCGCCGAGCTGATGTCCTCCGGGCGCAAGCTGCTCACCCGGGACGACGTGATGGAGGGCGTCCCGGAGATGATCCACGACGTCCAGGTCGAGGCGACCTTCCCCGACGGCACCAAGCTCGTCACCGTGCACGAGCCGATCGTCTGAGGGAGGGCGCTGCGATGATTCCCGGAGAGGTCCTCTTCGCGGACGGGCCGGTCGTGTACAACGAAGGCCGTGAAGTCACCCGGCTGACCGTCCTCAACGCCGCCGACCGGCCCGTCCAGGTCGGCTCCCACTACCACTTCGCCGAGGCCAACCCCGGTCTGGACTTCGACCGCGCCGCCGCCCGCGGCAAGCGGCTCAACGTCGCCGCCGGCACCGCCGTGCGCTTCGAGCCCGGGATCCCCGCCGACGTCGAACTCGTCCCGCTGGCCGGCGCCCGTGTCGTGCCGGGACTGCGCGGGGAGACCGGAGGTGCCCTCGATGCCTGAGATCTCGCGTGCCGCGTACGCCGACCTGTTCGGCCCGACGACCGGCGACCGGATCCGGCTCGCCGACACCGATCTGCTCGTGGAGATCGAGGAGGACCGCTCCGGCGGTCCCGGACTCGCCGGTGACGAGGCCGTGTTCGGCGGCGGCAAGGTCATCCGCGAGTCCATGGGCCAGTCGCGTGCTACGCGCGCAGACGGCACCCCGGACACGGTCATCACCGGTGCCGTGGTGATCGACCACTGGGGTGTCGTCAAGGCCGACATCGGCATCCGGGACGGCCGGATCACCGGCATCGGCAAGGCCGGCAACCCCGACACCATGGACGGGGTGCACCCGGACCTCGTCATCGGCCCCGAGACTGAGGTCATCGCGGGCAACGGCAAGATCCTCACCGCCGGTGCCATCGACGCGCACGTCCACTTCATCTGCCCGCAGATCGCCGACGAGGCGCTCGCCTCGGGCATCACGACGCTCATCGGCGGCGGCACCGGACCGGCCGAGGGCTCCAAGGCGACCACCGTGACGCCGGGGCCCTGGCATCTGGCGCGCATGCTGGAGGCGATGGAGTCCTACCCGCTGAACATCGGCTTCCTCGGCAAGGGCAACACCGTCTCGCACGAGGCGATGCTGTCGCAGATCCGCGGCGGCGCGATGGGGCTGAAGCTGCACGAGGACTGGGGGTCGACGCCCGCCGTCATCGATGCCTCGCTCACCGTCGCCGACCGCACCGGCATCCAGGTCGCCATCCACACCGACACCCTGAACGAGGCCGGGTTCGTCGGGGACACCCTCGCCGCGATCGGGGGCCGCGGCATTCACGCGTACCACACCGAGGGCGCGGGCGGCGGGCACGCGCCGGACATCATGACCGTGGTCTCCGAGCCGCATGTGCTGCCCAGTTCCACCAACCCCACCCGGCCGTTCACCGTCAACACCGCCGAGGAACACCTCGACATGCTGATGGTGTGCCACCACCTCAACCCGGCGGTCCCGGAGGACCTGGCCTTCGCCGAGTCCCGGATCCGGCCGTCCACCATCGGCGCCGAGGACATACTGCACGACCTCGGCGCCATCTCGATCATCTCCTCCGACTCACAGGCCATGGGACGCGTCGGCGAGGTCGTGCTGCGCGCCTGGCAGACCGCGCATGTCATGAAGCGGCGCCGTGGGGCGCTGCCGGGGGACGGGCGCGCGGACAATCTCCGGGTACGGCGCTACGTGGCCAAGTACACGATCAACCCGGCCCTCGCCCAGGGCATCGCCGGGCAGGTCGGGTCCGTGGAGACCGGGAAGCTCGCCGACCTGGTGCTGTGGGACCCCGCGTTCTTCGGAGTGAAGCCGCAACTCGTCGTCAAGGGCGGGCAGATCGCGTACGCGCAGATGGGCGACGCCAACGCCTCGATCCCGACGCCGCAGCCGGTCCTGCCGCGGCCGATGTTCGGGGCGATCGGGCGGGGGCCGGCGACCAACTCCGTGAACTTCGTGGCGCCGTTGGCGATCGAGGACGGGCTGCCGGAGCGGCTCCAGCTCGGCAAGCGGTTCGTCGGGATCGACTCCACGCGCGGTGTCACCAAGGCCGACATGCGCGAGAACGACGCCCGGCCACGTGTCCAGGTCGACCCCGACAGCTTTGCCGTGCGCATCGACGGGGAGCTGGTCGAGGCCACTCCAGCCGCCGAACTGCCCATGGCCCAGCGCTACTTCCTCTTCTGATGTCCAGGGCAGCGCTTCTGGTCCTGGCCGACGGCCGCTTTCCCGCCGGGGGGCACGCGCACTCCGGCGGCGCGGAAGCGGCCGTCAAGGCCGGGCGGGTGACCGGGGCGGCGAGTCTGGAGGAGTTCTGCCGCGGGCGGCTGCACACCGTGGGCCGGGTCGCCGCGGCGATCGCGGCGGCGGCCTCGCTCGGGGTGGACCCGGTCGCGCTGGACGCGGCGGCGGACGCGCGGACGCCTTCCCCCGCGCTGCGGCTCGCCGCGCGGAAGCTGGGGCGACAGCTGATGCGGGCCGCCCGCGCGACCTGGCCCTGCGCTGAACTCGACGCTCTCGCCGGTTCGTTCCCCAAGGGTGCCCATCAGCCCGTGGTGCTCGGGGTGACGGCCCGCGCGGCCGGGCTCGGTCCCGTGGATGCCGCGTACTGCGCCGTGTACGAGAGTGTCAGTGGGCCTGCGTCCGCGACGGTGCGGTTGCTGAGTCTCGACCCGTTCGACGCCACGGCTGTGCTGGCTCGGCTGGCGCCCGAGCTGGACCTCGTCGTGGATCAGGCGGTGGAGGTGGCTCGGGGTGTGGTCGCGGCGGGGGTAGACGCCCTGCCCGCGTCCTCCTCACCTCTCCTGGAGATCGGGGCGGAGGTGCATGCGGCTTGGGGAGTGCGGTTGTTCGCGTCTTGAGATTCGGCCTCATCCCCGAACGCGGGACGGGCTGAAGTACACCTACCGTCAGTTGAGATGGAGCCGTTGCATGCACCTTGACCATTCCTCCCACGGGCCGTCCGCCGTCAGCGCCGACGCCCGTCGTCCCGATGGCGCCCGTCGTGCCCTTCGGATCGGGCTCGGTGGGCCCGTCGGGTCCGGGAAGACCGCTACCGTGGCCGCGCTGTGCCGTGCCCTGCGTGACGAGCTGTCGTTGGCCGTCGTCACCAATGACATCTACACGCGCGAGGACGCCGAGTTCCTGCTGCGGGAGGCCGTCCTGCCGCCCGAGCGGATCACCGCTGTCGAGACGGGCGCCTGTCCGCACACCGCCATCCGCGACGACATCTCCGCCAACCTCGAAGCCGTCGAGGACCTGGAGGACGAGGTCGGGCCCCTGCATCTCGTGCTCGTGGAGTCCGGCGGGGACAATCTGACCGCCACCTTCTCCAAGGGCCTCGTGGACGCGCAGATCTTCGTGATCGACGTCGCGGGCGGCGACGACATCCCGCGCAAGGGCGGGCCCGGCGTCACCACCGCCGACCTGCTGGTCGTCAACAAGACCGACCTCGCCCCGTACGTCGGCTCCGATCTCGCCCGGATGGCCGCCGACGCCAAGGCGCAGCGCGCCGAACTCCCCGTCGTCTTCCAGTCCTTGCGCGGCGAGGACGGTGTCCGGGACGTCGCCGACTGGGTGCGCGCGCAGCTCGCCGCGTGGACGGCGTGACCGCCACCGGGGTCACCGCCACCGCCCGCATCGGCGCACGCGGCGACGGCAGAGGCGGTACGGCGCTGCCCGTACTGGAGGGCGCCGGGCCGCTCGCGCTGCGGCGCACCCGGGCGAGCGGTGCCGAGGCGCGCGTCATGCTCGTCGGCGCCATGAGCGGACCCCTCGGCGGTGACCGGTTCACCGTCGAGGCAGAGGTGGCGGACGGGGCCCGGCTGCACGTCGGATCCGCCGCCGCGACGATCGCCCTGCCCGGCCAAGCCAAGGACGCGGCCCGCTACGACGTACGGCTCACCGTCGCCGACGGCGGCGAACTGCGCTGGCTGCCCGAGCAGTTGATCTCCGCCGCGGGCAGCGACCTGTACGTCACCACCCGGATCGACCTCGGCGCCGGCGCCCGGCTGGTCCTGCGCGAGGAGCAGGTCCTCGGGCGGGTGGGCGAAGAACCGGGACGGCTCACCAGCCGACTGACCCTCCGCGTCGCCGGGCGGACCGTCCTGGACCAGGAACTGGCCTGTGGTCCCGGCACCCCGGGCGGCTGGGACGGTCCCGCCGGGCTTGCCGGGCACCGCGCTGTCGGTCAACTCGTCATCGTACGAACCGAGTTCGAGAAGGCACCGGAGGCCGCTCGGGTGCTCGGCGAACAGGCCGTGCTCATGCCGCTGCCCGGGCCCGCGGTGCTGGTGACCGCCGTCGCGGCGGACGCGCGGGTGCTGCGCCGGATCCTGGACGAGGCGCTGACGTCCCTCACTCCTTGAGCGGCACTTCCTCCGCGCTCACCTCTCGAACCACGCGTCCTCCGCCGCGTAGTCGAACAGGTCCGGGTACACCTTCGCCAGCAACGGGAACGCCTCCCGCCAGTCCCGCTCGGCCAGTACCCGCTCCAGCCACTCCACCGTCTCGGGCAGCGCCTGCGCGTAGGTCGTCACCGGCCGGTAGCCCAACTCCCGTTCGGCGGCCGTCATGTCGCAGACCACCGGGCGCTCCGCCGACCACGGAGTCCGTCCCACGGCGGGGTTCGGGGGCGGGCCGTCCAGCAGGACCGTCTCCGGTTCCACGCCCATCACCGCGTCGACCGCCGCCCCGATCTCCGCAACCGTCGGCGCCTGCGGATCCCCCGCGTTGAGCACCCGCGAGCCCGGCCGGGCCGCAGCCAGCCGGATCAGCTCGGCGAGGTTGCGGGTCCCGGACGGATGGAAGCGGCTCTCCCCCAAGAAGGCGAGCGCCCTTCTGCGGCGGCCGTCCAGATTGCGTTTGACGAAGTACAGCTCGCGGGGGAGCGGGCTGTACGGGCCGTGGACCGCGCAGGCGCGGAGCAGTGTCGTGGGCAACACGTCTGCACAGGAACGGAGTTCGTGCTCCAGCGCCGCCTTGCCCGAACGGTAGGTGTCCCCGTCCGCCCGGACCGTCGGCTGGTCCTCGCGGATGGGCACAGGGTAGGCGGGGAAGCCGTCCGGCTCGGCCATCGTGGCGAAGCCCCGGCCCCGGTCGTCCTCGTACACCTCCGCGCTGGAGATCACCACCGCCGAGCCGATCCGTCCGGCCAGCGCGGTCAACTGGCGGGCGTGCGCGGCGCCGTAGGCCACCACGTCCACCACCGTGTCACAGCCGTCGCCGATCGCCGCGGCCAGCGCGGTGTCGTCGGCGCGGTCGGCCGCCACCACCCGCACCTCGTCCGGCCAGTCCTCGACCCGGGTGCCGCGCCGGGAGAGCGCCGTCACCTCCCAGCCGTCCCCGGCGAGGGCGGCCACCGCCGCACGACCGATCTGTCCCGTCGCCCCGATCACCACCACGCGTCCCATGCGGTGAGGGTACGGTCGTCAACTCGCCTTGATCCAGCGGGACATGCCCTCAGCCAAGCGGCATCTTCGGGAACCTGCGCGCCTTCTGCTCGCGCGCCGCGGCCTGCTCCGCCTTGGCGACGGCCGCGTACTGGTCGACGTACTCCTGCTCGGAGAGGGAGAGGATGGCGTACATGATCTCGTCGGTGATGGCGCGCAGGACGGCCTTCTCGTTCTCCATGCCCGCGTAGCGGGAGAAGTCCAGGGGCTTGCCGAAGCGGATCACCACGGGGTGGATGTTGGGGATGACCTTGCCGGGCGGCTGGGCCTCGAAGGTGCCGATCATCGCGCAGGGGATCACCGGCACGCCCGCCTTGAGCGCCATCACGGCGACGCCGACCTTGCCCTTGTACAGGCGGCCGTCGTGGGAGCGGGTGCCCTCCGGGTAGATGCCCAGCAGTTCGTCCTTGCGCAGGACGCCGAGGCCCTCGCGGATCGCGGCCTGGCCGGCCTCCTTGCCGGAGCGGTCGACCGGGATCTGGCCGGCGCTGCGGAAGAAGAAGGCGGTCAGTCTGCCCTTGAGGCCGGGCCCGGTGAAGTACTCGGCCTTGGCCAGGAAGGTGATGCGGCGCTTGAGGATCGCGGGCATCAGGAAGTGGTCCGAGAAGGAGAGGTGGTTGCCCGCGACGATCGCGGCCCCGGACGTCGGCACGTGTTCGAGGCCCTCGGTGCGCGGGCGGAAGACGAGTCTCAACAAGGGGCCCAGCAACACGTACTTGAGCAGGTAGTAGAACAAGGAGGCGCTCCTCTACTTGCAGGTCAACCGGCGTGTTGTGGGGGTGCCAGTGTAGGCACAGGCAGGTGGGGCCGGAACCGGCCCGGAGGCGACTGGCGCAGACCTTTCCGACGACCTTGACAGGGAACTCACAACCCGTCAGAGCCGGACCACCACCAGCGCCGTGTCGTCGGTGGCGCCACCGGGCGGCAGCAGGTCCAGCAGGACCGCGTCCGCGAGGGTCTCGGCGTCGTCGTGACAGTGCCGGACGAGGGAGTCGGCGAGCCGGGCCAGACCGGCGTAGATGTCCTCCCGTCTGCGTTCGACCAGGCCGTCGGTGTACAGCACGAGGGTGGCGCCCTCGGTGAACTCCGTCTCCGCCTGCGGTCGTTGGATGGGATCGGGGCGCGCGTCGAGCGGCGGATCGGTGGCCCGGTCGAGGAACTCCACCCGGCCGTCGGGGTGCAGCAGCGCGGGCGGCGGGTGCCCGGCGCTGCTGTAGGCGATGGTGCGCCGGTCGAGATCGACGAAAGTGGTGACCGCGGTGGCCGATTCCGCACCGTCGACGACATGCGCGTACCGGCCGAGGACGTCGAGCGCCTGCGCGGGTCCCTCGGCGACCCGCGAGGCGGCGCTCAGCGCGCTGCGCAGCTGGCCCATCACCCCGGCCGCCGCGAGGCCGTGCCCGACCACGTCCCCGACGGAGACGCCGATGCGGTTGCCACCGACCAGGTCGACCATGTCGTACCAGTCCCCGCACACGTTCAGCGCGCCGACCGCGGGCCGGTAGCGCACCGCCACGTCCTGGTGGCGGAGCTGGCGGCGGGCGGGCAGCATCGCCTCCTGGAGAGCGAGCGCGACCTCCCGTTCGCGGGCGTGGGCCTGGCGGAGCCGGTCGTTGAGCTCCTGGAGCTCCCGGGCCCTGGTGTACAGCTCGGCCTCCATCACCCGGGCCCGGCTGCCGGTGGGGCCGCCGCGGGCCCGGATCAGTTCCGTGACCTCCTCGACCCGGTGGACCAGCAGCACCACCTTGCCGTCGGGGCCGAGGACCGGGGCGTTGACCGGGCTCCAGTAGCGCTCCTCCCACTGCCCGGGACGCTCGACGGACTCCACGTCGTAGCGCTGGAGGGCCATCACGTCCCGCTCGCCGGTGGTGACCACCCGCTGGAGGGACGCGGCCAGATTGCGCATGCCGGTGGCGGCGGTGTCGTTGGGGTTGTCGGGGAAGGCGTCGAAGAGATAGCGGCCGACGAGGTCCTGGCGCCTGCGCCCGGTCATGTCCAGGAACTCTTCGTTGACATCCGCGTAGATCAGCTCGGGTGTCAGCAGTGCCACCATGCCGGGCAGGGCCTGGAAGACCGCCGCGTAGTCGATCGCCGTGTCGTTCATGAGTGCCGCCTCATCACCGAGATCACCCCAGTTTGGCATGTTGTGCGGCATATGCGCCGGGGTCGCGGATCACTCCTCCGGTTCCGTCAGCGACTGCTCAGCCCAGATGATCTTGCCCTCGGGTGCGAACCGCGTACCCCACCGCTGGGCGAACTGGGACACCAGCAACAGCCCCCGCCCGCCCTCGTCGGTGGCCCGCGGATGACGCAGATGCGGGGCGGAGGCGCCGCCGTCGAGGACCTCGCAGATCAGCGTGCGCTCCTTGAGCAGCCGTAGCCGGATGGGCCCGGTGGCGTGCCGGATGGCGTTGGTGACCAGCTCGCTGACGATCAGCTCGGTGGTGAAGGCCAGCGGTTCCAGACCCCATTCGGTGAGCTGGCGGGTGGCGCCCTTGCGGGCGTCGGCGACCACCGCGGGATCGCTCGGCAGGTCCCAGTCCGCGACCTGGTCGGTGCCGAGCAGCCGGGTGCGGGCCATCAGCAGCACCACGTCGTCCCGCGGCCGCACCGGGACCAGGGCGTCCACCACGGCCCGGGAGTGCAGCGCGAGGGAGGGCGCGGTCCGCTCCAGGGCCGGGCGCAGCCGGTCCCGGTCCGCGTCCCCGGCCCCGTTGTCGCCGCGGGCCAGCAGGCCGTCGGTGTACAGGGCGAGGGTGCTGCCCTCGGCCAGCACCAGCTCGACCGACTCGAAGGGCGGGCCGCCCACGCCGAGGGGCGGCCCCTGCGGCAGATCGACGAAGGTCACCTCGCCGTCGGGCAGCAGGACGGCCGGGGAGGGATGGCCGGCGGCGGCCATGGTGCACTGCCCGTCGACCGGGTCGTACACGGCGTACAAGCATCCCGCCCCCACGCCCCGCATGCTGTCGGCGCCCTCGGTGTCCGGCGCCGCGCCCTCGTCCCGGGCCGACCTGCCCACCAGGTCGTCGAGATGCGCCAGCACCTCCTCCGGCCGCAGATCCAGCGCGGCCAGCGTCCGTACGGCCGTACGGAGGCGGCCCATGGCCGCGGCGGCGTCGATGCCGTGCCCCGGCACCTCGCCCACCACCAGCGCGACCCGCGCCCCGGACAGCGGCACGAGGTCGTACCAGTCGCCGCCGAGGCCGGTGAGTTCGTCGGCGGGCCGGTAGCAGGCGGCGACCTCCACGGCGTCCTGGTCGCTCAGCCGGTGGGGGAGCAGACTGCGCTGGAGGACCAGGGCGGCGTCGCGCTCGCGGGTGTAGCGGCGGGCGTTGTCCACGCAGACCGCGGCCCGCGACACCAGGTCCTCGGCGAGCCGCAGATCGTCCTCGTCGAACGGCTCCTTGCGGCGGCGCCGGAAGAACGTGGTGATCCCCAGGGTGACGCCCCGCGCGCGGACCGGCACGATCATCACGCTGTGCAGTCCCAGCTCCCGGAAGGTGGCCTCCCGGCCCAGCACGTCCGTGGCCCACTCCCGGGCCAGCGGATCGAGCCGCTCGGCGCGCCAGGACCGGCCACTGGTCAGCGAGCGGATCGGCGGCGAGCCCGCCATGTAGGTGGCCACGGCACCTATGCCGACGGCCGCGTCCTCGTTCTCCGAGCGATGTCCGGCCCGGCGCAGCTGCACCGGCCCGGTGTGGCTCAGCGGCCCGGACGCGGGCTCCCCGCCGCTGAGCACCGAGTCCAGCAGATCCACCCAGACCAGGTCCGCGAAGCCCGGCACCGCCACGTCCGCCAGCTCCTGGGCGGTGTGCACCACGTCCAGGGTGCGTCCGATGTGCCGGCCCGCGCGGTCCAACAGGGCGAGCCGCCGGCGGGCCCGGTGCCGGTCACTGACGTCGACGACCGTGTAGTACACGCCCATCGCCCGGCCCTGGTCGTCCTCGAGCCGGGTGAACGACATCATGTGCGCCGTCTCCCGGTACGGCGCCGAGCGCAGCTGGCCCAGGTGCTCGTACCCGACGATCGGCACCCCGGTCTCCAGCACCCGCCGCATCTGCGTCTCCAGGGCCGCAGCGTCCAGGCCCGGCTGGATGTCCGCGAGCCGCCGCCCCAGTCGCTGGTACGGCGGTCCGCCGCCGTACTCCTCCAGCGCGGCGTTGGACCAGACGAACCTCAGATCGGTGTCCATGATCGCTATGCCGACGGGCGAGCGGGCCACCATCTGCTCCAGCACCGTCCGGCTCATGTCCCAGCCCGGTGCCTGCTCCATCTCCGACAGCAGCGCCAGCCAGCGGGCCGGGCCGTCCTGCTCCGGCGCCGCGACGACCCGCGTCATCACCGGCACCGGGGTGCCGTCCGCACGCCGCGCGGTCAGCAGCCCCGCCCAGCCGCCGTCCCGGCGGCACCGCTCGGCCAACTCGGGGACGCGCGCCGCGTCCTTGTCGGTCAGCAGCCCGGCCACCGGGCGGCCCACCACCTCGCCCGGCCCGTACGCCAGCAGCCGCTGGGCCGCGCTGGTCCAGCAGGTCACCAGGCCCCGGTCGTCGAGCAGCACGGGTACGGCATCGGCCACATCGAACCGATGCCGTGCTGCGGCGCGCTCCTCCTGTGAGCCCACGGCCGACCTCTCCGTCGCTGAGAGCCGCTGAGGGTGGTCCACGTCAGTGGTCTACCACCTCTGATCCCAGTGTTCACCCTCGCAGTGCGAGGGAGAGACGGCCACCGCGGGCGCTCTCCCGCCCTACTTCAGTACCTTCTCCAGCGCGGCCAGCGCACCCGTCAGCTCCTCGGCGGTGATGGTCAGCGGCGGAGCCAGCCGGATCGTGGAGCCGTGCGTGTCCTTGACCAGCACGCCCTCGCGCATCAGCCGCTCGCTGATCTCCCGGCCGGTGCCCACCGCGGGGTCGATGTCCACGCCCGCCCACAGGCCGCGGGCGCGGAAGCCGACCACGCCCTTGCCGACGAGTTCGGTCAGCCCGTCCCTGAGTCCGACGCCGAGGTCGGCCGCCCGGTGCTGGAACTCGCCGGTCTCCAGCAGCTCGACCACGGCCGTGCCGACCGCGGCGGCCAGCGGGTTTCCGCCGAACGTGGAGCCGTGCTCGCCCGGCCGCAGTACCGCGAGCACCTCGCGCTTGGCCACGACCGCGGACACCGGCACGATGCCGCCGCCCAGCGCCTTGCCGAGCAGCAGCATGTCGGGCACCACCGACTCGTGCTCGACGGCGAGGGTACGGCCGGTGCGGCCGAGGCCCGACTGGATCTCGTCCGCGATGAACAGGCAGCCCTTGCGGCTGGTCAGCTCCCGCACCCCGGCCAGATAGCCGTCGTCCGGGATGACCACACCGGCCTCGCCCTGGATGGGCTCGATGAGCACCGCCGCCGTGGTGTCGTCGACGGCCTCCTCCAGCGCGGCCAGGTCGTTGTAGGGGACGACCCGGAAGCCCGGGGTGAAGGGCCCGAAGCCGGAGCGGGCGGTCTCGTCGGTGGAGAAGCTGACGATGGTCGTCGTACGGCCGTGGAAGTTGTCCGCCGCGACCACGATGGTGGCCTGGCCGTCCGGGACGCCCTTGACGTCGTAGGCCCATTTGCGGGCCACCTTGACCGCGCTCTCCACGGCCTCGGCGCCCGTGTTCATGGGCAGCACCATGTCCAGGCCGGTCAGCGCGGCCAGGCGCTCGGCGAACTCGGCGAGTTTGTCGTTGTGGAAGGCCCGCGAGGTGAGCGTGAGCAGATCCAGCTGCCGGTGGGCGGCCTCGATCAGACCGGGGTGGCGGTGGCCGAAGTTGAGCGCCGAGTAGCCCGCCAGCATGTCCAGGTAGCGGTTGCCCTCGACGTCCTCCACCCAGGTGCCCTCGGCGCGCGCGACGACGACCGGCAGCGGGTGGTAGTTGTGCGCGAGGACGGGCTCCTCGGCGCGGATCAGGTCGGCGGAGGAACGGGTGTGCGCGGGTGCGGTCATGAGCGGATCTCCTGGGTGCAGCACTTGATGCCGCCGCCGGCCTTCAGCAGCTCGGACAGGTCGACGGGGACGGGGACGTAGCCACGCAGGGCCAGCTGGTCGGCGAGGGCGGTCGCCCCGGGCGCGATGAAGACGTGCAGTCCGTCGGAGACGGAGTTCAGACCGAACGCCATCGCGTCCTCACGGGTGGCCAGCACCGCCTCCGGGTAGAGCCGCCGGAGCACCTCGCGGCTGCCCGGCGAGAACGCCTCCGGGTAGTACGCGATGTTGTCGTCGTCGAGCACGAACAGCGCGGTGTCGAGGTGGTAGAAGTACGGGTCCACCAGCGTCAGGCTGATCACCGGGACGCCGAAGAACTCCTGCACCTCGCGATGGGCCTCACGGGTGGTCCGGAAACCGGTGCCGGCCAGCACATAGCGGCCCGTCGGGACCAGGTCGCCCTCGCCCTCGCACACCGACTCGGGGCGGTAGACGTCGAATCCGGACGCCTTGAACCACGTCTCGTAGTGGGTGGACTCGGGGCGCCGCTCGGGTGCGTGGAAGAGCGAGCCGAAGATCCGGCCGTCCACGCTGACCGCACAGTTCGCGGCGAAGACCATGTCGGGGAGTCCGGGGACCGGCTCCACGGTGTCGACGGCGTGCCCGTGGGAGCGGTAGGCGCGGATCAGCGACTGCCACTGATCCTGGGCGAGATCGACGTCGACCCGGGTGTCCGGCTGCATCCAGGGGTTGATCGCGTACTGCACGGCGAAATGTCTGGGTTCACAGACGAGGAAGCGCCGCCGGCGCGGCACACGGGATTCGAGCACAGAGGGGTTCCTCCGCTTCCTGCGGTGGGACTGGGTTGACACCAAGGTAGAAAGTGACCCAGACGCCCGACAAGGAACAAGGGCTGCGTGTTCACGCAGGAATGCTGCGTTGTATCCCTGCTCAACGCAGGTCTGCTGCGCCCTCTCCCGTGCCCTCCGGGGCCGGCTGGCTCGCGCCAGCCTCCGGACTGTCCGGGAGGAGATGGGACAGCACCATCACGCTGATCGTCTTCCGGATGAACGGCTCGACGCGGATCCGCTCCAGCACCTCCTCGAAGTGCTCCACATCCCGCGCCCGCACATGCAGCAGCGCGTCCGCGCCGCCCGTCACCGTCATCGCCGCGGTGATCTCCGGATGGTTGCGGACCACCTCCGCCAGCCGCCGCGGCGGGGCCGCGCCCTCGCAGTACACCTCGACATACGCCTCCGTGCGCCAGCCCAGCGCCGACGGCTTCACCGTGGCCGTGAACCCGGTGATCACCCCGGACTCCCGCAGCCGGTCCACCCGCCGCTTCACGGCCGTCGAGGACAGCCCGACGGCCGCGCCGATCTCGTTGAAACTGGTCCTTGCGTTCGCCATCAGGGCGGTGATGATCTTCCGGTCGAGCTCGTCGAACGGCGTGGTCCTGCTGTTCATGGCGGCACCCTACCCAGCGGAAACGTCCACACCTCGGCCCGTGTGCAGGCGTACGAATTGCTCCTACACTCCACGTTCATGCTGCGTGCCCTGGCTGTCGACGACGAACGCCCCTCGCTGGAGGAACTGCTGTACCTCCTGAACGCCGATCCCCGGATCGGCAGCGCGGCGGGCGCCGGGGACGCCACCGAGGCGCTGCGCCGGATCAACCGGGCGCTGGAGTCGGGGCCCGCCGGGCCCGAGGCGATCGACGTCGTCTTCCTCGACATCAACATGCCCGGTCTCGACGGCCTCGACCTGGCCCGGCTGCTCACCGGGTTCGCCAAGCCGCCGCTGGTCGTGTTCGTCACCGCGCACGAGGACTTCGCCGTGCAGGCGTTCGACCTCAAGGCCGTCGACTACGTCCTCAAGCCGGTCCGCAAGGAGCGCCTCGGCGAGGCCGTCCGGCGGGCCGCCGAACTGATCGGCGCCGGACCCCGGATACCCGTGCACGAGCCCGACCCGGACCACATACCCGTCGAACTCGGCGGCGTGACCCGCTTCGTGCCCGTCGAGGAGATCACCCATGTCGAGGCCCAGGGCGACTACGCCCGGCTGCACACCGACAAGGGCAGCCATCTGGTGCGCATCCCGCTGTCCACCCTGGAGGAGCGCTGGCGCTCCCGGGGCTTCGTCCGCATCCACCGCCGCCATCTGGTCGCCCTGCGCCACATAGGTGAACTCCGCCTGGACGCGGGCACGGTCAGCGTCCTGGTCGGCACCGAGGAACTCCAGGTCAGCCGACGCCACGCGCGCGAGCTGCGGGACCTGCTGATGCGGAGGCCGTGACGGTGCCGCACCAGGACCCCGCCGAACGCCGCGTCGTCGTCACCGGACCGCCCCGGCGCACCCGCCCCGCCTCCGGCTACTACCGCCCGCGCACCGAGATCGCCGAACAGACCACCCTCGGCCACACCTACGTCCGCTCCCTGATGCGCTCCCAACTGCGCGCCGCCCTCGCCGTCGTCGCCGTCCTCGGACTCCTGATCGGCCCGCTGCCCCTGCTCTTCGCCACCATCCCGGACTCCGAGCGCCTGGAATGGACCGTCCTCGGCTTCTGCCTCTACGCCCCGCTCGTGCTGCTCGCCCGCTGGTACGTGCGGCGCGCCGAGCGCAACGAACGCGACTTCGTCCGCCTCGTCGAGGACCAGGACCGCTGAGGGCTGTGGAAGGGAACTCCGAACGGCCGTGAACGAGAACTTCGCCGTCCCCGCCGTCGCGCTCGTCGTCCTCGCGACCGTCTTCGTCGGCGCCTTCGGCCTGCGCATCTCTCGCACCACCTCCGACTTCTACGTCGCCTCCCGCACCGTCGGCCCCCGCCTCAACGCCGCCGCCATCAGCGGTGAGTACCTCTCCGCCGCCTCCTTCCTCGGCATCGCCGGACTGGTCCTCGTCCAGGGCCCCGACATGCTCTGGTACCCGGTCGGCTACACCGCCGGCTACCTGGTCCTGCTCCTCTTCGTCGCCGCCCCGCTGCGCCGCTCCGGCGCCTACACGCTCCCCGACTTCGCCGAGGCCCGGCTCGCCTCCCAGGCGGTAAGGAGACTGGCCGGGGCATTCGTCGTCGGCGTCGGCTGGCTCTACCTGCTGCCCCAACTCCAGGGCGCCGGGCTGACGCTGACCGTGCTCACCGGCGCGCCCGACTGGCTCGGCGGAGTGATCGTGGCGGTCGTGGTGGTCGCCATCGTCGCCGCGGGCGGCATGCGCAGCATCACCTTCGTCCAGGCCTTCCAGTACTGGCTGAAGCTGACCGCCCTGCTGGTGCCCGCCCTGTTCCTGGTGCTCGCCTGGCAGAGCGACGGCGCGCCCCACCACGCCTTCGACGAACCCGCCGCCTTCCGCGAACAGCGCACCGTCCGCGTCGACGACAGCCTGGAGCTGCGCCTGGACCGACCGCTGACCGTCACGGTGAGCGGCACCGTCGACGGCCGCGCCCACGAGGAGCGGGAGCTGCGACTCCCCGCCGGCACCCACCGGATCGAGCGCGGCACCCGGCTGACGTTCGCCGAGGGCGCGGCCCTCCCCGAGGCCGAGCGTGACCGCGACGGCGGCCTGTCGCCGTCCCAGGCCGAGAGCCGCGGCGAACGCCCGCTGTACGCCACCTACGGACTGATCCTCGCCACCTTCCTCGGCACCATGGGCCTGCCCCATGTCGTCGTCCGCTTCTACACCAGCCCGCACGGCGTCGCCGCCCGCCGCACCACGGTCGCCGTCCTCGGCCTGATCGGCGCCTTCTACCTGCTGCCCCCGGTCTACGGCGCCCTCGGCCGCCTGTACGCCCCCGAACTCACCCTCACCGGCGACGCGGACGCCGCCGTCCTGCTGCTGCCCGAGCGCATGATCGGCGGAGTCGGTGGCGACCTGCTGGGCGCGCTGGTCGCCGGGGGCGCCTTCGCGGCGTTCCTGTCGACCGCCTCCGGTCTGACCATGGCCGTGGCGGGCGTCCTCACCCAGGACGTCCTCCCCTCCCGCGGCGTACGGCACTTCAGGCTCGGTACCGTCCTCGCCATGGCCGTGCCGCTCGCGGCGAGCGCCCTGGTGGGCGGGCTGCCGGTCGCCGACGCCGTCGGGCTGGCCTTCGCCGTGTCGGCGTCGTCCTTCTGCCCGTTGCTGGTGCTCGGCATCTGGTGGCACCGGCTCACCCCGCCCGGGGCGGCCGCCGGAATGCTGGTGGGCGGCGGCTCCGCCCTGCTCGCCGTGGCGGCGACGATGTCCGGCTACCCCGGCACCGGAGCCCTGCACGCCCTGCTGGCCTGGCCCGCCCTCTGGTCGGTACCGCTGGCCTTCCTCACGATGGTGCTGGTGTCCCTGGCCACCCCGAGCCGAGTACCGACCGGAACGGCGGCGATCCTGGCCCGGTTCCACTTGCCGGAGGAACTGGCGGAGGTGAAGTCATGAGCGGATTCATCGCCGGACTGTGCGTCGCGATCCTCCCTCTGCTGGCGGCCGGGTTCTGGCTCGGGCGGCGCACCGCCCGACCCGAGAGCCAGGGCGGTCTCGGTACCCCCGTCGAGCACGCCACCTTCGAGACCCTGCACACCGCCTCCCTCGCCGCGCCCCCGCTCCGGGCAGGGCTGACGGAGGAGACCGCGCGGAAGTCGGCCCGGCGGCTGCGCTCGCTGCTCGGCACGGACGCCCTGTGCCTGGTCGACCGGAAGGAGGTGCTGGCCTGGGACGGAGTCGGCGCCCATCACCGCGCCGAGATCATGGAACGCCTCTCCGGACCCCTGGACTCAGGCCGCGGCGAGGCCTTCCCGCTGATCTGCGAGACCCCCGAATGCCCCCTGCGCTGGGCGGTCGTCGCCCCCCTCACCGTCGACGACCGGGTCCACGGCGCCCTCGTCGCCTGCGCGCCCCGCGAGTCCGCCGTACTGGTCCGGGCCGCCGGAGAGGTCGCCCGCTGGGTCTCCGTCCAGTTGGAGTTGGCCGACCTGGACCAGTCCCGCACCCGGCTGATCGAGGCCGAGATCAAGGCACTTCGCGCCCAGATCTCCCCGCACTTCATCTTCAACTCGCTCGCGGTGATCGCCAGCTTCGTGCGCACCGATCCCGAACGAGCCCGTGAACTGCTGCTGGAGTTCGCCGACTTCACCCGCTACTCGTTCCGCAGGCACGGTGACTTCACCACCCTCGCCGACGAACTCCACGCCATCGACCACTACTTGGCGCTGGTCCGGGCGAGATTCGGCGACCGGCTTTCCGTCACCCTGCAGATCGCCCCCGAGGTGCTCCCGGTCGCCCTGCCCTTCCTCTGCCTCCAGCCGCTGGTGGAGAACGCCGTCAAGCACGGACTTGAGGGCAGAGCGGCCACCACCGCCGGGAAATGCCGGATCAGCATCACGGCCCAGGACGCGGGCGCGGAGGCCCTCGTCGTCATCGAGGACGACGGGGCCGGAATGGACCCCGCCGTACTGCGCCGCATCCTCGCCGGCGAGGTCAGCCCCTCCGGCGGCATCGGACTCTCCAACGTCGACGACCGGCTCCGTCAGGTCTACGGAGACGACTACGGCCTCGTCATCGAGACCGCCGTGGGAGCGGGGATGAAAGTGACCGCCCGGCTGCCCAAGTACCAGCCGGGCGTGCACTCCGCGGGCCGGCTGACCGGCGCCTGAGGGTCACGTACTGCGCGTGACCACCATGCCGAGAGTGATCAGCCCGAGCACGACCCAGCCGAACCACAGCCAGCCGTTGCTGCCGAGCGCCACCGTGTAGGCGGTCACCACGACCAGTCCGCCGACGGTGAGCACCCCCATCGTCCGCGTAGAGCCGTCCGTAGAACCGGGCATCGCAACACCCTCCTCATGGTTCGTCCCCCTCCATGGTGCCCCCGTTCTGCTTCCGCACGGTGCACACGACGAAATGTGTGCCCGATTTCCAGGGCCCCTGGCTGGTCCACGACCCGGCGGTATAGACGGAAGGGTCGAATCCGAAGTCCCGCGGCGGCACCTCACGGGCACAGGCCGCATCGGACTCGGTACGCGCCTCGGTGAGCGTCACGTCCTCGCCCAGCCGGGTGAACCCCAGCACCTGCTCGTCGTAGGCCCCGGCGCAGGACACCAGCCGCGCCTCCCGATTCGAACGTACGTCCACACAGTCCCGGCGCTGCATGGTCGCCGTGTCCGCGAAGGCCGTACCCGGCTCGCGGTACCCGCCCAGCGGCCCGTACACCGGCCCGTGCGCGCCGAGCACCAGACAGGCCGTACGCCGCCCGGCCGCCTCGAACCCGGCCTCCGTCGGCACCACCGCGAACGCCCGCACATCCGCCAGCCTGCCCCGCAGCTCCTGCGTCCGCTCCTCGCACCGCGCGGCCCCCTCCGCCCGCGCCTGCTCGGCCGACGCGGCCTTCACGAACGCCATCACCTGCCCGTCCGGTGCCTGGTCCGCGCAGCTGGGGTCCACGGTCAGCCGGGGCGTCCCCTGGAAGGCCGCGGCCCCCGGCCAGTCCGCGAGCACACAGTCCCCGCCCTCCAGCGCCCGGGCGAGCCCGACCCCCTCGCCGTACGGCCGCGGGGATCCCTCCTCGTCGTCCTGCCCGGCCACGGCATACCAGACCCCGCCCCCGGCCAGCGCAAGACCCAGCAGCCCGGCGAGCGCGGAGTGCAGGACCCGGCGGCGGGCGTGCCGGGGTCCGGGCGCGGCCGGCGGCGCCGCCCACTGTGGCTGGGAGCCCAGGTCGGTCTGCGTCCGGGAGTACGCCCCGGCCTGCGGCACCACGATCCGCGACAGCGCCGCCTCCGCCTCGGCCGCGGACGGCCGCGCCGCCGGATCCTTCGCGAGCAGTGCGTGCACGACCGGCCCCAGCGCACCGGCGCGCAGCGCGGGCCGCGGCTCCTCCGCCACCACGGCCGTCAGCTCCGCGAGATGCGACGCGCGGGCGAACGGGCCCTGCCCCTCGACCCCGAAGTAGAGCGTGCACCCCAGCGAGAACAGATCGGCGGCCGGCGTGGGCGCCCCGCCTGTGGCCCGCTCCGGCGCCAGATACCCGGAGGTCCCCACCAGCGCGGAGGCCATGGTCCACCTGGTCTCCCCGGTGGACGGCTGCACGGAGATGCCGTAGTCGGTGAGTAGGACCCGCCCGTACGGGGCGCCGGTGCGGTCCGGCGCGAGCAGGATGTTCGCCGGCTTCACATCCCGGTGCAGCACACCCCGCTGGTGTCCCGCGGTGAGCGCGTCCAGTACGGCGAGCCCGATGCGGGCGCACTCCGCCGGGGCGAGCGGGCCGCGCTGCTCGACCAGGTCGCGCAGGTCCACGGCGCCCGCCACGTACTCCATGACGATCCAGGGCAGTCCCTCGTGCTCCAGCACGTCGTGCACGGTCGCCACGTGCGGGTGGTCGCGCAGCCCGGCCGCGTGCCGGGCCTCGGCGCGGGCCCGCGCGACCCGGGCCTCCCGCTCGTGGTCCGCCTCGGCCGGGTCGCGGAACACGATCTCCTTGAGCGCGACCTCGCAGACGAGTCTCTGGTCGTGGGCGAGCCAGACATGCCCCATGCCGCCGCCCCCGAGCCGGTGCAGCAGCAGATAGCGGCCGGCGATGACCCGGCCCACTCCCGACGTCGATGATCCTGAAGGCATCCGGTGACTCCCGGGTCCGCGGGGTTCTACGTGGTCGCGCTGGAGGTGGGGGCGGTGCTGGTGGTGGTGCTCGGCGGGGTGCCGGGCGGGGGAGGGTCGCTGCTGGTGGTCGGGGGAGCGGTGGTGCTGGGCGGGGGCGCGCTGGTGATGGTCGGGGGTGGCGTCGACGTGGGCGGCGGCGAGGTGGTCGCCGGGTCCTTGGACGACGGAGGTGGCGTCGAGGACGGGGGCTCCTCCGAGGACGGCGGTGGCTCGCTCGGGGTCCCGGAAGAACCGGGCGGCCCGGGTGACGAGGGCGCTGTCGCGGACGACGAAGGCACCGGCAGGTCGGGCGGACCGGGCGTGGTCCTCGGAGACCCGGAGCGGGACTCCGCCACGGTCAGCGTCACGTACTCCCCGAACGCCAGCTGAGCCCCCGCCGCCGGATTCGACCCCGTGACCAGCGCACCGTCCGACGGCAGCCCCTCCCCGGCGTACCCGACGGCCAGGCCCTGACCGGTCAGCCGGCCCGCGGCCTGGCCGAACGTCGCCCCCACCACATCGGGCACCGCCCGCCGCCGCTCCGCGTCGAAGACCGTGTCGTCCTCGCCCGCCGTTCCGACGGGCCGGTTGATGCCCCGGGCCGGCTCCTCCACGTCCACCAGGGCGAGCCGCTCCACCTTCCGGGACGCGGGCCGCACGCTCACCACCGAGGCGCGGTCATATCCCTTCCACTTCTCGTTCCCGTCCTCGAACTCGACGGAAATGCGACTGGTGTCGCCCTCGAAAGGCCGCAGCGGATTGCCGCACGAACACTTCACGGCGGGCTGTCCCTGCGCATCGACGAGAAGGGCGATCCCGGCCTGGAGCAAGGAGTCGAAGGGGACGGCCTTTTCCTTTTTGTAGTCGTGGTTCTTCACGAGTGTGTCGTGACGCAGCAGAACCGGTGTGAGCCGGTCCAGATAAGCCGGAATCCCCTCCGTGGTGATCTCCAGCGCCCGCGCCCAGGCCGCGGCCTTCCGCTCGTTGGCGGGGTCCGTCAGAAACCGCTCCAGCTTTCCGACGTCGCAGATCGTCGGCTGCCTGGAGCCGCCGTAGAGCCCCGGAGTATCCCCCCGCTGGAGACCGGCACGCACATCCCGCGACCTGACCCGGGCATCACGCCCCAGCCCGTTGCTCTCGTCGAAGAAGGGCGCGAGCGACGGAACTCCCGCGGCGACCGCCTTCACCGTGAGCAAAGGCGCCGCTCTGTCACACGCGCTGAGCGCAAGAACACAAACCAGCAGAACCCGCACGAACAATCCACGCGTCATCACCGCTCCCCCCGGCGGTTCCCCCGACGCGTTTCATGCTACTGAACGAAAACCGATTCAGGCCGGTTAGTTTCCCCGTGCGTTCAATGAGGCCAAATAGGCGTTGTACGCCTCGAGTTCCTTGTCGCCGTCCCGGTCGGCGGCCCGGTCCTTGCGCTTGGCCTGCCGCTGCTCGGAGCCGTACCACTGGAACAGCAGCGCGATCAGCACCAGTACGGACGGGATCTCGCTGAACGCCCAGGCGATTCCGCCGGCCGCGTTCTGGTCGGAGAGCGCGTCGATGCCGAGCGAGGCGGGCGGGTTCTCGAACGTCTTGACCATGGGGGCGGACGCCATCATCAGCGCGATACCGAAGAAGGCGTGGAACGGCATGCCCGCGAACAGCTCCAGCATCCGCATCAGATAGCCCGGCCGGTGCGGCCCCGGGTCCACGCCGATGATCGGCCAGAAGAACACCACACCGACGGCGAAGAAGTGCACCATCATCGCGATGTGCCCGGTCCTGGAGCCCATCAGGAAGTCGAAGAGCGGGGTGAAGTACAGCGCGTACAGGCTCGCGATGAACATCGGAATGGTGAAGACAGGGTGCGTGATGATCCGCATGTAGCGGCTGTGCAGCAGCATCAGCAGCAGTTCACGCGGCCCCTTGCGGCCCCGGCCCGCGACCGGCAGCGCGCGCAGCGCCAGGGTCATCGGGGCGCCGAGCAGGATCAGGATCGGCGACAGCATGCTGATCACCATGTGCTGCACCATGTGCACGCTGAACATGACCATGCCGTAGTCGTTCAGCTTGGTGCACATCATCAGGGCGACGGACAGCACACCGAGGACGTACGACACCGTCCGCGCCACCGGCCAGGAGTCCCCGCGCCGCCGCAGCCGCACCACACCCCAGCCGTACAGGGCGAGCCCGGCCAGACAGGCGACGAGGAAGAAGGGATCCGCCGACCACTGAAGCCCTCGTCCCAGCGTGAACGGCGGCAGATCCATCATCATGCCGTGCCCGCTGTGATCCATGCGGCGGCTCCTGTTTCGTGGGGGTTGTGCAAGTCTGTCCGGCCCCCACATTAGAACGGCCCCCGGTCACGCCAGTGACCGGGGGCCGATTGTTCCCGTCCGGACTACAGCACGCACTCCGCCTCGGTGTACCGGTCCTCCGGCACCGTCTTCAGCGTCTCCACGGCCTCCGCCAGCGACACCATCACGATGTCGGTGCCGCGCAGCGCGGTCATCTTCCCGAACTCCCCGCGGTGCACGGCCTCCACCGCGTGCCACCCGAAGCGGGTGGCGAGGACCCGGTCGTACGCGGTCGGCGTGCCGCCCCGCTGCACATGCCCGAGGATCACCGGCCGCGCCTCCTTGCCGAGCCGGTGCTCCAGCTCGATGGAGAGCTGCCGCGCGATGCCCGCGAAGCGCTCGTGGCCGTAGACGTCCTTGCCGCCCTCGTCGAACTCCATGGACCCGGCCTTGGGCTTGGCGCCCTCCGCCGCGACAACGATGGCGAACCGCTTGCCCGCGTCGAACCGCTCGCCGACCTTGCGGGCCAACTCCTCGATGTCGAAGGGGCGCTCGGGCACGACGACCGCGTGCGCGCCGGCCGCCATACCGGAGTGCAGCGCGATCCAGCCGGTGTGGCGGCCCATGACCTCCACCACCAGCACCCGCTGATGCGACTCGGCGGTGGTCTTCAGCCGGTCGAGCGCCTCGGTCGCGACACCGACGGCCGTGTCGAAGCCGAAGGTGACATCCGTGACCGCGATGTCGTTGTCGATGGTCTTCGGCACGCCGACGATCGGCAGGCCGTTGTCCGACAGCAGCCGGGCCGCCTTCAGCGTGCCCTCACCGCCGATCGGGATGATCGCGTCGAGCCCGAGTTCCTGCACATGCCCCTTCGCCCGCTCCACACCGTCCCGCAGATGCGAGGGCTGGACCCGGGAGGAGCCGAGGATGGTGCCGCCGCGGGCGAGGATGCCGCCCACCGCGTCCAGGTCGAGCTTGAGGTAGTCGCACTCCAGGAGACCTTTCCAGCCGTCCCGGAAACCGATGACCTCGTCGCCGTGGTCGACGACGGCACGGTGCACGACGGACCGGATGACGGCGTTCAGGCCGGGGCAGTCGCCGCCGGACGTGAGGACACCAATGCGCATAGCCCGAAATACCTTCTCAACGTGGGCCGGGGACCGGACCACGTTGTCCGGCTTGATCCCGGCCACCCTACCGGCGTGAGGGGGTGGCACCGCACCGGGCGTCCGCCTGCTGGACGCGCCCGCACATGTGAGCGGACGTGCCGTCAGGCGGGCCCGATGAGCACGGTGGCAGGGCGCGCTGGAAAGCGGCTTCAGTACCTCTGGAACGCCCAGGTCACGCGGGCTGCTGGGCGGCCGAGATCCGCTCGCTGCGCAGCGCCTCGTACCAGCGGTCATCCGTCGGCGGCAGGGCGTTCACATCCAGCGCCAGCTTCAGCAGCAGATCGGCGATGAGCGGGTTCCGGGCGAGCACCGGGCCGTGCATGTACGTACCGAACACCGTGTCGTTGTACGCGCCCTCGGTGCCGTCGCCGGTGCCGTTGCCGTTGCCCAGGCGGACCTGGGCGAGCGGGCGGGCCGTCGGGCCGAGGTGGGTGACGCCCTGGTGGTTCTCGAAGCCGGTCAGCGGGGGCAGACCGAGCCGCGGGTCGATGTCGCCGAGTACGTCACCGACGCACCGCTCGCCCTCGCCGCGCACCGAGACCACGTCCAGCAGACCGAGGCCGGGCTCGCGCTGGCCGAGGTCGTTGATGAACTCGTGGCCGAGGATCTGGTAGCCCGCGCACACCGAGAACACGATCGCGCCGTTGCCGACGGCCCGGTGCAGGCCCCCGTCGCGGCGCAGCCGCTCGGCCGCGAGGCGCTGCGGCCGGTCCTCGCCGCCGCCGATCAGGTAGATGTCACCGGAGGTCGGGATCGGCTGGTCGCTGCGCACGTCGAGCCGGGCCACGTCCAGGCCGCGCTGCCGGGCCCGGCGCTCCACGACGAGGACGTTGCCCTGGTCGCCGTAAGTGCTCAGCAGGTCCGGATAGACCCAGACGACCCGCAGTTGGTTGTCACTCATGAAGTCACTGTCCTTACGGATACGTCAGTTGCCGACGCGGCGGCGCAGGTCCTGGAACGCGGTGTAGTTGGCGATGACCTCGATCCGGCCGGGCGGGCACAGCTGCACCGCCTGGTCGAGGTTCTCGCAGACCTGGAACTGCTGGTTCGCGACCTCCAGACGCACCGCGAGGTCCAGCTTGCGGTCGCCGATCACGCAGATCGGGTGCCCGGTCAGACGCGTGTAGTCGACGTCCCACAGCCAGGAGGTGTCGGTGCCGTCGGCGCCGCGCGCGTTCACCGAGAGGATCACCGGGGTGGGCGGCGGGTCGATCAGGGAGAACGTCTCGAGCCAGCCCGCCGGGTTCTTCGCGAGCAGCAGCCGGAGGTCGCGCTCCTGGAACTGGACGACGTCGTAGCGGCCGGCCACGGCCTGCACCTGGTACATGCGCTCCAGGGCCACCTGCGGAGGCACCCCGAACACGGCGGCGACGGCGGCCGAGGAGGCGGCGTTGGCCTTGTTGGCGCGGCCCGGCAGCTGGAGGTGGATGGGCCAGGCGGAGCCGTGCGGGTCGAGGACGTGGTCACCCGAGAGCGCCCAGCTCGGCGTCGGACGCCTGAAGCCGCAGTCGCCGCAGAACCAGTCGTCGCCGGGACGCTGCATCACACCGCCGCAGGACGGGCAGGACCAGGCGTCGTCCTTCCACATCTGCCCGGCGGCGACCCAGATCACATTGGCGGAGGAGGACGCGGCCCACACCACCAGCGGGTCGTCGGCGTTGGCCACGATCACGGCCTTCGACCCGGCGAGGCCCTCGCGCCAGTTCTCCGCGAGCATGCGGGTCTCCGCGGCGCGGTCGAGCTGGTCGCGGGAGAGGTTCAGCAGGGCGATGCACTTGGGGTCGGTGTCCCGGGCGACGCCCGCCAGGTACTTCTCATCGACCTCGATGACGCCGTAGCGCGCCTCGGAGCCGCCGGCCAGCGCGGAGGTGATGCCCGCGGGCATGTTGGCGCCGAGCGCGTTGGAGACGACCGGCCCCGCGGCGCGCAGCGCCTCCGCGATCAGCCGGGTGGTCGTGGTCTTGCCGTTGGTCGCCGACACCAGGACGACGTCCAGGTTCTGCGCCAGCCGTGCGAGGAGGTCGGGGTCGAGCTTCAGCGCCACCCGGCCGCCGATCACCGATCCGCTGCCGCGCCCCGCCGCGCGCGATGCCGCCGCGACCGCCTTGCCCGCGGTCACGGCGATCTTGGCCCGCGGAGTGAGCGGGTCCGAGTTGCCTGCCATCAGTCCTCGATCCTCCCAACGTCGTAGGTGGTCAGCCTATCGAGATCCATTCTCACTCCCGAATCGGCCGTAACCTTGCCGCCATGCGACAAGGCTCCATCCCGGGCGCCCACGGGCGTGTCCGGCCTCTCATCCTGCTCGGTGACCCGGTGCTGCACGCCCCCGCCAAGGACGTCACGGACTTCGGCCCCGAACTGGCGACGCTCGTCGAGGACATGTTCGCGACGATGTACGCGGCGCAGGGCGTGGGCCTCGCGGCGAGCCAAGTCGGCGAGCCGCTGCGGGTGTTCGTCTACGACTGCCCCGACGACGAGGACGTCCGGCACCTGGGCCATGTGGTGAACCCGCGCTTGGTGACGGCCGACGGAGTGGTGATCCGCGGCCCCGAGGGCTGCCTGTCCCTGCCGGGCCTGGAGGCCGGGACGGAACGTTTCGACCACGCGGTGGTCGAGGGTTTCACGGTGACCGGGGAGCCGGTGACGGTACATGGGACGGGTTTCTTCGCGAGGTGCTTGCAGCATGAGTGCGACCACGTGGAGGGGATGGTGTATGCGGACCGGGTGGAGGGTTGGCGGCACAAGAGGTTGATGCGCCAGGTGAGCAGAGCGTCTTGGCACAGGGCCAGGTGACTTTCCTAGGGGCGCGGGGAGCTGCGCGATCAGCCCCCACCGGCCCGCAGCGACTCAGAAACCTGGACCGCCCATCTTGTCCCCTGCCGCCGCAAGCCGACCCCACAACAGATCAGCCAGACTCCGAACCAACTCCGCCCGGGTGCAGGGCCGTTCACCCAGCCACCAGTCACCCGCCGCATGCATCATCCCGACGATCCCATGCCCCCACACCCGAGCCAGCTGCTGACTCCCGGGCCCGAGGTCCAGCCGATCCTCGATGACCTGCGCCAACTCCTCACCCATCCGCCGCAGCAGAGGAGCCGAGTGCTTACCGACGTCGAACCCCTGATCCCCGGTCTGTCCACCGTCCGCGGGGTGCATGAGGAACCGGTACACCTGAGGCCGGGCCTCAATAGCGGCGAGGTAGCAGTCCAACGTGGCCTCGACCCGCTCACGCCGCTCCGCCGGAGCATCCAGCGCCGCCCGCAGCGAATCCAGCAACGCGTCCGTGTGCCGCTTCGCCAAGGCCGCGTAAAGTCCACCCTTGTCGCCGAAGTGCCGGTACAGGATCGGCTTGGTGATACCGGCCTCCGCCGCGATGGCGTTCATCGACGCCTGCGGGCCGTCGCGCAGCACCACTCTGTCCGCGGCCTCCAGCAGCTCACGCCGACGGCGATCCGCCGACCGCTGCTGCTCGGTCCGCTGTGTGGTGTCCATGTGCTCTCCCCACCCGTGCTGTTTCGGTGCCGCCTGCGCAAACTAACACTCAATACGGCGCTGACATCGAACGGGCTGCCGACCGGTCATCAGGAGTTGACTTTTCCTACCCGCCGGTAACAGACTTCGGTTACCGCAAGTAACACGCACGTGCGCCGCCGCTGGAGGAGTCATGGCCGAGTTCACCATGGAGCTCAACGACGAACAGAAGGAGGTCCGGGACTGGCTGCACGGTTTCGCCGCCGACGTCATCCGCCCCGCGGCCGCCGAATGGGACGAGCGTGAGGAGACTCCCTGGCCGGTCATCCAGGAGGCCGCGAAGGTCGGCATCTACTCCCTCGACTTCTACGCCCAGCAGTACTTCGACCCCACCGGCCTCGGCATTCCGATGGCCATGGAGGAACTGTTCTGGGGCGACGCGGGCATCGCGCTGTCCATCGTCGGCACCGGCCTCGCCGCCGTGGGCGTCCTCGCCAACGGCACCGAGGAGCAGATCGGCACCTGGATCCCCCAGATGTACGGCGACACCAACGATGTCAAGGTCGCCGCGTTCTGCTCCTCCGAGCCCGACGCCGGTTCCGACGTCGCTTCCATGCGCACCCGGGCCGTGTACGACGAGGCCAAGGACGAGTGGGTCCTCAACGGCACGAAGACCTGGGCGACCAACGGCGGCATCGCCAACGTCCATGTCGTCGTCGCTGTCGTCGACGCCGAGCTGGGCTCCAAGGGGCACGCCTCCTTCATCGTCCCGCCGAACACGCCGGGCCTGTCCCAGGGCCAGAAGTTCAAGAAGCACGGCATCCGCGCCTCGCACACCGCCGAGGTCGTCCTGGAGAACGTCCGGGTGCCCGGCTCCTGCCTCCTCGGCGGCAAGGAGAAGCTGGACGAGCGCCTGGCGCGGGCCCGCGAGCGGGCCAAGGCCGGCGGCGGCGAGCGGGTGAAGAACGCGGCGATGGCCACGTTCGAGGCGTCGCGTCCGGCGGTGGGCGCCATGGCCGTGGGCACCGCCCGTGCCGCGTACGAGGTGGCTCTGGAGTACGCGACGACGCGTGAGCAGTTCGGCCGCCCGATCATCGACAACCAGGGTGTCGCCTTCCAGCTCGCCGACATGCGTACGTCGATCGACGCGGCGCGGCTGCTGGTGTGGCGCGCGTCGTGGATGGCGGTCAACGGGAAGCCGTTCACGGCGGCCGAGGGCTCGATGTCCAAGCTGTTCGCCAGCGAGACGGCGAAGAAGGTCACGGGTCAGGCGATCCAGATCCTCGGTGGCAACGGCTACACGCGGGAATATCCGGTGGAGCGGATGCACCGGGACGCGGCGATCTACACCATCTTCGAGGGCACGAGTGAGATCCAGCGGCTCGTGATCGCCCGGACGCTCTCGGGCATGCCGATCCGCTAACGATGTTTGAGTGGCGTCAGTTGCTCGATGTCATAACGGCTTCGCAGCTCCTCGATCGCCGCGAGATCCGGCGGCCCCCCGCCGCCCAGGATCTCCAGCAACTCCTCGAAGTACCGCTCGTGATCCGGAGGCGGGCTCGCCTGGAAGAACATCTTCGCGGGCTCGTCCGTCGGGTTGGCGAAGGCGTGGGGGCAGCCGGGGGGTACGGCGATGACCGTGCCCGGGGTGGCCCGTACCACCCGGTTGCCGGAACCGGACTGCCAGCGCTGCCAGTTGTCGGGGGTGCGCACCCTCGGCTCGAAGGCGAGGACGTCCAGCTCGCCTTCGAGTACGTAGAACAGCTCCTCGCTGCGGGTGTGCACATGGGCGCCCACGTCGAAGCCCGGGGGCACGATCACCTCGAACGTGGACGCCATGCGCGAGTGGGAGCCGGTGACCTTGAAGGTCACATGCTGGGCCGGGGTCTGCACGACCCGGCCGTGCCCCGGGGGCACCAGCAGCCCCTCCGTCGCCGTCATTGGCCGCTCACCACGTCACGGGCAGAGCCTCGGGCCCACGGATCAACGCGCCCTTCTTGAACGGCACCTTCTCCGGCGGCACCGCGAGCCGCAGTCCCGGCAGCCGGTCCAGCAGCGCGTCCACCAGGAGCTGCGACTCCATCCGCGCCAGCATCCCGCCGGGGCAGTAGTGCGGACCGAAGCCGAAGGAGACATGCGGGTTCGGCGAGCGCGCGAAGTCGATCGTCTCCGGGAACGGGAAGACGTCCGGGTCACGGTTGGCGGCCAGGTACGAGACGTAGATCGCGTCCCCGGCCCGGATCCGTACCCCCCGGATGCCCACGTCCTCGGTGGCGATCCGGGACAGGCCCACCGCGTTGCGGTGCGGGATGTAGCGCAGCAGCTCGTCGATGGCCTGCGGGCGGATCTCCGGCTCGGCGCGCAGCCGTTCGGCCAGATCGGGCCGGGTCAGCAGGATGTAGAACATCTGCCCGCTGTTGTTGGTGACCGCCTCGCCGCCGATCTGGAGGAGCACCGCGAGCCCCACGGCCTCCTCCGTCGTCACCTCGCCCCGGCCCACGGCGGCGCCGAGCAGGGAGGTGACGTCCTCGGCGGAGCTGTTCTCCCGGTCCCTGATGAGCGCGGCGAAGTACGCGCCCATCTCGTTCCTGGCCTTCTCGCTGACGTCGGCGCCGTGCGCGGACGAGAGGATCAGCTGGGTCCAGGTGTGCATGATGTGGCGGTCCGCCGCCGGTACGCCCATCAGCTCGCAGATCACCGCGATGGGGAACGGGGAGAGAACCGTCGCGCTGAGATCGGCGGGCGGCTCGTCCTGGAGGAGTTCGTCGACCAGGTCGTCCAGCATGCGGCGGGACATCTCCCGGATGCGCTCCACGCCCTTCGCGGTGAAGGCGGCGGCCACCGAGCGGCGCAGCCGGGTGTGGTCCGGCGGGTCGAGGAAGCCGACCGCGCCACGGGCCGGGATGAAGTGCGGGGCGAGCCGGGTGACCGGCCGGTCCATGACCGCCTCGCGGCTGAACCGGGGGTCGTTGGTCACCATGCGTACGTCGTCGTACCGGGTGACCAGCCAGGCCCAGCCCTCACCGTTGGGCAGCTGGATCCGGGTGATGGGGCCCTCCCGCATCAGCTCGGTCAGCACCGGGTCGAAGTCGACCCCGGACAGATCGAGCGCCGGCCAGTGCCGGATCGGGGGGAGGATCTCGGTGAGCGTCTCTTCGGTCATGCCGCCTCTTCGTCCATGCGCTGCCAGCGGCCGAGACTCATCTCGGCGGTGATACCGGGTCCGAACCCGGCGAGCAGCCCGCGCGCCCGGTGCCGGGCACCGCCCTCGTCGAACAGCCGGCGCAGCGCGTCCAGGACGACGGCGCTGGCGATGTTGCCGTACTCGGTGAGCGTGGCCCGGCTGAAGCGGAAGGCGTGCGGGTCGACCTGGAGGAACTTGCTGAGGTCGTCGAGTATTCGGGGCCCGCCCGCGTGGACGATGTAGAAGTCCAGGTCGGCCGCGTCCCAGCCGTGCAGCCCCGCGAGGTCCTGGAGCGCCGGGGCGAGCGGCTCCATGGTGGCGGGCACCCGCTTGTCCAGCAGGAAGTGGAAACCGGTGGCCCGGACGTCGTACATGATCCACTCTTCGGTCTTGGGGATCAGGTACGAGCCGTTGCGCTCCAGCTTGATGCCCTCGCCGCCCCGGCCGCGCACCACGGCGGCGGCGATCCCGTCGCCGAACAGTCCGTTGGAGAGCAGGGAGCCGATGCCGAGGTCGGTGGGCTGGTAGCACAGCGAGCAGAACTCGCAGGCCACGATGAGCGCGTTGCCCTCCGGGTAGGCCATGCAGAAGTCGTGCGCCCGGTTGATCGCCGCGCCGCCCGCCGCGCAGCCCAGCTGGGCTATGGGTATCTGGCGGGTGGTGGCGTCGAAGTCCATCTCGTTGATCAGCCAGGCCGTGAGCGAGGGCATCATGAAGCCCGTGCACGAGACGTAGATGATCACGTCGATGTCGCTGGTGAGCAGCTCCGCGTCGTCGAGCGCCCGCTGGACCACGGAGGGGACCCGGGCCTTGGCCTCGGCCACGTAGATCTTGTTGCGGTCCTCGAAGCCGGGGTGCTTCAGCGTCTCCTCGATGGGCTGCACGATGTGCCGGGTGCGTACACCCGTGTTCTCGATCAGCCGGAGCGCCAGCGGCAGTTGAGGGTGGTCGGAGTGCCGGGAGCGCGCCAGCTCCAGCGTCTCCTCCATCGTGATCACATGCTCTGGAACGGACACCGAGGGTCTGCACAAAGTCGCCATGAGCCGTGCCTGCTTTCGCCTCAGAGGGTGGTCCAGTCCACTCTCACCCGAGGCCGCGACGACTTCGCGCGGGACTACTCCGAACGCGGGATTGCCGTACGTACCCAAGGGGCGCGGGGAACTGCGCGACCCGCCACAACGAACCGGCACACGGCGACGTACGAACAACCCCTACGGCGCGCTGCCACTGCTATGAGCAATGCACGCAACATCAATACGATCCGCCAGCTTCGCCAGCTCGATCGTCAACGCGGCCACGGTGTCCTCGTCGAGATCCTCCCCGGCCTCCACAAGATGCAGCCACCGCCCACCCACGGTCCGCAACAGCTTGCTCACATCGGCGGCAGCCACCTGCAACGTCCCGCGGTCATCGACGATCAGAGGCAGAGTCACTTCGCGGTTCACAAACCGGATCGTAGCCGCGCAGCGCTTACGCACCGTGCCAAACAGTAGTGATGTTGCAGAACTCCCGGATTCCGTGCCCGGACAGCTCACGCCCGTAGCCCGACCGCTTGGCCCCGCCGAACGGGAACGCCGGATGGGAGGCGGTCATCCCGTTCACGTACACGCTGCCCGCCTCCAGATCCCGTACGAACCGGTCGACCTCCGTCTCGTCCCGCGTCCACACGTTGGAACTGAGCCCGAACGGCGAGTCGTTGGCGATCAGGACGGCCTCGTCGAGGTCGCCCGCGCGGTACAGCGTGGCGACCGGACCGAAGGCCTCCTCGCGATGGATGCGCATCTCACGGGTGATGTCGGCGAGGACCGTCGGCGGGTAGTACCAGCCGGGCAGCTCGGGCCGGCGCAGCCGGTGGCCGCCGCACAGCGCCGTCGCCCCGCTGCGCGTGGCGTCGTCGACGAGTTCCTCCACATCGGTCCGCCCCTGCTCGGTCGCGAGCGGCCCGACCTCGGTCTCCTCCGCCATCGGGTCGCCGACCTTCAGCGCCTTCATGCCGGCCACGAACCGCTCGGCGAAGGCGTCGTAGACATCGGTGTGCACGATGAACCGCTTGGCCGCGATGCACGACTGGCCGTTGTTCTGCACCCGCGCGGTCACCGCGATCTGCGCGGCCCGGTCGAGGTCGGCGGAGGGCATGACGACGTACGGGTCGCTGCCGCCGAGCTCCAGCACGGTCTTCTTGACCATGTCCCCGGCGACGGAGGCGACCGCGCGGCCGGCGGGCTCACTGCCGGTGAGGGTGGCCGCCTTGACGCGCTCGTCGCGCAGGATCTCCTCCACCGCGCCGGCGCCGATCAGCAGCGTCTGGAAGGCGCCCTCCGGGTAGCCCGCCCGGTGGAAGAGGTCCTCCAGATACAGCGCGGTCTGCGGCACGTTGGAGGCGTGCTTGAGCAGGCCGACGTTGCCCGCCATCAGCGCGGGCGCGGCGAACCGTACGACCTGCCAGAGCGGGAAGTTCCACGGCATCACCGCGAGCACCGGGCCGAGTGGCCGGTAGCGGACCCGGACCCGGGAGGCGCCGGAGTCCCGGACATCGGCGTCGGCGGGCTCCTCGTCGGCCAGGAGCTGCTCGGCGTGCCCGGCGTACCAGCGCATCGCCTTGGCGCACTTGGCGGCCTCGGCGCGGGCCTGCCGGATCGGCTTGCCCATCTCGATTGTCATCACCCGCGCGATGTCCTGCTGGTCCTCGTCCAGGAGGTCCGCGGCCCGGTTCAGCAGCCGGGCGCGCTCGGCGAACGCGGTCGTCCGGTACGTGCGGAACGTGGCCTCGGCGAGCTGGAGGCGGCGCTCGGTCTCCTCGGCGCCCATCGCCTCGTACGTCTTCAGTGTCTCGCCGTTCGCCGGGTTCACCGTTGCGATGGGCATGACTGACCTCCCGGGGAGCTGATGTGCTTCGACCTTCCCGCGCGTCGCCGGTGCCCGCAACGCGGCGTTCAGCCCGAGTGCTCCAGGAGGCGGTCGAGAAACGCGCCCTGGGCCTTGACGATCACCTCGCGCGCGCCGTCCAGGCCGAACCAGGCCACCCGGTCCAGCTCGGGGAACTCCTCCGTCAGCCCCGACTTCGGCGGCCACTCCATCCGGAAGGTCCCCGGGGTGACGCTGCCCGGATCGAGGTCGGCCTCGATGGCCCACACGGTGACGAGCTTGCCGCCCGACTGGCGGACCTCGCCGAGCGGTACGGCGTCACCGTCGGGCGGCGGCAGTCCCAGCTCCTCCTGGAACTCGCGCCGGGCAGCGTCCCAGGCGGTCTCCGACTCCGGTTCGTACTCGCCCTTCGGCACCGTCCACGCCCCCGCCCCGCGCCGGGCGAAGAAGGGGCCGCCCATATGGCCGAGCAGTACCTGGAGGCCCTCGCCGGTGCGGCGGTACAGCAGCAGGCCCGCGCTGTGCTTCACGGCTTCACCTCGGGGTGGGCGGCGAGCAGCGTCTCCACCGTGTCGGCCTCCTCGGAGCGCTTGTCCTCCCGGTAGCGGACCACGCGGGCGAAGCGCAGGGTGACTCCGGCCGGGTAGCGGGTGGACCGCTGGAGGCCGTCGTAGGCGATCTCGACGACGAGTTCGGGGCGTACGGTCACCACGTACTCGCTCTCCTTCACCGCCAGCTCCCTCAGGCGCTTCGTCTGCCAGGTCAGCATCGCGTCGGTCATGCCCTTGAAGGTCTTGCCGAGCATCGCGAAGGAGCCGTCGGCGGTGCGGGCGCCGAGGTGGAGGTTGGAGAGCTTGCCGGTGCGCCGGCCATGGCCCCATTCGGCGGCCAGGACCACCAGGTCGAGGGTGTGCACCGGCTTGACCTTCAGCCAGGAGGCGCCGCGCCGGCCCGCGCTGTAGGCGGCGTCCAGCGCCTTGACGACCACGCCCTCGTGCCCGCGCTCCAGGGTCCGGGCCAGGAAGTCCTCGGCCTGGCCGGCGTCCTGGGGCCCGGACACCAGGAGGCGCCGGACCCGCATCGGCTCCGGGACCAGGCGGGCCAGTTCCGCGTGGCGCTCGGCGAAGGGCAGGTCGAGGAGGTCGCGGTCGTCGACGGAGAGCGCGTCGAAGAAGACGGGGGAGACGGGCACGGCGCGCGCCGCCGTCGCCACATCCACCCGCTTGCCGACCCTCCCGGCGGTCTCCTGGAAGGAGCGGGGCCGCCCCTCCTCGTCGAACGCGATGACCTCGCCGTCCAGGATGAACCGCTCGCCTCTCAATTCCATGGCTGCCGAGGTGAGTTCGGGCAGCCGGTCGGTGATGTCGTCGAGGGTGCGGGTGTAGATCCGTACCGTGTCGCCGTCCCGGTGGAGCTGGACGCGGATGCCGTCCAGCTTCTCCTCGACCGCGCAGGCGCCGAGCTTGTCGACCGCCTCGGACACCGAGGAGGCGCTGTGCGCCAGCATTGGCAGGACCGGTCGCCCCACGGTGAGCCGGAACCTCTCCAGCGCGCCGGGGCCGTCGGCGAGCAGGGCCTCGGCGACGGTCTGGAGCGAGCCGGCCAGCATCACCGCCCGCCGTACGTGCGCCGCCGGGGCACCGGTCGCCTGGGCCAGCCCCTCCACGGCTACGGCGTCCAGGGCGCCTTGGCGGACCTCACCGGTGATCAGCCCGAACAGGAACCGCTGCTCGTCTTTTGTCGCCGAGCCCATCAACTCGCCTACCAGGCGGGCCCGTTCGGCTTGGGATCCGGCGCCCGACACCTTCGCCAGCGCGGAGAGCAGTGCGTCGACCTCGCCCACGGTAAGGGTGGCTTCGGCGGCCGGAGCGACGGGCTGACTGAGCACCTTCCACCCGACCCCGAGCCTGCCCTGCGGCAACCGCCCCGCCAGATACGGGATGACGATCGGCACGTCCGAGGCCGAGGAGTCCCGGAACAACTCCGCCAGCAGGGCAACCTTCCGGGAACGCGCAGAGGTAGCGGCGACCTCCTGGGACACCTGGGCGAGCCGGGTCAACAGCATGCAATCCATGGTGCCCCGGAACCCACGGTTCGGCAGCTCCCCAAGGGGCGCGGGGAACTGCGCGACCAGCCACGACGGCGCCGTACCCGAACCCTCTACGCGTCAAGGTCAGCCATCAACAACTCCCCGTTGATCGTGGCCCCGGCCCGATACCCACCGGCCGCCGCATTCACCACCTGCTCAGCGAACCCCATCGCATTCCCCGCCGCCCACACCCCAGCCACACTCGTCAGCCCCGTCGGCTCAACCACCGGATACGCACCGAACGGCGTCTCCGTCAGCTCCGCCCCCAGCCGCTGAAGCAGAGCCGTCTGCGGCACAGCCCGAGGCGCCACGAACAACGCCTCGCGCGCATGCTCCGAGCCGTCCGCAAGCCGCACACCGACCAGCCGGTCGTCCTCCACCAGCACCTCAGCTACGGCCCCCGGCACCACCTTCACCCCCGCCACTCCCAGCCTGCGCACATCGTCGGCGGACAGCTCGCTCTCGTCGACCTCGTGCAGGAACAGGGTCACGTCCTTGGACCACTGGGACACCATCAGCGCCTGGTGCACGCTCAGCGGGCTCGTCGCGAGGACGCCGAACGCCTGGTCACGGACCTCCCAGCCATGGCAGTACGGACAGTGCAGCGCGTCCCGCCCGAACCGCTCGGCGAGTCCGGGCACGTCCGGCAGCTCGTCCCTCAGGCCGGTGGCGATCACCAGGCGCCGGGCCCGCGCACTCCGCCCGCTCTCCAGGACCACGGTGAAGTCGGAGTCCTTCGTGACGTCCACCGCCCGGTCCCGGACCAGGTCGACGCCGTAGCGGGCGATCTCCTCGCGCCCGATCGCCAGGAACTCGGCCGGTGACATCCCGTCCCGGGACAGATAGCCCTGCATATGGGCGGAGGGGGCGTTGCGGGGTTCGCCCGCGTCGACCACCAGGGTCCGGCGCCGGGCGCGGCCCAGCACCAGGGCCGCGGAGAGGCCCGCCGCGCCGCCGCCGATCACGATCACTTCATAGGTCTCGGTCATGTCGCCACGGTCGCTCCACAGGCGCGGGATTGACAAACATCTTTGCCGATTCTGCAATATGTCCATGAGTACCGAAGACGTTCTCGCCGAGGTGGGCGCCCGGCTGCGGCGGCTCCGCAAGGAGCGCGAGGTGACCCTGGCGGCGCTGTCCGAGACGACCGGCATCTCCGTCAGCACGCTGTCGCGTCTGGAGTCCGGACTGCGCAAACCGAGCCTGGAGCTGCTGCTGCCGATCGCACAGGCGCACCAGGTGCCGCTGGACGAGCTGGTCGGGGCGCCGCCGGTGGGCGACCCGCGGGTGCGGGCCGAACCCCTGGTGCGCCACGGCCGTACCTTCTGGCCGCTCACCCGGCAGCCCGGCGGCCTCCAGGCCTTCAAGGTGCTGGTGCCGCAGAGCCAGGAGCAGCCCGATCCGCGCACCCATGAGGGCTACGAGTGGCTGTATGTGCTGTCCGGGCGGCTGCGGGTGGTCCTGGGCGAGCACGACGTGGTGATGACGGCCGGGGAGGCGGCCGAGTTCGACACCCGGGTGCCGCACTGGTTCGGCTCGACGGGGGAGGGTCCCGCGGAGTTCCTGAGCCTGTTCGGGCCGCAGGGGGAGCGGATGCACGTGCGAGCGAAGCCGACCCGGACGCGTGACCTTCCCTGATCGGCAAGCGACCGCTTAGTATGCGAACCGACCCCGGTCAGACGACGCAGTCCCGTGGAGGCACCGCATGCAGGCTTGGCAAGTGCACGAGAATGGCGAGCCGAGTGAGGTGATGCGGCTCGCGGACGTCGAGCGGCCCACGCCCGGTGACGGCCAGGTCCTGCTGAAGGTGCGCGCCGCGAACATCAACTTCCCGGACGTGCTGATGTGCCGGGGCCACTACCAGGTCCGCCCGCCGCTGCCGTTCACCCCGGGCGTGGAGATCTGCGGCGAGACCGAGGACGGCCGCCGCGTCCTCGCCAACCCTGCCCTGCCCTACGGCGGTTTCGCGGAGTACGCCGTCGCGGACGCCGCCGCCCTGCTGCCCGCGCCGGACTCACTGGACGACGCCGAGGCCGCCGCGCTGCACATCGGCTACCAGACGGGCTGGTTCGGACTGCACCGCCGGGCCGGGCTCGAAGCGGGGGAGACGCTGCTCGTCCACGCTGCCGCCGGAGGGGTCGGCAGCGCGGCCGTGCAGCTCGGCAAGGCCGCCGGCGCCACCGTCATCGGTGTCGTCGGCGGCGCCGAGAAGGCCGCCGTCGCCCGGGAGCTGGGCTGCGACGTGGTGATCGACCGGCGGGCCGAGGACGTCGTGGCCGCCGTGAAGGAGGCCACCGGCGGCCGGGGCGCCGATGTGATCTACGACCCCGTCGGCGGTGAGGCGTACACGCAGTCCACCAAGGTCGTCGCCTTCGAGGGCCGGATCGTCGTCGTCGGGTTCGCCAGCGGCACGATTCCCAGCCCGGGGCTCAACCACGCGCTGGTGAAGAACTACTCGATCCTCGGCCTGCACTGGGGTCTGTACAACACCAAGAACCCCAAGCTGGTCCAGCACTGCCACGAGCAGCTCACCGAGCTGGCCGCCCGGGGCGCGATCAAGCCGCTGATCAGCGAGCGCGTCCCGCTCGCCGAGGCCGCGGCGGCCGTGCAGCGCGTCGGCGACGGCGTCACCACCGGCCGGATCGCCGTCGTGGCCGAGGGAACGGAGGGAGCGGCATGACCGACGCCGCCGAACTGCGCCGCCGCACCCAGGAGTTCCTGGCCGCGCACCCGACCGCCAGCACCGACCGCCTGGACTTCCTCCGGGCCCGCTTCGACGCCGGACTCGCCTGGGTGCACTACCCCGAGGGCCTCGGCGGCCTCGGCGCGCCGCGCTCCCTCCAGGTCGTCGTGGACGCCGAGCTGGAGGCCGCGGGCGCCCCCGACAACGACCCGCGACGGATCGGCATCGGCCTCGGCATGGCCGCCCCGACGATCCTCGCCTTCGGCACGGAGGAGCAGAAGCGGACGTTCCTGCGTCCGCTGTGGACCGGTGAGGAGGTCTGGTGCCAGCTCTTCAGCGAGCCCGGCGCCGGGTCCGACCTGGCCGCGCTCGGCACCCGGGCCGTCCGTGAGGGCGACGACTGGGTCGTCAACGGGCAGAAGGTGTGGACGTCCAGCGCCCATCTCGCCCGCTGGGCGATCCTCATCGCGCGCACCGACCCGGACGTGCCCAAGCACGCCGGCATCACCTACTTCCTCTGCGACATGACCGACCCGGGCGTCGAGGTGCGGCCGCTGCGCCAGATCACCGGCGAGGCCGAGTTCAACGAGGTGTTCCTCACCGACGTCCGGATCCCGGACTCCCGCCGCCTCGGCGCGGTCGGCGACGGCTGGAAGGTCGCGCAGACCACGCTGAACAACGAACGCGTCGCCATCGGCGGGATGCGGCTGCCCCGCGAGGGCGGCATGATCGGCCCGGTCGCCAAGACCTGGCGCGAGCGCCCCGACCTGCGTACGCACGAACTGCACCAGCGGCTGCTGAAGTTGTGGGTCGAGGCGGAGGTCGCCCGGCTCACCGGCGAACGGCTGCGTCAGCAGCTCGTCGCGGGCCAGCCCGGCCCCGAGGGCGCCGGGATGAAGCTCGGCTTCGCGCGCCTCAACCAGGAGATCAGCGGCCTTGAGGTCGAACTCCTCGGTGAGGAGGGCCTGTTGTACGAGGACTGGACCATGCGCCGGCCCGAACTCGTGGACTTCACCGGACGCGACGCCGGATATCGCTACTTGCGCTCCAAGGGCAACAGCATCGAGGGCGGGACGAGTGAGGTCCTGCTGAACATCGTCGCCGAGCGGGTCCTCGGCCTGCCCGCCGAGCCGCGCACCGACAAGGACGTCGCATGGAAGGACCTGGCCCGATGAGCGCACAGCCCGATCTGCTGTACTCGGAGGAGGAAGAGGCGCTGCGCGCTGCCGTCCGCGACCTGCTCGCCGACCACTGCGACGCGCCCGGCGTCATCGCCCGCACCGAGTCGGACACCCCGCACGACCGCGAGGCGTGGAAGGCGCTCACCGACGGCATGGGCCTCGCGGGCCTCCTGGTCCCGGAGGAGCACGGCGGCCAGGGCGCCACGCACCGCGAAGCCGCCGTGGTGCTGGAGGAATTGGGCCGCGCGGTCGCGCCCGTCCCCTACCTCACCAGCGCCGTGGTCGCCACCGAGGCACTGCTGGCCTGTGACGCCCACGACCTCCTCGCCGACCTCGCGTCCGGCCGCAGCATCGGCGCCCTCGCGGTCGCCCTGAGCATCGCTCCGGGCGCCGCCTACCAGGTCGTACGGCATGAGGACGGCGCCCTGCACGGGGAGCTGACGGCGATCGCGGACGCGGCTGTCGCCGACGTCCTGCTCGTGCCCGCGGACGACGGCGGCCTGTACGCCGTGGACGCCGAGGCCGTCACGGTCACCCCGCAGGTGTCCCTGGACCTGACCCGGCCCGTGGCGACGGTGACCCTGGACGGAGCGGCCGGACGCCTGCTCGGCGACGCCGAACCGGCCGTACGGCGGGCTCTGCGCGCCGGTGCCGGACTGCTGGCCTCCGAGCAGCTCGGCCTCGCCGAATGGACGTTGACGGAGACCGTGCGCTACCTGAAGGAGCGCAAGCAGTTCAACCGGCCCGTCGGCGGCTTCCAGGCGCTCAAGCACCGGCTCGCCCAGCTGTGGCTGGAGGTCGTCAACCTCCGCGCCGCCGCCCGCAACGCGGCGGACGCCCTCGCACGTGGCGAGGACGCGGACCTGGCGGTCGCCGTGGCCCAGTCCTACGCGGCGCCCGTCGCCGTGCACACCGCCGAGGAGGCGCTGCAGCTGCACGCCGGAATCGGCATGACCTGGGAGCACCCGGTGCACCTGTACCTGAAGCGCGCCAAGGCGGATTCCCTCGCCTACGGCACCGCGGGTGCCCACCGCGCGGCCCTGGCTGAACTGGTCGACCTCCAGGCCCCCTGACGTAGCCGGGAGTTCACCCGGAAAAGCCCGCCCCGCCTGGGGCGGGCTTTTCCGTGCGGCCGCGCGGACGCAGTGAACGGGTGGCGGCAGTCCGGCCAACTCCTGGCATGTACCGGTTCGTTGAGCGCCTGACCGCCTCATACTCCCTGTGGTTCGGATCGACGTGGTTCGGATCGGCCCCACAGGGAGGCAGAACATGGCGCTCATCACTCGTCGCAGAGCCGTCACCACGGTCGGCGCCGCACTCGCGGGCGTGCTCGCCCCGCCCGTCGGCAGCGCGTTCGCCACCGAGAACAAGCACCGTCCCCGCCCGCTCCGGCGCGCCCACGCCCACAACGACTATGAGCACCCGCGCCCCCTCCTCGACGCGCTCGACCACCGCTTCGGCAGCCTGGAGGCCGACATCTTCCTGGTCGGCGACCAACTCCTGGTCGCCCACGACCCGGAGGACCTCGACCCGGCGCGCACCCTGGAGTCTCTCTACCTCGACCCGCTCGCCGCCCGCGTCAGGGCCAACCACGGCTCCGTCTACCGCGGTTACCGCAAGCCCCTGCAACTGCTCATCGACATCAAGACCGAGGGCTCCTCGACGTATCTCGAACTCGACCGCCATCTCAAGCGCTACAAGCACCTGTTCACGACCTACGCCCACGGCCGCGTCCACCCCGGCCCGGTCACCGCCGTGATCTCCGGTGACCGCGCGGCCCGGGTGCCGATGGAGGCGCAGCGGCTGCGCCGCGCCTTCTACGACGGCCGGCTCGCCGACCTCGGCAGCGCGGCCCCCGCCTCCTTCATCCCGCTGATCAGCGACAACTGGACCAACCACTTCACCTGGCGGGGTGCCGGCGCCTTCCCCGACGCCGAGCGGCAGAAGCTGAACACGATCATGCGGGCGGCCCACTCCCGAGGCCAGCGCGTGCGGTTCTGGGCCACCCCCGATCTCCCGGGCCCGGAGCGCGAGGCGCTGTGGACCGAACTCGTGGCCGCCGACGTCAACCACCTCAACACCGACGACCTCGCGGGCCTCGAAGCCTTCCTGGAGGCCAACGATCGGGGCTGAGAACCCGCGTGACACCACACGTTCGGCGGACAGGTCAGCCGCCCGGACGAACCCTCCGCTACGCCACACTTACGGCCGAACGCCGTGAACCGGACGTGTGCGGCGTGGCGGAGGAGGTTGACGATGGCCGTGTCCATCTCTGTGGTGCTGCTGCTTCTGATCCTGGCGGTGATCTTCCTGCGCAACGGCGGCCTGAAGGTCTCCCACGCGCTGGTGTGCGCGCTGCTCGGCTTCTACATGGCGAGCACGAGCATCGCGCCCACCATCCACAGCGGCCTCACCGCCACTGCCGACATCGTCAGCAGCCTGAGACCGTGAGACCGCCGCGGCGCCGCGTCACGGGGTGGTGAACACCCCGATGCCGTTCGGGACGGCGCGTTCCGCACCGCCCGAGGGATGATTGCGCACCGCGACCCCGGCGGCCCCGGGGGCGCGGGCGACCAGGGTCGAGGACCCGCCGCCGTCCAGGCTGAAGGCGTCGACCGAGCCCAACTCCCGCATGGTGTCAGCGATCTCGGCGATGGTCAGCCCCTTGTACGCTGGCCCGCCGTCGAGCGAGAACAGCAGCACCTGCCTTCCGCCGCCCCCGATGCCCACGGCGCTGCGCACCGCCGCCGTCCGGGCGTCGAGACCCGCGAGCGGCTGTCCGCCGGCCAGCACCGGATACCCGCCGAGCGCGAACCGGTAGGGGATCTTCGAGTCTGCCGCCACCAGCCGGTGCCGTACCTTCACCGGCTGCCCCGGGACGAGCTTGCGCAACTCCTGCGCCCCCGCCTCGCGGCCCACCAGCACCGTGGTCCCGGCCTCGATCGCGCCGCGGCCCGGCGTGTCGGCCGTGGCCACCACCCGGCCGCCCCTGACCGTCACCTCATGGGTGTCCGTGCTGCACGGCGCGGCCCGGTCGGTGTCGGTGCCGCAGGTCGCCCGCACCCGCGAGACCGAGCCCCAGTCGGCGGTGAACGCCCCGACGGAGTTGACCGGCAGCGCGTACTGGTTGAGCCCGCCGAGCCCGAAGTTCCCGATGGCCGTGCGGACCGAGCCGGTCAGCGTCAGGTCGTCCAGCCGGGCCCGCCGGTCCACGCCCATGCCGAGGACGTCCTCGGTGGAGGTGCCGGGCGGCAGCGCGGGCCCGAACCGCTGACCGTTCGGCACCGCCGCCTTGAGCGTACGGCCGCTCGCGACCGCCGGTCCCACGCTCGCGCCGGTCACCTCGACGCCCGGGTGCTGGGTCTCGGTGATGTTGAAGAAGTCGCCGTTCACCCCGGCCACCGCGCCCCGCGCGTCGGCCAGCCGGGACACGGTGTCCCGCGCGGCCACCTTCCCCGGGTACAGCAGATCCAGGGTGACGTGCGGGTTGGTCAGGTCGACGCGCAGCAGGTGGCCGTGGGCGGTGCCCTGGGTTCCCTGGATGTCGAACTGCTCGTAGACCACGCCCGGCGCGATCCGGCCGCCGGGAACGCCGCTGGCCGGTGCCGCCCCCACCAGGGCGGTACCGGCCAGCGAGCCGAGTGCGGTGAGAAGGGTGAGTGCCCTTCTGCCTGCCGTGAACCGTCTCTGACGCTCTGTCACAGTCCCCCCTGAGGGTTCGTCAACTGTCGCAGGACTCAGGGGAAGTGCATCAGATCGAGGCGGTCGGCGGGATGGCTATGCGCCGACGACGCGAGAACGGATGAGAAAACGCACCCCCTCGGGCGCCTCCAGCGAGAACCCGCTGCCCCGGCCCTCGACCACGTCGACGATCAGCCGGGTGTGGCTCCACGCCTGGAACTGGCTGCGCGACATCCAGAACGAGACCGGCTCCTCGATGCCGTCCACGTACAGGTCCGCGAGCAGCACGTCCGAGTCCCCGGTGCGGAACTCGCCGTCCGGGTAGCACATGGGGGCGCTGCCGTCGCAGCAGCCGCCGGACTGGTGGAACATCAGCGGGCCGTGCGCCTCGTGCAGCCGCCGTATCAGATCGGCGGCCGCGGGCGTGAGTTCGACGCGCGGGATCTCCTCGTACATGCCAACCATCCCCAGGGGAACCGGATCCGGATCGACCAGGGGACCACGGGGGAGGTTGCGAGAGCGTTGCAAGGCGACGGCCGTGCGGGCCTACGGCGTCGCGTAGCGCGTGAAGAGGGCCGGGGTGTGGTCGATGGGCAGACCGGGGCGCCAGGCGGTGAGGGCCTGGGCGCTGCACACGAACAGCTCCTGCGGCAGCCCGTCCAGGGCGTACCAGCGCCAGTCGCCGACCTTCTCGCCGGGCTGGTCCGCCGGCTCGCCCCGCCAGTCGGTGACCTCGGCGGCGACGGTGACCCGCACGACCCCGTCGACCTGGTCCAGGAGGGTGCCGAGGAGACGTACGTCCGCCGGGCGGGCGGTCAGACCGGTCTCCTCGGCCAGTTCGCGCACGACCGTCTCCTGGAGCGACTCCCCGGGTTCCACCATGCCGCCCGGCAGCTCCCAGGTGCCGTGCCGGTGACGGCCGAGCAGCAGGCCACGGGGGCCGTGCAGGACGGCGCCGACGCCGAGGGCGGTCTGGGGGAGCGGCGGGAGGGCGGTGCGGGGGCGCGAGGAGACGCGGGCGGGGGGTGTCATCGGGCTCCTGACGTGGTGGGCGCGAAACGGCTCGACGCCTCCGTGGCGGTGTGCCTAGGATGATCGTCGCGGCATCGCGTGTCGGTCACCGACAGGGTGAGGCATGGAGGCGCCGCGGAGATGCCCTTGGAGGCATTCACCTTGTCAGTCGAGTTCAATCACACGGTCGTCCCTTGCCGCGACCGGGAAGAGTCGGCTCGTTTCCTCGCCCGCATTCTCGGCCTCGAGGTCGGTGAACCCGCGGAGCCCTTCCTGCCCGTCGACACCGCGAACGGCGTCACGCTGGACTTCGCGACCGTCCCCGGTGACATCCCGACGCTGCATCTGGCGTTCCTCGTCTCGGAGGCCGAGTTCGACGGGATCCTCGCCCGGCTGGTCGCGGAACAGGTCCCCATCCAGGCCGACCCGCACGCCCGGCACCCGGGCCGTATCAACCGCAACGACGGTGGCCGGGGCGTGTACTTCCACGACCCGTCCGGACACGGCCTGGAGGCCCTCACCCGCCCCTACGGCTCCGACCCGGCCTCGGAGCTGAACGGCGTGACCGAAGAGGTACCCGGCGCGGCCGTGCGCTGAGCCCTGCTGCGAAGGAGGCGGAGATGAGCGAAGACTCCCGCGAGCCGTCCGGATTCTTCGAGGCGGAGACGTCCGCGGAGACCGTCGCCGCCTCCTTCGACGGCGCTCCCGACGAGCGCCTGCGCGAGATCCTCACCGCCCTGGTGCGGCACGCCCACGCCTTCGTGAAGGACGTGGGCCTGACCGCCGAGGAGTGGTCCGAGGGCATCCGCTTCCTCACCGGCACCGGCCAGAAGTGCGACGCCACCCGGCAGGAGTTCATCCTGCTCTCCGACGTCCTCGGGGTGTCGATGCTGGTGGAGTCGCTGAACAACCCGGCGGACGGCCGGTGCACCGAGGCGACCGTGGAGGGCCCCTTCCATCTGGTCGACTCGCCCGCGCGGGAGCTCGGCGACACCATCGACGAGACCGGCGGGAGCGGAGAGCCGTGTCTGGTCACCGGCCGGGTCACCGACACCTCCGGGCAGCCGGTGGCCGGCGCGCGGGTGGACGTGTGGCAGGCCGACGCGGACGGGTTCTACGACGTCCAGCGGCCCGGCGAGATCCCGGAGCGCAATCTGCGCGGCCTGTTCACCGCCGACGCCGACGGCCGGTTCTGGTTCCGGACCGTCGTGCCGCGCCACTACCCGATCCCCACCGACGGCCCCGTCGGCGCGCTGCTGAGGGCGACCGGCCGGCACGCCAACCGGGCCGCCCACATCCACCTCCAGGTCTCGGCGCCCGGGGTGCGTACGCTGACGACCCATCTGTTCGCCGACGATTCCCCCTACCTGGACTCCGACGCGGTCTTCGGCGTCAAGGCGAGCCTGATCCGCCCCTTCGCGCCCACCGACGACGCGGCCCGCGCCGCCGGGTACGGGCTGCCGAACCCGTTCCGGCACGTGGACTTCCCGATCACGGTGCGCCGTATGTAGTGTTCATGTCAGATCCACCTCTCGGCAATCGATGGACGCTCACCCTTCACGCACGCCGGACAGGCTGCGAGACGCATCCGATCATGAGTCGAAGGAGTGTTCGCGTGCCCGAGCCCCGTACCCGCCGACCGCACGTCTTCCTGATGACGGCCACGCTGGTGGCACTCGCCGTGACGCTGCCCGCCCAGGCCCAGGCATCCGCCGAACTGCCCGCGCTCACCCCCAGGTCGGAGACGGCGGCGCTCTACGACGACGAGGCGGGCGGCAACTCCGACGCGGACGACCCGGCGATCTGGCGCAACTCCGCCGACCCCGGCCGCAGCCTGGTCGTCGCCACCGCCAAGGAGGGCGGCCTGCGCGTCTACGACCTCGACGCACGCCTCGTCCAGTCCGTGCCCGCGCCGGCCGGTCCGACGCCCGACGACGCCCCCGGCCGCTTCAACAACGCCGACCTGGTGCACGGCCTGAAGCTGTCCACCGGCCGCGCCGACCTCGCCGTCACCAGCGACCGCGGCAACGACCGGCTCCGCTTCTACCGCATCGACCGCGACCGCGCCGGCGGCCCGCTCACCGACGTCACCGACCCGGCCGCGCCCCCCGTCTTCTCCGCCGACCAGGACGAGATCAACGACCAGACCACCGCCTACGGCCTCGCCACCTGGACCGACCGCGCCACCGGCCGGTCCTACGCCCTGGTCAGCCGCCGCGAGCGGACCGGCGTCGCCCTCCTCGAACTGCTCCCGAGCCGCTCCGGCACCGTCGGCTACCGCAAGATCCGCACCATCGACCTGCCCTCCGCCTTCCGCCTGCCCGACGGCACCTCCTGGACCCCGTGCGGGGAACCCGGCGAACTGCCCCAGGTCGAGGGCATGGTGGTGGACGCCGCCAACGGCATCCTCTACGCCGGACAGGAGGACATCGGCATCTGGCGGATCCGCGCCGACCTCACCGGCACCCCCCGGCTCATCGACAAGGTCCGCGAGTACGGCGTCCCCGGCACCTACGACGAGGCCACCGAGGAGTGCGTCCCGGGCACGGACCCCGGCTACGGCGGCAGCCATGTCTCCGCCGACGTCGAGGGCCTCACCCTGATCCACGAGGCCGACGGCGACGGCTACCTCCTAGCCTCCAGCCAGGGCGACAACACCTTCGCCGCATACGACCGGGAACTGGCCGACGGCAACGAGTACGAGGGCGGCTTCCGCGTCACGGCCGCCTCCGCGACCATCGACGGCTCCGAGGAGTGCGACGGGGCGGCGGCGCTCAACGCCCCGCTCGGGCGCCGCTACCCCGACGGCCTGCTGGTCGTGCAGGACGGCGACGAGACCCCGCAGCCCGACGACCGCACCGCGACGGGCTTCAAGTTCGTCGACCTCGGGGACGTGATGACAGCCCTCCACGACTGACCGGGCCCTATGCCCGGGCTTTGGCCAGCGGGACGAAGAGCGAGCGCAGATCGATCACGGTCCGGTCGGCGTCTCCCGCGGGCTCGACCTTGGCCAGCGGCGCGTAGTGGTACTCCACCCCGTGCGGCATCCGGGGCTCCCGCTTCCCCTGGGCGTCCTCCGGCCACAGCACGTCCCCGGTGACGACCCGGGCGGGGATCAGCCAGTAGTCTCCCGGCCGGTAGACCCGCCGTACGGGCTCGGCGTCCTCGGCGTCCTCCCCACCAGGGACCCCGGCGGGCGGCGGGGCGGGTTCGAACCGCACCTGGACGCCGTCCTCCAGCGTCAGCCATCTGCCCTCCTCGACGGGCAGCGCACCACTGTGCTCGGCGGACTCCGGAGGGCGGTGGTCCCAGCGGCGCAGCAGCGGCCGGAGTCCGGGCGCGGTGCCGAGCCCGAGCTGGTGGGGGTCGAACGCCGGGTCGTTGTCGAGGGTGACCCGGCGGGCGGCGTGATCGATCTCCACGATCCGGTACAGCCGGGTGGCGTCCCGCGGGACCACGTCCCAGGCCGCGCGGGCGACCGAGGCGTCGTCGACCACCTCGACGACATCGCCGAGATCGAGCCCGAGCTTGTCGTCCCGGCCGAGGGTGTCCAGTTCGAAGGTCGCGCCTGCGGCGGACCGCACGGGGAAGACGACCGAGCCGTTCTCCCGCGACCACTTGAACGTCGCCTGGCCGGCCGTTCCCCCGCGGTGCACCTCCACGCGGTACAGCTGGTTCTCCGGCCCCCGGAAGCCGGATTCGGGGGACAGATCGCAGGGGTCGGTCTCGTCCTCGGGGAGCTGGGCGCGGGCGGCGAGCATGCCGCGGGCACCGAACCGCCGGTCGAGCCCTTCCTTCAGGGCCGTGAGGGCGTTGTCGGCCTCGGGAAAGACCTCAAGACCCCCGGGGCCGAGGGACACCCAGTCCAGCTGCCACACGACACGGGTCCGCAGCGTGGTGTCCGGGCCGTGCAGGCCGAGCGCGAGCTCCCGGATCGACGGTTCCTCATGCGCCGTCACCAGGCGCTCCCACACCCGCAGATACACCATGAACGGATCGGCCGGCAGCTTCCGGCTCTCGTCGTGATTCTGGTCGAGATGCCCGTCGGGCTGGCTCCAGTACTCCGCGCCGTCGCACTCGCAGAGCATGCCGTCGACGTACATGTGCCCGGGTGACACCTTCAGCACCCCGTCGGTGAAGTCGACCCGGAAGCCTCCCGGGTCCTCCTCGCCGGCGACCGGACAGGCCGCGGGGCCGAGCACATCGGTGACGAGCCCGCGCAGGTAGTGCAGCAGGATCGCGGTCTGCTCGTTGATCTCGGAGTCGAGCTGGACCCGCCCCTGCTGGGACAGGACGGCCGAGAACCGATGGACCGGGTCGAACGTGACCCGGGAGAAGTCGCCTTGCATATGGATGCGCTCCCTGGCTGGAGAGGTGGATCGGCTCAGGTGACGAAGAACAGGCCGCTGTCGGAGCCCGCCGGGGTGTACTCGTCGAGCCGCGCGCGCAGATTGTCCTCGCGCTGCGGCTGGAAGAGGTCGTGCAACGCGCCGGGCTCCGAGCCGTCCTCGGCACCCCGGCGGACCTCATCGGGGCAGTCGTCGGCGAGCTGGACGTACCCCGGGGTGCCGTACCGGGTGCTGGTGAACCGCGGCACGACGCGCCCGGGGTCGCCGGAGTGCTCGGGCTCGCAGTGGAACCGGGCGGGCGTACGGGAGTCCGGCGGCAGCCAGCAGAACCGCACGCATCCCTCGCCGCGCCGGGACACCTGGACCTCTCCGCAGAGCAGCGAGTCCTCCAGCAGGTCCACGGCGTGGGCGCGCAGGGTCCCGATCACGGTCGTACGGCGGGCCGAGAGCACCGCGTACGCCGGGCGGCCCTCCGGACCGGTCAGCGCCGCAGACGTCCGGCCGGTGGCGTCGAGCACCGAGTCGGCGAGGTCGATCCGGTTCGGCTCGGCGGCCGACTCGTCGTGCCGGACGACCAGGGTGCCGACGACCGAGTGCTCGACGCGGAGGTGGGCCGGAGTGCCGATCAGCTCAAGGCCAGGCTCCTCGGGGTACTTCGGACCGCACTCCTCGTCCAGGTCCCAGCCGGGCACCAACGTGCAGTGCCGCAGCACCACTTCGCCCACCCGGCCGCGCACCTGCACACTGCGCCCGGTCACCATCAGCCCGTCCAGGGTGATCCGGGGCAGCGGGCCCGAGTTCTCCTCCGGTCCGGTGATCCGCAGGGCGTCCGGTCGGTTGCCGGACCAGTCGAGCAGTCGCAGCACCGGCCGTACGCCGTCGGCGGCCCGGAGCGTCAGCCGGTCCCCGGGGTCCAGATCGATGCCGATGATCTCCTGGTAGGTGTCGTTGCCGGTGATCTCGACGACGGCCTCGGCCGGCGCCGAGCCGGACAGCTTGTCGGCACGCCAGTGCTCCAGCGCCTCGGTGATCCGGCCGTGCGGCTTGCCCGGGCCCACCCGGTACGGCTCGGCCCCGGTGACCGTGGCGTGCGGGCGGGCGTACTCGCCGCCGCCGAACTCACCGGCGCAACCGTGGTGATACGTGACCAGGACACCCGTCTCCGGCGCCTCCCGGGACGGGAACGCGATCCGGCCGAGCACCGGATCGACCGCGACCTGACCGGGCCGCGCCCGGTACGTCCACCCCGACAGGTCCGCCGCCACGATCCGCTCCAGCGGCACCGGCTCGCGGTCGGAACCTGTCCACACGCACAGGCTCTTGCCGGGACCGTAGTAGTCGGCCGTCCGCTCCGTCAGGGCGCGCCGCCTGATCGGCGCGGGGACGTTCAGCTCGTCCGCGGTGTGGCAGGGGGACGGCTCCGGCACCGGCCTGGTGAACAACTGCGTGTCATTGCCCAGGATGCTGAAGGTGTAGCGGTACGGCGCCCGGTCGTCGCAGTACGCCGGGGCGCAGGTCACCGAACACGCCGTCAGCCGCCACACGTACAGGCCGACCCCGGTGACCCCGTACGAGCCGGAGCGGTACGGGGCCGCCGTGCGCGGCACCTCCGCCGTGCGCGACAACTCGTCGAACGGCCCGCCGACCCGGTCCAGGGCGTCGACGCGCCGCAGATCGGGCAGCCGGCCGTGGCGCAGCCGCCGCCGGGCGCCCCGGTCGTCGGCCGGGTAGCGGCGGACCGGCTGGGTGACCGCGAGCAACCGCCGGAACTCGACCGCGCGGGCGGGCCAGTTCGCCATGTCGGCGGCGAGGTCCTCCAGCAGCGCGAGGGTGCCCTTGCGGCGCCGGTTGGCGACGGTGTCGGCCACCTCACGGCGCGGCACGGCCGCCGCGAGCCGGCGCCGCGCCTGGGGTGTGCCGTCGCCCGGCGCGGTCGCCGCGCCCGGCAGCATGCGGTGGCCCACCAGGTCCCCGATGTACGGCACGGCCCAGTCCGCGCAGGTCTCGATGAACCAGCCGGCGTAGAGCCGCTCGATGTCGGCCTCCACGAGATCGGCCTGCTCGGCGACGACCGACAGCAGTGCGTGCAGCCGGCGGCCCGTCTGCTCGTCCCGCCGCTGGTGCACGGCGGGCAGCAGCCCGTACAGCTCATCGGGGGTCATGGGATCCTCCGCAGCACGAGGGTCTCGGGGGTCGAGGCGTCGAGCACGGCCAGCTGCGCGGGCCGCAGTCCGCGCCGGACGACCGGTGAGGGGAAGGTGGTCGAGAGGTCGCCCCTGAGCTCGGTGTGGCCGATGCCGGGGTTGAGCCGCAGGAGCTGGTCGACCGTGAGCCCGTTGCGGGTGGCGACCGAGGTGAGCGTGTCGCCGGGGACGGTGCTGTGCCGCAGGGTCCGGAACCCGGCGGGCCGCGCCGCGACACAGGGGCGCGCCGTGGTGAGTTCGCCCGCGAGCCCCGCCAGGCCCACCGGGTCGATGTCGTCGGGGATGCCCGCGAAGACGTCGACGTCGACATGGTCGACTCCGTCCACGGACTGCGCGGCGCGCACGGCCGTGCTCAGGTGGACGGAGCCCGCCAGTTCGGCACGCTCGAAACCCAGGGCGTCGTGGAGTGCGGCGCGGACCGCGGGCGCGACCCCCTCCCAGGTGCGTTCGGACTGCACCCGCACCCCGGCCGACAGGACGAGCAGCACCCGGTCCCGCACGGCCACGCGCACCGGCAGCCGCGGGTCCCCGTACCGGGCCAGCGCCGCCTGGAGCGCGGCCACCAGGGGCGAGGCCGCGGTCAGGGGCGCGTCGTCCGCTGCGGCGACCGTGACGAGCACGAACCGGCGGCGGCCGTCGGTGATGTGCTGGGCGGCCGCCTTGCCGATGCCGGTGAAGGCCCGCGCGAAGTCCTCGTAGTCGCGCAGCGAGACCAGCCGGTCCAGAGCCCGCAGCCGCAGGGGGACCCGGGAGCGGGTGCTCTCCACGCCGTCCGCGTCCGTCCCGCCGGTCGACGGCAGCGGGTTGGTCACGGCGCTCACCCCGAGCGGCCTGCTGACCACATGGTTGACCTGACCGGCGGGGAGGTTGCCCGCGCTGCCCGAGCCGATCCGGTAGCGGGCCGTGACGTTCTCCGTCCCCGTGGGCAGCCGGGCGCCGTGCCGGCCGTCGCCGAACTCCACGGCGGCCGAGCCGTCGGAGCCGGTGCGCAGCCGGTAACCGGGGTCCGTCGGGCCGAGGTCGGTCAGGTCGTCGGCGCGCTGCCAGGCCACGTCCCCGACCCGCACGGTCAGGGTGTCGGCCGCGCCGTCGGGGGTGACGGCCGGCAGGGAGGTCAGCGGCCCCTGCCGCAGCCGGAACGCCTGCCCGGCCTGTCCGGCGTCGCCGCTGCCGAGGACCTCGGTGCGGGTCTCGCCGACGGTGGCGGGAGTGACGTTGCCGTGGATGACCACCGTCTCCCGCAGGTAGCGGTAGGCGAGCCGGGTGGTCAGGACGAGCGTGGTGTGCACCCGGTCGCCCGGACGCAGCCGGTCATGGGTCTGGCGCACCCCGCCGAGCACGACCAGTTCGGTGCCGCGGACGCCGGTGACGAACGGGACGTCGGTGCGTTCGCCGGAGACGATCAGCCACTGGCCGGGGCGCAGCCCCTCGTACGCGCCGTCCAGCGTGATCTCCTGGCCGCCGACGTGGTCCGGGACCGGGACCTCGGCGACCGGCAGGGTCTCACCGGCCGCCCAGACCGTGATCTCGCGGCGTCCGTCGTCCGAGAAGTACTTGTCGGGCAGCCCGCGGGAGAGCACCACCTGGGTCGACTTGACGGCCACCTTGATGCCCATCGCGGCGGGCTGCCGCACTTCGGCCACCTGCCGGATGTGCGGCTTGCGGTCGCCCCGCTGCACCACGATCCAGCTGTGCGGGACGATGGTGTCGTAGACGGCATCGAGGGTGAGCTGGCGGCCCTCCGACGGAGCCGTCGAGCTGTTGCGTTCCGCGCTGTCCACCGCGATCAGGGGCCTGCCCCGGCGGCCGGTCTCCCGCAGCGTGGCACCTGCCGGGGCGGCCCGGACGCGGAGCCACTGGATCTCGACGAGTTCGGCGGGCGCGGACACGGACACGGCGTTCATGGCCCGGTAGAGCTCCCCGGCCAGCTGAGGGCGGGCGGCGGCGAGGATGCGGGGGAGCGCGTCGGACGTGGCGCTGTAGACGTCACCGACGCGGGTGGCGGCGGCACCGTCCGCGGCGAGCGGGCGGGACGGCGAACGACCCAGTGCGGCCAGGGCGGGGGCCAGCCCCAGCAGGGCGGGGCCGGCCTGGTCGCGGCTGCCGGAGGCGCCGGTCGGCACCCGCGGGTCGACGCCCTGGGGCGACCCGGTCATGGCGGCGACCGCGGCCGTGACCGCCCGGCCCCGCTTGACGAGCGGCGCGAGCCACTCCACGAGCGGGGTGTCCCCCTCGGCGCGGGCGACGGCCAGATGCTCGGTGAGCCGGCGCAGCGGCTCCGCGAGCCGCTCCTGGTACAGGTGGAGGTTCGGGGTGTCCGGCGACTCGTCGGGCTCGGGCTCGGGTTCCTTCAGCCGGTCCATCAGACGCTCGGCGAGATCCCTGGCGACCTGTGAGGGCGGCACGTCCGCCAGTGCCACCTCCAGCGTGCGGTGCATCCGCCGCACGGCCTCGACGTACCGCCGTTCGCCGCCCGGGGACTCGAAGAACACGGTGGTGCGGTCGTGGGCGGGGTCGGCCCGGATCTCCCACACCGTCCGAGCGACGTTCTCCCGGGGGTTCGCGAACAGGAACAGCAGCCGGTCGCCCGGACGGATCGAGGGATGCATGCCCGTCAGTTCGAGGCTGCGCATGTCCAGCGCGCGATTGGGTGTGATGCCGGGCGGTCCGGTCCTGCGGACCGGCAGCTCGTTCCATTCGGCGCGGGCGGTGAGGTCCTCGGACGTCTCGAACGTCTGGGGCAGACCACCGGGCAGCGGACTGCTCTTGGCCTGGGAACCGGCCGGGATCGTGGTGCTGTTGCCGGGGTCCAGCGTGTAGGCGAGATGGGCGGCGGCCGCGAGCGCGGGCCGGGGCCGGTGGCCGACGAGCCGCCCGAGCCGGGTCAGCGAGTCCTGCTCGGTGGCGGTGCGCAGATAGCCCTCGTTGGCGATGCGCTCCTGATAGAAGGTCAGGACGTCGGCGATCATCGCCCACCCGTCCAGCAGGGCGATCGCCGGGTCGTCCGGCTCGCGGGTGGTCAGCGCGGCCAGCTCGGGGTGGTCGGTGGCCGACAGCCGGGCCAGCATCGCGTCCAGGAACTCCCGGTGGGTGCCGATGCGGTGGTTCAGCGCGGGCAGCCCGGGGCGGTTCCACACCCCGTCCGGGGCCGGGGCCCGGGTCCCGGCGCAACAGCCGCAGCGGTGCGCGGAGCCGCTCATCGCCCTCCTCGCAGGTTCAGGGTGAGCCGGCCGTTTTCGGGCCGGGCCGGATCGTCGTCGAGCCGCGCGATCTCCAGGGGCCGTAGCCGCAACAGCCCGGAGGCGGGCACCGGTTCGGTCGTCTCCACCGCGGCGTGCAGCCGGCCCAGCCGGGTCACCTCGACATGCCGCACACCGGGCAGCCCCGCGACGGCGGCGACCAGCCGGCTCACCCGCACGGGCGTGCCGAACGTCAGGGTGTCGGGGTCGAAGAAGCCCAGCCGCCCGTCGGGAAGACGGCCCGGGCGCAGCTCCCGCCGTACGTCACGGCGTACGTGCCCGGCGATGTGCCCGGGTTCGACGGTGACGTCGAGGGCGACGTCCAGCGGGACGTGGACGGCCGGTCCGGTGACCACGTCGTGCCCGATGTGCCGGAACCGGTGCAGCTCCTGCCGTACCTCCTCCAGCAGCGGGCGCGGTACGTCGGCACTGCCCAGGGCGTCGAGCGCGATGTCCGCCTCGTACCAACTGCCGGTCCAGCGCAGGGTCGCGGCGGCGCGCTGCACGCCGGGGCGCAGGCCGGCGAGGGCGGCGTAGTCCTCGGCGGTGACGGCCCGGCGCAGCCGGCGGAAGGCCTCCCTCGGCGCGGCGATCCGTACGTCGGCCACCGGTTCGGGGTCGGTGCCGCCGGTGGCGGGGAGCGGATTGCTGACCCGGGTCACCGCCGACAGCTCGGCCGAGCCGGAGGAGACCAGGCAGATCGCCTCCCGGCCGACGTTGCCCGCACGGCCGTTCCCGGTCCGGTACTCGGCCAGGAGCGTCCTGCCCGGCGGCGGTTCGGCGCCCGCTCCGCCCGAGCCGAACCGGAGCGTGAGCACACCGTCGTCGTCGCTCTCCCCGACGAGGTGCCGGTCGCGCGGACCGCTGGAGAGCAGGTCCCGGCGCGGCGTCCAGGACTCGGTTTCTCTCCGGGCCGGACGCGAGTGCTGGGCTTCCGGGCCGCTCGACTCGTCCGGGGCCGTGGCCCACACGCGGACGGCGGGCAGGGCCTCGCGCGGATCCGGGCGCAGGGCGTCGCACGCCGGGCCGTGCAGGGCGCGGTTGCCGGGAGCGAGCAGCGGCCAGACGTCGGCGCCCCAGGTCTGGTCCAGTTCCCAGCCGATGTCGGCCCGGTGGAGGACGTAACCCGAACGGGCCTGCCGGGCCAGGGCCTCGATCCGGCGGATCTTCCCTTCGAGGAGTTCGTCGAACCGGGTCAGCAGGGTGGTCAGCGCGTACTTGGGGTGGTCGTCGAGCCGGACCCGGGCAAGGACGCGGGGCCCGAACAGCGTGTGCAGGAACGCCCGGTCGGCTTCCTCCAGGGTGGTGTCGGAGCCGCGGAGCTGCAGGAGCCGGTCGCGGACGGTCTCCGGCAGCCGGGCCAGCGCGCGGGCCTGGGCGGTGGCGATGTCGGCGGGGCGGGGGCATGGCGCGGACCGGCTGACGGGCAGGCCCCGGAGGGTGAGCGCGAGGCGTCCGGCGGACGGGGTGAGCTCCTCCGGGTCGCCATCGGCCCAGGTGTTGAGCAGACCGTGCTCCACGAGCACCGTGTTGCCGCGGACGACACCGACCTCCCGGTCCGCACCGTCGGGGCCGACGGTGCTGACGCAGAAGGGAAAGGTCAGGGCGTCGTCGGCGGCCCACGCGATGTCCAGGACCGGGATCCGGGACAGCGCGTCGAATCCCGGGGTGACCTCGGTCAGCCGGACGGCCTGCCTGTGGGTCGGGTCGGCGTCCGCGGGGGATCCGGTGCCCGCGCCCAGCACCTCCTCGAAGACGACGACATCGCCGGGGGAGAGCCGCAGAACGCGCCGTGGCTCCTCCTGGTCGGGCCCCGCCTCGTCGGGCCCCGCGTCGCGCAGGGTCGCGGTCGTCGCGCCGGAGGGCAGACAGCAGGCGCCGTCCCCCCAGGTCCACAGGGAGATCCGGTTGTGGGCCCGGCGCAGGACGATCTCCTCGTCCCCCACCGGCTGGAACACGGGGCGCCCGCCGGACCGGAGTTCCCCGGCGGCGACGACCGGCCCCGCGGGCCGCGGGCGCCGCCCCGGCGGCAGTACGGTGAAGGCCAGGTCCGCGCCCGGCAGGGTCACGGTCTCCTGCTCGGTCTCCAGGCAGACGAAGGCGCGGGCCGCGCAGCCGTCGTGCATCGGGTAGTCGACCAGCCGGGCATGCCGACGGACCGAGGTACGCAGCCGGGCGGTGTCGAGATACGCCTCGGAGGCGACGGCGTCCTGCTGGTAGCTCAGCCGGTCCCCGACGTAGGCGAGGAGCTCCACCAGGGTGACGGCCAGATCGGGCACATGCCGCTCGGTCCACTCCGGCATCGTCAGGGAGAACCGGTCCAGCAGCAGCCGACGGAAGCTGGCGTAGTCCTTGGCCAGATAGTCGATGGTCGGTTCCGGACCGCTCGGTCGCGGCGGACAGGCGTCGGCGGCGGGCGCGCAGTCCAGGCCGTCCGGAGCGGAGTGGAAGGTGAACTCCTTGGCGGCGTAGCGGGAATCGAAGCCCCTGACCAGCGCGACCAGCCGGTAGACGGAGGCGTCGCCGCACCGGTCCAGAGTCAGCCTCAGACAGTGCGCCTCCTCCTCGTCCTCCTCCTCGGCCTCGCCGTGCGGGACGACGTCGGTGACCTCGATGCCGGTGACGCGCCGGCCGCCCTCGACGCGGAAGGAGTGCCGGTCCAGACCCGACGGGAGCGTCCCGAAGTACGCCACGGTCAGCGTGCGCCGGTCGGCGCCGACGGTCACCGACTCAAGGCCCGCGAGCCCCTGCTCATGTACCGCGGCCCGCCGCCGCTCGCTGTCGCAGACCGGCATCCGCGCTCCCGCGCCGGGGCTGGCCGCCGCTGCCGTCATCGCGCGGTCCCTCCGTCGATCCGGACGCTGTGCTGGTCGCCGGTGGCGATCAGCCGGTAGGAGAGGGACACGCTCAAGGTGGCCTCCTCGACCGTGACCTCAAGGCGCTCGATCGTCAGCAGGTCCCCGAGCCAGCGCTGGAGGGCGGCTTGCGCGGTCATCTCCACGGTGGCGACCATCTCCGGTCCGGCCGGCTCGAAGACCAGGTCCAGCAGCCCACAGCCGAAGTCCGGCCGGTTCACCCGCTCGCCCGGAGTGGTGAACAGCACCTGCTCGACGAGGTTCTGCACATGGGCGGCGTGGTCCGCGGTCGCGGTCCGGCCGCGGCCGTCGAAGCGGAACGGGAAGTCGACGTTCAGCACGGTCATCGCGGTCACATCCCCCACACCCGGATCTGCATGGCCTGCACCAAGGGCGGCGCGGGCGGGGACGAGGTGCTCAACCCGGCCCCCGGGGAGGGCGGCGGCGCGGGCTGGAGCAGCGCGGGCACGCCGTTGACGAACACCCGGGCAGCGGGCTTGGTCCAGCGGATGGTGGCACAGGGTACGGCCCCCGTGGTGGCCAGCCCGCAGCCGGTGACCAGGAAGGTGTCCGCCGTGGTGGCCACCGGCTGGGCCAGCACCAGCACCCGCTGCTGGGTCGGCGCGGGCAGAGTGGCCAGGCCGGGCGGGTGCGCGCACGTCATGGTGGCGCCGAAGTGGAGCAGCAGCCCCGTCATCTCGTACTCCTCACTGCACCATCAGGGCGCCGCCGTTGACGATGACCTGGGTGCCCATGAGCTTGATGCTGGCCAGTCCCGGCCCGCAGGACAGTTCGATGCCCTTCTCGTCGATCTTGATGAACGGCCCCGCCGGACCGCGCAGTTGCAGCGTGATCCCGCCCAGCGGGGCGCTCTGGTCGCTGATCACCAGCGAGTTCTGGCCGGGGGTGGCGAGGACGATCTGCGGTACGCCGGGCGGGGTGGACTTCGCGGCCGGCGGCACCTCGCCCGCGCCGCCCCGCCAGAACCCCACCCACACCGCCCGGTTGGGATCACCTCCCAGGAACTGCACCCACACCCCGGAGCCCATTACCGGCACCACATACATGCCGCTGGCCGTGCCCGCGAGCGGCGAGAGCGGGGACGCCCAGATGCTGGGGTCGTCCCCGAGCACCTCGGGGACCCGCACCAGAAGCCGGCCCATCTGGGTGGTGTCCACGTTGGACACCACGACGCCTTGGTAGAGGCCTTCCCACTTCTTCGTGGCGGGAGCGGGCGCTGTCATGGGATCACCACCGGTGTCTGGGAGACGAGTCCGTCCCGGCTCAGGGTGAAGCTCTGCTTGTACTCGCCGCGCCGGATGTCGTGCGTGACGCTGCGGACGTAATAGACGCCGTCGTAGGCGAGTCCGGCGCCGCGGACGCCGACGAGGTGGCGGGCGCTGAGGACATGGCCGTAGCGCAGCACGTCGAGCCTGCCGCTGCCGGTCACGGCGTCCGTGGACACGGAGGTGCGGCTCAGTCCGAGCAGCAGCGCCTCGGGGACGGAGCGGTCGGTGAGGTCGGGCAGGGGCTCCTCGCGCAGCGCGGTGGCGGGACGGGCCGCGAGCGGCGGACGCAGCAGACTGATGTCGGGCACCGGAACCTGGAACGTGATCTTGGTGTTCGGTTCGGTGAGCGGGATCGTGTACTGGGTGCGGCGCAGTCCGTCGTAGCCGAAGGACAGCGATTCCACGTTGGTGGCGGCGCCCGAGTCGACGGTGAGCGCGGGCTGGAGGAGCCCGGCGCGGACCTCGGGGCCCCAGTAGGCGATGCTCATCCCGGGGGCCGGGCCCGGTTCGATGAAGAAGACGTAACCGACATCGCCCGCCATCGACTTGAGGTAGGCGAGATCGGTGCCGGACTGGACGGGGATGTCGACCGCCGGGTTCGGCAGGTCGCTGATCACCGGGGGTACCGCGATCGGGACGATGCCGTACTCGGCGTAGCGGGCGCACACCATCATCGCCCGCAGGTTGTGCGGCAGGCCGGGATAGCTGCGTTGAGCGTGCTTCAGGTCCATCAGCAGCGAGAGGTCCTCCCCGGTCACCGTCAGCTGCGAGGTGCCGGGGGAGGTTCCGGGGGTCAGCTCCTGGCGGGTGATGACACCGTCCATGAGCACATGCGGCATCCCCGAGACGACTGCGACGACGACCACCCTGCGCTTGGGGTCCAGGGCCCCCAGCGGCAGCATCACCTGCGACACCGGGGACCGCTTGCCCACGGCGAAGGTCAGCTGGAAGCCGCTCGCCGCGCCGCTGGAGCAGGTCACCTGGACGGACTGGAGGGCGTCCACCAGGGCGGCGGGGGCCGGGACGGGCAGCACATCCCCGGTGAGCAGCATCAGTTGCAGGCTTCGGGTCATGACGGAGCGGCCCCCATGGCAGGCGGCACCCCGGGCACTCCCGCGGGAAGCGTGATGCGCAGCCGTCTGCCCGGGGTCCAGGTCAGCTCGTCCGGCCGCAGCACCCGGTGGGCATCGGCGATCCGCCAGAACTGCTCCGGATCGCCGTAGTGCCGGCCGGCGATCAGATCGAGCCGCTCACCCTCCACCACGACATGCTCGCCCAGCGGGGCGAGCTCCTCGGGCCGCGGCAGGAAGCGCCGCCGGACGTAGGTGACGGTCCGCCCGTCCGGCGCCGTCCAGGTGGCGGTCTCGATGCCGTGGTAGCGGCTGGTGGGCTCGAACATCGTTCGCCTTCCTCGGGTTCGGTGTCGGTGTGTCAGATCGCGCGCAGTCCGACGGCGCCCAGCACCGGGCCGCCGACGAGCGTGGCGAACCGCTCCTTGCCCTGGTGGTAGCGCAGATACAGCGCGCCCGCCTTGTGCTCGAATCCGACGTCGTCGACGGTCAGCGTCCGCACCGACAGCCCGACCTTGGCCCGCACCGGGTTCAGTTCACCGTCGTACGCCTCCTCGGTGACCGTGAACTCGGTGATCCGGACCGGGACCACCCGGCGGGCGCCCAGCACCAGCACCGTCAGCGGGGCCTCGACGGGCGCGATCTCGATCATCCCGGCCGAGGCCATGCTCTCCTCGCGCAGCAACTGCGCGCTGTCCGGGTAGACCGCGCTCTCCAGCGCCGACAGCGCCCCGAACAGTCCGGTCCGGCCCGGCTCGGCGGACCGGCCGCCCGTGGGATCGAGCTGGTCGGCCGCGTCGAACTCGGCGTCGAACTTGAACGTCTCGCGCGGCGGCCCCTTCAGCCGGAGCGCCTCCAGCCGGTTTCCGGCCTCCTCACCGACCCCCTGCGGAGTGAGCGTGCGGGTGAGCGTGTCCGGGTTGTACTGGAACGGAACGACCCGCAGCACACGTCCCTGCTCGGGTTCGAGGAACACGATGCCGCCACGCAGGGCGGGGGTGGTGGGGGGCATGGGGCGGTCTCCGCTCTGGTCGGTGGGGGCTACTGCGGTGCCGGGAGGGTGGTGCCCGGGGGCCGGTCCTGCCCGGGCGCCTGCTCGGCATCCAGCTGGGCGTACCAGGCGTTGAGCAGCTTGACCTGCGTCATCAGCAGATCGTGGTCGACGGAGAGCCGGTCCCTGAGACCCCGCGCGTCCTGCAGGCCGTTGTCCGTGTGGTTCATCAGATGCTGGAGGTCCTCGCGGGTCTTCCACACATCGACGTCGGACGCCGTGCTCGGGTGGATGACTCTCGCGGCCGCGTTCACCTTGAGCAGCAGGTCCGCGGCGTCCCTCCGCTGCTCCGCACGCCCCCGGTACTTCTCCAGCCGGGTGATCTCGGCGGTCGTCTGCCCGAGCCGTGAGTCCAGGGTCGTGGCTGCCGAGAGGAGCCTCAGGGAAGCCCTTCCGATGCCGGCCAGGTCTCCCGACGCCACGATCGCCGGGAGCATCGCGGGCAGGTCGCGCAGGGTCGCGCCGTACGCCTCCTGCTCGACCCTGGCCTCCTTCAGGAAGGTGGCCGCGTCCTTCACCTGCTGTGTCTCGTCGAAGAGGATGAACGGCCGCTGCTTGCCGGCCTGTTCGGCCAGCCACATCCCGTCGACCGTGGCCCGGTAGACCTGGTAGGGACCGGTCATGTAGTCGAGCGCCTTGACCAGCTTGGTGAACGTCGTGAGGACGGCGAGGACGGCCGGGAGCCGCGCCGCCATGGACCCCGTGAACCGCACCCGGCCGAGCGCCGGGCCACGCGAGGGCGGGGGCGTGTCGACCACCAGAACCGTCAGTGGGATACGGCCGAAGCGGGCGCCCTTCCTGGCCAGGTTCGCCGCGTGCTGGATCTCCAACTGGTCGGAGGGTGGCAGTTTGGAGAAGCCCGGCACCTCCACATGCACGAGGAGCCGGTTGGGGTTGGTGAGAATCGTCTTGCTCCAGGTCCCGCTCTTGGGCTTCTTGTTCTCCCACTGCGCGTCGCCCATGGGTTGGAACTTGGCCTTCTCCGGTTCGGCGATCGCGCCGCCGAAACCGGCGACCCCATCGTTGACGTGATCGGTCACCCGCTTCTTGATCTTGTCGACGCTCAGTCCCTTCTCCGTGAGCCGCTTGATCTGGATCCAGGTGCCGCCCTTCACCCGCTCGGTGACCTCGACCCTGCCCGTCTTCGGATCGGTGGTCTGGGCGTACTCCGGTTCGCTGCCTCCCAGGACGAGGTCGATGCCGGGCTGAGCCTGCTGCGGCCGGAAGGCCGGCGGGTAGTAGTAGCCGTGGGTGTCCCCTTCGAGCATCTGGTGGTCCGGGGACCGGTGGACCCCGACCCCCGCACCGACCCGCACCGTCCCGGACGCCGAGCCGTCCCCGGCGAGAGTGCGGGCCTCGGCCTCAGCAGCGGCCGCGCCTGCGGCCCCGGCACGGCCTACGTCCTGCTGGACCACATGCGCCAGTTCGTGAGTGAGTAGCCGGGCCCCGTGCGAGGTGGCGGGCGCGAAACGGCTCGCGGCGAAGGCGATGTGATGCCCGACGGTGAAGGCCCGAGCACCCAGACTGGCGCTGGCGCGGGCCGCTTCGGGATCGGTGTGGACGCGTACGTGGCTGAAGTCGTGCCGGAAGCGCCGCTCCGCGTCCGCGCGCACCCCGGCCGGAAGCGGGGCCCCGGGGCGGCGGACCACATCCCGGGCCGCCTGCGGCAGTCCGTGCTCGGGCACCGGCTGGTCGCCACGGTGGCTGCGCACCAGGGCGAAGTCCCCCGGCCAGACGGAGGCCCGGGGCCGCTCGTCCGCCGCGTCCGGATCGGGCCGATGGGCAGCCGCGTGGGTCGGCACGGCCGCCGGGGCCGTGGTCGGGGTCGCGGGGGCGGCGCCGCGGCGTGACTTCTCGTTCACCGGCCGCCTCCCTGTGACGGCCGGAGGCTTCCGTGTACGGCCTGGGCGATCCCGCGGCCCAGCGCGGCCGGGTCGGACACCGGGGAGAGGGGAGCGGCCGCGGCACGGCGGACGCGGTGGGAGGCGGCCGGGGTGATCGGCGCCCGGGTCAGCAGCTCACCGAGTTCGGCCGTCAGGGCCGCCCGGACGCGCGCCGCGTCACGCGGGGACACCCCCTCCAGGACGACCCTGCCGATGTGCAGTTCGATCCTCATCCCACCGCCCCCCTGACCGTCGCGGCCGGGGCGGGCCAGGCGATGTCGTGCTCAGGCACCGGGGTCTCGGTCTTGTGGAGCTCCGCCCGCGCGGCCTGAAGCAGCGTCGGCATGTCGATGGCCGTCCCCGCGGCGGCCGCGGCGAAAGCCGCGTTGAGGGTGATGTTGCGGATCATGCCGCCGCTCAGCGGAAGCGTCGCGAGACGCTCCAGGTCCAGCTCGCCCACGGGCGCGCTCGACGGGAAGGCACGGGCCCACATCTCACGGCGCTCCGCGGTGCCGGGAAAGGCGAAGGGCACGATGAACCGCAGCCGCCGCAGGAACGCCGTGTCCAGCGCCCGGCGCAGATTGGTGGCCAGGACGGCCAGACCCCGGTACGCCTCCATCTGCTGGAGCAGATAGCTCACTTCGATGTTGGCGTACCGGTCGTGCGAGTCCTTCACCTCGCTGCGCTTGCCGAACAGCGCGTCCGCCTCGTCGAAGAAGAGCACGGCCCCACCCGGCTCGGCGGCGTCGAACAGCCGCCGCAGGTTCTTCTCCGTCTCGCCGATGTACTTGCTGACGGCGGCCGACAGATCGACCCGGTACAGGTCCAGCTCCAGGTGCCCGGCGAGGACTTCGGCGGCCATCGTCTTCCCGGTGCCACTGGGACCGGTGAACAGGGCTGTGATCCCCAGACCGCGGCTGACCCGCTCCGCGAAGCCCCACCGGTCGTGCACCGTGGCCCGCTGGGTCACCTGGTCGGCGATCTGCCGCAGCAGCGCCTTCTCGTGCTCGGGCAGTACGAGGTCGTCCCAGCCGACCCGCGAGTCGAGCCGCTGCGCCAGGGCACCGAGGCGCGGCCGGGTGCGGACCAGACAGCCGTGCCAGGCCAGGCGTGGATCGGTGCCGGCGGCGACGGCCACCTCGTGGATCGCGGAGAGGTCAAGCGTGAACTGGCCGGCCAGCCGGTCCGCCGCGGTGGGCGGGAAGACCTCGCCCCAGGCGGTGGCCCGTTCGGCGGCGGGCGGCGGCGCGATGTCCACGGGCGCCGTCGGGACGGGGAGGTCGGCACGCGCTTCCCGGGTGGCCACGAAACAGGGCCCGCCGCTGCGTTCGAGGAACCGGGCGACCGGCCCGGCCGACTCCTCCGGCTCGCTGTCCGCTTCCAGGTAGAGGGCGAGCGGCGAGAGCCGGGTCTCGCGGTGCCACAGCCGGGCCACGGCGTCGAGGTCCTCGGCGGAGCGGGGGAGCAGGGCGGTCGGCATCCCGTACAGCAGCAGACCCGAGGCCGCCGCGGACTGCCCGGCCACCGACCGCTTGCTCTCCCGGTCCGTGCCGAGCAGCTGGATCACCGGCGGACGGCCGTCCCCGGTGGGCCGGGGATCGAGCCAGTGCCCGAGCACCTCCGCGACGGCCGAGTGCCGGGTGGACAGCGCCGGGCTCTCGGCGGCGACCAGCGGCTGGACCGGCTGGAGCGGTGTCACCAGGGCGTGCAGCCGCTCGTCGAGGTGGTCAAGTCCCTTGAGATGGTTGACGATTCGCTCGTCGACCCGCAGCGGGCTGCTGACCAGCGGCTGCCCGGCCGACCGGTCGACGTCGACGAGCCGCCAGTAGCGCAGCGCCCCGAACGGGGAGAGGGCGTCCCAGGCCGGATCCGGCAGGAGCGAGAAGGCGAGCGCGAACGTGGGGTGTCCGGCGAGATGACCGCCCTGGGCCTCGGCGTAGAGCCCGGCCATGCGGGGGTCGAACTCCGGCGCGGCACAGAGCAGCAGCGTGTCGCGCTCGAACGGGGAGAGCCCGAGCAGTCGGCTCAGGCCTACGAGCGCCGGAGGCCGGGTCTCACCGTCGTCGGCCCACTCCACGTACCCCGTGCCGGTCAGGTCCGACGACTCGGCGGCCGTGATGTGTTCCTGGAGCAGGCGCCGCAGCCGGGCGAGAGCGGCGGCCAGGTACTCGTTGTTGTACGTCTCCCAGTCGCCGTCCGCTGGTTCCACCGCGGACGTCATGACACCACCACCGCCAGGTCGGTCGCGAACTGCGGCTGCTCCGCCGCCCCGTCGGTCAGTGGGCTCTCGACGCCGTCCACCCGCAACCGCAGCGCATGCCGTCCCGGGCGCGCTCCGGCCCACCGGAACCGCAGGGTGCTCGTCACGTTCGCGAACTCGTCGGCGGCCGCCAACGGCCGGTCCCCGACGATCAGTTGCACCCGCTGTCCGGGTCGCACCCGTGGCGTGCACTCCACTTCCAGCAGCGCCGCACCGCTCGCGTCACGGGTCACCTCGATCGGCAGCGTGCCGGTGATCCGCGGGACGATGGCGAACGGGACCTCCCGTGTGGCCCGTTGGGCGCCGTCGGCCGAGGTGAGCACCACTGCCGCGGTCCAGGTGCCCGCCGCGAGATCGGCCGGGAGCGCCGCCCGTACCTCCGTGGCGCCGGCCTGCCCGGCGGTGAGGTCGTCCGGCCCGGCGAGCACCGGATGGGCCAGCCGGACCGTGGGCACCCCACTGTCCAACAGGGTTCCCCCGAGGACCAGTTCGGGATCGGCCCCGGTCAGGTCCACGGTGACGGTGTCCAGCGTTGGCAGCAGCCCGGCGGTGCTCGCGGACGCCTCGGGCCCGCGGTCCTGATCGCCGCGCCCGAGCACGGGCAGGGGTGCGCGTCCGGGCACCGAGCTGTCGAGGAGCACGATGCGCGCCTCGTACGCCACCGATGCCCGGTACTGGCTCTGGAAGGCGGTCCAGAGCTTGGAGATGTCGTCGGTGGAGAAGGCCACCGGAGTGATCCGCACGGCCTCCGGCTGCTGGTGCAGATCGCTGAACGGAGCGGCCCGTCTGATCTCCTCGGCCGTCAGCTGGGCATGGTCGTGCAGGGCCGCCATGGCCGCCCCGAGGATGCGGTGGGCGGTCGAGTCCTGGGCGTCACCGCTCACATAGGGGGTGAGTACGTAGTGCAGGACGAGCGGCAGCGCCGGGCGCCCGGTCTCGCCGGGGCGGGTCCCGTCCGGGTCGAGGCTGCGCCAGGCGCCGTCGATCGTGGTCCGGTACAGGTAGACGTTCAGGGCGGCGGTGGGCCGTTCGGCGGCCACCTCGTCCGGCGGGCGGGCCATCACCACGGTGCCGGGCACCTGCCGGCCCAGCGCGCCCTGGAGGATCGAGCGCAGGGTGTCCGTGACGGCGGCCACGGCGAAGGTGTCGCTCATGACCGCCCCCGCAGATACTCGTCCAGCCCGAGCTGAGGACGGCGACGCGCGGGGCGCGCGGGCGCCTCGGGCTTCGCCTCGGCGGCACGGACTTCGAGCCGGTCGATGGTGATGCGCACGACCGGCTCGACGGCCTCCGGCACGGGGGCGGCCGTACGCGGCGCCTCGCCTCGCAGGGGAGGCCGCATCGGGCGCACGGGATGCGTGGGGCGCACGGGGTGCGCGGGAAGTCCGGGCGACGCGGGAGACCCGGCGGCACGGATCGCGGGCGCCGCCGCTGTGGGGCGCACCGGCTCGCGCGGGTGCTGGGTGGCGGAGCCCGATGCCGCGGATTCCGCTACGACGGACTGCGTTACGGCGGATTCCGGTGCGGCGGACACGGGCGCCGCGACCCCATGGGCGCGGGAGGGCGGGTCCGCAGGGCGGTCGGTCGGACCCTCAGGGGGCGACCCCGCGGCGGTGCTCTGCTGTGCGGTGGGCGGAAGCGGGGCGGGACCGCCGTGCAGCACGGGCGCCGGAGCCCACGGCGAGGCCGTGTCGGGGGCGGCCTCGATACGGTCCCGGGAGGCGGGTGACGCCTCAACGACGTACCCACCGGAGCGAGTTGAAGAGGCTGCACAGGGTGCAGCGATGGAGCCACCACCTGGCGTACGACGCTCCGCGGGCCGGCTCCCGTGCGCGGCGGGCGCCGACGGCAGGTCCTCCGCCACCGGAACGTGATCGCCGTCGTCGGCGCGCAGCCGAGGCGCCCCCGGATCGAACATCGTCGGCAGCTGCGGACGCAGCCTCGGGCCCGGCTCACCGAGCAGTCGGCCAAGGAAGTCGGTCATCCGGCCGCCGCCTCCAAGTAGTACTGCCGCCGCGTGGGACTCACCCCGAGCACCTCGGCCTCCGTCCACCCGTACTCGCGGGCGAGCTGGTGCACTTCGTGAAGCAGCCGGCGGGCGTACGCCTCGACCTCGGTCCACAGGTACCCGGCCAGATCGAACGCCGCGGACCAGGAGTGACGGCAGTACGGGCAGGCGAGCGCTACGGCGGTGTCCGCTCCGGGGTCCAGGGCGGCGAGCCGTTCCGCGACGGCCTCCAGCACCGCGTCGCCGGCCGCCCCGCCGCCGACGAGGCACCGGCGCACCAGCGCGGACCGGGCGTCGGGAGCGTCGGGATCGACGGCCAGGAGGTCCGCCGCGGTCAGCGCGCGGTACGCCACCTCACGTCCGTCCAGGTGCAGCGCGCCGACCGGGACCGGGGTGGAGGGACGGAGGGCGCGCAGTTCGGACGTCGTGACGATGACATCGAGCTGCTCCTCGCAGCGCGGGCAGTCGGTGGCGCAGGGCAGTGCCGTGCCGAAACAGCGCTCCCGCAGTTCGAGCAGCAGGGCGTTGAGCTCGCCCAGGGGGCGGTTCGCCAGCGGCACGGCCGGGTCCGGCCCGTCCGCCAGCGCGCCGAGCAGCAGGGCCCGGTCCGGCGGCCGCTGCCCGGCCCCGGCCTCCCAGATATCCAGGAGCCGCGCCTCCGTCAGCTCGGTCGTCACCGCCGTCATCCTGACGCGGTGTCGCTGAACTCGGTCGGCTGCGGCGGCTCGGTGCGCTCGCGGACCCAGCCGTGGTGTTCGAGCTTGATGTGCTCGAACGCGACGGCGTTGGCGTTGGCGTCCAGGTCCGGGAGCGCCTGGTACTCCGAGACCCAGCACTCGTGCACGGCGTACGACAGCACCTTCTGGCCGCCCTCGTCGAACACGTCGATGATGAGGTCCTGGCGGAAGTTCTTGAGCGAGGTCTCCAGCGAGCCCGTGGCGTTGCGGAAGCTCCAGACCCGGTTCGCCCATTCCTCGAAGACGGTGTCGGTCGTACAACCGCGCTCCAGGGTGACGGGTTCGTACTCGGTCCGGCCCGGGAGCTTTCGGCTGGTGCCGGGGCTGCCGCCGTCGCGATGCTTGATCACCTCGGTGGTCCGCTTCAGGCCGCTGACCTTGCTGACCCCGGCGATGTACTCGGTGGACCCGCTGAACTTCACCCGGAACCGGAAGTTCTTGAAGGGGTCCCTGCGCGCGATGTCCGGCATCGGACGTCCTCCTGCTAGGTCTGGATCTGGCCGGCGAGCTGTTCGATGTGGATGATCACGAACTCGGCGGGCTTGAGCGGTGCGAAGCCGACCTGGATGTTGACGATTCCGCGGTCGATGTCGTTCTGCGGGTTGTTCTCCCGGTCGCACTTGACGAGGTACGCCTCATCGGGCGTGCGGCCCTGGAAGGCGCCCTCGCGGAACAGGGAGTTCATGAAGGCGCCGACGTTCAGCCGGATCGACGACCAGAGGGGCTCGTCGTTGGGCTCGAACACCACCCACTGGGTGCCGCGGAAGAGGCTCTCCTCGATGAAGAGCGCGAGGCGGCGTACGGGGAGGTACTTCCACTCGTCGGAGAGATGATCGGCGCCGCGCAGGGTCCGTGCACCCCATGCCACCGGCCCCAGGCCGGGGAGCTGACGAAGACAGTTGATGCCGAGCGGGTTGAGAAGGCCGTTCTCGGCGTCGGTCATCGGCGTCCGGAGCCCGACGACTCCGGTGAGCGTGGCGTCGGTACCGGCGGGGGCCTTCCACACGCCCCGCTGGGCGTCGGTGCGGGCGAGCACGCCGGCCATCACGCCGCACGGCGGGAAGTTCCTGATCTCGCCGTCCCGCAGCCGGTCGGGGAGCATGACCTCGGGGAAGTAGAGGGCGGCGTTCTTCGCGGCTTCGTCCGGCAGGGGCGGAGTACTGAGTGCTGCCTGCGCGACGGCGTCGGGAGTCTTCTCGGCCCACTCCGATGGAGGATCCACGAGCAGAACGGCGCGCTGTTCGACGCACAGCCTCAGCGCGTCGGGCAGGACCGTCGGCGGACAGCCCGGCAGACACAGCAAGTTGAAGATGTCCGTCTTGCGCAGCTGGTGGATGCCCGACTTCTCCAACTCGCTACCGAGGTAGTCGGTTGCCGTGATCTCGACGGGCTCGTTCTCGGGCTTGCCCGGACGGCTGCTGAGTTGGTCCCCGTCCTCGTCCCCGTCAGCGTCTCCGTCGGGCACCCCGCCTTCAGCGGGCTGGCCTGTCCGCCCTGCCGGCGGACAGGCCAGGAGGTCGTCGGGGGCCGGGTCCGGTGTGTCATGGGCTTGGGGGCGTGCGGTGCCCTCGTCCTCGACCACGACCAGCCGGGAGCCGCTCAGGACCCTTCTCAAGCTGCGTGGGCTGTCCGGGTCGGCGCTGATGGTGCGGTAGCTCTCCTCGAACCCCGTGCCGCAGTCGCGGATGGTGAGGTTGTAGAACTCGTCCCCGGCAGGGAGTTTGTCGTAGTCCACACGAGCGCGGAGGCCCAGCGCCCAGGCCCCGGGACTTGTGGCCTTGAGAAGCGGGCGGTTCTCTCCTTGGGAGTCCTTGCCGACCCGGAACGTCAGTGCCTTGGCGCCGCGCGGCACAAGCCGCACGATCACCGCGTCGGCCCCGCCGTTCAGATAGAACTGTTGGACGGCGTAGCTCATATCGCTGCCCTCGGCGAGGCCGCCGAAGTGGGTCTCGTAGTCGGCCCAGCTCGTGATCCGCACGGGATCGTCGACCGGCCCCCGCGGAGCCGTCCCCACGAACGCCGCGATCGATGTCGGCACACCGGTGATGGTGCGGACCCGGCTCTTGACTTCGTTGATGTAGACACCGGGATACGTGGCGCGCACTGGCATGGGCAGCCCTTTCTCCACAATCGTGTTCGCACCGTAGACACAGCCGCACGCCGACCGCGCGCCGGAGCAGTAGTGCCTCCTTCGAACAGGTGAAGGAGGCGTGCCGATCAGCTCAGGGCGCAGGACGCGGTTAGGGGGAGTAGGGGCTACTGCGTGGCTGGGCCCGGCTCGTAGGGTGGGCGGGATCCGTCCGCATGTCCCGTCGCTCATCGACCGCTGGAGGTACGGCCCGTCATGTCGGCAGTGTCCGGTCAGTTCGACACCTGGTTCCGCCGCTACGAGCCGGTCTCGCCCGGCGCCGTGAAACTTCTCGCGCTGCCGCACGCCGGTGGATCGGCGCCCTACTTCCTGCCGCTGGCGCGGGCGCTCGCGCCGGGGCTGGATGTGCTGTGCGTGCAGTACCCGGGGCGTCTGGACCGGCACCGGGAACCCGCGCTCACCGATCTGCGCGAGCTCGCGGAGCGGGTGTACCGGGCGCTGGTCGCGGCTCCGGCGGGACCCGTGGTGCTCTTCGGGCACAGCATGGGCGCCGTACTCGCCTATGAGATCGCCCGTCGGCTGGAGTCGTCCGGCGGGGGCGAGCTGCTGGGCGTGATCGCCTCCGGGCGGCGGGCGCCGCACCGGTTCCGGGAGGAGACCGTGCATCTGCGGGACGACGACGGCATCGTCGCCGAGATCCGCGAGCTCAGCGGCACCGACCCGGGCGTCCTGGACGACGAGGAGCTGCTGCGGATGGTGCTGCCCGCGCTGCGCGCCGACTACCGGGCCGTGGAGACCTACCGGGAGACCCCCGGGGTGTCGCCGCTCAGCGCGCCGGTGACCGTGCTGACCGGGGAGAGCGACTCCCGGGTGAGCCTGGACGACGCCCGCGCCTGGGAGGAGCTGACGAGCGGGACCTTCCGCTTCCGGTCGTTCCCCGGCGGGCACTTCTATCTCAACGGCCGCCCGGGGGAGGTCACCGCGGCGATCCGGGAGAGCGTCGAGGCCTTCCGCTCCGCGGCCGCGCCGACCTCTTCCTAGCCCCGGCGGCTCACTTGCCGTGTGCGCCCACGGCGGCCAACCGGGTGGCCAGATCCGTGCGTTGCTTGACGTCCAGTTTCCGGTAGATCCGGGTCAGATGCTGTTCGACGGTGCTCACCGTGATGAACAGCTTGCTGGAGATCTGCCGGTTGGTGTGCCCCTGGGCGGCGAGCGCGGCGACCCTGCTCTCCGCCTCGCTGAGCCCACCGAGCGGCTCCGCGCGCTCCGCCTCGGATTCGCCCGCGCACAAGGGCGCCTCCGCCGAGGCCCGGGAGTGGGCCCGCCGCTCCGGCGCGGGGGTGGTGTCACGGCCCGCCGGCTCCGGTCCGGCGGGCCGTCGTAACGCCCGGGTCCGGTCGGTCAGGGCGCGGGCCAGTTCGCGCCGGTCCCCGCAGGACTCCAGGAGCTTCACCGACCGTGCCAGGAGCTGGCGGCCCTGCTCGGCGGGGACCAGCCCGGCCAGCAGCCGGAGCGCCGCGCCCCGGGTGCGCTCGTCGGCGGTGTGGGCGGGATCGAGCTGGTCCTCCAGCAGCCGTACGGCCTCCTGCTGCCGGCCGAGGGCGAGCTGTACCCGGGCCAGATCGAGCCGCCACGGCACCAGGGCCGCGGTGTCCATGCGCCAGGCCGCCATTTCGCGGCGGATCCAGCGCAGATCGTCGGTGGCCGCCCGGCGGGATCCGGCGGCGAGCTGGTAGCGGGCGCGCGCGGCCAGATAGTGCAGGCCCAGCGGGGTGCGGAAGGACTCCGCTGGGACCGGCCGGGCGAGCCAGCGGTCGGCGTCCTCGAAGTGGCCCGCCTCGGTGGCGGCGGCCACCAGCGTGCCGAGCGGCGCGGCCACCGCGGCACCCCACGCCCGCGGGGTGATCACGGTCAGCGCGGCCCGCGCCTGCTCCTCCGCCTCCTGCGGCGAGCCGAGCCGCAGCGCGGCCTCCGCCCGGATCGCGTGCAGCACCGCCTGCCAGGTCGGCGCGTACCGCATCGAGGGCCGGGCCAGCAGCATCCGGGTCCACTCGCAGACCAGGCCGGACCGGCCCGTGTACACCATCACCAGCAGCAGGGTCGCCAGCAGCCCCAGCGCGCCGTCGTCGGCGAGATACCGCTGGATCATCAACTCGGCCTCGGCCGCCGTGTCCCCGGAGGCCCGCGCGGGGTCGAGTGCGTCGGCGAGCAGGACCAGCGCGTCCAGACAGCGGCCGGTGACGGTGGTGGCGGTGCCGGAGTCCGTGAAGCGGCGGGCCTCGTCCCGCGCCTCCTCGCAGTGATCGGGACGGAACAGCGAGATCAGCAGCCGCGCCGCGGCGAGCCGGGCGCGCGTCATGGCGTCCGGGTCGGACATCTGGGCCACCGCCGCCACGATCGAGCGGGCCTTGTCGCTGTGTCCCTGCCACAGCAGCGCCGGAACACCGGTCAGCGCGGCGGGCGGACAGCCGTCGGGCCCGTCGGCGGCGGCCAGCGCCGCCAGGTCGGTGGCGGCGGACAGCGGATTGATCTGCCAGCGGGAGCGCAGCAGCAGACCGTCGTACGGGGTCCACGACCCGGAGTCCGCGCTCTGCCGCTGGGTCAGCCGCAGACAGGCGCTGGTGATGTCGGGACGGCCGGAGGCGGTCGCCTGGTCGGCCGCCCGGTACAGCGCGGGCCGCGCCCACTCCGCCTCTGCCCATTCGGCACCGACCAGATGACGGGCGATCACCTCCGGCTCGGCGCCGTACTCGTGCAGCACCTCGGCCGCCCTGCGGTGCAGCAGACGGCGCTCCTCGGCGGGCAGGTCCGTGAGGACCGCCGGGACGAGCGGCCGCCTGATCCGGTCACCGTCCACCAGCCCGGACTGGCCGAGCAGTTGCACCGCCTGCGCGGTCAGATCGGGGGTCAGGGCGAGCAGCCGGGCCAGCACCGGCAGCGGGGTGGGGTGGCCGAGCACGGCCAGGGTCCGGGCGGTGGCGCGCACCTCGGGCTCGTGCCGGTACAGCGAGCGGAGCACCGCCTGGGCCAGCGGCCCGTCGCTGCCGCCCACCGCCGGGGCGGTCTCGGGCCGCGGGGCGGTGCCGGTTGCGTCCGGGTCGTCCATGAGGGCGCGCATCAGTAAGGGGCTCCCGCCGGTCAGCGCGGGCGCGCGCCGGGCGATCCGGGCGCGGGCCGCGGGGACCGGGTGGGTCTCGGCGAGCAGGCCGAGCGCCTCGTCGGTGAGCGGGGCGAGGTCGATCCGGGAGAAGAAGGGCTGGCTCATCAGCTCGGCCCGGAAGTGCGGATGCGGCGTGCGCAGCTCCGACGACTCGGTCAGCACCACCATGATCCGCTTGTGCCGCAGCCTGCGGACCGCGTACAGCAGACACTGCAAGGACGCCTGATCGGCGTGGTGCACATCGTCGATGGTGATCACCAGGGGGGCCGGGCGGGCCATGTCGAGCAGCGAGGTGAGCATGCCGTGCACGGTGGAGGGCAGCGGCTGCTCGGCCGTCCCGGGCTCCGCCGGGGAAGCGCCGTCGGGCCGCCCGGCGGCCAGCCCCGCGAGATCGTCGGCGGGTGGCGCGATCGGTGCGGTGCGGGCGAGCAGCCGTACGGCGGTGGCGACTTGGCGCATCGAGGCCCGCCCGAGGCCGGAGCTGTCGATGAGCTGGTCCATCACGGCGAACTGGAGATCGCGCTCGGCCCGTGAGCCGACCGCGCGCAGCAGATGCGCCGAAGACTCGGTCACCTCATGGGCGAAGGCCTCCAGCAGCGCGGTCTTGCCACTGCCGACACCGCCCGTGATCAGGCACACCTGCCCGCCGTGCTGGTCGTCGCAGTTGCTCAGTGCCGTGCGGAGCCGGTCCAACTGTGCTGTCCGCTGTATCAGTACCACTCGCGTTGTCCCCCCTGAACGCGATGTCCTGGAGCGAGCTGGCGTATTCCCTGTGCATGTGCGCGGGTGCGCGTCATGGCTCTCCGATGCGGCTGAAACGGTAGTCCTCGCATGGTGGAGTCCGAGTCGAACGGGAGCGGACGGCGGGCTCGTTTACCTCTCGACCGGTGTCGTCGAATGGCGTCCGGGCTGCCACCTTACGACAGATCAAGGGCCGAATTCTTGCCGAATCTTTGCCGTCCCATGGCATCTCCTGGCATCCCCGGTGGGCAATGTCCCCTCGCTCCACCGGCATGACCTGTTCCGGATTTCCTGTGCGCGGCGGGAACCCCTGTTGTTGCGTATAGGGGTTGACGCCACATCACTCCAGCCCAGCGCCGCCGAGGCGACTTTAGGGGTTGGTCGGCCCCCCTCTGTCTCCCTACATTTCGAGACCTGGTCCGGTGCCGACGGAAGGGAAGCCCCAGTGTCGACGAAGCCCAGCCACGGTGCCGTCATCGGCGGCGGACTCGCCGGAATGCTCACGGCGCGGGCCCTGCGCAGGCACCTCGACCGGGTCACCGTCATCGACCGCGACGAACTCCCCGACGGCCCCGAACCCCGCAAGGGCGTACCCCAGGCCCGCCACGCCCATCTGCTCTGGTCGGGCGGCGCCCGGATCGTCGAGTCCCTGCTGCCGGGCACCGTGGAACGCCTGCGCGCCGCGGGCGCCCACCGCATCGGCGTCCAGTCCGACATGGTCAACATGTCCCCCTACGGCTGGCAACGGCGGTTCCCCGAGACCCAGTTCCTCATCGCGGTCGGCCGGCCCCTGCTCGACTGGACGGTCCGCGACCAGGTGCTCGCCGACCCGGCCATCACCGTGCTCGCCCGCACCGAGGTACACGAACTGCGCGGCACCGAAGGACACTTGGACGGCCTCTCGGTCCGCGGCCTCGACAGCGGCGCGGTCACCGAGCTGGACGCCGAACTCGTCGTCGACGCCGGCGGACGCGGCTCACGGCTGCGCCAATGGGTCGCCCCGCTCGGCGTCCCCGAGCCGGAGGAGGACGTGGTCGACTCCGGCATCACCTATTCCACCCGGATCTACCACGCACCCGAACGGGCCGCCGCCCGCTTCCCCATGGTCAGCGTCTACGCCGACTACCGCGCCGGGGAACCCGGCCGCAGCGGACTGATCCTGCCCATCGAGAACGGCCGGTGGATCGTCACCCTCTCCGGCACCCGTGGCGGCGAACCACCCACCGACGAGGCCGGGTTCACCGCCTTCGCCGAGTCGCTGCGCCACCCGCTGGTCGGCCAGGTGCTCGCCACCGCCGAACCGGCCGGGCCCGTCCGTGGCTCCCGCAGCACCGCCAACCGGCGCATCCACTACGACCGGCTGGACCGCTGGCCGGACAACCTGATCGTGCTCGGCGACGCCCTCGCCGCCTTCAACCCCATCTACGGCCACGGCATGAGCTCCGCCGCCCGCGCCGTCGCCGTACTCGACCGCACCCTGCGCCGCCACCGCGGCACACCCGGCCTGGCGGTCACCGCGATGCGCGCGATCGCCGCCGCCATCGACGACCCGTGGATCCTCGCGGCCTCGCAGGACGTCTTCTACCCCGACTGCCGCGTCGAGGCGAAGGACCCGCGGCTCTCCGAGGACCTCCACAGCCGCCAGGACTTCTCCGAACGGGTCGGCACCGTCGGCCTGTCCGACCCGGTGGTCAGCGCCGCCTCCGCCGGAGTGACCACACTCGCCGCGCCCGTCGCCAGCCTCCAGTCACCGGCCGTGCTCAACGCCCTGCGCACCGGACCGGCACAACCGCCGCTGAGCGACCCGCCGCTCACGGACGAGGAGTGGGCGCTGCTGCGCTGAGCCACCGACTACCCGGAGCCGTAGGTCAGTCGCCGGAGCTGGAGGTCAGTCGACGGGCGCCAGATCCGACCGCCCCGCGATGATCCGGGTCTCCGAGATCAGCCCCTCCTCGTTCACCCGCATCAGGCTGACCAGCCGGAAAGCCACCCGGCTGCCGTCCTCCGCACCCGGCACGCCCATCGTCCCGGACACCGCCAAGGTCACGCTCGTCCCGTCCAGGGCCGCCGTCGGCGTGCCCGGAGTCTCCTCGATGCCCGCGGCGATGGCCATGCCCAGATGTCGGCCCAGCGCCTCCCGCCCCACCAGCACCTCGGAGCCCACCGGATCCTCGAACCGTACATCGGGCGTGAACAGGGCCAGGACACCGTCCAGATCACCGGCATTCATCAACCGGCAGTACTCCAGCACCACTTCTTTACGCCTGGCCTCGTCCAGCATTGCGCCGCACCCGCCTTCCTCAGTTCAGAAAACGCACATCCGACCTGCCCCAATAGGCGCGCATCTCCTCGATCAGCCCGCTCGGGCCGACTTCGATGACGAGCATGCAGGTGAACTCCAGACGCGCCTTCTCCGGTTCCTCCGGAGATTCCAGAATTCCGTGCCGCACCATCAAAGGACCGTTCGGCAGGAAATTCATCGTGGAGATCACCGGAACCGCGGCATGCCTCCCGTCGGGCGCCGCCACCGGCTCCCCGTACGCGTCGTGCACGCCCGCGGCCACCGCCCCCGCGATGTGCGAACGCAGCGCGCCATGGCCGACCCGCGGCCCCGAACCCACCGGATCCTCGAACCGCACGGCAGGGGAGTACAGCGCCAGCAACCCCTCGACATCACCGGAGTTGATGCGCTCGCAATGGGCCACGGCCAGCGCCTTGCGCGTCGCTTCGTCGGGCACGGTCCCCGCCCCTCACCGCTCGGCAGCACACGGACCGCAGCAGTGTCACAGCCCGGCCGCGAGCGACGGTACCCCTACCCCTGCCGACCCCTATTCCACGCCTCCCACCGCGGCGAGCACGGCGGAAGCACAGATCAGGGGTTGGGTCACCCCGTCAGGGGTTCCTAGGGTTGAGGTCATCTTGGCCGGAGTTACGGGGTGACGACGCGCTGCTCCGTCGCCCGGACAATGGGGGACCTGGTGGCGAATACGGGAAGTTCTGTCGGACGCACGAACCCCGCGGACGCGCGCTCGGCACACGCGGCACCCCCCGAGCGGATCGCCGTGATCGGACTCGCCTGCCGGCTCCCCGGCGCCCCGGACCCGGCGGCCTTCTGGGAGCTGCTGCGCGAGGGCCGCGAGGCGGTGACCACCACCCCGGCCGAACGCTGGGACGCGGACGCCCACTTCGACCCCGACCTCACCGCCAAGGGCAAGATCAACACCCGGCGAGGCGGCTACCTCGACCACGTCGACCGCTTCGACCCCGCCTTCTTCGGCATCTCCCCCCGTGAAGCCACCGCCATGGACCCCCAGCAGCGCCTGATGCTGGAACTGGGCTGGGAGAGCCTGGAGGACGCCGGGATCGTCCCCGACACCCTCGCCGAGCACACCACCGGCGTCTTCGTCGGCGCCATCTGGGACGACTATGCCGCCCTCCTCCAACGCCAGGGCGCCACCGCCATCGGCGCGCACAGCGTCACCGGCCTGCACCGCAGCATCATCGCCAACCGCCTCTCCTACACGCTCCGGCTCAGCGGCCCGAGCATGACCGTCGACACCGGCCAGTCCTCCTCGCTCGTCGCCGTCCACCTCGCCTGCGAGAGCCTGCGCAGCGGCGAGAGCGACATCGCCCTCGCGGGCGGCGTCAACCTCAACCTGGTGCCCGAAAGCGCCATCGGCGCCGCCAAGTTCGGCGCCCTGTCCCCCGACGGCCGCTGCTACACCTTCGACGCCCGCGCCAACGGCTATGTACGAGGCGAGGGCGCCGGACTCGTCGTACTCAAGCCTCTCTCCCGCGCCCTGGCCGACGGCGACCATGTGCACTGCGTCATCGCGGGCAGCGCGACCGGCAACGACGGCGGCGGCGAGGGCCTGACCGTCCCCACCCCCGAGGGCCAGCACCGCGTCCTCACCCAGGCGTACCGCCGGGCCGGTGTCGACCCCGGCCGCCTCCAGTACGTCGAACTCCACGGCACCGGCACCCGCCGCGGCGACCCCGTCGAGGCCGCCGCACTCGGCGCCGCGGCCGGCACGGCCGCACGCGCCGCGGGCCACTCGGTCGCCGTCGGCTCGGTGAAGACCAACATCGGGCACCTCGAAGGCGCGGCGGGCATCGCGGGCCTGCTGAAGACGGTCCTCGCCCTACGGCACCGCCAGTTGCCCCCGAGCCTCAACTTCACGCAGGCCCATCCCGACATCCCCCTGGACGAACTCGGACTCCGCGTCCACACCACGCTGAGCGACTGGCCCCGCGCCGACGAGCAACTCCTCGCCGGTGTCAGCTCCTTCGGCATGGGCGGCACCAACTGCCATGTCGTGCTCGCCGAGGCACCGCACAGCGAGAACGGGCACACGCCCACCCGGACGGACGGCGCTTCCCCCGCATGGCCGCTGTCCGCCCGTACCGCGACCGCCCTGCGCGCGCAGGCCCGCAGGCTCCGCGAGCACGTCGACACCCACCCCGAACAGACCGCGGCGGACATCGGCCACTCCCTCGCCACCACCCGAACGGCCTTCGTCCACCGAGCAGTAGTCCTCGCCACCGACCGCGAGGACGCGGCCAAGGCGCTCACGGCCCTCGCCGCGGGCCGCCCCTCGCCGGACGTCGCACGCGGCACCGTCACCGAGGGCGGCACCGCCGTCCTCTTCTCCGGCCAGGGCAGCCAACGCCTCGGCATGGGACGCGAGTTGTACGCGACCCAGCCCGCCTTCGCCCGCGCCCTCGACGCGGTCTGCGACCACCTCGACCCCGAAGTACGCGCACTCCTGCTCACCGCTGAACCGACGGCCGCCAACGCCGCCCGCCTCGACCGCACCGCGCTCACCCAGCCCGCACTCTTCGCCGTCGAGGTCGCCCTCTACCGCCTGGCCGAATCCCACGGCCTGGTCGCCGACCATCTCCTCGGCCACTCCGTCGGCGAACTGGCCGCCGCCCATGTCGCCGGCGTCCTCTCCCTCCCCGACGCCTGCGCCCTCGTCACCGCGCGCGGCCGTCTGATGCAGGCCCAGCCCGAGGGCGGCGCCATGGTCGCCCTGGCGGCGACGGAGGCCGAGGTCACGGCCGAACTCGCCGACGGAGGTCTGCCCGTCGAGGGCCACATCACCATCGCCGCCGTCAACGGCCCCGGCTCCTGCGTCGTCTCCGGGGACGCGGACGCCGTCACCGCCTACGCCGCGACCTGGGCGGAACGCGGCCGCAAGACCCACGCCCTGCGGGTCAGCCACGCCTTCCACTCCGCCCATATGGACGGGATGCTGGAGGAGTTCCGCGCCGTCGCGCGCCAGCTCACCTTCCGGCCCCCCGCCATCCCCGTCGTCTCCAACGTCACCGGTCGCCCCGCCACCGCCGCGGAACTGTGCGATCCGGAGTACTGGGTGCGGCACGTCCGCCAGGCCGTGCGCTTCGCCGACGGTATCGACCGCCTGCTCGACCACGGCGTCAGCACATTCCTCGAACTCGGCCCCGACGGTGCCCTGGTGGCCATGGCCCGGGAGTGCCTCGCCGCCCGGCCGGAGGACGGTCGTCCCGCCGACGTCGCCTTCCTCGCGGCGCTGCGGCGCGACCGCGCCGAGGAGCAGACGCTGCGGAGGGCTGTTGCGGGACTGTACGTCCGGGGTGTGGTGCCGACGCCGGTCCCGGTTGGGGGGGTTGGTGGGCGGCGAGTGGCGCTGCCTACGTATGCCTTCCAGCGGAAGCGGTACTGGCTGGCCGGGGCGGAGGCCGAGGTGCCTCCGGCCGGGGACGGGCCCGCCGGAGACGGACACGTTGGGGACGGGCCCGCCGGTGGCTGGCGTGACCGGCTGGCCGGTCTGCCGGGCACGGCCGAACAGACCCGCGCCGTGCTCGACCAGGTCCGTGAGGACATCGCGATCGTCCTCGGCCATGCCACCGACGACGCCGAAGCCATCGACCCCACCTCGACCTTCAAAGACCTCGGCTTCGACTCGTTGACGGCCGTCGAACTCCGCGACCGCCTCGGCGCCGCCACCGGCCTGCGGCTGCCCACGGGACTCCTCTTCGACCACCCCACCCCCGCCGTACTCGCCGACCACCTCCGCGCCGAACTCCTCGGCGACACGGCCGCGCCCCGCACCCCCCACGCCACCACCGTCCACACCGGCGAGCCGATCGCCATCGTCGGCATGGCCTGCCGCTATCCCGGCGGCATCGCCTCCCCGGAAGACCTGTGGCACGTCGTCAGCGACGGACTCGACGTCGTCTCACCCTTCCCCGACGACCGCGGCTGGGACCTGGACGCCCTCTACCACCCCGACCCCGCCCACCACGGCACCAGCTACGCCCGAGAGGGTGGCTTCCTGAAGGACGCGGCCGGGTTCGACGCCGAGTTCTTCGGCATCTCGCCGCGCGAGGCACTGGCCATGGACCCGCAGCAGCGGCTGCTGCTGGAGACCAGCTGGGAGGCGATCGAACGCGCCGGAATCGCGCCCGGCTCCCTGCGCTCCAGTCTGACCGGCGTGTTCGCGGGCGCCATGTCCCAGGACTACGGCGACCGGCTCCACGAGGCCGCCGAACCCACCGAGGGCTTCACCCTGACCGGCAACGCGGCGAGCGTCGTCTCCGGCCGGCTCTCGTACGCCCTCGGCCTGGAGGGCCCGGCGGTCACCGTCGACACGGCCTGCTCGTCGTCTCTGGTGGCGCTGCATCTGGCGGTGCAGTCGCTGCGCAACGGCGAGTGCGACCTTGCCCTGGCCGGCGGTGTCACCGTCATGCCGACGCCCGGGATGTTCGTGGAGTTCAGCCGCCAGCGGGGACTGTCGGCGGACGGGCGCTGCAAGCCGTTCGCCGCGGCGGCCGACGGTACGGGCTGGGCGGAGGGCGTCGGTGTTCTCGTCGTGGAACGGCTCTCGGACGCCCGGGCGAAGGGCCACCGGATCCTGGCCGTCGTACGCGGGTCGGCGATCAACCAGGACGGTGCCTCCAACGGCCTCTCCGCACCCAACGGTCCCTCACAGCAGCGGGTGATTCGCGCCGGTCTCGCCAACTCCGGTCTCACGCCCGCCGAGGTGGACGCGGTGGAGGCGCACGGTACGGGGACGACGCTGGGTGATCCGATCGAGGCGGATGCTCTGTTGGCCACGTATGGGCAGGGGCGGTCGGCTGAGCGGCCGTTGTGGCTGGGGTCGGTGAAGTCGAACATCGGGCATACGCAGGCCGCGGCGGGTGTCGCTGGCGTCATCAAGATGGTGATGGCGATGCGGGCGGGTGTGCTGCCGCGCACGCTGCATGTCGATGAGCCGACACCACACGTCGACTGGGCGGCGGGCGGGGTCCGTTTGCTCACCGCGCCCGTGGAGCTGAGTCCTGAGGACCGTCCTGGGCGGGCCGCTGTGTCGGCGTTCGGGATCTCCGGGACGAACGCGCATGTCGTCTTGGAGGAGGCGCCGCCTGGGGGTTCGGGGCCGGTGGTGGTGTCGGGTCCGGAGGGGTTGTCGGGGTCGCCGGTGGTGCCGTGGCTGGTGTCGGGGCGCAGCGCTGAGGCTCTGACTGCGCAGGCGGGGCGGTTGGCGTCCGTCGCGGGTGATCCGGTGGATGTGGGGTGGAGTCTTTGGGCTTCGCGTACGGCGTTGGAGCATCGGGCGGTCGTATGGGGGCGGGAGGCTGCTGAGCTGACGGCGGGGCTTGCTGCTTTGAGCTCTGGTGGTGTGGCGGGGAACGCCGTGTCTGGTGTGGTGGGTTCGGACTCCGGGGTCGTCTTTGTGTTTCCGGGGCAGGGGTCGCAGTGGGTGGGGATGGGGCGGGGGTTGTTGGGGTCCTCGCCGGTGTTTGCGGCGCGGATTGCTGAGTGTTCTGTCGCTTTGTCGTCTTTCGTGGACTGGTCGTTGACCGAGGTGTTGTCCGGTGACGATGACGTGTGGATGCGGCGGGTGGACATGGTCCAGCCGGTGTTGTGGGCGGTCATGGTGTCGCTGGCCGCTGTGTGGGAGTCGCTGGGCGTCAAGCCCGCTGCGGTGATTGGTCATTCGCAGGGTGAGATTGCGGCTGCGGCGGTGGCAGGTGTGCTCAGTCTGGAGGATGCGGCTCGGGTCGTGGCGCTGAGGTCTGCTGCTATCCGGGATGAACTGGCCGGTCGTGGTGGGATGTTGTCGCTGGCGACGGGTGCTGAGCAGGCGTCGGGGTGGGTGTCGTCGTACGGGGGCCGGGTCTCGGTGGCGGTCTACAACGGTCCGGACGCCACGGTCGTAGCCGGTGATCCGGAAGCTCTGGACGAGATCGCGGCCACTGCTGAAGCCGCTGGTGTACGCGCACGCCGTGTCCCCGTGGATTACGCCTCGCACTCGACGCACGTGGAAGACATCCGGGAGCGTCTGCTGGAGGTCCTCGCACCGGTATCGGCGCGTGCATCCCGTGTTCCGGTCATTTCCACCGTCACCGGTGGGGTGTTGGACACGACCACGATGGACGCCTCGTACTGGTACGAGGGCCTGCGTCAGCCTGTCCGTTTCACCGAGGCGATCCAAGAGGCCCTGAACCAGGGTCACTTCCGCCTGATCGAGGTCAGCGCGCACCCCGTCCTGACCATGGGCGTGCAAGCCATCGCCGAGGCCGCAGAGCAGCCGGTCACCGTCGTCGGGACCCTCCGTCGCGACGAGGACGAGAGCACCCGCTTCATCGCCGGCGCCGCCGAGCTATGGGTTCGTGGCGTGGACATCGACTGGTCGGCCGCGTACGCGGGCCGCGCCGCACGCCGGGTCGACCTCCCCACCTATGCCTTTCAACACCAGCGCTACTGGCTGGAATCCACCACAGCTATTGCCGACGTCAGCGGTGCCGGACTCGCCGCCGCCGATCATCCGTTGCTGGGCGCGGCAGTCAGTCTTGCCGGCGGTGATGGTGCCGTTCTGACGGGGCGGCTTTCCTTGCGTACGCATCCCTGGCTCGCGGATCACGCCGTTGCCGGGACGGTTCTCTTCCCGGGCACCGGGTTTGTGGAGCTGGCCATCAGGGCCGGCGATGAGGTCGGCTGCGGGCAGGTCGGCGAACTCATGCTCCAGGCGCCGCTTCTCATACCCGAACAGGGTGCCGTTCAGCTCCAACTCGTCATCGGCGGACTGGAGTCCGCCGGTCACCGCTCGATCGCCGTCTACTCCCGCCCCGAAGACTCTGAGCCTGATCAGGAGTGGACGCTTCACGCGGAAGGGACCCTCGGCACCGATGAGCCGCAGGCGCCCTCGAACGACCTGGTGGCGTGGCCGCCCGTCGGAGCCGAGCCGGTGGACATCGGTGATCGGTATGCCCGACTGCACACCTCCGGATATCACTACGGACCGGTGTTCCAGGGGCTGCGTGCGATGTGGCGGCGCGGGGACGAGGTCTTCGCCGAGGTGGAGTTGGGGGAGTCGGAGCGGGCTGAGGCGGGTCGCTTCGGGATTCATCCGGCGTTGCTGGACGCGGCTCTGCACGCGGTGTTGCCGGTCGATGGCGGTGGGACCCGGTTGCCGTTCGTGTGGTCGGGTGTGTCGTTGTCGGCGGTGGGGGCGTCGGCGGTTCGGGTGCGGTTGGCTCCGGCTGGTGGGGATGCGGTGTCGGTGTTGGTGGCCGATGCCGGGGGTGCTCCGGTGGCGTTCGTGGAGTCGTTGGCGTTGCGCCCGGTGGCCGTCGAGGAGCTGGGGGCCGCCGTACGGGATGCCCTGTTCCGAGTGGACTGGACTCCTGTCGGGCCTGCTCCGGTGCGAGAGGAACCAGGTTGGGCGCTGCTCGGCGATGCCGATCCGTTCGGCTTCGGGCTTCCCTTCCTGCGGAGCCTGGACGAGTTGGCGGACGGCGCCGAGGTGCCCTCCGTGGTGGCCTTCCCTGTCGATGGCGGTGGCTCCGGGGGCGCCGAAGCCGTTCACCGGACGGTGTTGAAGACCTGGGAGGTGGTCCGGACTTGGCTGGCGGACGAGCGGTTCGCTGACGCGCGTCTGGTGGTTGTCACTCGCGGGGGCACGCAAGGCCCCACCGATCTCGCCGCCTCCGCCGTGTGGGGTCTGATCCGCTCCGCCGAGACCGAGAATCCCGGGCGCTTCGGGCTGCTCGACCTGGACCCGACGGGCGGCGACCTCCTCGCCGCCGCGAAGGGGCTGGCCTCCGTGTCGTCGGGGGAGTGGCAGGTGGCGGTGCGTGGGGGTGAGGTGCTGGCGCCGCGTCTGGTGCGTGCCTCCGGCTCGGAGGCCGCGACTGGGTTTGGTGATGGTGCGGTTCTGGTGACGGGTGGTACGGGGACGTTGGGTGGGTTGGTCGCTCGGCATCTCGTCACCGCGCACGGTGTGCGGGAGTTGGTGCTGATCAGCCGTCGTGGTGCTGAGGCGCCGGGGGCGGTGGAGTTGGTCGCGGAGCTTGCGGATGCGGGTGCGGTTGTTGAGGTGGTGGCTTGTGACGCTGCTGATCGGGAGGCGTTGGCGGCGCTGCTTGCCGAGCGTCCGGTCACCGGTGTCGTGCACCTCGCGGGCGTCCTCGACGACGCCGTCGTCACCGGACTCACCTCTGGGCACTTCGAACGCGTCCTGCGTCCCAAGGTGGACGCTGCCGTCAACCTGGACGAGTTGACCCGCGATCTCGACCTTTCCGCCTTCGTCCTCTTCTCCTCGGTCGTCGGCGTCCTCGGCGGCCCCGGTCAGGCCAACTACGCCGCCGCCAACACCTTCCTGGACGCCTTGGCCGAGCGGCGCCGGTCGGAAGGGCTGCCGGCGACCTCCCTCGCCTGGGGGCTGTGGGCCGACGCCAGCGGCATGACCGGCCATATGGACCGGACGGCCGTCGCCCGCATGGCTCGCGCCGGAATCGTCGGCCTCCCCTCCGACCAGGGTCTCGCCCTCCTGGACGCCGCCCTGGCCAGCGATGAGCCCCTGCTCGTCACCGCACGGCTCAACACCTCCGCTGTCCGAGCCCAGGCCGCCGACGCAGGCGTACCGCCACTCCTGCGCGGACTCGTCCGGAGCACCAACCGTCGTACGGCCAACAGCCTCCAGGGCGAGGCTGCCGCGGGCTCGCTCGGCCGCAGGCTGGCCGGGCTCTCCCGCGATGAGCAGCGGCACGAACTCCTTGCCGTGATCCGGTCCAGCGTGGCTCTCGTCCTGGGGCACGCCTCGGACCGCATGGTCGACACGGACCGGACGTTCAAGGAGTTGGGGTTCGATTCGCTGTTGGCGGTGGAGTTGCGGAATCGGTTGGGTGAGGCGGTGGGGTTGCGGCTGCCGGCGACGCTGGTCTTTGACTATCCGACGCCGGTTGCGGTGGCGGGGTTGTTGGTGGATGAGCTGGTGGGGGCTGTCGGGCCGGTGGGTGGGGCTGCGGTGGTGGTCGCCGGGGTGGATGACCCGGTGGCGATTGTGTCGGCTGCTTGTCGGTATCCGGGTGGTGTGAGGTCGCCGGAGGAGTTGTGGCGGCTGGTGGTGGAGGGTCGGGATGCGGTGGGGCCGTTCCCGGCTGATCGTGGCTGGGATCTGGAGGGGTTGTTCGATCCGGATCCGGGTGCGTTCGGCAAGTCGTATGCGAGTGAGGGCGGTTTCCTTTACGAGGCTGCTGAGTTCGATGCGGGGTTGTTCGGTATCTCGCCGCGTGAGGCGGTGGCGATGGATCCGCAGCAGCGGTTGCTGTTGGAGACGTCGTGGGAGGTCTTCGAGCGGGCGGGTATCGCGGTGGATTCGGTGCGGGGGAGCCGTACCGGGGTCTTCGCCGGGGTGATGTACCACGACTACGCGAGCCGACTGCACAACGTCCCCGAGGAGGTCGAGGGTTACCTCGGCACCGGCAGTTGGGCCAGCGTGCTGTCCGGCCGACTCGCCTACACCTTCGGTCTTGAGGGGCCTGCGGTCTCCGTCGATACGGCCTGCTCGTCCTCGCTGGTCGCGTTGCACATAGCCGTGCAGGCACTGCGGAACGGCGAGTGCGACATGGCGCTCGCCGGGGGCGTCACGGTGATGCCGACTCCGGGCACCTTCTTGGAGTTCAGCCGTCAGCGTGGGCTTGCCGCTGATGGTCGGTGCAAGTCGTTCGCGGCGGGGGCTGACGGTACCGGGTGGGCCGAGGGTGCGGGTGTGCTGCTCCTGGAGCGGCTGTCGGATGCTCGCTGTAACGGTCACCAGGTGCTCGCGGTGGTGCGGGGTTCGGCCGTGAACCAGGACGGGGCGTCCAATGGTCTTACGGCGCCCAACGGGCCCTCGCAGCAGCGTGTTATCCGTGCCGCTCTGGCCAGTGGTGGGCTGAACGCGGGCGATGTCGACGCGGTTGAGGCGCACGGCACGGGCACGACGCTGGGTGACCCGATCGAAGCGCAGGCGCTGCTGGCCACCTACGGTCAGGGCCGGGATGCGGAACGGCCGTTGTGGCTCGGGTCGGTCAAGTCGAATATCGGGCATGCGCAGGCCGCTGCTGGTGTCGCTGGCGTCATCAAGATGGTGATGGCCATGCGGGAGGGGGTCCTGCCCAGGACTCTCCACGTCGACGAGCCGTCTCCGCACGTCGACTGGACGTCCGGTGCAGTTGAGCTGCTCACAGAGGGCATCTCCTGGCCGCAGTCCGGGCGTCCGCGTCGGGCGGGTGTCTCGGCCTTCGGAATCGGTGGCACGAACGCGCACGTCATCCTGGAGGAGGCTCCGCACGCCCCGACTGAGGATTCGTCCGCTCCGGTGGGTGGGCTGCTGCCGTGGGTTCTGTCTGCTGGATCGGCGGAGGCGCTTCGGGCGCAGGCTGAGCGTTTGTCGGCTGTGGCTGGTGCGCTTGAACCGGTCGATGTGGGCTGGTCGTTGGCGGTCGGTCGGGCTGCCCTGGGGCATCGCGCGGTGGTCTGGGGTGCCGAGCGTGAGGAACTGACGGCCGGGCTTGCCTCGGTGGAGTCCTCCGGTGGTCTCGTGGAGGGCCGGCTCGCGGTGCTGTTCACGGGGCAGGGGTCGCAGCGGGTTCGGATGGGTGCGGAGCTGGCTGCTGAGTTCCCGCTGTTCGCACAGGTGTTGGGTGAGGTGTGTGCCGCCTTTGAGGGGTTGTTGCCCGAGCCGTTGGCGGAGGTGCTGGCGGGCGCGTCGGATCTGCTGGATCAGACGGTGTTCACGCAGGCCGGGCTGTTCGCCGTTGAGGTGGCTCTCTATCGGCTCGTGGAGTCGTGGGGTGTTCGCCCGGACTTCGTGATGGGGCATTCCATCGGGGAGTTGGTCGCCGCCTATGTGGCGGGGGTGTTCTCGTTGGAGGACGCCTGCCGTTTGGTGGCTGCGCGTGGTGGGCTGATGCAGGCGCTGCCCGAGGGCGGAGCCATGCTCGCCGTGCAGGCCGGGGTCTCCGACCTGGAGGAAGTCCTCGAATCGGTGGATCTGGCGGCGGTGAACGGGCCGTCATCGGTGGTGGTCTCGGGCCGTGAGGTCGACATCGAGGCCGTACGGCAGCGGTTGACGGGTGTGAAGACGCGGCGGCTGTCGGTCTCGCACGCCTTCCACTCCTCGCTGATGGAACCGATGCTCGCCGACTTCGAGCAGGTCGCCGCGGACATCGCCTACGCCGAACCCCGGATCCCTGTCGTGTCGAACCTCTCGGGTCAGGTCGCGGGCGAGGAGATCCGCACTCCCGCTTACTGGGTCCGGCATGTGCGGGAGGCTGTGCGTTTCGCCGACGGTGTAGGCGCGTTGGCCGAGGCCGGGGTGACTAAGTTCCTGGAGCTGGGGCCCGACGCGACGTTGACCGCGATGGGGGCCGAGTGCGCGGAGGGGCTGTTCGTCCCCGTGACCCGTCGTGGGCACGATGAGGTGGAGACCTTCACCGCGGCCGTTTCCCGTCTCTGGGCGAGCGGTGTCGACGTCGACTGGGCGGCGGTGTTCGCGGGCCGCGGCCCGCGCCGCGTCGACCTGCCGACATACGCCTTCCAGCGTGACCACTACTGGCTGATCGACGACGCCAGGACGGGTGACCCTGCTGGGCTCGGGCTCGGGGAGGCCGGGCATCCGTTGCTGGGCGCGGCGGTTCCGCTCGCGGCCGGGGACGGTGTGCTGCTGACGGGGCGGCTGTCGACCCGCACGCACCCCTGGCTCGCCGACCACGCGGTGGCGGGGGCGGTGTTGCTGCCGGGCACGGCCTTCGTGGAGCTGGCGGTGCGCGCCGGGGACGAGGTCGGCTGCGGGAGCGTACGGGAGTTGGCGCTTCAGGCGCCGTTGGTGCTGCCCGAGCGGGGTGGTGTTCAGGTTCAGGTCGTGGTGGGGCCGGTAGGCCAGGACGGGCAGCGATCCCTCGTCGTCTACTCCCGTCCAGAGGAGTCGGGACCGGACGCTCCCTGGACCGCGCACGCGGAAGGCGTCCTGGCCGAGGACTCGGTCACGCCCTCCGCTGACCTCGCGGTGTGGCCGCCTGCGGACGCGGAGCCGGTGGACGTGTCCGGCTTCTACGCGCAGGCCGAGGCCGCCGGATATGGCTACGGGCCCGCCTTCCAGGGCCTGATCGCGGTATGGCGCCGGGGCGAAGAGGTGTTCGCGGAGGTGGAGTTGGCCACGGAGGCGGGGGCCTTCGGGGTGCATCCGGCGCTGCTGGACTCCGCGCTGCACGCGGTGCTGGCGACCTCCGAGTGGGGTGCGGGGCTGCGGCTGCCGTTCCTCTGGGAGGGCGTCTCCCTCCTCGCGTCCGGTGCTACGGCCGCCCGGGTCCGTCTCGCGCCTCTCGGCCCGGACACGGTCTCCGTCGAGCTGGCGGACGCGAACGGCGCGCCGATTGCCGTCGCCGAGTCCCTGTTGCTGCGCCCGGTGGCCGCCGACCAACTGGCCGCAGCCGCCACGGGCAATGGTCCGGATTCCCTCTACCGGCTGGAGTGGACGGCCGCTCCCGCCACCGACGCCGGCACCGTGAACGCGACTCGGTACGCCGGGATCGACGCCGTACGCGCCGCTCTCGACGCGGGTGAGACGGCACCGGAGGCCGCGCTCGTCGAGGTCTCGGGGGCGGAGTTGGCCGCGCAGGCCACCGCCGAGGTGCTGGCGCTGGTGCAGGGCTGGTTGGGTGAGGAACGGCTGGCCGGGGCACGCCTGGTGGTGCTGACACGGGGCGCGGTGGCCACCGACGGCGGTGACGTCGTCGACCTGGCGGCCGCGCCCGTGTGGGGCCTGGTCCGGTCCGCGCAGTCGGAGAACCCCGGGCGCCTGGTGCTGCTCGACGCCGATCCGGCCGCCGAGGGCGATGACGAGGCTGTGCTGCGGGCCGCGTTGGCCTGCGGTGAGCCGCAGATGGCGGTGCGGGCGGGTCGGCTGCTGGTGCCGCGTCTCGTGCGGGCGGCCGGTACCGGCGAGGGCCTCGTGGTTCCGTCGGACGCTGCCGCCTGGCGTCTGGACACCCCTGGCACCGGCACGCTGGAGGGACTCGGGCTGGTCGCGGCGCCGGGAGCGTCCGCGCCGCTCACGGCCGGGCAGATACGGATCGGTGTCCGCGCGGCCGGGGTGAATTTCCGTGACGTCCTGATGAGCCTCGGGATGTACCCGGGCCGTCCGGTGCTGGGCAGCGAGGCCGCCGGTGTGGTGCTCGAAGTCGGGGACGGGGTCACCGACTTCGCTCCGGGAGACCGGGTCATGGGCCTGGTCCTGGAGAGCTTCGGCCCGGTGGCGGTCGCCGACGCCCGTGTGGTGGTGCCGGTGCCGGAGGGCTGGTCGTTCGAGCAGGCCGCGTGTATGCCGGTGGTGTTCCTGACGGCGTACTACGGACTCGTCGACCTCGGCGCTGTCCAGCACGGCGAGACGGTGCTGGTGCACGCGGGCGCCGGTGGTGTGGGCATGGCCGCGATCCAGCTCGCCCGCCATCTGGGGGCGCGAGTGCTGGCCACGGCCAGTCCGGGGAAGTGGGACACGCTGCGGGCCCTCGGACTCGACGATGCCTCGATCGCGTCCTCGCGGGATCTGACGTTCCGGGAGACCTTCGCGGGCGCGGGCGTGGACGTCGTACTCAACGCCCTGGCCGGTGAGTTCGTCGATGCCTCGCTCGACCTGCTGACCTCTGGTGGCCGGTTCCTGGAGATGGGGAAGACGGACGTCCGTGAGCCTGGGCTGCGGCCTGGGGTCGCATACACGGCCTTCGACATGCTCGACGCCGGCCCTGGGCGGATCGGCGAGATGCTCCGCGCGCTGATGGAGCTGTTCGCGGCCGGGGTGTTGGAGCCGTTGCCGGTGCGGGCGTGGGAGGTGCGCCGGGCGCGGGAGGCGTTCCGGTTCATGAGCCAGGCCAAGCATGTCGGCAAGGTCGCCCTGACGATGCCCGTGCCGGTGGACCCGGAGGGCACCGTCCTGATCACCGGCGGGACCGGGACCCTTGGTTCCCTCCTGGCCCGGCATCTCGTCACCGCCCATGGCGTACGGAAGCTGCTGCTGACCAGCCGCCAGGGGCCGGACGCGCCCGCGGCCCGGGAACTCGTAGCGCAGCTCGGTGAGTTGGGAGCCAGTGTCGAGGTCGCCGCCTGTGATGCGGCCGATCGTGATCAGCTCGCCTCGCTGCTCCATGGGCGGCGGCTGACGGGCGTCGTGCACGCGGCGGGCGTGCTGGCCGACGGGCTGGTCACCTCCCTCACTCCGGAGCAACTCGCCACGGTCTGGCGGCCGAAGGCCGAGGCCGCGATCAACCTGCACGAGCTGACCCACGATGCCGACCTCGCCTTCTTCGCGCTGTACTCGTCGGTGTCGGGGGTGCTGGGCGGCCCGGGACAGGCCAACTACGCCGCCGCGAACGCCTTCCTGGACGCCCTCGCGCATCGTCGGCGGGCCGAGGGTCTGACCGCGACCTCGCTGGCGTGGGGGCTGTGGGAGCAGGCAAGCGCGATGACCGGCGAGCTGGGCCGTGCTGACCGGCAGCGACTGAGCCGGACCGGTCTCGCACCGCTGCCGTCGGCGGAGGGACTTGCTTTGCTGGACCGGGCCTTGGCGACCGCCGAGCCCGCCCTGGTGCCCGCCCGACTCGACCTCGCGGGACTGCGGGGTGCCGAGACCGTGCCCGCCGTACTGAGCGGACTCGTCCGTACCGCGCCCAGCCGTCGTACGGCCGACACCTCGGCCGGAACCCGGGACGCGGGTTCTCTGGTCGAGAGGTTCGCCGGACTGAACCGTGCCGAGCGGGAACGGCGGCTCGTGGAGCTGGTGCGCGGCCATGTCGCCGCCGTGCTGGGGCATGCGTCCGAGCAGCCCGTCGACGTCGAGCGTTCCTTCAAGGAGCAGGGCTTCGACTCGCTGACGGCCGTGGAACTGCGCAACCGTCTCGGCACGGCGACCGGGCTCCGTCTCCCCACTGCCCTCGTCTTCGACCACCCGACGCCCGCCCGCGTCGCCGGCTACCTCCACGCCGAGCTGTGGGGCACGGACGAGAAGACGACCGCGCTCGCCCCGGTGGCGGCCCCGGACGAGCCGATCGCGATCGTCGGCATGGCCTGCCGCTACCCCGGCGGCGTGACCTCGCCCGAGGACCTGTGGCGACTGGTCACCGAAGGCACGGACGCGATCGGGGACTTCCCCGTCGACCGGGGCTGGGACCTGGACGGGCTCTACCACCCCGACCCCGCCCACCCCGGGACGACGTACACCCGTCAGGGCGGATTCCTCCACGACGCCGCCGAGTTCGACCCGCACGCCTTCGGGATCTCCCCGCGCGAGGCGCTCGCCATGGACCCGCAGCAGCGGCTGCTGCTGGAGACCACCTGGGAGGCGCTGGAGCGCGCGGGCATCGCGGCCGGCTCGCTGAAGGGGTCGAACAGCGGGGTCTTCGTCGGTGCCGGATACCCGAGCTACCTGGTCGACCTGGAGCGCACGCCGGACGTGGTGGAGGGCTTCTCCCTCACCGGCAACGCGGCGAGTGTGGTCTCCGGGCGGCTGTCGTACACCTTCGGCCTGGAGGGACCGGCGGTCACCGTCGACACGGCCTGCTCGTCGTCTCTGGTGGCGCTGCATCTGGCGGTGCAGTCGCTGCGCAACGGCGAGTGCGACATGGCGTTGGCGGGCGGCGTGACCGTCATGCCGAGCCCCGGCCTCTTCCTTGAGTTCAGTCGGCAGCGGGGGCTCTCGGCGGACGGGCGCTGCAAGCCGTTCGCCGCGGCGGCCGACGGCACCGGCTGGGCGGAGGGCGTCGGTGTCCTCGTGATCGAGCGCCTGTCGGACGCGGAGCGCAACGGCCATCAGGTGCTAGCCGTCGTGCGAGGGTCGGCGATCAATCAGGACGGCGCGTCGAACGGCCTCACCGCGCCGAACGGCCCCTCCCAGCAACGGGTGATCCGAGCCGCCCTCGCCAACTCCGGTCTCACGCCCGCCGAGGTGGACGCGGTGGAGGCGCACGGTACGGGGACGACGCTGGGTGATCCGATCGAGGCGGATGCTCTGTTGGCCACGTATGGGCAGGGGCGGTCGGCTGAGCGGCCGTTGTGGCTGGGGTCGGTGAAGTCGAACATCGGGCATACGCAGGCCGCGGCGGGTGTCGCTGGCGTCATCAAGATGGTGATGGCGATGCGGGCGGGTGTGCTGCCGCGCACGCTGCATGTCGATGAGCCGACACCACACGTCGACTGGGCGGCGGGCGGGGTCCGTTTGCTCACCGCGCCCGTGGAGCTGAGTCCTGAGGACCGTCCTGGGCGGGCCGCTGTGTCGGCGTTCGGGATCTCCGGGACGAACGCGCATGTCGTCCTGGAAGCGGCCTCTGCGGATGCGGACGCGGGTTCGGTGGTGGTCTCGGGTCCGGAGGGGTTGTCGGGGTCGCCGGTGGTGCCGTGGCTGGTGTCGGGGCGCAGCGCTGAGGCTCTGACTGCGCAGGCGGGGCGGTTGGCGTCCGTCGCGGGTGATCCGGTGGATGTGGGGTGGAGTCTTTGGGCTTCGCGTACGGCGTTGGAGCATCGGGCGGTCGTCTGGGGGCGGGAGGCTGCTGAGCTGACGGCGGGGCTTGCTGCTTTGAGCTCTGGTGGTGTGGCGGGGAACGCCGTGTCTGGTGTGGTGGGTTCGGACTCCGGGGTCGTCTTTGTGTTTCCGGGGCAGGGGTCGCAGTGGGTGGGGATGGGGCGGGGGTTGTTGGGGTCCTCGCCGGTGTTTGCGGCGCGGATCGCTGAGTGTTCTGTCGCTTTGTCGCCTTTCGTGGACTGGTCGTTGACCGAGGTGTTGTCGGGTGACGATGACGTGTGGATGCGGCGGGTGGACGTGGTCCAGCCGGTGTTGTGGGCGGTCATGGTGTCGCTGGCCGCGGTGTGGGAGTCGCTGGGTATCGAACCGGCTGCGGTGATTGGTCATTCGCAGGGTGAGATTGCGGCTGCGGCGGTGGTCGGGGCGCTGAGTCTGGAGGATGCGGCTCGGGTCGTGGCGCTGAGGTCTGCTGCTATCCGGGATGAACTGGCTGGTCGTGGTGGGATGTTGTCGCTGGCGACGGGTGCTGAGCAGGCGTCGGGGTGGGTGTCGTCGTACGGGGGCCGGGTCTCGGTGGCGGTCTACAACGGTCCGGACGCCACGGTCGTAGCCGGTGATCCGGAAGCTCTGGACGAGATCGCGGCCACTGCTGAAGCCGCTGGTGTGCGTGCCCGTCGTGTCCCCGTGGATTACGCCTCGCACTCGACGCAGGTGGAAGACATCCGGGAGCGGCTGCTGGAGGTCCTCGCCCCGGTATCGGCGCGTGCATCCCGTGTTCCGGTCATTTCCACTGTCACCGGTGGGGTGTTGGACACGACCACGATGGACGCCTCGTACTGGTACGAGGGCCTGCGCCGGCCCGTCCGCTTCACCGAGGCGATCACCGCCGCTCTCGGCGAGGGGCATGGCCGGGTCATCGAGGTCAGTGCGCATCCGGTGTTGACCATGGGCGTGCAGGCGATCGCGGAGGCCGTCGAGAAGCCGGTCGCTGTGGTGGGCACGTTGCGTCGGGACGAGGACGAGAACGCCCGCTTCATCGCCAGTGCGGCCGAGCTGTGGGTGCGGGGTGTGGACGTCGACTGGTCGGCCGTCTACTCCGGGCGTGCTGTCACGCGCGTCGACCTGCCTACGTACGCCTTCCAACACCAGCGCTACTGGCTGGAGTCCAGCTCGGCCATGGCCGACGTCAGCGGTGCCGGGCTCGCCGCCACCGATCACCCGCTGCTGGGCGCGGCGGTCAGCCTCGCCGCCGATGGGGGACTGGCGCTGACCGGTCGTCTCTCGCTGCGTACGCAACCGTGGCTGGCGGACCATGCCGTCGCGGGGACGGTTCTCTTCCCGGGTGCCGGGTTCGTGGAGTTGGCGATCCGGGCCGGGGACGAGGTCGGTTGCGGACACCTTGCCGAACTCACCCTCCAGGCACCGCTCGTGCTCGCCGCGGATGCCGCCGTACAGATTCAGGTCGCGCTCGCGGCGTCCGACCGCGCAGGGCGCCGGGCGTTGACGATCCACGCGCGGCCCGACGACGGTGGAATCGAGACGCCGTGGACCACCTACGCCGTGGGCGTGGTGTCGGCCGAGGCGGCAACGGTGGTCCCGGACGGGGAGTTCGTGGTGTGGCCCCCGCAGGGCGCCGAGGCCGTCGATGTCTCCGACTTCTACCCGGCCGTGGCTGCCTCCGGTTATCACTACGGGCCGGTGTTCCAGGGGCTGCGTGCGATGTGGCGGCGCGGGGACGAGGTCTTCGCCGAGGTCGTGTTGACGGAGGGCCAGGAGACGGAGGCCGCTCGGTTCGGGATTCATCCGGCGTTGCTGGACGCGGCTCTGCACGCGGTGTTGCCGGTCGATGGCGGTGGGACCCGGTTGCCGTTCGTGTGGTCGGGTGTGTCGTTGTCGGCGGTGGGGGCGTCTGCGGTTCGGGTGCGGTTGGCTCCGGCTGGTGGGGATGCGGTGTCGGTGTTGGTGGCCGATGCCGGGGGTGCTCCGGTGGCGTTCGTGGAGTCGTTGGCGTTGCGCCCGGTGGCCGTGCGGGAGTTGGGGGCAGGGGTACGGGACCAACTGTTCCGGATCGATTGGACCCCCATCGCGGCTCAGGGCGAGCCGGGTTGGGCGCTGCTCGGTGACGAGGACCGTTTCGGAACGGCGGCCCACCAGGGGCTGGCCGCGTTGGCCGAGGCCGGGGTGCCCCCGTTGGTGCTCTGGACGGCGCCGCCCGCGGCGGAGGGCGTCGGGCTGGCGTCGGCCACTGCAGCCGTGACGGGCGCGGTGCTTGCCATGGTGCAGGAGTGGCTGGCGGACGAGCGGTTCGCCGATGCGCGTCTGGTGGTTGCCACGAGCGGGGGCGCGAAAGCCCCTACGGATCTCGCCGCCTCCGCCGTGTGGGGTCTGATCCGCTCCGCCGAGGCGGAGAACCCCGGCCGGTTCGGACTGCTCGACCTCGACGTGGACACCGACGGACTCCTGCCCGCCCTCGCCGCGCTCGGTGCGGGGGAGTGGCAGGTGGCGGTGCGTGGGGGTGAGGTGCTGGCGCCGCGTCTGGTGCGTGCCTCCGGGGCGGGTGCCGCGACTGGGTTTGGTGATGGTGCGGTTCTGGTGACGGGTGGTACGGGGACGTTGGGTGGGTTGATCGCTCGGCATCTCGTCACCGCGCACGGTGTGCGGGAGTTGGTGCTGATCAGCCGTCGTGGTGCTGAGGCGCCGGGTGCGGTGGAGTTGGTCGCGGAGCTTGCGGATGCGGGTGCGGTTGTTGAGGTGGTGGCTTGTGACGCTGCTGATCGGGAGGCGTTGGCGGCGCTGCTTGCCGAGCGTCCGGTCACCGGTGTCGTGCACCTCGCGGGCGTCCTCGATGACGGCGTAGCAACATCGCTCACCCCCGACCGGCTGGCCACCGTTCTGCGTCCCAAGGTGGACGCGGCCGTCAACCTGGACGAGTTGACCCGCGATCTCGACCTCTCCGCCTTCGTTCTCTTCTCCTCCGCCGCCGGTGTCTTCGGCACGGTGGGTCAGGCCAACTACGCCGCCGCCAACACCTTCCTGGACGGCTTGGCCGAGCGGCGCCGGTCCGAGGGGCTGCCGGCGACCTCCCTCGCCTGGGGGCTGTGGGCCGACGCCAGCGGCATGACCGGCGCGATGACGGAGGCCGACCGGGCGCGTGTCACCCGCCAGGCGATGATTCCGCTTACCGCCACCGAGGGACTCGCCGCGCTCGACGCGGCCCTGGCGCACGACGACGCGCACCTCGTACCGGTCGCCTTCGACCGTGCCGCGCTGCGAACCCAGGCCGGCACGGGCGCACTGTCGCCACTGCTGCGCGCCCTCGTGCCCACGACCGTCCGTCGTGTCGTCCACGCCGACACCACCGAGTCCGGGGCGCCCACCCTGGCCCACCGACTGCTCACGCTCCCCGCAACGGAGCGCGAGCCGTTCGCCCTCGACGCCGTCCGCACCCAGGTCGCCTCCGTGCTCGGCCACGCGGGGACGGCCTTGATCGGGGCCGACCGGACGTTCAAGGAGTTGGGGTTCGATTCGCTGTTGGCGGTGGAGTTGCGGAATCGGTTGGGTGAGGCGGTGGGGTTGCGGCTGCCGGCGACGTTGGTTTTTGACTATCCGACGCCGGTTGCGGTGGCGGGGTTGTTGGTGGATGAGCTGGTGGGGGCTGTCGGGCCGGTGGGTGGGGCTGCGGTGGTGGTCGCCGGGGTGGATGATCCGGTGGCGATTGTGTCGGCTGCTTGTCGGTATCCGGGTGGTGTGAGGTCGCCGGAGGAGTTGTGGCGGCTGGTGGTGGAGGGTCGGGATGCGGTGGGGCCGTTCCCGGCTGATCGTGGCTGGGATCTGGAGGGGTTGTTCGATCCGGATCCGGGTGCGTTTGGCAAGTCGTATGCGAGTGAGGGCGGTTTCCTTTACGAGGCTGCTGAGTTCGATGCGGGGTTGTTCGGGATCTCGCCGCGTGAGGCGGTGGCGATGGATCCGCAGCAGCGGTTGCTGTTGGAGACGTCGTGGGAGGTCTTCGAGCGGGCGGGTATCGCGGTGGACTCGGTGCGGGGGAGCCGTACCGGGGTGTTCGCCGGGGTGATGTACCACGACTACGCCAGTCGGCTCCCGAACATCCCTGAGGACATCGAGGGCTACATCGGCACCGGAACCTCCGGAAGCGTGGTCTCCGGCCGACTCGCCTACACCTTCGGCCTCGAAGGGCCTGCCGTCTCCGTCGATACGGCCTGCTCGTCGTCGCTGGTCGCCCTCCACCTCGCGGCCCAGGCGCTGCGTCAGGGCGAGTGCGACCTCGCCCTCGCCGGCGGGGTCACGGTTATGCCTACTCCGGGCACCTTCATCGACTTCAGCCGTCAGCGTGGGCTTGCCGCTGATGGCCGGTGCAAGTCGTTCGCGGCGGGGGCTGACGGTACCGGGTGGGCCGAGGGTGCGGGTGTGCTGCTCCTGGAGCGGCTGTCGGATGCTCGTCGTAACGGTCATCAGGTGCTCGCGGTGGTGCGGGGTTCGGCCGTGAACCAGGACGGGGCGTCCAATGGTCTTACGGCGCCCAACGGGCCTTCGCAGCAGCGTGTTATCCGTGCCGCTCTGGCCAGTGGTGGGCTGAACGCGGGCGACGTGGACGTGGTTGAGGCGCACGGTACGGGCACGACGCTGGGTGACCCGATCGAAGCGCAGGCGCTGCTGGCCACTTACGGTCAGGGCCGGGAAGCGGAACGGCCGTTGTGGCTCGGGTCGGTCAAGTCGAACATCGGGCATGCGCAGGCCGCTGCCGGTGTCGCTGGCGTCATCAAGATGGTGATGGCCATGCGGGAGGGGGTCCTGCCCAGGACTCTCCACGTCGACGAGCCGTCCCCACACGTCGACTGGTCCGCGGGCCACGTGTCCCTGCTCACGGAGCAGCGGGACTGGGAATCTCCGGACCGCGTACGCCGAGTGGGAATCTCATCCTTCGGCGCCAGCGGGACGAATGCGCACGTCATCTTGGAGGAAGCGCCCGAAGAAGCGGCTCAGGCGCCGTCTGTTCCGGGGAGCGGAGTTCTCCCGTGGGTGCTGTCCGCCGGTTCCGAGGATGCGCTCCGGGCGCAGGCCGAGCAGTTGTCGCCGGTAGTCGGTGCGCTTGAACCGGTCGATGTGGGCTGGTCGTTGGCGGCCGGTCGGGCCGCGCTCGGGCACCGTGCCGTCGTCTGGGGTACGGATGCGCAGGAACTGCGGGCGGGGCTGGGGTCCGTGGAGTCCGCAGGTGGTCTGGTGGACGGCCGTCTCGCGGTGCTGTTTACCGGGCAGGGGGCGCAGCGCGTACGTATGGGTGCGGAGCTGGCCGCTGAATTCCCGCTGTTCGCCCAGGTGTTGGGCGAGGTGTGCGCCGCCTTTGAGGGGTTGTTGCCCGAGCCGTTGGCGGAGGTGCTGGCGGGCGGCTCCGACTTGCTGGATCAGACGGTCTTCACGCAGGCCGGGCTGTTCGCGGTGGAAGTGGCGCTCTATCGGCTCGTGGAGTCGTGGGGGGTCCGGCCGGACTTCGTGATGGGTCATTCCATCGGTGAGCTGGTCGCGGCCTACGTCGCGGGGGTGTTCTCGTTGGAGGACGCCTGCCGTTTGGTGGCTGCGCGTGGTGGGCTGATGCAGGCGCTGCCCGAGGGCGGAGCCATGCTCGCCGTGCAAGCGGGGCCGGATGAGATCGGAGACCTTCTCGGTTCAGTGGATCTGGCGGCGGTGAACGGGCCATCATCGGTGGTGGTCTCGGGTCGTGAGGCCGACATCGAGGCCGTACGGGAGCGGTTGACGGGTGTGAAGTCGCGGCGGCTGTCGGTCTCGCACGCCTTCCACTCCTCGCTGATGGAGCCGATGCTCGCCGACTTCGAGCAGGTCGCCGCGGGCATCGCCTACGCCGAACCCCGAATCCCCGTCGTATCGAACCTCTCGGGCCAGGTCGCGGGCGAGGAGATCCGCACTCCCGCTTACTGGGTCCGGCATGTGCGGGAGGCGGTGCGTTTCGCCGACGGTGTCGCCGCGCTGGCCGAGGCCGGGGTGACGAAGTTCCTGGAGCTGGGTCCGGACGCCACGCTGACCGCGATGGCGGCCGAGTCCGCCGAGGGTCTGTTCCTTCCCGCAACTCGCCGCGACCACAACGAAGTCGAGACCTTCACCACTGCCATCTCCCGCCTGTGGGCCAGCGGAGTCGACGTCAACTGGCGTGCCCTCTACGAAGGCCGCAACCCACACCGCGTAGACCTCCCCACCTACCCCTTCCAACGCGACCGCTACTGGCTGGAGGCCACCGCCTCCACCGGCGACCCCGCCGACCTGGGGCTCGGCGCCACGGAGCACCCGCTGCTCGGCGCGGCCGTGTCGCTCGCAGCTGACGGGGGAGTGGTCCTCACCGGCCGCCTCTCCCTCCGTACGCACCCTTGGCTCGCCGACCACACAGTCAGCGGCACCACTCTCTTCCCAGGGACCGGCTTTGTGGAGCTGGCGATTCGCGCCGGTGACGAGGTCGGCTGCGGCCACCTCGCCGAACTCACCCTCCAGACACCGCTGATCCTCCCCGAGCAGGGCGGAGTGCAGATCCAGGCAGTGGTCGGTGCCGCGGACGACGAGGGACGGCGTTCCCTCACCGTGTACTCGCGTCCGGAGACTGCCGAGGCATGGACCGCGCACGCGGAGGGAGTCCTCGCGGAGGCTGTCGGCACGGCCCCCGCCGACCTCGCCGCCTGGCCCCCGCCCGGCGCCGAACCCGTGGACGTCACCGGCTTCTACGCCGAGGCCGAAGCCGCCGGTTACGGCTACGGCCCCGCCTTCCAGGGCCTGACCGCCGTCTGGCGCCGAGGCGACGAGGTCTTCGCTGAGGTGGAATCGGCCGCCGAGGCGGGCGCGTTCGGGATGCACCCCGCCCTGCTCGACTCGGCGCTGCACGCGATGCTGGCCACCTCGGAACCGGGCGAAGAGCTGCGGCTGCCGTTCCTCTGGGAGGGCGTGACGCTCCTCGCCTCCGGCGCCACCGCTGCCCGGGTCCGCCTCGCCCCCCAGGGCGACGACACCCTCTCCGTGCATCTCGCCGACGGCACCGGCGCCCCCATCGCCGTAGCCGAATCGCTGGCCCTGCGCCCCGTTACGGCGGAGCAGTTGGCGTCGGCCCTCTCCAGTGGCACGGACTCGCTCCACCGACTGGCGTGGGAGCCCGCACCGTCGGCCGCCGAGGCGGTGCCGGATTGGGCGGTGCTCGGGGCGGACGAGGCGCTGCCCGCGCCGGGGGGCAGGTACGCCGACCTCGCCGCACTGCTGGAGGGCGCCGTGCCCGCGCTGGCCCTGTTCGCCCCCACCGCCGGCGGCGACCCTGAGCGCATCACCGCCGACGTGCTCGCACTCATACAGGCGTGGCTCTCCGACGAGCGGCTGTCCGACGCGCGACTGGCGATCGTGACGCGGGGGGCCGTGAGCACCGACGCCGGACATGCCTCCGACGCCGGACAGGCCTCCGACGACGGTCACGCCACCTACGCCGGACACGCCACCATCGCCCGTGACACCATCGACCTCGCGACCGCGCCCCTCTGGGGCCTCGTCCGGTCCGCCCAGTCCGAGCACCCCGAGCGCTTCCTCCTGCTCGACCTGGACCCGACCGCCGATGGTGACGATGAGGCCGTGGTGCGGGCTGCGTTGGCCAATGGTGAGCCGCAGATGGCGGTGCGCGAGGGCCGGCTGCTGGTGCCGCGTCTGGTGCGTGCGGCCGGTACCGGCGAGGGCCTCGTGGTTCCGTCGGACACGGCCGCCTGGCGACTGGACACCTCGGGCACCGGCACGCTGGACGGCCTCGCGCTGCGCCCTGCGCCGGATGCGTCCGCGCCGCTGGAGTCCGGACAGATCCGGATCGCCGTACGCGCCGCGGGCCTCAACTTCCGCGATGTCCTCATCGGCCTCGGCATGTACCCCGGCGAGGCGTCCATCGGCAGTGAGATCGCCGGTGTGGTCGTGGAGACGGCCGACGACGTCATCGAGTTCACCCGGGGCGACCGAGTCCTCGGTCTTGTGCCGCGCAGTTTCGGTCCACTGGCGGTGGCGGATGCCCGAGTGATGGTCCCGATGCCGGAGGGCTGGACCTTCGAGCAGGCGGCGACCGTCCCCGTCGTCTTCCTGACCGCCTACTACGGGCTCGCGGACCTCGGTCGACTCCGGGAGGGTGAGACGGTCCTCGTGCATGCGGGTGCGGGTGGTGTCGGGATGGCGGCGATCCAGCTCGCCCGGCACTTCGGCGCGAGGGTCCTTGCTACGGCCAGCCCCGGGAAGTGGGACGCGCTGCGCGGGCTCGGCCTTGACGACGGGCAGATCGCCTCCTCCCGCGATCTCGGCTTCCGCGAGACCTTCGCAGACCAGCGCATCGACGTCGTACTCAACGCCCTGGCCGGTGAGTTCGTCGATGCCTCGCTCGACCTGCTGACCTCCGGTGGCCGGTTCCTGGAGATGGGGAAGACGGACGTCCGTGAGCCTGGGCTGCGGCCTGGGGTCGCATACACGGCCTTCGACATGCTCGACGCCGGCCCCGTGCGGATCGGCGAGATGCTCCGCGCGCTGATGGAGCTGTTCGCGGCCGGGGTGTTGGAGCCGTTGCCGGTGCGGGCGTGGGAGGTGCGCCGGGCGCGGGAGGCGTTCCGGTTCATGAGCCAGGCCAAGCATGTCGGCAAGGTCGCCCTGACGATGCCCGTGCCGGTGGACCCGGAGGGCACCGTCCTGATCACCGGCGGGACCGGGACCCTTGGTTCCCTCCTGGCCCGGCATCTCGTCACCGCCCATGGCGTACGGAAGCTGCTGCTGACCAGCCGCCAGGGGCCGGACGCACCCGCAGCACAGGAACTCGTAGCGCAGCTCGGTGAGTTGGGGGCCACCGTCGAGGTCGCCGCCTGTGACGCGGCCGATCGTGATCAGCTCGCCTCGCTGCTCCATGGGCGGCGGCTGACGGGCGTCGTCCACGCGGCGGGCGTACTGGCCGACGGGCTGGTCACCTCCCTCACCCCCGAGCAGCTCAGTGCCGTCTGGCGGCCGAAGGTCCAAGCCGCCCTCAACCTCCATGAGTTGACCCAAGGCGCCGACCTGTCCTTCTTCGCGCTGTACTCTTCCGCCTCCGGCGTGTTCGGCGGGCCCGGCCAGGCCAACTACGCAGCCGCCAACACCTTCCTCGACGCCCTCGCCCACCACCGCCGCGACCGAGGACTCCCCGCCACCTCCCTCGCCTGGGGGCTGTGGGAGCAGGCCAGCGCGATGACGGGTGAACTGGACCGGGCGGACCGTCGGCGGATGCGCCGGATGGGCATGGCGCCGCTGCCGTCGGCGGAGGGGCTCGCGCTGTTGGACCGGGCCTTGGCGAGCGCCGAGGCCGCCCTCGTGCCCGCCCGTCTCGACCTCGCGGGACTGCGGGGCGCCGAGAGCGTGCCCGCCGTGCTCCGTGGGCTCGCCCGGACCCCGGTCCGGCGCACCGCCCGCGCCGCATCCGCCGCCGACGCGGGTACGGCGCTCGCGGAGCGACTGGCCGGGCTGAGCCGACCGGAGCGGGAACGGCGGCTCGTGGAGCTGGTGCGCGGCCATGTCGCCGCCGTGCTCGGGCATGCCACCGAGCAGTCCGTCGACGCCGACCGCTCCTTCAAGGAGCAGGGCTTCGACTCCCTGACGGCCGTGGAACTGCGCAACCGCCTGGGCACGGCGACCGGGCTCCGTCTCCCCACCGCCCTCGTCTTCGACCACCCGACGCCCACCGCGCTCGCGGGCCATCTCCACGCCGAGCTGTGGGGTGCGGACGAGCAGGAGACCGCTCCCGCCCCGGTGGCGGCCCCGGACGAGCCGATCGCCATCGTCGGCATGGCCTGCCGGTTCCCGGGCGGGGTCACGTCCCCGGAGGAGCTGTGGCGGCTGGTCGCCGGGGGAGTCGACACCATCGGGGCGTTCCCGGCCGACCGGGGCTGGGACCTGGAGGGGGTGTACCACCCGGACCCGGCGCACCCCGGGACGACGTACTCCCGGCAGGGCGGATTCCTGTACGACGCCGCCGAGTTCGACCCGGAGTTGTTCGGGATCTCGCCGCGCGAGGCACTCGCCATGGACCCGCAGCAGCGGCTGCTGCTGGAGACCACCTGGGAGGCCTTCGAGCGGGCGGGTCTGCCGCCGACGTCGTTGCGGGGCAGCCGTACCGGTGTGTTCGCCGGTGTCGTCGCCACCGACTACGCGGCGCGGCTGGACGAGGTGCCGGGTGACATCGAGGGCTATCTCGGCATCGGGAACACCTCCAGCGTCGCCTCCGGGCGGCTCGCCTACACCTTCGGTCTGGAGGGGCCGGCCGTCACCGTCGACACGGCCTGCTCCTCGGCGCTGGTGGCGCTGCACCTCGCGGCGCAGTCACTGCGGCAGGGCGAGTGCGAACTGGCGCTCGCCGGCGGTGTCGCGGTGATGCCGTCGCCGTACATGTTCGTGGAGTTCAGCCGGCAGCGCGGGCTCGCCGCCGACGGCCGCTGCAAGGCGTTCTCGGCCGCCGCGGACGGTACCGCCTGGTCCGAGGGTGTCGGCGTGCTGGTCGTCGAGCGGCTCTCGGACGCCCTCCGCAACGGGCATCAGGTCCTCGCGGTCATGCGCGGCTCCGCCATCAACCAGGACGGTGCCTCCAACGGGCTGACCGCGCCCAACGGCCCGTCCCAGCAGCGCGTCATACGGCAGGCCCTCGCGGGCGCCGGACTGACCGTGGCCGACGTCGACGCGCTGGAGGCGCACGGTACGGGTACGGCCCTGGGGGACCCGATCGAGGCCCAGGCGCTCCTCGCCACCTACGGCCAGGACCGTGACCCGGACCGGCCGCTCTGGCTCGGCTCGGTGAAGTCCAACATCGGGCACACCCAGGCCGCCGCCGGTGTCGCGGGCGTCATCAAGATGGTGATGGCGATGCGGGAGGGCGTCCTGCCCAGGACCCTCCACGCCGACGAGCCCACCCCGCACATCGAGTGGACGGCGGGCGGCGTACGGCTGTTGACCGAGGAGCGGGAGTGGACGGCGAACGGCCGCCCGCGGCGGGCCGGTGTCTCCTCCTTCGGCATCAGCGGGACCAACGCCCACGTCATCCTGGAGCAGGCGCCCGAGCCCGCTGATCCGGACGCCCCCGCCACCGAGGCGGACGCCCCCGCCGCCGCCCCGGACACCCCCGCCGCCGAGCCCGCTGTCCTCATACCGTGGGTGCTTTCCGGGCGTACCGAGGGCGCGCTGCGCGCCCAGGCCGAGCAGCTCGCCTCGTTCAGCGCCGACCGGCCCGGCATCCCCGCCGACGGCATCGCGCTGTCGCTCGCCTCGACCCGCGCGGCCCTTGACCACCGGGCCGTCGTCCTCCCCGATGCCGACGGGACCGCCGCGCTCGGCCGTGGGCTCGCCGCCATAGCCACTGGCGGCCGCGCCCCCGAGGCCGTCACCGGAGTCGCCGACTCCGACGGCCCCGTCGCCGTCCTCTTCACCGGGCAGGGCAGCCAACGGGTCGGCATGGGGCGGGAGTTGTATGCGGCGTACCCGGCCTTCGCGCGGGCGCTCGACGCGGTGTGCGAGGCGCTCGACGAGCACCTGGAACGCCCTTTGCGCGAGGTGCTGTTCGCGGAGCCGGGCAGTGCGGAGGCGGCCCTGCTGGACCGTACCGCCTGGGCCCAGCCCGCGCTCTTCGCCGTGGAAGTGGCCCTGTACCGGCTGGTCGAGCGGTGGGGCGTGCGGGCCGACTACGTCGCCGGGCACTCCATCGGTGAACTGGTCGCCGCCCATGTCGCCGGAGTGCTGTCGCTGGCCGACGCCGCCGTCCTGGTCACCGCGCGCGGACGGCTGATGCAGGCGATGCCGGAGGACGGGGCCATGCTCTCCGTGCGGGCGAGCGAGGAGGTGGTCCGGGAGACCCTCACCGGTCGGGAGACCGAGGTCGCCCTGGCAGCCGTCAACGGACCCGCGTCCGTGGTCGTCGCCGGGGACCGGGAGGCCCTCACCGCCCTGGACGAACTGTGGCGCGAGCGCGGCCACAAGACCCGGTTCCTGCGGGTCAGCCACGCCTTCCACTCCCCGCACATGGACCGGATGCTGACGGAGTTCGGCACCGTCGCCGCCGCGCTGGAGTACGCCGAGCCCCGCATCCCGGTCGTCTCCAACGTCACCGGCGCGGGCGCGGCACCCGGCGAACTGGGCAGCGCCGCGTACTGGGTACGCCATGTCCGCGAACCCGTCCGCTTCCACGACGGCGTGCGCTGGCTGCGCGACCAGGGCGTGACCACCTTCCTGGAACTGGGCCCCGACGGCGTGCTGACAGCCATGGCCGACGAAAGCCTGACCGACGCCGGATCCCCGCCGCTGCTGCTGTCCGCCCTCCGCAACGACCAGCCGGAACCGGCCGCCCTGCTACGCGCCCTCGCCACGCTCTACGTACGTGGCGGGACCGCCGACTGGGCCGCGCTGCACGACGGCGGCGGCGCCACCCGCCGGGTCGAACTGCCCACCTATCCCTTCCAGCGCTCCCGCTTCTGGCTGGAGTCCGCCCGCACCGCACCTGCCGGCGCGGACGCGGTGGAGGCCCGGTTCTGGGAGCTGGTCGAGAACCAGGACGCCTCCGCCCTCGCCGCCGTCCTCGACCTCGACGGCACCGATGACGGCACCGGCACCCCGGACCTCGGCACGCTGCTGCCCGCCCTCGCCACCTGGCGCCGCGGCGAGCGCGACCGCTCCACCCTGGACGCCTGGCGCTACCGCACGGTGTGGAAGCCCGTCGCCGCCCTCGACTCCGGCCGCCTCGACGGCACATGGCTCGCGGTCCTACCGGAATCCACTACGGATCCCGCGGCCGAGGCGCGACTGCTCGACGCCCTGCGCGCCCTCGGCGCCGACATCGTCGAACTCCGCCCGTCGTTCGACGAGCACCTGGCCACGGAGCTTCGCGAGGCCGCACCGCACGGCGTGTCCGGAGTGCTCTCCCTCGGCACCCACGTCGTCGCCGACTCGCTGACCCTGCTCCAGGCCCACGCCTCCGCCGGGCTCGACGCCCCCCTGTGGTGCGTCACTCGCGGCGCCGTCGCCGTCACCCCCGACGAGCGGATCGCCGACCCCGCCCTCGCCCGGATCTGGGGCCTCGGCCGGGTCTTCGGCCTGGAGCACGCCCCGCTCTGGGGCGGCCTGATCGACCTCCCGGCCGAGGGCGCCGACGACCGGGTCGCCGCCCGGCTCGCCGCGGTCCTGGCCGGAGAGGACGGCGAGGACGAGTGTGCCGTCCGCGCCTCCGGAACCTTCCTGCGCCGCCTCGCCCGAGCCGCCACGATCGGCACCCCGGCCCCCGCCGAGGAGTGGAGGCCCGGCGGCACGGTCCTGATCACCGGCGGTACCGGCGGACTCGGCGCGCACATCGCACGCCGGCTGGCCCGCGACGGCGCCGAGGACCTCGTACTCACCAGCCGGCGCGGCCCCGAGGCGCCCGGCGCGGCCGAACTCACCGCCGAGCTCACCGCCCTCGGCGCCCAGGTCTCCGTCGTCGCCTGCGACATCGCCGACCGGGACGCCGTGGCGGCCCTGCTCGACACGCTGCCCGGACGCCGTCCGCTCAGCAGCGTCATCCACGCGGCGGGCATCGCCCACTTCACCGCCATGCAGGAGCTGACCCGGGAGGAACTCGCGGACGTGCTCGCTGCCAAGGCGGACGGGGCGGATCATCTCGACGCGCTCCTCGGCGACCGGGAACTGGACGCCTTCGTGCTGTTCTCCTCCATCGCCGGGGTGTGGGGAAGCGGGCGGCAGGGCGGATACGCCGCCGCCAACGCGCACCTCGACGCGCTGGCCCAGGACCGGCGTGCCCGCGGCCTCGCCGCCACCGCGGTGGCCTGGGGCGCCTGGGCCGACGGAGGCATGGCCGACGGCGACATGACGGCGCACCTCGCACGGCGCGGCATCCGCGCGATGCGGCCCGAACTGGCCGTCGCCGCGCTCCAGCAGGCCCTGGACCGGGGCGACACGACCGTCACCGTCGCCGACGTCGACTGGGAACGCTTCGTCCCCGCCTACACCGCGGCCCGGCACCGCCCGCTCATCAGCGAACTCCCCGATGCCCAGCCGCACTTGACGGCCGCCGACGCTCCGCCGGCCGACAGCGACCCCGCCCGCACCCTCGCCGGACGCACCCCCGAGGAGCAGGAGAAGCTGCTCACACAGACCGTCCTCACCGAAGTGGCCGCCGTCCTCGGCCACAACGGCACCACGGGCCTCCAACCCGCGCGCGCCTTCAAGGACCTCGGCTTCGACTCGCTCACCGGCGTCGAACTGCGCAACCGGCTCACCACCGCCACCGGACTGCGCCTGCCCTCCACCCTGGTCTTCGACCACCCGACACCCACCGCCCTCGTCGCCCACCTGCGCGCCGAACTCCTGGGAGCGGCAACCGAGGTGCCCGCACCGCCCACCACCCGGGTACGCGCGGACGAACCCATCGCCATCGTCGGCATGGCCTGCCACTACCCCGGCGGGGTCACCTCACCGGAGGACCTGTGGCGGCTGGTCACCGAGGAAGGCGACGCCATCGGCGCCTTCCCCGCCGACCGCGGCTGGCACGTCGAGGCCCTCTACGACCCCGAGTCGCGCCGCCCCGGTACCTCGTACGTCCGCGAGGGCGGATTCCTCTACGACGTCGCCGGATTCGACGCCGAGTTCTTCGGGATCTCCCCGCGCGAGGCCCTCGCCATGGACCCCCAGCAACGACTCCTGCTGGAACTGTCCTGGCAGGCCCTGGAGCGCGCCGGACTGCCCCCGACCGGCCTGCACGGCTCCGCGACCGGACTCTTCGTCGGCTCCAACGGCCAGGACTACGCCACCCTTCTGGGCCGCGACCCCGACGCCGTCGCCGGATACCAGGCTACCGGCAGCGCCGCCGCCGTCGTCTCCGGCCGCATCGCCTACGCCCTCGGCCTGGAGGGTCCGGCGGTCACCGTCGACACGGCCTGCTCCTCCTCGCTCGTCGCCCTGCACATGGCCGTCCAGTCCCTGCGCAACAGCGAGTGCGAGCTGGCACTCGCGGCCGGCGTCACCATCATGTCCACGCCCGGTGCGTTCGTGGAGTTCAGCCGCCAGCGCGGACTCGCCGCCGACGCCCGCTGCAAGCCCTTCGCCGAGTCGGCGGACGGCACCGGCTGGTCCGAGGGCGCCGGTGTGCTCGTCGTCGAGCGGCTGTCGGACGCGGTCCGCAACGGCCACCAGGTCCTCGCGGTCGTACGGGGCTCGGCGATCAACCAGGACGGCGCGTCCAACGGGCTGACCGCGCCCAACGGTCCGTCCCAGCAGCGCGTCATCCGCTCCGCGCTCACCGCGGCCGGGCTCACCGCCGCCGACGTCGACGCCGTCGAGGCACACGGCACCGGCACCACCCTCGGCGACCCGATCGAGGCCCAGGCCCTGATCGCCACCTACGGCAGGGCCCGGAACGCCGAACAGCCCCTGTGGCTCGGCTCGGTGAAGTCCAACATCGGCCACACCCAGGCCGCCGCCGGAGTCGCGGGCGTCATCAAGATGGTCATGGCCCTGCGGGCGGGCGTGCTGCCGCCCTCCCTGCACGCCGCCGAACCCACCAGCCACGTCGACTGGTCCGACGGAACCGTCGCCCTGCTGGACCGGGCGGTGCCCTGGGAACAGGGCCGGACGGGACCGCGCCGCGCCGGTGTCTCCGCCTTCGGCATGTCGGGCACGAACGCCCACGTCATCCTGGAGGAGGCGCCGCCCGCGGTCGCGGGTTCGATGGTGGTCTCCGGTCCGGAGGGGTTGTCGGGGTCGCCGGTGGTGCCGTGGCTGGTGTCGGGGCGTACGGCGGAGGCCCTCGCCGGTCAGGCAGAACGACTCGCCGGAGTGCCGGGCGACCCGGCGGACGTCGGCTGGAGCCTGCTGACCACGCGGTCCCCGCTGGAGCATCGCGCGGTCGTATGGGGTTCCGCGTCGACCGAACTGACCGACGGACTGCGGGCATTGGCTGCCGGAACGGCCACGTCCCAGGCCGTCAGCGGCACGGCTCCCGAGACCGGCGGCGGGACCGTCTTCGTGTTCCCGGGGCAGGGGTCGCAGTGGTTGGGGATGGGGCGGGGGCTGTTGGGGTCCTCGCCGGTGTTCGCGGCGCGGATCGCTGAGTGTTCTGTCGCTTTGTCGCCTTTCGTGGACTGGTCGTTGACCGAGGTGTTGTCCGGTGACGATGACGCGTGGATGCGGCGGGTGGACATGGTCCAGCCGGTGTTGTGGGCGGTCATGGTGTCGCTGGCGGCCGTGTGGGAGTCGCTGGGCGTCAAGCCTGCTGCGGTGATTGGTCATTCGCAGGGTGAGATCGCGGCTGCGGCGGTGGTCGGGGCGCTGAGTCTGGAGGATGCGGCTCGGGTCGTTGCGCTTCGCTCGGCCGCCATCCGCGATGAACTGGCCGGTCGTGGTGGGATGTTGTCGCTGGCGACGGGCGCCGAACAGGCTGCGGGCTGGGTCGCGCCGTACGGGGACCGTGTCTCGGTGGCCGTCTACAACGGTCCGGACGCCACGGTCGTAGCCGGTGATCCGGAAGCCCTGGACGAGATCGCGGCCACCGCCGAAGCCAACGGTGTACGCGCTCGCCGTGTCCCCGTGGACTACGCCTCCCACTCCGCACAGGTGGAGGACATCCGCGAGCGGCTGCTGAGTGTGCTCGCACCGGTCACACCGCACGCATCCCGAGTTCCGGTCATCTCCACCGTCACCGGTGGGGTGTTGGACACGACCGAGATGGACGCCTCGTACTGGTACGAGGGCCTGCGCCAGCCCGTCCGGTTCACCGAGGCCGTCCAAGGGGCCCTGGGACAGGGGAACTTCAACCTCATCGAGGTCAGCGCCCACCCCGTCCTGACCATGGGCGTCCAGGCCATCGCCGAGGCTGCCGAGCAGCCGGTCACCGTCGTCGGGACCCTCCGCCGTGACGAGGACGAGAACGCCCGCTTCATCGCCGGCGCCGCCGAACTCTGGGTCCACGGGGCGGACATCGACTGGACGGCCGTCTACGCGGGCCGTCGCATCACCCACGTAGACCTGCCCACCTACGCCTTCCAACACCAGCGCTACTGGCTGGAGCCCGCCGACGAGGCCGCGCCTGCCGTCACCGAGGACGCCGCCTTCTGGGACGCCGTCGAGAGTCAGGACATGGAGGCTCTGTCCGGTGAGCTCGCGCTCGGCGGTGAGTGGGAGGCGTGGCGGGCGGTGCTGCCGGATCTGGCGTCGTGGCGGCGGCGTCGGCGGGAACTGTCGACCGTGGACGGCTGGCGGTACAAGGTCGGCTGGAAGCAGCAGCCGGACTCCGACGCGCCTGCCGCACTGTCCGGCCGCTGGCTCCACCTCACCGCCGAGGGGGCCGAGGGCGACTGGCGTACGAGCCTCATCGGGCTGCTCACCGAGCGCGGCGCCGAGGTGGTGACCCTGCCTGTGCCGTGGGGCGCCGACCGGGCCCTGATCGGAGGGCTGTTGAGCGAGGCGGCCGGGGAGCAGGGCGTGGCCGGGGTGCTGTCCACCTTGGCGTTGGCCGATGAGCGGCCCGCCCACGGGCACCCCATGGTCGCCGAGGGCGTCGCCGCCACGCTCGCGCTGATCCAGGCCGTCGGTGACACCGGACTCGCCGCCCGGGTCTGGTGCGTCACCCGGGGTGCCGTCGCCACCGGCTACGGCGATGAGATCGCCCATCCCGTCCAGGCCGAGATCTGGGGCATGGGCCGGGTTGCCGCGCTCGAACTGCCGCAGCAGTGGGGCGGCATCGTCGACCTGCCCGCCGACATCGAGGACGAGCGGGTCCGCCGCCGGATCGTGGCCGTGCTCGCCCAGCGCGAGACCGTCGAGCACGACCAGGTGGCCGTCCGGGCGGTCGGGCTGCTCGCCCGCCGGATGGTGCCCGCGCCGCTGCCGACCGACGGGCCGGTGCGGAACTGGAAGCCGCGCGGTACCGCCATCGTCACCGGCGGGACCGGGCTGCTCGGCGGCATCCTCGCCCATTGGCTCGCCCGCAACGGCGCCGAGCATCTCGTGCTCACCAGCAGGCGAGGCATGGACGCACCCGGCGCCGCCGAACTGCGAGCGGAACTGGAGGAGTTGGGGGCCCGGGTCACCGTCGCCGCCTGCGACGTCACCGACCGGACAGCGCTCGCCTCGCTCATCGACGGGCTCGACACGGCGGGCGACGACATCCGCGCCGTCTTCCACACCGCCGTCCGCTACGAACTGGGAGCCCTCGCGGACACCACCCTCGCCCAGTACGCCAACGTCATCGACGCCAAGATCACCGGTGCCCGGATGCTCGCCGAACTCCTCGGTGAGCGGGAGCTGGACGCCTTCGTGGTCTACTCCTCCGTCGCCGCCCTCTGGGGCAGCGGCGACCACGGCGCCTACTCCGCCGCCAACGCCCACCTCGACGCCTGGGCGCTCGGTCAGCGGGCCCGCGGAGTGCCGGTGACCGCTGTCGCCTGGGGTATCTGGGACGCCGTCAACGAGCGCGACAGCCGGGACGCCGCCGAACGGCCCGTCCTCAACCAGCGCGCCCAGCGCCAGGGCCTGCCGCTCATCGACCCCGAACTCGCCCTCACCGCCTTCCAACAGGTCCTCGACCACGACGAGATCACCGTGGCCGTCGCCGACGTCGAGTGGGAACGCTTCACCCAGCTCTTCACCTCCGCCCGGGACACCCACTTCCTGGACGACCTCCCGCAGGCCCGGCCGTACCTCCCCGTCACGGGCGGGACCACCGCCGTCCCCGAGGCGGGCACCTCCGAGCTCCGCACCCGCCTGCGCGGACTGCCCGGCAGCGAACAGGACCGGGAACTGCTGGAGTTGGTACGCGCCCAGGCCGCGGCCGTCCTCGGCCACAGCGGCGCCACGACCATCGAACCGGCCCGCGCCTTCAAGGACCTCGGCTTCGACTCGCTCACCGCCGTCGAACTGCGCAACCGGCTCGGCGCCGCCACCGGGCTCACCCTGCCCACCACCCTCGTGTTCGAGCACCCCACCCCCACCGCGCTGGTCGTCCTGCTCCGCGACGAACTGGCGCTCGACGCCGACACCCCGGGCGGCACCGGGGACGTCCTCACCGAACTCGGCCGCCTCGAAGCGGCGCTGGCCGGGTCCACCCCCGACACCGACACCCGCCTCAAACTCACCCGCCAGCTCCAGACCCTCCTGGTGCGGCTGAACGACGACGACGGAACCGGCGGCACGCAGGCCAGCACCGACAGCGCCGACGAGGACGACCTCGAAGCGGCCACCGCAGACGAGATGTTCGCCCTGATCGACCGCGAATTCGGTACCTCCTGACACCCCGCTCCGGACCCCGACCCCCAGCACAGTGGAGATGTCGACGATGGCGCAGAACGAAGCGAAGGCGCAGAACGAAGCGAAGCTCCTCGACTACCTCAAGCGGGTCACCACCGACCTGCGCCAGACGCAGAACCGCCTGGCCGCCGCGGAGGAGAAGGACCGCGAGCCGATCGCCATCATCGGCATGGCCTGCCGCTACCCCGGCGGCATCGGCTCGCCCGAGGAGCTGTGGCAGCTCGTCGCCGACGGCCGCGACGCCATCGGCGCACTCCCCGACAACCGCGACTGGGACCTGGACCACCTCTACGACCCGGACCCCGACCGGCACGGCAAGACCTACGTCCGCGAAGGCGGCTTCCTCCACGACGCCGACCGCTTCGACGCCGCGCTGTTCGGGATCTCCCCGCGCGAGGCGCTGGTGATGGACCCGCAGCAGCGGATCCTGCTGGAGGTCGTCTGGGAGGCCGTCGAACGCACCGGCATCCCCATCACCTCCCTGCGGTCCACCGCCACCGGCGTCTTCGTCGGCTGCAACCCGCTGGACTACCGCTCCGGAATCCACCAGGTCCCCGAGGGCTTCGAGGGCCACCTCGTCACCGGCAGCGCCAGCAGCATCGTCTCCGGCCGGATCGCCTACACCTTCGGCCTCGAAGGCCCCGCCGTCACCCTGGACACCGCCTGCTCCTCCTCGCTGACCGCCCTGCACCTCGCCGCACAGTCCCTGCGGCGCGAGGAATGCGGCCTCGCTGTCGCCGCGGGCGTCGCCATCATGTCCACCTCCGACGAGTTCACCGGCTGGAGCCGACAGCGCGGACTCGCCGCCGACGGCCGCTGCAAGGCGTTCGCCGCCGACGCCAACGGCATGGGACTCGCCGAGGGCGCCGGTGTACTGCTGCTGGAGCGCCTCTCCGACGCCCGCCGCAACGGCCACCGCGTCCTGGGCCTGCTCAAGGGCTCCGCCCTCAACCAGGACGGCGCCTCCAACGGCCTCACCGCCCCCAGCGGTACGGCACAGCAGCGCGTCATCCGGCAGGCGCTCCTCAACTGCCGCCTCAACCCCTCGGACGTGGACGCCGTGGAGGCGCACGGCACCGGGACCCCGCTCGGCGATCCCATCGAGGCCCGGGCCCTGCTCGCCACCTACGGTCAAGACCGGGAAGCCGAACGGCCGTTGTGGCTCGGCTCGATCAAGTCGAACATCGGGCACGCGCAGGCCGCCGCGGGGATGGCGGGCGTCATCAAGATGGTGATGGCCATGCGGGCCGGCGTCCTGCCCCGCACCCTGCACGTCAACGAGCCCACCCCGCACGTCGACTGGGACTCCGGTGCCATCTCCCTGCTCACCGAACCCACGCCATGGCCCGAGACGGGACGCCCGCGGCGCTCCGCCGTGTCCGCGTTCGGGATCAGCGGGACCAATGTGCATGTGGTGTTGGAGGGGGCGCCGGAGGAGGCGGCGGATCGGGAGCCCACCGGTTCGGGGAGCGGAGTGCTCCCGTGGGTGCTGTCGGCCGGTTCCGAGGACGCGCTCCGAGGGCAGGCCGAGCGGTTGGCGTCAGCGGTGGGGGCGCTCGATCCGGTGGATGTGGGCTGGTCGTTGGCGATGGGCCGGGCCGGGCTGGGGCATCGGGCGGTGGTCTGGGGCTCGGATCGCGAGCAGCTGACGGCGGGGCTGGGCTCCATGGGGTCCTCAGGTGGTCTCGTGGACGGTCGCCTCGCGGTGCTGTTCACCGGCCAGGGATCGCAGCGGCCAGGCATGGGCGCGGAACTGGCCGCGGAATTCCCCGTGTTCGCGCGGGCCTTCCAGGAGACGTGCGCCGCCTTCGAGGGCTTGCTGCCGGGATCGTTGGCGGAGGCGCTGTCGGCGGACACGACGGGACTGCTGGACCGGACGGTGTTCACGCAGGCAGGGCTGTTCGCGTTCGAGGTGGCGCTCTATCGACTGGCCGAATCCTGGGGTGTGCGACCGGACTTCGTGATGGGCCATTCGATCGGTGAGCTGGTTGCCGCGCATGTGGCGGGGGTGTTCTCGCTGGAGGACGCCTGCCGTCTGGTGGCGGCGCGCGGCGGGCTGATGCAGGCGCTCCCGGAGGGCGGGGCGATGCTCGCGGTGCGGGCCACCGCGCCCCAGGTCGAGGATGTCCTCGCCTCCCTCGGCGGCGCGGTGGAGATCGCCGCCGTCAACGGGCCCGCGGCACTGGTCGTCTCGGGGCCCGAGGGCGATGTCGAGGCGGTGCGGGAGCGCTTCGGGCTGGCGGGGATCAAGTGCCGACGGCTGCCCGTCTCGCACGCCTTCCACTCCTCGCTGATGGAGCCGATGCTCGCGGAGTTCGAGCGGGTCGCCGCCGATGTCTCCTACGGCGAGCCGCGGATCGCCGTGGTGTCGAACCTGTCGGGACAGGCCGCGGGTGAGGAGATACGCACCCCCGCCTACTGGGTGCGGCAGGTCCGGGAGGCGGTGCGCTTCGCGGACGGGATCGCCTGGCTGACCGAGAGCGGAGTGGGCAAGTTCCTTGAGCTGGGCCCGGACGCGACGCTCACCGCGATGGGCACGGAGTGCGCGGCGGGCCTGTTCGTGCCGGCCACGCGCCGGGGCCACGACGAGGTCGACACCTTCACCCGGGCCGTCTCCCGCCTGTGGGCGAGCGGCGTGGACGTCGACTGGGCCGCCCTCTTCGACGGACGCGATCCGCACCACGCCGACCTCCCCACCTACGCCTTCCAGCACGAGCGCTACTGGCTCCAGGTCCACGGAGGTTCCGGGGACCCGGCCGGGCTCGGACTGGATGAGGCCGCGCACCCCCTGCTCGGCGCGGCCGTGTCGCTCGCCGCCGACGGCGGAGTGGTTCTGACCGGCCGCCTTGCCACCCGCACGCACCCTTGGCTCGCGGACCACTCTGTCACGGGCACAACTCTCTTCCCCGGCACCGGATTTGTGGAGCTGGCGATCCGGGCGGGTGACGAGGTCGGCTGCGCCCACCTCGCCGAACTCACCCTCCAGGCACCGCTGATCCTCCCCGAGCAGGACGGAGTTCAGATCCAGGTCGTGGTCGAGGCCGCCGACGAGGAAGGGCAGCGCCCCCTCGGCATCTACTCCCGCGCGGAGAATTCGACCCCGGACACCCCCTGGACCGCACACGCCGAAGGCACCCTGACCGGCGCCCGCTCCACCACCCCCGCCGACCTCACCGCCTGGCCGCCGCCCGGCGCCGAAGCCGTGGACGTCACCGGCTTCTACGCTCGGGCCGAAGCCGCCGGCTACGGCTACGGCCCCGCTTTCCAGGGCATGACCGCCGCCTGGCGCCGAGGCGACGAGGTCTTCGCCGAGGTCACCCTCCCCGAGGCCGCCCGCACGGACGCCGACGCCTACGGCCTGCACCCGGCCCTCCTCGACGCGGCCCTGCACCCGCTCGGTGTCCTCGCCGACGCCGAGACCCACACCATCCGCGTCCCCTTCGCCTGGCGCGACGTCACCCTGCACGCCGCCGGAGCCGGACAGGTACGGGTCGCCCTCACCCCCGGTGGCGCGGACGGCGCGTCCCCGACGGTCACCGTCGCCGACGCGACCGGCCGACCGGTGCTCACCGCCGCTGCCCTCGCCCTGCGACCGCTGAGCGCCGAACAGCTCCCGGCCGCGTCCGTCCACGGCGACCGGCTCTTCCGCCTCGACTGGCGGCCCCTCGAAGCCACCGTGCCCGAGTCCCTCCACGACGAGCCCTGGGCTGTCCTCGGCGCCGATCCGTCGGCACTCGCGGCGGAGCTCCAGTACGCCGGTACGGCTGTCTCCGCCTACGACGACCTCGCCGCCCTCACCGCCGTACTCGACGCGGGCGTCCCCGCGCCCCCCGTGGTCCTGCTGCCCTGCGCCGCACCCGGTGGCCCCACCACGCACGACGCCGAGACCGCGCACGACGCCGTCCAGCGCACCCTCGTCACCCTGCGGGAGTGGCTCGCCGATCCCCGGCTGGCCGAGACCCGGCTCGTGGTCGTCACCGCGGGCGCCGTCGCCACCCGTACCGGCGAGGACGTCACCGATCTCGCGCACGCCCCGCTGTGGGGGCTCGTGCGCACCGCGCAGACCGAGCACCCGGACCGCTTCCTCCTGGTCGACACCGGGGACACCCCGGACGCCGAGCTGCTCACCGACGCCGTACGGGCCGCGATGGCCGCCGGTGAGCCGCAGGCCGCGCTCCGCGAGGAGCACGTCCTCGTACCGCGGCTCGCCCGCTGGACGCCGACCGGTGACGGGAACCGCGCGACCCCCTGGCGAGCCGACGGCACCGTGCTCATCACCGGCGGTCTGGGCACCCTCGGCACCCTGGTCGCCCGGCACCTGGCAGGGGAACACGGAGTACGGCGGCTCTACCTCACCAGCCGGTCCGGCGCCGACGCCCCCGGAGCGGCCGCGCTCGTGGCCGACCTCGCCCGGCTGGGCGCGGACGCCGAGCTCATCGCCTGCGATGTCGCCGACGCCGGAGAGCTGGCCGCCCTGTTCGACAAGATCCCCGCGGAGCACCCGCTGACAGCGGTGGTGCACGCCGCCGGAGTCATCGACGACGCCGTCCTGTCCGCACTCACCCCGCACCAGGTGGAGGACGTGCTGCGCCCCAAGCTGGACGCGGCCCTCACCCTGCACACCCTCACCCGCGGCATGGACCTCTCGGCCTTCGTCCTCTTCTCCTCCACCGCGAGCGTCTTCGGCGGCCCGGGACAGGCCAACTACGCGGCGGGGAACGCCTTCCTGGACGCCCTCGCCCACCACCGCCGGGCGCACGGACTGCCCGCCACCTCCGTCGCCTGGGGCCTGTGGGCCGAGAGCAGCGGGATGACCGGCCGCCTCGACCGGGCCGACCTGGACCGCATCACCCGCTCCGGACTCGCCCCGCTCTCCTCCCCGGCCGCCCTCGGCCTCCTCGACACGGCGAGCGCGAGCGACGACGCCCTGCTCGTCGCCGTCGAGATCGCCACGGCCGCCCTCCGACGCAACGCCCAGGCCGGCCTGGTGCCCCCGATCCTGGGCGGCATCGTCCCCACCCCGCAGCGCCGCGCCTCCGCCCGGCCGAGCGACGACGGACCCACGCTCGCCCAGCACCTCGCGGGCAAGAACCCCAAGGAACGCCTGGCCTTCCTCCAGGAACTGGTCCGCGGCCACGTGACCGAAGTGCTGGCACACGGCAGCTCCGTCGCCCTCGACGCCGACCGCGACTTCTCCGACCTCGGCTTCGACTCGCTCACCGCCGTCGAACTCCGCAACCGGCTCGCCGGAGTGACCGGCCTGCGCCTGCCCACCAGCCTTGTCTTCGACTACCCGAGCCCCCGCGCGCTCGCCGCCCACCTCGACAGCCGGCTCGCACCCGACGACACCGCGCGCACCACCGCCCTGGCCGAACTGGAACGCCTGGAGACCGCCCTCACCGCCCGACCCCCCACCCCCGAGGGCCGGACCGCGCTGCTCAAGCGGCTCCAGTCGCTGGTCTGGCGGCTGGAGTCGGACGGGGACGGCGACCGCGCCGAACCCGCCGACGGCACGGCGCGGGAGGCCAGCCCCGCACGCTCCCTCGACAGCGCCTCCGACGACGAGATGTTCGCCCTGATCAACAAGGAACTCGGTCTCGGCTGACGCCCCCGCCCCGCCCCCACCCGTCCCCCCGACCCACACCTCGCCTGGAGACGAAGGCAGATGTCCGGCAACGAAGCCAAGCTCCGTGAGTACCTCAAGTTGGTCACCGCCGACCTCCAGGAGACCCGTCAGCGCCTCCAGCGCACCGAGGCCAAGAGCCGTGAGCCGATCGCGATCGTCGGCATGGCCTGCCGCTTCCCCGGCGGAGTCGCCTCGGCCGAGGAACTGTGGCGGCTGGTCGCGGCGGGCGGCGACGGCATCACACCCTTCCCGGTCAACCGGGGCTGGGCCGAGGACCTGTACGACCCCGACCCGGACGCGTACGGCAAGAGCTACGTCGTCGAAGGCGGCTTCCTGCACGACGCCGACCGCTTCGACGCCGAGTTCTTCGGGATCTCGCCGCGCGAGGCGCTCGCCATGGACCCGCAGCAGCGGCTCCTCCTGGAGGCGGGCTGGGAGGCGTTCGAGCACGCCGGACTGGCCCCCGGCGCGCTGCGCGGCAGCCGTACGGGCGTCTTCGTCGGCGCCTCCGGCTTCGGCTACCTCACCGACATGCTCCACGTCCCCGAGCAGGTCAGCGGCTTCTCCCTGACCGGCAACGCGACCAGCGTGCTCACCGGCCGCCTCGCCTACACCCTCGGCCTGGAAGGCCCCGCCGTCACCGTCGACACCGCCTGCTCCTCGTCGCTGGTCGCGCTGCACCTGGCGGTCCAGTCGCTGCGGAACGGCGAGTGCGACCTGGCCCTGGCGGGCGGTGTGACCGTCATGCCGAGCCCCGGAGTGTTCGTGGAGTTCAGCCGCCAGCGCGGCCTGTCGGCGGACGGGCGCTGCAAGCCCTTCGCGGCGGCGGCCGACGGCACCGGGTGGTCGGAGGGCATCGGCGTCCTCGCCGTGGAGCGCCTCTCGGACGCACGGGCCAAGGGCCACCGCGTGCTGGCTGTGGTGCGCGGGTCGGCCGTCAACCAGGACGGCGCCTCCAACGGGCTGACCGCACCCAACGGACCCTCCCAACAGCGGGTCATCCAGCAGGCGTTGGAGAACGCGCGAGTAGCCGCCACCGAAGTGGACGCGGTGGAGGCACACGGCACGGGAACGACGCTCGGCGACCCGATCGAGGCGCAGGCGCTGCTGGCCATGTACGGCCTGGACCGCGCTGCCGAACGCCCGTTGTGGCTGGGCTCGGTGAAGTCGAACATCGGGCACACCCAGGCCGCGGCCGGCGCCGCGGGCGTCATCAAGATGGTGATGGCGCTACGGGCGGGCATCCTGCCCCCCACCCTTCACGTGGACGAGCCGACTCAGCACGTGGACTGGGCCTCCGGAGAGGTCCGGCTGCTGACCGAGGGGCGGGAGTGGGAGACCGACGACCATCCGCGCCGGGCCGCTGTCTCCTCCTTCGGCATCTCCGGGACCAACGCGCACGTGATCCTGGAGGAGGCCCCGTCCGAGGGCTCGGATCCGCTGGTGGTCCCCGGCCCGGAGGGACTCCCGGCGTCGCCGTTCGTGCCGTGGCTGATGTCCGGGCGTACCGCGGAGGCGTTGGCCGGTCAGGCGGGGCGGCTCGCCGGTGTGTCGGGCGATCCGGTCGATGTGGGGTGGAGTCTTTGGTCTTCGCGCACGGCGCTGGAGCATCGGGCGGTGGTGTGGGGGCGGGAGGCTGCTGAGCTGACGGCGGGGTTGTCGGCCTTGGCGGCCGGTGGTGTGGCGGGCAACTCGGTGTCCGGGGTGGTGGGTTCGGGTTCGGGTGTGGTGTTCGTGTTCCCGGGGCAGGGCGCGCAGTGGGTGGGGATGGGGCGGGGGCTGTTGGAGTCCTCGCCGGTGTTCGCGGCGCGGATCGCCGAGTGCTCCAGTGCTTTGTCGCCCTTTGTGGACTGGTCACTTGTCGAGGTGTTGAAGGGCGATGACGACGCCTGGATGCGGCGGGTGGATGTGGTCCAGCCCGTGCTGTGGGCCGTGATGGTCTCCCTTGCCGCGGTGTGGGAGTCCTTCGGGGTGACCCCGGCGGCCGTCATCGGTCACTCGCAGGGGGAGATCGCGGCTGCGGCGGTGGCAGGTGCGTTGAGTCTGGAGGACGCGGCTCGGGTCGTTGCTCTCCGGTCGGCTGCCATTCGGGATGAACTCGCTGGCCGCGGTGGGATGTTGTCGCTGGCGACGGGCGCCGAGCAGGCATCGGGGTGGGTCGATCCGTACGGGGACCGGGTGTCGGTGGCCGTGTACAACGGTCCGGACGCCACGGTTGTGGCCGGTGACCCGGAGGCTCTGGAGGAGATTGGCGCTAAGGCGGAGGCGGCTGGTGTTCGGGCCCGTCGGGTGCCGGTGGATTACGCCTCGCACTCGACGCAGGTGGAGGACATCAAGGCGAAGCTGCTGGACGTCCTCGCTCCGGTGGCGCCGAGGGTGTCCCGGGTTCCGTTGATCTCCACGGTCACCGGTGAGCCGTTGGACACGTCCACGATGGACGCCACGTACTGGTACGAGGGTCTGCGCCGGCCCGTCCGCTTCACCGAGGCGATCCAAGAGGCCCTGCGCCAGGGCCACTTCCGCCTGATCGAGGTCAGCGCCCACCCCGTGCTGACCATGGGCGTGCAGGCCATCGCGGAGGCGGCCGAGCAGCCGGTCACCGTCGTCGGCACTCTCCGCCGTGACGAGGACGAGAACGCCCGCTTCATCGCCAGTGCCGCCGAACTGTGGGTCCAGGGCACGGACATCGACTGGTCCGCCGTCTACGCGGGCCGCCCCGTCACCCACGTAGACCTGCCCACCTACGCCTTCCAACACCAGCGCTACTGGCTGGAGTCCGGCTCCACCGGCGGCGACCCCGCCGAACTCGGTCTCGGTGCCGCCGCGCACCCGATGCTCGGTGCGGCCGTGAGCCTCGCCGCCGACGGTGGCCTCGTTCTCACCGGCCGACTCTCCACCCGCACCCAACCCTGGCTCGCCGACCACGCCGTCGCGGGGACCGTCCTCTTCCCCGGCACGGGATTCGTGGAACTGGCGATCAGGGCCGGTGACGAGGTCGGATGCGGCCACCTCGCCGAACTCACCCTCCACGCACCGCTGATCGTCCCGGAGCAGGGAGCCGTACAACTCCAGGTCGTTGTCGCCCCCGAGACCGGCGGGCGGCGCGGGCTCGCCGTGTACTCGCGTCCCGAGGACTCCGGCCGGGAGTGGAGCCTTCACGCGGAGGGCGTGCTCAGCCCGGAGCAGGTCACCTCGCCCCATGCCGGTCTCATGGACTGGCCGCCTGTCGGTGCCGAAGCCGTCGACGTCTCCGCCTTCTACGCCGAGGCCGAGGCGGCCGGCTACGGCTACGGACCCGCCTTCCGTGGCCTGCGTGCGGCCTGGCGTCTCGGGGATGACGTCTACGCCGAGGTGGAGCTGCCGGAGGAGCAGCGGGCGGACGCCGCGCGCTTCGGGCTCCATCCGGCGCTGCTCGACTCGGCACTCCAGGCGATCGGCCTCGGCCGGTTCGGTGTGTGGGGCGGTCAGGGCGACGGCGAGCTGCGGCTGCCGTATGCCTGGTCCGATGTGGCGCTGACGGCTGTCGGTGCGGTGGCGGCGCGGGTGCGGCTGAGTCCGGCGGGGCCGGACGCGGTGGCGATCGATGTCGCCGATGGGGCGGGGCGTGCGGTGGCGCGGGTGGGGAGTCTGGCGCTGCGGCCCGTGCGCGCGGAGCAGTTGGTGGCGGCCGTCGGTGCGGTCAACGACGGTTTGTTCGCTCTCCGTTGGAACCCGGTCCCGGCCGCGTCGCCCGGCACGTCCGGTGCCTGGGCGGTGGTCGGCGAGGACACGTTCGGTCTTGCCGCCGCTGTGCAGGTCGCCGGGGTGGCGGTCGACTCGTACGCGGATCTCGCCGGGCTGCGGGCCGTGCTGGAGGCCGGGGTGCCCGCTCCGGGCACGGTGCTGTGCGTGCCGCCCGCCGCGTCCGGTGCGGGGACGGCCCGGGACGCGGAGAGGGTGACGGCCGCACTGCTGGCCCTGGCGCAGGAGTGGCTGGGCGAGGACGCCTTCGCGGAGTCACGGCTTGCCGTGGTCACCCGGGGCGCGGTGGCCACCCGGGTCGACGAGGACATCGACGATCTGGCCGGGGCCGCCCTGTGGGGGCTCGTCCGTACTGCCCAGACGGAGGCTCCTGGCCGGTTCCTGCTGATCGACCTCGACCCCGCCGAGCCGGCCGCCGACGAGGTCGTCGCCGCCGTCGCCGCCGCGCTGGCCGCGGACGAGTGGCAGGTCGCGGTGCGTTCCGGGGAGGTTCTGGCGCCTCGGTTGGCCCCCGCCGACGCGGGTGGCGCGCTGGTGCCACCGGCGGGGGAGCGGGCCTGGCGGCTGGACACGGCCGCGTCCGGCACCCTGGAGGGGCTGCGGCTCCTGCCCGCCCCGCGGTCGGCGGCCGAACTGGCGCCCGGTGAACTGCGGATCGCGGTCCGCGCGACGGGCGTCAACTTCCGGGATGTGCTCATCGGTCTGGGCATGGTGCCCGGTCAGACCGTCATGGGCAGCGAGTGCGCGGGCGTGGTGCTGGAGGTGGGCGCGGACGTCACCCGGTTCGCACCCGGAGACCGGGTCGTCGGGATCGTCGACGGTGGCTTCGGCCCGCTGGCCGTGGCGGACGCGCGGATGGTGGCCCCGGTGCCCGAGGGCTGGTCGTACGAGCAGGCCGCCTCCGTGCCGGTGGCCTATCTGACGGCGTACTACGGGCTGGTCGACCTCGCCTCGGTCCAGCCGGGTGACACCGTCCTGGTGCACGCGGGCGCCGGTGGGGTCGGGATCGCCGCGATCCAGCTCGCCCGGCACTTCGGCGCGACCGTCCTCGCCACGGCCAGTCCGGGCAAGTGGGACGTGCTGCGTGGACTCGGGCTGGCGGACGAACAGATTGCCTCTTCGCGCGATCTCGACTTCCGGGAGAAGTTCCGGGCGGCGGGGGTGGACGTCGTCCTCAACTCCCTCGCCCGCGAGTTCGTCGACGCCTCCCTCGAACTGCTGGCCGACGGCGGCCGGTTCCTGGAGATGGGGAAGACCGACAAGCGTGACCCCGAGCAGGTGGCGCGCGAGCACACGGGTGTCGTGTACCGGGCCTACGACCTGAAGGAGGCCGGAGCCGAGCGCTGCGGCGAACTGCTGGCCGAGGTGCTGGCGCTGTTCGAGCGGGGCGTGCTGCGGCACATGCCGATCACGACCTGGGACGTCCGGCGCGGGCCGGAGGCGTTTCGGCACATGAGCCAGGCCAAGCACACCGGCAAGGTGGTGCTCACCGCGCCGCCCACGCTCGACCCCGACGGCACGGTCCTGATCACCGGCGGTACGGGAACCCTCGGCTCGCTCCTCGCCCGCCACCTGGTCACCGGGTACGGGGTCCGGAACCTGCTCCTCACCAGCCGTCAGGGGACGGAGGCTCCGGGTGCCGCGGAACTGGTCGCGGAACTGGCGGAGTTGGGGGCCGCTGCCGAGGTGGTCGCCTGTGACGCGGCGGACCGGGAGCAGCTCGCCGCACTGCTGGACGGGCGACGGCTGACCGGTGTGGTGCACGCGGCGGGCGTCCTCGCCGACGGTGTACTGACCTCCCTCACCCCGGAGCAGCTCGGCGCGGTCTGGCGGCCCAAGGTCGAGGCCGCCGTCAACCTGCACGAGCTGACCCGCGACTCCGACCTGGCCCTGTTCGTCCTCTACTCCTCCGCCTCCGGCGTCTTCGGCGGACCCGGCCAGGCCAACTACGCCGCCGCGAACGTCTTCCTGGACGCGCTCGCCCAGCACCGCCGCGCCCATGGCCTGCCCGCCACCTCGCTGGCCTGGGGCCTGTGGGCGACGGCCAGCGCCATGACCGGACACCTCGCCGAGGGCGACATCGACCGGGTGGCGCGCAACGGCTTCGTCCCCCTCACCGACGAGACGGGCATCGCCCTCTTCGACGCGGCCGCCGCCCGCGACGGGGCCCACTTCGTCGCCGCCGAACTCGACACCGCCGCCCTGCGCGCCGCCGTCGCCGGAAAACCCGTCCCGCCGCTGCTGCGCGGCATCGTGCGCGGCACCACACGCCGTACCGTCGAGACCGGGGAAGCGGACCGCACCGACGCCCTCGCCGGACGGATCGCCGGACTGCCGCCCGCCGAACGGGAGCGGTTCCTGCTCGACCTGGTCCGCTCCCATGTCGCCGCCGTGCTCGGCCACGCCAACCCCCAATCCCTCGACGCGGAACGGCCGTTCAAGGACCTCGGCTTCGACTCGCTCACCGCCGTCGAACTGCGCAACCGCGTCAACGCGGCGACCGGACTCCGCCTCCCGGCGGCGCTCACCTTCGACCACCCCACCCCGGCCGCCGTGGCCCGGCTGGTCGCGGCGGAGCTGTCCGGCGTCCGGGACGAGGCCGTCACCGCGCACGCCCACGGCGGACCGGCGGACGAGCCCATCGCGATCGTCGCCATGGCCTGCCGCTTCCCCGGCGGAGTCGGCTCGCCCGAGGAGCTGTGGCGGCTCGTCGGCGACGGCCGTGACGCCGTCACCGCCTTCCCCGAGGACCGGGGCTGGGACATGGAGTCCCTCTACGATGCCGACCCCGACGCGCGCGGCAAGACCTACCTGCGCGGCGCCGGACTGCTGACCGACATCGCCGGATTCGACGCCGACTTCTTCGGGATCTCACCGCGCGAGGCCCTCGCCATGGACCCGCAGCAGCGACTCGCCCTGGAGGTGTCCTGGGAGGCCGTCGAACGGTCCGGTATCGACCCTGCCTCGCTGCGCCGCAGCCAGACCGGCGTTTTCGTCGGAGCGCTCAACTCCGAGTACCTCTCCCGGCTCGACTCGGTTCCCGACGAGGTCGAGGGCTTCCTCGGCACCGGCAACATGCTCAGTGTCACCTCCGGGCGCATCGCCTACCAACTGGGCCTGGAGGGACCGGCGGTCACCGTCGACACGGCCTGCTCCTCATCGCTGGTGGCCCTGCACATGGCCGTACAGTCGCTCCGGAGCGGCGAGTGCGACCTCGCCCTCGCCGGCGGTGTGACCGCCGTCTGCTCCCCGGCCGGGTTCGTGGAGATGAGCCGTCAGCGCGGACTGTCGGTGGACGGCCGCTGCCGTGCCTTCGCCGCCGACGCCGACGGTTTCGGCCCGGCGGAGGGCGTCGGCATGCTGCTCGTGGAGCGGCTGTCCGACGCACGCGCCAAGGGCCATCACGTACTGGCCCTCGTCCGTGGCTCCGCCGTGAACCAGGACGGTGCCTCCAACGGGCTGACCGCTCCCAACGGCCCCTCCCAGCAGCGCGTCATCCGACAGGCCCTCGCCAACGCCGGCGTCTCACCCGGCGAGGTGGACGCGATCGAGGCGCACGGCACGGGAACGACGCTCGGGGACCCGATCGAGGCCGCCGCCCTGGCGGCGACGTACGGCCTGGACCGGGACGCCGAACGCCCGTTGTGGCTGGGGTCGGTGAAGTCGAACATCGGGCACACCCAGGCCGCCGCCGGTGTCGCGGGCGTCATCAAGATGGTGATGGCGATGCGGGCGGGCGTGCTGCCGCGCACCCTGCACGTGGACCAACCCACCCCGCACGTCGACTGGACGGCGGGCGGCCTGCGACTGCTGGCCGAGGAGCGGGAGTGGACGGCGAACGGCCATCCGCGCCGGGCGGGTGTGTCGTCCTTCGGTATCTCCGGGACCAACGCGCACGTGATCGTCGAGGAGGGGCCTGAGGGTTCGGGGCCTGCGGTCGTCTCCGGTCCCGAAGGGCTGTCGGGGTCCCCGGTAGTGCCGTGGCCGCTCTCGGCCCGGGGCGCCGCGGGACTCGCCGCTCGGGCCGCGTCCCTCGCCGGGGCGCTCACACAGGCCGACGCCGTGGCCACGGGCTGGGCGCTCGCCGCCGGACGCTCCGCGTGGGAACACCGGGCGGTGGTGTGGGGGCGGGAGGCTGCTGAGCTGACGGCGGGGTTGTCGGCCTTGGCGGCCGGTGGTGTGGCGGGCAACTCGGTGTCCGGGGTGGTGGGTTCGGGTTCGGGTGTGGTGTTCGTGTTCCCGGGGCAGGGCGCGCAGTGGGTGGGGATGGGGCGGGGGCTGTTGGAGTCCTCGCCGGTGTTCGCGGCGCGGATCGCCGAGTGCTCCAGTGCTTTGTCGCCCTTTGTGGACTGGTCACTTGTCGAGGTGTTGAAGGGCGATGACGACGCCTGGATGCGGCGGGTGGATGTGGTCCAGCCCGTGCTGTGGGCCGTGATGGTCTCCCTTGCCGCGGTGTGGGAGTCCTTCGGGGTGACCCCGGCGGCCGTCATCGGTCACTCGCAGGGGGAGATCGCGGCTGCGGCGGTGGCAGGTGCGTTGAGTCTGGAGGACGCGGCTCGGGTCGTTGCTCTCCGGTCGGCTGCCATTCGGGATGAACTCGCCGGTCGCGGTGGGATGTTGTCGCTGGCGACGGGCGCCGAGCAGGCATCGGGGTGGGTCGATCCGTACGGGGACCGGGTGTCGGTGGCCGTGTACAACGGTCCGGACGCCACGGTTGTGGCCGGTGACCCGGAGGCTCTGGAGGAGATTGGCGCTAAGGCGGAGGCGGCTGGTGTTCGGGCCCGTCGGGTGCCGGTGGATTACGCCTCGCACTCGACGCAGGTGGAGGACATCAAGGCGAAGCTGCTGGACGTCCTCGCTCCGGTGGCGCCGAGGGTGTCCCGGGTTCCGTTGATCTCCACGGTCACCGGTGAGCCGTTGGACACGTCCACGATGGACGCCACGTACTGGTACGAGGGTCTGCGCCGGCCCGTCCGCTTCACCGAGGCGATCCAAGAGGCCCTGCGCCAGGGCCACTTCCGCCTGATCGAGGTCAGCGCCCACCCCGTGCTGACCATGGGCGTGCAGGCCATCGCGGAGGCGGCCGAGCAGCCGGTCACCGTCGTCGGCACTCTCCGCCGTGACGAGGACGAGAACGCCCGCTTCATCGCCAGTGCCGCCGAACTGTGGGTCCAGGGCACGGACATCGACTGGTCCGCCGTCTACGCGGGCCGCCCCGTCACCCACGTAGACCTGCCCACCTACGCCTTCCAACACCAGCGCTACTGGCTGGAGTCCACCACAGCCGCCCCCGACGTCACCGGCGCCGGGCTGGCCGCCACCGACCACCCCCTGCTGGGTGCCTCGGTCAGCCTCGCCGCCGACGGTGGGGCCATGCTGACCGGCCGGCTGTCGACCCGCCATCAGCCCTGGCTGGCCGATCACGCGGTCGCGGGCACCGTCCTGCTCCCCGGTACCGGATTCGTGGAGCTGGCGATCAGGGCCGGTGACGAGGTCGGCTGCGGCCACCTCGCCGAACTCACCCTGCACGCACCGCTCGCCGTCCCGGCGGACTCGGGAGCGCACATCCAGGTCGTCGTCGGCGCACTGGACGAGCGCGGGCTGCGTGAACTGGCCGTCTACTCCCGCCCCGAGGGAGCCGAGCACGACCATCTCTGGCTGCGGCACGCCGAAGGGCTGCTGAGCGCGGAACCGCCACGTGTCGAGTCGGGGTTCGACCTCACGTCCTGGCCGCCGCCCGGCGCCGAGCAGCTGGACACGTCCGAGTTCTACCCGACGGCCGCCGCCGCGGGGTACGGATACGGGCCCGTATTCCAGGGCCTGCGTGCCGTGTGGCGACGCGGTGCGGAGGTCTTCGCCGAGGTCGCGCTGCCGGAGGAGGAGCAGGCGGCCGCCGCCCGCTTCGGCATCCACCCGGCGCTTCTCGACGCCGCCCTGCACGCCATCGGCTTCGGCGCCTTCGGAGGCGATCCGACGGCCCTGCGGCTGCCGTTCGCCTGGACCGGCGTCACGCTCTTCGCGGCCGGTGCCGACCGGCTCCGGGTACGGATCGCCGCGGGCCCGGACGGCGACCTGAACGTTCAGGTCGCCGATGCGACCGGTGCCCCCGTCGCCGCCGTCGACGCGCTGGTCCTGCGCACCGTCACCGCCGACCAGCTCGCCGCCCCCGCACCGGACTCCGACTCCCTCTTCGTCCTGGACTGGACGCCGGTACCCGTCCCGGCCGCCGTACGGTCCGAGTGCTGGGTGGTCCTCGGTGCCAAGGTTCCCGTGCCACCCGGCGTGGCCGTCCACGCGGATCTCGCCGAGCTGCCCGAGCCCGCGCCCGAGGTGGTTCTCTGGGCGCCCCCGGCCGCCGGAGCGGGCGCACCCGCCGACGCGGCCCGGCAGGTCACCGAGCAGGTGCTGGCACGCGTACAGGAATGGATGGCCGACGAGCGGCTGGCGGAGTCGCGGCTGGTGGTCGTGACCCGCGGAGCCGTGTCCGCCGGGCGCGACACCGACCTCACCGATCTCGCCGCCGCGCCCTCCTGGGGCCTGATCCGCTCCGCCCAGTCGGAGAACCCGGGCCGCTTCCTGCTGCTGGACCTGGACCCGGCGGACGAGCCGACGCCCGACCAGGTCGCCGCCGCCCTCGCCGCCGCCCTGGAGGCCGACGAGAACCAGATCGCCGTCCGCGAGGGCACACCGCTCGCCCCACGCCTGGTACGTCCCGCCGACGCGAGCGCGCTCGTGCCGCCCCCGGGCGCCGCCTGGCGGCTGGACACGGCCGCCTCCGGCACCCTGGACGGGCTCACCCTGCTGCCGTACCCGGAGGCCGCCGAGCCGCTCGCCGCCGGTCAGGTCCGTGTCTCCGTGCGTGCCGCGGGCGTCAACTTCCGGGATGTGCTGATCGGTCTGGGCATGGTGCCCGGTCAGACCGTCATGGGCAGCGAGGGCGCCGGAGTGGTCACCGAGGTGGGGCCCGGGGTCACCCGGTTCGCCCCCGGCGACCGCGTCCTCGGCCTCATGGGCGGTGCCCTGGGTCCCCTCGCCGTCACCGACGAACGGGTCCTCGCCCCCGTGCCCGAGGGCTGGTCGTTCGAGCAGGCCGCCTCCGTGCCGGTGGTGTTCCTGACCGCCTACTACGGACTCGCGGACCTGGGTGGCGTGAAAGAGGGCGACACCGTCCTGGTGCACGCGGGCGCCGGGGGTGTCGGCATGGCCGCGATCCAGCTCGCCCGGCACTTCGGCGCGACCGTCCATGCCACGGCCAGTCCGGGCAAGTGGGACGTGCTGCGTGGACTCGGGTTGACCGACGAGCAGATTGCCTCTTCGCGCGATCTCGACTTCCGGGAGAAGTTCCGGGCGGCGGGGGTGGACGTCGTCCTCAACTCCCTCGCCCGCGAGTTCGTCGATGCCTCCCTCGAACTGCTCCCGGACGGCGGCCGGTTCCTGGAGCTGGGCAAGACCGACCAGCGCGACCCCGCCCAGGTCGCCGAGAACCACCCCGGCGTCTCCTACGCGGCCTACGACCTCGCCGACGCCGGAGCCGACCGTATCGGCGAGCTGCTCACCCAGATCCTGCGGCTGTTCGCCACCGGAGCGCTCCGGCCGCTTCCCGTGACCGCGTGGGACGTCCGCCGGGCCCCGGAGGCGTTCCGGTTCATCAGTCAGGCCAAGCACGTCGGCAAGGTCGTCCTCACCATGCCGCCCGTCCTCGACCCCGAGGGCACCGTCCTGATCACCGGCGGCACCGGAACCCTGGGCGCGCTCCTCGCCCGGCATCTGGTCACCCGGCACGGCGTACGGAAGCTGCTGCTCACCAGCCGACAGGGGCCCGACGCCCCCGGCGCCGGCGAACTCCACGCCGAACTGACCGAGTTGGGCGCCGAAGTCGAGATCGTCGCCTGCGACACCGCCGACCGCGAGCAACTGGCCCGCACCCTCGCCGCAGCGCACCCGCTCACCGGCGTCGTCCACGCGGCGGGCGCCCTGTCCGACGGCGTACTCGCCGCCCAGACGCCCGAGAAGCTCGCCCAGGTGTGGCGGCCCAAGGCGGAGGCGGCCACGCATCTGCACGAACTCACCCGCGACACGGACCTCGCCCTCTTCGCCCTCTACTCCTCGGCCGCCGGGGCGGGCGGCGGCGCCGGACAGGCCAACTACGCCGCCGCCAACACCTACTTGGACGCCCTCGCCCACCGGCGGCGCGCCCAGGGGCTGCCCGCCCTCTCCCTCATCTGGGGCCTGTGGGAGGAGGCCAGCGCCATGACCGGGCACCTCGACCGGTCGGCCGCCGGCCGGGCCCGCCAGGGTGGACTGGTCAAGCCGATGGACAGCGACACCGGCCTCGCCCTGTTCGACGCCGCCCGACGGCTGGACGAGACGCTGGTCGTACCGCTCCGGCTCGACCTGCCCCTGATGCGTGCACGCGCCCGCACCACCGCCGACATCCGGCCCCTCTTCCGTGCGCTGGTCAAGCCCGGCGGACGAGGCCGCGCCGCCGACGCCCGGCCGGGTGCCGACAGCGCCGCCACGCTCACCGCCGCCCTCGCCGGCCTCAGCGCGACCGAACGCGAACACCGGCTCCTGGACCTGGTCCGCACTCACGCGAGCGCCGTCCTCGGCCACACCGGCGCCCACTCCGTCGAGGCCGGCCGGCCCTTCAAGGACCTCGGCTTCGACTCCCTCACCGCGGTCGAACTGCGCAACCGGCTCGGCGCCGCCACCGGCGTCCGCCTCGCCACCACCGTGGTCTTCGACCAGCCCACCCCGCTCGCCCTCAGCAAACACCTCCTCGACAAGATCGCCCCCGACGGCGTCACCACCCCCGAGGCCGCCGCCGGAGACGCCGAACTGGCCCGCGCCCTGGCCGCCATCCCGCTCCACCGCCTCCGCGAGGCGGGCCTCGCCGAGACGCTGCTCCGCCTCGCCGGGGACGCAGCGGCACCGGACACCCCCAGCGACGACGACGGAACCACCGATGCCATTGCGGACATGGAGGTCGACGACCTCGTCCGGATGGCCCTCGGGGATGCCGACTCCGACTCCTGAGACGACAGACCCGAGAAGACGGAGGCGACATGACCACCTCGACCGGAAACGACCAGCACGACAAGGTCGTTGCCGCCCTGCGCGCCTCGCTGACCGAGGCGGAACGGCTGCGCAAGCAGAACCGGCAGCTCCGCGCGGCGGCCCGCGAGCCCATCGCGATCGTCGCCATGGCCTGCCGTTACCCCGGCGGCGTCCGCTCGCCCGAGGACCTGTGGCACCTGGTGGAGACCGGCACGGACGCCGTGTCCGCGTTCCCCGCGGACCGCGGCTGGGACCTGGACGCGCTCTACGACCCCGACCCCGACCGCCCCGGCACCTCCTACGTCCGCGAAGGCGGCTTCCTCTACGACGCCACCGACTTCGACGCCGACCTCTTCGGCATCTCCCCCCGCGAGGCACTGGCGATGGACCCGCAGCAGCGGCTCCTGCTGGAGGCATCCTGGGAACTGCTCGAACGCGCCGGGATCGACCCCGCCGACCTGCGGGGCAGGCCGGTCGGCACCTTCGTCGGCGGCGGCCACTCCGGCTACGGCACCACCGGTGCCCCCCTGCCCGAGGGCGCCGAGGGCTATGCCCTGACCGGCAGCACCTCCAGCGTCATGTCCGGCCGCGTCGCCTACACCTTCGGCTTCGAGGGCCCGGCCGTCACCGTCGACACGGCCTGCTCGTCCTCGCTGGTCGCCCTGCACATGGCCGTCCAGGCACTGCGCAACGGCGAGTGCGAGATGGCCCTCGCGGGCGGCTCCGCGGTCATGTCCACCCCGTTCGGCTTCATCGAGTTCAGCCGCCAGCGGGGGCTCGCCGCGGACGGCCGCTGCAAGGCGTTCGCGGCGGCGGCCGACGGTACGGGATGGGGCGAGGGCGTCGGCGTACTGCTGCTGGAACGGCTGTCGGACGCCCGCCGCAACGGCCACCAGGTCCTGGCGGTGGTGCGGGGTTCGGCCGTCAACCAGGACGGCGCGTCCAACGGCCTCACGGCACCCAACGGCCCGTCCCAGCAGCGCGTGATCCGCGCCGCGCTGACCAATGCCGGGCTCAACGCCACCGAGGTGGACGCCGTCGAGGCGCACGGCACCGGGACGGCACTGGGCGACCCGATCGAGGCCCACGCGCTGCTGGAGACCTACGGACAGGGCCGGTCGGCGGAACGGCCGCTGCGGCTGGGGTCGGTGAAGTCGAACATCGGGCACACGCAGTACGCGGCCGGAGTCGCGGGTGTCATCAAGATGGTGATGGCCATGCGGGCCGGCGTCCTGCCGCGCACCTTGCATGTCGACGCACCCACTCCGCACGTCGATTGGGCCTCCGGTGCGGTCGAGGTACTCACGCAAGCGCTGCCTTGGGAACGGCACGACCAGCCGCGGCGGAGCGCGGTGTCAGCCTTCGGGATCAGCGGGACGAACTCTCACGTGATCCTGGAGGAGGTGCCGGAAGAAGAGACTCAGGAGCGTTCCGCGCCGGGGAGCGGAGTGCTCCCGTGGGTGCTGTCCGCCGGCTCGGCGGAGGCGCTCCGGGCACAGGCCGAGCAGTTGTCGCCGGTTGCCGGTGCGCTTGAACCGGTGGACGTGGGCTGGTCGTTGGCGACCAGTCGGGCCGGGCTGGGTCATCGGGCCGTGGTCTGGGGTCCGGGGCGCGAGGACCTGACGGCGGGGCTCGCCGGGGTGGCTTCCCCGGGTGGTCTGGTGGAGGGCCGTCTCGCGGTGCTGTTCACGGGGCAGGGCGCGCAGCGCGTACGTATGGGTGCGGAGCTCGCCGCTGAATTCCCGCTGTTCGCACAGGTGTTGGGCGAGGTGTGCGCCGCCTTTGAGGGGTTGTTGCCCGAGCCGTTGGCGGAGGTGCTGGCGGGCGGCTCCGACTTGCTGGATCAGACGGTCTTCACGCAGGCCGGGCTGTTCGCGGTGGAAGTGGCGCTCTATCGGCTCGTGGAGTCGTGGGGGGTCCGGCCGGACTTCGTGATGGGTCATTCCATCGGTGAGCTGGTCGCCGCCTACGTCGCGGGGGTGTTCTCGTTGGAGGACGCCTGCCGACTGGTTGCCGCCCGTGGTGGGCTGATGCAGGCACTGCCCGAGGGCGGAGCCATGCTCGCCGTGCAGTCGGGGCCGGATGAGATCGGAGACCTTCTCGGTTCAGTGGATCTGGCGGCGGTGAACGGGCCCTCGTCGGTGGTGGTCTCGGGTCGTGAGGCCGACATCGAGGCCGTACGGCAGCGGTTGACGGGTGTGAAGACGCGGCGGCTGTCGGTCTCGCACGCCTTCCACTCCTCGCTGATGGAACCGATGCTCGCCGACTTCGAGCAGGTCGCCGCGACCATCACCTACGCCGAACCCCGGATCCCCGTCGTATCGAACCTGTCCGGACGAGTGGCGGGCAAGGAGATCCGCACCCCCGCTTACTGGGTCCGGCATGTGCGTGAGGCCGTGCGTTTCGCCGACGGTGTCGCCGCGCTGGCCGAGGCCGGGGTGACGAAGTTCCTGGAGCTGGGCCCGGACGCCACGCTGACCGCGATGGCGGCAGAGTCCGCCGAGGGCCTGTTCCTTCCCGCAACTCGCCGCGACCACAACGAAGTCGAGACCTTCACCACCGCCATCTCCCGCCTGTGGGCCAGCGGAGTCGACGTCAACTGGCGTGCCCTCTACGAAGGCCGCAACCCGCGCCGCGTAGACCTCCCCACCTACCCCTTCCAACGCGACCGCTACTGGCTCGACGGCCCCCGCACCCCCGCTGCCCACCCCACCGATGCCGAAGAGACCCGCTTCTGGGAAGCCGTGGAGCGTGAGGACGCCACCGCCCTCGCGAAGGCGTTGGACACCGATCACGACGGCGCTCTCCGCGACGCGCTCCCCGCACTGGCGGCCTGGCGTCGGCGCCGTCGCGAACAGCGCGTCGTGGACGAACTCCGTTACTCGGTCACCTGGAGGCCGCTGCCGCCCACGGAGGCGACAGCGACCGGCCGTTGGCTGGTAGCAGTGCCTGAGGACGCCGACAGTGCAGCCACCGCCGTTCTGGCCGCACTCACCGCGGCCGGGATCGAGCCGGTCACCCTTTCGATGCCGCTCTCCGGAGAGGGCCTCGAAGAGCGGCTGGCCGAGCCCGGGTACGCCACCGCCGCCTTCACCGGCGTGCTCTCCCTCCTGGCCTGCGACCCGGCAGCCACCACTCCCGATGCCGACGGGCTCGCCCCCGCCGTCACCGCCACCCTCGCCCTGCTACGGGCGCTCACCGCCGCCGGAACCGACGCCCCCCTGTGGTGTGCCACCCGGGGCGCCGTCACCGCGACGCCCTCCGACGCGGCACCCGACGCGGGGGGCGCCGCCATCTGGGGCCTCGGCAGGGTCGTAGGACTGGAACTGCCCGATCTGTGGGGCGGTCTCGTCGATCTGCCCGCGAGCCTGGACGAGCGCACCGGGCGGCTGCTGGCCAGCGCACTGCTCGGAGCCGGCGGTGAGGATCAAGTCGCCGTCAGGGCCGCCGGGTTGGTGGCCCGGCGATTCGTCCGGGCACCCGGGAGCGTGCGGGTGGAGGGTGCGTGGCCGCCGCGTGGCACCGTGCTCATCACGGGCGGCACGGGAGCGCTCGGCGCTCATGTCGCCCGTTCCCTCGCCGACGCGGGTGCCGAGCATCTGCTGCTGCTCAGCCGCCGGGGGCCCGAGGCGCCCGGTGCCGACGCGCTGGCCGGTGAACTGCGTGCCACCGGTGCCCGGGTCACGGTGACGGCGTGCGACGCCGCCGACCGGGACCGGCTGGCCGAGGTGCTGGCCGCTGTACCGGAGGAGCTGCCGCTCACCGCCGTGGTGCACACCGCCGGAATCGTCGAGGACGGGGTGGCGGCCTCGCTCACCGAGGAGTCGCTGCGTCGTGTGCTGCGGCCGAAGACCGCCGCCGCGCACCATCTACACGAACTGACCGCCGACCACGACCTCGCGGCTTTCGTCCTGTTCTCGTCCGTCTCCGGGACGGTCGGGACGCTCGGCCAGGCCGCGTACGCCGCCGCGAACGCCTCGCTCGACGCGCTGGCCGCGCGTCGGCGGGCCGCGGGACTGCCCGCCACGTCCGTGGCCTGGGGGCCGTGGGCCGGGGCGGGCATGGCGGGGGAGCGGATCGTGGAGAGCGGGGTCCGGCGGGCGGGGCTGGTGCCGTTGGATCCGGGGCGTGCGGTGGCCGCTCTGCGCCGGGCCGTGCTCGGGGGCACCGACCCCGCCGGGGCGGTCGCGGTGGTGGATGTGGAGTGGGCGCGCTTCGCCGCCGCCTTCACCGGCAACCGGCCCAGCCCGCTCCTGGCCGACCTCGCCGAGGTGCCCAAGGTCTCCGGCGGCGACCGTCCGGCCGGTGCCGAGGACCTCGCGGCCCGGCTCGCGGCGCTGCCCGCACGTGACCGGGAGCGGGCCGTGGTGGAGGTCGTACGCGGTCATGTGGCCGGAGCGCTCGGCCATGCCTCCGCCCAACGCGTCGATCCCGAACGGCCCTTCAAGGAGCTCGGCTTCGACTCGCTGACCGCCGTCGACCTGCGCAACCGGCTCATCGCCCACACCGGGCTGCGGTTGCCGACGACGCTCGTCTTCGACTACCCCAGCACCGGCGCGCTCGGCCGTCATCTCCTCACGCTGCTCGTCCCGGACGCGACGGAGGGGAACGCTGACGCCGTACCGGCGGGGGAGCAGGTCGCCGACGACGATCCGGTCGTCATCATCGGCATGAGCTGCCGGCTGCCCGGCGGGGTCGAATCCCCTGAGGCGCTGTGGGAGTTGCTCGCCGACGGCCGGGACGCCATCACTCCCTGCCCGGACGACCGCGGCTGGGACATCGAGGACTACTACGACCCCGATCCCGAGCGGCCCGGCAGCACCTACGGGCGTGAGGGCGGCTTCATGACCGGCGCGGACACCTTCGACGCCGCCTTCTTCGGGATCTCGCCGCGCGAGGCGCTGGCCATGGACCCGCAGCAGCGGCTCCTGCTGGAGACGAGCTGGGAGACCATCGAGCGGGCCGGGATCGATCCGCAGCGGCTCCGCGGCAGCAGGACCGGCGTCTTCGTCGGCCTCGTCGCCTTCGACTACGCCCACGCCTACGGCCCCGGCCAGGAAGATCTGGAGGGCTTCCTCGGCATCGGCAACTCCGCGAGCGTGGCCTCCGGCCGGGTCGCCTACGCGCTCGGCCTCGAAGGCCAGGCCATCACCGTCGATACGGCCTGTTCGTCGTCGCTGGTCACGCTGCATCTGGCGGCTCAGGCGCTGCGGAGCGGCGAGTGCACGCTCGCGCTCGCCGGCGGGGTCACCGTGCTGCCCTCGCCGTCCATCTTCCTGGAGTTCAGCCGCCAGCGCGGGCTCTCCGCCGACGGCCGGTGCCGTGCCTTCTCCTCCGACGCGAACGGGTTCGCCCCCGCCGAGGGCGTCGGCATGCTGCTCCTGGAGCGGCTCTCCGACGCCCGCCGCAACGGCCATCGCGTTCTCGCCGTCGTCAAGGGCACCGCGATCAACCAGGACGGCGCCTCCAACGGGCTGACCGCCCCCAACGGGCCCTCCCAGCAGCGCGTCATCCGTGCCGCGCTCACCGCGGCCGGGCTGGCCTCCGCCGACGTGGACGCCGTCGAGGCGCACGGCACCGGCACCACCCTCGGCGACCCCATCGAGGCGCAGGCGCTGCTGGCCACGTACGGACAGGGGCGATCGGCGGGACGGCCGCTGTGGCTGGGCTCGGTGAAGTCCAACCTCGGTCACACCCAGGCCGCCGCGGGGGTCACCGGAGTGATCAAGATGGTGCTGGCGATGCGGCAGGGCGTACTGCCGAAGACCCTGCACGTGGACACGCCGACCGCGCACGTCGACTGGGACAGCGGCGATGTCGCCCTGCTCACCGAGGCGACCCCCTGGCCGGAGACGGGACGGGCCCGTCGTGCGGGTGTCTCCTCGTTCGGGATCAGCGGCACCAATGCGCACGTCATCCTGGAGGCTCCGGAGGACGTCCCATCGGAGCCCGCACCCATCGCCGGTGAGCCGGTCTGGCGCGGCGGAACCCCGCCGTGGACGCTCTCCGCCCGTGACGCGGACGCGCTGCGCGCCCAGGCCGCCCGCCTCGCCGACCGGCTGTCCGGGACCGCCCGCCTGTCCGGGACCGACCAGCTGTCCGAGACCGGCCGACTCCCCGGCACCGACCCGGCCGATGTCTCCTTCGCCCTGCTGACCCGACGCGCCGCCCTGGAACACCGTGCGGTCCTCCTCGGCCCCGACCCCGTGGGCACGGCACGCTCCCTGGCGGAGGGCACGGACGCCCCCGCCGGGCTGGTCGTCACCGGGCGGGCCAAACCGGCCGCCGGCGTCACGTTCGTGTTCCCGGGGCAGGGCTCGCAGTGGCTCGGCATGGGACGCGAACTCCTCCTCGCCAGCCCGGTGTTCGCGGCCCGGATCGCCGAGTGCGAGGCGGCTCTGGCGCCCTTCGTGGAATGGCGGCTCACCGAGCTGCTCAACGGGCCCGAGACGGAGTCCCGTTGGACGGACTGGACCGAGCACGTCGAGATCATCCAGCCCGTGCTGTGGGCGGTGATGATCTCCCTGGCCGCCGTCTGGGAGGCGCTCGGTGTCACCCCGTCCGCCGTTGTCGGCCATTCCCAGGGGGAGTTGGCCGCAGCTGTGGTGGCCGGGGCGCTGAACCTGGAGGAGGCCGCCCGGATCATCACCGCCCGCGCCGCGCTCGGGGCGACGTTCCTCGGCCGCGGGAGTCTGGTCTCCGTGGCCGAGAGCGCCGAACGGCTGGCCGAGCGGCTGGCGGGCCGGCACGGCACGCTCTCCATCGGAGCCGTCAACAGTCCCACGTCCACCATCGTCGCCGGCAGCCACGAGGCCCTGGACGCCCTGGTCGCCGAACTGGCGGCGGACGGCGTCTGGCACCGCCGCATCGCCCACGCCTACGCCTCCCACTCCCCCCAGATGGACGAGGTCGAAGAGGCCCTGCTCACCGCCATCGGCACCATCAATCCCCGCCCCGGCCGCGCCGTCTTCCTGTCCACCGTCACCGGCGAACCCCACGACACCGCCGCCCTGGACGCCGCCTACTGGTACCGCAACCAGCGCGAACCGGTCTCCTTCCGCGCCGCCGTCGAGACCGCCGTAGCACTCGGCCACACCACCTTCATCGAGGTCAGCGCGCACCCCGTGCTCGTGGCCGCACTGGAGGACACCGCCGCCGATGCCACCGTCATCACCGGCACCCTCCGCCGTGACGAAGGCGGCCCCGACCGGTTCGCGACCTCCGCCGCCACCCTGTGGACCGCCGGAGTCGACATCGACTGGACCGCCCTCCACGCGGGCCGCACCCCCCACCCCGTCGACCTGCCCACCTACCCCTTCCAGCGCCGCCGCTACTGGCTCACCGCCCCCTCCGGCGCCGCGGGCGACCCGGCGGGCCTCGGCCTCACCGACACCGGCCACCCCCTGCTCGGCGCCGTGGTCCGCCCCGCCGACGACGAGGGCCTGCTGCTCACCGGGCGCCTCACCCCCCACGGCCACCCCTGGCTCGGCCAGCACCGGCTGCTCGGCACCGCCCTGCTCCCCGGCTCGGCCCTGACCGAACTGGCGATCCGCGCCGGTGACGAGGCGGGCTGCGGACGGCTGCGCGAACTGGTGCTGGGCAGCCCGCTGGTCCTGCCCGACCGGGGCGGCGTGCTCCTCCAGGTCGCCGTCGGCGCCCCGGCCACCGACGGCACCCGCACCGTCGCGATCCACTCCCGCCCCGAGCACGACGGCGACGACGAGCCCTGGACCTGCCACGCGGAGGGCGTCCTCGCGGCGGAGACCGGCACCGAGCCGGATGACGCCCTCACCAGCTGGCCCCCACTCGGCGCCGAACCCATCGACGTCTCCGGCTTCTACGCCGGCGCGGAGGCGGCCGGTTACGGCTACGGCCCCGCCTTCCACGGACTGCGCGCCGCATGGCGCCTCGGCGAGGACATCTACGCCGAGGTCGCCCTGCCCGACACCCTGCGCGCCGAGGCCCAGCGCTACGGCCTCCACCCCGCCCTGCTCGACGCCGCCCTGCACGCGAGCGCCCTGTCCCTGCCGACCGGACCCGGCACCACGGAACTGCGCCAGCCCTTCGCCTGGTCCGACGTACGGCTGTACGCCACCGGCGCCACCGAACTGCGCGTCCGTCTCACCCCCGACGGATCCGACGGCTCCGACGGCACCCGGATCCTGCTCGCGGACCCGGCGGGCCGGGCCGTCGCCGAGGTCGCCGCGCTGGTGCAGCGCACGGTCGACGCGGGACAGCTCACGGCCGCGGCGCCCGCCGACGCCCTGCTGCACACCGAGTGGACACCGCTGAAGGCGGACCAACCGGCCGAGGACGCGGACGCGTTCGCCACCTGGGCGGTCCTCGGGGACGACCTGCTCGACCTCACCGTCACCCTCCAGGAGGGCGGCCACGCCGTCGTCGGACACTCCGACCTCGACGGCCTGCTCGCGACCATGGAGGCGGGGGTACCGGCCCCGGAGTGGGTGCTGGTGCCGTGCGGCACCTCGGGGACCTCCTGGGCGGCGGCTCTGCTCGACCGCTGGCTCGCCGAAGAACGGGTGAGCGATGTGCGGCTGGCCGTCGTCACCCGCGACTGCGGCACCGACCCGGCGGGGATCGCCGTACAGCACCAAGTGCGCCTCATCCAGGCCGAACACCCCGGCCGCGTGGTCCATCTCGACCTGGACGCCGATCCGGAGCCGGACGTTCCCAGCGCCCTGCACGCCGCGCACGCCACCGGAGAGCCGACCCTCGCCCTGCGCGACGGCTCGCTCCTCGTGCCGCGCGCCCAGCGCGTGCCGGACAGCGGGGCGTACGCGTCCCTGTCCGGCGGCACCGTCCTGCTCACCGCCTCCGGCGACGGCGCCGCGGCCACCGCCCTGGTCCACCACCTGGTGACCGAACGCGCCGTCCGCTCGCTCCTGTTGGCCGCCCCCGCCACCGACCCCCTCACCGAGCTGACCACCGTCCTCGGTGAACTCCTCCGCACGAGCGGAGCGACCCTGGAACAGGTCACGGGCGACCTCTCCGACAGGAGTTGGCTCGCCACGCTCGTCGGGGACCGGCCGCTCACGGCGGTCGTGGACACGGCGGGAGACCCAATGGTCACCAGCCATCTGCACGAACTGACCCAGGCCGACAGCTCACTCACGGCCTTCGCCGTGCTTGCCGCCCGGCCCGATGCCCGCCTCACCGCCCTTGCCCACGAACGCCGAGCAGCCGAACTGCCGGTCGCACTCGCCACGGGAGCGCCCTGGGATGCTCGCTCCGACCTGTCCGAAGGAGCCGGAGCTGCCCTGGCCACCGTCCTGGACCGGAGCCTGCCCCCGCTCGTCGCCACCCGCCTCGACCCGACCGACCTGCGCCGCCGCGCCGCCACCGGCACCCTCCCGCCCGAGCTGCGCGACCTCGCCCCCGCGTCCCCGACCCGTCGCCGAGGCGCCGCCGGTGCGACGGAGGGCACCGACCCGGCCGCCGGAGACGCCCTCGTCCGCAAGCTCGCGGGCCTCGGCGCCGACGAACGCCTCCGGCACCTCACCGACCTGGTACGCCGACAGGCGGCCGCCGTCCTCGGCCACGACTCGGCCGAAGCCGTCGACGCCGAACGGCAGTTCAAGGACATCGGCTTCGACTCGATGATGGCCGTGCAGCTCCGCAACCGCCTGGGCGCGGAGACCGGGCTCACCTTCCCGCCGACCCTGGTCTTCACCTACCCCGCCCCGACCGCCCTCGCCGCCCACCTGGACGAGCGCCTGCGCCTCGCCGACGGCGACCCGGCGGCCCCCGACGACACCGACCGCGTCCTCGCCGAGATCGAACGCCTCGACACCGCCCTCGCCGCCGTGGAACCCGGCATCGACGACCACGCCGCCCGCGCCCGGGTCGTCAAACGGCTGGAGTCGGTCCTCTGGCGCTGGACCACCGGCACCGCACCCACGGGCGACGGACCCGACGAGGGCGTCCTCGACGGCACGGCCCTCGACTCCGTCACCGACGACGAGATGTTCGACCTGATCGACCGCGAGCTTGGAGCCTAGGAGCATCCGATGCCGAACAACGAAGACAAGCTCCGCGAATACCTCAAGCGCGTCACCGCCGACTACTCCCAAGTACGGCAGCGGCTGCGCGAACTGGAGGCCAAGGACCAGGACCCGGTCGCCGTCGTCGGCATGGCCTGCCGATTCCCCGGTGGCGTCACCACACCGGAGGACCTGTGGCGCATGGTCGCCGAGGGCACCGACGGCATCACCCCCTTCCCCACCGACCGGGGCTGGGACGAGGACCTCTACGACCCCGACCCCGACGCCTACGGCAAGAGCTACGTGGTCCAGGGCGGCTTCCTGCACGACGCCGCCGACTTCGACCCCGAGTTCTTCGGGATCTCGCCCCGCGAGGCCCTCGCCATGGACCCACAGCAGCGGCTCCTCCTCGAAACATCCTGGGAGGCGATCGAACGGGCCGGCATCGTCCCCGCCGCCCTGCGCGGCACCCGCACCGGCGTCTTCGCCGGAGCCGTCGCCTCCGACTACGCCGCGCGCCTCGACACCGTCCCCGAGGAGATCGAGGGCTTCCTCGTCACCGGCAACATGACCGCCGTGGTCTCCGGCCGGATCTCCTACGTCCTCGGCCTTGAGGGCCCCGCCGTCACCGTCGACACGGCCTGCTCCTCCTCCCTCGTCGCCACCCACCTCGGCGTCCAGGCCCTGCGCAACGGCGAGTGCGACCTCGCCCTCGCGGGCGGCGTCACCGTCATGCCCACCCCCTCCGGCTTCATCGGCTTCAGCCGCCAGCGCGGACTCGCCCGCGACGGCCGCTGCAAGGCCTTCGCGGCCGCCGCGGACGGCACCATCTGGTCCGAGGGCGTCGGCATCCTCCTCCTCGAACGCCTCTCCGACGCCCGCCGCAACGGCCACCACGTCCTCGCCGTCATCCGCGGCTCCGCCACCAACCAGGACGGCGCCAGCAACGGCCTCAGCGCACCCAGTGAACTGGCCCAACGCCGCGTCATCCAACAGGCCCTGGACAGCGCCCGCCTCACCGCGCGCGACGTGGACACGGTCGAGGCACACGGCACGGGTACGACACTCGGCGACCCGATCGAGGCCCAGGCGCTCCTCGCCACCTACGGTCAGGGGCGCGAGCCGGACCGGCCGCTCTGGCTCGGCTCGATCAAGTCCAACATCGGCCACTCCGGCGCCTGCGCCGGTGTCGCGGGCCTCATCAAGACGGTGATGTCCCTGCGGGCCGGCGTGCTGCCCCGCACCCTCCACGTGGACGAGCCCACGCCACACGTCGACTGGACCTCGGGCGATGTACGCCTGCTCACCGAGGCCCGTGAGTGGGCGGCGGGAGAGGGGCGACCGCGCCGGGCGGCCGTCTCCTCGTTCGGTGTCTCCGGCACCAACGCGCACATGATCCTGGAGGAGGCGCCGCCGACGGACGCGGGGCCGGTCGTGGTTTCGGGTCCGGAGGGGTTGTCGGGGTCTCCGGTGGTGCCGTGGCTGGTGTCGGGGCGTACGGCGCCTGCGCTGGCTGCGCAGGCGGGGCGGTTGTCGGGGGTGTCCTCGGCCTTGGGTGACCCGGTGGATGTGGGGTGGAGTCTTTGGGCTTCGCGTACGGCGCTGGAGCATCGGGCGGTGGTCTGGGGCCGGGAGGCTGCCGAGTTGACGGCGGGGCTTGTGGCCTTGGCGTCGGGTGAGGTGGTGGGACATGGGGTCTCGGGGACTGCTGTTGTCTCCGGGGCGCCGGTGTTCGTGTTTCCGGGGCAGGGCGCGCAGTGGTTGGGGATGGGGCGGGGGTTGTTGGGGTCCTCGCCGGTGTTCGCGGCGCGGATCGCTGAGTGTTCTGTCGCTTTGTCGCCTTTCGTGGATTGGTCGCTCACGGAGGTATTGAAGGGCGACGATGACGCGTGGATGCAGCGGGTGGACATGGTCCAGCCGGTGTTGTGGGCGGTCATGGTGTCGCTCGCTGCCGTCTGGGAGTCGCTGGGCGTCAAGCCCGCTGCGGTGATTGGTCATTCGCAGGGTGAGATCGCGGCTGCGGCCGTGGCAGGTGTGCTCAGCCTGGAGGATGCCGCCCGTGTGGTGGCGCTGAGGTCTGGCGCTATCCGGGATGAACTGGCTGGTCGTGGTGGGATGTTGTCGCTGGCGACGGGTGCTGAGCAGGCTGCCGGCTGGGTGTCGCCGTACGGTGATCGTGTTTCGGTGGCGGTCTACAACGGTCCGGACGCCACCGTCGTAGCCGGTGACCCGGAAGCCCTGGACGAGATTGCCGCTGTGGCGGAGGCCGCTGGTGTGCGGGCCCGTCGCGTCCCGGTGGACTACGCCTCCCACTCCGCGCATGTGGAGGACATCCGGGAGCGGCTGCTGGAGGACCTTGCCCCGGTGGCGCCGCAGGAGTCCCGAATCCCGGTCATCTCCACGGTCACCGGCGGGGTGTTGGACACGACCACGATGGACGCCTCGTACTGGTACGAGGGCCTGCGTCAGCCCGTCCGTTTCACCGAGGCGATCCAAGAGGCCCTGAACCAGGGTCACTTCCGCCTGATCGAGGTCAGCGCGCACCCCGTCCTGACCATGGGCGTCCAGGCCATCGCCGAAGCCGCAGAGCAGCCCGTCACTGTCGTCGGCACCCTCCGTCGCGACGAGGACGAGAGCACCCGCTTCATCGCCGGCGCCGCCGAACTCTGGGTTCGTGGCGTGGACATCGACTGGTCGGCCGTGTACGTGGGCCGCTCCGTCGACCGCCTCGACCTCCCCACCTATGCCTTCCAACACCAGCGCTACTGGCTGGAGTCCGGCACGAGTACCGCCGACGTCAGTGGGGCGGGGCTGGCCGCCGCCGACCATCCGCTGCTGGGTGCGGCCGTGAGCCTTGCCGCTGATGGGGGACTGGTCCTGACCGGCAGGCTGTCGCTGCGTACGCACCCCTGGCTGGCGGACCATGCCGTCGCGGGCGCGGTCCTGTTGCCGGGCACCGGATTCGTGGAGCTGGCGATCCGCGCCGGGGACGAGGTCGGTTGCGGCCATCTCACCGAACTCACCCTCCAGGCACCGCTGATCCTCCCCGAACAGGGCGCCGTCCACCTCCAGGTCGTTGTCGGCGCCCTCGACGCCCAGGGGCAGCGCGGCCTCGCCGTCTACTCCCGGGCCGAGGACTCCGCGCCCGACCAGGAGTGGACACTCCACGCGGAGGGAGTGCTCAGCCCGGAGCCCGTCACGCCGTCCGGCGCCGGACTCACGGACTGGCCCCCGACGGGCGCCGAGAGCGTCGACGTGTCCGGCTTCTACCCGGGCGTCGAGGCGGTCGGCTACGGCTACGGCCCCGCCTTCCAGGGCCTGCGCGCTGTATGGCGGCGCGGCGGCGAGGTCTTCGCCGAGGTGGAGTTGGGGGAGACGGCTCGGGCGGAGGCGGGCCGGTTCGGGATTCATCCGGCGCTGCTGGACGCGGCGTTGCACGCCAACGGATACGGCGAATTCGGTGGCGGCGGTGAGCTGCTGAGGCTGCCGTTCGCCTGGACCGGTGTGTCGTTGTTCGCGTCGGGTGCGGACCGGGTGCGGGTACGGATCTGCGCGGCGGGTGATGACGCCCTGACGGTGGAGGTGGCTGACGCTGCTGGCCAGCCGGTTGCCGAGGTGCGGTCGTTGGTGCTGAGGCCGGTGTCGGCCGGGGCGCTGAGCAGCAGCGAGGGCGAGGAACTGTTCCGTACGGAGTGGACGCCTCTCCCCGTACCTGAGGAGGCGACGGGCGCCGGGGTGTGGGCGGTGCTCGGCACGGCGGACCCGTACAACGTCGGCGCTGCCGTGCAGGGTGCCGGGCTTGCCGTGGATTCGTATCTGGATGTCGAGGGTCTACGGGTCGTGCTGGAGGCCGGTGTCCCGGCGCCTGCCTTGGTCTTCTGGACGCCACCCGTCGTCGAGGGTGATCTGGCCGGCGCCGCCCGTCAGATCACGCAGGCGGCCCTGCAGTTCGTACAGGAATGGCTGGCGGAAGAGGCGCTGAGCGACACCCGGTTGGTCGTTGTCACGCGGGGCGCTGTCGCCGCGCGCGACGGGGAGGACGTACGCGATCTGGTGGCCGCCCCGGTGTGGGGTCTGGTCCGGTCTGCGCAGTCCGAGAACCCTGGGCGGTTCCTGCTGCTGGACCTGGATCCGTGGTCGGAGTCGGGCGTTGACCTCGCTGCCGAGGGTGTCGCTGCCGCGTTGGAGGCGGGGGAGTGGCAGCTCGCGGTCCGGGGCGAGGACGTGCTGGTGCCGAGGCTGGCGCGTGCTTCTTCGGGTACGGCGCTGGTGCCTCCGGCCGGTGAGCGTGCCTGGCGGCTGGACACGGTCGCCTCCGGAACCCTCGACGGGCTGGCCCTGTTGCCGGTCCCGGAGGCCGACGCGCCACTCGAAGCCGGACAGGTCCGGATCTCCGTCCGGGCCGCGGGTCTCAACTTCCGTGATGTTCTGATCGGCCTGGGCATGGTCCCCGACCAGCAGGTCATGGGCAGCGAGGCCGCGGGTGTGGTGGCCGAGGTCGGACCCGGGGCCACCGGCTTCGCGCCCGGGGACCGTGTCATGGGCTTTGTGACGGGCGGCCTGGGCCCGCTCTCGGTCACCGATGCGCGCATGCTGGTGCCTGTTCCGGAGGGCTGGTCGTTCGAGCAGGCCGCTTCGGTTCCGGTGGTGTTCCTGACGGCCTACCACGGGCTCGTGGACCTTGGTCAGGTCCAGCGCGGCGAGACGGTGCTCGTCCACGCGGGTGCTGGCGGCGTCGGTATGGCGGCGATCCAGCTCGCCCGGCACCTCGGCGCGAAGGTCCTTGCCACGGCCGGCCCCGGGAAGTGGGACGCGCTGCGCGGTCTGGGACTGACGGACGACCAGATCGCCTCCTCCCGCGACCTCGACTTCCGGGAGAAGTTCCGAGCGGCGGGGGTGGACCTCGTCCTCAACTCCCTCGCCCGCGAGTTCGTCGACGCCTCCCTCGACCTCCTGCCGCACGGCGGTCGCTTCCTGGAGCTGGGCAAGACCGACATCCGGGATGCCGAAGAAGTCGCCGAGGAGCGGCCCGGGGTCGCCTATCGCGCCTACAGTCCCGGCGACGGCGGCCTGGACCGCGCGAGCGAGATTCTGCGCACGATCGTCGACCTCTTCGCGTCGGGCGCCCTGGAGCCGCTGCCGGTGCGGGCGTGGGATGTGCGCCGGGCGCGGGAGGCGTTCCGTTTCATGAGCCAGGCCAGGCATGTCGGCAAGGTGGTGCTGACGATGCCGCCCGTCCTGGATCCCGAGGGCACGGTGCTGGTCACGGGTGGCACGGGCACCTTGGGCGGACTCCTGGCCCGGCATCTGGTGACCGAGCACGGCGTACGTCACCTGCTGCTCACGAGCCGCTCGGGTCCGGAGGCGCCGGGCGCGGCGCAACTCGTGTCCGAGATAACCGAGTTGGGCGCATCGGTCGAGGTCGCCGCGTGCGACGCGGCCGACCGATCCCAGCTCGCCGCCCTCCTCGCCGGCCGGAATCTGACCGGTGTCGTCCACGCGGCCGGCGTCCTCGCCGACGGGCTGGTCACCTCCCTCACCCCGGAGCAACTCGCCACGGTCTGGAACCCGAAGGTCGAGGCCGCCGTCAACCTGCACGAGCTGACCCGGCACGCGGATCTGGCCTTGTTCGCGCTCTACTCCTCCGCCTCCGGTGTCTTCGGTGCCCCGGGCCAGGCCAACTACGCGTCCACGAACGTGTTCCTGGACGCCCTCGCCCAGCACCGCCGAGCCCAGGGCCTGCCCGGCACTTCCCTGGCCTGGGGTTACTGGGAGCAGGCCAGTGCCATGACCGGGCACATGGAAAGCCGCGACCGGGCGAGGGTGTCCCAGGGTGGCCTGGTCCCGCTGTCCGCCGAGCGCGGACTGGCCCTGTTCGACGCCGCGGTGCGCCTGGACGAAGGGCTGCTCCTGGCCAGCCCGTTGGACATGGCGGAACTGCGTTCGCACGCCGCGAAGGGAGTGCTGCCCACCTTGCTGAGGGGGCTGGTGCGCGCCCCGGCCGCGACGCGGCGAGCGGTGACCTCGGTGGCCACGGCGGACGGCGGTTCGCTGGAGGAGCGGCTGGCGGGGCTGAGCGAGCCGGATCGGGAGCGGTTCCTGCTGGACCTGGTGCGGTCGCACGTGGCCGCTGTACTCGGCCACGCGAATCCGCAGTCCGTCGATGCGGAGCGGCCGTTCAAGGACCTCGGCTTCGACTCGCTCACGGCCGTCGAACTCCGCAACCGCCTCAACACGGCGACCGGCCTCCGCCTCCCCGCGACCCTCGTCTTCGACCACCCCACCCCCACCGCCCTCACCCACCACATCCGCTCCCAGGTGTCCGGACTGCCCGACGCCGCCCGGCGGCAGGCCATCGACGTGCGCCCGGCGGGAGCCGACAGCGGCCGGGCGAACGAGCCGATCGCCATCGTCGGCATGGCCTGCCGCTACCCCGGCGGAATCGAGTCCCCCGAGGAGCTGTGGCGGCTGGTCCTGGCCGGAGAGGACGCCATCACGCCCTTCCCGCAGGATCGCGACTGGGACGATGACCTGTACGACCCCGACCCGGAGGCCCAGGGCAAGACCTACGTCCGGGGCGGCGGGTTCGTGACCGGAGCGGCGCGGTTCGACGCCCAGTTCTTCGGGATCTCACCGCGCGAGGCCCTCGCGATGGATCCCCAGCAGCGGCTGCTCCTCGAAGCGTCCTGGGAGGCCGTCGAGCGAGCGGGCATCGCCCCCGGCTCCCTGCGCGGCAGCCGGACCGGCGTCTTCGCGGGCGCCCTGGCCTCCGAGTACGTGGCCCGCCTCAACACGCTGCCGGACGGCATCGAGGGCTTCCTCGGCACCGGCAACATGTCCAGCGTCACCTCCGGCCGCATCGCCTACCAACTCGGCCTGGAGGGACCGGCGGTCACCGTCGACACGGCCTGCTCCTCGTCGCTGGTCGCGCTGCATCTGGCGGCGCAGTCGCTCCGGAACGGCGAGTGCGACATGGCGCTGGCCGGCGGTGTCACGGTGATGTGCACCCCGACCGGCTTCGTGGAGCTGAGTCGCCAGCGCGGGCTCTCGGCGGACGGCCGCTGCAAGGCGTTCGCGGACGCGGCCGACGGCTTCGGCCCCGGAGAGGGCGTCGGCGTCCTGGTGGTCGAGCGGCTGTCGGACGCCCGCGCGAAGGGCCATCGGGTCCTCGCCGTCGTGCGCGGGTCGGCGATCAATCAGGACGGCGCGTCGAATGGGCTCACTGCGCCCAACGGCCCCTCCCAGCAGCGCGTCATCCGGCAGGCCCTCGCCAACGCCGGAGTGGCGGCGGCCGAGGTGGACGTGGTGGAGGCGCACGGCACGGGTACGACGCTCGGGGACCCGATCGAGGCCCAGGCACTGCTGGCCACGTACGGGCAGGAGCGGGCGGACGACCGGCCGTTGTGGCTGGGCTCGGTGAAGTCGAACATCGGCCACGCTCAGGCGGCCGCCGGTGTCGCGGGCATCATCAAGATCGTGATGGCGCTGCGCGCGGGCGTCCTGCCCCGAACCCTGCACGTGAACGCGCCCACCCAGCACGTGGACTGGTCGGCAGGACTGGTCGAACTCCTCACCGAGGAACGGGACTGGCAGACCAACGGCCACCCCCGCCGGGCCGGCGTCTCCTCCTTCGGCATCTCCGGCACGAACGCGCACATCATCCTGGAGGAGGCGCCGCCTGAGGGTTCAGGGCCGGTGGTGGTCTCGGGTCCGGAGGGGTTGTCGGGGTCTCCGGTGGTGCCGTGGTTGGTGTCGGGGCGTACGGCGGCTGCGCTGGCTGCGCAGGCTGGGCGGTTGGCTTCTGTCGCGGGTGATCCGGTGGATGTGGGGTGGAGTCTTTGGGCTTCGCGTACGGCGTTGGAGCATCGGGCGGTGGTCTGGGGCCGGGAGTCTGCCGAGTTGACGGCGGGGCTTGCGGCGTTGGCGTCGGGTGAGGTGGCGGCACATGGGGTCTTAGGGGCTGCTGTTGTCTCTGGAGCGCCGGTGTTCGTGTTTCCGGGGCAGGGGTCGCAGTGGTTGGGGATGGGGCGGGGGTTGTTGGGGTCCTCGCCGGTGTTCGCGGCGCGGATCGCCGAGTGCTCCAGCGCTCTGTCGCCTTTCGTGGACTGGTCACTTGTCGAGGTGTTGAAGGGCGATGACGACGCCTGGATGCGGCGGGTGGATGTGGTCCAGCCGGTGTTGTGGGCCGTGATGGTCTCGCTGGCAGCCGTCTGGGAGTCGCTGGGCGTCAAGCCCGCTGCGGTGATTGGTCATTCCCAGGGTGAGATCGCGGGTGCGGCCGTGGCAGGTGTGCTCAGTCTGGAGGATGCGGCACGGGTCGTGGCGCTGAGGTCGGCTGCCATTCGGGATGAACTGGCTGGTCGTGGTGGGATGTTGTCGCTGGCGACGGGTGCTGAACAGGCTGCCGGCTGGGTGTCGCCGTACGGGGACCGTGTCTCGGTGGCGGTCTACAACGGTCCGGACGCCACCGTCGTAGCCGGTGACCCGGAAGCCCTGGACGAGATCGCGGCCACCGCCGAAGCCAGCGGTGTGCGGGCCCGTCGCGTCCCCGTGGACTACGCCTCGCACTCGACGCACGTGGAAGACATCCGGGAACGGCTGCTGGACGTGCTCGCGCCGGTCGCACCGCAGACCTCTCGCGTGCCGGTCATCTCCACGGTCACCGGCGCGGTGTTGGACACGACCACGATGGACGCCTCGTACTGGTACGAGGGCCTGCGTCAGCCCGTCCGTTTCACCGAGGCGATCCAAGAGGCCCTGAACCAGGATCACTTCCGCCTGATCGAGGTCAGCGCGCACCCCGTCCTGACCATGGGCGTCCAGGCCATCGCCGAAGCCGCAGAGCAGCCCGTCACTGTCGTCGGCACCCTCCGTCGCGACGAGGACGAGAGCACTCGCTTCATCGCCGGCGCCGCCGAACTCTGGGTTCGTGGCGTGGACATCGACTGGACCGCCGTATACACGGGCCGCCCCGTCACCCAAGTAGACCTGCCCACCTACGCCTTCCAGCGCGAACGCTTCTGGCTGGAGGCGCCGAATACGACCGGCGACCCCGCCGAGCTGGGCCTCGGCGCCGCCGACCACCCGCTGCTCGGCGCGGCCGTGAGCCTCGCCGCCGACGGTGGCCTCGTCCTGACCGGCCGACTCTCCACCCGCACCCAACCCTGGCTCGCCGACCACGCCGTCGCGGGCACCGTCCTCTTCCCCGGCACCGGATTCGTGGAACTGGCGATCAGGGCCGGTGACGAGGTCGGTTGCGGCCATCTCACCGAACTCACCCTCCACGCGCCGCTGATTGTCCCCGAACAGGCCGCCGTGCAAATCCAGGTGATCGTCGGTGCGCCCGACGGCAGCGGCGACCGGGAAGTCACCGTGCACTCCCGCCCCGAGGGCGTGGACGCCTCGTGGACCTGGCACGCCGAGGGCGTACTCGGCGCGGACACCGGGCAGCCGCCCACGACCGACCTCACCACCTGGCCCCCGAGGGACGCCGATCCCCTGGATGTCACCGGCTTCTACGAAGGCGCCGAGGCCGCCGGTTACGGCTACGGCCCCGCCTTCCAGGGACTGCGTGCGGCATGGCGGCGCGGGGGCGAGGTCTTCGCCGAGGTCGAACTCAGTGAGGCCGAGCGGGGGGAGGCGGGTCGGTTCGGGATTCATCCGGCGCTGCTGGACGCGGCGTTGCACGCCAACGGATACGGCGATTTCGGCGGTGACCCGGAGACGTTGCGCCTGCCGTTCGCGTGGACCGGCGTGTCGTTGTTCGCGTCGGGTGCGGACCGGGTGCGGGTGCGGATCTGCGCGGCGGGTGATGACGCCCTGACGGTGGAGGTGGCTGACGCTGCTGGCCAGCCGGTTGCCGAGGTGCGGTCGTTGGTGCTGCGGCCGGTGTCGGCCGGGGCGCTGAGCAGCACCGAGGGCGACGACTTGTTCCGTACGGAGTGGCTGCCGCTGTCTGTGCCTGAGGAGGCGACGGGCGCCGGGGTCTGGGCGGTGCTCGGCACGGCGGACCCTTACAACGTCGGCGCTGCCGTGCAGGGTGCCGGGCTTGCCGTGGATTCGTATCTGGACATCGAGGGTCTACGGGTCGTGCTGGAAGCCGGCGTCCCGGCGCCCGCCCTGGTCTTCTGGACGCCACCCGTCGTCGAGGGTGATCTGGCCGGCGCCGCCCGCCAGATCACGCAGACGGCCCTGCAGGTCGTACAGGAATGGCTGGCGGAGGAAGCCCTGAGCGACACCCGCCTGGTGATCGTGACGCGAGGCGCTCTCGCCGCCCGCGATGGGGAGGACGTACTCGATCTGGTGGCCGCCCCGGTGTGGGGTCTGATCCGGTCCGCGCAGTCCGAGAACCCGGACCGGTTCCTGCTGCTCGATCTGGACCCGGAGCCGGAGGCGGGCGCAGACCTCCTGGCGGAGGCCGTTTTGGCTGCGCTCGGGGCTGCGGAGGCGCAGCTGGTGTTGCGTGGCGAGGAAGCCTTCGTGCCGAGGCTGAGCCGGGCCGAAACGGGCAGCGCACTCGCTCCTCCGCCTGGCGAGCGGGCCTGGCGGCTGGACACCCTCGCCTCCGGCACGCTGGACGGACTGGCCCTGCTGCCCTTCCCGGAGGCCACCGCGCCACTCGAAGCCGGGCAGATCCGGATCTCCGTCCGAGCCGCGGGGATGAACTTCCGCGACGTCCTGATCAGCCTCGGGATGTACCCGGGCCGGCCCATCCTGGGCAGCGAGGGTGCGGGTGTGGTCGTCGAGGTCGGCCCCGGGGTCACCGGGTTCGCGCCCGGCGACCGGGTCATGGGGATCATCCCGCAGGCGTTCGCCCCACTGGTCGTCGCCGACGCCCGGGTCGTGGTGCCGATCCCGGAGGGCTGGTCGTTCGAGCAGGCGGCGTCGGTTCCGGTGGTGTTCCTGACCGCGTACTACGGGCTCGTGGACCTTGGTCAACTCCGGGAGGGTGAGACCGTCCTGGTGCACGCGGGTGCGGGTGGGGTCGGTATGGCGGCGATCCAGCTCGCCCGGCACTTCGGTGCGAAGGTTCTGGCCACGGCGAGTCCCGGGAAGTGGGACGTGCTGCGCGGGCTAGGGCTGACGGACGACCAGATCGCCTCCTCCCGCGACCTCGACTTCAAGGAGACCTTCGCCGGAGCCGGAGCCGGAGCCGGAGCCGGAGTCGATGTCGTCCTGAACTCCCTCGCCCGCGAGTTCGTGGACGCCTCCCTCGAACTCCTCTCCCCCCAGGGCCGCTTCGTGGAGATGGGCAAGACGGATCTGCGCGACCCCGAGCAGTTGGCGCGGGCCAACCCCGGAATGACGTATGCGCCGTTCGAACTCGGCGAAGCGGGACCGGAACGGATGGGCGAGATCCTCGCCGAGGTGATGGCTCTCTTCGCGTCGGGCGCCCTGGAGCCGCTGCCGGTGCGGGCGTGGGATGTGCGCCGGGCGCGGGAGGCGTTCCGTTTCATGAGCCAGGCCAGGCATGTCGGCAAGGTGGTGCTGACGATGCCACCGGTCCTGGATCCCGAGGGCACGGTGCTGGTCACGGGTGGCACGGGCACCTTGGGCGGACTCCTGGCCCGGCATCTGGTGACCGAGCACGGCGTACGTCACCTGCTGCTGACCAGTCGCTCCGGACCGGAGGCGCCGGGAGCGATCGAACTCAGGGACGAGCTTGCGGAGTTGGGTGCATCGGTCGAGGTCGCTGCCTGTGACGCGGCCGACCGATCCCAGCTCGCCGCCCTCCTCGACGGCCGGAATCTGACCGGTGTCGTCCACGCGGCCGGCGTCCTTGCCGACGGGCTGGTCACCTCCCTCACCCCGGAGCAGCTCGCCACGGTCTGGAACCCGAAGGTCGAGGCCGCCGTCAACCTGCACGAGCTGACCCGGGACGCGGATCTGGCCTTGTTCGCGCTCTACTCCTCCGCCTCCGGTGTCTTCGGTGCCCCGGGCCAGGCCAATTACGCGTCCACGAACGTGTTCCTGGACGCCCTCGCCCAGCACCGCCACGCCCAGGGCCTGCCCGGCACCTCCCTGGCCTGGGGCTATTGGGAGCAGGCCAGTGCCATGACCGGGCACATGGAAAGCCGCGACCGGGCCCGCCTCTCGCAAGGCGGCCTCAGGCCGATGTCCTCCGACCACGGACTCGCCCTCTTCGACCGGGCCGTGTCCCTGGACGAGGCGCTGTTCGTGGCCAGTCCGCTGGACCTGGCGGAGCTGCGTGCCCTCGCGAAGGGCGGGGCGTTGCCGGGGCTGCTGCGCGGACTGGTGCGCGCCCCCGCCGCCACGGCACGGCGTACGGCGGCCTCGGCGGGGACAGCCGGTGGGTCCGGCGGGCTGGAGGAGCGGCTGGCGGGGCTGAGCGAGCCCGAGCGGGGGCGGTTCCTGCTCGACCTGGTCCGCTCCCACGTGGCCGCCGTACTCGGCCACGCCAACCCCCAATCCCTCGACGCGGAGCGGCCGTTCAAGGACCTCGGCTTCGACTCGCTCACCGCCGTCGAGCTTCGCAACCGCCTCAACACGGCGACCGGACTCCGCCTCCCCGCGACCCTCGTCTTCGACCACCCCACCCCCACCGCCCTCACCCATCACATCCGCTCCCGGATCACCCTCGCCGAAGCGCCCGACACGGCCCCCGCGCTCGCCGCGGATCTGGAACGGCTGGAGCGGGTCATCGGCGCGGCCAGCACCGACGACGTCGTCAGTCACCGCATCACCGACCGGCTCCGGGCGCTGCTCACGGCCCTGGAAGGCGCGGCGCCCGACACCGGGACCGCCGCGGACGACGACCTCGACGACGCCACCGACGACGAACTGTTCGACCTCCTCGACAGCGAGTTGGGGACAGCGTGAACCGGCCCATCCGACTCGACGTGCCGACAGGAGCCCCTCGATGAACAACGAGCAGAAACTCCGCGATTACCTCAAGCGGGCTACTGCCGACCTCCGCCAGGCCCGCCGCCGGATCAAGCAACTGGAGGAGCAGCCGACGATCGCGATCGTCGGCATGGCCTGCCGCTACCCCGGCGGCGTCCGCTCCCCCGAGGACCTGTGGCGCCTCGTCCTCTCCGGCGAGGACGCCATCGGCCCCTTCCCCACGGACCGCGACTGGGACCTGGACGGCCTCTACGACCCCGACCCGGACGCCGAGGGCAAGACCTACGTCAAGGGCGGCGGCTTCCTGGAGGCCGTCGGCGACTTCGACGCCGAACTGTTCGAGATCTCGCCGCGCGAGGCGCTGGCGATGGATCCGCAGCAGCGGCTGCTCCTCGAAGCGTCCTGGGAGGCCGTCGAGCGCGCGGGCATCGATCCGCACACCCTGCGCTCCACTCCGACGGGTGTGTTCACCGGCGCCCCCTCCTCCGAGTACGTGTCGCGGCTCAACAGCGTCCCCGAAGGCATTGAGGGCTACATCAGCATCGGCAACGCCGTCAGCGTCGCCTCCGGCCGGGTCGCTTACACCCTCGGTCTCGAAGGCCCCGCCGTCTCCGTCGACACGGCATGCTCCTCCTCGCTCGTCGCCCTGCATCTGGCGATCCAGGCGCTGCGCAACGGCGAGTGCACGCTGGCGCTCGCGGGCGGAGTCACGGTCATGCCGACCCCCGCGACCTTCATCGAGTTCGGCCGCCAGCGCGGGCTGGCCGAGGACGGCCGCTGCAAGGCGTTCGCGGGCGCCGCCGACGGCTTCGGCCCGGCCGAGGGCGTCGGCATCCTCGTGGTCGAACGCCTCACCGACGCCGTCCGCAACGGCCACCCCGTCCTCGCGATCGTCCGCGGCTCCGCCGTCAACCAGGACGGCGCGTCCAACGGACTGACCGCGCCCAACGGCCCGTCCCAGCAGCGCGTCATCCGGCAGGCCCTGGCCGCCGCCGGACTCTCGACGGCCGACGTGGACGTGGTGGAGGCGCACGGCACGGGTACGACGCTCGGGGACCCGATCGAGGCGCAGGCGCTCCTCGCCACCTACGGCCAGGACCGTGACCCGGACCGGCCGCTCTGGCTCGGCTCGGTGAAGTCCAACATCGGGCACACCCAGGCCGCCGCCGGAGTGGCGGGCATCATCAAGATGGTGATGGCCCTGCGCGCGGGCGTCCTCCCCAAGACACTGCACGTGGACGAGCCGACCCCGCACGTCGACTGGACGTCGGGCGAGGTCAGACTGCTCACCGAGCCCCATGAGTGGACCACGGTCGAGGACCGCCCACGCCGGGCCGCCGTCTCCTCCTTCGGCATCTCCGGGACCAACGCCCACGTCGTCCTGGAACAGGCCCCCGCCGAGGAGCCCATGGCCCCGGAAGCCGCCCCGGGCGACGGCGGACTCGCCCGTTCCCCGATCCTCCCCTGGCTGGTCTCGGCCCGCACCGCCGAGGCCCTCACCACCCAGGCGGACCGCCTCGCGACCGCCGTGGCCGACACCGACCCGATCGACACCGGCTGGAGCCTGCTGACCACCCGAGCCATGCTCAGCCACCGCGCGGTGGTGTGGGGTTCGGAGTCGAAGGAACTGACCGCGGCCCTTCACGCGGTCGCCTCGGGCGGCATCGCACCCAACGTCGTGACCGGGGCGGCGGGCGGGGACTCCGGGGTCGTCTTTGTGTTTCCGGGGCAGGGGTCGCAGTGGGTGGGGATGGGGCGGGGGTTGTTGGGGTCCTCGCCGGTGTTTGCGGCGCGGATCGCTGAGTGTTCTGTCGCTTTGTCGCCTTTCGTGGACTGGTCGTTGACCGAGGTGTTGTCCGGTGACGATGACGTGTGGATGCGGCGGGTGGACATGGTCCAGCCGGTGTTGTGGGCGGTCATGGTGTCGCTGGCCGCGGTGTGGGAGTCGCTGGGTATCGAACCGGCTGCGGTGATTGGTCATTCGCAGGGTGAGATTGCGGCTGCGGCGGTGGTCGGTGCGCTGAGTCTGGAGGATGCGGCTCGGGTCGTGGCGCTGAGGTCTGCTGCTATCCGGGATGAACTTGCCGGTCGTGGTGGGATGTTGTCGCTGGCGACGGGTGCTGAGCAGGCGTCGGGGTGGGTGTCGTCGTACGGGGGCCGGGTCTCGGTGGCGGTCTACAACGGTCCGGACGCCACGGTCGTAGCCGGTGATCCGGAAGCCCTGGACGAGATCGCGGCCACCGCCGAAGCCGCTGGTGTACGCGCACGTCGTGTCCCCGTGGACTACGCCTCGCACTCCATCCACGTCGAGGACATAAAGGCGAAGCTGCTGGACGTCCTCGCCCCCGTCGCGCCGCAGGCATCCCAGGTCCCGCTGATCTCCACGGTCACCGGCGTACAACTGGACACGACCACGATGGACGCCACGTACTGGTACGAGGGCCTGCGCCAGCCCGTGCGCTTCACCGAGGCGATCCAAGAAGCCTTGAACCAGGGCCACTTGCGCCTGATCGAGGTCAGCGCCCACCCCGTACTCACCATGGGCGTCCAGGCCATCGCCGAAGCCGCCGAGGAGCCGGTCACCGTCGTCGGCACCCTTCGCCGCGACGAGGACGAGAACGCCCGTTTCATCGCCGGCGCAGCCGAGCTCTGGGTCCAGGGCACCGACATCGACTGGTCCGCGATATACGCGGGCCGCAACCCCCACCGGGTCGACCTCCCGACGTACCCCTTCCAACACCACCGCTACTGGCTGGAGTCCACGGCAGCCGCCGCCGCGAACGTCACCGGCGCCGGACTCACCGCCGCCGGCCACCCCCTGCTGGGCGCGGCCGTAAGCCTGGCCGTCGACGGCGGAGTCATCCTCACCGGCCGCCTCTCCACGCGCAGCCACCCCTGGCTCGCCGACCATGCCGTCGCGGGCACGATCCTCCTTCCCGGCACGGGCTTCGTGGAGCTGGCGATCAGGGCCGGGGACGAGGTCGGCTGTGGGCATCTCGCCGAACTCACCCTCCAGGCGCCGCTGGTCCTCCCCGAGCTGGGCGCCGTACAGGTGCAGGTGCTGGTAGAACTGCCCGACGACGACGGACGACGTGCCGTCTCCGTCCATTCCCGGGCCGCGGACGCGGAGGGGGACGCCGAGGAGTGGACGCTGCACGCCGAGGGCACCCTGCTGCCCGAGCGCCCGTCCGACCAGGAACGGTTCGCCGAGGCGTGGCCCCCGCCCGGAGCCGAGGCCGTCGACGTCTCCGGCTTCTACGAGGCCGCCGCCGAGGCGGGTTACGGCTATGGCCCCGCCTTCCAGGGCCTGCGTAGGGTCTGGCGGCGCGGCGCCGACATCTTCGCCGAGGTGGCGCTCCCCGAGGGGCAGCGGGGCGACGCCGCCCGCTACGGCCTGCACCCGGCTCTGCTGGACGCCGCCCTGCACGCCCACGGCTGCGCCCGGACCGAGCCCGCCGAGCCGGAACCGACGGCCACGCTACGGCTGCCCTTCGCCTGGACCGGCGTCACCCTCTTCGCCTCGGGCGCCGACAGGCTCCGGGTGCGGCTCCGGGCCGAGTCCGCCGACGCGGTCCGGATCGACCTCGCCGACGGCGCCGGAGCACCCGTGGCCTCCGTCGGCTCCCTTCTGGTCCGCCCGGTCACCGCGGCCCAGCTCGCGGCGGCCCGCGCGCCACGGACGTACGACATGTTCCGGATCCGGTGGACTCCGGTGCCCTGTGATCCCGAGGCCGTGCGGCACGCCACTTGGGCCGTGATCGGGGACGACCCGTATGGTCTGGGCGCTGCGGTGCAGGGCGCGGGGCTGGCCGCCGACGCCTATCTGGACGTGGCGGGTGTGCGCGGCGTGCTGGAGTGGGGAGTGCCCGCCCCACAGGTCGCGCTGCTCGCGGTGACCGCCACTGGAACGTCCGCCGCGGAGGAGACCACAGCCCGGATTCTCGCCGTGGTCCAGGACTGGCTGGCCGACGAGGGCCTCGCCGATTCCCGGCTCGTGTTCGTGACACGAGGCGCGGTCCCCGCAGGCGGCGACGACACGCTCACCGACCTGGCGGCCGCCCCGGTCTGGGGCCTGATCCGTTCCGCGCAGTCGGAACACCCGGGCCGCTTCCTGCTGGTCGACCTGGACCCGGCGGAGGAATCGGGGGGTGCGGACGCCGAGTTGCTCCCGGCGGCCGTCACGGCGGCCCTGGACTCCGGTGAGGGGCAGGTCGCGGTGCGCGGCGCGGCGACGCTCGTGCCCCGGCTGGTGCGGCCCGGTGCCGAGGGCTCGCTGGTTCCGCCCCCGGACACGGATGCCTGGCGGCTTGACGCCACGGCCAGTGGCACCCCGGAGGGGCTCACCCTGGTGCCCGCCCCCGAGGCGGACGCCCCACTCGCACCGGGCGAGATCCGGGTCGCCGTGCGCGCCGCGGGTGTCAACTTCCGTGACGTGCTGCTGACGCTGGGCATGTACCCCGGCCGCCCGATCCTGGGCAGCGAGGCGGCCGGTGTGGTCGTGGAGGTCGGCGCGGACGTCACCGACGTCGTCCCCGGCGACCGGGTCACGGGCCTGATGACCGAGGGCTTCGGCCCCCGAGCGGTGACGGACGCCCGGCTCGTCGTGCCGATTCCGGAGAGCTGGACCTTCGAGCAGGCGGCGACCGTCCCCGTGGCCTTCCTGACGGCTTACTACGCGCTCGTGGACCTTGGTCAACTCCGGGAGGGTGAGACGGTCCTCGTGCATGCGGGTGCGGGTGGTGTCGGGATGGCGGCGATCCAGCTGGCCCGGCACTTCGGCGCGAGGGTCCTTGCTACGGCCAGCCCCGGGAAATGGGACGCACTGCGTGCCCTCGGCCTTGACGACGGGCAGATCGCCTCCTCCCGCGACCTCGACTTCCGCGAGACCTTCGCCGACCAGCGCGTCGATGTCGTCCTGAACTCCCTCGCCCGCGAGTTCGTGGACGCCTCCCTCGAACTCCTTTCCCCCCAGGGCCGCTTCGTGGAGATGGGCAAGACCGACATCCGTGACCCCGACCAGCTCCCCGGAGTCCGGTACACCGCCTTCGAGTTGAGCGAGGCAGGAGCCGAGCGCATCCAGGAGACCCTGGCCGAGCTCATGCGCCTGTTCGCGTCGGGTGTGTTGGAGCCGTTGCCGGTGCGGGCGTGGGAGGTGCGCCGGGCGCGGGAGGCGTTCCGGTTCATGAGCCAGGCCCGGCATGTCGGCAAGGTCGCCCTGACGATGCCCGTGCCGGTGGACCCGGAGGGCACCGTCCTGATCACCGGCGGGACCGGGACCCTTGGTTCCCTCCTGGCCCGGCATCTCGTCACCGCCCATGGCGTACGGAAGCTGCTGCTGACCAGCCGCCAGGGGCCGGACGCGCCCGCGGCCCGGGAACTCGTAGCGCAGCTCGATGAGTTGGGAGCCAGTGTCGAGGTCGCCGCCTGTGACGCGGCCGATCGTGATCAGCTCGCCTCGCTGCTGCACGGGCGGCGGCTGACGGGCGTCGTCCACGCGGCGGGCGTACTGGCCGACGGGCTGGTCACCTCCCTCACCCCCGAGCAGCTCAGTGCCGTCTGGCGGCCGAAGGTCCAAGCCGCCCTCAACCTCCATGAGTTGACCCAAGGCGCCGACCTGTCCTTCTTCGCGCTGTACTCTTCCGCCTCCGGCGTGTTCGGCGGGCCCGGCCAGGCCAACTACGCAGCCGCCAACACCTTCCTCGACGCCCTCGCCCACCACCGCCGCGACCGAGGACTCCCCGCCACCTCCCTCGCCTGGGGTTACTGGGCGGAGACCAGCGCCCTCACCAGCGGTCTCGGGGAGCAGGACCAGGCGAGGATGGCGCAGGGCGGCATGCTGCCGCTGAGCTCGGAGCGCGGGCTCGCCCTCTTCGACTCGGCCGTAGGGGCGGATGACGCGGTGGCGGTGGCGGCCGTGCTCGACCCGGCCGGGCTGCGTGGCGGCGCGCATGTGCCGCCGTTCCTGCGGGAGTTGGTCACGAAGACGCGGAGACGCCGGGGCACCGCCGCCAACGACGCCGTCGAGTCGGCCTCGGGGCTGGTCAAGCGCCTCGCCGGGCTGGACCGGGCCGGGCGGGAGGAGGCGCTGCGTGAACTGGTCCGCGGCCATGTCGCCGCGGTCCTCGGGCACACCGACCCCGGCGCGCTCGACATGGCGCGCGAGTTCTCCGCCCTGGGCTTCGACTCGCTCACCGCGGTCGAACTGCGCAACCGGCTCGGCACCGTCACCGGACTCACCCTCCCCGCGACGCTGATCTTCGACCACCGCACACCGGAGGCGCTGGCCCGGTACTTCTCCGAGGAGCTGGCGGACGGCGGCACCCCGGTGGCGGTCGCCCCGGTGGAGTCGCGTCCCGCGGATCCGGACTCGCTCAGCGGGATCTTCGTCCGGGCCTGTCGCGAGGGCCGGTTCGCGGAGATCAGCACGGTGCTGCGGACGGCGGCCGACTTCCGGGACTCCTTCTCCGGCCCGGCCGAGCTGGCGAAGCTGCCGCAGCTCACCCCGTTGGCCCGGGGGATCCGGGCGCCCCAGCTGATCTGTCTGCCGACCTTCGCCTGGAAGCCCAGCGTCTATCAGTACCTGCCGTTCGCCTCCGCGCTCAGTGACAGCCGGACCGTCTCCGCGCTGTCCCTGCCGGGCTTCATGACGGGCGAGCCGCTCCCCGCCGACCTGGACGCGCTGGTGCGCACCCTGGCGGAGGCGATCAGGCAGAACGCCGGGGACGAGCCGTACGCCCTGCTCGGCTACTCCAGCGGCGGCCTGATCGCGAGCGCGGTCGCCCGGCAGTTGGAGGACACGGGCTCCGGTGCGGCGGCTGTGGTGCTGGTCGACACCCACTGGTGGGACACGGCCGGCGGGTTCGACCTCGACCCGTGGGCCAACAGTGTGCTCAGCGGGCTGCTGGAGCGGGTCGGGGAGGGCGAGCACCAGGGTGAGAGCTGGGGCGACGCCTGGGTCACCGCCCGCGCCCGCTACCTCTATCTCGCCTTCCGGCAGGCGGAGTTGGCGGCCCCCACGCTGCTGGTCCGCGCGGCCGACCCGATCGGTCCTGAGGGCAACCGGCGGCGGGCCGACTGGAGCTTCGAGCACACCGCCATAGAGGTGCCCGGTGACCACTTCACCCTGATGGAGGCCCACGCGGCGCAGACCGCTCACACCGTCGACGCCTGGCTGCGCGACCTCCCCGCACGGCAGCCGTGACCGCACCATCCGACTCAGCAGCACCGTCCCACCGAACCGCACCACTCCACCGAACCGCACCATCCCATCGACGCACAAGAATGGAGCCGTAGTGCTCGAACTCGCGGGACGGACCGCCTTCATCACCGGCGGCGCCCAAGGCATCGGACTGGGCCTGGCCCGGGCTTTCGCCAAGGAGGGCATGCGGCTCGCCGTCGCCGACATCGACGCGGAGGCGCTCGCCGAGGCCGGTGCCGAGCTGGCGGCCATGACCCAAGTGGCCACCTTCACCCTGGACGTCACCGACCGCGACGCCTACGCCCGCGTCGCGGACGAGGCCGAGCAGCGCCTCGGCCCGGTGTCGCTGCTCTGCAACAACGCGGGCGTGGGCGGCAGTTACCCGGTCAGCGCGATGAGCTACGCGCTGTGGGACCTGATCCTCGGCGTCAACATCGGCGGTGTGGTCAACGGCCTCCAGACCTTCCTGCCCCGCATGATCGCCCGCGGGGAGCCCTCCCACATCGTGAACACCGCCTCCACGGCGGGACTCGCGCCCCAGGGCGGCCAGGGCGGCTATATGTACGAGGGCACCAAGGCTGGGGTGATCGGTCTCTCCGAGGGGCTGGCCCGGCAGTTGGGCCACGAAGGCCATCCCATCGGGGTGACGGTGCTCTGCCCCGGCCTGGTCGCCACCAACCTGGTCGCCTCCAACCGCGCCGCCCGCGGCCGCATCACCGGCGACCTCGGCCTCACCGCCGAACAGGAGGAGGACCGCGAGAAACTCCTCACCGAGCAGGACTTCTATCTGCGCCAACTCGGGCTCTCCCCGGACGCGGTGGGCGAGATGCTGGTCGAGGGCGTACGGTCCGGGAAGCCGTACGTCATCACCGACCGGGGGGTCGCGGAGCCGCTGGCCGCCCGCTCTAAGGCCCTGTTCATGGCGCTGCCCCCGGAGACGGAGCACGACCGGCGCATCGCGCGCCATGTCGCGGCGCAGATGCGGGAGGCGGCCCGTTCGGGGGGCAGGACCCATTGATGCCCTGACACAGACTGTCGTACACGCGGAACGGGGCCACCACACGAGACGGGGGAGCCCGTGTGGTGGCCCCGACGCCGGTGCGGCCCCGGGGGATGTGGGCCGCAACGGCCGGGCCGCCCGGCGGTGTTCCGCGCGGGCGGAGTCGGGTCTCAGGCGATGTCGCGCCGCCTGAAGCCGCCCAGTCCCGCGGCGATGAGCGCGGCGGCGAGCAGCGCGAGCAACAGCAGCGGTGTCGCCTCGAAGTCCGCCGACGGCAGGTCGGGGACATGGGTGAAGGGGGACAGGTTCATGACGGCCTGGTCGAGCTTGAGCACCTCCCCGAACTGCCCGATGACCAGGGCGAGGGCCAGCACGACCCAGGCCACGGCCGTATAGCGGGGCAGCAGCCCGAAGAGCAGTGCGCACAGGCCGATCAGCGTCCATACGGCGGGGACCTGGGCCAGCGCGGCGCCCAGGACCCGGGGTACTTCTCCGGCGACGTCACCGCTGTTGAGTCCGTGGGCCAGGCCCGCCGAGAGCCCGGCCGCGGTGAGCATCACCACCGAGCCGACGGCGGCGACGGTCAGATGACTGCCCGCCCAGCTCACCCGGTTGACGGAGGTGGACAGCACCGGGTCGATCCGGTGGGCGGACTCCTCGCCGGACAGGCGCAGCGCCGACTGGACCGCGTAGGCGCCGACGATGACGGCGATCAGTGAGGTGATGGTGGCGAGGAAGACGTCCACGATGCTGCCGCTGCCGCCGAGGTCGCGCAGCAGCTCGTCGATGTTGGGATTGTCCTCGGCGACATCCACCATGCCGTCCGCCACCCCGCCGAAGGCGGCGCCGACGACCACGAAACCGAGCGCCCAGCCCAGCATCGAGCCCTTCTGGAGCCGCCAGGCGAGCGCGAGGGGCGAACGCAGCGCGGGGTGGGCCTCGACCGGCCCGAGGACGGGCGGGAGCACCCCGGCGCCGATGTCCCGCCGGCCGATGAGCACGACCACGGCCGCGCCGAGAATGATGACGGCGCCGACGAACAGCAGGCCGACCGCCCAGTCCTCCTCGGTGTACGGGCGCATCATCTCGGCCCAGCCGATGGGGGAGAGCCAGGTCAGCCACGTCAGGCCGCTGTCGGTGGCGCTGGCGGCGTCACCGGTGGCGCGCAGCAGATAGGCGAGTCCGAGGGTGGCGCAGGCGAGGCCGGAGGCCGAACGGGAGTGATCGGTGAGCTGGGCGGTGATCCCGGCGACGACGGCGAAGAAGACACCGACACCGGCACAGCCCAGCGCGAAGGCCCATGAGCCCTCGGCGGGCAGATCGGTGTTCTGCAGGCCGAGTCCGAGCAGCAGGGCGATGACCAGGTTCATCCCGGTGACCAGCAGCAGCGAGCTGGCGAGCCAGGCCTTGCGGCCGAGGACCGTGGAACCGGCCAGCTCGGCGCGGCCGCTCTCCTCCTCGGCGCGGGTGTGCCGGACGACCATCAGGATGCTCATCAGGCCGATGAACGTGGCCATGAAGGCGACCAGTTGATAGGCGTTGATCCCGCCGGTGGTGGTCAGGTCGAAGGCGCGTCCGCCGAGGGCGAGCATCGCCGGGTTGGTCTCGACGGTCTTGGCCAGCTCGGCCCGCTCCTCGGGCGTGCTGTAGAGGTCGTTGTTGCTCTGGGCGGACGCCGTGGTGAACAGGACGATGCCCAGGATCCAGGCGGTGGCCCGGACCCGGTCGAGACGGAGGGCGAGGCGCAGCAGCGTCCAGGTGCCCGCGTAGTCCTTCACCGCGCGGCCTCCGCCCGGTTGCCTTCCTTGTCCTGCGCGGTGGTGTAGTGCCGCATGAACAGGTCTTCCAGCGTGGGCGGTTGGCTGACCAGACTGCGCAGTCCGAGGGTCGTCAGATGCTGTACGGCGGTGTTGAGGTCGCCGGAGTCGACGTCGAAGGTGACCGTGCGCCGGTCCTCGCTGTCGATGCGCACGTTGTGCACACCGGGCAGCCGCGTCAGTCCCGCGACGCTCTCGGTCAGTTCGGCGTGGATCGAGGTGCGGGTGAGATGGCGCAGCTCGGCGAGGGTGCCGGACTCCACCGTACGGCCGTTGCGGATGATGCTGACGCGGTCGCAGAGCTGCTCCACCTCGGACAGGATGTGACTGGAGAGCAGCACGGTGCGGCCGCGGCTGCGCTCCTCGCCGATGCAGTCCTGGAAGACCGACTCCATCAGCGGGTCGAGGCCGGAGGTGGGCTCGTCGAGGATGAGCAGCTCCACATCGGAGGCGAGGGCCGCGACGAGGGCCACCTTCTGCCGGTTGCCCTTGGAGTAGGCGCGGCCCTTCTTCTTCGGGTCCAGCTCGAACCGCTCGATCAGCTCGTCCCGCCGCTTCCTGCTCGCTCCGCCGCGTAACCGGCCCAGCAGGTCGATGACCTCGCCGCCGGAAAGGGTCGGCCAGAGGGTCACGTCACCGGGGACGTAGGCGAGCCGCTTGTGCAGCTCCACGGCGTCCGCCCAGGGTTCACCGCCGAGCAGCGACACCGTGCCGCTGTCGTAGCGCAGCAGCCCCAACAGGACGCGGATGGTGGTCGTCTTGCCCGCGCCGTTGGGACCGAGGAATCCGTGCACCTCCCCGGCCTCCACGCTGAGGTCCAGTCCGTCAAGGGCTCGGGTGGGGCCGAACGTCTTGACCAGTGAGGAGATTGAGATCGGAGGAGTCATGATTTTAACAGTACTTGAATATTTTGAAATTTGCGAGAACTGGAAGAACCGTAGTTGGCTGGTTAGGGTGTGTGCAGGAGGTGCCGTACACGTGTCCACAGGCAGAGCAGAATCAGCGAACGAGACGTCCACCGACCCGCAGTGGGCGGCCGAGGGGGAGGCCCGAGCCGTGGAGCGGCTCGCGAGCCGGTTCGCCGAGACCGGACTGCCCCGCATGTCCGCACGCGTCTTCGCCGCTCTCCTCGTCTCCCCGAGCGGCGCCCTGACGGCCGCTGAAATAGGCGAGTTTCTTTCCATCAGCTCGGGTACCGTCTCCACGGCGCTGCAGAGCCTCGTCCGGATCGGCCTCATCAGCCGGGAGAACCAGCCCGGCTCCCGCCGTGACCTCTACCGCGTCCGCGAGGACCCCTGGCCCGACGTCTTCGCCATCCGCAGCCTGTGGCTGCGCGAGTTCGCCAAGGGCTCCATGGAGGACATCGAACTCCTCGCCGAGTCCAACACCGGCGGCCGCGCCCGGCTGATGGACATGCGCGACTTCGGACTCTTCGTCATGCCCAAGCTGGAACAGATCGTGGCCGACTGGCACGAGCACCGGGCCTCCGGTGCCGCGCCGGAGAGCGAGGCTTCCGGCGCCTGAGGTCCGGCGGTTGTCGCCTTCGTCTCGCGGGCGGCCCGGCGGGCCCATAGAGTCGCGACAGGCGGCGATTGAGGAGTGCTCATGTCCGGACAGTTCGAAGCGACGGTGGAGATCGACCGGCCCGCCGAGGCGGTGTTCGAGTACCTCTCCGACGGGCGCAACGATCCCCAGTTCAGCCCCCGGGTGCTCAGGATCGAGCGGGTGCCCGACGCCCCGACCGCGGTGGGCACGGTCTTCCGCAGCACCGTCAAGGACGCCGGCATGAAGACCGGCAGGGAGTTCCGCATCACCGAACTGCAGGCCCCGGCGCGGATCCGCTGGGCCGAGGTGTCGAAGAACATCGTGATGGCCCGCGAAGGCGGCTACGACCTTGAGTCCCTGCCCGACGGCAGGACCCGGGTGCGTATCTTCAACGTCCTGGAGGGCCACGGCCTCGGCAAGCTCCTCGTCGGCCTGGCGCTCACCGCCGCCCGCAAGGACGCCGACGCCTTCGGCGCCCGGATCAAGGCGGCGGCCGAGACGGCCATCGCCGCCCGCTGACCCGGGCGGCCGACGGCCGCGCCCCGCTACCGTTCGCCCGACGGCGACGTCAGCGGCACACCCGTGGCCACCGGCGTGCCGAAGTTCGGTGTGCCGTCCGCGTTCCAGGTGAACTTCTGGGCGCGGGTGCTGCGGTTCATGTCGCAGCCCCCGCTCGCGGAGCTGTTGGCGTGGTAGACCATCCAGTCCTCGGTCCCGTCCGGTGACTTGAAGAAGCCGCCGTGTCCGGGGCCGTACACCCCGCTCGCGTCGGACCGCTGGAAGACCGGGTTCGGGGACTTCACCCAGGACGCGGAGCTGAGCGGATCACCGCCGTTGTAAGTGAGCATGCCCATCTTGTAGTCGGGGGTGGAGCAGTGACTGGCGGAGTAGACGATGAACGTCCTGCCGCCCCGCTGAAGCACCTCCGGACCCTCGTTGACGGCGCCGCCCACGGTCTCCCAGCCGTAGGCCGGGGTCGACAGGACGCGGCGGGTGCCGCTCGCGGTCCAGGGGTTGGACAGCGGACGGATGAACATCGGCTGCGAGCCGTTGTAGAAGGTGCCCAACAGGTAAAGATTCCCGTCGAGTTGAAGGATGCTCGCGTCCAGTTCCCAGGTGTTGTCCTGGGCCGGGTCCAGCAGGTCGGCCTTGAAGGTGTAGGGGCCCATCGGGTCCGTGCCCGCGCTCTCCAGGACGTGGATCCGCTGGGTGCCCAGGTCGTACGGCTCACGCCCTGCCGTGTAGTAGAAGTACCAGCGCTTGCCGTTGGGGCCGTCGAGCAGATGGAACTCCGGCGCCCACATCGTGCCCGCCCCATTGGGCCGGGTGAGCCGGAAGATCACCTGGTCGGGGGCGGTGGCGAGCCCGGCGAGGGTGCTCGCCCTGCGCATGGTGACCGTTGAGTTCCAGGTCGTGGTGGCGAGGTAGTAGAAGCCCTCGTGATACGTCAGCCACGGGTCGGGGCCGTGCTGGGACAAGGGGTTGGTGAAGGTGTTCGCGGCGCCTTCGCTGAACCCGGGCAGCCGCCACACCCTGCCGTTGCCGGTCCCGCACGGCAGTTGGACCAGGCGCGTGTCGGACGCCGACGAACCCCCGCTCGGCGTCACGCACTTGCCGGAGCCGACGGAGACCAGGTGGAAGGTGTTGTCGGTGCCGCTCACCGACACCGGCACCAGCCGCCACCGCTGGTTCGTCCCGCCGTGGCACGGCCACTGGATGATCGCGGCGTTGTCCGCCGTGGAGGCACCGTGGACGTCGACGCACTGGCCGGACCGGGTGGTGATCGTGTACGTGTCGCTGGTCCCGGAGACGGGTGTGTGGGCGAAGTTCTGCTCGGCGGCCGAGGAGCAGGTGAGAGCGCGCAGTTGTGTGCCGACGGTCGTCGAACTGCCCGGCAGGTCCAGGCAGTTGCCGCCGTTCTGGTTCACGCCCGTTGAGGTGAAGGTGACGGCGGCGGACGCGGGCGGCGCCGACAGGAAGGCGGTCGCCAGGACGAGCGGGGCCAGCAGGGCCAGGAGGACTCTGGATCTGGTCACGGTCCGTACACCTTTGCTTCGAGGAGGCCGACGGAGTTCGTGCCGTTGCTCGTGAGCAGCACGCGTAGCCGGGTAGTGTTCGTGGCGGTGAAGGTGATGTTGTTGTACTGGTTCCTGGCGAGTGGGTAGCCGCCGGCACCGGGTACGTCGGCGTAGGTGCTGCCGTTCCAGTACTGGAGTTTCCAGGCGGAGGGCATGTCGATGCCCTGGTCGTCGTCGAAGAAGTACACCTCGGCCCGGTTCAAGCTCCGCGCCGACGGCCAGGTCAGTTCGGCCCACTGCTGGCCGCTCTCCGGCCAGGTGCCCCAGCGGGGGTTGACGGTGTCGTTGGACGACGGGGGATTGACGCCGTCGTTGATCGCGGCGACGCTCTCCCAGGGGGAGGTGTAGGAGGCGGACGGGGTCGCGGATCCGGCCTGGTTGGCGGGGGGTTGGACGCCGCCCCGGTTGAAGACCTTGATCTCGGTCAGGCCCGTCCTGGCGCCGGAGGCGTGGGTGGCCAGCACCCTGATGCGCTGGGCGCTGATCGCCGGGAACCTCGCCAGGTTGTAGTTGGCGCGCGGTGCCGCCGGGCTCTTGGTCTGGCTCGGCACGTCCACCCAGGAACTACCGTTGTGGTACTGGATGGTGTAGGCGGACGGCGCCCGATACGTGCCGCTGGCCGGGCGGCTGTCCTTGAAGTGCAGGCGTACCTCGTTCAGCGTGCGGGCCGTGCCGAGGTTGAGTTCGTACCAGTCCTGGCTGCTCGCGGATCCTCCCGCGCCCCAGAACGGCTCGTTGGTGGGGTAGCCGTCGACTGCTCCGTTCAGGGTGCTGCCGGAACCGGTGTGGGAGGCGGAGGCGGTCGCTCCGGCGGCGAGGTTGGTCAGGTCGGCGGTGAGGTCGACGCCCGCCTTCGCGAGCATGTCGGTCATCTGAGGGCTGTCCTGTACGACCTCGGTGGGCGCCTTCATGCCGGGAACTGCCGTGTGGTGAGTGACGGTTCCGGTCGTCGTGACGGTGCCGGTGGCCGGGTCCCAGGTGAACGGCACCAGGGTACTGACGGTGGCGACGCGGTTGCCGTTGACGTAGATCGAGTAGCCCTCCGGGATGCCCGGGTAGCGCACCACGCCGTCGGCCGGGTCGTCCCAGACGACGGACAGGTCCGCGCCCCGGTAGCGGAGGTTGTTGACGGTGAAGTGGCTCCAGCCGATGTCGATCGGGGAGAGCTCGACCTTCGCGTCATTGCGCGGCCGCAGCCCCGCGACGTCCTCGATCACGGTCCAGTTGCTGCTGCCCAGGATGTTGTGGTGGATCCAGGAACGGTAGTTGATCGAGCTGCCGTTCCAGTCGGCCCAGAACTCGTTGGCGTCCGGCCACTGGGTGTTGCCGCCGACGTACTGCGCCCAGGCGTTCCAGTAGAGGAGCTTCTTGTAGTCGGTCGCGCTCATCCAGGAGTTGGGGTAGTTGCGCAGCACCGAGGAGTAGAGCCGGAACTGGACGGTGGAGTTGATGGTGGAGAAGTTGTTGGAGCCCGGGTTTCCGGCGTCGGCCGCCGCCTGCTTGTCGACCTGGTTGGCCGTGTAGAACGGGAAGACCGGGTAGTGCGCCGGGTCGTCGTATAAGCGCAGCGCCTGCCGGTAGGCGGCGGTGTTGGGGACGGCACCCACGGCGAACGGGTAGTAGTTGTTGATCTCTTTCCAAGGCACCCACTCGTTCGTCGACTTGAGCCGGTGCTCGAACAACTGCCGGTTCGGGTTCCACAGGACGTTGACGATGGCGTCCTTGATCTGGTTCGCGAGCGTGCGCATCTCCGTCGCCTTGGCCGCGTTGCCGCTCGCCTCGTAGGCCTGCGCGGCGGCGAGCGCGCCGCTGTACTGGTAGGCGGACTCGGCCCGGTCCATGGTGCCGGGCTTCCAGTGGAAGGAGATCGCGTCGGCGTCGTTGCCGGTCAGGGCGCCCCAGTCGTACTCGATGAGCTTGTTGTTGTCGTGGTCGTAGTAGGAGAGCTGGCCTTTGACGTCGCCCTCGGCGTAGTGGGCCAGGCTGCGGGCGATGGCCGGCTGGCCGCCGTGGATCTGGTAGCTCTTCCAGGCCGCCTCGGCGATGTACTGGGTGTAGCTGTTGGACCAGTTCTCCGGGTCGCCCGGGTTGTCCAGGAATCGGCCGCCCTTGGAGGTCTGGCCGACGCTCAGCCAGTTCCCGTACGCGTAGGCCGGGTTGCGCAGGTACTTGAGATCGTCGATGTGCATCGGCTGGGTGAGCGCGATCGCGTTGTTGTAGCCGAGGACGCCCTCGGTCGAGGTGGGGAACTGGAAGGTCTGGCCGGGGATGTCGGCGTCGAGGTGGTTGAAGCGCATCAGCCACCAGCGGTAGTAGACGCTCTTCTTGATGGCGGGCTCGGGCACGTCGATGTAGGGCACGTTCTGCGCCCACCACAGGTTGTACGCCCTGACGTGGGTGGCGAAGGCCGTGGCGTTCGAGTAACCCGCGTAGGCGTCGTACTCCGTGCGGGAGGCGGGGATCTCGTCGGTGACGAAGCCCATGACGACCTTGGCGGTGACGGTGGCACCCGGCGCGACGGTCACGGAGCGGTTGAGGCCGCCGCCTGAGACCGTGAAACCGTCGCCGGTCAGGCGCGGCCGGATGGTGGTGAGGTTGTTGAAGGCGTTGACCTGGCCCGTCAGTTCGCTGCCGGTGCCCGTGGTGGCGTAGGGCGAAGTGGCCCGTAGTTGCAGGGTCGTCGAGCCGCTGCCGTTGTTCCTGATCGACAGGTTCGTCACCGCGACGTTGTTGTCGGTGATGAACTTGGTCTGCTCGACCGTGACCGATCCACCGGTGTGCACGCTCTTCCAGTGGCTGGGGGTCTGCCGGCGCTGGGCGACCTGCTCGGTGAAGGTGCCCGGGGTGATCGCCACCGTGTAGGCGCTGTTGTCGCTGATGCTCTCCCAGTACGCGGCTCGGCCGCCGAAGCCGAGAATCGCCGGGTCGTGGGTCTTCATGAACAGGGCCCGACCGCGGCTCATCAGCCAGGGCCCGGCCGGGTCGTTGCCGGAGCGGGCCAGCAGGCGGTCCATCCAGAAGTCGGTGCCCGAGCTCTCCGCGTCGTAGATGGCGCGCATCATGTCGCCGGAGGTGTGGGCGAGGCGGGGCGGGGACGGCGGGGCCGGTGAAGGTGGGGAACCCGATGGTCTGCGCGGCGTGGGCCGGGGGTGCGGCGACGAGGAGACCCAGGAGGAGTGCCAGGGCCACGAGGAGGCGCTGAAGGGCGGGTTCTGTTCGTCTTCGCATCGGAGGCTCCTCCTCGCGCGGAAAGACCTAAAAGGTTTTCGCAACGTAGGAGTGAGCTGATGGAGTGTCAAGAGAGGTGAATGGCGCCAGAGTTGGGCGACCGCATGGTTCAGGACAGGGGCACTGTCGAGCCCCTTCAGGACAGGGGAGCCGTGGATCCCCTGATGGCCAGGCGGCAGGGCAGCGCCTCGACGCCCGAGCGGGCCGCGCCGCCGATCGCGCCGAACAACGCCTGCGCGGCCGTGCGTCCCACCTGTTCCAGGTTCATGTCGACGCTCGTCAGCAGCGGCCGGGAGCCGGAGGTGAGGACCTGCCAGTTGTCGAAGCCCATGACCGCCACATCGTCCGGAACCCGGTGGCCGCGCTCCCGCAGCACCTCGATGACGCCGCGCGCGATCTGGTCGCTGCCGCACAACACGGCGTCCACATCAGGGTGTTGCTCCAGCAGCATGGCGGTCGCCGTCCGCCCCCAGCCCTCCGACCAGGACCCGAACCGGGGCACCCCGACGAGGTGCAGTCCCGCGGCTTCCAGCGCGGCCAGGGCGCCCTCGGCCCGTTCCCGCGCGGCGAGATAGCCGTGGTCGCCGGTGATGTGCGCGATCCGGGTACGGCCGCAGGCCAGCAGGTGCTCGACCGATATACGGCCCGCGTCCACGTTGTCGGGCACGATCGACAGATCCGCCGGATCGTCCGACGGGGCGTAGGCGTACACCACCGGGACCGGGAGTTCGCGGCCGAGGGAAGGGCGCGGGTCGGTGCGGCTGCCGACCACGATCAGACCGTCGACCCGCCGCCCCAACAGGGCGCGGACATGGTGCTGTTCGCGGATCGCGTCGCCGCGGGCATCGCACAGGAACACCGCCACCTCGCCCGCCCCGAACGCGTCCTCGGCGCCCATGAGGATCGGGATGCTGAACCGCCCCTCCAGGTCGCTGGTGAGCAGCCCGACCGTGCCCGTCCGCCCGGCGATCAGACCGCGGGCCAGCTGGTTGGGCCGGAACGACAGCCGCTCGGCCGCCTCGATCACCCGCTGCCGGGTCTCGGCGCGCACCTGGCTGCGGCCGTTGAGGGCCTTGGAAGCGGTGGCGATGGACACCCCCGCCAGCCGGGCGACGTCGCTGAGGGTCGCGGTGTGCGAACGGGAGGGGCCGGTGGCGGGGGTCATGGGTGTCTCCTGTCTCGCGTTCGCGTCCCTAAACCGTACGCGAGAAGTTTCGGCTCGAACCGGAAACTCCTTTTGTGCGCAGGGGATTGACGCTCCCTCAGCTCGCCTCTAGCTTGACGAAAGCCTTTTCGGCCCGTTTCTTCCCAGTGCTCGTCGCCAAGGGAGATCGTCATGGGGAGCCCGACCGGATCACCCGGACCCGTCCGCCGTCTCGTCACCGTCGCCGTCGTTCTGCTCGCCACCGCCGGGCTGACCACGTCCTGCGGATCGGGGGACGACTCCGACGACGCGGGAGGCAAGGGCTCGGCGGCGAGCGCGACCGGCGTCGACGACGGCGCCACCCTCACCATGTGGACCCGGGCCGCCACCCGGCCGCAGAGCGAGGCCCTGGTCAAGGCGTACAACGCGAGCCACGACAACAGGATCGAACTCACCGTCGTCCCCACCGACGACTACCAGGCCAAGGTCGGCTCCGCCGCCGGGTCGGGCGACCTGCCCGACCTCTTCGCCTCCGACGTGGTGTTCGTGCCCAACTACACCTCCAGCAGGCTCTTCGCCGACCTGACCGACCGCATCGCCTCCCTCCCGTTCGCCGACAAGCTGGCCCAGTCCCACATCAAGGCCGGTACGTACGAGGACAAGCAGTACGTCGTGCCGCACACCCTCGATCTGTCGGTGCTCTTCTACAACAAGGACCTCTACCGGGAGGCGAAGCTCGACCCCGCCGCACCGCCCACCACCCTCGCCGAGTGGGACGAGCAGGCGCGGGCCGTGGACGCCCTCGGCGGCGGTGTCGACGGCACCTTCTTCGGCGGAAACTGCGGCGGCTGCGGCGTCTTCACTTGGTGGCCGTCGATCTGGGCCGCCGACGAGGACGTGCTGAACGAGGACGGCACCGCCGCGACCCTCGACTCCGCCACCGCGCGGCAGGTCTACGACACCTACCGCGGCTGGGTGGACGACGGCATCGTCGCTCCCGGCGCCCGCGACGAGACCGGCACGACCTGGACCGGTGTCTTCCCGAAGGGGAAGGTCGGGGTGATGCCCATGCCGTCGACCACGCTCGGGCTGATGCCCAAGGACCTCGACCTCGGGGTCGCGCCGATCCCCGGCCCGGACGGCGGACAGTCCACTTTCGTCGGCGGCGACGCCATCGGCATCTCCGCCACCAGCGACAAGGCCGACCAGGCCTGGAACTTCCTCGCCTGGTCCCTCGGCGACGACGCGCAGGTCGATGTGGTCGCGGCCCACAAGGACGTCGTGGCGCGCACCGACCTGGCCTCCAACAAGCACTCCGACGCGGATCCCCGCCTGGTCACGATCAACGAGCTGGTGGCCAAGGGCCGTACCCCCTACGCGCTGAAGTTCGGCCAGACCTTCAACGACCCCAACGGGCCCTGGCTGACGCTGATGCGCAACGCCGTCTTCGGGGACGGGGCGTCCGTGGAGAAGGACAACGAGGCGGTCAGCGCGTCGCTCGCCGACTGAGCCGCCGACCCCCGCTCTACGACCGACAGGAGAGCCATGCACCCGAGGGCGCCCTTCTGGCGCTCCCGCACCGCCCAGGGGCTCGGCTACGCCGCTCCCACGGCCGTGTTCGTCGCCGTCTTCTTCCTGTGGCCGTTGCTGCTCGTCGGGCAGATGTCCCTCAACGACTGGCCGTTGCTCGCCGGGGACCAGGGCGGCAACGCCCCCGAGAACTTCACCGACGTCACCGACAGCCCCCTGTTCTGGCCGGCCGTCCGCTTCACCCTCCTCTACACCGGGATCGTCACGGTCGCGCTCCTCGGCCTGGCGCTGCTGCTCGCCCTGCTGGTCCAGGAGTCCCGCCCCGGCACCGGCTTCTACCGCACCGTCTACTTCCTGCCCGGCGCCCTGGGGTTGGCCTCCGCCTCCCTGCTGTTCTGGGGCCTGTACAGCCCGACCACCGGCCCGCTCAGCCGCACCCTGGAGAGACTCGGCCTGGTCGACGACCCGGTGTCCTTCCTCGGCTCGCCGACCTCCGCCCTGCTGTCGACGGTCTTCCTCGTGGTCTGGAAGTTCGCCGGGTTCTACATGCTCATCCTGCTCGTCGGACTCCAGCGCATCCCCCACGAGGTGTACGAGGCGGCGCGGATGGACGGGGCGAGCCGCGGCCAGATCTTCCGCCGTATCACCCTGCCGCTGCTGAAGCCGTCCCTCGCTCTGTCGTTGTTGCTGTGCGTGACCGGGTCGCTGCTCGCCTTCGACCAGTTCTTCGTCCTCACCAAGGGCGGACCGGACAACAGCACGGTCACCGTGGTGCAGTTGATCTACCGGGAGGCCTTCCAGCGGCTGAACCTCGGCACCGCGGCGGCCCTGTCGATCCTCGTGCTGGCCGCGCTGCTCCTGCTCAACGCCCTTCAGTTCCGCGGTCTGCGCCGCGTCGACGAGTCATGAGGAGGCGAGTCATGAGGAAGCGAGTCATGTGGGGAGACTCCGTCGTGCTCATCCGCGCCCTCGGCCGGACGCCGTACCACGTCGTCGCCGGAGGACTGGCCGTCATCTTCCTCTTCCCGCTGCTGTGGAACGCCTGGGCCTCAGTCAGTGCCCAGCCCGGCACCGCACAGGAGTCCGGCTACGGCCTCGGCAACTACCGCACGCTGCTGGACTACGACGCCGGACTGTGGCGCTACCTCCTCAACAGCACCGTCGTATCGGCGCTCACCGTCGCCCTGACCCTCGGAGTGTCACTGCTCGGCGGGTACGCGTTCGCCCGGTTCCGGTTCCCCGGCAAGGACCTGCTGTTCCTGCTGACCCTGGCGATCCTCATGGTCCCGTACGCCACCCTCCTCATCCCGCTCTACGTCCTGCTAGGCCGACTCCATCTCCAGAACTCGCTGGTCGGGCTGAGCCTGGTGCTCGCGGTGTTCCAACTCCCGTTCGCCACCTTCATGATGCGGATCTCCTTCGAGGCGGTGCCGCGCGAGCTGGAGGAGTCCGCGCTCGTGGACGGGTGCGGAACGGCGGGTGCGCTGCGCCGGGTGCTGCTCCCGGCGGTGCGACCCGGCCTGATCACCGTGGGGCTGTTCGCCTTCCTCGCGGCCTGGAACGACTTCGTCGCACCACTGATCCTCATCTCGGACAGCGAGAAGGCGCCGCTGCCGCTGGCCGTCGCGAATCTGCGCCAGCAGAGCATGGGCGCCGTCGACTACGGGGCCACCGAGGCGGGCGTGGTCGTCCTTGCCGTGCCCTGCCTGCTCGTCTTCCTGCTGCTGCAACGGCACTACGTACGGGGCTTCATGTCGGGCGCGCTGAAGGGATGATGCGGTGAAGGGCTTTTCCATGGTGCCGGTGGCACCGAGCCGGGGCCGGCTGCGGCCGCTCGGCCTCGACCAGGTACGGATCACCGGCGGCTTCTGGGCCGGGCGCCGGCACATCAACGCGACCGCCACCCTCGACCACTGCCACGACTGGATGGAACGCGTCGGCTGGACCGGCAACTTCCGCGCCGCCGTCGAGGGACGGATCGAACGGGACCGGGGCGGGCGCGAGTTCGCCGACTCCGACGTCTACAAACTCCTCGAAGCCATGGCCTGGGCGGGCGGCCACAGCGCGGCCCCGGCCCTCGTCGAGACCATCGCCGCCGCCCAGGAACCGGACGGCTACCTCAACACCGCCTACGGCCGCCCCGGTCAGCGGCCCCGCTACAGCGACCTCGAATGGGGCCACGAGCTGTACTGCTACGGGCACTTGATCCAGGCCGGCGTGGCCCAGGCGCGGGCCGGGGGCGAGGGCGAGCTGACGAAGGTCGCCCGGCGGGCCGCCGACCATGTGTGCGCCACCTTCGGACCGGACGGCATCGAAGGGATCTGCGGCCACCCGCAGATCGAGACGGCACTGGTCGAACTGGCCCGGCTGACAGGGGAGCAGCGCTATCTCGACCAGGCCGCGCTCTTCGTCGACCGCCGCGGCCACGGCACGCTGGCCGACATCGAGTTCGGCCGCGCCTACTACCAGGACGACATCCCCGTACGCGAGGCCACCGTCCTGCGCGGCCACGCCGTACGCGCCCTCTACCTCGCGGCCGGCGCCGTCGACGTGGCCGTGGAGACCGGCGACGAGTCCCTGCTCGCGGCGGTCGTACGGCAGTGGGAGGCAACCGTCGCCCGCCGGACGTATCTCACCGGCGGCATGGGCGCGCACCACCGCGACGAGTCCTTCGGCGAGGACTTCGTCCTGCCGCCCGACCGCGCCTATTCCGAGACCTGCGCCGGCGTCGCCTCGGTGATGCTGAGCTGGCGGCTCCTCCTCGCCACCGGCGACCCGCGCTTCGCCGACCAGGCGGAGCGGACCCTGTTCAACGTCGTCGCGACCAGCCCGTCCGCGGACGGCTGCTCCTTCTTCTACACCAACACCCTGCACCGCCGTAGCCCCGGCACCGTCCCCCCGGCCGACGCCGAGAGCCCCCGCGCCGAATCGAGCCTGCGCGCGCCCTGGTTCGAGGTGTCCTGCTGCCCGACCAACGTGGCCCGGACCCTCGCCCTGCTGCCCGCCTACCTGGCGACGACGGACGACGACGGCATCCAGCTCCACCAGTACGCGGACGCCGAGATCTCCGCCGACGGCATCGCCCTGCGGCTGCGTACCGACTACCCGGTGGACGGGCAGGTGACCGTACGGATCGACCGCACCCCGGACCACCCGTGGACCCTGTCGCTGCGGGTCCCCGCCTGGACGGAGGGCGCCCCCGCCCGGCTGGTCTCCCCGGACGGCGCCCGTCGGACGGTCGCCCCGGGCACGGCCGCGCTCACCCGCCGCTTCCGGCCCGGCGACGAGATCCGGCTCGAACTGCCCATGGCACCGCGCTGGATCGCCCCCGACCCGCGCATCGACGCCGTACGCGGCACGGTGGCCGTCCAGCGCGGGCCGGTGGTGTACTGCGCCGAGTCCGTGGACCTGCCGGACGGCCACGAGACGGACGCGCTACGGGTCGACCCGTCCACCCGGCCGGTGGACGGGCCGGACGCCACGGTCATCGCCCCCGGCGCACTCGTGACGCCGGACGGGCGGACGGAGCCGCCCTGGCCGTACGGGCCCCTGGACCGGCCCCGCCCGCCCGCCGCCGCGGCCGCCGGCCTCGTCCTGGTGCCCTACCACTCCTGGGCGAACCGGGGCCCGTCGACGATGCGGGTGTGGCTGCCGACGGGCGGTCGGTAGTACCGGGCGTGCGCTACGGCGTCGGCTTCCACCAGGCGCCGGACGCGTCGCGCAGGGTGTTGGTGCCGCAGTGGATCTCGCCCATGCCGAGGTGGTACGTGTACCAGTCATCGACGTACGAGACCTTCATACCGGCGCGGGTGTACGCGGCCGTGACGGCCTCGGTGAAGATGTCCTTGCCGCCGATGACGGGACCCCACTGGCGCGGGGCGAGGTAGCGGTCTCGGGAGAGCAGGATGCCGTTGACAGCGCCCGGGACGTAGGCGCTGGTCGCGACGGTGGGAGCCGGCGGTGCGGCGGAGGGCGCGCGCTCGGCGAGCTGCTGCTGGCCGTACTTCCGGGCGGCCTCCGGGTCGCCGCTGCCACCGAGGCGGCGGAGCAGCGGCATGCGCGTCGTCTCCTCGCTGTCGCCGACGATGCCCCGGGTGTAGAGGGCGGGCACCCGGACGATCTCCTCGTCGGTGACGCCGGTCTCCCGCTTGAGGATGTCCAGGTTGGCGGCGATCTTCTTGGCCGCCATCTCGTTGTCGGACACCAGGTATCGGGAGGCGAGGGCCTCGTCGATGGTCTCCGTGGGGGAGAGGGTGCCGTCGAAGCCGGGGACGGAGAACATCTTCTTCGCGCCGTTGCCGTCGCGCTGCGCGTCGCGCAGGAGCTGAAGTCCGGCCTGCGGGTCGGCGATCCCGATCCGCCAGCCGCGCGGAGTGTCGGCGGGCAGGAACTGCACGAACTCGTCGACGTGCCCCACATGCAGCCAGGAGGTGTCCAGCAGGAGCGGGTCCTGGAGTCCCTGGGACTTCAGCAGGGTGCGTATCTCCTTCGAGGGGCGCACACCGCTGCCGTCCTTGCGCTCGCCCATGATGTTCCGCCCGGCCGGGAACGAGCGGCCGTTGTGCGTGTAGGGCGGGATGGTCTCCAGGTTGCCGAAGGAGTTCAGGGTCTCCCAGCCCTGCATGTCCCGGCCCTTGGCCTGCACGACGCCGACGTTCGGGCCGCGCAGCTTCTCGTACAGCTCGCGGCCCGCCTCGCGGTCCTGGGCGGAGCGCAGCATCACGCGCATCGTCCGCTGGCGTCCGTCCGGACCGGTCATGTTGAGGTAGGCGGGCTCGACGAAGTCCTGGGCCCAGATGTCACCGTACTTCTCGAAGGTCACCAGCGGCTTGGTGATCCCTGCCGCCTTGCCCTCCTTCTCCAGGTTCTTGACGAACGCACGCTGCCGCTTGGCCCAGGGCTCGTTGCCGGGGACCTTGGTGACCAGCAGCTGCTGGGTGTTCTGCAGGGCGTGATGGGTGAGCAGCGGGGCGGCGCGCAGGGTGACGGTGTCGGAGGCGGTGCCGGAGGAGGAGGTCACCTTCAGCCGGATCGAGACGCGTCCGTCCCACTTCGCGCTGTCGCGGATCACGTCCTTGCCCTCGACGCCGAACTCGACCCCGGCGCGCAGCTCGGCCCGCGTCAGCCGGGTCTGGGCGGTGACCAGTTTCCAGGCGCCGTCCCGCTTGACGAAGACCCTGCTCTGCGCGGCCCCCTTGGTGACCTTGACGCTGCCCTTGGCGTCGGACGGCAGGTTCCGCATCGGCACGGAGCGGACCCGGGCCAGATCGGCGGCGTCGGCGCGGCCGTTGACCTTCTGGTCGGTGGCGTCGTTGCAGCCGATCAGCTTGGCGTCGGAGAGCGGGCGGCCGCCCGGACCCGTGGTCGCGCACCGCTTGCTGTCGTCGTCGATGTTGGGCAGGAAGACCGCTCCCCGCCCGACGGCCCAGGTGTCCTCACCGGCGGTGTCGGTGCCGCCGGTCAGGTCGACCCGGCCGTCGCGGTCGACGTCCGCTCTCAGGTCCACGCTCAGCGGCTCCTCCGCGGAGGCAGTGGCCGGAGGCGCCAGCACCGCTCCCGTCGCGGTGAGGGCCAGTACCGCCCGTGCGGCGTGTTTCGTACGCACATCGCGTCCTTTCGTTCCGTGCGGTTGTCCCCGCTGCTGGGGATGAGGCGGAACGGACGCTGTGCGTTGGCTGTACGGGACGAACTCATCCTTGATGATGACGAAGTGGGTGTCCGATTATCGCCGTTCCGCGTTAATTGCCTGGACTGAAACCGCCCTTGACGGGACACTTCCGACTTCCGACCGACGGGAGTGTCATGGGGACAACAGAGACGCGAGGGCCCACGCCGGGCAGGAGCGCGGTCGTTCTGGCGCTCCGCCGCTACGGCCGGGAACTGCTGCGACTACGACGGCTCGCCATCCCCGCGATGCTGCTGCCGGCCATCGGCAACATCGGCACCCGCTACGTCGCTCCCCTGCTGATCGCCAAACTGGCGGCACAGGCAGCCGGTGACGGCGGTGTCACCCTCAACTCGGCACTGCCCTACGTGCTGGGCTTCGCCGTGACGCTGCTGCTCGCGGAGATCGTGTGGCGGATCGGGCAGCACTGCCTGAACCGCGTGGACGCCCTCGGCATGGAGCACCTCTATGTGAGCGGGATGGATGAACTCCTTGCCCAGGACGCGGCGTTCTTCCACGACAACTTCGCCGGCTCGCTGACCAAACGGGTGCTCAGCTACGGCAAGCGCTTCGAGGACTTCGTCGACACGGTGACGTACCGGATCGTGGGCAGTCTCGTCCCGCTGGCGTTCGGTGCCGTGGTGCTGTGGAGCTATGAACCGATGCTCGTGGTCGGCCTCCTGGCGATGATCGCGCTGACCGTGGTGGCCGCGACGCCGCTGATCCGCCGTCGGCAGCGGCTCGTGAACGACCGTGAGGCGGCGATGGCCCGGGTCTCCGGCCATGTCGCCGACAGCCTCATGAACATGGAGACGATCCGCGCGTTCGCGGCCGAGCGACGGGAGGCCGACGAACACCGCAGCCGTGTCGCGGACTCCCGGCGCCTGACGCTGAGGTCGTGGGACTACGGCAATCTGCGCGTCGACACGTTGGTGGCCCCCATGTCCGTGCTGACCAACGTGCTGGGGCTGTTGGTCGCCATCGCCTTCGGCGGTTCGGGCCAGGGGGTCGAGGAGATCGTCGTCGCCTTCACCTACTACTCCAACGCCACGCAGATCATGTTCGAGTTCAACCAGATCTACCGGCGTCTGGAGAGCTCGATGACCGAGGCCGCGCAGTTCACGGAGTTGCTGCTGGATCCGCCCACCGTGCTCGACCCGGCGAAACCCGAACCGCTCGCACCGCGGGACACCGGCATCTGCTTCGAGGCGGTGACCTTCGCCCACGCGGGTGCGACCCCGATCTTCCAGGGGCTCGACCTGGACGTGCCCGCGGGCGCGCGGATCGGTCTGGTCGGCAGGTCCGGCGGCGGCAAGACCACGCTCACCCGGCTCCTGCTGCGCATGTCGGACATTCACGACGGGCGCATCCTGATCGGCGGTCAGGACATCAGCCGGCTGCGCCAGACCGTTCTGCGCTCACTGTTCGCCTACGTCCCGCAGGAACCCGCCATGTTCCACCGCAGCCTGCGGGACAACATCGCCTTCGCCCGGCCCGGCGCCACCGACGCGGAGATCCACGCGGCGGCCGCGGCCGCGCACGTCACGGAGTTCGCCGAACAACTCCCTGATGGCTTCGCCACCTTGGTGGGGGAGCGAGGAGTCAAACTCTCGGGCGGTCAGCGTCAACGCGTCGCCCTGGCCAGGGCGATCCTGCGTGATGCGCCGATCCTCCTGCTCGACGAGGCGACCAGCGCGCTGGACTCGGAGAGCGAACTCCTCGTCCAGGACGCCCTGTGGCGGCTGATGGAGGGACGCACGGCCCTCGTGGTCGCCCACCGCCTGAGCACCGTCGCCGGCATGGACAGTCTCGTCGTCCTCGACCGCGGCAACGTCGTCGAGCAGGGCACCCATGAGCAACTCCTCGCGGTGGAGGGCGCCTACGCGAAGCTGTGGCGGCACCAGTCGGGCGGCTTCCTCGGTGAGAGCACCGAGGAAGCCCTCGAAATCCCTGGACACACGGGACCACCCAGCCAGGACCGGCACTGGCTGGGCAACCTCGCGGAGCCCTAGACGGCCCGCTCCGGAACAGGATCCGGGGATTGCGGGTGCTCTGGATCATCGGCCCGGGAAGCGGCACGCAGCGCCGCTTCGACCCGGCGGTTGCTGGTCATGGTCGCGGTGACGGCGGTCATGGCCAGCAGGAGGCCGGCGGCGGCGTAGAGCGGGGTGCGGATGTCGTAGGCGGTGGCCAGCCAGCCGCCGAGGAAGGCGCCGATGGGGGCGGCGCACATGGCGAGCATGCGGGAGGTGGAGGCGACCCGGCCCATCAGGTGGGCGGGCACGATCGCCTGGCGGAGGGAGGGCCCGAGCACCATCGTGGCGCCCATACCGGCCCCGCAGACGGCGAGCGCGAGGCCGGCGACGTACGGGTTCGGGGCGGCGGCCAGCCCCAGGACGGCAAGCCCCTCGACTGCGGCCGTGCAGGTCAGCGCGGTGCCGGTGCCCAGTCGTCGGCCGAGGTGGGAGGCGATGGCCGCGCCGAGCAGACCGCCGGTGGCCTCCGCGGTGAGGAGCAGGCCGAAGCCGAAGGTGCCGATGCCGAGCCGCTCGTGCGCGAAGAGGGCCAGGACGGTCTCCACGGCGAGGAAGGCGATGTTCCCGACCGCCGGGCGCAGCGCGAGCCCGAGCAGCAACCGGTCCCCGAAGACGTACGAGGCCCCGGCCCGCGCTTGCCGCAGCAGTGACTCGCGGATCTCCGGCATGGGCCGGGGCATCGCGGGAAGCGACCGGACGAGCAGTGCGGACAGTGCGAACGAGACCGCGTCGGCGAGCAGCGGCACCGCCCGCCCGAGCGCGAGCAGGGCACTGCCCGCCGGCGGCCCCGCGAAGCCGGACATGGCTGTCTGGGCCCCGCGCAGGCGGGAGTTGGCGCGCTCCAGGAGGGCGGGGTCACGGCCGAGCAGGTCCGGCAGATAGGCCGTGGCGGCCGTGTCGAAGAAGAGCCCGCCAAGGCCCAGCAGGAAGGCGACAGCCGCGAGCAGCGGGATGCTCAGCACGTCGAGTCCGGCGGCGGCCGCCGGTATCGCGAGCAGCGCCGCACGCGCCGCGTCCGTGACCCACATGGTGCGCCGGCGGTCCCAGCGGTCCACCAGCGCGCCGCCGAGCACCCCGAAGAGCAGCCACGGGAGCGTTCCGGCGGCCGTGACGACGGCGAGCGCCATCGGATCGCGCGTCAGCGTCAACGCGAGCAGCGGCAGCGCGGCGTGCGATACGCCGTCACCGAGCGAGGACACCGTCTGCGCGGTCCACAGCCGTCCGAACCCGGTCGGCAACTTTCGTATGTCTGACGTCACTTGGTGTCCCCCTCGGCCCGCCCGCGCGATGCCGGGTGGAACAGGGCGAAGACCAGTGACGCGTCCGGCAGCGACGGATCGGACAGTGCCCGGTACTCGTCCGCCAGCGCCTCGAGCCGCGCCCCCAGCTGGGCGAACTGCTCCTCGGTGAGCCGCAGATGCGCCATCCGCACATGCCGCTCGCCATTCGCCGCCGACGCCTCCAGGTCGGCCACGGCATGCCGCATCAGCACATCCGGGCCTCCCTCACCCGGATCCGGCAGCACGATCGCCCGTGCGGCCATGGCGTAGTACCGCTCGGTGACCCCCCGCACCTTCCTCGTCCGCACCACCTTCACCAGACCGGCCCGTTCCAGCAGCCGCACGTGATAGCTCGAACTCCCCTTCGCCAGGCCCACCCGCTCGGCGACCTGCGTGATCGTCGCCGGCTCGAAGCGGAGCACGGCCATGATCCGGTGACGCGTGAGGTTGGAAACGGCGCGCAGCTGTTCGTCCGTGGTGACGTGAAACGTCTCTGGAAGATCATCGGTAGGCATGCGAGCAATGGTCAACGACTCTTGACCATTGTGCAAGGGGGTTTCGCGCAGGTCCTGAACCAAGATCGTTTCGGGGCGCGACCACCGCCCGGACTCCACAGGGTGGCGTCCGGGCGGTACGGGGGGTCTGTCACCGAAGTGGCGGCGGCTGCGCGGTTACTGCGTGGACTTGTAGTACACGGCCTGGTACGCCCGCACGACCGGCGCTGTCCGATCGGCATAGGACGACCACGAACCGGAGTTCTTGATTCGGGCGCGATAGGTGCCGTTCTTGTGGCTCTTCAGCGCGGTGTGGCTGATCTCCTTGTCTCCGCTGTCGTTGTACTGGAGCTTGTGCTGCGCACTGATCCACGTTCCGGAACTCGCGGAGACCGTCGAGTCGTCGTAGGACGAGACCGCTGTCCAGTCCGTTCCCATGGCCGACTTGCTGGGAGTCACGGGAAGATTGTCGAGGAAGTCGCTGCCTTGAGCCATTTGCTTGCACTGCGCCGGGAAACCGTAGGCCGCGTTGCACAGGGCGAGTTGACCACCGCTCGCCCCATTGTGCGGCGTGCCGAGTGTGACAACGTCCTCGATATAGAGGTACGGCGGAAAGCCGTCGGTGCCCTTCTTGACGTGGTACAGCGCGGCGCGGACCACGAGGCCGCCCATGGAATGAGCGACCACGTCGACCTTCTGGCCGCCGTACGGGGCGCTGGAGTAGGAGTTGTAGACGCGGTTGGCGAAACTCCTGGCTACCGCCGTGAGGGACGTGTCACGCGTCCCGTAACCACCTGAGTCCTTGTACCTCCAAGTGCAGCCGTCCGAACCCGACTTGTTCTTGTAGTAGCTGTACGTTTTCAGCTGGCTGTCCGTATACCTCTTCGACTTGAAGTAGTTGATCGCGCTCGACCAGTATTCCCGGCAGTTGGTCGCTGCCGTGCCGTCGGGATCGAATCCGTGCACAAAGATCACTGTGCCGCGGCCGTTCGACCGGGCCGGCGCGGCGTTTGCCGGGGCCGCCGCCACGAATGCGATCGCCATGGCGAGAAGTGCGCTGAGGAACAGCTTGGTTGAACTTCGGGCTCTTCGCATAGCCCTACCCCTCCAGGTAATCGGGTTGAATTCCACACTGGGGATTTCCCCGTCGGACGTCCCGGTTCTGGACACTAGGCGGCGGGACCCGTGATGGGCATGTCACGCGAACGCGTGACAACGGGGCGAGATGCCGCGCGCACCTCCCGTCGCCCGCGCTCGGTGACTTAGGTTGAGCGGCGGGTTCCATCGGGACCCGGGGGTAACGGGGGAGACACCATGAGGACTGCGGCCGAAGCCGTCATCTGGCCGGGCGGAGGCGGAAGTTCGCCCGATGGAGGGGGGAGTTCGCCCGATGGGGGCGGCGGGTTACCCCTGGGGGCCGCCCAGCACCAGCTTCAGCGCAAGTCCGCAAGGCTGTCCGCGGTCCTGAGGGCGACCAGCGCTGTCGGAGCGGCCCTGGTCGCCGTGGTCGGCTTCGCGCCGCCCGCACGCCCGGTCTGGGTGACGGTCGCTGTCGTCGGACTGCTGGTGTGGAGCGGCCTGTTCACCGTGGTGATGTTCAGGCCGGGACCGCACCCCTGGCTCTGCGCCGCTGACACCGTCGTCGTCGTGGTGCTCTGTCTGGCACACGGCAGGCTCGTCCCGGCCGAGGTCCTGGAAGCGTCAGCGGGCTCCGGATGGATCGACATGGTCGCCGGCACAGGCGTCTTCATCGCCCAGTTCACGCTGCGGCAGCCCTGGGCGATGGGCGCGGCACTCGCCATCGCGGCGGCCCACGCGATGGGCGCCGGGTTACGAGAGGCCTCCGTCGTCCTGGTGCTCCAGGGACTGCTCGCCGCCGCTGTCGCGGTGCTGCTGCGCCATGGAGCGCGCAGGGCGGATCTCGCACTCGCCGAGGAGGCGTCGGCGCGTGCGTCCGCGCGGGCCCGGTCCGCCGCCCGCGCTGATGAACTGGACCAGCAGCGACTGCTGCACGACACCGTGCTCGCCACGCTCACCATGGTGGGTACCGGCAGCATCACCCGTGACTCCGCCGCGCTGCCGGAACGGGCCGGGGCCGACCTGGCCGTCATCGAAGCCCTGCGGGCGCACCCCGGCGTGGCACGCGGCGTGGCGCACCATCCCGCACCGCTGGATGTCGCGCTGCGCACCGCCGTACTGACGCGCCACGTCGGCCTTCCACCACTGGACATCGAGTTCGACGTGCCGCCGCTGGACCTCCCCCACGAGGTCGTGGCCGCCTTCTCGCAGGGAGCCGCCGAGGCCCTGGCCAATGTGGCCCTGCACGGGGACACGCGCGCCGCCCGGGTCTCGGTCCGACGCGTCGGGCAGGGCGCCACCGTCGAAGTCCGCGACGGCGGAGCCGGGTTCGACCCGGCGGCTGTTCCTCCTCACCGGCGCGGTCTGCGGGAATCGGTCCACGGCCGGATGCGGGCCGTCGGCGGCAGCGCCCGAGTGGTTTCGTCCGCCGGGGCCGGAACCCGGGTCGTGCTGAGGTGGGAACCATGAGCGCCGGCGTCGTCAGAGACATGGTCGCCTCGCGCTTCGCCACAGCCGTCAATATCGGGGTAGTGGCGATCGTCGGCATCTGGCACCTGGGTCTGGACACGCTGCTGATCCTCAGGAACTGGCCGACGTACGAGCCGCAGGCCGCCGTCGCGGGCGCCTGGCTGGCCCTCGTGGTGATCCAGACCGCCGGTTCCGTCCTGCTGCTGCGCTCCGCGCTCGGCGCACGCACCGCGCGGCTGCTCGCGGGGGCGGCGCTGGCCGCCGGTGTCGTCGCGACCGCCACGTACGCGCCGGGTGAGGCGATCGGTGACGCGAGCTGGGCGTGGAACACCGTGGGCTGGTTCGGCGTACTGCTGCTGATGCAGCGCCCGCTGTGGGAGCTGATCACCCTGCTGGTCGCGAACACGGCTGTCACGGTGGGCTTCCTGGCCGCCGACGGCGCGCTCGGCCATGTCACCGTCTCCCGTCTGCTGGCAGCGGTGTACACCACCGCCGGTATCCAGCTCACTTTCGCGTACCTGGCCCGGCAGCTCAACAGCGGTGCCAGGGAAGCCACCGAGGCCGCCGCGGCACACGCGGAGCACCTCGCCCGGGCCGCCGCCGACGAGGCCGTGCACGCCGAACGCCGGCGTCGGTACGAGCATCTGCGCGGCCGAGTGGAACCGCTGCTGCGTGGTCTGACGGAACGCCGGCTGGACCCGGGCGACGCCGACGTACGCCAACGCGCCGCCGTGGAGGCGGCACGCCTGCGGAGGCTGTTCGCGGAGACGGACGACACCCCGCACCCGCTCCTGCACGAACTCCGCTCCTGCGCCGACATCGCCGAGCGGCGCGGCGTACGCGTCACCCTGCTGAGCTACGGTGACCTGCCCGAACTGCCGACACCCGTCCGCCGGGAACTCACGGAAGGTGCCCTGCTGGTCCTGGCCGCCGCGGCCACCGAGGCACGGCTCACCCTGCTGGCGACACCGGAGGAGGTCGCGGTGAGTGTGGTGGCCGACGCCGCGCCGGGGACGGTCGTGCAACCGCCGGGCCCGCTTGCCGTGTCCTTGCTCTACGACCAGGAGGGGGAGCAGCTGTGGTGGGAGACCCGATGTCCGGTGGGACCGGCTCGCTGACCGTTGCCATCACCGACGATCATCCGGTCGTCATCGAAGGCATCCAGACCTGGCTGTCCGAGGAACCGCGCATCTCGGTGGTGTACACGGGCGAAACGGCCGATGTGCCGTCCGGCGTCGCGGATGTCCTCATCCTCGATCTGAATCTGCACGGCAGAATCGTCATCGACACGGTCGCCGCGCTGGCCGCGGCGGGCCAGCGGGTCATCGTCTTCTCGCAGTTCACCGAGCAGCGCGTGGTGCTCGAATCGCTGGAGGTCGGAGCCTGCGAGTTCGTCGCGAAGAACGAGGGACGGGTGCACCTGGTGAACACGGTGCTGGCGGCGGCGGGAGACAGGCCCTACGTCACACCGACGGCCGCGGGTGTCCTGGTGGGTGATCGCGGCGCGAACCGGCCCCAGCTGTCCTCGCAGGAACGCACCGCGCTGCTGTGGTGGTTCCAGTCCATGTCCAAGGCCTCGGTCGCCCGCCGCATGGGTGTGTCGGTCCACACCGTGGACGTGTACATCCGTCGGGCAAGAGTCAAGTACGCGCAGGTCGGCAGAGAGGCGCCGACAAAGGCGGACATGCTGGCCCGCGCGATCGAGGACGGCTTGGTGAAGCCCGACGACATCACCGGCTACGAGTCGGCCGCGGCCGGCGGCTGATGGCCCGAAGACCACCCGTCCGATCCCCCGTCTCTACCGAGGTGCCTCGGTGTCAGGACCACAGTCACTGGCGGAATGGTTTGTCCAGGGATCCAGCGTCCTCGACGGTGCGCTTCCGGCCGGCGTCGGTGAGGGGCTTCGTGGCGGCGGTGGCGCTCGTCTCGTCGACGGGGCTACCGATGACGGTGTCCCATGCGCCGCCGTCGGCGAGGTGCAGCAGCAGGGTCTGGAGTACGGGAGTGGGGGTGGTGCCGGTCGCGGTGTGGTGCCACATGCGGTCGGAGACGGGTGCCTGGTAGGCGGCTCCTACGACCTGGCCGGGCGCCCCGAGTACGGCTCGTTCGCGGCCCCCGAGGACCTGTGACGGCATGCGGGTGGGCCCCCGCCGTGGCATCGGCGGGGGCCCGGGAGGATCAGCCGGCCTCGGTGGCGATCCAGGCGTCCAGCTGTTCGCGGGTCGTCGTGGGATCCGCGATCAGCTCTGCCAGTTCGTCATCGGCGCGGTGACGGGTCGAGACGGCCGGACAGCGCCGGCAGGCCTCGACGCCGCTCTGGCTCCACCACTGGCACCTCGTCCGCAGGTGGCACCGCGGGACGGTGGTTGCGCTCGCCTGGGGCTTCGCGAGCACCCGTTCGACCAGGGTGCAGTCGTCGCCCCGGCGGTTGACGCAGTTGGTGACGCAGTGCGAGGCGAACCGCAGGATTCGCCGCGGTTCCACTCCTTCGGGCACCTCGCCCAGCACCTGTGAGGCCGGCACCGGGTCGGCCAGGTAGACCACCCGGCCCTCCTGTCCGGACCGCACGCCCAGGACGACCGCCTCGGGCGCGTGCGCATCACCGCTCGGACACCAGCTCGCAGGGGACTCGTCCTTGTCCACGGTCCTCGGCCTCCTCGTCTCAGCAGGGGGCCTTGGCGGCCCGGCCGACGGTGTTGTCGCTCAGGGAAAGGCCACCGGCCTCCTGCTCCGCGGCCTGCTGGATGCTCGCCTTCAGCTGTTCCACCGAGGTGATGCGCTCGGCCTCGGCGGGGGCCGCGGTGGCCGTGGCCGAGCCCGCCACCAGGAATCCGGTGGCGAGGAGGGCCGCGGCGACGGTCGCCGCCGTGTGGGACGAGTTCTTCATAACGACTCCTTCTGCTGGGGACACACGGTCCGTGGTCGGACCTCGGATTAGCAGACGCTCACGAATGCAGCAGGCTATGTCCCGGGCCGTGCGGCGAGCGGCAGTTGCGGCGGTGGATGACCGGCAGTCGACCGGTCCCGCGGTTCGGTGGAATTCCGGGGTGGCCGGAATGGCCGAATTCTTTCCCGTCCCGGTGGAAACCCCGGGAGGGTTGCCGATCCGCTTGGTATCACGGTTCCGGCAGTTCCCGTCCGGCAGTTCCGCCACGACGGGCGGACCGCGCGTATTCCTCCCTCATTCGTCCCCCGTCAGCCATCCTCGTGCCACGGCACGGCAACCCGCCTGGAAGCGGCTGCGGGCACCCAGCAGCTCCATGAGGTCGGCCGCGATGCGCCGGGCCGTGCGCGGGGAGACGCCGAGCCGCTTGGCGACCACTTCGTCGGTCAGCCCACGGCTGAGCAGCCTCAGTGTCTCCGCCTCCTGGGGAGTCAGACCGCGCTCATTGCGATCACGGGTCGCCGTGCCGAGGGGCACGGCGTTCTCCCAGATGGTCTCGAAGAGGGCGTTCAGCGCGGTGAGGGTGCCGCTCGCGGTCACCACCAGTGCGCCGGCCCCGCTGTCCGCCTCGTCCGTCGGCACGATGGCCGTGCGATGGTCCAGGATCATGAGGCGGATGGGCAGCGACGGGGCGGTGCGCACCTCGCCGCCGAGGCCGGTCAGCCACTTCGCGTACGTGGTGGTCGCGGGGCTGTTGCGCACGCTGTCCAGATAGACGGTCCGCATCCGCACACCGCGTTCCAGCAGCTCCAGGTCCTGCGGATGGGCCGCGTCCATGTTCTCCGCGGTCTGGGCGCCGTCGGGCGCCAGCGTCATCACATCGGAGGCGACGTCCTTGACGAGGATGCTGATCCGGTCGCGGATCTCCTCGATGCCCTCGAGGTGTTCGACCGCCTCGGTGATGTGCCGCGGCCGCGCCAGCGAGAACTCCGCCGTCAGATGAGCGGCCGCCAGGCGGAGTTGTTCAATGCGCTGCTGCTCCGAGGCCAAACGTTCCTGCTGGCGGGCGATGAGCGCCTGGACACCGATCTCCGGGTCGACGGCGCGGAACGAGTGAGGAGCGTCGAACGACGTCCGGATCAGCGCCAGTTCGCTGAGCTTGTCGAGGGCTGTGCGCAGATCCGCGTCCGAAAGGCCGAGATCTTCCCTCAGTTCGGCCAGGCCCAGCTGTGGGCGGGCCAATAGCGCGCGATAGACGGATTCACAGGTGCGGTCAAGACCGAGCGCAGCCAAAACCATGCTCTCCCCCGGGCCGGTGGCTGTTCGACGACGGGGGCCATCCAAGCACGCATGCTCGGACGTCACCAGTTCCAGGGAAAGTCGTGACGGCTTCATTGCCCCCGCGAGTGGCCCTTTCAGGCCCTTGCAGAAACCGTCCACCTTTCCTGCTTGCTGGTCATCGATTGCTTCCCGAGGGTCGAAGGATGCATCTCATCCATGTGCGCCTGCACACGCCCCGTGACATCCGGGTGCCGGAAGATCTGGCCGCGCAATTCATCGCGCAGGCGACGTCCGCGGAGGGGGTTGAGCATGTGAGCGTCCACCCGGGCGTCGGACAGGTCCTGACCGTCGGGCTCTACGTCGTGGCCGAGTCGCTACTGATGGCGGAGCAGGCGGCGCTCGCGGTCTCGCGGCGCACCGTCGAGCGGGTGCCCGCCCTGCACCGGAGCCGGATCACCAGTTGCTCCGCGGCGATCGTAGGGGCGTACTTCGACCGCCTCCTGGAACGCCCAGGTGGGGATGGACGGACTATGCGGCTGCCGGATGAGGACACGGCCGAGAGCTGACATCTGCCCGCCGCCGGGCCGAGAGTGGTGGCACCGGCAGGCGCCGGACCCCGACCGGGGGGCACGCCACCGGAGGCCGGGGGAGCACAGCGCGGCTCCCGGCTCCAATCCACCGAAACGACACCCGCACTCTCTGTCAGGAGGCCGTTCAATGTCCGCTATGCCCAACATTGTCGCCAAGTTCGCCGCCACGCTCGCGCTGGTCGCGGTCCCCGCCGTCGGTGTCGCCACGGTGACGCTCTCCGCGTCCTCCGGCACCGGTGCCCAGGTCGTCGCCGACGAGGGCGCCGCCACCCCCACCGCCGACCCGACGGCCGGCAAGGACACCACCGGCTGGCAGTGACCGATCGCACCCATCACATCGAGACGGGGGACAGGAATCGTGACCACACTGACCAAGGCCGGCCCGTTCGGATCTCTGCTGCAGTTCCACCGGATCCGGGAGGGGTACACCCAGCAGCAGCTCGCCGACTTCTCGGCGCTGAGCGTCCGTGCCATCCGTGACCTCGAACACGGACGGGTGGAACGACCGCGGCAGGACACCGTGCGTCTGCTGGCGGACGCCCTGCGGCTGGACGAGGAGAGCCGCGACGCCTTCGCCAAGGCCGCCCGCGCCGTCCAGTCGGACCGTGCCGGCGCCGCAGAGTGGACCGCCGTCGCCTCGCGCACCGGGTACGAGTACGCGACCATGCTCCTCGCCTCCCTGTCTGCCGACGCCGGTGACGGCACCTGGGAGACCGCCCTCAACGACATGGCCAAGCAGTCCTGGCGACTCCTCGCCGTGGACCAGGGCGTGGCGTTCCTGGAACGCCGGCTCGACGCTTAATACTTCAGCAGCTTTTCACTATCTGTCCTGGTCAAAGGCGTCGTCGGGAATGTAGTTGGCTGATGGCCCATCAGGGGTGGTCTGACCGCACCGCCCCTCCAAGAAGTGACAGCCTCGCTCATCGCGTGGACGCGAAGTGGCGGGCGGGGCCGGTGTGCGGCGCCAGTTGCCAGGAACCGGCGGACTTCCGCCACGATGAGCGGAACCAGGGTGGAACCGTTTCCGCGTCCCCCTTTTGCCGCCGCCTGCGCCGCCGGCACCGCGAGAAAGGCGTGCGCGAGCAGGGCGCGGACGTAGTCGCGCATGCGGCGTCGCAGGTCGGCGCGGTCGGAACGGTGGCCGATGCGCAGGAAAGGGTCGTCGAGTTCACGGTCCCAGGTCGCGTCGCCAAGGTCGTCGATCACGCGGGGAGGCTGCCCCGGCACAGCTCGGGCCGTGCTCGGTGTCACTCCCTGGAGGGCCTGCCCGACATTCTCCGCGTACTTTGCCGCCCGCCGCGCATCCGTCCGGGGCCGGCCGCGTGTCCTCGGCGGACAGCCGAATGTGGCGTGCCCGCCGGGTAGCCCCGCCCCGCGCGAAGTTCCGCGAATCTGCCGTACGCAACTGCCGATTGTCCGAAAATCCGCGTACTAATCTCACGCTGAAATCAGCCGGAACCGCTGTCGGCCGGGCCCGATCGACCCGGTCGGCACGCCCTTTCAGAGAATCGAGACCTCACATGGCAACGGGCCTGAAGGAAACCGCGGCACTTCATCGGCAACGCCCGCCGGAATCCCCGCAGGCGCATCTCTCCGACCCGGTCACCCGTGATGTCCTGCGCATTCAGCACCGCATGCTGATGGCGATCCGCAGACATCTCGACGAGGCCGGTTTCGTGGAACTGAGCGCCCCGATCATCGGCCCCGTCACCGACCCCGGAGTGCGCGGCGCCAAACAGGTCGACATCGACTACTACGGCCGCCGCTACAAGCTGATGACGAGCGCGATCCTCTACAAGCAGGCCTCCCTGCACGCCTTCGACAAGATCTTCTGCATCGCGCCCAATGTCCGTCTGGAACCCCCGGAGACCGCCGACACCGGCCGTCATCTGGCCGAGTTCCACCAGATCGACGTCGAGGCCGCCGGGCACGGCCGCGAGGAGATCATGCGGGTCGCCCAGGGCATCGTGGTCACCGCGGTCCGCGAGGTCGCCGCCACCATGGGGGAGGAGCTGGCCCGGCTCGGCCGGGACGTGAACCGCTTCCAGGACGTGCTTTCAGGCCCCTTCGACGTGATGTCGCACGCTGACGCGGTCGCGCGGGTGAACGGCGACCCGCACGCCGAGATCGCCTGGGCCGACGAGGCGCGGCTGTCGCGCGAGACCACCCGCCCCTTCTTCGTCACCGACTACCCGAAGGGCTCCCGCGGGTTCTACGACCGCGAGAGCCGTGAGAACCCGGGTGTGCTGCGCAATTTCGATCTGCTGCTACCCGAGGGATACGGCGAGATAGCCAGCGGAAGCGAACGCGAACACGAATACCAGCGGATCGTAACCCGTATGCGGGAGACCGGGGAGAACCCCGCCAAGTACGGCTGGTATCTGGACATGGCCCGCGCCGGAATTCCGGCCAGTTCCGGATTCGGTATCGGCCTGGAACGGCTCACCCGCTATGTCACAGGCGTCGAATCCGTCTGGCAGGCCAGCGCCTACCCGAAACTCCCCGGAATCTACTCGGCCTGAGCCCACGGTCCGTCGGCCGGCCCCCGCAATTCCCGTTCGTGAGATCCGTCAACCCCAGACAAGGTGGAGTGGAAAGCTATGCCGACCCATCGTGACGCGGACATGCCCGACGACGGCATCTCGTCGACCGGAGCCGAGGCCCGGCAGGGCAGCGGCGCGGTGGGCGACGACAACGGCCGTACCGGCCCGGACCGCTTCGGCCACGTCGTGGCCGCGTTCACCGCACAGGTCCGACGGGCTCCCGACGCCGTGGCCCTGCGCGGCGACGGCACACTCCTCACCTACGGCGAACTCGACCGCGCGGCCAACCGGTTGGCGCACCGGCTGGCCGGGCTCGGCGTCGGAGACCGCCCCGAGACCGCCGTGGCCGTGCTGATGGAACGCTCCGCCGACCTGGTGGTGGCCCTGCTCGCCGTCCTCAAGGCGGGCGCCGCCTATGTGCCGCTGCACCCCTCCTACCCGGCCGCCCGCATGCGCGCGGTCATCGACCAGACCGGCGCCCCGGTCCTGCTCACCGACCGCGCCACCCACCCGGGCGACCTCTTCGACGACCTCGTGACCACGCTCGCCGTGGACGACGACCCCGCCCTCGCCGACTGCCCCGACATGGACCCCGGCACGGTCATCGACCCCCTCGGGCTCGCCTACGTCATGTTCACCTCCGGCTCCACGGGTGCCCCCAAGGGCGTCGCCGTGACCCACCGGGACATCCTCGCCCTCGCCGCCGACCACTGCTGGGACGGCGAGGCACAGCGCCGCGTCCTCGTGCACTCCTCGCACGCCTTCGACGCGGCCACCTACGAAGTGTGGGTGCCGCTCCTGGCCGGCCACCAGGCCGTGCTCGCCCCGCCCGGCCAGCTCGATCCGCGCACCCTGCGCCACCTCGCCGAACAGCACGGCGTCACCAGCCTGTTCCTGACCACCGCCCTGTTCAACCTGGTCGCCGAGGAGGACCCCGAGGTCTTCGACCTGGTCCGCCAGGTGTGGAGCGGCGGTGAGGCATGCTCGCCCGAGGCGATCCAGCGCGTCCTCGACCGCTGCCCGCACACCGAGTTCGTCCATGTCTACGGCCCCACCGAGACCACCACCTTCGCCACCTTCCTCGCGCTGCGCCCGCCCCACCGCGTCGGCGCGACCGTGCCCATCGGACGCGCCATGGACGGCATGGCCGCCTACGTCCTGGACGATTCCCTGCGCCAGGTGCCCGAAGGTGCGACGGGTGAGCTGTACCTCGCGGGCGCCGGCGTGGCCCGCGGCTACACGGCCCGGCCCGCGCTTACGGCGGAACGGTTCGTCGCCTGCCCGCACCGCCCCGGCGAGCGCATGTACCGCACGGGCGACCTGGTACGTCTGCTGCCCGATGGCGTGATCGAGTTCGTGGGCCGGGCCGACGCTCAGGTGAAGATCCGCGGCTTCCGCATCGAACTCGGCGAGATCGAGGCCGTACTGGGCCGCCTCCCGGGCGTCGGCCGGCGCATCGTCGTCGTCCGCGAGGACCGGCCGGGCGACAAACGCCTGGTCGCCTACGTCGTCCCGGGAGAGTCCGGCGCACCCGACCCCGACGACCTCGCCGAGCGGGCCGCCGAGGAACTGCCCCCGTACATGGTGCCTACCGCGTTCGTGGTGCTGGACTCGCTCCCGCTCAACTCCAACGGCAAGGTCGACCGCAGGGCCCTGCCCGCCCCCGCCGCCCACACGGAGGGCATACGGCCGCCCCGCACACCCGACGAGGAAGTCCTCTGCCAGCTCTTCGCCCAGATCCTGGGCCTCGAACGCGTCGGCGTCGACCAGAGCTTCTTCCGCCTCGGCGGCCACTCCCTGCTCGGCTCCCGGCTGATCAGCCGCATCCGCAGTGCCCTCGGCGCCGAGATCACCTTCCCCATGCTGTTCGCCGCGCCCACGGTCGCCGAACTCGCCGCCGTGCTGCGCGAGAGCGGCGAGCGCCGGCCCGAGCTCAAGGCCGCCGACGACCGCCCCGACCCGGTCCCGCTGTCCTTCGCCCAGCTGCGCCTGTGGTTCCTGCGGGAGTGGGAGGACGGCGGCTCGACGTACAACATCCCGCTCGCCGTCCGGCTGCGCGGCCCCCTCGACGGCACCGCCCTCGAAGCCGCCCTCAACGACGTGGCCCTGCGCCACGAAGCCCTGCGCACCCTCTTCCCGGCCGTCGACGGCGAGCCACGCCAGCACATCCTCACCAGGCCCGGCCTCACCCTGCGCGTCACCCCCGCGACCGAGGACCGGCTGCCCGCCCTGCTCGCCGACGCCGCCGGCCATGTCTTCGACCTCGCGACCGAACTCCTCCTGCGCGCTGAGCTGTTCGAGATCGGTCAGCAGGACCACGTGCTGATGCTGGTGCTGCATCACATCGCCGGTGACGGCTGGTCCATGGCCCCACTCACCCGCGATCTCGGCCGCGCCTACGAGGCACGTGTGGCCGGCCGTACGCCCGACTGGACCCCGTTGCCCGTGCAGTACGCCGACTACGTCCTTTGGCAGCGGGGCCTGCTCGGCGACGAACGCGACGAGGACAGCCTCGCGGCCCGCCAACTCGCCTACTGGCAGGCAGCGTTGGCCGACCTCCCCGAGGAGCTGGAGCTGCCGGTGGACCGGTCGCGTCCGCCGGTGGCGTCGCATCGGGGTGCGCTGGTGCGGGCGCGGTCCGATGCCGAACTGCATGCGGGTCTGGTGCGGTTGGCGCGGGAGAGCGGGACGACGCTGTTCATGGTGTTGCAGGCGGCGGTCGCGGCGCTGTTGAGCAGGCTGGGCGCGGGCAGCGACATTCCGCTGGGCACGGCGGTCGCGGGACGTTCCGACGACAGCCTCGACGACTTGGTGGGGTTCTTCGTCAATACGCTGGTGCTGCGGACGGATGTGTCGGGTGATCCGACGTTCCGTGAGCTGCTGGGGCGGGTGCGGTCGGCGGATCTGGAGGCGTACGCGCATCAGGATCTGCCGTTCGAGCGGGTGGTGGAGGCGGTCAACCCCGCCCGGTCCACCGCCCGGCACCCCCTCTTCCAGACCATGCTCGTCCTCCAGAACAACATCGACGGGGTCTACGAGTTCGCCGGCACCCAGGCCGCCACACAGCCCCTGGAGCACCGGGTGGCGAAGTTCGACCTGACGTTCTTCGTGGAGGAGGCCGCCGGGGACGACGGCCGTCCGGCCGGGCTGTGCTGGGACGTGGAGTACGCCACCGACCTCTACGACGAGAGCACCGTCGCCACCATGGTCGACCGGCTGACCCGGCTCATGGAGGCCGTCGTCGCCGACGCCGACACGCCCCTCACCTCGGTACCGCTGCTCGACATGGAGGAGCGGCGGGTTCTGGGGGAGTGGAGTGGTGTCGGGTCCGGGGTTGTGGACGGCCGGTCGGTGCCGGAGGTGTTCGAGGCGCGGGTGCGTGCTGTGCCGGATGCGGTGGCGTTGGTTCAGGGTGGTGTGGAGCTGACGTATGGGGAGGTGAACGGTAGGGCGAATCGGCTGGCCAGGCATCTGGTGGATGCGGGTGTTGCGCCGGGTGATGTGGTCGGGGTTCATCTTGAGCGTGGGCCTGAGCTGATCGTGTCGTTGCTGGCTGTGTTGAAGGCGGGGGCGGCGTACACGCTGCTGGATCCGGCGTTCCCGGCGGAGCGTCTGGCCACCGTCGTCACCGACGCCGGAGTCCGTGTCCTCGTCACCCGCGATGATCTGGCCCGCCCGCTGCCCGAGTCCGGGCTGCGCCGTGTCCTGCTCGACCGTGACGCCGAACTGATCGCGGCGCGTGACGACTCCGATCCGGCTGTGGTGTGTGGTGGGTGGGATGCGGCGTGTGTGATGTTCACGTCGGGTTCGACGGGGCGGCCGAAGGGTGTGGTGGCTCCGCATCGGGCGTTGGTGTCGACGTTCGTGGGTCCGGATTATCTGGAGTTCCGGGCGGATGACGTGTATTTGCAGTCCTCGCCGGTGTCGTGGGACGCGTTTGCGCTGGAGGTGTTCTCGGCGCTGTTCCATGGCGGTCGGACGGTGTTGCCGGTGGGGTCGCGGACGGATCTGGATGAGATCGCGGGGCTGGTGGCCGGGTGTGGTGTGACGGTGTTGCAGCTGTCGGCGAGTTTGTTCAACGTGCTGGTGGATGACTATCCGGGGTTGTTCGCCGGTTTGCGGACGGTGATGACGGCGGGTGAGGCCGCGTCGGTGTCGCATGTGGCGCGGGTGTGTGAGCGTCATCCGGGGCTTCGTGTCCTCAATGGGTACGGGCCGGTGGAGTCGATGGGCTTTACCACCAGTCATCTGGTGGCCGGGGTGGTGGGTGCGGCCTCGGTGCCGATCGGTGTGCCGCTGGCTGGTAAGCGGGTCTTTGTTCTGGATGAGCGGTTGCGGCCGGTTCCTGTCGGGGTGCCCGGGGAGCTGTATGTGGCGGGTTCGGGTCTGGCGCATGGCTATGTGGGGCGTGCGGGTCTGACGGGGGAGCGGTTTGTCGCGTGCCCGTTCGGTGGGCCTGGTGAGCGGATGTATCGGACCGGTGATCTGGGTCGTTGGCGTTCGGATGGTGCGTTGGAGTTTTTGCGCCGTGCGGATGACCAGGTGAAGGTGCGGGGGTTCCGGATCGAGCCGCGGGAGGTCGAGGCGGTGCTGACCCGGCATGAGCGGGTCGTGCAGTGCGCGGTCGTGGTGCGAGAGGACCGGCCGGGCGACAAACGCCTCGTCGCCTATGTCGTCCCTGCCGGGGGCAGTCGCCTCGACGCCGAGGAAGTGCGCCGGTTCGTCGGCGGGACACTGCCGGAGTACATGGTCCCGGCCGCGTTCGTGGTCCTGGACGCGCTGCCGCTGACGACCAACGGCAAACTCGACCGCAAGGCGCTGCCCGAACCCCTGGTCGGCGGGGACGCCGAAGGACGCGCACCCCGCACACCCGAAGAGGAAGTCCTCTGCGGACTCTTCGCCGAGGTACTGGGAGTCGACCACGTCACCATCGACGACAGCTTCTTCGGCCTGGGCGGGCACTCACTCCTCGTCACCCGGCTGATCAGCCGCATCCGCAGCACCCTCGGCGCCGAGGTCGGCGTCCGCACCCTCTTCGCCACCCCGACCCCGGCCGGCCTGGCCGCGGGGTTGCGCACCGACGACGCGCGCACACGCCCCGCGCTCACGCCCGCCGAGCCACGCCCCGAACGGATTCCGCTGTCGTACGCCCAGCAGCGGCTGTGGTTCCTGCGGGAGTGGGACGAGAGCGGAGTCACCTACAACGTGCCGGTCGCCGTACGGCTGCGCGGCTCCCTGCGCCACGACGCCCTGCGCGCGGCCCTCAACGACGTCGCCGTCCGCCACGAAGCCCTGCGCACGATCCTCCCCAACCCCGACGGCGAACCCCACCAGTACATCGTCCCGACCCCGGACGTGCCCTTCGAGGTCAAGCCCTGCGGTGCGGACGAGGTGACCGAAGCGGCACGGCATGCGGGCGAGCACGTCTTCGACCTGGCCGTCGAACTGCCCATCCGCGCCACCCTGTTCCAGGTCGCCGAGGACGACCACGTGCTGATGCTGGTCCTGCATCACATCGCCGGTGACGGCTGGTCCATGGCCCCACTCACCCGCGATCTCGGCCGCGCCTACGAGGCACGTGTGGCCGGCCGTACGCCCGACTGGGCCCCGCTGCCCGTGCAGTACGCCGACTACGCCCTGTGGCAGCGGTACCTGCTCGGCGACGAACGCGACCCCGACAGCCTCGCCCTGCGTCAGCTCCGCTACTGGACCGATGCCCTGTCCGGCATGCCGGAGGAGCTGGAGCTGCCGGTGGACCGGTCGCGTCCGCCGGTGGCGTCGCATCGGGGTGCGCTGGTGCGGGCGCGGTCCGATGCCGAACTGCATGCGGGTCTGGTGCGGTTGGCGCGGGAGAGCGGGACGACGCTGTTCATGGTGTTGCAGGCGGCGGTCGCGGCGCTGTTGAGCAGGCTGGGCGCGGGCACCGACATTCCGCTGGGCACGGCGGTCGCGGGACGTTCCGACGACAGCCTCGACGACTTGGTGGGGTTCTTCGTCAATACGCTGGTGCTGCGGACGGATGTGTCGGGTGATCCGACGTTCCGTGAGCTGCTGGGGCGGGTGCGGTCGGCGGATCTGGAGGCGTACGCGCATCAGGATCTGCCGTTCGAGCGGGTGGTGGAGGCGGTCAACCCCGCCCGGTCCACCGCCCGGCACCCCCTCTTCCAGACCATGCTCGTCCTCCAGAACAACGCCGCAGCCACGCCGGCTCTCCCGGGTGTCGACAGCGAACGGCTGCCCCTGGAGCACCGGGTGGCGAAGTTCGACCTGACGTTCTTCGTGGAGGAGGCCGCCGGGGACGACGGCCGTCCGGCCGGGCTGTGCTGGGACGTGGAGTACGCCACCGACCTCTACGACGAGAGCACCGTCGCCACCATGACCCGGCGGTTGCTGGACCTGCTGGAAGCCGTCGTCGCCGACCCGGATCTCCCCGTGGCCGCCATCGGGCTGCTGGGTGAGGGCGAGGAGCGGCGGGTTCTGGGGGAGTGGAGTGGTGTCGGGTCCGGGGTTGTGGACGGCCGGTCGGTGCCGGAGGTGTTCGAGGCGCGGGTGCGTGCTGTGCCGGATGCGGTGGCGTTGGTTCAGGGTGGTGTGGAGCTGACGTATGGGGAGGTGAACGGTAGGGCGAATCGGCTGGCCAGGCATCTGGTGGATGCGGGTGTTGTGCCGGGTGATGTGGTCGGGGTTCATCTTGAGCGTGGGCCTGAGCTGATCGTGTCGTTGCTGGCTGTGTTGAAGGCGGGGGCGGCGTACACGCTGCTGGATCCGGCGTTCCCGGCGGAGCGTCTGGCCACCGTCGTCACCGACGCCGACGTCGAGGTCGTGGTCTCCGACAGCCGGCTGGCCGAACGGCTGCACGCCGGGCCGCGCTTCGTCCTGCTCGACGTCGAGGCAGATGCCGTGGCTTGCCGTTCCACCGAGGACCTGGCTGTGGTGTGTGGTGGGTGGGATGCGGCGTGTGTGATGTTCACGTCGGGTTCGACGGGGCGGCCGAAGGGTGTGGTGGCTCCGCATCGGGCGTTGGTGTCGACGTTCGTGGGTCCGGATTATCTGGAGTTCCGGGCGGATGACGTGTATTTGCAGTCCTCGCCGGTGTCGTGGGACGCGTTTGCGCTGGAGGTGTTCTCGGCGCTGTTCCATGGCGGTCGGACGGTGTTGCCGGTGGGGTCGCGGACGGATCTGGATGAGATCGCGGGGCTGGTGGCCGGGTGTGGTGTGACGGTGTTGCAGCTGTCGGCGAGTTTGTTCAACGTGCTGGTGGATGACTATCCGGGGTTGTTCGCCGGTTTGCGGACGGTGATGACGGCGGGTGAGGCCGCGTCGGTGTCGCATGTGGCGCGGGTGTGTGAGCGTCATCCGGGGCTTCGTGTCCTCAATGGGTACGGGCCGGTGGAGTCGATGGGCTTTACCACCAGTCATCTGGTGGCCGGGGTGGTGGGTGCGGCCTCGGTGCCGATCGGTGTGCCGCTGGCTGGTAAGCGGGTCTTTGTTCTGGATGAGCGGTTGCGGCCGGTTCCTGTCGGGGTGCCCGGGGAGCTGTATGTGGCGGGTTCGGGTCTGGCGCATGGCTATGTGGGGCGTGCGGGTCTGACGGGGGAGCGGTTTGTCGCGTGCCCGTTCGGTGGGCCTGGTGAGCGGATGTATCGGACCGGTGATCTGGGTCGTTGGCGTTCGGATGGTGCGTTGGAGTTTTTGCGCCGTGCGGATGACCAGGTGAAGGTGCGGGGGTTCCGGATCGAGCCGCGGGAGGTCGAGGCGGTGCTGACCCGGCATGAGCGGGTCGTGCAGTGCGCGGTCGTGGTGCGAGAGGACCGGCCGGGCGACAAACGCCTCGTCGCCTATGTCGTCCCTGCCGGGGGCAGTCGCCTCGACGCCGAGGAAGTGCGCCGGTTCGTCGGCGGGACACTGCCGGAGTACATGGTCCCGGCCGCGTTCGTGGTCCTGGACGCGCTGCCGCTGACGACCAACGGCAAACTCGACCGCAAGGCGCTGCCCGAACCCCTGGTCGGCGGGGACGCCGAAGGACGCGCACCCCGCACACCCGAAGAGGAAGTCCTCTGCGGACTCTTCGCCGCCGTGCTCGGCATCTCCCGTGTCGGCGCCGACGAGAACTTCTTCACCATCGGCGGCCACTCCCTGACGGCCACCCGCCTGATCAGCCGCATCCGCAGCACCCTCGGCGCCGAACTGGGCATCGGCGACCTCTTCGCCGCCCCCACGCCCGCCGCGCTCACGGCCCATCTCGGCCATGGCACGTCCCGGCCGAGGCCGGCTGCGGTGGCGGTGCGGCCGGAGCCGCTGCCGTTGTCGTACGCCCAGCAGCGGTTGTGGTTCCTGCGGGAGTGGGAGGACGGCGGCTCGATGTACAACATTCCGCTGGCGGTGCGGTTGCGCGGGCCGGTCGACGAGGTCGCGCTCCAGGCGGCGCTGGACGATGTGGCGCTGCGGCACGAGTCGTTGCGCACGCTGTTCCCCGCCGTCGACGGGCAGCCGTACCAGCACATCACCGCCCGCGCCCGGGTCCCGCTCTCCACGAGCACCGTGACCGAGGCGGAACTGCCCTCCCGTCTGGCCGAGGAGGCCGCGTACGACTTCGACCTGGAGGGGGAGCTCCCCCTGCGGGCAGCCCTGTTCGAGATCGGTGAGCAGGAGCATGTGTTGGTGCTGGTCCTGCATCACATCGCCGGTGACGGCTGGTCGATGGCGCCCCTGGCCCGCGACCTGAGCACCGCCTACTCGGCGCGCGTGACCGGCGGAGCACCCGACTGGGCCCCGCTGCCGATCCAGTACGCCGACTACACGCTCTGGCAGCGGGATCTGCTCGGCGACGAGGATGCCCCCGACAGCCTTGCGTCCCGCCAACTCGGCTACTGGAACGAGGCGTTGGCCGACCTGCCCGACGAGCTCACGCTTCCGACGGACCGGCCCCGGCCCGCCGCACCCAGCCACCGGGCCGAGGCGATCGACCTCTTCGTGCCCGCCGAACTCCAGGCCCGCGTCGGCGGCCTGGCCCGCGAGAGCGGGACGACGCTGTTCATGGTGTTGCAGGCGGCGGTCGCGGCGCTGTTGAGCAGGCTGGGCGCGGGCACCGACATCCCGCTGGGCACGGCGGTCGCCGGGCGCACCGACGACGGTCTGGACGACTTGGTGGGGTTCTTCGTCAATACGCTGGTGCTGCGGACGGATGTGTCGGGTGATCCGACGTTCCGTGAGCTGCTGGGGCGGGTGCGGTCGGCGGATCTGGAGGCGTACGCGCATCAGGATCTGCCGTTCGAGCGGGTGGTGGAGGCGGTCAACCCCGCCCGGTCCACCGCCCGGCACCCCCTCTTCCAGACCATGCTCATCCTCCAGAACACCGACGACGGGGCCTACGACTTCGCCGGACTCGGCACCTCCGCCGAGCCCCTGAGCCACCGTGCCGCGAAGTTCGACCTGAGCATCGGCGTGGAGGAGACCTTCGACGAGGCCGGCAGGCAGGCCGGAATCAGGGCCGAGTTCGAGTACGCCACCGACCTGTTCGACCGTGCCACCGTGGACGACCTGGCGCGGCGCTTCCTCCGGCTGCTTGAGGCGGTCACCGCCGAGCCGGACATGCCCGTCAGCCAGGCGGAACTGCTCACGGCCGACGAACTGCATCGCGTCCTCGACGAGTGGAGCGCCACCGTCCCGGCTGAGGTGTGGCGCGAGCTGGCGGGCGTGTCCGCGCCCGACCGTGCCGCGGCCTACCTCCTCGACGACCAGCTGAGGCCGGTGCCGGCCGGAGTCAGCGGCGACCTCTACCTCACCGTGCCCGGCCCCTCCGCCCCCGCGGGCGACAGGGTCGTAGCCGACCCGCACGGCGGATCCGGAACCGTGATGTACCGAACCGGCAGGCAGGGCCGCTGGCTCATCGACGGGCGGCTGGACATCGGGTCGCCCGAGCGGCCGGAGCCCGCGGACCCGGACGAGCCCGCCCCCACCCGCCGCCCGCGCACCCCCGACGAGGAAGTCCTCTGCGCCCTCTTCGCCGAGACCCTGGGAGCGCCGCACGTCGGCGTCGACGACAACTTCTTCGCCCTCGGCGGCTACTCGCTCCTGGCCACCCGGCTGACCAGCCGCATCCGCACCGTCCTGGGCGTCGAGGTGGGCATCAGGGCCCTGTTCGGCAATCCGACGGTCGCACAGCTCGCGGCACACCTGCGCGCCGAGGACACCACCCGGCCGAGGCCGGCTGCGGTGGCGGTGCGGCCGGAGCCGCTGCCGTTGTCGTACGCCCAGCAGCGGTTGTGGTTCCTGCGGGAGTGGGAGGACGGCGGCTCGATGTACAACATTCCGCTGGCGGTGCGGTTGCGCGGGCCGGTCGACGAGGTCGCGCTCCAGGCGGCGCTGGACGATGTGGCGCTGCGGCACGAGTCGTTGCGCACGCTGTTCCCCGCCGTCGACGGGCAGCCGTACCAGCACATCACCGCCCGCGCCCGGGTCCCCCTGTCCACCTCCCTCTGCCCTCCGGTGGAGCTGGCCGGTCACGTCCGGCGCGCCGCTCGGCACGCCTTCGACCTGGCGACCGAACTGCCGCTGCGGGCCACGATGTTCACCATCGGCGTCGACGACCACGTGCTGATGCTGGTGCTGCACCACATCGCCGGCGACGGCTGGTCCATGGCCCCGCTCACCCGCGACCTGAGCACCGCCTACAGCGCGCGCCTGGCCGGGCGGGTCCCCGACTGGGCCCCGCTGCCGATCCAGTACGCGGACTACGCGCTGTGGCAGCGGGATCTGCTCGGGGACGAGGATGCCCCCGACAGCCTCGCCGCTCGCCAACTCGCTTACTGGCGAAAGGCGTTGGCCGGGCTGCCCGACGAGCTCACGCTGCCGGCCGACCGGCCCCGGCCACCCGTGCCGAGCCATGCCGCCGGGGCCGTCACGGCCGGCGTGCCCGCCGAACTGCATGCGGGTCTGGTGCGGTTGGCGCGGGAGAGCGGGACGACGCTGTTCATGGTGTTGCAGGCGGCGGTCGCGGCGCTGTTGAGCAGGCTGGGCGCGGGCACCGACATTCCGCTGGGCACGGCGGTCGCGGGACGTTCCGACGACAGCCTCGACGACTTGGTGGGGTTCTTCGTCAATACGCTGGTGCTGCGGACGGATGTGTCGGGTGATCCGACGTTCCGTGAGCTGCTGGGGCGGGTGCGGTCGGCGGATCTGGAGGCGTACGCGCATCAGGATCTGCCGTTCGAGCGGGTCGTGGAGGCGGTCAACCCCGCCCGGTCCACCGCCCGGCACCCCCTCTTCCAGACCATGCTGCTGCTGAAGAACGGATCGGGCGGCGGACTGGGACTGGCCGGCACCACGGCCTCGGAACACCACGTCGACGTCCACGTCGCCGAGTTCGACCTCCTGTTCGGCGTCGAGGAGGCCCACACCGACGACGGCGACCCGGCGGGGCTGCGCTGGACGGTCGAGTACGCCACCGAACTCTTCGACCACGGCACGGTGCGGACCCTGACGGACCGGCTGGTGAGGCTGCTCGCCGCGTTCGTCGGCGACCCGGACGCCCCCGTCGGGCAGGCCGACATGATGTCCCTCGCGGAACGGGACCTCGTGCTCGGCGCGTGGAGCGGCCGGAACCCGGCCGCACCGCCGGCCGAACGCCCCGTGCACTGGTACTTCGAGGAGCAGGCCGCCGCCCGGCCCGACGCCGCGGCGCTCGTCCTGAACGAGCGGACGCTGACGTTCGGCGAGCTCAACACGCACGCCAACAGGCTCGCGCACGAACTGATCCGGCGCGGCGCGGAACCCGAGGACCGGATCGCCGTCCTGCTCGACCGGTCCGTCGAGTCGGTCGTGGCCCTGCTCGCCGTGCTCAAGGCGGGAGCCGTGTATCTGCCGCTGGACACCGGGCATCCCGCCGAGCGCATCGCCCACGTCCTGAAGGACGCCGGGGCCCGCCTCGTGATCAGCACGGCCGGGCTCGCGGGCGCCCTCGCCCCCGACTCCGTGCCCGTGCTGCACGTCGACCGGTGCGCGCCGGACGGCGCCGGGCACGACCCGGACGTGCCCGCGCTGCACCCGGCGCACCCCGCCTATGTGCTGTACACCTCCGGGTCCACCGGGCGCCCCAAGGGCGTCGTCGTGGAGCACCGGGCCCTGGTCAACCTGCTGCACGGCCATGAGACAACCCTGTTCGCCGCGCATGTACGGGCCACCGGCCGGCCCGCCGCCCGGGTGGCCGTCACCGCGCCGCTCACCTTCGACGCCTCCTGGATGGGACTGCTCGCCCTGTTCGCCGGGCACGAGCTGCACCTCCTCGACGACGCCACCCGGCGCGACCCGGCGGCCATGGTCGGCTACGTCGGACGGCACGGCGTCGACTTCCTCGACACCACACCGACGTACGGCCTGGAGATGCTGGAGCACGGGCTGCTCGGCACCCCCGGACTCACCCCCCGCACCCTGACCTTCGGCGGCGAGGCCATCCCCGAGCCGCTGTGGCGCAGGCTGCTCGCCGAGCCGGACGTGACCGCCCACAACTTCTACGGCCCCACCGAGTGCACCGTCGAGACGCTGACGACACCCCTGCGCGGCACCTCGACGCCCATCGTGGGACGGCCCGTGGAAGGCGCCCGGGTGTACGTCCTCGACGAGGCGCTGCGGCCGCTGCCGCCCGGCGTCACCGGCGAGCTGTACATCGCCGGGCGGGGCCTCGCCCGGGGCTACGCCGGGCGGCCCGGCGCGACCGCGGAGCGGTTCGTGGCCTGTCCGTTCGCGGACGGGGCGCGCATGTACCGCTCGGGCGACCTGGCGCGCTGGCGGGCCGACGGCAGCCTGGAGTTCTGCGGGCGCGCCGACGACCAGGTGAAGGTGCGCGGCTTCCGGATCGAGCCCGGCGAGATCGAGGCCGCCCTCGCCCGGCACCCGGACATCGCGCACGGTGCCGTGGTGCTCCGCGAGGACCCGCCCGGCGACCGGCGGCTCGTGGCCTACGCCGTGCCCGTGCCCGGCCGCACGCCCGACCCCGCCGGGCTGCGCGCGTTCCTCGCCGGCACGCTCCCCGAGTACATGGTGCCCGCCGCGTTCGTCGTCCTCGACGCGCTGCCTGTCACCGCCAATGGCAAGCTCGACCGGCGCGCCCTGCCCGCGCCCGAGTACGGCGGACTCGGGCGGGCGCCCGAGAGCGAGCTGGAGCGGTCCCTGGCGGCCCTGTTCGAAGACGTCCTCGATGTGCGCGGCACCGGCGTGGACGACAGCTTCTTCGACCTCGGCGGGCACTCCTTCCTGGCCGCCCGGGTGGTCGCCCGCATCCGCGCCCTGCTGCCCGACGTCCTCGGGGACCTGACCCTGCCCGGGTTCTTCCGCACCCCCACCGTGGCCGCCCTCGCCGCCCGCGCCGACGGCCGGGACACCGCCGGATCCGATCTGCTGCTGCCGCTGAGCACGTCCGGTACCGGGGCACCACTGTTCTGCGTCCACCCCGTCACCGGGCTCGCCTGGTGCTACTCGGGACTGGCCGCCGCCCTGGACGACCGGCCGGTGTACGGCCTCCAGACGCGCAGGCCCGGCGCCGACGAACGGGCCCTGCCCGCCCGCTGGGACGCCCTGGTCGACGACTACCTGGGCCGCATCCGCGCGGTCCGGCCGCAGGGGCCGTACCACCTGCTCGGCTGGTCCCTCGGCGGGAACATCGCGCACGCCCTGGCCTGCCGGCTGCGCGCCGAGGGCGAGGAGGTGGCCCTGCTCGCCCTGATGGACTCCTACCCGCTGCGCGGCCCGGCCCTGGACACCCGGTTCGACCCCGACGACATCGCCGGGTTCCTGCGCCGGGAGGGCACCGCCGACGCCGGCCTTGACACCGCGTTCGACGAGCCGTTCGTGGCCTCACTGGCGGCCGCCGCCGCGCACACCGTCGCCCTGGCCGAGGCGGCCGAGCCGGGCGTCTTCGACGGCGATCTGCTCCATTTCACAGCCACCGAGGACCGCGACCCCGCCGCCCCCGTGGCGGACGACTGGCGGCCGCACGTCACCGGCCGGATCGACGGCCATGCCGTCGCCTGTGCCCATCTCGACATGACCCGCCCGCAGCCCCTTGCCGAGATCGCCGCCCTCCTGGTCCGCACCCTGCACCGGGACTGACACCGAGGAAAGAGCCGATCCATGATCGAAGAGACCGTCCTGCAGTACGAGTTGTCCGACGCCGAGGTGTCCCGGATACGCGAGGAGGCCGCCGGCCTGGCCGCCTCCCTGCCCGACCCGGCGGACCCGGCCCGCTACGACGACAACCGCTTCGCCGACGCCGGACTGCCACCGCGCCTGAAGAAGTTCCTGGAGACCTTCCGGCGCACCGAGCCGGCCGCCGGCCTGCTCATCCACGGCTTCCCCGTCGACGACGGCGCCGTCGGACCGACCCCCGGCCACTGGGATCAGCCCACGGACCCCGCGGCCACCCTGGAACAGGAGCTGTTCCTCGCCATGTGCGCCACCGCGCTCGGCGACCCCTTCACCTGGTCCACCCTGCAACTCGGCCGGATGATCCAGAACATCCTGCCGATCCGCGGCGACGAGGAGCGCCAGAGCGGCCACGGCAGCGCCACCCTGCTGGAGTTCCACACCGAGGACGGCTTCCACCCCGGCCGCTGCGACTATCTGCTGCTGTTCGGGATCCGCAACCACGACCGGGTGCCGACCATCCTCGCCTCCGTGCGGGACGTGAAGCTCAGTCGCGAGGACCTGGCCCTGCTGATGCGTCCGCTGTTCCACATCCTCCCCGACGACGAGCACATCCGGCAGCTGCAACTGCGGCACCCCGGCCACCCGGCGCTCGCCCGCATGGAGCAGATGCTGCACTCCCCGGATGCCGTGCCCGTCCTGTTCGGCGACCCCGACCGGCCCTATCTCCGTATCGACCTGCCCTTCATGCGCTGCGCCTCCGACGAGCCGGCGGCCGAACGGGCCGTGCACACCCTGATGGCCGAGCTGGAGCGGGTGCAGCACACGGTCGTCGTGGAGCAGGGCAGCCTGCTGATCGTCGACAACTACCTGGCGGTGCACGGCCGCAAGCCCTACCCCGTGCGCTACGACGGCAGCGACCGCTGGCTGAAGCGGATGATCGTCAGCCGCGATCTGCGCAAGGCGGCCCCCGTGAGCCGGACGACGCGCGGCCGGGTGCTGTTCTGACGCCGGCCGCCGCCCCCTTCTCCTTCCGACCCGCACGTGCCACCAAGGAGTCAGACATGCGCACCGTCGTCATCACCGGCGCGTCCAGCGGCATCGGCCGCGCCACCGCCCTGCGCTTCACCGAGGCGGGCGACCACGTGGTCAACCTGGACATCAAGGCACCCGAACCGGACGGCCACCCGGCCGGACACTGGATACGCGCCGACACCGCCGACTGGGACGCCGTACGGGACGCCCTCGCCGACGTTCACCGCGACACCGGACGCCTGGACGTGGTCATCGCCAACGCCGGCATCAGCGTCCGGCACGGTGTCCTCGACATCCAGGAGAAGGACGCCCGCCGCATCACCGACGTCAACCTCCTCGGCGTCCTGGGCGTCTGGCAGTCCGCCGCCCGCATCATGGCCGGGCAGGGCCACGGCGTCCTGCTCGCCACGGCGTCCGTCAACGGCCGCCGGGGTTACCCCTATTACGCCGACTACAACGCCACCAAGGCCGGCGTCTTCGCCCTCACCCAGACCTTCGCGCTGGAGCTCAGCCCGGTCGTGCGCACCGCCTGCGTCAGCCCCGGCGGTGTGCTCACGCCCATGCAACTCGCCGAGTACACCGACCAGATGCTCGCTGACACCAACGCGCGCATCCCCGCCGGACGGCACGCCGACCCCGCCGAGATCGCCGCGGCCTTCTTCTATCTGGCCTCGGCCGAGGCCGGCTTCCTCACCGGCCAGGAACTCGTGATCGACGGCGGGGAGACCGCCGGTGCCACGACGTCCGCGTACGGCACCGCCGTACGCGCCGGGCACTGACCGGACGGGGGAGCAGTCCGCATGCAGACCACCGCCCCCGGCGCCGCGGGCCCCACCCGGGGCGTCCCGGCCACCGGGCTTGACGTCGTGGTGACCGGCACCTCGTCCGACGCGCACACCTGGAACCTGATCTACCTCGAACTCCTCCTCACCGAGTGGGGCCACCGTGTGACCAACCTCGGGGCCTGTGTCCCCGAAGAACTCGTCGTCACCCGGGCGCTGGCCCAGAGCCCCGACCTCGTCGTGGTCAGCAGCGTCAACGGCCACGGAGCCGCCGACGGACTGCGGCTGATCGCACGGATCCGCGCCGAACCGCGATTCGCCGCGCTCCCCGTGGTGATCGGCGGCAAGCTCGGCACCGCCGAGGAGACCACCCGGGCCTGGCTGCCGCGGCTGCGGGCCGCCGGGTTCGCGGAGGTGTTCGAGGAGAGCGCCGGGACCGCGCCCTTTCGCCGCTACCTCGACACGCTCACGGCCGGGGTGTGCCGCTGATGGACGCCCCGACCACCACCGGGTTCGGCGCGTTCGTCCGCGGCGCGCGCGAACTCGTCGTCCAGCCCCGCATGGGCTTCGGCTCACCGGAGCGGATGCGCCGGGGCCTGCTCGCCACCCGCGACGCGGACGCCACCGCGGTCGGCACGCTCACCCTCGACAGCTACACCAGGGTCGGTGACCTCACCGCCGCCCGCCGTGCCGTCACCGAGGGCACCGACCTCAACGGCTACCCGCTGCTCACCCACGGCCCGGCCGCCACCCGCCGTATGCTCGACGGCATCGACGGCCCCGGATTCCCGGTCCAGGTACGGCACGGGTCCGCCGCCCCGCAGAACATCGTCCGCGGACTGCTCGCGGCCGGACTGCACGCCACCGAGGGCGGACCCGTCTCCTACTGCCTGCCGTACAGCCGCACCCCGCTCGCCGACGCGGTGGACAACTGGACCCGGGCCTGCGAACTGCTCGCCGAGGCCCGCCGGCCGGGCGTCGAACCGCATCTGGAGTCCTTCGGCGGCTGCATGATGGGCCAGCTGTGTCCGCCCGGACTGCTCGTCGCGCTGTCCCTGCTGGAAGGGATGTTCTTCGTCCACCACGGGCTGCGCAGCATCTCCCTGAGCTACGCCCAGCAGACCGATCCGCACCAGGACGAGGAGGCGGTACGGGCGTTGCGCGCGCTCGCCGCCGACCTGCTGCCCGGCGTGGACTGGCACATCGTCGTCTACACCTACATGGGCGTCTATCCACGCACCTCGTCCGGCGCCCGCGCCCTCCAGGACCGGGCGGTACGGCTCGCGGTGCGGGCCGGCGCGCAGCGGCTCATCGTGAAGACCGCTGTCGAGGCGCGCCGTATCCCCACCGTCGCCGAGAACGTCGCCGCCCTGGAGACCTCGGCGCACACGGCTCGCACCGTCCGCCCCGGCGGCCCGGGGGCGCCCGACGACGGCGACCGGGACACCCAGGTGTACGCCGAGGCCCGCGCCCTCGTCGAGGCGGTGCTCTGCCTCGGCCCCGACATCGGCCGGGGACTGCGCACGGCGTTCGGCCGGGGCTGGCTCGACGTGCCGTACTGCCTGCACCCCGACAACGCCGGCCGCAGCGCCGGCTACATCGACGAGCGCGGCCGGCTGGGCTGGAGCTCCGTCGGCGCCATGCCGATCGGGCATGTCGTCACGGCCCGCCCGGCCGCCGCCCTCACCAGCAGCGGCCTCCTCGACGCGCTGCACCACGTCGAGACCCGCCTCGACCTCGGGGAACTCACCGCGACCGGCCCGCACCGCGAGCCCGCGCGGCTCCGCTCATGAGAAACCGGCCGCTCGTGAGACCGGCCCGCGAGCCGTCGCGGCACAGCAGCCCACCCATGCGAGGGAGCGATACGACATGAGCGCACTGCACGCCTCCGGGTTCCCGGAGGACGAGATACGTGCCAGGGCCCGGCAGGGCGCGGCCCGCGTCTTCCCGCCCGCGTCCGCCTACGGCAGCGAACTGTTCGGCGCCGACGGGCGCGGCGGCGACGACGTCCTGGATCGGACCCGGCTGGTGCCGCCGGCCTTCGTGCCGCGCCGGCTGGAGAAGCTGATCGAGCTGGCCCGCGAACCCCTGTACCGGGACGTCGACACGGTCACCGACATCGGCGGCCTCCCGGCCGAACTGCCGGTGTACGTCTCCGCGTTCGGCTCCACCCAGGTCGCCAGCCGCGACCTGGGCGTGGCCGCCGCCCGGCAGGCCGCCCGGCTCGGCATCCCCATCGTCGTCGGAGAGAACATCGGCCCCGTCAACGGCACCGGACGGCTCGGCGAACGCGAGGGCCGCACCCTGCTCGGCCGTATCGCCGCCTACCAGGGCGCCCTGGAGGACTCCGGTGGCGTCGTCGTACAGCAGTCGACCGAGGACGCCGACGCCGAGATCTGGAACCTCGTCTACAGCGACACCTCCGTGCGGCCGCTGGTGGACGCCGGGCGGCTCGCCTTCGAACTGAAGGTGGGCCAGGGCGCCAAACCGGGGCTCGGCGGGATGACCGTCGTCGACGCCGCCGACGCCGAGCGGCTGCAGGAGCAGTACGCCGTCGAGCCCGTGCTCGGCGACGGCACCTCCCGCGTGCTGCGCAGCGGCAGCCCCGGCACCTTCACCGAGGAGATCCTCGCCCACCAGGTCCGTCTGATGCGCAACAACTTCCCCCGGGCCAGGATCTGGGTGAAGCTTCCTCCCGCCCGCGACGTGGGGGAGGCGGCCGCCACCGCCTGGGCGGCCGGCGCCGACTCGGTCACGGTCGACGGCGCCGAGGGCGGCTCCGGCTGGGCCCCGCTCGCCTTCCTCCACGACGTGGGCCTGCCGCTCGCGGAGTGCCTGCGCCGGGTGCGGCCGGGCCCCGAGGAGTGCCTGCTCGTCAGCGGCCGGATCTGGGAGGGCGCCCGAGCTGCCAAGGCACTGGCCGCCGGGGCGCGCGCCGTCGGCCTCGGCCGGGCCGCGCTGCTCGCCGTGGACGAGGACCCCGAGGCGGGACTCGACCGCCTGGTGGCCGCGCTCGCCCTCGAACTACGGCTGATCGTCAGCGCGTTGGGCAAGTACCACCCCCGCGACCTGGACTCCGAGGACCTGTGGCATCCGGACACCTCGTACGCGGCACCACGGTCCTCACTCACCACGACGGCCCGCGTGCCCTGACCGGCCGCGCGACCGCGACCGGCCGCGTGGCCCGGCCAACTCCTCGGCCGGAAGCGAAACTTCCCGCCACCTGCCTGGTCAACTGCCTCTTCGGCGGCCGGGCCGTTCCTACGATCGACGCAGTCCGGGCCGTCGGGCCCGGCACACCGCACCGACCAGCCGTCCGACCCACGACAGACGGGACAGCACCATGCCGAACCCCTTCGAGAACGAGAACGGACAGTACCTGGTCCTCGCCAACGACGAGGACCAGCACTCGCTGTGGCCCGCCCAGATCGCCGTACCGGCCGGCTGGCGCACCGTCCACGGTGTCGACAGCCGCGCCGCGTGCCTGGAGTACATCGAGACCCACTGGACCGACATCCGCCCGGCGAGCCTGCGCCGGGCCATGGACCGGATGGCCGGCTGACGATGACCGGCCAACTGCTCCAGGACACCACGGTGGTCCGGCCCGTACCCCGGCCGGACGCCACCCGCACCCTCGTGTGCCTCGGCTTCTGTGGTGGCGGTACCGGGTCCTACCGGGCCTGGCAGCCGTCGCTCGGCGAGGCCACCGACCTGGCCCTCGTCTGCTACCCGGGCCGCGAGGGCCGCTTCGCCGAGGAGTTCGCCCCGGACTGGGACGCCCTCGCCGAGGACGCCACCGACGCCGTGGTCCGCGCCGCGGCCGCCGCGCCGAACCGCCCCTACCGCCTGTTCGGCCACAGCATGGGCGGCTGGATGGCGTTCGACGTCACCGTGCGGCTCGCCGAGCGCGGCGCCCCGCTGCCCGAGCGCCTGATCGTCTCCTCCTGCAACGCGCCCGACCGCGGCGTCACCGAGCGCGACCGCTTCCCGCGCCTTGAGGACACCGAAGGACACCTCGTGGAGTGGATGCGGACCATCGGGCTGCTGCCCGACTACGCGCTCGACGACCCCGACCTGCGGGAGATGGCGATCGAGCTGATGCGCGCCGACATCACGGTCCGCGACTCCTACCGGCCCCGGCACGGCGTCACCACGTCCGTGCCCGTGCATGTGCTGTACGGCGAGGACGACGCGGTCATCGAACCGGCCGTCGCCGAGCAGTGGGCACGCTGCGCCACCGGTGGACTCCGCGTGGACGCCCTGCCCGGCGGCCACTTCTACACCCCGTCGGTGTGGCAGGCCCTGCCCGATCACTTCGCCGACGCCGACCTGGAGGAGGGTGTGCGATGACACCCCACTGGCTAGAGGAACCCGGTGCCCCGGTCACCGCCGTCGTCGACGGCCTGCCGGACGCGGTCGCCGCCGCGGACTGGATCGACACCCACCGGGACGCGCTGCGCGGCGTGCTCACCCGGCACGGGGCACTGTATCTACGCGGCCTTCCGGTGAGTGACGCCGCCGACTTCGCGCTCGTGCGGGACGCCCTGTTCGCCGAGCGCGCCAAGTACCAGGAGAAGGCCACCCCGCGCAGCGACTTCGGCGACGACGTGTTCTCCTCCACCGATCTGCCGCCCGCGCAGGCCATCCGGATGCACAACGAGAACAGCTACACCCTGACCTTCCCCGGCCTGCTGCTGTTCGGCTGTCTGACCGCTCCCACGGAGGGCGGTGCCACACCGGTCGCCGACGTCCGCCGGGTCCTCGACCGGCTCCCCGCCGACCTGGTCGACCGCTTCCGCCGGCACGGCTGGTCCCTGGTGCGCAACTACGCCGAGCACATCTCGCTGGACTGGCGGACCGCCTTTGCCACCGACTCCCGCGCCGACGTGGAGCGTTACTGCGCCGCCAACGCCATCGACGTCACCTGGGGCGACGACGACACCCTGCGCACCCGGCAGGTGCGCTCGGCGACCGTCCGCCACCCGCGCACCGGCGAGGAGGTCTGGTTCAACCACGTCGCGTTCTGGAGCGAGTGGGCGCTCGACCCCGACATCCGTGACGTGCTGGTCGGCGAATTCGGCGGGGACGGGCTGCCGTTCAACACGGCGTTCGGCGACGGCACCCCGCTGACCCCCGAGGACGTGGCCGTGCTCGACGCGGCCTACGAACACGCCACCGTACGGCGCGCCTGGCAGCCCGGCGACCTGCTCCTGGTCGACAACGTCCGCACCGCGCACGGCCGTGACCCCTTCCGCGGCGACCGGAAGATCGTCGTCGCGATGGGCGAACCGGTCGCCCTCGCCGACTGCACGCCCTCCCTGCCCGTCCCCGCACCCGCCCTGGCCGGCCGCGCCTAGGACCTGTCGTCAAATTCCCGTCTGCCCGGCGACGCCTGGCACGCACGCTCGCCGCGTTGCCGAAACGCCCACGTGACTCCGTCACGCGGACGCTCCGGCGCCTTGCGATCGCACGCACCAGACGCCGCCGGGCCCGCCCTCCGGGCGGACGACGGGAATTTGACGACAGGACCTAGGGCGTGGTGCGAAAGCCCCCGAGAGGAGCCCACCCCATGTCCGCAACACCGCCCGGCGGGTCGTCACCGGCCCGTGGCACGGCCACGGCGGCCGCACCACGGCCGTCGGCACCCGTCGCCGTCGGCATCCGCCCGTGGCCCGCGTCCGCCTCCACCCCCGCCCAGGACCTTCTGCACCGCTTCCAGGAGGCCGTAGCGCGCCACCCGTGGCGGGACGCCGTCGTGGCGGCCGACGGCACCACCGTCGGCTTCGGCACCCTCGACGGTCGGGCACGACGGCTGGCGGCGGCGCTCGTCGGAGCCGGCGTCGGGCCCGGACAGCAGGTCGGTGTCGCCCTGGGACGGGAGCCCGACCTGGTGGTGGCCCTGCTCGCCGTCTGGCGGGTCAGCGCCGCGTACGTGCCCCTCGATCCGGCCCACCCGCAGGCACGCCTCGACGACATGATCGAGGACGCCGGCATCCGGGTCGTCGTGTCCGCCGACCCGGCCCAGACCTGGCCGGACGGGGTGCGGACCGTCGCGCCCGACGCGAGCGCCCTGTTCCCCGTCCCCGACGTCCCGGTGCCCGCCGACGCCCCCGCCTACGTCATCTACACCTCCGGCTCGACCGGCCGGCCCAAGGGCGTCTGCGTCACCCGCGCCGCGGCCGCCCGACTCGTCGCCACCCTGGAGGAGAGCGGCTGCTACTCCGACCGGCCCGCCCGCGTGGCCTGGAACGCCAGCGTGTCCTTCGACGCCTCCGTGCAGCAGTGGGCCCGCGTCTGCCGTGGCGACACCCTGCTGCTGCTCTCCGAGGACCAGCGCGCCGACCCGGCCGCTCTCGCCGCGCACCTGCTCCGCGAGGGCGCCACCGACCTCGACGTCACCCCCTCCCACTGGTCCGTCCTGCGCGACCGGGTCGTCGAGACGGCCGGGCAACTGCCGGACGGACTGCGGCTGTTCGTCGGCGGCGAGGCGATTCCTGCGCCCATGTGGCAGGACCTGGCCGGCCTCGGCGCCCGGGGGGTCGTGCACGCCCTCAATCTGTACGGGCCCACCGAGTGCACCGTCGACTCCACCGCCGGCCGCGTCGAGGGCGCCGAACCCCACATCGGGCCGCCGCTGCCCGGCGTCGGCGCCCACGTCCTCGACGAGGCCCTGCACCCCGCCACCGAGGGTGAGCTGTACCTGACCGGCCCCGCCGTCGCGCTCGGCTATCTGCGCCGTACCGCCCTGACGGCCGAGCGGTTCACCGCCTCGCCCTTCGGGCCGCCCGGCAGCCGGATGTACCGCACCGGCGACCGGGTCCGCCGCCGCCCGGACGGCAGCCTCGCCTGTCTCGGCCGGGTCGACCACCAGGTCAAGGTGAACGGTCTGCGCATCGAACTCGGTGAGATCGAGGCCGTCCTGACGGACCATCCGTCCGTCAGCGCCGCGGTCGCCGTCGTACGGGAGGACGACCGGCTGGGCCGCGTCCTGGCCGCCTACTGGGTCCCCGCCCCCGGGGCGGACACCGACCCGGAGCCGCTGCGCCGCCACCTCGGCTCCCGGCTGCCCGCCCACATGGCCCAGCTGTCACTGACCGCCCTCGGCAGCCTCCCGCTGGGCGTCGGCGGCAAGGTCGACCGCACCGCCCTGCCCGCACCGGCCGAGCAGCAGCACGAGCCGGACGGTGCCGGCGCCGCGCCCGCGGGCGAACTGGAGACACTGATCGCCGGCGCCTGGCAGGACGTCCTGGGCCGGGAACGGGTGCTGGCCACCGACGACTTCTTCGCCCTCGGCGGGCACTCGCTGCTCGCGCTGCGCGTGATCGCCGACCTGAAGAAGCGACGCGGGGTGGTCATCCCCACCCGCATGGTCTACCAGCATCCACGGCTGCGTGATCTCGCCCGCGCGATAACGGACCGCAGCGACCGCTGATCGCCGCCGCCCCTTCCGCCCCTTCCGGAAAGGCCCCGCACCCATGCGGACATCCCCAGCCTCACGAGTCTCGCTGTACGGACTGCTGAGCGCCTACACGGTCTCGCTGTTCGGCACCCGGCTGACCATGATCGCCCTGCCCTGGCTGGTGCTCGTCACCTCCGGCAGCGCGTCGCAGACGGGACTCGTCGTCTTCGCCGAGGCGGTGCCGCTCGTCCTGGGCAAGGCGCTGGCGGGGCCCCTGATCGACCGGTTCGGAGCCCGCAGGTTCAGCGTCGTCGCCGACCTGGTCAGCGCCGCGGTGATCGCGATGGTCCCGCTCTGCCATTGGCTGGGCTTCCTGCCGTACGGGCTGCTGCTGGCGCTGGCGACCCTGCTGGGGCTGGCCCGCGGGCCCGGCGATGTGGCGAAGCGGACCCTCACCCCGGAGACCGCCGAGGCGGTCGGCATGCCACTGGAGCGGGTCAGCGGCATGGTCGGCACCCTGGAACGGCTCGCCGGCACCGCGGGGCCCGCCGCCGGCGGCGCCGTGGTCGCCTTCTTCGATCCGGTGTGGGCCCTGGCGGTCAACGCCGTCACCTTCCTGGTCTCGGCGCTGATCATCGCCGCGACCGGACCCCGTCGCGGCCCCGCGCCGACCGAACCGGCCGAAGCGGGACCCGCAGAGGAAGAGCGCTACCTCGACCGTCTGCGCGCAGGGCTGCGGTTCCTGCGCCAGGACCGGCTGCTGCGGTCCATCGCCGCCATGCTGTGCGTCACCAACCTCATCGACGCGGCGTACGGCTCCCTGCTCATCCCGGTGTGGGCGAAGGAGACCGGCGGCGGCCCGGCCGCGATCGGTGCCCTCGGCTCGGTGTTCGGCATCGCCGCGGTCTGCGGCTCCGCGCTCGCCACCGGGCTCGCGCACCGGCTGCGCCGCCGGCCGACGTACGTCATCGCCTTTCTCCTCGCCGGGCCGCCCCGCTTCCTGGTGATGGCCTTCGACCTGCCGCTGTGGACGGTTCTCGCGGTGGCCGTCGTGGACGGACTGGCCATCGGCTTCGTCAACCCGATCCTCAACGCCGTGATGATGGAGCGCATCCCGCGCCCCCTGCTGGGCCGGGTCTCCGCGCTCACCGACTCCGTCGGCTCCGCCGGTGTCCCTCTCGGGCCCATCCTCGCCGGCTTCCTCGTCACCCTGGCCGGCCTCGGCCCCGTCCTGATCGGCTGCGCCGCCCTCTACCTCGGCAGCACCGTGCTGCCCGCCCTGCGCCCGCACTGGCGCGAACTCGACGACCGGCCGCCGCCCGCGGTCATCCCCGAGCCCGACGACCACAAGGCCCCCGCACCCTGAGCCCGCCCCGCGCACACCCCCGTACCCGGCCGAAGAGCACACCTCCGAAGACACGAGAGGAAAGAGGCACATCATGAGCAGTGGCAACAACCTGAGCGCCGCACGCCTGAAGGGTGACTTCGACGTCGAGCGGCTGCTGGCCGAACTCGCCGTCCTGGAACGCACCCAGTGGGCGGCCCAGCGCACCTACGGCGAGGGCCTGGAACCCAGTGAGGACACCGTCCTCGACTGGCGGGTGCTGCCGCTGCGCAGCCCCGACGGCCGCGCCGACCGCACCGACCCCGGCGGTCTCGGCCTCGTCGAGTACGCGGCCACCCCCTGGCTGGAGAAGACCCCGTACATCCGGTCCATCCTGGACAGCCTGCCCACCGAACTGCGCGCGGTACGGCTGATGTCGCTCGGCGTCGGCGCCGAGGTCGACGAACACCGTGACCAGCCGTACGGGCTCGCGGCCGGCTGGGTCCGGCTGCACATACCGTTCGTCACCAACCCCGAAGCCGTCCTCACCCTCGACAGGCAGCCCCACACCTGGCAGCCGGGCACCTTCTGGTTCGGCGACTTCTCCCGCCCGCACTCGGTGCGCAACGGCGGCTCCGAGCGCCGCGTCCACCTCGTCATCGACGCCTATGTCAACGCCGAACTGCTGGAGCTGTTCCCGGCCGAGTTCCGCGACCGCGTCCGCTGGTCCGAGGTGCTGCTCAACCGTCCGGAGATCCAGCTGCCCGAGGACGAACTGAGCGAATTCCAGAGCACGTTCGCCATCCCCGACGCCTTCCTCTACGGTGAGCCCGAGGAACTGGCCGACGCCAGCGGGCCCGACCGGCCCGCACGGCTGCGGCTCGACGGCGGCCGGCTCGTCCTGGAGGTCGACGACGAGCCACGGGCGGCCCTGGTGCACCTGGGCGAGGGCGAGTTCCGCGCCCTCGGCTGGACCGCCGAACGCACCGTGAAGGCCGAGCGGACCGGCGACGGACTGCGGCTGCGCTTCCGGATGCGCCACGGCAGCCGTATGGAAGAGACCGTCCGCAGCGCCGCGACGGCTGCGGCCTGAGCCGTGCCGTACGCCACCGGCACGCTGCGTGACCCCACACAGGTCCGCGCGTTCGACCCGGCGGCGGTCACCGGCCGGCGGCTCACCCCGCCGGCGGCGGGCGGGCGCGCGCACATCTGGCTGCTGCACGCCGCACGGCACCGTGCGGCCGTGGTGCGCGCGGCGCCCGATGTGCTCGACGTGCAGGAACGCGCCAGAGCCGCGGCCCTGCGCGTGCCGACGGACCGGGAGTGCTATCTGGCCACTCACCTGGGGCTTCGCCTGCTGCTCGGAGCCTACCTGGGCACCGAGCCCGCGCGTGTGCCGCTGACCCGGTGGGCGTGCCCGCTGTGCGGCGGACCGCACGGGCGGCCCGGGGTGGTGGGGGACCCGCTGCACTACTCGCTCAGCCACAGCGGCGGTCTCGGACTGCTGGCCTTCGCGGCCGTCCCGGTCGGCGTGGACGTGGAGGCCGTCCCCTCACCGGCCGCGGTGGCCGAGGCCGCCGACGCCCTGCACCCGCGCGAACGCGACGAACTCGCGCTGCTTCCCCCGTCCGCCCGCCCGCGGGCCTTCGCCCGGGCCTGGGTCAGAAAGGAGGCCTATCTCAAAGGACTCGGTGTCGGCCTCGCCGAGTCCCCGGCCTCCTGCTACGTCGGCACCGGCACCGAACCCGCCGGCACCGACCGGGCCTGGCTCCTCACGGACGTCCCCGTCGGCCGGGGAGCGGCCGGCGCGGTGGCCGAGCTCGCGGTCCGGTGAGCGCGACCGGCCGACGGGACTTGGAGCACCTGACGGAGGACACGGACGTGGACACGGCCCGGCCGACGGCGCCCGTCCACGCCGGGTCCGCCCGGCAGCGGCACATCCGGACAGGACGGGAGGTGAACGACGCTCATGGAACCCACGGCAGAGACATCAAGGCGACCCGGCACCGGGAAGGTCGCGCAGACCGCGCAGCGGACCCGACAGCAGCGGAAGGACCGCCGCCACCAGGGCCCCGGCGACGATCCACATCGTCGGACGCGCTCCCACGGCGGAGTTCAGCGCCCCGGCCGCGACGGCGCCCAGCGGCACCGTACTGAAGTTGATCAGCAGCGCCGTCGAGGTGACACGGCCGAGCAGTTCCTCCGGGCAGTACGACTGACGGAAGCTCACGATGATCACGTTGCAGGCCACGAGCCCGGCCATCGTCACGGTCGAGCCGATCACGAACAGCGCGAGCCGCGGACCCGGCGCCGTGAGGGGGATCAGCAACCCGAAGAGCGAGGAACCGAGTTGGGCGGCCACCAGGGCGCGGGCCGTACCCAGCCGACGCGCGATCCGGCGCGCGCACAGCACCCCCAGTACCCCGCCGACCGCGCCGCAGGAGCCGAGCAGCCCCACCGTGCCCGCACCCAGCCCCACCGAGCGGACCAGGAACACGATGTAGGTCGCCTCATAACCGGCCAGCGCGAGATTGGCCGCCGCGCCGAAGCCGATGACGGCCCGCAGCAGCCGGTCCCGGCCGATGAAGCGCAGCCCCGCGGACATCTCCTCGCGCAGCCGCACCCGGCCGTCTGCGCGCCGCGGCTCGTCGGCCCGTATGCGGCGCAGACACCACGACGACACGACGAACGAGACGGAGTCCAGCAGCAGGCCCGGGACCATGCCGAGCAGCTGCGCGAGCAGCCCGCCCGCCCCCGGCCCGGCGATCCGCGCCAGGTGTTCACCGCCCTGCAACTTCGCGTTGCCCTCCATGAGTTCGGACTTGTCCACGAGGACCGGCAGATAGCTGGAGTACGCGGTCGAGAAGAACACCGAGGCCGTGCCCGTGAGGAAGGCCACCGCGAGCAGCTGCCAGACGGTCAGCACCCCCGACCACCAGGCGGCGGGGACGCTCAAGAACAGCGCCGCAGACACCAGGTTGCACACATGCATGACCTGGCGCCGCGGCCACCGGTCGACCCAGGCACCGGCCGGCAGACCGACCACCAGCCAGGGCAGCCAGGGCGCGGCCGTCAGCAGTCCGACCAAGGCGGGGGAGGCGTCCAGTGTCACGACCGCCGTGAGCGGGAGCAGCACCGACGTGACGCTCGTACCGAACCTGCTGGTGGTCTCGCCGATGAGCAGCAGCCGGAAGTTCCGATGCCCGAACAGGCCGTGCCCGGCCGTGCTCGGGGCCGCGGCGACGAGCGGTCTTCCCTCAGCGGTCATGGTATGCGGTACGCCCTCAACTGCGGTGGCCTACAGAGGAGTTCACGCTACACGAGCCATCCGGCCCACCCGGGCCGGACGCGACGCCCCCTGCCCACGCGAGGAATCCGATGACCGACGGCCCGCCCGACACGCTGACGCGCTTCCTGGACGGCGTCCGGCGCCACCCGAACCGTCCCGCGGTGCTCACCCCCACCGGCGGCCTGACGTTCGCCGGACTGCACGAGCGCGTGGAGGCGCTTGCCGCCGCTCTGCGGTTCGCGGGCGCGGGACCCGGCACGGTGACCGGCGTCGTCCTGCCCCGCTGCCCGGACCTCGTGGCGGCACCCCTCGCCGCCTGGCGCACGGGATCGGCCTTCGCCCTGCTGGATCCCGCCCACCCCGGCACGCGGCTGCGCGCCCTCGCCGAAGGGGCCGGTGTGTCGGTGGTCGTGGCGCCGGACGGCGACGACTGGGCACCGGGTGTGACGAGGGTCGACCCGGCGCTCCCGGCCGGGCGGGGGCCGCTGTCGGAGGCCGCCGTCCCGCGCGACACCACCGCCTACCTCGTCCACACCTCCGGCTCCACCGGCCCGCCCAAGCCGGTCCAGATCTCGCACGCCAACGTCGCCCACCTCGCCGGCGCGCTGGACAGCGCCGGCTGTCACTCCGCAGCCCCCGGCCGCGTGGCGTGGCTCGCCGGCCTGTCCTCCGACGCCTCCGTGCAGCAGTGGCTCAGGATCTGCCGGGGCGACACGCTCGTCCTGCCCGACGACGCGACCCGGCAGGACCCGCGGCGCCTCGCCGCCTTCCTGCGCACGGCGCGGATCACCGACCTCGACGCCACCCCGGCGCTGTGGGCGCTGCTGCGCCCCCATCTCGTACGGCGGACACCCGGTGAACTCCCGCTGCGGCTGCACCTGGGCGGTGAGCCCGTACCTCCCGCCATGTGGAACGACCTGGTGACGCTGGCCGCCGACGGATCGGTCACGGCCCTCAACCTGTACGGTCCCGCCGAGTGCACCGTCGACGCCACCGCCGCACCGGTCGCCGGCCCCGCCCCGGTGATCGGCGGCCCGCTGCCCGGCGTGCGCGCGCACGTCCTCGACGGGCGGTTGCGGCCCGTGCCCGACGGGGAGAGCGGCGAGCTGTACCTCGCGGGCGCACAGGTCGCCCTCGGCTACGCCCGCCTGCCCGCCCTGACCGCCGAGCGCTTCGTCGCGGAACCCGGCGGCCCGGCCGGCTCCCGCATGTACCGCACAGGGGACCGGGTGCGCCGCTCGGCGTCCGGCGCCCTGTCCTACCAGGGCCGCGTGGACGACCAGTTCAAACTGCACGGCGTCCGCATCGAGCCGGGCGAGATCGAGGGCGTCCTCACCGGCCGCGCGACAGTCGCCCGCGCCGTCGTCGTACCGCGCGAGGACCGGCCGGGCGACCGTCGCGTCGTCGCCTACGTCACCGGCCGCGCGGACGCCGGACCGCCCGACCCGGCGGACCTGCGCGCGTACTGCGCCGACCGGCTGCCGCCTGCGCTGGTGCCCTCGGCGATCGTGGTCCTCGACGCGTTCACCCCGGCGCCGGGCGGCAAGGTGGACCGGTCCGCCCTGCCCGCGCCCGACTACGCCCGCGCCGGCCGCGGCGGCGCCCCGGACGGCGACCGCGAACGTCGGCTGTGCCGGCTGTACGCGGACGTCCTCGGCGTGCCGCGTGTGGGCCCTCACGACGACTTCTTCGAGCTGGGCGGGCATTCGCTGCTGGCGATGCGGCTCATCGGCCGGGTCCGCGCCGCGCTGGGCACCGAGGTGGAGATGCGCGACCTGTTCACCGCCCCGACCCCGTCCGCGCTGGCCGGGCGGCTGAGCGCGGCCGCACCCTCCCGCCGGCCCGTCCCGCGCCGGCTCCCGCGGCCTCGGCGCCTGCCCCTGTCGTACGCCCAGCGCCGTCTGTGGTTCCTCGACCGGCTGCACGGGCCCGGCTCCGCCTACAACGAGCACATCGCCCTGCGCTTCCACGGCCCGCTGGACCGGCCGGCACTTCAGAGGGCCCTGCACGACGTCGTCGTACGGCACGAGGTGCTGCGCACCGTCTTCCCCCAGGACGCCGGTGGCGAGCCGTACCAGCACATCCTCGGTCCGGCCGAGTCCCGCCCCCAACTGCCCCTCCTGGCCGTCGGCGAGGACGGACTCGGCGACGCGCTGCGGGAGCGGGCGGGCGTTCCGTTCGACCTGGCCCGGCACGTCCCGCTGCGCGCGGCGCTGTTCCGCCCGGCGCCCGGCACCCATGTCCTGCTGCTGGTCACGCACCACATCGCCAGCGACGGCTGGTCCCTCGGCCCGCTCGCCCGGGACCTGGCCCACGCCTACCGGGCCCGATGCGCGGGCCGTGCCCCCGACTGGCCCGGCCTGCCCGTCCAGTACGCCGACTACACCCTGTGGCAGCGCGAGCTGCTGGGCGATCCGGACGACCCGGACAGTCTCCACGCCCGTCAACTGGCCTACTGGCGCAAGGAACTCGAAGGGCTGCCGGAACGGCTGCGGCTGCCCGGGGAGCGACCGGCGGGTGCTCGGCACGCCGGTGGCCGGAGTGGGAGCGGCCCGGTGGGGAGTGGCCCGGGCGGAACCGTCCCCTTCGTGTGCGGCCCCGAACTCCACAGCGCCCTACTGGAGTTGGCCCGCGAACAGCACTGCACCCTGTTCATGGTGATCCGCGCCGGGCTCGCCGTGCTGCTGACCCGGCTGGGCGCCGGGGACGACATCCCGCTCGGCGTCGCGAGCGCGGGCCGGGGCGACCCCGCCCTCGACGACCTCGTCGGCTTCTTCGTGAACACGCTCCTGCTGCGGACCGACACCTCCGGCGATCCCACGTTCCGGGCCCTGCTGGAGCAGGTCAGGGAGAGCGACCTGGCCGCCGCCGAACACCAGGATCTGCCCTTCGACCGGCTCGTCGAGGACCTCAACCCGCGGCGCGCGGGCCACCATCAGCCGCTCTTCCAGGTCATGCTGGCCTTCCAGAACACCGCACGGGCCGACTGGGGCTTCGGCGCCGGGCTGACGGTGACGCCGCAGGCCGTGGAGCGGGACAGGGCCCGGTTCGACCTGGCCCTGTCGGTCACCGAACTGCACACCGCCCACGGCGCACCCGATGGTCTGCGCGGTGACCTGGAGTACTCCCTCGACCTCTTCGAGGCGGCCTCCGCCCACCGGCTGGCCGCCAGGCTGACGACTGTCCTGCGCACCGCGGCCACGGACCCGGACCGCCGCATCGGCGGCTACGACCTGCTGACCGAGGACGAGCGCCCGCGGCCCGCGGCCCCCGCGCTCCCCGAACCCCGCGCGGCCCTTGACCTGTTCGAGGAACGGGCGCTCGGCGCGCCGGACGCGATCGCCGTGTGCTTCGAGGGACAGCGGGTGACCTACGGCGAACTCGACGCCCGCGCCGACCGGCTGGCCCACCGCCTCGCCGCGCGCGGGACCGGCCCCGACGACGTCGTCGCGGCTGTCCTGGACAGGTCCGTCGAGCTGATCGTCGCGGTGCTCGCGGTGTGGAAGACGGGAGCCGCGTTCCTGCCGGTCGACCCCCGATATCCCGCCGCCCGCATCGCCCACATCCTCACCGACGCCCGCCCGGCGCTGCTGCTGACCGCCGCCCGCACCGCCCTGCCGGACACACCTTCGGTGCCCCGGATGGACGTCCAGGACGGTGCGTGGGAAGCCCCCTCGCACTCCCTCACCGGCCCGCGCCTCACACGGCGCGCGCGCCCCGACCATCTCGCCTATGTGATCTACACGTCCGGCTCCACGGGCACCCCCAAACCGGTCGCCGTCACCCGGGCCGGGTACGCCAACCTCGTCGCCCACCAGGCGGCCACCCTGAACGTGGACACCGGCAGCCGGGTCCTGCAGTTCGCGTCGGCCGGCTTCGACGCCTTCTTCTGGGAACTGGGCATGACCCTCACCGCCGGTGCCGCCCTCGTCCTGGCGCCGGCCGCCCGGCTGCTGCCCGGCCCGGAGCTGGCCCGGCTCGCCGACGAGCACGCGATCAGCCATCTGACCGTGCCGCCCGCCGTCCTCGGCGCCCTGGCGCCCGACGCGCTGCCCGGCGTCACCACACTCGTCGTCGCGGGCGAGGCGTGCGGCGCGGAACTCGCCGCCCGCTGGTCGCGGGGCCGCACACTGATCAACGGCTACGGGCCCACCGAGACGACGGTCTGCGCCACCATGAGCGATGCACTGCGACCCCACGGGCACGTCCCGCCCATCGGCGACCCTGTGCGCGGGACGCGCGTGCACGTCTTGGACGAGCTGCTGCGCCCCGTCCCGGCGGGCGTGACCGGCGAGCTGTACATCGCCGGCGCCGGACTCGCGCGCGGCTACCGCGGCCGTCCCGGCCCCACCGCGGAACGCTTCGTCGCCAACCCCTTCGGCCCGCTCGGAACCCGCGCCTACCGCACCGGCGACCTGGTGCGCCAGACCTCGGACGGTCGGCTGGAGTTCGTCGGACGCGCCGACGACCAGGTCAAACTGCGCGGTCACCGCGTCGAGCTGGGCGAGGTCGAGGCCCGCGTCGCGGCCGCCGAGGGGGTGGCGCAGGCCGCGGTCGTGCTGCGGGAGGACCGGCGGGGCGAGCCCGCGATCGTGGCGTACGTGGTCCCGGAGGCCCCGGCCGGCCCGGACGGCGGCGAGAGCGGACGCGTCGAGGAGTGGCGCCAGGTCCATGACGCCGTCTACGCGGGGCCCGCCGTGGCGCCCGGCGAGGACGACTTCTCCGGCTGGCACGACAGCCGTGACGGCACCCCCATCCCGGTCGAGGACATGCGCGAGTGGCGGGATGCCACCGTCCGCCGCATCCGGGAGCTGCGCCCCACGCGCGTACTGGAGATCGGCGCAGGCAGCGGTCTGCTCCTCACCGAACTGGCGCCGTACACCGCCGAGTACTGGGGGCTCGACTTCTCCGCCGAGGCCATCCGCCGGCTGCGCACGCGGGTGGGCCGGCTCGGCCTGCCCGAGGGCCGGGTCGTGCTGCGGCGGCAGGCCGCGCACGACGCCACGGGCATCCCGGCCGGCCACTTCGACGCGGTCGTCCTCAACTCCGTGGTGCAGTACTTCCCGAGCGGCGCCTATCTGACCCGCGTGCTCGACCTCGCCGGACGGGCCCTGGCCCCCGGCGGGCGGGTCTTCGTCGGCGACATCAGGAACCTGCGGCTGCGCGACCGGGCCCGCCCGGGCGTGCAAGACGTACCGGAACTCCTCGTCGACCCCGACTACTTCACCGCCTATGCGGCCGGCTCCGGCCGGTTCACCACCTGTGACGTGCGGCTGAAACGGGGAGAGCGGATCAGCGAACTCACCGCTCTCCGGTACGACGTGGTCCTGGGCACGGGCGCGGCCCCGGAGGAACCCGAGCCCGGCCCCGTACTGCGCTGGGGCGCCGACGCCCGCACCCCGGACACCGTCGCGCGCTTCGCCGAAACCCGGCGGCCCGCGCGCTTCACGGTCACCGGCGTGCCCAACGCCCGGCTGACCGGCTTCCTCCACGACCCGGGCTGCCCGCGCCGCGCCGCCGTCGATCCCGAACGCCTCGCCCGGCTCGGCGAGAACCTCGGCTACGGCGTCACGCTGCGCTGGTCCGCCGACCCGGACGACACCTGCTTCGACGCCGAGTTCACCGCAGGCGGCACCACCCCCGACCGCCCGGTGCGCAACGCGGTCGGCGCCGGCCTCGCGCGGTACGTCGGCACACCGCGCACCGCGGCCGACGAGCACCGCCTCCGCGCGTCGGTGCGCCGCCAAGTCGCAGCCTTCCTGCCCGACTTCATGGTGCCATCAGCCGTGGTGGTCCTGGACCGCCTTCCCCTCACCCCGCACGGCAAGACCGACCGTGCGGCCCTGCCCGCCCCGCCCACCGCGCGGCCCGAGGGTCCGACGGCCCTGCCCCGCACGGACCGCGAGAAGGCCCTGTGCGCGATGTACGCGGATCTGCTCGGCCTCGACCAGGTCGGCACCGACGAGAGCTTCTTCGACCTCGGCGGCCACTCGCTGCTCGCCACCCGCCTGGTCAGCCGCATCCGCGCCGACCTCGGCCTCGACGTCCCGGTGGGCACGCTCTTCGACGCCCCGAGGGTGGCCGATCTCGCGCCGCGTCTGGACGGCGCGCCCACCTCCCGGCCACCACTGCGGCGCATGCGCCGACCCGACTGAGGCCCGCCCGGCGTGGACTGGACCGCAACCGACCGACAGGGGACCACAGCAATGGACTTCAGTCTCTTCTACTTCGCCGACGACAGCGCCGGAACGCCGGCCGGCGACCCCCGCGGACGGTACGAACTGCTGCTGGAGGGAGCCCGGTTCGCTGACCGCAACGGCTTCACGGCCGTGTGGACGCCTGAGCGCCACTTCCACCCCTTCGGCGGGCTTTACCCCAACCCGGCGGTGACGGGTGCCGCGCTCGCCACTACCACGGACCACATCGCCATCCGCGCCGGAAGCGTCGTCGCGCCCCTCCACCACCCCGCCCGCATCGCCGAGGAGTGGTCCGTGGTGGACAATCTCTCCGGCGGACGCGTGGGCGTCTCCTTCGCCTCCGGCTGGCACCCCACCGACTTCGCTCTCGGCCACACCGCGTACGCCGACCGTAAGACGGTGCTGCTCCAGCGCCTCGAAGAGGTACGACGGCTGTGGCGCGGCGAACCCCTCGACGTGACCGACGGCACCGGGGCGCCCACCACGGTCCGGGTCTTCCCCCCGCCCGTGCAGACGGAGCTGCCGGTCTGGGTGACCAGCGCGGGCGAGGCGGACACCTTCCGAGCCGCCGCCCGGTCCCGGGCCGGGGTGCTGACGCATCTGCTCCACCAGAGCCTCGACGAACTGACCGAGAAGATCGCCGAGTACCGCCGGACGGCCCGCCGCACCCACGACGGCTGGGACGGCCATGTCGTCCTGATGCTCCACACCTACCTCGCCGGGACCCGCGCCGAGGCCCGTGACACCGTACGCGAGCCCCTGCGCGACTACCTCAGGAGCTCCATCCACCTGGTGACCCGTTCGTTCACCGAGGCCGACCCCGACTTCGACGTGGACACCCTGGACGACGAGGACATCGACTTTCTCCTCACCCGCTCCTTCGAGACCTACTTCGACCAGCGGGGCCTGTTCGGATCCGTCGAGGACGCCCGCCGTACGGTCGAGGCCGTGCGCGCCGCGGGAGTCGACGAGATCGCCTGTCTGATCGACTTCGGCGTCGACACCAAGACCGTGCTTGCCGGCCTGCGTCGGATCGGCGAACTCCGCGCTCGCTCCAGCGCCGTCTAGTGCCAGCAACGGCACCAGCCACCCACCGAGCCCGGAGGTCGAGCTCAGCATGATCCCCCTGTCTTTCTCCCAGGCCCGATTCTGGTTCCAGGATCAGCACGGCGGCGACCGTCATGCGTCACCCGCAGCCCCCGTGCTGCTGCGCCTGTCCGGGGAACTGGACACGGCCGCGCTGGAAGCGGCCCTGCGGGACGTGGTGGCCCGGCACGAGAGCCTGCGCACCGTCTTCCCGGTGACCGACGCGGTGCCCCACCAGCGGGTGCTCGGCCCCGACCGGGCGTGCGACCTGGCACTGGCCCACGCGGACGTCACCCCGGAGGGGCTGCCGGACGCGATCGCCGCGGTGTGCGCGCGCCGCTTCGACCTGTCGGGCGAGCTGCCGGTGCGGGCGAAGCTGCTGGCCGTCGGCCCGTCCGAGCATGTGCTGGTGGCGGCGGTGCACCACATCGCCTTCGACGGCTGGTCGGTCGGCCCCTTCGTACGCGACCTGTCGACCGCCTACGCGGCACGCGTGCGCGGCACCGCCCCCGTCCACGACGAACTACCGGTCCAGTACGCCGACTTCACCCTGTGGCAACGGGAGCTGCTGGCCTCGGACGGCTTCGAGGAGCGGGAACTCGACCACTGGAGGAGCACGCTCGACGGCCTGCCCGAAGAGCTGCCCCTGCCCTTCGACCGCCCCCGTCAGGCATCCGGCACCCACCGAGCCGGGCTGATCGAGTTCACCGTCGGACGCCGGACGTCTCACGACCTGTCCGAGGTCGCCCGCCACAACCGGTCCAGCCTCTTCATGGTGCTGCATGCGGTGTTGGCGGGTGTGTTGTCGCGGGTGGGTGCAGGTGGGGATGTGGTGGTGGGCAGTCCGGTGGCGGGGCGGTCGGATGTGGGGTTGGAGGAGTTGGTCGGGTGTTTTGTGAATACGGTGGTGGTGCGGTCGGATGTGTCGGGAGATCCGTCGTTCGGTGCGTTGCTGGGGCGGGTGCGGTCGGGTGTGCTGCGGGCGTTGGAGCATCAGGATGTGCCGTTCGAGCGGGTGGTGGAGGCGGTCAATCCGGTGCGTTCGGCGGGGCGGCATCCGCTGTTCCAGGTGATGCTGAGCCTGCAGAACAACGCGGTGGCACAGGCCTCCTTCCCCGGCCTGGACACACGCTGGGAGTACCCCGCGCCCGCCGGCACCACCGACTTCGACCTGCTCTTCGACTTCCGCCAGGAGGGCGAACAGATCGAGGGACGGCTCCTGTTCGCGCAGGATCTCTTCGACGAGGAGACGGCACGAGCGCTGGCCCGCCGCTTCGTACGGTTCGCGGACCAGGTGGCCGTGGACCCGCAGCTTCGCCTGAACGCCGTCGATCTGCTGGGGCGGGCCGAGCGCGACACCGTCCTCGCCCGGGGCACCGGCACCGCGCCGGCCCCCCTGGACCGGTCGGTGGTGCACCGGTTCGCGGCACAGGTGGCCCGCACGCCCAACTCCCCGGCCGTGGTGGGCGGTACGCACGAGCTGTCGTACCGGGAACTCGACGACCGGGCGGACCGGTTGGCGCGTCACCTGCTGGCCGTCGGCGCCGGCCCGGAGCAGCTGGTCGCGATCGCGATGGAGCGGTCCGTCGACCTCGTCGTCGCGGTCCTGGCCGTTCTCAAGACCGGTGCCGCCTACCTCCCGCTCGACCTGCGCGGCCCCGACTCCCGGCTCGGCGCGGTGCTCAAGGAGTCGAAGCCTCGCGTCCTGGTGGTCGACGCGGCGACGCACACCCGCGCGGCCCTGCGTGACACGGCACCGACCCTGCCGGTGATCCGGGCCGATGAATCCCGGCCCGGCACGGCGGGTGACGCGCGGGAGACGTCGTGCGCCTCCCCTGTGGCCGGAGCCGACCAGATCGCGTACGTGATGTACACCTCCGGCTCCACCGGACGCCCCAAGGGCGTCGCCGTGACCCACGGCAACATCCTCGGCTTCGCGGCGGACACCTGCTGGACGAAGCAGGACCACTCCCGCGTCCTCGCGCACTCGGCGCACTCCTTCGACGCGTCGACCTACGAACTGTGGGTGCCGCTGCTCAACGGCGGCACGGTCGTCGTGGCGCCACAGGACACCTCGGCCGCGGCGCTGGAGCGCGCGGTCGCCACCCACGGGGTGACGGCGGCCTTCTTCACCACCTCACTCTTCAACTCCCTGGTCGCGGAGGGCAGTTCCGTGATCGGAGCCCTCAAGCATGTCTGGATCGGCGGCGAACAGGCCTCGGGCCCCATGGTGGCCGGGGCGCTGCGGCTCTTCCCGCACATCACCGTCACGAACGGCTACGGCCCGACGGAGAACACCACCTTCACGACGTACGAACACCTCACCACCGCCTCGTGCGGACAGGGCGAGAAGCCGTCCATCGGCGGCCCGCTCGACGGCTCCCGGATCTTCGTGCTGGACGAGGCACTGGAGCCGGTGCCGGTGGGTGTGGTGGGGGAGTTGTATGTGTCGGGGGTGGGGGTGGCGCGCGGTTATGTGGGGGCGCCGGGTGTGACGGCGGGTCGATTCGTGGCGTGTCCGTTCGGGGGCGTGGGAGAGCGGATGTATCGGACGGGGGATCTGGTGCGGTGGACGGCGGGCGGGGGGTTGGAGTTCGTCGGGCGCGTTGATCAGCAGGTGAAGGTGCGTGGGTTCCGGGTGGAACTGGGTGAGGTGGAGGGGGTGTTGTCGGGGTGTGAGGGTGTGGGTCAGGTGGTGGCCTCGGTGTGGGAGGGCCGTTTGGTGGCTCATGTGGTGCCGCGGTCGGGGGCGGGTGAGGGGCTGGCGGAGCGTGTGCGCGGGCATGCGGGGGATGCGCTGCCGGACTATATGGTTCCGTCGGTGGTGATGGTCGTCGAGGGCGGTCTGCCGTTGACGCCGAACGGCAAGCTGGACCGGGCCGCCCTGCCCGCGCCCCAGGCCGGGCCGGCCGACGTCACCCGTCGCGAACCCGCCAACGACGTCGAACGGGCCCTGTGCGAGATGTTCGCCGACATCCTGGGCGTGCCGGCGGTCGGAGTCGACGACTCCTTCTTCGACCTCGGCGGTCAGTCGATCCTCGCCGTACGCCTCGTCAGCCGTATCCGCGCGACGCTCGGTGCGGAGGTCGGCATGCACACGATGTTCGACGCACCCACGCCGGCCGGTCTGGCCGCCCGCTGCGGCGGCCCCGCCAAGACGCGCCCGCCGCTCACCCGGCGTCCCCGCTCCGAGCGGGCACCCCTGTCCCCCTCCCAGCGGCGCTTCTGGTTCCAGAGCCAGCTGGAAGAGGGTACGGGCGGCGCGGACACGCGCGTGATCACCACCGCGCTGCGGCTGTCCGGGGAGCTCGACGTGCCGGCGCTGCGGGCCGCCCTGCGGGACGTGGTGGACCGTCACGAGAGCCTGCGGACGGTCCTTCCGGTGACCGGCGGCGTGGCGCACCAGCGCGTTCTGGAAGCCGATGGCGCCGCCGCCATCGAGCTGGAACCCGTGTCGGCCGGTGAACTCAACGCCCATGTCGCCGAGTTGGCGGCCCCGGGCTTCGACCTTGCGCACGAGCCGCCGATGCGGGCGAAGCTGCTCGCGGTCGGACCGAGGGAGCATGTGCTGGCGGTGGCGGTGCACCACATCGCCTTCGACGGCTGGTCGGCCGCCCCCTTCGTACGGGACCTCGCCTACGCCTACGCGGTCCGTACCCGCGTCACCGCCCCGGAGCGGGCCGAACTGCCCGTCCAGTACCACGACTTCACGCTCTGGCAACGCGAACTCCTTCAGAAAGACGGACTGGAGAGGCGTCAACTCGACTTCTGGCGGGAGACGTTGAAGGACCTGCCCGAGGAGCTGACGCTGCCCCGGGACCGGCCCCGTCCCGCCCTGGCCTCCGGCCGCGCCGGCTCCGTACGCCTGCACGTCCCGCCCGAGGAGTGCGCCGGCCTCGCACGGCTCGCCCGTGACCACAGGGCGAGTCTGTTCATGGTGCTGCATGCGGTGTTGGCGGGTGTGTTGTCGCGGGTGGGTGCGGGTGGGGATGTGGTGGTGGGCAGTCCGGTGGCGGGGCGGTCGGATGTGGGGTTGGAGGAGTTGGTCGGGTGTTTTGTGAATACGGTGGTGGTGCGGTCGGATGTGTCGGGTGATCCGTCGTTCGGTGCGTTGCTGGGGCGGGTGCGGTCGGGTGTGCTGCGGGCGTTGGAGCATCAGGATGTGCCGTTCGAGCGGGTGGTGGAGGCGGTCAATCCGGTGCGTTCGGCGGGGCGGCATCCGCTGTTCCAGGTGATGCTGAGCCTGCAGAACAACGCGGTGGCACAGGCCTCCTTCCCCGGCCTGGACACGGAGCCTCTGGACGTCGAGGGCGACGACCGGATCGACTTCGACCTGCTCTTCGACTTCCAGGAGCGGGCGGGCGGCCTGGACGGGCGGCTGCTGTTCGCGCGTGACGTCTTCGAGGAGGCGACGGCGCAACGGCTCGCGCGCTGCCTGGAACACCTCGTCACCGAGGTGACCGCTACTCCACGGCGTCCGCTGAGCGCGACGGACCTGCTCGGGCCGGCCGAGCGCACGGCCCTCCTGACCCGCGGGACCGGGCGGGAAATCACGGCGCAGCCGACGTCCTTGACGGACCGGTTCGAGGCGTGGGCCGCCGCCACTCCGGAGGCCACGGCAGTCGTGTCCGGCGCCACCAGCCTGTCGTACCGGGAACTCGACGACCGGGCGGACCGGTTGGCGCGTCACCTGCTGGCCGTCGGCGCCGGCCCGGAGCAGCTGGTCGCGATCGCGATGGAGCGGTCCGTCGACCTCGTCGTCGCGGTCCTGGCCGTTCTCAAGACCGGTGCCGCCTACCTCCCGCTCGACCCCCGGCATCCGCGGTCCCGCACCGAGTCGATGCTCGCCGACACCTCACCGGTCACCGTCCTCACCGATGCCGGCTGCCCGCCGGGCCTGCCGTCGAACGCCCTGTCGGCCGCCGAACTCGCCCCGGCCGCACGCGCCGACGAGCGCCTGGCCTACGTCATCCACACCTCGGGCTCCACCGGCCGGCCCAAGGGGGTCGCGGTCACGCACGGCAATCTCGCCCGGCTGCTGACGGCCATGGAACGTCATCTGCCGCTGGGCCCGGACGACCGGCTGCTCGCCCCGACCACGGTCTCCTTCGACATCGCCCAGCTCGAACTGCTGCTCCCGCTGCTGCACGGCGCGGCGGTGGTCCTGGCCGGTCAGGAGGACGTACGCGATCCCCGGGCGCTGGCCCGCCTGATCCGGAGGCACCGCGTCACGGCCATGCAGGCGACCCCTGCCCTGTGGGCCGGGCTCGTGTCCGAAGTCCCCGAGGCCGTCGCGGGTCTGCGCGTCCTCGTCGGGGGCGAGGCGCTGCCCGCCGCCCTGGCAGGCCGGCTGCATGCGCTCGCCGCCGAGGTCACCAATGTGTACGGCCCCACGGAGACCACCGTCTGGTCACTCGCGGCCCGTATCGACGACGACAACCACGGGCGCCCGCCCATCGGCGGCCCGCTGGACGGATACCGCGCGTTCGTGCTGGATGCCGGTCTGCGGTTGGTGCCGGTGGGTGTGGTGGGGGAGTTGTATGTGTCGGGGGTGGGGGTGGGGCGCGGTTATGTGGGGGCGCCGGGTGTGACGGCGGGTCGATTTGTGGCGTGTCCGTTCGGGGGCGTGGGGGAGCGGATGTATCGGACGGGGGATCTGGTGCGGTGGACGGCGGGCGGGGGGTTGGAGTTCGTCGGGCGCGTTGATCAGCAGGTGAAGGTGCGTGGGTTCCGGGTGGAACTGGGTGAGGTGGAGGGGGTGTTGTCGGGGTGTGAGGGTGTGGGTCAGGTGGTGGCCTCGGTGTGGGAGGGCCGTTTGGTGGCTCATGTGGTGCCGCGGTCGGGGGCGGGTGAGGGGCTGGCGGAGCGTGTGCGCGGGCATGCGGGGGATGCGCTGCCGGACTATATGGTTCCGTCGGTGGTGATGGTCGTCGAGGGCGGTCTGCCGTTGACGCCGAACGGCAAGCTGGACCGGGCCGCCCTGCCCGCGCCCCAGGCCGGGCCGGCCGACGTCACCCGTCGCGAACCCGCCAACGACGTCGAACGGGCCCTGTGCGAGATGTTCGCCGACATCCTGGGCGTGCCGGCGGTCGGAGTCGACGACTCCTTCTTCGACCTCGGCGGGGACAGCATCCTCTCCATCCGGCTGGTCGCCGGAGCCCGCAAACGTGGCCTGACCGTGTCCGCCAGGGACGTCTTCCGGCACAAGACCGTCGCCGGACTCGCCCGGCACGCCCGCGAACGCGCGCCCGGTACGTCCGCACGTCCGGCGCCCGACGCGGCACCCCGAACGCAGGGCGGCGTCGACCGGCCCGGCACCGGCACGTCCCCGGCCTCCGTACCCCTCACTCCGATCATCCGGTGGCAGCGCGACCGGGGCGGCCCGGTCGACGCCTTCCACCAGTCCGTGCTGGTGCGGGTCCCCGCCGCACTGGAACTCCCCTTCGTGGCCGGGCTCGTACAGTCCCTGCTCGACCGGCACGACTCACTGCGCATCCGCCTCCGGCGCACACCGGAGTGGAGCCTCGAAGTCCTGCCCCGCGGGACCGTACGGGGCAGTGAGCGCGTCCGGCGCGTCGACGCCCGAGACCTCGGCGCCGATCGGCGCGAGGCCACCGTGACCCGTGCGGTGGAAGCGGCGGCGGGGCGCCTGGACCCCGGGAACGGGCACATGCTCGAAGCCGTCTGGTTCGACGCGGGGGACGCCCGGCCCGGCCACCTCCTCCTCGTCGTCAACCACCTCGTCGTGGACGGGATCTCCTGGCGCGTGCTGCTGCACGACCTGCGCGCCCTCGCCACCGGCACCCCCCTCGACGAGCCGACCGGCATCTCCTACGCCCGGTGGGGTGCCCTCCTCCAGGAGCAGGCCGCCCGGCGGACCGCCGAACTCCCCCTGTGGACCGGCGCCGCCCGGGACGCCGACGACGTGCTGCGCACCGCCGCGCTCGACCCGGCACGGGACGTGATGCGCGGCCGCGCCACCGTCACCCGCGTCCTGCCCGCCGACCGGACGGCCGCCGTGCTCACCCAGGCCCCCGCCGCGCTCGGCACGGGCGTCAACTCGGTGCTGCTCAGCACCCTCGGCCGGGCCCTGCGCACCTGGCGCACGGCGCTCTTCCGCGACGACCCAGCGACGGCGGCCGACGCCCCCTTCCTCATCGACGTCGAGGGCCACGGCCGTGAGGAGATCGCCGACGACCTCGATCTGTCGCACACGGTCGGCTGGTTCACCAGCCTCTTCCCCGTGCGGCTGGAGCCGGACGACACCCCCGGCGCCGTCCAGCGCCGACTCGACGCCATGCCGGACAAGGGCCTCGGCTTCGGCATTCTGCGCCACCTCCATCCCGAGACCGCGCCCGCCCTCGCGCGGCTGCCCCGTCGCCAGGTCATCTTCAACTACCTGGGCCGCTTCGATCGTTCGCCCGGCGCGGACTGGACACTGACCTCCGACGCCCCCGCCGTCGGAGGGGGCGGCGACCCGGAGATGCCGCTCACGCACCTGCTGGAGGTGTCGGCCGTGGCGCTCGACGGCAGTGCCGGGCCGGAACTCCATGTGACCTGGACCTTCCCGTGCCGTCTGCTGACCCGGGAGCAGGTGGAAGGGCTCGCCGACGCGTGGTTCGCCGCCCTGCGGGACCTGGAGGAGACAGCATGAGAGGGCACCCGGCCACCGGCACCCCGGACGAGCTCCCGCTGGCGCCACTCCAGCGGGGCCTGTACTTCCACACCGCGTACGACGCGGAGGGCCAGGACATCTACACCACCCAGCTCACGCTCGAAGTCGACGGCGAGCTCGACGCCGTACGACTGCGCGAGGCCTGTCGTGCGCTGCAACGCCGACACGACGGACTGCGCGCCGGGTTCCGCGCGGCGGCGTCCGGAGAGCCGGTGCAGTTCATCACCCCCGACCCGCCCCTGGACTGGCGGCTGTCCGACCTGACCGGACTACCGCCGGACGCGAGGGCGGGCGCGGCCGTGGACGCCGTGCACCAGGAGCGCGCCCGGCGCTTCGACCTCGCCCGCCCGCCCCTGATCCGGTTCCTGCTGCTGCGTCTCGACGAACGGCGCTGGCGCTTCGCGCTGACGAGCCATCACCTGATCCTGGACGGCTGGTCCACGTCACTCGTCGTGGACGAGCTGTGGCGGCTGTACGGGTGGGGAGATGCCGTATGCGAGCAACTGCCGCCGGCGCCCTCCTACACGTCCTACCTGGACTGGCTCGCCGACACCGGTTCCGAGGAGGCGCGGGAGGCGTGGGGGGCCGCGCTGGCGGGCGTCGACGGGCCGACCCTGGTCGCGCCGGAGGCGGCCGGACAGGCCGCGACGATCCCGGAGCGCGTCCTGCGCACCCTGCCCCCCGCCACATCGGCCGCCCTCACTGGTGTCGCCCGCGACTGCGGTGTCACCCTCAACACCGTGGTGCTGGTGGCCTGGGGCCTCGTCCTGCGCCGGCTGACCGGCCGGGACGACGTGCTGTTCGGTATGACCGTCTCCGGCCGCATGGCCGACGTCGAAGGCGTGGAAAGCCTCGTCGGACTGCTCGTCAACACGCTGCCGGCCAGAGTCGCCGTACGCGCCGGGGAGTTACTGTCGGAGCTGCTGGAACGGGTCCAGGACGACCAGATCGAGCTCTTCGAGCACCACCACCTCGGACTCTCCGAGATTCACCGGCTCACCGGCCGGCAGGCGCTGTTCGACACCACGACGGCCTTCGAGAACTATCCGGCGGGCGGCCGGGGCCACGACGCGGCACTCGACACCGGCCTGCGCTGCACCGTCGCGGACGGATACGACGCCACGCACTACCCGCTGTCCGTCGTCTGCACGCCGGGCGACACCCTCGGCGTGCGGCTGGAGTTTCAGCGCGCCCACTTCACCCGCGACCGCGCCGAGCGGATCGCGGACTGGTTCGTACGACTGCTCGCGGGCATCGCGCACGACCCGCACCGCGACGTCGACGCCCTCGCCGAGCAGGCGTTCCTTCCCGAGGACGAGCGCCACCGGCTGCTCGTCGAATGGAACGACACCGCCGCCCCCGTCCCCGCGACCGCGCTGCCTGCACTGATTGAGGCCCAGGCCGACCGGAACCCGCGAGCCCCGGCGGTCATCCACGCGGAACGCACCACGACGTACGCCGAACTCGACGCTCGGGCCAACCAGTTGGCGCGCCTCCTGCTCGACGCGGGAGCGGGCACCGAGACGACGGTCGCGCTGCTCCTGCCGCGCACCCCCGATGCCCTGATCGCCCTGTTCGCCGTGCTCAAGGCAGGGGCCGCCTACCTGCCCCTCGACCCCCGCCAGCCCGCCGACCGACTGGCCCGGGTGCTCTCCGAGGCGCGGCCCCGCCTCGTCGTGACCTCCGCCGCCGTACGGTCCCTGCTGCCGCCCGGCACCGCCCCGATCGTCGTCGACGACTCGGCCACCGTCAGCGACCTCGCGGCACGCGACCGGGCCCGGATCGCGGACCGTGAGCGGGGCGGGCCGATCCTCCCGCACCACGCGGCCTACGTCATCCACACCTCGGGCACCACCGGGACGCCCAAGGGCGTGGTTGTCGAGCACGCCGGTGTCGTGAATCTGATCGGCGCGTACCAGGCCGAGTTCGGCGCCGACTCGGTCGCCCGCGTCCTCGGGTCGATCTCCCTCGCCTTCGACGCACACATCGAGGACACCGTCCTGCCGCTCGCGCTCGGCGGCTGTGTGGAACTCGTGGACGACCTGCTGACGCTCGTCGAACGCGACGGCTGGCGCGGCAGCCTCCTGACCACGGTGCCCTCCGCCCTGACGAGCCTCCTTCCCGCCCTGACCGGCGAACTGGCCGTGCGGCGCGTCCACTTGGGCGGCGAACCGCTCTCCGACGCTCTGGTACGGGAGATCCGCCGCCGCATACCCGGCTGTGCTGTGACCAATGTGTACGGCCCGACCGAGACCACGGTCTTCGCCCTGACCTGGCAGGCCGGCGACACAGGTCCGGAGGGGAATCCTCCAGTCGGCCACCCGATCCGCAACACCAGGGCCTATGTGCTGGACGAGCGGCTGAGCCCGGTGCCCGTCGGCGTCCCGGGCGAACTGCACCTGGCCGGCGCAGGCGTCGCCCGCGGCTATGCGCGCCGGCCGGGCTGGACCGCGGAGCGCTTCGTGGCCTGCCCGTTCGGCGAGCCGGGCGAGCGCATGTACCGCACCGGCGACCTGGTGCGGTACCGGGCCGACGGCGCGATCGAGTTCCTGGGGCGGCTGGACGACCAGGTGAAGATCCGGGGGCACCGGGTGGAGCCCGCCGACGTGGAGGCCGTGCTGCTGCGCCATCCCCTGGTTGTGCGGGCCGTCGTGACGGCACGCGACGACCGCGCGGGGGGCCGCAGGCTGGTCGCCCACGTCGTGGCCGTACGGCCCGGACTCACCCTGGACCACGGGGACCTGCTGCGCCATGCGCGCGCCCTGCTGCCCGACTATCTGGTGCCGTCCGCGTTCGTGCAGACGGAGCGGATCCCGCTGACACCGAGCGGCAAGCTCGACCGTGCCGCCCTGCCCGCGCCGCCGCCTGCGCCCCGCGCCACGGCGGTGGCCCTCGGCCCCCGCGAGGAGATCCTGAGCCGGCTCTTCGCGGAGACGCTCGGGGTGGTCGCGCCGGACCCCGCCGCGTCCTTCTTCGACCTCGGCGGCGACTCCCTGCTCGCGACCCGGCTGATCGGCAGGATCCGGGCGGTGACGGGAGACGCGCTGTCCGTCCGCGCACTGTTCGAGGCACCGTCCGTGACGGCCCTGGCCCGCAGGCTCGGCGACGACCGTCCGGACGCCGGTCCAGGGCGTGGCACGCAAGCCGACCTGGCCCCGCTGCTGCCGCTGCGCGAGGGACCGGACCGGCGGCCGCTGTTCTGCGTGCACGCGGTGAGCGGGCTCGCCTGGCCGTACGCCCGCCTGCTCCCGCACCTCGACCCCGGCCTGCCGGTGTACGGCCTGCAGGCGGCCGACCTCGCGGAGCCCGGATCGGCGCCCCGCAAACCGGACGAGGTCGTGCGCCGGCATGTGGAGTCGATGCGCTCCGTCCAAAGGCACGGTCCCTACCGGCTGTTCGGCTGGTCGCTCGGCGGGCAGCTCGCCCACGCGATCGCCGCCCGGCTGACCGAGGAGGGCGAGCGGGTGGAACTCCTCGTCCTCCTCGACACCCATCTGCCGACGGACCGTCGCGGGCCGGCCGGCGAGGACGACGGCGAGGCGCTGCGGGCCCTGGGCTTCTCTGCCGCGGGGGAGTCTCCGGCCTCCCTCGCCGTGCTGGGTGACGCGGTCGTGACCGGTGTGCGCGCGGCGGCCGGGTCCGCGGCGGAGTTCCTGCGCGGAGGTCCGCCGCCCGTCCTCGGGGGCGGCACCGGAGTCTTGTTCTTCCGCGCAACGGGAGAAGAGGGCGGGGGCGCGGATCCCGCGGCCTGGCAGCCGTACTGCACCGGGCCGGTCGTCCCGTACGACATCGCGTGCGGCCACCATGAGCTGCTGGAAGCCGGCCCTCTGGGACGCATCACGGCCCTGCTGGGGCCGGGGCTGTCCGAGCGGCACCTACTGGGACGTGGCTGACAGCGTGGCCAACGAGGCCGCTTTCGGCCGTCCCGGAAACCCCCGCGGCCGCGACAAGTCCAGCTTTCCCCAGGTGCGGATGGCCTGTCTGATCGAGGTGGGCACCCACCTCGTCCTGGATGCCGAGCCGGCCGGCTGCCGCACCGGCGAAGTCACCCTGGTCAGCCGCCTGCCCCGCTCCTGCCAGCCCGGCGAACTGGTCCTGGCGGACCGGGAGTTCCTCGGCGTGCCGTTGTGGAGGGCGTTCACCGACAGCGGTGCCGATCTGCTGTGGCGGGTGCCCGCCAACCGCATCCTGCCCGTCGCCCGGATGCTGCGGGACGGGTCCTGGCTCTCGCGTATCCACGCCCGCACCGATCCCGATGCCCGTCCTTACCCACCCGACGACATCACCGGCTACGAGTCAGCCGCAGCCGGCGGCTGACCGCCACGGGGCCCGGCTCCTCACCGGCGAGAGCTGCTGACAGCTGCTACCGGGTCACGACGGTGTGCACGGGGTAGATCTTCGGCTCCACGTCAGGTGCCCCGAGCTCGCGCAGGATCGGGACGATGATCTCGCCGAACCGCTGGAAGGCCTCGTCCGACTCCCACACGTCGACGACGAGCCAGCCGTTCGGTGTGGGGGCGGAGGTGTGCGAGATGAGGCCAGGGACGGGCCAGTCGGCGGAGGCGGTCACGGCGCCGCGCCCGCCGGTGACCTTGTCCGCGCTCTGCTCGTACTGGTCACGGGTCATGCCCGGCACCTCGAAAACAGCGACGATCGCCATGATGATCTCCGGTCAGGTGGAAACGGTCACCCCAGTCGATCACTGTGGAAGGCAGGGCGCCCGTTGGCCTGGCCCGAACGGACGCGGCGTGGATACTCCGGTCACCATTGGCCGGACGCCGGTCCCTGGGGCCACGGTCCGTGTGAGCCGCGAAGGGCGCCTGACGGTCATCTGACCTGGTCAGGCGCCCTTCCCTTTGGCTAGAAGAAGCCCAGCTTCCTCGGCGAGTACGACACCAGCAGATTCTTGGTCTGCTGGTAGTGCTCCAGCATCATCTTGTGCGTCTCGCGGCCGATGCCCGAGCCCTTGTAGCCGCCGAACGCCGCGTGCGCGGGGTAGGCGTGGTAGCAGTTCGTCCAGACGCGGCCCGCCTGGATCGCGCGGCCCGCGCGGTAGGCGGTGTTGGCGTCGCGGGTCCACACGCCCGCGCCCAGGCCGTACAGCGTGTCATTGGCGATCTTGATGGCGTCGTCGAAGTCGTCGAACGACGTCACCGAGACGACGGGCCCGAAGATCTCCTCCTGGAAGATCCGCATCCGGTTGTTGCCCTCGAAGATGGTCGGCTGGACGTAGTAGCCGCCCTTGAGTTCGCCGTCGTGCTCGATGCGCTCCCCGCCGGTGAGGACCCGGGCGCCTTCCTGTCGGCCGATGTCCAGGTAGGAGAGGATCTTCTCCAGCTGGTCGTTGGAGGCCTGGGCGCCGATCATCGTGTCCGTGTCGAGCGGATGCCCGGTCTTGATCTGCTCGGTGCGGGCGACCGCCGCCTCCATGAACTCGGCGTAGTGGCCCCGCTGGACGAGCGCCCGCGACGGACAGGTGCACACCTCGCCCTGGTTCAGCGCGAACATGGTGAAGCCCTCAAGGGCCTTGTCGCGGAAGTCGTCGTCCGTCCGCCAGATGTCCTCGAAGAAGATGTTCGGGGACTTGCCGCCGAGTTCGAGGGTGACCGGGGTGATGTTCTCCGAGGCGTACTGCATGATCAGACGGCCGGTCGTGGTCTCACCGGTGAACGCCACTTTCGCCACCCGCGGGCTGGACGCCAGCGGCTTGCCCGCCTCCACGCCGAAGCCGTTCACCACGTTGACGACCCCCGGCGGCAGCAGATCGGCGATCACGCTCAGCCAGACGTGGATCGAGGCCGGGGTCTGCTCGGCCGGCTTCAGCACGACCGCGTTGCCCGCCGCCAGCGCCGGGGCCAGCTTCCATGTCGCCATCAGGATCGGGAAGTTCCACGGGATGATCTGCGCGACCACACCCAGCGGCTCATGGAAGTGGTACGCCACCGTGTCGTCGTCGATCTCGCCGAGCGAGCCCTCCTGCGCCCGGATCGCGCCGGCGAAGTAGCGGAAGTGGTCGATGGCGAGCGGGATGTCGGCCGCCAGCGTCTCCCGGACCGGCTTGCCGTTCTCCCAGCTCTCGGCGACCGCCAGTTGCTCCAGGTTCGCCTCCATCCGGTCGGCGATCTTCAGCAGGATGTCGGAGCGCTCGGTCACCGACGTGCGTCCCCAGGCCGGCGCGGCCGCGTGCGCCGCGTCCAGGGCCCGCTCCACGTCCTCCGCCGTGCCCCGCGCGATCTCCGTGAACGGCTGACCGTTCACCGGAGAGGGGTTCTCGAAGTACTGCCCCTTGAGCGGCGGCACGTACTCGCCACCGATGAAGTGGTCGTAGCGCGCCTGATAGGAGACGATCGCGCCCTCGGTCCCCGGTGCCGCGTAACGGGTCATACCGGCCAGCCTCCTTGCACCAGCGCTGCCCACCATTGGACAGCTCTCGCCGTGAGGCTAGGGACGGGGAGGTTGCAAGGACGTTGCGCGAGGCTCTTCCTGCCAGGGGCGATCGCCGGTCAGCGTGCCCCGCGCCCCGGTGGAGCCGCCAGCTCAGACTCCAGCGCGGTGAGGCGGGAGCGGACCGAGGCGGTCGGGCGTACGGCGGCCAGGGCGCGCCAGACGTCCAGGTCGTCCTCGCCCCAGGGCGCGTGGGCCCAGTCCGCCAGCAGGTCCGGGTCCCGGCGGGCGATCAGCGCCGTGCGGAGCCCGTCGGCGAGGCGTCGTCTGACCCTGGCCACCGCCGGCGCCTGGGAACCGGGCAGCAGGGGGCCGGAGTACGCCGTCGCCGCCGCGCTCACCGCCCCCGCCGCCAAGCGCCGCTCGACGACCGCGACGTCGGACTCGACCGGCGCGGTGAGCCGGTACGGCCGGGACGCCAGCAGACCGGGGCCGAGAATCCGCCGCAGCCGGGCGAGCTCGGCGCGCAGGGTCACTGGCGTGACCGACTCGTCCTCGTACAGCGCGCACAGCAGCTCGTCCCCGCTCAGCCCTTCCGGATGCCGGGCGAGCAGGACGAGGATCTCGCTGTGCCGCCGGCTGAGCCTGATCCGGCGGCCACCGGTGACCAGCTGGGCCTCGTCCCGTCCCAGCGCGGACAGCTGGTGCGTGTCCGCGGCCGGGCTCACCGGGGCGATCAGGGCCAGATGGGACTCCGCCGCCCGCGCGACCGCCTGCACGAAGCCCAGGCTGTGCGGATGCGCGAGCCCGTCGCCCCCGGTGATGTCCACGGCTCCCAGCACCCGCCCGGTGCGCGGATCGTGCACCGGTGCCGCCGCGCACGTCCACGGTTGCACCCGCCGGATGAAGTGCTCGGCCGCGAACACCTGCACCGGCCGGTCGACCGCCACCGCCGTACCCGGCGCGTTCGTCCCGACCGCCGTCTCCGACCAGCGGGCGCCGGGCACGAAGTTCATCTGCATCGCCTGCCGACGGGTCGTGGCGTGCCCCTCGACCCACAGCAGCCTGCCGTGCTCGTCGCACACCGCGAGCAGATGCTCTCCGTCCGCCGCGAACGAGCCCAGCAGCTCCCGGAACAGCGGCATCACCCGGGCCAGCGGATGCTCCGCGCGGTAGGCGCCGAGGTCGCCGTCCGCGAGTTCCACACTCGCCGTGCCGTCCGGCCCGACCCCCGCTCTCGCGGAACGCCGCCAGGAGTCGGCCACCACGGCGCGCACCGGTTTGGGCACGGTGCCCGCCGCGGTGAACGTCTCATGCGCGCGGCGCAGCATGCGTGCGTGCTCGGCAGGGTCGGCCCCCGGCTCCAGGGCCACCCACGGATCCGTCAACTCGGCCTCCCGGACGGCGATGCGGCTGGGGACATCGTCACTCCGGGTACGCGCGCGGACAACCTTTTCGGCAGCGGTCACTCGAACGACGTGCCCCTCATTGTCTCGTTCAGGCGGCCTTGACGAGTGTGAGGTAGCGTTCCCAGTCCCAGTGCGGCCCCGGGTCGGTGTGGTCGGTGCCCGGCACCTCGTGATGGCCGATGATGTGCCTCCTGTCTCTCGGGATGCCGTGTCTGGCGCAGATCGCCGCGGTCAGCGCCGCTGATCGCTCGTAGAGGGCGTCAGTGAAGTAGGCGGGCCGGTCCACCCAGCCCTCGTGCTCGATGCCGATACTGCGGGTGTTGTAGACCCAGTTCCCGGCGTGCCAGGCGATGTCCGACTCCCGGACGCACTGCGCCACGTGTCCGTCGGAGGAGCGGACGAGGTAGTGCGCGGACACCTTCTTCTTCGGGTTCCGGAAGACCCTCAGGGTGCCGGAGTAGTCGGTCTGCGTGACATGGACGATCACCAGGTCGACGGTGTACTCCACGGGCCGGCGGGCGGTGGTGAAGTTGGCGGTGTTCGCCTGCCGCCACGCGGCCGTCGGGTGGTCGGGAGCCTGGACCTGCGCCCCGGCGTGCGGTCCGGGCAACAGCCCGTACGGCACAGCGGCGAGCGCGGCGCCCTGCAACAGCCGTCGTCTGCTGGTCAGTGATCGTGCCCGTTCCATGCGGGGGAGTGGCCTCTCGGTCGTGTCGGGAGTCGAGGGTCGTGGGCCTGGAGTCGTGAGTCCGGAGTCGTGGGTCTGGAGTCGGGTGCAGGTCAGCGCGGCAGGGCCGCGGCCGTCTCGCGCAGGCGGGCGTGCACCCCGCGGTGCGTCTCTCGCTCGGGCAGCCACTGCTTGCGCAGCTTGGCCACGCATGTGTAGTTGGTATCGCACACATTGGCCAACGGGGACTCGACGGCCTGGGTCGCGAACTGGTAGGCGTCCGACTCGCTGAAGCCGTAGTCGCGCACCAGCCACTGCACCAGGTCGAGCTGCGATATCCGGAACGCGTCCTCCAGTGGGCGTGCCGAACCCGTCGAGATGATGTGGGTGTCCGACTCGATGCGCGGCCAGGGGGTGGCGATTCCCTTGAGCAGTTCGACGATCACCACCGTGTTCATCGCGCACTCGACGGCGACACCGCAGGTCTCTCCCTCGCCCTGGCGCGCGTGTCCGTCCCCGAGACTCAGCAGCGCGCCCTCGACGTTCACCCCGAGATAACAGGTGACGCCCGCCCGCATCTCGGGTGTGTCCATGTTCCCGCCGTGCGCGTCCGGCACCAGCGCGGAGCGGACCTCCAGGTTGGCGGGGGCCACACCCACGGTCCCGTGCATGGGATCCATCGGCAGCTCTGCCTCGAAGTCGTTGTCGTGCGCGCGGAAGAGGGCGGTGCGCCGGGTCCTGTCCAGCTGCCAGATCCAGACGGCCTCCGGGAGCGGGGGCTGGAGGGAGGCCGTGGTGTGGGTGGAGGTGAGGGCGCCGAACAGGGGGACAGTGGTGGACGCGGCCCAGTCGCGGGCGGGCTCGATCGAGACGAAGTGCACGGCGACGGTGTCCCCGGGCTCCGCGCCCTCGATGTGGAACGGACCGGTCTGCGGGTTGAGGAAGGGGAACTCGCAGACCTCGGAGACCAGGTCCTTCTCCGACCGCACCCGGCCGCCGAAACAGTCCTCCGTGAACAGGTCGAGCACCGTGCCGGGCGCGATCCGCGCCACGGGCGGCACACCGCCGAACGTCCAGGCGTACTCGCCGGGTTGGGGTCGGACGGTCAGGATCCGGGGGTCGCTCATCGCCGCACAGCTCCGTTCTGCCACAGGTCACGGGGTGGAGGGGCCGGAGAGCGCCCTCGCGTGAATCACGGTACGGCGCGGAGGGGTTGGGGCGGAGGAGACGCCCTGGATCCGTGGACAGGACGCGGGCTGTGGATAAGTCGGTCACCCGGGCAGGTGAAGTCCGTCCGGGGTTGGGGATGTTCCTCCCCGGTTCACGCCCGGCCGACGACTCCGGCCGGATCATCCAGCACTCCCCGCACCACCCAGTGCGCCGCACCCAGCAAGGGCCCCTCGGAACCCAGGCGCGACACGGATACCGGGCAGGCCGGCCCCGCGGTCCGCCCCTCCAGCTCCGCCTCCAGCGAGGGCAACAGCCAGGGCGCGAGCCCGGCCAGCGCCCCGCCGAGCACCACGCTCTCCGGGTCCAGCAGATTCACCGCCCCGGTCAGCGCGACGCCGAGCGCGGCTCCGGCGTCGTGCAGAGCACCTCGTACGGCCGTGTCCCCCTCGGCCGCCCGCCCGGCGAGCAGGCCGACGCGGTCTTCGCCCGGTTCCAGGCCGGCCGCTCGCAGCACGGCCTCCTCGCCCGCGTACTGCTCCAGGCAGCCGCGGCCCCCGCAGGGGCACGCGGGCCCCTCCGGGCGGACCGGCACATGCCCGAGTTCGCCCGCAAATCCTCGGGTCCCGCGCAGCAGTTGGCCGTCCACGACGACGGCCGCGCCGATGCCGATCTCCGCGGACACATGCAGGAAGTCGCGCGGTGTGCCCTCGCCGAGCCAGAGTTCGGCCAGGGCGCCGAAGTTCGCCTCGTTGTCCACGGTCAGCGGGACGTCTCCGGGCAGGAGTGCCCCGAGGTCGACGTCGTGCCATGCGAGGTTGGGGGCGCGGACGACCGTGCGTCCGTCACGCGCCACCAGACCGGGCACCGCCACCGCGAGCCCCGCGGGCCACAGCCCTTCGGCGTCCGCCTCCGCGACGACCCGGTGCACCAGCTCGGTCAGCTCACGGATCACCGGTTCGGCCGAACGCCCCCGGTTCGCGCCGTGCCGTACGGCCCTCGCTCGTATAGCCCCGCGCAGATCGACCGCGCACACCGCGAGGTGGTCGACACCGATCTCCGCGCCGATACCGGCCGGGCCGTGCGCGCTCACCGCGAGCGCGGAGCCCGGCCTGCCCACCCGGCCGGGCCGTTCCGGGCCCAGCTCCTCGATCAGGCCGGAGCGGATCAGCTCGTCCACGAGGGTCGAGATCGCGGCACGCGTCAGACCGATCCGCGAGGCGACGGCGGCACGCGAGAGGGGGCCCTCCGCGCTGACGGTGTGCATCACCCGGGCCAGATTGCGGCGGCGCATGCCCTGCTGGGTGTCGGGCAGCGCGCGCCCGGGACCGGCCGGGTGGGGCTCGTGCAGCGGTGCGGTCATGCCTCCGTCAGTCCTCGATCGGTGTGCGTACGGTCGCCGCGCGGCATCTCACCGGGCCTGCGATCCCCGCTCCAGCAGCGGGGCCGCGTCGGAGAGTACCCCGGCGATCCGGGCCAGGGTCGCCTCGTCCCGCTCCACGGCGTCCAGCACCGGGCCCGCCGCGGTGTTCCAGCGGCGGGCGACCGCGGCCGGATCCTCGCCGGTCAGCAGTCCGGCCGCCTGGGCCGCGGCGCCGAGCGCCACCAGCTCCTTGGCCTCGGGCACCTGCACCGGACGGCCCGACAGCCTGCGTACGGTCTGCTGCCAGGCCGTGCCGCGAGCGCCGCCGCCGATCAGCAGCAGCGGCGCCGAGCGGTCCGCGTCCGCGTCGAGGACCAGGTCCAACGCGCCGAGCAGGGAGTGCACGGCACCGTCGTAGGCGGCCTGGAGGAGCTGGCCGGCCGTCGTGTCGTGGCGCAGGCCCAGCAGCAGTCCGGAGGCGTTCGGCAGGTTCGGAGTGCGTTCGCCGTCCAGGTAGGGCAGGAGCGTGACGTCGGCGGTGGGCTCAACGGCCTCACGGTCCAGGCCGAGCAGAGCCGCCACGCGGTCGACGGCGAGCGTGCAGTTCAGGGTGCAGGCCAGCGGCAGCCAGTCGCCGTGCGCGTCGGCGAACCCCGCGACCGTGCCGGACGGGTCCGCCGGTCGGTGCCTGGACACCGCGTACACCGTCCCGGAGGTGCCGAGGCTGAGCACGGGGGTGCCGGGGCGCAGGCCGAGACCGAGCGCGGCGGCGGCGTTGTCGCCGGTGCCGGGGGCGACCAGGGTGCCCTTGGAGAACGGCAGCTCATGGTGGTCGCGCACGGTGCCCGCCACCTCGCCGGGCCGCACCACGCGCGGGAGCAGCGCGGGGTCGAGGCCGACATGCGCCAGGGTCTCCGCGTCGTACGACTCCGTCCCGGACGCCCACCAGCCGGTGCCGGAGGCGTCGCCGCGGTCGGTGGTGCCCTGGCCCGTGAGGCGCTCGGTGAGGTAGTCGTGCGGGAGTCGTACCGCCTTCGTCGCGCGGACGGCGTCCGGCTCGTGCTCGGCCAGCCAGGCCCACTTCGTCACCGTGAAGGAGGCGCCGGGGACGCTGCCGGTGCGCTCCGCCCAGGCCTTCGGTCCGCCCAGCTCCTCGACGAGACGGCGGGCCTGCGGAGCGGAGCGGACGTCGTTCCAGAGCATCGCCGGGCGGACCGGTTCGCCCCGCTCGTCCAGCGTGACCAGGCCGTGCTGCTGGCCGCCGATCGACACCGCCGCGGCCTCGTGGGCGGCGTCGCCGCACTGGTGCAGGGCCTCGCACAGGGCGTCCCACCACTGGCGGGGGTCGGACTCGCGGCCCGCCCCGGAAGACACCGTGTGCGGGGCCTGGCCGCTCGCGACGACCTCCCCGGTGGCCGCGTCGACGACGAGGGCCTTGGTGGACTGGGTGGACGTGTCCACGCCGACGACGAGCGGTCCTTCGGCTGCTGACATCGGGGCTCTCCTCTTGTGCGGCTCGGCTCCTGCGCTCGGCTCGTGTCTGTGTCCGAGCCAACTGTTCTCTTCCCAGAGATGCCTCGGCATACTAATTTGTAAATCGCCATGACGAAATAGTCGGCAGCAAGCAACTCGCAGCAGGCAAGGAGCCGCGGCATGAACTACCAGCCCACCCCCGAGGACAGGTTCACCTTCGGCCTGTGGACCGTCGGCTGGCAGGGACGGGACCCCTTCGGCGACGCCACCCGTCGCGCCCTCGACCCGGTCGAGACGGTGCAGCGCCTGGCCGAGCTCGGCGCCCACGGCGTCACGTTCCACGACGACGACCTGATCCCCTTCGGATCCTCCGACACCGAGCGCGAGGCGCACATCAAGCGCTTCCGGCAGGCCCTGGACGCCACCGGCATGGCCGTGCCGATGGCCACCACCAACCTCTTCACGCATCCCGTCTTCAAGGACGGCGCGTTCACCGCGAACGACCGTGACGTGCGCCGGTACGCCCTGCGCAAGACCATCCGCAACATCGACCTGGCGGTCGAGCTGGGCGCGAAGACCTACGTCGCCTGGGGCGGCCGCGAGGGCGCCGAGTCCGGTGCTGCCAAGGACGTGCGCGTCGCGCTGGACCGCATGAAGGAGGCCTTCGACCTGCTGGGCGAGTACGTCACCGCCCAGGGCTACGACCTGCGCTTCGCCATCGAGCCCAAGCCGAACGAGCCCCGCGGCGACATCCTGCTGCCCACGGTCGGCCACGCGCTGGCGTTCATCGAGCGCCTGGAGCGCCCCGAGCTGTACGGCGTCAACCCCGAGGTCGGCCACGAGCAGATGGCCGGGCTGAACTTCCCGCACGGCATCGCCCAGGCCCTGTGGGCGGACAAGCTCTTCCACATCGACCTCAACGGTCAGTCCGGCATCAAGTACGACCAGGACCTGCGCTTCGGCGCCGGTGACCTGCGCGCCGCCTTCTGGCTCGTCGACCTGCTGGAGAGCGCCGGGTACGCCGGACCGCGCCACTTCGACTTCAAGCCGCCGCGGACCGAGGACCTGGACGGTGTGTGGGCGTCCGCCGCGGGCTGCATGCGCAACTACCTGATCCTCAAGGAGCGCGCGGCCGCCTTCCGCGCGGACCCGGAGGTCCAGGAGGCGCTGCGGGCCTCGCGCCTGGACGAGCTGGCGCAGCGCACCGCCGCCGACGGCCTTGAGGCCCTGCTCGCCGACCGCACCGCCTTCGAGGACTTCGACGCCGAGGCGGCCGCCGCGCGCGGGATGGCCTTCGAGCAGCTCGACCAGCTGGCCATGGACCATCTGCTGGGGGCGCGTGGCTGAGCGGACACGCGCGCGTGGGGGCGCCGCCTTCGGGTGGCGCGCCCGCGCGGGGTGGTGTCCTCGGATGCTGGTGCCGCGGTCCATGGAATGCACCGGAATCGTGCGGTCCGTGGAATGGCCCGGTACCAACTTCCGCGAGTGGGTCGCGTGATCACCGCCGGAAGGTGACGCTGGGCGGTATGGCCATCCCGCCCGTACCGCCCCAGCCGCCCGGTCCGCCGGGTGACACGCCGCCCCCGGGCGGCGGTTACGGACCGCCGACCGACGGATTCGGGCCGCCGCCCTACGACGGATCGTCCTCCTACGACGGGCCGCCGCCCGATGGCCCGAGGCGGCGGCGCGGTCCGCTCCTGGCCCTGCTCGCCGTGATCCTGGTGGGCGCGGCCGTCGCCCTGGTGGTGCTGCTGGGCTCGGGGAGCGACGACTCACCGGGGGACGAGTCGCCCGCCGAGAGCAGCGCGAGCCCGTCGCCGCGGCCGTCGTTCAGCCTCCCCACCGAACTGCCCAGCAGACTGCCGAGCGACCTGCCCAGCGACATCGAATCGCTGCTGCCGTCCGGGTTCCCCAGTGATCTGCCCAGCGACCTCCCGAGCGATCTGGAGTCGCTGCTGCCGGACTTCGACGACGTGGATCTGCCCTGAGTCGATGGCTGTGGGGTGACAGCACGCGTGCGTGGCCGCTGTGCACGGCCACGCACGCGTGGATGTCCGACGACCGTCAGATGCCGCGCGGCAGACGGACGTAGGTCACCGTCGTCTCGATGCCGCTGTCGACCAGTCGGCCCTGCGCGTCGAACGCGCCCGTCCCGTCGGTCATCCCGAAGTCGTTGTCGTTGATCAGGGCCAGCGTGTCGTGGCCCACGCGCGCGACGCCCTCGATCTTGCCGGGCACCCCGTCGATGGTGCCGAGGTCGACGACCAGCTTCTTGGTGAGGACGGGCACACCGGCGGCGGCCGGGTCGTCGAGCTGCTCCAGCGACGGGGACGTGGTGTCGTCGTCCCAGGAGCCACCGAGGATGTTCGCGTCCTTGTCCAGCCGCACCAGGTGCAGCCGGGCGGCCTTGTCGGTGCGCTCCTGCACCAGCAGACGGTTGCCCCCGACGGCGACCAGCGAAGAGATCTTGAGCTCGGAGGTATCGTCCTCGCTCGGGTCCACCACGTTCACCGCGTCGAAGCGGTAGGCGTACTCGGCGGTGACCGCCTTGTTCTTCGGCGAGAAGCGCAGCAGACGGGTCGTGCGCGAGGCCTCCCCGGCATCCGCGTCCGGCAGCGAGAGCGGGCTCTGCACGGCCATCACGAGGTCACCGCCGGGCAGTTGGGCGAGCCCCTCGAAACCGCGGTTGATCTTGCGGTGCAGCAGCACCGAGGGCAGCGCCTCGACCACCGGGTAGTCGGCACCCGTGAGGTTCAGCCCTTCGGGCACGTACCGCGTGAGCACCTTCCCGCGCGCGGAGACGTGCACGAGCGAGGGCCCGTACTCGTCGACCAGCCAGAAGCTCCCGTCCTTGGCCCGCACGATGCCCTCGGTGTCGAGGCCGTTGGGGTTGTACGACCCCGGCGTGCTCGCGTTGTAGTTGTAGGGGGCCTCGTCACGGCTCGCCTGGTTGGGCAGGCCGGTGACGGGCTTGCCGGACGAGGTGGTGATCGGAATGGCGTCGATCACGCGTACGGTGCCGCCGGAGACACGGATCTTGACGATCGCCGGGTCGAAGCCGGGGACGGGGAAGGTGCGGCGCTTGGTGCCGTCCACCTTGATCTGGCCGTTGGGGCCGCGGTCGGTGACGGTCCAGTACTCGCCCTTGCGGCCGGTCGGGTAGATGTCGCTGCCGATGCCGCCGAGGTCGACACCCCGGTCGTCGGCCACCGTGCCGGGCAGCAGCGCGTTGCTGAACGCGGCCAGGGGTATGTCGCCCAGGGTGGCGGTGCCGATGACCCGGGCGTCGTCGGACGGGGTGCCCGCGGCGGGGCCGGTTGCCGCGAGGACGGCCATGACGGCGAGGGGTACGCCCGCCGCGACGGAACGGTGGACGCGGCGCCGGCCAGTGGCGTGCGGGGACATCAGGGCCTCCTGAGGACCAAGTTCGGTGACAGCGGCCAGATTTGGTCCCCGTGCGGAACGCCGTGAGACGAACACGTGAACGCAGGACGTCGGCCGCTCGTCGACCCGACGTCTCCCCGGTCCGGACGTCAGGACGGCGTCGGCGACAGGAAGACCACGATGTCCGTCCCGTCGCCGGGCGACGGCTCGGGCTCCTGCCAGCCGAGGTGGCGGTAGAACCGCACGGTGTCGTGCGCCTGGTCCCAGGTGAGCAGCCAGGCACGCCCGCCGGGCGCGGTGGAGACGAGCGCCGACAGCAGGCGCCGGCCGAGCCCGGTGCCCCGCGCGCGGGGCCGCACGCCCAACTCGTCCACCTCCGTGGTTCCCATCAGCAACTCGTCGATCCGGGCCGCGCCCAGGCGCCGGGTCACCTTTCCGTAGGCGCGGTCCGTGCGGAACGGTGCCCGGGTCGTCCACCCCGTGGCGAATCCGGCCATCTCGCCGTCGTCCGACCACTCGATGACCGCCCGGAATCCGGGACGTCGCGCATCGGTCTCCAGGCGCTCGCGGAACTTCGCGCGGGTCTCGTCGACGTCCCGCCCGTCCCAGGGCGGCGCCGTGAAGATCTCGACGTACGCTTGGGCGAGTTCGTCGGCGACAGTGAGCACGTCCGGGCCGTAGTTCCGCATGAACGTCAACCTACTGTCGCCGCCCCGCCCTTGGGATCACGCCTCCGGCCCGGTCTCCGCCGAGGCCAGTGCCGTGGCCGGGTCCTGTGCCGGGCCGCCGGCCGGCACCCAGCGGCCCCGCTCCTTCCGGTACGGCCACCAGCGGCCGTCCCGTCCCAGCCGCACCTGCCCGGAAGTGCCGACGGCCGTCCACCGGTTGCCCTTCGCCCTCAACTGCGGCCGTTCCTCCTCTTCCCAGGCCGCCTCCAGAGCCGCACGCGCGCGTACGAGCGTTTCCCCGTCCACGGCCCACTCCTCCTCCAGCACGGCCGTCCCGGCCGCCCCGCCGAACTCCCACGCCCGCACCGCCAGGGCCAACTGCTCCCCGGTACGCCCCGAACCGTCGGCGAGGCGCTCCGCCACGGTCGGCACGGGAGCGCCGAGGGCGAGCCGTACCGCGTCCTGGGCGAGCGGCAGTTCCACGTCCGGCACGGGATCCTGCGGGCCCGCGCGTAGCACGTCGACGAGCAGGTGGTGTGCCTCCGTTGCCGTGCGGGCGGCGAGGTACTCCAGGGACGCGGGATCGGTGCCGGGCGGGGGAGGGGTCTCGGTGTCGAGGGACGGCGGTTCCCCGGGCTCCGCGGGGAGTTCGGGGAGGTCCGGCAGCGGCGGCAGGATGTCCCCGGCCGCGAACGCCTCCGCCGCGTCCACGCCCTCGGGTTCGGGAGCGGTCTCCGCGGCCTCGGCGGGCGCGGTGCTGCGGGCCTGGAGGGCGTCCAGCAGGGCGCGTTCGGCCCGTCCGCGCATCAGCAGCAGCACGAAGGGGTCCTGGTCCAGCAGCCGCGCCACCTGGTAGCACAGGGCCGCCGTGTGCGCGCAGTGGTCCCATGCCCCGCAGTCGCACTCGGGTTCCAGGTCGCCCAAGCCCGGCAGCAGGTCGACGCCGGTGTCCGCCGCGTCCTCGACCAGGTGCGGCGGCATGTCACGGTCCAGCAGCGCCGCCACATGCCCGGCCCGCTCGACGGCCATGTCCAGGAACCGGTCCCACTGCTCCCCGGACAGCTCCTCCAGCAGGACGTCCGCGCGGTGGTGGGTACGGTCGCGGTCCTGGACCACGGCCGTGATGCGCCCCGGGCGCACAGACACCGCGCCCACCGCTCCCGCGCGGGCGAGCCTGCGGCCCGCCTTGAGCTGTGCGGAGTCCAGCGCCGTGTCCTCCAGCGCCTTCAGCCAGGCCTGGCCCCACCACGTCTGCGCGAAGCCTTTCCCGTGCGCGGGAGGCAGCGCCGCGAACGTGCGCTCCAGGTCCTGATCACCGTCGTAGCGACTCATCGCGCGCCCCCTCGCAGCTCCACCAGATCGGCCAGTTCCGCGTCCGTCAGCTCGGTCAACGCCGCCTCACCGGAGCCGAGCACCGCGTCGGCCAGCTCCTTCTTGCGGCTCAGCATGTCGGCGATACGGTCCTCGATGGTTCCCTCGGCGATCAGCCGGTGCACCTGAACGGGCCGCGTCTGACCGATCCGGTACGCGCGGTCCGTGGCCTGCGCCTCCACGGCCGGGTTCCACCAGCGGTCGTAGTGCACGACATGCTCGGCCCGCGTGAGATTCAGGCCCGTGCCGGCCGCCTTCAACGACAGCAGGAAGACGGGCACTTCACCGTCTTGGAACCGGCGCACCAGCCGCTCGCGCTCGGCGATCGGCGTACCGCCGTGCAGGAACTGCGAGTTCACCCCACGGGCCGCCAGATGCCGCTCGATGAGGCGCCCCATGCGCACGTACTGGGTGAAGACCAGAACCCCGGCCCCCTCGGAGAGGATCGTGTCCAGCAACTCGTCCAGCAGCTCCAGCTTCCCGGAGCGCCCGGCGATCCTCGGCCGCTCCTCCTTGAGGTACTGCGCCGGGTGGTTGCAGATCTGCTTCAGGCCCGTCAGCAGCTTCACGATCAGCCCGCGCCGCGCCATGCTGTCGGCCTCGGCGATCTCCGCGAGCGTCTCGCGCACCACCGCCTCGTACAGTCCCGCCTGCTCCTTGGAGAGCGACACCGCGCGGTCTGTCTCGGTCTTCGGCGGCAGCTCCGGCGCGATGCCCGGATCCGCCTTGCGGCGGCGCAGCAGGAACGGGCGGACCAGCCGGGCGAGCCGTTCGGCGGCGGCCGGGTCCTGGCCGCCCTCGATGGACTGCGCGTACCGCGTGCGGAACGTGCCGAGGCGGCCGAGCAGCCCGGGAGTCGTCCAGTCGAGAATCGCCCACAGCTCCGAGAGGTTGTTCTCCACCGGGGTGCCGGTCAGCGCCACACGCGCGCGTGCGCCGATGGAGCGCAGCTCCCGCGCGGTCGCCGAGTAGGGGTTCTTCACATGCTGGGCCTCGTCCGCCACCACCATGCCCCACCGCACCTCGCCGAGCCGGTGCGCGTCCAGGCGCATCGTGCCGTAGGTGGTGAGCACGAACTCCCCGTCGGCGAGGCTCTCCAGGTCGCGCCGGGAGCCGTGGAAGCGGCGCACGGGCGTGCCGGGGGCGAACTTCTCGATCTCGCGCTGCCAGTTGCCCATCAGCGACGTCGGACACACCACCAGCGTGGGACCCGCCGAGGAGTCGTCGGTCTGCCGGTGCAGATGCAGCGCGATCAGCGTGATGGTCTTGCCCAGTCCCATGTCGTCGGCGAGACAGCAGCCCAGACCGAGCGAGGTCATGCGGGCCAGCCAGTTCAGGCCCCGCCGCTGGTAGTCGCGCAGGGTGGCGGCAAGCGCGGCGGGCTGCGGGACCGACTCCTGTGTCTCGGGGTCGGCCAGACGCTCCCGCAGGGCCGCCAGCCACCCCGTGGGCCGCACCTCGACCCTGCGGCCGTCGACGTCCGTCGAACCCGTCAGGGCGGCGCTGAGCGCGTCGACGGGCGTCACCTTGCGGTCCTGCTGCCCGCGAGCCCGGCGCACTTCCTCGGGATCGATCAGGACCCACTGGTCGCGCAGCCGTACGAGGGGCCGGTGGGCCTCGGCCAGGCGGTCCAGATCCTCGCGGGTGAGCTGCTGATCCCCCAGCGCGAACCGCCAGTCGAAGGAGAGCAGCGCGTCGGCGGAGAGGAATGAGGGCGTGTCGGAGGCCAGGTCGGCGGGACCCTGTTCGTCCTCGGGCGGGCCGACCACCGCGCGGGCGGTGAGCTCGCGTGACAGTTCCTTGGGCCAGTGCACCTCGACGCCCGCCCCGGCCAGGGCCCGGGCGCCCGTGGAGAGCAGGTCGGTGACTTCCTCGTCGGCCAGTTCGACGGCGTCGGGAACCGTGGCTGACAGCAGAGGGGCGAGCGGCGGCCACGCGCGGGCCGCACGGCGCAGCGCCAGCAGGGCGTCCATCTGTGCGCGGGGACCGAAGGCGGAGGCCCCGGCCCAGACCTGAGCGGCGTCGGCGACGAGAGCCTGATCACTCACACCGTGCACCTGGAGGACCGCGCGGAAGACGGGCGCCGCGTCCTGCGTGGTGGCGTCGGTCAGGCCGGGGACCTCGATCCGCAGCGACAGGCGGACCCCGGCGTCATGGCCCGCGGCGACATCGGCCGCCCACGCGCGATGCCCGGGCACGTGCTGCGGCTCCGGCGCGGCGTAGGCGGCACCACCCGTCACCAAAGAGGCCGCCGGTGTGCGGGGCAGGGTGTCCGCGACGGCGTCCAGGAAGGCGCGCAGCAGCTGCTCCGGGTCGGGCAGCCGCAGCGCCCCAGTGGCCGTGAGCGGTACGGCATGCGCCTCGGGCGGCATCGCCGCGGCGAGCCGACGCACCCGCTCGATGTCCCCGGCGCCGAGAGGGCCCACGCGCCAGGCGTCGTGGTCCGCCGGTGACAGACCGGGCAACAGCAGCCCCCGCGCGGTCAGTTGCAGCGCCAGTACCGCCGCCGAGCCCCAGAAGGCGCCGGCTCGATGTGCCTCCGCGGAGGCACGCGCGCGGATCAGTACCGGCAACGCGGCGCGCACGGGCAGCAGGACGGCCGGAACGCTTACGCGCTCCACGCCGTCGTCGCCGGGCACGACCACGGTCAGGTGCTCGGCCGACTTCGCCTCCACGAGGGGAGAGGTGTTGGAGCCGGAGTGCCAGAAGGCGATCCTGCCGGTGCGCGCCGGATCACCGGGCACGAACACGGCACAACAGTGGGTCAGTTCGAAGATCTCGGAGGGGGTTGCCGGGGGGACCGTCTGCGCAGCGATGGCGTATTCCTCAAGTTTGACTACCGAGCGGAGTCGCCGAGGGTACAGCACCGCCTGGCCCGATCCGGCATGACAGGGCTGTGTTCCGCATCACTGCCATGGGAGGGTGAGAGGGCATGGAGGAGGACCAGTAGGGGGCACACCTCAGGGACGTCTCAGGGTCGCGGTCCGGAACCGCGGGAAGCGTGTGCCCGTTTTGAGAGCAGAGAGCGGCAGTGCGCCGCGGAGGAGGCGACACACATGACGAGGAACCACAAGATTGCCGCAGGAGGTGCGGCGGCCGGGATCATTCTGCTCATCTGGCTGCCCTGGTGGGCAGCGCTCCTGATCATCCTGGGCGTCCCGGCCGCCGCGTACCTCGCACTCGACCCCTCGCAGCGGCGCAAGCTGCGCCGCGCGACCCGCAAGGAACTCGGCCGCTGAGGCCGGTAGGCGCCGGGCGCCGGGACAGTTCCCGACGCCCGGACCGGTGACTCAGTGCCGGGCTCGATCCGACAGCGCGCAGGAGTTGACGACGTCGCCGTCCGCGGGCCTTTCGACGGCTCGGTCCGCGGGCGGCCGTACGCCCCCGTCAACCCAGGACACCAGCGCGTCGAACGCCGACCGGTAGCAGGGCAGGATCGGCCGCAGCCGGTCCGGGTGGCTGTCGTACAGCCCGTCCACGTGGGTGCCGCCCTCGATCGTGTAGTAGCGGTGCAGCGCACCCCGCCCGGCGGTTCCGACCATGCGCTCGTACACATCGGAGTCGGCCGCCTTCGGGAGCAGCGTGTCCAGATCGCCGTGCAGGGTGATCAGCGGCTTGCCGATCCGCCCGGTCAGCGCGACTCGGGCCACCGCGCGGTGGACGGAGGCGGGGCGGGACGCGTAGTCGTAGACGGCGTCCTCGGCGCAGGGCGCGAGGATCTGCTCCGCGGTGGTCCCGGCAGACGGGCCGGGGCAGGCCGGGGCGTACGAGGGATCGAACTCGGCGCGGTAGATCTTCTGCGTGACCCCCCAATAGGCCTTCTCGTGGTACGGCCACAGGAACTCCGACCCGCGCGCGAAGCCCACCGCGTACAGATCCTCGTCCCGCGCGGAACCGAGCATCCGGGCCACGGTCGTGGGCAGCGAGGTCAGCAGGTTGGGGCCGTGAGCGGTCCACAGCGCGCCCTCCCAGTCCACGCCTCCGTCGTAGAGCTCCGGATGGTTCTCCAGCTGCCAGCGGGTGAGGTAGCCGCCGTTGGAGATACCGGTCATGTACGTGCGACGCGGGGCGTGTCCGTAGCGCTGGGCCACCGCCTTGCGGGCCGCGCGGGTGAGTTGGGTGGTCCGGGTGTTCCACTCGGCCACCGCGTCGCCGGGCCGGGTACCGTCGCGGTAGAAGTCGGAGCCGTTGTTGCCCTTGTCGGTCGCCGCGTACGCGTAGCCCTGGGCGAGCACCTGGTCGGAGATCGCCTTGTCCGTCGCGTACTGCCGACGTGTGCCCGGGGCGCCCGTCACGACCAGGTCGCCGTTCCAGCGGTCCGGCAGGCGGATGACGAACTGGGCGTCGTGCTTCCAGCCGTGGGTGGCGTTGAAGCGCGAGGAGTCCGGGAAGTAGCCGTCGACCTGGATCCCTGGCACGCCGGACGGCACACGGGTACCGGCCGCCGTCAGCCCCGCCTGGTCGGCCAGGTCCGTGTACGGGGTGCCGGCGAGCCCCGTCGTGGTCAAGTCCGTGAGGCAGGCGCTCTGTTGGAAGGCCGCGCCGGGGACGCGTACCCGGTCCTGGCGATCGCAGTGTTCCTCCCCTGCCGACGCGGCTCCGGCGGGAGCCGGCCAGGTGAGCGCCGCCGCGATCAGCGTGGTGGCGACGAACGGAACACCTCGGGACAAGCGCATGGGTGGCCTCCAGGGCAGAAGGGGGGAGCCGGAGCTGCCCCATGGTGCGGTTCCTTCTGCGCCTCATCCATGGGTTGGGACCACATGGAACGGCGGCGTCGTATGGGGGCCAACCCAGATGTGGCGAGCGTGAGTTCAGGCGGCCGCCTCCGCACGCGTGAGGCTCTCGGTCCCCTGCCGCTGGATGCGCCGACGCCGGGACGGTATGCCCGCGGTCGGGTTGGCGACACCCCAGGCCGCGCCCTTGCAGATCAGTTCCTTGTAGCGGGCGGCCATACGGCCCGTCAGGGCGCGGTCGACCGCTTGGTCGTCGGCGGTGACGAACTGGATCAGGCCCTCCTTGCGGCCGAGGGAGATGCACTGCTGGACGTAGCGGATGGACCCCTTCGGGAGCTTGCCGCCGGTGAGTCGGGCGGCGATGGTGTCCGCGGCATGCCAGGCCATGGGGACACCCGAGGCGCAGGACATGCGCAGCGGCTTGTCACCGGGTCCCATGGCCAACGCGGCGTCGCCCACGGCGTACACGTCCGGATGGGAGACCGAGCGCATGGTGGAGTCGACGACGATCCGGCCCTGCTCATTGACGTCCAGGGCGGTCGCCTGGGCGAGCGGGTGGACGGCGAAGCCGGCGGTCCAGATCGTGACCGCGGCCGGAATGGCCGTACCGTCGGCGGTCTTGACGCTGTCGGCCGCCACCGCGGCGACCGCGGTGCGTTCGTGGACCGTGATACCGAGCTTGTCCACCACCGTGCGCAGGTGCGTGCGGCCCTTGTCCGAGAGCCAGTCGCCGAGCGTGCCTCGGGCGGCCAGGGCGACGTCGAGGTCGGGGCGGGACTCGGCGATCTCGGTCGCGGCCTCCAGACCGGTCAGACCACCGCCGACCACGACCACGCCCCGGCCCGCTTCGAGAGCGGCCAGGCGCTCGCGGAGGCGCAGGGCGCCGGGGCGGCTGGAGAGCTCGTGGGCGTGTTCGGCGGTGCCGGGCACGCCCTGGTCGTTCCAGCCGCTGCCGAGGGCGTAGACGAGCGTGTCGTACGCGACGAGTTCCTCGGCGCCGTCCGCGGTGGTGACGGTCACCGCCTTGGAGTCCACGTCCATGGCGGTGACCTTCGCGAGCTTCAGTTCCACGCCCGTGCCCGCGAACATCTCGCTGAACGGCCGGGGCCGGAGATCCTGGCCGGTCGCCAGCTGGTGCAGGCGGACGCGCTCCACCAGGTCGGGCTCGGCGTTGACGAGGGTGATGGTGACGTCCTCGCGGCGCAGTCGCTTGGCGAGGCGGCCGGCCGCGGTCGCTCCGGTGTAGCCGGCTCCGAGGACGACGATGCGGTGCTTCATCGGACTGCTCCTGTCTGCGTGGGCTCCGCCCTTGCCTTGCGCGGTTTCGCCCCTTGAACCGGACAGGCCGACGATTCCTGACAGGATCAGGATGTGAAGCACGTCACATCGCGTCAGAGGGTGTGGAGCGGGGGCTCCCGGTGGTCCGCTGCGGCCCACTGCCGGGTCGCGCGGGCGAGCTTGTCGGGGTTGACCTGGTTGCGGACCGCGGCGATGCCCTCCGCGGTGACCTCGAGGCAGGCGATCCCGACGATCCGGCCGTCCACGACCGCCACGATGGCGGGCCCTCCGTTGGCGGTCGTGGCATAGATGTCGGGAGCCCCGCCGACGTGCGCACGCTTGGCCTCGCCGGGCTTGAACATGCCGCGCAGGAACTTGGCGACCGCGAGCGCGCCCTCGAACGCCTTCGCGCGGGCCAGGACCTTCCCGCCGCCGTCACCGACCGACACGGCGTCCTGCGTGAGCAGGCGCACCAGGGGCTCGGTGCGGCCGCTGGTCGCCGCGGCCAGGAACTCCTCGACGATCCTCTTGGCGGCCGCCTCGTCGATCTCGGTGCGCGCCTTGCCCTCCGCGACGTGCTTCTTGGCCCGGTGGAAGATCTGCTGGCTGGCGGCCTCGGTGAGGTCCAGGATCTCGGCGATCTCGCGGTGCGCGTAGTCGAAGGCCTCGCGCAGCACGTACACCGCCCGCTCGTTGGGCGACAGCCGCTCCAGCAGGACGAGGACGGCGTACGACACCGACTCGCGCTGTTCGGCGGTGTCGGCCGGGCCGAGCATCGGGTCCCCGGCGAGCAGCGGCTCGGGGAGCCACCTGCCCACGTACGTCTCACGCCGCGCGCGTGCCGAAGTGAGCTGATTGAGGCAGAAGTTGGTGAGAACCTTCGTCAGCCAGGCCTCGGGCACCTCGATCCGCTCGATCTCGGCCGCCTGCCAGCGCAGGAACGTCTCCTGCACGGCGTCCTCCGCCTCGCTCGCCGAACCGAGCAGCCGGTAGGCAATGGCCTCCAACCGGGGCCTGGCTGCCTCGAACCGGTCCACATCACTCATGATCAGCGCCATACTCGCGATCATATTCGGCCCGGGGCGGACGGTCGCCGGGGCCGGCGAGCGCTGTGAACGCCGGTCCCCGCCCACGCGATGTGCGTCACCGCCCGCCCGGCGCCGCCTCAGCTCGGACGTACCGCCATCTTGTCGAGCGCCTCCAGCAGGCCCGGCAGTTCCGGACCGCGACCCACCGGGAGGACCTCTCCGGGTTCGTCGTCGAGCAGCACGAACGCGATGTCGTCCGTTCTCGCCACGAGGGACCAGCCGGGACCGTCGGCGCGCAGCGTGCGCGCGTCGCCCGAGGCGAAGGCGGACCGGACCCGGCCGAGCGGCGGCGGGGTGTCCACGTACGCGCGTGCCTCGGCGAGGACGCGACGGATCCCGCTGTGCCCCTTGGCCTTCTCCTCGCCCGCCGAGGCGCCGGAGGCGCCGGACGCTTCCGCGGCCTGCTCGGCGTTTGCGGCGTCCGCGGCGTCAGGAGAGTCCTGGTCGTCCTCCGAAGCCTCATCGGCGGCCGCGGAGGCCCCCTGAGCGGTCTCCGACGCGTCCTCGGCCGTCTCCGAGGCCCCCTGCGCCGTCTCCTGGCCCTCGGGGGCCTCCGAGTCGCCACCGGGCTTCGGGAAGTCCGCGTCGTCGATCTGCTCGCGCCAGATCGCCCATTGCAGGGCGATCTCGTCCGCGCCCAGCCTGCGCTGGGCCGGTCCCCAGGTCGAGGTGTCCGGGGGCGTCAGGGGCGGACCCTCGGCGACATCCGGGCCGGGGTCGTGCGGCGCGGGCACGTTGGGGGCCGCGACGGCGACAGCCAGCGGCCAGCCGGGGAGCGCGGCCACGACCGTGCGCTCGTCCGGTGACAGGTCGTACTCCATGCCGCAGTCCCAGGACGCGATGGCGACCGCGACCAGCGACACGTCGTCGATGACGACCGTCCAGCGGGCGCCGTCCCCGTCCTGGCCGATCACCAGCCCGTACCCGTCGGCGAGCGGCGCGAGGCCGAGCGCCGCGCATGCCTCGGGGTAGTCGTCGCCCAGCACGCTCGGGAACTTCGCAGGCGTCAGCAGTACCGCCGTGAGCACATAGAGTGCGTCGTCCTCGGCGGCGACGGCGTCCTCGTCCGTCCCGGCCATCCCAGCCTCCCCATCGGTTCGTCCAACGGCGCGCACCCTAGTGCGAGCGGAAGGCCCTTGTCACGACTCCCCACCCCACCCGGAGCTGCTGTTTTCCGGCTGGAGGGGGCGAAACCGGCCTTCCTCGGCGGCGCCGGTCAGGCCGCCGGGAGCCCCAGGAGGTCCCGCGCGACGGTCCCAGGGGACTCGTCGCGCTCCCGCGCGAGGGCGATGACGGCCCGGCACGCCAGCTCGTTCACCCCGAACGACAGGGCCTCCGGCGAGACCCACCCCGCGGCTTCGTCGATGCGCTCCTGGTCGTCCTCCGCGCAGGCCGAGACGTATGCCGCGGCGGCTTCGAACAGATTGTGCGTGCGCCTGTCCCCATCGGCGTTCGGATCCCTGTGCCATACATCCAGAACCCTGCCCCAGGACTGTCGGACCCAGCCGAACATGCTGACCACCTTCCCCCAGTGCGGTTGCCATTGTCGATCGCCCATGTCCTGCTGTTCAACGTAGAGTTGGAGCCACGGCGACAGAAGGGCAACGGCGCGGTCAACACGGGTACCCGTCCGGGTCCCCGCACTCCGTCAGCCGTCGAGGGCGGTGATCGTCTCCCGCAGCCAGCCGAGTTCGGCCCGCGAGGTGGCGCGCGCGATGGTGAGGATGCCGCGCCGGAAGGGGTCCTCGAGCTCCTCGGCGCTCAGCGGCCGGTCGCCGTCGTAGAAGAAGCTGGCGGGCTCCTCCAGGAACGCGAGACGGCGCCGCAGTACGGCTGTCTGGGCGGCCGGGTCGTCCAGGTGCCGCAGGAAGGCCAGCACCGTGAACCAGCGGTTCTCGTCGGTGATGTCGCGCTGGACCGGCTCGGCGAGCCGCCGCCGCAGTTCCGTCCTGCCCTCCTCGGTGAGCGTCAGGACGTGGCGGGGGGCGGCGACCGCGCCGGGCTCCGTGGCGCGTTCCAGCAGGCCCGCCTTCTCCAGGCGCTTGATCGCCGGATAGAGCGTGCTCTCGGCGATCGGGCGGACGTGCCCGGTGAGCGCGGTGATCCGCTTGCGCAGCTCATAGCCGTGCAGGGGGGCGTCGTAGAGGAAGCCGAGGATGGCGAGTTCCAGCATGGCCACATCTTCGCGCAATCGCGCGGTGCATGCATCGTTATGGGAATACATTGTCATGGGAGTACATCGGAGGCGATGTATCCTCCTGGGAGGTGATGTCGGAGGGGGAAGGGTGACGCGATGAGGCAGGCCGAGTTCGATGGCAAGGGGAGTCACATCAGGTGGACGGAGGCGCCGGGTGAGGAACCCGTGCGTGTGTATGTGCACGGCCTGGGGTCGATGTCGTCCGTGTATCACGCGCACATCGCGGCAAGGCCCGAACTCGCGGGCCGACGCAGTCTGTTCGTCGACCTGCCGGGGCACGGCATCAGCGACCGGCCCGAGCGCTTCGGCTATTCGCTTGAGGAGAACGCCGATGCCATGGCCGCCGTACTGGACACGGCGGGGCTGACCGGTGCCGAGCTGATCGCGCACAGCATGGGCGGTGCCGTCGCCCTCGTGCTCGCGCACCGCCGCCCCGACCTGGTCTCCCGGCTGGTCCTGACGGAGGCCAACCTCGACGCCTTCCCGCCGCCCGCCGCGGGCAGCAGCGGAATCGCCTCCTATGCGGAGGACGACTTCGTCGACGGCGGCCACGCCCGCGTGCTGGAGCACGTCGGACCACTGTGGGCGGCCACGATGCGGCTGGCGGACCCGCGCGCCCTGCACCGCAGCGCCGTCGGGCTGATCCGTGGATCGCGGCCCATGATGCGCGAGATCCTTGAGAGCCTGCCGGTCGACCGGGTTTATCTCCAGGGCGAACTCAGTGGCGAACTGGCGGGAAGGCAGGCGCTGGAGGCGGCGGGCGTGCGCGTGGTGACGGTGCCGGGCGCCGGCCACAACGTCATGTTCGACAACACGGACGCCTTCGTGGCCGCGGTCGCCGGGTGAGGGCTCAGCCCTCCCGTACGGCCAGCGCCAGGAAGCGGGCGTCCTCGTCGACGTACGACGTCATGCGCCAGCCGGAACCGGCCAGCAGCGGGCGGAGGTTGGGCTCCGCCCGCAGATCCTCCGGCGTGATCCGGCGCCCTTGACGCGCCGCGAGTGCCGCCCTGCCGATCGGGTGGAACAGCGCCAGTGTGCCGCCGGGGCGCACCACACGGGCCAACTCCCGCAGATTCCGACCGGGTTCGGGCAGATGGGCGATGAGGCCCGCACCGAACACCGCGTCGAGCGACTCCGACCGCAGCGGCAGCTCGGCCACGTCGGCGAGCAGCAACTGCCCCTCCCGGTGCCGTCCCGCCCGTACGGCGGCCTCCAGCATGGCCGGGGTCAGATCGGCCCCGAAGACCACTCCCGAGGAGCCCACGGCGGCACGCAGGGGCGGCAGGGCCCGCCCGGTGCCGCAGCCGGCGTCGAGCACCCGGTCACCCTCGCGCAGCCCGAGATCGGCGACCGCGGCCGCGTAGGCGGGACCGTCGTCGGGGAAGCGGGCGTCCCAGTCGGCGGCGCGAGTGGTGAAGAACTCCTGGACATCTGTGTGGTCGTCGCTCATGTTCGGCATGATCTCGCACCTGCGGGAGTGACGCGCTCACCGACAGGGGGGACGCCGCTGCGCGCATGTTCGCGCGGGAGGCGATCGTTCAGGGAGTCATCCGTGTCATATTCCAACACCTTTCGAAATGCGCCCCCGTTGTGCGCCCCTGCCCCGACTAGCGTCCCGGGGTCATGGGACACCTGGACCACGCAGCCCTGGGGTGGCTGACCCCCGCGCTGTCGTACGTGATGGCCTGTATCGGCGCCGCACTGGGTCTGCGCTGCACCGTCCGCGCGCTCGCCGCCACCGGCCGCTCGCGCCGCAACTGGCTCGTCACCGCCGCCTCGGCCATCGGAACCGGCATCTGGACCATGCACTTCGTGGCCATGCTGGGCTTCAGCGTCAGCGGCACCGACATCCGCTATGACGTGCCGCTCACCATCGCCAGCCTGCTCGTCGCGATGGCCGTCGTCTGCGCCGGGGTCTTCGCCGTCGGGTACGGCCGCGACCGCACCCGCGCGCTCTTCCTGGGCGGACTCACCACCGGGCTCGGCGTGGCCAGCATGCACTACCTGGGCATGGCGGCCGTGCGCCTGCACGGCCAGGTGGACTACGACCCGGTCCGCGTCGGACTCTCGGTGCTGATCGCCGTCGTCGCCGCGACGGCGGCACTCTGGGCGGCGCTCAACATCAGGTCGCCCGTCGCTGTCACCGTCGCCTCCCTGATCATGGGCGCGGCCGTGAGCAGCATGCACTACACCGGGATGTTCGCGGTCAGTGTGCGGGTCGCACCGGGCGGCGACGTCCTGCCCGGGGCCACGGCGATGCAGTTCATCTTCCCCCTCGCCGTCGGCCTCGGGTCCTATCTCTTCCTGACCTCGGCCTTCGTCGCCCTGTCCCCGACGACGGGCGAGCGCGAGGCCTCCGCCTCCGCACAGCGGCCGGTCGAGAGCGCCGCCCGCTAGCCGCGGGCCCGCCCCGGCGAACCACTTCCGAGCGAGGAGGCCATGCGTACACCCCGTAGGACCACCGCCCCCGGCGCTGAGACGGCGCCCGCACCGCCCGTGCGCGGCCGCCGCGCGCACGCCGGACCGCCCGCCGACGAAGGCCGGGACGAGCCCGCGAGCGCCGGGCCGGAGGACCCGCCCGCGCGGGCAGGACACTGGCGGATACGCCCGCGCACCGTCCGCGCCAAGATCGTCTGTCTGCTGATGGTGCCGGTGGTCTCCCTGCTGGCACTGTGGGCCTACGCCACCGTCACCACCGCGCAGGACGTCTCCCGGCTCCGGCAGGTGCAGCGCGTCGACGCCGAGATCCGGGGCCCTGTCGCGAACGCCGTCGCCGCCCTCCAGGCCGAGCGCGCGACCGCGATCCGGCTCGCCACCGACCCCTCCGCCGCACCCGGCGCCGACTACAAGAAGCTGACCGAACGCACCGACGCGGCCGTGGCCGAACTCCGGCTCGGCGACCGCAGCACCGTCGCCGACGCCGAGGAACTGCCGGCCGGAGTGGCGAGGCGGCTGGAGGTGTTCGTCTCCGGCGCCGAGCGGCTCGGCTCGCTCCGGTCGGCCGTGCTCGACCACAGGGCGGGCTGGGACCAGACCTACGAGCGGTACACGAAGACCATTGCGGCGGCCTTCTCCGTGGGCGGCGCGCTCACCGGCATCCAGGACGCAGACCTCGGCTCCGACGCGCGCGTGCTGCTCGAGTTCTCCCGCGCGGAGGAGGCGTTGGCCCAGGAGGACGCCGTGCTGGTCGGCGCCCGCCTGGCCGGGCGGCTCGACGGCGAGCGGCTGCGGCTGTTCACCGGAGCCGTCGAGACCCGCCGTGCGCTCACCGAAGGGGCCGTCGCCGACCTGCGCGGCCCCGAGCGCACCGCCTGGCACAAGCTCGCCGCAGGCGGCGACTACGCGGCCGTCGGCGCTGCGGAGGACGCGGTGCTGGCCGCGGCACCGGGGGCGCGCGCCGTGCACGCGGCACCGCAGGCCGTCTGGGACCGGTCCTTCGCGCGCGTGCAGGACGAGATGCGCACCATCGAGGCCGACGCGGGACGCGGCGTCGCCGACCGCGCCGACCCGTTCACCCGCGGACTGCTCACCCCGGCGGGCGCCGCCGTCCTGTTCGGCCTCGCCGCCGTCGCCGCCTCGCTGGTGATCTCCGTCCGCATCGGCCGCGGCCTCGTCGTCGAACTGGTCAGCCTGCGCAACAGCGCGCTGGAGATCGCCCGCCGCAAACTCCCCGAGGCGATGCGGAAACTGCGCGCCGGGGAGGAGATCGACATCCGCGCGGAGGCGCCGCCCGGCGAGCCCGCGGAGGACGAGGCCGGACAGGTGGCCGAAGCGCTGGGCACCGTGCACCGCGCCGCCCTGCGCGCCGCCGTGGAGCGCGCCGAGCTCGCCAGCGGCATCTCCGGGGTCTTCGTCAACCTCGCCCGCCGCAGCCAGGTCCTGGTGCACCGTCAGCTCAGCCTGCTGGACAGCATGGAGCGCCGTTCCGACGATCCGAACGAGCTGAGTGACCTGTTCCGGCTCGACCACCTCACCACCCGGATGCGCCGCCACGCGGAGAGCCTGATCATCCTCTCCGGCGCGGCGCCGGGACGCGCCTGGCGGATGCCGGTCTCCCTGACCAATGTGGTCCGCGCGGCCGTCTCCGAGGTCGAGGACTACGCGCGCGTGGAGGTGCGGCAGCTGCCCGAGGCGGCCGTCATCGGCACCGCCGTCGCCGACCTCACCCACCTGCTGGCCGAACTCGTCGAGAACGCCGCTCAGTTCTCACCGCCCCACACGCGCGTGCGCATCACCGGCGAACCCGTCGGCAACGGCTACGCCGTCGAGGTCGAGGACCGGGGGCTCGGCATGGGCAAGGAGACCCTCGCCGAGGCCAACCGCCGTATCGAACAGTCCGAGGCGCTCGACCTGTTCGACAGCGACCGGCTCGGGCTGTTCGTGGTCAGCAGGCTCGCCGCCCGGCACGGCATCAAGGTGCACCTGCGCACCTCGCCCTACGGCGGCACGACCGCGGTCGTCCTGCTGCCCACGGCCCTGCTGCACGGAGGCGCGGCGGAACGTTCCCCCCGCAAGGCCGCCGAGGCACCCCAGCCCACCGAACGCGCGTACGCGCGCGTGCCCGGCGGCGCCGCGCACCAGGAGCCGGTCGAGGCACCGGCCGACCGGCCCGCGCTGGCCGCCTCCGCGTCCGTGGCCGCGCAGACCACCACCGATCCACCGCCCCCCGGAGTCACCGCCTTGCGCCTGCACCGCCCCCCGGAAGACTCCGACGGCTCCGACGACCTCCCGCGCCGCGTCCGACAGGCGAACCTCGCTCCCCAACTGCGCCAGCCGCAGGGCGAGGAGCCCACGCCGACGTCATCCACCGGGGGCGACGACCGGCGCACACCCGAACTCGTACGGGACCGCATGGCGGCCTACCGCGACGGCTGGGCGCGGGGCGGCGGGCGGCAACCCGGGCGCGGTGCCGCCCCGGATTCCACAGTGCGCAGCGACAGCAGCGAAGGAGACCCCGAATGATCCAGGACCCCGGCATGAGGGCCGCCCAGCGGTCCGGCGAACTCGACTGGCTGCTGGACGATCTGGTGCTGCGCGTGCACGAGGTGCGCCACGCGGTGGTGCTCTCCAACGACGGGCTGGCCGTGGGCGCGTCGAGCGACCTCCGCCGCGAGGACGCCGAGCACCTCGCGGCGGTCGCCTCCGGCTTCCACAGCCTGGCCAAGGGTGCGGGCCGTCACTTCGGCGCCGGTGGGGTGCGCCAGACCATGGTGGAGATGGACGACGGCTTCCTGTTCGTGGCCGCCGCGGGCGACGGCTCCTGCCTCGCCGTACTCACCGCCGTCACCGCCGACATCGGCCTCGTGGCGTACGAGATGGCGCGTCTGGTGAAACGTGTCGGCGAGCACCTCTACGCCGCGCCGCGCGTCGCAGCGCGGCCGCCCGCCGCGGGCTGAGGCGAGAAGGCGGTCCCCACACATGACCGAAGACCAGAAGGGCGGCCCGCGCGAGCAGGGCAGCCAGTGGTACGACCACGAGGCCGGACCGCTCGTCCGCCCGTACGCCATGACGGGTGGCCGCACCAAGCCGGGTCCCACCGGAGTCCGGTTCGATCTGATCGCGCTCGTCACCCTGGACGCGGGCGCTCCGGGCGTCGACGACGACACCGCGCTCGGACCGGAACACCGTGCGCTGATCGAACTGTGCAGGCCGGAGACCCAGTCGGTCGCGGAACTCGCCGCGGGCGCCGACCTGCCGGTCGGTGTCGTCCGGGTGCTCCTCGGTGACCTGCTGGAGCTGGGCTGCGTCACCGTCAGCCGCCCGGTGCCGCCCGCGCAGCTCCCTGACGAACGCATTCTGCGCGAAGTGATCGAAGGGTTGCGGGCGTTGTAGATGACAGTTCAGAACCAGGCAAAAAGCGGTCGAACCCTTCGGGAAGAGGGCGGAGTTGTCATGATGCTGACTTCGCACACACGCACCGAAGCCGCACACACACGTTCCGTGAGCAGGCGGCACACTCCTGACGACGTCGACCGTTGCCGGCACTCCCGAGAGAAGTGATCGATGGTCTCCGAGCACTCCGACGACCCGGGCGGCGAGACGGCCGCCCTGGCGTTGAAGATCCTTGTCGCCGGCGGTTTCGGCGTGGGCAAGACCACCCTGGTGGGCGCGGTCAGTGAGATCAGGCCGCTGCGCACCGAGGAGCTGCTCAGCGAGGCCGGTCAGTGGGTGGACGACACCGACGGCGTGGACCAGAAGGTCACCACGACCGTGGCCATGGACTTCGGGCGGATCACCATCCGCTCCGGCCTCTCGCTCTATCTGTTCGGCACGCCAGGCCAGGACCGCTTCTGGTTCCTGTGGGACGAGCTCTCCCAAGGCGCCCTGGGCGCGGTCGTCCTCGCCGACACCCGGCGCCTGGAGGACTGCTTCCCCGCCGTGGACTACTTCGAGCACCGGCACATCCCCTTCGTGGTGGCCGTCAACTGCTTCCCGGGCGCCCGCTCCTACGGCGCCCATGACGTCTCACGCGCCCTCGATCTCGACCAGGGAACGCCCGTGGTGCTCTGCGACGCCCGCGACCGCGACTCGGGAAAGGAGGTGCTCATCCGGCTCGTCGAGTACGCCGGGCGGATGCACACCGCCCGGCTCCTCGACTCGGTGAGCTGAACCGGCCTGGGCCACGACACCTTGACGCGCCACGGCCTCGCCGGAGGCGGGCTTCCGCCGTTCCGTGTCGGTCATCTTCCGTGCCGTGCCCCCAGCCTCCTTGCCCCGGGCCCGACTTGTCCGGAAGGCTGGCGAGCGGATACTCCCTCGGCCAGGGGGAGGCGCGTCGTACGGGGAGACGGGACATGACGCAGAATCAGGGACTTGGCTGGCTGTTGGACGATCTGACCGAGCGGGTGGAGCATGTGCGGCATGCGCTGGTCCTGTCCAACGACGGGCTGGTGACGGGCGCGAGCACAGGACTGCGCCGGGAGGACGCGGAACACCTGGCCGCGGTCTCCTCCGGGCTGCACAGCCTCGCCAAGGGCTCGGGGCACCACTTCGGCGCGGGCAGAGTGCGCCAGACGATGGTCGAGTTCGACGACGCCGTCCTGTTCGTGACCGCCGCGGGCACCGGCAGCTGCCTGTGCGTCCTCAGCGGTGCGGAGGCCGACATCGGCCAGATCGCCTACGAGATGACCCTGCTCGTCAACCGGGTCGGCGAGCACCTCGCGGTGGATGCGCGCAAACCCGAGCGGGATTCGATCACGGACCTCTGACCTGCGTCTTCTCGCTTCCCCGTGGAGTTATCCACAGGCTCCCCGCGATCTTCGCCGGATTGGCTACCGTTCTGTCACGGCGAACGCACACAGCGTGAGCATCCGACTCCACGGGGGAGACCATGACAGGCGACACCATCACCCAGCCACGCGGCGCCTCCTGCACACCCGGCCACGCCGCGCGGGAACTGGGTCTGAAACGGCGCGAGTTCGACCTCGCCGTCCACCTCGGGCACATCCGGACCGTGCCCGACGAAGGAGGAGGCGGCCACCGCCGCGTCACTCGCCTGGAGATCGAGCGGGTGCGGGCCTCGAAGGGCTTCCCCGACACACTGCTCGAACGCGTGCGGACCGTCGGCACCACCGAAGGAGCGGCCGTGATGGAGGTGCCGCCCGGCCGCTTCACCCGTCTCGCCCGCCTGGGCCTGGTGGTGCCCGTGGCCTTCTACCTCAACCGCTACCGGGCCGTGGTCTGGATGTACCTGGCCGAGGAGCTACGGCAGTTCGCGTCCGACGAGAAGAACACCCCTCTGCTGAAGGCGCGCACCCCCGAGGGAATGCGCGATCAGCTCGACGCCGGCCTGGACCTGCGGCCCCGCAACTGGCGCGGACGCCGGCTGGGGTTCCTGCTGCGCCAGAGCGACGATCCGTGGCAGCAGGCCGGAGCCCTGGCTGCCTTCCTCGACCCGGTGCAGATCGCGGAGATCGTCCCCGACCCCTACGAACGCTCCCACTTGAACCGCTTCCGGCCCGGACCGCCCGTGCACGGAGCGCCGGGCTCGCCGGCCGCCCGCCGGTGCGAGCAGATCATGACGGCGGACGACGCGGACGAGACCGGCTGGCTGCGGGCCGACCTCACGCGGGCGGTCGAGGAGGCACGCGCACACCGGCCCGCACCACGCCCCGCCACCCATGCGCATCCCACTGCGCCGGTTCACCCCGCCACCCCGGCGCCGCCCGCCGCGCCGACCCCGGAATCCGACGAACACCGGCCATCGCACCGCCTGTTCGGCTGGCTGCGCCGCAGAAGCGGCTGATCTACAGCGCCCGGAACAGCCCCTCCTGGACCACGGACACCAGCAGTCGTCCCTGGAGGTCGTAGATCCGCCCACGGGCCAGCCCACGCCCACCCGTGGCGATCGGAGACTCCTGGTCGTACAGGAACCACTCGTCCGCGCGGAACGGCCGGTGGAACCACATCGCGTGGTCCAGCGACGCCATGTCGAAGCCCCGCGGACCCCACAGGGGCTCGACGGGGATACGCACGGCGTCCAGGAGGGTCATGTCACTGGCGTAGGTCAGCGCGCAGGTGTGCACCCACGGGTCGTCACCGAGCGGCCCGACCGCGCGCATCCACACCGCGCTGCGCGGCTCGGCGTCCTTGATCTCGGCGGGTGTCCAGCGCAACCGGTCCACATAGCGGATGTCGAAGGGCTGGCGGCGCGCCATACGCTCCAACTGCTCAGGCAGCGCGCCCAGATGCTCCCGGATCTCGTCGGTGACCGTCGGCAGCGACTCCGGGTCCGGCACCTCACGGGCGGGCGGCAGCTGGTGCTCGAAGCTCCCTTGCTCAGGTTTGTGAAAGGAGGCGGTGAGATTGAAGATCGTGCGGCCCTGCTGCACCGCGGTGACCCGGCGAGTCGTGAACGACCGCCCGTCCCGCACCCGTTCGACCTGGTACACGATCGGCACGCCCGGGCGGCCCGGGCGCAGGAAGTACGCGTGCAGCGAGTGCACCGGGCGCTCGCCGTCCGTGGTGCGGCCCGCGGCGACCAGGGCCTGGCCGGCCACCTGGCCGCCGAAGACCCTTTGCAGGGACTCGTGCGGGCTGCGCCCGCGGAAGATGTTGACCTCGATCTGCTCCAGGTCGAGCAGGTCGACGAGCCTCTCGGCCGGATTCGTCGTCATGGGTGGGATTCTCCAGTGCTCACAGCTGGCCGACGTCGGTGACCCGGACGACCGCGCGGCCCTCCGCGTCGGAGGCGGCGAGGTCGATCTCCGCGCTGATGCCCCAGTCGTGGTCGCCGTTGGGGTCGTCGAAGATCTGCCGGACGCGCCACAGCCGGTTCGCGGGCTCCTCCTCGATCACCAACAGCTTCGGGCCGCGGGCGTTGGGACCGGTGCCGAGGTCGTCGTACTCGTCCCAGTACTTGTCCATGGCCTCACCCCAGGCGTCCGCGTCCCAGCCGGCGTCGGCGTCCATCTCGCCCAGTTCCCCGACCTGGTCGAGGGCGGCGAGCTCGACCCGGCGGAAGAGGGCGTTGCGGACCAGGACGCGGAAGGCGCGCGCGTTGGTGGTGACCGGCTTGACCTCGTCGGCCTTCTCCTGGGCCTCCTCGGCGGTCATCTCCTCCGGGTTGGCGAGCTGCTCCCACTCGTCCAGCAGACTGGAGTCGACCTGGCGGACCATCTCGCCCAGCCACTCGATCAGATCCTGGAGATCCTCGGACTTCAGATCGTCCGGGATGTTGTGGTCCAGGGTCTTGTAGGCGCTGGCCAGGTAGCGCAGCACAATGCCCTCGGTGCGGGCCAGCTCGTAGAACGACACCAACTCCGTGAAGGACATCGCCCGTTCGTACATGTCCCGGATCACGGACTTCGGCGACAGCGGATGGTCGCCGACCCAGGGGTGGCTCTTGCGGTAGGTGTTGTACGCGCCGAAGAGCAGCTCCTCCAGCGGCTTGGGGTAGGAGATGTCCTGGAGGCGCTCCATGCGCTCCTCGTACTCCACCCCGTCCGCCTTCATCGCGGCGACGGCCTCGCCCTTGGCCTTGTTCAGCTGGGCGACGAGGATCTGCCGCGGATCGTCCAGAGTGGACTCCACGACGGACACCATGTCCAGGGCGTAGGACGGCGATTCCGGGTCCAGCAGCTCGAACGCGGCCAGCGCGAAGGTGGACAGCGGCTGGTTCAGGGCGAAGTCCTGCTGGAGGTCGACGGTGAGCCGTACGATCCGGCCCTCGGCGTCCGGCTGGTCGAGCTTCTCGACGATGCCGCCGTCCAGCAGCGAGCGGTAGATGGCGATGGCTCGCCGGATGTGCCGCAGCTGCTGCTTGCGCGGCTCGTGGTTGTCCTCCAGCAGATGCCGCATCGCCTCGAAGGCGTTGCCGGGCCGGGCGATCACCGACAGCAGCATGGTGTGCGTGACCCGGAAACGGGACGTCAGCGGCTCCGGCTCGGAGGCGATGAGCTTCTCGAAGGTGTTCTCCGTCCACCCGACGAAGCCCTCGGGCGCCTTCTTCCGGACGACCTTGCGCCGCTTCTTGGGGTCGTCGCCCGCCTTCGCGAGCGCCTTCTCGTTCTCGATGACGTGCTCGGGCCCCTGCGCGACGACGAAGCCCGCCGTGTCGAACCCCGCCCGCCCGGCGCGGCCCGCGATCTGGTGGAACTCACGGGCCCGCAGCGTGCGGACCCGGCTGCCGTCGTACTTGGTCAGCGCCGTGAACAGCACCGTGCGGATGGGGACGTTGACGCCCACGCCCAGGGTGTCGGTGCCGCAGATGACCTTCAGCAGACCGGCCTGCGCGAGCTTCTCCACCAGGCGGCGGTACTTGGGCAGCATGCCCGCGTGATGGACGCCGATGCCGTGCCGCACGTAGCGGGAGAGGTTGCGGCCGAACTTGGTGGTGAAACGGAAGTTGCCGATCAGCTCGGCGATCTGGTCCTTCTCCTCGCGCGAGCACATGTTGATGCTCATCAGCGCCTGCGCCCGCTCCACGGCCTGCGCCTGCGTGAAGTGCACGATGTACACCGGCGCCTGCTTGGTCTCCAGCAGCTCGGTCAGCGTCTCGGTGAGCGGGGTGAGGCGGTACTCGTAGGAGAGCGGCACCGGGCGGGTCGCCGAGCGGACCACGGCCGTCGGGCGGCCGGTACGCCGGGTCAGGTCCTGCTCGAACATCGAGACATCGCCGAGCGTCGCCGACATCAGCACGAACTGCGCCTGGGGCAGTTCGAGGATCGGGATCTGCCAGGCCCAGCCGCGGTCCCCCTCCGCGTAGAAGTGGAACTCGTCCATGACGACCTGGCCGACGTCGGCGTGCTTGCCGTCGCGCAGCGCGATCGAGGCGAGGACCTCGGCGGTGCAGCAGATGACGGGGGCGTCCGCGTTGACGGAGGCGTCGCCGGTGAGCATGCCGACGTTCTCGGTGCCGAACAGCTTGCACAGTTCGAAGAACTTCTCCGACACCAGTGCCTTGATCGGAGCGGTGTAGAAGGTGACCTCGTCACGGGCAAGCGCGGCGAAGTGCGCACCCGCGGCGATCATGCTCTTGCCGGACCCGGTGGGCGTCGACACGATCACGTTCGCGCCGGAGACCACCTCGATCAGCGCCTCCTCCTGGTGGGGGTAGAGAGTCAGACCGCGTTCCTCGGCCCACGACTCGAAGGCTTCGTAGAGGGCGTCTGGGTCGGCGGTCGGCGGCAGCTGATCGATGAGGGTCACCCACCCATCTTGCCTGCCGACCGGCCTGACAGGGGAATCGGCTGCCGGTCAGAAGATCGCGAACGCTACGCTGTGTCGCCGACAACACGTCAGCGCACACCGTCAACTGGACAGCGGCACACGAGGAATAGGGCGGGCAACGGCCATGATGGGACCAGCACACTCACTGTCGGGCGCCGCGGCCTGGCTCGGCGTCGGGGCGGCGGCCGCAGCGGCCGGACGTCCGATGCCCTGGCCCGTCGTCCTGGTCGGCGCGCTGATCTGCGCCGGAGCGGCACTGGCCCCGGACCTCGACCACAAGGCCGCCACCATCTCGCGGGCCTTCGGACCGCTTTCGCGCGGGCTGTGCGAGATCGTCGACAAGCTCTCCTACGCCGTCTACAAGGCCACCAAGAAGCAGGGCGACCCGCGCCGCTCCGGCGGTCACCGAACGCTCACGCACACCTGGCTGTGGGCCGTCCTGATCGGGGCGGGCGCCTCGGTACTGGCGATCACCGGGGGCCGCTGGGCAGTACTGGGCATCCTCTTCGCGCACATGGTGCTGGCCATCGAGGGCCTGCTGTGGCGGGCGGCGCGCGGGTCCAGCAGCGACGTCCTGGTCTGGCTGCTGGCAGCGACCAGCGCCTGGATCCTGGCCGGGGTGCTGGACAAGCCGGGCAACGGTGCGGACTGGCTGTTCACGGAGCCGGGCCAGGAGTACCTGTGGCTGGGGCTGCCGATCGTGCTGGGCGCGCTGGTGCACGACATAGGGGACTCGCTGACGGTGTCGGGCTGCCCGATCCTGTGGCCCATCCCGGTGGGCCGCAAGCGCTGGTACCCGATCGGCCCGCCGAAGGCCATGCGGTTCCGGGCCGGCAGCTGGGTGGAGCTGAAGGTGCTCATGCCGGTGTTCATGCTGCTCGGCGGAGTGGGCTGCGCGGCGGCGCTCAACGTCATCTGAGCGGCAGCGGCAACGGCGGCGTCAGCGCCAGCGGCGGGACCAGGGTCCGGTCATGTTCCCTCGGCGTCCGCCCCGCCGTAGCGGCGCTCGAAGCGGGCGACGCGGCCTTCCGAGTCCACCGTGCGGGCCTTGCCGGTGAAGAAGGGGTGGCTCTCGGAGGAGATCTCCACGTCCACCACCGGGTACGTCTCGCCGTCGTCCCACTCGATGGTCTCGCCGCTGGTAGCGGTGGACCGGGTGAGGAAGGCGTATCCGGCGGCGCGGTCCCGGAAGACGACCGGACGGTAGTCGGGGTGCTTGTCCTGCTGCATCAGGGCTCCTCGGGGGCCGGTGCGGCGGCGGGATCAGCCGGACAGGGCGTCCTCGTCGACGATGTGCATGGCGGCCTCCTCGGCCGAGGCCGCGGCACCGTCGATCCCGACGTCCGTGGCGACCAGCGCACTCTCCTCGTCCTCGTGCGCGCCCTCGTCGGGGGCGACGAGGCGGCCGGAGCGTGCGGCGCCGACCTCGTTGTCCAGGAGTTCTCCGTCGGTGCCTTCGCAGTCGCCGAGGCCGTCGCTGTCGGGGGTGGCGAGGTCCGGCAGCTCCTCGGCGAGTCGCTGGTCAAGCGTCTCGCCCTCGTGGCCCTCCGCGGCCGTCACACCGGAGCGCTCCACCGCCCACGGACGGTCCGGCGGGGACCAGCCGCGGTCGAGGGGGTCGCCGACGCCGTCGTTGACCAGGGTGTCCTCGGCGTCGAGCAGCCCCGCGTCGTCCTGGATCTCGGACGCGTCGGGCTGGTAGACGTCGTCCCCCCATCCGTCGGCGCTGTTCACGGGTACCTCCAGGTGCTGGGGACGGGCCCGCCGACACCACGATCGGCGACGGGCCGGCGCGCGGGGCACAGGCTGCGCCCGACACGTACCGCAGGCTTCCCGGGCGCTCCCCGAACCGGTGCCGCTATCCAGCCTTCCACCCCTTTTCCCACCCGCGCAACGCCACGGGTCCGGGGCGGGGACGGGAGCCCGGTAGGACCGGGCCGTGGGCTGGGAGAACGGGAGTCTCCGGTACGCGTGCACGCGGCCGTCGGGCCACCGGATCGGTGCGGGGCGCGCTGCCCCGGGGCGACCTGGGCCGGGCGAGCCGACTTGCCCGGCGAACATCAGGGGCACCCCGAGCCACGCCCGATCATCCCTGACACCCCCAGTACCCCTGGCTCCCGGACCTCACCCGTGCCAGGACCGCCAAAGCGCCGCGTACGCCCCCTTCGCCGCGACCAGCTCGTCATGGCTGCCCAGCTCACTGATCCGGCCGTTCTCGACGACGGCGATGACGTCGGCGTCGTGAGCGGTATGGAGGCGGTGGGCGATGGCGACCACCGTGCGGCCGTCCAGGACGCGGGCCAGGGAACGCTCCAGATGGCGCGCGGCCCGTGGGTCGAGCAGGGACGTCGCCTCGTCCAGGACCAGCGTGTGCGGGTCGGCCAGCACGAGCCGGGCCAGCGCGATCTGCTGCGCCTGCGCCGGGGTCAGCGCGAAGCCGCCCGAGCCGACCTCGGTGTCGAGGCCCTCGTCGAGAGCGCGTGCCCAGTCGTCCGCGTCGACCGCCGCGAGCGCCGCCCACAGCTCCGCGTCGGCGGAGTCCTCCGATGCCCCCGCGTTCGACGGGAGGCGGGAGTGGGGCAGGGCGAGCAGCAGGTTGTCGCGCAGGGAGCCCACGAAGACGTGGTGCTCCTGGTTGACGAGGGCCACGTGCTCGCGGACCCGTTCCGCGGGCATCCGGGAGAGTTCGGCGCCGCCGAGGGCGATCCGGCCCTCCCGGGGCGCGTAGATGCCGGCGAGGAGCCTGCCGAGGGTGGACTTGCCCGCGCCGGAGGGGCCGACCAGCGCCAGCCGGGTGCCGGGGGCCACCTCCAGGGACACCTTGCGCAGGACGTCCACGCCCTCGAGGTAGCCGAAGTGCACCCGGTCGGCGTGCACATCGCGTCCGTCGGGGGTCAGCTCGGCGTCCCCGGCATCCGGCTCGATGTCCCGGACCCCGACCAGCCGGGCCAGCGACACCTGGGCGACCTGGAGCTCGTCGTACCAGCGCAGGATCAGGCCCACCGGGTCGACGAGCATCTGGGCGATGAGCGCGCCCGTGGTCAGCTGGCCGACGTCGATCCAGCCCTGGAGGACGAAGACCCCGCCGAGCATCAGGACCGAGCCGAGGACGGTGACGTGGGTGATGTTGATGACCGGGAAGAGCACCGAACGCAGCCAGAGCGTGTAGTTCTCCCAGGCCGTCCACTCCTTGACCCGCTGCTTGGACAGGTCGATACGGCGGCCCGCGAGCCGGTGGGCCTCGACCGTACGGCCCGCGTCCACGGTCTCGGCGAGCGCGGCGGCGACGGCGGCGTACCCGGCGGACTCCGAGCGGTAGGCGGAGGGCGCCCGCTTGAAGTACCAGCGGCAGCCGACCACCAGCAGCGGCACGGCGACCAGCACCGCGGCGCCCAGCGGCGGCGCGGTGATCACGAGGCCGCCCAGCAGCAGCGCCGCCCAGACGATGCCGATCGCCAGCTGGGGCACGGCTTCGCGCATGGCGTTGGCGAGCCGGTCGATGTCGGTGGTGATCCGGGACAGCAGGTCGCCGGTCCCGGCACGCTCCAGCACGCCGGGCGGCAGCCCGACGGACCGGATGAGGAAGTCCTCGCGCAGGTCGGCCAGCATCCGCTCGCCGAGTATCGCGCCGCGCAGCCGCACCTCCCGGACGAACACCGCCTGGATGAGGAGCGCGACGACGAACAGCGAGACGGTGAGCCCCAGATGAAGCTCCTCGGCGCCCTCGGACACCCGCTCGACCAGGTCGCCGAGCAGCCAAGGACCGGCCATGGAGGCCAGGACCGCGGCCGTGTTGACGCCGACCAGGACCAGGAAGGCCCGGCGGTGCCGCTGGAACAGTTCGGTCACGTAGGCGCGTACGGTGGCCGGGGCGCCGACGGGCAGGGTGTTCGCCGTCGTCGGAGCGGCCGGGTCGTAGGCCGGTGGCGCTACGCCGATCATGCGCTTTCCTCGATTTCTTCCAGTGCGTCGATCTGTTCCAGCGCGTCCACCGGTGAGGCCGGCCCGGTGTCCCGGCCCTCCCGGGCCGCGTCTCGCAGCGCCGCCTCCTCGTCCGTCTCCCGCGTCACCACGGCCCGGTACAGCGGCTCCTTGTGGAGAAGCTCCCGGTGTACGCCCACCGCCGTGACGTCGCCCTCGTGGACGAGGACGACCCGGTCGGCGCGGTCCAGGAGCAGCGGCGAGGAGGTGAACACCACGGTCGTGCGGCCGGCGCGCAGATCCTTCAGGCCGCCCGCGATCCGTGCCTCGGTGTGGGAGTCGACGGCGGAGGTGGGTTCGTCCAGGACGAGCACCTCCGGGTCGGTGACGAGCGAGCGGGCGAGGGCCAGCCGCTGGCGCTGGCCGCCGGAAAGGGAGCGGCCCCGTTCGGTGATGAGGGCGTCCATCGGGTCCGCGGCGTCGAGCGAGCCCTGGGCCAGGGCGGCGAGTACGTCGTCGCACTGCGCCGCCGCCAGCGCCTCCGCGGAGCCGACCGCGCCGGAATGGGGCACGTCGAGCAGTTCGCGGAGGGTGCCGGAGAGCAGTACCGGGTCCTTGTCCTGGACGAGGACGGCCGTGCGGGCGGTGTCGAGCGGCAGCTCGTCCAGCGGAACCCCGCCCAGTCGCACCGAGGTGCCCGGCTGCGAGGGGTGGCCGCCCAGCCGTTCGGCCAGCCGTCCGGCCGCGTCCGGGTCGCCGCACACCACGGCGGTGAACCGGCCCGCGGGCGCGAGCAGTCCGGTGGCCGGGTCGTACAGATCGCCGGAGGGCACCTCAGCGGCGCGGGACCCGTCGGTGTCGGTGGGCCGCTCCAGCGACAGCACCCCCGCGGCCCGGCGGGCCGAGGGGCGGGAGAAGGAGTAGGCCATGGCGATTTCCTCGAAGTGCCGCAGTGGGTAGGTGAGCAGCATGATCGAGCTGTAGGCGGTGACCAGTTCGCCGACGGTGATGCGGCCGTCGCGGGCCAGGTGGACGCCGTACCAGACGACCGTGATCAGCAGCAGGCCCGGGAGGAGGACCTGGATGGCGGCGATGAGGGCCCACATCCGGGCGCTGCGGACGGCGGCGTGCCGGACCTCCTGGGAGGCGCGGCGGTATCGGTCGAGGAAGAGCTCCTCGCCGCCGATGCCGCGCAGTACGCGGAGGCCGGCGACGGTGTCCGAGGCCAGTTCGGTGGCGCGGCCCGCCTTCTCGCGCTGGAAGTCGGCGCGCCGGGTGGCCCGGGGCAGCAGCGGCAGGACCGCGACCGCCAGGACGGGCAGGCCGACCGCGACGACGACGCCGAGCGCGGGCTGGTAGAGCACCAGGCCGACGCAGACCAGCACGATGGTGACCGCGGCCGCGGTGAACCGGGAGACGGCCTCCACGAACCAGCCGATCTTCTCGACGTCACCGGTGGAGACGGCCACCACCTCACCGGCCGCGACGCGCCGGGTCAGCGCGGAGCCGAGCAGGGCCGCCTTGCGGGCCAGCAGTTGCTGGACGCGGGCCGCGGCGGTGATCCAGTTGGTGACGGCGGAGCGGTGCAGGAAGGTGTCGCCGAGGGCGATGCCCGTACCGGCGAGCGCCATCAGCCCGCCCGCGAGGGCGAGTCGGCCACCGGAGCGGTCCACCACGGCCTGGATGGCGAGTCCGACACAGAACGGCAGGGAGGAGACGGAGGTGAAGTGCACCAGGCCCCAGGCCAGGGCCTTGAACTGGCCGCCGAGCTGGTTCCGGAAGAGCCACCACAGGAAGCGGGGCCCCGAGCGGGCGTCCGGGACGCCCGGGTCGGGATACGGAAGGTCTTGAATCTGCATGACGTCCCAGTGGCTCGCGTCGGGGGCGGAAGGTCGGATGGCCATCGCGCGCCTCGAACCGATGTCCACGCGACGGCAGCAAACCGTGACAGGTTCGCGTCGTAGCGTGGTCGGTGGCAAGCGGTTTTCTCCCCAAGGGGAAACGATTCGGCTGCCCTCAGGAGCCACACCGGACCCACGGACTCCGCCACCCCCACCCAAGCCGCATCGCGCCACCCCGGCCGACGCCCCATTGCGCCGCCCCCGGGCACCCCCGTAGAACACGCCCATGAAGAGACGGATCGTCATGTCCATGTTCGCCGGAGCGACCCTCCTGGCAAGCGCGTTCCTCGGGGCGAACCCCGCGTCCGCCCAACAGGTCGACGTCCCCGCCGAGTTCGGCTCGGACTGGCACAACCCGGTCACCGCCGCGCCACCCGTCACCGTCCCGGACACGGGATCCTGCGAAGTGACGCTCGCCGAGGCACAGTTCCGCGACTTCACGCCCTACCGGGGCACGTACACGCCGCCCGACGGCTGCGGCGACCGCTGGAGCAAGGTGGTCCTGCGCCTCGACGGCAAGGTCAAGGGCCGCCAGTACGACCGCCTCGGCCACGTCAGCGTGGGCGGCGTCGAGATCTTCCGTACGTCCACCCCGCAGCCCTCGCCCGACGGCATCGAATGGTCCGTCGAGAAGGACGTCACGCGCTACAGCGACACCCTCCGAGACCGCGGCGCCGTCGAGATGCTCATCGGGAACGTCGTCGATGACACCTACACCGGCATCATCGACGTAAAGGTGACCCTGACCTTCTACACCGGCAGACCCGCAAGCACCCCCGACCAGGTCCTCCCCCTGACCGACGGCACCCTCACCACCCCGCGCAACAGCGAACGCGTCGTCGCCGAGGTGTACGCCACCGGATCCGGCGGCGGCTGCGAGGAGTACTGGTACCTCACGGTGCCCGACTCCGCGCCGTACTCCTGCAGGGCGACCGACGGCCCCAACCGTGAGGTGCGGATCAAGGTCGACGGCCAACTGGCGGGCGTCGCCGCGCCGTTCCCGCACGTCTGGACGGGGGGCTGGTCCAATCCCTTCCTCTGGTACGTCGTTCCGGGGCCGCGCGCCTTCGACGTCCGGCCGATCGAATACGACCTGACGCCGTTCGCGGGCCTCCTCAACGACGGCCGGCCGCACGACATCGAGGTCTCCGTGGCCGGCCTGCCGGAGGGCCGCCCCGGCTGGAGCGCCCCCGTGAACATCCTCGTCTGGCAGGACGAGGGCCGCGCCCACGTTACCGGCGCGCTCACCGCGCACCGCGACCAGGGACTCGCCAACTCCTCGACGTACACGCCCGGTTCGGAGCACCGGCTGGACACCGAGAGCGCGCACGCGCTGACCGTGGCCGGATACGTCGAAACCTCGCACGGCCGGGTGAGCACCACCGTCCGCCGCTCGCTGGCGCACACCTCCGTCCATCGCTGGACCGACGGCGAGACCATGGACGCACTCGACGCCACCTGGCGCGACGACGAGTCGGTCACGGTTGACGGACGCGGACCGGCCAGAACGACGCGCACCCAACGCACGTACACCATGGACGGCACCACCACGCTCGGCACGGACGACCGGCTGCGCACGGTGCTCACCCTCGGCGACCGCGCCTCGGCGGTGACGACACGCGACGGCCGGCGCACCGGCTGGTCCAGGCTCGACGACACCTATACCGGCGACGCCACCTGGACCGTCAACGTGCCCCGGGACCAGCGGCACGCGGTCGGCACGTCGAGCGAGCGCTACCGGCTGTACGGCTCGGACGTCCCCGGCGGCTGCCACGACCGCTCACTGGCCACCGCCCAGGGCGTGCTGACGGAGGATCACCAGCGTTGCTGATCGTGGCCGTTGAGGGAAGGCGTCGTTCGATGGCGCACGTCGCTCAGCTGTCCTGAGGCCGGCAGGCGCTGAGGCTCAGCACCCCCGCCCTCCGTCCACCAGCGTGTCGAGCAACCCCCCGAGCACCTCGCGCTGTTCGGCCGTCAGCGGCGCCAGGATCTCCTGGGCCGCGGACCGTCGTGCCCCGTGCAGGGCGCGCAGCGCCTTCAGCCCGTCCTCGGTGAGTTCGATGCGGATCACCCGCCGGTTCGTGGGATCCGGCACCCGGCGGACCTTGCCGCTCGCCTCCAGCCCGTCGACCAGCGAGGTGACGGCGCGCGGGACCACTTCCAGGCGCTCGGCGAGGTCGGCCATCCGGGGCGGTGCGGAGTAGTGCGCGAGGGTGCGCAGCAGCCGGGACTGGGCCGGGGTGACGCCCAGGCCGGAGAGCTCGATGTGCCGCTTCTGGATCCGGTGCACTCGCCGGGTGAACCGCAGCAGCTGCTCGGCGAGCGCGCCGTCGGGGTCGGGGTGGGGCACGGGATCAGGGCTGGTCATGCGGGAACAATATCAGGACCAGGTTCATTGTGAGTATAGGTAACAATGAGCTAAGCTCCGTCAGTCCCGTCCTCACCCCTCCGTAGGAGCCCATGCATCCCGATCACGAACCCGCCTGGACACCGCCTGCCGACGCCAAGCAAGAGCCCCGGCAGGTGCGCCGCATCCTGCGTCTGTTCCGCCCCTACCGCGGGCGCCTCGCGATCGTCGGCCTCCTGGTCGGCGCCGCGTCCCTGGTCTCCGTGGCGACTCCCTTCCTGCTGAAGGCGATCCTCGACGTCGCCATTCCCGAGGGCCGCACCGGCCTGCTCAGCCTGCTCGCGCTCGGCATGATCCTCAGCGCGGTCCTGACCAGCGTCTTCGGCGTCCTCCAGACCCTGATCTCGACGACCGTCGGCCAGCGCGTCATGCACGACCTGCGCACCGCCGTCTACGGCCGCCTCCAGCGCATGTCGCTCGCCTTCTTCACCCGGACCCGCACCGGCGAGGTGCAGTCCCGCATCGCGAACGACATCGGCGGCATGCAGGCCACCGTCACCTCCACGGCCACCTCCCTGGTCGCCAACTTCACCAGCGTGGTCGCCACGATCGTCGCGATGCTCGTCCTCGACTGGCGGCTGACAGTCGTCTCCCTGCTGCTGCTCCCCGTGTTCGTGTGGATCAGCCGCCGGGTCGGCAACGAGCGCAAGAAGATCACCACCCAGCGCCAGAAGCAGATGGCCGTCATGGCCGCCACGGTCACCGAGTCGCTCTCCGTCAGCGGCATCCTCCTGGGCCGCACGATGGGCCGCTCCGATTCGCTGACGAAGTCCTTCGCCACGGAGTCCGAGGGCCTGGTCGACCTGGAAGTGCGCTCGAACATGGCCGGCCGCTGGCGCATGGCCGTCATCACGATCGTCATGGCCGCGATGCCCGCCGTCATCTACTGGACCGCGGGCCTGGCCCTCCAGTACGGCGGCCCCGAGGTCTCGATCGGCACGATCGTCGCCTTCGTCTCGCTCCAGCAGGGCCTGTTCCGCCCGGCCGTCAGCCTGCTCAGCACCGGCGTCCAGATCCAGGCCTCGCTCGCCCTCTTCCAGCGCATCTTCGAGTACCTCGACCTGCCCATCGACATCACCGAACCCGAACGCCCGGTCCACCTCGACAAGATCAAGGGCGAGCTCCGCTTCGAGAGCGTCGAGTTCCGCTACGACGACCAGGGCGCCCCCATCCTCGACGGCGTCGACATCACGGTCCCCGCGGGCGGCTCTCTCGCGGTCGTCGGCCCGACCGGCGCGGGCAAGTCCACGCTCGGCCACCTGGTGCCGCGGCTGTACGACGTCACCGGCGGCCGGGTCACCCTCGACGGCGTCGATGTGCGCGACCTGGACTTCGACACTCTGGCCCGCGCGGTCGGCGTCGTCTCGCAGGAGACGTACCTCTTCCACGCCTCGGTCGCCGACAACCTGCGCTTCGCCAAGCCCGACGCCACCGACGAGGAGCTGCACGCGGCGGCGAAGGCGGCGCAGATCCACGACCACATCGCCGCCCTGCCCGAGGGCTACGACACGGTCGTCGGTGAGCGCGGCTACCGCTTCTCCGGCGGTGAGAAGCAGCGCCTGGCCATCGCCCGCACGATCCTGCGCGATCCGCCGGTGCTGGTCCTCGACGAGGCGACCAGTGCCCTGGACACCCGTACCGAGCACGCCGTGCAGGAGGCCATCGACGCGCTCTCGGCCGACCGCACCACGCTCACCATCGCGCACCGGCTGTCCACCATCCGGGGCGCCGACCAGATCGTGGTCCTGGACTCCGGGCGGACCGCCGAACGAGGCACGCACGAGGAACTGCTGGCGCGGGACGGGCGCTACGCGGAGCTGGTCCGCCGGGACGCCCGACTGGAGCCGACAAGATGAAGATATGCCGGGTTTGTGGGCTTTAGCGGGTTACCGTGCCCGCATGCACATGAACACTCCGTCACGGAGCGCGATCCGACTGACGCGCCGGGGCCGACTCGTCCTCATCGCGACCGGGGCCGTCGTGGCCGGCACCGCCGTGGCGGTGCCGCTGCTGAGCCTGGGCGGTGAGGAGGAGAAGAAGCCCACCACCCTGGTGATCCCGGAGGGCTGGCGGTCCGGGCAGATCTACGAGGCCGTCGACAAGGCGCTCGAACTGCCCGCAGGCACCGCCAAGAAGTCCCTGGCGAAGGCGAATCTGAAGCTGCCGAGCGACGCCGACGGCAACCCCGAGGGCTACCTCTTCCCGGCGACGTACCCCCTGGAACAGAACGGCAAGAGGGCGACGCCCGAGGCGCTGCTGTCGTTCATGGTCGACACCGCCAACAAGAAGTTCAACGGCGCCCCGATCGCCGCGGGCGCCCAGCGCAACGCGATGAACGTGTACCAGGCGGTCACCATCGCCAGCATCATCCAGGCCGAGGCGGCCACCAAGACCGACATGGGCAAGGTGGCCCGGGTCGTCTTCAACCGCCTGGAGCGCGGCATGCCGTTGCAGATGGACTCCACCATCAACTACGCCCTCAACCGTTCGACGCTGAAGACCACTCCGGCCGACACCCGGATCGAGAGCCCCTACAACTCGTACCAGCGCATGGGCCTGCCCCCGACCCCGATCGACAACCCGGGCGAGGACGCGGTGCGCGCCGCGATCAGCCCCGCCCCGGGTGACTGGCTGTACTTCGTCACCGTCAAGCCGGGCGACACCCGCTTCACCGCCGACTACGCCGAGCACCAGCGCAATGTCGCGGAGTTCAACCGCAACCAGAAGAGCTCGCCGAGGGCGAAGTGAGGGGAGTGGTCAGGCGGCCGCCGACCGCTCCTCGGCCAGCAGTCGCCTGATGTCCCGTACGGCCGCGCGGCCCGCCCGGTTGGCGCCGATGGTGCTCGCCGAGGGGCCGTAGCCGACGAGGTGGATGCGGGGGTCGGCGACCGCCCGGGTCCCGTCGATCCGGATGCCGCCGCCCGGCTCGCGCAGTCTGAGCGGGGTCAGATGGTCGATGGCGGCCCGGAACCCGGTCGCCCACAGGATGACGTCGGCGTCCACGCGGCGGCCGTCGTCCCACTCGACGCCGTCCGGAGTGATGCGGTCGAACATGGACTGTCGGTCCAGCACCCCGTCCGCGAGCCCCTGCCGGATCGCGTCGTTGAGCGGCAGCCCGGTCACCGAGACCACACTCCTCGGCGGCAGCCCCTGCCGCACCCGCTCCTCGACCAGCGCCACCGCCGCCCGCCCCGCGTTCTCGTCGAACGGACCCTCGCGGAACACGGGCGGCCGCCGCGTGACCCAGGTGGTGGCGGCCGCGTACGGAGCGATCTCCAGCAGATGCTGCGTACCCGACGCACCCCCGCCCACCACGATCACCCGCAGCCCCGCGAACTCCTCGGGCCCCGGGTACTGCGCGGTGTGCAACTGCCGCCCGCGGAAGCTCTCCTGGCCTGGGTACCGGGGCCAGAACGGCCGGTCCCAGGTGCCGGTGGCATTGATCAGCGCCCGGGTCGACCAGTCCCCGGCCGTGGTCTCGACGAGCAGCCGCCCGCCGTCCCCCTCGCGCACGGCCCGCACGTCCACCGGCCGCAGCACCCGCAGATCGAAGGCGCGCTCGTAATTCTCGAAGTACTCGGCGATCACCTCGGCGGACGGCCGCGCCGGATCGGCCCCGGTCAGCTCCATCCCGGGCAGCGCGTGCATCCCGTGCACCTTGCCGTACGTCAGCGAGGGCCACCGGAACTGCCAGGCACCGCCCGGGCCGGGGGAGTGGTCCAGGACGACGAAGTCACGGCCCGGCTCGAATCCGCTGCGCCGCAGGTGATAGGCGCCGGCCAGCCCTGCCTGCCCGGCGCCTATGACGACTGCCTCGGTATTGTTCACGCTTCTACCAACTTCACCGGGGCCGGAGATCTTCCCGGGCCGCCGCCAGGTCTCCGTCGAGGCGCCGGAGGAGCCCGGCCCGCAGCCCGGCGAACCGGGGTTCGGTGAGGTCGCGCGGCCGGTCGAGCCCGATCCGCTGCTCATGGGCGATGACACCGCCCTCCATCACGAGCACACGGTCGGCCAGCGACACGGCCTCCTCGACGTCGTCCGTGACGAGCAGCACCGCGCACCCACGCCGCCGCCACACCTCCCCGACCACTTGCCGGGCCGCGATCCTGGTCGGCGCGTCCAGTGCCGCGAACGGGTCGTCGAGCAGCAGCAGATCGGGGTCGCGCGCCAACGCCCTTGCCAGGAAGGCGCGTTGCACCTCGCCGTCGGAGAGGGTCCTGGAGCGGGCGGTCGTACGGTGCCCGAGACCGGCCTCGTCGAGGACGCGCTCGGCGAGGGCGCGGTCGGGTTCGCCGGGCAGGCCGAGGAGGACGTCGCGCCAGACCCGCGTCCATGGCGTGGGACGGGGGGATGGGGAGGTGACGGCCCTGCGGCGCGGCACGAGGACGGTGCCCTCGATGTCGCGGTCGAGTCCGGCGAGGATGCGCAGCAGGGCGGACTTGCCGCAACCGGCGCGACCGAGCAGAGCGACGAACTCCCCGTGTTCGATGTCGAGTCGGAGCCGGTCGATGACTCGTCGGCCGTCGAAGGAGCGGACGAGGCCGTCGACATGAACGGAGTGCGGGGCCCTGACGGTCCGGTGGGTCCTGGGGTGCACCGGCCGGTGAAGGTCGGTCGCCATGGCAGCGGCAGCCTTTCGCGGGTACGGACGACGCGGTCGGCGAGGAGGCCGAGGCCCCGGCGGCGGCACGCTCAGCGCGCGGAGGGATCGGGGCGGGGCCTCAGCGGCCGCGACGACACGCGGCGGAGGCCACCCGCAGCAGGTCGATGTGACCGCGCGTGGTGAGAAGGGCGGTACGCGCCATGCGGCTGACCGTATTGAGGCCGGGTCGCGCAGGTCAACGGGGGTCCGGTGAACTTCATGCCGGTGTCACACTCGGGACGCCACCTGGCCGGTGGCGGCGGTCGGATACAGGTCGGATACAGGAGGATGGACGCCATGTCAGACACCTTCACCACCCGAGTCCTGAACGTGGCGTCCGGCTCCTCGGAGACGGTCGTCGACCTGACCCTCGACTGCGAGGCCTTCCTGAGGGAGGCGGCCCAGGGCCGGGACGGTCTGCTGAACATCTTCGTCCCCCACGCCACGGCAGGCATCGCCGTCATCGAAACCGGCGCCGGCAGCGACGACGACCTCCTGACCGCCCTGCACACCCTCCTGCCCGCCGACGACCGCTGGCAGCACCGCCACGGCAGCCCCGGCCACGGCCGCGACCACGTACTCCCCGCGATCGTTCCCCCGCACGCCACGCTCCCCGTCGTCAACGGCCGCCTGGAACTGGGCACCTGGCAGTCCGTCTGCCTCGTCGACACCAACAAGGACAACCCGAACCGGCAGGTGCGGCTGAGCTTCCTGGGCTGAGTGGGGTCCGGTCGGCTGCCTGGTCGTGAGCGTGCGGTCCAGGCTGGCTGAAGCGAGCGGTCCGGATAAATTCGCCAGGGTTCGCCACCCCTTCCGAGCAGCGCGTTTATCTACCAGGATGAATGTCCCAGGTCCGGCGGTCCCGGCGGCGAGGGGGACGTATGTCCTGTCCACGGGCTGACGGAACCTGGAGATGCGCCATGCGAGGAACCACACGGCGGGCCACGGAATGGCTGTCCGCCGCCGCTACCGACCCGCGAGCCTGCAAGCGGCAGTGGCACGGAGAGGGCGGGGTGGCGGCGCTGGCCTGTGGGCGGTTCTGGGACGTGCTGAGCGTGCCCGTCGAACTCGGCGTGCTGGCCCTCGACGCCCTGCTGTGCATCCCGCAGCCGCCCGGTCCGGCACTGGCCGACACCGTCGCCGGACGGGTGGGCTTCTTCCTGCCGCCCGATCCGGCCGGCCACTGGATCGGCTCGGACGTCCGCTATCTGGGCAAGGGCTCGTGGATCACGGTGCCCGCGCCGCACCAGGCCGTAGGACGCCTGCGGTGGCTGATCCCACCGGACGGGGCCGGCGCGCTGTTCCTCCCCGCCGCCGTGGAGTTGGCCCTACAGCAGGCACTCGGTGTCCTCACCGCGCAGGCCGACGCGCGAGGGCGCTGCCCCATGTGCGGGGCACCGAGCAGCAGACCCCGATTCCAGGGCGACGACTGACCCCGCCGAGGGGAGCCAGGCATCCGACGCCAGGCCGGACGGGACCAGGGCCGCGGCCCACTGGGCATCCCGGGCGCCAGGGACCATCCGGCCCCGGGCCTGCCACTCGGTGACCAGGGCCGCATAGATGGGCGGGTTCCGCTGCGCTGACGAGGAGAGTCCGGCAGGGTGCGCTCGCCGGTCCTCGCTCGCCGGGAGAGCCCCTGGGGTGACTGTGCGATCCATGTCGCTGTCAACGCGTCGGCGCGCGCCGAGGGTGCGCGCCGCTGCCCAGGATCGCCCGCATCAGGGGAAACACGGTCCCTCGATCGGGGCCATGCGGTTATCCGACAGCCATACGCCGGCACCGGGCAACCCGCGCCCACCACGGTGCACCGCTTACCTGACCGGCCTCCGCGTCGCATGAGCGCGCTCCGCCGCCGTCGGCAGCAACAGGGGGCCCGCCCGCTTGGCGCGGCGTTGCACGAGGGCGGTTTCCAGACGGGCGATCCCCGGGAGGGCGGCCAGGTCGTCGGCGAGGTAGTCGTACAGGGCGCCGGTGTCAGGGCACTGGATCATGGCGAAGACCGAGGTGCGGCCCGTGGTGACGGCGGCGAAGGCGACCGCCGGGTGCCGTGACAGCGCCTCGGCCACCTCGCCCAGCGCGGCCGGTGCCACCTCCAGCCACAACAGCGCCTCCAGCGGGAAGCCGAAGTGGGCCGGGCTCACGTCCACCTCGAAGTGCAGCACCCCGGCGGCCCGCAGTCCGGCGACGCGGCGCCGCACGGTCGAGGCCGACCACGCGGTGGCGGCGGCCAGATGTGCCACGTCCGCCCGTCCGTCCAGGGCCAGTTCGCCCGCCAGCCGAGCCTCCCCCTCGCCCCAGCCGGACGCCTCGGCGAGGTCCTCCGGGCCGTCCGGTGACTCCGGAGCGGAGTCGAGGAGGGCCGCCTGCTCGGACGCGTCCAACGCGTTCGTCCGGCCCGCCCAGCCACCGACCCCGGCGACCGGACGCAGCACACAACACGCCTCTACATCACGGATCCCCGGGGTCCGGAGGAGGTGGTCGAACAGCGGACGCCCTGCCTCCGCGCTCTCGATCGGAGTGCGAACCATGCAGGTCAGCCGGGTCCCACCGACGACCGGGGCGATCCACGAGGTGTCGTCGCGCTGCGCCAGGGCGGCGGTCAGCGCCTCGGCGGTGTCCGGCGCGCAGTCGATGCGGACGAACCAGTCGAGCATGCCGATCCGCCGACTGTCGACGAGCCCGACGACCCGGACCACCAGCGCCGATCGCAGCCGGTGATAGCGACGCGCGACCATGCGCTCGGGCGCCCCCAGCACGGCGGCGATACGACTGAAAGAGGCCCGCCCGTCGATCTGGAGCGCATGGATCAGACGGCGGTCCAGCGCGTCGAGCGTGACGGATTGCGTCACCGGATCCCCCTGAAACGTCCGAATGCGTCGATCCCGGAGACACTACAGCGCGCGACGGAGCACGGGGCAGGACGCTGGCGCCGACCACCCCAGAAAGGCAGAGCCATGTTGACCGTCCTCCCCATCAGATACGTCGCCGACGTCGAGGCGTCCCGCACCTTCTACGCCGGGCTCGGTCTCGGCGTACGGCAGGATCCCGGCGCTGCTGTCTGGGTCCGCCTGGACGCCCCCGCGGGCGCCCTCGGTGTGCATGCCGCCTCCGTCTCGCAGGGCCGTGTCCCCGGCACCACGGAACTGGGCTTCGCCACGGAGGAGCCGTTGGAGGAGATCGCGCGGAGGCTCGAACGCGACGGCTACCCCTACGAACTCGTCGAGGAGAACTTCGGCCGCAGCATCCGGGTCACCGACCCGGACGGGGTCGTCGTGCAGATCCAGTACATCGACTCCGAGACCGTGCGCAGGTCGGCGGCGGCGGTGGCGGAGGACTCCGCCTGACCGACCGGGAAGTGCGCGCCGCTGACGTCAGCCACCACGCTCATCACGGCAGGAAGATCCGGACATGGAACCGCTCGCCACGCTCGTCGCCGTCACCGGCCTGCTGCTGCTCGCCGGGGCGCTCGGGGCCGTACGGCTCCGTCGGCCGACCACCGCGCTGCGGGGCGGCCTGGCGGCCATGTTCACCGTCACCGGGGGCGCGCACTTCATCGGGATGCGGGAGGAGATCGTCGACATGGTGCCGTCGGCCCTGCCGGCCCCGGGTCTGCTCGTCACGCTGACCGGCATCGCCGAAATCGCCTGCGCGCTCGGGCTGTTGTGGTCGCGGAGCACTCGGGTCGCGGCGGCCGTGCTCAGCGCGATGCTGGTCGTGATGTTCCCCGCCAATGTGTACGCCGCCGACGGTGACGTGCCCTGGTGGGACCAGCTCGGTCCTCGGACGGCCATGCAGGCCGTCTTCCTCGCGGCCACGGTCACGGTGCTGGTCCGCCATGGACGGGCGGTCGCGGAGCCCTCCTTGCGGTAGGGGAGAATGCCCGGCATGACGACTTGAAGAGCACCGGCCGGACGCCGACGATGGATCAAGGTCGGGACCTGGGACACCGTCCTCGACGGGGACCAACGGACCTGCGCCGCCTGCGGAACGCCCGTCCGCTCGTACCAACACCGGTTCCACCCACCCGGGTCCGCCCTGTTCGAGCGCTGCCTGGGTGTCGCGTGGTGCTCCGGCTGCCGGATCTACTCCGCCGACATGGTCCATGTCCCGCGCTCGCGCGTACTCGTCGACGCCCTGTCCTCCCTGGCTCCTGAGCACCGGGAACGGCTGGTGCGTTCGGAGACAGGGCTGATCGATTTCCTGCACACACACGGCCCTTCGGGGCCACCGGCGTAGGTCCGGAGCCCTCCTCCCCGAGTCTCCAAGATCATCCGGAAGTCCGATGCCTCCGTGCCGGGAGGGGAGCAGGCTTTCCGGTGAAGGACGAGTTCAGAAGGAGAGCACGCCATGTCGTATCCCGAGGACCTGACCTACCCGGAACCCCGCTACCACGGTGACAAGGGAGAGGTGAACGCGGTCTTCCGCCCCGCGGACACCCCACCGGACCTCTCCTCGCCCGGCGGCTCGACCAGCTACCTCGCCACCAACGACTCCACGGGCGGCGAATTCGGCCTGTACAAGGTGGAGTTGGCCGCCCGCGCTGCCGGAGCGAAGGTCCACTTCCACAAGGCCATGTCGGAGTCCTTCTACATCCTCTCCGGTGAACTGGAGCTCTACAACGGCGAGAAGTGGGTCAAGGGCCGTACCGGCGATTTCCTCTACGTCCCGGTCGGCGGCCTGCACGGCTTCCGCAACGCCACGGACGAACCGATGTCCATGCTCATGCTCTTCTCCCCGGGCGCCCCTCGCGAGGAGTACTTCGAACGCGTCGCGGAAATGTCCCAGCGCGGCAGCGAGGAGCTGAAGCGGTTCAGGGTGCGCCATGACAGCTACTTCGTGGAGGACTTCGACAACGGGGCGGAGCAGGCGGGGTAGCGCTGCTCACGCAGTCGTCGCCCACGTGGTCAGGCCTATGAGGGGGCAGGGCTGATCCGGGCGGGTGCTCGGCTCAGGGGAGCACGTGGTACGTCAGGTGCGTGACCTGGGTCGCCGATCGCGAACTCAGCTGCTCCAGCTTCAGTGGCGGGACGCCGTCGAACAGGCGCGTGCCCGAGCCGAACGTCACCGGCACGATGTGGAGGCGTAGTTCCTCGATCAGGCCGGCGGCGAGGTACTGGTTGATCGTGGTCGCGCCGCCGTGGACCAGGATGTCACCGTCACCCGCTGCCTCGCGTGCCTGCGCGAGTGCCGAAGCGATGCCGTCGGTGACGAAGTGGAACGTCGTGCCGCCGTCCATCGGCTGGGGCTCGCGCGCGTGGTGGGTGAGCACGAACACCGGTGCGTGGAACGGCGGGTTGTCGCCCCACCAGCCGTTCCATTCCCGGTCCCACGCGCCCCGCACGGGGCCGAACATGTTGCGCCCCATGATGAACGCCTTGGCCGCGCCCAACTGCTCGATCTCGGCCCGGTTCTCGTCGGCCCTGTCGAACATCCACGCGTGCAGCCGCGTTCCCGTGCCGTCGCCGCCGTCCTCGCCGAACGGGCGTTCCTCGGTCTGGTTGTGCCCGGCCGAGTAGCCGTCGACCGAGATCGTGATGTCGCAGATCACCCTGGCACTGACGCTTCTCTCGGGCATCGGTCCCACCTCCTCGGGGACACCCTCCCATGGGCAGGGACTCCCCGCCGCCCTGTCGCCGAGTTGTTCGAGAATGTGAACCAGATTCTGCCGGTGGGCTTGTCAGCCCCTGGGGTCACCCCTATCGTCTGCGGCCAGAAAGCGCTTTCTCGTTGTCGGAGCCGCTCCAGGAGAGCCGTATCGCGCAGCCGTTAGCACCGGACGAAGGACCACGCGTCGAACGGACCAAGAACACCTCAGGAGACAACCATGAGAAGACCACTCGCCCTACGTCTGTCCGCCGCCTCGGCCACGTTGGCCCTGGCGGCCGCGGCCGGTGTGGCGGCGCTGTCGATGCCCGCGGCGTCGGCCGCGACCGGCGGAGTCACCGGGTACGCGACGCAGAACGGGGGCACCACCGGCGGAGCCGGTGGGCAGACGGTCAAGGCCACCACCGGAACCCAGATCCACGCGGCGCTCTGCGGCCGGGCCAGCAGCAGCACGCCGATCGTCATCCAGGTCGAGGGCACCATCAACCACGGCAACACCGCGAAGGTCTCGGGCGACAGCTGCAACACCGCCGCCGGTGTGATCGAGCTGAAGCAGATCAGCAATGTGACCATCGTCGGAGTCGGCGGCGGGGCCGTCTTCGATCAACTGGGCATCCACATCCGTGAATCCAGCAACATCATCATCCAGAACGTCACGGTCCGGAACGTGAAGAAGTCGGGCTCACCGACATCCAACGGCGGCGACGCGATCGGCATGGAGGGCGACGTCCGCAACGTGTGGGTCGACCACGCCACCCTGGAGGCGTCGGGAGGCGAGTCGGAGGGTTACGACGGCCTCTTCGACATGAAGGACAACACCCAGTACGTGACGCTGTCCTACAGCATTCTGCGCAACTCGGGCCGGGGCGGCCTCATCGGGTCCAGCGAGAGCGATCTCTCCAACGGGTACGTCACCTTCCACCACAACCTGTACTCGAACATCGACTCCCGCGCCCCCCTGCTGCGCGGCGGCACCGCCCACGCCTACAACAACCACTACGTGAGCCTGAACGAGTCCGGCATCAACTCCCGCGCCGGCGCCAAGGCCAAGGTGGACAACAATTACTTCGAGGACTCCAAGGACGTCCTCGGCACCTTCTACACCGACCAGCGCGGCTCCTGGCAGGTCAGCGGCAATGTCTTCGACAACGTGACCTGGTCCTCCCCGGGTTCCGACAACTACCCCGCCGGGCCCAACCCGACGTCCAACACCACGGTCAGCATTCCGTACGCCTTCACGCTCGACGCCGCCACCTGCGTGCCCGACGTCGTGAGCCGCACGGCGGGCGCGGGCACCGGGCTCAAGGTGTCCGACGGCAACTGCACCCCCCAGACGCCGAACCCGACCCCGACCACGCCGACCCCGACACCCACCCCCACCCCAACGCCGACGCCGACTCCGACCCAGCCGACCGGGACCAACCTCAGCATCGGTGCCGGTGCCGACGGCTCCAGCAAGGCCGACGGCACGAGCTACGGCAACGTCCGGGACGGCGACATGGGCACCTATTGGTCGCCCAGCGGCTCCACCGGGTCCGTCTCCGTCAAGTGGGGCTCCGCCACCACCGTGGCCAAGGTCAACATCCGTGAGGCGGCCGGTTCCACCGGCGCCATCGGCTCCTGGCGGCTCCTCAACGCCGACACGGGCGCCGTACTGACCTCCGGAACCGGCGCGGGCGTGATCACCGTCCCGCAGACCTCGCTGAAGAAGATCACCTTCGAGATCACCGGTTCCTCGGCCACCCCGAAGGTGGCCGAGTTCGAGACCTACGGCGCGTAGCGGCACCACGGTTCCCGCTGTCCCGCCCAGGTGGGGCAGCGGGAATGGCCGAGGCGCTACGCCGCCAGGTCCCGCTCCAGCGCCCGAGCCGTCGCGTTCAGCGCCGCCACCAGCGCCTGGAGACGATGGGCGTCGTAGCGCACACTCGGCATGGACACCGAAAGGCCGGCCAACGCCGTGCCGTCCCGGTCGCGGACGGGCACGCCGATGGCGACCAGGCCCCGTTCGGAGCGCTCCTGGTTCACGGCGAAGCCGTTGCGGCGCAGGCGCTTCAGCTCGGTGCGCAGACGGGGCAGGTCGGGCCGGTCGCCGGGCCGGTCGTGATAGCGGGCGGGGGAGTAGACCTCGTCCAGTTCCTCGTCCGTCAGCTCGGCCAGCAGGAGCAGACCCGCCGTGGTGCGGTGCGCCGGGAAGACCATGCCCTCCCGGGAGCCGACCCGCAGTGCCTGGTGGCATTCGACGCTCGCGATGAAGCGGGCCGTGTCGCCCGTGCGGATGATCAGGTTCGCCGTCTCGTCCAGGACGTCCACCACCCTGTGCAGGTGCGGCAGCGCCGTCGCCCGCAGGCGTGAGACCAGGGACTGGGAGTGGGCCGCCAGCTCCAGGACCGGACCCGCCCGGTACACCCGGTCCTCGTCCTGCACCGCGAAGTCCCGGTACACCAGCATCGCCAGCAGCCGGTGCGCCGTCGATCGCGCGACGCCCAGGCGCTCGGCGATCCGGGAGACCGTCGCGCCACCCTCCAGCTGGAGGATCGTCGCCGCGCGCAGGGCGTGGTCCACGCTGGCGATGGGGTAGGGCGGGGGCGTCTTGAGGGGCTTGTCCATGGGGCGACCGTCTCCGAGCTCGATTCTGCTGTGCAGAATCTACCTGTTCTCCTGACGGACACGACGCACGCTGTCGTACGTGACCCAGTCCACCCGAACCACGCCATCCACCCAGCCGTCCCTCGCATCCCCGGTCCGCCTCCAGGCCGTCTCCGCGCAGGGGCAGCCCGAGGTCACCCCGGCGCTCGAAGAGCTGTACCGGGGCCTCGAACAGGAGCTGCTCGTCCCGCTGTGGACCGAGATCGGCGATCTGATGCCGGCCCACCCGCGCTCGCGCGCCGTGCCCCATCTCTGGCGCTGGGAGCGGCTGCGAGGGCTCGCGGAGCAGGCCGGGGATCTCGTTCCCGTCGGGCGCGGCGGGGAGCGTCGGGCCATCGCGCTGGCCAATCCCGCCCTCGGCGGCAGGCCCTTCGCCACGCCGACGCTGTGGGCCGCCATCCAGTACCTCATGCCCGGCGAGGACGCCCCCGAGCACCGCCACACCCAGCACGCCTTCCGCTTCGTCGTCGAGGGCGAGGGCGTGTGGACGGTCGTCGGGCGCGACCCGGTGGCCATGCGGCGCGGGGACTTCCTGCCGCAGGCCGGCTGGAACTGGCACGCCCACCACAACGCCACCGCCGCCCCCATGGCCTGGATCGACGGACTCGACATCCCCTTCCAGTACGCCGTCGAGGCGCAGTTCTTCGAGTTCGGACGCGAGGAGATCGGCGACGCCGAGCGCATCACCCCGGCCCGGTCCCGCTCCGAGCGGCTGTGGGGGCACCCCGGCCTCAGGCCCGTAGCGGCCGGTGCGACCGCCCCCGGCACCCCCCTCCTCGCCTACCGCTGGGAGCACACCGACCGGGCCCTCACCGACCAACTCGCCCTGGAATCCGAGGGATACGGCGGCACCGTCGAGCCAGGCCACGCCGCCGTACGGTTCACCGACCCCACCACCGGCGCCGACGTCCTGCCCACCCTGCGGGCCGAGATGCACCGCCTGGCACGCGGCACCGAGACCGCTCCGGTGCGCGCGACCGGATCGTCCGTCTACCAGGTCTTCGACGGATCCGGCACCGTGACCGTCGGGGACCGCACCTGGTCCGTCACCCGTGGCGACCTGTTCGTCGTCCCGTCCTGGCAGCCGCTGAGCGTCCGCTCCGAGGCCAGTGCCGGCGACTCCGACTCCGGCGCCATGGACCTGTTCCGGTTCAGCGACGCCCCCGTCTTCGAAGCCCTGCGCCTCGACCGTACGCAGGTGGAAGGAACCATCCGATGAAGCTCGCCACGCTCCGCACCGACGGCACCACCCGGGCCGTACGTCTCGAGGGCGATGTCCTCGTCGACCTCGGCGTCCCCGACGTGGGTGCGCTGCTCGCCGAGGAAGGGTGGGCCGCGCGCGCCGCCACAGCGACCGGGATCGCGTACCCGGTCGAGGGCGCCGACTTCGCGCCCGTTGTTCCGGTTCCCTCGAAGGTTGTGTGCGTCGGCCTCAACTACCGCAACCACATTAAGGAGATGGGGCGCGATCTGCCCGAACACCCCACCCTCTTCGCCAAGTTCGCGGACTGTCTGATCGGCGCGGGCGACGACATCGTCCGGCCCGACGAGACCGTGAAGTTCGACTGGGAGGTCGAACTCGCCGTCGTCGTGGGCGCACCCGCGCGTCGCGTCCGGGGCGCCGAGGCGGAGGCGGCCATCGCCGGGTTCACCGTGCTGAACGACATCACCTGCCGTGACTGGCAGTTCCGGACCCGGGAATGGCTCCAGGGCAAGATGTGGGACTCCACCACGCCCGTCGGCCCCTTCCTCGTCACTCCCGACGAACTGCCCGGCGGGGTGCGCCCCTCGCTCGACGTGCGGCTGCTCGTCGACGGTGAGGTCATGCAGGCGGACTCCACCGGCGACTTGCTCTTCGACCCGGTCGACCTGGTCGAGTACGTCTCCACCGTCGTGCGCCTCAACCCGGGCGACATCATCGCCACCGGCACCCCCGGCGGCGTCGGCCACGCCCGTAGGCCGGAGCGCTATCTCGTCGGCGGGGAGACCGTCGTCACCGAGATCGAGGGCATCGGCCGGCTGGAGAACCGGGTCGTCAAGGAGAAGCTCGTCTGATGCGCCGCACCTTCGAGGACGCCCGCCGCTGGGCCCGGCTCGGTACCGAACTGTTCCTGGGGGCGGCGGAGTCCGGGTTCGACGAGCCCAGCGCCCTGCCCGGCTGGACCCGCGCCCATCTCGTCGCCCATGTGGCGGCCAACGCCGACGCGCTCGGCAACCTCGTGCACTGGGCCGCCACCGGCGAACGCACGCCCATGTACGCCTCGCCCGAGGAGCGCGCCCAGGGCATCGAGCGGGGCCGCACCCTCCCCGGCGCCGAACTCGCCGCCTGGCTGTGTGACTCCGCGGCGGAGTTGGAGAAGGGGATGGCCGGGCTCGGGGACGAGCAGTGGCGAGCGCTGGTCGTCACCGCGCAGGGCCGGACCGTGCCGGCCACCGAGGTGCCCTGGATGCGGGCCCGCGAAGTCTGCGTGCACGCCGTCGACCTGGCCGGTCCCGTCACCTTCGCCGACCTTCCGGCCGACTTCCTGACCGCCCTGTGCGACGACGTCGTGGACAAGCGGTCCGCGGCGCCGGGACCGGCCGTATTCCTGCGGGCGCCGTCCGCCACCTGGGAACTGCCCGGAGAGGGCGAACCCGCCCTGGTAGCAGGTGAGTTGCACGACCTCGCCGCCTATCTGACCGGACGGGACACCGGCACCTCCGCCCCCGTGCTGGGCGCCTGGCTCTGAGGGCGGCCCGCCATGCTTCCGAAGGAAAGACCATGAACCCTGAATCCAGCCCCGACGTCCTGGTCGTCGGCGGCGGCATCGGCGGCCTCAGCTCCGCCTACGCCCTGGCCCGCCAGGGACTGCGCGTCCGCGTCCTGGAACGCGCCAAGGAGTTCGGCGAAGTCGGCGCGGGCCTCCAGATCGCCCCCAACTGCACCCGCATCCTCGCCGAGTACGGCCTGCTGGACGAAGCCCGGTCGCTCGGCGTGCTCCCCGAGAACATGGTCATGCGCGACGCGCTCGACTCCCGGGAGCTGACCCGTCTCGACCTGCGCGACCTCGAACGGCGCTACGGCTACCCGTACATGGTGATCCACCGCAGCGATCTGCACGGCATCTTCCTGCGCGCCTGCGAGCGCGCCGGGGTCGAGCTGCTGACCGACCGGACCGTCATCGGCTACGAGAACACCGCCGACGGTGCCCGGGTCCTCCTGGCGGACGGGCGCGTCGAGTCCGCTCCGATGGTCGTGGCGGCCGACGGGCTGAACTCCGTCGCCCGCCGCCTGCTCGTCGGCGACGACGTGGTCAGCTCCGACTACGTCGCCTACCGCGCCGCCGTCCCCATCGAGCAGGTCCGGGACAACGGCGTCGCGGCGAAGGACGTCACCGTCTACATCGGCCCGCGCTGCCACTTCGTCCAGTACGCCCTGCGCGGCGGCGACATGTTCAACCAGGTCGCCGTGTTCGAGTCGCCCAAGGCCCTGGCCGGGCAGGCCGACTGGGGGACGCCCGACGAGCTGGACGCGGCCTTCGAGGCCACGTGCGACACCGTGCGCAAGGGCATTCCGCTGATGTGGCGGGACCGTTGGTGGCAGATGCTCGACCGGGACCCCGTGGAGAACTGGGTGCACGGCCGCGTCGCCCTGCTCGGGGACGCGGCGCATCCGCCGCTCCAGTACATGGCGCAGGGCGCGATCATGGCCATCGAGGACGGCTGGGTGCTGGCGCGGCACTATGCCGGGCAACGGGACTGGGACGCGGCCCTCGCGGCCTATGAGGCGGTGCGCGTCGAGCACTGCCGCCGGGTGCAGAGCACCGCCCGCGAGTGGGGCAAGCTGTGGCACCTCGACGGGACGCCCCGGCTCCAGCGCAACGAGATCATGCGGGCGCGGGACACCTACGACTACGGCTTCACGGACTGGGTGTACGGCCCGACCGCGCTCACCCCGGACGAGGAGCCGGCCATGTTCACGCCGGTCCCGCTGAGCACTGTCAGTGGTGCGCCGTAGCCTTCGGATCATGGCGACACTCGACGACATCGAAGCACTGCTGGGAGAACCCCGTTTCCACTGGTCCGACCCCGCTCCCTGGGATCGGCTCGAACGGGAACTCGGGGTCTCCTTCCCCGCCGACTTCCGGGAGATAGCCGACGCCTACGGTCCGGTCCTGATCAACGATCAGGTGCGCTTGGACCACCCTGGCCACGCGACCAGGAACCTGGGCGAGACGATCAAGGAGGAGATCGAGTTCTGGCTGGAGGAGGACGAGGACCAGGAGAACATCCCGCGCAAGGCAGGGGCGCTGCCTGGGGAGTTGTTGCCGGTGGCGACCTGCTCGCAAGGGGAGACGGTCTTCCTGCGTGTGCCGGAGAGTCCGTCGGAGCCCTGGGCCGTGGGCGTCCACGAATGGGACAGCTTCAGCTTCGTGCTCCACGAAAAGCCGTTCAGCGACTGGCTGCTGGCGTACCTCAGGAACGAGGACACCACGATGTACTCCTCCGAGTCCGACCCAGGTCGCCCGTTCTACGAGCCTATGAAGTGACGACGCTGGGGCCCACCTCGGCCGGGTAGGCCCGTGCCGCGGCCGTGCGTGGTCGCGGCAGTTGGGGCAGGTGCGGGCGGCCGGGGACCCCCGCCTCGATGTCCGCGATCAGCGCGCGCAGCGCCTCGTGGCCGTGCGGGACGGCCGGCGCGCCGTCGAGTGCCGTCAGCGTGCGCCGGGCGCGATGGAGGGCGCGGGTGTCGCGGCCCTGGCGGTGGTCGACGTAGGCGGTGGCGTAGCGGGCGAGCAGCGTGGCCCAGTCGTCGTCGCGGACGTCCGGCCGGGCCAGTGCGCGCCGGGCCGTCCGGCGGGCGGCGCCGGGCGCGAACGTGGCCTGGGCGACGGCCTGGGCGGCCAGACTGACGGCGGGGGAGGGGCCGTACTCCGGCCGGGAGGGGACCGTGCGCGCGGACTCGGCGAAGTGCTCGACGGCGCCGCGCGGATCGTTCTCGTGCAGGGCGATCAGCCCCTGTACGTGCGCGATATGACCGACAGCGGTGTCGTCGCCGGCCAGGACCGCCTGCGGCCAGGCCCGCCCCAGCAGCGCGCGAGCGGCCTGCGGATCGCGGCCCGCGGTGAGCCAGGCGGCCAGCCACCGCCCGCGCACGTTCACCGGGTTGTCCGCCGGGCACAGCGGCAGCAGCCGCAGCAGATAGTCCCGTCCCTCCTCGGCATGGCCGTACACCACCCACCAGAACCACAGGCCGACCACCGTCTCCAGGGCGGTGACACTCCGGTCGGGCCGGTGCACCGCCTGGTTCAGTACGGCGGTCAGCTCCTCGCGCTCCTCGTGCACGAGCGCCACGGCCTGGCTCTGGAGGCCCGTCGCCCACAGGTGCCGCGCCGTGTCGGCGATCCGGCGGGAGTGCGTCGCCCGGCGTTCCTGGGCCGTCTCGCACTCGCCCGCCGCCCGCAGCCGCTCGGTGCCGAAGTCCCGCGCGGCCCGCGTCATCCGGTAGCGCGGCGGCCGTGGTCCACCGGGGTCGCGGACCGGTTCGAGGACGTTGATGGCCGCCAGCCGGGCCAGCAGGGACGGCACCTGCCGGGGCGCCACGCCACCGCCGCCGCACAGGAAGGACGCGGTGGACTCGTCGAACGCCCCGGTAAACACGCTGGCCCTGCCCCAGACGATCCGCGCGGCACGCTCGCACAGTGCGTAGCTCGCCCCGACGGTGGCCCGCAGCGAACGGTGCCGGCGCAGCGCGGGGCCCTCGCCGTGCAGCCAGCACTGGTGCACCTCCAGGACGGCGGCGAGGTCGTGCACCTGCTGGAACGCGAGCTGCTCGGCGGCCAGTTCGAGGGCGAGCGGGACCCCTTCGAGCGAGCGGCAGATCCGCTCCACCGCCCGCTGATCGGCGCCCTCGGCACGGAAACCGTCCACCGCGGCCCGGGCCCGGCGCAGGAAGAGTTCCACCCCGGGACCTGCGGCGAGCGGCGGCAGCCTCAGCACCTGTTCCTCGCCCAGCCCCAGCGCCTGTCGCGAGGTCACCAGCACCCGCAGTCCGGGCACGGCCGCCAGCAGCCGCTGCACCAGCCCCATGGCCGCCCGCTGGACCGGGTCCACGTCATCGAGGAGGAGCAGGACGCCCGTCGCGGGCAACTCCCGCACCAGGTCGGCGAAGTCACCCTGCGGGCGCTGGCCGGTGAGCGCCCGGCGCACGGCCCGCGCCAGTGTCCCCGGGGCGCCCGAACACTCACCCTGCCCGTGCACATGGACGATCTGCCGCCATGGCCCCCGTGCTCCCACGGCCGCCGCCAGCCGGCTCTTGCCGACGCCCGCCCGCCCGGTCACGGTCACCAGCCGGTGCTCCGTCAGCAGCCGCTCCAGCCGGGCCGACTCCTGTGCTCGCCCCACCAGGTCATCGGTGGCTCCGGCGCCGCACACCCCTGGCGCCGCCGAGCCGCCGACGCACTTCCACACGTTCATGATTTCCCGCACTCTCCGGACACCAGGGTTCGGTGACACCGGTCCGGGGTCGGCGACCCGGAACGCAGAACCGTCACTGCTGCGGTGTCACGGCATTCCAACGCGGGATTCGCGCCCAAGGTGGCGACCGGTTCGGCGGGACCACACGCCGCAGCGATCGCTCGAACTGGTGTTTGGTCAATGGAGGCGGGTGGGGGCGTGCGCTCCGGCGTACGGAATCGGACGAGGGGAAGGTGCCGGATACCCTGGCGCAATGATCGAGAATCTTCCGCCCTGTCCGAAGTGCTCCTGCGAGTACACCTACGAAATGAACGCCCTGGTGGTCTGTCCCGAGTGCGGCCACGAGTGGGTGCCCGCCGACAGTGAGGGCGAAGCCGCAGGTGAGCGGGTCGTGAAGGACGCCGTGGGCAATGTGCTGCGGGACGGCGACTCCGTGGTAGTCGTCAAGGCGCTCAAGGTCAAGGGCAGCCCCTCGGGGATCAAGGCCGGGACCAAGGTGCGCAACATCCGTCTCGTCGACGGGGTCGACGGGCATGACATCGACTGCAAGGTCGAGGGGTTCGGGGCGATGCAGCTGAAGTCCAGTGTGGTCAAGAAGGCCTGACCTCACCCCCCGTGTCGGGCGGGTCGCGACGGGAGTCGCACGCTGCGGAATTGCAAAATTTCGCAATTGACTAGATGCTGTGCTGGCTGTACTCGCAGGGGAGACCGAGGCCCGTACGGAGGCATGACCCATGACCACCGGGCTCGAAGCCCTGCCCTGGCGGCATGTGCTCACCCTGCCCACCGAGCCGGCCGCCGTCCGGATCGCCCGCGAGACGGCCGAGCAGGTCCTGGTCGAGTGGGGCATCGGGGTACGTCACTCCGCGGCGGACCCCTCCCTGCTGATCCTCAGTGAACTGGTGACCAACAGCGTCCGGCACGCCGCCGCCGTCTCCCCGACGGTGACCGTGATCTACGGCGCGGGCCCGGACTGCCTGGTCCTCGCCGTCCACGACCGCCACCCCTACCGGCCCGAGCTGTGCGGGCCGCTCGCCGGTGGCGGCGGCGGTCTGGCCACCGTCATGGAACTCGTCCGCGCGCTGGGCGGTACGGCCGTGGTCCGCGCGGACGGCGACGGCCGGGGCAAGAGCGTCTGGGTCACCCTTCCGCTGTGACCGAGCGGCAGGTGGCCGGGGGTCCGGTCTCCTCGGCTGACCTCGGTGAATTGCTAAAGTTGGCAACTCCTGAGGTCATCACCGCCGGTGCCGCAGGCGAGGATCGGAGGGGCGCCACGGTGAGCACGCCGCTGTATCAACTGAAGGCCGAGTTCTTCAAGACCCTCGGTCATCCGGCCCGTATCCGGGTGCTGGAGCTGCTCAGCGAGCGCGAGCACGCCGTCGCCGAGATGCTGCCGGAAGTGGGCATCGAACCCGCGCACCTCTCCCAGCAGCTGGCCGTGCTGCGGCGGGCCAACCTCGTGGTCACGCGCAAGGAGGGCTCGACCGTGTACTACTCGCTGACCAGTCCGCATGTCGCCGAGCTGCTCCGGGTCGCCCGCACCATCCTCTCCGGCGTCCTGGCCGGCCAGGCCGAACTGCTCGCCGACCTCAAGGCCGCGCAGGAGGAGGCGAAGCCGTCGTCCTAGCGACGGCCGTTTTTGCGCATTGGCTGGTCTTCGCCTTGTGGATGATGCGTCCACCCCCTCACAAGTTCGGTTTAGGTTAGGCTAACCTTGCCGCGTGCGATCAGAAGAAGAGAGCTCCGCGGCCCCGCGCCCCCGTGGCCATGAACTGTCGGCCACCGCCGTCACCGTGGCCTACGACGGCGTGGACGTCGTGCATGACGCGTCGGTGGCGCTGCGGCCCGGTGAAGTGACCGTGCTGGTGGGGCCGAACGGCAGCGGGAAGTCCACGCTGCTGCGAACGATCGCGCGGCTGCAGCGGGCGAGGACCGCCACGCTCGTCATCGACGGTGCCGACGGCCTGACCCTGACGCCCCGTGAGTTCTCGCGCCTGGTCGCCCTGTTGACCCAGGGCCGGCCCACACCCAGCGGGCTGACGGTGCGGGACGTCGTCGAGTTCGGCCGCTACCCCTACCGGGGCCGCTGGGGCCGCGCGGATCCGGACGGCCGGGCCGCGGTGGACCGCGCGCTGGCCATGACCGGCGTCGCGGAACTCGCCGAGCGCGGCGCCGAGCACCTCTCCGGCGGCCAGCTCCAGCGGGTCTGGCTCGCGAGCTGCCTCGCCCAGCAGACCGGCGTAGTGCTGCTGGACGAGCCGACGACCTACCTCGATCTGCGCTATCAGATCGAACTCCTCGACCTCGTCAGGGATCTGGCGGACGACCACGGGATCGCGGTCGGCGCCGTCCTGCACGACCTGGACCAGGCCGCGGCCCTCGCCGACCGGATCGTGCTGCTGCACCAGGGACGGATCATCGCCGACGGCCTCCCCGAGGACGTCCTGACCGCCCAGCGGCTGACCGACACCTACGGCATCCGCATCGAAGTCGGCACCGACCCCCTCACGGGCCGGCTGCGCACCCGCGCGATCGGCCGGCACCACACGCGAAGCGAAAGGCTCAGCACACCCTCATGAGACGCCTCCTGATGACCGCGGCGGCCGCCACCGCCGCGGCGCTCACCCTGGCCGCCTGCGGTACGACCGAGCCCGCCGCCGACAGCGACGACGCCAAGAAGACCAGCGAGCGCATCACCCTCACCGACGCCTCCGGGGCGAAGGTCGAACTCGACGGACCGGCCACCAAGGTCGTCGGCACCGAGTGGCACGAGGTCGAGCTGCTGGTCTCGCTCGGCGTGGACCCGGTCGGCGTCGCCGACGTCAAGGGCTACAGCACCTGGGACCAGGCCGTCCCGCTGAAGAACGAGCCCAAGGACATCGGCACGCGCGGCGAGCCGAGCATGGACACCATCGCCGCCCTCAAGCCGGACCTCATCGTCGCCAGCACCGACCTGCCGCCCGCCGCGGTGAAGCAACTGCGCGAGGTCGCCCCGGTGGTGGAGGTCCGTTCCGCCGACGCCGCCGACCCGATCGGGCAGGTGACGGAGAACCTCGACCTGCTCGCGAAGGCCACCGGCACCACCGAGCAGGCCGACCAGATCAAGGAAGACTTCGACGCGAAGCTCGCCGAGGGCAAGAAGGCCCTCGCCGACGCCGGTCTCGACGGCGCCCAGTACGCCTTCGCGGACGGCTACGACATCTCCAACCAGGTCTCGATCCGCCCCTTCACCAGCGGCTCGCTCATCGGCGCCGTCAACGAGAAGCTCGGCCTGAAGAACGACTGGACGGTCAAGGGGGACGAGAGCTACGGCCTCGGCTCCACCGACGTCGAGGGGCTCACCAAGCTGAGCGACGACGTGCACTTCGCCTACATCGGCAACGACGGCGACAAGAGCAGCACCCCGTTCACCGACGCCCTCGCCAAGGACAAGGTGTGGACGTCGCTGCCGTTCGTGAAGAAGGGCAATGTCCACCGACTGCCCGACGGCATCTGGATGTTCGGCGGTCCCGAGTCGATGAACCAGTACATCGACTCCGTCGTCGCCGCGCTGACGAAGTAGCGCCATGGCCGTCACCGCGACAACTCCCGCCACCCGTCCGCCGGTCACCACGTCCCGGACGGGAGCGGCCGCGGTGACGGCCGCACTGGTCCTGCTGGTCGCCGCCCTCGCGGTCGTCGACATCACGCAGGGCACGGCCGCCGTCGGCGCGGCCGAGGTGTGGAAGGCGTTCACCGGGCAGGCGGACGCCGCCGACTCCTCCGTCGTCATCGCCTCCCGGCTGCCCAGGATGACCGCCGGGCTCCTCGTCGGCGCCATGCTCGGCATGGCGGGCGCCGCCCTCCAGGCCGTCAGCCGCAACGTCCTCGCGTCCCCCGATACCCTCGCCGTCAACGCCGGTTCCTACCTGGCCCTCGGTCTGGTCGCCGTCACCGGTGTCTCGCTGCCGCTGCTCGCCTCCTCCGGCGTCGCGCTGCTCGGCAGCCTCGCCGCGGCGGCCGTCGTGCTCGGCCTGTCCGGCCTCGGCGCGGGCACGGTACGGCTGGTGCTCGCGGGCACCGCCCTCATGCTCGGCCTCAACGCCGTCACCGAAGGGCTGCTCCTGCTGTTCCCCGAGGAGACCCACGGGCTCTACCAGTGGAACCAGGGCAGCATCGGCCAGAACGGCTTCGACGGCGTGATCCGGATGGCGCCGCTCGGCCTCGTCGGGCTCCTCGGGCTGCTGCTGGTCGCCCGCAGGGTCGACGCGCTGGCGCTCGGCGACGACGCCGCCCGGGGTCTCGGCGTGCCGGTGCGCGCCACCCGCGTCACGGCGGTCGTGCTCGCGGCCCTGCTGTCCGCCGCGTCCGTCACCCTCGCCGGACCCATCGGCTTCGTCGGCCTGTGCGCCCCCGCCCTCGTCCGCCCCCTCGCCCGCAGGTACCGGGAGTTCACCCGGACCCGCGCGGGCCTTCCGGTCACCGCGCTGACCGGCGCCGCGCTGGTCCTCGGCTCGGACGTGCTGCTGAGGTCCCTGGTCCCGGCGGACCTCGCGGTCGCCGTGCCCACGGGTGTCGTCACCAGCCTCGTCGGCGCCGTCTTCCTGATCGTCATGGCCGTACGGCTGAAGGACACCGCGGCCTCGGCCGCACCCGACCGGCTGCGCATCAGAAGCCGCGCCGTCTTCGTCTCGGTGACGGCCGTTCTGGTGCTCGTGCTCGTCGGGGTCACGATCGCCGCCGTACTCCTGGGCGACGCCAAGCTGTTGCTCGGCGATGTCGTCAACTGGGCGCAGGGCAGGTCGGGTCAGACCGTCTCCTTCGTGCTCGACACCCGAATGCCCCGGGTCCTCGCCGCGCTGCTGGCCGGAGCGGCCCTCGCCCTGGCCGGGACGCTCATCCAGGCCGTGACCCGCAACCCCCTCGCCGAGCCCGCCGTGCTCGGTGTCTCCGGCGGGGCCGCGCTGGGTGCCGTACTGCTGGTGACGACCGTGCCGCTGGCCGGGAGCTGGGGCCTGGCGGGTGCGGCGTTCGCGGGCGCGGCGGTCAGTTCCGTCATCGTCTTCGGGCTCGCCGCGCGGGGCGGGTTCCAGCAGAACCGCCTCGTCCTCGTCGGCATCGGCGTCGCCACCGCCGCGACCGCGCTGATCAGCCTGCTGATCGTTCTCACCGACCCGTTCAGCGCGGTCAAGGCCCTCACCTGGCTGTCCGGTTCGACGTACGGCCGGACCCTGCCGGACATCGTGCCGCTCGCCGTGGTCGTCGCGCTGGGTCTGGTCGTGGCGGTGCTGCGGCGCGCGGAGCTCGACCTGGTCTCGCTCGACGAGGACACCCCGCGGCTGCTGGGCATGGACCTGGCGCGGGGACGCCTCGGTTTCCTCGTCCTGGGCGTGCTGCTGAGCGCCACCGCGGTCGCCGCCGCGGGCACCATCGGATTCGTGGGACTCGTCGCCCCGCACGCGGCCCGCGCCCTGGTGGGCCGCCCGCACGCCCGGGTCGTCCCGGTGGCGGTCCTGCTCGGTGCGATCCTGGTGTGCACGGCGGATCTGCTGGGCCGGACCGTGATCGCGCCGGCGCAGCTCGGCGCGGGGATGGTGACCGCGGTGATCGGTACGCCGTACTTCCTGTATCTGCTGGTGCGCAGCCGCCGTTGAGGGTTCTGTTGGTGGAGCCCGCCGTCACGGGTCCTGTCGGTTCAGCCTGCGGCGGGCGACGAGTTCGACGGTCAGGGCCACCGACAGGGCCTCCACCGCCAGCAGGGCGATGAGTACGAAGACCTGGACCGTGCCCGCGAGTACGGGGGAGGCGCCGGCCAGGAGCATGCCGACGAAGGCGCCCGGCAGCGTGACCAGGCCGACCGTGCGGGTCTGGTCCAGGGCGGGCAGCAGGGCGTCCGAGGCGGCGCCGCGGGCCACTTCGAGGTGGGCGTCGCGGTCCGGGAAGCCCAGTGACAGCGCCGCCTCGACCTCCCCGAAGCGCCCGGCGACCTCGTCCAGCGCGCGTCGGCCGGCCAGCACGGTCGCGGTCAGCGCGCCGCCGATGAGGATGCCGGTCACCGGGACGACGGCGATACCGGGCACGGTCAGCAGCCCGGCCAGCACCAGGGCGGCGACGACCGGCGCCACCGGGACCGCGATCGGCAGCGCCGCCCACCACCAGGTGCCGTTCGTGGTGATCCGGCGTCCCGCGGTACGGGTCGCCACGGCGAACATCAGGAACAGGAAGCCGATCAGGGCCGCGGTGTGGTGCACGGCCCAGCCGATCACCAGGGACACCGCGGCCAGTTGCAGCGCCGCCCGCACGCCCGCCGTCACGACCTCACGGGCCCGTCCGTACGACTCGTCCGGCGCGAGCCGGAAGACGGCGGCCACCGCGGTGGCCACGAGCAGCAGGACGACGAGGGCGACGGCGAGCGTGGCGTTGACGGGCAGCAGGGTGTCGGCGGCGAGGGGACGCACGGGTGGTGTCTACTCCCGGGAACTGCCCGCATTCTGCGCCAGGAGGGAGCCGCAGATCTCCCCGGCGCGGACCGCGGTCGTGGACAGCAGGGTCGAGGTGAGGCCGTGGGTGTGCTCGGTGCCGCCCTGGAGGTAGATCTCCGCCCGCACATGCGCGGCGGTCTCCACCCGGTGGTCGCGTCCGACCCGGAGCTGGTCCTCCTCGTCCCGCAGACAGAGCTTGGCGATCTCCCCGAGATGGTCGCCGATGCCCCGGGGCTGATAGCCGGTGGCATAGACGATCACATCGCAGGCAAGTTCCTGGCGCTGCCCGGTCGGCAGGAACTCCACCGTCACCCGCAGCCCGTCGGCGCCGCTCGCGACCTCGCGGATGCGGGAGACGTTCAGCATCCGCAGCCGCTGTCTGCCCTGGACCTTCTCCTGGTACATCGTGCGCGACAGCGACTCGATCAACTCCATGTCGACCACGGAGTAGTTGGTGGAACGGTGGTAGTCGTGCAGCGACTGCTTCACCTCCGGCGGCGCACCGAAGTACAGGTCCACCGCCTCGGGGTCGAAGATCCGGTTGGCGAAGGGGCTGTCGTCCGCTGGTGTGTAGCCGTACTTGGCGAACACCGAGCAGATCTCGGCATCGGGGAAGGTGCGGTGGAGGTAGTCGACGGCCTCGGCGGCGCTCTGTCCGGCACCGAGGACGACGGCACGGCGAACGGGTGTGCCAGAGCGGGTGAGTTGGTCCACGCGTGGCAGTAACTCGCTGTTGTGCCAGACCCGTTCGGACCGCGCGGCGCCGGGCGGCAGATGCGGTTCCAGCCCGGTGGCCACGCACAGGGTGCGGGTCCGGCGTACGGTCAGCCGCTCCGGGGCGGCGGGATCGCGGCTGGCCACGTCGAACCAGCGGACCTCGCCGTCCTCGGTGACCGGCTTCACGGAGACCACCTCGGCGGCGTACTCGACGAGGTGCTCGACCCGGCCGGCGGCCCACTCCAGGTAGTCGTGGAACTCGATGCGCAGCGGGAACAGGGTCTTCTGGTTGAGGAAGTCGACCAGCCTGCCGCGCTCGCGCAGATAGCACAGGAAGCTGAAGTCGCTGGTGGGGTCACGCATCGTCACCAGGTCCTTGAGGAAGGACACCTGCATGGTGGCGTCGTCGATCAGCATGCCGCGGTGCCAGCCGAACCGCGGTTGCCGTTCCAGGAATCCGACGCGGAATCCGGCTCCCTGATGTGGGCTCACGCCGTGCTCGTGGAGCGCGATCGCGAGTGCGAGATGGGACGGGCCGAAGCCGAGGCCCAGTACGTCGTAGATGGAGTCCGGATCACTGTGCAGCGTCGTCACCGCGTCATCGCCTCCTGTAGGGGGAGTTCACAGTGTTCTCAGATCAGGGACACAGTCTCCCCCGAGCAGGCACATGCTAGATAAGGTTAGCCTTACCTAGCAATGGCTGAGGAGGGCTTATATGCGGGTCGTCATGTTCGGGTACCAGACCTGGGGGCACCGGACGCTACAGGCTCTGCTGGACTCCGAGCACGAAGTGGTCCTGGTCGTCACCCACCCCAAGAGCGAGCACGTCTACGAGCGGATCTGGAGCGACTCCGTCGCCGACCTGGCCGAAAAGCACGGCGTACCCGTGCTGTTGCGCAACCGGCCGGGCGACGAGGAACTCCTCCGGGCGCTCAAGGACGCCGAGCCGGACATCATCGTCGCGAACAACTGGCGCACCTGGCTGCCCGCGGAGATCTTCGACCTGCCGCCGCACGGCACGCTCAACATCCACGACTCGCTGCTGCCCTCCTACGCCGGCTTCTCGCCGCTGATCTGGGCGCTCATCAACGGCGAGCAGCAGGTCGGGGTCACCGCCCACCGCATGGACGCCGAGCTCGACATGGGCGACATCCTGCTCCAGCGCGCGGTGCCCGTCGGGCCCGCCGACACCGCGACCGACCTGTTCCACCGCACGGTCGACCTGATCGGCCCGGTCGTCCGCGAGTCCCTGGACCTCATCGCCTCCGGCCGGGCCGAGTGGATCGCGCAGGACCGCTCCCGGTCGAGCTTCTTCCACAAGCGGTCCCTGGAGGACAGCCGGATCGACTGGACCTGGCCCGCCGAGGACCTGGAGCGCCTGGTGCGGGCCCAGTCGGACCCGTACCCGAGCGCCTTCACCCACCACCGCGGCGAGCGCCTCAGGATCGTCAAGGCAGCGGTGTCCCAAGGCCGTTACGGCGGCACCCCGGGCCGGATCTTCATCCGCGAGGGGGACGGCATCGTCATCGTGGCCGGGGCCGGGGCGCGTTCGGGGCGGCTGCCCGGTCTGCTGGTCCAGCGGGTGCGGACCGAGGACGGCACCGAACACGCGGCAACCGACTACTTCCGCACGATGGGGGGCTACTTGACGGCACGTCCGTAACCGCCGAGGGCGCCGGTCCGACCGGCCTCAGCCGGCCGCGACCGGCGCCGCGTCCTCGATTCCCTCGTGGTGGCGCCCCATCGGGATCACCATCGGTGTCCCGCTCACCGGGTCCGTGCCCACGACACAGCGCAGCCCGAAGACGTCCTGCACCATCGCCGCGGTCACCACCTCGGCCGGAGCGCCCTCGCCCGCGATCCGGCCCCCCTTCATCGCGACGATGTGATCGGCGTACCGGCAGGCCTGGTTGAGGTCGTGCAGCACCATCACCACCGTGCGGCCCTGATGCCGGTTGAGGTCGGTGACCAGGTCCAGGACGTCGATCTGATGCGCGAGGTCGAGATAGGTCGTCGGCTCGTCCAGCAGCATCACCGGGGTGCCCTGGGCGACGGCCATGGCGATCCAGGCCCGCTGCCGCTGCCCGCCGGACAGCTCGTCCACCGCCCGGTGCGCCAGGTCGGCCATGTCGGTGGCGCGCAGCGCCTCGTGCACGGCCTCCTCGTCGGCCGACGACCACTGCCGCCACCAGGTCTGATGCGGTGAACGGCCGCGTCCCACCAGGTCGATGACGGTCAGCCCCTCGGGCGCGACGGGGGACTGCGGCAGGATGCCGAGCCGCTGCGCGAGGGTCCGGGTGGGGATCGAGTGGATCGAGCGCCCGTCCAACGCGACCGCCCCGGCCTTGGGGTTCAGCAGCCGGGCCAGGGCCCGCAGCAGCGTGGACTTGCCGCACGCGTTGGCCCCGACGATCACGGTGACCCGGCCGGTCGGCACCACCAGGTCGAGATCCTCGACCACCACCCGGTCGTCGTACGCCAGTTTCAGTGCCTCTGCGCGCAGTTCGGGGCCGCGGGCCTCGGCGGAGTCGGTCTTCGACACTTGTCAGCCTCCTGAACCGGCGCGGTTGGCGCGGATGAGCAGCCACAGCAGGATGGGCGCGCCGAGCACACCCGTGACGATCCCGACCGGAAGCTCCGTGTCCGACAGGAGCTTTCGGGCGACGAGATCGGAACCCAGCACCATCACGGCACCGGTCAGTCCCGCGGCCACCGGTGGCGGGAAGGCCGTACCGGCGAGGCGCTGGGCGACCTGGGGCGCGGCGAGCGCCACGAACGCCACGGGTCCCGCGGTGGCGGTGCCGAAGGCCACCAGGCCGACGGCGGCGAGGAGCACGGCCACCCGGACCGTCTGCACGCGTGTCCCGAGGCCCCGGGCGACGTCGTCGCCGAGTTCCAGCGTCCGCGTCAGCCGGCCGAGGAGCAGCGCGGGTGGGAGCAGCAGGGCCATCGCCCAGGCGAGCGGGGTGATCTGGTCCCAGGTACGGCCGTTGAGGTTGCCGACCAGCCAGCCCAGCGCGGCCTGCGCCTGGAAGCGCTGCCCCCGGGCCATCAGATAGTCGGTGGCGCTGGTGCAGATCCAGGCGACGCCGACGCCGACGAGCACGATCCGGTAGCCGCTGGTGCCCCGCTTCCAGGCCAGCGCGTACACGAGCAGCGCGGCGGTCAGCGCGCCGAGCAGACCGAGCGCCTGGGTGCCGAGGCCCCCGTCCCAGCCGAGGACGATGCCGGCCACCACGGCCGTACCGGCGCCCTGGGTGATGCCCATCATGTCGGGGCTGGCGAGCGGATTGCGCGTCAGGGTCTGGAGCAGGGCGCCGGAGACACCGAACGCGATCCCGACGAGCAGGCCGGCGAGGGCCCGGGGCAGGCGCAACTCATGGACGATCAGCTCGGTGGCGGGATCGCTCGCGCCCACCAGCGCCCGCATGACGTCGCCGAGCGGCAGCGCGATGTCCCCGACCGAGGTCTCCACGGCGAACAGCAGGAAGGCGGCGGCCGCGAGCACCAGGCACACGACCAGCAGCCGGGGACGCAGCAGCCCGGAGACGGGCGGCACGGCGAGGCGGAAGGGGACGCGTCCGGCGGTGCGGCGGGGTGCGGCCGGGGCCGCGGCGCCTTCGGGGCCCGGTGCGGGGGCGAGGTCGGCGGTCATGGGTCACCAACTCCGCGAGCCGGGGGCGCTGTGCTTCACGGCGTGCCCGTTCCGCGAACCGGAGGCGGCGTACGGGCGCGGCGGAGGCGCGAGGTCGGTCGGCATGGCTCACAGCTCCGCGAGTCGTCGGCGGCGCACCAGGGCGATGAAGAACGGGCCGCCGAGGAAGGCGACCAGGATGCCGGCCTGGATCTCGACCGGCTTGGCGATCAGCCGTCCGGCGATGTCGGCGGCCAGCAGCAGACAGGGCGCGAGGACGGCCGAGAGCGGCAGCAGCCAGCGGTGGTCCGGGCCGATCCCGGCGTACTGCGCGAGCACGCGGGCGATGTGCGGCACGACCAGGCCGACGAAGACGACCGGCCCGATGACGGCGACGGCGCCGCCGGTGAGCAGGGTGACGGCCAGCACGCCCTGGACCCGGACCACGCCGACCCGGAGCCCGAGCGACCGGGCGACGTCGTCGCCGAGCGCGAGGCGGTTGAGGGCGGGCGCGCAGGCCAGGGCGAGTACGGCGCCGACCCCGAGGAACGGCAGGACGCGCAGCAGGACTTCCTCGCTCTGGTTGGCCAGAGAGCCCGCCGACCAGAACCGGTAGCGGTTCAGGGCGTCCGGGTCGGTCAGTGCGATGGCACTGGTCAGCGAGAACAGCAGCGAGGTGACCGCGACACCGGCCAGCGCCAGCTTCACCGGGGTCGAGCCCGAACGTCCGAGTCCGCCCAGCAGATAGACCAGCACGCTGGCGGCCATCGCCCCGGCGAACGCGAACCAGATGAAGCCGTACACCGAGCCGATGCCGAGGACCCCGACGGACACCACGACGGCGAAGGCGGCGCCCGCGCTCACGCCGAGGATGCCGGGGTCGGCCAGCGGATTGCGGGTCAGCGCCTGCATCAGCGCGCCCGAGAGGCCGAGCGCGGCGCCGGTGGCGAGACCGAGGGCGGTACGGGGCAGTCGTACCGACCAGATCACGTTGTCGATACGGGAGTTGGGCGCATCGCCGAGGAGGGTGTGCCAGACCTGGTCGAGGGGGACGCCGAGCGCGCCGTACGTCATCGACAGGCCGCACAGGACCAGCAGTGCCGCGCCCGAGAGCGCGAGCAGGAGTACCGCGCGGGGGCCTTTTGCCGCCCGGACCGCCGAGGTCCCCAACGTCACTTCCTTCGGTCAGCCTTGCCTTAACTGGACGGACTTTAGGCCGAGTTCGGCCATCGTCCCATGCCCTTGGACAAATCTGTGTGCGGCCTATTAATTAGGTAACCCTTACCTTACTATGGCGCCGATCCCCGGCCCAGGCCGGGAACGACCCCTGGGGAGGACGCGCTGCTGTGTGCGGTTCCGAGGAAGTCCTGGCCTATTGGCAGCGGTTGCTCGCACCGCTTCCGCTGGAGATCTCACTGCCCGCCGACCGGCCTCATCCCCCCGAGCCGGACCCCGGCCGGGAGTTCCGCACCCTGACCGGCCTCCCGGCCGCCGCCCACGCCGAACTGCTCACCGCCTTCGTCGCCCTGCTGCACCGCTACAGCCAGGCTGTGGACATCACCGTGGGCCACGACGGGCTGCCGTTACGCGTCTCGGCCGACCACGCGCCCACCTTCCAGGGGCTGTTGAGACGAGTGGAGCAGGCGTGGGAGGAAGCCGAGACCCATCGGCTGCCCCTTCGCATGCTGGTCGAGGAGCTGCGCCCGCGGCCGACACGCGGCGGCGGATTCCTCTTCAACACCGCGCTCGCCACCCCGGGCCGGCCTGCCGGAGAGGAGCCGGTCGACCTGCTGCTGGAGGTGGACCAGGGCGAGACCAGGGCGACTTACGACCCGCGGCTGTTCGACGGCCCGACCGTCGAGCGGCTGCTCGGCCACTACCGGACCCTGCTCACCGACGCCCTCGACCGCCCGGACACCCCCGTCGCACGGCTGGAGTTGATGGGCGAGGAGGAGTACCGCCAGGTCGTCGTCGACTGGAACGCCACCGAGCACACGGTCCCCGCGGGCACCTGGCCCGCGATGTTCGCCGAGCAGGTCAGCACCCGCCCCGACGCCGTGGCCCTGGTCTTCGAGGACGAAGAACTGACCTACGCCGAACTGGACGAGCGCGCCAACCGGCTCGCCCACGCCCTGCGCGCCCGCGGCGCCGGGCCCGAGCGCATCGTCGCCCTCGCCCTGCCGCGCTCCACCGACCTGATCGTCGCCGAGGTCGCCGTCCTCAAGTCCGGCGCCGCCTATCTGCCCATCGACCACGACTATCCGGCCGACCGCATCGCCTACATGCTCGGCGACGCCGCCCCCGTCTGCATGGTCACCACCAAGGAGACCGCTCAAGACCTGCCCGGACGCGAGGGCATGGCCCTGCTGGCGCTCGACGCGCCCGAGACGGCCGAAGAACTCGCGGCGCGCCCGGCCCACGACCCCGCCCCGCCGATCACCGTGCACAGCGCCGCCTACGTCATCTACACCTCCGGCTCGACCGGCCGCCCCAAGGGCGTCGTCCTCGCGCACAGCGGGGTCGCGAAACTCGTCGCCACCCAGAGCGAACGGTTCGGCATCGGACCGCACAGCAGGGTCCTCCAGTTCGCCTCGCCCAGCTTCGACGTCGCCTTCTGGGACCTGTGCCTCGGACTGCTCTCCGGTGGCCGTCTGGTCGTCGTACCGGCCGAGCGCCGGGTGCCGGGCGCACCGCTCGCCGACTACGCCCATGCGCACGGCATCACCTTCATGATCCTGCCGCCCGCGCTGCTCGCCGCCCTGCCCGACGACGTCCGACTGCCGCCCACCGCGACCTTGTTGGCGGGCACCGAGCGGGTCTCCCCGGAACTGGTGGGCCGTTACGCACGCGGGCGGATGATGTTCAACGCCTACGGCCCGACCGAGGCGACCACCAACTCCACGCTCGGACGGTGCGATCCGGACATCCCGGCCGGATCGATCGTGCCGATCGGCGTGCCCGACCCGGGCACCCGTGCCTACGTCCTCGACGCCTGGCTGCGACCGGTCCCCGCCGGACTCACCGGTGAGCTGTACCTCGGCGGCGCGGGCCTCGCGCGCGGCTATCTGGGCCGGCCGGACCTGACCGCCGAACGGTTCGTCGCCGACCCCTTCGGCGCGCCCGGCGAGCGCCTCTACCGCACCGGCGACCTGGTGCGCCTGCGGGCCGACGGACGCCTGGAGTTCCTCGGCCGCGCCGACGCCCAGATCAAGATCCGCGGCTTCCGGATCGAGCCCGGCGAGATCGAGTCGGTGCTGCGCGGCCACCCGGCCGTCGACCAGGTCACCGTCGTCGCCCGCGAGGACCGGCCCGGCGACCGGCGGCTCGTCGGCTACGTCGTGCCCGCCCTCGACGGCTCGGACACCCACGTGGAGGAGTGGAAGCAGGTCCACGAACTCCTCTACAGCGCGGCCGGTTCGGAAGGCTCCCAGGAGAACTTCGCGGGCTGGAACAGCATGTACGACGGACTCCCCATCCCCGTCGAACAGATGCGGGAGTGGCGGGAGGCGACCGTCGAGCGCATCCGTCGGCTCGGCCCGGCCGGGCGGGTGCTGGAGATCGGCGTCGGCAGCGGACTGATCCTCTCCCGCATCGCGCCCGACTGCGAGACCTACTGGGGCACCGACCTCTCCGCCGAGGCGATCGCCGCGCTGCGCGCCCGGAACGACATCCCCGGGGTCGAACTGCGGGCCCAGCCCGCGCACGACACCACCGGACTGCCCGCGCACTTCTTCGACACGGTGATCCTCAACTCCGTGGCCCAGTACTTCCCGAGCGCCGACTACCTCACCGACGTCCTGCGCGCCGTGTCCGGGCTGCTCGCCCCCGGCGGGCGGATCTTCGTCGGCGACGTCCGCAACCTGCGGCTGCTGCCCACCCTGCGCGCGGCCGTCGAGACCCGGCGAACCACCACCGACGACAAGAGCGCCCTGCGCGCCGCCGTCGAGCAGTCGGTGCGCTGGGAGGGCGAACTGCTGCTGGACCCCGACTACTTCGCGGCCCTCGACGGGTTCGACGCCGAGATCCGGATCAAGCGGGGCGCCCATCACAACGAGCTGAGCCGCTACCGGTACGACGTCGTGCTGCGCCCCGGACCGCGCGCGGCCGAACCCGACGAGCGCGAGATCCCGTGGGCGGCGGCAGGGCGGCTGGACGCACTGCTCGCCGAGCGGCCCCCACGCCTGCGGATCACCGGCATCCCCAACGCCCGCCTCGCCGACGATCTCGCGGACCTGTGGCGGCTGGAGGGAAGCAGCGGGCGGACCGCCGCCGGCGCCGACCCGGAGGACCTCCACGCCCTCGCCGCCCGCCACGGTTACCAGGCCGCCCTCACCTGGAACGGCACGGCCGACGACGGTGCCTTCGACGCCGTACTCGCGCTCGACGAACCCCGTACCGGCCTGTATCGCACCGGCGCCGCTCACCCGCACGCCAACCGCCCCGCGCCCTTCCGCGACGTGGCCGCGCTGATGCGTACCCTGCGCGCCCACGCCGCCGAATGGCTCCCCGACTACATGGTCCCCTCGGCCCTGGTCCCGCTGCACACCCTCCCGGTCACCCCCAGCGGCAAGATCGACACCAGAGCGCTGCCCGCCCCCGACTACGGCGCGCTGAGCGCGGGACGCGCACCCGGAACGCCGCGCGAACGACTGCTCTGCGCCCTGTTCGGCGAGGTGCTCGGGCTGGACTCGGTCACGGCCGAGGACGACTTCCTCGCGGTCGGCGGCGACAGCATCACCGCCATCCAACTCCTCATCCGCGCCCGCGAGTCCGGGCTCGCCCTGACCACCCGCGACGTCTTCCGGCACCGCACCGCCGAGGCCCTCGCCCAGGCTGCCGTCGAGCGCGTCGAGGAGCGGAACGGGCCGACGGAGCCGTACCCGGCCCTGAGCCCCGGTGAACTGGCCGAGGTCCAGGGCGACCACCCCCTCGACATCGCCGAACTCCTCCCGCTCACCCCCCTGCAGCAGGGCTTCTTCTTCCACTCCCTGACCAGTGGCACCCGGGACGACGTCTACGTCGTCCAGCAGGTGCTCGATCTGTCCGGACCGGTCGACGGCCCCGCCCTGCGCCGCGCCGCCCAGCACCTGCTGGACCGGCACGCGCCCCTGCGTGCCGCCTTCCGCCAGGGCGCCGACGGCACCCCCGTGCAGATCATCACCCGACACGCCGAACTGCCCTGGCGCGAGGTCGACCTGTCCACACAGGACGGCGAGGTCCGCGAGTCGCTGGGCGAGGCGGTCGCCGCCGACGAACGCACGGCGGGCTTCGACCTGGCGGCACCACCCCTGCTGCGCTGCGCCCTGATCCGCCTGGGCGGACACCGCAGCCGACTCGTCCTGACCTTCCATCACATCGTCGCCGACGGCTGGTCGCTGCCCGTCCTGCACCGCGAACTGATGGCCTGCTACGGCACCGACAGCCCCCGGCTCCCGGACGTCGCCCCCTACCGCGCCTTCCTGACCCGGCTCGCCGGACAGGACCGCGAAGCGGCGCGCGTCGCCTGGCGCACGGCACTCGAAGGGCTCGACGAGCCGACCCGGCTGGTCGACTCCCCGGCCACCGGAGCGCCCGTGCGGCCCGGACACGTCCGGGTGGAGCTGTCCGAGCGGACCACCGCACGGCTCGTGGAGCGCGCCCGCGAGCACGGCGTCACCCTCGGCACCGTCGTCCAGGCGGCGTGGGGTCTGCTCCTCGGCGGGCTCACCGGCCGCGACGACGTCGTGTTCGGCACCACCGTCTCCGGCCGCGACAGCCAGGTCGACGGCATCGCCGCCATGGTCGGCCTGTTCATCAACACCCTGCCGACCCGGCTGCGCTGGTCGCCGGGCGAGCCGCTCGGCGATCTGCTGACCCGGCTCCAGGAGGAGCAGGCGCGGCTGCTGGACCACCAGCACGTCGGCCTCGCGGAGATCCAGCGGCTCGCCGGGCACGCGGGCGAGGGCGAACTCTTCGACACCCTGGTGGTGTTCGAGAACTACCCCGCCGAGCCGGACCTGCGCGACGCCTCGGGCCGGGTGCGTATCACCGGCGACACCTTCCACGACGCCGTGCACTATCCGCTCGCCCTCGTGGTCAAGCCGGGGGAGCGGCTCGACCTGCGGCTCAAGCACCACACGGAGCGGCTGGACGCCGAGCGCGTCCGGGTCCTCGGCGACCGGCTGGCTCGCGTACTGGAGGCGCTGGCCGCCGATCCCGCGCGGCTCGCCGCCTCCGTCGACCTGCTCTCCCCGGACGAGGCCCTGCGCGCCCACCCGACCGGCGAGGAACGCACCGTCCCGGCCACCACCCTGGCCGAGGCGTTCACCGACCGGGTCGCCCGGACCCCGCACGCCACGGCCGTGGTGTACGCGGGGGAGCGGCTGACCTACTCCGAACTCGACGCGCGCGCCGAGGCGTTGGCCGGACGACTGCGCGCCCGGGGCGCGGGTCCCGGGGCGTTCGTCGCGGTGGCCGTGCCCCGGTCGGCGGAGCTGATGGTGGCACTGCTCGGCGTACTGAAGTCGGGAGCCGCCTATCTGCCGCTGGACCTGGACTATCCGGCGGACCGTGTCGAGCACATGCTCGCGGACTCCGGGGCGACGACGGTCGTCACGCTGTCCACGACGGCCGACCGGCTGCCCGACAGCGCTGTCGTCCTGCTGGATGCCGAAGAGGCCCCGGCCGGCCCCGCTCCGGTGCGCTCCGCCCACCCCGACGATCCCGCCTACCTGATCTACACCTCCGGCTCCACCGGACTGCCCAAGGGCGTCGTCGTCACCCACCGCGCCATCGTCAACCGGCTCGCGTGGATGCAGGGCGCCTACGGGCTCACGGCCGACGACCGGGTTCTCCAGAAGACGCCGTCCAGCTTCGACGTCTCCGTGTGGGAGTTCTTCTGGCCCCTCCTCGAAGGCGCCGCGGTCGTCCTCGCCAAGCCGGACGGCCACCGCGACCCGGCCTATCTGGCCGCCCTGGTGCGCGAGGAGCGCGTCACCACCCTGCACTTCGTGCCGTCCATGCTGGAGGCGTTCCTCCAGTCCGAGGAGGTGACCGCCGACCCCGCCTGGGCGACTTCCCTGCGTCGCGTGTTCAGCAGCGGCGAGGCACTCCCGGCCGTCGCGGCGCACCACTGGCGGGAGCTGACCGGCGTACCGCTGCACAACCTCTACGGCCCCACCGAGGCCGCCGTGGACGTCACCCACCACCCCTACGACGGCACCGACGAGGGAACCTCCGTACCCATCGGCCGCCCCGTGTGGAACACCGGCCTGCGCGTACTCGACACCTGCCTGCGCCCCGTCCCCGACGGTGTCCCCGGCGAGCTGTACCTGACCGGCGTGCAACTCGCCCGCGGCTACCACGCCCGCCCGGCGCTGACCGCCGAACGCTTCACCGCCGACCCCTACGGGCCGCCCGGCAGCCGCATGTACCGCACCGGCGACCTCGTCCAGCGCCGCCCCGACGGCGTGACCGTGTACCTCGGCCGCACCGACCGCCAGGTCAAACTGCGCGGCAACCGCATCGAGCTGGGCGAGATCGAGGCCGCGCTGACCCGACTGCCCGCCGTGGCCCGGTCCGCGGTGACGGTACGGGACAACGCGCTCGTGGCCTACGTCGTACCCGCCGACGGTGTCCCCGTCGACCCCGCCGGACTCCGCGAGGCCCTGGCCGGCACCCTGCCCGCGCCCATGGTCCCGACCGCCTACGTCGCCCTCGACGCGCTGCCGCTGACCCCCAGCGGCAAGCTCGACCGCACCGCGCTGCCCGCCCCGCACGCCGTACGGGCCGAGTCGCGGGCCCCGGGCAACCCCCGCGAACAGCTCCTCACGGAGATCTTCGCCGCCGTGCTGAAACTGCCCGACGCCGGAGTCGACGACGACTTCTTCCTGCTCGGCGGCGACAGCATCAGCTCCATCGCCGTCGCCAGCCGGGCCCGCCGCGCAGGTCTGGCACTCGGCCCGCGTGACGTCTTCGAGCACCGCACGCCGGCCGCGCTCGCGGACGCGGCGGCGGTCCTGGAGGACGCGACCGGCACACCGGCCGAATCTGCCTTCACCCTCACCGACGAGGAGCGGGCGCACGTCGAGCGGCTCGCCCCGGGCCGGATCGAGGACATCTGGCCGCTGGCCCCGCTCCAGGAGGGCCTGTTCTTCCACTCCACCTACGACGACGGCGCCCTCGACGTCTACACCGTCCACGAGTCCTTCGACCTCGCCGAGCGCGTGGACGCCGAACGGCTGCGGGCCGCCACCCGCACCCTGCTCGCCCGCAACCCCTCCCTGCGCGCCGGGTTCACCAGCGACGGGCTGCGCCAGCCGGTGCAGTTCATCGTCCGGGACGCCGACAGTCCGCTCACCGAGATCGACCTGTCCGGACTGGCCACGGCCGAACAGGACCGGCGGATGGGCGAGTTGCTGGACGAGGAGCGCGCCCGCCGCTTCGATCTGACCCGCCCACTGCTCTTCCGGATGCTGCTGGTCCGGCTCGGCGAGCAGCGCGGTGACCGGCTCGTCATCGGCCGCCATCTGATCCTGTGGGACGGCTGGTCGGCCTGGCTCCTCCTGGACCAGCTGTTCGCCCTGTACGAGAGCGGCGGCGACCCGGCCGGGCTCGCCCGCCCCGGCTCGTACCGCGACTACCTGACCTGGCTGGAGCGCCAGGACGACTCCGGCGCGACCCGCGCCTGGCGGGCCGCGCTCGCCGGGTTGGACGAGCCGACGCTGCTGGCCCCGGCCGTCGGCGACCGCGGCCCGGAACCGGTGATCCCGCGCCACCTGGACGCCGTCCTCGACGCGGACACCGCCGAGCGGCTGCGGGACACCGCCCGCCGCCACGGCCTGACGCTCAACACCGTGCTCAACGCCGCCTGGGGCCTGGTCCTCGCGGGCGCGTCCGGCCGCACCGACGTCGTCTTCGGCACGACGGTCGCCGGGCGGCCCAGCGAGGTGCCGGACGTCGAGAACGTCATCGGCATGTTCCTCAACACCGTGCCCGCCCGGATCGCCTTCGACCCGCGCGAACCGGTGCTGGACCTGCTGCGCCGCATCCAGCGCGAGCGCCTTGAGGTCATGCCGTACGAATACCTCGGCCTCGGGGTCCTCCAGGCCGAGACCGGGCACCGCCGGCTGTTCGACACCCTGTTCGTGCTGCGCAACGCCGACACCGACGAGCGGCTCGCCGAGCTGCGCGACCGGCACGGCGCGACCGCGGTGGCCAACGTGGACGCCACCCACTACCCGGCCAACCTCGTGGTCACCCCCGGCGAGTGCGTCCGCGTCACCCTCGCCTACCGCCCGGACCTGCTGGACGACGCCTACGCGCGCAGCCTCGTCGACCGGTTCGTGCTGCTGGTCACCCGGCTCGTCACCGATCCGTCCGCCGCCGTCGGCTCCCTGTCCGCCCTGCTGCCCGCCGAGGCCACGGCGCTGACCCGCGAGGAGGACGCGGGCCGACAGCCCGTGCCGCACGAGACCGTCGCGGACATGCTCGCCGCCCAGGCCACCCGCACCCCCGACGCCACCGCCCTCGTCTTCGGCACCCGGACCGTCACCTACGCCGAACTCGACGCCCGCTGCGACCGCATGGCCCGACTGCTCATCGCCCGCGGCGCCGGGCCCGAGAAGGTCGTCGCGCTCGGCCTGCCGCGCTCGATCGACACCGTGGTGGCGCTGTTCGCGGTGCTGCGCACCGGTGCCGCCTATCTGCCGCTGGAACTGGACCACCCGGCCGAGCGGCTCTCCCTGATGCTCGCCGACGCCCGCCCGCTGCTCCTGCTGTCCACCCGCGCCGTGTCGGAGACCCTTACGGGCGACACCCCGCGCCTCCTCCTCGACGACCCGGAGACGGCCGCCGAACTCGCCGCCCTGCCCGCCGAACCCGTACGTGTGTCCTTCAGCCTGGACCACCCCGCGTACGTGATCTACACCTCCGGCTCCACCGGCCGCCCCAAGGGCGTGGTCACCCCGTACATCGGCCTGACCAACATGCAGCTCAACCACCAGAAGGAGATCTTCGCCCCGGCCATCGCCGCCGCGGGCGGACGACGGCTGCGCATCGCGCACACCGTGTCCTTCGCCTTCGACATGTCCTGGGAGGAGCTGCTCTGGCTGGTCGAGGGCCATGAAGTGCACATCTGCGACGAGGAGTTGCGCCGGGACGCCATCGCGCTGGTGGCGTACTGCGAGGAACACCGCGTCGACGTGGTGAACGTGACCCCGACCTACGCCCATCTCCTCATCGAGGAGGGCCTGCTGGAGGGGCACCGGCCGCCACTGGTGCTGCTGGGCGGCGAGGCGGTCACCGAGACGGTGTGGAACACCCTCCGGGACACCGAGGGCACCTACGGCTACAACCTGTACGGGCCCACCGAGTACACCATCAACACCCTCGGCGGCGGCACCCACGACAGCGCGACCCCGACCGTGGGCCGCCCCATCCGGGCCACCCACGCCCGCATCCTCGACACCTGGCTGCGACCGGTGCCGGACGGCGTGGCCGGCGAGCTGTACATCGCGGGCGTGGGCCTGGCCCGCGGCTACCTCGACCGGCCCGGTCTGACCGCCGAACGGTTCGTGGCCGACCCCTACGGGCGGCCCGGAGAGCGCGTCTACCGCACGGGCGACCTCGTGCGCCGCCGCCCGGACGGCAACCTCGACTTCCTCGGCCGCACCGACGACCAGGTCAAGATCCGCGGCCACCGCGTCGAACTCGGCGAGATCGAGACCGCGCTCGCCCAGCACCCCGACGTCTCCCAGGCCGCGGTCATCGCCCGCGACGACACCTCCGCACCCGGCACGAAACGCCTCGTCGGCTACGTCGTCCCGGCCGAACCCGACCCCGAGGCGCGCCAGGAGGCCGAGCGGGAGCAGATCGGGGAGTGGCGGGAGATCTACTCCGCCGAGTACACCGAGATCGGCACCGCCGTCTTCACCGAGGACTTCGCGGGCTGGGACAGCTCCTACGACGGCACGCCCATCCCTCGGGACCACATGCGCGAGTGGCGTGAGGCGACCGTCGAGCGCATCCGGGAGTTGAACCCGAGGCGCGTCCTGGAGATCGGCGTCGGCTCCGGCCTGCTGCTCTCGCGGCTCGCCCCGGACGCCGAGGCGTACTGGGCGACGGACTTCGCGGCCCCCGTCATCCGCAAGCTGGGCGAAGACCTCAAGGCCGACCCGGAGCTGGCCCGCAAGGTCCAACTGCGCTGCCAAGCGGCCGAGGTGACTGACGGACTGCCGACGGGGTATTTCGACACCGTCGTCATCAACTCCGTCATCCAGTACTTCCCGAGCCTGGACCATCTGCGCCAGGTGATCAGGGGCGCCATGGCACTGCTCGCGCCGGGCGGCGCCCTGTTCCTCGGTGACGTCCGGGACCTGCGGCAGGCGCGCGTCTTCCAGACCGGCATCCAGGCCGCCCGCGGCGCCGTTCCCCTGCGCCAGGCGGTGGACCGCGGACTCGCCCTGGAGAAGGAACTCCTCGTCGACCCGGACTGGTTCAGCACCCTCGGCGTCGGCGTCGAACTGCGCACCAAGGCGGGACGGCACCACAACGAGCTGACGCGCTACCGGTACGACGTCGTCCTGTACGCCGACACGGCAGCAGCCGTGCGGTTGGACGACGCCCCGGAACTGACCTGGGGCGCCGACCTCCTCGGCCACCTCGACGGCACCGAGCCCCTGAGGGTGCGGCGCATCCCGGACGCGCGTACGGCCGATGATCTGGCGGCGATGCGCGCGATGGACTCGGCGCCGCCATTGCTGGACACCGGCCAGGAACCCGAGGACCTGAGGGAGTTGGGGGCCGCGCACGGCTGTCGCCTCCTGACCACCTGGTCCGACGAACCCGGCTTCTTCGACGCCGTCTTCGTCCCCGCCACGCGCCCCGGCCGCACCCTCGGCCTGTACCGCCCCCGCGCCGACCGCGGCACCGACCCCTACGCCAACACCCCGACCGCCACCCGGGGACAGGGCGCGCTCGTCCGGCGGCTCAGGGACGACCTGGGACGACGCCTGCCCGGCTACATGGTCCCGGCCGCCTTCGTGGTGCTGCCCCGGCTGCCGATGAACGACAACGGCAAGCTCGATGTGCGGGCGCTGCCGGACGCCGAGCCCGCGGTCGCCCTGTCGGCGGGGCGCGGGCCCCGCACTCCCGTCGAGGAGGTGCTGTGCCGGCTCTTCGCCGAGGTGCTGGGGCTGCCCCGCACCGGCGCGGAGGACGACTTCTTCGACCTGGGCGGCCACTCACTGCTCGCCACCCGGCTGATCAGCCGTGCGCGGACCGAACTGGGCGCGGAACTGGCGATCCGGGACCTGTTCGAGGCCCCGACGCCCGAGGCGCTGGCGCTGCGCGCACAGGCCGGGCGGCCGGCCCGCCCGGTGCTGGAGCCGGTCGCGGAACGGCCCGAGCGGATTCCGCTGTCGGCCGCCCAGCGGCGGCTCTGGCTGGTCGAGCGGATCACCGGGGGCGTCGCCTACAACTTCCCGCTCGTCTTCCGGCTTCGGGGTTCACTGGATCTCGACGCGCTGCGGGCCGCCCTCGGTGACGTGACGGAGCGTCATGAGGCGTTGCGGACCCGCTTCCTGGAGGAGGACGGCGAGCCGTACCAGTGGATCGCGGCGCCAGGGGAGGCCGAGCCGTCCTTCGTCGTCGCGGACTGCGCCGAGCACGAGCTGGCCGCGCGGATCACCGGCGCCCAGCGCCGCCCCTTCGACCTGAGCACGGAACTCCCCGTGCGCGCCGAGGTGTTGCGGCTTGGGCCCGCCGAACACGTGGTGGCCCTGATGCTGCACCACAGCACCACCGACGAGTGGTCCGACCGGCCCTTCCTCACCGATCTCGGCACCGCCTACCGGGCCCGCAGCGAGGGCCGCGCCCCCGGCTGGGCGCCGCTGCCGGTCCAGTACGCCGACTACACACTGTGGCAGGACACCCTGCTCGGTGAGGTGGGCGCCGGACAGCTCGCCTACTGGACCGAGGCCCTGCGCGACCTCCCGGACGAACTGGCCCTGCCCCTCGACCGGCCCCGCCCGGACGAGCCCACCGGACGCGGCGGCAAGGTCCGACTGGAGCTGGACCCCGACACCGGCCGAGCCCTGCGCGACCTCTCCCGGGCCACCGGCACCAGCATGTTCATGCTGTTCCAGGCCGCCACCGCCGCACTGCTGAACCGACTGGGCGCGGGGGAGGACATCCCGCTGGGCGCACCCGTCGCGGGCCGCACCGACGAGGCTCTCCATGACCTGGTCGGCTTCTTCGTCAACACCCTCGTCCTGCGTACCGACCTCTCCGGCCCCGGCCTCACCTTCCGGGAGCTGCTGGCCCGCGTCCGGGAGTCGTCCCTGGCCGCCTTCGAGCACCAGGACCTGCCGTTCGACCAGGTCGTCGAGGCCCTCAACCCGCCCCGGGTCACCGGCCGCAACCCGCTCTTCCAGGTCATGCTCGGTTACCACTACCGGCCCGACGGCGACCCCGACGTGCTCGCGCTGCCCACCGAGTGGTTCGACATGGACACCGGCACGGCCAAGTTCGACCTCCACTTCACCTTCGTGGACGAGACGGGGCCGGGCCGGCTGGTGCTGCTCCTGGAGCACGCGCTCGACCTGTGCGACGAGTCGACGGCTCGGCGGCTGGCCCGCCAACTGGCCGGGCTGCTGGAACAGGTGGCCGGCGACCCGGACCGCCTGGTGCGCGACCTCCAGGTCCTGGACACCGACGAGCGCGAGCTGGTCGTCGAGCGGTGGAACGACACCGCGCACACCGTCACCGCCACGACGCTGCCGGAGCTCTTCCGCGCCCAGGCCGCCCGGACACCGGACGCCCTCGCCCTGGTCTTCGGCGAACAGCGGCTCACCTACGCCGAGTTGGACGCCCGCGTCGAGCACACCGCACGCGTCCTGGCCGGGCTGGGCGTCGGGCCGGAGAGCACGGTGGGAGTGGCGCTGCCCCGGTCGGCCGAGCTGATCGTGGCCCTGCTCGCGGTGCACCGGGCGGGCGGCGCGTATCTTCCGCTGGACCCCGACCTGCCGCCGGAGCGCCTCTCGTTCACCCTGGACGACGCGCGACCGGTGTGCGTCATCCGGGACGCGCTCCCGGACGGACCGGAAGGCGAACTCCCCACCTCCTACGACCCCTTGAGCCCCGCCTACGTCATCTACACCTCGGGATCCACCGGCCGCCCCAAGGGAGTCGTCGTCCCGCACACGGGCATCGTCAACCGTCTGCTGTGGATGCAGGACACCTACCGGCTCACGCACGAGGACCGGGTGCTCCAGAAGACGCCCGCCGGGTTCGACGTCTCCGTGTGGGAGTTCTTCTGGCCGCTGATCACCGGCGCCACGCTGGTCGTCGCGCGGCCGGAGGGCCACCGGGACCCGGCGTATCTGGCCGCGCTCATCCAGGAACGCGGCATCACGACGGCGCACTTCGTGCCTTCGATGCTCCAGGCCTTCCTGGAGGATCCGGCCGCCGCGCACTGCACCGGACTGCGCCAGGTGATGTGCAGCGGCGAGGCACTGCCGCCGTCGGTCGCCGAGCGCTTCCACCGGTTGCTGCCCGCACGGCTGCACAACCTGTACGGGCCCACCGAGGCGTCCGTCGACGTCACCGCCGTCGAGGTACCCGCCGGGGCCGAGCAGGTGGTGATCGGCCGTCCGGTGTGGAACACCCGCGCTTATGTCCTGGACCCCGCCCTGCGCCCGGTCCCGCCAGGCGTCGCGGGGGAGCTGTATCTGGCGGGCGTCCAACTGGCCCGCGGCTACCTGGACCGCCCCGGCCTCACCGCCGAGCGCTTCGTCGCGGACCCCTTCGGCGAGCCCGGCTCCCGGCTGTACCGCACGGGAGACGTGGCCCGGTGGACCGCCGACGGCACGCTCGCCTTTCTCGGCCGCACCGACGACCAGGTCAAGATCCGCGGCATGCGCGTCGAACCCGGCGAGGTGGAGTCCGCGCTCACCCGGCACCCGTCCGTCGGGCACGCGGTCGTCGTCGCCCACGACCAGCGGCTCCTGGCGTACGTCGTACCGGCCGAGGGGCACCGGGCCGAAGCGGCCGAGCTCCACCGCCACAGCGCCGCCGCCCTGCCCGAGCACATGGTCCCCGCCGCCTTCGTCACCCTCGACGCCCTGCCGCTCACACCCAACGGCAAGCTGGACCGCCGGGCGCTGCCCGCGCCCGACTTCGCGGCGGAGGCCGGCTTGGGCGGACGGCCGCGCACACCTCGCGAAGAGATCCTCTGCGGTCTGTTCGCGGACGCGCTCGGCCTGCCCGGAGTCGGCGTCGACGACGACTTCTTCGCGCTGGGCGGCCACTCCCTGCTGGCGATGCGGCTGACCGCACGGATCCGCGCCGCCCTCGGCGTCGAGGTGTCCCTGCGCACGGTGTTCGACGCGCGGACGGTGACGCGGCTCGCCGAGCGGCTCGCGACGGACGGCACCACGGCGGCCGCCGCCCGCCCGGCGCTCACGGTGCAGCCGCGCCCCGGGCGCCTGCCGTTGTCCTCCGCCCAGCAGCGGCTGTGGGTGCTGTACCAGGTGGAAGGCCCCAGCGCGACGTACAACATCCCCTCGGCCTGGCGGCTGACCGGGGCGCTGGACGTCGGGGCGCTGCGGGCCGCCGTGGGCGATCTCGTCGTCCGGCACGAGACGCTGCGCACGGTGTTCCCCGACGAGGAGGGCCGGGCCTTCCAGCGGGTGCTGGACCCGGACGAGGCGCACGTTCCCTTCGAGGTGGAGGACATCGGCGAGGAGCAACTCGCCGACCGGCTGACGCAGGCGGGGACGTACGGCTTCGAGCTGGACCGTGAACTCCCGCTGCGCGTCCATGTGTTCCGCACCGGTGAGGAGCGGTGGACGCTGCTGCTCCTGCTGCACCACATCGCCGGTGACGAGTGGTCGCAGGCGCCCCTGAACCGGGATCTGGCCCTCGCCTACGCCGCCCGGACCGAGGGGCGGGTGCCGGAGTGGGCGCCGCTGCCCGTGCAGTACGCCGACTACACGCTGTGGCAGGGGCGGCTGCTCGCCGAGGTCGGGGACCGTCAGATCGCCTATTGGCACGGCGCGTTGGCGGGCCTGCTCGAGGAACTGACGCTGCCCGTCGACCGGCCCCGGCCGCTGGAGGCCACCTACCGGGGCGGCTCCGCGGACCTGTCGCTCGACGCCGAACTCGCCGCGGATCTGCACCGGTTGGCCCGAGACCACGGCGTCAGCGTGTTCATGGTGCTCCAGGCCGCCGTGGCCGCCCTTCTCACCCGGCTGGGCGCCGGTGCGGACATCCCGATCGGCAGTCCGATCTCCGGGCGCACCGACGCGGCCCTGGAGGACCTGGTCGGCTTCTTCCTCAACACCCTGGTGCTGCGCACCGACACCTCCGGCGACCCCACCTTCCGCGAGCTGCTGGCCCGGGTGCGGGAGGCCGACCTCGCGGCCTTCGACCACCAGGACGTGCCGTTCGAGCGGCTGGTGGAAGTGCTCAACCCGGCCCGGTCACTGGCCCGGCACCCGCTGTTCCAGGTGATGGTCGTGTACCTCGCCGCGGGCGAGGAGGAGCCGGGGCTGCCCGGTCTGATCGCCGGGCGGGACGACGTGGCGCAGACCACCGCCAAGTTCGACCTGTCCTTCGACTTCGTGGAGCGGCCCGACGGCAGCGGCGTCGACGGGGTCCTGGAGTACAGCGCCGACCTGTTCGACCACACCACCGCGCAGTCCTTCGCGAACCGGCTCCGGCGCGTCCTGCGCGCGGTGGCCGCCGACCCCGAGGTCACCGTGGGGCGGGTGGACATCCTCGACGCGGAGGAGCGGGGGCGCCTGGAGTCGGGCTGGCACAGCCGCCCCGTGCTCGGCGCCCCGACCACCGTGCCCGCCCTGTTCGAGGCACGCGTGCGGGAGCACCCGGGGCTGCCCGCGGTGGCCTCCGAGGGTGTGGAGCTGACCTTCGCCGAGCTGAACGCCGAGGCCAACCGGCTCGCGCGGCAGCTGGTCGAACTCGGCGCGGGCCCAGAGCGGTTCGTGGCGCTGGCCCTGCCGCGCACCGCCCGGTTCCTGGTGGCTGTCCTCGCCGTGCACAAGGCGGGCGCGGCGTACGTACCGCTCGATCCCGAGGCTCCGCGGGACCGCACGGCCGACGTCATCGCCGACGCCCGGCCGGTGGTGACGCTGACCACCGGCGAGTTCACCAGCCTCCTGCCCGAAGACGCCGAACGGCTGGTCCTGGACGAGCCCACCACGGCCGAGCGGATCGCCCGGCACATGGCCACCGACCTGCGGGTCGCCCTGGCCCCCCGTCACCCCGCCTACGTCATTTACACCTCCGGTTCCACCGGCCGCCCCAAGGGCGTCGTCATCACCCACGAGACCCTCGGCAACCTCTTCCACAGCCACCGCGAGACGCTGTACGCACCGGCGATCGAGGCCACCGGACGGCGGCATCTGCGCGCCGGGCACGCCTGGTCGTTCTTCTTCGACGCGTCCTGGCAGCCCCAGCTGTGGCTGCTGGACGGCCACTGCGTCCACATCGTGTCCGAAGAAGAACAGCGCGACCCCGAACTGCTCGCTGCGGCCGTGCGCGCGCACCGCTTCGACTTCCTCGAAGTGACCCCGTCCTTCTTCGCGCAGATGGCCGACAGCGGTCTGCTGCGCGGCACCGACTGCCCCCTCGCGGTCGTCGGCGTCGGCGGCGAGGCCGTGCCGGTCGCGCAGTGGCGCCGGCTGGCGGAACTCGACGGCACCCAGGCGTTCAACCTCTACGGGCCGACCGAATCCACCGTGGACGCCCTGGTGGCACGCGTCGGAGACAGCGAACGCCCGCTGGTGGGGCGGCCGGTGGCGGGAACCCGGGCGTACGTCCTGGACGGGCGGCTGCGACCGGTGCCGCCGGGCGTCACCGGCGAGCTGTATCTCGCGGGTGGCGGACTCGCGCGCGGCTATCTGGGCGCGCCCGCCCTGACGGCCGAGCGGTTCGTGGCCGACCCCTTCGGCGAGCCCGGCGCCCGGCTGTACCGCACCGGCGACCTGGCCCGCTGGACGGTCGACGGGCGCCTGGACTACCTCGGCCGCGCCGACGACCAGGTCAAGATCCGCGGCTTCCGCATCGAACCGGCCGAGATCGAGTCCGCCCTCACCGCCCATCCCGCCGTCGGACAGGCTCTGGTGACGGTACGTCAGGAAAACCCCCGCAAGCTGCTGGTGGCCTACGTGATCGCCGCGGACGCCGACCCCGCCGAGCTGCGCGCCCATGTCGCCGCCCGGCTGCCCGACCACATGGTCCCGGCCGCCGTCGTCCCCCTCGACCGGTTCCCGCACCTGGCCAACGGCAAGCTGGACCGGGCCGCCCTGCCCGCCCCCGACTTCGCCGCCCTCTCCTCCGGACGCGCCCCAGCCACTCCCGTCGAAGCGGCGCTCTGCGCGGTCTTCGCCGACGTGCTCGGGCTCGAACAGGTCGGCGTGGACGACGACTTCTTCGCCCTCGGCGGCGACAGCATCGTCGCGATGCAACTGGTCGGCCGGGCCCGCACGGCCGGGGTACGGATCACCCCACGTCTCGTCTTCCGCCATCGCACGGCCGCCGCGCTCGGCGCGGTCGCCGAGTCCGTCGACAGCGCCGCCGCGCGCCCAGGGGACGACGGCACCGGAACCGTGCCGCTCACCCCCGTGATGCACTGGCTGCGCGAACTCGGCGGCCCCTTCGCGACGTACCACCAGGGCGCCCTCGTCCGCACACCCGCCGACCTGGACCTGCCCGGCCTGACCGCCGTGCTCCAGGCCCTCGCCGACCGGCATGACCTCCTGCGGGCACGGCTGGTGCGCTCCTCGGCGGAGGAGTGGTCGCTGTATGTGCCGCCCGTCGGCGAGGTCGACGCCGCCGGCTGGCTGGACCGGGTGGACGTGGCAGGTCTGGACGGTGCGGCGTTGACCGAGGCCGTACGTGAACACGCACACGCGGTACGGGCGTTGCTGGATCCGGACGTGGGCGCCGTGGTGCGTGCGGTGTGGTTCGACGCGGGTGACGCCCCCGGACGGCTGCTGCTGATGGCCCACCATCTCGTCGTCGACGGGGTGTCCTGGCGGGTGCTGCTGCCCGACCTGGCGTCGGCCTGGGAGGACGTCGGCGCGGGGCGCTCGGCACGGCTCGATCCGGTCGGGACCTCCTTCGCCCGCTGGGCACGGCTGCTCACGGAACGGGCCCTGGAACCGGCCTTGGAGGCCCAACTGCCGCTGTGGAGCAGCGTCCTGGACGGCGGCGGCACCCAGCCGTTCCCGCTCGCCCGGGACCTCGACCCGGACCGTGACACCGCCGCCACCCAGCGGGAGGTCGTCCTGCGGCTGCCCGCCGAACACACCGGGCCGCTGCTGTCCGCCGTCCCCGCGGCGTTCGGCGCCACCGCCAACGACGTCCTGCTCGCCGGACTCGCCCTGGCCTTCGCCGACCGGCGGCGCCGGGACGGCTCCACCGACACCTCGGTCCTCGTCGACCTGGAGAGCCACGGGCGCGCCGAGGAACTCGCCGGGGACGACGCCGACTTGTCCCGTACGGTCGGCTGGTTCACCAGCGTCTACCCGGTACGCCTCGACCCGGGCCGGGCCGACCCCGACGACGCCTTCGCGGGCGGCCCGGCCGCCGAGGAAGCCGTCCGGCGGGTGCGCGAGCATCTGGCGTCGCTGCCCGCCAATGGCGTCGGATACGGCATGCTGCGCCACCTCAACCCCCGCACCCGCGAGGAGTTGGCGGCCCACGAGCCCGCCCGCATCGAGTTCAACTACCTGGGCCGCTTCGGCGTCCCCGAGGAGACGGACTGGTCCTACGCGCCCGAGGAGGACGCGGCCGACATCGGGCCCGGGGCCGCGATGCGTCAGGGCCACGCGCTGACGGTCAACGTGGTGACCGAGGACCGGGCGGACGGGCCGGTGCTGACCGCCCACTGGTCGTACCTGGAAGGGCTGTTGTCGGGCGAGACGGTGCGGGATCTGGCCGAGACCTGGTTCCGGGCGTTGCAGGGGCTCGTCGCACGGGCAGAGCGCACAAGTCGACAGTGAAGCCGTGAAGCCGTGAGGAGAGGAACAGCATGAGCAACCCGTTCGAGGACCCCGAGGGCGTCTACCTGGTGCTCGTCAACGACGAGAACCAGCACAGCCTCTGGCCGGACTTCGCCGACGTCCCGGCCGGCTGGCGGGTGGTCCACGGCCCGGCGGCGCGGCAGTCCTGCCTGGAGTACGTCGAGACCCACTGGACCGACATGCGGCCCCGCAGCCTGGCCGAGGCCATGGACAACTGACCGAGCACGGGAAGGGGGGCGGCCGTCCGGCCGCCCCCCTTCCCGTGCTCCCCGCGTCAGGACGCGGGCTGCTCCACCTTCGTGTCCGCCTTGCCGTCGACGGCCGCCGCCAGCTGCGGCACCAGCCGCTCGACGACGTACGGCAGGCTCAGGACCGTGCCCATGGACAGCGCGTTGCCGTAGTCACTGGTCTCGTTGACGTACACCTCGCGGCCCTCGCCGACCACCTTCAGGTCCTTGTACGAGGCGTCCTTGTGCAGCTTGTCGGCGTCCTTGACGACATCGCCGACCTGCCACACCAGCGCGTCCTGGTCCAGCAGATCGGTGCGCTCCTTGCTGATGTTCGCGCCGAACTGGTCACCGATCGCCTTGTCCAGGTCCTTCGGCAGCTCGAAGCCGAGGTCGGTGAGGAGATGCGAACGCGGGTCCTGGCTGCCGAAGACGAACATGCCCTCGTACGGGGTGGCCATCACGGCCGTCTTCCCCGCGAACTCGGGATGCTCCTTCACCGCCGCCGCGATGGCCTCCTCGGTCTCCTTGACCGCGGCCGTGGCCTCGTCCGGCTTGCCCAGCGCCTTGCCGATCGTCGCCGTCTGCTCCTGCCAGGGCACGCCGTAGTCGTTGTACTCCTTGGGCTGCGCGACCACGGGGGCGAACTTCGACAGCGACTCGTACTGCTCCTTGGTGAGCCCGCCGTACACGGCCAGGATCAGGTCCGGCTTGAGCGCGGCGATCTTCTCCACCTGCGGTCCGGTGCCGGTGTCCTTGAGCACCGTCGGGGCCTCGGCCCCGGCCAGCTTGTCCTCGGCCCACGGGCCGACGGCGCCCTGGTAGCCACCGAGCCACTCCGTGGTGCCGACCGGGACCGAGCCGAGGGCGAGGACCGAGTCCTGGTCGGTGAGACCCACGGTGACGATCCGCTTCGGCTCGGCCTCGATCGTCGTACTGCCGTACTTGTGGGCGAGGGTGACCGGGAAGGCGGTGGCGCCGGAGCCGCTCGCCTTCGGGTCGGATTCCGGCGTACCGGAGTCCGAGTCGTCGTCACCGCAGGCCGTGGCGGCGGTGAGGAGCAGGAGGGAGGAGGCGAGCGCGGCGGCGAGCCGTGGAGCTCTGCGGGAGCGGAACATCGCTGATCCTTCGGTTCGGTGTCCTGTGGAGCGGGGTGCGTGGAACGGCCGTGATCTAGGAGCCGGTGTCCTGGGTGTCTCTGGTGTCCGACCAGGCCGCCCAGAGGGCGGCGTACCGTCCGCCGGCGGCCCGCAGTTCGTCGTGCGTGCCGGTCTCGACGACACGCCCGGCGTCCATGACGACGATCCGGTCGGCGGTCGCCGCCTGGCTGAGCCGGTGCGCCACGATCAGCGCGGTACGGCCGTCCACCGCGCGGGCGACCGCCTTCTCCAGCGCGCGTGCCCCCGCGCTGCCCGCCTCGGCGGTGGCCTCGTCGAGGATCACCAGGGGTGGGTCGGCGAGGATCAGCCGGGCCAGCGCGAGGGCCTGGGTCCGGTCGCCGGTGAGCCGGTGGCCGCCGTCGCCGACGACCGTGGCCAGTCCGTCGGGCAGCGCTTCGGCCCAGGCCAGCGCGTCGACACGGTCGAGCGCGGCGCGCAGTTCGTCGTCGGTGGCGTCGGGCTTGGCCAGCCGGAGGTCGTCGGCGAGCGGGCCGGCGAAGACATGGGTCTCCTGGGTGACCAGGGCCACCGTGCGGCGTGCGGCCGCCCCGCTCAGCTCGGTCGGCGGGATGCCGTCGACCAGCACGGTTCCGGCGGTGGGCGGCTGGATGCCCGCGACGAGCCGGGCCAGGGTCGTCTTCCCGGCCCCGCTGGCGCCGACCAGGGCCACCCGCTCGCCGTGGTGGATCGTCAGGTCGATGTCGTGCAGCACGGGATGGCCGGGCCGGTAGGCGTGCCGAAGCCCGCGCACGGTGACCTCGAACCGGCCCGTGCCCGCCGCGTGGGCCGTCTGCGCCGCGGCCGCCTGGTCGGTGACGCCGACCAGGCGCGCCAGACCCGCGGTCGCCGACTGGGCGTCGTCGAGGAGGACCAGGGCGGCGTTGACCGGGGTGAACAGACTGTGGAAGTACAGGGCGGCGGCGGTCGCCGTGCCCACGGACGCCGAGCCCTGGCGCACCAGCCAGTACCCCGTGAGCAGGACGGCGGCGAGCCCGAGGTACTCGGCGATGTGCAGGCGGCTGTAGAAGCCCAGCACCAGCCGGACCCCGCGCATGGTCAGCGCCACCACTGACGAGGACCGCTGCGCCACCCGCTCGCCGTGCTCCCGCTCCAGCCGGAACGCCCGCACAGTGGCGCGTCCCGCGACGGTGTCCAGAAGCTGCTGCTGCTGGGCACCCGCGGCCACCCGCTGCTCGGCGTACAGCGGCACCGCACGGGCCACGTACCAGCGGGCGGTCGCCACCTGCACCGGCACCGCGAGCAGCGCGGCGAGCAGGAACCGCCAGTCCAGCAGGGCCATCGCGCCGAGCGTGAGGAAGATGGTCAGCAGCGAACGGGCCAGCTCCGGCAGGGCGTTGCGCACCGCCTCGGCGACCAGGGACACATCGGCGGTGACCCGGGCGGTCAGATCTCCGGCACCGGCCCGCTCCACCCGCTCCAGCGGCAGCCCGAGGGCCCGTTCGACGAACTTCTCGCGCAGCCGGGCCAGCGTGGTCTCGCCCAGCCGGGAGATCAGCGACAGGCCGAACCCGGCGGAGAGGCCCTGGGCGACGGCGACGGCCACCAGCAACGCCGCCGTGGTGGTGATGGCGTCGACGGACCCGCGGTCGGCGGCCAGGTCCACGATCCGCCCCAGCAGCGGCTGGGTGAGCAGTGCGACGGCGGTGGATCCGACCATCACGGCGAACGCGGTGAGGGCCAGCCTCCGCTGCGGACGCAGCAGTTCGGCGATGGCCGCACGGGTGCGGGCGGGGGTCGCGACGGGCAGCAGGTGGCCGGACTCGCTCATGCCAGCACCGCCGTACGGTAGACGACGTGTTGATGGACGAGCCGCTCGTGCGTGTCGGCCGCCACGACCGAGCCCCGGTCGAGCAGCACGACCCGGTCGGTGACGGCGAGCAGCGCGGGGCTGTTGGTCACCAGCACCGTCGTACGACCACGGCGCAGCTCCTTCAGCCCGTCCGCCATCCGCACCTCGGTGACGGCGTCCACCGCGGTCGCGGGCTCGTGCAGGACCAGGACCGGGGCGTCGGCGGCCAGCGCCCGGGCCAGCGCGACCCGCTGTCGCTGGCCCCCGGACAGCGACCGCCCTCGCGCGGTGACCACGGTGTCGGCGCCCTCGGGCAGGGTGCCCACGACCTCGTCGGTGCCGGAGGAGGTGATCGCCGCCTCGACCGGCGCCCGCGGACCGGCGGCGGCCATCACGTTCTCCCGCAGCGTCCCCTCGAACAGGTCCGCGTCATGCTCGGCGACCAGCAGCGCGGCCCGCAGCTCCGCCAGACCCAGCTCGGTCAGCTCGGTCCCGTCCAGCTCCACGGCCCCTTCGTCGGGGTCGGCGTGGCGGGCGAGACAGTGCAGCAGCGCGGAGGCGTCGGCGGGGTCGACGCTGACCACGCCGACCGTCTCGCCGGGGGAGACGTCCAGGTCCACGCCGCGCAGGGAGCCGTACGACAGGCCGCGCAGCCGCAGCCTTCCCTCGACGCGGCTCAGCGTGCCCGGTCCCTGGGTCACGGCGTGTCCGGCGCGGAGTACGTCCGCGATCCGCGCGGCCGAGGCCCGGCCCTGCGCCAACTCCGCGTTGACCCAGGAGAACTCGGAGAGCGGTCCGATCAGGAAGAGGGCGAGCGCGACCGCCGAGACCAGCTCGCCGAGGCTGATGTCCCCGCGCGCCGCGAGCCGTCCGCCGACCAGGGCGACCAGCGCCAGGAAGGCGCCGGTGAGCATGGTCACCACGCCGTTCTGCCAGGCCTCGGCGCGGGCCGCGCGCAGGGTGGCGGTGAGCGAGTCCTGGCTGATCCGGCGGTAGCGGGCGACGGCGGCCGATTCGGCGCCGATGCCCTTGAGCACCCGCAGTCCGGCCACCAGATCGGCGGCGACGCCCGACGCCTGGGCCGCCCGCTCCTGTTCGGTCTCGCTGCGCCGCTCCAGGGGCTTGCTCAGCAGATGCCCGAGCCACAGCAGCAGCGGCGTGCCCAACAGGACGAGGAGGCCGAGCGGCACGGACATCCGTAACAGCACGACAGCGCCGACCGCGAGCCCGGTCGAGGCGGAGATCGCGACGACGAGGGCCATCGTGACGGCGCCGACCCGCTTGGCGTCCTCGGTGGCGGTGTTGGCCAGCTCCCCGGGCAACCGTCCCTCGGCCGCCCCGCCCTCGGGCGCGAGGACCCGGTCCACCAGCTGGATCCTGAGACGGTGCGCGGCGGTCACCGAGGCGCGCTCACCGGCGCGGGCGGCGAAGCGGAAGCTGTAGGAGAGCCCGACGTAGACGACGGCAAGCACGACGAGCCATCGCACCAGTGCGCCCGCGTCGCCGTCCACGACACCGCGCTCGATCGCGAGTCCGATGAGGACCGGCACCAGCGCCTCGCCGGTCTGGTGGCCCATGCCCAGCACCGCACCGACGGCGACATCCCGGCGCTGTCCGCCCACCGCACGCCGCAGGACGTCCCGTCCCGGCGGGTCCGCTTTCCTCACGCATCCTCCGGACCGGATCCACAGCGTCCTGAAGCCGTGCCGACAACTTAGGTAAGGCTAACTATATCTGTCGGTCGCGGCTACCCCTTTGACAGAGCGTCATCGAATGCCTCGGCTCGCACGGTGTGACATCTGTGGCACGCTCCGCGCTCTATCTGATGGGTCGTGCGAGGGCGGCTCCCGTGGGACCCGTGACAAGCCTCGGGGTAAGGATGGATGTGCACGTGCTCGTCGCCGATCGCTACCGGCTCGACGAATCCCTGGGCCGCGGTTCGATGGGTGAGGTCTGGCGGGCCACCGACCAGGTCCTGGGCCGGCCGGTCGCCGTGAAGCTCCTCCACACCGACGTCCCCGACCGGGTCGGGGAGACCGAGGCCGAGCGCTTTCGGATGGAGGGCCGTACCGCCGCCCGCCTCAACCACGCGAACGTGGTCGCCGTCTACGACTTCGGCGCCAGGGACGGGATGCTCCACCTGGTGATGGAACTCGTCGAGGGCTGGAGCCTGGCCCAGGAGCGCGCCGGGCGCGGCATCCTGCACCCGTGGGAGGCGGCCGGTATCGCGGCGCAGATGGCCGCGGGGCTCGCCGCCGCACACCGCGAGGGCGTGATCCACCGGGACATCAAGCCCGCCAATGTGATGCTCACCGCGGAACGCACCGCGAAGATCACCGACTTCGGGCTCGCCAAGTTCGCGCACGAGGCCGCAATGGCCCTGACCGGCACCGGCAAGGTCGTCGGCTCCGCCGCGTATCTGGCCCCCGAGCGCGCCCTGAGCCGTCCCGCCCAGCCCGCCTCGGACGTCTACTCGCTGGGCTGCGTGCTCTACGAACTCCTCACCGGCCGCCCTCCCTTCCTGGGCCCGACCGCGCTGTCCGTGGTCCAGCAGCATGTCGACGCCGCGCCCGTGCCGCCCGCCGCCCTGCGCGTCGAGATCCCGGTCCCGCTCAGCGACTACGTCCTGCGCCTGCTGGCCAAGGACCCGGCACTGCGGCCCACCGCCGAGGAGGCCGCGGAGTGGCTGGCGAACCCGGCCGAACCGACCGGCGTGCCCGCGCCCCTGCCCCTCCCCGATCAGGCCCCCGCGACGGCCGTGCTGCCGGCGGTGCAGCCGCTCGGGACGCAGGCTCTGCCCGGGACGGAGGGTCTGCCCACCACGACCAGGTCGCATGCCGCCCGGCGCCGCGGCGTGTCCCCGAAGGTCCTGCTGGCGCTCGGCGGCGCTCTGGTCTTCGCGGCCTCGGCGGCCATCGGCGTGGCCCTGTCCTCGGGTGACGGCGACGACGCCGCACCGGGCACCACACCCCTGCCCCCGGCAGCCACCTCCGCACAGCCCTCCACCGACCCTCCGACGCCCTCCGCCACCCCGTCCTCGGACGACGGCCGCCACGGGAAGGACCGAGGGAAGAACGAGGACGGCGACTACGGCGACGAGAAGAAGGACGAGAAAAGGCGGGAGAAGGAGCGGGACAAGGACGAGGACGACTGAACCGGCGACGGCCGACTCGCCGACGCCGCCTGCGAGATCGTGTCCGTCGTGTGCCGACGCTCAACGGCGCAGTTCCGTCTCCCGTTCCATCCGGGACAGCTTGTCCGGGTTGCGTACCGCGTACAGGCCCGTGATGAGGCCCTCGTCGATGCGGAGCGCCAGCACCGTGTCGACCTCGCCCGCGAGCCGGAGGACCAGTGCCGGGCCGCCGTTGACGTGGACGGTCTGCAGCGGCGAGTCGGCCGTGAAGCGGGATGCCGAGAGCAGGGCCGCCACCCGGCGGGCGCCCACGATCGGGGTGAGCGTGGCCTGGGCGATCCCACCGCCGTCGCCCAGGAAGACGACGTCCGGGGCGAGGACGTCGAGCAGGGTCTGCAAGTCGCCCGTTTCGACGGCCCGTTGGAAGGCGTCCAGCGCGGCGCGGGTCTCGGCCGCCGAGACGTCTCCGCGGGGGCGGCGTTCGGCGACGTGGGAGCGTGCGCGGTGGGCGAGTTGGCGTACCGCCGCCGGGGACTTGTCGACTGCCTCGGCGATCTCGTCGTAGTCCAGGGCGAAGACCTCCCGCAGCACGAACACCGCCCGCTCCGTCGGCGTGAGCGTCTCCAGGACCAGCAGCATCGCCATCGAGACGCTGTCGGCCAGCTCCACGTCCTCCGCCACGTCCGGCGCCGTCAGCAGCGGCTCGGGCAGCCAGGGGCCGACGTAGGTCTCCTTGCGGCGGTCGAGGGTGCGCAGGCGCATCAGGGCCTGCCGGGTCACCACGCGGACCAGGTAAGCGCGGTGGTTCCGTACGGCGTTCAGGTCCACGCCCGCCCAGCGCAGCCAGGTCTCCTGGAGCACGTCCTCGGCGTCGGCGGCCGAGCCGAGCAATTCGTAGGCCACCGTGAAGAGCAGATTCCGGTGGGTGACGAAGGCGCTGGTGGCGGGGTCGCCCGTATCGGTGTGCGCGGTGCCTGCCATATGTGGTCCCTCCTCGTTCTCTCGACGGTTTCGCCCAACAGACATGCCGACACGGCCGACTTGTGACATCGCCGGGATGTGCCGCTCGTCACTGTCACAGCCACCGGGGCGCCGGCATCCCATGACCGACAGCGCTTCGCACCACTGACGAGGAGCACCCGATGGAACCCCGTTTCGACCTGCTCACCAACGACCTCGGCACCAAGATCGTCAAGCGGACCTACCACGTGAACCGGCTCATCGAGCAGTCCTCGCTGCCCAGGACCACCCATGAGCTGGTCAGCCTGCGCGCCAGCCAGATCAACGGCTGCGGCTTCTGCGTCGACATCCACATCAAGGAGGCAGCAGCGGCCGGGGAGACCCCGGACCGCACCGGCCTGGTCGCCGCCTGGCGGCACTCCACCGTGTTCAGCGAGGCCGAGCGGGCCGCGCTGGCGCTCGCGGAGGAGGGCACCCGCCTCGCCGACGCGCACCAGGGCGTCTCCGACGAGACCTGGGCCCTGGTGCGCAAGCACTACGACGACGACCAGACCGTCGCGCTGGTCGCGCTGATCGCCATGATCAACGCCTCCAACCGGTTCGCGGTGATGCTGAACAACCTGGGCGGCTCCTACCGGCCCGGCATGTTCGACGGCATCGCGGACTGATCCGCGGTACGCGCGCCGGGGCCGGGCACCTGACATCGGATGCTCAGGCCCTGGCGCGCAGCTTCCGCAGCAGCGGCCACGCCAGCAGCACGGCCACCACCCCGTAAACCGTCACCGAGAACGGCGTGTTCACCAGGCCCGAGACACTGCCGTCACTGATCTGAAGGGCCCGGCGCAATTGTTGCTCGGCGTTCGGGCCGAGGATGACGCCGATGACGGCGGGCAGGACCGGCAGCCCGTAGCGCCGCATGCCGAATCCGATCAGGCCGATGACCAGCAGGATCACCAGGTCGATCACCTCACCGCCGACCGCGTAGGCGCCGACCGCCGCGAAGAACAGGATCCCCGCGTACAGATACGGCCGCGGGATCCGCAGCAGCTTCGCCCACACCGGCGCCAGCGGCAGGTTCAGGGCGAGCAGCAGCACCATGCCGACGAACAGGGACGCGATCAGGCCCCAGACCAAGTCGGGTTCACGCTCGAACAGCAGGGGTCCGGGCTGGATGCCGTACTGCTGGAAGGCGGCGAGCATGACCGCTGCGACCGCCGTGGTCGGCAGGCCCAGGGTGAGCATGGAGACCAGGGTGCCCGCCGCCGAGGCGGACGCCGCTGACTCCGGTCCCGCGACACCTTCGATCGCGCCCTTGCCCCACTCGTCCTTGTGCTTCGACAGACGCTTCTCCGTGACGTAGGAGAGGAAGGTGGGGATCTCCGCGCCGCCCGCCGGGATCGCGCCGAACGGGAAGCCGATGAACGGGCCGCGCGCCCAGGACTTCCAGGTGCGCCGGACGTCGTCCTTGCCCAGCCACGGACGCCCGACCGGGATCGCCTCACCCGGGCTGCGCCGCAGATGCGCCGCGACCCACAGCGCCTCGCCGATCGCGAAGAGACCCACCGCCACGATCACCACGTCGACACCGTCGGCGAGTTGGAGCGAACCGAAGGTCAGCCGCTGCTGGCCGGTCATCTGGTCCAGGCCCACCAGACCGATGGTGAGACCGATCAGCAAGGAGGCGAGCCCTCTGATCCGGGAGGAGCCCAGCACCGACGTCACGGCGATGAACGCCAGCACCATGATGGCGAAGTAGTCCGGCGCGCCGATGTCCACGGCCAGTTCGGCGACCGTCGGCGCCAGCACCACCAGCAGGATCGTGCCGACCATCCCGCCCGCGAAGTGCCCGATGGCCGCCGCCGCGAGAGCCTGCGCGCCCCGCCCCGACTTGGCCATGGGGTTGCCCTCCATGGCCGCGACCACCGCGGCACTCTCACCCGGTGTGTTGAGCAGGATCGAGGTGGTCGAACCGCCGAACATCGCGCCGTAGTAGATGCCCGCGAACATGATGAACGCGCCGATCGGATCTAGCCCGTACGTCACCGGCAGCAGCAGCGCCACCGCCATCGCGGGACCGATGCCCGGCAGCACGCCGATCGCGGTGCCCAGCAGCACACCGAGCGCCGCCCACAGCAGGTTGACCGGCGTGAGGGCCGTACCGAAGCCGTCCATGAGGGAGTTGAGGGCGTTCATGTCACAGCGCTCCCATCAGCGGACCGCCGGGCAGCGGCACTCCGAGCAGGTTGTTGAAGACGACATAGGTGAGCAGGGAGAGCACGGCCGCGATGAGCGGATCGCGGTCGATCCGGCGGCTGCCCAGCGCGTAGGCCGCGCCCCAGAACAGCAGGGCACCGGCGGCCGGGAAGCCCAGCGGCTCGATGAGGACGGCCGCGCCGAGGAACACCCCGGCCAGCAGCGACACCGTGCGCCAGTCGGCGGGCTCGGACAGGTCGATGTCCTCACCGGTCTCCGCCTGCCCGCGACCGCCGCGCAGCACGTCCACGGCGAGCAGCGCGGCGATGACCAGCAGCCCGATCCCGACCACGACCGGCACGGCCCTCGGACCGACCGGACCGCGCTGCGCGATGTCCACGTCCATGGTCAGCGCGTCGGTGAGCACCAGCACCCCGAGCGCCAACAGCAGGACGCACACGCCGAGTTCGGAGTGCTCGCGCAGCCACGATCGCCGTTCGCCCGCCGACGTGGCGGGAAGTTCCGTCTGCGTCGTCACAGTCCCAGCTCCTTCAGCACCGACACCACGCGCTTGTCCTGGGCGTCCAGGAAGTCGCCGAATCTCTCGCCGGTGAGGAAGGCGTCCTCCCAGCCGTTCTGCTCCAGGGACTTCTGCCACTCGGGCGAGTCGTGCAGCGCCTCCACGAACCCGGTGAGCTTGTCCCGTTCGGCGTCGGTCAGCCCGGGCGGTGCGACGATGCCGCGCCAGTTGGTGAAGTTCACGTCGTACCCGGACTCCTTCAGCGTCGGCGCGTCCTTCAGCCCGGCCACCCGCTCCGGACCGGTGACCGCGAGCACCCGCAGCTCACCCGCCTTGATCTGGTCCAGGTACTCACCGACCCCGGACACCCCGAAGGCGACCTTGTTGCCGAGGATCGAGGCGAGCAGTTCGCCACCGCCGTCGAAGGGGATGTAGTTGACCTCCTTCGGCGCGATCCCGGCCGCCCTCGCCATCAGCATCGGCGCCAGATGGTCGGGCCCGCCGGGCGAGGAACCGCCGCCGACCGGCAGCTTGCCCGGATCGTCCTTCCACGCCTCGATCAGCTCGTCGATCGTCCGGTACGGCGACTCGTCGGCCACGACCACCACGTCCTGCTCCTCGGTGAGCCGGGCGATGGGCGTGGTGTCGGCCAGGGTCTTGGGCGCGTGGTTGGAGCGGGCCGCGCCCACCACACCGAGCCCCATCGACATCGCGAGCTTGCCGTTGCCGTGCTCGCTCACCAGCCGGGTCAGCCCCACGGTGCCGCCGGCGCCGGGGAGGTTGAACACCTCGATGTTGTGGGTGAGTCCGGCGTCCTCGGCGTTCTTCGCGGCAGTGCGGGCCGTGATGTCGTAGCCGCCGCCGGGCGTGTTGGGAACCATCAGCCGCAGGCCCGGGATCTGCGTGCCGGTCTCGGCGCCGCTGCCGGTGGTCAGCAGCGGCGGTCCCACGAGGACCAGTACGGCGGCCCCGAACGGGGCGAGAGGAGTGCGCAGGCGCACGAATGCCACCACCTGTCGGTATGGAGGGGTGAGGTGGGCCACATCGTGCAGCGAGGCCGACGGCCTGTCTCGCTTGCGGAACCAACGGAGGTTTTGGTCTTTGTGTCAGCGGTGGACGTCTTTTCCCGGCCACCGCCAGAAGCCATGATGGGGCGACCCGGCACCCGGAAACCACCAGGTCGGAGATCGAGGACGTCGTGGTCACCCCCTTCCGCCGCCAGACCCTCGCGGGCGAGATGCTGCTGCTCCAGCTCGCTATCGTGGTGATGGTGCTGCTCGCGGTCGCGGCGGTCTCGCTCGCCCAGTCCGAGGCGACCTTCGACCGGGTCGAGGGCCGCCGGGTGGGCGCGCTGGCCGAACAACTGGCCGCGACGCCCCTCGTCCGCAGCGAACTCGCCCGCCCCGTACCGCACGAGGCGCTCGCGCCCCTGGTGAACTCGATGCAGACCCAGTCCGGGGTGACCTCGGTGACCATCGCCGACGCCGACGGCCGGATCGTCACCTCGACCGACCCCACCGTGATCGGCGACCGGCTGCCCCTCGGGGCGGGCGCGGCGGCGGGCCGCGGCTGGTCGGGGCCGCTCACCCTGGACGGCAGCCGGGAACTCGTCGCCCAGGTCCCCGTTCTCGGCGCCACCCGCGACAACCTCGGCCGCCACCTCGGCACCGTGATGATCGGCGAGGCCGACCCGACGGTGTGGCAGCGCCTGAGCGGCGCCTCCTCCTACCTCCTGGCCTACCTCGGCATCGCCAGCGGCCTCGGCGTGGCCGGGTCCTGGCTGCTCGCCCGGCGCGTCAAACGCCAGACCCTCGGCCTGGAACCACGCGAGATCGCAGGCCTCGCCGAACACCGCGAGGCCATGCTGTACGGCATCGCCGAGGGCGTGATCGCCCTGGACCCGGCGGGCCGGCTGACCCTCGCCAACGAGATGGGCCGCGCGCTGCTCGGCCTCCCCGAGGAGTGCGTGGGCCGCGGCCTCGCCCACCTGGGCATCGAGGGACGGCTGCGGGACGTCCTCTGCGGCACCGGGACCACCGCCGACCAGCGCGACCAGGTCGTGGTCCGCGGGGGCCGGGTCCTGGTGATGAACCGGATGACGGTCACCAAGGACGGCCGCCCCCTCGGCTCGGTCACCACCCTGCGCGACCGGACCGAACTGGCCCGTCTTGAACGGGAGATCGGCTCCTTCCGCAGCTCCACGGAGCTGCTGCGCGCCCAGGCCCATGAGTTCGCCAACCAGCTGCACACCATCTCCGGGCTCATCCAGATCGGCGAGCAGGACGAGGTGGTGCGCTACATCCGCGGCCTCAACCAGCGCCGCCAGTCCCTCGACGTCACCCTCAGCCGGCGCGTCCGGGACACGGCCGTGGCCGCCCTGCTGATGGCGAAGGCGTCCCTGGCCGCCGAACGCCGGGTCACCCTGCGGATCTCCGACCGCACCGCCCTGGACCGGCTCGCCCCGGAGGACGCCGCCGATGTGGCGACCGTGGTCGGCAACCTCGTCGACAACGCCGTCGACGCCGCCGCGCACGACGGCTGGGTAGAGGTCGAACTGCGCCAGGACGCCTCCAGCGTGGAGATCGTGGTCCGTGACTCGGGCCCCGGGGTGGCGCCGGAACTCGCCCGCGAGGTGTTCTCCCACGGCTTCACCACCAAGGCCGCCCAGGAAGGCGAGCGCGGTATGGGCCTGGCGCTCACCCGGCTGGTCTGCGAACGTCACGGCGGTGAGATCTCGGTGACCAACACCCCGGAGGGGGCCATGTTCACCGCGCGCATGAGCGTCAGCCACCTCACCGACGCGGTGGCGGAAGGAGCGACATGACCGACGTGTCTGACGAACAGCACGGGCTGGGCGTCCTCGTGGTGGACGACGACTTCATGGTCGCGAGGGTGCACCGCGCCTACGTCGAGCGCGTCCCGCCCTTCAAGGTCGTCGGCGTCGCCAGCACCGGCGAGCAGGCCATCGCCGCGGTCGACGAACTGCGCCCGGACGTGGTCCTGCTGGACCTGTACCTCCCCGACATCTTCGGCCTGGACGTCATTCCCCGACTGCGCACCGCGGGCCACAACTGCGATGTCATGGTCATCAGCGCCGCGCGTGAGGCGGACACGGTGCGCGGGGCGGTCCGCCACGGAGTGGTCGACTACCTCCTCAAACCCTTCGACTTCCAGGACCTGCGGCTGCGCCTGGAGCGCTACGCCGAGCAGCGCGGCAAGCTGCGCGGCACGGTCGTCCGCAGCCAGGCCGACGTCGACCGCGTTCTGGCCGGCGCCGCCACCCCCGCGCCGCTCCCCGCCGCGCTCCCGAAGGGCATGAGCGTGGAGACCGCCGAACTCATCCAGCGCACCCTCCGCGACTGCCCCGGCACCCTCTCCGCCACGGAGTGCGCCACCCTCACCGGCATCTCCCGCGTCAGCGCCCGCCGCTACCTGGAACACTTCCACACCATCGGCCAGGCCCAGGTGACCCTGCGCTACGGCACCACGGGCCGCCCGGAGCGGCGGTACAGCGTGAACGGGCGGGGGAGCAGGGTGTCGGTGGAGGACTCGGCGAGGGCCTAGGACCGCTCCAGTGGCTCCCCGTATGACGGGAGTGACGCTTCGGAGGCGCTGTGCGCTTCGTTCACTGATGAGCATCTACTTCCATTTACGCGCGGTCCCGCCACCGGCCCTGCGCAACAGCTCGGCCTGGCTCCAACGCTTGTTCGAGGACGACTGGGACGCCGTCCGGGACCGGGTCGGTCGGCACCGCGAGGCAGTGCTGGGCGGCGCCTACCTCGACCACGAACTCCTCTACGCCGGTGGGCCACCGCACGACGTGAGACGCGGTCCGCGGGCCCAGGTCGTCCTCGGCGGACGGCCGGTCTGGCACCCCGATCCGCTCCAGCCGCCGTTCCTGCTGCTGTCCCCGGCGTGCACGGCGCGCGTCGCGGCCCATCTGACGGCGACGGACTTCGACGCCCTGTGGGAACGGGCCTGCGCCCCCCTCACCCTGGGCACCGAACACCCCGAGGCCCAGACCCGAGCGACACTCGCCCAGACCCACGGAACCCTGACGGCCTTCTACACCACAGCCGCCCGGCACGGCGACGCCGTGGTCAAGTGGCTGGTGCCGGAGCGGGCGGCCCGCCCCGGGGCCGCGCTCACGCCGGAGCGAGATGCGCGATCCCGCTTCTTCGGGACAAGCGATGGAAGGAGTGCCTGAGGGCAGCGAAGGGAGCCGTCATGGCCGTGTCCAGTACGCCGATGGACCTGACCCGGGCCGCGCACGTCGGGATCTCGGTCGCGGACCTGGATGTGTCGAACAGCGTGCCCTTCGGTGTCTCGCAGGGACTGCCCGTCGCGAAACTGCGCTACGCCACCTGTGCTTCCGGGTCGACGACTTCGGTGCGGTGTACCGGCGCATGAAGGGGCGGGCTACGACTTCCTCGGCGACGACTACACCTTCATCGCGGGCGAGGTCCGCCCCGACGAGGCACTGGGTACCCAGGTCGCCTACTTCAACGACCCCGACGGCACCAATCTGGAGATCATCCATCCCAAGGGCGGATTCGCCAACTAGCGCCCGGAATCCCGGTTGTCGGCCCGTCCGCACCGGCCTACCGTCGAGCAGTGGATCTCTTCGCACGCTCCTGGACCGCCCTGCGCACCGCGATCGCCGGCACTCCCGACGAGGAGTTCGACAGGCCCTGTGGATGTGCCGGGTGGCTGGTGCGGGATCTGGTGTGTCATCTGGTGATCGGGGCCCAGGACATCCTGATCACGCTGGTCACGCCCGCCGACGCGGAGCCGACCGTGAACGCGGTCAGTTACTGGCACCTCGTCGAGCCGCCGACGGGTGAGGACCCGCTCGACGCGCTGATTCCCCGGCTCGCCGCGGCGTACGGCGAGCCGCGGTGGCTGAAGTTCCACTTCGACGACGTCGGCTCCGCCGCCGGACGCGCCGCCGAGCCGGCCGATCGGGCCGCCCGTGTCCGTACCCGCGACGAGGTCCTGACCGTGGCCGACTACCTCCACGCCTACGTCCTCGAACAAACCCTGCACCACCTCGACCTGATCGCCCACCTCCCGTCGGCCCCGAACCGCCCGCCGAAACCCTCGCCGCCACCCGAGACCTGCTGGAGCGGCTCGCGGGGACGCCGTTCCCGGCCGCCCTCTCCGACCGGGACGCCCTGCTGATCGCCACGGGCCGCCGTACACCGACCGACGCGGAGCCCGCCGAGCTGGGCGACCTCGCGAAGCGACTGCCGCTGGCCGTGGGGTGAGGAGCGGCTGCTGTTCCATGCGCCCCGATCGCTGTGCTACGCGCCGACGAAGCGCACCGTCTCCGCCAGGTTCGCCCGCCCGGTCCGCACCGGCGGCATGCCCTCCTTCTCGAACCCCACGGCGACACCGCAGAACAGCACGAGCCCCTCACCGGCTTCGGTGACCTCGCCGACCGTCTCGCGGTACATCGTCCACATCACCTGCGGACAACTGTGCAGGCCCTCCGCCCGCAACAGCAGCATGACGGTCTGGAGATACATCCCCGCGTCCCCCCACTGTCCGGGCCCCATCTCCCCGTCCAGGTAGCAGAAGAGCACGACCGGCGCCCCGAACGCCGCCGAGTTCAACGCGGCGATCTTCCTGGGCCGTTCGACGTCGTCACGCTCGATCCCCAGCGCCGCGTACCGCTGCGCGGCGGCGGCCGAGAATCGGTCCAGATACGGCGAGTTCAGCTCGGCCGGGTACATCGGGTACTCCCGTTCGTCACCCGGGTCTCCCGCCAGTGCCCGGGCCGTGGCACGCCGCTTCAGCGCCGTCAGCGGCTCGCCGGTCACGACGTACAGGTGCCAGGGCTGGAGGTTGCCGCTCGACGGTGCCCGCCTCGCCGCGGTCAGCACGCGTTCGAGCACCTCCCTGGGCACCGGCTCGTCGCTGAACGCCCGCACCGCCCGCCGACTGTCCACGGCCTCGTACACATCCACGGCCCGACACCCTCCCGTCGACCACGACCCGTCGTCCCGGGCCGCTCCGCATGTGGTTCAACCCCCACCCAAGCGCACATCAACCGGTCGGCCCAACGGCAAATCGATACGCCGGGTGAAGGCGCCCGGCGCTTGATCAACTCGGGGACGGGCGGCGGTGATCCTGGGTCGGCAATGATCAACGGACCGGTCGGCACCCTGACGCCGGATCAGGTCCCCTCAGCCGCATGGAGTTCCCCTTGCGTGTTCGTCGTATCGTGACTGGCGCCCTCGGCGCCGCCGCCCTTGTCCTGACCTCGCTCGGCACGGTCACCACGTCCGCCGTTCCCGCCGCCGCCGACCCGTGCGGCTTCTTCGAGACCGGCTCGGACGCCTTCTACAACCACTGCACCTCGGACGGCTCCAGCATCGTCATCAAGGTCGAGGTCTCCCTGGCCCCCGACTACGAGCGGTGTGTCGGTCCCGGCAAGTCCTGGCTGGGTTCCGCCTCCAAGATCCAGGGTGCGTACTACACCGGCCGCACCTGCTGACCGGGGAACACGCGTGAGGGGCGGACGGACCGCGCGGCCCGTCCGCCCCTTTCGACTGCCCGCTAGCAGATCGTCTGCCGACTGTTGACCAGCGTGTTGTTGCGGAACGTGGTGTTGGTTCCGCACGGGTTCTCGGTGATGGCCGAGTTGGTGACCGTGAGGTTCTGGATGGTGATGTCGGAGTTGTTGGGGAACTCCGAGCGCGCCGCCAGCCGGATCTCACCGCCGCCGGTGACGCTGCCGCCCTCGGCGGCGATGTTCACGTTTTGACTTGCTCCTTGGGCCGAAGCCCGGGGATTGTGGCCTTCTCTCCCGAATCCCGTCCCGCTACGCGGTATCGGGTTCGGGAGAGAATCCGTGGCTTCCTGCTTCGTCGCGCGGTGCCTGAACAGGTTCGGGTCTTACCGGCGCTCCACAGGCTGTTACCGCCAGTCCGGCGGCCGTCTTCACGTTCTTCGCGGCGTTGTGGTCCCGGTCGTGGAGTGTGCCGCAGGCTTCACAGGTCCATGACCGCACCTGCAAGGGCTTGGGCCCGTCCTTGGCCCCGCAGGCGGAGCAGACCTGACTCGTCGGCTCGAACCGGCCGATTTTCACCAGGGTCCGCCCGTAGCGAACCGCTTTGTACTCCAGCATGTGCACGAACGCCGTCCAGCCCGCATCCTGCACACTCTTGGCCAGCCTCGTGCGCGCCAGTGCCTTGACCGCCAGGTCCTCCACGCCGATCGCTTGGTTCTCGCGGATCAGCCGGGTGGAGAACTGGTGGTGGAACTCGCGGCGCGCGTCAGTGACCTTGGCGTGGGCACGGGTGAACTTCAAGCGCGCCTTGTCTCGGTTCTTCGATCCCTTCTGTTTACGGGACAGCTTCCGCTGGGCCTTCTTCAGCCTCTTCTCCGCCCGGCGCAGGAACCGAGGCGAGTCGATCTTCGTGCCGTCGGACAAGACGGCGAAGTGGGTCAGGCCGAGATCCACACCGATAGTGCAGTCGGCTGCGGGCATCCGCGCTGCGTCGGCGGCGGCGTCGGTGTCGATGACGAAGGAGGCAAAGTACCGCCCTGCCGCGTCCTTGATCACGGTGACCGAGCTGGGGGTGGTGGGCAGTGGACGGGACCATCTCACCTTCACCGCACCGATCTTCGGCAGGTCCAGACGGCCGCCACCCGTGATCTTCCACCGGGCGTTGGTCGTGAACCGGATCGCCTGTCGGGCGTCCTTGCGGGACTTGAAACGGGGCGCGCCCCGTTTCGGTCCCTTGCAGGTGCCCTTGAGAGAGGTGAAGAAGTTGCGGTACGCGGTCTCGGCGTCGCGCAGGGACTGTTGCAGGACGACCGCGGAGACCTCTCCCAGCCAGGACCGTTCCGCTGTCCGCTTGGCCTCGGTGATCAGGCGAGTGGACAGCTCTCCGGCCTTCGGAAACGGCATGCCCTGTGCGCGGGCATCCTCACGCGCGCGCACCGCGTCGTTGAACACGACACGGGCGCACCCGAACGCCCTCGCCAACGCGGTCTGCTGGTCGGCATCCGGGTACAGGCGAAACGCGTACCGGAGCTGTATGACGATCACACCAGCCACTCCGAACATCCAGCGTCACTGGGAACGTGTGAGCTAGCCGTCACCATGGTGGGACGCAGTCCTGCTCCGCCGGAACGGCACCGCGACATTTGCTTCACTTCCGGCCTGAAGGCTGGAGAGCGACTGGAACCCGGTAGCTGGGCAGCGAGACACGGGATCCGGCGCTGATCGACCCCGAGCCGCGGACGACCACCCGCTCCTTCGAAGTGCGGCCCGCCGTCAGGCTGTTGACGGCCGCCTGCATCGCGGCCCGCATGTCCGTGCCGGTGTACACGACGGAACTGCCGCGGCGGGAGGTCCAGGTGCTGCCGCTGAGCACGGCCTCCGCCTGGTGGCCGCCCTCACCGCAGGCCGCCGCGAGCCGCGGTGCGGCCGCGCTCGCGGGCTCGGTGAGTAACGCGGCGCCGGTCAGCAGCGCGGTGGCACAGGCCGCGGCGGCGACGGCGCGGCTTCGGTGATTCATATCGGCTCCCGTGGGGGGTGAAGTGAGGTGAATCGATTCAATGGTGAATCCGTGACGCGTCTGCGCGTGATCCGGAGGGGTGCGGCTCAAGAGATCGCGGAGCGGCGTAGCAAGCGTTTTCTGCGGCGGTCCGCGAGTGTGCCAACGCCCTCGCGGCGCGTCAAGGGGTGCTGTTGATCGAGTGGTGACGGCAGGGGCCGGGGCGTACCGTCGAACGGTGGACCGACGGTGGACGCATCCGTTCACCGACCCCTCGCGAGGGCACCAGCCCCGAGAGTGCGACGCGACATGAGCAGCAGACCGCAGCCCACCACACCGCAGACCACCGCCCAGCAGAACGGCGGTGGCGGTAGCGCGATGGCCCTGTTGGTCATCGCTTCGTGCCAGTTGATGGTGGTCCTGGACATCACCATCGTGAACATCGCGCTGCCGGAGATCCAGCGCTCCCTGGACTTCTCCACCACCAGCCTGTCCTGGGTGGTCAACGCCTACACCCTGACCTTCGGCGGACTCCTGCTGCTCGGCGGCCGGGCGGGCGACATTCTGGGCCGGCGGCGGGTGTTCATCTTCGGCGTGCTGCTCTTCGTCCTCGCCTCCCTGCTCGGCGGGCTGGCCCAGAACGAGGCCCAACTCCTCGCCGCACGCGCCCTGCAGGGCGTCGGCGGCGCCATCGCCTCGCCGACTTCCCTCGCCCTGATCAGCACCACCTTCCGCGAAGGCCCGGAACGCAACCGGGCGTTCGGTGTGTTCGCCGCGGTCTCGGCGGGCGGCGGCGCGATCGGTCTGCTCGCCGGCGGCATCCTCGTCGAGTACCTGAACTGGCGCTGGGTGTTCTTCGTCAACGTCCCCATCGGCCTGCTCATCGCGCTCGCCACGCCCCGCTGGATCCGTGAGTCCGAACGCCACCCCGGCCACTTCGACATCACCGGTGCACTGATGTCCACCGCGGGCATGGTGCTCCTGGTGTACGGCTTCATCCGGGCCGCGCAGGACGGCTGGCGGGATCCGCTCACCCTGGCCTCGTTCGGTGCGGCCGTCGTGATCCTCGTCCTGTTCGTCTTCGTGGAGCGGCGCTCCAGCCAACCCATCACACCGCTGCACATGTTCGCCGACCGCAACCGCGCCGGCACCTACGGCATCATGCTGTGCCTGGCCGCCGCGATCTTCGGCATGTTCTTCTTCCTGACCCTCTTCGTGCAGAACGTGCTGGGCTTCAGCCCCTTGCAGGCCGGGCTCGCCTTCCTGCCGGTCAGCGCGGTCATCGCGATCGGCGCCGGGCTGGCTTCGAAGTTCCTGCCCGTCTACGGGCCCAAACCCTTCATGGTGGTCGGCGCCATCCTCGCGGCGGCCGGTCTGAGCTGGCTGACCCTGACCGACATCCACTCCACCTACGCGGGCAGCGTGCTCGGGCCGATGCTCGTCTTCAGCCTCGGCATGGGCATGGAGTTCGTCTCGCTGACCCTGATGGCGCTCTCCAACGTCCAGGTCCGGGAGACCGGCGCCGCCTCCGGGCTCCTCAACGCCACCCAACAGGTGGGCGGTTCACTGGGTCTGTCCATCCTGGTCACGATGTACGGCACGGCCAGCAGGAACGAGGCCGAGGAACAGGTCCCCGACTTCCTGTCCCAGGCGACCCCGGCGCAGAGACTGGAGTACGAGCGCACCGGCGAGCTGCCACCACCCTGGTCGCACGAGGTCCTCACCGCCGGCGTCTCCTCGGCGTTCATCATGGCCGCGATCTTCACGGTGGTCGCCGCGCTGATCGCCATCCTGGCCATCCAGGTCCGACCGTCCGACCTGGAACGGCTGAAGGGCGGGGAGGCACCGGGGCCGGTGTGACGTCCTCGGCGATCGAGCGGGGATCAGCGCGTCGTCGGCTCCGCTCCCCACGCCGCCGCGCACAGGGAGCGGTCGATCTCCCTGGTGTAGTGGGCCGCCGCCAGCCAGGCGCGGCCGAAGCGGTCGAGGTCGGCCGGGACCAGCCGGCCGAAGGAGTCGCGGGTCCGACCGGCCGCCGCCGCGTGCAGTTCGTCGAGCAGGACACCCGCGGTGGGAAAGCCCGTTGCGCGCAGGCGTCGGCCGTCGGTGGCACTGCCGCCCGGGAAGGCTAGCACCCGACGGCCTCCGGAGGCGGCCTGGTGGACCCGGCGGCGCAGCAGGTGCAGGGGCGCCTCGTCGGGGGCGGAGTGCCCGAGCACAGGTGCGGCTGTCCCCCCTCGGGGCAGGTCCGCGTGCTGGAGGCGGTCGACTCCCAGGTCCAGTCGGGCCTCGGGGTCCGTGGGGTGGGTCGTTGCCAGGAGCAGGGCGCGGGCGTGCGGCGCGGCGGTCAGCCGGGCCACGACCCGCAGCCGGGTGCCGGGGACGGTGGCGAGCAGCCGGAGGTTGTCGCGGTCGGGCAGCGCCGGATGGTCATGGGCCGCGGCGAAACGGACCGTCAGACCGCCGCAGTCGGCCAGCAGACAGTCGCCCGCCGCCTCACGGACCGTGCCGATCAGCGTGACGTCGAGGAACAGCAGACCGGGCCCGTCGGCCGCCAGCGCCCGCACCGCCTGCTCGGCGACCGGCACCGCCCACAGCCGGTCCAGCGGCTCGCCGTCCCAGGCCGCGCCGGACGCGCGCACCGCCCGTACGCCCTTGCCCGCGCCCAGCCGGCCCGTCGGCGAGACGGTCGCCCCGGACACCGCGAGACCGGCCCGGGACAGCTCACGGTGCGACAGCGCCGTATCGCCGATCCGTACGGCGCGTTCGGCCGCCCCCACGGCCCGGTTCGCCCCGCCCGGCGCCACGTGTGACACCGTGTACAGGCGGCCCTCGGCGTCGGCGGTCCAGGTCACGGCGCCCGCGTAGCCGGTCGCGGTGAGGACGGGTTCCGAGAACAGGCCGTACAGCCGCAGGGAGCCGTCCGGCGTGTACGGCTGCCGCACGCTGCCGCGCAGCGCGGTCAACTCCGGGCCCGTGGCCCGCGGGAGACGATGCGCCGCGCCCAGGACGGCGTGCAGTCCGGCGACGAGATCGGTGAGCCGGTACGACGGGTCCGCGCCGCGGGCCGCCCGCAGCGCGGTGACCACGGCGACCGCCGAGGCGGCGGCCCGGGGCAGCCCCGCGAGGCGTGCCGTGTGCGCGGCGCGGAGCAGTTCCGCCTGGAGCACCGCCCCGGCACCGTCCGTACCGGCATCGAGCATGGCGGCCGCGGCGTCGCGCAGGGCGCGGGCGGCGTCGACCTGTTCGGGGGTCGGCGACTGGTCCGCGTCCGGGACTTCGGGCTCCGCCGCCTCAGGCTCCTCCTCCGGTGCGGCGGCATCGGCCGCCGAGGCCACGGGCGCCATCGAAGCCACCGCCGCGCGGTGCAGACAGTCGGGCGCCAGCAGGCAACCGCAGCGGATCGCGTCCCCACTGGTCACCACCCCGCCCGGGGCGTGCAGTTCGAGGTCGGTGTCGTCGTCCACGGCCAGACGTACGGTGTCGCCGTCCACGACGACCGGGCGGCCCGCCAGTTTGGCGACCCCCGCGTCCAGGCGTTTGCGCAGCCGGGGCGACAGCGCTCCGACCAGTTCTGCGGTCACCTCGGGGGCGACCGGCGGAAGGCCCGGGCTCATGCGATCTTCTCTCCTACCCAGCGGGCGAGTTCGAGCGGACTGAGGGCGGCCACCGGCATGCCCGCGGCGACGAGCTGTCCCGCGACGCCGGTGGAATAGCGCGGGCGGCCCGCGTCGTCGAGACTCGCGCAGCCCAGCACATGGCAGCCCGCCCCGACCAGGGCGCGCACCTCGCCGAGGAGCCCGCCGAGCGGATAGCCCTCCTCGAAGTCGCTGACCACCACCACGAGCGTCCGGGACGGCACCGTGACCAGTTCACGCGCGTGCCGCAGCCCCGCGGCGATGTGCGTACCGCCGCCCACGCTGACCTCCAGCAGCAGGGACAACGGATCCTCGACATGACCGGTGAGGTCGATGACCTCGGTGGAGAAGGCGAGGAAGTGCGTGGACAGCGTGGGCACCCCGGCCAGTACCGAGGCGGTGAGCGCGGCCCAGACCGTGGACGCCTCCATCGACCCGGACACGTCCGTCACCAGGATCAGCCGCCAGTCGGCGGCCCGTTTCGCCCGGGTGCGGAACACCGGTCGCTCCGGGATCACCACGACCCGGCCGTCCGGCTCGCGTCGTGCGGTCGCCAGGTTGGCGCGCAGGGTGCGCGGCAGGTCCAGGCCGCCGCCCGGACGCCGGCTCGGGCGCGGCAGAGCCGTGCCGTGCAGGGCGGGGCGCAGTCGCGTGGCCAGCTCCCGGGTCAGGGCGTCCACCAGCCGCCGTACGAGGGGCCGCAGCGCGGCCAGCCGTGCCTCCGGGAGTCCGCCGGCATGCCGCAGCACGGTCCGCAGCAGATCCACGGACGGCCGCACGCGGTCCGGATCGAGCTCGGCCAGCACATCGGTACGGCCCTCCGCCGCCGCGGCGGCCAGCACCTCCTCCCGGATCCCCGGCCCGAACAACGCGGCCAGCTCCTCCGACCACTCCCGAACCCCCGGATACGGCGCCTCCCGGCCGCCGCCCGCTCCCGGCAGCCCGCCCCGGCTGCCCTCGCCGCGCCCGGAGCCGTACAGCTCGTCCAGCGCGGTGGCCAACCCGGCCGCGGAACGCGGGAGTTGATCGGAGCGCCGCCCCAGCACCAGCCGCCAGCGGTCGGCGGGGGAGAGCTGCCGGTCCGCCAAGTCCGTGGCGGGTCCCGGGGTTTCGGGCTCCCGCGTTTCCGCCGCCCGGGGTGACAGCAGCAGCCCGAGCCGCTCCAGGTCCGCCCTGGCCGCGAGGTCGGCTCGTGTCCAGGTGGCCAGCGCGACGGGGTCGACGCCGCCGGTGTCGGTCACCGCTCGTCCGGCGCCGAGGCGGTCCTCCACGGCGGCGAGCAGGCGCTCGCGAGCCGCCGGGCTGAGCGTGTCGAAGCCGCCGCGCAACGCGGGCAGCCGATCCAGGAACGCCCGGTCCGACAGCTCCGCCACCCGGCCGAGCAGCGGCTCCAGCGCGGCCGGCGCCGACTCCAGCAGTGGTCCGGCCGCGGTCAGCACGCCCGTGAGCCGGGCGGTCAGCGCCGACCGGGACTCCCCGGTGGTGGCCGAGTCGACCCACGAGGCGATACGGCCGCCCAGGGCGTCCGGCGCCTCGTGCCCGAGCAGGACGCGTACCGCCCCGGCGGCGCCCCGCATCAACGGCGAGCCGTCGGCCGCGAGCCGGGTGAGCGCGTCGGTGAGGCGGATACCGCCCGACTGATCGGCGCGGTGGGCGAGTTCGAGCAGGGCATGGGCGTCGGCCGGGTCCTCGGATCCGGTCAGCCCGTCCACCTGGCGCACCGCGGCGGACGTCAGCGCCTCGGCCACGGCGACGGCCCGTTCCGTACGGTGCTCGTCGGCGGCGAGGCCCGGGATGTGACCGGCGCGCAGCCGGTCCAACAGGGCGAGTCCGTCGAGGAGTTCGGGCAGCGTGCCGGAGTACGGCAGCACCTCGGCGACATCCGCGAGCCGTTCGTCCGCGAGCGCGGGCAGTCCGCACTCCGCCGACTCCCGCAGACCCCGCAGTGCCTGCTCGGCCGTACTCCCGCCCTCGTCCCGCTCCGTCCGGCGCCGCTCGCGCAGCACTCCCTCGGCGGCCTGGGCCGCGGTCACCCCGCGCACTCCGGCCGCCGTCAGCATCGCCGCCGTCGCCGGGGTCCAGCGCGCCTCCCAGCGCGAGGTCAGCGCCTCGGCGCCGCCCGCACCGGTCACCTCCTGGGCCTCCGCGTAGGGCACCCGGCACACGGTCAGGCGGCGCAGCAGCAGTTCGCGCCGACGGTCCAGATCCGAACGGAGCGGATCCAGCCGGAGCTCACGTGCGGCGCCGGCGGCTCCCGGTCCCGGCAGGCCCAGTTCCGCGAGCTCCGACTCCACCGCCGGGGCCAGACCGCTGCGGGGCGCGCCGGGCGCGGGCCGCCCGACGCGGGTGCCGACGAGCACCCGCTCCATCGCCCGCGCCACCGCCCGCCCCCGGCCGTACGGTTCGCCCTGCGCGAGCACCGTCTGAACGGCCTCGACCAGCTCACCACGCCCCGCGGCGGGCAGTCCCCGCAGCCTCGCCAGATCACCGGCGAGGCGCGTGATCTCCCGGGCGTCGGCGGGCCCCGACGGATGCCCGAGCGAGCGCAGTTCGGCGCACACCCGCACGGCCGCCCGCGTCAGCGCCTCCTCCAGCGCGGTCGGCTCCCCGGCCGCCGCCCACACCAGGTGCTGCCACTCCGGATCCCGGATGCCGGCCGGGTATCCGGAGCGCTCGTCGAGCAGGGCGTAGGTGTAGGGGATGAGGGAGGTGGTCCAACTCCCGCCCACTGTGGGTGAGTCGACCTCCGAGGCGGCATCGGGCTCGGCCGCCACCAGCGCCGGAGCGTGAAACGCGCCGATGACCAACGCCGCCCGTTCCCCCTTCGCCGTGGCCTCCGCCAGCCGCGCCCGCATCCACCGCTCGCGCCGCAGATCCAGCTCGGGCACGCCCACCGACGCCGCCGCGTCCTCGCGCAGGGCCCAGCCCGTGAGCAGAGCGGCCCGGCGCAGCGCCTCCGGCGGGGAGCCCGGAGCGGTGGCCTCCACCAGACGGTCCCACAGATCGTCCCCCGGGCGCCCGGTCAGCCGGGCCCGCAGCACCTCGGCGATACCGGGACCGGCTGACCCCGACCCGCCCGCGCTCCGCCCCTCACCCCACGCCCGGTCGGCCAACGGCAGATCACACGCGACGACCGGCACCCCGCGCCGCGCCGCCCAGCGGGCAGCGGCCAGCTCGGGCGAGAACTCGGCGAACGGGTAGAACGCCGGACCACCCCCGTCGCCACCCGTGGGCGCGGCCGCGAGCGCAACCGGTGCCTGTGTCTCCTCATGGGCCAGCCACGGCAGCCATTCCTGCATTTCCGCCGGGAGTTCGACGAGCAGCACATCGGGCTCGGCCGCGTCCAGGAGAGCGGACATGGCGGCGGCCAGGGACGGGGCGTGATGGCGAACGCCGATGAGGTAGGGGGCCGCCGGGTCGGTGAGGGCGGTCATCGCCTCGTCGGGGGAGAGGGGCATGGCCGTCAGCCCTCCAGGACCGTGCGCAGGTCCCACAGGGTGCGCCAGGTGGCGGAGCCCTGCTCGGCGCGGCGCCGGACCGGGCCGTCCCAGTAGCCGCGCAGGCGGGCCGCGTCGGCCGGGTCGTCCTTGCGGACCACGCCGAGCAGATGGCCCGGCAGCAGCCCGAGCACATCCTGGTCGCCCGGGAAGTACGCCGCGGCCAGGCCCAGCGCGCCCGCCACGGACACCGCCTCCGCCGTGCTCATCACCGTGGACGGCCGCTCCACCTCCCAGCCCTCGGCGGACCGCCCCTCCCGCAGATCACGGAACGCGGTCACCAACGCCTCCAGCACCGCGTCGTCGACCTGGAAGGCGGCCCCCGCCCGCTCCACCGAGGCCCGCGCCTGGCTGCGGACCAGCGCGGTCTCGGCGTCGAGGTCCGCGATCGGGCCGACCGTCTCGAAGTTGAAGCGGCGCTTGAGCGCGGCGGACATCTCCGAGACGCCCTTGTCCCGCAGGTTGGCCGTGGCGATGAGGTTGAAGCCGGGCGCGGCATGCGCCAACGAGTCCTCGCCGCCCGCCAGTTCGGGCACCGCGATCCGCCGCTCGGAGAGCAGCGAGACCAGCGAGTCCTGCACCTCGGGCAGACAGCGGGTGACCTCCTCGACCCGGGCGATGCCGCCCCGGGACATGGCGGTGAGCACGGGCGACGGCACCAGGGCCTGCCGGCTGGGGCCCTGGGCCAGTAGCAGGGCGTAGTTCCAGCCGTACTTGAGCTGGTCCTCGGTGGTGCCCGCGGTGCCCTGCACGACCAGTCCGCTGGTACCGCACACCGCCGCCGACAGCAGCTCCGACAGCATGGACTTGGCGGTGCCGGGCTCACCGACCAGCAGCAGTCCGCGTTCGCCGGCGAGCGTGACGACACAGCGCTCGACCAGCGCCCGGTCGCCGACGAACTTCGCCGACACCTCCAGCCGCCGCGGCACCCCGTCCGGTGCTTCGGCCGTGTCGGGCAGCTTCAGCGCCCGGCCGCCGCTGCCCATGACGAAGGTGACGACGGCACGGGGCGTGAGCCGCCAGGCGGGCGGTCGCGGACCGTCGTCGTACGCGGCGAGGAAGGCCAGTTCGGCGGCGTACAGATCCTCGGGCGGGACGATCTGGCGGGTGGCGAGGGCGGTGGTCATGGGCTGCGGGTCTTCCGGTCGGTCGGACGGGGCTGGGGCGGGGGCGGTCGTCATCGGCGGCGTCCCTTCCGGGTGGCCCGCGTGGTGAGTTCCTCGTAGGCCGGGGTGTCGCCGCCGCGGACGCGTTCCCACGCGCGGGCGAACAGTTCGGTCAGCGGCCGTTGCGGGACGGTCCGCACATGCTCGCCGATCGGGTACAGGCCCTCCTTCCACGCCTCCACCGGCAGCGCGGAGCCCTTCAGGTCCCGCCAGGCGCCCGGCAGGAACAGGGTGCGCCCCGCGCGGGTCCGCTTCGCCTCGACGACCAGGTCGGTCGCCGCCAGTTCGGCGCGGGACTTCTTCAGCCGGGCGGGCTTCCAGCCGGTCCAGCGGGCGCAATTGCGGTCCGTCGGATCGGGCAGCGTGAGCAGCTGGAGGTACAGCGCCGCCGCGTCCTCGCTCAGACCCTGGGCTTCGGCGACCTCCTTGACCAGCTCCGGCACGCTGACCGTGGGGTCCTGGGCGTGGCCGACGGGCCCCGTGGGGTCGGTGCCCGCCGCGACGGCTCGGGCGAGGTCGTCGGACAGGAGCGCCCGCAGCGAGCGCAGCCCGGCACCGCGGTGCGGGCCCACCAGCCCTTCGAGGAGCCCGAGTACGGCGTCGTCCGGGCCGGTGAGGCCGGCCGTGCGGACCAGGGGCTGCTCCAGGTCGCGGTGCCACGGCCGCAGCACCAGAGCCTCGGCCACCCGGGTCCGGCCGTGCGCGTCGGCCCCGCCGGTCTCCGGGAGGCCGTACGCCTTGCGCAGCTCCACGGCGGTCGAGCTGCCCTTCTCCGTCCACTCGACGTCGAGCGGGAGCAGGAGTTCCGGGTCGGCGATCCGGCGGCGCAGCGCGGCGAGCCCTTCCGGCAGCGCGGCCCGCAGCGGGTGGCCGTAGGGCAGGGCATAGGCGAGGGAGGCCAGCGTCAGGACCGCACTCGACAGGTCGTGCCGGCCGGGCTCGGCCGCCGGGTCCTGCGGGACCAGGTTGCCGTCCTTGTCGGGGCGCAGCACCGTGGTCCCCTTGATCCAGGGGGTACGCCCGGGGTTGAGCACCGTCTCGGCGGACCCGGCGGGCAGCCCCGCGAGGTCGGCCGACAGCTCCTCGGGCAGCCGGACGACCGAGCCGAGACGCTCGGCCCACACCGTGCCCGCGGCGGCCAGATCCGGGCCGGTCCGCCACAGGTCGGCGGGGTCGGCGGGCAGCAGCGCCGAGAGCAGCGCCGTGCGGTCCGTCTTCCCGAGCGAGCCGAGCATGCCCTTCGCCTGGTCCATCTGCCGTGGCTTCAGGCCCAGGAGGGCGAGCGCCTCGGGGTCGCGTTCGTGCGGCAGACCGGCCAGCAGCACACCCGCCTGGAGCGGGCCGAGCCCGCCCCGGGTGACGGCGGCGAACGCCTCGACCGCCTCGGGCCGCCAGGGCGCGGCGCCCTTGTCCCGGACCAGCCGGGCCACGGCGGCGAGCCCGTCGGCGGGGAACGCCTGCGGGTGCCGGGTCTCGCTCTCCAGGGTGAAGTGGGCGACGGCACCGAACGCGCCGGTCGGATCGTGGTCCAGCGCGAGCCAGTTGGTCCGGCCGCGGGCCGTGTCGACGTTCTGGCAGCCGAGCACGACGACCGTACGGCCGTCCCGGCGCAGGACCTGGCCGAGCCGCTGCTGCTTCTCCGTCGGCTCGCCCAGGACGACCACGCGCACCCCCTCCCCGGTGGCGAGGGGGCCTTCGGCGAGCGCCTCGAACAGCAGGAGCAGCGCCTCCCGTTGGGCCGTGGGCACCGTCGCCAGCGCGGCCCGGTAGGCGAGCGGGCGGACCACGCCGAGCAGGTCCGGCCAGATCATGCCGATCCGCGGGATCGTGTACTCGTCGCTGACCCAGCCGTCGCTCAGCGGCGCCGGACGCGTGTTGTCCGTGGACAGTGGCGTGCCGTCGGCGGGGCGGCCGGACAGCACGTGGTTCGCCGCGCGGATCTGCCGCAGCATGCTCCACTGCTCCGTGCTGCCCCAGCCGCCCCACATGCTGGTCAGGCCGGCGGTGGCGTCGCGCAGGGTGCGGTCGTCGCCGTGCTCGGGGCTGTAGTCCGCGAACATGCCCTCCGTGCGCCGCTTGTTCACCGGTGGCCGCTCGACCGGGGGCGCCGCGAGGGTCATGGCCGACTCGATGACGCTGCGGGCCGCCCGCACCAGGGAGGTGACACCGATCAGCAGCCGCTCGTCGGTCAGTTCGGTCAGGGTCGACCGGACGGCCCGCAGTACGAACTCGTCGGCGCTGGGGATCTTGGCGCGGTCCTCCGGGGTCGTGGCCGCGGCGAACTGCGCACGGTATTCCGCCGTGGCGGCGGCGGACGCCCGCAGCAGTGCCGCCGCCCGCTCGTCGCCCAGGCCGCGCAGCACGGCCGAGCCCTTCTCGTCACGAGGACGCAGGGCGTGCCAGAAGGCCACCGGTGGTACGTACCGGCTGCCCGCAGCGAACCGATGGCCCCGCTCACCCAGGGTCACCTGGCCGAGCATGCCGCCCGCGGAGGTGTCCTCGGCCGCGAACAGGGCGATGCGCGAGCCGTCCCGCGCGACGACCGGCTCGGCGCCCCCGGGCAGCCGCAGCGAACCCAGCGGAATGCCCACCGTCCGGCGCAGGGTGACCGTACGGCCGTCCGGAGTGCCGACGGTCGTCAGCCTCTCGCCGTCCTCCGTCCCGGTGCGCACCCAGCGTCCGAGGACTGTGCCGTCGGTGCCGAACGGGCTGTGCTCCAGGCCGGGTTGCAGGGGCAGCACCTCGCACTGGTGCTGGTCGAGGGTGGCGTCCTCGTGGATGCCGGACCGCAGGAAGGCGGGCAGCGAGGCACGGCTGTGCGTGCCGGTGGCCGGGTCGTACTCCAGCCACAGCTGCTGCCGCCCCTGGTGGCCCTGGCGCCAGCAGGTGATGCCGTCGCTGAGGACCGGGCGGTTCGGGGGCAGCACGGTGTCACCCGCGTGCAGGGTGCGGCCACCGGTGGCCCGGCCGCCGCCGGGTAGCGGGATCGACGGGGAGGCGAGGTTGTGGCCGTGGTAGTAGCCGAGCTGCTCGCCGGTGAGCGTGAACACCTCCGACGGCCGCGCCGACCAGTAGCCGCACTGCTTTGCGTCCTGCCGCCACATCACCAGCAACTCGCCGTCGGTGTAACGGAACTGGGGGCGGCTCCAGCGGTCCAGCTCGACGGGCAGGCGCAGTTCGTGTTCGAGCAGCACCTCCTGCGGGCCGACGACGACCGCCTTGTGCCCCCGTGACAGGATCAGCGCGGGCCATGCCTCGCTGACCATCAGGTCGTTGAGGTGGCTCTTGGGGCGGATCTCGGAGTCGAGCAGCCGGAGCGCCTCGTCGAGGGCGGGCCAGCCCAGCTCGTCGATGATGCCCGCGCGCAGCGTACGGCCCAGCAGCGGCGCGACCTCATGGGCGGCGACCAGGGCCACGGCCTCGGGTTCGACCAGCCTGGCCACCGACTGGAAGGTCCGCAGCCGGTCCAGCGCCTCCCGCGCGCCGGGCAGCCCGGTCGCCCGGGTGAACTCGTCGGCCCGGTCGGCGATCCAATCCCGCAGCACCTCGCCCAGCACCGGGTGCGCGGCGACCGACTCCAGCAGCTTGTCGGAGCCACGGTCCCGGCCGAGGGTGCCCAGCGCCTCGTAGAGCAGGCGCCGCAGCCGTGGGTCGGCGGCGGTGGCCACCAGGTCACGGCGGCCGGGGCGCTCGTCGCGCAGCCAGCGGTCGAGTGCCACGTGGACGGGGGTGTCCACCTCGGGCACCGACAGCGGGACGCCCTCCGCCGCGCACAGGTCGAGCAGATCCAGGTCGGCGCCCGCGTGCCAGCGGCCGGTGAACAGATCGACCGCCCGCCCCTCGGCACGCAGCCGCGGAGCCATCCGCTCGGCCAGCGCGAGCGTGGCGGGGGACCGTCCGGAGACGGCGGAGCCGTGCTTGCGGTAGGTCGCCCACCGGCCGAGCCACTCCGCCGGGTCCACCTCGCCCGCGTCCTCGCCGGTCAGCAGCCGGTCGGCGCTCGTCTCCGCGAGGATCCCGAGCCAGAACTCGTCGTCCTCGACGGACCTGCCCAGACCGCCCGGCATGATCTCCAGCAGCCGGACCCGCGCCTGCGGGCGCTCCTTGGCGAGCACGGTCAGCGTGGCGCGGTAGGTGTTCCAGAAGGAGGCCGGAGCGCGCACCGCGGCCGGGGAGGCGATCAGGTCGGCGACCAGGGCGCACTCCTCCGTCACCCGGGCCAGTCCGGCCGCCTTGATCAGGCTCCGGGCGTCCTGCGGCAGCGAGGCGTACGGCGGCATGCCCGCCGCGCAGCGCTCCACGGTCAGCTGCCGGTACTGCGCCCACGCCTCGCCGGGGTCGAGCCGCCGGGCCAGATCCTTCACATGCTCCTTGAGCGCCTTGACCGTCAGCGCCCCGGCGAAGGCGAACTCCAGGAACACCGCGCGCTGCCGGTCCTCGTCCACGGCCAGCGCGTGCACCCGCTCGGCCTCGCGCGCCTTGCCGAAGAAGGCCGCCGCGTACGTCGTGTTCTCGTGCTGGAGGAAGATCCGCGCGGCCTGCTCGTAGAACGTCGGCAGGAAGTGCGGGACGGCCCGGCCGAGCCGCTCGCCCAGTGCCTCGAAGCCGTCCTTGGCGGTGCCTGGCCGGGACTTGGCCTGCCGGGCGAGCCGCTCGACGTCCTTGACCAGGGCCAGCGCGTGGTGGCCGTTGGCCGGGTCGTAGACCAGCGCCCAGGCGGGGAAGCCGAGTGTCTCGCGGCGCACCTGCCCGACCTCGGGCGTCCGAGGCTCGCGGGCCAGGCCCAGGAACTCCAGGGCGAGATCCTCCGCCTCGCCCAGTGTGCCCGGCACCAGCCGGACGACGCGCCGGTCGTCCAGGGCGGGGTGGGTATAGGTGCGGACGGTGAGGGTGTCGGCGTCCTCGCGGTCGGTGCTGCCCGGCGGAAGGACGGCGCCCGCCTCCAGCAGCGCGGCCGCGGTGGTCTCGTCGTACGTGCTCATGCGGCCTTCTCCTCGTCCTCGATGTCGCGTCCCGCGTACAGCGCGGCCGCCATGCGCATGCCCTCCGACCAGGCCACCGGCCCGACCTGACCGAGCCTCAGCGCCTTTCCGGCACTGTCCGTCCAGGTGAGCGGGCCGGTCTCGGTCTCCATATAGGTCTCGTAGTCGCCGATCCAGACCCGGGCCTCGATCGCGCGGCCGTCCTCGCGCAGCGAGCAGACGGCGTCGCCGCCGCGGACGCGGTAGCCGAGCTGGGTGGCCCGGCCGGCCAGGAACCGCAGCTCCTTGAACACCCCGCCCGCGTACTCCTCGACGGACCGGGACTCGGTGTCGAGGTTCTCCGGGCGGTGCCACACCTCGCGGAAGAGCTGCTGGGCGCGCTGCTCGACGCCGAGTTCGACGGCGAACTCCCGCAGCTCCTCCAGGTCCTCCAGGAGCACCGGGTGCGGGAGGCGCACGAGTTCGGGGCTGATGCGCACGGTGTCGCCGTCCAGGTCGACGAGACCGAGGCCGCGGTCGACGTCGGCGTCCCGCAGGAACCCGGCGACCTCGCCGTCCGGTCCGCTGACGACCAGGTCGCGCAGGGCCGCCTGCCAGGCCGGGTCCGGCCACACCCGGGCGATGACCGGGAGCGGCACCGCGAGGGAGCGCACCATCCACCGCTCCACGTCGGTCAGGCACTGCCGTTCGTGCCGCTGAAGCCACTCGGCGAGCTGACGCAGCTCCACCACCGCGGGATCGTCCGCGAGTTTGGCCGGTACCGACTTCAGCCGCCGCCCGGCCGCGTTGCGGCACACGACCTTCCCCGCGTCCAGCGCGACCTCGTAGTCGCCCGCCGTCACCCACCCCACAGGTGCCTCCCCGCACTTCGTCGATCAAGTGACGGGAACTCTAGGGGAGACCACTGACAACGCGCCGCCGGGGTACCTGACCTGCGTGGCAGCCGCTCAAGTGAGCGTCAGGGAACCATCGTCGGCCGTCTCGATCCGCACTCCGGCGCTGATCCGCCCGACCGTCTCCCGCAGCCACTCCCGGTCCGCCGCCCCGGCCCGCTCAAGACGCATCCGCCGGGCCCGCAACGGCACCATCCGAAGCCCCGTCAGCCGCCCGCTGTCCGCCGCCACCGAGACGAGGAACATCAGCCGCAACTCGTCGCGGTACTCCTGGTATCCGGAGATTCCCTCGTAGTCGTCGACGAAGTCGCCGCAGCCGTACAGGATCAGCCGGTCGCGGTACACCTCCACCGGGCGCGGATGGTGCGAGGAGTGTCCGTGGACGACGTCGACACCGCCGTCCACCAGGGCGTGCGCGAAGCCGACTTGGTCCCGGGGGACGCGGTAGCCCCAGTTGGAGCCCCAGTGCACCGAGACCACCACGAGGTCACCGGGGCGCCGGAACCGCCGTACGCGCTCCAGGACGGTGTCCGGGACCGGAGCGGGCAGGTACGCGACGCCCGGGCGGTCCTCGGTCGCCGCCCACGACGAAGGGATCCCGCTGGACTCCAGGCCCAGGCCGAACACCAGCACCCGGCCCCCGCCACCCAGCGCGACCGCCGCCGGTGCGTGCGCCTCGTCCGCGTCCCGTCCCGCGCCCGCCGTGCGCAGCCCCGCGCGGGACAGGGAAGCGAGGGTCTGCGTCAGACCGGCGGGGCCGAAGTCCAGGACGTGGTTGTTGGCGAGGACGCACACGTCGGGGCGGGCCGCGGACAGCGCGGGGAGGTTGCCAGGATGCATCCGGTAGTGGATCTCCTTGCCGGGTGCGAAGGCGCCGTCGTCGGTCACCGCGGTCTCCAGGTTCACGATCCGCGCGTCCGGCGCGCTCGCGTCGAGCGCGCGCAGCGCCTCGCCCCACGGCCACGTCGGCGGCACCGGGGCCGGGACCGGGCCGTTCACCGACTCCGCGAGGCGGACGTAGTCGCGGGCGTCCGTCACATACGGCTCGCGCAGGGCCGGATCGCCGGGGTGCGCGAGGATCTGGTCGACGCCACGCCCGAGCATCACATCGCCGCACAGGAACAGCGTCACGACACCGTCGCCCACAACTCCACGGTAGGCCGGTTACCGCGCGGGATCGGAGGAACTCGGGGAGCGCAGCGATCGCGGGAAGCCGGGAAGCAGCGGGAAGCAAGCGATCGTGGGAAGCAGGCGATGCTGATGAACTCCCACTCGGTCGTCGTGCCCGCGGGCCCGGGTGCCGACCTGGCCGGTGATCTGGTCGTGCCCCCGTCGGCGCGGGCCGTGGTGCTGTTCGCGCACGGCAGCGGCAGCTCCCGGCACAGCCCCCGCAACCGCCAGGTCGCCGCGGCCCTGCGCACCGCCGGTCTCGGCACACTGCTGATGGACCTGCTCACCGAGGAGGAGGAACGCGAGGACGCGGTCACCCGTGAGCACCGCTTCGACATCGGGCTGCTGGGCGGGCGGCTGGTGGCCGCCATCGACTGGCTGGCGGAGCGGGACGCCACCGCGGACCTGCTCGTCGCCCTGTTCGGCGCCAGCACCGGTGCGGCCGCCGCGCTGGTGGCCGCAGCCGAGCGTCCCGCGCGGGTGCTCACCGTGGTCTCCCGGGGCGGTCGGCCCGATCTGGCCGGGGACGCCCTGGAGGCCGTACGGGCGCCGGTGCTGCTGATCGTGGGCGGGCGGGACCGGGAGGTGATGCGGCTCAACGAGGACGCGGCGCTGCGGCTGCGGGTGCCCTGCACCATGCATGTCGTGCCCGGGGCCACCCACCTCTTCGAGGAGCCCGGCGCCCTCGACGACGTCGCCGACGCGGCCCGGCAGTGGTGCGCGGACCATGTCCGGGCCGCCTCGGGGGATTGAAACCGCCCCGCGTGCCTACCCTGAACATGTGGCTCGTGCCAACGACGAGATCGCCGCGCTCTTCCGGGAGTACGCGGACCTCATCTCGATCACCGGAGGAGACGCGTTCAGGGCGCGTGTCTACGAGAAGGCCGCCCGCGCGATCGGCGGCCACCACACCGATGTCTCCACCCTCGACGCCAAAGGCCTCAAGGAGATCCCCGGAGTCGGCAGGTCGATCGCCGAGAAGGTCGAGGAGTACCTGGCCAGTGGCGGTGTCGCCGCCGTGGAGGAGCTGCGGGCCAGGATCCCGGCCGGAGTGCGTCGGCTGACGGCGATCCCCTCCCTCGGGCCCCGGAAGGCCCTGATGCTCTACGAGGAGCTCGGCATCTCCTCCGTCGACGAGCTGGCCGACGCCATCCACGAGGAGCGGCTGCGCGATCTGAAGGGCTTCGGGCCGCGCACCGAGGAGAACCTGCTGCACGGCATCGACCTGCTGCGGTCCGCCGGAGGCCGGGTCCACATCGACGTCGCCGCCGAACTGGCCGAGGAGGTCGTCGCCGCGCTGTCCGAGGTCGGCGGCGTGCAGCGGTGCGCCTACGCGGGGTCGCTGCGCCGCGGCCGGGAGACCATCGGCGACATCGACGTCCTGGTAGCGGCCCGCACCTCGGGCCCGGTGACGAAGGCGTTCACCGAACTGCCGTACGTCACCGAGGTGATCGGCAGCGGCGAGAAGAAGACGTCCGTGCGCACCGACCGGGGGCTCTCCGTCGACCTGCGCGTCGTCCCGAAGGACTCCTGGGGCGCCGCGATGCTGTACTTCACCGGGTCCAAGGCGCACAACATCAAGATCCGCGAACGGGCCGTCCACCAGAAGCTGAAGCTCTCCGAGTACGGCCTGTTCGACGCCGAGAGCGGAAAGAAGATCGTCTCCCGCACCGAGGAGGACGTCTACGCGCGGCTCGGGCTGCCCTGGATCGCGCCCACGCTGCGCGAGGACCGCGGGGAGATCGAGGCCGGGCTGGACGGCGGGCTGCCCGAGCCGGTCACGGAGGCGGACCTGCGCGGCGATCTGCACACGCACACCGACCTCACGGACGGTCTCGCCGCCCTGGAGGACATGGTCGCCGCCGCCACCGAGCGCGGCTACGCCTACTACGCGATCACCGACCACGCCCCCGACCTGTACATGCAGCGCATGACCGACGAGAGAATGCTGGCCCAGCGCGAGCAGGTGCGGGCACTCAAACCCTCGCGCGGGATGCGCCTGCTGCACGGGGTCGAGCTGAACATCGGCCCGGACGGCGGCGTCGACTGGCCCGACGACTTCCTCGCCGACTTCGACCTGTGCGTGGCCTCGGTGCACTCGCACTTCACCCAGGACCGGGAGACCCTCACCCGGCGGCTCGTACGGGCCTGCGAGAACCCCTACGTCAACATCATCGGCCACCCCACGACCCGGCTGATCGGCAAGCGGCCCGGCATCGACGCCGACCTCGACGAGGTCTTCGCCGCCTGCGCCCGCACCGGCACCGCCCTGGAGATCAACGCCCACCCGGACCGGCTCGACCTCGGCGACGAGCACATCCTGCGAGCCAGGCGGCACGGGGTGCGGTTCGCGATCGACAGCGACGCCCACGCCGTACCCCACCTGGCCCATATGCGCTACGGCGTGGCGACGGCCCAGCGCGGCTGGCTGACCAAGGACGACGTGATCAACACCTGGACCCTGACCCGGCTCAAGCGCTTCCTGCGCAAGGGGAGGGCGTAGCCGGACAGGCCGATACGGACGGGAGGTGCCCCCATGACTCATCGGATACGTGACGTGATGTCGCCCGGAGCGGTGGCCGTGGAGCCGATGACCACGGTGGAGAAGGCGGCCCGCGTGATGAGCGAGCAGAACGTCGGAGATGTGCTCGTGGCCTACGACTGCGACCTCTTCGGTGTGCTCACGGACCGGGACATCGTGGTCCGGGCCGTCGCCGAGGGGGCCGACCCGCACACCGCGGCCGTCGGCTCGGTGTGCAGCAGACCGCCGGTCGTCACCGTGACCCCCGACGACACCACCGACCGCGCGATCGAGCTGATGCGCCAGTACGCGGTACGGCGGCTGCCGGTGGTGGAGCGCGGTGGCTGCCCCGTCGGCATGGTCAGCCTCGGCGACCTCGCCGTCACCGAGGACCCGGACACCCCGCTCGCCGAGATCAGCCGGGCCCGACCGACCCACTGACGGCGCCGCCGCGTGGCCGCTCAGGCGGGGTACGCGTGGGTCTCGGCCGCCTTCACCGTCGCCCAGACCGTGGCGCCCGGGTGCAGGTCGAGTTCGGCGGCGGCGACCGTGGTCAGGTCCGCGGCGAGGGGGAGTTCGCCGGTGAGCGCGGCGCGGATCTGATCGCCGTGGGTCTCCAGGCCGGCCACCTCGCAGCGCCAGAGGTTGCGGGCGCTGGAGCCGGTCGGCCGGTCGCGGTGCAGGGTGACCGCGCTCGGCGGGAAGGCCACGAAGGCCGGACCGGACAGCAGCTCCGTGGTGGTGAGGGACGGGCCGGTGGTGAGGCGGACGGTGTGGCCGTCGGCCTCGCCCCGGTAGAGGTTCAGGCCGACCAGCTGGGCGATGTAGTCGGTCCGCGGGTGACGGGCGATGTGGGACGGCGCGCCCTCCTGGACGACCCGTCCGTGCTCGACGACCACCAGCCGGTCGGCCAGCACCATGGCGTCCAGCGGATCGTGCGTGACCAGCACCGCGACCGCCTCGAACTCGTCCAGGTGGCGGCGGAGTTGGGCGCGGACTTCCAGCCGGGTGCGGGCGTCCAGGGCGGCGAGGGGCTCGTCGAGCAGGAGCAGTCGGGGGTTCGTGGCCAGGGCGCGGGCCAGCGCCACGCGCTGGGCCTGGCCGCCGGAGAGCTTGCGGGGCTTGGCGCCGGCGTGATCGGCGAGGCCCATACGGTCCAGCCACCGGGCGGCCAGCGCCCGGGACCCGGCCTTGGACGCGCCTTGGCAGCGGGGCCCGAAGGCCACGTTGTCGAGGGCCGTCAGGTGCGGGAAGAGCAGATAGTCCTGGAACACCACTCCGACCGGGCGGGACTCGGGCGGCGTACGGTCCAGCTCCGTGCCGTCGAGCCGCAGATGGCCGTCGGTGAGCGGGGTCAGTCCGGCCAGGGCCCGCAGGGCGGTGGACTTTCCGGCGCCGTTCGGGCCGAGCAGCGCGACCACTTCGCCCGCGGCGACGCGCAGGGCCACGTCGAGGCGGAACGCGCCGTGGTCCACCACCAGGCGGGCGTCGAGCCCGTCCGGGGCGGTGCCGACGGGGACGTCGGGGGTCTTGGTCATGAGGCGGTCATCCAGCGGTCGCGCAGCCCGGCCAGGACCGCGATGGACACGGCGAGCAGGACCAGGCTCAGCGCGATCGCCGCCTCCGGGTCGCTCTGCAGGGCCAGGTACACGGCCAGCGGCATGGTCTGGGTGCGGCCCGGGAAGTTGCCCGCGAAGGTGATCGTCGCGCCGAACTCGCCCAGCGCCCGCGCCCACGCCAGGACGGCACCGGCCGCGATGCCGGGTGCGATCAGGGGCAGCGTGACCCGGCGGAACGCGGTGAAGCGGGAGGCGCCCAGAGTGGCCGCGGCCTCCTCGAAGCGCGGGTCGGCGGCGCGCAGGGTGCCCTCGACACTGATGACGAGGAACGGCATCGCCACGAACGCCTCCGCGACCACGACTCCCGCCGTGGTGAACGGCAGCGTGATGCCGAACCAGGAGTCCAGCCACTGGCCGACGACGCCGTTGCGGCCCAGGGCCATCAGCAGGGCGACACCGCCCACCACCGGAGGGAGGACGAGGGGGAGGGTGACCAGGGCGCGGACCAGGCCCCGGCCGGGGAACTCGACCCTCGCCAGCAGCCAGGCCAGCGGTACGCCGAGGACCAGGCTCACCGCGGTCGCGGCGGTGGCGCACACCAGGGAGAGCTGGAGCGCCTGCCACACCTCGGCGCTGGTCAGCTGCTCGGGCAGGCTGTGCCAGGGGGTCCGGACGAGCAGCGCGATCAGCGGCACGACCAGGAACGCCAGGCCCAGCAGCGCGGGGACCATCAGGGGCAGCGGGATGCCGCTCCGGACGTGCCGACGCCGCGGCCCGGCTCCGAGGGTGTCGGCCTTGTCGATCGGGGTCACGGCTTGAGGAATCCGGCCTCGGTCAGGACTCGCTGCCCTTCCGCGGACTGGACGAGGGTGATGAACGCCTTGGCGGCGTCGGTGTTCTGCGCGTCCTTGAGCAGGGCGATCGGGTAGTCGTTGATGGCGTCGGCCGACTCGGGGAAGTCCACGCCCTCCACCTTGTCACCGGCGGCCTTCACATCGGTCTTGTAGACGACCGCGGCGTCCGCCTCCTTGAGCTCGACCTTGGTCAGCGCGGCCTTGACGTCCTGCTCGTAGGAGACCGGCGTGAGCTTGAGGTCACTGGCTTCCAGGGCCTTCTGCGCGGCGGCGCCGCAGGGCACTTCCTCGTCGCAGAGCACGACCTTCAGGGAGGACTTCGTGAGGTCCTTCAGGGAGGCGATCTCGTCCGGGTTGCCCGGCAGGGTGGCGATCTCCAGCTGGTTGCGTACGAACGTCGCGGGCGTCCCCGAGGCGTCCCCGGCATCCGTGACGATCTTCATCGTCTTGGGGCTGGCGGAGGCGAAGACATCCGCCGGGGCGCCCCCGGTGATGCTCGCGGCCAGCGAGTCGCTGCCACCGAAGCTGAAGACGACCTTCGTGCCCGGGTTCTCCTGCTCGAACTGCTTGCCCAGCTTCTCGAAGCTCTCCTTCAAGGAGGCGGCGGCGAACACGGTCACCGTGCCGGAGAGCTTGCCCTTGTCGGAGGCGGAGGAGTCGGACGCCGCCGACGAGGAGTCGTCGGACGAGGAGCAGGCGCTCAAGGCCAGCAGGGTGGCGGCTCCCAGAGCGGCCACTCGCACGGGGCGGCGGGTCCGGCTCACGGTACGGGTCGACACGGTTGTACTCCCTCTGGTCCTCATCATCTGCGGTTCTGATGGCTCGATCATGCCGCAGATGCGAGGGGGAAGTCTCCTGTGGCTTCGCATGAGCCAGAACTGTGACCGTACGGCCTGGCATGTGCGTTCCTCTGAGGCCTCAGGTGCGGTCGATGTGTACGTTTGTCGACTTCACCCGGGCCGTCGCCTCCATGCCGACCTCCAGGCCCAGCTCCTCCACGGCCTCCCTGGTCAGCAGGGACACCAGCCGGTGCGGGCCGGCCTGGATCTCCACCTGGGCCGCCACGTCGCCGAGCTTGATCGCGGTCACGATGCCGGGGAAGGCGTTGCGGACGGACGTGTACGAGGTGTCCCCCTCGACCCCGCCACTCTTGGCCAGCTCCACGGAGAACGCGGCCAGATCCTTCCCGTCGACGAGCCGTCGCCCGGTCTCGTCCCGGCGTGTCGCCACGCGTCCGGCGTCCGCCCATCGCCGTGCGGTGTCCGGACTTACCCCGAGGAGCCGTGCGGCCTGGCCGATTGTGTAGGACTGCATGCCGATCACGATAGACGCCGCCATGCGCCCGCCCAGGCTCCGAAAAATACCCCCAGGGGTACCCGTGCTACATTCGATGTATACCCCAGGGGGTAATTATTCGACCGGAAAGGAGCGCCCGACGTGTTCTTCATCGACACCGTCGACGTGGCAGGACTCGGCAACCGCGGCTATCTGGCGGGCGGTGAGCGGACGGCCGTGGCGGTCGACCCGCCGCGCGACGTGGACCAGGTGCTGGCGGCGGCCGCGCGGCGGAACGTGCGCATCACGCACGTCGTCGAGACGCACCTGCACAACGACTACGTCTCCGGCGGTCTGGAACTCGCCCGGCTGACCGGCGCCACCTACCTGGTGCCCGCCGACGCCCGGGTCTCCTTCGCCCGGACCCCCGTGCACGACGGGGACCGCGCGGTCGTCGACGCCGACGCGGGCCTCGCCCTGCGCGCCCTGGCGACGCCCGGCCACACCCCGCACCACACCTCCTACGTCCTGGAGGAGCACGGCACCGCGCTCGCCGCCTTCACCGGCGGCTCCCTGCTCATCGGCACCGTCGGCCGCCCCGACCTGGTCGAACCGCGCCTGACCGAGGAGCTGGCCCGCGCCCAGCACGCCTCGGCGAACCGGCTGGCCGCCGAACTCCCCGACGAGACCCCGGTGCTGCCCACCCACGGCTTCGGCAGCTTCTGCTCCTCGGCCCAGGCGGCGGGCGACGCCACCACGATCGGCAAGGAGAAGGCGCAGAACGACGCGCTGACCCGGGACGTCGACACCTTCGTCGCCGATCTGCTGGCCGGTCTCGACGACATCCCCGCCTACTACACCCACATGGGCCCCCTCAACGCCGACGGGCCGCGGCAGGTCGACCTCACCCCGCCTGCCGTGGCCGACGCCGAGGAGATCGCCGCCCGGCTGGCCGCGGGGGAGTGGGTGGTGGACCTGCGCAGCCGGGTCGCGTTCGCCGAGGGCCATGTCGCGGGCTCGTTCAACTTCGAGGCGGGCGGACAGCTCGCCACCTATCTCGCCTGGCTGATCCCCTGGGGCAAGCCGGTGACCCTGCTCGCCGAGTCGGCGGAGCAACTCGCCGACGCCCAGCGCGAACTGGTGCGCGTCGGCATCGACCGGCCCGCCGCGGCGGCCACCGGCGGACCCGCCGACTGGGTCGGCGCGGACGGGACCCCGGCCGCCTTCCCCCGGGCCGATTTCGCCGACCTCGCGGGCCGGATCCCGGCCGGGGGTGTCGTCGTACTCGATGTGCGGCGCGACTCCGAACGCTCCGGCGGACACATCGACGGCTCGCTCCACATCCCCCTGCACACCCTGCACCGCCGGATCGACGAGGTCCCCGAGGGCCAGGTCTGGGTGCACTGCGCGGGCGGGATGCGGGCCGCCATCGCCGCGTCCCTGCTCGACGCGGCCGGGCGGGACGTCGTCGCGGTGGACGACTCGTTCGACTCCGCGGAGCGCGCCGGTCTCGTCGTCCGGGGTGGCTGACATGGAGCGCCGGATCACCGTCCAGGAGGCGGCCGAGCGAACGAGGCGCGACGGCACGGCCCTGCTGGTGGACGTACGGGAAGCCGATGAGTGGCGGGAAGGGCACGTGCCCTGGGCGGTCCACCTGCCGATGTCGGCGCTGACCGAGCTGCCGGCCGAGGCGGACGGCCGCCCGCTGGTGCTGGTGTGCCGCTCGGGCAACCGCTCCCGGCTGGCGGTCGAGATCCTGGCCGCCCGAGGCGTCGAGGCGGTCGACGTGATCGGCGGGATGTCGGAGTGGGCGCTGGCCGGACTGCCGGTGGTGCGCGGCGGTGCCGGCCTGTGACCCCTCTGCTGCTCGCGCTGGTCGCCGGTGCCGTCGTAGGACTGGCGCTCGGCGCGCTCGGGGGCGGCGGCAGCGTGCTCGCCGTACCCGCGCTGATCTATCTGCTCGGCTTCAGCCCGGCCGCGGCCACCACCGCGTCCCTCGTCATCGTGGTCCTCACCTCCGCCACGGCCCTGTTCGCCCACGCCCGCGACGGCTGGGTCCGCTGGCGCACGGGGCTCGCGTTCGCGGCGGCGGGCATCGGACCGGCGCTGCTCGGCGGAGCCGTCGCCGGACGGATCTCCCAGGCGGTGCTCACCGCGGCGTTCGGCGTCCTCGCGGCCGCGGTCGCGGCGCGCATGCTCACCGGGCGCGCCGGACCGACCGTGGGGGACGGTCCGCTACGGCCCCGCCGGGCGGCCGGGGTCGGTGCCGGGCTCGGCGCCGTGACCGGGGTCCTCGGGGTGGGCGGCGGCTTTCTCGCCGTACCGGCGCTGGTCACGGGAGTGGGGCTGCGGATGCGGGCCGCCGTGGGCACCAGCCTGCTGGTCATCACCGTCAACTCGCTGGCCGCGCTCACCCTGCGCGCCGGGACCGCCGAGGGCCTCGACTGGTCGATCGTGGCGCCCTTCGCCGGGGCGGCGGTGCTGGGCGCCTGGGACGGTCGGCGGCTGGCGGCGAAGGCGTCCGCGCGGGCCCTTCAGCAGACCTTCGCGCTGGCACTGCTCGCGGTGGCGGTCTTCATGCTGGGGGACGCGATGCTGTGAGACCCCGAAGCGCTGCCGCCGGAGACCTTCAGGCCAGCGACAGGAAGAGCTTCTCCAGACGCGCCCGCATCTGCTCGGCGTCCTCACCGGAGCTGCGGCCGGCCTCGATGTCGGCCACGCACTGCTGCAAGCCGGTCGCGATGATCGCGAAGCCGGCCCGGTCCAGGGCGCGTGACGCGGCGGCGAGCTGCATCACGACCTCCTCGCAGTCCCGGCCCTCCTCGATCATCCGGATCACACCGGAGATCTGGCCCTGCGCCCGGCGCAGCCGGTTCAGCACGGCCTTGAGCTCGGCACCCGCGAGGTCCAGTTCCACGATCACTCCTCCAGAAATACCCCTAGGGGTACTGTACGTCCCACTTCGGGCCGACGTCGAACACCAAGGATCACATCTGCCATGACCGCTCCTCTCGCCCCCGTCGTCCTCACCCCCGGCCAGGCCCTTGCCCGGCTGCACGAGTTCACCGTCATCGACGTGCGGACCCCCGGTGAATACGACTCGGGCCATCTGCCCGGCGCCCTCAACCTCCCGCTGGACCACGTCCGCAGGGCCCTGCCCGAACTGCGCGAGACCACCGGGCTCCTCCTGGTGTGCGCCTCGGGCGCCCGCTCCGAGAACGCCTGCGCCGTGCTGATCACCGAGGGCATCCCCGCCGCCACGCTCGCCGGGGGCACCAACGCCTGGGCCGCCGAAGGCAACGACCTCCGGCGGCCCGATTCCGGCCCTGCCCGCACCGTCTGGGGCATGGAGCGCCAGGTGCGCTTCACGGCGGGCACGCTGGTGCTGCTGGGTCTCCTCCTCGGTGTCCTCCTCCACCCCGCCTGGCAGTTGCTGTCGGCGGGTGTCGCGGGCGGCCTGGTCTTCTCCGCCCTCACCAACACCTGCGGCATGGCGGCCGTGCTCGCCCGCCTCCCGCACAACCGGCCGCGCGGTGCCGACGTACAGGCCACGCTGGCGGCACTGCGCGCGGGTCAGGGCGCGGGCGGCGCGTAACGGTAGCCCTCGGTGTCGAGGGTCTCGGTGTCCAGGACGTCCGCCACGGTGACCGGGCCCATGCCGGAGAAGTCCGGCAGGAGTTGCTTCACCTGGGCGTCGATGAGGGTGTCGTAGCCGTTGGTGGTGCCCACCCAGGGCCACATCCGGTCGTCGAGGCGGTGTCCGGGCGGCGCGGGTTCCAGGTTGAACGGGGAGAGCTCCGTCGGCGGCGGATAGTGGTCCCGCGGCTTGGAACCGGCCACCGCGGCGAGCCGCCGGTTCTGCCAGTTCGCCCAGATCCGGTCCACGTTGGCGTGATGGAGCCAGAAGGCGGGGTCGTTGGGCGAGAAGGCCTGGGACATGTGGCCGCCGATGAAGTTGTGCCCGCTGTTGTGCGCGGGCACGAAAACTGCTGAGCCACCCGGGCCCTGGGCGAGGAAGCCCTCTTCCAGCGCCGTCCAGAAGTACCAGAAGGGATGGACGCCCGGCTGCTGGACCACGTGCTGCTCCAGCGCCGCGATGTGCGCGCGGCCGGGCGGCCACTGCTCGCCCGAGTCCGCCCTGGCCAGCGTGGTGCCGAAGCCCTCCTCCAGGAGGGGGTGCACGGGGAATCCGGTGACTCCCGGAGGGCTCGTCGGCCACCAGGCCGGCCGGTCGGCCGGGGGGACCGGATTGCGGAGCACGCTGTCGGTGACGTCCGCGGGGGCGCCGGTGCCCAGCGAGGCGAGGAAGCCGTCGGTGAACAGCTTTGCGACGGCGCCCGGATGGTCGGTCCAATCCCAGTAGGGGACGGTGACGCCGGGGACCTCGGTCTGGAGCGCCTTCTCGAACTGCCGGACGTACTGCCGGTGCCAGGCGCAGAACCCGATGTTCCAGTGCGCGAAGTTCACGGTCTCACCGACCGGGTGCCCCGGTGGGTGGACCGCCATCACCGCGCTGTGCAGGGCGACGAACTGGTCGTAGACGCTTGTCCCCGCGGGGCCGGCGGGTGCCGGGCGGTTCTTGAGGCGGATGACCGCTTCCAGGAACTTGTCGCGCTCCTGAGCGGTGAGGTCCACGGCGCTCTTACGGATGTCCATGACCGCCCCCTCCGTGATCGTGGTGGGGATGGCCGCCCGCACCGGGCTGTGCGCCACCGCCGGGCTGTGCGCCCCCGCCGTGGGGGTGGCCGTGTTCGAGGTGGCCGTCGGCCGGGACGCCGTGCAGGCCGGCGAAGAAGTACCGGCCGGGGTCGTCCGTGAGGAGCCTGGTGAGCAGTTCCCGGAAGGTCTCTCCCGTCCGGGTGCGCAGGACCAGCGCGCTCTGGTACATGTTCGCCGGTCCGAGCCCGACCTGGAGCAGGACACCGGCCCGGTACGGCTTCACCTCGATCTCCGCCGGGTGTACCCCGATCGTGCCGCAGTGGATCGTCCCCTCAAGGGCGTCGGCGAGTTCCTTGACGCGGTGCGCGTTGCAGCCGTCGGCGGGGGCGAGGGTGGTCAGCAGGTTCAGGTGGTCGTAGAGCATGCGTGGCCCGGTGACGACGACCCGGACCTCCGGGACGTCGACCAGCAGATCCACGAGCGAGGCGCCCCCTTTGCTGAGGGCCAGCGTCGTGCTCTGGGAAGTGGCTGTTGTCATATGCCCAGCGTCCGGCCGGCCCCCAGGGGCCGCGAGCCCGGAGCGCCCGAAAGGGGCCATGCCCGTCACAGCAGGCCGAGGTCCCTGGCCCGTAGGGCGGCCTGGGTGCGGTCGCGCAGGCCGAGGCGGGTGAGGATGCGCGAGATGTGGTTCTTGACCGTGCCCTCGCTGAGGTAGAGGTGCGCGGCGATCTCACGGTTGGTGTGGCCGTGCGCCACCAGCCGCAGGATGTCGATCTCGCGCGGGGTCAGTTCCGTCGTGGCCGTGACGGAGGGCTCCGGGGCGGTCAGGGCCTCGGCGAGCCGGCGGGCCACGGAGGACTCCAGCTGGGTGACGCCCGCGTGGGCCAGCCGGACCGCGTGCGCGAGCTCGTCGGCGGGGAGGTCCTTGAGGAGGTAGCCGCTGGCCCCGGCCCGCAGCGCCTGGACGACGTACTCCTCATCGTCGAAGGTCGTCAGCATCACCACCCGGCACTCCGGCGCCCGGTCGCGGAGCACGGCGACCGCCTCGACGCCGTCCAGCTCCGGCATCCGCACGTCCATCAGCACCACGTCCGGCCGCAGTTCCAGCGCCCGCGCCACCGCTTCCCGGCCGTCGGCCGCCGTACCGACCACCGCGATGCCCGCCCGCAGGGACAGCAGGGAGGCGATGCCGTCGCGGATGAGCCGCTGGTCGTCCACCACCAGCACCCGTACGGTGGGCTCCGGCTCCTGGCTCATGCCGCCCCACCTCTCCCGCGCGGCACCGTCACCGTCAGCCGGGTGCCCGCCCCCGGACCGCTGTCGATCAGCACGCTCCCCGCCACCAGCTGCACCCGCTCCCTCATCCCGAGCAGTCCGAATCCGCCCGTCGCCCCGTCCGGCGCGAATCCGCAGCCGTCGTCGGCCACCACCAGCCGGGCCTCGTCCGCCGCGAGCCGCAGCGTCACCGTCACCTCGGAGGCCCCGGCGTGGCGGCGCGCGTTGGTCAGCGCCTCCTGCGCGGCACGGTACAGAGCCGTCAACTCCGCCGTCCCGTAGGCGCTCTCCTCACCGCTCACCTCGACGGTGACCCTGGGCCGGGCCCCGCCGTCGCCCGCCAGGCCGGCCAGCGCGGACGTCAGCGCGGGCCGCGCCGGCGCGTCGCGCAGCACCCGGACCGACCGCCGTACGTCGCCCAGGGCGAGCTTCGCCGAGCGCCGCGCCTCCGCCATGGCCCGCCCGGCCGCCTCGGGATCCAGCGTCCGGAACTCCGAGGCCATCTCCAACTGCACGGAGATGGCGGTGAGATGGTGCCCGAGGCTGTCATGGAGGTCGCGCGCCAGCCGGTTGCGCTCGGCGGCGGCGGACAGCTCCGCGACCCGTGCCGCGTACTCCTGCACGGCGAGGCGGGCGCGCTGCTCACCGACGGCGACGGCGGCCATCGACAGCGCCAGCACCAGACCCACACAGAGCATGAGCAGGTCGGAGATGTGCTCCTGGTCGCGGTACCAGCCGGGGGAGCCGAGGGCGAGTCCCGCGATCAGCCCGGCGGGGCACAGCGCCGCCAGGGCGAGCGCGACGGTGCGGCCGTACGCGAAGTAGGCGGTGAACGGCAGCAGGACGAAGAGCACTTGGGCGAGTTCGGAGGCGTCCAGGACGACCACCGCGCCGATCAGGGCGAGGCGGGCGAGCAGGAGCGGCAGCCGGGGGACGGAGCCCGCGACGGCCTCCAGGGCGAACAGCGCGCCGATCGCGGTGCCGAAGCCGGCCGTACGCCAGCCGGACGGTCCGCCGCCGGGGGCGACCGTCGCGTGGTAGAGACCGCCGACGAGCACCGCCCCGTACAGCAGCGGTGCCACCCATCGGACCGGTGTGTACGCCGACATGATCCCCCCTCGCCCGTTGCCGCCAGGGTAGGCCGCCGCGGGCCCGATCGGACGAGGTGGGAAGACACCTGCCGAACGGCTGTGCGCGGTACGGCAGATGGTGACTTCCGGCGCCCGGGTGTCGCCGCTCCGCACCTCCCGGCGTGACCCGCCCGCGCCCTAGCGTTGCCGCCCCGACCTGCCGTTTCGAACACCAGGAGTGGCCCTCATGTCCACAGCGACCACCTCGGCGACCTCGTCAGCGCCACGCCTTCGACCGGCCGCGCTGTGCGGGGCCTTCGCCGGACTGCTCATCGCCCTGTCCGCACTGGTCGAGGCGTTCACCGGGGAGACCTCGGCGACCAGCTGCCTGCTCGCGGTCTCGCCCGCGTTCGCGCTGCCGCTGCTCACCGCGCTGCATCTGGCGCAGGGCGCCGTCACCGGCCGGTACGCGGACACCGCCCACACCCTGAACGTCATCGGGCTCGGCCTGTTCGGCGGCGGGGCGTTCGCCGCGAACCTGGTCCTGTTCTACTTCGACGAGGAGGTCATCGAGGAGACGCTGACCGGACCCACCGTCCCGGTGCTCATCGGCTCGGCGGCCGTCTTCGCGGTGGGCTGTGCCGCCTTCGGCGCGGCGATGATCCGGGCCCGCGTCTTCCCGAGGGTGCCGGCGTGGGGATACGCCGTCGTCCTGCCGGCGTTCGCGTTCCTGACCGCGCTGCCCGACTCACCGCTCACCATCGCCCTGCACGTGATGGTCGGCACGATTCTGGTGTGGCTGTCGGCAGCGCTGTCAGGAACCCGGAGGCTCGCCGTGCGTGACTAGGCGGCTGGTGTCCTGTCCTCCTCGGCCCGCAGGACCCGGCGCCGGTGCTCGCCCTTGGGCCAGTGGTGCGCACCGGGCTTGCGGGCCTCCTTGACCAGGTGCTTGACGCTGAACGCGCAGGACATCTCCTTGAGCTTCGCGCCCGCGCGACCGCCGACGTAGAGGCCCATCGCGGTGTCGTCCTTGCGCGCGAACTGGAAGATGCCCATACCGCGCCCCAGGCTGAGGCACATGGCCGGGAAGGACAGGTCGACGGGCTCGGCGGGCCGGTCCGCGAGCCGGTTGAGCACCGTGTCGGCGGCGTGCGCGCCCAGGCATCCGGCGGCGTAGGCGCTCATCCGGAACGGCAGGTCCGAGGGGGCCGCCGAGTCCCCGGCCGCGATGATGCGCTCGTCGTCGACGCTGGTCAGGGTCTCGTCCGTGAGCAGGCGCCCCGCCGAGTCGGTGGTCAGCCCGCTGTGCGCGGCCAGCTCGGGCACCCCGAACCCGGCGGTCCAGACGGTGACCTCGCTCGGCAGTTCGCGCCCGTCGGCGAGGCGTACGGCATCGCGGGTCACGGACGTCACCTTGGAGCCGGGGCCGTCGAGGACGGTCACCCCCAGCGCGGCGAACCGCTTGACGGCGGTACGCCGGGCCCGGGGATGGAGGTACGGGCCGAGCACGCCGCCGCAGGCCAGGGTCACCCGGCGCCCCTGCTGGGCGAGTTCGGCGGCGGTCTCGATGCCGGTCGGGCCGCCTCCCACCACTGTGACCGGCGCCGTGGCGGGGGTGCCGTTGAGGACCGACCGCAGCTTCCGGGCCGCCTCGAGGGTGGCGACGGGGTGGGCGAACTCGGCCTCCCCGGGCACGCGCGGTGCGGCGCCGACGCTGCCCACCGCGTAGATCAGGTAGTCGTAGCCGAGGACGCTGCCGTCCGACAGCTCGACCCCGCGCCCGGCCTGGTCGATCCGGGTCACGTGGTCCACGACCAGCCGGACCCGGCCGGCCAGGATCTCGCGGTAGTCGACGACCGCCTCGTGGGTCCCGCCCACCAGCTGGTGCAGACGGAGCCGCGGGACGAAGGTGGGGCGGGGGTTGATCACGGTCACGGTCACGTCGGCGCGCTGCGTCAGCCGGTTCGCGGCCATGACGCCCGCGTAACCTCCACCGATCACGACCACGTGGGAGTGCTGGCTCATGGTGTCTTCTCCGCTTCAGTGGTTCGGCTCCGTTTTCACGGGTTCGGCCTCAAGACACCGCACGGCCGATCCCTGTGACAGCTCGTGACCCAGATCACCCGACCGGCGACTGAGTACGCTTCGAGCATGCGGATCTCGGTCTCCTCCGACATGGACGAACCCCTCGCCCGTCTCCTCCTCGCGGAGCTGGAGCGGCGCGGTCACGAGACCGTGCCGTACGGAGCGCTGCGGCCCGGTGCCGACCCCCAGTGGGCGGTCTGCTCCGAGGCGGCCGCGCGTGAGGTCGCCGCCGGGACCGCCGACCAGGCCGTGGTCTGCTGCTGGACCGGCACCGGCGCCTCCATCGCCGCCAACAAGGTGCCCGGGGTCCGCGCGGCCCTGTGCACGGACGCCTATACGGCGGACGGCGCGCGCCGCTGGAACGACGCCAATGTGCTCGCCCTCAGCCTGCGGCTGACCTCCGAGCCACTGCTGAAGGAGATCCTCGACGCCTGGTTCGCGGCGGCGGCCAGCGACGACGCCGAGGACCGCGCGAACGTGGCCCACCTCGGGCGGCTGGAGCGGTAGGGCCTGTCCGGCGATTCCCGCCTGCCGCGCGACGCCCGGCACGCACTCCCCCAGAGGGGGGACCCCCAGCCGTGCTCGAAGCCGGCTTCGTCCGGCTCGCGCGGGGGCACCCCCATCGCCGCCGCGCGGCCCGCCCTCCGGGCGGACGACGGGAATTGTCGGACGGGCCCTGGCTCAGCACTGGGTGTGGACCCAGGGTGCCTCCGTGGCCGACAGGCGGTGGATGGTCACTGAGGTGGCCGTCAGCAGGGCCAGCGCCAGGGCCAGCGGTGGGACCAGGTGGTCGTGCACCAGGAACGCCGCCCCGATCAGGGCGCCGAGCAGCACGGCGAGGACGGAGAGCAGGCGCCGGCCGGGGTGCGCCGCCTCGCCGCCGCCCGCGGTGGAGTCCGCGGCCAGGCCCGCGAGGGTCCGGGTCATCACCGTGGTCGTCATGTCCGGCACGCCCAGACGCAGGGCCGCCGCATTCTGCAGGCCCATCGCCAGCGCCAGGAACACGATCAGCGTGTAGCGGACGCCGGTGGTGACGTCCCCGTCCGCCACCGCGGCCACCACCACGGCCACCGCGACCAGGACCGACTCCACGGCCGTCGCCGCCCTCAGCAGGCGCCCGCGATGCGTCGAGTGCCGGGCGGCGACCCGGCCCCCGGCCACCGCGCCGGTCAGGAACGAGGCCATCGCCACGACGGTCGCGAGCGCGGACAGGTCCTCGGCCCCCGCGAGCGCGAACCCCAGGAAGATCACGTTGCCCGTCATGTTCGCCACGAAGACATGACCGAGGGCGAGAAAGCTGACGGCGTCGACCATGCCGGTGACCAGCGTCAGGGTCAGCATCAGGGGCGGCAGCGGGCCCTGCGGGTCGCCGCCGCGCGGAACGAGCGTACGGGCCGCGTCAGCGAGCAGCCTGCGCATACCGGGTCCCCTTTCGTCGCGGCCGAGCCGGAAGCGCTCCATCCGTACCCCGGGTCCGGTGGCGACGATTCCTGCCGTGCGCCGGAGGAGCGACAGGGCCGGTCCGGCAGGGCATGCGTGTTCGAGTCACCCCGGTGTAATCGGCCACGCCGGATTGTGTACGACTCTGGGAGGCCGCATGTGCGTGTCACCGGGGACGGGGCGCGGGCAAGGGCTTTCTGTGCCCCTGCCCGCCGTGGCGCGGCACGGCGCTGTGAAAGGTCTGTGAACCACCTGGCCGGGGCGCGCAGGCGCGGTGTGCGGATGCCGCGTCGGCGTCTTCACCAAACCCTCTCCCCGGGTGGCCTGAAGGTGCCTTGTTGCGTCAACTCGAAACGCACCAGGGTGGATTGAGCACTTGAGCATCAGGAGTCACAAGCGCGCTGCTTGACCGGGCGGACCGATACGTCCGGGCACTGACGGGGGAACTTGATGCGGTGCGCGCGGCCACCACCGACCAGGTTTCGGGCCCCTGTGCGCACCGCCTTCGGAACGTACGCCTCCGCCTTCTCTTGGTGCCTTCGTCCCGGTGCCCGAGACAGGGATTAGGAGGGGGAATGCCGATGAGCGCGGTGAGCGCCGCCAAGCCGACGTATCCCGGCGTCTACGTCGAGGAGCTTCCCAGCAGCACCCGTACGATCTCGACCCTGACCACGTCCGTGACCGCCTTTGTGGGCCACACCCGGCGCGGTCCGCTCAACGAGCCCGTGCGCGTCACGAGCTTCACGGAGTTCGAGCGCCGCTTCGGCGGCCTGAGCGCGCAGAGCGCCGTCGGTCACGCGGTCCACCAGTTCTTCGGCAACGGCGGCACTATCGCCGTCATCGTCCGCGTCGCCAAGTCCGGCAGCGGCAAGGCCGCCTGCGTCACCCTGGAGTCCACCGAGGGCCACAGCGAGAGCCGGGCCCTGGAGGTGCATGCCAAGGAGCCCGGAGTCTGGGGCAACGGCCTCAGGGTCGCCGTTGACCACGCCACGCCCTGCCCCGACGACACGTTCAATCTGCGCGTGTACGACGCCCGGGGCGAGGCCCGCGAGAGCTTCACCGGCCTGTCCATGGACTCCTCGGAGGGCCGCTACGCCCCCACCGTGATCAACGCCGGGTCCCGGCTGATCCGCGTCGAGGTCGTCGGCGAGGGCCGCCCCGACCCGTCCGGCACCGTCTCCAAGCCCTTCGGCGACGAACTGCCCGACCTCGCCGTCGACTTGACGGTCAAGATCGGTGACGTGGAGCGCGAGTTCACGCTCTACGACCCCGACTGCGACGGCGAAGCCCCGTGTACTGTCGCCGAGTTGGCGCTGCTGCTGGAGCGCAAACTGCGCGCCCTGCCCGACGCCCCCGGCAAGCACGCCTTCGCGGGCGCCGAGGTCACCGCCTTCGGCCGCCGGATCCAGGTGGTCGCGGGCTCCACCGACCCCGAGGACATCGTCCGCTTCCTCGGCGAGTGCGCCAACGACCTGGGCCTGGAGGCCTCCGTCAACCCGCCGGTGTTCCCGCTGGAGGGCGGCGAGGACGGTGCCGCGCCCGGACCGCGCGACCTCATCGGCTCCGAGGCGGGCAAGACCGGCATCCAGGCGCTGCGCGGCGTCGCCGATGTCAACCTGCTGGCGCTGCCGGAGATCTCGGCGTACGAGAAGACCGAGGACATGCTCACCGTCGTCTCGGCCGCGCAGCGGCTGTGCGAGGAGCGCCGGATCTTCCTGCTCGTCGACGCGCCGAGCACCTGGGTCAGCGTGGACACCGCGCGCGCCGGGCTCGCCGCCTTCGACGCCGTCCGCGGCAACCACGCGGGCCTGTACTTCCCGCACATCCAGCTCACCGACCCGCTCACCGGGCGGCTGCGCGCCTTCCCGCCGTCCGGCGCGGTCGCCGGTGTCATCGCCCGCACCGACTCCGAGCGCGGCGTGTGGAAGGCACCGGCCGGAACCGAGGCCCGCCTCATCGGCGTGCGCTCGCTCTCCGTCGACCTCACCGACCGGGAGACCGGACTGCTCAACCCGCTCGGCGTCAACTGCCTGCGCACCTTCCCCGTCACCGGGCCCACGGTGTGGGGCGCGCGCACGCTCCAGGGCTCGGACGCCCTGGACAGCGAGTGGAAGTACGTGCCGGTGCGCCGGCTCGCCCTGCATGTCGAGGAGAGCCTCCAACGCGGCCTGCAATGGGTGGTGTTCGAGCCCAACGACGAGAACCTGTGGCAGCAGATCCGCCTCAGCGCCTCCTCCTATCTGCACACCCTCTTCCGTCAGGGCGCCTTCAAGGGCGGCACCCCGCGCGAGGCGTACTTCGTCAAGTGCGACAGCGACACCACCACGGACGAGGACATCGCGAACGGCGTCGTGAACGTCCTGGTCGGCATCGCGCCCGTGCGGCCCGCCGAGTTCGTGATCGTCAAGATCCAGCAGACGTCCGGGCAGTTCGAGCTCTAAGGATCCCGAGGACATTTTCGATGGCTGAGTTCACGGTCAACGCCCATCGCTTCGACCCCTACAAGAACTTCAAGTTCCTGGTCCTGTGGGACGGTCGGACGGTCGCGGGCATCAGCAAGATCTCCCCGCTGAAGCGGACCACGGAGGTAGTCAAGCACCGGCACGGCGGTGACCCCTCCTCGCCGCGCAAGTCCCCGGGCCGCTCGGAGTTCGAGGGCATCACCCTGGAGCGCGGGGTCACCCACGACCCCGAGTTCGACCGCTGGGCCAACAAGGTCTGGCAGGTCGGCGCGGGCCTCGGCTCCGAGGTCTCGCTCGCCGACTTCCGCAAGGACATCGTCATCCAGGTCCTCAACGAGGCAGGCCAGGTCGCCGTCTCGCACAAGCTGTACCGGACCTGGCCGAGCGAGTACCAGGTCCTCGGCGAACTGGACGCCAACGCCAACGCGGTGGCCATCCAGACGCTGAAGCTGGAGTGCGAGGGCTGGGAGCGGGACTACGAGGTGCCCGAGCCGGAGGAGCCCTCGTTCCTCAACCCGGCCTGAGACACGGGGAGTCGGGGGACATGACGGACACGGGGGCGGCCGTACTGCTGGCCACCTGGGAGGCCGGACTCGCCGAGGCGCCGGCCGGGCGCGCGCTGCTGCTGCACCGCACCGCCCGGCCGGACCTCGACGGCACCGCACTGCCGGCCCTGCCGGTGGGCCGGCGCGAATCGGACCTGTTCGCGCTGCGCCGGGCGCTGTTCGGGGACCGGATGCAGGTACGCCTGGACTGCGCGGCCTGCGCCGCGGACATGGAGTTCGACCTGGACGCCGGGCAGTTCGCGCCGCGTACGGACGGCCAGGAGGTGACGATCTCCGAGAACGGCTGGGAGGTGGCCTTCCGGCTGCCCGGCGTCGCCGACCTCACGGCGGCGGCCCGGGCCGCCGACCCGCGTGCGGCCCTGCTCGCACGGTGCCTGGTCACGGCGACGCACCACGGGACGGCGGCCCCGGCCTCTTCACTGCCCGCTCCGGTCCAGCGGCGGATCGCCGACGCGGTCGAGGCCGCCGATCCCGGCGCCGACGTGACGATCGACGTGGCCTGCCCCGACTGCGGGCAGGCCACCCGGGCGGAACTCGACATCGCCTCCTACCTCTGGACCGAACTGGACGCCTGGGCACGGGACGTACTGCTCGACGTCCATCTGCTCGCCACCGCGTACGGCTGGAGCGAGCCGCAGATCCTGGCGCTCAGCCCGCTGCGCCGCCGCTACTACCTGGAGCTGTGTGCGGATGTCTGACGCCGAGGGGACGCCGGTCCCCGACTTCCTCGACCGGCTGCTCGCCCGGCACGCACCGGCGGCGCCACCCCGCCCGGACGTGGCCCGGCTACGGCCCAGGCTCCCGGGCCCGTTCGAACGCGTCGAGGCGGTACGGGGCACCGCCCCGGAACCGGACGGGGCCACGCCCGCCGCTGCCCTGTGGCCGACGGCCGCACCACACCGCGACGCGCCGGGGCGGACCGAGGTCCGGCTCCGGACGGAGCGGGAGCAGACTGTCGTGCGCACGGAACGCACCGTGGAAGAGCGGGAGTTGAGCCCCACTCCAGTTCCGCTCACGCCCCCGCGGCTGCGCCCCGTGACGCCGGTCGCGCCCCGGGCCGTTCCCGAGCCGACGCGGCGCGGCCCGGCGGCCCGGGGACGGCAGGAGCGGAGTCCCGACCGGGGTCCGGCCACCGTCCCGGCAGGCAGGGACGCCCCGTCAACCACCCCCCTGCCCACCCCCTTGCGGCCCACCGCCGCGGACACGGCGACGGCCCGCGACGCCGTACGGCAGGCCGCTGCCCGGCGCCCCGCGCGCCGGCCCGAACAGGTGGTGCAGGTGCAGATCGGACGGCTGGAGGTGACGGCCGGACCGGCTCCGAGCGACGGCAACCGGCAGCGGTCGCCCGAACACAGCCGTCCCGGTGCGACGTTGAGCCTCGCCGACTACCTGACGCGCGGGCGGGAGTGACATGCGGCACGAGAACCACGAGGGAACCGAGGAACGGACGTCATGAGCAACGCACTCGTCATCGCGCATGTCACCCAGGCCCTCGCCCTGCTCATCGAGTCGAACCTGGGGCCGGAGTTCGGCGCGGCCGTCAAGGTGGAGCCCCGCAAGCCGCCCGCCGACCCGCCCGCCGAGCCGACCGTGACCGTGTTCCTGTACCAGGTCACGCCCAACACCTCGCAGCGCAACAACGACCTGCCGACCCGGGCCTCCGACGGCACGCTGGTCAAGCGCCCCGCCGCCGCCCTCGACCTGAACTTCCTGATCAGCGCGTACGGCGAGGAGACCGAACTGGTCGGCCAGCGGCTGATCGGCGCCGTCGTGCGCGCCCTGCACGAGATGCCGGTGCTGCCCAAGGACGTCATCGAACAGGCCGGTGAGCGGCCGTATTTGGCGGGCAGCGACCTCGCCGACGCCGTGCAGCGGGTGCGCTTCACACCGGCCGTGATGGACATCGACGAGGCGTCGAAGCTGTGGGGGATGCTCCACCAGACGCCCTACTCGCTGTCCGTGGTCTACCAGGCGTCCCTGGTCTTCGTCGACGGCCGTGAATCGCCGGTGCCCGGGAAGCCGGTGCAGCGGTCGGTGGTGCGGGTGCTGCCGTTCGGGGCGCCGGGGGCACCGGTGCCGCCGGGCGCGGGCCTGCGGGTCGAGGAGCCTTCGGATTCGGCCTCGGCTTCAGCAGGTGAAGACGAGGCGGCACCTGCCACCACGCCCGCCAAGAAGGCCGCTAGGCCCCCCGCCAAGACCCCGGCCCGGACTCGCAGGAAGAGTACGGCGCCTCGCCCGCGTAAGGGCGACGGCGAGCGGAACTGAGACGACGGACCGACGAGCGGGGGCAGGTGAGAACATGACGACGGACACACGGGCCGAGAGCTCGTCGCTGACCACGGAGATCCGGCGCGTACTGGCCCGTGTCGACGCCCACGCGGCAGGCACGACGGGCTCGGAGACGCCGGAGACCGCCCCCGCGCCCAATGGCCCCGTCCCTCTGGACGCACTCGTCACCTGCTTCGGGCTCACCTCCTTCGAACGGGACGTCGTACTCCTCGCCGCCGCCCAGGAGTTGGAGCCCACGACATCGGCCCGCTGCGCAGCCGCCGGCGGCGACCCCGATCGGACGTACCCCACCTTCTCCCTCGCCCTGGCCGCGCTGGCCGAACCGCACTGGAGCGCCCTCACTCCGGTCGCCCCGCTGCGCCGTTGGCGAATCGTCGAACTCGACGACGCGGCCCGCCTGACCACCACCCGGCTGCGCCTCGACGAACGCATCCTGCACTTCCTGCTGGGCTCCCCCTACTTGGATGCCCGCCTGCACGGCCTACTGCGCCGCACCCCCGCCCCGGACCGACTGCCTCCCTCCTACGACCTGGCCGCGAGCCGCGTCGCCGAGGGCTGGACCACCGTCGGCGGACCGGACACCCCACCGGTCGTCGAGATCACCGGCGGTGATCCGCGCAGCCGGGCCGACATTGCGGCCGCCGCAGCCGCCCGCGCCGGGCTCGGCCTGTACACCGCCGCCGCCGAGGACATCCCGGCCGACCCGGCCGAACGCGACGCCCTCGCCCGCCTCTGGCAGCGCGAGGCGATCCTGCTGCCCGCCGCGCTCCTGGTGGCGGCCGGAGACCTGGACCGCGACCAGCGGGCGGCCACCGAGGCGTTCCTGGCCGCGGCCGCCGTACCCGTCGCGGTGTCCAGCGAGGACCCGCTGCGCACCGACCGCGCCCACGCGGCCCGGGTGACCGTGCCGCGCCTGGACGACGACGAGCAACTCACCCTCTGGGCGGACGCGTTCCAGCCGGTCGCAGACCTCGACGACACCGAACTGCGCTCCCTGATCGCCCAGTTCCAGCTCCCCCCGCACGTCGTACGCTCGGCCGCCGCCACCGTGCGCCGCCGACTGCCCTTCGAGGACCGCCTCGACGCCGCCCAACTCGCCTGGCGCGCCGGGCTCGAAGAGGCCCGCGTCGGCATGGACGAGCTCGGCCGCCGGATCGAACCGCAGGCCGGCTGGGACGACCTGGTCCTGCACGAACGCCAGACCGGTGTGCTGCGGGAGATCGTCGCGCACGTCCGGCAGCGGGCGACCGTCCACCAGGAGTGGGGATTCGCCGCCACCCTGCGCCGCGGCCTCGGCGTCACCGCGATGTTCGCGGGCGGCTCCGGCACCGGCAAGACCCTGGCCGCCGAGGTGATGGCCAGGGAACTCGGCCTGGATCTCTTCGTGATCGACCTCTCCCAGGTGGTCAGCAAATACATCGGCGAGACCGAGAAGAACCTCCGCCGCGTCTTCGACGCCGCCGAACGCGGGGGCGCGCTGCTGCTGTTCGACGAGGCCGACGCGCTGTTCGGCAAGCGCAGCGAGGTCAAGGACAGCCATGACCGGTACGCCAACCTGGAGGTCAGCTATCTGCTGATGCGGATGGAGGCGTACCGCGGCCTGGCCATCCTGACCACCAACATGAAGAAGGCCCTGGACACGGCCTTCATGCGCCGGATCCGCTTCGTAGTGGACTTCCCCTTCCCGGCGGAGGACGAGCGCGCCGAGATCTGGCGACGAGTGATCCCGGCCCAGGCCCCGGTGAAGGACCTGGACCCCACCCTCCTCGCCCAACTCACCGTCGCGGGCGGCTCGATCCGCAATATCGCCCTGTCCGGGGCCTTCCTCGCCGCCGAGGAGGACGACCGGCTCCAGATGCGGCACATGCTCGCCGCCGCCCGCACCGAGTACCTGAAGCTGGAGCGCTCCCTGACGCCGGCGGAGGTGCGCGGATGGGTGTGAAGCCGAGTGAGATCCGGGTGAACGTGGGGGAGTTGGCCGTGACCGGCTTCCGGGTGGACCCCGAGCGGGTCTCCGCCGCCTTCGAGAGCGAGCTGTCCCGGCTGATCCGCGCGCACGGCGTCCCCCTGGCGGCGGACGGCACCGTGAGCGTCGACGCGCTGAGCGGACTGCCGCCGCTGCCCGCCGGCCTCTCCGCCCGGCGCCTGGGCCAGGAACTCGCCCGCGCGGTGCACCAAGGGCTCAGCGGCCACGGGGAGGTGACCCGATGAGCAACTCCCGTGCCCAGGAAGCCGGTTCCGAGCAGACGGCAGAACAGCGCCGCCGCAAGCGCAAGGAACGGTCCGCCAAGTCCCGTACTCCCGAACCCAAGAACATCGTCAGCGGCGCCGGACAGCCCCTCGACCCCGGGGTCCGCCGGGAGCTGGAGGAACGCCTCGGCCACGACCTGAGCCGAGTCCGCCTCCACACCGGCCGTGACGCCGGGCAGCTGACCGACCTGCTCGGCGCGGACGCGGTCGCGGTCGGCCAGGAGGTCTTCTTCCGCGAGAGCGCCTTCAAGCCCGGCACCGACGAAGGCATGCGCCTGCTCGCCCACGAACTCCTGCACACGGTCCAGAACCCGCACGGCCTCGGTACCCTGCGCGCGGGCCGCGACCTGGGCGCGGTGAGCCTCCCGCAACAGGCCATCGAGCGGGAGGCGGAATCGGCGGCCCAGGATCTCGTACGGCAGACCGACGCGGCCGGTCCGACGGAGGTCTCGGAGGGTCAGGCGACCCCGGGCTGGCTCCGGTACGCCACCGTCGACGCCGACCGGCGCCGCATGGAGCAGCTGGACCCCGCGACCCTGGTGGACCGGCTGGCGAATGGGCTGCTGCGGTCGCTGCGGGGGGATCCGGAGGATCGGTCGGGCCGGGTGCGGTTGCAGTTGGCGCAACTGGCGCCGGAAGTGCAGGACGTCGTACTGGACCGGCTTGAGGTACGGCTGCCCACGCCTGTCGTCGACCGGTTGGTGGGCCTCATCGAGGAGACGGAACAGGGGCCGCTGCCGTTGGACGCGGCTCCGGCGCCTGGGGCTGTGCCGGGCGGGGCTGAGGAGGTCGAGGGCGAGCGGGAGAGGCCTGAGGCGGAGCCGGGGGCGCGGGACCAAAAGGAGGGCCAGGAGGGCGAGGAGGGCCAGGAGGGCGAGCAGGCGGAGTCAGGGGCCTCCGAAGACGCGGCACGGGTGCCTCAGCAGGCCGGCGCAGGTGCGCGGCAGGAGGAACAGCCGTCAGCGCGGGACGAGGCAGGCGCGCAGAAGGACCTGCAGGGCAAGGCCGAGGGAGAGCAGACCGAGGCTGAGGAGGCGTCGAGCGAGGCAGAGGAGGCGCAGGAGGACTCCCAGGCCGTCGAGGAGCAGCCCACGCAGCAGGTTGCGGCCGAGCCCGCCCCGGCCCCGGAGCCCGCACGCGCCGCCGCCCCCGCCACGGTGGACCGCAGCGGTGCGGAGCCGGGGGAGCGGTCCAGGGTGGGTGGTGAGACGCGGCGGTTCCGGAGTGTGGGAGATCCGTCGAACGAAGAGGACGTCGACGACGAGCCGTTGGGTCTGGAACCGGAGCCCACGGACGAGGCCGAGGCGGAGTCCGACGGCGACGACGAGGAGCAGGGCGCGGGCGGCTCCGGCGAGGCCGTCGACCTCGCCGGAGAGCGGGACGACCCGAAGAACATGACGCCCGCCGAGCGACGCCGGAAGAAGGGCGCGCCGTCGCCGGTCGTCGTGGCGTCGCCCGACGGCGAACCGATTCCGGACCTCGCCATCGAGGAGCCCGGGGCGGACACCGCGCCGCGCACCGAGGAGGACGGAGCCGAGGACCAGGAACTCGAGCAACTCCTCGGCGCCGCTTCGGCGGAGCAGGATCTGGGGGCGGAGGACGCGCCCGGTACCGCCGCTACCTCGGAGGGGCCGGGTCGGGAGTCCGCCGGACCGTCGGGCCAGAACTCGGCCGGGCGGGACGCGGACAGGCAGCGGTCCGAGGACGCCGAAGCACGCCGTCGCGATGAGGAGGCACGAAACGCGGACGAGGCGGGGAGCTCCGCCGTGCCCGCGACCGGGGAGACAGCCGCTCCGGCGCAGCTGGACAAGGCGGGCGAGGACGCCCGGCGCCAGGAGACGGGCAGCGCGACGTCCGGTTCAGGTCCGGCAGCGTCGGGCGGTACGGCCCGCGACGGCGGATCCGGCGCGCCTGAGAAGAGTGGCGGCTCCGCCGCGTCGGAGAGCCGGTCGAAAACCGATGCTGCACCGGGTGGCCGGGACACCAAGACGGATCACGAAACAGCGGAAAGCCCCGCTGACAAGGAGACCCAGACTCCGGCAGAGACCCCCAGTGGCCAGGAGACCCCCGCGCCCGCCGGATCTGACGTCACCGAAGGCAAAGGCCCCGCCACCACCCCGTCCCCGCAGACCGGCCCCGAGCGTGTCTCCACACCCGGCCCCGCTGCCGCGCCCGAACTCGCGGCGGGCAACGGCCCAGCCCCCAGATCCGCGGGCCCCGAGCCCAGGACCAACACCCCGAAGGCCGTCGAGTCCCCGAGCCCGGCGGCCCGGCCGAAACCGACGGGAGCCAAGCGGCAGGCGGCCAAGGCGGCGGCCCGGCGCGGCGGGGGCGGCGGCAGCCGTACGCCCTCCGCCCCGGCTCCCGTGCGCCGCGGCGGCGGTGGACGGGGCGCCGTGTCCGGTCCCGGCAAGGCGAGGAAGGAGGCCCCGGCCCCGGACGTATCGAACGCCACTCCCGAGGCGGGACTGTCCACCGCGGCCGGCTTGAAGCCGCACCAGGCCCTGGAGACCCTCAAGGGCGTGGACGGCGCCGTCGGCCGCTCGGTCGACAAGGAACGCACGGCCCTGCGCAAGGCCCCGCCCGAGACGCAGCGCCCCTCCGGCTCCCCGAGGACGGTGCCCGGCGGTCCGACGGCGGCGGCTCCGGGCACGTACACCAACGCCAAGGTCGCCCGCACCGAGGCGGCCCGTGGCAGCACGCCCGAGATCGCAGGCGAGCAGAGGCCGGAAGGGGAGGTGCCGGGCGCGAACGTGCCGGAGCCCAGCTGGTGGGACATCGCGGTGACCATCGGCGCCCAGCTCTTCGGCAAGCTCCTGAAGGAGATCCTGCCGCTCGACGACCTCATCGACTCCATCCTCGGCCTGCCCACCCAGGACGAGGGACTCCGCAACGCCCGCGTCGGCGACGCACCGAGGCTGCCGCTGGAGGACGACTCCGACCCCCGGCGCACCGACGAGCAGGGGCAGAAGCTCGACGAGCGCAAGGGCGAACTCCAGCGCGCCGGCCGGGACGACGCCGCCCGCCCGATGGGCGAGGACCAGATCTACCCGGACGTCCCCAGGGAGACGCTGACCGGCAAGGTGCCCGGCGGGAAGGGCGGCGCCAAGGCGAGCGGCCCCCGGTCGGTGTCCGGCGGGGTGCCCATCGAATCCGCCTCCGCCGTCGCCGAGCACGACCGCGGACCGCAGATCCGCGCCGGGTTCGCCCAGGGCGGCCAGAAGATGACGCAGGAGCGCCGGGCCAAGGACAAGAAGGCCGCTGACGACCGCGGACAGTACGACCAGGACCTCCAGCGCGAGGTCACCGCCAGCGGCAAGAAGCAGGCGGACGCCCGCGCCAAGGGCCGCGACGACGTCGCCAACTCCCGCGACCGCTGGCGAAAGGAGCAGGACGACAAGGTCGCGGAGATCGACGGCAAGAAGGGCAAGAGGTACGACCAGGTCCGCAAGGACATCACGAAGAAGGAGGAGGACACCGACAAGGACGTAGACAAGCGCACCGAGGACGACAACAAGCAGATCGAGACCGAGCAGACCAACGCCGAACGGGATGCGGAGAAGAAGCAGGACGAGGGCAAGGACGACGCCGACAACTGGCTCGAAGAGGCGATCGAGAAGCTCAAGGAGTTCTTCGAGGGCCTGAAGAACGCCATCAAGGGCATCTTCGAGAAAGCCCGCCAGGCCGTCACCGAGCTCATCGACAAGTTCAAGCAGCACGTCTTCAAGCTCATCGACGACGCCCGCAACTGGGTCATCGACCAGATCAACACCTTTGCCGACGCGCTGATCGCCCTCGGTGACGAACTCCTCGCCGACTACCCGGCGATGCGCGACAAGTGGCGCAACACCATCGACGGCGCGCGCGACTGGGCCGTGGAGAAGGTCAACCAGTTCGCCGATGCCCTCAAGGAGGTCGCCGGGAAGCTGCTCGACGGGCTGTGCGGGGCGCTGCTCGCCGGGCTCGACCTGCTGGAGACCGGGCTGCTCGCGGCCGTCGACATCGCCGAGACCGTCACCGTCGGCGCGCTGGAGTTCGGTGCCGCCGCCGTCGCGGCGCTCGGCGAGTGGGCGGCCATCTTCAACGACATCGTCTCCGACCCCGGCGACTGGATCAGCAAGGCCGGGGCGGCCGCCGAGACCGGTGCCAGGGACCATCTCTTCGACGAGATCAAGACGGCGGTCAAGGCCTGGTTCAACCAGAAGGTCCAGGAGATCATCGGCATCCCGATGGAGGACTTCCAGGCCCTGATCGACGGCGGTGTGACGGTCGATCAGATGGCGCAGATGGCCTGGGACGAGGCGGTGCCCCAACTCCCGGTCATCATCGGGGTCCTGGTGCTCGAGAAGGTCGTCGCAAAGCTCATTCCGGGTGCCGGCTGGGTCATGGCGATCATCGACGCGCTCCAGACCGCCTGGGGTGCGCTCAGTGAGATCCTCGCCGCCTTCGGCCTGTTCATGGACTTCCTGAAGTCGGTCAAGAGCGGCAACGGCGCCCTGCCCTTCGCCAAGGCGGTCGCCGCGGGTGTCGTGGCCCTGCTGGAGCTGGTGTACACGTTCCTGATCGAGGGCGTCGGCCGGTTCATGGGCAAGGTTGCCGACCGGCTCGGCGACATGCTGAAGAACATCCGCCGGAAGAAGGGCAATCCCGGCAAGCCGGGGGAGCCCAGCCCACCGAACAAGCCGAAGGACCAAAAGCCCAAGGACGGCGACCGGCCGAAGGACGACGAGCCCGCCGCCCCGACCCGTCCCGCCGACCGCCCCGCCCCGCGCAAGCCGTCCCCGGACAAGACCTCACGCCCCCCGTCCAAGCCCCGGCCGGGCAAGCGCTCCTCGGCGGAGAAGAAGCCCCGCACCTCCCAGACCACCCGCCCCAAAAAGCGCCGCGACGACGCCGAACGCCGCGAGGAGGGCCGGGACGTCAACGCCGCCCGCCGCCGCGCCCGCGACGCCGAACGCCGCACCCGCGACGACGACATGAAGGAGCGGACCACCCGCCCCGAGCGCCGCGGCCCGGCCCGGGACACTCTGCGCACCGACCGGCGCCGCCCGGACACCGACCGCAAGGACACCAAGGACCGCACGGACGACCGCTCCACGCGCAAGGACGACCGGCGACCGGACGACGACCGGCGGACCCGTGACCGCGGCCCCGGCCGGGTCCGGCGCGCCCGCCAGACCGTCAAGTCGGCGGTGAACCGCGCCCGTCGCGCGGGCCGCAAGCTGTACGGCAAGGCCCGCCGCAAGCTCGGCAACCGGCTGAACGACCGGCTGCGCAGGCTGCGCAACCAATGGCGCCGCCGCAAGGACCGGCTGCGCGACAACCGCACCCGCAAGCGTGAGCGCGACCGTCGGGAGCGCCGTGACGAGCGGAACACCCGCGATCTGACGCTGCCGAAGGCACGGTTCCGCGACGACACCGATTCGGTTCACACGCTGATGTTCCACGGCAAGGGACCCCGGGCTGACCTCCAGGTGCACAGCGCGCCCAGCCGGGTGCCCGCCTTCCTCGACGCCTGGGAGAGCGAGCTCGCCCAGGTCGACGACGCGGCGGACCGGGCGGCCCAGAAGTCCGCGATCCAGGCCGCGCGGGCCAGTTACCAGCGGGCGGAGGCGCTCCAGGACACGCTGCCGGCGAAGGTGATGCGCGAGGAGCAGGAGAAGCTCCGCGCCGACTGGCGGCCGGCCTATGTGAGGCTGCGGGGGGAACTGGACGTCCTGGCCGGGTATCTGAAGCAGCGACCGCACCCCGTGCCGCTCCCGGAGCCGCGGATCCCGCCCTTCCCGAACGCGTCCACGCCCGCGGACCCGTTCACCGCCGAGTACCTGAACAAGGGGAGCAAGGGCACACCAGCCAGCGCCGCACCGGACGACCAGCCCATCGGCTGGCAGTACATCGAGGACAACGACCTCAACGACGATCCCAGTGACCGCTGGGTGAAGATGCATCTGCTGCCCGACGCCATCGGGGGCCCGGCCCGCGGCAAGAACCTCGTGCCCGCCAGTGGCCCGGGTGTGAACACCCCCTTCCTGCACGGGGTGGAGCAGCATGCCAAGGACGCGCTGCACCTTGCCCACACCGGCGAGGAGCAGATGATCTGGTACGAGTCGAAGGTCAGCTATCACGGTGCGCCGGTGCCGCGGGGCTTCCCTGACTTCATCGAATCGTCCTGGGGCGTGTACTGGGAGAACCGGCCCAAGCAGAGGTGGGAGAAGGACGACTCACCGCGCACCGATCCGTACTCCAAGACACCGGACCCCCCGTCGAAGGAACGCCGGCTGTTCCTGAACAAGGCCCCCGCCGACAAGATCCGGCGCATGCTGCGGGAAACGGATGAGTTCGTGGACGTCCTGGTCAAGGCGCGCCCGTTCCACACCACCCTGGACATCGCGAAGGCCGTCGCCCGGCACGAGCGGAGCAAGCGGCGCGGCGGGCGCCTGCGCGACAAGGAGCGCCGGCTCGCGAACATCCTCAACGGCATCAAAGAGGGCCGCATCACCCTGGAAGAAGAGGTCTGACCATGACGCCCCCCGAGGGGACCATCGCATCCCCGAACCATTACGAACGACTGCTCCTGTCGGCCCTGGACGAACTCGGTACGTGCCCGCAGATCGCCGTCTCGCGCCAGGAAGCGACGGTGGAGAGCGAGGCCGAGGGCCCGGACGGCATCACCCCCGCCGAACTCGCCGCCGAGGCCATGGAGGCGGCGCAACTCCTCCCCGAACTGGCGGACATCACCGTGGACCCGCGGATCACCGAGGAGGCGCCGCGGCTGCGCCGGATCGCCGCCCACTGGCGCGGCACCGACGCCGCGCCGGACCTCACCGGCGAGTTCCGGGTCCCGCAGTTCCACCGCGCGATCTTCGATCCGGCGCCACCGCTGGCCTGGGAGGGTTCCACGCCCGACGAGCGGGAACTGCTCGCGCAGTTCCGGCAGATCGACGGTCACCCGCACTCCGGCACCGGTCAGGTCGCCCTGGTCAGACTGATGCCGCACACCGCTCCGTTGGAGATCTGGATGTGGGACGACCGCCTCGGCGCCCAGCGGATGGACCTGGACTACCTCGGCTACCTGGAAGCACTCGCGGTCACCAAGGGCACCCACGGCTGGCAGTACCTGTTCACCGGCCTGTCGCTCAGGGGCGTCGACCTCCGGCATACGGCCGACCAGATGCGGGCCATGCTGGACCACTTCCCGGAGCTGTTCCCGCAGCACGACTACACGCGGCTGCGTGAACGCCTGGAGGAGCGCCTGTGACCCGCTACGTCGACATCCCCGAACCAACCCTTCGTCAAGGCGCGCAGCCAGCTGTTGGCCCGATGGATGAGAACGAAGTGAGCTGGACGGTGTCATGACTGCGAACAACGAGGAAGAATTCCGGTACCCGTTCGAGGCGCGCTGCGCCGAACTCCTCCGGGAGATCGGGAAGGCCCCTGAACTCGATGTGCACGTCGCGCAGTTGGAAGAGATCATCGCTCTGTTCGAGGACGCCGAGTCGGTCTTCGAGGAACTCGCGGAGGACGACGGACTGCCGCTGAGCCGCCAGATCCAGGACTGCTTCTTCCGCTACGGCAGCGTCGATGCCGCCTGGCGCTACCGGCGCCCCGAAACGGCACTCGTCGGGGAGTTCAAGATCCGCCACATCCTGAGCGCCATCGGCAATATGCGGATGACGAGGTTCTGGAAGGGCGAGGACGACGTCGAGCGCGCCCTCTACAAGGATCTCCGGATCATCGACGACAACCCCCAGACCGGCTCCGGCCGTATGTCCCTGCTGCGGGCCACCCCAGGTGCCGCCAACCCTGAGATCTGGTTCTTCGACATGCGGCAGGGCGCCATCCCCATGGAGCTGGACTACCCCGCCTATCTGGAGACCGTGATGGTCACCAAGGGCGTGATCGGCTGGCAGTACCTCTACTGCGCACCGGAATTGTGCGGCGAGGGCTTCTTCCCGCTGGTGGAAGGGCTCACGGAAATGCTCGACGTCTTTCCCAGCCTCTTCCCCGCCCACGACTACACAGACCTCCGCGCCCGCCTGGAGGAGCGCCTGTGACCCGCTACGCCGACATCCCCAAGCCGATCCGCTCCGGCATCGTCGTCGTCGACCCCGACACCGGCGCCCCGCAACGCGTCATCGTGCTGCAGTTCAACCCGGACACCCTGGAGCGCAGCGTCGCGCCCCAGTCCGCGGGGGACGGCGCCGACGCCGGAGGCGGCGGTACCGGGAGCGGGGACCGCAACGAGGCCCTGCGGCTGAAGGGCCCCGCGCAGGAGACCTGGAAGTTCACCGCCGAGATCGACGCCACCGACCAGTTCGAGATCGCCGCGCCCGACGGGATCCATCCCCAGCTCGCCACGCTGGAGATGCTGGTGCAGCCGACCACCGCCCAACTGCGCGCCGCGAGCAGGCTGTCGCAGAAGGGCGCCATCGAGATCAGCCCGATCGAGATGCCACTCACCCTGTTCACCTGGGGCAGCAAGCGGGTGATGCCGGTACGGCTCACCGAACTCTCCGTCAACGAGTCCGCGTTCGACGTGAACCTCAACCCGATCCGTGCCTCCCTCTCCGTCGGCCTGAAGATCCTCACCGTCAGTGATCTCCCGGCCGGCCATCGGGGCGCGGACCTCTACCTCGCCCACCTCGCGCAGAAGGAGCGGCTTGCCGCCGCTGCGCGAGGTGGCAGCACGGGCGGGCTCGGGCTCGCCGGAACCAACGCCTTCACGGGAAGGGGCTGAGTCGCACCCATGGCCGACACCGAGCCGTACGAGAACGCCTTCGACGCGATACCCGGCGCCCACCCCTACCCCCGCACCAGCCGCTACCACGATGCCGAGATCGGCATCCACCGGCGGCCCGACGGCACCGAAGTCCGGTACACCAAGCGCCGGTTGCTCCCACCGCTCGACCAGGACGAGGGCGAGACCGTGGGTCACACCGTCGCCGCCGGTGAGCGCCCCGATCTGCTCGGGCAGCGCTACTTCGGCGACCCCGCCCAGTGGTGGCAGATCGCCGACGCCAACCCCGTACTCGATCCGGAGGAGCTGACGGACGAGCCCGGACGTGTCATCGGCATCCCGCTGACCGGCGGATTCCCCCGCGGAGACCGGCGTGTCTGAGCAGCCCGTGGGGCAGGGCCCCGTCCATCTCACCCTCCTCATGGGACCCAAGCTCGCCCGGCCCGTCCCCGCCGAGGTCACCGAGGCGCTGCTCACCGCCCAGATCACCGCCACCGCGGGCGAACGCAGCGGCTTCCAGCTGGCCTTCGACCTCACCAAGAACGGCATCATCAGCCGGCGCCTGCTGCCCGAGGGGTTCTTCGACCCGAAGACGCGGATCATCGTCACGGTCAGTGTGAAAGGCACCGCGGAGGTGCTCTTCGATGGGCTGATCGTCCGCCACGAGGTCGGTGCCAGCAACCGTCCGGGACACTCCACCCTCACCGTCACCGGCGAGGACCTGACGCTCCTGATGGACCTGGAGGAGCGCACCGCCTCCTACCCCAACCTGCCGCCCTCCGAGCGGGCCCTGGCCATCCTGCGCCGCTACTCCGACTACGGCGTCCGGCCCGACGTCTACACCGAGAAGGTCGCCCAGCCCCCGCACCAGGACCTGCGCGTCCACTACCAGACGGGCACCGATCTCCAGTACGTCACCGAACTCGCCCGCGCCAACGGCTACACCTTCTATCTGGAGCCCGGCCCCAACCCCGGCCAGTCCTCGGCCCGTTGGGGACCCGAGGTCCGCCTCGGCATCCGCCAGCACGCCCTCAACGTCAACATGGACGCCCACTCCACCGTGGACCAGCTGACGTTCGCCTACGACGGCACCGCCCGCGAGGAACCGCAGGCTCGCTGGCAGAACCCCGAGACCCGGCAGTCCGCGCTGCTCCCGCAGCCGTCGATCAGCCCCCTGCGCCCGCCCCTCGGCAGGCGGCCCACCCCGGCCCTGAAGCGCAGGACGCTGTCCGGCACTGCCAAGCAGCAACGCGAGCAGGCCGAGGCCGAGTTGCTGGCCCGCGCCGCGGTCTCCGCCGACGTCGTCTCCGGTTCCGGCTCCCTCGACGTCAACCGTTACGGCTATCTCCTCCAGCCCCGCCAGCTCGTCGGTGTGCGCGGCGCCGGGCGCGCCTATGACGGCGACTACTACGTCAAGTCCGTCACCCACAACCTCCGTCCGGGCTCGTACCAGCAGAACTTCACGCTCTCCCGCGAGGGCCTGGAGGCCCGCAGCGACTACGTACGGCCGTAACACCCTCGATTCACCCCTCAGGAGCTCACCACCATGGCGGCACCCAGCAATCGCTACCTCGGCAAGTTCCGCGGCCGGGTCGTCGACAACGACGATCCGCTGCGCATCGGCCGGATCACCGTCGAGGTCCCGGACGTGCTCGGCGACGAGCCGTCCACCTGGGCGCTGCCCTGTCTGCCGTTCACCGGACCCGAGGCCGGCCAGTTCGTGGTGCCGCCGCCCGGCACCGGCGTCTGGGTCGAGTTCGAGCAGGGCGACCCCAGCTTCCCGGTGTGGACCGGCTGTTGGTACGGCGCCGCCGAGGAGCTGCCGCCCGACGCGCGCCGCGAGCTCCAGGCGAACTCACCCAGCAAGCCGGTCGTCGTGCAGACACCGGGGAACCACAAGCTCGTCATGAACGACACGCCCGGCGCCGAGCAGGGGATCCTCCTCCAGGCCCAGGGTGGCGCGTACATCCGTATCACCCAGGAAGCCGTGGTCATCGCGACCGGCGCGGGCGCCGAGGTCATCCTGCGCGGCCGTGAAGTGACCATCAACGAGGGCCAGTTGACCGTGCTCTCGAAGCGATAGAAGACGGGGGACGAACCAAGTTGTCCGGGAGTCTGCTCGACGCGGGAGCCGTGATCGGCTGCCCGCACGGCGGCCGCGCCAGCGCCGCCACCTCACCGACCGCCGCTGTGCTCGTCGACGGCCTGGCCGCCGTCACGGCCGCGCACCACTACCTCGTCACCGGCTGCCCGCACACCGTGGACGGCGTGCCCACGCCCTGCGTCGCGGTGCGCTTCAGCCCCGACGGCGGCACCGGCGTCACGGTAGCCGGCGCGCCCGTGCTGCTGGACACCTCCGCGGCCCAGTGCCTGAGCGCGGCCCTCGTCCCGCAGGGACCGCCCGTCGTCCAGGCCGCGCAGCGAAAGGTCACCGTCCGATGAGCCCACGCACCCGCAGCGATATCGCCTTCCCCTTCCGGCCCGACCGCCGAGGACGCACCGCGCACGCCACCCACGGCGAACACGTCCACGACCTCATCGAGCAACTCCTCTTCACCAGCCCCGGCGAGCGCGTCATGCGCCCCGACTTCGGCTGCGGACTGCTCGACCTGGTCTTCGCGCCCACCAGCCCGGAACTGGTCAGCACCCTCGAACTGTCCGTGCACGCCGCGCTCCAGCGCTGGCTCGGCGACCTCATCGACGTCGAGGCCCTCGACGTGATCGGCGACGACCACACCGTCCGCGTCCACCTGTCCTACGCGCTGCGCGCCACCGGCGCCCGCCGCGACGACGTCTTCGAAGGGAGGGCCGCCGCATGAGCCGCCGTACCAAGGTGCGCGCCGCCCAACTGGGCGGAGTCGACGCCGTCGAGGTCAGCGACGACGGGCTGCTGCTCACCGTCACCTTCCTCGGCAAGGCCCCGCACGGCCTCGGCCCGGAGAACGTCCGCGTCGACGGCGGCCGCCGCATCACCGGCATCACCGCCGTCGACCTCAGCGTCGAACGGGAGGAGGACCCCGAACTCGACGACCGGCTCCATGTCACCCTCGACCGCGCCGGGGACACCTCCCGCTACCGGCTCTCCCTCGTTGAGGCCGACCCCTACGGCCGCCCCGGCACGGACCCCTTCCGTGGCTTCGATCAGCGCTATCACAGCGCTGAGTTCACCTTCCTGCCCGACTGCCCGACCCCCTTCGACTGCAAGGAGGAGGAGCACGGCGACGGGGCCTTCCCGGCGGCGCCCGTCATCGACTACACGGCCCGCGACTACGACACCATCCGCAAGCTCCTGCTGGACCGGCTCGCGCTCACCACCCCCGACTGGGTCGAACGCAACCCGGCCGACCTCGGCATGACCCTGGTCGAACTGCTCGCCCACACCGGCGACCTGATCAGCTATCAGCAGGACGCGGTCGCCACCGAGGCCTACCTCGACACCGCGCGCCGCCGGGTCTCCGTACGCCGCCATGTCCGGCTCATCGACTACGCGATGCACGACGGCTGCGCGGCCCGCGCCTACGTCGCCGTGGAGACCGCGGGCGACCACACCCTCGCCCCCGGCACCTACCGCTTCGCCTCCGTCGACGTACGCACCCTCGACCCGCACGACCGCCCCGAGCCCGGCACCGTCGTCGACGAGAGCGACCTCGGCGACCTCGAGGAGCGCGGCTCGGTGGAGGTCTTCGAACCGGTCGTCACCGCCGACCCGCTCGACCTGCGCGTCGCCCACAACGCGATCCGCCTGTGGACCTGGGGAGGGGAGACGTGTTCGCTCCCCAAGGGCGCCACCGCCGCCACCCTGCGCGACGACTGGGTCGACCCGGAGACCTGCCGGGACCGCCGGCTCGACCTCCGGCCCGGGGACGTACTGATCCTGGAGGAGGTCAAGGGCCCGCGCACCGGCACTCCCGGCGACGCCGACCCCGCCCACCGCCAGGCCGTCCGCCTGGTCTCCGTCACCCCCGCCGTCGACCGCATCGAGGACCAGCCCGTGCTGGAGGTCACCTGGGCCGCCGAGGACGCCCTGCGCTTCCCGCTCTGCCTGACCACCCGCGGCGGACGTGGCTGCCTGCCCGTCGAGGACGTGACCCTGGCCCGCGGCAATGTCGTCCTCGTCGACCACGGCCGCACCCTGACCGGCCTGCCCGAGACCTTCACCGTGCCGCAGGACCCCGCCGTGGTCGCCCCCTGCGACCGGCCCGCCTTCGGCTGCTGGGACCCCGAGGAGGGCAACGCGCCCGCCCGGCTCATCAGCTCCCTGACGGAACAGACGGAATCCGGTGCGCTGTTGCGCCCGGACGACATCCGCGAGCTGTTCACCGTCGTCGGCGAACGGCCCACGACCCGGGCCGGACTCGGCCTCCAGCGCGCCGGACAGCGCCACGAACAGGTTGTCCCCGGCACCGCCTACGCCCAGGCCGCAGCCCTGCGCCGACTGCTCGCCCAGTCCGTCTACCCGGGGATCCGGCCCCGCTTCCGGCCCCTCCTCGGCCGTACCCCCGTCGCCCAGGCCGTGCCCTTCCCCGACCCCGGCACGATCGCCGCCGGACAGGCCGAGCGGATCGCCGCCATCCCCGGCCGGATCCGGCAGCGGCTGGTCGAGCTGTGGCGCAGCGCCCGCGACCGGGACGGCCTCGGCGAGGAGGAGATCACCGAACTCACCGTCGTCTACGGCCTGAAGATCCTGGAACGCCTCGAACTGCGCCGCCACCCCGAGCGCGCCCTGCGCGAACTCCTGCACCGCAGCGACCGGTTGCTCGACACCAAGCTCCGCCGCGTCAAGGTCCTCACCGCCCGCGCCCGCGCCGGAACCGTGCTCGACGCCCACATCGCCTGGGAGATCGCGCACAGTTGGGGTCCGTCGTACGCGGCCGGACTCCACCCCGGCGAGCCCGTGCTGCGCGGCTCCGCGACCGCCGCGCTCGCCCAGGACCCGCGCCAGGCCCTGCCCGCCGTACGGCTGCACGAGGAGGACCTGGTGTGGCGGCCGCGCCGTGACCTGCTCGACTGCGGGTCCCGTGACCGGTACTTCGTCGGGGAGTTGGAGGACGACGGCCGGCTCGCCCTGCGCTTCGGTGACGGGCGGCACGGCGCGCGGCCCACTCCGGGCGCCCGGCTCACCGCGGTGTACCGGCTCGGCGGCGGCACCGCGGGCAATGTCGGCGCCGAGGCCATCAACCACCTCGTCGTCGCCCGCGACTGCGAGCACCCGCCCGCCGCCGTGGTCCGCAACCCGCTGCCCGCCACCGGCGGCAGCGACCCCGAACCCCTGGAGCAGGTGCGCCAGTTGGCCCCGCTCGACCTGCGCCGCACCCGGCTGCGCGCGGTCACCGCCGAGGACTACGCGACCCTCGCCGGCGCCCTGCCCGGCGTCCAGCGCGCCGCCGCCGAACTCCGCTGGACCGGCAGCGTCCAGGAGGCGCACATCGCCGTCGACGCCCTCGGCAGCGGCGCGCCGACACCGGAACTGCTCGACGCGGTCACCCAGGCCCTGGAGGCGTACCGGCGCATCGGCCACGACCTCGTCGTCGGCCCCGCCCGGCTCGTCCCGCTGGACATCGCGCTCACCGTGTGCGCGCTGCCCGGTCACCAGCACGGGCAGATCCTGGCCGAGCTGTACCGCGTGCTCGGCGCGGGCCGGGGCGGCTTCTTCCACCCGGACACCCAGACCTTCGGCGAGCCCGTCCGGCTCAGCCGACTGGTCGCCGTCGCGGCGGCCGTGCCCGGCGTGGAGAGCGTCCAAGTGACCCGGCTGCAAAGGCTGTTCGAGCAGGACCGTGGAGAGAGGGAGGACGGTGTGCTGCGGCTCGGCCCGCTGGAGATCGCCACCTGTGACAACAACCCCGACTGGCCCGAGAACGGCCGACTGGCGATATCCCTGGGAGGCGCCCGATGAGCCAGGCCTGTTCCTGCGGCGGCGCGTGCGGCGGCCACGACGAGCGCCTTGCCCCCGCCCCGCTCCACAACCCGCCCGGCCGCACCGCGCTCGACTACCGCGTCGGCGACTACGGCTCCTTCCTGACCGCCCTCCTCGACCGCCTTGCCTCACCGGCGTACCCCGCGCTCGACGGGCTCACCGTGCGCACCCCCGATGACCCGGCGATCGGCCTGCTCGACGCCACCGCGGTCCTCGGTGACCTGCTCACCTTCCACTCCGAGCGGATCGCCGACGAGGCGTATCTCCGTACGGCGAACGAGCACCGTTCGCTGGCGCTGCTCGGGCGGCTCGTCGGGCACCGGGCGCGGCCCGGGGTGGCCGCGGACACGTATCTGGCGTACACGCTGGAACGAGACGCTCGTGCCGAGGCGCTGCCGGTTGTCATTCCGCGCGGGGCCCGGAGCCACAGTGTTCCCGCGTCCGCCGACGAGCAGTCCCAGACCTTCGAGACCAGCCGTGACCTCACGGCTCGCTGGGACTTCAACGAGCTGAAGGTGCGTCGCCGTCGGCCGTCGCCGCTGTCGCCCTCTGATCTGGAGCGGCGGTCCGAGATCTTCGTCGAGGGGACCGCGAACTCCCTGCAGGCCGGGGATCAGTTGCTCTTCGTCTTCGGGGAGCAGGCGGGCGGGGAGCGGGTGTTGCTTCCGGTCGCGAAGGCGCGGGTGGACCGGGACGACGAGATCACGGCGATCTCTCTGCCGAAGTCTCCTCCGCCTACCTTGAAGGAACTCGTCGATGAAGTGCGGCGGCGGATCGCGGATGAGGGGCGTCCGGTCAGTCGGCTGATCGAGGACTTCGAGGATCAGGTGCTGGCGCCCCTGCGGGGTGACCTGGACGGGGTCACCAGTCCTGAGGGGCTTGCGGCTCGGCTTGTCGAGCCTGTTGCACGGTTGGGTGAGGCTCAGGTGTTGGCGGCTCCTCATGAGGAGGTGGCCGCCTGGTTCGAGCAGTTGGAAGCGGTGCTTGCGGAACTCGGTGAGCGGGCGCTTGAGTTGGCGCCTGCGCAGAGTGATTCGTCTGCGGCGCCGCGGGGGCTGGTCGCGCCCGCGCGGCGGAGCCGCACAATGTCACGCCCCGCGCACCTGGAGGGAGATTCGCGGGCCGCTGCCTATCAGGCGCTCAGCGCCCTTCTCCCCGCCCTTCGTGCTACCCCTGGTTCCTCCAGCCCCGCCCGTCCCGGTGCCGACCCCGTCGGGCTCCTCGCTGCGCTGCACCCCACGCTGCACGCCGCCCTGCGCAAGGCCGCCTCCCCCACCACCCCCAACCTCCTCCGCGAACTCCTCGCCCTGCGTGTCACCGCCGCCCCCTTCGGGGCCACGGCGCCGCTCAAGCCCGTTCAGGACGAGCGGGGGCGGGTCATCCGTACCGCCGACTGGCCGCTCACCGGGGCCGTGTTGGCGAGCATGCGCGTCGTGTTCGATCCGGCGGGCAAGGTGCCGGTGCGGGCCGAATTCCAGTACGTCGAGGGCAGCGGATCGGACCAGCGCAGCGAGAATCTGCCGGTTGCCCAGCCGGTGCGGTTCCCGCTCGGCGCCGGGCAGGTCGAGCTGTCCGTTCGCTCCGGGCAGGACCGGGATCTGAACTGGCTGAACCGCAGGCCCGCCGACTCCCAGGAGCCGGGGGTCACGGCCCGCTTCCACTCGGGGCTGCCCGAGCGGACCTTGTTCGTGTCCCGTCCCGGTGAGGACGGGGTGATCCAGGTCGGTATCCACAACGGCACCGCCCAGCAGATCCCCGTACGCCCTGGCGCCGACGAGCAGTTCACGCACGGCGACTACGAGGTCAGCGTTCGGTACACGGTGGGCAGCACCGAGCCCAACGTCGAGGTCGTCATCGCCTCCAAGCCGGAACCCGTCAACCGCCGGATCCTCCAGCTCGACACCGTGCACGCCGGGATCACCGTCGGTAGCTGGGTGGCGATCCAGCGCCCGGCGAAGGGCAAGGGCGTACCCGGTGACGCCAAGCTGGCCTTCGTCACCACGCAGGTGGTCGCGGCCCGTACGGCGGCGTACACCAACTACGGCATCACCGGCCGGGGCACCGAACTCACCCTCGCCGACCCGTGGCTGGACGAGTTCGACGCGCTGCTCTCGCACATCCGGGACACGACCGTGCACGCGGCGGGGGAGGCGCTTCGCCTGGCCGACGAACCCCTCGGCGAGGACGTGCACGGCGACGAGATCGAACTCGCCGAACTGTACGACGGGTTGCGGCCCGGCCGCACGCTGATCGTCACCGGTGAGCGGAGCGACATCCCCGGCACGGCAGGTGTCGCGGCCACCGAGGCCGTCACCGTCGCCACGGCCGACCCGGCCGTCGATCCCCAACTCCCCGGCGACCGGCTGCACACCCGGCTCACCCTCACCACCCGCCTCGCCCACCGCTACCGCCGGGACAGCGTGCGGATCCTCGGCAACGTCGTCGAGGCCACCCACGGCGAGAGCCGCGAGGAGGCCATCGGCAGCGGCGACTCCGACCGCGTGAACCAGACCTTCGCGCTGTGGCAGTCCCCGCTCACCTGGCTCGCCGCCGACAACCCCCTCGGCGCCACCGCGGTGCTGGAGATCCGGGTCGACGGCGTCCGCTGGCACGAGGTCGACAGCCTCGCCGGACGCGGTCCCACCGAGCGTGTGTACATCACCGGCTCCACCGCTGACGGCCGTACGACGGTGACCTTCGGCGACGGTGTGCACGGCGCGCGGCTGCCCTCCGGGCACGAGAACGTGCGCGCCCGCTACCGCTTCGGCACCGGCAAGGCCGCCAACGTCGCCGCCGACCGGATCACCCAGCCGCTCACCCGGCCGCTCGGCGTCACCCGGGTCACCAACCCCCTGCCCGCGAAGGGCGGTTCGGACGCGGACGGACCCGGGCTCACCCGGCGCACGATCCCGCTCGCCGTGTCCGCCCTGGACCGGCTGGTGTCGCCCGCCGACTACGAGGACTTCGCCCGTTCCCGCGCCGGAATCGGCCGGGCCACCGCGCGCGAACTCTTCGACGGCCGGCGCCGCGTCCTGCACGTCACGGTGGCCGGTGCCGACGACGTACCGCTGGACGGCTCGGACACCCTGGACGCCCTGCGCGGCGCGCTCACCGAGTACGGCGACCCGGGCCTCCCGGTGCGCGTGGACGCCCGCGAGCTGGTGCTGCTGCTCCTTGACGCCCGGGTGAAGGTGGCCCCGGACCATGCCTGGGAGACCGTCGAACCCCGGCTGCGCCAGGCGCTGTTGCGCCGACTCGGTTACGAGGGACGCGAGTTGGGGCGGCCCGCCCGGCTCTCCGAGGTGCTGGCCACGGCGCACTCCGTGCCCGGCGTCGACTATGTGGACGTCGACGTCTTCACCGGCGTCCCCGCCTCCGCAACCCCCGAGGAACTCACCGGCATCCTCACCGACCCCGGCCCGCCCAGGGCCTCGGTCCCGGCGCACCCGGCGACGTACGAGGAGAAGGTCCACACCGTCCGCGCCGAGGGCGGCGAGACGCTGTCGGAGATCTCCGGCCGCTACGGCCTCCCGCTCGCCGAACTCCTGCGCCTCAACCCCGACATCACCGTCACCCGGCGCCTGCCCCAGGGCCGCACGGTGTTCGTCTTCCGCGGTATCCGCCCCGCCCAGCTCGCCCTGCTGGCGCCGAAGGCCGCGGACACCCTGATCCTGACGGAGGTCAAGTGATACCCCGCGACGTCCAGTCCGAGCCGGCGGTGTCCGCGGAGCCCGACGCCCTGGCCGCGCTGCTGCCCCGCTGGCACCTGCTGCGGGACGCCGAGGAGGGCGGCGCGCTGCGCGAGCTGCTCGCGGTCATGGCCGAACAGCTCGACCGGGTCCGCGACGGGGTCGAGCAGGGCTACGAGGACCTGTTCGTGGAGACCGCGGCGCCCTGGGTGCTGCCGTACCTGGGCGATCTGGTCGGCTACCGCACCCTGCCCGGGTACGAGCGCGTCCTGACCACCGGCCTGCACGACGGCGGCCGCGCCGCGCTCGCCCAGGCCGTCGCCCCGCGCGCGGACGTGGCGGCGACCGTCGGCAACCGGCGCCGCAAGGGGACCCCGCATCTGCTGGAGGAGATCTCCGAGCAGGTCGCCGGCTGGCCCGCCCGCGCCGTGGAGCTGTCCCGGCTGGTCGCCCACCACCAGTCGGTGAAGCTCCACCGGGACACCGGCCGGGGCCGCCTCCTCGACCTGCGCGACAACTCCGCCCTCGATCTCGCGGGCGGCCCCTTCGGCACGACGGCCCGCACGGTCGACGTCCGCCGGGCCGACTCCGCCCAGCGGCAAGGCGGGTTGACTCCGGCCGGAGTGGCGCTGTTCGTCTGGCGGCTCAAGGCGCACTCGCTGACCTCGTCCCCGGCGTACTGCATCGACCGCGCCCGCAACCTCTACACCTTCTCGATCCTCGGCAACGACACCCCGCTGGTCACCAAGCCCTTCCCGGAACCGTCGCCCACCCACATCGCGACGATCGACAACGTCCCGGCGTTCGTCCGCCGCCGCCGGCTCCACGACCGGCTGCTGGACTACTACGGCCCCGGCAAGAGCTTCGTCATCCGGCGCGACGGCGAGGACCAGCCCGTACCGCCCGCCGACATCGTGGTCACCGACCTCTCGGACTGGCGCTACCGGCCCAAGCGCGGACAGGTGGCCGTCGACCCCGAGCTGGGCCGCATCGCCTTCGGCTCGCGGACCGCGCCCCGGCAGGGAGTCTGGGTGGACTACCACTACGCGTCCGCCGCCGACATGGGCGGCGGCGAGTACGACCGCCACGACCGCGTGCCGCGTCCCGACGCCGACGTCTACCGGGTCGGGCCGGGACAGCCGTACCGGCAGATCATGGACGCCTACCGGGCCTGGCAGAGCGAACGCGGGCCGGACCGGGCGGGCGTCATCGAGATCACCCACAGCGGCGCCTACCAGGAACAGCTCGACTTCGACCTCGACCCGGGCGACCGCCTCGAACTGCGGGCGGCGGAGGGCACCCGGCCGGTGATCCGCCTGCTCGACTGGTACAGCAACCGGCCCGATGCCCTCAACATCCGTGCGGTGGACGACAGTTGTGCCCCGCACGAGCGGCCGCGGATCACCCTCGACGGACTCCTCGTCGCCGGGCGCGGCATCAACGTCACCGGGCCCATGGGCGCCGTCGTCCTACGGCACTCCACTCTCGTCCCCGGCTGGTCGCTGGAACCGGAGTGCGACCCGCACTCGCCGGAGGAGCCCAGCATCGTCCTGGAGCGCACCACCGCCTGCCTCCAGGTCGAGCACAGCGTCCTCGGCACCATCGAGGTCATCGGCGACGAGGTGAGCGAGGACCCCCTCGACATCCATCTGCGCGACAGCGTCCTCGACGCCACCGGCCACGACCGCGAGGCCCTCTCCGCCCCGGACTGCCGCCACGCCCATGCGGTCCTCCATCTGCACCGCACCACCGTCATCGGCGAGATCCACACCCACGCCGTGCGGATCGCCGAGAACTCGATCCTCACCGGCCGCCTCCACGTCGCCCGCCGCGGCATCGGCTGCCTGCGCCACTCCTACGTCCCCGCCGGTTCCCGTACGCCGCGCAGGTTCCGCTGCGTCACGGACGTACGGCCGCTGTTCGCGTCCGAGCGCTACGGCACGCCCTGGTACGGGCTGCTCGCGGACCGGTGCCCGCAGGAGATCCGGCGCGGCGCGGACGACGGGGCCGAGCTGGGCTCCTTCCACGATCTGTACCGGCCGCAGCGTGAGGACGGACTGCGGGCCAGGCTCGCCGAGTACACCCCGGCCGGCGCGGACGCCGGGATCTACTTCGCGACGTGAGCCGCACCGCCACCGACTTGAACCGCACCTTCCCGAACCAGGGGGACCCCCTTCATGCACGCTGACCTCTCCCGTCTCACGTTCCGGCCGGAACGGCACTACTCGGCGGTCATCGCCCAGCAGGGCCGCGTCCAGCTCGACGCCGACACCAACGAGCAGACCGCGATCCAGCTCCACCAGGCCCGCACCCTCGCCGCCGACCTGATCGGACGGCACGGCGGCCCGCGCGACGCCACCGGGTTCCGCATCGAGTACGTGGGCGGACGGCACGAGATCGACACCCTGTTCGTCCACGGCGGCCGCTACTACGTCGACGGCATCCTGTGCGACGCCGACCGCCCGGCGCCCGGGATCCCGGTGCCCGACGAGGACACCGACGTGCAGGACAGCACCGAGCCGCCCGCGCACTGGACGTACTGGGACCAGCCCGACGCCCACCTCGACCCCGAGCGCCCCGGCGACCGGCTGCCCTCGCCCGCCCAGGCCCCCTTCGTCGTCTACCTGAAGGTGTGGGAGCGCGCGGTGAGCGCCGCCGAGGACCCGGCGCTGCGCGAGGTCGCGCTCGGCGCCTCGCTGCCGGACACCGCCGCCCGCGTCAAGGTCGTCTGGCAGGTGCTGCCGCTGTCGCTGACCGCGCTGGGAATCGAGGACGCCGAACCGTCCAAGGAGGTCGTGCGCGCCGCGTTCGACCGGTGGGCCGCACGGCAGGCCGCCCCCTCGGCCCGGCTCGCCGCCCGCAGCGAACGGCCCGACCACGCCGACGAGGACCCGTGCCTGGTCAAGCCGGACGCCCGCTACCGCGGCCCGGAGAACCAGCTCTACCGCGTCGAGATCCACGCGGGCGGCGCGGCCGAGGAGGCCACCTTCAAGTGGTCCAGGGAGAACGGCTCGGTGGTCTTCCCCGTCGACGAACTCGACGGCACCTGGGTGCAGTTGGCGTCCCTCGGGCACGACACCAAGCTGGACCTCGACGTCGGTGACCTCGTCGAGCTCACGGACACCGCCCACGCCTCCCGGCTCGCGGCCCGGCCGCTCCTGCGTGTCGAGGAACTGGACCTGCCGGGCCGTCGTGTCCGCCTCTCCGCCGAACCGGATCCCGGCGTCGGCAGGTTGCCCCACCTGAACCCGTTCCTGCGCCGCTGGGACCATCACGAGGGGCCGAAGCGCAAGGGCCGTACGACCGCACTGCGCGGCGGCGCCGTGCCCGTCGCGGAGGGGGAGTGGCTGCCGCTGGAGGACGGCGTGGAGGTCTACTTCGCCAAGGACGGCGCCTACCGCACCGGCGACCACTGGATCATCCCCGCCCGCACTGCCACCGGCAGCGTCGAGTGGCCCGTCGACCCGGCCCGCCGCCCGCTGCTCCGGGCGCCCGCCGGCATCGCCCGCCACTTCGCGCCCCTCGCCCTGGTCAAGGGCGAGTACGGCGCCGTCGATCTGCGGCTCGCCTTCGGCCCGCTGGCCAGCAGCGTCCCCGCGGCGGACGAGGCCACGCTCGTGGCGGAGGAACAGGCACGCCGTGAGGAACAGGCCGCCGAGGACCCCTCCGGCGGACGGTCCGACACGACGGCCGACGCCGAGGCCGCGGCGGAAGGAGACAAGTGATGGCCAAGCCGCTGAGCGCGTCCAAGCTGGTGGAGATCCTGCGCGCCGAGGGCCTGACGGTCCACGAGGTGCGCAGCTGGCGCTCCCACAACCGCAACAGCAAGGGCCCCTGGGGCCCGGTGAACGGCGTGATGATCCACCACACCGTCACCTCCGGCACCAACGCCTCGGTCGATATCTGCTACGACGGCTACTCCGGCCTGCCCGGACCGCTGTGCCACGGCGTCATCGACAAGAAGGGCCATGTCCACCTCGTCGGCAACGGCCGCGCCAACCACGCTGGGCTCGGCGACAGCGACGTACTGCGCGCCGTGGTCAACGAATCGCGGCTGCCCGCCGACAACGAGGCCGACACCGACGGCAACCGGCACTTCTACGGCTTCGAGTGCGTCAACCTCGGTGACGGCAGGGACCCTTGGCCCGACGCGCAGAAGGAGGCCATCGAGAAGGCGGCCGCCGCGATCTGCCGCCACCACGGCTGGAGCGAGCGGTCCGTCATCGGGCACAAGGAGTGGCAGCCGGGCAAGCAGGACCCGCGCGGCTTCACGATGGACGGCATGCGCAAGCGGATCGCCCAGCGCCTGGGCGGCAAGGTCCCGACTCCGTCTCCCGATCCCAAGCCCGCGCCGCCCAAGCCGTCGTTCGAGCCCTTCCCCGGCAGCGGCTTCTTCCACATCGGGCAGAAGTCGCAGGTGATCACGGCGATGGGGCGCCGACTCGTCGCCGAGGGGTGCGGCCGGTACGAGGAGGGCCCCGGTCCGGAGTGGACCGAGGCCGACCGTCGCTCCTACGCCGTCTGGCAGCAGAAGCAGGGCTTCAAGGGCAAGGACGCCGACGGCATCCCGGGGCGGGTGACCTGGGAGCGGCTGAAGGTGCCCAACGGCCCCAACTGAGCCTATTTCTGCCGGAGATCCTTGACGCGCTTGAGCTTGCCGAGGGAGCGCTCCAGGGTCTCCGGCTCGACGATCTCCACCTCGACGCTGACCCCGACGCCGTCCTTCACGCCCTGCGCGATGGCCCGTGCCGCCTCCTGCCGCTGCTCGGGCCCCGCGTCGGGGCGGGACTCCACCCGGACGGTGAGGTGGTCCATGCGGCCGCGCCGGGTGAGCTGGATCTGGAAGTGCGGGGCGACGGCGGGCGTGCGCAGCACGATCTCCTCGATCTGGGTCGGGAAGACGTTCACCCCACGCAGGATGATCATGTCGTCGCAGCGTCCGGTGACCTTCCGCATCCGGCGGAAGGCGGGCCGCGCGGTGCCCGGCAGCAGCCGGGTCAGATCACGGGTACGGTACCGGATGATCGGCAGCGCCTCCTTGGTGAGCGAGGTGAACACCACCTCGCCCTCCTCGCCCTCGGCGATGATCTCGTCGGTGATCGGGTCGACGACCTCCGGGTAGAAGTGGTCCTCCCAGATGTGCAGCCCGTCCTTGGTCTCCACGCACTCCTGCGCCACCCCGGGGCCGATCACCTCGGACAGGCCGTATATGTCCACGGCGTGGATCGCGGTGCGCTCCTCGATCTCGCGCCGCATCTCCTCCGTCCACGGTTCGGCCCCGAAGATGCCCACCTCCAGCGAGGTCTCCCGCGGATCGACGCCCTGCTTCTCGAACTCGTCGAGCAGGGTGAGCATGTAGGACGGCGTGACCATGATGATCTCGGGCCGGAAGTCCTGGATGATCTGCACCTGGCGTGCGGTCATCCCGCCGGACGCGGGGATCACCGTGCACCCCGCCCGCTCGGCGCCGTAGTGCGCGCCGAGTCCGCCGGTGAACAGGCCGTAGCCGTAGGAGATGTGCACCTTGTGGCCGGGGCGGCCGCCGGCGGCGCGGATCGAGCGGGCGACCACGTCCGACCACATCGAGATGTCGTTGTCGGTGTACCCGACGACCGTGGGGCGGCCGGTGGTGCCGCTGGAGGCGTGCACGCGCCGCACCTCGGACATCGGGACCGCGAACATGCCGAAGGGGTAGGTGTCCCGCAGGTCGGCCTTGGTGGTGAAGGGGAACCGGGCGAGGTCCTCCAGCGTGCGGCAGTCGTCCGGGCCGACACCGGCCGCGTCGAACTTCCTGCGGTACAGCTCCACGTTCTCGTAGGCGTGCCGGAGCGTGTGCCGCAGCCGGTCGAGCTGGAGCTCCCTGAGGTGCTCGCGGGTCAGCCGCTCCGCGTCGTCCAGCAGATCACGCGGGAGGGGCTCGGCCAGGTTGCTCATCGCGACTCCTTCGGCGCTTCACCGGTCCTGCGTCCGACGCTGCGGCTGCGGCCGCGGAACTCCGCCATGACCTCGTCGCCGCGCGTGACGCTCACGTCGTAGATACCACTGCGGCCGAACCGGGTCCGCTCCTCGGCGCGCGCCACCAGCACGTCGCCCTCGTGGGCCGGGGCGACGAAGGTGATGTCGGCGCCCGCCGCGACGGTCATCGAGCCATGGCTTTGGCAGGCACAGGCGAAGGCGGAGTCCGCCAGCAGGAACACATAGCCGCCATGGGCGATGCCGTGGCCGTTCACCATGGCCGGGGTCACGGTCATGCGGAGCACCGCCATGCCCTCACCGTGCTCCAGCAGCTCGATCCCGAGATTCCGGGAGGCCTCGTCCGCGGCGAACATCGCCTCCGCGGGGTGTGCCGTGGTCATCTCCACCACCAGTCCCTACCGACCATTCGGTTTGCATCCGCCTCCGGCCAAACAATCAGCCGGGCCGCCGCCTGTCAAGGGTGGTCCCGTGGCCGTGCGGGTCTTGCCGGAGGCGCGAAAACGCGTCACACTGATACCGAACGAATGGTCGGTTGGGAAGCTGGTGCTGATGACCACGACACACCTCGCCGAGGACTCGCCCCCGGAGCCCTCGCAGGCGCTCCAGGAGCACTTCGATGCGACGATCGCGCACGACCAGCGCATCGAGCCGCGTGACTGGATGCCCGAGGGCTACCGCAAGACGCTCGTGCGTCAGATCGCGCAGCACGCCCACTCGGAGATCATCGGGATGCAGCCCGAGGGCGAGTGGATCACCCGTGCGCCGTCGCTGCGGCGCAAGGCCATCCTGTTCGCCAAGGTGCAGGACGAGGCCGGGCACGGGCTGTACCTGTACTCGGCGGCGGAGACCCTCGGCGCGGACCGCGCGGACCTCACCGACCGGCTGATCGAGGGCCGCCAGAAGTACTCGTCGATCTTCAACTACCCGACGCTGAGCTTCGCCGACGTCGGCGTGATCGGCTGGTTCGTGGACGGCGCCGCGATCTGCAACCAGGTCCCGCTGTGCCGCAGCTCCTACGGCCCCTACGCGCGGGCGATGGTGCGGATCTGCAAGGAGGAGTCCTTCCACCAGCGGCAGGGCTACGAACTGCTGATGACCATGATGCGCGGCACCGAATCCCAGCGCGAGATGGTGCAGGACGCGGTGAACCGCTGGTGGTGGCCGTCGCTGATGATGTTCGGCCCGCCCGACGACGCCTCCCCCAACTCGGCGCAGTCGATGGCCTGGAAGATCAAGCGGCACAGCAACGACGAACTGCGCCAGCGCTTCGTCGACATGACCGTCCCGCAGGCCGAGAAGCTCGGCGTCACGCTGCCCGACCCGGACCTGGAGTGGAACGCCGAGCGCGGCCGGCACGACTTCGGCACCCCCGACTGGGACGAGCTGATGCAGGTCATCAAGGGCGGCGGCCCCTGCAACGCCCAGCGGATGGAACGGCGCAGAAGCGCCCACGAGGATGGCGCCTGGGTGCGCGAGGCGGCCACCGCCCACGCGGCCAAGCGGGCCCGGAAGGAACCGTCGGCATGAGCAACACCGAGAGCTGGCCCCTGTACGAGGTCTTCGTACGCGGCAAGCGCGGCCTGAACCACGTCCACGTGGGCTCGCTGCACGCCGCCGACGACACGATGGCCCTCACCCACGCCCGCGACCTGTACACCCGGCGCAACGAGGGCGTGTCGATCTGGGTCGTCCGCTCCGAGCACATCGCCGCCTCCACCCGGGACGAGAAGGACCCCTTCTTCGCCCCCAGCGCGGACAAGGTCTACCGCCACCCGACGTTCTACGACATCCCCGACGATGTCCCGCACATTTAGGAGCCGGGGATGAGTGAGGACCACGTCTACATGACCCTCGCCGAGGGCCACGAGGACGACACCCGCTGGGCCTACGGCACCGGCTTCGAGGACCCCCTGCACGGCGTCGACACCACCGTGCCCGAGGGCATCGACGCCGCCGGCCTCGCCGCGACCTGCGTCGCCCTGGCCGACGACGCGCTCGTCTCCGCCCAGCGCCTCGCCGAGTGGATCACCCGCGCCCCCGAGCTGGAGGAGGAGGTCGCGCTCGCCAACATCGGCCTCGACCTGCTCGGCCAGGCCCGCCTGCTGTACTCCCGAGCCGGCCAGGCCGACGGCACCGGCCGCGACGAGGACGCCTACGCCTACTTCCGCGACGCCGCCGACTTCCGCAACGTCCGGCTCGCCGAACTCCCCGGCGGCGACTTCGCGTTCTCCATCGTGCGGCTGCTGGTCCTGTCCAGCTGGCGGCTCGCCCACTTCGAGCGGCTGGTCTCCCACCCCGACCCGGTGCTCTCCGCGGTCGCCGCCAAGGGCGTGAAGGAACTGACCTACCACCGGCAGTACGCCGCCGAGTGGGCGGTCCGCCTGGGCGACGGCACCGAGGAGTCGCACCGCCGGATGCGCAAGGCCATGGAGCAGATCGCGCCGTACCTCGGCGAGCTGTTCACCGCCTGCGACGTACGCGACGAGGTCGTCGCCGTACTGCGCCAGGTGACCGAGGAGGCCGGACTGCCCATGCCGGCGTACCGGCCGTCCCCCGGCTCCGGCCGCGACGGTGAGCACACCGAGCATCTCGCCCCGCTGCTGGCGGAGCTGCAGAGCGTGGCCCGCGCCCATCCGGGGGCGACATGGTGACCCTGGCGCTCGACGCACGGCACGCCCGGGAGATCGCCGAGCGGGTGCCGGACCCCGAGCTGCCCATGCTGACCCTCGCCGACCTGGGCGTCCTGCGCGAGGTGAGGCTCACCGAGAACGGCACGGTCGTCGCCGAACTCACCCCCACCTACTCCGGCTGCCCCGCCATGGCCGAGATGCGGGCCGACGTCGCCGCCCGGCTCCGGGACGCCGGATACGCGCGCGTGGAGATCCGTACCGTCCTGAACCCGCCGTGGACCAGCGACTGGATCACCCCGGAGGGCCGCCGCAAGCTCACCGAGCACGGCATCGCCCCGCCCGCCGCCGCCCCCAGCGGCCCGGTGCCGCTCACGCTGTCGCCCACCCGGCACACGGTGCCCTGCCCGTGCTGCGGATCCGCGGACACCGAGGAGACCTCCCGGTTCGCCGCCACCTCCTGCAAGGCGCTCTGGCGCTGCCGCGCCTGCCGCGAGCCGTTCGAGTACGTCAAGGAGATCTGATGGCCCCGACCGCCCCCGCCGAGGCCGTGAAGCCACGCCCGCGCCGCCGCCCGGTCTTCCACCCGCTGCGGGTCGCCGCGGTGCAGCCGCTGTGCGAGGACGCCGCCGCCGTCGGCTTCGAGATCCCGGCCGAGCTGGCCGAGGAGTTCGCCTTCGCGCCCGGCCAGTCGCTGACCCTGCGGCGCGAGATCGACGGCCGCGACGAGCGTCGCTCCTACTCGATCTGCACGCCCGCCGGAGCGGCCCCGCGCATCGGCGTCCGGGTGGTCCCCGGCGGCCTGTTCTCCTCCTGGCTGGTCAACGACCTGCGCCCCGGCGACACCGTCGAGGTGATGGCCCCCACCGGCAACTTCACCCCGGACCTGACCACCCCCGGCCACCATGTGCTGCTCGCGGCGGGCTCCGGGATCACCCCGATGCTCTCCATCGCCGAGTCCGTCCTGGCCGCCGATTCCCGCTCGACGGTCACCCTGTTCTACGGCAACCGGCGCTCGGGCACGGTGATGTTCGCCGACGAGCTGGCCGACCTGAAGGACTTGTACCCGAGCCGCTTCCAGCTCGCGCACGTCCTGTCCCGTGAACCCCGGGAGGCCGAGGTGCTCTCCGGCCGCCTCGACGCCGACCGGCTCTCCGCGCTGATCGACGGCCTCGTCGAGGTGGCGACGGCCGACCACTGGTGGCTGTGCGGACCGCACGGCATGGTCCGGGACGCCCAGCGCGTCCTCGGTGAACTCGGCGTCCCCGCCGACCGGGTCCACCAGGAGCTGTTCTACGCCGACGACGAGCCGGTGCGCGAGGTGCACCACGAGGAGTCCGGGCCCACCGGCCCCGTCAGCCAGGTCACCCTGGTCCTGGACGGCCGCACCACCACGTCCGCCCTGCCCCGGGAGCGGACCATCCTGGACGGTGCCCAACGCAACCGCCCCGACCTGCCGTTCGCCTGCAAGGGCGGCGTCTGCGGCACCTGCCGCGCCCTGGTCACCGACGGCAAGGCCGACATGCGCCGCAACTTCGCTCTCGAAGAGGCCGAGGTCGAGGCGGGCTATGTGCTCACCTGCCAGTCGTACCCGGTCTCCGAGACGCTGACGGTGGACTACGACAGCTGAAAAGGTTCCGGCCGTCCCGCGCGAGGGCGGGACGGCCGGAACCTTGAGCCGAGGGCGAGGAAAGCGAGGGGACTAGATCAGTGAATCCGCTTTGCGGCGGTGAGAAGGAAGCCCCCTACATGGCCTCGCCACGGCTCACGCTACCAGTCACTCCGGGATCAGGTCGCGGAGATTTTCCGGCGTCACGATCCGCGAGTCCGGGTGCAGTCCCTCGGGGCGCTGGAGCCCGACGTAGGTGACCGGACCGTCCGGGACCTTCTCCCCGTCCCACACCGTCACGGCATCGTCGCCCATCAGCTCGGTGAGGTAACGCACCGTCAACTGCCGCCGCTCGACGATCCCGCGCAGCAGGGTGGCCACCGACACCCGGTTCCCCTCGACCGTGTTGGCCGCCGGCGCACCGCTCAGATACAGGTGCAGCCACTTCGCGCGCCACCGCCCGTCGTCGCCGCGCAGGAACACCAGCGGCAGCGCCACCCGGCCCGCACCCCGCAGCTCCGACTTCGTCCGCACGGTCCGGGGCTCGAACGGACGCCCCTTCTGCTCGCCCTCCCGCAGCATGAACCCGAAGAACGACTCCGCGGCCTCCTCGAAGCCCTCCCCGGAGTAGATGTGGACCTGAGGCACGACGAACGTGCCCCGCACGGCCCCCAGCCGCAGGTTGATGAACTCCGAGGCGCCCCGCGGCGCTTCGGTGACATCGCCGGAGTGCTCGCCCTCCACCTCCGTGAGGTTGGTCCACGAGAGCCAGCACAGGGTCTTGTAGTTGTCGTTCAGCATCAGCGCCGACAGGTCGTAGTCGGTGTCCCGGCGGGACTGCCGCCAGTACACGAAGAACCGCAGCAGCTCGCCCTCCACCGGCGAGAGAGAACCGCGCGGCAGGACTCCGAGTCCGGCCGCGGTCGCCCGCCCGCTCAGCGGCAGCGCCACATCGAGGACGTCCGGGTCGACCAGCAGCCGCCCCGTCTCCGGCAGCCGCCGCAGGATCTCGTCGTCCAACGCGGCCAGCAGCCGCACCCGTTCGGCCCTCGGCACCGCGGCCCGCGCGTCCTCGGTGACCCACGCACGCCCGCGCCGGTTGATGAACACGCGGCGTCGGTCACCGCGGTCGACCCGGTTGTGCAGATGCTCCCGCACCGACAGCACCACCCGGCCGGACACCCGCGGTGCCGCCTCCACGACGGCGCCCACGACGAGGTCCCGCTCCTGCTGCGTACGGCACCCGCGCAGCAGCCGGTCCACCGACCGGAACAGCCGTCCCGGCGCGTCCTTGAGCAGCTCCACGGCGCCGACGAGATCGTCCGCGCCGAGCCGCTCCTCCACCCCGCGGTCGAGGGACGGCGCCCTGCGCTCACCCCGCGCCACCGCGAACACCTCGGCGGCGTGCGGCCATTGCGGGTACTCGTGCGGGTGCAGCCGCTCCCCGAGCCGCTTGAACTCCTCACGGTGCGCGGCCACGTCGGCCAGCTTGCCGGGCGCGGCCGCGACGACGGAGTCCAGGCCCGCGAGCAGCGCGCGCCGCACCGGGCGGGACAGCCCCCGGAACCGGGTCCGCTCCTGGAGCGTGACATCGCCGTCGGACAGCGCACAGGCCAGCCGCAGCACATCCGTCACCGTGTCCAGCAGCAGCCCGGCACCCACGGCCAGCCGGGCCCGGTTGACCACGGCCCGGTTCTCCCGCACCGGAATCGCCTCCGGCTGCGGCCCGTCGGCGCACACCCCGGCCAGCACCGCGAGGTCGGCGAGCCGCTCGTCGCCCAGCGGGGTGGTGGACCCCGCGAGCGCCAGATACAGCGCGCCGATCTCGTCGTCGAGTGCGCCGCCCAGATGCAGCACGGTCACCCGGTCACCGACGGAGGCGATCAACTCCTCGTGCGCGGCCAGCAGATCGGCGTACGAGTGCTGGTAGCGGCCGTACGACGGCAGGGTCAGCAGGTTCACCGTGCTGGTGCTCAACTGGTCGAGGATCCCGGGCCGGACGGACTCGTCGGCGAGGGCGCGGACCAGGCAGTCCCGCCAGAAGTCCACGGTATCCGGGACGTTCGCCGGGAAGTCGATGAAGTACGCGTTGTACCGGACGTGGTCGCCGACCAGCTCGCGGACGGTGGGCAGGGTGCGCGTGGCGGTGTCCACGACCGTCGCCTCGGACAACTCCGAGAGCCGCGCCAGCAGTTCCGCCGAGAGCTTGAAGCCCACCTGCATCAGCGCGGCGTCGAACTGCCGTGCGGCCACAGCGCCTTGCCCCGCGACACCGGTGGGCGCGGGGAGACGAAGAGTGTGGCGGACGACCAGGGATTCCAAGCTGTGCGACATGCCAGGGATGATCCCAGGGTCGTACGCGTGTGCGCATGCGGGTTTTGTGCGGCCACCGGCGGCGGGCCTTGCTCCCGACGCGGCCGCGACCGGCGCCCGGGCGGCGGCCCGTACAGTCGGGCGGTCATGTCGGGCAGGGCGGGAGGGGTCCCATGCCGTCGTCGATACGTCCGCAGCCGGTGGTGGGCCCACCGGCCCCCAGTGCGGTGTTCCTGGTCGCGACCGTCGAGCCGGGCGGCGAGTCCGCGGTACGCGAACTGCTGCACGGGCTCTCCGGATTGGTCCGCGCCCTCGGGTTCCCGCACCCCGGCGGCGGGCTGACCTGCGTCGCCGGAGTCGGATCGGCCGCCTGGGACCGGCTCTTCGGCCACCCGCGACCAGCCGGGCTGCACCCCTTCCGGGAGCTCACGGGTGCCCGGCACCGTGCCGTGTCCACCCCGGGCGATCTGCTCTTCCACATCCGGGCCGCCCGCCAGGACCTGTGCTTCGCGCTCAGCACGGAGATCCTCAAGACCCTGCGCGGCGCGATCACCGTCCAGGACGAGGTGCAGGCGTTCTCCTGGTTCGACGCCCGCAATCTCCTCGGCTTCGTCGACGGCACCGAGAACCCGGTCGGCCCGGACGCCTCGCTCGCGGCGCTGGTCGACGAGGAGGACTCCGGGTTCCGCGGTGGCGGCTACGTGGTCGTGCAGAAGTACCTGCACGACCTGGACGCCTGGGAGGCGCTCACGGTCGAGGCGCAGGAGCGGGTCATCGGCCGTTCCAAGCAGGACAACCTGGAACTCGACGTCCCCGGCTCCCACGTCGACATCAACACCGTCACGGGCCCGGACGGCGAGCCCCTGGAGATCCTGCGCGCCGCGCTGCCGTTCGGCAGGCCGGGGCACGGCGAGTTCGGTACGTACTTCCTCGCCTACGCCCGTACGCCCGACGTCATCGAGACGATGCTCGGCCGGATGTTCCTGGGCTCACCGCACAGCGGCCCCGACCCGATCCTCGACTACTCCCGGGCCGTCACCGGCACCCTGTTCTTCGCGCCGTCCGCGGACTTCCTGGCGGCCCTGAAGAGCTGAGGTCAGCCGTCCTGCCGGGCCGCCCGCTCGGCCTGCTGCTTGATGCGGGCCGACTCCTTGCGGACCTCGGCCTGGGTGGCGCGCTCCTTGCGGAGCCACTCGGGCTCCTCCTGCTTCAGCGCCTCGATCTGGTCCGTGGTGAGCGCCTCGCTGATCCCGCCCCGGGCCAGGCCCGCGATGGACACGCCGAGCTTCGCCGCGACCACCGGACGGGGGTGCGGGCCGGTGCGGCGCAGCTCGCGCAGCCACTCCGGCGGGTCGGCCTGGAGCGCGTTCAGCTCGGCGCGCGAGACGGCACCCTCGCGGAAGTCGGCGGGGGTGGCGTCGAGGTACACACCCAGCTTCTTGGCCGCTGTCGCGGGCTTCATCGTCTGGGCGGAATGGTGCTGCGTCATGTCTCAAGGGTATCGACCGGTGGAACACTCGCCGACCACGGCCGGTAACCTGGCCAGGTGACAGGCTCGGAAGCACCCCTGACGTTCCGGCTCGCGTACGTACCCGGAGTGACACCCTCGAAGTGGGTGCGGATCTGGCACGAGCGCTATCCCGACGTCCCCCTCGACCTCCTCTCGGTCACCACGGCCGAGGCCCCCGAGGTGCTCCGGGAGGGCCGCGCGGACGCCGCGTTCGTCCGGCTGCCGGTCGACCGGACGTTCTTCAGCGCGATCCCGCTCTACACCGAGACCACCGTCGTCGTGGTCCCGAAGGAGCACGCGATCGCGGCCGTCGACGAGGTCACCACGGAGGATCTGGCCGACGAGGTCGTCTTCCACCCCCTGGACGACGTCCTCGGCTGGGAGCGGCCGCCGGGCGAGCCGGGCTTCGAGCGGCCCGCGACCACCGCGGACGCGATCGAGCTGGTCGCGGCGAACGTCGGCCTGCTTGTCGTGCCCCAGTCACTCGCCCGGCTCCACCACCGCAAGGACCTCACCTACCGCACCCTGGTGGACGCCCCCCAGTCGGGCATCGCCCTGTCCTGGCCGGAGGAGGCCACGACGGACCTGGTCGAGGACTTCATCGGAGTCGTCCGCGGCCGCACGGTCAACAGCACCCGGGGCCGCGCGACGGCCCAGGAGCAGCCGAAGGCGAAGGCCCAGGAGCAGCCCAGGCGCAAGCGCCCCGACACCACGGCCGCGCGCCGCAAGCCCGCTCCCGCCAAGAAGGCCACCCCCGGCCGCCGCGGAAAGCCCCGCCGCCGGTCCTAGGTCACGCCGCGTACGTGGCCCGCTGCGCCGTGCTCACCACCGCCCGCCCGTCGGCCGCGCTCAGCAGCCCCGCCGCCACCCACGCGTCCACCGTCGACCGCACCCGCGTCACCAGCGCGCCCTTGCCGCCGAACGGCGCCGCGGCCCAGACCTCGTCCAGCAGCGTCGTGCCGTCTGCCTTCGCCGGGTTCGCGACCCCGGAGTCGGTCCCCCCGAACACCACCCTGGGCTCGGAACGCCGGAGGTAGGCGTGGATGGGATCCTCGGTGCCCTCGTGGAAGGGGGCGAACTCCGTGCCGTCCAGGGTGAAGTGGAGCGGCTTCCCGGTGACCGGGGTGAGTGACGGCAGCAGGTCGCCGGAGAGCCCGACGTTGCGGTACAGGCCCAACGGGAGGTACGCGGTCGAGGAGTTGCGCCCGACCAGGTTCACCGGGCCGTAGCACAGGGTCTGGAGGGATGGGTCGTCCAGCGCCTTCTCCGCCCGGAGCCGGAAGGGCATGGAGATCCGCACGGTGTCCCCGCTCCGCCAGGTCCGTGACACCGTGAAGTAGCTCCCCGGTGCCGGAGTGCCGCTCACCGCACGCCCGTTGACCGTCACCCGGAATCCCGCGGTCGCCCAGGACGGCACCCGCAGTCGCAGCTCGAACGTGGCGCCGCCGCCCCCGATCGTGAGCGTGGTGCCCTGCTCCCGGGGGAAGGCGGTGGTCTGAGTGACCGTCACTCCCTTGTCCGCCCAGGTCAGTCGGGACGGACTGTAGAGGTTGACGTACAGGGCGCTGCCGTCGGCCTTGGTGAAGTACACCGAGTCCTGGTACTTGGTGGCGCTCTCCATGCCGGTGCCCTCGCAACAGGTGGTGCCCTGCTTCGGGGTGTAGTCCCGCACATGGCCGGGCGTCAGCCCGATGAAGTAGGTGACGAGCGGCTTCTCCGCGTCGGGCTTGTCCTGCTTGGAGCCGAGCACCTGGTTGTAGAGGGCCCGTTCGTAGTAGTCCATGTACTTGGGAGACTGCTCGTGGAAGAAGAGCGTCCGGCTCAGCTTGAGCAGGTTGTACGCGCAGCAGGTCTCGGCCGTCGTGGCGCTGATCGTGCCCGCGATGACGTCCCGCGCCTTCCAGAACTCGCCCGTGCTGGTGCCGCCGATGCCGTACATGCGGTGCGGGACGACCATGCCCCAGAAGTTGCGGGCGGCGTCGAGGTAACGCTGCTCTCCGGTGGCGTCGTACAGCCTCAGGTACCCGGTGAAGATCGGTATGTGCTGGTTGGCGTGCAGGCCGTCCAGGATGTCGGTGCCGGCGGAGCAGGAGTCGATCAGCCGGTCGAGGTCGAACAACCGGGCCAGCGCGAGGTGTTCGGCCTTGCCGGTGATCGCGTGCAGATCGCAGATCGCCTCGACGATGCCGCCGAACTCACCGCTGGAGAACAGGCCCCACATGCGTTGCAGGGTCGCCTCCGGCAGCTTGGACAGTCGCCAATACATCCAGTCGGCCATGCCGGACGCGAGGTCGAGGGCGCGTGCGTCCTCCGTCGCGAGGTAGGCGTCCAGCACACCGCGGAGGATCTTGTGCGCGGTGTAGTACGGCGCCCACACCTGCGTGTAGTCGCTGCTGGTCCTGGACTCCAGGTCGATGAACTGCGTCTCCGGGTAGGCCGCCAGGAACCCCGGGTGGCTCGGCCCGCCCCAGGTGCGGCGCAGGGTGGCGGTCGGTCCGCGTCCCGAGCCGTCCGCGAAGGTGCCGCCGGAGGTCTCGTCGAAGGCGTACGACGCCAGGTCGCCGCGTCCGGCCGCGCTGTCGGCGGCCCGGCTGCCCTGCAACCCGGTGATCTCGGCGGCGGTCAGGGCCCGTGACCAGACGTTGAACTCGTCGAAGGCGCCCGCGAAGACGGGGTCGGCGGGGTAGTTGGAGCGGCCGAGCCAGTTGTTCACGGGGGTGCCGAGCGCGGCCGGGGTGAGGGTCATCGCGGTGTTGCGGGCGGCCTCGGTGCCGTTGACGTAGAGGATGCCGGTGCCGCCCGCGAGGGTGGCGGCGAGGTGGCTCCACTGGTTCAGCGGCAGCGCGGCGGTGCCGTTCAGGCCCTGCTCGGCGCCGGGGCCGCCGGTGGTGATGGCGAAGCGCGGGACGCCGTCGGCGTTGCGGGCGGCGAGGTACAGATAGCGCGTGGTGTTGTCGCCGAAGTCGAGGACCCGGGCCCAGTTGCCGTCGTGGGTGGGCTTGACCCAGGCCGACAGGGTGACCGCGGAGGCGGCGCCGAGCGTGCCGGAGGGCAGGTCGACGTACTGGTAGGAGCCGCGCTCGTTCTCGACCGCCGTACCGAACTTCCCCGCGGTGCCCAGCACTTCGGGGTCCTTGCGCAGCGCCGCGCGTACCTCGGTCAGCGCGCCGATCATCGTGCGCAGCCGGTCGGCGAAGACCTGTTCGCCGGTGCCGGCCCAGGCCTGGGCGAGCATCGTCATGAAGTGGCCGGTGTAGTGGCCGCGGAGGTTGCCGTTGGCCTCGCCGTCGAGGCCCTCCCAGCCGCCGGGGGCGACCGCGTCTCCCGTGGGGAGACCGGCGTTGGCGCGGAAGACCTGGAGCAGCCGGTCGACGTCGTAGCCACGGGCGTGGTCGAGCATCAGCTCGCGCTTGTCGGTGAAGAGGCCTTGGCCGAGGGCGACTTGGTCGAGGGCGAAGGGCCTGACCGTCCAGGCGGCGGGTGCGGGGAGCGCCGCCGAGGCGGTGGGCGGTGCGGCAACGGCCGCCGCGGCGCGGGTCGTTGGGGCGAGGGAGGTCGCGGGCACGGCAGCGGCGAGGGCCGCGGCCTGGAAGAGGGATCGTCTGGAGAGGGGCGGTGCCATGGGTGCTCCTCTTGATTGGTCGGCATATCGAACGATGTGCGAACAGTCGACCAGACGATAGGAACGGGGCGCGTGAGGGTCAACGGGCCTGGAGCGGTCAATTCCGGCCGCTCAGTCCGAGGAGACACTCGCAAGCTCCTTGGCGACCTTGCTCAGCGGCGCGATGAGCAGCCACAACGCGGCCAGGCAGACGAGCGCGCCTGCCCAGGTCTCGTGCAGTCCCGACAGCCACGGCACCACCAGTGCGAACGGCAGCCCGTAGACCGTCAGCCAGCCCACGGCCCCGCGCACGGTCCAGCAGTCCTCCTCCGAGGCGCCGAGGCCGACGGAGAGTCCGCCGATGATCCCGCCCATGAGCCCGGTCAGCAGGAGAGCGCCACCGGTGGCCGGCCACCGCCCCACCCGCAGCCACTCCTCGAAGTCCTCCGGCGCGGACGCGGCGCCAAGAGCCAGCACCAGCCCGGCGATCGGGACGCACATCAGCACCAGATTCACGATGCGCAGCGTGTCCCACAGCCACTCGGGCTCGCCCCAGTCGTCGGGCATCAGACCGGCCACCCGCGGCGGCTCGCTGCCCGTGTCGGCGACCATGCCACGCCGCAGCCAGCGTACCGCCCACCCCAGCAGTACGGCCCACAGCACCCCGCAGCCCAGCGCCGCCCCGCCGACCGCCAGCGCCGTCCGTGCCCCCGCCCGGTCGGGGTGCCACCACAGCAGAACCCCGGACAACCACCCGAGGGACACCGCGGCGCCCGCGGCCAGTCGTGCGGCCACGGTGAACAACCGGCCGGTCCGCTCCGCGCGTTCGCGGCTCGTGTGCAGTCGGTAGAGCTCGAACACGCAGACCAACTCGCCGCGCTGTCGCCGCCGCAGCCTCAGCACGGCTGCCCGTTGATCATCTCGGTCATGCCATCAAGACCACCGGGTCGGTCCGATGGTTGCCCCGCTGCACACGACGCGGTTCCGGCCACGCCGCGTCATGCCGCACGGCTACTGACCGCGCTGCTGCAGGCCCCGCCGCTCAAGACCGCTCCGCTCAAGACCGCTCCGCTCCGGACCTCACCGCTTCAGGCCGCTCCCGCGAGCCATTCGTACGCCGCCCGCGCCGTGAACTCCTCCTGTCCGCCGTGCAGCAGGAGCCCGGCCGTCGCGAACTCGGGGGCGTCGGCCTGGGCGGCGACGTACGGGATCGCGATGCAGCGCATCCCGGCCGCGTGCGCGGCGACGGCACCCGGGGCCGCGTCCTCCAGGACCACGCAGTTCGCGGGCTCGGCGCCCAGACGGCGGGCGGCTTCCAGGAAGACGTCCGGGGCGGGCTTGCCGTGGTCGACCTCGTCGGCGGAGACCAGGGTGCGCAGCTGGGCGTCCAGGCCGGTGCCGGCCAGCACCGCCTCGATCGCCTCCCGCGAGGAGCCCGACGCCACGGCCATCGGGACGCCCTCGCCGGCCAGTAGCTCCACGAACTTCCGCATCTGCGGGTACGCGCGCGTGCCGGCCCGGGCGAGCGCGAGGTAACGGCGGTTCTTCGCGGCGAGCAACTCCTCCACCGAGGCCTGGAGTCCGTAGCGGGCCTTCCAGTCCGTGACCGTCTCCAGGGTGCTGATGCCGACGTAGGCCTCGTGCTCGGCCCAGGAGAAGTCCGGGACGCCGTGCTCGGCGAGGGTCAGGCGACCCGCTTCGTAGTAGTTCGGCTCGCTGTCCACGAGCGTTCCGTCGAGATCGAAGATGACCGAGATGCCGCCGAGCTTGCTCATGGGGTCCAGCATGCCAAGGATCATTTGCGGGCCGCGCGGCCCACCGACTCCACCAGCGGCAGCATCCGGTGCGCCACCCGCTCGCGCAGGGCGACCTCGGTCCGGGTGCGCACCACGCCCGGCAGGCTGATCAGCTTCTGGATCACGTCCTCCAGGTGCGCGTTGTCCCGCGCCACCACCCGGGTCAGCAGATCCCCACCGCCCGTGATCGAGAACGCCTCCACGATCTCCGGTACGGCCGCCAGCGCGTCGCCCACGTCGTCGAGGTGGCCCTGGGTGACCTCGATGTGCACGAACGCGAGCACCGGATGGCCGAGCGCGCCGGGGGAGAGGGCGGGTCCGCTGCCGGTGATCACACCGTCCCGCTCCAGCCGGTCGAGCCGGGCCTGGAGGGTGCCGCGGGCGATCCCGAGGATGCGGGCGTACTCGCGCACGCTGGTGCGCGGCTGCTCCAGCAGCAGTCGCAGGATGCGGGTGTCCAGCTCGTCCACGGCCATGGGGCCGGCCTCCTCGCGCGTGGTCCGTTGGCCCGCCGGTGGGCGGGACCGGACCGGTATGTCTGTGCCAATGGCCCAGCATATTCGAGCCGACTTGAGCCAGCAGCCGGGCGGATGCTGCAATGAACGAGTCGATGGCGCTGCGGACCTCCGCGGCGCCTTTTTCATGCCAATTCCGAGCAGGGGGCCGAAAGCAGTGCTGAAGAGGGTGTTCATGGCGCCGGACCCGGGGCGGGCGCGGTTGCGCTTCGCCGCGCGGGCCGTCGTCGGCATCGGTCTCGCGGTCGTCGTCTGCGGACTCGCCGGGCATTCCCTCGTCGGCGCCGTCACCGGCGGCCTCGCCGCGCTGCTCGCCCTGTTCACCGTCACCGACGCCACCGTGCGCGGCCAGGCGGTCACCACCGCGCTGCTGCCGCTCGTCGGCCTGCCCGTGCTCGCCGCGGCGGCCGAACTGCACGACCAGCCGCTCGCCCGCGACCTCACCTTCCTCGCGGTCGTCGGCGTGGGCGTGTACGCCCGCCGCTGGGGCCCGCGCGGCCACAGCCTCGGCGTCTTCGCGTTCATGACGTACTTCGTGGCGCAGTTCCTCCAGGCGACCCCGCGCCACCTCCCCGAGCTCTATGCCGCCGTGCTCCTGTCCCTGCTCGTCGCGGGCGGGGTGCGCTTCGGCCTGTGGTGCTACGAGCGTCGGCTGCCCCCGGCCCCCGTGCCCGCCGGACCGGGCGGCACCGGACTCGCCCGGGTGACCACGCGCCAGGCCGTCCAGGCGACCGCCGGCGCGGGCTTCGCCCTCGTGGTGGGCCAGCTGGTCTCCGGCGAGCGCTGGTACTGGGCCGTCGGCGCCACCTGGTGGGTCTTCGTCAACACCACCTCGCGCGGCGAGACCCTGGTCCGCGGCTTCCGCCGGGTCCTCGGCACGGTGATCGGCATCGGCCTCGGCCTCGCCGTCGCGGTCCCGGTGGACGGCGCGCCGCTCCCCACCGCCGCGATCCTCGCCGTCTGCGTCTTCGGCATCTTCTACACGGCCGCGGTCTCGTACACCTGGATGATGCTCTGCGTCACCCTCCTCGCCGAACTCCTCTACGGCCTGCTCGGCGTCCTCGACCCCGCGCTGCTGGCGCTGCGGCTCGCGGAGACCGGCGTCGGCGCGCTCGGCGCCGTCCTCGCTGTGCTGTTCGTCCTGCCCGTCACCACCCACGCCGTCACCGACGCCTGGATCCAGCGCGCCCTGCGCTGCGTCCATGCCGCCACCGCCGAGGCCGCCGCCCGCCTCGCGGGCTCCACCACCGCCGACCCGGCCTCGCGGGTGGCGGAGCTGGAGCAGCTGCTCGGCCGGGTGCGCCTCTCGGTCGCCCCGCTGGTCCACCCGCTCAACCCGATGCTGGGCCGCAAGCGCCGGGCCCGCCGGGTGCTCGCCCTGCTCGACGACTGCGCCCGCGAGATCCGCGGCCTGGTCGCGGTGGCCGCCGACCCGGTGGCCTCGCACGACGCCCGTCTGGCCGCGGCCTGCTGGCGCGTGGAGTCGGCGGTGGAGGCCCTCACCGGCGACGGCACCGTCGGGCCCGCACGGCCCGCCACGTCCCCGGCCGCGACGGAACCGGCCCTCGCCCACCTGCACGGCCTGGAGTGGGCCCTGGCGGAGCTGGCGACCCCCCTTCGGACTCCGTCGGGGTCGCCACTGGTCGGGGCGTGAGACGCGGCCGATGTGTGCGGTCGAGCTTGGTCTAGACCGCGCATGATCGACTGCTACCGTCACCCCCGGACGCACCCGACCGAGAGGGGACAGTGGTGGCAGACGGTGGCAGGCGGGCTTACATCGGGTCGTTCACGGCGGCCGGCGGGCCGGGAATCGTCGTCGCGGCCGTGGACGCCGACAACGGGGCGCTGACCCTCCTCTCCGGCGCGGACGACCTGCCCGACCCCGCCTATCTGGCCCTCTCGCCCGACGGCGGCACGCTCTACGCGGTCAGCGAGACGGCCCAGGGCGCGGTGGCCGCGTACCGCCTGACCGGTGACCGGCCCGAGCCGGCCGGCCCGCCCACGCCCGTGGCGGGCAGCGGCCCCACCCACCTCGGCCTGTACGCGGGGCACGTCCTGACCGCGAACTACGGCTCCGGCAGCATCAGCGCCGTCCCCCTGCGCCCCGACGGCTCGCTCGCGCCCGCCCCCTGTGATGTCCTCCCGCACACCGGCTCCGGCCCGCACACGCCCCGCCAGCAGGCCCCGCACGCCCACCAGGTGCAGGCCGACCCCAGCGGCCGCTGGGCCGTCAGCGTGGATCTCGGCACCGACTCGGTGCGGGTCTGCACCCTGGCCGACGGCCGCCTCGACGTCCACGGCGAGTACGCGCTCCGCCCCGGATCGGGGCCCCGCCACCTGGCCTTCCACCCCGACGGCGCGCACGCGTACGTGGTCAACGAACTGACCCCCACGGTCACCGTCTGCCGCTGGGACGCCGCCGACGGCTCCCTGAAGCCGCTGGCCGAGACCCCGGTCCTGCCGGGCGCCCCGGCGGGCGACGCCTACCCGTCGGGCATCGTCGTGGCACCCGACGGCCGCTTCGTGTGGACCGCGACCCGCGGCGAGGACGTCCTGTCGGCGTTCGCCGTCGAGGGCGGGGGGCTCCGGCTGCTCGCCACCGTGCCCTGCCGCGGCCACTGGCCGCGGGCTCTCACCGAGGCGGGCGGGTTCCTGTACGCCGCCAACGAGCGCTCCGGCGACGTGGCCTGGTTCACCGTGGACCCGGCCTCGGGCCTGCCGCGCTACGGCGGCTCCGTCGAGGTCCCGGCGGCGTCCTGCGTGGTCATCGGCTGACCCGGCCGCTGATCGGCTCAATCACGACGAAGGGCCCGCTCCGATGCGTGGAGCGGGCCCTTTCCGTCGTGCCGTGTGCGTGCCCCCGGTCGCGCCAGGGGCGTGCCGCGGGCGCTGCCGGGCGTCAGCGGACCGGCGTGCCCTGCGCCTGCGGGGGCGCGATGCCGAGCGCGGTCGTGTACTTGGCCAGCGCAAGCTTGCCGATCGCCGGGTAGGCGCCCAGCGCCTCGGCGGCGGCGCAGCCCGCCTCCTTGGCCGCCTCCTCGATCAGCGCCGGGTCGATCTCCGGCCCTATCAGGTACGGCGCCAGCGCGAGCTGCTGCGAACCGGAACCGCGCAGCTGCTCGGCGACGGAGGCGATCGAGCCCTCCTGGTCCAGGGCCGCCGCCATCACCGGCACGGCGAGGCGCGCGGCGAGCAGCATGCCGGTGATCCCGGCCGCCTGCACGGCCTCGTCGCCACCCACGGAGGCCAGGATGATGCCGTCGGCGGCCGTGGCCACGGTGAACAGGCGGGCGCGGTCGGCGCGGGCCAGACCGGCCTCCGAAAGCCGCACGTGCAGCGCCTCGGCGAGCAGCGGGTGCGGGCCGAGCGCGTCGGTCAGATCGGCGGCGATCCGGCTCTCCATCACGGCCTGGCGGACCTGGCGCAGCAGCGCGCCGTCCGGACCGGCGAGCAGCGGGACCACGACGGCCACCGTGCCCTCGGGCGCCTTGACCTCCACACCCGCGGCGATCGCCTGCTCGTAACGTGCGGTGCGCTCCTGAGCGGTGTGCGCGAGGACGGCCTGGAGGGTGGGGAACTCCGCGTCGTCCCCGTCGAGGTACCCGATCCGGGCGTCGAGGCCCGGCAGCTCGGAGCGGGCGATGCTCACGACCTCCTCGGCGAGGCTGCGCGTGGCGGCGCCCGGCGTCCCCGGAACCGCGAGGACGAGCGCGGGCGCGCCCTCGGGCGCGGCCAGCGGCTCGGGTCGGCGGTGCCGCCCGGGCTGGCGGGGGCGCGGCATTCGTACTGGCAGGCCGGCGGGCCCAGTGGGGGAGCTCATGGCGCCGCATGTTACTGGTTTCCGGTGCTCCCCTGTTCGGGGAGGGTGCAGGTGAGCGGTATCCGTCCGGTTTTGTCTGATGAGTTACGCGCGTTGCGGAACCGGACCGGCGCAGGCGATCAGTCCTCCTTGTCGGTCACCACGGAGAGCATCGACCCATCACTCGGCAGAGTGAGCGCCCCGGCCGCCAGTTCGGTCGCGATCCGCACCGCCCCCAACAACGGGTCCCCGGCGGCCGCCACCCGCCGTGCGTGCGGCAGCCGCGCCGACAACTCCTCTTCCAGGGGTACGATCAGGGCGTCCCCGATCTTGAACAGTCCGCCGGTGAGCGCGACTTGAGGCGTGCCCTCGGCCGGGCAGACGGCCGCCGCCGACTCCGCCATGGACCGGGCGGCCGCCCGCAGGATGCCGACGGCGACCGGGTCGCTCCCGGCGCAGGCGGCCACCTCGGGAGCGAAGGAGGCGAGCACGGCGGGCCGGTCCGGCCGTGGGTAGAGCTGCCCCGGCAGCCCCGGCATCGGCCCGAACAACCCCTCGGCACGCGACAGCAGAGCGGCCGATCCACCGGGCCGCCCGTCGTGGGCGCGCAACGCCGCCTCAAGGCCCGCCCGCCCGATCCACGCGCCCCCGCCGCAGTCGCCGAGCAGATGCCCCCAGCCGTCCGCCCGACGCCAGCACGTCAAGTCCGTGCCGACGGCGATCAGTCCTGTTCCGGCCGCGACGACGGCACCCGGCCGGGACCCCAGCGCCCCGGTGTAGGCGGTGACCGCGTCGGCGGCCAGCGCGACCCGGCGCACCCCGAACTCCCGCGCCAGCGCGCCCGGCAGCTCCGCACGCAGGGCGTCCCCCAGGGTGGCGAGCCCCGCGGCCCCCACCGCGGCGGTGTCCACCCGGTCCAGTCCGGCCTCGGCGGTCAGTTCCCGCACCAGCGGCACCAGTTGATCCAGCAGATGCCCGGCGTCGATGCCGCCCGCCCCCGTGCGCACCGGCACCCGGGACTCCCGCTGCCCCAGCACGCCCCGCTCGGCGGTGCCGACGACCACCCGCAGCCCGGAGCCCCCGGAGTCGACGGCGAGGAGTCCGCGGGCAGCGATCACGGCAGGCGCCAGTCCACCGGCTGACCGCCCTGCCCGATCAGCAGGTCATTGGCCCTGCTGAACGGCCGGGAACCGAAGAAGCCGCGGTCCGCCGACATGGGGGAGGGGTGAGCGGACTCCACCGAGGGCAACGAGCCGAGCAGCGGGCGCAGATTGCGGGCGTCCCGGCCCCACAGGATGGACACCAGCGGCTTGCCGCGCGCCGCGAGGGCCCGGATCGCCTGCTCGGTGACCTCCTCCCACCCCTTGCCGCGGTGCGCCGCCGGCTTGCGCGGGGCCGTGGTGAGCGCCCTGTTCAGCAGCAGCACGCCCTGCTGGGTCCAGGGCGTCAGATCGCCGTTGGACGGCTGCGGCAGCCCGAGGTCGGTGTGCAGTTCGCGGTAGATGTTGAGGAGACTGCCGGGCAGCGGACGCACCTCGGGCGCGACCGAGAACGACAGTCCCACCGCGTGTCCCGGTGTCGGATAGGGGTCCTGTCCGACGATCAGGACGCGTACCTCGTCGAAGGGCTGCTGGAAGGCCCGCAGCACATTCGGTCCGGCGGGGAGGTAGGTGCGTCCCGCGGCGATCTCCGCGCGCAGGAAGTCGCCCATCTCGGCGATCCGTCCGGCGACGGGTTCCAGGGCCTTCGCCCAGCCCGGTTCGACGATTTCATGCAAGGGTCGTGGTGCCACGGGCGTCACCCTACTGCCGTACACACGGCGGAGATCAACCGGTGGCCAAGGCCGGTGGATAACCCGCCGCGGCTCATCCGACCACCGCCGCGCGCACGCACAGCACATCCGGCAGATGGGCGGCCAACTGCCGCCAGCTGTCGCCGTCGTCGGCGGAGGCGTACACCTCGCCGTTGCGATTGCCGAAGTACACGCCCGCCGGGTCGGCGTCGTCGGTGCACAGGGCGTCGCGCAGCACCGTGCCGAAGTGGTCGCCCTGCGGCAGCCCGGCCGACAGCGGCTCCCAGGTCTTGCCCGCGTCCGCCGTGCGGTAGACCCGGCAGCGGCGGCCCGCGGGCACCCGGTCGGCGTCGGCGGTGATCGGGAACACGTATGCCGTGTCACCGCGGTGCGGATGGGCGGCCGCCGCGAACCCGAAGGTGGACGGCAGCCCGTCGCCGATGTCCGTCCAGGTCGTCGCCGCGTCGTCGCTGCGGTACACGCCCCAGTGGTTCTGGAGATACAGCCGGTCCGGGTTCACCGCGTCCCGCGTCACCTTGTGCACGCACTGCCCGAACTCCGGGTTGGGGTCGGGCAGGAACACCGCGGAGACACCGGAGTTGGCGGGCGCCCAGCTCGCGCCGCCGTCCCTGGTGCGGAAGACGCCCGCGGTGGACACGGCCACCGTCACCGACTGTGGGTCCCGCTCGTCGGTGAGGACGGTGTGCAGTCCCTCTCCGCCGCCGCCCGGCACCCACTGGGAGCGGGTGGGGTGCTCCCAGAGCGGGCGGACCAGTTCGAAGCTCTCGCCGCGGTCCTCCGAGCGGTACAGCGCCGCCGGTTCCGTGCCCGCGTAGACGACGTCCGGTTCGGCCGCGGCCGGGTGCAGCTGCCAGACCCGCTCCAGCGAAGCCTCTGTGTCCTTGGGGAACTTGACGGCCGGCTGCGCCGGTTCGGTCCAGGTGCGGCCCAGGTCGTCGGAGTGGAACACCGACGGGCCCCAGTGCGCGCTGTCCCCGCCGGCCAGCAGCCGCGGCCGGTCACCCCGGGTGTCGATGGCGACCGAGTACACCGCCTGCGCGTTGAAGTACGGGCTCTCGTCGAACTCCCAGGTGTCACCTCGCCTCCGGCCGATGAACAGACCCTTGCGGGTTCCTACGGCGAGCAGTACCTCGGTCATGCCGAACACCTCCGCGACGTCTTTGTCCCAGACACCGGCCAGTCTGCACCCCACCACTGACAGTCACCTCTGGAAACGGCTTCGTCGCAGGTCAAGGCGGCGATGGCAGGCCGATGGCCGGACCGGCGGGGCGACTGCCGCAGGTCGCCGACGGCGCCATGGGGCCGGTGTCACGGCCGGTGCCATGAGCATCGGGCGGCCGTCCGCCGTATGGGAGGGCGGTCGGGCAGTTCGGTGTGCGCATGAGGAGGAGCCCCGCGATGGCGCTGCGAGGTCCGAGGGCGTGGCTGTGGCGCTGGCGGCGCAATCCGCTCAAGCGCCGTGCCGACGCGGTGGAGTCCTGGGTGCTGCTCGGGGCCTGGGCGGTCACCGTCCTCGTGGGCGTGGCGGTGGGCCTGGCGACCGCGGTTTCCGTCGAGCACGGCATGGCCCGTGAGCGCGCCGAGTGGCGCCCCGTGCAGGCCCGGCTGACCGACGGCACGCCCGGGGTGTCGAACGGCGAGCAGATGTGGGCGAAGGTGCGCTGGGCGGCCCCGGACGGCTCCTACCGCAGCGGCCAGGCCCGGGTCAGTCCCGGCAGCGAGGCCGGAACGGCGGTCACCGTCTGGACGGACCGCACGGGCCGCCTGGTCACCGAGCCCGCCACCGCCACCCAGGCCCGCCTGCGCGCCGCCCTCGCCGGCGGTCTGGTCGGGGCGGGCGCGGCGATGGTCCCCTTCACCACCGGCCGCATGCTGCGCGGCCGCCTGGAACGGCAGCGCATCGACCACTGGGACACCGAGTGGGCCCGCTTCGGCCCACTGTGGGGGCGGACGACGGGCTGAGGACCCATCGACGCATGGGCTGCGCGGCAGGGGCCGGGCGCTTGCCGCCGGGGCCGCGCCCAGGGGGCGAGTGCCCGCCGACGCGTGAGCTGTGTCCTGGCGGGTCGAGCGCCCCCGGGTTGCCCTGCAGCAGGCCCCCACCCCCGCGGCCGCCCTCCAGCGGCCCGCGCGCCTGCCCCCTGGCGACCCGATCGCCCGCCCCTAGCAACCCTCCACTACGCCCCGGCACACCCTCAGCAACTCCTCGTCGTGCGCGATGTCATGGCTGCCGAAGCCGTCCGCTCGGCCGGTGTGCCGGCGCGGGAGAGTCAATTCCGTTTCCGCCAGGTCCCGCAGGGGCGCGCTCGCGGGGCCCATGGTGAGCAGGCAGTGGGCGATCGCGCGGCGCAGGTGCGGTTGTTCCGCCCATGCGGCGCGCAGTACCGGGGCGACCGTCTCCGCCTCGCCGCCGATCCGCCACTCGGCGATCGCCGCCGTCATCCGCCGCTCCGGCGACGCCGCTGACCCGGCCACCCGGCGCAGCACCGGCAGGGCTGCTCCGGCTGCCGCCCCGGTCCGCCCCAGCGTCTCCGCGGCCACGCCCCAGCGCCGGGCCCTCGGATCCGTCAACTCGCCCAGCAGGACGGGCAGAACGGCGGCGGGGTCGTCCTCGACCGCCCACAGCGCGGCCGCCGCCGGGACGGCGTGCTCCGTGTCCAGCAGTCCCCGGAGCACAGGTATCGCGTCGCGCGCACCGGACCCCCACGCACCGAAGGCCAGGACCGCGTACTCGACGAGGGTGTCCCAGGAGCGGTCTCCGGGGACTCGGCCCGCCATCAGCCGCAGCGTCTCCGGCACTGCCGTCGCATCGCCCAGTACCGTGAGCGCCCGCAGCAGTGGCGCCGCCCGCCCAGGTGTCACCGGATCGTCGACGGCGAGGGAGCCGAGACGGCGGCGCAGCGCCGGGGCGAGGGGCGCGGCGGCAGGGCCCAGTCCGGCGAGCTCATGGCCCAGGTCGTCCGGTACCACCGCCCCGCCCAGTACCTCGCTCAGCACCGGCACGGCCCGTGGATCCCCGCACCGGACCAGGGCCCGCAGCGGGTCACCCAGGGTCGGCGCGCCGCGCTCCCACTGCCGTACCCACAGGTCGGGACGGGCCGTCACCAGCGCGTGCAGCCCGTCGGCCGCCGGTGCGGCCAGCCCGAACAGCGGCTTGAGCGCGGACACCGCCGCGTCCCGCAACCGGTCCTCCCGCTCGGCCAGTTGCGCCCCGATCAGCGCCACCGGCGCACCGAAGTCGGCCCGCCACTCGCGGAACAGCCCGCCGGACATCCACACCGCGTTGCACCGGTCCGCCCAGTCCGGACTGCTCAACTGCCCCACCAGCAGGGCGATCCGGTCCTCGACCCGGTCGTCCAGCGCGTGGTGCAGGGTGCGCAGCAGATGGGAGCCCTCCTCGTCCGACGGCCGCAGCAGGCGCAGCCGTCCGACGAGGGTGTCGGAGTGCGGGCGAGCGCACAACACCGTCCGGCGGGCCCGCCGTTCGGACCGCTCCCGCAGCAGTTCCACGGCGGTGGGGACCAGATCGGCGGGGGCGCGGTCGGGTGCGCAGCCGGCGAGCTGGCCCAGCGCCGCGAGCCGTAGCTCCGGCGCGTACGGCAGGGCGGTCTGCGCGTCCAGGAGGTCCACCGCGGCGTCGGCGTGCGCGGGGTGCCTCCGGGCGTACAGGCCTACGCTCTCGGTGAGGGCGAGCAGGACCCGGTCGTCGCGTTCGACCGTGACCCGCTCCCGTAACAGGTCCAGCACGCGGGCTGGTTCGTCCAGGAACCGCACCAGTGCGCCGGGTGCCGTCCGGCGCACTGAGGGGTCCCGGTCCCCGGCGAGCCGGACGAAGGCCCCGGCGCCCGCCCGGACGGCGGACGCACCGTCGCCCGGACCGCCGGCGCCCTCCCCGCCGATGCTGACGAGCAGCTCCACGATGGCGCCCCGGTCCGGCAGGTCCGGGCGCGCCGCGAGCGCGAACAGAAACGGAACGCAGGCGAGCGTCGAGTCGTACACGTCGCCCTGGTGGTGCACGGCGCCATACATGCCGTCGAGCGCGGTCTCCCGCTCGGCGGGGTCCGCCGAGGCCAGTCCCCGCAGCAGTGCGGGCACGTCCTCGGCGCTGCCGTACGCATGTCGCATCGAGGCCCAGTCGACCTCGTCGATCCCCGTGAACACGTAGTCCTCCCCAGGCAAGTGCCACCTGGTTCGGAGTCTGCACCACGGCACTGACAACGGGGTGGAATCGGGACGTGACCGAACGCGATCCGGTCAGTGCGTGCCGGGCAGTGCCCGCTCCAGGACGCCCTCCAGGTCCGCGCCGTCGGGCAGGGTGCCGAAGGCGTGGCCCCAGTCGCCGCCGAGGCGGGTCGCGCAGAAGGCGTCGGCGATCGCGGGCGGGGCGTGCCGGACCAGCAGGGACGCCTGGAGCGCCAGCGCCATCAGCTCCACTAGGCGCCGGGCGCCGGTCTGCGAGGCTTTGGGGAGGTCGTCCTTCAGCCGGGTCACGGCGGCGTCGAGCCGGGCGTCCGCGCCCTGGGCCAGGGCGAGTTCGTCGAAGAGCGCCTGCGCGGCGCCGGGTTCCCGGCCGAGCGCACGCAGCACGTCGAGGGCGTTGACGTTGCCGGAGCCCTCCCAGATCGACAGCAGCGGGGCCTCGCGGTAGTGGCGGGGCATGCCCGAGTCCTCGACGTAGCCGTTGCCGCCGAGGCACTCCAGGGCCTCCGCGGTGAAGGCCGGACCGCGTTTGGTGACCCAGTACTTGCCTACCGCGGTGGCGATCCGGCGGAACGCGGCCTCCCCGGCGTCACCGCGCACGGCCCGGTCGGCGGCGCCCGCCAGCCGCAGGGTGAGCGTGGTGGCGGCCTCCGACTCCAGGGCGAGGTCGGCCAGAACATTGCGCATCAGCGGCTGGTCGAGCAGCCGTGCCCCGAACGCGCTGCGGTGCCGGGCGTGGTGACCGGCCTCGACCAGCGTCTTGCGCATCAGCGCCGCCGACATCATCACGCAGTCCAGGCGGGTGCAGTTGACCATCTCGATGATGGTCTTCACGCCCCGCCCCTCGGGCCCGACCAGCCAGGCCACGGTCCCGTCGAACTCCGGCTCGCAGGAGGCGTTGGAGCGGTTGCCCAGCTTCTCCTTCAGACGCTGGACGCGGAAGGTGTTGCGGGTGCCGTCGGGCAGGATCCGCGGCACCAGGAAGCAGGACAGGCCGCCCGGCGCCTGCGCCAGCACGAGGAAGACGTCGCACATGGGCGCCGAGGTGAACCACTTGTGGCCGCGCAGGGTGTACACACCGGGCTCGGCGGTGGGCCAGGCCGCGGTGGTGTTGGTGCGGACGTCGGAGCCGCCCTGCTTCTCGGTCATCCCCATGCCCGCGAGCAGACCCCGCTTCTCGGTGGGCACGCGCAGCCCCGGGTCGTACTCGCGGCTGGTCAGCAGAGGCTCGTACACCTTGGCGAGATCCGGCTGGGCGCGCAGCGCGGGGACGGCCGCGTACGTCATCGACGTCGGGCAGCCGTGTCCGGCGTCGGTGTGCCCCCACACCAGTCCGCCCGCGGAGCGCGCGACGTGGGCGCCCGCCCGCTCCTCGGCCCAGGGCGCGGCGGCCAGGCCCTCGGTCACCGCGACCCGCATCAGCTCGTGCCAGCTCGGGTGGAAGTCGACCTCGTCGACCCGGTGGCCGTACCGGTCGTGGGTGCGCAGCTCCGGCTCGTGCCGGTTGGCCAGGTCGCTCCACTCCTGGGCCGCGGTGCCCCCGGCGAGGAGGCCGAGCCGCCGGATGTCCTCCTCGGCCCATCCGGCGCCCTCCCGCCGCAGCCCTTCGAACAGGGCGGTGTCCTCGGAGGCGTCGTAGGGGGCCAGCGGCGGGGGCTGGTTGGTGACCTCGTGCGTGGCGTACGGCTCGTGCTCGGATGTCGCGACCATGCCGTGAGTGTTGCACTTCCGCTGCGATCGCAGCAAGAGTGCAATATGAAGATCGGCGCCGTACAGTACGTGCTCATGCGGACGAACGAGACGGCGGAGGCGGAAGGGCTTGACCTGCGGCCCCTGTCGGCGCGCTCGGTCGTGCTGAGCCTGCTGCTCGGCAGTCATCCGCCCGAGCTGCCGGTGAAGGACCTGGTGCGCGGCGTGGAGCCGTTCGGGGTGGGCGGGTCCACCGTGCGGGCCGCGCTCAGCCGGATGGTGGCCGCAGGCGACCTGCATCGCGAGGACACCGTCTACCGGCTCAGCGACCGGCTGCTGGAGCGCCAGCGCCGCCAGGACGAGTCCGTGCGCCCCCGCACGCGCGCGTGGGACGGCGACTGGGAGATGGTGGTGATCACCGCCACGGGCCGAGGTCCCGCCGAACGTGCCGAACTGCGCACCCGGCTCACCGCCCTGCGACTGGCCGAACTCCGCGAGGGTGTCTGGCTGCGCCCCGCCAACCTCACCCGCCCCCTCCCGGCGGACCTCGGCCCCGTGGTCCAGCACTACACCGCACGCCCGGACGCCCCCGCGCGTGAGCTGGCCGAGTCCCTGTGGCCCCTGGACGCCTGGGCGGGGACGGCACGGGCGCTGCTCGCCCGGATCGCCGGGGCGGACGGCCCCGCCGACCGGTTCACGGCCTTCGCCGCCGCCGTACGGCATCTGCTGGCCGATCCCGTGCTCCCGCCCGAGCTGCTGCCCGCCGACTGGCCGGGGGCGCGGCTGCGGACCGCCTACACCGGGTACCAGGGCGAGCTGACCGAGCGGGTACGCGCGCGTGCCGGGCGGGAATGACACGACGGCCGCACGAAGCCCCGCGCGGGGCTTCGTGCGGCCGCCTTCACCGCGCGGGGGCTAGCGGTAGGTGATGTCCGAGCTGGAGTACAGGCAGTTGGTGCTGTCCGGGCCGGTGCCGACCGCGGTGTTGTTGTTGTACTTCTGGCAGGGGATGACCTTGCGGCCGGAGTCGTTGAGGATCGTGATGCCGCGCAGCGTCGCCACATCGTTGCGGTTGACGTTGATGCCGACGAGGCGGGCGGTGGAACCGGTGCCGGTCACCTCGATGTTGCTGAGGTTGACCTTGCGGGTGTACTGCGTGGAGCAGTCGCCGCACGAGCGGTACAGCGTCTTGAACTCGCTGACGGCGAAGTTGGAGATGTTCAGCGTGCCCGGACCGTTGTGCTGGAAGACCTTGTCGGCGGCCTTCTTGGCGCCGCCGCCGGTGACCGTGTAGGTCGAGCCGCCCCGGAAGGTGGCGGCGTCCTCGCCGACGTCCTCCCACCAGACGTTCTGGAGCGTGCAGTTGCCCTCGCAGTGGATGCCGTCGGCGCCGGGCGCGCCGATGATGACGTTCTTCAGCGTCGCGCCGGCCGCGAGCTTGAAGATCGGGTCCTGGCCCTCCTCCTGGCCGTCACCGGCCAGGTCTCCGCTGCCGTAGTACCGCTTCATCCCGCCGTCCACCGTGCCGGACACGGGGATGGTGGCGCTCACCGGCTGGCTGCTCGTGGGTGTCGGCCAGGTGGCGGCGTGTGCCGCCGGAGCTGTTCCTGTCGTGATCATGCCAACCGTGACGCCGAGTGAGGCGAGTCCGCCGATCAGCGCGCGGCGGCCGGTCCTTCGTGAAGTCATGTCCCGATGCCTTCTTCTGAGTGGGGGTCAGATCTTTCGGCTCTCGTTCGCGAACGGAGTTCGTGATGCTGAACGCTCGTCACGAACTGTGCGACAGTTTGCGCCCGTTGGGGTGCGGGCCGGTCACACTGTTGAACGGAACGTAGAGGGTAAGCGCTTTCTGGTCAACGCTTTGCGCACGATCGTCTCGGCCGTCCCGTCCGGCGTGGAGGGCGAATTCTTTCGAAGCGTGGGAGCGCTTCCATGGCGGCCATGTGCATGCCACGATGCCTCACCCGACGACCTGCCTCATCCGGCGACCAGAAGGGACCAGGACGTGCCGACCCCCACGAACCGACGCGCCGTTCTCCTCTCAGCGCTGTTAACGCTGCTCGCGGCGCTGCTCGTCACCGCGCCCGCCGCCCGCGCACAGACCACCGACGTCGTCCCCGCCGCCACCCTCACCGAGGTCACCGGCTTCGGCGCCAACCCCAGCAACCTCCAGATGTACCTGTACGTCCCGGACAGCGTGACCGACGACCCCGCGGTCCTCGTGGCCGTGCACTACTGCACCGGATCCGGCCCGGCGATGTACTCCGGCACCGAGTACGCCTCGCTCGCCGACCGCTACGGGTTCATCGTGATCTACCCCTCGGTCACCCGCGCCAGCAAGTGCTTCGACGTCTCCTCGCCGCAGGCCCTCACGCGGGGCGGCGGCAGCGACCCGGTCGGCATCAAGTCCATGGTCGACTGGGTGACCGCCGCCTACGACGCCGACACCGCGCGGATCTACGCCACCGGCATCTCCTCCGGCGCCATGGTGACCAACGTCCTGCTCGGCGTGTACCCCGACGTCTTCAAGGCGGGCGCCGCCTTCGCGGGCGTTCCGTTCGGCTGCTTCGCCACCACCGACGGCTCCGAGTGGAACAGCGCCTGCTCTGGCGGCACCATCACCCGCACTCCGCAGGCCTGGGGCGACCTGGTCCGCGCCGCGTACCCCGGTTACACCGGCCCCCGGCCACGCATGCAGCTCTGGCACGGCACTGAGGACGACGTGCTGCGCTACCCCAACTTCGGGGAGGAGATCAAGCAGTGGACCAATGTGCAGGGCCTCGGCCAGACTCCGGCGGCCACCGACTCGCCCCAGTCCGGCTGGACCCGCACCCGCTACGGCGGCACCGGTGACCAGGCCCCCGTCGAGGCGATCAGCCTCCAGGGCGTCGGCCACAACCTCTACAGCTACGGCGTCATGGGCCCGCTCGCCATCGCCTTCTTCGGCCTGGACGACGACGGCCCCGCACCCCAGCCCCCGGCCGGACCCTGCAAGGTCAGCGTCACCACCAACGCCTGGAACACCGGCCTGACCGCGGCCGTGACGATCACCAACACCGGCACGACCACGGTCAACGGCTGGCAGCTCGGCTTCACCCTGCCCTCGGGCCAGACGATCACCAACGGCTGGAACGCCACGTACACCCCGGCCTCCGGGGCGGTCACGGCGACGAACGCCTCGTACAACGGCACGCTCGCGCCGAACGCGAGCGTGAGTATCGGCTATCAGGCCACCCATACGGGCAACAGTGCGGCCCCGGGCGCCTACACCCTGAACGGGACCGCCTGCACCGTCGGTTGATCCACCGTCCGGTTCACCCCGGGTACGGCTCCTGGGCCGTCTGCCCGGGGTGTCGGCCGGCCTCCGCCCGGGGCCCGGCCGGGGCCGGGGGCGAACCCGCCTTCGAGGGCAGGTGGTTGAAGAGCAGGTTCAGCGCGATCGCGGTCAGACAGCCGGCGCTGATCCCGCTGTGCATCACCGTCTGGAACCAGTCCGGGAACTCGTCGTAGATCGTCGGCACTCCCACCGGCAGCACGCCCATCGCGACCGAAACGGCCACCACCGTCAGGTTGTTGTTGCCCTTGAAGTCGACCTCCGCGAGGGTCCTCAGCCCGCTCGCGGCCACCGTCCCGAACATCACCAGTCCGGCCCCGCCCAGCACCGGAGCCGGTATCGCCGCCACCACCGCGCCCAGCTTGGGCAGCAGACCGAGCAGGACCAGGATGCCGCCCGCCGCAGCCACCACCCAGCGGCTGCGCACCCGGGTCATGCCGACGAGGCCGACGTTCTGCGCGTACGCCGTGTAGGGAAAGGTGTTGAAGACGCCGCCGAGCACGGTCGACAGGCCGTCCGCGCGCAGTCCGTCGGACAGGGACCGCGCGTCGACCTTGCGGTCCGTCATCTCACCGACCGCGATGAAGTCACCGGTCGTCTCGGTCATCGTCACCAGGGCCACGACCAGCATGGCGACGATCGCCGACACCTCGAAGGCCGGCGCGCCGAAGTGGAACGGCGTGCTGATCCCCACCCAGTCCGCGTCGGAGACCCCGCCGAAGTCCGTGAACCCGAACGGCACGGCGACGGCGAGCCCCACGACGATGCCGACCAGTACCGCGATCCGGCTCAGGAAGGCCGGAGCGAACCGCTGCACGCCGACCACCACCGCGAGCACGAACGCGGCCAGTGCCAGGTTCCTCGGCGCCCCGAAGCCCTCCGAACCGGCGCCGCCCGCGGCCCAGTTGCCCGCGACCGGCAGCAGGGAGACACCGATGATCAGGATCACCGTGCCGGTGACGAGCGGCGGGAAGAAGCGCAGCAGCTTCCCGAACACCGGCGCCAGCAGCATGATGGCGAGCCCCGCGACGATCACCGAGCCGTAGATCGCGGGCAGTCCGCCGCCGCCCGTACCGATGATCACCATCGGCGACACGGCGGCGAAGGTGCAGCCCTGCATGATCGGCAGCCGGACACCGAAGCGCCAGAAGCCGACGCACTGGATGAGGGTGGCGATGCCGCACACCAGCAGGTCGGCGGTGATGAGGTACGCCAGGTCCGCGGGCGGGAGGTTCATCGCGCCGCCCACGATCAGGGGGACGGCGACCGCGCCCGCGTACATCGCGAGGACGTGCTGCAGGCCGAACGCGGCCAGATGGCGGGCTGGCGGGACTTCGTCTACGGGGTGCGTGGAGGTCATGGGCGAGACCGTAAGCGCCTTGAACAGTTTGTTGATTTCCGGAGCGTTTCCGGTGCGTGTCCCGCCCCGGGGGCGCTACGGCCGGTGCGCGGCGTCCATCAGGGACTGCCAGTCCGCCAGCTTCACCACGCGTCGGCCCAGGCTTTCCCCCAGCTCGGCCTCCGCCCGCTCGATGGACCGCCAGCCCTCCCAGCGCACCGGCTCGACGCCCTCGGCCCGCAGCGCCGTCAGGGGATCCTCGGGGACGCCCTTGGTCACGAGCGCGGCGGCGTCCTCGATGAGCGACGTCACCGTCTCCTTGGCGCAGGGCCGGTTGGTGCCGATGACGCCGGTCGGGCCGCGCTTGATCCAGCCGGCCACGTACTCGCCGGGGGAGACCGCGCCCTCGCGCAGGACCCGGCCCGCCAGGTGCGGGACGGTGCCGTGCGCCGCGTCGAACGGCAGGCCCTCCAGGGGGACTCCGCGATAGCCCACCGAGCGCAGCACCAACTGCGCCTCGATCTCTTCGAATTGGCCGGTTCCGGTCACCCCGCCCCGGCCGTCGGGCGCCGTGCGCTCGAAGCGGACCGCACCCACCCGGCCCGCCTCGGCGAGGAGTTCGACGGGACGCAGGAAGAAGCGCATCCGGATCCGGCGGGGGGCGCCGTTCGGCGAGGTGCCGGACCAGGTGCGCAGGACGTCGACGTTGCGGCGCTGGGCCCCGGGCAGGGCCGAGGCGTCGGCCCAGGCCGGGTCGAGGGCGGCCTCCGCGGGGTCGACGGTGACGTCGGTGCCGGGCAGGGAGCCCAGTTCGCGCAGTTCCTTGGTGGTGAAACGGGCCTGGGAGGGGCCGCGTCGGCCCACCATGGCGATGTCGGTGACCCGGCTCGCGGCGAGCGCCGTCAGTGCCGCCTGCGGCACGTCCGTCGGGCTCAGTTCCGCCGTACCGCGGGCCAGCATCCGCGCGACGTCCACCGCGACATTGCCCACGCCGATCACCACGGCCGACCGCGCCCCGCGGACGAATCCGTCGTCGACGGCGTCCGGATGGGCGCTGTACCAGGACACGAACTGGGTCGCCGACCAGCTGCCCGGCAGATCCTCGCCCGGGATCCCGAGGTGCCGGTCGGTGGCGGCGCCCACGCAGTACACGACCGCGTGGTACAGCTCCCGCAGCCGGGCCGCCGGCACCCCGCCGGGCCCGATCTGCACCCCGCCGAGGAACCGCACCCGCTCGTGCTCCAGCACGGCCCGCAGGTTGTTCTGGAGGGACTTGATCTTCTCGTGGTCCGGCGCCACGCCGTAGCGGACCAGGCCGTAGGGGCACGGCAGCCGGTCCAGGACGTCGACGAGGACGGTCGGATCCTGCTGTACGAGACTCTGCGCGGTGTAACACCCGCTCGGCCCTGAGCCGACGACGGCGACATGCAGCACGGCGGAACTCCTCACCCGTGGGATCGCAGGAGGGTGCTGTTGCTTCCAGCATCGCACCCCAGGTGCTGCGCTGACAGGGTGCCGACACCGAGTGGTCTCGCGTGTCCGTTCGTATGGAATGTGATGATGCGGTTACGTTCCGTGTGTGCTAGAAGCATCCTTTCTTAATCTTTCTGATCGTTGTCCGACGGACGGCCAGGTGTCCGTGTGGCCCGCGTGGGAAGTGCGGGAGAGCGCGGGCGCGACCGCGTGGTTCCAGGTCAGGCTCGCGTTCACCGACGGCGCCCGGGTCGACGCGCTCGCGGTGGTGTCCGCGGACGGCGTCTCCATCGAGGACGTACGGGCCCAGCCGGCGCTGTCCCTGCACGATCTGGCGGTGCTCGCCGACTGGATCGAGGACCCCCTGTTCGAGGCCTGCGGAATGACGCGGGAGGACGAAGCCGCCGACGGCGAGGAGTACGCCGGCGCCCGGCGGGCCCGGCCCGCGTGGCCGCGGGGGAGCGAGGGGCGGTGGCTGATCGCCCAGGAGTACCGGGCGGCCCAGGAGGAGGGCTTCGACCCCGTGCTGGCGGTCATGTGCGCCACCGGTCACAGCCGCCGCAAGTCGCTCAAGCTGATCTCCCAGGCCCGTGACGCGGGGTACCTGACACCCCGGCACGCCCGCCGCTGAACCTCAGTGGGGCTCCTCCCCGGTGGCGAAGAAGCGGGAGAGGTCGGTGTCGTCCGGCGTGGTGTCCGCGTCGGGTGGGGTCCCCATCTCCCAGTCGAGCCGGTAGCGCTTGAACAGCTCCGCCCGCAGCACCGGCACGGACATCGGCACCCCCGGGACCAGCGCCGCGTAGACCGCGCCCATGAGCAGGGCCCGCAGCATCGGATAGTCGGCCTCGACGTCGAGCGAGCCGTGCCGGGCGCAGGTCTCCCGCAGGAGTTCGGCGAGGCGGCGCTGCTCCGGGCACTGCACGAAGCCCTCGGCCTGGAGGATCCCGGCCATGTGCTGGCGCATCAGCACGGGACGGTCCCGGGCGAGCCCCAGGATCGCGTCGATGGCCCGGGCCATCCGCTCCCGGCCGTCCTCGGTGCGCGGATCGCGCTCCAGCGCCTCCTGGAGCGTGCAGCACATCAGCCGGTGCACCGCGGACTGGACGAGCTGGCGTTTTCCGGGGAAGTAGTACGAGACCAGACCGCGCGCCGAACCGGCCCGGTCGGCGATGTCGCCCAAGGTCGTGGCCTCGTAGCCGTGCTCACCGACCAGTTCGACCGCCGCCTGGAGGAGCCGCTCGCGAGAACGCCGCCGCAGTTCTTCATTGACCGAGGCGCTGCGCGGGGACATGCTTACTCCTGCGTTGACTGGCTGCCAGCCAACTATACTCGGCGCACCCGGTCGGACTCCGGTCCGGCCTGTTCGGGTTGCCGCCTGCCTTGGGCGACACGGGGGATCGCCTAAGGCAGGCGCGCGACTCCCCGATGGTGGCCCGGGGCGACTTCTCAGGCGCCGACGCCGAAGTCCTCGGGGCGACGGCGCGCCACCAGATCCAGCACCGGTCGCAGGCCGTCGGGCCGCTCGGCGACCGGCAGATGGTCGACGAAGTGCACCTCGCAGCCCAGCGTCGCGGCGCCGCCGTCCGCCCTGCGGTCGTCGCCGACCATCAGGACCTCGCGCGGATCGGCGGCGAGCTCGGCACAGGCGGCACGGAACAGCCGCGGGTCCGGTTTCTGGATGCCGTGCTCGAAGGACAGGACGTAGGCGTCCACATACCGGTCGAGGCCGTGCTCGCGGAAGACCGGGCGCAGGTCCCAGCCGATGTTGCTGACCACGCCGACACCGACGCCGCGTTCCCGCAGCGCGCCCAGCACCTCGGCCGCGTCGGGGTACGGATCCCAGGCGGCGGGCGTCATATGGCGGTCGTAGAGCGCCTCGTGCAGGCCCTCGTCAGGGAGCGCCACATGCCGGGACAGCCCGGTGTACGCGGCGCGGTGCAGCTCCTGGCTCTTGTCCCGGACGCCCCACACGCTCGCCACGTCCTCCGGCAGCCACGCCGGGTTCGCCCCGCCCGGCAGCGCCCCCATCCGCTCCAGCGCCTCGGCGGCCCCGGCCAACTCCGGCTCGGGCAGCTCCACTTCCCGCTCGGCCAGCGCCCCGCGCAGCCAGGACTCGGTGGACTCGACGCGGAAGAGGGTGCCGGAGAAGTCGAACAGGACTGCGGTCATGTTCGAAGCCTACGGAACGTCGATCGCCCGCGCGGGAAGATCAGTCCGTTGCGTCGGCCGGTCGCCCGGGGGCGCGCCGGCGGTGCAGGGCCACCGCCAGGGCGACCACCGCGGCGCCCATGAGCCAGCCGCCGATGACGTCCGAGGCCCAGTGGACGCCCAGCCACACCCGGGTCAGACCGACGCCGACGACGGAGACGACGGCCACGGACAATGCCGTACGCCACAGCGCGCGGCCGACGCCGTAGTGGTGCAGCAGGTACAGCAGGACGCCGCAGACCACGGTGGCGGTCATCGCGTGGCCGGAGGGGAAGGCCGAGTACTGGGCGGAGTCGACGGGGTCGGTCCAGACGGGGCGGGAGCGGTCCACGGCGGCCTTCAGGGCCTGCTGGAGCAGGGTGGCCAGGGTGGTGGTGAGCGCCAGCCAGAAGGCCGTCCAGCGCGCCGCGTGCCGCCGGAGCAGCCACAGCACCACCACCGCGCAGAGGATACGCATCGTCCAGGGGTCCCAGACCCAGTCCGTCAGGATCCGGAACGCCCGCGTCAGCCCGGACTCGGCGACCGCCCAGCGGTGGGTGGTCTCGGCGATGTCGCCGTCGAAGGTGATCAGGGGATGCCAGCGGACCGCGACCAGCGCCAGCAGCAGGGCCGAGCACAGCGCGAGCGCACCGGCCCAGCGGAGGGCGGGCCCGCGGAGCGGCGTCCGGGGCGGGGAGTCGACGGACTGGGTGTGCATACTGCGATCCTCGCCGACTCCTGGGGCAGGAGGCCAATGCCGGGCGGGTGGATCCACCCGAACCGGACTATCCCAGCGCCCGCAGCCCCGGTACGAAGGCCACCAGCACCGGCACCACGGGCACCAGCGCCGCGGCGGCCGTCAGCCGCAGCCGGCGGGCCGGGCTGAGCCGGTCCGGGGCGGTGAGCAGCCGGCTCACCCGCTGCGGCACCTGCGCCCGGGTCGGGCAGGGGCCGAACACACCCCGGCCCTCGTTGAGTTCCACCAGCGCCAGCGCGGTGGTCAGGCGGCCGAACCGGCGGGAGGCCATGTCGTCGGCGGCGAGTTCGACCAGCCGGTGCATCTCGTCCCGGAACGCGGCGAACACCGGCACCTGCGGAAACCCGGCGGCCAGCGCGGCCGAGCAGTGCAGCAGCCAGTCGTGCCGGGCCCGCGCGTGCCCCTGCTCATGAGCGAGTACGGCGTCCAGCTGCCGCCCCTTCAGGCGGCGCAGCGCGGCCGTGGTCACCACCAGCCGCGGTTCCGCGCCGGCCAGCCACCAGGCGTCGGGCCGCTCGCTCTCCAGGACCACCAGACGCCGGTCGGGCCGGGGCTCCTCACCGGGCAACAGCGGTGCGCGTACGAGGAGTTCGGCCCGTCGGCGGTGGCGCCGGGCCCGGGCCCGCGCGACTTCGCGGACCAGCATCACCGCGGTCCACACCCCGCCGCAGGCCAGTGCCACCGCGGTCGCCGCGGCCCAGGATCCGGCCACCCCGAGGGCGTAGGCCTCCACGACGTTCGGCGGCGCGGGCGCGAACACGTGGCCGCGCACCGCCTGCCAGGCCGCGGCGGCGCTCAGCGTCATCGACAGGGCGCAGCACAGCAGGACGGCCGCCACCACGCACTGCCACACCCACAGGGCGACCACCGGTTCCCGGTCGGGCCAGTCGGCCCGGGCGATCACGCGCGGGGCGGCCACGGCGGTCAGGGCGCCGAGCAGCAGCAGAGCCGCGGGGACCATCATGACTCCAGCCTATGAGCGCCGTACCGCCCAGGGGTACGGGCGGTGGCGGCAAAGTGACACAGGCCACTGTGGTCACATGGTCAGCAGCATGGCGACCATCGCGATGCCCATCGCCAGCCGGCAGGCCCTCGCCAACTCCGGCCGGTCACCGAGGCGTACGGCTCCCGGGCCGCCCGCGGTGACGGGGACCAGTCGGACGCCGGTCAGCAGCACGTACCCCGTGAAGTAGAGCAGGAGCATCCCGGTCACGAACGGGACGCCGGAGGCACCGTGGCTCGGGGAGGCGGCCATCGCGACCGCCATGTAGACCATGGCCGCGGTGCCCACCAGATGGTGCAGGTGGTGCGCGCTCGCCCGGGCCGCCCACAGGGCGCGCAGCGCCGCCGCGCCGAACACCGCCGCGTAGACCGGCCAGGTCCATGACGGCGGGGTGAACACCGCGGCGGGCACGGCCATCGCGGCCATGCCGAAGCCCATCAGCGCCTCGCCGCCCGCGGCCCGGCGCTGTTCCTCGACGTGGCTGCGCATCCGCAGCATGCAGTAGGCGCCGGTGGCCGCGCACAGCGCGACCAACAGCCAGCCGGGCGAAGCCGGAAGATGCACACGCCCTCCCCGCTCGACGGTGCCGGGCAGTCGCCCGCGGTCGGCTGGAGACTGCCCGGACCATGCGGCGCGCACGCGAGCGCAAGGGTGTACACGGGGAGCACTGGCGGGAGCACGGCAGGTCAGGGCAGATGTTCCACGGGGGAACTCGCGGCGTGGTTCAGTCTGCGTCGTCCGGAGAGCGGTAGACGCCGAACACCGCGCCCTGCGGGTCCCGCAGCAGCGCGATCCGGCGGCCCCCGGGCAGCGAGGTCGGGTCCATCAGGACGCTGCCGTCCGCGTGGACCGTGTTGGTGGCGACGGCGTCGACGTCTGTCACTGCGAAGTACGGCAGCCAGTGCGAGGGCACCTCGGGCGGGAACTTCTCGTCCATCGCCACCATGCCGCCGAAGTCGGCGCCGTCGATGCCCCACTGGGTGTAGTGCTCGGAGGCGTTGACGCTCCAGCCGAACAGCGCGCGGTAGAAGGCCACCGCCCGGTCGGGGGCCCGGGTCATCAGCTCCACCCAGCCGAGCGTGCCGGGCGCGTTGAACAGGCCCGCGCCCGGGAAGGCGCGGGCCTGCCACAGCTGGAAGGCGGCCCCGGCCGGATCGAGGACCACGGCGAACCGGCCCACGTCGAACACGTCCATCGGGCCGACCAGCACCGTCGCGCCCGACGCCTCGGCCTGAGCGGCGGTGGCATCGACGTCGGCCACCCGGAAGGACACGTTCCAGGCGACCGGCTGGGACTCCTGGTACAGCGGGGAAAGCGCCGCGACCGCCGCGTCGCCGAGGTGGGCCACGGTGTAGCCGCCCGCCTCCTGGCGGGGGTCGGTCTCGGTACGCCAGCCGAAGAGCCGGGTGTAGAAGCTCTTGGCGGCCTCCACGTCACTGGTCCCCAGCTCGGTCCAGCAGGGGCCGCCGATCACCGGCTTGTCGAGGTTCATGGCGTTCCTTCCGAGCGCGCGACCCCCTGAAGCACGCTAAGCCCCGCACGGCACCCGGGCCATCGGAGAAGAGCCGGGGCTAGATCCCCGGCCGGTACCGCAGCGGATGGTCCTTCGGGGTCTCCACCAGCGCGATCCGCGTACCGTCCGGATCCGCGATCCACATCTCGATCAGGCCCCATGGCTCGCGCACCGGCGGCCGGACGATCTCCACGCCCTTGGCCCGCAGCTCCTCGTGCGCCGCCTCCGCGCTCTCGACCTGGAGCCAGAGCTGGAGCGCGGGGGAGGGCGGGGCCTCGGAGCGGCCGGAGACCTCCAGGAAGCCGCCGCCGAGGAAGTAGACGGTGCCACGCTCGGGGCCGGTGCCGAACTCGCGCTGGATGGCCAGGCCCAGCTGGTCGCCGTAGAAGGCGCGGGAGCGGTCGGGGTCGACGGGATGGAGCAGGATTCTGCTGCTGAGTACATGCACCATGATCCCGGAGGGTAGCGGCCGCGCGTTACTCTCGTCCCTGCCCGTGCAGTGCCGAGAAGTGGAGACGCGCCCCATGGAGACCGCCGCCGCACTGACCTTCCGCGACGCCACCGACGCCGATGTCGACGCGCTCGTCGCGCTGATCGAGTCGGCCTACCGCGGTGACTCCAGCAGGGTCGGCTGGACCACCGAGGCGGACATCCTTCAGGGCCAGCGCACCGATCCGCAGGGCGTGCTGGAGGTTGTCAAGGCGACCGACAGCCGGCTGCTGACGGTCGAGCGGGACGGCCGTATCGTCGCCTGCTGCCAGCTCGAACACCGCGGCGCCCACGCCTACTTCGGCATGTTCGCGGTCAGCCCGACCCTCCAGGGCGCGGGCCTCGGCAAGGTCGTCATCGCGGCGGCCGAGCGCGCCGCCCGCGAGAGCTGGGGCGTCACCGAGATGCACATGACGGTGATCTCGGTGCGCGAGGACCTCATCGCCTGGTACGAGCGCCGCGGTTACCGCCGTACGGGAAAGATGACCCCCTTCCCGTACGGCGACGAGCGCTTCGGCATCCCGCAGCGCGACGACCTCCAGTTCGAGCTGCTGACCAAGGAACTCGGCTGAGCCTCAGGCCGTGAAGCGGCCCGTGCGTTTGATCTCCGGGTAGTCGGTGGTGGCGCCGTCCAGCTCCAGGGCGCGTACGAGACGCAGATGGTCCTGGGTGTTCACCACCCAGCCGACGATCCTGAGGTCGGCCTCGCGGGCCGCCTCCACGACTTCGAGGGTGATCCGGCGGATGTTCAGGCAGACCGTGCCCGCGCCCGCCGCCACGGCCCGCTCCACGATGTCGGTGCCGTAGCGGCTGCCGATCAGCGCGGTCCGCACCCCCGGGACCAGCCGGGCGATCTCGGTGATCGCCTCGTCGTGGAACGAGGACACCTCCACCCGGGAGACCAGGTCCCGCCGGTCCATCACCCCGGCCAGCGCCCGAGCCGCGGCCACGTCCTTGATCTCGGCCTGGAGCGGCGCCGCCACGGCGTCCAGCACCTCCTCGAAGACCGGCACCCGCTCGCCCTTGCCCGCGTCCAGGGCGCGCAGCTCCGCGAGGGTCTTCTCGGCGATGGGGCCGTTTCCGTCGGTCGTGCGGTCCACGTCGGCGTCGTGCATGACGACGAGGTGGCCGTCCTTGCTCAGGTGCAGATCGAGTTCGATGACGTCGAGGCCGGCCTGCTGGGCGGCGACGAAGGAACGGAGGGTGTTCTCGGGTTCGATACCCATCACTCCGCGGTGACCGATGGTAAGGAAGTTCAAGGTTCGACTCGCTTCCGTCGACGGCGGCTCGGCACGCGCACGACCGGAACGGGGCGTTCGCGTGGCAGGGCCGCAGCCTAACCGCCGGGGCCCCGGATGAAACCCGTGCGTACACCGGGGATCGGCCCCGTGGACGCAAGGATCCGGCCAGTACCTGGACTGTGCTCGCGCGTGGCCCGCCCGGGCCGTCACCCGGCCGTGGGCGAGTCCGACGGGCATTGACCGGCCGAATCGTTGCGCCTACCCCGCACGAGTGCCCTTACCCCGTCCCGCAGGAAAAAATTCGGTGACGATAGGGGTTGCGCAGGATAATTTCCTGAGGTGCCACTTGCTGAGAGAAACCTCGTATGCCTACGGTGTCCTTACGCGAGGTTCTCCCGTGGAGGATGGGACATGACGGAAATTCTTGTGCAGTCGGGTATGGGGGAGCAGGTTCCTCCTGCGGCCAGGGTGGTGGAGCACCCGGCATGGCCCGTGCTCAAGGATGCCGTGGAGCAGATTCGGCCATGGCAGTCCACTGACGGGTCGATCGACCTCCGGGCCGAGGGCGCCCCGGCCGCCGCCGACGCCGAGGCCGCGGTGGCCCGGATCGTGACGGCCGTCGAGGAGCTCTCGCCGCTGCTGCCGCACGATGCGGCCTACCACGAGGCCCTGATGAAGGACCTGACCCGGTGGGCCGAGAGCGGCTTCGAGGTGCCGGACTTCCTGGACTCGCTGCTGGCCTTCCAGCCCGCCGCGAACCGTGCGGACGGCCTCCAGCACCTGGTGCTCTTCCCGATGTACACGCAGAACGGCAACCCGGACCGCAATCTGGAAGCCGTCGTGCTGCGCATGGTCTGGCCCGAGTGGCTGTCCGAACTGGAGCGCACCCGCTACGACAACCCGCTGTTCTGCGGCATCAAGTTCGAGGACTTCACGGCCGGTTACGACACCAACTCGGCCGTGCTCTTCCCCGAGACGATCGCCGTGCGCGAGGCGCCGGAGCGCTTCACCTGGGGCGGGATCTTCTGCGACCGCGAGGCCGCCCGCTTCCGCCGGGTCACCGAGGCCGCCGTCGAGACCCTGGGTCTTGAGCTGCCCGAGGACATCGCCGCGATGGTCCACGACCAGACGCGCTGCGAGGAGGCGTTCGTCCTGTGGGACATGGTCCACGACCGTACCCACAGCCACGGCGACCTGCCCTTCGACCCCTTCATGATCAAGCAGCGCCAGCCGTTCTGGATGTACGGCCTGGAGGAGCTGCGCTGCGACCTCACCGCCTTCAAGGAGGCCGTGAAGCTGGAGGCCGAAGGCGTCCCGCAGGCCCGTGACGTGCAGTACGCCGTGCTCTTCGACCGGATGTTCCGCTTCCCGCTCACCGGCGACCGCAACCGCAACTACGACGGCCTCGGCGGCCAGCTGCTCTTCGCCTACCTGCACAAGCACGACGTGGTGCGGTGGACCGACAACAAGCTGTTCATCGACTGGCAGCGCGCCCCGCAGGTCACCAACGAGCTGTGCGCCGAGATCGAGACGCTCTACCGGGACGGCATCGACCGGCCGAAGCTCGTCCACTGGTTCGCCGGGTACGAGCTGGTCTCCGGATTCCTCTCCCCGCACCCCGGCTCCAAGTGGGCCAAGGGTCCGGACGCCCTGGACCTGACCCTGCCGCCGCGCAAGCTCGTCGATGACGTGCTTCCGGACGAGTTTCCGCTGAGCATGTTCTATGAGGCCCTGTCCAAGAAGCTCAAGAACGTGATCGCCTCCACCAAGGGCATCACGGCGGACAGTGCCGAGCGGGTCGCCGCGTGAGCGACCTTTCTCAGGACGTGGCTCAGGAGGGCAACATGGCGAACGGGAACGGGCCGCTCAGCGGCGCGGTGATCGCGGTGGCCGGGGCGGGCGGACCGGCCGGACGGGCGGCTCTGCTCAAGCTGGCCGAGGCGGGTGCCACCGTCGTGGGCGCCGACAATGACCCCGAGCGGCTGGCGGAGGCCGTCGACGCGGCCCGCTACGCCGCGGGCGGCGCCACCGTCATCGGTGAGCCCGTCGATCTGCTCGACCTGGACTCCACCCGTGACTGGGCGACCAGGATCGAGAAGGAGTTCGGCCGGGTGGACGGCCTGGTCCACCTCGTCGGCGGCTGGCGGGGCAGCGAGACCTTCGTGAAGACCAGCCTCGACGACTGGGACTTCCTGGAGCTGCTGCTGATCCGCACCGTGCAGCACACCTCGCTGGCCTTCTACGAGGGCCTCCAGCGCAGCGAGCACGGCCGCTACCTGCTGATCAGCGCCGCCGGTGCCTCCAAGCCCACGGCCGGCAACGCCGCGTACGCCGCCGCCAAGGCCGCGGCCGAGGCCTGGACGCTCGCGCTGGGCGACGCCTTCCGCAAGGCCGGGGGCGCCGAGGGCCCGACGTCGGCGGCTGCGATCCTGGTGGTGAAGGCGTTGGTGCACGAGGCGATGCGCGCCGAGCGGCCCAACGCGAAGTTCGCGGGCTTCACCGATGTCACGGACCTCGCCGAGGCCATCGTCGGCGTCTGGGACAAGCCCGCCGCGGAAGTGAACGGACAGCGTCTGTGGCTCACCGAGAAGCCGTGAACCCCCCGAAGACCGATGCGCGTCGCCACCACGACCCGGAGCTCCGCGGTTTCGCCAGCGACAACTACGCCGGCGCCCACCCGGAGGTGATGGCCGCCCTGGCCGTGGCCAACGGCGGCCACCAGGTCGCCTACGGCGAGGACGCGTACACGGAGAACCTCCAGGGGATCATCCGCAGCCACTTCGGTCCTACGGCGGAGGCCTTCCCGGTCTTCAACGGCACCGGCGCCAACGTCGTCGCGCTCCAGGCGGTCACCGACCGCTGGGGCGCGGTGATCTGCGCCGAGAGCGCGCACATCAACGTCGACGAGGGCGGCGCCCCCGAGCGCATGGGCGGCCTGAAGCTGCTCACGGTGCCCACGCCGGACGGCAAGCTCACCCCTGAGCTGATCGACAGGCAGGCCTGGGGCTGGGAGGACGAGCACCGGGCGATGCCGCAGGTCGTCTCGATCACCCAGAGCACGGAGCTGGGCACGCTGTACACGCCCGAGGAGATCCGCGCCATCTGCGAGCACGCCCACGCGCACGGCATGAAGGTGCACCTGGACGGCTCCCGGATAGCCAACGCGGCGGCCTCGCTGAACGTCCCGATGCGGACCTTCACCAACGCCGTCGGCGTCGACATCCTCTCCCTGGGCGGCACCAAGAACGGCGCCCTGTTCGGCGAGGCGGTCGTGGTGATCAACCAGGATGCCGTCCGCCGGATGAAGCATCTGCGCAAGCTGTCCATGCAGCTCGCCTCCAAGATGCGCTTCGTGTCGGTGCAGTTGGAGGCGCTGCTCGCCAAGGACCTCTGGCTGCGCAACGCCCGGCACGCCAACGAGATGGCGCAGCGGCTCGCCGAGGGCGTCCGCGCGGTGCACGGCGTCGAGATCCTCTACCCGGTGCAGTCCAACGGCATCTTCGCCCAGCTCCCGCACGACGTGAGCGAGCGCCTCCAGAAGCGGTTCCGGTTCTACTTCTGGGACGAGGCCGCCGGTGTCGTGCGCTGGATGTGCGGCTTCGACACCACCGAGGAGGACGTGGACGCCTTCTTGGCGGCACTGAAGGAGGAGATGGCGCGCTAGCCACCTCCCACTCTGCATAGGTATGCGGTCACCCGAAAAAGAATTGACGATCGGGTGATCGCATTCCTATGCTCTGCCGCCATGGAGCTCATCCAGGAAACCCCCGACCTCTCCGCCTACTTGACCCCTGACGAGGTCATCGACCACGAGCATCCCGTGGTGCGGCGGACCGCCGCCCGGATCGCTGGGCAGGCCGAGGACTCGTATGCCTATGCGCGACTGGCCTTCGAGTTCGTACGGGACGCCATCCCGCACTCCCAGGACTCCGGAGACCTCCGTGTCACCTGGCGCGCCTCCGACGTGCTGGAGTCCGGCACGGGCACCTGTTACGCCAAGTCCCATGCGCTGGCGGCCCTGTTGCGGGCCGAGGACATCCCGACGGCGCTGTGCTACCAGAAGTTCGACGTGGTCCACGGTCTGGTGGCGGTCCGGTTCAACGGTGCCTGGCACCGGCAGGATCCGCGGGGCAACAAGCCCGGCGTGGACGCCCAGTTCTCCCTGGATGGCGAGCGGCTGGCCTTCCCGGTGGACCCGGAGTCCAATGAACTGGACTATCCAGTCCTGTATGCTAAACCACACCCGGCCGTCCTGAGTGCCCTGACGGGCGCGACCGACCGGCCGCACCTGTGGCAGATGCTCCCGACCGCACTCTGAGGCAAGGCGGACCATGACCCTCACGCTGACCGTGTCCGACGAGGTGCGCGCCCTCGCGCCCGGCTTCACTCACGTCGCCATCGAGGCCCACGGACTCGTCAACGGCCCGAGCACCGACGCCGGTTCGGCGCTCCTCGACGAGGCGGCCCGCCGTCTGGCCGTACGTCTGGACGGCCGCGCCCCGCACGAGGATCCGCACATGGTGGCGTGGCGGCAGACGTACACGGCCTTCGGGTCCAAGCCGTCGCGCACTCGCAACTCCGCGGAGGCGCTGGCGAAGAGGGCCCTGTCGGGTGCCGGGCTGCCCCGGATCAACCTGCTCGTCGACCTCTACAACGCGATCAGCGTGGCGCATCTCATCCCGGTCGGCGGGGAGGACCTCGACTGCGTCCAGGGCGGTATGCGGCTCGTCCGCGCCACGGGCGAGGAGTCCTTCGTGACCGTCGCCGACGGCGCCGAGGCGGTCGAGCACCCCGACGCCGGTGAAGTGGTGTGGTGCGACGACACCGGCGTGACCTGCCGCCGCTGGAACTGGCGCCAGGGCCCACGCACCCGCCTGACCGAGGAGTCGGTCTCGGCGATCTTCCTGCTGGAGGGCATGGCCCCGATGCCGGTGGCGGAGGTGGAGCGGGCGGCGGCCGAACTGGCGGAGTCGCTAGAGAAGTTCAGCCCAGGAGCCCGGCTCAGCGTTCGTACCTAGGGGCCCGAACAGCTACCGCGCTTCGGCCTCGCGCACCTGCTCAGGAGTGGGCGCCGTACCGCCGAGATGCGCCGGCATCCACCACGTGTCGCTCGCGTCCTTGGGCCGCACCGGATACGCCCGCTGCGCGGCCTCCAGCAGCTCCTGCACCCGCTCCCGCAACTGCCGGGTAATCGCGCCCGCGTACTTGTCCTTGGACGCCTCGAGCGCCTCGCCGACCCGGATCGTCACCGGGGTGTGGCTGCGCTTGAAGTTCTTCGGGTGCCCCTTGGTCCACAGCCGCTGGGTTCCCCACACGGCCATCGGGATCAGCGGGACACCGGCCTCCTGGGCGAGCCGCGCCGCACCCGACTTGAAGCTCTTCAGCGTGAACGACTGGGAGATCGTCGCCTCCGGGAAGACGCCGATGATCTCGCCGGACCGCAGTGACTCCAGCGCGTGCTGGTAGGCGGCCTCACCCTGCTTGCGGTCCACCGGGATGTGCTTCATGCCGCGCATCAGCGGACCGGAGATCCTGTGCCGGAACACCGACTCCTTCGCCATGAAGCGCACCAGTCGCTTCTGGGGGAGCGCCGCCAGGCCGTTGAAGATGAAGTCCAGGTAGCTGATGTGATTGCTCACCAGCACGGCACCGCCCGAGCGCGGGATGTTCTCCGAACCCTTGCAGTCGATCTTGAGGTCCCACGCCTTGAACATCGTGAGGGCGAGACCGACGACGGGACGGTAGACAAGCTCTGCCATGGACGGGGTGGACCCTTCCTTCTCTGCCCGGGAAGGTTGCTCCCGGCGGGAAAGTTACGCAGCCGTAGGTTTACGGCATGTCGCAGATCGTGCCCCAAGAACGAGCGGGGAGCCAGCCCTGGTGCCGGTGTACGGCGAGATCCTCGTCACGTACCCCCTTGATCCACCTCGTGCTTTTGCGGCGGCTTTACTCCGCGCGGACGGTGACGCGCCGCACCAGGAGGTACAACTCGCAGCCGAGGCAGTACCCGAAGGCGGCGTTGAGGAACGCCGCAGCCAGCGCCGCCCCGGTGGCCGCGAGACCCAGCCACTCCGGCCCGAGGGTGAGGCCGACCAGTCCGAGACCGGCGAAGAGCAGCCCCACCGCCTGCGCGAACCGCGGCGGCTCCGGCGCCTCGAAGTCGGTCGGCGGCCCGAGCCGCGGCCGTACGACGGCGCGAAACAGCCATCCGTACGGCGACTTGGCGACCCCGCCCGCCGCGCCCAGCGCGAACGCCAGCGTCTGCCAGGCCAGCAGCCAGGCGCTCCCGGTGACCAGTACCACCGCCAGCACGGCGGTCGTCACGGCGGCCCCGAAGCGCGGACCCCTTGCGTCGATGTCCATGAATCAAGCATTCCGCATGGCGAAGACCTGACGGAAGGCGGGAATCTTTGCAGTCTCATGAACGCTTCAGCAGTCGATGACCGGACTGGTGGTGTGCGTGGCGGTGCTCGCGGCGGCGAGCGTCCTCGGAGTGCTGCAACGGCGGCGGAGCGGGAGAGTGCGGGTGCGCGGGCGGGACGAGGGCAAGCGGCTGGGGCCGGCGGAACTGGGCGGGCAACTCGGCGAGCGGGCCACGCTCGTGCAGTTCTCCAGCGCCTTCTGCGCCCCCTGCCGGGCGACGCGGCGCATCCTGGGCGAGGTGGCCGGGATGGTGCCCGGGGTCGCCCATGTCGAGATCGACGCCGAGGCCCGGCTCGAGCTGGTGCGGGAGCTGGGGATCCTCAAGACGCCCACCGTGCTGGTGCTCGACGCCGACGGGCGGGTGGTGCGCCGGGCCACCGGACAGCCGCGCCGCGCGGACGTCATCGCGGCCCTCGGTGAAGCGGTGTGACCGGCGCGGATCCGACAGTGAGTCATCTCCCACATCGCCGCCCGCACTTGACTGTACGCGCCAACTATCGTCAGTCTGACGGGATGTCCCCCGCGCTCGCCCTCCCCAGGTGTCCATGACCGCCACGCCCGATGTCGACGCCTCCCGGCTCGCCTCGTCCGACCTGCTGCGTTCCGTCTTCCGGCGGCACGCGGCCGGAGTCGCGGCGATCACCGCCCGCGGCGAGCACGGCCCCGTCGGCTTCACCGCCACCTCGCTCACCTCGGTCTCCGCCGAACCCCCGATGCTCTCCTTCGGCATCGGCACCGGTTCCTCCTGTTGGCCCACGCTGTCCGGGGCGGCGTATGTCGGTGTGCATCTGCTCGGCGAGCACCAGCGGGAACTGGCGGCCACCTTCGCCCGCAGCGGCGCCGACCGCTTCGGACCGCCCACCGCCTGGCGCGAGGGTCCCGAGGGCGTCCCCGTCCTCGACGACGTCCCCGCCTGGCTGATCTGCCGGATCACCGCGCGCGTGCCCGCCGGGGATCACCGCATCGTGCTGGCGGAAGTCCTGCGCGGCCATCACGCGGGCCCGGGGCGCCCCCTGCTGTACCACCAGGGCCGGTTCACCGGCCTGCGCGACTGATCCAGGAACGGACAGTTCTGCGAAGTCGTCCAGTTCCGATTACGCTGCGTTGCGAAGGTCACAGTTCAAAGCGCTTGCTTAGCGGGAACGAACTGGGTGTACTGACGAGTAATATTTCGTTCGGAGCGCAGGTCGCCCCGAGCGGGAACGGCCGCTTCAGGCGCCTATGCTGCCTGCAAGAAGGCAGCAGAGAAATGACGATGCAGTAGGAGAGCCGGCGTGAGCTTGAGGATCGTTGTCACTGTGAAGTACGTGCCCGACGCCACTGGCGACCGGCACTTCGCCGATGACCTGACCGTCGACCGGGACGACGTGGACGGTCTGCTCTCCGAGCTCGACGAGTACGCGGTCGAGCAGGCGCTGCAGATCTCCGAGAACTCGGACGACGACGTCGAGGTCACCGTCCTGACCGTGGGCCCGGAGGACGCCAAGGACGCGCTCCGCAAGGCCCTTTCGATGGGTGCCGACAAGGCGATCCACGTCGAGGACGACGACCTCCACGGCACCGACGCCATCGGCACCTCCCTGGTGCTGGCGAAGGCGATCGAGAAGGCCGGCTACGACCTGGTCATCTCCGGAATGGCCTCCACCGACGGCACCATGGGCGTCGTGCCCGCGCTGCTCGCCGAGCGGCTGGGCGTCCCGCAGGTCACCCTGCTCTCCGAGGTCTCGGTCGAGGACGGCACGGTCAAGGGCCGCCGCGACGGCGACGCCGCCTCCGAGCAGCTGGAGGCTTCGCTGCCGGCCGTCGTGTCGGTCACCGACCAGTCGGGCGAGGCGCGTTACCCCTCCTTCAAGGGCATCATGGCGGCCAAGAAGAAGCCGGTGGAGTCCTGGGACCTGGAGGACCTGGAGATCGAGGCCGAGGAGGTCGGTCTGGAGGGCTCCTACACCGTGGTCGACGCCGCGGCCGAGCGTCCGGCCCGTACCGCCGGCACGATCGTCAAGGACGAGGGCGAGGGCGGCAAGCAGCTCGCTGAGTTCCTCGCGGGCCAGAAGTTCATCTAAGGCCCAACCCCCTTACCGCCCCTCAGACTTCGCATTCGCAGGAGAGCAATCCCATGGCTGAAGTTCTCGTCTACGTCGACCACGTGGACGGTGCCGTCCGCAAGCCCACCCTGGAGCTGCTGACGCTGGCCCGCCGCATCGGCGAGCCGGTCGCCGTCGCGCTGGGCAACGGCGCCGCCGACACCGCCGCCGCCCTCGCCGAGCACGGCGCGGTGAAGGTCCTCACCCACGAGGCCGCCGAGTACGCCGACTACCTGGTCGTCCCGAAGGTCGACGCCCTCCAGGCCGCCTACGACGCCGTCTCCCCGGCCGCCGTGCTGGTCCCGTCCTCCGCCGAGGGCAAGGAGATCGCCGCCCGTCTGGCGCTGCGCATCGGCTCCGGCATCATCACCGACGCCATCGACCTGGAGGCCGGTGACGAGGGTCCGGTGGCCACCCAGTCGGTGTTCGCCGCCGCCTTCACCACCAAGTCCCGGGTCGCCAAGGGCACCCCGGTCATCACGGTCAAGCCGAACTCGGCCGCCGTGGAGGCCGCCCCGGCCGCCGGTGCGGTCGAGGCGCTCGCGGTCACCTTCTCCGCGCAGGCCACCGGCACCAAGGTCACCGCGCGCACGCCGCGTGAGTCGACCGGCCGCCCCGAGCTGACCGAGGCCGCGATCGTGGTCTCCGGCGGCCGCGGTGTGAACGGCGCGGAGAACTTCGCGATCATCGAGGCGCTCGCCGACTCCCTCGGCGCGGCCGTCGGTGCCTCGCGTGCCGCCGTCGACGCCGGCTGGTACCCGCACACCAACCAGGTGGGCCAGACCGGTAAGTCGGTCTCGCCGCAGCTGTACATCGCCAACGGCATCTCCGGCGCGATCCAGCACCGTGCCGGTATGCAAACCTCGAAGACGATCGTGGCGGTCAACAAGGACGCCGAGGCCCCGATCTTCGACCTGGTCGACTACGGCGTGGTCGGCGACCTCTTCGACGTCGTCCCCCAGCTCACCGAGGAGATCAAGACCCGCAAGGGCTGATCACCGCCGGGCTGTACGAGGCCCCCGCGACCGCTCCGGCGGTGGCGGGGGCCTCGGCGTGTCCGGGCCCGGGCCGGGTCAGCCCAGGGTCAGGGACGCCTGCACGGGCAGATGGTCGCTCGGGAACTGGCCGTCCACGGCGAAGGTGTTGATGGTGGCCCGGTGCACGACGCCCGGTGTGGTGAGGATCCAGTCGATGCGGTCGCCGTTCGGGACCAGCGGACGGTAGCCGTGGAAGGTCGCGTAGAGGTCGGAGCGTTCCGCGGCCGTGTCCCAGGTGTCGAGCAGGCCTGCGCCCAGCAGGGTGCCGTAGACGACGTTCTTGTGGGCGGCGACGTTGAAGTCGCCGGTCACCACGACCGGCAGGGCCGGGTCGAAGCCGCTGATCCGCTCGCCGATCAGGGCCGCGCCGCGTTCGCGTGCGTACTGGCCCCGGTGGTCGAAGTGGGTGTTCATGACGTAGAACTCCCGGTCGCCGTCGCGCAGATCACGGAAGCGGATCCAGGTCACCATGCGGGGGAAGGCGGCGCCCCAGGTGTTCGAGCCGATGGCGTAGGGGGTGTCCGAGAGCCAGAAGTGGTCGTACTCCAGCGGGCGGACGCGCCGGGTGTCGTAGAAGATCGCCATGGATTCGTCGGCGCTGCCGTGCAGCCGTCCGGTGCCCAGCCAGTCGTAGTGCCGGCCGAGGTCTGCGTCGATGTCGAGCAGTTGCGGGAACAGGCCCTCCTGGGTGCCGATGACGTGCGGGGCCTCGCGGCGCAGCAGCTCGCGCATCACCGGTCTGCGCACCGCCCAGCTGTGCGGTTCGGCGGTGCTCGCGAAGCGCAGGTTGAAGGACATGACCTCCAGGCGGCGGCGCGGCCGTTCCTCCGCCGCGGCGGACTCGGCGGGCAGTGCTGTACTGGAGAGGGGCGTGGTGACCGCGGCGGCCAACGCGGCCTTCAGGCCCAGACGGCGCGTGACTCGGCTGTGGTTCGGCACTCGGGCTCCTTCGGTGGGAACTGCCGGACGAGTCGTGCGGACGTGCCCAATGAGTGTCATAGCGTGCCATGAGGTGGACGTGAACATGGCGAGATGGCGGAGTGGCTCCCCGTGGACATGGTGTTGACCATCGGGAAGGTCCCCGGATAACTTCATTCAACGGATTGTTGATTCCGTACTGCGGAAAACAGGAGGGTCTGGGAATGGGTCAGGGCCAGCAGGAGAAGGTGGCGACGAGCCTCGCGGGCGCCGTCAGCGAGGAGATCAGCGCCTCCCTCGCGCCGGTCGACGCCGAACTGGAGCGCCGCTATCCCGGAGACCCCGGCACCCGCCAGCCCGTCCACACCGTCTACGTCCCCGGTGACGCCTTCGCCGCCGACACGATCCGCTCCTGGGGCGACCGGGCCCTCGCCGCGCTCGACGAACACGCCCCCGACGCCGCCTCCTTCGCGGCCGTCCTCGGTCTGAGCGACGCACTCGCCGAGCCGGTCCACGCGCGCGTGCGCGCCAAGCTGGAGCGCGAGCCCGTCGAAGACCTGCGCGTCGACTTCGAGGACGGCTACCAGGGCCGCGACGAGGACGGCGACGCCGCCCGCGCGGCCCGGCTGATCGCCGAGGCGTACGCGAACGGCACCGCGGCCCCGTACATGGGCATCCGCATGAAGTGCATGGAGGCCCCCGTCCGCGACCGCGGCATCCGCACCCTCGACATCTTCCTCACCGGCCTGATGGAGGCCGGGGGCCTGCCCGACGGGCTGGTCCTGACGCTGCCCAAGGTGACCTACCCCGAGCAGGTCACCGCGATGGTCCGGCTGCTGGAGGCGTTCGAGAAGGCGCGCGGTCTGGAGCCCGGCCGGCTCGGCTTCGAGATCCAGATCGAGACCAGCCAGTCCATCCTCGCCGCCGACGGCACCGCCACCGTCGCCCGGCTGATCCAGGCCGCCGAGGGCCGCGCCACCGGACTGCACTACGGCACCTTCGACTACAGCGCCTGCCTCGGCGTCTCCGCCGCCTACCAGGCCAGCGACCACCCCGCCGCCGACCACGCCAAGGCGATCATGCAGGTCGCGGCGGCCGGCACCGGGGTACGCGTCTCCGACGGCTCCACCAACGTCCTCCCGGTCGGTACGACCGAGAAGGTCCACGACGCCTGGCGGCTGCACTACGGCCTGACCCGCCGCGCCCTCGCCCGCGCCTACTACCAGGGCTGGGACATGCACCCCGGCCACATCCCCACCCGGTACGCGGCCGTCTTCGCCTTCTACCGCGAGGGCTTCGAGCAGGCCGCCGCACGCCTCGCCCGCTACGCCAACCACGCGGGCGGCGACGTGATGGACGAGCCCGCCACCGCCAAGGCCCTCAGCGGCTATCTGCTGCGCGGCCTGGACTGCGGCGCCCTGGACACCGCCGAGGTCGCCCGGCTCACCGGCCTGACCCGCGCCGACCTGGAGGGCTTCGCCGCGCCCCGCCGAGGCGACCTGACGGTCTCCGGGGTGTAGTCCGGCGGCGTCACCGCCGCCCCTTAGGCTGTACGCCACACACGGAGGCTGACAGGACGGGGCGGCGGTGTCTTCGGGGGACTACGGAGGGACGGACGGGGCCGGGCGGCTGCTCGCCGGGCGCTACCGGGTCCTGGCCCAGCTGGGCCGCGGCGGCATGGGCGTGGTCTGGCGGGCCGCCGACGAGGTCCTCGGCCGCGAGGTCGCCGTCAAGGAACTGCGCACCTACGTCGACGCCGACGGCCCCGAACTCGAGGGCCTGCGGGTGCGGATGCAGCGCGAGGCCCGCGCGGCCGCCCGGGTCCGGCACCCCGGAGTCGTGGCCGTGCACGACGTCACCGAGGTCGACGGACGCCCGCTGATCGTCATGGAACTGGTCGACGGCCCCTCCCTGGACGACGTGCTGCGCGAGCGCGGCACCCTCGACCCGTACGAGGTGGCCGACATCGGCGCCAAGGTCATGGACGCGCTGGCCGCCGCCCACCGCGCGGGCGTGCTGCACCGCGACGTCAAGCCGGGCAACATCCTCCTGGACCGCTCGGGCCGGGTCGTCCTGACCGACTTCGGCATAGCCACCGTGGAGGACCCGGGCGACGGCTCGGCCACCCATCTCACCCGCAGCGGCGAACTGGTCGGCTCCCTGGACTACTTGGCGCCCGAGCGCGCCCAGGGCGCCGACCCCGGCCCGGCCTCCGACGTCTGGGCCCTCGGCGCCACGCTCTACGCCGCCGTGGAGGGCTCCTCGCCGTTCCGCCGGACGTCGACCTTCTCCACGCTCACCGCGATCGTCAGCGAGCCCCTGCCCGAACCGCACCGCGCAGGCCCCCTCGCCCCGGTCCTCCAACGCCTCCTGGACAAGCGCCCCGAGGGGCGTCCGGAGGCCGAGGAGGCCCGCGAACTCCTCCGGGCCGTCGCCGACCGGGAGAGCGGCGACACCCCTACGACGACCCTGCGCGCCACCCCGCCGGAACGCACCCTGACCGAGCGCGCCGTCCCGACGGTCCCGCAGGGGTTCGGGCCACCGGCACCACCCCAAGGCCCGTCCGACGAAGCCACACCGCAGACCGCCACCGCGCGCCTCTCCCGCGGCAAGAACCGCGTCCTGCTCGCCGCCGCTGCCGTCGCCCTCGTCCTCGCCTCGGCCGGCGCCACGGTCGCCCTGCTGAACAACAGCGGCGAAACCGAGGCGTCGGGGAAACCCACCCGGACCGTCGGCACCGCCGACTCGGCCACCTCGGACACCGGCGGCGGGGCGAGCCCCGACGGCTCGGCCGACGCCGAGCCCACCGACAAGTCCCCGACTCCCAGCCGCAGTACCGAGACCGAGCCGTCCGCGAAGCCCAGCCCCACTCCCACGCCGAGCAAGACCTCCGGGGCCTCCTGCCATGCCATCGGCGGCGGCAAGTACAACTGCGACGTGTGGCGTACCGCGACGTCCTACACCGCCGACGGCACCGAGGTCGGCGTCCTGGGCTCGGGCACCAACTACTTCTACTGCCAGCAGAACTTGGGCCGCCGCGAGACGTACGGCGAGTGGACCAACGTCTGGTGGGCGAAGACTGACGACGACAGCGGCAACGCGGACGTCTGGGTCAGCGACGTCTACGTCAGGGGCGGCGACAACGACGGGCCGGTGCCCGGACTGCCGGTCTGCTGAGCGACGTACCGCTCCAGACCGTGGACGGTCACCAGCTTCTCCTGCGCGAACAGCCGGGTACCGCGCTCGCACAGCAGATGGTCGGCGCGGGCCCGCCTGACGAAGTCCTCCGGAGTGACCCCGAACAGCTCCCTCAACCCGGCCGAACCCAGGAGCAGTTCGGTGAGCAGCGCGCGCTGGCCGGGATGGGTGCGCGGCGCCCCGGCGCCCTCGTGCAGTACGCCGCGCCGATTCACGTACGAGAAGACGCCCGGCAGTGTGGTGCCGTCCGCGAGGTCGACGCGCACCTCGGGTGAAGGCAGCCAGGCCCGCCGGTAGTTGCCGAGCGGGAGGGGCACGCCCTCGCTGGCGTCGATCACCGTGAGCTGCTCGGCGTCGAGCCACAGGACGAACAACTCCCGTACGGTGCCCGGCGCGTGGAAGGGGGATGCAGACACATAGCCCAGGCGGCTCACATGTGCCGACACGCCGATCTCCACGCCCGTCACGCGGGCCTTGACCATGGGGATCGGGGAGACGATGCCGAACTCGGCCATCTTGTACCGCAGTTGGCCGGGGCAGGCGTTGGAGCCGACGGCGAGGACCGGTGTCCGGTCGGCGTGGACAAGACGCTCCAGGGGCAGGAACCGCTCGCCGTCCAGGAGCCCGGAGTCCGCGGGCCAGCAGCCGGGGTAGAGCAGCGGATGGTCGCGGGGCGCCTCGGCGAGCCCCAGTGTCCGGAGTGTGGGTCCGTCCATGGGGCGCTCAGTCCGCCGGGGGCAGTTCACCCGAGCCGCGGGTGATCAGCCGGGTCGGCAGCTCGATGCGCTCGGGGGTGACGAGCGTGCCGTCGAGCTGGCGGAAGAGGCGCTCGGCCGCGGTCCGGCCGAGGGCGGCCGCGTCCTGCGCGACGACGGTGACGCCGGGCTGGAGCAGATCGGCCAGCTCGATGTCGTCGAAGCCGACCAGCGCGACCCGGCGGGACTGCTCGGCCAGGACGCGGATGACGGTGACGGTGACCCGGTTGTTGCCCGTGAAGATCGCGGTGACCGGCTGCGGGCCGGACAGCATGTCCTCGGCGGCCCTGCGCACCCGCTCGGGGTCCGTGACGCCCAGGGACATCCAGGCGTCCGCCACGGGTATCTCCGCGTCCTCCATGGCCGCCCGGTAGCCGCGCAGCCGCTCGGCGGAGGTGTGGATACGGGGCATGTCGCCGATGAAGCCGATCCGGCGGTGGCCGTGGGCGATGAGGTGCGCGACGCCGTCCCGGGCGCCGCCGAAGTTGTCCGACAGCACGACATCGGCGTCGATCTTCCCGGCCGGACGGTCCACGAACACGGTGGCCACGCCCGCCCGGATCTCCGGCTCCAGATACCGGTGGTCGTCGCCGGCCGGAATCACCACCAGACCGTCCACCCGTCGCGCGCACAACGCCAGCGCCAGCTCCTGCTCGCGGTCCGCGTCCTCGGCGCTGGAACCGTTGATCAGCAGCGCCCCGTGCGCCCGCGCCACCTCCTCGACCGCGCGGCTCAGCGGGCCGTAGAACGGGTCCGCGAGGTCCTCCAGGACCAGCCCGATGCTCGCGGTACGGCCCTTGCGCAGCACCCGGGCGCTGTCGTTGCGGCGGAAGCCGAGCGCCTCGATGGCCTCCTGGACGCGGCGCTCCGTCTCCGGCGTGACCCCGGGCTCGCCGTTGACGACCCGCGAGACCGTCTTCAGGCCCACTCCGGCCCGAGCGGCCACGTCCTTCATCGTCGGCCGGTTGCCGTAGCGGTTCTGAGCGGTGCGGTCGGCGCGGCGGATGGTCTCGGGCACGATGCGGGTCCTGTCCTGTTCGTCCACGGGGAGACGGCTTCGTCCACGGGGATGCGTCGATCCATGGTTTGTATGAGGATGTGGCGTCGAGCATAGAGCCTGGACAACGTTGTCAGATGCAGGGGACACTGTCCACCGCACTCTCCGGCCTGCGCCCCACCGCGTGTCCGGCCGCCCTTTCCGCATGGTTGACCGGGAGATCTGACTCTGATGCACACCGACCTCGTGGCCGCACTGGACATCGGCGGAACGAAGATCGCCGGAGGTCTCGTGGACGGCCGCGGCCGGATTCTGGCGCGCGCCCAGCGCCCGACCCCGGCACGCGAGAACGGTGACACGGTGATGGGCGCCGTCGAGGCGGTGCTCGGCGAGCTGACCGCCTCACCGCTGTGGGCCCGCGTGGGCGCCCTCGGGATCGGCAGCGCGGGGCCGGTGGACGCCTCCGCGGGCACCGTCAGCCCGGTGAACGTGCCCGGCTGGCGGGACTATCCGCTGGTCCGCCGGGTCCGCGAGGCGACCGGCGGACTGCCCGTCGAGCTGATCGGCGACGGTGTGGCCATCACGGCGGCCGAGCACTGGCAGGGCGCCGCCCGGGGCCATGACAACGCCCTGTGCATGGTGGTGTCCACGGGCGTCGGCGGCGGTCTGGTCCTGAACGGCCGGTTGCACCCGGGCCCCACCGGCAACGCCGGTCACATCGGCCACATCAGCGTCGACCTCGACGGCGACCCCTGCCCCTGCGGTGCGCGCGGATGTGTGGAGCGCATCGCGAGCGGTCCCAACATCGCCCGGCGCGCCCTGGACAACGGCTGGCTGCCCGGCCCCGACGGTGACACCTCCGCCGCCGCGGTGGCCGCGGCCGCCCGCGCGGGCGACAAGGTCGCCGTGGCCTCCTTCGAGCGGGCGGCGCAGGCCCTGGCCGCCGGGATCGCGGCCACCGCGACCCTGGTCGAGATCGACATCGCCGTCATCGGCGGCGGCGTGGGCAAGGCGGGCGAGGTGCTGCTCGCTCCCCTGCGCAGGGCCCTCGGCGACTACGCCACGCTCTCCTTCGTGCAGCGGCTGACCGTGACACCGGCCCAGATGGGCACGGACGCGGGCCTGGTGGGCGCGGCCGCGGCGGCCCTGACCCGGCGGGCGGACGCGGCGACGGTGTGACGCGAGTGGCCGAGGGGGCGGCAGGAACGTTCCGGCGGCCACTCTGCCGTCCGGCCGCCCCTTCCGGCCGATGCGCCGTCGCTTTCCGTGACGGACGCCGTGACCCCCGCCCCGCCCGCGCAGTTGAACCCGCCATGAAGAAGCGCAGCATGCTCGCCATCGCCTCCCTGGCCACCGGATTCGTCGTCGCGGCCATCACGCCCTCGCACTCCCTCGGGAGCGATCTGACCGACCTCGACGTGGGCGACACCCTCAGCACCGTCGAGGACACGGTCGCCAGCGACAGCCTGGCCGTCGAGGACAACGCCCTCGGCCAGAACGACTGACCCGCTCCACGGCACGGGCACGGCGCCGGTGTCCCCGCACCCGGGGGCACCGGCGCCGCCGTACGCGCGCCCTCAACTGGAACTGGTTTCCGTGGCAGGGTGGAGCGGGCAAGCCACAGGGGGCCAACAGAAGAGGGGGAGTCCGTGATCGTCTGGATCAACGGCGCGTTCGGTGCGGGGAAGACCACCACCGCACGGGAACTGATCGAACTGATCCCGAACAGCACGCTCTTCGACCCCGAGGTCATCGGCGGAGCACTGCCGTACCTGCTCCCGCCCAAGCGCCTCGCCGAGGTCGGCGACTTCCAGGATCTGCCGATCTGGCGACGACTCGTGATCGACACCGCGGCCGCGATGCTCGCCGAACTGGGCGGGACGCTCGTGGTCCCCATGACCCTGCTGCGCCAGGAGTACCGCGACGAGATCTTCGGCGGCCTCGCCGCCCGCCGGATCGCCGTACGGCATGTCCTCCTGGCCCCGGCGGAAACGATCCTGCGGGAGCGCATAGCCCAACGGGAGGTCCCCGACGTCCCCGATGGCGAACTACGGACCCGACAGTGGTCGTACGACCAGATCGAGCCCTACCGTTCCGCGCTCGCCTCCTGGCTCACCGCCGACGCCCACCCCGTCGACAACGGCCGGCTCACCCCGCGCCAGACGGCCGCCCGGATCGCCGAGGCGGTCGCCACGGGGACCGTGCCGGTCTGCGACATCGTGCAGACCCCCGAGCCGACGGCCGAGACGCTGGCCGCCGGAGTCCTCCTCTTCGACGAACAGGACCGCGTCCTCCTCGTCGATCCCACCTACAAGGCCGGCTGGGAGTTCCCCGGCGGCGTCGTCGAACCCGGCGAGGCGCCCGCGCGCGCCGGCATGCGCGAGGTCGCCGAGGAGACCGGGATCCGGCTGACGGACGTACCCCGGCTCCTCGTCGTCGACTGGGAACCGCCCACGCCACCCGGATACGGCGGACTGCGCCTCCTCTTCGACGGCGGACGGCTCGGCGCCGCACAGGCCGGACGGCTGCTGCTGCCCGGCCCGGAACTGCGCGACTGGCGCTTCGTCACCGAGGAGGAGGCAGCCGAACTGCTGCCCCCGGTCCGCTACGAGCGACTGCGCTGGGCCCTCAGGGCCCGGGAACGCGGGGCCGCGCTGTACCTGGAGGCGGGCGTTCCCACCCCGTGACCCGGGGCCCGTCGCTCAGCTCGCCGCGTAGTTGCGCAGGAACAGCGCCTCCGCCACGGACAGCCGCTCCAGCTCCTCGGGCGACACGCTCTCGTTCACGGCGTGGATCTGGGCCTCCGGCTCGCTCAGACCGATGAGGAGGATCTCGGCGTCCGGGTAGAGCGCCGCGAGGGTGTTGCACAGCGGGATGGAGCCGCCCTGACCGGCGTACTGCATCTCCTGGCCCGGGTAGGCCACCGCCATCGCCCGGGCCATCGCCGCGTACGCCGGGCTGGTGGTGTCGGCGCTGAACGCCTGGCCCTGCCCGACCTGCTCGGTGTGCACCCGCGCGCCCCACGGCGTGTGCGCCTCCAGATGGGCCTGGAGCAGCTTGGTCGCCTCGGCCGCGTCCACGCCCGGCGGCACCCGCAGACTGATCAGCGCGCGGGCGCTCGACTGCACGGACGGGGTCGCGCCGACCACCGGCGGGCAGTCGATGCCCATGACCGTGACGGCCGGACGCGACCAGATACGGTCCGCGACCGCGCCGGAGCCGATCAGCTCCACCCCGTCCAGCACCTTGGCGTCCGCGCGGAACTGCTGCTCGTCGTACTGGAGCCCCTCCCACGCGGACCCCGGGGCCAGCCCGTCGACCGTCGTCGAGCCGTCCTCGGCCCGCAGCGAGTCCAGTACGCGGATCAGCGCGCCCAGCGCGTCCGGGGCGGCGCCGCCGAACTGGCCGGAGTGCAGATTGCCCACCAGGGTGTCGATCTGCACCCGGACCATGGTCATCCCGCGCAGCGTCGTGGTGACCGTCGGCAGACCCACCCGGAAGTTGCCCGCGTCACCGATGACGATGGTGTCGGCCGCCAGGAGCTCCGGGTGCGCCTCGGCGTACCGCTCCAGACCGCCCGTGGCCATCTCCTCGGATCCCTCGGCGATCACCTTGACATGCACCGGCACGCCGCCGTTGGCCTGCAGCGCGCGCAGCGCCAGCAGGTGCATGACCAGCCCGCCCTTGCAGTCGGCGGTCCCGCGGCCGTACCAGCGGCCGTCGCGCTCGGTCAGCTCGAACGGCGGGGTCAGCCAGGCCGATTCGTCCAGCGGCGGCTGCACGTCGTAGTGGGCGTAGAGCAGGACCGTCCTCGCGCCCGCCGGGCCGGGCAGGTAGCCGTACACCGACTGGGTGCCGTCCGGCGTGTCCAGGAACGCGATGTCCTCGAAGCCCTCGGCGCGCAGCGCGTCCGCGACCCAGCGCGCGGCGCCCTCGCTCTCGCTGCGCGGGAACTGGTCGAAGTCCGCCACCGACTTGAACGCCACCAGCTCGGTGAGCTCTTCCTTCGCCCTCGGCATCAGCGAGGCGACGGTCTCGGCGACCGGATTCGACGACATGGGCACGCTCCTCGTGGGTGCGACGTTGTAGATGTGCGTACTTCTGTGTACGGCTGATCGGGCGAGCGTAGGCCCCACCGGGTGTGGTGGGCACCTACATCGCCGATCCTCCCACAGCGGCCTGCGGCAACCGCCGCCGTAGGATGCGGGAGACAGCAGCGGCAGGCGGCTTGATCGGGAGCAGTAGACCATCGTGAGCAGCGAGAACTCTTCGGCGGACGACGTGCGGCAGGTGTGGGACGTCGTCGTGGTCGGCGCGGGGCCCGCGGGGGCCTCCGCCGCTTATGCGGCAGCGGTCGCGGGGCGGCGTGTGCTGTTGCTGGAGAAAGCCGAGCTGCCGCGCTACAAGACGTGCGGCGGCGGCATCATCGGCCCCTCGCGCGACGCGCTCCCGCCCGGCTTCGAACTGCCGCTGCGGGACCGGGTGCACGCGGTGACCTTCTCGAACAACGGCCGTTTCAGCCGTACCCGCCGCTCCAAGAAGATGCTCTTCGGGCTCATCAACCGGCCCGAGTTCGACCAGCAGCTCGTGGAGCACGCGCAGAAGGCGGGCGCCGAGCTGCGCACCGGCGTCACCGTCCAGCGGGTCGAGCAGCACGGCTCGGCGGTCCCCGACCGGCGTTCGGTCGCCGTCGTCCTCCAGAGCGGCGAGACGATCCTCGCCCGGGCGGTCGTCGGCGCGGACGGCAGCGCCAGCCGGATAGGAGCGCATGTCGGGGTGAAGCTCGACCAGGTGGACCTGGGTCTTGAGGCCGAGATCCCGGTGCCGGAGACCGTCGCCGAGGACTGGCAGGGGCGGGTGCTCATCGACTGGGGGCCGATTCCCGGCAGTTACGGCTGGGTCTTCCCCAAGGGCGACACGCTGACGGTCGGGGTGATCTCGGCGCGGGGCGAGGGCGCGGCCACCAAGCGGTATCTGGAGGAGTTCATCGGCCGGCTCGGGCTCGCCGGGTTCGAACCGGCCGTCTCCTCCGGTCATCTGACGCGCTGCCGTGCCGACGACTCTCCGCTGTCGCGGGGTCGGGTGCTGGTGTGCGGGGACGCGGCGGGGCTGCTGGAGCCGTGGACCCGTGAGGGCATCTCCTTCGCGCTGCGCTCGGGGCGGCTCGCGGGGGAGTGGGCGGTGCGGATCGCCGAAGCGCACGACGCCGTGGACACCCGACGCCAGGCCCTGAACTACGCGTTCGCGGTCAAGGCCGGGCTCGGCGTCGAGATGAGCGTCGGCAAGCGGCTGCTGGCGATGTTCGAGCGGCGTCCGGGGCTGTTCCACGCCGCGCTGACCGGGTTCCGGCCCGCGTGGCGCTCGTTCGTGGACATCACGCGCGGGTCGACGACGCTGGGGGAGCTGGTGCGCAGCCATCCGATGGCCCAGCGCGCGCTGACGGCCATGGACCGTCGGCAGGGGCAGGTCGGTCCCGTGGGTTCCGTGGGTCCGGTGGGTTCCGTGGGCGAGGAGTCCGGCGCCGGTTCCTAGTTCGTGAGGGTGATCCGGAACACCGGGTGATCCGGGGCGATACGGCGCAGGTCGGCGTCGGGGGAGTCGGGGCCGACTCCGTTGAAGAAGACGCCGACCTCGGCCTTCCAGCGCTTGAGGTAGGCGCGCAGCAGGGGCACCTTGTCGTCGTCGGCGACCTCGGTCGCGGTGAACACGTCCACGTGCTTGCCGAGGTGCAGCTCACCGCCGCCTGCCGCGCGCATGTTGTGCGTCCACTGGACATGGCCGCGCGGGGCGACGAGGTACTGCTCGCCGTCGACGGTCAGCAGGTTCACGGGGGTGGTCCGCCACTGGCCGCTCTTTCGGCCGCGGACGGCGAGGACGCGGGAGCCCCAGACGCTGAGGCCGCGGCGGGTCAGCCAGGCCACGGTGCGGTTGAAGACGTTGACGGTGAACCAGCCGGGCTTCTTGACGTGCGTGGACGTGGCCATGAGGGACCCCCTTGAGTGACGGAGCGGTGCTCTCTTTTGTGAGCACTGCTCTCGCTTCCTGCTCGTACAGCATGGACGAGATCGGTGCTCCAATGCAAGAGCACTGCTCTCTTTTTAGTTCGATGCTCTCGTTTTGGTTCACTGCTCTCGATTGTGTGCAGTGCTCTCGCTTTCGTGGGACACTTCCCCGCATGACCACCGCACACGGCAGCACCCCACAGGGAGCCCGCGCCCGGGCCAGGATCGAGGTCACCGCCGCCATCAAGGACGAGGCGCGCAGACAGCTCGCCGCCGACGGCGCCGCCAAGCTCTCGCTGCGCGCCGTGGCCCGCGAACTCGGCATGGTCTCCTCCGCGCTCTACCGCTACTTCCCGAGCCGCGACGACCTGCTGACGGCACTGATCATCGACGCCTACAACTCGGTCGGAGGGAGCGCCGAGGCCGCGTGCGACGAGTTCGCCGACGCCGGTCCGGCGCACCGCTGGATCGCGGTGTGCGAGGCGGTACGCCGCTGGGGGCTCGCGCATCCGCACGAGTACGCGCTCATCTACGGTTCTCCGGTGCCCGGCTACAGCGCCCCCGACACCACGATCCCGGCCGCCGCCCGGGTCGGCGAGGTCCTGATCGGCATCGTGCGCGACGCCCACCGGGGACTCGGTCTCGCCAAGACCCCGCTCCCCGGGGAACTGCGCCCCGAGGCCGAGCGGATGGCCGCCGACTTCGCCCCCGACCTCCCCCCGGAGACGATGGCGGCGCTCATCGCGACCTGGGCGCAGCTCTTCGGCCTCGTCGGCTTCGAGCTGTTCGGCCAGTTCCACCGGGTGGTCGAGGACCGCGAGCGGTTCTTCCGGCATGCTGCGGGCCAACTCGCCCAGGCTGTGGGCCTGGTGTTCCCGCAGACGGGACCGGCGTACGCCGGGGAGTGAGCGCCCGCTCCGATGTTCAGCGCAGGTCGAGGAGCATCGCGTCGTGCGGGTCCGCGTCCTCCCAGGGGTGGGCCCGGCCGATGCTGCGGTAACCCCAGGCGCGGTAGGCGGCCGACGCCGCCGCGCTCTCCGGGTGGACGTTGAGCAGCACCCGCTCGGCGCCGACGCCGTCCAGCAGCCTCTCGTGCAGACGCCGCGCGACACCCTGCCCTCGCCACCGCTCCAGCACCGCGAGTTCCATCAGCCCGAAGGAGCGGTGTCCGTCCTCCCGGCGTATGCCGTCGGGCACGCGCTCGGTCAGCCGGTCCCACCAGCCGGTGTCGGGTGCGAACAGGGAGCCGTACGCCATGCCGGCCGGTTCGCCGTCCTCGGTGCGGGCCAGGGCGGCGCGGAAACCGGTTCTGGCGGTCAGGGAGGGAAAGTGCCGGAAGGCGTCGGTGACGTCGGCGGCGGTCACCCGGTACGGCGGTCCGGCGAACGCCTCGGCGTAGATCAGCCGGAACGCCTCCTCGTACCGCGCCGCGGCCGGTCCCTCCACCAGCTCGACCTCGACCGTCACTTGCCGCCCCATGCGCTGCTCCCTCCGCCGCGTACTTCCCTGGGAGTATCCGTGATCACCACGCGCGGGTGACGCGGCCCGGCGGCGTCGGCGTCTAGCGTGGCGGACATGGAGGAGCAGCGTGCGCCCGCGGCCGGTCCGCCGCACTGGTGGCGGAGCGGGCCGCCGTGGTGGCGGCAGGAGCGGCGGGCGCGGTGGCCCTGGCGGTCGACGGCACTCGTCACCGCCTTCGTGCTGATCGGGTCGAACTACGCCGCGAAAGGGCAGGTGGACGAGCGGGTCGCCCTCGATCCCTTCGCCCGGGTGCTGTTGCTCGTGGCCGGTCTGATGCTGCTGTGGCGGCACCGGTATCCGGTCGCGGTCGTCTGCGGTACGGCCGGTGCGGTCATGGTCTATCTCGGCGCCGGGTATCCGTACGGGCCGGTCTTCCTGACCGTGGCGATCAGCTGCTTCAGCGCGATCGTCGCGGGGCATCGCCGGGCCGCCTGGTCGGCCCTGGGCGCCCTGTGGGCCGGACATGTGCTGGTCGGCCACTGGCTCTACCAGTGGCTGCCGCCCGCCGGGGACTCGGCCGCGCCCTGGGGGCAGGAAGGCGCGATCGCCGCCTGGGTGCTGGCCGTGGTGGCGCTGTCGGAACTGGTGCGCACCCGTCGGGAGCAGTGGGTCAAGGAGCAGGCCGAGCGGGCGCAGGCGGCCAGGCGGCGGGCGGACGAGGAGCGGCTGCGGATCGCCCGGGAGCTGCACGACGTACTGGCGCACAGCATCTCCGTCATCAACGTCCAGGCAGGTGTGGGCCTCGCGCTCCTCGACTCCGATCCCGAGCAGGCCCGGACCGCCCTGAGCACCATCAAGGCGCAGAGCAAGGAGGCGCTCGGCGAGGTGCGGCAGGTACTCGACACGCTCCGGGCGCCCGGTGACGCGCCGCGCACGCCCGCGCCCGGACTCGACCGGCTGCCCGAACTGGTGGAGCAGGCGGGCCGGGCCGGACTGTCCGTCGAGGCGCACGGCGCACCGCCCCCGCTGCCGCCCGGCACCGACCTCGCGGCCTTCCGGATCGTCCAGGAGGCCCTCACCAATGTCGTACGGCACTCCGGATCCCGGCGCGCGCGCGTGCACCTCGACCAGGAGGGCGGCACCCTCCGGATCCGGGTCGACGACGACGGCCCCGCCACCGGCGCCGACGCGGGCGGCAGCGGCAACGGTCTGGCCGGAATGCGGGAGCGGGCCGCGGCCCTGGGTGGCACGATCGAGGCGGGCCCGCGGGCCGACGGAGGCTTCCGGGTGCTCGCCGTACTGCCCCTCACCGCGAAGGAGGACGACCGGTGATCCGCGTACTGCTCGCCGACGACCAGTCACTGGTGCGGGCCGGCTTCCGGGCGCTGCTCGACGCGCAGCCCGACATCGAGGTGGCCGGTGAGGCGGCCGACGGCGAGGAGGCGCTGCGCGCGGTCCGTGAACTCGCCCCGGACGTCGTCCTAATGGACATTCGCATGCCCGTCCTGGACGGGCTGGCCGCGACCCGGCGGATCACCGAGGACGACCGGCTGAAGGACGTGCGGGTGGTGATGCTCACGACCTTCGAGCTCGACGAGTACGTCTTCGAGGCCATCCGCTCCGGGGCCTCGGGCTTTCTGGTGAAGGACACCGAACCGGAGGAACTCCTGCGCGCCGTACGGGCGGTGGTCGGCGGGGACGCGCTGCTCTCGCCCGGGGTGACCCGGCGGCTGATCGCGGAGTTCGCCGCCCGTTCCAAGGAGCCCGCGGCGGCCGACGCCCTCGCCGAACTCACCGAGCGGGAGCGGGAGGTGATGGCCCTGGTCGGCATCGGGCTGTCCAACGAGGAGATCGCCCGCCGTCTGGTGGTCAGTCCGCTCACCGCGAAGACCCATGTGAGCCGCACGATGGTCAAGCTGGGCGCCCGGGACCGGGCCCAACTGGTCGTGCTCGCCTACGAGTCGGGGTTGGTGCGGCCGGGCTGGCTGGGCTGACGCGCATGCCGGTGGCGCACCAGCACGCTGATCACCCGTACGCCGAAGACGACCACGGCGAGCCACTTGCCGCCCTGCCACAGCAGCGACTCCGCCGTCCACGGCAGATCGAACAGCAGCGCCGGACCGGCGACGGCCCCGAACACCACTCCCGCCGCGAACACGGCGCTGACCAGCGCGTATCCCACCTCGACGACAAATGCGTCCTGCTCGGCCTTGTTGCGCCGGCCCCCGTACTGACTCATACGAGGAGTCAAACAGGCAGGTGCCCGGCGGGGCAAGCGACCCCCGCCGGGCACCTGATGTGGAGACGGTCCCCCTAGTCGCGGACCGGAACCCGGTCCTTCTCCGTCTCCCGCACAGTGGACTTGGCGACCACGACGGACGGCTGGGCGGGACGCCGCCCGCGCAGGCCGGTGAGCGTGATCAGCAGGCCCGCGACGGCGACGCAGGCCACCACCACGAAGCCGGGACGGTAGCTGTCGAGGACCGCCTGCGGGGTGGGCCGGTCGGGTGCGCCGGCGGTCACCACCGCGGTCACCACGGCGAGGAAGATCGCGCCGCCCACCTGCACCGAGGTGTTGAGCAGACCGGAGACCATGCCCTGCTCGTGGTCGTCGACGCCGTTGGTGGCCTGGATGTTGAGCGAGGGGAAGACCAGCGCGCAGGCCGCGCCGATCAGCAGCATCGACGGCAGGATGGTCGCGGCGTAGACCGGATCGAGGTCGATCCGGAGGAACAGCGCGTAGCCGGCGACCATGAGCGCGAAGCCCGCCGCGATCAGCTTCTGGGTGCCGAAGCGGTCCACGATCGAGCCGACCTTCGTCGAGGACAGCGCCACCAGCGCGCCGGCCGGCAGGAAGGCGAGCGCGGTGTGCAGGGCGGACCAGCCGAGCAGCGACTGCATGTAGAGGGTGGTCAGGAACTGGAATCCGACGTACGAGCCGAAGAAGGCGACGGCGCCGAGCTGGGCGCGGATCTGGTTGCCTGAGCGCAGCACGCCGAGCCGGACCAGCGGTCCGGGGGAGCGGCGCTCGACCAGGACGAAGGCGCTCAGCAGGACGGCGACGGCGAGGAAGGACAGCAGGGTACGGGCGGAGGCCCAGCCGACCTCCGGGGCCTGGACGACGGTGAACACCAGCAGCAGCATCGAGGCGGTGCCGAGGACGGCGCCGGGGATGTCGTAGCCGTTGTGGTTCTTCTCGCGGGGGCTGCGCGGCAGCAGCTTCAGGCCCGCCACCAGGGCGATCAGGGCGATCGGCGCGGGCAGCAGCATGGTCAGGCGCCAACTGGCCTCGGTGAGCAGTCCGGAGAGCACCAGGCCCATGGAGAAGCCGGTGGCGGCGCAGGTGGTGTAGATCGCGAGGGCGCGGTTGCGCAGCGGGCCCTCGGCGAAGGTCGTGGTGATGATGGACAGTCCGGCGGGCGCGGTGAAGGCGGCGCTCAGTCCCTTGATGAACCGGCTGGCGATGAGCAGCGGGCCGGAGTCGACGAGCCCGCCGAGCAGCGAGGCGAGCGCGAAGACACCGAGGGCCACCAGGAAGACCTGGCGTCGGCCCAGCAGGTCCGCCGCGCGTCCGCCGAGGAGCAGCAGTCCGCCGTAGCCAAGGATGTAGCCGCTGACGATCCACTGCAGTGTGGAGGTGGAAAGGCCCAGGTCGGAGCCGATGGAAGGCAGGGCGACGCCGACCATCGAGACGTCGAGGGCGTCGAGGAACATCGCGGCGCAGAGCACCAGCAGGGTGCCCCAGAGGCGGGGTGTCCAGCGCCCGTCGGACGTGGGGGCGGAGAGCGGAGAGGTCATGCCGCAGACACTACATGCGCATGCATCGAATGCAAATGCATTTAATTCCAATGCAATAATTCCGGATCTCTGCTACGGTGCGCCCATGGCGGCGAACAAGGCCGAGCAGGCGCTCGTGGACCAGTGGCGGGACATCCTCGCGCTGCACGCTCGCACACAATGCGAACTCGACCGCGCGCTGCACCAACACGGCCTGTGCGGAAGCGACTTCGAGGTGCTGGACGTGCTGGCGGGCGGTGCCTGCGCGCAGCGCGTGCAGGAGATCTCCGAGCATGTCCATCTGAGCCAGAGCGCGCTCTCGCGGCTGATCGCCCGGCTGGAGAAGGACGGACTCGTCGAGCGCCATATGTGCCCCGAGGACCGGCGAGGGGTGAAGGTCGCCCTCACCGAGCGGGGGCGCGAACTGCACGGTGCGGTACTGCCCGTGCAGCGCGCGGTGCTGACGAGGATGCTGGCGGACTGACCACCTCGGCCCTTCGGCTACGGGACGCGGCGCGGTCTCACGTGACCGCCGACTTCTCCTGCCACAGCGCCGCCACCGAGGCGTCGCCGTGCACCGTCGGGAACGGCTGCCGGTTCCACAGCGCCGGGTAGAGCACGGCGACCGGCCCGGCCACCTCGCAGTCCGCCTCCCCGGCCCCGCCCCGCGCGGCGGCGGGCGGCTCCTCGGAGAGCCGTACGGTCCACACCGCGTCGTCCGCGTCGGTCGCCCGCACCCGCAGGACCCGGGGTTGGGGACTGCGGGCCCGGCTCCTGGCGCGGTCGTGGAAGCCGAGGAGGAGTTCGTCGATGCCGTCGGCCGCGAAGACGGGGTCGATCCCGGTGGGCGTACCGCCGCGGGCCGCCTCGGCGTCGAGCCGGTGGATCGTGGTCTCGTGCGCCTGGCGGCGGGTCCAGAAGGCGAGCGGTGAGGGCGCGGGGAGGAAGTGCCAGCACCGCACGTCCGGTTCGGCGGCGGTGAGGGTGTCCACCAACTGCCGGTGTCCCTCGCGGAACCAGGTCGTCAGCGCGGCGCCGTCGAGCGCGGGCGGTTCCTCGGTGGGCCGGAACGAGAGGTGTCCCTCGGCGACGAAAGCGGCGGCCCAGCGGTGCACCACGCCCGTGTGCCGCAGCAGGTCGGCCACCTGCCAGCCCGGACATGTCGGCACCTTGGCGTCGGTCCCGGCCAACTCGGCCGCCTCGGCCAGCAGTCGGCCCTCCCGGTCCAGGACACGGAGGAAGTCGGCAGTCTTCATGAGGGCGAGTGTGCCTGATGAAGTGCGGTCGAAGGGAAGCGCCGTAAGGGTTTCGTCATGGGTTCAGGACTCCCGTACGCGCCGGTGACCCGATGGAATGGGTGCAGGTGACGACGCTCGGAAATCGGGGGAAGCTCATGGGACGCGTACGGAAGTCGCTGATCGTCGGGGTGCTGGTGGTGGCCTTCGCCGGGGCCGGGTTCGGGCTGTACTGGTTCCAGCCGTGGAAGCTGTGGCAGGACGAGACGGTGGAGGAGGCGCTGCCCGTCGCGGTGGACACGTCCGCCCCCGCCACCGAGAAGGAACCCGTCCCGCTGACCCTCGCCCGCGGCGAGCTGATCAGCCACGAGCACGACACCTCCGGCAGTGTGCGGCTCGTGCGGCTGACCGACGGGACCCATGTCGTCCGGCTGGAGAACCTCGACACCAGCAACGGCCCCGACCTGCGCGTCCTGCTCACCGACGCCCCCGTGAAGGAGGGCACGGCCGGCTGGCGGGTCTTCGACGACGGACGGCACATCAGCCTCGGCAAGCTCAAGGGGAACAAGGGCAGCCAGAACTACGCCGTACCGGCCGACCTCGACCTGACGCGGTACAGCAGCGTCAGCATCTGGTGCGACCGGTTCGACGTGTCCTTCGGGGCGGCGGAACTGCGGGAGGCCTGAGGGCTCGGGCAGGCCTGGGCGGAGGCTTCGGGGACGACAGGCCCTAGAGCGCTCTGTTGAAGCGCCGGGTGGTGAACCCGATGGTCGCGGCGACGGCGGCCAGGACGGCGACGCTGGTCAGGGCGGCGGGCAGGGAGAACCACTCGGCCATGAAGCCGATGGCGGGCGGCCCGAGGAGCATGCCGCCGTAGCCGAGGGTGGACGCGGTCGCGACGCCGCTGGGCCCGGCCAGCGCGCCCGCCCGCTCGATGGCGATGGGGAAGAGGTTGGCGAGCCCGAGTCCGGTGACGGCGAAGCCGACGAGGGCGAGCCACACGGACGGGGTGAGCGCGCCGAGCAGCATCCCGGCGGCGGCGGTGGCACCGCCGAGGACGACGGTACGGGTGCGGCCGAGCCGCTGGAGCAGCGTGGAGCCGGTGAGCCGCCCGAGGGTCATGGCGAGCGCGAAGCAGGAGAACCCCGCGGCGGCGAGACCGGGCGAAGCGCCCAGGTCCTGCTCAAGATGGAGGGCGCCCCAGTCGGCCATGGCGCCCTCGCCGTACGCCGTGCACAGCGCGATCAGCCCGAAGACGGTGACGAGCCCGCGGGTACGGCGGTCAAGGCGCCGTGGACCGTCGCTGCGCCCAGGCGTCCGGGGCGCCCGGGGCGGCTCGATGCGCAGCAGGACGCGTCCCGCGAAGAGGGTGACGGTGAGCCCCACAAAGGTGAGTCCGAGCAGGTGCCAGGCGGGGGACAGGCTCCCGGCGACGAGTCCGCCCAGCCCCGCGCCGACCATTCCGCCCAGGCTGAAGGCCGCGTGGAAGCTGGGCATGATCGGCCGCTGGAGGGCGGTGACGAGATCGACGGCGGCGCTGTTGAAGGCGACGTTGATTCCGCCGTACGCGGCCCCGAAGAGCAGCAGGACGGCGGTGAGGGCCGGGACGGAGTGGGTGAGCGGGGGCAGGGCGACGCTGAGGGAGAGCAGGACGGCGCAGACGACGGTGACCGGGTGGCTGCCGTGCCGACGGCACAGCCGCCCGGTCAGTGTCATGGTGACCACGGCACCGGCGGAGACGCCGAGCAGGGCCAGCCCCAGGGCTCCCGCGGAGGCGTTGACCTGCTCCTTGATCGCGGGGATCCGCACGACCCAGCCGGCGAAGACGAAGCCGTCGAGGGCGAAGAAGACGGTGAGGGCGGCACGGAGGCGGGTGAGGTCGGTCCTGGTACCCGGCACGACATTGTGCGAGCGGGGTTTGTTTATTTGCGGCACAAAGTCAGGGTAGGGAGGGTTGGGGGGGAGGGCAAGGTCGGGTCCGGCGGAGGTAAGTCATTTGTCGGAAGAGCGGAGCGCCGTTAGCTTCGCCGTCCATGAACCCGACTCTGCGCACCGAGCGCCTGCTGCTGGAGCCGTACACGCCCGACGACGAGGAGGACTTCGTCGCTCTGTTCCAGGATCGGAGGGTTTCGCAGTGGATGGGCGACGGGCCTGCCACCGAGGCGGAGGACCGGGCCCTGTTCGGGCGGATCTTCACCAAGGTCTATGCCCAGGAACTGTTCGACGTCTGGGCCGTTCGCCGGGACGGCCGCTTGATCGGGCACGCGGAGATCAAGCCGACCGACATGGCCCAGGGGCACGAGATCGTTTACGCGCTGACCCCTGAGGTGTGGGGATCGGGCCTGGGGAGAGAACTGGCCCGGGCGATCGTCGCCCACGGGTTCGAAACCCTCGGGCTCACGGAGGTGCACGCCACCGTGGCGGCCTCGAACAGCGCCTCGCTCGCCCTGCTGGAGCGCATCGGCTTCGAGCACGTCCGCGATGTGACGGAGGACGACGGCAGCACCACTCACGTCCTGACACGCCGACAGGGGTGAAGAGACTGTCGGTACCTCCCTGGATCACGCGTTCTCGCGACCCCTCGGACATGTGTGTCGTGGCGTACGGCGGTGCCGTGGCGGGCAAGAACAGCGCGCGGCGCTTCGGCGCCGGGTTGGGAAGGGAGGGCAGACCATGGCCACGCCGCTCAGTGCCGGCCGGCTGGTTGCAGCACTGCGTGCCGAAGGGTGCGACGTCCACGAGGTCAGCGGATGGCGTACCAACAACAGGAATCACAAAGGGCCTTGGGGGCCGGTGAACGGCGTGATGGTGCATCACACCGTCACCGGGCCCGGGACGGATGTGGTCAGCCTCATCTACCACGGCCACAGCGCCCTGCCCGGCCCGCTGGCCACCGGCTGCATCACCAAGGACGGCATGATCCACCTGACCGGCAACGGCCGCGCGAACCACGCCGGGGGCGGCGACCCCGATGTGCTCGCCGCCGTCGTCAACGAGTCGTACGGCAGCTACCCGCCGCCCACCCGCGAGCACGAGGGCAGTCCCGGCGCCGTCGACGGCAACGCTCGGTTCTACGGCTGGGAGTGCGAGAACGAGGGTGACGGGCGGGATCCGTGGCCACGTGCTCAGTACCTCGCCATGGTCAAGGCCACCGCCGGGATCTGCCGGGCGCACGGCTGGAGCGCGAAGAGCGCCGTCGGCCACCTGGAGTGGTCGGACTGGAAGCCGGACCCCCGCGGCTTCGACATGAAGGAATTCCGCAGCGACCTCGCCGCATGCCTGGGCCTCCCGGCCGGGGTGTGGGAAGGAGACGACGAGCCCATGCCCCAGTACGTCAACCTCGGCATCGCGGACCCCTACGAACTGGCGCCCGGCGTCTGGGACTCGATCGAGCTCACCGCCGAGTGGACCGACGAGACCGGCGACCACGCCACCGAGGGCAGCGTCTTCGCCCGCGGCCCCGCCCGCTTCACCGGCTCCGTCAGCCTGCGCTTCGACGGCCTGCCCGCCGGGTGCGCCGTCCAGGCCCGCATGTCCGAGTTCCAGGGCACCGAGCACCGGGTGGACCACCCGATCCACGAGATCGTCGCCACCGACGGCGACACCTTCGCCGTCGTCCCGCTCACCAAGCGCCTCACGTCGGGACGGAGCATGCGCGTACGGCTGCTGAACCAGGCGGATGTGCCGATCACGGTGACGAGCGTGGTGCTCACGGCCCTGGTGTGGAAGGAGGGGTGAGCGGCTCGGATCCCGGGGAGCGGTCCTCGTCCCCGTACAGCGCTGCCCAACTTATTCGTTTGCCGCCGGTTCGGCCGGTCGGATAGGAAGCTCGCATGCTTAGGGGTAGCAAGGTCGGGCTCAGGGCCCGGCATCAGGACGACATCCCGGTCCTGCGGGCCGAACTCCACGACGACGTGGCCAATCACGCGCGGGTCCAGGCCGTACCGTGGCGGCCGATCACGCCCGACGCGGAGGCCGCGCCGTTCAAGGTGGACGACACGGAGGAGGGGCACATCCCCTTCTCCGTGGTGGAGTTGGACGGCGGCACGCTGATCGGTGCCGCGACGCTGTGGGGCATCGACGACCACAACCGGTTGGCACACATCGGGCTGAGTCTGCTGCCGTCCGCGCGCGGCAAGGGCTACGGCACCGACGTGGTCGCGGTGTTGTGCCACTACGGCTTCGTGGTGCGCGGACTGCGGCGAATGTCGATCGAGACGCTCGCGGACAACGCCGCGATGCTCCGCGCCGCCGAGCGCAACGGCTTCGTCCGCGAGGGCGTGCTGCGCTCCTCGGCCTGGGTGATGGGCGAGTTCCTCGACGAGGTGCTGCTCGGCCTCCTCGTGCACGAGTGGAAGGCGGACCGGCCCTAGCGGTCCGGTCAGGTGCCTCATCGGCATCCTGGGGCGCCCGGACGCGCCGCCGCTTCGATTACCTGCGCTGCGGTAATCCAGGCCCGGTGGTGCGAGGGCGGGCGCACTCTGCGTACGGCGGTGCCTGCCGCTCTCGACGCCGTACCCACGGAGGCCCCATGACCCGCACCGAGCTGCCCACGTTGCACGCGCTGGCCGTCGAACTCGGCGCGCTGCGGACCCGGATGGAGGCCGTGAGCCTCGACGTCCACGCCCGACCGGAGCTGAAGTTCGCCGAGCACCACGCCCACCAGGTCCTGACGCGATGGCTCGCGGAAGCCGGATTCGCGGTGACGGACCAAGTCCGGGGGATGGACACCGCGTTCGTCGCCGTACACGAAGGCATGCGACCGGGGCCGTATGTCGCCCTGCTCGCCGAGTACGACGCCCTGCCCGGGGTCGGGCACGGCTGCGGGCACAACCTCATCGCCGCCGGAGCCGTCGCGGCCGCGCTGGCCGTCGTACGGGCGCTGCCCGCGCATCCCGGCACTGTCGCCGTCATCGGCACACCCGGTGAGGAGATGGGCGGCGCCGGGAAGGTGCGGCTGGCCGAGGCAGGGGTGTTCGAGGGCGTGGACGCGGCCCTGATGTTCCATCCGAGCGACCGGTCCGTCACCACGCAGCGCGCGCTCGCCGCCGCGCATCTGCGGATCGACTTCACCGGAGTCAGCGCGCACGCCGCGAAGTCGCCCTGGGACGGCCGCAGCGCCCTCGCCGCCGCCCAGCTCTTCCTCAACGCCCTCGACTCGCTACGGCAGTTCGTCCCGCCCACCGCCCGGCTGCACGGCATCGTCGCGGACGGCGGACAGGCGCCCAACGTCGTACCGGCCCATGCGGCGGTCGAGTTGTACGTACGGGACCGTACGACCGCCGCCGCCGAGGCGCTGGTCGAGCGGGTCCGCGCGGCAGCCGAGGGCGCGGCCCTGGCCACCGGTACGGCCGTGGCCGTGTCGGAGACCGGGCCGATGTACGCCGAGCGCCGGGACAGCGCGGTGCTCGCCGAGCGGTTCGGGCGGGCCGTGCGCGAACTGGGGCTGGACATCGCCCCCGGGGAGCCGGACGAGCCCGCGGGCTCCTCCGACATCGGCAACCTCTCCCAGCTCCTGCCGGTGATCCATCCGTACATCCGGATCGCCCCACCCGGCACGCCCGCCCACTCCGAGGCGATGCGCGAGGCGGCGGCCGGACCCTTCGCCCACGACCGCACCGAGATCGCGGCGACCGGGCTGGCCCGGGTGGCCGCCGAACTCCTCCTGGACGGCGGCCTGTTGGCGGCCGCGCGGGCGGAGTTCGCCGCGGGCCGGGCGCCGGCGTGACCTACACTGCCCGCCATGCCGGTCGTGATCGTCCTGGAAGGGGCCGCCCCCGACCGCCTCACCGTCGCCGTGTCCCCGCTCGCCGAACTCGCCGCGAGCCTGCACGTCCTGACCGAACACACCCACCACACCGAACACGCCCCCTGGGCCGAGGAGATCACCCGCGCCGCCCCCGCCGCGTTCCGGGCCGGGCTGCGCCGGTTTGCCCCGCTGTGGACCGCGCTGCGCTGGCGCGGGTTCTACCCGGGGCTGAACACGCCCCTGGCGCGGCTGCCCATGGACCGGTTCGCCGAACTCACCGCCTACGCCTGCGTCAGCGGCTACCGGGGCTTCGACTTCGGCCGGCTGCCGCACGACCCGGCGCAGGCCGCCGCCCTGCGCCGGGCGGCCTCCGCCCTGCCCGCACCGCACCCGGCGCTCGCGGAGGACCTGCTGCGCGACCCCGAGCGGCTGCGCGACGACCTCCTCGCCTTCCTCGACCTGTGCCGGAGCGTCTACTTCGCCGACCTGTGGGCGGCGACCGAACCCTTCCTCACCCGCGCCGCCCACCTGGTCAGACAACGGCTCGCGGACGAGGGCGCCGAGGCCGCGCTGCTCTCGCTCAGCCCGTCCAGCGCCCGCCCCGACGGTCCGTCGCGGGTCGTCTTCGACAAGGTGCACCACGCGGTGATCAGTCCGGCCCGCACCCCGCTCCTGCTCATCCCCACCCGCTACGGCGCCCCGCATCTGCTGGTCAAGGACGAACCGGGGCTGCCGCCGGTCGTCCACTTCCCGGTGGACGCCCCCGAGATCGGCGTCACCCTGGCCCGCAGCCGCATGCTGGCGCTCACCGATCCGCGCCGCGTGCGGCTGTGCCGGCTCATCGCCCGGCAGGCCATGACCACGGCCGACCTCGCCGACCGGCTGTCGATGACCCGCCCCCAGGTCTCCCGCCATCTGCGGGCCCTGCGCGACCTCGGCCTGGTCCGCGTGGAGCGCAATGGCCGGTACGTGCACTATGGCCTCGACACCGCTGCCGTCGAGCGGATCGGGCGGGACGTGGTGACGGCCCTCCAGTACTGACGGGGTGGTGACGGCACGGCTCGCTCACGGTGCGAGACCGGGCTTGTCGGTGTGTCGCCGGGTCTGGCACGATCGCTGCTCCTGTCAATCACGGCAGCGCACAGCGGCCGTCAAGGAGGTCCGGTGCACAGACGGTGGCTGTGGATATCGGCGGCCGCGGCGCTCATCGTGGCCTCCCTGACCCTGGTACTGCTCTCCGACGGGCAGGCCGACGCGGACCGGGCCGCGACCACGCCCACCGCCACGGTGAACGTGCCGGACACGACGCCGAGTCCGTCACCCCGTACGACCGGCCCGACGGCGAAACCGTCCCCTTCGCGCAAGCCGTCCCCCTCCGCGACCACCGCCAAGCCGAGGCCTTCGGCGACCCGCACGCCTCAAAAGGCCTCGGCCACGGGGGCGTTGGCCGGGCGGATACGGCCCGGCGTCAGCTACCGGGGCCTCGCCACCTTCTACGACTCCGACGGCACGGGCGCCTGCATGTACGACGCGAGCAAAGACGTCATGACCGCCGCGATGAACCACACCGACTACGAGACGGCCAAGGCCTGCGGGGCGTACGTGACCGTCCGCGCGGCCGACGGGGCCTCCGTCACGGTTCGGGTCACCAACGAGTGCCCCGAGTGCGCGCCCGGCCATATCGACCTCAGCGCCGAGGCCTTCGCCCGTCTCGCCGCGCCCTCGGCCGGACAGATCCCGGTCACCTGGGAGCTGGCGAGCCCGGCCGACGTGGGCACGCTGTCCGTCCGGTACAAGACGGGGTCCAGCAGTTACTGGTGCGCGATCCAGGTGATCGGCCACCGCAACCCGGTGGCGCGGCTGGAGGTCGGCACCGGCGGCGGCTGGCGTCAGTTGCCGCGCGCCGAGTACAACTACTTCCTCGCCGAGGACGGGGGCGGGTGCGGCGGCCCGATCAGGATCACCGACATCCACGGGCAACGGCTCACCGTCGAGGGGATCGGGATCAGGGCGAACGTCGTGCAGCCCACCCGGGTCCAGTTCCCCGGGCCCGCGTAGTCAGCGTGCCTGGGCGCCGACCACCCAACAGGCGGCGGTGAAACGGACTTCCGTGCCGTGCACGAACGGCTCGAAGGCGGCGCGGACCGTCGTCACGATCCGCTCCCGGGTCCGCTCGTCCACGTCCGGAAGGAGCTGGCCGAGCGGACCGAGCCGGGTGAAGTAGCGGACCAGATCCGCGGTGGGCAGGGTGCAGTCCACCTCGAACGGCTGGATGTCCACGTCGGCCCACCCGCCGGGCGTGAGCACGTCCCGGACCAGGGCCGGGTCCGCGAACGCGAACTGTCCCGGTCCGTCCGGCCGACGGGCGGGCAGCTCGGGGAGCAGCGGGGCCGCGGCGCGTTCGGCCGTCGTCATGAACGGGTTCTCCTCCGCGCCACGCCAGACGACGACCCGGAGCCGGGCGCCGTCCTCGGCCGCGCGCCGGAGGTTGGCGAAGGCGCGCACGGAGTCGTCGAAGAACATCACGCCGAGGCGCGAGACGACGGTGTCGAAGGCGGCCGTCTCGAAGGCGTACCCCCCGGCGTCGGCCCGGACGAAGGACGCCGGAACCCCCTCCCGCTCGGCGCGGGCCCGCGCGGCCGCGATCATCGGCTCGGAGATGTCGACGCCGACACAGCGCCCCGCCGGACCGAGGCGCCGGGCGAGCGCCACCGTGGTGCCCCCGGTGCCGCAGCCGACATCGAGGACACGACCCTCGTGCCCCGCGGGCACCGCCTCCACGAGCAGCTCCTCCAGGGGCCGGAGCAGCCCGTCCAGCAACGCCTGTTCCTCCACCCAGATGTGTCCGGTCCGACCGTTCCAGCGGGCCGCCTGGCTGTCATCGGTGCTGTGCGTCATGTTCATCATCGTCTCCCGTGCTTGCCGTCGTCGGGCGGAGATGACAGCGTGCTACTTCAAGCCGACTTGAGGTCAACACCATGACGGACCTGGACATCGCCGAAGTGTCACGCCGCGCCGGGCTGCCCGCCTCGACCCTGCGGTACTACGAGGAGAGGGGGCTGATCGCCTCTTCCGGCAGGCGTGGCCTGCGCCGCCAGTACGACCCCGGGGTGCTCCAGCGTCTGGCGCTGATCGCCCTGGGGCGCTCCGCCGGGTTCTCCCTCGACGAGATCGCCCGTACGTTCGCCCCTGACGGGCCGCCGGACATCGACCGCGGGATGCTCGCCGCCAAGGCGGACGAACTGGAGGCGAGAATCAAGGAGTTGGGCGTCCTGCGCGACTCCCTCCGGCACGCCGCCGCCTGCCCGGCGCCGAGCCACATGGAGTGCCCCACGTTCCGTCGCATCCTCCGGGCCGCCGGGGCGGGCGAATCCCGTACGTGGGCCGACGGACCTGGGTAGCTTGTCAGCACGGAGCTCACGCGACCGAGGAGCAGGAGTTGGGGGAAGCCTGGCTGGGAGTCGTGCTCGTGCACGGGTTCAACTCCGCCGCGACCATGTGGGAGCCGCTGCGCCGGCTGATCGGCTCGGACGACGACCTCGCCTTCGTCGACACCCTGCCCTTCGCCTACGCCACCGGCCTGTGGGCCGTGGACCCGCGTCGCCGCTTACCCGGCATCGACACGATCGCGGACAGTCTCAAGGAGTTCCTCGACACCGAGGCGGGCCCGTACCGCCGCCTGCTGCTGATCTCGCACAGCCAGGGCGGCCTCGTCGTGCAGCGGCACCTGGCCCGGATGACGGCCGAAGGGCGCGGCGCCGATCTGCGCCGTATCGACCGCGTAGTGATGCTGGCCTGCCCGAACAACGGTTCGGAGATCGCCCTGTCGCTGCGCCGCCCGCTGTTACGGGGCAACCTGCAGGAGCGTGAACTGCGCCCGCTGCACGAGCGGGTGGCCGAGACCCAGCGCGCCGTCCTGCGCGACATCGTCCACGCGCGCGAGGTGACCGAGCGCACCTGCCCGATTCCCTTCTCGGTGTACGCGGGGGAGAGCGACAACATCGTCACCCCGGCCTCCGCGCGCGGCACCTTTCCCGACGCCGCCGTCCTCCCGGGCGACCATCCCGGCATCGCCCGCCCCGACAGCCGTGACCATCGCACGTACACCACGCTGAAACGCCTGATCCTGCTCGCGTCTCCCGACGCCGGGCGGCCGGACCTGCGCCCTTCTCAGGATCTGCGCCCCTTCCCGGACACCTTCGCCGTCGTCGCCCTCGCCGAGCGGATCCCGGACATGGACGACCCCGCCTTCCGCCGCACGGTCGTCAGCCAGATGCGGCGTTCCCTCGCGCCCGACAGCGGCTTCTCGGCCGCGTACAAGGAGCACCCGCGAGACCACCTGGTGGAGATCGTCGAGCGCTGCCGTTCGCACCGCGACGCCCGCCGCGCCCTGCTGACTTTCCGGGACGTGATCACCGCGCTGCGCCCCGACGAGGCCGCCACCGCCGAACTGCGCGCGCTCATCGGCGAGCACCGGTGAAGACGCGCACGGGAGTCTCCGGAGACAGCGGCCCCTGGGAGGAGCCGTCCGGCTGGAGCGCGTATGACATGGAACGGCTGAGCGCGAGCCTGGCGGCCTTCTCCGATCTGGACGACCCCCACTTCTTCCGCCAGGTCTGCTCCATGACGGGCCGACGGCTGGGGCGGTTCACGGTGCAGTATCACGCCGATCCACGCAGCCAGATCCTCGCACTGGTCGAGACGATCGACCGGTTCCAGGAGCGGGGCAGGGCGCTGCGGGCACTCGCCGACACCCTGCGCTGGCTCCGGGGTGAGGAGGCCGCCATGACGGAACTGGAGGCCCTCGTAGCGGAGTTGGCGCCAGAGGGCCGTCTGTCGGGCACCCGGCTCCAGACGATCGTCGAGTGCCTCGACGCGATGCGGACCACGGTGTCGCTCGTCGTGGCGCACGACGCGCTGCGCAGGGCCCTGCTGCCGGGCGAGCCCTCGGGCCTGCGGGGTACCGAGGACGTCTGCTCCATGGTGCGCAGGCTGAACGACGCCAAGGAGCCCGCGACCGGGGCCGGCACGCGGGAGCCGCTCGTTCTGCGCTTCCTGGCCGAACTGGCCGCCTCCGTGCCCAAGGAGGCGGCGGAGATCCTGCGCAGCCACCTGCTGCTCGCGGCCCATGACCTGGACCTCCCCTCGCCCGTCCGCGACGCGCTCCTGGGCCGCCCCGACGCCGCGGCGGCGCACGTGGAACGCCGCGTGCTGCAGATCCGCCTCGACGAACTGGCGCCCGGCTCACAGCAGTACACGGTGGAGGCGGCCCTGTTCGACTGGACGGAGGACGGCCTCTGCCAGCTCTTCAGACGGGAGTGCGATCGGGTCTACACCGTGCGCGAACTCCAGCAGTGCGGCAGGACCTGTCTGGTCGACTGGGAGGACCTGGTCATCGGACTGGACGCGGCGGACCACGCGCACGCGGAGTTCCTGCTGCCGTGGTCACTGCTCGCCCACCCCGTCGAGCGCTGGCTGACCGACGACCAGGGCTATCTGCTCGGCCACAAGTACCCGGTGATCGTGCGCTCATTGGACCGCATACGACGACGCTCATGGCACCGCGACTGGAGACGCCGGTGGACCGTGCTCCGGGGATCCGGGGCGCCGTGCGAACCCCAGGGCCTGCTCGGCTGGCTGGCCCTGGACGCCGCCGCGACCCTGGAGGAGCACGGGGAGGTGCTGTACCTGCGGGGACGCGACGGCGAGGTGCGGGCCTGGCTCGACGACCACCCGGACAGCGCGGGCATCGCCCTTGCCTTCCCCTACGACCACGGCGACCCCCGGGGTGCGCTCGCGCTCCAGGAGGCCGTGTGCGAGGGCGTGCCGTTCATGGTGTGGCGGCGTGACGAAGGCGACCCCGCCGAACTCGCCGCACGGCTGCACGAGCCCGCACGGGACCGGTTCGCCGATCTGCCCACCCGTATGCGGCAGTGGCGGCGCGGCGTCCCCCGTGACGACGAGACGGACATGCACAACCACCTGACGCTGTTCTGGGACGACCCGGACTGCGTCCAGCGGGAGGGCCCGCTGAGCGTGCCCGGACGGACGAGGGAGTCACAGACATGACCACGGAGGGCACCACCGCCCGTGTCGCGCCGCCGGCTCCGCCCGGGGAACCCGAGCCCGGCTGGTGGATCTACCGCGGCACCGCCGAGCCCCATGACGGCATCCACCGCCTGCCACCACCCCCGCCGTGGCGCTCCTTCAGCGGGGAAGCGGACGACGACTGCCTGCTGGACCCGCCGCAGGGCACGGCGGCACCCGGCGTACGCGCCCGCACCCGTGGCGCCGCCCACTACCAGGCGGAGCGGGAGGAGATCCACCTCGTCAACATGGCGCTCCTGCTGCGCCGACCGCTCCTGGTGACCGGCCCCCCGGGCGTGGGCAAGACGACGCTGGCCTACAGCATCGCCAGGGAGCTGCGACTCGGTCCCGTGCTGCGCTGGTCCGTGAGCAGCCGGACCACGCTCAGGGAGGGGCAGTACGAGTACGACGCCATCGGACGCCTTCAGGACGTCGGCCTCAGCGGCCGGTTCGCGGACACGCAACCACGGCGCGAGGAAGCTCCGTTGGCCGGTGAAGCGCCCGAACCGCTCGACGTCGGGCACTACTTGCGCCTCGGCCCCTTGGGTACCGCCCTGCTGCCCTGGCGCCGTCCCCGGGTGCTGCTCATCGACGAGATCGACAAGAGCGACGTCGACTTCCCCAACGACCTCCTCCATGTCTTCGAGGAGGGCGAGTTCACCGTTCTCGAACTCGCCCGACTGCACCAGAACACCGCGTCGGTCATGACCGCCGACCCGGGCGGATGGGCGGAGCTGACGCACGGCCAGGTGCGCTGCCACGACTTCCCCTTCGTGGTGATGACCAGCAACGGCGAACGCGAGTTCCCGCCCGCCTTCCTGCGGCGCTGCATCCGCCTGGAGATCCGCCGCCCGGACCGGGCCAAGCTCGCCCGGCTGCTCGCCGCCCACCTGCCCGAACCCGACGGCCCCGAGTCCCCGGCGCGGGCCGCCCTGATCGACGAGTTCCTGCGCAGGCAGGAGCGGGACGGCTCCGAACTCGCGGGCGACCAGCTCCTCAACGCGGTCCGCGTGGCACAACAGGTCTGGAACGACCCGGAGGAACGCGCACTCGTCGTCGATCACCTCCTGCGCCCCCTCAACGAAGGCTGACCGGTGGACGAGGACCTGGCCGCGGGCTTGAGACGACTCATCGGGGGCGAATCCGACGCGTCCGATGTGTCCGCCGTCTCTGCCGTCTCCGCCGAAGACCTGGCCGACGCGTTGTGGGTCGCGCGGTTCGCGGGGCGGGGGGAGTGGGCTGACGAATCCTCCGGTGCGGAGGCCACGTCGGCCGATGGCGAGGATCGTCGGCCCCCGACGCCCACGGCCCGTCCTGTACCCGGATCCGGCACCGGTCCGCACGACACTCCTTTGCACGCCGCTGTGCATCCTCGGCGGGACGACGCTGCACCGGGCATGCGCCACCCGGGACCTGGACTCGCGGCCGCCCCAGTGCGGTTGGGGCGCGAGCGGTCCCTGGCCGAGATGCGTGCGCTCGGCCGGGCCCTGCGCCCGCTCAAGCGCGTACGAGGGTCGGCGGAACGGCAGTTGGACGAGGAGGCGACGGCACGGGCCATGGGTGAGACGGCGCTGCTGCTCCCGGCTTGGCGGGCGGGGCCGGAGCGCCGGTTCGAGGTCGACCTGGTGATCGACATCGGGCCTTCCATGGTGATCTGGCGCCAACTGGCCTCGGACGTACAGGGGTTGTTCGAAGGGCATGGCGCGTTCCGGGTGGTGCGCACCCTGTGTCTGGACACCGTGGACGGTTCGATGAGGCTTTCCTGGTCCCGGCGCGCGGGGCGCGGAGCAGCGCCCCGAAGCGTCGCTCCGGAACGGCTCGCCGATCCGACGGGCCGCAGACTGATCCTGCTGCTGACCGACGGCATGGGCCCCCTCTGGGACAGCCCCGCACTCGACGCGGCGCTCCGGCGCTGGTCGCGCACCCAGCCGGTCGCCGTCCTCCAGGTCCTGCCGCACCGACTCTGGCATCGCACCCGCCTCACCACGGAAGCCGTGTCCGCCCGCGCGATCGCACCGGGCGCCACCACCCCGGCCTTCAAGGCACGACGAAATGGCGGTCGAACTCAGAGCTGGGTGCCCGTACTTGAGCTGGCCCCCGACTGGATCGAGCCCTGGGCGAAGGTGATCGCGGGGACGGCCGCCGGATGGACGCCACTGTGGGCGCTACCGGTCGGGCGGGGCCCGAGCGGACGACCGCCCCGCCGACGCCCCAAGTCCGCCGACACCGCCGAGGAGTTGGTCGAGCGTTTCCGGGGAGAGGCATCCGTCAGCGCCTTCGAACTGGCCGGGTATCTCGCCGCCGCGCCCCTCGTACCGCCCGTGATGCACCTCGTGCAGCGCACGATGATGCCGCGGTCGAACTCCGCGCACCTGGCCGAGGTTTTCCTGTCCGGGCTGATCGCCCCGGCGGACGACGACCTCCGCCCCGGCGACGATCCCGACCTGCTGCTCTACGACTTCCTGCCCGGAGTGCGCGAGGTGCTGCTCGCCACCCTGACGCGGCGGGAGTCCATGAGCGTGCTCGACGTCATCGGCCGAGTCTCCGGGAAGGTCGCGGGGCGGTTCGGCGGGAGCTTGAGCTTTCGGGCGCTCGTGCCGACGGTCGAGGCGGGTGGGGAGTGGCGGATCCCGGCAGGCAGCGCGCCGTTCGCGCGGGTGGCGGCGGGGGTGCTGGCGAGCTTCGGGTCGGAGCATCGGGCTGTCGCGGAGGCTCTGACCGGTGCGGCGGAGGAGCCGCCGATGCGGGCGGGCGGTTCAGACGCTCCTGCCCGGGCGATGAGGAGCGCCGCCCTGGCCCGCGCGGCAACGGTTAGCCTCCACCAGGCGTCGGCCGGAGCCCCGTTGCTGGGCAGCGGCTTCTTCGTCGCGCCGGGATGGGTGCTCACGTCTGCCGAGGTCGTGCCGGGCGGACGAGGGTCCGTGGTCCAGATTGATCACGACGGTCGATTGATCCACGGGACCGTGGAGTGGCGACAGTCTTCAGCCAGGTACGGCAGCGAATCCGTCTCCGGTCTGGCGCTCATCCGGCTGTGGGACGCTCCTGACCACGCCTGTGTCTGGCTGACCGAGCGCACGATCGACTCCCTCTTGGAAGAGGTGGCCTACTCGGGGCGCCACCGCCACCGAGCTGAAGTGGTGGGAGTGAGCAGACGCTGCCCTGTCCGTGGTCGAGTCGGCGATGGCGGCGTGCTGGTCCTGGAACCGGAGGCCGCTCCGGCCCGGAGTGCCGCCGGAGGTCCTGTCGTCGATCCGGTCAGGGGCGAGGTGATCGGCGTGCTGACCGCCCGCCGTGGGGGCGAGAAGGCGGACTTGATGGTGCCCGTCACGGAACTGCGGCGTGACGCAGGGGACGTGTACCACGGTGTTGTGCGCGCCCATGACACCCACCACGCGGAGAATCCTGCGGGCTGGCGCTACGTACTCAGCGACGTCGGGACCGGCTCCTGGGCTCTCACTCCCGACTGGCGCATCGCACTCCTGCGCCTGCTGGCTGAGCTCCAGCCGCCCGCGAGCACCGCGAGCCTGGAGCGCCTGGTCCGGAGACTGGACGGGCCTCGCCGGTACACATTGCCACCCCGGGCATGGCGGGACGGGCTCGGCCTGCTCTACGACCTTCCCGGGCTCGGCGGCCTCGAAGCCGTGCTCCGCTACGTTGTCCGCGCGGCGACCGCGGAACCCGGGACCGACGCCGCGCTGCAACTGTGGGCCTGGGTACAAAGCATGTCCGCCCGAGCCGGACTGCTAGGGGACTTTCAGCAGATGCTGACCGAGGAGTTCGGCAGGCACTCGGATGCACGCGGGCCCGGTCGGACCGTCCTGCTGGAGATCGTCCAACGTGGCTGGGAGCCGGAACACTGCGACTGGTCGGTGTCGATCAGCAGGGGCGAGGACTGGACTCGGTTGGAGTCGGGCGAACGCTCGACCCTGGCCGAACTGAGCATCTCCCTCCGGGCTCCGCTGGCGGAGGCGATGCGTCGGTGCGACGGACCCGACCAGCCGGCCGTCCTGGAAGTCGCCCTCCCGGCGAATCTGCTGTCGTTGGACGTGGACACCTGGCCTCTGGACCGCGCCGGGGGACTGGCGCTGGGTGCCACCCGCCCTGTCGTCATCCGGTGCGCGGACCGGGACCTGGCCCCCGGCTGGGACGAGGAACGCATGCGGCGCTGGTCCACCCTGCATCACCGGCCGCCGGTCCCCACGGTCCTGGATGCGTCCGTGACCGGCGAGAACCTGCTGCGCTCGCTGCCGCCGGACGCGCTGCCCGTGCTGTCCGGAAGCAGGGACGCAGCCCTTCGCGCACTCCTCGAAGCAGGCCTCCCGATCGCCCTGTGGCGGCGCGACCATGACGTTCCCAAGGCGCCGACCAGTGAGTTCCGCCAACGTGTCCAGCACGCGGTGGAGGGCCTGACGAGCGCCGCTGAACTCCCTGACAGGTTGCTCTCCCTGCGCAAGGAGCTGGCCGCACACAGTCCGGACGCCTCCTGGGCCGACGGACTGACGCTCTTGTACGACGACCCGACCTCGCCGCTGCCCGACGACGGCGACCTGTTGGAAGCCCCTTGAGCCGGGCCCCGCCCGCTACGTTGCTCCCATCCTGCACCTGCCCGCCCGGGTGTACGGAGCGGACGCGGATCTCGGCACCCTGGAGGAGAGCAAACTCGCCGATCTCATGGTGGTGGACGGGGATCCGTTCAGTGACTTCGACAGTCTGATCCGGACCGTGGCGGTGCTGCGCGGAGGTCTGCACATCGAGCAGTCGGCGCTGGTGGGCGCCTTCGAGGAGACGTCGCTCACGGGGGACTGGCAGGCCGTCAGCCGCCAGTTGCGGCGTGACGGTTGCTGCGATCCCGCATCAGGTCACTTGTCCCGGACTCTTGACTCGGTTTGAGCCAGTCGCCATCCTCGACCCACACATTGGGCTGGCCATGACAATTCCGTCAGGCGGTTCCAGGAGGGGTGATCCATGGCTCGTATCCCGTACCGCAGACGCAAGGACGTCACCGTCGCCTCACTGCTCCTCCTGGTCCTGGCCCTGCTGCTGGGCCCCGCGCCGAGCTCGGCGGCCGGGACCGACTGGTGGCTGCCGAGCGCACGGCCCACGCCCGACTCACAGATCAACGTCACCGGCGAGCCGTTCACCGGCACCAATGCGCAGGGCGAGGTGCGGGGCTTCGCCGACATCCACAACCACCTGTTCTCCAACGAGGCGTTCGGCGGCCGGCTCATCTGCGGCAAGACCTTCTCCGAGGCCGGTATCGCCGACGCGTTGAAGGACTGTCCCGAGCACTATCCCGACGGCTCGCTCGCCATCTTCGACTTCATCACCAACGGCGGCGACGGCAAGCACGACCCGGTCGGCTACCCCACTTTCAAGGACTGGCCCGCCCATGACTCGCTGACCCACCAGCAGAACTACTACGCCTGGGTGGAGCGGGCCTGGCGCGGCGGCCAGCGGGTCATGGTCAACGACCTGGTCACCAACGGCGTGATCTGCTCGGTGTACTTCTTCAAGGACCGCTCCTGCGACGAGATGACCTCGATCCGCCTTCAGGCGAAGCTGAGTTACGACCTCCAGGCCTACGTCGACAAGATGTATGGCGGCACCGGAAAGGGCTGGTTCCGGATCGTCACCGACAGCGCTCAGGCCCGCCAGGTCATCGAGCAGGGCAAGCTGGCGGTCATCCTCGGCGTGGAGACCTCCGAGCCGTTCGGCTGCAAGATGATTCTCGACATCGCGCAGTGCAGCAAGGCGGACATCGACAAGGGCCTGGACGAGCTTTACGACTTGGGCGTGCGCAGCATGTTCCTGTGCCACAAGTTCGACAACGCGCTCTGCGGCGTCCGCTTCGACTCCGGCGCGCTCGGCACCGCCATCAACGTCGGCCAGTTCCTGTCGACCGGCACCTTCTGGAAGACCGAGGAGTGCACCGGCCCGCAGCACGACAACCCCATCGGCAACGCCGCGGCCGCCGATGCCGAGGCCAAGCTCCCGGCGGGCGTGGACGTGCCCTCGTACGCCGCCGGCGCGCAATGCAACGTGCGCGGGCTGACCGACCTCGGTGAGTACGCGGTGCGGGGCATGATGAAACGCAAGATGATGCTGGAGATCGACCATATGAGCGTCAAGGCCACCGGCCGGGTGCTCGACATCTTCGAGGCCGAGTCCTACCCCGGCGTGCTCTCCTCGCACAGCTGGATGGACATGGACTGGACCGAGCGGGTCTACGGCCTCGGCGGCTTCATCGGCCAGTACATGCACGGCTCCGAGGGCTTCATCGCGGAGGCCGACCGCACGGAGGCGCTGCGCGACAGGTACGGCGTGGGCTACGGCTACGGCACCGACATGAACGGCGTCGGCGGCTGGCCGGGACCGCGCGGAGCGGACGCCCCGAACAAGGTGACGTACCCCTTCAAGAGCGTCGACGGCGGGTCCGTCATCGACAGGCAGACCACCGGGCAGCGCACCTGGGACCTGAACACCGACGGCGCCGCCCACTACGGCCTGGTCCCGGACTGGATCGAGGACATCCGCCGGGTCGGTGGCCAGGAGGTCGTGGACGATCTGTTCCGGGGTGCCGAGTCCTACCTGGACACCTGGGGCGACTCCGAACGGCACCAGTCCGCGGTGAACCTCGCCAACAAGGTGCCCGCCGCCGCCAGTTCGGCGGAGTGGAACCCGTTCACCAGCTACGCGCCCGGCCGGGCCGTCGACGGTGACCGGGGCACCCGGTGGGCCAGCGACTGGAGCGACGACCAGTGGCTGCGCGTCGACCTCGGCGCGACCCACCGGGTCGGCAGGGTCACCCTCGACTGGGAGCGCGCCTACGCCAAGTCGTATCGCATCGAGCTCTCCACCGACGGCACGAGCTGGCGGACCGCCTGGTCCACCGCCTCCGGTGACGGCGGCCTGGACACCGCCCGGTTCACCGGCACACCCGCCCGCTACGTCCGCGTCCTCGGCCTGGAACGCGGCACCCAATGGGGGTACTCACTGCACGAGGTGAGCGTCCACAGCAACTGAGCGCCGGTACGCACACGAGGGACTCGAGGGACACGCACATGGCACGCAGGCCGTCGGCAGAACGGCGTCAGCAGCTGACGGAAGCGGCGATCAGGGCGATGGCCCGGGACGGCGTCGCCAGGACGACGACCCGGTCCATCGCCGCCGAGGCCGGCGTGTCCCTCAGCGTCTTCCACTACTGCTTCGACTCCAAGCAGGCCCTGATCGAGTCCGTCATCACCACCATCACCGACCACTACGTCACCCTGGTGAAGGACGCCCTCCGGCCGCGGGCCACCCTCCAGGAGACCGTCGGCGCCGGACTCCAGGCCTACTGGGACCACGTCCGCGCCCACCCCGACGAGCACATGCTCACCTACGAACTCACCCAGTACGCCCTGCGCCAGCCAGGGTTCGAGCATCTCGCCCGACGCCAGCACGAGCTGTACCGCGACACCTATGCCGAACTCATCGAGGACCTGCGCCCCGCCATGGGGCTGCGGCTGAAGGTGCCCGTACCGGTGCTGGCGCGCTATCTGGCCGCCATGACGGACGGGTTGACCCTCAACTACCTGGTCCTGGGCGACGAGGAGGCGTGGGCGGGGGTCCTGGACACGGTCACCGCCCACATCGCCCATCTGGTGGACCCTGAAGGGCCCGAGGGGTCATGACGGGTCGCTGTCGCCGATCCACTTCAGCATCAGCGCCTCCCGCTCCTCGCGGCCGGGAGCCGCGGCACCGGCACGGTCACGGTGCCACAGGAGCAGCTCGTCGACAGGAGTGCGGCCGTCGACGAGCCGGTTGAGGAGGGTGCGGGAGAGCTCGTACTCCACCGGGCCGTAGATGCCACCGGCGACGGCGCTCAGCACGCTCACCTCGACCGGCTCGCCCGGCTCCTCCGCGGTGTCGATCCGCACGGTGAAGGCGGGCGGCAGCTCCCCGTCGCCGGTCAGCGCGACGACCGCGGCGTCGAAGGCCTGCGAGACCCAGCGCCGGGAGGCGGGCCGTACGGCCACGTCGGCGACCTCGATCCGCCGCACCTCGTCCCAGCTCCAGGTGCCGGTGTGCTCGATCCCCAGGGTCTCGACACCGTCCTTGGACAGCCGGACTCCGGCCGCCGTGCCCGCGGGCTCGGCACCGATGTACACCGAGTCCTCGGTGATCCAGAACAGGCCGACCATGGCCATGGGGTCCTCCTCGTGTTCGTCTCGGTGACTGAGACGGCGGGCGCGACGGTTCGGTTGCGCGCCAGGTCAGGCGGCTATTTCGGCAGCCATTCGGCGAGCGCGTCGATGAGCCGGTCCAGGGCGGGCTCCGTGACGGTGCGGTCGGTGACGACCGTGCGGCCGTCGATGCGCAGCGTGTACTGGAACATGTCCCGCGCGTCCATGTCCACGGTGAGGCCGGGGACTTCGGCGAGCGCCGGATCGCCGAGCAGGGTGCGCAGTTCGGTGAACTGGGCCTCGGTGGTGCGCCGGACGGTCGGCTCGCCCTTGTCGCTGGTGTACACGGTGCCGTCGGCACGCAGGATCACCGTCCGGTGCACGCCCGCGAAGCCGCCGGTGACGGTCATGACGACGAGCTTGGCGTCGGAGCGGCCCGTGGTGGGGACGGGAGTCGGGGGCGCGGACGACGAGGGGGCGCTCGTGGCCGGAGCAGGCATGCGGGAGGCCGTCGCCGTGGGGGCCTTCGCCGGACCGTCTCCGCCGTCGGAGGCGCAGCCGGTCAGGGCCGCGAGGCCCAGCGCCGCCGTCACGGCCGTACGTCTTCCGATCACCGGTTTCCCCCATCGGCCGATCGCCGCCGCCACATGGTGAATACCACGGAATCGATCCATCCTGGGAGTTCCGCGTGCTGTCCGGAGGCGTCTGGAGGCCCCCATGCCCGAACCGTCCGTCCTCGCGTCACTGGTGTCCGCGCTGCGCGAGGGGGCGATCGAGGTCGTCGACCTGACCGCGCCGCTGTCGGCGGCGACCCCGCTGATCCAGCTGCCGTCCGAGTTCGGGCAGACGGCGGCCTTCGAGCTCCAGCAGATCAGCCGCTACGACGGCCGGGGGCCGGCCTGGTACTGGAACAACTTCCGTACCGGCGAACACACCGGCACCCACTTCGACGCCCCGAACCACTGGGTGACCGGCCGGGACCTCGACGACGTGGCCTCGGTGCCCGTCCGCCGCCTCATCGCCCCGGCCGCCGTACTGGACTTCAGCGCCGAGGCGGAGCGGGACCCCGACTTCCTGCTCGAAGTCGACCATGTCAAGGCGTGGGAGGGGGACAACGGCCCCCTGCCCGACGGCGGTTGGCTGCTGCTGCGCACCGGATGGGACGAACGAGCCCAGTCGCAGGAGGAGTTCCTGAACGCGGACGAGAACGGCCCGCACACACCCGGTCTGTCCCCGCAGTGCGCGCGCTGGCTGGCCGAGGAGTCCGCGGTGATCGGGCTGGGGGTGGAGACCGTGGGGACGGACGCCGGGCGCGGGCACTCCTTCGAACCGGCCTTCCCCTGCCACTCCTATCTGATGGGCAACGACAAGTACGGGCTGACCCAGCTCCAGAACCTGGCGCTGCTGCCGCCGACGGGCGCCGTCGTGCTCGCTGGACCGCTGCCCATCGTCACCGGGTCCGGATCACCCGCGCGGGTGCTGGCGCTGGTGGAGCGCTGATGAAGGTCGCCGAGGCGGTCGGACGGGCGCTGGTGGGAGCCGGCGTCGCGCAGGTCTTCGGGGTGGTCGGATCGGGGAACTTCCATCTGACCAACGCGATGGTGGCGGCGGGCGCGCGGTTCGTGGCCGCCCGGCACGAGGGCGGCGCGGCGACGATGGCCGACGCCTACGCACGGACGAGCGGCACCGTGACGGTGCTCAGCGTGCATCAGGGCCCCGGTCTGACAAACGCCCTGACCGGGATCACGGAGGCCGCCAAGAGCGGTACCCCGCTGGTCGTCGCGGCGGCCGAGGTGATGGAGCCGCGGTCCAACTTCCATGTGGACCAGGAGGCGTTGGGGCGGGCCGTGGGCGCGGTCCCGATGCGGGTCGCCGCACCGGAGGACGCGGTGGGACAGGCGTGCGAGGCGGTACGGCGTGCCCTGCACGAGCGGCGAACCGTGCTGCTCAACCTGCCCTTGGAGACGCAGACTTCGGACGTCCCGGCCGACACGCTGGCGCAGGCCCTGTGGCCACTGCCGAGGGCGGCGGTTGAACCTTCGGCGGCCGATGTCGAAGCCCTCACGCAGGTGCTCGACGGTTCCCGGCGGCCGGTGTTCGTGGCCGGACGCGGAGCGCGCTCGCCCGGTGCGCGGGACGCCCTCGAAGCCCTTGCCGAGCACTGCGGGGCACTGCTGGCCACGTCGGCCGTGGCGCGGGGCCTGTTCCGCGGCGGTCCCTGGACGCTGGACGTCGCCGGCGGCTTCTCCTCGCCGCTCGCCGCCGAGCTGATCACCGGCGCCGACACGATCGTGGCGTGGGGCTGCTCCCTCACCGCGTGGACGACCCGGCACGGCCGCCTGATCAGGCCCGGGACGACGGTCGTACGGGTCGACGACGATCCGTCCGCGCTCGGGGACGTGATGGGCGATGTGGAGCTCACCGCGAGGCGGGTTCTGGAGGCGGCGAGCGGTGGCGGACGGGAGGGCTACCGCACCCCCGGGAACGCCGAGGCCCTGGCCGCCCGGGTGCGCTGGCGGGACGTGCCGTACGAGGACACGAGCACCCGGGAGCGGATCGACCCCCGCACGCTGAGCGTCGCGCTCGACGATCTGCTGCCCGCCGAGCGCGTCGTGGCGGTCGACTCCGGCAACTTCATGGGCTACCCGACCATGTACCTCTCGGTCCCGGACGAACAGGGCCTGTGCTTCACCCAGGCGTTCCAGTCGATCGGGCTGGGCCTGGCGACCGCGATCGGCGCGGCCCTGGCCCGCCCGGACCGCCTGCCGGTGGCGGCCCTGGGGGACGGCGGGGCGCTGATGGGGGCGGCGGAACTGGACACGGTCCGTCGCCTCGGCCTGCCGATGGTGGTCGTGGTCTACAACGACGATGCCTATGGGGCGGAGGTCCACCATTTCGGCGGGCACCCGCTCGACATCGTCCGCTTCCCCGAGACGGACATCGCCGCCGTGGCCCGCGGGTACGGCTTCGAGGCGGTGACCGTGCGCACGCGAGCCGATCTCAAGGCGGTGGCGGACTGGCTCGCGGGACCGCGCACGGCACCGCTGCTAGTCGATGCCAAGGTGGTGGCCGAGCGGGGGAGCTGGTGGCTGGAGGAGGCCTTCCGCGGCCACTGAGCCACCAGCCCCGGGTTCCCTGTCAGGCGGCGAGGCGCTCGGCCAGGCTCTTCGCCTTGGTGTCGGCCGCCTGGAGGGCCTGCTCACGGGAGGACTCGAAGAGCGGGATCAGCTCGGTCATGGCCGGGTTGTGCGGGGCCATGGTCAGCTCCGGCACGATGAAGTCGAGGTCGAGCCCCATCGAGTCGGCGAAGACCGCGCGCAGGTAGTTCTGCACGTACTCGAAGCCCTCCCGCGGCGTGCCCGGCGCGTAGGAGCCGCCGCGGCTGGCCACGACGGTGATGGGGGTGCCCTTGGCGGAAGGGGTCTCGCCCGCTGTGCGCCCGAAGAGGATCACATTGTCGAGCCACGCCTTGAGCGTGGACGGGATCGTGAAGTTGTACATCGGCGCGCCGATCAGCACGGCGTCCGCGCCCTCAAACTCCTCGATCAGCCGCAGGCGCGCGGTGAAGGCGGCCGACTGCTCGGGCGTGTGGTCCGCGGGATCGGCGAACCCGGCCGTGTGGGCGTCGGCGGTGAGGTGCGGCACCGGGTCCGCGGACAGATCGCGGTAGATCACCGTGCCCTCGGGGTGCTGCTCCTGCCAGGCGGCCCGGAACGCCTCGGTCACGGCCCGCGAGGAGGAGCCCGCGGCGGGGAACACGGAGGAGTCGATGTGCAGAAGGGTGGCCATGGGGGTCTCCAAAGAGTGAGCTGCTTGAAATACGTACTCAACTATGGATACCACATGGACTTACTTTTTTTCATCCCCTGGGGGCGGCGCAGGTACCCTTGGGGTATGGCGGTAGAGGAGATGCACGACGCATCGGCATGCAAACAGGTGGACGGCGGCATCAGCCGCGTCTTCCAGCTGCTCGGGAAGCGGTGGACCGGCCCGATCGTGGCCGTGCTGGTGGGGCAGCCCGCGCACTTCACCGAGCTGCGCCGGGCGATCCCGGGCATCAGCGAACGCATGCTCTCCGACCGGCTGACCGAGCTGGGCGCCGCGGGGCTGGTGCTGCGCGAGGTCGACGAGGGGCCGCCGCTGCGGGTCTCGTACCGGCTGACGGAGGCCGGGGCCGCCCTGGAGCCCGCGCTGAAGGAACTCGGCACCTGGGCGAAGAAGTATCTGCCGGAGCGGAGGCCCTGCTAGGAGGCCGCCGAGGTGGTGCGCCCGGCCCGGAGCCAGGCGCACCCGCCCGGACGGCTACGGCCGGCCGACGACGCGGCCCAGCTCGATCCGGTCGATGTTCGGCGCCCAGGCGCTCTTGTTGCCGAAGGTCACCTTGCTGGCGCCCGACTCCAGGTCCACGGGGACGGCGACCGTCCAGTAGTCGTCCCAGCTCCAGGTGTTCTTGAAGGTCACCTTGCGCGGCGCGGCGGAGCCCACCGTGATGTCCGCCGTACGGGACATGATGTCCGTGTTGTAGGCGTGGCCGTTGTCGCGGCGGTCGTTGTGGGCGTAGTGGACGACCAGCAGGTAGCGGCCCGCCTCGGGGGCATCCACCGTGAAGGCGGCCGTGCTGGACGCGCCGTTGCCGAGCCATCCGACGTAGGAACCGGCTGAGGCGTAGGAGGAGTTGACCAACTCGGCGCCGCCCGCGAGAGCCGCCGACGCGGCCTCGTAGGAGAGCACGCCCGTCGTCGAGCCGTCACCCGACACGTCCAGGGAACGGACCGAGGCGTGCGGGGCCGTCATCGCCACGCGGTTGTTGCCCGCCGCGAGGTACAGGCGCAGGGCACGCCCCGGAGCCGCCGTCACCGACTCCCCGTGCACTGCCAGCCGCACCGCGGCCGACGCCCGCGACACCACCGTGTAGTAACCGTCCCTCGGCGCGTAGACGTCGAACACCGCCTTGTCGCCCGGGCGCAGGACGAGCGCGCCCGTCCCCACCCCGGCCGACGAGGAATAGTCGTACGACGGCCTGCCGCCGATGTCCGCCAGCGTGGCCTCGTACGACGCGGCCGGCGGGCCGGAGCGCGCGGTCAGGTCGACCCGGTCCAGGGTGACCTGCGCGTCGCCCTTCGCCAGGGTCAACAGATGGGTGCCCGCCGTCAGTTCGACGGTGACGTCCCTCTTGGCGCGGTAGGTCCAGTTCTCGGTGGACGGATACGTCACCGCGACCGGGGCGCCGCCGTCCACCGACAGCTTCTGCGTCGCGGGCACGCCGGACTGGTTGCCGTAGAGGATCGCCAGGTCGTAGGTGCCGTCCCGGGGGACCGTCACCGTGAAGTCGACCTTGCTGCCGGCCTGGTCGAGGGAGCCGACGTCCTTCGTCCCGGAGGCCGCGTAGCCGTTGGCGTTGCTCACCGTGCCCTGGGTGTAGACCTTGCCGTCGGTGATCGCCGCCTCCTCGGCCTCGTACGACGCCGTCCAGGGCGTGGCGACGGCCGCCGGGGTGCCGGTGCCGCCCGGGGTGAGGACGATCCGGTACGCGGACATCTTGCGCAGGCCGCGCAGCGGGACGGTCACCGAGCCGTCCTCGGCCACCCGCACCTTCGTCCGCGCCACCACCCGGGGCGCCGCGTGCTGCCCCTCGTACCCCGACCAGCCCGCCTCGGCGACGGTCGCGGTGACCTGGCAGCCGAACACCGAGCGGGGGACGTGCCGGACGACGACGTCCGCGTCGCCGGCCGAGCCGCCCAGCAGCACCTGCGCCTGACGCCGGGAGGTGTCCAGGGCGGCCAGGCCCTGAAGGGTGTCAATGGTGTTCGGCTGCGGCGGGGTCACCCGTACGGTGTCGCCGGTCAGGCCCGCGTACCAACGGAAGAACCACCAGCCGCCGTTGGGGATACTGGAACGGACCACATTGCCGTCCATGTTCCCGGCGGCGTCCCAGTACGCCTGGTTGGCGTACACCTTGTTCCTCTCGAACATCGAGACCCACTGCACGAGTTGGCCCGGCACCGACAGATCGCGGCGGTTGGCGTACTCGTTGATGTTGATCTTCAGCGGGCCGATGCCCAGCTCGCGTTCCAGGGCACGGTAGTTGTCGTAGTGGCCCTGGAAGTCGCGCAGTGAGCCGGAGCTCAGCTCGTGCCAGGTCATGATCTGGGGCAGGACGTTCTCGCGCTCGGCGAAGGTGAGGAAGTCCCGCAGGAAGCGCGGGTAGTAGCCGGTCTCGTTGGGCCCGGCTATCACCGCGTCCGGGTCGATCGCGCGGATCCGCTGGCACACCGTCTTCCAGTGCGCGAGGAACCGGTCCCGCTCGGCCTCGTACTCCGCCTGGTCCGAGCCGTTGAGCTTGTACCAGATGAAGTCCGGCTCATTGAACGGGATGTAGACGAAGCGGTCGCTGTTCGGGTCCGCCGAGATCTCCTTGACGATCTTGTCGACCCTGGGGAGGTAGTCGTCGATACCGAGGTTCTCGTACGGCCACTTCGCGTAGACGTCCTGCATCATCACGTTGATCTCGCCGCCGCCGTTGCGGAAGAACGACCTGGAGACCGTCAGCGCGTCGCCGTTGGGATGCTGGGCGCCGCCGTCCGGCTTCTGGGAGATGCTGGTGAGCTTCAGGGGCTCCAGTACGGCGTCGCTCGGCACCCCGTCGTCGCTGAGCCCGTACAGCGCGCCGTTGGCGCCGAGCATCACCGGCCCCTCGGGGGCGGCGAGATCGACGGTGAGGCGCTGCGGGTCGGCGGCGGCCGCCGGTCCGGACGCGGGCAGGGTGACTGCCATGGCGGTGACTCCCAGTGCGGCGACGAGCAGGGCGGTTCTGAAGCGGGATCTCGTGCGGGTGGGGGTGATCACACTGGACCTCCGGTCATTTGACGGCTCCACTGGTGATTCCGGACACGATCTTTCGCTGGCCGACGAGGAACACGGCCACCATGGGCAGGCTCATCACCACGACGTACGCGAAGACGAGATGCCAGTTGTTGAGGTAGAGCTGGGCGCTGGCCACCTGGTAGAGGTTGAGGGGGAGAGTGGCCCGGTCGCCGCCGCCCAGGACGAAGAAGGCGTAGAAGACATCGCTCCAGGCGTAGAGCATCACCATGATCGTCGCGGTCGCGATCACCGGTCTGAGCAGCGGCAGGACGATCCGTACGAAGATCCGCGCCGGGGAGGCCCCGTCCATCCGGGCCGCCTCCTCCAGCTCCAGCGGGATCGCGCGGATGAAGCCGGTCATGAAGAAGATCGACGTCGACAGATACATGCCGGTGTAGACGGCGATCATCCCGGGCCGGGAGTTCGCCAGACCCAGTTGCCTCAGCTCCATCACGATGGTGATCACCGCTGGGGGTAGCAGCAGTCCGCTGACGCACAGCGCGTACGCCGCCGAGACCAGCCGTGACTTCCTCCGGGCGAACACCCAGGCCGCGCCCGCCCCGAGCAGCAGCACCAGCAGCACCGAAGGCACCACCACCAGCAGGGAGTTGAGGAGGCCGCGCAGCATCTCGCCCTCGCTGACGGCGTCCGCGTAGTTGCTGCCGGGCTGCCATCGTTCGGGCAGGTCGAGGTTCGGCTTGATGGACTCCGCCTGGGACTTGGCCGAGGTGACCGCGACCAGCCACAGCGGCACGCCGACCGCGAGCCCGGCCAGCAGCAGGACGATGACCGGGCGGCCGTAGCGCCACAGCACCGGGGTCACAGCAGCTGCTCCCTTCGTCGGAGGCCGACGACCAGCGGAATCGCCACGGCGACCACGACCAGGAAGAGGACCAGGCTCATCGCGGAGGCCTGCGCGTACAGGCCCTGGCCGAAGATCCGGAACATGTAGATGTTGAAGACCTCGGTGGAGGCCGCGGGGCCGCCGCCCGTCGTCGCCTGCACGATGTCGAAGGTGTTCATCGAACCGATCAGTGCCGTGGTGACGTTGAAGGTGACCGCCGGCGCGAGCATCGGCCAGCGCACCGACCGGAACGTCCGCCAGGGCCCCGCGCCGTCCATCCGGGCGGCTTCGAGCAGGTCGCCGGGGATGCCCTTGAGCCCGGCCAGATAGATCAGCATGGACAGGCCCATCCACTTCCAGCCGTGGATGAGGGTGACGACGACCAGGGTCCAGGTCGTCGAGCCCAGCCAGGGAACGTCCGTCCCCAGCAGGGAGTTGACCGCGCCGTCCTGATCGAGCAGGGCCTGGAAGACGTAGCCCGTGGCCAGCGCCGAGATCAGCACCGGAAGGAAGAACACGGCGCGGAAGAACCGGTTGCAGCGGCTGTCGGCCTCCAGCAGCAGCGCGAGACCGAGCCCGAAGGCGTTCTGGAAGAGCGCCGCCAGCAGCGCGTACAGCAGGGTCGTCCGGATCGCGCGGAGCAGTGAGCCGTCGTCGGCGATCGTCCGGAAGTTGTCGAGGCCGGTGAAGGCGATGTCCGCGTGGTAGGAGGACCAGTTCGTGAACGGGTAGTAGAAGTTCAGCAGGTTCGGCACCAGGAGGAAGCCCGCGAAGACGGCGATCGCGGGGAGCGCGAACCACCAGGGGTGGTGCACGGCGGCGCGCGGCAGCCGCCCCGTATTCCCGGGCGGGTCCGCCGTCGGCGTGGGCTTGGCGCGTACGACCGTGTGAGTCATCGTCAGAACCCGGACGCGCCCTGGGCCTTGGCCACCTGCGCGAACTGGTCCTGGATCGCCTGGGCGACCTGTTCCGGGTCCTTCTTGTCGAAGATCATGTCGGCGAGGTAGAGATGAGTGTCGGGCGCGACGATCGCCTTGGCCTGGAAGACGCCGATGGCCTTGGGCAGCGCCGCCACCTGGTCCTTGGACGTCTGCGGCAGCCCCTCGGGAGTCGGCACGGACGGCCGCACGGACGGGATCTTCATCGCCTTGATGTAGTCGGCGTAATCCGGCCCCAGCCAGAAGGCGAGGAACTGCCGGGCCGTGTTCTGCCGTTTCTCGTCGCCCGTCCTGAAGGCGACGACCCCGTTGGTCTGGTCGGGGGAGTACAGACCCGTGGCCGAGGAGTTGGCGATCGGGAACCAGCCGATGCGCTCGTCGATCTCGGCCGTGGAGTACTTGGCCTGCAACTGGCTCTGGAAGGAGGTGACGTTGAGGACCATCCCGGCCTCGCCCTTCCACAGTGCGTCGGCCTGACCGGTGAAGGTGCCGGTGCGGTAGTTCTTCTGTGCCAGCCCCGCGTCGAGGAGCTTCTCCTTGTACTTCTTGATCGCGCGGACGACGACCGGGTCGGTCCACTTCTCCCGGTTCCTGTTGAGCCCGTCCCACCACCCCGCGTCGAGATCGGTCAGCTGCACCTGCATCTGCCACTGGAGCGGCCACTTGTCGCCCCCGGCCTCGTAGAAGGCGGTGGCGTCCGTCTTGTCGACGACCTGGTGGCCGAGGGCGAGCAACTCGTCGTAGGTCTGCGGGAAGTCCCGTTCACTCAGTCCGGCCCGCTCGAAGACGTCCTTGTTGTAGTAGACGCCGAGCATGGCGGGGCTGGTGACGATCGCCGCGTAGCGCTTGCCGTCGATGACGCCGAGCGACTTCTCGGTCTCGCCCAGCTCACCCACCCACTCCTCCCCGTCGAGGGTGAGGAGGTTCTGCTGTGGCTGCACGAACGGCAGCGTGGAGATGGACGGTTGCCAGAACATCAGGTCCGGGCGGTCGCCGGAGGCCAGCTTGGTCGGCACGTTCTGCTCGTAGAGGTCCGGGATCGCCTGGGTCTCCACCTCGGCGCCGGTGGCCTTCTCGAAAGCGTCGATGACCTGTCGGGGCGCGTTGACCGTGTTCTGCGCGGTCCACATGGTCAGCTTCACGCCGTCCAGCCGGGCCGTCGGATCGACCGGCGCGCCCTGCCCGGTGTCCGTGCCGGAGCCCTCGGCACTGGGGTCGCTGCACGCGGTGGCGGCCAGGCCCAGGGCGCAGATGAGGGCCAGGGCGGGAAGAGCGCTTGTCTTCATCACGTGCCTTTCGAACGGGAGTTCAGGGGCAGGACGTGGAACGGCTCTGCTCACTCACGGGGCTACCGGCGGGACGGGCCCGAGCTTTCGCGGATCACCAGCTCCGGTACGGACACCGGGTGCGGTGCGACCTGCGCGGACTCCTCCATCGCCCCGTGCAGCAGGGCGAACGCGGCCCGGCCGAGACCGGTGAAGTCCAGGCGTACGGTCGTCAGGGAGGGCGTCAGATACGCGGCGTGCGGGGCGTCGTCGAACCCGGCGACGCTCACCTCGTCCGGTACCGAGCGGCCCGCCTCGTGCAGCGCGCGCAGGACGCCGAGCGCGAGATCGTCGTTGCCGCACAGGATCGCGGTGACGGCCGGGTCCTTGGCGAGCCTGCGCCCGGCGGTGTGGCCGCCCGCCGGGCCCCAACTCCCTTGCAAGGGACGGGGTTCCGGGGCACCGGCCGCCCTGAGTGCCTCACGCCAGCCGCTGGTGCGGGCGCTGGTGCGGCGGGTGCTGGAGGGGATGGCGACGTAGTGCACGGTCTCGTGGCCGAGGGAGAGGAGGTGGCGGGTGACCTCGTAGGCGGCCTCGCGGTCGTCCGTCCACACCCAGGGGCGGTCCTCGCCCGGCGGGCTCGCGGGGGTCTCCACCACGCCGACGACCGGGAGTTCGGCGGGGACGGCGGCCAACGCCCGTACCCCGGCGGGATCGTAGGCGATCACGATCAGTCCGCCGCCCGCGTCCGCCGCGCGCTGCACCTCGGCGGCGACGGCGGCCTCCTCCGCCGACTCCAACACGCCGATCCCGACCGCGTAGGACGCGGCACGGGCGGCCTCCTCCACGCCCTGGAGGATCGAGGCGTAGCCGTAGTGGGTGGTGTTGGCGGTGAGCACGGTCACGGCCCGGCTGCGCCCGCTGGCCAGCGCGAGCGCGGTGGCGTTGCGGCGGAAGCCCAGCTCGTCGATGGCGGCGAGCACCCGGTCCCGGGTGGCCGGCTTGACGCTGGGGTGGCCGTTGATGACCCGGGAGACGGTCTGGTACGAGACGCCGGCGGCGGTCGCGACGTCCCGGATGCTCGCCGGGCGCCTTGTGCGACCGGTCACATTCATGCCAGGATTGTGACCGGTCACATAGGGGCCGTCAAGGGACCGTAGCGAGGGATTCACCAGGGGGAGCACCTTGACCGGTACGGCGGACGCGGCCCTCAACAGCTGTCAGAGCACGCTGACTTGGGGGCATCCGGCCCTTCGTGCCGAGTTCGCCGTCGCCGCCGACGGAACACTGCGGCTGATCCGGCTCGGGGACTCCGCAGGCGCCGACCCGGAGGCCGCGCTCCCCCTCGTCGAACTCACCGCCTTCGGCCACGGCAGCGGCTGGTCAGGACCCCGCTTCACCGGCACCGCCCTCGGGGCCCGCCTGCGCTACCGGGGGCACCGCACCGCACGGCAGGGCGCCTGGGAGTCGCTCACCGTCGAACTCCACGACCCGGCAACCGGATTGACCGCCTTCGCCGAACTGTCCTCCCCGCACGGCACCCCCGTCCTGCGCTCCCGGGTACGCCTGCGCAACGACGGCCACGAACCCCTCGTCATCCAGTCCGTCACCAGCCTCCTGCTCGGCGCCCTTCCCTCCCCGGACGCCCTCGACGTGCACCGCGCCCGCAATGACTGGCTCGCGGAATGCCGTTGGTACACCGAACCTCTGCGCGACACCGTGGCCGACATCCACGTCAGCGCCCATCAGCACGACAGCCGGGCCGCGCTCAGGCTCACCGGCCGCGGGAGCTGGCCCACCGACGGGCACCTGGCGATGGGCGCGGTCACCGACCGGGGGAGCGGGCGGGCCTGGGCTTGGCAGATCGAGTCACCGGCGGGGTGGCGCTGGGACCTGGGCGAGTGGGCGCACGGCAGCCATCTCGCGCTCAACGGCCCCACGGACGCCGAACATCAATGGCGGGTCCGGCTCGGGCCCGGCGAGGAGTTCACCACCGTCCCGGTGGCGCTGGCCGTCGGCGCCGGGTTCGACGAGGCGCTCGGCGCGCTCACCGCGTACCGGCGCGCGATCCGTCGCCCGCACCCCGACCACATCCGGCTGCCCGTCGTCTTCAACGACTACATGAACACGCTGATGGGCGACCCGACGACGGAGAAACTGCTGCCGCTGATCGACGCCGCCGCCGCGGCCGGGGTGGAGTACTTCTGCATCGACTCCGGCTGGTACGACGACAACGAGGGCTGGTGGGACAGCGTCGGGGAGTGGCTGCCGTCAGCGCGCCGGTTCCCCGGAGGCGGCATTCGGGCCGTCCTCGACCGGATCCGGGAGCGTGGCATGGTGCCGGGGCTGTGGCTGGAGCCGGAGGTCGTCGGGGTGCGCAGCCCGGTCGCGGACACGCTGCCGCCGGAGGCGTTCTTCCGGCGCGACGGCATCCGGCTCGTGGAACAGGGGCGGCACCAGCTCGACCTACGGCATCCCGCGGCCCGCGCGCACCTGGACCGCACGGTGGACCGCCTGGTCGGCGACTGGGGCGTCGGCTATCTCAAGCTGGACTACAACATCGCCGTCGACCCCGGCACCTGCGGCCCCGGCGACCTCGCCCCCGGCGCCGGACTGCTCGGCCACGCCCAGGCCCACCTGGACTGGCTGACCGGCGTCCTCGACCGCCACCCCGGTCTGGTCGTCGAGAACTGCGCCTCGGGCGGCATGCGCATGGACGGCGCCACCCTTGCCGTCGCCCAACTCCAGTCCACCAGCGACCAACAGGACCCTCTGCGCTACCCGCCGATCGCCGCCGCCGCCCCGACGGCGGTACCGCCGGAACAGGGCGCGGTGTGGGCTTACCCCCAGCCCGAGTACGACGACGACCTGATCGCCTTCACGCTCGGCGGAGCACTCCTGGGCCGCATCCACCTCTCCGGGCACCTGGACCGGATGGCGGAGCGTCAACTGGCCCTGGTCCGGGACGCAGTGGACACGTACAAGGCGATCCGTGCCGATCTGGCGCGGGCGGTGCCGTTCTGGCCGCTCGGGCTGCCCGGCTGGACGGACGAGTGGCTGGCGCTGGGTCTGCGCACCAAGGACGCCGCCTACGTCTCGGTCTGGCGGCGCGGCGGACCATCCGAACTGCGCCTGCCCATCGCCCACTTGGCAAGGCGTGCGGTACGGCCGGACATCCTGCACCCGTCCCGCCCCGGCGCCGGCTCGGCCGACTGGGACGGGACGGGGCTGCGGGTGTCCGTACCGCACACGCCCGGGGTGCTGCTCATCCGGCTGACTGTCTGACTCAGCTGACCTTCAGCTCGTAGAAGCCCCGCCCGAAGGTCGCCGCCACCAGCCTCTGGTGCCCGGCGTCGTACTCGATGTCATCCACCGGCACCGCGGGCATACCGCGCCCCAGCCGCAGCCACTTGCCGCCGCCCTTGAAGCTCGCGAACACGCCCTGGTCGGTGCCGATGTAGAGGGCGCCGCCCCGGGCGACCACGAGGTCGTTGACGGGCGCCGAGGGGAGGTTCCCGGAGAGGTTCCGCCAGTGCGCGCCGCCGTCGGTGCTGCCGTAGACGTGGGGGAGCGGGGAGCCGGAGCGGTAGCCGGAGTGGGTGGTGAAGACGCGGTCGGGGTTCTTCGGGTCGACGACCACCCGGGTCACCCAGGGGCGGCCCTCGGCGAGCTTCGTCCAGGTCGCCCCGAGGTCCCTGGTCACCCAGACCCGGCCGTCGTCCGTGCCGACGTAGACCGTGCGGCCGTCGGAGGCGGGGGCGACGGAGGTGATGGTGCCGAAGTTGGTGTAGATCGGGTCCGCGCCCGGTCCGCCGGTCAGGTCCGGGCTGATGGGCTGCCAGGTGACGCCGCCGTCCGTGGAGCGGTTGAGCACCTCGGAGCCGTAGTAGAGGACCTTCGGGTCGCTCGGGTCGTGGACGACCGGCGTGAACCAGTTGCGGCGCTTGAAGGTCGTGGCGTCCGCGAAGTACGTGAGGGTGTCGCCGCCGTCCGTGGAGCGGAAGCAATTGCCGTACTGGTAGCAGGCGATGACCTTGTTCACGTCGGTCGGGTCGATGAGGTTCTCCTCGCCGTCACCGCCGAGGTACTCGTTGAAGCCGTCCCCGCCCCAGGAGCGCAGCGAGCCGTTGTCCTGGGCGCCGCCCGAGATCCGGGTCACGTCCTGCGGGCTGATCGCGGCGCTGTAGAGCTGGGTGTACGGCTCGTGCCGGGCCTTGACCCAGCCGCCGTCGCCGTCGGAGTCGGAGCGGTAGACGCCGCCGTCGTTGCCCAGGTAGACCCGGCCCGGACGACGCGGGTCCCACACCATCGCGTGATGGTCGACATGGATGCTGGTGCCGTCCGCGGACCAGGTGTCACCGCCGTCCTTGGTGGTGAGCAGGGCGACACCGGCCACATGCGCGTGCTCGGAGTTCCTCGGGTCGATCCACACCTTGCCGAACCACCAGCCGAAACTGGACTGGGAGTTGGCCAGGTCGGCGTTGGCCGGAGTGCGGTTCCAGGAGTCGCCGCCGTCGGCGGAGGCGTAGAAGCCCTCGAAGGGGCCGCTCGCCTTGTTGACGATCGCGTAGAGCTTCTCGCCCGCCACCGCGAGCCCGATCCGGCCCACGTCCGGTCCCTCGGCGGGCAGTCCGCCGCCCAGGCGCTCCCAGGTCGCGCCGTCGTCGTCGCTGCGGAAGACGCCCGAGCCGACCCCGCCGTACGTCCTCAGGTCGGGGCGTCTGCGGTGGTCCCACAGGACCGCGTAGAGCCGGTTGCCGTCCTTGATGATCTCGGTGGCGCCGGTGAACTCGTTCGCGCCCGCGAGGATCCGCTGCCAGGTGGCGCCGCCGTCCTCGGAGCGGTAGACGCCCCGGTCGCCGCCGCCGTTGTAGAGCGAACCGGCCGCCGCGACATACAGGCGGCGCGGGTTCGCCGGGTCGACGGTGATGGCGCTGATCGCGCCCGAGTCGCGCAGCCCGAGCGGCTGCCAGCTCCGGCCGCCGTCCTTGCTGCGGTACAGGCCCGTCCCCTCGTACGTGATGCTGCCGCCGCCCGGGTTGGGCTCGCCGGTGCCCACGTACAGCGTGCCGTCGGGGGCGGTCGCCACCGCGCCCATGGCTTGGGTCCAGCTGTCCGGCCACACCGAGTGGAAGGTCTGCCCGGCGTCGGTGCTGCGCCACAGACCACCGCTCGCGGCGGCCGCGTACAGCGTGTCCGCGCGCTTCGGGTCGAGTGCGAGGGAGACGATCCGGCCGCCGATGTTGGTCGGGCCGACGCTCTTCCAGCGCCCGCCGACGGTGGGCAGTTCACGGGCCTCGGCCGTGGCGAGGTCATGGGCGTGCCGGGGTATCGACTCGCCCGGCAGGGTCTTCTGGAGGTAGCGGTACTCCGCCGGCGCGGCCGGACCCCGGACCGGCCGGTAGACGTCGGTGGGCGGGGGCGGTGGTGCCGCCGACGCCGGCGCCGCGAGCAGGGCGGCTCCGGTGAGGGTGGCGAGCACGAGCGACAGCAGACCTCTGCCCATGAAAACCCCTTCGTAGTCATGGCCGTGACAAACCTGAACGACGTTACGGGAGAGGTGAGTTGAGCAGAAGGGTGCCGTCGGACAGTCCCGGGGCGGGCGACTGGGAGCCATCCGAAACATGCCGTTCCTTTACGAGCGACACTCTTGACAGTCTGCGTGCGGTTTCGCCACGTTTGATCCCTGTCGGACTGTTCCGATCTCGGTCGGACGGTCCGGCGCCGGAGGGGCCTGACGCGGACCACGCGTCACCGGGGGGAAAGTGGGGGGAGCGGTCGCCCATGCGATCCACGAGCAGCACCGATACGGACATAACCGTTCACAGACCCGGCGAGCTGAGCGCCCCGCTGCGCGCGGCCTGGCACCGGTCCATGGACGAGTCGCCGGAGTACGCCAACCCGTTCCTGTCACCGGAGTTCGCCGCCGGAGTCGGCCGGCACCGGGGCGGGGTCCAGATAGGCGTGCTGCACGAAAGCGGCGAGCCCGTCGGCTTTTTACCGCACGAGCGCAATCTCCTGGGCGTCGGCCGGGCGATCGGCCTCGGGCTCTCCGACCGCCAGGCCCTGGTGCACCGGCCCGGGATCCTCTGGGACACCGAGGAACTGCTGCGCGGCTGCGGGCTCGCCAGCTTCGAGTTCGACCATCTCGTGGAGGAACAGAAGCCGTTCGGACGCCACGTCACCGGGATGTTCGCCTCGCCGGTGATTGACCTGGAGCCGGGCGACGGCGACTATCCGGCCTGGCTGCGGGCCACTTACCCGGGTCAGGCCAAGACGACGCTGAAGAAGGAGCGGCGCCTGGCGCGCGATATCGGCGAGGTGCGGTTCGTCTTCGATGAGCGGGACCCGCAGATGCTGCACCGGCTCATGGAGTGGAAGTCCGCCCAGTACCGCAGGACCGGACGCATGGACCGGTTCGCCCGGCCCTGGATAGTGGCCCTGGTGGACGATCTGTTCCGGCTGCGCGAGGAGCACTTCACCGGAGTGCTCAGCGTGTTGTACGCCGGGGAGCGTCCCGTGGCCGCGCACTTCGGGCCGCGCTCGCGGACCGTCCTCGCGGCCTGGTTCACCGCCTACGACCCGGAGTTCCACTACTACTCGCCGGGCCTGATGATGCACCTGCGGACCGCCGAGGCGGCGGCCCGGCACGCGGTGCGGCTGATCGACCTCGGGCGGGGTGACAAGGAGTACAAGGACTGGCTCAAGACGCGTGAACTGCGGGTGGGGGAGGGCTTCGCGACCCGGCCCCATCCCGTGGCGGCGGCCCACCGGATGTGGCGCAGGCCCGTACGCGGGCTGCGCAACACCGTCCTCGCCCACCCCGGGCTGCGGGAACCGGCCGACCGGCTGCTGAAGACGGTCGGCTCGCTGCGCGCCGCGCGCAGCCACTGAACCGGCCCTTCCCTTCCCTCGCGTCCTCGTCGTGCCACCCATGACGGCGACGGCCCACCGGGCCACCAGGCCCACGGCTCCGATCGGCGCGCGCCCCGTGCCGCGTCCGTCCCACCCTCGACGGAAGAAGTGACGATGCCGTACGGATCGCGGCTCGCCGCGACGATGACGCGGCGGCTCGGACGCGAATGCGTCTACACGCCCTCGGCGCGGCTGGCCCTCTACCTGGCGCTCCGGCGCTGGTGCAGGCCCGGCGCCCGGGTGCTGATGTCGCCGGTGAACGACGACGTGATCCTCTTCGTGGTCCTGGCGGCCGGCTGCCGGCCCGTGCAGGCCCCCGTCTCCCCGTGGGACGGCAACATCGACGTGACCGCCGTACCCGAGTCGACCTGGCGGAACATCGACGCCGTCCTGACCACCAACCTCTACGGACTGCCCGACCGGGTCCCGGAACTGCGCCGCCGCTGCGACCAGTTGGGGATCCCGCTGATCGAGGACGCGGCCCACGCCATCGGCAGCCACGTCGACGGGCGGCCGATCGGGACCTTCGGGACCGCCGCCGCCTTCAGCCTCTCCAAGCACGTCGCCGCGACGGCCGGCGGATTCCTCGCCGTCGAGGACGCCCGCACCCGGCGCGAGCTGGAACTGCTGCGCGACGACCTCCTCACCCCGCGCCGACTGCGCGACGACCTGAACGTGACCCTGCGCCCGCTGGCCCGTTCCACCGTCCGCACCCTGCGTCTGGTGCGTCCGGTGTGGCGCACCCTGCAACACCTCGGGCTGCTGGAGCGCGACGAGTTCCGGATGGACCTGCACGCCCCCCTGCTGACCGCCTCCGCCCGCTCGGCGCCCAGCCTGACCGCCTACGAGCCCTGGGTCCGCGTCGACCTGCACGGCTTCCGCGTCCGCCACGGCGCCTTGGTCCGCGGCCAGTTGGGGCTGCGCCTGTCCCGCCTGGAGGAGGACCTCGTCCGGCGCCGGGCCGGAGTCGCCCTGCTCTCCGGCACCGCCTGGGTCTCCGCCGCCCTGCGTGAACGGGCCCTGCACGACGGGCCGTTGCCGCTGTTCCGGGTCCCGCTCCTGGTGAACGACCGCGACGCCCTCCTGGAACGCATGGTCGACCACGGCATGGTCTGCGGCTACGTCTACGACCCACCGCTCGACGACTACGCCGGCGCCGAGTTCGTCGAACCCTCCCCCGACCCCCGGGCGGCCCGCTGGTTCGCCTCCCATGTCCTGCCCGCCGACCCCCTCCTGGCCCGCCGGATGACCGGCGCCCTCACCCGGGAGCGGGCGACGACCGCGCGGCCCTCCTTCCCCAAGGCGGTCAAGGACGCCAATCCGCCGGCGCCGCTGGGGCAGTAGAGCCGTGATCACGCCTCGGCGGGGACGGCGCTGTCCGACGGTTCGGCGGCGACGATCAGCACGCCCTGCTCCTCGCCGGAGGGCAGCGAGGCGCGCCGGACGAGGGACTCCCAGTTCCCCGGCCACACGGTCGTGGCGTCCCACAGGATCCCCTCCAGCAGCACGCCGTCGAGCTTGGCGCCGCTGAGGTCCGCCCCGACGAAGTCACTGCTCGCCCGCTCGACTTCGGCGACGGCCCTGGCCAGCGCGTCCGCCTGGTCGCAGCCCTGGGTCAGATCGTCGATCAGGTCCTGGGTGACGGTGTCGATGCCGAACAGGCAGGCGGGGGAGGAGGATTCGAGGGTGGCGATCGCCGGTTCCAGCTCCTCGTCCAGCAGTTGCCGCACCCGGTACAGATCGTGCAGCAGCCGCTCGGCGGGCTCGGCGAGGGCCGCCTCGACCGCCGTGAGGTAGTCGAGTCCGGTGAGCGTGACCGGGGGCCGCCGCGGCTTGGGCAGGGCGGTCATCGAACGCAGCCGCTCCCTGAGCTGTCCCACCACGAGGCCCGCGTGGCCGACGGGCCGGAGGGTGTCCTCCAGGAGGTCACTGAGGTTCTGCACCAGGCGTACGGCGGCCCGCATGCCCTCCGCCAGGTCGGCGGGCCAGTAGCTGTGGGCGAGACGCAGGGCCTCCTGACGGTACTTGACCCGTACCTGCGAGGGCCGGTTGGACAGCGGGCCCCGTTCCGCCAGGCGCGCTTCCAGCGCCGCGTTCCGCCGGCTCAGGGCGGCGCGGGCCTCCCGGGAGCGGCGGCGGGTGACGGCGGTCCCGAGGGAGCGGTGGGTGGCCGCCAGGAGGCGGTCCAGCGCGAGGTCCGGCGGCCGCAGTTCGGGAGTCCCGCCCTGCGCGGCGATCCGGTCGGTGACGGCGATGCCCAACTGGTGATGGGCCCTGGACAGCAGCGCGTCGAGCGTGTCCGCGGGGCCGGAGGTACCGAGATCACGGTCCGTCATGTCGCCCTCCTGTCTCCGTCGAGGCCGCTGTCGAAGCCGTTGCCGGAGCGGCCTTCCAGACCCAGGCCCTGCCTGAGGGCCGCCCTGGCGCGGGCCAGGTTCTGGCGTACGGCCGCCTGCGTGGTGCCCATCGCGCGGGCGCTCTCCTGCGTGGTGAAGCCGTCCAGATGCCAGGCCAGGGCCGCGCGTTGCTTGGCGGGCAGGCACAGCAGCAGGGAGATCACCCGGCGCTCCTCCTCACCCAGCTCGGCCGCGTGGGCGGGTGTCTGCCAGCGGAGCGAGGCCCGGGGCTCGGGCATCTCGGCACAGGCGTCCTCGGGTTTGACCTGCTGACTCACCCAGGACCGCCAGGCGACGGTGCGCAGCCAGGCCCGCGGGTGGGTCAACGACACTCCGGGCGCGCACATCTGGGTGAACGCGTCCTGCGCCGCGTCCTGCGCCTCCGCCCATGACGCGCCGTGCAGCAGCAGGAAGCGGACCAGCGCCGGGTACTGCTCGTGGTGCAGCGCCTCGGCGAGTTCGATGCCGGGTAAGGGCGCCGTGGTGGTCTCGACGTCCTCGGCGAGATCGACGTCAGTACTGAGCGCGTCCTCCACGGCGGGCACCCCCGATCCCGTGGGTTGGTGCTGGTCGGGCGGCGCAGCGGATCCGGTCGGTCTGTCCGGTCTCGGTGATGCGTGCTATCTCCACCTCGGCGGTCAGCCGCCGCTGGGCCACCTTCACCACGCCGTTGACGACGCTGACGGCCACGGTCACCACCGCTGCGACGATCACAGGATCCATTCCGCACGTTCCCCTTCCGGATGGCTTGCTCGGGTACACCCTTGTCTCGCGGGCACCACAACAGTGCGGATTCCTCCGGGAGTTGTGACATCTGCCAGGTCACGGCGTTGGCGGCGGCAGGGGTTGCGCCGCACCGAAAACGGTTCGACGCCCGCCGCCCGTCCTGACACAGTGGCGCACTATGCCGAACCACGAGCTGCTCACCGCCGCGGACATACAGCTCATGCAGGGACTGGCGCAGCACGTCACCGCCGTCCGCCCGGACCTGGTGAACAGCGACGCCTCGTTCGGCGAGCTGGCCTGGAACTGGGGCAAGGGCCACACCGCCCACGGCGCGACCTGGCCCCGTCGGCTGTGGTTCTCCGGCGGGGACCTCGTGGCGTGGGCCTGGGGCCGGCTGCCGCATCAGGTGCGGCGCGGCGACGGGACGGTGAAGGACGTCACCGGCGCCTACCTGGCGTATCAGGTCCGCCCCGACCACGCCGGACTGGTCGACGAGGTGATCGACTGGTACGACGGCACGGCCGCGGGCCTCGACCGTACGGTGGTGCCGAGTGCCGTCGACGAGTTCGGGCTGGAGCGCTGGGCGGCGCACGGCTACCGGACCGACCCCGACGCGCTCGGCGACACCGGCTCCTGGACCCAGCTCAACCAGCGGGACCTCATCGACCTGGAACAGCCGGAGCTCCCGGACGGATACCGGTTCCGCACCGCCGCCGAGGCCGGGCCCGAGGCCGCGGTCCAGGCCCATACGAGCGCCTGGGCGCCCACGGCGTACACGGCCGAGAGCTACGAGGGCGTACGGCGGACGACGGCGTACCGCGGCGACCTCCACCTCCTGGTGGAGGCGCCGAACGGGACGATGGCGGCCTCGACGATCATGTGGCTGGACGAGGCGAACCGGACCGCCGAGTTCGAGCCGGTCGGCACGCACCGGGACTACCGGCGTCTCGGGCTGGCCAGGGCGATGCTGCTGCACGGCATGCACCTGGCACGGGCGGCTGGGGCCACGCACATGACGGTCGCCTGCCTGGGCGCGCCGGGGCATCCCTCGGCGCGGGGGCTGTACTACAGCGTCGGGTTCCGGAAGTTCACGCGGGACGCCCCGCTCCTCAAGACGCCGTGACCGGTGTGACCTGAGAAAAAGCCTCGTCGATGTCCCAGTAGAGGGGTTGTCCGGACAAGGCTTCGGCGCCTAGGGTCTGCCTTCGAGAGCAAGCGCTTTCTGCGCAGGCATGCCCGTCGGCCGTTCGAGGAGCGCCGTATGTCCTTGTCCCCCGCGCCCCCCGTGCGCCGTCGCGTCGCCGTCGTCGGCACCGGTGCCATCGTCAGCGGCAGCCATCTGTCCGCTCTCGCGGCGCACGCCGAACGGACGGAGCTGGTCGCCGCCGTGGACGTGGACCAGGGCAGGCTCGACGCCTTCCGGGACCTCGCGGGCGGGACCGTCACCGGCTACACCTCGATGGCCGCCATGCTGGACGCCGAACGCCCCGACCTGGTGCTCATCGGCACCCCGCCCGCCCTGCACCGGGAGCAGACGATCGCCGCGCTCAGGACCGGCGCCTGGGTGCTGTGCGAGAAGCCGCTCACCCTCTCCCTCGCCGAGTACGACGAGATCGCCGCGGCCGAGGACGAGTCCGGCGCCTATGCCGCCGTGATCTTCCAGCACCGCTACGGCTCCGGCGCGGCGCACGCCCGCGAGCTGATCACCAGCGGCGAGCTGGGCGCCCCGCGGGTCGCCCACTGCCAGACCACCTGGCACCGGGACGCGGCCTACTACGCGGTGCCCTGGCGCGGCCGCTGGGCCAGCGAGGGCGGCGGCCCGACCATGGGTCACGGCATCCACCAGTACGACCTGCTGCTGCATCTGCTCGGCGAGTGGGACGAGATCCGCGCCATGGCCGCGCGGCTGGTCCACGACACCGAGAGCGAGGACGTCTCCACCGCCCTGGTCCGCTTCCACAGCGGCGCCTTGGCCACCGTCGTCAACAGCGTGCTCTCCCCGCACGAGGTCAGCCGGATCCGCGTCGACTGCGCCGACGCCACGGTCGAGCTGACCCATCTCTACGGGCACCGCAACGAGGACTGGGTCTACACCCCGGCACCCCACGTCGCCGCCGACCGCGCCGCGGCCTGGCGCACCCCGGCCGCCGACGTGCCCAGCTCCCACACGGCCCAGCTCGGCGGCCTGCTCGACGCGTACGACGCGGGCGTACGGCCGCCGGGGAGCGGTCCGGAGGCGCGGGCCACGCTCGAATTCGCCGCCGCCCTGTACAAGTCGGCGTTCACCGGCCTGCCGGTCCGCTCCGGCGAGATCGTCCCGGGTGATCCTTTCTATGCGGCGATGCACGGCGATCACCCCGTCTGGGCCCCGAAGGAGCGCGCATGAGCATGCGAGTCAGCCACGCGAACGGCGAGCACATCGCGGTCGCGGCGGCGAACGGCACGGAGATTCTCCGCTACGTGTACCGCCCCGACCCCGACGCCTTCGAGTCCCCCAAGCCGTACGCGCACCCGCTGCGGACCCTCGCCGGTCACACGGTGACCGGGTACCGGCCCCATGACCACCGCTGGCACAAGGGCCTGCAGATGACCGCGAGCCATCTGTCGGGGCAGAACTTCTGGGGCGGCAACAGCTATGTCCACGGCGAGGGTTACCAGCGCCTGCCCGAGCGGGTCGGCTCGATGCGGCACGACGGCTTCTCCCCATTCGCCCTGACCGACGACCGGTTCGCCTGCACCGAGGACCTGACCTGGGTGGAGCACGGCGGTGCGGAATGGGCCCGTGAGACACGCGGGCTCACCGTCCACTCCGTAGACGAGGAGTCCGGTTCCTGGGCCCTTGACTGGTCGATCCGCCTCACCAACGTACGCGACGAAGCACTGAAGTTCGGGTCGCCGACCACCGCCGGACGCGAGCTGGCCGGTTACACCGGACTCCAGTGGCGCGGACCGCGGGACTTCACCGGCGGAGCGGTCTTCGCCCCCGGTACCGACGCCGAGAAGCTGATGGGCTCCCAGGGCCCCTGGCTGGCCTTCACCGCCGAGCACGACGACGTCGACGCGCACTCCACGCTCGTCTTCGCGCACGCGCCGGAGAACCTGGATGCCCTTCATGAGTCGCACTGGTTCGTGCGCTCCGAGCCGTTCCCCACGGTCGCGTTCTCCTGGGCGTTCTTCGAGGAGTTCGAGCTGGCACCGGGCGAGTCCTTCGGCTACCGCTACCGGGTGGTGATCGCCGACGGGGCCTGGGACACCGAGCGCGTCACCGCGCACCTGGACGGCCTGCCATGGTGATGGCCGCCCCCCTGCCCGGCGCCGTGGGACTGTCCCATCTCAGCGCCTACGACTGGGAGGCCGCCGACGGCGCCTGCGGCGGCAGCCCGCATCTGCACCTGGTGTGCACCGAGGCGTACGTCGTCACCGGCGGCCGGGGCGCCGTGCAGACCCTGAGCCCCGACGGCTACCGCGACATCCCGCTGGAGCCCGGCTCGGTCGCCTGGTTCACCCCCGGCACCGTGCACCGCATGGTCCAGGGCGGGGAGCTGCGCATCACCGTGCTGATGCAGAACAGCGGGCTGCCCGAGGCCGGGGACGCGGTCTTCACTTTCCCGCCCGAAGTGCTCGCCGACCCCGGGAGGTACGCGGCGGCGGCCACGCTCCCGCCCGGCACGGGAACCGACACGGCCGCGGCGGCCCGGCGCCGCAGGGACCTCGCCGTCGAGGGCTACCTCGTCCTGCGCGAGGCCCTCGTCGCGGGCGACACCGGCCCGTACCGGGAGTTCCAGCGCACCGCCGCCCGCCTGGTCCGCGAGCAGGTCCCGGCCTGCGTGAGCTGTGGCGGTCAGGGGCTCTGGCCACGGCCGAGCGCACCGGCGCCCAGCTCGACGCGTTGGCCGCCGGGGAGCCCGGCTACCTCGACGGGGCGACCGCGTACCAGGCAGCGCCCACCCGGCTCGGCGGCTTCGGCATGTGCGGCCGACGGGACGAGTACACGCTGCCGTAGTGCGCCAACGGGCCTGGCCGGTCAGCGTGCCTGGTACGCCTTCGGCAGGCGCATACCGCGGTCGGCCATGATCTGCCGTACCCGGTCGGGGTAGTTGGTGATGATGCCGTCCACCCCGGCGTCCATCAGCGCCTCCACCGTGGCCGGGTCGTCGCAGGTCCACGGGACGACCTTCAGACCGCGTGCGTGCGCCGCCTCGACCATGGCGGCGTCGGCGTAGAAGCGGAAGCCGGGGTCGCCGACCTTGCCGCTCTGCGGGAAGCCGTAGTTGGGGGAGAGGGTGGTGACACCGGGGAGGGTGTCGGCGGCCTTCACGAAGTCGCCGTCGTAGTCGTCGGCGTCGATACCGCCCAGCCAGGGTGAGGCGCCCTCCTTGCCGACCTGGAGGAAGTCGTAGTTGGTGAGCGCCACCAGCGGCCACCGGGGCGCGAGCTTGTGCATCGCCTTGAGCGCGCCCCAGTCGAAGGACTGGATGGTGACCTGCCGCTCGATGCCGGACCGGTGGATCTCCTGGTAGACCCGGCGCACGAACAGCTCGCGGGGCGCGGTCTGTTCGGGGGCGCCCGCCTCCACCTTCGTCTCGACGTTGAGGGTGACCTGCCGCGCCTTGTACCGCTTGACCAGGTGCAGGACGTCCTTCAGCTCGACCATCCGCAGCCCGTCGACCTGCTCCTGGCCGGGGTGGCCGGGCAGTTGCTGGTAACCGCAGTTCATCGTCCTGATCTGGGCCAGCGTCAGATCCTTGATGTACTTGCCGACGTACGGATACATCGGGTCGCCCGGCACCAGGGGCCCGGTGTCCCGGCACTTGGTGGCGCTGACCTGCCGGTCGTGGGTGACGACGACCTTCTCGTCCTTGGTGATCTGGGTGTCCAGCTCCAGGGTGGACACCCCGAGGCGCAGGGCCTTGGCGAAGCCCTCCAGCGAGGACTCGGTCGTCATACCGAGACCGCCGCGGTGGGCTTGGAGGTCGAAGGACGGCCGGTGCCGGGCGTCCGGTTCGGAAGCCACCGCCGGGACGGTGAACACCGGCACCAGCGCCAGGCCGGCGAGGACATGTCTTGCGGACATCGCAACCTCGATCATGTGGGTTCGGACGACCGGACGACGCTAGTTCGGCGGCGGATGCGCCCAACTGCCCCTGCGTGAGGGAGCCGTGAACGATGGGCGAACGCCTCGCGGCGCACTCAGCGTGCCTTACGTTGGCGCGTATGACTACTGCAGATGCGCGCGGCAGGATTCTCGTCATCGGCGGCTACGGCGCCGTCGGCACCGCGGTCGCCGCCCGGCTGGCGGAGTTCCTTCCCGGGCGGGTGGTTCCGGCGGGCCGGGACGAGATGCGGGCCCGGCGGCTCGGTGGGGTCCGGGTCGACGTCGGTGATCCGGCCGGGTTCCGGCGGGTGCTGGACAAGCTGGGCGATGTGCGCGCCGTGGTGCTCTGCGTCGAGCCCGAGGACGCCTCGCTCGCCCGGATCTGCCTGGAACGCGGGATCCACCTGGTGGACGTGGGCGCCTCACGGGACCTCCTCGACGCCGTGGCCGACATGGACGGCCTCGCGACCGGTGCCGGGGCCACGGCCGTGCTGAGCGTCGGGGTCGCGCCCGGACTGACGAATCTCCTTGCCCAGCGGGCCCACGAGGCGGTCGGCGGGGCGCAGCGGCTCGATCTGACGGTGCTGCTGGGCTCCGGCGAGCGGCACGGCACCGACGCCGTGCGCTGGACCGTCGAGGGCCTGGCCGCGCCGGTGACCGCCGTACCGCGCCAGGTGTTCCTGCCGGGCCACGGCACGCACCGCGCACATCCGTTCCCGTTCTCCGACCAGCACACCCTGCGCCGCACCCTCGGCGTCCCGGAGGCGACGACCCGTCTCTGCCTGGACTCCCGCCCCCTGACCGCGGCGCTCTTCGCGCTGCGCCGGACGGGACTCCTGCGCGGTGCCCGACGGGCACCGGTGCGGCACGCACTGACCGGCGCCTTCAGCCGCGTGCACCTCGGCGGCGACGCCTTCGCCCTCCGTGCCGACGCCGTGCGAGCCGGCCGACGCGCCGCGTTCGCCCTCACCGGGCGGGAGCAGAGCCGGGTGACCGGCCTCGTCGCCGCCGAGGTCACCCGCGAACTGCTGACGGGGGACCTGCCGACCGGGGTGCGCCACATCGAGCAACTGCCCGCACTGTCCGACCTGCCGGAGCGGCTGGCCTGGGACGGCGTGGTGGTGTCGCGTCGCGACCACCTCTGAACAGGTCTGTGCCCGGCCGCTCGGGGGAGAGCGGCCGGGCACAGGGGGTTGGTGTCGCCGTCAGCCGGCCGCCCGGAACGACCGCAGTCGCAGTGAGTTGCCGACCACGAAGACCGAGGAGAAGGCCATGGCCGCTCCGGCGATCATCGGGTAGAGCAGGCCCGCTGCGGCCAGCGGCAGCGCGGCCACGTTGTAGGCGAAGGCCCAGAACAGGTTGGAGCGGATCGTGCCGAGGGTGCGGCGGGCCAGCCGGATGGCGTCCGCCGCGGCCCGCAGGTCACCGCGGACCAGGGTCAGGTCACCGGCCTCGATCGCCGCGTCCGTGCCGGTGCCCATCGCCAGACCGAGGTCGGCCTGGGCCAGCGCGGCCGCGTCGTTGACGCCGTCGCCGACCATTGCCACCGAACGCCCCTCGCCCTGGAGCCGCTTGACGACGTCCACCTTGTCCTGCGGCAGCACCTCGGCGATGACATGCTCGGGCGCGATCCCGACCTGTCGTGCCACCGACTCGGCGACGGCCCGGTTGTCACCGGTGAGCAGCATCGGCGTCAGACCGAGCGCCCGCAGCCGGGTGATCGCCTCGGCGCTGGTCTCCTTCACGGCGTCGGCGACCTCCAGGACCGCCCGCGCCTCCCCGTCCCAGGCGACGGCGATGGCGGTACGCCCGGCTGACTCCGCCTCGGACTTGGCCGCAGCCAGCCGCGGCGGAAGCTCCATCGCCCACTCCTCCAGCAGCCGTTCCCGGCCCACCAGGACCGCATGGCCGTCGACGATGCCCTGCACCCCGAGCCCCGGTACGTTCGCGAAGTCCTCCGGGGTGGGCAGCGAACCCAGCTTGGCCAGGGCGCCGTCGGCGACGGCACGGGCGATCGGGTGCTCGGAGGAGTGCTCCAAGGCGCCCGCCAGCCGCAGTACTTCGGCCTCGTCGACGCGGTCGGCGGTGTGCACGGCCAGCAGGGTCATCTTGCCGGTGGTGACGGTGCCGGTCTTGTCGAGGACGACGGTGTCGACCTTGCGGGTGGACTCCAACACCTCCGGGCCCTTGATCAGGATGCCGAGCTGGGCGCCGCGCCCGGTGCCGACCATGAGCGCGGTCGGGGTGGCGAGGCCCAGGGCGCAGGGGCAGGCGATGATCAGTACGGCGACCGCGGCGGTGAAGGCGGTGGCCGGGCCCGCGCCGCTGCCCAGCCAGAAGCCGAGGGTGCCCAGCGCCAGGGCGATCACGATCGGTACGAACACGGCCGAGATCCGGTCGGCGAGGCGCTGCGCCGCGGCCTTGCCGTTCTGCGCGTCCTCCACCAGCTTGGCCATCCGGGACAGCTGGGTGTCGGCGCCGACCCGGGTGGCCTCAACGACGAGGCGTCCGCCCGCGTTGATGGTGGCACCGGTGACCGGGTCACCCGCGCTCACCTCGACCGGCACGGACTCGCCGGTGAGCATCGAGGCGTCCACCGCGGACGAGCCCTCGACGACGGTACCGTCGGTGGCGATCTTCTCGCCGGGGCGGACGAGGAAGCGGTCGCCGACCTTCAACTCACCCACCGGCACGGTCCATTCGGTGCCGTCGGCGCCTATCAAGGTGACGTCCTTCGCACCCAGCTCCAGCAGCGCCTTCAGCGCCGCGCCCGCCTTCCGCTTGGAACGGGCCTCGAAGTACCGTCCGGCCAGGATGAACGCGGTGACCCCGGCGGCCGCCTCCAGATAGATGTTCGCGGAGCCGTCACCGCGGGAGATGGTCAGCTCGAAGGGGTGCGTCATGCCGGGCTCGCCGGCGGTGCCGAGGAACAGCGCCCACAGCGACCACAGGAACGCGGCCGAGGTGCCGACCGAGATCAGCGTGTCCATGGTGGCCGCGCCGTGCCGGGCGTTGGTGAACGCGGCCTTGTGGAACGGCCAGGCGGCGTACGTCACGACCGGCGCCGCCAGGGTCAGGGAGAGCCACTGCCAGTACTCGAACTGGAGAGCCGGGATCATCGCCATCGCGATGACCGGGACGGCCAGCACGACCGCGGTGGTCAACCGCTCCCGCAGGGGCCGGAGTTCATCGCTCTCGGGGGCCTGCTCCGGTTCCGGTGTGGGTAGTTGGGCGGAGTACCCGGTCGCCTCGACGGTCGCGATCAGATCGTCGACGGACACGCCACCGCCGTAGGAGACCTTCGCCTTCTCCGTGGCGTAGTTGACGGTGGCGGTCACGCCGTCCATGCGGTTCAGCTTCTTCTCGATGCGCGCCGCACACGAGGCGCAGGTCATGCCGCCGATGGTGAGTTCGGTGTCGAGCGTGGTGGTCACTTCTCTGCTCCTCGTGCGGTGCGGGCGGGATCAGGCGCGGCCGGTGACTTCGTAGCCGGCCTCGTCGACTACCTCGGCGATCAGCGTGTCGTTCGGTTCGGCGCTGCTGCTGACGCTGACCTGACCGGCCTCCAGGTCGACCTGTACGCCGGTCACGCCGTCCAGCTCGCCGATGACCTTGGTGAGCGTGGCCTTGCAGTGGCCGCAGGACATACCGGAGACGGCGTACGTGGTGATCGTCTGCGTGGACATGGGTGCCTCCCGAGCAATCTCTTCGTATACCTGGCGGGGGTATCCCGACCGGTGAGAACATGTATACCCCTGGGGGGTAGTCGAGGCAAGTAGATCCAGAGGTTGACTTTATACCCCCCAGGGGTATCGTGAGCGGCATAGAGAGCTGAGGCAGAGGAGATCGACATGCATGCCGGACTGAAGATCACCGCGTTCGCCGCGGGCCTGGCCGCCACCTTCGGCACCGCCTACGGCGTGGGCAAGGGCGTCGGACCGGTCGACGAGGACCCGGCGCCGGCCCGCCACGAGAGCCACAGCGAGGCGTCCTCGGACCCGGAGGGAGGCGGCGGCACCGAGCAGGCCGCGGCCGGCGGACTCCAGATCTCCGAGGGCGGCTACACCCTCGACCTGAAGACCCCGGCCGTCACCGCACGCGAGCGGGACGACCTGCGCTTCGTCATACGGGACAGCGGCGGCCGCGCGGTCACCGCCTTCCAGCGCGAGCACGACAAGGAACTCCACCTCATCGTGGCCTCCCGCGACCTGGTCACCTACCGCCATCTGCACCCGACGCGCGCCGCCGACGGCACCTGGAGCACCCCCGTCGACCTGCCCCGCGCGGGCGGCTACCGAGTCTTCGCCGACTTCACCCCGGCGAAGAAGGGCGCCGAGAACCTCACCCTCGGCACCGACCTCGGAGCATCCGGCCCGTACGACCCGCAGCCCCTCCCGGCCGTCAAGGCGACCGCCGAGGTCGACGGCTACAAGGTCCGGCTGGACGGCGGTCTGCGCCCCGGCGCTTCGAGCGAGCTGAAGCTGAACGTCTCACGCGACGGCAAGCCCGTCACCGACCTCCAGCCCTACCTGGGCGCCTACGGCCACCTGGTGGCGCTGCGCTCCGGAGACCTCGCCTATCTGCACGTCCACCCCAACGGCGAGCCCGGCGACGGCAAGACCGAGCCCGGCCCCGGCATCTCCTTCTCCGCGACGGCGCCGAGCACCGGCACCTACCGCCTCTTCCTCGACTTCAAGCACGAGGGGAAGGTCCGCACCGCCGAGTTCACGGTCCGGGCCGGTGGAGCGGCGGCGGCGCCCGAAGAGGAGTCCGCCCACGACGAGGCTCCCTCACACGGTCACTGATGTCAGCCGAGCGCCTTGTCGAGGTTGAAAGCCGCGCTGATCAGCGCGAGGTGAGTGAACGCCTGCGGGAAGTTCCCCTGTTGCTCACCGGTGTGGCTGATCTCCTCGGCGTACAGGCCCAGATGGTTCGCGTAGGTGAGCATCTTCTCGAAGGCCAGCCGGGCCTCGTCGACCCGGCCGGCGTGCACCATGGCCTCGACGTACCAGAAGGAGCAGATCGAGAACGTGCCCTCGTCGCCGCGCAGTCCGTCGGGGCTGGCCATCGGGTCGTAGCGGTAGACCAGGGAGTCGGAGACCAGGTCGTGGGTGAGGGCGTCGAGGGTGGACAGCCACTTCGGGTCGGTCGGCGCGATGAACTTCGTCAGCGGCATCATCAGGACCGCCGCGTCCAGCACGTCGTCGTCCTCGTGCTGGACGAACGCCTGGCGGGACTCGGACCAGCCGTGGCTCATGATGCGCCGGTAGATGGTGTCCCGGGTGGTGCGCCAGCTGACGATGTCGGCGGGCAGACCGCGCCGGTTGGCCATGCGGATCGCCCGCTCTATCGCCACCCAGCACATCAGCCGTGAGTACAGGAACTTCTTGCGGCCGCCCCGGGTCTCCCAGATGCCCTCGTCCGGCTGGTCCCAGTGCTCGCACACCCAGTCCACCAGCGCGGTGACATCGTCCCACTGGTCGCTGGAGATGGGCTTGGCCCATTTGTCGTAGAGATAGATCGAGTCGATCAGGGCGCCGTAGATGTCCAGTTGGAGCTGTTCGGCGGCGGCGTTGCCGATGCGGACCGGCGCGGAGGCCCGGTGGCCCTCCAGATGGTCGAGTTCGCGCTCGGCGAGGTCGGTACGGCCGTCGATGCCGTACATGATCTGAAGCGGCCCCGAGGGTTTGCCGTCGCCCGGACTGATGTGCCGGGTCACGAAGTTCATGAACGCCTCGGCCTCACCGGTGAAGCCGAGCCGCAGCAGCGCGTACACACAGAACGCCGCGTCGCGCACCCACACATAGCGGTAGTCCCAGTTGCGTTCGCCGCCGAGCTGCTCGGGCAGGCTCGTGGTCGGCGCGGCGACGATGGCGCCGGTGGGCGCGTAGGTGAGGAGCTTGAGGGTGAGCGCCGAGCGGTGCACCATCTCCCGCCAGCGGCCCCGGTACTTGGACGCGGACAGCCAGTGCCGCCAGTACGCGACCGTGGTGCTGAACTGCTCCTCCGCCTCGGTCCTGGCGCACCGGCGCGGGGTCACCTCGCCGCCGACCTGGTCGAGCGCGAACACCGCCGACTCACCCTCGGCGAGCTTGAAGTCGGCCCGCACATCCGGGCCTTCGGGCTCCAGCGGCACCGTCGCGGTCAGCCCGAGGGACAGCTTCGCGGACTCGAACACCGCCACGTCGCCCACCATCCGCACGGTGTGCGGCTGGCTGCCGTAGTCGAACCGCGGGGCGACCCGGGTGCGGAACGGGATGGAGCCGCGCACGCACAGCACCCGCCGGATCAGCCGGTGCCGCTCGGTCTCCACCGAGTCGCCGTCCACCGGCATGAAGTCCTGCACCTCACCGACGCCGTCCTCGGTGAAGAAGCGGGTGATCAGGACGTTGGTGTCCGGGAAGTAGAACTGCTTGGTCCGCGCCGGTACGGCCGCCGCCAGCTCGAAGGCGCCGCCGCGCTCGGCGTCCAGGATCGCGGCGAAGACACTCGGCGCGTCGAACGACGGGCAGCAGTACCAGTCGATCGTGCCGTCGGTCCCCACCAGGGCCACGCTGCGCAGATCGCCGATCAGGCCGTGCTCGGCGATCGGCAGATAGCGCGAAGCCCCGGGGGGCTCCTGGTCGCTCGGTGCAGTTCCGCTCATCGCAGCCTCCCTGTTCCCCCGACACCGCCTCGGCACCAGCCTAGGTGGAAAGAAGGGGCCCGTGGGCGCACAACGGCGTCAGACCGTGACGACCTCGATACCCGCCTCCGTGAAGCGCCGCACGGTGTCGTCCCCGGCCGCCGAGTCGGTGACCAGGGTGTCCACGGCGTCGGCGGCGCAGATCCGGGCGAACGCCCGGCGGCCCAGCTTGCTGGAGTCCGCGGCCACGATCACCCGCCCGGCCCGCTCGCACAGAAGCCGGTTGATCGCGGCCTCCGCCTCGTCATTGGCGGCCGCCCCGTGCGCGACGTCGAAGGCGACCACGCCGAGCACCGCCACATCGAGGGTGATCTGCCCGAGCACCCCGTCCGCGAGCGGCCCGATCAGCTCGTACGACTGTGCCCGCGCGACCCCGCCGGTCACCACGATCTTGAACTGGGGCCGCACGGCGAGTTCGTTGGCGATGTTCAGCGCGTTGGTGACCACGGTCAGCGCGGGTGAACCGGAGGCCAGATCGCCGCGCACGGCCAGCGCGCGGGCCACCTCGGTCGTCGTCGTGCCGCCGGTCAGCCCGACGGCCTCGCCGGGGGAGACCAGCGCGGCCACCGCCTTGGCGATGCGCTCCTTCTCCGAGGCGTGCCGGGCGGTCTTGTAGCGCAGCGGCAGCTCGTAGGAGACGCCGTGCACGACCGCGCCGCCCCGGGTGCGCACCAGCATCTGCTGCTCGGCCAGCTGGTCGAAGTCACGCCGGATGGTGGCGGCGGAGACCGACAGCTCGGCGGCGGCCTGCTCGACGTCGAGACGGCCGCGCTCGACGAGCAGTTCCAGCAGGGCCTTCCAGCGGGCGTCGCGCGACATCCGCGCCTCCGTTCTTCGATCTCCCGGCGACCCTAGCGCACCCACGTTGAGCTCGAATGCTTGATTCTGCTCGAAAGCTCGCTATATCTTGCAAGAAAAAGCAAACCCAGGGTTGAGCGATCAGGGGAGGGGTGGGCATGACCCATGTCGAGGAGGAGCTGGCGAGCCAGCCCGAGTGCTGGACCCGGGCCGCGCTCCAGGCGCCGGCGCACGGCGGAGCCCTGCCGGCGCCGGGGGAGCGGGTCGCGATCGTCGGCTGCGGCACCTCGTACTTCATGGCGCAGTCCGCCGCCGCGCTGCGCGAGGGCGCGGGCCAGGGCGAGACGGACGCCTTCGCCGCCTCGGAGTTCCCGCGCGCCCGCGCCTACGACCGGGTCATCGCCCTGAGCCGCTCCGGCACCACGACCGAAGTGCTGCAACTCCTGGGGGAGTTGACGGGCGGCCGCACCCGCACCACCGCGATCACCGCCGACCCGGAGACGCCCGTCATGACGGCCGCCGATCACCTCCTCGTCCTCGACTACGCCGACGAACGCTCCGTGGTGCAGACCCGGTTCGCCACCACCGCGCTCACCCTGCTCCGCGCCCACCTCGGACTGCACACCGAGTCGGTCGTCACCGACGCCCGTGCCGCGCTGGCCGCCCCGCTGTCCCAAGGGCTCGTCGACAGCGCGCAGTTCACCTTCCTCGGCCGCGGCTGGACCGTAGGGCTCGCCCATGAGGCCGCGCTGAAGATGCGCGAGGCCGCGCAGGCGTGGACCGAGTCCTACCCGGCGATGGAGTACCGGCACGGCCCCATCAGCATCACCACGGAGGGCACCGCCACCTGGATGCTCGGCGAGCCCCCCGAGGGCCTCGCGGAACAGGTCCGCGCCACCGGCGGCACCTGGGTGGCGAGCACCCTCGACCCGCTCGCCGAACTGGTCCGTGCCCAGCGTCTCGCGGTCGCCGTCGCCCAGGCCCGCGGTCTCGACCCGGACCAGCCGCGCCACCTCACCCGCTCGGTGATCCTCGCCCCCTGACGCGGCCGAAGTCCCCCGCGCCCCCGACGCTCACGGAAGGACCAGCCGTGCCCCTCGTCACCACCGGCGAACTCGTCACCGGCGCCGCCGCGCGGCACCGGGCCGTGGCCGCCTTCAACATCATCACCCTCGAACACATCGAGGCCGTCATCGCGGGCGCCGAATCCGCCGGGGCCCCCGTGGTCCTCCAAGTCAGCGAGAACGCCGTCAAGTTCCGCTACGGCAGACTCCTCCCGCTCGCCCGCGCCGCCGTGGCCGCCGCCGAACGGGCCGCCGTACCCGTCGCGTTGCACCTGGACCACGTGCAGAGCGACGACCTGCTGCGCCAGGCGCCCGGCGCCGGATTCAGCTCCGTGATGTACGACGCGGCCCGGCTGCCCTACGCCGACAACCTCGCCGCGACCCGGGCCGCCGCCGACTGGGCCCACGCCCAAGGGCTGTGGATCGAGGCCGAGTTGGGCCAGATCGGCGGCAAGGCGGGACAGCCCGCCCTCGATGCCCACGCCCCCGGCGCCCGCACCGACCCCGCCGAGGCCCGCGCCTTCGTCACCGACTCCGGTGTCGACGCGCTGGCCGTGGCGATCGGCAGCAGCCACGCCATGACGACCCGCACCGCCGCCCTCGACCACGAGCGTCTCAAACGCCTCGCCGCCATCCTGGACGTGCCGCTCGTCCTGCACGGCTCCTCCGGCGTCCCCGACCCCGAACTGAGGTCGGCCGTCGCCGGGGGCATCGCCAAGGTCAACATCGGCACCGCCCTCAATCTCGCCATGACCGGCGCGATCCGCACCTACCTCGCGGCGAACCCGGAGGCGGTGGACTCCCGCACGTACCTGAGCGTCGGGAGGGAGGCGATGGTGATGGCGGTGGCCGGGATCATCGGCACCCTGACTAGCGCTTGACCGCCTTCAGGATCACGAACTTCGGGTCGCCGGACACCAGTTGGCAGTTGCCGAACAGGCGGCGCAGCTTGACGTGGTAGCCGAGATGGCGGTTGCCGACCACCCACATCTCGCCGCCGGGCTTCAGTGCCCGCTTCGCCCCCGTGAACATCCGCCACGCCGTGGCGTCGGTCGTCGCCTGGTGGGAGTGGAACGGCGGGTTGTTCAGCACCAGGTCGACACTTCCGGCGGGCACCCCGGCCAGCCCGTCGCCCACCCGGAACTCGGCGTGCCCCGGCACCCCGTTCGCCTTGTACGTCGCCTCCGCGGAGGCCACCGCCTGGAAGGACTCGTCGACGAACAGCACCTCGGCCGCCGGATCGGCCAGCGCCACCGCTGTACCGACCACGCCGTTGCCGCAGCCGAGGTCCACCACCCGCCCGCCCCGGCTGTCCGGCAGGTGCCCGAGGAAGAACCGGGTGCCGATGTCGAGCCGGTCCGCGCAGAACACGCCCGCGTGATTGACGACCGTACGGCCGGAGACCGCGCCGATGTCGTCCGGTAGCGCGTAGCCGTACGGCCACGGGTTGGCGGCGCGCTCCAGCGCCGGATCCGGGGTGCTGAAGATCAGCCGGGCCTTCTTTTCCGCCAGCGAGGTCCGGGTCGGTCCGATGATCCGCTCGAACAGCTTCAGCGTCGAGGTGTGGATCTCCTTCACCATGCCGGTGCCGACCACGACCGTGCCCGCGTGCAGGGCGGGCGCCAGCCGGAACAGCTGGTCCTCCAGCAGCGCGAGGCTCTTGGGGATCCGCACCAGCAGCACGTCGATCCGCTCGGGCGGCGGGTCCTGGGTGGTGAGCAGCCGCACCGCGCCGGGCTCGACCCCGGCCCCGGCCAGGTTCGCCCGGGTCGCCTCCTGGGCGAGGTGGGAGTCGGTGATCTGCACCGGCCGGTGCGCCGCCAGCGCCGTCACCAGTGCGCCCCAGCGGTCCCCGACCACCACGACCGTGCCGGACAGCGGGATCCGCTGCTCCCCCTCCCGCTCCTGCTCCGCGAGATGCCTGAGGAGGTACTCGTCGGAGGCGTCCCAGGCCCGCAGCCGGTCGCGCGGGTCCTCGGGGAAACGGGTCAGGGCGATCTGGCCCCAGGGCGTCGTCATACGGTCGTTCATCGTGCGTCAAGGCTAGCCGAGCCGGCCGAGCCCCAGCTCAGGGAGGATGGGCCCATGGACGCCGAGCTGTTCCCCAGGTCCAGGACGACGATCGCGCCGGGTGCGGTGCATGTGCCGGACTGGCTGGACGCGGACCGGCAGCGCGAGCTGCTCGCGGCCTGCCGGGAGTGGTCCCGCCCGCCCGCGGGACTGCGCACGGTGCGCACCCCGGGCGGCGGCACCATGACCGCACGCCAGGTCTGCCTCGGCTGGCACTGGTACCCGTACGGCTACGCCCGCACCGTCGTCGACGGCGACGGCGCCCCGGTGAAACCGTTCCCGGACTGGCTGGGGGAGCTGGCACGGCGAGCGGTCCGGGACGCGCTGGGCACCGGAACACCGCCGTACGACATCGCGCTGATCAACTTCTACGACGCCGACGCCCGCATGGGCATGCACCGCGACAGCGACGAGGAGGCGGACGCGCCCGTGGTGTCGCTGAGCCTCGGCGACACCTGTGTCTTCCGGTTCGGGAACACCGGGACGCGGGCCCGTCCGTACACGGATGTGGAGCTGCGCAGCGGCGACCTGTTCGTGTTCGGGGGAGCGTCCCGGCTCGCCTATCACGGCGTCCCCCGGGTGCACCCGGGCACCGGGCCGCCCGAGTTGGGACTGGCCGGGCGGTTGAACGTCACGCTCAGAGTCAGTGGCCGGTAGGTCATCGCACCTGCGGATCATGGGAGACTCGCCCTCATGAGCGGCAAGGCTGACCCCCGGCCGGCGGGGGAAGGGACCACCTCAAGGACGCGGTTGGACCGGGGGCGCGGTGCGCTCGGGCCCGCACTGGAGCTCGTGCACACCGGTCGCGCCCCGACCCGGGCCGTGCTCACCGCGGAACTGGGTGTGACCCGGGCCACGGCGGGCGCTGTCGCCGCCGAGCTGGAGGCGCTGGGGCTGATCCGGGTCGACGCCCGGCCCGGCGCGGCGGCCGGATCGCAGGGCCGTCCCTCGCACCGCCTCGAAGTCGCCGGGGACGGGCCCGTGGTCCTCGCCGCCCAGGTGCACGCCGACGGCTTCCGGGCCGCGCTGGTCGGGCTCGGCGGGCGGATCGCCGCGACCGCCGCGGGCCGTGAGACCGTCGACGCCGACCCGGCGAAGGTCCTCGGATCGGTCGTGGAGGCGGGCGCCGAGCTGCTGCGCACGACCGGCCGGCGCTGTGTGGGCGCGGGACTCGCCGTGCCCTCTGCGGTCGCCGAACCCGACGGGCTCGCCCTGAACCCCCTGCACCTGGCATGGCCCGTGGGCGCACCGGTGCGCCCGATCTTCGCCGAGTGCGTGCGGGCCGCGGGTATCACCGGCCCGGCGTTCGCCGCCAACGACGTCAACCTCGCCGCGCTCGCCGAGCACCGGCACGGCGCGGGCCGCGGCTCCCGGGACCTGCTGTGCGTGGCCACCGGGCACCGGGGCGTCGGCGGCGCGCTGGTCCTCGACGGGCGGCTGCACACCGGGAGTTCGGGGCTCGCCCTGGAGGTCGGCCACCTCACCGTGAACCCCGAGGGCCGCCCCTGCCACTGCGGCAGCCGCGGCTGCCTGGACGTCGAGGCCGACCCGCTGGCCCTGCTCACCGCAGCGGGCCGCGACCCGGGCCCCGAGGTGTCGCTGTTGCAACAGGCCAACGACCTGATCCGGCACCACTACGACGACCCGACCGTCCGCACGGCCGCCGAGGAACTCATCGACCGGCTCGGCCTGGGACTGGCCGGTCTGGTGAACATCCTCAACCCGGACCGCATCATCCTCGGCGGACTCCACCGCACCCTCCTGGACGCCGACCCCGGACGACTGCGCGCGGTGGTCGCCGACCGCAGCCTGTGGGGCCAGAGCGGCGGCGTACCGATCCTGGCCTGCACCCTGGACCACAACAGCCTGGTGGGCGCCGCCGAACTGGCCTGGCAGCCGGTCCTGGACGACCCGCTGCGCGCGCTAACCCACCAGTGACTGCGTGCCGAGGACCCCGAGCAGCGCGAGCCGTTCGGCGTCCTCGGTGCCCGGCTCCGCCGTATAGACCATGATCCGCAGATCGCTGCCGGTCACCGTGAGGATGTCGCAGTCCAGCGTCAACGGCCCCACCTGCGGATGCTCGATCGTCTTGTGCCCGCCCGGCTGCGCGCCCACCGCGCCGCTGTCCCACAGCTCGGCGAACAGCCCGCTGTTCGTGCGCAACTCCTCGACCAGGCGCAGCAGTCGGCGGTCCGCCGGATACCGGGCCACCGTCGTGCGCAGATCGCCGACCAGCGCGGCCAGGAACTCCCGCCGCTCCTGAGGCGTCTGGCGCACCCGGCTGCCCGAACCGAGGAAGTTGCGCCACACACCGTTGCGTTCGAAGCCCCGCAGCCCGGACGGGTCGCCCATCAGCGCCGCGTACAACGGGTTGGCCAGCAGCAGGTCCCACATGGCGTCGTACACCCCGACGGGAACGCCCACGAGCCGGTCCAGCAGCCGCTGCACGCTGGGCGTGAGATACCCGGGCACCGACTCCGGCCCCGGCGGCACCAGACCGGCCAGCCGGAACAGATACGCCCGCTCGTCCGTCGATAGCCGCAGCGCACGGGCGAGCGCCTCCACCACCTGCGCCGACGGATGGACCGCCCGGCCCTGTTCGAGGCGGGTCACATAGTCCACGGAGATCCCCGCGAGCAGTGCCAGCTCCTCGCGGCGCAGCCCGGCCGCCCGCCGCTGACCCCCGGCCGGCAGCCCGGCCGTACCGGGCGCGACCCGGTCCCGCCACCGCCGCAGCGCCCGTCCGAACTCCGTCGCCGTCATGGTCCTCAGTGAACACCGTCCGCCGGACGCCTGCCTGGTACCGGCAGTCCCAGGAAGCGGGGACTGCTGGCTGTCCGCACCCCCGCGCCGCAGCCTTGAGGCCATGACCACCACACTCATCACCGGAGCCAACAAGGGCCTGGGCCACGAGACCGCACGCCGACTCCTCGCGACGGGCCACACCGTCTACGTCGGCAGCCGCGACGAGAAGCGCGGCCGCCGGGCCGCCGAGGAACTGGGCGCACGCTTCGTGCGGCTCGACGTCACCGACGACACGTCCGTCGCCGAGGCGGCCAGGACGATCGAGGCCGAGGGCGGCCTCGACGTCCTGATCAACAACGCGGGCATCGAGGGAAGGGCCGAGAACAACAGCGTCCTCGGCCCCGCGGACACCACAGCCGACGTCCTGCGCACGGTGTTCGACACGAACGTCCTCGGCGTCGTCCGCGTCACCCACGCCTTCCTGCCGCTGCTCCAGCGGTCCGCCGCCCCCGTCCTGGTCAACGTCAGCAGCGGCCTGGCCTCGCTGACCCATCTGTCCCACCCGGACCTGCCGCCGGAGTTCTACCCGGGCGTGGCCTACCCGGCCTCGAAAACGGCCGTCAACATGATCACCGTGCAGTACGCGCGGGCGTTCCCGCGGATGCGGATCAACGCCGTCGAGCCCGGCTTCACCGCGACGGACCTCAACGGACGCACGGGCACCCAGACGGTCGAGGAGGGCGCCGAGATCATCGTCCGGATGGCCCAGGCGGGCCCGGACGGGCCGACCGGCGGCTACTTCTCGGCGGAGGGCCCGCTGCCCTGGTGAGCCGCCGCCGGGGCGGTGAGGCTCCACAACGCCGCGACCAGCGGCCGCCGCAGATCCGCCCGCCGCACGCACAACCCGATCGGGAAGTCCTCGGGCGACGGATCCGCGGGAACCACGGCCAGCCGGTCGCGCACCGCGCTGTGCTCCAGTACGAGGCGGGGGACGACGCCCGTGCCACAGCCCAGTGCGACCAGCGTCAGCAGCCCATGTGGTCCGTCGGCGCCGGGGTGCGCGCCCGGCGTGCCGAACGCGCCGTGCCCGTGGAGCCGTTCACCGCCGGGGTGTTCATCGCCACCATGACGGCCGAAATCGACGAGTTCGCCGAACACGGTCACCCCTGGTCGGAGATCGTCAACGAGTAGGTCATCGAGGCGGTCGACTCGCTGCTGCCGTACATGCACGCCCGGGACGTCGCGCACATGGTCGACAACTGCTCCCGCACGGCCCGTCTGGGCGCCCGCCGCTGGGGCCCGCGCTTCCAGGCCGCCTACGAGCAGATCGCCTACCCGGCCGCCCAAGGCCCTGCCGACACGGCCCTGTTGACCGCCTTCGACACCCACCCCGTGCACCCGGCGCTGGCCGCGGCGGCGAAGCTCAGGCCGGCCGTGGACATCGCCGTGGAGCCCGCTACGGGCGGGCGTAGGGCCGGGTCATGATCTCCATGTTGTGGCCGTCCGGGTCGTCGAAGTAGGCGCCACGACCGCCGAACAGACGGTTGATCCGGCCGGGTTCGGTATGGCTCGGGTCGGCGTAGTAGGTGACCCCGACGGCCTCCAGACGGTCGATCATTGTGTCGAACTGCTCCTCGGGTACGAGGAAGGCGTAGTGCTGCGACTGGATCGGCTCGTCCGTCATCTCGTAGTAGTCGAGCGTCACGCCGTTGCCGAGGTCGACAGGCAGGAACGGCCCGAACGGGGCGCCCACCTCCAGCCCCAGGATCGCCGCGATGAACTCTGCGGACAGACTCCGGTCGCTGGCGAGGACGGCGGTGTGGTTGAGGTGAACGGCGTTGGCCGAGGGCTGCTGGTCTTTGGACATGGGTGAGGTATCTCCGGTCTTGGGATCCGCTGGTAGCGGGAAGCTGGAAGAAGTGCGCCCCGTACGGGCGCGGGCAGCGAAGACACGGAGAAATGGGCGGGCCCCTGACCCGCCTCGGGCTCACGCCGAGGCCGGGACCCCAACTCGTGCATGGCTCAAGGCCGACCCGGCAGTCACCCGGCCGATCTTACACAGGGGCGGGCAAGGGCCCCGCCCCTTTTCCGGGCCTAACCCGCGGAGGCGACCCGACGGGGCCTCGGAACCAACTCACCACCGCAGTTGGGGCACACCCCGGCCATAGCCTCACCGCACGGCACGCAGAACGTGCACTCGTAGGAGCAGATGAGGGCGGCACCGTCGGCGGACAGAGCGGCCGTCTCACACCGCTCGCAGCGGTCACGCATTTCCAGGGCCATGATCGAGTGCCTCTCCTCAAGTGATCGTGTTTCGTGTTCCATCCTCCGCGCCCCGGGCGTGGCCGAAAGTGATCGGCGGGACAAAGATCAACACGATCGGGCCAGGCCCAGGGTGCTCACCTGTCTAGGCCTGCGCTGCCCTGACCCTGTCCAGCACCGGTGCTGTGGCGGCCTGGACGGCGTACGCGTACTCCGCATCGCGGTCGAAGCGTGCGAGACGCGGGGCGGCTTCGATCACGTGGGGGAGACCGCCCACGACCCCAAGCTGTTGCACCGAGCCCAGACAGAACCGCACCTTGGGAGCAGCCACCGTCACCCCGCGTACTCCCCGGGAGGTACGCGCACTGCCGCTGCCCGTACGACGACCAGGACCCACCCCGCGAGCCACTGTCGAAGCATCACCGGAAGTCCCTATGGACCGACCGGCCGACTCGACTCGGAGATGACTCACGATGCAGACCCTGGCGCACTTCGCGGACGGCGGCCCCGGCCCGTGGATCCTGTTCTTCCCGCTCATCTGGGCCGTCGTGATCATCGGCGGCATCACGCTCCTGCGCCGCACCGTCTGGCGCGGCCGCGGCCGCGGTGGCCCCCGCAGGACGGCCGTCGACGACCACTCACCCATCACCGTGCTCGGCCACCGCTTCGCCTCCGGTGAGATCGACGAGGACGAGTACTGGCGCCGACTGTCCGTCCTGGACGAGCAGTTCGGCCGCACCGGCAAGGGCGGTGCGGCATGACCGCCACAGCCGCCACGACCCTCGCCCGGACGGCCGCCCGCGTCGTCGACGCCGTGAAGGTGTACGGCAGCGGCGACACGGCCGTCCGGGCCCTGGACGGAGTGAGCGTCGACTTCCCGGCCGGACGCTTCACCGCGATCATGGGCCCCTCGGGCTCCGGCAAGTCCACCCTCATGCACTGCGCCGCCGGCCTCGACACCCTCACCTCGGGCGCCGCCCACATCGGCGACACCGACCTGGGCGCCCTCGACGACCGGCGGCTGACCCTCCTGCGCCGAGACCGCGTCGGCTTCGTGTTCCAGGCGTTCAACCTGGTGCCGACGCTCACCGTCGCCGAGAACATCACCCTGCCCCTGGACCTGGCGGGCCACCGGGGCGACCCGGAGTGGATCGACGCGCTCATCGATGTCGTCGGCCTGCGCGACCGACTCCACCACCGCCCCGCCGAGCTCTCCGGCGGCCAGCAGCAACGCGTCGCCGTGGCCCGGGCCTTCGCCGGACAGCCGGACGTGGTGTTCGCCGACGAGCCGACCGGAAACCTCGACTCCCGCTCCGGCGAGGAGGTCCTCGGCCTGCTCGGGCGCGCGGCCCGCGACACCGAGCGCACGGTCGTCATGGTCACGCACGACCCGGTCGCCGCCGCCCATGCCGACGAGGTCGTCTTCCTCGCCGACGGCCGGCTGGTCGACCGTATGTCCGCACCGACCGCCGAGAAGGTCCTGGACCGGATGAAAGCCTTCGAGGTGCCCTCATGAACGCCTCCGTCCGCCTCAGCGCGTCCTCCCTGCGCGCCCACAAGCGCCGCTTCGCGGGTACGTTCGTCGCGGTCTTCCTCGGCGTGGCCTTCCTGGCCGGAACCCTCGTCATGGGCGACACCCTGCGCGCCGGCTTCGACACCATGTTCGGCAACGCGACCAGCGGCACCGACGCCGTCGTGCGCAGCGCCGACGCCATCACCACACCCGGCGAGAGCGAGGGCGTACGGGAACCGGTCGCCACCGATCTCGCCGAGACCATCGAGGACATCCCGGGCGTGGCCGCCGCCGAGCCCAGCATCGAGGGCGCGGGGCAGCTCGTCGGCCGCGACGGCGACCCCATCGGCGGCCAGGGCCCGCCCACCCTCGCCGGGAACTGGATCACCGACCGCGAGCTCAACTCCTACCAACTCGCCGAGGGCCGCGCCCCGCAGAAGTCCGGCGAGGTCGTCGTCAACCGCGGAACCGCCGAGCGCGGCGACCTGAAGCTCGGCGACCGGACCACCCTGAGCACCCCGGACCCGGTCGAGGTCACGATCGTCGGCCTGGCGACCTTCGGCGGCGAGGACGGCATGGCCCAGGTGACCTACACCGGCATGACCCGCTCCGACGCCGAGAAGTACCTCACCGCCCGCCCCGGCGAGGCGGCGACGATCCTGGTACGGGCAGGGCCCGGCGTGAGCCAGCAGCAACTGGTGGACCGCCTGACCCCCGCCCTCCCGCAGGGAGTCGAGGCCATCACCGGCCAGGAGTCGGCCGAGGAGAACACAGAGATGATCTCCAGCCAGTTCCTGACCGTCTTCACCACCTTCCTCCTGGTCTTCTCCGGCGTAGCCCTCCTCGTGGCGACCTTCTCCATTCACAACACCTTCGCGATCGTCGTGGCCCAACGCACCCGCGAGAACGCCCTGTTGCGAGCCCTCGGCGCGTCCCGCCGCCAAGTCACGACCGCCACCCTCATCGAGGCGACCGCAGTGGCCGTCACCGCCTCCCTGGCGGGCCTGGCCGGCGGCGCAGGCATCGCGGCCGGACTCCAGGCCCTCTTCCCGGCGATGGGATTCCCTTTCCCGGAAGGTGAGTTGGTGATCAGCGCCGTCTCCATGACCCTGCCGTTCGCCGTCGGCGTGGCGGTCTGTCTGGGCTCCGCGCTCCTGCCCGCGGTCCGCGCGGGCCGCACCGCCCCCTTGGCCGCACTGCGTGAGACGGCGGTCGACACCTCCGGAGCCTCCCGCGCCCGAGCGGTCACCGGCCTGGCCCTCGCGGCCGGGGCGATCGCCGCAACCCTGACCGGAGTCCTGGCGACCCCGAACGTCTGGCTGGCGGGCACCGGAGCAGCCGTGTCCCTGGCGGCCTTCGTGGTCCTGGGCCCCGTAGCCTCCACCACAGCCATCCGCGTTCTCGCAGGCCCCCTCGCCCGCCTTCGCGGAGTCACCGGCGGACTGGCCCGCCGAAACGCCCTGCGCACCCCGAAGCGCACGGCCGCCACCGCAAGCGCGCTGATGATCGGCGTGGCCGTGGTCTCTCTCTTCACCGTCTTCGGAGCCTCTCTCAAGGCAACCATGGACCAGACCGTCTCCCGCTCCTTCGCGGGCGACGTCGCCGTGAGCGCGCCCTCGTTCGGTGCGGGCGGCAGCGGCCTGAGCCCCCGGCTCGCCGACGCGGTCCAGCGGCTGCCCGAGGTCGACACGGCGGTGGGCCTGGGCCGGGGTGCCGCCGAGGTCGACGGCAAGGGCCGGGCACTGACCGTCACGGACCCCGTAGCCCTGCAACGCACCTTCGACCTGGGCGAGATCAGCGGCTCACTGCGCGCCCTGGGCACCGACGGCATAGCGATCACCGAGAACGAGGCGGACAAGCACCACCTCACCACCGGCGACAAGACGGACCTGACCTTCACCGACGGCGACACGGAGACCTTCACCGTCCGAGCGGTCTACGGCCAGTCCGAACTCGCGGGCGACTACGTCATCACCCGAGCCGCCTGGGCCCCGCACCGCACCCAGGACGCGGACACCCTGATCGCGGTGACCTTCGCGGACGGAGTGAGCACGGCCGAGGGCAGTGCAGCCGTGGAGAACGCGGCCATGGCCTACGGCAGCCCCGACGTCCAGACCCGTGACGAATACGCCCAGTCGGCAGCCGGAGCCATCGACATGATGCTGACCCTGGTCTACGCGCTACTGGCGCTGGCGGTCCTGATAGCACTCCTGGGCATAGCCAACACCCTCACCCTGGCAACCCACGAACGCACCCGCGAGCTGGGCCTGCTGAGGGCTGTCGGCCAGACCCGATCCCAACTCCGGGCCATGGTCCGCTGGGAGTCGATCCTGGTGGCGGCCTTCGGCACGACGGGCGGTCTGGCGCTGGGCGCGTTCCTGGGCTGGGTCCTGGTGGAGGCCTCGGACGGAGCGAGCGACAGCGCCTTCGCGTTCGCCGTACCACCGCTCCAACTGCTCGTGGTGGCCCTGGTAGGCGTCACAGCGGGAGCCGTGGCGGGTCTGCGCCCGGCAAGCCGCGCGGCAAGGCTGAACGTACTGCGGGCGATAGCGACCGAGTAGCGGCCCTAAGGGCTGAACAACCCCCCTCACCGCCCGGTCAGCCGACAACGGCCGACCGGGCGGGAGCATGCTCGGGCCGGCGCAGGTCGACCCGCGGCCCGATGTCCGTGAACCGAGGGGTGGGCTTGTCCAGCACCGCCCGCCGTGGCGGACGCGCCGCCGCTCGGGTGGACGTCGGCGTGGGCAGGGAGAACCACACGACCTTCCCCGACTCTCCGTCCGGCCGTACGCCCCAGCTCTCGCTGACCGCGGCGACCATCGCGAGGCCCCGGCCACACGTGGCGAGGGGGGCGACGTCCTCGATGTCCTCCACGACCGGCAGACGCGGGTCGTGGTCGCGCACGGAGACGGTGAGCCGGTCAAGCAGCAGCTCGATCTCCACGGTGCACGTCTTGTCGGGCTGTGCGTGCTGGTGGACGTTGGTCAACAGCTCTGTCACACCGAGCGCCGCCCGGTCTATCAAGGGGTCAAGATGCCAGTAGCGCAACTGCGCAGATACGATTCTGCGGACCTGGCCGATCCGCGACGGCAGGGCTTGGAGCTCCACCGTGCAGTGCCTGCTTGGGTGACTGATCACGGCTGCGACTCCCCGACTTGAGGTCCGGAAGAACACGGGATTCGGATCGATCCAGCAGGGAGTCCGCGTACAACGGCCGCCTGCTGACATGACCGGCGGCTGGTTCGCAGCGTTATCGCCGGTAAACCCTGAGTGACGTGAGACCAGAGTGACGCAGGGGTTGCGGTACCGCAACTCGCCGTCGCCGAGAGCCTCTCAGCGGTTGCGCCCCGCCGCCTTCCGAACCGCCTCGATGAACCGCCGCGCCGCGGGCGGGCCGGGCTCACCGGGCGCCGGGTCGTGGTCGCCCAGGGTCAGCAGGTACCGCTTGCCGTTGAGGTCCGCGAGCGCCCGGTCCTCCGGGGCGAACCAGGGCCTGGACGCGCGGACGGCCTGCACCGGCGCGCTGTCGATCTCGCTGCCGTAGCTGGTGAGCAACTCAAGCCGGCCGTCGTTGATCCGGACCTGTCCGGCCCGGGTGAGCGAGCGCAGCCGCTTCCCGATCCGCACGCCCGTGGCCGTGAACTCCGGCTCCGCCATGCCGTCCCGCCCCCTTGTGCGTGTCGGTCTGCCGGACCGTAGGGCCTGCGTGGGCGAGGTCCGGCTGGTGTCGTGATCCAGTGTGCGCCTTCGGTGCAGTCTGCCCGCACCCGGCGTCGAGCACCAGTGCGTACGGCGAGGTGGCCGCCCAGGCCGGAGCACTCGTCCGAATGCGCCCCCACCCCGGCACCCATGCCGTGCTCCACCCCGTCCCCAGGGTGGCCTTTGAGGCGCTCAAAGGTGTGTTTATGCAGGTGAGAAGCGTGCGTAAGGTGTCTATGATCGGGGCGTCGGCCGCGCCGGACACCCTCGGCGCGCAGCGTAAGGAGCCCGCCGTGAGCACCCCCCACCTGACCCGCACCGGCGAAACCCTCGATGTCGACCACAGCGACGTCGCCTATCGGAGCTGGCTGAAAGAGGCCGTCCGTAAAGTGCAGGCCGACGCGAACCGTTCGGCCGACACGCATCTGCTGCGCTTCCCGCTGCCGGAGAAGTGGGGCATCGACCTGTACCTGAAGGACGAGTCGACCCACCCGACCGGCAGCCTCAAGCACCGCCTCGCCCGCTCGCTCTTCCTCTACGGACTGTGCAATGGCTGGATCCGGCCTGGCCGCCCGGTGATCGAGGCGTCCAGCGGTTCGACGGCGGTCTCCGAGGCGTACTTCGCGAAGCTGATCGGTGTGCCCTTCATCGCCGTCATGCCCCGCGCGACGAGCGCCGAGAAGTGCCGACTGATCGAATTCCACGGCGGGCGGTCCCACTTCGTGGACGACCCGCGCACCATGTACGAGGAGTCCGCCCGTCTCGCGGTGGAGACCGGCGGCCACTACATGGACCAGTTCACCTACGCGGAACGGGCCACGGACTGGCGCGGCAACAACAACATCGCCGAATCCATCTTCCGCCAGCTGGAGTTGGAGCGTTTTCCGGAGCCCGCGTGGATCGTCGCCACGGCCGGCACCGGCGGCACCTCCGCGACCATCGCCCGGTACGTCCACTACACGCAGCACGACACCCGGATCTGTGTCGCCGATCCCGAGAACTCCTGTTTCTTCGAGGGCTGGACTACCGGCGATCCGGACGTCACCTGCGACTGCGGTTCACGAATCGAGGGCATCGGGCGACCCCGGATGGAACCGAGTTTCGTGCCCGGCGCGATCGACCGCATGATGAAGGTGCCGGACGCGGCGAGTGTCGCGGCCGTGCGGGCGCTGGAGAAGGCCATCGGCCGCAGGGCGGGCGGCTCCACCGGCACCGGGCTGTGGAGCGCGCTGAAGATCGTCGCCGAGATGGTGGCCGAGGGCCGTCAGGGCAGTGTGGTCACCCTGCTGTGCGACCCGGGCGACCGCTACCTGGACAAGTACTACTCCGACGCCTGGCTCGCCGAGCAGGGCCTGGACATCCAGCCGTACACGGAGGCCATCGAGGCGCTGCTCAAGACGGGCGTCTGGCCCTCCTGACTCACCGCGCGGCCAGCAGCCGGTCCAGCGAGGTGACCGCGTCCCGGAAGGACCGGCCGAGACCGGGACGCGCCGCCCTCAGCAGCATTCGGAAGGGTGCCGGGCCGTCCGCCGCGAACGTCCAGCGGACGCGCGTGCCCGTCCCGGCCGGTGCCAGGCGCCACTCCTCGACCAGGGCGCGCGGGCCCGGTGCGTTGGTCGCGTCCACCCGGTAGGCGTACACCTCGGGCCGCTCCGCCACCAGGACGCTCTCCTCGAAGCGGACGCCACCGCGCAGGTGGATCCGGCGTCCCGGCCAGGGCTCCTCGACCGGCTCGGCACGCGTCACCGCGGCGAACCACCGGGTCCAGCCGGGCACATCCTCGGCGAGGGCGTGGAAGACGGCGTCGGGCGGGGCGGAGAGTTCGCGGGTGAAGACCAGTCGTACCGGAGCGGTCTCGACGAAGTCGAGCCCCTCGTGCCGCAGTCGGCGGAGCATGGACGCAACCCCCTTGGCAATGGCCGGAAACGCCACCCTAGTTGACGTCGCGTCAGCTGTCTGCGGCGTCGTCCTCGGGCTCACCCGCCACGACCAGCCGCCGCAGCTGCTCCGACACCTGCGCACGGGCCTCGGCCGGGAGCCCGCGGTCCGTCACCAGCGTGTCCACCTGGTGCAGCGCCGCGAACGAACTCAGCCCCACCACACCCCACTTGGTGTGGTCGGCGACCACCACGACCCGGCGCGCCGACTGCACCAGCCGGCGGTTGGTCTCCGCCTCGGCGAGGTTCGGCGTGGACAGACCGGCCTCCAGCGATATCCCGTGCACGCCGAGGAAGAGCACGTCGAAGTGGAGTGCCGCGATGGCCTGGTCGGCGACCGGGCCGACGAGCGAGTCGGAGGGGGTGCGCACCCCGCCGGTCAGTACGACCGTGGCCGCGCCCTGCCGGGGGCCCGAGGTGCGCTGCGCGACATGGAAGACATCGGCCACCCGCACCGAGTTGGTGACGACGGTCAGGTCGGGCACGTCCACCAGCTGATGCGCCAGCGCGTACGTTGTCGTACCGCCCGACAGCGCGATGGCCGCGCCCGGCGCCACCAACTGCGCCGCGGACCGCGCGATGTCCTCCTTGGCCGTCAGCTCCAGGCCCGACTTGGCCTCGAAGCCCGGCTCATGGGTGCTCGCCTCGACCACCGGGACGGCGCCGCCGTGCACCTTCTCCAGCACGCCCTGCCGGGCCAGCGCGTCGAGATCACGGCGCACGGTCATGTCCGACACGCCGAGCTTGCGGGTGAGCTCATTGACCCGAACCCCGCCACGCCGCCGGACCTCGTCCAGGATCAGGGCGCGGCGCTGCTCCGCGAGGAGGTTCTGATTCTCACTCACGTACGCTCCGGTTCCTTTCGCCTCAAGCCGTCCCGCCCGCGCCGCGTACCCGCTCCGACAAGGAAGTTCTGCTGGTTCGGGGGCGCGGACGTCCCATCCTCGCACGCCGTGCCGCGGCATGCGCCACCGACCGGCACGACGCGCGCATGTCACCCTCGCATCATCCGTTCCCCGCATGTCACCCGGATCGGGGAGATTCCGTGACGAGGGGTGTGAGCCGCCCGTTCAGCGGCGATCCTGGTGCCCGCACGGACACAAGCCGACGGCTCGTCACGGGGGAAGTGCGAAACAGTGGAGCGCGCGCCAGAACATGCCGCGGCCGCCGAGCGGCGGCCCGGTGAAGCGGACATCGCCCTGGAGCTCCTGGTCCACGGCGTGGGCGGGACCACGCCCGAGGACATGCTCGGTGATCCCCGCACCGAGCGGATCACCGGTGACGACACCGCGGCCGTCTTCCGGCGCGCCGACGACACCGACGCCGAGTCCCGCCCGGACGACTACCGGGACCGGCCGGTCCCGGAGGCGTACGTCTGGTGCAACCTCACCTCCGGCAACGGCGCCCGCGCCCTGTGGCTGTTGCTGCTGCCGTTCATGGTGGTCAACCTCGCCCACTGGATGCGCCCCAGCGCCCGCGGCCGGGTCCGCACGGTCCGCCTGTACGGCCTGCTCGTCCGGCTCGCCGGGCTCTCGCTGACCGTCCTGCTCGTCGCCGCCGCGTGCGAGGTCGCCCTCGACCTCACCGCCTGGCAGTGCGCGGGCACCCGCGCGTGCGCCGACCGGCACTCCTGGCTGGGCTTCCTGTCGCCCGAGGTGTCGAACAACGGCTGGTGGAGCCCGCCCGGCCGCCGTCTCGCCCTCGCCGCCCTGGTGCCCCTCGCCCTCACCGGACTGCTCTGGTACCTCTCCCACCGCACCTGGAGCGCGTACGAGTCCCAGGAGCCCCGCGTCGGCGGAGAGCGACCCGACGAGGAGACCGACCGCACCGCCCTCGGCCGCCCCGGCTTCTGGTACGGCCGCCGTCTGGTGGCCCGGCTGCGTGCCGCGCACACCGCTGCGGGCCTGTTGACGGTCGCCGCCGCGGTGGGCCTGCCCGCGGCCCGCTTCGACCACCGCTCCGGCGGCCCCATCGCCCTCGACGCGCTCGGCCGCCTCCTGGAGGCGGCCCTCCTGGCCGCGGCGGCCGTGGTGATCTGGGTGGTCTGCCGCCGGGGCCGCAGCGAGAACCGCCTCGACCAGCACCTCGACGACCGTCTCGTACGCCGTCTCCCGCTCGGCTGTCTCGCCCTGCTGGCCCTCACCCTCGGCTACGCCGCCTGGGCGCGCCCGGGGTGGGTGTCGAGCGGCCGGCTCCCCGGCGACGCCACCTTCGGCGCCCTCGCCTTCGTCCAGGGCCTGCTCGTCATCGTCCTGGGCGTGATCGCCCACGCCCTGCACCGTACCCACCCCGACGCACGGGCCGCGATCCGGGGCCTCGGCGGGCCCGCCGTCGCGATGCTGGCCTGCGCCCTCGGAGGGGTGATGTCGGGCGGTGTCGCCCAGCGCGTCGCCGACTGGCTCGACGGCACGCATGTGTCGATCCCCGGCCCGCCCGTCCTGCTGACCTGGCAGGCGTCCGTGATCCCGCCCCTGCTGCTGCTCGTGCTCCTGCTGTGCGGGGGGCTCGGCCGGCGGACCTGGCGCCTGGCCCGCGCCGAACGGGCCGCCGTGGAGCGTGACCACCGGGGCGAGCCCGAGGACAGCACGCGCAGCCGCCGTATCGCCCGCACCCGTGCGATGGCCACGCTCACCGACCGGGGACCGCTGCTCGTCGCGGTCGTCTCCACCACGACCCTGCTCCTCGGCGCGGGAGCGCTGGTAGGTGCCCTGGCCACCGACAGGACACCGGCCGCGGCCACCGAACCGGCGCCCGCCTTCGTCCAGGGCGCCGCCGAGACCGCCCAGGCCCTCGGGTCCTGGCTGATCGGCCTCGGCTTCATACTGTTCGTCACCTGGGGCCGACGCGCCTACAAGGACGCCTCTGCCCGCCGCACCATCGGCATCCTCTGGGACGTCGGCACCTTCTGGCCGCGCGCCGCCCACCCCTTCGCCCCGCCCTGCTACGCAGAACGCGCGGTACCCGACCTGACCTGGCGGATGGCCACCTGGACCGAGGCCACCGGCGGACGGCTCGTCCTGTCCGGCCACTCCCAGGGCAGTGTCCTGGCCGCGGCCGCCGCCTGGCAGCTGAAACCGTCCGTCCGCAAACGCGTCGCCCTGCTGACCTACGGCTCACCCCTGGAGCGCCTCTACGGCCGCTGGTTCCCGGCCCACTTCGGCCCGGCCGCGCTCAGCGCCCTGCACCACGACGTCGACTGCTGGCGCAATCTGCACCGGCCCACCGACCCCATCGGCGGCCCGGTGCTGCTCCCCGGCGAATGCGGCCCCGAAGTGGACCGCGACGCCCTCAAGGACCCGCTGGCCTACGGGCGCACCGAAGCGCACCCCCTGCCCGCGCCGATCCTCGGGCACTCCGACTACCAGGCGGACCCCGCCTTCGCCGAGGAACGCGAACGCCTCCTGGCCCGGCTGCGCGCTACATCGATCCCGACAGCACGGACAGAACGTTCCCCGCGGGATCCTTGAACCAGGCGATGTCCGGCCCCTGCATCTGGTCCTGTCCTGCGCTGCGGGCGATGTTCTTGTCGTCCTGCCCGAAGCCCTCGTACCTCTCGAACGTCACTCCACGGGCGACCAGCTCGGTGACGGCCTTGTCGATGTCGTCCACGGGGAAGTTGAGGATCGTGAACGAGGCCGGCGTGTGGTTGTCCTTCGGGTACACGAACACATCGGTGTCCCCGCCGAGGTGCAGGGTCAGCATCCCGCCCGTCTCGGACACCCGCAGGCCGAGGGTGGTGCCGTAGAACTCCTTGGCCCTGCCGATGTCGTCCACCGAGAAGCCGCTGAATGCCTTGCTCTCTCCCAGCATGACCGTCGCCTTTCCGCGTGCGCGCTCTGCGTCACGTCGTCACGGCAGCCATGCTCCCCGGCCGACGCGGTCACGGCGACTCGGGCAGATCCTCCGCGTAGAGCAGCGTCAGATCGTCCGTGCTGGGCTCCTCCAGCTGGGCGACCCGGCTCGCATGCCGCTCCACCATCGCCTCGAAGGTCTGCCGCGCGGTGCGGCCGTTGCCGAACGCGGGTCCCTTGGGCATCGCCGTGAAGTAGGTGAGCAGCGCCTCGGCGGCGCCCGGCGCCAGCCGGTACTCGTGCTCCTCGGCCTGCTGCTCGACGATCCGCAGCAGTTCCTCGGCGTTGTAGTCGCAGAAGGTGATGGTTCGCGAGAAGCGGGACGCCACACCGGGGTTGACGGAGAGGAACCGCTCCATCTCCGCCGTGTAGCCCGCGACGATCACCACCACCGCGTCGCGGTGGTCCTCCATCAGCTTGACCAGGGTGTCGATGGCCTCCTTGCCGAAGTCCCGGCCGGAGTCCTCCGGTGAGAGCGCATAGGCCTCGTCGATGAACAGCACACCGCCGCGCGCCTTGTCGAAGGCCTCCTGGGTGCGGATCGCGGTGGAGCCGATGTGCTCGCCGACCAGGTCGACCCGGGACACCTCGACGAGATGGCCCTTCTCCAGGACCCCGAGCGAGGCGAGGATCTCGCCGTAGAGCCGGGCGACCGTCGTCTTTCCGGTGCCGGGGGAGCCGGTGAAGACCAGGTGCCGCTTGACGGAGGCGGCCTTCAGACCGGCCTGCTGGCGGCGCCGGCCGACCTCGATCATGTCGGTCAGCGCCCGTACCTCGCGCTTGACGCTGTCCAGGCCCACCAGCGCGTCCAGTTCACCGAGGACGGCCTTGGAGGTGCGGGCCGGCTGCTCCGGCGCCTCGGGCGTGATCAGCGGCTCCTGTTCGGTGGTGCGCTGACCGGGGATCGCGCCCAGCAGGCCCGGCGACTGACTCGCCGTCTGCACGGCCGTCTCCCGGGGAGCGGTGGGCGGGCGCACCCCCGCGCTCTCGTCGCTGGTGCAGTCCTCGACGACGGGACCGGTGCCGGCGCCCGCGTCGGGGCCGCTGTCGGCGAACTCGTAACCCCCGCGCGCGCACCGCTCCGTCCGGCACTTCCGCAGCGTCGTACGGCAGCCGTCGATCACATGGAAGCCGTATCCGGCGCTGCCGGTGACCCGGCAGTTCAGGAAGGAGCCGCGGCCGCCCGCCGACACGTAGAAGCCCGCTTCCGCGGGGGAGTCGACGGTGCACCGCTCGATGGTGGGGTCGGCGCCCTTGGTGACGATCACTCCGGTCTGCACGCCGTCCAGCGTGCAGTTGGCGAGGGTGCCGCCGCTGCCGTGGTCGCGGAACCAGGCGCCGGTCGCCGCGTCCCGGATACGGCAGTCGTCGAGTTGGGCGGTGGCGCCGTCGCTGACCGACACGGCCGTGTTGCGGACCTGGGTGAGATCGCTGTCGACGACATCCGCGCGGGAGCCCCGGTCCAGGACGAACAGGGCGTCCGGCACGTCGTGCACCCGGCAGGAGTCGAGTACGGCGGTGGCGCCGTCGCTGACCCAGACGGCCGGGTAGTCGCCGGTCGAGTCGAAGATCTCGCACTGGTTGGCGTCCACGCGGGTGCCCGGGTCCCACACCGACAGTCCGTTGCGCCCGAACTGCCGCACGCTGGTACGGGTCAGCGTCAGCACGGAGCGGGAGCGCAGGTCGACCGCGTTCTCCGGGATGTCGTGGATACGGCAGTCGGCGAGGGTGAGGACCGCGTCCGTGTCGAGCGTGACGCCGTCCGCGGTGGTGCGGTGCACATCGCAGTCGGTGAGGTGGGCGGTGGCGCGGCCGGAGATCTGCACCCCGCTGCCCCGGACCTCGTAGATCTCGCAACCGACCGCTTCCAGCGCGGAGTTCTCCCCGGTCGCGGAGAGTCCCGAGCCGGAGGTGTGGTGCACCCGGCAGCGTTCGAGACGGGGGTGGGCCCCGCCGCGCACCGCGACCCCGGACTGCCCGGCCGAGACGACCTCGCACTCCTCGAACACCCCGCCCCCGCCGTCCACCACGGCGATGCCGATGCCCGCGGGGTTGTCGACGGTGCAGCGCCGCACGGCCGGCCGGGCTCCGCCGCGCACCTCGATCCCGGCCGCGGAGCGGGTGACGACCCGCAGGTCCACCAGCTCGGGCGCGCCCTCCTCGACGAGGACGGCGGGCGCGGCCGCGTCCTGGCCCTCCACATGCAGGTCCTGGACGACCGCCGAGGCCCGCACGGTCAGCGGCACACCGTCCAGGGGAGCGATCCGCACCGAGCCGGGGGAGCCCTCGGGGCCGCGCAGGGTCACCGGCCGCTGGACGACGAGGTTCTCCCGGTAGGTGCCGGGCGCGATGGTGAGGACGTCACCGTCGGCGGCGGCCTGAAGCGCTGCGGCGAGCGACGCGTACTCACCCGTGCGGCGCCGCCACCGCGAAGCGCCGGTGTGTGTCACCTGGACCGTGCCCTGTGCCATGGCGTTGTTGTGCCCCCACCTCGGTCGTACTGATGGCTCGTCGCCTCCGGGGCGCTCCAGTCACCCAGGAGGCCGGCTCGCTCGGGTCCTCGCCGAAGAGTCGGCGCGGTCCACCGTAGCGTGTGCGCAGGTCCCTGGTTGACCAGAGGCGGAAGGCGGTCAGCTGCCGGTCCCGGTGCGGCCCCAGTCCGGTCCCGCCCGGTCCCATGCCTGGTCCCAACGGGCGTACCGGCGGCGGACCATGCGCCAGACGATCAGCCTTCTGGCCGATTCGATCATGCCGATCGCCAGCAGGGCAGCGCCGAATCCGGCCAGCACGGCATGGGTGGTGGCGGTCGCCGAGTCCAGCGGGCGGGCGGCGATGCGGCCCTGACGGTCCGTCCAGATCGTGAAGTGCTCCCCGGGCTGCGGGTCGTCGATCCGCGCGGTGACCTGGCCGTGGTGCGGGGTGCCGTCCGGGGCGGTCCAGTCGGCCAGCACGCGGGTGCGGACCTCCCGTCCGGTGGCGGCGGTCTCCGGGTCGGAGTTGAGCGGGGAGTCGCCGAGGACCTCGGTCACGGTCGCGGTCACCAGGTGGCGGGAGGCGTGCTGTTGGCGCACGGACTCCTGGAGGGCGTCCTGCGCGACGGCGCCGACCGTCGCTCCCGTCACGGGGGCCAGGACGAGGAGGAGCAGCAGGGCGCCGAACGCCACCCATGCCTCGGCCAGATCGGTCGCCCGGCGCAGCGGGTTGTGCCGCCAGCGCCAGAGCCCACTGATCGCTCGCACCCTCCCGCACCCCCTTCCCGCTCCGTGATAACCCCCCGCGGAGCCGCTCACGCGCGATCCCGGTCGAGAGAGAGCGAAATCACCTACGCCGGAGCCTCTCATGAACCGCTCGCGAAAGACTCAACGCACGGACCGGCGCCCCCGGTTCCCACTCGTTCGTCAGGGCCTACGCGAGGACCCTGACCGGATCGCCGACCCGGATCGTGCCGCCGGTCAGCGGGACCAGGTTCTGCCCGAAGACGAGCTTGCCGCCGATGCGCCGGTGCCGGGCGAGGGAGAGCAGGGGCTCCTTGCCCCGCGCGGCGGTGCCCTGGTCGGTGGTGGTCACCACGCACCGTCCGCACATCTTGGCGACCCGGAAGGTGACGTCGCCGATGGCGAGGCGCGACCAGTCGTCCTCGGCCCAGGCGTCGGTGCCGTCGACGACGACATTCGGCCGGAAGCGGTTCATCGGCAGCGGGCCCTCGTCCGCGTGATCGCCCGTGGCGATCAGCGAGTTGAGGGCGTCCAGCGAGGCGGTCGAGGTGAGCAGCAGCGGGTAGCCGTCGGCGAAGCCGACGGTCTCGCCGGGGAGCGCGAACTCCGGGTCGACGGGCCGGCGCGTGGCGGGGTCGTCCAGGTGTACCAGCCGTGCCGGGGCGCCGAGGTAGGCGCTGCACCAGGTGTGCACGGCGTCGTCCTCGGCGGGGACGGCCTCGACCTTGTCGCGGAAGATCTCCACCGGGACGGTCGCGACCGGCTTCGGCACCGGGACGGTCAGCGGCTCCATCCCGGGCGCGGACAGCCGAAGGCCGCCGCCGGGCAGTAGCTCGGCGGCGGCCAGGGCGAGGCGAGGCTGCTGGCGTTGCGTGACGACCTTTCCCCCGTCGTCGATCAGCGTCCAGCGACGGTCACCGGTCAGCCCCCAGGGCTCCACGACGGCTTCCCGGGGCGCGAAGCCCCGGAACGCCTTGACCGGATGAACGTGTATCGCGTGCAGTTGAGCGTTCCCCATGGGGTCATCGTGCCAGGTGGCACCGACCGGCCGGGGAACGGCTCAGTAGCCGCGGTACTGCTGGTTGTTGTACGGGTCCTGGTACGACGGGGCCGCGGGCCGGGGCGCCGCGGGACGCATCGCCTCGTAGCCCATGGGCGCCGCGGGGCGCGGCTGCTGGGGCTGCGGACCGGGATAGCCGCGAGGCGCTGCCGCCTGCTGCGGGATGTACGCCGCGGGGGCCTGTTGCAGCGGTGCGGGCTGCTGCGCCTGCGGGTAGCCGTAGGAGGGCTGGGACGGAGCGGCCGGCAGGGCCGGGAGCGCCGACGGCAGCGCGGGCAGGTAGCTGCCCGGGGTGTCGTAGGCCGCGGGGACCCGGATCGGGGCGATCTGCGGGGTGCCCCGCTCGGCCACGAGCGAGTCGTAGATCGGGGTGTCCGGGAAGGAGGCGCTGTAGTAGCCGCCGCCATAGGTGGAGCGGGGGGAGGTCATGGCACATAAGTTAAGCCCACGATGTGCTGGTTGGGGAGACCGATAAGAGGGTTGTTTTCCGTGTCGGCGGTGACGTGGGATCGCCAATGCGAGCGAACTTGGCAAAAAAGGGCATCGAACGGCGCTCGGATCCTGTAAAGGCCGAGTTCCGAGGGGGTTACCGGGGGTTGGCCAGCGATCTTCGCCGACGCCTTGTAGGTGTTCCGCGCGCGTGGGGAATAGGTTGGCCCCCTGCGGGACCGAAGAACGGAACCGAATGGATCTGCCGGGGCTGACCTGGCGCGCTGACACGTGATGGGGGCGGACATGTCAATGCCGAAAGGGTCGAATGTTCCGGTGCCGACGACGGCACTTCGCGTCGAATTGGGGTGGCGTTCCGGGCCGGGCGTGCCCGACGCGGACGCCTCGGCGCTGTTGCTGGTCGGCGGGAAGGTCCGGTCCGACGCGGACTTCGTCTTCTACAACCAGCCGGTGCACTCCTCGAACGCGGTCCGGCACGAGGGCAAGCGGGACGCCGGCGGCCGGGTGACCGACACCGTTCTCGTGGACCTCGCGCGCGTGGAGCCCGCGATCGAGACCGTCATCCTCGCCGCCTCCTCCGACGGCGGTTCCTTCGGCCAGGTCCCCGAGCTCGCCATCGAGGTCAAGGACGCTGCCCAGGGCACCTCGGTCGCCCGCTTCGACAGCACCGGCGCCACCGTCGAAACCGCCTTCGTGCTGGGCGAGTTCTACCGCCGCCAGGGCGCCTGGAAGTTCCGCGCCGTCGGCCAGGGCTACAGCAGCGGCCTGGAGGGGCTGGCCACCGACTACGGCATCACGGTCGACGAGCCCCAGCCGGCCGCCCCGGCCCCCGCGCCCGTCGCCCCGACGCCGACCATGCCGCAGGTTCCCGTGACCCCGGCGGCCACCATGCCGCCCCCGCCCGCGATGCCCCCCACCGCTCCGCCCCCGCCGTCGACGGCCCCGGTCAGCCTCAGCAAGGTGACGCTCACCAAGGCCGCCCCGGCGGTCTCGCTGACCAAGCAGGGCGGTACCTCGGGCGCCCTGCGCGTGAACCTCAACTGGGAGGTGCGCAAGCAGTTCTCGGGCTGGGCGAGCAAGCTGGGCCGCCCGGTCGCCATGCACAGCGACCTCGACCTCGACCTGTGCGCCCTGTACGAGCTCGCCGACGGCAGCAAGGGCGTCGTCCAGGCCCTCGGCAACGCCTTCGGCGCCCTGAACCAGCCACCGTTCATCCTGCTCGACGGCGACGACCGCACCGGCGCCATGGCCAGCGGCGAGAACCTGACCGTCAACCTCGACTTCCAGCAGGCCTTCCGGCGCATCCTGGTCTTCGTCACCATCTACGAAGGCGCCCGCTCCTTCGCCGACCTGCACGCCACGGTCACCCTCACCCCGCAGTTCGGCGCCCCGGTGGACTTCTCGCTCGACGAGTGCACGGTCCCCTCGACGGTGTGCGCGCTGGCCCTGATCACCAACACCGGCAGTGACCTCGTCGTCCAGCGCGAGGCCCGCTACCTGGTGCCCGATCGCGGGGTGAGCCCGCAGCGGACGGTCGATTACGCCTACGGCTGGGGCATGAACTGGACGCCCGGCCGCAAGTAGTCAGCCCTCGTCGGGCACCGCGTCCGGACGTGTGTAGGTGCGGCCCTTCCAGGCCGCACCGCGCCCCCGGTAGTGCTGCACGGCGGAGTCGAGCGTCATCAGCAGATAGAGGAACGCGGTGAACGGCAGCAGGGGAGCGAGCCACAGCGGCTGGCGGTAGTAGCGGAGCATCGGCAGGTAGGTCCCGGTCATCACCAGCCACGCCAGCCCGCCGACGGCCTTGGCCACCGGATCCCCGACGGCCAGTGCCACCGGCGGTACCAGATACACGAGCGCGAGCCCGGCGACCGTACCGGCGAGCAGCAGCGGGTTGTGCCGCAGTTGCGCGTAGGCGCTGCGGGAGACCATCCGCCACAGGTCGTGCAGCCGTGGATACGGCCGCACACTGTCCACCCGGTCGGCCAGGCCCAGCCAGATGTGCCCGCCGCCGCCCTTCACCGCGCGGGCCAGCGCCACGTCGTCGATGACGGCGTGCCGGATCGCGTCCGGGATCCGGGCCCGCTCCGCCGTGTCCGCGCGCAACAGGACACAGCCGCCCGCCGCGGCCGCCGTACGCGTCCCCTTCTTACCGATCCGGCGGAACGGATACAGCTGCGCGAAGAAGTAGACGAAGGCCGGGACGACCAGCCGCTCCCAGCGGCTCTCCACGCGCAGCCGCGCCATCAGCGAGACGGCGTCGAAACCGCCGGTGCCGGCCGCGGCCACGAGCCGGCGGAGGCTGTCCGGCGCATGGGCGATGTCGGCGTCCGTGAGCAGCAGGTACTCCGGCTCACGCGCGCGTGCCAGAGCGATGCCGTGGCGCACCGCCCACAGCTTTCCGGTCCAGCCGGCGGGCGGTTCACCGGGCGAGCCCACGGTCAGCGGGAGGCCGCCGTACCGGGCGGCGAGTTCGCGCGCCAGCTCGCCGGTGCCGTCGGAGCTGCCGTCGTCGACCAGGAAGACCTCGGCCCGGCCCGGATAGTCCTGCGCCAGCAGCGTGGGCAGGCTGTCGGGGAGCACCGCCGCCTCGTCGCGGGCCGGGACGACCACGCACACCGGTGGCCACGCGCGCGGTTCGCGCCGGGCGGGCAGCCGGATGTCCGTGCGCCAGAAGAAGCCCTGACAGAGCAGCAGCCACAGCCAGGCGGCGAGTGATCCGACGGCGATCCACACGAAGGCGCTCACCCGCGCAGTCTGCCCCACGCCACCGGCCCGCAAGGGGCCATCGTCTATCGTGGCCGGGTGAAGATCGCGCTGATGGACTCCGGAATCGGCTTGCTCGCGGCCACCGCCGCGGTACGACGGCTGCGGCCCGACGCAGATCTCGTCCTCTCCCTCGACCCGGACGGCATGCCCTGGGGACCGCGCACGCCGGAGGACCTCACCCGGCGGGCCGTCGCCGTAGCCGAGGCCGCCGCGGCCCACCGCCCCGAGGCCCTGATCGTCGGCTGCAACACCGCGACCGTGCACGCCCTGCCCGCCCTGCGGGCCCGTCTGGAACCGGGCATCCCGGTGATCGGCACGGTCCCCGCGATCAAGCCCGCGGCGGCCGGCGGCGGACCCGTCGCGATCTGGGCCACGCCCGCCACCACCGGCAGCGCCTACCAGCGAGGCCTCATCGAGGACCACGCGGACGGAGTACGGGTCACCGAGGTGCCCTGCCACGGGCTCGCCGAGGCCGTGGAGCGCGCCGACGAGGCGGCGATCACCGCCGCCGTGGCCGCGGCCGCCAGCCTGACCCCCGACAACGTGACCACCGTCGTCCTCGGCTGCACCCACTACGAGCTGGTCGCCGAGCGCATCCGCGCCGCCGTGCAGCGTCCCGGGCTTCCGCCACTCGTCCTGCACGGCTCCGCCGGAGCGGTCGCCGCCCAGGCGCTGCGCCGGATCGGCGAGCAGCCCGCGCCCGCTGCGGACCCCGTCGGCACCCTCACGGTGCTGCTCAGCGGACGCGCGGGCACCCTGCCCGAGCCCGCCCTGGCCTACGCCGAGGGACGCCTTCTGCAGGCGGTCACCCCGGCCGGATGACGCGGACCGGCAGGAACGCCCACGTGGCCCAGTCACCCTGCGCAACGAGGTACCCGCGCAGCGAAACCTGAGTAACCTCATTGCCATGAGGGACCACCCCCACGGCGAGCACGCGCCGCACCCCGACGTCTGGACCGGACGGGCCACCAACCGCGTCCAGTGGCTGCTGGCGCTGGTGGGGGCGGCCTGCATGGCGCTCGGCGTCGAGCTGGCCGTCGACTCGGCGTGGACCTCCGGCGTCGCCCCGCTCGCGATGGCCGTCGTCGGCTGTATCGCGGCCGGTCTGCTCGTTCTCTTCGGCACCCTGGCGTTCGTGCACGTCGCCCTGAAGGTCGACAAGGAGTGCCTCGAAGTGCGCTGCGGCCACATGGGCGTGCCGCGCCGCCGGATCCCGCTGTCCGATGTCGTCGGCGCCGACTTCGCGCCGCTGGTCACCCCCCGCCACTGGGGCGGCTGGGGCTACCGCTGGCGGCCCGAGAAGGGCACCGCCGTCGTCGTACGGCGTGGTGAGGGCATCGTGCTGCGGCTCTGGGACGGCCACACGTTCACGATCACGGTGGACGACGCCGAGGCGGCCGTACGGGTGATCAGGGCCCGGTTGCGCGCGGGCACCCCGGGCACCGCGCACTGACCTCAGACCGTCCGGCGGGGGCGGGCCTCCGGCACGGTGGAGGGTGACGTCTCGGGCATCGGACGGGCCGTGGCCAGTCCGGCCAGCAGTCCCGCGCCCACCGACACCGTGGTGAAGCTGAGCGCGTTGCCGACCGTGGCGATCGCCGCGAGCCCCGTCAGCGCCGCCCCTGCGGTGAGCACGACGGGTGTCGGCCGCGGAGCGCGCCAGAGCGCGAAGAGCACCCAGCAGAACGCGGCGGCCAGCAGCACCAACCCGACGACGCCCTGTTCGGCGGCCTGCTGCAAGGGCGCCGAGTGCGGTTTGCCGTCGGAGAGCAGGGTGCCGGTGGCCGTGGAGCTCAGCTCCCCGAAGCGTCCGGGGCCCACGCCCAGGGCGGCGTCCTGCTCCGCGAGACTCAGGGCGTCGTGCCACAGGTCGAGGCGGTGCCCGGTGAGCTGGCCCTCCAGCGAGGCGGAGAGCCCGTCCGGCACCGCTCTCCCGGCGACGGCCCAGGTCACACCGGTCACCAGGGCCGTGGTCAGGGCCAGTCCGGCGATGCCGAGGCCCCGGTTCGGCATCTTGCCGGCGGCGAGGGAGCACAGTAGTACGGCGGAACAGACGACGAGTCCCGAGGTGGAGCCGAGGACGGCCGCGGTCACCGCGATCCCGGCGGCCAGCAGGCGCAGGGCGAGCCGCAGGGCGGGCGCCTTGGCGGCCCAGGCGGCGCAGCAGGCGGCGCCCGCGGAGAGGGTCAGCAGGGCGGCCGTGGCACCGGCCTGGCCGAGCGGCGTGACGATGTCGGGGTCCGGGCCGAGCCGGGGGAGGGTGACCGTCAGGGCCACTCCGACGAGCGCCGCGGCACCGGGCGCGGCGACCGGCAGCAGCGCGCCGCCGATCCGGCCCGCGGCGTAACCGGCGGCGACGGCGAGGATCGCGAGCAGCACACCCTCGGGGCGGCCGTCCTGCACGGTGGCCGTGACCAGGGACCAGGTGGCGCAGGCGCCGAGCACCACGACACCCGCCGCGTCAGAAACGTTTCGTCTCTCTCCGACGTCATCGGCACCGGCCGCAGACGTCATCCCCGTGGCACCCACCCCGACCGACCCCCGCAACCCGGTCGCCCCCCGACCGGTGGCGAAACGCTCCGCCACGGCCCTGACCGGCTCGTACGACACTTGCTCCGGCACACCGTAACGGTAGATGGACGATTTGTGGACGTCTTGGGAGGGAGCGATGTGGCACAGCGGCCGCCGCCCCCTCACCGACCGCGCTGTCGGTGCCGAGGCCGACCGCCGTACACTCCCACAGTGACCGTCACCGCAACCTCCGTGGACGAGTCGGACCAGGTGAAGCCGCTCTCGCCCGCCCCGCGCCGGGTGTGGCTCGAACGCCTGCTGCCGGCTCTCGCAGCCGCGCTCTTCGGAGTGCTGCTCTACGTCAGCTTCCCGCCGCGCACCCTGTGGTGGCTGGCGGTGCCCGCCTTCGCCGGGTTCGGCTGGCTGCTGCGCGGCCGCAGCTGGAAGGCGGGTCTCGGTCTCGGTTACCTCTTCGGTCTGGGCTTCCTGCTGCCACTGCTGGTGTGGACGGGCGTGGAGGTGGGCCCCGGGCCCTGGATCGCGCTCGTGGTCATCGAGGCGGTCTTCGTGGCGCTGGTCGGCGCCGGCGTCGCCGTGGTCTCCCGGCTGCCGGGCTGGCCCGTGTGGGCCGCCGCGCTGTGGATCGCCGGGGAGGCGGCACGCGCGCGTGCGCCGTTCAGCGGCTTCCCCTGGGGCAAGATCGCCTTCGGCCAGGCCGACGGTGTCTTCCTGCCGCTCGCCGCGGTCGGCGGCACCCCCGTGCTCGGCTTCGCGGTCGTCCTGTGCGGCTTCGGCCTGTACGAGGTGGTCCGGCTCGCCGTGGAACGGCAGCGCACCCGGGCCGTCCAGCGGTCCGCCGCGGCCGTGGCCCTGCTGAGCGTCGCGGTCCCCGTCGCCGGGGCGCTGTCCGCCCGGCCGCTGGTCAGCGACAAGGCCGAGAACGGCACCGTCACCGTGGCGGTCATCCAGGGCAACGTCCCCCGCGCGGGACTGGACTTCAACTCCCAGCGCCGGGCCGTGCTCGACTACCACGCGCGGGAGACCGAGCGGCTCGCCGCCCAGGTCAAGGCGGGCAAGGTCGACCGGCCCGACTTCGTGCTCTGGCCGGAGAACTCCTCCGACATCGACCCCTTCGCCAACGCCGACGCCCGCGAGGTCATCGACACCGCGGCGAAGGCCATCGGCGCGCCGATCTCCGTCGGCGGCGTGGTGGAGCGGGACGGCAAGCTGCTCAACGAACAGATCCTGTGGGACCCGGCCAAGGGCCCGCTGCAGACGTACGACAAGCGGCAGATCCAGCCGTTCGGCGAGTACCTTCCGCTGCGGTCCATGATCGGGGCGATCAACTCCGAGTGGACGTCGATGGTCCGCCAGGACTTCAGCCGGGGCAGCGAGCCGGGCGTGTTCGACATCGACGGCACCAAGGTCGGCCTCGCCACCTGCTACGAGGCCGCCTTCGACTGGGCCGTGCGGGACACCGTCACCGACGGCGCGCAGATGATCTCGGTGCCGAGCAACAACGCCACCTTCGACCGCAGTGAGATGACCTACCAGCAGCTCGCCATGTCGCGGGTGCGCGCCGTCGAGCACAGCCGGACCGTCACGGTCCCGGTGACCAGCGGGGTCAGCGCGATCATCATGCCGGACGGGACGATCACCCAGAAGACCGGCATGTTCGTCGCCGACTCGCTGGTGCAGGAGGTGCCGCTGCGCTCCTCCGAGACGCCCGCCACCAAGCTGGGCATCCTGCCGGAGATGGCCCTGGTGCTCATCGCCGCGGGCGGGCTGGGCTGGGCGATCGGCGCCGGAGTGCGCAGGAGGCAGGACGCACCGGCCCGTTAGGGTCGGTTGCATGCCTACTCCTGACTTCATCCGTACGATCCGGGCGTCCGCCGGGAAGCAGCTCCTGTGGCTGCCCGGCGTGAGCGCCGTCGTCTTCGACGACGAGGGCAGAGTGCTCCTCGGGCAGCGCGCCGACAACCACAAGTGGGCGGTGATCTCCGGCATCCCCGACCCGGGCGAGCAGCCCGCGGAGTGCGCGGTGCGGGAGGTGTACGAGGAGACCGGTGTGCACTGCGTGCCCGAGCGGATCGTGCTGGTGAAGTCTGGGCAGGAAGTCACCTTTGACAATGGCGACATCTGCCAGTTCATGGACGTCTGCCTCCGCTGCCGGGCGGTCGGCGGCGAGGCCCGGGTCAACGACGACGAGTCGATCGCGGTCGGCTGGTTCGCGGTGGACGCGCTGCCCCCGCTGAGCGAGTACCAGCTGTTCCGGATCAAGCAGGCGCTGTCGGACGAACCCACATGGTTCCAACCCATGACCAGCGACTGAAGTATGGGCTCTGACCACATGGGATGGGGCAGGGGCGCTGCCTAGGGTCGGGTGCATGACCCCGTCCAAGGCCCTCCCGGCACCCCCCGCCCCCTCGCTCGACCTCGGCGGCCGTACCGCCCTCGTCACCGGCGCCGCCGGAGGCATCGGCCGCGCCTGCGCGCTGCGGCTCGCGGCCGCCGGGGCCAAAGTCAGAGCGGTCGACCGGGACGCCGAGGGCCTGGAGGCGCTCGCCGAGCAGTGCCGGGGCCTCGCGGGCACCATCGAGGCCCACCCCCTCGACCTCACCGACCTGGACGCCGCCGAACTGGCCGCGGCCGGCACCGACGTCCTCGTCAACAACGCCGGACTGCAGCTGGTGCGGCCCCTGGAGGAGTTCCCGCCGGACGTCTTCCACACGGTGCTCACCGTCATGCTGGAGGCGCCGTTCCGGCTGATCCGCGGCGCGCTGCCGCACATGTACGGGCAGGGCTGGGGCCGGATCGTCAACGTGTCCTCCGTGCACGGCCTGCGCGCCTCCGCCTACAAGGCGGCCTACGTCTCCGCCAAGCACGGTCTGGAGGGCCTCTCCAAGACCGCCGCCCTGGAAGGCGCCCCCCATGGCGTCACCTCGAACTGTGTGTGCCCCGCCTATGTGCGCACCCCGCTGGTCGAGAAGCAGGTCGCCGATCAGGCGCGGGCGCACGGCATCCCCGAGGAACGCGTCCTGAGAGAGGTGATGCTCCAGGACATGGCGCTCAAGCGGCTCATCGAGCCGGACGAGGTCGCCGAGGCCGTTGCCTATCTGTGCAGTCCGCAGGCATCCTTCGTGACCGGTACGTCGCTCGTCCTGGACGGCGGCTGGACCGCGCACTGAGCGGTCGTCGCCCTCGGGTTGTCCACAGGGCCGACCCGGCGACCGTGCGATGGGGAATCCTGTGAGCATGTCCCGCGATCACGTGCAGTCCGCAGAGCCGCGGTCCGCAGAGCCGCAGTCCGCAGAGCGCTCCACCGGCCAGGTGCCGGGCGGCGGCGCCGAGGCGCCGTTCCTCGAACTGCTGGCCCGAGGCGCCTCGGCCGACGCCTACGAGCAGCTGCTGCTGCTCGCCCGCGCCGAGGGACGGCCCGCCGAGCGGATCGCCGCGCTGGAAGCGGCCAAGCTGCTCGCCCTGCGCGTCCGCTCCGAACTGGAAGGACGGCGCAGGCGCGAGGCCGAGCTGTCCGCGCTCTTCGAGACGGCCCACGACCTGGCGGGCCTGAGGGACCTGGACGCCGTGCTCCAGGCGATCGTGCAGCGCGCCCGTTCACTGCTCGGCACCGATGTCGCCTACCTCAGCCTGAACGACCCCAAGCGCGGCGACACCTACATGCGGGTCACCGAGGGCTCGGTCGCCGCCCGCTTCCAGCAACTGCGCATCGGCATGGGGGAGGGGCTCGGCGGACTCGTCGCGCAGACCGCCCGTCCCTACGTCACCGACGACTACTTCGAGGACGAGCGGTTCCGGCACACCGTGAGCATCGACTCCGGGGTGCGCGAGGAAGGACTGGTGGCGATCTGCGGGGTGCCGCTGATGCTGGGGCACCACGTCATCGGCGTGCTCTTCGCGGCGGACCGGCGGGCCCGGGTCTTCGAGCGGGAGCAGATCGCCCTGCTCGGCTCCTTCGCCGCCCTGGCCGCGGCCGCCATCGACACCGCCAACCTGCTCACCGAGACCCGCTCGGCCCTCGCCGACCTGGAGCGCGCCAACGAGATCATCCGCGACCGCAGCGGAGTCATCGAGCGCGCCTCCGACGTCCATGACCGGCTCGCCGAGCTGGTGCTGCGCGGCGGCGGGGTGCACGACGTGGCCGCGGCCGTCGCCGAAGTCCTCGACGGCACCGTCGAGTTCACCGAGACCGCCCCCGGCACGGCCCTGGAGACCTCCCGCGCGGAAGGGCACGCCGTACGGCACGAGGACGACTGGATCGCCGCCGTGGCCGCGGGCGGTGAACTGCTGGGCGCGCTCGTCCTGCGGGGCCATCCCGGGCTCGACCCCGTCGACCAGCGCACCCTGGAGCGCGCCGCGATGGTCACCTCGCTGCTGCTGCTCGCCCGGCGCTCGGCCGCCGAGGCCGAACAGCGGGTCCGCGGCGAACTGCTGGACGACCTGCTGAACGGCCGCGACCGCGACCCGCGCCTGCTGCGCGAGCGCGCCGCCCGGCTCGACGCCGATCTCGACGCCACCCATGTCGTGCTCGCCGCCCGGCTCGACGGGCCCGCCGTCGGCGCCGACGAGGAGGCCGCCGCCCGGCGCCGCCTGTGGTCCGCCGCCTCCCATCTGGCCGCGACCCGGCACGGCCTGGCCGCCGCCCGGGACGGCGGCACGGTCCTGCTGCTGCCCCTGGAAGGGACCGACTCGGCCACCGCACTGGCCCGCCGCACCGCCCGCCAGCTGGGCACCGCCGTCCACGAGGCGGTCACCGTGGGCGCCTCCGCCCCGGTCGAGGACCTCGCCACCTACCCCGACACCGTGGCCGCCGCCTACGAGGAGGGCCGCCGCTGCCTGGACGCCCTGCGCCTGCTCGGCCGCCGCGGTGACGGCGCCGCCGCGGAGGACTTCGGCTTCGTCGGACTGCTGCTGGCCGGCGAACGGGACATCACCGGCTTCGTCGAGCGCACCATCGGCCCGGTCGTCACCTACGACGAACGACGCGGCACCGACCTGGTGCGCACCCTCGACGCCTACTTCGCCAGCGGGATGAGCCCCGCCCGCACCAAGGACGATCTACACGTCCATGTGAACACGGTCGCCCAGCGCCTGGAGCGCGTCGGGCGCCTGCTGGGCGACGACTGGCAGAGCCCGGCCCGCGCCCTGGAGATCCAGCTCGCCCTGCGGCTGCACCGCTTGTCGGCACCGACCACGCACTGACCCCCGTACGCCGGGGGCGTACGGGGGCCGGGTTCGGGACGGGATCAGCGGGTGTGCGCGTCCGCCGCCGTACGGACGGCGGCGGAGGCCTCGTCCTCCGGGGAGGGCTCGATGTCGGCCAGGTCCCGGTGGCGGGTCTCCTTGGCCACGCCGACCGCGATCAGCGTCAGGACGACCGCGGCGATGACGTACAGGGCGATCGGCGTGGAGCTGTCGTAGTCGGCCAGCAGCGCGGTGGCGATCAGCGGGGCCGGGGCGCCCGCCGCGACCGAGGCGAACTGGGCGCCGATCGAGGCGCCGGAGTAGCGCATCCGGGTCGCGAACATCTCGGAGAAGAAGGCGGCCTGGGGCGCGTACATCGCGCCGTGCAGCACCAGGCCCACCGTCACGGCGAGGACCAGGTTGCCGAAGCCTCCGGTGTCGATGAGGGCGAAGAACGGGAACATCCACAGGCCAATTCCGGCCGCGCCGATCAGATAGACAGGACGGCGCCCGATCCGGTCGGAGAGGGCGCCCCAGACCGGGATGACCGCGAAGTGCACGGCCGAGGCGATCAGGACCGCGTTGAGCGCGGTTTGCTTGGAGACGTCGGCGGCGGTGGTGGCGTAGACGAGGATGAAGGCGGTGATGACGTAGTAGCTGATGTTCTCCGCCATGCGCGCGCCCATCGCGATGAGCACGTCGCGCCAGTGGTGGCGCAGCACCGAGACGAGCGGCGGCTTCTCCGCGCTGTCGGACTTGCGGGCCTCCGCCTGGGCCAGCGCCTGCTTGAAGACCGGCGATTCATCGACAGACAGACGAATCCACAAACCGACGATGACGAGAACGCCGGAGAGCAGGAACGGGATGCGCCAGCCCCAGCTGGTGAAGGCGCTGTCCGAGAGCGTGGCGGTGAGCAGCGAGAGCACACCGGTGGCGAGCAACTGTCCCGCGGGCGCGCCCGTTTGCGGCCAGGAGGCCCAGAAGCCGCGCCGTCGCGCGTCCCCGTGCTCGGAGACCAGCAGGACGGCCCCGCCCCACTCGCCACCGAGCGCGAAGCCCTGCACCAGCCGCAGCACGGTCAGCAGCACGGGAGCGGCCGAGCCGATCGTCGCGTGCGTCGGCAGCAGACCGATCGCGAAGGTCGCCCCGCCCATCAGCAGCAGGCTGAGCACCAGCAGCTTCTTGCGTCCGAGCCGGTCACCGTAGTGCCCGAAGACCAGGGCGCCGATCGGACGGGCGGCGAACCCGACCGCGTAGGTCAGGAAGGACAGCAGGGTGCCGACGAGCGGGTCGGAGTCGGGGAAGAACAGTTTGTTGAAGACGAGGGCTGCGGCGGAGCCGTAGAGGAAGAAGTCGTACCACTCGATGGTGGTGCCGATGAGGCTGGCGGCGACGATGCGCTTGAGGTTGCCGGGCGTTGGTGGAGCGGTTGCTGCGGAGGCCATGTGCGCCACTTCCTCGTGTGCGGTGGGGACGGGTATGCGTGTCGGCACACCGTAGGAAGCGGCAGGTCAGGCTCACATGTGGTGGGACAACATAGTTCGGGGCGCGGCTATGCGTCAGGCCCCTACATCCCCTCACTGAGCGGCCAGTTAGTGGCTTGAAGAGGGTCGAGATTGCCGTGTCCGGGAAGCGCAGTTGGAGGCGATTTGACGGTGGCGTGCTGGCTTCCGTGCTGGTTTGGTGCTGACTACGCTCCGTAGAACTCGGGAAATAGGAGCGGACCGGTTCTGAGTTGCGCCGCAACTGGTGGCTGGATTGGTCAGGCCAGGCAGACTGCAGGCGCGAACTCTGTGCCGGTAGGCGCGACGCCGGAAGTACGCGTTGTGCTCGCAAATGGGAACTGTGCGAAGTCGGCAGCAGGAGCGGCCCGTTGGTCGTTGCCTGGTCCGGATCTTGTCGGAGGCCTGACCTGACGGCGTCGCGCCCGACCCGGTGAGACCGTCACCTCGGCGGCGACGGCGCGTACGCACGGCAGGAGATCTCGTCGTCGGGCGTGCTGGCAGTGACCATGCAACTGTTCGTCGCGTGGGTGAGGTAGGCCGGGATTCGAGCGTGTTGCGTGCTGTGTCCGAGTCGGCCTCGCGCGTAGAGCAGGTGTGAGCACCGGTCGCCGTGCTGGCGGCGATCGACGCCGTGTCGGAGCCGCGGCAGTGCTCCTGTCGTGGCCGAGTCAGCGGGAAATCGAGCCGGGCGGCTCGTTCCCTACTGTGGTGGGTCGGCTCGATCGAGCATCGGCGCCTTGACGCATCCTGGTGTTCATGACCCGGCTGCAGATGGTCCAGTTGTTCTGGAATCGTCGATGGGCGGACATCCCGCGGTACAGCCGTCCGCCAGCTTGAGGCTGGCGGCACGAGGTCCGTCACGCAGCAACATGGCTATGCCATCAAGAGGCGGGCCCCGTCCCCACCTGGGGCTGATCGCTGCTCTTCGGCAGTTCGATGGTCCGGGACACCTCACGGGCTCGGTCGGACCACGGCGTGGGCCGCAGCGTGGTGCTGTCGACACGAACGACGGTGCGAGTACCGTGCGCGTGCGTGGTCCTGCCCTCGTCTGAACACACCCGATAGCCTGCGGTGGCTGAAGCGCTCCCCATATGCTCCATCCACAGGTGCACCGCGCACTGACCAAGGCCCATCACCGGGACGTCGTAGGTGATGGTGAACGCCTTCACCACCTGGAAGCCGTCCTCTTCGATGCCTGACGCGCCGCCGAGGCCCTGCCCCCCGGCCGAACTCCACCCCACGGTCGCTCGACCCAGATCTGACAACGGCTGTTGTGCAGCATGCCCATCGGGTCCAGATCGTTGAAGTGGAAATCCACCGGGACCAGGACCCCAACGTCGGTGCCCGGCAGATGGTTCATGTTTCTCTCCTGACGATTCGCCAAACTGGCGAGTTGACGGGGTGGATACGGGTGCGGACCAGGCCGACGACGTCCGGGAAATCGCGCGGTGACGGCGGTTCGCGTTGCGGACGTCTGCCGCGTCGGGGCCGAGGGTGATCACTCGGAAGGTTTCCAGTCTCCGTTTTGCCTCGGGCAGGTTGGAGGATTGGTGGCCGCGTGGGTGGAGACCAGAGACACGGACAAGGTCACCAGCCGGTGGTACCACTCGGGGATGAGCTCCTCGGGCACCCCGGCGTCGTTGAGGGCCTGCAGGGTCTTGCAGTGGCGCTGCGTGAGCTCCACTGCCGTGGCCCTCTGGCCTGCCCGGGATCAAGAGGGTGCTGTAGATCTTGCGTTTCAGTGTCAGCCGAGCCGCATCGGGACGCAGCCGTAGGCCAGGCGCTTGGCTATTCAGCCCTGGAATGCCTGAGCAGTCAGGTCCGGGACTTCTGCCCGAGGCGCAACTTGATCCACGAGCCTTTGGTAGCAAGCCTCTTGCCTCAGGCCCAGGTGGTGTATTCGGTCGGAACCGCTTCCAGTTCGGGCGCATTGAGCTCGTTCAGGGTGTGGGTGTATTTCGCCGCCGCCTGTTGGAGTTCGGCGATCACGGGGCCATTGTCAGTACGATTTTTCCTTGGATGTGGCCCTGTGCGGCTCGGGTGTGTGCGTTGGCCGCTTCGGGCAGCGGGTAGGTACTGTCCACCCCGACCTGCAGCTTGCCCTCGTCGAACAGGCGCCCGATCTCGGCGAGCTGGGGGCCGTTGGAACGCACCTGAATGTTCGAGACCGTGATGCCCAGACTCGCCGTCTCTTGGGGGTCGTACTGGGCGAAGAACACCGGAAGCATGGTGCCGCCGCGCTTGAGCACAGTCAGGAAGCGTGAGCTGTCCGGGCCACCGACGGTGTCGATCACCAGGTCGACGCCGCTGACCACATCCGCCGCCCGCGTCCTGGTGTAGTCGATGAACTCGTCGGCGCCGAGCTTGCGCAGGAACTGTTCGTGCCGGCCCGAGGCCACCGCGATGACGTGTGCCCCTTTCCATTTCGCCAGCTGCACCGCGAAGTGGCCCACTCCACCGGCGGCCCCGTTGACGAGCACGGTCATCCCTGGCGTGATCGGCACCGGCTGGTGCACCTGGCCGGTGAAAGGAGATGGCACGTCGTGGCCGAGATCAACCAGGTACTGCCAGGCCGTCAGCACGGCCATCGGCGCCCCGGCCGCCTGCACGTGGTCGATACCGGCCGGCTTGTGCGCCAGGTCAGAAGCCGGCGCGGCCACGTACTCGGCGTACGTCCGGCCGTCGAATCCGGGGAACCGCAGCATGCCGAAGACCTCGTCACCGACGGCGAACCCGCGGACGTCCGGAGCGACCGCCTTCACCACGCCCGACATGTCCGTTCCGGGGGTCAGGGGGAGCTCCAGCGCCGGCCTCATCTCGGCCGGCATGACCTTCATCCCCTCACGCAGGTACCAGTCCGGCGGGTTGATGCCCGCCGCGTGCACCCGGACGAGCACCTCGCCCGGGCCGATCTCGGGAACCGGCACCTCGTCGTACTGCAGAACTTCCGGCCCGCCCGCTTCGTGGAACTGGATCGCCTTCATCGCGCCTGTCGCTTTCTCGGGGAAACGTTGCTCCTTCAGTCAAGGCCCAGGACGGCATGGCCGTCCAAGACCGGTCCGGCAACCTGATCATTCCGAAACAGCATGACGCGTACCCTGCAAGGGTGAACGATCTCGGACAGGACCTGGAACTGCGGCTCGTGCGCTACTTCACCGTGGTGGCGGCGCACCAGCACTTCGGCCGGGCCGCCGCCGACCTGCACGTAGCCCAGCCGGCGCTGAGCCGCCAGATCCAACGGCTCGAGAAGTATCTCGGCACACGACTCCTGGACCGCACCGCCCAGGGCACCCGGCTCACTCCGGCCGGCCAGACGTTCCTCCCCCGGGCCCAAGACCTGCTGCAGGCCGCCCGCCAGGCTGAGCTGGCCGTGCGTGAACAAGCCGAGACCGAACGAATCGCCATCGGCTACGTCGAAGACCTGGTGATCACTGCCGCCGTGCGGGAACTGCGCCGCCGTTACCCCGACGCCGAGATCGCCACCAGGCATCTGAGCTGCCGCGACGTCGGAGCGCTGTCCGACAGGCGCGTCGACGCCCTGATCGCGCGGGCCCCGCTGCCGCTCGTTGCCGACGACGTGTTCACCACCCCGCTGTACGAGGAGCCTCGGATGCTCGTGGTCCCGCGCAGCCATCCCTTGGCCGGCCGCGCGTCGGTGACCGCGGAAGAACTGGCCGGCGAAGAGGCGGCGCCGTGCGCGTTCGAGACCGCAGACTGGGCTTCCTACCGGATCCTCGGGGCCGGCGTGCCGCCGATCGAGAGCTACGAGGACAAGCTCGAACTCGTCGCGAGTGGCAGGGCGATCGCCGTGCTACCGGTCGGCGATCGGCGTAGCTCACTGCGCCCCGACCTCGTCACCGTCCCGGTCGAGGGAGCTCCATCCAGCCGGGTCGTCCTGGTCAGCCGCAAGGGCGACCCGAATCCGATGATCAGGAATCTCCGGCTGGCGGCCAAGGCGGTTCTGACCGCCCCGGCAGCCTGACCAGGCTCGCCTTCTCCTACGGTAAGGCGATGCGCAAGGCCAGGGGCTGCGCATCCTGCGCAAGGACCTGGCCCATCCGGTGCCGTGGATGCCGTCGCTGGAGCAGACCGTCGCCGACTTCCCCAAGGACGGCACGCACTGGGACTTCACGGTGTTCCAGCCCAGGGCCGATGGCATGGTCATCGCCAAGGCGGCGTTGTCGACGGAGCGGCCCGCTTGGTCGAAGAAGCAGGCCCGCGCCGCCGGTTGGTCTGCACGGTGTGGGACTACGACGGGCGATAGTTCAAGGACGAAACCGGATGCCGTTTAACTTCCGGCTGCCCGAGCGGCCCAAGGCCCCGGCGGCTGGTATGCGGTGCTGCACCGACGGCGTGGACGAGATGGAGCGCCTGGCCTCGCTCGCCGGAACGTCAACGTGACGCCCTTCGATCCGGGATCGCCTCCAATCGCGGCCAGAGCCGAGGTGTCCAAGCGCACCGTGTACGACTACTTCGTCGACAAGCGGCGGCTCTTCCTGGCCATCCTCTCCGCCGCTGCCCAATTCGATGCTTGCCACGAGCCGCCGGGTGCTAGACGAGCGCCCCCCACGAACGCGCAGATCACGACAATGCGCAACTGGAGCAGGCCTCACGGCGTTCGCGATCGACCTGGGCACGTCGATCGTCGGCTCCGCCCTCGTCGCCCAGCAGCGCTTACAGACGCCGACGAGCACGGACGATCTCGCGACGGACTCGGCGTCGCAGGACCTGGCGGACCGCATCGCCCACTTCGCCTGGCTCGGGCTCCTGGACACGGACAACTCACGCCAGCTGCCGACCACTTCAGCGCCCTGACGATCCTGCTGGCTACGAACGGTAACCGATCCCCGCCACCGCCGACCCGAGGAAGGTCCGCCAGAGCCTGGCCGACGGAGATGCAGCCCACGCGTTCATCCCGCGCGTACGCCACGCGCTAGGAACGGGCTCCGTACCCGCGTGAGGACGGAGCCGGGAACGTGCTGGGCGGGACGCCGCTACCACGTGCCCGGAATTGAGGGTGTGCACTTCGGAGCCTGTCAGTGCGGCACCTGAACGGGCCGCGATGTCGGTGGCCCCGTGGCCGGGGCGGATGGTGGTGGCCACCGCGGTCAGGATGCTGAGGCTCAGCGCGCTGCCGATCTGGTGCACGGTGTTGATCAGGCCCGAGACGGCGCCCGCGTCCGCGGGGGCGACGCCGTCGCCGCCGCTGGAGGTCAGCGGGGCCAGGGCCAGACCCTGCCCGGCGCCGACGAGCAGCATCGGCAACGCCACGCCCGTCAGGTAGGGGTGTGCAGGTCGAGGAGGCTGAGCCACACCATGCCCGCCGTGGTCAGGACAACCCCGATCAGCAACACTCTCGGCCTGCTCACCCGCCCCAGCAACCGCGGTACCTGGACGGCGAGAACGAAGTTGACGAGCCCGGCCTGCAGCGGCGTCCAGTGGTAGCGCTCTGCACGAACTGCGTGGTGAAAAGAAGAGCTGGAGCGGTCCGAGGACGGGGCTCATCTGCTGGCGTGTACCCGGCACGCAGACAGCCGGGCGGCACCCTGAAGGAGATATGCGCGGTGGCGCCTCGGGATGCCCCAGGCGCCACCGCGCATATCTCCTCCCAAGACCTACTTGGATTCGACCCGTCCGAGCGGGTCGGGGCGGGAGGCCAGCGCGTCACGCGCGGTCTGCCAGGCGGAATCCTCGGGGCAAGGTGCCCTCTGGTCCGTTCACTGCGGCACACACGGCGGCTGCCACGTCCGCCAGCCCCATCAGCGCGCCGCCGTGCAGGCCGCCGCCCAGCGTGGACAGAGCCGACACGTAGTCGAGCCGCGCGCGAACCTCCGACGCATTGATCGCGGCAAAGCGCACTCCGAGCGTTTCCGCGAACGGTGCGACGGCGTAGATCTCCTCAGCGGTGACAGTCATCGGCTATCCTTGGTTTATAGAGTTAAGTTAACGCCGACAAGTTACATGCGACGGCCCTGATCCACAACACGGAGACGAGTGACGTGATGACACCCACCACCTCTCGCGGCAGCGGCATCGGCTCCGGGGCGGCCGACTCTTCCGCCTCGCAGGGCAGGTGGTGACGATGGACCCGCTCGACTCCGAGCCCTCCACCCCGCCCGTCGCTGCGCCGCGGCGGCGACGGGCGCAACGCGGGGACGGTGCGCGACTGCGTGACGAACTTGTCGAGGCGGCCGAGCGGCTGCTCGACAAGGCTGGTGAGGACGCGGTCACCATCCGGGCCGTGGCGCAGGCGGTGGGGGTCAGCCTTCCGGCGGTCTACCTGCACTTCGGTAGTCGTCTCGAACTGCTGCACACCGTGTGCCTACGCGTTTGGGGTGAGCTGGGCGACTGGATGGGCGATGCCTCTGCCGACGCCGGTTCGCACGACCCGTTCAATGCGCTCCACCAACGTTCGGTCGCCTATGTGCGGTTCGGGCTGGCTCATCCCGTCCGCTACCGTCTCGTGATGACCGGCCCAGCCACCGAAGCCAGCGGTCAAGTAGCCTCGGCCTGTTTCCGGTTCCTGCGTGGAACGGTCCAGGAGTGTGTGAAGGCAGGCGCGCTCCGCGGTGATGCGACAGCGCTCACCAGAGCCATCGCGGCCGCCTTGCACGGTGCTGTCGCCCTGCTCATCTTCCAGCCGCCCGAGAGTTGGCCTGAGGACGTGGAAGGCTTCGCCCGCGACATCGCAACCCTTGCCACACGAGGCGCGGCAGCGATCGAACCCTGATAGCCGGACGGCAGCGTAATGACGAGAGCCGCGTGGCTGCGATGCTGACGAGTGCGGCAACCAATCCGGCCAGGGCTAAACCTGCGGAGGCTTGGTGAACCACGTTGGCTGGCACGGCCCGTCCCAGGGGCCTTGCTTGCAGGCGGCCATGCCTGGGAGAGAATGCGCCGGTGGGCAGAGGCGGGACCGTCAGTCTGCCGCGCGGTAGGCCGCGCCGACCCTGTTGGCCCTGGCGCCGTTGTACGGGCCGCTGCCGTTGCCGCGGGTCCGTGGCGAGCGTGAACCAGGCATAGCGTTGGACGTACGGCAATCTCTGGAGCGTTGATGTCGACTTCGCCACGAACGCCGCCTGTTGAGCCTTGGTCGGATAGCGCGGGGTGCCGTTCGTGAAGTCGATGAGCGCGTATACGGTGAGCCAGATCGGCTAGTCGTGGCGCTGGTGCACGGCCTGGAGGTAACTGCGCAACTGGGCTGTCGCACGTCTGGCGTCAAAGTCCGCGCCATACCAGTGCAAGGGGATGAAATCGACCTTGTAGTCACGGGCGGCGGCACCCTTCATGAACCGGTCGAGCCAGCCACCGGCGACATCACCACCGGTCGCGACCGCTGGAGCGCCGAGCCGCATTCCGGTCGACTCCAGCCGGGGCCAAAGGCCGCGCGCCTCCTTCACAGTCATGTGCGCCTGGTCCAACCGGTCGGGCTCGTTGAAGCCGAGCAGGATTCTGCCCTGCTCTCCGGCCCGGTGCAGCTCCGCGGGGTCGCCGATCCCGCGTGGTGCATCATCGGCACGAACTCCACGCCGGCCGGAGCCTTGATCCCGCCCCGGCCGGAGGACCAGGTGTGGAACCAGCCGACCCTCGCGTCGGAGAGAGCCCTGGTGACACCGTCGAACTTCCAAGCACCGACGCCGTTTTCTGCACCGCAGTCACGGACCGGCCGATGTCTTCGCCCGACGCCGGCACCGTGGAGGCTCCGCCCTGTCCGCCGACTAGGAGCACGGCCGATAGTGCGAGCGGCAGGGCGAGAATGCACATCTTTCGCATGTGATTTCCTAACTCTCCATCTTTCATGGCGACTTGTCGGTGAACGTATACAGCAGCGACTGATGACTTCGGTCAGAAATTGCTCGGTGAACGGCAGTTATTGCGGTGCCCTAGGAGATCCGTCCGTGTGTGCCGAGTGGCGGCTGGTCCGAAGGCTAGGGTCAGCGCATGCGACCTCTGATCGACCGGACGGGTCATGACTTCGAAACCGAGGCCCTCGTTGTGCGCACGGATTTCTCGGACGATGGAGCGTGGCGAGTGGTCGTCGAGCAGCTCGCCGAGGGCTGCGCCGAGTACGAGAGGGACACTCACGTGGTGGACGACCGGGCCTTCGAGGGAGCGAGCCCGGAAGTGGTGGTGCTGTCCACTCTGCTGGGCGATCCGCGTCTGGAGGTCGTGTTCCTCGCCGATGCCGCTTCGATGAGGGGCGAGTACGCCCTGCTCGCGGTCTCGACCAGGGATGAGGAACTGGACGAGGACGATGACGAGGAACTGGGCTGTGTGTTCCGCCTGCTGCCCGCGCTGGTCAATGAGATGCACGTGAACCTGGCCATCGGACACCTCGATTTCTGGGAGTACGCCCATGCGGCGGCCCAGGACCCGGAGCACATCCTCCGAACCTGATGGTGCGAGCGGAGAACACCGAACCGTGAAGATCGAAAAGCTCACCGAACTCCAGATTCGTGCGATGTCCGAGGTCGCGGACGAGTGGCTGGCCGGCGGGAGCCGTCGGCTCTTGGGCTGTGGCGGAAGCGAAGGCCGAGGTCAGGGATCAGGTGGGGGCCGATCTCTGGGACGGGGTCGAGACGCAGGTCCGGGATCAAGTCGGGGGCCGCGCCGGACATCAGGCGGGTGATCAGGTCCGCGCCCGGGTTTGTAGTGAGGTCTTTGCCGAAGTCGGTGCGCCGGTCCGGGCCCGGGTGGACGACCACGTGTGGGCCCGGATCTGGGAAGGCATGAGGGGTTCGGACCTCAAGCAGGTCACGTCGGTACGCAATCTGCTCCGGACCGAGGTCGGGGAACGGCTCCGCGACCGGGTCTGGGTCGGCGTACGGGACCGTGTCGAGCCCTCGCTGCGGGACCGGGTGACGGACGACGCCTGGGCCCAGGCCGAGGATCGGGTCCGGGACATGATCCTCCGCGAGTGCGCCGGGGCTCGGGCCTCAAGTCCGTGCCCGGCCAGCATGACGCCGAACAGCTTGGCTTCTACGACTACTTCCGAGGCCCGTGCTCCCTCGCCGAGGCGGAGCGGCTGGCCGGGCTCATGCGCGTCGCGCGTTCCGCCGGGCGGTGGTGGCCTTTCGAGAGCGTTGCCGTCCTCACCGAGCGTCCCACGGTGCTGCACCACGACGAACGGAGCCGGCTGCGTGGCGAGACCGGCCACGCCATCGTTTATCCCGATGGGTTCGCCGTCCGGGCACGGCACGGAGGGCGGGTCTGCCACGGCTCGAGCGGCGACTCTTCCTGATCGTCACAGGATTTCCACAAGGTCGGTCCCTACGGTGCGGGCGCGTTGTCAACACCCCCTTCTGAAGTCATGTGGAAGGACCGACGTGATGTCCGATCTTGTTCTGCCGCGCCGTGTACGGCTGGCGGAGCGTCTGGCCGAGAGCCGGGCGTCCATGTTCGTCGGACTCGACCCAGCCCGCGGGATGCTGCAGGGCGACGTTGCCGTCCGCGCCCCGGACGGCCTTGAACTTCAGCTTGTGGCCCAGCGCCACATAGGTGCGGCCGGACATGTACGGCAGCCGGAGCTCGGTGTTGCCCCGGGCGGCCAGCGGGATGGCGTAGTCCGTGAAGCCGTTGTCGCGGTTGTCGGAGAGCTTGACGCGCTCCACGGTGCCGCGCCGTGTCACCCTGACCTGCCGGTCTCCCTTGGTGCCCACGATGTACAGATGGACGGAGCGGTTGGCGAACTCACCGCTGTGGTTGACGACGGTCAGCGGCAGCCTGCGAGCCGCCGCGGCGGCCGGCTCGTCGTCCGCGGCGAGGGTGCGTGGGGTGGTGAAGACGATCGCTGATCCGGCCATGGCGGCGCCGGCCATCGCGGTGAGCGTTCTCCGGCGGGTGAGCACATAGGGGTTGGGCGAGGTGGTCATCAGGGTTCCTCTCTCCTCGCGCCGTGCGGGACGGAAAGCGGGTGAGGAAGGCGCACCTACGGCGCCTGACCGGACTCGGCAGGAAACGGGGCCGTTACGGCACGTCGGTGACGTCCTGGGTATGGCGCAGGAGGGCTCTCAAGCCGGTTGCTGCCGACGGGAGTAGACGCTACGCAGCGTGAATTTTTCCGCCAAGAAGTGACAGAAATGACATGCCGAATATCGGTGAGGCCCGCGTCACTTCGGGCCGAGACGGCCGTCGAAGGTCTTCCGGCGGCTCACAGAGTTCCCACAAGAACGCTCTCTACCTTCCTGACGCCACGTGCGCGAAGGACTCGCCGTTCCGGCGCAGTCGTGATCGAAGAGGGGAATGCGTCTTCCGCCATGCCGAACATGACGACACGACACGGACCTCGGGTCCTGCACCTGTTACGCAAGCACGGTCCGCTGACTCGGGGCCGGTTGGGGGCCCTGAGCGGTCTGTCCCGGACCACGCTCTATGACGTCGTCGCCACGCTCCTGGACGAGGGCGCCGTCCTCGCCTCGGTACCACAGGCGATCCTGCGCAAGCGGGGTCGCCCGGCGGAGGTCCTGGCCCTGAATCCCGAGGCCGGCCATGTGCTGGGCATCGAATTCGCGCGTGATGCGGTGCGGGTGGCCGCGATGGACGCGTCGCACGAGATCGTCGGTACGGCGCACGAGCCGCATGGCGTCGACGTGGCGTGGCCGGTCCGGGTCGATCTCGCATGGCGGCTGGCGGACGCCCTGACCGGCGGGACGCTGCGATCGGATGGCGTCAACGGCATCGGCGTGGGGATGGCCGGACCGCCGGAACGCAGCTCCCTCCTGACCGTCCGGCACGGCGGCGTGGCAGAGCTGGTTCGCGAACGCTTCGGAACCCGGGCTCCGGTCGACCACGCCGCACGGCTCGCAGCGCTGGCGGAGACCGTCTGGGGTGCGGCCACGGGGGCGCAGGACGTGCTGTACCTGCGGCTGTCGCACGACGTCGGCGGCGGTCTCGTGGTGGCTGGCCGGCTGCACCGCGGTGCTCACGGGACCGCCGGGCAGTTCGGCCACATCACCGTGGATGCGGACGGTGCGCCCTGCGAGTGCGGCAAGACGGGGTGCCTGGAGACGGTGGCCTCGGTCGGAGCCGTGCTGAACGCCTGCCGCAGCGTGGGCGGCCCTGCCATGGATCTACCAGAGCTGGAGGCCGCGTTGGGCTCGGGCGACCGCACGGCACATTCGGTCGTAGCGCGAGCCGGCGCCCAGGTCGGCCGGGTGCTGGCCGATCTGTGCCATGCCGTCGGACCCGATGTGATCGTCGTGGGCGGCGAACTGGTCGCTGCCTGTCCGGCGGTCATGGAGTCGATCGCACACGAGCTGGCCTCCCATGCCGTACGAGGTCCGGGTCCGCAGCCTGAGGTGCGTTCGTCCGGACTGGGCTCCTTCGCAGCCGCGCTCGGCGCCGTCGCCCTGCACCGACAGCGGACCTCGCCGACATCGCTCCGTCGCTTGGTCGAGGCGGGCGTCGTGGCCTAGGCACGAGCCGACCAGGCGCTCGGTGAACCACTGCGCTTCGCGCCGGAACGGACCGAGGCCCGGGCCGAGGGGGACGGCCTGGGCATCGGAGCCCAATTTCGCCGGCGTGGATCGGAAGGCTTACGGGTGTCCGGCACTCCAGCAGCCGTCGCCGTCGCACTGCTTCAGGCGGGTCAGCGCATCGTGGAGTTCCGCACGCCGGGCGCCGCTCAACTGACTCACGACGTTGCGCAATTGATAGGGGTCGGTTCGGAGGTCGTAGTACTCCATCGCTCCGTTGCCGTACTCGACGTAGGTGTACGCGTTGGTGCGCAGGGCGTGATAGTCGGGCGGGCTGATGCTCTCCCCGCCGTTGTTGTCGGGGTCTCCCGGCGACCTCTTGGCGTGGCGGTGCTCGATGAGGTTGGCCTGGCGCGAGTTGGCGTCCCATCCGCCGTCCAGCAGCGGAAGCAGGCTGTGCCCGTCCACCCGGGGCGACACCGGGGCGCCACCGATGCGCTGGAAGGTGGGTGCGAGGTCGATGTTCGATACCTGGGCGTCACTCGTCCGCCCAGCCGCGACCCCGGGGCCGGCGATCACCAGCGGTACGCGGACGTCGGTGTCGAACGCGGTCTGCTTACCCGCCTTGAGCCTGTACTCGCCGAGGTGGAAGCCGTTGTCGGAGCTGAAGACGAAGTAGGTTTTGTCGGCTTCGCCGGCCCGGGCCACAGTGGCGCGGAGTTTGCCGATCATCCGGTCGATCGACTGGAGCGACTGCGCCCGCTTGCGGAACTTCTCATCGATCTTGTTCTTCTCGTGTGGGCTCAGCCGGTCCTGGCGGGCCAGCCATCGCGGCGCGTCGGTCGGCAGGGTGTCGAACGCGGGGCTGCGCGGCGCTGTCAGTCCGGGGAAGGCGTCCTCGTCCCGAGGCGCGGGCGTGGACGGACCGTGCGGCGTGAAGAGTGCGACCTCCAGAAGGAAAGGCTTGCTCGCTGCCGCGGACTTCTTGACGAAGGCGTTGCTCTTCTTGCTGAGCACGTCGGTCAGGTAGTCCTTGGGCCTGTCGCCGTGCGACTGGACACTGTGGTTGTGGGCGAGGTCGTATTTGTAGCCCTTGTAGCCGCCGCCGACGACATCCCACTGGCTCCAGCCCGGTGGCACGTACGGCCGTTGACCGTCAACGGTGTCCCCGGGGCTGTAGCCGTTGAGGTACTTGCCCATCATCGCGGTCCGGTAGCCCTTGGCCTTCAGGGCCGTGGCGAAGGTGTCCCGTTCCTGTCCCCCGTCGTGGAAGGCGTTGAAGCCGCCGTTCGGTCCTTCGTTGCTGAGGACTCCGGTGTTGTGGGGGTACCGGCCGGTGAAGATGGACGAACGGGACGGGCAGCAGAGCGAGTTGCTGACCACGTAGTCGCCGAACGTCGTGCCCTGGGACTGGAGCTTGCGGACCTCCGGCATGTACTGGAGGAGGTTCGAGGACATGTCGTCGGTGAGGACGAAGACGATATTCGGCCGTTCCGCCGCGACAGTGGCCTGTCCAGCGCCGGCGGGGGAGGCTCGGGATGCCGCCCCGCTCACCCCGCTCTGGACCGCGAGTGCCAACGGCACCACGCCGGCTATCAATGGGAGAAGTTGACGAGTGCGAATCATGTCCGGCAGCGTGTCATCGTGAATCGGAGCCGGTCAATACAAATTAGTCTAGTTCGAATTATTCCGGCCTCAAGGAGAATTAATCCGGCATCGATCGCTTTACGATCACCTAGAACTGCCCGCATTCTTTACCTAGTGCCTGCGCAGTGCCAGGACAATCGGGAGAGGGGGCACTGGAGGTTGGAGGCGATCAGCGGGGCGGGCGGTGGAACGTGGCACGCCCTGCAGGTGCGAAGGGCGGCGCTACGGAAAAGCGTCCGCACCCTCTATATTCCGTCGTCGTCGGGAATCACGCTGTATGCTCAGCTGAGCGGACTGGTGGAACTTTACGGGACGCGTGAACGGCCTTCCCAGGAAGAGGCGTTCCGACTGGCGGACGACGTGTACATCATCCCTCCGGGGCCGAGCCGGACCCTGTTCGTGGCAGCGAAAGGAGACGTTCCTGCGACGGTCGCCTCCCTCACCGTCCCGCAGGAGACGCTGCACCGGTTCGTCGACGAGGAGGACTTACCGTCCCGCCTCACCCAGCTGCGAGACATGTTTCCGGCCGTGCGATTCGACCCGGTCCTGGCGCTGACCGTAAGAGCGTTGGTGGTCGCGAGCGAGGCAGGCGCGGACGAACTGTACGCGCAGGCGGCGACGCAGTTCATCGCCGCCCACCTCCTGGCCGCGCACACGGACGGTGCCGTGCGGTCGGCCGGTGCGCTGAGTTCGCTCCAACTGGAGACGGTCCTCTCCTACATGCGAGAAAATCTCGGGCGACCGGTCTCACTTGACGATCTGGCTTCCCTCGTCTCTTTCAGTCGATTTCATTTCGTACGCCGTTTCAAAGCCGCTACCGGATCCACCCCGTATCGATATCTCACCGAGCTCCGGATCGACATGTCACGCAAGTACCTGGAGAGCGGGAACGACACGATCACCCGCATCGGCCAGCGCTGCGGATTCTCCGGACCGGAACACTTCTCCCGCAGCTTCCGCCGCGTCATGGGCTGTACGCCGTCGCAGTATCGGGCGATGCGAACATGACGCAGCAAGGATGACGTACTGCAAATGTCTGACCGCGGCGAGGCCCGCAGTGGAGACGCCGGCCGCTCCGATGCTTTGATCGGTGTCCTATGGACGGCCGCGGAACCGAGGTGTGCATGGCAGGCAGAGCTGGGCGGGTGCTGGTGGTCGACGACGACGCGGCCATACGCCGGTCGCTCGAACGGGGACTACGGCTCAGCGGCTTCTCGGTCGCCCTGGCCGACGGTGGTCACGCCGCTCTGGCCGGCGCGCGTGCCGAACGCCCCGACATCATCGTCCTCGACATCTCCATGCCGGACCTCAGCGGCATCGACGTATGCCGGAGCCTGCGCGGCGAAGGCGACGACGTACCCGTGCTGATGCTCTCCGCACTGGACGACGTCGACGACAGAGTCGCCGGACTGCAGGCGGGCGGGGACGACTACCTTGTCAAGCCGTTTGCCCTCCAGGAGTTGGTCCTGCGGCTGCACGCCTTGCTACGGCGGCGCCCGCCCGCCGCCACGGACCGGGTCCGGGTCGCGGGCCTGGTCCTTGAACCGGCCGCGCACGAGGCGTCTTTGGACGGTCGGCCGCTGAAGCTGACGAGGCGTGAGTTCGCGGTCCTCGAGGTCCTGGCCCGCAACGCCGGGGTCGTGCTCACCCGCGAGCTGCTGCTCGATCGCGTGTGGGGCTACGACTTCGAGGTACGCAGCGACGCCGTGGACACCTTCGTCAGCTATCTCCGACGCAAGCTGGAGGCAGGCGGCCGGCCCCGGATCCTGCACACCGTTCGCGGTGTCGGCTTCGTACTGCGGCCGGGCGTCGAGGGCGCGCCATGAGACTGTCCACCCGTGTCGCCCTCGCCGTCGGCGCGAGCGTGCCCCTGCTGGTCCTGGCGTCTGGTTGGCTGCTGCTGCACCTTGTCAGCAATGACCTCCGGGCCCACCGGGACGCCCAGCTGCGCGCCCGCGCGACGGTGGTGGCCAAGAACGCCAAGGCGTACCTGGATGTCGTCGGCACCGACCACCCGATCATGGAAGAGGCCCGGCACCGACGCCTGGTCAACTCCGCACGCGACGTGGGCGTATGGCTGACCGTCCCACAGGGCAGGGTCTCGGCCGGCCCGCAGCCCGACCCGCCCCCCGTTCTGCCTGCCGCCGCCCCCGACCCCGTCACCGTGACCTCCGGCGACAAGGACTGGCTCGTACTGTCGCTGCGCATCGGCACCGCGAAACAGGGCGGCACACCGAATCTGTGGCTGTTCTCGCCCGACACCGCCGACGATGAGCTGACTCTGGTGCGGCAGCGAGTGCTGACCGGGGCTCTGCTGGCCGCGCCACTGGCCGGAGCAGCCGCCTGGGCGATCACGGCGCGAGCCGTCCGTCCGCTACGGCGACTCCAGCGCCGTACCAGCGGGCTGGACCCGAGGACCAGCGCGGCGCGACTGGACCACACCCCGACGCGTATCGCCGAGGTCGACGACTTGGCGCAGACCCTTCAGACGGTGCTGAACCGCTACGACGAACAGGTGGCCCGCACCGGGGAGGCGCTGGCCACCGCCCGCGCGTTTGCCGCTACCGCATCCCATGAGCTGCGCACTCCGCTGATGAGTATGCGCACCAATCTCGACATCCTGACCGACCACCCCGACCTGGACTCTGCCGACCGCGCGGAGGTCTTGGACGACCTGGGGCGTGAGCAGGCCCGTCTGCTCGGTTTGCTGGTGATGTTGAGGGCACTCGCGCAGGGCGATCTGGTCGAGGCGGAAGCGTTCGCGACGCAGAACCTCGCGGAGCTGGTGGACGCGTCGGTGGCTGACCTGCGGCGCACGCACCCTGACGCGAGGGTCTCCGTGCACACCGCCGCGGAGCTGTGGGTGCACGGCTGGGAGCAGGGGCTGCGCTCGGCGGTGGACAACCTGCTGACCAACGCGTCGACACACGGCCGCGCCGAGGACGGAGTCGCCCGCATCGAGGTCACCCTGCGCCTGTCACGCGACCCGCGTGATCAGACCGTGGTGCTCAGCGTGGACGACCACGGTCCCGGCATCATCACCGAACGCCGCGAGGAGGTCTTCCAGCGCTTCCGCCGGGGCCCGTCCAGCCCCGGTTCCGGCCTTGGCCTGACGCTGGTCGCCCAGCAGGTGGCCCTGCACAGAGGCCGGATCGCGGTACTGGACCGCCCCGACGGGCGGCCCGGCATCCGATTCGAACTGCGCCTGCCGGCCACCGGTGTCCGGGACGCGCAGACCACTCTGTCCTTGCTGCCACGGGACTGGCTGACCGGGGCGACCGGTCAATGAAGCCCCGCCAGAGCGGCAACGCCTCGATCGAAGGCGCTCAGGCCGTCTTGGGGACCTTGGCGGGGGCATCGGGCTCCGGCGCTAGAGGTGCGATGCCGAGCTGCTCCAGGCACTCGCGCTGCCCGTCCATCAGCCCCTGCCACACGGTGTGCTGGCGCTGGTTGGCGAGCACTTGCCGATGTCCATACCGTGGACGGTGAGGCCCGGTTCCACGTGCGCGGCCCCGCTCTCCTTCTCGAGCATCTCCCGCACCGCCGCGTAGTGCCGCTGCCAGTCGGCCGGCAAGGCGGGTACCAGTCCGGGGCGATCTCCCGCAGCGCCGCTTCCCACCAGGGGTGTCCCTCCAGTGCGCCGGCCCGGCGCTGGTTGGACAGTCATTGCCCGACCGGCCGGTCCAACGCGGTCGCCCCACGAGGAGCGCACAGTGTCCAGTGGTCGTCGTAGTACGTGTGGGCGGCTTCGAGGTCCTCCTGGAAGCGTTCGTCCGCGACGGACCAGACCATGCCGAGCTTCTCCAGCCGGCGGGCACGCGCGCCGGTCATCTGGCCGGCCCCATACGCCCGCCGCTGTTCGGCGATCCACTGCCCGAGCGGGTACGCGCCTTCCTCGTGGCCGATCGGGTCCCGGGCGTGGCCCTCTCGTTCCGTGAGCTGCTTCAGTGCTGCCCAGCTTGTCGCTCGGTGTCGATGACATTGAAGGACACCCAGTCCGCGATCAGCTTCGGGTCGGGCGGGCCCGCGAAGCGGAGCAGCAGGCGGCGCTCCTCCTCGCCGTTCTCGGAGGGGTGCCGATGGACTGGGACGGCTGTGCCTGGTCCTTCTGCGGTTCCTGGGGGATGGCGAGGAGCTCGACGGTTTGTTCGTTGTGGGCCCGCAGGCCCTGGAGAACCTTGACCAAGGGCCGGTGCGAGGCAGAGGTGAACATGTCCTGAGCCGTTCCTGAGACGACCGGCCTGAGACAGGGAAGCGCGATTTATTCCGGGAGTCGGCAGCTTTATTCCGGCCCAGATGGTCTTGTGACATCTCCTTGCGGAGGTCACTGTCAGAGGGCCGATGAGGTCGTCTTTCCAGCAGGCAGCTGCGTGCACGCCCCTGGCAGCGAACTGTCCGTGGGGAGCCCACATAGCAGAGGAGTTGAGGTCATGGAGCATCTCACGAGCTGCGCACACGAGCCTCAAGAGAGGCACATAGCGAAGCTGACCATTCATATTTCGGGAAAATGATGACCGTTGTTTTCGTTCACGGAGTACCCGAGACCGGGCGCCTTTGGGATCCACTCCGGCGCCACCTCAAAGCTGAATCTCTCGCCCTGAACCTGCCAGGTTTTTCGACACCCCGGCCAGCCGGGTTCGGTGCGACGATGGACGACTACGTCCGCTGGCTGTCAGGCGAGTTGAGGGGCATCTCAGGACCTGTCGACCTGGTGGGGCACGACTGGGGCGCACTTCTTGTGGCACGCGTCGCCATGCTGGACTTCCTGCCGCTGCGAAGCTGGGCGATGGACGTCGCGTCCATCCTTCACCCCGACTATGTCTGGCACGATCCGGCCCAACGATGGCAGACCTCGGGGGCAGGAGAACAGTGGGCGCAGACCATGCGGGGGAATACAACCGTCGCCACTGCCGCGCTTACGGCCGCAGGTGTTCCCGCCGAGGACGCCTCGGGCATGGGTGCACAATTCGATGCCCATATGGCTGGCTGCATCCTGGACCTTTACCGCTCCGCGACGCCCAACCCATACGCTCATTGGGGCGCAGACCTGACTCGGACAGCAGCCCCTGGCCTAGTGATCCAGCCCCTGAGCGACCCCTACGACGACCAGATCAACTCCCAGAAGGTTGCTGAGCGTCTCGGAGCGCATGTGGAATGCCTGCCGGGCCAAAGTCACTGGTGGATGCTGAGCGCTCCCGAAGAGAGTGCCGCTGCCTTGCTGCGGTTCTGGAAGACGGTGGGCATGGACTCGTGAGTACGGCTCGGCGCCCAGTAGCGCCGAACCAGCTCTGGCGTGTGGTACCGCCGAACTTGATCGGACACAGAAGGGATAAACGCAGCCGTGTCGGACGCATTGATCCTGGGCAGCGGCCCGGCAGGGTTGATGACTGCAATCTTGTTAGCGGCAGAAGGCAGGCAGGTCACCCTCGTCGACCGCGATCCACCACCTCCCAAGGGCGGCGGAGACGACCTGTATGCCGGTTGGAAGCGCCCCGGCGTGCGTCAGTTTTCACAGGCGCACCTCCTATTGCCAGGAGGATTTCACCTACTGGCCAAGGAGTCTCCCGAGTCGGTGGACCGCATGCTCGACGTGGGCGCCGTCAGTCACAACCTCATCGCAGGAGCATGGCATGTCGGGGCGATAGACGGCCCGCGCGAGGATGACGGCCGGTTCGAGACAGTGGCCGTACGGCGTCCTGTACTTGAGGCCTCCTTGTTTGCCGTGGCGGAGGGACACCCCGGAATTACCGTGCGACGTGGCCTCCAGGTCAACCGGCTGAGTACAAAGGAGCCCCGCGCAGGCCAATGCTCGCGGGTCACAGGGGTAGCCTGTGAGGGGGGCGAGGAGATCAACGCCGAATTGGTCATTGACGCCTCAGGCCGGGGTGCGAGCGGGGCAGCAATGCTCAGGGATGTGGGACTCGCACCGTACGAGCAGCGGGCGGAGGCGGGTTTCCGCTACTACACGCGGTTCTTCCGTTCCGAAAACCTAGCCTCCCGACTGCCGCCATGGGCGGGGTTTCAGCACGACAGCGTCAGCATCCTTGTCCTGCCCGGTGACTCCGGAACCTGGTCGGTGACGTTCGTGACGTCCGACCGTGATCAGGAGCTCCGGGGTCTGAGCAACCGCGATGCCTGGCACCGAGCGATACAGCTCTACCCAACCGAAGCACATTGGGCTGAAGGGAAGCCTGTCACGGGTGTGATCGCCACCGGTGGTCTACGCAGCGCGCACCGTCGCCTCGTCGTAGCTGGAGCGCCTGTGGTCACCGGGATCGTGGCAGTGGGAGACGCATGGGCCTCCACCAACCCGTTCTTCGGCGCCGGCATGACCACGGCGTTCCGGCACGCTGCACTGCTCCGGGACACGATGCGCCTTGTTGACACGAAGGACGCCACTGCATTTTCAATGACGTTCGCCGCCGCGACAGAGCGTCACCTGCTGCCACTCTGGCATGGTTTTGACGACTGGGACCGGCACCGCCTGGCCGAGGTGGATCACGAGATGATGGGCCAGCGCTACACGACGGACGATCCGTTCTGGCAGAAGCGCGTAGGACTCGAAGCGGCACGCGCGAAGGACCCCGATGTCCTGCGTGCCGTCGCCGACGTGACCGGCCTCCTCGCGGGCCCGGAGGTGTTGGCAAGGCCCGGTCTCAAAGAGCGGATAGCCGAATTGAGCGCCGGGGCTTCTCGTTATCACTATCCCGGCCCAGTGCGCCGCGAGTTGCTTGCAGCAGTCACCGCCGAATGACCCAGGTAGGTACTGCTGTAGGAGGACGCCGCGCACGTGCCGGCGTCCCCTGCGGCTGAGGTTGGCCGACTGCGTCCGGCACCCGCCCGCGAGCACCTGCCGCCGCTATGAACCGCTCCTAGGCCACGCGGCTCCCGTGATCAACTCGCCAGCGCGATAGCCATGGTCAGTTGCTCCCAGCTCATCACTCGCCGTCGTTGTAGTGGCCTGACGGCTTGCCGGGAGCCGCGCCCGGACGCCGTGACGCGGGCCTTTGACTAGAGCGCAATGGGTGCAGCCATTGCACGTACCACAACGTGAGAATAGTGGTCGGGCGTATGCCGTCCCCACGCCCTCTTCGCCGGAGCAGTTCAAGACGTCGCGGCCTTCAACGGTTCGCACGCTTACCAGCCTTCAGGGAGACCTGGCCTATGCCGATCGAGGAACTGAGCGGTGCTGTCCAGTACGTGATGGATCTGATAGGTATCTTCGCCTTCGCTCTCTCAGGGGCGTTCCTCGCGGTACGCAAGGACTTCGATATCTTCGGGACGGTCATCCTCAGTGAGGCGGCGGGCCTTGGCGGCGGTCTTTTCCGTGACCTGGTGCTCGGGATCACCCCGGTCGCTTTCACCGACCTCGGCTACTTCTTCACGCCCTGCGTCGCTGCGCTGATCGTTTACTTTGGCTACCGGCTCCGCCATGACGAAAAAGTGTACGAGGGCAAGCCATTCGACATCTCCGACGCGGCGGCGCTGGGACTCTTCAGCGTCACCGGCACGATCAAGGCGCTCTCCCACGGCCTCAACAGTCCCGCCGCCGTCACGCTCGGCAGTGCCAGCGCCGTCGGTGGCGGCGTCCTCGCGTATCTCCTCGCTCTCGAACAGCCGGCGCTGCTCCGCTGGAACCGTGATCTGTACGCACTGCCCGCGTTCGTCGGCGCGACCTCGGTCGCCATGCTGTACAACTCGGCGCTGCTGAACGTTGGTACCGCCATCGGTGCCTCAATGTTCGCCTTCGGGCTGCGGCTCCTCGCGCTGCGTTACAGCTGGCGAACTCCGCGTTCGCAGTTCTGGCGCAATCCGTTCGCAGGCATGCGGCAACAGCCGCCGCCGGTCAATCCGGTCCCGGACCTGGCGCCGTCCATGCAAGCCGACATGGCCACATTGCCCTCCGTCAATGATGGCAGGAGCACGCCACCCTCCTCGGCAACCGACACAGTCACACTGCGGCGCATCGATATGGGGCCGCTATCCCGACGCGGTGACGGCGTCCAGCCAACGACTCCAACGCCGGGCCCCGACCGAGACCCGCGGTTCCTTCTCCACTGGCCGGCGCGACGAGACCACGATGGTCAGGACCATGCCTCACCAGGCAGGTAGATCGGGCAGAACACGCCTCACCCGCTATCTTGCACCCACTCGTAAGCTTGACTCCGTCAGGGATCTTGGAGGTGCCTAGGTCAGGTTCCCGGGGTTCGCCAGGACTTCGGTCGGGTTATCTCGCGCTGGTCGAGGTAGTTCTGGAAGGCAGTCGGCCGACGGGCCGTGGGTGCTTCTTGGGTCGGTGGCAGTGCGCTGAGGCGCTCGATGTTGACGGATCTTGCCGTCAGGACGTGCTGGATGTGGGCCCTTCTCTGGCCTCGGTAGCGGCAGCGTCGCATGCCGTGTCCAACGGCGAACTCGTTGACGGTCCCCTCCACTCCGGAGCGAACCGCGTAGCGGGTCCTCCACTCAGGCGTCTGTTGCTCGGCGCGGAGACGGACTTCCAGGTCGCGGAGTTCTCGTGGAGGAAAGCCCACGGTGCGGGTGCTTTCGCGGGAGGTGGTGCACTGTGTGCGGGCCGGGCAGGGCCGACACTGACTCTTGGCGAACCTGGCCGCGATCAGCGGGGCTGCGGTGAGTGAGGAGGTCGGGTAAGGGCCGTGCCAACTCTGGCTGACCTGGCCCTGGAGGCAGGTGAGCTGCTGCCGGTCGTGTTCGATGTGGAAGTCGTCCCGGGCGAAGCCCTCGTTGTGGCGTTGTTGGCGGGTGGGGTTGCTTCGCAGTGGCCCTGAGACGGTGACCCGGTGTTCACGGGTGGCTTGTTCCAGGTGGGGCAGGGTGGTGTAGCCGGCGTCGACCAAGTGCTCGGCGGGCAGGAGCCCGCGGCGTGACAGGCGGGCGTGGATGCCGGGCAGGACCTGGCTGTCGTGGGTGGTGGCCGCGGTGGTGGCCACGTCCGTGATCACGTCAGGGCCGTCAGGAGCGCAGGTCTCGGTCAGATGAGCGGCGAATCCCTTCCAGCTGATGATGTGTCCGTGCCGTGCGTAGCGGGCCGAGGGGTCGTAGGGAGGGACGATCGCCCAGGACGAGGACGGCAGCCCAGGCCCGCCTTCAGTCTCGGCGGTGCGCCAGCGCAGGTGCCCTGCGGCGTTGCGGGGGTAGTTCTGCACCATGATCTGCCGCAGGGCCTGGATGCGAGGGCCGGACGTGTGGTCTGCCCCGCGCCGGTAGAGGTGTTCCAGGAGCCGGACGGCGTCGTTTCCGGTGTCAAGGGGGCCTGGTCTTGGGCTTGGTGGGGTTCTTGCCCCGGCGGACCGGTCGGCCGTAGCGGCGCCCCCAGTCCGCGTCGACCAGTTCCTCCAGCAGGTCAGATCCCGCCGCGGCCAGGACATGCGTGGAGTCTGTGCGCTGCGTGGTGCGTTCCCGTACTGGGCCGCCTCCTTGAGGCGGCCCAGTACGAGGTCGGGGAGGCAGTCGGCGCGGTCGCCTTCGGTGAGATCGTCTCGGACGTCGGCCAGCACGTGGTGGAAGCCGGGGTCGTCCAGCATGGCCATGGCGTGCTTGAATTCGATGCGGCAGCGGACCGCCTCGGCGGCCTGCCGGTCCGACAGACTGAGCAGGAACTGCAGGACACAGACGGTGCCAGTTGAGCAGGCGAGAGACCCGGACGCCCATCACACGGGTACCCGTCGGCGAAGTCCTTGTCGCACACAGTCCATCCAGCCGGTCGCGCACCCATATCGCCGTCGTGCCACCCGGGTTACTCGCCCGCGCGACCTGCACGGTCAGAGGCGGGACATGCTCATCGGAACGCGGGCGCAGGGACAATGGGCACCGCGACAACTGCATCGCTCGTCGGAACTACCCGAGCACGCCCGTTGACCATGCTGCCGCACTGCGAAACTCCAAGATCCCCGACAGGATCAAGCTCAGTTGCCAATGGTGTTGTGGGTCAGGTGGCCAGCAGGCCGCCGTCGATGTACAGGTCGTGGGCGTTGATGCCGGTGTTGCGGAGCAGGAAATCGGTGGCGTCGGCGATCTCGGCCATCGTCACCAGTCGTCCGATCGGTGTCTGGGCCGAATGCGGTGGGTTGGGAACGTCGCGCCATTTGGGGCTGTCGCCGATCAGGCCCGGATGCAGGGCGTTGACGCGGTGCGGAGCCATCTCCACCGCGAGGGTCTTCACCAGGCCGGTGATTCCGGCGTTGAAGGTGGTGACGACGGTCGAGCCTGGATACGGGCGTTCCTTGGCGAGCCCGCCGAAAAGAACGACGGAAGCGCCTGGGCTCAACCTGTCGCGCAGCACACGGACGGTCTCGGCGTAGCCGACGAGCTTCATGGTCACGGCCGTCACGGCATCAGTGATGTTGAACTGCGCCAGGGTGTTCGCGGCCTGCCCGACCGCGGTGATGACAAGATTGTCGACCTCGGCCACGTCGGCCAACGAGGCGCTGATCGTTTCGGGTTGGGCAAGGTCGAGGGCAAGCCCCCGGACGCCGACGCCGATCCCGGCGGCAATGGTCTCGGCCCGTGCCTTGTCCCTGCTGGTGATGATGACGTCGTCACCGCGGTCCGCGAAGTACTGGGCGATCACTCCGCCCAGGCCGCCGCTGCCGCCGACGATGAGTGTGCTGGTCACGCGATGACCGTCCTTACGTTGTCGGTTGTGTGAAGGCTGTTCAGGGTGGCTTTGGCCTGCTCACGCATGGCCGGCACGATGGGAAGAACGGCTTGAGGCAGGTTCGCTGTGACCAGGGCGAGCTCGGTGGGAGTGCCCACCTGTTCGAAGAAGCCAAGGTTGAGGTGGGTCCCTACGGGCGGGGCCGAGGCGATCACCGCGCGGGAGAATTCGGCCCAGGCTTCATCTGACATATGCGCTGCCAACGCGGGAAACAGCACCGGTTCCTCGTGCTCAAGGTGCTGGTGCACCAGGTCGCGCACACTGGCTGCCGCGGCGGCCACCGCTGCCCGGTCCGCATCGTCCTGCACGGGAGCGACGGCGAGCGCGTCCAATGCCGCGTCAAGCGCATCGTGTTCTGTGCTGAGTTCGCTCAGCGCGGCGCCGGCCACCGGGTCGGCGGCGATCAACTGCGGCCAGAGCACATCGTCTTCGCTTTCGTGGTGGTGCCGCAGCGCCGCCACCAGGAAGTCACGCAGTTCGGCCAGTGCGGCCGACGGGGCGTTGTCGCGCTGTGCGGCGTCGGCCAGCAGGGACGTCGCGGCCCGGTGCATCTTGTGCAGCAGCCGCGTCTCGACGATCCCCGCGGACTCCGGCGGATTCGTGCTCACAGCAGGCTCCAATCTCAATGACCCTTAATATCCACTTGGATATTAAGGGTACCAGCGGTCAGCGAGGACCCCGGTGGCCGGCACTACAGTGATCGGATGAAGGAGTCGCCATGAACGGCCAGGAAGCGTCCGAGAAGCCACTGCGCACGCGCCGACGGGACCCGGAGGGACACCGAGCAGCCATTCTGGAGGCGGCCCGTCACACCTTCGCCGAGCGTGGTTACGCCCGCACGACCCTCCGCGAAATCGCGCGCCGAGCCGGTGTCACCCACGGACTGATCACGCGTCAGTTCCAGTCCAAAGAGCGGCTCTTCCTCGCGGCTGTGCCCGGTAACAGCGACCTGGAACGGGTAGTTGCCGGAGACCCGGCGACACTGCCCGACCGGATCGCCCACGCCTTCGTCCAGCGGATGGAGACCGACGCCGTCAACGACCCACTCGTCACCCTGGTGCGCAGTGCCGCGTCCGACGAGCGTGCAGCCGCTCACCTCCTGGTCGCGATGCAGGAGCGCAGTGCCGCTGCGTACCGGTCCGTGCTCTCCCCCAACGCACCGGCAGCGCTCGGCGATGACTTGGACACCCGCGTAGCACTCGTGGGGTCACACATGATCGGAGTGGTCTTCAGCCGGTACATCGCACGAACCGAGCCACTTGCCTCGATGCCACCCGAGCAGCTCACCGAACACCTCACCCGGATACTGCGGCACATCCTCTTCGATGATGCCCCCGCACCTCGGAATCCGCCCCAGTGAACAGGGGCTTCGTCCACCCGGAGGTCCGCGTCGGGGACTACGAGGGCATCGCCCTCTGCAGGCGCGCTGCATCACTTGGAGGAAGAAAACACATACGCCCACCCGGCCGGGACAATCCTTGCGCGCCATCACATGCGATCAACGTTCCGTTACCAGCGCCCAGAGGGCCACTGGGACATCCCAGGCGACCGGGCCCGGGGAAGGCGACCAGCCAGCAACAGGCGCGGTACACCCGTGGCGCTACCAGCGTCATCGATCACATCGACGAAGACGACCGCTTCAGCGTCCACCTGCTGAAGGGGTCCGGCTTTAGCTGTCTCGACACGCTGACCATCCACCACCACCCTTACAAGCCATCTCGTTTGGCGGAGTAGGCTGCCGACCGTGGTGGAGATCGTTGAGCGGCTGGTGCCAGACGAGTCGGGAGCTGTTCCAGCGAGTGGTTCACGAGGCCCCGACTCGACCTCAAGGCGGCGGCCGACGTCGGCAGGGTGACCGCGAGGTGCTGGCCGCGATCGTGTTCCTGTCGACGTCGGGCTGCACATGGCAACATCTCACCGCCGCTTCACCGAATGGACCCGTGCCAGGGTGTGGGCCAAGCTGCACCGTTTGGTCCTCGACGACCTCGGCTCACGCCGACCCGCCGCACGGCGGCACGCCCCGGTGCGAAATACTCTCCTGATGAGTTCACGCACTTCCCCGATCAGCCAGCCGATCACGATACGGAGGGCCGTTGCGCGGGATGCCAAACGGCTCACTCGGCTCGTGCGTGGCTCAGGTGCCTACGCGGGTAAGTACGCGGCTGCAGTCGCGGGCTACCGAGTCGGGCCTGATTACATCGAGGCCCACCGCGCCTTTGCGGCCGTCGGCGCCGACGAGCAGGGAGGCCGGGTTCTGGGGTTCTACTCGCTCGTCCTCGCTCCACCGGAGCTCGACCTGCTGTTCGTCGCCGACGAAGCGCAAGGACGGGGGATTGGACGGCTGCTCGTCGCGCACATGCAATCCGAGGCCCGTGCCGCCGGGCTCGACCGTGTCAAGGTCGTGTCGCATCTTCCCGCCGAGGGCTTCTACCACCGCGCGGGTGCAGTGCGGATCGGGACCGCGCTCGCGAACCCGCCCGCCGTGCCGTGGGACCGTCCCGAATTCGAGTTTCGCATTTCTTCGGAATGACGCGGTTTTGCCGGTTTGCGGTGTCGATTCCCCGCAGGGCGACGTCACCAAGTGGAGTGCTGTCCAGTTCTCCTCGTAGCGTGTGGCACAGGAATTCCACCATGCCGCACTCGTAACGAAGCCACTCGTGGGCGAGAGCCCACCGGGAAGGACGTCACGGGCTCTGGATCCCAACGCTTACGTCAGGGGTTCACTGTGTTTCGTTCGCGCCTGCCGGCATGGCGGCGGGTGATGGTGACGGCGAGGGCTGCGACTACGCCCACGGCGGTCGTTGCCACGCCCGCCCACACCCACGGGTGGCTGGGGGCGGGGACATTTGCCGGGTCCACCGCGATGCCGACGACTGCGGACCGGGGGACGGTGATCTCCGTGGGAGGGGTGAAATAGGGGCCGCTGTCGAACAGGTACGGCTCGCGCAAGATCTTGCTGTTGATACTCACCCTGCCGGGCTCATCGATGACGACGTGATCGCCGCCGACGCCTGTCACCCGCATCATGAAGGTGCTGTCGGCGCCCCACTCGCGGGCGGAGAACAGAACCACGTCACCGCGCCGGACGCGGCCCCGTCCACGGACCCCACCGCGACGTCGCTGTCTTCGGGATATGTCGGTTCCATCGCCCCGCTGTCCGCTCGCCATGTGCGGTAACCCGTAGCCTCACCCCCGGACACCAACAGGCTCACGGTTGCGAGGACCACGCCAACCGCTGCGACCGCCAGTGCCGCTACCACTCCGTCAGCAGGTCATCCACGCGGGTCTCGTTGGGGCAGAGGTGGTCGGTGATCTCGCCCTCCAGGCCGACTCCAGCAGCCGCTCGGCCAACTGCTGCAGCAGACCACCCTCGCCGGTCAGCTGCAGGCCCTCGGTCTGGGCCCGGCCCGCCCAGGCGCGCACGACGCGGTGGGAGCGCCGTTCGGTCGGTTTGTCTGTGACTCCTCTGCCGGGGCCGGATTTTGCGACTTCACGCGCGCACCTGCCGGGACTGTCACCGGGTGGGCGTACGAAGCGGGCGGCTGAGGTTGAGTAGTTTCCGCAGATTGCCTTATACGAGGCGCGGAGGCGCGGGATGATCCGGGGGAGGTTGGGCCGGGGTGATCCTGGCGCGGGGGAATGAGGGGGCGTGGGCGGTGCGGGACCAGCTGTTGGGGGGCCGTTACCGGCTCGTGGAGCCGCTCGGCGAAGGCGGTATGGGGACGGTGTGGGAGGCCCGGGACGAGAAGCTGGACCGGCCCGTCGCGGTCAAGCTCATTTCCTTGCTCTCCGGCGGTGGCAGCCATGCCACCGAAGCCCGCGCCCGCTTCTTGCGCGAGGCGCGGCTCACTGCCCGGCTGCAGCATCCCCACATCGTGACCCTGCACGATGTGGGAGAGGCGGTCGTCGAGGGACAGGCGACGCCCTTTCTCGTCATGGAACTGCTGCGCGGCCAGGGCCTGGACGTCCTGCTGCGCCGCGGCGACGTCACCCCGAGGGACACAGCGCGGTGGGGCTCTCAGGTGGCCGGCGCGCTGGCCGAGGCACACGGAGCGGGGGTCATGCACCGGGACGTCAAGCCCTCGAACATCATGGTCACCGCCTCCGGCGACGTGAAGGTCCTGGACTTCGGCATCGCGCGGGCGGCAGACCCGTACGCCACCGCGGACCGGCTGACGCAGACCGGCTTCATCGTCGGCACCCCGGCTTACATGGCCCCCGAGCAGGCCCGTGGCCGCCCCGAACCCCGCAGCGACCTTTACGCCTTGGGCTGCGTGATCTTCGAACTTCTCACGGGCCGACGGCCCTTCGAGGCGCCTGACACCATGGGCTACCTCAGCGCCCACCTCACCGACGACCCACCCGCGCCCGGCTCCCTCGTTCCAGGCGTGTCGGCCGACTGGGACGGGCTGGTTCTGCGGCTCCTGGAGAAGGATCCCGACCGGCGGCACGCCAGCGCTGTGGAACTCGAAGCGGTCCTGCGGCAACTGGCCCGCCCTGCGCCGATCGCCTCCGCGAGCGCATCGACCGAGCGGCGTCAGGCCGACCTGTCGACCGTCCGAGCCACGACCCACGGGCCGGGCGGGGCCGACCTCGACGCGCGCCTGACCGCGACCGTCACCACGGCCGCGACGCTGACCTGCCTGCCGCTTCTGGTGTACCTGCTCTCCCAGATCGCCGCCTACCTCTCGGACAGCAGCGCGCCGACCGGGCTGCTTGTCGCGAACCTGCTGCTGGGCGTGCCCGAGGCGGCCGCCCTCGGGATCGGCGTGGGGCTGCTGCTGCGCCGCAGGCAGGCCGGCCGTCGCACGATCGCGGTGGCGGGCGTCGCGACCGCGCTGCACGGGCTGAGCGCCAGCCTCCAGTACCTGGTGGCGGACGGGCCCCACACCATCGCATTGATCGCCTACGTCGTCGGCCCGGTGATGGCCGTGGCAGCGGCGACGGCAGCAGTCGCGGCCAGCCGCCCGTCCACGGCCCGGTGGTGCCGCGACATGCAGGTGGTGCCGGAGCCGCTCGTCCGGGCGGGGACCGTCGCACCCGCCCTGCTCACCCTGTTCGCAGCGCCCGTCATCCCCGTCTCCGCCAGCCGGGCCGTCGACGCGGGTGTGGCGACGAACACGGCGCAGACGCTACTGACGGTGCTCTTCTCCGTCTTCACACCGGTGCTCGCGATCGGCATGGCCCTGGTCTTCGTCCGGAATCCGGTCGGCCGCGTGCTCGTCGCCGCGGGCGGGCTCGGCCTCGCCCTCGTAGCACTGAACGGTCCGCTGTACGCAAACGCCCTCGGCTTCGCGTTCCGCATCATGCTGTTCCTGCTGGCGATCACGGCTGTCGTTACCACGCTCCGCGCCGCCCTTCCGCCCCGCGCCGGCCGTCCACGCAGTGCCCTGCGACGACGCTTCCGATCCGTTACGGGCCCGCGGTCACCAAGGTAGGTTTCAGGCTGCGAGTTGGGCATTTCTCTTGCAGGCGTGGGGTGTTGAGGCTGAGCCTGTCCGGGTGGAGACTTTACCGACGCTGCCGACAGCGAAGGGGCGCGGTCCGAGGCATCAGGGGCCAAGGCTCCGGCTTGCATTCGCTCGAACGACTCAACCTCAGCGGCCCTTCCGGCGTGTGGCTACGGTCAACGTGGTGTGGAGAAAAGGCCGTTGATCTCGGGGAAGGGGATGGCGTCGGCAAGCGTGTGGTAGCTACCGGTCCCGTACAGCTGTTGCGCCGCGTGGCGGGCAGCGGTGTAGGCGCTCTGGGCGACACCCGCGCCGAGGCTGACGCGGGCGACGCCGAGGGCGCCCAGTTCGGCGACGTCCGGTGCTTCGGGGCCGGCCATGATGTTCAGCGGTACGGAGATGCCCGCCGAGAGTTCTGCGATGGTGGCGGGGTCGGTGACGCCAGGGACGAAGATGCCCTCGGCACCGGCGTCCACGTACCCGCGCGCCCGCTCCAGGGTGTCCTTCAGCCGGGTGGCAGGATCGCCGAGGCCGAACAGGTACGTGTCGGTGCGGGCGTTGAGGAAGAGGGGCACGCCCGCTCGTTCGGCCGCAGCCCGGGCCGCTGTCAGCCGTGCCCTGAGTTCGGCCGGAGGCCGGGTGCCGTCCTCGATGTTGACGCCGACGGCACCTGCTTCCAGCACCCGCGTGACGGTCTCGGCGACGCCGGCCGCGTCCTGTCCGTACCCGCCCTCGATGTCGGCGGTGACCGGTACGTCGACCACCGTGACGATACGGGCGATCAGTTCCACCACCTGGTCGGCAGAGAGGTTTTCCCCGTCGGGGTGACCGTGCGCCCAGGAGATCCCGGAGCTGGTGGTGGCGATTGCGGGTGCCCCTGCGGCCTCGATGACACGGGCACTGGCTACGTCCCAGGCGTTGGCGAGCGCGAGCGGGCTCGCGGAGCTGTGGAGGGAGCGGAAGAGCAGAGCCCTGTCCCTGTGCGCTGTGGTCATGGCGTCAGCCAACCAGCGACCCAAGTCCCCCGTCTGGCAGGAATCCGACACCAACGTCACCCGGTCCGTCCCGTTTGTCGCAGGACGTGTCTGTTGTGGTCGTGGCGCTGGTCTTGAGGCGGGCCACGAGACAGGGTTTCAGGGGCGGCGCCCCCAGGCCATGAGCAGGCCCGGACCGAGTTCGGCCAGCCGGGGCGAGGAGAGATAGCCGAGGGCCTCCTCGACGGTGGCCGCGTCCACCCGGCCGGTCGCCGTCAGCTCGGGGCGCATCCGCTGCCAGGTCTGGGACCAGAACCGGGCCAGTGGGCTGTCGGGGAGCAGGGGCGGGCAGTACAGCTCCGCGGCTACGTCCGCCAGGCCCTCCTCGCGCAGGTGGTGCGGGTAGGCCGGTACGCCGGTGATGTCGGTGCCGATCGTCGTGCGCAGGGCCTCCCACATGGCGTCCATGGTTTGGCGGTAGGCGGAGGACGTGCTGTGGCCGTCGGGCAGCTCCGCGGCGTCGCCGAGCAGGATTCGGCCGCCCGGGTTCAGCATGCCCGCCAGCCGTGACACCAGGCGGCGCCGTTCGCGCAGGTGCATCAGCACGAACCGGGCGTGGATCAGGTCGAAACCGCCCAGGTCGAGGGTCTCGTCGGTGACGTCCGCGGTCACCACCCGCAGACGGGGCTCGGCCGCTGCCGCCAGCGCGCCGGTGTCCCGGTCCACAGCGACCACCTCCGCGACGCCCGCCTCGCGCAGCAGCCAGCGCGCCACCGTGCCGGTCCCGGCCCCCACCTCCAGGCAGCGCAGGCCAGGTCCGGCGCCCAGGGCCCGGAGCCGGTGCGTGGTGACGGGGTCGTAGACCACCGCGGCATCGTCGATCCGCTCCGCCTCGCGCGGGTGCCCCGAGTCGAACAGGTCCTGCCCGTAGTGGCCGTGACCGGCGTCAGCGCGGGGGTCCGTCGGTTCCATGATCCGACGCTAGAGCCGTCGTCGGCGCGCGGCCATCGCAGAAGTGGTCGGCACCCGGCCGCAGGGACCCGCCGCCGGGCACGCGACGGCCGCTCCAGCGACCCTGCGTGGCTCCGATCGAGTGGACTCGCCTGATCAGGGGCTGGAGCGGGTCCTTGGCCAGGTACCCGAATAGGGATCGCTCTCCTCACTCACCCCTTGATCCGGAAGAGGTGCCCCGTCGTGCGCCGAACCCCCTCCCGCCGCCTGTGGGCCGCGGCCCTGCTCGTGGCGTCCGTGCTCACCCCCCTGGCGGTGCCACCCGCCGCAGCCGTCACCGCGAGCGTCGACCGGCACGACGCGGACGACTGCCCCTCGCACGGTCTCGGGCCCGAGCTCACCGCCAAGCTGGACAAGGCCATCGAGGACGTCCGCCGACAGGCGAACATCCCCGGCATCGTCGCCGGGCTGTGGATGCCGGGCAAGGGACGCTACGTCCGCGCGACCGGCGTCGCCGACACCGCGAGCGGCCGGCCGATGACCGACGACATGTTCGTGCGGATCGGCAGCGAGACCAAGACCTTCACCGTCACCGCGCTGCTCAAGCTCGTCGACGACGGCCGGATCGGCCTGGACGACCCGATCGCGAAGTACGTCAAGGGCGTGCCGAAGGGCCACAAGATCACCCTGCGGCACCTCGCCGAGATGCGCAGCGGTCTGTTCCCCTACAGCTCCGACCCCGGCTTCGTGCACGATCTGCTCAGCGACCCGAGCCGCACGTTCACCCCCCGGCAGCTGCTGGCCTACGGCTTCAAGCACAAGAACACCTTCGCCCCGGGGAAGCAGTTCGAGTACAACAACAGCAACCTCATCCTCCTCGGCCTGGTCATCGAGAAGGTCACCGGTCAGCGGCTCGCCGACGTCATCGACCGGCGGGTGCTCCGCCCGGCGCACCTGCGCCACACCCTGTTCCCGGACAACTCCGAGATCCCCCGGCCCCATCCGCAGGGCTACACCAACCAGACCCTGAGCGGCGAGGTAGCCGACGCCACCCACTGGAACCCCAGTTGGGCCTGGGCGGCCGGAGCCATGATCTCCGACCTGGAGGATCTGCGGCGCTGGGCGAAGATCGTCGCCACCGGCACCCTGCTGAGCCCGCAGACCCAGGCCCAGCGTCTGAAGATGCTGCCGACGGGCTTCCCCGGCACCAGCTACGGCCTGGGCATCTTCGAGAGCGGCGGATGGATCGGCCACAACGGCTCCATCCCGGGCTACGAGACCGTGACCGTCTACCTGCCCTCGAAGAAGGCCACGCTGGTGCTGATGCTGAACACGGACATCACCTACCAGGGCCAGGAGCCGTCCTCCCTGGTCGCCCGCGCGATCACCGAGATCGTCACGCCGGACAACGTGTACGACCGCCCGGTTCCGCCTCGGTAGACAAGCCCCTGTCCGCAACGCTCCGGAGGCCCTCATGCGGCTGTTCGACGACGCGCTGTTCCAGATGTTCGCCGAGCGCGCCCTGATGACGATGACCGGCGGCGGCGCGGAGTGGGGCGAGTGCGCGCTGACCGCCCGGCGCATCACCGAGGGCGACGCCGACAGCTGGTTCGAGCAGTGGACGGCGACCGCGGCGACGGTGCGCGGCTGGGCGGAGGAGAGCGCCGGCTCCGGCCGCCCTGTCAGCGCCCGCGAGGCGTACCTGAGGGCCTCCACGTACTTCCGCATCGCCTACTACCCGCTGTACGGCGCGCCCGTGGACCCCAGGCTGACCGACGCGGCGAAGCGGGAGCGGGACTGCTTCGCCCGCTTCGCCGAGCTGTGCGATCCGCCGCTCCAGCCGGTCAGGGTGCCCTACGAGGGGACGTACCTGGACGGCTATCTGTGCCCCGCGCGGGGACCGGAGGCGGAGCGGGGACCCCGCCCGACCGTCGTCGCGGTCAACGGCTACGACTCCAACGTGCACGAGATGTACTGGGCCCACGCCCGCCCGGCGACTCGGCGTGGTTACCACTGTCTGCTGGTGGACGGCCCGGGCCAGGGACTGGCCTTGGTCGGACAGGGCCTGACGATGCGTCCGGACTGGGAGAACGTCCTGCGTCCGGTGATCGACCACGCGGTGACGCTGCCCGGCGTCGACGCCGGCCGGCTGGCCGTGATCGGCTGGAGCTTCGGCGGCTTCCTCGCCCCGCGCGGGGTGAGTGGGGACTCGCGGGTGGCCGCCCTGGTCGCCGACCCGGGACAGTGGGACCAGATGGAGAACCTGCGCAGAATCCTGCCGCTGCCCCAGGACCTGAAGGACCGTCTCCCCGACGTGGCGCCCTCGGAGTTGGATCCCCACCTCACGCCGCTGGCCCAATCCCCGGACCTGCACTGGCGGTTGGTCCAGCGCGGGCTGTGGGTGCACGGACTGAAGAGCCTCGGCGAGTACGTCCTGGAGATGGACCGCTTCCGCCTCTCCGACGTCGTCGCGAACATCTCCTGCCCCACCCTCATCGCCCTCAACTCCGACGAACCGGGCGCCGCCCAGGCCGAGACGCTGTACGAGGCACTGGACTGCCCCAAGACCCTCGTGCGGTTCTCCGCCGCGGACGGCACGCCCGGGCACTGCGAGGGCTGGAACCGCTCGCGCTACAGCCAGCGGGTCTTCGACTGGCTGGACGACGTGCTGTCCTGACGTACAGTCAATAGGCCTACGGTAAAAGCCTGATGGGTGATCTTTGCGCGAGTCGGCAGCGCCCGGTCCGCCGCGCGGGGGCTCCCGGCGAATACTCCGGCCATGAGACGAGCCCGTACCCCTTCGCGGTCGCGCGTTGTCGCGGTCACCGCACTCACCGCCCTCCTCGCCCTCGGCACCCCGGTCACGGCCGTGGGCAGTGCGACGGGCGACGGCGGCCGCCACGGCCGGCCCTGTGTCGCCTCCCGGCTGCCCGGCCACGGACCGGCACGCGATGTCCTGCGGATCGCCCAGCGCGCCAAGGCGGAACTGGGCCTGAAGTCCGTGATCCTGCGGGTGAGCGTCGACGGGCACGACGTCGTCACCACCGCGCTCGGCGAGTCGATGACCGGGGTACCGGCCGAGCCCGCCATGCACTTCCGGAACGGCAACATCGCCATCAGCTATCTGGGCACGGCGCTGCTGCGACTGGTCGACCAGGGCAAGGTCGGCCTGGACGACCCCGTCGGCCGCTGGCTGCCGGGCCTGAAGGACGGCGACAGGATCACCCTGCGGATGCTCGCCGCCTCCACGACCGGACTCCGTGACTACGTCACCACGCCCGGCTTCCCCGAGGACGTCGCCGCGAACCCGTTCCGGCAGTGGACGGCCAAGGAGCTCGTGTCCATCTCGACCCGCCAGGAGCGGTGGTACGCGCCGGGCACCAACTGGAGCTACTCCCACGCCAACTTCGTCCTGCTCGGCGCGGCCCTGGAGAAGATCACCCGGACCAGGCTGGACGTCCTGCTGCAGCGCGAGATCATGGGCCCGCTCGGTCTGCGCGAGACCCGTAACAGCTTCACGCCGGACATCCCGACGCCGGTCCTGCACGCCTTCACGGCCGTCCGCGGGACGTACGAGGAGTCCACCTTCTGGAACCCGTCGTGGACCACGGCGCCCGGCGCGGTGCAGACCACCGACATCTGCGACCTGGCCCGCTCGGCCGCCGCGATCGGCTCGGGCGAGCTGATCTCCCCGTCCGCCTACGAGGAGTTGCTGAACCCGGGGACGGTGGGCCTCGGCCACGCGACCGCCACGTGCCCGGCCAAGGTCTGCATCGCCCAGACCGAGAAGATCCACTACGGCATGGGCGTGCTCGTTCTCGGCGACTGGATCGCGCAGCACCCGCTCTTCTTCGGCTACTCCGCGTCCATGGCCTACCTCCCCTCCGAGCGCCTGTCGATCGCGGTCTCCACCACGGAGGGCCCCGACGCCGAGGACGGTCACACGGCGCACACGATCGCCCAGCGCATCGCCGCCGCGCTCGCTCCGGAGCACCCGATCCCCGACTTCGGCTGACGTTCGGTCGGCTGAGGCCCCGGGCGCGTTCGGCCCGGGGCCTGCTGTCTTGTGGGACTACACCTTCCGTGGCGCGGCTATGTGCGCGGCCCCCATGCCCGGGTGCGTGGTGGTGCCTGGGCGACCAGGCGGGAGGACGCGGGGGCGCTCGGTGGGCGCAGGCCCACGACCAGGCCGACGATCACCACGGCGATGCCCAGCCAGACCCACGCCCCCGGTATGCCGGTGCCCGACAGCGCGCCCACCGCGGCAGCGGCGAGCGGAGCGATACCGGTGAGCAGTCCGGCCCGGCCGGCCCCCGCGGAACGCACGGTCGAGTACCACAGGACGAAGGCGACGGCCGTCACCATCAGCGCCAGGTAGGCGGCGGCCGCCCACTGGGACGCGGACACCTCCCGCACGGCCGACGGCCCTTCCAGCGTCACGCCGAGGACCGTCAGCAGCACACAGCCCAGCCAGGTCGTGTGCAGGGAGACTCCCCAGGGGCCGTGCCGCCGGAGCACCGGCACCGCGAGCAACGTGAACCCGGCCTCGCACGCCAGAGCCAGCGCCGCCCAGGCCACCCCCACGGCATCGGTCCGGCCGGTCCCCTGCACCAGGACCGCACCCACCATGACCACCGGCGCCGCCAGCAGGACCTGACGACTGGGCCCGCGCCGCTCCAGCAGGGGCCCCACCACCCCCAGCACCAGCGGTACGCACGCCACCGCGACGGCGATCACCGCGGGCTCGGCATGGGCGACGCCCCGGACCACGGCGACGTTGAACAGCACCAGACCGGTCACCGCGATCCCGGCCAGCCACAGCCACTCCCGCCCGCGCGGCCGGACCGGACGAACACCGGCGAGCCTGGCCATGACCAGCAGGATCGCGGTCGCGGCCAGGTACCGGACGGCCTGCGTGGAGAACAGCGGGGCGTCGACGAGCGCGTGCGAGACGGTGACGCTGCTGCCGACCAGCACCATGCCGATCATGCCGGGAACGAGCGGGACGACCGAAGGGGAAGGGGCGGCGGAAGGTGTGTCCATACCGTCCACCCTGGCCGCACAATGGACGCCATGGGCAGGTCCACGGAGCACCCCGTCAAGGGGTCCAAAAACCCGCACCCGGGAGCGGAGACGGCGGCCGTCGGCTCGGACTTCCTCCAGCTGGACATCGGCGAGGCACCGCCCGGCGGGCGTACCGCCTGGCTCGCCGAACGGCTGCGGTTGGCCATCGCCGACGGCCGGCTGCCCGTGGGCGCACGGCTCCCCGCCAGCCGCGTACTCGCCGACGAGCTGCGCGTCACCCGGGGCGTGGTGACCGAGGCGTACCGGCGGCTCGCCGAGTCCGGCCAGATCGCCGGGCGCGGGCGACGCGGCACCGTGGTGGTGGCGGCTCCCGCCGCCCCCGACCACCCGCCCGGCGGCGCGGCCGAGGCGGGGCCCGCGCTCTTCGGCCCGGCTCCGGGCGAGGGTGTCGTCGACGTACTGCGCGCCCTGCCCTGCCGGATCGACCTCTCGCCCGGCGTGCCCGACCTTGCCGCCTTCCCCCGCACCGCCTGGCTGCGCGCCGAGCGCGCCGTCCTCTCCGGCGTCACCCCGGCCGAATTCGGATACGGCGACCCGCGGGGCGCGCTCGCGCTGCGCCGGGCCGTCGTCGGCTGGCTGGCCCGCAACCGCGGCATCCGGGCCGACCCGGACGAGGTGGTCGTGGTCGCGGGGGTCGCGCAGGGCCTGGGCCTGCTCGGGCGGCTGCTGCGACGGGACGGGATCCGCCGTATCGCCGTAGAGGACCCCGGATCCCTCGGCGCGCGCCAGCAGTTGGAGTACGGCGGCCACACGATCGTCCCCGTGCCCGTCGACGAGGGAGGACTCGACGTCGGTGCGCTGCGTGCCAGTGGCGCGCGTGCGGTGCTGCTGACCCCGGCGCATCAATTCCCCACCGGGGTCGTGCTCGACGGGGAACGCCGTCGTGAACTGCTGAGCTGGGCCGCCGAGGGCGGGGTGGTCATCGAGGACGACTACGACGCCGAGCACCGCTACGACCGTCCGCCGGTGCCCGCCCTGCGCTCACTGCTGCCCGAGGGCGTCTGCTACGCGGGCAGCGTCTCCAAACTCCTCGCGCCCGCGCTGCGGGTGGGCTGGCTCCTCGTACCGTCGGCCCGGCGGGACGCCCTGGTGACCGCCAAACGGTATGCCGACCTCGGCAACGGCATCCTCACCCAACTGGTCCTCGCCCACCTCATGGAATCGGGCGAGCTGGAACGGCATTTGCGCCATGTACGGCAGCGCCACCGGCGGCGCCGGGACGTGATGCTGCGCGCCATCGGGACGCATCTGCCCGGTGCTCGGGTGCATGGGGCCGCCGCCGGACTGCACTTGACGGTCACCTTCGACGACCGGCGGGGCGGCCTTCCTGACACCGACCTCGCCGCGGCCGCGCTCGCCCGCGGAGTCAAGGTCCACCCCTTGTCCTGGCATCGGATCAGCCCCGGGCCGCCCGGACTTGTCCTCGGCTACGCGGCGAGTGCGGCCCATGAGATCGACGAGGGGATCGCCGTCCTCGGTGAGGCTCTGCGGTCCGGGAAGTGACCGGTCAGCGCAGGGCGCGGCCGATGGGTCCCGCCACCGTCGCGTGGCCGAGGTACTCGGCGATGTCGTGCGCCCGGTCCCTGCCGTTGACGACCTCCGGCTGGTCGAGGCTGCCCCAGCGGGGGTCGCGCAGCGGGCAGCCGATGGAGACCGCGTCCGCGGGGCACCAGGCGTTCACCCAGCTGCGGACGTTCCTCGGCCGGTGCGGCCCGCCCGCCACGAGCCCTCGGTTGACCGCGTCCATGCCCAGCGGGCTGCCCACGGTGACCAGCGCGACCCGCTCGATCCCGGACGGCAGCCGTCCCAGGAGGTCCATGCCGACGACGGTGCCCAGACTGTGGGTCACGAAGACGAGTTCGCCGCGGTCCGGCAGGGTCGCGGCCACGGTGTCCAGCACCCCGTCCCGGACGGGCGGCTCGCTCAGGTATCTCGCCACGTCCCGGAAGACGGTGTCGATGGTCCACTCGTCGAGATCCGATCGGGCGGCCACCCAGCCGAGGGCGCGGCGCAGCTTGCGGACGGCGCTGTCGAGACCTTCCTCGGCCGAGTACACGTCGTCCGGCATGCCGGCCCTGGTCGCCGCCTCCAGGAGCAACCGCTCGTACGCCTCGGCGTCGTCGGCGGGCGGGGTGCCGACGACGGACTCCTCCCTGCCGATCAACTCGGCCAACCGGTCGCCGTAGTACGGGAACCAGGTGTCGGCCGGGTTGACCGTGGGCAGGCCCGCGCGGGTGAGGCCCTGGTTGAGTCCGGCGGCCCATTCGCGGCGCAGCGCCTCGGGGTCCTTGCCCTGCTGGCTTCTGCCGTGCAGGAACACCAGATGACGTTCGCCGCCGAAGGCGCCGTCGCGGGCGCGCACGCCGGCCGCCGCGGTGCGTTCGGCCCTGCCGAGGCCGGACGGGCGGGGGGTGCCCGTGCCTGCGGCCGCTTCGTCGGACGGGTGTCCGCCGAGTCCGGACTCGGGCCCCATCTCCGCCAGTAGGGCGCGTTGCGCGGGCGTCGGCTGCAAGGACGCCAGGTGGCGCAGGACGGAGCTGACGCGTACGCCCTCGTTGGCCACCCAGGAGAGTGTGTCCTCGCCGTCGCTCTGCTGCCATGCCGTGCCGTCCTTGCGCAGTGGCCGCCCGGTCGCGTCCGTCTCCGGGACGCCCAGGTGATGGAGGGCGACCACCTCCCACTGGTCGTTGAAGACCGGGGAGCCCGAATTGCCCGGCTCGGTGTCGGTCCGGTAGTGGAGGAAGTCGTCCAGCCGCGTGACCAGTTTGTTGTCGCGCAGGGCGATTTCCTTCAGCCTGCCGCTGGGATGGCCGATGACGTTCACCAGCTCACCGAGGACGAGCTTGCCGGTGCGGACGCTGAGCCGGTTCCAACCGAAGATCTCGCCGGGCGGGAGGCTGTTGGCGGCCGGGGCGAGCGCCACGAGGGCGAAGTCCAACGGTTCGTGGGCCAGGAAGAGTTCGGCGGGGGTGAACTCCACCCGGGCGATGTCGTCGGGGGAGTTGTCGATGCCGATCTGCGCCTCGAACTCCGCGAAGCAGGTCGCGGCGAAGTCGGCGTCCGACAGCACGTGATGATTGGTCATCAGGAGCCGCGGGGACACGAGGAAGCCTGTTCCGAGGGGCAGTTCGCGTCCTTCGCGGCGCAGGCTGATACGGGCGACCGTGCGGGCCGCGCGGGCGCCCCGGGACAGGAAGTTCGCCGCCTGGAGGTCGTTGGACAGGCCGATGATCCGTTCGTGGGCCTGTGGGAGGTCCAGTGGTTCGGCGTGGATCCGGTCGACGACGGCCGTGGCGGGCACGCCGCCCCGGCTGAGGATCCGCTCGGCCCGTGCGGCCAGCGCCTGCTGGGTGTCGGGGAACGGCACGCCCTGCGCCGTCCGCGCCTCGACCCGCTCCCGCGCCTCTGCCGACTCCCGGTAACGCCGGGCCGCGTCGGCTACTTGGCGGCGCCGTTCCTCGTGGGACTTCTCGACTGCCGGCATGTCGACGGTGGGCATGGATTCCCTCCTCCGGAGGCTTGCGGGAGCACGGCGGCGGCACGAGGCCGGGGATACGGCGCCGTGCCTGCCGCCTGGATCTGTCGGCCGCCTAGACGATGCCGGCCCACACGCAGGTGCCGGCGGACGGGCAGCTCCAGCCGCGTCCGTCGCGACCGGCGGGCGGCCCGGGGTCGCCCGGAACGTGACCGGTCCGGGACTGCGGGCCGGGCTGCTCCACGTACTGCCCTATGGTTCCCGGTGGTTCGCCGACGGGTTCGTACGTCCCCACCACCTCCAGATGGGGCTGATAGAAGTCCCACCGTCGCTCGATGGTCGTGCCCAGGACGGGCAGGTCGAGACGTACGCCCGCCACGCCCGCGGCGGTGACCTCGGCCGTGTCACGGCCGCGCGGGGGGCGGCTGCCGCCCCGGGCGGCGCGTGCGGATGCCGCGCGTCGCTTCGCGGGCTTCTTCCGGTTCGGCTCTGCGTTCATCCTGATGTCCTTTCAGCCGCGGTACCGGCGGCGGGCCGCGAGGCGGCCGCGCCGCCGGGCACGGAACTCAGTCGAACAGGGAGCCGATCGCCGAACCGGCCAGGCCCAGCAGGGGCAGGATGGGCAGGTTGGGCTCGACGCCGTCGGTGTCGTCCCGCTGTCCGCGGTTGCCTGCGGAGGTCCGGTCCACAGCGGGCGTCTGGAAAGGCGTCCGGAGCGCGGTGACCGGCCCGGGGCCGGGGCGCTGTGGTGTGAACTCGTTGTTCATGGCGCTGTCCTCTCGGTGTGTCCTGCCGGACGGTCCGGGCTAGAGCACGGCGTCCAGGGCACCCCGAGCGGCCTTGCCGATGGAGTGCCACGGGATGTCGGACCAGCCCCAATCGGCCGTGACGCCGTCCGTGTCACCGCCGCGGCCGGCGGAGCCCGCCGGGGTGCGGTCGACGGCGGGCGTCTGGAAAGGCGTGCGCAGGGGGGCGGCCGTCGAGGCGGGGTCCCCTCGCCACCTGTCGATCTCGGTCATGTCGCTGTCCTTTCGGATCCGGATGCGGCCCGGGCGCCCGGCCCCGCTCACTGACGAGACCGGGGCCCGCCGCAGGGCTTCAGAGCAGGACGTTCGCCACCGTCTTCAGGAGGCCGCCGAAGTCGAAGTCGGCCGTGACACCGTCCGCGTCGCCGACGTCGGCGCCCCTGGCGACGGTGGGGGTGCGGTCGATCGCGGGCGTCTGGAAGGGCGCCCGGAGTGCCGCGGGCCGGGCAGGCCTCTCCTCGTGGGTGAACGTGGTGTCGTTCATCGTTGTCTCCTTTCACCTGTGGGGTGGGCCGACGGCAGACAGCCGCCGGACGTCTCTCGGCACTAGCCCTGCAGCACCCGGCACATGTCACGGCCGGAGCCGGTCAGATTGCCGCAGGCCGACCTGGCCGCCTCCACGCCCCGGTCCGCGGTCCGGCCATCCGCCTTCCACGGGTCGCGGTGCACCGCGGGGGTCTGAAGGGGGGCGTTGAGCTGTGGGCGCGTCGCTGTCTCGTACATGAGGTCTCCCTGGGGCGATGTGTCGTACGGGGGTCAGAAGCCGCCGATGAAGTGGTGGGGCGGCGCGAGGCTGACCGGGAGTTCGTCGCTCACGTCGTAGGTGAACAGGATGGAGCGCTTCGCCCTGCGGTCGTTCTCCGGGTCGAAGAAGGTCATGACGACGTCCTGACAGTCGGAACCAGGGCGGCAGAACGGGCTCTTGGTGGCCCGTATGGAGTCCAGGGCGTAGGGGCGGTCCGGCTCACTCTTGTTGGTGCCCCGGCCCGGGACGTCCTGGGCCGCCATCGCCGCCACGATCTCCTTGCCGACTTCGAAGGCATTGGTGCCGGCGAAGTTCATCGCCCGGTCGGCGGAGCTCTGCCCGAGGTTGCGGTACTGCCAGTAGATCTTGTCCAGGAAGTTGCGGATCGTCATGACGAGATGGGCCTCCGCCTGGTCGATCGAGTCCATGTGGCGCAGGGCGTCCACCACGCTCCGGACGAAGGCGTGCTCGTTCCAGGTGTAGAGACCGCGGCTCTTCACCTCGACGACCGGGACGACCTGGCCCGAGAACAGGCGGACCGTACGGTCGGTCAGCACACCTGGGACGGACACCCGTGAGACGTACGCCGGGTCCTCCTGCTTCAGGATCTGGCCCACGATGGCGTCCCGGAGCGTCCGGTAGACGGTGGAGACCGGGGGGTACGACAGGGTGTCGACGATCTCCGCCAGCTGCGCGGTGTTGTCGTTCACGGCCGCCGTGGCGTTGACCCGGACCGCGTCCGCCGTGGCGGCACGGTCAGTGATGATCGGCCGGGTCCAGTCCATCCCCACCGGGCTCTCCGCCTCCAGGGCGTAGATCGGCGTGGCGTCCATGTTCAGGGTCCAGGTGAGCTTGTCGCAGGCCCACGGGTTCTTCGCCAGATAGGCGTGCACCTGCCTGGGGTCGTAGACGTTCGGCTGGACTTCTTGCTCGGGGGTCTCGCCAGTGGCCGGCCTGAATTCCACCGGCATCTGTTGCCGGAAGCTGTCCCGGCGGGCCTCGGTCCGGTAGTCGAAGCCGATTGTGCCGATCGCGAAGATGAGCTGGCGCGCCTCGCCGTTCGCGACTGCGCCCATGTTCGCCGTCGTGCCGCCGCCGGAACGTCCTCCGCAGGTGCCGCCGCAGTCCGGGCAGGACGGGCGGACGCCTTGCTCCGCCGGGGCGGGCGGGGCGGGCTGTGCGGTGAGGGAGTCGGCCTGGGCGGTCGGCTGAACTCCGGCCTGTGGCACGGGCTGCTGGAAGGCCGGCGGCGCGACCTGCTGGGGCGCCTGCGCAGCCGTCGCGGGCCAGGAGGGCGGCGCCGGGCTCGGGGCCTGCACCTGCGGTGGTGCCACGGGCTGGGTGGGCGCCGGGGTCTGGGCGGCGGTCGGGGCCGTCTGGGGGAGGGGCGGGAGAGCCGGGGCCTGCGGTGGGGTGGCAGGCGCTGTGTCCGGTGCGGCGGGCGGCGGGGCCGCGGCCGCGGACAGACCCTCGGCCGACTCCCCGGTGTGCGCGTGTACGGCGTTCGTGTCCATGACGATGGCTCTTCCTTTCGGTTCGGCGTGCGTCGGCGGGGGTGAGGAGGGGCCGCCGATGGTGATCACCGGCTCGCCCCGCACTCCGTCGGGGACGACCGAGCCTCCCTCCCTGATCAGGTCGAAGGCCCGCGCGGCGGTGAGATGGCCACCGAGGAGGCGTCGGCATCGCGGTGCGTCGTCCGGGGCACACGGTGGGCGGCTCGCGGAGGCGAGGATCGCCCGGCCCGCGGCGAGCGGGTCCGGTTCACGGCCCTCGGCGATCTGCTGGGCGACGAGCAGTGCCGCGACCCCGGTGACCGCCGGAGTGGCGAAACTGCTGCCGGTCAGGGACGCGAGTCCGCCACCGGGGGCGGCGCCCTCGATGCCCCGGCCGGGGGCGAGGACGCCGTTCGACCGGTAGGCGGGGCCCCAGTTGTTGATGTCCAGGGGCGCGCCGGTGGCATCCGTCGCCCCCACGGCGAGCACAGAAGGCGTGGCGGCCGGAGCCTGGAGGCAGTCGCAGCCGTCGTTGCCGACCGCCGCGACCACGAGCACTCCGTTCTCCGCGCACCGTCGCAGCGCCCGCTCCAGCATGGCCTCGGCCCTGCCGTCCGCACTGCGCTCGCCGCCGCTGATGTTGATCACATGGGCACCCGCCTCCACGGCCTGCTCCACCGCGCGGGCGAGGTCGAGCTGTGGCACACGAGCCACGCCTCCGTCCGGGGACTCACGGAACACGGGCACGACGAGGCCCTGGCACCGCGGCACAAGTCCCGCCACCGGGGACCCGGGCTGTCCGAACAGAAGGCTCGCCACATGCGTGCCGTGCAGGGACATCAGCCCGGCACCGGCGGCATCCGCCACCAGCGTGGGCAGGCGCGCGAGATCCGCTCCCGCGAAACACGGATGCGCGAAGTCGACGGGGCCGTCGAGCACGGCGACCCGGACCGCGGGAGTGCCCAGAAGCCCGGCTTCCCCGGGGACCGCGCGCAGTACCGACCGGACGTCCATCCGCTCCTCCGTTCCCGGACCCTGTGGTCCTTTCGGCTTCCAGACTGGTTTCCCACAAAGATGTTCCGCAGATATTCGGAGAAATATGGAACATTTATTGATGAGGCATTGAAGATGCGTTCGTGGAGCGTTCTGAATGCGTTCTCGGTGTGTCGCGAAATTATTTTCGGCGTGCCGGAAAGAAGATTCCAAAAACGCCCATCAGGGCGTGCGTGCCTGGTCCGACGGGGTCACAGCGGTTGCAGCCGAAAAACGCGTCGAGCACAGTGTTAGCTGTGATGAACGCAGTACGTCTCGAAATCCTGGGGCCATTTGAATTAATCCGGGCCGGGCGTTCGGTCGCCGTCCCGGTGGGGGCTCAGCGGCTGCTCGCCCTGCTTGCGGTGCGCAGTGAAGGGATTCACCGGCGGGCCGCCGCCGAGCAGCTCTGGCCGGAGTGCCCGCCGTGTCGGGCGGCCGCCAACCTCCGGTCGGCCCTGTGTCAGAGCCGGAAGCTCGGGCCGCGGACCGTCGTGGTCTGCGACGGCCACCGGCTCGCGTTGTCGCCGTCTGTCTCCGTGGACCACGGGGAGGTCTGCGCCGCTGCCCGGCAGCTCCTGGAGGGCGGGGTGCGCACCGCGCCGAGCGACCTCGACCGGCTGGTCGAGGATCTCGGCCGGCCGCTGCTCCCGGGGTGGGACGACGAGTGGCTGATGATCGAACGTGAACGCTGGGACCAGATGCGGCTGTACGCCCTGGAAGGGCTGGCGCAGCACTTTCTCGCCCTGGACCGGTACCTGGCGGCGCATCAGGCCGCCCTCGCTGCGACCGTCGTCGATCCCTTCCGGGAGACCGCCCACCGGATCGCCATCGAGGTCCACGCGGCGGAGGGCAATGTTGCCTGCGCGGTCAAGCACTATCTGGAGTACCGCAGACTCCTCCAGCAGGAGCTGCGGGTCTCGCCTTCCCCGCGGATGACGGAACTGATCCGGGAGCTGACCACGGCGTAGTCCGCACCGGCAACGCCCTTTGTTGCACGGGTTGTTGGGCGAAGACGTCGGCGTCTCTCCCGTATCACGATTTCCGCACGCCTTCCCTGCCCGAAAACAGCCCCTGGCCGGCTGTCTGGTCCGAGCAGCTGAAGTCCCCTTCGCCTGAAGGACAGGCTCAACCCGCCGTCAGCGTGCTGTGGCTGACGGGCCGTTCCACATCCCGCCTCCTCCCGTAGCAACCGGGAGTTCGGGCTGCCCGCCTGCCTCCCGGCGGGTCGATCTGCCTTCAGCGCGACGCTCCACTGCCCTAGCTGTCGAGACTCTGAGGAAGTGGATCCCAGATATGCCGAGGCTCTGCATGCCGGCGATGAATGCTCCCGAACATGTCACCACCCTCGAAGAGACCCTGGAGTTCGCCGCCCAGGCGCATGCCGGCAAGCCGCAACTCGCCCTGGCGCTCCGGCTGATCCGGAACACCGGTGTCAAGAAGCGGCACATCGTCCAGCCCATCGAGAAGACGCTCCATCACCCGGGCTTCGAGGCGCGCAACCGCACCTACGAGACCGAGTCCAAGAAGCGCACCCCCCGGGTCATCCAAGAGGCCCTGGCCAACGCCGAGTTGAGGGCCCGGGACATCGACGCGATCATCTATGTGTCGTGCACCGGGTTCCTGATGCCGTCGCTGACGGCGTGGCTCATCAACACCCTGGGCTTCCGCTCCGAGACCCGGCAGATCCCCATCGCCCAACTCGGCTGCGCGGCAGGCGGAGCGGCGATCAACCGCGGCCACGACTTCTGCACCGCCCACCCCGGCAGCAACGTCCTGATCGTCTCCTGCGAAGTGTGCTCGCTGTGCTACCAGCCCGACGCGGACGACATCGGCTCGCTGCTCTCGGACGGCCTGTTCGGCGACGCTTTCGCCGCCGCCGTCCGCGGTGAGGGCGGCGTCGGCATCGACCTGGAGCGCAACGCCTCCTACCTCATCCCGGGCACCGAGGACTGGATCTCCTACGCGGTCAAGGACACCGGCTTCCACTTCCAGCTCGACCGCCGGGTCCCCGGCACCATGGAGCCGCTCGCCCCGGTCCTGCGCGTACTGGCCAAGGACCATAGCTGGGACGCGGGCAAGCTCGACTTCTACATCATCCACGCGGGCGGTCCGCGCATCCTCGACGACCTCGCGAAGTACCTGGAGGTCGACCGCAGGCTGTTCGACGAGGAGACCCCGGCCCCCGGCGCGTCCGGCATGATCGCGGGGTTCGGCCCCGGCATCACCGCCGAGATGGCCCTCGCTACCTGGGCGGCCGACGGTGCCCCGCGGACGTTCGCCTGAACCTCGGAACGCCTGCACGCCTGAGCGCGTGAACCCCCGCGCGACCCCACAGGAAGCGGAGTTATGACCGACCTCATGGTCCCGGCCGGCGCCTGGCGCAAGCTGGTCACCCCGGCGCAGTCGGTGACCTTCAGGGCCACCAAGGAGATGGGCTCCTCCGTCTCGGTCTTCGAGGTGATCGTGCCGCCCGGATTCGATGTCGGAGCCCATGTCCATCAGCACTCCCAGGAGTTCTTCTATGTCCTGGACGGCGAGCTGGACCTCCTGTGCTTCGAGCCGGTCAAGCGCACCGGCGACACCTGGCACCACTGGGAGTCCGCCAAGGGCGACCGGGTCGTCCGTGCCGCCGCGGGCAGCTGCATGTTCGTCCCGCCCGGCACCCCGCACGCGTTCCGCAACGCCACCGACAAGCCGGTGAAGATGCTCTTCGAGAGCTTCCCCTCACCCGCGTGGAACGCCATATCGCGGGCCTCGTCGAACACGGTCGCAAAGCCATCGCCGACGCGCCCCGTCGACCAGGTCTGGCGCACGGAACTGGCCGACGTGGCCGAGCGGGTCGCGTACCGCACCGCCTGAGAGGCCGTGCGCGGCGGCCCGAACAGGGCCGATGGCTGAAGCTCCGTCCCGGGAGATACGGTGGCCCCCACTAGCGGTCGGTGGGGACGAAGGGACAGGGCACGTGGCCTATAGGGCGCTTCGCGCGGCATTGGAGGCCGTGTACGTCAAGCGACTGGCGCGCAAGCTGGACGGCAAGCCACGCCCACGGCACGTCGCCATCATGCTCGACGGCAACCGCCGTTGGGCCCGCGGTGCCGGACACGACGACGTACGCGAGGGCTACCGGGTCGGCGGTGCGAAGGTCGGCGACTTCCTGCGCTGGTGCGACGCCGCGGACATCGAGCACGTCACGCTGTGGATGCTCTCCGACGACAACCTCCACCGGCCCCCGGCCGAACTCGGCCCGCTGCTCGAAATCATCGAGGAGACCGTGGCCAGTATCTGCGCGGCCGACGAGGACTGGCGGATCGAGGTCATCGGCGCCCTCGACCTGCTGCCGGGCGAGACCTCGCGCTCGCTGAAGGACGCCGTGGCGCCCACCACCGGCCGCAACGGGCTCAAGGTCGACGTGGCGGTCGGCTACGGCGGTCGGCGCGAGATCATCGACGCGGTGCGGTCCGCCTTCGACAAGCACATCTCCTCCGGCGGCGACCCCCGCGAGCTGGCCGAGAACTTCGACCTCCAGCACATCTCCGACAACCTCTACTCCCCGGCGGGCCCCGACACCGACTTCATCATCCGCACCTCCGGCGAGCAGCGCCTGTCCGGTTTCCTGCTCTGGCAGTCCGCGTACGCGGAGGTGCACTTCGTGGAAGTCCTGTGGCCCGCCTTCCGGCAGATAGACCTCCTGCGCGCACTGCGTTCCTACGCGGTCCGGGACCGGCGTTACGGCAGGTGACAGCGGCGGTCCGGAAGTCCTGACGGTCAGCCCGCAGTTACGGTCAACCTTCCCTCCACAGCCGGAGCTTGTCGGGGTTGAGCACCGACCAGATCTGCTGGATCCGCTCGCCCGTCACCTCGAACGCCAGCACCGAGACGGGCACCCCGTCCACCTGCGCGACCAGACCGGGCTGACCGTTGACCGTGGTCTCCAGCAGCTCCAGGTCGGGCACCACGTCCATCCGCCCGGCGAAGAAGCGGGCGATCTCCTCGGCGCCCTCGATCGGACGGAGCACGGCCCGCACCAGACCGCCACCGTCGCCGGTCGCCGTGGCGCCGGGCGCCAGCAGCCCGATCAGGGCGTCGATGTCCTTCGCCGCCCAGGCCCGCTTGAACGCCCGCACGGTGTCGGCGCGCCCGGCCGCGGGAACCGCGGCGGGCTGCGCGGCGCGGATCCGGCGGCGGGCCGACGAGGCGAGCTGCCGACAGGCGGGCTCACTGCGGCCGACGATCGAGGCCACCTCGGCGAACGAGTACCGGAAGACGTCGTGCAGGATGAACGCGACCCGCTCGGCGGGCGTCATCAGCTCCAGTACGACGAGGAAGGCCATGTTGATCGACTCGTCGAGGGTGACCCGGTCGGCCGGGTCGATCGCGGTGCCGCCGCCCCACCGCCCGCTGACCCAGTCCGTGCTCGCGGGCAGCGGCTCCGGCACCCACTCGCCCACATAGCGTTCCCGCCTGGCCCGCGCCGAGCCGAGCTGGTCGAGACAGATCCGGCTGGCCACGGTGGTCAGCCAGGCGCCGGGCGACTCGATCGCCTCCCGCTGCGCCGCGGACATGGCGTACCAGCGGGTGTAGGTCTCCTGGACGACGTCCTCGGCCTCGGTCAGTGAGCCGAGCAGCCGGTAGGTGAGGCCGAGCAGCTGCTGCCGCTCGTTCATGATCGCGCTCAGGCCCGGATCGGGCCGGCTGTGCTCGGCCCCGGATGCGTAGGTCATGGTGTCGCCGACTCCCTCGGTCGTCTCGTCCCCCGTCAAGTCCGACGAGACATCGGCTGCATCTGTGAGGCGGACGCCCGTGGCCCCGCATTCTGCGCGGTCGGCCTCACATTTCGCGGGGCTGCGTCGTCGTACCTGATGAACGGAAACACTAGCCAGGTGACGAAGGAAGGGAACCGATGTCGGATTCCGTCAATGTCTCGATCATCTACTACAGCGCCACGGGCACCGTGCACGCTCTGGCGCAGGCGGCGGTCGAGGGTGCGGAGAAGGCCGGTGCTCAGGTACGACTGCGCAAGGTCCCGGAGACGACTCCGCAGGAGGTGATCAACCTCCGGCAGGAGTGGGTCCAGCACCTCGCGGACACCGCCGATGTCGAACTCGCGAGCCATGACGACCTGGAGTGGGCCGACGTGGTGCTGTTCGGCACCCCTACCCGCTTCGGCAACCCGGCCAGCCAGCTACGGGTGTTCATGGAGAGCACCGGGCCACTGTGGTTCCAGGGCAAGCTCGCGGGCAAGGTGTACTCGGCCTTCACCGCCTCCAACACCGCCCACGGCGGCCAGGAGTCCACCCTGCTGGCGTTGGGCAACACCTTCTACCACTGGGGCGGCATCATCGTCCCGCCCGGCTACACCGACCCCATCCAGCTCATCCAGTTCCAGTCCGGCAACCCCTACGGCAGCTCCCATGTGGCCGGCGCCGGCGCCCCCGGCGAGGTTCAGCTCCAGGCGGCCCGCCACCAGGCGCGCCGGACCGTCGAGATCGCGGGCGCCCTCAAGGCGGGCCGTGCCGCGGCCTGAGCCGGGGCGACGGCGGCGCCACGCCCGCTGACCCCTGACAGACTGCGGGCATGCCGACTCCGTTGCGCCAGCTGTCCGGCCGGGTCTGGATCCACGCAGGGGATCCGGACCCGGACGCCGTCATGCCCTGCGTCGCGGTGGTCGCCGACGACGCGGGCAGCACGGTGATCGACGCCGGCCAGAGCCCCGGCCACGCCCGGCTCGTGCAGTCGGCCATGGCCGGGGCCGGTCTGCCCGCTGCCCGTCGCCTGGTGTACACGCACCACCACTGGGACCACACCTGGGGCGCCTGCGCCTGGGAGGTGGAGGAGATCGTCGGCCATCGGGCGGGCGCCGAACTCCTGGCGGCCGAGTCCCGCCGCCCCTGGAGCCATGAGTACCTGCAAGGGGAGATGGCCGCCGACCCCCGCCTCGGCCCGAGCTTCCGGGCCCGGGCACGGGCCATGACGACCTGGGACGACTTCGCGGTACGTCCGCCCACCCGCACCTTCACCGACGGGCTCACGCTCCCCGGCGGCATCGAGGTCCGGCACGTGGGCGGTGGCCACGCGCCGGACTCCACGGTCGTCGCGGTCCCCGACTCCGGGGTACTGCTGCTCGGTGACTGCTTCTACCCGCCGCCCTTCCATCTGCGCGAGCCCGGCCCCGCCGGTGAGGAGATCGATCTGCCGCTGATCACCGCGCTGGTGGCCGAGGGCTTCGACTGGTACGTCGACAGCCACAGCCCGCCCTGGCGCCCGCCGTCACCGTGAGGTGAGCGCCCGCCAGGCGGCGGGATCGCCGGGCCCCGAGGGCGGGCGGCAGCGCAGGGCGGCCGTGCCCGAGTCGAGGTCCAACAGCCAGGCGCCCTCCGCTTCTTCGCCGGGGCGCGGCGCCTCCTCCAGGGCCACGCTGCCACCCGGTGCGCACAGGTCGCGGTCCGCCGACGGCTGCCAGGCGAAGCGCCGTACGTCCGGCTCGGCCGACCAGAGCGGACGGGCCGCCGCCCAGAAGTCCGTCAGCGGTGTCGGCGGCGCCGCCCACAAGGCGTCCCGGTTACCGATGTCCCGCCACAGCCAGTACACGCACAGCCGGGTGTCGTCGCCGGCCCGGGCCAGGACCTGGAAGCGCAGCAGACCGTCGGCGACGAGGGTCTCGCCGAGCCGCAGGTTCAGCTCGGCGAGTCGATCGCCCGCTCCCGGTAGCGCGGTCTGGAAGCCCAGGATTGCGCAAGCGCGTAAGTCGGCAGCCATGTCAGCCCGAGAAGCGTTCGAGGCGGCCGATGGGCTCCGCCGGCGTCCAGGACAGCAGCGGGATGTGGTAGTTGACGGTCTGTCCGTTCTTCAGCTGTCCCGAGCTGGGGTGGTACAGGTGCAGCATGCGGTCGTCGTACTGGTCGAAGGCGGTGGCCAGTTGGACCCGGAGCACGAAGTCGATGTCCTCCCGGCCCCAGCCTTCGAACCGCTCGTCCATGCCGTTGACCGAGTCGAAGACATCACGTCGCAGCCAGACGCACAGCCCCGGCGAACGCTGCACCGCGAACCAGCGCAGCCGGTCGGCGTCGGCCTCGGGCTTCCCTTCGACGCAGCGCTCGCGCACGGCGGCCGCCGACGCGGGCGCGTCCAGGTAGAGCAGGTCCCGGAAGCACATGAACGCCCCCGACCCGGCCCGCCGGAACCGCTCGGTGTTGCGCCGTACGAAGTCCCGGTCGACGAGGGCGTCGGCGTCCAGCAGACACAGGTACGGTGCCCGGCGCGCGGAGCGCAGCACACCGCAGTTGGTGCCCCAGGACTTGTTGAACGGACGGTCGGAGAACGCGAACAGCCACTCGTCCGCGTACTTCAGGACCGTCTCGCGCCAGCGCGGAGTGGTGTCCGACTCCACCACGGTCACCTGGTACTGCTCGCGGGGCATCGTCTGGTCGGCGAGGGCGGCCAGACAGGCCACCAGGTTCCGGGCGCGCACCCCGTCCTCGCTCTGGTCCCGGAACGTGATCACGATCTGGGTGACCGGGGCGTCGTCGGGGGCGGGCGCGGGGGGATTCGGCGGCCAGGAGCGCCAGTCGGGGTCGGCGGTCGCGGTGCGGTCGTAGGCGTCGCCGAGGTGGTAGCCGAAGCGGGACCGGTCCTTGATGTCGCAGGCGATGTCGACGAAGGGGGCCCGCGCCTTTGGCGTCACCCGGTCCCGGACCCGGCGCCAGGCTTCCGTGCTCCCCGGGTCGGCGACCAACTCATCTGCGGCCAGGACGAGTTCGGTGTCGCCGTGGGACTGGATCTCCTTCAGCAGGTCGGCTGTCCGCTCCTGGACGCGGTGCCAGTAGTAGGGGTTCGCCTCGCGGGCGCCGTGGTCCGCGTGGATGACGAGGGCGTCGGCCACGGCGCTCGCGCGGGTGGCGGGCTCTTGGGGGAGTCGGGACATCATCGGCGTACGGTCCTCACGTGGATGGCTGGGTCTTGGTGTCGACATGCGCGGGGAAACGGGTGCGCAGCGCGGCGAAGACGAGGGCGGCGGCGAGCATCAGCGCGATGAACGCCCCCCAGAGCACGGGCAGTGACGTGCTGAGCAGATAGCCCACCAGCGCCGGTCCGGAGACGGACGACAGGGTCCAGGAGAGCTGGAACACCGAGACGTACCGCCCCTGGGAGCCCTCGGGGGCGGCGGCGACGGCCAGGCTGGTGGTGGCGGGCGCGGCGAGCATCTCGCCGAGGGCCAGGAACACGACGCCGGCGATGACCACCGTCATCGCGAGGACGTCGGACGACGGACCGGCGGCGCAGGCCAGCAGCAGGACGGCGACGACGAAGCACGCGGTGCCCGCGAGCGCGGTCGAGGTCCTGCGCAGGTGGTACAGGCGGGCGGCGACGGTGGTCTGGAACAGCATGGTGAGCGACATCTTGAGCATCAGCGCGAAGGCCGCCGTCCAGCTTGCCAGGTGCACGGAGCGGACCAGGTAGACCGGCAGTACGAGCGTGGAGATCAGCCAGCCGTAGGTCAGCAGCGTGTTGCCCAGGGTGAGGGTCAGATACGGACGGTCCGACCTGAGGGCACGCCAGCCGCCCACGGGTGCCGCCTCCTTGGGGACGGGTGGCGCGGGCGGGGTGCGCAGCGAGACGAACAGCACTCCGGCGGTGACGGAGGTGGCGACGTTGAGCGCCAGCATGGCCTGGAGTCCACTGTCGCCGCCCACCGCGAGCGCCACCGAGGCGATGCCCGAACCGGCCGCCAGACTGGCGCTCTTGGCCGCGTTGACGATGGCGTACCAGCGATCGAGGCTGTCGCCGTCGGCGACCTGCTCGCTGACGAAGACCGGCCAGGCGGCCCAGTAGGTGCGGTCCGCCACCGTGACGACGACGATGCCGAGCAGCAGCGGCCACAGGGACTGCACCCAGAAGTACAGGGTGTACCCGGCCGCCGCCGCCACGGTCTGCGCGATCAGGACCGGCCGCGCGCCAAGCCGGTCCACGACATGTCCCACGAACAGCGGAACCGGCAGCCCGGCCAGGCTCGCCACCGTGATGATGACGCCGAGTTCCGCGACCGGGATGTCGGTGGCGGTGGACAGATACAGAAAGGTCAGCGGGATGAACGCCCCATAGCCGACGGTGTCCACCACGACGGCGACCACCAGGCGCCGGTGCACCGAGCGGCGGTCGACGGACCAGGCCCGCCGCCGCAGCCCCGAGGGAATGCTCACGCGCCTCAGTATGGTCAATCACGACCAACCGGTCGGCGCAGTACCGTGAACACGCTGGCGTGCACCAGCTCGATCTCCCCGTCCGGCCCGCCCAGCGCGCCCTGGAGCAGTTCCACCGCCCGCTCCCGCCGGGGCGGATCCTCCTGCCAGGGCCCGCCGCTCGCCAGCCACCAGGTGACATACGCCGGGACGGACACCGCGGCGCGGCGCTCGACCAGGAAGACATCCTCCACCGCCAGAGCGTTCCGCCCGGCGACCACGGTGAGTTCGTCGCAGCTCAGGCGGCGCCGGGTGAAGTCGTCGGCGGTGTCCTGGCCCAGCAGTCGCCGCACCCGCGCGCCCACCCGCCGGTCGAAGTCGTCGGTGGCCGCGCTGCGTCCGGCCGTCGCGGCGCAGAGCAGACCGTCCGGCGCCAGGAGGTGCCGCAACCGGGCGAAGCAGTCGTCGTAGCGCGGATACATCCAGTGCAGGGCGGCGTTGCTGAACACCGCGTCGAAGGCGCCCGTCACGGCCTCGGGATCGAGCAGGGAGCCGTGCCGGAACTCCAGTCGTCCCGCGGCCTGTTCACCGGTGCGGGCGCGGGCGTGGTGGAGCATGTCGGCGGAGACGTCGAGCCCGGTGATGTGTGCGGCCGTGGGCAGCCGGGTCAGTAACTCCTCGGTGAGCGCGCCAGTTCCGCATCCCACGTCCAGCGCGTTCCGCACCGCGCCGGGGTCCGGGTGCAGTCCGGCCACCAGGGCGGCGTTACGGCGTTGCAGGCGGCCGGTGGCCTCGTCGTAGGAGTCGGCCGCGTGCCAGCGGTGCCGGCGGACGGTGGCGATGTCCTGCGTCATTCGCGGGTCACCGGCTTCAGCCCGATGATCGCCCGGGTCTCCTCCGGGGTGGCCGGCTCGCGGCCCAGCTCCCGGCCGATGCGGACGGCGCGCTCCACCAACCGGGCGTTGGCGGCGGGGGACTTGTGCGACCAGTCCTCGTACGGGTTGTCCTCCAGGCCGACCCGCACATGTCCGCCGAGCGCGGTGGCGAGGGTGTTGGCCCGGGTCTGGTAGCGGCCGATGCCGGCCAGTGCCCAGGTGGCGCCCTGCGGCAGCGCGGCCAGCACCGCGGCCAGGTTCGCGGCGCTGACCGCGGCCGTGCCGAGGGAGCCGAGCAGGATGTTGGCGTAGAACGGCGATTGCAGGATGCCCTTTTCGGCGAGGAAGGACGCGTAGTCCGCCATGCCGACGTCGAAGATCTCCAGTTCCGGGACGACCTCGTGCTCCCGCATGGCGGTGGCCAACCCCTGGATGGTCTGCGGGGAGTTGACCGAGGGGCCGGTCGGGAAGTTCATCGAGCCGAGGGTGAGCGAAGCCATCTCGGGCCGGCCGGGCCCGGTGACGGTGAGCGAGGCCGCCCGCTTGTCGGTCTCGGACCAGTTGCGGCCGCTGGTGGTGACCACGACGACGATGTCGGGCGCCGCGGAGACGACCGCGTCGCAGATCTCCTGGAACCGCTCGGGCCGCCAGGTGGGTTCCTCGTCGGCGTCACGGGCGTGCAGATGGACCATGGAGGCACCGGCGTCACGGCAGCGGCGGACGTCCGCCGCGATCTCGGCCGGTTCCACCGGCACGGCGGGGACCTTGGCGCGGCGCGGGATCATTCCGGTGGGGCAGAGGTTGACGATGAGCTTGTCGGCTAAACCCATGCGGAGCCTGCTTTCGAGGGATGAGCTGCGAGAACCGGGAGTGCGGTCGTGCTCCGTCAGCTGCGCGGCTTGCTGGGTTCCGTCATGGGCCCGAGGCTCCCCAGATGGCCGAGCACATAGTCCTTGGTCTCCAGGTAGCCGGAGTTGTGCGGGGTGACGAATCCGCCCCAGGGGACGCGCTGGACCTCCAGGCCCGCGGTCTCCAACGCCGCAATCTTCAAGGGGTTGTTGGTGGCGAGCCTGAGGCGCGCGACACCGAACTCGCGGAGCACGGCGGCGGCGTCGGTGTAGTCGCGATCGTCCACCGGCAGGCCGAGCGCCAGATTGGCCTCGGCGGTGTTCAGACCCTGCTCCTGGAGGGCGTAGGCCCTGATCTTGTTGGCGAGGCCGATCCCGCGGCCCTCATGGCCGAGCAGATACAGCAGGATGCCGTGGTCGCTCTCCAGCACGGCGTCGAGCGCGGCGGACAACTGGCTGCCGCAGTCGCAGCGCAGCGAGCCGAGGATGTCGCCGGTCGCGCACGCGCTGTGCAGCCGGACGAGGGGCGCGCACTCCTCGGCGCGCTCGGTCCGGTGCACCGCCGCAATGACACTCTCGGGACCATTTCTCTCCCTGCCGAAAACGTGCAACCTCACCTCTCCGCCGGAAATCGGCAATGTGCAGCTGGCCTGGCTGACGATATGCGGCATGGGATTCCCTTGACGGCGCGCTAAAGGTCACGGCGTACTGATCCTTTTCCCCATCCAGGTTACAAGCGGTTTCCGGTAAAAGAATACGACTTGGATTTCTGACGTGAAACCGCTCTCCGATGCGGGCGATAAGGCGGACATACCGGGTCAGTTCTGGCGGGGTGCGTTCAACTGCCCCAGGTGAGGGGGCGTGTTGTTCGGCCAATCCCCAACAAGCGCTTACTCGAAGGGGTGATGACAGCCCTGGTGTTCCTCCATAAGGTCGGGCGGGTGGACGTGACTGTCATTCTTCTCCGCCCCGCAAGAGAATCAGGTCATCCGGTTTTCCGGACCGCCGATCCCACTTCGGTGGTGTGGCCATGCGGGTGATTCTCCGTGATCGCCAACAGTGGGGGAGCCGGGGCATCGTCTCGGCCGGCTCCTCGGCCGCCGCACTCGCCGCACTGAGCGTCCTGGACGAGGGCGGCACGGCCTTCGACGCGGCGATCACCGCCTCGGCGCTCCTCACCGTGGCCATGCCGATGGCCTCGGGGCCCGGCGGCGACGCCACCGCCGTGCTGCACCCGCGCGGGGAGAGCACCCCGCTCGCCCTGCTCGGCCTCGGCCGGGCCCCGCTCGCCGCCGGTCCGCGGGCCTTCGAGGAGCGCGGCCTGGACGGCGTGCCCCGCACCGGCATCCTCTCGGTCACCACCCCCGGCCTGCTGGACGCCTGGTACGCGGTCCATGAGCGCTTCGGCACCCTCCCGCTCGCCCGGCTGCTGCGCCCCGCGGCCCGCGCCGCCGCGGACGGCGCTGTGATCACCGGCCAGTTCCAGCGCTGGACCAGGGAGAACCTCCAGGTACTGGAGCAGCCGGAGTTCCACGAGACCTACCGGCGCGCCGCCGAACGGGAGTCCGTGGGCAGCCGCCTGCCCCAGCCCGGCCTCGCCCGGCTGTACGACAGAGCGGGCCGCTCCGGCCGGACCGAGCTGCGGGACTGGATCGCCGTACTGACCGACGAGTCGAGCGAGCGCCTCGGCGGTCTGGTGCGCGGCGAGGATGTGCGCGCCACCACCGCCCGACTGGTCCCCGCCCTGGTCAGGGAGGTGGCAGGACGCCGCGTCGCGGTACCGCCCGCCCCCACCCAGGGGCCGCTGATGCTCCAGAACCTGCTGCTCTACGAGGCGTTGCGGACCGAGGGCGAGCGCAGTGACTCGGCCGCCGGAATCCATCTCCTCGCCGAGGCCGTCCACCAGACCTTCGGCTGGCGCCTGGACCACCTGAGCGACGCTGACGCCGACGGACCGCCCCGGCCCGACCCCCTCGACGAGCGGACCCTGGCCGGGCTCCGGGGCGGCATCGACCCCGACAAGCGCAGTCCCTGCCGCTACGCCGGTCACTACTCGCACGGCGACACCACCCACTTCGTCATCGCCGACGGCTCCGGCAACGCCGTGACCTGGGTGCAGAGCCTCGGCCTCGGCTTCGGCGCGGGGGTCGGCCCCGCCGAGGCGGGACTGCTGCTCTGCAACCGCCTCGGCCGCAGTACGACGCTGGATCCGCGCCACGCCAACCAGGTCAGGCCCGGCGCGCGGCCCGTCAACACCATCTTCCCCTGGACGATCAGCGAGGGGCCGCAGGTCCGCTGGCTGGGCGGAACGCCCGGCGGAGACGGCCAGTGCCAGTGGAACACCCAGGTCGCCGCTGCCCTCCTGTTCGACGACAGCACCCCGCTGCGCGCCCTGTCGGGGCCGCGCTGGACCTACTTCCCCGGCAGCGACCGCATCGAGGCCGGACGTCCCGAGCAGCTCCACGTCGACGAGACGATGCCGGAGGAGACCGCGGCGGAGCTGGCACGCCGGGGCCACGAGGTGGTGCGCAAGGCGAGTGTCGGCGGGGTCAACCGCGTGGTCAGCGGTCACGGCGGCGCGCTGTACGGACTGGACGACGGGCGGCAGGAGGGGCTCACGGCGGCCCTGTGAGCGCCGTACGGAAGCAACGTGACCGAGGAACGAAGGAGGAGACGTCATGGATCGCATCGGAGTCGTCGACACCATGTTCGCGCGCGTCGACATGGGGTCGATCGCCGAGCGCAAGCTCGCCGGGATGGAGGGGTTCGGCGCCCGTTTCAAGGTCGTCCGGCGCACGGTGCCGGGCTTCAAGGACCTCGCGGTGGCCGCCCGCCAGCTGATCGAGCGGGAGAACTGCGAGGTCGTCATCGCCTGCGGGATGCCGGGCGGCGCCGAGCTGGACCAGGTCTGTGCTCATGAGGCGGCCCAAGGGATCATGCTCGCCCAGGTGCTGACGGGCAAACACATCCTCGAAGTCTTCGTACACGCCCAGGAGGAGCCGGATCCGGCCAGGCTCACCGAGTTGTGCCGCCACCGCGTCGGCTCGCACGCGGTGAACGCGTACTGGCTGCTGTACGCGCCCGAGGAGCTGCGCAAGCGGGCCGGCCAGGGCATCCGACAGGGCGGCCCGGACGCCGGACCCCTTCCGGCCTGATCTCGGATTGTCGAATTCCGGTTCGATGCGGGAGATATGTCGGACAGGCCCGTGACGGAATCTCGCTCATTGTCGGTGAAGCGGGTTGCATGACCGGTTTATTTCTTACCTGGATATTCGTTGCGAGTATCCCTCCGAGTGGACTAGCTTGCGTGGAGCGCTACTTGATCCGTATTCGCCAGGGACGGTTGAGTGTTCCCACGAGGTGCCACGCGCGACACGCCGCGATCCGAAGCAGACAACCGAGAGAGTGTCATAGCCAACGAGTCCGCAGACGCTCGATCGATCAGCCGGGAGAAAAGCACCGAGAGCCGAAAGTCACGGCGGCCCCTATATGGCCGCGGTATCGGCCTTCTGGCGCCACTCCTGCTCGGATTGCTCCTGGTCGCACTCTGGGATGCCGTAACCCGATTCGGGGCCGTCTCCACATTCTTCCTGCCCACTCCCTATTCCATTGCGAAGGAGCTGGTAAGCCAATCGCAGGACGGTTTCCTGCTCGACTACCTCGCACAGACCGTGACCGAGAGCGTCGCGGGCAGTGCGCTGGGTCTGGCCGTCGCTCTCCCGCTCGCCTACCTCATCGCCCGCAACCGTGTGGCCGCCGCCGCCCTGCAGCCCTACGTGGCCGCCTCCCAGGCGGTGCCCGCGGTCGCGCTCGCCCCGCTGCTCGCCCTCTGGTTCGGCTACGGGCTGCTGCCCATCGCCGTCCTGTGCGCCCTGCTGGTCTTCTTCCCGATCCTGGTCAGCACGGTCGTGGGGCTGCGGCAGATCGACCCGGACGTCATGAACGCCGCCCGGGTCGACGGGGTGGGCCGGGTGCAGATGCTGCGGTACATCGAGTGGCCGCTCGCCCTGCCGAGCACCCTCGCGGGCATCCGGGCCGGCCTCACCCTCTCCGTCACCGGAGCCGTCGTCGGCGAGTTCGTGGTCGGCGGCGACGGCCTCGGCCAGCTCCTGACCGTCCAGCGCAGTGAGGCGGACACCGTCGGCCTGTTCGCCACGCTGTTCGTCCTGACCCTCCTCGCCGCCTGCTTCTACGGCCTGATGCTGCTGCTGGAGCGCTGGGCCCGCTGGTGACCCACCGCCGCGGCGGCGCGGCACACCTTCCCGACCCCTGCCCGAGAACCGGATCGACGTGCCATCAGAAAGAGCGCTGTCCATGAGAGTTGTCCCCGGATCCGCCGTCCCGCGCCGCACCGCCAAGGCGGCCGTCGCCGTCGCCCTGCTGGCGACGACCCTCGCGTCCTGCGCCGAGGAACCGAACGCGAGCGACAAGAGCGACGAGGGCGGCACCACCTCGCTCACGCTCGGCCTCACCTACATCCCGAACATCCAGTTCGCCCCCTTCTACGTGGCCGAGGAAAAGGGCTACTACAAGGACGCCGGACTCGATGTGACGCTGCATCACCACAGCGCCAGCGAGGACCTGTTCGGCGGACTGAAGGCGGGCAAGGAGGACCTCCTCATCGCCGGCGGCGACGAGATCGTCCAGGGCCGGGCCGGGGACATCCCCGTCGTCAACGTCATGACGCTCTACAAGAACTACCCGGTGGCCCTGCTGGTCCGGGACGACTCCGCCATCAACGACGCCGCCGGCCTCAAGGGCAAGACCATCGGGGTCCCGGGACCGTACGGCGAGACCTACTTCGGACTGCTCGCCCTGCTGGCCGAGGGCGGGCTCACCACCGACGACGTCAACGTGAAGTCCATCGGCTACACCCAGCAGGCGGCCCTCACCGCCAAGCGGGTCGACGGAGTGATGGGCTTCGTCAACAACGACCAGGTCCAGTTCGAGCAAGCGGGCCTGGACGTACGCGCCGTCCGGCTGGCGGAGGGCACCGACGGCGCCCCCCTGATCTCGTCGGGCATCGGAACCTCCGACAGCTTCCTGAAGAAGCGGCCCGACGACGTGCGGAAGTTCGTGGCGGCCACCCTGCGCGGTGTCGAGTTCACCCTGGCCAACCCCGAGGAAGCGATCGAGCTGAGCCGCGCCCACATCCCCACGCTCAAGGACGCCAAGAGCGAGGCCTCGGCGCTGGCGGTGCTGAAGGCGTCGGCGCCCCTCATCCGCGGCACCGGCGGACGGCTCGGGGAGAGCGACCCGCGGACCTGGAGCCGCATGGCGGACTTCATGAAGGAGAAGGGCCTGATCAAGAAGGAGATCCCGGCGGACCAGGCCTACACCAACGACTACCTGCCCAAGGAGTGAGGGCGAGCAACGCCCGCACTCCCGTGAAAGTCGAACCAGTCGCTACGGGAAGGAACGAGAAGAATGGCTCTCAAGGCTCTCATTCTCAACACCACTCTGCGCCGCTCACCCAGCCGCTCGCAGACCCAGGGACTCATCGACAAGGCGGTCCCCCTCTACGAGAAGGAGGGGATCGAGACCGAGGTCATCCGTGTCATCGACCATGACATCGAGCAGGAGTACTGGGACGACTACGACGACTGGAACGCCGGCGAGAAGGCGCGCCGCGAGGACGAGTGGCCCTGGCTGCTCGAGAAGATCAGGGAGGCGGACATCCTGGTGATCGCCACCCCGATCACCCTCAACATGTGCACCTCCGCCGCCCACGTCATCCTCGAGAAGCTCAACCTCATGGACGAGCTGAACGGCGACACCAAGCAGTTCCCGCTGTACAACAAGGTCGCCGGGTTACTGATGTGCGGCAACGAGGACGGCGCCCACCATGTCGCCGGCACCGTGCTGAACAACCTCGGACGGCTCGGCTACAGCGTGCCGCCCAACGCCGCGGCGTACTGGCTCGGCCCGGCCGGTACCGGCCCTGGCTACATCGAGGGCAAGGGCGACCGGCACTTCCACACCAACAAGCTGATCCGCTTCATGGTGGCCAACACCTCCCACCTGGCCCGCATGCTCCACGAGACGCCGTACACCACGGACCTGGAGGCCTGCGCCCAGGCGGCCCGGGAGGAGAGCGACGACGTGTTCGCGATCCGGGTCAACGTGAACACCCCGGCCATCCGCTACAAGCGGTTCCAGAAGCTCGGTGAGGTCAAGGTCGAGGAGAGCCAGCTCGGCTGAACCCGAGGGCCGGGCGCCCCCGGGCGCCCGGCCTCAGGACCCGTGGGGACCGGGGGAGGGGCATGAGGATCATCGAGGTGCGCGAGCTCCGCAAGGAGTACCGCGTCCCGGAGAAGGACCCCGGTCTCGCGGGCACCCTGCGCTCACTGGTGCGCCCCCGCCACCGGACCAAGGTGGCGCTGGACGGAGTCGGCTTCGCTGTCGAGGCCGGGGAGTCGGTCGGCTACCTCGGCTCCAACGGCGCGGGCAAGTCCACCACCATCAAGATCCTCACCGGAGTGATGTCCCCGACCGGCGGACGGGTCCGGGTGAACGGCCTCGAACCCCACCGCGACCGCAAGCGGCACGTACGGGAACTCGGCGCCGTCTTCGGACACCGCACCGGACTCTGGTGGGACCTGCCCGTCCGCGACTCCTTCCGGGCCCTCGCCGCCCTGTACGAGATCCCACGGCCCCTCTACCGGGCCAACCTGGAGGTCTTCACCGAGCTGCTCGAACTCCAGGACATCCTCCCCGTACCGGTCCGCCAGCTCTCCCTCGGCCAGCGCATGCGCGCCGATCTCGCGGGCGCCCTGCTGCACAACCCACGGCTGGTCTTCCTGGACGAGCCGACGGCAGGGCTCGACCTCAACTCCAAGGCGGCGGTACGGCAGTTCGTGCGCCACCTCAACCAACAGCAGAGCATGACCGTGTTTCTGACGAGCCATGACATGGCCGACATCGAGGGGATCTGCGACCGGCTGATCATCCTGGACCGGGGCCGGAAGATCCTGGATGACGGCATCGACCGGGTGAGGCACCGGCTCACGACGAGCAGGCAGCTGATCGTGACGGTGCCCGAGGCCGCGGACGTGGACGACGTGGTCCGTACCGTCCACGATGGCACGGCCGCTTCCTGCACGGTGCTGGGCCGCCGACGGGTCCGCTGCGAGTTCGACCGGGCGTCCGTCGCGGTTCCGGATCTCGTCGGCGTGATCATGCGGCACCACGAGATCGTCGACTTCGAACTCCGGGAACCCGCACTGGAGGACATCGTCCAGCGCATTTTCCAATGGGGCTCCGTTTGAGGACTTTCGGCGCGCTCGTCGGAACGGCCGTCCAGGAAGCCTTCATGTACCGCGGCCGCTATGTGGTGGGCGTGCTCATCAGCCTGCTCCAGATCGTGGTGCCTTTCTCCGTCTGGCGTGCCGTCACGGCGGGCGGCGAGAATCCGGCGGGATACACCTGGCCGGAAATGCGGACGTATTTACTGCTGTCCTTTCTGCTGTCGCTCCTGCTGTCCTTCGGCACGGAGGACAGGGTGTCGGCAAGCATCCGGGACGGCAGTGTCTCCATGGAACTGCTCAAACCCGTGCACTTGCGCGATGTTCCCCTTGCAGATGCTCCCCGACCGGCTGCGCGCCGTGGCCTATGCCCTGCCGTTCCAGGGCACCTTCCACACCCCCGTCCAGCTCTACTTCGGCCGGGTCGGCGCCGGCGAGGCAGCCGCGCTCATCGCGGTCCAGGTGCTGTGGCTCGGCATCCTGTGCACCGCGGCCACACTGCTCCTGCACCGCGGCTTCCGGCGGCTGGACACCTATGGCGGCTGACCGGCGCACCCACTTCCCGCTGCTCCTCGCCCTCCAGTACCGGGCCAGGGCCGCCCACCGCGCGGACCTGCTGCTCCAGATCGTCGCCGCGCTCCTGCGCCAGGGCACCTGGCTGGCCTTCCTGTTGGTGCTGCTGCGCCGCGTACCGCAGATCGAGGGCTGGAGCACGTGGAAGCTGATCCTGCTGTACGGCCTCGCGACCGCGCCCCTCGGCCTGAACGTCCTGCTGTTCAACGGCGTCTGGAAACTCGGCGAACTCATCCGCAAGGGCGAGCTGGACACCCTGCTGCTGCGCCCCGTCGATCCCGTGCTGCACCTGTACACCCGGGACGTGAGCCTGCACGGACTCGGCGACCTCACCATCGGTGTCACCGCGATCACCCTCGCCGCGGGCCACCTCCCGCTGCCCCACGGCATCTGGACCGTGCCCCTGCTGCTGGTCTTCGTGCTGTCCGGCAGCCTGATCCACGGATCGATCAACCTGGCGTCGGCCTCCCTCGGGTTCTGGTTCCGGGAGCTGCACAACATCCCGTTCCTGGTCCACCAGTTCACCGACCTCGCCCGGTGCCCACTGACCCTGTACCCGCGCGCGCTGTTCCTGGTCTTCCTCTTCCCGCTGCCGCTCGCCTTCGTCGCCTACCTCCCGGCCGACCTCCTGACGGAAGGCGGCTCCTTGTGGGCGGTCCTGGCCGCGCCCGCCGCGGCGCTCCTCACCCACGCCCTGGCCAGGACAGTCTTCCGGCACGGGCTGCGCCGCTACGAGAGCGCCGGAAACCAGCCACCACCGAGGAGAAGTCACCGGATGAAGTTCACCGACGGCTACTGGCGGCTCCGCGAGGGCATCGAGGCCCACTGCCCCGCCGAGGCGTACCGGATCCTCCCGGAGGCGGACTCCCTGACCGTGTACGCGCCCGTGCGCCGGATCGAGCGCAGGGGAGACCTGACCGACGGGACGGTCCTCACCGTCCGCTGCTCCAGCCCGCTGCCCGGCGTCATCGGCGTGGAGATCACCCACTTCGACGGCGGTCCCGCGCGCGGTCCGGAACTCGCGCTGTGCGCCGACACCGCCACCGACGTCCAGGTCCGCGTGGACGACGAGTCGGCGACGCTGACCAGCGGCTCCCTGTCGGTCCGGTTCGCCCGCGGGGACACCTGGCGGATGGACTTCCTCGCCGACGGCCGGGTCCTGACCGGCAGCGGAGCCAACGCGATGGCGTACATCGTGGCCGACGGCCGGTCCTATGTGCGCGAACAGCTGGACCTCGACGTGGGCCACCACGTCTACGGGCTCGGCGAGCGCTTCGGCCCGCTGGTCCGCAACGGCCAGAGCGTCGACGTCTGGAACGAGGACGGCGGCACCTCCACCGAACAGGCCTACAAGAACGTGCCGTTCTGCCTCACGGACGCCGGTTACGGCGTCTTCGTGCACCACAGCGGACGGGTCTCCTTCGAGGTGGGCTCGGAAGCCGTCGCCCGGACCCAGTTCAGCGTCGAGGGCCAGAAACTGACGTACTACGTCATCCACGGCCCGACCCCGAAGGAGATCCTGCGCCGCCTCACCGCCCTGACCGGCCGCCCGGCCCGGCTGCCCGCCTGGTCCTACGGGCTGTGGCTGTCGACGTCCTTCACCACCTCCTACGACGAGGAGACGGTCACCTCCTTCATCGACGGCATGGCTCAACGGGAACTGCCCCTGTCGGTGTTCCACTTCGACTGCTTCTGGATGCGGGAGTGGCAGTGGTGCGACTTCGCCTGGGATCCCCGCACCTTCCCCGACCCCGACGGCATGCTGGCCCGGCTGAAGGCGCGCGGGCTGCGGATCTGCCTGTGGATCAACCCGTACATCGCCCAGCGGTCGCCCCTGTTCGCCGAGGGCAGGGAACGCGGCTTTCTGCTGCGCCGGCCGAACGGCGACGTCTGGCAGTGGGACCGCTGGCAACCCGGCCTCGCGGTGGTGGACTTCACCGATCCGGCCGCCCGCGACTGGTTCGCCGGACACCTCGGCGCGCTGCTCGACCAGGGCGTGGACTGCTTCAAGACGGACTTCGGGGAGCGGATCCCGCTGGAGGTGGAGTACTTCGACGGCTCCGACCCCGAGCGCATGCACAACCACTACGCCTACCTCTACAACCAGGTCGTCTTCGAGCTGCTGGAGAAGCGCCGCGGCCGAGGCGAGGCCGTGCTGTTCGCCCGCGCGGCGAGCGCCGGCGCCCAGCGCTTCCCCGTGCACTGGAGCGGCGACTGCGAGGCGTCCTTCGCCGGTATGGCGCAGAGCCTGCGCGGCGGACTCTCCCTCGGGCTGTGCGGATTCGGCTACTGGAGCCATGACATCGGCGGTTTCATCGGCCGCCCCGACCCGGCGGTGTTCAAGCGCTGGATCGCCTTCGGCCTGCTGTCCTCGCACAGCCGGCTGCACGGCGGCTGGTCCTACCGGGTCCCTTGGGAGTTCGACGAGGAGGCCGTGGACGTCCTGCGCGCCTTCACCCGGCTGAAGATGCGGCTGATGCCCTACCTCGGCCGGATCGCCGAGGAGGCGCACACCGAGGGGCTGCCGATGATGCGGCCGATGGTCCTGGAGTTCCCCGACGACCCCGCCTGCGCCCACCTGGACACCCAGTACATGCTCGGCGACTCCCTTCTGGTCGCGCCGGTGTTCTCGGCCGACGGACGGGTCCGCTACTACGTGCCCGAGGGCCGCTGGACCAGCCTGCTGACCTCGACGACGGTCGAGGGCCCCCGCTGGGTCGAGGAGCGGCACGGCTTCGACAGCCTGCCGGTGCTGGTCAGGCCGGGGGCGGTGGTTCCGCTGGGCGCCGTCGACGACCGGCCGGACTACGACCACGCCGCAGGAGACACCCTGCGGATCCACCCCGGGTCCGGGTCCACCGTCACCAGGATCATCTCCGCCGACGGCCGCCCGGCCGCGGTGTTCACCGTCGACCGGAGCGAGAGCCGCACGCGGGTCACCGCGGACCGGCCGGTGGACGGCTGGTCCGTGCTGCTCGTGGGCGCGGCCCTGCCGTCCACCGTGCGGGGCGCCGAGGCGGAGGCCGTCGCGGACGGGGTCCTGCTGCGGGCCAGGACCGGTACGGTCACCGTGGAGGCCGTCGGATGAGACCTCAGGGACAGGTCCGGCCGATCGCGTAGAGCGCGGCCTGGGTGCGGTCCGTGGCGCCGATCTTGGTGTAGATCGCGCTGAGATGGTTCTTCACGGTCTTCTCGGAGATGGCGAGATTCTGCGCGATCTTGCGGTTGCTCATCCCCTCGGTGATCAGCCGCAGTACGTCCGTCTCCCGGGACGTCAGCCGCCGTACACCGCCCTCCGGGGGCCGGACGGGGACGGCCGCGACCTGGTCCGCTCGCATCGCGTACAGCGCGGCCTGGGTACGGCCGGTGGCGCCGATCTTCGCGTAGATGGTGGAGAGATGGTTCTTGACGGTCTTTTCGGAGATCCCGAGAATTCTGGAGATCTTTCGGTTGCTCATCCCTTTGGGCACAAGCCGTAAAATGTCCAGCTCGCGGCGCGTCAGATTGCTCGTGGATAAGTCCAATTCTTCTCCTCGGGGCCTTCGTGGCCTTCGGGCGAGATGAGAAGCGGGCACTTTTACACAACGACGGGATTGTCACGCAAGCTACCCCGATATCTCAAGGCAAGTCAACGCCAGGAGAGTTGGCGGGAATTCGATCTCGGTGCTCTTGTCGCCGCATTGTGTTCCTGGGACGGTCGGGCCCGTGACCTCAGAGCCGCGCGTTCCGATTCTCGTGCTGAGCTGCGACTGGCGCTCCCGCGAGGCGCCCGAGGAACTGCTGGGGCGCCAGGAGCGCGCCCAGGCCGCCGCGCTGCCGGGACCCGGGCGCCGCAGGGAGTGGGTGCGCTCCAGACTGACCGGGAAGGCGGCGCTGCGGCTGGTCACCGGCGAACGGGGCACGCAGATCCTCACCGCACCGGACGGCGCCCCCAGCCCGACGGGACGCGGTGTGACCGTCTCCCTCTCCCACACCGGGTCCGTGGCCGTGTGCGCGGCGATGCCGGGATGCCGGCCGCTCGGCGTCGACGTCGAGCCGGTGGACCCCCGTAACGACGTCTTCCTGCGGCGGGTGATGCTCCCCCAGGAGGAGCTCGCGGTGCCCTGTGGGCGGCCAGGGCTGCGCTCGACGGCGTGCATCAGCTGCAAGGAGGCCGCGGTGAAGGCGTTCCGCCGGCCCTCCGTCCGGCTGCGCGACTACCGGCTGCGCCGAGGGGCGCAGGGCAGCGTCTGGGTCGCCGTGGACGGCACCGACCTGCCCGGGCTGCGGGTGTGGCGGGAGTGCAGCAGAGGTCTGCTGACCGCCGTCTGCGCGCCCGCCGGCGCACGGCCCGTGTACCGCAGGCTGAGCCCGCGACGCGTCCTCGACGTGCTGACCGCCGGGTGAACGCCCGCCGGGGACCGGGACGTTGGTCCTATTTACCGGCGCCGGAAGGCGATGCAAAGCTCAACCACCATGCAAGCGGCGGCTCACCGGGACGACGGAAGGGATCGCCTTGAGGCCCGCACTGCTTTCCGGGGACACACTCACCGCCTGTTTCGCCGCCCACGTCCGGACGTCTCCGTCGGCGACGGTCGCCTTCCCCGGCACCGACGAGCGGATGACCGCGCGGGAGCTGGACGAGGCGTCGCTGCGCAGCGCGCGGGGACTCCTGGCGCACGGGGTCGGACCCGGCTGTGTCGTCGGCCTGTTGATGCCCACCGACGCCACCTTCCTCAGCGTCTTCTTCGGCGTCCAGCGCGCCGGAGCGGCCGTCAGCATCCTGCCGGTGCCGGCCGGTTTCGGCGACGAGGCGGGCATGGCCCGCAGACTCGCCCGGATCATGAGCACCGCCGGACTCCGGCACCTGGTGCTCGACCCGGCCTTCCGCAACGTCGGCAAACTGCTCACCGACCAACTCCCCGACCTGGTCCTCATCGACCCGAAGGTCACCGGCACCGGCGGCGCGCGCACGCTGCCCGCGACCGACCCGGACGCCCTGTCCGTGGTCCAGTTCACCTCCGGCAGCACCAGCGCCCCGAAGGGCGTCCAGCTCACCCAGGCCGCCATGGCCGCGGGGCTGCACGCCTCGGTGGTCTCCGGCCACTTCAGTCCCGACGATGTGTTCATGCAGTGGGTGCCCGTCTTCCACGACATGGGACTCATCGGACTGGTCTCCCACCTCCTCAACGGCGCCGAGGTGCACGTCTTCAACCCCATCGCCTTCCTGCGCCGCCCCGCCGCCCTGCTGAGCCACTTCGCCGAACACCGCGGCACGGTGATCACCGGCCCCAACTTCTCCTACGACCAGATGCTGGACGCCGCCCCACCGGAACTCATCGCCGAACTCGACCTGTCCGCCTGGCGCCTGGCCTTCAACGGCGCCGAACCGGTCAGCGCCGCCACCACCCGCCGGTTCGCCCGCGCCCTGGCACCGGCCGGAGTGGGGGACGGCGTGATGTACCCGGCGTACGGCATGGCCGAGGCGACGCTGGCGATCACCTTCCCGGTGCCGGGCAGCCCGGTCCGGGTGCTGACGGTCGACCGCGGCGCGCTGGCGACGGGCCGCCGCGCGGTGCCGGTGCCCGCCGACGCCCCCGGCGCCAAGGACCTGGTGTCGGTGGGCCATCCGGTGCACGGCATCGAGCTGCGGCTGATGACCGAGGACGGACGGCGCTGCGCCCCCGGGGAGGCGGGCGAGATCCAGATCGCCGGCCCGCCCGTCACCCACGGCTATCTGAACCACCCCGAGGCCACCGCCGCCGCGTTCGACGGACGCTGGTTCAGAACCGGGGACCTCGGCTTCCAGCTGGACGGCCACCTCTATGTCACCGGCCGCCGCAAGGACATGGTCATCGTCCGGGGCCAGAACTACTTCCCCGACGACGTCGAGGCCGCCGCCCAGCAGGTGCCCGGGGTGTATCGACAGCGCTGTGTCGCCTTCTCCGACGTCGAGGACGACGGCCGCGAAGTCGTCCGGGTGGTGGTGGAGGCCGTGCCCGAGGCCGACCGGGCCGAACTCGCCGCGCTGATCAGGGCCCGCGTGGAGAGCGAGATGGACTTCACCGACGTACGCGTCCACCTCGTCAAACCCCGCTGGCTCACCCGTACCAGCAGCGGCAAGTGGCAGCGCGCCCTCACCCGTGAGCGGATCGCGGAGCAGACCGGGGCGACCGACTCCTCAGCGCACCGAACCCCACGGAGGACACCGCGATGACCACCCCGCAACGGATCGACCAGGCCCGCGACCCGTCGGCGGAGCCCCTGCACAGCTACGACGTCTTCCCGGCCTACCAGCAGGCGTCGTGGGAACTGAAGGACATCCCCTGGGACGACTTCCGGCCCGATCTGGTCCGTCCCGACCACATCGCCTTCGCCAAGGGCGCGGTCATGGGGGAGTCCAACTCGGTCGCCGCCCAGCACGGCTTCTTCAACGAGTTCGTCGACGACTACGACTTCTCCGCCTTCGTCTGTCTGTGGGGCTATCAGGAGCTCCAGCACCACCTCGCCTTCAAGAAGTGGCTGCGGCTCGCGGGCGAGGACGTCGGCTACGAACAGATCAACGCGATGCGCGCCCCCTACCCGCCCGGGGTCACCCCGTCGGCGACCCTCGCCACCAACGTGATCTCCGAGATCGCCACCAACCACATGTACAAGTGCGTCAGCCGGGTCACCCCGGAACCCGTACTGGCGAAGATCATGAAGCGGGCGAGCGGCGACGAGGCCCGGCACGCGCGGGAGTTCATCCACTACACCGCCCGCCGGCTCGGCGACCGCCCCGAGGAACTCCCCTCGGTGCTGGAGGTGTTCTACGTCTACCTCGCCGACGTCAAGGGCAAGTACCAGCACCCGGTGAGCAAGTTCAAGGGCGACCTCCCCGAACTCGTCGGACACGTCACCATCGACGAGGTCTTCCGGTACTTCGCGGAGGTCGACGACGGCAGCGAGTGGGACCGCATCCACAGTCAGCTCTTCGCCACGCTCGCCGAGCTGTCCGGCCGCCCGATCACCAGACTCCGCGACATCAGGCGGGTGCTGGCCGACCTGACCGCCCCCACGGACGCGGGCTGATGGGCGAGCGGGTCGAGCTGCCCTGGCTCGACGAACCCACGTTCCGCTGTTTCGGCTGCTCCCCGCGCAACCGCATCGGGCTCGCCCTGGAGATGTTCCGTACCGATGACGGAGGGCTCGCCACCGACGTCACGTTCACCGACGAGTACGCCTCCTACCCCGGTGTGGTGCACGGCGGCATCGTGAGCGCGCTCGTGGACGAGGTGATGGGCGACCTGATCGCCCTCGACCGGGGCATGCTGGCGTTCTCCGTCACCCTGCGCACCAAGTTCCTGCGGCCGCTGCGGACCCGGCTCCCCTATCGCGCGGTCGCCCGGATCGGCCGGGAGGGCAACGGCGTGCTGCACACCGAGGCCGACGTCCTCGCCCCGGACGGCGAACCGCATGTCATGGCGAGCGCCGCCTACCAGCCCATCAGCTCCCGGCAGGCCGCCGACCACATGGGCCTGCCCGCCGAGGACCGCGAGCGCCTCGCCCACTACTTCGACCACGCGATTGGATGACGATGTCCCAGCAGGCCGCCGACCCCACCCCCCTGCCCACCATCAGCGCCGTCGTCGACGAGATCCGCGCGCAGGTCGGCCGGGAACTCCGCCTGGAGACCGAGAAGGTGGAGGCCGAAACCGTCCTGAAGAACCTCCCCGGCGCCGACTCGGTACGGCTGCTGCGGGTGGTCGCGCAGGTCGAGCGCGTCTACGACGTGGAGTTCGAGGACGAGGACGTCTTCCGGGTACGCACGCCGCGGGAACTCGCCGAACTCGTCGTCCGCGACCTCACCTCCGGGGACCGGGCGTGACCGGCGCCGTCGACATCGGGCCCGACCAGGCCCGGCAGGCCACCAACCAGCACTACGAGCTGCCCCCGGCCGTGTTCGAGGCGTTCCTCGACGCACGACTGAAGTACAGCTCCGCCCTCTACCGCAGCCCGGACGCCACCCTGGAGGAGGCCCAGACCGCCAAGCTGCGCTTCGTCGCCGAACGGCTCGCGCTCACCGGCGGCGAGCGACTGCTGGACATCGGCTGCGGCTGGGGCAGCCTCGCCCTGTTCATGGCCCAGGAGTACGGCTGCCGGGTCACCGCGGTCACCCCGTCCGCCCCGCAGGCCGACTACATCGGCGACCTCGCCGAGCGCCGCGGACTGACCGCGCTGATGGACGTCCGCGTCGGCTCGTTCACCGACCAGGAACTGACCGGACGCTACGACGCCGTCACCCTGCTCGGCTCCATCGTCCACATGCCCAACCGGGAAGCGGTGCTGCGCAGGACGTACGACCTGATGGCCCGGCGCGGCAGGCTCTACCTGTCCGAGAGCTGTTTCCGCAACGCGGAGGCCTACCAGGAGTTCGACCGCCGGCCGGGCACCCGGCACGTCACCCGGACCGTGTTCGGCTTCGCCGACATGGTCCCGCTCTCCGAGCTGGTACGGGCCACCGAGGCCGCCGGATTCAGCCTGACCTCGCTCGACGACCTCACCGCGCACTACCGCCGCACCATCGAGGAGTGGGAGCGCCGCGCCCTCGCCCACCGCGACCGCATCGAGGCCGCCGCCCCCGGGATGACGGAACCCCTGCTGCGCTATCTGCGCACCGCGCACGCCGGCTGGGGCTACACCACCAAGCACTACGCCTTCACCGCGCTGAAGTCACGGCTGGGTCCGGAGGGGGCGCCACGATGACGGAGCTGCTCCCGCCCGGCACCATGCACGACCTGGTGGACCAGGCGGTGTCCCGGGCCGCGGGCCGGTCCTGGACCCTCCAGGACCTGGACTGGACGGGGCTGCGGCCCGAGGCGCTCACCGACGTCGACCGCTCGGCGGTGCGGTTCATCACCCTCGTCGAGGACCACATCCCGGGCTATCTCGCCCACTTCCTCCAGGCGTTCCCCATGGCGGGCGCCGAACTGGAGCTGGAGCGCTTCGGGTTCAACCGGGAGTACTTCCGCTTCCTCGTCGCCTGGGCGTCCGACGAGGAACGGCACGCGGCCGCGCTCACCCGCTACCAGGTCGAGACGGCGATGGCCACCCGCGAGGAGCTGTGGCGGGAGCTGGCCGAGGAGGGCCGCAAGGAGTTCACCATCCCCTACGCCCACCCGTTGCAGTCCTTCACCTACACCCTCGTCCAGGAGAAGGCCACGCAACTGTTCTACCAGCGGTTCCGGGAGACCGTCAGCGAGCCCTTCCTGCGTGACCTGCTGGGCAGGCTGGCCCGCGACGAGGCCCGCCACTTCGCCTTCTACAGCTCCCTCGTGGGCGCCTACCTCGCCCGCGACGGCGCCAAGGCCGTGCCCGGCCTCAAGGACGTGATCGCGTCATTCCGCATGCCGCTGGCCGACACCATGACCGGCTACTGGCGCTGGTCGCTGAAGGTCGCCGACGCCGCCTCCTACGACCACACCGAGGCCTACGAGGCGCTGGTCCGCCTGGTCCGCGGCTTCGTCGACGAGCCCGGCGAACCCTCGGTGGCCGACCTCGGCGACTTCGTGCACGCGATCCGGTCAGTGCGCTGAGCGAGGCGGCCGCGGCGAACGCCCGGCCGATACCGTACGAACGACCCGTCCACCAGCTGGGAGTGAGGAACAGGCATGGCGCAGACCGAGGACGACCGCCCGATCGACGTGGACAGCCTCAAGGTCGGCAGCTGCTTCAGCGAGACCCGGCACATCACCGAGGCGGACATCGCGGCGTTCGCCGTCCTGGTCGGGGACACCGGGCGCCACCACATGGCCGGACAGGCCGAACGCGTCATGGCACACGGGCTGTTGACGGCGTCCCTGGCGACCAAGGTCGGCGGCCGGCTGCACTTCATCGCCCGGCGCATGGACTGGGAGTTCCTCAAGCCGGTCTGGGCGGGCGACACCATCGAGGCGAAGGTCACCGTGATCTCGCTCGGCGAGGCCAGATCCGGCGTGGCGGTGGAGTTCGAGCTGGTCATCGAGAACCAGCACGGCGAACCGGTGCTCCGGGGCGGCAGCAACGGCGTGATCCGCCGCTGACGGGGCATCAATCCGCTGACGGGCCCTCGATCCGTCCTTGCCAGGCCGACTGCCGTCGATCCGCTCACGGGCCGTCACAGAGGGCCGTCGTCGATCCCTCCGGCGACGGCCGCCCGGGCCGCGTTCGCCACCGTGTCCCCGTCCAGCAGGATGTCCGCGACGAGATCGTCGTCGGAGTCCAGGCCGAGCCGCTCGGCGATGAGGAACGAGATCTCCACGGCGGCCAGTGAATCGCCGCCCAGTTGGTGGAAGTCGTCGCACCGGCCGACCTCGTCGAGGTCCAGCACATGCGCCCAGACCCCCGCGATCAGCATCTCCAGCCTGGTCACCGGCTCCTCGAACGCGGTCGCCAGCCGCGGCCGCCCACGACCGGGCCCCGGCAGCGCGCCCCGGTCCGCCTTCCCGTGCCTGCCGACCGGCAGCTCCTCGACCACGCTGATCCGGGCCGGCACCGACCGGCTCGGGATCCGGTCCGCCAGATGGCCCATGAGCGCCCCCAGCGGATCCAGCAGTTCGTGATCGGGCCGCAGCACCACATGGGCGGCGAGGGACCAGCGGCCCGAGCCGCTCCGGTAGGGCACCACACCGGCGTCCACGACCGCCGGATGCTCCCGCAGCGCGCCCTCCGCCTCCGCGGGCTCGACGCGCTGCCCCCTGATCTTCACCTGGGCGTCCAGCCGTCCGCAGAACTCGATCTGCCCGTCGGGGGTGCACCGGCCGAGGTCACCGGTGCGGAACGTGCGCCAGCCCGCGGGAGGTTCGGGCCCCAGCGGGGAGAAACGGCCCTGGTCGCCGCCGAGATAGCCGGCGGCGACACCGATGCCCTGGAGACAGATCTCGCCCACCTCCCCGACCGGGCAGATCATGCCGTCCCGGTCGAGGACGTACACCCGCGTGTTGTCGATGGGACGCCCGATCGGGACCGGGTCGCGGGGCGCCAGGTCCGCCCGCGCGTGGGTCACGTCGATGGACGCCTCCGTCGGGCCGTACAGATTGTGCAGCTCGGCGTCCGACTGCCGGGCGAACTCCTTGGCCAGGTCGGCCGTCAGCGCCTCGCCGCTGCAGAACACCAGCCGCAGGTCGGGGCAGCGCCGGGCACCGTCCGCCCGCAGCCACAGCCGCAGCATCGACGGCACGAAATGGGCGACCGTCACCCGGTGTTCGGTGAACCGGGCGATCAGCGCCTCCGGCGAGGTGTGTTCCACGGGCGGGATCACCACCCCGCGCGCGCCCGCGTACTGGGGCCAGAACAGCTCCCACCCGGCCACGTCGAAGGTGACCGGGGTCTTGAGAGCCACCCGGTCGTCCTCGGTGAGCGGAAAGGCCCGCTGCATCCACCGGATCCGGTTGGCGAACCCCTGGTGGGTGCAGACGACCCCCTTGGGCCGCCCGGTGGAACCGGAGGTGAAGATGACCTGGGCCACGGCATCGGCGTCCGGCGTCACCGGCTCACCCCCGGGGGACACGGCACGACTCGGCCGTACGTCGAAACCCGCGGCGAAGTCCTGGCTCTCGTCGGCCACCAACACCGCTGCGGCGCCCGCGACTTCGGCCGCCGAGCGGCGCCAGGCGGGCGGATCGGCCGTCCCCAGCGGGCAGTAGGCACCGCCGGACAGCGCCACGGCGTGGACCGCCGCGACGAGTTCGGCCGAGCGGTCGATCGCCACGCCGAAGACCCCGGCGCCGAACCGCTCCACCAGCGCCGCGCGCAGGCCGAACACCCATCGCCCCAACTCGTCGTAGGACCAGTCCCGTTCACCGTCGGTCAGCGCGACGCGCGAGCCGCCCTCGGTGTACCGGCGGTGCAGCTCCCGGAGCACCCCGTCGGGCCGGACCGGCGTCGACTCGCCCTGGAGGCCGTCGATCACCGCCCGGTCGGCGGGTGTGCAGCGGGCCCACGGATCGCGCTCCGGTGGCATGGTCACACCTTTCTGACGCCATTTTCGGAAATCGGGAGGACGCCCGGTTTTCTTTGGCCGGAAGAAATTCGGCGGCGACTTGCGGAAAACCGTGAGAATCGCGGGGGATTGGCGGAGCGTAACCCGCCTCCATCGGCGTGACAAGGCGCGATCTGGGCCAACTCCTGGCGTGTGGTACGCCGTTCACCTGGATCGCACCTGGATGACGGGGGCAGTTTCGGACAACCTGGCCGGTGTTCATTGAGGAAGATCCGGCAGGGATTTAGGGTCGCTGTGGAATTGCTGGGTCCCTCTTCCCGTCCGATGGCCGTAATCCGCTGGCCGTAAGAGGTGCGAATGCAGGCTTCCGAATCAGCGTCCGCCATCGCCGTGGACGACCTCACCCGAACCTTCCGAGGCCCCCAGGGCCGGGTGAAGCGCGCGGTCGACGGTCTGTCGCTCCATGTGGAGCGCGGCGAGATGGTCGGGCTGCTCGGGCCCAACGGAGCCGGCAAGACCAGCACCGTCAAGATCCTCATGACCGTACTGCTGCCGACCTCGGGGCGGGCCCGGGTGCTCGGCCACGACGTGGTGGCTCAGGCGCAGACCGTGCGCCGTCTGACCGGCGTCATCCTCGGCGGCGACCAGGGCCTGTACGCCCGGCTCTCGGCCCGGGACAACCTCCTCCTCTTCGCCGACCTGTACGGGCTGCCGTACCGGGAGCAGAAGCGGCGGGTGCCCGAACTCCTCGACATGGTCGGCCTGTCGGGCGAGGCGCGCAAACGCGTCGAGTCCTACTCCCGAGGCATGAAACAGCGGCTGCACATCGCGCGCGGACTGCTGCACGACCCGGACGTGGTCATCCTGGACGAGCCCAGCAACGGCATCGACCCGGTCGGCGCCCGCGAACTGCGCGCCCTCGTCCGCGAACAGGTGCACCGCGGCCGGACCGTACTGCTCACCACCCACTACATGTTCGAGGCCGACGAGCTGTGCGACCGCGTCGTGGTGATGCGGGACGGCCAAAAGATCGCCGAGGGCACCCCCGAGTCCCTGAAGAAGCAGACCGACGGCCAGGTCGTGCTGACCGTGCACCTCAACGGCGCCGGGGAGGACGACGTGGCCCGGGTGCGCGCGCTGCCCGGCATCCAGTCGGTGAGCCTGTCCGACCGCGACGCCGGCCAGGTCCTCGACGTCCACAGCGGCCAGCAGACGGATGTGACCGCCGCCGTACTGGCCGAACTGCGCGGGGTCTCCGTCCTCCAGGTCTTCAAGCGTGAACCCACCCTGGAGGACGCCTACGTCTCCCTCATCTCGGGAGCGGCCCGGTGACGGCGTCCCCGACGAACCCCGGCCCCCGCGCGACCGCCGGGTACCTGCTGCGTGCCTGGCGCCTCGAACTGCGCCAGCTCGTCCGCACCCGCCTGTACGTCTTCCTCGCCGTCTTCCTGCCGCTGATCTGCGCCTCGCTGGCCTTCTACATGCTCGACGGCTCCGACCGCGACATCGCCCCCGTCTCGGTCGCGCTGAGCGCCGGGCTCATGGGCATGTGGTCCTCCACACTGCTCGGCTCCGGCAACGCCATCAACCGGCTGCGCTGGATGCAGGTCCTCGAACCCCTGGTCGCCAGCCCCCGCTCCACCTTCCTCATCACCCTGCCGTTCGCCCTCGCCACTGCCACCCTCGGCGTGTACGGCCTGGCGGCCACCCTCGCGTGGAGCGCCCTGCTGTTCGACATGCCCCTGCACCTGGCCGACCCGGCACTGTTCCTGCTGGCACTACCCGCCACCGTGCTCGCGCTGGGCATGCTCGGCCTGCTGCTCTCCTCGGCGTTCATCCTGTACCCGACCGCCCAGTCGCTGGCCAATTTCTTCGAGTACCCGGTGTGGATGCTCAGCGGCATGCTCGCCCCCGTCTCCACCCTCCCCGAGCCCGTCCGGGTCATCTCCTGGTGTCTGTCGCCCACTTGGGGAGTCAAGGCGCTGGAGGGCGCGGCGCTCGGCACCTCCGGGGCCGCCCGCGCGGTCGGCATGTGCGTGCTGCTCTCGGCCGTCTACGGCGCCCTCACCCTGCTGCTGCAGAGGAGGTTCGAGTGGATGGCGCGCTCCAGCGGCACGCTGGCCCTGCAGTGACCCTCCGGCTGTTCCTCGTCGCGGGCTGGCGCTCCCACCTCGCCCTCTTCCGCTGGCTGCGGCCTTCCGCCTTCATCCCGACCGTCATCGGCGTCCCCGTGGTGCAGCTCATCTGGTTCGCCCACCTCGGCCGCTATCTGGGCACCCACCCGGTCGCCTACTACGTCGTGGGCAACGCCCTCATCTCCTGTGCCATGGCGGGCCTGTTCGCGCCGTCGATGTCCATCCAGGGCGAACGCCACAGCGGCACGCTGAACGCGCTGCTCGCCAGCCCGGCCAACCGCGCCGTCATGTTCAGCGGCCGGATCGTCCCGGCCGTCCTGATCGGCGCCTCCACCTCCACCCTCATGCTCGCCTTCGGCGTGGCCCTCGGCTGGGTGGTCGTCCCGGCCGCCGCCCTGCCCGGCCTGACCGCCGCCGTCCTGGTCACCGCCCTGTCGTGCGGCGCCTGCGGACTGGTCATCGGCGCGATCGGGCTGCGCACCCGTGAGGCGACCTTCGTCTCCAACGTGGTGCTGTACGCCCTGCTCCTGCTCTGCGGAGTGAACATCCCCCTCGACCGGCTGCCCGGCTGGCTCGCCCTCGTCGGCCACGCGATGCCCATGACCCAGGGCATCGAGGCGGCCCGCCGGGCCCTCGCCGAACAGAGCGGGGTGGCGGGACTGCTCGGCTGGGAACTGTCCAAGGCCGCCGGCTACCTCCTGCTGGGACTGCTTCTGCTCCGGCTCCTGGAACGGATGAGCCGGGCCTCCGCCACCCTCGACGACGTATGAGGAAAGGGACATGACCACCACGTCGGCCGTCGACCGCGCCCCTCTGACGTACGGCCAGCTCTCGGTCTGGCGGGTCATGACCCACTGGCCGCCGGAGCGCTGGCCCGAGACCTATCTGAGCACCGTGATTCCCGTGCCGCCCGACCGCACGCTCACCTCGGTGACGGCGGCGCTGCACACCCTGTGCGCCCGCCACGAGTCACTGCGCACGCGGTTCGTCGACCAGGAACAGCACGTGCTGCCGGTCCCGGACCGGGTGGACCCGGCGGTCGTCGAGCGGCCCGGCGCCGCCCCGGCAGACGCCGAGGCGGCCGGCCGGGAGCAGGCGAGCCGGCCCATCGACCGGGCGCGGGAGTTCGCCCGCCGCTTCACCGTGGTGACCGACGAGGGGCGTCCGGCGTACGCGGTCATCGTCGTCGACCACATCGTCGCCGACGGCTACGGACTGGCCCGGCTGCGCGCCGAGACCGCCGCCCTGCTGGGCGGCGACGACCCGGACGGCAAGCGGCTGCTCGACGAAACCCCGGCCCAGCCCCGGGACCTGGCCCGCCACCAGCGCTCCGCCGCCCAGCGCCCCCGCCGCGAGGCGGCCCTCGGCCACTGGCGCGACCTGCTGCGCACCCTGCCCGACGAGCTGTTCCCGGTGCCGGACGAGGCCGGTCACCACCCCGGCCGCATCGAGGCCGTCCTGCACTCACCCGGCGCCCGGTCCGCACTCGGCGCGGCCGCCGGGCGGCTCGGCGTACCGCCCCAGGCCGTCCTGCTCGCCCTCACCTCCCTCGCCACGGCGGCCTTGACCGGAACCGAACGGGTCGTCCACACCCTCCAGTCGAGCAACCGGTTCACCGCGCCCTGGCGCACCATCGTCAGTTCCATGAACCAGTACGTGCCCCTGGCGCTGGAACCCGGCGCCGCCCCCTTCGAGCGGTACGCCCGGCGCGTCCACGGCGCGGCCCTGAAGGCGTACCGCTTCGGCACCTACGACCTCGACGCGGTGACCGAACTCGTCCGCGCCGAGCGGGGGATCGCGCTCGGCTTCGACCACTTCTTCAACTTCATGGCCCATGACGTCCCCACCGATCCACCGGACGCCGCGCCCGGACCCCGCCGGATCGAGCCGACCACCCCGTACCGCCAGATCGGCCCGCGCCTGGACGTCAAGGTCCGCGGCGGCCCCGACATGCCGCTCGTCGTACGCGCCGACCCCGGACTCCTCCCGCGGCCCGGCCTGCACGCGCTGCTCGCCTGGTACGACGACGAACTGCACCGCCTGGCGGCCGACGGCGCGAAATCCACCACGACCGACGAGCTGCTCGGCCGGTGCCGGTCCACGCTCCCGTCCGGGGCCCGGTCATGACGGCACTGCCCTTGTCCCACGCCCAGCGGCGGCTGTGGTTCCTGGAGCACATCGGCGCCGGGGGAGCGGCCTACCACCTGGCGGCGGGCGTACGGCTGACCGGACCCGTCAGCGCGGGCGCGCTCGGCGCGGCCCTGGCGGACGTGGCCGGACGGCACGAACCGCTGCGCACGGTGTACAGCGAGGAGCCACGTCAGATCATCCTCGAACCGGCCCTCGCCCGCCCCGAGTTGACGGTCACCGCCGTCCCCGCGGACGAGCTGGACGCGGCCGTGCGGGCCGCGACCTCGGCGCCCTTCCGGATCGACGAACGGCCACCCTTCCGCGCCGGGCTGTTCCAAACCGGCCCGCAGGACCACCTGCTCGTCCTGACGGCCCATCACATAGCCGTCGACGGCTGGTCGATCCCCCTCCTCCTGCGTGACCTCGGAACGGCCTACCGCGCACGCGCCGCCGGACTGCCCGGCCCGGACTGGCCCGAACTCCCCGTCAGCTACGGCGACTACACCCTTTGGCAGCGCGAACTGCTGGGCGACCCGGCCGATCCGCAGAGCCTGCGGACCCGCCAGACGGAGTTCTGGACCCGCGCTCTCGCAGGTCTCCCGGACCCGCCCGCCCTGCTGCCCACCGACCGGCCGCGCCCGGCCACCGCCCGCCACCACGGCGCCCGGGCCACCGTGACCTGCGACCCGGAGCGCTACCGGGACCTGGTCCGCCTGGCCCACGAACACCGCTGCACGTCCTTCATGGCGGTGCACGCCCTCCTCGCCGTGCTGCTCGGCCGACTCGGAGCGGACGACGACAGCGTGCTCGGCGCGGCGGTCTCCGGGCGCACCGAGGAACCCATGGCCGACCTGGTCGGCTTCTTCGTCAACACCCTGGTCCTGCGCACCGACCTCTCCGGCGCCCCGACCTTCCGCCAGGTGCTCGACCGGGTCCGCCAGGTCGACCTGGACGCCTACGCCCACCAGGACCTGCCGTTCGACCTCCTGGTCGAGGCCCTCAACCCCAGCCGCTCCCTCGCCCGCCATCCGCTGTTCCAGGTCCTGCTCGCCTTCGAGAGCCAGGGCTCCGCGCAGCCGGACTTCGGTGCCACCCGGGCGTCCCGGCAGCCGGTGGACGGTCCACCTGCCGCGAAGGTGGACCTGACGTTCCAGCTCACCGAACACCCGGAGCCGCTCCGGCTGACCGGCTACCTCGAATACGACACCGACCTCTTCGAACCGGACACGGCCGAGGCGATCCTGGCCCGGCTGAACCTCCTGCTCGACGCAGTCGTCACCGACCCGGACCGGCCGGTCGCGGACATCGACCTGCGCACCCCGGACGAGCGCGAACTGATCGCCGCAGGACGGGCCGACGACCGCGGCCCGGTCACCACCCTCCCGCAATCCCTCGCCGACCAGGCCGCCCGCACCCCGGACGCGCCCGCCGTCGTCTGCGGCGCCACGACGCTGACCTACGCCGAACTGCACACGCGAGCGGACGCACTCGCCGCACGGCTGGCCGAGGAGGGCGCGGCCCCCGGCGGCATCGTCGCGGTCGCCATGCCCCGCTCCCCGGACTTCGTCGTCGCGATCCTCGCCGTCCTCAAGACGGGCTGCGCCTACCTCCCCGTGGACCCCGAACTGCCCGCCGCGCGCGTCGAGGACATGCTGGCCGAGGCGAGGCCCGTCTGCGTGCTGACCGAGCAGGGCATACGCGCGGGGGGCCCGGACCGGACCGGCGGACCGGCCGGTGCGCCGCGCCCCGAATACCCCGCGTACGTCATCCACACCTCCGGATCCACCGGGCGCCCCAAGGGAGTTGTCGTCCCGCACGCTGCGATCGACAACCGGCTGCGGTGGATGCAGGACGCGTATCCCCTCAAGGCGGGCGACCGGGTGCTGCACAAGACGCCCGCCGGATTCGACGTATCGGTGTGGGAGCTGTTCTGGCCGCTGCGCGAGGGCGCCGTGATGGTCGTGGCCGGACCCGATGAGCACCGCGATCCGGCGCGGCTGGCCCGCACGATCCGCGAACAGGGCGTGACGATCGCGCACTTCGTGCCGTCGGTGCTCGACCTGTTCCTCGGCGAGCCGGAGGCGGCCGACTGCACCGGGCTGCGGCGGGTGTTCGCCAGCGGTGAGGCGCTGCCCGCGGAAACGGCCCGCCGATTCCACCGGACGCTGCCCGAGGTCTCGCTGGTGAACCTGTACGGGCCCACCGAGGCGGCCGTGGACGTCACCCACCACCCCTGCGACCCCGGCGACGACGGACCTGTGCCGATCGGACTGCCCGTCGCCCGCACCCGGACCTATGTGCTGGACAAGTCCCTGCGCCCCTGCCCGCCCGGCGCCCCGGGAGAGCTGTATCTCGCCGGCGTCCAGCTCGCCGACGGCTATCTGCGCCGCCCGGCCCTGTCCGCCACCCGTTTCGTCGCCGACCCGTATGGCTCGCCCGGCTCCCGGATGTACCGCACCGGCGACATCGTCCGCCAGCGGCGCGACGGCGTGCTGTTCTACCTGGGCCGAACGGACCAGCAGGTCAAGCTCCACGGGCGGCGGCTGGAGCTGGGCGAGATCGAGAGCCTGCTGCGCGCCGACGACAGCGTGGGCGGCTGCTGCGCCGTCCTGCACGCGGCCGAACAGCGGCTGATCGCGTACGTCACCCCTGGAACGCAGACACCGCCCGATCCCGCGCGGCTGCGCGCGAGACTGGCCGAGCGACTGCCCGCGGCGGCGGTACCGGGCGCCATCGTCGTGCTCGACCGGCTGCCTCTCACCCCGAACGGCAAGCTCGACCGCGCGGCCCTGCCGCTCCCCGCACCCCCGACCCGCTCGACGGACCCGGACAGCGCGCCCCGGACGCCGCGGGAGAAGGCCGTCGCCCGTGCCTTCGCCGCCGTCCTCGGGCTGCCCGACCCGGACCGGGACACCGACTTCTTCCGCAGCGGCGGGCACTCCCTGCTCGCGGTGCGGCTGGCACGCGGGCTGCGTGCGGAGTTCGGCACCGACGTACCGGTACAGGCCGTGTTCCGGTGGCCCACGGTGGCGGGGCTGGCCCGCAACCTCGCCGAGGTCTCCTCCGACGGGACCGAGCCCCTGCTGACCCTCCGCTTCGAGGGGAAGGGCGCCCCGCTGTTCTTCGTCCACCCGGGCACCGGTCTGAGCTGGAGCTATCACCGGCTCCTGGAACACCTGGACACGGACCGTCCCGCCTACGCGCTCCAGGCGCCCGGACTGTCGGGGCTGGAACTCCCCAGCAGTATCGAGGAGTTGACCGACGACTACCTCGACCGCGTGCGGCAGGTCCAGCCCATGGGCCCCTACCACCTCCTCGGCTGGTCCATGGGCGGCCAGCTGGCCCACGCCATGGCGGTCCGGCTGCGCGAGGCGGGCCAACGGGTCCGCCTTCTCGCGCTGTTCGACAGCTACCCGACGAGCGACCCGGCCGACGAGGACGAACTCACCCGCCAAGCCATGGCCAACCTGTGCGACGGCCACGACGCCGGCTTCACGGAGATCCGCGCCCGCGTCCCCCTCCTGGCCGACGCGGAACCCGACCGCATCCGGTCCGTCCTCCGCGTCGGCGTCAACAACCTGCGCCTGACCCAGGACTTCGTCCCGGACCGCTTCGACGGCGACCTCGTCCTGCTGACGGCCCGCGAGGCCGAACCGCCGGACCTCGGCTGGAGCCGGTTCGTCACCGGCCGCGTGACCGTCGTACCCGTCGACTGCGGCCACTACGACATGTTCACCACGGCCGTCGAGCGGACCGGCCGGCTGCTGGACCCGTTCCTGGCCGTCCCCGCACCGGAGGAGCTCTCGTGACCGCCGCACCGCACTTCGCGCAGCTCTGCGAGGAACAGGCCACGCGCACTCCGCACGCCATCGCCCTCCAGTGCGGCGAGGAGACCCTGACCCACGCCGAACTCCACGCCCGCGCCGACGGCCTGGCCCAACGGCTGCGCCGGCAAGGGGTCGGCCCCGAGAACCTCGTGGCCGTCTCCCTGCGACGCTCCCCCCAACTGGTCGTAGCCCTCCTGGCCGTGGCCAAGACAGGCGCCGCCTATCTGCCGCTCGACCCCGACCACCCGGCCCCGCGCACCGCCCGCATCCTCGAAGACGCCTCCCCGGCCGTGCTGCTGACCGAGTCCAGCGTCCGCAATCCCGAGCACGAGGTGCCCTCCGCCGGCACCCCGGCCGTGCACGCCGACAACACGGCGTACGTCATCTACACCTCCGGCTCCACCGGCCGGCCCAAGGGCGTGGCGGTCACCTTCGGCAACATCACCCATCTGCTGCGCACTTTCGCCGAGCGCCTGAAGCCGACCCCCGAGGACCGACTGCTCGCCGTCACCACGGTCGCCTTCGACATCGCCGCCCTGGAGATCTTCCTCCCGCTGATGACCGGCGCCCGCCTGGTCCTGGCCACCGACGACGAACACCGCGACCCCGTACGCCTGTCCCGAGCCGTCGCCGGACACGGCATCACCCTGCTCCAGGCCACCCCGGCGCTCTGGCAGTCCCTGCTGGAGGCCGGTCCCGTGGACCTGTCCGGGGTGCGCGCCCTCGTCGGCGGCGAGGCCCTGCACAGCGGCCTCGCCCGCGAACTGCACGCCCGCGCCCGCGAGGTGACCAACGTCTACGGCCCCACCGAGACGACCGTCTGGTCCACCGCGGCGACCCTCGACCGCGAGGACCGGCTGAACCGCCCGCCGATCGGTGAGCCCCTGGGCGACACCCGGCTGTATGTGCTGGACGGGCGGCTGCGGCCCGTTCCGCTCGGCGTATGGGGGGAGTTGTATGTCGCCGGGGCCGGAGTCGGGCGGGGGTACCGAGGGCGTAGGGGTCTGACGGCGGGGCGGTTCGTGGCCGATCCGTTCGGGGGCGGCGGGCGGATGTACCGGACGGGCGATGTCGTGCGCTGGGCCGCCGACGGCGGTCTGGAGTACTCCGGGCGCTCGGACTTCCAGGTGAAGGTCCGGGGATTCCGGGTCGAGTTGGGCGAGGTCGAGGCGGTCGTGGGCGGCGTCGAGGGGGTGGGCCGGGTGGTGGCGGCGGTCCGCGGTGGCGGGCGGTTGGCGGCGTACGTGGTGCCGTTGCCGGGCCGTCCGGTCGTGGGCGCCGACGTACGCCGGGCGGTGGCGCAGGTGTTGCCGGACTACATGGTGCCGTCGGCGGTCGTGGTGCTGGACGACGGGCTTCCGCTCACGCCCAACGGGAAGGTCGACCGGGCCCGGCTGCCGGAACCCGACTACGCGGCGGGGGCGTCCGGCGGCGCCCCGGCCGATGAGCGGGAGGCGGCCCTGTGCCGTCTGTTCGGCACGGTGCTCGGCGTCGACGGAGTGGGCCCCGAGGACGGGTTCTTCGACCTGGGCGGGCACTCCCTGCTCGCCGTGCGCCTGGTGGCCCGGATCCGTGCCGAGCTGGACCGCGAGGTGTCCGTGCGGGACGTCTTCGACCAGCCCACCGCCCGCGAACTCGCCGGATGCCTGCACCGCCCCGCCACCCCACGCCCCGCCCTGCTCCCCGTCCCGCGCCCCTCGCGGCTCCCGCTCTCCCACGCCCAGCGCCGACTGTGGTTCCTGGGCCGCCTGGAAGGCCCGACGGCCACCTACAACATGCCCCTCGCCCTCCACCTGCGCGGCCCGCTCGACACCACCGCCCTCCAAGCCGCCCTGGCCGACGTGGTGGCCCGGCACGAGGCGCTGCGGACCGTCTTCCCGGAGACCGACGGAGAACCGAGCCAGGAGATCGTCGACACCCGCCCGGGGCTTCCCGTCGTAGGCCCCGACGAGCCCGACGACTTCCTGCACCGGGGCTTCGACCTGACCGTCGAACCCCCCTTCCGCGCCCGTCTGTTACGCCTGGCCGCGCAAGAGCACGTCCTCCAACTCGTCGTCCACCACATCGCCTGCGACGGCTGGTCCCTGGCCCCCCTCGCCCGCGACATCCTCACCGCCTACGACACCCGAAGCCCGGCCGCCGCACCCCTGCCGGTCCAGTACGCCGACTACACCCTCTGGCAGCACCGCCTGCTCGGCGACCCGAAGGACCCCGAGTCCCGTCACGCCAGCCAACTGGCCTACTGGCGCACGGCATTGACCGGACTCCCCGAGCAACTGGAACTCCCCTTCGACCACCCCCGCCCGCCACGCGCCTCCTACCGGGGCGCGGCCACCGGGCTGATGGTCGACGCCCAGCGGCACCGCGCCCTGCACCGGCTCGCCAGGGCGTCCGGCGCCACCGTCTTCATGGCGGTACGGGCCCTGATCGCCGCCCTTCTCACCCGTCTCGGCGCCGGGACCGACATCCCCCTGGGCGTCCCCGTGGCCGGCCGCACGGATCCGGCGCTGGACGACCTGGTCGGCTTCTTCGTCAACACACTGGTGCTGCGCACCGACACCTCGGGCCGCCCGACCTTCCGGGAGCTGCTGGCCCGCGTCCGTCACACCGACCTCGACGGTCTGGCCCACCAGGACCTTCCCTTCGAGTGTCTCGTCGAGGACCTGGCACCGCCGCGCTCCACGGCCCGGCACCCGCTTTTCCAGGTGCTGGTGGTGAGCCAGAACAACGACCGGCCGCGGTTCCGGCTGCCCGGCCTGGGCATCGAGGCCGAGGAACCCCCGCTGGGCGTCGCCAAGTTCGACCTCTCCTTCAGCCTCGACGAGCGGCACACCCCCGACGCGGAACCCGACGGCATCGAGATCACCGTCGAGTACGCCACCGACCTCTTCGACGCGGCCACGGTCGAGCGGATGAAGGGGTGTCTGGGACGCCTGCTGGACGCGGTCCTCGCCGACCCCGCGGCGCGGCTCGGCAGCCTCGACATCCTGTCCGCGCGGGAGCGGAACCGGATGCTCGTGGACTGGAACGCCACCGACCGGCACATCCCCTCGCTCAGCCTGCCCCGGATGCTGGAGGCCCAGGTCGCCCGGACCCCCGAGGCCGTCGCCCTGGTCCACGAGGGCGCGTCCCTCAGCTACGCGGAGCTCAACTCCCGTGTGAACCGCATGGCCCGACTGCTCGCCGCCCTGGGCGTGGGACCGGAGGAGACGGTCGCGCTGTTCCTGCCGCGCTCGGTCGAGCTGCTGGTGGGCCTGCTGGGCGTGGTGAAGGCCGGCGCCGCCTATCTGCCGCTCGACCCGGACTATCCGGCCGAGCGCATCGCGTACATGCTCGACGACGCGCGCCCCCTGTGCACGCTCACGGCCACCGGCATGGCCCAGCGGATTCCGGCCACCGACGCGACCCGGACCGTCGTACTCGACGACCCCGCGGTGCGCGAGGCCCTGGCCGGTCAGCCGGACTCCGACCTCACCGACGCCGAACGCACCTCACCCCTGCGCCCCGACCACCCGGTGTACGTCATCTACACGTCCGGCTCGACCGGGCGGCCCAAGGGCGTGGTGTTCCCCTCGGGCGCACTGGCCAACCTCATGGACTGGCACGCCGACACCGTCGGCGGCGGAGTCGGCACCACCACGGCGCAGTTCGCGTCACTGAGCTTCGACGCGGCCGCCCACGAGATCTTCTCCGCCCTCACCTCGGGCAAGACCCTCGCCGTCCCCCGGGACGAGGTCCGCAAGGACACCCCCGAGCTGGTCCGCTGGCTCGCCCGCCACGACGTCAACGAACTGTTCGCGCCGACCCCGGTGGTCGAGACCGTCGTCGACACGGCACGCGAACTCGGCCTGCAGCTCCCGGCCTTGACCGACATCGTCCAGGCCGGCGAGGCCCTCACCCTGCGACCGGCACTCCGCGACTTCTGCACCGCCGTCCCCGGCCGCCGCCTGCACAACTTCTACGGCCCCACCGAGACCCACGTCGTCACCGCGCACACCGTCACCCGGGACGAACTGCGCTCGGGCACCTTGAGCGTCCCCATCGGAGGGCCCGTGTGGAACACCCGCACGTATGTGCTCGACGCGGGCCTGCGCCCGGTGCCGCTCGGCGTGTGGGGGGAGTTGTACGTGGCGGGGGACTGTGTGGCGCGCGGGTACGGGGGCCGCGGAGGGCTCACCGCGGCCCGGTTCGTCGCCGACCCGTTCGGGAGGGGCGGGCGGATGTACCGGACGGGCGATGTGGTGCGGTGGCGGGCGGACGGCACCCTGGACTTCTCGGGGCGCTCCGACTTCCAGGTGAAGGTGCGCGGCTTCCGCGTCGAGCTCGGCGAGGTCGAGGCCGTCGTCGGCGCGGTCGACGGGGTGAGCCGGGCCGTGGCGGTGGTGCGCGAGGACCGGCCGGGCGACCGGCGGCTCGTGGCTTACGTCGTCCCACCGGCCGGACGCCGCGTCGTCGGAGCCGACGTCAGACGTGCCGTGGCCGAGGTGCTGCCCGAGTACATGGTGCCCTCGGTCGTGGTCCTGGCCGACGGGCTGCCGCTGACCGTGAACGGCAAGGTCGACCGCGCCCGGCTGCCCGTCCCCGACTACGGCGGCACGACCGGCGGCACCCCGCGCGACGACCGGGAGGAGGCGCTGTGCCGGCTGTTCGGCGAGGTGCTCGGCGCGGAGCAGGTCGGCCCCGAGGACGGGTTCTTCGAACTGGGCGGCCACTCCCTGCTCGCCGTACGCCTGGTGGCGCGGATCCGCGCCGAACTGGGCCGCGAACTGGCCGTCCGGGACGTCTTCGACCATCCGACCGTACGGGGGGTGGCCGGGCGCCTCGACCGGCCCGCCGCCGCACGGCCCGTACTCCGGCGCCGGGCGGGCACATGATCAAACGAATGATCGGCCGAGAACCGGTGTTTATGGGTGTGCGGTGCATGGAAGAGCCTGGCGCCGCACATAGGCCTGTGGCAACATGTAGCTGCCAAATTCAATCCACACAACGCAAGCGGGGTTCGGTGCAATTCCGAACCGGCGGTGAAAGCCCGCGACCCGGTCGAAGCCATCGACCGGTTGACCCGATGGAATTTCGGGGCCGACGGTTAAAGTCCGGAAGGGAGTTTGCGTGTAGTGGCATTCTGGCGTACACCGGCGCGTTCACCCGACCGGTGCGCCCTGGGCTGTCGCGCTCTTCCGCTCCTGACCTCGCTCGCGCCTGGTGCAAGGCCATGTCGGAAGAGGAGATGGGGATGTTCCCACTCGAAAGCGTCGAGGAAGCCATCGACACCGTACGGGCCGGAAGGCCGGTCGTGGTGGCGGACGACAATGACCGGGAGAACGAGGGCGATCTGATCTTCGCCGCCCAGCACGCCACCCCGGAACTGCTCGCTTTCATGGTGCGCCACACCTCGGGATATGTGTGTGCGCCATTGACCCCGCAGGACTGTGACCGCCTCGAACTGCCGCCGATGCACTCCATCAATCAGGACCGGCGCGGCACGGCATATACCGTGACCGTGGATGCCCGCGAAGGCGTCACTACCGGAATTTCGGCCGCCGACCGTGCCCACACCATCCGGCTGCTTGCCGACCCGGCCACCTCGGCCGGAGACCTGTGCCGGCCGGGCCACGTGGTCCCGCTGCGCGGCGTCCCCGGCGGCGTGCTGCGCCGGACCGGGCACACCGAGGCGACCCTCGATCTGGTACGCCTGGCCGGGTGCCGCCCGGCGGGTGTGCTGTGCGAGCTGGTCAACGACGACGGGACCATGAAGCGCCTGCCCGATCTGCGCCGCTTCGCAGACGAGTTCGAACTCCCGCTGATCACCGTCGCCCAGTTGGTCCAATACCGCCGCAGGATCGGCGACACACACGACGAACGCGACCTGGCCATGGGCGCCGCGAGGTGACCCGGCCCGCCCGCTGAGCCAAGAACCCATCCGCAGCATCGGAGGTACCGTGGAGCTTCACCGCCGTGACGCCGGCCCCGACCGGCCGCAGCGCATCGCCGAGGGCGACGGCCTGCACATCGCCCTGATGGGCATCGACGGAGCGGGCAAGAGCACGATCGCCGTCGAACTGGCCGATTCCCTGCGGGCGGGCGGCCACGAGGTGGAGATCGTCAACTTCAAGCGGGCCATGGCGGGAGCGGAACCGGCCACCTCCGGTGTGCTGTCCCATGTGGCGTTCGCCGCCCTGCGCGCCCAGTACGCCGAAGCCGTACCGGCGGACCCCCTGAACGACCTCGGCGCGCTGCTGGCCGGTGACGACGACGCCGCCAAGTTCTCCGAGATCGAGGACGGGCTGCGTGCGGTGGACGTCGCCTCCAACAGCGCGCGGCCACTGCTCTCCTCGGCCGTCCTGGAGATCGTCGGCGGCTTCTGGGTGCACAGCTATGTGCAGTCGCGGCTGCGGGACGGGGTCGTGGTCGTCAACGACAGCTTCGGGTACAAACACGTCCTGAAGAACGTGCTGTTGGCCCAGCGCCTGTCCGGCCCCGGCTCCCCCGAGCACACCGAGGCGCAGCGCGTCCTGGACACCGCCAGAGGGCTCTTCCACGCGCTGTTCGGGCCGACGTACGGCTACTGGGTCGACACCGACCCACGGCTGGCCGTGCGCTGGCGGGCCGTCACCGGCGATGTCACCACCCCGTTCGAGAGCTACGGCCTGGCCGGGGAGCACGGCGACGACTCGTTCCTCGCGATGCAGGACCACTGCCGCGACGCCTTCCGGCAGGCCGCCGACCAGTGGCGCTGGCAGACCGTCGCCCTGGCGGACGTACCGAAGGACCAGAACATCTCCGGTGCCGTCCGGCGGATCGAGCAGGACGCCCTGGGCCACCTCGAACGGGCCCGGGCAGCGCGGTAGATGCGGAGCGGATACGCCACCGGGAGCAGAGGACTCGCCTGGCTCCACCAGAGCCTCGCCGAGGAGCGGGCCGAGTCCGGGCTGGCCTTCAACCCCCTTCGCGACGCCTTCCAACGGGCCCCCGAGGAGGTCTACGCGGAGTTACGGCAGCGCAGTCCGGTCCACCACAGCCGCCTGCTGGACTGCTGGGTCGTCACCCGGTACGCCGACGTCGCCCGGGTCCTGCGCGACCACACCGTCTTCCGCAGCAGCCCGGACGCCACCACCCAGGACCTCGTCGATCCCTATGTCACGCTCGACCCGGGCCGCCCGTCCCTGTTCATGCTCGACCCGCCCGACCACACCCGGCTGCGCGGCGCCGTCCACGAGGCGTTCACCCCCGAGGCGCTGCGGCGGCTGACCCCGCGCCTGGAGGAATGCGTCCGCCAAGTGGTGGGGGCGTTGGGCCGGCCGGGCGAGCGGGTCGATCTGGTCCCGCGGTTCGCCGCCCTGCTGCCGCTGCGCGTCTTCGACCTCATCACCGGACTCGACCTGCACACCGAGGACCGGGTCACGGGCTGGGTGTCCGACGTCGTCCGCGGACTCGAACCCATAGCGACCGCGCGGACCGCCGAACAGGCCCTGACGGCCTATCAGGCACTCGGCGCCTGTCTCGACGAACGGCGCGCCGGACCGGCCCGGCCGGGGACTCTGCACTTCACCCTGGCCCGCGATGTCGAGGCGGGACGGCTGAGCGACGCCGAGGCCCGGCAGCTGCTGATGTTCCTGATCCTCGCCGGGACCAAGACCGTCTCCGACTTCCTCGCCTGCGCCGCCGAGGAGCTGACCGCGCTGCCGCCCGGTGCCCCCGGAAGGCAGCGGGTCGACGACGCCCTGGTGGACGACCTGATCGCGCGCACCTCGCCCGTTCAGATCGTCGCCCGGACGGCCGCCGCCCCGACCGTGCTGGGGGGCCGGAGCATCGGCGTGGGGGACCGCGTCCTGCTCGTGCTCGCCTCCGCCAACCGCGACGTCGGCCGGGCCGGACGGGATGTGGCCTTCGGCGGCGGCATCCACCGCTGCGTGGGCGCTCGACTGGCCCGGCTGGAGGGCCGGTCGGCGCTGTCCTGCCTGCTGGAGACGTACCCCGAGGTCCGGCTGGCCGAGGCGACGCCCTCGCGCCGGTGCGTCACCCTGCGCAGTTGGGACCGCGTCATCGTGCACTTATGAGTCAACCCCGGGAGGGATCGTGCTGGATCAGTCACAGGAACTGGAGATCGCGCGGACCGTGGCCGCCCAACTGCGGCAGCGGGGCCGGTTCGCGGACGACGACTGCGTCATGTTGATCGGCTCCTCGGTGTCCGGCTTCGGCCACGCCCGCTCCGACCTCGACCTGCTCGTCTCGGGCAGCACGGACGGCCGGCTGCCGATGCACTCCTTCCACGAAGGACGGCGGGTCGACGTCGACTTCCTCTATCCCAGCGCGTGGGAGGAGACCAAGGGCTGGGTCAACACCTGGGCCCGCTCGGTCGGCGAGCCGTACCAGGGCCGCACACCACCGGCCGTGGACGACCGTGAATGGTGGGCCGACCACCTGTGGCTGTACGACCGGGTGGTGAACAGCGTCCCGATCACCGAGGACACCACCGCCGAGTTCCTCAAGGACAGTTCGGCGGACCTCCTGTCGGCCGCGATCCACAACTACTCGCGCGCCCTGTGCCTCCGGATGGCCCGGCGCGGCGGAGCGCATCTGCGCTCGGGCAACCTCTCGGCCGGGTCCCAGTACCTGTGCGAGGCCCTGCTCGCCGCCGTCGAAGGCGTCGCGGCCGCACGCGGGATCACCTTCGTCAGCGACCGGACCGTACTGGAGAAGGGCCGCCGGGTACGGACCCCGGAGGACCCGTGGGACGCCGCCGGCATCGAGCGGCTCTTCAACGACCTGACGCGCCGCGCCTGGGGCACCGGACCCGACCGGAGCGCCGAGGTCCCCGCCGTACTGGAGGCCCTGCTCGGCGCGGAGTTCGGGGCGGAGCTCAAGGCCTCCGCCGGGGACCTTCCGGCGGACGGGCAGCTGCGGCTCCATCTGGTCGAGGGCTGGAAGGCACAGGTCGCGGGCGGTGAGGGCTTCCTGCTGCGGCCCGACCGCTCGCTGTACGCCACCAGTCCCGCCGTCGCCCGCTTCGTGATGGACCTCGGCGCGGTCCGGACGCTCGCCCGGCCCGTCGCCGCCGAGCTCCTCGCCAGTGGGGCCGTCGTGGTCGACCCGGACGGCGCCGCCGCACCGACCGTCCACCGCACCGCGGAGCACCCGCCCCTGTCCGAGGCGTGCACGGCCCCGGTCGCGCCCAGCCCCGAAGCCTGGGTGTCGTGCCGCATCGCCGCCAACTGGTACGCGATGACGGTGTGGAGCCTCTCGGACGATCTGTACGGCGCCGTGGAGAGCGGCCACCGCAACCGCGTCCTGCCCATCCTGCGGAAGGCCGAGATCTACCTGCGGATGATGACGATCGCCCTGCGCGGCGTGCGCAGCGAGGTGGGCCGCAATGTGGCCATGGACCTCCAGGGCAGCGCTCTCGGCGAGGGCTTCGGCGACCTGCTGGACCTCGTGGGCAGCGAACGGCCCGAGGACCTCCAGCGGGTGCCGGACGGGGCGGTCGCCGTGTTTGGTGCGGTGATGGAGGCGTGCGGGATGCCCGCGCGGGCCGACATGTTCGAGACCAACCGCGGCTTCATGAAGCAAGTCGCTGACGTACGCGTGTGGTTCAGGGTCTCCGAAGGGCTCGGCATCCCCGTCGAGGCGCCCGCCACACTCCTGGCCAAGGGCGGCGACGCCGCGCCGGGCAGCTCCTCCGTCATAGCGGAACCGTCATGACCATCCTGAGCAGAGGGAGACACAGTGTGACTACCGTTCTCGACCGGGTGACCCAGATCCTCGTCTCCCATCTCGGCGTGGACGAAGGGCAGGTGACACCCGACACGAGCTTCAAGGAGCTCGGCATGGACTCGCTGGACCTGGTGGAGATCGTCATCCGCTTCGAGGAGGAGTTCGCCTCGGAGGCCGACAGCGGCGACGAGTTGGAGATCACCGACGACCAGGCACGGAAGATCGCGACCGTGGACGACGCGGTCACCTACCTCAAGTCCCGTGGCATACAGGACCGCTAGCCCCGGAAGGAGTGCGCACATGACAAGCCCGAGCGACACGGCGGAGCTGACGGAGTTCTTCACCAGGGTGCTGGGCGGGGAGTGGCACCTGTACTCCTCGCACATCCTCGGCCATGCGACGGAGACGGAGAACCAACAGGCCAAACTGGACTTGATCGCGGAACAGCTGGACCTGCGCCCCGGCGCCCGGGTGCTCGACGTCGGCTGCGGCTGGGGCGGCTCGCTCACCTACCTCGCCACCCGGTACGGCGTCTCCGGCGTCGGGATCTCCCTGGTCCCGCAGCAGTGCGCCTACGCCAACCGGCGGGCTGAACGGCACGGCGTGCCGCTGGAGTTCCGGCCGAGCCACTGGCAGGACTTCGAGCCGGACGAGCCGTTCGACGCGGTGATGACGACCGGTGTCGTCGTCCATTTCCCCAGCCTCCTCGACTACTTCGTCCGCGCCCGGCAGTGGCTGCGGCCCGGCGGGATCCTGCTCAACGAGGAGATGCACCTGCTGTCGGAGGACGCCTCGGCGTCCCGCGCGAGCCGGGCGCTGGCCGCCCTGGACGACGTACGCAAGAAGGGCCGCGAGGCCGGGGGACGCCTGGTCGTGGACGAGGAGGGCAACTACGTCACCCTCGACCGGGAGACCGAGCTGCTGCGCGAGGCGGGCTTCGAGGGCGAGCGGGTGGTGCCGCTGTCCATGGCGGACTACCAGAAGACGGTGGAAGGGTGGGTGGACAACTGCGAGCGCCTGGAGGCGGAACTGACCGAGCTGACCGGCCGGGATGTCTACCGCTGGTACCGCCTGTACTTCCGGCTCTTCCGCCGACTGATCGACGACCGCACGATGCGCCTCGACGTGGTGACCGCGCGGGTGCCGCACGACGGGCCGTGACCCCCGGCCTCCCGGATCCGGTCCGGGCCGCCCTCGCGACCACCTTCCGGCTGGACCGCGTCCTGCGCGTCGAGCCGGTGGCGCGGCCCGGCCGGATGGCGGAGAGCGCCCGGGTATGGATCCGGGAGACCGACGGCACCGGGCGCACGGTCTTCGCCAAGTGGCCGTCCCGGCATGCCCGGATCCGCCGGATGGCCCGCCAGTCCGGCGCCTACCAGCGGGAGGTCATGTTCTACCGGGACCTCGCGGGGGACTGCGGGCCGAGCGTGCCGAGGATGCACCACGCCTCCCACGACCCCGGCACCGATGCCTTCGTGCTGCTCCTGGAGGACCTCGGCGGGGCCCGCCCCGGCGACGACGCCCACAGCACGGTCACGGACGTACGGCGGGCCCTGCGCACCGTCGCGGGACTGCACGCGCGCTGGGCGGCCGGCGTCGACGGGGTGCCCTGGCTGCCCGACTGGCACGGCCCCCGGGTCCGGCGTTACGCGCGGTTCGAGCTGGACCGGATCGCCCGTGCCGCCGCCCGGGGGCGCCTGATGCAGGGGCACCGGCTGCTGCCCCTGCTCGCCGAACTGAGCGAGGGGCTCGACGAGTTCTTCGCACGGGCGGCCAGGGGCGCCGGCACCGTGGTCCATGGCGACCTGCACATGGACCAGGTGCTGCTGCCCGCGTCCCCGGACGCCGTACTCGTCGACTGGCAGTTGGTGCAGCGCGGGAACGCGGGCCTGGACGTGGCGCGGCTCATCGTCATGGGCCTGCCGCCCGAGGAACGGCGCCTGCACGAGGCGGAGTTGCTGGAGGTCTACCGCGATTCGGGCGGCGGCTCCGGCCTGCTCGACGAGTACCGCGCGGGGATCGTCTGGACGGCGTTCATGAACACCTCGTACGCCCTGTCCCGTGGGCCGGAGACCGGAACGAGCGCCTTGGGGGAGGTGTTGTTCGGGAGGGTCGCCGCGGCGGCCGCCGACCATGGCCTTCTGAACGGGCAGGGAGTCATGCGATGAGCGAGCGGCCGGTGGGCGCCAGCCGGAGTTGCTGGGGCGCCGCCGACTGTTCCCGCTCGATGCCCGGGAGGATCTCGTCCCGGACGCGGGCGTGAGACCGCACCTCGGCAAGGTGCTTGTCGTGCGCCTCCTCGTCGGGGTACGAGGTGAAGACCGCGGCGACGTTCTCGCCGGTGCGGACCGGCAGCCTGGTGAAGGTGTTGGGCGCGTCCTCGGTGGTCAGGAAGGCGAAGGGCGCGGGACCCGACTCCGCGAGCGCGGGCAGGAGGCCGTCCCGGAGCAGGGCGACGCCGTCCGGCCGGCCGGGCGGGAAGGACCACACGGTCGCCGACACGAATCGCCCCGGCGGCGGGGCCCCGACCGCGGGCCGCGCGGCGGGGTCGTAGGAGAAGCCGGTCGCCTCGGGGCGCAGCAGGAGGACGTTGTCGGAGTCGATCATGGTGTCGTTGGCCTGCGGTCCGTGCTCGGCCCAGACGGGGCCGCCGTAGAAGTCGGTGAGCCCCTGGTGGCGGGCCGTCATGTCCGGGAAGCCGCGCAGCCAGACGAAGCGGTCCGGGTCGTCGAGGTCACGGAACTGGCCGAGCACCCGCATCCCCACGTCTTCCTGGGACTCGACGAACTCCCGGTCGAACAGCTCGATGAGTTCGTCGCGCCGGCCGGGGCGCAGCGTGTACTGGCGAAGCTCGATCACGGCGGACAGGCCGACGAGGTCGGTCGGTGGCACGGCGGGACTCCTGTTCGGTGCTCTCCTGGGTGGCGATCACGGCTCGCGCGCGCTGCGCCGGGCCGCGGATCGACGGTAGGGGAGCCTTGTGACAGGACCTGTCAGGGTTTCCGGGGAGAATGCGTCCATGTCCGCCAGCCGACTGCTGTCCGTGCTGCTGATGCTCCAGTCCCGGGGCCGTCTGTCCGCGCAGACGATCGCCGAGGAGCTGGGGGTCTCGGTGCGTACCGCGTACCGCGACCTGACCCGCCTCCAGGCCGCCGGGGTGCCCGTCTACGCGGAGCCGGGCCGCGGGGGCGGCTACCAGCTCCTCGACGGCTACCGCACCCGGCTGACCGGGATGAGCGAGGGCGAGGCGCGGGCCCTGTGCTTCGCCGGACTGCCCGGCCCCGCAGCCGAGTTGGGCCTCGCGGACGAGGTGACCGCGGCCCGGCTGAAGCTCCTCGCGGCGCTGCCGAACGGACTGCGCGAGGAGGCGGCGGAGACCGCGGCCGTCTTCCACCTGGACGCCCCCGGCTGGTACCGCGAACCCGAGCGGGCACCGCATCTGCCGCTCCTTGTCGAGGCGGTGCTCACCCGGCGCGCGGTGGACGTGCGCTACCGCCGCTGGCGCGCCCCGCAGGAGGTGAACCGCCGGGTGCGCCCGTACGGACTGGTCCTCAAGTCGGGCACCTGGTACCTCGTGGCCGCCTCGGAGAAGGGCGTGGCGACCTACCGTGCCGCCACGGTCCTCGACGCGGCCCTGAGCGACGAACTGTTCGACCGGCCGGGCGACTTCGACCTGGGCGCCTACTGGGCGTCCTACCTCGACGACTTCCGGTCCCGCCGCTACACCGGCACCGCCACTGTCCGGCTGTCCCCTCGGGGCCGCGAACGTCTGCCGGACAACGTGGCCCCGGAGGTGGTGCGGGCGGTCGACGCCACCGCGACCGCCGTGGGCGACGACGGCTGGTGCGAGGCGGTCATCCCGACGGAGAGCACTCAGCACGCCTGCGGTGAGCTGCTGCGGCTCGGCGTAGACGTGGAGGTGGTGGCGCCCGCCGAACTGCGGCGGGCCATGGCCGACACCGTGCGGGTACTGGCCCGCGCCTACGGGCTGATGTCCCGTGAAGTCAGCAGCTCCGACAGGGGAATCGACCAGTCGACGGCCCCCGGCCGGTAGAGCTCGACCCGGGGGCCACCGGTCCCGACCAGGAGCCCGTTCCCCGCCCCGGGGCCGCACAGCCAGCTGATCGCCGCCACGTTGTTCTCGGGGTCCTGCTCCGGCGCGGCCCGGTAGGCGACCGGGTCCGCGATGCCGTGGTGGCGGGCGCGCATCAGCTCGATCCGCCGGCGGCGGGCGCCCGGAGCCTGAGGCGCCGAGGCCCGGGTCCGGCCGCTGGGCAGCACGACGTTGACATGGACTCCGCTGCCCGCCGTCCGGTCGGCGAGCGCCCGCCCGTACGCGAGCACCGCCCCCTTCGCCGTCGAGTACGTGCTCAGGCCGGGCGAGCCCGTGACCGAGCGCGAGGAGAACAGGACGACGCGGCCGTGGCCCCGCTCGCTCATGGGGCCCAGGCATGCCTCGACCAGGTGCCGCGCGCCCGCGACATGGACGCTCAGTACGGCGTCCCAGTCCTCGTCCGTGGCCTCCTGGACGAGCGCCTGACGGACCACTCCGGCAGCGTGGCACAGCGCGTCGACGCGGCCGAAGGCGCCCAGGGTCTGCGCCACCAGGTCCCGGCACTCGTCCGGCCGCGAGACGTCCGTGCAGACCGCGACGGCGCGGCCACCCCGCCGGGTGATCTCGTACGCGGTGTCCTGGGCGAAGCCGGGGTCCCGGCCCCGCCCGTCCGCGTCACAGCCGAGGTCGGCCACGACGACGGTGGCGCCCTCCTCGGCGAGCCCGACCGCGACGGCGCGCCCGATCCCGCCGCCACCGCCGGTCACGATCACCACCCGGCCCGCGGTCCCGTGCCCGCCCGCGGTCCCCGGCCCGCCCGCCGCCCCGAACGCCTCCGCCACCTGCGCCGAGCTCGGTCGCCCCGCGGCGCGCAGGAGTTCACGCTCCACCGCCGGCGCCGCGACCCGGGCGACCTCCCCGCCGCCGACCAGGAACACCTGGCCCGCCGCGACCGAGGGCCGCTCCGTCAGCATCCGGACCAGGCGCGGGTCGCCCCCCTCGCTCAGCAGCACACCGCAGACCGAAACGCCGTAGAACGACTGCTCCGCCGCCGCTGACCGCACGAATCCGGACAATGACTCGCAAGGTGGTCGACCGGTTTTGACGGCCTTCTCCGGCAGTAACAGGACACAGACGAGAACCCCGCCACGCTGAGCGGCCAGCACCCGGGTGGCCTCCCGGGCGCGCCGCGCGGCCGCCGCGACACAGCGCAGCTCATCGCCGTCAGCCGTGGTCAGGGCGGCCCCCACCACGACGGCCCGCACCGGGCCCCGCTCGGGCAGCGTGGTGCGGACCTCGCCGTCGAACGCGGCGGACAGAGGCTGGATGAGGGGTTCGTCGGCCAGGACCGAAACGATTCCGTCGCCCTCGCGGGGCTGATCGGCTTGTTTCATGGCCGCACCATGAATGTGACCCTATGGTTGGGCAGCACGACGGTGAACCGAGGCATAAGGACGATTCCATGAGTGAATCCGACTGGCTCGACCACATATCGATCGACTGGGACGACTTCGACAGCGCGAGCCGGATCTCCGGTGAGATCGTGCGACATCTGGCTGCCGACCGGGCCTTGTTACGGCGGATGGTGAGGGAGGCTCAACAGGACGAACACCTGCGCCCGCTCGCCGAAAAGCACTACGAACTCACGTACATCGTACTGTACGACGCCCTGGACCGAGGGCTGCGGATCCGCCTCCACCGCTTCACCAAGGGCCTGGAGGACATCCCGCACAACCACCGGTTCTCCTTCTCCTCCGCGCTGTTGGCGGGCTCCTACGTCCACACCATCTTCGACCTGGAGCGCCCCGAGGACGCCGAACCGGGGCGCCCGCTGTGGACCCTGGACCAGCCGGAAGGCACCCACGAGGGAGCCTCCGTACGGGAGTTGGCGACAACCGGACTGCGCCCCGCGCTGGCGACCGTGCAGAGCGCCGGAAGCTCCTACACGCTCCACCACTCCACCATCCACAAGACGGCCATGCCCGACGAGACCGCCTTCTCGGTCTTCTGCCGCGGCCCCGCCCAGAAGCCCTGCGCGCTCCAACTCCAGCCGGACAGCCAGAGTTACCTGTGGAAGTTCGGTCGGGCCAACGAGACACCCGACGTGCTCGCCTCCCGCGGGCTCACCGATGACGAGTACCGCGCCTTCGTCGCCATGCTCGAAGAGACGGACGTCATCTGAAGCGCCCGATTCCCGGTTCCCCCGACTGGCGAGTAATGAGCCAACGGGGTTGATGGCACTGGACAGTTGATTCAGGATGCATCGCCCGCGCTCGTAACGACCGTAAGCAACGTCAGCCACGAGGAGGAGACAGCCGATGCCACTGGGACACGGGACGCTGGACTTACGTGAGGACCCCGACGGAACACTCGCCGTCGCGGTGACACGCCAGGACACGTACCCGGTGATCATCGGCCCGGGCAAGCTCGACACCCTGCCGGCGCTGACCGAACGGCTGGGTCTGACCGACTCCACGTTCGTCATCACCGACACCGATGTCGCCGACGTACTGCTCCAGCGCACCCTCGACGTCTTCCGCGACAGCGGCGTCCGGGCGGAGCCGATCATCATCCCCTCCGGGGAGGCATCCAAGTCCTGGCCCGTGCTCCAGAGCGTGATCGAGGCGCTGCTCAGCCGGGGCGTGAAGCGGCGCTCGGTGCTGGTGGCGCTGGGCGGGGGTGTGGTGGTCGACTCCGTCGGGTTCGTGGCGTCGGTCGTCATGCGAGGGCTGCCGTACATCAATGTCCCGACCTCGCTGGTGGCCCAGCTGGACGCGGCCATCGGCGGCAAGACGGGCATCGACCACAACGGCTCCAAGAACCTCCTCGGCGGCTTCTACCACCCGGCGGCCGTCCTGATCGACCCCGAACTGCTGCGCACCCTGCCCCCACGCGAGATCCGGGGCGGACTGGCCGAGGCGGTGAAGGTGGGCATCCTCCACCAACCGCTCTTCAACAAACTGGAGAAGCTCGACCAGAGCACCCCCTACGACATCGACGCGCTCACCGCCATCACCCGCGACGCCGCCACCTACAAGATGCACCTGCTCAAGGACGACCCCTTCGAGCGGTCCCTGGTACGGCTGCTCAACCTGGGCCACTCCTTCGGGCACGCGCTGGAGGCGGCGACCCGGTTCGAGGTGTACCGCCACGGCGAGGCGATAGCCGTGGGCATAGCCCTGGCCACGATGATGAGCCGGCACCGCGGACTGTGCGACGCGCAGACCAAGGACCGCATCCTCGCCTGCCTCGACCACTGCGGTCTCCAGGTCGCCCTGCCCTCCTCCCAGACGGCCGCCACCTGGGCGGAGATCGACGTCATCCGCCGGATCCGCAACGGCGTGCTCAACGAAGTGCTCCCCGTCTCGATCGGGGAGTGCGTGGTCGTCGACGAGGTCTCGCACGAGGAGTTCAGGGCGGCCACCGACGCGCTGGCCGTCGAGGCGAGGACCTTTCCCCCGCGAGCCACCGCCGGCCAGCGGTGAGCGCCGCCCGGCTCCTGGTCGACGGCGGTGGCACCACGACCCGCGTCGCCCTGTGGCGCGACGGGGACGACACGCCGTGCGTGCAGTGCGAAGGACCCAGCTGCAACCCCCGCAGCGTGGGACGGGACCGCGCCCTGGCCCACCTCGACGACCTGATGCGGACGGCCTGGCAGCGGCGGCCCGCGGACGTCGACTCCCTGGACTCGGCCTGGCTGTGCCTGTCCACGGCCTCCACCCGCACCGCCCTCGACGACTTCGCCACCGGACTGCTGGACCTGCCCTCCTCCCTGCTCCACCAGGCCGCCGACGTCTGGGTCACCAATGACATCGGCCCCCTGCTGGTGCACGACGGACACGCCACCGACCGGGTCGTCGTCATCTGCGGCACCGGCACCGGATTCAGCGCCGTGAACATCGCCAAGGGCCTCACCGCCCGCGCCTCCGGCAAGGACTACCTCCTCGCCGACGAGGGCGGCGGCTTCGACATCGGCCTGCAAGGGCTGCGCGCCGCCGTCCGGGACACCGACGGACGCGGTCCGCGCACCCGGCTGACCCAGGCGGTACGGCAGTGGCGGGACGTCGGCCAGGACGAGCTGTTCGATCTTGTCTACGGCTCCGACGAACCCAAGGTGCTCGTCGGCTCCTTCGCCCCCTTCGTGCTGCGCGCCGCCGAGGAGGGCGACGCGTGCGCCCGGGGCATCGTGGAGCACGCGGCCCAGGAACTGGTCGCCGGGGCACGCGCCGTGGCCGAACGCGCCGAACTGACCGGCCCCCACGAGGTGTTGCTCGTCGGCTCCAACCTGCTCGGCGAACAGACCCTGCTGCGGCGCGAGTTCGAGCAGCGGCTCGCCGAAACCCTCCCGGAGGCCACGGTCCGGCCCCTGCACGGCACCACGCTGACCGCCGTACGGCACATGGCCGCACTGCTGCCCGGCGACGAACGGCTCCAGCAACTGCTCAAGGAATGCGTCCCGTTGCGGAGATTCGAGGCGAGCGGGGCCGAGGTCGCCGTGGAACGGGGCAACAGCCGCTACGAGCTCGCGCCGATCCTGACGCCCGTGCTCGCCGAGATGGAGAGCGTGCTGCTGTCCGGCGAGGCCATCCTCTCCCCGGAGGTACGGCGGTTCGAGGAATCCTTCGCCCAGTACATCGGTACGCGGCACGCGCTCGGCGTGAACAGCGGGACCGACGCCCTGACGCTCGCCCTGGAGGCGCTCGACATCGGCCCCGGCGACGAAGTGATCACCGTGGCCAACACGTTCCACGCGACCGCGCTCGCGATCACCCGCGCCGGTGCCACCCCCGTGCTGGTCGACGCACGCCCCGACGACTACCTGATGGACACCGACGCCCTCGAAGCGGCCGTGACTCCACGCACCAGAGCCGTCGTGGCCGTCCACCTCTTCGGGCTGTCGCTCGACCTGGCGCCGGTCGCCGAGGTGTGCGAGCGGTACGGGATCCCCCTGGTGGAGGACTGCGCGCAGGCCGTCGGGGCCCGCGTCGACGGCCGACGGGTGGGTTCCATCGGCGCGATCGGCTGCTTCAGCTTCCACCCGAGCAAGAACCTCGGCGCGGCCGGTGACGCCGGACTGGTCACGACCGACAGCACCGAACTGGCCGAACGGATACGCGGCCTGCGCTACTTCGGCCAGCGGCAGCGCAAGGTGCACAGCGAGCGGGGGCACAACTCCAAACTGGACGCCCTGCAAGCCATCGTCCTGCACCACAAACTCCCCTACCTCGACGGCTGGAACGCGGCACGCGCGGAGCGGGCGGCGAGATACCGGGAGGCCCTCAGGGGACTGCCCGTCGGCTTCCAGACACCCGGCGAGGAGCACACGTACCACCTGTTCCAGATGCACACGGACGAGCGTGACGGGCTGCTGGCGCACCTGAAGGGCCGGGGCATCGACGCCGTGGTCCGCTATCCGCGCCCGATCCATCTGCAACCCGCCTTCGCCGGACTCGGCCAGGGCGAGGGCGCCTTCCCGGTCGCCGAACACCTCGCCGACCATCTGCTCTGCCTGCCGCTGCGCCCCGATCTGGGGGAGCGGGAGACGGACGCGGTGGTGTCGGCGGTGCGGGAGTTCTTCGGGCGGGACGGGCGGCGTACCGGATGACCTGGAGCGATGCCCCGCAACTGCCCTTCGGGCCGAGCCAGGGACCCGGCCGGCTGATCACCATCGACGGTCTGGACGGCTCCGGCAAGACCACCCTGACCGCGTCCCTGCGCGACCACCTGACGGCCACCGGCGTACCCGTGCTCACGACCCGGCTGCCGACGACGCAGATGCGCGAGACCTCCTTCTTCCGGCTGCTGCGCGACCAGGGCCGCACGGATCTGGTGGACCCCGTGGCCTTCGAGGTCGCGTACATGGTCGACCGCATCCAGCACTGCCGTGGCGTCATCGCGCCCGCCCTCCGCGAGGGCCGCACCGTGATCACGGACCGCTACGCACTGTCGTCCATCGGCACCCTGCTGCTCCGCCTGCCGGAGTTGCGCAGGACCGTTCTGGACGCGCTCTTCAGCGATGCCTGGTTCATCGACCTGTGCCGCCGGCTGATCCAGCCGGACGTCGCCTTCGTCCTGTGGACCGAGCCGGAGACCGGGGCGCGGCGGCTGCGCTCACGCCCCGGTGAGGCGGACGCGGGGTTCGACCCGCTGGAGTACGCGGAACTGCAACGGCTGCTGCTGGAGCTGGCCGCGGCGAACGGCATGGTGCCGGTCGACTCCGGGGGCTCGCCCGAGGAGGTGCTCGCCGCCTGCCTGGGCCACCTGGAAGGGAGCCGTCGGCCGGCCGGACACCGGGGCGGTCGCCGGTGACCCCTGGAGCGATCCTCACCACCGGTGGGTCCAGGGGCATCGGTGCCGCCATCGCCGCGACGATCGCCTCGTCCGGACGCCGGGTCGGAGTGCTGTCGAGACGGCGGCCGTCCGCCGACGACCCAACCTGGGCGGAGCTGACCCGACGGCCGCTCGTCGACCGCGTCGAGGCCGACCTCGCGGACGCCACCGCCACCGGCGCCGCCATCCGCGCCTGGCGCGAGGCCCTCTCCGAACCTCTCGACGGACTGGTCCTCAGCGCCGTGTCGTACGGCCACGGCCCCAGACACCCCGTGCTCGCGACAGCACTGGAGGAATGGGACGACGTGATGGCGGTCAACCTCCGCGGGCAGTTCGTCGCGGTCTCCGCCGTACTCACCGAACTCCTCGCCAGACCAAGGGCGTTGATCCTCTCGGTCAGCTCGGTCGCGGCACTCGAACCCGCGCCGGGCCGCGCCCACTACGCGGCGTCGAAGGCGGGCGCGCTGGCCTTCTTCCGTGCTCTGACACAGGAGTTGAGGGACACCAACGTGTCCGTCGTGCAGGTGATGCCCCGCAACCAGGTCGCCACCCCGGGCCTCGCGGCACGTCGGCCAGCGGGCTACGCGTTCGAGGGCTACGATCCGCCGACCGTGTTCGACCCGTTCGTCCGGACGGCTCTGACCGACTTGGGCGAGCGGTTCGACGGCACGCTCGTCACCGTCGACAGCGACGGCCGCTGGGAGGCGGCCCCCGCGTGAGGCCCGGGCACCGCCCGCCTTGCCACTGGCCTGTCCCACCACCGCCCGTCCCACCTACGACAAGGAGGCTCCGGCGATGCGTATCGCCCGCTACTACGACAACCGCACGGTCCGCGTGGAGTCGCTGCCGAGCCCGGCCATCGAGGACGGGGAGGTCCTCGTCCGGGTGATGGCCGCCGGGATCTGCGGCAGCGACGTCATGGAGTGGTTCCGGGTGCCCAAGAGCCCGCGGATCCTCGGCCATGAGATCAGCGGAGTCGTCGCCGAGTCACGGACGGAGGCGTTCGCGGCAGGGGACCGCGTCGTGGTCCGCAACCAGATCCCCTGCGGCATCTGCCACGCCTGTCGGCACGGCGGCCACGCGGTCTGCGAACACCAGGTGGAGATCGAACCGGGCGGCATGGCCGAATACATCCGCATACCGCGGGAGTTGGCCCGGCGCGGGCTCACCCCCTTGCCGTCCGGCCTGTCCTTCCAGGCGGGCACGCTGGCCGAACCGCTCGCCTGCACCCTGCACTCCCAGGCCCTCGCCCGGATCGAACCCCACCACTGCGTCCTGGTCCTGGGCTGCGGAGTCTTCGGCCTGCTGCACATCCAGACGGCGCTCGCGGCGGGCGTGGACCGGGTCATCGCCGTGGACAAGGTGGGCTTCCGCAGGCAGGCGGCCGCGCGCGCCGGGGCGAGCCTGGTCCTCGACACCGACGCCGACCTCGCGAGCGAGGTCCGCCGCGTGAACGACGGCCGGGCGGCGGACGTCGCGGTCCTGGCCACCGCCGCCCCCGAAGCCCTGGTGGCGGCCTCGGGCGCCCTCACCCGCCACGGCACCGTCCTCCTCTTCGGCGCCCCCGACCCGGCCACCCCGATGCCGCTCACGCTCAACCAGCTCTTCTGGCGGCGGGAGCTGACCATGGTGAGCAGCTACGGCGCCGGGGACGTCGACCTCGCCCGCGGTCTGGAGCTGATGGAGAAGGGCGCCGTCGACGCCGAGCCGCTGATCACGCACAACGTGCCGCTCACGGAGGTGCAGCGGGCCTTCGCGACGGTGACGGACGCCCGCGACTCGCTGAAGGTCGTGCTGGACATGACCCAGTGAGGGTGCGTCAGATCAGGTCGCCGGTGAGCGACTCGTAGGTCTCGATCAGGCCCTTGGCGCGGTCCTCGGCCAAGGGCAGCGCCACGCCGTCCAGATGCGACACGGCGGCGATGCCCCGCGAGTTCGCCACGAACGCGCCCTCGAACGACGCCGCATCGGCCACCCGCACCGGCCGCCGCTCCGACACCGGACCGTGCGCGACGAGCAGTTGCATGGTGATCCCGGCGAGCAGCGGAGCCGTTGGCCACACGACCGTCGGCCCGTCGAAGAAGCCGATGTTGGCGGTCGCCGTCTCCGACACCGTGCCGTCGGCGGCCACCAGCAGGGCGTCGTCATGACCGCCACGCCGGGCCAGCCGCTGGTAGTAGGTCTGCCCGAAGTCGCCGATGTGCTTCACCTCGGCGACCGACCGCTGGTAGGGGACGGACACCAGACGCCGGGCGGAACCCGGCCCGGCCTTCGGCGGCCGTACGGCGACCAGGACCGTCGTGGCGTCGCCGCCGCCCGCCGCGTACACCTGCACCCGCACCGAGGCGTCCCGCACGTCGTCCCCGAGCGCGTGCCGGACGCGGTCGCGGATCAGCTCGCCGTCGAGACCGGCGCCGAACAGGTCGCGGTTGGCGGCGTCCAGACGCGCCAGATGCAGCGCCAGCCCCCGCACCCGCCCGGCCCGGACCTGCATCGCGGTGAAGTGTCCGTATGCCCGCAGCGCCGGCCCGAACAGGTCCTCGGCCGTGGCCCTGCGGCCGTCGATCTCGAAGCGCGGTAAGTCGGTGGGGGTCATGATCCCAGGGTAACGAGACGTGGTGGCACCGACCAGCACGCAACCGGTTCCGGTAGCGTCTGCCCGGTGACCTTCCCTCCCATCATCGCGGTCCTCGGTGTGCCGGGCGCGGGCAAGAGCACGCAGGCGAAGGCGGTAGCGCGCGGCCTCGGCGGGGTCTCGGTGTCCGTCGGCGACTGGCTGCGGGCGCTCGCGGCGGCCGGGGACGAGGACGCCGCCTCGACCGTGGCCGCCGGTTCCCCGATCACCCCGGCACAGTACGAGCGGTTCCTGCGCCACGTACGCGACGAGGTACCGGCGAGCGTGCTCGTCCTCGACGGATCCCCGCGCGACGAGCGGCACGTCCCGGTGCTCGCCGACGCCCTCGCCGACGACGCCCCTGTCTTCGGCGTGCTCCTCCAACTGCCCACCGGCGTCGCCGAGTCACGTATCGAGGTCCGCAGGAGCAACGCACCCACGGACCGGCCCGACGACGCGGCCGGGGCGGCGGCCCGCCGGATCGCCGATCAGACGGCGGCCCTGACCCGCCTCGCGGAGAGCTTCGAGGCGCGCTGGCCACTGGTGACCATCGACGCCACCGACGAAGAGTCCCTGGTGACCCGACGGATTCTGGAGTCGCTGCCCGACGGCTGGTCCTAGTACGGACGGACCGTGAGCTGATCGCCCGGCCCGCCGTGCGGCCCCAACTCGGCCATGACACCCACGTCGAGGAAGGCCGGAAGGCAGTCGCCCAAGTTCATCAGCGGCGCCGTCGTGCCGCGGACGCTCTCCGGGTCGGGCAGCTCGGGGGCGTCGATCCCGCAGATCTGCCCGGCCGCCCGCAGCGCGTAGTACAGGCTCGGCGCGAGATAGGGGAACCGCTGTGCGTCCTCGCGGAGCCGACCGGTGTCCAACCGGCCCTGTTCCCACAGCAGTTTGAGATGGCACAGCGCCTTGATGTTCGGGTCGTTCAGCAGCATGCAGTCGGCGTAGAGGCGGTGCAGCAGGGTCCAGGTCAGGACCCGGTCGCTCAGCGTCTCCACGTCCAGGTTTGCGACCCGGATCGGCTGGGTGTCGGCCCACCAGTCGTCCTCGGACGGCTTGACGCGGGTGCCGACGTCGTCGGTGAGCATGTTGAGCGTGTAGTGCAGATCGACCGACAGCTTGAAGTGCAGCCGCCCGTCGACGAACAGGAAGCGGTGCGGCATCAGCGCCCGCAACCGGTCCCCGTACGGCGCCAGTGCGGGCATCGGGACGACCTTCTCGTACGGCATCAACTGCCCGAAGGAGTAGAGGGATTCCTCGGTCATCCGGGTGATCCGGGCCGGCATGCGCCGCACTGTGCCGCTGTCGACCCGCAGATCGGGCTCGTAGCCGAGCGAGATCAGCGCGTCCCGGGCCTCCGCGAGGCCCTTCTGCCGGACGAGGAGGTCGATGTCACTGCTCAGCGAGGGCGCGGCCGTGTTGTCCAGCAGCAGATCCAGGGCCAGGCCCTTGTAGGCGATCACCGGGATCCCCCGGCCGTGCAGCAGACCCGCGATCCGCGCCAGCTCGGCCCGGTGCAGCTCACGCATCGCCAGACCGGCCTCCCGGAAGAGCCAGAAGGGTCCGTCCGGGTCCCGCACCGCCGGATGCCAGGCATGACTCACCAACGCGGCGTTGACGATCCGTCGCCGCTTCAGGGCGTCGAAGACCTTCAGTGGACCGTAGGTGTCGACGATCCGCGAAAAGCAGTCACGCTGGTGCCCCACCGAAACACCGGGAAACGGAATCAGGGTCGCCCGAACGAGATCGATCCGATCGACAACGGACAGCGCCGGTAATTCAGCCATTCGATCACCCTAGGGTCGCCCGAGCGCCCGGCGCAAGAGTCGGCCGAAACGGGCCGCTGCCCGAGGAGAAGGGGTTCCGCGGCGTGCTGATTCAGCGACCGTGCAATAGCCTGGACACGGTCCTTGTGTGCTCCACCGAGTCCGAGGAAGGTGATCCGTGGTGTCCGAGAGGCTGGAATTCAGCGCAGCGTCGCCCGTTTCCGTGAGCTTGTCGCTCGGCGACCCCGCCGATGTCTCCAAACTGGTGAAGGTGATCCGCGGCACTCTCGCGGAGGTCGCCGATTCCGTAGCCCTGTCGGTCAGGGGCTCGAAATCCGTGGTCGTCGGCCTTCTGTCGGACCTGGAGGACAACACCGTGGCCGTCTCGGCCAGGATTTCCCTGCGGGCGGACCGCCCCGTGAAGGAGTAGCCGGGTTGCCGAACGCCCACGCCGCATTCCGCCTGCTTCGATGGTGCGCCGACCGCACCCGTGACCCCGGACTCGGACCCTGCGACGACGGGGTCCGCTCGTTCCTGCGGTCACGGAACATCGACTCGCTCCTCGCCCTGTCCTCGGGAGTCACCGACGCGCGGCAGATCGCCTACGACACGGTGTGGCGGCACCAGCTCCGGGCGCTGCACCAAGTCGTCGAAGCCCTGACGAGCACCGGAGTGCGCACGCTCACCTTCAAGGGCGGCGAACTGATCCCGCGGCACTTCCCCGGACATTCCCTCGGCTTCATGGGGGACGGGGACATCCTGGTGGGGCGCGAGCAGATCGAGACGGTCAAGTCGGTCCTGTACGGCCTCGGATTCCGCCACGCCGTCTTCGACGCGGCCCGGGGAACCGTACGGGACCGCGATCTGCGTGAGGTCGCGGAGACCGAACTGCACCACTACGAGCTCGCCTCCTTCGTGAGAACCGTCGAGGTGAGCGACCCGGAGGTGGTGGAGGCGGCGCGCGCCCACCACGCGCACCCGCTGTACGCCCTCGCGGACCGCGCGGTGATCCTCACCGCGATCGACGTGCACCACAACGTCGCCCTGGACGCCGACCCCACCCCCCTCTTCGACCGGGCGGTGCCCAGCGGCCTGGGCGTGGGGGAGACGCTGTCACCCGCCGACCACGTCTGGCTCAACCTCAGCCGGTACTACAACGAGGTGGCCATTCACGGCGGCTGTTCGCTGCGCCCGTTCGCCTACACGCTCCCCGAGATCGCCGCCGGCCAGGTGGCCTGGGACGTGGTCGAGCAGGTCGCCGAGGAACTCGCGCTCGGCCCCACGCTCTCGTACTTCCTGCGGTTCTGCGATCAGCTGGCGCCGGGACGGATTCCCGCCGACACCCTCGCCGTCGTGCACCGGTCGGCCAACAGCCGGGTCCGCGACTGGGGTTGGCAGCTCGCGAAGCTCTTCGACTTCCAAGAGGCCTTCCCCGCCGACGCCTTCGCGCCCGCGGCCGCGCACGTCCACCCGACGAAACAGGCCACGCACCCCAGTTGACCAAGGCATTCAGGCGACCGATCCGGCCATAGGGTCGGACGCCGAATCCGGTGCGGGGATTCGGGCTATCTCCTGCTGAAGCACAGGTGCGCGTCCTCGTGATCGAGCGCACCCGCCGCTGAGCGGGTGGCGTGAATTTGGCGGCCGTCATGGCCGGAGTGCCGCTCGCGGGTTGACTCCCCAGTTGGCGCGAACCTAGGGTCAAAAACTCGGAGCACTCCCGAAATCGAAGTCTTTTACCGATGCTATTGCGCGGCACGACGTATTCGAAGCGAAGGGGACGCGATGAAGAAAGTGCTCCTGGCGACGGCTCCTAAAGAAGCGTTAGTCGAGCCCGACGGCGTGGGCGGAAACTGGTACGACCGCACCGACACGTATATGGCGTGGACCTGTGCGGTCGACCTCGAAGACCGGCTTTCCGTGTCCTGTCCGCCGACCGGGCTCCGCTTCATCAAGCACAATGTGCCGGACGTCGAGATCCTGGAGTACCCGACCTGGCAGGAGTACCTCGACGCGCTGCACGCCGAGGACTGGGACATGGTCGGCCTCAGCTTCTACACCTGGTCCACGCCGGTCGCCATCGAGATGGCCAAGTGCGCCCGCGAAGCCGGGGTGCAGGAGATCTGGGCGGGCAACTACGGAGTCCTCTCGCCCGGTATCGACGAGTACTTCACCCGGCTGGTGAAGGGCGCCGGCGAGGCCCCCATCCATCAGTACGTCTACGACAAGCCGCTGCCGCGCGTACGCCACCCCGCGATGCTCGGGGAGAGCGGCTTCCGTGGCATGAGTTCGCCGGTCGGTTACCTCTACTCCAAGCGCGGCTGCAACATCGGCTGCACCTTTTGCTCGACCCCGATCTTCAATCCCAAAGAAGAAGCCATCTTCATGGAGGACACGTACGCGGCACTCGACGCGTACCGGGATGCCAAGGTCGCGCACGTCATCATCTACGACGAGAGCTTCTTCCTCACCAACCAGCTGGCCGAACAGGTGGTGGACGCCCTCGCCGAGCGCGAACTGCCCTGGATCTGCCTCACCCGCGCCGACCTGATCCGGGGCCGGATCCCCGAACTCACCGACCGGTACATGGACGGCGCCATCGTCGGCATCGAGTCCTACCGGGACAAGAACATCGCCGACGTGAAGAAGCGGGACGACGTCTACAACGTACGGCAGACCGTGCGCGAACTGATCGACAACGGCCGCCGGGCGCTCGGCACCTTCATGGTGGGCTTCGCCGAGGACACCATCGAGGACATGCAGTACGACATCGAACAGCTCAGCGAGGAAGGGCTGTTCGCCTGCCAGCTGACGCTGCTCACCCCCTTCCACGGCACCCGGCTCTACCGCCAGATGGAGCATCTGATCGACGAGCCGGACCTCAGCAAGCACGACCTGTACAACCTGGTGTGGAAGCACCCGAACATGGACCGCACCGAAGCGCGCGACCTGCTCGCCTGGGCGCAGCGCCGGGTCAACGACCCCGATCGCATCGCCGCCCGGCTGAAGCAGGAGATGAAGACGAAGGTCCGTCAGGAACTCGCGCGCCGGCACGCCGGGCGGCAGGTCAGCCCCTCGGGATCGCCGTCATGAGGAAACTGAACATCCTCTGCGTCCAACTTGGTTTCCACGAGGCCTATCCCGACGCCTCCACCCTGGCGACGACCTACAACGACGGCATCTATTACGTCGCGTCCTTCGTACAGCAGGAATTCCCGGACGCCCGCGTCGAGATGTGCCAGATGTTCTGGGGCGAGAAGCCGGACGACTTCCCGCTGGCCGCCTACGACTACATCCTGATCTCCGCGCTGGCCACGCACTTCTGGTCCAACATCGAGGCGCTGGAGCTGATCAAGCGGGAGAAGCGCTCCGACTGCGTGGTCATCATGGGCGGACCGCACGCCGCGTTCGCGCCCTACGAGGCCCTGCGCTACGCCGACTACGCGGTGATCGCCGAGGGCGAGATCCCCACCGTCCAGCTGATCCGGGCGCTGGAGGAAGGCGACCCGGTCACCGGCGTCGACAACCTCGCCTACATCGCCGCCGACGGCCGGATGGTCGTGGGCCAGGTCGCCCGGTACGGCAACATCGCCAACGCGATCAACCCCGGCCTCCTCGCCCGCGCGCCCAAACTGCACTGGGCCACGGTCTCCATGTCCCGCGGCTGCCCCTTCGACTGCTCGTTCTGCTACGCCATCCGCCTGCTGGGCCGGAAGTTCCGCACCAAGACGGCCGAGGACGTGCGCGGCGAACTGGACGCCATCTACGAACAGACCGGCTGCAACCGCTTCTACGTCACCGACCTCAACTTCACGACCCGCAAGAACTACTGCCGGGAGATCGCGGAGACCTTCCGGGACCGCAACTACAAGTTCATCGCCATGAGCCGGGTCAACCACGCCGACGACATGGACCTCGTCCTCGACCTCAAGCGCTCGGGATTCGAGGAGTACTGCCTGGGCGTGGAGTCGGAGGACCCGAGCGTCCTCAAGGCGTTCAACAAGCGCGTCGACCCCTCGGAACAGACCCGCCGGCTGATCCGCTTCGCCGAGAACGACATCGCCATCCACTCGGCGATCATCTTCGGCCTCGACGTCCAGGACCGCCCGGCCATCGAGGCCACCGCCCAGTGGTGCGCCGAGGCCCGCATCATGCACCCGGTCTTCGTGTGCCTGGCCGAATACCCCTTCCAGGACCTGCTCTACGGCGCCCGGCAGGACGTCGAGGACCACCGGATCATCATGGAGGTGCCGACCTACCAGCACTACTCCTTCGTCGGCATCTTCCCGCGCCGGATGCGCCCCAGCGAACTCCAGCGGGGCATCCTCGACAGCTACGACATCTTCTTCGAGCGGGCCTTCGAGATCGAGCAACGCCCGCAGCGGCGGGCCCGGCTGAAGTCGTACTCCCGCAGTGTGGACCGCGGACGCGCCGGCATGGAGCAGCACATCCGGTTCCTGGAGGACCTGGAGAAGCCGTACTACACCGCCTCCGGGGAGCTGAAGGAGGACCGGCTGAAGGCCGACTTCGACTCCCGGCACGGCGAACTGCGCGACTGGCTGGCGAAGTCGTCCAAGCGCACCGACGTCGAGTTCGTGAAGCGATACGCGCGATGACCGGGACCGTCGTCGACACCCTCCTCGACAGCGCCCGGCACACTCCGGACCGCCTCGCCTTCCGGGTGATCGAGCGCAACGACGAGGAGTTCGCCCTCAGTTGCGCGGACGTGGCCCGCCTCATCGGCGAGACCGCGACCGGACTGAGGGAGCAGGGGCTCACCGAGGGCGACCACGTCCTGCTCGTCCTGCCCACCTCCCGCGACTTCCTGGCGCTCTACCTCGGCTGCCTGTACGCCGGAGTCGTCCCGGTCGTCGCGGCGGAACCGGCCGGAGGCAGCACCGAGCGCTACACCGCGAGCCTGCGCGCGCTCGCCGAGCAGGCGCGCGCCCGCCGGATCGTCGCGGCCCCGGAGCTGACCGACACCCTCGCCTCCGCACTGCCCGTCCCGGTCAGCACACCGGACGCCCTGCGCGGCGCCTACGCACCGCCCGACGCACCCCGCGCCCGGCCGCATTCCCTCGCCCACCTCCAGGCCACCTCCGGCTCCACCGGCGTCCCCAAGCTCGCCATGGTCCGGCACCGCAACATCGTCGCCAACGTCGGCGCCATCGCCGAGGCGATCCACGCCAGACCGGACGACTCCCTGGTGAGCTGGCTGCCCCTCTTCCACGACATGGGCCTCATCGGGATCTCCTACGCCCTCCAGGCCCGCATCCCGATGATCCTCGCGGACCCCGTCACCTTCCTGCGCAACCCCCTGTCCTGGCTGCGCTGGATCAGCCGCTACGGCGGCACCCTCTCGCCCGCTCCCAGCTCGGCGTTCCACATCTGCGCGCGCGTCGCGCGGCGCCGGCCGCCGGGCGAACTCGACCTGTCGACCTGGCGGGTCGCCCTGTGCGGCGCGGAACCCGTGCACGAGCACACCATGCGCGAGTTCCAGGACGCCTTCGGCCCGTTCGGGCTGCCCGGCACCACCCTGCTGCCCGTGTACGGGCTGGCGGAGGCCACGCTCGCGGTGACCATCTCCGATGTCGACCGCCCCTGTGCGGTGGACCGCGTGGACGCCGAGGCCGTGGCGGCGAAGGGGTACGCCGAACCGCGCCCGGGCGACGACCCGCGCAGCGTCGGCATGATGTGCGTCGGCCCGGTGCTGCCCGGCCACCGGCTGCGGGTGGTCGACGAGGGCGGTTCACCGGTACCGGAGCGGGCGGTCGGCGAGATCGAGGTGGCCGGGCCGAGCATCATCGACGGCTATCTGCCGGGGCAGGAACAGGCCCTGGACGAGCAGGCGTTCAGGACCGCGGACGGCTATCTGCGGACCGGCGATCTCGGCTATCTGCTGGACGGCGAGGTCTTCGTCACGGGCCGCCGCAAGGACATCGTCATCATCGCCGGCCGCAACTACGTCCCGGACCAGCTGGAGCGGTTCGTGGAAGCCGTCACCGAGTCCCCGCGCACCCCGGCGGTCGTCGCCGTCGGCGTCCCGGACCAGGACCTGCTCACCGAGCAGCTCCATCTGCTGCTCGACGAGAGGCTCGCCGAGGAGGGCGAGCGGCAGAAGGTCGCCGACCGGGTGAGCCGAGCCCTCGCCGAGGCGTTCGGGATCTCCGGCGTCGCCTTCCACTGGATCGCCCGAGCCCGGCTGCCGCGCACCACCAGCGGCAAGATCCAGCGCCATCTGTGCCGCAAGTTGATCGAGGAACAGACCAGTTGACGATGGGGGAGGCCCACACGATGCAGGACGAGAAGCAGGACCTGGAGCTGTTCGACAAACTCGTCGGGCACATCGGCGAGTTCGTGGAACGGGACGTCTCCCATCTGACGCCGCAGTCGCACCTCAGCAACTCCATCGAGGGCATGAGCTCGCTCAAGATGATCGAGCTGCTGCTCTATCTGGAGGACTGCTTCGGCGTCGACTTCGAGGAGTCCGCGATGGACAAGCTGGAGACGATGCGGGACCTGGAGGACTACATAAGGCAGACCCAGGACGCGGCCCGGCAGCAGGCGTGACCGGGTGACGAGGTGCCGCGCAGCGTGGTGGTCACCGGGATCGGGATCGTCTGCTCCCTCGGCGCGGACGTCGACGAACTGTGGAAGGGACTGCTCTCCGGACGGTCCGGGATCGGCCCGGTGACCCGCTTCGACCCCGAACGGTTCCGCTCCCGGCTGGCCGCCGAGATCGACGACTCCCGGGTGACCTTCGCCGAGGGCCCGCTCCGCTTCGAGATCAAGCGCATGAGCGGCTTCGTGCGTTACGCGCTGTTCGCCGCCGAACAGGCGCTCACGAACAGCGGGCTCACCGAACGCGAGGGCGGCGGGGTGTATCTGGGGGTGGCCATGGGCGGACTGCCCAGCATCGAGGCCGGAGTGCTCCGGCAGGAACAGGAGGGGACCCGCAGGACCAGTCCCTTTCTGATCCCCTCCCTGATCCCCAACATGGCCGCGAGCATGATCGCGCTGCGCCAGGGCATCGAGGGGGAGCAGGTGACCGTCGCCGGTGCCTGCGCGAGCGGCTGTCAGGCGGTGGGGCAGGCGATGCGGGCCATCCGCTCCGGGGCCCGTACCTGGGCCCTCGCGGGCGGTGCGGAGGCGGTTACCACGCCCGTCACCTACTCCGGCTTCGAGGCGATGAGGGCGCTCAGCCGCCGCGAGGACCCGGAACTGACACCCCGTCCGTTCGACCAGGACAGGGACGGCATGATCGTCGGCGAGGCGGCCGCCGTCTTCGTACTGGAGGAGCGGGAGCACGCCGAGGCGCGGGGCGCGATGATCCACGGGGAGCTGACCGGGTTCGCCGCCAACAGCGGCGGACAGGGCATCACCGGACTGTCGGCGCCGCACATCGCGCGGTGCATGACGGACGCGCTCACCGACGCCGCCTCGCGGGCGGACGCGGTGGACTGCGTGTTCGCGCAGGCTTCCGGCATGGTGCAGGGCGACGCGGCCGAGCTGGCGGCGGTCCGGGCCGCGACGGCGGGCGCCGCACGGCGGCCCGTGGTCACCTCGATCAAGGGGCACACGGGCTACGCGTTCGCCGCCAACGGCCCGCTGAACCTCGCCGCCGCCCTGATGGCGCTGCGCCACCGGACCGTGCCGCCGACCCTCAAACTGGACCGCGCCGAACCGCCGTTCGCCGACGTCGACATCGCCCGTGAGCCGCGCGAGCGAGTGATCCGACGTTGTCTGATCAACGCGTTCGGATTCGGTGGGATCAATGCCAGCCTGGTGGTGTCCCGCGCCTAGCCGTGCCACCGCACTCACAAGGAGCACCCCGTTGAGTTCCGCGTCGACGCACTTCGAGAAGCTCACCCGCTGCTGCATGCGCTGCAGGATCTCCCGGTACCTGAACAAGACCATCGAGATCGAGAAGGCCGGGGTGGCACGGGTGGCCATCCCGTTCCAGCCGGACCTCACGCAGAACGCGGACTTCCTGCACGCGGCCATGCTCTTCGAGGTCGGCGACACCGCCGGGTTCATGGCCGCCAACTCCCTGGAGGAGACCTACAGCGTCCTGACCGTCGACTACCACATCAACCTGATCCGGCCGGTGCGCAAGGAGGGCGTCTACGCCCTCGGCGAGGTGGTGACCGCCGGGAAGACCATCTACGTCGCCCGCAGCGACGTCTACTCCGACAGCGGAAAGCTCGTGGCGGCGGGACAGGGCACCTACACGGTGTCGAAGATCCTCCTCGCCGACCTCGACGGCTACAACGACTGAACAGGCCCGTACCGAGAGAGGACTTATGCGGCCGGAAACGACCGAGAACCCCGAACGCACCGCGGCACAACGCCTCTACCAGTACAACGTCGACCTCAAGGTCGCCTTCGTGCTGTACGCCGTGGCCAAGCTGAACATCCCCGACCTCCTCGCCGACGGCCCGCGCACCACCGCGGACCTGGCGGCTGCGACCGGCTCCGACACACCCCGGCTGCGCCGCCTGCTGCGCGCGGCGGCCGGCGCCGACGCGCTGCGCGAGGTGCCCGCGGACAGCTTCGAACTGGCCCCGATGGGCGACCTGCTGCGCTCCGGCCACCCCCGCTCCATGCGCGGCATGACGACGTTCTTCGCCGAACCGGACGTCCTCGCCGCCTACGGCGACCTGGTGGAGTCCGTCCGCACCGGAGTCCCGGCCTTCCAACTGCGCCACCGGGAACCGCTCTACGACTTCCTTGCCCGGCCGCAACAGAAGGAAGTCCGCGACGAGTTCGACGCGGCGATGGTCGAGTTCGGCCAGTACTTCGCCGACGACTTCCTGACCTCGTTCGACTTCGGGCGCTTCACCCGCTTCGCCGACATCGGCGGCGGCCGCGGCCAGTTCCTCGCCGGAGTGCTGACGGCCGTCCCGTCGTCGACCGGGGTCCTCGTGGACGGGCCCGCGGTGGCCGAGAGCGCCCACAAGTTCCTCGCCTCGCAGCACCTGACCGAGCGGGTCGAGGTACGGATCGGGGACTTCTTCGACGTCCTGCCCACCGGCTGCGACGCCTACGTCCTGCGGGGAGTGCTGGAGGACTGGGCGGACGCCGACGCCGTACGCCTGCTCGTCCGCATCCGCCAGGCCATGGGCGACGCCCCTGAGGCCCGGCTGCTCATCCTGGACTCGGTGATCGGCGAGACCGGGGAGCTGGGCAAGGTGCTGGACCTCGACATGCTGGTGCTGGTCGAGGGCGAGCACCGGACCCGCGCCCAGTGGGACGACCTGCTGACCCGCGCGGGCTTCGACATCGCCGCCGTCCACCCGGCCGGGGACGTGTGGGCCGTCATCGAATGCCGCGGCACCGCGGGCTGACCCGCCGGTGGGCCCCCGGTGAACCGCTGAAGCACGGATACGGAGAACGTGGTGAGTGACGGACGCGAGAGCTTTCTCGAGGTCATGCGCTCGGTGTACGAGCGCTATCTGGTGGGGGTCCCCGGAGTCAGCGAGGTCTGGCTGATCCGGCACGCCGACTCCTACACCGGCCTTGAGGACTACGACGGAGACCCGCGCGACCCCGCCCTGTCCGAGAAGGGCAGAGCACAGGCACGACTGCTGGCGGCCCGGCTGGCCGGGGTCCCGCTGCACGGGGTGTGGGCCAGCGGAGCGAACCGCGCCCAGCAGACGGCGTCGGCCGTCGCCGCCGAGCACGGACTGCGCGTCCGGACCGACGCACGGCTGCGGGAGGTGCGCACCAACTGGGACGACGGACGGCCCAGCGAGCTGAAGCCGCCCGGCGTGTACCCCTTCCCCGAGCCGGAGAAGGAGGTCGCCGAGCGCATGCGGACCGCGGTCACGGCGGCCGTCGCCGCCACCCCGGCCGCGCCCGAGGGGACGACCCGGGTGGCGGTGGTCGGCCATGACTCCGCCCTGGTCATCCTGATGGGCAGCCTGATGAACCTCGGCTGGGGCCAGCTGGACATGATCCTCCCGTTGACCAGCGTCTCCGTCCTCGCCGTCAAGGACGAGCGGATGGTCGTCCGGTCCATCGGTGACGCGACCCATCTGGCCGCGGCCCCGTCCGACGTGGTCTGAGAGCGAGGCGCCGATGAGCAGCGAGGAACAGCGCATCGCCTACGCCGACCAGGGCTGGTGCCGGGCACCACGGGAGCTCGGCCCGGACGCGCTCGCCAAGGTGCGGTCGAGCGTCAGGGCCATCGCCGCGACGGAACGCCCCGAGGTGGTGTACGAGGAGGGCACCCGCACGGTCCGCGCCCTGCACGGGTGCCACCGCTACGACGAGGTGTGCGCCGAACTGGTCCGCCACCCGGTGCTGCTGGACCTGGCCGAGGCGCTGATCGGCGGGCCGGTCTACCTCTACCAGTTCAAGGTCAACATCAAGTCCCCACGCCAGGGCCGGAAGTGGCCCTGGCACCAGGACTACGCCTTCTGGGCCCACGAGGACGGCATGCCCGAGCCCGACGCGGTGAACATCGCCCTGCACCTCGACGATGTGCACGAGTCCAACGGGCCGCTCACCGTGCTCGACGGCTCGCACACGCTCGGCCTGGTGGCGACGGGCGAGGCCGCCAGCGGACGGGGCTGGCACGACCATGTCTCGGCCAGGCTCACGTACACGATCCCGGAGGACGAGATCCCCGGCCTGACCGCGAAGTTCCCGCCGCGTTCCCTGCTGGGCCCGGCGGGCACGGTCGCCGCCTTCCACCCCTCGATCGTCCACTCCTCCACCGACAACATCTCCGCGGACCGCAGGGCCGTCCTCCTGCTCACCTACAACTCCGTAAGTAACATCCCGACCCGGCTGACCCGCCCCGCCTTCCTGGTCGACCCCGACACCACCCCGGTGCGACGGCTGGCGAACGCGCTCGCCTGACCGCGCACCGGCCGGTGGCGCGCTAGGTTCGGGGCATGCACACCACACGGGTCTCCTGGCGGGTGAACGCGCGGCGCGCGGAGGTGTACCGGGCACTGCTGGACGCGGACGCGGTCGAGCGGTGGCGGGTGCCCGACGGGATGTCGGCGCGGGTGCATGTCTTCGAGGCCCGGGCGGGCGGTGCCTTCCGGGTCTCGCTCAGCTATGAGGTGCCGACCGGCGCCGGGAAGACGGAGGCGAACACCGACACCTACCACGGGCACTTCACCGAGCTGGTGCCCGACGAGCGGGTGGTGGAGGTGCTGGAGTTCGAGACCCCGGACCCGGCGCTGCGCGGCACGATGACGATGACCACCACCCTCAGCGACGCGGACGGCGGTGGCACGGACGTCCTCGTGGTGCACGAGGGACTTCCGGACGCGGTGCCCGCCGCGGACAACGAGACGGGCACGCGTATGGCCCTGGCCCGGCTGGCCGGGCTCGTGGAGAGCGGTCAGGGCCCCCGCTGAGGGGCCGGGCCGCTCAGCGGGCGCCGGTCCAGTTGTGGGCGACGTCCACGACGATCCGGTCGGTGAGCACCAGCACCCGGAACGGCAGCCGCGCGCGGACCCCGAGCCCGACGAGCGTCTCCCCTTCGAAGCTGCCGCCGAACCGGGTGTCCCGGAAGGTGCGGTAACCGGTCAGGTCGACCCCCGGTAGGGGCCTGCCCACCCGACCCGGATAGGTGGGTGCACCGGTCTCGTGGTCGTAGGCGGGCGCCGCGACCCGGACCTCCAGGACGGCACCGCCGGCGACGGGAATCGGACGGCCGGAGCCGTCCTGGTACAGCTTGGCCACGTACCGGACCGAGTAGCCGAGCCCGGCGCGGCCCGCGCCCGGCAGATCGACGACCATACGGTCGTAGCAGGCGTTCCGGCCGGTCCTGATGTTCTTGAGCGGTGTCGTCGTGGCGGTGGACCGGACCTCGGCCAGGCTGCCCCAGCCGGTCGGGCACGCCGTGGCGGCCGAGGCGGTGGCGGCGGGCAGGGCCGGCAGCGCCAGGGCGGCGACGGCGGCGAGGGCCACCCCTGTTGTTCTGATTCTTCGCATTGCGTCCCCCGAAGGGTGAGTGGTTCTGATATCAGGGGAGACAACCGTCCTGCCTCAATGGTTGCGGTACATCACGAAAAGCGGTTCCCCGGGATTCGTCGATGAATGCCCCGCTCCGGATCGGGTACGCGGCCCGCAGGACTGCCGCCGCTACCAGGGGATCTGTGATGGAGACACCCGAGAACCGCCAGACCGACACACCGGCCCGACAGGCACTGGACGCGCTCGTCGACAACCATGAGGACACCATGGCGCTGAACACCCTCGCCGGCAGCGAGGTGCTGGTGCCGGTGCCGGACGACGCCGGCGAGGAGGAAGCGACCGACCCGGGCACCGTCGCGCTGCCCGTGCTGGAGCAGCCGGGCGGTGAGCCCATGGTGCCCGTGTTCACCTCGGAGCCCGCGATGGCCGAGCTGCTGCCCTTCGTGGGCCGCTACCGGTTGGTGCCGCTGGGCGCGCTCGCCGCGCAGTGGCCCGCCGACGATCTGTCCCTGACCATCGACGCGGGCTCCGCGCATCCGCTCACGCTCACCTCCGAGGGCGTGCGCACGCTGCTGGCCCGGCCCTGAGGGGGTGGCCGGGCCGGGCCCGGCCACCAAGGGCTTGGAGGGGGAGCGGCCGGGCCCTCCGGGCGATGCTTCGCGCAGGGCCGAATGGCACCGACTCCGCTCGGTCCGCGCGGCTACCATCGCCGTCCCCCGACGATAGATCCGTCCCGCGGTCCCGTCGCTCCCTCTTGCGCGGCCCCTGTCCGCAAAACGCGGCGGACCCGGGCGGCCGGGCTCAGCGGAAGGTGCGCAGCGTCTGCGAGGGGGTCTCCCCGTACCGCTCCCGGTAGCGCCGCGCGAACCGGCCGAGGTGGGCGAAGCCCCACTGGTAGGCCACCTCCGCCACGGTCGTCGATCCGGGGGCGGCCGCCCTGAGCTGCCCGTGCACCCGCTCCAGACGCACCTCGCTGACGTACGCCATCGGCGGCATCCCGACATGCTTGCGGAACGCCTCCTGCAGGGTGCGCACACTGACCTGGGCGATCGCCGCGAGCCGCGCCGCGTCGTACGGCTCGGCGGGCAGTTCCTGTACGGCGTCCATGACCCGTTTCACCGCGGCGGGCCGCATCGGTGGGTGCGGGCCCTCCAGCTCGGCCCGGTAGGAGTGGTCCGAGGCGAGCAACAGCCCTTCGAGCAGGGTCTGTTCCAGGCGGCCGCGGATCAGGGGGCGGCGCAGCAGTCCCTGGGTGATCTCGTTGTCCAGCAGGAACCACTGGACGAGCCCGGCCCAGCTGCGGCCGGGGCCCCGGGTGACGTCGATGAACGGCTCGAAGCGCGGCGGGCGGCGCACCGGCCTGCCCAGCAGGGACTCGAGTCCGTGCAGCACGGCCTCTTTGTCGATCTTCACGGTCAGGCAGTGACAGTCGGGCGACCAGTCGTCGATGAGGATGTCGTAGCCGGGATCGAAGAAGACGGCCTGCCGCGTGGTGGCGAACCGGGCGTCGTCGCGGCCCTGTTGGATGGCGAACGCGCCGTGCAGCGGCACGGCCACGTGATAGACGCCCGGTTCGCCGAAGCCCATCCGCATCCCGGTGCCGAAGCTGACGTCGCCCACGACCAGCGTGTCGAGGTCGACGACGTTGAGGCTGGTGCAGAACTCCGCCGCGGTGCCCGTCACTTCGAGGCGCAGATCGTAGTAGTGAGCCGCTATCGCGTCGTGGCTCTCCTCCACTGAGCGCGTCGTGTAGGTGATGAACTCGGCGCTGACGTCGTCATCCACGGGCATGATGATGCCCAGGGGCCGGGATTTCGAACGGCCTACTGTCCGAATGTTCAGTCGTGCAGCATCCGGGCCAGCACGTTCCGCTGGAGCGGCAGCGCTTTGGCGTGCCGCTCCCGGCCCTTGTCGGTGAGGGCGACCCAGACGCCGCGCCGGTCCTCCAGGCAGACCGAGCGCTGCACCAGGCCCTCCTTCTCCAGCCGGCCGATGAGGCGGGACAGGGCGCTCTGGCTCAGATGCACCCTGCCGACGAGGTTCTGCACCCGGCAGTGCCCGTGCTCCTCGGGCGGGGCGGTGGCCAGGATGTCGAGCACTTCGAAGTCGCTCGCGCCCAGTCCGTGCGGATGCAGTGCGCGGTCGATCTCGCTCATCGTGCGGGCGTGCACCGAGAGGATGTCCCGCCACCGTTCCGCAAGCCCCGCACTGGCCGTTTTCGCTGCCATACGAGCACGGTAGCACCGATCCGGCCAATTATTGCCCGTGCAAATATTGCATATGCAAGGGGCATGGGCCGCCTACTCGGACGTGTCCTGGACCAGCCCGATCAGGTTCCCGTCCGCGCCCTTCACGGAGGCGATCAGCCGGCCGCCGCCGACGTCCTGCACGTCCTGAAGTGACTCCGCCCCGGCCTCCAGCAGGGCCGCGAGGGTCGACCGGATGTCGTCGACGTGCCAGTAGGGAACCGGCCCTGTCATGCCCTTCGCGTGGCCGTTGGGGTCCAGGCCGACATCCTGCCCGGCGTCCTTGTAGCCCACGTAGTACGGCTCGTCCGCGTACGGCTCCACGCCCAGCAGGGCGCCGAACACGGCCTTCGCCCGGTCGAGGTCCTTGACGGGGTAGATGATCGTCTGCACACCGGCGGTCATGAGGTACTCCTCGAGAGGATCGGCTCCGACGGCTGTCGTCGGTGCTTTCACGCTAGGACGGGGGACACCCTCGCGGCTTCTCGAAAACTGACCGCTTGCTCCAGCCGGGCGCTCCGCCGCCCCGGAGTGCGGGGCGACGGCGACCGCCGGGTCAGGTCGACTCGCGCTTGACCAGCTCCGTGGGCAGGATCACCGCGGCCGGGTCCTCGCCGCCGATCTGGGCCAGCAGCACCCGGACCATCTCGGCGCTGATCCGGTCCCAGGGCTGGCGGATGGTGGTCAGCTCGGGACGGGCGGCGAGGGCCGCGGGGGAGTCGTCGAAGCCGCCCACCGCGACATCCTGCGGCACCCGGCGCCCGGCCCGCTCCAGCGCCGTCAGCACCCCCTGGGCCATCAGGTCGGAGGCGACGAACACCGCGTCCACGTCCGGCGCCTGCGCCAGCAGCCGCTCGGCGCCCGCCTCACCGCTGGCCCGGGTGTAGTCGCCGGACACGATCAGCCGCTCGTCGAGCTCGACGCCCGCCTCGGCGAGGATCTCCTGGTAACCGGCGAGGCGCTCGACACCGCCGGGGGTGTCCAGCGGACCGGTCACCACGCCGATCCGGCGCCGGCCGAGCGAGAGCAGATGGCGCACCATGTCCCGGGCGCCGTCCCGGTCGTCCGCCGCCACATAGCTGACCTTGGAACCGAGCCCGATCGGCTTTCCGCAGGCCACCAGCGGCACCCCGGCGTCCCGCAGCTCCTGGGCGACCGGGTCGCCGGAGTGGCTGGAGACCAGCAGCACCCCGTCGACATGGCCGGCGGTGATGTAGCGCGTTATGCGCCGCCGTTCGTCCTCGGTGCCGGCCAGCATCAGCAGCAGCGGGATGTCGTGCGCGGCCAGTGCCTGGGTGCAACCACGCAGCAGGACATTGAAGTTGGGGTCCTCGAAGAACCGCTCCTGGGGCTCGGTCAGCAGGAAGCCGACCGAGTCCGAGCGGCCGGTGATCAGTGAACGGGCGTGCCGGTTCACGACGTAACCCGTCTTGCGGATCGCGGCGTTGACCGCCTCCGCGGCTGCGGGGCTGACGTAGTGGCCGCCGTTGAGGACCCGCGAGACGGTGCCGCGTGAGACTCCGGCCTCACGCGCCACGTCGTGGATCGTCGGCGGTCTGCGGCGGCCCCCCGTGTTGCTCATGGTCATGACTTTACGGCCCCGGACAGCAGATCAAGGCTCCAGAACCGCTGGATGACCAGGAAGAGGGCGATGAGCGGGACCACCGCGAGCAGCGCGCCGGTGATCACCAGGGTGTAGAGCGCGGGGGTGTTGGCGCCCTGTTCCAGGAGCGTGTGCAGACCGACCGTGATCGGGAACTTCTCGTCGTCGCTGAGCATGATGTACGGCAGCAGGAAGTTGTTCCACACGGCCACGAACTGGAAGAGGAACACCGTCACCAGACCGGGCACCATCATCGGCAGCGCGACCCGGGTGAAGATCCGCCACTCGCTGGCGCCGTCCATCCGCCCTGCCTCGATCACGTCGGAGGGTACGGCGGCGGCCGCGTAGATACGCGCCAGATACACGCCGTAGGGGGAGAGGATCAGCGGCATCAGCACCGACAGATAGGAGTCGGTGAGGTCGGCCTCGGCCAGCAGCAGGTACTGCGGGACGGCGAGGATGACCGGCGGCATCAGTACGCCCGCCAGCAGCACGTTGAAGATCGCCTCCCGGCCGCGGAAGCGGTAGACCGCCAGGGCGTAGCCGCTGAACGCGGAGACGACCGTGGAGAGCAGGGCGCCGAGACCGGCGTAGAGGGCGGAGTTGCCCATCCACTTCCAGTACACGCCATCGCGGTAGGCGTTGAGATCGCTGAGGTTCTCGGTGAAACCGGAGCCCGGCAGGAAGGTGAAGGTGGAGAACAGTTCGCTGCCGGACTTGGTGGCCGCGATCACCACCCAGGCGACCGGGAGCAGACAGTAGATCGCGCCGATCAGCAGTGTGATCGTGGGCAGCGGCGCGATCCGGCTGCGCCACGGCGGCCCCTGGGCGGTACCGGGCGTGGTGCCCGCCGCCGGCTCGGCCTTGCGGACGGCAAGAGAACTCATCGTGCTGCCTCCTGCTTCTGACGACGGTTCGCGGCGCGCAGGAAGCTGAAGGAGAGCACCAGCGTGGCGATGGCGATGATCACGGCCTGGGCCGCGGCCGCGTAGATGTCACCCTTGCCGAAGGCGTCCTGGTACACCTTCATCAGCGGACTCCAGGTCGTGGACACGGAGTTGGTGAGCGGCTTGAGAGTGGTGGGCTCGGTGAACACCTGGAGCGTGGCGATGATCGAGAAGAAGAAGGTCAGCACCAGCGAGGGCGCCACCATCGGGATCTTGATCTTCAGCGCGATCTGTGTCGGGGTGGCGCCGTCCAGCTTGGCCGCCTCGTACACCTCGGCCGGGATGGACTGGAGCGAGGTGTAGATGACGATCATGTTGAAGCCGGTGCCGCCCCAGACCGCGATGTTCGACAGGGCGAGATACAGCGGACCGCCGTCCAGCAGATCCGGCTGCGGCAGGCCCAGCCTGTCGAGCACGAAGTAGAAGGGGCTGACGTCCGGCAGGTAGAGGAAGCCCCACAGCAGCGCCGCGACCACACCGGGGATGGCGTACGGCAGGAAGATCGCCAGCCGGGTGAAAGGGGCCAGGCGCACCTTGTCGGCGTCGAGCATCAGCGCGAACAGCAGGGCGAGGCCCAGCATCACCGGCACCACGATGCAGCCGTAGCCGAGGACGCGCAGCGCGCCGTCGACCAGCTCGCTGTCGCCGAGGGCGTCGGTGTAGTTCTGGAACCCGGCCCAGACCTCCGTGCGGGCGCCGGCGCCGAGGCCGAGCCCGGAGACCTGCACCTTGCGGAAGCTGAGATGGACCGCGTAGCCGATGGGCAGTGCGAAGAAGAGCAGGAAGAGGATCGTTGCGGGGAGGAGGAAGGCGTACGGGGCCCCCTTGACCCCGTACGACCTCCGGCGTGCGGTGGTCACTCCGCGACCTCGAAGCCCTGCTTCTCCATGTCGGCGACGGTGTCGTCCTGCATGGTGTTCAGGGCGGCCACGAAGTCCGACTTGTTCTTGGCGGCGGCGCCGAACGCGTCCTTGAAGGTCGTGTAGGCGACGTTCACGTTCGGGCCCCAGGCGGACGGAGCGGTGCTCTTGGCGATCTCGGCGGCCTGGGTGTAGAAGTCGACCTGGTTCGAGAAGTACTCCGGCGGGCTGGTGAACGCGCCGGAGGTCTGGGCGTTGGTGGCGGCGGGGTAGATGCCGCTCTCCTTGGCCAGCGCCTGCAGGGCCGCGCCGTCGGTGTTCAGCCAGGCGGCGAACTTGGCGGCGGCCGCCTGGTGGTCGGAGTCCGTGGTGACGGCGGTGGAGGAGCCACCCCAGCTGCCGGTGACGTTCTCGCCCTCGGACCACTGGGGGAGCGGGGCCATGGCCCACTTGCCCTTGGTGTCGGGCGCGGCCGTGGTCAGCGTGCCCGGGGCCCACACCGCGGAGACCCAGGCGATCTGCTTGCCGGTGTTGAGCGCCTTGTTCCAGGCCGGGGTGTACATCGGCTGGTTGTCGATGGCGCCCTCCTTGACGAGGTCGCCCCAGAACTTGGCGACCTTCTGGGTCGCCGCGTCGTTGATGCCGACCTTCCACTGCTCGCCCTCGGTGGTCCACCACTGGGCGCCGGCCTGCTGGGCCAGGCCCGCGAAGAGACCGGAGTCGTTGGCGGAGAACGTGGTGAGGTCGGTGTCCGGGGACTCCTTCTTCAGCTTCCCCGCGGTCTCGGCGAACTCCTCCCAGGTCTTGGGGACTTCGAGGCCGTACTTCTTGAAGAGGTCCGCGCGGTAGTAGAACATCATCGGGCCGATGTCCTGCGGGACCGCGTAGACCGCGTCCGTGCCGAGCGTGGTCTGCTGCCACACGCCGTCGGCGAACTTGCTCTTCGCGTCGCCGGTGTCCTTGGCTATGTCGGCCAGCGCGTCATTGCTGACCAGGGTCGGCAGCGCCTGGTACTCGGCCTGCACCAGGTCCGGGGCCTTGCCGGCCTTGTGCGCGGTGAGGATCTTGGTGACCAGCGTGTCGCCGGACGCCTGCTTCTTCACCGTGACCTTGATCTGGTCCTTCTTGCCCGGGCCGTTGTTCCAGAGGTCGACGACCTTGTCCATGCCGGGCGTCCAGGTCCAGTACGTCAGCGAGACCGGTCCCGACGCGGCCTCGGTCTCGTCGTCGGACGAGCCGCACGCGGCGAGCGTGGTGGCTCCGAGGACGACGGCGATGGTGGATGCCACGAGGCGGCTGCGCCTGGTGTTGGGCATGGATCTCTCCCCTGACCTGGGGTTCCCGCCTGCTGCGAGAACCTGCCATGCTTCTGTGAGCGTTCACAGTAGAGAAACATCCCGGACACTTGTCAATGGTTGTTGCTGTGCGGTTATGTTGGGCTCGCGCCACGGATGATGTGTGTGCACGTTCCCAAATGATCGATTACCCGGGAGAGATTCCATGCCGGAGACCACCCCCAAGGGCCTCACCAGGCTCGCCTTCGGTGGGGACTACAACCCCGAGCAGTGGCCGGAAAGCGTCTGGCAGGAGGACGTCCGGCTGATGCGCGAGGCCGGCGTCACGATGGTGAGCGCCGGGATCTTCTCCTGGGCGCTGCTGGAGCCCGCGCGCGGCGCGTACGACTTCGGCTGGCTGGACCGCCTGCTCGACCTGCTGCACGACAACGGCATCCGGGTCGACCTCGGCACCCCCACCGTGGTCCCGCCGGTCTGGTTCTACCGGGAGCACCCCGAGGCCCTGCCGCTGGCCGCCGACGGCACGCGCTACGAGTTCGGCTCCCGCGGCGCCATCTGCCACAGCAACGCCGACTACCGCGCCGCCGCCGCCGACATCACCACCAGGCTCGCCGAGCGCTACGCCGACCACCCGGCGCTGGCCATGTGGCACGTGCACAACGAGTACGGCGTCCCCGTCTCCGCCTGCTACTGCGACTCCTGCGCCGCCCACTTCCGCCGCTGGCTGGCCACCACCTACGGCACCGTCGAGGCGGTGAACGAGGCCTGGGGCACCGCCTTCTGGGGCCAGCGCTACACCGGCTTCGACCAGATCAACCCGCCGCGCACCACACCGACCGTCGGCAACCCGGCCCAGGCGCTGGACTACAAGCGGTTCGCCGACGCCACCATGCGCGAGAACTTCGTCATGGAGCGGGACATCCTGCACCGCCTCACGCCCGGCGTCCCGGTGACGACCAACTTCATGACCGCCCTCAGCCAGTGCGACTCGGTCGACTACTGGGCCTGGGGCCGTGCGGTCGACATCGTCACCAACGACCACTACCTGATCACCGACGGCCGCCGCACCCACGTCAACCTCGCCATGGCCGCCGACCTCACCCGCTCGGTGGCCGGGGGAGCGCCCTGGATCCTGCTGGAGCACTCCACCTCGGGCGTCAACTGGCAGCCCCGCAACCCCGCCAAGGCCCCCGGTCAGATGGCCCGCAACTCCCTGGCCCATGTGGCGCGCGGCTCCGAGGGCGCCATGTTCTTCCAGTGGCGGCAGTCCCGGCGCGGCGCCGAGAAGTTCCACTCGGCGATGGTCCCGCACGGCGGCACCGACACCCGCGTGTGGCGCGAGGTCGTCGAGCTCGGCGCGTCCCTGGACTCGTTGAGCACGATCCGCGGCACCCGCACCCGGGCGGATGTGGCCGTCCTGTGGGACTGGCACTCCTGGTGGGCGCAGACCCTCGACTGGCGCCCCAGCGAGGACCACGACCCGCGCGAGCGCGCGGACGCCTTCTACGAGGCCCTCTACGACCGCCACCTCACGGTCGACTTCGCCCACCCCGAGGCCGACCTGTCGGCCTACCCCCTGGTCGTCGTCCCCGCCCTCTACCTGATGACGGAGGCGGCCGGGAACAACCTCAGGGAGTACGCCGAGAACGGCGGCACCCTCGTCGTGTCGTACTTCTCCGGCATCGTCGACGAGCACGACGCCGTGCACGAGGGCGCCTACCCCGGCGCGCTGCGGGACGTCCTGGGCCTGACCGTCGAGGAGTTCTCCCCGCTGCTCAAGGGCGACACGGTCCGGATCACCGGCCCCGACGGCGCCGAGCTCACCGGCGACGTCTGGACCGAGTTCGTGGTGCCCGGCGAGGCCGAGACGGTGTGGACCTACGCCGACGGACTCACCACGGGCCGCCCCGCCGTCACCCGGCACAAGCTCGGCGCGGGCACCGCCTGGTACGTCTCCACCCGCCTCGACGCGCACGGCCTGGAGGCCCTGCTCGGCCGGGCCGCCGAGGACGCCCGGATCGCCCCGCGCGCCGATCTGCCGCACGACGTCGAGGTGGTCCGCCGGGCCGGCGAGTCCGGCGACTACCTCTTCGCGATCAACCACAGCCCGTCGGACGCCAAGGTGCCGCTGGAAGCGCCCGGCACCGAACTGCTCACGGGCGAACGAGCCGCGGGCCGCCTCGAAGTGCCCGCCGGAGCCGTCCGGGTCGTCCGGCTCGACGGCTGAACCGACTCCCCTCCGCCCGCGCGTGCCACGAGAGCCGCGGGCGGAGGGGCGCCCCGCACCGGCCGCTCGATGCGGGGCACCCCCAACCCCATTCACGTCGAAGGGACGACGGACGCCGATGTTCCATCCCAGACGCACCCTCAAGGCCCTGCTGCCGCCGCTCGCGGCCGGGCTCGCCCTCACCGCCCTGCCCGCGCAGACCGCCCAGGCGGCCAGCACCCTCACCAACGGCGGTTTCGAGTCCGACGGCGCGGGCGCCGCCGCTCCGGCCGGCTGGTCCGAGTACGGCACGACTGCCGCCTCGTTCTCCGAGTCCGGCGGCCACGGCGGGAGTTATCGCCTCAGCCACTGGTCGTCGTCCGCCTACAAGGTGGAGACGTACCAGTACCTCTCCGGGCTGACCAACGGCAATTACAGGCTCACCGCCTGGGTCCGCTCCGGCGGCGGGCAGAACTCCGCCTACATAGCCCTGAAGAACTGCGGCGGCACCGAGCAGCGCACCAACCTCCCGGTCTCCAGCAGCGGTTGGATCCGGATCGTGGTGCCGGTCAGCGTCACCAACAACCAGTGCACCATCAGCATCAACAGCGACGCCAACGCGGGCAACTGGCTCAACGTCGACGACCTGACCTTCGCCTCGGGCACCGGCGGCACCTCGATCAAGGGCTCCGACGTCTCCTCCCTCGCCAAGAGCGAGGCCCTCGGCGGCAGTTACAAGAACAGCTCCGGCACGACCGGCGACGCGCTCGCCATCCTGAAGTCCGCCGGGCAGAACTACGCCCGCGTCAAGGTCTGGGTGAACGCGGCCGACGGCTACAACGGCAAGGCGGAGGTCCTGGCGCTGGCCAAGCGCATCAAAGCCCAGGGCATGAAGCTCCTGGTGGACTTCCACTACTCGGACACCTGGGCCGACCCAGGCGCCCAGAGCAAGCCCGCCGCCTGGTCCGGCCACTCCTACAGCCAGCTGAAGACGGACGTGTACAACCACACGTACGACGTGCTCAACGCGCTGAAGGCGCAGGGCACCACCGCCGACATGGTCCAGGTCGGCAATGAGATCAACGGCGGCATGCTGTGGTCGGAGGGCTCCACCGACAACTGGTCGCAGCTGGCCGGACTGCTCAACAGCGGCTACGACGCCGTCAAGGCGGTCAACTCGTCCACGACCGTCGCCCTGCACCTCGCCAAGGGCGGTGACCTCTCCGGCACCCGCTGGTGGTTCGACAGCGCGGTCGCGGGCGGCGTGAAGTTCGACGTCATCGGCCTGTCGTACTACGGCTACTGGCACGGCACGCTCTACGACTTCCAGACCACCCTGGACGACGCCGCGACCCGCTACGGCAAGCCGGTCTTCGTCGCCGAGACGGCCTACCCCTTCCGGCTCGACAGCGAGGACACGCACGAGAACATCATCGACCTCGACAGCGAGCTCGTCTCCGGCTACCCGGCCACCACCGCCGGCCAGACCCGCTGGATGAACGACATCGCGAGCATCGTGGAGGCCGTCCCGAACGGCCGTGGACTGGGTGTCTTCTACTGGGAGTCGACCTGGACCGCGGTCTCCGGCAACGGCTGGGACCCGACCGATGCCTCCTCCGGCAATGGCTGGGAGAACCAGGCCCTGTTCGGCTACGACGACAAGGCGCTCCCCGCGATGACGTGGTTCAGCCACCGCTGACCCATCACGGGCACCGGGGCCCGGCCGCGGGAACGCGCGGCCGGGCCCATTCCTCGGACCAGGGACGAACTGCCGTCTCTCGTACGGCAGTTCGGTACCGGCCAAGACGTGGAGAGTGCCGGACATGTCGGCATCGTCTGCGGGACAGTGGGAACACGCGCTTCGAGGAGGACCGGACGGAGGGGACGCGATGTTGAGGACACCTGTGAACGAGAGGCGTCTGGACATCCTGGAGTGGCTGAAGGATCCGGCCGCGCACTTTCCGGCCCAGCGGCACGGCGATCCCGTGGAGGACGGCGTCACCTCCGACAGTGTCGCCGCCAAGCTCGGGGTCGACCGCCCGGTCGCCGACAGTCATCTGAACCTGCTCGCCGGGATCGGCCTGCTGCGCACACGCAGGATCCGGCGGCGCGTCTACTACCGGCGCGACGAGGTCCGTATCGCCGAGGTCGCCCGGATGTTCGAGAAGGGCTGGTAGGAGGAGCGCATGAACCATCCCCGCACGCTGGTCCCGCACCGGTATCTCGCCATCGGCGGCCGCGGCCCCGAGGACGTGGTGGCCGACACCCGCGGCCGGGTCGTCACCGGAGTCGAGGACGGCCGCATCCTGCGGCTCGACCGCCTGGCCGACCCCGTCCGCGCCCGTGTCACCGTGCTCGCCGAGACCGGCGGCCGCCCCCTCGGCCTCGAACTGCTCACCGACGACTCCCTGTTGGTCTGCGACGCCGAGCGAGGACTGCTCCGCGTCGACCTCACCGACGGCACCGTCCGCATCCTCGCCGACTCGGTGGCGGGGGAGCCGCTCCGGTTCGCCAGCAACGTCGTCGCCCTGTCCGACGGCAGCATCTGCTTCACCGTCTCCAGCCGCCGCTACGGCCTGGAGCAGTGGATCGGCGAGCTGACCGAACACACCGGCACGGGCCGCCTGCTGCGCCTCGCGCCCGGCGCGGACAGCCCCGAAGTCCTCCTGGAGGGACTGGAGTTCGCCAACGGCCTCGCGCCGAGCGCCGACGAGTCCTTCCTCGTCGTCGCCGAGACCGGCGCCTGCCGCCTCACCCGCTACTGGCTCACCGGCCCGAAGGCGGGCCGGGCCGAACCCTTCGTCGAGGGCCTGCCCGGCATGCCCGACAACCTGTGGCGCGGCGCCCCCGACGGCCCCCTCTGGGTCGCCCTCGCGGGTCCCCGGGTCCCGCCCCTGGACCTGCTGCACCGTGCCTCGCCGGCGGTCCGCCGGGCCGCCGCCCGCGTCGCCGTGCGCGCCCCCTTCCGCCCCACCGGCACGATCGGCGTCCTGGCCGTCGACGACACCGGCACGACCGTCCACCACCTGACCCGCCACCGCTCCCGCTTCCGCATGGTCACCAGCGTCTGCGAGGCCGCCGGCCACCTCGTCCTGGGCAGCGTCTGGGAAAGCGGCATCGCCCTGTGCGAGCCGCCCGCCCCGAAGTGACCTGCCCGAACACCCCGCGTTACGCTGGTTCCCGGCCGCGCTGATCCTCGCGGCGCGGCGGTGGGGCCCGCCGTACCCGAACCGCGGCACAGTCGCCGCCAACGGTCCCTACTTGCACTGGCGCGTGCCCGCAGTCCCGGGCCCCGGCGAGTAGGAGACCCACGACCATGACAGCCCCCGGCACCGAGAGCCCGCCGGCCCGGACCCGCCCCGCGCGAGCGCCCCTCCTGCGCGGTCAGGGCCCGGTGGTCGCCGTGGTCGCGGCGGGCGGCGCCCTCGGGGCCACGGCCCGCTACGCGCTGACCCTGGGGTGGCCCCTCCAGCCGGGCGGATTCCCCTGGGTGACCTTCTGGACCAATGTCGCCGGCTGCGCCGTGATCGGCGTCTTCATGGTCCTCATCACGGAGGCGTGGCCCGCCCACCGCCTGGTCCGCCACTTCCTCGGCACCGGAGTGCTCGGCGGCTTCACCACCTTCTCGACGTACGCCGTCGACATCCGGGGACTGATCGACTCCGGTCACCCGGAGACGGGCCTGGCCTACCTGGCCGCGACCCCTCTCGCGGCTCTCACGGCGGTGTGGCTCGCCGCGACGGCGACCCGCCGCGTCCTGAAGCGGAGGCAGCCATGACGCGACTGACCGGCCGCGCGCTGCGCGTGACCGTCTTCGTCGGCGAGCACGACACCTGGCACCACCGGCCCCTGTACAGCGAGATCGTGCACCGCGCCCACGCCGCGGGGCTGGCCGGAGCCAGCGTCTTCCGCGGCATCGAGGGATTCGGCGCCTCGTCCCTGATCCACACCTCACGGCTGCTGTCCCTGAGCGAGGACCTTCCGGTGGCGATCGTGATCGTCGACACCGAGGAGCGGGTGCGGGCCTTTCTGCCGCGGCTCGACGAACTCGTCACCGAGGGGCTGGTGATCCTCGACGACTGCGAGGTCATCCGGTACGCCGGCCGCGGCGAAGGTGAGAACCCGACGTGAACTGGCTGCTGGTCGTCGCGGGCGCCGTGGTCGGTGCCCCGCTGCGCTATCTCACCGACCGTGCGGTGCAGTCCCGGCACGACTCGGTGTTCCCCTGGGGCACCTTCGCGGTCAACATCACCGGCTGTCTGATCCTCGGCCTGGTCACCGGAGCCGCGAGCACCGACGTCCAGCTGCTGCTCGGCACCGGACTGTGCGGGGCGCTGACGACGTACTCGACCTTCTCCTACGAGACCCTCCGGCTGGCCGAGACCGGCGCCGGGCGCTACGCCGTGGCGAACGTCGTCGGCAGCGTGACCCTCGGCCTGGGCGCGGCCTTCGCGGGGGTGTGGCTCGCCGGGGCGATGTGGGGATGAGGCATTCATGGACCACGGCCCGCTGAAACTTTCCTTTCACCCGCCTTGACAGCACCCTCCCGGCCCCCGGAGTATCACTCCCGTGAACCTGTCAGACAGCCGGACAGCCGGACAGCCTCCCCGACGCATCAGCGCCATGGAAGCGGTGCTCGCCCACCTGCGCGCCGCCATCGAGCGCGGCGAGTACGCCGTGGGGGACAAACTCCCCTCCGAGGCGGAGCTGTGCCGCACCCTGGAGGTCAGCCGCCCGGTGCTGCGCGAGGCCCTCAGGGCCCTGCAGACCATGGGCCTGACCGTCTCCAAGACCGGCAAGGGCACCTTCGTCGTCGCCAACACGGTCGAGGACCCGACCTTCGGCGACTACGCGGCCAGCGATCTGCTGGAGGTGCGCCGGCACGTCGAGATCCCGGTCGCCGGGTACGCGGCGGTGCGCCGCACCCCCGAGAACCTCGACCACCTGGCGCATCTGCTCGACCGTATGGAACGCGAGACGGACACCACCGCCTGGGTCGCGATGGACACCCTCTTCCATCTCGCCGTGGCCGAGGCCGCCCAGAACCCGGTCTTCCGCCGGGTGATCGAGGAGATCCGGGACGCACTGGCGCGTCAGTCGGCCTTCCTGAACGAACTGGGCGGCCGCCGGGAGCAGTCCAACCGCGAGCACCGGGCGATCGTCGAGGCGCTGATCGACGGTTCCGAACTCGACGCCACCGATGCCATGGCGCATCACCTGGACCGCGTCGAGACCACCCTCACCGACATCGTGCGCCCCGGGCACACGAGCACCACCACGGAAGGCGGACCCGAGCGTTGAGCGAGCAGTCCTTGCACAACGAGGTGCAGACCACGCACGACGGCGTGCAGAAACGTTCCGGCCATGTGGACGCCGGAGACGCGGGCTACAGCAAGTCCCTGAAATCCCGGCACGTCAACATGATCGCCATCGGCGGCGCCATAGGCACCGGCCTCTTCCTCGGCGCCGGCGGCCGCCTCGCCGACGCGGGCCCCTCCCTCTTCATCGCCTACGCGGTCTGCGGAGCATTCGCCTTCCTCGTCGTGCGCGCCCTCGGCGAACTCGTGCTGTACCGGCCCTCGTCCGGCGCCTTCGTGTCGTACGCCCGTGAGTTCATGGGGGAGAAGGGCGCGTACACCGCGGGCTGGATGTACTTCCTCAACTGGGCCACCACCGGCATCGCCGACATCACCGCGGTCGCCACCTACACCCACTACTGGGGCATGTTCTCCGACATCCCGCAGTGGGTGATCGCGCTCATCGCCCTCGCCGTCGTGCTCACCGTGAACCTGATCTCGGTGAAGATCTTCGGCGAACTGGAGTTCTGGTTCGCCATCGTCAAGGTCGGCGCGCTCGTCGTCTTCATGTGCATCGGCATCTTCCTGCTGGTCACCCAGCACCCCGTCGACGGCACCACCCCCGGCCCCTCCCTCATCACCGACAACGGCGGAATCTTCCCGAGCGGCCTGCTGCCGATGCTGCTGATCATCCAGGGCGTCGTCTTCGCCTACGCCTCCGTCGAGTTGGTGGGCGTCGCCGCGGGCGAGACCGAGAACCCCGAGAAGATCATGCCGAAGGCGATCAACTCGATCATGTGGCGCGTCGGCCTGTTCTACGTCGGCTCCGTCGTCCTGCTCTCGATGCTGCTGCCCTGGACCTCCTACACCGCGGGCGAGAGCCCCTTCGTCACCGTGCTGTCCAACATCGGCATCCCCGCGGCCGGCGGCGTCATGAACCTGGTCGTGCTCACCGCCGCCATGTCCTCGCTCAACTCCGGCCTGTACTCCACCGGCCGCATCCTGCGCTCCATGGCGATGTCCGGCTCCGCCCCGAAGTTCACCGGCGTGATGAGCCGCAGCCAGGTCCCGTACGGCGGCATCCTGCTCACCAGCGGTATCTGTGTCCTCGGCGTGGGCCTCAACTTCGTGGTCCCCGCCGACGCGTTCGAGATCGTCCTCAACTTCGCGGCGATCGGCATCCTCGCCACCTGGGGCATGATCATGCTCTGTCACCTGCTCTTCTGGCAGAAGACCCAGAAGGGCGAACTCACCCGCCCCGGCTACCGACTGCCGGGCTCCCCCTGGACCGAACTCGTGACGCTGGCCTTCCTTGCCTCCGTCCTGGTCCTCATGTACGCCGACGGAGGCGCCGGCCGCACCACCGTGCTGTGCCTGCCACTGATCGTCGGTGCACTGGTCGCGGGCTGGTACGGCATCCGCCGCCGGACCGCGACCGCCGCAACCCCCAAGGCCGACGCGTGACCCGCGCCCCGGCCGTCACCCACTCATGAATCAGGCAGTCATGTTCAGCAGTTCCCTCGCGGACCCACCCCTTGTCCGTGAACCCCTCCACGCCCCCGTCGCCCACCTGATCCGCGGCGGGGTCGTGGAGGGGATCCACTACGGCTCGGTCGTCGTCCTCGGTCCCGAGGGCGACGTCCGGCTCCAACTCGGCGACATCGAGGCCGCGTTCTATCCGCGCTCGGCCCTCAAGCCCGTCCAGGCTGTCGCCATGGTCCGGGCCGGACTGCCCCTCGACAGCGAACTCCTCTCCCTCGCCGCGGCCAGCCACTCCGGTGAGGAGCGGCACCTGGCCGGTACCCGGCGGATCCTGGAACTCGCCGGTGTCTCCGAGAGCGATCTGCGCAACGTCGCGGACATGCCGTTCGGCCCGGACGTGCGCGACGCGTGGGTCCGGGAAGGGCGTCAGCCGTCCCAGCTCGCCCAGAACTGCTCCGGCAAGCACGCGGCGATGCTGTACACCTGCCGGTTGAACGGGTGGCCGCTGGAGGGGTATCTCGACCCCGGGCACCCGCTTCAGCAGGCGATCGCCGAGATCGTCGAGGACCTCACGGGGCAGCGCGTCGCGCAGGTGACCGTCGATGGGTGCGGGGCGCCGTTGTTCTCCGTCTCGCTGCACGGGCTTGCCCGGGCCGCGGCTCGGATCACCACCGCGGTGCCCGGTACGCCCGAGGCTCGGGTCGCGGATGCGATGCGGGACCACGCGGAGATGGCGTCCGGGGCGGGGCGGGACGTGGCCGCGCTGATGCGGGCCGTGCCGGGGCTGCTCGCGAAGGACGGCTTCGAGGGTGTGCAGGTCGCCGCGCTGCCTGATGGGCGGGCTGTTGCCGTGAAGATTTCCGACGGGGCGAATCGGGCGCGGATTCCTGTGGGGGCGGCGGCGCTTGCTTGGGCCGGTGTTGATCCCTCGTTGCTCACCGAGTTCCAGGGTGAGGCGCTTCTTGGGGGAGGGCGAGCGGTTGGGTTTGTGCGGCCCGTTCGTTCGCTGGAGCCGGTTGCTGTTGCGCCCTGCGCCTAATCAGGTGCCTCGCCTGTTGTTTTGCGGCTGCGGGGCCGTTGTGGCTGGTCGCGCAGTTCCCCGCGCCCCTAGGTAGCTTGCTCATCCCTTCTTGGAAAGAGGACCCTCTCCCTCATGAACGCCGTCACTCGCCGCGAGCACGATCTGCTCGGCGATCGGGACATTCCCGCCGACGCCTACTGGGGTGTTCACACCCTGCGCGCCACCGAGAACTTCCCCATCACCGGTACGCCGATTTCCGCCTATGCCCACCTCATCGATGCGCTGGCCGCCGTCAAGGAGGCTGCCGCTCTCGCCAATGAGGAGTTGGGGCTGCTGGAGCCCGCGAAGGCGGACGCCATTGTCGCGGCCTGTCGGGAGATCCGGGCCGGGAAGCTGCACGACCAGTTCGTCGTCGATGTCGTCCAGGGCGGCGCGGGCACCTCGACCAACATGAATGCCAACGAGGTTGTTGCCAACCGGGCGTTGGAGCTGCTGGGACACGCCAAGGGCGAGTACCGGTACCTGCACCCGAACGAGGACGTCAACCTCAGCCAGTCGACCAACGACGTCTATCCGACCGCCGTGAAGATCGCGACCGTGTTCGCGGTGCGCGGGCTGCTCAAGGCGATGGCCGTGCTCCAGGACTCCTTCGCCCGTAAGGCCGTTGAGTTCCGTGATGTGCTGAAGATGGGCCGTACGCAGCTCCAGGACGCGGTGCCGATGACCCTCGGGCAGGAGTTCTCCGCGTACGCCGTCATGGTCGACGAGGACCGGTCCCGGCTCGCCGAGGCCGTCGAGCTGATTCATGAGATCAACCTCGGCGCCACGGCCATCGGTACGGGGCTCAACGCGCCCGCCGGGTACGCGGAATCGGCCCGCCGGCACCTCTCCGAGATCACCGGGCTGCCGCTGGTGACCGCCGCCAACCTGGTCGAAGCCACCCAGGACTGCGGTGCGTTCGTCCAGATGTCCGGCGTGCTGAAGCGGATCGCGGTCAAGCTCTCCAAGAGCTGCAACGACCTGCGGCTGCTGTCGTCCGGGCCGCGCGCGGGGCTCGGCGAGATCAACCTGCCGCCGGTGCAGGCCGGTTCGTCGATCATGCCGGGCAAGGTGAACCCGGTGATCCCCGAGGTCGTCAATCAGGTCGCCTTCGAGGTGATCGGCAACGACGTCACCATCACCATGGCCGCCGAGGCCGGACAGCTCCAGCTGAACGCCTTCGAGCCGATCATCCTGCACTCCCTGTCGGAGTCCCTCACCCATCTGCGGGCCGCCTGTCTCACCCTTGCCGAGCGCTGCGTGGACGGCATCACCGCCAACACCGAGGAGCTGCGCCGGACCGTGGAGAACTCCATCGGCCTGGTCACCGCCCTCAACCCGCACATCGGGTACACGGCCGCCACCGACATCGCCAAGGAGGCCCTCGCCACCGGTCGCGGGGTCGCCGAACTCGTCCTGGAGAAGGGCCTGTTGCCCGCCGGCACGCTCGCTGGTCTGCTGCGCCCCGAGGTGCTCGCGGGCAGCGGCTCGCCCGTCGTCTGAGCTGCGAAAGCGCGCCAGGACCGGCCCGGAGGCACAATGGCGATCATGAGTGTTCCGTCGTCCACCCAGACCTTCCAGCCGGTCCTGGAGCGCATCGCCGACGAGATCGGGCGCACCCCCGGCCGGGGCCGCGCCGCCGACTACATCCCGGCGCTCGCGGCCTGCGACCCGCGCAGCTTCGGCATGGCCGTCGCCGAGCTGGACGGCACGGTGTACGGGGTGGGGGAGTGGCGCGAGCCCTTCTCCACCCAGTCCATCACCAAGGTCTTCACCCTCGCCCTCGACCTGGCCCGCGAGGGCGATGAACTGTGGGAGCACGTGGGCCGCGAGCCCTCCGGCAACCCCTTCAACTCGCTGGTCCAGCTGGAGTACGAGAACGGCATCCCGCGCAATCCGTTCATCAACGCCGGTGCCCTGGTGGTCACCGACCGGCTGCAGACCCGTACCGGCGACGCGGCGGGTGAACTCCTCGCCTTCCTGCGCGCGGAGAGCGGCGAGGCGGGCCTGGACTTCGACCACGAGATCGCCGCCTCCGAGTCCGCGCACGGCGACCGCAACGCGGCTCTGGCCCACTTCATGGCGTCCTACGGCAATATCGACAACCCGGTGCCGGACCTGCTCGACCAGTACTTCCGCCAGTGCTCGATCCGCGCCTCCTGCGCCGACCTGGCCCTGGCCACCGGCTTCCTGGCCCGCCACGGAGTGCGCGCCGACGGCTCCCGGCTGCTCACCCGCAGCCAGGCCAAGCAGGTCAACGCGGTCATGCTGACCTGCGGGACGTACGACGCGGCCGGTGACTTCGCCTACCGCGTGGGCCTGCCCGGGAAGAGCGGTGTGGGCGGCGGCATCATCGCGGTCGTCCCGGGCCGCTGCACCCTGTGCGTCTGGAGCCCGGGCCTGGACGAGCGCGGCAACTCGGTGGCGGGCGTGGCGGCCCTGGACCGGTTCACGACGCTCACGGGTCTGTCGGTGTTCTGACGCCCCGGCCTCACGACCCGTGACACTCGCTGTTGTCGCCACCCGACAGACACGGTGACCGGGGCCCGCTGTACCCCGGTTCGGGCGCGGGCGAACGGTCCTCGCCGTACTGCCCGAGCTGGCCCAGCCCGGCGATCAGCAACAGCACGAGCCCGGCCAGGAGTTGCAGGGCGGCGGTGTTGGGAGCCCGGTAGCGGTGAGCCAGCCACGCCGTCGCCACCACGAGGCCGCCCACGACGCCGAGAGCGATGGCGACGGGGGTGAAGTCTATGGGCGTACCGGTGTCGGGGCCGAGGAAGGCGTACCCGGCCGCGTCGAGCCCCCGCAGGGACGCGATCAAAGCGGCCATGCCGTCCGCCACCAGCAGGGTGAGCGCGAGAAACAGATCGGCCGCGGGGTGCGGACGGCCGGTTCGCGGCGCCGGTGTCGTGGTCATGGCCCCAGCTTCACCGCGGAGCACCGGGCGTGTCCTGAATATGCGTACTCAGGTCTGATGTGTCCCTGCCGAACAATCCGGTTGAGCCGGTCTCCGTTCGCGGGTGAAGATCGTCCCCATGTTCTCGCGCAAGCCCCGTCGCCCCAAGTCCCCCGAACTCCTCGAGGCCTGGGAGTCCCTGGACTCCGGAGACATACCCGGTGCCCTTCGGCTGTTGCGGTCCGGGACGGACGGTCTGCCGTTGGGTGAGACCGCTCTGGTGGTGGGCCGGGCGGCCGGCGCCGCCGGGTTCGACGACCTCCAGCAGGCCGCCGAGGCCGTCGTCGCGCACCCTGACAGGGCACAGGAGCTCTATGACTACGGGTTCGCCTGTGTGGAACGCGGTGTGGCCTATCTGGCGATCCCCGCGCTGCGGGAGGCGTCGCGCCAGGTGCCGGGCGCCAAGGCGGTGCTGCGTGAACTCGTCTCCGCGTACGAGCGCGAGGGGCGGCACGGTGAGGCCGTGGAATTGCTGGGCGCGAACGAGGGTGACCTCGCCGACTGGCCGGACCGCTATCTGCTGGTCTACAACGCCCTCATGGCGGGCGACCTGCCGCTGGCCCGGCGTCAGCACGCATTGCTGCCCGACCCGGAGGACCCGCAGTGGCTCGGGGCGCAGGCACGGCAGAGCCGCATGCTGGCGCGGGCGGCGGAGGCGGAGCGGGCCGGTTCGCTGGACCTCACCGATCTGCGGGGCTGGCAGTACGTCCTGGGCGGCACCGTCCTCGGCACCCTGTCCCCGTACGGCTTCGGCGCGGGCATGACCGGCCGGTACGCCTGGCTCCAGGACACCCACGACCAGTGTCTGCGCGGACTGCTGCGACTGAAGACGGTGCTGGCGGCGGCCGGGGCGCGGCCGACGTCGGTGTCCCTGCTGCCCGACCGCGGCAGCCGCATCCTGGGCCTGGCCGCGGCCGAGGTGCTCGGACTTCCGGCGCTGCCCTTCGCGGCCGAGCGGGCGGACACCGTGGTCGTGGCGTACGACCTGAACGACGTGGACCCCGAGATCATCGGTGACCTCTTCGAGCGGGCGCCCGGCCAGGTGCTGCACGAGCACGCGAGCTGCTGGACCGACGCCCCGGCCGTCACCGCCGACAGCATCACCCTGCTCCACCAGCAGGCGACAGCACCCTGGGCGGGCGTACTGCGTCAGTCGGACGACGGCGGCGTGGAGCGCTCGGCCCCCGACGACCGTCCCGAGGCCGAGATCGCCGCGGACATCGTCGGTGCCGACCCGACCCCGGACGAGGGCGACGACGAGGCCCCGGCGGACCCGGACGGGCGGCTGACGGAGTTCGTCACGGCGATCCGCGGCAGCTGGCTCCAGGGGGACCGCGCCCAGCTGTCCTCCTGGGGACCCGTGCCGAGTTCCCGGTTCGTGTGACGGCTACCGTTCGGCCTCGCCCCACTCGTCCACGACGACCTGGTCGCCGACGGACAGCTTCCCCGGCCGCAGCACGGAGAACTTGGTGCCGAACACCACGCCTCCGCTCGCCGCGCGCCGGTATCCGGCGAGCGTCCGCAGCGGTTCCTTCCCGCTCCGGGCCCCCGCCTCCTGGTCGACCAGCGTGACCGCGCAGCGCACCGCGAGCTTGGCGTAGCCCAGTTCCGTCCCGCCGATCCGCACGCGGCGCGCCCGGTCCTCGGCGTGCGGCTCGGCCGCCCAGTCGGCGCCGTCGACGACGATGTTGGGGCGGAAGCGGCTCATCGGCAGAGGCGGGGCCCCGCGTTCGGCCATCCGCCGGTTCAGGAGGGCGAGCGACCCGCGGGACAGCAGGTGCACGGCGCTGCTGTCGGCGTAGCCGGAGGGGCCGGGGATCCAGCCGTCGGCGATCCGGCCGTGCTCCGGCGGCACCCGGACCAGACGGCTGGGGGAGCCGAGCACCTCCGACAGCCAGCCGGCGACCTCGTCGCCCTGGTCGATCCCCTGGAAGGCGTCGCCGAACAGATCGACGGCGCGGCGCGGGGCCTCGGAGGTGACCTCGATGCTCACCGTCGTGCCCTCGGCGTCGAGCCTGAGGCCGGTGCCGTCCGCGCTCACCGTGGGCCGGATCAGGGCGAGGCGGGGATGGCGGCGCTGGGTGCGGTAGACGCCGTCCTCGCCGGTGACCATGAAGGTGCGGTCGTGCGCGAGGCCCGCCTCGGTGAGCAGGGCGTCGCTCACCGACGTACCTCCGCAGCCCTTGACGGGGTAGTGGACGAGATCCACGACTTCGGCCATGTGCCGCCTCCTCGGGTCGGTGCCCAGGCTAGAACATCTGTGCAACTCCCTTGGGGGCAGCGGGTGTCAGCGCCGCGACCGGCCTCATCCGCGATCAGCCACGCACCGGACATGCCTCGGCTTCCCGCCGGAGGTCCCCGCGTCGATTTCCGGCCACCCGGCGTTGACACGCTGACTGAGTGTTGGCCATGGCTTTTCCCGTCGATCTCCGCCGCTGCCAGGTGCTCGGACTGGCCGGTACCGCCGTTCTCGCGGCGGGTGGCGGAACCGCAGGAGCGCTCCCGGTCCGGGACCTCCTCGCCCCGTCCTCCGCCGAGGCCGCCCTCGGCCTGATCGGCGTCTACTTCGGCGTCGTCCTGCTGATAGCGGCCTGGGCGCTGCTGGGCCGCCTGCTGCTCACCGCCGAGCCGCCGGCACCCCGGGCCCTGCTCGTCACACTCGCCGTCTGGGCCGCCCCGCTGCTGCTCGCGCCGCCCCTGTTCAGCCGGGACGTCTACAGCTACCTCGCGCAGGGCGCCATGGTGGACGCCCACATCGACGTCTACGCCTACGGCCCGTCCCACCTGGGCGGACCGCTCGCCGAGGAGGTCGCCCCGCTCTGGCAGCACACCGGTGCGCCGTACGGGCCGGTCTTCCTCGCCCTGGCCTCCGGCCTCTCCGCGCTCACCAGCGGCGAAGTCCCCGCGGGCCTGTTCGGGATGCGGCTCGTCGCGCTGCTCGGGGTCGCCCTGATGGCGGCCGCCCTGCCCCGGCTGGCCCGGCACAGCGGCGCCGACCCGGCCGCCGCGCTCTGGCTCGGCGCCCTCAATCCGCTGGTCCTGCTGCACCTGGTCGCGGGTGCCCACAACGACGCCGTGATGCTCGGCCTGCTCGGCCTCGGCCTGGTGGCCGCGCTCGGCCGGTGGCCGGTCGTGGGCGCCGTACTCGTCACGCTGGCCGCGCTGGTCAAGGCGCCCGCGGTGCTCGGCCTGGCCGCGGTGGTGGTACTCCAAGTGCGGGCGGGCCACCGCCCGGCCCGCGCCGTGCTGACGACCACGGCCGCAGCCACCGCCACCACGGTCGCCGCGACCGCCGTCGCCGGCACCGGCTACGGCTGGATAGGCGCCCTCAACACCCCGGTCTCCCCGCACAACTGGGCTCTCACCAGCCTCCTCGGCCGGGCCACCCGCGCCCTCCTGGAGTGGCTCGGCAGCGACTTGGCCCCCCTTGCCGTACCCGCTTGGCACGCCGTCGGTGTCGTCGCCGCCGTCGTCGCGATCGCCCTGATATGGCTTCGGTTCAGGCCGCGCCCGGTGTACGCGCTCGGCCTGAGCCTCGCCGCCGTGGCCGCCTTCGGCCCCGCGATCCGCCCCTGGTACGCCCTGTGGGGCCTGTTCCTCATCGCCGCCGCGGCGCCCAGCACCTCGGTGCGGCACCGGGTGGCGGCCGTGACGGGCGTCCTGGCGCTCGCCACCCTGCCCAGCGGCGGCCAGGCGGACGCCGGGCAACTGGTGCTGGCGGTCTCCGGCGGGGTGCTCGCGGTGGTCGTGCTGTGGCAGGCCCATCAGGCGGAGTTGGCACCGGCTTGGGGGCGTACCGCATGAGACTGCCCCGCACTGACCAAGGGCGACTGCTCCTGGTGTTCGCCCTGCTGGCCGCCGTGACCGCGTTCACCGCGACCGTGCCCCTGCTGCGCGACTGGTTCGACCTGCGCGTCTACCACGGCACCGTGGACAGCTGGGTGCACCACGGCGGCCGGATCTACGACTACCTGGTCCCCGGTACGACGTACGGCTTCACCTACCCGCCGTTCGCCGCGGTCGCCATGCTCCCCATGGCCCTGCTGAACCTGCCCGCCGCCATCGTCGTCGCCCTGCTGCTCAACCTGGCGGCCCTGGGGGTGGTCCTGCGCATCCTCGTCGGACGGGACTGGCGGCGCTACGGCTGGTTCGGCTGCGCCCTTGCCGCCTGCGCGCTCGCCCTGTTCGAACCGCTGCGCGACACCGTCAGCTTCGGCCAGGTGAACGTCCTGCTGCTCGCCCTGGTGCTGACGGACGCGTGGCTGCTGGCCACCGGCCGGGAACGCTGGGCGGGGATCGGGATCGGCCTGGCGGCCGCGGTGAAGCTGACCCCCGCGCTCTTCATCGGACTGCTCCTGCTGTCCCGCAAGTGGCGCGCGGCCGGCGTCGCTACCGCCGTGGCGGTCGGCGCCACGGCCTTCGCGGCCTGGGTGACCCCGGACGCGTCTCGCTTCTACTGGACGCGGGCCCTGTGGGACACGACCCGGGTGGGCCGCCTGGACTACGTCTCGAACCAGTCCCTGCAAGGAGTCCTGGCCCGGCTGGGCGAACACGGGCGTCCGGTCTGGGCGATCGTCGTGCTGCTGGTGCTCTGCGTCTGGGTGTGGCGGGCGAGCCGGGCGGTCGCCGCGGGGGAGTGGATCGCCGCTTTCTCCCTGACCGGTCTCGCGGCCTGTCTGGTCAGCCCCATCACCTGGGTGCACCACCTGGTGTGGCTGCTGCCGGCCTTCGTGGTGCTGGTCCGCGCCGGGCACCCGCGGATCGCGGGCGCCCTGTACGCGGTGCTGTGCACGAGCGTGGTGTGGCTGTGGTTCGACGACGCCTCCGGCATCGACGGCTTCCTCGGCTCCAACACCTACGTCTGGATCACGCTCGGTCTGCTGCTGTGGCTGCCGGTCGGTCAGCTCCCCGCCGGACGGCCCTTCCTGGGGCGCGTCGTCACCGCGACGGCACCGGCGCCGACCCCGGCGGCGCCCGCGACCATCCCGGCCTCGGCCCAGCCGGGCCCCTCGTCCACCGGCCTCGCCACGACCGCGACCGCGGCCGCGGACACCGGCTCCGGACCGGGACGCGGCCTGGCCCGCAACTCGTCCAGCGAACCCACGGGATCGACCCGCCCGCCTGCCTCGAAGCCCCAGTCCAACAGCTCCCGAGCCTCCTCGTAGACGGCGAGGCCACCGCCGTACTGCGGGTTCATCACCGTGACGACGAGGGTCCGTTCGCCCTTGCGTGCGGCGCTCACCAGGGTGTGCCCGGCCTTGCTGGTGTAGCCGTTCTTGACGCCGATCAGGCCGGGATACGGCTCAACCCCGTCGGCGCCGGACAGCAGCCGGTTGGTGTTGCGGATGGCGTACGACGATCCGCCGCGGCCCGGGAACCTGGCCTCGACCGTGCCGCAGTACCGTGCGAACTCCTTGCTGCGCAGCCCCGCCCGGCCGAACACGGCGAGGTCGTACGCCGAGGAGACCTGGCCCGGGGTGTCGTACCCGTCCGGGGACAGCACGCGCGTGTCGCGGGCGCCGAGGGCACGCGCCTTGGCCTGCATCCGCGCGGCCGTGGTGCGCCAGCCGCCGTTGAGGTGGGCCAGGACGTGCACGGCGTCGTTGCCGGAGTTCAGGAACACCCCGTTCCACAGGTCGGACACCCGGTACGTGTGCCCCTCAGCGACCCCGACCCGGCTGCTGCCCGCACCGACGTCCGACAGCTCCTCCTCGTCGACCGTGTGCCGGATCCCGCCGGGCAGGACGGGCAGCACGGTCAGGGCGAACAGCGTCTTGAGGGTGCTCGCGGGCGGCAGTTTGCGGTGCGCGTCCTTCGCGGCGAGCACCTCGCCGGTGTCGGCGTCGGCGACCACCCAGGACAGCGCGGAGACCCGCGGCACCCGGGGTGCCCCGTCCCGCGGCCGCACTTGTGTACCGGACCGCCCCAGCAACGACGGCAACGGCCCGGCCGCCGCGCCTGTACGCTCCGGCCCGCCGGACCGCGCGCCACCCTCACCGGCCACCGCGGCGGGTCCGATCGCCAGCAGGCCCGCCACACAGACCACACAGGCCGACACGGCCATCCGGGATGAGAATCTGATCGTCATATGATCAACGTAGAAACTGCGCGCCACCACACCACGCTCCCCTGACGGAGCGTCGCCCGCGAGCACCCGGATGCCGCATCCGCCGAGGCGCCCCACCACCTGAGGCGACCCGGGGGCAACGGCGGTCGCCGAGCACTAAACTGGCTGCCCATCAACTGTGGCGGGGCACGGGGGCGGCATGGGCGAGCGTGAGGCGGGCCGGATCGGCATCGTGCTGGAGGGCACGGACGACTGCGACCCGGAGGAGCTGGACCTGCTCACCCGTCGGCTGCGGGAGCGGATCCTCGAACTCGACGTGGAACGCGTGGAGTTGACACGCACGGCGGCCGTCCCGGAGGGCGCCAAGCCGGGCGAGACCTTCGCGTTGGGCGCCCTGGCCGTGACACTGGCGCCCATCGCGCTGAGTCAGGTCCTGGCGCTCGTGCGGTCCTGGATCGAGAACCGTCCGGTGCGCTCGGTCAGCATCGAGATCGGCGAGGACCGACTGGAGGTCCAGGCGGTCTCCACCGCGGACCAACAGAAACTGATCGACACCTTCCTCCGGGCCCACGCACCCACCGACCCCGCCCCGGAACCCACCGCCGAGGACGCCTGAGGCCCCCGTCGTGGCCGGCGACCGCTACGCCCTGCTGATTGCCACGGGCCAGTACGACAGCGCCGACCTGCGACGCCTGCGCTCGCCCGGACGGGACGTGGAGGGGCTGGCCGAGGTGCTGGCGGACCCGGGCATCGGGGACTTCCGGGTCGAGACCGTGGTGGACGCCCGGCACCACGAGGTGAAGCGGGCCATCGAGCGGTTCTTCCGCGACCGCAGCAGAAGCGACGTCCTGCTGCTGCACATCTCCTGCCACGGCATCAAGGACGACGACGGCGACCTGTACTTCGCGGCCCGCGACACGGACCGGAACCTGCTCGGTTCCTCCGCCGTCGAGGCCGCCTTCCTGCACGCGCAGATGCGCCGCTGCCGGGCCCTGTCCATCGTCCTGCTGCTGGACTGCTGCTACAGCGGCGCCTTTCTGCCCGGGACCAAGGGCGACACCGGCGTGCACCTCAAGGACGCGCTGGACGGTCACGGCCGGGCGGTCCTCACCGCGACGAACCGCACCGAGTACGCCTGGGAGGGCAGCCACCTCAGCGAGCTCGAGCCCGAGCCGTCCCGGTTCACCGGCGCGGTGATCGACGGACTGCGTTCGGGGGAGGCGGACGGCAACCACGACGGATGGGTGAGCCACACCGACCTCTACGAGTACGTCTGCGAGCACATGCACGCCGCGGGCCTCAGACAGCGGCCCCTGCTCTGGGCCGAGGTGCAGTTCCGCGTGGTCATCGCGCGCGCCCGCGTCGAGCTCGCACCGGGGCCGTATCTCCTCGGCGGCCGGTACGAGCTCGGCGGGGGTCTGGGACGCGGACACATCGCGCAGGTCCGCCTTGCTCGGGACATCCGTAGCGGCCTGACGGTGGTGGTGAAGTCACCGCGTGAGGACCATGTGGATCCCTCTTCCGTCGGCTGGTTCGGCCGTGAGGTCGTCGAGTCGGCGGCCGCGCTCGACCACCCCGGGATCGTCGCGGTGCACGGGCGTGGTGAGGACAGTGTCGACGGGGTCGTGGTCCCCTACCTGGTGACGGAGTACGTCGACGGGTCCTCGCTCCGCCAGATTCTCGACCGGGACGGCAGGCTGTCACCGACGCGGGCGAGGGACGTGACGTGCGGCATCCTCCGGAGCCTGGAGTTCGCCCACCGCAAAAGCGTGCTCCATGGCGACATCAAGGCGACGAACGTCTTGGTGACACGCGACGGCCAGGTCAAGGTGAAGGACTTCGGTGTCCGGGCACCCGGCCATGAGCGGGTTCCCCTCTCCCCGGTTCAGTATCTGGCGCCGGAGCGGATCACCGGCCGTCCGCCCGACGCCCGCTCCGATCTCTACGCGACCGGCTGTCTGCTGTACGAACTGCTCACGGGCGAGGCGCCGTTCACCGGGGACACGACGCTGTCGGTGCTGTCCGGGCACACGCTGGACGACCCCGAGCCGCCGAGCCGCGTCGTGCCCGCGATCCCGGCTGAGTTGGACGCGATTGTCCTCAGAGCGCTCGCCAAGGACCCGGACCAGCGCTTCGTGTCGGCCAAGATGATGCGCACCGCCCTCGAGTCCCGCTCAGACAGAACTGCCGGGCAGCACGACACCTCTGACCTGGCCACGGTGACCACGGGTGCGTTGCTGCTGACCATCTCCGCCACCGGCACCACTCAGGTGGCCCGCCTCCCGGCGGGAGCGGAGAAGGAGCCCCGCAAGGGCGCCGAGCCGGAACAGCCGGCGGCGCCCGCGGGCTGGTCCCCGCAACCGGGGCCGTTCCTTCGCGAGGCGGAACGGGCGACCGTGGTGCAGGCCCTCACCCGAGGCCGGTGCGTACGGCTCCTCGGCCCCTCTGGCAGCGGCCGTACCACCCTTCTGGACCGGGTCGCGGCAGACTGCGCCGACGTCGCACCGGACGGCGTCATCCGACTGTCCGGCTACCGGTACCGGTGGCACGGCGAACTGCTGCACGACCTGTTCGCCGCCGTGTACGACGCTCCCCGGTACCGGCCCGACCAGCGCACTCTGCTCAAGCTCAGTCGTGACATCGGCGCGATCGTGTTGATCGACGAGGTGAACACCGAACTTGTGGACCTGGCCCGCCTCCTGGACGCCCTCCCGGAGTGCGCTGTCCTCGTCTGCCCCGATCCCCGGGTCGCACCGCCCCCGCTCGAAGGAGCCGAGGACGTCATGCTGCGCGGCCTGCGCCAGACCCACTGGCTGGGCACGGTGGAGGCCACCGCGGGCCGGGAGTTGACCGCCGCCGAGCGATCCTGGGCGGAGGACCTGGGAACGGAGTCGTTCCATCTGCCGCTGCGGGCCTTCCAGGCCGGGGCGCTGCTGCGGCGGCGGACGGATCGGATGTTACCGCCCGCGCGGAGTTCCGACCTGATGCGACAGCTCGTGGCCGGGCTGAGCGACACCGCCCGTGACGCCTTTCAGTACGCCGTCGCCCTCGGCGGCGATCTGCCGGCACTGCCGCATCTGCCCGCGTTGCTCGGCGACTCCCACGGAGATCGGGCGGCGGCCGAACTCGGCTCCCGTGGGCTGATCACAGCCACGGGCTCGCACCTCCGGCTGGCCGGAAGGCAGGCTCATGTGCTGTCGGAACCTCCCTACTTGATCGGCGACCCGGCGCGTGCCCGGGCCGTGGCAGAGCACTACGCCTGGTTCTCGAGCCATCCGCAGGTGCCCCCGGAAAGCATTGTTGCGGAGGCCGACGCGGTGCTGGGTGCGCTCGGCGCGTGGGTGCCCGAGAACCGAGCGGCCGATCAGGACGCGTCGTCCGCGCGGGAGGGGCACTTGCGGGCGGTGGTGTCGCTCGCGCGTGCCGTTGCCCCCGTCTTCGCGGCGGGCCTGCGCTGGAACGCCTGGGAACTGGCGCTCCGCTACGGCGGGCGAGCCGCACGGTGGCTCGGCGAAGACGATGAGTATTTCGACCACGAGTTGCAGGTGCTGGGCCGGACCATCTCACCCTGACGCGATCACGCCGCCTTCGGCAGCGTCGGCTGGATCCGCCTCAGGAACGTCGCGTTGTCCGGCGTCTCGCGCATCCGTTCCAGCAGGGTCTCCAGGCCGTCCTTGGCCTGGAGGACCCGGCGCAGGCCGTGTACGGCGGTCAACTCGGGGGTGGTCAGGAGGAGTTCCTCGCGGCGGGTGCCGGAGGGGGTGATGTCGATGGCGGGGAAGACGCGGCGGGAGGCCAGGTCGCGGTTCAGGCGGAGCTCCATGTTGCCGGTGCTCTTGAGCTCCTCGAAGAAGTAGTCGTCGGCGCGGGAGCCGGTCTCCACCAGGGCGGTGGCGAGGATCGTGAGCGAGCCGCCCTCCTCGGCGGCCCGCGCGGCGCCGAAGAACCGCTTGGGGCCGATGAGCGCGGAGGCGTCGACACCGCCGCTGAGGGTGCGGCCACCCGCGGCGGCCGCGTTGTTGTGGGCCCGGCAGAGCCGGGTCAGCGAGTCGAGCAGGATCACCACGTCCTCGCCCGCCTCGACGAGCCGCTTGGCCCGTTCGATGACGAGTTCGGCGAGCGCGATGTGCTGCTTGGGCGCCCGGTCGAACGTCGAGGCGTACACCTCGCCGCGCACGGAGCGCCGCATCTCGGTGACTTCCTCGGGGCGTTCGTCGAGCAGTACCACCATCAGGCGGCACTCGGGGTGATTGCCGGCCACGGCCGCGGCGATCTGCTGGAGCAGCACCGTCTTGCCGGTCTTGGGCGGGGCCACGATCAGTCCCCGCTGGCCCTTGCCGACCGGGGCGATCAGGTCGGTGACGCGTCCGGTCAGGCCTGCTGCCGGGTGTTCGAGGCGAATGCGCTCGCTCGGGTGAAGGGGTGTCAGGTCGGCGAAGCGGCGTCGGTCGCGTTCGGGGGCTCGGCTGTTGACGCGGGCGATCCCGGTCAGGGTCCGCCGGTCGCCTCGTACACCTTCGACGAGGTCGCCCTTGCGCAGGCCGTGGCGGCGGATCAGGGCGGCGGGGACCTGGAGGTCGGAGGAGGTGGGCAGCAGGCTGTCGGCGGCCCGCAGGTGCCCCTTCCCGCTCGCGTCGATGTCGAGCACGCCGATGACGGTCGCGGGCACGGAGTTTTGGACTGGGGGTTCGAGTGTGGTGGTCATGGGAGTGGGTCCTTTCACGGACTTACGGCATGGGACATGCGCAGGGAGGGGGAAGGCCGCGGAAACGAGGCGGACAGAGCGCCTTCGTGCGGCGGGAACGACACCTCGGGGTACGGCGGAACCGCAGGTCACGAGGTGGAGAGAGAGCCGGTGAGAACCGGCTGACTGAAGGAGAACTGGCACCGGCGCCCAGGACCGGGCGTACACAAGTGCTGGTGGGACCGTACCACGCGGGCTCAGCGGGTGGCGAGGAGTCCGTACAGGAGGGGGATTCGCGGCTCGGGCAGGCGCCACCAGCCGGACGGGGTGCGGACCAAGTGCGGCCAGCGCTGCCACGGCAGCTCGTCGCTCTCGCGGAGCCGCCGGACGGTCAGTCCTGCCTGGCTCAACGCGGTGACGACCTCTCCTATTCCGTGCATCCACTCGAAGCTGTCGGTGGCACCCTCGACGGCCGGGCCGTTGAGCAGCGGATGGAACTCGACCAGGTACAACATCCCGCCGGGGCACAGCAGTTCGGCCACCACACCGGCCCAGCGCGGCAGGTCCGGCAGGTAGCACAGGGCGCCCTTGCCGGTGCACACGACATCGAACCGCTCCGGTCCGAGGGCCACCACGGCGTCCTACGCGTTCGCCGGCACGTAGGTGATCTCGGCGCCCGCCTCCTCGGCGAAGGCGATCGTCTCGGTGCCGAGATGGCACTGGAGGTGGAGCACGTCACGTCCGGCCAGGCCACCCAGGTCCTGGTCGAGCCCGTAGCAGCGGCTGGCGAGGTGGACGGGGGTGCGGGCGTCCCAGTTCGCCTGGTTGGCCCGCATCAGCCCTGCGTGCTCGTCGATGCCCATGAGGACATCCAACCGCGAACGGCCGCGGAAGGGGCCGAGTCACGCCGAACGCTTCTGCGCCTCCTCCGCGATCCGGTCGAACTGCGCGCCCATGGCGGCCGCCAGCGCCTGCGCGGCCGACAGCGGGCGGACCATCACCGTGAACTCGTCGATCAGGCCGTCGTCGTTGACGTGGATGAAGTCGCAGCCCTGGATCTCCCGGTCGCCCACCCGGGCCTTGAAGACCAGCGCGTGGTCGCGGCCGCCCACGTCGTTGATCTCACGGACGTACCGGAAGTCCTCGAAGACCCGCGCCACCCCGTGCAGGATCGCCGCGGTCATCGCCTTGCCGGGGTACGGCTTGAACACGGCCGGGCTGGTGAAGACGACGTCCTCGGCCAGCAGCGCCTCGGCGGCGTCGAGGTCCCACTTCTCGATGGCCTCACGGAAAGCCCGCATCACAGCCTCCACAGTCCTGGTGATAGTCAATTTGTTGAGTAGGTGCAGAAGAGATTAATCACATCCTGCTAGCGTGTCCATATGTCTCTGAAGCACGCCGTTCTCGCCGCCCTCCTGGAGGGGGAGGCCTCGGGCTACGAGCTGTCCAAGCTGTTCGACGTGTCGCTCGCGAACTTCTGGGCGGCGACCCCGCAGCAGCTCTACCGCGAGCTGGAGCGACTGGCACAGGACGGCCTGGTCCAGGCCCGGGTGGTGCAGCAGGAGCGCCGGCCCAACAAGCGGATGTTCACGCTGACCGAGACCGGCCGCGAGGAGCTGCGCGCGTTCGCGGTCGAGCCGGTCCGGCGGCCCGCCGCGATGCGGGACGAACTGCTGATCAAGATCCAGGCCATGGACGAGTCGGACCCTGCGGCGACCCGCGCCCTCGTCGAGGAGCGGATGTCCTGGGCGCGGGGCAAACTCGCCCGCTACGAGCGGGTCCGGGACCGGCTCCTGGCCGGGCGGACCGAGGAGGAGTACCTGCGCGAGACCGACCGCGTCGGGCCGTATCTCACCCTCCAGGCCGGTCTCGCCTACGAGCGGGAGATCCTGCGCTGGTGCGAACGCGTCCGTACGGTCGTCGAGCAGCGGGCACCCCTGAGCTGACCCGTCCTCTAAGCTGACGCGGATGTTCAGCCCCGAAGGCCCCTCCCTGCGCGAACTCGCCGTCCAGGCACTGTCGTCCGTCGAGCGCGGCTACGACCTGCTGGCCCCGAAGTTCGACCACACCCCCTTCCGCACCCCGGACTCGGTGCTCGACGCCGTCGCCGCGGCACTGGAACGGATGGGCCCCTTCGGTACCGGACTCGATCTGTGCTGCGGCACGGGCGCCGGGATCGACGTCCTCGCGCGGGTGTGCCGAGACGGCGTCACCGGGGTCGACTTCAGCGCGGGCATGCTCGCGATCGCGCGCGAGCGCCGCCGGAAGCCCACGCCGACCGTCTCCTACGTCCGGGCCGACGCCCGCGCCCTGCCCTTCGCCCCGGCCTTCGACCTGGTGGTGAGCTTCGGGGCGTTCGGGCACTTCCTGCCGCGCGAACTGCCGGGCCTGTTCGCCCAGGTGCACTCCGTCCTGCGACCCGGCGGCGCCTTCGTCTTCCCGGTCGTCGCCCCGCCCAGGCCCACCTCGTGCGCGTACTGGATGCTGTTCGGCTTCGACGCGGTGATGCGGGTGCGCAATGCTGTCTGGCGCCCGCCGTTCGTGATGTACTACCGCGCCTTCCGGCTCGGCGAGGTGCGCCGGGAGCTGGAACGTGCCGGTCTGGCGGTGGAGTTGACGGCGCTGCCCGAGTTCGGGCAGCGCCGCGACGGCAGTCCGCGGGTCCGGATGGTGATCGCCCGGCGCGCGCTGGATCAGCCGGCCGCCGGGAGCGTGAACTCGTAGACCAGCGCGTCCTGCCGGGCGTCCACCAGCAGGTCGGTGATCTCCAGCGGGCGGGCGTACTGGTCGTGCACGCGCCGGGTGACCCGGACCGAGGAGGCGCCCGCGAGCGGGGTGATGGCGTCCCGGTGGTGCAGGGTCAGGCCCGCCTTGCGCATCCAGTCGTAGGCGCGGCACAACTGGGCCGAGGTCGAGCCGTCGGCGCGCTCCTTGTAGCGGCCCAGCTCCTCGACCTCGGCGAGCGCCACGGCCGAGAACGAGGTCACGGCCGTCCGGCGGCCCTGTCCGCCGGCGCCCGCGGACTCGTAGCGGTGCACCAGGGTCGGGCGGTGCGGGGCGAGGCCCAGCGCCTGGGCGTGGCCCGGCGGAGGGGCCTCCCAGGTGACCGTCGCCCGGTCCACGGCGCCCGGATCGGCCGCCCGGGCGCCGACCGGGAAGGTCAGCGCCGCGGGGTTCTCCACCGGCTGGCCGGGCAGCGTGGCGTGGCTGCCGCGCCGGTCGGTGGCGACCAGGCCGTCGTGCCGCAGCACTTCCAGGGCCTGCCGTACGGTCTCCCTGCTGACCCCGTAGTGTTGCGCCAAGTGCCGTTCGCCCGGCAGGCGTTCGCCGGGCGGGATCGTCCCGTCGCGCAGTTCGTCGAGCAACTGCGTCGCGATGCGCCAGTAGAGGGGCTGCCCCTCGGTGAGCGGGTGGTCGTGCGGGGTGGTGCGGGCCATGCCGCGCCCTCCTGTTGATGACGTGCCGTAGTCGTGCCGACTCATTGCGCCACCAGATCTAGCATTGGTCTAAACCACCAGGGAAGGGCATCGGGCCGGTTCGGCCGAAACCGGCCCGCCGGGCCCCGCTTTCGTCAGGTGTACGACCGCAGCCAGCGGAGCTTGGCCGCGTCGTGGTAAGGGCCGCCGCCCTCATGGTCGTTGAACTCGTACACCTCGATCGTCTTGTCCTCGTGGGCCCAGGCGTTGAAGGCCGCGAAGACGGTGGAGGGCGGGCAGGTCTGGTCCTCCAGGGCGGCCGAGAACAGGGCCGGGGCCCGGCCGCGGGCGGCGAAGTGGACACCGTCGAAGTAGGAGAGCGTGCGCAGCGCGTCCTCGGTGCGGCCGCGGTGCGTCTTGAGGTAGAGGCCGATCTCACGGTAGGGGTGACGGTCCGTCAGTGTGGTCGCGCGCGGGTAGTCGCACAGGAACGGCACATCCGGAGCGACAGCCTTCAGATCCGGCACCAGGCCGCCCACGGCGATCGTGATCCCGCCACCCTGGCTGGAGCCCAGCGCCACGGTGCGCGAGGCGTCGGTCAGCGGATGCGAACGGGCCGCCTCCACCGCCCGTACCGCGTCCGTGAACACCCGCCGGTAGTAGTAGTTCTCGGGCGCGTCGATCCCGCGCGTCATGAACCCGGGGAACGCGGGCGCCCCGCCTACCGGGTCCGCCGTACCGCCGCCACCGCCCCACGCGCTGCCCTGGCCGCGGGTGTCCATCACGAAGTGGGCCCGCCCCGAGGACGCCCACAGCAGATGCTCGTGCGGCAGTCCGCGCCCGCCGCCGTAGCCGATGAACTCCACCACCAGCGGCAGCGGCTCCTCCGCCGCCGCGGGCAGCGTCAGCCAGCCCTTCACCGGGTGGCCGCCGAACCCGGCGAACGTCACGTCGTACACCGTCACCGTGGACAGTCCCGTGTCGACCGGCTCGAAGCGGGCGTCCAGATCGTGCTCACGGGCCTCCTGGAGGGTCTTGGACCAGAAGGAGTCGAAGTCCTCGGGAGCGACGGACTCACTGACGTACTCGCGCAGTTCGTCGAGCGGAAGGTCGAACAGGGCCATGGATGACCGCCTTTGCGAAGAGGAGGCACGGATGATCACAAGGTACGTCGGTGATCGGACCTTTCGCCAGGTCGGTGCCCCGGGTGTGGGCGCGACGGTGTCGAGCCGTCTCCGGTGGTCGGACCATTGCCGCGGCCCCGGGGCGTCAGCCGAAGCGTTCGATCCGGATCCGGTCGACCGGCTGGCCGGCGGCGACGAGCAGGCGTGAGGCGTGCTCGGCGAAGCCGTTGGAGCCGCAGACGTAGGCCTCCCAGCCGCCGGGCGGCTGCGCGGCCAGGAGCGGCGCCACATGCGTGGCAGACATCCGTCCGACCGGTACACCCTCCGGGGCGCTCCGGGTGAACACCGGCGTCGTCTCCGTGCCGTACTCCCGCGCGTAGATCAGCTCCTCGGGGCTGCGCGCGGATACCAGCAGCCGTAGCGGCACGTCCAGGGCGCGGGCGCGGTGGTGGCGGACCATCGACATCAGCGGTACGACGCCGGATCCGGCGCCGATCAGCAGCGCGGGCCGGTCCCCGGGCCAGGCGAAGAAGCCGCTCACCGGGCCACGCACCTCGACCCGGTCGCCGGGCCGGGCCTGGCCGTGGAACCAGCCGGAGACCTCGCCGCCCTCGACATGGTCGAGGGTCAGCTCGATGTGCCCGGATTCGTCGGGGGCCGACGCGATCGAGTAGTGACGCTGGGCCGCGTAGCCGTCCTCGGCGGTCAGCCGGAGCATCAGGTGCTGGCCGGGCACATGCCCCGTCCAGGCGGGCACCGCGAGCCGCACGGTGGCCGCGCGCGGGGTCTCGCGCCGGATCTCGGCGATGGTGGCGGGCTGCCACAGCGTCGCCGTCTGGTTGCTGACCGCGATACGCCCGGGTACGGCGAAGCGGGTCGGGGGAGTGAAGGTCTCAGTCACCGGTGTACCGCTGCTCTTCCCAGGGGTTGCCCCGCTCGTGATAGCCGTTCCGCTCCCAGAAGCCCGGCTCGTCGTGGTCGAGGACGCGCAGACCGGCGATCCACTTCGCGCTCTTCCAGAAGTACAGATGCGGCACCAGCAGCCGTGCCGGGCCACCGTGCTCCGGGGCCAGCGGCTGCCCGTCGTACTCCCAGGCGATCCACGCCCGCCCGCCGGTCAGGTCCGCGAGCGGGAGGTTCGTGGTGTAGCCGGTGTGTGAGTACGCCACGACATGGGTGGCCGACTCATGGGGCCGGACCACATCCAGGAAGGCGTCCAGGGAGACACCCCCGAACCGCACCCCGAACTTCGACCAGCTCGTCACGCAGTGGATGTCACCCTCGTACGCCGACCCGGGCAGCGCGTGGGCCTCGTCCCAGGTCCAGGTACGGGGCTCCGCGACGAGGCCGTCGACGCGGAACGTCCACGCGTCGGGCGCCAGCTCGGGGGTGACCTCGGCGGACAGGACGGGCCAGTCGTCGCCCGCGTCGTACTGGCCCGGTGGCAGGCCGGGGTTATGGACGCGGGGGCGCCCGGTGAAGCCTCGGGTGACATGCATACGGGGAGTGCCTCCAGACCGCCGCGCGCGACGGCCGTGATCAGTACGTTCCGCATCCAACGGTACTGGTCCGACCGGGTGGGAATAGCCACCGGCCGATCTTGCTTGGCTTCTGTGGCAGCGAAGGAGTGAGGGAACCCATGTCCAAGGCGTACGACCGAGTGCTCGACAATCCGGCGCTGGCCGCGCTGACCGGCCCGCACACCCGGTTCGCCGAGCGGCGTGGCCGGGTCCTGCGCTACCCCGTCGAGGTGTCGCCCTGGGTCGCCCTCCCCGATGAGCCGGACGCCACGGACTGGGCGGACGTCGCCGCGCTCGCCGGTCCGGGCGGCGAGGCCCTGCTGATCGGGTTCGGGGGCCGGGCCCCCGAGGGCTGGGAGACCTTCTTCCGCGTCGAGGGCGTGCAGCTGGTCGGCGAGGACGTGATCGGCGCGATCGACCCGGAGGCGGTCCGCCTCGGTCCCGCCGACGTGCCCGAGATGCTCGACCTGGTCGCCCGCACCCGCCCCGGACCGTTCCTGCCCCGCACCCTGGACATGGGCACCTACCTGGGCATACGCCGGGGCGGCGCGCTCGTCGCGATGGCCGGGGAGCGGCTGCGGCCGCCCGGCTGGACGGAGATCAGCGCGGTCTGCACCGACCCCGCCGTCCGGGGCCAGGGTCTTGCCGGACGGCTGGTGCGTGCCGTCGCCCAGGGCATCCAGGAGCGCGGCGAGACGCCCTTCCTGCACACCGGCGCCGACAACGCCGGCGCGATCCGCCTGTACGAGGCCCTGGGCTTCCGCCTGCGCCGTAGCACTGTCTTCCTCGGCACGCGCGTCCCGGGCGATCTGCTGGAGCCGGTGGCCTAACCGGCGTTATAGCGCACGAGATACCCGGCGAACCGTTCCAGGTCCTCCTCCGCCCAGTCCGCGAGCCGCTCCCGTACGACTTCCCGCCGCCGCTCGGTGACCTGCCCGAGCAGCCGTCGCCCGGCGTCCGTCAGATGCAGCAGCTGCACCCGGTGGTCGTCCGGGTCCGGGCTCCGCCCGATCAGCCGATCGCGCTCCAGCGCGGCCACCTGGCGGCTCACCGTGGACTTGTCCAGGGCGTAGTGCGCGGCCAGGTCGGTGGCCCGGCAGCCGCCGCTCTCCTCCAGATGACTGAGCAGGGTGTACGACACCAGCGACAGCTCCGGGTGCATGCGCCCGGCCGAGGCGCGGGCGCGGCGGGCGAAGGCCGTCATCTCGCGCTGGACGACCTCCACGGCCGTGTCCGAAACATCCCTTGCGGTCATGGTTGCAGCGTACGACTCGGAGCCGGGACCTGATCACTGGGGTACGCTGACCGCCCGTTCGTGGATCGTCCCGGACGTGTGGAGCCGAGGGGGTGAGACCCATTACCGCTGTGTCAGGTCGGGTGCTCATCCCGCGAGTCGGTGCGGTCGCCGGTCGTCGGTGACCGTGGGAGCGCCCTTCGAATCGCGAGAGGCTCCCTTTGTCTTCCCCTTCCCTTTCCAGTGACGCCGTCGTGGACGCGCTGCGTGCCGCGGGCTGTGTCTTCGCCGAGGACGAGGCCCGGTTGCTGGTGACCGCGGCTTCCTCGCCGGCGGAGCTGGCTGCCATGGTGGACCGGCGCTCGGCCGGTCACCCCCTTGAACTCGTCCTCGGCTGGGCCGAGTTCCGGGGCCTGCGGATCGCCGTGGAACCCGGCGTCTTCGTGCCCCGCCGCCGTACCGAGTTCCTCGTCGAGCAGGCACTCGCCCAAGTCCCCGACGCCTCCGTGGTGGTGGACCTGTGCTGCGGCTCGGGAGCCGTCGGCGCCGCCCTCGCCGCCGCGCTCGGCCAGGTCGAACTGCACGCCGCCGACATCGACCCGGCCGCGGTGCGCTGCGCCCGCCGCAACGTCGCCGCCCACGGCGGACGGGTGTACGCGGGCGACCTGTTCCAGGCGCTGCCCGCCGGTCTGCGCGGGCGGGTCGACATCCTCGCCGCCAACGTCCCCTACGTGCCCAGCGGAGAGGTCCCGCTCCTGCCCGCCGAGGCCCGCGACCACGAACCGCTGAGCGCGCTCGACGGCGGCGCCGACGGACTCGATCTGCTGCGCCGGGTTGCCGCCGAGGCCGGCAACTGGCTGGCACCGGGCGGCTGTCTGCTGGTCGAGACGAGCGAACGGCAGACCCCGGCGGCCGTCGAGGCGTTCCGCCGGGTCGGATTGACACCCCGTCAGGTGACGTGCGAGGAGCGGTACGCGCAGGTCCTGCTGGGGACGGTGCCGTAGGTTCAGGCCGCCGTGTGGTGCCAGGGCGGGGCGGGTCGCGGCCCGTCCTCGCCGTCGCGCCAGGGCAGTTCGTCGCGCCGCTCGCCGGGCTCCCTCTTCTCCCAGGTGCCCGCGAGGACATGGTCGGCGGTCCGCTCGCCGCCGTCGGAGCGGGTACCGGCCAGATACACCTCGTCCCCCTCCTTCAGGCCGTCGGAGTCGCCCTTCTCATGGACCCGGGTGTCGTCGTCGACCGTCCAGGTCCACTCGGCGCCGTCCTCGCTGCGCACGGTGACCTGCTCGCCGTCCACCTCCTGGACGGTGCCGCGCTGCCAGACGCGGACGATCCAGTCGTCGCCATCCCCGTCCCGCACCGTGGACTCGCCGTGCACACCGGCACCGCCCGGGCCGAACCACGGGCCGCGGTGGTGTCGTTCACCGGGCCGGTCGGGTGCGTCCGGCGACGCCGACGCGGCGGGCGTCGCAGCGCTTTCGCCGCCGTCCGAGCCGGCGGCGTAGGCGACGGTGCCTCCGAGGGCGAGGACGGCGATCGTGGTCGCCGCGGTGATGGTGCGGGTCCGGGTGGACAGCCGCCGCCACGGCCCGCGCGGTGGCCGGTCCCCGTCCGGCCCGTTCGCGAGGACCTCCGCGGGGGCGGCGGTGGGTTCCTGGTCCGGATCGTGAGTCATGGCTCGCTCCCTCGGCCACGGCGGCCCGGCCGTCCGGGGCCACGCCTTGCTGTGATTGTGCGAGGAGGGCGGTAAGAAGCCGGTAACGGTTAGCTGTGAATGTCCTGACCCGGTTCCAGGGCTCGCGCGATGAGCAGCGCGACGTCGTCGGAGTTGTCGGGCTGGTGCAGGGTGCGCAGCAGGAGGTCGCAGACCTCCTCCAGCGGGCGGTCGGGGCCGTCGAGGAGGTCCAGGAGGGCGTCGAGGCGTTCGTCCAGCGGGTGTTGACGGGTCTCGACCAGGCCGTCGGTGTAGAACACCAGCCGGTCCCCGGGCTCCAGCGCCACGGTCGTGGTGGAGAAGGCCACCCCGCCCACGCCGAGCGGTGCCCCGGTGGGCAGTTCGAGGAGTTCCGGGGCGTGCCCCTCGCGGACCCGGACCGGCGGCAGATGCCCGGCGTTGGCGATCCGGCACTCGCGCGCGTGCGGGTCGTGGACGGCGTAGACACAGGTGGCGATGGAGTGGTCCAGGCCCTCGGTCGTCCGGTCCAGGTGCTCCAGCAGCCGGGCCGGATCGAGGTCGAGGGAGGCCAGGGTGTTGGACGCGGTCCGCAGCCGGCCCATCGTCGCGGCGGCGTTCACCCCGCTGCCCATGACATCGCCGACGACCAGCGCGGTCTTGCCGCCGTCGAGGGGGATGACGTCGAACCAGTCGCCGCCCACCTCCGCGGTGGCGCCCGCGGGCTGGTAGCGGGAGGCGACCTCCAGGCTGCCGGTGACGGCCGGATGGCTGGGCAGCAGGCTGCGCTGGAGGGTGAGGGCGGTGTCGCGGGCGTTCTGGTACCAGCGGGCGTTGTCGATCTGGACGGCCGCGCGCGCCGCCAGCTCGCGGGCCAGCAGCAGGTCGTCGTCCCCGAACGGCAGCGGGTTGGAGATCCGCTTCAGATCCAGGGCGCCCAGCACCTCACCGCGCGCGATGAGCGGGACCGCCAGATAGGAGTGCACGCCCGCGCGGCTCAGCGCCTCGGCCGCCTCGGCGGAACGGGCGATGCTGGGCAGGTCCGCGGGTTCGACCTCGGCGACCATGACGGGACTGCCGGTGCGCACGCACCGGGTGACCAGCCGGTCGGGCTCGTACCGGGCGATCTGGCCGGGAGGGTCGGCGGCGTCCAGCGCCTCCGACGGCCGCTCGGCCTGTACGGCCAGGGCGCGGATCACAGCGGGTTCCGCCGGACCGAGGCTGCTGCGTCTGCCCCCCACCACCGCGTCCAGCAGATCGACGGCGGCGATGTCGGCGAGCTCGGGGACGGCCACGTCGGCGAGTTCACGCGCCGTGCGCTCCAGTTCCAGGGTCGTGCCGATCCGGGCGGAGGCGTCGGCGATGACGGCGAGGCGCCGGCGCGCGGCCTCCGCCTCGATCTGGGCCCGGTGCTGCTCGGTGATGTCCACGACCGAGCAGGCCACGCCCAGCACCGTCCCGATCGCGTCCTCCAGCCGGTACATCGACACCGACCAGGCGTGGTCCTCCTCCGGATCGGCCGGGGTGCGTCCCATGGTCGCCTGGTCGACCAGCGGCACCCCGGTCTCCAGCACCCGCCGTACCGCGGATTCCAGGGCGGGCGTGTCCAGTCCCGGCAGGACCTCGGGGACGGTACGGCCCACATGGTCGCCGGCGGGGACGCCGTTGATCCGCTCCATCGTCGGATTGATGGAGACGTACCGCAGATCGGTGTCGAGCACGGCGAGGCCGATCGGTGACTGCTCGACGACGCGCGTGGACAGCGCCACGTCCCGTTCGAGACGGCGCACCGTCGACTGGTCGGCGGCCAGGCCGAGCGCGTACACATGTCCCCGGTCGTCGAGGAGGCGCTGGTTGCGGAACTCCACCAGTCGGGTGCTGCCGTCCTTGTGCCGGATCGGGAAGGCGCCGGCCCAGCTCTCGCCGGTCTCCATGACATCGGCGAACAACTTGACGACCAGGTCGAAGTGCTGTTCGTGGATCATCAGCCGGACGGCCGGGTGGCCCAGGGCCTCCCGCGCGCTGTAGCCGAAGAGCTCCTCGGCCTGCGGACTCCACAGGACGATCCGGCCCTCGGCGTCCAGCACCACGGAGGCCACGCCCAGCACGTCGAGCAGTCCGCTGGGGCGCACGGGACCGCGCACCGGCCCGTCGACCGGCGCCGACGCGGGCACCGCCTCGCGGCCCGGCACCGGTCCGTCGCCCCGGGCCAGGGGCGATCCGGCTGAAGTCATCCCACGCACCGCCTTCGCCTTCTTCGCGCGGCACGCCGTCCCCCGTGCCGACTCCCCTTGTTCTACCGCGTTCAACCGTTTCTGCGACCTCTCGCGTCGCTCACCTCCACCATCTCTCAACGCGGCGGTGGGCGTCCGGGGAAGCGCCATCAGGACGACCACCGACATTCCGCTATTGGTCTGTACATGACCATCCAGGAGCGCCAGACTGTCGGCCGGACACCGCATCCCACCCCCCAACCGAGGAGTCGGCCCATGCCCTCGCGCGCCCGGCAACGTTGTCACGCCCTGCTGACCGGACTCGTCGCCCTCGCCAGTGCCGCCGTCCTGGCCGGCGCACCGCCCGCCGTCGCCGCCGACACCTGGACCGAGGTCGGCTCCGACCGCGCCGACCCGCTGACCGAGAGCCAGGGCCTGACCTCGGTGGAGGTCCCGGCGAACAGCCCCAACCGCTACACCGGCATCGGCACCATCCCGGTCGGTGTGTCCAGTCGCGGATGGAACCACGTCGGTGACCCGGACGCCTCCTACAACGGCTACTACATCGAGCCCTACCAGGCCGACTCCGGCACCGCGAAGATGTTCCGGGTGCAGGCGCCGGGCGGTGCCTGGTCGGAGTACGTGCACACGCTCAGCGGCGGTGAGGCGCTGAACAACTCCTGGGTCGCCGTCACGCCAGGCGGCCAGTGGATGCTGGCGGGGGAGTGGGGCACCATGAACCGCCTGCTGGTCTTCCCGACACCGGGCGTCAACCCGGGCACCTCGCCGTCGGCGAACCTCCCGCAGGCGTCCACCGTCCGCCTGGACCGCCCGGTGCGCGACGTGCAGGGCTGCGACTTCTCCGGCCCGACCACCCTGCTGTGCTCCTCGGACGACCCCGCCGGAACCCTCTTCGGCATGACCAAGCCGCTGCTCCGGATCGACCTGTCCGCCGAGCCCGGCTCCGCCGACGTGACCGGCCGGGTCACCGCCCTGCGGCAGCTCCCGCTGCGCAGCGGCTGCTCGGGCAACTTCGAGACCGAGGGCGTCGACTACGACCGCCGTACCGGCACCCTGCGCGTGATCGTCCTGTCCCCGGGCTTCTGCGTCCTGACCGACAGCAAGACCTATCGCTTCACCCGAAGCTGACCCGGCGCTCCTCTCGGGGCTGTACATCCCGGAATGTAGTGGTTTTCTGGGAGTGCGACACGGTGTCGCGGGGGAACCCGTCGCCGTGCCGCGGCGCGGCCCTGAGAGGAGCGATCACGATGGACAGTGAGCGACTGCACCCGGAATCCGTCTCCGTGGAGATCAGCGGATGCAGCAAGGAGGACGCCCGGATCGTGTTCGACGCCCTGTGCGCGTCCTTCACCTCGGACCGGGGCGCCGAGGACGTCCCGCAGGACTGGCACGAGACCCGGCCGACGGTGTGGCTGGGCACCTTCGACGTCTCCCACCCCCACCCGGGCGTGCACCCCGGCGGACGGCTCGCGGCGTCCGTCGAGGCCGATGTGCAGGGTGGCTACTGGGCCATCGACCGCTTCCGCAACACCCTGCACGACCTGTTCACGGTGCATGACCTGAGCACCGCCTCCGGCGACCAGGAGCGTGAACTGCACGTACGGCTGGAGAGCCGGTGACCTGGGTCTCTCCTGTTGTGCAACTAGTTGCATAAACCGTGCGCGGTCCTCTACAACAGGGAGGACGACACCGCGCACGGAGGGGCCCGATGAGCCGTTACCCGCACCTGCTGAGCCCGCTGGACCTGGGCTTCACCACCCTGCCCAACCGCGTCCTGATGGGTTCCATGCACGTGGGCCTGGAGGAGGCCGAGCGCGGCTTCGAGCGCATGGCCGCCTTCTACGCCGAGCGCGCACGCGGCGGCGTCGGCCTGATCGTCACCGGCGGCATCGCCCCCAACGACGAGGGACGGCCCTACGAGGGCGGCGCCAAGCTCACCACCGACGCCGAGGCCGAGCGGCACCGGGTCGTCACCGACGCCGTGCACGCCGAGGGCGGCAAGATCGCCATGCAGATCCTGCACTTCGGCCGCTACGCCTACCACCAGGACCTGGTCGCGCCGAGCCCGATCCAGGCGCCGATCAGCCCCTTCCCGCCGCGCGAGCTCACCGACGCCGACGTCGAGCGGACCATCGAGGACTACGCCCGCGCCGCCCGCCTCGCCCGGCAGGCCGGCTACGACGGCGTGGAGATCATGGGCTCCGAGGGCTACCTCATCAACGAGTTCATCGTCGCCCAGACCAACCACCGCACCGACCGCTGGGGCGGCTCGTACGAGAACCGGATGCGCTTCCCGGTGGAGATCGTGCGCCGGGTGCGCGAGGCCGTCGGCGAGGACTTCATCATCGTCTACCGGCTGTCCATGCTGGACCTGGTCCCGGGCGGCTCCACGCTGGACGAGGTCATCACCCTCGCGAAGGCGGTCGAGGAGGCCGGGGCGACCATCATCAACACCGGCATCGGCTGGCACGAGGCCCGCATCCCCACCATCGCCACCTCCGTGCCGCGCGGCGCCTACACCTGGGTGACCAAGCGGCTGATGGGCGAGGTGTCCGTCCCGCTCGTCACCACCAACCGCATCAACACCCCCGAACTCGCCGAGGAACTGCTCGCCGACGGGTACGCGGACATGGTCTCCATGGCCCGCCCGATGCTCGCCGACCCCGCGTTCGTCAACAAGGCCGCCGAGGGCCGCCCCGAGGCCATCAACACCTGCATCGGCTGCAACCAGGCATGCCTGGACCACACCTTCAGCCTGAAGATCACCTCCTGTCTGGTGAACCCGCGCGCCTGCCACGAGACCGAGCTGGTGCTGTCCCCGACCCGGCTCGCCAAGCGCGTCGCGGTCGTCGGCGCCGGCCCGGCCGGACTCGCCTGCGCGGTCTCGGCCGCCGAACGCGGCCACCAGGTCACCCTGTTCGACGCCGCGAGCGAGATCGGCGGCCAGCTCAACGTGGCCCGCCAGGTCCCCGGCAAGCAGGAGTTCGACGAGACGCTGCGCTACTTCCGCCACCAGCTCGACGCCCACGGCGTGGACGTACGCCTCAACACCCCCGTCTCGGCAGCGGACTTGGACGGCTACGACGAGGTCGTCGTGGCCACCGGTGTCAGCCCGCGCACCCCGGACATCCCCGGCGTCGACCACCCGAGCGTCGTCGGCTACCTCGACGTGCTGCGCGACAAGGTGACGGTCGGCGAGCGGGTCGCCATCCTCGGCGCCGGAGGCATCGGCTTCGACGTCGCCGAGTACCTCACCGACGGCGGCGACAAGGCCAACGAGGACCCCGAGACGTACTTCCGCCTCTGGGGCGTGGACATGGCCTACGAGGGTCCCGGCGGCCTCGCCGCGCCCGAGCGGCCCGACCCGCCGCGCACCGTCCACCTCCTCCAGCGCAAGACCACCAAGGTCGGCGCGGGCCTCGGCAAGACCACCGGCTGGATCCACCGCACCGAGCTCAAGCACCGCGGCGTCACCATGGTCCCGGGCGTGCGCTACGACCGGATCGACGACGCCGGACTGCATGTCACCGTCGGCGAGGAGAGCACGGTCCTGCCGGTCGACACCATCGTCCTGTGCACCGGCCAGGAGCCGCGCCGCGACCTGTACGAGGAGCTGGTGGCCGCCGGCCGCAGCGTCCATCTGATCGGCGGCGCCGACGTGGCCGCCGAACTCGACGCCAAGCGCGCCATCCAGCAGGGCACGGAGGTCGCGGCGGCGCTCTGAGCGGCGTCCCTAGGATGACGACATGTCCCTCCCGCACGCGATCCTCACCGCCCTGCTCGAGAAGCCGTCCTCGGGCCTGGAGCTGACCCGCCGCTTCGACAAGTCGATCGGGTACTTCTGGTCCGCGACCCATCAGCAGATCTATCGCGAGCTGGGAAAACTGGAGGCCGACGGGCTGATCCGCACCCTCCCCTCCGAGCAGCCGGCCCGCGGGCAGAAGAAGAGTTACGAGGTCCTGCCCGCGGGCCGCGCCGAACTGGCCCGCTGGACCGGCGAGTCCCAGGACCCCAAGCCGCTGCGGGACACGCTGCTGCTGCGGCTGCGCGCGGCGGCCGTGGTGGGCACCGAGGGCATCGAGGCCGATCTGCGCCGCCATCTCGACCTGCACCGACGGCAGCTGGCCGAGTACCGGGAGATCGAGCGGCGCGACTTCCCGCCCGGCAAGGGCGAACCGGAGGACCGGCTGCGGCACCTGGTGCTGCGGGCGGGCATCGATCTGGAGACCTTCTGGACGGGGTGGCTCACCCACGCGCTGGAGGAGTTCAGCGAGCTGCCACCGGCGTGACGGCGCGCAGGGCGCGCTCGACGGTCTCCTCGTTCTCGCCGACCGGGGCCACGTAGTCGAGGACGCCGCGCGCGGCGTCCTCACCGGCCAGCCGGGTGATCACCCAGGTGGCGAGGTACTGGGACGCCAGACAGCCGCCCGCCGTGGCGATGTTCCCCTCGGCGTGGAACGGCGCGTCCAGCACCGTGACACCGCGGGCCTCCACGAAGGGCCTGGTCTTCTTGTCCGTGCAGGCGGGCATGGACTCCAGCAGGCCGAGCCGGGCGAGCACCAGCGCGCCGGAGCACTGCGCGCCGATCAGCTGTCGCCCGGGGTCGAGCCGCAGCGTGGAGATCAGCCGGTCGTCGGCGACCACGTCCCGGGTCCGCACTCCGCTGCCGATAAGCACCGCGTCGGCCTCGGTCACGAACTCCAGCGGGCGCTGCCCGGTCACCTCGACGCCGTTCATCGACGTGACCACCGGCGTCGGCGTCGTGACGTACGCCTCCAGGCCGTCCTTGCGGCACCGGTTGATCAGCGCGGAGGCGATGAAGCTGTCGAGTTCGTTGAACCCGTCGAAGGTGACCACGGCGATCTGCATCTCGACTCCCGCGAGGACGGCATGGGATGACGGCATGGGATCAGCCAGTCTTCCCATCTCGCCCGGGCGGGGTCGAGTGCCAATCGGCGGCCGGTGGCCCTCGTCAGAGGCGGTACGGCTTCGAACGGCGGCGCAGGAACCACACCGTGGCCCCGGCACCGGCCAGCAGCAGACCGCCGCCCGCGGCGAGCGTCAGCGTGCCGTAGTCCTTGGCGGCGCCGCCGATGCCGCCCATGACACCGCGTGAGGGCGAGGCCGTGGCGGAGACGGTGGGCGTGGCGGCCGCGGAGACGACGACGGCCTGAGTGCCCGCGGTCTGGTTGTTGAACGCACACTGCACGATGACGGTGTATGTGCCCGGGCTGACGTTGGTCCAGGCGGCGGACTGCTGGCTGGTCGTGCCCGCCAAAGCCACCTGGCGGCCCTGGGCGAAGCTCGTCTGGCTGCTGGTGAGCAGTGAGGCGGTGCCCCAACTGCCGTTGGAGCTGGTCTGGCTGCACGCGCTGGTGGTGACCGAGACCGTGGAGCCGCTGGTGCTCACCGAGATCCCGGACTGCGCGGAGGCGGCCTGGGCGGTCAGGGCGAGCGGAAGCGCGGCGACGGCCGCCACGGTCAGCCCCGAGCGGAGGAGTGGCGATGAGTTGCGCATGTGGACTGCCCTCCGGCGGCACGGTCGGCGGTACGTCCCTTGCGCCGCCGAGGGTCGGGAAAGGCCGTGCTGCCTCAGGGGCAGCCAACGTCCCCCGGGCCCGTCCCGCACCCGGACCGCCCCCGGGCAGGTGAACGATTCCCACGTCCGGCCCACTCCGGTGGCCGTGCCCGTCTCACCTGCCCGCGTCGCCCGTCGTGACCGTCCGCTCCGCGGAGAACCCGCCCCAGGTCCCGTCGGGCAGCAGGGCGCGCAGCCGCACCCGGTGCCGCACGCCCGCCTCGGTGCCCGCGTAGAAGCTGTACGTGGCCCGCTCGCGCGGCGCGTCACCGCCGTAGACGACCGAGGTGGCGGCCTTTCCGTCGAGGTGGACCTGGTACTCCGTGACCACGCCGTCCGCGCGCGGCGGGACCCAGCGCAGGTCGATGTAGTAGGCCCCGTCCGTGGCATCGCGGTGGGTCGTGGCACGGAAGTCGGTGGGTGCCGTGCCGCGGCCGTCGTCGGTGCCCGGAGTGGTGAGCCGGACCGGGGCCCCGGCGGGCGAGACGTTGTCGGCGGCGTCCCGCGCCCGGACCGTGAAGGAGTAACGGGTCCCCGGCCGCAGCCCCGTGACCACGGTCGCCGTCTGGTTCCCGCCCACACTGTGGATCTTCGTACCGCCCTGATGGATGTCGTACGACACCACACCCCGGTCGTCCTTCGCCGCGGACCAGGACAACTGCACCGACCGGCTGCCGACCGCGCGCCCTTGTGCGGCGCCGGGTGCGGTCGGGGCGGACCGGTCCTCCGGGCCCGCCGCGGGAGTCGTGGCGCGGACCTCCTGGCTGGGCGGCCCGAGGCGGCCGTCGGTGTCGCGGGCCCGCACGGTGAAGACGTAGGTCGTGGAGGGGCGGAGCCTGATGACGTCCACCATGTGCTCGGCGCCTGGGACGTCCTTGACCTTGGTGGTGCCGCGGTACACCTCGTAGCCGGCGATGTCGGGGCCCGTCACCGCGTTCCACATCACATGGACGCTGGTCGCGCTGCCCGCCTCGGCGGTGACGCCCCGCGGTATGCCGGGCAGCGGGCCCTCGTCGGCCTGGCCCTGCCAGCCGCAGGACGCGACGAGGGCGAGCGCGCCGCAGAGCACGGCGAGCCGGTACGGGCGGGGTACGGGAACGCGTCGCACGGGTCGGCCTCCCGGGAGAGGGCGCCGCGGCGGAGTCCACCCCACCGGCGCGGCAATGGTCCGGACCAATATGACGCGGGTGACGCGATCACATCAAGAGGGCGGTCGTTGGTGACCGTTCCCGCGCGTTACGTATGCTGACCCCCTCACGGCTGAACTCCCCATGAGGGTGTGGGAGTTCGAGCCGGTGGCGCGGACCGCTGTCGTCGCTGATCCCGCGCCGGCCGTGCGCGGCCGGGAGAACGGGCCGACACCGGCTCCGAACTCCCGGCCGCTGCCGGAAGTTCGGAGCCGCGCCGCCGTACTGCGGGTGTGTGCACCGTCTGGCCCCCGAACGGTGGCCGCATGATCGACCAGACACCAGATTGGGCTGAGTGTCCGTCAGTGCCCCCGTCGAGAGGGTCCCTCATCGTGCGTGTCCGCTCGCTCACGCTGGTCGCGGCAAGCGCCGTCCTGCTCGCCCCGACCGCGCTGCCCACCGCCGAGCCGCAGTACGGGGAGTGGCCCGCGGTCCGGCCCCTGGGCGACGTCCGCGCCGCCGACCTCCTTGCCAGGGTGCGCGATTGCCCCCAGATCTCCCGCGGGCGCTTTCGCACCGACAGCGGCGAGGCGGCGACGATCCCGGTCTGCGGCACCCGGGACGCCGTCTACTGGAAGGCGGACCTGGACATCGACTGCGACGGGCGGCCGGGCCCCCGCTGCAACAGCCGCACTGACCCGTACTTCAGCGACGCCACTGCCTTCCAGCAGTCCGACGGCGGCTATCTGGACGCCGAACGCCTCCCGTATGTCGTCGTGCCCGCTCCGAGCGGCCTGTGGGACTACCGGGACCACGGCATCCGCGGCGGCTCGGTGGTCGCCCTGGTCCACGAGGACCGGGTGCGGTACGCGGTCGTCGGTGACGTGGGCCCGCACGACATCATCGGCGAGGCCTCCTACGCCGCCGCCGAGGAACTCGGGATCCATCCCGACCCGCACGGCGGCGGCACCGACTCCGGCGTCACCTACATCGTCTTCAAGGACACCCGGGTGGAGCCGATCGAGGACACCGAGGCCGCGGGCGTGATGGGGGAGCGGCTGGCCCGCAAGCTCCTGAGCTCCCGCTGAGAGCCCGCGTCCCGGTCAGACCGCCGACCAGCCGTCGTCCACCGGCAGTACCACACCGTTGACGTTGCTCGCCGCGTCCGAGGCCAGGAACACGATGGCCGCGGCCTGCTCCTCCGGCTGGGCCAGCCGGCCGACGTTGACGAAGTGCGGGCCGAGCGCCGTCGGACCGTGCGCGCCCTGCTCGGCGTCGACGACGATGCCGGTCAGGGTGCCGCCGGGCGCGATGGCGTTGGCGCGGATGCCCTGCCCTCGGTACATCACCGCGAGGTTCTTCGTCAGGCCCACGATGCCGTGCTTGGAGGCGGTGTACGCGGCGCCCGCGGCGCTGCCCCGGAGACCGGCCTCGGAGGCGGTGTTGACGATCACGCCCTTGCCCGCGGCCAGCATGTGCGGCAGTACGGCCCGGGTGAGCCGGAAGGGGGCGGTGAGGTTGACCCGTATGACCCGCTCCCACTCCGCGTCGCTCACATCCGCGAGCGCCGACATCCGGTCCATGATCCCGGCGTTGTTGACCAGCACGTCCACGCCGCCGAAGCGCTCCACGGCGGTGGCCACGACCGCGTCGACGACCGACTGCTCGCTCAGATCGCCGGTGACCGCGACCGCTATGCCGCCCGCCTCCTTGATCTCCTCGACCACGGCCCGCACGCCCTCGGCGTTGAGGTCCGCCGCCACCACCCGGTCGCCCTGGGCGGCGAAGGTCAGCGCGGTCGCCCGGCCGATGCCCGAGCCCGCTCCGGTGACGATGACGCCGCGTCCGTCGAGTCCGTCGGCCATGAACCGCTCCTCACACGTGTGCCAGGGCCGAGTGCCCTGGGTCGCTCACTCTAGCGACTTAATGTCTGTGAGTGACATAAAGTCGGTCGCGGAGGTGACCGTCCGGTCGCGGGTGTGATGGAGAATTCCGGAAGAGCGATCACCGGACCGGAGGACGAGATGACCGCAGCCCGCCCCCGCACGGGCCGACCGCCGCTGACCGAGCAGCGCAAGGCCGAGATCCGGCTGGAGATCGCCCGGGCCGCGGTCGACCTGTTCGTCGAGCAGGGCGTGACGGCGACTACGGGCGAGCAGATCGGGCAGGCGGTCGGCGTCTCGGCGCGGACCGTGTGGCGCTACTTCCCGAGCAAGGAGAGCTGCGTGCAGCCGCTGTTCTCGGCGGGCATCGACGTGATCGCCGAGTGCCTGCGCCACTGGCGGCCGGGCGAGCCCCTCGAAGAGATCTTCGACGACGGCCTCCTGGCCGACCACGGTCCCGCCCAGGGCCCCGAGCACACCACGGTCGACGCACTGGTCCGCCTCACCCGCACCGAACCCGGCCTGCGCGCCGTCTGGCTCCAGACCTACGACGAAGCCGAACCGGCCTTCGCCCGCGCCCTCGCCGAACGTGCCGGACTCCCCGTCGACGACCTGCGGCCGGTGATCGAGGCCGCCATGTTCAACGCGGCCCTGCGCGCGGCGGTCGAGCACCACGCCTGGCACACCACCGACCCGGCCCCCGACGCGACGGCAACGAGGGCCGGACTGCAGAGCGCGCTGCGCACGGCCCTGGAGGTGGTGGCGCGGGGGCTCGCCTAGACCTTGCGGTAGGTGTAGGCCTCCATCGCCGCCGCCTCAACAGCCGCGAGGTCGGCTCCGGTTGACGCCGTGACGACCGCGGCCACCGCGCCCTCGACGAAGGGGGCGTCCAGCAGGCGGGTGTTGTCGGGGAGTTCGTCGCCCTCGGCCAGCAGGGCCTTCACGGTGAGGACCGCGCTGCCCAGGTCGGTGAGGACGGCCACCCCGGCGCCCCGGTCGACGGCCGCCGCGGCGGCGGCGATCAGCTCGGAGCTGGTGCCGACGCCGCCGCCCTCGGTGCCGCCCGCCGCCGCCACCGGCACCGAAGCCCCGCCGCCCGCAAGGCTCTTGGCCAGCTCGGCGACCGAGTCGGCCACCTGGGCGCTGTGCGACACCAGCACGATCCCGACCGGCTTGTCGTCACTCACCGTTCGCCTCCGCCAGTGCCGCGATGAGCAGGGCCGCCGAGGTCGCCCCCGGATCCTGGTGCCCGATGCTGCGCTCGCCGAGATAGCTCGCCCGCCCCTTGCGCGCCTGGAGCGGCGTCGTGGCCAGCGCTCCCTCCTCCGCGGCGGCCCGCGCCGCGCCGAAACCCGCGTCGAGCGCGTCCACGGCCGGCAACAGCGCGTCGATCATGGTCTTGTCGCCCGGCGCCGCGCCGCCCAGCGTCATCACCGCCTCCACCCCGGTACGGAACGCCGTCGCGAACCGCGCCTCGTCGACCTCGGCGGCCTCCCCGAGCGCCTTGCCGGTACGCCGCAGCAGCGTCCCGTACAGCGGTCCCGAGGCGCCGCCCACCGTCGAGATCAACTGACGTCCGGACAGCACGAGAACCGCTCCGGGAGTGTCCGGCGGCTCCTTGTCCAGGACGGCGCTCACGGCACGGAAGCCGCGCAGCAGGTTACTGCCGTGGTCGGCGTCCCCGATCGGCGAGTCGAGGGCGGTGAGCCGGTCCGCCTCACGTTCCACGGACGCGGCGGTCACGGTCATCCAACGGCGGAAGAAGTCGGCGTCGAGCACGGAATCTCCTTGCGTGGTAGGTACGTTGACACCCGGGCGCCGCCCGCTCACACGCCCCAGCGCAGCCCGGCCGTCCGCACCGGCGCGTTCCACAGGCGCAGCAGCTCCTCGTCGATCTCGCACAGGGTGACCGAGGCGCCGGCCATGTCGAGCGAGGTGACGTAGTTGCCGACGAGGGTGTGGGCGACGGCCACGCCACGGTCGCCGAGTACCCGCTGCACCTCGGCGTTGAAGCCGTACAGCTCCAACAGCGGGGTCGCGCCCATGCCGTTGACCAGGACCAGCACCGGATTGCGCGGGAGCCTGTCCTCCAGGAGCGCGTTCACCGCGAAGTCGGCGATCTCGCCCGAGGTCATCATGGCCCGCCGCTCACGGCCGGGCTCGCCGTGGATGCCGATGCCCAACTCCAGTTCGCCGGAGGGCAGATCGAAGGTGGGGCTGCCCTTCGCGTACGTGGTGCACGCGCTGAGCGCCACGCCGAAGCTGCGGGAGTTCTCGTTGACCTGACGGGCGATCGCCTCCACCCGCTCCAGCGGCATGCCCTCGTCGGCCGCCGCGCCCGCGATCTTCTCCACGAAGAGGGTCGCGCCCGTGCCCCGGCGCCCGGCCGTGTACAGACTGTCGGTGACCGCCACATCGTCGTCGACGAGGACCTTCGCCACCTGGATGCCCTCGTCCTCGGCCAGTTCGGCGGCCATGTCGAAGTTGAGCACGTCACCGGTGTAGTTCTTCACGATGAACAGCACGCCCGCGCCGCTGTCCACGGCCGCCGCGGCACGCACCATCTGGTCCGGTACCGGAGAGGTGAACACCTCGCCCGGACAGGCCGCCGAGAGCATCCCGGGCCCCACGAAACCGCCGTGCAGCGGTTCGTGCCCCGAACCGCCGCCGGAGACCAGGGCGACCTTCCCGGCGACGGGCGCGTCCCGCCGTACGATCACCCGGTTCTCCACGTCCACCGTGAGCTCGGGGTGGGCGGCCGCCAGACCGCGCAGCGCGTCCGCGACGACGGTCTCCGGCACGTTGATGAGCATCCTCATGGGTACCTCCTGGTGAGCTGGGCAGACAGCTTCCGGACCGCTGTCGGCAGTATCTGCCCTCGGACGGGGAAGGTCACGTGCGCGGAGGCTCCTGGAGCACATCGGAGGGCCTTGCCGTTGATAATGGGAACTGTCTCCCGGCGGAGCACACGCGACGTGCCCGGCCGAACGAGGAGTGCCATGAGCGGTTCCAGCGACGACGTCGGCCCCGGCTCGGTCGCCTTCGACGCCCTCGTCACCGCCGTACTGGACGAACAGGGCACGGTGGTGCGGTGGTCCCGGGCGGCGGCGGAGCTGCTCGGGTACGACGCGACGGAGGTCTGCGGGCACCCGGTGCGGCATCTGCTCGCCGACGGGTCCGGCGGGGCGTGCCCGCCTACGAGCGGCAGCGTGCGGCTGAACCGACGCCAGGGCGGCACCGTCGAGGTCGCCTACCGGGCTTTCCGGCTGGCGGAATCCGCCGAGTCGCTGGTGGTGGCCGCACCGGACCTGCGGTTCGGCGACCGGGACCTGGGCGCCTCGCTGCTGCGCGCGCTCTTCTCCCAGGACGCGATCGGCGTCGTCGTGCACGGCCCGGACCTGGCCCTTCTGCACACCAAGGGCGTTCCGGTGGTGCCCGACGGCACTCCGGTACCGCCCGGCGCCAGGCTGCGGGACTTCCTCGTACCGGAGGACGCCGACGACATCGAGACCTCGCTGCGCCAGGTGCTGGAGTCCGGTGCCCCGCTGGTCGGCGGCGAGAAGCGGATGCGGTCGCCGCTGGCCCCCGGCCGGGAGCGGCATCTGCGGATGTCCGCCGTGCGGCTGGAGGACGAGGACGGGCGCCCGACGGGCGTCGCCGCGTTCTTCACCTACGCGACCGGGCCGCAGCGGGCCCGTTCGAACCTTGACCTCCTCCGGGAGGCCGCGATCCGCGTCGGTGGCTCGCTGGACGTCGCGCGCACCGCGCAGGAACTGGCCGAGACGGTCGTGCCCGGCATCGGGGACATGGGGATCGTCGATCTGGCGGAGGCGGTGCTGACCGGCGACGAACCCGCGCACCGGTCCGGCGGCGGGGACCTGCATCTGCGTGCCGTGGGTTCCGCCACCGGGGAGTGGCCGGGCCGGATCCGCAAGGGGGACGCCCTCCCGCCGCTCCCCGATCACCCGTCCCTGCGCACGCTCCAGCGCGGCAAGACGATCGTCATGACCCGCGACGAACTCCTGGCCGTCCTGGGCGACCGGTCGGCGGCCATCGCCCTGCTGCCCGACGCGTGGCACTCGCTGATGATCGCGCCGCTGTACGCGCGCGGGACGATGCTCGGCGACCTCCAGGTCTGGCGGGTGGAGGATCCGGAACCGTTCACCCGGGAGGACACCGACCTGGTGACCCAGATCGCCTCCCGAGGCGCCCTCGCCATCGACAACGCCCGCCGCTACACCCGGGAGCACCGCGCGGCCGTCGCCCTCCAGCAGAGCCTGCTGCCCCGGGCGACCACCGACACCCCGGCGGCCGAGACCGCGGGGCTCTACCGGCCCGCGGGCGGCGGAGCCGAGATCGGCGGCGACTGGTTCGACGCCATCCCGCTGCCCTCCCTGCGGCTGGCGCTCGTCGTCGGCGATGTCTCGGGCCGCGGCCTGCGCGCGACGGCAGCGATGGGACGCCTGCGCGCCGCCATTCACACGCTCGCCGACCTCGAACCGGACCCCGGCGAACTGCTCACCCGCCTCGACGGACTCGTCCAGCGCCTGGCGGCCGAGGCACCGGCGGAACTTCGGGACACCGTCACCGCGGCCTGTCTGTACGTCGTCTACGACCCGGTGACCTGCCAGTGCATGATCGCCAGCGCCGGCCAGCTGCCGCCGGTCGTCGTCCGCCCCGACGGCACCGAGCAGGAGATCCGGATCTCGCCCGGACCTCCGCTCGGGGTGGGCGGGATGCCGTTCGAGGTCACCACGGTCGAGGTCGAGCCCGGCAGCCTCATCGCCCTGCACACCAAGGGCCTGGTCATCGGCGGGAACCGCGACCTCGAAGCGGGCCTGCGCCGGCTGACGGACAGCCTCCGCGCGCACAGCCGCACCCCGCTGCGCGAGACGGGCCGCGCCGTCCTCGACGACCTCGGTGAGCTGCCGGGAGGGGAGGACGTCACCCTGCTGCTGACGCGCACGCGTGCCGTGCAGGGAGACCACATCGCCAGCTGGGACTTCCCGGCCGATCTGAGGATCGTGGCCGAGGCCCGGGAGAAGATCACCCGCCAGCTGGCCGACTGGGGGCTCGACGACCTCTCCTTCACCACCGAACTCGTGGTCAGCGAACTGGTCACCAACGCCGTCCGCTACGCCGGTGGCCCGGTGGGGCTGCGCCTGATCCGGGAGGACGTCCTGGTCTGCGAGGTCACCGACCCCGGCAACACCCAGCCCCGGCTGCGGCAGGCGGGCAGTACCGACGAGGGCGGACGAGGTCTCTTCCTGGTGGCTCAGCTCACCTCGCGGTGGGGCTGCCGGTACGGGCAGACGGGCAAGACCATCTGGACGGAACAGCCGCTGGACGGCTCGGAACCGGCCGACAGCTAGATGATCCGTCAACTTTGCATACACTTTCCCGTATGGCAGACAAGGAGCGGTGGCTGACGCCCGAGGAGCAGCACGCCTGGCGGAACTTCGTCCGGCTCCAGGAGCGGCTCGGCGGCCGGTTGGGGCGCTTGTTGCAGTCGGAGTCGAATGTGTCGGCGGCCGACTTCGCGGTCCTGGTCCATCTGACGGATGTGCCCGAAGGGCGCCAGCGCTACCAGGACCTGAGCCGGGCGCTCGAATGGGAGAAGAGCCGGATGTCCCATCACATCGCCCGGATGGTCTCCCGGGGGATGGTGGTCCGCCAGGAGTGCCCGGAGGACGGGCGCGGGGCCTTCGTGGCCATCACGGACGCGGGCCGCGCGGCGATCGAGGCGGCCGCCCCGCTCCATGTGGAGGCGGTGCGCTCGCTGTTCCTCGACCATGTCACCCCGGCGGAGCTGCGGACACTGGCCGAGATCTCCGAGCGGGTGGTCGCCAAGCTGGACGAGGACTGAGGAAGCGCCCGGTCACTCCGCCACCCGCAGCACCAGCTTCCCCGTCGACGCCCGCCCGCCCAGCAGCCGGTGCGCCCCGGCCGCGTCCGACAGCGGGAACTCCGCGGTGACCGGCAGGCGTACGGTCCCGTCGGTCACCGTACGGAAGGCCCGCTCGGCGAGCGCCCGCAGGGCGTCCGGTGCCGTCCGGGCCAGGGCCAGGACGGAGAAGCCCGCGACGGACCGGCCCTCGGGGTAGAGCTCGGGCTGCCCGACGCGCCACGGCTCGGCCCCGCCCGCGTTGCCGAACGACACCAGGCGCCCGAAGACGGCCAGTGTGTCGAGGCCGCGGCGCAGGGTGTCGCCGCCCACCGGGTCCAGGACGAGGTCGGCGCCCCGGCCGCCGGTCGCGCGCCGGACCTCCTCGGGGAAGGTGTCGGCGGTGAACACCTCGTCGTAGCCGTGCTTGAGTGCGTACTCGGCCTTGCCCGCCGACGAGGCGACCCCGTACACCGCCCCGGCGCCCGCCGCCCGGGCCAGCTGCCCGGCCACCGTGCCGATGCCGCCCGCGGCGCCGTGCACCAGGACGGTCTCCCCGGCGCGCAGCCGCCCGACCTCGTGCAGCAGGGCGTGCACGGTCGGCACGACGGTGGGCAGCGTGGCCGCCGTACGCAGGTCCAGGCCCTCGGGGAGCGGGAAGACCGTGGCGGCATCGGCGAGGACCACCTCGGCGTACGCGCCGCCGCCGACGAGGGCCGCGACCTCCTGACCCGGACGCAGGCCCGTCACGCCTTCGCCCACCGCGCGGATCCGCCCGGAGACCTCAAGGCCCGGCCGGTACGGCAGCGAGTCGACCCGGTACCCCTCCGCGCGGGCCTTGACGTCCGCGAAGTTCACGCCTGCATACGCGGCGTCGATGGTCACCTGCCCCGGCCCCGGCTCGGGGACCTCGGCCGCGACGACCTTCAGCACCTCGGGATCGCCGTACTCCTGGAATTCGACTGCGCGCATGGGTGACCGCATCCTTCGGCTCGATGAGTGTTCGGCTCGGTGAGTGTTCAATGGCAAGCGAACACTCGGACTGTAAGATACAGATCGAACACTCGGCAAGCGGCCAGGGAGCGGGCATGGCGAACCAGGCGGTCGGCGGCAGTCATCGCGCCGCACCCGTGCACACGGATCCCGAGGACGTCTCCGTCCAGACCGCGCTGTCCGCGGTCGCCGACCCGGTGCGGATGACACTCATCCGGGAGCTGGCGGGCTCCGCCGACTGGACGCGCAGCTGCGGCAGCTTCGACGTGCCGGTCGGCAAGGCCGCGCTCAGCCACCATTTCTCGGTGCTGCGGGGCGCCGGCCTGGTCGAGCAGCGCGACGAGGGCCCCAAACGGGTGAACCGGCTGCGACGCGAGGAGTTCGAGGCGCGCTTTCCCGGCCTGCTGGACCTGGTCCTGCGCGGCGACGCCGCCGACTGACCGGCGGACGCCGGTTTCGCGGAGCAAGGCGGCGCCCCGGCGGAGCGGTGCCCGAGGGCGATAACAGGAAGGTGGACGTGATGACCGACAAGCTCACCGTCGCGGTGCTGGGCACCGGGATTATGGGGGCCGCGATGGCCCGCAACCTCGCCCGCGCCGGACACGCGGTGCGCGCCTGGAACCGCACCCGCGCCAAGGCCGAACCGCTCACCGCCGACGGCGCGCTCGTCGCCGGGAGCCCCGCCGAGGCGGTGCGGGACGCCGATGTCGTACTCACCGTCCTGCACGACGGTCCCGCCGCCCTGGACGTCATGCGCCGGGCCGCCCCCGACCTGCGTCCCGGCACCGCGTGGGTGCAGTCGACCACCGCGGGCATCGACGCCCTCCCCGGCCTCGCCGACTTCGCCCGTGAGCATCGACTCGCCTTCTACGACGCCCCCGTGCTCGGCACCCGGCAGCCCGCCGAGGCCGGTCAGCTCACCGTGCTGGCCGCCGGTCCCGCAGAGGGGAGGGAGAAGGTCACGCCCGTGTTCGACGCCGTCGGCGCCCGCACCGTCTGGACCGGCGACGACGGGGCCGCGGGCACCGCCACCCGGCTCAAGCTGGTCGCCAACAGCTGGGTCATCGCGGCCACGGCCGCGGCGGGGGAGACCCTCGCCCTCTCGGGTGCCCTCGGTGTCGATCCATGGCACTTCTTCGACCTCATCGCGGGCGGCCCGCTCGACATGGGATATCTGCGCGCCAAGTCCGGGCTGATCCTCGAAGAGCGGCTCTCCCCTGCCCAGTTCGCGGTCTCCACCGCCGCCAAGGACGCCCGGCTGATCGTCGAGGCGGGCGAGCGGGGCGGGGTCCGCCTCGACGTGGCCGCCGCGGGCGCCGCCCGGCTGGAGCGGGCCGCCGCCCAGGGGCACGGCGACGAGGACATGGCCGCCGCGTATTTCGCCAGCTTCGACGAGGGCAAGGGATGACCGGCCGTAGGTGAGGATGCCCTGCCCCGTGCGGTGGCCCGGTCGTCGTTCCACGATGGAAGGGGCGTGGGCCGCGGGTGCGGCACCGCATCCGGCGGCCGTCGCGGTCGAGACGAGGAGGACACGATGTCCCACATCGCGGAATGGACGGTTCACCTCTACCTCGTCGAGGAGGAGGGAACCACCAAGGCACAGGTCGTCCTGGACACCGGGAGCACATCGCTCACCGGCAGGGGGACCGCACACCGCAATCCCACCGACGCGGACGTGCCGGAGATCGGCGACGAGTTGGCGGCCGGCCGCGCTCTGCACGACATCGCGGGGCAACTGGTGCGCGCCGCGACGCGGGACCTCGCGTCCAGGGACGTGTCCGAGCCCGAGGTTGTGTACCGGCCGACGGTCGGCTGGTCGATCTGACGGCTCAGTCGGCGTGGCGTACCTCGAACGCCTCGGCGTCATGGCAGGTCGGACACGTCACACGCCGGGCCGGGCGCGGCCCGTAGGTCTGGCCGAGGCCGACATCGTGGTGCACGAGCCGTTCGGCGACCTTGGCATGGTTCAGACACACCGCGCAGCCACAGCGCACGCACACCGCGATCGCGGGTGTGGCTGTGTCATCGAGTGCGCATTCGTAGCAGTGCACGACGCACCCCTTTCACACCTCTCCGATTCCATCCTCCGACGCCCGGTGCCGAAGGGCGAGCGCATTGGCCGCGACGATCGCCCCGATGCCGGCCCACTCCGCCCTGCCCAGGCCCTGGCCCAGGCCGACCAGGCCGACGAGCGCGGCGAGGACCGGGTTGACACTCATGAAGAGCCCGAAGGCCCGCGCCGGGACGTGGCGCAAGGTGAAGACGTCCGCGAGGTACGGGACGGCGGAGGAGAGGACTCCGGCAGCGGCGGCGCAGGCGACGGCCCCGACCGTCGGCGGCTGCCGTACCGCGAGCACGACGCCGACCGGGAGGAACAGCAGGGCGGACAGCGCCGCCGCGGCCCCCGACCCCTGTGCGCCCGGGACACGCTGTCCGACGGTCCGGTTCAGCAGGATGTACGACGACCAGCAGGCGGCGGCCAGCAGCCCCAGGGCCATGCCGACGTAGTCCGCGGAGGGCTGCGGCCGCATCAGGACCACGACGCCCGCGGCGGCGATCAGCGCGCACAGGGCGTCCACCCGGCGCCGTGAGCCGGCCAGCGCGATGGCGAGCGGGCCGAGGAACTCCAGGGTCACCGCGAGACCGAGGCCGATCCGGTCGATCGCGGTGTACAGCGACAGGTTCATGGTGCCGAACACGACGGCCAGCAGCATGACCGGCCACCACTGCCGCCAGGTGAAGGCGCCCAGCCGCGGCCTGCCGACGGACAGCAGGACGACGGCGGCCACGTACTGGCGCACCGCGACGACACCGACCGGGCCGAGCACCGGGAAGGCGAGCGATCCGATCGCGGCACCGGTCTGGTTGGCCAGGCCGCTGCCGAGCATGGTGGCCACCCCGGCGAGGCCGATGTGCGAGGGCTCGGGCTGTACGGCGAGGGCTTCGGGGGCGGCTGCGGGAGCGGTTCGGGCGCGCATGCCAGCATGGTGAGGTTCCGTCATGCATACGCAAAATGCACCGGCCGCGTTATCTATACGCTTGAGTCATGGATGTGGAGCTCCGACAGCTGCGCTGCCTGGTCGCGATCGTCGACGAGGGCGGCTTCACCGACGCGGCCATCGCGCTCGGCGTCTCCCAGGCCGCCGTCTCGCGCACCCTCGCCTCGCTCGAACGCGCCCTGGGCGTACGCCTGTTGCGCCGGACTTCCCGGGAGGTGACCCCGACGGGGACCGGGCAGCGGGTGCTGGCCCACGCCCGGCGGGTGCTCGGCGAGGTGGACGACCTGGTCCGCGAGGCCACCTCCGGCCATGAGCGGCTGCGCATCGGATACGCCTGGGCCGCGCTCGGCCGGCACACCTCGGCCTTCCAGCGCCGCTGGGCCGCGGCACACGCCGGGACCGATCTCCAGCTGGTCCGCGTCAACTCGCCCACCGCGGGCCTCGCGGAGGGTGCCTGCGATCTGTCCGTTGTCCGACGCCCACCGGACGACCGCCGGTTCGACTCGGCCCTCGTCGGCCTGGAGCGGCGGCTGTGCGCGGTTGCCGACGACGACCCGCTGGCCCGGCGACGCTCGGTGCGGCTCGCCGATCTCGCCGGACGGACCCTGCTCGTCGACCGCCGTACCGGCACCACCACCGCCGAGCTGTGGCCGCCGGGAGCCAGGCCGGCCACTGAGGAGACCCACGACGTCGACGACTGGCTCACCGTGATCGCCACCGGACGGTGCGTCGGCATGACCGCGGAGGCGACCGCTCACCAGTACCCGCGCCCCGGAGTGGTCTACCGGCCGGTGCGGGACACCGAGCCCATCGCGGTACGGCTCGCCTGGTGGCGGGACGATCCGCACCCCGCCACCCAGGCGGCGGTGGAACTGCTCACGGCCCTGTACCGGGGCGACTGACAGGCGGCCCCGTCAGCCGGTCTTGCGCCGCCACTCGGGCTCCACCACCTCCCACTCCGGACCCCAGCGCGCCACGCGCCGCCGGTCCAGCCGCCAGCGGGCCACCGTGCCCACGCCGAACACCACGCCCGTGAAGGCCAGCGCGGCGGCCGAGCCGAGGGCGGCTGACTCCACCGCGGCCTCGGTACGACTCATCGGCTCGATGGCCAGCGCGCCTCGGCCGTCCAGCCACACGACGATCTCGGCACCGGCCTTCTGGCCCCTGGCCACCAGGGTCTCGTCCGTCCGCGCGGTGCCGTCGTCGGCCGTCCAGCGGACCTCGGCCACGGCGTGTCCGCTCGCCGGTCCGACCGAATTCGCCGCCTTGGGGACGTCGGCCAGCAGCACGGCCTTGGTCGCATGGCGGTCGCCGCGCTGCTGGGCGAAGACCTGCTCGGCGGCGTGGGCCGTCACCAGCCCGGCCAGGGTGCCGCCCACGAGCACGGCCACCCAGACGGCCAGCACGATCCACGCCTCGACGATGTCCTCGCGGCGCCGCAACGGATTGCTCCGCCAGCGCCACAGCCGCACCTTCGCGCATCGCGTGCCGTCCATCGGTCCGCACCTCCTCGTCGTCCTCGCCGCATCGAACGTGCCATGGGCGGCCCGGCGGACGGCAGGGGCCGAGGGGGCGCCACCGGTGGTCCTGTCGGGCCCAACCGGGCGGTGCGAAGGGGCCGTTCAGCCCTTCCGCCGGCCCGGACCCGTTGCCGCGCGCCGCCGGAGACATGCGGACTGTCGGACCCCGGCCGGGGACCAACGGCCTCTCACGCGCCGGGGCACGGGTGCCCACTCTCGAAGGACAGCACCACTTCTGCGGGCGGAGGGCACCATGAGCAGCGCGATCCTTGACGCCACGGTCCTGGAGACCTGTGTCGCGGCGGCCGTCGCCGCCCCCTCGCTGTACAACTCCCAGCCCTGGCGCTTCCGTCTGGACCCCGAGACCGTCACCTTCCACGTCCGCGCCGCTCCCTCCCAGGGACTGCGGTTCACCGACCCGGACGCACGCGCCCTGCACGTGTCGGTCGGAGCGTGCGTGCTCAACCTCCGGGTCGCGATGGCGCACTTCGGCTGGACAGCCGACACCCGGCTGCTGCCCTCGCCCCGGGATCCGGGGCTGCTGGCCACCGTGCGGCCCACCGGGACCCGCACCGGGGACCCGCAGGCGGCGGAGGACGAGCTGTACCCGGCCGTCTGGCGCAGGCGCAGCAGCCGTCTGCCGTTCTCGGGCGGACCGCTGCCGCCCCTGCGCGCCGAACTCGCGACGACGGCCGCGATGGAGGGCGCGTCCCTGGTCTTCCCCGACCCGGCACGGACGGCCAGGCTGCTGGCGCTCACCGCGCTGGGCGAGCGGCGCAATCGCGCCGACCCGGACCGGGCCCGGGAGAGCCGCCGCTGGGTGCGCGAGGACCCGTACGACCTCTCCGACACCGGCCTGCCCCTGGCGGCGCTCGGCCCGCAGGACGCCCGGGAACAACTGCCGCTGCGTGACTTCACCGCGCAGCGGCACAGCGAGCGGCTGCCCGCCCGTCTCTTCGAGCCGGCCCCGGTCATGGCTCTCCTGGTCACCGAACACGACCGCCGTACCGACTGGCTGCGCGCCGGACAGGCCCTGGAGCGCGTGCTGCTGGTCGCCACCGCCCGCGGCCTGCGGATGTCGCTGCTGCACCAGGCGCTGGAGTGGCCGGACCTGAGGCAGTCCTTGAGCCCCGCACCCGGCCACGCCCAGATGCTCGTCCGCCTCGGCTACGGCCCACAGGGCCCGGCCACCCCACGGCGTACGGTCCGTGGCGCGATCGACTGACACGGTGGACGGATCAGTTTCCCGGCGTCGAGTTCGGCCTGGTGACTGCGTCGGGCAGGCTTGGGTACAGCTCGAAAACGCCGCTCAGACCGGTCAGGTGAAGCAGCCGCAGCAGGCGTGGGTCGTCCGTGACCAGCCGTATCCGGCCGTGCCGGGTGAGGGCGCGCGCTCTGGTCCGGCACAGCGCGTTCAGCCCGCTGCAGTCGACGAAGGACACATCCCGCAGATCGAGGACCACGTCGGGGCGCGGGCCGGCGGTCAGCGCATCGAGCCCGGCGGTCAGCAGCAGCGTCGACTGGAGGTCGAGTTCACCGCGTAACACCACAACGGTGGCCTCCGCCTCGACGTGCTCCGAGAGCGACGGCTTCGACCGGGTGAGGTTGTCGGACATGGTCAGAGGCAATCGGACGCCCTTGGCGTGGCGGAAGGGCCGACCGGCCCTTTCGGCGGGTGACCCCGACCGGCGCGCAGACCTGGGCCGACCGGCCCATGCGGGATCCGTCCCGCCCGCACACGCTTGAGGGGGTGGGGAGTTCATCCACCCGGGGGCCAACAGGAGGAGGCGACGGGCCATGACCGAACCGACCCCGTCGACCGCGGCCGGGCCCCTGCCCGTGGGCGACCTCGGACGGCGCCTCACGCTGCGGCGCACCCGCCTCGGGCTCTCCCGTGCGGAGACGGCCGCACGGGCCGGCATGGCGACCAGCTATCTCCGCTATCTGGAGGAGCAGCCGGTCGCGGCACCGGGTATCGGGGCGCTGATGCGCCTGGCCGGGGCCTTGCGGACCACGGTTTCGGAGCTGACGGGGGGCGATGCCGAACAGCCGCCCGGACCGGGCCGGGCCGCTCGGCACGCGGAGTTCACCGAGCTCACGGAGACCGAGTGCCGCGCCCTGCTCGCCACTCACGGCGTGGGGCACCTGGCGGTGCCCACCGGGACCGGACCCGTCGTCGTACCCGTCAACTACACGGTCGTGGACGGCGCGATCGCCTTCCGGACCGCCCCGGGAACGACACCCGCGCGGTCGGCGGGCCGCCAGGTGGCTGTCGAGGTCGACCGTATCGACGACGCCTTCAGCAGCGGCTGGAGCGTCCTGGTCCGCGGGCCCGCCCGGGTGGTGACCGACCCGGACGAAGCGCGGCGCCTCGACGAACGGGCGTACAGCGCGCCCTGGGCGGGCGGCCCGCGCGAGCTGTGGATCCGGATCGAGCCCCGCACCGTCAGCGGGCGCCGTATCAAGGTGTGACAAGGGCTGTTGTCGGGCCGCCCCGGGACTGATGGCCCTGAGCACGGCGTGGCGCGGTGACGAAGCATGACGGAGCAGAGCGTACGGACGCGATCAGCCGAGAGACGGGCAGGCCCATGAACCGCAACGATGGATTCCGCGAACTCGACCGGCAGGAGTGCCTGCGCCTGCTGGCCAAGGCGCCGGTCGGCCGGATCGTCCACACCCGCCGCGCGCTGCCGGCCGTCCTGCCCGTCAACTTCCGTCTGGCGGACGACGGCGCGGTGCTGCTGTGCACGGCCGCCGACTCGGAGCTGGTGCGGGCCGTCGACGGTGCCGTGGTCGCCTTCGAGGCCGACGAGGTGGACCCGGCCACGCAGTCCGGCTGGAGCGTGGTCGTCACCGGCTGCGCCGCCGTGGTCACCGACCCCGCGGAGACCGCACGCCTCAAGGGTGTCGGGCCTCGCTCCTGGGTGCCCTCGCCGGACGAGGTCTTCGTCCGCATCGAGCCGGAGCTGGTGACCGGGCGAGAACTGGTCGCCGGGCGCACGCTGTACGGCGTGCGCCTCCCCTTCTGAGCCGGGCGGGCCGGACGGTCCCGTCGGTCATGGGCCGGACGGCGGCCGCCGGGTTCCCTCGGCCCCTGCCGCGGGCTCCCGCACGCGAGAAGGATCGGGAGCACGAAGAGGAAGGGAGGAGCCATGACTCCCCAGTACGTCGTCGTCGGAGTGGACGGATCCCTGGTCGCCGTACGGGCGCTGGACTGGGCGTCGGACGAGGCGGCACGGCGGGAGACCGCGCTGCGGATCGTCTACGCCGTACCCGACCGGGACGAGGCCGGTCCCGTTCTCGGGGCCGCCGTCGCCCGTGTCCGCGCACGCCATCCCGGTCTGCGCGTGACGTCGACGCCCGTGACCGGTGGCGCCGTGGGCGAGCTGGTGCGGGCGAGCGCGGGCGCCGCCCTCACCGTTGTCGGCACCAGAGGCCTCGGATCGGTCCCCGGGGTGCTCGCCCGCTCGGTGAGCCTCGGCCTCGCCGCCCATGTGGCAGGCCCCCTGCTGGTCGTCCGTGGTGACCACCCGTGCGACGGCGCGCGCCGGGTGCTGCTCGGGCTGGAGAGCGACGCGGACACCGAGGCCGCCGCCTACGCCTTCGCGGAGGCCGAACGCCGTGGCGTCGGGCTGGACGTCGTGCACTGCTGGACCCATCGGTTCATCGCCCCCGAACTGCCCTCACTGATCCCGGCGACCAGCCCGGGGCAACGGGAGATCGCGGCGACCGGGCGGTCCGAGGGCGCCGTACCGCGCTTCAGCCTCGCCGGTCTTCAGGAGCGGCATCCGGCGGTCTCCGTCGAGGCCCGCACGGTCCGCGGCGGCCCCGCCCGCACCCTGCTGGAGGCCACGGGCGAAGCGGCCGTCGTGGTGATCGGCGCCCACCGCCGCCGCGGTCGCCTCGGCCCTGTCGCGCACACGCTGCTGCACCGCTCGCACTGCCCCGTCGTCCTGGTTCCCACACCCTGACGCCGACGCGCCGGGGTCAGGCCGCCGCGAGCCGGACCCCGGTGACCAGGTCCGGGCGGATACGCACCGCGTAGTTCATCATCTGCTGCGACCACGGGTGCAGCAAGGTCGCGTAGCGGGCCAACTCGTCGGCGTCGGTGACCAGATGGGCGTAGCCCGTGACGACGACGCTCCAGCCGAGGTGCGTGAGGGGATCGATGACATCGGCCTCGTAGGCCACGACCACGCCGGGCGACCCGGACTGTCGCGTCCTGGAGGTCAGCGCGGCGCCGTCGTGGGTGCGGATGACGATGTCGCCGCCGTCCAGGACATGGTTGACCGGGCGGATCGTCGGCAGCGCGTGCTGGGTGAAGACGATCCGGCCGAAGGACACGCTGCCCAGCAGCCGCAGCGCCTCGGCACTGTCGAGCTCGATGCTCCGGCGTGGTCCTGCGGCTGTCGGGAGGCCGTGGTCGTGGGGCATGGTGGGCTTCCGTACGGGTCGTTAGGGAGGGAACGGGAACCGTCGTAGGGTCTGGGTGTGGTTCGAACAGATGGCTCGATCAGATCATTCGACTCGCATCGAGGCCGGTACGGCTAGGGCCGTTCGGCCCCGGCCTGCGTCCGAGAGGCCCTGGCCTCGTGCCCCGTGGCCGGACGAAGATCGCAGCAGCACTGACCACCGACCCGTGGACCGCCATCCGGCACCACGACGCGACAGGACGAGGAGCATTCGATGGCGGACGGCGGACGGCCGGGCCCCGACGACCCGATCCGGGTCTTCCTGCTGGACGACCACGAGGTCGTCCGGCGGGGCGTGCGCGACCTGCTGAACGACGAGCCCGACATCACCGTTGTCGGTGAGGCCGCCACCGTGGAGCAGGCACTCGTCCGGGTGCCCGCGCTGCGCCCGCAGGTCGCGGTGCTCGACGTCCGCCTGCCGGACGGCGACGGCGTGACCGTCTGCCGAGAACTGCGGTCCCGCATGCCCGAGTTGGCCTGTCTGATGCTGACCTCGTTCGACGACGAGGACGCTCTGCTCGACTCGATCATGGCGGGCGCGTCCGGCTATGTGCTGAAGCAGATCCAGGGCTCGGACCTGGTGTCCGCCGTGCGCACGGTCGCCGCCGGGCAGTCCTTGCTCGACCCGAGTGCCACCACCCGGCTGATGGCGCGGCTGCGCCACGACCAGCGTCAGGAGGAGGAGCCGGACCCGCTGCCCGGGCTCACCGACCGCGAGCGGGAGATCCTCGCCCTGATCGGCGAGGGCCTGACCAACCGCCAGATCGGCCAGCGGCTCTACCTCGCGGAGAAGACCGTGAAGAACCACATCTCCCGCCTGTTGGCCAAGCTGGGCGTGGAACGCCGGATCCAGGCCGCCGTCATCGCGACCCAGACCCAGGACCGGCTGCGGCGCCAGGAGGGACGCTAGCCCTGGGGCCGTCCCGTCCGGCATCGGACGTACCTGCCCGAGCCCAGCCGCCCACGCGGCCGACCCGTGCCATCCCGTGCCACACCATTCCCCATACCGATAGCGTGGCCCTGACCGCACTGGTCGGAGGGGACGTGGAGGAACGGTGGAGAGCCAGGAGCAGGCCGGGCAGGCCCGCGTACGGCTGCCGCAGCTGAAGCTTGACGAGCTGCTGGAGGAATTGCAGGCCCGACTCGACGCTGCCCGGGGCACGCGCGACCGGGTGCACAGCCTGCTGGAGGCAGTGCTCTCGGTCGGTCGGGAGCTGGACCTGGAACAGGCCCTGCACAGCATCGTCGAGGCGGCTGCGGCGCTGGTGGACGCGCGGTACGCCGCGCTCGGGGTGATCGGGGCGGACGGAAAGCGTCTGTCGGCCTTCCACACCGTCGGCGTCAGCGAGGAGCAGATCGCCGAGATCGGCCCCTACCCGGAGGGCCACGGCATCCTCGGCGAGCTGATCCGCCACCCCGAGTCGCTGCGCCTGGCGAAGCTCTCCGAGCACCCCGCCTCCTACGGCTTCCCGCCCCACCACCCGCCGATGCACACCTTCCTGGGCGTCCCGATCCGGGTCCGCGACCAGGTCTTCGGCAATCTGTACCTGACCGAGAAGGCGGGCGGGGCGCAGTTCGACGAGGAGGACGAGTCGGTTCTGTCGACCCTGGCCGTCGCGGCCGGTGTGGCCATCGACAACGCCCGGCTGTACGAGGAGTCCCGGCTGCGGGAGCGATGGCTCCAGGCCAACGCCGAGATCACCCACAGCCTGATGTCCGGAGCCGAGCGCGGTGAGGCGCTCGGACTGATCGCCCGGCGGGCCAAGGAGATCACCGGCGCGGTCCTCGCCGTCGTGGCCATGCCGGTGGAGGACACCGACGCGCTGCGGGTGGACCTCGCGGTCGGCAAGGGCGCCGAGGCCCATCAGGGGCTGGTGCTGCCGGTGGACGAGAGCCTCATCGGCCGGGCCTTCTCCACCGCCGAGTCCGTCACCAGCACGGACGTCACCCGCGACGAGGAGGCTACGGACCCGGACTCCCGGTTCGCTGGACTGGGGCCCGCCGTGGCCGTGCCCATCGGGACCGCCGACGGTGTGCGCGGCGTGGTGCTGCTGGTGCGTGAGGCGGGCCGGCCGGTGTTCTCCGACAAGGAGACCGTGCCGTTGCAGAGCTTCGCCGCGCAGGCCGCGATCGCGATGGAGCTGGCCGAGCGGCGCCGGGACGCCGAGGAGATCGCGGTGCTTAAGGACCGCGACCGGATCGCCCGCGACCTGCACGACCTCGCCATCCAACGGCTGTTCGCGACCGGGATGACCCTGCAGAGCGCGGGACGCTTCATCGAGCACCAGGAGGCCGGGGACCGCGTGGCGCGGGCCGTGGACGACCTGGACGAGACCATCAAGATCATCCGGTCGACGATCTTCGGACTGCGGGCGCGCGAGGACGGCGCCGGGACCGGGCTGCGGGCCCGGGTCGTCCGGGCGGCCGGTGAGGCGGCCCCGGTCCTGGGATTCGCCCCCAGCGTGCGGATGGAGGGGCTGGTCGACACGGACGTGCCCCGGGAGATCGCCGACCATGTGGTCGCCGTGCTCTCCGAGGCCCTGACCAACGTCGCCCGCCACGCCCGCGCGGGGCGCGCCGAGGTGGTGCTGGAGACCGACGGCCGCGAGGTGTGGCTGGCGGTCACCGACAACGGCGTGGGCACACCGGCCGAGGGCCGGCGCAGCGGACTGCGGAACATGGCCGAGCGGGCCCAGCAGTTCGGCGGGGAACTGGAGTTGAGCACCCCGGAGGGCGGGGGGACCCGGCTGGTGTGGCGGGTTCCGGTGCCGGGTGGTCAGTAGCGGGGCGGGCTGACCCGGCGGATCAGCCGAGGCACAGCACGAGCAGGCACAGTTCCGACGGCGCCGTCGCCGAGGGCGATGGCGCGGGGGTGGCCGGGGCTGTGGCCGTCGGCTCCGGGATCGTGCCGGGCGCGACGGAGGCGGCCTGCGACTGGGCGGCCGACGTCACCGAGGGCAGGGGAGCGACCGGATCGCGCGGCCGGTCCGCGGTCGGCGTGGCCGTGGGTACGACCGCGACGGACTGCTCGCGCGGGGCGCTGGGCGCCGACGGCCGGGCGGTCGGCGTACCGGGCCGCGCACCGGGCGTGCCCGGCGGTGTCGAGGCAGGGGCGGTGGGCTCGGTGTGCCGCTCCTCGGCGGTGCCCATGGCCGTGTTGTCCGGTGCCGTGGCCGCCTGGGCCCGGTCCCCGGACTGCCGGTCCATCGAGGCGACGGTGAGGCCGCCACCGACCAGCGCGACCGCGGTGGCCACCACGGCCCGGCGCTGGTTCTTCTTCCAGCGGGCCCGTTGCCGTCGCCGAGCCGCCCGGCCCGCCGGGGCGGTAGTCACGGCAGCCGGGTCCTCGGCCGGTGGTTCGACGGCGGGGTCCGCGTCGTGCCAGGTGTCGTCGGGGCCGACTGCCCTGGGCGCCATCGCCATGGGGGGAGCGATGTCCGGGGCGTAGGCGCCGCAGCCGGGGCACACCAGGGCACCGTTGAGATGCCGACGGCACGAGGAGCAGTAGTCCATCCGGGGTCTTCCTGACTCGGCTTTCGCACGGGGGATCGATCGGCCAGAACCGTAGCGAGCCATTGGACAGGCCGTGTGCAGCCTGTGTGCCGCTCCTGCACAGAACTCGTGCGGCAGTTCAGCAGTGAGGAAGTTCACCCGTGCGGCACGACGGCGACCGGGCAGTGCACGTGGTGCATCACCGCGTGCGCCACGGGTCCGGTGTGCGCGCCGATCCTGGCCGGGCGAATCCTGCGGCCGACGATCAGCAGACCGGCGTCCCGCGCGGTGTCGAGCAACCGCTGAGCCGGGCGCCCCTCCTCGACCACCGTGACGACCTCCACCGTGGGGTGCTTCCTCCGCCACGGCGCGAGCACGGCCTCCAGCGCCTGCTCGGCCCGCTGCCGCACCTCCCTGTGCGCTTTCGCCTCCAGCGCGGGCGGTACGTACGGCAGCCGCCAGGCGTGCACCACGCGCAGCGGCGCGGCCCGCAGCGTCGCGGCCTCGAAGGCGAACGCGAGCAGGTCGTCGCACTGCTGCGCCGGGTCCACACCGACCACGAGCGGGCGATACGGCGTGTGCGCGGACCGTCGTCCCGCCTCGTCCGGCTCGTGCTCGTCCTCGAGCGCCTGATCGGCCCGGACCAGCACGACCGGCCGGGTCACGTGCGCCACCGTCGCCAGCGCCACGGAACCCGCCATGAGACCGCCGAGACCGCTGAACGCCCGGCTGCCGAGGACCAGCAGTTCGGACTCGTCGCCCGCCGCGACCATGGCGTCGGGCGCGGGCCGGGGAATCTGCTCGGCACTCAGGTACACCTGCGGATAGCGCTCGTTGAGCCGGTCCAGGCCGGCACGCAGGATCCGCCGCGCCCAGTGACGAGGCGCCTCCAGCTCGGGCAGATCCGACTCGCCGGGCGGGACACCGCCTTCCCAGGCGTGCACCAGCCGCAACGGCAGCCCGCGCCGGAGCGCCTCCCGGGCCGCCCAGTCGGCGGCGGCGAGGCTCTCGCGGGATCCGTCCAGTCCTACGACGATGGGGCGAAGCATGACCGACACCTCCCGGAGCGGCACCCTCGCGTGCCTACGTGGGGTTCCCGCACCCTCAGGATCCGTCCGAGGGCAGGGTGTCCGACAGAGGCCGGGGGACCGGGCCGGAGGGCCGAACGGCCCCTTATGCCGCCGGTCAGTGGCGCTGGGTGGCCGGAACCCGCCGGGTCGCCGCGTGGCGTACCGCGGTCTCCGTGAAGACCAGGGCGGCCAGCGCCACCGCGGCGAGCAGCAGCAGGCCCAGCGCGTACGAGCCGTAGGCACCGTAGAGGGAGCCCATCACCAGGGGCGGTACGAAGCCGCCGAGGCCGCCCGCGGCTCCGACCACGCCGGTCACCGAGCCGGTGCGCTCCGGCGGGGCGAGCAGCGCCACGAACGCGAACGTCGCCCCGCTGCCGGAGCCCAGCGCGGCCGCCATCGCCAGGAAGGCGATCGTGCCCACCGGGGCCAGGGACGGTGTGAAGGACTGCGCGAGCGCGCTCACGACGACCACGGCCAGGGAGCCGGACAGCACCCGCACTGGACCGATCCGGTCCGACAGCCAGCCGCCGACCGGCCGCATCGCCACCGCCAGCAGCACGAATCCGGCCATGCGGTTCGCCGCGTCCGTCTGGGTGAGCCCGTAGGCCGTCTTGAGGTAGGTCGGCAGGTACACGGAGAAGGCGACATAGCCGCCGAACGCCACCGCGTACAGCGCCGACGCCTGCCAGGTGAGGGGCAGCCGCAGGGTGTCCGCCAGGCGCCGCAGCAGCGGTTCGGTCGGCGCCGCGCGTCCCGGGGCGTCCCGCAGGACGAGCGCGGCCACCACCGCGTAGACCACCAGGACGGCGGTGCAGACGAGGAACGGGTTGGCGGTGCCGTACGCGTCCACGAGCTTCACCGTGGTCAGCGCGCTGATCGCCGTACCGCCCATGCCCATGCCGAAGACGCCGATGGCGAGACCGCGCCGCTCGGGCGGGAACCAGGCGCTGACGAATGGCACCCCGACCGCGAACGCCGTCCCGCCGATGCCGAGGAAGAAGCCGCCGACCAGCAGCGCGGTGAGTGAGTCGTGCCCGGCGAGCCCGACGTACAGCACCGGGACGACCGTGGCCGCCGAGACCAGGGGGAACATCACCCGTCCGCCGTAGCGGTCGGTCAGCGCGCCCACCGGGATCCGGCCGAGCGACCCGACCACGACCGGGACGGCCACCAGCAGCGACTGCTCGAAGGACGACAGGTCCAGGTCGTCCTTGAAGCGCGGTCCGAGCGGGCTGAGCAGTGCCCACGCCCAGAAGTTCACGGCGAACCCGACGGTGGCCAGGGCCAGCATCAGCCAGGCGCTCGGGGACACCGTCGGGCTCGGGCGCTCGGGGGACGGGGACTGCGCCATCTCGGGATCCCTTCGGACTGCGGGCGGATATGTGATCAGGTTCGCCGAACACCACCGGTCCCGCCCCTGGGCCGAAGAGCCCCGCAAGGCGCCGGGCCCGGTCCGGTCCACCGGGACCCCTGGGGCCGGAGCCGTGCCCATTGAGCCCAGCGGGTAGGGCCGGTTGGCTCATGTGCCGTGGGCGCCCGGCGTCGAGGCTGGGAGGAGGCGGCGTACGAGGAGGCGCGAGATGACCACCGCGACGACACCCCGGCCGGACAGGACGCTCGCCACGGAGCACCGCGGCCGGCTCATGGGCCTGGCCCGCGAGGCCCTCTTCCCCGCGGGCATCCGCCTGTTCCACGAAGGCGGCCGGGCCGACCACTTCTGGATCATCCGGTCCGGCACCGTGTCGCTCGACATGCGTGTGCCGGGCCACCGCCCGGTCGAGCTGGAGACCCTCGGCCCCGGCGATCTGCTGGGCTGGTCCTGGCTCTTCCCGCCGTACCGGTGGCGGTTCGGCGCCCGGACGGTCGGGCCGGTGCGCGCACAGGAATTCGACGCGCACGTCGTACGCCGGATGTGCGCGGACGATCCCGCCATGGGCCACACCGTGGCGCTGTGGGCCGGGGCGGTCGCCACCCGCCGCCTCCAGGCCGCCCGCACCCGCCTCCTCGACCTGTACGCGCCCTACGGCAGCGGCAGCCGGGGCTGACCTGGACGACACCATGGACGGCACCCCGAGCATCGTGAATGACGTGATGACCCGCGACGTCGTGGCCGTGCGGCGCGACGACGCGTTCAAGGACCTGGTCAAGGCCATGCGCCGGTATCAGGTCAGCGGTCTGCCGGTGGTGGACGACGAGCAGCGGGTCCTGGGCGTGGTCTCCCAGACGGATCTGCTGGTGAAGGAGGAGCTCCACGGAGCCGACCCGCTCCGGACAGCCCGGCCAGTCGACCTGGCCAAGGCGGAGGCGCGCACGGCCGCCGAGCTGATGACGGCGCCAGCGGTCACCATCGACCCCTACGACACGCTGGCGCAGGCCGCCCGGACCATGGCGCGCTACGGGGTCCACCGGCTGCCGGTGGTCGGTGAGGACGGTGTGCTGAAGGGCATCGTCAGCCGCTCCGACGTGCTCAAAGTGTTCCTGCGGGACGACGAGTCCATCGCCCGGGAGGTGCGCTCGGACGTCGTGGAGTTCCTCTTCCCCGAAGCTCCGGACGCCGTGCGGGTCGACGTCCGCGCAGGCGTCGTACGGCTCACCGGCCGTGTGCACGGCACCGCCCTCGTACCCGTCGCGGTGCGGCTGGCGCGTGCCGTCGAGGGAGTGGTCGGCGTGGACTGCGAGCTGCTGGGCCCATGGCGTCGGCCCGCCCTCGAACCCGACCTCGCCGACGGCCGAGCCCAGGACGGTTGAGGAGCGGCCCGATCCCGGACGGGCGAGGGGGTGTCGACGATGCGGAGAACGTCCGGTCCCCGCGTACGGAGAGTGTGGTGGTGGCGCTGGCGGCGCAACGACCTGCGGCGCCGCAGCGACCGCGTGGAAGCCTGGATCGTGCTGATCGGCTGGATCCTCGCCCTCGTGGGCGGCCTGTGTGCGGCGCTGGTGACCCGGGCCGCCGTCGCGGACGGCCTCGCCGAACGACGCGCGCAGGCGGATCCGGTCGCCGCCGTGATCACCGAGAACGCGCCGAGGACGCCGTCCGCGGACGACCTCAGCGACGGCTCGGTGTGGGCCGAGGTCCGCTGGACCGACTCCAGCGGTGACACCCGTACCGGTCTGGCGAAGGTCGAGCCCGGCCGCGAGGCGGGTTCCTCCGTCACCGTCTGGACCAGGGACGGGGATGAACTGGTCGCTGCGCCTCCCTCCACCACGCAAGCGCGGTTCGAGTCGGCGCTGCTGGGCGCGTGGGCCGGGCTGGCCGCCGCCGGCGCGGCGGTCGGCTGCGGCCGGCTGGCCCGCAAGGGCCTGGACCGGCGACGCGTGCAGGACTGGGAGACGGAGTGGGCCTCGGTCGGCCCGCGGTGGCGCCGCAGGATGAACGGCTGACAGGGCACGGCAGGCACCCGGAAGGCGGCACGAGAGGCGGGAAGGACCTACCCGCTTCTCGCGGATCCGGATTGCGCGGTGCACGGCCCGAAGCCGCTTCTCCGCGTCTCGAGTCAGGGTCCTTCCCGTCACCTCCAGCACACCACACCCGCCCGGGAACCACCAGGGCCGCTCCGGCCCTCCCTTCGGGCCGCACGGCTCATGCGCTCCGAGCCCTGACGGAGTTCGCTGGCAGGTGAGGAGGAATCACATCGACCCGAGGGGGAGAGGACCGTGGGCACGAGTCTCACACCGGAGTTCTGGGAGCGGTTCACGCTCCTGCTGTTCGCGGCGATGGGCGTGACCTTCGTCCTCACCGCACTCTTCGACGCGCTGGCGCTGCGCCGCACGATCCGCCGGACGCGGAAGATCCCGGTCATGCCCGTGCAGAACAGGAACGCGGTGGTCAGGCCAGCGTCTCCGACCCGGCGCCGCGCTGGTCGAGCCGGAGCGCCGTACGCGTAGTACCCCACCCGCCAGGACGACGAGGACGACGACGTGGGGCAGCGGCCCCTCATCCCGTGCGGCTCTCCGGGCGCCCGTGCGACCGTGGACGGGAGCACCGGGGCCGTGTACCGCGGCCGGACGGAAGGCGGTGGGCCATGGAGGAGCTGCCCCTGGTCGCGGGCGTCGACGGATCACCCGGCAGCCTTCAGGCGGTCGACTGGGCCGTGGACGAGGCCCGGCGGCACAGTCGGGAGCTGCGTCTGGTGCACGCGTCCTTGTGGGAGCGCTACGAGGGTGTGGTGTCCTCGGACGATCCCGACCGCCCGTCCGAGCAGACGGCGGCCGAGGAGGTCGTCGCCACCGCCGTGGAGCGCGCCCGCCGCCGCGACCCCGGTGTGCGGGTTTCCTCCGATGTGATCCCCGACGAGGCGACGCACGTTCTGCTCGGCGAGGCGCATCGTGCCTTCGCGGTGGTGACCGGAGCGCGCGGCCGCGGCGGGCTCGCCGGACTGCTCCTCGGCTCGGTCGCGCTGACCGTCGCGGCTCGCGCGCACGGACCGGTGATCGTGGTCCGCGGGGACAAGGCGGGCCTTGCCGGCACCCACGAGCGGATCCTGCTCGGCGCCGCCGACCCGGAGATCGCCCGAGAGGCGACCCGGTTCGCCTTCCGCGAGGCCGAGGCCCGCGGCTGCGTCCTGGACGTCGTACGGGCCTGGCGCCGGCCCGCGCGCCCGGCGGCGGAGGACCACGACGAGCGGGCCTCGGCCCTGCTCGACGCCCTCGTGCACGAGGCGACGGCCGATCACCCGGACGTGCGGGTGCGCTCCGCCACGGTGGAGGGCCCGGCCCGCACGGTGCTGCTGGACCGGTCGGCCGCCGCGGATCTGGTGATCATCGGGACCCGGCAGCGGTCGGGCCGCTTCGGCCTCCAGTTCGGCCGGGTCGGACACACTCTGCTCCACCACGCGCACTGCCCCGTCGCCGTCGTCCCGCAGCTGGAGTGACCATGGAGCAGCCCGGTACCCCCTTGAGCGAGGTCCGCGCCGTCGTGTTCGACACGGACGGAGTGATCACCGACTCGGCCCGTGTGCACGCGGCCGCGTGGAAGGAGGCGTTCGACGCCTTCCTGCGGGCGCATCCGCCCGCTGATCCCGAGCAGCGGCGGCCGTTCGACGTCCGGGACGACTACCTGCGCCACGTCGACGGCAAGTCCCGCCTCGACGGCGCCGCCGCCTTCCTCGCCTCGCGTGGCGTGGACACATCCGACACGACCGTGCGGGCCGTCGCCGCCGACAAGGAGGAACGCTTCACGCGGCGGCTGCGCGAGCAGGGCGTGGAGGCCTTCCCCGGCACGGTCCGGCTCGTGCGCGCGCTGCGCGTCGCCGGGACACCCCTGGCGGCGGCCTCGGCCTCCCGGCACGCGGGAGAGCTGCTCACCCGGGCGGGGGTACGCGACCTGTTCGACGTCCTCGTGGACGGTGCCGAAGCGGCCCGGCTCGGTCTGCCGGGCAAGCCGCATCCCGACCTGTTCCTCACCGCCGCCGACCGGCTCGGCGTCCCCGCCGACCGCGCCGCCGTCGTGGAGGACGCCCTCGCCGGCGTGGAGGCGGGCCGACGCGGAGGCTTCGCTCTGGTGGTGGGCGTGGACCGGGCCGCCACGGGGGACTCGGCGGACAGACTGCGCCGCCACGGCGCCGACATCGTCGTACGAGATCTGGCGGAACTGCTGGGTGAGGAGCCGACGTGACGGGATGGACCTGGGAGTACGAGGGCTATGAGCCCGCGGACCAACGGTTGCGCGAGTCCCTGTGCACGCTGGGCAACGGCTACTTCGCCACGCGGGGAGCACTCCCGGAGTGCGTGGCCGACGACATCCACTATCCGGGCACCTACGTCGCGGGCTGCTACAACCGGCTGACCTCCGACGTGGCGGGGCGGCAGGTCGAGAACGAGGACATGGTCAACGTCCCCAACTGGCTGCCGCTGCGGTTCCGTCCGGTCGGCGGATCCTGGCTCACCCCGGACACCGCGACGGTGCTGGAGCACCGGATGGACCTGCTGCTGGCCTCCGGCGTGCTGGAGCGCCGCACCCGCTTCGACCTCGGCGAGGGAGGAGTTCTGTCGGTGCTCCAGCGGCGGATCGTGCACATGGCCGATCCGCATCTGGCCGCCCTGCGCACCGAGTTCACCGCCGAGGGCTTCTCCGGCGAGCTGGAGGTGGAGGCCCTGCTGGACGGCTCCGTCACCAACGCCGGTGTACCGCGCTACCGCGACCTCGACGGGCGCCATCTGACCCATGTGCACGCGGGCACCGCCGTGCCGGAGACGGTGTGGCTGCGCTGCCGCACCCGCACCTCCGACATCCGGATCGGCATGGCCGCCAGGCTGGTCTCCGAGGCGCCGGTCGTCGTCCGGAACAAGAGCCCGCGCACCACCCAGCACACCGTCCTGAGCCTGGCCGAGGGCAGAACGGTCACCGTCGACAAGATCGTCGCCCTGCACACCTCGCGCGACCCGGCCATCAGTGACCCGCTGTACGCCGCGATCGACCGGGTCGGCCGTGTGCCCGGCTTCGACGACCTGCTGGTGTCCCACCGCACGGCCTGGAACCAGCTCTGGCGCCGGGCCGCCCTGGACGTCGCGGGCGAGGCGGGGCGCATTCTGCGGCTGCACCTCTTCCACGTGCTCCAGACCCTCTCCCCGCACACCGCCGACCTGGACGTGGGCGTGCCCGCCCGGGGCTTGCACGGCGAGGCCTACCGCGGCCATGTGTTCTGGGACGAGCTGTTCGTGCTGCCCTTCCTCAACCTGCACTTCCCCGAGGTCTCCCGGGCCCTGCTGCGCTACCGCCACCGGCGCCTGGAACAGGCCTGCACATCCGCCCTTGTGGTCGGCCGCAGAGGCGCCCTGTACCCCTGGCAGAGCGGCAGCGACGGGCGCGAGGAGACCCAGCAGCTCCACCTCAACCCGCGCTCGGGGCGCTGGCTGCCGGACAACTCCCGGCTCCAGTACCACGTCGGCTCGGCCATCGCGTACAACGTGTGGCAGTACTACGAGGCCAGCGGCGACATGGAGTTCCTGCACACCAAGGGTGCGGAGATGCTGCTGCGGATCGCCCGGTTCTGGGCGGACGCGGCCGTCCACGACGACACGCTCGGACGGCACCGCATCAAGGGCGTGGTGGGCCCGGACGAGTACCACGACGCCTATCCCGAAGCGAGCGCGCCCGGCCTCGACGACAACGCCTATACGAACGTCACCGCGGCCTGGGTGCTCGCCCGCACCCTGGAGCTGATCGACGCCCTGCCGGAGCCCAGGCGCCGCGAGCTCACCGAACGCACGGGCCTCGACGGGAGCGAGCTGGAGCGGTGGGAGGAGGTCTCCCGCACGCTCCACGTGCCCTTCCACCGCGGGGTGATCAGCCAGTTCGACGGCTACGGCGAGCTCGCCGAGCTTCCTTGGGCGGAGTACCGGCAGCGCTACGGCGACATCCGCCGTCTGGACCGGATCCTGGAGGCGGAGGGTGACACCGTCAACCGCTACCAGGCATCCAAACAGGCCGACGTCCTGATGCTCGGCTACCTCTTCGCCCCGGCCGAACTGCGGGACCTGTTCAGCAGGTTGGGGGTGCGGTTCGACGACGACATCTGGCACCGCACGGTCGACTACTACCTGCACCGCACCAGCCACGGCTCCACCCTCAGCGGACTGGTCCACGGCTGGGTGCTCGCCCGTGCCCGGCGCGCGGAGGCGTGGAAGTTCTGCCAGGAGGCCCTCCAGGGCGACATCGCGGACGTCCAGGGCGGCACCACCGGCGAGGGCATCCACCTCGGCGCCATGGCGGGCACCCTCGACCTCGTCCAGCGCGGGCTGACCGGCCTGGAGACCCGCGGGGGAGCGCTGTGGCTCGACCCGGTACCGCTGCCGGAGCTCTCCTCCTACGGTTTCGCCCTGCGCTACCAAGGCAATTGGGGTGTGCGGGTGCACCTGGAGCGCCGCGAGCTGGACATCGCCGTGCCGTCCTCCGACCAGTCCCCGATCGAGGTGCGGCTGCCGGACCGCACGGTCGTCGTCGAGCCGGGGGAGACGGTACGGCTGAAGCTGCCGGACTGAGAGGTCTCCGCGTACCGCGCTCAGCCGGTCGGGACCACGGCGACCGGGCACGGCACGTGGTGCAGGGCCGCGTGGGCGACCGGCCCGAGCTTCCAGGTCAGGTGCGAGGTCTGGTGCTTGCGCCCCACGACGGTGAGGCGGGCGTGGGCGGACGCGGTCAGCAGCACCTGCGTGGCCGGGCCCATGGCGATGTGCTGGACCACGGGCACGTCGGGGAACTTCTCCCGCCACGGTGCCAGCGTCTCCGCCAGGCGCGCCCCCGCCATCTCCTCGACCTCGTCCGCTCCCGGCTGCGCCAGCAGCGTGGTGGACAGGGGCAGCGCCGTCACCGCCCGTACCCGGCATCCGTGTGCCGCGGCCGTGGTGAACGCGAACTCCAGCAGGGCGTCGGCCGCACGGTCCTCGGGTCGGCCGACCCCGACGACGATCTCGTCCTTCTCCGCCGCCGCGGGCTGCTCCCAGCCCGCTTCCACGGCGGGGTCGTCCGCCCGCACGGCGACGGCCGGACACGGCGCGAGGCCCAGGACGTGCAGGCTGATGGAGCCGAGCAGGAAGCTCGCCACCGAGCCGTGTCCGCGCGAGCCCAGGACGAGCAGCTCCGCGTTCTCGGCCCGGTCCAGCAGCGCCCGCGCCGCGGGAGCGGAGACCAGCTCCGTGGTCAGGTCCAGGTCGGCGTACCGGTGCAGCAGCGCGGCCGAGGTTTGTTGCAGGACCTCCTGGCCGTACAGCCGCTTGTGGTGCGCCTCCTGGGCGATCGGCACGTCGAGCGGCTGGGTGGTCCAGGAGTGCAGGAGCAGGACGGGCAGGCGCCGGTTCACGGCTTCGCGTGCGGCCCACCATGCGGCCGTCACACTCTCGGGCGAACCGTCGAGCCCGACGACGACGGGTCCGGTCATGACGCACCTCCGGTGTCGGCGCGGCGGCCCGGTGGCGGCCCTGCCGCGCGGGTACTCCCCCTCTTCCAGGCTCGGCTCCCGCGGCCCTTCCGGGGAGGGCCGACCGGGGCGCTCCGCGGGCCCGGACGGCCCTGTGCGGGACGCGCCGGATGGGGAGAGCCTGGAAGCCCGGCTCTCCGGAAACCCGGATCCCGTCAGAGCCCGGAGAAGGGAGACCGGCGATGAACGGTCCTGTGGTCGTGGGAGTGGACGGATCGGAGTCGAGCCTGACCGCGGTGGAGGTCGCCGCCCGGGAGGCCACTCTGCGGGGCGTCGGCCTGCGGCTGGTGCACGCCTTCGGGTGGCCGTCGCTGCACGTGCCGTCCCGGGTGCCGCCCTGGAGCCCGGCGAGCGCCGGGGTGCGCGAGCTGATCGACGGCACCCTCACCGAGGCCGAACGGCGGGCGCACACGATCGCACCGCACCTGGACATCGCGCGCGAAGTCGTCGTCGGCGAGCCGCTGATGGTGCTGGAACTCGAGACGCGGACCGCCTCCCTGGCCGTCGTCGGCAGCCGGGGCCTGAGCCGCTTCGGCAGCCTGCTGCTCGGCTCCACCGCCGGGCACCTCGCCGCCCACGGCCGCTGTCCCGTCCTGATCGTGCGGGGCAGGCCCGAACCGGCCGGACCGGTCCTGCTGGCGGTGGACGGTTCGCCCCGCTCCGAGGCCGCCGTCGAGTTCGCCTTCGCGTACGCCTCGCTGCACGGCACGGGACTGCGGGCCCTGCACGCCTGGAACACCCGCACCGAACGGGTCTACGAGTCCCCTGGTGACCCGCCCTTCGTCACCTACGACGAGGGTCGGCTGCACGACGAGGAGGAGCGGCTGCTCGCCGAAGCGCTCGGCGGGCTGGGCGAGAAGTACCCGGACGTCGAGGTGGAGCGCCGGCTGGTGCGCGGCCGGATCCGGCACACGTTGATCGAGGCCACCGCCGAAGCCGGTCTCGTCGTGGTCGGGGCCCGTGGCCGCGGCGGCTTCACCGGGCTCCTGCTCGGCTCGGTCAGCCAGGCGGTGCTGCACCACGCCCAGTGCCCGGTCGCCGTCGTCCGCGCCGAAGGGGAGTAGTCATGGACGGGCGGGCGACCACGGCGGTCGCGGGGGAGGGCGCCCATGAACTGGCCGCCGAGGTCGTGGCGGCCCGCCTGGAAGTCGACCCGGCGACCGGACTCAGCGGCGCCGAGGCCGCCGTACGCGCGATGGAACACGGGCCCAACCGGCTGGCTGAACCGGCCCGCCGCCCGGAGTGGCTGAAGTTCCTCGACCAGTTCCGCAACTGGCTGATCGGCATTCTGCTGATCGCCGCCGTGGTGGCCGCCGTGATCGGCGACATCAAGGACGCGGTGGTGATCACCGTCGTCCTCCAGATCAACGCCGTGCTGGGCTACCTCCAGGAGCGGCGCGCCGAGCGCAGCTTGGAGGCCCTGCGCCGGATGCTCGTCCCCACCGCCCGGGTCCGTCGCGACGGCGCCGAACGCGAGATCGAGGCACTGGCGCTGGTCCCCGGGGACGTGGTCCTGCTGGAGGCGGGCGACCGGGTACCGGCGGACGGACGGCTGACCGTCGCGGAGTCGGTGGAGGTCGCCGAGGCCGCCCTGACCGGCGAGTCCCAGCCGGTCGCCAAGAACGTCGGGCCGACCGGTCCGGTGCCGCTCGCCGAGCGCACCGGCATGCTGTTCATGAACACCGCGCTCACCCGGGGCCGCGCCGAGATGATCGTCACGGCCACCGGGATGCGGACCGAACTCGGCGCCATCGCCGAGGCGTTGCGCACCGGCGCGGAACCGCCGAGCCCGCTCCAGATCCAGCTGGACAGCCTCGGCCGCCGCCTGGCCCTGCTCAGCGGCGTCGCCGTCGCCGCGTACGCGCTGGTGGCGCTGGTGCGCGGGGAGGGACTCGGGGACCTCGCCCTGCGCGCCGTGGCACTGGCCGTCGCCGCCATCCCCGAGGGCCTGCCGGCCGTCCTCGCCCTCACCCTGGCACTCGGCGTCCACCGCATGGCCCGCCGCGGCGCCATCGTCAAGCGCCTGGCCTCGGTGGAGTCCCTCGGCTCGGCGACGGTGGTGTGCAGCGACAAGACCGGCACCCTGACCCTGAACGAGATGACCGTCCGCTCCCTGTGGACCGCCGGACGCCTCTACGACGTCACGGGCGAGGGCTACGACACCCGGGGCGCCGTCCGCGACAGCGCGGGCACCGACCGCTCCGAGGAACTGCGGGACGCCGTCCTGCCGTTCGCGCTCTGCAACGACGCCCGCCTCACCGACGACGGCTTCGTCGGCGACCCGACGGAGGCGGCCCTGGTCGTCCTCGCCGCCAAGACCGGCATGGACGCCGACGGACTGCGCGCCGAGCAGCCGCGGGCCGCCGAGCTGCCCTTCGACGCCGCGACGAAGTACATGGCCACCTTCCACACCGAGCCCGGCGGACGCACCCGCGTCCACGTCAAGGGCGCGGTGGACGTCCTGCTGGAGCACTGCGCCGAGGCGCTCACCGACGAGGGCGCGACGGAACTCGACGACGGCCGCCGAGGCGAGATCCTCGCCGTGACCTCACGGCTGGGCGGCGCGGGCCTGCGGGTCCTGGGCGCCGCCACCGCCGTACTCGACGGGCCGCCCGACCCCTCCGCGCTGCCCGCCCTCACCCTGGTGTCGGTCGCGGGGATCGCCGATCCGCCGCGTCCGCAGGCCCGGGACGCGATGGCCCTGTGCCGGTCGGCCGGTGTCGAGGTGAAGATGATCACCGGTGACCATGCGGACACCGCGGCCGCCATCGCCCGCGAGCTCGACATCCGCGGCGCGGTGGTGACCGGCGCCGAGCTGGAGGGGATGACCGAGGAGGAACTGGCCGAACGCATCGAGGGCGTCGGGGTGTTCGCCCGGGTCGCCCCCGAGCACAAGGTCACCATCGTGCGGGCGCTGACCGGCCGCGGGCACGTCGTCGCCATGACAGGCGACGGCGTGAACGACGCGGCGGCGCTGCGGGCGGCGCACATCGGCGTGGCGATGGGCCGCACCGGCACGGACGTGGCCAAGGAGGCCGCCGACGTGGTCCTGACCGACGACGACTTCTCCACGATCGTGCGGGCCGTGCGCGAAGGCCGGGCCATCTACGACAACATCGTCAAGTTCGTGCGCTTCCAGCTGTCCACCAACGTCGGCGCCATCCTGACCCTGCTCGGCGCGTCCCTGGCCGGACTGCCCGCCCCGCTGAGCGCGGCCCAGCTCCTGTGGATCAACATCATCATGGACGGGCCGCCCGCGATGGCCCTGGCCGTCGACCCGGCCCGCGACGACGTGATGCGGCACCCGCCGCGCGATCCCGAGGAGCGGATCCTGGACGCCCGCCGCCTTGTGGCCATCACCCGGGCCGGCGCGGTGATGGCCCTGGGCACCGTGTGCCTGCTGGCCCTGGCCCGCGGACGGGTCGCCACGGATACCGCGCTGACCATGGCGTTCACCACGTTCGTGCTGTTCCAGCTCTTCAACTCGCTCAGCGTGCGAGCGGACGACGGCCCGCTGCTGGGCCGCCACCAACTGCGCAACCGCACCCTGTGGCTGTGCCTGGCGGGCGTCCTGGCCGTGCAGGTCGCCGCCGTCCATGTGCCCTGGATGCGCAGCGTGTTCGGCACGGTCCCGCTCGACGCGGTGCAGTGGGCGGTGTGTGCGGCGACGGCCTCCACGGTGCTGCTGGTGGAGTTGGCCGTGCGCGGGACGCGGCGTGGTGCGCGCTAGGCGGAGGGGCGCCCGGACTGCTCCGGCTGCTCCAGGTGCGTGGCCAGCACCGCCGCCTGCACCCGCCGATGGACGCCCAGCTTGGCCAGCAGCCGGGAGATGTGGTTCTTGACGGTCTTCTCCGACAGGTACAGCCGTTTGCCGATCTCGCGGTTGGTCAGCCCGTCCCCGATCAGCGCCAGGATCTCCCGCTCGCGCGGCGACAGACCGGCCAGCTCGGGCGCCTCGGCCGGTTCCGCCGCGGGTTCGGTGCGCAGGGACTTCATCAGCCGGGCCGTCGTGGCGGGGTCCAGCATCGACTGGCCGGAGGCGACCGTGCGCACCGCGGCGACCAGGTCGGAGCCGCGGATCTGCTTCAGGACATAACCCGACGCCCCGGCCATGATCGCGTCGAGCAGGGCGTCCTCGTCGTCGAAGGAGGTCAGCATCAGGACGGCCAGTTCCGGCATCCGGCTGCGCAGCTCGCGGCAGACGGTGATGCCGTCGCCGTCGGGCAGCCGCACGTCCAGGACGGCCACGTGCGGCCGTACGGCGGGGGCGCGGATCAGGGCGTGCTCGGCGTTCGCGGCGTCGCCGACCACGGAGATGTCGGCCTCGGCGTCCAGCAGGTCGGACACACCGCGCCGAACGACCTCGTGATCGTCCAGCAGGAAGACGCGGATCGGATCCTGCGGCGTGAAGGTACGTGACTCGGGCATCTCGACCCCTTGGTCCCCGGGCTGTGGACGGACTGCGGGCCGTCCATACGACGATCGTCACCCGCTGGGGCCGAAGCTACCAGGGCCGACCGGCCCTAATTGCCGAACGCCCCGTCCGGCTCCGCGTGACCGTCCAGGGCGAACAGCACGTCCACGACCCCCTCGACCGCCCGCGCCAGCCGCGCCGCCACCGGCACCAGGGAGGTGTCCCGGACCCGCCCGCCCAGCCGTACGACGCCCTCGTGGACCGAGACCCGCACCGCCGAGGCCGGAGCCGGGAAGAGGTGGGCCACCACCTCGCGGCGGACCTCCTCGGCGATCTCCTCGTCGTCCCGCAGGAACACCTTCAGCAGGTCGGAACGGCTGACCACGCCCTCCAGGCGGTCCGTGTCCCCGACCACGGGCAGCCGCTTGACGCGCGCCCTCGCCATGATCCGGGCGGCCTGTGCCAGCGTCGTGTCCGCCCGGACGGTCAGGGCGGGCGCGGTCATCAGCTCGCCGGCCGTCACCGAACCGGCCTTGGCCAGGTCGGACAGCCGACGCAGCTGGGTGTAGCGGTCCGGGTCGCTGTCGCGGAACTCCTCCTTGGGCAGCAGATCCGCCTCGGAGACGACTCCGAGGACCCGCCGTGCGCCGTCCACCACCGGAAGGGCGCTGACCTTCCGGTCGTGCAGCGTGCGCACGATGTCCTTGAAGGCGGCGTCCCGGCGGACGACGGCGACGTCGCGGGTCATCACATCACTGACCACGTGCGGGTATCCGTGCACGGTGACTCCTTGGTCCGGTGCGGTCCGGGGGCGAGCGGAGAGCGCCGCTCACCGGTACAGGTCGAGCAGCCGGGTGCGGGCCGCCTGGAGCCGGTGGGACACCACCTCGCCCACCCAGCAGGCGAGGCTGCGGCCGAACTCGGGGTCGTCCCGGGTCATGGACCGGACGACCTCGGCGTCGAACTCGTACGCGCGCAACGGCGTCGCCGCTTCGGCTCCGAGGTGCCAGACGTGCGGGGTGAGCAGCCAGGACCAGCCGACGAGGTCGTTGTGCCCGAGCGACTCGATGACGGCGGCCCGACGGCCGGGGACCCGCATGTCGAGCTCGACCGTGCCGGTACGGATGATCCAGAAGCGGTCGGCGCGACCGCCCTCCTCGAACAGCCGCGCCCCGGCGGGGAACGACACCTCGCGGGCGATCGCCATCAGCCGCTGCCGGTGCTCGGCGGGCAGCGCCCTCGGCAGGCTCTGGGTGACAGGGACGTTCATGGCGGGCCTCCACTCGGGCGTACCGGAGTTACCACCTCCAGCGTGTGCGGGCGGGGAGCCGCGAACCATGGGCCACTCGGCCCCGCCGTGAAGCCCTTCGGCACTGGGCGTGCCGGGAAGGTCCCGTGCGTCACCGCGGCCCGGCCGACGCGGTCCAACAGGGCCTTTCTTAGGGGCCGTTCAGCCCTCCGGCGGCCGACCTTCGGCACCGGGCGGCGGAGTTGGCAGTGGCACGACAGTTGCTTCGTCAGCACAACGAATCCGCATTGAAGGGACCAGATCATGGCCGTGCACGAGCACCCTCACCGGACCCACGGGTTCCATCTGCCCGCGCTCCGCAGGAACCGTACGGCGTCCCCCACCGCGGACACCGCACAGGACACCGCCGTCACCGTCACCGGAGTGGCCGCCTACGCGCTGGCCTCCCTCCGGCTGCTGACCGGGTTCGTCTTCCTGTGGGCCTTCCTCGACAAGACGTTCGGGTTCGGCTACGCCACCCAGTCCGGCAACGGCTGGATCGACGGCGGATCGCCGACCGAGGGCTTCCTCGGCCACGTGGCCGTCGGGCCCATGGAGTCCACCTTCCACGACTGGGCCGGGGACGCCTGGGCGGACTGGCTGTTCATGCTCGGTCTGCTCGGCATCGGCGTCGCGCTGATCGCGGGCATCGGTCTGCGCCTGGCCGCCGTCGCCGGCACCGCCATGATGGCGCTGATGTGGATCGCCGAATGGCCGCCGGCCAAGCACCTCTCGGACGGCTCGCCCAGCATGTCGACGAACCCCTTCGTCGACTACCACCTGATCTACGCCGTCGTCCTGATCGCCCTCGCGGCGACCGGCGCGGGCGCCGTCTGGGGGCTCGGGAAGATGTGGGCCAAGCTCCCCTTCGTCAGCCGCAACCCCTGGCTGCGGTGACCCCGGCGAGCACGGCGGGCCCCCGCCCCGGGGCCCGTCGTGTAGGCCGGTCGGTCCCGGCCGGGGACCTGCGGCCCCTGCCCGCCCGCACCTTTCCGGCCGAGGCTTGAAACAGATCCACCGATCAGGAGGCATCACCATGGTCCGCACTGTTGTCGCAGGTCTCGACGGATCGCCCGAGAGCCGGGCCGCCGCGGAATGGGCGGCACGCGAGGCGAAGCTGCTCGGCCTGCCGCTGAAGATCGTCCAGGTCTGGGAACCGGTGCCGGCCCACCTCGCCCAGGCCCCGCTGCTCGGTACGGAGACGCACCAGCACTGGAGTGAGCGGATCCCGCGCGAGACCGCGGAGGGACTGCGCCTGCGTCACCCGGGTGTCGAGGTGACCACGGCACAGCTCCACGGCACCCCCGCCGAGGCCCTCACCAAGGCCGCCGAGGACGCGGAGCTGATCGTCCTCGGGTCCCGCGGAATGAGCGGCATCGGAGGGTTCATGGTCGGCTCCGTCGGGCTCTCCGTCGTCGCCCACACCGCGCGCCCCGTCGTGCTGGTCCGCGCCGGTGAACAGGCCGCCGACGAGCACGTGGCCGACCCGGCGGGCATCCCGTCCGCCGCCACGCCCTACCGGCCCGTCCTCCTCGGCCTCGACGCCGCCCACCCGGACGACGCCGTACTCGAGTTCGCCTTCGAGGCGGCCGCGCGGCGAGGCACCGGCCTGCGTGTTCTCTACGGCTGGAACCTTCCGCCGTACTACGTCTACGGCCTCACCGCCGACGCGGAACTGCACGACGAGATCGCCGGGCAGCACGCCGTCGAACTCGCCCGGGCGCTGCGCCCCTGGCGGGAGAAGTACCCCGCCGTGGAGGTCACGGAGCAGGTTCCGTCCGGCAGCCCCGGCGTGCGTCTGGTCGACGCGGCGCAGGAGGCATCCCTGGTCGTGATCGGCCGCCGGGTCCGGCGCAGCCCGTTCGGCGCCCACATCGGCCCGGTCGCCCACGCCGTCCTGCACCACTCCACCGCCCCCGTCGCAGTCGTCGCCCACGACTGACCCACCCCCAAGGCCCTAGGAGCAGCAACCATGAAGGCAGCGGTCGTACGAGCCTTCGGCGAGCCCCTCGTCATCGAGGAGCGCCCCGACCCCGAGCCGGGCCCCGGACAGGTCCGGATCAGGGTCGAGGCGTCCGGGCTGTGCCACACCGACATCCACGCCGCCCACGGCGACTGGCCCGTCAAGCCGAACCCGCCGTTCGTGCCCGGCCACGAGGGCGTCGGCCTCGTCGAGCAGCTCGGCGACGGCGTCACCCACCTGACCGTGGGCCAGCGGGTCGCCGTGCCGTGGCTCGGCCGGGCCTGCGGCCGCTGCGAGCACTGCCTGTCCGGCTGGGAGACGCTGTGCGAGCAGCAGATCAACACCGGCTACGGCTGTGACGGCGGCTACGCCGAGAAGATGCTCGCCTGGGCCGACTTCGCCCAGCCCGTCCCGCAGGGCGTCGACCCCTTCGACGCCGCCCCGCTGACCTGCGCCGGAGTCACCACGTACAAGGCCCTGAAGGTCGCCGACGTGCGGCCCGCCCAGCTCGTGGCGGTCTCCGGCGTCGGCGGGCTCGGCCATCTGGCCGTGCAGTACGCGAAGATCGCCGGGGCGACCGTGGCGGCCGTCGACGTCACCGACGAGAAGCTGGAACTCGCCGCTGAGCTGGGCGCGGACCTCGTCATCGACGCCCGCAAGCACGACGTGGGAGAGGTCCTCAAGCGGTACGGCGGCGCCCACGCGGCCATCGCCCTCGCCGTCAACGAGGACGCCTTCGCCGCCGTCAACTCCGGGCTGCGGCGCGGCGGAAAGCTCGTCATGGTCGCGCTGCCGGCGCACGGGACCATCCAGGTCCCGATCTTCGACACCGTCCTGAACGGCACCTCGGTGATCGGCTCCATCGTCGGCACCCGGCAGGACCTCGCCGAGGTCTTCCAGCTCCACGCGGCCGGACGCACCAAGGTCATCCGCGAGACCCGCCCGCTGGACTCCGTCAACGACTCCATCGACGAGGTCCTGCGCGGCCAGGTCCCCGCCCGGATCGTCTTCGACCTCGGTGCGGGACGGTGAGCGCCGTGGACCGCCCCCTGGTCGTGGGCGTCGACGGCTCCGAACCGAGCCTGCGCGCGGTGGACTGGGCCGCCGACGAGGCCGTCCTGCGCGGCATCCCGCTGCGGCTGGTCTACGCCTGCCTGTGGGAGCGCTACGAGGGCGCCGCCCTCGCCGCGGAGCTCGGCAGACCCGGCGAGCAGCCCACACCGCACGACGTCGTCAGCGCCGCCACCCGACGTGCCCACGCCCGGCAGCCCCACCTGAAGGTGACCGCCACCGTGGTGTTCGAGGAGCCTGAGTACGCGCTGGTGCACGCGGGTCGCGAGGCCGCCGCGCTGGTCGTCGGCACCCGCGGCCGCGGCGGCATCGCCGAACTGCTGCTCGGCTCGGTCAGTCTCGCGGTGGCCGCGCACGCCGACTGCCCGGTGATCGTGCTGCGCGGCAGCCACGACAACCAGGCCACCCCTCCGGTGCGCGGCCGGGTCGTCGTCGGGGTGGGGGAGCACGCCGAGCCGTCGCCGGCCGTGCGCTTCGCCTACGCCGAGGCCCTGCGCCGCGGGGTTCCGCTGGAGGCCGTACGAGCCTGGCGGTGCCCCGCGCACGAGAGCACCGACCACCCCCTGCCGGCCGACGCGCCCGCCCGGCTGCACGAGGAGCACGCCGAGAAGGCGCTCGACGAGGCCCTGCGCGACGCCCCGCCCGACCTGGAACTGATCCGCCGCACCGTCGAGGGCCACGCCCGCCGGGTGCTGGTGGACGCCTCGCACCACGCCGATCTGCTGGTCGTCGGGGTCAGGCGACGGGAGGGGCGCTTCGGGCTCCAGCTCGGCCGGGTCGCACACGCGGCGCTGCACCACTCCGCCTGCCCGATCGCCGTCGTACCCCAGCCGGAGTGAGCGGGTTACAGGCTCGCCGCGTGGTCCGGGACGTAGTTCTGCAGATCACGCGGCGGGCGTTCGTACCCGGTCGGCGCCGGACGGTCCGGGAGTTCCAGGACCGGCGGGGGCACGTCCTGGTACGGCACCGAGCCCAGCAGGTGGGCGATCATGTTCAGCCGGGCCCGGCGCTTGTCGTCGCTCTCCACGACATACCAGGGCGCCTCGGTGATGTCGGTGTGGACCAGCATCTCGTCCTTCGCCCTGGAGTAGCTCTCCCAGCGGGTGATCGACTCCAGGTCCATCGGCGACAGCTTCCAGCGCCGCACCGGATCCTCCAGGCGGCGCCGGAAGCGGTCCTGCTGCTCGGCGTCGCTGACCGAGAACCAGTACTTGCGCAACAGGATCCCGTCCTCCACGAGCATCCGCTCGAACAGGGGGCATTGGCGCAGGAAGAGCTGGTACTCGGCCTTGGTGCAGAAGCCCATCACATGCTCCACACCGGCCCGGTTGTACCAGCTGCGGTCGAACAGCACGATCTCCCCGGCGGCCGGCAGATGCTCCACGTACCGCTGGAAGTACCACTGGCTGCGCTCCCGCTCGGTCGGCTTGGGCAGGGCCGCGATCCGTGCCACGCGCGGGTTGAGGTGCTCGGTGACCCGTTTGATGGTGCCGCCCTTGCCCGCCGCGTCCCGCCCCTCGAAGATGACGACGAGACGGGCGCCCTCGGCGCGCACCCACTCCTGCAACCGCACCAGCTCCGTCTGAAGGCGCAGCAGTTCACTCTCGTACGTCTTGCGCGGCAGCTTCTCCGCCTTGTTGCCGGCCATGCCGTCTCCCACCGCCCGTCGACCCTGTCGATGACTCAGGAGCCTTTCCATGTCCAAGGTCGAACACCAGAACAGCACCGTACTGACCGACGACGAGCTGCGCACCCTGGACGCCCACTGGCGCGCGGCCAACTACCTGGCCGCCGGACAGATCTATCTCCTCGCCAACCCGCTGCTGCGTGAGCCGCTGCGGGCCGAACACATCAAGCCGAGGTTGCTCGGCCACTGGGGCACCTCGCCCGGCCTCAACCTCGTGTACACCCACCTCAACCGGGTGATCAAGGCCCGCGGCCTGGACGCGCTGTGCGTGTGGGGCCCCGGGCACGGCGGGCCGTCGGTGGTCGCCAACTCCTGGCTGGAGGGCAGCTACAGCGAGACGTATCCGGACGTTTCCCGGGACGGGGACGGCATGGGGCGGCTGTTCCGGCAGTTCTCCTTCCCCGGCGGGGTGCCTTCCCATGTGGCGCCCGAGACGCCCGGCTCCATCCATGAGGGCGGCGAGCTGGGCTACGCGCTCTCGCACGCCTACGGCGCCGCCTTCGACAACCCCGGCCTCGTCGTCGCCTGCGTGGTCGGCGACGGCGAGGCGGAGACCGGTCCGCTGGCCGCCTCCTGGCACTCCAACAAGTTCCTCGACCCGGTCCACGACGGCGCCGTCCTGCCGATCCTGCACCTCAACGGCTACAAGATCGCCAACCCGACCGTGCTCGCCCGGCTGCCCGAGGCCGAACTCGACGAACTCCTGCGCGGCTACGGTCATGAGCCGCTGCATGTCTCCGGCGACGACCCGGCCAAGGTGCACCGCGCCATGGCCGAGGCGTTCGACACCGCCCTGGACCGCATCGCCGGGATCCAGCGCGGCGCCCGGGAGGAGGGCGCGACCGAGCGCTCGCCCTGGCCCGTCATCGTGCTGCGCACCCCCAAGGGCTGGACCGGCCCCGCCGAAGTCGACGGCGTGCCCGTCGAGGGCACCTGGCGGGCCCACCAGGTCCCGCTCGCCGGGGTCCGGGAGAACCCGGAGCACCTGCGGCAACTGGAGCGGTGGCTGCGCTCGTACCGGCCCGAGGAGCTGTTCGACGCCGACGGGCGGCCGGTTCCGGACGTTCTCGACTGTCTGCCGGAGGGCGTCCGGCGCCTCGGCTCCACCCCGCGCGCCAACGGCGGCCTCCTCGTACGTGAGTTGCCGATCGACTCCCTCGACCGGTTCGCCGTACCCGTCGACAAGCCCGGCACCTCCCTGCACGAACCGACCCGGGTCCTCGGTGACCTGCTCGCCCAGGTCATGAAGGACACCCAGGAACGCAGGGACTTCCGGGTCGTCGGCCCCGACGAGACAGCCTCCAACCGGCTCCAGGCCGTCTTCGACGGCAGCGGCAAGGCGTGGCAGGCCGAGGTCCTGCCCGTCGACGAACACCTCGACCGGCACGGCCGGGTCCTGGAGATCCTCTCCGAACACACCTGCCAGGGCTGGCTGGAGGGCTATCTCCTCACCGGCCGGCACGGACTGTTCTCCTGCTACGAGGCGTTCGTGCACATCGTCGACTCCATGGTCAACCAGCACATCAAGTGGCTGAAGACATCGAGGGAGTTGCCGTGGCGGGCCCCCATCGCCTCCCTCAACTACCTGCTCACCTCGCATGTGTGGCGCCAGGACCACAACGGCTTCTCCCACCAGGACCCCGGCTTCGTCGACCACGTCATGAACAAGAGCCCCGAGGTCGTCCGGGTCTATCTCCCGCCGGACGCCAACACCCTGCTGTCGGTGGCCGATCACGCGCTGCGCAGCCGGGACTACGTCAATGTGATCGTGGCCGGGAAGCAGCCCTGCTTCGACTGGCTGTCCATGGACGCCGCCCGCGCCCACTGCGCCCGCGGCGCCGGGATCTGGGACTGGGCGGGCAGCGAGAACGGCGGCGAACCGGACGCCGTGCTCGGCTGCGCCGGTGACGTCCCGACCCAGGAGGTGCTGGCGGCCGCGCAGTTGCTCCGCCGGCACCTTCCTCATCTCGCCGTCCGCGTGGTCAACGTCGTCGACATCGCCCGGCTGATGCCGCGCGAGGAACACCCGCACGGCATGACGGACTTCGAGTACGACGGCCTGTTCACCGCCGACAAGCCGGTGATCTTCGCGTACCACGGCTATCCGTGGCTGATCCACCGGCTCGCCTACCGGCGCAACGGGCACCGGAACCTGCATGTGCGCGGCTACAAGGAGTCCGGCACCACGACCACCCCGTTCGACATGGTCGTCCGCAACGACCTCGACCGGTACCGGCTGGTCATGGACGTCATCGACCGCGTTCCGGGGCTCGCGGTGCGGGCCGCGGCGGTGCGGCAGGAGATGGCCGACGCCCGTACTCGGCATCACGCGTGGATCCGGGAGCACGGGACGGACATGCCGGAGATCGCGGAGTGGAGCTGGACCGTCTGAGAACCGGCCTTCCAGGCAGGGCCGACCGGCCCACCCGCTACGCCCGGACAGCCCCTGGGGGCGTCGTCCGTTTCGCTGGATCCTCGAAGTGACGAGAAGACGCGAAGGAGATCCGTGATGACGGACGACGCGCTCAGCCGGCCCACGGTCCACGCACTGCTCGCGGACGGCACCACGGTGTGCATCCGCCCCGTGCGGCGGTCCGACCGCGAGCAGGTGCTCGGCCTGTACGAGGAGATGTCCCCCGAGAACCTGCGTCTGCGGTTCTTCGTCGCAAGCCGTCGCTCCGCGGGCCTGGCCGCCGATCGGGCCTGCGGACCGGGCCGTCCCGGCCATCAGACGCTGATGGCCGAGACGGCGGGGCGTCTGATCGGGCTCGCCGAGTACGACTCCGGCGGCTCCGGAAGCTCCGCCGAGATCTCCATCGCGGTCGCCGACGGACTGCACCACCGCGGCGTCGGCACCCTTCTCATCGAGCACCTGGTCTCGGCGGCCCGTGCCGAGGGCATCACCACCTTCACCGCGGACGCCCTCAGCGAGAACCGGGACGTGCTGCGGCTCTTCGCCGACCTCGGCCTGCGCACCGCGCGCCGGTTCGAGGGCCCCGAGGTGCGCTGCACCATCGCCCTCGACCAGAGCGACAGCTACCTGTCGGCCGTGGAGGAACGCGGCCGCGCCGCCGACGTCGCGAGCCTTCAGCCGTTGCTGCGGCCCCGCACCGTCGCCGTCGTCGGTGCCGGACGCAAGCCGGGCTCCGTCGGCCGGGCGATCCTGCGCCAGCTGCGCGCGGGCGGCTACACCGGCCGCCTGTTCGCGGTGAACCCCGCCGCGCACGCGATCCTCGGCGTGCCGTCCCACTCCTCCGTCAGCGCCCTGCCCGTCACCCCCGACCTCGCGGTCCTCGCGGTGCCCGCCGCCGCGGTCCCGGACACCGCCGAGGAATGCGGCAAGGCAGGTGTCCGCGCCCTGCTGGTCGTCACCGCCGGGCTCGGCCCGGACCAGGCGGCGGCCCTGCTCACCGCCTGCCGCAGCCACGGCATGCGCCTGGTCGGCCCGAACTGCCTCGGCCTCAGCAACACCGACCCCGCCCTGAGTCTCGACGCCACCTTCGCCGCAGGCCACCCGCACCCTGGCACCGCCGGCGTCGCCGTCCAGTCCGGCGGCGTCGGCATCGCCCTGCTCGACGGACTGTCCCGGCTCGGCATCGGCGTCTCCTCCTTCGCCTCCCTCGGCGACAAGTACGACGTCAGCGGCAACGACCTGCTCCAGTGGTGGGAGAGCGACGGCCGTACCGAACTGGCCCTGCTGCACCTGGAGTCCTTCGGCAACCCGCGCGCCTTCTCCCGCACCGCCCGCCGCGTCACCCGTCGCATGCCGGTGCTCACCGTCGACGCCGGGCGCACCGACGCGGGCCGCCGGGCCGCCGCCTCGCACACCGCGGCCGCCGCCACCCGCACCATGACCCGCGGCGCGCTGTTCACCCAGGCCGGCATCACCGCCACGCACTCGTGCGGCGAACTCCTCGAAGCCGCCGCCCTGATGCACTCCCAGCCGCTCCCCGCCGGACCCCGCGTCGCCATCGTCACCAACGCGGGCGGAGCCGGTGTCCTCGCAGCCGACGCCTGCGCCGAGGCCGGTCTCGTCCTCCCCGCGCCGACCCCCGAACTCGTCGACGACCTGCTCGCCGTACTCCCCGAGGGCGCCGCCGTCGGCAACCCCGTCGACGCGACCGCCGCCGTCTCGGAGGAGCAGCTCACGGCGTGCGTGGACCGGATCGTGCGGTACGGCGGCGTCGACGCCGTCCTGGTGGCCCTGGTGCCGACCGCGGTCGCCGTGGCGACCGGCGACGACCTGGTGCGGGCCCTGACCCGCGCCGGGACCCGCCCGAAGCCGGTCGTCGCGGTACGCCTCGAACAGGGCCTGCCCGTCGAGCTGTTGCCCACCGAGGGTGGCGGCACCGTACCGGCCTACGCCGAACCCCAGGCGGCGGCCCGCGCCCTGGCCCACGCCGCCCACCGCGCGGCCTGGCTGGCCCGGCCCGCCGGAACCGTCCCCGATCTCGACGGCATCGACACCGCGCGGGCCCAGGCCGTGGTCGACACCTACCTCGACGCCCACCCGGACGGCGGCTGGCTCGACCCCCGGGTGTGCGCCGCACTGCTCGACTGCTACGGCATCCCCCAACTGCCCTGGGCCTGGGCCGAGACCGAGGACGAGGCAGTCCTCGCCGCCGACCGGCTGCGCGGCGCCGACGGCCGGGTCGTCATGAAGGGGCACTGGCCGGGTCTGCTGCACAAGAGCGCCCAGCGCGCCGTCCACCTCGACCTCCGGGGCGACCACCAGGTGCGCGCCGCCTTCCGTGATCTGGAGACCCGGTTCGCCGGACTGCTGACCGGTGTGGTCGTGCAGCCGCTCGCCGCGCGCGGCACCGAACTGTTCGCCGGAGTCGTCCAGGACGAGGTCTTCGGGCCCCTGGTCCTGTTCGGACTCGGCGGCACCGCCACCGAGGTGCTCGCCGACCACGCCGCCCGGCTGGCCCCGCTCACCGACCACGACGTGCACGACCTGATCACGGCCCCGCGCTGCGCCCCGCTGCTGTTCGGCGCGCAGGGCGGCGGACCCGTCGACCTCGCCGGCCTGGAGCGGCTGCTGCTGCGGCTGTCCCGGATGGCGAGCGATCTGCCGCAGCTCGCCGAGGCCGACTTCAACCCCGTTCTCGCGACGCCGGGCGGAGTCTCCGTCCTCGACGCGCGCGTGCGCCTGCTGCCCCGCAGGCTCCAGGACCCCTATCTGCGCAGGCTCCGCTAGGGAGGGAAAGCCATGAGGCACAACAAGGTCGGCTCCGTCATGACCACGGAGGTCGTCCGCGCCGAGTACGGCACGCCGTTCAAGGAAGTGGCCCGGCTGCTCGGTGAGCACCGCATCAGCGGACTGCCGGTGGTGGACCAGGACGAACAGGTCATCGGCGTCATCTCCGAGACCGACCTGCTCGTCCGGCAGGCCGAGACGCCCGACCCCTACGAGCCGCGGAAGCGTCCGTGGTTCGCGGGCCTGACCCGGCAGGGCCGGTCCCGGGCCGCCAAGGCCAGGGCCCGCACCGCCGGCGGGCTGATGACCGAACCGCCGATCACCGTGCACGCCGACGACACCATCGTCGAGGCCGCCCGGACCATGGCCCAGCACCGTGTGGAGCGGCTGCCCGTCCTCGACGAGGAGAACCGGCTCGTCGGCATCGTCACCCGCCGCGACCTGCTGAAGGTCTTTCTGCGGCCGGACGGGGAAATCCGCGCCGAGGTCATCGACGAGGTGCTGGTGCGGACCCTGTGGCTCACCCCGCGCGCCGTGGACGTCGCGGTCACCGAGGGCGTGGTCACGCTCTCCGGGCAGTTGGAACGCAAGAGCGAGACGGAGATCGCCGTCTCGATGACCCGTCAGACGGACGGCGTGGTCGCCGTCGTCGACCGGCTCACCCACCGGCTGGACGACTCCCGGCTCCAGCCCGACGAGCAGGCCCTGCACGGCGTCGCCGACGACTGGCTGCGCAGGCTGTAAGGAACCGAGAAGCAGGCTGTAGGGAACCGAGAACAGGGAACCGAGAAGAGGTGCCCGCCATGACCGCCAACGTGCTGGTCGCCTACGGGACGACCAACGGATCGACCGCCGAGATCGCCGAGACCGTGGCCGCGGTCCTGCGCAAGGAGGGCTGCACCGCGGAGGCGCTGCCCGCCACGAGCGTGGCCCGGGTGACGGACTACGACGCCGTCGTCGTCGGCGGCGGACTGTACGCGGGACGCTGGCACAAGGACGCCCGCCGCTTCCTGCGCCGCCACCGCACGGCCCTGGCCGACCGCCCGCTGTGGCTGTTCAGCAGCGGACCGCTCGACCCCTCCGCCTCCGATCGGGACATCCCGCCCGTCCCCGGGCTCCGCCGAGCCATGACCCGCCTGGACGCCCGCGCCCACGTCACCTTCGGCGGATGCCTCCGAGAGGGAGCCAAGGGCCGTATCGCGAAGATGATCGTCCGCAACGGCAAGGGCGGCGACTTCCGCGACTTCGGCCGGATCGAGGAGTGGGCGGCGGGCGTCGCCCACGAACTCGACCGGGGCTGAACCGGTCAGCAGATACGGGGCAGTTGCTCGCCCAGCGGCATCTCCACGATGCGGCGGGCGCCGACCAGGGTCCGCAGGGTCACCCGGCCCTGCGGACCCTGCGGCAGCACCGCGCCGATCCGTACGGCGGCCTCGCCCTCGGGACGTGACCGCAGGGCCGCCAGCGCCTCCTCGGTCGCCTCCGGCGCGACGAAGGCGACCAGACAGCCCTCGTTGGCGACGACCAGCGGGTCCAGCCCGAGCAGGTCGCAGGCGGAGGCGACCGCCTGCGGCACGGGCACCCCGCTCTCCTCGATCTCGACGGCCACCGAGGAGTCGCGGGCGATCTCGTTGAGGGCCGCCGCCAGTCCGCCCCGGGTGGGGTCGCGCAGCACGTGCACGGCCTCGCCGAGCCGAGTCAGGGCCTGCACCAGCCGGTGCAGGGGCCGGGAGTCCGAGGCGATGTCGGCCTCGAAGCCGAGGCCCTCGCGGGTGCTGAGCACGGTCGTGCCGTGCAGCCCGATCGGACCGGACAGCAGCACCGCGTCCCCGGGGCGGGCCAACGCGGCGGAGGGGCGCAGGAGTTCGTGCCGCCGCCCGATGCCCGTGGTGTTCACGAACAGCCGGTCGGCCGCGCCCCGCCCGACCACCTTGGTGTCCCCGGTGACCACCGGCACCCCCGCCTCCTCGGCCGCCTTCCCCAACGACTCCATCACGGCCCGGAGTTCGGCCAGCGGCAGCCCCTCCTCCACGATCAGGGAGACGGACAGCGCCAGCGGCCACGCACCGCGCATCGCGAGGTCGTTGACCGTGCCGTGCACGGCCAGCGAACCGATGTCGCCGCCGGGGAAGAACAGCGGGCTGACCACGAAACTGTCGGTGCTGATCACCAGATCCGGACGCCCCGGCAGCAGCGCGGCGTCCTCCAGCGGGCCGCCGTCGCCGCCGAGGGCGGGCAGCACCAGCCGGTCGAGCAGCTCCGCGGTCAGCCGGCCGCCGGCACCGTGGCCGAGCAGGACGACCTCGTCCTCGTGGTACGGCGTGGGGCAGTCGATGGTCATGGCGTGCTCCTCGTCGGGACGCGCCCGGCCGCGTGGAAGGCGGCGCAGGTGCCCTCGGACGACACCATCGGCGCGCCGAGGGGATGGCGGGGCGTGCAGCGGGTGCCGTACGCCGGGCAGTCGGTGGGCAGCCGGGCCCCGGTGAGGATCGCGCCCGCGATGCACTCCGGGTCCTCGACCGGGCTGAGCCCGCCCACGTCGAAGCGGCGGGCCGCGTCGAACTTCTCGTACTTCTCGGCGAGTTCGAGGCCGCTGCCGGGCAGCGCCCCGATCCCGCGCCAGGACCGGTCGGTCACCTCGAACACCTCACGGACCGCGTCCTGCGCCTCGGTGTTCCCCGAGCGGCGCACGGCCCGCACGTACTGGTTCTCGACCTCGTGCCGGCCCGCCTCCAGCTGCCGTACCGCCATGAGGATGCCCTCCAGCAGGTCCAGTGGCTCGAATCCGGTGACCACGATCGGCACCCGGTAGCGGGCCGCGATCGGCTCGTACTCGCGCCAGCCCATCACCGCGCACACATGCCCGGCCGCGAGGAAGGCCTGCACCTCGCAGTCCGGGTCCTCCAGCAGCGCCGTCATGGCCGGCGGCACCAGGACATGGCTGACCAGCATCGAGAAGTTGGTGAGGCCGAGCCGGGCCGCGTGCAGGACCGCGGTCGCGTTCGCGGGGGCGGTCGTCTCGAAGCCGACGGCGAGGAAGACGACCTCGCGGTCGGGGTGGGCGACGGCCAGGCGTACGGCGTCCATCGGGGCGTAGACCACCCGGACGTCGGCGCCGCGCGCCCGCAGCGACAGCAGATCGGTGTCCGTGCCGGGCACCCGCAGCATGTCGCCGAAGCTGGTGAGAATCACTCCGGGGCGGGCGGCGACCGCCATGGCCCGGTCCAGGGTCTCCAGCGGGGTCACGCACACCGGGCAGCCCGGCCCGTGGATCATCCGCATCCCGGCCGGCAACAGCTCGTCGATGCCCTGCCGGACCAGGGTGTGGGTCTGGCCGCCGCACACCTCCATGATCCGCCAGGGGCGGGTGGCGGTCCGCCGCAGCTCGTCCAGCAGCCGCCGGGCGAGCACGGGATCGCGGTACTCGTCGAGGTACTTCATCGGTGCGTCAGATCCAGCCGGATGTCCACGACCCCCTCCACGGCCCGCACCGCCCGCGTCAGCACGGGCACGAGCGTACGGTCGGGCAGGGCGCCGCCCAGGGTGACCACGCCCTCGGTCACCGAGACCGTCAGGGGCGAGGTGAACGGGAGCTGACCGAGCACGCTGCCGCGGATCTCCTCGGCGATCTCCTCGTCGGAGCGCAGGAAGACCTTCAGCAGATCGCTGCGGCTGACCACGCCCTGCAACAGGCCGACCCCGTCCACCACCGGCAGCCGCTTGACGTGCCGGCGGGCCATGATGCGGGCCGCCTCGGCGAGGGACGCGTCCGCGTGCACGGTCACCGCGGGGGTGCTCATCAGCTCGCCCGCGGTCACCGCGCCCGCCTTGACCCGGTCCGCGAGGTCGCCCTGCTCGGTGTCCCGGAACTCCTCCTTGAGCAGCAGGTCCGCCTCGGAGACCACTCCGACGACCCGCCCCTCACCGGCCAGCACCGGCAGGGCGCTGACCTTCCACTCGTCGAGCAGTGCGACGATCTCCTTGAAGGGCGCCGCGCTGCCGACGGCGACGACGGTGTGCGTCATCACATCGCTGACTTTGTAAGGCGATTCAGGCATCTCCGCCTCCTGTGGTGCGGCCCGAGGTCCGGACGACCGTCAGGTCGAGGAAATGGGTGGAGCACGAGATGCACGGATCGTGGTTGCGGATCGCCCGCTCGCACAGGTCCGTCAGCTCGGCGTCGTCCGGGTCGTGTTCGCTGATCGCCCGCTGGGCGAGCCGTCGCAGGTCGGCCTCGATCGCGCCCTGGTTCTGCGCGGTGGGCGGCACCAGCTCGGCGCTGAGCACCGTCCCGTCCGCGGCGAGTTCGTAGCGGTGATAGAGCACCCCGCGCGGCGCCTCGGTGGCGCCATGGCCGACGCCCGCGACCGGCGGGACCTCCGTGTACGGGCGCTCGGGCGGCTCGTACGCCTCGATGATCCGCAGCGCCTCGGTCACCGCGTACACCGTCTCCACGGCCCGCACCAGGATGGAGCGGAACGGATTGCGGCACACGGCACCGTCCCGCGGGTCGCCCAGCCCGGCCGCCACCGCGGCCTGGCGGGCGACCTCCGACAGGCGCGCCCCGCCGATCGCGAACCGGGCGAGGGAACCGGTGAGATGGACCCGCCCGTCGAGCCGGGAGTGCAGCGCGGTCGAGTGCGGCACATGCGTCTCGGTGACCCGGTGGGTGAAGTCCCGCACCGGGAAGGAGTCCTTGCTCCCGTCGGCGCGGAGCACAGTCGGGGTGCCGCCCTCGATGGCGTACGTGTCCGGCTCGGCCAGCGCCAGCAGGTCGGCCTCGACCCGGGCGTCCGGGAACTCGAAGCCGGACACCCAGCGCACGGTGTCCCACGCGTCGTCCAGCGCCTGCCGCAAGTCCTCAGCCAGAGCGAGCAGTTCGGCGCGGGCCGGGGCCCGGTGGAAGCCGCCGAGGCGGACGTTCACCGGATGCACGGCCCGTCCGCCGAGCAGCTCCATCAGTGCGTTGCCCGCCTTCTTCAGCCTGAGCCCCCGCTCCACCTCCGCGCGATGCGTGCGGGCCAGCTCGATGGCGCTCGCGCGGCCAAGGAAGTCCGGGGCGTGCAGCAGATAGATGTGCAGAGCCTGGCTCTCGATCCACTCGCCGCAGTACAGCAGCCTGCGCAGATCCCGGATCACCGGGTCCACGACGACCCCGCACGCGTCCTCGATCGCCGCGCACGCGCTCATCTGGTAGGCCACCGGGCAGATCCCGCACACCCGGGCGGTGATGTCGGGCGGCTCGGTGTACGAGCGCCCGCGCAGCAGCGCCTCGAAGAACCGCGGCGGTTCGTAGATGTCCAGCCGCGCCTCGGTGACCGTGCCGTCGTGCACGCCGAGGTACAGCGCTCCCTCGCCCTCGACCCGGGACAGCGAGCCGACGTGCAGCACACGGGATCCACGGTGCGTCACCGTTCCAACTCCTTCTCGAAAGCGGTCGCGTTGAAGGTGTGCAGGAACCGCTCGACGGCGTCCTCGTCCATGCCGTCACGGCGCAGCAGCGGGATCAGCGCGGGCAGGTTCACGGACCCGGACGGGCCGAAGCAGCCGTAGCAGCCGCGGTGGTACGCCGGGCACAGCGCCCCGCAGCCCGCGTGGGTCACGGGGCCGAGGCAGGGGGTGCCGTGGGCGACGGTGACGCAGACCGTGCCGCGCCGCTTGCACTCGAAGCAGACGCTGTGGTTCGGCACATCGGGCTTGCGGCCGGCCAGGAACGCGGTGATCACCTCGATGAGCTGCCGCCGGTCCACGGGGCAGCCGCGCAGCTCGAAGTCGACGTCCACATGGGCGGATACGGGGGTGGAGGTGGCGAGCGTCGAGACGTACTCGGGGCGGGCGTAGACCACCCGCCGGTACTCGTCGACGTCGGCGTGGTTGCGCAGCGCCTGGATGCCGCCCGCGGTCGCACAGGCCCCGATCGTGACCAGGTGGCGGGAGGCGGCCCGGATCGCGCGGATCCGTCCGGCGTCGTCGGCGGTGGTGACCGAACCCTCGACCAGCGACAGGTCGTAGGGGCCGGGTCGGACGGCGCTGGACGCCTCCAGGAAGTGGGCGATCTCCACCTCGCCCGCGAGCGCGAGGAGTTCGTCCTCGCAGTCCAGCAGGGTGAGCTGGCAGCCGTCGCAGGAGGCCAGCTTGAACACGGCGAGCGTGGGTGCCATCACAACTCCCTCACCGACAGCAGGGGTTCGGCCCGCTCCCAGTCCACGACCGGGCCGTCCCGGCACAGCAGCAGCGGCCCGAGCTGGCAGTGCCCGCAATGGCCGGTCGCGCAGCGCATGTTGCGTTCCAGCGAGACGCGGATCCGGTCACCGGGCAGGCCACGGGCGGCGAGTTCGCGGGCGGTGGCGCGGATCATTGGTTCCGGACCGCACACGAACGCCACGGTCTCGGCGGGCCTGAAGTCCGCCCGGTCGAGCAGGTCGGTGACCAGACCGACGTCGCCGCGCCAGGTGTCGTCGGGCCGGTCCACGGTCACACCGGTGTACGCGGTCCGCCAGCCCTCGATCTCCTCGCGGGCGATCAGATCGGCGGGAGTGCGCGCCCCGATCAGCACGTTGACCGTGCCGTACGCCGTCGGTTCGGCCAGCGCGCGCAGGATCAGCGGCCGCAGCGGGGCGAGCCCGATGCCGCCCGCGACCACGACCACGTCCCGTCCGCGGGCCCGTTCCAGCTCCCAGCCGGTCCCGTACGGCCCGCGGACACCGAGCACATCGGCGGCCCGTGCCTCGCACAGCCCCGCGGAGACGGCACCCACGGCCCGGACGGTGTGCGCGAGACCGCCGGTGGCCTGCACGGAACTCACCGAGACCGGGATCTCGCCGCGCCCGAAGCAGTGCACCATCGCGAACTGCCCCGGGGCGAAGTCGCCGAGCGGCACGCCGACCGGCTCCAGACGCAGCGTCACCGTGTCGCCGGTCTCCGCCGTACGGGCGACCACGCGGTACGGGACGGGTACGTCCGTCATGGCGCACCCCCGGTGCCCGAGGGGCCGTACAGATCGAGGAGCCGGGTCCGCGCCGCGCGCAGGCGGTGGGACAGCACGCGGCCGACCCAGTGCTCGACGGTGCGCCCGAACTCGGCGTCGTTCAGGCACATCAGGCGGACGGCGACGGCGTCGAACTCGTAGGCGCTCAGGGGCGTCACGGTCTCGGCGCCGAACTGCCAGACGTACGGCTCGTACAGCCAGGACCAGCCGACCAGGTCGCCGACGCCGAGGGTCTCGACGACCGGCGCCCGGCGGCCGGGCACATGCAGGTCGAGGGCGAGGGTGCCGTCCCGCACGATCCAGAAGCGGTCGGCCGTCCCGCCCTCGTCGAACAGCCGGGCGCCCTGCGGGAAGCGCACCTCGCGGCCGACCCGGAGCAGCCGGTCGCGGTGCTCGCCGGGCAGGGCGTGGTTCATGCGCAGGGCGATCGAGGGAGGCATCTCATGTCTCCGTTCCGGAGTCGGTGGACGTGGCTTCGGCGGACGAGGCGGCTTCGGCCGCCAGCGCGGTGACTTCCTCCGTGATGTCGATGCCGGCCGGACACCAGGCGACGCAGCGCCCGCAGCCGACGCACCCGGAGGTGTCGAACTGGTCGTGCCAGGTGGAGAGTTTGTGGGTGAGCCACTGCCGGTAGCGGCTGTGCCCCGAGGCCCGCACCGGGCCGCCGTGCAGATACGAGAAGTCCAGGTCGAAACAGGAGTCCCAGCGCTGCCAGCGCTCGGTGTGGTCGCCGGTGAGGTCGGTGACCTCCTCCGTGGTCGTGCAGAAGCACGTCGGACAGACCATCGTGCAGTTCCCGCAGGTCAGACAGCGGGCGGCGACATCGTCCCAGCGGTCGGCGGCCAGGCTCGCGCCGAGCAGCGCCCGTACGTCGACCGGGGGCAGGGCGCGTCCCATGCGGTCGCGGGCCGCGTCCACGGCGGCACGTGCGGCGTCCTCGGTGTCCGGATCCGCGGCACGGTGGGGCACCTGCGCCAGGAGGGCGGCGCCCTCGTCGCTGCCGACGCGCACCAGGAACCGGCCGTCCGTCTCGGTGAGCGCCAGGTCGTAGCCGGGGTCCACCGCCGGTCCGCCACCGGTCGAGACGCAGAAGCAGGTCGCGCCGGGCTCGGTGCACTCGGCGGCGATCAGGAAGGCCCCGCCGCGCCGCCGCGCGTACCCGGTGTCCTCATACCGCCCCCCGCTCAGCACCCGGTCCTGGATCGCGATGGCCCGCAGATCACAGGGCCGGACCCCGAGGAAGGCGTACGACGGGGTCCTGGGCTCCTCCGGGGTGAAGTCGACGCCGCCCGACGGCGTGCGGTCGGCGCTCCACAGCCGTTCCCGCGCGGGGTGCAGGAAGTTCTTCCAGGACTGCGGGCCCGCGCTGTGCGCGAAGGCGGCCCCGTCCTCGCGGGGGACCAGCCGGTAGCGTCCGGCGTCCAGTTCGACGCCCCAGCCGAAGGGGAGTTCGTCCGCCGACGCCAGCTCGGCGAGCACGATCGCGCCGTCCCGCACGGTCGGCCCGACGACGGTCCGCCCCTGCGCCACCAACGCCGCGACCAGGGCGTTGAGGCCATCGCGGTCGAGTACGGCCGGGCCTTGAGCGACGGTCATGACAGACCTCCTCGGGCGTGGGCGCCTCCACTCTCAGCTTCCGGCTCGGCGGCCCCCGGACGGCAGGGGCTGACCGGCCCTCTTGACGGGCCGACCGGGTCACCTCCCGCAGTTTCAGGGCAACGGTTCGCCCAGCTCGCCCTCGACGGCGTCGGCCATCGCCCGGAGCACCTCCAGCGTCCGGTGCGCCTCCACCTCGTCGACCTCGGTGATCGCGAACCCGACATGCACGATGACGTACGAGCCGACGCCCGCGTCCGGCGTGCAGTCGAGGCACACCTCGCGCCGGATGCCGCCGAAATCGACCGTGGCCATCCGCAGCCCCGCGTCGTCGTGGACCTCCAGGACCCGCCCCGGGATACCCAGGCACATCCGCGCTCACCTCTCCCCGGCCAGCCGGGCGGCGGCGACCGCGGCCTGGCCGTAGCTGATACCGCCGTCGCCGACCGGGACCTGGCCGCCCACCAGGACGCGCAGCCCCTGGGCGCGCAGCCGGCGCCGCACCTCGGTCAGCAGCCGCCGGTTGACGAAGCAGCCGCCGCCCAGGCACACCGTCCGTGGCGCGCCCTCGGCCACGGCCCGCGCGACCAGCTCCGCCGTGACGATCGCCAGCGTCAGATGGAAGGCCGCGGCCAGTTGTCCCACCGGCTCCCCGGCCAGCCGGCGCGCCAGCAGATCGGCCAGCGTGGGCGCGGAGTCGTACACCCACAGCCCCCGCGCCCGCACGACGCGACGGTCGAGCGGTACGGCGTGCGTGTCGCCCGCCGCCGCCTCCACCAGGACGGCCGCCTCACCCTCGTAGCTCACCCGGTCGGCGATGCCGAGCAGCGCGGCCACCGTGTCGAAGAGGCGTCCGGCGCTGGAGGCTCGCGGGCAGTTGACGTTCTGGGCGACCATGGCGCGTACGGTGTCGACCTCGCTCCGGTCGAGCCGGTCGAGGAAGGGCTGGACGAGCCAGGGGTAGGGGCGCGGGGAGCCCAGTGGCTCGCCGCCCAGCAGCTGGCCGAGGGCGGTGCGGGAGGGATGGCGTACCGCCGCGTCCCCTCCGGGCAGGGGCGCGGTCGCGAACCTGCCCACGCGGCGGTAGCCCGTCAGATCGGCGACGAGGATCTCGCCGCCCCACAGGGTGCCGTCGTCACCGAGCCCCAGACCGTCGTAGGCGACGCCCACGAAAGGGCCCCGCACTTTGTGCTCGGCCGCGCAGGCGGCCACGTGCGCGTGGTGATGCTGCACGGGGATCAGGCGCACCGGCTGTTCCTTCGCCCACTGCGTGGACAGATAGCCGGGGTGCAGATCGTGGGCCAGGGCCACCGGTTCGATCCCGCTGAGCCGCTTCAGGTGCGTGTACGAGGCCAGGAACGCGTCGTAGGCCGACTGGTCGGACAGGTCGCCGGTGTGCGGCCCGATCACGGCCTGTCCGTCGGCGGCCAGCGTGAAGGTGTGCTTGAGCTGTGCCCCGGCCCCGGCGACCGGCTCACCGGCGGCGAGCGGCAGCGGGGCGGGGGCCAGACCCCGGGCCCGGCGGACCGTGATCCGGGTGCGCCCGGCGAACTGCACCACGGAGTCGTCGTAGCGGTTGCGGATGGGCCGGTCGTGCGTCAGGAAGCCGTCCGCGATGCCGCCCAGCGAGCGCCGGGCCTCGGTGTCGTCGACGGCGATGGGCTCGTCGCTGAGGTTGCCGCTGGTCACCACGAGCGGCCGGGCGAGACTGTCGAGGAGGAGCTGATGCAGTCCCGTGGTGGGCAGGAAGAGGCCGACCCGGGACAGCCCCGGATGCACCTCCGGCGCGAGCACGGACGTCGCGTGCCGCCGGTGACGGGTGAGCAGGACCACCGGGCGCTCGGGGGAGAGCAGGGCCTGGCGTTCGGCGGTGCCGATCATGGCCGGCCGGGTGGCCGCCGCGAGGTCGGGGACCATGACGGCGAAGGGCTTCGTCGGTCGCCGCTTGCGGCGGCGCAGCTCCGCCACGGCCCGTGGATCGCCCGCGTCGCACACCAACTGGTAGCCGCCCAGCCCCTTCAGCGCGACGATGCCGCCGTCGGCGACCGCCGTCACCGCCGCCCGCAGCGCCTCCTCGCCGCGCAGGTCCGCCCAGGCGAGCCGGGGCCCGCAGGCCGGGCAGGCGACGGGTTCGGCGTGGAAGCGCCGGTCGGCGGGGTCGGCGTACTCGGCCGCGCACCGCCGGCAGAGCGGGAAGCGGCACATGGTGGTGCGGCCGCGGTCGTAGGGGAGGCCCTCGATGATCGTGGCGCGCGGTCCGCAGTCGGTGCAGTTGATGAACGGGTAGCGGTAGCGGCGGTCACGGGGGTCGCGCAGTTCGCGCAGACAGGCCTCGCACAGGGCGGCGTCGGGCGGGATCTCGCGCGCGGCCGGGTCCGCGGCGCCGGGGGTGCTGGGGCGGACCACGAAGCCGCTGTCGTACGCCGGATGCGCCGAACCCGCGGTGAGGCGGACGTGGCGCACCCGGGCCAGGGGCGGTGCGTCGGCGCGCAGCCGGGCGGCGAACTCCTCGATCCTGGCGGGCGGCCCGGCGACCTCGCCCTCGACGTGGCCGTTGACGTTGGCCACCCAGCCGTCCAGGCCGAGGGCGCACGCGGTGCGGTGGACGAAGGGCCGGAAGCCGACGCCCTGGACGATGCCGTCCACCCGGAAGTAGCGCGTGCTCATGACCGCTCCTCGGCGGCGATCTCGTGCGCGACGGCCTCCACCAGCTCGGGCACGGCCGCGGCCACGGCGGGCGTCAGACCGGTCCCGAACTCGCTGTCGGCGCCTTCCACGGCGTAGACGACCAGCCGCTCGGGCAGCAGGCCGAGGACCCGGGCGAGCTCGACGGCCTCGCCGAGCCCCAGCCCGTGGGAGCTGGTCGCCGAGGGCCGTGGCAGCACTCCGGAGTCGAGGGCCAGGCGATGCACCCGGCCCGGGGTCCCGGGGTGTGCGTGGGCCGCGTCCACGACCACGGCCAGTCGGGCACCCTCCCACAGTCCGATCAGCCGGCCGGGGTCACCGTCGCAGGTGGCCAGCACCGTGTCCGGCGTGAGTGGCCGCTCCCGCATCCGGGCGATCACCGCCCAGCCCACACCGTCGTCGCGCCGGAAGTCGTTCCCGACGCCGATCACGGCGATCCGCGCACCTCCGCTCATGCCATCCACCCTGACCCGGGGCCGCCCGCTCCCACAGGGGCCGAACGGACCCGCTCCCGGGGCCGGTACGGCCCTTCACGGCACCACCACGACCGGGCAGTGCGCCTGCCGCAATAGCGCGAGCACGGCGTCCTCGGAGCTCCGGCCGACCACGACCAGTGCCGCGTGCGCGGACGCGTGGGCGAGTGCGTCGGCCGTGGGGAGCAGGACGACGTCCGCCAGGACCTCGACGCCGGGGTACTTCTCCCGCCAGGGCCGCAGCGCGTCCGACAGCAGCTGGACCTCGTGGTCCTCCCAGGTCGCGCGGGTCTCCTCCGGCACCGGCCAGGGCAGGCAGACGCTGCCCTCCGGAAGCCGCCAGGTGTGCACGGCGTGCAGGAGGGTGCCCTTCTGCCGAGCCGCGGAGAAGGCGAAGTCGAGCGCCCCGCCCGCTGGATCGCGCGCATCGACGCCGACGACGACCCGGTCGGCACCGGTGATGATCTCTCGCTCCATGGTCTGCCGCCTTCCGGCCGGGGAACCCGGGGGTTCCGGCACGTCCAGACTCGTCGCGCCGCCAGCCCCGGGGCAGGGGCCGAACGGACCAAGGCCGGTGCCCTGCGGCCCATGCGGGGCGGCGCGGGCCGGGGCGAGGCTGGTGATGAGGACCAAGGCCGAGCACAGGAGGTGCGCGCCATGCTGTTGCCCGTCGTCGCCGGAGTCGACGGTTCCGCCGAGAGTCTCGCAGCCGCCGAGTGGGCCGCCCGTGAGGCGGTACGCCGGGGGCGGCCACTGCATCTCGTCCACGCCCGGAGCTGGCATCCCGGCCAGGAGGACGGCCATCTGGCCACCGCCGCTCAGCGCCACCTCGCCCGGCGCGCCCTGCGCCAGGCCGAGGAACGCATCGGCCGCACCACCCCCGCCGTCACGCTCACCGACGAACAGGTCGACGGCCCCGCGACCGCCGCCCTGCTGAGCGCCGCGGACCGGGCCGACCTGCTCGTCCTCGGCTCCCGGGGCCTGAGCGGCTTCACCGGATTCCTGCTCGGCTCGGTGGCCCTCGGCGTGGTGGCCCGCGCCACCCGGCCGGTCGTCCTGGTCCGGGCGGGCGAGGAGGCCGCGGACGAACACCTGCCGGCGGAGGACGGCGGCGCCTCCGTCCGCACCGGCTACCGCGACGTCGTCCTGGGCCTCGACCTCGGCGACCCCTGCGACGACGTGCTCGCCTTCGGATTCGAGGCGGCCCAGCTGCGCGGCGCCCGACTGCACGTCGTCCACGCCTGGCAGCCCCCGTCCCCGCTCGGCCTCGGCCCCGGCGAGATCGGCCTGGCCGAAGGGCCCCAACAGGCCGAGGAGTGGCTGGGGTTCATGACGGCCGTGCTCCAGGTGTGGCGCGAGAAGTTCCCGGAGGTCGAGGTCGTGGAGACGGTCACCGCCGGGCGCGCCCGGTCCGCGCTGGTGCGGGCCGCGTCCGGAGCGAGCCTGCTCGTCGTGGGCCGCCGCGTCACGGAACGCCCGGTGGGACCGCGCACCGGTCCCGTCACCCACGCCGCCATCCAGCACGTCGGCTGCCCCGTGGCCGTCGTACCCCATCTGTGAAGGGCCGACCGACGATGACCGCGCCGATCAAGTTCGTGTACGCATTCGCCGAGGGCAGCCGGGACATGGCCGATCTGCTCGGGGGCAAGGGAGCCGGTCTCGCCGAGATGACGAGGATCGGTCTGCCGGTCCCGCCCGGCTTCACCGTCACCACCGAGGCCTGCAAGGTCTATCTGGCCACCGGGGAGGAGCCCGCCGAACTCGGCGTCGAGGCCGCCCGCGCCCTGGCCGGCCTGGAGCGCGCCATGGGCCGTGAACTCGGCGCCGCCGAGGACCCGCTGCTGGTCTCCGTGCGCTCCGGTGCCCGCAACTCCATGCCCGGCATGATGGAGACCATCCTCGACATCGGCCTCAACGACCGCTCCGTCACCGGCCTCGCCAAGGCCTCCGGACAGGAGCGGTTCGCCTGGGACTCCTACCGCAGGCTCATCCAGATGTTCGGCCACACCGTGATGGGCGTGGACGGCGACCTGTTCGAGCACGCCATCGCCGAGCACAAGCGGCAGCGCGCGGTCGCCGCCGACCACGACCTGGACACCGGTGAACTCGTCAAGCTCACCGACGAGTTCAAGGCCCTCATCCGCAAGGAGACCGGCGAGGACTTCCCGCAGGACCCCGCCGACCAGCTCGCCCGCGCCATCCGCGCCGTCTTCGACTCCTGGAACGGCGAACGCGCCCGCGTCTACCGTCGCCGCGAACACATCCCCGAGGACCTCGGCACCGCCGTCAACGTCCAGGCCATGGTCTTCGGCAACCTCGGCCCCGACTCCGGCACCGGAGTCGCCTTCACCCGCGACCCCGCCACCGGCGAACGCGGCGTATACGGCGACTACCTGCCCGACGCCCAGGGCGAGGACGTCGTCTCCGGAGTCCGCGACGCGCTGCCGCTGTCCGAACTGAGGGCGATCGACCCGCGCGCGTACGTCGAACTCGGCGACCACCTGCGCACGTTGGAGGACCACTACCGCGATCTGTGCGACGTCGAGTTCACCGTCGAGCGCGGCCGGCTGTGGATCCTGCAGACCCGCGTCGGCAAGCGCACCGCCGAGGCCGCCTTCCGCATCGCCCACGATCTCGGCGAGGAAGGCACCATCGGCGCCGACGAGGCCCTGATCCGCGTCGACGGCGCCGAACTGACCCGGCTGATGTTCCCCCGCTTCGACACCACCGAGGACCGTGTGCCTCTGGCCCACGGCGTGCCCGCCTCGCCCGGCGCGGCCGTCGGCGTCGCCGTGTTCGACTCCGCGGAGGCGGTACGGCGGGCCGCGGCCGGTGAGCACACCGTCCTGGTCCGCCGCGAGACCACCCCCGACGACCTGCCCGGCATGATCGCCGCCGAGGCCGTGCTCACCAGCCGTGGCGGCAAGACCAGCCACGCCGCCGTGGTCGCCCGCGGCATGGGCAAGGTGTGCGTGTGCGGCGCCGAGGCGCTCGCGGTCGACCCGACCGCCCGCCGCTTCACCGCACCGGACGGGACCGTCGTCAACGAGGGCGACACCGTCTCCGTCGACGGCACCGCGGGCACCGTGCACCTCGGCGAGCTGCCGCTCACCGCCTCCGACGTCGGCCGTGCCCTGGAGACCGGCACGTCCACCGGCCCGCTCACCGACGCCGTCCTGGGCGCCCTCGCCCACGCCGACTCCGTACGCCGCCTGGAGGTGCGCGCCAACGCCGACACCCCCGAGGACGCCGCACGCGCGCGTGCGCTCGGCGCCCAGGGCATCGGCCTGTGCCGTACCGAGCACATGTTCCTCGGGGAGCGCAGGGCGCTGGTGGAGGCGATGATCCTGGCCCGCGACGACGACGCGCGCGAGCGGGCGCTGGCCGCGCTGCTGCCGCTCCAGCGGGCGGACTTCACCCGGATCCTGGCGGCGATGGACGGGCTGCCGGTGACGATCCGGCTGCTCGACCCGCCCCTGCACGAGTTCCTGCCCGACCGCACCGACCTGGCCGTCCGCCTCGCCGCCACCGCGCACCCGGACCCGCACGACCGGGAACTGCTCGCGGCCGTCGAGCGGATGGACGAGCAGAACCCGATGCTCGGCCTGCGCGGCGTCCGTCTCGGCCTGGCCGTGCCCGGTCTCACCGCGATGCAGGTGCGGGCCGTCGCCGAAGCGGTGACCGAGCGGCTGCGGGCCGGCGGAGATCCGCGCGCGGAGATCATGATCCCGCTCGTCGGCACCGTCGAGGAACTCCGGCTGGCCCGCGCCGAGGCGGAAGAGGTCCTCGCCCGGGTCGCCGCCGAGTCCGGTACGCGCTTCGACTGCCCGATCGGCACGATGATCGAGCTGCCCCGCGCCGCGCTCACCGCGGGACGCATCGCCGAGGCCGCCGACTTCTTCTCCTTCGGCACCAACGACCTCACCCAGACCACCTGGGGCCTGTCCCGGGACGACGCCGAGGCGTCGTTCTTCCCGCTGTACCTGGACAAGGGCGTCTTCGAGGTGTCGCCGTTCGAGACCATCGACCAGGAAGGCGTCGGGCGGCTGGTGGAGATCGCCACCGAGGCCGGACGCGCGGTCAACCCCCGCCTGGGGACCGGCGTCTGCGGCGAGCACGGCGGCGACCCGGAGTCGATCCACTTCTTCCACGGGGTGGGCCTGGACTACGTCTCCTGCTCCCCGTTCCGGATCCCGGCGGCCCGTCTGGAGGCGGGCCGGGCGGCACTCACCGAATCGGGTTTGGCCCCCGGCGCCGTGGCTACCCGCTCCTCGTGACCTCGACTACGACCCAGCAGCAGCTCTTCCAGTACCTGGAGGACCGCTTCTCGTGCGCGCAGGCGTGCGCCACATGTGCGCGTGCCTGCGCGCTGCGCGCGAGCCTGGCGGTGCCGGACGGGACGGCGGAGGAGGAACTCGTCCGGCGCAAGGGCATCATGTGCGCGGAGGTGTGCGACGCCACCTGCCGGGTGCTGTCCGAGCAGGTGCCGGCGGACGAGGCCGGAGTCCGCGTCCAGCTGGAGTGGTGCCGCACGGTGTGCCTGGAGTGCGCCCACGCCTTCGACGGGCAGCCCGGCGCAGAGGACGGCGCGAAGGCCTGCCGCGAGTGCGCACAGTTCTGCGTGGACTTCCTGGCCTCACTGACGTAGGACCTCGTCCCCAGACGTGCGGCGGCCCTGGGCATTCCCAATTTCTGTAACACGTTCTACGGTGTGCGCCGTCAGGACCGGCCGAGGGAGACCTGGAGGCGCCGTGCATCTCGACCACACCCCCGAGCAACAGCGGTTGCGCACCGAACTGCGCGCCTACTTCGCCGAGCTGGTGCCGGACGACGCCCACGCCCGCCACACCGAACCCGCCGCCCAGAAACGCTTCTACCGCGAGACGATCCGGCGCCTCGGCGCGGACCACTGGCTCGGCATGGGCTGGCCCAAGGAGTACGGCGGACGCGGCCTGACCGCGATGGAGCAGTTCATCTTCTTCGACGAGGCCGCCCAGGCGGGCGTACCGCTGCCGCTGATGGCGCTGAACACCGTCGGCCCGACGATCATGCGGTACGGCACCGACGAGCAGAAGGCGTACTTCCTGCCGCGGATCCTCTCCGGCGAGATCGACTTCGCGATCGGCTACAGCGAGCCCGACGCGGGCACCGACCTCGCCTCCCTGCGCACCCGCGCGGTGCGCGACGGCGACGAGTACGTCGTGAACGGGCAGAAGATCTGGACCACCAACGGCGACACCGCCGACTGGGTCTGGCTCGCCGTGCGCACCGACCCGGCCGCCCCGGCCCACAAGGGCATCACCATGCTCCTCGTCCCGACCGGCGATCCCGGCTACTCCTGCACCCTGATCAACACCCTCGCCGGGCACGACACCACCGCCAGCTACTACGAGAACGTCCGGGTCCCCGTCTCCCGCCGCGTCGGCGCCGAGAACCAGGGCTGGCGGCTGATCACCAACCAGCTCAACCACGAGCGGGTCACCCTCGCCGCCCACGGCACCATGGCGATCCGCGCCCTGCACGACGTGCAGCGCTGGGCGCGCGGGACCAAACTCGCCGACGGCCGCCGCGTCATCGACCTGCCCTGGGTCCGCCGCCTCCTCGCCCGCACCCACACCCGCCTCGACGCCCTGAAACTCCTCAACTGGCAGATGGTGCAAGCCGTCCAGGACGGCACCCTCACCCCGCAGGACGCCTCCGCGGTGAAGGTCTACGGCTCCGAGGCCCGCCGCGACGCCTACGCCTGGCTCATGGAGATCGTGGCCGCGCCGGGGGCGCTGAAGGAGGGCTCCGCGGGCGCGATCCTCCACGGCGAGCTGGAACGCGGCTACCGCTCCGCCGTCATCTTCACCTTCGGCGGCGGCAACAACGAGATCCAGCGCGAGATCATCTCCTGGATCGGACTGGGGATGCCGCGCGTCCGGCGTTAGCCTGCCGACATGGGCGATCCCGGGCTGTTCACGCCGAACTCCGTCACCTGGCAGATGCACGGCGATCCCATGATGTGGATCGCCGGTGTCCGCGCGCTGTACCTGCAGGCCCTGCACCCAAGGGCGGTGCGCGGAGTCATCCAGAACTCCGACTTCCGGCACGACGCCTGGGGCCGCCTGCTGCGCACCGCCAACTTCGTCGGCACCATCACCTACGGCACCACCGAGTCCGCCGAGCGGGCCGGCGCCCGGGTCCGGAAGATCCACTCCAGGCTGAGCGCCACCGACCCCGGCAACGGCGAGGAGTACCCGGTCGACGAACCCGAGCTGTTGCTGTGGGTCCACTGCGCCGAGATCGACTCCTACCTGAGCGTCATGCGCCGCTCGGGCTTCCGGCTCACCGACGCCGAGGCCGACCGGTACGTCCGCGAACACCTCGTCAGCGCCCGCCTGGTCGGCCTCGACCCCGACGCCGTACCCGCCGACCGGGCCGAACTGGCGGCGTACTTCGAGAAGGTGCGCCCCGAACTCGCCGCCGGAGCCGAGGCACGCGAAGTGGACGACTTCCTGCTCCGCCCGCCGACGCATCCGCTCCTGGTCCCGGCGCGTGCACTGGTGTGGCGCCACGTGGCGCACCTGGCGTACGCCGCGCTGCCCCCGTACGCCCACGAGCTGTACGGCAGAACGGCACCCGAACCCGCCGTGGTGGACCGCCGGTTGCGGACCGCGGGGCATGTGCTGAGGGCGATTCCGGAACGGTTGCGGTGGCAACTGCCGCCCAAACACATCCTGCGGGCGATGGCGAGACTCGGTCCCGGCACGCGCCCGGCACCGTACAAACTCGGACGATAGCTCGCCATACTGGACGAGCCAGGGGAGGGCCGGGGACCCAAGCGACGGGGGCGAGCGCGGGTGGGGGAGAGCAGGCTGATCCAGGGGCGGTACCGGCTGCTGGACCTGATCGGGCGCGGCGGCATGGGCGAGGTGTGGCGGGCGCGCGACGAGTCGCTCGGCCGGCAGGTCGCCGTGAAATGCCTCAAGCCGCTGGGCCCGCATCACGACCACTCCTTCACCAGAGTGCTCAGGGAGCGGTTCCGCCGCGAGGCCCGGGTCGCCGCCGCGCTCCAGCATCGCGGCGTCACCGTCGTCCATGACTTCGGCGAGTCGGACGGCGTCCTGTTCCTCGTCATGGAGCTGCTGGAGGGCCGCAACCTCAGCCAGCTGCTGGAGGACAACAGGCACCATCCGCTGCCCGTGCCCGCCGTCGTCGACATCGCCGACCAGGTCACCGCCGCCCTCGCCTACACCCACGAGCAGGGCATCGTGCACCGCGACCTGAAGCCCGCGAACATCGTGCGGCTGACCGACGGCACCGTGAAGATCTGCGACTTCGGCATCGCCCGCCTCGGCGCCGACATCGGCTTCACCTCCCGGCTGACCGGCACCGGCATCGCCATGGGCACCCCGCACTACATGTCCCCGGAACAGATCGGCGGCTCCGAGGTCGACCAGCGCAGCGACCTGTACTCGCTGGGCTGCGTGCTCTACGAGATCGCCACCGGCGTACCGCCCTTCGACCTCGACGACGCCTGGGCCGTGCTCGTCGGACACCGGGACACCCCGCCGCGCCCGCCCCGCGAACACCGCTCGGCGATCCCCGAGTTCCTGGAGAAGGTCATCCTGGACCTGCTCGCCAAACGCCCCGAGGACCGGCCGCGCGACGCCCGCGAGGTGGGCCGCCGGATCGGCCTCGGCCGCGGCACCGCGACCTATGTGCCGACCGTGCTCACCCCGCGCCCGGAGCCACGCCCGCCCGAGCCGGCCGGCCGCGAGGCCCGGCTGCCGTCCTGGACCCAGGGCATGACCACCGGCCACAAGGCCACCGGCGCTGGGCTGCCCGGCACACCCCCCGACGCCGGGGCCGCGCTCACCGGCGAATGGATCCCCCGCCCGGCCGCCGGCCGGCCCGCGGAACCGGTGTCCCAGGAGCCGTCCGCCCCCGACCCGGCGGCGCTCACCGCGCTGGCCGGCCGGCACAACGCCGGACTCAGCCTCGGACGGCTCGGCCGCTGGGCGGAAGCGGGGGAGGTGCACCGGGCGGTCGCCGCCGAACGCGAGCACCTGCTCGGAGCCGAGCACCCCGACACCCTCGCCAGCCGCTACGAGGTCGCCTTCACCCTCAGCCGCACCGGCCGCGCGGCCGACGCCCTGCGCGAGTACAAGCACGTCGCCCGCGCCAGGAGCCTCGCGCTCGGCCCCGACCACCCGGAAACCCTCGCCGCCCGCCAGGAGATGGCCTACGTGCTGGGCCAGCTGGGCCGCCACTTCGACGCCCACCAGGTGTACCTCTCGGTGCTCGCGGCCCGCGAGCGCACCATGGGCGCCGAGCACCCCGACACCCTGCGCTGCCGCCACAACCTGGCCTTCAACCTCTCCAGGCTCGGGCGCCTGGAGGACTCGTACCGCATGGCCTGCGAGGTCGCCGCCGCGCGCGGCCGGGTGCTCGGCCCCGACCACCCGGAAACCCTCGTCACCCGCTACGAAGTCGCCTACGCGCTCGGCCAGTTGGGCCGCTGGGAGGAGGCCCTGCACACCTACCACGAGGTCGCCGCCGCCCGCGCCCAGGCGCTCGGCCCCGACCACGCCGACACGCTCGCCGCCCGTTACGAGGTCGGCATCAGTCTGGGCCGCCTCGGCCGCAGCGCGGAGGCGTACCAGCTGTACCGCGAGCTGATCGAGGACCGCACCCGGGTGCACGGCCCCGCCCACCCCGAGACCCTGCGCGCCCGCCACGGCCTCGGCGTCAACCTGGGGCGCCTCGGCCGCTGGGAGCAGGCGCTCGCCGAGTCCCGCGATGTCTGCGCCATCCGTGACCGGGTCCTCGGCCCCGACCATCCGGACACCCTCGTCAGCCGCCGCGAGGTCGCGGTCGGCCTCGGCTGGCTGGGCCGCTGGCCCGACGCGCTCGCCGAGTACCGCAGGGTGGCCGCCGCCCGCGAACGCGTCCTCGGCCCCGCCCACCCCGACACCCTGGCCAGCCGCAACGACGAGGCGCACTGCCTGGAACAACTCGGCCGCTCGGCCGAGGCGGTCGAGCTGTACCGCAGGGTCGCGGCGCTACGGCAGCAGGGCACGTCGGGCGGGCGCTGACGGCACCCGCCCGGCCGCGCCCCTCAGACGGTGCCCGGGGGATCGGCCGGTCCCTGCCCGGGCCCGAGGGCGCCCGGGTCGGCGGGCGTGCCGCCGCCCTGGCCGAGGATGCGCTGGTACAGATCGGCGAGCTGCATCAGCGTCGACCCCTTCGTCGCCTCCTTGGTCAGCTCGAAACTGACCTTGCCCTTGGAGGTCTTGCGCTCCATCTTCACGCTGACCTTGGTCTGGAGGAAGGCGACCAGCGCGACCAGCACCACCACCCCGGCCGACACCTCGACGACGGCCAGCTGATCGTCCACGGGCGGTTCGGCCAGCAGCGGCTCCGCCAGCGGGCGGGTCCCCGGGTCCTCGGCCAGCGCGTCCAGGAGGCGTCGCCCGGCGTCGAGGGCCTGTCCCTCGTCGTCCAGCAGCCCGGCCGCCGAGGCCGCCGCCGGTGAGCCGGCGTGTGCGAGCAGCGCCTCGACGATCTGCAACGCTTCCTCGTCGTTCTCCGCCTCCAGCGCCTGTTCGGCGGCGAGATCCTCGGTGATCTCCTGAAGCGCCAGCACCACGGAACGGCGGGCCATCGGCGGGGAGGTGGTCATACGGGCTCCTTGTGACGTCGTACGGCGGGATGGTGCGGGGCGGCGGGGGTCAGCGCCAGTCCCCGGTGAGGGCGAAGGCGCCCCAGTGGAAGACATGGCCGAGCCAGGGACGGCCCGGGTCCTGGGCGAGTTCGCGCTGCGCCTCCCACAGGGCCCGCCAGGCGGGTGTGCCGCGACCCAGGCGCCGGTAGAAGGCGGCGAGCAGTTCACGTGAACTCTCCTGGTTCACATCCCAGCGCGGAGCGATCACACTGCGGCTGCCCGAACGCAGGAACGCCCAGGTCAGCCCGGTCAGATCGGCGCCGGGATGATCTGCTTCACCCCAGCCCGCCGAGCAGGCGCGCAGCACCAGCCGCCGCGGCGCGGCATCCGCGACCGTCACGTCCCGCACCCGCAGCAGATAGCGGGCCTGGGCGGGGACGTTGTGCGGCTCCCAGTTCCGGCTGGGGCGGGAACGGCCGTCGGAGAACAGCAGCGCCGCCTCCAACGGGTCGTCGGTGTCGGTGAAGCCATGGCAGGTCACATGGGCGAGATCGGCCTCGGCGAGGGCGGTGCGCACGGCGCCCGGGGTCGCGGCGAGCCCGGCCACCCGGGACACGGAGCTCCAGGGACCCTCGCTCAGCAGCGCGTCGTCCTCCTCGAACAGCGCGGTGTCGTCCTCCCGGCCCGCGCAGCCCACCGCGACCGCGGTGCGGGGCGGAGCGGCGGGCCGCGCCAGGAGATAGCGCAGACTGCTCACGCCGGGCACGCTGACCACGGCGTTCGACTCCCCGAGCCGACCGCCGGACGGGAGGGGGAGCGCGGCGAACGGCACCCCGGTGAGGGGTCCGTGTCCCGAGACGGCCACCAGGCGCCGGTCGGCGAGGAGGTCGGCGAAGGGCTCCAGCAGGGGAGTCAGCTCGGCGAGGAACGAGGTGTCGCGCTTGTCGGGCCGCCGGGCGGGCAGCGGGCGGAGCAGGACACCGGACTCCGGGTCCCGGCCGCCGTTGAAGACGGTGCGCAGGCGGCGCACGAGTGCCTTGATCCGGTCCCGCCCGAGCGGGACGCGGCGCACGCGCAGCGGCTCGCCGTCGGACGTCAGCACGAAGCAGTAGGTGTGGCGGTCCCCGCAGAAGTAGGAGGCGAGGACCATGCCCTCGGGCGGGGCGTGCCGGGTGAGCAGGGTGCGGATCTCGTCCAGCCGGGCCGGGGCGCCCTCGCGCAGCCGGGCGTACTCCGGGGCGTGGTCGCCGATCGCCGTGTGCACCTCGGACAGTTGGGAGGTGAGCCGGTCGGCCTCGTCCTCGGATGCCGGGCCCAGCGAGCCCAGCGCCGACCGGTTCATCTCGCGCCGCAGGGCCGTCAGGAGGCGACGCTCCGTGGAGATCAACCGCTCGGGTGCCGCCGGGGGTTCGGGCAGCGGCCCGAGGGCCAGGTCGGCCAGCAGGTCCCGGGCCTTCACCTCCTCATGGAGGTCGAAGCACCGCTCGGGCACGGATCGCTCGTCGGGCGCGGGCAGTTCGTCGCCGTGGTCGTGGAGCAGGGTCAGCAACGGCTCGTAGTCGTGCAGTGCCTGTCCACCGGCCTCGGCGCGCAGCACGGGCCACGGGGCGTGCTCGATCCTGCGCAGCGCCGCGTCCCGGCACCACTGGAGGAGCGTGAGGCACTCACCGCGCAGTTCGGGCCGCTCGCCCAGCTTGTCGACGAAGGCCAGGCGCTCCTTGACGCTGTCGGCGTCCGCGCTGTCGACACCGCCGTCGGCGGGCGGGGCGGCGCGCTGGTCGGCCTCGGCGATCAGCCGCCGGGACAGCTCCGCGGCCTCGGGCCACCGGTCCAGCCGGACCAGGCACGTCATCAGCGCCCGTCCGGTCACGAACTCGCCCACGGAGGTGCCCCGTTCGCGGGCCTCGGCGTGGAGTTCGGTGAGCCGGGGGAGCAGTTCCCGCGCCGTCGCGGGGCGCTCGTCGCGCTCGATGCGGCGAGTGAGGGCGTTGGCCAGGATCACGGCGCCGTCGATCGTACGGCGGAACTCCAGGGACGTCCGGTGGCTCTCCTCGTACCAGGCCAGGGCCCGGTCGTCGTCGCCGCGCTCCTCGGCGATCTCTCCGAGCCCGGCCAGGCAGGCGACCTCGTTCACACTCCGGGTGCTCGGGTCCTGGCGCATCTCCGCCAGCGCCGTGCGGTACTCCTCCTCCGCCTCGTCGAGATACCCCATGCCGCGCAGGTGCTGGGCCAGCGCGCAGCGGAAGGTGTGGGACATCAGGGTCCCGCCGCGCAGCGCCGTGGCGAGGTTCTCCTGGAAGACGCGCAGTGCCTCCCTGCTGCGGCCCCTGCTGTGCAGCGAGTTGGCCCACAGCGCACGCGCCCGCAGCACCATCGGGGTGTGGTGCAGTGCCTCGGCGGTCTCGACGGCCTGCCGGAAGTCCGCCGACGCGGCTTCCAGGGTGCCGTGATGCAGATGGGTCTTCCCGCGTTCGACCAGCAGATCGAGGTAGAGCGGATGGGGGCGGCCGGGGGCGACGTCACCGGCGATGTCACGGGCGCTCTCCAGGGCCCGGTCGAAGTGGTGCAGAGCGCCGCGGTGCAGGCCCTGCGCGGACATCTCGATCGCCACGATCCGGTCGAACTCCAGCCAGCGCTGCCGGTCGTCGTCCAGATGGCGCAGCTCGCGCTGACAGTCCAGCAGGACTTTCAGCCCCTGCCGGAGGTCGCCCAGACTGCGGTGCGCCTGCGCCAGCATCGAGTACGCCCAGTAGGTGACCTCCGGGTTCTCCGCGATCCGGCCGCTGCCGTGCAGCGCGACGACGGCCCGGCCGGCGTGGAAGCGGGCGTGCCGGCGGTCACGCATCGTGTCCAGGTCGGCCATTCCGGCCCGCTCCGCCCGGCGGGCGCGCTCCATCAGGCCGAACGCCCACCAGGTGCGGGCCCGTACCTTGGCCAGCGGCGAGTCCGGGGCGGCCATGGCGACCGCCGCGAGCACGCCCGAGCGCTGAAAGTCATGCAGACCCCGGTAGTGGCCGAGCAGTTGCTGGGCGACCGGCACCGGATCGTCGGGCAGGGCCTCCGGCCGGCCACGGAAGACGAGGAAGGCCTCCAGCAGGTCGAGCCGGGCCGCGCGGTCCAGCAGTGCCGCGAAATCGGGGTGGCCCCGGTCGTCCACCTTGAGCCGCCACCGCTCGCGGGCCTGTCCGGCCAGGAACTCCAGCAGCTCGGCCTCGGCCGCCCGCCCCGCGTCCACCGCGGCGGCGGCCTGCGCCCGCAGCGAGGCCAGCACGAGCGGCCGTACGGACTCGGACAGCCGGTCCAGGTTGCCGACCATGGTGGGGTAGTCCGTCGAGCGGGTCACGAGGAAGTCCACGAGCGACTCCCCGGCGCCGGGGATGGTCATCCCGCCTCCTTGCGCGCGGGTGCGGACGGGGGGACCGTCAGCCCGAGGGCGGTGAGTCCCGCGCGGTCGCGGTCGCCGAGCGGACCGTCCGTGCAGTCGAGTGCCTGCTGGGCCCTCGTGTGCTCGCCCTTGCCCACATGGATCAGGGCCGCGGCCACGGCGCAGTGCGGCTGATCGGGGTGGGCGCGCGCCATGAGGAACAGCCGGTCGAGGAAGGTTCGGGCCTGGACGGGGTCCTTGGCCGCCTCGGCCAGGAAACCCAGGACACCCGCGGTGTGTTGGGTTTCCAGGCCGCGCAGCATACGGCTGCCGTCGTCGGCGTCCGCTCCCTCGCGCAGTACCGCCGAGTGCGGGCGCACCCGGTGGAGTTTGCGGCGGGACCGCTCCCGCAGCTCCCGGTCGCGGGTGCCCGCCCGCAGATGCATGCCGACCAGCAGCTCCAGGGCGACGTCGCCCACCTCCGCATCCTCACCCAGGGGGACCAACACGTCCTCGGCGGCGTCGAAGTCGTCGATCGAGTGGTCCAGGTCGCCGAGCGCGAGCAGGGATTTGGCGAGCTCCAGCCGGTGCAGGGAGCCCGCCTCTCCCCGCTCGGACAGTTCTGCGAAGTAGGCGGACCGTAATCGGTGCAGCGAACGCTCGGGGCTCCGCTTGTTGAGGGCGGTGGTCAGCTCCTCGCCCCGCTGCATCAGCTCCACCCATTCCCCGTCCGGACCCTGGAGGCACTTGGACGCCTCCAGGAGCTGGTTCACGGCGAGGTCCCCCAGACCGCAGCGGGCGGCGGCGGTGGCGAGGTCGGCCCGCAGCGCGCGCACCGTGGGGTCGTCGTCGGCGCCCTCCGGCAGCAGGCCCTCGCTCTTGCCGCCCGCCGCCTGGGACGCCTCGTACTCGGCTTCCCTGAGCTCTTTCCACGCCGTGAAGGGCAGCCCCGCGGTGAGCAGTGCCACGCCGTACAGATGCCGCTGCTCGGGCCCGGCCGCGGCCTGCTGCTCGGCCGCTCGCACCGCGCGCCACGCCTCATGCCGGTTCCGGGTGATCCACTGCGCCACGGCCGCGCTCTCCGGGAACGCCCGCGCGGAGAACGGCACGCGCCACGCCGACGACGGATCCTGCATGCGCGCCCCCTTGCGCCCGGTGACCGAGTGACCTCAGAAACAAGAACGGGATCCGAGGGGCCGTCGGTTCCCGGTTCCGCCGGACGACCGGACCTGATCGACCGTAACCGGACCTGATCGATCCACTGTCGGACCTGATCGCTCCGCAGCCCTGGCCGACCTAGATCATCCCGTGTTACCAAGAACCATGCCTGCACACGAGGGACACCCGGGACATCGCGCCTACGACGCCGTCATCGTCGGCGGTGGCCACAACGGCCTGGTCGCCGCCGCCTATCTGGCCCGGGCCGGCCGGTCCGTGCTGGTGCTGGAGCGCCTGGACCACACCGGCGGCGCCGCCATCTCCACCCGCCCGTTCGCGGGCGTCGACGCCCGGCTGTCCCGCTACTCCTACCTGGTCAGCCTGCTGCCCAAGAAGATCGTGCGGGACCTGGGCCTCACCTTCCGCGTCCGCGCCCGCACCATCTCCTCGTACACCCCCGTCGAGCGGGCCGGAGAGGCCACCGGCCTGCTGGTGGGCGGCGGCGAGCGGCGCACCCGGGAGGCGTTCGCGCGACTCACCGGCGGCGAGCGCGAGTACGCCGCCTGGCAGCGCTTCTACGGACTGACCGGGGAGGTCGCGAAGCGGGTTTTCCCCACGCTCACCGAACCGCTGCCCAGCCGCGAGGAGCTGCGCCGCCGCGTCGACGACGAAGAGGCCTGGCGACTGCTGTTCGAGGAGCCGATCGGCGTCGCCGTCGAGGACCGCTTCGCGGACGACCTGGTGCGCGGCGTCGTCCTCACCGACGCCCTCATCGGCACCTTCGCCGACGCCCACGACGCCTCCCTCAAGCAGAACCGCTGCTTCCTCTACCACGTCATCGGCGGCGGCACCGGCGACTGGGACGTGCCCGTCGGCGGCATGGGCGCCCTCACCGACGCCCTCGCGGCGGCGGCCCGCACGGCCGGGGCCGACATCGCCACCGGCCACGAGGCCGTACGCATCGAAACCGACGGCACGACCGCCGAGGTCACCTACCGCACCGCCGACGGCGAGGGCGTCGCCACCGCCCGGCACGTCCTGGTCAACGCCTCCCCCCAGGAGTTGGCCGCGCTGACCGGTGGCACCGCGCCAGAGCCCGCCGAGGGCGCCCAGCTCAAGGTGAACATGCTGCTCAAGCGGCTGCCCCGGCTCAAGGACACCTCGGTCGACCCCCGCGAGGCGTTCTCCGGCACCTTCCACATCGCCGAGGGCTACGAACAGCTCGCCACCGCCCACGCCCAGGCCGCCGCCGGTGAACTGCCCGCCGCCCCGCCCTCGGAGATCTACTGCCACTCCCTCACCGACCCGACGATCCTCGGCCCGGACCTCGTCGAGCGCGGCTACCAGACCCTCACCCTCTTCGGGCTGCACACGCCGGCCCGGCTCTTCGCGCGGGACAACGACGCCGTTCGCGAGGAACTGCTGAAGTCGACGCTCGCGCAGCTCGACGCCCACCTGGCGGAACCGCTCGCCGACGTTCTGGCGACGGACGCCGAGGGGCGGCCGTGCATCGAGGCGAAGAGCCCGCTGGACCTGGAGCGCGATCTGCGGCTGCCCGGCGGCAACATCTTCCACCGCGACCTGTCCTGGCCCCACACCCAGGAGGGCACCGGCCGCTGGGGCGTCGCCACGGAACACCCGAACGTCCTGCTGTGCGGGGCGGGCGCGGTGCGCGGCGGGGGAGTGAGCGGCGTGCCCGGGCACAACGCGGCGATGGCCGTGCTGGAGCGGGACGACGCCTGAGCGGACCGGAGGTCGGCGACGCCTGAGCGGTCAGGCCAGCATGCCGCCGTCGACCCGCAGGACCGTGCCGGTGACATAGGAGGCGCGGTCGCTCAGCAGCCAGGCGGCCGCCTCGGCGACCTCCTCCGGGGCGGCGGCACGGCCGAGCGGCGTCCGGGCGTTGAACTGGTCGATGGTGCCGGGCGCCGTCGCGTCCCACTCGTACAGCATCTCGGTGAGCGTGGTGCCCGGCGCGATCGCGTTGACCCGGATGCCCTCCGGGCCGTACGTGGCGGCGGCGGACGCGGTGAGGCTGTCGACCGCCCGCTTCATGGCGCCGTACGCGGGCAGCCAGGGGTTGGCCATCAGGCTGCCGACGCTGGAGGTGTTCACGATCGCCCCCTGCCCCGCGGTGGCCCGGATGGCGGTGATCTCGGCCTTCATGGCGAGCCAGACGCCCTTGAGGTTGACCGTGTAGACATGATCGAAGTCGGGCTCGGGCAACTGGTCCATGGGGCCCGGCTGTTGGGCGGTCGCGGCGTTGTTGAAGGCGATGTCGAGCCTGCCGTACAGCTCTACGGCCCGGTCCACGGCGGCGCGCAGACTGTCCGGGTCCGCGAGGTCGCAGCGGATGTGGTCGGCGGTGCCCCCGGCGGCCCGGATCTCCTCGGTGACCGCCTTGAGCTGGTCCTCGGTGCGGGAGGCGAGCAGGACCCGGGCGCCCTCGCGGGCGAACAGCCGGGCGGCCGCGGCGCCGATGCCCCGTCCGGCACCGGTGACGAAGGCGACCTTGTCGGCGAGCAGGAATGTGCTGGTGGTGTGAGTCATGCCGTAGAGCCTGCGACCGGGCCCGATGCGCATCCAGGCATCGCCAGGACCTGGCTGCGTTCTCCGGCGCCCCCGCACACTGGGAGTGTGGACCGACGAGAACTGGCCGACTTCCTGCGCAGCCGGCGCGAGCGCATCACCCCCGCCGACATGGGCCTGCCCGCCGGGCCGCGCCGCCGCACCCCCGGGCTGCGCCGCGAGGAGGTGGCCCAGCTGGCGTACATCTCCACCGAGTACTACACCCGCCTGGAACAGGCGCGGGGCCCGCACCCGTCCCGCGAGGTGCTGGGCCAGCTCGCCCGCGCGCTGCGCCTGTCCGACCCCGAGCGCGATCACCTCCACCACCTCGCCGGGACCCCGCCAGGACCACCGCCCGGACCCTCCCGGGAGGTACGGCAGAGCATCGTCGACCTGCTGGCCCGGCTGCCGCAGGCCGCGGCGATCGTGCTCTCGGCGACCTACGAGGTCATCGCCTGGAACGAGCTGGCCGCCGCGCTCATGGAGGACTTCTCCGCGCTCTCCCGCCGCGACCGCAATCTGATCCGCCGCTGCTTCCTCGGCCCCTACCGCGACGGACGCCCGCTGTACGGCATCTCCGACGCGGGTGACTTCGGCGCCGCGGCCACCAACGACCTGCGCGCCGCGGCGGCCCGCTACCCGAACGACCCCGACGTGACCGGTCTGGTCGCCGAACTGGTCGCGGGCAGCGAGGAGTTCGCCGCGCTCTGGAACCGGCACTGTGTGATCAGCAGGCCCGCCCTGCGCAAGACCTTCGAACACCCGCTGGTCGGAACGGTCGCGGTCAACTGCGATGTGCTGGACATCACCGACCTCGACCAGCGCGTCGTGATCTACACCGCCGAGCCGGGCTCACGCTCCGAGGAGGCACTGCGCCTGCTCTCGGTCCTCGGCACCCAGCGCATGGACGTACCCGGCTGACCTCTCCCGCCCTCAGGCGGCGTGGAGTTGGCGACCGTGGCCGGTGACGGCGCGCACCTCGGCGATGAGACGCGTGATCAGCGGCTCGGGGGCGTGGTCCGGCCACACCACCGCGAGGTCGTGGGGCTCCGCGTCCGTGACCGGGATCCAGCGCACGTTGCCGTCGGGCAGCAGCGCGTGCAGCGGTTGCGGGGCGAACCAGACACCGCGACCGCGGCTGACTTCGAGCAGGCAGTCCTCCACGGCGGGCACGACCGGGCCGTACGGTGCCGGGCGGCCGTCGGGCCGCGGGTCCGCGAGCCAGAACCGTTCGGCTTCCGGTGAGGTGAGAACGTCGGGACGCAGCACCGGATCGTTCGCGAGGTCGGCGAGCGTCAGGCTGGGACGGTCGGCCAGGGGATGGCGGGTGGAGAGCGCCACGGCTCGGGGATCGCTGCGGACGACCGCGGTGTGCACCCCGACGTCACCGACCGGCAGCCACATGAAGGCAGCGTCCGCCTGTCCGTCGGTGAGGAGACCGAGCTCCTGCCGGGGGGTCCGAGCCCCTTTCAGCGACACCCGCAGACCGGGGACCGCCGCCTCCAGCGCGTCGGCCACATCGACGGCGAACAGCGTGGTGGCGGCGGGGCAGCAGGCCAGACGAAGGGTGCCGGTCTGGGCGTTCGCCGCGGCGCGCACTCGTGCCGCGAGACGGGCGACGTCGTCGATGACGGTCCCGCCCCCGGCGACGAGTTCCGCTCCGGCGGCGGTCAGCAGCACTCCGCGCGAGGTGCGCACCAACAGGTCGACGCCCAGGGAGCGTTCCAACTGCCGTACGTGCGTCGAGACCGCCTGCTGGGTCAGATGGAGCGTGGCCCCGGCGCCGGTGATGGACCGCTGCCGGGCCACGACCAGAAACGAACGCAGATGGCGCAGGTCGATGTCGCTCACGTCCAACACCGCAACCGCCACAGCGATTTGCGGTGCCCGGCACAAGATTTCACTGTTTCCTCCGGCACCGCCGCCACCTCCAGAATCTCCTTGTCCGGGCAAGCCGCCGAAGCCAAGACAGGGAGACCCAGTGCGTACGAGCGACCGTCCCACCCTCGACGCGGACGTGCGCCGCCTCGCGGACCGCCAGGCCGTGGTCGAGGTCTGCACGCGCATGGCGTGGCACTCCGACCAGCGCGAGTGGGAGGCGCTGAAGTCCGTGTTCGCCGACGAGGTGCGGCTCGACTACACGAGCATGAACGGCGGCGAACCGGCCCTGTTGTCGCCGGAACAGATCGTGGACGCGTGGTCCCAGTCGCTGGGCCGACTCGACGCGACCCAGCACATGATCACCAACCAGCTGGTCACGCTGGCCGGCGACACCGCGGTGTGCACCGCGTCATTCCAGGCCACCCACCGGCTGGCGGCCCCGTTCGGGGCACCGTTGTGGACGCTCGGCGGCACCTACCGCTTCGCCCTGGTCCGCGTCGGCGGGGACTGGAAGATCAGCGGCGTGGTGATGAACGCGGTGTGGGCCGACGGCAACAAGGACCTGGTGGCGGCGAGGGCCCCCGAATGATCCGCCGGCCCGGCGCCGCCCTGCTGGCCGCCCTGTTCCTCGCGTCCGCCTGCGCGTCGAAGGACTCCGGGTCCGACGGCCCCTCGACCTCGACATCGGCCACTCCCCGTTCAGCCGTGCCGAGGAGCGACGTACTGAAACCGGTCACCGCCTATGTCCAAGCCGTCAACCGCAAGGATCGCGACGCCTTGGTGGCCTCGTTCGCCGTCGATGCCGAGGTGATCGACGTCGGCCGCGTCTTCGCCGGCCGTGACGCCATCCGCGGCTGGGCCGACCGCGAGGTCATCGGCGGCGCGCTGACGGTCGACGCCGTCGTGGAGAGCCGCCCCGGCTACCAGAAGCTGCTGGTGACCTTCGCGCCGGGCGGCAGCAACGGGTTCGCCGCCCACTACGCCTTCACGGTGTCCGGCGCCGCCATCACCCGCGCCGAACTCACCTACGCCGACTGACCACCCTGAGAGGACTGTTCGTGACGACCCAGCACAAGGTCACCTTCCCCGGCGCCGAAGCCACCCTGACCGGCAACCTGTTCCTGCCCGACGGCGGGACCACGGCGCCCGGGGTCGTGGTGGCCGGGACCTGGACCAGCGTCAAGGAGCTGATGGCCGACCGGTACGCCGAAGCACTGGCCGACCGCGGATATGCCGCCCTGTCCTTCGACTTCACCGGCTTCGGCGAGTCCGGCGGCGAACCACGGGATGTGGAGAATCCGGCCCGCAAGGTCCTGGACATCCATGACGCGGTGACGTTCCTTGCCTCCCACCCGTCGGTCGACGCCGACCGGCTGGGCGCCCTGGGCATCTGCGCGGCCGCGATGTACATGGCCGACAACGCGGCCCACGACCCCCGGATCGGCTCCCTCGCCCTGGTCGCCCCCTGGTTGCACGACGCCGCCATCTGCGCGGACGCCTACGGCGGCGCGGACGAGGTGGCCCAGAAGATCAAGCTCGCCCGCGAGGCCCGCGCGCGGTTCGCGCGGACCGGCGCGATCGACTACGTGCCCGTGGTCAGCGCCACCGACGAACGCGCTGCCATGCCCTACGACATCGACTTCTACCTCAACCCCGAACGCGGCGCCGTCCCGTCCTGGCCCAACCGCTTCGCCGTGATGGCCTGGGAGGACTGGCTCACCTACGACTCCATCGCCCTGGCACCCCGGATCACCCGGCCCACCCAGCTGGTCCACAGCGTGGACGCCGCCATCCCCGACGGCGCCCGGCGCTTCTACGCGGGGCTGGCCGGCCCCAGGGAGATCCTCTGGACGGAGGGCACCCAGTTCGACTTCTACGACCAGGACCCGCAGGTCACCCTCGCCGCCGACACGGTGGCCGCGCACTTCGGCAGGTCCCTGCGATGATCCTCGTCACCGGAGCCACCGGCCAGGTCGGCGGCGAAGTCGTCCAGGCCCTCGTCCGCGCCGGGCACCCCGCCCGCGCACTGGTCCGCAGGACCGTCGAACTGCCGGTCGCGCAGGCCGTCGGCGATCTGAACGATCCGGATTCGCTCGCCCCGGCGCTCGACGGCGTCCAAGGGGTGTTCCTGCTGCCCGGTTACGACGACATGCCGGGCCTGCTCGCCAGGATGCGGCGGGCGGGAGTGGCACGGGTGGTGCTGCTGTCCAGCCTGGCCGCCGTCGCCACCGACACTCGCAACGCCGTGTCGGAGTACATGATCCGCTCCGAGACGGCGGTCCGTGAGTCCGGACTGCCCTGGACGTTCCTGCGTCCCAACGCCTTCATGTCCAACGCCTTGCGCTGGCTGCCCCAACTGCGCGCGGGCGACGTCGTCAAGGACGCCTTCGGCGACGTTCCCATCGCCTCCGTCGACCCCTACGACATCGCCGCCGTCGCCGTCCGGTCGCTGCTGGACCCCGGTCACGAGGAGCGCGTCCACGAGCTGAGCGGGCCGGAACGGCTGCTCCCCGCCCAGCGCCTGGCCGTTCTGGCCGAGGTGCTCGACCGCGATCTGCGCTTCCACGCCCTCACGGACGAGGAGGCCCGGAAGGACATGACCGGGCGCATCCCGCAGGAGTACATCGACGCCTTCTTCAGCTTCTACGCCGAAGGGACCATCGACGAGTCCCGGATCTATCCCACGGTGCAGCAGGTGACCGGCAGTCCGCCCCGCTCCTTCCGCCACTGGGCCCTCGCCCACCGCGACGGCTTCGCCGCTCCCTAGCCCCCTCGACGCGACGAAGGCTCCTGATGATCCGAAGACTGGATGGAGCGTGCCTGTCCCGGCCACCCGCCGGTAGCGGACCTGGTGACCATCGTGCAGGAGAACAGCAAGGCCGTCGGGCGGGAGCCGACCGCCGAGGGCGCCGCCCGCCACGACCGCTGCCGAGCGTCGTCCATGCGAGTGGAGCACCCCGCCGTGCGCGCCGTCCACCCGACCGGCACGCTGGCCTCATGGTCACCGATCACCCAGTCGCGGTCCTGCCGCCTGCCGCGGACGGCGGTCGGCGCGTCCGCATCGGCGGCCGGTACGTCGGCATCGCCTACGGCCTGCTCGACGTCGCGGCGTTCGTCCAGGAGGCCGGGTTGCAGGACTGGGACGAGATGGACGTCGTGCAGTCCCCGCTGATCGACTGGCAGGGCGGCGGACCGGAGGCGTGGGGGCCCTGAAAGGTCCCACGGTGGTCCGCCACCACCCGCCGGGCCGTCAGTCGGTGGCCGCCGTCCAGCCGGACGCCGAGATCCGGGCCGCGTCCGCCGGGCGGGCCTCGTCGAACAGGACGCGGTCGGCGTCCTCGACGCGCAGTCCGTCGACGTACGCGCCCCGGCCCACGTACAGCCGGTCCGTGGCGTAGCGCCAGCGCACCGCGAGCCGAGGGGCGGGCGGGAGCTGCGCGGTCAGCCGGTGCCAGACGCGGCCCGACCAGCCGGTGACCGACCCCGACGGACGTTCCTCGGGCCGTCCGCCCGGACGGAGGGTGGTGAACGGCACCGGCTGCCAGCTCGCCCCGCCGTCCGCAGAGGTCTCCAGGACCAGGGCGTCCGCCTGCGGTTCGGTGTCCCACCACAGCGAGCAGCGCAGCCGCGCCCCGCTCTCCGAGGTGTCCAGCGCGGGGAGGGCGAGCGTGGCCGCGGCGGCATTCGCCATGCCGGAGAACCAGGCGGTACGGCCATGGCGCGGGCGGACCGGTACGGCCCGGGCCAGATGGTTGGCGGCGGCGACCCGGGGTGCGGAGCCGGACCGCCAACTGCGCACCGGATGGACCGAGTTGCCGAGCACCACCAGGAAGGAGTCGGTCGTCGGGTCGAGGACCAGCGAGGTGCCGGTGAACCCGGTGTGGCCCGCGCTGCGCGGGGTGGCCATGGCGCCCATGTACCAGTGCTGGTAGAGCTCGAAGCCGAGACCGTGCTCGTCGCCGGGGAAGTCGGTGTTGAAGTCGGTGAACATCAGCTCCACCGACTCCGGTTCCAGGACGCGGGTGCGGCCGTACGCGCCACCGTTGAGCAGGGTCCGGCCGAGCACCGCCAGGTCCCAGGCGCAGGAGAAGACACCCGCATGGCCGGCGACGCCGCCGAGGCTGAAGGCGTTCTCGTCGTGCACCTCGCCCCGCACGAGCCCCCGGTCGAGGCCCGACCAGGGCTTGCGGGCGTCCTCGGTGGCCGCGATCCGTGGTCTCCAGTCGGCGGGCGGGTTGTAGCGGGTGCGGTCCATGCCGAGCGGGCCGGTGATCTCCTCGTGGAGCAGGGCGTCCAGCGGACGGCCGGTGATCTTCTCCAGCACCAGCTGGAGCGAGATCAGGTTCAGGTCGGAGTAGAGGTAGCGGGTGCCCGGTGGGTTGAGCGGGGCCTCGTTCCAGATCAGCCGGAGCTTCTCCTCGTGGGTGGGAGCGTTGTACAGCGGGATCCAGGCGCGGAACCCCGAGGTGTGGGTGAGCAGTTGGCGGACCGTCATGTCCTGCTTGCCCGCCGCCCCGAACTCCGGCAGATAGGCGGCGACCTTCTCCTCCAGGTCCAGCGTGCCCCGCTCGATCTGCTGCACGGCCAGCAGGGAGGTGAACAGCTTGGAGACCGAGGCGAGGTCGAAGACGGTGTCCCTCGCCATCGGGATCCGCTCGTCGGCGGGGAGTTCGACGCCGGTGTCGGTCTTCTCGTCGTACGCCGAGTAGCGCACCGCCATCCCGATCGGCTCGTGCAGCGCCACGGTGCCACCCCGCCCGGCGAGCAGGACGGCGCCCGCGTACCAGGGGTGCTTGGGGGAGGCGCCGAGGAACGCCTCGGCGTCGGTGACGAGTTGCCGCAGATGGGCCGGGAGCAGTCCGGCCCGCTCCGGCGAGCCGTACCTCAGGGTGCCGCGGCTGGTGGCGGCTGCCGCCGGGCCTGCCGGGAAGAGGGCGAGGGCCAGGGCGCCGCCCAGGGCCAGGGCTCCTCCGGTCAGTTGACGCCGAGTCAGGCCGCGTCTGCTGTCGGTCATCGAGGTTCCTCCCGCGAGTCCGCCTGAAAGTATCTTTCCGGGATCACCTTGCGCGCTGAAACTTTCCTGTCAGACGGGGGCCGTGTCAACCAGGCGCCCGGAACCTGAATCTGACGGACCATCAGAGAACCCCTTCCGTCCTCCGCAGGACTCCGGCATCCTGCGCCCATGCAGACGGAGCTGAGCAAGCAACTGGGAATCGAGCACGCCGTCTTCGGCTTCACCCCGTTCCCCGCCGTCGCCGCGGCCATCAGCCGGGCCGGGGGTTTCGGAGTGCTCGGCGCGGTCCGCTACACCGCCCCCGACGACCTCAAACGCGACCTCGACTGGGTGGAGGCCCATGTCGACGGCAAGCCCTACGGGCTGGACGTCGTGATGCCGGCGAAGAAGGTGGAAGGCGTCAGCGAGGCCGACGTCGAGGCGATGATCCCCGAACAGCACCGGGCCTTCGTCCAGGACACCCTCGCCAAGTACGGCGTGCCCGAACTCGCCGAGGGCGAGGCGTCCGGCTGGCGGATCACCGGCTGGATGGAGCAGGTCGCCCGCACCCAGCTCGACGTCGCCTTCGACTACCCGATCGGACTGCTCGCCAACGCCCTCGGCTCACCGCCCGCCGACGTCGTGGACCGCGCTCACGACCAGGACGTCCTGGTCGCCGCCCTCGCGGGCAGCGCCCGCCACGCCCGTAAGCACCAGGAGGCGGGCATCGACATCGTCGTCGCCCAGGGCTACGAGGCGGGCGGCCACACCGGCGAGATCGCCTCCATGGTGCTCACGCCCGAGGTCGTCGACGCCGTCGACCCGCTCCCCGTCCTGGCCGCGGGCGGCATCGGCAGCGGACGACAGGTGGCGGCGGCGCTGGCGCTCGGCGCCCAGGGAGTGTGGCTGGGCTCTCTCTGGCTGACCACCACCGAGGCCGACCTCCACTCGCCGGCCCTCACCCGCAAGCTCCTCGCCGCGGGCTCCGGCGACACGGTCCGCTCCCGCTCCCTGACCGGCAAGCCCGCCCGCCAGTTGCGCACCGAGTGGACCGACGCCTGGGATGACCCGGCCGGACCCGGCACCCTCCCCATGCCCCTCCAGGGGCTCCTCGTCGCCGAGGCCGTCTCCCGCATCCAGCGCTACGAGGTCGAGCCGCTGCTCGGCACACCCGTCGGCCAGATCGTCGGCCGGATGACCAGCGAACGCAGTGTCCAGGCCGTCTTCGACGACCTCACCCGGGGTTTCGAACGGGCCGTGGACCGCGTCAACCGCATCGCCGGAAGGAGCGGCCAGTGACCAGCGCACCCCCCATCGGCTTCTGGGCCCAGGCGGCCCGCGCACCCCACCGCACGGTCCTCGTCGCCCCGGACGGCGAGGAGTGGACCGCCGGCCGACTGCATTCGACCGCCAACCGACTCGTCCACGGACTGCGCGCGGCGGGCCTGGAACGCGGCGACGCCTTCGCCGTCGTCCTCCCGAACAGCACCGAGTTCCTCACCGCCTATCTCGCCGCCAGCCAGGCCGGGTTCTACCTCGTGCCCGTCAACCACCACTTCGTCGCCCCCGAGATCGCCTGGATCGTCGCCGACTCCGGCGCCAAGGTGCTCATCGCCCACGAGCGGTTCGCCGAGCCCGCCCGCCGGGCCGCCGACGAGGCCGGGCTCCCGGCCACCCACCGCTACGCCGTCGGCGCCGTCGAGGGATTCCGGCCGTACGCCGAACTCCTCTACGGACAACCGGAGTCGGCGCCCGAGGACCGCACCCTCGGCTGGGTCATGAACTACACCTCGGGCACCACCGGCCGCCCCCGCGGCATCCGCCGCCCACTGCCCGGAAAGCTCCCCGAGGAGGCCTATCTCGGCGGTTTCCTGGGCATCTTCGGCATCAAGCCGTACGACGACAACGTGCACCTCGTCTGCTCGCCGCTCTACCACACGGCCGTGCTCCAGTTCGCGGGCGCCTCCCTGCACATCGGGCACCGGCTGGTGCTGATGGACAGGTGGGTGCCCGAGGAGATGCTCCGCCTCATCGACACCCACCGGTGCACCCACACCCACATGGTCCCGACCCAGTTCCACCGGCTGCTGGCCCTCCCACGGGAGGTGCGCGACCGCTACGACGTGTCCGCCATGCGGCACGCCATCCACGGTGCCGCGCCCTGCCCCGACCATGTGAAGCGGGCGATGATCGACTGGTGGGGGAGCTGCGTGGAGGAGTACTACGCGGCCAGCGAGGGCGGCGGTGCCTTCGCGACCGCCGAGGACTGGCTGAAGAAGCCCGGCACGGTCGGCAAGGCGTGGCCCATCAGCGAGCTCGCGGTCTTCGACGACGACGGCAACCGGCTGCCGCCCGGTGAACTCGGCACCGTCTACATGAAGATGAGCACCGGCGGCTTCGCCTACCACAAGGACGACGCCAAGACCCGCAAGAACCGCATCGGCGACTTCTTCACCGTCGGCGACCTCGGCCTGCTCGACGAGGACGGCTATCTCTTCCTGCGCGACCGCAAGATCGACATGATCATCTCGGGCGGGGTGAACATCTACCCCGCCGAGATCGAGTCGGTCCTGCTCGCCCACCCGGCCGTCGCCGACGCCGCCGCGTTCGGCATCCCGCACGACGACTGGGGCGAGGAGGTCAAGGCCGTCGTGGAAGTCGTCCCCGGCCGCACCCCGGGCCCCGACCTCGCCGCCGACCTCCTCGCCCACTGCGCTGCACGGCTCGCCGGGTTCAAGTGCCCGAAGAGCGTCGACTTCGTCGCGGAGATGCCCCGCGACCCCAACGGCAAGCTCTACAAGCGACGGCTGCGGGACCCGTACTGGGAGGGACGCGCCCGGACGATGTGACCACCCGCAATTCGTCGTAGGCATCGGCCCGGACGTCACCCTTTGGCCGGCCCGCGGTCGCCCTGCTGCCGCTCACCTCCGCCGAACCCGTCGTATCGGCGCTGCTGCGGGGCGAGTCGGGCACCCTGGGCGACGCGGGCGCGGAGCCCGGCTTCAAGGCGTACGCACCGGACCAGGAGAGGCCGCCGGACTCGGCTACGTCGCCGTCTTCGCCCACTGGCTGGTCACCGTGGTGGGCGCGTACGCCCTGGAACGAACGGGCCGCCGCGGCCCCGCCGAAGCGGTGCCGCGGCGGCTCATGTACGGCCGTACCCGCTAGGAGGGTTCAGCGGCGCTCACGCACCATGACCACCCGGAGCGCGGGCGACTTGCGGATGTCCTTCTCGCAGAACCGGGACGTCACCCACTTCTCGCCGGAGAACAGCCGGGTCTGGTCGCTGTAGTGGGCCGAGTTCGCGTTCGAGGACTGGGAGTACGACAGCAGCGTGCGCGCCACCGGGCAGCGGCTGCCGTCCCAGCCGACGGCCTGAATGTAGCTGGAGCCGGTCGTCACCTCGGTGTAGCCGCCCTTCGCCGCGTCCCACACCGGCTCGACCTTGTTCCACACACCCAGGCTCTCGGTGCCGCCCGGCACCGGGATCCGCTGACCGTTGCGGACGACGAACTGGTGCTGCCCGAGCGGGGAGTCCAGCGCGATGCCCGCCGCCCGCAGCTCGGTGACCGCGTCCGCGAGGGCGGAACCGAAGCCCGGCGCACCCGTGTTCAGGGTGTTGGGGGTGCCCACCGGGTCGGCCGCAGAGAAGGGCACCTTCCACAGCTGGGCCGCCGGAACCGAGGCCGTCAGCTTCCGCCAGAACCGGTCGAAGAGCAGCGCGCCCCGGCTCCCGGTGTCCGTCGTACGGTCCCACGCGGCCAGCACCGCACAGGCGCCCGAGACGTCAACGGCCTTGCCGTCGCCGCCCGTCGCCGTGCCGCCCGGCAGCGCGGCACAGGCCGCCGCCGCGTCCTTCGCAGCCAGGTCGCCCGCGGGCACCCGGTTGGCGAACTGCTGCGCCTGAAGGTCCCGCACGGTCAGCTCACCGCGCCCCGCCAGCGCCGCCACGTCCTCGATCGCTCCGCGCGTCCGCATCGAGCGCTGCGTCCCGATCGTGCCGAAGACCCGCTCGTACCCGGTCAGCGGACGGTCCGCGTTGGACAGCCAGGCGCTGTCGTTGGAGTTCTCCGCGTACGGCGCGTCCTTCAGCGTCGGCAGCTTCGCGGGCCCGAAGATGCCCGGCTGCACCGCGTCGGGATCGGAGCCCAGAGCGCAGGCACCCCGCGAGCCGTCGAGGATCGCGAGCCCCGCGGAGGGGTAGGTGACCCGGCCGAGCGGGGTCGAGCAGGACTGGGCCAGCTCGTCGGTGATCCGGGGGAGCACCTGGGACTGGGTGAACAGGGTGTGGCCGGTGGAGTCCGCGGCGATGGTGTTCACCCACGGCAGGCCCTGGGTGCGCTGGAGCGAGCCGAGCACCTCCGCGGTGCTGTGGGCCTTGCTGAAGCCGAGCGCGGTGTCGGAGGCGCGCAGGTTGAGGGAGTTGGGGTCGTTGACCGCGTACGCCGTCGTGGCCGTCCACGGCAGCGGCAGGGATGCGCCGAGCGAGGTGACCACCGGGCCGTACCGGGTCCACCACTGCGTCCTGGACACCGGTGCGCCGTCCCGCACGTCCACGGTGACCGTGCGCTTCGTCATCCGCTCCGGCTTGCCGTCGACCAGGTACACCGTCGGATCCGCCGGGTCCAGCGTCAGCTGGTGGAGGTTGAGGGTGACGCCCGTCGCGACGGTGTGGCTCCAGGCGACATGGGCGTTGTGGCCTATGGACACGGTGGCGCTGCCGAGCAGCGAACCGCCCGCGACGTTCAGCTCGCCGGGGATGGTCTGCTGCGACTGCCAGAAGCGGCGGCCGCCCTGCCACGGGTAGTGCGGATTGCCCAGCAGCAGCCCGCGGCCGTTGGCCGTGGTCGTCCCGCTGAAGGCCACGGCGTTGGAGCCCATGTCGGCCGTGTCGGCGGCGAGCAGCTCCCGCGCGGCGCGGGCGGTGTCCTGGGCGTCGGGCGCCGCGGCGGCCGTGGCCGTCGTCGGCGGTTGCGCGGCCGTGATGCCGTCCACCGCGCGGCCCTCGCCGCCCAGCACCGCCAGCGCGTAGGCGCGGGTGGCGACGTCGAGGGTGGTGACCGGGCGCACCCAGGCGGCTCCCTTGCACGCCGGGTCGGTGATCCGGTTCTGCTTCAGCCAGGCGTTGTACCCCGCCGTGAAGCCCCGGATCAGTTCCTTCGACTGGCGGCTCGGCCCGCGCGGCGCCGGCTCCGCGAGCAGCTTCTCCACCGTCCCCGCCTCCCGTACGCCACGGAAGTACAGATCGCTGGAGAGGTTGCGGCTCGCCGAGGACAGCGAGAAGTCGGTGGCCGCGTCGGGCCCGAAGAACCGGGAACGGTCGCCGCGCACGGTCAGGAAACCGTCGGCGAGCGTGCACACCTGATCGGCGGCCTGCGCCCAGCCGGTGCCGAAGCCCAGGTTCGCGTAGTCCTTGGCGACGATGTGCGGAATGCCGTACTCGGTGTAGCGGATCACGGCCGACAGGCCGCCGTGCGAGGGGTGTTCGCCGCGGTCCGGGCGCTCGGCCGCGGCCGCCGGCAGGGTGGCGCCGGCGGTGAGCAGGGCGACGGCCGCGACGACGAGCCGTCTGAGGCGGATGCGCATCAAGCCTCCCAACGTCCTTGGGGGAAGGGGCGGTTGAGCGTACCAACGGGTATGTGCCCGTGGAACGTGTCGTTCGCCGGTGCTTGACCTCCCTTCGGCGGGGGCCGAGGATCAACTGTCATGACGCCTGGACACGGCAGCACGGTTGACGGGGTGCTGCGGCGCAGCGCCCGGCGCACCCCGGCACGCGTCGCGGTGGAGTACCGCGACCGGACCTGGACGTACGAGGAGTTCGACGAGGCCGTCTCCCGCGCGGCGAGCGTCCTGCTCGGCCAGGGGCTCTCCCCCGGCGACCGGGTCGGCTCCTACGGCCACAACTCCGACGCCTATCTGATCGGCTTCCTCGCCTGCGCCCGCGCCGGCCTGGTGCATGTGCCGGTCAACCAGAACCTCACCGGCGACGATCTGGCTTACCTGGTCGGCCAGTCCGGCAGCTCCCTCGTCCTCACCGACCCCGGCCTGGCGAACCGGCTCCCCGACGGCGTACGGGCGCTGCCGCTGCACGACGCCGACGGCTCGCTGCTGGAACTGCTGGCCTCGGCGCCCGCGTACGACGGCCCGGAGGCGCGCGGCGAGGACCTCGTGCAGCTGCTGTACACCTCGGGCACGACGGCCCTGCCGAAGGGCGCGATGATGACGCACCGCGCGCTGGTGCACGAGTACCTGAGCGCGATCACGGCCCTCGACCTGAGCGCCGGCGACCGGCCCGTGCACTCGCTGCCGCTGTACCACTCCGCGCAGATGCACGTCTTCCTGCTGCCGTATCTCGCGGTCGGCGCGACCAACATCATCCTCGACGCCCCCGACGGCGACCGGCTCTTCGAGCTGATCGAGGCCGGCCGCGTGGACAGCCTGTTCGCCCCGCCCACGGTGTGGATCGGCCTGGCCAACCGCCCCGACTTCACCACCCGCGACCTCGGCGCGCTGCGCAAGGCGTACTACGGCGCCTCGATCATGCCGGTGCCCGTGCTGGAGCGGCTCCGTGAACGGCTGCCGGAGCTGGGCTTCTACAACTGCTTCGGGCAGAGCGAGATCGGCCCGCTCGCCACCGTCCTCGCCCCCGACGAGCACAAGGGCCGCATGGACTCCTGCGGCCGCCCGGTGCTGTTCGTCGACGCGCGCGTGGTCGACGAGGACGGCAAGGACGTGCCCGACGGCACACCCGGCGAGATCGTCTACCGTTCCCCGCAGTTGTGCGAGGGCTACTGGGACAAGCCCGAGGAGACGGCCGAGGCCTTCCGCGACGGCTGGTTCCGCTCCGGCGACCTCGCCGTGCGGGACGCCCATGGCTACTTCACGATCGTCGACCGGGTCAAGGACGTCATCAACTCCGGCGGTGTGCTGGTCGCCTCACGCCAGGTCGAGGACGCGCTGTACACCCACGACGGCGTCGCCGAGGTCGCGGTGGTCGGACTGCCGGACGAGCGCTGGATCGAGGCGGTCACCGCGGTCGTCGTCCCGCGTGGAGAGGTCACCGAGGCCGAACTGATCGACCACGCGCGGGAGAAGCTCGCCCACTTCAAGGCGCCCAAGCGGATCGTCTTCGTCGACGCGCTGCCCCGCAACGCCAGCGGCAAGATCCTCAAAAGGGAGCTGCGGGACCGGTTCGCCGACTCCTAGGATCACGGTCGTGCCGACCTTCAACGCAGCTGACCAGACCCCGCTCGCCTACCACCAGCACGGCCGGGGTGAACCCCTGCTCGTCGTGCCCGGCGGTCCGATGCGCGCCTCCTCCTACCTGGGGAGCCTGGGCGGACTGGACGCCGGGCGCCGGGTGATCCGGCTCGATCTGCGCGGCACGGGTGACTCCGGCGTGCCGGCGGATCCGGCGACCTACCGCTGCGACCGCCTCGTGGCCGATGTGGAGGCGCTCCGGGCCCACCTGGGCCTGGACCGGATCGACCTGCTGGCCCACTCCGCGGGCGGCAGCCTCGCCCTGCTCTACGCCGCCCGGTACCCGGAACGCATCCGGCGCCTGGTCCTGGTCACCGCCAACCCATGGGCGCTGGGCATCCCCGCGACCCCCGAGGACCGCCTGGCCGCCGCCCGGCTCCGCAAGGACGAGCCCTGGTTCGACGAGGCGTTCCCGGCGCTGGAGTCCTGGCTCGCGGGCATCGGCGACGCGGGGCCCGAGATCGCCCCCTTCTTCTACGGCCGCTGGGACACCGCGGCCCAACAGCACGACGCCCTCGCGGACGAGGAGTTCAACGAGCGGGCCGCGGGCGTGTACGGCTCCGAGGGCGCCTACGACCCACCCGCGACCCAGGCCGCCCTGGCCCGGCTGGCCGCCCCCGTCCTGGTCCTCGCGGGCGAGGCCGACGGCGCCCCGAACCCCGAACTGGCCCGCCGCATCACGGAGTTCCTCCCGCACGCCGAACTCGCGGTCCAGCCCGGGGCCGGTCACTTCCCCTGGCTGGACGACCCGGAGTGGTTCGTGCGCCGGGTGGCCGGGTTCCTCGACGCGGACCTCAGCCGCCGTCCGGACCGTACGCCGTCATGAACCGGTCCCGGAACTTGTCCATCGGCCACTGAGGCGCGTCCTTGGCCGGCTTGAGGCCGTCCGTCCAGCCCCAGTCGTCGACGCGCTCCAGGACCTTCGGGTCGCGGGCGACGATGGTGACGGGGACGTCCTTGCTCCGGCTGCCCGCGGTCACCGTCGGCACCGGCTGGTGGTCGCCGAGGAAGACCAGGACCGTGTCGTCGTCGCCGTAGCGCTCGACGTACTCGACGAGGCTGCGCAGCGAGTACTCGATGGCGTTGGCGTACTCGGCGCGGACGTCGTCGGGGTTCTTCCAGACCTCCTTGGGGTCCTTGCCCTCCTCCTTGATCTTGTGGAAGACCTTGCCGTCGCCGAGGTCCTCCCAGTCGATCATGCGGGCGACCGGTGCCCAGGGGTTGTGGCTGGAGGCCAGGATGATCTCGGCCATGATCGGCTCGCGGTCCTTCTTGCCGTGCTCAAGGCGTTCGAAGGCCTCCAGGCTGAACTGGTCCGGCACGGGAGTCCAGCTGAAGTAGGGGCCGTGGTAGCCGAGATGCTCGGAGTCGTAGATGTGGTCCAGCGCGAAGAACTTCCCCTCCGGCCAGGCCCGGCGGACCCCGGGCACGACGCCGACCGTGCGCCAGGCGCCGGTCTTGCGGAAGTAGCTGTTCAGCGTGGCCCGGTCGCTGGTGGTCAGACTCCGGTACCGCTGCTGGTTCTTGATCCACAGTCCGGACAGGAACGTGGAGTGGGCGAGCCAGCTGCCCGCGCCCGTCACCGGCGATTTGAGCCAGCCGCTGCGCGAGGCGAACCCGGCCGCCTTCAGCCTGCCGGTGCCCTCGTCGAGCACCGAGTCGATCTGCCCGGACATCGCCGGATCGTCGATCGCGACCCGGCCGTAGCTCTCGATGAAGGTGAACAGCACGTCCTTGCCGCGCAGTCCGGTGAGCAGCTGGTCGGGCGGGGTGTCGGCGAAGGCGTCGACGGCCGCCTGCTTCTGGAAGACCTCCGCGTCCCGCAGCCCGGCCCGCACCTGCTCGACGCGATTGTCGACATAGTCCGCGTTGATCTTCGAGGCGACCGGCACCTCGGTGAACTGCACGCCCAGCGTGACACAGGTGATCCACGCGGTGCCGAGGATCAGCGTGGTCCGGGTGGCCACCGGCCGGTGCCGGACCATGAGTTCGGTCAGCCGCACGGTCGCCAGCGTCGTCGCCACGAGGACGACCACCAGCAGCACCAGCACCCCCGCCACGGCGAGGACCTGTCCGGTCCGCCCGAACGACTCACGCACGAACTCCGCCGCGTCGTCCAGCAGGATCCAGTCCAGGACCAGGTCGAAGGGGCGGGCCAGCACCTGGTAGAAGCCCATGTCCAGGAACTTCAGGACGGAGATCAGGCCCAGCAGAACTCCGGTCGCCACCGCGATGATCCGCCGCGGCCGAGGGGGCAGCGAGAGCAGCAGGCCCGCCAGCAGGACACCCTCGGCGGGGATCCGGAAGAACGCGCCGAACGACAGCCTCTCGACGCGGTTCGGCAGCAGCAGCGCGGACAGCACCAGGACGGCGGCCAGCACGGTCGTCGCCACGGTGACGCCCCGGGCCGCCCGGGGATGGCGTAGCCGCCAGCCGAGCAGTCCGGGGCGCTTCGGCGCGTCCTCGGCCCGTTTCTCCTCCTCCGTCTCCTCCGCCTCGGTGTCCGGCAGTTGGCCCGTGACTTGCGACACCCGTGGTCCCTTTCCTTGCGTCCCGTCAATCATGCGTACGGTCGGCCGTCGGCCTGCGTTCATCCGCCGAGCCGGTCGAAACGCACACGGTACGCGCGCAAGGGGCAGGTCACCGCGGGACACCGCGGTCGTGTCGGCTCAGTCGCGGTAGCCGGGGCTGCGGTGCACGCACAGGGCCCAGATGATCAGCGCCGACATCGCGATCAGCACGATCGACCACACCGGGTAGTACGGCATGGACAGGAAGTTGGCGATGATCACGAGGGCGGCGAGCACCACCCCGGACACGCGCGCCCAGGTCGCCTCGCTGAACAGGCCGAGGGAGACCAGGACGGCGACCGCGCCCAGGATCAGATGGATCCAGCCCCAACTGGTCAGATCGAACTCGAAGACGTAGTTGGGGGTGCTGACGAAGACATCGTCCTCGGCGATCGCCATGATGCCCCGCGTGATGTCGAGTACGCCGGCGATCATCAGCATCACGGCGGCGAAGACCGTCAGGCCCTCGGCCCAGCCCTGCTTCGCCGTGCCTTGGGGAGGTGCGCTGTGTGTCGCAGTCATGCCGGTGCCTCATCTCATCTCGTGGGCCGGCCTCAGCGGCCGGTGGACGGACCGGCGGCCTGGGGTTCCTTGCGGGCGCCCGCCGGGCCGTAGTCGGTGAAGATCAGGGCCTTGGCCCGCTGGAACTCGTCCTCCGTGATGTGGCCGCTCTCCTTGAGCTGCGACAGCTTGGTCAGCTCGTCGGCGCTGCTGGGACGGCCGCCGGCGGCCGTCTCACGGACGTAGGAGTCGAAGGCCGCCTGCTGCTCGCGAGCCTGCGCGATCTCTCGGCGTCCCATGTTCTTGCCCCGTGCGATGACGTAGACGAACACACCGAGGAAGGGCAGCACGACGACGAAGACCAGCCAGCCCGCCTTGGCCCATCCGCTCATCGCGTCGTCGCGGAAGATGTCCACGATGATCCTGAACAGCAGGACGAACCACAGGATCCACAGGAAGAACCAGAGCATCGCCCAGAAGGTGCTCAGCAGCGGGAAGTCGTACGCGAGGTACATCGCTGTGCTCATGTTTTCGCCTCCGTCCGGGCCCATGCCCGACTGTCGTTGTCCGTTTTGAGCGTGCCCACGGCAAGGTGGGGGCGGCCTCACCCACGGGGGGTGATCTGGTGTCTCAGGCGGTGATCCGGCGGATCGCCGACCGCCATGCGAAGGCCACCGCGATTTCCATCAGCCCGAGCAGCACCAGCCACAGGCCGAGCAGCCGGGTCAGGGCCACCGCCGACTCGCTCGGCAGGGCCAGCACCACGATCCCCGCGACGATGCCGAGGAGCGCCGCGCCGAGCAGCACGCCCCGGTGCGGCAGATCTTTCGCGGCGAGGGCCGCGTAGGCGGTCAGCAGTCCGGAGACCAGCCACACCACACCGACGATCACCGACAGGGCGGCGATGGTCTGCAAGGGGTTCCGCATGCACAGCACCCCGGCCAGCACGTACAGCACCGCGATCAGCAGGCCCGGGACCCGCTCGCCCCGCTCCTGGCCGAAGACCGCCACGAACCGGAACGCGCCCGTGACGAGCAGATACAGCCCGAAGAGCACGGCGACCACCTGGAGGGTGGCGTCCGGCCAGACCAGCAGCAGGACGCCCGGCACCAGGGTGGCGAGGGCCGATCCCAGCATCCAGGTCCAGGAGCCGCCGAGACGGCCGAGGACGTCCTCGGGGTCCTCGCGGGCCGTCCCGCCGGGGGACTGCCGGGACCCGGCCGCCGGCCGTGCCGAGGCATGCGATTCGGTCATGGCTCCTCCTCGCCCCGACGGGACGCGCCGCCGCCGGGACCGGCGGGGCGGTGTGTGGAGTTCCCACGAGGCCAGCGTCACCCGCCCCGAACCGCGCCGGATCACCCGTCACGGGTGATCCTCCACGCCGGGCGGGCGACGAGGGTGGACTCGGAAGTGCCCCGGCAATCGCAGCCGACGAGGAGGCGGGCCATGACCCAACGGAGCGCGTTCTCCGTAGCCCTGACACCGGTCGAACGGAAGACCCACGGCCGACAGGCACGCAGCCGCGTGCCCCGCTCCGCCCAGGGACGGTTCGAGCCCGGCCCCGGACGCTTCGATCCGGTCGACGTGATCGAGGCCCAGTCGGCGACCCGGCTGCAGGAGCTGGTGCCCATCCGCTACGGCCGCATGCTGGAGTCGCCGTTCCGCTTCTACCGCGGCGCGGCCGCGATCATGGCGGCGGACCTGGGCGCGTCCCCGGACACCGGGCTCACGGTCCAGCTCTGCGGCGACGCCCATCTGCTGAATTTCCGGCTGCTGGCCTCGCCGGAGCGGCATCTCGTCTTCGACATCAACGACTTCGACGAGACCCTGGCCGGCCCGTTCGAGTGGGACGTCAAGCGGCTGGCCGCCAGCTTCGCCATATCCGGCCGGGCCAGCGGCTTCCCGACCGCGGAGCAGGACGAGGCCGTGCGGGAGTGCGTACGGGCCTACCGGCTGCGGATGCGGGAGCTCGCCGGGATGCGCGCGCTGGACATCTGGTACGCCCAGGACGACGCCGACTCCATGCAGACGCTGATGGCCTCGTCCATGAACAAAAGGGCCAAGCGGCGCACCGCACAGGCCACGGCGAAGGCCCGCACCCGCACCCATATGCAGGCCTTCGACAAGCTCACCATGGACACCCCCCAGGGACGGCGCATCGCCCCCGACCCACCGCTGATCACCCCGCTCGCCGACCTGACCGACACCGGTGCCGCCGAGACGGAGAAGGAACTGGCGACCGTCCTGGAGCAGTACGCGCACAGCCTGTCCGCCGAGCGGCGGCACCTGCTGCGCCACTACCGGCTCGTCGACGTGGCCCGCAAGGTCGTGGGCGTCGGCAGCGTCGGCACCCGCTGCTGGATCCTGCTCCTGCTCGGCCGGGACGACGACGATCCTCTCCTGCTCCAGGCCAAGGAGGCCCAGCAGTCCGTGCTCGCCCCGCACACGGGCGGCGACGACTACGACAACCAGGGCCGCCGGGTGGTCGACGGGCAGCGGCTCATCCAGACGACCAGCGACATCCTCCTGGGCTGGACCCATGTCGTGGGCCTCGACGGCCGCGAGCGGGACTTCTACGTACGGCAGCTGCGGGACTGGAAGGGCATCGCCCGCCCCGACACCATGGACCCGCCGATGCTGAACCTCTTCGCCCAGGTGTGCGGTGCCTCCCTGGCCCGCGCGCACGCCCGGTCCGGCGACCCCGTCGCCATCGACGCGTATCTCGGCGGCAGCGACCGCTTCGACCGTGCGCTGACCGAGTTCGCGCAGCTGTACGCCGATCGCAATGAGCGGGACTTCGAGGCGCTGGCCGAGGCGGTCCGCTCCGGAAGGGTCACCGCCCGCACCGCGTGAGCCGCGCCCGCGCCGTGTGAGATGCGGTGCCGCGACCGTCCGGCCCGGGTTTCACTCGGGCCGGCGGCGCATCTCCACGATGCGCAGCCCGAGGGACTGGCAGCGGGCCACGAGTCCGTAGATATGGGCCTCGTCTACCACCGGACCGAACAGGATGGTCTGACCGGCCATCACCACGTGGCTCAGTTCCGGGAAGGACTTGGCGAGTGTCTCCGACATCTGCCCGTCGACACGGATCTCGTAGCGCATGAGAGTTCTCCCGCGGAAGGTGGTGCGCGGGCGGAGGAGGGAAGCTGTGCGGCGGACCACACGCCGCACTTCGATACTCGGACAAGCGGGTGCACGGGGCCTCACCCGGCACAGGTGAATGTGCGACGAAGAAGATGGAGGTGGGGGCCGGGCGCCGGACGTCAGTGCTTCACGAACAGCTTGACGCCGACGATCAGCAGACCGAGGAGCAGATTCACCGAGGCGCTGATGACCACCAGTCGCCAGGACGCGCCCACCCGCTGCGCCGCCCGCACCGACCAGCTCACCTGCCCCACCACGGCGACACACAGCGCCAGCCAGACGGCGCCCTGCACATCCAGGCCCAGCAGCGGGCTGATGGCGATGGCGAGCGCCGGAGGCAGGGCGGCCCGCAGGATCGGCCACTCCTCACGGCACACCAGCAGCACCGTCCGCCGGTCCAGGGCGTGGCGCGCCAGCCGCTCACCGAACAGCTTGGCGTGCACATGCGCGAGCCAGAACACGATGCCGGTCAGCAACAGCAGCACGACCAGCTCCACCCGGGGAAAGTTGCCGAGCGAACCGGCGCCGAGCACCACGGAGGCGGCGAGCAGAGATCCGTAGACACCCCCGGTGAAGTCGGCGTGGGCCCGCCGCTCGGCGCGGCGCGCGGCACGGGCCGCCTTGGCCTCAGGGGTCCTCACGGCACCGTCCCGGGATCGCCGTCACCGGGGCCGCGGGGGCCGGTGGGCGTCCCGGTGCCGGTGCGCGCGGGCAGCCGGGTGGTGACCAGGAAAGTCGCCAGGGTGACGCCGCCGGCCGCCAGGATGGCCGCCTTGAGGCCCTTCAGCTGGGCCGAGGCGTAGTCCTCCACGAGGGCGTCCACCTCGGCGGGCGGCAGCCCGGCCTGCTCGGCGGCCGAGCGCACCTGGTCGGTGGGGACGAAGGAGATCCCTGCCTCCAGGGCGACGCTCGTCTTCTCCCGGGCCTCCTGCGACAGCCGTGGATCGTCCTCGACATGCGTGGTGAGGGCCTGGGCGAGCGCGCCGATGAGCAGGGAGCCGATCAGCGCGGTGCCGAGGGCCGAGCCCAGGTTCTGGGCGGTGTACTGAAGCCCGCCGACCTCGCTGCGCTCCTCCTCGGTGGCGCTGGACTGCACGACATTGCCCAGTTGCGAGACGAGCAGGCCCATACCGAGGCCCAGCAGCGCCATGGCCCCGGCGAACTGGGCGTCGTCGATCTCCGGGTCGATGGTGGCCAGCAGCCACACGACGGCCCCGGCCAGGGTCACCAGGGAGACCCTGACCAGCCTGCGCGGCGGCACATTGCGCGCGAACCGGGAGGCACCCAGGGAGGCGACGAGCATGGTGACCGAGACCGGCAGCAGCCGTAGTCCGGTCTGGAACGCGTCGAAGCCCTGGACGACCTGAAGGTAGAGCGGGATGGCGAAGAACAGGCCCAGGAGGATGAGGTTCTGGCTGATCATCGTCAGCAGCCCGGCGCGCAGGGCCGGTCGCTCCAGCAGGGACAGATGCACCAGCGGATCCGTGCGCCTGGCGACCCGGCGGCGCTCCCAGGAGACGAAGGCGTACAGCACGAGTGCCGAGGCGGCGATCACGAACAGGGTCGGGGCGAAGCCGAACACCGTGAACGGCGGGTTCCGCGGCTGGACCCAGCCCCAGGTCCCGCTCTGGAGCACACCGAGGACCCCGAGGCCGAGACCGGTCGCGGACAGCGTGGCTCCGACGCCGTCCAACCGGGGTCGGGGACCCGTCCGCGGAACCTCCTTGATCGCCCGGTTGGCCATCAGCATCGCCACCACGACCACGACCTCGCCGGCGAACACCAGCCGCCAGGTGAGATACGTCGTCACCCAGCCGCCGAGCAGCGGCCCGACCGCGATGCCCGCACCGGCGAGTCCGCCGATGACGCCGTAGGCCACGGCCCGGTCGCGGCCCCGGTAGGACTCCGCGACCAGCGCGGCCATGGCCGGCAGCACCAGCGCCGCGCCGAGCCCCTCGATGACCGACCAGCCGATCGCCAGCACCCACACCGTCGGTGCCACCGAGGTCAGCGCCGATCCGGTGGCGTAGACGACCAGACCGATCAGGAAGAGCCGGCGGCGGCCCAGGATGTCGCCGAGCTTGGCGCCGACGGCCATGAACGCGGCCATCATCAGCGCATACAACGTGATGACGGCCTGGATGGCGGTGACCTCGGTGTCGAAGTCCTCGACCAGCTGGCTGATCGACACGTTCATCACGGAGGTGTCCAGCACCATCAGGAACTGGGCCGCCCCGAGCACGATCAGAGCCCGCCAGTGCGCCACGTTCACCTCACCGGATCGGCCCGGGGCGCTCGTGAGGGCCGCCGGGCGGCGGCCTCGTGCGTACGGTCGCCACCGCCCATGTCACCCCGCGCGGCCGCCGGGCGCCTCACCCACCGCGGGGGAGGCTCCGCCGCCCGCCACGGCCCCGCTTCACAGCAGGCCCAGCTCCCGCGCCCGCCGTACCGCGTCGGTGCGCCGGTTCACACCCAGCTTGCGGAAGACACCCTTGAGATGGGTCTTCACCGTGTTCACGGAGACATAGAGATCGGCCGCGATCTCCTCGGTGGACATCAGCTGCGCGAGCCGCATCAGCACATCGCGCTCCCGGGCGCTCAGCTCCTCCACCACGAGCGGCCCCGTAGCGCCCTGCCCGGAGTTCCGCAGCAGCCAGTCCTCGGCGAGCGGCTCCCGGGCCCCGGTGCCCAGCATCCGCAGGACCCAGGGTCCGGCCTCCAGGAAGGGCCTGCGCAGCCGTTCCCGGCGGGCCTCCAGGAGCGCCCGGTTGAGGATCCGCCGGGCGGCCGCCGGGTCCCCGGCCTGGCTGTGCGCCTGCGCGCGCACCAGCAGGGCGGGCACGGTGACGGCGGGACCGGCCTCGCCGTCGGGCGGTACGGATTCGAGTAGTTCGAGGGCCGCGTCCGGGTGGCCCACGGCGAGCAGGGCCCGCGCCGCCTGCACCACGCAGGCGGCCTGGTCGTCGGGGGCCGCGAGCAGGGCCCGGGCCGCGGCCTCGGGGCGGCCCTCGGCCAGGTGTGCGGCGCAGGTGAGGGCGGCGGCCCGGCCCCGCTCCCAGGGGGAGACCACGTCGGCGGTGATGGTGGCCCCGGTCGCGGCGAGCGCGGCGGCGGTGTCCCCCTGGGCCAGCCGCAGCCGGGCCGTGGTGAGCGCCCGGGCCCCCGCGGTCACCGGGTCCTCGTGGCCCGCGGGACCGAACGGGGCCGCCTCGTCGAGCAGGCGCTGGGCCTCGTCGAGTTCGTCGCGCTCCACGGCCACGGCCGCCCGGACCAGATGGCCCACGCCCGACCCCGAGGACGGCGGCAGCCCGTACCGCTCGGTCTCGGTGAGCGCGGCCAGCGCCTTGTGCTCGGCCCGGTCCAGCCAGCCGTCGAGGTAGTCCATCAGCGCGAGATGGCTGAGGCTCTCCTGGCGGGGCAGCGCCGTCGCGGCGCCGGCGGGGGAGGCGACCACAGTGCCGAGGGCGTCGCGCGCCTCCTGGAACCGCCCGGCCCACAGCAGGACCGTGCCCAGATCGGTCAGCAGCAGGGCGTTCAGCTCGGGATGCCGCTCCAGCAGCCCGGCGGGCACGTCGTCCTGGAGCTGCCGGGCCGACCGGGCCGCCTTCTCCGCCCGTCCCGGGGCGCCGGTCAGCCGGGCGGCGTGGGCCTCCAGGAGCGCACAGCTGAGCTGGGCCGCCGTGGGATCGGACGCCTCGGTGGCCAGGGTCTGCTCGGCGTGGTGCAGATGGGCCAGTCCGCGGCCGACGTCGTGGCGGTTGAGCGCGCGGGCCGCGCGGATCAGCTCGGCGGCGGGGCCGGTGGTCTCGGCGGGCATCCGGGAGAACAGCCCGGCCAGCGCTTCGGCGCGCAGTCCGGTGAAGAGCTGCCCGATGGCCAGGTCGTCGACCACGGCGGCTGCGGTGAACTCCCAGTCGCCCGCCGCGGCGCCGTGCCCGAGAGCCTCCGGGAGGTACCCGCAGCGGTGCAGCCAGTGAGCCGCCCGGCGGTGCAGCCGGGGGCGCAGTCCCGGCCGGGTCACCTCCAGATGGGACCGGAGGATCTCCCGGAGCAGGGGGTGCAGCCGGTACCGGGAGTGCCCGAGCGACTCCACGAAGGCGTTGCGGCGGCGCAGCCCCTCCAGGATCGGCTCGGCGTCGCGCCGGCCGGTGAGCGTGTTCGCCAGGCCCGGGGAGAACCGGTCCAGGACGCTGACCCGCAGCAGCAGGTCCTGGGTCTCGGAGGACTGCCTCGTGAGCACCTCGCCCAGCAGATAGTCGGCGACCGTGCTCTGTCCGGCCTCGAACTCCTTGAGGTAGATCTCGGCGTCGTCGGCGTCCTGCGCGGCCAGGGCGCACAGCCTCAGGCCCGCGGCCCAGCCCTCGGTCCGCTCCACCAGTGCCCGGGAGGCGTCCAGGGACAGCTCCAGACCGTGCAGGGCGAGCAGGCCCATCGTCTCCTTCGGGGTGAAGGCCAGCTCGGCGTTGCGGACCTCCGTGAGGGTGCCGGCCGCGCGGTAGCGGTGCAGCGGCAGCAGGGGCTCGGTGCGGGTGACCAGGACCAGGCGCAGTCCGGGCCCGGCGTGCTGGAGGACGAACTCCACCTGCTCGCTGATGGCGGGGTCGGTCACCCGGTGGTACTCGTCCAGGACGACCACCACGGGCCGCTCACGGGCGGCGAGGCCGACCGCCAGCCGGGCCAGCAGCTTGTCGTCCACCTGCTGCGCGTCCGCCGGGGAGCCGACCTCGGCGGGTGTGAGCACCCCCTGGCCCCGCAGAGCCTGCAGCAGATAGGCCCAGAACAGCCCGGGCGTCAGCTCGGAGTCGGCCGTGAGCCAGGCGACGGGCCCGTCGAGGCCGTCGGCCCAGTCGGCGACCAGCAGGGTCTTGCCCGCCCCCGCGGCCCCGTTCACCATGGTCAGCGGGGTCGTCAGGCCGAGGTCGAGGTGGTCGTGCAGCCGTTTTCGGCGCAGAAAGGTGGGGGGCCTGGCCGGGACCGTGAACCGTCCCGGCAGGTACGGGGCGCCCAGCGGATCGACCTCCGAGGCCGCCACGCCGGGCCCACCCGGTTCGATCGCGACCACACCGACCACCACCGTCGTCCGCCAGGTTCTGGTGACTGTTCAATCTCCAGAATCCCAGCTTCGGCACGACGCGGCCCGTCGAGAGCTAGGGCCTGTCGTTTGGATCAGGCCGGCTGCAAGAAGCGGTGCTGCCCGGCCCGAGTCGAGCGGGGGCGATGGGGGAGCGTGCAGCGACAACGAGGCAGAGGGGCGGGCCAGACCCCGCGACGCCGGACTGATCCAAACGTCAGGCCCTAGGCGTCCGCGGCCGCGGCCACCTCCCGGGCCCACCGGTAGTCGGCCTTGCCGCTCGGCGAGCGGCGGACGGTTTCGGTGAGTATCAGCTGGCGGGGGATCTTGTACCCCGCCAGGTGCGTACGGCAGTGCGCCTGGATGTCGTCCAGGGAAGGCGGGGCCGCGCCCTCGCGGAGCTGCACCACGGCCGCCACATGGTGGCCCCACTTCACGTCCGGCACACCGGCGACCAGCGCGTCGTACACATCGGGGTGGGACTTCAGGGCCTGCTCGACCTCCTCCGGGTACACCTTCTCGCCGCCGGTGTTGATGCACTGCGAACCGCGGCCGAGGACGGTCACCACGCCCTGTTCGTCGACGGTCGCCATGTCGCCGAGCAGCACCCAACGCTGTCCGTCCTTCTCAAAGAAGGTCTCGGCGGTCTTGGCCGGGTCGTTGTAGTAGCCGAGCGGCACGTGCCCGCACTGCGCGACCCGGCCGACCTCGCCGACCCCGACCGGCTCACGGGTGGTCGGATCGACCACCTGGGTACGGGAGTTGACCCGGATCCGGAACCCGCTCCGGGGCCCGGAGTCATCGGTGGCCGTGCCGTTGAAGCCGGACTCGGAGGAGCCGAAGTTGTTGAGCAGCATCACGTGCGGCATGAGTTCCAGGAACTGCCGCCGCACGGTCTCCGACATGATCGCCCCGGACGACGACACGGAGAACACCGACGAGCAGTCCGTGCCCTTCATGGGCCCGCCGAGGGCGTCGATGAGCGGCCGCAGCATCGCGTCGCCGACCAGGGAGATGCTGGAGACCTTCTCCCTCTCGATCGTGTGCAGCACTTCCTCGGGCACGAACTTGCGGTGCAGCACGACGCGTTGGCCGAAGTTGAAGCCGATGAACGCGGTGAGGGTGGAGGTGCCGTGCATCAGCGGGGGAGCGGGGAAGAAGGTGATCCCGGACCCGCCCGCGGCGACCCGCTCGGCCAGCTCCTCGGGCTGCTTCACCGGCTCACCGGTCGGCGCCCCGCCCCCGAGCCCCGCGAAGAACAGGTCCTCCTGGCGCCACATGACGCCCTTGGGCATCCCGGTCGTGCCGCCGGTGTAGATGATGAACTGGTCGTCGCCCGAGCGCGCCGGGAACCCCCGCTCCGGCGAACCGGCCGCCTCGGCCTGCGCGAACGGCAGACCGGGCGGCCCGTCCGCCCCCACCCGGACCAGATGCCGAAGCCGCTCGGCCCGTGGCCGCGCCGCCGACACCCGGTCCGCGAACTCGGCGTCGAAGACCACCGCCGCCAGATCGGCGTCCCGGTAGAGGTAGACCAACTCCTCTTCCACATAGCGGTAGTTGACGTTCACCGGCACGATGCGCGCCTTCAGGCAGCCCAGTACGGTCTGGAGGTACTCGACGCCGTTGTACAGATGCAGCCCGAGGTGCTCGCCGGGACGGATCCCGCTGTCCAGCAGATGGTGGCCGATCCGGTTCGCGGCCGCGTCCAGCTCGGCGTACGTCAGCCTGCGCTCCGCGCCCGTGCCGGGGTGGTCGAGATAGACCAGCGCCTCCCGGTCCGGCACCGCGTCCACGACCGACTCGAACAGGTCGGCAAGGTTGTACTCCACCGCTCCTCCTGACCTAGGGCCTGTCGTTTGGATCAGTCCGGCGTCGCGGGGTCTGGCACGCCCATCTGCGGCGTTGTCGTCGGTTGCCGACGCTCCGCGTCGCCGCCCTCCTCCGCCTTGCAGCTGCACGCACCAGACCCCGCTCGGCTCCGTTGCCATGCACCGCTTCTTACAGCCGGCCTGATCCAAACGACAGGCCCTGGCTGCCCTCGGTTGCCGGTCATCAGAGCAAAGGGCGGCTCGGCTGTGAAGACTCCGCGCACAAGAAATCTGACTGTCTGTCAGAAAACCCTTGAAGTGCTCGGGCGCCTCCTGCAACCTGTTCTCGTTCTCAAGAGGGGAGACGGGCGATGGGTGGAACCGAACACCTCACCGTGCGGCGCGAGGGCGCCACACTCGTGCTCACACTCAACCGGCCCGAGGCCAAGAACGCGCTCTCGCTGCCCATGCTCGTCGGCCTGTACGACGGCTGGACCGAGGCCGACGAGGACGACTCGGTCCGCTCGATCGTGCTGACCGGCGCGGGCGGCGCGTTCTGCGCGGGCATGGACCTCAAGGCCCTGGCGGGCCAGGGCATGGCGGGCGAGCAGTACCGCGACCGGCTCACCGCCGACCCGGACCTGCACTGGAAGGCCATGCTCCGCCATCACCGCCCCCGCAAACCGGTGATCGCCGCCGTCGAGGGGTACTGCGTGGCGGGCGGCACCGAGATCCTCCAGGGCACCGACATCCGCGTCGCCGGACAGAGCGCCACCTTCGGCCTCTTCGAGGTCCGGCGCGGACTGTTCCCCATCGGCGGCTCCACGGTCCGGCTGCAACGCCAGATCCCGCGCACCCACGCCCTGGAGATGCTCCTCACCGGCCGCCCCTACAGCGCCCGCGAGGCCGCCGACATCGGCCTGATCGGCCATGTCGTGCCCGACGGCACCGCCCTCGCCAAGGCCCTGGAGATCGCCGAGCGGATCAACGCCTGCGGCCCGCTGGCCGTCGAGGCCGTCAAGGCGTCGGTGTACGAGACCGCCGAGCTCACCGAGACCGAGGGCCTCGCGGCCGAACTCAAGCGCGGCTGGCCCATCTTCGACACCGCCGACGCCAAGGAAGGCGCCCGCGCCTTCGCCGAGAAGCGCCCGCCCGACTACCGGCGCCACTGAAGGAGACCGGCATGCCCGAAGTCCTCAAAGCCTCCCTGGTGGTCGAGTTCCCCTTCACCCGCTCCCTCGGCCCCGTCCAGAGCGCCTTCCTCACCGGCCTGCGCGACCGCGTCCTGCTCGGCGTGCGTACCACCGACGGCCGCACCCTCGTCCCACCCGTCGAGTACGACCCGGTCACCGCCGAGGAGATCCGCGACCTCGTCGAGGTGGCCCCCACCGGCACCGTCACCACCTGGGCCTGGAACCACGAACCCCGCCGCGGCCAGCCCCTGGACACCCCCTTCGCCTGGGTCCTGGTCCGCCTCGACGGCGCCGACACCGCCCTCCTGCACGCCCTCGCCGCCCCCGGCCCCGACGCCGTCCACACCGGCCTGCGCGTCCGCGTCCGCTGGGCCGGGGAACGCACCGGCGCCATCACCGACATCGCCTGCTTCGAGCCGTACGACGGCGAGGCCGCCCAACCAGGCGGCCACCCGGGCGAGTTCGAGAACCCGGTCACCGGCATCGTCGCCCACGCCCGGCTCGACTACACCTATTCACCCGGCCGCGCCCAGACCGCCTACCTCAACGCCCTCGCCGGCCGCCGCAACGTCGGCGAACGCTGCCCGTCCTGCCGCAAGGTCTACGTCCCACCCCGGGGCGCCTGCCCCACCTGCGGCGTCGCCACCACGGAACAGGTCGAGGTCGGCCCGAACGGCACGGTCACCACATTCTGCATCGTCAACATCAAAGCGAAGAACCTGGACATCGAAGTCCCCTACGTCTACGCCCACATCGCCCTGGACGGCGCCGGTCTCGCCCTGCACGGCCGGATCGCGGGCCTCCCCTACGACCAGGTCCGCATGGGCCTCAGGGTGGAACCGGTGTGGACCGAGGGCGCCCGATACCCCGACCACTACCGGCCCACCGGTGAACCGGACGCGGACTACGACACCTACCGGGAGCTGCTGTGACCCGCGACATCGCCGTCGTCGCCTTCGCCCAGACCGACCACCGGCGCACCACCGAGGACCTCTCCGAGGTCGAGCTGCTGATGCCGGTCCTGCACGACGTCCTGGACCGCACCGGCCTGAAGACCACCGACATCGGCTTCACCTGCTCCGGCTCCAGCGACTACCTCGCCGGCCGCGCCTTCTCCTTCACCCTCGCCCTCGACGGCGTCGGCGCCTGGCCCCCGATCTCCGAGTCACACGTCGAGATGGACGGCGCCTGGGCCCTGTACGAGGCCTGGACCAAGCTCCTCACCGGCGACGCCGACACCGCCCTCGTCTACTCCTACGGCAAGTCCTCACCCGGATCGCTGCGCGACGTGCTGACCCGCCAGCTGGACCCGTACTACGTGGCGCCCCTGTGGCCCGACTCCGTCGCCCTGGCCGCCCTCCAGGCGCAGGCGCTCATCGACGCCCACGAGACGGACGAGCGGGAACTGGCGACGATCGCCGCCCGCAGCCGTACCACCGACAACCCGCACGCCCAGCTCCGAGGCCCGGTACCGCAAGGCGACTACCTCGTACGGCCCCTGCGTACCGGCGACTGCCCGCCGATCGGTGACGGCGCCGCCGCGGTGATCCTCGCCGCCGGGGAGCGCGCCCGGGACCTGTGCGCCCGGCCCGCCTGGATCCGCGGTATCGACCACCGCATCGAGGCCCACTCCCTCGGCGTCCGCGACCTCACCGACTCGCCCTCGACCCGCCTCGCCGCCGAGCGGGCCGGTGTCTTCGAGCGGCCCGTCGACACCGCCGAACTGCACGCGCCCTTCACCGCCCAGGAGGTCGTCCTGCGCAAGGCGCTCCGCCTCGACGACAGTGTGCGCGTCAACCCCTCGGGCGGCGCCCTCGCCGCCAACCCCGTCATGGCCGCCGGACTGATCCGCATCGGCGAGGCCGCCGCCGGTATCCACCGCGGCGACTGCGACCGGGCCCTCGGCCACGCCACCTCCGGCCCCTGTCTGCAACAGAACCTGGTCGCCGTACTGGAAGGGGACCCGCGATGAGCAAGGAACCCGTGGCCGTCGTCGGCATCGGCCAGACCAAGCACGTGGCGGCGCGCCGGGACGTGTCCATCGCCGGGCTGGTGCGCGAGGCGTCCCGGCGGGCCCTCGACGACGCCGAGCTGACCTGGGCCGACATCGACGCCGTCGTCATCGGCAAGGCACCCGACTTCTTCGAGGGCGTCATGATGCCCGAGCTGTACCTGGCCGACGCGCTCGGCGCGGTCGGCAAACCCATGCTCCGGGTCCACACGGCGGGCTCCGTCGGCGGTTCCACCGCGCTCGTCGCCGCCGGGCTTGTCGCCTCCCGCGTCCACGGCACCGTGCTGACCTGCGCCTTCGAGAAGCAGTCAGAGTCCAACGCGATGTGGGGCCTGTCCCTGCCGATCCCCTTCCAGCAGCCCCTGCTCGCCGGAGCGGGCGGCTTCTTCGCCCCGCACGTCCGCGCGTACATGCGGCGCAGCGGCGCCCCCGACACCGTCGGCTCCCTCGTCGCCTTCAAGGACCGGCGCAACGCCCTGAAGAACCCCTACGCCCACATCCACGAGCACGACATCACCCTGGAGAAGGTCCAGTCCTCGCCCATGCTGTGGGACCCCATCCGCTACTCCGAGACCTGCCCGTCCTCCGACGGCGCCTGCGCGATGGTCCTCACCGACCGCGCCGGTGCCGCCCGCGCCCCCCGCCCGCCCGCCTGGATGCACGGCGGCGCGATGCGCAGCGAGCCGACCCTCTTCGCGGGCAAGGACGCGGTCTCCCCGCAGGCCGGCAAGGACTGCGCCGCCGACGTCTACCGGCAGGCCGGCATCGCCGACCCGCGCCGGGACATCGACGCCGTCGAGATGTACGTGCCGTTCTCCTGGTACGAGCCCATGTGGCTGGAGAACCTCGGCTTCGCCGCCGAGGGCGAGGGCTGGAAGCTCACCGAGTCCGGGGTGACCGAACTCGACGGCGACCTGCCCGTGAACATGTCGGGCGGGGTCCTGTCGTCCAACCCCATCGGCGCCTCCGGCATGATCCGGTTCGCCGAGGCCGCCCTCCAGGTGCGCGGCCAGGCCGGGGAACACCAGGTGGCGGGCGCCCGCCGGGCCCTCGGCCACGCCTACGGCGGCGGATCGCAGTTCTTCTCCATGTGGCTCGTCGGCGCCGAGCCCCCCGACTCCTGAAAGCGCTCCGCAAAGGTCCCCCTCACGTGGCCTGTCGGCGCCCCGGACCGAAAGCTAGGCTGGCCGCGGACGACGAACCGGGAGGAGCACGGACGTGGCCGAGAGCACCATCCAGCAGCAGCCGCTCATGGGTTGGGACAAGCCGGAGCTGGACCTCAGCAGCGCCGAGTGGCACTCAAGCAGCCGCGGTCTGGGGGACGTCCAGATCGCCTTTGTCGAGGGATTCATCGCGATGCGCAACAGCGACCGCCCGGAGAGCCCTTCCCTGATCTTCACACCCGCCGAATGGGGCGCCTTCGTCTCCGGCGCCCGCGAGGGGGAGTTCGACCTGACCTGAACCGCGCCCGCCGGAGCCGGTCCGGCGGGCCGAACCGGGGGTGTTCCGACCGTATTTCCGGACACGCGACCTCCAGCACCCTCCCGGAACCGGGGCCTGAGCCAGGCTGACCCCGGGAGGGCGACGGTCGTCCACGGGAAGCGAGGAACCCATGAGCACCCTGCCGGTGATCGCGGCGGTCGACGGCTCGGAGGACAGCCTGCGGGCCCTGGACTGGGCCCTCAACACCGCCCGCCTACGCGAGGCGCCCCTGCGGGTCGTCCATGTACGGCAGTACGCCGCCTGGATGCAGCCCGATGTGCTGGTGGCGGGGCCACCGGAAGGGGCCGAGGACGCGGTGCTGGACCAGGCCCGCACCCACCTCGACAAGGTGCCGGACCGGCCCGAGACGGAGTTCGTCCCGCTGGACGGCTCCCCGACCCCCGTACTCCCTCAACTGGGCTCCGCCGCCCAGTTGCTGGTGCTCGGCTCCCGCGGCCGGGGCGGTTTCGCCAGCCTCCTGCTGGGCTCCAACAGCCTGGCCGCCGCACGCGACGCCGAGTGCCCCGTCGTGGTCGTGCCCCGGCCGGGACGCGAGGTCCACGACGCGCCGCCGACCGCACCCGGCTCCAGAGTCGTGGTCGGCCTTCAGGTCGACAGCCCCGACGACGCCACCCTGGACTTCGCCTTCGCCGAGGCCGCCCGCCGCGGCGCCCGCCTCCAGGTCGTGGCCGCCTACGCCTGGCCGGTCCACGTATGGGCGGCCGCCCCTGCCCCGATCCTGCCCCCACCCATCGAACAGGAGCCCATCGAGAACGAGACCCGAGCCCTGACCGAGGGCTTTCTCGCCCCCCACCAGTCCCGCCACCCGGACGTCACCACCGAGCCCTACGTGGCCCCCGGCGACGCGGCCGGCCACTTGGTGGCCGCCTCCAAGAACGCCGACCTGGTGGTCGTGGGCCGCTACCGCCGCCGCCTGCTGGCACCCACCCGCACGCTGGGTTCGGTCAGCCACGCAGTACTGCTGCACGCGGCAAGCCCGATCGCGGTGGTACCACCGACGTCAGGCGACGAGTAGGGGGCACTGGTCCCACCTTCAGGGGCGCGGGGACTGCGCGCCGAGCCACGACGATGCGGCAGCCGCCAGACGGCACTGGGCGGCACGCCAGTTACGCGCACGGCCAAGTAGCATGGCGACATGTCGTTCCTCCGCCGCCGCAGCGCCACGCCCGCCGGGCCCGACTTCGACGTTCTGGCCATGGACCCGGGCGACTGGCCAGGCAATCTGGGCGCCGGTCTCCTGCCCGCCCCCGACGGCACCTGCCAGGGCGTCTTCCTGCGCTACGACCTCTTCGGCGGCCGCGGCCCCGCGATGATCATCGGCAACCTGCCCGAGGGATCCCCGGCCCGCGAGGTCGCCGAGGGCGAGATCCCCTTCGAGGTCGCCCAACTGCTGCTGGCCCTGGAGAACGACGAGGAGATCACCGTCGTCGGCACCGAGGACGTGCCGGTGATGCAGGGCGACAACCTCCTGATCGTGCGCCGGCTGAAGCTCTCCGAGGGCCGCATCTCCTGCGTGCAGTTCGACCGCAGCGACAACGTCCTGGTGACCATCGCCGCCTGGGACCGCCCCATCACCGATGACCTGTACGCCCTGCTGAAGCCGCTCCCCGCGGAGCTGTTCCAGCAGGGCTGAGGCGGCTACCCGGCCGCGGGCACGACTGTCACGTCGGCGGCCCGGACGAACGCCACCCGGTGGCCGTACTGGATCTCGTAGTACAGATCCTTTCCGGTCACCACCCGGTGCGAGGCCGTATCGAAGGTCACCGCGTAGTAGTACTGGCCGGGCACCTTGTCCCCGACCACGTACTTCTGCCCCTGCGGCAGCCGGTACGGCAGCGGCGACACCGGCTGTGCGGGCACCCCCGCCGGATAGGCGGACGCCTCCGGGTAGGCCCGCCCGTACACCGGGACACTCTCCAGGCCGTCCTTCGCCGTCACCACCAGCCCGGTCGCGTTCACGGCCGTCGGCTGCTTCGCCGGGTTGTGGAACCAGGCCTTCTGGCCCAGGTACCAGATCGCCGTCCAGTCCCCGTCGCGCCCGGCGACCGCGTACTGCTGCCCGGTGGACACCCGCGACGACAGGTCGTTCACGCCGGTGGACGGGGTCGTCCCCAGACCGACGTCCTTGATCAGGGGGTACGACGGCCCGGGCCCCGAGTGCAGCCGGACCGCGCTCGACCCGTGCGCCGGGCAGGGCTGACCCGCGGTCGTGCAGCCCGTGTACTGCGGCTGGTGCTCGGCGTAGTCCGGGCGGATCGTCACCACACCGCCCTTCTTCCCGGCGGTCGCCTCGAACGGGCGGCCGAGCAGTTCGAAGTAGTGACGCCAGTCCCAGTACGGGCCCGGGTCGGTGTGCATGCCCCGGATCGTCGCGGTGGTCGGGCCCGGCACCGTGTCATGGCCGAGGATGTGCTGCCGGTCCAGCGGGATGCCGTAGGCGCGCGCCAGGTACTTCACCAGCCGGGCCGAGGAGCGGTACATCGCCTCCGTGTACCAGGCGTCCGGGTTCGCCAGGAACCCCTCGTGCTCCAGACCGATCGACTTGGCGTTGACGTACCAGTTGCCCGCGTGCCAGCCCACGTCCTTCGCCTTCAGATGCTGGGCGATGTGGCCGTCGGTGGAGCGCAGGGAGTAGTTCCAGGACACGTACGTCGGGTCCTGCACGAGGTCGAGGACACCCTCCCAGGCGCCCTCGGTGTCGTGCACGACGATGTACTCGATGCTCTGGGACTCCGGCCGGTTGCCCAGGTCGTGGTTGCCGTAGTCGCCCTCCCCGAACTCCTCGTACGGCGCCGGGATCCACTCGCAGGACACCGACGCGGGGCACTCCGTCTCCCCGGCGGCGGCAGCACGCAGGCCCGCACCCGCCAGGGTGCCCGTGTCGGCCGTCAGTTCCGGCTGCGCCGCGAGGACGACCCGCTGCCCGGCGTCGGTGAACCGCTCGCCGCCGGTCCGCATGACCCCGTAGACATCGTTGGCGTACGCCGCCGCCGTCGCCCGGTCCTCGGCGCCCGAGAACAGCGCCACCGCGCCGTACCAGTCCGCGGGATCCGCGCTCACCGGCTCGCCCAGCTCCCGCTGCGCGGCCGCGAGCAGCGCGGCACCGCCCGCCACATTGGCCGCCGGGTCGCTACGCAGCCGCTGCGGGCTCAGCCCGGTCAGCTCGGCGGCCCTCGGCAGCGTCCGCAGCCGGGCCGGCAGGTCCTCGGCGTCCGGGATCCGCTCCTCGGGGACGAGGGCCGCGCGGGCCTGGTCACCGCGGGCGTCCTCCGCGCCCTCGCTGTGATGGGCCGCCCCGGCGAGCGCGGTGCGGGCGTCGGTCAGATGCATCGGACCGTAGCCGCCGGTCACGCTCGGCGCTCCGGCGTGCGTGTCCCAGCGGGACTGGAGATAGGAGACACCCAGCAGCACACTGCGCGGCACGCCGTACTCGGCGGCGGCCGAGGAGAAGGCCGACTGGAGGGCCTGTGCGGACGATTGGGCCGGGGAAGAAGGGGCCGCGCCGAGCAGCGGGAGCATCAGGGCGGCGCAGGCCACCGGACCGGCGGCTCTCTTCGCTGCTCTCTTCGGGGCGGTGACGGATCGTCGCAAAGCAGCCTCCTGGGACGGTCGGGCGCGATGAGCCGTGCGGGGCCGGGCAATGCGTCCGTGGTACCGGCCTGCCGACGATCCGTCAATCATGCCCAGGGGCAAGGGAGGAGCCGCGCATACGAAGATCCGCGGTGCGCCGCCGTTCAGGGCGCACCGCGGACCACCGTCCCCGTCAGCGAGTACCGACCGCGGCGCGCACGGCCCGGCGGGCCAGCTGGCAGTCGTCGTGCAGCCGCCTGAGCAGCAGCCGCTGTTCCTCGCCGGACGGCGCAGCACCCAGGTGGGCCGTGCCCGGTGCCGCCGGGGCCGTTTCGTGCATCGAACGCTGCACGGCCGTCTCGTAGGTACGGATCTCCCGGGTCAGCACGAGCATCAGGTTCACCAGGAACGCGTCCCGTGCGGCCGGACCCGCCGACTGGGCGATCTGGCTGATCTGCCGACGCGCGACTGGTGCGTCCCCGAGGACCGACCACAGGGTGGCCAGGTCGTAGCCCGGGAGGTACCAGCCCGCGTGCTCCCAGTCCACCAGCACTGGACCGGCCGGTGAGAGCAGGATGTTCGACAGCAGTGCCTCGCCGTGGCAGAACTGGCCCATGCCCTGCCGGCCCGCCGAGTGCGCGATGCCGTGCAGCAGCTTCTGGAGATCGCCCATGTCCCGGTCGGTGAGCAGCCCCAGCTCGTGATAGCGGGAGATGCGCGCCGGATAGTCCAGCGGGGCGTCGAAGGTGCCCGCCGGCGGCCGCCAGGCGTTCAGCCGGCAGATCGCCGCCAGCGCCGCCCTGACGTCCGCGCGGGGTGGGGCCTCGGACGGGTGCCGCTGAAGGGCCGCGACCCGTCCCGGCATCCGCTCGATCACCAGTGTGCAGTTGTCCGGATCCGCCGCGATCAGCCGGGGCACCCGCACTGGAGGGCGGTGCCGGACGAACGAGCGGTATGCAGCTATTTCGTGCCGGATCCGCTCCGCCCAGACGGGGGAGTGGTCCAGTAAACACTTGGCGACCGCCGTGCTGCGCCCGGTCGTCCCCACGAGGAGCACGGACCGCCCGCTGCGCCGCAGCACCTGGACCGGGGCGAACTCCGGGCAGATCCGGTGCACCGACGCGATGGCCGTACGCAGCTGGGCGCCCTGAGGGCCGGACAAGTCGAGTCTCCCGCTGAGCGGTTGGGTGCCGATCCCCGGGGCACGCCGCGGCCGGCCCGCTCCGAGGGCGGGGGCCGCCGAGCGGGCGGGGTCGAGGTAGGGGCCGCTGCCCGCCGGGCGGGGGTGCAGCGTCCGGGGCGGGGCGGACACGGAGGACGATGCTGCGTACATGGGCGAAACAGATCCCTTCGTGTGCCTGCAATACCTGCTCAAGCGCAAACGCCTACCCGGCCCGGTCGCCCGGGTGCACCCTGGGGAATGCGCCCTTGTGGAGAGCGGCGACCGGGTCGGGGTGGCGCGTTCCTACCTGACACCCGATGCCCAGTGGCACACCATCTGGCGCACCCTGGCGAACCCTGGCGAATAGTCGCCCGGCAACTCTCACCGGGCTACTGTCAACTCAGCCGAGAACCTGGGGGCTTGACGTGAACGGACAACCCAACTCCCGCCTCGCGGACCTGTTCGGCCTGGCCGGCTGGTCCAAGGGCGAACTCGCGCGGCTGGTCAACCGGCAGGCGGCGGCCATGGGCCACCCTCAGCTGTCGACCGACACCTCGCGGGTGCGGCGTTGGATCGACATGGGAGAGATCCCGCGCGATCCGGTGCCGCGGGTGCTGGCGGCTCTGTTCACCGAGCGACTCGGCCGTGTCGTGACCATCGAGGACCTCGGTCTGGTCCGGCACGGGCGTGCGGGGAAACGGCAGGGCGGCGGGAGTGTGGAACATCCCGACGGCGTGCCGTGGGCGCCCGAACGGACAGCTGCGGTCCTCACCGAATTCACGGGAATGGACCTCATGCTCAACCGACGCGGCTTGGTGGGCGCGGGTGCCGCGCTCGCCGCGGGATCCGCACTCAGCAGCGCCATGCACGACTGGCTGCACACCGATCCGACTCTGAAGGCCGACGCTCCCCGACTCGACGATCCCCTGCACGCCGACCCCGCTGGGTTCGACCGCTATGAGGCCGCCCCCATCGGGTCGCAGGAGATCGAGGAACTGGAGCGCTCGGTGGAGGTGTTCCGCGCCTGGGACGCGGCCCGCGGTGGCGGGCTGCAACGCAAGGCGGTAGTGGGACAGCTCAACGAAGTGGGCGGCATGCTCGCCTACCGGCACCCCGAACACCTCCAGCGGCGCCTGTGGGGCGTCGCCGCCAATCTCGCCGTACTCGCGGGCTGGATGTCGCACGACGTCGGCCTGGAGCCCACGGCCCAGAAGTACTTCGTCATCGCCGCCCACGCGGCCCGTGAGGGTGGCGACCGGCCCCGCGCCGGGGAGGCGCTCTCCCGAGCGGCTCGCCAGATGGTGCACCTCGGCCGGCCCGACGACGCACTGGACCTGATGAAGCTCGCCCAGTCCGGCTCCGGCGCCGAAGTGCTGCCGCGGACCCGGGCGATGCTCTACACCATCGAGGCCTGGGCGCAGGCTTCCATGGGCAAGGGCCAGGCGATGCGCCGCACCCTCGGACAGGCGGAGGACCTGTTCGTCTCCGACAAGGGCGATGTACCGCCCCCGAGCTGGATGCAGACCTTCAAGGAGGAGGACCTGTACGGCATGCAGGCCCTGGCCTACCGCACGCTGGCGGAGTTCGAGCCCACCGCGGCCGCGCACGCCCAGCACTATGCGGATAAGGCCCTGTCCCTGCGGGTCGACGGGCGGCAGCGGTCGAAGATCTTCGACTTCCTGTCGATGGCCTCCGCCTGCTTCATCGCCGACGACCCCGAACAGGCCGACCGCTACGCGCGACTGGCGCTGGTGTCGATGGGATCCAACTCCTCCCACCGCACCTGGGACCGGCTGCGCCAGATGTACCGGCTGACCGCCGAGTACTCCAGCTACCCGAGGATCCTCGAACTGCGGGAGGAGATCAAGCTGGCCCTGCCGAAGCAGGCAAAGGGCGGGAGCACCGCACGGGCATAGGGGGCCTGTGCGCTGGAACCCGCACCACGATCAGGACGTCACCCTGGCGATCAGCACGCAGGCGTCGTGCTCGCGCCCGGTCGCGCCGAACTCCTCCACGACCATCCGCACGCAGTCCTGTGCGGTCTCCGCCGCGTCGAACCGCGGGGCCAGGTCGAGGAGACGGTTCACCGGGTCGGTGCCGCTGTTCCCGGACACCAGTGCGTCGGTGTGCAGGAGGAGCAGGTCTCCGGTCTCCAGGGTCACTTCGGCCTGGTCGTAGGCGGCACCGGTCGTCGCGCCCAGCAGGACGCCGTTCGGTGACCGCAACCGGCACCCCGTCCCGCCGCGGAACAGCAGCGGGGCGGGGTGTCCTGCCTGGGCCCAGACCAGGGTGCGGGTCTCGGGCCGGTAGCGGCAGCAGACCGCGCTGCCGAGGGCGGGTTGCACGGTGGCGTCGAGCAGTTGGTTGAGCCAGGACATCAGCTGGCCCGGCTCGGTGCCGGCCATCGCCATCCCGCGTACGGCGCCCAGCAGTGTCGCCATGCCCGAGGCCACGGCGACGCCCTGGCCGGTGAGGTCGCCGACGCTGAGCAGCGTCTCGCCGCCGGGGAGTTCGAGGGCGTCGTACCAGTCGGCGCCGATCAGGGAGCCGATCGCGGAGGGCAGGTGGTGGGCGGCCAGGTCCAGGGTCTGCGGGCCCTGGTGCGGGAGCCGCAGGGAGCCACGCCACGGCGGCAGCACGGCCTCCTGCAGTTCGACCGCCAGCCGGTGCTCGGTCTGCGCCCGGTGCCGCTGGCGCTGGAGCGAGTCACGGGTCTCGCTCAACGCGCGCTGGCTGCGGCGCAGTTCGCTGACGTCCCGCAGCACGGCCCACATCGCGGCGGTGCTTCCGTCGGCGCCGAGCACCGGCTCGCCCATCATGTGGACGGTCCGCACCGCACCGCCCGGGCGGACGACACGGAACTCCCCGTCGATCGGCTTGGCGTCGACGAGACAGTCGGTGACCATCGCGGTCAGCCTCGGCCGGTCCTCGTCGTGTACCAGGGAGGGCAGTTCATCGAGGGTGAGCGGGGGAGTGGCGGCGTCCCGGCCCAGGATCTGGTAGAGCTCGCCGGACCAACTCGCCTCGTCCGTGAGGAGGTTCCACTCCGCGCTGCCGACCCTGCTGAGCAGTGAGCCGCCCGGGGCGGGCGGCACGGATTCCGCGGCGGGTGTCGCCGGTGCGGCGGGCACCGGCGGCGGTCCCTCCCGCAGCTGGGCCAAGTGGGTGTCGAGGTCGTCGAGTTGGGTCAGCGCGAGGTCGTACAGCGCGCGCTGCCAGCGCTCCTGCGGGTCCGAACCGTCACTCGGCGTGTCCCGCCGTACGGCGTCCATGTCGCCCTTGAGCCGGCGCGCCTGCGATATCAGGGCGTCGACCGAGCCGCGTCCGGGTGGCTGGGCGGCCGGGCGGTCCGCGGAGAGATGGGACGGCATGACGCACTCCGGTGAAGGGGACGGTACGACCAAAGATGGGACGGAGGGACCGTTACGACTGTTGCACAGCCCGCGACGCGCTGTAAGGGATTTGGCAACACACGATACGGTGGTGCTTCTGGCATATGCCACAGTCTTCACGGGCGGGTCACGCCGGTCGATCGGTGTATGTCGTCAGGTGGTCAAGTCGTAGGCGGCGTACGTGATCTGACGGTACGTCCGGGCGACGATCAGGGGGCCAGCCCTGTGTTCGACGGCAGCGTGTTCGGATTCTCTCGCGTGCGCCGTGGAGACTTCGGACGGGTTCGCTCGAATGAGAGGCGAAATACCCCTTCTGGTCGTGACGCAGGTCACGTCGGAAATTCCGGCTCCGGTGTAATGCGAGCGGGGTCTGGGAGGTCCTTAAAGACGTGTCGGCCATTCCTGGCCGGCCGCGGCACCGACCACGGGGGAGACAGTTATGGACATCACCTTGGAGCAGCCAGCCCGTGCGCGTCTGATCACCGCCGATGAGCAGGAACTGCCCGCGTCCGCCACGCTCCGCTACAGCTCGGCGGATCCGCTGGCCGTGCACATCGACTTCCCGGCCGAGGTCTCCCTGGACGGGGAGTGCGTCACCTGGACCTTCGCCCGCTCGCTGCTGGCGGAGGGGCTGCGCGGCCCGGCCGGGGACGGGGACGTGCACATCTGGCCGTGCGGCGGGGCCCGTACGGTGCTGGAGTTCCACTCGCCGTACGGGCTCGCCCTGTTGCGGTTCGACAGCTCCGCCCTGCGCCGCTTCCTGATGCGCAGCCATGCCGTCGTCGCGGTCGGCCGGGAGGATGTCGGCTCGGCCGTCGACGAGGGGCTGAGCGCGCTCTTCGGAAGCGTCTGACGGGCTCGGCTCAGTACCGCAGGATGCCCGCGATACCGGTCGCGTCGCCCAGCGTGCCGTCCGGGACGAAGCGGACGTCGGCGCCGGTCTCCAAGCACTGCTCGACGATCTCGTCCACGATGTCCTCGCGGGCGTCGAGATCACCGCTCATCGCCGGGACCAGATGGTCGCCGGCGTTGTCGCGGACGGTCGCGCGGTAGTTCTCCTCGACTGCCAGCAGCCGCACCCGGCCATCGCGGGCGTTCTGCCAGACCTCGTCGAGACCGGCCGCGTACGACCGACGGCCCCGGGCCGTCTCCAGCTCCCGGGCCACGGTGTCGGCGGTCTTGCGCCCGTCGGCCGCGACCATGGGCCGGACCGCCTGCCACACCGCCTCCGGACTGGCGTCCGACAGGCCGCCATGGCGGACGTGGACGGCGTCGTTGGTGACGCTGCCGACCTCGTCGAGGAGGGACAGTGCCGCCGTCTCACCGGTGACGTACAGCGGGCGCGGATTCTCGCGCAGCAGTTTGCCGATCGCGGTGTCGGCCTCCCGCAGGAAGTGCCGGGTGGCCTCGTCGCGGAAAGTGCTCGGCCGGTCGCCGATCCGCTCCTGGTGCTCGGCGTCGAAGTTGTCCAGGGTCCGGGTGAGCGGGAAGCCGCCGGCCTGCTCCTCGGTGACCCGGTCGCCGCCGCCGTTCCACAGCGTGACGCGGTCGGCGGAGACGGAGAGCACCCAGAACGGACGCTCGGCGGCCTGCGCCGAGACCAGGTTGCGGGTGAGGAAGGTGTCCGAGAGGACCACGCGTTCGGGCACCGTGCGGGCCAGGGACCACACCTGGTGCTCACCCGGCGCGGCGAAGATCACCAGGCCGTCCTCGGCGTGCGCCAGGTCCACCTCGGTGAGCGCTTCCTCCAGATGCCGGACGACATCGATCCGGCGCTCCCGGCTGACCGCGGGATCCGCCTCCAGTTGCTTCTTGGCGTCGGCCACGACATTGCGCAGCCGGACCGGGTCCTGGGAGTTCTCGGGCTCCCTGCGGTGCGTCGGGGTCAGGACGGACACCGCGGGATACGGGCGCGGGCGGCGCAGCTCGGCGAGCGTGGCGGGACTCAGTGCATGCTCCATGACAGCACGATAGGACTGTTTCGCCGATCGGGCATCGGGGGCGAATCGGACGGGCATTGAGGACATTCCGCTGATAATCTTGCTCGGGTTGCCGGATGGCGTCTCCGCGTCGCCGACCTGCGGCGGCGCCTGACCCGCCAAGGACGTCCATGGCCGAGGCCGAGGCCGCGATCCGGTGTCTTCTCCCTGCCTCGCCGGGAACCTGATGGTGGCCGGGGTGGCGACTACTGCACGACCTGCCCGATCGTCCGGCGCCCGGTCGACTTCTGACGGACGGACGGACGGACGGACGAACGGTCGGCTCAGGCCGCCTGCTGGACCGCGATGCTGCCCTGGGCCACCGCGCACAGGGTCGCGTCGCCGTCGCCGGTGACGGTGGTGAGGTCGCAGCGGACGACGACCCGGGTGCGGCCCGCCCGGACGACCTGAGCATGTGCCCGCAGGACGTCGCCCTTGGCCGGGCGCAGATAGTCGATGGTGAACCCGGCCGTGATCAGGTGGGCGCCGGCCACGGTGCCCGCGGCGAAGGTCAGCGCGTTGTCCGCCGCGTAGCCGAGGACACCGCCGTGCACGGTGCCGTGCTGCTGGAGCAGCTCCTCGCGGATGTCCAGTTCGAGGACGGCCTCGCCGTCGCCGAAGGCGGTCAGCCGGGTGCCGAGCAGCGCGCTGAAGGGCTGCGCCGCCAGAACCCGCCGGGCCTGGTCCAGATCCGGGGTCTTGTTCACGTCCAACCTCACTTCACTAGTGAACTGAGAGTGGCGCGAGCCTGCCGCCTCTGTCAAGATCGGCCCATGCCCGAGCCCGATCAACGCCTGTACTTCCTGTTGCAGCGGGCGGCGCACCAATTGCGCACCGCCGCCGACCGGCGCTGTGTGGCGGCGGCCGGGATCACCACCGTCCAGCTCGGCGCGCTGTTCGCCGTCGAGGACCGGCCGGGCGTCACCCAGCAGCAGCTCGCCCGCACCCTCGGCCTGCGCGAGTCGGCCGTCACCGGCCTGGTGACCCGGCTGACCACGGCAGGGCTCCTCGCCAAGGGTGCGCACCCGAGCGAACACCGGGCCGTGGTCCTGGAGTTGACCGACGCCGGAGCCACCGCCCTGGACGCGGCCCGCCCCGAGATCGACCGCTTCAACACCGAGCTGCGCGAGCTGCTCGGTGACGACGGATTCAGCCGGACGGCCGCCGCCCTGCACCGGATCGTGCACGGCGAGGAGTGACGTCGGCGGCGCTCATGCCTCGATGGAACCCGAGACGCGCAGCGCACCGCCGGTGTCCAGGCCGAGGCGGGCGGCCAGGGCGAGGGCGTCGTCGAGGGTGACGTCCTCGCCGGCCAGGCGGGCGGCCACCAGGGCGGGAGGCGCTCCGGCCTTGTCCAGGAGGACCGTCCACTGGTCCGCGGTGAGGGCGAGGTAGCGCAGGCCCGACAGCTCGGCGAGGACGGCCACGTCCGCTCTCCCGGCCCCGGAGAGGTCGAGGCCGTGCAGATGGGGCACCGTGCGCAGGGGCGCGAGGTCGACCGGGGCGGTGGTGGTGAGGCCGAGCGAGGCCAGGTGGGCGTGGCCGGTGAGCGGGCTCAGGTCGCCGCCGTCGAGGCTGACCCGCAAGGACTCGACGGGCAGCTCCCGCACCGGCGTGAGGTCGGCGGTGGTGGCGCGGTTGAGGTGCAGTTTGCGCAGGCGCGGAGCGGCCGTGAGCGGGGCCAGGTCGACCTGTCCGGTGACGTTGTTGACATGCAGGGCCTGGAGGGTCGGCGGGACCTCCTCGGGCACATCGCCGCCGATGATCTCCTGGGTCTCGGAGTCGGCGCCGGGCTCCTCCAGATACAGATGCTCGCCGTGCACCGAGTACGCGCCCTGCTCCAGCAGTTCCAGACAGCGGCCGAGCAGTGAGGTGACCGAGTCGGTGACGTGGACGGGACCCTCGTCGTAGTCCCGGCCGGTCCGGATGACCTGGCCGGGGCGGCCGTCGTGGGCCGGAGCCACGTCGACGGCCAGGAAGTTGCCGTCCTCGCCGCTGCCGAACCGCAGCCACCCGGGGTGGCCGCCGCAGCGCCGCACGGTGTCGGCCGGCACGGTGTCGAGGACGACCGCTGCCCACTCCAGGTCCCAGCCGTACCAGGGCCGTTGGTCCGCGCCCCACTCCAGGTGCTCACTCGCCATGCTCGCCACCGACAGCCAGGCGTTGCCCGGGAAGAGGTAGTGGTCGCGGTCTCCGTCCGCGAGCAGATAGAGCGCGCGCAGATCGGCGGGGATGCGCCGGCCGAGCTTCTGTTCGGCCGCCTGGATCGCGGCCTCGGTGGCGGGCGGGGGCAGTTGCTCGGGTCGTCCCAGGATCTCGGCGCGCCGCTCCAGGTATGCGTGAAAGCGGGCCACGGCCAACTCCGGGTCTCCTGCCGGGGCGGCGGTGCCGGGCTCCTGGCGCAGTCCGGGCTGCGGAAGTTCGTATCCGGGATCGAGGACCACTTGGAAGCCGCCGTCCCCGGTCACCTGGGTGACGGCGTCGTGGAAGGCGACGAGCCGGTACTCGCCGGTGGGCCGGCACCGGATCTCCAGGGAGGCGGGCTCCCAGCCGTGCTGCTCGCGCAGGAGCTTCCCGAGCGCCATGAGCTCCGCGTGCGGGCTCGGCAGGCCCACGTGCCAGCCGCTCCGGCGCGGGCTGTAGCCACCGGTGATCGAACTGCCGTGGTGCCCGGCCCGGGCGTACATCACCGCCTCGGTCCAGCCGCTCGGGATGTGCGACAACATCGCCTCGACGATCGGCCGTACCGCCTGCTCCACCATGACCCGCTCCCCGCTCTCGACGTTCGCGGGAATCATGGCAGCGACCACTGACAACGCGGCGGCGGCCCTGCACGAGCGGCTCGCCCGGGTCGTGACGGTTCAACGGCCCGCCGCCCGCGCGGAGATGCCTCAGCCGTTCTCGTCCGGGCCGCATGAACTGCCGTTCGCGGGCAGTGAGCCGTAGAGCAGGAACGCGTCCACCTTGCCCTGCACACAGCGCGAGGAGGCGTATCCGGTGTGGCCGCTGTCGCGGTTGTCGAGGACCACCGCGGAGGAGCCGAGCCGGTTCGCCGTCTGCACGGTCCAGCGGTACGGCGTCGCCGGGTCGCCGCGGGTGCCGACCAGGAGCATCTTCGGCGTGTCCACGTCCTTGACCTGCTCGCGGATGAAGTCGGTGCCCTTGGGGCGGCCGTAGCACATCAGGACCTCGGTGAGCCGGTAGCGGCCGAAGACCGGGGAGGCGCGCTCGTACTCGGCGCGCAGCCGGCCGAGGTCGCGGGTGATGCGCTCGGCGGTGGGCCGGTCCGGGTCGTCCGCGCAGTTGATCGCCATCAGCGCGGCGGGAAGGTTGTCCAGCGGGACGTCCTCAGGATCGGCGAGGCCGCCGTCCCCGTCGCCGTTGCGCGCGGGCACGGAGAGGCCGCCGTAGGCGAGGCTCATCACGCCCCGGGTGTCGCCGTCCTCGATCAGCGAGGTCAGGGCGCGCTGCAGCGACGGCCACATGTCCTCGCTGTACAGCGCCTGTCCGATGGCGCCCACCAGGTCCTGCCCGGTGAACACGTCCCCGAAGTCCGTCGGCACGGGATCCTCGTCCAGCGACTCCACCAGCCGTACGACCTCCTCCCGCGCGGTGCGTGAATCCTGGCCGAACGGACAGGCGATGTCCTCGGTGCAGAAGTCGATGAAGTCGTCCAGCGCCGCCTGCTGGCCCTCGGCGCCCGCCACGCCCTGCTCGGTCAGCGGCTCGGTGAGGGTGTCGACGCCGTCCAGGACCATGCGGCCCACCTTGTCCGGGAACTGCTTCGCGTACACCGCGCCGAGCCGGGTGCCGTAGGAGAAGCCGAGGTAGTTGAGCTTCTTGTCGCCGAGGGCCTGACGCATCACGTCCATGTCGCGCGAGGCGTTCACCGTGCCGATGTACGGCAGCACGGGGCCGGAGTGCTTCGTGCAGGCCGCGGCGGTGCGGCGGATCTCCTCCAGCACCGCCTGTGGATCGGAGCCGAGTTCGGTGCTGTCGTCCGTGGAGTCGGCGATCTCCTCGGTGCCGTCGCCGCAGCTGACCGGCGAGGAGCGGCCGACCCCGCGCGGGTCGAAGGTCACCACGTCGTAGCCGTCGGTCAGGCTCATGAAGTCCTTGCCGCCGTAGGCCAGTTGGTCCACCCCCGCGCCGCCGGGGCCGCCGAAGTTGAGCAGTACCGAACCCCGGGAGTCGCCGGTGGCCCGGTAGCGGGCCAGCGCCAGGTCGAGCGTCCCGGCCGCGGGGTCGGTGTAGTCGAGCGGGACCGTGACCTTGCCGCACTGGAAGTCCTTGGGCGCGTCGACGCCCTCGCACTTCCCCCACGACACCTTCTGCCGGTAGAACCGCGTCAGATCGGGCTCGTCGTCCGCCGTGGGCAGTCCCGGTCCCAGCAGCGGCAGCGCCATCGCCGCGACGATCGCGCAGCGCCGCAGGGCGGGCCGCTTCGACTGCTTGACCGGCATGCAGGCCTCCAAGGCGCCCGTCGGCGGACCGGGATCCGGCGCCCTCGATCACGATATGCGGCCCCCGGAACGTCCGCCTCCGGGCGAGCGGGGCGGGCTGGCCGGGGTTACGATCCGCAGCCGCCCGCTGCATGTGCATACCGGCGTCTGCATCCGCATACGGGGCACTTTGCCGCCAGTTCGATAACAGTGCCGCTCGATGGGGTGAAAGGCCGATTAGCCATAACTCTGATGGTTCGCCCGCGTTCTATCCGGTGCGGGCGAGTGCCCGCGTCCATGTCTGGAAGGCAGGGAACCTATGCGAAGGGTTACCCGAAACGGTGTGATCGCCGTCGCCGCCGCATCCGGCGCGATGGCCGTGACGATGCCCGCGCACGCCGACTCCGGGGCGGACGGCGCCGCGGCCGGCTCGCCCGGGGTGATCTCCGGCAACACCGTCCAGCTCCCGGTGCATGTACCGGTGAACGTGTGCGGGAACACCGTGAACGTGGTGGGGCTGCTCAACCCGGCCGCGGGCAACACCTGCGCCAATGAGAGCGCGGGCGAGGAGCGGGGCGCACCGGCCGGGGCGTCCGCCGAGGGCGGCGGAAAGGATTCGCCCGGTGTGCTCTCCGGTAACGGCGTGCAGTTGCCGGTCGATGTCCCGGTGAACGTCAGCGGGAACAGCGTGAACGTGGTCGGCATCGGCAACCCGGCCGTCGGCAACGAGTCGGTGAATGCCCCGGAGGAGCGTCCGGTCCGACCCGGGCGTCCCGGGAAGCCGGCACCCCGGCCGCCCCGCGCCGAGCCCGACCCGAAGCCCACGGCGCCCGTCCCGCACACCCCCGGGCCCTCGCTCGCCCACACCGGAGCGGACCACACCCTGCCCGCCGTCGCGGGCGGCGCGGCCCTCATCGTCGGCGGCGCCGCCCTCTACCGGCGCTTCCGCCCCCGCGCCACCCGCTGACCCCAGGACAGAAGGCCCCACCGGACGCACCACCGGTGGGGCCTTCGCCGTGCCCGGGGTTCACCGGGCCACGCCCGTCAGCAGCACCATCCCCGAGTCGCCGTAGTCGGGGAGCGTCGGGTCGGAGTCGATATGGGTCACCGACAGCTTCTGGGTCAGCGGCGTGAACACTTCGGTGACCCGGTCCGGGTCGATCGGGCAGCCCGGCCAGCGCGAGGCCGGTCCGATCCGGTAGGTCGGCATGTTCTCCATGAAGGCCGCCACCAGGTGGCCGCCCGGCTCGACACAGCGCACGAAGGCCCGGCAGAACGCGGCGAACTCCGCGAAGTCCTCGGTGGCGCCCTCCGCGACGAAGTGCATCGACGCCAGTCCGTAGGAGTCGGGCAGCAGCTCCCGGACGTCCGCGTGCACCACGTACACCTGCGCCAGCGCCTGCGCGGGCGTGGCCGGGACCTCGGGATTGAGCTGTCGGCACAGTTCGTGGAACGGCAGCCAGCTCGCCTCGGGGCCGCACAGGATCTGCCGCTCCAGGTAGGCGACGTTCCCGGCGCCCGCCTCCACGGCCTCGATACGGCGGCTCACCGCGGCGGCGAGCATCAGCGGATACAGGTTCGGGCCCGCCCCGAACTCCACCGAACGGGCCACCGAATGAGGAGCCAGCCGCCGGTAGAACGCCGCGTGGTGCGCGATGACCGCGGCGTCCGAGGGATGCACGTCCCGGTAGTTCTCGGCGAGGTAGTCCGCGACCGGCCAGCGGTCCCAGTCCACGTCGTCGTTGTGCGTCGTCATGAGCGTCCCGCCCCTCCCGCTCCGGCCCCGGACACGGCGTGCCGCGTTCCCCGGCGGCGCAGTGGGTAACGCGCGGCGACCCGGGTCAGTGTGTCGTTCAGCCGCTCGATGTCCTCGTCGGAGTTGAGCGCCGTGATCTGGACCCGGAACCCCACCCGGTCGCGCGGTACCAGCGGATACGCGGCGAGCGTCACATAGATGCCGTCGTCCCACAGCAGCTGCGCGACCCCGTTCAGGTCGTCCGCGTCGGCCAGCGGGACCTCCAGGATCGGCAGCCCGTCCCGGTTCAGGGTGTACACGTCCAGCTCGGCCAGGTGGTCGAGCACCCGGGCCGTCTTGCGGTGCAGATCTGCGCGTACGGCGTCGCCGCGCCGTTCGTTGACATCCAGTCCGGCCAGCGCGGTGGCCAGCGACGCCGTCGGTGACGGCCCGGAGTACAGATAGGGCGCCGCGGCCGTCTTGAGCCGGTTCTTCAGCCCGGTCGGCAGCGCGAGGAAGGCCAGCAGCGACGAGTACGCCTTGGAGAACCCGGCGACCAGCACGATCCCGTCGTAGGACTCACCGGTGTGCCGCACCACGCTGTTGCCGCGCGAACCGTACGGGCACGGCTCGCCCGGACCGCGCTCCCCGATCACGCCGAAGCCGTGCGCGTCGTCGACATAGAGCAGGGCGCCCCGCTCGCGGCACACGGCGGCCAGCGCCGGCAGGTCGCAGATGTTGCCGCTCATGCTGTTGACGCCGTCCAGGCACACCAGCCGGGGCGCGCCCGTCGGCGCGGCGGCCAGCAGCGCGTCCAGCTCCTCGGGCCGTTCGGCGTGGAAGCGGCGCAGCGTGGCGCCCTGGCCGCGGGCCACCAGACAGCCGTCGTAGACCGTGCGGTGGGCGGTGGCCTCGATGAAGACATGGCCCTGCTCGGCGAGGACGGGGATGACCGAGGCGTGGATGAGGGTGAGCGTCGGCAGCAGCAGGGTGTCCGGCGCGCCGAGCAGGCCCGCGAGCCGCTCCTCGATCTCGGGGTACAGCCGTGGACTGCCCAGCAGCCGGGACCAGCTCGGATGCGTGCCCCAGCGCCGTACGGCGGGCTCGACCCGCGCGAGGATCTCCGGGTCCCAGTCGAAGCCGAGGTAGTTGCAGGAGGCGTAGTCGATCAGCCAGTGGTCCCGGCAGCGGATGTGCCGGCCGCGCACCTCGTCCAGGACCGCGTCGCTCATCGGGCTGGTGCGCCGCAGCCGGTCCAGGTCGCGCGAGCGGTCGCGCCGGGCGGGCGGAGTGCCGGGTGTGGCCAGCCGAGGGGCGGCCTGCGGCGGTGGCGTCCTCCGGCCGTTGCCGCGCCGCCGCAGCACCCGCTCCGTCTGGTCGACCGTCATCGGCCGGGCGAACAGGTACCCCTGCCCGAGCCGGCAGCCCATGCCCGCCAGCAGGTCCCGCTGCGCCGGGTCCTCGATTCCCTCCGCGATCACCTGGAGTCCCAGGGTGTCGGCGAGCCGCACGATGCCCTCGACCAGGGCCACCTGCTGGGTGTCCCGGGCGATGTCCTCGATGAACGACTTGTCGATCTTCAGCACGTCGATGGGGAAGTCCCGCAGATACCGCAGCGAGGAGAACCCGGTGCCGAAGTCGTCGACCGCGATCCGCACCCCCAGCTCCTTGAGCGCGTGCAGCACCGTCTGGATCTGGGTGTCCCGGCGCAGCAGCACCGTCTCGGTCAGCTCCAGCTGGAGCGAGCCGGGCGCGAGCCCGGGGGTGGCCAGGGCCCGGCCGACGTGGTCCAGGAAGGTGCTCTCCCGGAACTGCCGGGCGGAGACGTTGACGCTGATGAACGACGGCCCGTCACGCGTCGGTGCGAGCGGCTGGAGTCCCGTGAAGTCCCGCACGGCGTTCTCCAGCACCCACGCGCCGAGCGCGGCGATGTGCCCGGTCTCCTCGGCCAGGCCGATGAACTGCTCCGGCAGCACGGGCGGGCGCGGGGCGCCGGGCCAGCGCACCAGTGCCTCGAAGCCGACGACCTGCCCTGCGGTGATGTCCACCACCGGCTGGTAGCGCAGGGCGAACTCCTTGTCGGCCACGGCCTGCGCGAGCCGGCTCTGGAGGTCGTGCCGTTCGACCATCCGTGTGTGCAGCAACTGCTGGAAGCGCCGCCACTGCCGCTTCCCGGCCGCCTTCGCCGCGTAGAGCGCGAGGTCGGCGTGGCGCAGCAGTTCCTCCGCGTCCGTGCTGTCCCGGGCGGTGGCCACCCCGACGCTGGCGGAGACCGTCACCGTCTCCTCGGGCAGCATGAACGGCCGCGACAGCGCCTGGATGACCTGCGCCGCGAGCAGTTCCGCGTCCAGCGGCTCCCGGGCGTCCTCCATCAGGACGGCGAACTCGTCGCCGCCGAGCCGGGCCGCGGTGTCGCTGCGGCGCAGGGTGCGGGAGAGCCGGGTGCCGACGGCGCCCAGCAGCTGGTCGCCGGTGGAGTGTCCGAGGGTGTCGTTGACCTGCTTGAAGTCGTCCAGGTCGATGAAGAGCAGACAGGTCAGCGCGGACTCCCGGCGGCCCCGGAGCAGGGCCCGTTCGATCCGCTCCAGCAGCAGTGTCCGGTTCGGCAGTCCGGTCAGCGGGTCGTGGAAGGCCCGCTGGGTGAGCTCCTGCTGGAGCCGCCGCTGCTCGGTGACGTCCCGCAGGGTGACGACCAGGCCGCCGACGGTCGGTTCGGCGCGGAAGTTGGTGCAGCGCACCTCGACCTCGACATGGCCGTCGCGGCGGCGCACCCACCAGTGGTCGTGCCCGGCACGGGACTCCTCGTCCCGCACGGACGCCAGCGCCCGGGCCGCCCGGGAGCGGTCCCGAGGGTCCACCAGCTCGGGCAGGGCGCTGCCCGCCAGGTCCGCGGTGCCGAACACGGCGGAGGCGGACGGGCTGGCGTACCGGACGGTGTCGTCGTCCTCCACGATCAGGATGACGTCGGAGGTGTTGCGCACCAGAGTGCGGAAGTACGCCTCGCTCTCCCGGCGGATCACCTCCTGGCGCAGCATCACCCGTTCCACGGCGAGCCCCGCGTGCGAGGCGAGGATCTCCAGGGAGCCGCGGGTCTCGGCGAGCGGCCGGGCGGGCCCGGCGACCAGCAGCGCACCGGCGACTCCGCCGGGCGGACGGTCGGGCGGCGTCATGGGGCACACCAGCACCGACGGCAGTGAGCCGAACTCGGCGGCCAGGGCGGGCCCGAGCGAGGCGGGCTCGGTCAGATGGGCCTTGCGCAGGGCCGGATCGGTGGCCTCCTCGGCGGAGAGCACCAGGGTCCGATGGCGTACGGCGGGCCCCAGCAGGGTGTCCGCGGCGTCCGCGCAGGAGCGGGCCACGTCGGTCAGCCGGAACGCCGAGACCAGCGAGGCCGCCGCGCCGCGCAGCGCCAGTTCCCGGGAGACCGCCTGGCGGTGGGCCACCACCATGACCGCCAGGCGCAGGATGACCAGCAGGAACAGCGCGGCCGAGAAGGTGGCGATGGCGGCGGCGTCATGGGTGGTGCCGCGCGCCGCCGCGTGCAGCAGGACCGCGGGTGCGATCAGCGTCGCCAGGGCCAGCAGGAAGATCCGTCGGGCCGGCGGGAGCAGGGACTCCCGGGTGGGCACGGACGCGGTGAGCTCGACCATGGACGGGTGCAGCGCGGCGAGCCCCCAGGCCGTGTAGAAGACGATCCAGCCGGCGTCGAGCAGGGTGCCGGTCTCCCAGGTCGCGTTGAGCTGGAGGATGCCGTAGGCGATATCGAAGCAGAGCAGTGTCAGGGTGCCGACGACCAGCAGCTGGACCGACCGGTTGGGCCCCTTCAGGGGGTTCGGGGCCAGCAGCCGGACCAGTAGGGCCAGGACGAGGACGTCGCCCAGCGGATAGGCGATGCTGACCGCGCGCTGCTGCCAGGTCAGCCCCTCCACCTCGGTGAGCGGCTCCACCAGGTAGATCCACACGGGCAGGGCCAGGCCGGCGGTGAAGATCAGCGCGTCGAGCAGGCTTGGCAGGTCACGGCCCGCCCAGCGGTAGTGGATCAGACCGGACAGGCCGATCGCGAAGAGTACGTAGTTCGCCAGGTAGAAGGCGTCCGCGGGGGAGGGGAACGGATTGGAGGCGTTGAAGTACTCCTCCATCACGTTGTAGTACGTGTCCCCGGTGATGAAGGTGAGCAGTCCGGCCGCGAGCACCCACCACGGCCAGCGATGGGCCGGACGGTGCAGTTCGGTGCCGGTCAGGACGGCGGCGACTCCCAGCAGACCGATCACCGCCCACACCGGAGCGAGCGCCGGTGGGACCGCCAGATATACGGCGGTGGCGATCGCGACCAGTGTCACCAGTGCGATCGTCAGCCGCTGTGCCGGTTGCAAGGGCATCGCCTCCCCCCGAGGGAGAGGCCCGGCCGTCTGCCTGGCCGGGGCCTTTTCCGATCCTAGGCAGCGCGGACCGGCCGCTGCATCTCGGCGGGAGGGCGGCTCCGGTCAGCCGCGCTGCCGGTGAAAGCGGACGTGCAGCGCGTGCACCTCGTCCGCCAGTTCGGCCACCGGGCCCTCCACCAGCACGCCCGGGGCGACGTCGTGGACCGGCAGCGCCCGCACCGGCGCGGCGGGCACGCCCAGGTCGGTCAGCCAGGCGGCGAGCTGCGCGGAGGAGGCCACGTACACGATGCGGCCGAGGCCCACCCAGGCGTGGGCGGCCGCGCACATCGGGCAGTGCTCGCCGGAGGTGTAGACGGTGGCGGCGGCCCGCTGCTCGGGCGTGAGATGCGCCGCCGACCAGCGGGCCAGCTCGAACTCGGGGTGGCGGGTGCGGTCGCCGGAGGCCACCCGGTTGTGGTCCTCGGCGAGTACGGCGCCCTCCGCGCCCACCAGCACCGAGCCGAACGGCTCGTCCCCGGCTTCCAGCGCCTCGGCCGCCAGCTCCACGCAGCGGCGCAGGTAGGGCAGTTCGGAGTCCTTCACGGCCATGGCGTACGACCCTTCTCGCTCGGACGATCTTCCCTCGCACCCTACGCTCGCGCCCATTGCCAGACCTGTTCGTGAGAGTTATAGTCTCTAACAGAAACGACAGCACATAACTTTTCTTGGAAGGGGTCAGCCATGACCGCTACCGCACGCTCCCTGCACGTCGTCCTCGGTTCCGGTCCGGCCGGGACCGCGCTCGCCCGCGAACTGGTGCGCCGGGGCCACCCGGTGCGGCTCGTCGACCGCAAGGGCGAGGGGCCGGCGCCGGAGGGCGTCGAGCGGTTCGCCGCCGATGTCGCCACCGCCGAGGGCGCGCGGGCCGCCGTGGACTCGGCCACCGTCGTCTATCACTGCGTCAACGTCGGCTATCACCTCCAGGTCGAGGTGATGCCCCGGATCCAGGAGGCGGTCCTGGCCGCCGTCGAGTCCGTCGGCGCCCGCCTGGTGGTGCTGGACACGCTCTACCCGTACGGCGAGACCGGCGGAGCGGTGATGACCGAGGACTCCCCGTGGCAGGCGACCACCCGAAAGGGCCGGATGCGGGCCGAGCTGGACGGGAAGTACCTCGCCGCCCACCGCGAGGGGCGCGCCCGGGTCGTCCTCGGCCGCTCCGCCGACTTCGTCGGTCCCGGAGTCGTCAACTCCACTCTGGGCGGCGCGGTGTTCCCGGCCGCGCTGACCGGCGGGGAGGTGCCGGGGCTCGGTGACATCGACCTGCCGCACAGCTACACCAACATCGAGGACGTCGCCGCGGGCCTCGCGACTCTGGGTGAGCGCCCGGAGGGTGACGGCCGGGTCTGGCACCTGCCGACGGCGCCCGCCGTCAGCACCCGAGAGATCCTCGCCATGATCGAGAAGCGGGCCGGTCGGCCGCTGACCGTGGTGCCCGTGCCCGAGGCCCGCCCCTTCGGCCCGTTCGACGAGCAGTTCATGGCCGAGTACGCCGAGATGTTCTACCAGCACACCGAGCCCCAGATCATGGACTCGTCGGCCTTCGAACGCGCCTTCGCCGCGGCGCCGGTCCCGCTCGCCGAGACGATCGACGCCACGGTGGCCTGGTATGCGGAGTGGCTCGGCGGTCAGTGACTCCGGGGTGACTCCGGCGGCGCCTTGACATGCAAGAAATTGCCTGCATAACGTTGAGTGTGCGATCAGAGAGTGACTCCGGGATGGACCAGGTCTTCAGGGCCCTGGCCGACGACACGCGCAGGCGGCTGTTGGACCGGCTGCACGAGGAGAACGGCCAGACGCTCGGTGAGCTGTGCGCGCGCATCGCGATGACGCGGCAGGCGGTGACCCAGCATCTCGCCGTGCTGGAGGCGGCCCGGCTGATCAGCACTGTGCGGCGGGGGAGGGAAAAGCTGCACTACCTCAACCCGGTCCCGCTCCACGAGATCCAGGAGCGGTGGATCGACAAGTTCGAGCGCCCGCGCCTGCGGGTGCTCGGCGCCGTGAAGCGACAAGCCGAGGAAGCCATGACCGACAAGCCCACCTACGTCTACGTCACCTACATCGAGAGCACCCCCGAGAAGGTCTGGGACGCGCTCACCGACGCCGACCTCACCGCCGCCTACTGGGGTCACAGCAACGTCTCCGACTGGGAGCGGGGCTCCCGTTGGGAGCATGTCCGCACCGACGGCTCCGGCATCGCCGATGTCGTCGGCACCGTGGTGGTGAGCGAGCGCCCGACCCGGCTCGTCACCACCTGGGCCGAGCCCGGCCAGGAGGACCGGACCGACACGCACTCCCGGGTCACCTTCGACATCCAGCCGCACGGCGGCATCGTGCGACTGACCGTCACCCATGAGGACCTGCCGAGCGAGCGCGACCTCGCCGATGTCTCGCAGGGCTGGCCGGCCGTGATGTCCAACCTCAAGTCCCTGCTGGAGACCGGCCGTACGCTCTCGCAGGAGCCGTGGCTGGTGCCGGGGGCCTGACCGGGGACATGTGGCGTCGGCCGGCCCACGGGTGCCCGGACCGGCCGACGCGTCCTCCTTCTGTCTCTAGTTACCGATCACTTCGTCGCTCTCATGCCTTCGGGGCGCTCTTCGCCGCCGTACCGGCGCACATCAGGCCGAGCAGCACGGCGAGGGCGCCGATGATGACGTTGTTCCACACGACGCCCGCGTCCGGGCTGTCGCCGACGATCCACGGCGAGACGATCATCCACGCACCCAGCGCGCACATGGCCCAGCTCAGGCCGTACATGCGCTCGGGAGCCCGGGTGAACCCCAGGGCGAGCAGGGCGATCGCGATCCCGATGACCAGGTTGTGCGGTACGAGGTCCGGCTGGCTGGTCGTGTAGTGGACGATCCACGGGGACACGGCGCAGTACAGACCGAGCAGGAACACCGGTCCGTCCACGAGCGCCACATCACGACCGCCGAGCATGCGGGCGTACCGTTCCCGCATTTCCATGGCATCCGGGTGGCTCGTTATGTCACCTCTGGTGGGCGAGACGTTGGCCATGACTCGTCTCCTTTGACTAGCAGGCCTGACCGCGTCTGGTGCGGTATGCGGATAAGCGCCGCTTCTCTACATTCTGCACTTATTCAGCCCTTATGTGTAGAGGTCAGAGGGGTGGGTGGCGGGCAGGGAATGGATCCCTCCGCCGGATGGTTGGCTTATACACCGAAACATCGAAACCGTACTCACCAGCGAGGCACCGTGAACCACTCCGCCGACACCGTGGCGCGACTGCGCGCCGCCTTCCGTTCCGGCCGCACCAAGCCCGTCGAGTGGCGCGTCGCGCAACTGCGCCGGCTGCGCGCGATGCTCACCGAGAACGCCCCCGAGCTGGCCGCCGCCCTCCACGCCGACCTGGGCAAGAGCGCCACGGAGGCCCAGCGCACCGAGATCGGGTTCACCGTCCGCGAGATCGACCACACCCTCGACCACCTCGACGACTGGCTGCGTCCCGAACCCGCCCCCGTCCCGGCCCACCTCGGCACCGACGCGCGCGCCTGGACGCAGTACGACCCGCTGGGCGTCGTCCTCGTCATCGCTCCCTGGAACTATCCCGCCCAGCTCCTGCTGACCCCGGTCGTCGGCGCCCTCGCCGCGGGCAACGCGGTCCTCGCCAAGCCCAGCGAACTGGCCCCGGCCACCTCGGCGGTGCTGGCCCGGCTGCTGCGGACGTATCTGGACCCGGAGGCGGTGGCGGTCGTCGAGGGCGGTGTCCCGGAGACCACCGCCCTGCTGGCCGAGCGGTTCGACCACATCTTCTACACCGGCAACGGCACGGTCGGCCGGATCGTGATGCGCGCCGCCGCCGAGCACCTGACCCCGGTCACCCTCGAACTCGGCGGCAAGTCACCGGCGTTCGTCGACCGCGACGCCGACCTCAAGGTGGTCGCCGACCGCCTGGCCGCGGGCAAGTTCCTCAACGCCGGACAGACCTGCGTGGCCCCCGACTACGTCCTGACCGACCCCGGCACCGCCGCTGCGCTGGAGACGGAGTTCGTCCGCGCGGTGGAGTCGCTGTACGGCACCGACCCAGCGGCCTCGCCCGAGTACGGCCGGATCGTCGACGAGCGCCACTTCGACCGGCTGACCGGGCTGCTCGACTCGGGGCGCGCGGTCGTTGGCGGCGAGAGCGACCGTGCGTCGAAGTACCTCGCGCCGACCGTGCTGGCCGATGTCGACCCGTCCTCGCCGGTCATGCGCGAGGAGATCTTCGGCCCGATCCTGCCGATCGTCACCGTCCCCGGCCTGGACGAGGCGATCGACTTCATCAACGACCGTGACAAGCCCCTCGCGCTGTACGTCTTCTCCGAGTCGGACGACACGAGGGCCCGCATCGCCGCCGAGACGTCCTCGGGCGGCCTGGGCTACGGGCTTCCGCTCGCCCATCTCACCGTCTCCGACCTGCCGTTCGGCGGAGTGGGGGAGAGCGGCATGGGCAACTACCACGGCCGCTATTCCATCGAGACGTTCAGTCACCGCAAGGCGCTGCTGGAGAAGCCGCTCGGCTGAGCCGGGCCGCGGCCTCGTACACCATCCGCGCGTGCATCTCGAACAGCGCGACCAGGTCCACGTCGTCGCCGGCGACCTCCCGCTGGACGAACAGTCCGTCGGCGCCGGCGACGGTGTACGTGGTGAGGGTGGCGAGATCCGGTGCGTCCAGGTCGGGGAAGAGGCCCTGGAGCAGTTCCGCGATCCGTCGGCGGGAGATGTCCCGGACCTGGAGGAAGACGGTTCTGCCGCGTGGTTCGGTGGGGCGTCGTTCGAGGGCGAGCATGAGGCCGAGGCGGAGGAAGTCGGGCGCGTCCACGAGGGACTTGGCGATGTTGGCGGCCATCGCGGTCATCCGCTCCAGCGGCGCCCCCGCGCCCTCGCCCGGCAGTTCCACCGCCGTCAGCCAGGTCTCGAAGCTGCGCTCGATGACCGCGGCGATGAGGTCGTCCTTGTCCTTGAAGTGCCAGTAGATCGAGCTGGCGGGCAGTCCGCACTTGGCGCTGACGGCCGCGATGGAGGTGCCGTCGTAGCCGCGTTCCCCGGCGATCTCCACGGTGGCGTCGAGGATCCGCTGCCGCGACTCCACCCCGTTCGCGCGCTTCCTGCGCGGGGCCTGCGTCATGGGTGTCTCCAGCTCGTACGGGCACTGAAGATCCCACTCTAATTGGAGCGCCCCCTACAGCAGTCGCTCCAGGCCTTCACGGCAGTCGCCCTAAGCCCTCTCGAAGGGCTCCGCGAGGTCCAGGTCCGGCAGCTCAAGCGAGCAGATCCGCTCGGCCTCCTCGGGCGGGATGCCGAACTGCCGCAGCAGACCCCGGGCGACCAGGTCTGCGGAGGTCGCCGCGTCCCGCTCGGGCTGTTCGTGCAGCAGCGCGCCCAGGGACAGCACGGCGCCCGCCGTCACCGCCAGCGCCAGATCCATGTCCTCCACCTCGAACCGGCCCGCGTCCACCGCGGCCCTGATGTCCTGCAGGGCGCGGGGCGCCAGACCGCGGTCGTAGCGGACGAGTTCGAGCCCCTGGCGCAGGAGGAGCCTGCTCAGCTCGGGGTGGCGGCGGTGCAGGCGGCCGGTCATCCGGAAGCTCTGGGCGTAGGCGACCGCGGGGTCCTCCAGGCCAGCGGTGAGCCGGTCCATGAGTGTGCCCCACCACTCCAGTGCCTCCTCCACGGCGACGCGGAACAGCTCGTCCTTGCTGTCGAAGTGGTTGTAGAACGAGCCGACGCCGATGTCTGCCAGCTCGGTGATCTCCTGGATGGGGACGTCGGTGCGGCCCTCGGCCAGCAGCCGCTGCGCCGCGTACACCAGCGCGCTGCGGGTCCGCGCCTTGCGCCGGTCCGTCCGCCGCGGCGCGGCCTTCTCAGCCGCCGTGCTCTCGGCCATCGCACTCTCCGTCCCACCCGTACCTGGTCATCCGCACTCTAGCCGCCTCTCCAGGTTTCCTGAAGATTTCTTCAGTTCTCTTGACTGAACTCATCTTCGAGACTGAATATTCCTTCAGGAGGTGATGGCCGTGTCCGGCACACACAACGACCTGCACTCCGAGCAGGGCGCCCGGCCCGGGGAGCATCCCGGCCGGGCCGCGAACCCGGTGATCAAGGTCCACGACATCGCGTGGCTGGAGTTCGTGAAGCCCGATCTGGACCGCGCCGAGTCCTTCGCGCGGGCCTTCGGCTTCGTGACGTCCCACCGGGACGCCCGGGAACTGCACCTGCGGGGAACCCTGGCGGGCACGCCCTGCGTGATCGTCCGCAAGGGGAGCGCCGCCCGCTTCCTCGGCCCGGCCTTCCGCGCCGCCGAGACCCGCGACCTGCTCCGGCTGGCCGACGCCACCGGCACTCGGGTGCGCGCACTGCCCCCGACCCTCGGCGGGTCCGTCGTGGACCTGCTCGACCCCGGCGGACTGCGGGTCCGGGTCGTCGCCGACGCCGACGACCTGCCCGCGCTGCCCGGACAGCGGCCGCTGCGCCTCAACCTCGGCGACGGCCTCGACCGCGCCAACGCCACCCAGCGACCGCCCCGGGAACCGGCCGGCGTACGGCGCCTCGGGCACGTGGTTCTCCAGTCCACCACCTACCGGCGCACCCTCGACTGGTACCTGGACCAACTCGGCCTGATCGTCAGCGACTTCCTCTATTACGAGGGCCAGCGCGAGCGGGGTCCCACCATGAGCTTCATCCGCTGCGACCGTGGCGGCACGCTCACCGACCACCACACCCTGGCGCTCACCCTGGGCCCCTCCAACCGGTATGTGCACTCGGCGTACGAGGTGACCGACCTCGACGCGCTCGCCGCGGGCGGGGAACACCTGCGCAGGGCGGGATACCGGCGCTCCTGGGGGATCGGCCGGCACATCCAGGGCAGCCAGATCTTCGACTACTGGCGTGACCCCGACGGCTTCCTGGTCGAGCACTTCACCGACGGCGACCGGTTCGACTGCACCCTGGAGCCCGGCTGGGCGCCCATGACCGCGACCGGTCTCGCACAGTGGGGCCCGCCGGCCACCAGGGACTTCCTGGGCATCGCCCCAGGCCGGGAGTCGCTGGCCGAGCTGCGCTCGATCCTCACCGCCCTCCGGGCACACGACAACGAGTTCGACCTCGCACGCCTGCGCGGCCTGCTGAAAGTGGCTTCCTCATGAGCATCTCCGTCCTCCGTACCTCCGACGCGTGGTGGGTCGCGCTCGACGCGCACCGCGCCGTGCCGGTCCAGACCTCGGCCACCACGACCGCCGAACTCCTCGACGACGTGGTCACCGTTCACATGGCGCTGGCCGAGGCCCGCTCCGCCAACTCGGCCGCCGCGTCCCGCGAGATCGCGGACCTCCCGCTGCTCTCCCCGGTCACCGCCCCGTGCCGGGTCGTCGCGCAGATGACCAACTACGTCTCCCATGTGCGAGATTCGGGCATGAACCCGCGGACGGTCCCGCTGACCTTCTTCCGCAAGACCTCGGGCTCCATCAGCGGCCCCTTCGACGAGATCGTGCGCCCTGGCCATGTCCGCTTCCTGGACTACGAGATCGAGCTCGGCCTGGTCGTCGGACGCCCCCTCGACGTCGGCGCGACCGTGACCGCCGCCAGCTGGAAGGACCACATCGCCGGTCTCGTCATCACCAACGACATCTCGGCGCGGGACGTCCAACTGCCCAAGACCCAGTTCTACGAGGCCAAGTCCTACCCCGGGTTCACTCCGGTCGGCCCCGCCCTGGTCCTGCTGGAAGCGGACGAACTCGACCGGCTCGCCGAACTGAGGCTCGTCCTCAAGGTCAACGGCGAGATCCGGCAGAGCAGCGACCTCACGGACATGATCTACAGCCCGCTCCAGGCACTCCAGGAACTCTCCCGCTTCCAGGCCCTGTCGAGCGGCGACCTCATCCTCACCGGCACACCCGGCGGCACCGCGCTCAAAGCCCCGCCCAAGCCGGTGGAGATCATCGGCGCCCTGCTGCCGCCCGCGATGAAGTGGAAGGCGTTCTTCAACTCCCAGGCCAGAAACGACAAGTACCTCCGCGACGGGGACGTCGTGGAGCTGACCATCCGCACCCCCGACGGGGCCATCGACCTGGGCAAGCAGCAGAACAAGGTGAGGTTCGCATGACCGACACCGACTGGCCGCGCTACGACCACCCCGACGACCTGCCCGTCATCGAGGCCACGCCGCTGTCCGCACGCGGACTGCCCGGCACCTCCTACGACCTGCTGCGCCGCGCGGCCGAGCAGTGGCCCGAGCGGACCGCGCTCACCGTCCTTCCGGACGCGCAGTCCTGGCGCTCACCGAGCACCCGGACGCACGCGGACCTCCTCGCAGATGTGCATCAGGTCGCCAACGCCCTGCACCGGCTCGGGGTCCGCCGGGGCGACAGCGTCGCACTGCTCTCCCCGAACTGCGACGAGCTCGTCACCGCGCTGCTGGGCGCACAGCTCGCCGGGATCGTCACCCCCATCAACCCGGCGCTCTCCCACGACCATGTCGCCGAACTCCTCCGCCGCTCCGGTGCCCGGATCCTGATCACCGCGTCGCCCGAACTGGACGGCGCGGCCTTCGAGGCCGGGGCCCGGCTGGTCCGCGACGGCCTGGTCGACCACGTCCTTGTCCTGCGCCCCCCGGGCGCCGAGTCGGACGCCGCCGAGCCCGTCGCCGATGTGACCTACCTCGCCGAGCTGGCCGCAGACTGCCCACGCGACCACTTCCTCGGCACGCCCCCCGCCGCCACCGACCTCGCCGCCTTCTTCCACACCGGCGGCACGACGGGCGCGCCCGGACTCGCCGCGCACACGCACGCCAACGAGATCAGCGACGCCTGGATGATCGCGGCCAACTCCGTGCTGGACGAACAGTCGGTCGTTTTCGCCGCACTGCCGCTGTTCCACGTCAACGCACTCGTGGTCACCCTCCTCGCGCCGCTGTTCCGGGGCCAGCAGGTGGTGTGGGCGGGCCCGTTGGGCTACCGCGACGTGGCGCTGTACGCGGAGTTCTGGCGCATCGTCGAGCACTACCGGATCGCCACCATGAGCGCCGTGCCGACCGTGTACTCCGTCCTGGCCGGCTGTCCGGTCGACGGCGCGGACATCGGGTCGATGCGCTGCGCGATGGTCGGCGCCTCCGCCCTGCCCGAGGGCGTGCGGACCTCCTTCGAGAAGGCGACGGGCATACCGCTGCTGGAGGGATACGGCCTCACCGAGGCGACCTGCGCCAGCGTCCGCGGCTTCCTGGACATCTCCCGCCCCGGCTCGGTCGGGCAGCGGCTGCCGTACCAGCGCATCCGGATCGGCGACGGGCTACCGCCCGGTGAGATCGGCGTCGTGCACATCAGCGGGCCCACCGTCTTCCCCGGCTATGTCGAGGGCCGGGACGGCGACGGGCACCGGATCAGCACCCAGGGCAAGGTGGTCGACGGCTGGCTGAACACCGGTGACCTGGGCTGCCTCGACGAGGACGGCTTCCTCCATCTCACCGGCCGGGCGAAGGACCTCATCATCCGGGGCGGCCACAACATCGATCCCCGGGTGATCGAGGACGCGCTGCTGTCGCATCCCGCGGTCACCGGCGCCCAGGCCGTCGGTCAGCCGGACCGGCGGGCGGGCGAGGTGCCGGTGGCGTACGTGACGCTGGCCGACGGCACGGTCGGGGAGGACGAGCTGCGCGAGTGGGCCGCCGCGCACATCGCGGAGCGCGCCGCCGCGCCCAAGGCCGTCCGCGTCCTCGACGCCCTGCCCGTCACCGCGGTCGGCAAGCCGTACAAGCTGCCCCTGCGTGCCGACGCCACGCGCAGGGTCCTCGCCGAGGCGCTGGCAGGACTCGCCGAGGTCGAGGTCGACCTGGAGACCGTGAGCGCCACGGTGACCTCGCACCCCGGCGCGGACCTCGCCGAAGTGGAGCGCAGAGTCGGCGAGTTCGCGGTGCGCTGCCGGGTCGTCGGCGGGCAGCCGGGGGACGGCTGAGCGGGTGCCGGTCCGGTCAGGAGGGCTGGACCAGTCTGAAGACCAGGCGGGCGGCGGCTCGTTGCACGGCGTGACGCAGCCGCCTCGGGGGAGTGGGGGCCGGGGTTGCGCCGAGGCGGGGGAAGAGGGCCTCGGCGTTGGAGCGGTTCACCGCCGGGGCATCCGCCGCGTCCAGGCCGCAGGCGAAGTACTGGCCTGCCGCCGAGGGCGCGAAGGGCCAGTCGGAGCCGAACAGCACATGCCCCGGGCGCGCGAACGCCAGCAGGGTGGGGAGCGCGGCCGGGCTGGAGGTCAGGGCGGTGTCGAAGTAGAAGGTGCGGAAGTCGTCCAGTACGTCCAGCGGGCTGCGGCCGGTGTCGGCCGCGATGGTGACGCCCATGCGGTGGGAGGCGTACGGGACGAAGCCGCCGCCGTGGCTCAGGATGAACCGGATGTCCGGGTACCGCCGCACGACGCCGTTGCGGACGAGGAGATAGGCGGCCCGGGTGGTGTCGAGGAGGAAGTCGGCGGCGAAGGGCGGGATGTTCTCCACGGCGGGTGCCGGGAGTTCGGCCGGGTGCACGAAGACGACGGCACCACGGTCGTTCAGCGCCCGCCACAACTCGTCCTGGCCGTCGGCGCCGAGATAGGTGCCCCGGTTGTTGGCGAGCAGGGTGACCCCGTCCGCGCCCAGCGTGTCCAGGGCTCTGGCGGCCTCTGCTGCGGAGGCGGGCGCGTCGGGCATCGGCAGAGTGGCGAAGTAGCCGAAACGGGCCGGGTGTTCGGCGACCAGGTCGGTGCAGTGGTCGTTCAGCCGCCGGGCGAGGTCGGCGGCCTCGGCCGGGTCGGTGAGGAAGGCGGTGCCCGGGGTGGAGACGGACAGCAGGGCCGTTGCGGTGCCCAGCAGGTCCATCGCCTCGATGGCCGTCTCCGGGCTCCAGGCGGGCAGGGCCCGGCCACCCGCCTCGGCGATGCCCGCCTTGGCGAGCAGATCGCGGTAGAAGGCGGGGACGAGATGCTGATGCACGTCCACACGTCGCGGCGGTGCGGTGGCCCTTGCGCGCTGTCCTTCGGTGAGGGTCATGCCTCGCTCCTTGCTGCCATGCGGTTCGCCGCGTCGTGGATGAGCTGTGCGTGCAGTTGGAAGACCGCCACCAGATCGACGTCGTCGCCGCTGATCTCCCGCTGGATGAAGAGTCCGTCGGCGCCCGCGACGGCGTAGGTGGTGAGGGTGCGGACGGCGGCCTCGTCCAGTTCCGGGTAGAGGGTGCGGACGGTGTCCGCGATCCGCTGTCTGGAGATGTCCCGGACCTGGAGGAAGACGGTTCTGCCGCGTGGTTCGGTGGGGCGTCGTTCGAGGGCGAGCATGAGGCCGAGGCGGAGGAAGTCGGGGGCGTCGAGGAGGGACCGGGCGATGTTGGCGGCCATCACCGTGACCCGGTCCAGCGAGGTCCCTTCCGTCTCGTCCGGGAGTTCCACGGCCGTCAGCCAGGTCTCGAAGCTGCGCTCGATGACCGCGGCGATGAGGTCGTCCTTGTCCTTGAAGTGCCAGTAGATCGAGCTGGCGGGCAGTCCGCACTTGGCGCTGACGGCCGCGATGGAGGTGCCGTCGTAGCCGCGTTCCCCGGCGATCTCCACGGTGGCGTCGAGGATCCGCTGCCGCGACTCCACCCCGTTCGCCCGCTTTCTGCGCGGAGCCTCCGACCTGGTCATCGCGGCTGCCCTCTCTTGACCGACTTCGCCATCACTCTTACCGTAGCGTTCATTCCAATTGGAGTAAACGCTACAGCAAGAGCCGTAGGCAGGACAGTGAGGTAGCCCCATGAGCGAGATCAGAGCCGGTGACGGTGCCTATGACGCGGCGGTGATCGGCTACGGGCCGACCGGTGTGACCGCCGCGAATCTGCTGGGTGCGATGGGCCTCAGGGTGGTCGTGCTGGAGCGCGACGCCGATGTCTACGCCCGAGCGCGCGCGATCTCCACGGACGAGGAGGTCATGCGGATCTGGCAGCGCACCGGCCTGGCCGAGCGGCTGAAGGAGGACATGCTGGCCGAGCGCCCGCTGGACTTCGTGGACGCCGTGGGCCGCCCCTTCATCAGCGCCCACCCAAGCCCGCGCGGACACGGCCATCCGCCGCAGATGTTCCTGTACCAGCCCGCGCTGGAGCGGGTCCTGCGTGACGGCGTCACGCGATACCCGAACGTCGAGGTGCTGCTCCGGCACGAGTGCCTGCGGCTGAGCCAGGACGCCGAGGGCGTTGAGCTGACCGTCACCGGCGCCGACGACACGGTACGGCGGCTGCGGGCGTCGTACGTCATCGCCGCCGACGGCGGCTCCAGCCTCACCCGGGCGCAGCTCAACGTGGGGTACGAGGGACGGACGTACGAGGACCGCTGGGTCGTCATCGACACCGAGATGCGCAAACCCTGGCCGGACCACGACCGGCTGCGCTTCCGCTGTGACCCGGCGCGCCCGGCGGTGGACTGCCCGACCCCGCTCGGCCACCACCGCTGGGAGTTCCCGATCCTGCCGGGCGACGACGAGGGGTATCTGACCACCGACGAGGCCGTGTACGAGCTGGTGTCCCGCTACGGGATCAGCCGGGACAGCGTCAGGATCCTGCGGGCCACCGTCTACAGCCACCACGTCCGCTTCGCCTCCCGGTTCCGGGTGGGCCGGGTCTTCCTGGCCGGGGACGCCGCTCACGCCATGCCGCCGTGGATCGGACAGGGCATGGCCGCCGGGGTGCGGGACGCGGCCAACCTGTGCTGGAAGCTGGCCGCCGTGCTGCGCGGCGAGCTGCCGGAGTCGGCGCTCGACAGCTACGAGGCCGAACGCAAACCACATGTGCGGGAAGTGACCAGGCGGGCGGTGTTCGTCGGCCGGATCATCACCGAGCGGCGCACGGCGGTGGCGACGGCGCGGAACGTCGCACTGCGCGCCTTCGATCACCTCCCGGGCTTCAGCCAGTGGGTGCAGGACGCCAACTGGATCCCCCGCGCCCACTACCGGGCCGGGCTCCAGGCCCGCTCGCGCGCCAAGGCCGCCGGGCACCAGATCCCCCAGCCCTGGGTGACCGGCCCCGACGGCAGACGCGTACGGCTGGACGACGCGCTCGGCGGCCGCTGGCTGCTGCTGCACGCCGGCACGGCCGTCCCGCAGCCCGCGTGGGACCACCTCGGCGTCCCCTCGCTCACCGTCACACCGGCCGGCTCCACCCCTGCCGAGGGCACGCTCGTCGACCGCGACGCGGTGCTGCTGCCCTGGCTGCGCACGCATCGCGCGACCACCCTCGCGCTGCGCCCCGACGGCTACGTCTACGCGGCAGCTCCGGCCGCCACCCAACTCCCTCCGCCGCCCGGCGGATTCGCGCCCGCACCCACCCCTGCGAGGACCCGATGACCACACACACCGAACTCCCCCCGATGCGGGAGCGCCTGCTGGACGTGGCAGGCCGGAAGATCTTCGTCGCGGAGACCGGCGACGGCCCACCCGTCCTGCTGCTCCACGGCGGCGGCCCCGGAGCCTCCGGAGTCTCCAACTACGCCCGCAACATCGGCGCGTTGGCCAATGAGCACCGGGTCATCGTCCCCGACCTGCCCGGCTACGGCCGCAGCAGCAAGGGCGTCGACGGCACCGACCCGTTCGGGTTCCTGGCCGACGGGATCAGGGGGTTGCTCGACCGACTCGGCCTCGCCAAGGCGCACTTGGTGGGGAATTCCTACGGCGGTGCCTGTGCCCTGCGGCTCGCGCTGGACACGCCCGACCGGGTCGACCGGATGGTGCTGATGGGCCCCGGCGGTATCGGCACCACTCGAGCGCTGCCCACGCGCGGACTGAACAGCCTGCTCAACTACTACTCCGGGGACGGCCCTTCACGGCAGAAGCTGGAGAAGTTCATCCGGAACCACCTCGTCTTCAACGCCGCCGACGTCCCGGAATCGGTGATCGAGGCCCGCTACCGGGACAGCATCGACCCCGAGGTGGTCGCGGCCCCGCCGCTGCGCAGGCCGTCCGGTCCGAACGCGCTGCGCACCCTGTGGAAGATGGACTTCACCCGCGACGCCCGGCTGGCCCGGCTCCCCGTGCCGACCCTGGTGTTGTGGGGCGCCGCCGACCAGGTCAACCGGCCGAGCGGCGGCCGGATGCTCGCCGAGCGCCTGCCGAACGGCGATCTGTATCTCGTGGCCAACACCGGCCACTGGGTGCAGTTCGAGCGCGCCGAGCTGTTCAACCGGCTGTGCGCCGACTTCCTGGCGGGCCGACGATGAACACCTCCGTCTTCGGCGCCGTCCATCTCGGCTACCTCGTCATCGAGACCCGGCGCTTCACCGACTGGGCCCGCTTCGGCACCGACGCCATCGGCATGCACCGCGACGACCTGGACTCCGGCCTGATGCGCTTCCGCCTCGACGAGCAGGAGTGCCGCTTCCTGCTGCGGCGCGGCCCGGCCGAGGACGTCGTGACCACGGGCTGGCACATCGACGACCACGACGCCTTCGAACGGATCGAGGCCCGCGTCCGCGCCCATGGCGTCCCCGTGGTGCGGGGTACGGCCGAGGAGGCAGCCCTGCGCGGTGTTGAGCGACTGTCGCGCTTCCCCGGCCCCAAGGGCATCACGCAGGAGATCTACACGACACCGGTCAGGGCGGCAGAGCCCCTGCGGATGCTGGCCTCCGGGTTCGTGACCGGCGACGCCGGCATGGGCCACGTCGCGATCACCTCCACGAAGCCGACGCGGCTGCGCGGCTACTTCGACACGGTCTTCGACGCCCGGCTCACCGACTACATCGACGAGACCATCAGCGGCGTCAAACTCAAGATCCGCTTCCTGCGGGTCAACGAACGCCACCACTCCATCGCCGTCGCCGCCACCCGCGGCCTGCCCGTAGACCCTGTCCGCACCCGCGTCCAGCATCTGAACATCCAGGCCGCGAGCCTGGACGATCTGGCGCGCAGCTATGAGCGGGTGCACGAACTCGGCTTCGAGATGGCCCTGTCCGTGGGACAGCACACCAACGACAAGGAGCTGTCGTACTACGCCCGCACCCCCTCCGGCTTCGAATGGGAGGTGGGCTGGAACCCCCTGGTCATCGACGAGTCGACCTGGGAGCCCAGCACCCACCAGGGCATCAGCGTCTGGGGTCACCTCCCGATTGGCCAGACGATCGTCGACACCCTGGAGCAGTTCCGCCTCGGCGCCCGCTCCCTGATACAGCGCGAGGACACCGTTCCCGCGCTGAGCGGAAGCGGTGTCCCCGACGACTGAGCGGTCCCTCAGCTCTTGACCAGCAGGCCGCGGCTGCGCAGGACCCGGCGCTCCAGCGGGCTGAAGATCAGCAGGTCGATGGCGATGCCGACGAGGAGGATGAGGAAGATGGCGAGGAAGACCTGGGACATGCTGGCGTTGTTGCGGCCGTTCTCCAGCAACTGGCCCAGGCCGACGCCGAGATCGGGGGAGGAGGCGATGATCTCGGCGGCCATCAGCGAACGCCAGGAGAACGCCCAGCCCTGCTTCAGACCCGCCAGATAGCCTGGAAGCGCGCCCGGCATCACGATGTGCCAGGCACCCTTGAGACCGGTGGCGCCGAGGGTGCGTCCGGCGCGCAGGAACAGCGGGGGGATCTGGTCGATGCCCGCGACCAGGCCGTTGGCGATGGAGGGGACCGCGCCGAGCAGGATGACGGCGTACATCATCGAGTTGTTCAGCCCCAGCCACAGCACGGCCGGAGGAACCCAGGCCACCGAGGGGAGGGACTGGAGGCCGGAGAGGATCGGGCCGATGGCGGCCCGGATGAACTTCACCCGGGCGACGAGCAGGCCGAGCGGGGTGCCGATGGCGAGGGCGAACAGGAAGCCGAGCAGGCCGCGCGAGACGCTGGTCCAGATGTAGTCCAGCAGGGTGCCCTGGAGCCAGGCCGCCTGGACCTCGTCCCATACGGCGGAAGGTGCGGGGAGTTTGTAGGCGGGGGCTATCTCGGCCCAGACCAGCAGCTGCCACACCACCAGCACCAGGGCCACGGCGGTGATCGGCGGCAGCACCTTGCGGAGGAGGGTCTCGCGCAGGGGGGTGCGGGTGGTCTGGACGGTGTCGAGGGCGTCGAGGCCGGCTTCGAGTCCGGCGAGGTCGTTGCCGTCCTTGGCGGTGGTGTCAGTGCTGGCCATGGCGGCGGATCTCCCCACGCAGTTCTTCGGTGATCTCGACGGACAGTTCGGCGACCTCGCTGTCCTCGATGCGGCGCGGGTGCGGGATGGAGACGGTCCATTCCCGGGCGATGCGTCCGGGGCGGGAGGACAGCAGCACCACCCGCTGGGCCAGGCGTACGGCCTCGCGGACGTTGTGGGTGACGAAGAGGACGGACAGGCCCGTCTCGCGCCAGATCCGGGTCAGTTCGTCGTGCAGGACGTCGCGGGTGATGGCGTCCAGCGCGGCGAACGGCTCGTCCATCAGGAGGAGTTTGCTGTCCTGGGCCAGGGCGCGGGCCAGGGCGACGCGCTGGCGCATACCGCCGGACAGTTCGTGCACCCGCTTGCCGTAGGCCCCGCCCAGGCGGACCAGGTCCAGCAGTTCCTCGGCCCGCGCGCGCCGCTCGGGCTTGGGGATGCCGCGGAGTTTGAGGGCGAGTTCGATGTTCTTGCCCGCGGTGAGCCAGGGGAAGAGGGCGTGTTCCTGGAACATCAGGGCCGGGCGGCCGTCAGTGGTGATGTCGCCCGCGCTGGGGCGGTCGAGTCCGGCGACGAGGTTGAGCAGGGTGGACTTGCCGCAGCCGGAGGCTCCCAGGAGGGTGACGAACTCGCCGGGTGCGACATCGAGGGTGATGTCGTCCAGGACGAGCTGCTGCCCGGCGGGGCCGCCGAAGGACTTCGAGACGTGGGTGATACGCGCGGCGTGCTCCACGGACGTGTCCGTGCCGACAGCCTTGGCGAGGGCGGTTGCCATGGTCGTCACCTCCTGGGAAATCGTCGGATCCGTTACTTGACGCCGAGACCGGCGTCGTCGACCGCGTCCTTGCCCTCGGCCTTGAGGACCTTGTTGAGCAGGGTGAGGTCGTAGATGCCGTTGAGATCGGGCTGTTCGAGCAGACCGGCCTTCACGGCGTGCTCGGCCTCGGTGCCGAGCGTCGCGGCCAGCGGGTCGTCGAGGAAGGCGATCGACTTCCAGGCCGGGTCGATGACCTCGGCGGGCAGGGCCTTGCCGGACTCTCCCTCCAGAGCCTTGTTGGCGGACGCCTTGGCCTGGTCCGGGTTGGCGTTGATCCACTCGTTGGTCTTCACCGAGCCGCGCAGTACGGCCTCGACGACGTCCGGGTGCTCCTTGAGGAACTTCTGGGACACGATGATGTTCGTGATCACGAACTTCTTGTCGGGCCACAGGTCGGCCTCGTCCAGCAGCACCTCGGCGCCCTCGGCGACCAGCTTCGAGGCGGTCGGCTCCGGCACCCAGGCGCCGTCGACGGAGCCGGACTTGTAGGCGTCCGGGGTCACCTTGTTGTCGGTGCGGACGACGGAGACGTCACCCTTGCCGCTCTGCGCGTCGACCTTCCAGCCCTGCTCGGCGATCCAGTTGAGGAACGCCACGTCCTGGGTGTTGCCGAGCTGAGGGGTGGCGATCTTCTTGCCCTTGAGGTCCTTGAGGGACTTGATCTTCTCCGGGTTCACCACCAGCTTCACGCCGCCGGAGGCGGATCCGGAGATGATCCGCAGGTTGGAGCCGTCGGCCTTGGTGTAGCCGTTGATGGCGGGGGAGGGGCCGATCCACCCGATGTCGATGGACCCCGAGTTCAGCGCCTCGATCTCGGAGGGGCCGGCGTTGAAGGTCGAGGGCTCGATCGTGGTGCCGCCGAGTTCCTTCTGGAAGATGCCCTCCTCGACGCCGACCAGGGCGGTGGCGTGCGTGAGGTTCGGGAAGTAGCCGATGCGCACCTCGTCGGCGGAGAGCTTCTTGGCGTCCGCGGCGACCTTGGCCTGCGTGCCGTCGTCGTCGGACTCGGAACCGTAGCCGCAAGCGGTGAGCAGGAGGGGGAGCGCCGCTATGGCGGCAAGGGTGCGCAGAGCGGTGAGCGGTCGTGCGGCAGACACGGAGGTGTCCTCTCAGGGTGAGGTGGATTGGTCGTACGGGTGTCGAGGGGCCTCAGAAGGGCCGACAGATGGCGCTCGACGTACGACGGAAATCGATGTGACGACGAGAGGTCAGAAGGGGCGACGACAGCGCTGCGCGAACGAGCGTGCTCATGCCCACCCCCATCGATTCCTAGTTTTCCTACCTGGTTGCTAGGGATCGTGGCAGAAGGTGGCCGTGACCCCAAGAGGGCTTTCATATGCTGGACAACCTGATCTTGCACAATGAGATGCGCAGCTGGGAGTGGCGGATGGTTCGAACAGACTGACGAATCGTCATCCTCCGTTCACCCAGCGGACTTTGGGGGCGATCTACGATCCTCCGGTGCACGGCGATCAAGGACGCCGTGCCGTTTGCTGACCGGAGGTGCACCCATGAGGAGACTCCCGAGACGTCGTCTGACGATGGCGGTGGCGATCGGCGGCCTGTTCGCCGCGCTGGCCCAGCCGACCGCGAGCGCGGCCCCGGCCCCCCTCACCGACCCCGCGAAGGCGAGGGCACTGGCCACAGAGTTCGGCCAGGACCGCAGCGGTGGCGTCTACTACGACAAGGCGGGGCAGCTCGTCGTCGCCGTCACCGACGAGGCCGCCGCACGGGAGGTGCGGGCCGAGGGCGGCGTCGCCAAGGTCGTGAAGCACAGCGCCGCGACCCTGAACTCGGTCCGCGCCACGCTGGACCGGCGCATAGCCGACGTGGACCCGATCCCGAACACCTCCTGGGGCGTCGACCCGAGCACCAACACGGTGACCGTCGACATCTTCGATGCCGCGACGACGGCCGACGAGAAGCGGCTCATGCGTCTTGTCACCCGGTACGGGGATGCCGTGCGCGTCAACCGGTTGCCCGGAAAGATCGACGCGACCGCCTACGAGACCCTCGGCGGCATCGGAATCGAGTCCACGGACGTGGCCGCGGGACGCTACTCGGCCTGCACCCTCGGGTTCAACGTCCGCGACGCTTCCGGCCAGAAGTACTTCGTCACCGCCGGACACTGCGCGGACTCTCCGTCCTTCCAGTGGTGGGACCGGGAGGCCGGGAGCATCTACCTCGGCAAGCGCATCTGGTATGACTACGGCGGCATCGAGAAGGACTACGCCGTCATGGAGTACCGGGGCGAGAACCTCGCCGCCTACGGGGCCGTCCGTGCGGCGGGCGTCGATTACGAGATCACCGACTCCCGCTATCCCAATGACGGTGAGTCGGTGAAGCGCGCCGGTGCCGTCACCAGTGACCTCGTGGGTGCCGTGCTGTCTCCCAGCGAGACGGTCACCTTCTCGGACGGCACGCTCCTGAAGAACATGATCAAGACGTCGAACTGTTCCCACCAGGGAGACAGCGGCGGTCCGCTGTGGGCGGGGACGGATGCGCTCGGTGTCCTCTCCGGCACCAACACGCCGCAGAGCGAACCGTGCAACAGTGCGCAGGGTCAGTACCGGTCCTGGTTCCAGCCGGTGCACTGGGTGCTCGCCCACCACGGGCTGCACGCGTTCTGACAGTGGCCGTCGGCGCGCCCTCCGCTCACACCGGCAAGGTGAACGGAGGGTGCGCGCCGTTGAGGAAGTAGTCGCCGATGTCACGCAGCCGGTGGGCGACGGGTTCGTACAGGGTGTGGGTCCGGGCGTTGCGCCAGAAGCGGTCCAGACCCAGGCGGGCGGAGGCCGAGCGGGCCCCGACGATGTCGAGGGCGCGGGCCGTGGACTCGTGGGCGGCCCGGGAGGCGGCGGCCTCGGCGACGGCGACCAGGATCGAGATCTCGGCGCATTCGTCGTAGGTGAGGTCCGCGCCCCGGCGCAGTCCGCCCTCCAGGGCCGTCAGCGCTTCGGCCGCCAGTGCGGATGCCGAGCGCGTGAGGACGGTGAGTTCGCCGTAGGCGGCCAGCGTCTGCGGGTCCTGCGGGGAACCGGCGGGCCACTCCGTTTGCCAGGGGGCGTGGCCCGCCCTGCTGTACTCCCGGGCCTCGCCCAGCACCCCCTCGGCGATCCCGAGGCGGAGCTGGACCGAGACGAGCCGCCCGAGCGGGGCGGCCAGGGATGCCGCGGGGGACAGGACGTCCTCGTCGGCGGAGAGCGAGCCGAGCACTTCGTCGACGCCCAGCCGTACCCCGTCGAACTCCACGCTTCCCCCGGCGGCGAGCCGCTGGCCGAAGGGGTCGGCGTCGTCGTCGATCCGTACGCCCCGGCCGGAGGTGTCGGCGATGACCGCGAGGGGTTCACCGGTGTCGGCGCGCACGGCCCGTACCGCCAGCCGGTCGGCGACGAGCACGCCGGTGACATAGCTCTGCCGGCCGTTCAGGACGTACCCGTCGCCGGACGGCACGAGTGTCAGCCGGGGCTCCTGGCGGGCGACGCCCCCGCCCCAGCACCACAGCTCGGCCGCCGACCGGCGCTCCACCCGCGCGGCGAGCCCCGGCTCGGCGAAGAGCCGGGCGCCGTACGCCATGACGTAGTGACAGCCCAGGAGTTGGCCGATGGCCGCGTCGGCGGCGGCGATCTCCCGGAGGACGGCGCAGGCCGTGGCCCAGTCGGCACCGCCACCGCCGTGCTCGGCCGGGATCAGCAGGGTCAGCAGTCCGGCCTCGCGGAGCCGGGACACCTCGTCGAAGGGCGCCTTGCCCGCCTGTTCCCTGGCCACCGCGTCCGTGGCCAGGTCGTCCGCCGTCTCCCGGGCGACGCGCAGCCAGTGCGTACGGTCGGGTCCGGGCGGGCCGGACTGTGCGGCGGTGCGGGACGGGGCAGGGGCGACGCCCATGGAAGTGCTCTCCTCAAGGTCGGCCGTGGAGCGCGGCGTCGGGGCTCACGCGCGGCCCGGCACGTACTTGTAGCCCACGCTGCGTACGGTGACGATCCGGTCCCGGTGGGCCTTGCCGAGCTTGCGGCGCAGCCGGGCGATGTGGACGTCCACGGTGCGGCCGTCACCGACGTGGTCGTAGCCCCAGATCTCCGCCATCAGCCGCTCGCGCGAGTGCACGTGGTGGGGGTGCCGGACGAGGTGCGCCAGCAGCGCGAACTCCAGATAGGTGAGGTCGAGTTCGACTCCGTCGACCTCGGCGACATGGCGTGCGGGATCGATGCGTACAGCCGCGCCGTCCGGCTGCCGTACCGGGGGCGCGGCCGGGCGGACTCCGGCCCGGCCGAAGAGTTCGGTGGGGTCGGTGCCCTCGGGCACCAGGACGAGATAGCCGACGAGCGGCGGGGAGCCGGGGTCCCCGGCGGCGTCCTGCGGAAGGTCGTCGACCAGACGCAGATGGCGGACGTCGGACAGTGCGGTGGTGGGAAGTGCCGTGGTCATGGCGTTCGTCCTTCAGAAGCGGAGAGGGGGGCGCACCCCCCGGGGGAAGGAGCGGAGCGGCAGCGCGGGAGGCGTGCCTTACGCGTGACAGCAGGCGGCACTGACGACGTGACCAAAGTCGACATACCGACGACGTACGAGTCGTTGCTGCGTGTGGGGCATGGTCCCATCCTGCGCAGCGGGGACGAGCCCCGTCAATGCTTTCCTAGTAACTCGATAGGAAAAGTAGAGAAAGGGCTCGCGGGCGACGGCCGGTGAGGCGGTGTCAGTCATGCCTCGCTCGCCCCGCCGCACCGGTCCGCCATCCGGGCGCCGCTTGACGGACAGGTAAATTGCCTGCTCAATTGGTCGCATGAAGCCCCAGCCGCACCTGGTCTCACGCGACCACATCGACTTCGGTCGGGTGTGGTCCGCCGCGTGTTGCGCCTGACGCGGCAGCGGGCCGGACGGCCGGCCCTTCCCCTTCTCGGTGACCCCGTCGTGGGCCGAGCTCTCTTCTCACGCGCGCTGCCGCGGCACTGACGTCCCCGTATTGCTGACGGGCTGTCACCCACGCCCGCATGCAGGGCCCTTGGACCATGCCCGCGTGCGCTCGTCCCCGAAAGGCCACCTCCATGCCCGTGGAATTCCTCGGCATCGCCGCCACCAACAACGGTTCCGAAACCACCCCTCGCTCCGGCGCCGCCTTTGACAAGGAGTACACACTCCGGCTCGCCCGCGCCCATGAGGAGCACGGCTGGGACCGGGTGCTGTTCGCCTACGGCTCCGGATCACCGGACCCCGCCCCGGCCGCCGCGTACATCGCGAGCAAGCTGGACCGGCTCCAGATCCTGCTCGCCCACCGGCCCAACGTCTCCTACCCCACCTTCGCTGCCAAGACCTTCGCCACCCTCGACCGGATCAGTGACGGCCGGCTGACCGTGCACTTCATCACCGGCGGCAACGATCACGAGCAGGGCCGTGAGGGCGACACCCTCACCAAGGACGAGCGCTATGCCCGCACCCGCGAGTACATCCGCATCGTCAAGAAGATCTGGACCACCCACGAGCCCTTCGACCACGAGGGCGACCACTACCGCTTCCACGACTTCGTCAGCGATGTCTTCCCCGTCCAACAACGGCGCCCGAACGTCTCGTTCGGCGGTTCGTCGCCCGCCGCGTACGCCGCCGGCGGCGCCGAGGCCGACATCTACTGCCTGTGGGGCGAGCCGCTGGAGCGGACGGCGGAGCAGATCGAGGCGGTGAAAGCCGCCGCGCGGGCCGCGGGCCGCACCGACACCCCCCGGATCCAGGTCGCCTTCCGCCCGATCATCGCGCCCACCGAGGAACTGGCCTGGGAGAAGGCCCACCGCACGGTCGGCGCCATCCGGGACCTGGGCGCGGCCGGCCTCAAACGCCGCCACCGCACCGGCGCCCCACAGAACACCGGCTCGCAGCGACTTCTCGCCATCGCCGAGGCGGGGGAGCGCTACGACCGCGCACTGTGGACCCCGACCGCGGCCGCCACGGGCGGCGCTGGCAACTCCAACGCCCTGGTCGGCACCCCGGAGACGGTCGCGCGGGCGCTGCTGGACTACTACGACCTCGGCGTCGACATCCTCTCCGCCCGTGGCTACGACCTGCTCGGCGACGCGATCGACTTCGGCCGGTACGTGATCCCCCTGGTCCGCGAGGAAGTCGCCAAGCGCGACGCGGCCCGCGGCCCGAAGCACCTCGCGACGGCCAACCGATGACCTCCGCACCCGAACTGACGGTCCCTCACCTCCCGGCCCCCGACCCGCGGGTGAGACCACTCATCCGTGAACTCGGCGAGGAGTACTCCCGCCGCAGCGGCAGGGACGCGCACGCCGAACTCGCCCGCTGCGTCCAGACCGTGGGCAAGTCGGAGATCCACCCTCCCGGCCCGCCCGAGAACGCCTCCTGAACCCACTCCTCCGAAGGGACCCCCATGGCCACCGTCCTCTCCGTCTCCGGCAGCCCCTCCGCCACCTCCCGCACCGCACGACTGCTCCGCCACCTCGACGACCGCCTCAGGGCCCAGGGGCACGAGGTGATACCGCTCGACGTCCGCACCCTGCCCGCCGAGGCGCTCCTCGGCGCCGACTTCCGGCACCCGGCGATCATCGAGACCACCGCCCTCTTCGACCGCGTGGACGGAGTGGTGATCGGCACCCCCGTCTACAAGGCCGCCTACTCCGGGCTGCTGAAGGCGCTGCTCGACCTGCTCCCGCAGTACGCCCTCGCGGGCAAGATCGTCCTGCCGCTGGCCACCGGCGGCACCACCGCCCATGTCCTCGCCATCGACTACGCCCTGCGCCCCGTCCTGAACTCCATGGGCCCCGCCCACATCACCCCGGGCTGGTTCACTCTGGACAAGGACATCACCGTCGCCGACGACGGCACGCTCTCCGTGGCCCCGGGCTCCGCCGAGGCCCTGGCCCAGGTCACCGACCAGTTCTCCCTCGCCCTCGGCGGCCGCCCCGCCGTGCTCGCCGCCGCCGGCTGAGCAGGGCCGAACACGGCTCCCACACGCCCCGTCCAAGATCCCCTTCGAGGTGTGCGGACGCCCTCTTGACGTCGGCCTGCGCCGGACGGACACTCCGAAGCGGGAATCCTAGTGAACGGGTAGGGAAACATGGGGCGCCGTGAGCCGGTCACCAGCCGTGCCTCCTCGGCCTGCCCTCTTCTGACCTCCCGCCGTCACATCGATCTGCTGCGCGTCTGCAGCGCCATCGGTCCCCTCGGGTAACCGGGCCACCTCCGCGCCCCACCACCGACCGGCGTCGCCCACCGGCACCGCCCGCGTCGGCGCGCGCGAACCGGCCCCCGCCACCCGTCCCTTGCCGCTTCCGCCCCGGGGAGAGTCATGTCCGTAACACCGCTGGCCGGCCATCCTTCCGCCGCCGACTTCCACGGCCGTATCGGCCAGGACGCCCGCAGCGGCCACTACGCCGTGCCGCGCCGCTACCGGCTCCACCTGTCGACCGCCTGCCCGGACGGCCTCCGGATCGCCGTCACCCACAGCCTGCTGGGGCTGGACGACACCTGTCCGGCGGTCGTCCTGCCCGCCGTCCCCGACTGTCGTGACGGTGGCTACGCCGCACTGCGCCCGCTCTACGACGCGAGCACCCACCGCTACACCGGCCCGGCCCGCGCCCCCGTCCTCAGCGACGCCTGGTCGGGCCGGATCGTGAGCACCCACGCCCCCGGCATCGCCCGCGACCTGGCCCGGCACTTCGGGACGGGAGGTCCTCAACTCCGCCCGTGCGGAGCGGAGTCGGAGATCGAGGCCGTCGAGCGGATGTGCGCCAAAGGCATCGCGCAGGCGGCGCAGCTCGCCGGATCGGCGGGCGGCGACGAGCCGGAACGGGCCGCCGCTGCCGACCGGCTGGCCCAGACCCTGGACGCCCTGGAGCGGTGGCTCCTCGGCCGGGAGTTCATGATCCGCGATCAGATCACCGCCGCCGACGTCGAGTTGTGGGTCACCCTCGTGGAACTCGACACCGTCCACCGCAACCACCTGGACGCGGCGGCGGTACGGCGCATCGCCGAGCACCCCGCGCTGTGGGCCTACGCCCGCCGCCTCGCCGCCCACCCGGCCTTCGGCACCCACCTCGACCTCGACGGCATCGCCCGCCGCCATCACGCCCACTGCCAGGGCCTCGAAGCCGCGGGAGCGGCCGTCCAGATCCTGGACTGGGCCGGCCACGCGGGCCGATGACCCACACGGCCGCCGCCCGGACGAACGGCTCATCCTGCGCAACCACCTGGGCCTCACCCACCCGGACCGGGCGCACACCGCACAGGCCGCCCCGTGACGCCCCCGAACCCGCGCCCGCCCGCCGACCGTGAGGAGACCACCAACGTGTCAGCCATCCCCCTCGGCGTCCTGGACCTGGTGCCGATCCCGTCCGGCGCGACCCCCGCCGAGGCCCTGCGCAACTCCATCGACCTCGCCCGGCAGGCCGAACGCCTCGGATACACCCGCCACTGGTTCGCCGAACACCATCTCAACCCCGGGGTGGCGGGCACGTCCCCGGCGGTCGTCCTGGCCCTGACGGCCGCCGCCACCTCCACCATCCGGCTCGGCTCCGGCGCCGTGCAGCTCGGCCACCGCACCGCCCTGTCCACGGTCGAGGAGTTCGGCCTCATCGACGCCCTCCACCCCGGCCGCCTCGACCTGGGCCTCGGCCGCTCCGGCGGCCGCCCGCGGGCAGCGTCGGCGGCCGAGCCGCGCCGCCCGGCGAACGGCCTGCTGATCCCGCCCCGGTTCAACCCCGAGCACCTGCTCGGCTCACCCCGGATCGCCCTCCAGCGCAAGCTGCTGACGCTGCCGAACGCCGAGTCCCAGGAGTACGCCGGGCAGATCGACGACCTGCTCGCCCTGCTCGGGGGCACCTACCGGTCCCCGGAGGGCATCGAGGCGCACGCCGTACCGGGCGAGGGCGCCGAGGTCGAGGTATGGATCCTCGGCAGCGGCGGCGGCCCGAGCGCCGAGACGGCCGGCGCCCGGGGTCTGCGATTCGCCGCGAACTACCACGTCAGCCCCGCCACCGTCCTGGAGGCCGTGGACGGCTACCGGTCCTTCTTCCGCCCGTCGGAGTTCCTCGACACCCCGTATGTCGCCGTCTCCGCGGACGTCGTCGTCGCCGAGGACGACGAGACGGCCCGCGAGCTCGCCGAGGGGTACGGCCCCTGGGTCCGCAGCATCCGCAGCGCCGAGGGCGCCATCGAGTACCCGACCCTGAAGGAGGCCCGCGCCCACGAGTGGACGGACGCGGACCGCGCCCTCGTCCAGGACCGCGTCGACACCCAGTTCGTCGGCTCACCGGCCCGCGTCGCCGACCGGCTGGAACAACTCCAGGAAGCCACCGGCGCCGACGAACTCCTCATCACGACGATGACCCACGACCACACGGACCGGGTGCGGTCCTACCAACTGCTGGCCGGGGAGTGGGCACGGCGCTGAACCACCACACCCCGGCCGGCCGTCAGCCCGCCGAGCCGGTCACCGGATAGTGGTCCGACAGGTTGGTGTACGTGTAGTCCGTGCCCCAGCTCGACACCGTCCAGGGCGCGCTCTGCTCCTTGACGACGTCGTTCTTCCACACGGCCGGACGGGCGTGGCCCGCTCGGTGCAGGACGTAGTCCAGGTCCTCGCGCGGGTCGTCCGGGTAGCGGTCGCGGGCTATGGAGTTGTCCCGCGTGTCGAACGAGTAGGGGTGCCCGGTGCGCGCGTCGGCGCCGACGAGGCCCGCGTCGGCGAGCATCGTGCCGTACTCCGCGGTGCGGGAGTCGACGTTCAGGTCACCGGCGACCAGCACCTGCTCGTTCGCCGGGATGTTCTTGGCGTCCAGGAAGGCGTCGATCGCCTTGAACTGGCGGCTGCGCATCGCGGCGGCCTCACCGGCGTCGCAGCCCGGGTCCGTGGACTGGGCGTGCGTACCGATCACATGCACCTTGGCGCCGTTCACGTTCAGCACGACGTACGCGAAGCCCTTGTTCGACCACCAGTCCGCGCCGCACGCGTCCTTGTAGACGTACTGCTCCTTGCGCAGGATCGGCCACTTGCTGAGGATCGTGACCCCGCCGTCCTCCGGCGTCGTCGCCGAGTACGCGCCACCGGTCGCGTCCCAGCCGGACTTGCTGCGGCCCACAACGGGCGTCTGGTACGGATAGGCGCCCGCCGCCGAGGACTTCAGCGCGTCCGAGGAGGAGTTGTCGAACGCCTCCTGGAGCACCACCACGTCATTGCCCTGGAAGAACGGCGTCTTCACGATCTCGGCGGCGCGATGGTCCTGGCCCCAGTTCGGGTACAGGCTCTTGCTGAAGAGGAAGACGTTGTAGGACAACACCTTCAGCCCCGGTGCCGACTCGGCGGCCGCCGCGGTGGGCGTCGCGCCGGCCAGTCCGGCGGCGGCGAGCGAGAGGGCGAGCACGGCCGAGCCCTGTGCACGGCGCTGTGCGAAAAGCGTCACTGGTTCTCCCTGTGTCGGAAGGGGTCTTGAGTGGCGTCGCACATCAAACCATCTGGGATTACTCCTGGGTAACACCTTTGGGGGAATCGGATGTCCTACGGCGGTACGGGTGCCGAACCTGTCTAGACAAGCCAGCGCCCATCCTTCATGAGATGCCGCTGCGGCAACTCCCGAACCCCGTGCCACGCCTGCACCGCCCGCGGGCGCACCCGGAAGAACGCGTAGGCGGCCCGCTCCGTGCGCGGGTCCCACCCGGTCTTCGCCCGGAACGCCTCGGCCGCCGCGTCCGGAACCTCGCTCGCCGTGAAGGACTCCGCCTCGCCGTCGATGAGCACCACGTCCTGGGTGTCGCCGAACGCCAGCCGGGTGCGTCCGCCCTCCCGCAGGTTCCGGCCCGTCGGATTGGTGCCCCGCGTCGACACCCACAGCGCCTGCCCGTCCCAGACGAACCACAGCGCCACCATGCAGGGCACCCCCTCGGGGTCCGCCGTGGCGACCCAGACGTCGAGTTCGCGTTCCAGTCGCTCCAGTACGTCGCGTCTGCGCTGGTCGGGGGTGCGGGGCAGGCCGGTGTTCGTCATGGCCGGGACGCTACCGATCATGGCGCTCCGACACCTCGGGCAACGGTCCTAGGTCCGCCGGACGAGCCGCCCGCGGATTCGCTCGACGCGGACTGGCGCGCGCCGGGTTTTACGTATAACGTCTCCCGTCAATCGCACGTCCCGAAAGGCACCGATGAGCCGCATCGCCCTGGTCACCCTCGTCGTCGACGACTACGACGAGGCGATCCGCTTCTACACCGAGGCCCTCGGCTTCCGTCTCGTGGAGGACGCCCCGCGCCCCGACGGCTCCCGCTGGGTCGTCGTGCGGCCGGGCGACGAAGGCACCGACCTGCTGCTGGCCCGCGCCAAGGGCGACGCGCAGAGTGCCCGGGTCGGCGACCAGACCGGCGGGCGGGTCGGGTTCTTCCTGCATACCGACGACTTCGCCCGCGACCATGCCCGGATGCTCGCCGCGGGTGTGACCTTCCTGGAGGAGCCGCGCCACGAGCCCTACGGCTCGGTCGCCGTCTTCCAGGACCTGTACGGCAACCGCTGGGACCTGCTCCAGCCCGTCGGCTGACTTCCGCCGCCGCTTCGAACCACCCCGCTCCGCTCAAGGCCCAAGGAAAGACCGCCATGACCGCTACGCGTGTAGACCTCGATGTGATCCGCCGCCTCCCCAAGGCCGTCCTGCACGACCACCTCGACGGCGGCCTGCGCCCCGCCACCGTGATCGAGCTGGCGGCCGAGGTCGGCCACACCCTGCCCACCACCGACCCCGACGAGCTCGCCGCCTGGTACTTCGAGGCCGCGAACTCCGGTGACCTGGTCCGCTACATCGCCACCTTCGAGCACACCCTCGCCGTGATGCAGACCCGCGAGGGCCTGCTGCGCACCGCCGAGGAGTACGTCCTGGACCTGGCCGCCGACGGCGTCGTCTACGGCGAGGTGCGCTACGCCCCCGAGCTGAACACCCGGGGCGGGCTCGCCCTCGCCGAGGTCGTGGAGACCGTCCAGGAGGGCCTCGCCGCCGGTATGGCGAAGGCCGCCGCGGCCGGTACCCCGGTGCGGGTCGGCACCCTGCTGTGCGGCATGCGGATGTTCGACCGGGTGCGCGAGGCCGCCGACCTGGCCGTCGCCTTCCGGGACGCCGGAGTCGTCGGCTTCGACATCGCCGGTGCCGAGGCCGGATTCCCGGCCGCCGACCACCTCGCCGCCTTCGAGCACCTGCGCCGCGAGAGCGTGCCGTTCACCATCCACGCCGGTGAGGCCGACGGTCTGTCCAGCATCCACCAGGCGCTCCAGATCTGCGGCGCCCAGCGCATCGGGCACGGCGTGCGGATCACCGACGACATCGTGGACGGCAAGCTCGGCCGGCTCGCCGCGTGGGTCCGCGACCGCCGTATCGCCCTGGAGATGTGCCCGACCTCCAACCTCCAGACCGGCGCCGCCACCTCCATAGCCGAGCACCCCGTCACCGCACTGAAGGACCTCGGCTTCCGGGTCACCCTCAACACCGACAACCGGCTGGTGTCGGGCACCACGATGACCCGCGAGATGTCCCTGCTGGTCGAGCAGGCCGGCTGGACCGTCGAGGACCTGCGCACGGTCACGGTGAACGCCCTGAAGAGCGCCTTCATCCCGTTCGACGAGCGCAAGGCCCTCATCGAGGACGTCGTCCTGCCCGGTTACGCGGCCTGAAGCAGCCCGCGGACGTAGGCGGCCTGTCCGATGTGCTGAAGATCGTCGGACAGGACGCTGACCAGCCGTACCCCCAGGGTGACCGGCGGGTCCCAGCGCTCGTCGACGACCCGCTCCAGATCCTTGGCGGCCAGCTCCCGCAGCGCGCCGAGGGTCTGGGCGTGGACGGCGTCGTAGTACCCGGTCAGCAGCTCGCCGGAGTCGACCCGGACCTTGTCGACCTTCGCTGAGGTGTGCCCGTACCCGGTGTCATGGCGGGGCAGGTCGAGTCCGAAGGTCTTCTGGAAGTCCTGGGTGAGCCAGACCTGGTCCAAGCCGAAGGCGTCGGCGATGTGGTCGTCCTGGACCCGGGTGAGATGCCAGACCAGCCAGGCGATGGAGTTGGCTCCCGGGCCGGGCCGGGCGTGCAGGTCGTCGGGGCCGAGGCCCTCGACGGTGGCGTGGACTTCTTCCTGGATGCGGCTGTAACCGTCGATGAGGATGTCCTTGGCATGCATGGCTCCACCATCGCGCACAGCAGGCCGTCACGCGCCCTCTGTCTCCAGAAGTTCCATCAGGGCGCGCGCCGCCGGGCTCGTGGCCTGCGGGTGCGGCAGCAGGGCGACGGTCTCGTACACCCGCTCGCCGGTGCCCTTGACCGGCAGGGCGGTCAGTGACTCCCGCTTGTGCCGGAAATGGCGCGGTACGACGGCGATCCCGAGGTTCTCGTCCACGAGGTCCAGCAGGCTGTGCACGTCGTTGACCTCCAGGGCGACCGCCCGCCGGACCCCCGCGGCGGCGAACGCCGCGTCGGTGGTGCGGCGCGGCCCCCAGTCCGGGTGGAAGTCGACGAACACCTCGCCGCCCAGCTCCTCGGGAGTGACCGCGGCCCCGGCGGCGGCGAGCCTGTGGCTCGGGTGGCACAGCACGGTCATCGGCTCACTGGTCAGCGGTACGGCGCGCAGCTGGTCGGTGTCCTCCCGCGTCGTACGCACCGCGAAGGCCAGATCGAGGCGGCCGGCCGCGACCTCCTCCGCGAGCGCCCCCGACCCCGCCTGCCGCAGGCAGATCTCCACGTCCGGATGGCGCCGCCGGAACGCGGCGAGCAGCCCCGCCACATGCACCCCGGCGATGCACTGCTCGGAGCCCAGCGCCAGCATCCCGCGCAGCACACCCTGCACCGCCGCCACCGCCTCGTGCGCCGACCGCACCTGTGCCAGGATCCGCTCCGCCTCGCCCAGCAGCGCCCGCCCGGCCGGGGTGAGCGTCACACTGCGTGTCGTCCGGACGAACAGCGGCGTCTGGAGCTCCCGTTCCAGTGAGCGGATCGATGCCGAGAGCCCCGACTGGGACACCATGAGCCGTTCGGCGGCCCGGGTGAAGTGCTGGTCCTCGGCGACCGCGACGAAGTGCTGGAGATGGCGCAGTTCCATGACTGAGAAGCGTATCTGCTGAATTCCATCGGATTCTTCTGTTGGACCAATGCCCACAGGTCACGAAAGAGTGGACACCGGTCTTAAGGGAGCCTCGTGATGAGCTCGGTTCCCCTCGTGCCCACCCCTCTGGAGTCGCGTTGTACACCGCACACCCCGACCGCTACGCGGACATGCCCTACCGGCGCACCGGACGCAGCGGCCTGAAGCTCCCGGCCCTGTCCCTCGGCCTGTGGCACAACTTCGGTCCGGACCGCCCGGTCGAGACGCAGCGCGCGATCCTGCGCCGCGCCTTCGACCTCGGTGTCACCCACTTCGACCTCGCCAACAACTACGGCCCGCCGCCCGGGTCCGCCGAGGAGGCGCTGGGCGAGGCGCTGAAGGCGGACTTCGCGCCGTACCGCGACGAACTCGTCATCTCCACCAAGGCCGGATACCTGATGTGGCCCGGCCCGTACGGCGAGTGGGGCTCGCGCAAGTACGTGCTGTCCTCGCTGGACCAGAGCCTGCAGCGGATGGGCCTGGACTACGTGGACATCTTCTACTCGCATCGCCCGGACCCGGAGACTCCGCTGGAGGAGACGATGGGCGCGCTGCACTCGGCCGTCCAGCAGGGCAAGGCGCTCTACGTCGGCGTCTCCAACTACTCCCCGGAGCAGACCCGGGAGGCCGCCCGCATCCTCGGTGAGCTGGGCACGCCGCTGCTGATCCATCAGCCGCGCTACTCGATGCTCGACCGGCGCCCCGAGGACGAGGGCCTGCTGGACGCCCTGGACGAGCTCCAGGTCGGCTCGATCGTCTTCTCCCCGCTGGAGCAGGGACTGCTGACCTCCCGCTACCTCGACGGCATCCCCGAGGGCTCGCGGGCCGCGAGCGACAGCCCCTTCCTGAACTCCGAAGCGGTCACCGAGGACCTGGTGGGCAAGCTCCGAGCCCTCGACGAGATCGCCAAGTCCCGCGGCCAGTCCCTGGCCCAGCTGGCGCTGGCCTGGGTGCTGCGCGGGGGCCGGGTGACCTCCGCCCTCGTCGGCGCGAGCAGCGCGCGGCAGATCGAGGACAGCGTGGCGGCCATCGGCAATCTGGACTTCGACGCGGAGGAACTGGCCCGCATCGACGCGGTCATCAAGGCGTAGGTGCCTGGCCGGATGCCCCTGACCGCGAGGGTCGGGGGCATCGGTATGCCGGTCAGCCGTCGACGAAGGTGAGGCTGGTGGCGTCGTAGCGGTCGCCCGCGATGCGCTCGGGCGTCGCGGCGGACTCGATCGCGGCGAGCTCCTCGTCGGACAGCTCCAGATCGAGCGCCGCGAGGTTCTCCTCCAGGTTCAGCTGCCGCCGGGTGCCGGGGATCGGGACCACGTCGTCGCCGCGGGACTGCACCCAGGCCAGGGCGAGTTGACCGGCGGTGACGCCCTTCGCGCCGGCCAGCTCCGCAAGCCGGGCCACGATCGCCGGGTTCCGTTCGAGATTGCCGTCGGCGAACCGCGGCTGGCCGCGGCGTACGTCGTTGTCGGCCATGGTCTCGACCGAGCTGTACCGGTCGGTGAGGAAGCCGCGGCCGAGCGGGGAGAACGGGACCAGGCCGATGCCCAACTCGCGGCAGACCGGCGCGATCCGGGCCTCCAGGTCCCGGGTCCACAGCGACCACTCGCTCTGGAGCGCGGCGATCGGGTGCACGGCGTGGGCGCGCCGGAGGGTGGAGGCGCTCGCCTCGGACAGTCCGAGGTGGCGGACCTTCCCGGCGCGCACGAGCTCGGCCATCGCGCCGACGGTCTCCTCGATGCGGACCTCGGGGTCGACACGGTGCTGGTAGTAGAGATCGATGTGGTCGACGCCGAGCCGGCGCAGCGACGCCTCGCAGGCCTGGCGCACATAGGCGGCCTCCCCGCGGACCTCGGTGGGCTCGCCGAGCCGGTTGGCGAAGCCGAACCTGGTCGCCGGACGAGCTGCCGTACCCATGGCTCATGCCCATGCATCCCAGCCCCTGCGCGGACACGGTGAGTTCGCCCAGACTCCGGGTGGGAAAGTCGCCACCTTTCGGCCAGTGATCTCCGGGAATATGCCAGGAGACTGGCCGGAAAGTCATGGTGACAGTGTTTCAGTAGTGAACATACTCATCTGAAGAGGGACCTTCACGCGGAGCGAAGACTTGATCACGCACCGCACCTGAGCCGCACGGAAAGCGAGGCCCTGCCGAGAGGCGATCAGCTCACGGGGGAGTGAGACGTGCACGACGAATTCCTGTGCCATGTCACCGCGTACGGCACCTGCGGCGGCCGGCGCATCGGTGTACCGCTCGGCACCTACCGGGCGCCCACCCTGGCCCTCGCCCTGTGGTGGTTACGGGACCGCGCCTCCTGGATCGCCGAGCGGCTCGACCCCCGGCCCGAGGCCGACTACATCCCGCCGAGCGCCCTCGTGCCGGTCGCCTCGACCACGCCCGACGTGCCCACCGTGCTCCGCGTCTGGTGCGGGGACACCCGTCAACAGGAGCTGGTGGCCGAGCAGTTGGCCGCCGGACGGCTGATCCGGATCGCCACCAGCGACGACACCACCGAGTACGAACTGCTCGCCGAGTCGATCGACGCGATGCGCATGCAGCGCACCAGCCCCACCCTGGTCGTCCCCGTCGCCTGATCGTCCGCGCCGGGCGCGCGAACGGGCTAATCGGTAGAATTCTGGCATGGCGGAGCGACCGCTCGCACCGACTGCGCCCGTACTCGTCCTGGAGACCGAGTCGGGCTCCACGGTGATGACCCCGAGCCGCGACTACCACGTCGGACGCGACCCGCTGAGCGACGTCGTCATCGACGACGCCCGGGTCTCCTGGCACCACGCGGTCCTGCACCCCGAGACCGACCACTGGACGCTCCAGGACGAGCACAGCACCAACGGCACCTACACCGAGGGCCGGCGCGTCCACGAGCGGGACGTCGGCCCCGGTACCGTGATCCGCTTCGGCAACCCCGCCGACGGCCCCCGCGCCGTCCTCCTCGGCCGCCCGGCACCCGGCCCGGAACGCCCCTCGGCCGTCTCCATGCCCGCCCAGACCGGCACCTTCCGGCAGCCGACCAGCGTCCGGCCGCTGCCCACCACCCGTACCGTCCGCATCGGCCGGGCCCCCGACAACGACCTCGTCATCGACGACCTCATCGTCTCCCGGCACCACGCCGAGCTGCGCGGCCTGCCGGACGGCGGCCACGAGATCACCGACCTGGGCAGTCACAACGGCACTTACGTCAACGGCGCCCCCGTCACCACCGCCCCGGTCCGCCCCGGCGATGTGATCGGCATCGGACACTCGGCGTTCTGCCTGGTCGGCGACGAGCTCCAGGAGTACGTCGACACCGGCGAGGTCTCCCTGGAGGTGCAGGACCTCACCGTCGCCGTCGACCGCGGCCGCAAGACCCTCCTCGACGACGTCTCCTTCCCGGTGGGGGAGAAGTGCCTGCTGGCCGTCGTCGGACCGAGCGGCGCCGGAAAGTCCACGCTGCTCAACGCCCTCACCGGACAGCGGCCCGCCGACCACGGCACCGTCGTCTACGACGGCCGTGACCTCTACCGCGACTACGCCGAGCTGCGCCAGCGCATCGGCCTGGTTCCGCAGGACGACATCCTGCACGCCCAGCTCACCGTCCGCGCCGCCCTGTCCTACGCCGCCGAACTGCGCTTCCCGCAGGACACCGCCAAGGCCGAACGCCAGGCCCGGGTCGACGAGGTGATCCGCGAACTCGGCCTGGAACAGCGCGCCGGACAGCCCGTGCACAGCCTCTCCGGCGGCCAGCGCAAGCGCGTGAGCGTGGCCCTGGAACTGCTCACCAAGCCCTCCCTGCTCTTCCTCGACGAACCGACCTCGGGACTCGACCCCGGCATGGACCGCTCGGTGATGCACATGCTGCGCGGCCTCGCGGACGACGGCCGCACCGTCATCGTCGTCACCCACAGCGTCCTCAGCCTCGACGTCTGCGACCGCCTCCTGGTCCTCGCGCCCGGCGGCCGGATCGCCTACTACGGGCCGCCCGAGGACGCCCTCCCGTTCTTCGGCTTCGACGAGTGGCCGGAGGCCTTCGAGGCCTTCGAACGCGACCAGGACCGCAACTGGGCCGGCGGCTACACCAGCTCACCGCTGCACCGCCGGTACGTCATCGACGCCACCGCACAGCCCCGGCTGACCCGCACCGGACCGGTCGTCATCACCCCGCCGCGCCGGCCGCGCAGCCGCGGCGCCCAGCTCGGCACCCTGATCCGCCGCTACACCGCGGCGCTCAGCGCCGACCGCACCTTCCTCGCCATCATGATCGCCCTGCCGTTCGTGATGGGCGCCATGGCCCGCGCCCTGGCGGGCAGCGCCCTGACCCGGGACACCGCGATGAACGCACTGCTCATCCTGTGCGTCGGCGCGGTCCTCACCGGCGCGGCCAACGCCGTGCGCGAACTGGTCAAGGAACGCGTGATCTACCGGCGCGAACGCGCCGTCGGCCTGTCCAGATCGGCCTACCTGATGTCGAAGGTCGTGGTCCTCGGCACGGTCACCGTGCTCCAGGCCGTGGTGCTGACCCTGGTCGCCCTGCTCGGCGTCGATCTCAACGCGCCCGGCGGCGAGGGCGTGCTGATGCCACCGCTGATCGAGATCACCATCGCCGTGGCGCTGCTGGCCTTCACCGCGATGATGCTCGGCCTGCTGGTCTCCGCGCTGGTGCGCAAGGAAGAGGTGACGATGCCGCTGCTGGTCCTGCTCGCCATCGTCCAGGTCGTCTTCTGCGGCGCCCTGCTCAAGCTCGACGGGGTGCCCGGCCTGGAGCAGCTCTCCTGGCTGGTGCCCTCGCGCTGGGCACTCGGCGCGATGGCCGGGACCGTGGACCTGGCGCGGATCGTGCCCGGCGAGCTGACCGGTGACCCGCTGTTCGGCCACTCGACGGGCGTGTGGCTGCTCAACATCGGCATGCTGCTGGTCCTGTCGGTGGTCTTCGGCTACGTGGTCTCCTGGCTGCTCCGGCGCCAGGAACCCGTCGTGATGCGGAAGTAGGCGCATGCCATGGCGACTCCAGGCTTCCGGCCCACCCATGTCGTCCCCGGCCGCGGAATGCCCGCCTGGGAGGTCCCCGACCCGGCCCGGCCCACGGTTCCGCTGGACGCGCTGCTGCCCGTACAGCTCCTGGAACGGCGCGGCGACTGGGGCCGTGTGCTGTGCGCCAACGGCTGGTCGGCCTGGGTCGACGCCCGCCACCTGGTCGCCGTACCCCAGGAACCGCCCGTGCCCGACGCGGCCCTGGCGCGCACCGCCGACCCGCGCCCGCATCTCGCCCGCGCCGAGCAGACCCTGTCCCGGTACCGGTCAGCGGTGGAGGACCTGGCGGCCGGCGGCCTGGACGGCGAGTCCTTCCGGGACCGCACGCACGGTCTGCGGATCGGGGTGGTCGTGGAGGGCGAGCACGCGTGGCTGTACGACTCCGAGCACGGGCGCTGGGTGTACGCGGACGGACTGCGCCTGGGCACCTTCACCACCGACGAGGCGCCCCGCACCGACACCGGGGACCCCGGCCTCACCGCGACCCGGGTGGTGACCCCGGATGGCCCGTGAGACCAGCCTGTTCTCCGGCCGCCCCTCCGAGCTGATCGGCCGGCAGGTCGCCGGGTACCGCATCGAGGAGGAGATCGGCCGCGGTGGCATGGCCGTCGTCTACCGCGCCCGTGACCTGCGCCTGGACCGTCCGGTCGCGCTGAAGCTGCTCGCCCCCGAACTCGCCCGCAACGACACCTTCCGCCGCCGCTTCAGCCATGAGTCCCGAGCCGCCGCCGCGATCGACCATCCGCACATCGTGCCGGTCTTCGAAGCAGGCGAGACGGACGGCGTCCTGTTCATCGCCATGCGCTACGTCGACGGCAGCGATCTGCGCCATCTGCTGGACCGCCAGGGCCCGTTGCCGTCCGCGACGGCCGTACGGATCGCCGCGCAGGTGGCCTCCGCGCTGGACGCCGCCCATGAGCACGGTCTGGTCCACCGGGACGTGAAGCCCGGCAACATCCTGGTCGCCCGCGGCACGGACAGCGACCACCCGGAGCACGCCTATCTGACCGACTTCGGACTGACGAAGAAGTCCCTGTCGCTGACCGGGGTCACGACCGTCGGCCAGTTCGTCGGCACCCTCGACTACGTGGCGCCGGAACAGATCTCCGGCAAGCCGGTCGACGCCCGCTGCGACGTGTACGGCTTCGCCTGTGTCGTCCACGAGTGCCTGGCCGGACAGCCGCCCTTCCGGCGCGACGACGACATGGCGCTGCTGTGGGCCCACCAGTACGACCAGCCGCCGCCGCTGACGTCCCTGCGGCCCGACCTCCCGGCCCCGGTCGACGCCGTGTTCGCCAAGGGCCTGGCCAAGAGCCCCGATGCCCGGTACGAGTCCTGCCTCGCCTTCGTCGCCGCACTGCGCACCGCCCTGCGCGGTGATGAGCCGGAGGTGGTGACGGAGGTGGTGGCGCATCCGCCGACCCGGGTGGATCTGAGGGTCGCGGAGGAGCAGGGGGAGCCAGAAGGGCTGGTGGAGCCGGTGGAGCCGATGGAGCCGGTGACGGAACCGAAGCCGCCGCCCCGTTGGGCCGAGCCGTTCTTCGGTGCACGGCGCTGACGAGCGGTCGGCTGGCGCCCTGAAGGGGCGACCTACCGTCCCACTCGCCGCCGCAGCACCTGCGCGAGCAGCCCTCCGAGGAAGCCCCCGACCAGCCCCCACAGCGCCGCGAAGCCCAGCGCCCCCCACACCTGCGGCTCCAGCACCAGCTCCCCGCCCAGATCGCCCCCGAGATCCCCGATGCCCAGCACCGACAGCCCGTAGTGCGCGGAGATCCGCCCGACGAGGCAGATCATCAGCACCGTGAGGACGAGCGCCACGCCCAGATGAACGGCGTGCTGCCAAGCACGCACCCGCCGCGGGGAACGGGCCGCCATCACGAACGCCGCCGCCAGGACCAGCACCGCGTCCACGGCCACCAGCCACCACACCCGGCTGTCGTAGTCGGCGAGCGTACTGAGGTTGAGCGTCGCGGTCTCCTTCCCGCGCAGCACCTCGTCCAGCACATGCGGCATCGGCAGCCCGAACGGCCCGTCCACCCGGCCCTCCCAGGTGGCGCCGAAGCCGATGGTGAGCGCCAGCCACACCAGGTTCGGCAGCCCGAGCAGAATGACCGCGAGGGTCTCCCGCGCATGCCCCCGGGCCACGGCCACGACCAGCCCGATCACCACCCCCAGGGCGACGCAGGCGAGCAGCAGCACGACCATCGCGTACGCGGCCGGGCGCACCGACTCCTGGAAGCGCAGCAGCCGGGGCGGCAACGGAGCGCCCGGGGACACCAGCAGGGCGAGGATCATGACGCCCACGAGCCACAGCAGTCCGAAGAACAGCGTCGGCGGGACGTCGGTGCGAAAGCCGACCTTCGGCGAGATCCCGAAGAGCTCGCCCAGGTCGCTCAGGGCGTCGTCGCCGAGCGCGATGGTGAAGTCCTGGCGGGCGGCGAGGGCCAGACCGAGCAGCGCCAGCAGCCACAGCAGGGCGACCCGGCCGGCCCAGCCCGCCAGTTCCGTCGCACCGGTCACCGCCCGGTGCCGCAGCGGCCGCAGGAACGCGGCGGCGGTCACCAGGGCACCGGCGAGCGTGACGGAGAGCGGCATCACGGTGAGACCGGCCGCGGACTCGGCGAGGCCACCGGCGTCGCCGGACATCTCGACCGTGCCGCCGACGGCCGTGACCACGGTCGCGGCGACGACCCGGGGGAAGGCGTTGTCCGGGAGCCCCGTCGCCCCCGCCGCCCAGAGGCCCAGGGCGGCGACGACCCCCATGGAGATCAGCCCGGCCAGCACGGCGACGAGGGCCTGAAGCCAGCCGTGGTGGGCAACTGCCTGGTCGGAGGGGGTGCGCACGCTCACCCTGCCACGCTAAGCAGCACCGGCGCGGCCCGCCCGCCGGGAGGTCCGTCCGCGTCGGCTTGCGCACCGCGCGGGGCAGGAGCACACAATGGTCACGATGTGGAAACGCGGCTGATGTGATGAATTGCCGCGGATGTCCCGCATCGGGAAGAAGGGATCGTGAGCGTCGAACCTCCGTCGTCCGGACGCCCCTCGGGACCCCCCTCGGGCCCCCTGTCCGGTCCCTCGCAACCGCCTTCCGGGCCGCCCTCCGGCAGCGGCGGGGTCCCGCCCTCCCAGCCCCCGGGCAGCAGCGGCGGAATGCCCCCCGGCCCGCCCACCGGCGGCGGCAGCACTGGTGGCGGCATCCCCCCGGAGCCGGAACCCCAGCGGCCCTGGTGGCGGTCCGTACCGCGGATCGCCATGGTGGCCACGGCGGTGGTGGCCGCCGTGGTGATCGCGGTCGTCTTCAGCCGCGGTGACGGCGGCTCCGGCTCCGGCGGCGAGGTCTTCCTCCAGGCCGCGAGCAAGACCGGCCCCGACCCCTTCACCGAGTCCACCGCCACGGACAGCTCCGCCCCGCCGGTCACCCCGGCCCCGGCCACCGAGTCCGCCGAAGCCAACGCCGTCCAGGGTGTCGACGGCGGCGCCCCCGGCCTGTACGGCGGCACCCGCAACGTCGCGAGCTGCGATGTGGAGAAGCAGATCAAGGCGCTCCAGACGGCCCCGGCGAAGAACACGGCGTTCGCCTCCGTGGCCGGCGTCGACCCGTCCGGCGTCCCGGCCTATCTGCGCGACCTGACCCCCGTGCAACTGCGCATGGACACCCGGGTCACCAACCACGGCTACCGCGACGGCAGCGCCACCAGCTACCAGGCCGTCCTCCAGACCGGCACCGCCGTCCTCGTCGACGACCGCGGCGAGCCCCGGGTGCGCTGCGCCTGCGGCAACCCGCTGACCCCGCCGGTCGCCCAGCAGTCCGCGCCGAAGCCCACCGGCGACTCCTGGCCGTCGTACAACTCCTCGAACGTGGTGGTGGTCCAGCCCTCCACGGTCGTCATCAACGTCTTCGTGGTCTACGACCCCGAGCACGACGACTGGTTCCACCGGCAGCACGGCGACACCGGGGGCAAGGACCAGAAGACGGACCCGCCCGCCCACCAGCCCAAGCCGTCGACGATCACCCCGCCCTCGACGTCCCCCGGCACCACGACGGCCTGCCCGCCGCCGACGGGAGCCACCGGTGAGGCGACCGACTGCCCGTCGACCCCGACGTCGCCGTCCGCGCCGACCTCGCCCTCCGAGCCGACCTCGCCGTCCGAATCGACGAGCCCGCCGACCTCGCAGCCCCCGTCGGAACCGGAGTCACCCGACGTCTCCAGTCCCTCGGTGCCCCTCGCCTCCACCACGACCGCCCCGGCGAGCAGCTCGCTCGCCACGAGCGGAAGTCCCTCTCTCTCGCCCTCGGTGTGACGCACCCGGCTTCCGGCACGGGGACTGCCCGGCGCGGCACTGGGTAAGAGGCCTGGTGCAGCAGCGTCCGGCCGAGGCCGGCTTCCGAGAGAGACACGCATGATCGAACACGACGGGGCAGTGATTCCGACCGGCTTCGACGTGCCCGTGGAACCGCTCCGGCAGGCGGCCCACTACAGCGGGGAGCCGGGGTGCATCGCCGAGGCACGCTCCTTCGCCGCCTTCTTCCTCGGCCGGCTGCGCACGGAATGGTGCGCCGACATCGGCGACCGGACCCACGAGGAGGTCCTCCTGGTCGTCAGCGAGCTGGTCACCAACGCCGACCGGCACAGCAACGGCCCGTACATCCTGGACCTGGAGGGCACCGACGCCCAGGTCGCGGTCTGTGTCTACGACAGCAGCGCCGCACCGCCCCGCCGTTTCCCCCGCGACCCCGAGCGGGTCGGACGGCACGGTCTGGAGATAGTGCACGCGCTGGCGACGGACGTCGCCGTCGAACGCGTCCCGGTCGGCAAGCGGGTCCGCGCGGTGGTGCGGCTGACCGGCCGGTGACCGAAGGCCGGTCAACTCCCTGTTCGCGCAGGGCGATTCTCCCCAGGGCAGAACGCCGAACCCTTCCCCGCGCGGCCACGGCTCCTAGGCTGGGAAGGTGACCAACCAAGCGCCGAACCAAGCCCGCGTCATCCCGCTGCGCCCGCCGACACGCCAGGAACCCCCGCGCCCCGGCTCCGGACCCGCCCCCAAAGAACCCCTGTGGCGGCACCTGGTCGGTGACGTGCTGCGGCGCGAGCGCCTCGCCCAGGAGCGCACCCTCAAGGACGTGGCCGACGCCGCCCGGATCTCGATGCCCTACCTCTCCGAGGTGGAGCGAGGCCGCAAGGAGGCCTCCTCGGAGGTCCTCGCGGCCGCCGCCCACGCCCTCGGCCTCGGCCTCGGCGACCTGCTGTCCCGGGCCCAGGGCGAGCTGATCCGCCTGACCAGCCGGCACGGTGCGGTCAGGGGACGCGGCACGGCCGGTTCGTCGTACGACGGACTCTGCCTGGCAGCCTGACAGCGCCCGCCCGGCGCCTCACACCCCGGCGAGGCGCCGGCTCACCACCTGGTCGGCGAGGCCGTACGCCACGGCCTCCTCGGCGGTGAAGACCTTGTCGCGGTCCATGTCGGCGCGCAGCGTCGCCACCTCGTGATGGGTGTGCCGGGCCAGCACCTCCTCGACCTGCGCGCGGATCCGGACCATCTCCTTGGCCTGGAGCGCCAGATCGGAGACCGTGCCCTGGCGCCCGCCGCTGGCCGGCTGGCCGAGCAGCACCCGGGAGTGCTCCAGCACCGACCGCCGCCCGGGATCCCCGCCCGCCAGCAGCACCGCCGCCGTGGACGCCGCCTGTCCCACGCAGAAGGTGGAGATCGGCGCCTGGACGTAGGTCATCGTGTCGTAGATCGCCATCAGCGAAGTGAAGGATCCGCCGGGCGAGTTGATGTAGATCGCGATCTCGTTCTCGGGTGCCGCCGACTCCAGATGGAGGAGTTGCGCGATGACGACATTGGCCACCCCGTCGTCGATCTCGGTGCCCAGAAAGATGATCCGCTCGTTCAGCAGCCGACTGAACACATCGAAGGACCGCTCACCCTGGGGGGTGCGCTCGATGACGTTCGGAATCGTGTAACTCCCCATGACTACAGCCCCATCCGTCGTTTCCCGGCCGCCGGGCTGACATCCGTGAAGGACTCCACCACCCGGTCGACCATGCCGTACTCGAGGGCCTCCTCGGCCGTGAACCAGCGGTCCCGGTCGCCGTCCCGGGAGATCGTCTCCGGGCTCTGGCCGGTGTGCTCGGCGGTGATCCGCTCGATGGTGCGCTTGGTGTGCTCCAGGTTCTCCGCCTGGATCTCGATGTCCGCCGTGGTGCCGCCGATCCCGGCCGACGGCTGGTGCATCATGATCCGCGCGTTCGGCAGGGAGTAGCGCTTGCCCGCGGCGCCGACGCTCAGCAGGAACTGGCCCATGCTGGCGGCGAAGCCCATCGCGAGCGTCGCGACGTCGTTCGGGATCAGCCGCATCGTGTCGTAGACGGCGAGGCCCGCGTGGACCGAGCCGCCCGGGCTGTTGATGAACAGGCTGATGTCGGTGCGCGGGTCCTCCGCGGACAGGATCAGCAACTGCGCGCAGACCCGGTTCGCCGAGACCTCGTCGACCTGTGTGCCCAGCAGCACGATCCGCTGCCCGAGCAGCTGGGCCGCCAGCTGGTCGTCGAACCGGGTGGGCGTGGTGTCGCCCTCCTCCGCCCGCGGAGCGAGCATGGTGAGTGGAGTCATGGGACCTCCTCGTCGTGGCGTGGATGCCGTCGACTCCACTGTCGACCGCGGACCCCCGCCGCCGGGGATTTCTCTGCCCGCGGCAGATTCGCCGAGGGCAGAGCGATGAGTTCCGGCGTGCGGAGCGGTCGATACAGATGACCGCTTTCCACGCCCCAGGAGGTACTCATGGCCCGCAACGGATTCACCACGTGTCTCTGGTTCGACACCCAGGCGGAGGAAGCCGCCGACTTCTATGTCTCCGTCTTCAAGAACTCCAGCATCGGCAGGACGGCCCGCTACCCCGAGGGCTCCATGCGGCCCGCCGGAACCGTGATGACGGTGGAGTTCACCGCCAACGGCCACCCGTTCCTCGCGCTCAACGGCGGCCCCGAGTTCAAGTTCAACGAGGCGATCTCCCTGATGATCTACTGCGAGAACCAGGAGGAGATCGACTACTACTGGTCCAAGCTCATCGAGGACGGCGGCGAGCCCGGCCCCTGCGGCTGGCTCAAGGACCGGTACGGCGTGTCCTGGCAGGTCATCCCCGACAGCCTCGACGCCATGACCAGCGACCCGGACCCGGCGAAGGCGTCCCGCGCGACCCAGGCGATGCTCGGCATGGGCAAGCTCGACATCGCCGCCCTGCAGAAGGCGCACGCGGGCGAGTGACCCGGTGCCCCGCTAGGCGCCGCGGATCACCCGGGTGACCTCCCGCGCCATCCGCAGGATGCCGGGCGACCGGACCGGGCACGGCTTCGGGGTGGACGTTGTGGGCGCCAGACAGAAGTGCAGATAGTCGTCGTCGCGGTGCAGGGCGGTGCGGTCGCGGCCCGGTGCGGTGCAGTAGTCCGGGTGCGCGCGCTCGTAGTCCGTGCACGGCAGCTCCCGCACCCAGGTGTAGCGGGCCCCGCCGGCGCTCACCGTCCGCCCGGCGTCCGCGACGAGATCACCCGAGGCGTCGGCCCGCTCCTCGTACAGCGCGTTCACCCGCCGGACCCGGTCGGGAGTGATCGGGTCCGGGCCCTGGAGCACCCAGATAATCCGCGGGCGCCGCTCCCCGCCCGCGGCGGCGATCTGCCCGGTGAGCTTCTCCAGGTCCGCCGCGTACCGGTCGAAGTACGTCCGGGGATCGGCGTCGTGGGTGATGCCGTCCATGCAGGGCGTGTAGCCCCAGGCGTTGCCCCAGAACTGGAGCACCACGAAGTCCGGGCGCAGCGAGCGCACCAGCGTGGCTGCCTTGTCGGCGTCCGGGACCAGCGAGCGCTCGCCGGTGCCCTCCAGATAGTCGCAAGGGGTCGTGCCCGAGTACGGGGCGCTGGTGTACTCGGCGCGCAGCTCCCGGCGCAGCTCGCTGCCGAGCACCTTCTGCGCCTCCATCGCGAGCGAGTCGCCGAGGTAGAGCACGGTCGGCGCCTCGACCGAGGCGGTCGGTGAGGCGGGCGCCCGCTGCTGGGTCGTGGCCGACGCCCTCGGCACCTCGGGGGCGGGCGCGGACTCCGCTCCCGACGTCGGATCCCCGCAGCCGCCGAGCAGTGCCACGCCGAGCAGTAACCCCGCCATCCACGCCTTGCGCATGCGGCAACTCCCGCCCCGGAAACCGAAAAACGGCTCCCCAGGCAAGCACAGCCGCGCCGCCGGTGGAAGACCCGCGTCGACCACAGTCCGCGGGGCACCCCCACGATCGAGTGGTACGCGCCAACTGCCGTGAGCGTGCCCGCCGTTGATGCCTGGCTCGCTGGGCTCCGCGCCCTGGTCCGGCCGGGCGCGGAGCTGAGCGGTCTCACACCCGGTCGGCCGCGATCATCAGGTACTGGAAGCTGCCGTTGCGGTAGGCGTCGAGGAAGGTGTCCTCGATTCCGGTCACCAGATGCCCGGCCTGGCGGCGCAACTCCCAGTAGGGGATGGTCGCCTCGGTGAGGTCCTGCACATGGACCGGTACCAGCCGGTTGCGGGCCATCGCCCGGAAGTACGCCGAGCGCGGATGGATGTCGCAGATGTAGTGCGCGTTGATCAGGGACACCTCGCGCGAGGCCCGGCCGTAGGTGTCGTTGTAGCAGCCGGTGATCACCACATAGCGTCCGCCGCGGCGCAGCAGCCGGGAGTGCTCGGCGAACAGCAGGTCCAGCTCGACGTACATGGTGGACTCGTTGTTCCACGAGGCCGAGAACGCGCCGGTCGGGAAGCCGGTGTCGAGCATGTCCCGGCAGTGGTAGCGCACGCTGTGGTCGATGCCCCGCTTACGGGCCTGCTCGTTGGCGAACTCGGCCTGCTTCTCCGAGAGAGTGACACCGTCGGCCTCGCAGCCGGAGCGCAGATGCGCCACCACACTGCCGCCGCCGCGACCGCAGCCGGCGTCGAAGACCCGGTCGGCGGCGGAGAGCGGGCCGAGCCGGCCGGCGAGCAGCTCGGCCTGGGCGTGTTCGAGCCGGTGCAGTTCGGCCGTGATCCGCTCCTCGCGCAGCTCGGGGTCGGCGTCGTCGAGCACCGACCAGTCGACGTCACCGACGCCGTAGTGGTGGTGATACAGGTCGTCGATCTTTCCGAGTTCGAGGTTGACCGGGTTCTCCTCGGCGTTCCAGTAGTCCGCCACACTGTTCTGGTACCTGGACTGGGGCGGCACCGCTGCGGACACGGTGTCGACGTGGGGGGAGCTCAACGCGGATTCCTCCTGGTGCTTCTGACGTGCTGTCAGGGTGGGGGTTACCAGTAGTCGGGCAGGTGGTAGCGGTGGGTGTTGGTGGCGTGCCATTCGTGGTTTCCGGCGACCCAGGCCGCGAGGCCCTCGGTGTAGCGGCCGACGAGGGGTGACAGGGCGGCGACGACTTCGGCCTCCTCCTCGAAGGCGGCCATGACCCGGTTGTGGATCTCGACGGACTCCAGATAGGCGTCCTTGAGACCGCACCGCTCGTTGGCGGCGACGACCACGGGCAGATTCAGATGCGTCGGATCGCTCGCCAGCTCCTTGGTGAACGAGTACAGGTCGTTGACGATCGTGGTGGCGTTGCAGGCCAGCGCCGTCACCCGCTGGATCTCGGGCCGGGCGTACAAGGGCTCGGGCAGCTCGTAGCCGTCGACGGCGTCGACGAGCGAGAGACACGGACGGAAGTTGTTGAACTGCCGCATCGTCAGGTACTCCCACACCCGCGGCATGTACCCGGTCTCCGCCCAGGCGGCCTCCCCGAGATACCCCAGGTGCAGCCGCGCGATGTCGTGCACGAACCGGGAGGTCTGGCTCGGGGTGGCGAAGGCGGCGTAGTCCTTCAGGGCCCAGTGGTAGGAGCGCAGCGGCCCGTCCGCCTGGACGCCGAGCCGCCAGCGCTCCTCATGCTCGGGGTCGCCGTGGTAGGGGTCGAGCGCCGACTGGGCGATGACGAGCCGTCCGCCCAGACCGCGCGCCGAGGCGCCCCGGCCCTCGGAGACCTCGCAATAGCAGCTGTCGACGACGTTCTCCGCGAGCAGCAGCTTCCCGGCCGCCGTGAGGCGCTCCAGGTCGGCGGCGCCCGGATGCTGGAGCACCACGGCCCGGCCGAACTGGAACCCCGCGAAGTCACCCGACCACGCCGTGGGGAACAGATCCAGCTCGCGGGCCCATGCCTCCAGCCGTACATCCACCTCCTTCACCTTCTCGGGGTCCGCCGGAACCGCGGGCCGGTACAGCAGGCCGGGCACGGCTGTGCCGCGCCGGTCCCGGACGGAGCGGGCGAGGTTCGGCGGGCCGGGCGCCCGGAACGCAGTGGAAGTCATGTGGGTATTCCGTTCCGTCCCGTCAGTCGGCCGTCCGGCCGATCTGGACGTTCTCCAGGATTCCGGCGGCGTCCGGCACCAGGATCGCCATGGAGTAGTAGGCGGTGACCAGGTAGCGCAGGATCGCGGCGTCGTCGATGCCCATGAACCGCACGTTCAGGCCCGGCTGGAACTCCTCGGGGATCCCGGTCTGGTACAGCCCGACCACGCCCTGGTCGGCCTCGCCGGTGCGCAGCGCGATGATGCTGGTGGTGTGCTGCGGGCCGATCGGGATCTTGCCGCACGGCAGCAGCGGCACACCCCGCCAGGCGGGCACCTCGTGTCCGTCGAGGTTCGCCGTGCCGGGTACGAGTCCGCGCCGGTTGCACTGGCGGAAGAAGGCGGCGATGGCCTTGGGGTGGGCCAGGAACAGCTTGGTCTTGCGGCGCATGGAGAGCAGCTCGTCCATGTCGTCGGGGGTCGGCGGCCCGGCGAAGGTGCTGATGCGCTGGTCGTAGGCGGTGCTGTGAAGCAGGCCGAACTCACGGTTGTTGACCAGCTCCCACTCCTGGCGCTCGCGGATCTCCTCGACCGTGAGCCTGAGCTGCTGCTGGGTCTGGTCCATCGGGTCGTTGTAGAGGTCGGCGACGCGGGTGTGCACCCGCAGCACGGTCTGGGTGAGGGACAACTCGTACTCGCGCGGGGCGAGGTCGTAGTCGACGAAGCCGCCGGACAGCGTCTGCTCGCCGACATGGCCGGCCTGCATCGGCACATCGGCCTCGCCCTTGCGGTTCATGGGCTTGCTCTGCCGCTGAGCGAAGGCCTCCAGCTGGGCGGCGAGCGAGGGCGCGCGGTCCACGTAGTCCATGAGCGAGTCCCAGGGCAGCACCAGGACCACGCCCGCGGTCTCGGCGCGTACCGAGCTGAGCCAGAGCGGGTCGGCGCGGCCGACGGCCTCGTCGCCCATGCCCTCGCCGCCGGTGACGACCCCGATGACCTCCTCCTCGCCGTACTTGCCGGCCGTGTATCGGGTGAAGCGGCCGTGCACGACGAGATAGGCCTCGGTGACCGGCTGCCCGGCCTCGAAGAGGACCTGCCCGGCCCGTACCTCACGGACCCGGAACCGGGAGGCGACCTGCTGGAGCACCTCGGTGTCGGAGTAGCCGCGCAGCACCGGGAGTTCGGTGAGCGTCTGGGGGATGACCCTCACGTCGTCGGCGCCGTTCTGCTCGAACTGCACCCGGCCGCGGCCGATCCGCAGCTGGAGCCGCCGGTTGACGCGGTAGGTGCCGCCCCGGACATCGACCCAGGGGAGCATCTTGAGCAGCCATCGTGAAGTGATGGCCTGCATCTGGGGTTCGGACTTGGTGGTCGTGGTGAGCTGGCGTGCCGCTCGCGTGCTGAGGCTGGTGAACGAGGGAGCGGGGGCGGAGTCGTCGACGGCGGGATCGGCGGCGCTTTCGGGTGCGGACACAGTCCCTCCCTGGAGGGTGTTTCAGGGGTGAGCGGTGTGGTCGGCGGGTGGCGGCAACCGCGTGGCGCGGGGTGGACAGCGGGCGCTGTCTGTACACAAGGCAAACAGCGGCGGGTGATCGCCGGGAACCGCGTGAAGGGGGCGGTTTCACGCGCCGGATGTGCCAAACATCCGGTTGCGGCGGATGGGGCACGATGGTGTGATCGCGCGCCGGTCGATGTCGCCCGAACTGGCGGCGCGCGAGGGGCGCGCGGGATGGGCGCGGGGAGCTTCGCGCGCGGTCAGGTCACGTCGTTCACCAGTACGGCCGCTCCGTCGAACCGGCCTGCCTTGAGATCGCGCAGCGCCTGGTCGGCCCGGGACAGCGGATAGGTGTGCGTGGTCGCGCGGACCCCGTAGCGGGCGGCGAGGGCGAGGAACTCCCGCGCGTCCGCACGGGTGTTGGCGGTGACGCTGCGCAACTCCCGCTCGTAGAACAGCTCCCGCTCGTAGCGCAGCGCCGGGATGTCGGTGAGGTGGATCCCGGCGACCGCGAGCACTCCGCCCCGGTCCAGCGCCCGCAGGGCCACCGGGACCAGCTCCCCGGCGGGCGCGAACAGGACGGCGCTGTCCAGCGGCTCCGGCAGCGGCTCGTGCGTCTCGCCCGCGGACGCCGCCCCCAGCTCCAGCGCGAGGCGCCGGGCCGCCGCGCCCCGGGTGCGCACATGCACGCGGGCGCCCTCCGCCAGGGCCACCTGGGCACACAGATGGGCGCTGCCCCCGAACCCGTACAGACCGAGCCGCCCGCCCGGCGGCAGCGCGGCCCGGCGCAGCGCCCGGTAGCCGATGATCCCGGCGCACAGCAGCGGCGCGAGCGCCACGTCGGCCAGGTCGCCGGGCAGCGGGTGGGCGAAGGCGGCCGGCACGGTCGTGTACTCGGCGTAGCCGCCGTCCGCGTCCCAGCCCGTGTACCGCGAACCGGGGCACAGGTTCTCCGCGCCGCGCAGACAGTGGCCGCAGGTGCCGTCCGTCCACCGCAGCCAGGCCACCCCCACCCGGTCGCCGAGCGCGAACCCGCTCGCCCCGGCGCCCAGCCCCGCCACCACCCCGACGACCTCGTGCCCGGGAGTCACCCCACGCCGGTGCACCGGCAGATCACCCTCCGTGACATGGAGGTCGGTGCGGCACACCCCGCAGGCCCGCACCCGCACCAGCAATTCACCGTCCCCGGGCACCGGCACGGGCCTGTCCACGAACCGCAGCGCCCCGCCCTCCACCGGCCCGGGGGCCGCCACCGACCACGTGCGCATCGTCCTGTCCGCCATCGCGCTCCCCGTCCCGCCGTACACCCTTCCTCCCAGTCTGGGACGGACTGAGTCGTTCGGCGCGCGGTTGGCCCGGGGGATGGCTAGCGTGTGGAACCGGACCCACCACCGATTCGGAGAGGCCGCAGTCATGGCCGTACAGCCAGAGGGAACCCCCTGTTGGGCCGATGCGATGTTCAGCGACGTCGAGGGAGCCAAGAGCTTCTACGGCGACGTCCTGGGCTGGACCTTCGGCGAGTCGTCGTCGGAGTACGGCAACTACACCCAGGCGTACGCGGACGGCAAGGCGGTCGCCGCCGTCGTCCCGCCCATGCCCGGGCAGGAGGGCCAGTCCCAGTGGTGCCTCTACTTCGCCTCCCCGGACGCCGCCGCCACCGCGGGCCGGATCCGGGACAACGGCGGCGAGGTGCTGATGGAGCCGATGCAGGTCGGCGACTTCGGCACCATGTGCCTGGGCCGCGATCCGAGCGGCGTCGTCTTCGGGGTGTGGCAGGCGGGCGAGCACGAGGGCTTCGAGGCCCCGCCCGAGCAGCCCGGCGCGTTCTGCTGGGCCGAGGTCTTCACCCGTGAGCCGGAGAAGTCCGACACCTTCTTCCCCGCCGTGTTCCCGCGGTACACGGCGCAGCAGATGGAGGACGACGGAGTCGACTTCCGGATCTTCAACATCACCGACGCCCCCGTCCTCGGCCGGATGAAGATGACCGAGGAGTTCCCGCCCGAGGTACAGGCGTACATCAACGTCTACTTCTCGGTCCCCGACTGCGACGAGGCCGTGTCGAAGGCGACCAAGCTCGGCGGTGTGCTGCGGTTCGGGCCGATGGACTCGCCGTTCGGCCGGTTCGCGGCACTCAGCGACCCGCAGGGCGCGAACTTCTCGGTGATCGACGTCACCTCCACCCAGGGCGAGATGCCCAAGCTCACCGACGTCTGACCGGCACCCCTTCGGCCCATGGCATGATCGGCGCATGCGTGAACGAGTAGTGGCCGCGTGCGACGGGGCTTCGAAGGGAAACCCCGGACCCGCGGGCTGGGCCTGGGTGGTGGCCGACGAGAGCGAGACCCCGGCCCGCTGGGAGGCCGGGCCGCTCGGCAAGGCCACCAACAACGTGGCGGAACTGACCGCTCTGGAGCGCCTGTTGGCGGCGACCGACCCCGGCGTACCGCTGGAGGTCCGGATGGACTCCCAGTACGCCATGAAGGCGGTCACCACCTGGCTGCCCGGCTGGAAGCGCAACGGCTGGAAGACCTCGGCCGGCAAGCCGGTCGCCAACCAGGAGCTCGTCGTACGCATCGACGAGCTCCTGGCCGGCCGCTCCGTGGAGTTCCGCTACGTGCCCGCCCACCAGGTGGACGGCGACAAGCTCAACGACTTCGCCGACCGCGCCGCCAGTCAGGCGGCCACCGTGCAGGAGCCCGCGGGCAGCGGCCTCGGCTCGCCCGAGCCGCCCGCTGCTGCGGACACCCCCGCCAAGGCGCCGCGCCGCCGCCCCACGGCCGCGAAGAAGAGCGGCGGCTCCTCCGCGCGCACCATCAAGGCGAAGTTCCCCGGCCGCTGCCTGTGCGGCCGCTCCTACGCGGCGGGTGAGTCCATCGCCAAGAACGCGCAGGGCTGGGGCCACCCGGAGTGCCGTTCCGCGGAGGCCTGAGCCGGATCAGGCCGCGTCGAACGTGTAGTGCGGGGTGTGGTCCAGCAGGTCGGCGGGCCGCACGTTGTTCCACGGCTTCATGGTGTCGTTGAGGTCGACCACGTTCGGCGTGCCCGCGGCCGGAAGGTAGGCGGAGCGGGGGTGCCGGCGCTGCCAGTCCGCCCACAGCTTGTCGATGTAGGCGTGGTGCAGCCAGAACACCGGGTCGTTGGGGGAGACCCCGGTCGCCATCTGCCCGCCGACCCACACATGCACCCGGTTGTGCAGATTGACCCCGCGCCAGCCCTCCAGATGGTTGCGGAACCCGTCCGAGCCGCTGTTCCAGGGCGCCATGTCGTACGTCTCCATGGCCAGCACCGAGTCCACCTCGGCCGGGGTGGGCAGCTGCCGCCCGCCGGAGCCGAGGGCCCGGCGCAGGTAATCACGGCCGTCCACCCGGACGTTGATGGTCCAGTTGCCGGTCGAGGCGGCGAACGGCCCGTCCATCACCCGGCCGTCCAGGCTGCGCCCGGTGCCGCCGAGGAAGTCCGGCGCCCACAGCGAGGCGCGCGCGGTGCGGTCGGTGCTCCAGTCCCAGTAGGGCAGCGCGACCGAGGCGTCCACCTGCTGGAGGGCGCCCTCGAAGTCGAGCAGGAATCTGCGGTGCCAGGGCAGGAAGGACGGCGAACGGTGGCCCGTGCGCTCGCCGTTGTCCGTGTCGGCGACGATGAAGGCGTTGTGCGTGGTGACGAACTCGTCGTAGCGGCCGCTGCGCTTGAGCTCCAGGACGGCGGCGACCAAGCGGCGCTTCTCGTCGGCGGTCAGGGACGCCTGGTTCTTGCGGACGGTCATGTGCGGTTGCTCCCGGAAGGTGCGTGAGGGGCGGGTCAGTTGGCGGGGAAGGGAAGGAGCGCGGCGCCCTGGAGCTCGTCGACCGCGGCCCGCGCGGCGGCGCGCGGGGTGGCCACCGGGTCGTAGTGGCTGACGACGCTGATCCAGCTGCCGTCGGCGTTGCGCATCACGTGCAGCTCCACCCCGTCGACGAACACGCCGTAGCCGCCGCCGTGGTCGTGGTGGCCGCCGCCGGAGGCGGCCCTGCCCTGTATCCGGCGGCCCTTGTAGACCTCCTCGAAGGGCGCGGGGGAGGAGCCCGGGTGGTGCCCGGCGGCCCGGGCGGCGGGGGCGGCGAGTGTGGCGGCTCCGGAGGCGGCGGCGAGGGCGGCCGCGGCGGTGAGCGCGCGGCGACGGCTGAGTTCCGGCATACGGATCTCCCGGTTCGGTTGGGCTGTTGACTCCGCATGCCTATCGGGCGGGACGAGACCAGGAGAAATCCGGCCGGAGCGGTTGGCTCTGATCCGGACAATTACCTACATGTCATGCAAGGTTGAACCAGGATGATCTTGCTGCGTGCATATGCCGAGATCCACCGGAACGGGCAATTCCTTCTCCCTGGAGTCCTGATTCGGGTGGTCTTTCACTCGGGGGTGCGCTGAGGGTGGCCTGGGTCACGCCCCGAAAGTGACGCGATCCGGAAGCCGGATCCCCGCCGTCCGCACTGCTACCCTCCGTCTCGAAATGATCGCTTTGAGTGATTCCGAGGGGTGCGCGTGAAGGTCGTCTGTGTGGGAGGCGGGCCCGCCGGCCTGTATCTCTCGATCCTGTTGAAGCTGCAGGACCCGTCCCACGACATCACCGTCCACGAACGCAACCCGGAGGGCTCGACCTACGGCTGGGGCGTCACCTACTGGCGCGGACTGCTCGACCGGCTGCAGGAACACGACCCCGTGTCCGCGCAGGCCGTCGCCGACCACTCGGTCAACTGGAACGAAGGCGTGGCCCGGGTCCGCGACCTGACCACCCGGCACGGCGGCGACGAGGGCTTCGGCATCGGCCGCCACCGCCTCCTGGAACTTCTCGCCGCCCGCGCCCGCGCCCTCGGCGTACACCTGGAGTACGAGAGCGAGATCGACGCCGCCGGCCCGCCCGCCGGAGCCGACCTCGTCGTCGCCGCCGACGGAGTGCACAGCGCCCTGCGCACCCGCCACGCCGGGCACTTCGGCACCGAGCTCAGCCCCGGCCGCAACCACTACATCTGGCTCGGCACCCCCAAGGTCTTCGACGCCTTCACCTTCGCCTTCGTCGAGACCGACCACGGCTGGATCTGGGCCTACGGCTACGGCTTCGGCCCCGACCGCAGCACCGTCGTCATCGAATGCGCCCCCGAGACCTTCACCGGCCTCGGCCTGGACCGCGCCGACGAGGCCGACGGACTCGCCCTGCTGGAGAAGCTGTTCGCCGACACCCTCGACGGCCACGCCCTGATCGGCCGGGCACCGGCCGACGGCAGCTCCTCCTGGCTGAACTTCCGCACGCTGACCAACCGGACCTGGTACCGCGACAACCTGGTCCTGCTCGGCGACGCCGCCCACACCACGCACTACTCCATCGGCGCCGGCACCACCCTCGCCCTGGAGGACGCCATCGCGCTGGCCGGCGCCCTGCGCGAGCACCCCCAACTGCCCCGGGCCCTCGCCCAGTACGAAGGCGAACGCAAGCAGGCCCTGCTCCCGCTCCAGAGCGCGGCCCGCTACAGCGCCCAGTGGTACGAGAACCTGCCCCGCTACATCCATCTCCCGCCCGAGCAGATGTTCGCCCTGCTCGGCCAGCGCCACTCGCCGCTGCTGCCCTACGTACCGCCCCAGCTCTACTACCGCCTCGACCGGGCGGCGGGCCGACTGGAGGCGCTGCGCCGGTTCAAGCGCTGGCTCGGCCCGAGGCTCGCGCGCACCGTGCAGGCCCGGACCCTGTCCTCCGGTCGGCAGCCCGAAGAAGTGCCTGAGCGGCGCGGATGACAGACTGACGCCCATGGACGAGCGCACATTCAGCAGGTCGCAACAGCACGCATCAGTGGTCGGTCTCGGCACCTGGCAACTGGGCGCAGACTGGGGAGACGTCGACGACAAGGACGCCCTCAAGGTGCTGGAGACGGCGGCCGAGACGGGCGTGACCTTCTTCGACACCGCGGACGTCTACGGCGACGGCCGCAGCGAGCAGACCATCGCCTCCTTCCTGAGCGGCCGGCCCGATCTGCACGTCCTGGTCGCCACCAAGATGGGCCGCCGGGTCGACCAGATCCCGGAGAACTACGTCCTGGACAACTTCCGCGCCTGGAACGACCGTTCCCGCCGCAACCTCGGCGTCGACCGCATCGACCTGGTGCAGCTGCACTGCCCGCCCACGCCGGTCTACTCCAGAGACGAGGTGTTCGACGCCCTGGACACCCTCGTCGCCGAGGAGCGCGTCGCCGCCTACGGCGTGAGCGTGGAGACCTGCGCCGAGGCGCTCACCGCGATCGTCCGGCCGGGCGTGGCGAGCGTGCAGATCATCCTGAACCCCTTCCGGATGAAGCCGCTGCTGGAGGTGCTGCCCGCCGCGCGGGAGGCGGGCGTCGGCATCATCGCCCGGGTCCCGCTGGCCTCCGGACTGCTGTCCGGCAAGTACACCAAGGACACCGTCTTCCCGGCGAACGACCACCGCACCTACAACCGGCACGGCGAGGCCTTCGACCAGGGCGAGACCTTCTCCGGCGTCGACTACACGACCGGCGTCGAGGCCGCCGCCGAGTTCTCCGCCCTCGCCCCCGAGGGCTTCACCCCGGCCCAGCTCGCCCTGCGCTGGATCATCCAGCAACCCGGCGTGACCAGCGTGATCCCCGGCGCCCGCTCGCCCGAGCAGGCCCGCGCCAACGCCACCGCCGCCACCCTCCCGGAGCTGTCCGAGCAGACCCTGGGGGCGATCCGGGACCTGTACGAGCGGCGGATCAAGGAACAGGTCGAAACCCGCTGGTAGCCGTTTGAACGATCAACGCCGGGGTCACCCGGACGGCATGGCGCAGGCAACGCAGAGAAGCTCGGGCCGTGACGAGACCGAGGAAGAGCGCGCCGACCGGATGTGGTCGGAGCTCATCCAAGAGGTCCGGGTGACCCAGATGGGCGTGCAGATCCTGTTCGGCTTCCTGCTCACCGTCGTCTTCACCCCGAAGTACGACGACCTCGGCAGCACCGAGAAGAACATCTACATCGTGACCGTGATCCTGGGCGCCGCCGCCACCGGCGCCCTGATCGGACCCGTCTCCCTGCACCGCCTGGTGTCCGGCAGGCGCATCAAACCGCGCGCCGTCCAATGGGCGTCCCGGCTGACCCTCGTCGGCCTGTTGTTGCTGCTGGCCACCATGACGGCCTCGCTGCTGCTGATCCTGCGGGTCGCCATGGACGACGGCCCGGTGCCCTGGCTGGTCACCGGGGTCGTGGCGTGGTACCTGCTCTGCTGGTTCCTGCTGCCCGCGTGGGCCCGGCGCCGCTACACCTCGCGGGACTGACCGCCCCGCAGCGCGGCGATGCACGAGGCGATGGCCTGCTGGAGGTCCTCCAGCTGCTGCACCATGTCGTCCTCGGCGAATTCCTGCACATCGTCGAAGGTGAGCTCCTCGAAGACCTTCGTCGCCCGCTGGAGGCTGCTGTAGAACTTCGTCCGCCGCTCCTGGACGCGGAGTTCGGGGTCGGCCTCCACGGTCTCGACGACGAGGTTCTTCAGGGTGTCGTAGGCCTCGGTGGCCCACTCGCCGGTGTCCTCGTCGTCCTCCAGCTCCTCGATCAGCGACAGATGCCGCTCGGCCTCCTGACGCAGGTCGGCGGGCGCGTCGATGGTCTGTCCGGCGGGCGTCCTGACCTGGCCGGACTCGGCGATCTGACGGACGTAGCCGATCCGGTCGGCGGCCCGGCTCTCGCTGGCGACGGCCTTCTTCAGATCGTCGGTGCGTACCACGTCCCGGGCCAGCTCGGCCTGGAGCCCGGGGTCCTCCTTGATCCGGTCGAGCAGCGCGCTGCGGGCCGCGCGGGCGGTGGAGGGGTCGGCGAGGATCGCGGCGCGCAGCGCGGTGGGGTTCTCCGCGACCTCCAGCGCCTTCGTCGGCCGGATGCCCTCGGCCTCGGCGGCCTCGGCGATGGCGGTGCCGCGCTCGGAGGTGGCGCTGTTGCGGGACACGTAGTAGCTCAGCCACACGTCGGCGTCCGGCAGCTCCACCTCGGCGCCCGGCTGGAGCGCCTCGAACTGCGGGACCAGACCGTCGTCGGCGGCCCGGTCCCAGGCCTTGTAGTAGCGCATGACGCGCTCCGGGGAGCAGCCGGCCAGCTCGGCGAACTCCTTCGCGGACACCTTCGGCGTCTCGTCGGCGCCCTGGCCTCCGGGCCGCACGCTGCGGGCCACCATCAGGCCGAAGGCCCAGCCGCCGGTGCGGGCGTACACACCGAACTCACGCGCGTCCCGCGCGACGAGGTCGGACAGCGGAGCGGGGGACGTCTCGGACGGGGCGAACGCTAGGGTCACGGATGACTCTCCTGAGGCTGGGAACCGCACATGGGCAGACCGGCAGCCTATATGCGCCTGCATGCGATGGTTTGACGGCCCGGGGTGTGTCATCCGAAGGCGGCCCAGTCATCACGGGACGGTTTGCCGGACTGGGTAGGGATGCCGTCATGACGACTCGCGCGCTGCCTTCCAGCACCCCCGCCTCCCAGGGCGTCGACGCGTCCGGAGTGCAGTCCTTCCTCGACGCCGTGGAGGCCGACCCCGACATCGAGCCGCACAGCCTGATGATCCTGCGGCACGGCAGGCTGGTGGCGTCCGGCTGGTGGGCGCCGTACACCGCCGGGCGGCCGCAGTTGCTGTACTCCCTCAGTAAGAGCTTCACCTCCGCCGCGCTGGGGCTCGCGGTCGCCGAGGGGCTGGTGCGGCTCGACGATCCGGTGCTCTCCTGCTTCCCGGAGTTCGACGCCGACATCACCGACCCGCGCAGCCGCGCGATGCTCGTACGGCACGTGGCGTCGATGGCGAGCGGCCACGAGACCGACACCCTGGACCGGGCCCATGCGCTGGACCCCGACGATCTGGTGCGCGGGTTCCTGCTGCTGCCGCCCGAGCGCGACCCGGGCACGGTGTTCGCTTACAACCAGCCCGCCACCTTCACGCTCTCCGCGATCGTCCAGCGCGTCTCCGGCCAGTTCCTCACCGACTATCTGCGCCCCCGGCTGCTCGACCCGCTCGGCATCGGCGAGGTGGCGTGGCAGCGGGACCGGACGGGCCGGGAGCTGGGCTTCAGCGGGCTGCACGCCAGCACGGACGCCGTCGCCCGGCTGGGGCAGCTCCATCTGAACGGTGGGCTGTGGGAGGGACGGCGGGTGCTCCCGGAGTCCTGGGTGGCCGAGGCCACCCGCTGCCACACGGCGAACGCCGGCGGACCGATGAGCGGCGCGGACTGGCGGCAGGGCTACGGCCTTCAGTTCTGGATGTCCCGGCACGGCTACCGCGGGGACGGCGCGTACGGGCAGTACTGCCTGGTGCTGCCCGAGCAGGACGCGGTGATCGCCATGACCTCGGCGACCGTGGGGATGCAGAAGCTGCTGGACCTGATCTGGACACACCTGCTGCCCGCCTGCGGTCCGGCCCCGCTGACGAGCCGCGAGCGGGCGGACGCGGCCCTCGCCGAGCGGCTGGCGGGGCTCGCGCTGCCCCCGGCGGTCGGCAAGGCCGCACCCGAGGGGTGGGCGACCGTCTCCTTCGGCTCCGACGGGATCTCCGCGGAGGTCAGCGCGGATCCGGAAGGCCCGGTGCTGGCCCTCTTCGAGGACGGCCAGCGGCTCGAACTGCGGCTCGACCCGGGCCGCTGGAGCATCGCCGAGGAACCGGTCCCCACCGCGGTCAGCGGCGGCTGGACCGACGCCGACACGGTGGAGGCGGAGGTGCTCTTCCTGGAGACGCCCCACCGTCTCGCGGTGACCTGCTCATTGTCGGAGCACACCTGTACGGCACGCTGGCGCACCGAGCCCCTGCGCCCGCGGCCGCTGCGCGCGATGGGTGCGCCCCGGCGGTCAGTCTGACGGTTCCCGGAAGGTGCGCAGGGCGGTGGCCAGGGCCTCGCGGTTGGCGGCGTCGTTCCAGTCGGCCGCGGGCGCCGTCCAGCGCAGCGAGTAGCCCCGGTTGTCGCCGATGAGGAAACCCCGGCCGAGCGTGCGCACCCGGGTGCCGTCGGCGTTCATGAGCCACTCCATCTCGGCGGCCTCCTGGCCGCGGTAGGTCGTCGGCCGGATCTCGCCGATCCGCTTGTAGCCGCCGTCCTGCTTCAGACCGGGCTCCACCTCGCGCCACACATCGACCGGGTCGGGCCCCACCCGCTCGCTGTAGGTGACGGTCAGCGTCCGCGCGTCTCCGTCGGCGCCGAGTACGACGCGGTACGCCAGGTCCGAGACCCGGTCGGTGCTCAACGGCCGCCAGCCTTCCGGGAGCGAGACGGAGTAGCCCTCGGGTGCCGCGTAGCGGCGGTAGGGGGACTCGGTCGGGGTGGGGTCGACCGGGTCCGATGGACTGGGGGCGGAGGAGGCGGTGGCCGACGGGGCCGGTCGGGGCGGTGTGCCCGCGGTGGGGGAGTCGGAGCCGCCCGGCCACTGGTCGGTCACCGCGAGCACGGCGACCGCGACGGTGACGACGGCCAGCGCCGTCCCGGCGACCATGGTCCGTTTGCTCCAGCTCGAACAGTTCGCGTACCTGCCGCGCAGCCGGGGGCTCGGCATCGCCGCCGCGGTCTCCTCGTCGAGGACGCGCAGGAGGGCCTCGCGGACCACCGGCCGGGGCAGCCGTTCCACGGGGTCCTTGCGCAGCAGCCCCTGCACGGCCTGGGTGAGCGGACCGGCGCGCACCGGGGTGCGCAGCGGCAGCCGGTCCACCCCCTTGAGCGTGGCCTCCGGGCGTCCCCGGTCCCGGAACGGCGGGCGTCCCTCCACCATCGTGTAGAGCAGGGCGCCGAGCGCCCACAGGTCGGTGGCGGGGCCGATCCGCTCGTCGCGGGCCTGCTCCGGAGAGGCGTAGGCAGGGGCGGCCAGCCGGGGCGCCAGAGTGGCGCCGGCCAGCCCGAAGCCGGAGACCACGACCGGCCCCTGGTCCCGCACGAACACCTGGGAGGGGCTGAGTTCGCCGTGTGTGATGCCCTGCCCGTGCGCCGCCTCCAGCACATCGAGCACCTCCAGGCCGATGCGCGCCGCCCGCACGTAGTTCAACGTGCCCTGCTGGGAGAGGAGTTCGCCCAGCGGCTGCCCGTCGATCCACCGGTTCACCAGCCACAGCGTGCCCGAGTCCGCGACGGCGTCGACGACTTCGGCGACCCGCCCGGCCATCACCAGCGACATCCGCTCCGAGGTGCGCAGCACCCGCGCGGTGACCCGGCGGGCCTCCTCCCCGCCCGCGTCGTCCGGCAGCCCGATCTGGGTGACCAGACAGGGCCGCTGCGCCTGGCCGTCCTCGGCGTACCAGCAGACGCGATTGGTCTCCTGGTGGACCACCTCGACGAGCCGGTATCTGCCGGCGACCAACACGGGTGTGGAGACGTGCGCCTTGACCATGGTCATCCCTCGCTGAACCCCTGGCTCTCACCTTTCCCACAGGTACGGCGGGTGTGACGGGGTGTGTTCAAGGATTCGCCGAGCGAGATACGCCGATTCCCGTTTGTTCATCCGATGAGTCGAACGCCCGTCTCAGAGTTCTCTGCGCACCAGGAAGTCCACCAGCGCCCGCAACTCCCCACCCGCCCCTGCCTGAAGAGGTACGGCGGCCAGGGCGGCCTCGGCGACGGCGATCCGGCGCCGTGCCTCGCGCAGGGCCGCCGCCCGGCCGCCCGCCCGCTCGATCAGCGCGGCCGCGGTGTCCGGCCGCTCGCCCGATTCCAGCAGCCCCGCCACCTGCCGGGCCACCGGTGTGTCCAGCGCGACCAGCACCGGGAGGGTCTTCTTGCGGGTGCGCAGATCGCTGTGCACGGGCTTGCCGGTGACGGCGGGATCGCCCCAGATGCCGAGCACGTCGTCGACGATCTGGAACGCGATCCCGAGATCCCGCCCGGCCCGGTCCAGCGCGGCGACCGTCGCGGGCGGCGCCCCGCCGAGCGCGGCGCCCAACGCGGCGGCACAGCCCAGCAACGCGCCCGTCTTGTGCTCGGCCATCGTCCGGTACTCCTCGGGCCGCACCCGCTCGGGCCCTGTCCAGGGCCGGGTCGCGAACAGCAGATCGTCCGCCTGCCCGCGCACCAGATCGGCGAGCGCCGCCGACAGCAGCCGTACGGCGCCGCCCGCGCCCGCCGGGGCCTCGGCGAGCGTCTCGACGGCCAGCGCGAACAGGGCATCGCCCGCGAGCACGGCCGGGCCGGTGCCGTAGGCCCGCCAGACCGTGGGGCGGCCGCGGCGGGACACGTCGCCGTCCATGATGTCGTCGTGCAACAGGGAGAAGGCGTGCACGAGTTCCACGGCGACGGCGGCGGTCGGCCCGGCGTGGGCGGGGCCGCCGACCGCCTCGGCGCCGAGCACGGCCAGCGCCTGCCGTACGCCCTTGCCGCCGGAGGCGGTGGCCGGGGTCCCGCCCACCTCGCACCAGCCGAAGGTGTACGCGGCCATCTCTCCCACCCAGGGATGCAGCCGCGCCACGGCCCGTTCCAGCTCCGGGCGGACCAACTCCCGGCAGCGGTCCAGTACTCGGACGGCGCTCGGCGGCGCGGTCGAGGGTGCCGCCGTCACCGTACGACCTCCGTGCCGAGCTCCTGCTGTGCGCGGGCCACCATCTCCCGGGCGTGCCGCAGGCCGATGCGGTCCAGGGTGCGGGCCAGCTCCGCCAGTTCGGCCGCCGTCTCGGCGCGGTCCCGGCCCAGCCGGGCCCGGGACTTGGCCAGCCCCAGCCGGGACAGCGCCTCGCCGCGCGGCTCGCTCATGGCGCGGAACTCGGCGAGCGCCTGTTCGTACAGGTCCCGGGCCTCGGCATAACGCCCCGCGCGGTACAGGACGTTGCCGCGCATCTTGTGGTTGTAGGCGAGCGCGCTGGAGAGCTTCATCGCCCGGCAGGTCGTCTCCGCCTCGGACAGCAGCTCCAGGGCGCGCTCGGTGTCCCCGTCGCGCACCGAGACGATGTCGGCGAGCCCGCGCAGCGCCCAGGCGTGCCCGCGCCGGTCCTCGGCGCGCGCGGCGATCTCGGCCGCCTCCTCGAACAGCGCGAACGCGGTGTCGTAGGAGCCGGTGTTGCGGTGGATCTGCGCGATGCCCTCCAGCGCCCACACCGTGTGCCGCGCCTCGCCGCGCCGCCGGGCCTCGGCCAGCAGCTGCTCGTGCAGCCGGGCCACCGCCGCGTAGTCGCCCTGGATGCGGCCGGTCTCGGCGAGTCCGGCGAGCGAGTAGCCGCGGACGACGACGTCCCCGCCGCGCTCACCGAGGTCGGCGGCGAGCTGGAGGAGGCGCCGGGCGAGCGGGAACTCACCGCGCTGCCGGGCCAGGGTGCCGCCGCTCCACAGCGCCCACGCCATCGCCGCGGTGTCCCCGGCCGCGCGGGCGGCGCGGTAGCTCGCCTTCCACGCCCGGTCCGCCTCCCCGACCTGCCCGAGCCGCCGGTGCGCCTCGGCGACGGCGAGCCCGGAGCGCGCCGCCTCACCGTGGTGTCCGGTCCGCTCCGCGGCCCGCAACTCCTCGGTGCCGGCGGCCAGGACGTCGGTGAGCGAGGAGTTCACGGACAGGGTGGTCAGGGCGCCCTGGTATTCCGGGGCGAATGCCTTGCCGTACATGGATGCCTTTCGGTCCGTATACACCACATCTATACATAGCGCGTATACATGGTGTGTATAGAGCATCGGAAACCAGCCCTGGCCCCCCGTGGGACCAGGGCGGTGTCATCTGTTGTCGATCAAGACGTGGACGGAGCCGACAGGGTTGCCCGTGAGGCGCAGATCACCTCACGGACCGTCAGTGCTGCTGAGCCTTCTGCGGGGTCGCCTCGCTCGGCCGTACGACGACATAGCCCTCGCCGCTCAGCATCAGCTGGACGGCCTCACCCGAGCCGCCGCGCAGCATCGAGCCGATGGACTGCGAGCGGTGCAGCGAGGTCCCCAGGCCCGCGCTCCAGCCGACCACCGCGTCGGTGTCGACGTAGACCGGATACTGCGCGGACACCGGGATCACCAGCGGACTGCCCTCGCAGACCAGCCCCAGCCGGCCCTGCCCGGTGAACACACTGTTGAACAGCCCGCCGCCGGTGATGCCCGCCCCCTTCACGGTCGCTATCCGGTACGAGAGCGTGGCGTCGAAGCACAGCACGTTGCGGCCGTTGACGGTGAACTCGTCGCCGGGGTCGAGCTCGACGACGAAGCAGTTCTGCGCCTCGTGCGCGAACCATGCCTCGCCCTGGCCGCGCACCGCCATCAGCGGCAGCCCCTCCCCGGTGACCGCGCGCTTGAGCAGGCCGCCCACGCCCTGGCCCTTGCGCTCGAACTGGAGACTGCCGCGATAGGCGATCATCGCGCCCTGACGCGCCAGCATCTCGCCGCTCACCGCGTATCTGATGCACTTGGCGTTCTCGACCGTCATGCCCGGCGCGGTAGCGGGCTGGACCATGTGCTCACTGGAAAACAGATCACCCTTCATAACGGCATCGTGTCGCGGACGATGTCCTTCCGCCTAGATCGCGTCGGACGGTCCGTCAGGCGCCGAACAGCTGGGTCCAGTACGTGCCGGCCGGGCCGCCGCCCGCGAAGCCGATGCCGATGTGGGTGAAGTCGCGCTTGAGGATGTTGGCGCGGTGGCCGGGGCTGTTCATCCAGCCCTCCACGACCTCGGCGGGGGAGCGCTGGCCGCAGGCTATGTTCTCGCCGATCGAGCGGTGCCGGGAGCCGGCCGCCGCCGCCCGGTCCCAGGGCTGCGTGCCCTCGGGCGAGGTGTGGGAGTAGAAGGCCCGCGCGACCATGTCCGCGCTGTGCGCCTGCGCCGCGGTGGTCAGCACCGGGTCCACGGACAGGGGGCGCAGACCGGCCCGGACGCGCTCGCGGTTGGTGAGGTCGACGACGTCCCCGGCGGTCCGGGCCAGGTCCCCGGCCGTCAGGGGGCGGGCCCACAGCGCCGTCCAGTACAGGTCGCCGGAGCGGGCCGCGGGAGCGTACGCCAGTCCGGCGTGGGTGAACACCGGGTCGTGCAGGGTGCGCCGGGCCCGGTCGGTGCGCAGGCAGTAGTCGATGAACTCGGCGGGGGTCCGCGGGCCGGAGACCAGGTGCTCCCCGATGGTGAGATACGCGAATCCGGCGGCCGTGACGCGCTGGTGGACGGAGACGCCGTCCCGGCCCTCCGCGCCCAGACGCCCGGCCGCGGCCATGGCGCCGGCGTGTTCCCGGGCGGCGGAGCAGAGGCGGGCGTCCAGGGTGACTGGTGGCGAACCGGCCCTCGCGCGAGCGGAGTTCACCAGGTCCGCGAAGCCGTCGGGGTCGGCCGGGGGCGGGAGCGGGGCTTGGGCCGGGGCCGTGGTGGGCGCGTCGTCGGTGACGTCCACCCCGAAGTCCCGGGCGAGCCCCGCCAGCCCCTCGGCGTACCCCTGGCCCAGCGCCCGGAGTTTCCAGCCGCCGCCCCGCCGGTACAGCTCCGCGAGCAGCAGCACCCTCTCCTGCCGTGGACGGGGCGGCGCGAACCGGGCGAGGGTGCGGCCGCCCGGGCCGGTGACAAGGAGCGTCGGGGCGGGCAGGGTGCCCAGGGCGGTGCCGGGGTCGGCGGGACTGACGACGACGGTCACGCGGGTGGCGCCCGTGCGCAGCCGCGCCGGATCCACGGTCAGCGTGTCGCCGTGGAGGCGGGCGCCGGGGACGGCCGGCTGGTTGTAGAAGACGAAGTCCGCGTCGCCGCGGACCTTGCCGCCGTCGTCCGTGATCAGTGCGGACACATCGAAGGGGCCGGGGACCCGGACGGCCACGGCGCCGCCCGGGAGGGGCAGATTGCCCCCGGGGACCAACTCGCTCATCGGGCCGTCCTGGTGTCGTCGTACGCGTTCCGGTGGCAGGTGTCCGGACAACGCGCGCCGCGCCGACAGGGTTCCCGGCCCGCGACCTCAGCGCATGGCCGGGCCGGGACCGGCGGCTTCGGGGCGCTCGCCGGCCGAGGAGCCGCGCGGTGCTTTGCCGGGCTGGGTCTGCTTGCCGCAGAACGCCGACTCCAGTGTCCCGAGCATCGTGGTGTGCACGGCGCCGTTGTTGGAGGTGTTGACGAATGCCGCCAGGCTGCGGCCGCCGTCCTTGGAGGCGAACGCGTAGGTGTAGAAGCCCTGTACGGCCCCTGTGTGCCCGTACACCGAGACCCCGCACGGCAGGTCCCGGCGCCGCAGCCCGAGCCCGTACGCCTGCCCCGGCCCCGCGGGCACCCACTTGCGCATCTGGGCCAGTTGCGCGGGCGAGGTCAGCCTGCCGCCGAGCAGCGCCGACAGGAAGGTGTTCAGGTCCCGTGCCGTGGAGATCACCGCGCCCGCGCTCTGCGCCCAGGACGCCGTCTGCTCGGTGGCGTCGACCAGCGGCCCTGAGGTGTCCGGGGTGAGATAGCCGCGCGCGTACCGCCCCGGGATCTTCTTGTCCGGGTGGACGTAGAAGGTGTCACCGAGCTCCAGCGGGCCGAAGATGCGGTTCTGGTACTCGATGCCCACGGGGTTGCCGGTCAGCTTCTCGATGAGCATCCCGGCGACGACGAAGTTGGTGTTGGAGTAGCGGTACGGGCCGCCCGGCGCGGTGGTACGCGGCTTGCGCAGGGAGCGGTCCACCAGCTGGCGGTAGGTGAAGACCTTCGAGCGGACCGCCTCGAACCCGGGAACGGTCCTGGCGAACATGTCGTTGGTGTAGTCGTACAGGCCGCTGCGGTGGCTGAGCACATGGCGCACGGTGATCCGGTCGTCCGGCAGCAGCCCCGGCAGATAGCGGTTGACCGAGGCACCGAGCTTCAGCTTCCCCTCGTCAACCAGCTGCAGCAGGACGACGGCGGAGAAGGTCTTGGTGACGCTGCCGATGCGGAACCGGTCGGTGGTGGCCAGCGCCCGCCGGGTGGTGCGGTCGGCGATGCCCGCGGCCGTCCTGGCGACGTTGCCGTGGTCGTCGACCCGTGCGACCGCGCCCGGCGCGCCCTGCCTCATCGCCGTGCTCAGGACCCCGCGCAACCCGGCGAGATCGGGCTCGGGTTCGAGCGGTGCCGCGTGGGCCGGGACCGCCAGGAGCGAGAGGAGGACCGCGGTCCCCAACGCCGTTGACCTGCCCACCGTTGCCGAGTCCATCCGGGTCCTCTCTCCCTGCTGACACACCGTCACGGTGACGCACGGTAGTGCCAGAGAGAGAAAGAAAGATGGTCATTCAGGACATATGGGGGCGTGGGTCGCCCGCATGGGGGACGCCCATGACAGTCGGCCGACGGTCAGCCGGAGGCGCTGTGCTCCGGTGCGATCAGCCCCTCGCGATAGGCCACGGCCACCGCCTCGCCACGGCTCGCGGCGCCCAGCTTGGCGAGGATGTTGGAGACATGGACGCTCGCCGTCTTGCCGCTGATGAAGAGCTCCTCGCCGATCTGGCGGTTGCTGCGGCCCTGGGCCAGCAGACGCAGTACGTCCTGCTCCCGGGCGGTCAGCGGCGAGGTGCGGTCCGCGGCGGACCCGCTGTCCGCGAGGCGGCCGCGCCGGATCAGGGCGTCCACCCGCTCCAGCAGGGGCCGCGCGCCGAGCCGAACCGCCGTCTCCCGTACCGCGGCCGCCTCCACCGCAGCCTCCTCGCGCCGCTCGGCCGTCAACAGGGCCTCGGCGAACCGGAGTCGGCAGCGCGCCAGCTCGTAGGGGTCGCCGTAGTCGAAGGCGGCCACCGCCTTGCCCCAGGCCGCCGCGTCGGGACCGGACGTGGCCCGCAGCCATTCGGCCTCGGCGCGCGCCAGCCAGGCCATGCCCTCCGGCCCCTGCGGCGACTGCTCGCCCCCGCGCACCGCCGAGTCCCGCGCCGACTCCACGAGTTCCGTCGCCATGTCCGCCCAGTGCCGGGCCCCGGCCCCGTCCCCGCCCAGCCGCAGCTCGGCGGCCCGGTCGGCCACGGCGGACAGCGCCAGCGCGGCGAGCCGCACCGTCACATCGGGGCGCGTCCCCGCCTCGTCGGTGAGGACCGCGACCGTGGACCGCATCCGCTCCACCGCCGCCTCCGGATCGCCCGCCAGCGCGGCGGCGTCGGTCCGCACGATGCCCGCGACCAGCGTGCCCATCCAGTCGAAGGGCCCCTCCAGCAGCACCCGTGACCTGTCGGCGGCTGCCAGGTCGCCGCGCGCGACCGCCACGTACCAGGCGGGCCCCGAGGTGAAGGCGCCCGAGGCCGGAAGCACCTCCGCGTCGGCCGTGGCGGCCCGCACGCACTCGTCCCAGCGGCCCAGTGTGTACAGCAGCACCAGCCGGAGATAGCGCATCTCCAGCGGATACGCCGAGGACAGCAGCCCGGCGCGGCGGGCGCGGTCCAGGCCCTCGGTCAGCCAGGGCAGGGACTCCTCCAGCTCGCCCGCCTCGAAGTGGCCCATGGCGAGGCTGAACAGGGCGCGCAGCTCCACCGGCGCGTTGCCCGAACTCCGCGCCAGCTCCCGGGCCTCGCGCAGCCGGGCCCGGTTCTCCGGGCTGCGTCGGCCGGTGCCTTCGAGAACCGCCAGCGAGATGAGCAGATCCGCTCTGGCGTCCGTGATCGCCAACTGTTCCGCGACCTTGAGGGCCCGGCGCGCCATCTTCAACGCGGTGCCCTTCTCCCCGACCTGACGTGCCGCCAGGACATGGGTGGCCGCCGCCCACACCCACGTCGGCGTCGGCGGCTCGGCGGGGATGAGCGCGAGCGCCTCGTTGCTGTGGGCGTACGCCGCGCTCAGGTTGTCGACGGTGATCAGATTGCCCGCGAGGGTGTAGCGGACCCGGGCGGCGAGTTCCGAGTCCGCCTCCTGGTCGACGCCCGCGAGCGCGGACCGGGTCAGCGCGACCGCGCGGTGCGCCGCACCGGCGTGTGCCGCGGCCGAGGAGGCGCGCAGGGTGAGGGCCACGCGGTCGCCGTGCTCGCCCGAGGGCCGCGCGGACGGATCCACCGACGACCACAGATCGAGCGCGGCCTCCAGATGCCGTAGCTCCTCGGCCGGTGCGCCGACCCGGCCGGCGTGGTCGGCGGCCTCCAGGGAGGCGGTGAGCGCCTCGGCCAGGTCATGGCTCTCGCGGTAGTGGTGGGCGCGCTCGGCGGCGGTCTCGGCGCGCCGCGGCCGGGCGGCGAGCAGCCGGGCGAACGCGCCGTGCAGCCGGGCCCGTTCGCCCGGCAGCAGATCGGCGTAGACCGCCTCGCGGGCCAGGGCGTGCCGGAAGGCGTAGGTGTTGCCCTCCCCGGGTACCAGCAGTTGCCGTCCGAGGGCCTCGCGCAGCGCCGACTCCAGCTCCTCCTCGGGCAGCCCCACGGTCTCCCGCAACAGATCGTGCTCCACCCGGCGCCCGGCGACCGCGGCGGTACGCAGCACCTGCTGAGCCGTGTCGGACAGTTGCTCGAAGCGGATCAGCAGGACGTCGGCCAGACCGCTCGGCACCCCGCCGGCCTCGGTGTCGGTGGCCGCGAGGAGTTCCTCGGCGTAGAAGGCGTTGCCCTCGGCGCGCTCGACGATCCGGCGGACCGTGGTGTCCGGCAGCGGCCGCTCCTCCAGCGCCCGCACCAGCCGGGTCACCTCGGAGTCGGCGAGCGGCCGCAGCTCCAGGCGCTCCACCGAGGGCAGCCGGACCAGCTCGGCCAGCAGTGGGCGCAAGGGGTGCCGGCGGTGCAGATCGTCCGCCCGATACGAGGCCACCACGGCGACTCCGCCCGCCGGGCGCTGGAGCACTCCCCGGCTGAGCAGGAACCGCAGCAGATCCCGGGAGGACTGGTCGGCCCAGTGCAGATCCTCCAGGACCAGCAGCAGCGGGGCCACGTCCGCGAGGTCGGCCAGCAGCCCGGCCATCCCCTCGAACAGCTGGAGCCGTGAGTCCCGCGCCGCGTCCGTACCGCCGCCCAGCATCCGGTCGACCACCGGATGAGCCGCCAGCACCTCGGCGAACCGTGCATCACCGGCCAGCACCCCGAGCACCTCGGTGAACGGAAGATACGGCAGCCCGACATCGCCCAGATCGACACAGTGCCCGGTCAGCACGGTCATCCCGTCCCGGGCGGCCCGAGCAGCCACCTCGTCCAGCACCCGGGTCTTACCGACCCCCGCGTCCCCGGCGACAAGCACAGCCCGGGCTTCCCCGGCGCGGGCCCGCGACAGCACACCGAGCAGCCGGTCGAGTTCTTGATCCCGGCCGATGAGCGGAGCGGAGAATATGTTCTGCGTCACCGCTCAATCCTAGGCACGCTGGTCCCGCCTCTGAGAGGCGCGGCTCAGGCGCCTCGCAATACCTGAGCCCAGTCATCAGGCACCCGCCCCGCGGGTCCTGGCGAAGGCTGATCCACCGGATGGCTGTCCGGCGCGGTCAACTCCGGCCCCGACTCGTACAGGTCAGAGCTGCTGTAGTCCCAGAACCACCCCTCACCCGGCTCAAAACTCTGCACGATGGGATGCCCCGTGGCCTTGAAGTGCGCGGTGGCGTGCTGCGCGGGCGACGAGTCACAGCACCCGACATGCCCGCACTGCGCGCACCGCCGCAGATGGAACCACCACCCCCCGGCCTCGTCGCACTCCACGCACCCCGTGCCGCTCGGCGGGACGCTGGGATCGATGCCGTCGGTCATGCGGTCTCCTCAGTGTTCTCGTTCCCCGCGGGGCTCTCGTTCTCCGCGGCGGTGAGCGGCAGCAGCACCTGGAATCGCGTGTCGCCCGGCTCGGACTCGACCTGGAGCGAGCCGTGGTGCTTGTTGACCACGATCCGCCAGGAGATGTCCAGGCCGAGCCCGGTGCCCTCGCCCACCGGCTTGGTGGTGAAGAAGGGATCGAAGATCCGGCCGCGGATGTCCGCCGGGATTCCCACGCCGGTGTCGCCGAACTCCACCAGCAGCCGGTCGTGGTCCCGTGCCGTCCGCACGGTCAACGTCCCTTCGCCGCCCGCGCCCTTGATGGCGGAGACCGCGTTGTCGATGAGGTTCGTCCACACCTGGTTGAGCTCCGCCGGGTACGCGGGGATCTCCGGGAGAGTGCGGTCGTACTCCTTGACGACCTTGATCGGGCCGATCTTCCCGGAGAGCATCAGCAGGGTGCTGTCGAGGAGTTCATGGACGTCGACGCTGCGATAGGGGGCGCGGTCGAGCTGCGAGTACTGCTTGGCGGCGTCGACCAGGTGCGAGATCCGGGTGGTGGAGTCCTCGATCTCGCTCATCAACAGCTCGGTCTCGACCGTGTAGTTGAGCCAGCCGATCGCCCCCGCGAGGACGTCCGCCTCGACGGCCGCGGCGACCTGCTCCAGCCAGTCAACGTCGAGACCGGCCTGGACGAAGGTCGGGGCGAGCCGCCAGCCGTCCGGGATGTCGTGGTCGTCGAGCCAGTCGGTGAGCGCGTCCTCGCGGTCGGACGCCTCCAGTGGGCTCAACGCGGGTGCCTTGCCGACGAGTTCGGCGGTGCGCTCCTGGATCTCGATGAGACCGGCCAGGCTCTCCCGCGGATAGGGGCCGGAGGCGATCATGGCGAGCTTGTGTCGCATCTTCGCCACCCGCTCGCGCAGGGTCGAGGTGGCGCGTACGGCCGCCGCCGCGGGGTTGTTCAGCTCATGCGTGAGCCCGGCGGACAACGAGCCGAGCGCCAGCAGGCGTTCGCGCTGGCCGATGACCCGCTGGGTGTTCTTCGAGCCGAAGAAGAGCCCCTCCAGCAGATGCACCGCCATCGGGAACCATTCCTGCATGATGGCCGCGAAGGTGTCGGAGGGCAGCACGAAGAACCGTGTCGGCTCGGTGACCCGCATGGAGTTGTTGTAGGCCTGCCGAGCCCGGTCCCCGAGATAGGCCTGCATCGCCCCCGAGTACACCCCGCGCTGGGAGCTGCGGATGACCTCGACGTCGTCCCCGCCGACCCGGCGGGACAGCACCACGGTGCCCTCGACCATGACGTAGAAGCAGGTCGCCGGATCGCCCTCGGCATAGACCGGGCCCGGCTCGAACCGCTCCACCCGGCCCTCGGCGCACAGTCTGCCGAGCTGCTCGGGGGTGAGCTTCTCGAACAGGAACAGCGAGCTGATCTCCGCCGGGCTGCACGGCATGGGCTGTCCGCTCACGACTGCTCCAGATAACGGTGGACGAGCATCACGGCCATCGCTCCCTCTCCGACCGCGGAGGCGACGCGCTTGGCGGACTCGGCGCGCGCGTCACCGGCCACGAACACGCCGGGCACATTGGTCTCCAGGTGGTACGGCGGCCGGTCCAGCTCCCAGTCCGCCGGGGGCCGTCCGTCGGGGGTGAGGTCGGGTCCGGTGAGGATGAAGCCGTTGCCGTCGCGCAGCACGGTGTCGGCCAGCCAGTCGGTCAGCGGGGCCGCGCCGATGAACACGAACAGCCACTGGGCGTCGACGAGTTCGCTCTCGCCGGTCTCCGTGTCCCGCAGGCTGAGCTGTTCGAGGTGGCCGTCGCCATGGGCGGCCTCGACGACCGTGCGCGGACGGACGGAGATGTTGGGCGCCTCGTTGATCTGCTGGATCAGGTAGTGCGACATCGACGCCGACAGATCGGCCCCGCGCACCAGCAGCGTCACCGACTTGGCGCCCTTGGACAGGTACATCGCCGCCTGGCCGGCGGAGTTGGCGCCGCCGACGATGTACACGTCGTGCCCCTGGCAGGAGGGCGCCTCGGTCAGCGCCGAGCCGTAGAAGACCCCGCAGCTGGTCAGTTCGGCGCAGCCGGGCGCCTGGAGCTGGCGGTAGGAGACGCCGGTCGCCAGGATCACGCTGTGCGCGGCGATCGCCGAGCCGTCGGAGAACCGCACGACGCGCGCGGCGCCGCTGACCTCCAGGCCCGTGACCTCGCGCGCGGTGAGGACCTCGGCGCCGAACTTGGCGGCCTGCCGGCGCGCCCGGTCGGTGAGCTGGGCGCCGGAGACACCGTCGGGGAAGCCCAGGTAGTTCTCGATGCGCGAGCTCTGCCCGGCCTGTCCGCCGGTCGCGGACCGCTCCACCAGCACCGTCCGCAGCCCCTCGGACGCCCCGTACACCGCGGCCCCGAGGCCCGCCGGACCGCCGCCGATCACCACGAGGTCGTAGAAGTCGGCGGTCGGTGTGGTCGCGAGGCCCACATGCGAGGCGAGCTCCGGCACGTCCGGCTCGACCAGCGGCGTCCCCTCCGGTGTGATCACCAGCGGCAGCCGCTGCCCGTCCTGCCCGGCCGCGGCGAGCAGCCGCCGCCCCTCCGGCTCGTCCGCCGAGTACCAGCGGTAGGGCACCTGGTTGCGGGCCAGGAACTCCCGTACGTCCGAGGAGCGGGCCGACCAGCGGTGTCCGACGACCTTGGTGGCGGGCACCGGCCGGAAGTCACTGCACCGCCAGGCCTCCAGCAGATCGTCCAGGACCGGATAGAGCTTCTCCTCCGGCGGATCCCACGGCTTGAGCAGATAGTGGTCGAGGTCGACGACGTTGATGGCGTCGATGGCCGCGCCGGTGTCGGCGTACGCGGTGAGCAGGATCCGCCGGGCGCCGGGATGGATGTCCATGGCCTGTTCGAGGAACTCGATGCCGTTCATCTGCGGCATCCGGTAGTCGGCGAGGATCACGGCCACCAGTTCGCCGCGCAGCTTCAGCTCCCGCAGCGCCTCCAGCGCGGACTCGCCGGACTCCGCGCGCACGATCCGGTACGACTCGCCGTAGCGCCGCCGAAGATCACGGGCGACGGCGCGGGAGACCCCCGGGTCGTCGTCCACGGTCAGGATGACGGTCCGCGCTGATTCGGCGGCCTGTGCCATACGTCTCCCACCCCGAGTGGTCCGTTGCTCCGGCACGGAGACGACCGCCGCCGTGCCGACAGGTGCCATCGTATGTTCGATCGTGTCACTTCGCTCAGGTATGCCGGAGGCGGCCCAGGCCGCGGCTGTCACAGACCCGCACACTGTCCGGCCCTTCTGGCGTGCGCGACCGCGCACGGCGAGAACGGCTGACGGCGACAGTGATGAAGATCGTGGAAGACATCCGCGGCCGCGGCGAGTGAGTCCCCGGTGACCTCGTCCGGGTCAGCGGCGGCGCGAGGACAGCACGCAGAACTCGTTGCCCTCGGGGTCCATGAGCACCGTCCACGACTGCTCGCCCTGGCCGACGTCGGCGTGCCGGGCGCCGAGCGCCAGCAGGCGGTCGACCTCGGCCTGGTGGTCGTCGGGACGGAAGTCGGGGTGGAGCCGGTTCTTGACCGTCTTTCCCTCCGGCACCGGGACGAAGAGCAGTCCCGGCAGCCGGTCCGGAGCGGGCCGGATCTCGTACTCGTCGGGCGAGTCGTTCACGACCACCCAGCCGAGGGCGGCCGCCCACCAACTCCCCAGGGCCACCGGATCGGCCGCGTCGACGTTGATCTGCTCCCACTCCAAGGTCATGAATGCAGCGTAGTGAAGACTGGGGACCCGGACGTGACCACGACCCAGGGAGGCACCCGCAATGACGCGCCCGATCACGGCAGGATTCGACGGAACCGACGAGAGCCTTGCCGCGCTGGGCTGGGCGGCCCGTGAGGCGGTCCGGCGGGGACTGGCGCTGCGCGTCGTGCACGCCTGGCGGTTCCAGCCGTTGGAGGCGGTCGAGGGCGCCGACCCGGACGCGCAGGCGAAGTGGGCGGGGGAAGCGGTGGCGCGGGCCGCCCGGGACCTCGCCGAGCGGCATCCCGGGCTCGATGTGACGGCCGACGCGCCCGAGGGCGGGCCCGTCGACACGCTGGTCTCCGCGGCCGTGGACGCCGAGATGCTGGTGCTCGGGTCGCGGGGGCACGCCGCCGTCGTCGGCTTCCTGCTCGGCTCCGTCGGACAGCAGGCGATCGTGGCGGCCGAGCGGCCGGTCGTGCTGGTGCGCGCCGGGGACCAGCCCTCCGCCGAGGTCGCCGGGCACGAGATCGTCGTCGGCCAGCAGGGCGAGCCCGAGGACAGCGCGGCGGCGCTGCGGTTCGCCTTCGAGACGGCCGCGGCGCGCGGCGCCACCGTGCGGGTGGTGCGCGCCTGGACGCTGCCGCCGCTGTTCGCCTACAGCCCGTCCTCGCTGAAGCTGCTGGACGACGCGGGCGGTCTTGAGCCGTACGAGAAGAAGGCGCTGGCCTCAGCCGTGCAGCCGTGGCGTGAGCGGTACCCGGATGTGCATGTGGTGGAGCACGTGGAGATGGGTAGCGCGGGGCAGGTACTGCTGTCGGTGGCCGGGCGGGCCCAGTTGATGGTCGTGGGGCGGCGCGCCCGCCGTACGGCCGTGGGCGCCCGGATCGGCTCGGTCGCGCACGGTGTGCTGCACCACGCCGACTGCCCGGTGGCCGTGGTGCCGCCCGCCGCCGGCTGAGTCAGTCCGCCTCCCGCGAGGTGGGCTGGAGCGTCTCGCGGGCCTTGGGGAGGATCTTCTCGATGTAGTCGGTCACGGCCGTGTCCAGACCGATGTCGTGCTGCGCCCGCTCCGACAAGTACCAGCGGTGTTCCAGGAGTTCGTGGTAGATCTCCGCCGCGTCCATCGACCCGCGCAGTTCGAGCGGGACCGCCCGGACCGTGGGCCGGAAGACGTCCCGCACCCAGCGGTGGGCGAGGACCTCGGGGCGGGCGGCGAGGGGGTCGCCCGGGGCGTAGTCGTCCTGGGTGGCCATCCAGCTCTCCAGGTCGTTCAGCAGCCGTCGGGCCTGGTTCTCCTCGGTGTCCAGGCCCGTCAGGCGCAGCAGTTGGCGCTGGTGGTGGCCGGCGTCGACGACCTTGGGCACGAAGGTGACGCTGTCGCCGTTGGAGGAGTGCTCGATCTGCATCTCCGCGACGTCGAAACCGAGGTCGTGCAGGCGGCGTATCCGGCGTTCTATGTAGTGGTACTTCCCGGCCGGGTACACCGAGCTGCGGGTCAGCTCCTGCCACAGGCCCCGGTAGCGGGCGCAGATCTCGGTGCCGAACTCGATCGGGTCCACCGAGGGGTGCAGCGCGCCGGACGCCTCCAGGTCCAGCAGCTCCCCGCTGATGTTGACCCGCGCGAGGTCGAGGTCGTAGTCGCGCTGCCCGGTGCTGAGCTGGGGGTGCAGATCGCCGGTCTCGGCGTCGACCAGGTAGGCGGCGTAGGCGCCCGCGTCGCGCCGGAAGAGGGTGTTGGACAGCGAGCAGTCGCCCCAGGCGAACCCGGCCAGGTGCAGCCGCACCAGCAGTACCGCCAGGGCGTCCATCAGCCGGTGCATGGTCGCCGGGCGCATCGTCGTCTCGAACATCGAGCGGTACGGCAGGGAGCCGCCGAGGTGCCGGGTGACCAGCACCGGCTCCAGGGGCGCGCCCTCGGTGTCGACGCGGCCGGTGACCACGGCGAGCGGGTCGACCGCCGGGATGCCGAGGCGGTCCAGGTCGCGCAGCAGCTCGTACTCGCGCAGCGCGGGCCGTTCGGCGAGTTCCTTGACCGCGATGACCTCGGTCCCGGCGCGCGCGTAGCGGACGACGTGCCGGGAGATGCCGCGCGGCAGCGGCACGAGGTAGTCCTCCGGCCACTCCTCCAGCGGCAGGTGCCACGGCAGTTCCAACAGGAGCGCGGGGTGCTCGGGGTTGGTCGCGCTGATCTGCAGGGCCATGGGCGGGGATCCTCGTCTCGCGGGTGATCGTCACCTCACCCTAAGCGGCTCGCTCCCGGGCCTGAAGTGCCGCTTCACGTACTGGACCGCGGTGCGCGGGGCCGTGGCCGGGCAGGAACAGGTCGGCGTCGCGCTCGGCGAGGACCTCAAGGGACGCGAGGGCCTGGGCGCGCTCGCGGTGGAACATGTCGAGCAGCAGGTGCGGGCCCTTGATCCGGGACGTCGGATGGCCGCTCACCAGCGCGTCTCCCGTGATCAGTACGCCCCGGTCCGGGAGGTGGAAGGCGCAGTGGCCGTCGGTGTGGCCGGGGGAGTGCACCGGCACCGGACGCCCCGGCAGGTCCAGCGGGGCGTCCGGCGTGAACGCCTCCGGCTCGGTGACCGGGACATGGGTCTTGCCGCCGGAGCGCAGCGCGTGCACCGCCCACGGCAGCACACCGGGCCGCCAGCCGTTCCTCAGCACCTGTCCGACGGTCACCTGGTGCAGGAACTCCCGCCGCGCGTGCGGCACTTCGGCCTCGTGCAGCAGCACCGGCGTCCCGTACCGCGCCCGCAGGAACTCCGCCGACCCCACATGGTCGTTGTGCGCGTGCGTGATCAGCACGGCCGCCACGGCCTCCGGCGAACTCCCCACCTGCGCAAGGGAGGCGAGCACCTGCTCCCGGTCCCCGGGATACCCGGTGTCGACCAGGGTGACGGCGTCCCCCTCGGCCAGGATCACCCAGTTGGTGTTGGAGCCGTGCACCAGATAGGTGCCGTCGGCGACTTGCTGCACATCTGCCCGCATGGTCTCTTCCCACCGTCCGTTGTGGCTGTCCCGTCGGGGGACAGCCAACCAGAACGGCTCGCGCGGGGTCAGCCGGGGTACTTGGGCCTGCTGCACATGTACACGGTCTGTGCCGAGTCGTTGACCGCGCACGCGCTGAACCACCGCCCCGGATACCCGCGGGAGGACCACTCGGTGAAGACGGACGTGCCCTGGGTGATGGTGGCGGACATCCAGGGGTCGTTGTCCAGGAACACGGTCACGCCGTCGCCCACCCGGCCGCCGCTGAGCCTGCCCCAGAGGCAGTCGATGGAGGGGCTGTGGCGCAGTTCGACGAGCATTCGGCCGTAGGTCGCGGACGAGACGGTGACTCCGTCGGTGGCCGTCGGGAGGCCCGAACAGGCGCGCGCCGCGGCGGCGGAGGCGCCGGACAGCGGAAGGAGGGCGGCAGCGGTGATCGTGGCGACGGCGAGGCATACGGTCCTGCGGACATGGATCATCCGGGCTCCTGTCGAAGAGGTGGTGCTGAGATCCTCCGATCACGCACACCTGGGACGAAAGAGCGCATTTGGGTGATCAAGTGCGTTCGGGTGCTCAGTGCACTCCGTGCGGCCGGAACTGGATGCTGATGCGCGGCCCCGCGGCGCGGGAGGTCTTCGGGACGGCGTGCTCCCAAGTGCGCTGGCAGGAGCCGCCCATCACGATGAGGTCGCCGTGGCCCAGGGGGCGGCGCACGGTCTCGCCGCCGCCCGACGGGCGCAGCAGCAGATCGCGAGGGGCGCCGACGGACACGATGGCGACCATGGTGTCCTCCCGCGCTCCCCGGCCGATCCGGTCGCCGTGCCAGGCGACGCTGTCCCGGCCGTCGCGGTAGTAGCACAGGCCCGCCGTGGTGAACGGCTCGCCCAGCTCCCGCGCGTAGTGCGCGGTGAGGGCCGCCCGTGCCTGGTCCAGCACCGGATGCGGCAGCGGGTCGTCCGCGCCGTAGAACGCCAGCAGCCGGGGTACGTCCACGACCTGGTCGTACATCGTGCGGCGCTCCGCCCGCCAGGGGACCTCGGCGGCCAGCCGGTCGAACAGTCCGTCCGATCCGCTGAGCCAGCCGGGCAGCACGTCGATCCAGGCGCCCCGGCCGAGGGTGGTCCGGCGGATCCCGTCGAGCGGGCCGAACCGTAGCTCGTCGGCCTGGTCGAAGAGGGAACCCTGGAGGTGCGTGGTCATGAAGCCAGCGTACTCCTTATTCGAATATATGTTCCCATCGCTTATTCCTGACACCGCGAGCCTTTTGATGCACTGATGTATCGGATACATTCCCGTATCGAACGGAGGGGCGGTCATGGTGGCGGAGCAGGTGACACGGCGTGTGACCAGGCGTCGCGTGCGTACGCGGGCCAATCTCCTCGACGCCGCGTTCGAGGTGTTCGCCGCCAAGGGGTTCGGCCGCGTGTCCATCGAGGAGGTCTGCGACGCTGCCGGCTACAGCCGGGGCGCCTTCTACTCCAACTTCGCCAGCCTCGACGAGCTCTTCTTCGCCCTCTACCGGCAGCGCGCCGACCTGATCGCCGAGCAGGTCACGGACGCCCTGGCGCTGGACGGCCCCGCGCTCGACGTACCGGAGTCCGTGGACCGGGTCACCGAGGTGCTGCTGCTCGACGTGGAGTGGCTGCTGGTGAAGACGGACTTCCTGGTGCACGCCGCCCGTGACCCGGACGTCGCGCAGAGCCTGCTGGAACACCGCGAGCGGCTGCGCGCCGCCATCGCCGACCGCCTCGCCCGGGCCACCGGGCACACCGCACTGCCCGCCGTGTTCGACGGCATCGACGGCGCCGCCCGCGCGGTCGTCGCCGCCTACGACGGGGTCACCACCCAACTGCTGCTGGACAAGGACGTCGACAGCGCCCGCGCCTGGCTCAAGCAACTGCTCACCGCCCTGCTGACCGACGGCAGCGGCACCCCCGAATGAGGAAGGGAACGGTCGCATGGATGCCGACGTCATCGTCGTCGGAGCGGGCCTCGCGGGCCTCGTCGCCGCACACGAACTCACCAGCAAGGGCCGCCGGGTCGCTTTGGTCGACCAGGAGAACGCCCGCAACCTGGGCGGACAGGCCTTCTGGTCCTTCGGCGGGCTCTTCCTCGTCGACTCCCCCGAACAGCGCCGTCTGAAGATCAAGGACTCCTTTGAGCTGGCCTGGAGCGACTGGCAGGGCAGCGCCGGGTTCGACCGGGTCGACGACGAGGACTCCTGGGCGGTGCGCTGGGCACGCGCCTACGTCGAGTTCGCGGCGGGGGAGAAGCGGTCCTGGCTGGAGGGGCACGGCATCAAGTTCCTGCCCACCGTCGGCTGGGCTGAGCGCGGCGACCTGAGGGCGCACGGCCACGGCAACTCCGTGCCCCGCTTCCACATCGCCTGGGGCACCGGCACGGGTGTGGTGGAGCCGTTCGTCGAGTACGCCAAGCAGGCCGCGCGCGACGGGCTGCTGACCTTCCACCACCGCCACCGGGTCGACGAACTCGTCGTCGAGGACGGCCAGGCGCGCGGGGTGCGCGGCACCCTCCTCGCCGAGGACGACGCGGGCCGGGGCGTGAAGTCCAACCGCGACCGCGTCGGCGACTTCGAACTCACCGCGCTGGCCGTCGTCGTCACCACCGGCGGCATCGGCGCCGACCACGACATCGTCCGGCGCTACTGGCCCGAGCGCCTCGGCACCCCGCCCACGCAGATGGTCACCGGCGTCCCCGCCTACGTCGACGGCCGCATGCTCGACATCAGCGCGGCGGCGGGCGTACGACTGGTCAACCGCGACCGCATGTGGCACTACACCGAGGGCATCCAGAACTGGGACCCGATCTGGCCCGGACACGGCATCCGCATCCTGCCCGGACCGTCCTCCATGTGGTTCGACGCGCTCGGCCGCCGCCTGCCCGACCCGTGCCTGCCCGGCTACGACACCCTCGGCACCCTCAAGCACCTGCGCACCACCGAGGACATCGCCGGGTACGACCACTCCTGGTTCATCCTCACCCAGAAGATCATCGAGAAGGAGTTCGCACTCTCCGGCTCCGAGCAGAACCCCGACATCACCGCCAAGGACCGGGCGGCCTTCCTCAAGGAGCGCATCCTGGGCAAGGGCGCGCCGGGACCGGTGGACGCCTTCCTGCGCAAGGGCGCGGACTTCGTGACCGCCCCCAACCTGGAGCAGCTCGTCGAGAAGATGAACGGCCTGACCGACAAGCCGCTCCTCGACGCGGCCGAGGTACGGCGCCAGATCGAGGCCCGCGACCTTCAGCTCGCCAACTCCTACAGCAAGGACGCCCAGGTGCAGGGCATCCGCAACGCCCGCCGCTACATCGGCGACCGCCTCGGCCGGGTCGCCACCCCGCACCGCATCCTCGACCCCTCGGCGGGCCCGCTGATCGGCGTCAAGCTGCACGTCCTCACCCGCAAGACCCTCGGCGGCATCCAGACCGACCTCGACTCCCGCGCGCTGGGCGCCGACGGGCAGCCGATCGGCGGTCTGTACGCGGCCGGTGAGGTGGCCGGGTTCGGCGGTGGCGGTGTGCACGGCTACAACGCCCTGGAGGGCACCTTCCTCGGCGGCTGCCTCTTCTCGGGCCGGGCCGCAGGACGGGCCGCCGCACAGCAGACCGGCTGACCGGGGAGTCAGCCCAGCAGACGTGCCAGGACGGCCGCGTGACTCTCCTCGGGAGTCTTCGCGGCCGTCAGCAGTGTCACGGGCCCCTTCCGGGACAACTCCCGCACATGATCGAGGAGTTCCGCCGCCTCCGGCGCCGACAGTTCCGCCTCGTACCGGCCCGCGAACTCCTCGTACGACCCCTCGCCCGCGTGGTACCAGCGGCGCAGCTCGGTCGACGGGGTGAGGCCCTTGGGCCACTCGTCCACGCGGGCCGCGTCCTTGGACAGCCCACGCGGCCACAGCCGGTCGACGAGGACACGGACGCCGTCCTCCGGCTCGGGCGATTCGTAGACGCGGCGGATGCGCACGCTCACGGTCGGTCCTTCCCACGCGACGCTGACGGGTTCCTCACAAGTGTCCGTCAAGGTCGACGCATGATCACGCCGAACCCCCGGGCCACGGCCCTGCTGGCTGCCGCCCTGTTGCTCAGCGGATGCGGCACCGGCGCCGTGGCGACCACCACGGGCGCCGCCGCCCCCACCACCAGCGCGCCCCAGCCCGAGATCTCCCTCGACCTGGCCCCGCAGCAACTGCCCGGACTCGGCCCCAGGACCTGGGCGCAGGTGCCCTCCGACAGCCGCCAGGCCCTCGTGGTCACCGGACGCGACAAGGACTCCCCGCGCTCCACGGCCGTCCTGTACCAGCGCACCGACGCGGGCTGGGAGGCGGGCCGGGAATGGCCCGCGCACAACGCGCTGAAGGGCTGGACCGACCACCACCGGCTCGGCGATCTGCGCAGCCCCGTCGGCGTGTACACCCTCAGCGACGCCGGCGGCCTGCTGCGCGACCCCGGAACCCGGCTGCCGTACGACCACTCCACCGGATTCACCCTCGGCGGCACCGGATTCGAGGGCGAACCCCTCGCCGGTTCCTTCGACTACGTCATCGCCATCGACTACAACCGCAAGCCCGGCACCACGCCCCTGGACTGGACCCGCCCGCTCGGCGCGGACCGGGGCGGCGGCATATGGCTGCACGTCGACCACGGCGGCCCCACCCACGGCTGCGTCAGCCTCGACCGGGAGCACATGAAGGACCTGCTGCTGGCCCTGGACCCGGACCGCAACCCCGTCGTCGTCATGGGCGACCGGGCCGCCCTCGCCCGCTGACCTTTAGGATCCGCCGAGTGTGCGCACATGTGCTGGTCGCCGAGGACGACGAGATGCAGGCCGAACTCATCCGGCGCTCCCTGCTGGCGGAGGGTCACTCCGCCACGGTGGTCCATGACGGCCCCGCCGCCCTGGACGCCGTCCGCAGGCTCCGCCCCGACCTCGTCGTACTGGACCTGATGCTGCCGGTGATCGACGGCTTCGGGGTGTGCCGGGTGCTGCGCAGGGACGACGACATCCCGGTGCTGATGCTCACCGCCCGCTCCGCCGAGGACGACGTGCTGCTCGGCCTGGAGCTGGGCGCCGACGACTACATGACCAAGCCGTACAGTCCGCGCGAGCTGATGGCCCGGATCCGCACGGTGCTGCGGCGCAGCGGACGCGGCGGACCGGCGGGAGGACCCGGTCGTACGGGCCGCCGGGCTCGCCGTCGATCCGGCCCGGCACGAGGTGACCTGCGACGCGGAGCCGGTGGAGTGCACACCGGCCGAGTTCCAGATCCTGCTCGCCATGACCGCCGAGCCCGAGCGGGTGTTCTCCCGGCGGCAGTTGCTGGAGTGCACCCGGGGCACCGACCGGGCCTCCACCGAGCGGGCCGTGGACGTGCACATCATGAACCTGCGCCGCAAGATCGAGGCCGACCCGCGGCGGCCGGTGCGGTTGCTGACGGTGTTCGGGGTGGGCTACAAGCTGAGCGGCGGTCGCGGATGAGGTCCGGCATACCGCTGCGCAAGCGGCTCCTGGTCCGGCTGCTGATCGCCTCGGTGCTGATCGCCGTGTGCTCGGTCGCGGCGACGGCCTGGCTGGCGGTGGAGACCACCACCCGCGCCCTGCGCGAGGAACAGGGGCAGGTCCTCGCCGACGACATGGACGTGCTCACCCGGCTCAGCGGGTACGCGGCGACCCACGCCGACTGGAAGGGCGTCGAGGGCAGCCTGCGCGAGCTGTCCGGCCGGATCGGCCGCCGGATCGCCCTGACCACCCCCGACCGCAGGGTGATCGCCGACTCCGCGCCGCCCGGCACCCCGCTGCCGCCGCGCGCCGCCGCCACCGTCGACCCGCTGAGCACCGACACCCACACCGACAGCGGCGCCCAGCGCGGCGGCATCGACCCCCGGGTGGTGGGCCCGTACCGGCTCCCCGCCGCCGAGCGCGCCCGGCTGGACGCACTCGCCGAGGAACGGCGCGCGTGCTACGAGAACAACGGCGTCCAGGCGACCGTGGCGCGCACCCCGACCGGCCGCCCGACCCTCACCGACCAGGACGGCAGCGCCGTCGACTACGTGCCGCTGGAGTGCGCCGACGGACGTCTCAACACCCCCACCGCCACCGAGGACAAGGCGCTGGCCGAGCTCACCGAACACGCCCGCGCCTGTCTGGACGTGCGCGGACTGGACTACGTCGAGCCGCTGTTCGTCGGCGTGGACGTCACCGACCGGCGGATGGACACCCGGTACGTGATGGGCAAGCTGAAGGAGCACCCCTACGACCGGGCCCAGCGGCAGGCGGACGACTGCGTCGACCAGGCCCGCCGGGCCCAGCTCGACCCCTATGTCGCCCCGGCCGCCGACCTGTTCCTGGGCGTCGGGGACCGGCCCGCCGCGCGCTTCGACCTGTCCCCGGCGAACTGGACCAAGGTCGTGGGCGCCGCCGGCCTGGTGCTTGCCGTCACCGTGGCCGTGACCGCCGTCGTCGCCACCCGGCTGGTCCGGCCGCTGCGCGCGCTGACCGCGGCCGCCCAGCAGCCGCCGGACCGGCATGTCCGGGTGCCCGTGACGACCCGCGACGAGACCGGCATCCTCGCGGCGGCCTTCAACGAACTCACCGAGCGCCGGGCCCGGTTGGAGGCCCAGCGCAAGGCGATGGTCAGCGACATCGCGCACGAGCTGCGCAGCCCCCTCACCAATATCCGCGGCTGGCTGGAGGTGACCCGAGACGGTGTCGTGGACCCCGACCCGGCCCTGCTCTCCTCCCTGCACGAGGAGGCGCTCGTCCTCCAGCGCGTCATCGACGATCTCCAGGACCTCGCCGACGCCGACGCCGGAACCCTGCGCCTGCACCGCGAGCCCGTCCGCGCCGACGAACTCCTCGACCAGGTCGCCGCCGCCCACCGCGTCGCCGCCGACGCGGCCGGCGTCCCCCTGCGCACCGCCGCACAGGGCACGCCCTGGCTGGACGCCGACCCGGTCCGGATGCGGCAGGCGCTCGGCAACCTGGTCTCCAACGCCCTGCGTCACACCCCGCAGGGCGGCACCGTCACCCTGACCGCGCGCCGCGACGGCGACGACGTCGTCCTGGAGGTCACCGACACCGGAACCGGCATCGCCCCGGACGAACTGCCGCATGTCTTCGACCGGTTCTGGCGGGCGGAGAAGTCCCGCAGCCGCCGCACCGGCGGCAGCGGCCTCGGCCTGCCCATCGTCCGTCACCTGGTGGCCGCGCACGGCGGCACGGCCGAGGCGGACAGCGAGCCCGGCACCGGATCGGTGTTCACGCTCCGGCTGCCGGGCGGTTCCGCACCGGAGGACACCTGACGACAGGGGCCTCAGCCGCCGCGACGCGCCGCCGTCCGCCGCAGCAGCGCCAGCCGTTCGGTCTCGCTCGTGCCGCCCCACACACCAACCGCCTGGTCGGTGTCCATCGCCCAGCGCAGACATCGCTCGCGCACCGGACAGCGCCGGCAGACCGCCTTCGCCTGCGCCGTCTGCATCAGCGCCGGACCGGAGGTGCCGATCGGGAAGAAGAGGTCCGGGTCCTCGTGACGGCATGCGGCACGGCCGCGCCAGTCATCCATCGAAGTCACCTGCACTCGAAGTCGTACGTGCCCTTTCGGATGCTTTTAGTCGCTTTCGGGTCACCTGTCGATACGGGTGTGAAACCACGGAGTTCTGATTCGGACGCGGTCACTGCTCACGCAGGCCCCACGGGGAGCCGTAGGCGGTCAGCAGATCCAGGAAGGGGCGGGCCGGGAAGGCCTCCGGACCGAGCACTCCGGACCCCGACCAGGCGCCGCCGGCGAGGAGTTCGAGCGCGACGACCGGGTTCACGGCCGTCTGCCACACCACGGCCTGGCTGCCGTACTCGGCCATGGACCACTCGTTGTCGACGACGTGGTACAGGTACACCTCGCGCGGCGCCCCGTCCTTCACGCCCCGCACCCACGTGCCCGCGCAGGTCTTGCCGCGCATCCGCTCGCCCAGCGTCGCCGGGTCGGGCAGACAGGCGGCGACCACGTCCCGGGGCGAGACCCGGACCGGCCCTTCGGGGCCCGGCACGGCCACCGGCTCGGTGCGGTCCAGGCCCAGCAGGTGGAGCGTCCTGAGTGTCCCGATGAACTCCTCGCCCAGGCCGTACTTGAAGGTGACCCGGCGCGCGTCGACCCAGCGCGGGACGAGCAGCACCTCCTCGTGCTCCACGTTCACGCACTCCACCGGGCCGATGCCCTCGGGGAAGTCGAACACCTCGGGCTCGCTGAAGGGTTCGGTGGTGAACCAGCCGCGGTCGGCCTCGTAGACGACCGGCGGGTTGAGGCACTCCTCGATCGTCGTCCAGATGCTGAAGGAGGGCGCGAAGTCATAGCCGTCGACGGTGAGGTTCGCGCCGTCGCGGATCCCGATCTCCTCGATCTCGTCGAAGAGCTCATCGGCCGCGTGCCGGGCGAAGACGTCCGACAGGCCCGGCTCCACCCCCATGCCGACCAGGGCGAGCGCGCCGTCCTTCGCCCACTCCTCGGCCTCGGCGAACTGCTCGTCGCCGAGCTTGACCCCGCACTCGGCGTACGGGTGCTCGGAGTGCGGTCGTGACAGGGACATCGCCATGTCGACATAGGTGGCACCGGCCGTCCGGGCCGCCCGGAACAGGGGCATCACGAAGCGCGGGTCGGTGGCGTTGAGCAGCACGTCGCACGAGTGCCGCCGCAGCAGCGCGGTCACCGCGGCCTGGTCACCGGCGTCGACGCGCTCGGCCAGGAAGCGGGGGTCGTCGAGGTGGGCGACGGCCGCATCGGAGCGCGCGGGGTCGAAGTCGGCGACGACCATCGCCTCGAAGAACGGGCGGCGGGCGGCGATCCGGGTGATGGCGGTGCCCACACCACCGGCGCCCACGAGCAGTACACGCATGACGAGAACTCCCTGTTGGAGGTGGAAGAACGCGGGGCCCCTGGCGGAGATACAACGCCCGCGGCTCACGTAAGGTCAATGGCGTTGGCATAAGGGCACTCGTGCGGCGGAGGGAGCGGTCGTGCCGAAGGCGGTGGTCCCCGAGGAGAAGCGGCGCCGACGCCGTCCGACGAAGAGCGGCACGGTGCTGTCCGAGGCGCTGATCGTCGAGACCGCGCTGCGCCTGCTGCGCGAGCACGGCAGCGCGGGGCTCACCGCCCGCCGCCTGGGGCTGGCCCTGGACGCGGACCCGAGCACCCTGTACCGGTACTTCCGCGGCATGGACGACCTGACCCTCGCCATCGGCGACGCGCTGATCGGCCAGGCCCTGCGGGGCTGGCGGCCGACGGGGGAGTGGCGCGCGGACCTGCGCGCGGTGGGGCTGCGGATCCACGCCGCCTACCTCGCCCACCCGCAGGCCGCCCTGCTGACCACCAACCGGGTCACCGGCCGGGCCAACGAACTCGCCGCCGACGAGGCCGTGCTGGACGTCCTGCGCACCGCAGGGTTCCCGCTGCCGGAGACCGTGCGCGTCTACCACGCCTTCATCGACCAGACCCTGGCCTTCGCCGCTCTGGACGCCGCCTCCCTGACCCTGCCCAGCGCCTCGCAGCGTGCCGACGAGGCGATGTGGCGCTCGACGTACGCCCGGCTGCCCCGCGCCACCCACCCGCGCATCGCGGAGGCGGCGCCCCTGCTCGCGACACGCATGGTGACCAGCGCCTATCCGACCGCGCTGGAGATGCTGCTGGACAGCGCGGAGGCGCGGCTGAAGTCCGGTTAGGGGCGCAGCGACTTCGCAGCGGTGCTTGCCACGGCCTGTGCCACCGTCGCCAGCGCGGGGGAGTCCAGCTTCCACTGCTGCCAGTACAGCGGGACGTCGAGGACGCGCTCCGGCGCGAGGGAGACCAGGCGCCCGGTGCGCAGCAGCCCGCCCGCCTGGATCTCCGGGACCATGCCCCAGCCGAGCCCGGCGGCGATCGCCGACACGAACCCTTCGGAGGTGGGGATCCGATGGCGGACGGCACCCGCGGCACCCCGGCCGCGCCGGAGCCGTCGTACGAAGGCGTCCTGGAGCTCGTCGCTGCGGTCGAAGGTCACCACCGGTGCCCCGGGGAGTGCCTCCCGCAGCGGCCCGTCGAGATACCGCTCGGCGAAGTCCGGGCTCGCGGCGGCGAGATACCGCATCCTGCCGAGCAACCGCACGGAGCACCCCGCCACGGGCTCGGCCGCCGAGGTCACCGCCGCCATCACCAGGCCCTCCCTGAGCAGCGCCGCCGTATGGGCCTCGTCCTCGCGGTGCAGTTCGAAGGAGAGGCGGGGCTCGGGCGGTACGGCGGTGAGGGCGTCCAGGAACCAGGTGGCCAGGGAGTCGGCGTTCACCGCGATCGACACCCGGGTCGGCTCCTCCTCGGCACCGCCCATGCCCAGCTCGGCCCGCGCGTCCCGCTCCAGCCGGGCGAGCTGCCGCGCGAACCGCACCACGACCGCGCCCGACTCGGTGGGCCGCACCGGCTTCGTGCGCACCAGCAGCACCCGCCCGGTGCGCTGTTCGAGCGCCTTGACCCGCTGGCTGACCGCCGACGGTGTCACATGCAGCGCGGCCGCCGCCGCGTCGAAGGTCCCCTCGTCCACCACCGCGAGCAGGGTCCGCACCTGGTCCAGCGGCAGCTCCGTCACCATCACGAGCGCTAATGGTACGTAAGAATCTTTAGCTGTACACATGATCCGGGTGTCCCTACCGTCGAAGCCATGTCCACAGCTCTCGCCACGGCCGCCGCCGGATTCGGTACCGGTCTCTCGCTCATCGTCGCCATCGGCGCCCAGAACGCCTTCGTCCTGCGCCAGGGGATCCGCCGCGACGCGGTCCTCGCCGTCGTCGGCATCTGCGCCCTGTCCGACGCCGCCCTGATCACCCTGGGCGTGGCGGGCGTCGGCGCGGTGGTCGTGGCCTGGCCCGGGGCGCTGACCGCGGTGGGCTGGATCGGCGGCGCGTTCCTGATCTGCTACGGCGTTCTCGCCGCCCGGCGCGTGGTCCGGCCGGCCGGGGCACTGCGGGCGGAGGGGCAGGCCGCGGGGTCACGGCGGCGGGCGGTGCTGACCTGTCTGGCGATGACCTGGCTCAACCCGCACGTCTACCTCGACACCGTCTTCCTGCTCGGCTCCATCGCCGCCGACCGGGGCGAGCTGCGCTGGACGTTCGGGCTCGGCGCGGCGCTGGCCAGCCTGTGCTGGTTCGCCGCGCTCGGCTTCGGGGCGCGGCTGCTCGGGCCGTATCTGTCCCGGCCGGTGGCCTGGCGGATCCTGGACGGTCTGGTGGCCGCGACGATGCTGGTCCTCGGGGTGTCGCTGATCCTCGGCAGCTGAGACGTCGCAGCCGCGTTCCGGAAGCTGAGATCCCGCGCCCCGAACTCCCGCCGGGCGGTGCGATAGTGAACCCTGGTTCCGGAAAGATGTATCGAGCAACCAGGATGTCCGTGGATACCGGCGAACAGCAGAAGACACCGCAGCGGGCCCGCCGAGGCGTGCGCCGCTGGGCCATGGACACCCGCCCGCTGCGCCGCCCCGCCTACCGGCGCCTGTGGTCCTCCACGATCGTCACGGCGGTCGGCAGCCAGCTCACCGCGGTGGCCGTGCCCAAGCAGATCTACGACATCACCGGCTCTTCCGCCTGGGTCGGCTACGCGAGCCTCGCCGGTCTGCTGCCCCTGGTGGTCTTCGCGCTGTGGGGCGGGGCGGTCGCCGACAGCATGGACCGCCGCAAGCTGCTGCTGATCACCAACAGCGGGATCGCCGTCACCTCGGTGCTGTTCTGGGTCCAGGCCGCCACGGGACTCGACTCGGTGGCCGCGCTGATGATCCTGCTCGCCGCCCAGCAGGCCTTCTTCGGCCTCAACTCACCGGCCCGCAACGCCTCCATCGCCCGGCTGGTCCCGGCGGACGAGCTGGCGGCGGCGAACGCCCTCGGCTCGACCGTGATGCAGACCGGCCTGGTCGCCGGGCCGCTGCTGGCCGGTGCGCTCATCCCCGTGATCGGGCTGCCCGAGCTGTATCTGCTGGACGCGCTGGCCCTGTGCGTGACGGTGTGGGCGGTGCACCGGCTGCCCCCGCTGCCGCCGTCGGCCGGTGCGAGCAGGCGCCGCGCCGGGGTCCGGGAGATCGGGGCCGGATTCCGCTACATCGCCCTGCACAAGGTGCTGTTGCTGTCCTTCCTCGCCGATGTGATCGCCATGGTCCTCGGCATGCCCCGCGCGCTGTTCCCCCAGCTGGCCACCGAGACCTACACCTCCTACAGCGAAGGGCTCGCGCTGGGTGTGCTGTTCGCGGCGATCCCGGTCGGCGCGGTGCTCGGCGGACTGTTCTCCGGCACCTTCTCCCGGGCGCGGCGGCACGGCTCGATGGTGATCGGCGCGGTCGTCGCCTGGGGCCTCGCCATCACCGGCTTCGGGCTCAGCGGCAGCCTCTGGGTCGCGGTGGCGTTCCTGATCGCCGCGGGCGTCGCCGACATGGTGTCGATGGTCTTCAGGGGCGCGATCCTGCTCTCCGCCGCCACCGACGAGATGCGCGGCCGGATGCAGGGCGTGTTCACGGTCGTCGTCGCGGGCGGCCCCCGCCTGGCCGACGTCCTGCACGGCACCGCGGGCTCCGCGTTCGGCGCCCGCCAGGCGGTCGCGGGCGGCGGCCTGCTGGTCGTGGTGGCGATGCTGGTCCTCGCCCTCGCCGTCCCGGCGCTGCGCCGCTACCGCGTCTGAAGCCCGCCGGCGCCGCCCGCGTCCGAGATCGCCTAGAGCGCGCTGCCCCGGCGCATCCCGTACTGCTCCATCAGCTTGCCCCGGGTGGTCTCCAGCCGGTGGGCGAGGATCTCGGCGACCTGGCGCAGCAGGATCAGGCCGAGCTGTTGGTCCTCCTCGGACAGCGCCCGTACCGCCGCCGCGTCGAACTCGTAGGCGCGCACCGGGCTGAACGCCTCGGCGCCGAAGTCCCACTGGTACGGCGGGAACAGCCAGGACCAGCCGAGCAGGTCCCCGGCGCCGAGGGTGGCCACCGTCACCCGCTGCAGCGAGGTCACCCGCTGGTCGAGCGAGACGGCGCCGGAGCGGATCACCCAGAAGCGGTCGGCGGTGCCTCCGGCCTCGAAGATGCGCGCGTCCTCGGGGAAGGAGACCTCCTTCGCCAGTGCCATGAGCCGCTCGCGCTGCGGCGGTGGAAGGGCGGGCAGCAGTTTCGTTGCTTTGGTCATGACACGGGGCTCCTCGCCGGCGTCGGGGTTCCGGGGCTTTCCCTACGCCCATTTCAGCCGTTGCCGACGCGTAGGGCACCTCGACGGACTACAGAACCGGTGGAGATTTCCGCGGGCATGAAAAAGCCCTGGCTGGACGGGGGAAGCCAGCCAGGGCCGTGTGCGGGGTACGGGGGACGGTTGGCGTCAACCCCGCGACCACGTATGGATGAACCGTAAACCATTTATGGCGACCACGCGAAACCCATACCAGGTCACGTGACCTGATTCACTCCGGGACTGCCGTCACCCGGATCGTCTCCAGATACGGGTCGCTCGGATCCGGCAGATTCATGCCCGCGTCCCGGCCGGTCAGCAGATACCGCAGCACCGGCTCGGTGAGCCGCTCCCCGGGCAGGACGGCCGGGATGCCCGGCGGATACGGCGTGATCATCTCGGCTGCGATCCGCCCGGCTGCCGCACTCGCCGGAACGTCCTCGGTGGGCCCGAAGAACGCGTCCCGTGGCAGCTGCGCCTGTTCGAGGCGGAACTCGGCCGGCGAGGGCACCTCCACCGCCGGGACCGGGCGCAGCCCGGGCGCGGCGTCCGCCAGATCCTTCAGCGCCGCGAGCAGTTCGCCCGTCGTCTCCTCGTCGTCCCCGTGCGTGATCTGCGCCCCGATCCGGCGATGGTCGGACAGCTGGACGTCGATGGCCCGGTACTGGCGCAGCCAGTCCGCCGCCCGGTACCCGGACATGCCGAGCCCGTCGACCTCGATCATGACGATCAGCGGATCGAGATCCCTGGCAAGCCCCGCGCCGCAGAAGTCGTCCCGGTCGTTCACATGCATCCCGTCGATCCCCTCGACGGCCTCCCGCAGCCACGCCGCGCGCTCCAGCGCCCCGCCCATCAGTTCCTTGCCGTGCAGCGCCATCTGCCGCCGCCAGCCGTCCAGACCGGCGTAGATCAGCACCGAAGGGCTGGTACTGCCGAGCAGGTCCGCGCGCGCCTTGAGCACCTGTGGCGGCACAAGGTCGCCCTGGAGATGGAAGACGGAACCCTGCTCCAGGCCGCTGCCCATCTTGTGGATGCTGGTCACACAGACGTCCGCGCCCGCGTCCATCGCCCACGACGGCAGATCCGGATGGAACGGCAGATGCGCGCCCCACGCCTCGTCCACGACCAGCGGCAGTCCTCGTCGGTGACAGACGTCGGCCAGCGCCGCCAGGTCCGCGCAGGCGCCGTACGGCGTGGGGCTGGTGACCAGGGCCCCCTTGGCTCCGGGGTGCTCGGCGAAGGCCCGGTCGAAGTCGGCCGGGGACGGCGGATGCGCCAGATGCCGCTCGGCGTCCCACCGCGGCTCCACCCACACCGGTTCGATCCCGGCCAGGATCAGTCCCGACACCACGGACTTGTGGGCGTCCCGCCCGATGAGCAGCGGCTCGTGCGGCCCCGCGACCGTCATCATGGCCGCCTTGACGGACAGCGAGGAGCCACAGGTGGTGAAGAAGGTGTGGTCGGCGTGGACCGCCTCCGCCATCAGCTGCTCGGCCCGCTGGAGCACCTGGCCGCGCGTGAGCCGGTCGTCCAGACCGCCCGAGGCGAGCACGTCCCCGAGGAACACCGCGTCCCCGAGGATCTCCCGGACCGCCGGGTCCGCTCCCCGCGCCTGTTTGTGCCCGGGCGGCGAGAACGCCGTCCGTCCCTGGCGGTGGTAGTCCGTCAGTGCCTCCAGCACCGGTGCCCGCTCGTGATCACCCTTCATGTGCCACCGGGTTCCCGACGGGGCGGGGACGAATCCGCGCGCCCGCTCAACCGTCGCCGGGATGCGCGCCCGGCGTCAGGATCTCGTCCAGGACCCGGAGCACGGCGCCGTAGGCGAGCATCCTTACGGCGGCGTCCCTTGCACCCTCCGGATCGCTCGACCGCAGTCCGAAACTCCGGGTCCGCCAGGCCTGCTCCTCCTGCTGGGCACAGGTACGCGCACGCTGGATGCGCCGGAGCAGTTCGTCTGAGTCCACGACATCGGCCATGGCATCCGCGTACCCAGATACGGCCGGTTCGAGCGGCCGCACGGGCCGGGGAGGTTTGACCGGCCGATCGGGGGCGAGCAGTTAAGGGAAGGCCCCATGGCGCCCGGGGAACGTCGAAACCGTCTACTTCATCACGGAGTCGAACGATGCGCGGGGAGCACATCACGCCACAGGTGCGCGCACCGGCCGAGGCACGCCGGGCCGTCGCGCACGCGGTCGCCGCACACTGCCGCGCCACCGGCGCGCCCTGCGACCGCGAAGGCGTCCAGGACGCACTGCTGGTCGCCTCGGAACTCACCACCAACGCCATCCTGCACGGGGGCGGAGTCACCGACTTCCGCGTCGACCTGGTCGAACCGGGCGTCCGCGTCTCGGTGAGCGACCGCAGCGAACGGCTGCCGGTGGTCACCAGGCCCGGCGAGGCCGGGCTGCATCACCGCTACGGCGGTCACGGCTGGCCGATCGTGTGCCGCCTGGCCAGCGATGTCCATGTGTCGGTGCTGCCCGCGGGCGGAAAACGCATCAGCGCCGTCGTGCCGCTCGCCTGAGCAGCCCGCAGGTGTGGCGAGCGCAACCGGGGGAAGGTGGGCTCTCACCGAGCTGAGGAGTCCCATGACCGATCCCGAGGGGGAGCACGATCGCGCCGAACTGGAGCGGCTGCGGGCCGAGGTGCGCGATCTGCGCGCCCGCGCCCTGACCCATCCGCTGATCGCCCAGGCTCAGGGCATCGTCCAGGAGCGGTACGCCCTGCGAGACGCCGACAGCGCCTTCGCGCTGATGCGCCGGGCCTCGCAGCACCGCAATGTCCGGATGCGCACGCTGGCCGAGGCGCTGGTGACGCTGCCGCGGCCCGACGAACGCGCGCCGCTGTGGTTTCCCCGCCGCACCCTCACCGCCGAACCCGCCCTGACCTTCCCGGCCGCCCGGGACACCGGAACCGGCAGCCCGGGCGCTGTCCTGCGGGCCGTGCTGAGCCAGACGCTCGCCGTGGTCGACACGCCCATGGGCAATGTGCAGCTCGTGGACCGCGCCCGGGGCGGACTGCGCATGGAGCGGCACGCCGGGCTCACCGAGGACTTCGTCGACTTCTTCGCCCACGTCGGTGTCGAGGGCACCTCGTGCGCCCAGGCGGCGCGGGACATCGCCCAGGTCACCGTGCGGGACGTGGCGAGCGACCCGGTCTTCACCGAGTCGGCCCGGGAGGCGATTCTCGCGGCGGGCAGCAGGGCCTGCCACAGCGTGCCGCTGACCACCGCCGGCGGCCTGTGCGTGGGCATGGTCTCGGCCCACTTCGACCGCCGCGTCGAAGGGATGACGGCGGCCCAGCTGAAGGCCCTGGAGGAGGTCGGCGCGCAGACCGGCCGCTGGCTCGCCTGGCACGACCGCACGGTGCTGCTGGGCGCCCTGGAGTATCTGCACCTCCTCGGCCGCGGGAGCGGGCGGCGCTGACCGGTTGCGGAGTGAGTCCGGCCGGAACCGGGGCATTCGGAGTCCGGGAGGTCGAGATGAATCCGAGCATTCCGACCAGAGCCGGCCGTACCCCGGCCGAGCCGAAGGCCGCCGCGTCGGCGACCGAGGGGGCCGCGCGGGCGGGACTGGCCGCACGAGGAGTGATCTATCTGCTGGTCGGCGCCCTGGCCCTGCAGATCGCGTTCGGTCATCGGGCCGAGGCGGACCGCCAGGGCGCCCTGGCCACGCTCTCCGACCAGCCGTTCGGGACCGTCCTGCTGTGGGCCCTCGGCATCGGCCTGGTCGGCATGGCCCTGTGGCGGCTCTCGGAGGCCGTCTTCGGAGCCGTCGGCCCCGACGGCCGCAAGGCCCACAAGCGCCTACTCGCCGTGGGCAGGTGCCTCTTCTACGGCTTCGTGGCGTACTCCGTGCTGCGCTTCACGGTGAGCGGCGGCGGGGGCGGCTCCGGGGACGAGCAGTCCCGCGACATCACCGCCTCGGCGATGGATCTGCCCGCCGGACGATGGCTCGTGGGCCTCGGCGGGGCCGCGATCGTCGCCGCCGGACTGTGGATCGGTGTCCAGGCGATACGGCGCGAGTACCGCGAGACGCTCAAGCTCGGGGAGATGTCCGCACCCGAGCGTTGGCTGACGGACGTGACCGGTGCCGGAGGGGGCGTGGCCCGCGGGGTGGTCTTCGCGGCGCTCGGCGCCTTCGCCGTCCAGGCGGCCGTCGACCATGAGTCCGACAAGGCCAAGGGCATGGACGACACCCTGCGCTCGTTCGCCGACACACCGCTCGGCCCATGGCTGCTGGCCTGCGTCGCCTTCGGCCTGGTGCTGTTCGGTCTGTTCTCCTTCGTTCTCGCGGTCCGGCGACGCGTCTGAGATTCCGTCTACGGGGAACGCGGGTCTCATGAACGACTACGAGCTCTCGCCCGACGGCCGGCCCGTGGACCTCTACCTCGGCCTGCTGCGATCGCGGATGGAAACCGAGGACTACCAACGCCTGCTCGATGTGGTCGAGCCGGTCCTGCGTGCGATCGACGAGCGGCGCCTGCCGCCCGCCGAGATGGCCCTGGACAGTGACGACGGGCTGCCACAGGAGATGCGCGACCAGGCCGCGCTGGTCATCGCCGCCGCCGTCACCGGGCGGCTGGACAACGAGATCGTCGAGATCGACCTGGGGGCGACCGGCTCGGTCCGGGTGGTCACGGACGCGACCACCGCGGCGGACCCGGTCCGCCTGGGGGAGATCGCGTCCTACCTCCTGGACCGCCGCCACGACGACGAGGAACTGCGCGGCATCGCCGAGGCGAGCGGCCTGCCCAGCGACTTCTGACGCTCGGGCGGGGCCGTCTACGACGCTTCGGCCGGCGCGGGCTCCTTGCCGACCGGCACCCCCAGCGGCCGGGCCAGCCCCATCACCGACTCGTCGAGCCGCTGCAGGTGCCGCAGCACCCGGTCGGTGACCCGGCCGTACCTCGGTGTGCCCGGGACCCGGGGTTCCAGCAGCGAGGCGATGCTGGGGCCGGTCTCGACCCGCTGCGTGGCCCGCTCGTCGGCGACGTGCGCGGCGATGGCCTCGATGTTGTGCGCGATCCGCCGCCCCGCCCCGCGCAGCCGGGGGTCCGCCGCGATCGAGGGATGCGTGGGCAGCAGCTCGGCGGTCGCCGCCAGCGAGCGCGCGTGATAGGCCGCCGTCTCCAGCAGCGCCACCACATAGCGGGCGGTGTCCCGCCGGGTCCGCAGCGGAGTCACCGGATGGGTCAGCGGCTGCACCGCCGCCCGCAAGTCGGCCAGCGCTTGGTCCAGCTCGCGGGCCTGGTCCAGCAGCTCGACCGGAGGGCCGCCGCTGAGCTGGTCCACGGCCGCCCCGGTGACCTCGCCGAGCCGGTCCAGCACGGTCTCCAGCAGTTCGTTGGTCCGCCGGTCGGTGGCCACCGGCAGCACCACGGCCGCCGCGAACACCCCGCACGCCGCCCCCAGCGCCGTCTCGGCGATCCGCAGCACCAGCACCGACAGGCTGTAGGTGTGCAGCAGGGTGTAGAGCAGGCCCAGCGCGGCCGTGACGAAGAACGACATCAGCGTGTACGACAGCGGCGCGGTGTAGAACATCGCGAACACGAACAGCAGCACCAGCGCGAACGCCGTCCAGGTGTGCTGCCCGACCAGCCCCGCGAGCAGGATGCCCGCCACCACCCCGAACACCGTGCCCAGCAGCCTGCGGTAGCCCTTCACCAGGATCTCGCCCGTGGAGGAGGTGTTCAGGAACACGATCCAGCAGGTCAGCACCGCCCAGTACCAGCGGTGACTGGACAGCAGCTCACCGCCGACCATGGCCAGCGACGACCCTACGGCGACCTGCACGGCGGCCCGGGTGGTCGGCCGCCGCAGCCCCGTCGGCTCCTCCCGCTCGGCGTTCTCCGCGGCGTCGATCGCGACGTCCTCGGCATCCAGCTCCTCCCGGGAACGGGCCGTGGCCGGGGTGTCGTCCGACTCGTCCTGCGGCCCGTCGAGCGCGATCCTGAGCCCCAGGACCGCTCGCGCGGCCTCGCCGACCCCGCGGAAGACGTCCTGCACGGCCGGGGCGGCATTGGGCAGGTTCTCCTCCTCCCGGTAGGACAGCAGCCGGTTGCGCACCTGGGCGAGGCCGGTGCCGCGCGGATACCGGACCAGCAGGCGCAGCGCCCGCAGATCCCGCCGCAGCGCCTCGACCGCCGTGTCCCGCACCGGCTGCCGTCCGGCGGACGGCACGGGCGCGCCCGGCAGATGCAGGGTCAGGGTGTCGGTGTTCTCCGCGCTGCGCGCGGTCAGCAGGAGCAGGCCGAGGCGCTCGGCGGCGATCTCGGCGTCCGCCACCCGCCGCTGCACCAGCCGGGCGGTGCCCTCGTCGGCCGTGCCCTCCTCCAGCCGCCCCTGGATCATCAGCGCCGTCTCGTGCAGCCGGGCGGTCCCCTCGCGTACGTTCTCCAGCGCCCGGTCCGCCTCCTCGGGACCGGCGTCGAGCAGTTCGAGCTGTGCCGACACCAGCTGCGCGAACCGGGCCCGGAACGCCCCGCGCAGCCGCTCCAGGGTCCCGGCCGGGGTCTCCGGCACGAGCGCGAACCGCACCACGGCACTGCACACCACCGCCGTCGTGACCGCGCCGTACAGCTCCGGCAGATCGGAGACCGTGGCGCCGACGAACAGGGACACGAAGTACAGCTGGAAGCCGATCATCCCGAGCGCGGTCCCGCGGTCACCGAACCGGCGCCCGTAGACGGCACCGAAGATCAGCGCGACGAAGAACAGGTCACCGGCGACCACATGGGAGTGCAGCAGGGCGGCGAGGCCGACCGAGGCGAGCGCGACCGGCAGCCCCAGCGCGAGCGTGACGGCCTGCGGGCCGCGCTCCTTCTCCCGTACCGCGAAGGTGGAGACCATCGCAGCCATGGCCCCGGCGACCAGATGCGGCACATCGGCCCCGGCCAGGGCGAGCACGACCAGCGTGAGCGCGATCGCGCCCACCGTCCGCAGCCCCGCGGCCAGCCGCAGCAGACCCGGATCGGAGGCCGCGACCCGGTCCCGCAGCCGCGCCCACCCCGTGCTGGTGCCTATCCCCGACCCTCCGCGCCCGTCACGTGCTCCTGCAGTTGCTCCGGGGTCAGATAGGCGTCCGTGTACTCGAAGTCCTTCAGCCGGGCGGGCTTACGGGCCTGGAAGCCGGTGCGCACGAAGTCGTCGCCCGCGATGGCGTTGAGCGTCCAGTTCGTCAGCACCCGCACCTTGGCGACATTGGTGCGCAGCGCCGACCAGTGGTAGCCGCGGGCCACGAACTGGGCGGGCAGCCCCTTCAGTTCCACGCCGAGCGGCTTGGACACCGCGTCCGTGCCGCCGAGGTCGACGACGAGCCCGAGGTCCTTGTGCTCGTACGGGCGCAGCGGCTGGTTCCTGAGGGTGGCGATGAGGTTGTCGGCGGCCACCTTGGCCTGCCGCATCGCGTGCTGGGCGGTGGGCGGGCAGATGGCGTCCTCGTCCGGCTTGGCCAGGTCGGGCACGGCCGCCGCGTCGCCGAGCGCGAACACCCCGTCCTGTCCCACCAGGCTCAGCTCGGGTGTCACCGTCAGCCGTCCGCGCACCGTCTTCTCGCCGAGCGTGCCGATGAGCGGGCTGGCGACGACCCCCGCGGTCCAGATCAGCGTGCGGGTCGGGATGACCCGGCCGTCGGTGAAGGTGACCTCCTCGGGGCCCGCCTTGGCGATGGAGACCCCGAGCGAGATCTCGATGCCGCGCCGGCGCAGGATCTCCTGGGCGTCCGAGCCCAGCTTGTCGCCGAGCTCCGGCATCAACTTCGGCGCGATGTCGATCAGATGCCACTTGATCAGTGCCGGGTCGAGCCGCGGGTACCGCTTGACCGCGTTGTGGGTGAGCTGCTGGAGACAGGCCGCGGTCTCGGTGCCCGCGTAGCCGCCGCCGACCACCACGAACTGGAGCCGCGCCGCCCGCTCGTCCGGATCGTGGCTGGCGTCGGCCAGATCGAGCTGCGAGATGACGTGATCACGGATGTACGCGGCCTCGGCGAGGGTCTTCATGCCGAACGCGTGGTCCGTCAGACCCGGGATGTCGAAGGTGCGGGTGATGCTGCCGGGGGCCAGCACGATGTAGTCGTACCGCTCGTTGACGATCTCGTCGGTGATCGTGCGGATGACGCACACCTTGGCGGCGAGGTCCACGCCGATGGCGCCGCCCGGGATGATCCGGGTGCGGTACTTGCTGCTGCGGCGCAGGGACAGCGCGATCGACTGGGGCGTCAGCACGCCGGAGGCGACCTGGGGCAGCAGCGGCAGATAGAGCTGGTAGGCGAACGGTGTCACCAGGGTGACGTCGGCCTCGTCGACGGCGAGCCTGCGCTCCAGCCGGCGAACGCACCCCACTCCGGCGAAGCCTGCGCCCACCACCAGGATCCTGGGTCGTGTCACGGTGTTCATCCCTTCTGCGGCTCGCCATCGATCCCACCGCGCTCCCGGCCACGGCGCCAGTCGGGGGCGGCAGGCAGATGAACGACTTGTTCGAGCCATACCGCCTGTTCCGGCCACCCTGCCCCAAAGGATCTGCGTGCACACGGGGTTCCCCGATATCGACGGGCGACTCACCAGGGCAGGAAGACATGGATGTCCTTGCCTCGCTCATGGGTGATGACACCGACCTGGTGGCTCAGGGTCTGCACCAGGTACCAGCCGATGCCGCGGCCCTCCCGCCCGGGGTCGTAGCGACGGGGCGCAGGCAGCTCGGGGCTGGTGTCGCGCAGGACCACGTGGACGCCGTCGAAGGTCCGGCTCAGCCGCAGTTCGAAAGGACCCGGCGCGTACTCCAGGGTGTTCGCCACGAGCTCCGTGATCACCAGCAGGATGTCGTCGCGGCGGTCGGGCGCGGCGGGCGGCAGGACCCGCGCGAGGTCACGCAGGTACGCCTCGGTGGCCAGCCGCGCTCCGGTCACGTCCCCGAGCGCGCCGGGGAAGCGGACGCGACGGTCCGCGATCTCCTGTGCACCCAATGCGTCGTCGCCCGTCTCTCCCCCCGGACCCCTTGGCTGTCCGGCTTCCCCGCTCGCCGCGATCCACGCGTGCTCACCGGAAGACGTTGTCGACGTCGTCCCACGCGGCGAACTCGTCCGGCATCGGCCGGCTCCGGGTCTGCGCGCGGGCCTGGTACATCGCATCGATCTCCAGCGCGTAGTGGCGCACGATCACGTCCCGGCGCAGCTTCATCGACGGCGTCAGCAGGCCGTTGGCGGAGTCGAACGGCTCCGGCAGCACCCGGAACACCCGGATCGACTCCGACCGCGACACGGTGCTGTTGGCGGCCGCCACGGCGCGGGTGATCTCCTCCCGCAGCGCGTTCTCCTCGCGGGCGTCCCGGGCGTCGCGGCTGCGCGGTTCCAGAGTGCCGCGCCAGTACGCCAGGAAGTCCGGGTCCAGGGTGAGCAGCGCCCCCACACAGGGGCGGTTGTCGCCGACGACCACGGCCTGGTGGATCAGCGGGTGCATCCGCAGCCGCTGTTCCAGCGCGGCGGGGGCCACGCTCTTGCCGTTGCTGGTGATGATCACGTCCTTCTTCCGGCCGGTGATCGTCAGATAGCCGTCGGGGTCCAGCACCCCGAGGTCCCCGGTGGCCAGCCAGCCGCCGCGCAGCGCGTTCCGGGTGGCCGCCTCGTCGTTGACATAGCCCTGGAACACCGACGGACCGCGCACCAGGATCTCGCCGTCGTCCGCCATCCGGACGTCCATCCCGGGCAGCACCTTGCCCACCGTCCCCGAGCGCTCCCGGCCCGGCGGCTGCGCGGTGACCCCGCCCGCGGTCTCGGTGAGCCCGTACCCGTCGTTGAGGTAGATGCCGATGCCCTCGTAGAAGAGGGAGATCTCCCGGTTCAGCGGTGAGCCGCCGGACGTCGCCCGGCGGATCCGGCCGCCGAGCGCGCCCCGCAGCCCGCGGTACACCGTCCGCTCGTACAGGGCGTGCTGGAGCCGCAGATCGAACCCGGGCCCGGGCCCCTCCCCGAGCCGGTGCCGTTCCACGGCCAGGGCGAAGTCGCGTGCCGTGTCCGCCGCCCGCTCGAACAGGGTGCCGCGGCCCGTCTCGCGGGCCGTGCGCAGGAAGTTCTTGTAAATCTTCTCGAAGACCGACGGGACCGCGCAGAAGTACGTCGGCCGGAACGACTGCAGCGCCGCCGCCAGGGCGCCCCCGCTCGGCTCGGACTCATGGCCCATCAGCATGCCGCCGCGCAGGCACAGACCCTGCACCATCAGCCCGTACACATGGGAGAACGGCAGGAAGGCGAGGACCGACGCCTGTCCGCCCGGCGGCACCACCAGATGCCCCCAGCCCTCCAGGAGCGTGTCGACCGGGCTCGCCAGGCTCCGGTGGCTCAGCGCGCAGCCCAGCGGGCGTCCCGTGGAGCCCGAGGTGTAGGCGATCACGGCCGTGGAGTCCGCCAGCACGATCCGGCGCAGCGAGTCGACCGTGGCCAGCGGCACGAACGAGCCCCGCTCCACCAGCTCGGCCAGTGCCCCGGCGTCCAACTGCCAGACATGCCGCAGCATCGGCAGCGAGGCGCACACCGAGCCGACGGTCATGACCGACTGCTCGTCCTCCACCACCACGCCCACGCATCCGGAGTCCCGCAGGATCCACTCCACCTGCTCGCGCGAGGACGTGGGGAACACCGGCACGACCTCGGCGCCCACCGCCCACAGGGCATAGCTGAGGACCGTCCACTCGTACCGGGTACGCGCCATGATCGCCACGCGGTGGCCCGGCGAGATCCCGGAGGCGACCAGGCCCTTGGCCAGTTCCACCACCGTGTCCCGCAGCTCCACCGCGGTGATCTCCGTCCACTCCGCGGAGCCCTCCAGACGGCGCGCGAGCACCGGCAGGGTCGGTTCGATCAGGGCCCGTTCGAAGACGCTGTCGGCGAGGCCACCGGCGGGCGGCGCGGCGACCGAGGGAGCCAGGGCGAAGTCGCGCATGCGCAGCTCCTGTGATGTACGCGGTGTGACGCCACCGACGAGCAGGGTTATCGGCGGTGCTCGAATCTAGCCGAGGTACGAGCGAACCGTGCCGGAATCCGACAAGCCGACCGCTCTGATGATCTCGCCGGGTCCGGGGGACCTCAGCACAGGAGCCGTGCCCGGGGTGCGAGCGGCGTCGGCCTCACTCCAGCGTCCGCCGCACGCACTCGGTGACGACGTCCCGCAGACCGCCGGTGTGCCGGAACAGTTCACGCTGGGTCCGGGCGCCGTTGCCGCGGGCCAGCAGGTGGGCGACCCGCTTGCGGGCGTCGTCCAGGTCGCCGCTGTCCGCCAGCGCCTCCCCGACATGGTCGAGCAGCGCGCGCAGCACGGCCGGGGCCGACCTGCGCCGCATGGTCTCGGGGTGCAGCAGGGTGTCGGTGACACCGGCGCGGGCGGCCTGCCAGGCGGCCAGCCGCAACACGCTCACCCCGTGCTCCGCCGGCTCGACACCGGCCCGCCACTCCCGTGCGGCGGTCTCGACCAGACCGCGGGCCAGGGTGGCGAGCAGTACGGGGGTGTCGGCGTGCAGACAGACGTCCGCGACCCGGATCTCCACCGTCGGATAGTTGCGGCACAGCCGGGCGTCGAAGTAGACCATCGCCTCGTCGAGGATCACCCCGGTGTCGATCATGTCCGCGACGACCTCGCGATACCGCTCGGGCGACCCGAACACCTCGGTCGGACCGGCCGACGGCCAGCGCTGCCACACCCGGCTGCGATAGCTGGCGTATCCGGTGTCCTTGCCCTGCCAGAACGGCGAGTTGCAGCTCAGCGCCGACAGCACGGAGAGCCACGGGCGTATCCGGTCGATGACCGCGACACCCTCGTCGTCGGAGTCCACGGCCACATGGACATGGCAGCCGAGGACGAGCTGCTCACGGGTGGCGATGCCGTACTGCTCCGCCATCCACTGATAGCGCTGGTGCGGTCCGACGCTAGGGCTGACCGGGAGCGGGGAGGTGGCCAGCGCGGCCACCGCGCAGCCGAGCTCCCCGGCGTGCCGCGCCGCCTCCTTGCGGCAGCGGACTATCTCCCTGCCCAGGTCGTCCATGTCGGACTGCGGAGCCGTCGCGTACTCCAGCATCTGCTCGTGCAGTTCCTTCTCGAACAGGTCCTTGCCGTCCGCGTTGTCCCGCGCGGCGCGGGCGAGGATCGCGGCCGACAGGGGCCGCGCCTCGCCCGACTCCGGGTCGACCAGGAGGAGCTCTTCCTCCACTCCGACGGTACGCACCTGAGGCACCCCTTCTGTGGCCCGATGCGAGGACGACGAGGGTTTCGCCGTACGCCCCGACTGCCCATTTGAGGGCATTCGGACACCTCGCACCGACTTGCGGGCCTCAGCAGGGGTACGGCGTCAGCCACACCGTGGCCAGTGGGGGCAGTGTGATCCGGACCCCGTCGTCCTCCGGCTTCAGCGGGCCGGGGTTGGTGACGTCGCCGCCGCCGTACTTCGCCGCGTCGGTGTTGAGCGTCTCCTCCCACACCGGGCCGTCCTCGGGCACCCAGAGCCGGTAGTCGTGCCGCACGACGGGGGAGAAGTTCGACACCGCGAGCAGGGGAGTGCCGTCGGCGGCGTACCGGAGGAAGGCGAAGACATTGTCCTCCGCCGCGTCCCCGGCGACCCAGCGGAAGCCGCCCGGGTCGGTGTCCCGCTGCCACAGCGCCGGGGCCGCCCGGTAGACCGTGTTGAGATCACGGACCAGGTCGCGCACGCCCCGGTGATCGGGCTCGGCGCCGTACGCCGGGTCCAGCAGCCACCAGTCGGGGCCGTCGGGCTCCGACCACTCGGCCCCTTGAGCGAACTCCTGCCCCATGAAGAGCAGTTGTTTGCCGGGGTGGGCCCACATGAAGCCCAGATAGGCGCGGTGATTGGCGCGTTGCTGCCACCAGTCGCCGGGCATCTTGGACACCAGCGCCTGCTTGCCGTGGACGACTTCGTCGTGGGAGATGGGCAGGACGTAGTTCTCGCTGTAGGCGTACACCATCGAGAAGGTCATCTCGTGGTGGTGGTACTTGCGGTGCACCGGCTCGTGCTCGATGTAGCCGAGGGAGTCGTGCATCCAGCCCATGTTCCACTTCAGGCCGAAGCCGAGCCCGCCGCTGTCGGTGGGCCGGGTGACTCCGTCCCAGGCGGTGGACTCCTCGGCGATCGTCACCACGCCCGGCGCCCGCCGGTACACGGTGGCGTTCATCTCCCGCAGGAACGCCACGGCGTCCAGGTCCTCCCGGCCGCCGAAGACATTGGGCGTCCACTGGCCGGAGTCGCGGGAGTAGTCGAGGTAGAGCATCGAGGCGACCGCGTCCACCCGCAGTCCGTCGATGTGGAACTCCTCGCACCAGTACACCGCGTTGGCGACGAGGAAGTTGCGCACCTCGACCCGCCCGAAGTCGAACTCGTACGTCCCCCAGTCCGGATGCTCGGCCCGCCGGTCGTCCCCGGGCTCGTAGAGCGGCTCCCCGTCGAAGCGGGCCAGCGCCCAGTCGTCCTTGGGGAAGTGGGCGGGCACCCAGTCCATGATCACGCCGATGCCGGCCCGATGGAGCGCGTCGACCAGGAACTTGAAGTCGTCGGGGGTGCCGAGGCGCGCCATGGGCGCGTAGAACCCGGTGACCTGGTAGCCCCAGGAGCCCGAGAACGGATGGTGGGCGACCGGCATCAACTCCACATGGGTGAAGCCGAGATCCTTGACGTAGGCGGGGAGTACGTCGGCCAGCTCGCGGTAGGTCAGTCCGGGCCGCCAGGACGGCAGATGCACCTCGTACACCGAGAACGGCGCCACATGCACCGGCACGTCCCCGCGGTGCGCCATCCACTCGGCGTCGCCCCACTCGTACCGCGAGGAGTGCACGATCGACGCCGTGTCCGGCGGCACCTCCGCGTGCCGTGCCATCGGGTCGGCCTTGAGGAAGCGGTGCCCGTGCCGGGAGTGGATCTCGAACTTGTACCGCGTGCCCTCGGCGACCCCGGGCAGGAACAGCTCCCACACACCCGCCGCACCGAGGGAGCGCATCGGGAAGGCGGTGCCGTCCCAGTAGGTGAAGTCAGCGGCGACCCGCACCCCTTGGGCGTTCGGCGCCCACACGGTGAACCGGGTGCCGGTCACCCCCTGATGGGTCATGGGCTCGGCGCCGAGCGCCTTCCACAGCTGCTCGTGCCGACCCTCCCGGATCAGATGCAGATCCAGGTCGCCGAGGGCGGGCAGGAAGCGGTACGGGTCCTCGACCTCCTGCTCCCCGTCCTCGTACGACACCAGCAGCGTGTACGACGGGATCCGGGCCAGCGGCAGGACGCCGGAGAAGAGCCCCTCGCCCTCGGAGGTCAGGGCCCGGCGCTCACCGTCCACGACCACGCTCACCGCGCGCGCGAACGGGCGCAGCGCCCGGAACACCACTCCGCCCGGGACCACATGGGCCCCCAGCAGCGCGTGCGGATCGTGATGGGCACCGGCCAGCAGCCGGCCCCGGTCGGTGGGATCCAGCGGCGGGGCCGTCCCGCAGCGTGCGGGGCCGGAGGACTCGGGCAGCGAGGTGTCGCGCAGCGCCATGGGGTCAGCCTCCTCGTACGGCGAGACGTTCGATCGCCGCCATCGGTACGGGAAGCCAGTCCGGACGGTGTCTGGCTTCGTACAGCACTTCGTACACGGCCCGGTCGGTCTCATAGGCGCGCAACAGGCCGTGTTTCTTGCGCGGATCCCAACCGGCGGCGGACGCGTAGCCCGCGCAGAACGCCTCCCGGCAGCGGCGCGCCCACTCCGGACGCCACGGGCGGCGCTGCCGGGCCGCGTAGTCGAAGGAGCGCAGCATCCCGGCGATGTCCCGCACGGGGGAGTGCGGGCTGCGCCGCTCCGCCAGCGGACGCGACGGCTCGCCCTCGAAGTCGATCACGAACCACTCCCGTCCGGCCCGCAGCACCTGGCCCAGATGCAGATCGCCGTGGATGCGCTGCGCGGGCGGACCGGAGTCGCAGGTGCTGAGCGCCCCGAAGGCGGTCCGCAGACCGGGCACGAACGGCCGGAGCGCCGGTACGCAGTGCGCCGCGGCATCCAGCCGCTCGGTCATGCCGGCCGCCGTACGGGCGTTCTCGTGCCGGGTCTCGCAGGGGAACGCCGAGGCGAGCGCGAGATGGACCTCGGCGGTGGCCCGCCCCAACTGGTGTGCCTCCGCCGTGAAGTCGGCACCGGAGGCGAGCGCCTGGAGCGCCAGCGCCCAGCCGTCGGTCGCGTCCCGCAGGAAGGGCTGGAGCACTCCTAGCGTCGCCTCCCACGGGCTGGTGGTGCGGAACCAGGCGACGGGCTCGGGCACCCGTGGGCAGCCCTGCCGGGCCAGTGCGCCCGGCACCTCCAGGTCCGGGTTGACGCCCGGCTGGATGCGCCGGAACACCTTCAGCACGAAGGCGTCGCCGTACACCAGCGAGGAGTTGGACTGCTCGGCGTCCATCAGCCGTGGCGTCAGACCCGGGGGGACCGGCACGGACGAGCAGGACTCGAAGCGCAGCGGGCCCGCCGTCCCGGGGTGGCGCAGCCGGTCCAGGAGCATCTGCGCGGAACGGAGGTCCTGCAGCGCGTCGTACACCGTCAGCCCCGCGAGCGGTCCCTCCTCGGCCCGCCCGATGAGGCTGCGGCCCAGCCGCGGGGACGGGTGCTGGCGCACGCCGAGCAGCAGCTGGTAGCAGTCGCCGGCCGGGGGCGCGGTGGTGCCGCCGGGCGCCGGCACCGGGACGTGGCCCGCGTGGATCAGCAGGTGCAGACAGCCCGGGAACAGCTCGTTCATGGACAACAGGGCCAGGTCGGTGACCGGCCGGTCCTTGCCCGCGAACCACCGCTGCCGCGGCAGCCACTGACGCAGCAGACCGCCGAGCGAGACCATGATGTCGGCGACGGCCGGAGGGCTCGGCCTGAGGGATGCGGTCTTCGTCATGGTGACGCGTCCTTTCGTCGGCACACGCTCAAGGGCACACGCACAAGGGGCAGACGCTCAGGGTCGGCGGCCGATGCGGGAGGCGACTCGGGAGAGCCGGAACCAGTAGAAGCCGTGTCCCGCGAGGGTGAGCAGGTACGGCAGCTCGCCGATGGCCGGGAAGCGGACCCCGCCGAACAGCTCGACCGGGTGCCGTCCGTCGAACTCGCGCAGATCGAGTTCGGTCGGCTGGGCAAATCGGGAGAAATTGTTCACGCACAGGACGAGATCGTCCTCGTACTCCCGCAGAAAGGCCAGTACCGCCGGGTTGGACGACTGGAGTTCGGTGAAGGAACCGAGTCCGAAGGCCGGGTTCTGCTTACGGATCTCGATCATCCGGCGTGTCCAGTGCAGCAGCGACGACGGCGACGCCATGGCCGCCTCGACATTGATGACCTGGTGGCCGTAGACCGGGTCCATGATCGTGGGCAGGTAGAGCCGACCGGGGTCGGCCGTCGAGAAGCCCGCGTTGCGGTCCCCGGTCCACTGCATGGGGGTGCGGACGGCGTCCCGGTCGCCGAGCCAGATGTTGTCGCCCATGCCGATCTCGTCGCCGTAGTAGAGGATCGGCGAGCCCGGAAGGGAGAGCAGCAGGGCGGTGAACAACTCGATCTGGTTGATGTCGTTGTCCAGGAGCGGCGCCAGGCGGCGGCGGATGCCGATGTTGGCGCGCATGCGGGGGTCCTTGGCGTATTCCGCCCACATGTAGTCGCGTTCCTCGTCGGTGACCATCTCCAGGGTCAGCTCGTCGTGGTTGCGCAGGAAGATGCCCCACTGGCAGCCCGAGGGGATGGCCGGGGTCTTGGCGAGGATTTCGGAGACCGGGTAGCGGGATTCGCGGCGGACCGCCATGAAGATGCGCGGCATGACGGGGAAGTGGAAGGCCATGTGGCACTCGTCGCCACCGGCGCGGTAGTCGCCGAAGTAGTCGACGACGTCCTCCGGCCACTGGTTGGCCTCCGCCAGCAGCACCGTGTCGGGATACATGGCGTCGATCTCGCGCCGGACGCGCCTGAGGAACTCATGGGTGGCCGGGAGGTTCTCGCAGTTGGTGCCCTCTTCGGCGTAGAGATACGGCACGGCGTCCAGCCGGAAGCCGTCGATACCGAGGTCGAGCCAGAACCGCAGGGCGCCCAGGATCTCCTCCTGCACGGCCGGGTTCTCGTAGTTGAGGTCCGGCTGGTGGGAGAAGAAGCGGTGGAAGTAGTACTGCTCCCGCACCGGGTCGAAGGTCCAGTTGGACACTTCCGTGTCGACGAAGATGATCCGCGCGTCCGCGTACTGCTTATCGTCGTCGGCCCACATGTAGAAGTCGCCGTACGGCCCGTCAGGGTTCTTCCGGGACTCCTGGAACCACGGGTGCTGGTCGCTCGTGTGGTTCATGACGAAGTCGATGATGACCCGCATGCCGCGCTGGTGGGCGGCGTCGACGAACTCGACGAAGTCGGCGAGGTCGCCGAACTCGGGCAGGACGGCGGTGTAGTCGGAGACGTCGTAGCCGCCGTCCCGCAGGGGGGACTTGAAGAACGGGGGCAGCCACAGACAGTCCACGCCGAGCCACTGGAGATAGTCCAGCTTGGCGGTCAGGCCCTTGAGATCACCGACGCCGTCACCGTTGCTGTCCTGGAAGGAACGGACGAGCACTTCATAGAAGACGGCGCTCTTGAACCAGTCGGGATGCCGGTCCTTGGCCGGGGTGTCCTCGAAGGTGTCATGGACGGGCTCGTTGACGGTCATGACGCGGTAGACCCTCCGATCTGCGGCGAGGCGGGCGAAGCCTGGACGTGGAGTACATGTGCGGGTGCCCGGCCGGGCTCCAGGCGCACATAGTTGGTCCTGCCCCACAGATAGGTCTCACCCGTCAGTTCGTCGTGCACGGACAGGGATTCGTCCCGGTCCAGGCCGAGTTGCGGCATGTCCAACGAGACCGTGGCCTCCTGGGTGTGGTGGGGGTCGAGGTTGACGACCACGACGACCGTGTCCTTGCCGGTGCGCTTGCTGTACGCGAGCACCGCGTCGTTGTCGGTGTGGTGGAAGCGCAGGTTCCGCAGGTGGTGCAGCGCGGGGTGGCGGCGGCGGGCGGTGTTGAGCTTGGTGATGAGTGGAGCGATGGTGTCCGGGGTGTCCCAGTCACGTGGACGCAACTGGTACTTCTCCGAGTCGAGGTACTCTTCGCTGCCCTCGCGCAGGGCGGTGTTCTCGCACAGTTCGTAGCCGCTGTAGATGCCCCAGGTCGGCGAGAGGGTGGCCGCGAGGACGGCGCGCAGGGCGAAGGCGGCCGGTCCGCCGTGCTGGAGGAAGGCGTGCAGGATGTCGGGGGTGTTGGCGAAGAAGTTCGGCCGCATGTAGGCCGCCGCCTCACCCGAGAGTTCCGTGAGGTACTCGGTCAGCTCCCGCTTGCTGTTGCGCCAGGTGAAGTACGTGTACGACTGCTGGAAACCGACCTGGGCCAGGGTGCGCATCATCGCCGGGCGGGTGAACGCCTCGGCCAGGAAGATCACATCGGGGTCGGTGCGGTTGATCTCCCCGATCACCCGCTCCCAGAACAGCACCGGCTTGGTGTGCGGGTTGTCCACCCGGAAGATCCGCACCCCGCAGCCCATCCAGTGCCGCAGCACCCGCAGCGTCTCCGCGACCAGCCCGTCCAGGTCCGCGTCGAAGGCGATGGGGTAGATGTCCTGGTACTTCTTCGGCGGGTTCTCCGCATAGGCGATGGTGCCGTCCGGGCGGTGATGGAACCACTCCGGGTGCTTGTGCACCCAGGGATGGTCCGGCGAGCACTGCAACGCGAAGTCCAGCGCCACCTCCAGACCCTCCTGCCGGGCCTGCCGGACGAACCAGGTGAAGTCCTCCAGCGTGCCCAGCGCCGGGTGGACGGCGTCGTGCCCGCCCTCCGGCGAGCCGATCGCCCACGGCACGCCGACGTCCTCGGGGGCGGGGTCGAGGGTGTTGTTGCGGCCCTTGCGGAACGTGCTGCCGATGGGATGGATCGGCGGGAGATACACGACGTCGAAACCCATCGCCGCGATCTCCGGCAGCCGGCGCGCCGCCGTCCGGAACGTCCCGTGCGGCACCTCCGCCGTCCCCTCGGAACGGGGGAAGAACTCGTACCACGACCCGAACAACGCCCGCTCCCGCTCCACCAGCAACGGCAACGGATCCGAGACGGTCACCAACTCCCGTAGCGGATACCGCGAGAGGACCTTGTCCACCTCGGGCCGGAAGGCCGCCGCCAGCCGGGACACGACCGGCTGGGAATCGTCCCGGAGGTCCTCGACCGCACGGAGGAGGACAGGGCGCCGCTTGGCGGGCACCCTGGCCGCCGCGCGCTCGAAGAGGTCGGCGCCCTCCTCCAGGACCACCCCGGTGTCGATTCCGGCCGGCACCTTGATCCGGGCGGTGCGCCGCCAGGTGGTCAGCGGGTCGCTCCATGCCTCGACCTGGTACGTCCAGTTCCCGGTGGCGGTGGGGGTGACCTCCGCGCCCCAGCGGTCGGTGCCGGGGGCGAGTTCACGCATCGGGGTCCAGGGACCCGGACGGCCCAGTGGGTCCCGCAGCACGACATTGGCGGCCACGGCGTCGTGCCCCTCCCGGAACACGGTCGCCGAGACCTGGAACGTCTCGCCCACGACCGCCTTCGCCGGGCGCCTGCCGCACTCCACGGCAGGCTGCACATGCCGTACCGGGATACGGCCGATGGCCGCGGTTGCCTTCATGGTTGCTCTCGCCTCCGTCGTGCTGGTGGCCGGGCCCCGCAAGGCCCGGCCGTGGGATTCAAGCTGTGCCGGAAGGGGTCTACCTGCCGGCCCGGGAATGCCGCTTGGCCGTAGGTGGACCTCGTCGGACGGCGACGCCGGCCCGGGGGCGTTCGTCCTGCTCGCGCAGATAGGCGCCCACGCTGCTGCGCAGATAGCGCTCGGCGGCGTCCGCGGCCTCGCGCGCGCAGCGCTTCCCCATCAGCACGCACAAGGTGTAGCCCGAGTCCTCGAAGGTGGCCCGCACCGAGCGGTCGGCCGGGGACGCGAGCATGACGCGCTCCCAGGCCCGGTACCGCCCCAGTTGGCGGGCTACCTCGGCTTTTGCCGGTAGCAACATGACGCCGTTCACCTCTCGGGTTTCAGGGCGCAGGTCCACCGGTCGGTCGGGGGTGGCCGTGCGCGGACGCACGCATGCCTCACGGGCGCGCGGGTCTTCACTCATGGTGCACGTGTGACGACTCAGCGTCTTGTTAGAGCTTCAACTATGTCGCCGGTTGCGCTCGGTGCTCCTGTTGCACGAATGGCGTAGCGCTCCCACTCTTGAGGTGACTCAGAAGCGATCGACGCTCACGCTTCGCGTTCGGGGCCCGTCCCGCGGGGACGGAGGAAGCGCCGAGCCTCGCCGGTGAGGAGCCAACGAGATGAAGACCGCAGTGCCTTGCTACTACCACCTCGACGTGGAAGTGAGCCCCGAGCGCGTCGGACAGGTCGGGCGCATCCTGGCCGCTCACCTCCGGTACTGGGACCTGGAGAACCTCGTGCAGCCGGTCTGTGGCGGTGCCGAACTCCTGCTGAACGCCATCGACGAGCACGCCACGGACAAGAACACGTCGATCGAGATGTGGTGGAACGGCCAGCACCTCATCACGGCCATCGGGGACAACGACCGTGACCTGCGCCCGGACCAGGATCTGCGCGGCTGCCTGGAGCAGATCGCCGCGATCAGCGACGGCTGGGGCTGCTGCGCCACGGACACCGGCAGCAAGGTCATCTGGTTCTCGCAGCGGGCCCGCGCCGGCGAGCGCATGCCGCTGGTGCCGACCGCCCCGGCGCCCAGCCTCCGCGAGGTGCGCCAGGTGCCCCGCGAGGTCCCGGCCACCGCACTGGCCGCCCCCGCCCCCGACCGGGTGCTGGAGGGAGCGCGGTGACGGCACGCACCAAGCGCTCAGGGGTGCCCGCCTGGAGCGGGCACCCCTACCCGTTGGGCGCCTCCTACAACGGACAGGGCACCAACTTCGCCCTGTTCAGCGAGGTCGCCGAGCGGGTCGAGCTGGTCCTGGCCGACGACCGGGGACGGCACAGCGCCGTGGAGATGACCGAGGTCGACGGCTTCGTCTGGCACTGCTTCCTGCCCGGCGTCGGCCCCGGCCAGCGTTACGGCTACCGGGTGCACGGCCCCTGGGCCCCGGCCCTCGGTCACCGCTGCAATCCGGCGAAACTGCTCCTCGACCCGTACACCCGAGCGGTGGACGGGCAGATGGACAACCACGCCTCCCTCTTCGAACGCGGCCCGGACGGGCCCTCACCGGGCGACAGTGCCGGGCACACCATGCTCGGCGTGGTCACCGACCCGTACTTCGACTGGGGCGACGACCGGCCGCCGCGCCGCCCGTACGCGGACACCGTCATCTACGAGGCCCATGTGCGCGGTCTGACCCGCACCCACCCCGCCGTCCCCGACGAACTGCGCGGTACCTACGCCGGACTCGCGCATCCCGCGGTCATCGAGCATCTGACCTCGCTGGGCATCACCGCGGTCGAGCTGATGCCGGTGCACCAGTTCGTCCAGGACGGGGTGCTGACCGACCGGGGCCTGACGAACTACTGGGGCTACAACACGATCGGCTTCTTCGCCCCGCACAACGCCTACGCCGCCCACGGCACCCGCGGCCAGCAGGTCGCCGAGTTCAAGTCGATGGTGAAGGCGCTGCACGCCGCCGGTCTCGAAGTGATCCTGGACGTCGTCTACAACCACACCGCCGAGGGCAACGAGAAGGGCCCGACCCTGTCCTTCCGCGGGATCGACAACGCCTCCTACTACCGGCTGGTGGACGGCGACTGGTCGCACTACTACGACACCACCGGCACCGGGAACAGCCTGCTGATGCGGCACCCCTACGTGCTTCAGCTGATCATGGACTCGCTGCGGTACTGGGTCACCGAGATGCATGTCGACGGCTTCCGCTTCGACCTCGCGGCCACGCTGGCCCGGCAGTTCCACGAGGTGGACCGGCTCTCGGCGTTCTTCGACCTGATCCAGCAGGACCCGGTGATCAGCCGCGTCAAGCTGATCGCCGAGCCGTGGGACGTCGGCGAGGGCGGCTATCAGGTGGGCAACTTCCCGCCGCTGTGGTCGGAGTGGAACGGCAGGTACCGCGACACCGTGCGCGACTTCTGGCGCGGCGGCGAACACACCCTGGGCGACTTCGCGTCCCGGCTGACCGGCTCCTCCGACCTGTACCAGCACAGCAGGCGCCGGCCGCGCGCCAGCGTCAACTTCGTCACCGCGCACGACGGGTTCACCCTGCGCGACCTCGTCTCCTACAACGACAAGCACAACGAGGCCAACGGCGAGGGCAACCGGGACGGCGAGAGCGCCAACCGGTCCTGGAACTGCGGCGCGGAGGGCGACACCGACGACGCGGCCGTGCTGGAACTGCGCGCCCGCCAGCAGCGCAACTTCCTCGCCACCCTGCTGCTCTCCCAAGGCATCCCGATGCTCTGCCACGGCGATGAACTCGGCCGCACCCAGCGCGGCAACAACAACGCCTACTGCCAGGACAACGAGGTCTCCTGGATCGACTGGCGGCTGACCGGCGAGCAGCGCGACCTCGCCGACTTCACGCGGTACGTCATCGGCCTGCGCTCCGCCCACCCCGTACTGCGCCGCCGCCGCTTCTTCCGCGGCCAGACCGTCACCCATGCGGGCCAGCCGCTGCCCGACCTGGTGTGGCTGCTCCCCGACGCCCGCGAGATGACGGAGGAGGACTGGCGCCGCTCCGACGCGCACTGTGTGGGCGTGTTCCTGAACGGCGACGCCATCGCCGAGCCGGACCGCTGCGGCCGCCCTGTCGTCGACGACTCCTTCCTGCTGCTCCTCAACAGCTACTGGGAGCCCGTGGAGTTCCAGCTCCCGGACGCCGCCTACGGCGACCGCTGGACCACCCTGATCGACACGGCCGAACCCAAGGGCGCCCCCGACGAGACCGAGCACAAGGCCGCCACGACGATGACGGTCACCGCCCGCAGCCTGGTCCTGCTGTCCCGCCCGTCCCGGGCGTCGGGACCCTAGGCCCTAGGCCCTAGCGCTCGCGCCGCGAGGTCACCGTGAACTGGGCGCCGTCGGAATCGCGGAGCACGGCCTCGTCGTCGGACTTCGACAGCACACTGCCGCCGTTCTGCTCGGCGATCCGGGCGCAGGCGGCCACGTCATGGACCGCGAAGTGCACCTGCCAGTGCGGGCGGATGGTCGGGTCGGGAGCGGCGCCCAGCGCACCCGACTCGATCCGGGCCACCACATCGCCCCCGCTGCGCAGCACGACCTCGCCGCCCTCGTAGTGCACCTCGCAGCAGCCGGGGCGCTGCGAGGCCCAGTCCAGGACCTCGCCGTAGAAGATCGCGGCGTCGAAGGCGTCGCGGGTGTGCAGGCGGATGAAGGCGGGGGAGGAGCGGCGCCAGGTCTCCCAGTCGCTGACCAGCTCGCCCTCCCAGATGCCGAAGGTCGCGCCGTCCCGGTCGGCGAGCAGGGCCGCCCGGCCGGGAGGGAAGGAGATCGGCCCGACGGCCGAGGTGCCACCGCGCTCCTGCACCCGCGACACCGCCTCGTCCGCGCTGCGCACGGCGAAGTACGGTGTCCAGGCGACCGCCATCTGCCACATCGAGGCGACGGCGGCGATACCGGCGACGGGGTGCCCGTCGGCCAGGGCGATCCGGAATCGGTCACCGAGCTTGCCGGTGCGCCAGCGCCAGCCGAGGACGGCGGTGTAGAAGGCCTGTGTGGTCTCCAGATCCCGGCTGGTCAGGCTCACCCAGCAGGGAGCGCCGAACACGGAGTGCGTGGAGACGACGTCCCGCGTGCCGCGGGGAAGCTTCGTGTCGTGGTTCATGACTGGTCGCGTCCTGGTCTCGCCGGGCCGGCGGCCACCGGCGTCTCTTCCCAGTGTCCGGCCGTTACCCCTGGGGGCGCCTGCCGAGTACCCCGGCCGGCTTGCCGAAACAAAGATGATTCCAGGCTCTGGGCGGTGGCATACCGCCGCCCGAGTGACGAGTATGGATACGTGTCCCGCATACCGCCGCATGAGCCGGCCGACGAGACCGGCCGCATCTCCGAGCTGCAGCAAGAGGTGGACCAGCTCAAGGAGGCCGTCACTTCGCACGCCGTGGTGGACCAGGCGATCGGGATGGTCGTGGCCCTGGGCCGCGTCTCCCCCTCCCAGGGATGGGCGGTGCTCAAGGACGTGTCCCAGCACACCAACATCAAACTCCGCCAGGTCGCGGACCTGATCCTGATCTGGGGGCGGGACGGCGAGATGCCCCCGGAGATCCGCGCCGAACTGGAGGACGCCCTCGACCGGCACGGTCCGACGCAGGTCCCGGGGCGTACCGAGGAGCTCTAGCCCCGCTCACGGTGCCTGGACGAGCAGCTCCTCCCGCAGGTGCGCGAAGCAGCCGCTGAGCAGCCGGGAGACGTGCATCTGGGAGATCCCGAGCTGCTCGGCTATGCGGCTCTGGGTCATGCCGTGGAAGAACCGCAGATAGAGGATGGTGCGTTCGCGCTCGGGCAGCCGCTCCAGACAGGGCCGGACGGCCACCCGGTCGACGACGACGTCGAAGGCCGGGTCCGGTGCGCCGAGCGAGTCACCGAGGGCGTACCCGTCGGTGCCGGGCATCTCCGCCTCCAGGGACAGCGCGGAGAAGCAGTCCAGGGCCTCCATCCCGGAGCGGACCTCGGCCTCGCTCAGATCGGTCAGGTCGGCGATCTCCCGGACGGTCGGGGATCGGCCCGGGGTCGTCTGCGACAGCTCCTTCGTCGCCTGGCGGACCCGGTTGCGCAGATCCTGGATCCGGCGCGGCACATGCAGTGTCCACATGTGGTCGCGGAAGTGCCGCTTGATCTCGCCGGTGACGGTGGGTACCGCGTACGCCTCGAAGGCGCAGCCGCGGTCCGGGTCGTAGTGGTCGACGGCCTTGACCAGGCCGAGCGCGGCCACCTGGTAAAGGTCTTCGAGGGCCTCGCCGCGGCCCTTGAACCGGACCGCGATGCGTTCCGCCATGGGCAGCCAGGCCTGGACCAGGCGATCACGCAGTGCCTTGCGTTTCGGGCCTTCGGGCAGCCGCGCCAGTAGCTGGAAGTCGGCCGCGGTGTCAGGGGCGTCGTTGTGCGGGTGCTGGTGCTGCTTCGTTCTGCCGGTGGTGGGCATGAAGCGCACCTCCCTCAGCGGGTGAAGGTGGGCTCCTGCAGACGTGCCTCCGGTCCGAAGCACTCTTAGAGCGTTCCCGGCGTCGACCACTCAAAACTTTTGCCCCGATATAAGGGAAAATGATGCACATTCTGAGATCGGTCGATCTCGGTGCGTGAGAGCACCCCGTCGGCACGTCGGCCGACGTGATGTGCGGCACGCTCGGGTGACCCCGTGTCGGGCCGCTCGGCGGATAGTCCCTGGGCAGCGCTTGATCAGCGATCAAAGCGGGTGAATGCGCTGGCCACAGCGCATTCTGCTCATTTGACAGTGCGCTGAGCACACAGATAGGAAGCAGCTCTCTGAGGTCGAAGAGGTGCAGTGTGTGCGAGCCGAACGTGGTCGGGGACTGGCAGGAGTACGACGAGCATGCCGGTCTGCGTGTCCGCGTCCACCGTCTGGAGAACGCCGAGCCCCCGCGCGGACGTGATGACGCCGCCGAGGGCATGACGTATTTCTGCCTCCGCGTGACGGTCGAGAACCGTGGTGAGCGGCACTACGGCATCCATCTGGAGGACGGGCAGATCGACGTGCGGATCGGCCCGGACGGGGAGAGCGCCTTCGTCGACTGGCGCAACACCCAGTTCATCGAGGGCTTCGACGTCTACCCGCTGCGCCGGGCCACGGCCGTGCTGTACGGGGCCGGACCGGAGGCGAGCCTGAGCCAGATCGACGTGCAGATCCAGCTGCGCGTCGAGGAGGAGTGGACCGAGCGCCGGCTGTGGGCCGGTGGCATCGGGCTGCACGAGGGGCCCGTACACTCCGGCGCGGGCCGGGAGTGCCTCGCCCACCAGGTCAGCAACTTCCTGCGCGACCAGGCCGAAGAGGGCACCGCCTGACCCGTCGCGGGTTCAGTGCGGGATGCCGTCGATGATCTCGCGGGCGCCCTGACGCAGCAGCGCCACGGCGACCGAGGTGCCGAGCGTGGCCGGATCCAGTCGCCCCGCCCACTCGTGGGCGTTGAGCCGGGTCTTGCCGTCCGGGGTGAACACACACGCCCGCAGGGACAGCTCCCCGCCGTGGTCCACGCGTGCGTACCCGGCGATCGGGCTGTTGCAGTGGCCCTGCAGGACGTGCAGGAACATCCGCTCGGCGGTGGCCTCGCGGTGGGTGTCCGGATCGCCCAGGCCGCTGACGGCGTCGATCAGCTCGGTGTCGCCCTCCCGGCACTGCAGGGCGAGGATGCCCGCGCCGATCGGCGGCATCATCGTCTCGGGGGAGAGGACCTCGGTGATCACTTCGCGCCGGTCGATGCGCTCCAGACCGGACACCGCGAGCAGCAGCGCGTCCGCCTCGCCGGCCGCCAGCTTCGCCAGCCGCCGGTTGGCGTTGCCGCGGAAGGGCACGCACTCCAGCTGCGGATGGGTCGCGGCGAGCTGGGCGACCCGGCGCACCGAGGAGGTGCCGATACGGGTGCCGTCCGGCAGCTCGTCCAGGGTGAGGCCACCGGGGTGGATCAGCGCGTCGCGGATGTCGTCGCGCTTGAGGAACGCGGCGAAGACGGTGCCCGCGGGCAGTGGCCGGTCGGCGGGCACGTCCTTGACGCAGTGCACCGCGAGATCGGCCGCACCGGCCAGCAGAGCGGCGTCCACCTCCTTGGTGAACGCCCCCTTGCCCTCGACCTTCGCCAGGTCCCCCAGCCACTTGTCGCCGGTCGTCTTCACCGGCACGACCTCGGTGCGCACCCCCGGGTGCAGGGTAGTCAACTCGGCGCGGACGCGCTCCACTTGGGCGAGCGCCATGGGCGAGTCGCGGGAGACGATACGGATCAGTTCGGGGACGGACATGCCGACACGATAGACCTTCGGATCTCAGGTTCCCTGCGGTACTGCTCGATTCCCCCCGGTTCAGGACAGAGGCCACTCGAAGGGGAAGTGCGCTTCCTGCCGGCGCTCGGCCCGCTCCGACAGCGCGGCCACGTCGTCCGGCCCGCGCACCAGCTGCCGACGATCTCGTGGAGGAACGGATCGAAGGCGGCGGTCTGTTCGCACGGAGTCATGCCGAGCCGGGTGAACAGCTCCCGGTACTCCGCCTCGGCCCGCCGCAGCCACGGCTCCACGACGGCCGGGAACGCGTCGGGGCCCGGGTGGTCGCTCAGGGCGGTGAACAGCTCCCGCGCGTCGACCCACGTGTCCTGCGTCTCCATGCGCGGACCGCAGCGGTGGCCGGTTCATCGGTTCCACCCGATTTCCGAGCCCCCGGACGGCCGTACGAGAGCACTGCGAGGGCCCCGGCCGTGAGCAGACCTCCCACGAGGAAGGTGCCGCGCACCCCGACCCCCGTGAGCGCGGCGCCGCCGAGGAGGGCGCCCAGGGCCACGCCCGCGTTGAAGGCGACCGAGTTGGCCGCGAGAGCCGACTCGGTGCGGCCCGGGGCCACTTGGAGCACCTGGCTCTGCGAGGCCATGAACCCCGGGCCCACCGACGCGCCCAGCAGCATCAGCAGGGCCACGCACGCCACCTTGTTCTGCCCGGTCGCGTACAGGCCGAGCAGGGCGATCAGCTGGGTGGTCACCGGTACGGCGAGGGTGGCCCGCGGGAAGCGGTCGAGGAGCGGGCCGGTGACGGTGACCCCGGCCAGGCCCGCCGCCCCGAACGCCAGCAGCACGGCGCTGACCGCGTCCTCGTCGAAGCCGCTGACCTCGTCGAGGAAGGTGACGACGTAGGTGAAGGCGGTGAACACGCCCGTCACCGACAGGGCGGTGGTGGCGACGACGACGAGGAAGCGGCGCCGGTCGGGGGTGACACCGTAGGCCGAGTGGCTCTCCTGCGGGCGGGACGTCGGCAGCAGGACGGCGATCGCGATCAGTGACACCACCGCGAGCGCGCCGAGCACCACGAACGGGGTGCGCCAGCCCGTGTGTCCGCCCAGCCAGGTCCCGGCCGGCACGCCGAGCACCGTGGCCAGGGAGCCCCCGACCGACAGCAGCCCGATGATCCGGCCCCGCCGCTCGGGCGGGTACAGGCCGACCGCGACCGGTCCCATCACCGACCAGTACAGCGCCTGGGCGAGCGCGGTCGTCGCGCGGGCCGCGAGGAGCGGTCCGTAGGAGACGGACTCCAGGGACGAGGCCCAGCTCGCGGCGGCGAGGAGGCCGAGCAGGACGGTCAGGAGATGGCGGCGGGGGATCGCCCGGGTGGCGTGGGCCAGCGGCAGCGAGACCACGACGACGGTCAGCGCGTACCCGGTGACGAGCAGGCCCACGGACGGGAGCGAGACCCCGAGGTCGTCCGCCATGAGGGGGAGCACGCCGACCGGGAGGTTCTCGGTGGTGTTGAAGGTGAACGCGCCCAGCATCAGCGCCGCGACGACGGCGCCCCTGCGCCAGGCGGCGCCTCGGGCGGTGTGTTCAGGGGCAGTTGATCGGTAATCGGTCATCGGGGCCAGCGTGCGGGGCACGCGAACGCCGCTCTACTCTTTCGTCCCAGGCCGAATCGAGGACGGAGGCCGCCTTGCCCCTCACCCTGGACCTGGGCACCGACGACCTGACCCGCTGCCGGTTCGCGATCTCACCGCTGTGCCAGACCCACGAGGCGCTACGGCTGCTGCGCCGCCCGGCCCGGCACGGCTACCACCGCGGCTGGCTGCGCCGCGTCCGCCGTACCGTCGCCGGACTCGACCTGGCGCCGCTATGGCTGTTCATGCAGCCGCCCGGCCGCTACACCCCCGACTTCCTCGGCCCGCCCCCGCCCGAGCCGTACCCGGCCATCGAGGACGAACTGGCGCGGATGCGGGCCACCGACCCGGCCCTCGCCCACGCCGAGCTGGCCCGCTCGCTCGCCGGTACGCCCGGACTGGCCGCGTCCGCCGAGGGGCGCGCGGCGCTCGACGACCCCGCCGCCACCGTCCGGCGCCTGGCCGACCTCACCGAACGCGCCTGGCACGCCCTGCTCGCACCGGACTGGGCCCGGCACCGCGGCGTCCTGGAAGCCGACATCGCTCACCGCTCCCGGCAGGCCGCGGACGGCGGACTCGACGCGCTGCTCACCGGACTGCACCCGGGCATCGGCTGGGCCGGGCACACGCTCACGCTGCGGATGTCGGGTGACCACGCGGACGCCCAACGCGCCGACGGGCGGGGCGTGTTGCTGATGCCGAGCGTGTTCGTCTGGCCGGACGTGGTCAGCGGCTTCGCCCGCCCCTGGCAGCCCACCGTCATCTACCCGGCCCGCGGCATGGGCCGCCTGCACGACACCGCCCCGCCGGACCCGCCGCAGGCCCTGGCCCGGCTGCTGGGCCATCAGCGCGCCGCGGTCCTCACCGGTCTGACCGTCCCCGCCTCGACCACCGAACTCGCCGCCCGCCACGGCCTCGCCCCCTCGACGGTCTCCGCCCATCTGGCGGTGCTGCGGGAGGCGGGCCTGCTGACCTCGCGGCGCGAGGGGCACTATGTCCTGTACGGGCGGACCGAGTTGGGCGACTCGCTGGTGGTCAGGCGACCAGCGGCTCGCTGATCTCGATCGCCCGCTGGGCCGCGGCGAGCGCGAGGTCGTCGCCGACGTCCAGGGCCGTGTCGGTCAGCTTGATGACGTGCTCGTCGCCGTGCGCGAGCGCCCGCTCCATGACCTCCTCGGCGGTGAGCCGCACGGACGGCCGGTAGGCGACCGGCTCATCGGGGGCGTACATCGCGGTGACCGCGGCGGACGCGGTCCAGGCCGCGTGCAGGCTCGGCACCCACAGCTCGCGCGGCAGCGAATCCAGGGCGCGCAGTACGGCGTTGGGAGCCGTCGCCGCGTGCACGAGCATGGTCGGCTCGCCGTGGCCGTGGGTGGCGTAGCGGTGGGTCGCGGCCCGGACCAGTTCGGTGAGCCGGTCCCGCGCGATGTCCGGGTCGGTGACGTCCTCCGCCCAGCCGGGCAACCGGTGTACGGCGGCCAGCCGGTTGCGGAACCCCATGTGCCCCGGCGCGATCGGGGGTACGGCGTCCAGGGCCTCGCTCGCGATCGCCGTGCCCGGCAGCACGGCGAAGCCGGTCAGGGGCTGATGCCGGGCCGCCCAGTAGCCCAGCGCGTGGGCGAGTTCGGCGCGCCGCGGCGCGGACTCGCCGGTTTCCAGGGCGCGTACGGCGTGGCCGACCCGGATGATCACATGCGTGGCGCCGCCGTAGAGCCCGGGGAGCAGGCGCGACCACCACTCGGTGAGGACGTCGCGCCAGGGGCGGTCGCCGAGGGCGCGGGCGAAGTGGTCCGTCCAGTCGGCGATCCGGCGTGGATCGCCCAGCGCGGTGGGCCAGTTGTCGTCCGTGACCGGGGCCACCCGGTCCGGGAAGTCCTCCAGCCGGTCCTGATACAGATCCACCCAGCGGTGCACCGCGCCCGCCTGCCCGTTCGCGGCGAGCGCCTCGACGACCATGGGGGCGTGGTTGGTGAGCCAGCCCTCGTGTTCCGGACCGGCGGCGTGCAGGCGTTCCAGCGCTTCTTCGAGCAGTCCGCTCGTGTCGGTGGTGTTCATGCCGATCACGCTAGACGGCGGGCGACGGCACCGGATCGGGCCCGGGGCGGAGCGCCGGACGGCGCTGGTCCTAGTCCCCGGGCCCGAGGCCTCACGCGTACGGGTCGAAGGTGATGCCCGACGGCTTGGCGGACGACAGGTGGTTGCCGAAACTGGCGTCCTTCAGGCCGAAGTTGGCGCTGCCGAAGTTGTAGGCGACCAGCTTGTCGCGCACCCCCGACGGGTAGCCGTTCCAGCCGACGAGCGGCGGGTACTGCCAGGTGCCCCGGTGGTTCTCCGGCGGCTCGTCATTGGAGTTGGCGAGCCGGAAGCAGTGCGTGCTGATGCCGTCCTTGTGGTACACGATCTTCGCGTGCGTGCCGTCGAAGCGGACGGACGAGGCCGCGCTCACCGTGAACGAGCCGTGGTTGGACGTCGAGACGTACTTGACGGCGCCGCTCTGCACCCAGATCACGACGTGCTCCCAGTCGTGCCGGTGCCCGCCGATGCTGCTGCCCGGGATGGCCTGGTCCTTCTCGAAGTACAGGCCGTACAGGTACGCGCACCAGCCGTTGTTGCACTTGTAGCGCGAGTAGCTGTTGGTGTTGGCGAGGTCCGAGGCGTCCCGGCAGCTGCCGTTGAGGGCGCCGGTCGGGTTCAGGCCCCCGTTGACGGTCCCGTCGGCGCTGATCGCGGGCGTGGAGTAGCAGCCGTCCGTGTCGTAGTCGAACGCCGGCTGGTAGGTGAACTCGGCGGACTCGGCATTGGCGGGCAGCGCCGGCGGCGGCGCCGCGAAAGCGACGGAGGGGAAGGCGATGACGAGCGCGGCGGCACCGGCAAGGCCGGTGAGCCATCTTCTGCGGTGCTTCTTCGACGACGGTGACGACACTGCGTCCTCCTCGCGGGCGCAGCCCAACGGCTGTGGGGGAATGGGGAGTTCAGCTTCCCGGCTTTTCATGTCCGCGCCAAGAGTGAAAAGGCATCACTCCGGTTACGGCCGACCCAACAGTCGGATCTTGAAAAAGGGTCAGTCCTGAAGAAGGGTCAGTCGACGTCGTCCGGCAGGTCGGCCGCCGACTCCTCCGGCGTCAGGTCCGGCCGCAGCCGCAGCCACGACGGCTGACGCAACAGCCCGGCCCGGGTACGAGTGCTGAACCGCACCTCCCCGACCAGCCGCGGCATGACCCAGTGCGCACCCGGTACCGCGGGCACGGGATCGAAGGGGCATACGTCCGTCTCGGCGGCCCGGAGCAGCGCGCCGAGCTGCTCCCGCTCCTTCGCGCTCCACCCGGTGCCCACCCCGCCGACGTACCGCAGCCGCCCGCCGGCCCGCTGCCCCACCAGCACCGCACCGGGCAGGCCCGTGATCTGTCCCTTCCCCTGCAGCCAGCCGCCCACCACGACGTCCTCGCTGCGCATGTTGCGGATCTTGATCCAGGACCGGGACCGCACGCCCGGCTCGTACACGGAGTCCAGCCGCTTGCACACCAGGCCCTCAAGCCCGTGCTCGCGGGTGGCACGCAGGGCCTCCTCACCGTGGCCGACGATCGCCGCGGGCGTCGACCAGCGCGGCCCCTCCAGGCCCAGCCCCTCCAACTGCTCGCGCCGCCGCACATAGGAGAGCCGGACCAGGGAGCGTCCGCCGAGGTGCATCACGTCGAACAGCGCGAAGTGCACCGGCACCTCGGCGGCCCGGCGTGCCGCCCGGCCCGGTGAGTGCGCAAGACCCATCCGGGACTGGAGCAACTGGAAGTCCGCGCGGCCCTGTTCGTCGAGGGCCAGCACCTCCCCGTCCAGCACCGCGGGCGTGGTGCCGAGCACGCCGGACAGGGGGCTGAGCTCGGGGTAGGCGGCGGTGACCTCCTCGCCGGAACGGGCCCGCAGGACCAGACCGCCGTCCCCGTCGAGGTAGGCCACCACCCGCTGGCCGTCCTGCTTGGTCTCGTAGGCCCAGCGCGCGTCCTGCGCGGCCGGCGGCAGGGTGCCGGGCGTGGCGAGCATCGGAGGGATCAGGGGCAGACTCACGGGTCAGTTGTCGACGGGCGGAGGGTCCCTCACGCCCTCCCGCCTCGGGTTTCGCCTGAACGGCCGCCGCGCGGGGCGGGCCCCGGTCCCCGTAGGCTTCCGTCTTTGGAACAACCGCCGCACGGTGCCCGTAGGGACCGGCCCGCGCGGCAGGCAGGAACGGTCCCGGTGCGGAGACGATCATGGCAGGCAGGGCGGTCCGGGCAGAGCAGGTCAGCGCGACCCGGGAGCTGATCCTGTCCGCCGCCGAGCGGCTCTACGCCGAGCACGGGGTGTACGCGGTCTCCAATCGCCAGGTCGGCGAGGCCGCCGGACAGGGCAACAACACCGCCGTCGGCTACCACTTCGGCACCAGGACCGACCTGGTCCGCGCGATCGTCCGCAAGCACGCGGCGCCCATCGAGGAGATCAGGACCGGGCTTGTCGAGCGGGTCGTCGGCTCCACGGAACTGCGCGACTGGGTGGACTGTCTGGTCCGGCCCGTCTTCGAGCACCTCGCCGCGCTCGGCACCCCCACCTGGTACGCCCGGTTCTGCGCCCAGGTCATGACCGACCCCGCGCTGCACCGGATCATGGTCGAGGAGGCGCTCGGCTCCCCGGCGCTCCGCGAAATCGTCGAAGGGCTGCGCCGCAGTCTGCCCGACCTGCCCGACGAGGTCCAGGCCGAGCGCGGCGACATGGCCCGTCAGCTCATCGTCCACATGACCGCCGAGCGGGAACGCGCGCTCGCCGAGGACACCGCCACTCCCCGCGCCGGCTGGCAGGACGCCGCGACCGGCCTGGTCGACGCCCTCGTCGGCATGTGGCGGGCCCCGGTCACGCCGAGGGGCTGACCCGCACCCCTGGGTGGGACGCGGGTCGGCTCATGACTGCTGCGGTCAGCGGGCGACGCGGATCCGGGTGATCCGGTCCGCACCGCCCGCACCCGCACCGGACTTGTCGACCACGTACGCGGTACGGCCCTCCAGCTCCACGTGGTTGGGGTTGGCGCCGGTCGCGATCGTCTCGACGACCGTGCCCGTACGCGGGTCGACGACGGTGACGTTCGCGGCCGCACGGTTGGCCACCAGCACCTTGCCCGTGCGGTCGTCGGCGGCGACGGACAGCGCGCCCGCGCCCGTGGCCACCGTCTTCGTGACCGCCCCCGACCTCAGGTCGACGACCGAGACGGTGCCCGCGGTCTGGTCGGCCGTGTACGCGGTACGGCCGTTCGCCGACAGCGCGACCGAGATCGGGCCGTCACCGGCCGGGACGAACCGCGGTGTGTCCGACTTGGCGGAGACCTCGATGATCCGGTCGCCGTTGAGGTCCGAGGCGTACACCGTGCCCGTGTCCTCGTTCACGTCGAGCCCGGCGGGACCGGCGCCCTCGACGGTGATCCGCCGCTTCTCCTCGAAGGTCTTGGAGTCGTAGGCGACCAGCGTGCCGTCGCCGAAGGCGCTGGCCCACACGGTGTCGCGCTCGTCGTCCACGACGATCTCGCGGGCGTGCGCCACATTCGGCAGGGTGGCCAGGTGCGCCCCGGTGCGCTGGCTGTAGACGGCGACCGAGTTGTTGCGGGTGTTGGTCACCCAGACGGTGTTGTGCTCGTCGTCGACGGCGACGCCGTACACCGCCTCCAGGGCGCCCGTGGCGGCGTCGGTGACCGGTGGGGTGATCGTCTTCTCGATCGCGAGCGTGTCCGGGTCCACCTTCAGCAGGCTGCTGGTGGTGACCGGCGGACGGCCCACCGCGACGGTGACCCAGAGCGCGTCGTTCCGCTCGGAGTACGCCGACTGGTACAGGCCCCGGACCAGCGAGGCGGTGGTCGCCGTCGAGCCGCTCGCCCCGGCGGAGGCGGTGCCCGCCAGCGCCACGGTGCTTCCGGCGGTGAGGGCTACGGCGACAGCGGTCGCGAGGACGGTACGTGAGGTCATGCTGGGACAACTCCTTGATGAGGACTGTTGGTTGGCTGGCAAAACAGGGAGAGTGGTCAGTCGGCCGCGGGGGTGCGGCGGCGGACGACGAAGAGCGTCGTGGCTGCGGCTCCGGCTGCGCCGCCCGCGGCGGCCGCCGCCGCGGACCAGGCGATGGTCGCGACGGAGACGGGGGCCTCCACGGTGGCGGCGGCGAGGGTCTTCGTCGTCGTGTCGGGTGCGGTGGTGGAGGACGCCTGGGCGCCGCTCGCGTCCGCGCCGCTCGCCGCTCCGGTCGTCGTGAAGGCGACCTTCAGTGAGGTGGGCGGGTTGGGGGCGAGGAAGCGCAGCCAGTGCTCGCCGACGGTGGTGTCCGCGGGAACGGTCACGTCACCCTCGTAGGAGCCCTGGTCGTCGGTCTTCCACTGGCCGAGGATCGCCTCGTCGTCGAGCTTGATGGTGAGCTGCTCGCCGGCCGGGAACTTGGACACCTCGAAGTGGAGCTTGCCGCCCGGCTGGACCTGGGTGGCGGTGATCTCGGCCTTGGCACCGGCGGAGTTGGTGGCGCTGGCCGGGGCGCCGGAGGCGGCCGGGACCGGGGTGGTGGACGCGGCGCCGGTACCGGAGCCGGTGGTTGCGGTGGTTCCGGAGGTGACCGTGAAACCGGCCTTGAGGCTCGTCGGCGGGTTCGGGGCGAGGAAGCGCAGCCAGTGCGCGCCCTTCGTGGTGGCGTCGGGGACGGTCACACTGCCGGAGTAGGAGCCGTCCGCGCCGATCGTCCACTGGCCGAGGATCTTCTCGTCGTCGAGCTTGACGGTGAGCCGCTCGCCGGCCGGGAAACCGGTCACACGGAAGGAGACGATGCCGCCGGCGGCGACTCGGGAGCCTGCGGTGATGGAGGCGGAGGTCGCGGTGGTGCTCGTACCGCTCCCGGAGCCGGAGCCGCTCCCCGAGCCGGACCCTGAATCGCTTCCACCTCCGTCGCCGTCTGAATCACCGCCGCTTGCCGGGGACTTGACCGTGAAGTCGGCCTTGAGGCTCGTTGCCGGGTTCGGTGCCAGGAAGCGCAGCCAGTGCGCCCCCGCCGACGTGGACGACGGAACGGTGACCGTGCCCGAGAAGGTCCCGTCCGCCTTCACCGCCCCCGTCCACTGGGCGAGGATCTCGCTGTCGTCCAGCTTGACGGTGACGTTCTGGCCCTCGACGAAGCCGGAGAGCTTGAAGGAGACCTTCCCGCCCGCCGTGGCCTCGGCCCCGCTGGTCAGCTTCACCGCGGGGTCGGCCGCGGGGGTCGACGGCGTCGGCGTGGGTGTCGGCGTCGGAGTCGGCGTGGGCGTGGGTGTCGGCGTCGGCGTGGGCGTCGGGCTCGTGGCCGCCGTGACTGTGAAGGTCTCGCTCTTCACGCTTGTCTGCGGGGCCAGGAAGCGCAGCCAGTGGCCGTCGCCGGGGCTTGCGTCGGCCGGGACGGTCACCGTCCTCGACACGCTGCCGTCGTCGCCGATCGGGAACTGCTTCAGCAGGGTGGTGTCGTCGAACTTGACGCTGAGCGTGGCCCCGGCCGGGAAGCCGGTTGCCGTGAACGACACCTCGCCGCCGGGTCGTACGGAGGTCGTGCCCAGGTTGACGGCGGGTGCGGCGGAGTCGGCCGCGAGGGCGACCGAGCCGGTGAGGTCGGTCCCCGGAGGGCCCGTCAGCGGAGCGGACAGGGCGCCGAGGCCCAGGGCCGCCGCACCGGCGGTGACGATGAGGACGCGCCGTACGGCGGGTCTGTGGGAAGTCATGGCAGACGTACTCCTGGCAGAGGAAAGAGAGCAGGTGAAAGGGGAAGAGGGGGGCGAGGTTAGGGTGGCCTAATCGGAAGAACCGACCCGCCGACCGGAGTCCGCCCACATGCCCGTGCCCGTGCCACCCGAGGACACCCCGCACCACCCGCCCCGTCTGGCGCGGCCCGAGCCCGTACCCCGGCTGCCCGCACCGGCCTGTGCGCTGCCCGGCCGGGACGGCACGGTGGATTTCTGGGCGGAGGTCCGCCGCCGGGGCACGCCCTGGACCGGACCCGACCCACTGGGCGCCGCCGACCACCTGGCCGTCACGTTCCTGTGGCGCGGCGGCCCCACGACCCGGGCCGTGCAGATCCTGCCGAACAAGCTCGGCGATCCACGGGACCCCGAGGGCAACCTGATGGAGCGCGTCGCCGGCACGGACGTCTGGCACTGGACCGTCCGGCTGCGTGACGACTGGCGCGGCACCTACGACTTCTACGTCGACGAGGGCGACGGCCCCGACCCGGGCACCCCCGGGTACTGGCCGTGGCTGCGGACGAAGCGCCGCGCGGACCCCCTCAACGCCCGTACTCTGCCCCACCGTTGGGACAGCGGTCCGGTCTCCTACGCCGAACTCCCCGCCGCCCCCCGGGTGATGGACCATCGGCCGGACATCGAGCGGGGCACCGTCACCGAGCACGAGGTGGACAGCGCGCACCTCGGCGCCCGGCGCCGGGTGTGGCTGTACGAACCGCCGCGCGCGGCACGGACGTCGGAGAAGCTGCCGGTGCTGGTGCTGCTGGACGGCGACCACTGGCAGCCCCGGCTCGGGCTGTCCCGCCTGCTGGACACGCTCATCGCCGACGGACGCATCCCGCCCGTCGCCGCGGTCCTGCCGGACGCCGTGGACGAGGCCACCCGCTGGGCGGAGTTGTCCTGCCGGCCCGAGTACATCGCCTTCCTCGCCGAGGAGTTGCTGCCCTGGGCCACCGGACGGCTCCCGCTGACCGACGACCCGGCTCGTACCGTGATCGCCGGACAGAGCCTCGGCGGGCTGACCGCCGCCTACGCCGCGGTCCTCGCACCTCATCGCTTCGGCAACGCCCTGGTGCAGTCGGGCTCGTTCTGGTGGCCCGTCGGGGAGCGGGCCGAGTGGCTGAACGGTGTCATCGCCGGACTGCCACGGCTGCCGGTGTGCTTCCGGCTCTCCTTCGGGGAGCAGGAGTGGGTGGCGCTGCCCGCGGCCCGCCGACTGCGGGACACGCTCGGCCGACTCGGCTATCACGACTCCTCCTATCGGGAGTTCAACGGCGGACACGACTACCTCTGCTGGCGCACCGAACTGGCGGACGGACTGGTGGAGTTGCTGGAACGCTGAGCCCCGCCACGCAGGCCGCGGTCCAGCCCATGGGCATCTCGACGTCGGCGAAGGCCCAGCCGGTCGGCCCGGCCGGACGTGGCCCGGTCCCGACGTACAGCTCGTGCAGGGCCCGGAGCGACAGACCGTCGCCCGTCGCCTTGAGGAACGCTTCCTTGCGGGTCCAGCAGCGCGCGAAGGCGGCGACGCGGGCCTTGGGCGGCAGGTTCTCCAACTGGGCCCGCTCGGACGGGTGCAGTGCCCTGGACGCCTCTGCCGCCAGCCGTGGGTCGGGGACCCGCTGGACGTCGACGCCCACCGGCGCCGAGGCGAGCCCGAGGAGGGCGAGTCCGCCGGAGTGGGACAGCGAGAAGTGCACGCCCTGGCCCGCTGGTCCGGCCAGCGCGGGCCTGCCGTGGAGGTCGCCGCAGCGCGGACAGGATTGCCGGATCAGCCGCAGGGCGGGAGCCGCGATGCCCGTGTACGCGCTGAGTACCCGGCGCAGGGCGCTGTGCGCAGCGACGTACAGGGCCCGTTCGGCCGGTCGGCGCAGGGCGGCCGCACGGCGCCGCTCGGCCGCGTCCAGCACCGACTCGTCCAGCGGCGCGCCCGGCTCGGGTGCGCGGACGACCCAGAGCAGGGGACCGTGCGCGAGGTGCGGGGGCCGCAGTCCCGGGCCGCGGACCAGCACCCGGGGCGTGAGCGTCGTGGTCATCCCTCGGCCGCCTCGACTCGTCGCGCACAGTCCGCGTGCGAGGCGGGCCCGAAGCCCGTGGTCCAGCCGGCGGGGACGGCACGCCAGACGGGCCACAGCGACAGCTGTCCGGCCGCGTTCTCCAGCACCAGGTGGGTCGCCCGGTCCTCGGGTCCGGGATCGAAGGGACCGGTCATGCGTCCAGCTCCTTCAGACGGATCGTGAGGCGCTCGGCGACCGCGTCGAGCTGCGCCGCTTGCAGGAGTTGCGGATGCGTGCAGTCCAGGTCGTGGTTGTCGATGACCCCGCTCACATGTGGGCGCCAGGCCCGGCGGGTCAGCCACTCCTCCGCGCGCGGTGCGGCGGCGGTGAAGAACAGCACGTCGCCCTCGTAGCGGCGGTGGTGGTGCTCGCGCATCATCCGCGCGTGGTTCGGCACGATGTCGACGATCCGGGCCAGCGTGTGCTCGGACAGGCCCGCCAGCGGACTGCCCGCCCGGCGCAGCGTGGCCAGCACGTCGTCCCGGGTGCGCTCGCCGCGGCGGTCGAAGCCCGCCATGCGGAGCACCGCGGTCAGCGCGTCGCCCTCCTCGGGCGCCGGCCGCTCGCGCCACTGCTCGGCCGGGAACGCGTCCAGCAGCGCCAGCAGGTCGACCCGCTCACCGGCCTCCTGGAGCAGCACGGCCACCGTGTGCGCGAGCACCCCGCCGACCGACCAGCCCACCAGCCGGTACGGCCCGTGCGGCCGCACCGCGCGGATCCGCCGCACATAGTCCTCGGCCTGCTCCTGAAGACTCGACGGCAGCGGCTCGTCCCCGGCCAGACCGCGCGCCTGAATACCGTGCACCGGCTGCTCCGGCCCCAGTCGCGCCGCAAGGCCCGCATAACACCAGGCCAGCCCGCCCGCCGGATGCACGGCGAACAGCGGCGGCCGGTCACCCGTCGCCCGCAGCGGCAGTACGACGTCCAGGGCGTCGGAGGCGGCCGGTCCCGTGTCGTCGAGCCGTGCGGCGAGCGCGGCCGGGGTCGGCGCCTCGAACAGCGAGCCGATGGTCAGCTCGGCGCCGAACTCCTGGCGTATCCGCGCCACCAGGCGCACCGCGAGCAGGGAGGTGCCGCCCAGGTCGAAGAAGGCGTCGTCGGGCCCGACCTGCTCGACCCCCAGCACCTGCGCGAAGACCAGGGTGAGCGTCTCCTCGCGGGCGGTTGCCGGGCGTCGTGCGCTCTCCCCGCCCGCGAACAGCGGGGCGGGCAGCTCACGTCGGTCCAGCTTGCCGTTCGGGCTCAGCGGGAACGCGTCGAGGGCGACGACGGCGGCGGGCACCATGTGCTCCGGCAACTCCCGTGCGAGCGCGGCCCGTACGGCGACGGGGTCCGCCCCACCGGTCACATAGCCGACCAGCCGGTCCTCGCGCACCAGCGCACACGCGCCGTCGACCCCGGGCTGCGCCGTCAACGCGGTCTCGATCTCGCCGAGTTCGATGCGCTGGCCGCGCAGCTTCACCTGGTGGTCGGTCCGGCCCAGGTATTCGATCTCACCGTCGGCGGTCCAGCGCGCCAGATCGCCCGTGCGGTACATCCGGGTGCCCGCCGGGCCGAAGGGGTCGGCCACGAACCGGGACGCCGTCAGCTCGGCGCGGCGCAGATAGCCGTCCGCCAACTGCCGCCCCGCCAGATACAGTTCGCCCGGCACTCCGGGCGGACAGGGCTGGAGCCCGGCGTCGAGGACGTACAGGCGGGTGTTCCACACCGGCCGCCCGATAGGTACCGGCCCGGACGCCTCGGGCGCACAGGCGTGGTAGGTCACATCGACGGCGGCCTCGGTCGGCCCGTACAGGTTGTGCAGTTCGACGCCGGGCAGGATCCGGCCGAAGGCGTTCGCGGTCTCCCGGGGCAGCGCCTCGCCGCTGCAGAACACCCGGCGCAGCCCGCCGCATCCGGCAGCGTCCGGCCCGGACAGGAACACCTGGAGCATCGACGGCACGAAGTGGCAGGTGGTGACGGCCTGTTCGCGGATCAGCCGGGCCAGGTAGACCGGGTCCTTGTGGCCACCGGGATCCGCCACGACCAGCGTGGCGCCCTCGCGCAGCGGCCAGAAGAACTCCCACACGGACACGTCGAAGGACGACGGAGTCTTCTGTATCACTCGGTCCCCGGCGCCCAGACCGTATTCGTGCTGCATCCAGCGCAGCCGGTTGTCGATCGCCCCGTGCGACACGACCACCCCCTTCGGACGGCCCGTCGAGCCGGAGGTGTAGATGACGTACGCGGGATGCGCGGGCGTCAGCGCCCGCCCCGGGTCCACCCACGGGTACGCCGACACGTCCAGCCCTTCCAGGACCACCAACGGCGTCCCGGACCCCTCCGGAAGACGGCCCGCGCGATCGGTGACCGCACACACCGGCGCCGCGTCCTGGAGCATGTACGCCAGCCGCTGCGCCGGATAGTCCGGGTCCAGGGGCAGATAGGCCGCGCCCGCCTTCAGCACCGCCAGCAGCGAGACGATCAGCTCCGTCGAGCGCGGCACCGACACTGCCACCACCGACCCCGGGCCCGCGCCCAGGGAGCGCAGATGATGGGCCAACCGATTGGCGCGGGCGTTGAGTTCGGCGTACGTCAGCGTCGTGTCGCCGTACACCAGGGCCGGGGCCTGCGGAGTGCGGGCCGCCTGTGCCTCGATCGGGCCGATGAGGGTGGTGGGCGGGAGGGCGACCTCGGTGCGGTTGAACTCGTCGAGGACCAGGACCTGTTCGTCCGGCGTCGCGATGCCGTGCGTGGCCAGCGGCAGATGGGGGTCGGTCTCGGTGAGCCGCTCCAGCAGATGAACGAACCGGTCCTGGTGCGCGGCCAGTTCGGACTCCCCGTACAGCGCCGGGTTGCCGTCGTGGTCGATGCGCAGGCCCCGGCCGTCGGCGCGGTCGTAGACGTTGACCGTGAGGTCGTCGACCGGTCCCGCGGACAGGTTGCGGGCGCGGGCGGGGGCACCGGCGAAGTCCACGCCGTAGTCGAACGGCATGATGTTGACCAGCGGGCCCACCAGGCCCCGTGACTCGCCGAGCAGCCCGAGATCGCGGCGGATGTCCTCGTAGCGGTACCGCTGATGGCGGCGCACCTCGCGGATGCCGAGCACCACCTGCCGCACCAGCTCGGCGAGGCTCGCCTCGGGGGAGACGGTGAGCCTGAGCGGCAGCACGTTCATGACCATCCCGGGCACCCGCAGGGCCGCCGAGCCCATCCGGCCCATCATGGGCAGGCCCAGCACCACGTCCGACTGGGCGGTGGCGCGGGAGGTGTAGAGGGCCTGGGCTGCGATCAGGACGTCCGGCCAGGTGGCGCGGAGCCGGGTGGCGAGGTCGCGGAGACGGCCGGTCGTCTCCGGGGCCGGCTGGGTCGTACGGCGGTGGAAGGTGCGGGACGGCAGCGCGCCGCGGCCCGCGAGCCGGGGCGCCTCCGGGCGGTCGGCGAACGCCTCGGCCCAGTGGGCGCGGTCCGCCTCGAAGGCGGCGGAGTCGCGGTAGGCGGCATCGTCCGCGACCAGGTCGGCGAGGGTGCCGAAGGTGCGCGGGCCGGGCTCGCGGCCCTCGGCGAGCGCCGTGTACACCTCGGCCGTGCGGCGGACCAGCAGGGAGTAGCCGTAGCCGTCCATGACCAAGTGGTGGATGCGCTGGTACCAGAGCCAGCGCCGGTCGCCGACGCGGAACAGGGCGTGCCGGAACAGTGGCCCGGTCGCCAGGTCGAAGGGTTCGGCGAGGTCGGCGCGCATCCAGGACTCGGCCTGCTGCTCGGTGCAGGGGTCGTGCACGGTGAGCGGCAACTCGACGGCGGCGCAGAGGTGTTGGCGTGGACCCTCGGGGGTGTCCTCGACGGCGACGCGCAGTGCCTCCGCCTCCTCGGTGACCCGGCGCAGTGCGGTGGCGAAGAGTTCCGGGTCGAGGGGGCCGTCGATGTCCAGGCACTCGGCGGTGTTCTGGGCGGGGCTGAGCGGGTCGAGGGCCTGCGCGAACCACATGCCGGACTGGGCGGCGGTGAGCGGGAGCGTGGTCATACCGCCCCCAGCAGCCGGGCCCAGGCCGCCACGGCGGGCTGTTCGGCCAGGTCGGCGAAGTCCGCCTTGGCGTCGTACTCATGGCGCCAGCGCTCCAGCAGCGCCATGATGCGCACCGAGTCGAGGCCGTAGTCCACGAGGTTCTCGTCGAGGGGGATGTCCGCCGGTTCCTCGCCCAGGCAGTCGGCGACATCGGCGCGTATCCGCTCCACCGTCAGGGGCATGACCTGGTCCTCCTGGAACACCGCGTCGGTGGTGGTCACGGTCGCGCAGCGGCCGGCGGCCCAGCGCAGGGCCATGTCGTGGTCGGCCCGGGAGAAGTCGGCGACGGCGTCGGCGACGACGAAGGCCTGTATGTCCCGGCTCCAGGCGTCGGCGGCGGTCATCAGCACCCCGATGTGCGCGTACACGCCCGCGACGACGAGCTGGTCACGGCCCGACTCCCGTAGCAGCGCTTCCAGTTCGGTGCGGACGAAGGCGCTGTACTTCCACTTCGTCAGCACCGTGTCGCCCGGCTGCGGGGCGACACGCGCGGGCATGGCCAGCGCCTCGGGGTCGTCAGAGACTCCCGGCCCCCAGAAGTCCAGTTGCAGTCCGCGTTCCTCGGGCGACTGGCCGCCGCGCTGGGCGGAGTAGACGACCGGGACACCGAGTGCGCGGGCCCGCTTCTGCAGCCGGGCGGTGTTGTCGAGCAGCCCGGTCAGCGGGTGTTCACCGGCGGGGAAGGCGGACAGGAAGTGCTGTTGGAGGTCGTGGACGAGCAGGACGGCGCGCGCCGGGTCCACGGTCCAGGAGACGCGGCCCTCGGGCAGCTCGTCCGGAGCCGGGAGCGGATAGGGGGCGATGGCGGGAAGTGCCATGGGAACAGGGGCCTTTCAGTGCTGCTCGGCGGTGGATCGCAGCTGGTTCTTGCTGACCTTGCCGACGCCGGTCTGTGGGAAGGCGGCGACGAACTCGACGAGATCGGGGACCTTGTAGGCGGCGACGCCGCGCTCGCGCACGAACCGTTTGACGGCGACCGGCTTCAGCGGCTCGGCGCCCTCGCGCAGGATCACGTAGGCCAGGGAGCGCTCGCCGAGATAGGCGTCCGGGACCGCGACCACGGACACGTCATGGACGGCGGGATGGGCGAGGATGATGTTCTCGACCTCCTCCGGCGCGATCTTCTCGCCGCCCCGGTTGATCTGGTCCTTGGCCCGCCCCACGACGACGAGATGCCCGGACGGGGTACGGCGGACCAGGTCACCGGTGCGGTAGAAGCCGTCCTCGGTGAAGGCGTTCCGGTTGTGCTCGGGTGCCCGCCAGTAGCCGCGGATGGTGTACGGGCCCCGGGTCAGGAGCTGTCCCGGCGCGCCGTCGGGGACCTCGTGCCCGGTGTCGTCGACGATCCGGATCTCGTCGTCCGGGGAGATCGGGCGGCCCTGGGTGGAGACCACGGTCTCCACGTCGTCGTCCAGGCGGGTGTAGTTGACCAGCCCCTCGGCCATGCCGAACACCTGCATGAGCCGACAGCGCAGCGTGGGCTCCAGCCTCCGTGCGGCCGCCTCGCTGTACTTGGCGCCGCCGACGAGCGTCAACTCAAGGCTGGACAGGTCGTGTTTTGCCCGCGCGGCCGCCTCGGTCCACACCAGGGCGAGCGGGGGCACCAGGCCCGTCATGGTGATCCGCTCGCGCTCGATCAGCGGGAAGGCGGTGGCCGGGTCGGGCTTCGGAGCCAGCACCGCCGTGCCCCCGGCGTACAGCACGCCGAGCCAACCCGGAGAGCTCATCGGGAAGTTGTGCGCGGCGGGCAGGGCCACGAGGAAGCGGGTGTCGGCGTCGACTCCGCAGATCTCGTTGGAGGCCCACAGGGAGTACAGGTAGTCATCGTGGGTGCGCGGGATCAGCTTGGACACGCCCGTCGTGCCGCCCGACAGCTGGAGGAAGGCCAGCTCGTGCGGCTCGGGTTCGTCGAACGGCCCGGCGGGATCGCACGGCACGTCCGAGAGCGGCGTGTGCTCGCCCGGTTCGCCCACCACGAAGACATCGCGCAGACTCGGCGCCAATTCCTTGACCCGCGTGGCGAGTCGGCGGTGGTCGAAGCCCGCGTGCACATCGGGGACGACGTAGGCGACGGCCTCGGTGAAGGAGCAGAAGTGGCCGATCTCCGTCTCGCGGTGCGCGGGCAGGGCGTATACGGGCAGCGCGCCGATCCGGAACAGCGCGAAGACGACCTCCACGAACTCCCCGACGTTCGGGAGCTGGACGACGACCCGGTCGCCCTTGGCGATCCCGCGGGCCGCGAAACCTGCCGCCAACCGGTCGGCGCGGGCGTCGAGTTCGCCGTACGTCCAGGTGCGGCGCTCGGGAGCGGGGTCGACCAGTGCGACGCGGTCGGGGTGGGCGGTGGCGCGCTCGCGCAGCATGCGCCCGAAGGTCTCGCCCCGCCAGTAGCCCGCCGCCCGGTAGCGCGCGGCGAACTCCTCGGGCCAGGTAGGCGCGTCGACGCCCGGAGTGACGGTCACAGCGTCGCCCCCACCGCGTGCAGGAACGTACGGAACTTGGCGGCGGTCTCCGCCGTCTCGGCGGCCGGCGAGGACTCGGCGACCACCCCGGCGCCCGCGAAGAGCCGCAGGCGGCGGCCGTCGGCCTCGGCGCAGCGGATCGTCACCACCCACTCGCCGTCCCCGTCCGCGTCCTGCCAGCCGACCATGCCCGTGTACGGGCCCCGGTCGAAGGGCTCCGACTCGGCTATCACCGCGCGCGCCACGTCGGTCGGCGTGCCGCACACGGCCGGTGTCGGATGCAGCGCGGAAGCGAGATCCAGTGCGGTGGTGTCCGGGTCGGCGAGCTCGCCGGTGACGGTGGTCGACAGGTGCCACATCGTCGCCGTCCGCACCAGCGTCGGCCGCTCGGGCACCTCAAGACGCGTGCAGAACGGCGCCAGGGCCTCGCGTACGGCGGTCACGACGACGGCGTGCTCGTGCAGGTCCTTCGGGGACTCCAGCAGGGCCACCGCCCGGCGCACGTCCTCGGCGAGGTCGGTGCTGCGCGGCGCCGACCCGGCCAGCGGGTTGGCGGTGAGCCGGCCGCTCTCGCGGGCGACGAGGAGTTCGGGGCTGGCGCCGATGAGCGTACGTCCGGGGCCGCTCGGCACGGCGAAGGTGTAGCCCTCGGGGTCGCGGTGGGCGAGGGCGCGCAGCATGGCGGGAAGATCGGGGGCGTGCTCGGAGGTGAGCTCCAGGGTGCGGGCGAGGACGACCTTGTCGAACTCCCCGGTACGCATCCGGGCGACGGCGGCGGCGACCGCCTCGCCGTACCGCCGCGCCGCCGGAACCTCTCGCACCCGCCACTCCGGCCGCTCACCGTCCCGGGGCACGGGCAGCGCGATGAGCGGGTCCTGACGCAACGGGGGCGCCCAGTGCACCACGTCCGGCACCGCGAGCGAGGGCGGCGCGTCAGGTGTGAACGGCAGCGAACCGACGACGACCGGCGCGGGCGCTCCCGGCTTGCGCAGCGCGTCCAGCACCTGCCGGACGCGGTGCGGCAACGGGCCGTCGGCGTGCGGGACTTCGGCGGTGGTGCCGCGCCCGAGCAGGGTACGGCGGGGCGTGGCGAGGAACCGGTCGGTGGCGGGCCGGTAGGCGTCGAGGAGGGAGGTCGCCGCGCCGGGGGAGACCGGTGGGGCGTCGGGGGCGTGCACGGTGAGGGACATGGGTGACTCCAGTCGTCCGGCGGAGGGCGCGGCAGGAGGGTGAGGGGTGGTTCGGGCCCGCGGGAAGGCGTGGTGGGACGGTGATAGGGGGCCGGCAGGGTGCCGCGGTGGATGGGTGAGGGGCCGGTCAGGCCCGCAAGGTCGCGCCGCCGTCGACGTACAGGTCGTGCAGGGTGATGTGGCGGGCGCGGTCGGAGGCCAGGAAGACCACGGCGTCCGCGATGTCGGCCGGGTCGGCGATCCGGCCGAGCGGTATGCCCGTGCGGTAGCCGGCGAGGTCCCCCTCGATCACCTTGCGCGCGGCCGCGTCCTGGTCGGCGGACGTCCACAGCGCGCGCTGCATGTCGGTGAGGGTGGAGCCGGGGGAGACGGTGTTGCAGCGGACCCCGCTGGCGGCGACCTCAAGGCCCAGGCATTTGGTGAACATGACGGCGGCGGCCTTGGAAGCGGCGTAGGCGGCCATGCCGGTACGGGGGATGCCGGCCGCGTTGGAGGCGACGGTGACGATGCTGCCGTGACCTCGCTCGGCCATCCGGCGGGCGACGGCGCGCGAGACGTGGAACACGCCACCGGCGTTCACCGCGAAGGTCGCCGCCCAGTCCTCGTCGCTGAGGTCGACGACGTGCGAAGCGCGCAGGATCCCGGCGACGTTGACAGCGATGTCGAGCGGTCCGAGGGTGCGCTCCACCTCGTCGACCAGGTCTTCCACGGCCGTCGCGTCGGTGACGTCCAGGGTCCGGGCGGCGACCCGGGTGCCGTGTTCGTCGGCGAGGGCCTGTACGCCGTCGGCGGCGACGTCGGTGGCGACCACGCGGGCGCCCTCCGCGACGAGGGCGGTGACCACGGCGGCGCCGATGCCCCGGCCCGCCCCCGTCACGAGGGCGAGCCGTCCGCCGAGCGCTGCGCTCATGAGACGAGCGCCTTCGTCACGTCGTCCAGGACGACGCGCGCCGCGAGCGGGCCCCCGGCGCTGTTCCAGGCGGAGCCGTCGATCACGACGACCTGCCCTTGCTGTTCCGCCTTCAGCCGGCCGAAGTTGGGCACCTCCCGCGCCTCCTCGTACGCCTGCTCACCCACCGCCTTGTCGCCGAGCGCCCCGAAGAACAGCCAGTCGCCGTCGATGGTGGACAGCTTCTCCAGGCTCACCGGCTCGCTGTGCCCGGTGCCGGTGCCCTGCTGGTCCTTCGGGCGGTCCAGGCCGAGCGCGGTGAGGGTGGCGCCCACGTGCCCGACGCCCCGGCCGACGACCGAGGGCGCCCCGTTCTGCCAGCGGATCACGCTGACGACAGCGCCCGCGTTCGAGCCGAGCCTCTTCGTCGTCGAGGCCACGTCCGCCTCGAACCCGTCGAGGAGTTCGGTGGCCCGTGCCTTCTTGTTGAGGGCGTCGGCGGTGGCCGTGAAGGCGTTCGTCCAGTCCTCGTTGAGCTTGGCGGTCACCACGGTCGGCGCGATGGCCTGGAGCTTGGCGACCTCGCCCTTCACCGCCGTCGTCTCGTCGAGCAGGATCAGGTCCGGCTGCAGCGCGGCCAGCTTCTCCATGTCGGCCTCCGCGACGGTCGCGACGACCTCGGCCTTGCCCGCCTTGTCGGCGAGGTAGCTCGACACACCCGACTGTCCGCGCCCGGCGGTGGTGCCGATCGGCTCGATACCGAGGGCGAGCGAGGCGTCCAGCGTGGGCTCGCTCAGCGCGACGACCTTCTGCGGCGCGGCCGGTACCTGGACCTTACGGCCGGTGGCGTCGGTGACCTGCCGGGTGTCAGACCCTTCGGCGGCGGCGCTGTCGCCGCTGTCGCCGCCGCAGCCGGTCAGGAGCAGCGCTCCCGTCGCGATGGTGGCGGTGAGGACCGCCCTGCGGGAGGTCCGGCTCGATGACATGAAGATGCAACTCCTTGTGGACGCAGACGTGTGGACAAAAATGCGGGGGACTCAGGTGGACGCGCCGAGCAGTCGCACCAGGCCGTCGGCCAGGGCCCCGTGCCAACAGGCGTAGTCGTGGCCGCCGTTGAACTCCTCGCGGGTGACCGGGTAACCGGCCTCGCGCAGCGCTTCGTACAAGGCGCGGGTGTGCTCGACCATGGCGCCTTCGTGCAGCCCGACGTCCAGATGGACCGTCAGGGGCCGTCGCGGGGCTGCGGCGAAGCGGCTCACCAGCCAGGGTGTGCCGAAGACATGCGGTTTCGGCCCGCCGCGCGGGTTGAACCCGGGGCGCCACCACAGGGAGGCGGACTGGGCGAGGACCAGGCCGAACCGGTCGGACCGTACGAATCCGGCGTGCAGCGCGGTCATCGCGCCGAGGCTCTGCCCCGCGACAGCGGTTCTGCGCGGGTCGGCGGTGAGCGGCCAGCGGGCCGCCGCCCAGGGCAGCAGTTCATCGGCGAGGAAGGTCACGAAGTCGTCGCGGGCGCCCAGTTCGCGCGCCCGCGTGTGCCGGTCCACCGCGTCCGGCGCCAGCACCACGAGCGGCGGCAGCGCCCCGTCGGCGATCAGCGCGTCGAGTGTGTCGCCGAGGGCGAGCCGCCCGAACCACATGTCGCCGTCGGTCAGCACCGCTACCGGCAGCGGCGGACTGTCGCCCGGATCGTGCCCCGGCGGCCGGTACACCCACACGTCACGGGCGCCGCCGAGCGTGGCCGTGGCCATGCGGTGCCGCTCCACCCGGCCCGCCGGGACCGTGCCCCGCCGTCCGGCCCACGGCTCGGCCGGAGCCTGCGGCAGCGCGAACACGGACGAGGCCGCGGATCGCCAACGGGTGGGTACCGTACGGCGGTTGAGGGGATCGGCGGCGGCGTGCACGGTCAGGGCCCGCAGTCGCTCCTGGAGCGCGTCGCCGTGACCGGGCGGCGCCTTGGGTGAGATGTCCGCGGCCAGCCGGTAGGAGCCGCGATGATCGGCGCGCAGCCGCAGGCACAGATGCCATACGTCGGTGCCGGGCACCCGCTCCAGCAGCGAACCGGCGAGCAGGTCGCGGTCGACGAGCCGGTTGGCGTACAGCAGCACCTGGCGGGTGGCGCGGTGTCCGCGCCACAGGAAGGTGACGGCCCGATGTGCGGGGTCGCCGTCCAACTCCTCGACGAGCGGGGTGCCGAGGCGCTCCACCTCCTCCCAGAACTCGGCGGTGAGCGTCGTGCGCCGGGTCTCATCGGCTGTGTCCAGCCGGTCCAGCAGCCGTGCCACACGTGGTCCGGTGATCCGGACCGGCCGTGCGTCGGCGTGGGGGACCCGGACGGGGGCAACGGTCATCTCTCCTCCTCTCGCCGCGGACGGCGGGGCAACGGAGGGCACGCCGAAGGGCAGTTGGGCGTGCCTGGCAAAGTGTCGACGAAATCGTCAGCACCTATACTTAGGTTAGCCTAAGCTAACCACATGCAATTGGAACACGCCCCCACCCGGCTCCGGTCCGGGGGGCTGCCACTAGGCCTGGTCCTGCTCGCCGTCGCCGTCGCCCTGTCCCTGGCGGTGGGCACCCAGCGGATCCCCCTCGATCAGGTCTGGACGGCGCTGGTCTCGCCCTCGGGCACCGAGAACGACGCGATCGTGCGGGACCTTCGACTGCCCCGCACCCTCATCGGCGTCGCCGTCGGAGCCGCCCTCGGCCTGGGCGGCGGTGTCATGCAGACGCTGACCCGCAACCCGCTCGCCGACCCGGGCCTGCTCGGGGTGAACGCGGGCGCCTCGGCCGCCGTCGTCACCGCGATCGGCGTCCTCGGTGTCACCTCGTTCGGCGGCTACCTGTGGTTCGCCCTAGCCGGAGCAGCGCTGGCGGCCCTGGCCGTGGGCGCCCTGGGCGGCGGCCGACAGGCCACCCCGGTCCGCCTCGCCCTCGCCGGAACCGCCCTCAACGCCGCCCTGTTCGGCTACGTCAACGGCCTGCAACTGTGGGACCTGAACACCCTCGACACCATGCGTGTCTGGTCCGTCGGCACCCTCGCCAAACGCGACGCCGCGCTGCTGCTCACCGTTCTGCCGCTGCTGACGGCCGGGGCCGCGCTCGCCCTTGCCCTGGCCCGCCCGCTCGCCGCCCTCGCGCTCGGCGAGGACCAGGCCCGCGCCCTCGGCACCCGGGTCCGGCTGACCCGGCTGCTGTCCGTCCTCGCCATCACCCTGCTGTGCGGAGGAGCGACCGCGCTGTGCGGCCCCATCGGCTTCCTCGGCCTGATGATCCCGCACGCCGTCCGCGCCTTCTGCGGCCCCGACCCGCGCCGACTGCTCCCGTACTGCGCCGTGTACGCCCCTGTCCTGCTGCTCGTCTCCGACGTGCTCGGGCGCCTCGTCGTCGCCCCCTCCGAGATCGAGGTGGGCGTGGTCACCGCCTTCCTCGGCGGCCTCGTCTTCATCCACCTCGTACGCCAGCGGAAGGCGGCCCACCTGTGAGCCTCGTCGAGTCACGCCCCGGAGTGCTGCGCACCCGCCACTGGTCGCTGCGCTACGACCGTCGCGCCCTCCTGGTCTGCGCCGCCCTGGCCGTCCTGGCGGCGGCCGTGACCGTACTGTCCCTCGGCACCGGCAGCTACCAGCTCTCGCCCGCGCAAGTGCTGCGCACCTTCGCCGGAAGCGGCCCGCCCGGCGCCGAGTTCATCGTCCTCGACCTGCGCCTCCCACGCGTTCTCGTGGCGGTGCTCGCGGGGTTCGGGCTCGGCATGGCGGGCGCCGTGTTCCAGTCGCTGACCCGCAATCCGCTCGGCAGTCCGGATGTGATCGGCTTCGGCAACGGCGCCTCGGCGGGCGCGCTGGTCGCGATCATCCTGTTCGACGCCGGTACGACCCAGACGGCCGCCGGCGCGGTCTGCGGCGGTCTCGCCACCGCGGCCGCCGTCTATCTGCTCGCCTGGAAGCGCGGCGTGCACGGCTACCGGCTCGTGCTCGTCGGCATCGGCGCCTCCGCGGTGCTCGGCTCGGCGACCAGCTTCCTGTACGTCCGCGCCGACATCGGCAAGGCGGCGCAGGCGGCGAGCTGGATGATCGGCTCGCTCAACGCCCGCGACTGGGGTGACGTCCGCGTCGCCGCGCTGGGCCTGGTGGCGCTCGTCCCGCTGGTGCTCGCCCGCACCCGCCGGCTGACCCTGCTGGAGATGGGCGACGACACCGCCGCGGCTCTCGGTGTGCCGCCCGAGCGCAGCCGCCTGGTGCTGCTGTGCGCGGGCACCGGTCTGACGGCGATGGCCGTGGCCGCGGCGGGCCCGGTCCCGTTCGTGGCGATGGCCGCGCCGCAGCTCGCGCGCCGGCTCACCCGCGCCTCCGGCCCCAATGTCCTGCCCGCCGCCTGGACGGGCGCCCTCCTGGTGTGCGCGGCCGACCTGGTCACCCAGCGCGTTACGGGATCGGCGCTCCTGCCGGTAGGGGTGACGACGGGCATCGCGGGCGGCGCCTACCTGGCCTGGCTGCTGCGTGCGGAACGACGGCGGGGGCGGATCTGAACCCGTCGCCAATTAATTGAGTTAGGCAACGAGAGGGTAAACTGGCCGGTATGCCCACCCCACCGCTCCCGGACGTCCCCGCCTCCGCGGAAGTGACCGAGATCGAGCGCGCCCTCACGAGAATCACCTACCTGAGCACCCGTGCCCGTCGGCACGAGCGCCTGATGGCCGTGGCCGGAGTCCCGCTGGACCGGGCCGCCGTGGCGCTGCTGCGGCAGGTCGCGGACACCGAGCCGCTGCGCCCCGGGGAGCTGGCCAACCGGCTCGGGGTGGAGGCATCGCACGTCACCCGCACCGTGCAGCAGTTGGAGAAGTCCGGCTATGTCTCCCGGGTCCCCGACCCCGCCGACCGCCGGGCCCAGCGCATCGAGCTCACCGAGACCGGCCGCGCCGCCGTCGCCCGCGTCCGGGACGCCGGAACCCGCGGTATGCAGCTCGCCCTGGCCGACTGGAAGCCCGAGGAACTGCGGCAGCTCGCCACCCTGTTCCACCGCATGGTCGACGACTTCCTCCGGTACGCCGCCGACGAGGAACCGGAGCAGTACAGCGCCCCGGCCTGACCGGAAGCCATGGTTCTACCCTCCGGTAGCATCGCGCCGCAGACGGTCCGGACGATGGAGGGACAGAAGTTGAGCGCACGCGTGGAGATCGGGGACACGGTCGAGGACTTCACCCTCCCCGACGAGACCGGTACCGACCGCAGGCTGTCCGAACTGCTGGCCGAGGGGCCGGTGGTCCTCTTCTTCTACCCCGCCGCCATGACCCCCGGCTGCACCGCGCAGGCCTGCCACTTCCGGGACCTGGCCGCCGAGTTCGCCGCCGTCGGCGCCCGGCCCGTCGGCGTCAGCGGCGATCCCGTCGAGCGCCAGCAGGAGTTCGCCGGTCGGCACACGCTCGGCATGCCGCTGCTGTCCGACCCCGACGGCACGGTCCGTGAGCGGTTCGGTGTGAAGCGTGGCCTCTCGCTGGCCCCGACCAAGCGGACCACCTTCGTCATAGGGCAGGACCGCAAGGTGCTGGAGGTCGTGCGCAGCGAACTGCGCATGAACACCCACGCCGACCGCGCGCTGGCGGCGCTGCGCGGCCGCGAGGGCTGAGACGCGCGGTTCCCTCCGGCGCGGCGGGCGCGGTCGCCCCGCCCGGTGCGCGGTTGATGCCCCGCGCCAGTGGGACCATTCTGGACACTATGGAACAAGTCGCCGCAGCGGCGACCATCGACGCCCACGGCACGGTGACGGCGTGGAGCGAAGGTGCCCGGACCCTCACCGGATACCCGGCCGAGGAGGTCGTAGGACGCCCGGCGGCCGATCTGCTCGCCGAGGACGTGTCGTCCGCGGCGCTCGTGGCCCGCGCCGGGCGGGTCCTTCTGCGCCACCGTGACGAGGGCACCGTCGCCGTCACCGTGTCGGCATGCCCGCTGCTCGGCCCCGACGGCTCTGACGCGGGCCATGTGATCACCACCGGACGGCACCGCGAGGGCCCGGAGGCCACCCACGGCGCCCGCGCCTTCGAGCAGGCCTCGATGGCGATGTCCGTCTTCGACACCCGGCAGCGCTACGTACGGCTGAACGCGGCCGCCTGCCGGGTGATGGGCGTCCCCGAGGAGGTCCTGCTCGGCCGGCCCTTCCTGGAGACCGTCGAGGACGCCGAGCACAGCCACGGCTTCCACGGAAACCTGCGCCAGGTCGCCGAGACCGGCCGTCCCGTCCATTTCGAGAGCTTCACCGGCGCGCCCGCCCTCAACCGGGACCACGCCTGGAACATCGAGATGTGGCCGGTCCGGGACGACGACGGCGAGGTGGACGGCGTCGCGCTGGCGGCCTTCGACAGCAGCGACCAGTACTGGTCCCGGCGCCGACTCGCCCTCCTCAACGAGGCCGCCGCCTCCATCGGCACCACCCTGGACGTGGTCCGCACCGCCGAGGAACTCGTCGCCCTGATGGTGCCGCGGTACGCCGACTTCGTCAGCGTCGACCTGCTGGAGTGGGTCCTCGGCGCCGATGAACTGCCCACCGTGGCGGAGGGCGACATCGTGCTCAGGCGGGTCGCCCACGGCTCCGTCCACGAGGGCACCCCCGAGGCCGCCGTCCACCTCGCCGAGACCGATGTCTACCGCGTGTTCTCGCCACCGGCGCGCGCCCTGCACACCGGGCGGGCCGTGCTCAGCCAGGCCGGCGAGCCCGACTTCGTCCGCTGGGTCGCCGAGCGCAACGCCCGCGCCCCCGCCGGACGGCCGTACCGCCAAGGCGCCCACTCGATGATCGCCGTGCCGCTGCGGGCCCGTGGCACCACTCTCGGCGTGGTGGTGGGCGTGCGGATCGCGCACCCGGAGGACTACAGCGGCGATGACATCGTGCTGGGCGAGGAGCTGGCCAGCCGCGCCGCGGTCTGCATCGACAACGCCCGCCGGTTCGCCCGGGAGCGCAGCACCGCGCTCGCCCTCCAGCACAGCCTGCTGCCGCGCGGGCTGCCCGGGCAGGTGGCGGTGGAGGTCGCCCACCGCTATCTGCCGTCCGGTTCACCGGCCGGGATCGGCGGCGACTGGTTCGACGTGATCCCGCTCTCCGGCAGCCGGGTCGGCCTGGTCGTCGGCGACGTGGTCGGCCACGGCATCCCCTCCTCGGCGACCATGGGACGGCTCTGCACGGCCGTACGCACCCTCGCCGACGTGGACCTGCCGCCCGACGAACTGCTCACCCACCTCGACGACCTGGTCACCCACCTCGCCTCGGACGGCCATGACGACGAGGTCGCCGAACTCGGCGCCACCTGCCTCTACTCCGTCTACGACCCCGTCTCGCGCCGTCTGACGATGGCCGCCGCCGGGCATCCGCCCCCGGCCGTCCTGCTGCCCGACGGCACCGCGAGCCTGGTCGAGCTGTCCGCCGGACCCCCGCTCGGCGTCGGCGGACTGCCCTTCGAGTCCGTGGAGTTGCGGCTGCCCGAGGGCGCGGTCGTCGCCCTGTACACGGACGGCCTGATCGAGGAGCGCGACCGTGACCTCGACCACGCGGGCGCGGAGTTGTGCCGTGCGCTGGCCACACCCGCCGACTCGCTGGACACCCTGTGCGACACCGTGCTGAAGGCGGTCATGCCGGAGGAGCCCAGCGACGACGTGGCCCTGCTGCTGGCCCGCACCCGGGCGCTGGGCGCGGACCGCGTCGCCACCTGGGACGTGCCGCCGGACCCGGCCGCGGTGGGCATCGCCCGGCAGTCCGCCACCGAGCAACTGGCCGTCTGGGGCCTTGAGGAGACCGCCTTCGTCACCGAACTCGTCGTCAGCGAACTGGTCACCAACGCCATCCGCTACGGCGAACCCCCCATCCAGCTCAGGCTGATCCGCAACCACAGCCTCATCTGCGAGGTCTCCGACGGCAGTTCCACCTCACCCCATCTGCGCCGGGCCCACGCCTACGACGAGGGCGGTCGCGGACTCCTCCTGGTCGCCCAGCTCACCCAGCGCTGGGGCAGCAGACAGACCGGCCGCGGCAAGACGATCTGGGCCGAGCAACTGCTGCCGCCGGCCTGATCAGCGGAAGGGCCCGGTCACTGGAAGCCGCAGCCCGGGTTCGGCGCGTCCTGCGAGAACGGCGCCCCGTGCGGCAGCACGTACAGCACCTCGAGGACGATGGCCGTGTCCCCGAGGTTGCGGCCTATGTGCACATTGCCCGGCCCGGCGGGCTCCTCGATGAAACTCCCCTTGGGATAGACGCCGTCGGAGGCGCAGGTGGAGTCGAAGTGGCTCAGCGTGCCCTTCTTCACGACCCCGTACAGCGGACCGTCGTGGAAGTGCCACCCGGTGGCCTGACCGGGCGGGACGGTGATCTCCCGCAGTATGTAGTCGGTCGCGCCGATCGTGGTCTGGCTGATGACCCGTCCGGTGACCCCGGGTCCCGGGGGAGTGGCCTGGGCGGTACCGGCACCGCCGACGAGAAGGGTGGCGGCGGCCACCGCGGAGGTGACGGCGGAACGGAGCGCGAAGCGCATACGTGGCCTCCCGGCCGAGAGCGGACAGCGTCGACTTCGCGGCGAACATAGGCGCACGGAGGGCCAGTTGGGGCCGGAACCGCAAGATCCGCCCACCCGCGGCTCGTGAACACCTCGTTGCGGATCCGTCGAGCGGGTGTCCGGCGCGCCGATACTGAGCGGCGGCGGCCGAGGAGCGGGGAGCGGGATGGACTGGACGGTGTGGACCGGTCTTGCCGCCGGTCTGCTGATCGCGTCGGTGACCGCGCCCGTCGGTGTGTCCGGGGCGGTGTTCCTGCTCCCGGTCCATCTCAGCGTCTTCGGCGTGCCGAGCCCGGCGGTCACGCCGACGAATCTGCTGTTCAACGTGGTGGCCGGGCCGGGCGCCCTGTGGCGGTACCGCCGCGACGGCGCCCTGCGCGGCGGCCTGGCCCGGCGCCTGATCGTCGGCACCCTCCCCGGTGTCGTCATCGGTGCCGCGATCCGCGTCTTCGCCCTCCCCGGGCCGGGGGTCTTCCGGCTGCTGGTCGCAGGTCTGCTGCTGCCGCTCGGCGGGTGGCTCTGCGTCCGCACCCTCGTCCCGGCCCATCGCCGGACGATCACGGCGGCGGAGCCGTCCCCGGCGGGGCTCACCCTGCTGGCCGTGACGGTGGGGATCGTCGGCGGCATCTACGGCATCGGCGGCGGATCCCTGCTCGGACCGGTCCTTGCCGCAAGGGGTCTGCCGATGGCGCGGGTGGCGCCTGCCGCGCTCGCCGCGACGTTCGCCACCTCGGTCGTCGGCGCGGGCACGTACGCGCTGCTGTCCCTGGTCGGTCCCGGCGACGCCGCACCCGACTGGTGGCTCGGGCTCGCCTGCGGGCTGGGCGGCCTGGCCGGGGGCTATCTCGGCGCCCGCCTCCAGCCCCAGCTGCCCGAGACCGTCCTGCGTCTCCTCCTCGGCGGCCTGGCCGCGACCGTCGGAGCGCTCTACGCGGTGCAGAGCCTGACCTGAGCCCCTCCTGTCCCCGGGGGCTCTCCTCGGACCGACGTCGGCACGGTGTTCGAGGCGGGGCACGGATAGGGTGAGGGTGATCAACCAACGGGTGGGGACAAGGGCGGCGGGCGCAATGGGTGCAGGTGAGGAGAGGCAGCCGGCGGGATCCGCGCGGCCCACGTCACGGGATGTCGCACGGCTCGCCGGGGTGTCGCACACCGCCGTGTCCTTCGTCTTCAACGGCCGCGCCGAGGGCAACCTCTCGCACGCCACCCAGGAGCGCATCCGGCAGGCCGCCGCCCAGCTCGGCTACCGGCCCGACCCTGTGGCCCGCGGTCTGCGGCGCCGTCGTACGGCCGTGATCGGCCTGGTCACCGATGAGATCGCCTCCTCGCCCTTCGCGGGACGGCTGCTGCGCGGCGCGATGGAGACCGCCTGGGACAGCGACCACCTCGTGCTGACCGTGGACTCCGGCGGCGACCCGGCCAAGGAGGACGCCGCGGTCGCCGAACTCCTCGACCGGCGCGTCGACGGCATCATCTACGCGGCCATGTCCCTGCGCCGGGTCCGCGTCCCGGAGGGACTGCACCGCACGCACTCCGTCCTCGCCAACTGCCTGCCCGAGGACGACTCCCTGCCCGCCGTCATCCCGGCCGAGCGCGCGGGCGGGCGCACGGCGGCCCGGCTGCTGCTGGAACAGGGGCACCGCCGTGTCGCCCACATCGGCGGACTCGACGACATCGCGTCCGTCGAGCGGCTGCGCGGTTTCCGCCACGCGCTGCGGGCGGAGGGGATCACCGTCCCCGACGAGTGGGTGGTACGGACCGGCGGCGAGATCTCCGGCGGGTACGAGGGCGCGCTGCGGATCCTCGCCGACGTGCCCGCCGACCGCCGTCCGACCGGCATCTTCAGCTACAACGACCGGGTCGCGGCAGGCGTCGTGCACGCCGCGACCCGGCTCGGCATCACCGTCCCCGGGGAGCTGTCGGTGGTCGGCTACGACGACCAGGAACACATGGCCGCGTTCCTCACCCCGCCCCTCACGACGGTGGCCCTCCCGCACCGGGCGATGGGCGAGGCCGCAGCCCGGCTCCTGCTGGACGCCATCGACACGGGCCGCACCCCGCCGGCCACCACCCGGCGGCTCGCCTGCGACGTGGTCACCCGGTCGTCGGTGGGACCAGCTCCCACCCTGTGACGACGGAGCCCGCACCCGTCACCGTGAGCTCCGGTACGTCGTCCGGGCGCCGGTAGACCCGCTCGGTGACCGTCGCCCGGTCCCCGACGAACAGCTCCAGCAGGGAGCCGTCCACCAGGACCCGTATCCCCAGCTCCGGTCCGCCGGGCACCCGCACCTCGATCGGCTCCGAACCTTCCCGGCCCGTACGTGGCCACCCGGAGCGGTCCAGCGTCACGACACCGTCGGCCGGATCCAGCCCTACCGTCAGCTCCGCTCCCGCTGCGGACCTCAGCAGAGTCACCGTCGTCGGGGCGACCGCGGTGACCGTCAGGTCGTACGCGTGCGGCAGCAGGGACCGCCTACCCGGTGCCGTCATGAACGGCTCGTCCGCGCGCAGCAGTTCCAGCTCCGGCGCCGGTACGACCCGCAGTGCCCCGTCCTCGTGGACGTCGACGACCCGTGGCGCGCTGAGGACCCCCGCCCACCCGGCGCGGTCCACCTCGCCCTGCTCCCGCGCCTCCCAGCTCCAGCCCCACATCAGGGCGCGGCCGTCCTCCTGGAGCACCGCGGGAGCGTAGAAGTCCCGTCCCTGGTCCAGCCGCCCGCCCCCGCGCGCCTCGAATCGCAACTCGTCGGACTCGCACGGCGTCAGACGGCCCGTCAGATAACCCGTCGCCCATGGGTCGCCGTCCCACAGCGAGACGACCAGGACGTGGTCACCACCGGCGGTCGCGTACATCTGCGGGCACTCCCAGCCCACCGCACGGTCGCCGAACGCCTCAGTCGCCACCGGGTCGTTGCCGTCCAGCAGCACGCCCGCGAACCGCCAGTCGGTGAGGTCGTCGCAGTCGTACAGCAGCACCGAGGGCGTTCCGTCGGCGTGGCCCACGCCGAGCAGGGCCCGGCGTCGGCCGCCGCTGCGGAGGACGAACGGGTCGCGGAACATCACCACGTCCAGGCCGGCGGGCGGCCCGGGGACAACCGGCGTGGGCAGCGGCCGCCACTCGGCGAGCGTGGGGTCGTCGGGGTCGGCTGCCCGGGCCAGGCAGACCGTGCCGAGACCGGTGTGCCCGTGGTCGACGCCCGTGTACACCGCGGTCGGCACTCCACCGTCGTCGACCACGCACCCGGACCAGCACCCCGCCTCGTCCGGCCCGCCGGGTGTCGGCGTGAGCGCGACCGGATGGTGCTCCCAGGTCACCAGGTCGGCGCTGGAGACATGACCCCAGTGGACGTTGTTGTGCACGGGCGCGTCCGGGTTGTGCTGGTAGAACAGGTGATGCCGGCCCCGCCAACGGAACGGGCCGTTGGGGTCGTTGACCCAGTTGGCGGGCGGACGGACCCGGAAGCGGGGGGCGTTGGGGTCCAGGGAGGCGGGGGCGTGGCTCAACGGTTGACTCCTGCGGACGTGATGCCCTCGCGCAGAGGGCGCTGGCCGACGACGAACACGGCGACGGCGGGGATCATGGAGAGCACGACACCGGCGAGCACGACCGAGATCGAGCCGGTGCCGAGATTGCCCTGGAGCGAGACCAGGCCCAGCGGCAGGGTGTAGTTCTGGGCGGAGGTCTCCAGGATCAGCGGGCGGAAGAACTCGTTCCAGTGGTAGTTGAAGGCCAGCACGCCGACGATCGCGAGCCCCGGTGCGGCGAGCGGGGCGTAGACCGAGCGGAAGGTCCGCCAGGGCCCGCAGCCGTCCAGCATCGCCGCCTCGCCGAGGTCCTTGGGCATACCGAGGAAGTACTGGCGCATCAGGAAGGTGCCGAACGCGGTCGGGAAGGCCGGGATGATCAGACCGAGCAGGGTGTCGGTCAGGCCCATCGACTTCAGCACCAGGAACACCGGCACGATGGTGACCTGGAGCGGCACCATCATCGTCGCCAGCACCAGCCCGAACAGCGGCTTCTTGAAACGGAACTCCAGGCGCGCGAAGGCGTACCCGGCGAGCCCGGCGGTGATCATCTGGCCGACCGCGATCAGCGCGGTCACCAGCGTCGAGTTCAGCGCGAGCAGCCAGACGTCGAGCTGCTCGAAGACCCCGCGATAGGAGTCCACGGTCGGATCCGTCGGGATGATCCTCGGGGGCAGGTCGAAGGACTCGGCCGGGGTGCGCAGGGAGGTCGACACCGTCCAGATGACCGGCCCGAGGGTCAGCAGGGCGCACCCGGCGAGACCGGTGATCCGCGCCCAGGGCGCGAGCGAGTGCCGGGCACGGCTGAGGTTCAACGTCGCTTGGCTCATGGGGGATTCACCGGCTCACTGGTAGTGGACGAAACGCCGGCTGAGCCGGAACTGGAGGGCGGTCACCGCCATGATCAGGACGAACAGCAGCACGCCCACCGCGGACGCCTCGCCGAAGCGGAGCTGCTCGAAGGCGCTCTCGTAGATGACCATCACGACGGTGCGGGTGGAGTCGCCGGGTCCGCCGTTGGTCAGGACGTAGGGCTGCTCGAAGACCTGGAGGGCGTTGATGATGCCGACAACCGAGGCGACCAGCAGCGTCGGCGACAGTAGCGGCAGGGTGACCGTGAGGTGCTTGCGCAGACCCGTCGCGCCGTCCAGCGAGGCCGCCTCGTGGATCTCCTTGGGGATGTTGTTCAGCCCGCCGACGAACAGCAGGAAGGAGAAGCCGAACTGCTGCCAGACATAGACCAGGACGACCGCCGTCATCGCCGCGTTCTCCGACGTCAGCCAGGGCACCGGCGCGATCCCGACCAGCCCGATCAGCCAGTTGACCACCCCGAAGTCCTGGTTGAACAGGTACTTCATCACCACCGAGATCGAGGCCGCGGACAGCACCAGCGGGAAGAAGAACGCCGACCGGAACACCGAGCGCAGCCACATCGGCATCCGCCCGTTCACCGCCAGCGCCAGCACCAGCGCGATCAGCAGTTGCAGCGCGACCGCGAGCACCATGAACACCAGCGTGTTGCGGAACGAGACGAGCACCGTCGAATCGCCGAACACGTCACGGTAGTTGGCCGCGCCTGCGAAGCTCGGGTCGTCGATGACGTTCCAGTGGAACAGGCTCAGCACGATCGATCCGGCGATCGGTACGACGGTGAAGACCACGATGCCGACGACGGTCGGCGCCAGGAACAGCGCGGCCAGCAGCCGTGTGCCGCGGTCCCGGGCGGAGGGCCGCGGGGCGGACGGGGCGGGGGCCGCCGGACGCGGCCGTACGGCCTGGATCTGGGTGTTCGTCATACGTCACGCTCCATGGCCTTCTCCAGGTCGCTCTGCATCCGGCGCAGCGCGGGACCCACCGCGCGCCGGGAGGCCAGGGCCGTGCCGGTGTGCTTGAGCAGCACCTGCTCCACCTCGGCGACCTGCGGCGGCGCCGGGATCGGCCCGGTGTCGGGGAACTTGTCGAGGGTGTCGTAGAAGACCTGCCAGTGCCGTGGGCCGGTCTCCCGGTAGCGGGCCGCGTCGAGCATCGAACGGCGCGCGGGGGTGGTCTGGTTGGTCTCGAACAGCCGCATCAGGGTGTCCCGGCGCGCGGCGTACTTGATGAACTCCCAGGCCTCCTCCTGGCGTTCGGAGGTGCGCAGGAGTGCGTAGCCGGCGGCGCCGAACTGCATGCGCTGGGTGCGCCAGCGGGGGAAATACTGCACGTCATAGTCGCTCGCCCCCATTCCGGTCAGATGCAGACCGCCCGCCCAGAAGCCGCCCGCGGGCGTGACGCCGACCCGGCCGGTGGAGAACACTCCGACGAGGTTCTGGCCGTTGCCGCCCTCGGGGCGGGTGCACAGGTCCTCCTGGATGAGGGAGGCGAGATAGTCGTACGCCTCCTCCACCCGTTCGTCGGTCGCCTGCGGGGTCGTCCAGCGGAACCCGCCCCCGCGGCCGGAGCGTTCGGCGGCCGGGTAGAAGCCGTCCCACAGCCAGTCGCCGCCCGGCGCCTTGGACTCGGTGAGGAGGTTGGTGCCGTTGGCGAAGAGCCAGGGCACCACTCCGCCCCACAGGCGGTTGGTCCAGAAGTACGGGGTGAATTGCGAGCCGCTGGACTTCTTCATGTCCCGCAGCAGCGCGGTGAAGTCGTCGCGGGTCCAGTCGGGGGCGGGGAAGGTCGCGCCCGCGCGCTGGAGGACCTGGTGGTTGAGGTACATGTCGGCCGCGTTGAACTCGACCGGCAGCTGGTACAGGCTCCCCTCGTACATCATCGACTCCACCAGTGAGGGATGGACGTCGGCGAAGTACTCGCGCAGCTCTGCCGCGTCCCGCTTCACCCACTTGTCCAGGGCCACTCCGAGGCGCTGCGCGAACAACTGGACGCCCTCGGTGGCGACGTAGACGAGGTCCGGGGCGGTGCCGGCGGCGATCTGGGTGAGGATCTTGGCGAAGAAGTCCGACCAGTCGACGGCCTGCACCGCGTTGATCCGCAGCTTGATGTCGGGGTGGAGCTCCTTGAAGCCGTCGGTGAGCGTGCGTATGGCCTCGGGGCCGTAGGCGGGGCCGAGGGTGGCGACGACGAGGGAGCCGTCGTCGCGGCCGGGGATGTCGGCTCCGGTGAGCCGGTCCCAGGAGGCGGCGGTGCCGGCCAGGGCGGCGGCTCCCGCGCCGTAGGCGCCGTACCGCAGCAGGGTGCGGCGGTTGAGGTGCGAGTCGGTCATCGGGCGGGCCTAACTCGTGTTAGTCGAGCAGTGATGCCCCAGATGATGTGGACCGGGTTCCATGCCTGTCAAGAGTCGTGCGCCCCTTGACCTTTAACGTGTTAGGTCCCAGAGTCCTGGAGCACATGAGCCGCCGTGCCGACGGAAGGGACCACTGCCCGATGCGAGGCATGACCAGAAGAGCGCTGTTCGCCGGATCGGCCGCGGGGACAGCGGCCGCGCTGCTGCCCGCCGCACCCGCGAACGCCCGGCCCGGGCGGGCCGCCGCGGACGCGAGCTACCGCGCCGAGTACCACTTCACCGTGCCCGACCAGTGGAAGAACGACCCGCAGCGCCCGATCTGGATCGAGGGCGAGTACCGCTACTTCTACCTCTACAACCCCGACTACTTCGCGGGCGGAACGACCGCCGGAACCGCCTGGCGCCTGGCCACCAGCACCGATCTGGTGGCCTTCCGGGACCGGGGGATCGCCGTACCGAAGGACACCACACCGAACGGCGACGTATGGTCCGGCTCGGCGGTGGTCGACACCGGGAACACCGCGGGCCACGGGGCGGGCGCAGTCGTCGTCCTGGCCACGATGGAGCCGGATGAGACCGCCAACTCCCAGGCCCAGTACCTGTATTACTCCACCGACGGCGGCCGCACCTTCACCCACGACGGCACCGATCCGGTGCTGCCCAACCCCGGAGTGAAGGACTTCCGCGACCCGAAGGTGATCCGGGACGAGGAGCGCGGCCGATGGGTGATGGCGCTGGCCGAGCACACCAAGGTGGGCTTCTACCACTCGGCGAACCTGCGCGAGTGGACGTACGCCGGCGGCTTCGTCAAGGAGGGGCTCGGCGTCCTGGAATGCCCCGACCTGTTCCGCCTCACCGCCGAGGACGGCACCGCGCGATGGGTGCTCGGGGTGAGCGCCAACGGCAAGGGCTCCGGGCTGCCGAACACCTACGCCTACTGGACCGGCGACTTCGACGGCAGCGCCTTCACGCCGGACGCCCCGGAACCGCAGTGGCTGGACCACGGCTGGGACTGGTACGGCGCCGTCACCTTCGACAAGCACCGCGCCGACGGCTCGGTCGACCCCCGGGCGCGCTACGCCATCGGCTGGCTGAACAACTGGGACTACGCCAACATCACCCCCACCATCGACACCGACGGCTTCAACGGCACCGACTCCATCGTCCGCGAGATCACCCTGAGCCGCACCGCCCCGGACACGTACTACCTCGCCTCACGCCCCGTCGCCGCCCTGGACGACCACGTCTCCCGCACGGTCGACCTCGGCGACCTGGAGGTCGACGGCACCCGTGTCCTGGACTACCGCGGCACCGCCTACGAACTGTCCTGCGAGATCACCTGGGACCAACTCAAGGGGGCGGGCGTGCAGTTGCGCCGCTCCGGCGACGGCTCACGCCACATCGACGCCGGGATCTACGGCGACTACGCCTTCCTCAACCGCCGTAACACCGTCAACCCGGATGTCTCCGGCCGCCGGCAGGAGAGCAAGAGCCCCTTCGACCCCTCGGCGGGCCGGGTGCGGCTGCGCATCCTGGTGGACCGGACGTCGGTGGAGATGTTCCTCGACGACGGCCGGTATACGCACTCCTCGGAGGCGTTCCCGTATCTGATCGACACCGGTCTCGCCCTGTTCTCGATCGACGGAAGGGCGGTGTTCCGGAACACGGTGATACGGGAGTTCAGGATCTGAGCCCGAACCACGCCTCCGCGAGCGCGGGCAGCGTCTGCCGGCCGGGGGCGCCCAACTCCCTGAGATACCAGGGCAGGTTGCTGTACACATGCAGCAGCGTGTAGGCGAGCAGCACGGATGGTTCGAAGGTCTTGCCGTAGGCCTTGCCGAGCAGGCCCAGCAGTTCGGGATTGCCGCCGGTGACGAACAGGCCGACGCCCACGAAGTCGTAGGCGGGGTCACCGATCATCGCCGGTTCGAAGTCGAAGAGCCCGGTAAGACGCCAGCCGTCGGGATCGACGAGGAAGTGCTGCCGCATGACCTCGGTGTGCAGCAGGGACCGTCGCGGAGCGCGGGGCAGCGGCACCGAGGCCAGGAAGTCCGGGATCTGCTCCAGCCACACGTCCGGGAGCGCGTGCGCGCGCTGCTGCTCCACCGCCTTCACGCTCTGCCGGTCCACGAAGGCGCCCCAGTCGCCGGGGCCGAGCGCATCCTCCAGTGGCCCGGCGTCGAGCGAGTGCAGCACGGCGAGGGCCTCACCGATCTCGGCCACGAGCCGTTCCCGGTGGGCCCTCGGCACGCGCTCCCAGCAGTGCGCCAGATTCTCGCCCCGCAGACGGGACATCAGGACGTACCGCCAGCCGTTCTCGTGGGCCCCGAACTCCCGCACCCGGGGCGTCGGTACGGGCAGCCGCCCGTGGAGATGCGACAGAACGCGGCCCTCCGCGACGCCGTCCCCGGCGGCGGCCGCGGGGAAGAGCTTGAGGACGTGTTCGTCGCCGACTGCGTAGACCGGCTGCGATCCGTCCGCGAAACGCGTGAGCGGTGCACCGGCGAGGCCGAGGCGTGCGCACAGCTCCCGCACTCCCGGGCGCATGACGCTCTCGTCGGGGACGACCGCGTCCCATTGCTCGTCGGTTTCCACCAGAGGCAGCATGATCCGGACCGTAGACGGCCGTACGCCACCGCCACAACGCGTTATTGGCGTCCAGGACGCCCTCGCCAGCCCCGTGGATTCCTGACACGATCTTGTGGGAACCGGCGGTCGCCGGAGCCGGTGCTGACGAGCGACGGAGTGCGCATGACGACGGACAGGGGCCCGGCGCAGGGGGCGGAGCGGAGTGCGGGGATCGAGGTGAAGCCGGCCGCCGGGCACATCGGCGCGGAGATCACGGGCGTGGACCTGGCGGCCGACCTCGACGACGCGGTGGTCGCCGCGATCAGGGCCGCGGTGCTGCGCTGGAAGGTCGTGTTCTTCCGCGACCAACGCCTCGACCACGCCGGACATGTGGCGTTCGCCCGGCGCTTCGGCGAACCGGTCGTCCTGCCCCGCCGCGGCAAGGCGTCCCCGCCGGACTTCCCGGAGGTGGAGACCACGGCGGACCGTCTGGAACTGGGCGGCCGCTTCGGCATGGACCACGACGAATGGCTGCGCCGCCGCCGGCACACCCTGCTGCGCGGCTGGCACTGCGACCACGGCGCCCGCGTCGACCCACCCGCCGCGACCATCCTGCGCGCCGATACGGTCCCGCCGTACGGCGGCGACACGACCTGGTCGAACCTGGCCGCCGCCTACGCCGGACTGTCCGTCCCCGTAAGGGAGTTCGTGTCGACCCTGCGGGCCGAGCACCGCCTGGGCGTCGGCTACCAGCCACGCCCCGGGGACGACGCCTATGTCCGCCACCTCCTGGACCACCAGGTCGCCACCCTCCACCCCCTGGTACGGGTCCACCCGGAGACCGGTGAGCGGATCCTGTATGTCAACGGCTACTACGTCGACCAGATCGCCGACCTCTCCCGCGCCGAGAGTCAGGCTCTGCTCGACCTCCTCCTCGACCAGGCGGTCCGCCCCGAGTACACGGTCCGCTTCCGCTGGGAGCCGGGCAGCGTGGCCTTCTGGGACAACCGCGCGACCATCCATCTGGCCCCCGGTGACACCACCCACCTCGACCATCCCCGCACCATGCACCGCGTGATGCTGACGGGCGACGTGCCGGTCGGCGTGGACGGAAAGCCCTCGGAGCCGATCGTGGGGAGTGAACCGGGACGCTGGTGAGCCCTCAGACGCTGCTCCGGCAGTACAGATGCGCCCCCGCCGTCCGCGCCCGGCGCGCCAGCGCCGTGAACGTCTCGACCGCCTCCCTGGCGATCCGGTAGTCCCCGAAGTCCACCTCGTCGATCTCCTGCCACCGCATCGCCACCATCGCGACGGCGTCCTCGGGGAGTTCGGCGAGGACGTCCCGCCAACGGTCGGGCAACTGCTGAAGGAGCAGCCCCGTGTCCCAGGGGGAGTCGGGACCTATGGACTCCCCCTGGGGATAGGGCGGTTCGGGCCAGACCAGTTCCGGCTCGTCCGCCTGGTCGGCGAAGGGGACGGCCTCGGCGTGGGCCACGAGCTGGGCCACGACGACGTTCGGGTCGAGCCCCTTCGCGTCGATCCAGTCCGCCCCCGCCTCCGCCAGGGACGTCCCGCGCAGCCAGTCGCCGCCGGGGCCGATGGCCTGGTCCACCGCGGCGGCGCGGTCGCTCGCGGCGAAGTAGTCGTGCAGTACACCCATCGCGGTCTCCGTGGTCGTTCCGGTCCTGTGATCGAGTAGAGCAGAAGGCACTGACAATCCCGCCGCGCGGACGCGAATCCGATTGCCCCGCTCACCACGAGCCACCATCCTGCTCGGATGCGCTTCTCGATCAACATCCCCAACTTCGGTGACTTCGCCGACCCTCGCAACGTCGCGACCGTGGCGGCCGCCGCCGAGGAGGCCGGCTGGGACGGCCTCTTCGTGTGGGACCACGTACTGCACCGGCAGCACCAGGGACGCCCCTTCGGCGATCCGTGGATGCTGTTGACCGCGGCGGCGCTGGCGACGTCCCGGATCCGGCTGGGCACCCTGCTCACCCCGGTCCCGCGCTACCGTCCGCAGCAACTCGCCCGCCAGGTGGCCACCCTGGACCGGCTCAGCGGCGGCCGGGTCACCTTCGCCGCCGGGCTGGGCGGGCCCGTCGAGGACGAGTACCGCAGCTTCGGCGACGCCGCCCCGCCGCGCGTGCTCGCCGAGCGGCTGGACGAGGGACTGGAACTCCTGCTGCGCTTCTGGTCCGGCACGCCGGTGAACCACCGGGGTCCGCACTACGAGGTCCAGGACGTGACCCTGCTGCCCGGCACCGTTCAGCAGCCCGGTCCGCCGGTGTGGATCGGCGGGTTCTGGCCACGCCGGGCGCCCATGCGGCGGGCGGCCCGCTGGGACGGCGCGGTGCCGTTGTTCGAGACGGCACGGCACGGTCATGTCCCGGACGCGGCGGAGGTACGCGAACTCGTCGACTACGTGCGCGGACACCGTACGGCCGAGACCGGCCGCCCCTTCGAGATCGTGCTCGGCGGCGCCACGCCCCCGGACCCCGCCCAGGCCAGAGACGTGATCGGCCCGCTGCACGACGCCGGGGCCACCTGGTGGGACGAGCGGCAGCTCCAGACCGGACCCGACCTGGACCGGCTGCCCCCGGTGCTGCGACGTATCGAGGCCGGCCCGCCGGTGATCTGAGCGCGGCTACTGGTCGTCCTCGGAACCGGCCGTTCGCTCGGCCCGGTCCTGCACCAGCACGGCACCGATCGTCACCGAGGCGACGACGGCCGCGCTCACCACGATCAGCCAGGAGAACAGGGTCAGGATCAGGCCGAGTGAGCCGTACTCGGCCAGCGCGCGATTGAGCGCGTTCGGGATGTAGATCCGGGCCGTCAGCGCGAGCGCGGTCGTAGCGCCCGCGGCCAGCACCGCGCCGGGCAGCAGCGGCAGCCAGGGCATCCGGCCGGCCAGCAGCAGGTGCTGCGTCAACAGCCACACTCCTGTGCTGACCAGGAAGAACAGGATGGTGCCGAGCCACAGACCCACACCGAAGCCATTGCGGACAGGGCCCTGGAGGAGGACGGCCAGCACCAGGACGAACAGCCACACCACCCACCGCCAGGCCGCGATCCTGGTCTTCGCCCGCGGCAGCCGCCAGGCACGTTCGCAGACCCGGGCCATGACCCGGCTGAAGCTGGTGGCGGAGGCCAGCGCCACGACCAGGCCGACGACGCCGGTGGTCTGACGCAGGCCGTCGTCCGAGGGGTGCTCCAGCACCTGGCCCAGCTCCAGATCCGACCGGCCAGTCAGCCCGAACATGGCACGCAGGGACTCCCGCAGCTGGTCGCGGACGCTCTGCGGAGAGAAGGCGGCCATGGCGAACAGCAGCGGCACCGCGGCCAGGAACGTCTGTGCCGCGAGCCTCGTCGCGGAGTCCAGCAGGTTCGCCGAAACCAACCGGCTCGTCAACTCGCTCATGACGGGGAAGCGCCGCTCCGTACGGGCGTGCAGGAGCTTCAGCCGCGTCAGCCACGCCATGCCACCTCCCGCTCGGCCACCGGGCCGTCCACGCCAGTCAAGGCGGCACCCGCCGCGCGCGTCGAGCGCTGCTGAGCCGATCGGGTCGCGCGTCGGCCCAGGAGGTCGCTGCCGGGCCCGTTTCCCTCGAACGGCCTACACCGCTCGTGGTGCCGACCGGCCGGAGCGAGGGTGGCACTGGCTGAGTCCGGCAGGAAGGAAGCGATGACCATGAGACGCTACCCGCCCATCGCGGACCACGGCATGGTCGGCGACCTCCAGACCGTGGCTCTGATCTCCTCCGACGGCGTTATCAATTGGTTCTGCGCGCCGCGGTTCGACTCACCCAGTCTCTTCGCGTCCCTCCTCGACCACGACCGCGGAGGCCATTTCGCGATCACCGTGGACGGCGCGGACGTGAGCACGCGCCAGCTGTACCTGGCCGACACCGCCGTGCTCATCACCCGCTTCCTCACCCCCGAAGGCGTCGGTGAGGTGGTCGACTTCATGCCCGTGCACCGCCCGGAGACGGCCACGGACCGGCACCGGCTGATCAGGGTGATGCGGGTGACCCGCGGCCGGATCCGCTTCTCCGTCGCCTGCCGCCCCCGCTTCGACTACGCCCGCGCCACCCACCGGCTCACGCTCCACGACGGCGTCGCGCACTTCACCGGCCCGGGCATCGACGTTCACCTCCAGCCCGCGGGCCCGCTGGCGCTCCAGCCGGACGGCGAGGACGTCGTGGCAGACGTGGAGCTGGCGCAGGGACAGCTGGCGGCGACCGTGCTGACGGTGTGCGCGGCCGGAGGGGAGCAGCCCGCGCCGCCCACCCGCGAGAGCATCCACGCGGAGTTCGAGGGGACCTGCGGCTTCTGGTACCGGTGGATGCGCCGCAGCCGCTACCAGGGGCGCTGGACGGCGGCGGTCAACCGGTCCGCGATCACCCTGAAGCTGCTCACCTACGCCCCCAGCGGCGCTCCCGTGGCGGCCGCGACGGCGGGCCTTCCCGAGCAGATCGGCGGCGAGCGCAACTGGGACTACCGCTACACCTGGGTGCGGGACGCCTCCCTGTCCCTGAACGCGCTGGTCGGACTGGGCTTCGACGAGGAGGCCCATGCCTTCCGCCGCTGGATCGGCGAACGGCTGCGCGAGGGCCGTACGGTGACCGGTGAGCCGTTGCAGATCATGTACCGCATCGACGGCGACCCGCACCTCGCCGAGGAGACCCTCGACCACCTGGAGGGCTACCGTGCCTCCGCACCCGTCCGGATCGGCAACGGCGCCGCCGACCAACTCCAGCTCGACATCTACGGCGAGGCCACCTACGCCTTCACCCGCACCCAGGACCTCGCGCACCACATGCACTACGACGGCTGGCTCGCCCTGCGCGGCATGCTGGACTGGCTGGTCGACAACTGGGACCGCCCGGACGAGGGGATCTGGGAGACGCGCGGCGGCCGCAAGGACTTCACCTACAGCCGCCTGATGTGCTGGACGGCCTTCGACCGCGGCATCCGGGTCGCCCGGGAGATGGCCCGCCCCGCCGACCTGACCGCGTGGACCGCCGCGCGGGACGCCATCCTCGCGCAGATCCTCGACCGCGGCTGGAGCCCCCGGCGCCAGGCCTTCGTCCAGCACTACGGCAGCGAGGTCCTCGACGCCTCACTCCTGCTCATGCCGGCGGTCGGCTTCATCACGCCCCGCGACCCGCGCTGGCTGTCCACGCTCGACGCCATGGACACCGAGCTCGTCTCCGACAGCCTCGTCTACCGCTACGACCCGGCGGCCTCCCCGGACGGACTGCGCGGCAGCGAGGGCACCTTCTCGCTGTGCAGCTTCCTGTACGTAGACGCCCTGGCCCAGTCCGACCGTCTCGACCAGGCCCGCTACGCCTTCGACAAGATGCTCACCTACGCCAACCACGTGGGCCTCTTCGGGGAGGAGATCGGCCCCACCGGCGAACAACTGGGCAACTTCCCTCAGGCCTTCACCCACCTGGCACTGATCACCGCGGCCCTGTCCCTGGACGAGGAACTCAACCGCCCGGAGCACTCGCGCTGGATGAACTGACCGCCCACACCTCGCCACCCGCCCCGGGAAATCCACTCGCCCGCCCGCACCCGAGCCACTACGCTCCGGCGGCACGACACAGGCGCGACAAGCGACATGCGACGGCGAGGGGAGCCGGCATGGAGGTCCCAGGCGTGCGGACGGACCGTTTGGGTGTGCTGATCGACCAGTTCGACCGGGCCAGGGAGATGGCCCAGGTACGGCTGACCGGACTCGGCGATGAGGAGTACCTGTGGGAACCCGTCCCCGGGTGCTGGTCGCTGCGGCGCCGTGGCGAGGCGACGGCGCCCAGGGCGTTCGGGCCGGGGGAGTGGGTGCTCGACCTGGGCGCGCCGGACATCCCCGCGAACGAGTACGAGGAGATCGCCCGGCAGGCCGCGAGCGGCATGAGCGTCGCCAAGATCGCCGAGGACTGGAGTGTGAGCGTCGAGCGGGTCCGGGAGGTCCTCGACCACACCGGCCCTCCGGAACCCGACAGGACCGCCGTCACGACCATCGCGTGGCGGCTGGGCCATCTGCACGTCCAGTTCGCGGGCCAGTGGGAGTGGACCTTCGGCGAACGGCACCAGGACCCCAGGCTGATGGTCGACTTCACCCCTTCCGCCGTCCTGACCCTGGAACGGTTCTGGCCGCTGGTGGACCGCTGGCGAGACCGCGTCGCTGCCCTGACCGAGGAGGAACTCGACACGGTCGGCCTCTCGCGGTACCCCTACGGCTCCGACCCCGACGAACCCTTCATCAGCGTCCTGTGGGGCAGCAGCCTGGAGTTCATCCACCACATGGCCGAGATCGCCCTGCTGCGCGACCTGTACGCGGCACGCTAACCCTCGCCCCGGCCCCGAGCCGAGTCGACCTCAGCGGCCAGCACACCCATCTCGTGCAACCGCGCGAAGTACTTGGACGCGTACTCGTCGTCCCCGATGGAGGGGAGGACATTCCCCAACATCGCGGTCCGATCCCGCAGGACACCCTGGCGCCGTTCGTCCAGGGGCCCCTCCATCGCCGACGAGACACACCCGGCGAGAGCGGAGTCCAGTGACACCATGCAGGTGCCTTCGGGCTCACGGCGGTAGAAGCCCCGGGGAAACGGCAGCTCCATGAACTCGCCCCAGAGCCGCGACAGTTGATCCAGCCTCGTTTCCGCCATGCAAGTGATCATCCCGCATGGCCAGGAGTCAGTCCATCGGCGTCAGGACGTCGTCCTCGTCGAGGAAGTAGCTGCCTTTGGCCAGGCCCTCCACGGTGTGGTCCTTGAGCCAGTGCCGGGACATCCGCTGCACTGTCTTGGCCCTGATTTCCCAGGGGATCTGATGGCCCGCGCAGGCGATGCGGAACGTCAGTTTGTGCGAGCCGGGAATGAGGTCGTACAGCGCGGGCACCGAGAAGTACAACAGGCCCAGGTTGGAGGCCGTGTTCACGATCGAGTCGAGGTCCCCGTAGATGATGAGCACGGGGACGTCCGCGCCGAGGATGCCGTCCAGGCCCACGGTGGTGGAGTTCCAGCCCCACCAGTAGGGGTTCTTGACCCGCATCACGCCGCCGGGCACCCCCGGTGCCCCTTCGGCTTCGGGACCCCAGGTCGCGCCGATGGAGTCGTTCTCCATGATGGCTTTCCACACGACGTCGACCATGCCCTCTTCCCGCTGCCTGCGGCACTTCAGGTCCCTGTCCCACGTGGCTTGGACACCCGCTTTGGTGGAGAGGGTCATCGGGAAGCCGAACACGGCTTCAGGAGTCTTCACCGGCAGGTCCACGGGCGCCTCCCAGCGCGTCCCGGGCTTGCTCTGCCTGCCGTTCGGCGGGAAGACCGGCGCGAGCAGCAGCAGGCTCCTGACGTTGTCCTTGTGCTGGATGGCGTACGGCCCGAGCTGCTGCGCTGCGGCCGACCAGCCGATGAGATCGACCTTCGACGCGGAGGTGAGGGTTTTGATGTAGGTGACGACCTTGTGCACTTCGTCCCAGTTGCTCTGCGAGTTGTCCAACTGGGCCTGGTACTGCACAGGACCGGAGGCACCACCTGGATGCGTTGAGAGGAGAGGCTTCTGGACGGGGTTCACATTGCGTGGGTCGGACATCTCGGGGCGGGTGGACCGGCCGGACCCCTGGAGGTCCATGATGAAGACGTCGTAGCCCGCCTGGGCGAGGTCGTCGGCCCAGCCGTACTTGGGGTGCTGGAGATCGAACCCTGCCAACGCCGGAACGCTGCGGCCGTGCAGCATCAGTACCGGCTCACGCGGATGGTTGGGCTTGGTGCCATCGCGCTCCCGCACGAAGAGAGTGGCGGGCTTGTTCTTGTTGGCGGGGATGGTCGATGTCCACGGAATCGAGTGATCAGTGAGCTTCGGTGCTGCCATGGCTGCGCTCCGACGGTGATACGCGAAGGGGTGGTGGCGCGCGGCAGTCACATCGGGCGTCGGGCGGCGCACCTTCGCCGCCCCCGTCGGGCCGCCCTGTGCCACATCGTCCTTCTTTCACGATAACCCCAGGCCAGAGGCCATGCCCTGTCCAATGTTCAAAGGTCTGCGAGCACCGTCCGCGGCCCCAAATGCGCCTGTCACAAAGGACGATCAGACAACTCCCGCGCGCCCTTCCCCGGAGAGGGGGATCGTGTGCGGACTGCCGGCAGCGTCGTGCGTGACGGTGAGGACAGCCGTACGCTGCCCCGGCGCCGTCGGGACGAAGGTGACCTCGATGACGCACCGCTGCCCGGGCAGCAGGCGCCCCCGCCCACCACAACCGTCCCGAAGACGGAAGTCGCCGGAGTCCGCCCCGGTGAGACTCACGCCGGTGATGTCCAGCGCGGCCGATCCGGGACCGGACACCGTCACGGTCTGCGGCGGACTCTCCGAACCCACGTCCTGCGCACCGAAGTTGAGTGCGCCGGGGGTGATCCCGATGCCGGGTACCAGCCCCGTCCCGGACAGCGGCAGCCGGTGCGGTCCACCCACCGCATTGCTGGTGACGATGAGCTCACCGGTCCGCAGTCCGCCGCCAGTGGGCCGGAAGAGAACCCTGACCATGCACTCATCGCCGGGCCGGACACCCCCGACGCAGCCAGGACCGTTCACGAAGTCACCTGTGGTGTGCAGGGAGTTGACGATGAGGCGGGCATTGCCGGTGTTGCGGATCGTGAGGTCGCGCCGGTCCGTGCCGCCGGGCGGCCGCGCACCGAAATCCAGGGCGGCGGGCTCGAAGGACACCAGCGCTCCGGAACCGTTCCCGGACAACGGGACTTCGTACCGCAGGCCGTGGGCGTCGGTCATCGCGAGCACGGCGGACCGGCTGCCGAGGGCGGCCGGGGTGAAGGTCACGGCGACGGGGAAGGTCCCGCCCGCCGGTACGGGCTGCCCGGGTGGGGGAGTTACGTCGAAGTCGTCGTCGCCGGTCACTTCGGTGGTCCGTATCCCGACCGGGGCGGGACTGTTGTTGCGAAGGGTGACGGTCGCGGGAGGGGAGGGGGTCCCGACGGCCTGGGAGCCGAAGTCGACGCTCGTGGGGTCGAGTACGACGGCCGGGGCGGCGACCCCGACACCGCTCACCGGGATGCCCGGCGCGGGGCCCGGCTCATTCGTGACCAGAAGGAGCTCGGCGGTCCGCTGCCCCAAGTCCACCGGCCGGAAGGCCACTTGCACTCGGGTCGACTGCTCGGGCTTCAGCTCCGCCCGGATGTCGGGCCGCCCGTCCTGGTCGGCGAACGTGAAGTCGGCCGCGTGGGCGCCGGTGAACGAGGCGCCGGACAGGAGCAGCGCGGCGCGACCGGTGTTGGTCAGTTCGATCCACTGAGGCGCCCCGGACGTCCCCACGGGCTGCGGGCCGAAGGACAAGGACGCCGGGACAGCCGTGAGTTCGGGCTCGGCCACTCCCTCACCGGTGAGCCCCAACCACTGCCGACCGCCCTCGGCATCGGACTCCACCACGAGAACTCCGGTACGGAGTCCGGGCATACGGGGCCGGAACACCATGTCCACGTCGCAGCTCTGGCCCGGCGCCAGGCTGCGCGGACAGGGCGCGCAGCCGGTGCGTACGATCAGGAAGTCGTCGCCCGCGACGACGTCGGTGAGGGTCAGGGGTACGGTCGGCCCGGGATTGCGCAGGGTCACCGTACGAGGCGGCGACTGGTGCCCGATCCGGGTGACCGGGAAGGCGAGCCCGTCCGCAGCGGGTGGGTTGAACTCGAGCCGGGGTCGGACACCGGTGCCCGTCAGCGGGACCTCGATCGTCCGGTACGGAAGATCCGTCGACAGCAGCAGGGCGGCCTGATGGACACCGGCGGCGGTCGGGGCGAACACCACGTCGACGGCGCAGGTGGAACCGGGGGCGAGCGTGTTCCCGCACGGCGGCCGACGGCCCCGGACGAGGGCGAAGGCGGGGTCGTTCGTGTCGATCCCGCTGATGACGAGCGTGGTCTCGCCCAGGTTGCGCAGGGTGAGGGTCTGCGGCGCGCTGACGGTGCCGGGCACGGCGACGAAGGTGAGGCTCTCCGGCGTCAGCCGCGGCACGGGACGCAGGTCGAGGGTGCGCGGGACCTCCGTGTTGTCGGCCCGGTCGGTCGACCAGTAGGCGACCGTGGTCAGACCGGGCGCGGTGATGCTGAACCGGACCTGACGCTGCGTGCTGGTCCTGCGGGCCAGCGGCTGGGCGCCCGCGGCCTCGTAGGTCAGGCTCTAGAAGCCGGACAGTGACCCGGGGTCGGCTCCGTTCAACTCGATGGTGACATGCCCCGGGACGGGGTGGCTGACCGTGCGGGTGGTCGTCGGAGGGATCTTGTCGATATTGATCCGAAGCGTCCTCGGCAGTTCGCCGGCGCCGGATTCGTCCTCGGCGGCGTAGCAGAGCGTGGTGCTGCCCTGCTGGGTCACCTTCACGGTCGCGGTGGGTCCGGTGACGGTGGTCGGGTTGATGGGGTGGGCGCCGGTGGCGCTGAACGTGATCCGGGGTACTCCGCGGCCCGGGGCGGCCGTACTGGTCAAGTGGACCTCGACAGCGGAGTTGTGCCAGCCGGCCGCGTTCGGCAGCGGCGACATCCTGGCACCGGTGAGCAGACCGACCGGCGGCCGGGGACCGATGTGCACGGTGGCGGTCCGCTCCGCCATGTTGAAGCCGAGCACGCTGATCACGAGGTTCTCGCGCGCGTCGGCGAAGTAGTCGCCGGGCTGCAAGTCCTGGACGCGGCTCATCGACTGCCGTAAGTACGGCACGCCGTCGCGTACGTGACGCACCAGCACACCGGGCCGGTCGATGCCGCTGTCCCAGCCGGTGGCCTGCGGCATCCGCAGTTCCACGGCGTAGTACTGGGTGGAGGAGCCCAGCCGGATCCGGATGAGCCGGATACCGGGCGGCGGCTTGTCCAGCGCGCTGAGGGTGAATGTCGCGCCGCGACCGAGCGAGGAGAGGTCGAGCTTCTCATTGCCGCGGAACCAGCCGAGCCGGTCCTGGTAGACGCCGCACAGGGCCGGCCCGCTCTTGGCGAACCGAGGATGGGTATGGGTGGGCGACCTTCCGCCGAAGGTCTCCGCGCTCATGATGTCCCAGCCGTCGCCGTATTCGCTGAAGGCGGGCTCGTCACTGAAGGAGTGCGGCAGGCCGTAGCCGTGACCCATCTCGTGCGCGGCGAAGGTGTTGAACCAGGCTCCCGGATCGAGGTTGACGAGACCGAACTCCTGCTCCCCGTCACCGACTTTGAGCACCTGGCGCATCGAGGAGCCCGAGTCGATGGGCGCGTTGAGGAGGGCGATGATGCCCTGGAACGCGCTGAAGTCGACCGCTGTGTCGGCCGCTTCGACGCACGCGCGCACGAGATCCGTCCGGGCCCCGGGCCAGGTCCAGGTCCTGGCGGTGGCCAGCGACAGTTCGAGGGTGAACCATCCGAACACCGTCGACCCGGTCAGCGAGATCGCCCCGCCGGACATGTCCCGCCAGTAGTCGGCCATGCCCCCTTTTCCGGCCCCGGCCATCGTGAAGAGGTCCTCGAAGAACGGCGCCTCCTGCGGCTGGGCCGCGACATCGGAGAACTTGCACATCAGAACGGCCCAGGGCGTGGGGCCGCCCGGCCGATACACGGCGGCCTGCCCGCCCGCGGCCGATTCCGGCCCCGTCGAGTCCTCTGGCGGTACGGGAAGATCGCTCATGGCTGGCCCCCGATGCCTTGTCGGACTTCCCCGCCGGACAACAACTCCCCTGCCTCCGAAGCGCACCACCGCGCGGGAGGGCGGTCAATCCGACGCTTGCGAACGCGGCGTCCGCATCGGCGTCATGAGAATGACGGAGAGTGGGCCGAGCGGAGGGAATGTCAGTGCCGCCTGGCAAGATCGCGGTATGGCTGAATGCGTGGAAGACCTGTTGGTGGCCGGCAACGGATGGGCGGAGCGGATCCGGGACCGGGTGACCGGCCTGCCGCCGGAGCTGACCGCTCTGGTGCTGCACCTCGGGCAGACGGGGACGTTCTGGGACTGGCACTACAAGGTGGACGCCGCCTGGAAGCGTGAGACCAAGGCGCTGCTCAAGGCGGACGGCGGCCGGGAGTTGATCGCGGAGGGGATACGGGCCCTGGCGGCCGGCGGGTCGCTGCACGACTGCACCGACCCGAACATCACCTTGCAGGAGCTCTGGGCGATGTCGGACCCGTCCCCCGTCCGTGACCTGGCCAACGGCTTCGCGCTGGCCGCCGGTTACCTGGCCCGGGCCGCCTCCCCCGCCGAACTCGACGCCCTGGTGGCCGACTTGCTGATGGTGGTCCGCAAGAACGCCTTCGTGCTGGACGGCTACTACAAGCGCGACGACGAACTGGTGGGAGCTGTCTTCACCGCGCTCGCCGACCTGTCGGCCATGGAAACCCTGTGGATCCTGCACCGCGAGGTCCAGCCCGGTGCCCACTCCCACCGCCATCTGGCGAAGATGGTCAAGAAGACCGCGAAGCGTCTGGGAGTGCCGCCCCACCAACTGGAGGAGCGGACGATCCACACCCACGGCCTCGGCCCTGACGGCTCCCTGCGACTGGGCTGGAGGGGCCACGGCGCGAACTGGCTCAACATCCCGTACGAGGCCGTCATCACCGTCTCCGACACGGGCCGGGTATGCCTGGACTGGACGGACGTGGACGAAGGCGGGGCCGTCACCCGCACCTTCACCCCGTTCCGCTCGCCGACCGGCTTCAAGACGAGATACCTCTCCCAGAACGTCGACGTGACCCGTCGACAGGCCCGCACGATCGAGGACGCCCTGAGCGCGGAGCGCCGCCGCCTCAGGGCGCTACAGCACCAGTCGCGCGTGTGGCCGCACGAGGAGTGGGCGCGCTACTACCGCGACCACCCTCTCACCGGCATCATCGCCCGCGCGCTGATCTGGGAGTACGAGACAGCCGAGAACACATGGACCCCGGCCCTCCCCACCCCCGCCGGCTGCGTGACACCGGACGGCGGCACGATCAACCCCGCGGCCACGACGCGCGTACGACCGTGGCACCCCGACCGCGCAACACCCGCTCAGATCACGGCCGTTCGCACGCTCCTCACGGACCGCGGAATCCAGCAGCCCTACGATCAGACGACGGAAACCACCTGAGCCGGCCGGTCCTCACCCGTCCCGCTCAGGCAGGGAGGAGTAGCCGCTCGGACCCGGCGTCCGCCCCTCCGGAGGGTAGTCGCAGTCAATGCTGGAGATCTCGTAGTCGTCGCCCTCGCTCTGCTCCTGGTCGACGACCACCGCGGCAGTGCACACCCGGCCGTGCTTGTCGGTGAACGTGACTATCTCGCTGTAATCCGTCGGCTGGCTGCACCCCGTCAACGCCATGGCCGCCACACCGGCGACCACCACCACACCGAACCCCCACCGCGGCTTCATCCCTCGCCCCCTCCACACCCGAACCCACCAACACTCCGAATCCCACCGCCACCGAACACGCCCCGGCCGCCCGCCCGGTTCCGGGAGGACGACCTACGCCGCAGCGCACAGCCCGTCCAACTCGCCCGTGATGGCGCCCCGCAACACATCGTGCTGCGGGGCCGAGCCGGAACCGCTCGTCATGCCACCGGTCAGGCGGGTACAGCCACACCGGCTTGCCGACCGACTCGGTCGGCTCCCAGGCGAATCGAGGCCAGATATGCGCGTGCAGGAACGGATCCGTGTTCCCGAGGATCTCCAGATTGACCCGACGGAATCCGGGGTCCAGGCGCCGACAGGCTCGCTCCACCGCTTCACCGAGCCGGTCCATGTCGGACAGGAACGCCAGCCTCTTGGCCCTGGGCAATTCGGACAGCCGTTGAACGCCGGGCTCGTCCACGAGGAGAACCGAGTATCCCGGCAAGAACTGCACGTCGCCGATCACCGCGAACCCTGACTCAAGTCGTCGCAGCACCGTAGGGTTCTCGCCCCGCAGCGCGGCTCCGACCCGGTCCGCCCGCCAGTCCGTGACCATGGCCCCCGATCCAGGTGGGTACAAGTGCTGACACCAGCTTCCACCGAGTCCTCGGCCCGCACGCGGAGACGCACGTACCGTGTGCGGGCCCCGGCTTCAGCTCAGCGGATCAAGCGTGAGATACGCCTGTTGAGGGTTGCCGTCGTGGACGAGGGATTCGTGGTTGCCGACGTCGTCGAAGGCGAAGGCGTACGCCTTGCCGTCGGTCATCTGCGCGTGGATGACCCGCGCGTAGTGGTTGGTCACCGAGTCCCGGTAGAAGTTCGCCGACGAGGTGTCCGGCTGGTTGGGATTCGTCAGCAGGGTGGAGCGGTTGAAGCCCGCGCACAGGGTGCGTGAAATCGGCCCGCGTACGGCGTCGTTGGGCGCGTCGAGCAGTTTGTGGCAGCGGAAGATGCTGTCCGCGTCCGGCTTCTGGAAGCTGGTGACGACGGTGCCGGACCCATTGGTGAAGTTCATGACGTTGCCGGAGACACGGCCGTAGTACTTCGTGTTGGGCTGGTTGGCGAACGGTGTGACGGTCAGTGTCGAAGTGGTGTACCTCTGCCAGACACGGTTGACGTAGTCGTTCATCACGGACGCCGGGAGCCCACCGGTCTCCAGCCCGTGGCCGGGGGAGAGGACCCTCAGCACGCTGCCGTCGGGCCGGGTCTGGATCAGGTTGGCCCACCCGCCCGACTGGGCGCGCAGTGCGGCGAAGACGGCGTTGTACCCACCGGACTTGAGGCGTCCGGTGCTGATCGTCGTGCCGTCACCGCGCCGCACGCCGACCGCGTAGGGCGCCGAGAACATGTCCACCTGGGTGCTGTTGAGCCACAGCCCGCCGTCGTTGAGGGTGTACTCGGACCAGTTGAAGAGGATGTTCCGGTTGGGGTCGCTCGGATTCTGCACGGCCGGCTGCACCAGTCCGCCGGTGGTCAGACGGAAGTCGAGCTTGCGTCCGTAGGAGAAGTAGATCCGGCCCGAGAACTTCGGCATCCGGATCGTCAGCGACTGCCCGGCGGCCGGCCCGGCGATGGACGCGTCCGGCGCGGGAGTGGGCGGATTGCCTCCGGCGGGCCAGGCGTGGAAGGTGCCGTTCACATCCGCCCAGCCCTGCTGGCCGGTCGTGAGCAAGGTCCCGATGTTGTAGATGTACACCGGCTCGCCGCGACCACTGCTGTTCTTGATCGTCAGCGGAATGGTGGCCGGGACCGCGGCCTGCGACGGCGCCGCCCACATGAGCAACGTGCCCAGCAACGCGACCGCCGCGGCCAGCGCCACTAACGGGTGCTTGATTCTGTGGAGCATGCTCGGACCTCCGTGGGGATGGGAGTGGGGTTGGTCCGTACCTGCTTCTGAGAGCGCTCTCAGAGTTGCGCCGAGATGACGGCTTGTCAACGAGTGGGGCGTAAGCCGATTCATCCGGAGCGATGGCCCGGCATCCTCAACTGCCCGCCCCCGCCGCACCTTTCAGGCGGCAGCGACCGGCACATCCACGAACACGGCACCGATCTCCGCCAACCGCTCGGCGGCATGGGCGGCGTCGACCAGCGCCTCCGGCGCATGAATCCCCGGCAGCACCCTCTCCCCACGCAGCCCGATCAGCCGCTCGACACCGAGAGCGATCCCCAGCGCGGTGAGCGGCCGCTGCCCCGCCGGGTGGAGGAGATAGCGGCTCATGCTCACCGGCTCGCCGTGCGGAGAGACCCCTACGAGCTCGATACGGATCTCAAGGGACGGGTCGCCCCCGCGACGCCGCCCGGTTGACTCACCGATGGCGAGGGCGAAGCTGACCTCGGACGCGCCGGTGGCGTGGGCGAGGCTCGGCACATCGAGGATGGGGACCTTCCGGCCGGCCAGCACCCGGCCGTCGGACGTGGCCACCCCCTCCTCCGCGTCGGGCCCGTCGACCCAGGCGAAGACGCCGTTACGGCGCACCAGCCCGGCCGAGGTGACATTCCCCCACCGCTCCAGGTCCGCCACGCCCGCGGGCCCGCCGCTGTCCGCCTCGTCGAGCACGGCGCCCACCCGGACGGCATCGACGCGGCCGAACTCCCGCGCCTGGTCCAGTACGGCGAGGACGACGACACCGGCGCAGTAGTGACTGGCGAGCAACACCGGCGCGGCGGTCGCCCGCTGTGCGGCGCCGATGACTTCCGGCGCTATGTCGACCAGGCCGCTGGAGAGGCTGAGATAGGGCAGCTGATGCCGCTGGGCGTAGCTCAAAGCGTTGAGCCCGCTGTCCCACACCGCGGCCACGACCGCCGAGTACCGCTCGCCGGGCGGTAGCCCGAGATCGGCACGCGCCAGATCGACGGTGACGGCGGTCGCGGTGCCCAACTCGTCGGCCACCCGCCGTGCGCGACCGAGGTTGCGCCCCGCGATGGTCAGCGGCAGCTCGGGGTGCCACTGCCGAAGCAGCGCGGCGGCTCCCGAACCGGCCTGCCCCGAGCCGCCCAGGATCAGTACGGATTCCGTCGGTTCCACGATGAACTCCCTCCGCAGGGCCGCGGTTACGGCCACTCCCCAGCAAGCTACATCTCGTAGCTTACATTTTGTAGGTTACGTTTTGTAGCCTAATCTCGGAGAGTGAGGCAAGGGGGTGCGAGGCAAGGGAGGACGATGGCGACCACGACGCCCCGGCTGTCCAGGCGGGCCAGACGGGAACAACTGCTCGATGCCGCGACGAGCCTCGTCCGAGGCCAGGGCACCGACGGCCTTACCCTCGTCACCCTCGCGGAAGCCGCGGGAGTGAGCCGACCGATCGTCTACGACCATTTCGGCACCCGTCCGGGCCTGCTCCGAGCCCTCCACGACCGCCTGGAGGAACGCCACCGCGCCGCGATCACCCAGGCCCTTGAGGACGCGCCGGCCACCGCGCCCGACGTCGCCCGCGTCATCGGTACGGCGTACTTCGCGTGTGCCACGGACATGCCCGAACTCGCCGCCGTGACGGCCGCGTTGAAGGGCGGCGCGGAGTCGGAAGCGACCGACGACGACCTGACCGACGGCTACACGGACTTGATGACCGCCACGCTGTCGCCGTACACCGACCTCCCCCGCGAGGCCCTCCGCCTGCGCTGCACCGCCCTCCTGGGCGCGGCCGACGCGATCGCCGACGAACTGAACCGGGGCCGCACCACGTCCGAGGAGGCGGTCGCGGCCCTGACGGAACTGATCCTGGGCGGCCTCGGCGCGCGGGGGTAGCGCCGGCAGCGCTCCATCCCGTGAGGCGGGCAGGGGCCGAGGTTCACGAGCGGTCGCCGAGGCCGCCGTCTGACACGGGTCTTCGAGCGGAAGCCAGGAAGCCGGAGCCTTGCGTGCCATAAGCCACGGGCCCGGCACCGGATTCCGGCGCCGGGCCCGTGAGGCCATGGGGCGGTCCTACGTTGCCGGGTTGCGGCGGGTGGTCCGGCGGTCGGAGCCGCGGGCGGCGTTGCCGGTCGCCCCGCCTGCCGTTGTCCGTCGGCCGGACCCTCGGGTGGCCTTGGCGCCACCGTCGGCTGCCGGACGGGCCGCCGATCGGCGGTCGGAGCCGTGGCCGGTCGCGGTGCCCGCACCACCGGTGGAGCCGTCCGCTCCCACTCGCCGGGCGGAACCGCGCCTGCCGTTCGCCGTGGCCGTGCCGGTGGCCGTCGCCTCGCCCGCGGCCCTGCGGTCCGAGCCCCGGTTCCCGGTTCCGCGAGCGGCGCCCGCCGTCGCTCCGGCCCGGCTTCCGCCGCGGCGGCGGGACTGCTTGCCGGGCTCGGTGCCGGGCTTCCGGCTCGCTCGGGACACCGTCGGTGCCGCCGGTTGGGGGACCTCGATGGTGACGGGCACGCCGGACGGCTCGCGGGCGCCGGTGATCGTGGCCAGCTCCGTGTCGCTCGACGTCACGCGGGCGGTCCGGGGACGGATGCCCGCGTTCGACATGAGCTGGGTGACATCCCGCTTCTGGTCGGGCAGGACCAGCGTGACCACGCTGCCTGAGCCACCGGCGCGGGCGGTGCGGCCACCCCGGTGCAGGTAGTCCTTGTGGTCCGTGGGGGGATCCACGTTCACCACGAGGTCGAGGTCGTCGACGTGTATACCCCGGGCCGCGACGTTCGTCGCGACCAGCGCGGTGACCTGGCCGTTCTTGAACTGTTCCAGGGTGCGGTTCCGCTGCGGCTGGGAACGGCCGCCGTGCAGTGCGGCGGCACGCACGCCGACCGCCAGGAGGCGCTTGGTGAGCCGGTCGGCGGACCGCTTGGTGTCGAGGAAGAGGATGACCCGGCCGTCCCGCGCTGCGATGCGCGTCGTGACGGCCTTCTTGTCGGTCTCGTCCAGGACGTGGAGCACATGGTGCTCCATCGTGGTCACCGCACCCGCGGACGGATCCACCGAGTGCACCACGGGGTCGGTCAGGAACCGCTGCACCAGACGGTCGATGTTGCGGTCCAGGGTGGCCGAGAAGAGCATGCGCTGGCCGTCGACCCGCACCTGCTGGATCAGCTTGGTGATCTGCGGCAGGAAGCCCATGTCGGTCATCTGGTCGGCTTCGTCCAGCACCGTGATCCGGACGTCGCCGAGCGTGCAGTCACCACGCTCGACCAGGTCATTGAGCCTGCCGGGAGTGGCCACGAGCACTTCGGCGCCGCGCCGGAGGGCGCCGGCCTGCTTGGTGATGGACAGCCCGCCGACCACGGTGGTCATCCGGAGATTGACCGCCGTCGCGTACGGGGTCAGCGCGTCCGTCACCTGCTGCGCGAGCTCGCGGGTCGGCACCAGCACCAGGGCCAGCGGCGCCTTGGGCTCCGCGCGCAGCCCGGCCGTACGGGCCAGCAGCGCGAGCCCGAAGGCGAGGGTCTTGCCGGAGCCGGTGCGACCCCGTCCGAGCAGGTCACGTCCGGCGAGCGAGTTCGGCAGCGTGGCGGCCTGGATGGGGAAGGGGGTGGTGACGCCCTGTGCGGTGAGCGTCTTCAGCAGTCCCGCGGGCATGTCCATACCGGCGAAGTCCTCGACGGCGGGCAGCGGGGGCGTGGTGCTCTCCGGCAGCCGGAATTCCCTGGGGGTCGACGGGGACGGTGAGGGGGACGAGGTGCGCCGGTTCGGCTTCTGGGACCTGCGGGGCATGCAGCTAATTGCCTTCCTGGAAACAGCACAAACCGGGGTCCGCACCAAGACGGTGCGGACCCCGGCAGAGCGGATACGCGTCCGGGCGATCAGGCGGGGACGATGTTCTCCGCCTGCGGGCCCTTCTGGCCCTGCGTGACGTCGAAGGAGACCCGCTGGCCCTCGTGGAGCTCACGGAAGCCCTGCGACGCGATGTTCGAGTAGTGCGCGAAGACGTCGGGGCCGCCGCCGTCCTGCTCGATGAAGCCGAAACCCTTTTCGGCGTTGAACCACTTCACGGTTCCCTGTGCCATGACCTTCTCCTTCTGTAGGCAGAGGCCCCATCCGGAGATGCCGGAAAACAAATAATGCGCCCGATGGATAAACATTCCCGTCAGGCGCACATAGGTTCATGGGTACCACAACTGCAACACCAAAACGTTACCACAACTCGATCGACCACGGCGGATCCCCGGACGGCATGCGTAATGCGCATGGCTCATGAGGTTTGCGAGGTAGAGTCGCCGCTGTGGGTATGAGTCTGGATGATCGGGTGCGGTCCGCGGTGGCCGCGTTGTTGCACGCGACCGGCGAGTCGCAGACGGAACTCGCAGCCGCTCTCGGCGTGAGCCAGGCTCAGGTGAGCCGCCGTCAGTCCGGCACCGCCGCATGGAGTCTGGCGGATTGTGACGCGGTCGCCGCGCATTACGGCATCGACGTCCTTGACCTCATGGCGGGCCCGACCCGGGCCTCGGAAGCCCTGCCCCAGGGCCGCCGCCGAGCGACGGCACGCCAGACCGGCTCGGTACGTCCCGCGGCCGCACAGGACGGGGGAGCCTGGTGACGGACTTCGACGCGATCGACGCGCTGCTGGCCGAGGCGAAGAAAGAAGCCCCGCTGCCACCGGCCGAGGAGCGACGCGCGCTGCGCGAGGGGCTGAACGTCTCCCGCGTCCAACTCGCCCAGGTCCTGGACGTCAGCCCGTCGACGGTCGCGGGATGGGAGTCCGGACGCGAGCCCGGCGGGGAAGTGCGCGAGAAGTACGCGTACTTCCTCAGCGGTGCCCGCGGCAAGCTGGCGGAAGCTGCAGCTCTGGTCGAGGCGGATGAGCCTCCGGTCGAGGCCCCAACGGACGACGGTCAGGAATCCGGCCAGGACGACGACGGTGAGACCTTGGCCACACCGGAGCCGTGCGTGCTGTGCGGGCAGCCCGCGCGTCATCAGGTGGCCGGGTTTCCGCAGCACCTGGACCCCGCCGAATGCGGCGGCGCGGAGCCCGTGCGGACCGCGGAGCCCGCGCGTCCGTCGACCCCCGAGCCCCGTCGGCCCGTACCCGCCGAGGAGCGGGACGCCCTTCCCGCGCGCGGCGTGAAGGTGGTTCCCGTCGGCCGCCGTCTCAAGACCGCCGACGCTCCGGACCTGATCGGGTCCGCCGTCGCGGCCGTCCTGGCGGAGCACTCCGGCGATGTGGACGCGGCGACAAAGGCGCTCGTCCGGCGGGCGATCCCGGACGCGATGGAACTGCTGGACCACAGCCGCAAGGGCGGCCGCTACGACGTCGTCGCCCACCCCTGGCTGCCCGAGATCCTGCGCAAGCAGACCGCCCGGAGCGCCGACCAGATCTGGGAGGCGCGCCCCAAGTGGGCCCGGCCCGAACTGGCGCCGGGGGAGCACGAGGTGACCGCCCTCGACCTCAACGGCGCCTACCTTTCCGCGCTCAAGACGCACCTGCCGCTCGGCCAGCTGGAGCACTCCACCGGCAACCACCACGACCGCCGCCGCGCCGGCGTCCACCTGATCACCCCGCCCGACTGGGACCACGACGCGTATCTGCCGAACCCGGTCGGCAGCCGGGACGAGCCGGGCCCGCTGTGGGTGACCGAGCCGACCCTGCGCCTGCTGCTGCGCTGTGCGAATCCGACGTACGGGCTGTGCGACCCGCCGGAGATTCACGAGTCCTGGACGTCCGGGGCCACCGAGGGGCTGCTGGAGAAGTTCCGCGTCACCCTGAAAGACGCCCGCGACCGGGCGATCACGCAGGGCGATGAGGTGACGCTCGAATACGTGAAGGCGATGTACTCGAAGTTCGTCTCCACGCTGGGGGAATCGAACTACAACCGCGAGCTGTACCGCACCGACTGGATGCACCTCATCCGCTCCCAGGCCTTCGCGAACCTGTGGTGGAAGGCGCACCGCGCCTACGACCAGGGCCTGATGGTCGTCCGTGCGATGGGCACCGACGAACTGCACGTCGTCGGCGACTGGCGCGCGGTGTTCGACGAGGGGCGCGGGGTCACTCAGGTGAAGGTCAAGGACGTTTACACCGTCGGGACGGAGAGCACCGACTGAACCGGGCCGCGCGAAATGCGGGCAGCCTCTTGAGCGGCGGTAAATCCGTTAGCATGTGCGTGCGTTGGAATGGCCCTGCGCAGGAGAATCCCGCCGGTCGGTTCGTGGAGCGAGGAGACGAGAGTGCCGGACAGGAATATCGAGTTCGGTAAATTTGGCGCCAGCGGTATCAAGGGATACGAAGCCGCGGCCCGCCAGCTCGACTCACTCGCCGGTTTCATCACCACCCCGCTCACGACGCGGCGCGGTCTGCTCGCCCGACTGCACTACCTGACCCGCACTCCCCACGCCCGCCAGGCGGCCCGCGACGCCGGTCTCACCGTCACCGACCGCACCCTTCAGGCGTGGCTGGAGGGGCGGCGCAACCCGTCGAAGAGGAACCTGGACAAGGTCGAGACCGCGTACCGCACGGTCCGCCGTCACAATGTCGCCCGCTACCTCCTGGCGCGCCTCAACCGCCAGGGCCGCGGCACCCGCGTCGAGTTCCACCCCCTGAACCAGTCCCAGGTCGACCGGCCGCGCCAGCGTGTGGTCTCCTTCCGCACGCTGAACGTCCGTCACTGGGACCGCATCGTCGAGGCATGGGCCGCCGCCGATTCCGAGGCGCTGGACGCGGCCTGGGTCAGCGACGCCACGGCGGATCTCGGCTCGGAGTGGGGCCAGTACGAGTACGTCACCAACATCGGCTTCGCCGCGTAGCCTCACCCGGTAACCGCACGGTCAGCCTGGAGGCCCCGATGGACGTAGTACTGAGGGAAGTGCGCGACACCGATCTGCCCGTCTTCTTCGCCCACTCGACCGATCCCGAGGGGCTTCGGATGGCGGCGTTCACCGCCAAGGACCCGTCCGACCGGGCCCGCTTCCAGGAGCATTGGGCACGGATCCGCCAGGACCCGGCGATCATCGTGCGCACTGTGATCGGTGCCGACGACGAGATCGTCGGGCACGCTTCCGTGTACGGCCCGCCCGAGGAACGTGAGGTCACGTACTGGATCGGGCGCCCGTACTGGGGCCGAGGAGCAGCCACCGCCGCCCTGAGGGAACTCCTCCGCCTCGCGCCGGAACGCCCGGTGCACGCCCGCGCGGCCGCGGACAACCTCGGCTCCCTCCACGTCCTGCGGAAGTGCGGCTTCGTGATCACCGGCCAGGAACGGGACTTCGCCAACGCACGAGGCGAGGAGATCGACGAGGTGCTCCTCACCTTGCGCGACTGACCCCGAGCGCCGCCGCTGCCCAGGGCCGAGCCGTCGCGACGAGGTTTGACAAACGCGCCTACGTTTCCACGGCACCAGGTCTAAAGCAGGCTGAGTGCCTGCATCGCATCGCGCTCGATGCGCGAGAGCTCGTGGAGCATGGAGCCGGCCTGCGTGAGGTTCTTCGCCTCGCCGGATTCTCCTGCTGCCGCGATGAGTGCGGCCACCTGTGTCCAGAGGGTGGCGGCCTCGGTATACAGGCTGTGGCCGGTGCGCAGGTGGCTGCTGCCGATCACCTGGGTGCACTCGGCGAGGAAGTCCCGGTAGAGATTGCGGAACAGGGCGCCGCCGGTGCCGGCTCTCTCCATGAGGACGGCGGCCCGTGGCAGGTCCTCCCGCGGATTGTCGCTGCGCTGCAGCCACTTGGGCACTTGCTTGGCGGTCTTCTCGATGCCCCGGTGGCCCAGGTTCGCGATGGGCGGGTTCAAGAAGGCGTCGGCACAGGTCCTGATCGCGGGGATGATCCGGTCCTGCGGTGTCCTCAGGCCGCTGGACACTGTGATGGTGAAGGAGCGGTGCTTGGCGGTCATCGGGCCGCGCTCGGCCCTGGCCCTGGCCAGGCCGGCGAGACTGGTGGTGACAGCTCCGCCCTGCGGGTCGGTGTCCACCAGGTGGGCGTCCTGTTCGTCGTAGCCGTACATGGCCACGACGTGGCCGCCGAAGTGCACCTTGTTCGTGAAGTAGTCCAGGTGGTAGCTGTCGAGCTGAAGGGCGACCGGCCGGCCGGCGTCGATGGGTGCTGCCACGTTCTGCCAAGCCTTGCGCGGGGAGGTGGTCTCCTCGACCAGCAGCTCAAGTCCGAGTGCGGCGGCCAGGTTCCTGGTGAGCTCGAACGGCTTGACCCGACCTCCCAGGAAGGGAAAGCCCATGCCTTTGCTGTCCCAGTAGATGAAGGACAGCCCGGAGCCGAGCCCGAACAACATGGGCTCGGACAAGTCGAGTCCCTCGTGCCGTAGCAGCACGCCCAGCGCCGTCGTCTCGCAGTGCTGCATACCGCGGGCCTCGATGTCTTTCACCATGGCCATGTCGCTCATTCTCCGCCGCACAGGCCCGAGGCTTTGCGAGCGAGCAGCTGAATCTCCCGGAACTGCCGTCGGTCAGTGGGCTCGGGCTCCCGAACCACCCGCGCCACCTCGGCCAACCCCGTCTCCCGCAGCATCGCGGCGAGATGATCGGGCCACCAACGGTAGGCCGGGGCAACCGTGTGATCGAAGACCTGGGTCGGGTGAGACGCACTCTCGCTGGCCGAGAAGCCGATCAGGAGGTGGCCACCAGGAGCCAGCACGCGGTTGAACTCAGCCAGGATGGCGGGGATTTCCCGCGGCGGAGTGTGAATGATCGACCAACGCGACAGCACGCCGCCCAGCGCGCTGTCAGTGATGTCCAACGCGGCCATCGACCCTAGGTCGAACCGCAGCCCCGGATAGGCCTGCCGAGCCAACTCAACCATCGCGCGAGACGCATCGACTCCGAACGCGGACAACCCCAACTCGCCGAGATGCGCGGTGACATACCCAGGCCCGCACCCCAGATCCGCGACCTGCCCGCCCTCACCCACAACCTCGGCGAACACACCCAGCATCGCCCGCTCCAGGGGCCTGTCACGCAGCGAGTCCCGGAACAGCTCCGCGTACGTGGAGGCGACATCGTCGTAGGCCTCGCGGGTGGCACTGAGCACATCGTGGTCAACCATGCTCGCGACAGTACTTCCTGGCACTGACAGGGCTCACTCCCCGCGCATCAGCAGCAGATCCTCGCCCCAGGCATCGAGGGTGGGGCCGTGGCCGGATTCGCGGGCCGCGGTTTCGACTTGGGTGAAGAGGCTCTGCTGGAGGGGTGCGTCGCTTGTCGATGTGATGCGTGCGATCTTGTTCAGGAGGGGATCCGTTTCCCATCCCGGCAGGGGGAACCTCTTCAGTTCCCACTCCAGGTATTTGTTGTAGGGCCTAGGGCGACGGTCCAGGGCGAACAGGAACTCCAGCAGGAAGCCCAGGCTGTCGGACGCGTCGAGGTGGGCGGCGAGTGGGTTGCCGTCGCGGGCGTTCTTGATGGAGCGGTAGAGGGAGTTGGCGTAGGCGTCGAGCCAAGCGGCCGCCGCCGCGGTGGCCTCGTCGTGGTCGCGTCGGCCCTTGGCGGCGATGATCTCGGTGATCTCGCCGTCGAGTCGGTCGATCACCACCTGGGCGCGGGACAGCGCGTAGCGCTCGTGGCCGTCGAGCGCACGGAACCGGTCGAGCGTGATGACGATGGCGTCGAGTTCCACCGAGCGATGACCGTCCAGGTCTGAAAGACGGCTCTGCGCACCTTCTGCGACGACGACGTACACATCGCGGTCCGAGTATTCCGTCGCCATCCCGTCGTGAGCGTGGGAGCCCTTCAGGACGAGCCCCACGACGGCCGGGTCGCTGCCGGCGTGGTCGAGCAACTCCGCATACGTCAGTTTCGCCAACATGCCTTGATCTCCAGTGAGTTGAACGGACTGAACACACCGATCAGCCCTCCCGTCCCACCGACGTGAGGGCCGTCACTCCGTTGGCCGCGGTCGCGGCCCTGAGGATCAACGCACGGTCGGCATGCTAGTCGTTGGTCACCAGCCTCTGCGTACCGTGGCCTTGGGGCCGGTCACCAGGCTCGCCGACGGGACGTCATCGGCGACGACCGCGCCGGCGGCGATGACGGCGTCCCGGCCGATGCTGACGCCGGGCAGGATCGTGGCACCGGCGCCGATCCACACGTTCTCCGCCACGTCGATGGGCGCGCCGGTGAGATACAGTCGCCGTTCCTCCGGGTCGACCGGGTGGCCGCTGGTGATGAACGTGACCTTCGGACCGACCATGACGCGAGCGCCGAGCCGGATGCCGGCGTAGTCCAGGAACGTGCAGTTCTGGTTGATGAACACGCGCTCGGCGAGGTCGAGGCGGAGGCCGTGGTCGGTGTAGAAGGGCGGATAGACGGTGACTCTCGGCGGCAGCGGCTTGCCGAGGATCTGCTCGAACAGTGCCGCCTTTCCTGCCTCGTCGTCGAAGGGCAGGATGTTCAGGCGGGAGGTGAGTTCGGTGACCCGTAGGACCCTTTCCGCCATGGCCTTGAACTCGGCGCTGTGGATGCGCATGAGACGGTCGCCGGACATGCCGCGGCTCCTTGCTGTCGTAGCGGTGATGGGCTGAGTCGCGTCACCAGGACGGCCGCCACACCGGCTCGGGGAGCTTGGGCAGGCTGTCGAGGTGGGTGAGGATTCCGCGGAGTCCCGGATGCGGGTTCGTCCTGGGGAGGAGGAGCGAGAGCGGGTAGGCGAGGGCCGGGTTGACGACGGGGATGCGGCGCAGGTCGTGGCGCGGCGGCCAGATGTACCGGTCGCGGGCCCCGACGAGGGTGGCCACGTCCGCGGAGTCCGCGAGGGTGTCCAGGAGTACTTCGTCCCCGAAGTGCGGGCCCGCCGCGTCGATGCGTAGATCGAATGCGGTGGCGAGCTGATCGTAGAACTCCGCCCATTCGCTCATGGGCGCGATGCCCGGCACCCAGATCCGGTGCTTGCGCAGTTGCCGCGGCGTGAGCTTTCGCTCGGAGGCGAGGGGATGTCTCGGGCCGACGAGCAGTTCCAGCGGGGAGTCGAACGCGTGGATCATCTGTACGTCGGGCGGCAGCGCGGCCGGGTCGGTGACGGTACGGAACGAGGCGTCGACCTCGCCCGACGCGACGGCTGCGACGGCCATACGCGGGTCGCTGACCCGGAGGGTCACGACGTCGAGGTCCGTTCCGGGATGCGATCGCCAGTACTCGTGCAGGACCACGGCCTGCGCACTCCGCAGTCCGAGTACGTCGATCCGAAGCGCCCGGGAGCCCGGGCGCACCGCGGCGATCGCGCGCTCGACCCCCGCGACGAGGCTCCGCGCATGCGGAAGAAACGCCTGCCCGTCGAGCGTCAGCTCCACGCCCCGGGCGGTACGACGGAACAGCCGTACCGCCAGCTCGCGCTCCAGCGCGGCGATCCGCTTGGACACCGCCTGCTGCGTCACGCCCGACTCATCGGCCGCAAGCTGAAACCGCCCGAGTTCGGCGGCCCGGACGAACGATCGCAGTGCCTCGGTGTCCACGGGTGCACCCTAAGCGGGCACAACCAAAGGTTGTGGGTCACCGCGGACGGGTTGCGTCAGGCGTCGAGGCGTTCCGTATAGGCCTCGGTGGGCGGAGCCGGGACCGGACTCGTCATGCCCGAGGACCAGAACCCCGCCGTGCCCGGGACGGGCGTGATGTCGTTCAGGTACGGAGCCGGCGCCGTGCCGCTCGGGCCACGGACGATGACCCAAGTGCCACCGTCGCGCCGTAGATACGTACTGCGGCTCTGGTCCCGGTAGTTCCAGCCGCAGATCCAGGCCGCGCGGCCCTGGGCGTCGGCCGCGATGCCGCTGAGCGCGCCGACCGTGAATCCGGCCTCGACCCGTGTCCAGGCCGTGCCGTCCCACTGCGCGAGCGCGGGGTTGCCGGGACGCCCCGGCGGTCCGCCGATCCCCGCCTCGGTGCCCACCGCCCAGACATCGCACGGACCGGCCGCGTGGACGTCGGCGATGCCCAGCCGCAGACCCGTGATCGGCGGCAGTACCGTCCATGCCCCGTTCCAGCGGGCCACCAGCCCGGACCAGCCGCCCCCGCTCGCCTGATCCCCGCTCACCCAGACCTCGCCGGGCGCACGCCAGACGACCCGGTAGAGGTTCGCACTCGCCACCGGCAGCGGATCCAGCCACCGCCAGCCCCGCCTGCCCCCGTGCAGCAGCCGAAGGGCGCCCCCCCCGGCTGCCGCAGACCCAGACCTGCCCGCCCCGACCGACCGCCACCGCGCTCAGCCGCAGGTCCGGTTCCCCCTGCCCCGGAAAGGCGACCTCACCCCAGGTCGTACCGTTCCACCGCAGCAGCGCGCTCCCGCCCCCGGCACGCTGACCCACACTCCACGCGGCATGGGCGCCGACACCGGCGACATCACTCAACCGCGTGAGCTCCAGGGGCGATACGTCGGCCTTCGACCAGCCACCGCCGTCCCACACCATGGCCAGTGCCCGCGCCCCGCCGGCTCCGCCCAACTGCTCCTCACCGACAGCCCACGCCAGTTCAGTCCCGGCAGCGGCGATACGGCGCAACTGCGCCGGAGGAGTACTGCCGGGTGCGGGCACGGCCTGCCAGCCCTCGGCCCGGGGCACCGGGGTGACACCCCGGGCCGGATCAGGTCCGAGCGCGACCGCTGACAGTGTGCCGATCGCCCCGGCCACAAAGCGCCTTCGTCTCACGGGCGGATCCCTTCCGGTGCATCGCTCGGACAGAAGGGACCACGGTGAACCGGCACACCGAAAAGTTCTAGATACACGCATGACAAAGCACAGCGGCCGACCGAAAGGCGAAGCACCGGTAGCCCCGCGATCCGGCTCGGTAGCGTGGCGATCACGCGGACTGGGAACTCCGGCAGGCGTCCATGGCGGACGTCGATGCCGTGGCCGAACTGCGCGCGGTGGTGCTGCGCGCCGATCTCGAACAGCTGGGGCGGTACGACCCCGTCCGGGTGCGGCAGCGACTGCGGGACGGATTCGACCCTGCCCATACCTGGGTGATCGAAGTCGGCGGAGCCTTCGCCGGCTGCGTGGCACTGCGACCGGCCCAGGACGCGCACTGGCTGGAGCACTTCTACCTGGCCCCGCACCTCCAGGGCAGCGGGCTCGGTTCGGCCGTACTGCGCCACCTGCTGGAGCGCGGTGACCTTGCCGGTGCCCTGATACGACTGAACGTGCTCCAAGGCAGCCCTGCCCGCCGCCTGTACGAACGACATGGCTTCAGGGTCGAATCCGAGGACCTGGTCGACGTCTTCATGGCACGCCGGATCAACAGCGCGAGCTGGGAAAATGGTGTGCCGGCCGATGGGGCACGGTGATACAAAGCCGGGCGTGGAAAAGACTTTGGAGTTCCCCGTACTGCTGCGGCTGATCGACGAACGGGCTGAGGCCTTCCGAGCCGCCGTCGCCGCCGCTCCCAGCCTCGACGCGCAGGTGCCGACCTGCCCCGAATGGACACTGTTCGATCTCGTGCAGCACCTGGGCGGAGTGCACCGCCGCTGGGCCGCCAACGTCGCCGCGGGACCGGCCGACGGTCCGGCCACGCCCGCCTCGGAGGGAGCGCTGGTCGCGCCCCGGGAACGCGAGGCGCTGCTGGCCTGGTCGGCCGAGTCGACGAGGCTGTTGCAGAGCGCGCTGCGCGAGGCCGGACCGGATCGCGGTTGTTGGACGTGGTGGGGTGCGTCGGAGTCGCCGCAGACCTCCGGCGCCGTCGCCCGGCACCAGGTCCAGGAGGCCACGGTGCACACCTACGACGCCCAAGTCACCCTGGGCGCCCCGCAGCCGCTGCCGGAGGAGGCGGCACTCGACGGTGTCGACGAGTTCCTGACCACCTGCTGCGCCACGACCAGTGCCTGGCCCCACCAGCCCGCCGCCGTCGACTTCCACGCCACCGAGGGCCGCTCCTGGCGTCTCTCGCTCTCCGCCGACGGCGCGGGGAGCACCCGCCTTTCCACGTCCGCCGCCGTTCCTGCCGCGGGCCCGGACACAGCCACTGCCTCCGCCCGAGCCACGGCCGGTGAACTGGTCCTCACCCTGTACGGCCGCATTCCGGTGGACTCCCTGAAGATCGACGGCGACCGCGTCCTCTTCGACCTGCTCGACGCATGGGAGCCGGACGAGTAGGACGGCGTCGACGTGGCCTCCGCTACAGCGTGGACAGTTCGGTGACGAGGTCGTCCAGGCCGAGTGAACCGAGTGAGAGCGCGGCCATGTGCCATGCCTTGGCGTCGAACCGGGTGCCGTGTCGCCGCTGCGCGGCCGCCCGGCCCCGGAGCCAGGCGCGTTCGCCGAGTTTGTAGCCGATCGCCTGCGCGGGCCAGCCGAGATACCGCATGACCTCGCTCTCGACGAAGTCCTCGGGGCGGCTGCTGTAGCGGCCGAAGAACTCCAACGCCCGCTCGGGTGTCCAGCGTTCACCCGGCCGGAACGGCGAATCGGCCGGGATCGCCAGCTCCAGGTGCATACCGATGTCGACGACGACCCGCACGGCCCGCATCATCTGCTGGTCGAGGTACCCGAGGCGGCGCTCCGCGGTCCCCAGGAAGCCCAGCTCGTCCATGAGCCGCTCGGCATACAGGGCCCAGCCCTCGCAGTTCGCGCTGATGCGCCCGACCGTGGTCTGGTAGCGGGACAGTTCCCCGGCCACGTGCAGCCACTGCGCGCGCTGGAGGTGATGGCCGGGCACGCCTTCGTGGTACCAGGTCGACACCAGGTCGTGGGCGGCGAACGAGGTGTGCCCCAGCGTCGGCAGCCAGGTGCGGCCCGGCCGGGAGAAGTCCTCCGAGGGCTGGGTGTAGTACGGCGCCGCCACACTGCCCTCCGGGGCGATGCACGACTCCACGCGCTTGATGCGCTCGGCCAGTTCGAAATGCGTGCCGTCCAGCGCCTCGATGGCCTCGTCCATCAGCGCCTGGAGCCAGCGGCGGGTCTCCGCCACGCCCGTGATGCGCTCACCGTGCTCATCCGCCCAGGCCAGCGCCGCCCATGGCGAGGTGGCCCCGGGCAGTACGCGGTCGGCCTCCGCGCGCATCTCGGCCAGCAGCCGGTGAAACTCCGACCAGCCGTAGGCGTACGCCTCATCGAGGTCCAGGTCCGCGCCCGTCCACAGCCGGGAGAAGCGGGCGTACCGTTCCCGCCCCACCACCTCCGGCGCGCCGACGACGGCCGGCGCGTACACACCGGACAGCCAGTCACGCAGGGCGGCCAGACTCCGAGTGGCCTGCGACGCGGCCTCCGCCAGCTCCGGACGCAGTCCCGGCGGACCACCGGCGGCGAACCCGGCGAACCAGCCGCCACTCCCACCCTCCATCCACTGCGTCAACTGCCCCACCACTGCGGTGACTTGGCGCGGCCCCGCAGGTAATCCACGGTCCATCCCCTCGGCCAGTGCGGCCCGATAGCCCTCCAGCGCGGCTGGTACCGCCCGCATCCGCCGCCCGATCACCTCCCAGTCCCGCTCACCCTCCGTCGGCATGAGGGTGAACACCCTGCGCACCTGCTGCACGGGCGAGTCGATGGTGTTGACCTCACGCATTCCCTCACCTGCCTCATACATCGACAGCTGGGCCGTCAGCCGCTCCCGCAACAGACGCGCGCACCGCCGCTCCGGGACGCTATCCGCGCCCGGCAGCTCCTCGGCCGCGGCCAGCCGCTCCAGGGTCCGACGGGCCAGGTCGGCCCGGGCGGCCTGGCCGGCGGGGGAGTAGTCGGGAAGCGATTCGGCACCCTTCTCGGCACCCAGGAGCGTCGCGGTGACGGGGTCGAGACCGATCAGCTCGTCGACGTAGGCATCGGCCAAGCGGCGGGGCAGGGCGGCGGTATCCGCAGACGGGGCGGGAGGACGGTGAGTCATGAGATCCATCCTTACGGCAATGAGGTCTGGCGGAGGCCCCGGAGATCTCGTCGACAGGTTGCTGACAACTTCGTCCCATAACCTTGTGGTTGGAGACGTCGGATGCCCTGCGCATCCCCAGCCAGGAGGCGATGTTGCTCGGAGTGGGCGCGCGGTTGCTCGCGGGGGCCGTGATCGTGGTCTGTATGGTGCTGATCGGCCCCAGCGCACCGGGCGGCGCCCTCATCGGCGGATCACGGCCCGGCGTCGCCGTGAAGGACGCCGTACCGAACCGGGTTATGACGTGGAACCTCTGCAACCCCTGTGAGGAGAGCAACGTCGACCGCGCGGCGGAGATCGCCAAGTACGCGCCTCAGGTCATCGGCCTCCAGGAGGCGTGTGAGCCGGATGTCGCGCGGATCCGGGAGTATCTGGAGAATCTGCACGGGCTGGTCTACCACGTCGAGTACGGGACGGTACTGCGCAAGTGGGGCCGCTGCGGCGGAGCTCCGTGGAGTCCGGGAGCCTACGGCCAGGCGATCCTGTCGGCGGCGCCGATGACGGACCCTGTCAGCGTGGAGTATCCCGAAGGCGGGTCGGAGGACCGCGGGTACATGGCCGTCACCACCCGGGTGGGCGGCAAGCAGGTGCGGGTCTTCAACACCCACCTCGCCGAACGTCGTCAGGAGCAGGTCCGGGCGGACCAGGCGCGCGTGCTCGCCGCTGTGGTGGCCCGGCACGACCGGGCCATCGTCCTCGGTGACTTCAACGCCGTACCGGACGCTCCCGAACTCGCCCCGATGTGGGAACTCGCCACGGATGTCGACCCGCAGTGTCATCCTTCGCCCGTCGGGACGTGCGAGCCGACCACGGAATGGCAGAGCAAGTTCGACTACATCTTTCTGCGCGGCATCACCCCGCTCAGGCACCGCGTCCTGGCCTCCCCGTACTCGGATCATCTGATGCTGCAGTCCGACCTCGACTCCGTGTGAGGTAATGGGACGTGATCGGTGGGGAACGGTCAGTGACCGCGAGGGTGGGAGCGCATGTCGGATCAGCCGGTGTTCGTCCTGGGCGAGGAGCTGCGGGCGCTGGAGCTCGCCGGGTTCGAGACCGAGGAGGAGTTCCAGGAGTTGCTCGCGCGTCATCCGCGGGTGCTCGACTTCGGAACGCTGGCCAGTGGGCGGCCGCTGCGACTGGTGTTGGTGGCCCGGGAGATGGGGGTGCCGACGAGCACGGAGGGCGGCCCGGCGTACTGGCTGGATCATCTCTTCGTCGACGCCGACGGGGTGCCGACCCTGGTGGAGGTCAAGCGGGCCACCGACACCCGGATCCGCCGTGAGGTCGTCGGGCAGATGCTGGACTATGCGGCGAACGCCGCCCGTTACTGGCCCGCCGCACTGCTACGGCGTTCCTTCGAGGACACCTGCGCCATGGACGGCCGACCGGTGGAGGAGGCGTACGGAGAACTCCTCGGTGACCAGCCGACGGAGGAGTTCTGGGCGACGGTCGAGGAGCGGCTGGCCGCCGGGCAGATGCGGCTGCTGTTCGTCGCCGATCGGATTCCGCTGGAGCTGCGGGCGATCGTGGAATTCCTGAACCGGCAGATGCGGCAGACGGATGTGTACGCCGTCGAGCTGACCCAGTACGGAGACGGCGGCGACCTCCGGGTCCTCGTCCCGCGGATCCACGGCGAGGTCGCCACGGCGGCGAAGTCCCCTTCCGGCCGCGGCCCCACACGCAAGACGACCCGCGCCGACATGGACGCGGCGATCCAGTCCCGCCCCGATCCGGAAGTGCGGCGGATGGCGACCGCCCTGCTCGATCACGCGGCGGGGAAGGGCCGACCGGAGGGCGGAACGGCCAAGTACCGGAGCATGTCCGTCTATTACCCCGCGGCCGGGCGGCAGGTGCCGGTCTGGACGCTGTCCTTGCAGGACGGTCCAGCGCGGGACGACCTCTCCTTCGCCTTCGGCTCGATCATCCATCACCTCGGCCGCGAGCGGGCGGCGGAGTTCGCGGCTTCCCTGCCGGCCGTACCCGGGCTGGTGGAGATGCTGGCGGCGCTACCCGTGAAGAACTACAACGCCTGGCCGTCCGTCTCCCTGACCTCCCTGGCCGCCGAGCCCGGCGCGTTGGAGGGCGTCCTGTCCGCGATCGAGCGGCTCATGGACGGACAGAACAACCCCACTTGACCGCTCCTCAGCGCGATGCACGCAGCGTGAGGATGTACGCCGCGGTCAGCGCGACCCCGCGGTCCTCGTCGTCCGCGAGTTCCGTCAGGGCGCGTGACGCCGTGGCGCCGGGGATGTCCGCGAGGGCCTGCGCGAGACGGCGACGTACGGCGTGCGTGGCGCCACCGGCCAGGCGGTCGACGAGTCCGGCGGCGATCGTCTCCGCCAGCGAGGGATCGCCGGCCAGCGTGCCCAGCGCGTCAGCGGCGTCCACGTCGTTGACCTCGTCGACGATCATGTCGATGAGCGTGGGGACCGAGTCGGCCACGCCACGCGCTCCCAGCACCACAGCGGCGCATCTGCGGACCACCAGGTCGGGGCTGGTGAGGGCGTCCCGGAGCAGGGCGGTCGCCGCCGGGCCCGGAACCTCGGCGACGGCCCGGACGGCCCGCTCGCGCACCTCCGCCTCCGGCGAGGCCAGGCTCTGCGCCAACAGCGCAAGTGCCGCGTCGCCGCTCTGCACCAGCGCCCAGTGCAGGGCTCCGGCGACGATGGGGTCCGACTCGGTCAACGCGGCGTCCACCAGGGCCTCCACCGGCATCGGCGCCCCTTCGACCGAGGCCAGGGCGGCTCGCTGACGTATCCCCGCGCTCTCCGACGCGAGGGCCTGGAGGAGGGAGACGGTCTGGAGCACGTCCTGCCAGCCGGTGGGCTCCGCGGCGTCGATGCGGCTGAGCTGCCGGAGCAACTCCGTCTCCCGTGCGATGCGTGCCTGCGTCTGGCGGATCAGGTCGGCGACCAGATCCGAGGGCCGGAAGGCGGGATCGTCCAGGGCGCGTCCGACGTCACGCAGCGAGAGTCCCAAGGAGCGCAGGCTCTCGATGTGGAAGATCCGCTGGATGTCCGCGCCGGAGTACTCGCGGTAGCCGCCGGCCGTGCGTCCCGTCGGCCGTACCAGGCCGAGTAACTCGTAGTGCCGGAGCATGCGGGCGCTGACCCCGGACCGTCGTGCCACGTCGCCGATCAACACCGCTGTTCACTCCTCCTGCCTGCCGGGGCCCAGGGCCACGATCCGCTTCGCCTCGTCCAGCGCGAACTCGAAAACGGCGTCCGGGTCGCGCGCCAGCCGCTGGGTCGCCACTGCGTGCTGCCGCACAGGGACGAGGCTATGCGTCGTCGCGGCGTGGAGGGCGGGCTCGGCCTCGTCACCGAGTGCGATCAGGGCCTGGCTGAGGCTTAGCTGTGTGTCACGTCCACCGCGGCCCAGCTGGGTCGCCAATGCTTCGGCCAGCTCCGGCTTCGCGGCCTCGGGGACCAGGACGACCGCGGCTCGCCAAGCGCTCCGCGCCACCTCGTCGCTGGCGTCGGTCAGATGCGCGCGGGTGATCGCCGACCATGCCTGGCGGTCGCCGACCTTGGACAAGGTGTGCAGGGCCTGACTGCGTGCCTGCGCCCGCTCCGACCGCAGCTCCTCGGTGAGTTTTGGAACGGTGAGCGGCGCGGGGTGCCGGGTGATCGCCCAGGTGAGCATGTCCCGCACGAAGAACTCGGGCTCCACCGCGCATCGCTCGATGAGCCCGTCGACGTATCGAGGGTCCGGGGCCGTGCCCATGGCCAGCGCCGCCCGGAGTCGCACGGACGAGTCGCCGTGCCGCAGCCCCTGGAGCGCTGCCATGGTGTTCGTGTTCTGTGTGGGCATGGAGAGCACCTCCTCGGCCACAGTGAAGGGCTTGTCACTGTGTCAAGGTCAAGCCGGTGCCTCGTACGGCCGGCGCGGTTTCCGCTGGATCGCCACCATGGCCGCGTCATCGCCGAGCCGGCCGCCGACGTGGCGCAACAGGTCCGTGCGCAGGTGGGCCAGGAGCGCGTCGGGGCCCTTGCCGGTCGTGCCGGCCGCCCGTTCCGCGAGCGGGTAGAACAGGCCCTGGCTGTCGCGGGCCTCGATGACACCGTCGGTGTAGAGCAGGACGACGTCGCCGGGCTCGAAGGCGAACACCTCCGGGGTCAGTTCGGCCTCCGCGAACTCGGTGAGCCCCAGGGGCGGTGCCGCCTGGCGGGTTTCGAGCGCACGCACCTTGCCGTTGCGCAGTAACAGAGGAGGCGGGTGCCCGCAGCTGATCAGGTGAAGGACCGGCTCGTCGTCGGGGATGTCCAGTACGGCCGCGGTGATGAAGGCCTCGCCGCGGTCCTCGGCCGCGGCCTCCAGTGCCGCCGGGTCGTCCAGGTCCGAGGAGACGGTGCCCTCCAGGAAGGTGACCAGCGCGGACAGGTCGGCCCGCCGGTGGGCCGCGCTCCGGAACGCGCCGAGCAGGAGCGCGGCATCCCCGACCGCCCCAAGACCCTTGCCCCGCACATCGCCGATGACGAACCGGGTTCCCCGCTCGGTGCGGGCGGCGGCGTACAGGTCGCCGCCGATCTGGGCCTCGGACTCGGCGGCCAGATAGAGGGAGGCGATACGCAACGGACCGACCCGGTGGGGGAGCGGCTTGAGCACGACCTCCTGAGCCGCCGTCGCCACGGACCGCAGCTGGGTCAGCTCCTTCTCGTGGTGCTCGCGCCGGGCCGCGAACGAGGTCACGAACGCCGACATCAGGAGCAGGGTGATCAGCTGGAAGGTGTGGTTCAGATCGACGAGGCTGGTGCGCGCCATCGCCACCACGGACTGGGCCAGGATGGCGAGCGCGCCGATGCAGGCGGTGGCCCGGGGCCCGGCGAACGACGCGGTGACCGCCGGCGCGGCGACCAGGAATGGTCCGAGATGGACGCTGGACGGGGCCAGGATGTCGATCACCGTGACGATCACGATCAGAGCGACCGGTACCGCCAGCAGCGCGTGGCGTGGCTCCTGTGCCAGAGGCTGCCCTTTGTGGCGTCCAGAAACCATATGTTCTGGATACACCTCAACGCGCTCCGGCGCCCGCGACGGCCCCGCCGCGGCGCGCGTGGGATCAGAGGAACGAGGCGAGTCCGTCGAGGAGGCGGTCCACGTCGTCGGTGGTGTTGTAGGGGGCCAGGCCCGCGCGCAGGGCGGGGGCCTCCAGCTTGAGCGCGCTGAACGGCTCGTAGGCGTAGAACGACCCGGCCGGTGCCACCACGTCCCGCGCGGCCAGATGTGCCTGGGCCGCGCCGGCGTCGCGGCCCTCGAGGGTCATCAGGACGGTCGCCGTGCGGTCGGGAGCCTTCGAATGCACGGTGATCGCCTCACACAGGGACCGAAGCCCCTCCTGAAGCCGCCCTCGCAGTGCCAACTCGTGCTCATGAAGTGAGGCCAGCGAGCGGGTCAGACGCTCCCTGCGGGACGTCTCGGTGCCCGGGTCCAGTGCGGCGAGGAAGTCGACGGCGGCGGTGGCGCCCGCCAGGATCTCGTACGGCAGCGTGCCGAACTCGAACCGCTCCGGAACGGTGTCGGGGGAGGGCAGGAGCTTGTCCGGGCGCACGGTTTCGAGGAACTCGGGGGCCGCCGCGAGCACCCCGCAGTGCGGTCCGAGGAACTTGTACGGCGAGCAGACGAACAGGTCCGCTCCGAGCGCGGGCACGTCCACGAGGTGGTGTGCGGCGTAGTGGACGCCGTCCACGTACACCAGGGCGCCGACCTCATGGGCCCGGTCGGCGATCCGGCGCACGGGAGGCTTGGTGCCCAGGACGTTGGAGGCCGCCGTGACCGCGACCAGCCGGGTCCGGGGCGTGAGAACCCGTTCGTAGGAGTCGAGGTCGAGTTCCGTGGTCTCCGGGTCGATGTCGATCCAGCGGACCGTCACTCCTGATCGCTCGGCCGCCTGGATCCAGGGGCGGACGTTGGCGTCGTGGTCGAGGCGGCTGAGGACGATCTCGTCGCCCGCGCTCCAGTCCTTGGCCAGGTGACGGGAGAAGTCGTACGTCAGTTGCGTGGCGCTGCGGCCGTGGACGACGCCGTCGGCGGGCACGTTCAGCAGATCGGCGAAGGCGGCTCGGAACCCGGCGACGGCGCGTTCGGCGTTGAGCTCCGACGGGCTGACGGTGCCCCGGTTGGACAGGGGGCCGGTCAGCGTGGCGGCGATGGCGTCGGCGACGGGAGCGGGGGTCTGCGTGCCGCCCGGACCGTCGAAGAAGGCGAGCCCGGTGGCGAGGGCGGGGAACTGGGCCCGCAGGGCGGTGAGGTCGATGGCCATGGTCCCTGCTTTCTGCCGGCGCGGTGCCTGGCGTCGCGGTCCCCCTTACTCTGGCGTCGACCTTGCGACACGTAAAGCGATGGATCACGAAGAGAAAGTTCATGAACGATGAAGTCCCAGCCGGATCTGAAACTCCTGGCCACCTTCCTGGCCGTGGTGCGTCAGGGCTCGATGGCCGAGGCGGCTTCGGAACTCGGCTATGTGCCCTCCGCCGTGTCCCAGCACATCGCCGCGCTCGAACGCGACCTGGGCATCGAGCTCATCGTCCGCCGCCCCGGCAGCCGACTGATCCTCACGGCGGGCGGCCGCGCGCTCGCCCAGGCGGCCGAGACACTCTTCGACGCGACCGCGCGCTTCCAGGACGTCGCCCACGGCATCGCGAACCGTGAGATCGCCGAGCTGCGGGTCGGCATCTACCCCAGCGCCATGACCTACCTGCTCCCTGAGGTCCTGTCCACGCTCGGGGCCCGCCGCCCCGGTCCCCGCGTCCGGCTGGTCGTCGTGGAGACGGACGAGGGCGTGCCGAGGGTGCGGTCGGGGGACATCGACCTGCTGATCGCCTACCGCTATCTGCCCGAGGACCCCCCGGCCCCGTCCGAAGGGCTGACGCTCACCCTGCTGGGGCGTGAACCGCTGGTCCTGGTCACGGGCGCCGAACCGGAGCGCGCCCGCCCGGTGGAACTGGCCGAGTGCCTGCAACGGGAGTGGGTCTCGGGCCATGCGCGCAACCCCGACCGGCGGCTGCTGCACCGCTGGGCCGGAGAGCTCGGCATCGTGCCCCGGGTGACGCTGGAGACCGACGACCTGCACAGCATGCTGGCCATGGTCCGGGCCGGACTTGCCGTGGGTCTGATCCCGGCCACGCTCCTCGGCGCGGGAAACGACGCCGGGGTCGAGCGGGTGAACCTGCCCGCGGGCGTCGCCCCGCTGCACCGGGAGATCCTGGCTGTCAGCCGCCCCGGATCCCGCCCGCCGGTCATCGACGAGCTGGTCACCCTGCTGGGCCGGGCCGTGGAACTGGCCGGGGCCTGAGTTCCCGGGCCTGTCGGGCTGCGCGCGACAGACCGCGTGGCGGGACTTTCAATGGAAGGGTGAGCACTCTCGCTTGGATTGCCGCAGCCGGTCTCACGGCGCTGCTGGGCGTCGCCACACCGGAACCTTCGCCACCCCCGCCCCAGCCGCCGCCTCAGCTCGACGACGCGGATGTGCGGCGGGCCGTCGACCGCCTCGACGGAGTGGTGAGGGATGCCATGAAACGCACCGGCGCTCCGGGGGTGGCCGTAGCTGTCGTCTACGAGGGCAAAGTGGTTCACATGGAGGGGTACGGCGTCCGCAAGGCGGGGGAGAAGGCCGCCGTGGACGCCGACACAGTGTTCCAACTCGCGTCTGTCTCGAAGCCGATCGCCTCCACCGTCGTCGCCGAGGCCGTGGGCGTCGAGGGCTGGGCCGAGCCCGTCGCCCCGCACCTGCCGGACTTCCGGCTGAAGGATCCGTGGGTCACCGAGCATGTGACGGTCGCCGACCTCTTCGCGCACCGCAGCGGCCTGCCCGATCACGCCGGAGACCTCCTCGAAGACCTCGGCTATGACCGCGAGTACATCCTGTCCCGCCTGCGCTACGAGCCCCTCACACCGTTCCGCGACAGCTACGCCTACACCAACTACGGTCTGACGGCCGCGGCCCAGGCGGTCGCCGACGAAAAGGGCGTGCCCTGGGAGAAGCTCACCGAGGACACCCTCTACAAGCCTGCCGGCATGGACTCCACCAGCTCCCGCTTCGAGGACTACGAGAAGGCCGCCAACCGGGCCTGGGGCCACGTTCGGACCGAAGACGGCGACTGGAAGGCGGAGTTCGTCCGGGACCCGGACGCGCAGTCCCCCGCCGGCGGCGTCAGCTCCACCGCCCGCGACATGGCCGTCTGGCTGCGGCTCCAGCTCGCGAACGGCAAGCTCGACGGCGAGCAGATCATCGACGCCGAGTCCCTGGAGCGCACCCACTGGCCCCAGTCCGTCGCCAGCCCGCCGCATGCGCCGGCCGGCCGCACCGGCTTCTACGGGCTGGGCTGGAACGTGAGTTACGACGACGAGGGCCGCCTCAGGCTCTCGCACACCGGAGCCTTCGAGCTCGGCGCGCACACCAACGTCACGATGCTGCCCGGCGAGCAGCTCGGCATCGTCGTGCTGACCAACACCTCACCTGTCGGGGTCGCCGACGCCGTCGCGCTGGACTTCTTCGACATCGCGCAGACCGGCGAGATCAGCCGCGACTGGATCCCGCTCCTGGACCAGGTGTACCAGGCGCAGTTGGACGGGGACCGGTCGAAGACCGACTATGCCGACCCGCCCTCCGACGCGACGCCAGCGAAGGCCGCCGACACCTACACGGGGACGTTCGGGAACCGATACTACGGGCGGGCCGAGGTCGTCTCGGGCGAGGATGGCACGCTGACGCTCCGTCTGGGGCCCGAACCCCAGTCGTACCGGCTCACGCACTACGACGGTGACACGTTCAGTTTCCGGACGGTCGGCGAGGACGCGGTGGGTCTCACCGGAGTCACCTTCACCCCCGACGGGAAGTCCTTCACCGTCGAGTACCTGGACAAGGAAGGACTCGGCACCTTCAGGCGTCAATGACGTGCCGAAGATAGGACCGCGGGTCGGCGAGATAGCGGCGCCAGTGGTCGACCAGGTCGAGCTCGTGCCAGGCCGTTCGCTGCATGCCGTGCTCGCCGACCTCGATGATGTCCGCGCCCGGCAGGGCGGTCAGCAGGGGCGAGTGGGTGGCGCAGATGACCTGACCACCGGCCTTTACCAACTGGTCGACATGACCGAGCAGTTCCAGGCAGGAGGCGAACGACAGGGCGGCTTCCGGCTCGTCCATCACATACAGCCCCGGCAGCAGGAACTTGCCCCGGAACGCGGCGAGAAAGCCCTCACCGTGGCTGACCGCGTGCGGCGCGAACCCCTCCCGGTCCAAGGCGTCCACGGCGGTCTCGGCACGGAGGAAGAACCCCTTGCGAGCGGACCAACTGCCCAGCATGCGCCGCCCGCCCGCGGCCGCGTCGAAGCGGATCTGCTCACCCAGCACCGATTTTTCGCGCGGGCCGGCGTACCGCCAATCGTGCGAGCCGCCCCAGGGGTCCAGACCGAATCCCTCGGCGAGGGCCTCCACCACCGTGGACTTGCCCGAGCCGTTCTCCCCGACGAGAAAGGTCACCGGCGCCTTGAACCGCAGCCCGTCCGCCAGCAGTTGGCGCACGCAGGGCACCGACCACGGCCACTCGTCCGCGTCGTACGAGGCCACATGTGCGTACGCGTGTTCGACGATCACATCCCGAGTCTGCCACAGGGCCTGGCGCCGGCGGCTCAGGAGACGGTAGGAGTGGAGGCCGACCGGTCGTCCGAGGAGCGCTGATTCGTGAGTTCATCGCTGCGCCTGGCGAAGATCAGCCCGCAGAACGTCGATGCGGCGTGCCACCTGCGCGTCCACCCCGACCAGGAGCGTTTCGTCGACCCGGTCGTCACTTCGCTCGCCGAGGCGTACGCGTACGGGGAGGTCGCCTGGCCGCGGGTGATCTGTGACGGCGAGCAGCTGGTCGGGTTCGTCATGGCGGGCTTCGACCCGACGCATGAGGTGGAGCCCTACCGCAGCTATCTGTGGCGGCTCAACATCGCCGCGGACCGGCAGCGGCAGGGCTACGGCAGCTTCGCGGTGGCAGCGGTGTGCGCCGAGGCCCGCCGGCGCGGCCAGAGCCGCCTGTGGGTGTCCTGGCAACCGGGCGTCCGCGGACCCGAACCCTTCTACACACGGCTCGGCTTCCGCCGCACCGGCGAGGTCGTGGACGGCGAGATCGTCGCGAAGCGAGAGCTGTAGCTCCACGGCAGGGCAATGGACATGGACCCGCCCCCGGTCCGGGAAGGAGGACACGGGGGCGGGATGTCCCAGCCGCCGGGGTCAGGCGGTGGCGGGCAGGATGCCGGTGCGGGCCACCTCGGCGTACCAGCGGGCGCTGGCCTTGGGGATGCGGGTTCCGGTGGGGTAGTCGACGTAGACCGTGCCGAAGCGCTTGCCGTAGCCGTGTGCCCACTCGAAGTTGTCCAGCAGCGACCAGAGGAAGTAGCCGCGCACATCCGAGCCGTCCGCTATGGCCCGGTGCACGGCGGCCAGGTGACCGTGCAGGTACGCGATCCGGTCGGGGTCGTTGACCCGGCCCGAGGGGTCCGCGTAGTCGTCGAACGCCGCGCCGTTCTCCGTGATGATCAGCGGTAGCTGCGGGAAGTCAGAGGACAGTCGGCGCAGCAGGTCGTACAGCCCCGTGGGGTCGACGGCCCAGCCCATCGCGGTGGTGTCGCCGGGCGGCTGGTGGAAGGCGACCTGATCGGCCGCCGGCCACGGGGTGTGGTCGCTCTTGCCGTGGCCGTCGGAGCTGTGGGTGCCGCTGCCGTCGGCCTCCGAGACGACGGTCGGCGTGTAGTAGTTGACGCCGAGGAAGTCCAGCGGCTGATGGATCCGCTCCAGGTCACCGTCGCGCACGAAGGACCAGTCGGTCAGGCTCGCGGTGTCCTTCAGCAGGTCCTCCGGGTAGGTGCCCTGGAGCATCGGGCCGGTGAAGACCCGGTTGGCGAGCGCGTCGATCCTCCGGACGGCGTCCGCGTCGGCGTCGCTGCCGGTGAGCGGGCGGACATGGTGGACGTTGAGCGTGACCGAGCACTGGGTGTCGGGGCGCGTGTGGGCGCGGATCGCCTCGACGGCCATCCCGTGAGCCAGGTTGAGATGGTGGGCGGCGCGCAGGGCGGCGACCGGGTCGGTGCGGCCGGGGGCGTGGACGCCGGAGCCGTAGCCGAGAAAGGCGCTGCACCAGGGCTCGTTGAGGGTGGTCCAGGTCTTCACCCGGTCTCCGAGGGCGTCCGCCGCGATCGCCGCGTACTCGGCGAACCGCTCGGCCGTGGCCCGCTCGGGCCAGCCCCCGGCGTCCTCCAGCTCCTGCGGCAGATCCCAGTGGTACAGCGTGGCCACCGGCTTGATGCCCTTGTCCAACAGCTCGTCGACGAGGCGGCGGTAGAAGTCCAGTCCCTTCTGTACGGCGGGCCCGCGACCGGTGGGCTGGATCCGTGGCCAGGCGAGGGAGAACCGGTAGGCGCCCAGGCCGAGTTCGGCCATCAGGGCGACGTCCTCACGCCAGCGGTGGTAGTGGTCGGTGGCGATGTCACCGGTGTCGCCGTTACGGACCCGGCCCGGGGTACGGGCGTAGGTGTCCCAGATGGACGGGGTACGGCCGTCCTCGGTGGCCGCCCCCTCGATCTGGTACGAGGCTGTCGCCGAGCCCCAGAGGAAGGAGTCCGGGAAGACGGTCGGCCGGGCGGATCCGTTCTGTCGTGCTGCGCTGGACACGTAAGTCCTTTCGGAATGGGGGGCGTTCGAGAATGCGTTGAGGTGGGAAGGGGTGTGGGGCCCGGCTCAGCCCTTGACGGCGCCCGCCATGATGCCGCTCACGATCTGGCGGCCGAAGACGATGAACATCGCCAGCAGCGGCAGGGTGCCGAGCAGCGCGCCCGCCATGATCAGCGACTGGTCGCGGACGTAACCGGCGCTGAGCTGCGTGAGCGCGACCGGCACCGTCGGGTTGGTCATGTCGAGGACCACGAACGGCCAGAAGAAGTCGTTCCATGCGTGCACGAACGTGATCATGAACAGCACGGCCATCGCGGGCCGCGCGATCGGCAGGACGATGCTCCAGAAGATCCGCAGCGAGTGCGCCCCGTCCACCCGGCCGGCCTCGACCAGTTCGTCGGGGAGTGCCTCCGAGAGGTACTGGCGCATGAAGAACACCCCGACCGCGCTCACCAGCGTCGGGAAGATGACGGCGGGCAACTGCTGCGACCAGCCGAGTTCGGACATCATCATGAACAGCGGTACGACGCCCAGTTGCGGCGGCACCATCATCGTGCCGATCACCAGCATGAGCAGGGCGTTGCGCCCCCGGAACCGCAGCTTGGCGAAGGCCAAGCCCGCCAGGGTCGCGAACAGCACCGTGGACAGGGCGATCACCCCGGCCACGATGAAGCTGTTGATCATGGCCTTGCCCATCGCCGCCTCGTCCCAGGCGCGGGCGAGGTTGCTGAACAGGTTCGGGCCGGGCAGGAACGGCGGCGGGGTCTGGCTGACCCGGGTGTTGTCGGTGGAGGCCGCCACCATCGTCCAGTACAGCGGGAAGATGGACAGGATCGCCATGACGGCGAGCAGGACGTAGGCGAGCGGGCCCGCGTGGTGCTGGCGGCCGGCGCCCTGGCGCAGCAGTCGGCGGCCACCGCGTCGGGTCTTCACGGCAGGGGTCCGGACCGGGGTTTCCGGGCGGACCGCGAGGCTTTCAGTGGTCATCTCGGCTCCAGGTCAGGACGTACGGGAACGCAGCCGCGCGATCAGGCGCTGCACCACGAAGACGAGCACGAGCAGCAGGAACATCGCCCAGGCGACGGACGCCGCGCGCCCCATCTGGTAGTTCTTCCAGCCCTCCTCGTACAGCAGCAGGCCCAGCGTCTGGTACTGGTTGTCCGCGCCGCCGGTGACACCGTTCGGGCCCTGGCCGAAGATGAGCGGCTCACCGAAGAGCTGGGTCGCGCCGATCGTGGAGAGCACGATGGTGAAGACGATCGTGGAGCGGATCCCGGGCACGGTGACGTGGGTGAACTGCTTCCACCGCGAGGCGCCGTCCAGCGAGGCGGCCTCGTACCGCTCGGCGGGGATGGCCTGCATGGCGGCCAGGTAGAGCAGCGCGTTGTAGCCGGTCCAGCGCCAGATGACGATGGAGGAGATCGCGGCCTGGGCGGGCCATTTGTCGGCCTCCCAGTCCAGCGGGTCGAGACCGACCAGCCCGAGCCCCCAGTTGATCATGCCGAAGTCGCGCTCGAAGAGCATCGTGAAGACGAGCGCGGCGGCACCGACCGAGGTGGCGTAGGGGACCAGCGAGGCGACGCGGAAGAAGAGCGAACCGCGCATCTTGTAGTTGAGCAGGTGCGCCAGACCGAGCGCCATCAGCAGCTGGGGCACCGTGGAGATGACGCCGATCGTGATGGTGTTCTGGAGCGCGTTCCAGAACCGCGAGTCGTTCCAGAGATTGATGTAGTTGTCGAAGGCCAGCCACTCCATCGAGTTGAGCGTGGCCAGTTCGACGCGGTGCAGGGAGATCCACGAGGTGTAGATCAGCGGGTAGAAACTGAACGCGGCGAACACGACGAAGAACGGCGCGACGAACGCGTACGGCGCGCCCTTGACGTCGAGCCGGTGCAGCAGCGCGCCGCGCCGGCCGCGGCCGGTGCCGTCGCCGCCCGACTTCGAGGACGGGCGCGGACGCTCCTCGCCGGCCAGGGCGTTGGTGGTGGAGGTGGCCACCGGACTTCCTTCCTGAGTGCGGGTGTGTCAGCCGGGCGGCCCCGGGCCCGCGGAGGTGTGCGGGCCCGGGTGTCCGGAGGACCGGCGGATCAGCCGACGGCCTTCTCGATGCGCTCAGTCGTGGTGTTCCAGGCCTTGTCGCGCTCGGTGCCCTGCTCGACCAGCGCCAGACCCTGGGAGAAGGTGTCCTTGATCGTGCCGTCCTTGCGGCCGAGGACCTGCTTGTCCGGGATGTCCTGCGCGGCGGCGCCGAAGATCTCGCCGAGCGGTGCGCCGCTGAAGTACTCCGAGGTGATGTTCTTGACGTCCTCGCGCTCCAACGCGGCCTGCGAGGAGGGGAAGTTGCCCAGCTTCTCGAAGATGTAGGCCTGCTGCTCCGGCGCTGTCAGCCACGCGACGAGCTTCGCGGCCTCCTCCTTGACGGGGCTGGCCTCCATCACGCCGAGGAAGGAACCGCCCCAGTTGGCGCCCTTGGGGGCCTTGGCGACGTCCCACTTGCCCTTGTTCTTCTCACCGGCCTTCTCGCTGATGTGGCTCAGCATCCACGCCGGGCAGGTCGCGGTGGCGAAGGTGCCGTTGGCCAGGCCGGGGTCCCAACCGGGCTGGAACTGACGGAGCTTGGCGCTCAGGCCCTCCTCGGCGGCGTCCGCGGACAGGTTCCAGGCCTCCTTGACGGCCGGGTTCTTGTCGTAGATCAGCTCGCCCTGCTCGTCGTAGTACTGCTCGGAGTAGCCGTAGACCATGGCGTTGTACAGGCCGCTGGCCGAGTCCATGTAGGAGACGCCGTCACCCTTGAAGTCCTTCTTGAAGGTGCGGCCGACCTCGACGTACTTGTTCCAGTCCCCGGCCCACAGCTTGGACACCTTCTCGCGGTCGGTGGGCAGGCCCGCCTTCTCGAAGTAGTCCTTGCGGTAGCAGACGGCCATCGGGCCGCTGTCGGTGCCGAGCCCGAGAACCTTGCCGTCCTTGGTCGTGACCTGCGACTGCTTCCAGGGCAGGAAGTGGTCGGTGCCCGCCACCTTCGAGAAGTCGGCGAACTTGTCGGCCTGGGTCTCGGTGATCTCCTTGGCCCGGCCGATCTCGATGCCCTGGATGTCCTTCAGACCGTTCCCGGCGGCGAGATGCGTCTGGAGCGCGGTGTAGTACGTCTGCTCGTCACCGGCTATGTCGGCCTTGATCTCGACGTTCGGGTTCTCCTTCATGTACTGCTCCAGGAGGCCCGACTCCTTGAAGCCCATCACCCCGAACATGCCCATCGTGATGGTGACCTTGCCGTCCTTCTTGCCACCACCCGTGACCGAGTCGTTGCCGCTGCATCCGACGACGAGTGACAGCGCGGCGACGGCCGCGGCTGCCGCCACCACCTTCGTGCGCATGGAACCGGGACTGCCCATGGATCTCCTCCTAGCGGCGACGCTGACACATCGGAGCAATGACTTCTGCGATGACTACAGCGGCTCAAAAAGCGGTGGGTACGTTCCCAACGCGGGGTGGGAACGTGCCCACCGCCGAACGGAAGACTCGCGCCGACGAACGCTTATGTCAATGACTTGAACGCAACTGCCCGTCCGACGCCGCGACCGGTGCGCGTTCCCGAGGGTCCGTGGGATGCTCCGCGCAGGCGGCGTCTGCAAGAATCGTCGCTGGCCACGTCCGCGGCACCGCCGCCGCGGCTGCCGAGGAGGGGAGCACATGCCGGGGAACCGCCGTCCCACGATCAAGACGGTCGCCGCCCGTGCCGGTGTCGGCCGTACGACGGTGTCCCGGGTCGTGAACGGCTCGGATCTGGTGAGCGCCGACGCCCGGGCCAGGGTGCTCGCGGCGATCAAGGAGCTCAACTACGTTCCCAACTCGGTCGCCCGGGGCCTGGTGACCAGCCGGACCAACGCGGTGGCCCTGGTGATCCCGGAGTCCGAGAGCCGGCTCGGCTCGGAGCCGTTCTTCGCCGCGCTGATCCGCGGGGTGAGCGCGGCGCTGGCCGAGAGCCGCACCCAGCTCCAGTTGATGCTCGTCCGTGACCAGGCGGAACGGGACCAGCTGACCGAGTCGGTGGCGACCCGCCGCGTCGACGGCGTCCTGCTGGTCTCCGTCCACACCGACGACCGGCTGCCGGGCATGCTGGAGGAACTGGGCCTGCCCACGGTGCTGGCCGGCCGCCGCGGGGCGGACGAGCAGCTGAGCTATGTGGAGTCCGACAACGCCGGGGGAGCGGCCGCGGCGGTCCGGCACCTCCTGGGCCGCGGGCGGACGCGGATCGCCACGATCACCGGTCCGCTGGACATGGACGTCGCCCGCAGCCGGCTGGCCGGCTGGCGCGCCGCCCACCAGGAGGCGGGACTGTCCCCGAGTGAACTCCTCATCGAGGAGGGCGACTTCACCGAGGAGAGCGGTGGCCGCGCGATGCGTTCGCTTCTCGAACGCATCCCGGACCTGGACGCCGTTTTCGCCGCCTCGGATCTCATGGCGGTCGGCGCGCTGGCCGAACTGCGCCGCCAGAAACGCCGCATCCCCGACGACGTCGCCGTGGTCGGCTTCGAGGACTCCATCCTCGCCCGCCACACCAACCCGCCCCTGACGACGGTGCGTCAGCCGGTGGAGGAGGTGGGCCGCACCATGGCCCGGATCCTCACCGACATCACCCTCCACGACGCGGACCGACAGCACATGACGCTGCCCACGGAGCTGGTGGTGCGGGAGTCGTCCTGACCGATGTCCCGCGGTCAGGCGGGTTCTTCAGCGCCGTAGTAGCCGTGATCCAGCCGGAACCGCATGGCGTCGGTGCCGGCTGCCTGGATGTGGCGGGTCAGCGTCGAACTCAGCGGCTCGGGGAGTTGCCTGCCGTGTGCTGTGGTTCACTCCAGCGAGCCGAACAACTGGGCCGCCCCGTCGAGTTGGGCCGGGTGGGGAGGCTGTGCGATGAGGGCGGCGAGGAGGAGCTCAGGATCCTCGGCCAGGAGCAGCCGTTGCACCGCCCTGTCGTACCACATCAGACCGCCGGACTCTCTGGCCGGGATCCCGGCCCAGGCCAGCAGGACGCGAATCCGCTCCATCGGATCGGGACAGCGGTCTTGGAGGAGAGCGGCGAGTCGGTCACCGGCGTCCTGAAGTTGACGTGACCAGGCTTCACGGTCGCGCCCCGGCGTACGGGCCACGTCCGCGGCCGCGTCCGACAGCCCGGCGGGAGCGGCCTGGACCCAGCGCGTCCGGCGCCGGTCGGCCTCGGTCTGCTGTACGGCCAACTGGGCCTGGACCTCCCGCGATCCGGTCAGTCCCCGCTCCGCCAGCCAAGCGGTGAGCGCGGGGCCGTCACGCAGGTCGGCGTCGCAGTCACCGAGCCCTCGCAGGCCGGACTGATGGTGCAGGGTCCAGCAGGCGATCAGCTCGCCGTTCACATCGTGAACCATGATCGTCGGCCAGCCGAGGCACCGGCACCGGTCACCGGTACCGCCGTCCACCAGGGCCAGCAGATCGGCCAGGTCGGCGATCTCGGCACCGGTCACCACGGTCCGCGCCAGATCGCCGGACTCGGCCTCGTGAGGTGGCCCCTCGACGATCACGACGCGCCCGGCACGGTTCAGTACATCCCGCAGCCGGGCCGTCGTCGGAGCGCTCTCGGCCATGTCCGGTGTTCCCTCGGAGATCACGTCCGCGAGGATATCGGGAGAGGCTCAGTAGGTGAGCGCGTCCTCGGCGGTGCCGAGGAAGCTGGTGGCCTGCATGTCGTTGACGGTGACGGGGCCGCCGTTGATCACGACGGTCGCCGGGGTCTCGGCGGCGCTGAGGGTGACTTCCACCTTGTCGGTGCTCTTGCCGCCCGCGGTGTCGGCGCGGGAGAACATGATGCCGGCGTAGGCGCGCTCGCCGGGCTTGAGGATCCAGTCCTCGGTGTCGGGGCCCATGTGCTCGGCCGAGCCGTCGAGTTCCGGGATGGTGATCACGAGTTCGTTGGGCGCCAGCAGGCATGCATCGGCGCCCTTGTTCGTCGCTGTCAGCAGTGCGTGGTTGACGGGCTTGGAGGCGACGGTGACGTCGTAGCTCAGGTCCGTGGTCTCGCACATGCCCACGCCTCCGTCCTGATCGTCGTCGGCGCCGGGCTCCGCGGACGGGGTGGCGCCACCGCTGTCCGCGGAGCTGCCGCTGTCGTCACCCGGGTCGGTGGTCGCGGGAGTGTCGGCGTCCTTGTCGGCGCCCGCGGGGGACGCGCTCGCCGCCTTGCTCGGGGCGGCCGCGTCGGTCTCACCGTCGCCGTTGCAGGCGGTCAGCGCCACGATGCTGAGGGAGAGGAGCGCGAGTACGGCAGCGGTGCGTCTCGGACGAGTGGTGTGAGCCATGAGGAGTCCCCCGGGAAGTTGGAATGTCCCGGTGATCGTGCCTCATGGAACCGGCGTCGCCATCCGCTCGCACCGACAAAGATCTGTCTGCGAACATGTTTGTGACACTGTCACAGCGGCCGCTGGCCGATTTCGCGCTCCATGACGCGCCGGGCCGCCTCCTCTTCCGCCGCCGGCGGTGAGAGTTCGTCGAGGGTGTCGAGCTCGTCGTCCGATTCCAGTTCCCGTTCCCAGGCCGCCGCGAGCCGCTCCTGCTCCTGGCGCGGCTTGGCGCCGACGGCCTCGCGATGATCCGGGTCCAGGGCTGTGAGGAAGCGTCCGACCGGGTCTGTGGACATACGGTGCTCCTTGTCGCGAGAACGGGGTGTCACGCTGCCCCAGCATGGCCGAACGCTTCCTCCACGGGCCGCCCGACACCGCCGGGGACACCCCGTTGGCTCTCACGGCAGGGTCCTCCGTCAGGCCTTCGTGGCGTGCTGTGCCGTCTGCGCGGTGCCGCGGGCCGGCGCGCTCGGCCACCACGCCTTGGGCCCGATGTCGATCACCAGGGCGGGCACCAGCAGCGACCGGACGACGAGCGTGTCCAGCAGTACCCCGAAGGCGACGATGAAGGCGATCTGCACCAGGAAGGCCAGCGGAATCACCATCAGGGCCGCGAACGTCGCCGCGAGGACCACACCCGCCGAGGTGATCACCCCGCCGGTCGTGGTCAGCCCGCGCAGCACCCCTCGCCGGTTGCCGTGGACCAAGGTCTCCTCCCGGACCCGGGACATGAGGAAGATGTTGTAGTCCACGCCGAGCGCCACAAGGAACACGAACCCGTACAGCGGTACCGAGGCGTCCGTGCCGCTGAACCCGAGGAGATGCTCGAAGACGAGCGCCGAAACCCCCAGCGTGGCCAGGAAGTTGAGCGCGACGGTCGCGACCAGCAGCACGGGTACGAGCAGCGAGCGCAGCAGCGCCATCAGGATCAGCAGGATGACGGCCAGCACGATCGGCACGATGACCGTCCGGTCGCGGGCGGCGGTCCGCTGGGTGTCGTACTGCTGCGCCGTGTACCCGCCGACCAGGGCGTCCGCCCCGGAGACCGCGTGTACGTTCGCGCGCAGCCGCCGAATCGTCTCCTTGGCCTCGTCGCTGTCCGCGGCGGCGTGCAGGGTGGCGTCGATGCGGACGCGTCCGTCGACGACGAGCAGCTCGGCCGCACTGGGCTGTCCGGTGGCGGAGACCGCGTCGGCCGAGGCCACGCCAGAGGTGGCCGTGGCGGCGGCGGTCACCTCGGTGGCCCGGTCGGCGTCGGCGATGATGATCGCGGGGTTGCCGGACCCGCCGGGGAAGTGCGCGCCGAGCGTGCGCTGCGCGGCGACCGAGGGCGCGTCGTTCACGAAGATCTCGTCGAGGGGCACGCCCTTGGAGGAGAGGGCGGGGGAGAAGGCCGCGAGGGTGCCCAGGACGAGGGCGGTCACCATCCAGGTCAGCCGCGGCCGGCGGTTCACCGTCGCGGCGACCCGGCGCCACACCCCACTGCCGCCCGCCGCGGGCTTCGCCCGGGACGGCCAGTAGGCGGTGCGGCCCAGCAGTGCCAGCACGGCGGGCAGGAAGGTGAGCGTGGCGAGTACGGCACATCCGATGCCGATGGCGCCGACCGGTCCGAGGGCGCGGTTATTGGTGAGGTCACTGGCGAGCAGGGCGAGCAGTCCGAGGGCCACGGTGGCGGCGCTGGCGGTGATGGCGCCGAAGGAGCGGCGTACGGCGGCCATCGCGGCCGTGACGCGGTCCTCGCTCGCGGCGAGTTCCTCGCGGAAGCGCGCGGCGAGCAGCAGGGCGTAGTCGGTGGCCGCGCCGATCACCAGGATCGACAGGATGCCCTGTACCTGTCCGTCGACCCGGACCACGTCCTGCTCCGCGAGCGCGTAGACGACCGCGCAGGCCAGCCCGAGTGCGAACACCGAGCTGAGGATGATCAGGAAGGGCAGCAGGACGCTGCGGTAGACCAGGAGCAGGATCAGCAGCACCGCGCCGAGCGCCACGCCCAGCAGCAGGCCGTCGATGCCCGCGAAGGCGTCGGACAGGTCGGCCTGGCTCGCCGCCGGTCCGGCGATCTGCGCCGTGGCTCCCGCCACGCCCTCTGCCGCGTTCCGTATCCCGTCCAGTGCCGTGGGCAGTTCGTCGCCCAGGTCCGGTTCCAGTTGGACGACGGCCTGCATCGCGCGACCGTCCGTGGAGAGCGAGGCGGGTGACGGCGTGCCCACGAAGCCGGGCTGTCCGGCGAGGGAGCCGAGGGCGCGGGTGGCGGTGCTCAGTTGCGCCGCGCTGATCCGTTGCCCGTCCGCCGTCCAGACCACGACGGCGGGCAGGGTCTCGGACTGATCGAACGCCTCGCGGGCCTTGAGCACTTGGGTGGACTCGGCACTCTGCGGCAGGAACGCGGCCTGGTCGTTGGTGGCCACCTCGCCCAGCTTGCCCGCGTAGGGGCCGAGCGCGCCGCCCACGCCCAGCCAGACGAGCAACAGGGCGAGCGGCACCAGCCACCGGGCCCAGCGCGGTGCGATGTTCATGAAGGTCCCCAGCAGTCGACGAAGTATGTCGATGGCAAAGTATCTCAATCATCGAGCGACTTTATACTGGGGGTCATGAGCGATCCCGGCACGCCCGCGCTGCCTCTTCTGGGAGATGACCCGACAGGGTTGCAGTCCTTCGCCGTTCTCCTGCGCCGGATGAACGGCGAGTTCAACCGGATCGCTCAGGAGTTCGCCCATGCCCAGGGGCTGCATCTGACCGACGTCCAGGCGTTGATCGCCGTGCTGGACGCCGACCCCGACGACGGCCCCATGACTCCCGGCCGGCTGCGCAGGCAGCTCAATCTCACCTCCGGTGCGATGACCGCGTGCATCGACCGACTGGAGCGGGCAGGGCATGTGCGGCGAGTGCGCGCCGTCGACGACCGCCGCGTGGTGCACCTGCACTACGCGGCGGCGGGCAAGCGCCTCGCCCGGGACTACTTCAGGCCCCTGGCCCACAGCACCGATACGGCGCGCGGCCGCTTCACCCCTGAAGAGCTGGGTGTGGTCGTACGGTTCCTGGCCGAGATGAACCGGGAGCTGGTCCTCCTGCGCCAGGACTCCGACTAGCGGAGTGTGGTGATCGAGGCGACGACGGTCAGCCGAGCGGGTTGGTCGTCTCGCGGAGGGTGGTCAGCGCCGGGGCGTACATACGGGCCTTGATGGTGCCGAGGGTGTCGCCGGCCTTGCCCGCCAGTGCCGCCGCGATCTCTACGGCGGTGGAACGCACCGCTTCCTCGGCGACCGCGTGGTCGACTATCCCGGCGGCCGCGGCGTCCGAGCCGCCGTAGCGGCGGGCGGTGACCATGGACTCGTGGGCGGACTGGGGTGCCAGGCGGGACTGGATGAGCGCCGCCATGCCGGGGGTGAAGGGGATGTTGATGTCCGCCTCGGGCAGGCACCAGAAGCCGCGGTCGGCGCGCATGACGCGGAAGTCGTGGGCGAGGGAGAGCATCGCGCCGGCGGCGAAGGTGTGCCCCTGCAACGCGGCCACGGTGATGACCGGCAGCGACAGCATCCGCGCGAACAGCTCATGGACCGAGACGACGTAGTCCAGGTGCTGGTCGGCGTGGGCGAACAGCCAGTCCAGGTCGAGGCCGTTGGAGTAGAACTTGCCCGTGGCGGCGGTGACCAGGGCGCGGGGGCCCTCCGCCTTCTCCACCTCGTCGAGGGCGGCACCGACAGCGGTGATCCAGTCGGGGTGGAAGCGGTTCTCTCCGTCTCCCAGGTCGAGGACGAAGACGTTGTCCTGGCGGTCGAGCGAGGGCATGGTGACTCCTTCGGGTGCGCGGGTGGAGCTGCTGAACGGATCAGGTACGGGGTGCGGTCCCGTCGTGGCGGGGCAGGGCGTGGACGAGGAGGTCGTGGATCTCGGTGGCCACGGCCTCCAGCGGCGCGGTGCTCCGCTCGGCCCGGCACATGATCACCGCGCCCTCGACGGCGGCGATGATGAACGCGGCGAGCCTGCGGCCCCGCTCCTCGGTGACGCCGTGCCGGAGGAAGAGCGCCGCGAGCGCTTGCTGCCAGCGGGCGAAGACGGCGGCGGCGGAGCGGGCGAGCTGGGGCGCGTCGTCGTTGGTCTCGACGGCGACCGCCGTGATCGGGCAGCCCGCCCGGAATGCGCTCTCCACGAGCCGGTCGCGCCACAGGGCGAAGAACGCGTCGACGGCCTCGACCGGGTCGTCGACCTCCATGGCGGCTTCGATGAGCCCGGCGATGAAGTCCCCGGCCAGAGCCACCGCCTCGTCGATGAGCTGCGCCCGCCCGCCGGGGAAGTGGTGGTACACCGACCCGCGCGGGGCCCCGCTGTGTGCGAGCACCCGGTCGATACTGGTCGCGCTCGCGCCGGACTCACGCAGCAACGCGGCAGCACTGAGGATCATCCGGTCCCGACTGTCACTCCTGCGCGGACTCACCGCCCACCACCTTCCCGACGACAGAGTGGGAGAGGCCCCCCGTGGGGCCTACCTGCCGGTAACTTATGGGGGATGGCATAGAACGTGCAAGGGGGTGCGGCGAGGGCTCAGCGCTCCAAGAGGGCCGTCTCCTCGTCGGTGAGCCGGTCGAAGCAGGTGTCCTCCGTGGCCACGGCGGAGGAGTCGCTCCAGGTCGCGAGCGTGCTGTGCCGGGCGTGAAGGGTCCAGCCCCGCTTCTTGTAGGTGGCCATGAAATGCGTGCCGTCGTCCCCGAGCGGCACCTCGTCGTCGGCGCCGGTCTTCTTCCAGCCGCGTGCCACCAGGTCCGAGAGGGCGACGTCCAGATTCCCTCGCATACGGTCCTGGTCGGAGGCGCCCGTCTGGTGATGGAACCAGGAGACCGTGCAGGGCGAGAGGCGTGCCGTGAGCGCGGCCAGCTTCCGTTCCTTGTTCGTCGCTCCCGGGCCCGGCGACTCTCCGGCTTCCACCTTCGTCCTGCCCTCGGGCAGGCCGGCGACCGCGACGGCCGCTTCCAGGTCGGCCCGCACGGCCCGCTGGTCGAAGGGCGCCGGGGAGGCCGCGGCCGGGGTGGAGGGCTCGGCGCCGCCGCAGCCGACGACAAGGGCCAGGCCAGCGGCGGTGACGAGGAGTCGGGCCCTGGCCACGGTGGTACGCATGCGGTTCTTCTCTCGGTGCCTGGTGACCGGGCACCGGTGAGCCGGTCCGGGTCGGTGTTGCGCATCTTGGACCCGGATCCTCGCACACACGTTCTCTGGCCTGCGGAGTCAGGGGTTCTGATGCGATGTCTGTACGACGCTCAGACCATCGGCAGGGCGCTTTCACCGGAACGAGTGAGGCGGTTGGACGCGCGGAGAAGTCGCCGGGCAGCATTACCCGCCGGCGACCATCCGGCCGCCGTGCCCTAGCTGTCTCAACATTCTCAACACACCCCATTTCAGGAGTACTTGGTGTTCCAGGGATTTCGCTCGTTCCTGCTGCGCGGCAATGTGGTCGACCTGGCGGTCGGCATCGTCATCGGCGCCGCGTTCACCGCCGTCGTCACCGGCTTCGTCACCGCGTTCCTCACGCCGCTGATCGGCGTGGCGACCGGCGCGGTCGGCGACTTCAGCAAGCAGGCCTTCACCGTCGGGGGGACTGACTTCCCCTACGGCGCCTTCCTGAACGCCCTGATCAGCTTTGTGCTCGTCGCCGCCGTGATCTACTTCGCCGTCGTGGTGCCCGTGGGCCGGCTCCAGGCGCGGTTCAACCCGGTCAAGGACCAGCCCGTGGCCAAGTCCGACTGCCCGGACTGCCTCAGCACGGTGCCCGCGGCGGCCGTGCGGTGCGCGTTCTGCACCTCCGAGCTGGCGGGCCGTCCCGGATTCCCCGCACAGGTGACGACCTCCGTCGGCTGACCCTCGCTGCCGCGGGGATCTGGACCAGGCCGGGGACGTCGTCCTCGCCGAGGTGTCCGGCGCACTGGACACCTTTCGGCCACCTACAGCCCGTATGTCCTGCCGATGATGTCGCGCTGGATCTCGCTGGTGCCGCCGTACACCGTGGACACGACGGTCTGCCGCAGCAGGGCCTCCATGCCGTACTCCGTGGCGTAGCCGTAGCCGCCCATCATCTGCATGCCCTCCAGGGTGACGTGCTTGGCGAGTTCGGTGCACTTCAGCTTGGCCATGGACGCTTCGCGGGCGAACATGCGGTCGGGTTCGGCGTCGATCGCCGCGGCGACGTCGTCCAGGAGCAGTCGGGCGCACTCGAGCTCGGTGGCCATGTCGGCGATGCGGTGCTTGAGTGTCTGGAACGAGCCGATCGGACGGCCGAACTGCTCGCGCTGGCGCACGTATTGCAGCGTGTCGTCGAAGGCCCGCTGGGCCACGCCCAGCATCAACGCGGCGAGGATCATGCGCTCCAGGTTCAGCCCGGCCATCAGCTGGCTCCAGCCCTGCCCGGGCGCGCCGACGACCGCGGAGTCGGGGATGAAGCAGTCCGTGAAGTAGAGGTCGTTGACGTCCTTGCCGCCCATGGTGTCGATGCCCCTGATCCGGAGGCCCTCTGCGTCGGTCGGCACCATGAACTGAGTGAGGCCCTGGTGCTTGGAGTCCCCTTGCCCGGTGCGGGCGACGAGCAGGATGTGGTCGGCGAAGTGGGCGTTGGAGCACCAGGTCTTCTGGCCGTTGAGCAGATAGCCGCCGGCGGCGCGGTCGGCCCGGCAGGTGAGGGCGCCCACGTCGGAGCCCGCGCCCGGCTCGGACATCGAGATGGCCTCGACCCGGCCCCGTGTCACGCCCTGGAGGACGACGCGCTTCTGCTGCTCGGTGCCGAACTTCTCGTAAGCGGCGGCGGCGATGACGGTGGTTCCGAAGCCGCTGATGGGCGCCCGCCCGTAGGCCGTCCCCTGGAGGAAGAGACAGAGGTCCACCATGCCGCGGCCCGCGCCGTCGTACTCCTCCGGGACGGCGATGCTCAGCCAGCCGAGGGCCGCCATCTTCTCGTAGAGCCGCTGGTTGTGCTGTTCCTGGCCGTTGGCCGTGAGCTTGTCGCGCTGTTCCTTCGTGCCGCACTCGCGGCGGCAGAAGTCGGCTATCGCCTTGACCAGGTCGCGGCGTTCGTCCGACAGGACTCGGGGCATGGGGTTCCTCTCCTGAGGGCAGGGTGACCAGCGGCGCTCAGTCGTCCCGTACGGCGGGATGGACCGTGTTGAGCAGGTGGAGCACGGTGCGGGTCAGCATCACGTGCAGATCGCTGCGGCTGAGGGTGCCGCGCACCAGCCATTCGCGGGAGGCGGCCTTGAGCATGCTGCTGTGGGCGCGAATCATCGCCCGGAGCTTGGGCGTTGCCTCGGTGACGTCGGTCATCATGGCGGCTTCGAGGATCCGGTCGGTGGCGATCTCGTCGGCTTCGAGCATGATCTGGTCGATCTCGGGGTCGTTGCCGAGCGATTCGAGCCCGATCGCGGAGAGCCACATGTCCCGGTTGCGCTCGACGACTTCGAGCCACCGGTCGACACAGATCGACAGGCGTTCCTCGGGGGTGGTGGGCGGCAGCCGTTCCGAGACGGAGGCGGGGACGACCATCATCTGCCGTACGACGTCCAGGTAGAGCTGTCGTTTGCCGCCGAAGTAGTGGTTGATCAGCGCGCGGGCCACACCGGCCTCGGCCGCGATGTCCGAAGTGGACACCGACGCGTAGCTGTTGGCGCCGAACAGCCTGCGCGCGACGGAGAGGATCTCCGCCCGCCGGGCGTCCGGCTCCATCCTGCGACGCGGTGCCTGGCGCTGATCGACCATGGCGTCATTCCTCTCGTTGTGGTGCTGTCGATGACGGATCCCGTGGACCGGGCTCTATGTGTACATCGACTCGATCGTGTCGGCGTGCCGCTGGTCGATGGCCTTGCGGCGCAGGCTCAGCTTCGGGGTCAGCTCGCCGGATTCCGCGGTCCACGGCCCGGCCAGGACCCGGTACCGCTTGACCTGTTCGGCCCTGGAGAGCACCGAGTTGGCGTGCTCGATGGCGGTGTCCAGGGCCGCGAGCACGGTGGGATGGCGGGCCAGTTCCGTAAGGCCCGGTTCGGTGATCCCGTTGGCCTTCGCCCACAGCGGGGCAGTCTCCTCGTCGAGCACCAGGAGCGCGGTGAGGTAGCGGCGCCGGTCGCCGATCGCGACGGCCTGCGCGATGAGCGGGTGCGCCCGCAGCAGGGACTCGATCTTCGTCGGGGCGATGTTCTTGCCGCCGGCGGTGATGATGATCTCCTTCTTGCGGTCGGTGACGGCGACGATGCCCCGTGAGTCGACCGATCCGACGTCGCCGGTGGGCAGCCAGCCCTCAGGGTCGGTCGCGGGCTCGATGCGGCCGTCGGCCTGGAGGTACCCGGCGAAGACGACGGGGCCGCGGACCAGGAGTTCACCGTCCGGGGCTTCCTTGACCTCGATACCGGGACCGGCCCGCCCGACCGAGCCGAGCGCGAACACCTCGGGCGTGCTGACCGTCGCGGCGCCCGTGGTCTCGCTCAGACCCCACACCTCGTACACCGCGAGACCCACGCTCGCCAGGAACTCCAGTACCCCGGTGGGAATCGGTGCCGCTCCGCTGAACGCCCTGCGGCACGCGCCGAATCCGATGGCGGCGCGGAGCGGCTCCAGCACCTGGGCGTCGAGCTGTTCGAGGCTCTTGGCGAGCTCCGCGGGGATGTCCTGGCCGGCCGAGCGCAGGCGATATACCTCAAGGGCGGTCTTCCGGGCCTGCGCGACAGCCGTGGCCTGTGCGTCGGGAAGCGTCGCGAGCTTCGCCTGGAGGCCCGCGGCGAAGTTCTCCCAGACCCGCGGGACGCCGAAGAACCCGTGCGGCAGGGCGGCGAGCAGCGTCGGCAGGAGCTGTGCCGGATCCGGACAGATGGTGACGTGGCCGGCGTTGCAGATCGGCAGGTAGATCCCGAGGACCCGCTCGGCGATGTGTGCCATCGGCAGGTAGGCGACCGTGCGTGGATGCTCCGGGCCGGGCACGAGCTGATCCTGCATCAGGGACTCGTGGATCACGTTGCGGTGGGTGAGCACCACGCCCTTGGGCTCGCCGGTGGTGCCCGAGGTGTACACCAGGGCCAGCGGATGGTCGGGCCGGGCGGCGTCCGTGAGCTCCTCGAACGCGGCGTCGTCGGGCGGCAGGGCGCCGCGCACCGCCGAGTAGGCGACGAAGCGCGGGTCGCCGACGGGGGCGGCGCTCCAGTCGAGGAGCACCACGGCCCGCACGTGCGGCAGGTCCTTGAGGACCGGCTGCCACCGGCGCAGTTGCTCCTCGCCCTCCAGGACGAGGACGGTGGCCGCGCTGTGCCGGGCCAGCGTGCCGATCTGCTCGGTGCTGAGCGTGTCATAGGTGCTGCATGCCAGGGCGCCGATGTGGATCGCGGCGAGGTCCGTGACCCAGTGCTCCGCGCGTTTGGACATGGAGATGAGCATGCGGTCGCCCCGGCGCAGACCGAGTGCGGTCAGGCCGCGGGTGAGGGCGGCGACCTCGGCGCGCAGCTGCGTCCAGGTCAGGGTCCCCGCGTCCGGGCCGGGACCGGTGGTCAGTGCGGGGCGCTCGGGGAACTGCTGTGCGTTGCGGCGCAGCAGCCCGGTGATGGTCAGGCCCTCGGTGGACTGGTGCAGCGGCTCTGCCGGGGTCACGGCGGGCTCCCTCCGTCGTGGAGCGGATCTGCTTCAGCGGCCCCACAGTGGACCCGCTCTTGGCGTGGTGTCAATAGAGCAATCGCAAGCGCTTGGACAGACGCCTGAGAGCCTCGCCTGCTCATCAACTCTCGCTAACTGAAAGCAATTTGAATCGAAGTCGACTCTATTGACACTGCGCCAGTAGTGCCCTTACCTGTCCGCGCCGGACACGCGCCGCACGGGCGGCGGAGAGGAAGTGTGACGACAGTGACCGAGGCATTCATCTACGACGCGGTCCGCACCCCACCACGACCCGGTGCGCGACGGTCGCGGCGTCCTGGATCTCGACGGTGAACTGTTCGAAGTGCCGGCGGAACTCACGGCGTACCACCTGCTCGACCAGCACTTCCTTGGTGGCCAACCGGCGGTAGACGGTGATCCGGGACACCCGCGCGAGCCGTGCGACGTCGCCATGGTGGAGCACCTGATCCCCGTCCGGCAGAACTGCTCGTAGGCGGCATCGAGCAGACGCAGGGCCACCTCGTCGTCCGGGACCGTGAAGCCTCTGGCGCTCGGGCTCCGATTGTGCTCCCCTGTTGAAACAAAGATTCTGACTGTGTATCAGCGTATCAGAGCGACTATCCCGGCTGCCGAACTCAAGGAGGAGTTCAGAGCTATGGACGGACTCAGCAGGCGCAAGATGCTGTTGGCGGGAGGGGCCCTGGGGGCCTTCGGCGCACTGGGCGCCGCGTCACCGGCCGGCGCCCGTTCCTTGTGGACGTGGTCGCCGAGCGCGTCGGTGGCGGGCGCGGGAGCGGGCGCCGACCCGGAATGGGTGTGGGACGAGGAGGCCGACCGGCTCATCGCCGCCGTGATCGACCGTGGCGATGTGCCCAGGGTCAACGAGCAGTTGCGTACCTGGACCCGCAACGACCAGGCGCCACCGGCCGGACTGCCGCAGGACGTAAGGGACTTCATGGCGAGGGCCGCCCAACTGCCGTCCTGGGCCGACCGGGGCAAGCTGGAGGCGGCGGCGAAGTTCAGCGAGGGCCGCAGCCTGTACCTCAACGTGCTCAACGGCATCGGCGGCGGCATGCTGAGCACGGCCATTCCCAGGGAGGCGCGTTCCGTCTACTACTCCAAGGGCGGCGCCGACATGGAGGACCGGGTCGCCAAGACGAGCCTGCTCGGCTTCGCCATCGGTGACCTCAAGGCCTACCGGGCGGACGGCGACTGCATCGTGCAGGCCGTCAAGACGCGCATGGTGCACGCGGCGGTGCGGCACCTGCTGCCCAAGTCCCCGGAGTGGACCCGCACCAGCGGCGGCCAGACGATCCCCATCAGCCAGGCGGACATCCTCGTCACCTGGCACAGCCTCGCCACCTACGCCATGCAGAAGCTGCTGGAGTGGAAGGTCCAGGTCACCCCCGCCGAGTCCGCGGCCTACCTGCATGTGTGGCAGGTGACTGCCCACCTGCTCGGCGTCCGCGACGAGTACATCCCCGCCACCTGGAACGCGGCCAACGCCCAGTCCAAGCAGGTCCTCGACCCGATTCTGACCTCCACCAGGGAAGGCGTGGAACTGACCGACACCCTGCTGGGCCAGCTCGCCGAGCAGACCAGCCCCGGCGGCATCGACCGCCCGCTCGTCAACGCGTTCGCCCGGTATCTGGTCGGTGACCGGGTCGCGGACCTGGACCGCATCCCCCATGAGCCGTTCTGGGAGAAGACGATCGAGGTCGTCTGGCCGAAGCTGGTGGCCTACCGCGAGGGCCTGATCGCGCTGCCGCTGGTCCCGCCGCTCGCCTGGACGGTCGACGAGGCGGCACGCCAGTACATCCTGTTCTACCTCACCAAGGGGCAAGGCACCGCGATCGAGATCCCCGACACCAACCGGCCTGTTTCCAACTGATCCGATCCAAGGAGGAGTTCACGCGATGAACGGGTTCAGCAGTCGATCCGGACACGAGGTCGGCAGGCGCAAGCTGCTGCTGACGGGCGGCGCCCTGGGCGCCTTCGGGGCGATCGCCGCGGCCTCTCCCGCGGCCGCGCGCTCCCTGTGGACGTGGTCGCCGAGCGCGTCGGTGGCGGGCGCGGGAGCGGGCATCGACCCGGAATGGGTCTGGGACGAGGAGGCGGACCCGGTGCTCGCCGCCGTGCTCGACCGGGGCGATGTGCCGAGGATCAACGAACTGCTGCGGCAGTGGACCCGCAACGATCAGGCCCTGCCCGACGGACTCCCCTCGGATCTGCGGGAGTTCATGGAACACGCCCGCCGAATGCCGTCCTGGGCGGACCGGGCGAAGCTCGACCGCGGCGCACAGTTCAGCAAGACCAAGGGAATCTACGTCGGCGCCCTCTACGGACTCGGCAGCGGCCTGATGAGCACCGCCATCCCCCGCGAGTCGCGCGCCGTGTACTACTCCAAGGGCGGCGCCGACATGAAGGACCGCGTTGCCAAGACCGCGAAACTCGGCTACGACATCGGCGACCTGGACGCCTACCAGCCGCACGGCTCGATGATCGTGACCGCCGTGAAGACCCGGATGGTGCACGCGGCCGTACGGCACCTGCTGCCTCAGTCCCCGGACTGGACCCGCACCAGCGGCGGTCAGACCATTCCCATCAGCCAGGCGGACGTCCTCGTCACCTGGCACAGCCTGGCCACGTTTGTCATGCGCAAGCTAGTCGAGTGGAAGGTCCGGATCAGTGCCGCCGACGCGGAGGCGTACCTGCACGTGTGGCAGGTCAGTGCGGCCATGCTCGGCGTCAACGACGAGTACATTCCAGCCACTTGGGACGCGGCGAACGCCCAGTCCAGGCAGGTCCTGGTCCCGATCCTGGCCCACACCCGTGAGGGCGAGGCGCTGGCCGAGGTCCTCCTCGACATCGTGGCCGAACTCGACGCCGGCGTGACGCGTCCCCTGATCAGCGCGTTCTCCAGGTACACGCTCGGTGACCGGGTCGGCGACATGATCGGCCTGTCGCAGGAACCGGTTCTGAAGCCCGTGATCGCCGCCGCCTGGCCGCTCCTCGTCGCCTTCCGCGAGGGCCTGATCCCCCTCCCCGGCATCCCGACGGTCGCCTGGACCCTGGAGGAGGCCCTGCGCCGGTTCGTCCTGCTCTTTCTCGCCGAAGGGCAGCGGATCGCCATCGACATCCCGGACATGAACCGCCCATCATGACCCGTGGCGCGCCAGGGGCGATGACCGTCACCCCTGGCACCCTCCCGCCGAGCCCCCACTCATCGGAGCCGAGCCGCCTCATGCACCTACCGAACAGACCGCGCAGCAGCACGACGACACGGCAGGGCGACGGGGGGAACCGCCCATGAACGGAGCCGAGGCAGAGCAGGGCCCCACCGTCGGCAGACGGCGCTTCCTGGGCTACGTACTGGCGGCCCCCACCCTGGTGTCCGCGGCCCACCTCCTCCCCGCCCCGCAGGCCGCCGCCGACACCTCCGCGACCGGCGTTCCGTCCGCGGACATCACCGAACTGGTGGCCCTCAACGACGTCATGACCGCCGCCGCGCTGCCGACCTCCGGCCTGATCACGATCCAGGTCGACAGCGACGGCACCGTCTCCTTCGCCCTGCCCCGCGCCGAAGTGGGCCAGGGCATCACCACCTCCACGGCCATGCTCATCGCCGAGGAAATGGACGTACCCCTGGACCGGGTGCGGGTGACGCTGGCCGACGCCCGCCCGGAACTGGTCTTCAACCAGCTCACCGGCGCCTCCAACACCACCGTCTCGACCTACACCCCGGTCCGGGTCGCCGCCGCCGTCGCGCGCGGACGGCTGCTCCGGGCCGCGGCGAGCGAACTCGGTGCCGCCGAAGGCGAACTCACCCTCGAGGCGGGAGTGATCACCGGCCCAGGAGGCAGGACGATCGGCATCGGCGTGCTCGCCGAGAAGGCCGCGGGCCAGCGGACCGAGCAGGTGTCGGTGGAGCTGAAGCCGCGGGAGAGCTTCTCCGTCATCGGCACCCCGCGCGGCCGTATCGACGCGCTCGCCGCGGTCACCGGGCGCAAGAAGTTCACGATGGACCTCGACATACCCGGCGCGCTGCCGACCATGGTCTGCCGCCCGCCGACCATCAACGGCAAGGTCGGCTCGGTGGCCAATCCGGCCGAGGTCCGTGCCATGCCCGGCGTCACGGACGTGGTGGTGATCTCCACCGGGGTGGCCGTCCGCGCGGAGACGTTCGGGCAGTGCATCGACGCCGTACGCGCCCTGCAGGTGACGTGGCGGGCCGGTACCGCGGAAGGGCAGTCCGACGAGTCGGTGCTCCAGGACCTGCGGTCCGCCGAACTGCCCATGGGCCTGCCGCCGTTGACGCCGAGGGTGGAGGGAAAGTTCACTTTCCACTTCCGTGGCAACAGCGCGCTGGAGCCCAACTGCGCGATAGCCGACGTACGTTCTGACCGTGCCGAGATCTGGTCCAGCCTCAAAGCTCCCATCGTCGCCAAGGAGATGATCGCCGCCGCGCTGAAGCTGCCGCTCGACGCGGTCGAGGTGCATGTCACCGAGGGCGGCGGCTCGTTCGGGCGCAAGCTGTTCTTCGACGCGGCGCTGGAGGCCGCCGAAGTGTCGAAGAAGATCGGCAAGCCGGTCAAGCTGCTGTGGCACCGCGCCGACGACGCCCGCCAGGGCCGCGTCCACCCCATGGCCACCTCACGGGTCCGCGTCACCCACCTCGGCGGCACCGTCCTCAGCTACCAGCAACGGCACACCAGCGTCGCCACCGACCTGAGCCACGGTTTCGGCGAACTCCTCACCGCCATGGCCGCCAGGCTTCCGGTGGCCGACCTCGGCTTCTCGGAGACCTTTTTCCAGCTCTCCCAGTCGATGCCCTACGACTTCGGCGTCGGCAGCCGGCTGCTCAACGAGACGAACAAGAGCTTCAACACTGGCAGCATGCGCAACGTGTACTCGCCCGACACGACCTGCGCTCGCGAGCTGATCGTCGACCAGGTCGCGTCCAGGACGGGCAAGGACCCCTACCGCTTCCGGCGTGACGTCCTGCGCGACGACCGCTCGAAGGCGGTGCTGGAGAAGGTCGCCGAGGCCGGCGAGTGGGGCCGGACCATGCCCGAGGGAACCGCGCAGGGCATCGCCTTCCACTCCGAGTACCACTCGGTCAGCGCCGCGCTGGTGGAGATCGACTGCCGCCCGGAGACCGTGAACCGGCCCGTCCGCGACGGTGTGACCGGGCCCCGCGTCACCAAGGCCGTGTTCGCCGTGGACGTCGGCCTCGCCGTCAACCCCCGTGGCCTCGAAGCCCAGATGATGGGCTGCGTGATGGACGGCATCGCACTGGCCCTGACCTCCAGCCTGCACCTGCGCGACGGCCACTTCCTCGAAGCGAGCTGGGACAACTATTTCTACACCCGGCAGTGGAACACCCCGCCGGAGCTCCGGATCATCGTCGTGCCGACGAGCACCGGCGAACCGGGCGGGGCGGGTGAGTTGGGCGTCGCCGCGTCGATGGCCGCGGTCGCCTGCGCCTACGGCCGGGCGACCGGCACCATGCCCACCACCTTCCCCATCAACCACGGCACGCTCTCCTTCACCCCCAAGCCCACCGTCCCACCGGTCCCGCCGTCCCCGACCGACGGCCTGGACCACGCCCGCTGACCCGAGGAGACCTCGTGCCCGAGCACACCTTCCGCCTCAACGGCGAGCAGGTCACCGTCGAAGTGGCCGACGACGTACGACTGTTGTGGGTACTGCGTGACCTCCTCGGCGTCACCGGCCCCAAGTACGGCTGCGGCATCAACGTCTGCAAGGCCTGCACCAGCCATCTCAACGGCAAGGCCGTCAACCCCTGCGCGATCCCGGTGAAGGACCTGAAGGAGACCGACGAGGTCACCACCATCGAGGGGCTCGCGGCCACGGTGGACGCGGAACTGCACCCGATGCAGCAGGCGTGGCTGGAGCAGGACGTGGCCCAGTGCGGCTACTGCCAGCCGGGCCAGATCATGGCCGCGGTCGCCCTGGTCCGCCGGGTCGCGGAGGAGGGCCGCGAGATCACCGACGCCGACCTCGACGCCATCCGCAACGTCTGCCGCTGCGGGACGTACTTCCGGATCCGTGCGGCGATCAGGGCCGGCGCCGAGCGCATGTGACGGAGCCTGGCCGTGCGGCCTCCGCCGGGGTGCCGACGGAGGCCGCAGGGCGTTCACGCGGCCGGTGCGGTGACGTTCTCGCCCTCGTCCGCCGGGCTGGGCTCGGCCGCCCGGCGCCGCGTGAGCCAGACCGCGAGGACCGTCAGCAGGATGGCGGCCCCGAGCAGGCCGAGCGGACCGGCCGTCCTGAGCAGCCACAGCAGGCGCTCCGTGGTGGCGGCATCGGCGGCCTGGCCGTCCACCGAGGCGTCCGTGCCCTTGACGTCGACGTCGGTCACGGGGAACAGCGCCACCGGGCCGTCGGGGCCCTGGGTCCGGGCGACGACGGTCTGGTGCAGGGCACCGTTCAGGGACAGGCCGGTGTCCGCGTCGACCCAGCCGCGCCGCTCGGTGGTGGAGGTGTAGGTGAGCGGCACGGTCTCGGGCAGGGCGGCGAGCACGGACTGCTCCGGGCGCTGGTCCGCGGGCAGCGCGGCGGAGAGTCCGGCCACTGCCTCGCGCGGCAGGGCCTTGGGCAGGGACCGCAAGGTGGCGGGGTCGGAGAGCGGGCCGTCGGCCTCGACGGCGTACACATAGGCGCTGCGGTCGGCCACGGTTGTCCTGCCCTCGTACCGGGCGGGTACCGCCCGCTGGGTGGCGGTGTCCCAGAACCGGTAGTCGCGCGGTTCGGGTTCCAGGGGCCAGGCGATGACCAGCCCGTGGTGCTGCGTGGCGCCGGAGCCCTCGGGGACCGGGCGGTCGGCGAGCGTCCGCCGGTCCACCGCCCAGACCTGCCGGGAAGCGGACAGCTTCTTGCCCCCGGGCCCGCGCATCACGGCCTCGTCGGAGACGACGGCGGTACGGCCGTGGGTGTCCCGCACCTCGACACGGCGGTCCAGGGTGATGGGGACGTCGCGGAGGTAGGGGTCGGCGCCCTCACCTGCCTGGAGGGCGGACGCGTTGAGCAGGGTGGCGGTGCCCTGGTAGCGGAACGTGCTCTCGGAGTCGGCCGGTACCTGATGCAGGGCCGGGTAGACGGTGAACCGGGTGAGGGCCGAGGCGGCCACCAGCACCACCGCTGATCCGCTCAGAACCCAACTGCTGTTGCGCATGGCCTCTCCTCGGGGCGGGAGTCGGCAGGTTCGCCGCTCGATACTTAGCGAGCGCTAGATAAGCTAAAGGCGGTCGAAGTAGGGGTCAATACTGCCGAGTTGGCGATTCCGTGCCGGATTGCTTCCTTGGCGGAACTGATCGCGTACGCCCACCGCCGAGCACGCACGAGTGATCGATAGACTCGCCGCCAGGAGCGGGCGGAGGGCAGAGGTCATGGCGGAGGTTGCGGCGGCACTGCGCGCGGACGGGCACGAGGACTGGCGGGTGTACGGGCCGCTGGAGCTGCCGCCCATACTCGACGCCGCCCTGACGGCGTTCGACGAGCACGGCTACCACGGCACCAGCGTGCGGGACATCGCGCGGCGCATCGGGGTCACCGTGCCGACCCTCTACTACCACTTCGAGAACAAGCAGGCGATGCTGGTCGAGCTGCTCATGGGCTCGATGCGGGCGGTGCTCGGCCGCTGCCGCGATGCGATCGGGGACGCGGACACCGACCCGGTGGTCCGCTTCAGGGCGCTGGTCGAGTGCATCGTTCTGTACATGGCCCAGCGGGCGCCGCTGGCCTTCCTGGACACCGAGATCCGCAGCCTGGAGGCGGACAACCGGGAGCGCTACGTCGCCCTGCGCGACGAGTTGGAGGCACTGCTCCGGCACAGCGTGCGCGACGCCGTGGACGTGGGCGCCTTCACCACTCCCTACCCGGTGGACGCCGCGCGTGCCGTGCTGACCATGTGTCAGGGAGTGGCGAACTGGTATCGCGCCGACGGCCCTTTGACCCCGTCCGCCCTGGCCGACCGGTACGTGGAGATCGCCCTTTCCACCGTCGGCCACCGCGCGCGGGTTTGAGGGCCGTACGCGAGGCTGTCCGCTAGGAGGGAACCCGGACCTGAGCCGGGAGTCCACCGGGGTGCTGGACCTGGGTCGGCTCCGGCAGTGCGGGCCAGTAGTGCTCGGTGAACAGACGGGCGACCAGTTCGCCCCGGCTGGAGACGTGCGCCTTGGCGAAGACGGTCTTGAGGTGGTCCCGGACGGTGTGCGGGGAGATGAACAGCGTCGTGGCGATCTCGGCGGTGGTCATCCCGCGTGCGATGAGCTGAGTGATCTGAAGCTCTCGTGAGGTCAGTCCGTACGCCTCGGCGACCAGCACCGCCAGGTCCGTCGGGGTGGCGGGCTCGATGACGAGAGCCACCGGGCCCGGCCGGCCGGCAGGTCCGGTGAGGGAGGAGGCGTGGCAGTTGAGCCAGCGGCCCTCGGTGGTCCGGATGCGCATCCGGGCGTTGCCGTGGTCACGGCCGTCGGCGATCGCGCGCGCCTGGAGGACGGTTCCGATCACCCAGATCGGCAGCGCCAGCCCCAGCGGCGAGGGGAAGGACGGCCCTTCCGGCAGCGACGCGAGGTGCTGACGTGCCTCGTCGTTGACCGACATGGCTTCGCCTGATTCGTCGAAGAGGATCAGGCCGGGCGCGGGGGAGTCCGGCTGGGGTGCGGACTTGGGCGGTCTGGCGAACCCGCGCAGCCGCGAGGCCAGCGGTCCGGACAGGTCGGCGAGCAACGCGACCTCGTCCGGACGGAAGGCGTCGGTGGTGCGGAACAGGCTCACCAGCCCCCAAGGCCGGCTGCCGATCCGCAGTACCGCGCGCAGTTCGTCGTGCACGCCCTGGCTGCGCAGCAGGCGCCGGAAGCGGGCACTGCGGGCGGGCAGCCCGTCGGTGACCGCGCGCAGCCCGGCCGCCGGCACGGGCGCGCGGGCCAACTCGCGGAAGGGTACGACGTTCTCCTCCAGCAGCTCGCTCTCCCAGTACGTGGCACAGCCCTCGCCGGAGCCGAGGTTCTCGACCAGCATCGGGGCCGTGATCAGGCCGGTCTCGGGGTCGGCGGCCGTCCACACGGCGGAGTGGAACGGCACCAGCCGGCGTAGCCCGGCCGAGGCCCGGCTGAACAACTCGGCGGCATCGGCGGCCTGTTCGGCGGCCGACAGCAGCGGCCGGCACGGTTCGGTCATGCGTATCCCCTCCGTGGATCAGCCTGCCCGACCCCTCCGCACGGCGCCAACCCCTCAATCGAGGGGGTTCGTTCCGGGCCGTTCGCCCCAGGCGGGGGATGGGGATCCGGGGCGGCTTCGACGAAGGTCGATGACACACGATCACCGGACAGGAAGACCGAGGAAGATCATGGACATCGCGATCGTCGGAGGAGGTTCGGCCGCGGTCGGACTGCTGGACGCGCTGGCCGCCCCGGACGGCGTCACCACGGCCGGGGGCGAGACCGGCACGATCACGGTCTTCGAGCCGTCCCCGCACCTGTGGCGGGGGCGGCCGTACGGCCCGGACCTGGACACCGTGCTGGTGAACTCGCCCCCGGCCCTGATGTCGATCCGCAGCGGCGACTTCGGCCACTACGCGGCCTGGCTGGGAGAGCGGGGCGCCGAGCACGTCGACGAACTCCTGGGCCGGCCGCTCGTCCCGCGTGCGCTCTACGGCGACTACCTGGTGCACACCGCCGAGAAGGCCATCGCGGCTCTGGGCGAGCGGGGTTGGCTCGTACGCGTCGTGCCCGCCGGGGTGGACGGGGTCGCCCGCCCCGGAGCCCGTCTCGTGCTGCGCACGAACGGCGGCGAGGAGCACGAGGCCACCCACGTGGCGCTGTGCGTGGGCGGAGGAACACCCCCCGACCTGTACGGTCTCGCCGGCCACCCGGGCTTCACCGGCGACCCCTACCCGATGGCCGGCACACTCGACCGCATACCGGCCGAGGCCGATGTTGCGATCATCGGCAGCGGTCTGACCGCCGTGGACGTCGTCGTGTCCCTCGCCGCGCACGGGCACCGGGGCCGGATCACGCTCCTGTCCCGCAGCGGAGTGCTGCCCTATGTCTGGCAGCGCCCGCACGACCTGCGCCCGCGGCATGTGACCGCCGACCGGGTGGCGGTGCTTCACCAGGCACGGGGGTTTGTCACGCTCGACGACCTCACGGGGCTGCTGCGTGCGGAGTTGGCGGACGCGGCGGAGGATTTCGACGAGCTCATGGCGGAACTGCGGGACACGGAGACCGAGGACCCGGTGCGGCGGCTCCGCCGGCAGCTCGACGCCGTCGACGACCCCCGGATCGGCCGACGCGTGCTCCAGCAGACGGCACACACCGTCGGACCGTACGCCTGGCGGCTGTTGCCCGCATCCGACCGAGCGTGGCTGCGGAGCCACCGCCGCACGGCCACCAGCGTGGCCTCGCCCATGGTTCCGGTGAACGCGGCAGTCCTGATGCGGCTGTTGGACTCCGGCCAACTCGACATCACGTCCGGCGTCCACGCGGTCGAGCCGGTCAACGGTGGGTTCCGGGTGAGGGCCGGTGACAGCGAACGCACCGCGGATGCCGTCGTCAACGCCGTGAACCCGTCCGCGCAGGCCGTTCCGCTCGCGGCCCGGCAACTGGTCCGGTCCCTGGCCGGCACCGGCCTGGCCACACTCCACCCCTCCGGCGGCCTGATCCCCGCCGACCCGCGTGTGCACGTGGTCGGCGACCTGACCGGCGGCGGTTCGTACATCACCTCCAGCATCCCCGGCATCGCCGCGCAGGCGTCCAGCACCGCTCGGGCGCTCGGTACGCCCTGACAGCCGCGACACGTCGTCTCCCCTGGGGGCGTCTACCTATCCGCGGTCCACCCGCGTGATCCTCAGCGGTTCCGCGGACGGCTCGCAACCGCACCTACGTCCGCCCGCGGTCTCGGGCGCGCAGGAGCAGGGGCGGAGGCGTCGGCCGAGCCACCAGGTTCCGGCGGCGAGCACGGCCAGGACCACGGCGAGGCCGGGCAGCCAGCCCACCATCGCCCCGGCACCGCCTCCGACGACGCCCGCCGTGATCAGCAGGGGCAGCGCGCAGCACGCCACACAGGCCAGGGCGGCCAGGCCGCCGAGGGCCTTGGGCGCGCGGTGGGGGCGGGGGTCAGCAGCAGGGGCCGGCATGGCGGTTCTCCTGGGCGAGGTCGGTGAAGGGGATGGGGCAGCAGGCGCTTCCGGCGCAGACGGTCAGGTCGTCGCAGCCCGCCTCCACCGCGGCGGCCAGGGCCGTGCGGATGGTGGTCAGGTCGGCGATCCTCGCGTCGACCTCCACCAGCTTGGCCGCGGCGCGTTCCTGGAGTCCCGCGACGGGTCGGCCGTGGCGGTGGCGGCCGGTCTCCAGGAGTTCGGCGACCTCCTCCAGCGTGAACCCGAGCCGCTGGGCGGCCTTGATCACCCTCAGTGCGGTCACCGCCTCCTCGGGATAGAGGCGGTGACCGCCGATGCTGCGTTCCGGCTCGGCCAGCAGGCCGCGCCGCTCGTAGTAGCGCAGGGTCTGGACGTTCACCCCGGCCGCCTCGGCGACCTGCCCGCTGCGCAGGCCCGCGCTCATTGCTGCTCCCCGGCGGCGGTCCGTGCGGCGAGCGCGTCCAGAACCGCCTCGTGCGCCGGGTCGACCGCGATGTCCAGGCCGATCAGGTCATCCCCGGAGGTGGTGGTGAAGGTGAAGAACGAGCAACAGCCGCGCTCCCGCTCCACCAGATCCCGCACGCGCTCCTCCACACCAGGCCCGCCCGTCAGCTCCAGACGCAGTCGCAGGGGCTCCGGCCTCGACAACGAGGTCAGCCGCTCACGCAACAGCCCGTCCCACGCCGCGACCCGCAGGGGCCGCTCCTCGGTGGGCAGCGTGCAGGACTCCGGCGCCCACACCTGATCACTCATGGCACTCACTCCCGTCGTCACGCCCCGCGGGCGGGGACATCTCCAACGTAAACCTGTACCTGGGTACCGATTGCAAGAGGGAGCGCCTCGGTTCGGGGAGAGGCACAGCTCCGCCAGGCGGTGGCGATGGCCAGGATCACGAGGCCGACGAGGGCCGCCGTCGTGGCGAAGACCCAACGGGTGAGGGCGCGTACGCGCATTTCGCCGGCCGCCCGCACCGACCGTGGCCTGCATCTCGGCGGCGGCCTCCTCGACACTGAGCTCCAGGCCGTCGCACAGCAGCGCCGCCCGGCGTTGCCACGGCGGAAGCACCAGGAGGGCGCGCACCACCGGGTCTGTGGGCAGCGGTCCGGGACGGGTGAGGACCTGCCGCACCTGGTGCCAGGGCGAGAGCGCGTAATCATGGGCCCGCGCCCGCACCCATCCGACCGAATCGGGATCGCGCGCTGCCGTCGCCTCGCCTTCGAGGCTGCCGAGCCCGTCAGTACGTGCGCCTGCTGGACGAGACCGGGTGCTGCCAGGCGCCGGCCAGGGTGGCGAACTCGCTCAGCGGCGTCGAACTGGACGTCGTCACCGAGGCGTTCATCGGCCGGCTGAGTGGGGCGTGGACCATGGTGGATGTTCCTGTGTGAGTCATGGGGCAGGTTCCAGCACCCGGTGTGCAGCCGCACGCCTATGCGTACGGCTGCACACCGGGGGCTGTGTCGGTAGGGACCGGAGGCCACGCAGGCGCGCCAGAGCCCGCCCGTGGTGCGGTCAGCCCTTGGAGCGCTGCTGCGCGTGGGCCCCTTTGCGGGCGCGGTGCTTGGAGGAGAGCTGGCCGACGAGTTCCCAGAAGCACACCAAGGCGGTGATGGGTGGAATCCCGAGCGTCACGAACGCCAGTGCCGAGTGGGAGGAGTGACTGACGCACAGGGCCACGGCCAGGGCGGAGGTCACCAGGAGCACACCCCAGGAGCGGGGCGCGGGCTGGTGCTGAACGGTCGCCCGAAGGATCGAGAGAGCCGCGACGAACCAAGGGCCGTACACGGTCAGCGGCCACCACAGCGCCAGCTGTGCCGGCAGGACGAACTCGGCGATCGTGCGGAGTTGGCCGTAGGTGTAAGTGATGGACCAGCCCAGCAGACACGCGGCACACACCGCGATGGCGGCGAACAGGACCGTCACATGACTGATGCGCTGCGCTGCCACGAGGATGGGCGGTTTCGACCGCATACGCCTGCGGTCACTTCGGGACAGCGTCTGAACGGCCGGCTCCGCGGATGCCTTCGGAGCCGAGGCCGCGGACAGCATCTCGGCCAATTCCTCCTCAAGGCCACCGCGGCTCAGCGGGGTGTCGAGGCCGACTCCTTCCCAAGTCTGTTGAGCGGGGATGGGAGCGCTGTCGTACAGGTCCCGGGTGTCGTGCTCCGACCTCCGGGGATACTGCGGAACATAAGCGCTTTCCCTGTTGTACCAGTCCATCCGGATACCCTCGTACTGTTACTCGAATTATTCTGTCGGAGTGCGGAACCCGGACGGCGGTGTCGATTCGGTTCTCATCGTCCTGAATCTCGATCGGACCATCATTCGATGGGTCGGTAAGACCTACGTGACTGGTCAACTGCGCACCGGACGTGACCGGCGGGAGAATCCTTTCTCCATAACTGCCTACCCCTTTCACGTCCACCTAACGAACGAGATCGGAAAAGGGGATGCAGGGCAACCGGGTGATTGCGTCACACGAATGAGTTATACGAAACTTCGAGTCAAACGTTTGCCCGATAATTGATGGGCGTCTATGCGCAAGCCGCGATCTCACCCCACCGAGGCTGGGTGAGGTCAGTCAGCCGAAGGGGTCCGAGGGTCCGGGCGGGAGAGCGTCTCGGACAGTGCCAGCCCGTCCCTTGCGGCTACGATCCGACGCACCCGCAGTTCGGCGCGTGTCCGCGGGCGGTACTTGGGCTCCTTGTCGCACCCGCAGACAGACCGCCCCTCGTAGCGCAGCCCTTCCCCCAGGACCGCGGCCACCACAGACCAACCACGGACGTCACGCCGTGGCGGCGGGGCGAAGTCGTGGCCGGCGCAGATGAGGGGCCGCGCGCAGTTCGGGCACAGGTGCTTGCGCAGGGGATCCGCATGCCGCTTGAAGCTGACCCGGCACGCGACGCATGCGTAGTGCAGCTTGTAGTCGGTCTCGGCGTAGAAGCACACCCCGTCACCGTACCGAACAGACCTTCCACCAGGTCGGGTTGGTCGGCCTGGTCAGTCCCGAGGCGGTGTGGCCAGCCAACGGTCGTCCTGGAACTCGGCCGGGATCTCGCCCTCCCAGGGGTCGATCCCGCGTCGCTCCAGTTCGTCGAACCAGCGGTCTCGCTGCGACTGGGGGAGCGCTCGCCCGCACCATGGGCAGAAGTGGATATCGACGCTCGATGTGCCGCCGTCGTGGACGATCAGCCCATACTCCTGGAACCTGGCGTCGAATCCGATCAGCGCGTCCGGGCAGACAGAGGTGCCGTGGTGCTGGTCGCAGCGTGCGTCGACCTGGCGGACCATCGCCTCGCAGCAGTGGTCAGTCATGAAGTCGGCTTCTGGTCCATCGGTGCCATGGCCCGAAGTAGATCACAGTCACGTGGCCAAAGGATCAGGCGGGAGCGGGCGCCAAGTCGGCGTTCTCGAAGGGCGGGTAGTTCTCGCTGCCCGTGCGCTCGGCCGCGTCGATGTACTCGGCAAGCGCGCCGCGGGACTGCGCGAGCCTGGCCATCTGGTCGTCCAGCCGCTGCAACCGTGACCGCATCGCGGCCAGCAGCTCCGGGCACCCGGGCAGCTCTGGGGCCGCACCGACCGCGCAGGGCAGCAGATAGGCGATGTCCTCGGAGGACAGTCCCGCGCCGAGCAGGTGCCGGATCTGGCCGACCCGCAGCACGGCGTTCTCGTCGTACTCGCGGTATCCGTTCCCGGCACGCTCCGCCTCCAACAGGCCCTGGGCCTCGTAGTAGCGCAGTTGGTGGGTATGGACGCCCGTCCGGCGACTGAGTTCCCCGATCCGCATCGAAACCTCGCTTGACCTTCATACCGGTATCAACGTTGACGATGCTGCCATGAACGACAACTCGCAAACACCTGTGACAGTCATCGGACTTGGTCTGATGGGCCAGGCGCTCGCCGGCGCGTTCCTGAAGGCCGGCCATCCCACGACCGTGTGGAACCGCACGTCGTCCAAGGCAGACCGGCTGGTGGCCGAAGGGGCGCGGCTGGCACCGACGGTCGGCGAAGCGATCAAGGCAGGCTCTCTCACGATCATCTGCGTCACCGACTACCCGGCCCTGCACGAGCTGCTCGACACGACTGAAGTCGAGCTGGCCGGCACGATGTTGATCAACCTGACCTCGGGCGACTCCGCCCAGGCCCGGGAAACCGCGCGCTGGGCCGAGCGGCGAGGCGCCCACTACCTGGACGGCGCCATCATGGCCATCCCGGCGGTCATCGGCACCGACGAGGCGCTGATTCTGCACAGCGGACCGCAGTCGGACTTCGAGGCGCACCGGTCCACGCTCGACGCCCTCGGCACGGTTACTCACCTTGGCGCGGACCATGGCCTTGCGTCCCTGTACGACGTGGCCGGTCTGGCGATGATGTGGAGCGTTCTGAACGCATGGCTCCAGGGCACCGCCCTGCTCAGGACGGCCGGTGTGGACGCCGCGACATTCGCGCCGTTCGCACGGCAGATCGCTGCCGGAGTAGCTGATTGGCTGCCGGGGTACGCCGAGCAGATCGACAGCGGCTCCTTCCCGGCCGTGGTGTCGGCGCTGGAGACCGACGCGCGGGCGATGGCGCACTTGATCGAGGAGAGCGAAGCGGTGGGCGTCAACGCCGAACTGCCCAAGCTGATCAAGGAGATGGCCGACCGCGCGATCGCTGCCGGACACGGGGGAGAGCAGTACCCCGTGCTGATCGAGGAGTTCAGCAAGCCGAGTGGCGGCTGACCGGTTCAGCCCCTGACCTGCCCTGCTCGGCGATGGCCTCACGGACCTCGTGCAGTGCAGTGACACCGTCGGAAGCGAGGAAATGCCCTGCTCCAGGGACTACTTGGGCGGAGATTCCGAGCAGATCGGCAAGGCGGTCGGTGTGACCGGGCGGTACGTACGGGTCCGCGTCCGACCGGATGATCGTGAGGCGGTCGATGTGGTTGCTGAGCCCCGTCAGGTCGCAGCCGTGTCCGATGTGGTCGTCGAGGTCCGGGAGCGCGGGGAGTCGGTCGACGAATCCGGAGACCAGCACGACGGTGCCTAGACGCCACGGGCGCGGGAGCGAGCGCAGGGCACGCAGCACGGTGAGGCAGCCCAGGCTGTGCGCGACGACGATCGAGTGCTCGTCGGGTGTTCCCAGGTCGGCGCGTACGGCTTGCGTCCACTGTGCGGCGTCCGGGGAGTGTGGGTTCGGAAGGGCCGGGACCGAGGCTGGGATGCCGCTCGCCCGGAGCTGTGCGGCCAGCCAGCCGAACCAGTGGTCCTCGGGGGTCGCGCCGTAGCCGTGGATGATCGAGGCACGCCGCTGGGTTGTTCCAGTCGTCATGTCGCAGGACGGTACGGCTTCACGTCAGCGTGAAGGTCAAGCCCATGAGGAGGAACCGACGGTGCTGATCAGCGAACTCGCCGAGGTGACCGGTGTGAGCGCGCGAGCGCTACGGCACTACGAGGACCGGGGGCTGCTGGTCCCGGCTCGCAACAGCAGCGGGTACCGGGAGTACTCCGAGGCCGATGTCACGCGTGTGGCCCAGATCAGGACGATGATCGCCGCTGGTCTGGGCACCGCGACGATTCAGCGGTACTTCGACTGCGTTCGAACCGGCGATCACGGCATGTCACTTGAGATGTGCCCGAACCTGCGGGCCGAGCTGGACGCCTTGGCCGGACGCCTCCAGGCGCAGCAAGCCGAACTCCGCGAGACGCGGCGGCGATTGAGTGAGCTCGCATCGTAGGACGAGCTTGGCCCCCCGCTCAGCGTGCTGAGCGGGGGTACGCCCGCAGCAGGCCAGGTACCGCCCACCGCTCAAGTGGGCAGCGCTCAGGCAGCCTTGGGTCGCGCCGCGCGCCTGTCCGGGGCGGGCTCCTGCGTCTCCTCGGACCAGGAGATCTCTTCTTCCCCGAAGTCCGGGGCCTGGAAGGGGTTGGTGGCCGGAGGGGGCGATACGGCGGTGGAACGGCGGGGTTGCCCTTCCAGGGCGGAGAACAGCGACGTCACGTCGATGACAGGTCTGCCTTTCGGGACAGGTCCCCGAGAAAGGGGACCTGGCGTGCCGTGACCGGCACGGTGTGGTTCTACAGCTTGGTCATCTTGGCGTACGGGCTCAAGATCCGCATCTGAGTTGAACCGAAGTCCACGAGCGCCGCGACTCCGTCCTCGATGCCGATGACCCGGCCCAGGCCGTACACATCGTGCGTGACCTGGTCGCCCATGTCGAAGTGCTTGGGAGCCGGGGGGACCGGGGCCTTGAAGGGGCTGGTAGGCAAGTGACGCTTGGGTGCCGCAGGCTTTGTCATAGCTCAGTATGAACCTACGCGTAGCCCGCTCGCTGTGGCCATCGGCACAGATCTGGCCGGAATCCCTCGGGGCACGCCTCTGACCTGGCAGTTCGTGACCTCGTGAGGTCAAACCTCAACCGCATAACTTTTTTCGTGACGGTGGCTACCCACGGCGTCTTGTGTGGTTTGCCACTGATGTGCATGAGTACGTGCCCCAAAGGATCTACGCCATGATTCAGCCGTGCTCGGGCTCCACCGGCAGCCACAGTTCGGCGTCCGCCTCGGTCTTGTCCGGCGACAGTCGGGTGCGCAGGATTTCGGGGCCTACGCGGCTACGGTACGGGTTCGAAGGGAACCACTCGGTGAACACGTCCCGCCACAGTTCCTGGATGGCCTGTGGCGCCGGCCCGGAGGTGGCGAAGACGGCCCAGGTGCCGGCCGGGACGGCCAACGCCGTCGTGCCCTCGGGAGCGGCCGCGGAAGTGATCACACCTTGGTAGTAGTCGAGTTCGGTGCCCTCGGCCCGGCTGGGGTCCAAGTCGTCGCAGACCGAGACGACGCCGTGCGGCTCCTGGTCCGAGAGCTTCTCCAGGCGCTCCAGGGTCTGCGGGTCGATCCCGCGGACGAAGTCCATGATCGCCTGGTTCGGCCCCGCGTGCACCAGCGGCACCCGGGCCTTGAGCCCGACGACAGTGAAGTCCGTTTTGTCTGCAATGCGGTATCGCATACTGCTGCTTCCTTCGATGGTGAGGCGGAAGGTCATCCGGGACTGTGAGCTGAGCGCAGCGCCGGTACGCCGGGCCTCGCCCGGTCCGATGCCGTGCATGACACGGAACGCCCGCGCGAACGCCTCGCCGGAGCCGTATCCGTAACGCATCGCGATCTCCAGCAGGGTCTCGCTCCCCGCGAGCACTTCGGCTCCCGCGAGCGTGAGCCGGCGGCGCCGGATGTACTCCGAGAGCGGTATGCCGGCGAGCGCGGAGAACATCCGGCGCAGGTGGTACTCCGAGGTGGCCGCGATGCGTGCCAGCTCACCCGCCTCGATGTCCTGGTCGAGATGGCTCTCGATGTGCTCCATGGCCTGGTTCAGCCGCTCCAGCATTCCCGGTTCCTTCCTCTTGACGATCACCAGGCTAGGCAGCGCCTGGCAGGCCGGACCCGACATCTTGTGCCCGATCGGGTCGGGTGTCCCGGGGTGCCCCGGGTTCGCGGCGAGCGACATCGCGGCGCGCCCATTGTGACTCTGCGTATTCATTCGATACGTTGCGTGGCGATCTCGTGTGTGCCCTACGTCGCCTGCGGGTCCCGCCGACCCGCCGGGAGGTGCCGACATGCCCTCATCGTTCTCCGCCCCCGGGTTCGCCGACGAGCTGACGCCCGGTGTTCTCGACCGCTGGAACCGAGTTGTCGAGGATGAGTTCCAACGCCTCGAACCCCTTCAAGGAAGCCCGTACTTCACCCTCGAACCCGGCGATCCGGACCCCCAGCGGGTGGCCGTCACCTGGTTCGGGAACCCGGCCGAGCCGGAGTTCTGCTTCGACGAGACGACCGCCCGCAAGCTCTCCGACTGGGGCGTGCGCGGACGGCGCGCGCTGCACAACGAGTACTGCGAGTACGCGGTGGTCACCGCCCCCGACGCCCAGGGCAGGCTGCGCCCCAAGCGGGTCCAGGTCACCACCGAACTGGCCGAGTACTACCAGGTGCTCGCCGAGGACGCCCCGGACCTGCTGCGCGAGATCGTCACCGACACGCTCGGCGGCGAACCTCCTCGCTGGGAGGAGCTCTACGGTCCCACGGTCGCCAACCCGAAGCTGCTCAGCCCCGCACAGCGCCGGGTGGCGTTCGCCCGGCAGCTGACCGGGCACGGAGGACACACGGACCTCCAGGACGCCGGTGTCCCGGGCAATCCCGTGGGCTCCCTGAACGCCGTCAACGCGCTCTTCATGGCCCACCCCATCAACGGGCTCGACGATCTCCTCTACATCGTGATGTTCGGTGCCAAGCCCTACGCGCGCCGTACCGCCACTGGCGCGCTGGAACCGGCCGGGCGTGACCAGATCTTCCGCCAGGACCCCCCGCTCGCCGCACTGGCCTGCCGTAACGCCGATCCGGCCGCCGCGCTGGCCGCGGCGGGCGCCGCCTTCGACGGGCGGACCGTGTCGTTCGCCGACCCCATCGGCATGTACATCCACGCCTTCACCTCCGAGGTCTTCCAGTTCCAGAGCGGTCCGGTCCCCGATCCGTGGATCCGGCTCAGCCGCGGCCGCCAAGGGCTCCACCAGCGGCTGGAGTTCGGCCCCGGGGACGCGGACCCGCACTTCCTCGACGAGATCACCGTGGTCGAGGGAGAGTCGGAAGAGCCGCTCACCGGCGGCTACCAGGTCGTACGGCATGTCCAGGTGGGGCCGCTGGCAGCGCTCGGCGCACCCAAGGACGTCCCGCCGGACGACTTCGTGGTCCTGCCCGATCCGCCCGGCCCGATCCGGTGCCGCGATGCGGGCGTGTGCGGTGACGTCGTACGGCCGCTGAAGGAGGCGTTCGAAGCCGCTACCGGACAGCCCGCCCAGCCCGCGGGCCCGCGCGGCCGCCGATGAGCACCCTCCAGGACGGGATCTACCACGGTCCCGGCCGCCGCCCGCCCGGGCACCTCGCGTTGGTGTTCCTGCGCGCCGACCCGGCGGCGGACGCCGCCGTGGTGGACGGCGTGCTGCGCGAGGTGGCCGGAACGCTGGGGGGCCTCACCGAGGGGCGCGTCGGCGAACTGCCCGGCCATCCGGTCCCCACCGGCGACTTGGAGGTGCTGCTCGGCTTCGGACCCAAAGCCTTCGACGTCCCGGGCGCCCGCGTCACCTGCCCCGCCGCGCTGGGCCCGCGCTTTCGCTTCCGCTCACCGCTGCCCACCGGCGGCGGCCCCGTGCTCATCGGCGCGAGCCTTCCGTACGGCGCGGACATCGTGCGCAACGACGCCACCGAGGAGTTCTGCCTCCAGCTCACCGCCACGACCCAACTCGCGGTGTCCCGCGCGGTGGTGGAACTGTGGAAGCTGCTCGACGGCAGAAGAGACAGCCGTACCCAGATGGCGCCGCTGGAGATCGCGGGCATCCATACCGGCTTCCAGCGCGACGATCAGCGCAGCTGGATCGGCTTCCACGACGGCGTGTCCAACCTGGAGAGCAGCGTCCGGGAAGGCGTCATCTCCATCGGTGACGCCGAGTCCGGCTCCGACCCCTGGACCGTCGGCGGCACCTACCTCGTCTTCCTCCGGCTCGCCGTCGACCTCGACCAGTGGCACCATCTGCCTCGCGCCCAGCAGGAGTTGCTCGTCGGCCGGGACAAGCTCACCGGTGCCCCGCTCACCGGCACGGACACCGACGGACAGCCTGTGCCGGCGGCCGGCTGTCCGGTGGCCGGGACCACCGAGGTCACCCAGCCCGGCAACGAGGACTTCATCGAGCCCGGTCCCACCGACGACCCCGTGCTGCTCGCTGCCCATGTCCGCCGGGCCAATCTGACCGGCGGCGACGCCGCCGACCTGACCGGCTCGCTGCGGATGTTCCGCCAGGGCTACGAGTTCTTCCAACCCGTCGCCGCCGCCCCCGGCTTCCGCGTCGGCCTGAACTTCATCAGCTTTCAGGACCACCCCGAGCGGGTGCTGCGCGTCCTCACCCAGCGCGGCTGGCTGGGCGGCGTCAACTTCGGCGGGCAATCCGGCGAGGACGGTCCGGCGGGCCGACTGCTGACCGTACGGGCCGGCGGCACCTACCTCGTCCCGCCGGCGCGGGACGCCGCTCCCTACCCGGGAGCCGAGGTCTTCGGGTGAACACACCCCCTCTCCCCGATGGAAACGGAGACACACGGTGATCGAGAAGATGTGGCTCTACCCGCCGCTGGCCTTCGCCCGGCTGGGTCCGTCCCCGGAGCCCTGCGAGAACTACCGCTACGGGCCCAACGACCTGACCCCCCGCGGCACCGGCAAGACCGTGGCCGTACCCGCGCCCTCGCTCGTCGTCGCTGCCGACGGCACCCTGACGGAACGCCCGCCCCAGGGCAACCGGGTCAGATTCAAGGACGCGCGTGGATGGCGGCCCATCTGCCCGTTCTTCGAAGTGCACGGCACCTGGGTCATCGACGGGGTGCGGGACGACGGCCCGATCACCACCGAGGTCCTGGACGCCTTCGGCCTCACTCCTGCCGATGTGCAGTGGAAGGTGGAGGTCGCCAACCTCAAGGCACACCAGTGCAGCCGCGCCGAGGACGACCGGATCGACGCCGCGGTGGAGGTCGCCGGGAACCAGCACGAGAAGAGGCCGTTGGAGGGACGCTCTCCCCAGGGGGCGGCCAGGCCCTTGGTGCCTTCCGGACGGCATATCCCACTGGGCGCTGTGCAGATCCCGCGGCCGAGCGCCGACTTCCCCGAGCTGCGGATGCGGTTCACTCCGGCCGCCGGACTGGTCTACGGGCCCACGGACCTGCTCCAGCGCACCGACCGGTATCCGCTTCCGGCCGAGCGGCTGTTCCTCTCCGCGAACTCCCGCTGGTGTGAGTTCAGGGCCGTCCGCTTCGACCCGCGGACCGCGCCGTCCGGCCTGTACGCCGGGGCGTCGCTCCAGGACGGAGGCACCAGCTTCGGGCTCGTGGACGATGTGTGCGACGGCCTGGTCACCGTCACCGTCGGCGAGCTCACCGCCCGGGCCCGCGTGGTCGTCACTCCGCCCGACTTCGCGCCCGACCGCAGGCCCTTCACCTCCCTCGCTGACGGCCTGACCGACCGGGTCAAGCGCGCCGAGGTCCGCGAACCCGCGTACATCTCCCAGAACCCGCAGCTCACCGCGCTCGAGGTGCGCGACCTGTTCGAACGGGCCCTGGAGGCCATGGACGCCGTCAACGTGGACGCCCAGAACCAGCGCGCCACCAACGAGAACATCGACAACGCCCAGGGCGAGGGAAGTCCGATTGCCGAAGCGCGTGCCCGCACCTTCCCCGAACCGGTGCCGCTGGCCGGGATCACCCTCGCCCTCACCGAACGCGGGCGCCGCAAGCACCGCCGCTTCCCGGCCCTGGAGGTCCTGGAGGACCTCATCCGCGAGCAGCCCGACTTCATCCAGCGGTTCGTCAGACCGCCGGCCACCGAGGATCCCTGGTACGACCGCCGTATGCCCGTGGCCGTCCGCGGGTCCGACGCCTTCCCCATGCACCTGACGCGCCGCCAGTACGACCTGCTCGTGGCCTGGGCCCGCTCCGTGCGCGCCAACGTGGAGGAGGGGTCGTGAGCGTTCTCCTTCAGATCGGCCGTCGCCCCCCGGAACCGGAACCGGGCCCGGACAGCGCCCGCCCCGGACTGCCCGCCGAGATCCGGGTCTTCCGCAGCGCCCACGGAGCCCACCTGTTCGTGGCCGACGGAAGCCGCGTCTACGACCTGCCCGAGGCCACCGCCGCCCGGCTGGAGGCCTGGACGGCGGCCACGTCCGCCGCAGCCCACGACCCGGCCGCGGACGCCGCCCTCGCCGCCGAACTGGGGCTGCCCCTGTGGGGCGCGGCGGGCGTCCCCGCTCCCCGCATCGACGGCACCCCCGCCGCCGTACCCCCGCTCGCCTCGCTCTCACTCAACGTGATGCAGGCCTGCAACCTCAGCTGCGGCCACTGCTACGCGGACGAGGGCCGGTTCGGCGGCAACGCCCGTGCCATGCCCCGCGAGACCGCCTTCGCCGCCGTGGACCGGCTCATCGCCGAAGCAGCACCAGGAGCCGGAGTCGTCGTCGGCTTCATGGGTGGCGAACCGCTCCTCGCCCGCGAACTCGTCCACGACGTGGTCGACCACGCGACCCGGGCGGGCGCCGACACCGGGCACGCGGTGCGCTTCGCCCTCACCACCAACCTCACCACCGTCCGGCCCGAGGACGCCGAGTTGTTCGCCGCGCACCCGTTCACCGTGGCCGTGAGCCTCGACGGCGACCGGGCCGGCCACGACGTGCTGCGCACGGCGCCCGGCGGGGGCAGCGCGTACGACAGGCTGCGCGCGGGACTCGATGTACTGAACCGGCACGGACGGCCGCGCCACCTGTCGGCCCGGGTCAGCGTCACCCCGTACACCGGGCGGCTCAAGGACGTACTGGAGCACGGGATCGGCCTCGGCTTCGACGAGGTGGGCTTCGCCGCCGTGGTCAGCGCCCCCGATCCGGCCTACGAGATCGGGGCGAGCGCCTTCGCCGGGTTCCTGGAGCAGATGACCGAATGCGGGGAGACGGCGCTGGCCGAACTCGCCGCGGGACGGCCTTACCCCTTCGGTAATTTCCAGACCGCGATGTACGAACTCCACACCGGCGGACACCGCCCCTACCCGTGCGGGGCGGGTGCCGGTTACCTCAGCGCCTCGGCCGAGGGCGGCCTGTACGCCTGCCACCGGCTCGTGGACGACCCGGCGTTCCGGATGGGCTCCGTCGCCCAGGGGCCCGACCAGGGCGCGCGGGCCGAGCACCTCGCGGCCCGCCACGTGGACCGGGCGGAGCCCTGTCGGTCCTGCTGGGCCCGCTACCTGTGCGGCGGCGGCTGCTACCACGAGGTCGCCCGGCGCGGCCGTCCCGGCTGCGACTACATCCGCGGCTGGCTGGCGTTCTGCCTGCGCGCGTACGTCGAACTCAGTGAGAGCGCACCGGAGTTCTTCCGCCGTACCACCCCGTCCGACCTGCCCGGTGACCCCGCCGGACTGGCCCGCTGACCGTGCCTGTGACCCCACCCGGACGAAGGAGCCGACCGTGAACAACCCGATCCCCGGCAGCGTGGACCTCCCCGTACCCGAGGGGAAGATCTTCCCCCGCAACCTCACCGCACGGGCCGACTACGCGGTCCCGGGAAACCCCTCCGGCTCCCGCCCGGAAAGCGGTGTGGACAACTGCTTCCCCGGTCTTGAGTTCGACCAGCGCAACCTGGAGAAGGCCTTCTTCCCCGGGCTGCTGTTCGACTTCCACCACGGCGGCGGCTCGCGGCTGATCGGCGTCACCGAGGGCGCCCCGTCCGTACTGGACCTCACCGCCGCCGACCTGGGCGCGGGCGTCCAGAGCGACCCGTGGCGGCTGCACCTGTGGGCCGTGTGCGGGCGTACCACCGTGGACCAGACGGAGTCCGAGGCTCCCGTGTTCAACGCCACCTCCCGCAGCGGTCTCGCCCTCTGGCGCCGCGTCCACGACCTGCTGCCGGGCCGGATCGCCATCCTGCTCGGACCCACCCCGGGCATCCAGTCCCCGGGCGCGGACGTCGTGCCCGGCGGCCTCAACGCGTGGCGCATGAACAACGACACCACGGTGCAGCGCGACGACGACGGGAGGGTCGAGGCGGCCGTCCTGATCGCCGACCGGGCCGCCTACCTGGACTCCGAAGGAGTCATCGACCCCGACCTCTACCTGCCCGGTGACCTCACCCGCAGCCTGTGCGCGCCCTGGCAGTACGACTTCCGCGAATGCGGCTGCTACTACTGGGCCGCTTCCAAGCCCGACATCTCCGCCAGCCCCGACGGCCGCTTCCATCCGCTCAACTTCCAGCGCTCGGACCGCACTCAGCCGCCCAAGCTGGACACCCCGAACATCGCGGAGCGGGAAAGACAGGAACTCGACCACCCCGATCTGATCACCAACTGGAACGTGCTGCCCGTCGTCCTCAACGGCCGCGAGGACGACGTCCTGGGCCCCGGCACCCTGTTCGACCTCACGGAGATGCCCCGCGAGGAGGTGATCGAGCGACTGGAGCGGTTGGCCGACATCGAGCACGCACTGTGCCTGGAATACCTGTACGCGCACTACTCGTTGGACGCCCCGACCACCCTCCCGCCCGGCACCAACCCCCAGTCGCCCATCGCGCAGTTCCACGCGGCCGCGGCCGAGGTGTTCTCGGTCGCGGTGGACGAGATGCGCCACCTGCGATGGGTCAACGAAGTGCTCGGAGTGCTCGGCAGGCCGCACCGGCTCGACCCGCCACCGCTTGGCATGATCATCCAGCAGCAGACCGGGCACGCCTTCGAGCTGAAACCGCTCACGGCCGCCCAACTGGACTGGTTCATCGACGTGGAGAAGACCAGCGACGAGCTCAATCCGGACGGCATCGATGGGATGTACATCCGCCTGCACCACACCATCGTCGAACGCCCGGACCTGTTCCCGCAGTCCGACCGGCTCGCCCATCTGATCAAGCTCATCATCGACGAGGGCGTGAACCACTTCGAGCGGTTCCAGGCGGTCAAGGGGCACCTCGCGGAGTTCTCCGAGGACGAGTACCTGCGCCGGCTCGACAAGACCCCGGACGCGATGGACCGGCAGCTCCTGCAACTCGCGGACCTCAACTACGCCGTGCTGCTCGGCACGATGAAGGAGACCCTGGACCGGGGCGACCGCGCCGGAGGCGTACTGATCGAGCACGCCCGGCGGGCCATGCACAACCTCCACGAGGTCAACCACCTCCTCGCCTCCCGCGACGTGGCCCCCCGCTTCCAGACCCCCCAGCCCGGCGTCGGCATGCCGCTCGCCGACGGCCAGGCCACCCTCGCCGCCGCCCGGGCCGCCCGGCAGCTGCAGGAAGCCATCAGCTCGCTCGACGGGACCGACCTGCGCGCCATGATGACCCGCCACCGGGCCACCACCGAGGCCCTGATTGCCGACCTCATCCTGTGAGGGTCCCGTGAGGCCGACCACCGTCACGATCGCCGGATCCGGACTCGCCGAACTGACCTGCGCCTGGCTGCTCGCGGCGCACGGCCACCGGGTCCGGCTCCGGCCCCGCCCGCCCGGCGGACCCCGCCCGCTGCTCCTGGGCGACGACACCCTTGCCCTGCTCCACGCCCTGTGGGACACGGAGCCGGCGAGCGGTCCGGCCGCAGACAGCCACCGCCTGACCCACCGGCACGCCCGCTGGACCCCCGACCGCGACACCGATCCGCCCCTGCCGCAGCCGGCGGCAGTCGTGGACGGCGCGCGACTGACCGAGCGTCTGCTGGCCCGCCTCGCGGACCGCTACCCGCAGGCCGTTTCGGAGCAGACGGGGCCGTATGGCCGGCAGCCCCGGTCCGACTCGCTCGTCCCCCAGTGGACCGTCACCGCCAACCCACCTGCCCAGGACGGCGGGTACCGTACGGCTGGCCGACGGCATCTGCTGGCGGGGGAGGCGCCCCTGGCCACGGGGCAGGACGACGCCACCGCCCGCCTGGAGTGCACCGACGACGCCTGGCTCCACCTCACCCCGCTGGGCGACGGCAACGCCCTGCTCCAGGCGATGGTCCCGGGCCCGGTCGAGGACCCGGCGGGACACCTCGGCCGCGTTCTCGCACGCAGCCCCCTGGCGGCGCGACTGACCGGGCCGCCCGCCATCGTCGTCGCCCTGCCCGCCGCGCCTCGCCTGCACCGGGCCCCGGCGACCCCGCCGAGCGACCGCACCCCGGGTCTGCTCCTCGTCGGCGCGGGCGCCATCCGCTACGACCCCCTCAGCGGCACCGGTACCGCCCAGGCCCTGCGTACGGCCGTCCTGGCCGCCGCCGTGATCGACTCCGCAGCCGCGGGCACCCCGGCGGACCGGCTGTGCGCCCACTACACGGCCCGCCTGCACACCGCGTTCCGCGACCACCTCACCACCTGCGCCCGGCTTTACCCCCAGGCCTTCGCCACCCCCGCATGGCAGCACGAACTCGAAGCCTGCCGGTGGGGGGTCGGTACCGTCGGGTCATGGTCGAGACATCAACCGCGCGCTTCTACGACGATCTGGCCGACGACTACCACCTGATCTACCCGGACTGGGAGACGAGCGTCCAGCGGCAGGGGCAGGCCCTGGATGCTCTGATCGGTCAGGATCGTGCGACAGTGCTCGACTGTGCTTGCGGTATCGGCACTCAGGCCATCGGTCTGGCCTCGCGCGGGCACCTCGTCACCGGGACCGACCTCAGTGCTCGCGCTGCCGCCCGTGCCGCTCGGGAGGCTTCCCGCCAGGGCCTCAGCCTGCGGGCGGCCGTCGCGGACATGCGGCATCTCCCCTTCCTCGACGGCCGGTTCGACGCTGTCGTCTGCGCCGACAACTCCCTGCCGCATCTGTTGACGGAACAGGACGTGCACGCGGCCCTCAGCCAGATGCACCGCGTGCTGCGTCCGGACGGCGCGCTGCTGGTCAGTACGCGCCCCTATGACGAGCTGCTGCGCGACCAGCGCCCCGCTTCGACGCCTCCCCAAGTCCACCGGATCGTCGACTCCGCCCCCGCCGATGGCGAAACGCGTACCGTCACCTTCCAGCTCTGGCACTGGCACGACGACGGTGAGCACTACGACGTGGAGCACTTTCAGCTCCATCCGGCAGGCGGAGAATGGCAGGTCAAAGTCCGCCGAACCACCTACTGGGCGCTCGGCCGGGACCGGCTCGCGGGCATCGCGGCCGAGGCAGGATTCGTCGATATCCAGTGGCGGATGCCGCACGAATCAGGCTTCTTCCAGCCGCTGCTCGCGGCCCGCGCCGACAAGTAGGTGCAGCCGCGGTCAGATTGGTCGGTTCCGGGGTGAACGGATCGGGGCCGGGCGCCGTATCCTTTCCCGATCGAGGTTCGCATTTGGCTGAATTCCTCGGTCTTCATGGGGTTTGTGCACACGGGCCGCGCGTAGTGCGGCCCCGGGGGAGAGGGGCCGACCATGATGGCGACGAGTGACACGGTGCGGACGGGTACGGTGCTTCCGGTCGATGCGGCGCGCTGGGCGATGTGGACCTTCGTCATCGCCAACGTGGCGGTCGTGGAAGGGCTGTTCCTCAGCGCCGGTGAGGGCAAGAACGACGTGCTCACGGTCGCGAAGTGGTTCGGACTGCACGCGGCCCTGCTGCTGATGTTCCAACTGCTGCTGGTGGCGCGGCTGCCGTGGCTGGACCGCCGCATCGGGATGGACCGGCTCACGGTGTGGCACCGCTGGGTCGGCTTCACTCTGCTGTGGACCATCCTCACCCACGCCACGCTGGTGGTGCTCGGCTACGCCACACTCGACGACACGTCCATGGGGAAGACCTTCGTCGCACTCAGCGGTGTTCCGGCGTCCCTGCTGGGCATGCTCGCCGCGTCCGTCATCGTCGTGGTCGCCGCGATCTCCACCCGGGCCGTGCGGCGTCGGCTGCCGTACGAGGTGTGGCACGGGCTGCATCTGCTGCTCTACGTGGCTCTGGGCCTGTCGTTCGTCCACCAGTTGCAGGAGACGACGACGTTCACCTCCTCCGCGTTCGCCGAGGCCTACTGGTGGTGCCTGTGGCTGTTCGCGTTCGGCGCGCTGCTGACCGGGCGCATCGCCCTGCCGCTGTGGCGCAACGCCTACCACCAGTTCCGCGTCGTCAACGTCGTACCGGAGTCGCTGAACGTCGTCTCCGTGTACGTGAGCGGACGGCACCTGGACAAGTTCCCCGCCCGCGCGGGCCAGTTCTGCATCTGGCGGTTCCCCGGGCACAACAACTGGTGGGTCGCCAACCCCTTCTCCCTCTCGGCCGCGCCGGGCGGCCAGGGCCTGCGCCTGACAGCCAAGGCGGTCGGCGGCACCAGCGCCGGGCTGCGGAACGTCCCGGTCGGCAGCCGCGCCTTCGTCGAAGGACCGTATGGGGCCTTCACCTCCCTCCACCGGACCCGGCCCGGCGCCCTGCTGATCGCCGGCGGCGTGGGCATCACGCCCGTGCGGGCCATGCTGGAGGAGCAGCTGACGGGCGACGTCGTCGTCCTGTACCGGGTGCGCAGCGAGGCCGACGCCGTGCTGCTCAACGAGGTGCGGCACCTGGTCGGGCTACGGGGCGGACGGTTGCACCTGATCACCGGCAGGACCGGCGAGAGCGGCGTCCCGCCGTTCGGCCCGGGCAATCTGCACCAACTGGTCCCCGACATCACCGACCGCGACGTCTACGTCTGCGGCCCGCCCGCCATGACCACGGCCGTCCTCTCCGCCCTGCGAGATCTGCGGGTCCCCACGCGCCAGGTGCACTCGGAGAGGTTCGGCCTCGCCTGACGCGAACCCGGGCCGGTGACGGGCCACTTGGGCCGACAGTGCCGAACGCAAGATCGCGCGTCTCTATGATGGGCCGATGACGTCGATCAAGCAGGTCCAGATCACCTTCGACTGCGCGGAACCGGAGCGTGTCGCTCGATTCTGGGCCGAGGCGTTGGGGTACGTGCTGCCGCCGCCACCGGAGGGGTTCGCGAGCTGGGACGACTTCGATCGCGCGGCGCCCGCTGAGCACGTGGGTCCGGCCTCCGCGGCCTGCGCCGATCCCACCGGTGTGGGACCGCGCCTGTACTTCCAGCGCGTTCCCGAGGGCAAGGTCGTCAAGAATCGGGTGCATCTCGATGTGCGGGTCGGCACCGGGCTCGTCGGTGAGGAGCGGGTGGCCGCGCTGGAGGCCGAATGCGCACGACTGATCGCTTTCGGCGCGGTACGCCTGCGACTGCTGCGTGCCGACGGGGTCAACGAGTCGTGTCTGCTGATGCAGGACATCGAGGGCAACGAGTTCTGTCTCGACTGATCGCGGTCATCTCGTTGTTGGTCACCCGGGCGAGCAGTCCTGTCGATACGCTGCGTTGAGCTGCCAGTGCTGAGGGTGGGCGGCGACGGCGCGAGGAAGGCGAGCAGGGTGGCATCACAGATCGTCTCGTACGAAGTCGACGACGGTACGCGGATCCGATTCGAGATCGAGCCGACCGACGAGTGGCACCAGGTCAGCTCCGAGGAGAGCCTCGGCCGGATCAGGGCAGCGGTGGCCCCCGCCGTCGAGGGCGCCCGGGCGGTACTGGAGCAGGTGAAGGCACTGCAACCCGGCGAAGTACAGGTCAAGTTCGGAGTGAAGGTGACCGGCACGGCGAACTGGCTCGTCGCCAAGGCGGCGACCGAGGCGAACTTCGAGATCACCCTCACCTGGCCCGGGCAGTCCCAGAACACCCCATGAGCACGGCCGACGACAGCCCAAGACCCGGCTCCGCCACCTGGGTCGCGTCGATCCACGCCCTGGAGAACGACCGCCGCCCGCTCGGATCCGGACTTCTCATCGACGGCCGACGGGTACTGACCTGCGCACATGTCGTCTTCGACGGGGGGTGTCAGAAGCCTGAACTCTGGGTTGCCTTCCCCAAGGCGCAAGGCACGCGCTACCGGCGGGTCCGCGTGCAGAGCGTCGTCGCGCCCCCAGCGTACAAGCACGAGTGGGAGGACGTAGCGGTCCTGATCCTCGAGCGCCCCGAGCCCGAGGGCTACGCCGCACGATTACGGCAACCGGAGAACGAGAGCCTGATACACCGCCGCTGGTGGGCCTTCGGGTTCCCGGACGGCATGCTGGGCAACTCCTCCGACGGCGTGGTGGGGGAGGAGCTCTCCTACGGCTGGATCCGCCTGGACACCGGCTCCCGCTACCCTGTGAAGTCGGGCTACAGCGGGGCCGCCCTCTGGTCGCCCGACTACCAGGCGGTGGTCGGCATCGTCGGCCAGGCCCAGGGCGCGAACGGAGACGCCCGCGCCCTCACGATCCGGGCCGTCGCCGAGTACCTGCCCGACGAGAAGCTGCACCTGCTGACCGGCTGGACGGCCGAAGCGGCCGACGAGGGCGCGCTGGCCGCCTGGGGCTGGACCCTGGACAAGGATCCCGAGGCCGGACTGCACTGGCGGCCCCGGGCCCGAGGAGTGCACAAGGGCAGTGACCGTGGATTTCGCTTCCGCGGCCGCACCGCGGCGCTGACCGTGATCCGCGACTGGCTGGTGGCGGTGCAGCCACAGCGCCAGGTGCTCGTCGTCACCGGCTCGCCCGGAGTCGGCAAGTCCGCCGTGCTCGGCAGGATCGTCACCACCGCCGATCCCGGCGTCGCCGCGTCCCTCCCGCGCAGCGACAACGCGGTGCGCGCCGTGGAGGGTTCGGTGGCGTGCGCCGTACACGCCAAAGGCAAGACGGCACTGGAGGCGGCCACCGAGATCGCCCGCGCGGCCTCCGCGAGACTGCCCGCGGAAGTACGGGACCTCCCCCTGCATCTGCGTATCGCGCTGGAACGGACCCACCGCACCGGCTTCACGGTGATCATCGATGCCCTCGACGAGGCGGCCACCTCCGGGCAGGCCCGCCAGATCATCCACGAGATCGCACGCCCGCTCGTGGAGGAGCTCGACCACCTCGGCGTCCGCGTCGTCGTGGGTACCCGGGGCAAGGACGGCGACGGGTCCCTGCTGGAGGCGTTCGGCAACCCGCGCGTGGTCGACCTCGACACCTCGGAGTACTTCGCCCAGGCGGACCTCGCCGCCTACGCCCTGGCGACGCTGCAACTGCACGGCGACGAGCGTCCGGACAACCCCTACAACGACACGAGGGTCGCCGAGCCCGTCGCAGAACGGATCGCGGAGCTCTCCGACGCCAACTTCCTCGTCGCCGGCCTGGTCGCCCGGGCCCGCGGAATGCACGACGAACGGCCGGTGAGCGTCTCGGCGCTGACGTACACACCCCAGGTCGACGACGCGCTGAAGGGCTATCTGTCCATGCTCCCGCTGCTCGACGGGGTGCCCGCCGCGGCACTGATGACCGCCCTGGCCTACGCCGAGGCACCGGGCACCCCCATCGACCTGTGGCAGGCCACCATCGCGGCCCTCGGCCACGCCGCTCCCAGCGCGGAACGGCTCGCGGCCTTCGCGCAGTCCTCCGCGGCCAACTTCCTGGTGGAGACCAGCGCCGACCCCACACCTGTCTTCCGCCTCTTCCACCAGGCCCTCAACGAGGCCCTGGTGCGCCACCGCAACGTCGACGAGGACGAAGCGGCGATGGCCCGTGAGCTGTTGCGCATCGGCCAGGAACGCGGCTGGAGTCACGCCCCCGCCTACCTCCTGCGCTCCTTGCCGGCCCATGCGCAACGCGGTCGTGTCATCGACGATCTCCTGCGGGACGAGGTCTATGCCCTGTACGCGGACCTCAGCCGCCTCATTCCCTCGGCCACGGACGCCTCCGAACCGGCCACCCGGCAACGGGCTCAACTGCTGCGCAAGACCCCGAGGGCCGTCAACGCCCCTGCCGCCGAACGCGCCGCCCTCTACAGCGTCAGTGAAGCCCTGCACGGCCTCGGCTCGGCCTACCGCGACCTCGATCACCACGCTCCCTACCGGGCCAGATGGGCCGTCGCCCAGCGCAGTGACGAGGAAGCCCTGCTGGACGGTCACACCGGGCAGGTGACCGCGCTGTGCCGGGTGAGGACGTCCGAGGGCCGCCTCTTCCTCGCTTCCGCGTCCGACGACCGCACCGTACGGCTGTGGGACCCCACCACCGGCTCACAGCACCGCCTGCTGGAAGGCCACTCCGCGGGCGTGAGCCGGCTGTGCGCCGTGGCGACCGCCGACGGCCGCGTGCTGGTCGCTTCCGCGTCCCACGACCGCTCGATCCGCCTGTGGGATCCCACCACGGGCGCACAGCACCACCTGCTGCAAGGCTTGTCAGAAAGCGTCAGCACCCTGTGTGCGGTCCCGACCGTCGACGGCCGCACCCTCCTGGGAGTCGCGGCCGGCCGCATCGTTCATCTCTGGGACCCGACCACCGGCACACCATGTCCGCCCCTGATCGGCCATGCCGGACCGGTGACCGCGCTGTGCGCCGTGGCGACCGCCGACGGCCGGATACTTGTCGCCTCCGCGTCGGACGACGGGACGACACGGTTGTGGGATCCGGTGACCGGCGCCTGCGAACGCCGGCTCGCGCCAGGTCCCTTCTCGCACAAGGGCGTGACGGCGCTCTGCACGGTCCCGCAGGAGAACGGGGCGGACCTGCTGGCCACGGCGTCCTCCCACGGCGGGATATGGCTGTGGGACCCCACCACCGGCACCTTGGAACGGTGGTACACAGGACACACGGGATCGGTGGCCGTGCTGGGCACGGTGGAGACCCTCAACCGCCGCCTGCTGCTTGTCTCCGCCTCCGACGACCACAGCGTCCAGCTCTGGAAACCGCTGCCCAGCAGCCCGAACCACGTCCCCAGACGTTTCCTGGGCTGGGCCAGGGGACAGCCCGTGGCCCGACCGGCCGACGAGGACCCCTACGCCGCCGGGAAACGCCGGGAGCGTCGATGGAGGATTCCGACGTCCTCTCCCGAGGACGTGCTCCAGGGCCACACGGACGCGGTCGGCGCGCTGTGCGTGATCGAGACGGCCGACGGACACACGCTGCTGGGCTCCGGGTCCGACGACGGCACCGTACGGCTGTGGGACCCCACCACCGGCACCCAGCACCACTTGCTCGAAGGCCACACCGCAGCCGTCAGCGCCGTGTGCGCGGTCGAGACCTCCGACGGCCGGAGGCTGGTCGCCTCCGCGTCCCGCGACCACACCGTCCGGCTGTGGAACCCCGCCCCCAGCACCCAACAGCCCGCCTTCGAGCGTTTCATCGGGTGCGTGGACGCACTGTGCACCATGGAGACACCGGACGGCCGGACCCTGCTGGGCTCCGGATCTGCCGACGGCACCCTGCGGCTCTGGGACCTGGCGAGCGGCACCCATGAACGCATGCTGAAAGGCCACAGCGGCCCGGTCAACGCACTCTGCACGATCAACACCCCGGACGGCCAGACCCAGTTGGGATCCGCCTCCGACGACGGCACCCTGCGGCTGTGGAACCCCGCCACCGGCGCGCGCGGAAGCCGGCTGAAGGGCCACACAGGGCCCGTGACCGCCGTATGCGTGGTGCCCGTCTCCGGGGATCAGGTGCTCCTCGCGTCCGCGTCCCACGACATGACGGTCAGGCTGTGGGACCCCGTCACGGGACAGGAGCTCCGCCTGCTGGAAGGCCACACCGGAACGGTCACCGCCGTCTGCACGATCCCGACCTCGGACGGCGTGCTCCTCGCCTCGGCGTCCGACGACCACACCGTCCGGCTGTGGAACGCCGACACCGGCGTACAGCACCACCTGCTGAAGGGCCACAGCGGTCCTGTCGGTGTGCTGTGCCCGGTCGAGGCACCCGACGGCAGCACGCTGCTCGGATCCGGGGCCGACGACGGTTCCGTGCGGCTGTGGGATCCCGCCACCGGCAGACCGCGGCATCCGCTGTCCGGCCACTCCCGGAAGGTCAACGCCCTCTGCGCGGTGCGCACGTCCGACGGGCACGTCCGTCTCGCCTCGGCCTCGCACGACATGACGGTCAGGCTGTGGGACCCCGCCACAGGTGCACAGCACCGCCTGCTGGAAGGCCACACCGGACCCGTCAATGCCCTCTGCACCGTGCCCGCCTCGAACGGCGTGCTCCTCGCCTCTTCGTCCCACGACCGCACCGTGCGGCTGTGGAACGACATGGGGACGACGGTGGCCCGGATCCCCGTGGGAGCGGAACCGAGACGACTGATCGCCGCGGACTGCCTGGTGATCTCCCTCGACCGCGGGCTCCTCGCCGTGGACGTGACCGCGCCCGGGTGAACGAACGCACGGGGCGGTGCGGACAGGGGCCCCGGACGGTGCTTCCGTTCCAGTGGCCGGGCCCCCTGTGCTCCCCTCGCTGCCTCCTATCGTGGCGCCTGACGTCGGCCGTGAGTTGGTGATGCGTGCGGCGTTACTTGTTGTTCAGTGCCGCCTGCCGGAACTCCCGGGGTGTCATGGCGTACGCGGCGCGGAAGGCCCGGCTGAACTCCGCCGGGCGCAAGAACCCCCACCGGGCGGCGATGGCGCTGATGGGCCGTCGGTGCAGCCGGGGGTCGGTGAGGTCGGTGAGGCAGCGTTCGAGGCGGCGTCGGCGTATCGAGGCCGCGACGGTCTCCCCCTGCTCCTGGAAGAGCGTGTGCAGGGAGCGCAGTGAGATGTGGTGATGGGCCGCGATGTCCGCCGGTCGAAGGTCGGGATCCGTGAGGTTGTGGTCGATGAAGGCGTTGACGCGGGCCAGCATGGCCTGTCGGCGGGTCTCGGCCGGAAGGTCGTCGTAGGCGTCGAGATGCTGGGCCATGCAGGCACCCGCCAGGTCGAGCGCGATCGCCCCTAATCGGGTCAGGTCGCGCGGGTCGCAGTCAGGGCCGTAGGTGTCCAGAGTGGTCAGGAACCGGGCGAGGATGGCTCCCATGCCGGTGCGGGTCGACAGCGGCTGGGCCAGGAGCCGGTGGACCTTGTCCGGTGGCAGCGGCAGCTCCTCGCGGGGCACCTGCATGATGACCACCTCGGTGTTGATGCCCCTGTCGGGCACTTCGCCCTCGAACGGCTGCGAGAGGTCGAAGAGCACCATGTCACCGAAGACCAGCCCGGAGTCCTGGCGCCGCTGAGTGATCCACAGCGGGCTGCCGGAGACGAACGTCAGCTGGTACGTGCCGGGGTCGGACCGCCGGATGTCCGCCCAGGTACGTCTCAGGTGTGCGGGCGGGTTGTTGAACGCGGCCACGCGCACGGAGTCGAGGTCGAGCACCGAGGCCGACGCGGTGAAGGGCCCCGGGTTTGCGCTGGTGAGGGTGAGGGGTGCCAGTTCGCGCGAGACCAGCTCGGCCCAGAAGGGCAGTTGCTCCTGCGCGGGCAGATCCTTGTTCGACATCTTCTGCCACATTCCGCCCCCTCGGATCCGACAGTGCTGAACAGCGCTCCCTTGTCCGGTCAGGACGGGGCGAGCACGCAGAACTCGTGGCCCTCCGGGTCGTTGAGGCAGGTCCACGGGACGTCGCCCTGGCCGAGGTCGAGATCGGTGGCACCGAGGGCCCGCAGCCGGGACACCTCCGCCGCGTGGTCGTCGCCGGGGTACGGCAGCAGGTCGAGATGGACGCGGTCCGGCACGGTCTTCGCGCCGGGCGTGCGGAGGAATTCGAGATACGGGCCGACACCCTTGGCGGAGCGCAACACCGCCGAATCATCGGTCACTTCATGCACGTTCCAGTCCAGCGCCTCGCCCCAGAACCGGGCCATGGCTCGTGGATCCGCACAGTCGACCACCACCGCGGCGATCGGCCCGGTGTCCCGGTAGACGTCCCGAGGCTCCAGCACGCAGAACTCGTTGCCCTCGGGGTCGGCGAGGACCGTCCACGGCACAGTGCCCTGCCCGATGTGGGCGGGCGTTGCCCCGTGAGCCCTCAACCGTGCCACCAACTCCGCCTGATGGGCCGCGGAGGTGGTGGCCAGGTCGATGTGCACACGGTTCTTCGTTGTCGTCTTGGGTGCCGCGACGGGAACGACGTCGATGCCGAGGGCGGCCGGGTCCGGCGGCCAGACGAGGCCGCCGGAGGGTCCGACGTAGGTGGTCACGCCGGGACTGTAGGCAGTCCAGCCGAGCGCCTCCGCCCAGAACCGGCCGATCGCCGGCGCATCAAGAGCCTTTACGTTCACCATCACAGGACGCAGTGCCATGTCGGCAATCCTATGCAGCGGAGGCGGCGAGGTCGGTCTAGGCGACGGCGGTTCCTTCGAGCTCGACCAGCTGACCGGGGATCGCGAGCCGTGCCACCCCGAGCATGGTGGTGCTCGGGGCGACCCGGGCGGCGCCGAGACGCCCCGCGAGCACGCCGTAGTGCTGGAAGAGCAGATCGACGTCGGTGGTGTAGACGTTGAGCCGGACGAGGTTCGCCAGGGACATGTCGGCCTCGGCGAGTACGGCTTCCAAATTGGTGACGCTCAGCGCCAGTTGTGCGGCCATGTCACCTTCGTGCTGGGGCTTGCCGTCACTGCTCATCGCGGTCTGCCCGGAGCAGTACAGGGTCCTGGTGTGTCCGGAGACGAGCTCACCCTGGTTGAACCCCAACTCCACCGACCATGTGACCGGGTTGACTGCTGTTCGTTCCATTGCCGTATCAGGTCCCTTCGATTCATGGGGAGTTCGCGCGTCCGTCGGCCGGTCGCCACCGGTGACGTCGCGTGAACGAGCCTGCCAACAAATCACGACATCCTTCGTCATGTATGTGGCTAGACTTTTCGCATGCGCGCCGACCGGCTGGTCTCGCTTGTGTTGCTGCTGCGCCAGCGCGGTCGGCTGACCGCGGAGACGCTGGCCCGCGAGCTGGAGGTGTCCACCCGCACGGTGCTGCGCGACATCGAGGCACTGTCCGCGGCAGGGGTCCCGGTCCATGCCGAACGCGGAAGGCACGGCGGCTTCGCATTGCTGCCCGGCTTCCGGACCGAGCTCACCGGGCTCAATCACGACGAGGCCCTGGCCGTACTGACCGCCGGATCGGCGCGCGGAGAGCAGGTGTTCGGTCTCGGCTCGGCGCTCGCGTCGGCCATGCGCAAGGTGGTCGACGCGCTGCCGGACAGCCACCGGGTCTCCGCGAGCGACGCGGCCCAGCGGCTGCTCGTCGAGCCGGAGACGGACCTGCTCTCACGTCGGCCGGTCACGGACGAGGTGCCCGGCACCACGATGGTCGAGGTCCGGCGCGCGGTCCTTGCCGGACGCAAGCTGCGCATCCACTACGCGGCCACGGGCCAGGCCCCGCAGTGGCGCACGGTGGACCCGATCGGCCTGGTCACCGTCCGCGACGTGGCGTATTTGCTGGCCACGAGATCGGGCGAGGACCGCACCTACCGGCTGTCGCGGGTGCTGGCCGCAGAGGAACTGCCCGAACCTGCACAGCGACCGGACCGGGTCGATCTGGACCGGATCTGGCGTGAACGCTCCGCGCGCTTTCTGTCCGGCGGCGACCACATCACCGTGCTGATACGGATGAACCCCGCCCGGCGTGAGGAGTTGCTGGACACCGCGCTGGCCGTCCGGGCGGAAGAGCCCGACGCGGACGGCTGGCTTCGGCTGGAGGTGACCTTCCAGGACGCACGCCATGCCGAATGGGCGCTGTGGCAGCTCAGCACGGACGCGGAAGCGCTGACCCCGCAGTCGTTGCGTACCCTCCTGCGGGAGCGCGCCGCCGCGATCGCCGCCCGCTACGCGGACTCACCCTGAACGTCGATCAGCGCTGTCGCCGTGCGGCCCGGTACTGACGTGCCAGGACTCCCAGAAGGGCGGGCACGGCCGGTCGGACGCCTCCGTCGGCCAGGCCGCCGCCCTTGCGGTGGACCGCGCGCAGCCGGAGTTCCTGCACCTGGAGCAGGGCGGTGATGAACGGGCGCGTCGGTAGCGGCACCAGGGTCACCAGTGGTCGGCTCGCGGTCAGCCGCAGCCGTGCCAGTTCGGACTGCTCGTGGACGAGTGACGTGAGCGACGAACGGACCTCGTCCGTGGGCGAGTTGAGGCTCGCGACAGAAAGACCGTGTCGTTCGAGCTCTTTGGCAGGGATGCCCACGTGGCCCTGTGCCGCGTCCTCCGCCAGGTCCTCAAGGAAGTCGACGCGCTGCATCGCCTCGATGAGGTCACGGCATCGGTGCTCGAACTCGTCGTCGACCGGTTCGATCAGGCAGGCCAGAAGCATGAAAGCGGGCAGAGAGTACCCGTCCACATAGGACTGCAGTTCGTCCTCGGTCTCGAACCCGGCGTACTCCACCTCATGTCGCGCACCGTCCAGGAACGCCTCGACCCGCTGCCTGAGCTGCGGATTTCGCACCGCCGCGTCCCCGAGCGCCTTGAGGGTCGTGTCGGTGGCGGGAGTGCCGTGGAGCGCCTCCTGGGTGGCGGTCGCCCACTGGGCCAGTGCTTCCCTGCGGGTGTGGGTGGCGCCGGTGTCGACGCGCTGGTCCGTCTCGTGCATGAAGGCGACCGTGGCGATGACCGCGGGGTGCAGATGTGCCGGCAGCAGCAGCCGGACCGTGGCGTACTCCTCGATCTTGAACTTCCGGACACACCTGCGCTGTTGGCCGTATGCGGCTTGCAGATCCGGCTCGGCGATACCGGCCTGACGCAGCGTGCGGGTCCATGTGGGCATGTAGGAGACTCTAACGGGCCCTGCTTTGCTGGACGGTGAGAACCTGGTGCGGCCTCGGGGGCGCTGCCATCATGCGTTCATGGCGTACGGGCTGGCCAATGGGCCATGGGGGAGCGCGGCGAATGCGGCACTGGCCGCGGGGGCGGCTGCCATCGTCGGGGCGGCGGCGCTGGTGGTCCAGGAGTGGCTGGCTCGGCGCAGCGCGCACGTCCGACGCAAGCGCGGGATCGAAGAGGCGACGGCGTATCTGGCCTTTCTGGAGCAGTGGTTGACCACCTACGAGGCGGTCAGGCCAGGGGCAGAGATCGACCGGACCCGAGAGGCCGTGGCTGGGTCCTTGGACACGGTGCTGCGCGAGGTCGAGGCGCTGCTCGAAGAGACCCGCCGGGCAGCGCACACATCGTTCGGGGATCGGGCCAAGCGGGCACTGCTGCTCTATGAGTCACGGTCTGTCGGGGCCCGAAGAGTCAAGATCGCCTTCTACTTCAACGGCTCGCTCTGGCTCGGCGCGTCGCTCGGCTACGCCTTCGACAGCAGCATGTCGGCGCAGGAGCGGATCAGCCAATCACTTGGCTGGGGGCTGTGGGGCGTGGTGACCACGGTGGCGTTGGGGTTGTGGGCCACGCACCTGGATCGGGGCGGGCGGGCCGGGCCTGCTGCCTAGTAGTGCTTACTCAGTTCTTGGCGTGAGCGCTGATCAAGAGATTGCTGGGAGTGCCGACGCACATGAAGTTGCCAGTCCCTCAATGGGCCGTACAGGGTGCTCAGCATCCCGAGCAGGAAGTAATGTCCTGTTTTGAGACGCGGGGGACACGGCCGGGGGCCGGGACGTGTGGGCAGGGTGTATTTGCTGCTGTCGGTGCTCGGGGCGACCGCGGCGCTCGTTGTGGCCCACCGCTTCGATCTCGGCACGCCCGAAACAGTTGTGGATGTGCTGGTCGGGCTGGCGTCGGCCTACCTGGCCTGGGCGGCGTTCCGTGCCGACCGGGTGGAGGCCGGCCCGGTCGATCTGGGCAAGGTCATGGGCGAGTTGGCGGTAGCAGTGAAGAACCAGTGGGACAGTGAGGCGGAGGTGCGCCGGGTCAACGACCCCTACCCGCTGCCCGTCGCCTGGCGGGCCGCCGACGACTTGACGGAGTCCTGGCCACTGCTCGGGGACCTTGCTCGCGCCTGGCCAGGCGGCCCTCCAGGTGATCCGGCCTTATGGCCACCGGATGCCGCCGGGCTGGCAGGCCAGGATGCGGAGATCGGGCAGGTGTTCTCAGGGCGGGTTCCCACGCGGCGCCTGGTGATCCTGGGAGAGCCCGGTGCGGGCAAGAGCGTGCTGTTGATCCGGCTGCTGCAGGACCTCATTCACGCCGAAGTGACGGCGACCCTGTACCGGTACTGTTTTCCCTGGCCTCCTGGGATCCCCGCCAGTCACTGAAAACATGGATGGCCAACCAGCTACGCCGCACCTACCCCGGCCTGGCCGCCGAGGCTCCGTCTTCGGTCACCCTTCCTCATACCGCTGGCAACAGGTCCAAGGATCTGGCCACGTCCTTGCTGAACGCGGGCCTCATCCTGCCGCTGCTTGACGGCTTGGACGAGCAGGGCGACTTCGTCGCGGCCGTCCGGCGGATCGATCGGGGATTGGGGCACGCACCAACCGAGCTCACCCTTCGCGCGGCCGGGGCCGCCTACCGAGCACGGCTCACCGGCTCGCCTGCCGAACTGAGTGAACTCATCGAGCTGGCACCGGATCTGCCGAACGGTTCGTACCGTGGCGTCCTGAGCGACGTCGTCTGTGCCGGTCCCGCCCTGCCGGCCGGACTCGTGGATGCGGCCCGCCGCGTACGGAACAGCTGAGGCCGCGCCTGATCGCGGGCAGCCGCTTGACCTCCCGTGGGGAGACGGGAGGTGCGGCGGGCCCGCCGCGCACGCGGCTCATGGCAGGGCCCCGCACGGGAACCTCACCCGGGGGACGGGGGGATCGGGGTGGTGCCCGCACGAAGACCATGCACCACAAACCAGCCACTGCGATAGATCACGGCTGGAACTTGTCCATGTTCAGTGGCGCCGACGAAGCCATCGCCAGGCCGGTACCAAGTAGGTACCATCGGAGGCATGCCATCCCTGAACGTGTCCTTCACCGACGAGGAGCTCGAGGGCGTGCGGGCCGCGGCCGCGGCGGAGGGCAAGAGCCTCAAGCAGTATCTCCACGACCTCGGGGTCCGCGAGATGCAGCGCAAGCAGTTCGTCGCCGGGGCCGCCGCGTGGGCGGACCGGCTGCGTGCCGAGTTCGACACAGCCTTCCCCGACGAGATGCCGCCCGGCCGCCGCGGCAAGGGAGCCGCTGCCGCCTGATGCATCTCCACATCGACGTCTCCTGGCTGCTCGACGTCCAGGAGGCCGCGCTCGGCACAGAGGATCTCGTCGTCTCGGACTACTCCGCGCTGGTGGCCGCCGTCGCCCGCCACAAGACCCGGCTCCCCACACTGGCCGCCGCCGATCCGGACGTGGCCTGGCGCGCGGCGGCCCTGATGCACACCATCGTGCGCCTGGAGCCCCTCCCGCACCGCAACAGCCTCTACGCCGCGTTGATCGCCGCCCAGTACATGGCCCAGTCCGGAGAGGGCATCGATCCTCCCTACGGCGCCCTGTCCGACCTCGTCCGCAAGATCCGGGACACTCGCATCGGCGTCCAGGACGTGGCGGACCAGCTACGCGACTGGAAGCTGTAGACCGGGTACGGGCGCCGGCGTTCAGATCACAGGCCGGCCGTGTGCGGGCAGCAGTTCCTGGATGCCGATGCGGTGGTAGAACTCGGCGCGGATACGGTCGTAGACGACGGAGACGACCTCGCTGCCGTCCCTGCTGGGGTCGACGTGGGTCCGGAACGGGCGACGGCCCGCGGGGAGGCCGACCACCCGCACTATCTCCTCGGCGACTTCGGTGGCGTCGTGTCCGTCGGGGAAGACCTCGGCCAGGGCACCGGCCATGGAGTCGCGCAGTGCGCCGTAGCGGGCGTCATACGCGCGGGCGGTGTCGTGGTCCCCTGGGGCGCCGGCGTGGGCGAAGTGGTTGGTGCCGCTGGTGTACGCGCCGGGCACGACGATCGTGGTGTCGATGCCGTAGGCGATGACCTCGGCGGCGTAGCTCTCGGCGAGGGCGTCCATGGCCGCCTTGGCGGCGAAGTACGGGCCCAGGAAGGGCGGGTGGCCGCCGCGGGTGGACGAGGAGCCGACCCATACCAGCAGGCCGCTTCCCTGGGCCCGCAGATGGGGCAGGGCGGCGCGGTTGACGCGCTGGGTGCTCAGGACGTTGACGTCGTAGGCGTCGGCCAGCTGCTCGGGGGTGAAGGCCTCGGTGGGGCCGAGGACCATGTGCCCGGCGTTGTGGATCACGGTGTCGATGCGGCCCTGCTCGTCGATGACGCGGGCGACCGCGGCGTCGACGGACGCCTGGTCCTGCACGTCCATCTCGATGCCCCGGATGTCCGTCTTCTCGGCGGCAGCCAGGTCGGCGAGCTCCGCCACCCGAGGGGCGTTGCGGCCGGTGGTGGCACGCATGCCGGCGTAGACGGTGTGGCCGGCGGCGGCCAGAGCGCGGGCGGTGAGGTTGCCGAAGCCGCTGGAGGCACCGGTGATGACGATGGTCTGAGGCGTGCTCATGGGGCCGTGTCCTTTCGTGGCGCGAAGGCGTGCGGAGGGGGGCGGCGGGGGCGGGCCGTCAGGCGAGGCCGCCGTTGGCGAAGAGGGTCTGTCCGTTGATCCAGCGGGCGGGTCCGGCGAGGAAGGCGACGGCCTCCGCGATGTCCTCGGGCTGCCCCAGCCGCTCCAGCGGGGCCGCCTTGGCCAGCTGGGCGACGGTCTGCTCGTCCTTGCCGTCGAGGAACAGCGGGGTGGCGGTGGGGCCGGGAGCGACGGTGTTCACGGTGATGTCGCGGCCGCGAAGTTCCCGGGCCAGGACCGGGGTCAGGGCTTCGACCGCGGCCTTGGAGGCCACGTAGGCGCCGTAGGCGGGGAAGCTGGTACGGGTGACGCTGGTGGAGAAGTTGATGAGGGCGCCGCCGCGGCGCAGTCGCCGGGCCGCCTGCTGGGAGACGACGAAGGTGCCGCGGATGTTGGTGCGGTGCATGCGGTCCAGCGCGTCCAGGTCGAGTTCGGCGATCGGCGAGAGGAGCATGATGCCGGCCGTGTTCACCACGACGTCGATGCCGCCGAAGGTGCGCTCGACCTCGTCGAAGAGCTCGGTCATGGCCGCCTCGTCGGCGATGTCGCCGCCGACGGCGACGGCACGTCCGCCCGCGGCGGTGATCTCCTCGACCAACTCCTCGGCGACGGCCTTACGGCCGGCATAGTGGACGGCGACGGCCATGCCGTCACGGGCGAGGCGCAGCGCGGTGGCGCGACCGATGCCGCCGGTGGCTCCGGTGACCAGGGCGATGCGCGGGCTGGTGTCGCTGGTGGTGGTCATCATGGATCCCTTCTCAGCTGGTGGGCTTTTCGAGGCGGCCGAGCCATTCGTGGAGCAGGGCGGCCTCGACGGGGGTGAATCCGGGCGGCGGGGTCTGTTGCAGTCGGGTGCGCAGGGTTGTCGCCGGTGAGGGGGCCGTGTCCGGGGCGGCGGCTCGCGTGGTGATGGCGGCGATGACGGCCTCGCGCATGCTGTCCGACAGGACGGGGTCCTGGTTGACCTCCGGCCGGTAGAGCAGTGAGAGGGCCAGGCCGACGTTGGCTGCCATGACCATCTGCGCCGCCCGGTCGACCGGGACGCTCAGCCGGCCCGCGACCGCGATCCGCTCGATCACGCTCGTCAGCATCCGGTGGGCTTCCCTGGCGGCCTCGGGCCGGCCCGCCAGTGCCGGGGAGTACATGAGCTTGTAGCAGGCGGGCTGCGCGAGGGCGAAGGCCACATGACTGTCCCACCCGTCGCGGAGGTCCCGCACCGGGTCCTCCGACGGAACCGCGGCGCGCTTGGAGGCCAGGTACTGCTCGAATCCGTGATCGACGACCGCGGCCAGCAGGGCGTCCTTGTCCTCGAACAGTCGATAGAGGGTCGGCGCCCCGACCTGGGCGGCCTCGCACACCGCGCGGATCGAGATGTCTCCCGCGGGAGACTCCACGAGCAGCGCCGCGGCCGCTTCCAGAATCCGTGTTTCCGTATTCACGTGAACAACGTTACCCCACGGACAGCGATGTTTCAAGAATGCCGATAACGCCGTTACATACTGAGGTGGGCGGTGTGACGCGTACCACTGTCCAGACGCATCGCGTCGGACCTACGCGATCATGATCGGAATGGACGCTCGTTTCCTTGGTATCGAAGAGCTGGACGAAGTCCCCTCCGTCGCGGTCGTCGTCGACGTGATGCGCGCATTCACGGTCGCCGCCTGGGCCTTTGCCCAGGGTGCGGAGCAGATCGTCCTCGCTGAGTCGCTGGACGAAGCCCTGGCGCTCAAGGCCCGCCACCCGGATTGGGTGGCGCTCAAGGACGGCCCGCCCGCGCCCGGGTTCGACACCGTCAACTCGCCCGGCATGCTGCGGTCGATGGACCTCGCCGGACGGACCGTTGTGCAGAAGACCACGGCGGGCACGGTCGGCGCCCTGGCGGTCAAGGAAGCGTCGCTGGTGCTGTGCGCCAGTTTCGTGATCGCGGAGGCGACGGCTCGGCTCCTGCGGACGCGCGCATGCAACAGCGTCACCTTCGTGGTCACCGGCGAGGACGGACGCGCCGACGAGGACCTGGCCTGCGCTCAGTACATCGCCCGGAGGGCCACCGAGGCCGGGACGGACGCGGCCGTTTTCCTCCGTCGCGCCGCCGAATCGCGCGCCGCTCGCGAACTGGCGGAGGGGGTGCGACTCGGAGTCCATCCCGATGACATCGCACTCTGTCTTGAGCTCGACCGCTTCCCCTTCGCCATGGTGGCGACCCCGGAGGACTCGCTCATGATCCTCCGCCCGTACGCCGTGCCTTCACTGGGCGACGAGACGTCGAACTGATCGCTGCACCCCGAATGTTCTGATTCGTGATAGATACGACCTGTGCCGCACCGGGATAGTCCGAACACGCCGGGTGCCCGCAAGGAGTCCTCCCTCGGGCGCTCGCTGCTGGCGTCGATCGTCAGGGAACCGGGGTACCTTCCCGAACTCCTCGCCGACTTCGCCGTCCGCCGTGTCGGTCCTGCTGTGCCCGGGGCGGTCGAGCGGCTCCGGCAGGGGCATCCCGACGCCACCGAAGCGGAACTCCGCGCCCTGGTGGTGGCTCGCGGTCGCCGGGCCGTCGTAGCGGAGGGAGCTTTCGTGGGCGGTCCTTTCATCGTGGTCATTCCCGTCGCGTTCTGCACGGCACTGCTCCGCCAGGCACGCACCGTCCTGGAACTGGCCGCCCTCGACGGCCGCGACCCCACAGCGGGCATCCGCGCCGCCGAACTCCTCGTTCTCCAGGGCGTGTACGAGGACACCCGGCAGGCGCAGGACGCGCTCGCCCGGGCGCCACGCGTCGCCGAGGCCCCCGTCCGCTGGAGGCGATGGTGGGCGCTGTGGGGTGTCACCCTGCGCATGGCCCATGTCCTTGGCGTGCTCGCGCCGGGCGACGGGGGCGAGGAGGCGGGCGGGCGCCTGCGCAGGGGCGTCGTCCAGGCCTGGCGCTGGCTGCTCCTCGCCGTGGTGTTCCTGGTCGGACTGGTCGCTCCCCTCGTCTGGCTCCCGTACATGGCGGTGAACTACCGGCGCTCCGACGCCCGCCTGGCACAACGGGTCCTTGCCTACTACTTCGGCGCCACCGCACCCGCCCCCACGCAGCGCCACCGGATCTCCCGCCCCCAGCCCGAAGCCCTGGCCGCCGCGCTCCGCGCGCTCCTCTCCCTCCTTGTGCCGCTCGCCCTGACCGTCGTCACCCTCCTGGCCGGTCTGCGCATCGCCGGCAGCCACTGGCCGGTCCTCGGCATCGCCCTCGCCACGGCGTCCGCGGTGGTCGGCGGACATTGGTACTGGCGCCGCCACCGCGGCCGCGAGCCGTCCGCCGGCGTGCGGTAATCAGTCCACTCGGCCCTGACTGGCCCTGTCCCGGCCGCCGTGGCGGCGGGTGGGATGGATGTGCTCCCAGCCGCTACGGAAAGGCCCGATGACGATGCCGCGTACACGCTCGTTCGTACAGGTCGACGTGTTCTCCACGACCCCTTACTCCGGCAATCCGGTCGCGGTCGTCCTGGACGGGACGGACCTGAGTGACGAGGAGATGCAGGGTCTGGCGCGCTGGACGAACCTGTCCGAGACCACGTTCGTGCTGCCCCCTACCGTCCCGGAGGCGGACTACCGGCTGCGGATCTTCACCCCGGGGAGCGAGCTGCCGTTCGCCGGGCACCCGACCCTCGGCTCGGCGCGCGCCTGGCTGGACGGTGGGGGTGTGCCGCGGCACGCCGACCGCGTCGTGCAGGAGTGCGCCGCGGGACTGGTCACCGTGCGGCGCGGTGAGGACACGCTGTCCTTCGCCGCCCCGCCCCGGGTCCGCGACGGCGAGCTCGACGACGAGTATCTGGACCGGATCGTGGCCGCGTTCGGCATCACGCGGGACCGGGTCGTGGCCCATCAGTGGGTCGACAACGGTCCTGGCTGGGCCGTGGTGCGGTTGTCGACGGCCGAGGAGGTGCTCGCGCTCGAACCCGACTTCTCCCTCGTCCCGACCGCGATGGTCGGTGCGATCGGTGCTTACCCCGAGGGCTCCGAGTACGCCTTCGAGCTGCGCACTTTCGCCCCGGGTGCCGGAGTGCCCGAGGACCCCGCGTGCGGCAGTATGAACGCCTCCGTCGGGCAGTGGCTCACCTCCACCGGCGCCGCGCCCGCCGCGTACCGGGTCTCCCAGGGCGTGCGCCTGGGACGGGCCGCGAGCATCGAGGTCACCGCTGACGCGGACGGTGCCGTATGGGTCAGCGGCGCCGCCACGGTCTGCGTCCGCGGCGCCATCACGATCTGACCGGCCCCGACGTCAGATAGGGGTGGCGGACAGCGTCTTCATGGTGACGTAGCTGGTCACCGTGGCCACGCCGGGCAGGGCGGCCAACTGGTTGGCGTGGAAGCCCTCGTAGGCCGGCAGGTCCGCCACCTCGACCTGGAGCAGATAGTCGAAGTTGCCGGCGCGCAGGAGGATGAGGTCGGCGTCCTTGCCGGGCATCTGGCTGCTCGCGTCACGCGACCGGATCGCGGCGGCCGCGGGCGGTGGCTACTGCTCGCCCAGCGTGGTGGCGCGTTCGTCGACCTCGGTGTCGGCGCGCCGTACGCCGGTGAATCGGGTGGGCCGGAAGGGCCGTAGGAGGTCCTGCTCCTGGTCGGTGGTGATCTCGCTCGCGGCCAGGCGTCCCAGAATCGGTGCCAGGGTGATTCCGCTGTGCGACACCAGGCAGTAGACGCGGGACTGCGCGGAGGCGTAGCCGACGATGCTGTGGCCGTCCGCGGGCAAGGAGCGGAAGGCGATGCGCAAGTCGAGGGTCGGTGCCCGGCGCGGCTCGGGCAGCAGGTCCAGGAGTCGCCTGACGAGGGTGTGTGCCAGGTCCCCGTCCGCGGACGGCGGGTCTTCCGGATCGACGTCCGCATTGAGGTCCAGGGCCTGGAGGACGGTCCGGCCGTCGGTCGCGGGGCGGAGGTTCAGGTCGGGGGTGTGGAGCACGCAGCGGAGGTCGAGTTCCGGAGTCCTGGCGTAGCCGAGCAGGCCGACGGTCTGCGCTCCGCGGCTGGTGTCCGTCACCATGGGAATGTCGAGCCCGGCCCGTGCGGCCAGGCGTTCCGTCCAGCGGCCTGCTGCTAGCACGACTCGGTCGCCGTGGAGGGTTCCGCCTCCGGCCAGAGCGACGGACACTCCGTCAGCTCGGTCGTCGATGCCATCGACCTTGTCGAGTACCAGCCGGGCGCCGTGTTGTTCGGCGTCGGCCAGCAGGTTTGTCACGAAGGGTTCCGGCAGGACGTATCCCTCGCTGGGGAAGTGGGAGAGGGACGTGATGGTCTTCGGGATGCGGAGGCCGCCTGCGCGGCGCAGTGCTTCGGCGGGCGTGATCCACTGCGCGGGGTAGCCGAGGGACCGCAGTCGTTCCACGTTGTCGGCGAGCCACTGCTCAGTTGCGGAGTCCGCCCACTGCATGGCTCCGCTGGGGAAGTAGTAGGGAGCGCCCGGCAGTTGCTCGGCGAGCCTGGTGTGCTCGTCCATGCCCGCGAGGTTGAGCCTGTGGTAGTCCGGGTCCGGCTTCCGGCTGGAGTTCGTCCAGGCGAACGTGGTCGCGGTGGTACCGCGACCCGCGCCCCACTGATCCACCAGGAGAACGTCCGCGCCGCTGACGGCAAGCGCCCTCGCGGCGGCTGACCCCAGCACACCGGCACCGATGACGACGACCTTCATGGTTCGCGTACTCCTTTCCCTAGGCTGCTGTCCCATGCAGCAGACGCGCCTCGACATCGCCCGCATCCGGGCCGCTCGCCAGGTGATCGACCCGGTGTTCCTCGACACTCCGCTGTACCGCTGCGAGGCGCTGGAGTCCAGCCTCGGATGCGCGGTGAGCATCAAGCTCGAAACGGCGAACCCGGTGCGCAGCTTCAAGGGCCGCGGCACCGAGGTCGTCGCGGGCCTGCTCGCCGAGCACGGACCGCGAGCCGTGGTGTGCGCCAGCGCGGGCAACCTCGGCCAGGCCCTCGCCTGGTCCGGTCGCGGCCGGGGACTCGACGTCACCGTCGTGGCATCCCGGTTCGCGACCGCGGCCAAGCTCGACCGCATCCGCGCACTGGGCGCCGGGCTGGAACTGGTGGACGGCGACTACGAGTTGGCACGCGAGCGGGCGGCTGCCATCGCGCGGTCCGAAGGCATCCGGCTGGTCGAGGACAGCCTCGACATCGAGACCTGCGAGGGCGCGGCGACCATCGGCCTGGAACTGGTCGGCAGCGCGACGCCGTTCGACGCCGTCCTGATCGCTCTCGGTGGCGGGGCCCTGGCCACCGGCGTGGGGCATGTGGTGAAGGCCCTGACACCGGGAGCCGAGGTGATCTGCGTCCAGCCGCTGGGCGCACCGGCGATGACGCTCTCGTGGCGCCGGCGGCGCGTTGTCACCACCGAGGCGGCCGATACCATCGCCGACGGTGTCGCGGGGCGGTGTCCCATCCCGGCCGTCCTGAACGACCTCCTCCTGGCCGCCGACGATGCGGTCCTGGTCCGGGAGGAGTCGATCATCGCCGGTATGCGGATGCTCCTCGACCACTCCGGCCTCGTGGTCGAACCGTCGGCCGCGCTCGGCATCGCGGCGATCCTCGAGGACCGCGACCGCTTCGCCGGCCGACATGTGGTCACCGTCGTGTGTGGCAGCAACGTCGACCTGGACGTCTATCGGCGTTGGGTCGGTGCGGCCCCGGGTGACGGGTTGTGACCATCGCTCCGGCGGTGGCCGGGACGCGGTCCGTCACGTCAACGGGAAGCCGCGGGCCGGGGTCGTGGTGGGCGGTGGGGGTAGGTGCGGGTCGTGGTGGGGTGCGTCGCGATGGCGCGGGGTTCCGTGGGTACGGGCCAGTTCGTGCATGGCCTGGTGCAGGGCCAGTTCGAGGGCGTCGGGTGAGTTGAGGGTGCCGCTTCCGTCGGGTGGGCAGATCCAGCGCAGCTCGCCCCAGCGGCAGTGCGGAGCAGGGGTGGCGATCCACCCGCCCGTGGTGAGATAGCGGATGTCGTGTCCGGCCCAGATGCTCGCGGGGGAGGGCGGCAGGAAGAAGCCGATGTGCTGGCGCCTGCTGTCCAACAGGGCGGGGCCGGGTTCGAGGCGGGGCAGGTCGGCCAGGATGTCGGCCGCGTGCAGGCCGAGGCAGGCCGGGACGATCAGTACGTCCCAGAACCGTCCGGCGGCCAGGAGATGGACGCCCGTTGTGCCTCGCTGCCAGTCGTTCTTGCATGATCGGGGGTCGGTCGCGGCGGCGGCCAGCCACTCCATCGCGTTCGTCCACTGTGTCAGTGCCATCACAAACCTCCTGCGGCGTGTCGGGCTGAAGGCCCGGCAGGTCAACGGCTGATCCGACCGATCACGATCACCTCGGCCACCTGGGGTGCAGGCAGGATGTGGGAGGAAGCGGTTCCCTGACTCCGTCCCTGGCGCTCCGGGTGATTGCGGTGACTGTTGTGTGCTGGTTGGTGACTTGGGTTGAAAGGGAGCGAGAGCTCAGTGAAACGGGGCGTGTGAGGTGCGGCCAGGGGAGGGGCGTGCAGTTCACCGCATGGAGCGAGCGCCAGCGCGAAGAGGGGGCAGATATATGCGGGCAAGCGCTCTTGGGCGCCCTCCCCGCGCCTTTGCGCTGGGTGGGCGCCGTGTGCTGATGTTTCGATACGACCCGACGAGCCGGCCTCTAGACGGCGCCGGCCTGCCCGGTGGAGCCGCGGACGACGAGCTCGGGTTCGTAGAGGAGTTCACCCATGGGCACCTCGCTGCCCTGGATCTGGGCGACCAGGAGGTCGACGGCGGCCCGGCCCATGGCCTCGATGGGCTGGCGGACCGTGGTCAGAGGCGGCTCGGTGCAGGTCATGAACGCGGAGTCATCGAAGCCGACCACCGAGACATCGCCGGGGACGCTCAGGCCCTTGCGGCGCACGGCGCGGACCGCGCCCAGGGCGAGCGGGTCGCTGGCGCAGACGATGCCGGTCACACCGCGTTCCAGCAGGCGTGCGGTGGCGGCCTGGCCGCCTTCCAGAGCGAACAGGGTCCGCTCGACGAACTCGTCGGGCAGCTCCCGGCCCGAGTCCCGCGCGGCGCGCTGTGCGGCCGCCAGCTTGCGCCGTGAGGGCATGTGGTCGCTGGGGCCCAGGACCAGGCCGATGCGTTCGTGCCCGAGCGAGACCAGGTGGCGCCAGGCCTGCTCGACGGCGACCACGTCGTCACAGGACACGCAGGGGAAGTCCAGGCCCTCGGTCGGCGCGTTCACCAGGACCACGGGGATCCGGCGCTCGGCGAGCAGCCGGTAGTGCTCGTGCGAGGCGTCGGCCTGGGCGAACAGGCCGCCCGCGAACACCACACCGGACACCTGTTGCTGGAGCAGCAGTTCCACGTAGTCCGCCTCGGACACGCCGCCCTTGGTCTGGGTGCACAGCACCGGCGTCAGCCCCAGTTGCGCCAGCGCGCCCCCGATCACCTCCGCGAACGCGGGAAAGATCGGATTCTGCAGCTCCGGCAGCACCAGTCCCACCAGACGCGCACGCTCACCGCGCAGCTGCGTCGGCCGCTCGTAGCCCAGCACGTCCAGTGCCGTCAGCACCGACTGGCGAGTCGCCTCGGAAACCCCCGGCTTGCCATTGAGGACCCGGCTGACCGTGGCCTCGCTGACCCCCACCTTCTTCGCCACCTGAGCAAGTCGTCGCGTCATGCGCGCAAGCCTAGCGCAAACGATGCAAGTGGCTTACCTCTTGGAATACTCTCGTAGTTCTCGGGTGGAGGGCCCCGCAAGGGGCCCTCCACCCAGGGCCTAGGCCCGCTCCTGGTCAGCGGCACGTCATGCTGGGGCGCAAAACTCGACGCCATGCATGAAATTGTTGCGTGACCGGCTGAAGGCGTGGAGTCCGGTGCTCACCAGGGCGATGGGGCGGGCGGCGGAACCACCGGCGGACGGTCGTCACAGGTGATGGTGTTGGGCAGCAGCCACTCAGCCAGCCATCCGCCGTCATTGCCTCCACGGTCGGCCAGGCCGAACTCGGAACCCGTCGCGGGGAAGTTGAACGAACCGCAGTTGTTCACCCCGACGGCGCCGACATGGCGTGCGTCCACGTTCTCGAACGTGGCGGAGCCCTTGACGCGAGCGCTCACGACCGAGGTGCCGGTGCCGTCCACCCGTATGTCCTTGAAGTGGACGTTCGGGATGTCGTACCGGTCCTTCACGGAGTACTCGCTGACCAGCATGATCGCGTAATAGGTGCTGTCGAGGTAGTGATCGCCGGTCACCCGCACGTCCGCGTCGATGCTCTTGTCGAGCGCGTAGAACCAGATCGAGCCCAGTCCGATCCTCCAGTTCAGGTCGAGGGTGCCCGCGCGGACGGTGGTGTTGTCGGTGAACTCGAGCGCTCCGGTGAACGCCTCGGCTCCGAACCGCGCACCGGCGTGCAGGCCGCTGCCCTCGCGCACGGGGTCGGCGACGAGGTTGCCGCTGACGGTGTTGTCCTTGCCTCCGTAGAGGGCGATGCCGTTGGCGAGGGTGGGGGACTGGACGGTGTTGCGGGAGAAGACGTTGTCGGCGTTGGCCGACTTCTCGGACCACATGGCGAGTCCGTCGTCACCGGTGTTGCGGATGAAGTTGTTGTGCACGAGCGAGCCGGTCACCCCGGTGTGGAAGTTGAGCGCGTCGGCGATCTGGTCCGTGATGACGTTGTCGGTGACGCGTACGCCGGACATGGGACCGTCGAACCACAGGCCCACTTTGGTGTGGTGGATGTACAGGCCGCTGATCGTCGAGTCGCTCATCGCGCCGCCGATGGCGTTGACCTGGTCGGTGTCGATGCGCTCGCGTACGTCGCCCTCGATGGTGAAGCCGGAGAGGTGGACGTTGCGGCTGCCGCCGTCGGCGGCGCTCCGGCCGTAGAACCCGACACCGGTGTGCAGCGATCCGTCGGGGGCGGGTTCGTCCAGTTCGACCTCTCGGCCCTTGATGACGGTGTGCCAGTTGCCGGCTCCCCTGATGGTCACGTCGTCGACCACGATGTGCCGGTCGACGCGGAAGGTGCCGGCGGGGATGTAGACGCCGCGGCCCGTGTGCCGGGCCACGTCGATGGCGCGCTCGATGGCCGGCGCGGCGTCCCTGCGGCCCTTGGGGTCGGCGCCGAAGTGAAGGACGTTGACGCCCCGTCGGTCGACGTAGGCGGGCTTCACCAGTTGGGAGTCCAGCAGGTCGACGACCGTCCAGGCGGCCGGGCTGTCGGCGGGGACGGTCAGCCGTACCCGCTCACCGGCGCGGAAGGTCTGGCCGAGGAGCACGCGCTGCTCGTCGTAGAAGTGCATGGGCCGGAACGGCTTGGCGAACTGCGGGGGCACCTCGGCCTGCGCGGGCACACAGGAGCACTCGGTGACCCACCAGTCGGGGTGGAGCAGGTCCGCCTGGGGGTCGTTGGTGAAGGGGTACTGGTTGTAGAGCCAGGAGTACTGGGAGGTGAGCGTCATGGACGCCTGCTGCCTGCCTGACACCGCGACCCGCAGCGGGGAGGTGATGCCGCCGCCCCGGGGTGCGTCGGGGATGCTGTAGCGCACGGTCAGCGCGTTCGCGGCCCGCGGCAGGACGAACTCGACGTGCTGGCCGGGCAGCAGTTTGACGGCCTTTCGGCCCGACGCCTCGGAGGGAAGCGTGTACGGGGACCGCTCGGGTCCGATGATCTCCCCGTCGGTCCTGGCGTTCTCCGCTTCCTGTTCCTCGAAGTCCACGTCGGCCCCGCGGCCCGCGACCAGCGCCGGGTCGAGGGCGGCGCGGGTGACGACGGGTGCGCTGTGCACGCTCGCCTCGGAGCGGCCACCGGGCGAGGCCGATGCCATGCCGTGGACCAGGGCGGCCGAGGCGAGCGTCGCGGACAGGAGAGCTGCTGCTCTCCTGCCGCTGGCCGACCGGCGTTGAGAGCGGCTCCTGAACATCGTGGCTCGCTTCTGTTGGCGGGAGGGGCACTAGGGACAGCGCTGGGACAGTAGGCCCGGCGTACGCAAATGCACAAGGTATGTGCGTATTTTTGCGTGACTCTGCACGCAATATGCCACTGACTCATTGGTCTGTTGCGTCACGGCCGTTGACAAAGCTGTCGCCCGGTAGAAGCCTGTGCTTCGGATTGCAAAAGATTGACTGAAACTCTCAAAACTGCAAAGCGTGCACTGCTGATTCCTGCCAGGTAGATGTCAGGTACCTGGCGAAAAGCCCTGTCGTAGCCATACGGCGCCAGCGGGGCGTGTCTGGTGACCGCCGCGCCGACGCCCCAGGTCCTGGAACAAGAGGGTGTCCATGAGATTGAAGCGGCATCGCTGGCGACTACTCGTCAGTACGGTCATCGGTGGCATGGTCGCGGTCGGCCTGCTGCCTGTTACAGCGGAGGCGGCCGCCGGGCCCAACCTCGCGCTCGGCAGACCCGCCACCGCCGGCGGATCGCTGGGCGGCTACCCGGCCGCCAACGTCACCGACGGCAGCCAGGCCTCCTACTGGGAGGGGCCCTCGGGAGCGTTCCCGCAATGGGTCCAGGTGGACCTGGGCAGCAACGTGCCCATCAACGAGGCGTCCCTGAAACTGCCCACCGCTTGGGAGGCGCGCAGCGAGACCCTGAGCGTCCTCGGCAGCACCAACGGGACGTCGTTCGCCACGCTGGCGGCCTCCTCGGCCAGAGCCTTCAACCCGACCGGCGCCAACACAGTGAACATCACCTTCGCCGAGACCACCGTGCGATACGTGCGGGTCCAGGTGAGTGCCAACACCGGCTGGAACGCGGCCCAGCTCTCGGAGCTGGAGGTGTACGGGACGGGTGAGGACCCGGACGACCCGCCCCCGGTCGACGGCACCAACCTGGCCCGGAACAAGCCGATCGAGGCGTCGTCGACGACACAGTCGTACGTGGCGGCCAACGCCAACGACGACAAGGTCGGCACCTACTGGGAGTCCGCGGGATTCCCCTCGACGCTGACGGCGAAGCTCGGCGCCAACGCCGAGGTCCAGTCCGTGGTCGTGAAGCTGAACCCCGATGCGGTCTGGGGAGCCCGCACCCAGAGCATCCAGGTGTGGGGACGTGAGCAGTCCGCGAGCGGCTTCACCTCGCTCAAGGCTCGGGCCGACTACCAGTTCAGCCCCACGACCAACCAGAACACCGTGACCATCCCCGTCACCGGCCGCTACGCCGATGTGCGGCTGGAGTTCTTCTCGAACACGGGAGCCCCCGGTGGCCAGGTCGCCGAGTTCCAGGTGGTCGGAACCGCCGCGCCCAATCCTGATCTGACCGTCACCGACCTGACATGGACCCCCTCCTCGCCGACGGAATCCGACTCCGTCACCGTCAACGCCACGGTCCGCAACAGCGGCACCGCTACTTCGGGCGCGACGACCGTCAACGTGAGCCTGGAGGGCACAGTCGCCGGAACGGCCCAGGTCGGCACGCTGGCCGCGGGTGACTCCACCACCGTGCCGGTGAACGTGGGCAAGCGCCCCGCCGGCAGCTACACGGTGACCGGCGTGGTCGACCCCTCCGACACCATCGCCGAGCAGGACGACTCCAACAACAGCAGAACCGCCGCGTCGAAGCTCGTCGTCGGACAGGCGCCCGGCCCTGACCTCGCCGTCACCGGGATCACCACCAGCCCCGCCAACCCGGCGGTCGGCGCACAGGTCAGCTTCACCGTGGCCGTGCAGAACCGGGGCACGAGCGCGGTCTCCACGAACACCGTGACCCGCCTCGTCGCGGGCAACACCACCCTGAACGGAACCACGGGCTCGATCGCCGCCGGCGCCACGGTCCAGGTCCCCATCAGCGGAACATGGACCGCCACCAGCGGCGGAGCGACGCTCACCGCCACCGCTGACGCCACCGAGGTGCTCACCGAGACCAACGAGGGCAACAACGTGTTCGCCCGCTCCGTCGTGGTCGGACGAGGCGCCGCCGTGCCCTATGTGGAGTACGAGGCCGAAGCCGCCCAGCACAACGGCACGCTGCTGGAGAGCGACACCAAGCGGACCTTCGGGCACACCAACTTCGCCACCGAGTCCTCCGGACGCAAGTCGGTACGCCTGAACTCGACCGGTCAGTACGTGGAGTTCACCTCCACCAACGCGGCCAACTCCCTCGTGGTGCGCAACGCGATCCCGGACGCCGCGGCCGGCGGCGGCCAGTCGGCGACGCTCAGCCTCTACGCCGACGGCCAGTTCGTGCGCAAGCTGAACCTGTCCTCCAAGCACAGCTGGCTGTACGGGACCACGGACGACCCCGAGGGCCTGACCAACAACCCGGGCGGCGACGCGCGCCGGCTCTTCGACGAGTCCAACGCGCTGCTGACTCAGACCTACCCGGCCGGAACGAAGTTCCGTCTCCAGCGGGACGCCACGGACACCGCCTCCTACTACATCGTCGATCTCATCGACCTGGAGCAGGTGGCACCCGCGGCGACCCAGCCCGCGGGCTGCACCTCGATCACCACGTACGGCGCCGTGCCCAACGACGGCATCGACGACACGCCCGCCATCCAGCGCGCGGTGACCGCCGACCAGAACGGTGAGATCGGCTGCGTGTGGATCCCGGCGGGCCAGTGGCGGCAGGAGCAGAAGATCCTCACCGATGACCCGCTCAACCGCGGTACCCACAACCAGGTCGGCATCCGCAACGTCACGATCCGCGGCGCGGGCATGTGGCACTCACAGCTGTACACCCTCACCCCGCCCCACCAGGCGGGCGGCATCAACCATCCGCACGAGGGCAATTTCGGCTTCGACATCGACGACAACACGCAGATCTCCGACATCGCGATCTTCGGCTCGGGCACCATCCGGGGCGGCGACGGCGGGGCCGAGGGCGGCGTGGGCCTGAACGGCAGGTTCGGCAAGAACACCAAGATCAACAATGTCTGGATCGAGCACGCGAACGTCGGCGTCTGGGTCGGCCGCGACTACTCCAACATCCCCGAGCTGTGGGGGCCCGGCGACGGGCTGGAGTTCAGCGGGATGCGCATCCGCAACACCTACGCCGACGGCATCAACTTCGCCAACGGCACCCGCAACTCGACCGTCTACAACTCCTCCTTCCGCAACACCGGCGACGACGCCCTCGCCGTCTGGGCCAGCCGCTACGTCAAGGACCCGTCGACCGACATCGGCCACGACAACTCCTTCCGCAACAACACCATCCAGCTGCCCTGGCGCGCCAACGGCATCGCGATCTACGGCGGTTACGGGAACAAGATCGAGAACAACATCATCGCCGACACCATGAACTACCCCGGAATCATGCTGGCCACGGACCACGACCCGCTCCCCTTCTCGGGGCAGACCCTGATCGCCAACAACGCGCTGCACCGCACCGGCGGGGCCTTCTGGGGCGAGGCACAGGAGTTCGGCGCCATCACCCTCTTCGCCGCCGCCTACGACATCCCGGGCGTGACGATCAGGGACACCGACATCCATGACTCCACCTATGACGGCATCCAGTTCAAGAACGGAGGCGGATCGGTACCGGGCGTGCAGATCCAGAACGTCAAGATCGACAAGTCCAACAACGGCTCCGGCGTTCTCGCGATGAGCGGCGCCAGAGGCAGCGCGACGCTGACGAACGTCGACATCACCAACTCGGCCCAGGGCAACGTCCTAATCGAACCCGGGTCCCAGTTCGTGATCAACGGTGCCACGCCCTAAGGCGTGTTGAGCGCCGATCACCCCTTCCACTGAAGCGTGCCCCGTCGTCCGTTCGGGCGACGGGGCCGAGATCGGGGACAGATGAGAACCCAGCACTGGAGATCGCGGAGCCTGTGCGCCGTGATCGTGACCAGCCTCCTGGCCTTGGGCACCACGACACTGTCGGCCTCCGCCGCCGGAGGCCCCAACATCGCCCTGGGCGACCCCGCGACAGCCAGCGGCACACACACCGGCTACGGCGCCGCCAATGTGACGGACGGCAACCAGGCCACCTACTGGGAAGGTGCGGGCTCCGCCCTGCCCCAGTGGGTCCAGACCGACCTCGGCACCACCACCCGGGTGGACGAGGTCGTCCTGAAGCTGCCCGCCTCCTGGGAGAGCCGGAACCAGACCCTGTCCATCCAGGGCAGCAGCGACGGCACGAGCTTCTCCACCCTGAAGACGTCCGCCACTTACTCCTTCGACCCCGGCGCCGCCAACACCGTCACCGTCGCCTTCCCGGCCTCCCAGACCCGCTACGTACGGGTCAACATCACGGCCAACACCGGCTGGCAGGCCGCCCAGCTCTCCGAACTCGAAGTGCACGCCGCCGACGGTTCGAGCGGCAACCTCGCTTCCGGCAAGACCCTGACGGCCAGCGGCAGCCAGAGCGGCTACGGCACCGCCAACGCCAACGACGGCGACAAGGCGACGTACTGGGAGAGCACCAACAACGCCTTGCCCCAGTGGCTCCAGGCCGACCTCGGCTCCAGCCTGAGCATCGACCGCGTCGTGCTCCGCCCGCCCGACGGATGGGGCGGGCGCAGCCAGACGCTCAAGGTCCAGGGCAGCACCAACGGAACCACCTTCACCGACCTGACCGCGTCCCAGGCGTACCCCTTCAACACCGCGAACGGGCAGTCGACGTCGATCACCTTCAACCCCACGACCACGCGGTACGTGAGGATCCTGGTCACCGCCAACACCGAGCACCCGGCGGCGCAGATCTCCGAACTGGAGATCTACGGACCCGCCACCGGCGACACCCAGCCGCCCACCGCGCCCGCCAACCTGGCCTACACACAGCCGGGCACGGGCCAGATCAGGCTCACGTGGACGGCGTCGAGCGACAACACCGGTGTCACCGGCTACGACATCTACGCCAACGGTGAGCTGCTCACCACCGTCGACGGTGACGTGACCACCTTCACCGACAACCGCCCGGCGAGCCAGACCGTCTCCTACCGGGTGCGCGCGAAGGACGCCGCCGGCAACCAGTCGGGGGACAGCAACACCGTCACCCGTATCGGCGAGTCCGGAGACACCCAGGCGCCCACGGCGCCGACGAACCTCCAGTACACCGAGCCCGCGGCGAACCAGATCAGGCTCACCTGGACGGCGTCGAGCGACAACACCGGGGTGACCGGCTACGACATCTACGCCAACAACACCCTGCGGGAGAGCGTGGCAGGAAACGTCACCACGTTCACCGACACCCAGCCGGCCTCGGCGACGGTGACCTACCAGGTGCGTGCCAAGGACGCCGCGGGCAATGTGTCCGGGCCGAGCAACTCCGTCACCCGAAACGGCAGTTCCGGTGGTTCGAACCTGGCGATCGGCAAGCCCATCGAGGGCTCTTCCACCACCCAGACGTTCGTGGCGACCAACGCCAACGACAACAACGTCGCCACCTACTGGGAGTCGGCCGGTTTCCCCTCGACGCTGACGACGAAGCTGGACGCCAACGCCGACATCACCAGCGTCGTGGTCAAGCTCAACCCGGACGCGGCCTGGGGAGCCCGGACGCAGAACATCCAGGTCCTCGGGCGTGAGCAGAGCGCCTCGGCGTACACCAGCCTTGTCGCGGCCCGCGACTACTCCTTCAGCCCGTCCTCGGGCGCGAACACGGTCACCATCCCGGTCACCGCGCGCGTCGCCGATGTCCAGCTCCGTTTCACCTCCAACACCGGCGCGCCCGGTGCGCAGGTCGCGGAGTTGCAGGTCATCGGAGCCCCGGCCCCGAACCCCGACCTCGTGGTCACCGGCCTGACGACCGCTCCGGCCTCGCCGGTGGAGACCGACGGGATCACTGTTTCGGCGGTCGTCCGCAACGACGGCACCGCCGCCGCGGCCGCCAGCAGTGTCGCGCTGCGGCTGGGCGGCACGAAGGTGGCCTCGGCCGATGTCGGCGCGCTCGCCGCGGGTGCGCAGACCACGGTCAGCGCCTCCATCGGGGCCCGTGACGCGGGCACCTACCAGCTGAGCGCGGTCGCCGACGACGGCGAGCGGGTCATCGAGCAGAACGAGAGCAACAACACCTACACCCGCCCCACCTCCCTGGTGGTGCGGCCGGTGGACAGCTCCGACCTGGTCGTCTCCTCCGTGGCGACCTCGCCCTCCAGCCCCTCGGCCGGGCAGAACGTGTCGTTCAAGGTCACCCTGAAGAACCAGGGAACGGTGGCGTCCGCGGGCGGCAGCCACGGCCTGACCCTGTCGCTGGTCAACTCCTCCGGAAACACCGTCAAGACCCTCACCGGTGCCTACAGCGGCGCCATCGGCGCGGGTGACACGGCCTCCGCCGTGGACCTGGGACCGTGGACCGCGGCCAACGGCTCCTACACGGTCAAGGTCACCGTCGCAGACGACGCCAACGAGGTCCCCGTCAAGCGGGAGAACAACAGCACCTCTCAGCCCCTGTTCGTCGGCCGCGGCGCCAACATGCCGTACGACATGTACGAGGCGGAGGACGGTGCCGTGGGCGGTGGCGCGGCGGTCGTCGGGCCCAACCGCACCGTCGGTGACATCGCGGGCGAGGCCTCGGGCCGCAAGGCGGTGAATCTGGACGCGACCGGCGAGTACGTCGAGTTCACCACCCGCGCCTCGACCAACACCCTGGTGACCCGCTTCTCCATCCCGGACGCGGCGGGCGGCGGCGGCATCAACTCCACCATCAACGTCTACGTCGACGGAGCCTTCAAGAAGGCGATGCCGCTGACCTCCAAGTACGCCTGGCTGTACGGGGCGGAGGCCTCTCCCGGCAACTCCCCGTCCGCGGGCGGACCGCGGCACATCTACGACGAGGCCAACATCTTCCTCGACGAGACGGTGCCCGCGGGCAGCAAGATCCGGCTGCAGAAGGACGCCGCCAACACCTCCACCTACGCGATCGACTTCATCAACACGGAGCAGGTCGCCGCGGTGCCCAACCCGGACCCGGCCCGCTACGTGGTCCCGGCCGGCTTCACCCACCAGGCCGTGCAGAACGCCCTGGACCAGGCGCGCATGAACACCGCGTACGAGGGTGTCTACCTGCCGCCGGGCACCTACGAGACCAGCAGCAAGTTCCAGGTCTACGGCAAGGCCGTCAAGGTGATCGGCGCCGGGCCCTGGTACACCAGGTTCCACGCCCCCGCCGCACAGGAGAACACCGACGTGGGCTTCCGCGCCGACAACACCGCGCAAGGCTCGGTGTTCCAGGGCTTCGCTTACTTCGGCAACTACACCTCGCGCATCGACGGACCGGGCAAGGTCTTCGACTTCGCGAACGTCGCGAACATCACGATCGACAACATCTGGAACGAGCACATGGTCTGCCTCTACTGGGGCGCCAACAGCGACCGGATCACCATCGAGAACTCCCGGATCCGGAACATGTTCGCCGACGGCGTCAACATGACCAACGGGTCGACGGACAACCACGTCACCAACAACGACGCCCGGGCCACCGGCGACGACAGCTTCGCGCTGTTCTCGGCGATCGACGCGGGCGGCGCCGACATGCTCAACAACGTCTACGAGAACCTCACCACCACCCTGACCTGGAGAGCGGCGGGTATCGCCGTCTACGGCGGCTACCGCAACACGTTCCGCAACATCCATATCGCGGACACGCTGGTCTACTCCGGCATCACGATCTCGTCGCTGGACTTCGGGTACCCGATGAACGGCTTCGGGACCGAGCCGACGACCTTCGAGAACATCTCCATCGTCCGGGCGGGCGGCCACTTCTGGGGCAACCAGACCTTCCCCGGCATCTGGCTGTTCTCCGCCTCGAAGGTGTTCCAGGGCATCCGGGTGAGCAACGTCGACATCGTCGATCCCACCTACAGCGGGATCATGTTCCAGACGAACTACGTCGGCGGCCAGCCGCAGTTCCCGATCAAGGACACCGTCCTCACGGACATCTCCATCACCGGCGCCCGCAAGAGCGGCGACGCCTACGACGCCAAGTCCGGCTTCGGTCTCTGGGCGAACGAGATGCCCGAGGCGGGCCAGGGCCCGGCGGTGGGTGAGGTCACCTTCAACGGCCTGACCATGAGCAACAACGCGGTGGACATCCGCAACACCACGTCCACGTTCAGGATCATCAACAACCCCTAGCGCCGAACCAGCACTTCGGCATGGCACCGGGGCCCAGAGCGATGGGTCCCGGTCGCCGTTGTGCCCTGTGACAGCCGCCTACGTTCGGAGTCCTGTCGCTCATTTACGAAATCAGCGCGAGATCTTGCGTTCAGTTGTCGTGGGTGGTTGAGTGTGCCACGCCTCGCAACGCATCAGTGATGGGGCGATTCCCACGTTCATGCCCGAAGGGGGCCACTCATGAGAAGTGCCCGGATCCGCCGTGCCCGCCGCACAGTTGCGGCCACTCTCGTTTCCGCGCTCACGCTGACCGCACTCGCCGCCTGCGGCACCAGCAGTAACGACAGCGACGACGAATCCGGGAACAACGCCTCGGCTGACCCGTCCGCGCCTCTGGACCCGAAGACGAAGGTGACCATCACCATCGACTGCATGCCCCCCACGGCGAAGGCGGCAGAGCTCAAGGAGTGGAAGGAGGACGTCGCCGAGTTCAACAAGACCTACCCGAACGTCACGATCGAGGGCCGGTCCACTCCCGGTCAGTGCCTGGAGCCGCCGCGGTTCACCGCCATGCTCAAGGCGAAGTCGCAGCCGGACGTCTTCTACACCTACTTCACCGACCTGCCGCAGGTGCTCGACCACGACGGCGCGGAGGACATCACCGCTTACGTCAATGACCAGACCGTGCCCCTGCTCAAGGACATCGACCCGAACGTCCTGGGCTCGCTCCAGCACGAGGGCAAGCTCTACGGCCTGCCCACCAGCAACTACACGATGGGCCTGCTCATCAACCGCAAGCTGTTCAAGGAGGCCGGCCTCGACCCGGACAACCCCCCGCGCACCTGGGAGGAGGTCCGCACCGCGGCCAAGAAGATCGCCGACCTCGGCGACGGCATCGCCGGGTTCGGCGAGTACAGCGCGGGCAACACCGGCGGCTGGCACTTCACCGCGCAGATGTACAGCGTCGGCGGCGACGTGGTGGACGCCGGCGGCAAGAAGGCCGCGTTCAACACCGACCTCGGCAAGCAGGTCGCCGAGAACCTCCACGCCATGCGCTGGGAGGACGACAGCATGGGCAAGACCCAGCTGCTGAAGTGGGGCGACCTGCAGAAGCAGATCGCCACCGACAAGCTGGGCATGTTCCTCGCCGCCCCCGATGACATCGCCTACATGGTCCAGCAACTCGGCGCCAAGTACGAGAACTTCGGCATGGGCCCGATACCCGGTGGCAAGAGCACCCTGGCCGGCGGCAACAACTACATGATCAAGGAGGGCATCTCCTCCGACAAGATCAAGGCCGCCATAGCCTGGCTGAACTTCAAGAACCTCACCGTCGGCAAGGGCCAGTTCGAGTGGGAGCGCACCAAGGCCGACAAGCTCCCCGTCGGCGTTCCGCAGCCCAACTTCTGGCTGAACGAGTCGAAGACCAAGGACGACGCCGCGCGCGCCGAGCACGCCACCATGCCGGTCGCCAACTTCAAGACGTTCATGGACAACCCCGTCGCCGGCAAGGCCGAACCGCCGAAGGCGCAGGAGGTCTACAAGATCCTCGACAACGTCATGTCCGGCATCCTCACCAACAAGGACGCCGACATCGACAAGCTCCTCGACACCGCGGAGTCACAGGTCAACCAGGTCCTGGCCAACCAGTGACCGACCTCCCGGCAGGGGCGGGCCCCGTCACCCCGCCCCTGCCGGGAACGCCGCGCCCACCACCGCGGCCCACGACCACGCGGCCCCCGCGAGACAGCAACCCGGCCATCAGCACCAAGGAGCGACGATGTCGGCCCCGAGCCTGACCCCGACCAAGGGGAACACTCCCCGCCCCTCGACCCACAAGAGGGCGGGCTCAGCACCACAAGGCGGCCGGTTCGCCAAGGAGTTGCGCCGCAACCTCACCGCCCACGGCTTCCTCATCGGCGCGGTCCTCTGCTTCGCGTTCTTCTCCTGGTACCCGATGATCAGGGAGTTCCTGCTCGCCTTCCAGAAGACCGAGGGCGGCGACACCACCTGGGTCGGCCTGGACAACCTCCGCACCGTCTTCAACGACCCCGCCTTCTGGCAGGCCTGGCGCAACACGGTCCTGTTCACCGTGCTTGCCCTGCTGCTCGGCTTCGTCGTCCCGTTCGTCGTGGCCATCGTCATCAACGAGTTCCAGCACGGCCAGGGCTACCTCCGGCTGCTGGTCTACCTCCCGGTGATGCTGCCCCCGGTCGCCTCTGTGCTGCTCTTCAAGTACCTCTACGATCCCGGGTACGGCCTGCTCAACGAACTGCTCGGCTTCCTCCACCTGCCCGCGCAGCAGTGGCTCCAGGACCCCGACCTGTCCATGCTCTCCGTGGTCATCGCCGCGACCTGGATGAACATGGGCGGCGCCACCCTCATCTACCTCGCCGCGCTCCAGGGCATCCCCGGCGAGCTGTACGAGGCCGCCGAACTCGACGGCGCCGGCCTCTTCCGCAAGATCTGGCACGTCACCATCCCGCAGACCCGCCTGATCCTGTCGCTGATGCTGCTCATGCAGGTCATCGCCACGATGCAGGTCTTCGTGGAGCCCTTCCTGCTCACCGGCGGCGCCGGACCCGAAGGGTCCACCACCACCGTCGTCTACCTCATCTACCAGTACGCCTTCAACTTCAACAACTACGGTGCCGCGGCGGCGCTCGGCCTGCTCCTGCTCGTACTGCTCGCCGCGTTCTCGGCGGCATACGTCAAGCTCAGCCGCGCCGACGACGAGTAGCCCGGGGAGACCACCATGTCCACGCGCACCCTCATCTCACCGGCCCAACTCGCCAAGCCCCGCGGCAAGTTCCTCTACTGGGCCACCTTCACCATCGTGATCGGCGGCTTCACCCTGGTCTTCCTCGGCCCGCTGTACTGGCTGGTCTCCAGCGGCTTCAAGGACACCCAGGAGGTCATCCAGACCCCGCCGACCCTCGTCCCGGACTCCTTCACACCGGAGAACTACAGCCGGGCGTGGGACGTCATGGACCTGTCCACCCTGCTCCTGAACACCCTCTTCTACGCCTTCGGAGCTCTCGCCTTCCAGCTCGTCCTGGACGTCGCCGCCGCCTACTCGCTGTCCCGGCTGCGCCCGGTGCTCGGCAAGGCCATCCTCGGCATGATGCTGGCCACGCTGATGATTCCGGCGACCGTGCTCGTGGTACCGCAGTACCTGACCGTGCTCGACGTGCCGATCTTCGAGCGGAACCTGCTGAACACCCCGTGGGCGATCTGGCTGCCGTCCGTGACGAACGCCTTCAACATCTTCCTGCTCAAGCGTTTCTTCGACTCCATTCCCAAGGAGCTGCTCGACGCGGCCGCCATGGACGGCGCGTCCCCGATGCGCATCCTGTGGTCGATCGTCCTGCCGATCTCGCGGCCCATCCTGGGCGTGGTCTCGATCTTCGCGGTCGTCGGGATCTGGAAGGACTTCCTCTGGCCCATGCTCACCCTGCCCGACCCGGCCAAGCAGACCCTGAACGTCGGTATCTACTCGCTGTCCAACGGCGTACCGGTGAACGTCCTGATCGCCGCCCTGACCATCGCCTCCGTACCGACCCTGCTCATCTTCCTGATCTTCCAGCGCAACATCATGAGCGGCCTCACCGCCGGCAGCCTCAAGGGCTGACACCGGGGGCCGGCCATCAGCCAGGCGCGCTCACTCACCATGAAGCCTTCGCCGCCGTCCCGTCGAAACCATGCCCCGCCGCATCCGGGACGGCGGCGAAGAACCAGACCTGCCCGAAAGGACCGTCACGTGGCAGCCCCTCATTCGCCCCGCACCGACGACTGGTGGCGCGATGCCGTCATCTACCAGGTGTACCCGCGCAGCTTCGCCGACGGCGACGGCGACGGCACAGGTGATCTCGCGGGCGTCCGAGCGAGACTGCCCTACCTCGCCGAACTCGGTGTCGACGCCGTGTGGTTCACACCGTGGTACGCCTCCCCGATGGTCGACGGCGGCTATGACGTCGCCGACTACCGTGCCATCGACCCGGCCTTCGGCACCCTCGACGAGGCCGAGAAGCTGATCGCCGAAGCCGCCGCGCTCGGCATCCGCGTCATCGTCGACATCGTGCCCAACCACGTCTCCGACCGGCACCCCTGGTTCCAGGACGCCCTGGCGGCGGGCCCCGGCAGCCCCGAGCGCGCCCGCTTCCACTTCCGCCCGGGCCGCGGCGAGAACGGCGAACTCCCGCCCAACGACTGGCCGTCGGAGTTCTCCGGCACCACCTGGACCCGAGTGCCGGACGGCGAGTGGTACCTCCACCTGTTCACCCCCGAGCAGCCCGATCTGAACTGGGCGCACCCCGAAGTCCGCCGGGAACACGAGGACATCCTGCGCTTCTGGTTCGAACGCGGCGTCGCGGGCGTACGCATCGACTCCGCGGCCCTGCTCGCCAAGGACCCCGCCCTCCCCGGCTTCGAGAAGGGCGTCGACCCCCACCCGTACGTCGACCTGGACGAACTGCACGACATCTACCGCTCCTGGCGGTCGATCGCCGACGAGTACGGCGCCATGTTCGTCGGTGAGGTCTGGCTGCCCGACGCGGAGCGCTTCGCCCGCTACCTCCGCCCCGACGAACTGCACACCGCGTTCAACTTCAACTTCCTCACCTGCGCCTGGGAGTCGAAGCGACTGCGCGCCGTCATCGACGCCACCCTCGCCGAACACGCCCCGGTCGGGGCGCCCGCCACCTGGGTCCTGTGCAACCACGACGTCACCAGGACCGTCACCCGCTACGGCCGTACGGACACCGCCTTCGACTTCGCGACCAAGGCCTTCGGCACCCCCACCGACCTGGGCCTGGGCACCCGCAGGGCCAGGTCGGCGGCCCTGCTGACCCTGGCCCTGCCCGGCTCGGTCTACCTCTACCAGGGCGAGGAGCTGGGCCTGCCCGAGGCCGACATCCCACGCGAACGCATCCTCGACCCCATGCACTTCCGCTCCGGCGGCACCGATCCCGGCCGCGACGGCTGCCGCGTACCGCTCCCTTGGGCCGCGGAGGCCCCTTACGCGGGCTTCGGCACCACCGCGCCGGGCGAGCCGTGGCTGCCGCAGCCCGAGGACTGGACGACGTACGCGGTGGACCGGCAGAGCCTGGACCCGGCCTCGATGCTCACGCTGTACCGCGAGGCGCTGCTCATCCGCCGCTCCACCCGCGGCTTCGGCGACGGCCCCATGACCTGGCAGCCCACCGAGGACGGAGTCCTGGCCTTCAGCCGTCCGCAGGGCCTGGTCTGCGTGGTCAACTTCTCCGCCAGGCCCGTCGAACTGCCCCCGCACCGCGAACTGATCCTCGTCAGCGACCCGCTCGACGACGACGGCCGCCTGCCTCAGGACACGACGGCATGGATCCGCGTGTGACCGTTCACGGCACGACGACGATCTTGCGCCCTTGTCCGGAGGCGAACTGCTCCAGTGCCTGCGGGTATTGCGCCAGCGGCAGTCGGTGGCTGATGAACACCTCAGGATCGAGCACCCCGTTGGCGAACAGTTCGGCCGCGCGCTCATAACTGTGCAGTACCGCCATGGAGCCGGTGATGGTGATCTCCTGGTTGTAGATGCGGTACGGCGAGATGGTGGCCGTCGTCGCGTAGTCGGAGACACCGAACTGGAGGAACGTGCCGGCCTTGGCGACCCGTTCGAGTCCGTCCTGGATGGCGGCGGCATTGCCGGTCGCGTCGACGACGACGTCCCAGCCGGCCGGCCGTTCCAATTCGTCGGCCGAGAGCGCCGTCCGGGAGGAGCCCAGCTTCTCGGCCGTCGCCAGCCGCTGCGGATTGACGTCGACGACGTCCACCGACGCGGCTCCGGTGCGCTTGGCCAGCTCCAGCATCATCAGGCCCATGGTGCCGCTGCCGTAGATCAGCACATGGGAGCCGAGCCTGCTCCTGAGCACGTCGTAGCCGCGCACGGCGCAGGACAGGGGCTCGATCAGGGCCGCGTCCTGGACGTCCACATGGTCGGGCAGGCGTACGCAGTTGGCGACGGGGGCCACCGCGTACTCGGCGGCGCCACCGGCCACGGTCACCCCGATGGCCCGCCACCGGTCGCACAGGTTGTTGCGGCCGACCCGGCAGTAGCGGCACTCGTTGCAGTACAGCGAGGGGTCCACGGCGACCCGGTCACCGAGCGCGAGTTCGGTGACCTCGCTGCCGAGGCCCACCACCTCGCCGGCGAACTCGTGGCCGGGCACGATCGGCAGCGTCGGCGCGAACTCGCCCTGGAGGATGTGCAGATCGGTCCCGCACAGCCCGCAGGCCGCCACATCGACCACGACCTCGCGCGGCCCGGGAGTGGGGTCGGGCACCGTGGTGACGGTGACCTTGCCGGGGGCTTCGATGACGGCGGCTTTCACTTGACTGCTCCTAGGGACAGGCCGCGGACCAGTTTGTCCTGGGCGGCGAAACCGGCGATGAGGACCGGAAGGGAGACCAGCGTGGCCGCGGCGCAGAGCCGGGCCAGGAAGAGGCCCTCACTGGTGATGAAGCCGACCAGGAAGACCGGCGCGGTCGAGGCGTTGGTCGCGGTGAGGTTCACGGCGAACATGAACTCGTTCCAGCTGAAGATGAAGCAGATCAGCGAGGTGGCGGCGAGCCCCGGCATGGCGACCGGCGCGACGATCCGCCACAGCACGGTGAGCAGCCTGGCGCCGTCGACCTCGGCGGCCTCCAGGATCTCCTTGGGCACCTCGGCGAGGAACGAGCGCATCATCCACACCGCGATCGGCAGATTCATGGCGGTGTAGAGGATGACCAGCGTCCACACGTTGTCCAGCATCCCGGCGTCCTTGACGATCAGGTAGATCGGCAGCAAGGCCGCGATGGCCGGGAGGAACTTCGTGGACAGGAAGAAGAACATCACGTCGGTCCACTTCTTGACCGGCTTGATGGACAGCGCGTAGGCCGCGGGCACCGCCAGGGCGAGCACCAGCAGGGTCGAAATGATGCTCGCCATCGCCGAGTTGAGAAGGAACGGGGTGACGTCCCGGCTGAACAGCAGCTTGTACTGGTCGAAGGTGACCGGGGCGAACGGGGTGGGCGGATTGGTCGCCGCGTCCGCCTCCTGGTGGAAGGAGGTGAGCACCATCCACGCCACCGGTGCGAAGAACGCCAGCGTGGCGAGCCAGGTGACGAACGTCCACAGAGGGGACAGCCGGGGCGAGCCGTTGCGGTCGTCCTTGCGGCGGACGATCTTCTTCAGGCGCGCGCCGGGCGCGGCCGTGGCCGGGTGAGTCGCGGCGTGGGTCATCGGGACACCTCCTCGCGGAACAGCGACGCGATGGTGCGCAGCGCGAAGGTCGCGATCACGATCGAGCCGAGCACGACGACGACTCCGGCGGCGGCCGCCTGGCCGTACTCGTACTTGCGGAACATGGTCAGGTAGATCTCGTAGGGCAGGTTGGTCGTCCGGGAGCCCGGACCGCCCTGGGTGATGGTGTAGACGGCATCGAAGGTCTGCACGACGTAGATCGTGCCGAGCAGGATGCCCAGTTCGATGTACTGGCGCAGATGCGGCAGGGTGACGAACCGGAAGGTCGCCATGGCCGAGGCTCCGTCGACGCGGGCCGCCTCCAGGACGTCACCGGGCTGTGCCTGCAGACCGGCCAGGAGGATCAGCATCATGAACGGCGTCCACTGCCACACCAGCGACAGCACGACCGCGGGCATGGGGTAGGAGGACACCCAGTCGATCGTGGGGCCGTTGTCCGCGCCGAACAGGCGGTAGACGGCGTTGAGGGTGCCGTTGAGCAGTCCGTAGTCCGGGTTGTAGAGGGCGTGCTTCCACAGCAGCGCCGCCGCGACGGGCATCACCAGGAACGGCGCGATGAGCATCGTCCGGGCCAGTCCGCGGCCCAGGAAGCGGCGGTCGAGCAGCATCGCCAGACCGAGGCCGAGGACCACGCTGATGAGCACCACGGACGCGGTGAGGACGATGGTGTTGAGCACCGCCGTCCGCAGGCGCTCGTCGGTGAAGACGAACGAGAAGTTGGACAGGCCGACGAAGTGCCGCTCGCCCGGCCTGAGGATGTTCCACTGGAAGGTGGAGATGACGATCGTGGCCACGAAGGGGAGTTGGGTGACGACGACGGTGAAGACGAGCGCCGGCAGCAGCGGGAGGCGGCGGCGCCACTGGCCGCTTCCCTTGGACATGCGTCGGCGGGTGGGCGGCGGTGCGGTCTTGGGCGGAGCGGTGAGCGTGGTCATGGACTTTCCTCTGCCGGTGACGGCCGGGGTGGGAGAAGGTGCCCGGCCGGCGCTGGGGCCGGCCGGGCGGTTGGAGAGGGTCACTGATAGTTCTTCGCGACGTCCTCGGCGAGCTTCTGGCCGTCGTTGAGCGCGTCGTCCACATCGGCCTTGCCGGCGATGGCGGCGGAGATCTCCTGGGTGACCTTGGTTCCCAGGTCCTGGAACTCGGGGATGGCCACGTACTGCACACCCACGGTCGGCCTGGGCTGCATGCCGGGGTTGGCCGGGTCGGCCTGCTCGATGGACTTCAGGGTGATGTCACCGAACGACGCGGCGGCCTTCTGGTACTGCGGGATCTCATAGGTGCTGGCCCGCTTGCCGGCCGGGACCCGCGACCAGCCGAGCTTCTCGCCGACCAGCTTCTCGTACTCCTTGCTGGAGGCCCACAGCATGAACTCCGAGGCGGCGTCGGCCTTCTTCGTGGTCTTGGGCATGGCCCACGCCCAACTCCACAGCCAGCCGCTGCTCTTGGTCTCGACGGTCGGCGCGTAGGCGTAGCCGACATGTCCGGCGATCTTGCTGGAGGCGGGGTCCTCCAGCGATCCGGCCGCGCTGGTCGCGTCGTACCACATCGCGACCTTCTTCTGGCTCATGGCGTTGAGGCACTCGGTGAAGCCGGCCTGGGCCGCTCCGGCCTCGCCGTGCTTCTTGACCAGGTCGACGTAGAAGTTCGTCGCCTTCTTGAACTCGGGGCTGTTGACCTGGGGCTTCCAGTCCTCGGTGAACCAGGTGCCGCCGAAGGTGTTGACCACGGTCGTCAGCGACGCCCCGAGTTCGCCCCAGCCGGCCAGACCGCGCAGACAGATGCCGCGCATGCCGGGTTCGGCGCCGTCGACCTCGGCCGCGATGTCGGCGATCTGCTGCCAGGTGGGGCGCTCGGGCACCGTGATGCCCTTCGCCTTCATGACGTCCTTGTTGTACATCAGGAAGGACGACTCACCGTAGAACGGCAGGGCGTAGAGCTTGCCGTCGGAGCCGGACAGCGAGGTGACCATCGGCTTGAGCAGGTCGGCCTTGTCGAAGCCCGCGTCCTTGTCGGCGTAGGAACTGAGCTCGTGCAGCCAGCCGTTCTTCTCCCAGATCGGTACCTCGTAGGCGCCGATGGTGGCCACGTCGTACTGGCCGGCCTGGGTGGCGACGTCCTGGGTGACCTTGTCGCGCAGTTCGTTCTCGGGAAGGATCGTGAAGTTCACCTTGATACCGGTGTCCTTGGTGAAGGTGTCCTTCGTGAGCTTGGCGATGTCCTCCATCTGCGGGTTGCCGACCATCAGCACGTTGATGCTGCGGTCGCCGTCCCCGGAGCCCGTCGAGCCCCCGGCCCCGCTGCAGGCGACCAGCACCGAGCCCGCGGCTGTCGCCGTGATGAGAGCGTGGACCATTCTTCGTGTGCGCATGACTGACTCCAGGAGTGTTTCGGGGCATGGGGAACCAGGCCCCCGGACGTGCGGGGTCGGGAGACGGATGTGAACTGCGGCTCAGACCCTGATGACTTCAGGGCCCAGTAGTGAGTAGCGGTGGGCTTCGGTGGCGGACAGCCCGGCGTCGGTGACGATCGCCTCGAACTCCGTGACCTCGGCGAAGCGGCAGAAGCTCGCGGCGCCGAACTTGGTATGGACCCCGGAGAAGATCTGACGTCTGGCGGTGCGCAGGACCTGGGACTTGACCTCGCTGACCGCAGGATCGGGGGTGGTGAGCCCGTGCTCGCGGGAGATGCCGTTCGCGCCGACATACGCCAGGTCGATGACGAAGCCGGAGAGCATGCGGGTCGCCCAGTGGTCGACCGTGGCCAGCGTCCCGCCGCGGACCCGGCCGCCGAGCAGCAGCACGGTGATGTTCTGGGCGGAGGCCAGGCCGCCGGCGGTGGCCAGCGACGAGGTGACGACGGTCAGCGGCCGGTCGCGGGGGAGGGCCGCGGCGATGAGCTGCGGGGTGTAGCCCTCATCGATGAAGACGGTCTCGGCATCCCCGAGCAGGGCGGCCGCGGCGGCCGCGATCCGCACCTTCTCGGGGACGTACATGGTCGTACGCGAGGCGAGCGTGGTCTCGAAACCCGCGCTCTCCACGGGATAGGCGCCGCCATGAGTGCGCCGGACCAGCCCCTGCCTCTCCAGGAGGTTCAGATCGCGCCGCACCGTCTCCTTGGAGACGTCGAGGTCGACCGAGAGCTGTCCGACATCCACGCATCCGGAACGGCGTGCCGTTTCCAGGATCCCGCGTCTTCGTTCATGGGCGTCCACGGCGACACCTCCGTTTCCCGGCTCTGGGCGCTGTCCCGCGCCGACTGCTTTACCGAGCCCGGCCCCCGCTCGGGCTCTGGTGGCCAAATTTCTACAAGGGGAAAGCGGGTGCGGCCAGGTTGGTCGTGGCACAGTTCACGACCGAATGTGCCCGTTTGCCGAAGCGCGGAGCCCCTGAGCGACGGGCTGAAGGGCCTGGCGGCGCGGGTAGCGGATGCCCGTGTGCCCGTCCGGGAATGCCCGATCCCTGCCCATTCACTTCCGGGCGGGGGTGTGCGACCGGCGAGATCCGGTTTCAGCCACTAGTTAGAACCTGTCACTAAGGTTCTTGACTCTTGCTATGTTTTCGCGTTAGAACATCTAACGAACGGCAAGGTCTCTAGCTCCCACTGGAGGGGAATCCCATGAGCGCGACATCCATGTCACCCATGCGTCAGCACCGGCGTGTGCCCCTGGCGGTGACGATCTCCGCGTGGGCGGCGCCTGTCATGGTGGTCGGGCAGTTCGCCCTGCTCGCGGCGGTGCCGATCGTGATCGCCCTGCTCCGGGCCCGTGATCGGGCGGTGCGCCGCGCGGCCGGGCTGGTCGCGGCGGTCTATGCGATCCCCCTCGTGATCTGGCTGACGCGGCCCGACGGCGCCCCGAGCCTGTCGAAGGACCTACACCCCGTGTTCCTGGGCCTCATCCCTGCCGCTTCGGCCGTTCTCATCGTGGCCGTTCACCGGGCCGGCCGCCGCTGAACGCACCGTCAGAAGCCCACCTGCCCGCCGCCCAGCGCCGCGCGCACATTCGATCGCTCACTTACAAGGGGAATGCCATGCTGAACATCCGCACCGCCACCGCGCTCGCGATCTCACTCGCCGTCACCGGTGTCCTCGGTGCCGCCGCCCTGCCCGCCTCGGCTCATCCCGGACCGTCCCGCCCCGGCGCCCCGACCTGTCGCGGGGAGGGGGTCGACCCCGCCGCCAAGATCCGCTACTCGACCGACGTGGTGATCGACGCGTCGATCGAGACGATCTGGAAGCTGCAGACCGACGTCGAACGCTGGCCCGCCTGGCAGTCGCCCGTCCTCAGCGCCGAGCGCCTCGACCCCGGACGGCTGCGCGAGGGTTCGGCGTTCCGCTGGACGACGCCCGCACCCGCCACGCCCAGCACCCCCGAGACGACGCTGGAAATCACCTCCACCGTCCAGGAGCTGAAGCGGCACAAGTGCTTGCGGTGGACCGGGCCGGCGGTCGGTGAGGGGCTGCGTATCGATGAAGGAGTCCACGTGTGGACCTTCACCAAGGTCAAGGGCGGCGTCCGTGTCCGCACGGAGGAGACCTGGACCGGTGAGCAGGTCGAGGCGGATGTCCCGCTCGCGACCGAGATCCTCGGGATGGGCCTGGAGGGGTGGCTGGACGACCTCAAGGCCGCGGCGGAGGCGCGGGGTTGACGATGTGCCGACCGGGCAGACGCAGCGAACCGCGTCTGCCCGGCGGCCAGTTGCGGACCTACAGGGGACGCACGGTGAGGATCTGCTCGGCGTGGCCGACAGGTCCGTCGATGTCGTGCAGGACGCTGCTGGTGAGCCCCTGTCCCGTCGGGCCGAAGGTGACGGTGGTGTCCAGACCGGTCCACGGGCCCCGTGGCTGCCGGTGCAGATGGATCGTCAGGTCGAGGTTGGGGAACATCCACGCGGTGGGATCCTGCTGCACGGCGACGCCGTTGGCCGTGTCGACGAGCGCGATGTACGAGGCGAGGGTGGTGCTCGGCTCACCCGCCACCAGGTCGAGGGGCGACGACACCCAGGCCGCCGCGCGGCCCCTGCGGGACGGAGGCATCCGGCGGACGTCGATCGATGAGACGTAGCCCCCGTTCCACTCCTCGTCCATCGCCCAGGGAGTGAGCTCCTCGGGGGCGGGGAGCCGCTCGTGGGGGCTGTCGGCCACGGACGAGGTGTCCAGGGATGCCAGCAGCCAGGCGCGGGCGCGGACGACCGGGCGACCGTTGATGACCACCGTCGCTTCGAGGAGTTCGATGGTCCGGCCGGGGCGAACGGTTTCGACGGCTATCTCGCACTCGTCGAGGGCGAGGCGGCCGAGGATGTCGTAACTGATCCTCGCGAGCGTCAGATTCCCGGGACGGTCGGCGAGGTGCTGCTCGATCGCGTGGACGACAAGCCCTGCGAGCGGACTGAAGTGCTGCTCATCCGTCTGCCATGCACCACCCGCGTGAGCCGTGGGCTTGTAGGTGTGCTCGCCTGTCCGCTCGTAGTAGCTGTCACGCGCGACGATGCCGGTGGTCACGGGATCCGTCTCCTCGGATGGGAAAAACCTAGGGATTGATGTATCTATCACGCATCAGGGTGGGGCGCGGGCCGCGGCCCCCTAGGGCCTGTCGTTTGGATCAGTCCGGCGTCGCGGGCCGCTCGGGCCAGCCGGACTGCACCCTTCCTGCAGCCGGCCTGATCCAAACGACAGGCCCTAGTGCGCGAAGAGGGTGCTGGCCAGGATCACGTGGACGGCGGTGCCGCCGAGGATGCTGAGCAGGGCGTTGCGGCGCCAGAGGTGCAGGCCGACGGTGGTGCCGAGCGCGGCGAGGGGGGTCGCGGCGCGAGCCTCGGTCAAGGGGAGGTCGTGCAGGCAGTACGCGACCAGGATGATCATGACGCCGGCGGGCATGCGGGTGCTGAGGTACTGAACGGTGCCGCTGGCCCGCAGCGGGGCGAGTGCGGCGAACGGCAGGGCACGCAGCGCCCAGGTGACGGCGGCGGCGACGCCGATCGCGGCGATGGCGTAGGTGGTGTCAGGCATGGCACGGCTTCCTGCTCGTGGTGAGGCGACGGGCCAGGAGTCCGGCGGTGAACAGGGCGAAGGCGGCCGGCAGCATCTGGCCCGGGAAGAGCAGGCGGGCAGCCAGGGCGCTCAGTACGGCGAGGAGCGGCGTCGGCAGGTCGCCGCGGAGATCGCGTACGGCGTCGATCGCGAGGACGGTGAACAGGGCGGTCAGGGCGAAGTCCAGGCCCGTGACGCCGGCTGGGATGAGGGAGCCGAGGAGCGCGCCGGCCGTCGCGCTCCCGGCCCAGTACAGGTGCAGCAGGAGTTGGAGGCACAGGATCCGTCGGCTGGTCCAGGAGCGGGCCTGCTCGCCGCTGGTCAGCGCATACGCCTCGTCGCAGAGCGCGAACGTGCTGTACGTCTTGCCGAGGCGGCCCGCTACCCGGTGCAGCGGGAACGACAGTGCGTAGAAGACGTGCCGGACGTTCACCATGAGGGCCGCGAGCGCGATCGACGCCAGCGGAGCCACGGCAACGACCAGGCCGATCAGCAGGAACTCGAACGAGCCGCCGAAGACGAGCGCGGCCGACAGGCCCGCCCACCACCAGTCCAGACCGGACTGGACGCACAGTGCTCCGAAGGCGAGACCGAGCGGAACGAACCCCAGGCCGACCGAGGCGGTGTCACGGAGTGCGACACGGGCATCCGACGGCATCCCGGCTGGCGGGGGAGGCGCAGCGAGAGCGGCAGGACGTGTTTGCATAAGGACATTTTAGAAGGATTCGCCGCTCATATGGTTTCGTATTGTGGCCCTATCCTGGATTGATGAGCAATGATGAGAGCCTGGATGCCGTAGATCGAGAAATTTTGTTTCATCTGCGCCAGGACGGGCGGCTGACGAACGTGGAACTCGCCAAGCGGGTCGGCCTGACTCCGCCGCCTTGTCTGCGCCGGGTGAAGCGCCTGGAGGAGACGGGCGTCATCGCCGGCTATCGGGCCGTCATCGACCCCACGGCCACGGGGCGCGGACTGGAGGTCCTCGTCGACGTCGAGATCTCCGCCCAGGACCGCAAGAGCTTCGAGGAGTTCGAGGCGACCGTCTCCTCCTACGAGGAGGTCATCGAGTTCCGCCGGATGTACGGCCGCCCCGACTACTTCATCCGCGTTGCCGTCGCCGACCACGCGGCCTACGAGACCTTTCTCACCGGCAAGCTCAGCGGCCTGCCCGCAGTCCTGCGCCTCACCTCTCACCTGACCATGAAGAAGATCAAAGGGGAAGGGTGAGCACTGGCCTTCGCGACACCATCTGGCGCAGTAGGCCGCCCCGGTTCCTGTTGTCCCGGCCGTGCCGGGATACTTGCGGGGTGTTGTTGACATGGATCGCCGAGGTGGCGGACGAGCCGCTGGTGCTGGAGCCGGCTGACCGGCGGGTGGAGTGGGAGACCAACACCTGGTGGCTGAACGCGGGGGACGACGACCGGCAGGCGTTGACCGTTCCTGAAGTGGTTGCCGCCTTCGAACGGACCGCTGAAGGCATTCGCCTGCGCATCCGCGAGATGGGCTTCGCCGGGGTGGCGACCTTCTACGTATGGCATGACGAGCAGGCCGGGCAGCTTCGGTGCTCGACCGGGACGGTGGCCGCGGACCAGCTGCCCTTTGGCGGGGCGTACGTCCCAACTGGCGATCTTGGGCAGGTCGTTGAGGGCTTTCTGAGCGACCGGGAGCCGGGCGTGGTGGCTTGGGCGGACCTGGAGGACGTCCAGGAGGAGTCAGAGGCCTGGCGTGAGCAGGAGGCCCGGCCCTTCCCTGTCTGGGTTCGCGGCGTCGGAGGCCGCTGATACCGGGGACCGGAGGGCGTGGTCAGGTCAGCCGTTGCGTGGGGCGACGAGGCCGGACTCGTAGGCGATCACCACGAGTTGGGCTCGGTCGCGGGCGTGGAGTTTGGTCATCGCGCGGTTGATGTGGGTCTTCGCGGTCATCGGGCTGATCACCATGGTGTCGGCGATCTGGTCATTGGTCAGGCCCTGTGCGGCCAGGGCGACCGCCTCGCGTTCGCGGCCGGTCAGCTCCGCCAGTGCGGCGCCCGTCGCGGTGGGGAGGGGCTGGGCGACGTAGCGGTGGATGAGCTTGCGGGTGATGGACGGGGCGAGCAGGGCGTCGCCGCGGGCGGCGACCCGTACGGCGTGCAGGAGGTCCTCCGGCACGATGTCCTTGACCAGGAACCCGGCGGCGCCGGCCCGCAGCGCCTCGAAGACGTACTCGTCCATGCCGTAGTTGGTCAGCATGACCACGTGTACATCGGCCAGGGCGGGGTCCGCGGCGATGCGGCGGGTCGCCTCGATGCCGTCCACGACCGGCATCTGGATGTCGATGAGTGCCACGTCGGGAAGATGCTCCGCGGCGAGCGCCACCCCCTGTTCGCCATCGGAAGCCTCGGCCACCACCTCGATGTCGTCCTCCAGGTCGAGCAGCGCGCGGAAGCCGCTGCGGATGAGTGGTTGGTCGTCGACCAGCAGGACACGGATCATGAGGCTCGTTCCACGGGAAGTTCGGCCTGGACGGTGAAACCGTGCTCGGCGCGCGGTTCGGCACGCAGACGGCCGCCCAGCGCGGTGACGCGTTCGCGCATGCCGAGCAGCCCCAGGCCGGGGACCGTGGCGCTGTCGGGGGTGGCCTTGCCGTCGTCGTCGACCTGGATGGACAGCGCGTCGGGTCCGTACTGGATCCGGACCGTCGCAGTGGTGGCACTGGCATGCCGGGCGGTGTTGGTCAGGGCCTCCTGGACGATGCGGTAGGCGGTGCGTCCCACAGCGGCCGGCACGTCGTGCCGTTGCCCGTCGACGGTCAGCGTCGCTTGCAGGCCCATGGAACGGGCGCGCTCCACCAGCTCCGGCAGGTGTTCGAGGCCCTGGGGCGGGGTCGTGTCGTCGTCCCGCAGGGCTTCGAGGGTCGCGCGCAGTTCCCTCGTCGCCTCACGGCCGGCCGATTGGATCGCCAGCAGTGTGTCGGGCACCTGCTCGCCGCGCCTCCTGGCCACGTGGACGGCGACCTCGGACTGCACCTTGATGATCGAGATCTGGTGGGTGAGGGAATCGTGCAGCTCCCGCGCGATGTGCAGCCGCTCCTCGTCCGCGCGGCGCCGAGCGGTCTCCTCCCGGGTGCGCTCGGCCTCCTCCGCCCGGCGCTCGGCCTGCCGCAGTGCCTCCCCGGCGGAGAAGGCCGCGATCAACCAGGCGATCTCCAGTACGTTCCGGGCCTGCGTGAACGCCTCGCGGGCCGGCCCGTCGTGGAAGAGCAGGGCGGTGAGCGGGAGAACGACGAGCAAGGACACGGATGCCGCCACGATCAGGGCACGATGCCCGGCCCGCACGGCGCCGTAGACCGCGACCAGGTAAGGGACGGCGAGCACTTCAAAACCCGCCGCCTCATACCCCACCGCGCACACGCCGGTGACGGCCAGCACGGCGATCGGAGCCCTGCGGCGCGCGACCAGCGCCAGCCCGCCCGCCGCCAGCAGCACGACGCCCAGCAGTCCGCCGTTCCCGTCCGGGTGCTGCCCGGACAACCCGGTGCCCAGCAGCAGTGCCGCCACACCGATGGCGATCGCCCAGTCCATGGCACCTGCCGGGACGCGAATCCGCCCTGTGTCCATGCGCGCACCCTAGCCGGGCCGCGGGCGCGGGCGAATCCCGCCTGTGGACGAGCGGACGACTACCGCAGCCGTGGTACCGGTCCGTGGCCTGCCGCATCCGTGGCAGTCACCTGCCATGTAGACGGCAGGCCGAAGACACCGCATCCGCCGGACGACCGGCGGTGCGGTCGGCAGGCACGCTCAAGGCACAGCGAAACCACGGATTTCGCCGCGCACTTTGCGATGTCGAAGTGCGATGTACGAAGGAGGAGAGCGGCATGAGCGCAGCAGAGGTTCTGATGGTGGCCGCCGAGGGCGGGGCCATCGGGGATGGACGGACGGGCGCCAACCTGGCCCTCGGGGTCGGACTGATCGGCGTGATCATCGGAGGGTTGGCCCTGGCCCGCCTCGGCGGACGGATCAGCACGGGCAACGCGCGGGTCGGCGCCCTGTCGGCCATGGCGGTGGGGCTGGTGGGCGTGGCCCTCGCGGTGCTGCATCTGGCGACCTCCAGCGGTGGCCCCGGCACCGGCAACGGGATGGTGGGAGCCGTCCTGGCCGTCCCCCTGGGGCTGACCGCCATGGCTCTTGGCTGGCGGGCTCGCACCCGCTCCCTGCGCGGTGAGCGGGCCGTCGACGGCTTCGAGCCCTCGCGGGGGCTCGGATCCACCTGATGAGCAGCGCCGGGACCTGTTCCGGCGGGGCTCGGAGACGGGAGTTCGGGGCGGTGGTACCCGCCCCGCGACTCCGCCGTTCGCCTCACGACTGTCACGCCGCGCGCCTTGCACCATCGGCCTCACGGCGTCGATGCTCGTGTCATGGAGTTCGCCGTCTTCATGACCTTGCCCGGACTGGTCATCCTGCTGACCGCCGTGGCCTTCGTGGATCAACTGCTTCTCCGTGCCGGGAGAGCAGGCCTGTTGCCGTGGCGGAACAGCGTCCGGCAGGGCCAGATATCGGCGACCGGTTTCGAGCAACTCCACGCGAGCTTCTCGCCGGGGAAACAGAGCGAACTCAAAGAACGCCATTCGGCTCTGATCATGCGAGACGACGAGGAGGACGGGGCACCGCCGCGCCGGACCACGGTGGACCTGGAGGGCGGGGTCGCGGTCGTGCGGCTTCCGCAGGTCAACCGATAGACGGTGGCTCCGCAACGCCGATGAAGTTCTCGGCCTCAACCCGGACGTGGACCGACCAACCGCGAGCCGCGAGATCCTTTTTGAGGGTGTCGGCCTCGTGGAACACCTTCACGATGCGGTACTCGCTGCCGTCGTCGAGTCGGCGCAGTGCCGCAGGGGTCGGCTGATCGGTGAGGACCTCCTCGTCCGTGGCGGCGGCCGGACCGTCGTCGATGAAGACCGCTCTGCCGCCCGGTGCGAGAGCGGCGGCGACGGAGTTCCAGAAGTCGGGCAGCCGCTTCGGCGGGACATGGGAGAGCCAGAAGGCGAAGAAGACGGTGTCGTAGCGTCGTGGCGGCCGCCACTCGAACAAGTCGGCCTGGATGAACCGAACTGTGGGGGACGCGGTGCGCGCACGAGCGAGGGCCAACACCTCGGCCGACGCGTCGACAGCAGTCACCGAACGACCCCGCGCGGCAAGCCTCGGGGTCCACTGGCCCGTTCCGCAGGCCAACTCCAGCACATCCCCGCCAATGGGGAGATCATCGACGGCGGACAGCAGCCTCTGCAATTGTTCGTACGCCGCATAGGGCCGGTCGTATTCGGCCGCACCTGCCCTGTAGTAGGCCATCTGCTCCGCCAGGAGAACGTCGTCATCCATCTGGGCTTCCTCCGCTCGGGGAATGGTGCCCCAACCATCATGCGGGCTCATGCCCGCCGAAGTGTCGCCGTGGCGGTTTCCACGAAGTCGCGCAGGACTCTGTCGTGTCGGTCTGCGGCGGTGGCCAGGCATGTCTCGACCTCTGTTGCGTCTGTGACGGGGAGGTGGACGAGGTCGGGGCGCGAGTAGGACTGGGCGACGGCGAGCGGGACCAGCGCGATGCCGTGGCCGGAGGCGATGAGTTCGAACTTCTCCTCCAGTGATGTCGTCCGGCGCTTGGGTGCGTCGAGGAGGCGTTGGTCGTCGAGGTCCGCGGAGGTGAGGTGCCGGCGGGAGGCCAAGGGGTGTGCCGCCGGCATGCAGGCGACTCGGGGTTCGCGGCCGATGGGGATGACGTGCAAGCCCGATTCGTCGAACTGCCGCCGTAGGTAACCGACATGGGCCCGGCCGTTGCGGAGCGGGGCGTCCTGCTGCCACCAGGGTGCCGGGACCACGTCGGTCTCGACCTCGGGGTGGCGGGATGCGAACGCCCGGATCGCGTCCGCCACATGCAGTCCGGGGGAGAAGGCGACCACGAGACGGCGGACGCCCTGATCGGAGTCGTGCACGCGCCGAACGGCCGAGGCGACGGTCGCGAGGAGCTCCTGCGCCTCCTCGTAGAGCTGGTTTCCGGCGGCGGTCAACTCCACGCTGCGGGTGGTCCGGACGAGCAGGGTGCACTCCAGTTCCTGCTCAAGGGCCTTGATCTGACGGCTGAGTACTGGCTGCGTGATGTAGAGCTGCTGCGCCGCTCGCCCGAAGTGCCGGTGCTCGGCCACCGCGACGAAGTAGCGGAGCTTGCGCAGATCGAGATCCATACCCGCACGGTATCAATCGCCGGAAAGGGTATTGGACGGTGCAGTTGGCGGGCCGTGAGACTCACAACATGATCGTCATCACGACACCCACCGGCAGGATCGGCAGCCGACTCCTGGACCTCCTGCTCAACGAGACCTCCGGTCGCGACGAAGAACTGCGCGTCATCGTGCGCGACCCCGACAAACTCCCCGGCACGGTCCGCAACCACGTTGACGTCATCACCGGGTCGCACGGCGATGCCGAAGTGATCGACCGGGCCTTCGCCGACGCCGACGCCGTATTCTGGGTGGCCCCGGTGGACCGGCGGGCGCCCAGTGTGGAAGCCGCGTACTCCGGGTTCACCCGCGCCGCGGCGAAGGCCCTCACCAAGTACCGCGTCGGACATGTCGTCGGCGTCTCGGCCCTCGGCCGCGGCACCGCCGTCGCCGGACACGCCGGACTGGTGACGGCATCCCTGGCCATGGACGACCTCATCGCGAGCACCGGCGTGGCCTACCGGGCGCTGGCCAACCCGTCCTTCATGGACAACCTGTTGTGGCAGACGGACTCCATCCGCGACGACGGCGTGTTCGTCGACACCGTCGCCGCCGACCGCAAGGCACCCATGGCCGCCACCCAGGACATCGCCGCGGCCGCCGCCCACCTGGTGCTCGACCGCTCCTGGACGGGAACGGGCGAGGTCCCGGTTCTGGGCCCCGAGAATCTCTCCGCCGACGACATGGCACGCACCCTGTCCGACGTGCTCGGCCGACCGGTCCGCTACGAGCGACAGACGTACGACGCACTGCGCGCCGCCCTTGCCGGACAGGGCGCGGGAGAGGCATTCGTGGAGGGCTACGTCGACATGATGCGGTCCAAGGACGAGGGCCTGGACGACGGTGTGCCGCGCAGCCCCGGGGCCGTGAGCCCGACGTCCTTCCGTCAGTGGTGCGAGGAGGTCCTCACGCCGGCGATACGGGCATGAGTGCGCCCGGCGCCGACCCGCTCCCGGTGACCGCCGCCGCGGGTCCGTACACATGATCGTCCGGCCCCCGAAGGGAGTAGTGCCGGGGCCGTTCGATGCGTTCGCTTCTATCGTGGAACAACTCACTCACGGTCGGCGCCGAGGCAGGGCAGCACATGCGGGATCCGCAGATCGACTATGCGGCGGTTTTCCATGCCCTGCCCGGCATGGTGGCCCTGCTCACCCCTGACCTGGTCTACGTCGACGCGAACGACGACTTCCTGAGGCTGGCCGGGCGCACCCGCGAGCAGGTACTGGGCCGCTACATCTTCGATGTGTTCCCCGAGAACCCCAATGAGCCGGCCGCGGCCGGAATGCGGGAGACCCGGGAGTCGATGGAGCGGGCGCTGGCCACGGGCGAGCGCGACACCATGGCGTTGCTCCGCTACGACATCGAGGATCCCCATAGGCCCGGCCAGTGGCAGGAGCACTACTGGAGCCCGGTGAACGCGCCCGTCCTCGGCCCCGACGGGCGGGCGGTGCTGATCGTGCACCGGGTGGAGGAGGTCACCGACCTCATCCGCGCCTTCGGCCGCCGGGGCGGCGACACCCGGGACCGGGTGCTGGAGGCCGAGCTGTACACACGGGCTCGTGAGCTCCAGGAACTCAATGAAAGGCTGCGCAAGGCGCACGCCCGCGAACGTGAGGTCGCCCTGGCCCTCCAAGCGGCGATGCTGCCGGTGCCCGGCCCGAGCCGGCACCGTACGGCCGTGCGCTACCGGCCCGCCATCGGCGCCTTGAACGTGTGCGGCGACTGGTACGACCTGGCCGATCTGCCCGACGGGGGCCTCGCGGCCTCCGTCGGCGATGTCGTCGGCCACGGGCTGGTGGCCGCGTGCGCCATGGGGCAGTTGCGCAGTGCCCTGAGCGCGGCCTGCCGTGTCGCGGACGGCCCCGGTCAGGCCCTGGATGCCCTGGGGCTGTACGCCCGCTCGGTCGAGGGCGCCGAGTCGAGCACCGCGGCCACAGCGTTCGTCGACTGGGGTGACCGCTCCATCGTCTACAGCTGCGCCGGTCACCCGCCGCCCGCCCTGCTCAGCCCTGACGGCGCCGTGACCTTCCTCGACGGGGCCACCGATCCGCCGCTCGGCGCCCGCCCCGAACACGTTCCCCGTCTTCAGGCCAGTGCGCCGTTCGTGGCGGACAGCGTCCTGGTCCTCTATACGGACGGTCTGATCGAGCGCCGCGACGAGGACATCGACGTCGGCCTCGACCGCCTCGCCGACTCCCTCACCCGGCACCGCCAGGCCGACCCCGATGCCCTCGCCGACGCCCTGCTGGCCGACCTTCTCCCGCCGAAGGGAAACACCGACGACACCGCCCTGGTCATCATCCGCCTGTAGTCGTGCCGGAAGCCTCGATCTCGCTGCGTATGTGTCCCCCAACCAGCCAGAGGTTGACCGGAGCAGTCGTGGCGGACAGGTCAGGTCGACCATGGAATGTTGCCGCAACGCGCAGGTTCGGTTGGAGTGCGGCCAGTAGCGGTCATTTGAGGGTGGATGGCCCGGTAGTGCGCTGTGATGTCACGGCCCCACTCGTGGGCGGGACCATTGGGGTGTGTATGGGCGAGCATGCCGAGGAAAGGTTTTGGGGACTGCTCGAGGCAGCCCCTGACGCGATGGTGATCGTCGACGAGACCGGCACCATAAAGCTGGTCAACGCGCAGACCCAGGCGCTGTTCGGGTATCGCCGTGACGAACTGCTCGGCCGCCCCGTAGAGGTGCTCGTGCCGGAACGCTTCCGCGGTCACCACTCGACGCACCGAGCCGGGTACTTCGCCAGCCGTCAGGTGCGCCCCATGGGAGCCGGGCTGGATCTGTACGGTCTGCGCAAGGACGGGACCGAGTTCCCGGTCGAGATCAGCCTCAGCCCCCTGGAGACCGACGAGGGGATGTTCGTCTCGGCCGCCGTACGCGATGTCAGCGAGCGCAAGGCAGCCGAGGCGCGCTTCCGAGGGCTGCTGGAGGCGGCGCCCGACGCGATGGTGATCGTCGACGACACCGGGACCATCAAGCTGGTCAACGCACAGACCGAAGCGCTGTTCGGCTACAAGCGTGAGGAACTCTTCGGCAGACCGGTAGAGGTGCTCATCCCGGGCCGCTTCCGCGACGCTCATGCCAGGCACCGCGACGACTACTCCACGACACGGCAAGTACGTCCGATGGGGGCCGGGCTGCAACTGCACGGTCTGCGCAAGGACGGGACGGAGTTTCCCGTCGAGATCAGCCTCAGTCCGCTGGAGACCGCGGACGGGTTGCTGGTCTCGGCCGCCGTGCGCGATGTGAGCGAACGCAAGGCGGCCGAAGCCCGGATCAACGAACTCGCCGCGCTGGTCGAGTCGTCCCAGGACGCGATTCTCGCCAAGACCCTCGACGGCCACATCACCTACTGGAACGCCGCCGCGCAACGCCTCTACGGCTATGCCGCCGCCGATGTCATGGGCCGCCATGTCGGTCTGCTGGCGCCGCCCGGCCACGAGGGCGAGATCGATGAGCTCCTGGAGCGGCTGCGTCAGGGGGAGAAGGTCGAGCACTTCGAGACGTTGCGGGCCACCGAGGACGGCCGTCTGCTGGATGTCGACGTCACTCTCTGGCCGACCCGGGCTCCGGACGGCACCGTGGTCGGCGCCTGCGCCATCGTGCGCGACATCAGCGACCGCAAGAGGGCTGAGGCCGAACTGACCGCGCTCTACGAGCAACAGCGCCACGTCGCCCTGACCTTGCAGCGCAGCCTCATGGGAACCCCGCCCGCGGTGCCCGGTCTCGTCACCGCGAGCCGCTACCGGCCCGCCACCCAGGGCGCGGGCGTGGGCGGCGACTGGTTCGACCTCATTCCGCTCGGCGCGGGACGCGTCGGGGTGCTGATCGGTGATGTGATGGGCCGCGGCCTGGAAGCGGCCGCGGTGATGGGCCAGTTGAGGTCGGCCGCGCACGCCCTGGCCAAGACGGGCATGCAGCCCCGCCAGCTCATGCAGGCCCTCGACAGCTGCGTGGCCGACCTGGACGTACCGGATCAACTCGTCACCTGCTGCTATCTGGTGATCGCCGCCGACGACGGCGAGGTGAGCTTCTGCTCCGCCGGACACCTGCCGATTCTCATAGCCACTCCTGGTCAGGGTGTGCGCAGCCTGCCCTCACCCGTCAACACGCCTCTGGGCGTCGGCGGTGTCCTCTTCCAGCAGGCGCAGGTGGTGATCGAGCCGGGGGCCACGTTCGTTCTCTACACCGACGGTCTGATCGAAACGCCCGGCAGCGACATCGGGGATCAGCTCGCCGCGCTGTCCGCGGCGCTGGAAGGGCTGTTCACCAGCGACGATCCGAGCCTGGAAATGGTGGCGGACCATGTGCTGGAGGCCCTGCTCCCGGACGCAGAGGGCCACAACGACGATGTGACGCTGCTGTTGACCCAGCTGCCGGCAGCTCCCTTGGCCAGCGTCAGCGTGGACCTGCCCGCGGTCCCCTCCTCCGTGCCGGAGGCGCGCGCGTTTCTCGGCAAGGCGCTGTCCTCCTGGGGTTGCGCCAAGGCGACGGACGATGCGCGGTTGTTGCTCTCCGAAGTCCTCACCAACGCGGTTCAGCACGCGCAGGGCCCCATCGGCCTGCGCCTGTGCCGCACCGACTGCGACCTGACGGTGGAGGTCAGCGACCGCAGTTCGCACCTACCTCAGCCCCGCCCGGCCGGCGACCACGAGGAATCAGGACGCGGCCTGATCCTCGTCCAGACCCTCACGGACAGCTGGGGTGTACGCCCCACCGACGAAGGCAAGACCATCTGGTTCACCCTCAAACTGTGAGGGCGCCGCTCAACATGCGCGGACGTGCCGAGGGAGGACGGGGCGGGGAAGGGGTGCGCTGGATGTGCTGGTGTGGATCAACGCCAACAGTGCCGCGAGCGCGGCCGCCGCCCGGCAGGCACGGTGTCATGCCGTGCGGTGCCGCTCCCAGGGCGACGGACCGGTACCACGCGCGTAGCGCGCCGACCGCGAAGGTTGCGCCGTAGGAAAGGGCTGACCCCTGGCGCGACCGGTGCTTCACTGAGGAGGGGCATATGCGGTCGGGGACGGGTTCATCGATCGGGGGGAACATGGCTGACACGGGCCAGGACGCGGATTCCATTCTCGACTTTGTACTCATCCGCTCACCCGAGCCGGTGCCGCCGGAGTCGCTGCGCCGCAACTACATCCATGACGGCGACTTCCTTCACACACCGCCCGGAACCCATGTCCCCGACCCCCCGACCATCGAGGAGTACTCCCCGCTGGGGGCGCTGGTCTTCAAGCACGTGTTTCCGGAGACACCGCCGGCTGACGACGACGCGATGGACGCGCTGGTGGCCGAGCTGCTTGGACAGGTCGGGCCGACCGCGCCCCATCCCACCGGCGGCACGGCCCGCAAGCTCCGGCTGGAGCAGCTCGACCAGCGCGCCGTGATCGTCCGCGGCGGACTGTACTACGTGCTGCCGACACGACTCACCGACGTGAACGCCCCGTACGTGCCGCAGGTCGGGGCCGTGGTCACCGCCCTGCCGGCCGTCTCGGGACTCGGCCTGAAGCGGATGGCGGCCTGCTACCGCACGGCCTTCGGCGCGGACTTGAGCGCGTGCGTCTTCTCGGACGACGGGACCGGACACCACGCCGACTTCGAGGCGACCGTACGCGGCCTGTTCGAAGCGCTGTACCTGCTGTACGTCCTCCGCCGGCTGACGAGTATCGACCTCGGCGAGATCATCGCCGGGCTGCGGGCGCTGCACCTGCTGGAGGCGCTCGCGACCGACGAAGTCCACTCGCGGTGCAAGGGTCCCGGTCCCACGGAGCGGGACAAGCGGATCATCCGGCTCCTCGCCTTGCGGTACCCGGCCTTGGCCCGCTGGGACGGCAAGGCCCCGGTGTCCGGGTTCCCCTTGGTGGGCACCGCTCAGGACGCGGCCGCCTACCTTGCCGCACGGCCGGTCGTCCATCCGCTGTTCGCCCGGCTCTTCCACTACCCGCATCCGTTCAACGACCTCAAGCCGTTGGGCGTAGGCGACTTCAAGGTGGTCAAGCAGTGGCTCGTCGAGTACACGCCCGGCGAGATCTGCGACATCCACAACATCATGAAGGGGGAGACCAAGGAGCGCGTGCACCGGCGGCTGGAGAAGAGCGAGGAGACCTACTCCTTCACCGGCTCGTTCGAGGAGGAGACCAGCAAGGACACCCAGTCGACGGACCGCTTCGAGCTGAAGCGCGAGGTGGAGAACTCCCTCAAGACCGACCTCAACGTCAATGCCAACGCCAGCGTCCGCTACGACAACAAGGTCGTACTGGCCACGGTCGGGGCGGGGTTCGCCTACAACCGGTCCGACGGGACGGCCGACAAGACCGCGCAGGGCTTCTCCAGGGAGCTCGTCAGCAAAGCGGTCTCCCGAGTGCAGACCCGTACCACCGAACAGCGCACGAGCACGCGAGTCTTCGAGACGGAGGAGACCAACAAGCACGTGCTGTCCGCCTCGACCGAGCATGTGTCGGGCATCTACCGGTGGGTGGACAAGCGGTACCGGGCCCAGCTGTTCACCTACGGCAAGCGGATGATGTTCGAGTTCGTCCTGCCCGAACCCGCGGCGCTCTTCGTGGCGGCCCGGCTGCGCGCGTACGAGGCGCGCCTGGACCTTCCCCGGAAACCGGCCGAACCCGCGCCGGTCCAGGTCCGGATGCCAGTTGCGGATCCGGAGGAGATCACTCCTGAGAAGTTCGACGAGTTACGCCGTACCTACGACCTGTCGGCGTTCAGCCATCCCCCGCTGACCAGGACCGTCACCTTCGTGGACACCCAGTCCGGCGCCTCGCTGCAAAAGGAGGAGGGGGTGGACGGGAGCAACAAGTGGTACACCAAGGCCCTCAAGTGCTCCCTGCCGGGCGCCACCGGCTATCGGCTGGACAGGCTGTTCCTCACCGGCCAGCTCCAGTTCGACGACCATCATCAGCCGCCGGAGGAGGAAGCGGACCGCAACCTCGTGCGGATCGAGATCGACGGCTCCAGCATCTGGGAGGCCGAGGACAACCGCATCTACGTGCCGCTCGGCAGCCGCACCGAGTACGCCGCGACATCCCCGTACGTGTTCACGCGCGACGACGTGGACGTCGTCCTCGTCTTCCAGGACATCGAGCTGTACCGCATGATGATCAGCGGGCAGCTGTCGCTGACCGGTACCCAGGCGCTGACGGACTGGCGGACCAAGGTCTACGCGGCGATCCACAAGGTGGAGAAGGCGCGCGCGGACGAACTCGACCGGACCCGGCGACAGCAGTACGACAGCGCGCTGTCCGCGTACACCCAGCGCATGTCCGAGATCGAGGCCGTGGTGCTCAACGACCTCTTGCAGGGCACGTCCGAAGCGCTCAACGCCGAGCTCATCCGCACCGAAGTACGCCGCCAGTGCCTGGCGATGATCACCAAGGAGTACGCCGCGGACGCCGCCGACGACCTCCTCACCGGGTGGGAGTCGATGGGCGTCCGCTCAGTGCAGCACGACGTCACCCGGCTCACCCCGGACCCCGCAGCCGGATTCGTCTGGAGGACCACACAGGAGGAGACGGGGTACCCCGTCCCGAAGCTCGACATCGCCCGCCGCAAGGGGAGTTACATCCAGTTCCTGGAGCAGGCCTTCGACTGGGACAACCTCGCACACCTCTGCTACCCCTACTTCTGGGCCACCCCGCCCAGGTGGATGGAACTCCTCGCGCGCTCGGACGACACCGATCCGGCGATGACCGCCTTCCTCCAGGCGGGAGCGGCCCGGGTGCTGGTCGCCGTCACGCCCGCCTACGACGACGCCGTGCTGCACTTCCTCGCCACGCGTGAGCCGTGGGAGGGAGGGCCCGCGCCGGTGATCGGCGATCCGCTCTACCTGCCGCTGCACGACGAGCTGCGCCGCCGGCAGGACGATCGCTACGGGGCCGAACCCGAGGGCGAGCCCTGGGAGTTCACGATTCCGACGTCGCTGGTGTACCTGCACGACAGCGACACCGCCCTGCCCGACCTGGCCGCCGAGCGCAAGGCCAGACAAGAACGCGACCGGGACGGGTCTTGACCGCACCGGACAGCGGGGAGCCGCGCACCCCGGTACGGGTGGCCATCACCCCACGGCTGCCTGCCGCGTCCGTCGCACGCCTCGACGAGGACCCCGAAGCCGAGGAGGCCCCGTTCCCCGAGGACCAGAGGCTGATGGAGCGGACCCGCGCCGCCTACGACGTACGGCTGAAGCGCTACCTGGCCGCGCTCGGCCGCCGCGCCGCCCCCCATCTGGAGGTCACGAACGGCGAGGGCAGAGAACTGGTCGTCCTCGACGGGGGACTGTGGCAGCAACTGTTCGATCTCTACCTGTACGACGGCTGGGAGGGCATCCGGCGCGTCGACACCGCCGTCCGGTCGCTGTTTCGCGGCAGCATCCCGCCGACATCGGTGTGGGCACCGGCCACCCGCTTCTACGAGCAGACCCGCACACTGCTCGGCGGCATGATCAGGGACACACTCGCCGACCTGGAACGGCTGGCAGCCGCGCGCATCACCACACGTCTGAGTGTCTCGGCCGGCGCTCTGGAGAACGCCTGGGCCCACTACGGCATCGTGCGCACCGTCAGGACGGTGGAGCGCCCGGTCGGGGCGGACGCGACCGCCGAGGAGGACATCGAGACCTTCACCTTCGGACAGCAGGCACCCACCCAGGCACTGTTCGACGCGCTCACCGCGGCCGTCGGCCAACGGGTCCGCTACGAGGCCGAGTTGCAGCGCGTGGCCGGGATGCGCACCCATGTCCAGCGCCTGCGGGACATGATGCGGCGCGCCCGCGCCCGAGGACGCCCGCTCAGCAGCGAGACGCAGCTCGCCCGCGAGTTGGACGTGAAGGACGCGGAGGCGGCTCGCCTCGAGGAGACGGCGACCGCCCTGTACGGCGGCATCGTGCAGATCATGAACGACCACTCCCCGTTCGGTGTGCTGGCGTTGGAGGCGCTGGCCCCCGGCTTCACCAGGGACGACATGGAGAACGTGCTCGGCGCGGCCCTGTGGCAGCTCCACGCTCGCCTGGACGCGCTCGCCGGGCAGATCGACGAGGACCGCAGCAAAGTGAACCTTCTGCTGCCGGGCACCTCCCTCGTGCAGCTGGACCGGCCGGGGCCGGGTGCGCTCGAAGTTCCCGCGGAGGGGCCGGAACGGGCGGTCGTCGACGCGGCGGTCGACCGCCTCGGCAAGGACGGCGGCTGGTTCCCCGTCGTCCACGAGCCGACGCTGCACCAGCTCGTCGAGGAGGAGCGGATACCGGTCGACAGCTGGGCCTACACCGTCTGGAGCCGCTATGTCACGACCCTGGCCCGCGTGCTGGCGGAGCGGCGGCTGAAGGACGATGCCCTGACGGCGTTCTGGTCCGCGTTCTCCAAAGGGGCCGCCGCGGCCTCCCTGGCCCTGCTCGTGAGCCCGGCACCCGAGGCCGCCGTGCCTCTGCGTGGTGCGGTCGCCGTGGCCGACTTCGTCCTGCTCATGCACACGATCACCTCAGTGGCAGGACAGCTCTCCCAACTGGCCGAGTTGCAGGACCAGCAGCTCGTCCACCCCGACGCGTTCTCCATCGAGGGGCTGGGCAGGCTCGGCGAGCTGGGCGCCTACCGGCAGCGACTGCTGACCGGCATGAGCCAGCAACTGCTGATCGAGCTCGCCCTGACCGCGGCCGGCGCGCGATGGCCGGTCGTCAAGGAAGCCCTGCTGCTGCGCGGCTACTACCAGGACCTGGACACGCTGCTCGGCGAGGAGAACTGATCGTGGGTGCTGTTCGGCTGGGCCGCAGGCAGCGGCGGACCAAGGCGCTGAAGGAACTGCAGGGCAGGCTCCCCCCAGGGTTGTGGGACTCCGTCGCCGACCTGAACCCGGCCGAGCGTCCCACCATGTCGGGCTTGCTGAAGGCATGGCGCAGGCTCGGCCGCGTTGCCTCGATCAGCGCGCCGGACCGCAACCTGCTCCGCGCCGCTTTCGTGGACGCCTTCACCCGGGTGCTGCGCGAGCAGGGCAAGAACACCTTCGGCCCGGCCGACTTCGGCGTATCGAACGTGCGTGAACTGGCCGACCTGTTCGTGACGATGCTCGACCGCGTCGGATACACCCGCGCGAGCCGGGCCAAGCTCCGCCGAATGCGCAGTCATCTGGTCGGTGAACTGCTGGAGGTGCTGGTGCGCAATTCCCGGGAGCTGCAACCCGGGCTCCGGTTGATGGCGCAGGCGCAGCTGGCGAATTTCCGGCGGCCGGGCGTCGGGCTCGTCGACGCGCGCGGCAAGGACGTGGTCACGCCCGCCAGCTTCGGGGCGGTCACCACCGGCATCGATCTGGCGGTCACCGGTCCCCGTCGTTCCCGCCGCAAGTTCGTGGACCTCGTCCACGTCAGCGTCGGGGAGTTCCCGGACGGCAAGACATTCCTCGCGATTCTGGTGGAGACCGAGATCAAGATGCCGCGGGCGGCACAGAAGGCCGGCAAGCAGATCGGCCGCGCCCAGGTCCGCTTCCATCTGCGGCGGGGCGACTCCTTGAGCGTCGACGTCGCGGGGCACGGCCCGCTGGAGTTCAAGGCCGACCAGATCCTGTTCCTGCCCGGAAAGGTGCAGCGGAACCTCATCACCGTCGCCGACACCCCGAACTTCACACTCCGCACCACCCGGGCGGGCGGCTACGACGAGGCGTTCTGGGAGGTCGCCCTGGACGTACGGGCCGACGCGCTGCGCCGCCTGGTCGACATGGCCGTGCCTTGATCCGGCCCCGGTTGCCGGCGTCGTGTGCCACGTCGTCGTCGATCAGAGCCGATGGGCCGTTAGGATCACGGCATGGTTACGGCTTGGTCGCCCTGGCGCATCGTCAGGACCCGCTCAGGTGTGGGTCCGCTGCCGCGCGTGCTGGCCTTCGTGGTGCTGTTGTCCGGCTTCCTCGTGACGCACGGCATTCATGTGGACAGCGTCCAGGGAGGTCTCTCCACCAGCGCAACCGCCCCCGTCACCCTGCGGGTTGACGGTGTGCGGCATGAAACCGACGCTCCTGCACCACTCTTCGCCGCCGCCACCGACGATCACCACGGCGGCCACGGGATGTCCCACCCGGGCGAGCACTGTGCATCCGGACAGCCTCAGCAGGTCTCTGCCCTGGGGTCGCCCTGCTCTGCGGCGTCGGTTCGCGAATCGACCAGTTCCGACGCCGCCGGAACCGTACGCGGGTCAGCCGCCGGCAGGCCCATGGACGGGGCCTCTCCCGTGTCTCCGAGATCCCTCTCGGGCGTGCAGCAGGTCTAGGAGTACGGACTCCTCCAGCACCGTTCTGCCCCCACCCATGTCTGCGCCTCGCTCCGACTTTGCCGGAGACGGCAGCAGCACGGAGGACCTGTGCCGACTTGTTCCCGTACGCCCGCGCACGCCCCATCCGACTCGCCCCTGTGGCGCCGATGCGCCTCGGCGGTCCGCGGCCTCTTCGTGATGACGCTCATCCTGTGCACCGTCCTGCACGGCGTGTCCGAGGAGACGCACGCCGCCGTCTCCGAGCCCGCCGGAATCTCGGCGACGGCAGGGGTCGACCACCCGCACGGGCCCCACGCTCCCCACGAGGTCGAGGACTGCGCGGCGGAAGCCATCGTGCGTACGGCCGCGCAGCCGGGTGAGGATGTTCCGCTCGGCGCGACGGCCGTCGTCGTCCTCCTTGCCGTGTCCCTCGCACTGGGACACCCCCTCCCGCGGCGCGAAGGCCGCAGACGTCGCGGCTCACGCAACGGTCGCGTGGCGCTGGTGCGAACGTCGCGGTGGCGGATCTAGACCACCCGCTCGCAGCCGACCGAATCGGCGGCTGCCGCGGCCCGTGGCCTGAGCACCGTTTCACGGCCATGGGGCGCGAGATGAACCCGCACGCGGTATTCATCGAGCGAGAGTGAACACACAGACATGCAGTCATTGACCAAGGCCGCGGTCGCCCCGGGCCGGTCCGCCCTGTCCGGACTGGTGGGCAACACCCCACTGCTGCGGGTGTCGGAGCCGCTGGCTCCGGCGGGGCGTGGCTTCTGGGCGAAGCTCGAGGGCTTCAATCCTGGCGGAATCAAGGACCGTCCGGCGCTGCACATGGTGGAGCGGGCCCGGGCACGTGGCGACCTGCGGCCCGGTGGGCGGATCATCGAGTCCACGAGCGGGACTCTGGGTCTGGGGCTGGCGCTGGCCGGGATGGTGTACGGCCACCCGGTGACGCTGGTCACCGATCCGGGGCTGGAGTTGTCCATGACCCGGCTGCTGAGCGCGTACGGCGCCCAGGTCAACGTCGTCTCCGAGCCGCATCCCACGGGCGGCTGGCAGCAGGCCCGCCGCGAACGTGTGCAGCGGCTGCTGGAGCAGCACCCCGACTCCTGGTGCCCGGACCAGTACAGCAACCCCGACAACGTCGCCGCCTACACCCCGCTGGCTCTCGAACTGGCCGCCGAGATGGGCCACATCGACGTGCTGGTGTGCAGTGTCGGCACCGGAGGCCACTCGGCGGGAGTGTCCAGGGTGCTGCGCCAGCTCTACCCGGAATTGACCGTCGTCGGAGTGGACACGACCGGTTCGACGATCTTCGGCCAGCCCGCGCGTCCCCGCCTGATGCGCGGGCTCGGTTCCAGCATCTACCCCCGCAATGTCGCCTACGAGAACTTCTCGGAGGTGCACTGGGTGGCCCCGGCCGAAGCGGTGCGGACCTGCCGCCGGCTGGCCGCCTCCCACTACGCCACCGGCGGATGGAGCGTCGGCGCGGTCGCGCTGGTGGCCGGGTGGCTGGCCCGGACGACGCCGGCGGACGCACGGATCGTCGCGATCTTCCCTGACGGGCCACAGCGCTACCTCGGGACCGTCTATGACGATGACTACTGCGCCGCCCACGGGCTGTTGGACTCCCCACCGGCGCCCGAACCGGAACTGATCGACCACCTGGACGAGAAGGAGGTCACGCGGTGGACCCGGTGCACCACCGTCGTCGATCCCCTCACTCTGCAACGCGCCGACGAAGCCTCGGCTGCCGAGTCCGGTACCTCCGAGGAGGGCCGGTGAGGGGGCTGTTCGGCCAGGTCCGGTCGTACGAACGCAGTGTGCAGCTGTTGATGGCGAACCAGTTCACCATCAACTTCGGCTTCTACATGCTGATGCCCTATCTGGCCGCCCACCTGTCCGGGACGCTCGGTCTGGCCGGCTGGATCGTCGGACTCGTCCTTGGCGTGCGGAACTTCAGTCAGCAGGGCATGTTCCTGGTCGGCGGAACGCTCGCCGACCGGATCGGCTACAAGCCGCTGATCGTCGCCGGGTGCGTGCTGCGCACCCTCGGCTTCGCGACGCTCGGACTGGTGGACTCGCTGCCCGCGCTGCTGGCCGCGTCCGCGGCCACCGGGCTGGCCGGGGCGCTGTTCAACCCGGCCGTCAGGGCGTACCTCGCGGCCGACTCGGGGGAGCGCAGGGTCGAGGCCTTCGCCTTGTTCAATGTGTTCTACCAGGCGGGAATCCTGCTGGGCCCACTGGTGGGCATGGTGCTGACCGGGGTGGACTTCCGCGTCACCTGCCTGGTGGCGGCGGGGATCTTCGCGCTGCTGAGCGTCGTACAGATCCGCGCGCTGCCCGCCCGGCGGGCCGAGGAAGACCAGCGGAAGGGGAGCGACGGCAGGGCGGGTGTGCTCGCCCAGTGGCGGGGCATCCTCGCCAACCGGTCGTTCCTGCTGCTCTCCGTCGCGATGATCGGGTCGTACGTGCTGTCCTTCCAGGTGTACCTGGCGCTGCCGCTGGAGGTCCGACGGCTGGGTGGCGACGGGGAGTTCGGCACTGCGGCGGTCGCGGCGCTGTTCGCCGTGTCCGGGCTGAGCACCATCCTCGGTCAGACACGGGTGACGGCGTGGTGCAAGGCGCGGTACGAGCCCGGGCAGGCGTTGGTGCGTGGGCTGGCGGCGATGGGGCTGGCCTTCGTTCCGCTGCTGCTCGCCACGGCCGTACCCGTGCCGGAGGCCGGGATCGGGTTGTGGCTGCCGGCGGCGGTGCCGCCGGCGCTGGCCGCGCTGCTGCTGGCCCTGGGCACGATGATCGCCTACCCGTTCGAGATGGACACCATCGTCCGCCTCTCCGGTGGCCGGCTCGTCGCCACGCACTACGGGCTCTACAACACGATCTGCGGCATCGGCATCACTGTCGGGAACCTCGGCACGGGCGCCTCGCTTGACGCCGCCCGCGCGGCCGGGGTGCCCGCCCTGCCGTGGATCACGCTGACCGCGCTGGGACTGACCTGCGCGGCGGCGCTGTACGGCCTGCACCGCACCGGCCGACTGGCGGCACCGCCCGCCGCCGAGCCGCTGGCCGCGACCGCCTGACCCACCGGCCTTCGGCCCAGGGGCGGGGCACTGCGCAGTGCCCCGCCCCTGCTGGGCGGTGCTATGCGCTCCGTGGGCCGTAGTGGTCCAGGAACATGTCGACGCCGCTGGTGATGAGACGGTCCGTCAGGTCCTCGTCGATGTGGGTGCCGTAGGAGCTGAAGACGATGTGGGGGAAGACGAGAAGACCGTAGAACTGGATGATCGCCACTTGGAGGTCGAGGATCTCCAGGCGGCCCTGCTCGGTGAGGGTGCGCAGGGCGCCCGCGACCGCGGGGTGGTGGTTCTCCGTGCCGTGGTGTCTCCAGGCCTCGCCCAGTTCGGGGAAGCGGTGGATCTCGGCGGCGACGAGGTTGCGCAGGGCGGTGACCTCGTGGTTGGTGCGGACGGCGTGGACCCAGGTGCGGGCCGCCTCGACGAGGGCGGTGCGCAGGTCCTCGGCGTCGGCCAGGCCCTCCAGCGCTGCCGCGGACTCTCCGGCGAGCGGTTCGTCGAGCGCGCCTGTGATGACCGCCGTGAACAGGGCTTCCTTGCTGCCGAAGTGGTTGTAGACGGTCACCTTCGACACGCCTGCCGCGGCGGCGATGGCGTCCATGCCGACGCCGAAGCCCTCGCGCAGGAACAGCTCGCGGGCGGCCCGGACGATGGCCTGTCGCTTGAGCTCGGCGCGAGGTCCGCTGGGGGGCTGCTTGACGCTGTCCACGCTCATGACCTCGACCCTAGCACTCAGGTGAACTGTACTGTTGAGTTCATGTGAACTGAACGGTACGGTTCAGATGGGAGCGCCGGCCGAGTGGGGCCGTGCGCGTGAAAGGGGACGTCGTGCCATCTGTGACTCATCAGCCGACCGCTTCACCGGAGACGGGCGACCCACCGGTCCGGCGCGGGCTCACCCTCGCCGTGGTGTGCGTGAGCATGCTGGTCGTCGGGCTCGACACCACCGTGCTGAACGTGGCCCTGCCCACCCTCGTCGGTGAACTCGGCGCCTCCACCAGCGAGTTGCAGTGGATCGTCGACAGCTACGCGCTGATGTCCGGCAGCCTGGTGCTGTTCTGCGGCAGCCTGGCGGACCGGCTCGGCCGCAAGTGGATCTTCATGGCTGGGCTGGCGCTGTTCACGGTGGCGTCCGTCGTCGCCGCGTACGCCGGATCCGTCGCCACCTTGGTGCTCGCACGGGGTGCGATGGGTGTCGGAGAGGCACTGATCATGCCTGCCACGCTCGCCGTCATCGGCAACGTCTTCCCGCGCGGTGCCGAGCGAACCAAGGCGATCGGCATCTGGTCGGCGGCCGTCGGTATCGGGACGGTGATCGGGCCGATGGTCGGCGGCTGGATGCTGAGTCACTACTGGTGGGGATCGGTGTTCCTGATCAACCTCCCCATAGGCATCGCGGGCCTGGTCGCCGCCGCACTGCTGGTGCCCAACTCCCGTGCGCCCGAAAGCGGGCGGCTGGACCCGGCCGGGGCGCTGCTGTCCGTCGCGGCCGTGGCGAGCGTGCTGTGGGCGGTCATCGAAGGGCCCGACCGCGGCTGGACGAGCCCCGCCGTGCTGGCCTCCTTCACGGCGGGCGCCCTCCTACTGGCCGCATTCCTCGCCTGGCAGCGGCGAACCGACTCCCCGATGCTGCCGCTGCGGATCTTCCGGCACCGCGCCCTGGCGGCCGGTGACCTGCTGGTGCTGCTGGGTTCGTTCGCGCTGATCGGCACGCTGTTCGTGACCGTGCAGCACTTCCAGTTCGTGCTCGGGTACAACCCTGGGCAGACCGGGCTGCGGCTCGGCCCCGCCGCACTCGCCCTGCTGGTCGCCGGACCACTCGCGGGCCTCCTCGCGCCGCGCCTCGGCATGCGCGCCGTATCCGCCGCGGGACTCGCTCTGCTGTCCATGTCCGCCGTGGTGCTCGCCACCGTCGAGGCGACGGACGGTTACGACCGGGCTCTGGTGGCGATGGTGCTGCTCGGCGCGGGCGCCGGGTTCGTCATCACCGTGACCAGCGACGCCATCGTGGGCTCACTGCCGGACACGGACCTCGGCGTGGGTTCGGCCACCAACAGCGCCGCCATCCAACTCGGCGCGGCGACCGGGGTCGCGGTCATGGGCAGCCTGCTGTCCAGCCGCTACCGCGCCGGGCTCGACGACACCCCGGCCTCTTTCGTTCCCGAGGGACTCCTGGAGTCCGCCAAGGAATCACTCGGCACCGCCCTCTCTCTCGCCGAACGCCTGCCCGGCGAGGCCGGAACGGCCTTCGTCGAGGACGCCCGCCGTGCCTTCGTCGACGGCATGTCCCCGGCGCTGCTCGCCGCGGCCGGTGTCACCGCGGCAGGTGCGCTCCTCGCCCTGATCCTCGCGCCGCCCCGTGGCGCGGAGGCAACCGGAACCACACACCAGAAGGACGCGTCATGACCCACTCCGCAGCCGACGCCCCGCACACGGCCGAACACGACCACCACCCGACCGCGGACCCGCGCCGCTGGACAGCCCTGGCACTGATCTGCCTCGCCCAGTTCATGCTGGTCCTCGACGTCACCGTCGTGAACGTCGCCCTGCCCCAGATGGCGGCCGACCTCGACCTCGGCCGGGAGACGCTGACCTGGGTGGTCACCGCCTACACCCTCTGCTTCGGAGGGCTGATGCTGCTCGGCGGCCGACTCGCCGACGCCCTCGGCGCCCGCCGCACCCTGCTCGCGGGACTCGTGCTCTTCACCGCGGCGTCACTGGTCACCGGCCTGGCCCAGAACGCCCCGACGCTGCTCGGCGGCCGGATCGGCCAGGGCGTCGGCGCGGCCCTGCTGTCCCCGGCCGCCCTGTCCCTGGTCACCACCAGCTTCCACGGCACCGAACGCAACAAGGCCCTGGGCGTCTGGGCGGCGATCGGCGGCACCGGCTCCGCGGCGGGCGTACTCCTCGGCGGAGCGCTGACCGACGGACCCGGCTGGCAGTGGGTCTTCTACATCAACGTGCCCGTCGGACTGCTCCTGATGGGCGCCCTCCCCGCCTTCGTTCCGGCCCGCGTCCCGCAGCACGCACGCCTCGACCTCCCCGGCGCGCTGCTGGTCACCGCGGGCACCGCGGCCCTCATCTACGGCCTGGTCGAAGCGGGCGACAGCGGCTGGTCGGACACCTCCACCCTGCTGCCTCTCTTCGGCGCGGCGGCGGCGTACACGGCCTTCGCCGCCGTCGAACGAGCGGCCCGGACCCCGCTGATGGACCTGCGGATGTTCACCAGGCGACCGGTCCTCGCGGGCGCGTTCCTCATGCTGGTCGCCACGGCCCTGCTGATCGCGTACTTCTTCCTCGGTTCCGTCTACCTCCAGCACATCCGCGGCTTCAGCCCGCTGAGGACCGGGCTGGTGTTCCTGCCCGTCGCCGTGGCCACCGGTGTCGGCGCCCACCTCGGGTCCCGGCTGGTCGGGCGGATCGGCAGCCGCCCGACCGCCGTGGCAGGCATGGCCGTCGCGGCCGCCGGAACCCTCCCGCTGACCCGGCTGGCGGAGACCGGCAGCGTGTACGCCGGTCTCCTGCCGGGCTTCGTGATCGCGGCCTTCGGCCTCGGCGCGGTCTTCGTCACCGCCACGACGACCGCACTGGCCATGGTGGAGCACAGTGAGGCAGGGCTCGCGTCCGGAGTCGTCAACACCTTCCACGAGGTGGGTGGTTCGATCGGTGTCGCGGTCGTCTCCACCGTCGCGGCCTCCGGCTTCGAGCGAGGCTCGGTGGGCGGCTTCGGTGACGCGTTCACCCTGTGCGCGACAGCGGCCGCCGTCTCAGCCGTCATCGCCCTGGGCCTCGTACCGCGGGGCAAGCCGCGTCCGACCGACGGCCCGCACGTCCACTGACCGGGTCGGCCTCAGCTTGTCGGGAGCCCGCCGGAGCTCACCGCCCGGCGGGCTCCCACCACGCCAGGTTGGCGGCCGCGTGAGCCGTCGGCTCGATGGTCTCCCAGCACTCGGCGACCAGTCCTTCGTCCATGCGGAAGATATCGACGACCGTGATCTCCGGCCCTCCGTCGGGGAGGCGGCGGCGCGAGTGCATCATGACGTGATCACCGTCGGCCAGCACATGGAGGACCTCGACCCGCATATCGGCGAGCGGGGTCATCGCGGCCTGTACGGAGGCGAGCCATTCCGCCTTGGTCGAGGAGGTCGAGTCCGGCCGGTGGTGGACGAAGCCGTCACTCAGCAACGGGGCGAGCACATCGACGCTGCCGGTTTCGAGCAGTTCCGCCAGTGCCCGCTGAACGAGGGTCTTGTTGTCTGTGGTCATGGCCGCAGTGTTCGCCCCGGCCGTCGCGGTTGTCGATGACATGGCATGTCATGGCGTTCAGCGCCACGATGAGTACGCTCGATGACCATGCACACGGTCGGGGAACTCCTGCGGCAGTGGCGGCATCGGCGACGACTGAGCCAGCTCGATCTCGCGATCGCGGCCGATGTCTCGGCCCGCCATGTCAGCCTGGTCGAGACGGGCAAGACCAACCCGAGCGCCGACATGGTGCTCCGGCTCGCGGAGCAGCTCGATGTGCCGCTGCGTGAACGCAACCGGCTGTTGCTCGCGGCCGGTTTCGCGCCCCGCTACACCGAGCGGCCACTCGACGACGACGCCCTGTCGGCGGCCCGGGACGCGGTCGCGAGAGTGCTTCGCGCGCACGAGCCGTACCCGGCGCTGGCCTTCGACCGCCGGTGGAACATCGTGATGACCAATCGCGCCGTCGAACCGTTCTTCGCCGACGTCGATCCCGACCTGCTCCGGCCGCCGGCCAATCTCGTACGGCTGGGACTCGACCCGCGCGGCCTCGCCTCCCTGGTCGTCAACCTGGAGGACGTGCGGGTGATGTTCCGCACCCGGATCAGGCGTCAACTCGCCGTCGCTCCCAGTGCCGAACTCACCGCGCTGTACGAGGAATTGCTGGCATCCACTGCCGGGGAGGCCGAGGCGGCCGGGCGGTCGGTCGCGTCCGACGTCGTGATCCCGATGGTCCTGCGTCTCGGCGGACGAGAGCTGAGCCTGTTCTCGACCATCACCACGTTCGGTACTCCCATGGACCTCACCCTGGACGAGATCGCCGTAGAGTCGTACTACCCCGCGGACGCGGAGAGCGCCGCCTATTTCGAGAAGTCCGACGGTGACGCGTGAGCTGCCGCCCGGCCCGCTAGAGATACGACGTGATCACCACGACCGAGACGAGTTCGCCGCTGCCGGAGCGGCCGAGCCACACCGGCCAAGTCCCGTCGCCGCCCGTGTAGAACGACACCAGGTCGGCGCCGGTCGCCTCGTCGGTGGCACGCAGGTGGCCCTCGCCGATGGACTCGCATGCGTCCGTGTCCTGTTCCTTGTAGTAGCGCCCGACCTTCGCGGACAGCGTCTCCCAGGCCGCGGCGTCGGCGAAGCTGCCGGCCGCGCCGTCGGTGCTGAAGCCGTAGGCGTGGCCGTCGAGAAGCAGACGGGGGTCCTCGCCCTCGCTGAGCGCCAACTCCCAGGCGGCAGCGGGCTCGTCCCGGATCCGCAGCCGTACGGCCGGCTCCTCGGTGACGGGGAAGCGGTCCCCGCCGTACTCGCCCTCGCCGACGACGACGGCCGTCTCCAGCGCGTACTCGCCCGGGGGGATGCGCTCGGTGAGTTCCCGGGGCTTGTGGTCGTGCGGGTCCGAGACGGCCAGTCGTCCGGTCGGGACGCGGAGCGTGGCGATGTGCCGTGGTGCGGCGGTCCGCGTCTTCTCCCAGGGCTCGACGGGGTAGGGATTGCCCGGCTGGAACAGGTCGTCGACCGACTCCTCCAGGCGCATGGGCCGCGGTGGGCGCCACAGCGACACGGGCTCTTCGGCGCCCCCAGCAGTCGCCTCCGCCCCTTCCGGCAGCGGGGCCGGGTCGGCGGTCGCCCGGACTCCGAACTCGCCCCGGTCGTACCACCGTTGCTCTTCCGGAACATCGGCCAGGGTGTGGAACGATCCGCCGTCCTGGCCGCGTTCCTCCAGCACCTTCCTGCCGCGCTCACCGGGGAGGAGTTCCACCCTGAGCCGCCAGGCATCCGGCGCCAGGTCGGGCTGCTCCGGTGCTGCATACCGGCGTTCGACGTACTGCCTCAGGAACAGCCGGTCGTCGTCCAGGAGTCGGAGGTCGATCTCGTGGGTGCGGCGGCCCGCCTCGTCGTAGACCCACTGCCCGACGAAGTGGTCACGCCAGGCGACAAGGTGCACCTCGGCGGGGACCGCGCGCCCGGGGACCCGGTGCAGCACCACGTAGGGCTCGCCTTCTCCGTCCCGCTCCTGCGCCTGCGTCCGCGTCAACGAACCGAACGCCCGGCGGGCACCGGCGTCCCACCCCACGGCATACGAAACCGTCACCACGTCGTCCTGGCGCATGGCCCGCCCCCTTCCGCAACCCACTGATCACCGGACACGGTACTGACCGAGCGTGGCATCCTCTCCGGCCGGTGGTCAGTCGAGTTCGAGGGGCCCGATGCCCAGATCGGCACGCATGCGGCGGCGCATCTCAGCCATGGCAGTGCGGCGCTGCTGGATCAAGGCCGTGTCCTCGGCGGAGCCGACCGCCACCCCGCGGGCGTAGGCGTCGCGCATCCGACGCAGGCTGTGGAACGCCTCGTTCCCAGCCGTCACGACGAGGCTCGGGCCGATGAGCCAGAGCTGTTCGCTCGCCGTGTGCAGTCCGGTCCCGCGGAAGGCTTCGCGTACCGCCGCGTCACGCGCTGACTCGGTCATGTGATCGCCCAGGGCGACGGCCCGTATCTCTTCGCCCGCGTCCTTGAGGGCGGAGGCGTACTCGGTGTACACAGCGCGCCGCACTTCCAGAGCGTGTCGTGCTTCCTCGCGCCGCCATCTGTTGCGATCGGCGATCAGGGTGGCGGCGATGCCGATGGCGGCACCGGCCAGTGTGGAGAGCAGAGGCATCCAGTCCATGCGCCGCATGCTGTCCGACCCGCTGCTACGACACCAGTGGGTCCCGCCGTTGCGCTGCCCAGCCGTCAGTGGCCGACGTCGTGGTCGCCCGCCTCGACGAGTCCGCTCTCGTAGGCGAAGATCACGATCTGGATCCGGTCGCGCAGTCCGAGCTTGGTCAGGATGCTCGACACATGCGACTTGACGGTCGCGGCACCGATGAAGAGCTGCTCGGCGATCTCCGAGTTGCTCGCGCCCCGGGCGACGGCGATGACGACCTCGCGCTCGCGCTCGGTGAGCCGTCCCACGCGGCCCGAGGTGGCCGGGCTGACGACGCGGCGCTGTGCGAACTGGTCGATGAGGCGTCGCGTGATCGAGGGCGCCAGCAGGGCTCCTCCCTCGGCCACGGTGCGTACGGCGACGGCGAGTTGCTCCGGCGGAATGTCCTTCAGGACGAAGCCGCTGGCTCCGGCGTGGAGCGCCTCGTAGACGTATTCGTCCGGGTCGAACGTGGTGAGGATCAGTACGCGTACCGGCCAGTCGGCTTCCCGCAGGACCAGGGAGGTCGCTTCGAGGCCGTCCATCTCGGGCATGCGGATGTCCATCAGGACCACGTCGGGGCGCTGTTGGCGTGCCGTCTCGACCGCCTCACGCCCGGTGCCGGCCTCGGCCACGACCTCGATGTCGTCGTGGATCCGCAAAATCATGGTGAAGCCACGGCGGACCAGCGCCTGGTCGTCGGCGACGACGACGCGGATCGTCACGTGGGCTCCCCTTGGACGGGCAGATGGGCGGTCAGCCGGAAACCGCCGCCGGGGCGCGGTTCCGCGTCGAGAGTACCGCCGAGCAGCAGGGCCCTCTCCCGCATGCCGACGATCCCATGGCCGCCCGTGCCCGCAGGTGCGGCGTCGGACACGGACCGGAGGGCGGCGCCCTTGCCGTCGTCGAGGACTTCGACGGTGATGCCGGGGCCGTGCTTCTCGTGCCCGAGGCGCACTTCGGTGCGCGTCTGCGGGCCACTGTGCTTGAGCACGTTGGTCAGTGCCTCCTGGACGATGCGGTACACCGAGAGCTCCACACGGGCCGGGAGGGGTGCGTGGATGTCGTCGGTGAGGGAGACGTCGAGCCCGGCCTCCCGGACCTGTGCGACGAGCCGGGGGAGATCGGCCAGACCGGGCTGGGGACCGAGCCCGTCGCGCTCGGTCTTGGGCCGCAGCACCCCCAGCAGGTGGCGCAGTTCGTCCAGGGCCTGGCGTCCCGCTTCCTCGACAGCGGTCATCGCCTCCAGGGCGCCCTGGGGGTCCTCGGCCGCCACCATCCGGGCGGCACCGGCCTGCACGGTCATCATGCTCACCCGGTGGGCGACCACGTCGTGCAGTTCCCGGGCGATGTGGGTGCGCTCCTCGGCGACGATCCGCCGTGCCTCGGCGGCCTTTTCCTGACGGCGCTGGACAGCGCGCTCGGCGCGCAGCCGCAGCCGTCGGCCGATGTACCAGGCCCCGGACATGACCAGCCAGCCGAAGCTGATCTGTCCCCAGGGGACGGAGAGGAGCAGGCAGTCGATCGTGGCCGTGGCGGCGGCCGCGACGACGCCGAGGGGCCCCCATCGCCGGTCGTCGGCATGCCGTCCGACGCTGTACAGCGCGACGATCACGATCCCGCCGAGGGTGGAGTAGCTGCTGCCCATGAGCGGTGCCCAGGACGCGAGCGCCACGCACATGACCTCGATCGGCCGGCTCCGACGCCAGTACAGCGCGGCGCCCGCCGCGATGTAGGGCAGGAAGACCGGCAGGGGGATGTCGGCGATGGGGCGGACGGCCATCGCGTCTCCGGGACCTTCCTCCAGGAATGTCGCCGCGAGAAACAGGGCGAGGGCGAGGGTGGCGTCCGCGGTCCGCGGCCAACGGACAAAGGGGCCATGGAACTTGGACGACACGCTGCGTACCGGCGTCCCGGCAGGCTGTGCCGTGCGGTTCATCGTCGCTCCATTACAGGATTCCCGGTGCTCGGACCGTGATGGTCGACGCGCCTGAGCCGCCATCGTATTTGCAGGCCCGAGACGTCGTAACCCGTCGGCAGGCGGATCCGGCTATCCGCCTCCAGGGGGAGGCGCCGCGCTGTTTTCCCCGCCCGGGGCGGGGGTGGCGAACCCCTCCGGCGGCCGGGGACAGCGACGGCCGTGCCGACCACGATGGATCCGCTCACGACTCTCGCCGCCGACGCGCACGGACGTCGGCGGCAGCACTTGGACAGGAGCCAGCGGATCCATGAACCGATTCACCCGACGCCTCGGCAGGGCGAGCGTCCGCCGACCGTGGGTCACTCTCGCCGCCTGGGGGGTCGCCCTGCTTCTGGTGCTGCCCGTCGCCGCAACGGCCGGCGGTTCCTTCGTCGATGACCTGGTCGCTCCGGGCAGCCAGAGCGAGCAGGCGATGGACCTGCTCGAAGAGCGCTTCCCGGAGGCGTCCCGCGGCAGTGCCATGGCCGTCTTCGCAGCACCGGAAGGGCAACGGCTCGAACGCCACCGGACCGCCATCGAAGCGGCCGTCGCACGGATGGCCGAGGTCGAGCACGTCACCATGGTGACCGATCCCTTCCCGGCCGGCACGATCTCGCCCGACGGGCGCATCGGCTTCGCACAGATCACCTTCGATGCGCCCGTGATGAAGGTCGACCCCGGCCAGGTCGACGCGCTGACCCGTGCGGTCGAGCCCCTGCGGGAGGACGGAGTCGTCGCCGAGCTGGGCGGTGACGCGGTGTTCATCAACGCCGAGACACCGACCTCGGGGGCGGAGGCGGCCGGGCTGCTGACCGCACTGATCATCCTGGTGGTCGCGTTCGGCACGATCGTGGCCGCGCTGGTGCCCATAGCGCTCGCCCTGGTCGCCGTCGCCGCGGGCCTGGGCAGCGTCGCCCTGCTGGCCAACGCCATGGACGTCTCCACCGCTGCCCCGACCATCGGCGCCATGATCGGCCTGGGCGTCGGCATCGACTACGCCCTGTACATCATGGCCCGCTACCGCGAGAACCACGCCGCCGGCCAGGACAACCCCACCGCCCTGTCCAACGCCATGGCATCCGCGGGCGCGGCCGTGCTCTTCGCCGGCGGCACCGTCGTCGTGGCGATGGCCGCCCTCGCGCTGACCGGTCTGGGCTTCCTGACCTCGACCGGCCTGAGTGCCTCGCTGGTCGTGCTCTTCGCCGTCGCGACCGCCCTCACCCTCCTGCCGGCCCTGCTGTCGTTGTTGGGGGACCGCATCCACAAGCGGCGCCGCCTGGGCCGTAAGCGCCCGGCCAGGTCCGAGGACAGCGCGTGGTGGCGTTTTGCCCACCGGGTGTCCGGGCGGCCGTGGCCGTATCTGATCGTCGCCTCGGCGGCGCTGCTCGCGCTGGCGGCCCCCGCGCTGCGGATGGAGACGGGCTTCCCCGACGCGGGCGACGACGCGACCACCACCACCCATCGCCGCGCCTACGACCTGCTGGCGGAGGGGTTCGGCCCCGGCGTCAACGCCCCGCTCCTGGTCATCGCCGACCTGCGCAGCCCGGGCGCGGACGCGGGGGACATCCCCGCGCTGTCCCGGCGCATCGCCGCGGACCCCGGTATCGCCACCGTCGGTGAGCCCCAGACGTCCGCGGCCGGGGACACCGTGGTGCTGCCCACGCTGCCCACCACGGCACCCGCGGACGCCGAGACATCCGCGACGCTCGAGCGCATCCGTGACCTGGTCCCGGACAACGTCGCCGTGTCCGGCATGACCGCCATGACCGACGACCTCACCCGGCAACTCACCGACACCCTGCCGGTGTTCGTCGGCGCGATCCTGTTGGCGTCGTTCCTGCTGCTGATGCTGGTGTTCCGCTCCATCGCGATCCCGGTGAAGGCCGTCGTGATGAACCTGCTGTCCATCGGCGGCGCCTACGGCGTCGTGGTCGCCGTCTTCCAATGGGGCTGGCTCGGGCCCCTGTTCAACCTCGACGAGACCATCCCGATCGTCTCGCCCCTGCCGACGATCTTCTTCGCGGTCCTGTTCGGACTGTCGATGGACTACGAGGTGTTCCTGCTCTCGCGGGTTCGGGAGGAGTACGAGCTCACGGGCGACAACAGGGAGTCGGTGGCACGCGGTATCGCGGCCACGGGCCGGGTGATCACCTCCGCCGCGCTGATCATGACGGTGGTGTTCCTCAGCTTCGTCGCCAACCCCTCACCGCTCGTCAAGATGATGGGCCTGGGGCTGGCGACAGCGATCGTGCTCGACGCGACGATCGTCCGGATGGTGCTCGTCCCCGCGGTCATGGCGCTGATGGCCGACGCCACGTGGTGGCTGCCCCGCTGGCTCGACCGCCGACTGCCCCGGGTCAGCGTGGAGAGCGCCGAGGTCCCGCCTAGCCCGGAATCGGACTCAGCTGGGTCAGCGAGCACCGCCAGCGCTCACCGTCCCACACGAACACATCGGTAGCCCACTCGTCGGCGCTGAACGTCTCGCCGCGGAAGACGCCGCTGTTGGTGCCGTGGGTCGTCACCAGCACCGTCGTGTCCGACACCGTCACCACACGCTCGACGTCGAGGTTCATGGTGTCGTGGGTCAGGTCGCCCGCGGCGACCAGCTTGAGGAACTCCGCGCCCGGTGTGATGCCGTTGTCGGCGACGAACACCCAGTCCGGGGTGGCGAAGCGCCCGATCGCCTCGGCGTCGTTGGCCACGATCGCGGCGGCCCACGCGTCGAGCAGGGCGGCGAAGTTCTCGCGATCGGCTTTCGGCGCCGCGCCCTCGCCCCGATAGGTGCCGAAGCTCCAGAGGTTGCCCTCGGTGTCGCGGACGGTGAAGCCGCGTGAGCCGTAGTCCTCATCGACCAGGCCACGGACGATCTCGGCACCTGCGCCGACGGCTCGGTCGAAGAGGGTGTCCGGCTCGTCGCACACGAGATACACCGCGTCATGGCCCGGGGTGCGGCGTCCCCAGGCGGTTTCGTCCTTGGCGGCGCTGCCCAGCATCACGCCACCGCCGAGCGGCCAGCGCAGTTCGGCGTGCTCGACGATCGACGGGTCGTCCTCGCGGGCATAGACCGCGGTCTCCCGGAAGCCGAAGACGTCGGTCAGAAAGGCGATCGCGCCGCGCGCGTCACGGTAGGTGAGGCACGGCCAGACCGCTGCTGTCGTTGTCGTGGTGATTGCGTTCATACGGTGACGATGCCCCCGCGTCACCGGCGCTGTCTTGGACGGATGGAACATCACCCGCGAGCAGTTCGGTCGGCGTGCAGCCGGCCAGCGCCACGAAGTCCCGGTTGAGATGCGACTGGTCGTAGTACCCGCACGCCGCCGCCACCTGGGCGATCGACACGAACGGCGGTGAACGCCGCAGCATCTGCTGGGCCCGCTCGAAGCGCACCACCCGGGCCGCGAGCTTCGGCGTCAGGCCGAACTCGCTGCGGAAGCGACGGGCCAGGTGCTGGCGGCTCCACCCGCTCTCGTCGGCCAGGTCACCGATGGACACCTCGCCACTGGAGGCGACCACCGTCTCCCACGCGAAGCGGAGCTCGGGCGCCGGCGCGCCGTCCCCGGCCAGCCGGCCGAGGACCGCGTCGCAGAGCGCGAAACGGGCCTGCCACCCGGCGGTGTGCTGGAGGCGTTCCCACAGCTCGCGGCCGGTGGACCCGACCACCTCCCCGAGCTCGACGGAGAGGTTCCACAACTCGCCCGCGGGCATGCCGAACAGGGCCCGGCTGCCGAGGGGCGTGAGCTCGATCGCCACGCCCTCCTGGTCGCCGTTGTGGGAGATCAGCGCCGACGTGGCCTGCAGGCCGCTGAGCACGCACCCGTAGTGCTCGGGAGGCTGCGCGGGATCCGTCTGGGCCACTACGTCGATGTCGTCACCGATGCTGACAATGAATGTCATATGTCGGGACGGCAGGCCGCGGTGCAGCCCCGGCGGAAACCCCGTCAGCCGGTAGCCGCAGTAGCTCTCGATGAACGGCCGCAGCGGCGGCATCGGTGCGGCCGTCACCCATTCCTCGCACCGCTCCGCCATGCCGAAAAGTCTACAAGCCGGGCCCCATCGGGCAGCCGGGACCACATGCCGACCGCACCTCATGGGCGTAGCGTCCAGAGAGGGGGCGGGCCCGGGTATGTGCGGAATCCCCGGACCGTGTCCCGAGGGGAGCAGCGGGCATGACCGGTACGGCCGACGCGGCCCCGGACGTCGATGCGCTGGATGCCGCCTTCGCGCGGACAGTGCGTGCGACCGGCGCGTCCATCGGCGCCCTGTACCTGCTCGTACCGGACGAACAACTGCTGTGCCTGGACGTGTTGTGCGGAGCGCCGCTGGAGTTCGCCGCACCGTGGACAAGGGTCGCGCTCGCCGCTCCCGCGCCCGTCGCCGACGCCGTCCGGGAGAACCGCATGGTGTGGGTGAGCGGCCAGGAGGAGATGGCCCGCTCCTACCCGCGCACCGCGATCGCGCTTCCCTACCCGTTGGCGCTGGCCGCCGCGCCGGTCAGCGGGGCACGGCAGTGGGGCTCCCTGCTGCTGATGTGGCCGGCCACCCGGCCGCCGTACATGACCCAGCGGGAGCGGGGCAACATCACGTCCAGTTGTCGGCGGCTGGCCCGGCTGCTGGAGGAGGCCGCCGAATGGGGCGGTGCCGTCCCCCGCCGTGAACAGCCGCGCGTCGTTGCCGTGGGAACCGGCGCCCGCTCCGTGAGCCAGGCGACGGCCGTCACCGGCTTCGTCGAGCGGCTGCCCGGGGGAAGCTGCGCCGTGGACCTGGACGGGCGGCTCACCTACGTCAGTGCCGGGGCCTGCGACCTGCTGGGCCGCGATGCGGACCGGCTGCTGGGCACCCGCCCCTGGCAGTCGCTGCGCCGGCTCGACGATCCCGCCTACGAGGACCGCTACCGTGCCGCGGTGATCACCCGGGAACCCGTGACCTTCACCGCGTGCCGCCCACCGGGCCTGTGGCTGGACTTCCACCTGTACCCGGACGCCAGCGGGATCAGCGCCCGTATCGTGCCCAGCGGTGGGCAGACATCGCCCGCACTGGTGCCCCGCCGGTCCCCGCGCACCGCCACACCGGCCCGCGCCGGTCAGCTGTACCAGCTCATGCATCTGGCCGCCGCGCTGACCGAGGTCGTCGGGGTCCAGGACGTCGTGGATCTGGTCGCCGACCAGATCATGCCCGCCTTCGGAGCCCAGGGCCTGGTCCTGTCCACCGCGAGCGCCGGCCGACTGCGCATCACCGGGCACCGCGGCTACACCTCCGACACCATCAGCCGTCTCGACGGCCTCCCCCTCGACACCCTTCACCCCGGCCGGACAGGCCCTCACCAGCGGCATCCCCGCGTTCTTCGCCGACCCGGAGGAGATGCGGCACACCTACCCCGAGGCGGTGCCGATCAGCGGAAAGGAGGCGTGGGCTTTCCTGCCCCTGATCATCTCCGGCAGACCCGGCCGCCGACTTCCCCGTGACCGAGATCCCCCTCACCGAAGGCACGCTGCTCGCCCTCTACACCGACGGCCTCGTCGAAACACCCGGCGCCGACCTCGCAGGCGCCATCACGCGGCTCGCACAGCACCTGGCCGCCGCCGACGACCAGGATCTGGACCTGCTCATCGACCACCTGCTGGACAAGGCCGACACCAGCGGACAGCGCACCGACGACATCGCGCTGCTCGTGCTGCGTCACGAAACGCACGGCGCGCAGGCGGAGTGACAGCGGAGGCGCGCGACGTCCGCGGCATGGCCCGGTCCGGCCTCGGCGTCCGCCGCGGACCCCGGATCAGTCGAGGAAGTCGGCGATGAGCGCGGCGAATTCGTCCGGTGTGGCCAGGCGGAGCCCGAGGTCCTCGGCCTTGGCGCGCTTGGAACCGGCACCGTCTCCGGCGACGACCAGGGTGGTCTTCTTGGACACGCTGGAGGAGGAACGGCCGCCGGCGCGTTCGATCAGCTCGTTCATCTGGTTGCGGGAGAGCTTCTCCAGGGGGCCGGTCATCGAGCCGGTGACGACGACGGTCATTCCCGCCAGCGGCAGGTCCGCCTCCTGAGCCTCGCTGGAGGTGTCCGAGGCGTCGGTGTCCGCCGCGCGTGGGGTGACGCCGGGTTCGGTCATGTTCACCCCGGCCGCGGCGAGCTTGTCGATGAGCGGGGCGAGTTCGGCCAGCTCGGAGACAATCGACGGGGCCTTCTCGGTGCCGATGCCCTCGACCTGCTGCATCGTTTCCGCATCGGCGGCCCGCACCTGGTCCATGGTGGCGAAGTGGCGGGCGATACGCCGGGACATGGAGCGCCCGGTGCCCCGTACCCCCAGCGCACACAGCACCCGCGACAGCGGCTGGCGCTTGGCGGCGCCCAGCGCGGCGAGGAGGTTGTCGGTGCTGGTCACGCCCATCCGTTCCAGGGCCAGGAGCTGGTCGCGGGTGAGGGTGAAGAGGTCGGCGAGATCGCTGACCAGGCCGGCGTCGACGAGCTGGACGACACGGGTGTGGCCCAGGCCCTCGATGTCGAGCTGGTCGCGGCCGGCGGCGTAGGAAAGGGATGCCACCAGATGGCAGTTGCGGCCGTTCTCGCACCGCCAACGCTGCTCGCTGGTGTCGATGCTCGAACCGCAGCGCGGGCACACCTCGGGGAAGACGATGGGTAGTTCGTCGCCGGTGCGCAGGTGGGCGACGGGGGCTTCGACGCGGGGGATGACATCGCCGGCCCGGTAGACCATGACGTGGTCGCCCAGGCGCAGGTCGCGCCGGGTGATGTCGGCGGGGTTGTGCAGCGTGGCGTAGGTGATGGTGGAGCCGTCGATCTCCACCGGCTCCAGGACGGCGCGCGGGGCGATGATGCCGGTGCGGCCCACGTTCCACTCCACCTCCAGCAGCCGGGTGATCTTCTCCACCGCCGGGAGCTTGTAGGCGATCGCCCAGCGCGGGGCCCGCGACCCGGACCCGGCGGCCTGCTGGTCGGCGGCCAGGTCGGCCTTGATGACGACCCCGTCGATCCCGAACGGCAGCTCGGCGCGCAGTGCCGCGATCTCCTTTACGCGCGCCAGCACTTCCTCGCCCGCGTCGGCGGTGACGCCGGGGACGGCCGTGCTCGCGGTGGTGTTCACCCCCAACTCGGCGGCCCGCGCCATCAGCTCGCTGTGCGCCCGCAGGCCGAGCTGTTCGGTGAGCGCGGGGTCGGTGTCGGGCAGGGGGAGCAGACTGTAGCCGAAGAACGTCATCGGCACGGTGTAGGCACGGTCCTTGGCGCGCAAGGTGCCCGCCGCAGCGTTGCGCGGGTTGGCGAAGGGCTGTCCGCCGTGCTGCGTGCGCACCTCGTTGGCGTGCTCGAACTGGGCCGTCGTCATCAGGACTTCGCCGCGCACCTCCACGCAGACCGGCTCGGACAGCTCGATCGGCAGCCCCTCGATGGTGCCGATCGCGTGCGAGACGTCCTCCCCGGCCGTCCCGTCCCCACGCGTGACGAGCTGTCTGAGGCGGCCGTGGGTGTACCGTGCCGCGATCGCCAGTCCGTCGAGCTTCGGCTCGACGCTGAAGACGGTGACGTCGTGCCCGAGGCGTCGGGCCAGCGAGGCGATCCAGGCGGTGAACTCCTCGGCGGAGAACACGTTGTCCAAGCTGAGCATCGGCACCGTGTGCGGCACGTCCCCCTCGACGGCGCCCCCGGCGACCTTGCCCGTCGGCGAGTCCGGCAGCACCTGCGCGGGATGCTCGGCCTCCCAGTTCGCGATGCCACGCACCAGCCGGTCATAGGCGTCGTCGTCCATGGGCGACGTACCGCCCGCGTAGTACGCGGCCGCGGCCTTCACCGCGTCCTCGACCGCCTGCGCGTAGGCGGCGGCATCCATGATCTCTGCAGCTGGTGTCGTCATGCCCGTCATCTTGCCTGGCACCACTGACATCGGTACGAGGAGCGGGTCGCGGCGGTCGTGATGCGGCCTGGATCAGCGGCCGGGGTCGGACAGCAGACCGGTCAGGAAGACCGTGCGGGAGCGTTCGAGGGCCGCGGCGAAGGACGAGAAGGGGAAGGGGGTGTCGGGTCGGCGGCGTAGACCGCGCGCACGGCCGGTGCCGGATTAGGACCGGCGCGCCGCCAGGACGAGTGCGGTGCGTACGGCGCCCGCCAGGAATCCGAAGGGCAGCGCGAAACCCGCCCAGAAGGCGACCTCGAACGGCAGGAGCGCCAGAGCCAGCGCAATGGCGCCGCGCCGACCTCGCCAAAGGGCCCATCCCATGACGACTTCTCCGAGGCAGACCAGGAGGAACAGACTGAGCAGCGGGACGGTGGTCGTGAGACCCGTGTCCTCGAAAGGTCCGCCGCCGTAGGTGGGAAACTCCAGGAAGGTCCAGACGCGGTCGTGGTCGGCGAGGTACTGGATCGCGTATGCGCACGGCAGGCCGAAACCGAAGCCCACAAGCCATGCGCAACACGCGGCAGCCTTCAGCACTGATCGTTGGCGACTCGGCCGACGCCGGGCTTCCAGGTCATGAGGCCGACCACGACGGCCCAGATCCCGATGAGGGAGGCCAGTGGGAACAGGGCGTCGAAGCGGTCGGTGAAGGCGATCGTGGCGGATGCCAGGGCGAAGGCCAGCCCTCCGACCAGACCGAGGGCGAGAGTCAGCGGGTTGCCGAGGGTGCGTGTGAGGCCGCCGGTGACGGCGAGGGCGGCAACGCTCAGGCCCCACAGCGGATTGGTGAGCGTCTCGTTCCACGTCTGCACGTGGTACAAGAGGGTCTTCTCCCCGTGGGCGATCCCGTCCGCGCCGAGGGCGGCGAACAGGTGCAGGGCCATCCCGGCCGTGGCGACGACGGCGATGACGGAGGCGACGTCGGTCACCCGGGCCATGCCGGAGCCGAGGCCGCCGCGGCGCCGGAAGGCGAGGATCGCGGCCGCGAAGCACACCATCGCGACCAGCATCAGCGCGTGCGAGGGGTACCACATCGAGTCGACCAGCATCTCGTGGAGTTGGTCGACCTTCGACCCCTCACCGTTTCCGGCGGGGTGGATGGCGCCGCCCGCGAAGAAGGCGATGCCGCCCAGCAACAGGAGGGGACCGGGGGACAGTTGGGTTCGGGCCCGAGTCGACGTGCTCATCGTGACTCCTTCGTTCGGGACGAGTCGGTGATCCCACGGTGTCCCTCCCCGACCTTCCGGGGCACGGTGCACACCCTCCATTTCGACCAGGGACAACCCTCATCCGCGAGCGCCGCCGCTGTGCCAGCATGTCCGTATGGCAGCGGCCGCCGAGGCGAACGACCAGGCCCCGCCGACGGTCCGCGAAATCGGAACCGCACTGGTGGCGCTGTTCGTCGCGACCCTCATCGGCTACGGCTGGTACCTCGGCTTCCATCTGGACAATGTGCACAACGGTTTGATCGGCGCTTCCTTCACCACCGTCGGCCTGTACGTCGTACGTGTGCGGCCGAGGCACCCGGAGGGCTGGCTGTTCGTGGCGACCGGCGTGCTGCACGCGATGATGTTCTTCGGCCGCCAGTACGGCCTGTACGACGGCACGACGCCGGCCGGGGCCGCCTGGCTCGGCTGGGTCGGCGTATGGCCGCTGCCGCTGGCGATCGCGCTGGCCGGGTGGACGTTCATGGCATTCCCCGACGGCAAGCTCCCGTCCCCTGGGTGGCGGTTCAGCGTGGTCGTGATGATGGCGGTGGCAGCGGCGCTCGCGGTGATGTCGGCGCTGTGGCCGGTGGAGCACGACCGGATGGGGCTGGCTGCTCCGCACCCGCTGGACGTGCCTGGCGGTGAGACGGCGGACCGCGTCTGGGCGTACGCCCAGTACAGCTACCTGGTCTTCCAAGTGCTGTGGACCGTCGCGCTCGTGGCGCGGATCCGGCGTGCTCGTGGCGACGAGGTACGCCAGTTGCGGTGGCTCGTGTTCGCCGTGGTCACGGCGATCGTGTTGCTGGTGGCCGGGCTGGCGACGTTGGGCAGCCCGCTGCCCGGCCTGCTCGCGGTCCCGCTGATCCCCGTCGCCGCCGGGGCGGCGATCCTGAAGTTCCGGCTGTACGACATCGACCCGGTCATCAACAAGACCCTCGTCGTCGGGGCCATGCTGCTGCTGATCACGGCGGCCTACATGGCGATCGTGGTCGGTGCGGGAGCGGTGGTCCCGGCTGACGAGCGATCACTGGCGCTCGTCACGACGGCCGTCGTCGCGGTCGTGTTCGAGCCGCTGCGCCGACGGGCCCAGCGCCTGGCGGATCGCCTCGTGTACGGGCATCGCGCGACGCCGTACGAAGCGCTGTCCCGCTTGTCGGCCCACCTGGAGGATCCGCCACAGGATCTGTTCGATGCCGTCGCCGCCACGGTGGCAAGTGCCGTCGGCGCCACCGAGGTTGTCGTGTGGGTGGGTGAGGAGCGGCAGTTGGTGCCGCGGGGCCAGTGGCCGGCCGCGGCCGTCGAGGCGGGCCCGGCGACCCTCGCCGGTCTGGGCGGGCCGCGTCGGCTGGTGCGGCCCGTCGTCCACCGGGGCGGGGTGTGCGGGGCGATCACGGTCCGCAAGTCGGTGGGCGGACCGCTCAGCGCCGTGGAGGCCCGGCTGCTGGCGGACCTGATCGCACAGACCGGACTGGTCATCGTGCAGCAGCGACAGGCCCAGGAGATCCAGGCGGCGGCCCGCCGGATCGTCACCGCCGAGGACGCGGCACGGCGGCGCATCGAACGCGACCTCCACGACGGCGCTCAGCAGCGACTGGTCACCCTCGCTCTGGACCTCGGCGCCCTCGCCAGACAGGCGCAGGCCGACGGTGCGCCGCTGGCGGACCGGGTCGAACAAGCGCGGACGCACCTGCTGGAGGCCACCGCCGAACTGCGGGAACTGGCCCGCGGGTTGCACCCGATGGTGCTGGCCCAGTCGGGTCTGGAGCCCGCGCTCGCGGCGCTCGGGGACCGCTCGGCGATCCCGGTGCGACTGCACGTGGCCGACACCGGCCGACTGTCACGCGACGTCGAGGCGACGGCGTACTACGTGGTGAGCGAGGCACTCACCAACGCCGCCCGGCATTCGGGCGCGGACGTGGTCGTCGTGGAGGTGGCACCGGTCGAGGGAGGGCTGTGCGTGGAGGTCACCGACGACGGTCGTGGCGGGGCAAGTCCAGCGCAGGGAACGGGACTTCAGGGGATGGCGGATCGCCTCGCCGCACTCGGGGGCAAGCTCCAGGTGGACAGTCCCGCCGGGGGCGGGACGAGGGTCAAGGCGGTGCTGCCGTGCGAGTGATGGTCGCCGACGACGCGGTTCTCTTCCGGGAGGGGCTGGCCCGTATCCTCGCCGAGGAGGGCTTCGACGTCGTGGGCCAGGCTCGCGACAGCGCCGAGCTGGTCGGCCTTGTCCGCCGCGACCCGCCGGACGTCGTCGTCACCGACCTGCGAATGCCGCCGGGCTTCGCGGACGAGGGTATCGAGGCCGCGGCGGAGATCCGCTCGTTCGCGCCGCGGGTCGGCCTGATACTGCTGTCGCAGTACGTCGAGGTGCATCACGCGCTACGGCTCATGGAGGAGTTCGACGGCGCGGTCGGTTACCTGCTCAAGGACCGGGTGTCCGACCTCGGCGCGTTCGCGGTCGACGTACGACGCGTGGCCGGTGGCGACGTCGTGCTCGACGCCGACCTCGTCGCCCGGCTGGTCGGCCGGCGCCGGGAACGTGATCCACTGGCCGAACTCACCGACCGTGAGCGGGAAGTGCTGTCGCTGATGGCCCAGGGGCTGACCAACGCCGCGTTGTCCGAGGAACTGGTCCTGAGCCCCAAGACCATCGAGGGCTATGTACGAGGCGTCTTCACCAAGCTCGGTCTGGAGCCGAGTGAGCGCGGCCACCGGCGGGTTCAGGCGGTGCTGCACTTCCTGCGCTGCCAGTGAGTCACGTGCCTCGGTATACGTAGCACCCCGATACCTGCATCACTCGACATGGGGCACTGGCGTTCTAGGTTTCACAGAAGCGGATGATCTCTCGGCCGCCCGCGCGACCCGCCGTGCGGAAGTCGCGTTGGTAGCCGTGACGCGGCCGCAGTGACGGTTTTGCTGTTGCCGTGCCGTCGTGCGGATCGTGCCAGGCAAGAACGCGGGGAGTTTCGAAGATGAAGGGACGTGTCGGTGCGCCGGGACCGGGACCGACGATGTGTCGCCTTGAGGGCGGCGCGCGTTTGATCGGCCGGGGTCAGGAGCTGGCGGCTCTCTTGGAGTTGCTCGATGCCAGACGGCTGGTGACGGTGGCCGGCGGCGCGGGTGTCGGCAAGAGTGCCCTGGCAGCCACCGTCGCGGACCGCGTAGCTGTGAGGGCCGTACAGCTGCGCTGGCAGGCCGCCAGGAAGATCCCGTCCGACTCGCTGACCACCGCCGTGCTGGCCGGTGACGACGCGACCCTCGGCCGTCTCGCCCACGTCGAAGGCATGCTGGCCCTGGGCGACGGTGATCCGCACGCCGCGGCCGCGCATTTCGCGTATGCGGCGGCCACCATGCCGGTCGCGCCCGCCTCCGCCGGCCCGTCGTCGGCGGTCAGTCTCGCCGCGCTGGCGGTGACCCAGTCGGCGTTCGCGCCCGGCGCCGCCCTGAACGCCGCCCGCCGTGCCCTGTCCCAGCCCGGGATACGCGACGACGCCTGGTCCGGTCTTCTCGCGGCGTACGCCCGAGCGGTCGTCGATCACCGGCACGGCCACCCCGGCCGGGCCTGGCGCCGGGCCCGACGCGCCCTGGTCGCCCTGGACACCGACCACGACCCCGAGCTTCCGACACCCCACGGCCGTGCTGCCCTGTGCCGGCTGATCGCCGACCTGGAATCCGGCGGCGTGGAGCGGAACGCGGCGGGCGGCCTGCCCGCGCCGTTCCTCCCGAGCCTTCACCCGGCGACGACGCTCGCGGCCGCGAGGACCGCGTCGGCGGTGCGCACCTGATCATCCGTCCCTTCGGCGGGCCGCCCACCCCGCGGGCACGGGCATCGCTCCGGCTGCCCGCCGGCGGTCCGCGCCGGTCTGTGGGGCGGTCACGCCGACTGCCCTCCCGATTCACGACAGGAACCCCGCATGTACTGGGACTCGCCCGGCAGAACATCCAGCCGGGGCCGCGCGGCGCGCCAGTCGATGGTGCGCGCGCTCCGGACGCCCTCCGAATCCACCTCCCTCCAAGGCCGTGGCGCAGCCGAGGTCGAGCCCCTCGCGGATGTGCTCACCCCGGAGACCGCCTTCGATGCCCTTTACGTCTATGCCGCACCCGACCTGATTCACCAGGCATACCTGCTCACGGGATGGCGACGGCTGGCTTCCGAGGCCACCGAGCACGCCTTTCACCAGGCCTGGGAGAACTGGCCCGAAGTCGCGCTCGATCCGGACCCCGTGGGCTGGGTGCGTGAGCGGGCGCATGAGTACGCCCTCGCCCCCTGGCACCGCTTCCGCCGCCCCTTCGTTCGCCGCGATGCCCGAGCGGCCGATCCCGTCCTGACGGTGTTTCAGGAGCTGCCGCCGAGGCATCGGCGCGCCGCCCTGCTGTGCGACGGTCTGGGCCTGAGCGTCGCCGACGCCGCCGCTGAGACACAGGCCAGCACCGACGCCACCCTGAGCAGACTCCTGCACGCCCGTACCGCGATCGGGCGGTACCTGACGGATCACACCCTCGGCGGGCCGCGGCAGTGGCTCCAGGCGCGAGTGGAGGAGGGGCCCGCCGCGGCCTTCGCTCATCCACGGTCGGTGCGTCTGGGCGGAGAACGGCGCCTGCGCATCCTCACCCGCACCGTCTACACGGCGACGGCGGCCCTCGTCGGCCTGATCGTCTTCACCGTGATCACCACACCGGACCACTACGAGGGCTCTGACCGCCCCAGCACCGCGCACGGCCGCACCCGACCCACCCCGCAGACCGACCGGGACGTCCGCGCCGGGACGCGGGACCATCCGTCCGCCACGGCAACTCCGCGGATCCCTGGCGAGTGCCTGGGCCCCGTCGATCAGTTGCGCGCATGGTGTCGGCTGACAGCCGAGGCACGGCATGGCCGACCGGCGGCGAGGCACGACGAGCGATGCGTCTGCCTACCGGCGTCACGATGACCGCATGCGCCGTCCGCGGGGGCGTGTCGAGTTCCACCCGCGCTGCCCAGTGCGCCGCTACGCGCCAGTGACTTGAGGATTCGGGGAAGCCGAGGCGTGCGGACTGGGCAGTCATGACCGGTTCCCCCGGTCGTGACCACCTCGCCGGGTCCCCCTACGCTCGTCCACACGTTCGTCCACCCCCCATCTCGTCGGCAGATAAGGCGGACCCCACCGCTGACGACCCGCGACCAACCAGGCGAACCGTCACTGCATGTCGCGCCACAGCAGAACCAACGCGCTGGGCGGATATGGCCTGTGCGCCGTGCATGGGCGCGTGCCTCCGAGCGGTCCTAGCGTGTGGGGCGGCGTGAAGTAGACCGCGATGCAGAAACGTTCCCGCTTTGTGTGACGGATCCGTCGACAGAGGAACGTACGCCGACGTGAGTCGTTGAGCGGCGCATGAACGCAATGGGCTCAGCAAGCTCGTCCTCCCGGGTCCGGCCCCTCGGCGCCTACTGGATCGAGGAGGCGCTCGGCGGCGATGACGGCTGTGTCTGTTCCGGCGCCGGCGCCGCTCGGGCGGCCCGGATCGCCGACAGCGCCCTGCGGATCTGTCTGGCCGGAATCGGACTGACCTGCATGGCCGCCGCCGTGCTCCTGGCCGTCGTCGGCTCCGGTTCCGGCTCGGCGGCGGGGGACCCCATGCGGCCGACGTCCCATGTGGTCGCCCCGGAGGCCCGACCGGAGTGCGTCCAGCACAGGTGTGCCGATGTGCTCACGGACGAGTGCACCGATCGCGTGCTACGGGCGGGATGGCGACCGGCCCGAATTCCCCGTCACATGATGTGAACCGCTGCTCCTGGCAGGCCGACCGTTCAATGAATCAGGAACACAGAGAATCCACTTATGCCCATTGCCCGCCGCCCATTTCTCTCCCTTCCCTTGGTCGTTCAGCAGGCGGTGCGCGAACGAACAGGGGCGATCAATTCCGCGCGGACGGTGCGAGGCGGTAGCAATTCCAGTGTCGCCGCCTGCCTCGACACGGAGAAGGGGCGGGTGTTCGTCAAGGGCCTCCACGATGGCCATCCCCAGATCGGCACGCTCCTGCGGGAAGCGGAGATCAACCGCCATCTGCCGGACGCTTGCCCTCGGTTGATGTGGCGGGTCCAGGTGAAGGGTTGGGAACTGCTGGGTTACCAGTTCCTCGCCGGCCGTCACGCCGACTACCGGCCAGGTTCCCCGGACCTGCACCTCGTGCGGGCGGCGCTGACCGAGGTGCAGTGCCTGACCGTTCCTCCGCGCGCCCGTGTCCTCTCGGCGCAGGAACGATGGGCCTCCTACGCCGCGCCGGGCACCGCGGACCTGTTCGCGGGCGACGCTCTGCTGCACACGGACCTGGCCCCGGACAACGTGCTGGTCGCTGAACGGGCGTGCCTCGTCGACTGGGCATGGCCGACCCGCGGAGCGGCGTGGATCGACCCTGCGATCTGGGCCCTGCGCCTCCTCGCCGCCGGTCACACTCCCCAGGAAGCAGACGCCGCGGCGGGCGCCTTCCCTTCGTGGAAGCGTGCGGACGACATCTCGAAATCGGCCTTCGCGACGGCCAGCGCCCGGTTGTGGGGCGAGATCGCCGACAACGACCCGGCCGCCTGGAAATACCGCATGGCCCGCAGCAGCGTGCTGTTCGCGGCCTTCCTCGACCGGGTCCGACACCGGGCACCCGGCTGATCGACCGGTTGCGCCGGCCACCCCGTTCCCGGATTCCCGAGGCTTACGGAGCGGGGGAAATGGGGGGTGGGGCCGATGGTGGTGGCGGGTGCGGTGGCGGCGGCGGAATCCGTGTTCGGCGGGGCGCGACGCTGTTCGGGGGCGGTGGAGGCTCCGCCGGAGGGCGGCTTGGGCGGCTTCCGGGCGCACGTGGGGAGGGGGCCGGCGGCGGTGGTCCCGGTGGTGGCGGCGGAGGCGGCTCCATCGCGGGCAGGACCGGCCCACCCGCGCGCAGCCGGGCGATGCTCGCCTCCGTGCGGCGGCGTGCGAGGGGGTTGTCGTCGCGTTCGAAGACGAGGCGGGAACCGGCGGGCCAGAGTTGCTGGACGGTGAGCAGTCGGTAGCCGAGCGCGTGGGCGATTTCCCCGATCCGGCGCCACTGCGCGCTGCTGGGCTGGCCGGAGGGCACGAGTTCGACGCGGCTGCGGCCGTCGAAGTGCGCACGTATGACGTCGTCGTTCATGTGTCCTCCCCCTCCGACGGGCGGATCGGCACCCGCCCGGCAGCCCTTGCACGGAGATCATCGCACCGTTGGGCGCCGGTGGCCCGGACCAGGAACGGCCGGATGGTGCGCACGAGTTCCTCGGGGTGATCGAAGTGCGGGGTGTGCGTGCCCGGGGTCAGGCAGCGGCTCGGCGGGCAGCCGGGCGGCGAGCCAGGTGGCGACCTCGTGGAAGAACTCCGGTGAATCCTCAGGGCGTCGGAGAGCACACGGCTTGGGTCTTGGCGTCCTGCGCTTGGCGGTGCGCATATCGAAGTCACGCCCCCGTAACCTCGTCCTGTGTCAGCCTCCCGTCTGCATCGCGTCGCCGTACTCGTCCTCGAGGGTGCGAAGCCGCTGGATGTCGGAATTCCCGCGCAGGTCTTCACGACCCGCGCGAGCATGCCGTACGAGGTGCGGGTGTGCGGGGCGGCACCGGGTCTGGTGACCGGCGGCGATGGGCTCGCGTACTACGTCGAGCACGGTCTCGACGCGCTCGCGTGGGCCGACATCGTCTTCGTCCCCGGCTACCGGCACCCGGACCGCGACGACCCGCCGCGGGCCGTCATCGACGCACTGATCGCCGCCCATGCCCGGGGCGCGAGGCTCGCCGCCATCTCCACGGGCGCCTTCGCGCTCGCCGCCACGGGCCTGCTCGACGGCAAGCGGGCCACGACGCACTGGCACTACACACGGGCACTCGTGGCCAGGCACCCGCTCGTCCAGGTCGACGAGAACGTGCTGTTCGTCGACGAGGGCAGCGTGCTCACCTCGGCCGGCGCCGCCTCCGGGATCGATCTGTGCCTGCACATCCTGCGCGGCGACCTCGGAGTGGCCGCCTCCAACCACGCGGCCCGGCGGCTGGTCGCTGCCCCGTACCGCAGCGGCGGCCAGGCCCAGTACGTGCCGCGCAGTGTCCCCGAGCCGCTCGGCGAGCGGTTCGCCGACACCCGCGAGTGGGCGCTGTACCGGCTCGGCGAGCCCCTCACCCTCGACATCCTGGCGCGGCAGGCGGGGGTCTCGGCACGCACGTTCTCCCGGCGCTTCGTCGAGGAGACCGGCTACACGCCCATGCAGTGGGTGATGCGCGCCCGCATCGACCTGGCCCGGGAACTGCTGGAACGCTCGGAGCGCAGCGTCGAGCAGATCGCCGCCGACGTCGGTCTCGGCACCGGTGCCAATCTGCGCCTGCACTTCCAGCGCATCCTCGGCACCACCCCGAGCGAGTACCGGCGCACCTTCACACAGGGCGAGTGACGCGGCCCGGCAGCCTTGGCGGGATCCTTTTGAACCATGGCGATGTCGCCACTGTCAGCGGCGCCGCCCGCGGGCGAGCCTGGGGGCAAAGGGAAGGGACCCCACTTATGACTCGCATCGCCATCAACGGATTCGGCCGCATCGGACGCAATGTGCTGCGCGCACTGCTGGAGCGTGACAGCGCCCTGGAGATCGTCGCCGTCAACGACCTGACGGAGCCCGCGACGCTCGCCCGACTGCTCGCCTACGACAGCACGGCCGGGCGGCTCGGGCGCCCGGTGACCGTCGACGGGAACGCACTCGTCGTCGACGGCCGTCGGATCACGGTGCTGGCCGAGCGCGAGCCGGCGCAGCTGCCGTGGGCCGAGCTGGGTGTCGATATCGTCCTGGAGGCCACCGGCCGCTTCACCTCGGCGAAGGCGGCCCGTGCCCACCTCGACGCGGGCGCGAAGAAGGTCCTCGTCAGCGCGCCGTCGGACGGCGCTGACGTCACCCTCGCGTTCGGGGTCAACACCGACGCCTACGACGCGGACCTGCACACGATCGTCTCGAACGCCTCCTGCACCACCAACGCGCTCGCGCCGCTGGCCAAGGTCCTCGACGAACTCGCCGGTATCGAGCACGGGTTCATGACGACGGTGCACGCCTACACCCAGGAGCAGAACCTCCAGGACGGTCCGCACCGCGACGCCCGCCGGGCCCGCGCCGCCGGCGTCAACATCGTGCCGACCACGACCGGCGCCGCCAAGGCGATCGGCCTGGTGCTGCCGAACCTCGACGGCAAGCTGGCGGGCGACTCGATCCGCGTACCCGTGCCGGTCGGCTCGATCGTCGAGCTCAACACGACCGTCGCCCGCGACGTCACGCTGGACGACGTGCTGGCGGCGTACCGCGCCGCGGCGGAGGGGCCGCTCGCCGGCGTCCTCGAGTACTCCGAGGACCCGCTCGTCTCGTCCGACATCGTGGGCAACCCCGCCTCGTCGATCTTCGACTCGGCCCTCACCCGCGTCGACGGCCGCCACGTCAAGGTCGTCGCCTGGTACGACAACGAGTGGGGCTTCTCGAACCGAGTGATCGACACGCTCGAGTTCCTCGCCGCCCGCTGACCGGACGCCGGACCGGACGGCGGACGCCCATCGCTGTCGACAAGCGTGATCCCGTTAATTATGTAGACTGGTCTATCTAATTAACGGGAAGGGTGTCATGTCCGAGATCGAGGCCGCCGCGTCGGGCCCGCGCAGGCGGCGGGGCGCGGCGCGGGAGAAGCTGCTCGCGGCCGCGGCGCGACGCTTCTACGCGGACGGTGTGTCGGCCACCGGCATCGACGCGATCACCGCCGAGGCGGGCGTGGCGAAGATGAGCCTGTACAACAACTTCTCCTCCAAGGCCGATCTGGTCAGGGCCTACCTCGACGCACGGCACGAGGAGTGGCTCGAGCTGTACCGGCGGCGGCTGCCGGTCGTCCCGGACGCGCGGGCCGGCGTGCTGGCCGTCTTCGACGCGTACGCCGATCACGCCAACTTCGCCTACGAGCACGGGTTCCGGGGCTGCGGGCTGCTGAACGCCGCCGCCGAACTGCCGGCGGGGGACGAGGGGCGGGCGGTGGTGCGCCGCCACAAGGAGGAGGTCGAGGACCTGCTCGCCGGTCACCTGGAGGACCTGCTGCCCGGCGACCCGGAGCGGGCGCGCGCGACGGCGGAGCATCTGTCGTTCCTGCTGGAGGGTGCGATGGCCCGCGCCGGTCTGGAGGGCGGGGACACCCGGCTCGACCACGCCCGGACGATGGCCGCGGATCTCCTGGACCGACTGTGACCCGGGCCGCCGGACAGCTGACCGGCTCGGTGTGCGTACTTCTCGCGTCGGTGCTGTGGGGCACCACGGGCACCGCCGCGACCTTCGCCCCGGACGTGGGCCCGCTCGCGATCGGCGCCGTCGCCATGGGCATCGGAGGGCTGCTCCAGGCACTCGTCGCCGCCCCGCGCATCCGCCGGGAAGCACCCGGGCTGCGCGCGCAGCGCCGGATCGTGCTGCTCGGCGCGCTCGCGGTGGGGGCCTACCCGCTGGCGTTCTACAGCTCCATGCACCTGGCCGGGGTCGCCACCGGGACCGTGGTGTCGATCGGCTCGGCCCCGCTCGCCTCGGCCCTCGTCGAGCGCACGGCCGACGGACGCCGCCTCACCCGCCGTTGGGCGGCCGGTGCCGCGCTCGGCGTGGCCGGAACGGTGCTGCTGTGCGCGGCCGAAGCGGCCCACTCGTCCAGCGATACGGGGACGGGTTCCGCCGGGGCGACGGTGCTCGGCGTCGGGCTGGGTCTGGTCGCCGGGTTCACCTACGCCCTCTACTCCTGGGCGGCCCACCGCCTGATCACCCGCGGGGTCGGCTCGGCCGCCGCCATGGGCGCCGTCTTCGGGATCGGCGGCCTGCTGCTGATGCCGGTCCTGCTGGCCACCGGCGCCCCGCTGCTGGACTCCTGGTCCGACGCGGCCGTCGGCACCTACATGGCCCTGGTCCCGATGTTCCTCGGCTACGTCCTGTTCGGCTGGGGTCTCGCACACGTACCGGCGAGCACCGCGACCACGCTGTCCCTGCTGGAACCGGTCGTCGCGGCCGTACTGGCCGTCCTGGTGGTCGGCGAAGGGCTGCCCCTCCTGGGCTGGGCCGGTGTCGCCCTGGTCGTCGGCTGCCTCGCCGTGCTCACCGCACCGGCGGGGGCAGGGACTCGGCGTGGCCGGAACATGGCACGCGGCCCGTCCGCTCCTGTCAGAGAAGAAGGACCGCAGCGCGTTTCGAAGGCTGGTCGGTCCGTCAGGTGAGCTTGCCGGCCCACATCTTCACGGACTCCGAGGGAACGTTTCGCGCGGACGGCTCCTCAACAGGTCGACGCAATCCGACCTCGCCGCCCAGGAGGACACATGCTTCACCGGCCCGACACCCCCGCCCCGACCCGCGCCGCCGCGCTCATCGCCTCGGTGCTCACCGCGGACGCTGTGCTGCACCTGTACTGGACGACGGGAGCCACCTGGCCCGCGGTCGACGAGGGGAGCCTGTCCCAAGCGGTTCTGGGTACGGACGTGCCGTTCACACCACCAGTCCTGCTTCCCCTGGTCGCGCTGCTCCTCACCGCTGCCGCCTTCGTACTCGCCCACTCCCGCCGCCCCGGCCACCTGCTGCTCCGCCTCGGCACCCTTGCAGTGGCCGCGGGCCTGTCGCTGCGCGCCTCGGCGGGGATCTACTGGCTGATCGCCGAAGAGCCGGGCACCGCCTTCTACTGGCTCAACCTCATGCTCTACACCCCCCTGTGCGCCGTCCTGGCCGTCGCCGCCCTGCGCGTGGCGCGATGGAAGGATGCGGCTCGTGCCCGATGAACATCGCGAAGACCGCACGGTCCGCCTGGTGCGAGCCGCCCAGCGAGGCGACACCCTCGCCATGGCCGAACTCCTCGACCTCCTCACGCCGTACGTGGGCCGCATCTGCGCCCCCATCGCCCTGAGCCAGGGAGCGGACGCGGCGCAGGACGCCCTGGTGGCGGTCTTCAAGTCGCTGCGCACGCTGAAGAATCCGGCCGCGCTGCACGGCTGGGTCCGCGCCATCGCCGTACGGGAGGCGATCCGCACCGCACACCGCGCCGCCCGCATCGTACCGGCCGATCTGAGTGCGCTCCCCGCCCGCGGCGACCCCCAACTCTCCGCCGATATCAGGGACGTACTGGACCGGCTCTCTCCCGAGCACCGCGCGGTACTGGTGCTGCGCGACGTCGAGGGCCTCGACGAGCGCACCGCCGCCGCCCTGCTCGGTGTGCGCACGGGCACCGTCAAGTCGCGGCTGCACCGGGCCCGCGACACCTTCCGGAAGGCGTGGACGTCATGAACGAGCCCTGGCCCACTACCGATCTCGACCCCGTCCGCCGTCTGCGCGCCCTGGCCGGCGGCATTCGCGGCGCCCACGTGACCGAGGCGTACATCGACGCACCCTTCGAACGGGTCTGGGACCTGCTGGGCGACCTGGACGGCGGCTTCGGGCGGGTCGTGCCCGACATGGAGCGGCTGCGCGTGGTGCGTCGGCAGGGCGAGCGGGTGGAGGCGCTGGCGCGCAGCAAGTACGGGATGCGCGCACGGCTGCGTGGGGTGCAGCGGCCCGGCTGGTGCTGGCTGCAGAGCCGGTTCCTCCTGGTGGGGGTGGCGGCGACGCCGGATGGGGCGGGCACTCGGGTGGCGTTCACGGGCGGCGTGCGCCTGCCGACCCGCGCGGCGCTGATCCCCCTGGGCGTACGGCGTGAGGGCGGCCGCAGCGTTCAGCGCCTGACGGCGCTGCTGTGACCGGCCGGGCAGTGGCTCCGCCTCTCGAAGCCGGTTGCCGAACTACTCGCGGGACTGGGCGTGCACGATGGGACGCGCGGCACCGTCGGCCGTGCCCAGGCCCGCGAGCAGGCGCAGCCCGTCCTCGGCGGGGCTGCCGGGGGCCGCGGACAGCACCAGCAGCTCCATCGCCGACTCGTCCGCCAGCGCGAAGTTCTCCTGATGCAGTTCCAGCAGTCCGACCAGCGGGTGCCGGTACGCCTTGCGTCCGTGCGTGCGGGCGCGGACGTCCGCACGGGCCCACAGGCGGCGGAAGCGTTCGCTGCCCATCGCCAACTCGCCGATGAGCGAGGCGAGTCGAGGGTCCTCGGGGTACTTGCCGGCGGCCAGGCGCAGGTGCCCGACCACATCGAGGGTGCAGGTCTCCCAGTCCGCGTACAGACCGCGCTCGGCCTCCTCGAGGAAGATGTGCCGGGCGGTGTTCAGGCCCGGTAGCGGTCGGCCGTAGAGCAGCCCGGCGAGGCGGTTCCCGGCGAGGACGTCCATGTGGTGGTCCATGATCAGTGCGGGCGCGTCGGTGACCAGGTCGAGGACGCGCAGCAGCTCCGGCCGGACCCGCCCACTCGGCGCCTTCGCGCGGCGGCGGCGCTGCCGCGCGAGCCGATGGAGGTGCTCGCGTTCGGTCTCGTCCAGGCCGAGGACGCGGGCGAGTGCGTCGACGACCTGCTCGGAGGGCTGCGTCGCGCGGCCCTGTTCCAGGCGCACGTAGTAGTCCACGCTCACCCCGGACAGATGCGCGACCTCTTCACGACGTAGCCCCTTGACCCGGCGGCGGCTGTCGGTGGGGATGCCGACGACCGCCGGGTCGACCCGGGAACGCCGGGTCCGAAGGAAGCCCGCGAGATCGTCCATGCCTTCCAGTATGGCCTCGTCGGTGCCCGCGAAGGTGGCCCTGCCGATACCAGGAAGTCCGGGCCGACGGAAGAACCGCCCTCTGAACTCCCCGCGTTGCAGCGCCCAGGATCGAAGGCATCCGATCCGAAGGAGTTCCCATGAAGACGCTGATCGTCTATGCCCACCCGGAGCCGAAGTCGCTCAACAGCTCACTGAAGGACCTGGCGATCTCTACCTTGGAGTCCGCCGGTCACGAGGTGCGGGTGAGCGATCTGTACGCGATGAAGTGGAAGGCGGTCGTGGACGCCGGGGACTACGGCCCCCATGCCTCAAGTCCGTTGAAGGTCGCGGCGGACTCGGGTCGGGCCTTCGACGCCGGGACGTTGACCCCGGACGTCCTCGCCGAGCAGGAGAAGTTGCTCTGGGCCGACACGATCGTCTTCCAGTTCCCGATGTGGTGGTACACGATGCCCGCGATCCTCAAGGGCTGGGTGGACCGGGTGTTCACCTACCACTTCGCCTACGGCGTCGGCGAGCACAGCGATACCAAGTACGGCGAGCGTTTCGGCGAGGGCACTCTCGCGGGCAGGAGGGCGCTGCTGTCGGTGACCGCCGGCGGTCCCGAGTCGCACTACTCAGCGCGCGGGATCAACGGCCCCATCGACGATCTGCTGTTCCCGATCCACCACGGCATCCTCTACTACCCGGGCATCGAGGCGCTGCCGCCGTTCGTGCTGTACGGCACCGACCGGATGAGCGGCGAGGATTACGCGGACGTCGCCAAGGCGTGGGAGCAGCGCCTGCTCACCCTGGAGTCGACGGATCCGATCCCGTTCCGGCGGCAGAACTTCGGCGACTACGACATCCCGTCGCTGCACCTGAAGGCGGGGCTGGAGCCCGCGGGGCGGACGGGTTTCGGGCTGCACGTGCGCGGCTGACCCCCGGTTACGGGCCAGCCTCCGCTTCGGCCGCGCACGCGTCCGCCTCGGCCAGGCAGGCCCCCGCGCGCTCCGCGTCGCCCGCGGCCCGCAGCGCGTCGGCAAGTGCCCGGTAGGCCACGGCGCTGTCCATCGGGTCGCCGAGGCGGCGACGCAGGGCCAGCCCCTGCTCCGCCGCCCGCACCGCGGCACGGTGCTCGCCCAGGACCAGCAGGCTGGGCACCCGGTCGACGAGCGTGAACGCCTCGCGGTAGACATTGCCCTGGGCCCGCGCCAGTTCTTGTGCGCGGCGGTGGCAGTCGACCGCCTCGGCGTAGCGGCCCTGCGCGTGGCGGACCATGCCGAGGATGTGCTCCGCGGCGGAGGCGGTCTCCGGACGCTCGCTGCGGCCGTAGTGACGCAGGCTCTCCTCGCAGTACTCGGTCGCCTTCGCCGACGCCCCCCGGCGCAGCTCCAGCAGGGCGAGGTTGTCCAGGGTGATGGCGACATCGAGGGCGTTGCCCGCGGCCCGCTGGATGGCCAGGGCCCGGACCATGCACTCGGTGGCCGTGTCCAGGTCCCGCGCCTCGACGTGGGCCAGGCCCAGATTGTGCAGGGCGCGGGCCTCGCGGGCGGTGTCGCCCTGGGCGGCGAACAGGCGTACCGCCGACCGGAGATGCTCGGCAGCGGGCCGGGCGCGGTGCCGCATGCCCTCCAGGGTGCCGAGTTCCAGCCGGGCGACGGCCTCGGCTCCGCGGTCGCCGGCGGCGGTGGCGACGGCCAGGGCGGCGGTGGCGAGGCGTTCCCAGTCGCCGCGGTGTCCCTGGCGGTTGAGGAAGGCGCGCAGCGCGGCGGTCAGTTGGGCCAGTTCCCCCGGGTCCGCGGCGCCGAGGGACGCGGCCTGCGCGGCGGCCGCGACGATGGTCCCGCGTTCGGCGGACAGCCAGCTCAGCGCCTCCTCGGCATCAGTGATCAGGTGCTCGGGGCAGTCCGCCGTCGGCTCGTCGAGGGGCGGCAGCGCGCCGCCGGGCCGGAGCAGCGCGTCGGCCCGGCGGACGCTGGTGTGGTGGGCGGCCAGGATCCGGCGCAGCGCGGCCGACCGGGTCGTGGGCGGGTCCTGGGCGCGGCTCAGTTCCCGGCCGAGCAGCCGCAGCAGGTCGTGGTAGCGATAGCGGTAGGGGCCGACCGAGGGAGGTTGCGCGGTCTCCAGCAGGTGTGCGTCCACCAGTGCCTCCAGGACGTCCTCCGCCTGCTTGTACGGCAGTTCCAGGGCCGCGGCGGCGGTCGCCGCGCCGAAATCCGGTACGGCGAGCAGGCTCAGCATGCGGAACGCGCGTGCCTCGGTCGGGCCCGGCAGTGCGTCGTAGCCGGCCTTGAGCCCCGGGGCCACCGCCAGCTCGCCGACGCGCAGTTCGCCGAGCCGTCGCTCCTCGTCCCGTAGCCGGCGGGCCAGTTGGCGGAAAGCGCTCGGGGGACGGCCTGCCACGCGGGCGGCGACGACACGCAGGGAGAGCGGATGTCCGGCGCAGACGTGGAGCACCTGGGCGATGGCGTCGGGAACGGTTGGTGGGCCGGGCGGCTCCGCACCGGGCGCCGGTTCCTGACGGTCAACAGGGCCGGTGTCCGCCTCGGTGTGGCCCGCTGCCCGGCGCAGCAGCCCGTACGCCTCGGCCTCCGCCAGCGAGCCGAGCCGCAGCACCCGCCGCGCCGGGAGCCCCGCGAGGCGGCTGCGTGACGTGATCAGCGCCAGACAGTCCGGCGCGCCCGGCAGCAACGGCTCCACCTGGGCCGCGTCGCGGGCGTCGTCCAGGACGAGGAGCAGCCGGCTGCCCGCGACCAGTGAGCGGTACAGGGCCGAGCGCCGGTCGGTGTCGTGCGGGATCCGGTCGGCCGGCAGCCCGAGGTCGGTGAGTACTCCGGCCAGGAGGTCACCGGGGTCGGCGGGCGTGCCGCTGCCGCCGCCCAGGCGCAGATACAGCTGCCCCTCGGGATAGCGGGGAGCCAGCCGGTGCGCGGCGTGGACCGCCAGCGCGGTCTTGCCGATGCCCCCGACTCCGGTGATGAGCGCGACCGGCAGTGCCGTCCCGGTGGTGCGCAGCCGGGCCAGCAGGGCCAGTTCGTCCGTGCGCCCGGCGAAGTCGGCGATGTCGGGCGGCAGTTGGGCCGGTATCACGCGCTGCGGAGTGGGCTCGGGAAGCCGCAGCGCCGGATCGTCGGCCAGGATGCGCCGTTGCAGCTCGCGCAGCTCGTGCCCGGGTTCCAGACCGGTGCTGTCGACCAGGGTGCGCCAGGCGTCCTTGAAGACGGCCAGCGCCTCGGCCTGCCGACCGGACCGGTACAGCGCCAGCATCAGCAGGGTACGGACCCTTTCCCGTACCGGATGGGCGGCGGCCAGGGCCGAGAGTTCGGGGACGCAGTCGTGGTGCCGGCCCAGGTCGAGGGCGGTCGCGCAGCGCTCTTCGCGGGCGGTCAGCCGCTCTTCCTGGAGGAGCCGGCGGTGGTGGGCGGCGAGCGGGCCGGGCAGGCCCTCCAGCGCCTGGCCCTGCCAGAGCGCCTCGGCCGCGTCGAAGTGGCGTGCGCAGTCGGTGTGGTTGCCGGCCGCGCGGGCGGTACGGGCGGTCTGGACGGTGGCGCGGAAGGTGCGGGCGTCGAGCGCATCGGGAAGGACCTGCAACCCGTAGGCACTCTTGTCGGACACCAGGACGGCCGGACGGGACCGCTTGGGCCGTTCCGGTTCCAGTGCCTTGCGCAGCCGGGCCACGTAGGAGGCCACCAGCTGGTGTGCGGTCGCCGGGGGGTCGGCGCCCCACACCGCCGCGACCAGGTCCGTGCGCTGCACGAGACCTCCGTCCGCGAGCAGCAGGGCGGCCAGCACCGCTCGCTGCTTGACCGGGCCGAGGTCCAGCTCGCGCGGACCGTCGAACGCGCGGACCTGGCCCAGCACGCGGTACCGGAGCGTCACCGCACGGCCCGGAGGCGCGGGCGGGGGAGCATGGCGCAGTCCCTTCTGCCGGGTGGACCCGGCCGCCCGCAGGGGGGTGCGGGCGGCCGGGTCGGGGGCGACGGCCCTTGCACGGGTGTCGCGGTGGTGCACACGGTCCAGCGGATGGATCAGCCCGGCCTCCGCTCCGGCCCACACCGGAGCAGTGGTCCCGGGCACGGGTACCAAGGTGGATTAGACCAATGCGAGCGTCAAGGAGGCGGCGGCTCTCATTTCGGTCGATTCCATCCGTGGTGCATTCGCTCCCGCGCGGCGTCCCGGTGTCGAGGTGCCTGCCCTGCCGGGTCCGGGTTGACGGGACATTGACAGATTGGTACGTACCAAGTGCGTTCCATTAGGCCCGGGTTCGGCGGCCCCACAGCCGGCACCCCACTCCCGCGGCCGCGCACACGGTCCCCGCGACGCGTTCTGCCGACCCCCCCATCGCGTCAGGGAGGAAACGTGAGACAACCGCCCCCGCCCCGCCGCCCGCTCAGAGTGCTCGCACTGCTGACCGCGCTGCTGCTGCCGCTGGGCGTGCTCGTGGGCCTCGCGCCCCAGGCCCAGGCGGCCGCCGGTGTGACGGCGACCTTCACCAGCCAGGACAACGGCAGTTGGTGGAAGGGCACCTTCGTCATCCGCAACGGCTCCACCACCGCGCTGGACGGCTGGACCCTGGAGTTCGACCTCCCCGCCGGGGTCACCGTCAGCGGCCACTACAACGGCGAGGCGACCGTCAACGGCAGCCATGTGACCGTCCGCAACGCCTACTACAACGGCAAGGTGGCCCCCGGGTCCAGCACCGAGCCGTACAGCTACTGGTTCGTCGCGAGCGGCCCCATCGGCGCCCCCACGGGCTGCACGCTCAACGGCGACAAGTGCGACGGCAGCGCGGACAAGCCGCCGGGCGCGCCCGGCACTCCGCGCGCCACGACCGTCACCGCCCGCACCGTCACCCTCGACTGGTCGCCCGCGACGGCCGGCGACCACCCGGTCACCTCCTACGAGGTGCTGCGCGGCGGCACCGTGGTGGCGACCAGCACCTCGACCTCGGCCACCGTGGAGGGCCTGACGCCCGCCGCGGCCTACACGTTCACCGTCCGCGCCAAGGACGCCCGGGGCAACCTGGGCCCGGCGAGCCCGCCCGTCACGGTGACCACGACCGATCCGGCGAGCGATCCGCAACCGCCCAGCGCCCCCGGCAACCTCCGCTCCACGGGCAAGACCTCGACGACGGTCTCGCTGGCCTGGGACGCGGCGACCGACAACGTCGGCGTCGTCGCGTACGACATCTACCGCGGCGGCACCCTGTACCGCACCGTCGCCGCCACCACCCGCACCATCACCGTCAGCGGCCTGTCCCCGGCCACCGCCTACACCTTCACCGTCCGGGCCCGGGACGCCGCCGACAACGCCTCCGCCGCGTCCAACGCGCTGAGCGTCACCACGGACGACCAGGCCGCCGGGCGCCATCTGCGCGTGGGCTACTTCGCGCAGTGGGGCATCTACGGCCGCCAGTACTTCGTCAAGAACCTCGACACCTCGGGCAGCGCCGCCAAGCTCGACGTGATCAACTACGCCTTCGAGAACATCGACCCGGTCAACCTGACCTGCCTCGCCGGGGTCACCAAGGGCACCTCGACCAACCCCCAGGACCCCGACCAGGGCACCGGCGCCGGAGACGCGGAGGCCGACTACGCCCGGCCCTTCGCCGCCTCGCAGTCCGTCGACGGGGTGGCCGACACCGGCTGGGAGAAGCTGCGCGGCAACTTCAACCAGATCAAGAAGCTCAAGGCCAAGCACCCCCACCTGAAGGTCGTCGTCTCGCTCGGCGGCTGGACGTACTCGAAGTTCTTCACCGACGCGGCGGCCACCCCGGCCTCCCGCGAGAAGTTCGTCCGCTCCTGCATCGACGTCTGGATCAAGGGCAATCTTCCGGTCTACAACGGCGCCGGCGGCGAAGGCACCGCGGCCGGGGTCTTCGACGGCATCGACCTCGACTGGGAGTGGCCGGGTTCCCCGGACGGCCACCCGGGCAACCACTGGAGCCCGCAGGACAAGGCGAACAACACCGCCCTGATCCACGAGTTCCGCAAGCAGCTCGACGAACTGGGCGGCGGCCACAAGCTGCTCACCGCGTTCACCCCGGCCGACCCCGTGAAGATCAACGCGGGCTGGGAGCTCGACAAGATCTTCACCTCGCTCGACTTCGCCAACGTCCAGGGCTACGACTTCCACGGCGCCGGCAGCGACAACTCCTGGGAGCCGAACCGCACCGGCCACCAGGGCAATCTGTACACCGACGCACAGGACCCGTACACCACCCACTTCAGCATCGAGAACGCCGTACAGCCGTATCTCGACGCCGGAGTCAGCCCGCGGAAGCTCACCATCGGGCTGCCGTTCTACGGCCGCGGCTGGCAGGGGGTCGCCGACGGCGGCGTGCGCGGCGAGTGGCAGACGGCCAACGGGGCCGCACCGGGACAGTTCGCGGAAGAGGCGGGTGTGCGCGGCTACTCCAACCTGCTCGCGTCCGTCCCGGGCATGACCGTGTACCACGACGAACAGTCGGTCTCGACCTACGGATACACCGGCGCCGGGGGCCAGTGGTGGTCGTTCGACGACGCCTGGTCCATCGGCCGCAAGACCACCTGGCTCAAACAGAAGGGACTGCTGGGCGTCTTCATCTGGGAGATGTCCGGTGACACGTCGAACGGCTCGCTGATGACAGCCATCGACAGCGGGCTCAAGGGCTGAACCGCGCGGGTGCCGCGACGGCGGGATCGTCGCGGCACCCGCCACCGGTTGCATTGGAGCTCCATCGCCCTTCGTTGACGACTTGGTCCAGACCACATAGCTTCCCCGTGGCCCTCCCGGCGGCGGCCCCACAGCCGGCAACCCACCCAGGACGGGCCCGCGCACACGGTCCGGCGGCAGCGACTCACCCCCCACTCCGACAGTGAAAGGGAGTAGCCCGTGCCGCGCATGCACACTCTGCGAAGAGAACCCCGCGCCGTCCGCTTACCCCGCCCCCACCCCGCAGCCGTCGCCGCCATCTCCGCGGCCGCCCTCGCCGCCCTGCTCCTCCCCGCCGGCCTCCCGGCGACCGGCGCCGACCAGGGCCCGCGCCCCTTCACCCCGAGCGACACCGCGGGCCCCGGCGAGCGGACCGTCCGCACCGTCACCCTCATCACCGGTGACCAGGTCACCGTCGTCCCGGGGGCGCAGGACAAGCCCGAGGCGCTCATCGCCCCCGGCCCCGGACGCGAGCACATCGCCATGATCCGCGAGGTCACCCAGGGCAAGGACGGCAAACCCCACCTGAGTGTCATCCCCGCCGACGCCGTGCGCCTGCTCGCCGCCGGGAAACTCGACCGCCGGCTGTTCGACGTGACCGCCCAGGCCGAGACCTGGTCCGACGCGCACCATGGCGCCAAGGCCGGTGGCCCCGGCGTCGCCGCCATCCTCACCTACCGCGGCAAGCCCCCCGCCCAGCCTCCGGGCGCCGCGGACGGAGTGCGCCAGACCCACCGGTTCACCGGCATCAACTCGGCCTCCGTCGAGATCAAGGCCCAGCGCGCGGGCGAACTCTGGGACGCCGTCACCCGGCGGTACGGCTCCGTCCGCACCCTGGCACCCGGTCTGGCCAAGGTGTGGCTGGACGGCCGCAGCGAACTCGCCGACGACGTCAGCAACGGCCAGATCGGCGCGCCTGCCGCCTGGGAGGCCGGCTACACCGGCAAGGGCGTCAAGATCGCCGTACTGGACTCCGGAATCGACGCCAACCATCCCGACTTCGCCAAGAAGATCCTCGACAGCCGCGACTTCAGCGACTCCCCGGACGGGGTCGAGGACACCGTCGGCCACGGCACGCACGTCGCCTCCATCGCCGCGGGCAGCGGCGCCGCCTCAGCGGGCAAGTTCCGGGGCGTCGCCCCGGACGCGGACCTGTTGATCGGCAGGGTGTGCGGCACGTCCTACTGCGACGACTCCGCCGTCCTCGCCGGTATGGAGTGGGCCGCGCAGAGCGGCGCCGACATCGTCAACCTCTCCCTCGGCCAGGACGGCGGCGACGGCACCGATCCGATGGAGCTGGCCGTGGACCGGCTCAGTGAGAAGTACGGCACCCTGTTCGTGGCCGCCGTCGGCAACTCCTTCTGCCGGCCGGGCACCGCCGCGTCCCCGGCCACCGCCGCCGCCGCGCTCGCCGTGGGCAGCGTCGACCCCTCCGACAACCCGAGCTGGTTCACCAGTTGCGGTCCGCGCCGCGGCGACGGGGGCGTCAAGCCCGACCTCGGCGCCCCCGGCGAGGACATCGCGGCGGCCCGCGCCGCCGGCACCACGATGGGTGAGGTGGTGGACGAGCACTACGTGCGCTCCAGCGGTACGTCCATGGCCACCCCGCACGTCGCCGGAGCCGCCGCACTCCTCAAGCAGCGCCACCGCGACTGGACGGGCGCACAGCTCAAGGCCGCCCTGGTCTCCGCCGCCGATCCGCACACCGACGCCTCCGTCTTCCACACCGGCACCGGCCGCCTCGACGTACCCCGCGCCCTGAACCAGTCGGTGTACGCCGAGACCAGCGGCGTCGGCTTCGGCCTGCTGCGCTACCCGCAGCGCGAACTGCCCGCCGTGCACCGCACGGTGACCTACTGCAACACCGGAGACAGCGCCGTCGACCTCGACCTGTCGGCCTCCCTCGCCACCGGGGACGGCACACCACTGCCCGACGGCGCCCTCACCCTGTCCGTCGACCGGCTGACCGTCCCCGCGGGCGGCACCGCCCAGGTGCGGCTCACCCTCGACCCGGCCAAGCTGGACGACAGCGCGGTGGGCGAACTGTCCGGGCGGCTGAAGGCGTACGCGGGAACCAGCCGTGTCGTCACCGCCCTCGGGGCCGTCGTGGAACCCGAGTCCTACGACGTCACCGTCAAGGGCATCGACCGCGACGGCAAGTCCGTCTCGGACGAACTGCCCCAGTATCTGGGCGTGTTCACCCAGAACTCGCGGTACATGTCAGATGTGTCACCGGAGTTCAAGAACGGCCGGGCGACGTTCCGGATCCCCGTCGGCACGTACTCCATCAACTCCATCCTGGTCACGCCGGACCCGGCCCAGCCCGCCGAACTGCAGCCCGGCACCATGGCCATCAGGCCCGACACGGTCGTCGACCGCGATCGCACCATCACCCTCGACGCCCGCGCCGGAAAGCCGGTGACCGCGACGGCGAGCGACCGCCCCCGGGCCCAACGCCAATACGGCGAGCTGGCCGCGCTGATGCGCAACGACGAGGCCGACCACAGCCTCAGCCTCAACTTCGGCTCCATCGGCGGCGCGCCCATGTACGCCGTGCCGGTGCGCACAAAGGCGTCGACACTGGTGTTCGGGCACAACGCGGTCCTGATCTCGCCCGACGACGCCCCCGATCCGCGCACCTACTACCTGGCCTATCCGCCCACCGGAGGCGGCATCCCGCAGCGGCTGACGTTCTCCTCGAAGGACAGCGAACTCGGCACCGACCGCGCCCGCTACCGGGCGCAGGGCATGAAGGCGACCGGCGGACGCGGCGAAGCCCCCTGGTACCTGCCCGACCAGGTGTTCGGCGTCGCGGTGCTGCACGACATCCCGCTGCCCGGAAACCGCACCGAGCTGTTCACCCCCGGCCCCGGCGACGGCACCAAGGGCGCCGAATGGTCCGACTACCTGTTCCCGCGCCCGTCGGGCACCCCGTACGGACTGCCCGACGGCATCATCCTCGGAGAGCGGGCCCGGAAGGCGGGGGACACCTTCCGGCAGGACTGGAACGCGCCGGTCATCGGACCCGATATGGACCTGCACCTCTGGAACAACGGAGTCGTACGCTTCGGCAACGCCATACAGACGCTCATCGGCCCGTTCTCGCCCAACGAGCCGAACCACGGCTCGCCCGCGATCGTGCAGTCCCAGTTCAGCCGGGGCACGATGGTGCTCAGCAAGGACGGCAAGGAGATCGGCCGCGGGCCCGTGCCAGGCCTCGGCTTCTTCGGCGGCCTCCCGCCCGAGAAGGGCCGCTACACCCTGACCATGGACGCCCACCGCACCGTGGCGTGGAGCCAGCTCGCCCCGCGTGTGACCACCGAGTGGAGCTGGGAGTCCGAGGAGGCACCCCTCGCCAACCAGCCCCTGCTGAACGCCACCGTCAGCGGTGACTTCGACGAACTGGGCCGTGCCCCCGCGTTCTCGTGGTTCTCCCTGCAGGTGACGGCCGCGGCCCAGAAGGGAGCACCAGCCGCGACGCTGGACGACCTCTCCGTGGAGATCTCCTTCGACGACGGCGAGACCTGGGAACGAGCCTGGATCCAGGAGCGCCACGGCAACACCGCCAAGGTGGCCGTCTTCAACCACGCCCTGGGCAGCGGCACGGACTTCGCGTCCCTGCGCGTCAAGGCGTCCGACACGGCGGGCGGCACGGTCGAGCAGACCGTGATCCGCGCCTACGGATTGGAGTGACCGTCAGGTGGGGTCGCCCCGGCGACGGGTCGCCCCCACCCCCGTCGCGGACTCCGGTCGCACGGGCGTCCGTCGCATGCCCCGTTCGGGGGAGCGGCGGCGAACTCGCGTAACGGCAGCGGCGCACCGGCCTCCCTCTCGTGACGCCGTGGACGGCGCCCCACCTCATGGACGGAGACACCTGCTGTGACCGACTCGATGTCCGGTTCGACGACCAAGGCAGCGGCGGAATGGCTGATGTCGGCCGCGCCCGATCCCCTGACGTGCCGTCGGGAGTGGGAGGACAACCCGTACGCGACCGTGCTGCTGCCCGCCGGCAGACGCTGGGACGTGCTCCTCGTCCCCGGCAGACTCGGCTACCCGGCGTTCGACGTACTCACCCGGCGCGTCCATGACCCGGGCCCCGTACTCGCCGACGTCGGCGGCACCCGCACCGCCTTCTTCGTCCCTCCGGGCCAGGCGAACCCCAGGACCGGCAGCGGCATTCGCGGCGCGGGCTCCGGAACCTGGATCGCCGTACCCCAGCCCGGCCGCACGACCGATGGAATGCGCTGGCTGGTCCCGCCGGACGGCACCGGCACCCTCAATGATCCTGCCCTGCTGGACGACGTCCTGGCCGAGGCGGCAGCCCGGCAGCTTCCCTGAGAACATCCGACGCTCCTGCTCGACCCACCGCAGGCTCAATGATCGACCGGGGCGTCCAGCCAATCGTCGGTTCCGCCCAGCAGTTCGGTCAGATCGAGTCCGGGGTCGTCGGCCTCCGCGGACCAGCGGTCGTAGGTGGCCTCCCACAGCGGGGCGAGTTGAAGGGCCCACGGCAGCCGGTAGCGGTAGGTGAAGGTCGCCTCGCCGGGCTGCTCGATGACAAGCCGCTGTCCCAGCAGGCCGCCGCGGTGCCGCACGGCGGCCTCGGGCCGCACAATGATCCGCCGATCGCCGATGACGAGCACCCGCCGGCCGTCGACCTGGCGGAGCGTCGCCCGCCGGCGCCCGAGCTGCCCGGACCAGAGGACGGCTCCATCCGATTCACCGGGCTGGGCCTCCGGCGGGAAACCAGCCGTCGGGGCGGCGCGCCTGGCGCCGCGCCATCGGAGTGTCACAGTGCCCGTCGCATGCAGACCCGCGGCCATCGGTCCAGGCCATGTGCCGCTTCGTGCTCGCGGATCTTCCGCAGACCGGGGGTCAGCCCGTCGTCCGCCATGAACTCGAAACCGCAGCGTGCGTAGTAGGGACCGTTCCACGGGACCTGGGTGAACGTGGTGAGGGTCAGGGCGGGCGCGCCCTCGCTCCTGGCGGCGGCCGCCAGGTGGTCCAGCAGCAGCCGGCCGATACCGCGACGCGCACTGTCGGGATGCACGGAAACCTGCTCGACATGGAGGTTGCCGTCGACGCGTTCGGCGATCAGGTAGGCGACCGGGCCGTCGGCGTCGTCGGCCATGACCCAGGCGAGCCCGGTGTCGTGGTAGCGGGCGAGCTCATCGAGCGCCAGCGGCTCGTCCTCGGCGATCTCCGGCATCCCGATGTCCCGGAAGCAGAGTCCGGCAGCCCTCTCGATGTCCTGGAGGAGGGGCAATTCGTCCAGGCGCACGGCTCGGATGTGCATGGACGCATTCTCCACGGCACGCCGGTCGCCGCCCGCGATTTATCGATCCCGTGACGGCGACCGCTTCGGCCGGCGGACAGGGCGGCCGAGGCGCACCGGGACGCCGGGTGAGTACAGGACGCTGACCGGGGCGGTGCTCGGCGTGGGCAGACCGGCCGCCGGGAGCAGGTTCTCCTCACAGGTGACGAGCTCCGCACGGTGCAGGGGCCAGCGGGGATGGTGGTTGGGCAGGTACGCCGCTCCTCCGGCGAAGGGGTTGTGCATGCCCCATCGGGCCGTGAGGAAGTGCTCCAACTCGGTCGGCTCGTCGATGCGTTCACCGGTGCGTACGGTGATCCGGCTGTACGCGCCGCGCCCGGTCGGCCAGCGCCGCGAACTGGTGTAGCTGACGGTGTCACCGGCGCCTCGCACGGCCATCCGCGACCACAGGTAGGGCAGCCGGAAACCGAGGCGTCCCATCACCACGGGGACCAGCCGGGAGGCGTCCATCGAGCGGAAGACGACCCCGCGGCGGCCGTGCGCGTCCACCGAGTACAGGCGGACGTTGGTCTCCGGGAACGAGCCGAGATACGGCACCCCGGGCAGCCGGAACCACCCGACCTTGTGCATCCGGAAGGCGACGAGCCCGACATACGTCCTCCCCTCATGGACGTCGGGCACGGTCCCGGACGGCAACAGCGGCGCCACGGTGGCCGGTTCGACGGCCCAGTGGATGAACGTCAGATCCAGCCACTGCTGGGTGAGCAGCGGAAACCGTATGTCGACGGGAGCGTCCGGCGAGACGGCCGCGCCGGGGGAGTGGGGAGCGTCAGGACCGGTCTTCTGCATCACCTGAGCATGCCAGCCGACGGACCGCAGGCGCGAGCGGGGGGCCGGACGAACCGAAGCGCTCAGTACATCTACGGCAGACGGTCGGTGCCGTCGTCGGTTGCGGTGGGTGCCAGGCCCGTGCGGTAGGCGATGACGACGAGTTGCGCACGGTCGCGGGCGTCCAGCTTCGTCATGGCGCGCTGCACATGGGCGCGGACGGTGAAGGGGCTGAGGAACATCCGCTCGGCGATCTCCTGGTTGGACAGGCCGGTCGCGACGAGGGCCACCATTTCGCGTTCGCGCGGGGTGAGCACGTCGAGTTGTTCGGGGTGGTGTGGCGGGGCGTCTTCCGGTGTGGCCAGGAATCGGGCGACCAGGGAGCGGGTCGCGGCGGGGGACAAAAGGGTGTCGCCGTCGGCGATCGTCCGTACGGCGTCCGCCAGTTCCTCGGCCCCGATGCCCTTGCCGATGAAACCGCCGGCGCCCGCGCGTAGCGCCTGTGCGACGTATTCGTCCGTCTCGTAGGTGGTGAGGATCAGGACGCGGCTGGCGCGCAGTTCCGGGTCCGCGCAGATCTCCGACGTGGCGGCGAGACCGTCCACGTCGGGCATACGGATGTCCATGACCACCACGTCCGGTCGCAACTCCCGGGTGAGCCGCACCGCTTCCCGGCCGTCGGCGGCCTCGCCGACCACGGTGATGTCGTCGGTGCTGTCGAGGAGCATGCGGAAGGCGCCGCGCAGCAGGGCCTGGTCGTCGGCCAGCAGCACTCGGAGCGTCACGGCGCATCACCGGACTCGGTGTCGCCTGCCGCGCCGTCCGCTCTGCGTGACGTGTCCTTGGTGGGCGGGAAGGGCAGTTGGGTGGAGACGAGGAAGCCGCCCTCCGGGCGTCTGCCCGCGGAGAGGCGTCCTCCGACCGCAGTGGCACGTTCGCGCATCCCGATCAGACCGTAGCCGGGCGGAGGATCCGCTGCCGTACGCGCCTCGCGTCCGTCGTCGGCGACGGTGATGGCCACGCGATCATGGTGCCAGGCGAGGCTTACCCGGGCGCTGCCCGTGCCGGCGTGTTTGGTCACGTTGGTCAGGGCCTCCTGGACGATGCGGTAGGCGGTGAGGTCGACGCCCGGCGGCAGCGGCCTGGCCGTGCCCTCCTGGTGCACCGACACCTCCAGGCCCGCGCGGCGGAAGGACTCGAGGAGCGTGGGCAGCCGGGACAGCCCGGGCGCCGGTTCGGCGGGCGCGGCCGCCTCCCCGGACTGGCGCAACAGACCGACCGTGGCCCGCAGTTCGTCGAGTGCGTGGCCGGTGGTCTCGACGAGTTCCCTCAGGCTCTCGCGGGTCTGCTGGGGGCGGGAGTCGAAGAAGTGGGCGGCGACCGTGGCCTGCGCGTTGGCGAGGGTGATCTGGTGGGCCACCAGGTCGTGCAGTTCCCGGGCGATGCGCACCCGTTCCTCGGCCACTCTCCGGTGCGCCTCACTGTCCCGGCTCTTCTCGGCCCGCCGGGCCCGCTCCTCCACGGCCGCCAGATAGGCCCGCCGGTTCTGCACCGAGTGCCCAAGTACGCCGGCCACCAGCGGGAACGCCGCTACCACTCCCATCCTGCTCGCGTCCTTCCACGAGAGGTCCCCGAACAAGGGGATCGCGGCGGCCAGCGCCGCGGAAGTGAGCAACACCGCGCTCACCGCGCGCCGTTCGCTGCGCGCGGTGAGCGAGTAGGAGTAGACGGTGATCACGGCGGGGGCCACGATGAGCGGGGTCAGCAAGAGGCCGAAGGGCGGCACCAGCACGCCGATCGCGGTCGTGGCCGCAAGAGCGGCCGGCGGCGCCCGGTGCCGTACCGGCAGTACGGCACAGGACACCAGGGCGATGAAGTAGGCGGCGGCGGGCGGAGCCGACAGCGTGTCGTCGACCCGCATCACGCCGCCGAGCAGACACAGTACGAACGCCGCCGCGGTGATCGCCCCTTCCCGCCACCACGCGCCGTGTGATCGCGGGCCACCGCCACCCGTGTTCGTCATGGCCGGTTCAGTCCCGGCCGACGGTCAGCCGTCGCACCGCTGCGCCCGGCCCGGTCGCCGTCGCCATCTCCTGCTCCGGGACATGCCTGTTCAGTGCCTCACCCTCGATATCCACGTTCGGCAGCACACGGTTCAGGATACGAGGCAGCCACCAGGCCCGGCGGCCGAGCAGTGCCAGGACCGCGGGCGCGATCGCCATCCGGACCACGAAGGCGTCGAAGGCGACGGCGGAGGCCAGGCCGACGCCCATCGTCTGGATGGTGGGGCTGTTCATCCCGATGAACCCGGCGAACACACTGATCATGATGATCGCTGCCGCGGCCACCACACGTCCGCTGTGCCGGAACCCGCTCACGATGGCCTCGTCGGGGGACGCGCCCTGGACGTAGGCCTCCCGCATCCGGGTGAGGAGGAAGACCTCGTAGTCCATGGCAAGGCCGAACACGATGCCGATGATGAGAACCGGCATCAGCGACATGACCGGTCCGGTCTGCTCGATGCCGAGCAGATCCGCCGCCAAGCCCCACTGGAAGACGGCGACCAGGACACCGAAGGCGGCACCCACGGACAGCAGGAAGCCGAGCGCGGCCTTGACCGGGACCAGGACCGAGCGGAAGACCACCATCAGCAGGAGCAGGGCCAGGCCGATGACGACGGTCAGATAGGGGACGAGGGCGTCTGACATGGCTTGGGAGATGTCGATGTTCATCGCGGTGGTGCCGGTGACCAGGACGGCGGCGCCCGTGTCGGCTTCGATGCCGGTGACCGCGCCCCGGATGGCGTGCACCAGGTCCTTGGTCTCGCCGCTGTTCGGCGCGGTCTGCGGAACGGCGGTGAACACGGCCGTGTCCTCGGCCCGGCTGAGCACCGGATCACCGACCGACGCGACCCCGTCCATTCCCTTTACGGTCTTGGCGGCCAGGTCGGTGGCGGCCCCGGCGTCCGCGGACTTCGAGGTGTCCACGACGACGGTCAACGGGCCGTTGAAGCCCGGACCGAAACCTTCCGACAGCAGGTCGTAGGCACGGCGCTGAGTAGTGGCCACCGACTTGGACTCGTCTCCGGGCAGCCCCAGTTCGAGACTGAGCGCCGGCAGCGCGACGGCACCGAGACCGAGTCCGGAGATCATCAGTACGGCCACCGGCCGACGCAGCACGAACCGTGCCCAGCGGATACCGAGGCCGGCCCGGCCGGCCGCGGCAGGCACCCGATGCGCGCGCTCGCCGCCGGGGCCAATGGCTTTGCGGACGGCACGGGGCAGTACCAGACGCCCGAAGAAGCCGAACAGCGCAGGCACCAGCGTCAGTGCGACGAGGACGGCAAGGGCCACGGCACCCGCGCCGCCCAGGCCCATCTTGGTGAGTTCGGGGATTCCCACCACCCCCAGCCCGACCAGGGCGATGAAGACGGTCGCGCCGGCGAACACGACGGCGGATCCGGCCGTGCCCACCGCCCGGCCGGCGGCCTCCTCCGGCGCGTTGCCCTGGGCGCGCTCGTCGCGGAAGCGGGAGGTGATGAAGAGCGCGTAGTCGATGCCGACCGCAAGGCCCAGCATCAGCGCCAGGATGGCGACGGTCGACGTCAGCCCCAGCGGCACGGCCAGCGCGGAGACCAGGCCGAAGGCGATGGCCACCCCCGCGAAGGCGGTCAGCAGCGACAACCCGGCCGCGACCAGCGACCCGAGGGCGAGCACCAGCACCACCGCCGCCACGAGCACGCCGATGAGCTCCGTCGTACCGCCCGGTTCCTCTTCCGAGTCCAGGGCCGAGCCACCGATCTCCACGGTCAGCCCCGCGTCCCGGGCCTGGCTCGCGGCGTCCTCAAGGGCGCTCCTAGCCTGGCTGTTCAGGTCCACGGCGGCCACGGTGTAAGTGATCGTGGAGTAGGCGATGGTGCCGTCCTCGCTGACCGTGCCGCTCTCGAAGGGGTCGGTGGCGGAGGCGACTTGACCGGTGCCGTCCAGCGAGCCGAGCGTGTCCTCGACGACCGCCTTGTTCTGCCCGGCCGTCACCCTCTGCCCGTTCGGGGCCTGGAACACCAAACGGGCCTCGGCGCCTTGGGAGTTGCTCTCGGGGAACCGCTCGTCCAGCAGGTCGAAGGCCCGCTGCGACTCGGTGCCCGGCATGGAGAGGTCCTCCTCCTCCCCGGACGGTGCCACGGCGGCGGCGACCACAGCCAGCACCACGACACCCAGCCACACACCACCCACGAGCCGGCGCCGCAGGAAGGCCCATCGTCCGATCCGATAAAGAAAGTTCGCCACCGGTTGATCACTCCAGACACCGCTAGGCAAGGGGAATGCGTGAGATCCACGCGACTCCCACACTCGCCTCCGGCACCCCTGCCGGGCATCGTCTCTGGCCGCCGTCTTCCCCTGGTGCAGTCGCACCAGCACTCACGTCTTCTGGTGCCTACGCACTACAAGCCGACTTGGGCCCGGGGCGGGTCCTGCGGGGCGAGTGCGGCGAAGAACTCGCGGATGTCACCTAGGAGGAGGTCGGGCGCCCGGCCTGGTGCAGCGCGGCCAGCTCAGCGCTGCGGGCCATGAAGGTGCAAGAGCAACCGCCAGATCGCCGCCGCGCTGTTCATCAGCGGCAACACGGTCGGCGTGCACGGCTCACGGATACTGACCAAGCTGCACGCGGCCACCCGAATCGAAGCGGCACGCAGACTGCCAGACGCCGCCGTGGGATGACCCGCCGGTCCTCACACGCCGGCCTTGTCGAGGGCACTCTGCAGGGACTGCTTGTATCCCGCGCTGGTGTAGGTGGCGCCGGACACCGTGTCGATGTCCGCGCTCTGGGCCGTCAGCGTCTCCTGGTTGAGTTTCGGGACGGCGGTGGAGGAGATCTCCTGGCTCCTCGGTGAGGAGGAAGGGGACTGGACAGCGGTCGCCCCCGTGATTCTGCCGTCGGTGAGCGTGATCCGTACCTGGACGGGGCCATATTTGGTCTGGGCTGTGGCGCCGGTGACGGTGCGGATGGAGGGGGCGGCCGCCGTGGTCTTCGGAGCGTCGGGGGTGGAGGGGGCGCTGCTGGTCCTCGTGGGGGCCGGGGCGTGGGACGCGGAGCGCGACGTCGACCGGCCGGGGCTGGGCGAGGCCGAGGCACGCCGCTTCCCGGCCGTCCTCGAAGGCGATGCTGTCGCGGACGATGACGCCGTCGGGGAGGGGGACAGGGCGGCGGCGGAGGTGGGGGTGGCGGGGGACTGGGCGAGCGCCGGGTCCGTGTTCGGTTTGAGCGCGAGCAGCAGCACGATCGTGCCGGCCGTGGCGGCGCCGGCCAGGACCATGCGGCGGAGCGGGTGGATCTTCCTCACGCCACTCACAGCGCATACGGGGCCCCGACTGTCACTCGCCGCACCCCGTGCTCGCAGACGCCCCGGCTCAGAACTCGAAGGATTCGTAGTGGATACGACGGCCGGGAACCCCCGCCTCGCACAGCGCCGCGTACCACTCCTCGGCCAGGCCCGGTGGGCCGCACAGGTACACGTCGTGCCGGGCGATGTCCGGCAGGAGCCTGCGCAGCGTCTTCGTGGTGATCGAGGCTCGGCTGCCGTCGGGTTTGTTCACGACGTACAGCAATCGCGCCCCGCGCGCGTCCGCGATCGCCTCCAGCTCGCCGCGCAGCGCCAGTTCCTCGGGTGTTCGGGCCCGGTAGAGGAGCGTCAGGTCGCCAGGTGCCGCGGGCAGTGTCTCGAACAGGGCTCGAAGGGGGGTGATGCCCGCGCCCCCCGCCAGCAGCAGCACCTTGCCACGGCTGCGGCGCGCCGCGGTCAGGGCGCCGTACGGGCCCTCCGCCCACACCCGCGTGCCCGGCCGCAGCCCGGCCAGGGCCGCACTGTGCCCGCCGACCGCCTTGACGGTGATCCGCAGCAGGTCGGGACGGGGCGGGGCCGACAGGGAGTAGGGGTTCGCGGTCCACCGCAGGCCACCCGTCAGGAACCGCCAGCGGAAGAACTGCCCTGCCTCGGCACCCAGCCGGTGCAGCCGTCGGCCCCGGATCAACACGGACACCACGCCCGGTGCCTCGCGCACCACCGACTCGACCCGCATGCGGTGGCGGAGGTTGAGCCTTACCGGGGTGAGCACCCGGAACCACAGCAGCAGGGCGCCGACCGTGACATAGAGGCCGTACCACGCCGTACGGGCTGCCGCGTCGTCGGCGAACTCGCTGCCGGTCGCCAGCTGGTGCCAGAAGGCGAGGTAGACAGCGCCGTAGGTGAGCAGGTGCAGGTAGTACCAGGTCTCGTAGCGCATGCGGCGCCGCACGGCACCGGCGGAAACGAAACCGACGAAGAGCAGCAGCAATGTGCCGACCGTGGCCTCGATCATCGACGGGTAGTCCGTCACGATCGACACGGACTGCGCTATGACGCCCAGGTCCGCCTGTGCAGCGTACCCGTACACGATCAGCACGACATGGGCGATGGTCAGGCATAGCGCGTACCTGCCGGTCATCGCGTGCCAGCGTGCCACGCGGTCCGAACCCACCCGGCGTTCCAGCGCCGGCACCCGTGCCATCTGGAGAATCGTCAGAGCGATCGCGTAGCCGGCCAGCAGCCCGGTCATCCGGCCGGCGCCCACCAGCCACTCGGCGCCCGTCAGGGGGACCGCCGGGGTGTTCCGCCACCACAGCCACAGCACGGCTCCGGCACCCGCCCAGCCCAGCGCCAAGAGGGGTACGGCCGGGGAGCGCCGGGAGCGGATCCGGCGCATGGCCTGTCGTCTTCCGGCCCGGCTCTGCTGGATCGTCGTCAAGGCATCGGCCCTTTCCATGCGTGAAGCTCCGGCACTCTATACGTCGTCCACCTGTGTCCAGCGGCGTGGTGGTCGCGGCCGAAGGTGGGGGTGGTCGCCGCACCGGTCGAACTGCAGGGCCACGGCTCGGACTCGGTGAGCTGCGGGATCTGATTCAAGCCCGAGTGAGCGTCGTGAAATTCGGTCGACAAGCGGAGGCGCGAACCACTGTGATGGCCCCGACTGTCCGCCGCGCTGAGCGCGCCGACCACAGGAGCTGACTTGTCGACCGCGCCAACCGCGGACACCCGCCCGGACATCGATGCCGCACTGGTCAGACGCCTGGTCGACAGCCAGTTCCCGCAGTGGGCCGGGCTGCCCCTGAAGCTGCTCGACCCGGCCGGCTCCGACCATGTGATCTACCGGCTGGGCGAGGAACTCTCGGTCCGGCTGCCCCGTCACGACGGGGCCATCGGGCAGGCGAGGAAGGAGTTCGAGTGGCTGCCCCGACTCGCCCCTCACCTTCCCCTGGCCATCCCGATGCCGGTAGGGGTGGGTGAGCCTGACCTCGGCTACCCGTGGCCGTGGGCGGTGTCCCGCTGGCTGGACGGCGAGGTGGCGACAGTCGACGCACTGGCCGACTCCTCCGCGGCCGCCGTCCAACTGGCGCAGTTCTTGACGGCGTTGCAGCGATTCGCGCCCGAGGACATGCCCGCCGAGAACACCCGGGACGACCTCACCGGTCAGCCGTTGTCCGACCGGGACGGCGCAACGCGGGCCGCTATCGCCCAGCTCGACGGCGTGTTCGACGCAACAGCGATGGCCGAACTGTGGGACGCAGCGCTGAGCGCGCCCGGATGGGACCGCTCCCCGGTCTGGTTTCACGGTGACTTCCACACCGGCAACCTGCTGACCGTCGAGGGCCGCCTCAGCGCCGTCATCGACTTCGGCGGGCTCGGCATCGGCGACCCGGCCAGCGACCTGATGATCGCCTTCACCCTGATGTCTGTCGTCGGCCGAGCAGCCTTCCGCGACGCACTCGGCGTGGACGACGCCACCTGGACGCGCGGCCGCGGCTGGGCCCTGGCCACCGGCCTGAACGCCTACGTCCACTACGCCGCCGTCAATCCCCGAGTCGCGGCGCAGACCACGCGGCAGATCACCGAGGCCCTCATCGGCTGACTGCTGATTAGAGGATGTCTCATGTGGTGACGCGGTGAGCTGGGGCATGAGCCGAAGCACGGTAGCTGTCACGTAGGCACGCTTGTTGTCACCGGCGTAGTGGAGTACGTGCGGTGTGACTGTTCGGCATCACCGAGCAGACCGCCATGCGCCACCTCTGCGCGGCCTGCCCGCGGTAGCCCGCCTGGTTCAGCCCTGAATAGTGGCGAGCCAGTCGATCAGGAGGCTGTTGACCTCGTCGGGGCGTTCCTGCTGGACCCAGTGGCCGCAGCCGCCCAGGAGGTGGGAGGCGGACAGGGCGGGGAGGGTGGTGGGGTAGGCGTCGATGGCATCGGCCATCCAGGTGGTGGACGCGTCCAGTGCGCCGCCGACGAACAAGGCGGGCTGTTTGATGGGGGATCCGCGGTGGGGGGCGAGGTCTTCCCAGTCGCGGTCCATGTTGCGGTAGCGGTTGAGGGCGCCGGTCAGGCCGGTGCGCTCGAACTCTCCGGCGTAGACGTCGAGGTCCTCCTCGCTCAACCAGGCCGGGAGCGGGCCGGCGGGGAAGCGGTCGCGCAGCTGGCCGCCGTGGGCGACGAAGTGCGGGTCGGGCTCGCCCTCGGCCGGCATGGTGTCGGCGGACAGGGCCGCGTAGAAGCCTGCGAGCCAGCCCCGGACGTCGGGCTCGATCTCCGCTTCGGCGCGGCCGGGCTCCTGGAAGTAGGAGACGTAGAACTCCTGCTCGGGCCCGCCGATCCGGCCGAAGATGTCGGTGGGGCGGGGGCCACCGGGCGGCGCGTACGGGACGCTCAGCAAGCCGACCGCAGGGAAGACTCCGGGGTGGAGCAGGGCGGAGGCGGCGGCGATGTTGGAGCCCCAGTCGTGGCCGACGACCACCGCGCTGTCCTCGCCGAGGGCACGTACTACGGCGACGTTGTCCTCCACCAGGTCGAGCATTCGGTAGGCGTCGGTCGCGGCGGGCTTGGAGGAGCGGCCGTAGCCACGTACGTCGATCGCCACCGCCCGGTACCCGGCCGCGGCGAGGACCGGGAGCTGGCGGCGCCAGGAGTACCAGGACTCGGGGAAGCCGTGCACGAGCAACACCAGCGGGCCGGTGCCCTGCTCGACCAGGTGCAGGCGCCCGGCCGGGGCCTCGACGGTGCGGTGGCTGAGTGCGGCGGTCGGCTCGGATCGCATGGGCGACTTCTCCTCGGTTCGCGGGCGGCCGGCGGGTACCCATCGATCATGCGACGCGGGGGCCACTCGACGCGATCAGCATTGCCATTCTGGCAAGCTTGCAGGCCAAGGCGGTGAAGCGGCACAGCGAGGAGGAACGGGGACGGTGGCAGGAGACAACGTGGCGCAGACGCTGGCGGCGATGGGGCCCCGGCTGCGGGTCGTGCGCGAGCGCCGTGGCGTCACACTCGCCGATGTCAGCCGCGCAACCGGCATCTCGCCCAGTACGCTGTCGCGGATCGAGACCGGCCAACGCAAGCCCACCCTGGAAGTGCTGCTACAGCTGGCGAAGGAATACGCAGTCGCCCTGGACGAGCTGGTCGGCACCGCACCCGCCCCTGCGGCCGCGCCCCGCAGCACTGCGCCGCACAGCTTCGGCGACGACAAGGCGGTGTTGCCACTGACCCGCTACGTCGGCGGCCTGCACGCCCACAAGCATGTCCTGCCTGCCGGTGCGGAGCCGCCTGGGCGGCCCCGGCAGGTGTCCCACGAGGGCTACGAGTGGCTGTGTGTCTTGTACGGGCGGTTGTGGCTCGCACTCGGTAGCCAGGACCTCGTCCTGACTGCCGGGGACGTCGTCGAATTCGACACCCGCATCCTTCACGGAGTCGCGAACGCCGGATCCGACGGGCCGGTCGAGTACCTGATCATGTTCGGGCCTCAGGGAGAACGTCTACGGCTGCGCACCCCTCCGGCAGTTGGTCGCGGGACTGGTGACAGAAAGGCTGCTGAATGAGCAGTTGTGACAAGCCCCATGCCTCGTCGGTGACAACCAGGCTGCTTCGTTCGGTCTGATTCGCCACGTCATCCGGCTCTGCCGGTGACAACTACTGTGCTTCGGCTCAGGGCTCATTGCCGCTTGTGGGTGTCGATCTGTCGTACCGGCCGGTTCCTGACGGTCTGTGGGAGCTGGCTGCTCCGTTGCTGCCGTCGTTCAATTCCCGTCCGCAGGGCGGCGGGACCGCTCCGTGTGACAAGCGGGCCGTGTTCACGGCGGTTGTGTCTGTGCTGACCAGCGGGTGTGCCTGGCGGCATCTCCCGGAGACGTTCGGCGTCTCGCCCGCGACGGCGCATCGCCGGTTCACCGCGTGGACCCGGGCGGGGCTGTGGCGTCGGCTCCAACGGGCGGTCCTGGATGAACTCGGCGCGCGGGGCGAGCTGGACTGGACCTCGGCGATTGTCGATGCTGCCTCGGTTCGGGCCAAAAGGAGGGCACGCTGACCGGACCGAACCCGGTCGATCGCGGCGAGAAGGGGAGCAAGCTGCACGTGCTGTCCGAGGCCCAGGGCATCCCTCTGGCCGTCGCGGTGTCCGGTGCGAACACCCACGACAGCCTGGCCCTCAAGCCCCTGATCCGTGGAATACCCCCGCCCGCTCCCGCCGAGGGCCGCGGCGGCGTCGGCCCGTCAAACTCCGCGCAGACAAAGCCTACTTCTCCGCCGAACACCTCGCCTGGCTGCGCGAACGCGGAATCGTCCCACGCATCGCACGTCCCGGGATCGAATCGAGCGAGCGGCTCGGCCGATACCGCTGGAAGATCGAGCGGTCGATCGCCTGGCTGTTCGGCTACCGCCGGCTCACCGTCCGGTACGAGCGAAAGGGATCTCACTTCTTCGCCTTCCTCGGCCTCGCAGCCGTCCTCACCTGCTACAAGAAGCTCGCCAAACTCACCACGTGAGACGTCCTCCTAGGCGCTGGTGTTCACCGCTTTCGCTGGCCTGGCGTGAACGGGCCGGTCACAGGGGCTACGCACGTGTCGATGATGGTGTTCTCGCCGGCCACCGTGCCCACAACGCAGAGCCGTCCGCCCTTGTCACGCAGATCGAGGGAGAACCGCGTGGTCGCACCGGACTGCTTGAGGTCGTGGATGCGCTCGTCGATGTAGCCGAGGTTGTTGAGGATCGCCCGGACCTTGGCGGGGGTGGGATCCGCCAGATCCCAGAGGGCTTGGGTGATGCGCTCTTCATGCAGGGCGCTCGCGCACCAGTCGCGAGCGTTCAGCTCCACCTCCGGACCCGACGTGGGGGCGACGGGCTCCACGTCCGGCGACACCTCCACCGCGCCGGGCGGCAGTGACTGCGCCGGACCGCTCGGCGGCGCCTCGGGCGCGGCACTGGGAGGACACGACTGCGCGACCTCGTCCAGCATCGCCGTGAAGGCGGCAACGGGCCTGCCCTGAGCAGTGCCGGCAGGCTTGCCTTGCGGGTCCTCGGCGCTCGTCTTCTCGGTGCCGCAGGCGGTGAGCACCAGAGCGGCAAGGACCGCTGTCGCAAGCGCGGCCTGCGGGCGGCGCGGGGAGCTGGCAATCGTGCTGGTCAGGGCGGGGGTTCGTCTCATGCGCCAAGTTTCCGATCAAGCCGCCCTGCTGCACGTGAGTACACGTACTCAGGTGCAGAGGGGGAATGCGCTCAGTTTTCCGCACCACCGGCGGCGAACCCGAACGACGACACATGCGGCGCTGACCTAGCCTTCTGCCATGACCTCCCCGGACGACGACACCAACGACAAGCTCAGCGTGGCCATCCGCTGCCAGGACAACACGTCCGTCGGCGTGACGTTCTGCGACCGGTTCAGCTTCGACGCGGACTCCGTGCACTATGCCGTCGAACTACGGGCCCCGGGTCTGACGGCTCGAGTCGACGAGGTCGTCGCCTGGATCTGGGACAGCGATCTCGCCGCGTTCCTGGAGGAACTCGCCGCCGACTACCGGGGATGGGACGGCGAACGGAGCTGGCAGACCAACGACCGGGACCTGGTCGTGTCAGCCGTTGTCCGATCGGGTGGGCACGTCGGGCTGACCTGGACCCTGCGGCCATGGCCCAAGGCCGCGGGCGGCTGGGGAGCGTCGGTGACCACCTGGCTGGAGGCCGGCGAGCAGATGGCTTCGCTGGCGGCCGACGTCCGGCACTTCCTCGCAGGGGAGCGTGGTCAGCAGATGTGATGCCCCGCCCTGGTACTTCAACCTCAAGGCCGACCCGCAGGTGGATCTGGCTGGCCAGTCAGGTAGCAGTCACGATCCTGCAGCCGGTGGCTGAGCCGGGCTTGCTCACTTCTGGCTGCAGGGTGAAGTCGCCAAGGTCAGGACTTCGCTGCTACGGCGGCGCGGCACTGGTTGAGGAGGCGGCGCAGGGTGTCGCGGTCGGCTGGGGTGAGCGCGTCGTACATGCGCTGCTCGATCGCGCCGGCGGCGGAGTCCGCGAGGTCGATCAGGCGCTGCCCTTCCTCGGAGAGGCGGTTGGGCCGGCTGTTGCGGTTCCAGTCGTCCTGCTCACGTACGACGAGGCCCTTGGCTTCCAAGGTTTTGAGTGTGGCCGCTGACGCCTGAGGTGTGACCAGGCATGCCCTGGCGATACCTGCGCCGCTGATGCCGGGATTGTCGCGGAGTGCCAGCAGGGCGGCGTACTGGGCCACCGTGAGGCCCATCGACCGCAGCGCCTCGGTCTTCGCCGTCATGAACGCGATCTCAGTGGCCTTGATGTCGTACCCGAGCCGTTCGCTCACCGTCAGTGCCATGCTTTGAGCTTACAACCCTTGAGGACCATCAAGCTCTTGATAGTCTTCAAGGTATGAATACTGCTTTGGTGACGGGCGCCACCTCCGGGCTTGGGCGTGAGATCGCACTGGACCTCGCCCGACGTGGCTGGAGGCTGGTGCTGCCCGTGCGCACCGCGACACGAGCCCATGAACTGGTGGTAGCCACAGAGGCGTTGCGTGCACCCACACCGTCGGTCGTCGAATGCGACCTGTCCGACCACGCGGCGGTCCGGCAGATGTGTCGCACCGTCATCGGCGAGGGCCCGCTGGACCTAGTGGTCAACAATGCGGCGGTCGGCGGCGGGGTCGATCCCACCTTGAGGGAGACCAACACCGCGGCGGTCGAGCTGCGGATGGCGGTGAACGCGATCACGCCGCACCTGATCGCCCAGGAGCTCTCCGGCGCCCTCACCTCCACAGGGCGGATCGTGCAGGTGGGCAGTATGGGACAACTACCGCTCGATCTCGACGATTTGAACTATGAGCGCGACTATGAGGGCATCCAGGCCTATTGCCGCAGCAAGGTCGCGCTGGTGATGTCCGCGATCGAGCTGGCTCAAGGCGGGATTCCGGTGAACGTCGTCCACCCGGCCCGGGAGATGCCCACCCGTATGGTCGTCGAGGGCGGATTCCCCATCGCCTCGACACTCGACGACGGGACCCTGGCGGTCCTCCGGGTGGCGCTCGACTCCGAGCTGTCCGGCGTGCGTGGCGCGTACTTCCACCGGTTCGACCGCGCAGAGCCCCACGGGCAGGCTCTCGACGCTCACGTGCGAGGTCGCGTAGTCGCCTGGATCGAGGACCGGGCGACTCTTCACCATGTCTAGCGGTGCGTAGGCGCGAGCCGTTGGTCGCGGCGACCACTGGGTTCCCACGGCACACCGAGGCACCAACTCGCTACACCGCAAAACGCGTTCAGATGTAGCTACGCCACCGAGGCCGGACCCGCGCTGTTGACGGTCGCCGCCAGCTCGTCAGCGGACTCGGGGGTCAGTCGGTAGAACCCCTGGAGGCTGACTGAGCGTTCGAGGCGGCCGTCCACCACGTACTTCAGAGTGCGGGTCTGGCCCTTGCGGTTGCGCCAGGTGAGCCGTGCAAGGAGATCGCCGGGGATCGGGACGTCGAAGCGTACGGGCGTGGCGTCCACGTGCACCGCCATGGCGCCACAGCCACCGGCGCCGAGCATCGACCAGTCGCCGTGCCCGGGATACGCGGGGGCGTCCCATGTCGCGGGGGTCGTGCCGCAGCAGTCCCGGCGCTCCGTGTCGATCACCCGCATCTGGCTCACGACGAACACCTGGCACTGGTTGACGTGCAGCGCGTACACCTCGTCCCCGGAACGAGCACCCGACCATGCGGGCAGAGAGGAATGAACGCCGCTGAAAGCGACGGGCGGACGCTCACCCACGCGGCCCGCTTTGCGCAGGGCATGGCACGTGGCATGGGTCCACAGGACGGTGAAGGCATCAGACATGCCGTGATCCTATGAACGGGCACTGACATTGGACCTCGCGGACCGTTCGCATCCTTCGCTGTGCTCTGACTGGCTCCGGAGGAGGCCAGGGAGGCCGCCCCGGAGTGTTACCCGTACGAGCCAGCCGAGGCTCCGTAGCTGGCTAGTCCGTCACGTGACTACCGAGCCCTTGAGTAGCCACCAAAGTATGTGCCAGAACTCTGTTCTCAGGATCTGGATCAGCTCCTGGGGTGCTGTCCGCGAGCCATGCTCTCGGCGAGCTTCGCGTCGGCGTCACCGGCTCCGCTCCCGGGCCGCTGGCGCTGAGGACGTTCACTCCTGAGGCCCCCAACACGGTCCTCATGGCCCGGCCACGCGCTGGACCAGTGCCATCGTCGAAGCGAGGACGTGACTCGGGGTGTCGAAGACATCCGCGTAGTGCTCTGTGTATGGGGGCTGAGCCTGCCACAGGCGGCAACCGGCTCGGGATGCCGGGCCTGGGTGGGTCAGGGTTTCCCAGCACCCGGTGCCGGTGCCGGGAACGCCACCACCTGTCCGCTGGGTTTCTGCGTCTGGGCTCCGCCCCAGGTCTGACCGACGACGAAGAGGCGGGGGTCATCGCCGCGGCTGAGTGCGCAGGCGAAGGCGCCCCGGTCGAGGGCGAGGGTGGCGAGCACTTTGCCGCCCTCGCGCACACGGACACAGCGCTGGTTGCCGACGTCGGCGTACCAAGCGGCGCCCTCGGCATCCAGGCAGATCCCGTCCGGGTGGTCGTCGGGTGTCTCCGCCCAGACACGCCGGTTGCCGAGGCTGCCGTCGCTGTCGATGTCGTAGGCGGTGAGCCGGTTCGCGTACGACTCCGCGACGATCAGCGTGGCACCGTCCGGAGTGATCGCCATGCCGTTGGGGAACGCCAGGTCGTCGGCGACCCGGTGGACCTCTCCTTCCGGCGTGACGAGCACGACCTGGCCCGGTGCGAACTCACCGCCGGGGAAGTCGAAGCCGATGGTGTTGACATAGGCGTTGCCCCGGCCGTCGACCACGATGTCGTTCCACGGTTTCTCCGAGATCTTGGCGAGGTCGGCATGCGGGACGAGTGATCCGTCGGGTTCGTGGCGCAGCAGCCGTTGGTGTGCCGAATCCACGACGAGCAGTCGTCCGTCGGGGAGGAAGTCGATGCACATGGGGAAGGACGGAACGGTGACGACGACCTCGTGGTGGCCGTCGGCGTCCAGTGCGATCACCTGGTGCGCGCCCCAGTCGGAGAACCAGAGCCGCTCGTCGTGCCAGCGTGGTGACTCGCCGAACACGATGCCTTCCATCAGGACTTCGGGTGTGCTCATTCCGCTTCTCCCCTCGCTGCGTACAGCGGTGGACCACCCCGGGCGTCGGAACTCATCGATGCGAGACGATGTGCATCGAGCGCGTGCTCGGGGTGTGACGCTTAGTGACCAGTGAGGTTAGCGGTGTTCGTCGGCTGTGACGGTGTGACAGGCCGACCGCAACCAGGCCCACCCAAGACCGCGGCTGCGGTGTCACACCGCTGAAGTATCCTTCCCGCCGCCGCACATCGACTGGGAGGACCAAGAGAATTGACCGGCCTGTCTGCTTTCCCGCTGCCCTTTCACGCATCCGGTTCCATAGCGTTCGCGACACCGCGAACGCTGCGGGAACTTGAGATGATGCAGTGCAGCGCCCACATTCGGGCGAAGCCTGGGTGGTTCGACAAGATGAACGACGCCTCCATCGTCGCCAGGTGGACGCAGGAGGCGGTCGCCCAGGGCCTCACCGAAGCGCAGGTCCGTTACGTGCTTGCCGAACTCGCGCACTATGCCGCACTGCGGGACGGGCGAACCGGTGCCGAGGTGTCCGCCGTTGACGGCGTGTGGCAGTCGGACACCCTGGTCGACGACGAGCTCAGATCCCGGCTGCGCGACGCGGTTCGGGTTCTGGAAGAGGTCCCCGAGGCGGAGAAGGACTGGCATCCCGGATCCGATGGCCAGGTGCTGGACCTGGTTCATCCCTCACTCTTCTGCCTGGTGCACGAGGTGAGCGGCGCACCCGAGCAGGCTTGGCAGAACCCGACGAACCGGTACTCCCGGTACGAATTCTCCGAGAAGTTCCAGTGGTTGCCCACGGACGTCGACGTCAGCGACGAAGGCGACGTCGCCTTCCGTTCATACGTCAACAACGTCCACCCCGAGACGCACCGCGAACTGGCCTCCGTCCTCCCGGACTTGTTCGCGCGCATGCGCCCGCTGCTGGAGAACGTGCTCACCGATCTGCGTCATCCGCGACCCCTGCGGATCGAGGTCGATCCCTACGGGTGGTACGACTCGGAGCCGGAGTATCCGGACAAGTCTTCCTACAGTGGTGATGAGGCCTACGCCGAAGCCGTCCGTGCCTGGGAGAGGGCCCAGGACGATTGGTGGGAGAACCGCCGCCCGGTCATCCCCGACGCCCCGGAATTCACCCAGCCCGAGTTGCCCGACGACTCCGCCCGCGTCGACCTGCGCGGCCGCCGTGTCCAGGTCATCGTCAAGCTGGCCACCATTCATCTCACCCCGGAAAAGCCCGAGTACGACGGCGGTTCCTGGCATGTCGAGGGGATGATGAACGAGCGGATCGTCTCGACCGGCATCTACTACTGGGACAGCGAGAACATCACCGAGAGCCGGCTGAGTTTCCGGGCGGCACTCGATGACCCGGAGTACGAACAGAGCGACGACAACGGAATGCGTGACGTCTACGGCCTGGAGGACGAGGACGCCCTGAACCAGGTGCTGGGGTCGGCAGCGACCCCGGCGGGCCGTTGCCTGGCGTTCCCGAACATCCTGCAGCACCGCGTCGGCTCATTCCGCCTCGCGGACCCCACCCGCCCCGGACATCGCAAAATTCTCGCGTTCTTCCTGGTCGACCCCTCGGAGAAGATCGTCTCGACATCCGATGTGCCGCCGCAACAGCCATGGTCCGACACCTCGACCATGACCCTGGAGCAGGCCAAGGGCTACCGCGAACAACTCATGCAGGAACGCAAGTTCTTCGTCGACGAACACAACGAGCAGCTCTACGAACGAGAGTTCTCGCTCTGCGAGCACTGAGCCAGTTCATCCTGAAGACGAGTACGTCAGGCGGCGCTCACGCACCCAGGTGCCCCCCGTCGCCGACGCCGAGGAGGGGGATCGCGAGCCTGCGTTCGACGGCAGTAGGAACGGACCACAGTGCCGTACGCCGCTTGCGGTCCTCCAAGCCCTGGCGGTCGGCGCGGCGGATGCCGGGCACGGCCAGGGCGAGGGCGGCCAGGGAGACGGCGAGCCCGGTTCCGAGGAGTGCACCGGCGAGTACGGCGCCGTCCGCCAGGGCGAACGGGAGCGCGACGCCGAGGCAGAGCGTGCCGAGCCCGCCGAGGACGGCAACCATCCACCACAGTGGGGTGAGCGGGTGCTCGTCGCGCAGGTGGTTGGCGAACTGCCGGTCGGTGGGCCGCCGCCGCGGGTGGTCTCCGGCGGCGGTGAACAACTCGGCCCGCCCACGCAGCGCCCACACGGCGTGCACCCCCACCCATGCGACGGGCAGCGCGAACAGCGTGACCAGCACCAGCCCCGCCTGAATCGCCCGCGGCACCGACACCCACCCGGAGGCGTCGGCGACCACGGATGCCACAGTGGTTCCCGCGAGGACGGCGCCCGCCGCGCTCGTGGCGACGAGCCGGCGCCGGGCCCCGCGCACCCGAGCGCTGAGGGGGAACTCGACCGCGTCCAAGATCTTCTCCATTCGATGACCGCAGGTACTTTACGCAGCCCCGAGGAGAAGCCACCTCCGATCCCAGCGATCAGGAACGTGGCTGGTGAAGTGAGGTCGCCGTGTCATTGACCTCCACGTCGTCGGTGAAGGCACCGCCCGCCGACGCACCGCCGAGAAGTGCCGCGGTGAGCGCCACGGCCACCGCGAGCGCCCAGCGGGGCCGGCGGAACATCCTGTTCCGCTTCCGCAGAGCAGGCGTGGGCGTCGGCACGGTCGTGGTCTCGGCTGCCCGCCCGCCGCACGCGATCATCATGCGCGCGTCCAGCCACGCCTCCGCCTCGTCCGCCCCCACCCCGCACGCCGCCACGAACGCGGCGACCAACTCCGCACGGGGCAGCCGGTCCCTGCCGAGCATGGTCGCGGCGGTGGAGTAGGGCAGGGTGTGGCCTGCCTGCGTCGCGCGGCGTTCCAGTTGGCGGTAGCTGAAGCCCGACCATGCCTTGAGGCGGCGCAGTGCCGCGACGAAGGCGGCGGCGTCGCTGTCGGCCGGTGTGGGCGGTGCTGTGGTCATGGTGGTCCCCCTGTTGACCTGGACGTACACGAGCTCGCACAAGCTCGAACACCATTGTGGCTTGAGGGACGGCGAGAGCGGCAGCCAACCTCGGGGCGGATTCCCGATGTTGGAGGTCACATGGGTACGACTCTGTCCCGCCACCGCCGCCGTACGATCACCGCTTCCGCTGCCGCCGTTGTGCTGATGCTGGGCGGGTGCGCCGTCGAGTCCGGCGCCGGGGCGCCGACGGTGCGTGATGCGAAGTCCCCGTCCCGGCCCGGAGAGGCGGTCGCCGACTTCCTGCGCCGTACTTTGCCTGCCGGGCCCAGCGGCACGGTGGTCGCCGCGCGCGGGGACCGGCTCGCGTACTGCGGCGGATTCGGAGCGGCGGACCGAGCCGCCGGTACGCCCGCGAGCTGCGCGACCGTGTACGACGTCATGTCGATGACGAAGCAGTTCACCGCGGCCGCGATCGTGAAGCTGGAGGCGATGGGGCGGCTGCGGGTGAGCGATCCGATCAGCCGGTTCCTCGGCGTCGGGCGGCCCGTGCCCGAGGACAAGCGCGCCATCACGATCGAGCACCTGCTCACGCACACGTCGGGTCTGGTCGAGGCACTCGGCGATGACTACGACCCTCTGTCACGGGAGGAGTTGGTGAGCGGGGCTCTGTCGTCGCGGCTGCGGTCGGACCCGGGCGAGGAGTTCCACTACTCCAACACTGGATACAGCGTGCTGGCCGCGATAGTCGAGGAGGCATCGGGGGAGACGTACGAGGGGTTCCTGGCCCGGCACCTGTTCGCCCCGGCCGGAATGGAGCAGACCGGATACGTGCTGCCCCGCTGGCCGCGCCACCTGGTCGCGGTGGAGTACGACAGCAAGGGGCGCAGCAAGGGCAGGCCCTTCGACCACCCCTGGGCTGCCGACGGACCGTATTGGAACCTGCGTGGCAACGGCGGCATGCTCTCCACCGCCCAGGACATGCTCCGCTGGCACCGTGCGCTCCTGGGTGAGGAGATCCTGCCGGCGCGGGCCAGGGACAAGCTGTTCGAACCTCGTGTGTCGGAGCCGGGATCAGAGGACTCGTACGGCTATGGCTGGGTCGTTCGCGACACCCCGGACGGCCCTCTCGCCTGGCACGACGGCGGCAACGACTGGTCGCTCGGGCTGGTGAGCCGGTCCCTGCGTGACGGCGTCCTCGTGTTCTGGGTCAGCAACCACGCCTACCGCGACGGGAAATGGAACCTGGAGGATCAGGCGGAGGAGCTGACCTTGGGTATCGCGGAGCGTGTGCGCGCGGAGGGGCGCTGACACCACCCCACCCCGGTCAGTCCCGGACCTCGCAGTCCAGGATCCGCCCGTCCACCGTCCCCACGAGCAGCCGCTGTTGGTCCGCCCGGTACGCGGCGGACACCGGCGTGACCGGGTGGCCGTGTGCGCGCAGGGTGTGCCGGGCGCGCACCTCGCCCGTCTCCGGGTCCAGGGTCTCCATCTCGCCGGTGAGATACACGGCGTACAACTTCCGCTCGTCGCCGTCGAGATCGGCGAGCGGCTTGTCGGTGCGGTACACCCAGCGTGCCTCTCCGTCCGGGAGTCGGCGGCTGACGACGTACGTTCCCTCACGGGCGTCCGCGTAGGTGGCGCCCCGTTCGTAGGCCCGGCCCGCGTGGACGAGGGCGTGCGTCAGCTCGACGGCGGGGCCGTACCAGGGCTGGAGCGCCGAGGCAGGGTCCCAGTGCAAGGGGAAGAGGGCGCGCAAGGTGGCGGAGGCGTGGGCGGTCGGAGGATCGATCGCGTGGATCCACGGCGCGTCGTCGTCCGGGCCGGGGCCGTCCACGTACAGCCGACTGGCGCTGTGTCTGACGCGCAGTGCGGGGGAGTTGGAGCGGTTGGGGGCGAGGTCGAGGCGTGCCGTCTCCTGGTGCGTGGGGGCGAGCAGCAGCGTGGCGTGTGCGTCGCGGCCTTGCGGGCGCAGGGCGAGCCAGCCTTCGGCGGCGGCGCACAGCGCGGGGGCCGACGGCAGGTCCAGGCGGTCCGACTCGCCGCCGTCCGCCGTCGATATCCGCCGGACCGTGGTCGCGCGGTCGACCGTGCGGCCCGTCGTCTCGTCGCGCCGGTAGCCCCGGTACGTGACCCACGCCGAGGTGTCGTCAGGCGCCGCCTCGATCCGTACGCTTCCCTCCCCGTCCGTGGGAAGGGACCACGCAGGGGCGCCCGACGGATCCCAGCATTCGAGGTCGGTGTGGGGTCCGGTGGCGAGCACCCGGCCGTCCGCCAGCACCGCCAGGTCCCGCACCTCCGCCCGCCGTTGCCACCGGCCCTGCGTCAGCCGCGCGAGGGTGTCCTTCACCTGGGGGTCGTACAGCAGCCCGCTCTCGACCATCGGATGGCGTGTGTCGTCGGGGTCGACCAGTCCGGCCGGCGCGGACAGCCAGTCGTCCACCGCGACGGCCAGCTCGAAGCCCTTGCGGAAGCCGCTGTCCTTGTCCTCGGGGGAGATCAGCATCGCGAGCCTGCCGTCCTCCAGCCAGCGCAGGTGGCGCACCTGGCGGCTCTTGCTCAGCAGGTTCGTCACGTGCCCGGTCTCCAGGTGCAGTAGGAGCAGCTGTCCCTGGAAGTCCCACGAGCCGTCGTAGCGGCCGGTGCCGATCGCGGCGAGCGGCAGCTCGGGGTGGGGCTCGATGGCGCAAACGGGGTAGCGGGAGGGGACGACGTGGCGTGGACGGAGGGTGTCGGCGTCGTAGACGCCGATGCGGTGGCCGAGCCACTGGCCCGTACCGCGCCACGTGACGTGCCCGAGGTCACCGGCGGCGATGACACAGCCGTGACGTGGGTCGGTCACGGCCCACACGGGCCGGCCGATCTCGGCGAACGGCTGGTCCCCGAGTATCCGGCGCACGGTCAGCTCATGCGGCACGACGATCTCCCTCCCCCAAAGGTGGCGCACAGTCTGCCAGGCCCGAGGCTTCCCTGCGATCTCCAGGGGGATGGGCCAATCCGGTGCCGGACCGGGGTCTTCTCAAGTCCGCTACGCAGGGCCCTCGTTGAGGTAGATTCGGCTGATCGAGGGACGAAAGCGGGGGCACATGGAGCGGGCGGACACGCCGGACGGAATCGAGCTCGCCGACGCGATCGAGGCCGTCCGGGACCAGCTCTGGAGCTGCGCATGGAGGCCACCACGGGAGCCAAGGTCCGCGCATGGGTGGTCGACGCCGGTGTCGACGGCACCCGCGCCGACACCCGTACGCACCGCGTCGCCTTCACTCTGACCCCCAAGGACACCCGTACGGGAGGGGCCGTCGAGGTGGGCAACCCGGAACAGGGCAGCAGTGCCCGCTTCGGCCGCGACACCACGCGCTGAACGCCATGGCACGAGCCGCTTCGCCCGCGGACCGCGTGGTACCGCCCAGGGGACCGGTGTGCTTCTGGCGCCCCGGCACATCCTCACCGCGGCACACGTCGTGCGGAAGGCGAAACCGGAAGAGTCCGACGGCGGCTCGGGTCCCGCCGCGGACGGGTCGCCTCGCGTGACCGCCGGGCACGAGACGGTCGCGGTGATCCACCCGAGTGGCTCGCAGTGGACGGCCTGCGAGGTGCGCTGGGTCGACGAGAAGCGTGACCTCGCGCTGCTGGAGGCCCGCGCCGACGTGCTGCGGCAGAGTGGTCTCAAGCCGCTCGGCAGACTGCGCTGGGGGCGCGTCGCCACCGCCCAGCCGGTGCGGGACTGCCAGGTCGTGGGCTTCCCGCACGTCCAACGCGACCCCTTGACCGGCGAGATCGAATGCGATCAGTACGAACTCACCGTGCTGCCCATGGCGAGCCGACTGCGGCCGAACATCCTGGTCGGCGAGTTCGCCCGGCCACCCGCGGTGGAGCGGGAGGACGGGCGTTCGCCCCTGGCCGGGCTCTCGGGCGCCCCGGTGTTCGCGGGCGGCGTGCTGATCGGCGTGGTGACGAGCGTCCCCGCCGGGCGCGGACACCTGCGGATCGAGGCGGAGTGTCTCGACGAGGACGTCACCTCGGCGTTCACCCTGCCCGAGGAACACCGGCCGCGGAACCTGGAGCCGGTCACCGAGTTCCACCGCCACGACGAGCTGTTCGAGCAGGAGTACCGGGAGGCGATCAAGGCCCGGTTCCACAGCATCGCGATCATCGGGATCGACGACCTGGGCCCGCACGAGTCGCGCTGGAACCTGGACACCGCCTACCTCCACCTGGAGGCCGAGGACGCCTCGTCCTCCCGGCGGGCACGCGGCGTGCCCCGGTGGGCCCGGCGCGTCGACGACCAGCTGATGGCGGCCGGGCCCCGCGTGCTGCTGCGGGGAGAGGCGGGCGCGGGGAAGACGACGCTGGTCGAGTGGATCGCCTCGCACTCGGCCTCGGTCACCCTGGAGGGCAGCCTCGGCGCCCTGAACGGTCTGGTGCCCTTCGTCGTGCCGCTGCGGCGGCTGCGCGCCCACGGGCACGGCTTCCCCGCGCCGAACGCGCTGTACCGGGTGGCCGGCCTGATGACGGGCGATCCCCCGCGGAACTGGGCGCGCCGGGTGCTCGACGCCGGGCGGGCGCTGTTGCTGGTGGACGGGCTCGACGAGGTTCCGCAGGAGGACCGTGAGGAGGCTGGGCAGTGGCTCAGCTCGCTGCTGGCCACGTTCCCCGCCAACCTGTGCCTGGTGACGGTCCGGCCGCTCGCGGTGGAGGAGAACTGGCTGGCGGGCGAGGGCTTCAAGGAACTCCGCCTGCTGCCCATGCGGGACACGGACATCGAGACGTTCGTGCACGCCTGGCACGACACGGCACGCCTGGAGGAGTCCGTCTCCGCCGAGGAGCGCGACCAGCTGTCCGAACTGGAGGCGACCCTCAAGGCGGAGTTCACCTCCAACCCCGCGCTGCGCAACCTCGCCCGGACCCCGCTGCTGTGCGCTGTGGTCTGTGCGCTGCACCGGCGCAGCGGCGGCGACCTCCCGGTGAGCCGCCCCGAACTGTATCTGGCGGCCCTGAAGATGCTCCTGGGCCGACGGGACGCACGGCGGAAGATCCCGAAACCGGAAGGGATCGAGCTGCCGGCGGAGGCGCATCAGGCGCTCCTCCAGCGCATCGCCGTCTGGCTGGTGCGCAACGGACAGTCACAGCTCTCCCACGAGCAGGCGATCAAGCAGCTGACCCCGGCCCTGGAGGGTATGCCGAAGGTCCGGGGGCAGGGCTCCGCGCAGGCGGTCCTGCGCCACATCCTCAACCGCAGTGGCGTCCTGGAGGAACGGACGGCGGACAGCATCCAGTTCATTCACCGCACCTTCCAGGACTACCTGGCCGCGGCCGAGTTCCGCAACAGCGACTGCCTCGGCGAACTCCTGCGCCATGCCTCGCAGGAGGAGTGGCACGACGTCGTGCTGCTGTCCGTCGGCCACTGCACGGACGCCGAAGTACGCTCCGTGATCGAGGACTTGATGGACCAGGGCGACGAGTTCACGGGGCACGAGCGGTGGAACCTGCATGTGCTCGCGGCGAGTTGCGCGGCCGAGGCGGTGTTCCTGCCGGCCAGGACGCTCCAGGCCGTCGAGGACCGGGTGAAGGCGTTCATGCCGCCGAAGAACGACATCCAGGCGACGGAGGTGGCCAGGCTGGGGCCGTATGTGCTGCCGATGCTGCCTGGTCCGAGGGGGCTCGCGCAGGACGTGCAGCTTCTGGTGGTCACCACCCTGAGTAGGATCGGCACCCCGGAGTGCCTGCCGCTCACCCTCGCCTACGCCGCGCAGCCGAGTGCCGTCATTCGCCAGTTCGCCGTCTCGGCCTGGCGGGACTTCCCGGTCGAGCGCTACGCCCGTGAAGTGCTGGCCCGGATCCGGCTGGACGACGTCGTGGTGCACGTCGACCGGGACCACATGATCCGGAATCTGCATCACCTCGGTCCGTTGCTGGACGTCGTGGTCAGCGGCGCCTTCCCCGCCTCCCAGCTGGACCGGGACCTGCCGCGCACCGAACTCGGCAGGCTCACCGTGAAGGACAACCACACGCTCGGCAACCTGTCCTTCCTCGGCGGACGCCCCGGAATCAAGGCCCTGTGCCTTGGCGCGGGCACCTGGGTCCAGGACATCTCGGCTCTGCGGGGCACGGACCTGACCATGCTCGCGCTGGAGGCCACACTGCTGGACCCGGCGGAAATGGCCGTCATCCCGAGCCTGCACCACCTGCGGGAGCTGCGCCTGCGGGGCCTGGGGCGCGACATGTTCCCCCCGCCGCATCCCGGGGTGGCACGGCTGTCCGTGGCCGCGGACGGCGGACGACTGGACTCCCTGCGCCACTGGACGGGGCTGCGCGGGCTGGCCGTGTGGCAGGAGACCTCGCTCGTCGACCTCTTCGAGGAGATCACCTGTCTGCCGAGGCTGAGAGCGCTGCAGATCCCGGTGCGCGACCCGGCGACGGAACTCGCCGGACTGCCGGTCCAGCACGGCATCCACTCGCTCACCCTGCCCAGCCTCGACGGAGAGGCCGATCTGACCGGACTCGCACGGACCTTCCCGGGCTTGCGGCGGGTCACCCTGGGCCCGGTGCCCGAGCAGTCGACAGTGGACCTCACCCCCCTGCACGAACTTCCAGGGCTGTCCGTCACGCTCGTCTCCGAGGGGCATCCCCCTCACCTCAAGGGCCGCGAAGCCCTCGGCGGCCGGTTCCGGCTCACGGCGACGTCCACTCTCGACCTGCGATGAGGCACACCGGGCCGGCGAGCCCGGCCTGAGCTGAGCGGCTTGGCACCGGACCGGGCTTCGTCGTCCTTCCACGTGGCTCCGGCAGTCGTATGCTCCAGGGTCATTTATGGTGATTCAAGAAGTACGTCTCTACCGGAGGTGCAATGATGCGCGCCGCGGCAGCGATCGTCTCTCTGCCTGTCAGTGTGGCGTTCATCGTCGCGACAGCGGCGTGTGACCAGGGCGGATCGGAGGCGCCGAAGATCCGGTATGGGGACTGCCCGGTCTCGGGGACCTACGGGGAGTTCGACCTGTCGCCCGAGACGGCGGGTGCGCTGACGGTCAAGACGACCCTGCCCGCGCCCGGCTGGTGGAACGGCACCACGCCGGAATCCGTCAACAGCGGCTACGAGTACTGCATGGCCGCCAACATCGCCTACCGGTCCGGACTCGACCGGGTGAAGGTCAAGAACGCCCCCTTCCCGGAGGTCGTGTCCGGCCGGACCACGGACTTCGACCTGGCCCTGGCGCAGATCACGATCACCGTGGAACGGAGCAGGGTCGCCGACTTCTCCCCGCCCTACCTCTCCTCGACCCTGGGCGTGCTGATCAGGGACGGCGAGAAGATCAACGAGGACAACATCCGTGACGTCCGTATCGGGGTGGCCGAGGGCACCACGGGCGAGGAGTTCGTCGAGAACCGCCTCAAGCCGACGAAGCCCGTCACCAGCTACGCCAACGACCCGGAGATGGTCGAGGCGCTGGAGGAGGGCCGGATCGACGCGGTCGTCCACGACACGACCATTTTGCTGGCCTATCCGCAGAAGCAGGAGAGCCGGGTGCGCCTCATCGGCCAGTACAGGACCGATCAGGGTTACGGCGCCCTGTACCCGAAGGGGTCGGACAACCAGGACGAGCTGGACCGGATCATCAGGCAGCTGATCGACGACGGGACGCTCGCCAAGCTGTCGGCCGTCTATCTCGGGGCCGCTTTCGGCCAGGACCCGGCCAAGATCCCGTATCTCACGGTCGACGACAGCTCCTGAACGTTCCGGGGCGCGCACGCCCGGGGGCGGGCGGCGGTCCCCTTCACAGGTCCGCCATCAGGAGACCGCTGAGGTCCCCGGCGGCTCCGGCATCGAGTGCCTGCTCGGCCCAGATGATCTTCCCTCGGTCTGTGTACCGGGTGCCCCAGCGGCGGGACATCTGCGCGACGAGGAACAGACCGCGGCCACCCTCGTCCGTGGTGGCCGCGCGGCGCAGGTGCGGGGAGGTGCTGGTGCCGTCGGCGACCTCGCAGATCAGGCTGTCGCGGTCGCGGAGCAGCCGCAGACTGATGGGGCTGGCTCCGTACCGGATGGCGTTCGTGACCAGCTCGCTGAGGATCAGCTCGGTCGTGAAGGCTGCCTCCCCAACCCCCCAGGCTTCCAGCCTGCGGGTGGCCTCGGCGCGGATCCGGGGCACGGCCGCGGGGTCGGCCGGCACGTCCCACTCCGCGACCTGTTCCGGGTCCAGGAGCCGGGTGCGTGCGACGAGCAGGGCGACATCGTCACCCGACCCGGTGGGCAGCATCGCTTCGAGCACCGCCTGGCAGGTGTCGTCCAGGCCGGCGCCGTTCGTCTCGGCGAGCGCGTCCCTCAGCATGCCGAGCCCGACGTCGATGTCACGGCCCCGGGCCTCGACCAGGCCGTCGGTGTAGAGGACCAGCCGGCTGTCGGCGGCGAGCCGGAGTTCGGCCGTTTCGACGGGCAGGCCGCCGCCCACGCCGAGTGGCGGGGCGACAGGGATGTCGGGGAAGGTCACGGAGCCGTCGGGCGAGACCAGTGCCGGACCGGGGTGACCTGCCCGGGCGAGAACGCAGCGCCCGGTGACCGGATCGTAGACCGCGTACAGGCAGGTGGCACCGCTGACGGCCTCGGTCTCGCCCTGGGCCGCCGCGTCCTGGTCGATCTGGGTGATCAGGTCGTCCAGGTGCGCGAGGAGCTCGTCCGGGGGCAGGTCCAGGGCGGCGAAGTTGTGCACCGCGGTCCTCAGGCGGCCCATCGTCGCGGCGGCGTGCAGACCGTGCCCGACGACGTCGCCGACCACCAGGGCCACCCGCGCCCCGGGCAGCGGGATGACGTCGTACCAGTCGCCGCCCACTCCCGCCTTGGCGGGCAGGTAGCGGTGCCCGACCTCCAAGGCGGACAGCTCGGGGAGCGTGCCGGGCAGCAGGCTGCGCTGGAGGGTGACGGCCGTGGTGTGCTCGCGGGTGTAGCGGCGTGCGTTGTCGATGCACACGGCGGCCCGGGCGGCGAGTTCCTCGGCGGGGGACAGGTCGTCCGATTCGAACGGGTCCTGCTCCGAACGCCAGAACTCCACGACCCCGAGCAGCTGGCCTCGGGCGCGGAGCGGCACCGAGATCATGGAGTGGATGCCGTAGTCGATGACCTGCTTGGCACGTTCGGGGTTCTGGGCCCGCCACCCGTCGGCCAGGGCGAGCTCCGCCACCAGGACGGGCCGGCCGGTGGTCATACCGATGGCCACGGGGTTGTCGGGCGCGTAGTGCATCCGCCTTCCCACGGGGTAAAGGGGGACGTCGTCCCGGACGCCCTCGGACGCGATGCGGTAGAGGTCCATGCTCGCCCCCGTCGGTTCCCCGCCACTCAGTACGGGCTCCACCAGCTCGATGGTGGCGAAGTCGGCGAAGCGCGGGACCGCCACCTCGGTGAGCTCCTCGGCGGTGCGCGTCATGTCGAGGGTGGTACCGATCCGCGTGCTGGCCTCGTAGAGCAGTTGCAGACGCCCGCCCGCCACGTCCGCCCGGCCCGCGAGGGCGCGCAGCTCCGTGGTGTCCCGCAGGGTGGCCACGCTGCCCTCCCGCGGGCCCACCGGCCGTACGTTGACCGCGAGCAGGACGTCCCCGGCCAGGAAGACCTTGTCCGTGGCCGCCTGGCCCGATCCCAGCAGTCCGGCCAGGGACGGGTTCAGCCCGAGTCCGGTGACCGGCCTGCCCTCGATCTCCGGCGGCAGCGCGAGCAGCCGGCGTGCCTCGTCGTTGACCAGCAGCAGCTTTCCGTCACCGTCCAGAATGATCACGCCTTCACGGACCGCGTGCAGCACCGCGTCGTGGTGCTCGTACATGCGGGTCATCTCCTCCGGCCCCAGGCCCCGGGTCTGGCGCCGCAAACGCCCGCTGACCAGTGCCGACCCACCCGCGGCGAGCAGCAGAGCGACACCGCCGGCGGCGAAGATCACCGGTAGCTGGTGCTGGACCACACTGGTCACCTTGTCCACCGTGACCCCTACGGTGACCAGGCCGACCGCGGTCCCGTCCTCGTCGAAGACGGCCACCGTCGAGTCGACCGCCTTGCCCAGGCTGCTGTCGAAGGTGGTCTGGTGGGGCTCGCCCTCCAGCGCCCCGCTGTAGGACGTGGAGACGTGCTTCCCGATCTGGTCCGGGTCCGGGTGGGTCCACCGGAAGCCGTACGGGCTCAGTGCCACGACGTAGTCGACGCCGGTCTTCTTGCGCACCGCCTCGGCATGGGGCTGGAGCTCCGCCGTCGGGTCATCGCTCGTCATCGCCTCGGCGGTGCCCGGGGCGTTCGCGAACGACTCGGCCGCCACCAGTGACCGGTCGCCGGCCTCCTGGATCGCGCGGTTGCGGTCCTGGATCACGAGGGCCACCACGGCCGTGGCGATGAGCAGCAGGACGACCACCAGTTGCAGCCGGAAGACCTGACCGGCGACGCTGCGCGGCTTCAGTAAAGACAGCACCCGTCGGCCGACCGAACGGTGACGGGCCTCCCCGCCGGATTCCGGCGGTCCGGCCTTCGGCGGCACCCGGTCGCCCTGTCGGCTCGCTGGGACATTTCGCCCGAGTTTGCCCATTTTCTCAGTATCAGTGACCGGCCCGGTGGGCGCGGCTCAGGGCGGCCCCGGCGGACCCGTGGCGGCGGGCTGCCGTCTGTCAGGGTTCCTTGACATCTTCTGACTGTCAGGGCAACCTGACAGTCATGGGAGCTGAGGAGACTCCGGCCTCGCTGGCCGGACAGGTCACCAACAAGGACCCCGCAGTGGGACTGCAGGCCGTCGTCGCACTGCGTCGTCTGCTGGAAGAACTGGAGCGGGTCCACGTCGACAACGCACGCGACCAGGGCTGGTCGTGGCAGAGCATCGCCACGTCGCTGAACGTCAGCCGGCAGTCGGTCCACGAGAAGCACGCGAGCAGGCGCAAAGCCGAAGGCAAGGAGACCTAGAGTGTTCGAACTTTTCACTGATCGCGCGAGGCAGGCCGTAGTGGCCTCCCAGGACGAGGCGATCGCCCTCGGCCACGACTTCATCGGCACGGAACACCTCCTGCTCGGCCTGGCCGGCACTGATGGGAGCACGGCCGGGGAGGTGCTGCGCGAGCAGGGCGTCGAGCTCACGCGCGCCAGGCAGGAGACGCTGCGCGTCCTGGAGGCCGCCGGGATCGCCGCCACCGGCGGCCGCCCCGCGAAGGACGCCCTGGCGTCGCTCGGTATCGACGTCGAGGAAATCCAGCGTCGGGCCGACGACAACTTCGGGCCCGGGGCCTTCCAGTACCCGAGGCCCGCCTATACCGAGGACGCCAAGAAGGCACTCGAACAGACCCTGAGCGAGGCGCGCGCGCTGGGGCAGGAGAGGTTCGGCACCGAGCACATCCTGCTCGGCATCCTGGCCGCCGGCGAGGGTCGCGGTCTCGATGTGCTGGCGGCTCTGGAGGTAGACCCCGACGGCCTGCGCGGGGCGACGCTGGCCCGGGTGAGCGGGGACGCCACGTAGGAGCTGTCCGGCCGATGATGTGCAGGGCCAGATGAGTGGGATGGGGCGGCCGAACACCCGTCTCGATCCGCCGAGTTCGGACGCTCCCTTGGCGTCGGCTCGGGCCGGGACCCAGCTTGGTTCGCGAGGCTTCTCAGGGCGCCGGGGCGGAAGCCATGATGACGGAATGGTCATCAGCGAGGATCTGCTCTGGGACGCGGAGGAGAAGGGGACGCCGACCGTTTCGCGGCTGCGGCGTACGGCGGTGACGGCCGGCTGTGTCGGCCTGTTCGTCCTGGTGCTGTGGACGGCTTCCGACGCTACGTGGGCGGCCTGGGCGGCTGCGGCCTACGTGCTCGCGGAGATCGCGTACCGGGTGTGGGACCGGCGGCGCCTGGTCGAGGCGCGGATCGTCGTCGGCGAGGCTGACGGCCGTGCCAGGCTCCGCCTCCGGCAGGCCGGCGGACGGACAACCGAACACGACCCCCACCAAGTGGCCCGGGTGCTCATCATCCGCGACAACGTCGTCGACTCGGCGAATCTGCGCCTGCGCCTGCACGGGAAGCGGGTCCTCTTCGGGCGCCCAGGCCGCCCCCCGGCAGTCACGACGTGGCGGAGGACGTGCCCAAGAGCCCACGTCCATGAGAGAAACGCCTGGTGGGGCATGCCGGGGGTCCCCGACTAGGACGTGTCCGACCGATCGAGTCCGTCGGGATCGTGTGCCGACCGCGCCGCGCGAGCGACCCGGGCCCTCGCTACTCGCGCGGCATCCGTCTGATCACCCGCCCCACGCCCGCTGTCACGGCCCTGACGAAGCGCGGCACGGCTGTGCGGGCCGACTGCGGCCAGCGCAGCGGGTAGCGTTCCGGCATGACGTCAGCGCTGTCCCGGTTTCCGCCGTATCCGATCCGTGGCGTGTCCGTGCTGCACCAGAAGCAGAACTGCGCGCCGCAATTCGCGGAAATCGAGGTGGATTTCGAGCCGGCGGCCGAGGGCTTCGTCTTCGAGGTGGCCCCGGATCTGACGGTGGAGTACCAGCCCGCCGAGCACCTGCCACGCTTCTTCGCGGCTGCCGCCGTAGGTATCGAGGAGCAGCTGCGCCTGCCCGGGATCGGAGTCCTGATCGCCACTCGGGTAGTGCTGCGGCGTGCCAGCGCCGACACCTTCGGCTCCCATGAACTGGCCTTCAGGATCGCGGGTTACCTGGCCGCCCGTAAGGCTTTGGAGCGTACGGGGTTCCCGTCACTCTGAGTTCCGCCTCCCGCGACGCATGCCGGCGCCGTGAGTGCGTCAACAGGACCCCTGCGCCGCACTCTTGACGGTGAGTCAACCTTCACCGAATATTCAATTCGCATCGCCGCACCAGGCACAGGCATCACACAGCTCCAGCGTCCCGCGTCACCAACGCAGCGGGACGTTTCGCACGTTCCGTAACCCATCCTCAGTTCGGAATCACGGAGCCCCCACATGAACCTCTCCGCTCGTCAGCGTGCGCTCGCAGTGGCCGGTGTCGCTCTCGCCGGGCTGCTCGCCGGGGCCGTCCCGGCAGCCACCGCCCAAGCGGCCGCCGCCGCGCCCGACATCCCGGTCGCCAACGTCAAGCAGCACCTCGCCGATCTCCAGTCGATCGCAAGCGCCAACGGCGGCAACCGCGCCCACGGCAGACCCGGCTACCAGGCCTCGATCAACTTCGTGAAGGCGAAACTGGACGCCGCCGGATTCACCACGACAATCCAGCAGTTCACCTCCAGCGGCGCCACCGGCTACAACCTGATCGCCGACTGGCCGGGCGGTGACGCCAACCAGGTCGTCATGGCCGGCTCGCACCTCGACTCGGTGACGTCCGGCCCCGGCATCAACGACAACGGCTCCGGCTCGGCGGCGATCCTGGAGACCGCCCTGGCCGTCGCACGGTCCGGCTACCAGCCCACCAAACACCTCCGGTTCGCCTGGTGGGGCGCCGAGGAACTCGGACTCGTCGGCTCCCGGTACTACGTCAACAACCTCCCCGCCACCGACCGCGCGAAGATCAGCGGCTACCTGAACTTCGACATGATCGGCTCGCCCAACCCGGGCTACTTCGTCTACGACGACGACCCGACGATCGAGAAGACCTTCAAGGACTACTTCGCCGGCCTCGGTGTCCCCACCGAGATCGAGACCGAGGGCGACGGCCGCTCCGACCACGCTTCCTTCAAGAACGTGGGCATACCCGTCGGCGGTCTGTTCACCGGCGCCAGCCGGACCAAGACCTCCGCGCAGGTACAGAAGTGGGGCGGCACCGCCACCGCCTTCGACCGCTGCTACCACTCGTCCTGCGACACGACCGCCAACATCAACGACACCGCCCTGGACCGCAACAGCGACGCCATAGCCCACGCGATCTGGACCCTCTCGTCCGGCACGACGAACCCGCCGGGCAAGGTCTTCGAGAACACATCCGACGTCTCCATCCCGGACAACGGCGCAGCGGTGACATCGTCCGTCAGCGTCACCGGCGTCACGGGCAACGCGCCCAGCAACCTCGCCGTCGGCGTGGACATCATCCACACCTGGCGCGGCGACCTCGTCGTCGACCTCGTCGCTCCCGACGGCACGGTCTACAACCTGAAGCCGTTCTCGTCCTCGGACTCCGCCGACAACGTCCAGACCACCTACACGGTCAACGCGTCAGCGGAGGTCGCCAACGGGACCTGGAGCCTGCGCGTCCAGGACAGGGCCACCTATGACACCGGCTACATCAACGGTTTCAAGCTGACCTTCTCCTGAGTCCAGCGGCCCGTCGCTCTGCTCAGGGCGACGGGCCACTGTCCGAACCCGGAAGCTCAGGTCGCCTTCCGCCCGGTCGCCGCCCGCGTCGGCCCGTGCCGCGGGATCCGCTGGTCAGCCCTCTCACCATCCTCCAGACTTGAAGGTGTGCGAGGAGCTCTCGGGGATCAGCGCGGGGAACCCGGGACCGAAAGAGGGGACGAGCATGGCCCACCTGCGATTCTCCTGGGTCCTGTCCGGACCGGGTTGGGCCAAGTGCACCGTCAGTGACGACGAGGCGGAGGCCGAAGTCACGGCCTCCTACATCACCGCCGCCCCCGAGGGTCTCTTGACGGCCGTATCCCGGCTGATCGTCGGCGAGACCGAATGCCGAGTGCAGTTCGAGGCCGAGCCCACCGCCTTCCGGTGGATCTTCCGCCGTCAAGGCACCCGCGTGTGGATCCGCCTCCTGGAGATGGTCCACGGCGGTGACCACGACAACGCGGGGACCGTGATCTGGTCCACCCAGCAGGACATCGACGTCGTGGCCCGCGCAGTGATCCGTTGCTTCGACGAGGTCGCGGGGAAGTACGGCGAGGGCGCCTACCGCGGCAAATGGCGTGAGGACTTCCCCCGCGCGGAACTCGAAGCGCTCAGGGCCGCGTGGCGCGCGTATCGGGGTGACTGGGCGGCCTCTTGACCCCCGGCATCGAAAGCGAGGGGGAGGTGCGTCGTGGTCAGACGCCGTCGCCGGTGATCTGGGTGTTGTTCACCCCGGACAGGTCGAGTTGAGGGACTGGTGCGTCGATGGCTACTTGCGAGTAGGCTCCTGGTCCGTTGTCAGAAATGAGCACCGGCCTGGAAGCAGGAGGACGCGTGGCCGACGACACGCTGACGGATTTCGCCCGGGAACCGTTCACGCACGCAGGCCGATCGCATGTCGTGCTGCGCTCCGGCACGGGCCCGGCCGTGATCGTGATGGCCGAGATTCCGGGTATCACTCCCAAGGTCGCCCAGTTCGCGAGGCGCGTCCGGGACATCGGCTGCACCGTGGTCCTGCCGGACCTGTTCGGCGTTGCCGGACGCGATCCCGATCCCAAGGCCCACGGCTGGACCGGAGCCGCGATGACCGGCCTGCGCGCGCTCGCCCACATCTGCGTGAGCCGGGAGTTCACCACGCTCGCCGCGGGCCGCACCTCACCCGTGGTCACGTGGCTGCGGGCACTTGCGGTCCGTGAGCACGAGCGGTGCGGCGGCCCGGGCGTCGGTGCGCTCGGCATGTGCTTCACCGGCGGCTATGCCCTGGCCATGGCCACCGATGAACGCCTCCTGGCGCCCGTGCTCTGCCAGCCTTCCCTGCCGCTGGCCGTCACCGCGGGAAAGCGCCGGTCCCTCGACATCTCCCCGAGCGACCTGCGCACCATTCAGCAGCGCTGCGAAGCGGGTCTGACCGTGCTCGGCCTGCGCTTCCGGGGCGACCGGATCGCGCCCGCCGAGCGCTTCGCAGCGCTGCGCGAGAAGCTCGGCGCGGCGTTCATCGGCATCGAGCTCGATGACGAAGCAGCACACCCTGAGGGGTTGCTTCCCCCGCATTCGGTTCTCACGGAGCATCTGATCGACGAGCCCGGCCAGCCCACCCGCCAGGCACTCGACCAGGTCCTCGACCACTTCCGCACCCGGCTGCTCGCGCTGCCTGATCCGGCGTAGGGCCACCACGGGACCGTGCGGGAGTGCGCCGCCATGCCTGGCATGTCCCAGCAGCCGACGGCACCGAGGTGTCAGCGGCCCTTGCGTACCCGGGCCGCGGCGCGGGCTTCCGCGGTCTTGCGGGCCTCGGAGGCTTTGCGGGACTCCTTCGCGGGGCGGCCCGTACGGGAGCCGAGACCACGGAAGGGGGCGTTGCCGCCGCTCTTCTTCGCCGCGACCGGCGGGCGTCGCGCGCCGGTGATGGAGGTCAGCGCCGCCTCGCCGGAGCGAACCTGGGTGACCGTGGGTCGGATCCCGGCGTCGGACATCATCCGGTTCACATCGCGCCGCTGGTTGGGGGTGACCAGGGTGACCACGGTCCCGGACTGCCCGGCACGCGCCGTGCGCCCGCCACGGTGCAGATAGTCCTTGGCGTCGGCCGGCGGGTCGACGTTGACGACGAGGTCGAGGGTGTCGACGTGAATGCCCCGCGCGGCGACATTGGTGGCCACCAGCACGGTGATCTCACCGTCCTTGAACTGGCCGAGCGTGTGCGTGCGCTGAGGCTGCGACTTCCCGCTGTGCAGGGCGCCGGCCCGCACGCCGCTGGTCCGCAGATGACGAGTGAACTGGTCCACGCCGGCCTTGGTGTCCAGGAACATCAGCACCCTGCCGTCCCGCGCGGCGATCTCGGTCGCGGTCGCGTACTTGTCGGCGGCGTGGATGTTCAGCACGTGGTGTTCCATCGTGGTGACCGAGCCCGCGGCCGGGTCGACCGAGGCGTGAACCGGGTCGTGAAGGTAGTTCCGCACCAGTTGGTCGACGCCGCGGTCGAGTGTGGCCGAGAACAGCAGCCGCTGCCCGTCGGAGCGCACCTGGTCCAGGACTTCCGTGACCTGCGGCAGGAAGCCCAGGTCGCACATCTGGTCCGCCTCGTCCAGCACCGTGATCCGCACCTGATTCAGGTGGCAGTCGCGGCGCGACACCAGGTCGGCCAGCCGTCCCGGGGTCGCGATGACGACCTCGGCGCCCGCTCGCAGTGCCGCCTGCTGCCGGTTGATCGACAGCCCGCCGACCACCGTCGTCAGTCGCACCTTCATCGCCTGTGCGTACGGGGCCAGCGCATCGCTCACCTGCTGTGCGAGCTCCCGGGTGGGCACCAGGACCAGTGCGAGGGGCCGCTTCGACTCCGCCCGCAGGCCCGCGGTGCGGACCAGGAGCGCCAGGCCAAAGGCCAGTGTCTTGCCGGAGCCGGTCCGTGCGCGGCCGAGGACATCGCGGCCGGCCAGCGCGCCCGGCAGGGTGGCCGCCTGGATCGGGAAGGGCTTGGTCACCCCCAGGGCGGTCATCGTCTTCGCCAGCTCCGACGGGAGCCCGAGCATGTCGAAGGAGGCGGCCGGAGGCAGGCTCGGGGGCGTGGTGTGCGGCGTCGGGACGGGGGCGGACTGCTTCGCGTTCAAGGGGAACCTTCCTGATCAGTCGCCCCGGGAACGATCCGGGGCCCGTACCCCTTGGTACGGGCCCCGGCGAGGTCGAAGCGTGGCCCTATTTTATCAGCGGGTGCAGGGATGCCTGCTGGTGATGATGGTCGCCACTTCCGTCACCGACACCTAGCGCCGACGCGTGCACGGATGATCGAATGACTGGGCCCCGGGCGGGGTAGAACGGACGCGGGCGTCTTGCCCAGGCGGGCGAGTCCCGCCAGGTACTCCTGCCGGTACACCCGGCACGAACTGAAGGATTGCGGTATGGCCAGCGGCACCGTGAAGTGGTTCAACGCCGAGAAGGGCTTCGGATTCATCGCCCAGGACGGCGGCGGCCCGGATGTCTTCGCTCACTACTCCAACATCACCGGCAATGGGTACCGGGAGCTGGTCGAGGGCGAGACGGTCACCTTTGACGTGACCCAGGGCCAGAAGGGTCCGCAGGCCGAGAACATCGTCCGCGGCTGACCTGCAAGAAGCGCTCACCGCATCGTGAGGGGCCCGGCATCAATCAGCCGGGCCCCTTTCGCGTGTGCCGGAGTTCTCGGGGCTCAGCTGGCGGCGGTCACATGGGGCCGGGCGGTGGTGTCCTGGACGAGGACCAGGGCGGTCACGAGGGCGGCCAGGAGGGTCAGGGAGACGAGCGAGGGGATGAGGGCGACTGCGGGCCCGGCGACGACGCAGACGGCTCCGCCGACGAGGAGGGCTGGGGAGCGGTGGCTCGTGGTGCGGAAGAGCAAGGCGGCCGAGGCGAGGAGGAACACGCCGACGCCGCCGGGCAGGGCCCAGGCAACGACACCGTGGAGGGGTTCGGCCAGGTCGTAGTGGCCGGTGTCGGCGATCTGGGTGAGGGACTTCTTCATGCCCAGGGCGGTGATGACGATTCCGGCCACGAGGGGGAGATGCAGGAACGTGTACGCGTCACGGGCCAGCCGGGTGCGGTCGTCGCCGGTCGCGGTGGTCAGCCGGTGCTCGACCGGCTCGGCGAGCTGACGGAAGTACAGACGCCACAGCCCTGCGGATATGAGCAGACCCAGGGCGGCACCCGCTACGACGGGGGTGCTCAGGGCGAAGCCGGAGACGCCGACACCTATCGCGACGATCGACTCGCCGAGCGCGATGATGACGATCAGGCCGTGGCGTTCGGCGAAATGGCCGGGTGAGGCGACCCGCCAGCCCGACTTTCCGGTGACAAAGATGCCCAGGTAGTCGATGACCACGGCGGCGAGCCAGATCAGGATCTGGGTCCTGCCGGTGAACGCCGCACCTATGAGGAGCAGGGCGAAGGGCGGGGCCACCGAGAGCAGGGCGGTGCGGCGCACGACGCGCTGAAGCGCCTGGTCAGCGGGATCGGAGAGCCAGTACGTGACCAGGTGAAGGACGCGCACGGCGCCGTAGCACAGCACGAAGACCAATGGGGCGGGCAGTCCGCCTGGCGCGTCGTCGTAGATCTCGGGCACGGTCAGCGACACGATCAGGACGACGGCCATGACGGAGACCAGCACGGTGAACATCGTGCCGGAGTCGGCCCGTACGACGTTTCCCAGCCACGCGAAACAGCACCAGCACCACCACAGCAGCGCCAGCGCGACCATCCCGCCGAGCAGTCGCAGACCGCTCGGGTCGGCCGCCATCAGCGCTGTGACCTGAGTGATCGCATACACGAACACCAGGTCGAAGAAGAGCTCGGCCGGTGTCACTCGATGGCTGCCCTCGGTCGCGACCAGCCGCGACCCCTCGCTGTTCACTGCCACAACTCCCCCTCCGGGGCGCCCCGCCGCCCACGGCCGGAACGATAGCCCACGGGCCATGGCCGAAGAAGGCCGTTGATGCGTACGGGAGTTCGCTTCCCGCGTACACAACGGAAGAGGGAAGCGTTCTTCCGTTTTCGGGGGGTGAGCCCGGCCGTTCGCCTGCGTTTCGTGGCTGGTTCAGCCTGCCGGCCGGGGGGTGCGGGTGAAGGCGCGGCGGTAGGAGCGTGGTGGTACTCCGCGGCGGCGTACGAATTGCTCTCGCAGTACCGAGGCGCTGCCGTATCCGACGTGGCGGGCGACTTCTTCGACGGGGAGGTCGGTTGTCTCCAGCAGTTCCTCGGCGCGGCTCAGCCGCAGCTCCCGCAGCCAGGCGTGCGGCGTGGTGCCGGTGGCCGCGGTGAAGCGGCGGGCGAAGGACCGTTTGCTCATCACCGCACGCCGGGCCAGTTCCGCGACGGGCAGCGGCTCGTGGAGGTGCTCGCGGGCCCAGGTGAGAACCTCGGCGAGGCGCTCGTCCTGACCGTCCTCCGGGGCCGGGGCGGCGAGGTACTGGGTCTGCCCTCCGTCGCGGTGCGAGGGCAACACCATGTCACGGGCGATGTGGTTGGCCATGGCGGCCCCGTGTTCGCGGCGCAACAGGTGCATGCAGAGGTCGAAGCCCGCGGCGGCCCCTGCGCCCGTGCAGATCCTGCCCTGGTCGAGGTAGAGCGCGTCCGGCTGGACGGTGACGTCCGGATAGGCGCGGGCCAGGAGGTCCGCGAACCGCCAGTGAGTCGTGGCCCGCAGGCCGTCGAGGAGGCCGGCGGCGGCGAGGGTGAAGGCGCCGACACAGTGCGCTGCGATCAGCGCGCCCCGCTGGTGCGCGGCCCTGAGGGAGTCGAGGACGGCTGGGGTCGGTGGCGTGCGGAAGGCGGCTCCCGGCAGGACGAGTACGAGGTCGGCGCAGGCCAGCCGGTCCAGTCCGTGCGTGATGGTGAGCGGCACGCCCACGTCGGTGGGGACGGTACCCGGGCGGTCGCCGCACAGGGCGAAGTCGAAGCCGGGTGCCGCCTCGCCGTGCGGGGCGAACACCTCGGCGACGATGCCGACGGCGAGCATGCCGACTCCCGGTGGGGCGTAGGCGGCCACGGTCGTGAAGGGAGGCACACGCGGAGTGTGGCACATTTCCTGCGATCAGTGGCATCCGTGCCACTCGTGTGCGTTCTCCCAGCTCGCAAGGATGAGGGCATGACAGACACGCAGCTCGGCCGCAGCGCCAAGTACCAGGTCTTGACCGTCGGTTACACCCTCTCCACCGGCCCCGGAGTGGCCGCCACCGTTTCCTACGTGGGTGATGCGGGCCGGCATGTGATCATCGATCCCGGCATGGTGGCGAGCCGTGACCGCATCCTGGGCCCGCTCGCCCGACTGGGGCTGGGCCCCGACGACATCACCGACGTCGTGCTCAGCCACCACCACCCCGACAACACCATGAACGTGGGCCTGTTCGGACGGGCCCGGGTCCACGACCACAAGGCGATCTACGAGGCCGACCAGTGGACCGACCGGGACGCCGAGGGCTACGAGCTCACCCCCTCGTTGCGGCTGATCCGCACGCCGGGACACAGCCCCGAGGACATCACGCTGCTGGCGGGCACGGACGCCGGAGTGGTGGCGTTCGTGGGCGATCTGTGGTGGCGCCCGGACGGTCCGGCAGAGGACCCGGTGGCCCCGGACCGCGATGTGCTGCGCGCCTCCCGGCTGCGGGTACTCGCCGCCGCCGACCTGATCGTTCCCGGCCACGGTGCCGAGTTCACGGCGGACGACACGGCGCCCCGATGAACACCCAGGGGCAGGGTCCGTCTACGTCGAGCTGTTCTTCTCGCCCATCCAGCAGCTGTCCCAGGCGTTCGACGGCTACCAGCAGGCGGTCGTGGGACTCGGCAGGCTGCGCACCCTGATGCGCGAACCGCTCGGCACGCCCATCGCGGCACGACCCCTGCCGGTCGGGGAGCTGCGCGGGGAGATCGAGTTCGACCGGGTGTCCTTCGACTACCGCGACGGCGACCGCGAGGTGCTCCACGAGGTGACCCTGCGCATTCCTGCCGGACACACGGTGGCCCTTGTCGGCACGACCGGCGCGGGCAAGTCGACGATCGTCAAACTCGTCGCCCGCTCCTACCTTTGATCTTGGGCAGTGCTCCGCCCTTTAGGACTCTGCTGTGGAATGCGTGATTCGAGCAGGGCCGGGTCGTTGGTCCCCCATGGTTGTTGTCGTGGGCGGGAGGGCTGAGGGGGATGTCGCTGGAGCCACGGGCTGATCAGGGGGTGCCGGAGCTGACAGCCCGGGTGGTGCGGGCTGCGTTCCCGAGGGGGACGCTCGCGGTGCGGATCCGGGAGGCGTTGGGCTCGCTGTTTGAGGACGAGGTGTTCGCCGGGGCATTCGCCGTCCGGGGACGACCGGCTGTCTCGCCAGGGGCGTTGGCCTTGGTGTCGGTGTTGCAGTACGCGGAGGGGCTGACCGACCGGCAGGCCGCTGACCAGGTGCGGGCCCGGATGGACTGGAAGTTCCTCCTCGGCCTGGAGTTGGATGATCCCGGGTTCGATGCCTCCGTGCTGAGCCTGTTCCGTTCCCGTCTCATTGAGCACGGACTGGAACAGACGACACTGCAGCTGGTGCTGGAACGCCTGCGCGGGCTGGACCTGCTGAAGGCGGGTGGTCGGCAGCGGACCGATTCCACGCATGTGCTCGCGGCGGTGCGGACGCTGAACAGGATGGAGTTCGTCGGCGAGACGCTGCGAGCCGCACTGGAGGCGCTGGCGGTCGCGGCCCCGGCATGGCTGTCCGGCCTGGTCACGGCCGAGTGGGCCGAGCGCTACGGGCCGCGCGTGGACGACTACCGCTTCCCCAAGGGCGAAGAGGTCCGTGAACAGTGGTCTGAGCAGGTCGGCCGGGACGGATTCGTCCTGCTGGAGGCGGTTTACGCCCCCACGGCTCCCGACTGGCTGCGCGAGATCGAGGCGGTGCAGGTCCTGCGGGTCTCCTGGATCCAGCAGTACCACCGCGACGAGAAGGGGGTGCACTGGCGGGAGGGAAAGGATCTCCCGCCAGTTCATCACCGGTTGTGCTCGCCCTATGACACCGATGCCCGTTACGGGATCAAGCGCGGCTCGGGCTGGACCGGCTACAAGGCGCATCTGACCGAGACCTGCGAGCCGGACGCGCCGCATGTGATCACGCAGGTGGCCACGACCGACGCCGTGGTGGCCGACACCGAGATGACCGAACCGGTCCACCAGGCGCTCGCAGAACGGGAGTTGCTGCCAGACGTGCATGTCGTGGATGCCGGCTACACCACTGCCGCCTTGTTCCTGGCCGCGACCGGCCGGGGCATGGAGCTGCTCGGCCCGGCCCCGCACGACAGCAGCCGCCAGTCCCGGGAAGATCAGGGCTTCTCCCGCGCCGGCTTCACCATCGACTGGGATGACGAGAGCGCCGTCTGTCCAGCCGGGCACCGAAGTTTCGAGTGGTGGGAACAGAAACACCACCGCAACGGCACTCCGGTGATCAAGGTGTTCTTCTCCGCCGAGCACTGCCGCCCCTGCCCGAAGCAGACATCGTGCACCAAGCCCCCGTCCGGCCGCCGGGGCCGGGGCATCACCTTCCTGCCACGAGAACGGCACGAGGCCCTCGAAGCCGTCCGTCAGGCCCAGGAGAGCGATGAGTGGAAGGACCGTTACGCAATCCGGGCCGGGGTCGAAGGCACGATCTCCCAGGCCGTCCGCGTCACCGGCCTCCGCCGCACCCGCTACCGCAACCTGCCCACAACCCGGCTCGGCCACGTCTTCGCCGCCACCGCGATCAACATCATCCGCATCGACCGATGGCTGACCGGCACCCCACTCGGCGGCACCCGCACCTCCCACCTCGAAGCCCTCATACTCGCGGCCTGACAGCCCAATTCGCGGAATTCTCAGCAGAGTCCTTCAGGGCGGAGGTGATGCGCATCTCAGAACTGCTCTGGCCTCGGTTGTGGGCGCGGATCCGCGCTGTTGACCGGCGCCCACGACGGCCGTCACACGGGGCGTTGCTGGTTCTCGATGTACTGGCGAACGACGGTCAGTGGCGCCCCGCCACAGCTTCCGGCGAAGTAGGAGCCGGACCAGAAGTGGCCGCCCCACAGGTAGCGGCGGACGTGAGCGTCGTACTCCTTGCGCAGGTAGCGGGAGGAGACGCCCTTGAGGGAGTTGACCAGCTTGGAGAGCTGGACTTTGGGCGGGTAGTGCACGAGCAGGTGGACGTGGTCCTCTTCGCCGTTGAACTGCTTCAGTTCAGCCTCGAAGTCCTCGCAGACCTCTCGCATGATCTCTTCGCAGCGCGTCAGCATCTCGCCTGTCATGGCCCCGCGCCGGTACTTGGTGACGAATACCAAGTGGACATGAAGGTTGTAGACGACGTGACGGCCGGTGCGTACATCGGGATTTGGATTCCAGCGCGGTGACATAGACCGAATGCTACAGTGATCGTGTGGCAACGGAACGTGCGCAGGAGAGGCGGCAGTTCGGGCACCGCGCCCGGCTGGCACTGACCCCTGCACAGATCCGGCTCATCGACGCCCAGGCGCACGCCGCCCGTACGACGTGGAACCTCCTGCACGACTGGTGGACGATGCTGCCGAAGGGCAGGCGCACGCTTGCCGCGGCGGACGCCGCGATCCGCCAGGCCCGCAGGGACATCGACTGGCTCGCGGCCCTTCCCGCCCAGGCCGCCCAGGCGGTGTTGAAGACGTACTTCCAGGCGTGGAAGAACTGCTGGGACGGCCGGGCCGAAGCGCCGAACTTCAAGGCCCGTTTCCGCACGGTGATGAGCGTGGACGTCCCGCAAGGCCGCGACCTTCAGATCAAGCGCGTGCACCGCCGCTGGGGCATGGTCAACATCCCCAAGATCGGCCGCGTCCGCTTCCGCTGGACCAAAGACCTCCCCATCGGCAAGGCCGCCAGCACCGACAACAAGATCACCGGCGCCCGGCTGGTCAAGGACGCGCTCGGCTGGCACATCGCCTTCCGCGTCCAGACCCTCGCCACCGTGCCCGAGCCGCACACCGGTCCCGAGGTCGGCATCGACGCCGGAGTCAACATCCCCCTGGCCCTGTCCGACGGCCACCACCAGGACCACGGTCGCCCCGCCCGCCTCCCGGACGGCACGGCCGACCGGGACAAGTGGCTCAACCTCGACGAAAAGGCCAGGCTGCTCCGCCTGGAACAGCGGGCCGCGCACCGCAAGAGCTTCCGCAAGCCGGGCCAGAAAACCTCCAGCCGGCTGAAGCGGACCTACGACCAGATCGCAAGCCTGCGCGCGACAGCCAAGCGCAGGGCGAGTGACTGGCAGCACCAGACCACCACCCACCTTGCCCGCACCTACGGCGTGATCGTGGTGGAAAAACTGGACATCCCGAACATGGTCAAGAGTGCCAGAGGCACCATCGAGAACCCAGGGAAGAACGTCGCCCAGAAGTCCGGCCTCAACCGCTCCATCAGCCAGGAGGCGTGGGGACGCACCGTGACGATGCTGACGTACAAGGCCGCCCGCCACGGCGGCACCGTGCACAAGGTTCCCGCCCCCGGTACCTCCCGGCGCTGCTCGATGTGCGGCTTCACCACACCGGGCAGCCGGCAGTCCCAGGCCGTGTTCGTATGCAAGAACGAAGGCTGCGGCTGGTCCGACAACGCGGACCACAACGCCGCACGGAACATCCTGCACCTGTACCGGATGGGCCACGCGCTCGTCCCGGCTGCCGGAAGGGCAGTCGCCAGGCGCCCCCGCGGCGTCAAGCCCGCCACCGCAAGGTAGGAGGGAATCTCCCGGCTTCAGCCGGGAGAGCACTTCAACAGGTGCACCGCCCGGAGGAGGAGGACACGGACTTCGACGAGACGCTCGGCACGCTCTCCGATCTCGTCCGTCAGGGCAAGGTCCGCTACCTCGGCACCTCCACGTTCCCTCCGTCCCGGATCGTCGAGGGGCAGTGGACCGCGGAGAAGCGGGGCCGCGAGCGGGTGGTGCCCGAGCAGCCGCCGTACTCGATCCTTACCCGCGGCGTGGAGGCCGAGGTTCTCCCGGTGGCGCAGCGGTACGGGCTGGCGGTGATTCCGTGGAGCCCGCTCGCCGGTGGCTGGCTGACGGGGCGCTACCGAACGGGCCGACCCCAGCCGGAGTCCAGCCGAGCGGCCCGTCAGCCGGGACGCTTCGACGTCGACAGCGCGGAGAGCGCGGCCAAACTGGAGGCCGTCGAGGCGCTCGCCGTCCTGGCCGAGCAGGCCGGGATCACCCTGATCGAGCTCGCCCTCAACTTCGTCCTCGCACACCCGGCGGTCACCGCGCCGATCATCGGCCCGCGCACGCTGTCCCAGCTGGAGGAGCAGTTGGGCGCGGCGGACAGCCCGCTGCCGCCGGACGTGCTGGACGAGATCGACAAGATCGTCCCGCCCGGTACCACCCTCTCGGCGCGAGACGCGGGGTATGTCCCGCCGGGCCTGCACGACACGACAGCCCGACGGCGGATCGGCAACTGACCCGGTTCGGCGGGAGGCCGCGCGGAATCCTGCGGCGGGTCGCTTCTCTCGGGCTCAGCCGAACCACCTGGCGGCCGTGACCGCAGCATGCATCCGCACTGCCGAATCCGCATTCTCGAGTACGAGCTCATGTGGACGTCGTGGCCGGGGACCGCTGGCCGAGCCACTGCTCGGCGTCCCAGGCTCGGAACCGCTCGACCTCGGTGAACCCCAGCTTCGCCGCTAGGCGCATCGAGGCGACGTTGGCGGTCTGGGTGGTGAGCACCACCGGCTCGGCGGGAAGGACGCCCTCCAACCAATCGAGTGCCGCCGCGCACGCCTCGGCGGCGTACCCGAATCCCCATGTCCGCGGCAGGAACAGATAGCCGAGATCGGCCTTCCCCGCGGCAGCCGGGCGGCGGTGCCCGGTGGCCCTTCTGAGCAGGATCTGGCCGATCATCACCCCGTCGAGATCAACGACGAAGCTCCCGGGCCACCGCTGGGGCACCTCAGGCATCTCGTGCTCCAGCTCGTCACGCGGGCGGGGACCGCCGACGTAGGCGTTCACTTCCGGCGAGGCGAGCAGCTCGATGAACGCCGCACGGTCCCGCGCCTCGGGCTCACGGAGCACAAGTCGCTCGGTCTTGATCGGGGCAGGCGGCCAGGCGACCGGTCCGAGTTCAGTCATGCCGACCAGCCAATCAGTGGGTTCGGCCATGATCAAGGCGTGCGGACCGATCAAGCCGTCGATGGTGGGATCGGGATGCTGAATCCGTGCAGTCCGGGCGCTCGGACACTGCCGGACCCCGGCAGTGACGGGGCCCGGGCGCGGGGGCACACTGCTCGCGGGCCTCCTTCTCACCCCGGCCGGCGGCAGGGACGCCCGCGTCCGGCAGGGACTCGTCGGCGCCCCCGCGAGAGCGGTTTCGCCGTCAAGAACCACAGCTGTCGTCTGTACTGCCCGGCCCGGGAGTAGCTTGGTGGACAAGGCCCCTGAAGGAGGGCGATTCAATGCCGTGGTTCGTATGGCTGCTCGCCGCCGCGGCACTGGGTGCCGCGGAGTTTTTCACCTTGACGCTGGTCTTCGGGTTGCTGGCGGGCGCGGCGCTGGTTGCCGCCGTAGTCGCTGGTGTGGGGGTCGGCCTCCTCGGCCAGCTTGTGGCTCTCGGGGTGACAGCGGCAGCGGGCCTGCTGATCGCTCGCCCCGTCGCGATGCGGCATATAGCGCAACAACCGCTCACGTACGAGGGCAGCGACGCCCTGATCGGCAAGCGGGCCGAGGTCATTCAGGAGGTCACCGCGACCCACGGGCTCATCAAACTGTCCGGCGAGGAATGGTCGGCCCGCGCCTTGGACGAAAGCCTTGTCATCCCGGTGGGAGCGCTGGTGGATGTCATGGAGATCGAAGGCGCCACGGCCATCGTCTACCCCCGAGAACTCCTTCCGTGAACGGCTGAACATTCAGTAACGGAGGCACTGTGGATCCCGTTGTCATCCTCGCCCTGGTAGCGGTCCTTGTCGTCGTGTTCCTGGTGGCCGCCACCGTGCGGATCGTCCCGCAGGCGCGCCGCTACAACGTCGAGCGGTTCGGCCGCTACCGCCGGACGCTGCAACCCGGCCTGAACCTGGTGCTGCCGGTGGCGGACCGCATCAACACCAAACTCGACGTGCGAGAGCAGGTCTATTCGTCCGACCCCAGGCCGGTGATCACCGAGGACAACCTCGTGGTGAACATCGACACCGTGCTCTACTACCAGATCACCGACCCGCGGGCGGCGGCCTACGAGGTCGCCGACTACCTGCAGGCGATCGATCAGCTCACCGTGACCACGCTGCGGAATGTCATCGGCAGCATGGATCTGGAGGAGACACTCACCTCGCGTGAGGAGATCAACTCCCGGCTCCGCGCGGTCCTGGACGACGCCACCGGCAAGTGGGGCATCAGGGTCAACCGCGTCGAGATCAAGGCCATCGACCCACCGGCCACCATCAAGGAAGCGATGGAGAAGCAGATGCGGGCCGAGCGTGACAAACGCGCGGCCATCCTGCACGCCGAAGGGGAGCGGCAAGCCAAGATCCTCACGGCGGAGGGCACGAGGCAGAAGGACATCCTGGAGGCCCAAGGCGCCCAACAGGCCATGATCTTGCGGGCGGACGGCGAGGCAAAGGCAGTGGAACTCGTCTTCCAGGCCGTCCACCGCAACAACGCCGACCCGAAGGTCCTCGCCTACAAGTACCTTGAGACGCTCCCGCACTTGGCGGGCAGCGACAACAACACGTTCTGGGTGATCCCGGGGGAGCTGACCGAGGCGGTGCGGACCGTCACCCGAGCGTTCGGCGACCAGTCGGCGGAGGCACCTCCCTCAACCGCGCACCCTGCGCAAGCGTCCGCCGCCGACACCGACGACAAGTCGGACCAGGACCGGACTCCGGAACTCGACGCCGGCTGGACCGTTTCCCTCGACGCCGCCGCGGCGGCCGACGAGGCCGGGAAACAGGCCGCCGCCGCGGTGAGCGACGCGAAGGCGGAGGCCGAGGCGGCGAAGTCGCCTCAGACGTCGAGAGGGGGGCAGAGATCGGGCGAATGAGCCGCCCCTGTCGGGCGTCCGTGGACTGTCGCCGAGCGGAGGCCGTGCGCGTGTTGACCTTGAGCGGCTCAACGAGCCATGCGCACTGTCAGCAGCTGTTGACGATCGTCGCCCCTGCTGGCCACCCCGGAAGCCGTCCGACGCGCTATGCCCGGTGGCCCTTCCGGCAGTGGGCGAGATCAGTCAGCCCAGCAGCCCCAGGAGCCGGGCCGCCTGCTTCTCCACCGTGCCGGCAGGGTTTCGGGGACGCTCGGGATCGTCTCTCGCCAGCAGGAACAGCCAGACCAGAGCCAGCAGTCTCCGGCACTCCCGCAGGCGCGCAGTTTCCACGGCAGTGAGGTCGAACCGGTCCAAGAACGCAGAGACGTCCAGCGGGTGCTCGACCCAGCTGCCGACATGCTCGGTGATTTCCGCCAGTTCAAAGGCGCTATCGCTACGGCCTGAATCCTCGAAGTCGACGACCTGGACCCTGGAGCCCTCCCACAAGTAGTTGGCGAGATTCCCGTCGCCTGGGCCGAATACCTCGGGAACCTCTTGCCAGGTGTCCGATGCGAGCCCAGACATGGGCAGCCAGCCCAGCCCTGCGTCCAAGGCTTGCCGCACCAGCCCGCCAGCCTGGGCCGGGATGTCCACCGCCCACCTGTCGAGGAGGCCGATGAGTTGGCTCGGCCGACCTGGTCTGAGCGGAACCCTGCGAACCACATCGATCGGCACTGCTCTATGGAGCGAGTCCACGGCCCCGGTGAAGGCTTCCAGTTCCTTCTCGCCCATGGCAGTGCCGTGCAGAGGAACGCCCTCCAATCGAGACATCACCACGACGGGCCTGTCGACCGCGAGGTCTGCCTCCCAGGGCTCAGGAGCCAGCCCCGGAGCGTGAGCAGCCAACAGCGTCAGTCCCCGCCACTCACGCTCAGCGCGACCGTCCGTTCTCGACGCGAACCGCTTGATCACGCGATCCGCGCTCATCTCGATCCCATGGGTGCCCCATTGGCCAGAACTCATGAGATGGGATCCTGCCAGGCCGGCAGGTTGGCACGGCCGGCGTGGCCCAACTCCTGGATTTCCCGCGGCAGGTCGGAGAGCGGGGACGGTGCGGAAAGGGACCTCACCGCCAAGCGCGTCTGAGCCAGCGGGCGAGCAGGATGCCGCCGAGGGCCGCGAGCAGGAGACACCTCACGGCGGGGTGTCCTTTCGGCGCTCCGGCGGGAAGGGCATCGGAATGGTCGGCGACCGACACGGGTGCGGGCTCCGCGGTCTCGAAGAGTTCTCGCTCGATGCGTTGCCACACCCGCGGCGGGGGCCCGACGGGCAAGTCCGACGCGCCGACGCCGGACGCCGCGGCCACCACCCGTGTGATCCCGTCCAGTTCCTGCCGGCACGGCGCGCACCGGGCGATGTGGCGCAGGGCGTCGGCGTCCTCGCGGGACGCGGCGTTGCCCCGTGCCAGGTCCACCAGGTGGGCGTGATCGACGTGGGTCACCGTCCGCTCCGCTCTGTCTCTCAGCCCCGCAGTGGCTGCGCCGTGACGACGAGATTGGACAGGTAGCCGCCGCGCTCCGGTTCGAAGGGGGGCGCGCAGGTGATGAGGGTGAGGACCGGAGCGCCCGTCCGACGGAACACGGCAGGCGAGAGGCGGTCCTTGGGAACTGTCGAGCGCGATGTGATGCGGTAGGCGACGGGTTCGGCTCCGGTGCGTCGTACTTCGACGCGGTCGCCCGTGCGTACGTCGTAGAGCGCGGCCAACTCGCCCAGGGCGCCGGTGTCGCTGTCCACGTGCCCGACCAGCACCGCCGACCCCTGGGAGCTTCCCGGTGCGGGGCCGTAGCGGTACCACCCGGCGACGGAAGGATCGGCGGGTATGCTCACCGCGCCCTGCCCGGTCACCCCTACGGGGCGGATCCGGGCGTCGAGGCCGACGGCGGCCACGCGGACGCGTTCGGGTGGCGGGGCCCGCCCAGGGGTGTCCGGGCCGGCTGCCGCGGCGCTCCGGGCCGGTGTGCCCGCGGTCGGCCCGAAGTCGGCAGGAGGCGCGGCCGGCCCGGTGGCGGAGGGCGCCGTGACGAGGGCCGCCGTCGTCAGCGCGGCCACCGCCACCGCGGTCAGGGCCACCGTCCGGCCGCCGCTTCGCCGGGCGGAGTCACACACGGCGGTCCGAGAGGCGACGGGCCACCAGGACGCTGAGGGTGATGGCGCCACCCGCGGCGGCCCAGGCGAGCCACTGGCCCGAGGAGTTCGAGCCCGCGGCGGCGCCGTTGCCACCCGCGTGCACCGCCTGGGGCGCCGACTCCATTCCCTCGAAGGTCTGCGTCTTGAGGGCCAGGTTCTTGTCCTCGGCGCTGCCCCAGGCGTAGACGACGTTGCTGGTGCCTTCCTGGAGGTCGAGGTCCGCCGGGCCGATGGCCACGGCGTCGGTTCCGGCCAGGACGACATCGGCGGAGATCGTGCCGGCGCCGACCTCGGCGGTGTCCTCCTTGGGGTTCTCCAGCCCCTTGAACACGGGCTGCCCGTCGGCCCGGACGTCGACGGCGGGCGCGGCGGCCACATGGCGCACCGTCAGCCGCGCCTTGCCGGCGTCGACCTTCGACACGTCGTTGACGAAGGCCGTCAGCTGGGGCGTGCCGTCGGCGGACAGATGGGCGGCGATCGTGGCGTTCGCCCCGGCGGGTACCTCGATCTTCTTCTCGATGGCCGGATTCCCGTCGGGTCCCTGACCCGCTGCGAAGACCTGGATGTCGTAGGTCCCGGCGGCCAGGGCCTGCGGGTCGGTGACCGTACCGGGCTTGAAGTCACTCAACAGCTCGTCGCCGTTGGCGTAGACGTCCACGGTCAGTCCGGGAACGCCGTGGAACACGGAGACCATGGCCTTGTCGTCGTCCGTGGCGGGAGTGGCCAGGGCGGGGGTGATGGTGCCGAGCGCGAGGGCGCAGGCGCTCGCTGTCGTGACGATGGTGAGGGTGGGCCGCGGAATCATGGTGATCATTCCTTCGGGGAGACCGCCCGCCGTTCGCGGGGAGTCGATCGGTATTCCGGTGCAGGAGGCGTGGCGGATGCGGCCGGGGCCCGTGCTACCACTGCGCTGCCTCGGGGCGGGACTGTTCGAGGGCTCGGCGCAGGCGGTGCAGGCCACGACGGGTGTGGCTCTTTACCGTGCCCAGGGGCATGCCGGTCCGGTCTGCGATCTGGGCCTGGGTCAGGTCCTCGTAGAAGGCGAGACCCAGTACTTGTCGCTGGTGCCGCGGCAGGCGTGCGAGTTCGTCCAGTACGACGATGCGGTCGAGGATCTCGTCCGGTGCCGTGTCCTCGGGGTGCGGGGTGTCGGCATTGCGGGCGGCCGAGTCGACCAGGTCGAGGCGTCGGGTCCGGGCCGCGAGGGCGTCGACGATCTTGCGTCGGGTGATGCCGGTGAGCCAGGCGCCCAGGGGGCCCCGATCGGGGCGGAATCCGGCCCGGCCGCGCCAGGCTCCGATGAACACCTGCTGGGTGACGTCCTCCGCTTCGTGGGTGTCGCCCAGGGATCGGGTCGCCATCGTGTGGACCAGGGCGCCCCAGCGCTGATAGATCGCCGCGAAGGCGACTTCGTCGGCGGCACGCAGGCCGCGGGCCAGTTCGTCCTCGTGCAGGGTCTCCTCCGGCGGCGGCACGCCGACCGGTGGGAGAACTGAGGTGGCGGTTCGGGTGTCGGTGTTCATGGCCCGGTTCCTCCTGCCATGTGCGTGTGCCACTCAGTCTTGGAACCGGAAACGACGCACACAACATGCGTCGTTTGTGCATCACTTTTCGGACGTAGACTGGTGCCATGGACGAGTTCCGGGCCGATGACGAGGACATGGGGCGTCGAGGCGGTCTGACGACCGGCGAGGTCGCCCGGCGGCTCGGGGTGGCGCCCACCACGGTCCGCTCCTGGGACCGGCGCTACCGGCTCGGTCCCGACGCGCGCACCGGGGGGAAACACCGCCGCTGGACCGCCTCGGACGTCGCGAGGCTGGAGCGGATGTGCGCCCTGACGGCGACCGGACTGGCACCCGCCGAGGCCGCACGCCTGGCGCTGAGCGGCGAGCCGCTCGACTCCGACCAGGCCCCCGAAACCGCGGCCGCGCCGCCCGGCCCGGCGGCCCGCAGGCACGGCGAGACCGGTGGCGGCCTGCGCCTGGGGGACGCCCGCCAGGAATGCAAGGGCGTCGCGCGGGCGGCCCTGCGCCTCGACGCGGCCGCGCTGGACGAACTGCTGGCGACCGCGATCGAGGAACACGGCCTGATCGCCGCCTGGACCGAGGTCATCGTCCCCACGCTGCAAGCGGTCGGACGCAAATGGGAGCGTTCGGGCGAGCGGTATGTCGAGGTGGAGCACTTTCTGTCCTGGCACATCTCCTGTGCGCTGCGGCGCGGGCTGCCTCCCGCGGTCGCCCACCGCCCCGGCGCCACCACCCTGCTCGCCTGCGTGCCGGGCGAGAACCACACCCTGCCGCTGGAGGTGCTGGCCGCCGCGCTGGCCGAACGAGGGCTCCCGGTCCGTATGTTCGGCGGCGCGGTGCCCGTCGAGTCGCTGGTCGCGGCCGTACGCCGGACCGGACCGGCGGCGGTGGGCCTGTGGGCGCAGTCCCGCACCACGGCGAGCCGGCCGCTCGCCCAGCATGTCGCCGCCATGGAGTGGGGGGTGCGGGGAGCCCGCAGAAAACCGGTCGTCCTGACCCTCGGCCCCGGCTGGGCGGGCCGGACCGTGACCGGACTGCCCCGCCCCTCGGGCCTGGCGGAAGCGGTCGCGGCCGTGGAGTCACTCGTGCATCCTTGACATCCTCCTCTCCCTAAAGGGAGGGGATTCCTACGGCTCGCGCCGTGTGAGTTTCTGCTTCATCGCCGACTGCCCGCCCGGAGTACTCCGTTGAGGTCTTGCACCAGCTCCACAGACAGACACCGCCAGCCCGGCGGCCAGAATGTTCTTCGCTGCGTTCACGTCCCGGTCGTGGGCAGTCCCGCAGTCGCACGTCCACTCGCGGACCCTCAGCGGCATCGTGTCCTGCAAGGTGCCGCAGGCGGAGCACAGCCTGGACGAGGGGAACCAGCGGTCGACCACGATCACTTCGCGCCCATACCACTGGGCCTTGTACTCCAGCATGTTCCGGAAGTTGGCCACGCCGCGTCGCTGATGGCGCGGGCCAGCTTGCCGTTCTTGACCATGTTCCGAACGGTGAGGTCCTCGATCACGATCGTTTGGTTCTCACGAACGAGCCGAGTGGTCAGCTTGTGCAGGTTGTCCCGGCGCCGGTCGGCCATCCGGGCATACACCTTGGCGACCTTGTGACGGGCCTTACGACGGTTGGCGCCCTCGCCCTTGGCCTTGCGGGCAAGCTGCCGCTGAGCCTTGGCCAGACGGGCACGGTCACCTCGCTCGTGCCGCGGGTTGGAGACCTTCTCGCCGGTGGACAGCGTCAGGAGGTGGCCGAGTCCGACGTCGATGCCGACGGCCGTATCCGCGGCCGGAAGCGGCCGAACTGTCGGGTCCTCGACCAGCATGGACACGTACCAGCGTCCGGCCGCGTCCTGCGACACGGTCACCGTGGACGGCGACGCGCCCTCGGGGAGCGGACGGGACCACACGATGTCGAGCGGCTCCGCCAACTTCGCCAGAGTCAGCCTGCCGTCACAAAACCGGAACGCGCTGGTCGTGTACTCCGCCGACTTCCGCGACTTCTTCCGCGACTTGAACCGCGGGTACTTCGCCCGCTTGCCGAAGAAGTTGCTGAACGCTGTCTGCAGGTGCCGGAGCGCTTGTTGCAGCGGGACGCAGGAGACGTCGCTGAGGCACGCGAGTTCCTCGGTCTTCCTCCACGCCGTCAGCATCGCCGACGTCTGGTGGTAGTTCACCCGCTCCTGCCACGCCCACGCCTCGGTGCGCGCTGCAAGGGCCAGGTTGTAGACCTTCCGCACGCAGCCGAACGTGCGCGACAGCTCGGCCGCCTGCGCATCGGTCGGATAGAAGCGGTACCTGAAAGCCCGCTTCACATGGCCGGTCTTCACCGATCACATATTACTGCGTCAGTTAGTGACAAAGCGCGGGTAGTTGGGGGCAGACGCCGGTCCGCCCTGGCGGCGAACCGGCTTTCCTTCCCCTGCTCCGCAGAAGCTTCGCTTCCTCGCCGCCCTAAAGGACGAGGTTTCCACGAAGGAGAAACCCGATGAGCCCGAGACCGCCTGAAGGAAGGGCACAGGAAGCAACCCACACCTGAGACCCGGAGCGAGGCGTGGACATCAACGGCGCGCGTGTGCTGGTGGCGGGGGCCACCGGCGTCCTCGGTGACGCCCTCACCACGGAACTGGTCCGCCGCGGCGCCCGCCCCGCCCTCGCCGGGCGCTCCCCGAGCCGCCTCGCCCAGGTGGCCCACGCGCATCCGGAAGTGCCGACGGCGGTCTTCGACGCGTACGACCTGACGTCCTGCGCCCGCGCGGTGCACGGGGCCACCGTCGCACTGGGCGGCCTGGACGCCGTCGTGACCGTGTTCGGGACCGTCGCTTTCGGCCCGGCGCAGGCGGTCGGTGACGAGGTGGCGGAGCATCTCGTGGCGGTCAACTACCTCGCGCCCGCGGCCTTCTTCCGTGCCGCGCTCGGCGTCCTGGCACCGGGCTCGGTGATCGCGGCCGTCACCGGTGCGGTGGCGGAGCGACCGCAGCCGCGCATGGCCGACTACAGCGCGTCCAAAGCGGCGCTCAGCGCCTGGCTGGACGCGGTCCGCCGCGAGGCACGCCAGGCCGGGATCCGCGTGCTGGACATCCGGCCCGGCCACCTGAACACCGGCTTCGCCGACCGGGCCGTGGCCGGTAGGGCGCCGCCGCTGCCTGCGGGAGGCGATCCGCACCAGGTCGTCGAGGCCGCGGTGGACGCGCTGGAAGCCGACGCCGAACTCCTGCGCACGGCCGCGGACGGCACGCCCGTCGCCGGGCGGCGGACCAGGTAAACCCTCGTGCCTCAGGAGCCGTTGACGCCCGATACGTCGTCATCGTGGGCGGCGGCGCCTTGCCGTAGTGGAGCCCGCCCGACGGACCGGCGCGAAGGTCACGGGGGTGCGTCGCCGTGCGCCCCGTGCTGTCGCAGGACCTCCGCGACGTCGCCGAGCCGGTCCAGCTGCCGCACGGTGCGGGACGTGCGATGGTTGGCCGCGAGCCGGTTCCGGTGCCGGTCGACGAAGGCCCAGTAGCCCGTGGTGTAGGGGCACGCGTGGTCACCGGTCCGGTCACCCGGCCGGTACACGCAGGGACCGCACAAGTCGCTCATGCGGTTCAGATAGGCGCCGCCGGAGGTGTACGGCTTGGTGGTCATACGGCCGCCGTCGGCGTACTGGGACATGCCGATCACGTTGGGCACCATCACCCAGTCGTAGCCGTCGACGAAGTTGCGGTGGAACCAGTCCGTGACCGCGGCCGGGTCCCAGCCGTGCTGCAGGGCGTAGCTGCCCAGCACCATCAGGCGCGGGATGTGGTGCGTCCATCCCGTGTCCCGCACCTGGGCCAGCACGGTGCGCAGACAGCGGGCCTGGAGCGCGTCGGCGTCCAGATCGTTCCACCAGCCGGGCAGCGCCGCGGTATGGCCCAGCGCGTTGCGGTCGCGGTAGTCCTCGCCGAAGTACCAGTACACCTGCCACACGTACTCCCGCCAGCCCGCGATCTGCCGGACGAAGCCCTCCACGCTGTTCAGCGGGGCCCGCCCGGCACGCCACGCCGACTCCGCCCGCTCCACGCACTCGACGGGATCGAGCAGGCCGAGGTTGAGCGAGGAGGACAGCACGCTGTGGCTCAAGACGGGATCCGCGGCGAGCATGGCGTCCTCGTAGGGGCCGAACGTGCTGAGCCGGTGGTCGACGAAGCGCCGCAGCGCGGCTCTGGCCTCCCTGCGGGTCGCGGGGAACAGCCGGGGTCCGTCGCGTCCGGTGAAGGACACGTCGCCGTCCTTCTCCTAGGTGTCGAGGTCCCGGCGAACCTCCTCGTCGATGTCGTCCTCGCGCGGCCGGTAGGGGCGGCCGATCCCGGTCGCCGAGTTCGGCCGCCCGGTGCCGCATGGCGGAGAGCACCAGGTGCGCCTTGGCCCGGTGGAAGCGCCTGCGCCGGAACACCGACCGGGCCTCGATCATCAGCAGCGGCGTGTCCGGGCCGGGTACGCCGTCGGGGCCGGGACGCAGGAAGTGGGGACCCAGTTGGTCGCCGAAGAGCCAGTGCACGGGACGGCCCTTCGTCAGTTCCGGCCGCGTGCCTGCTTGAACCGGGCGAGACCGTCGCCGAGGTCGATCAGGGGCGCGGGGTAGTCGTCGGGGCGCTCCTGCCCGGGCAGCCGCCAGGGCTCGTGGACGCGGCCGTCCTTCACGTCCCGCAGTTCCGGCACCCATCGCCGGACGTACTGTCCCTGCGGATCGAAGCGCTTGCCCTGGACAGTTGGGTTGAGGACGCGGTGGGGACGGGTGTCGGTGCCGGTTCCGGCGACCCACTGCCAGTTGAGCTGGTTGTTGACGATGTCGCCGTCCACCAGCAGGTCCAGGAAGTGCCCGGCGCCGATGCGCCAGTCGACGTAGAGCGTCTTGGTCAGGAAGCTCGCCGCCAGCAGGCGGGCCCGGTTGTGCATCCAGCCCTCGTGGCGCAGTTGGCGCATCGCGGCGTCGATGACCGGGTATCCGGTACGGCCGTCCCGCCACGCGGCGATGTCCTCGGCTGCCTCGTCCGCGGAGCGCCACTGGTCGTGCCGGGTGCGGTAGTCCTGGACGGACGCGTCGGGCCGGGCCGCGAGTACCTGGTGGTGGAAGTCGCGCCAGCACAACTGCCGTACGAACGCCTCCCTGCCCGGCCCCCGGTGCGTGCGCACGGCTCGGTGGACGAGCTCCACCGGGGAGAGGGCACCGAAGTGCAGGTAGGGCGACAGCCGCGAGGTCGCGTCACCGGCCAGGTCGTCGTGCTGGTCCTCGTATCCGGGCAGGTCGTCGCGCAGCCACCGGGAGAGGCGGTCGCGCCCCTGCGTCTCGCCGCCGACGGGAAGGCCGGGGGAGACGTCCGGTGTCTCGTCCCGGGCGGGCAGCGGCTCGCCGCGCACGGTGTCGGGTACCCGGATGGTGCGGGGCGCGGGGCAGATGTCCCGCAGCGGTTCCTGCGACCAGCGGCGGAAGTAGGGGGTGAAGACGGCGTAGTGGTCGGAGCCGGACGGCGTCACGGCGCCGGGGGCGACGGCCGTGCCGACGGTGTCGTGGACGTGCAGTTCGACGTCCTGCCGACGCAGGCCGTCCCGTAGCTGTTCTTCCCTGCGGTGCGCGTAGTGCGTGACTCCGGCGGCCATGTGCACCTCGGTGGCCCGGCACTCGGCGGCCACCGCGCGGACCTGGCGGACGACCGGGCCCGAGCGGATCACGAGATGCCCGCCGCGCTCGCGCAGGGAGGCGTCGAGGTCGCTCAGGCAGTCGGCGAGGAAGGCGGCCCGGTTGGGTGCGTCGAAGCCGGTCGCGTGGATCGCGGTGTCGCGCACGAACAACGGCACCACTTCGTCCGCCCTTTGAAGGGCCGCGCGCAGGGGCGGATGATCGTGCAGACGCAGATCCGAAGTGAACAGGACGACCGCGACGGTCATGGAGCGCTCCTGATGGTGCGATGCGGTGCCGAAGCCTTCTACTGCCGCACTTTTCGGTCGTCGTGCGGTGGCCGGATGCGCGTGCCGTCCGCCGACCCCCCGTGTGCGCTCGTGAACTTGGCGGCGGCCTGGGTGATGTTGCGGGCCATGCCGCCGAAGACGACCGCGTGGAAGGGGGATACGGCCCACCAGTAGGCGTGGCCCAGCAGCCCGCGTGGGTGGAAGAGCGCGCGCTGCCGGTAGCGGGTGCTGCCCTCGCCGTCCGTCTCCGCATACATCTCCAGCCAGGCCAGCCCCGGCAGCCGCATCTCCGCCCGCAGGCGCAGCAGCCGGCCGGGCTCGATCTCCTCGACCCGCCAGAAGTCCAGCGAGTCGCCGACGCGCAGGCGTTCGGCGTCGCGTCGCCCGCGGCGCAGCCCGACACCGCCGACGAACCGGTCGAGCCAGCCGCGCACGGCCCAGGCGAGGGGGAACGAGTACCAGCCGTTGTCGCCGCCGATGCCCTCGATCACCTTCCACAGCGACGGGCGGGGCGCGTCGACCTCGAGGTGCCGCTCGTCCTGGTACAGGCTGCCCCCGGCCCAGTCGGGATCGGTGGGAAGCGGGTCGCTCGGGGCTCCGGGCACGGCGGCGGAGGACCAGCGGGTCGCCACCTGTGCCTCCCTGACCCTGCGCAGGGCCAGGGCCAGGGCGTCGTCGAAGGGCAGAGGGCGGCCCGGCAGGTCGGGGACGTGGCGTGCGATGTCGTGTTCGTGGCAGACGACTTCGTGCCGCAGGGACTCGGTGAGCGGCCGGGCGAGGGCGGCCGGCACCGGGGTGACCAGGCCGACCCAGTGGCTGGACAGCCGCGGGGTGAGGACGGGAACCGGCACGATCAGCCGCTGTCGCAGGCCTGCGACAGCGGCGTAGCGGCACATCATCTCGCGGTAGGTGAGAACGTCCGGCCCACCGATGTCGAAGGCGCGGTCGACATCGGCCGGGAGGGTGGCGCAGCCGACGAGATAGCGCAGTACGTCGCGTACGCCGATGGGCTGGGTGCGGGTGTGGACCCAGCTGGGGGTGACCATGACCGGCAGTCGTTCGGTGAGGTAGCGCAGCATCTCGAACGAGGCCGAACCCGAGCCGATGACGACCGCGGCACGCAACACCGCGGCAGGCACCGGCGCGTCCAGGAAGATGCGTCCCACCTCGGCCCGGGATCGCAGATGCGGGGAGAGCGATCGTTCGGGGACGCCGGCCGGGGTGAGCCCGCCGAGATAGACGATCCGGCGGACGCCCGCGGCATGGGCCTGTTCGGCGAAGATCCGGGCGGCCCGGCGGTCGGTGTCCTCGAACCCCGTACCGCTGCCCAGAGCGTGCACCAGGTAGTACGCGACATCGACACCGCGCATCGCGGCGGCGACCGACTCCGGATCCGTGACATCACCCCGGACCGCCTCCGCCTCGCCCGCCCACGGGTGGTCGCGGAGTTTGTCCGGCGAGCGGGCCAGACACCTCAACCGGTGACCGGCCTGCAGCAGCTCCGGCACCAGGCGTCCGCCGATGTACCCGGACGCTCCGGTCACCAGGCAGTGCAGGCGCCGTGCGCTGTTCGGTCCGTCACTGGTCATGTCCGGTCCTCCAGGATGGTGTCGCCCGCCGACGTGGCCCGGACGGGCCGACGCAGTCCACACGTCCTCATATGACCACTTCACCGCGGGCGCCGCCGCTGGATGCGTGACGCACTGGGGGTACATCGGCAGGAGCGGACGGCATCCGACGCGGCACGGGGGTGCCCGGTCTCAGCGCATGAGACTGCGCAGCAGCTGTACGTAACGGCTCCAGTGAGCCGGGCGGGTAACCGCGCCCGAACAGGCGAGTTCGGCGCGGTCCAGGCTGTCCTCCAGGCAGGCGTCATGGAGGGGGCGGAAGATCAGCGGCCAGGTGAGGCGGGCTGGGCCGCGGGTGGCCATGGCGAGGGTGTGGCGCAGCAGTGTGCGCTCCTCGTCGACGGCCAGGGCGACGTATTCGTGGAAGCCGTGGAAGCCGCGCGGCCCGCTGAAGGTGAAGCGCACCCATTGCGAGGGGACATGTGCGGCGACGGTGTAGCGGACCGGGCCGTGCCCGCCGACCGCCCCGGCCGCCAAGGGGCGGTCGAACGCCATCGACGGCCAGCTGTTCTGCGGCCACAGCTTGTCGTCACTGCTTGCCAGGGTGTCTATCAGCGCTCCCACCTCGCTTCGCGTCGCAGTCAGCAGGCGCTCGTGCACGTTGTAGACGCCCATGCGTCCTCCCCGGGGTTCTTATTAGAGAGGTATCTCTAATATTGTGGAGAGTACTCTCTAGTTCATGGCGAGACCACCCCGCTTCGATGTGAAGCAGCTCCTCGACGCCGCCGTGCGACTGGCCGCCGCAGGGGGCCCGGCCGCGGTGACGATGTCCGCGGTCGCCCTGGAGGTGGGCGCCCCGAGCGGTTCGGTGTACCACCGGTTCGCCGGACGGGCCGCGCTGCTCGCCGAGGTGTGGCTGCGGACGGTGGAGGGCTTCCAGGAGGGCTACTTCAAGGCCCTCGAAACAGGCGTCGACGCGCGGCAGGCGGGGTGTGCGGCGGCACGCCATGTCGTCGCATGGAGCCGCGCCCACCCGGAGGAGGCCGCTCTCCTCCTCTACGGCGCCGAGGACTTCGGGCGCGCCGACTGGTCCGAGGAACACCTCCAGCGGGCGGACCTCGGCAACCAGCGCGTGCGCGCCTCCCTCGCCTCCCTCGCCACTGCCCTGGGCGCCGAAGACCGGCAGGCCACCGAGCGAGTCGCGCTCGCCGTGGTCGACCTGCCCCTCTCCCTGGTCCGCCGCCACCTCCGGGCCGGCGACCCCCTCCCCGCCCATGCCGAGGACCTCGCCGAGGAGTGCACCGCTGCCCTGCTCGGCTCACTCCCTACGGCGTCGGCGCCTGCGCCAACGGCTCCAGCCGCAGGCTGAAGAAGCGGGTGCCCCACCTCGCCGCGGCCTTCGGCTCGTTCAGTTGGACCTGGTGATGCTCTCTGCGAGTTCAGGCGCGACTGGCTGTTGCGGTGGCGTGGGAGGTGCGGGCGTGCGGTGGGATCGGATCCGGGGGAGACGCTTGCTCCAGGCACCCGCCTTCATCAGCAGGGCAGTCGGCAGGAACACCGCGTCGCACACGACCATGATGAGGGACAGGAACGGGATGCCGAGGAGTACCGCGATCCCCAGATGTTCCGCGATCATCACCGCCAGCAGCACGTTCTTCATCTTGCGGCTGGCCAGGGTGAACGGGAATGCCACCTGCGCCATGACCGTCAAGTAGGTGAGAACCAGGACGAGTGCGGCGTTGGCGGCGACGGCAATGGAGAGCCCGGGCCAGGGGGTGAAGTAGTCGAGATGGAGCGCGTAGTGGAGTGCGGAGCCCTCCTGCCAGCGCAGGCCCTGGATCTTGTACCAGCCGGCGGTGGAGTAGATCAGACAGACCTGTGCGGCGATCACCAGCATTGCGGCGTTGTGCACCAGGGACGCGCAGTCGTCCAGCAGCGAGCGCATCTCGTGCCGGGGCAGGTGCCTGTTGACCGAGTACCAGAGACCGTGCACCACCCACAAACACCACAGGAGGACAGGCCAGCCGGTCTCCTGGGGAATGCCGAAGGCCCAGAAGAGCAGCGCGCCCATCACCCACCACAGGATGACACCGGTCCTGTCGGCGGCCAGTTCGGTGCCGCGGGCGTCGGCGGCACGGGCGCGCCGCGCATCCAGTGACCACACCTGGGCGCACCGCGTGAACACGAGATAGATCACCATGATGCGGATGATGTTGTCGCCGCCGTCCCCGACCAGGGTGTTGCGGTTCTCCAACGACATTACGCCGACCATGAGCAGGACGGTCATGGTTCTGGTCCGCCAGCCGAGCATGACAGCGAGGGCTGCCAGGATCGTCGCGCTGTAGACGATCTCGAACCAGAGCTGCCCGCCCCACCAGCTCAGCACCGTGAAGGTGCCCTCCTCCTCGATCAGGGTGAGGGCCATGTCGTACGACAAGGGACTGCGGTCGCCGAACAGGACGCGGCGGTAAGGCCATTCGCGCAACAGGAACGCCGCGATGACGGCGGCGAGTCCGATCCGGAACAGCGCGGCCTGGTAGGGCGCCCGCGTGGCGCAGACGAACCGGGCGAGCCGCTGGAGGGGTACGGTGCTCAACTCACAGCTCCCTGTAGTCCTGGTCCGTCACCGGCCACCAGGGCAGCATCCGGTAGGCGGTGGTGTCCGGGGCCTTCTCCTGGTGCCACGACGGCGGTGGCACGTCGGTGAAGCGGCCGGCGACCTGGATGGCGACGATCCGCCGCCCCTGCCACTCGCGACCGATCCGCTGGAGGACGACGCGCTTGAGGTAAGTGCGGGACAACTCGCTCAGCGGGCCGCTCCGCGGATGGTCCTTGAGGCTGTGGCTGTTGACATAGCCGTCCCACGCCCGGCGGAGCATGTTCTGGTGGGCATGGCTGGGCGCGAGACTGCCCCTGATCGTCTCGACGTCCTCGGCGGTGAGGTTGACCCATCCGGAGAGGGCGGGAGCGCCGTTCTCGCCCGCACTGCGCAGCCGGACACCGACGGCTTCGTTGCGCTGCTGCGGGTTGGGCGCGAACAGCCGCCAGTCCTGGCCGAACTCCGGCCGCACGTAGGCGTCGATCCGTGCCCGGTGCTTCAAGCTGACGGCATTCGTCGGAGCCAAGCTCAGGAACACCATGGCCAGGTGGGTCAGTACGGCACCCGCCAGCAGGACAGCGGTCAGAGTGAGTGCCGCGACCGACCAGGGGGACCGCGGGGGGCGGCTTCCCGTGGAAGGCGCGATGCTCGCGCCGGAGTCCGGTGTGGACCGAGGTGGAGGGAACTTCGCCGTTGCGGTTGTTCCGCTCTCCGGGTTCGGGGGGAGGGCCCGTCCGCCCGTACTCCTGGTTGGTTCCATGGGATTCCTTCAGTTCCGACGGCCAGTGTGGTGAGCTGTCGGCGCTCACCACACAAGCCGTGCGTCTACGTCCCTCAGTTGCCGTTTGCCTCATCCGCACTGAACGGGCAGGTGGCCCCGGCGTGGTTCTCGGGGTCGGTCCACTGCAGACCGGCGGCGTCGCTCAGCAGGTCGGCGATCTGCTCCCTGCGCTCGCCGGGCGACGGCGGGCCGTCGTAGTACTGGGCGTTCAGCAGCATGTACCTCAGGGACGGGTTGAGCGGTACGTTCCCCGCGTTCTCGCCGGCAGGCGAGAGCTCGAGGGGAGCCTCGTTCGGGAACGAGTCGAGGTAGGCCGAACCGGGCGGCACGGTCAGGGCCGGGTTGTAGGGGGTGTCCCCGCGGTTCGGGTCCATCCATGCCCCGGGGTTCTGGGCCCAGAATCCGGGGGAGCACCACTGGTTTGCGGGCGGTGTGGTGGTGCCGTTGGTGGTGGGCGGGGTCGTAGTGCCGTTGGTAGTTGGCGGAGTTGTAGTGCCGTTGGTGGTCGGCGGTGTGGTGGTGCCGTTGGTCGTCGGCGGGGTCGTAGTGCCGTTGGTGGTCGGCGGCGTGGTGGTGGTGCCGATGAGGCCGATAAGGCCGTTGGTCAGCGTGATGTCGCCGAGCAGCTTCGGGGCGTACACGAGCTTCTGCGTGCAGAAGCCGAACGACTTGCCCACGCAACTGTGGTCCAGGTCGTAGCCCTTGATGTGGCCGCCCTTGCCGCCCTTGCCGTGCTTGCCGCCCTCGTGGTCCCCGCCTCCGGCGGGGACCTGCGGGCGGGTCTGCTTCGCGCCGGGGTGAGTCAGGTCGAACGCTTGCGACGCCGTCGTCGCGCCCAAGGACAGGGCACCAACGGAAACGGCGATGATGAAGGCTTTGATGGAGCGCATCTAATCCCTTGCTTGTCGGGAAAGAGAAACGAACGTGGCAATGGCACAACCGAGAGATGCGGAGATGGTTATGCAAACAGCTGCGCTGAATGGGTCAATTTGCCCGAATGATCGCCTGGATGGCCCTTTGTTGGGGCGGCCGGGCATATAGCCGTACCGCGAATCCGGTCCTTGCGGGCGCGGGGGCCGGCCGTCGCGGATCGGTGCGCCTCGTGGACCCGTGTTCACTGCCCGACGGCGGCCTGCTGGTAGTGAATCGGCGCTGCGCAGTGCCCTTGCTGATGTCTTCGGAGTGCTCAGGGAACGTCGGCACAGCGGGCAGGCCTCGTGGATGGCCGGCCGATGGCGGAGAAGTTCACGCCTCAGGAACCCGCGCGGCCGTCGTCATGTCATGCTCTGCCCGGGAGGCTGGTCATACCCGGTCCAGGGGCCGGTGAGGACCGCTGGGAAGCTCCGGTTCGATCCTGTCGCCAGGGCGCACCACGCCACCTTCCCTCACGATGGTCATGATTCCGGCCTTGCGCACGATGTTCCCCGCGTCGTCGCGGCCGACGACCTGCTTCAGCAGCCCGTCCTGGAAGTTGTCGATCTGCAGGCAGGGATTGCGCAGGCCGGTGACTTCCAGGACCGCGGAGTCGCCGATGCGCAGCAATGTGCCGACCGGCAGGCCGAGTAGATCGATGCCGCGCGTGGTGACGTTCTCGCCGAGTTCGCCGGGCGCCACCTTGAACCCTTCTTCGCCGACCTCGGTGAAGAGCTCTTGATGAATCAGGTGGACCTGGCGCAAATTCGGCTGGGTGGGATCCTGTGCGACGCGAGAGCGGTGCTTGACGGTCACACCGGCGTGCACGTCCCCCTCCACACCGAGCCCGGCGAGCAGGGTGATGCTGTCCCGGTTCGGCTTGGTGAACGAGTACTCCCCGTTGCTGCTGACCGCCGTCACTATCCCGCTCATACGTCGGAACCCCCTCGTCGGTAACCGTGGTCAGGCACGAGCCTAGCCCTCGCCAGTTGAGGCGTGGCATCCACGATCAACTGCGGTCCGGGCCGGTGCTCTTGAGATCAGAGTTCGGTCCTCCAGATCCCGACAGGGTGCTCACTCGGTGCCAGTCATGCGCGGAGGCTACGAGGCGCACGCCCGAGCGGAGTGAGTACTCACTCATTGACGGAGTGAGTACTCACTCCGTACGCTCGTGGTCATGACGGAACCTCAGGAGAAGCAGACCACCCGCCGCCGCGCCCCTGCGATGTCGCCGGAGCAGCGCCGCGAAATGATCATCCAGACCGCCATCCCGCTGATCGCCGAGTACGGCGCCGCGGTGACGACCGCGAAGATCGCCCGCGCCGCGGGCATCGGCGAGGGCACGATCTTCCGGGTCTTCGCGGACAAGGACGAGCTGTTGCAGGCCTGCGTGGCCGAGGCGCTCTCCCCCGAGCACGCGGTCCGCGAACTCGACGCGATCGACGTATCCCAGCCACTGCCCGACCGGCTCGCGGAGGCGGCCGAGGCGCTGCAGGCGCACATGGCCAGGATGGGTGCGATCGTCGGCTCACTGGGCCATCGCGGCGGCAAGCATCCCGGCACGGTGCGCGGCGCGGGCCGCGACGAGTCGACAACCCGTATCCGCGCGGCCCTCGCCGAACTGCTGGAGCCCGACAAAGCGACCCTGCGCCGGCCACCGGAGCAGATCGCGGCCCTCTTCTTCGGGCTGCTCTTCGCCCAACCGCGCACGGAGGACGAACCCGACCTGACCTCGCAGGAACTGGTGGAGCTCTTCCTGCACGGGGCGCTCTCGCGCGATGCCAAGTGACCGCGCCGAGAAGGCGCTTGGCGGTTTTGGCCCTGGCTGTTCTGGCCCCCGTCCTGGTGTGGCTGGTCGCGGACCCGGTGCTGGGGCACCCGCTGCGGATCGCCGACGGTGAGCAGACGCTCGACATCGGCGCCGTACCCGTGGCGGTCGTCGCACTGCTCGCCTCGCTCATGGGCTGGGGACTGCTGGCCGCCCTGGAGCGGTTCGGGGCGCGGCGCGCCCGCGCGATCTGGACCGGGGTGGCCGCCGCCGTACTGGCTGTGTCCTTCCTGCCGTTCACCGGCGACGGCATGGACGGCGGCACCCGGCTCTCCCTGGCACTGATGCACCTGGCGGTGGCGGCGGTGCTGATCCCGGGGCTGGGTGGCACGTCCCCGAGGGCTGGAGCCGGCGTGGCCAGGAGGTGACCGCCAGCCCAAGCACTCCATACCCAGTCGCACTGCAAGCAGCGAACGCCCGCCGCACGGCCCGCTGTTGAGCTGAGCGATCGCCTCGTCCCGCATAGATCATCACGGCGTGGGGCGAGTCACCACCCGCGTAGAAGGCGTGGCAGGATCGCGGTCATGTCCCACACCCTTCCCTGCCTCCGGATCGGCTCGACCGAGATCATCGCCCTCGCCGACGGCGAGGGTCCGTTCTTCTCGCCGCGAGCCGAAGCCTTCCCCGAGGCCACGCCCGCACAGTGGGCGGAGGCCGACCGCTACGACCCGGGCGCGGTCGATGCCGAGGGCCGCTGGCGGCTCCAGTTCCGCGCGTACGCGATCCGCGGTGACAAGGGCCTCACGGTCGTGGACGCCGGGATCGGTCCGGCGGACAGCCCGGCCGCCTCGTGGGCGCCCGTGCCCGGTGTGCTCCCGGCGTCGCTCGCCGCGGCGGGCATCGACCCGGCCGAAGTCGACACCGTGGTGCTCACGCATCTGCACACCGACCACGTCGGGTGGGCGGTCGTGACCGAGGCGGCCGTCCCATCCACGGGCGGCACCGCCTCGGCCGGCGACCGCCGCCCCTATTTCCCGAACGCCGAATACCTGCTCCAGCGCGCCGAGTTCGACGCCCTCGACGCGCTCAACCCGCAGCTCCGCGAGACCCTCACCGACCCGCTCGAGGCCGCCGGCCGGCTCCGGCTCCTGGACGGGGACACGTGGCTGCGCACTGGGCGCGCGGTCGCCACGCCCGGACACACGCCCGGACACCAGAGTGTGCTGGTCGCCGACGGCCGTGAGCTGGCACTGGTCACCGGCGACCTCCTGGTGCACGCGCTCCAGTTGCTCCACCCCGAACTCGCCTACGCGCACGAGGCCGACCCCGAGGCAGCCCGGCACTCAAGGAAGCGCATGCTCAGCCAACAAACCGCCACCACACTCCACTTGGCCACTCCTCACCTGACGGAACCGTTCGTCTCGGCGTGATCGCGGCTCCCCGAGCTATCCCCGCCGAGTACCGGGCATCCGCAGGGGGACACCCCTCACAGTTGTCTAGGACACAGGCTGACCTAACTCGCGCCTATCGTCGCTGCCTGGCATCAACATCAGCGAGAGGACCGCGATGCCCGAGCAGATGAGCGCTGCGCCGGAGGGCTGCACCACCGTGGCGCCCTGGGTCGTCACCGACGACACGGGGGCCTTCCTCGACTTCGTAGCCAAGGCGTTCGGGGGTGAAGAGCTCGGGCGGGTGGCGACCGAGGATGGCTTGATCGGTCACGGTGAGATTCGCGTCGGCGACACCGTCGTGCTGGCCTTCGACCGACACGCGGACTGGCCCACCATGCCGAGCCTGCTGCGCGTGTTTGTTGCCGATGCGGACGAGGCGTTCGCGCGAGCTGTCGCAGCCGGCGGCCATGTCGTCACCTCCCTGGCCCACGATGCCTTCGGACAGCGCGGCGGGCGTATCAAGGACCCCTTCGGCAACATCTGGTGGGTGGTGAGCTGCGTTGAGGACGTCTCGGAGGGCGAGATGTGGAAGCGACTGCAGGATCCCGTATACGCCCAGGCCATGCGCGTGGCCCAGGAGACACTCGATGCCGAGCTCAGCGGTCGACGCCACGGGCGCAGCAGTGCACCCGTCAGGAAAACCAACTGACCCGTGATGACGGGGTCTACTCGAGGATGGAAGCGCTCAGGAACTCAAAAGCCTCGGAACACGCCGTCATCGTCGACGGCGTCGACGAACTCCTCGAAGTCCATGTTCGCGCCCGAGAGGTTGTTCTCGATGCTCCACAACTCAGCTGCCGCAACGCGGACACAACGCCCACGCTCGGCCCACAGGTCCACTACGAGGAGCGGCTGAACAGCCGAGGTCATGGAGACGGCGTCCGCCAGGACCAGAAGTGAGTGCTGGTATCTCTCGGGAATCAGGCCGAGGGCTTGGTCGGCCGTCAAGCCCTCGTACATCCGGTCATCGACGATGGCGACGTTGGCCAGGAAGCCGTCCTTGTTGGGCGAGAACAACGCCTCCCGCAGCTCGTCCCAAGCACCGCCTGCCGAGAAATCAGTGCGCACAACGAGGGCTTCCAAGGTGCCGGGCAGCTGATTCATGTGCGGACAGTACCGCCAACCCGGTGAAGGCCAACGCCCGCGCGGGTCGTGGCAGGCCCCTCAGCTCTCGACGAAGACGAGGTCCTCGGGCGGATGGGTCATCCGTACCTTGCTGTCCATGACTTCGACGACGACGTCGAGGCCTGTCGTGGGGTGGCCGGTGGAGATGATCCAGAACTGATCCGCGGCCTGGTCGAGGAAGGCGGGGAAACCGGTCAGGTCGGGGTGGTCGGGGTCACCGAGGTACAGGTAGTCCACCAGCCGCCGGAACAGCTTGGGCAGGATCACGACATCGTCCTGGAGGGAGTCGATGCCGGTGACGGTCGCGCCGTCCAGCGTGTCGTCGTCCTTCCACAGGCCCTTCTTGGGCACGGCCTCCTTCGCTTGGCGCACTGCCGCGGTCAACTCGTTGCGCAGGTCGGGGAAGAGGCTCGTGTAGTACGTCGGGTAGGCCAGGCCCTCGGCGAGCACGTGGTGGTTGAACGTGGTCCGCAGCATCGCCTCGTCGACGTGGATCTGCGTCCCGCTGGTGCCCGGGGGAGTGCCCTTGCCGACCAGGGCGATGCAGCGCTTGTCGCGGGCCGCACCGCGGGTGAGGATCCAGCCGGGCCGGGTGGGGGGAGTGGCCGCGGTGACGGTCTCGTCCTCCGTGCGCTCTACGGCGGTGAAGCCGAGCCAGTTCGTGAGCTCGTCCCTGGCGGCGCGGCCGTGGAGCCACGGCTGGTGGACTTCGGGGTTGCCGTTGCGCGCGTAGTGGGTTTCCAGCGTGTCGATGGCGTCCAGCCGCAGTTTGGCCTTGCCGGACGTGTTGCGCTCGACCTTGTGGGGGCCGGGGACGAGGTCCCACTCCTCCTTCTTGTCCGGCTTGAAGTGGACGGTGTCCCCGTCCGCCCGGCTTCCGATGAGATGGTACGAACCCTTGATCAGCAACATGGTCATGACGGCGCGGCTCCCTTGCAGTGAGGCGGGAGCACCTGACAGATGCTCACTCAGCGTTACAGACTAGGAGTGTCTGATGCACAGCCGGTGAAAACACGCAAGGCGTTCGCTCGGTAGGCCCCTCTCAGTACCGGGCCCTCGTTCGAGGCCAGCCGCGCCATGGCCGACGTGCGTGCCGGCTCGGCTCACCCTGGACAGTTGTAGGTACTCCGCGAACGGGAGGATCACTACGGTGGCCGCGGTGCCGGATTGGCACCGAACACGTGCGACACACATTCAGGGGGAAATTTCGTGCGCAGACGAATCGTCACCGTCCTCGGCGCGCTCGCGGCCGCCTTCATGCTCGCCATCACCCCGGCGTCCGCCCGGGGCCAGGACCCATCCGACACGATCAAGGTGGACCGGCCGGGCACGTTCCAGTACGAGCGCTCGTGCAATCACATCTACTCGCTGTACGTCACCTCGACGTCGGCTCGCGCCATCAAGGGCGACAACCCAGTGGATGGGAAGGCCTGGTGCGATGGTCACGCCTGGCTGCGTGTGATGGGTGACAGCCTGGGGGAGTGGCGCCACGACGCGAGAGAGGTCAAACTCACCAGCCCCAACGGCAAGTTCCGCTGGGCGTACATCAAGGGTTGCAGCGACTGCTACGCCTACATCGTGTACCCGTAGGTCGTACCAAGCGTCCGGGCGGGCCCGCGTCAGCGATGGCGACGGGGCCCGCCCGGCGCATCGCCCAGCCCCAGTTCACCCGCCGCTGCCGCCGCACCGTCCAGCATGCCCTGGCCGGGGAACAGCGCGAGACCGTGTGCTGGGGACGGGGGCGACTGACCCTGCGGATCGCGCCGCAGCGAGGCGCGCCTCTGCGCGGCCGGAGCGAGGCGGCCGCGGTGGCACTCCGCTGGGGTGGGATGATTGCGGCATGGGACGACAGAGGACCAAGCCGGCCCCGACGCCGCCGACCACGACGCGTGGTCGGCGTACCCGTGACGCGCTGATCCTTGCCGGGCGGGAGGTTCTCGAGCAGCAAGGCTGGTCCGCCTTCAGCCCCGAAGCGGTGGCGCAGGCTGCGGGCGTCTCGTACGGGACCTTCTATACGTACTTCGAGTCCCGGGACGACCTCTTGCACCACGTCGTCCGATCCGTTGCCGGTGAGATGCTGGCGTCGAGCCTGGCGTCACCGGACGTGGTGGACGATCCCTACGCGAAGCTCGTGGAGTCGAACCGGCGCTACCTCCGCGCCTGGGACCGGGCCTCGAAGGTGCTGCGGCTGGTGGACCAGGGGGCGGCCGCGGACGAAGCCCTGCGCCAGATCGTCCTTGAGATCCGGGAGTTCTACGTCGGTCGTGCCACGAAGGGCCTGAAGCGACTTCAGGACGCGGGGCTTGCCAATCCGGATCTGGACACGAGGCTGACCGCGCTGGCGCTGGGGTCGATGGTCGAGCAGGTCGCCCACGCCCGTTCCTCGATGGAGGAACCGTTCGACGAGGACATGATCGTCGATCACCTTTCGCGCCTGTGGGCGTCGGCCATCGGGCTGCGGGGCGCGCCCGATGAGGCGTGGGCTGCTCGCGCGGACGCCTCTGGGGGTACGGCGTCCGCTGACGCCGACGGCAACTGACTGGTTCAGCGTCCCGTGAACGACGGCTTCTGCTTGGCGAGGAAGGCGTCCAGGCCGAGGCGGTAGTCGTCTGAGGCCCCGGTGCGGGCGATCTGCGTCGCTTCGTGTTCCAGCGCGGCGTCGAGCGTCGATTCGGACGCGAAGGTCACGGCCGCCTTGATGGCGGCGAAGGCGTGAGTGGGACCGGCGGCCAGTGCGGCGGCGCTGCGCTGCACCTTGGCATCAAGGTTTTCGTCGGCGGTGACCTGGTGCAGGAGCCCCAGGTCGAGGGCCTCTGCCGCGTTGAGGAGGCGGGGGTGCAGCAGCAGGTCGAGGGCTGCCGCACGGCCGGCGATGCGGGGCAGGGTCCAGGAGATCCCGGTGTCGCAGGACAGGCCGATCCCGGCGAAGGCGGTGGTGAAGGTCGCGGACGTGGCGGCGATCCGGAAGTCGCACGCCAGCGCCAGGGCCATGCCCGCGCCCGCGGCGACGCCGTTGACGGCCGCGATGACGGGCTTGGGCATGGTCAGCAGGGTTCGGACGAGGGGGCCGTAGTGCTCGCGTACCGCGTCGGCCATGGCGTCGGGACCGTCCGCGGTCCGCGCTTCGTCCAGGTCCTGGCCGACGCAGAAGGCTCGTGCGGTTCCGGTGAGGACCACGGCGCGGACGTCGGGGTCGTCGGCCGCGGCCTGAAGGGCTGCCAGCAGTTGTGACTTGGTGGCGAGGTCCAGGCTGTTCAGGTGGGTCGGCCGGTCGATGCGGATCGTCTGGACAGGGCCTTGTGCGGAGGCGGTGACGGTAGGGGCGTTCGTCAAGGCGGTTCCGTTTCTGGGGCTGGCGGCAGGTCGTGCGGGGCGGACGGAGTCGGTTCAGGTGGTCGCGGGCGCGGCCGCATGGAGGGACGTCCTGGCGTCGAGAGCACGCGCCGCGGCCTCGTACTGCGTCCTGAACGTCGTGATGAGGTCGGCGACCGTGAGGCGCTGCTTGACGGCCCCGATGCCCTGGCCGGATCCCCAGATGTCCTTCCATGCCCTGGCCTCGGTGTTGCCGCCGGAGCCGAAGTCCATGGCGGACGGGTCGGACTCGGGGAGGTCGTCGGGGTCGAGTCCGGCGGCGGTGATGCTGCCGCGCAGGTAGTTGCCGTGGACGCCGGTGAACAGGTTGCTGTAGACGATGTCCTTGGCCGTGCTGTCGACGATCATCTGCTTGTAGGCGGGCGGGTTGTTCGCCTCGGCGGTGGCCAGGAACGCCGACCCGATATAGGCGAGGTCGGCTCCCGCTGCCAGGGCCGCCAGGATCGACCGTCCGTGGGCGATGGCGCCGGACATCAGCAGCGGGCCGTCGAACCATTCCCGGATCTCCTGGACCAGGGCGAACGGGGACTGCGTGCCCGCGTGGCCTCCGGCACCGGCGGCCACGGCGATGATGCCGTCGGCGCCCTTCTCGATGGCCTTGCGGGCGAACTCGTTGCTGGTCACGTCGTGCAGCACGATCCCTCCGTAGGAGTGCACGGCGTCGTTGATCTCGGGGCGGGCGCCCAGGGAGGTGATGACGATCGGCACCCGGTGCTTCACGATCACGTCCATGTCCGGCTCAAGACGGTCGTTGGAGCGGTGCACGATCTGATTGACCGCGAACGGGGCGACGACCGCGTGCGGGTGTGCTGCCGCATACGCGGCGTTCTCCTCGGTGATGCGGTCCAGCCAGTCGGACAGCAGGGACGCCGGCCGGGCGTTCAGGGCCGGGAACGAGCCGATCACCCCGGCCTGGCACTGGGCGGTGACCAGTTCCGGGCCTGAGGCGATGAACAGGGGCGAGCCCACGACGGGCAGCGTGAGGGGCCGCGAGAGGGCAGGGGGCAACGGCATGGCTGGTCCTTTGCGTGGCGGTCGGTGAGTCCTCGGCGGCATCACCGGCGGAAGGGCTCTCGGCACAGACAGTCAGCGATTGTGCAACTAGTTGCACAATCGGGCAAGGGAAGGCTCCGGGCCTCCGCGTGCCTCCAGAGCCAGGAAATCCCTCCCCGCGGGCGCCCCACCAGCGGCTTCCCGGGTTGCGTCCAATACTCCACGAGACCTGACGATTTTGTCAGTGAGATGGGTGTCACAGGAGATCTATCGCCGGGCATCGCATCTAAAGGCCTCTAGATGTCGAGCTCTGTACTTGACTATTTTGTCGAGTTGGCTGACGCTGCCGTTCCATACGTCAGACACCTGAGGAGATGCGCATGGACATCCGGTTCGATTTCAGTGGCAAGACCGCGGTGGTGTTCGGCGGCACGTCCGGCATCAACCTGGCCATCGCCGAGGCGTTCGCCGCGCGGGGAGCCGCGGTGGCGGTGGCCAGCCGGAAGCAGACCAACGTCGATGCGGCCGTCAAGCAGCTCGGCGCGTACGGGAACCCGGTGCGCGGGTTCGTGGCCGATGTGCGGGACATGGGGTCGGTCGAGGAGGTCTTCGGAGCGGTGCGCTCGGAGTTCGGGCCCGTCGACGTCCTGGTCTCCGGAGCGGCCGGCAACTTCCTGGCCGAGGCGCAGGGCCTGTCGTCGAACGGCTTCAAGGTCGTGGTCGACATCGACCTCAACGGGACGTTCCACGTGATGCGTGCCGGGCTCGAGCACCTCGCGCCGGGCGCCTCGGTCATCAACATCACCGCGCCGCAGGCGGTGATCCCCGTGCGGTACCAGGCCCATGTGTGCGCGGCGAAGGCGGGCGTGGACCAGCTGACCCGGGTGCTCGCACTGGAGTGGGGCGACAAGGGCATCCGCGTGAACGCGATCGCGCCCGGCCCGATCGCCGGTACGGAGGGCCTGGCGCGACTGTCTCCGGGAGACGACCCGGACGGCGACAGGTCGGTCAAGACCGTTCCGCTGGGCCGGTTCGGCACGAAGGAGGAGATCGCCGATCTGGCGATGTTCCTGTCGTCCTCGGCGGCCGCCTACATCTCCGGTGCGGTGATCCCGTGCGACGGCGGCGGATCGTTCGAGAGCATCCGCGGGATCGAGGAAGCCGGCCGCTTTCTCGCGTCAGTCCGCGGTGAGTGACGCGTTGTCGCCCTCTCCCCGCTGTGCGGGAGACGCTGGAGCGCCGCGGAGGAGCGGCCCGCTGCGTGACGTCAGGGTGGTGGAACTCGCCGGTATCGGGCCCGGCCCCTTCGCCTCGATGCTGCTCGCCGACCTCGGCGCCGACGTCGTGCGCGTGGACCGCCCGGGCGGCACTGGAATCGGTGTCGCCCCCGCGTACGACCTCACGAACCGCAACAAGCGTTCCGTCCTCGTCGATCTCAAGGCCGAGGGCGGTCCGGACACGGTGCTGGACCTGGTCGAGCGGGCCGACATCCTGATCGAGGGCTACCGCCCCGGCGTCACCGAACGCCTCGGCGTCGGCCCCGAGGACTGCCGGGCCCGCAACCCCCGGCTCGTCTACGGCCGGATGACCGGCTGGGGCCAGGACGGCCCGCTCGCTCCCACCGCCGGCCATGACATCGCCTACATCGCGATCACTGGCGCCCTCGGCATGATCGGCCCCGACCCGGACGGCCCGCCCACGATTCCCGCCAACCTGGTCGGCGACTACGCCGGCGGCTCGCTCTACCTCGTCGTCGGCGTCCTCGCCGCCCTGCAGCACGCACGGACCCACGGCGAGGGCCAGGTCGTCGACGCCGCCATGGTCGAAGGCACCGCGCACCTCACCACGATGATCCACGGCCTGCTGATGGCCGGTGGCTGGCAGGACCGGCGAGGGGCCAACCTGCTGGACGGAGGCTGCCCCTTCTACGGCGTGTACGAGACCTCCGACGGCGGCCACATGGCTGTCGGCGCCTTGGAGCAGCAGTTCTACAGCCAGTTCGCCCGCTTGCTGGGCATCGAGGATGCCGGTATCGCTCGCTTCGATCCTGCTTATTGGCCCAGGCTGCGCGCGGCCGTCGCCGCACGATTCCGGAGCCGCACCCGCGCGCAGTGGACCGAGGTCTTCGAGGGCACCGACGCCTGTGTCGCTCCGGTCCTGTCCCTGCACGAGGCCCCGGACCACCCGCACCTCGCCGCCCGCGCCACCTTCACCGAGCACGGGGGACTGCCGCAGCCCGCGCCCGCACCCCGTTTCTCTCTCACCCCCACGCGTGTACACGCCGGTCCCGCCCGGCCGGGCGGCGACATGGCCGCAGTGGCCCATGACTGGGCCGTGCCCGCTTTGATTCCAACCGTTCAGGAGCATTCCGCATGAAGCGTCAGATCTACACCGAGGACCACGAGGCCTTCCGGCGAGTCGTCCGCACCTTCCTGGACAAGGAGGTGCACCCCCACTACGAGCAGTGGGAGAAGGACGGCATCGTCTCCCGCGACGTCTGGCTCGCCGCCGGCCGACAGGGTCTTCTCGGCCTGGCCGTCGATGAGGAGTACGGCGGCGGTGGCAACCCCGACTACCGCTATGCCGCCGTCCTCGCCGAGGAATTCGGCCGTGCCTACACGCCCGGCTTCGCCATCGGCCTGCACAACGACATGATCGGCCCCTACCTCACCTCGCTGGCGACCGACGAGCAGAAGCGGCGCTGGCTGCCGGGGTTCTGCTCCGGCGAGCACGTCACCGCGATCGCGATGACCGAGCCCGGCGCGGGCTCCGATCTCCAGGGCATCCGCACCACCGCCGAGGACCGCGGTGACCACTGGGTCCTCAACGGCTCCAAGACCTTCATCTCCAACGGCATCAACGCCGACCTGGTGGTCGTCGTGGCCCGCACCACCCCGGAGGGCGGCGCCCACGGACTCTCCCTCCTCATCGTCGAGCGGGGGATGGAGGGCTTCGAGCGCGGCCGCAACCTCGACAAGATCGGCCAGAAGTCCCAGGACACCGCCGAGTTGTTCTTCCACGACGTGCGCGTCCCCAAGGAAAACCTCCTCGGCGAGCTCAACGGCGCCTTCCTCCACCTGATGACCAACCTCGCCCAGGAACGCATCACGATCGCGGTCGCCGCCATCGCCGGAGCGGAGCGCCTGCTGGAGCTGACCTCCGCATACGTCAAGGAACGTGAGGCGTTCGGCCGCCCGCTCGCCAAGTTGCAGCACGTGCGCTTCGAGATCGCCGAGATGGCCACCGAGTGCGCCGTCACCCGAGCCTTCCTGGACCGCTGCGTCGAGGAACACGCCAACGGCACGCTGGACGCCGTACACGCGTCGATGGCGAAGTGGTGGGCGACCGAGCTGCAGAAGCGGGTCGCGGACAGGTGCCTGCAACTCCACGGCGGATACGGCTACATGACCGAGTACCCCATCGCCAAGGCCTTCACCGACGGCCGCATCCAGACCATCTACGGCGGGACGACCGAGATCATGAAGGAGATCATCGGCCGCTCGCTGCTCACCTGATCCCTTCCGACCGCCCCACACTGCACCTTGAAAGGCAGTCCGACGTGAGTACCGAAGCGTATGTGTACGACGCGATCCGCACCCCGCGCGGCCGCGGCAAGGCGAACGGCGCCCTGCACGGCACCAAGCCGATCGACCTGGTCGTCGGCCTCATCCGGGAGATACAGTCCCGCAACCCCGGCCTGGACCCGGCCGCCGTCGATGACATCGTCCTCGGTGTCGTCGGCCCGGTCGGCGACCAGGGCTCCGACATCGCCCGCATCGCCGCCATCGCCGCGGGCCTGCCGGACACGGTCGCCGGCGTCCAGGAGAACCGCTTCTGCGCCTCCGGCCTCGAAGCGGTCAACATGGCCGCGATGAAGGTCCGTTCCGGCTGGGAGGACCTGGTCCTGGCCGGCGGTGTGGAGTCCATGTCCCGGGTGCCCCTGGGTTCGGACGGCGGCGCCTGGTTCGCCGACCCGATGACCAGCATCGCCACCGACTTCGTGCCGCAGGGCATCGGCGCCGACCTCATCGCCACCCTTGAGGGCTTCTCGCGCCGCGACGTCGACGAGTACGCCGCCCTGTCCCAGGAGCGCGCCGCCGCGGCGTGGAAGGACGGCCGCTTCGACCGTTCCGTCGTCCCGGTCCGCGACCGCAGTGGGCTCACCGTCCTCGACCACGACGAGTTCATCCGCCCCGGCACCACCGCCGACTCCCTCGCCAAGCTGAAGCCGTCCTTCGCCGACATCGGCGAGCTCGGCGGCTTCGACGCGGTGGCACTGCAGAAGTACCACTGGGTCGAGAAGATCGACCACGTCCATCACGCGGGCAACTCCTCCGGCATCGTCGACGGCGCGTCGCTGGTGGCGATCGGTTCGCGCGAGGTGGGCGAGCGCTACGGCCTCACCCCGCGCGCGCGGATCGTCTCCGCGGCGGTCTCCGGCTCCGAGCCGACCATCATGCTCACCGGCCCCGCGCCCGCGACCCGCAAGGCGCTCGCCAAGGCCGGCCTGACCATCGACGACATCGACCTGGTCGAGATCAACGAGGCGTTCGCGGCGGTCGTCCTGCGCTTCGTGAAGGACATGGGCCTGTCCCTGGACAAGGTCAACGTCAACGGCGGCGCCATCGCCCTGGGCCACCCGCTCGGCGCCACCGGCGCCATGATCCTGGGCACCCTCGTCGACGAACTGGAGCGCCAGGACAAGCGCTACGGCCTCGCCACCCTCTGCGTCGGCGGCGGCATGGGCATCGCCACCATCGTCGAGCGCATCTGACCTCCCCGTCCGCACCCCCGTTACGGAGCACCCCTGTTGACTTCCTCCCGCGCCTAGAGGCGGGGGGTTCCAGCGGTCGCCCGCTGGGTTTCCTGCTTCACCGACGACCGCCCCGTCCGGGAGGACTCCCGTTGAGGTCTTACACCGTCTCCACAGGCAGACGCCGCCAGCCCGGCGGCCAGGATGTTACGTGCCGCGTTCACGTCGCGGTCATGCATGGCGCCGCAGCCGCACGTCCACTCCCGGACGTTCAGCGGCATCTTCGCCGCGACCGTGCCGCAGGGCCCGCACAGCTTGCTGCTGGGGAACCACCGGTCGATCACGACGAGTTCACGCCCGTACCAGGCGCACTTGTACTCCAGCATCATGCGCAGATCCGTCCAGGCCGCATCCGAGATGGCGCGTGCGAGCGTGCCGTTCTTCAGCAGGTTGCGGACGGTGAGGTCCTCGATCACGACCGTTTGGTTCTCACGGACGAGCCGAGTCGACAGCTTGTGCAGGAAGTCCCGTCGCCGGTCGGCGATCCGGGCATGGACGCGGGCGGCCTTCACCCGGGCCTTGGCCCGGTTGTTGGAGCCCTTGGCTTTGCGGGACAGTTCCCGCTGGGCGCGGGCGAGCCGGGCGCGGTCGCGGCGCTCGTGCCGGGGGTTGGAGATTGTCTCCCCGGTGGACAGGGTCACCAGGGACGTGATCCCGGCATCGATGCCGACCGCTGCCGTGGTGGCGGGCGCGGGGGCGAGGGTGTCCTCGCACAGCAGGGACACGAACCAGCGGCCCGCCGGATCGCGGGACACGGTCACCGTGGTCGGCTCCGCCCCGTGCGGGAGGGGACGCGACCAGCGGATGTCCAGCGGGGCGGCCATCTTCGCCAGCGTCAGCCTCCCGCCGCGCCAGGTGAAGGCGCTGCGGGTGTACTCGGCCGACGCCCGGGACTTCTTCCGCGACTTGTACCGGGGGTACTGGGCGCGCTTGGCGAAGAAGTTCCCGAACGCCGCCTGAAGATGACGCAGCGCCTGCTGCAGCGGGACCGAGGACACCGCCGTGAGGAACGCCAGTTCCTCACTCTTCTTCCACTGCGTCAGCGCGGCCGACGACTGCACGTAGGAGATCCGCCGCTGCTCGCCGTACCAGGCCCGCGTGCGGTCCTCCAGCGCCTTGTTGTAGACGAGGCGGACACAGCCGAACGTACGCGACAGCTCAGCTGCCTGCTCGCCGGTGGGGTAAAAGCGGTACTTGAACGCCCGCTTGACCTGCCGCGTCATACCTCACGCCGTATCAGATTCCGTGTGAGCGGCAGGTGTCGGTCGGTGGCCGGTGAACGCCGGTCCGCCCTGGCGGCGAACCGGCTCTTCCTGCCCTGCTCCACAGGAGCTCCGTTTCCTCCCCCGGCTGAAGCCGGGGGAATCCACGAAGGAAGGCCCCGATGAGCGACTCCAGCACCATTCGCTGGGAGCAGGACGAGACCGGGATCGTCACCCTCGTCCTCGACGACCCCGACCAGTCCGCCAACACCATGAACCAGGCGTTCACCACCTCGATCGCTGCCGTCGCCGACCGCCTGGAGGCCGAGAAGGACTCCATCCGCGGTGTCATCATCACCTCCGCGAAGAAGACCTTCTTCGCCGGCGGCGACCTCAACGTCATGATCGGACTGCGGCCCGACGACGCTCAGGCCGCCTTCGACACCACCCTGCAGATCAAGCGCGCCCTGCGCCGCATCGAGACCCTCGGCAAGCCGGTCGTCGCCGCCCTCAACGGCGCGGCCCTCGGCGGCGGTTACGAGATCGCCCTCGCCTGCCACCACCGGATCGCCCTCGACGCGCCCGGCTCCAAGATCGGCCTGCCCGAGGTCACCCTCGGCCTGCTGCCCGGCGGTGGCGGCGTCACGCGCACCGTACGCCTTTTGGGCATCTCCGACGCCCTGCTCAAGGTGCTGCTCCAGGGCACTCAGTACACCCCGCAGCGTGCTCTGGACAACGGCCTGATCCACGAACTGGCCGCCACGCCCGAGGAGATGCTGGCCAAGGCCCGCGCCTTCATCGACGCACACCCGGACTCCCAGCAGCCCTGGGACGTCCCCGGCTACAAGATCCCCGGCGGCAACCCGTCCAGCCCGCGCTTCGCCGCCAACCTGCCGGCCTTCCCGGCCAACCTGCGCAAGCAGCTCAACGGCGCCCCCTACCCGGCCCCGCGCAACATCATGGCGGCGGCCGTCGAGGGCGCCCAGGTCGACTTCGAGACCGCCCAGGTCATCGAGTCCCGGTACTTCACGGAACTCGTCACCGGCCAGACGGCGAAGAACATGATGCAGGCGTTCTTCTTCGACCTCCAGGCCGTCAACTCCGGCGCCAACCGGCCCAAGGGCATCGAGTCCCGCCAGGTCCGCAAGGTCGCCGTCCTCGGCGCCGGGATGATGGGCGCGGGCATCGCCTACTCGTGCTCCCGAGCGGGCATCGAGGTCGTCCTCAAGGACGTCACGGACGAGGCGGCCGCCAGGGGCAAGGCGTACTCCGAGAAGCTCTGCGCGAAGGCGGTCGCCCGGGGCCGTACGACCCAGGAGAAGGCCGACGCCCTCCTGGCCCGCATCACCCCCACGGCAGACCCGCAGGCCCTGGCCGGCTGCGACGCCGTCATTGAGGCCGTCTTCGAGGACACCGCCCTCAAGCACAAGGTCTTCCAGGAGATCCAGCACGTAGTCGACCCCGACGCGCTGCTCTGCTCCAACACTTCGACCCTCCCGATCACCGTCCTCGCCGAAGGCGTCGAGCGGCAGAGCGACTTCATCGGCCTGCACTTCTTCTCGCCCGTCGACAAGATGCCGCTCGTCGAGATCATCAAGGGTGAGCGGACCGGCGACGTGGCGCTGGCGCGTGCCTTCGACCTGGTCCGCCAGATCAACAAGACGCCGATCGTTGTCAACGACTCGCGCGGCTTCTTCACGTCCCGGGTCGTCGGCCACTTCATCAGCGAAGGCGTGGCGATGGTCGGCGAGGGCATCGAGCCCGCCTCGATCGAGCAGGCCGCCGCCCAGGCCGGCTACCCGGCGAAGGTCCTCTCCCTCATGGACGAGTTGACGCTCACCCTCCCGCGCAAGATCCGTAACGAGACGAGAAAGGCGATCGAGGACGCCGACGGCGCCTGGACCGGGCACCCCGCGGATGAGGTCGTCGACCGCATGGTCGACGAGTTCGCCCGCCCCGGCCGCAGCGGCGGCGCCGGCTTCTACGACTACGACGATTCCGGCAGGCGCGGCAGGCTCTGGCCGGGCCTGCGCGAGCACTTCACCAAGCCCGGGTACGAGATCCCCTTCCGCGACATGCAGGAGCGGATGCTCTTCTCCGAGGCCCTGGACACCGTCCGGCTCCTGGAGGAGGACGTCCTCACCTCGGTCGCCGACGCCAACATCGGCTCCATCATGGGCATCGGCTTCCCCGCCTGGACCGGCGGCATCCTCCAGTACATCAACGGCTATGAAGGTGGTGTCGCCGGATTCGTAGCCCGCGCCCGCGAACTGGCGGACGGCTACGGAGAGCGCTTCACCCCGCCGGGCCTTCTCGTGGAGAAGGCGGAGCGCGGCGAGGTCTTCACCGACTGACCGGATGGGCCGCGGGCTCGCCCCGAGCCTGCGGCCCATCCGGCGCCCGATTTCCGGTATGCCCCTCGTCGCAGAGAGACGCGCCACTGCTGGTCTCTCGCCCCTGCGCTCGTCCGGGCCGTTTCGCCTTCCGTGACAACCACAGCGCCCGCTTCTTGTTCGCAGCCACACGCACAACTCCCCGCGCCACCGCCTCTCCACCCGTGCACATCCACACCGGAGGTCGTCTTGCGTTCCGTGCCCGTTTCGATCAAGCAGAGTCCCCCCTCCGTGGCGCACCTGTTTTTCAGCCGGGTTGAAGCCACCCCTGATCGCGATGCTTACCGCTACCCCGCCCCCGCCGTCCTGGGCGTCGAGCCATGCGCGGAACAGTGGCGCACGCTCACCTGGGAACAGACCTCGCGCCGGGTCGCGGCAGTCGCTGCGGGCCTGATGACTCTCGGCATCCGCGCTGAGGACCGCGTCGGCATCGCTTCCGAGACGCGCATGGAGTGGATCCTCGCCGACCTCGGCATCATGTGCGCCGGCGCCGCCACCACCACGGTCTACCCCAGCACGAACGCCGCCGAGACGGCATACATCCTGGCCGACTCCGGCAGCCGCGCGGTGTTCGCGGAGAACGTGCAGCAACTCACGAAGATCATCGCCACCAGGGAACAGCTGCCCGGGCTCCGGCACGTCGTCCTCTTCGACGCACCTGACAGCCTGGTCTCGGCGGCTGAAGGACTGAACGTCCTTACCCTGGCCGAGTTGGAGCGGCACGGTGCCGCGCACCTGGAGAGACACCCCGATGCGGTCGACAACGCCATCGCCGCCATCAGCGGCCGCCAACTCGCCACGTTGATCTACACCTCCGGTACCACCGGCCGCCCCAAAGGAGTGTTCCTGACGCACGAAGGGCTGGCCCACCAGGGTCGAGCACAGGCCGGCAGCGAGCTGATCCGCTCGGACGACATCCAGTTCCTGTGGCTGCCCTTGGCGCACGTGTTCGCCAAGGCCCTGATTTCCGGGCAGATCCATACCGGCCATGTGATGGCCGTCGACGGTCGCGTGGACCGCATCGTGCACAACCTTCCGGTCATCCGGCCGACCGTCATGGCTGCCGTGCCCCGCATCTTCGAGAAGGTCCACAACGGCATAGCGGCCAAGGCCAGAGCTGACGGCGCCGCAAAGCACCGGGTCTTCCGATGGGCGGCCGGCGTCGCCCGCGAGTACGCGCGCACCACCGAAGCCTGCAGAATTGCCACCGGCCGTGCGAGCGCGCCCTTGAGCCTGAGGCTCCAGCATGCCCTCGCCGACAAGCTCGTCTACGCCAAGATCCGGACCGCCTTCGGCGGCCGCCTGCGCAACGCCATTTCTGCCAGCGCCCCCCTTGCCCCCGAGCTCGGCTATTTCTTCGCCGGAGTCGGCGTACGCGTCCTGGAGGGATACGGCCTGACCGAGACCTCAGGCGGCGCCGTTGTCAACCGTGCTCATGACCTGCGGATCGGCACGGTCGGCGTCACTCTGCCCGACTTCGAAGTCCGGATCGATCAGGACGGCGAGATCCTCCTGCGCGGCCCCGGCGTCATGCGCGGCTACCACAACCTCCCTGGCCAGAGTGCCGAGGTACTGACCGAGGACGGCTGGCTGCGGACCGGCGACATCGGCGAACTCGACGCGGACGGCTTCCTGCGCATCACCGACCGCAAGAAGGACCTCTTCAAGACGTCCAACGGCAAGTACGTCGCCCCCAGCGAGGTCGAGGGCGCATTCAAGGCGGCCTGCCCCTTCGTCAGCAACATTCTGGTGATCGGAAGCAACCGGAACTACTGCACCGCCCTGATTGCACTGGACGAAGCCGCGATCATGCCCTGGGCCGCCGAACACGGGCTGGCCCGCGCAACGTACGCCGAGGTCGTCACCAACGAAGCTGTCCGACAGCTGATCGAAACGTACGTGCAGCGTGTCAACGCCGGCCTCCAGCGCTGGCAGACCATCAAGAAGTTCACGCTTCTCCCTCGTGATCTGGACGTCGAGCACGGCGAACTCACCCCCAGCCTGAAGATCAAAAGACCGGTCGTCGAACGTGACTACGCGGAACTCATCACCGCCATGTACGCGGACACGCAGGAACCCTGAACATCCTGCCCTCGGCAACTGCAGCAGCCATGGAGAGTCGCCGACCTGCTCCGGCCCCCCATCGAATACTCAGAGGGACCGTACGGCACCGCGTGGTGTATTGCGGCAGGGTGAGCCGACTACGGAGTCGGCTGGACTTAGGATTCGTCGGCAGTGGGACGGCCTCGGCCCTGTGCGGCGCACCGGCGACCCGACCGGGACGCTCTGCTCGCCTCCCTGGCCCTGAAGGGCTATCTGGAGCAGCAGCGCCGTTACCGCGCTGCCCTTTCCTCGAGCACCGACCCGGCCGAGCAGCTGGCCGCGTTCGCGGTCGCCTACGTGCGTTTCGCCGCCGAGGAGCGCGCCCTGTTCGACATCACCTTCCTTGCCGGCCTCGACACGGGCCGACACCCCGACCTGGCCGCGGCTGGCACCGCCCTCCACGACGATCTGATGCCTGTCACCAGTCACATCACCACCACCCCCGACGAGGCCTTCGACCTCCTGGTCCAGGTCGCCGCGGCAGCACACGGACTGGCCCTGTTCCAGCAGCAGGGCTTGCTCCCCGCCCCCTGGGACGCGCCGCAATCCGTCGCCGAACAAGCCGCGCGAACAGCCCGCGCGCTCGCCGCCTGGCACACCCGCCAATAGCTCTGGAAGACCCCAAATGCCCACCACGAACAGTGACTTCGGCCAGGCTCTCGACCGCATCGGCCAAAGCAAGCACATCAGCCTGACCACCTACCGCAAGGACGGACGCGCCGTACGCACGCCCGTGGGCAGCCTCGTTCACAACGGCGCCCTCTACGCCCTGACCGCCCCGGACACCGGCAAGGTCAAGCGCATCCGCAACAATCCCCGCGTCACCGTCGCCCCCTGCGCCATGAACGGCACCGTTGAGCCTGGCGCGCCCACCGCCACAGGCACCGCCCGGCTTCTGGACGCGACGGGCACCGCCCACGTCCAGGAACTGATGGAGCAGCGGTTCTGCATGTACTGACTCATTCGGCTTGCCGACCGGGTCCTGCGCCGCGAACGCCCGCTCGTCGCCATCGCCATCACCCGATGACACCGAAGCGAAGAAGATTCGCCAGGGCTCCGGGTGATGGCCGTAGCGAAGGAAATCAGGGCGTGCGGCGGCCCGATCCGGCTGCAAGCCCGAGGTCGGACTTGAACAGGTCGATCACTTCGTGGCGGCGGTGATCGACGTGAGAGACGAGCGTGTCGGTGTCGCCGCCGCCGACAGCGATTCTCGTGTGCGCATCGATGACAGCCTCCACGAGTGCGCGGGCTGATTCGGCTACGCCCTGACCGGCGAGAACCTCGATCTCGGCGGCTGCCGCATGGAGGTTGGCGTCCTCGGTGCGGGTGCGGTGACCGGATACCGCCTGGCCGTAGCTGGCGCTGATTGCCCTGAGGAACTCGGCGTAGACGGCTCGCTTCGCGTCATTGAGCGCATCCTGCCGATGCCATTCTCGGCTGCGCGCCGCCAGCACGTGCTGCAACAGGCCGCCGATCAGGACGCCCATCAAGGTGCCGACAACACCCACGACAACGGAACTCATCCCGGACCTCCCGATGCGGGCAACCACTTGCTCCCCGCGTCAGTGGTCACGCTATTCCCCAGGTTGTGACCTTGTGAGGTTCGTCCCTACCGTGTCCAGCATCTGGCCGAGGAGATGCAGGGCCCGTGCGCGTGTGGGTGCGCTGCGGGAGGTTCCCTTCCAGTAGGCGTCGGTGAAGTCCTCGACGCAAGCGAGGGTTTGGTTGTCGTCCTGGGCTGCCAGGGTCAGTACGAATCGCACGTAGTCGCCGATGTCGGTGCCGGGTGGATGCTGCTCGGTGAAGCCTTGCAGCCGTGGGGTGAGGGCGGGCAGCGTACGGGCTGTAGGGAAGACCACCGCGAGGCCCGCGAGCGCGAGACGGACTGCCGGGCACTCGGCCGACCATCGTGCCAGTAGGTCCGGGGTGCAGGATTGCACGGCCCGTCGAGCCCGGTCCTCGCTGTCCGGATCCGCATGTGGCGGAGTATCGGGCCAGCAGCCGGCCAGCTTCCGCTCCGTGACCGTAGCGGCGCAGAACAAGAGGTCCACCGCGTCGAAGCGCCTCCGGGCGGGCACTCGGTCATCGACGGCCAGGACCGCGAGCAGGGCGACACCGCCAGCGGTGCCCTGCTGGCAGGTGTCCTGATGGAGGATCGCGTTGTAGAAGTCGCCGAGGAAGCGTCCGTCGTCCTTCCAGAACGGGTCGGCCAAGGGATCGAACAGCATCGCCGCCTGGGGAGGATGCGGGCCTTTCAGGCGGTCGGAAACGACGTCCCGGAAGATCCGCCGGATCGGCGGCCCGAAGACCCGGCCGGTCCTCCAAGCCTCGCGGAGTTCGGCGCCGGTTGTGTCGCCCGGCAGACCGTTCTGATCAGGGGAGGGGTGCATGTCCATGGCCAGATTGTGTGCCGTAGGTCAGGTCATGCGCCAAGGGAGCCCTCCTGCCGGCGCTCTCCTGCAAGGCCAGCCTGAACCTACAGGGTTTGGGCAATCTTCGCTGCTTCGTCGCGAGCGGCGCTGCGGATGGCTGCCGCGGTTTCGACCCCGTCGTCATGCAGCAGATGACGCATCCGGCCGACGTCGAGGTAGGACCCGTGCAACGGCTGCCGTAGGAGGCGCGACAGCGCGGTGCCGTACTTGGCCATCGACGGCCTGCCCGGGATGAGGATTGACAGTTCGTCACAGGCGGGGAACAGGCCCACTTCGGCCTTCTCGGCCAGCGTCGCGAGTGCACGGCGGTCCGCTGTCACCGGCACTTTCACCACCCACCACGGACCCTCACCAGACAGCAGAGCCTTCTTCTGCTCAGGCGTCTCATCGGCCAGCGCCCGCCACGCGGTGCCCGACACCCTCGCCCCGCAGGACTCCGCGACGGCCACCAGGTTCCGGACGGTCTCCATGACCGCGAGGTCATCCTCGACCCAGGCTTCGCGGCCGGTACCGGTCGGACGGCGGGGCACCAACCGCGAGACAACCGTGACTGCGGGAGTGTGCCGCTGATGCACCTGCGGCCATGCGCCACGAAGGAACTCCTGGGCGTCGCTGATCGCCGCATCCTGCTCCTGACGCTGCTGCCGGACCGCCGCGATGTGCTGGCGCAGAGACTCCCGTGCCCCTTCGGGCTCCCGAAGAGCCTGCTTCACGGAGCTGACACTCATCCCGGTTCCTCGCAGGACAGTGATCAGCATGGCCCGCTCGACCTGTTCGAACCGGTAGGAGCGGTGACCGGTCCGGTCATCGACCTCGGCCGGGACGAGCAACTCCTCGCGGTGGTAATAGCGCAGTGTCTGCGCAGGAAGATGGCACATTTCGCTGAACTCACTGATTGACAGCATGACCTCATGCTCTCCCTTGCAGCAGCTGCAAGGGCAAGCGGCACTGCTGCCGGGCCCCGCCGCTTGCACGGGGGAGTGTTAGTACACCGATCACGTAGGAGCGAGGTGGCCGCCGGTGCGTGCGGCTTCTGGGGTGAGTCCGGTCCAGCGGGGGAAGGCGCGGTAGAAGGAGTTGGTGGAGAACGCCTGCTGTCGCCGGACCGCACGCGGTCAACTGCGCCTACGTCCTGGCGATCTCCTGCCGGAGCTGATGGGTGAAGCGGCGCAGGAGATCCTCCGTTTCCCTGTGCTCGGCTCTGAGCTCGTCCCTGCCCTCGCTGGGTCGGGAACTCCAGACCCGACGCGCCAGTGCATCCGCGAGACCGACCGTGTCGTCGTCGCACAGGAGGCACAGGGCTGACCGGGCTTCCTGCATCCGGCCGGCCAGTTCGTTGGCCCCGGCCCCATCGTCACTCAGACGCGTTTCCCGGAGGTAGTCGATGAGTTGGACCACGGCGGTGTTGAAGCCGACCCCGGCTTTGAGCTTCTGTTCGCGCAGCCACATGCGGTCCTGCCGGCGCGCAGTGAACCAAGACCCGAACACGGCCCCGATGAGGCCGAAACCGGCCCCGATGGCCACGGACAGGATGCTTACCACGTCACTTCCCCCCGACACACTGCTGACAGCAGGCTACAGAGGCCATCGAGGGTCCAGCTCGTTGGGTGATCCGCACTAACCGGGCGCGGGCTCCTCGGCTGCCTGCGCAGCCGTGGTGCTTCGGCTAGGTGAGTTCACCTGGAATCGCACAGCGCCGGGTCAGGCGTTCTGGACCTGCTGGGCGCGGGCGGCGACCATTGAGGCCAGCTGCTCGAACTCCGCGCTCCATTCCTGGTCATCGGCCAGGGTGGGATCGTATTCCAGCTCGACGAGGACGGTACCGACGCGGACCACGGCATGGGCTGTCGTCTCGTCCAGGTTGAAGCTGTAGTGAGTCATCGCGGCGCGCTGGTCGCCGAGCTCCGGGAGGGAGATCTCCCTCGCCTTGTCGTTGCCGGCGATGCCTGACCGGATTTCCTCGAAGCCCTTCGCGCTCAGTGCCGCGCTGGCGCAGGACCACACTGTGAACAGGGCATGGACCGTCGTTCCCGAACTGTCACGCCCGTAGGCGGTGACGAATCTCGCCTGGGCCACTGTGCACCCGTTGTCCTCGTCCGTCATGGCCTCGACGGACCCGGATCTCTCCCAGCCGGAAGGCATGCTCGTCAGGTCCGGAACGACTCGCCTGACCTCGCTGACATTCAGGAAGCGCACGGCATTGCGGGGACTGTCGTCCTGCTTCGACTCGGGGGAGTTGTCGACCACGATCAGGTTGATGCCCCCGTACACGGCCAGCACGACCAGGGCCACGAGCAGAGCGGCCGCCAAGGCGATGACGGCTCGCCCGCCCCGGGTGTTGTTGATGGTCAGCGGGCCGAGAGCGATGGAACTGCGCGATACCTGGCTGCCGGTGATCAGCAGGCTGCCCGTGGCGTTGGTTCCCGGTGCGGTCAGCTGTAACTGCAGCTGACGCCGTAGTTCCGGGTCCGCCTCGATCTCCTCCTGGACCACGGACCGTGCCGAGTCCTGGGCGGCCGGGTCCTCCGGGGCCTGGTTCAGGGTGTCCAAGGCCGCCCGTCCTCGCTCCGTCGAGACCAGCCGGGCGCGTAGGGCATCGGCGACCGCGGTTCCGGCGCTCTGGCCGACCGCGCCCGCTGCTCCGGTTGCCGTTACGGTCATGAACGCGACGGCCATGGCGGCCAGTTCAGATGTCTCCATGCGTCCCCCCGTTCCGAAGCGCGGCGCCCTCGAGGTTCCGCGCCCGGATGTCGTCATCGCCATGCACGTGACAATCAGCGTGGCAGGCCCGCCCCACTGTGGCCTGGGCCGGGCGGCCTGGTCGTTAGCCGAGAGCGCAGACTTCGTATGCATTCAGCGCAAGGCGGCCCGGACCTCGCTCGGCGGGACCCCGTACGCCTTGCGGAAGGCCCGGCTGAAATCCGCGGAGTCGCGGAAGCCCCAGCGCAGGGCGGTCTCGCCGATCGTGCGGTGACGCAGGCGGGGCTCGGTGAGTTCGGCGCGGCAACGCTCAAGGCGGCGGCGCCGGATGGTGGCCGCGACGGACTCCGGCTCGCTCTGGAAGAGGTGATGGAGGGTCCGTACCGAGATGTGGTGGTGGGCGGCGATGGCTGCCGGGTCCAGTAATGGGTCGGTGAGGTGGTGGTCGATAAAGGCGCTGATCCGGGCGAGGAGTGTCGTTCTGCGTGTCTCGGTGGGGAGGGAGTGCTGGTCGCCGATGCGGGCCGCGAGAAGGGACGCGGCCAGGTCCACTCCGATGGCGCCGAGCCGGGCAAGCTCGGCGGGGCCCGCGGTGCGGGCGGCCTCAGGCAGGGAGGTCAGATACGGGCCCAGCAGGGCGCCGGAGCCGGACTTGCTGGGCAGCGGCTCGGCCAGCAGGCGGTCGGCGCGGCCGTCGGCCAGGGGCAGGGGAGCGAGGGGGAGGCGCAGGAGGGTCGGGCGGACGGGGCCGCCTTGGTCCAGGAAGTCGCAGGTCAGTGGCCTCGAACTGGAGAACAGGGCCATGTCGCCGGGACCGAGGCACGCGACGCCGCGGGCCTGCTCCAAGCGGACCGCGCTCTCCCGGACCATCAGCAGAAAGTAGTCCTCGGGGTCTCCACGGCGGATGTGCGCGGGGGGAGCGCTGGGCGGTCATGGGGGAGAAGTCGAAGGCCGCGACCTGGCTGTGCGGGAGTCCCACGGCCTCTACCCAGCCTCGGAAGCGGTGCGCGTGCGGACTCCGGGTCGACACGGGCATGACCTCGTGGCCGACCATGTCGCCCACCAGCCGAAGCGGTCCGGCACCGCGATGTCGTCGGTGTCCACCGCCACCACCGGCCCCGCCGCCGTGGCGTCTTTCTTGCCTGCCATCTCGCTGAGACTCGACACGTAACCATAGTGCGCAGCAAGGGAGTTGACCGAGTAGTAGATGCAGGGCCATGTGGCCATCGGGTCGGTCACAGGCGGTCGATGGAGGCAGCCGGCCCGACTCGGGATCGCCGCCCATGCCCCGGCGCCGCATCGCCCGACTGCCGCATCCCCGGGCGGCTTTGGTCAAGAGTTGGATCCCTTATGTATCCCGTTCAGGAAAGACGCTGGTTCGTCGGGTGGATCCCCCCTACGGTTTTCGTCATGAGCGATCACTCGAATGCACCTGTCGCACCAGTTGAGGCCTATGAACCCCCCTACTACGCGGCTGTCTTCACCGCCGTGCGAACCCCGGCCCAGAGCGGCTACAGCGAGACCAATGAGCGCATGGAAGAGCTGGTGAAGGACATCCCCGGGTACCTGGGGATGGACAGTGCGCAGACCCCTGGCGGGCTGGGCATCAGCGTCGCCTACTTCCGCGACGCCGATGCCCTCACGCAGTGGCGGACCAATACCGAGCACCGCGCGGCTCAAGAACGCGGGCGAGCCGAGTGGTACGAGAGCTACACCCTGCACGTGGCGAGAGTGGAGCGCAGTCACGGGTTCACGCGAGGGGAGGTCCCGAAGAGCCCGAAGACGGGCTGACCGCCGCCCCCGTATCCGCCCAGCTCACCAGCAGCCACTCCCGTTTCGGCTGCGCGCTTCTCGACCCAACCGCCGCGGTCGTCCGCCGGGCCGGCGGAACCTCTCGTACCGACGGCATCCGCCACCCGTGCGAGATCTCAGGGCGGACCAATCCGAATGCGTAACCTATGGGTTACGCTTTTGGTGTGGACGACCTGAGTGAGGTGGCCGACGCCATCGCCGATCCCGTGCGCCGGGAGATCCTGATGATGTTGCACCGCGCGCCGCTGACGGCAGGCGACATCGCTGCCCGGTTCGCCATCAGCCGGCCCGCAGTCAGCCGTCATCTGCGCGTACTGCGGGAGAGCGGCCTGGTCCTGGACGAGCAGATCGGCCGCCATCGGCGCTACACGCTCGTCCCCTCCCGGCTGGGAGACCTCGCCGCCTGGCTCACCCAGTTCGACACCCAGCAGGCCAGCTGGTCGCAGCGTCTGGCGGCGTTGGAAACCGAGGTCCACCGCACCCGACGGGACCGCCGCCGGGCTGAGCCCGACCACGACCAGCACACCGCACGCCACCCCAAGGAGGACACGGCATGACGCCCGAACCCACCGGACAACTCATCCCCACCCCAACGGGGTACGACCTGATTCTCACCCGTACCTACCGCGCCTCCGCGGACGACGTCTGGGCGAGCGTCACCGAGCCGGAGCGCACCGCCCGTTGGTTCGGACCGTGGCGTGGCCAGGCGGCACCCGGCAGCACCATCGAGGTGCAGATGGCGTTCGAGGAGTCGGCGCCCTGGTGCCCCCTGCGGATCGATGCCTGCGAACCGCCGCGTCGGCTCGCCGTCTCGATGGAGGACGAGGCCGGATCGTGGCTGATGGAGCTGCTCCTGGCCGAGGCCGATGGCACCACCGAACTCCGGCTGGTCCAGCACCTCACCTCCACCGAACAGCTCGGCCAGACCGGCCCGGGCTGGGAGTACTACCTGGACATGCTCACCGCCGCACGCACAGGCGGCCCGCGGCCTGACTTCGAGGACTACTACCCCGCACAGAAGGCGTACTTCGAGTCCCTGGCCTGAGCCTGGCCCGCGGCGGCCTTGAAACCCTCACATCGCGCTGGACGCGCCCACTCGTCCGAGCAACCGGCGGGCAGCCGGACAGCCCTCGCATGGTCCCTGTGCTTGCCGGGGGGCGGCGCCGGTCGCGTAAGCCGACAGTAACTCCCCGGCGTCATAGGCAGGGCGTGGTAGCGCATCTGTCCGTCTGGGTGCTGCACAGCCGCCGCGGGGTCGGACGGTCAGCCGCAAGTATTAGCGTGTGAGGTTGTGGCTGACATCTACGAACTCATGCTCGCGGTGGACCTGTGCGATGACGTGTCGGAGGACGAGCTCGCCGAGCTGCAATGGCACTTGGGGCTGGGCCCCCGGCCGGGGGCGCTGCGCATCGTGACCGGTTTTCCGTGCGTGGTGGAGGACGATCACGGCGAACTCGCCGTCGAGGACCATCCCGAGCCTCTCCTGGGCTGTCATGGCGAGGCGTCCATGGTGGAAGGCGTGCTGGTCTCGGTCCTGGTGCGCAGGCAGGACACCCGGCGCGGTGCCTGGGCTGTGACCAGCCGACAGGAGATCCACCCCGATGGCTTCGAGCGCACGGGCGAGCTCCTCGCCTGGCTCGCGGGCAAGGCTGGTGACGGCCATCGACGTCCCGATGGCAGCGTAGAGATGGGATGGACCCGGTTCTATGAAGAGCGCCGGCCTGAGCCGCTGGTGGTGCGTGACGGCGTGGTCGTCTGGCCGTCGTAGCCGGCGCCCCGTGTCAGTGCTGTGACCGTGAGCGTTCGCCGGGTCGGGGTCGCGATGTCCTCCATCGCCGGACGGTTGGACAGCCCAACCTGTCCGGCAGTGGAACCTCCTGAGGTCCTCCCTCAGCGGGTGCGCCCTCCTCCGCAGGTCGGAGGCAGTCCGCCGTAGTGGACGACGCGCGGCTGCCCCCTTCAGAGCCAGCATGTACGTCATGACGACAGCGAACGCCCCCCTCCCCACCGCTGTACCCGCGCCCGTCTGGGCTCGCCGCGCTGCCCACGCCATCGCGCTGTGCGCGGTCCCGTCGGGTCTGTGGCGGATCGCCATGGCATCCGGTGTCTATGTGGGTTACAGCGACCAGGTGTTGCGCGACGTCTTCGACATCCCGGGCTGGGGCATCGCTTACGTCGTCGGTCTGACCGTCCTCGCCGAACTGGCTGCTCTGTTACCGCTGCTGCTCGTCAGCGACCGGTGGCGGCCGCTGCGCCCCAGGGCCCTCGCTGCGCTGGCCTGGACCGCCTCGGGCGTCCTGGTCCTGGTGGCGCTGTGGCAACTCGTGGTTGCTTTCACCGTCGAGAGCCAGACATACATGTCGAGCGGCACGGCACAAACTGTCTGGGGCATCGCTTTCGCCCCCCTGTTCGCCATCCCTGCCCTGATGACCGCGGTGACCTGGTCGTACGCAAGTCGGCACCGGGCACGGGGGCAGGCATAGCCGCGATTACGTGCCTGAGATCGGCTACTCCCATCTCCCTCCGCTTCACGAGCCGACCCACGTGCCGAGCTGCCCTGTGATTACTGGCCACTGGGTCGAGCGGTCAGTGAGCTGCTGTGAGAGGGGCGTCCGCCCCAGCGCAGGGAGCGGTGGAGAGCCCGGGGCTCTGCGTAGGGTGGCTTCGGTGTGGGGAGTTGGTCAGGGGAGGCGCTCGTGGCATTGGTGAAGAAGGGGTCGCGACGTATCACGGTCGACGGCGTCTCCTACCGTTGGCGGATCCGGCGAAAGCCGACCTACAGCCAGGCCCTTGCCTGGTCACCGCTCACCTACGCAGTTGAACTCGCCGACTCACCGGGCAGCACCCTGGTGGTCACGACCAACCAAGCCCATCCGGACAACTGGATGCTCGTGCCGCCAAGTGCGGTCGTCCCCTCCGCAGTCGCTGAGGGTATCCGCTGCGCACGCTCCCTCGGATGGGCGCCGAAGAGCACCGGCTCCCCATTCCATCTCGACCAGTCGGACGGCTTCGTCTCTCCCCACTGACTGACTCCGTATCGAAGGACGCATCACCTGGTAAGCGGCGATTCCGTCGGCTGTCCGCCTTTGCTGGGTCGCTGCGCGATCCGAGAGGGCGAAGAGCAGCACTGGGGATACTTCCTTTCACCGATGAACGACGCGCAACGGCACGTGCGCCGTGCGGTCCGCCTGTCGTCTGTGTGCGGCGGTCCCCAGCCCGGCTGGGGACCGCCGTTGGTCAGACGCTCCGACGCAGGCTGATGGCCAGCAAGAAGGCGGTGGCATCTGCCGGAAGCAGGCCGGCGAAGATCATGGCGGTGAACGTTCCGACCGTGACGACGTTCACCACTGCTTCGGGCCAGCCCATGTCGGTGCGGTTTTCGGCAGGCGGGGGCGGGAAGATATTGTGCATGGGTAGGTGCTCCTCCGTGAGTACTGACCGAAGGCCCCGGCTTGAGCTTCGCAGGCAATGAGCTGGGGCTTTCGTATGTCCAGGCTCGGACATTTACGAGTATGGGATGCAGAGGGTCGATTGAAACCCCTAGATCACAAAGACGGGCGAGGTGTGTCCGATCTTCACCCTTGCCGTTCTCCTCGCACTCACTGGATACCCACCGATCAAGATTGGAAAGCGGCCGGAGCGCACGTCAAAGCGCTCAACACCCATCAGATGAAGTCCAGTTGGCGCCGCTGACCTGGGATGAATCCCGGGTGCAAGCGTCACGGAGTGGATCGAATGAGACCCGAACGCACTGCTCATAACCCCTACTGGCATGCCGGAAATGACGCTGGTCTGAGGCCTGACCTGCGGCGGCGAAAACGTCCGGGTGAATGCATCGAAGTACGTCGGACTTCGGACATGATCCGCGCCGGATCTGCCTGACCCAGCCGTGCGAGGGGACTCGCGAGGCGCCAAATAGCCCCCAGCACCTGTCGGCGGGGCAGCAATCAGCCGGTGGAGCCGATCACTCCGTGGTCCGCTGGATAGGAAGGCCGCGTCATTCCGCCGTGGCTTGGGGTTCCCGCGCTGGGAGAGCCGAGCGGGCACAACACAGGTGGGTGGTGCCTTCGTGTAGGAGCGGCGCTTTCGAGGGTGAGTTGCCGGACAGCCGCCTCGGACAGGGCGAGGCGCGCACCTGGATGCGCGGCCGAAGTAGGCGTCGATCAGGTTGGCGTAGTGACGGTGGAAGGTGGCGTGCGGGATGCCGAGGGACCGCTCGTCTTCAGTGATCGGCGGCGTCGGGCAGTCGTAGCCGCGGGCGAGGGCAGGGCTCAGTGTTCGGACCGGGGACGACTACCGCAGTGGTGTGAGGGCCGAGTGCGTACGGCGGTGGATGCCCGTAAGTCACCTCAAGGTCGCGACACGGCCTGTCAGTTCTCTCCTCTATGGTCGCCCGCATGCCTGAGCCCTCTTTTCTGGCCGCTGTGCGCGAGTCGTACGACACGGTCGCCGCCGATTACGTCGAACGCGTCCCGCCCCCGGCCGCGATGGACCCGCTGTCACGCGCGATGCTGGCGGGGTTCGCCGAATACGTGCAGGCGGCCCGTCTGGGGCCGGTCGCGGACCTGGGATGCGGCCCCGGCCGCGTGACGGCGCACCTGGCCGGGCTGGGAGTGTCCGCCTTCGGCCTCGATCTGTCGCCGAAGATGATCGGGCTGGCCCGGCACGCCTATCCGAACCTGCGGTTCACCGAGGGCTCGATGACCGCGCTGGAGATGAGGGACGACGAGCTCGGCGGCATCCTGGCCTGGTACTCCACCCACCACACGCCCCCGCAGTGGCTGCCGGCGGTGTTCACCGAGTTCCACCGCACGCTGGCGCCCGGCGGCTACCTGCTCTGGGGAGACTATGTCGGCGATGAACGACTGCAGCCGACCCAGGGCTATGGCCGTCCGGTGTCCTACGAGTCGTATCTCCTGCCCCTGGATCGCATGGTCGGCCTGCTGGAGCAGGCCGGACTCGTCGTCACCGCGAGGCTGGAGCAGGAGCCTGGCGGACGGGTGAACAGACCGCATGCCTGCCTGCTGGCCCGCAGGCCCAAACAGCCCTGACGGCGCTTGTGCACGCGGTGAGCCCGTTTGCGCCAGATTTGCCGACGGTCACGGCGCGGCGGTCAAGGCCGCGGGGAGGGCGGCCGCGGGAAGCGAGGGCTGCCCAGCGAGATCTGACGCGTCGTGACCTGTGCTCGCCGGGGCGCGAGGCTGGTCGTGTCAGGGCGTCACCCGGAGGATCAGGTCGTGGTCGGGGCCGCTTCGTCCGTTGGTGAGTACCCACAGTGAGCCGTCCGGGGCCGGTGTCACCAGGCGTAGGCGGCCGTACTGACCCGTCAGCAGCTGTTGGGGCGAGGAGCCGTCGGTGGCGATGCGGTAGAGGCGTTCTCCGCGCAGGCAGGCGATCCAGATCCGCCCGTCGTGGTAGGTCATTCCGCTGGGGGAGGCGTCGGCGGGCTTCCAGGTCGCGATCGGATCCGTGAACTCGGGCTCCCCGCCGGTGCCTTCGACCTCGGGCCAGCCGTAGTTGCCGCCGGGGGTGACCCGGTTCAGTTCGTCGAGGTTGTGGTGGCCGAAGTCGGAGACGTACAGCTGGCCCTTGTCGTCCCAGGCGAGCCCTTGAGGGTCGCGGAATCCCCAGCTGTAGACCGGTGAGCCGGCCGTAGGGTTGCCGGGTGCCGGCTTGCCCGCGGGAGTGACGCGAAGGATCTTTCCGCCCAAGTCCTTTTGGTCCTGGGCGCGGGGACGGTCGTCGGCTTCCCCGGTGGTGATGTAGAGCATGCCGTCGGGGCCGAACCTGATCCGTCCGCCGTTATGGATCTTGCCGCTGGGTATGCCGGTCAGGATCGGCTCGAGGGGAGCCGAGGACTCCAGGCGGAGCCGGCTCACCCGGCTGTCGTGCTCGGTGGTGTAGTAGACGTAGATCCAGCCGTCCCGTTCGTAAGTGGGGGAGATGGCCACGCCCTGCAGCCCCGCTTGGACGGTCGGCTCGGCGATCTCATCAATGATGCGGACATCGGTGAGCCCTCCGTCTGGGGAGATCTGGCGGAGGCGGCCCGATTCACGCTCGGTGACCAGCGCCGACCCGTCGGGGAGGAAGGCAAGGTCGAAGGGGTAGCGCAGGCCACTCGCGAGCTGCTCCACAGCCGCGGGTTCGGCTTCCGGGGCGTTGCGGACGGTCGGGCGGGCCCACCAGCCGAAGAACGCACCGTAGAAGTAGATCCCGATGGCAGCTGCTGTCACCAGTAGGCCTGTTGCGCCGAGTACGAGTGTCTGTCGTCTTCGCACGCGGTGATGCTAGGAAGCGCCCGGTCAGAGCAACTACCGCGAAACGGTGACCGCCAGCTGAAGGGTTGGCATTGCCGATGATGCAATGACGTTCCCTCGCCGGCCCGTTGACCGGCCCGACGCGTGACGGCGAACAGGGCCACCATGCCCGCAGGCCTCCGGCGTCGCGGCCCGCAAGGCGGCATTCACCGGGGTTCGGTGGGGCGTACGGGGTCTATCGCGCCTCCTTGACGGGTCTGTCGGGGGTGGGGCCGGTGAGGTCGGCTGCGGTGCGGGTGAGGTGCTGGGTCAGGACGTCGGCTGCGGTGTCGGCGTCGCGGGCCAGCGCGGCTTCCTCCAGCCGGCGATGTTCAACGGTGCCGTTGCGGTCGGGGTTGCGGTGTGCCGACCAGCGGCGGGCCAGCTCGCTCGCCGTCCACATGCGGTCGAACGTCTCCAGCAGGACGGGATTGCCGCACCCCTCCAACAGGGTGCGATGGAAGACCCGGTGGGCCTCCGACCACGTGCTGCTGTAGTGCTCGCCCTCGTCCGCCACGTATACGGGGGTGCGGGCCAGGCGGTGGTGGGCGGCTCGCACCCGGGCCTCCCAGTCGACGTCGCCGCGTTCGATGGACATGCGCAGCATGACCGGTTCGATGGTCGCGCGGGCCTCGGCGATCTCCTGCCACCGGCGGTCGGAGAAGGCTGGCACGGCGAAACCGCGGTTGGGCAGACGGTCGGCGAGGCCCTCGCCGACCAGCCGGACGAGCGCCTCGCGTACGACGGCCAGGCTCACGGCCTGTTGCTTGGCGAGGTCCTGGGGCTTGAGGGCGTCGCCGGGGGCGTAGTCGCCGCGCATGATCGCGTCCCGCAGGTGGACGTAGACCTGCTCGGAGAGCATCTGCTTGCCCGTTGAGGCCGAGGCGGGGGCCGTCTGAGTCATGCCTCCATCATAGACGATCCCTCAAATAATCGATTATCTATGTTAGTGTCGATTCAGTGGTCGACGGGGAACGCGGCAGCCCTGCGCGATGCAGCGGGCTTCTTGCCGGCGCCCCGACCAACCACCCCTGCCCAGCACTGCCTGAAAGGAATGACGCGATGCGCGCCAACGACCCCTTCGCCCGTCTCCCCGAGGCGGCGTCGTTCACCGTCACCAGTACCACCGTCACTGACGGCGCTCCCTGGCCGCCCGAGCAGTACTCCGGCATCTTCGGCGTTCCCGGCGGGAAGGACATCTCCCCGCAGCTGTCCTGGAACGGAGCCCCGGAGGGCACCAAGAGCTACGCGGTCACGGTCTACGACCCCGACGCCCCCACGGGGTCAGGGTTCTGGCACTGGGCGGTCGCCGACATCCCCGCCACCACCACCGAAGTGCCCGAGGGAGCCGGTGACGACACCGGCTCGGGCCTGCCCGAGGGTGCTTTCCAGCTGCCGGGCGACGCCCGCGCAGCCCGCTATATCGGAGCTGCCCCGCCGGCCGGACACGGCCCGCACCGCTACTTCGTCGTGGTGCACGCCCTCGATGTCGCCTCCGTCGGCGTTGCGGCCGACGCCACCCCGGCCGTTCTCGGCTTCACGATGGCCGGCCACATCCTCGGCCGTGCGGTCCTGATCGCCACCGCCGAAACCCCCGCCTGACGAGCAACGTGTCCAGGCTCATCGACACGACGCAGATGTATCTGCGCACCGTCCTGGAGCTCGAGGAGGAGGGCGTGGTCCCCCTGCGCGCCCGCATCGCCGAGCGCCTGGACCAAAGCGGCCCCACCGTCAGCCAGAGTGTGGCCCGCATGGAGCGCGACGGACTGCTGCACGTCGCCGACGACCGGCACCTGGAGCTGACGCAGGAGGGCCGGCGCATCGCCACCCGTGTAATGCGCAAACACCGGCTCGCGGAGTGCCTGCTCGTCGAGGTGATCGGGCTGGAGTGGGAGCAGGTCCACGCCGAAGCCTGCCGCTGGGAGCACGTGATGAGCGAGGCGGTCGAACGCCGCATCGTCACACTGCTGCACCACCCGACCCAATCGCCCTACGGCAACCCGATCCCGGGCCTGGAGGAACTCGGCGCAACGGGCACCGTGGGCCCGGTCCTCGGGGACAGCATGGTCAGCCTCCGCGACCTGCGGCTGGGGCCGAACGGCGCGAGCGCGGTCGTGACACGCATCGGGGAGCCGATCCAGGCAGACTGCCGGCTGATGTACGCCCTGCGATACGCCGGGGTGCGGCCCGGCACGGTCGTGAGCGTGACGTCGTCGTCCGTCGGCGTGATGGTCAGCAACGACGGGAGGACCGCCGAACTCCCCACGCAGATCGCCGCGCACGTCTTCGTGGCCAGGCGCTGAGCCCGACTCCGGGTGCTGGCCTGATGCATGGCAGGGAGGCAACTCCCGGTCCCCGACCCGGGCCCCGGCCATGGGGGCCCGGGTCGGGGACGGTGCGGGCGCGGAATCCGTGGTCGGGCCTGTGGTTGGCCCTGCCGCGGGTCGGGCGTACCCCCGGATGCGCGCTGATGACAGGGCGCGTCTGGTCCGGCACGGGCCTTCCTGGTCGACGACGATGTGCGGACGCTGGCACAGGCGGCGCCGCGCGACCGACGCTCGCGATGCGGCCAAGAGCCGGAAGACCCTTGCCTGCCGAATCGGGAGGTCAGTCCTCGGCGGGGACGACGCGGGTCACTGTGCCTTTCAGGTCGGCGTTGAGGTAGCCCGAGGCGTGCTCGTCGGACAGGTACACGCCCAGTCCCAACGGGGTGTCGAAGGTCTCGTCAGCGGGGCGGACGGTGAGGTAACGCAAGGTAGGGCGCGCCACGTTGAGGTCCTTCTCCGCCCGCTTCAGCAGGGCGGGGACGACATCCCAGTCGAAGTCGTCGAGGCTGAAAGGCTGTTCGCCGCCGATTATCGAGCCGCTGATGATGCCCTTCTCGACGCCACTGCCGGGGCGGTAGGTGTAGCTGTCGTGCTTCGTTTCGCTGCCCTTGACCATGATGTCCACGGTCACGTACTCCGGGTAAATGGAGAGGCTGGATGCGCGGTCCGTGCCGGTCGCGGTCTTGATCTCCGCGAGCGCCGTACGGATGCCGTCCGGCGTGAGCAGCCCGGTCTTCGTGTCGCTCGCTGCCGCTGAAGATGAGCGGGACGTGTCAGGCCTGGTGGCCGACGGACCAGGCGTGGTGGCCGATGAGGAGCCGGATGAGCCGGCCGAGGAGTCGCGGCCCTTTTCGCTGCTGTCGGGCAGCAGGGTCCACACCAGCGCTCCTACCAGTACCACCCCCGCGACGGATGAAGCGACGGCGACCGTGTGCTTCGAACGGCCGCCGGGCCGCGCTGTCGTGGGCCGGACCGTCGGGCTCTGGCTCGGAGGTGCGGGCGGTGCGCCGAAGTGAGCGGGTGGTGCGAAGCCGACCGGCGGTGGCCCGAAACCGGGCGGCGACAGCTGTGCGGACCGCGTGGTAGTCGGCTCCGTCGGGGGCGCCAGGTGATACGAAGTCGCCGCGTGCGGTGCGTCCGTGCGGCCGGGTGCGGTACTCGCGGCCGTGTCCTGCCCCTCTCCGGCCGCCGCGAGCATGTGGTCGGCTGTCGTCGTGTCGGGGCGCTGTGCCGGATCCTTGACGAGCATGGCGTTGAGGAAGCCGGTCAGCGGTCCGGACCGCTGGGGTGGTGGGAGTTCCTCGCTCAGCAGTGCCGCCAGGGTTGCTAGGGTGGTTGCCCTGCGTAGCGGGTGATGGCCTTCGACAGCGACGTACAGCATCATCGCCAGCGACCACAGGTCCGAACCCGGGCCGCCTTCGCCGCCGGCGATGCGTTCGGGCGCCATGTAGTCGGGTGTGCCGATGAGGGAACCGGTCGCGGTCAGGACCGTGGACTCCCTGATCGCCGCGATGCCGAAGTCCGTCAGGACGGGACGCTGGTCGGGCCGCAGCAGGACGTTGGCGGGCTTCACATCGCGGTGCTGGATACCGGCATCGTGTGCGGCGCGTAGCGCGGCCAGCACCTCGCGGCCGAGGCGGGCGGCGGCCACGGGTGTCAAGGGCCCCTGTTCGAGCCGGTCCTGGAGCGATCCCCCGGTGACCAGTTCCATGACCAGCCAGGGGTAGGCATGGTCCCCTCCGTCGACCACGTGGTGGATGGTCACCACGTTGGGGTGGTCGACACGGGCGAGCGCCCTGGCCTCGCGCAACACTCGGGCCCGGAGCATGGCCGCGGCCTGCGGATCGTGTTCGGCCAGCCCTGGATCCGACGGCCGGACCTCCTTGAGCGCCACGGCCCGGTCCAGGACCAGATCGCGCGCCCGCCACACCATGCCCATACCGCCGCCACCGAGCCGCGCTTCCAGCTCGAAGCGTCCGTCGATGACCCGTCTGCCGGATTGCCCGTCGTTCATGGCGTGGAGCCTACGAGATGCCGGTGACAGGCCCGCTGCGAGGTGGGTCGGATGCCTGGCGGCAGGTTGCGCTGGTGGCGGGGCCGCGGCGGTCACAGCCCGTCAGTTGTTCGCGGCTGTAGCTGTTCGCGACCTTGTCACGGTCGTGCCGCTGACGCGTGTGTGGGGATGGACCCGACTGGATGCCGTCCTGGCCGACCCCGCGCTTTCGCCTCGCGCGATCCGGGAGCATATTCGCTGACGCGGGGCCGCGCGACGCCGGCCGAGCAGGGATGAAAGTCAGCTGTCGTAGAAGAACAGTTCGAGATCCTCTATGGAGCCTGGCCCGGTGAGGAAACCCTCGGCCTGGGCAATCTCCTTCTCTTGCGGTGTCCGGCGCTCTCGAAGGAGCTGATCCATCCACATCTCACCCTGTGCGCCGATCGCGTAGATGCCGGACAGCAAATCGGCCATACCCGCAGGACGCTTCGGTCTGTGTCCGACGACAGGCTGGAGCTCCCACCTCCCTGCCCGAGCGGCAAGCCGGAGTACCCCGGCCCAATTGGCGATCCGCCCGATACGTACGTGCCATGAGTCCTCGGTGAAGGGCGCCGACCTTCCTCCGTGCAGGGCATTGGTCGATGCCATGATGTCCGCCACCACATCCCGCTCCAAGGCATCACGAACCCATCGGCCCTCCTGCGCATCCTCGATAGCGGCCGCCCACCACTCCCATGCGCCGTCCAGCCGGGCTGCGAATGAATCCATCCCGAGAGAATCCCACGCAGGCTGGCGTGAACCTGCAGGCGGAGGTCGGTCCTGAGGGCTCGTAACTGTTGGTGGCGTCTGGACCGCCGGCAGCAGGCAGGGGTCTCCCAACGGTTGCGCTGCATTCTGCTCTCGACACCGAACGCGGCCAGCAAGCTCACCGGTTCACGAGTGTGTGTGGATGACTCGCACGTCCGCGCGAAGCGGGGGAGCCGCGCCCGGGCCGTTGCCGGTCGACCAGCGCAAGATGTAGCAAACCCCACCAGATCCGCGACGGGAAGGGCACCCCGCTCAAGTACTGCAACGGTGTTGGTCGTGACTGATGGCCAGATTGGTCGGGGATCCCTGGCGTTGTCGGTGATCTCGCGAGCGGTCACCTCGCCGACGGTGAGGCAGGACGTGGCGAAGTGACCGCTGGAGGATCACGGCAGGGGTGCCTCGACCGGCGCCGCCCACGCCAGCACGGCCGCTGTCATCAAGCTGCTTGTCCAGGGTGCACTGGGCCCGATGCGTGCCGCTCGCCTGCGCCGATACGGATGTGCTGTACAGGGGCTGTGGATCGGCAGTGCTTCGAGTTGCCCAGCTTGGGTGGCCGCCGGAGCATGGAATCAAGGCGAAAGGAGTCCAGCATGAGTACATCGACTGGTGAGAACTTCGCTGAGTCAGACATTGACAACGCCGTCGAGTTTATGAAATTTCTCGCGAAGAACGATCTCTGGGACGAGATCAAGGAAACACTTCGGGTAGCCGGAATCACCGAAGTTCGCGTGAGCGCGGAACCCGTTCGGGAGATCCGTAAGATGATCAGCACCCAGGTTATGCCGGGCGACCGCCTCAGTCGGCAGGAACGTATCCATGCCTTGGTGATTGAGGAGTGTGGTTGCGGCGGTTCGCCGGGACCAGGACATGGACCGGTATCGCCGTCCGGCGGCGGAGACGGTGGCGCAGACGGCGGTCATCCGCAATAGAGGGGCACGTATTCCCATGACGGACAGTGGCCTGACGTGGGACGCTCTGGTGGCAGCCCGTGCTGCGAAAGAACGGTTCGCCGACGAATTGCTTGCCCACCCAGATGTGCACGGCATCGGAGTTGGGCGGCGGCGCCGCGCAGATCAAAAAGTCGACGAGTACGCGGTTGTGGTGCACGTCGAGCGGAAGCTGCCGTTGGAGCGTGTGTCAGAAGACCGACGTCTTCCGCAGGAGCTGCGTCTCATTGCAGCGGACGGCCGAGAGGTCGTCGCTAGGGTCGACGTCCAAGAACGTGCCAAGCCTGTCCCGGAGAACGCGCCCGCACCTGCAGGCGTCAATCTCGGTGGCAAGGAACGGCCAGTACCTGGGGGGATGAGCGCCGGCAACTCGGGCACTCTCGGTGGCTGGGTGTGGGATACCGTGACAAATCAAGCGGTGGCCCTGTCCAATCGCCATGTTTTCGGTTCTGTGACGGGGAAGGCGATTTCGCAGCCGTCAAGAGATGATGGCGGTCGACTGCCTGTCGACCTCATCGGTTCGGTGTTGAGGGCAGGTTCCCTGGATGCCGCGGTCGCTGCCCCCGTCGACCCCGCTGTCGTGAGTGCCTCGATCATTGGCGGAGGACCGGCAGTCTTCGGGATTGCCGACGCCACGCTTGACATGCGCGTTCAGAAGACCGGGCGCACGACCGGGCGCACGTTCGGCATCGTGGACCTGATCGACTACGACTCGGGGCACAGCGGATCACACGCTGACATGTGGATCGACGGCGATGGTAGTGACTTCTCCGACATCGGCGATTCCGGGGCCCTCTATATGGAGGCGGGAAGCCCCACCAATGACGGCGACTGGCGCCGGGTTGTAGGACTCCATTGGGGCGGAGCCGGCAATGACGGCGTGGGACACCACATCCGGGCCGTTTTCGACGACCTCGGCCTCACCACGCTCTAGTGTGGTGCGCCTGAAATCGCGGGCTTAAATCTGTCGCTGGTTATCGCTGGCTGGAGGAGTGACCTTGGCGAGGTGGTCGGCGAGCGAGTTGAGGATCTCGTCGGCGGTCTTGGTCCAGGTGAAGGGCCTGGGGTTCTCGTTCCACGAGTCGATCCAGGCTCTGATGTCATCCTCAAGCGCCTTTACCGAGGTGTGGACGCCGCGGCGGATGAGCTTGTCGGTCAGCAGGCCGAACCATCGCTCGACCTGGTTGATCCAGGAGGAGCCGGTCGGAGTGAAGTGGACATGGAAGCGGGGGTGCTTGCTGAGCCAGGTCTTGATCTCGAGGGTGTTGTGGGTGGCGTAGTTGTCACACACCAGGTGCACATCGAGCCCGGCGGGAACCCTCTTGTCTATCGTGACCAGGAACTTCTTGAACTCGACGGCCCGGTGGCGGCGGTGCAGTTCACCGATGACCGTGCCGTCGGCGATGTTGAACGCGGCGAACAGACTGGTGATGCCGTGCCGCAGGTAGTCGTGGGTACGCCGCTCGGGCATGCCCGGCATCATCGGCAGCACCGGCTGCGAGCGGTCCAGCGCCTGGATCTGGCTCTTCTCGTCCACGCACAGCACCACCGCCTTCTCGGGCGGGTGGTGATACAGGCCGACGACGTCGACGACCTTCGCGACGAACTGCGGATCGGTGGAGAGTTTGAAGGCATCCTGCAGGTGTGGCTTGAGGTCGAACTTCTTCCAGATCCGCCCGATCGTCGACTTCGACAGCCCGGTGCGCTCGGCCATGGAAGCCCGTGACCAGTGCGTGTCCTGACCCGGGGTCGATTCCAGCGTCGCGACGACAACATCCTCGACCTGGTCGAGCAGGATCGAGGGCGGCCTGCCGGGCCGCGGCTCATCGGTCAGCCCGTCCAGCCGCCGCTCGACGAACCGGGCCCGCCAGCGGCTCACCGACTGCTCGCGCACCCCGAGTTCGGCCGCCACCTGCTTATTCGTCCTGCCTTCCGCGCACCGCAGCACGATCCTCGCCCGCAGAGCCAGGAACTGAGCGGTCTTGGCGCGCCTGGCCCAACGCGTCAGCTGAGCCCGCTCCTCATCACTGAGCACCAGCTCCGACTTGCGCCGGCCCGGCCGCGGCTCATCCGCCAGTCCGGACCGCCACTTCCTCACTGTGTCCGCGGTGACCTGCAACTCCGCCCGCGCACGAGCGCCAAAACGCTGCGGGCCCGCTCGACAAGACGGGGCGCCACCGCCCCGCTCACCCAGCGCACCAACTCGGCGCGATTTAAGCCCGCGATTTCAGGCGCACCACACTAGACGGCGGCCGTACCATTCTGCTGAGGCGGCGGCAGCCGGTCTGTCATCTCAGTACCTGCCCACCACGAGCGATGCGTTGATGCCACCAACACCGAAGGAGTTGGACATGGCGGCGTCCACCTTTTCGTGCCGCTTGTGGTTGGCGATCACCTCCACACCACATTCTGGGTCGAGTGATTCGGCGTTGATCGTGGGCGGCAGTTGTTCTGTATGAACAGCGAGAACCGTGGCTGCCGCTTCGAGCGCTCCCGCGGCGCCCAGCAGGTGCCCCGTCATCGACTTGGTGGACGACACCAGGGGCGGGTCTTGTTGGAAGACTTTCTCGATGGCCTTTGCCTCAGCGCGGTCTCCGAGGAGGGTCGAAGCCGCGTGGGCGTTGACATAGCCTATGTCGGCGTGCGTGATATCGGCACATCTCAGGGCGGACTCCATAGCCTGCACGGCGCCTTGTCCTTCTGGATGGGGTGCGGCCCAATTGTGGGCGTCCGCGGAATGACCGTAGCCAAGGAGTTCGGCCAAGATCGGTGCTCCACGTGCGAGGGCGAAGTCGAGTCTTTCCAAGACCAGGACGACCGCTCCCTCGCTGAACACAAAGCCGTCTCGGGCTTGGTCGAAAGGACGGGAGGCGGCTGCAGGGGCGTCGTTTCGCTTGGACAGTGCCCGAGCGGAGCAGAAGCTCGCCATGCACAACAAGGTCAACGGCGCGTCGGTCCCACCGGCCAGAACGACATCGGCTTTCCCTGATCTGATCAGGTCCGATCCACGGCTCACTGCGTGGGCTCCTGAGGCGCAACCGGAGGCGATGCTCTCGGTCGGTCCGGTCGACCCGAGCTCCATCGAGACGAAGGCCGCCGCAGCATTGGCGCTGCACGTGAGGCTGATCTGCGGCGGTACTGCCCTTGGTCCCTTGGCGGCGAGCTTCACGACCTCTTTTTCGATACGGGAGATTCCGCCGTACGCGCAGCCGACGACAACACCGGCCCGGCCGCGGTCCACATCGTCGATGTGCAGGTTCGCGTCCATCAGAGCCAGGCGAGAGGCTTCGAAGGCAAAGTGGGTGAAACGCTCCGCCTTACAGGCTCGCTGCGGGTCCAAGGAGGCGGAGTGCTCGAAATCCTTGACCTGACCGGCGATTCGTGAGTCCAGTCCCGAGGCGTCGAACCGAGTAAGGTGATCGATCCCGGACAGACCGGCTACCAGCGAAGTCCAGAATTGCTCCCGCCCTATGCCGACCGGCGTGACAGGCCCTATGCCTGTCACCACGACTCGTCTCACGGCCTGCTCAGCTTGTTTTGGATGATCCCGACGATGTCCTTCACCACGAACATGTGCTGGGTTTCTTCGTCAAGGATGGTCACGTTGAACTTTTCCTCAAGCAGGGTGACGGCACTCAAGAGGTCCACCGAATCCATGCCAAGGTCGTTGAAGACATGAGAATCTGCTTTGATCTTCTCTCGTGGGATTCTCATGTCGTCGGCGAGCGCGGTAACCACCTGCTGCATGATGGCTTCGTGGCTGACATCGGTCATCGGTGAACCTCATCCCGTCTCGGTTCCAGCGGTGTGCGATCAGGATCCATCACGGGACGTTTCGAGAACACTTGACGAGGTGAAAAGTCGGCCGTTCGGGGCATCATCATCCGTCGTGACAGCCGACAGAAGCGGAGTCCTGCGCCCTGGGAGATCATCGCGGGAGATGTCCCGCACGAAGCCGAGCAGGGTGGGTGGCCATGCTGATCCGATTTCCACGACCGTTTCGTAGCCCTGGCGGAGAGCTGTCACGACTGCTTGTCGAAAACGAACGGGGTCCGTCACCCCGCGCAGTAGGAGTTCACGGATCTCCGTCGGGTCGGTTGTAAACGCCCCTGTCACTGTTGAGTAAAATGGAACGGTCGGTTTGGCAACGGACACTTTCTGCAGCTGATCCACGAGCTGTTCCCTGACAGAAGTCATGAACGGCGAGTGGGCCGCGAAAGGGACCTGGAGGATACGGGTACGCTTCGCGCCCAGTGAGCGACAGCGTGACGCGGCCTCAGGGAGCGCATCCGCTTCCCCGCTCAACACGGTCTGAGTCGAACTGTTGTAGGCCGCGATATGTATTGCCCGACCGCCTTCCCGCAACTCACCACGGACTTGGGACACGATCGTGTCCGGTAGCCCGATGACAGCAAGCATGGAGCCGGACCCGTCGGCCAGGCGGGCCATCGCCCGTCCTCGTGTGGCGGCAAGGCCGATGGCATCGTCGAAGGAGAGTGATCCAGCCACCACAAGAGCGGCATACTCGCCGAAGCTGTGTCCCAAGACACCTCCCGGCCTCACGCCCCGCTCCTGGCATGCTTGCGCCAACCCATGCGCAATAGACAGAAGGGCCGGCTGCAGCTCGGGCGAGTACCGAGAGGACTCCATTTCCCCGCTGGCGGGATCCGCGCCCGTCACGTCGATCAAATCGTGCACCAGTGCTTGGGCTCTCCGCGAGCCTGCCAAGTCGATCCACTGCCGTGACCCCTGCCCTGCAAAGATCCACAAGGGGCCTTCCGGGGCGTGGCTGGCCACAGCACACCGTCCTCAGGCATAGGCGTAGGAGCCGGATGAGTATTCCGAGTACTCTCCGCCTCCCTTACGTCTGGTCACGTCAACGGTGCGGTCACACCCCGCACACCGGACGGGACGACCACCGTCGCGGCCGCGAATAGTGATCCAAGCACCATTGCGGCCAGTGAGAACCTCGCGGAGCTGAGCGAGATCGTGTTGCCCGTCATCGATTGCTGTCTTGACGAAATCGAGAAACGTAATGACACGATCGCAGTACGAGCATTTGACATCGACTACCCTCAAGGGCCCTTCGATGGCTGCCGCGGGCACCTCAAGGTGGTCAGCCAGTTCTTGTGTCTCGCCCTCGTCCATCGCCCTCAAGTGGGGCGAAGTGTCCAGCGGAAGTCTCCTCAGGAGATCCGACGCTACGGGATAGGTTCTGGTGGCTTCAGGCCTGTCGGCAAGCAGTTCCAGCACCTCCTCGTACTTGAGCATCACGTCACCGTTCTCTCATCGGTCAGCAACGACTCCCTCCAGCAAGCCAGACCCACTCACAGTCGGCAAACTTGTTAGGGCAGCCGAGTTAGCCCTGGTCTACCTTGCTGGCGGCGTGTTGCCGCCGCCGTCCGCCTCAGGATCGACCGAAGCGACACCAACTGGCTGGGCCGGGGGTCGGCTGCCGCGGAATGTCCGTGGAACACTGCCCCCGGTGCGGGGAGAGCTCAGCGGGACCCGTTAGCGCGGCAAACGAACCTCCTGCCACTTGCGAGGCTGGGGGCGATGGGCATGCAACAAGTCCAGACTGCGCGCGTGATCATCGGTTGTGTGCGTTGTCGCCATCGGCGAGCCGGGATTTCTGTGCTGCCGGCTGCGCAACCGCCGCAACGGTTTTTCGCTTGCAGAGCTGAGTGGGCCCGGCTCGCGATGGGGCGTGGCCGAAAGGGGGAAATCCTCCCAGGCTCAACTCTCACTCGACCCTGTACGTCACGTAGTAGGCCGACCCATGGACGCTGTTCTTGGCCAGCTTGATCTTTTCCCCTTCGCCGGCCTCGGTGCCCAGCAACTGGATTGCGCCCAAGTGGTCGTTACCGCTGGGGAAAGGGTCCCGATCCCAGAGGGAGAGGTTCTGGGTTCCACCCACCGACACATCGGTGTAGGGCTCACTGGACTGGGATGCCCGCAGAGGGACGGTCGTCGGCTCACTGTCATCGTCGAGAGGCCAGATTCCGTTCGACAATGCGCCGTCGGTCGACGTGGTCAGGAAGAAGTCATCCGGGTAATCGCCCGCAGTGTCGATGGCCGTGATGACCTCGGGCAGCGAACCGAGGAACTCCTCTATACTCGCGCCGACTTCACCGAACGGAAGGCTGCCGGACAAGTTGGCGAGGGCATTGAGAACTGCTTCGTTGACAGCCTCATCGGTCCCACTGGAAGGCCGCACGCAGTACACGTTGAGAATCGTCGCAGTCGCCATGCTGCCACACCCTCTCTCGTCTAAAAGTGGCCGTGCACCACTACAGAATGGGCGCTGACAGTGGCATCAGCACCAATTGAAGCGTGGACGTTCTGTCCTTAAATCCGAGACTCCAAAGGGGACTTGTGCTCCCTTTAACCAGGATTGCGCAGGAGGTGAGATGTGCAACTTGGCAGCCCTCTGCAGCGATTGTGCGACTTGCTGTCCTGGGCACGTGGCGTAGGTATCGATTGACTCTGCGTTCCGGCCTCTTGGCTCATCTGAGGGTTCATAGGCTGTCCCTAATTGGGTGGTACCTGCGATTTACCTTTCAGCTGTCACACCGTCAACTACCTCTCAACAACAGCTACCTGCACTGGAAATATGCGGATCGCCGAGCAACGTGTGATGATGGAAGGGCAAGTGCAACTACGCCTCGACGAGGAGGCGGATCGTGCGAGTCATAGAGTGCGGTGGGGGACTGCTCACCGTGGTAACGGACTCAGCGCGGGCCGATGTTCATCTCCACGCGCCGGTTGTCCAAGGAACAGGGCGGTTCAGATCGGTCGGAGAAGACCGCTATCAAGGACTGCTGGACGTGACGCTTCCGCCGGTCTCGGTGAACGCTTTCGGGCAGTTCACCACTGGAAGTCGAGCTGAGGACTCCACCTTCCTGCTCGTGATGGGACTTGTTTTCCCGCCTCCTGGGGTCCAGGTCGGACTGGGCTTCGCGCTCCGGCGCCTCGGGGGTGTCGTCGGCGTAGGACACGCCGTCGATCGTGTTGCTCTGGCTCGAGTGGTGCTGAACGGGACCGCCGGAGACCTTCTGTTTCCCCCCGACACGGCAACGGCCGAGCAGCGCGTGCCGGCGGTGCTCGCAGTGTTCCCCCGTTCACGCGGACGCAATGTGATCGGGCCGATGTTCGAGGCGACATGGGGCCACGCCCTTGTCTCTGCCAAGCTCGCTGCGCTGATTGAACTGCCCGACCCGGTGCGGCTGTCCGTGATCGGATCGCTGTCCGTGCTGATACCGGAGCAGGCCCCCATCGTGGAGCTGCGCGCCGAATTCCTGGGCCAGTTCGACCCCGTGCAGCCCAGCATGATGATCACCGCCGCGCTGACCGGCTCACGCATTGCCGGAGTCCGGCTGTCAGGCGAGGTGTGTCTGCTCACACGGGGTGGTCGGGACGCCGCATTCGTCCTGTCCGCCGGAGGCTTTCATCCACAATTCCCGGTGCCGGTCGGCGTCCCGGAGTTGCGCCGGGTGGCGATGAACCTGAGTCCCAGTCCTTTGATGACGTTCCGGTGCCAGGCGTATCTAGCCCTGACCACCAACACTGTCCAGTTCGGGGCGCGGATCGATTTCCAGGCCCAGATTGCACGCTGCGGCCTCAGCGGTCATCTCGCGCTTGACGTCCTGGCGCAGTGGCGTCCGCACCTTGCGTTCACTGCCCAGCTGCACGCCGGAGTCTCCGTACGGGTTCTTGGCAAGAGCTTGATGGGAGTTCATCTGGACCTCCTGCTGGAAGGGCCCACACCTTGGCACGCCCGTGGACGCGGCTCGATCGATCTGTTCCTGTTCAGCGTGTCGTTCGACTTCGACACCACGTGGGGATCCGCTCCGCCCCTGCCGCAGGATCCTGTCGACATTGGGGCGCTCCTGACCGATGAGCTGGAACAGCCCCGGGCTTGGGCCACGCACCCACCAGACCCAGCCCTCTCTCCCGTCGTCCTTACGCCGGAGGCCAACCGTCTGCTCGGCGACGGCAAACTGGTGCATCCCCAGGGAACAATGACCGTCCGCCAGCAGATTGTTCCGCTGAGAACGGAGATCGAGCGCTTTGGCAGAGAGTCCGTGCCCCCGCAGATGTGGGACATCTCGGCGGTGACTCTGGGCAATGGTGATTCCGATCTGCCGACCATCGAGGTGAAGGACCGCTTTGCGCCTGGCCAGTTCAAGTCCCTCGCCGAGGACGAACAACTCAGTGGCGGGGCATACCGCGACTACCCCTCAGGGCGGCGGTTGACCGCCAGCCAGCTCAATGCTCCGGACGGCAAGGAGGATGAGCTGACCGTGGAGGCGTCCACGTTGGGTGGCGCACTCGGACCGGACCTGCGCGTCGACGCACTGCACGTCATGGTGGTGAAGATTCCCCTCGTGCTGGCCAAGGCAGCCGAGGTAGCGGCTGCGCTGCGGGCCGACCACGAACGGTGGTGGTGGCGTCCGAACGGGCGGGTCACCGTCCATACGGCACAGCCGGTCAGGCCGGTCGAGGCCTGGTCACTCGCACCGCTCTCCGACGGGCACGCCGGACTGATGATGGACGCCATGCCTTTCCACGGGGCGGTAACCGGTACGTCGGCGCCCCGGCCGGGCTCGCCCGTCCGGACCATTGTGGAGGCATGGGAGGTTGAGGATTGATGGCCAGCGTCAGGTTCCGCTCATGGGCACAAGGCCCCGTCGCGGCGGCCCTGGAAGCCGTCTCTGCGCCCTCCGACCGATTCCATCCGGGCCTTGTGCTCGATGGGCCCGGGGGAGGACCTGTTACCGGGCCCGAGTTCCGGATGCTCAGCCCGTCCGGGGTGATCGGCCTCGACCCCCGGGTGATCGGCAGAATGGAACCCGCGCCGGATGCCGCCGACTGTCCGCCGAACTTCCTCGCCTGCGTGGAGTTCTCCGCCCCTGAGCTGCCCTGGCTCTTCACACCCGCGCGCCCAAGTCACAAGGGCGACGGCCGAGAGGGACGACTGGCGCCGTGGATCGTCTTGGTCGTGGTGGAGACCAATCGCAGCAGCCTGGACGTGTCACGGGTGCCACTGCCGGTACTTGTCGTCGGCACGGACCAGCTTCCGGACTTGGACGACTCATGGGGCTGGGCCCACATCCAGGAGACGGATCGTCCCAGCGGCAGCCTGGGGGCGGGCAGCGCCCCAGGGTACGCGGTGTCCCGACTGGTGTGCCCACGCCGGCTGCGCGAGAACACTGGCTATCGCGCCTGCGTGGTGCCCGCCTTCCTGGGCGGAATGCAGGCCGGCCGCACGGGGTCGTCCCCAGCGGACGACTCCTCCGAGTACGACAAAGCCTGGGAGATCCATCCGACACACGACGTGAACCTCCCGGTGTACCTGCATTGGGAGTTCCGTACTGGGGACCAGCAGGGGTTCGAGGAACTGGTCAGGCGGCTCAAGCCCGCCGAGCCCGACACGGTCGACGCGCTCGGGTCGCGCGCCGCAGACATCTCACAGCCGTGGCGGGGCCATACTCTGTCCGAGGAGTCGGCCATTCTGCACATTCAGGGAGCGCTGCGACCGTTCGGCGACCCTCCGCCCGATACCGCGTCGCCGCAAGTGCGCGCCGATCTCACCCGTCTCCTGAGCGACCATCTGAACAAGCCGGCCAGCATGCTAGCGGGCCTGGCCGCGCCTGGCCCCGGTGACGAACAGGCCGAAGGGAACGGGTCGGTGGCCCCGCCGCTGTACGGCGGACGGCACGTCAACCGCGATCGGGTGGAGCCGGGGCAAGAGGGCTGGTTGGAAGCGCTCAACTTGGATCCGGCAACCCGCCTGGCCGCCCGCATCGGCGGCGACTGCGTTCGATCACGCCAGGAGACGCTGATGGCCACCGCCTGGCAACAACTGGGGGCTGCCCGCGAGGCCAACCGGCTTCGCGCGATCGCCGAACTCGCCACCGGCCTCTGCCAACGGCTCCATGACAAGCATGTCGCCCCCCTCACGACCGCGGAGTTGATGAGGTTCACAGCACCGGTGGCACCCCGCCTGCGCGGCGGCCCTGCGCCATCCCTTGGCCTGACTGTCGCCACCGAAACCACGGTGAGCGCCCTGCCGAACGGCGTAGCGACCAGCACCTTCGCCCGGCTGATGCGCCCTGCCGGACCAGTCGCCCGCGCCATGGGAACCCCGGTCGAGAACCTCGTACGGCGCGGCTTGGACGGAGACGTGACTGTGCCCGTGCCGGCCCCTGTAGTGCCGGCGGATCTGGCGGCGCCCGACATATCCCCGGACGGGGGCGGCACGGCATCCGACATCCGCATCGCGCTGAACGCGGCGAAGGCACGGATAGTCGGTCGGGCGCTGGTGACAGTCTCCGGTATGACCAACACGGCGCGGGTGCTGAGCGCGCCCGGCGGGGACGCCGAGCTCCCCGAGCTGCCTGACGACCTACCTACCTTGGCACTGGCCAGGGGGGACATGGACGCAGTCCAGACGTTCGTCATGGACAACCTGCCCATGGCTATGACCAGCCTTCACGCCGTCGCGGACAGCCTTGTCGACGGCCATTCCGCCATGACCGCACACGGAGTACGGGTGGACACCTCTCGTCTGCGAACGCAGGTGGTTGGGGCGCTGCAGCCGGGCACGAGGGTAGGGCGTCGGCTGGCCGACCGGGTGAAGGTGCCGGCGGACCTCAGACAGCAAGGGCCACTGGACCCTGTGCAGATGCACCCGCTGTTCCCTGTCCCAACCGCGCTGTACCTCCTGGAGACTGCACCGGAGTGGTTCCTGCCCGGAATGCAAGGGTTCCCGGCCGATCGAACCGTGCTGCTCACCCCCAACGACCGCTTCGTCGAAGCGTTCTTGGTGGGTCTGAATCATGAGATGAACTGCGAGTTGCACTGGCGTGAGTATCCGACGGACCGCATCGGCACCGGCTTCAAGCGATTTTGGCCCCGGCCGGACGGACAATGGGACATCCCCCCGATTTCCGCATGGGCCACGGGTGACCTCGGTCGGCACCTGACTTCCGCTGAAGGCGCGCTGACGGCCCTGCTGGTGCGCGGTGAGGTCATCCGGCGCTTCCCCGACGTGATCGTCTCGGCAGCCCCCGCTTGGGCGCCACCGCCGGGGGACCAGCACCTGTCGGTATCCGGGACAGAGTGGTGGAAAGCCCCGACGGGGGTCATCCCCGTCGACCCGTCCACCCGCGTCTACTTGTTCGACATCCCTCGCGACGCACTTCGCAACCGGCCCACGCGGGAGAGCCCGGGATGGTTCATCGTCTTCCAGGAGAACTGTCAGCGCCTGCGGTTCGGGTTCGACGAGGTGCCCTCCACGGAATACCGCACATGGCACGACCTGGACTGGTCCAAGGTTCCGCAGGACTCGGGACACCCAGGATTCGCAAAAGCGAGTGGGAGCCTTGCCCCTCCGAGCGACCCCGGTGACGCCCGATGGAGCACCGATGCCGCTGACGTCGCGCGTATCTCGCTGCAGCTTCCCTTCCAGCTGCGGATCCACGCCTACCAGTTGGTCGGTGAAGACCGATGACCGAACTACACGACCTGCGCGCTGCCGAACGCGACGGGTTCTTGTCCTACGACGCCCGGCAGCACTTCCTGCACTATCTCGAGATGCGGCTGGAGTACTTCAACTTCCAGTTGGCGGGCCACACTCCTGAAGAATTGGAGTCCGAGCCGGCACAGCACCTGCTCGCATGGTTGGCGGAAGCCGAAGCCCAGTTGCCAGGGGCCTCGGAGGATGCCGAGCGCGCAGGGCAGTCGTGGCAGGCAAAGGCCTCGGCCTACGCGGACGCTGTGGCGGCCACCCCGGAACTCTGGGGCGGCGACAATGCGCCGGTGCTGCTGCTGCCGTTGCGGCTGGAGACCGTCTACCACGACGGCGATGACGGCACGGAGTTGTGGATCCGCGTCTACCCCGATGACGTCCACGTCGATGTGCACGAGACGCAGCTCACTGCGGTGGAGCGGGCTGCGGGCGAGGAGTACTGGCGCCAGGTCTGGGCCGCAGGCCCCGACAGGGGGCGCCGCGCAGCGGCATGGGCTCGGCTGCTGGACCGATTGGGCTCTGGCCGCGCCACCTGGGTGGTGGAGCAACTGCGTCCCGACGGCTCGCCGCCCACGCAAATGACCCCTCACGGAGCCGTACCCCCCGATCCCGGTCCTTTCCGGGACCTGCCGTCCCGGGAGGATACGTGGACTCGACCTGCACGGACCATGCTCCTGCCCAACCAGCTGGAGTTCACCGCCTACTCGGGCGAGCGCGTCGCCTGGCGGCGCCAAGGCCTTCCCATCCCTCCTGATCTGGCCCTGGGTATGGCGCCGCCGCCCGCTGCCGAACCGCAAGAGGACCCCGCAACCGACGGGCTTCCCTGGGATGTTGCCAGTCGTTGGCTGGTCGACTTCGACGAGGCTGAACGGGTCGGCATGGGGCTGAAGGTGAAGCTGGCAGATGCACAACAGCAGTTCGATCTCCTCACTGTTGTCGGTGTCAACACTTGTGACGCGGCGGAAGGTGCCCGCAGGTTCGCTGGTGCCCTGCAAGCCCACGCCTGCACGGACGGACTGGCTATCCTGCCGACCGGGACACCCACCAACAACACCCGGGCGAGCCGCTCGGGCTGGCGATCGGACAGTACGCCGCTCAGCCCGCTGGAACGCGACGCTCAACTGTCTCGCTACGACTTCGCCGGCACACAGGACGCCTCGCGTGCCGAGCGGGCCCTGGGGCTCGGGCCGCGCAGCCCCCTGGCCGTTTCCCGAGACGCACTCGGGGGAGACGAGGACACGCTGGCCATCCTCCACGCGGTCCTGGCCCGCCAACTCAACCTCACCACGTTCGATGTGGCTCACCCAGCGGGGGGCGGATGGGAGGTCGCAGGGCCGCTCCTGGACTTCCCCGGCGCGCATTTCGCCGCATTCGTTCGCAGCCGCGGGCCCCTACCGACCCTGCGCATCGGTCGCCAGCCTTACGGACTCGTACCCGCGTCCACCCTCGATCGGCTCGGTTCCCTCCAGCACCTGCCCTCGTTCGTCAGCAACTTCCGGCGGGAACTGCAGAAGGTGCCACGAGTAGGAGAAGGCACGGACCAGGATGCAGTTCTCCTGGACATTCTGACGCGGCGCCCCGTCTCCGACCGCGTGCGGTGTGCGCGCATGGGTACGCCCTGGCGGCCTGGGGGGGAACCCGAAATGCCACGGATCGGATCGATGCCAGGGGACTGCGGGTACGCGTGGATGGACCCTCCCGCTGCGCCTGCCTCCCTCCCAGAACTCCCGGCCCCCGACCTGACCGCCGTCGCCGACCTGGCCGCCAAGCGGCCGCTGGGCAAGTACGGGGAACTGCTCCAAGGGCTGGATGCCCTCCTGGACGTGGCCGACGGGGTCGTTCCGGCAGCCTTGGACACGCTGGAGCCCGAGGCGCAAGAGCTCAATGCCGTCCTGCGCTCCCTGGCCGAGTCCATGGCCGTAGGTGTGTTCTACCGATTCGCCGCTCCGGTCGTCGGCCTCGCCTTCTCTCGAGGCGTGGAACTGCATCGCCTTCTCAGCTCGGCTGCCGCACCCGAGCGAGTGGCCCCGGCGCGCAAGGCGTATTGGGACGCGCGGAAGTCGGCTGGGCAGGTCATCTCGCTGGAGACCGCGGACCGCGAGGGTATTGCCCGGCTGGAACGCCTCACGTTCGAAGTGTTGGACACCGTGTCGCACCGCACCGATGCGTGGGTGACATCGGTGGCCACGTCCGATCTCGCGCGGCTGCGCGCGCAACGGCCCACGGGCCTGCACATCGGTGGCTATGGATGGATCACCGACCTCAAGCGTGCCGATGAGACGAGTGGTGGCGAGTACGTCATGACCCCGTCCCTGCACCATGCGACCACCGCAGCTGTGCTCCGCTCTGGCTTCGACGGCCATGCCGACCCCAGGGCGCTTGCCGTGCGGCTGACATCCTCCAGAGTGCGGCGGGCGCTGGATGTCCTCGGCGGTGTCCGCGCGGGACAGCGCCTGGGAGCCCTGCTCGGCTACCAGCTCGAACGGGGCATGCACGACGCGGGCCTCGACGAGTTCATCGACGACCTCCGCGAGGCCTACCCCCTGCCGCAGGAAGTGGACCCCACCGAGACGGGAAGCCAGGAAGCCAGGACCGCGCTGGCCGCCCGCAATGTCGTTGATGGGGAAGCATTGCGCAATGACGGGGCAGCCCTGGCCCCAGCGGCTCTCGGCGGAGACGTAGCGTTCCGTGCCTTGGTCGCGGACCTCGAGGACACGGTCGATGCCGTCGCCGACCTCCAGCTTGCCGAGAGCGTCCACCAGTTGGTGGGCGGTAGCGCGGCCCGGGCAGGTGCTGCCGCGGACGTCACCGGACGCGGCGAGAACATCCCCGATGACTACGACGTCGTCGCCACACCGCGCAGCGGCGCGGCTGTCACTCACCAGCTCGGGCTGCTCACTCGCAGGGATGCCGAAGCCGACTCGGGGTGGCCGCAAGCCCGTGCGCTCACCGCTCTGGAACCAGGGCTGGAGCAGTGGTGCCGCCATCGGCTCGGTGCTCCAGCCGACTGGAGCTTCCCCCTACGGGTCGGGCCTCAAGGTCCGCCGGACGGTAACGGCGAAGTCCGCCTCAATTTGGCCGACCTCGGATGGAGCGCCGTGGAGGTGGTGCTGGGTGCCTCGGGGGACAGAGCCGCGCCACTGCTGGGCGAGCTCCTGCGCACGGCCGAGATCGCCGGGCCGGCACCCGCTGGGCTGACCGAGGAGGGGCAGTCCCGATACAGTGAACTCACAGCCCTATGCGGCAGACTCCGCGACGTGCTCACGGCCGCGACGCCTCTTCTCGCCTCACATCTGGACCCCGCGCAGCCCGGTGGCTGGGGCGACGCAGAACTCGGCGAACTTCTCGGCCGCACCACCGCATGGCTTGACCGGGCCGTCGGCGCGGACGGCCCCGTCGGCCAACTGCGCGAACGCCTCGCCGCCCTGCGGGGCGTGCCACCGGAACTCCGGCCACAGACGGCCGAGGAGACGGCTGCCGCCCTCCGGGCAGTGGGGGACCTCGGTGTCGTCAGCGCCCGCATCGCTGGCGACGCGGCTGATGACATCGCCGCCCTGACCGGCCGGGCGGACAACGTGCTGGCATGCCTCGACGCGGCCCTCCCCGCCCTGACACTGTCACGTGAGGAGGACCGACCCACCGAGGCGTGGGCCGACAGCGCTGGCAGAGCTGTGAAGTCCCTCTTCGGAGACGCCATGATCCTTCTGCCCGCCCTGGACCTCCCGGCGGACGGCGATGCGGCCCGCTCTCTCACCCCCGAGGCCCGACCGCACCATGCCGACGGCCCTGCCGTGACGGACGACGAAGTTCACGACTGGCTGCGCGGTGTCCACCAGGTCAGGCCTCGCGCCCGCACACTGGGCGAGGCGCTCACCGCCTCCGGCGTCCTCACGGTGAGCCCAGTTCCGCGGACCATCCTGGCCCAGACCCCGGCCAGGGGCGGGACATGGGCCGCCACTGCGCCTGCCGCCCAGGGGCCGTCCGCCCCCGTCTGCACGGTTTTGTACTCGGACGACGAACCCGCCCTCGGTCAACTCCTCGCAGGGTTCCTGACGGATACTTGGACCGAAACCGTCCCCTTTGACGGGAAAGCGGCCGACCTTACGGACGATGCCGACGACACCGGCAATCAGCCGCACGAAGTTGTGGGCGTCGCTCTGCATTTCGACCGCCCTGACGCGCGTCCGCCGCAGGCTCTCCTGCTTGCCGTGTCGCCGAACCCCAACCGGGGCTGGCGGGCGGCGGATCTGCAGGCGATTGTCGAGGACACCCTTGAGCTCGCCCGCCTGCGAGCTCTGGACCTGCATGATCAGCCAGGCATCCGGCAACTGCTTCCCCTGCCCGTCCCCGACCTCCCCACCCCGCCGGCCTGACCGGAGTCAGGAGGACCAGGTCATGCAGCGCTTCGAAACGATTCCGCGCGACGATGACGTCGAAGACGCCGTGGCATTCCGGGTACACGATCCCCTTTGGCTGCTCTCCCGGCAGTGGCAGCTGGGTGAGTTCCGCGGGCAGGATGCCGCGTCCCCTGTCTTCGCCGACGTTCGCGCCGAGAGCCATGTACTGGACTCCTGGCGGGCCGACGACGACACCTGGCGTCCTTACGACCCGCGGACCCAACCGCTCGAGGAGCTCGTCGAGGCCGAGCCCGCACCGGCGGCGGACCACGAACTGAGAGTCGACGGGGGCGTGCGATGGCTTACGCAACTGGCCTCCGCCGGCTTGCCTGAGACCGCCGAGGCGTTCGTCACCCATTGCGGTTTCAGCGACGAGAGGGCCCAGCCAGCGACGGGCCTGCTCGCACTGGTGCACGGAAGGATCGCTGACGGGTTGCGGCTGGCACCCTTGCTCGACAGATTGAACACTCCCGCAGAGTCCGCCGCGGTCGCTGAGGAACTCGGCTTGTCGGAAGCCGCCCGTGTTCCGCTGTCCCAAGCAGCCGATCAGTGGCTCCGCTGGTGGCGGCCGCGAGTTACCGCCTCCGGCGCCATGGCCGGCGACACCGCATGGGACGAACACCACCTGGAGTACCGATGTGCGGCCCGCAGTAGCACGCTGCCCTCTCACGAAGTCCACGCGACTGCCTGGACAGGCGGCCGACTGGATTGGTGGGCGTTCGATCGCGTGGCCGTGAATGCCGCCCCACCGCCCGGCGGGCGGCCCATGGCCGTCACAGCCCGCAACGTGCCTGCGCCCGCACGGTTCCCCGGCATGCCCACTCCTCGCCTGTGGGAGATGGAGGACGCGCGCATCGACTTCGGTGCGATCGACACCACGGCCTTGGATCTTGGCCGCCTCCTGATGATCACCTTCGGCACGGTGTACGGCAATGACTGGTACACGCTCCCTCTTCGCCTCCCCGTGGCGTCTCTGACCCGGCTGACCGACTTCACGGTGACCGACGTATTCAGCCGACGGCACGCCGTCGAGCGCGCGGCCACAAACGACAGCGGATGGGAACTCTTCGGCCTCACGGACACCGCGGCACCCGACACTACGGACCCCTGGTTCTTCCTTGCTCCCGTCCTTCCGCAAGCTCTCGAAAGCCCGCCAGTCGAAGCCGTGCTGCTGCTGCGTGACGAGATGGCCAACCTCGCTTGGGCTGTGGAGCAGAATGTCCAGGATGACGAAACAGGCGAGGTGATCGACTGCTACGACCGGTGGACCGCGGCCCGCCCCGAGCCGGACCTGCTGCCACCGGACGCCGCCCCGCGCTACCGCGTGGACAGCGAGGTGCCCAGCTACTGGTTCCCACTGGCACCAGTACGTATCGGCGCCGGCGCCGCGGTCCGCCTGCAACTCACCCCACTCGCCCGGTACTCCGCGTCCCCGGAGGCCGCGCCCGCACCGCAGCTTCCCGAGGGCCGCTTCCTCGGCCATGTCGAAGCAGACCGTCCCGTGTGGGTGTACGAGGAGGAGGTCCCCCGCTCTGGGGCCTCCCTCACCCGCACTCGCCAGCGTGCGCGTTGGCACGACGGCACCATCCACACGTGGACCGGACGACACAAGACGAACGGCACCGGCGAAGGGGCAAGCGGCTTGCGTTTCGACTTCCTGGAATCCACGCTGCCCTAGGGTCTTCGCCCAGGGCCGGATACCGGCCCCAGCGGGCCGAGCGTTCCGACATGCCGACACGGAGGGTGTGACGCGAGAGTCATGCCGGGCGGGCGGCAGCCGGTGGAGGAGGAGTGTGCTCCACCAAGGAACGCTCATGCCCAGGGCGAAGGTCGTATGGATGAGTTTGTCGCATCCGCCCGATCGCATGCATTGGCGTAACTGCCGTGCAATCCAGGGCGAGTTCTGCGCCTGTCTGACCGCTTGTCCGGGGCCCCGTCGTTCGCGCTGGCTGATTTGCCCTTCTGTGCGGTGAGGTCGGGGGCCGAGCTATCGATGGCGCGTGCCCAATGTCGCGGCCACGGTGGCCTCTACGCGGCTGTGGCCCGTGGACTTGATGGTGTCCCTTGTCGTGGTGTACGGGATCAGGGGCTGGGAGTGCGCGGGCGTCTGCCCGGGGCGCACTTCCACGGGTGCGGACCGCTCCCTCAACAGGAGGCGGGCCATCGCGTAACTCTCCTTGGTGAACGCCCAGTTCAACCACGAGGAGTGCACGATGGCCCTGTCCCAGTCTGACCTGATACGGCTCCTTTGAGTCACTACGCTCGACCGACGGAATCGAGCTCATCCGCGCCATCGCCGAGCGAATGGTGCAGGAGCTGATCGAGGCCGAGGCAAGTGCCCACATCGGTGCGGAGTGGAACGAGCACACGCCGACACGGACCACCGTCCGCAACGGGCACCGCGAGAAGGTGCTGACCACGCTGGCCGGCGACCTGGACCTGGAGATTCCCAAGGTCGGCACCGGCAGCTCCTTCCCCAGCCTGCTGGAGCGACGGCGCCGCATCGACCATGCCCTCTACGCGGTCATCATGGAGGCATACGTGCACGGCGTCTCCACCCGCAGCGTCGATGACCTGGTCAAATCCCTGGGCGGGGACAGCGGGATCTCCAAGTCCGAAGTCTCGCGGATCTGCACGATGCTGGACGAGCCGCTGACCGCATTTCGCACCCGCCCGCTGGATCACGTCCGCTTCCCCTACGTCTACTTGGACGCGACTTACTGCAAGGCGCGGGTGAACCATCAGATCGTCTCGCGGGCCGTTGTGGTCGCCACCGGCATCACCGAGGACGGCAACCGCGAGGTCCTGGGCCTGATGGTCGGGGACAGCGAGAGCGAGGCGTTCTGGAAGGAATTTTTGCGCTCGCTGCGAGAGCGTGGCCTGTCCGGGGTCCGTCTGGTCATCACCGACCAGCACGCCGGGCTGGTCGCCGCGGTCCGCAAGGTCATGCTCGGCGCCGCCTGGCAGCGGTGCAGGGTTCATTTCCTGCGAAACGCCTTCAGTGTGATCGACCGGGACTCTGGGGAAATGGTCGCCGCGACGATCCGCACGATCTTCACCCAGCCCAGCGCCAACCTCGTGCGCACTCAGCTGGACACCGTCGCCGGCATGCTCGGCACCCAGTTCCCCAAGGTCAAAGCGTTGCTGTTGGAGGCGAAGGAGGATCGGACCGCCTTCGCGGACTTCCCGCCCAGGCACTGGAAGAAGATCCAGTCGACGAGCCCGCTGGAACGGGTGAACCGGGAGATCAAGCGCAGGATCGACATCGTCCAGGTCTTTCCCAACGACGACGTGCTCATCCGGCTGGTCACCGCCGTGCTCTTCGAGATGCTTCCCAATCTGGATGTCAAGTGGCGTGGGTGACTGGTGGGGCGACGGTGTAGCACCGTCGGTCACGGATCAGGGCCCACAGGACGTTGACACGTCGACGGGCGAGGGCGAGCACGGCCTGGACATGCCGCTTCCCTTCCGCGCGCTTTCGGTCGTAGAACCGACGGGAGTTGGGGTCACAGCGGATGCTGACCAGCGCGGAAGTGTAGAAGACACGCTGCAGTCGCCGGTGATAGCGCGTTGGCCGGTGGAGGTTACCGCTGACCTGGCCGGAGTCTCGTGGTGCTGGGGCCACGCCGGCGAAGGCAGCGAGCCGGTCCGGGGTGGGGAACGCCTCCAGGTCTCCGCCGGTCGCGGCGAGGAGCTCAGCACCGAGGATGGGGCCGATGCCGGGCATGGACGTGATCACGTCGGCGAGTTCGTGTTCGCGAAACCGGCCCTCGATGAGCTTCTCGGTCTCGATGATCTTCTTGTTGAGAGCCGTCACCTCCTCCGCCAGGGTGTGCACCATCTTCGCAATGGCTCTCTCCCCGGTGACGGCGGTGTGCTGCTTCTCGGCGGCCTCAACGGCCGCGGCCGCGAGGGTCTCGGGCCGATAGACGCTGCGGTTGCGCAGCCATGTCGTCAGACGTCGCTTGCCCACCCTGCGAATCGCTGCGGGGGTCTGGTAGCCCGTGAGCAGCATCAGCGAGCCGACGCTGCCGATGTCGAGGGCACGTTCCAGGGCGGGGAACATACTGTTGAGCAAGGACTTGAGCCGGTTGATGGTCCGGGTGCGGTCGGCCACCAGATCTGCACGGTGCTCGGTGAGCAGCCGCAGTTCGATGGCCATCTCGTCACCGGGCCGGATCGGCTGCAGGTCACGGCGCATCCGGGCCTGGTCCGCGATCACCTTGGCGTCCCGGGCGTCGGTCTTGCCCGCCCCGCGGTAGCTGGCGGTGGCCCGGTTGACCGCGATACCGGGAATGTAGACGAGTTCCTGCCCGTGATTGAGCAGAAGCTCGATCAGCAGGGCGGGCTCGCCGCCCGTCATATCCATCGCCCAGGTCACTTCGCGGCCATCGGCCAAGTCCAGGACATCACCGATCAGCTGCAGGAGTTCGGACTCGTCGTTGGCCACCCGGCGCGACAGCAAGGTGTCGCCCTCATCGTTCAGGACCAGGCAGTGGTGGTGGCTCTTGCCGCAGTCGCTCCCCGCCCATATCCGGCGCATCGTGCTCCATCAGGTCGTTCGATTCTTGGGTACCACGGACGACCTCGCCGGCATTGCTCTACACAGCGACCTTCTCGCACTTCCCAATCGGCGGCCGAGTCGTCGTGGGGATCCGGGCGGCCAAGCATCTCGAGCCACGACCGGCAGCACGACGACAGCCACACCCTGATCCCCTGGGTGCCGCAACCCTACGAATGGCTGGGGCGACCTGTGAAGGAACGTAGAGCACGACGAATGGATCGCCTTCCCTCGCCGCTACCTCCCCGAAGGCAGCATGGGCGAGATCTACCGCGAACTTCCCGAAAGCGCCCCGGCGCTGCCCAACACTCCGAACGCGCCCGCCAGTTGATCCCCAACACCACAGCAAGGGACACGACCCCAGGTCAGCGACCCCTTCAGCTGGGGTGTTGCAACGACCGATTGAACTCACCGAATACACGTCGGCGCAGTTCCGGGAGCGAATAGGGAAGTTCGGGCTGCGGCAGAGCTGCGGACGCACCGGATCATGCTTCGACAACGCCGCCGCGGAGAGCTTCTGGGCCCTGCTCAAAGAAGAGATCGGCACCCATATCTGGCCCGACCGGGCCACCGCCCGCGCCGAGGTCTTCTCCTTCATCGAGACCTTCTACAACCGCCGCCGCCTGCGCAAGCACAAGACCTTCGGCTATCTCACCCCAGCCGAGACCAGGCAGCGGTATCAGCACGCTCTCGCGGCATAACGATCATGTGTCCGAGATCACGGGGAAACTTCACCCCCTATCCCGGCTTTAGCTGAGGATTGAAGGGCAGGCTCGATACGCGGCTCGGCGGGCTGGGGCAAAGGGGGAAAGGAATGCAGCCCTCGGATGAGGACGCGGGCGGTCGTGCGGCCCCCGGGGACATGGTCGATTTCCGCCATGGCACCTTCCACGGGCCCGTCCTGGGCGAGTGGGTGCAGCACACCCACTTCACCGCGCCTCAATCAGCGGCCTCGTGGCCCTGCCAGGTCGGAACAATACCCCCGCAGGCGGCGTGCTTTCAGGCTCGTGCCGAACCCGCTCGGGCAACGCCCGCTCTGGCCGGCAGCTGGCTTGCGGATATGCACCCGACCGCGGTCGTGAGTGTGGTGACAGGGCTCGGCGGCGTAGGCAAAACCCAGCTCGCTGCGCATTACGCCCGCAGCCTGTGGCAAGCAGGTCAGCTGGATGTGCTCGTGTGGATCACCGCCAGCAGCCGTGAGGCAATCATGGACGGTTATACAGCCGCGGCCGCTGACCTCATCGGCGCCGACCCGGGCAATCTGGCCCGCGCGGTGGCCGCCTTCCTGGCGTGGCTTGAGCCCAAGGAAGGTCAGCATCCGTGCCGGTGGCTGGTCGTGTTGGACGACGTGAGCGACCCCGCGGATCTCGACGGCTTGTGGCCGCCGCCCTCACTCACCGGCCGGGTCCTCGTCACCACCCGCCGCCAGGACGCAGCTCTGACCACCGGCTGTCACCACATTCCTGTTGGTGTCTTCACACCCGGCGAATCTCTGGCCTACCTCACTCACGCCCTCCCACCCGGTATACCGCCCGAGCAACTGGCCGACCTGGCTGCAGACCTGGGACATCTTCCGCTTGCCCTGTCCCAGGCCGCCGCCTACCTCACCGACACCGCCACGCCAGCGGCGGACTATCGGCGCCTTCTCGCCGACCGCACCACTCGCCTGTACGAGGCCGCACCCGATCGCCTCCCGCACGGACAAAGAACGGCGGTGGCCGCCACATGGGCGCTGTCGATCGATCGCGCCGACCGACTCCGCCCGCACGGACTGGCCCGACCCCTGCTCCAACTGGTTGCCTTCCTCGACGCCAACGGCATCCCTGAGACCGTTCTGACAAGTGCTCCGGCCTGCATGTACCTCGCCCGCCACCGCAGCGGTATTACCGCGTCGGATGCTACGAACGGCAGGCCAGGCAGGGAGATGGTGTCCGAATGGGAGGTTCGTCTGACGCTGAGCGCACTGCGCCGGCTCAGCCTCATCGAGCACGTCCCCGACACGCCACAGACTCCCGTCCGTGTCCATCAGCTCGTCCAGCGCGCGGTCCGCGACACCCTCACTCCGGCCTCGTACGCCCCCACAGCGCGCATCGCTGCCGACGCCCTGCTTGCCGCCTGGCCCTCTATCGAGCACGACGCTGCCCTGGGAAAGGCACTATGCGCCAACACCTCTGCCCTGATCACCTGTGCTGAGGATGCAGTGTTCCAGCCAGACGCCCATAAAGTGCTCCACCGTATGAGCCGTAGTCTCGGCGAAGCAGGACAAGCTGCCGCCGCCCGCGACCAGTTACACCGCCTCGCCACCATCACCGCTTCCCGTCTCGGCCCCGACCATCCCGAGACCCTCGGCGCACGGCGCAATCTGGCTTACTGGCGGGGCGAGGCCGGCGACGCGGCGCGGGCTGCTGCGGCCCTCGCCGACCTGCTTCCCGATCAGGTCCGGGTGCTGGGCGAAGACCACCCAGAAATCCACGGCACACGGCACGACCTGGCACGAATGCGAGGGATCGCAGGCGATGAAGCGGGGGCTGCCGCCGCCTTCACCGACCTGCTTGCCGACGACGTCCGTGTGCTGGGCGAAGCCCACCCCCACACTCTTGGCACGCGACACAACTTGGCTTACTGGCGGGGGGAGTCGGGCGATACGGACGGCGCTGCTGCGGCTCTCGCCGACCTGCTTCCCGATCAGGTCCGCGTGCTGGGCGAAGACCACCCTCAAACCCTCCGTACGTGGCGCAGCCTCGCACGAATGCGCGGGATGGCAGGTGATGCGGCGGGGGCTGCTGCGGCTCTCGCCGACTTGCTTCCTGAACAGGTCCGGGTGTTGGGCGAAGACCACCCAGAAATCCTCGGCACACGGCACGACCTGGCTTACTGGCGGGGGGCGGCGGGCGATGCGGCGGAGGCGGTTGCCAGCTTCGCCGATCTGCTTGCCGACGAGGTCCGCCTGTGGGGCCCAGACCACCCCCGCGCCTTGGACACGCGGCGTAACCTGGCCGCCTGGCAGGGTAGGTCGGGCGATGCGGCGGGGGCTGCCGCGGTTCTCGCCGATCTGCTTGCTGACGAGGTACGCCTGTTGGGTGCAGACCACCCTCACACTCTCACTACCCGGTACAACCAGGCACGTTGGCGGGGGTTGGCGGGGGATGTGCGAGGAGCCGCGATCGCTTGCTCAAGACTGCTCGCCGACGAGATCCGGGTGCTTGGCGGGGGGCACCCTCATACCCTTCACACTCTGCGGAGCCTGGCCCTCTGGCACGGGGAAGCGGGAGACGCAGCAGGGGCCGCGAATGATCTTACGGGGGTGCTGCCTGCCTTCGTGCGGGTGCTGGGTGAAGACCACCCTGCCGTCCTCACCACCCGGTACAACCTGGCCCACTGGCACGGGGTAGCGGGAGACGCGGCGGAGGCCGCGGCCGCTCTCGCCGCACTGCTCGACGACCAGGCCCGGGTGCTGGGCGGGAGTCACTCCGACACCCTGGCCACTGACAGAGCTCTTGTCTACTGGCGGATGTCGGCTGAGACGCTGACGCTGCGAGGTCCGCGCAGGCTCTTGGTAATGCTGCTCAGAGGTCTCACTGCCAGGCCGGATCACCGGGTTCGAACTGTACGGACTGTCAACGGCCATTTCGTTCTGGCTCTTCGGCACTTTCCGTGAAACCAGTCAACTGGCCAACAGGATGCGGCGTTTGAGGAGATCGAATCCGGCCCGTCCGTAGTGTTGGCGCTTGAGTATCTTGATCCTGTTGACGTGGCCCTCGACGGCTCCGGAGTTCCAGGACACGGAGAGCCCGGCGGTGACGGGTCTTGACCCTTGATCCTGGACACACGAGCCACTGGATCCTGAGGATCTGAGAACAGCGTTCATCCTCGACGCGGCGGACAGCTGTACGAGTCTTCGCGGAAACGCTCCGGATTCGCCGGACTGTAACGTGTCTGTGTGGCCGCCACGGCTCGGCACGGACGGTCTTCGGGTGCCTATGCGGCATCGCCCTTTCTGATCAACATGCCGCTGTTCTGCAGCGGACGGGGCTGGCTCCGCATGCACGATCGAGCTCCCCGTCACTTGGGGTGCTCGTACTTTTCACCAACCTTCACGCGTTTGCCGGTCACGGCGTGATGCCGAAACCCGCCGACATGTGCTCTCGCTTGAAGCCTGCGCAGGTGGCGAGGGGGTGCGCATCGTGTTGTCGGCGGGGTCTGCCTCGCTGGTTGCGCCCTACGTCATGTGTCTGTCCTGGAGGTCGTCCGGCTGGGGTGGCCGTTTGTGTGGATGGTCCGGAGGCGGCCGTGCTGCGGCCGGTTTCCGGGCCGGTTGTTCGGCGGATTGGTCTACCAGGGGACGTTGATGGCCCTGGTCAGGACTGGGTCCAGCATGACTGCCGCCCGCACTGGTGCAGGGCGCTGGCCCGCGGGGCTGCCTGTCAGAGTGTGCGGGGAGCGCCGGCGGGCGGGTGCGGATCCCGGGTGCGTGGATTACGGGCTGTTGGGTGGTTTGATCCAGCCCAGGGAGCGTTCGACGGCTCGTTGCCAGTTTTGGTATTCCGATGTCCGTCGTGCGGGGTCCATGTGTGGCAGCCATTGGGCTGCTCGGTGCCAGTTGCTGCGTAGGACTTCCAGGTCTGCCCAGTACCCGGCGGCCAGTCCGGCGGCGTAGGCGGCGCCCAGGGAGACCGTTTCGGCGGCCATGGGTCGCACGACCGGCACGTCGAGGACGTCGGCCAGGATCTGCATGAGGAGGTTGTCGGACGTCATGCCGCCGTCGACCTTCAGCTCTCTCAGGGTGAGCGAGGAGTCGGCGTTCATGGCGTCGACGACCTCCTTGGTCTGCCAGCCGGTGGATTCCAGCGCCGCCCTGGCCAGGTGTCCCTTGGTGATGTACGAGGTCAGGCCGACGATGACGCCGCGTGCGTCGCTGCGCCAGTGGGGTGCGAAGAGACCGGAGAACGCCGGGACGATGTAGCAGCCGCCGTTGTCCTCGACGGTCCGCGCAAGGGTCTCGATGCCCGGTGCGCTGTTGATGATCTCCAGCCGGTCGCGGAACCACTGGACCAGGGCTCCGGTGACGGCGATCGGGCCTTCCAGCGCGTAGACCGCGGGCTGCTCGTCGATCTTGTAGGCGACGGTGGTGAGCAGTCCATTGCTGGAGCGGACGACATCGGTGCCGGTGTTGAGCAACAGGAAGCTGCCGGTTCCGTAGGTGCACTTCGCCTCGCCCGGGGAGAAGCAGGTCTGCCCGAAGAGCGCGGCCTGCTGATCGCCGAGCGCGGCCGTGATGGGCCTGCCGGGGAGTACGATCCGGTCCTCGCCGTACCACTCCGCCGAGGACCGGATCTCGGGCAGAATCGCGTGCGGAATCCCGAAGAACCCCAGCAGTTCCTCGTCCCATTGGAGTGTGCCCAGGTTCATGAGCATCGTGCGGCTGGCGTTGGTCACGTCGGTGATGTGGCGGCCTCCCGCCGTCCCCCCGGTGAGGTTCCAGATCAGCCAGGACTCCATCGTGCCGAACAGGACGTCGCCGTTCGCGGCCCGCTGTCCCAGACCTGGCACGTGGTCGAAGAGCCAGCGGATCCGTGGTGCGGAGAAGTAGGTCGAGGGCGCCAGGCCGCAGCGTTCCAGGAAGAACGCGTCGCCCGGGTCACTGCGCAGGTCTCCGACGAGCGGGGCGGTGCGGGTGTCCTGCCAGACGATCGCCCTGTTCAGCGGGGTGCCGGTCCGCCGGTCCCACAGGACGGTCGTCTCGCGCTGGTTCGCGATGCCCAGGGCCGAGACGGCCTCGGCAGCGACGCCGTCGCCCGCGCTGGACAAGGCCTCGGGCACGATGCGTCGCAGATTGCGCCAGATCTCCAGGGCGTCGTGCTCGACCCAGCCGGGTTTCGGGAAGAACTGCTGGTGCTCGCGCTGGGCCACGGACACCAATCGCCCGCGGTGGTCGAACAGGATGCAGCGGGTGGAGGTGGTGCCCTGGTCGATGGACATCACATACCGCTCGACCATGATCCGGACCGCCTTCCGATGCGTTGAGATGCGCTGCGAGGGACCTACCAGCGGGCGGCCCCCAGGTTTCGTGAGATCGCCCGGGCGGCCTCACGGAGCAGGGTGAGCAGCTTGAGTTCCGGCCGGCCCCTGACGTCGCAGATCCGCTCGACCGGGCCGGACAGGCCGATGGCGCCCACCGCGAGGCCGCCGTGCCCCCTGATGGGCGCGGCGACGCCGGCTTCCCCCATGCTCATCTCCTGTACTTCGGCGCCCCAGCCGTTCTCCCGGATCTCGGCGAGGGCGTGGGTCAGCTCGTCCGCGTGGGCCAGGGTGTGCCGGGTGTACGCCTCCATCCCGGCGTCGACCGCCGAATCGAGGTTGGCGGTGCCGAACGCCAGCAGCACCTTTCCGAGCGAGGAGGCGTGCAGGGGAAGCAGTGCGCCCACATCCAGGGTCTGGAGGGTGTCGTCCGGCCGGAAGACGTGATGGATGACGAGCACCCGGCCTTCCAGGGGAGTGCCCAGGCGGACCGCTTCGCCGCTGCGGGCGGCCAGGGCGTCGGCCCAGTTGATCGAGTGCGATCGCAGTTCGTTCACATCGAGGTAGCTGGTGCCGAGATGCAGGAGGGCCGCCCCGAGCTGGTACTTCCCGGTCGCCGCGTCCTGCTCGACGAAATCCACGTGCTGGAGTGTGCGCAGAATGCCGTGGGTCGTCCCCTTCGCCAGCCCCAGCGAGACGGCCACCTCCCCGAGCCCGAGCCGACGGGGGCCCGCGGCGAGCAGGCGGAGAATTGCCGCCGCCCGTTCGATGGACTGGACGGGACCGGCCATACCGCGATTCTAGATCCGCCTTCCCCGTCCCGTGTCGGCCATGGCACGGCGGTTCCCCCCGATCTCGACTTGCGTTCGGTAATGCCGACCGACGTTTATTGACCGGTTTCTCATCACTTCATAGCGTGCGTGACGTCGGCACCCGTCGGCACCGTTCGTCGAGGAGGGCAGATGGCCGCCCAGCTCAACATCGTCGGCCCCAAGGCAGCCGATCGCCTCGCACCCGACGCTGTCGATCATGTCTGCCCCGTGCCACACGCCCCGGGGGCGGTGCCCGTCGTCCGCGGGCGGGTCCGCACCATACTCACCGAGTGGGGCCTGTCTCCCGACGCCATCATGGACGCACTCGTGGTGGTCTCGGAGCTCCTGACCAACGCGCTGGTCCACGCCCTGCCACCGGCGACGCTGCGCTTGTCGTGGGTCCGCTTTGACGGACGAGGGGCCCTGCGCGTGGAAGTCACCGACGCGGGACCCGTCCTCGCCGGTGACGGGCTGGGAGCCCAGGACCCGGACGAACACGGCCGCGGCATCGACATCGTCACCGCGTTGGCTGCCCGCTGCGGCATACGCGTTGACACGGAGGGGATCACACGCTGGGCCGACCTCCCCGCGGCCTGGTCCACTGACTCGCAGGGCTGACCCGCCGGGCCCCGAGGCCACCGGGCTGAAGCCCGGCGATCCGGTCATCCTCATGGCCCTTCCGGACGCGAGCGCCAGGGGCAGCTACGCCGAACACCACACAGTCCCCGCGAGCCAGGTCGTCACCCGGTCTGCCGCGCTCGACATCTCGCAGGTGGCAGCGATCTGGGTCGCGTACTTGACCGCCTACGGCTGAGGGTGAGCTTGAGGCACCTCGCTGTCCTTGAGTGCGAGAGCCTTCAACTGTTCCGCGGTCAGGGCGAGTCCAAAGGTCTTCGAAGGCTCTGTTGACGCCTACGCCGACGCCCCGGTCGAGCGTCCGGCCTCCGTCGAGCGCTTGCTCGCCTGCACCGTCGCAGCCATCCTTGGCCACTCGTCCACAGCTCGTGAGCCGCTCACGCAGGGACCCCGCGGATGGCCGGCCAGGGCCTGGGCGGACATGACGGGGCCTTGGCGGGGCGGTACGGCGAGGGCCCGCCGCAGATTCGACGGCAGCCACGGGTCGAAGCCGATTCCGGGGACGGACCGGTTTGGACCACTGGCGGCCGCGAGGGCTCGCGGTGGCGTGGATGGGGCCGGTGGGTGTGTCGATGGTCAGGGTCGGGCGGGTCAAGGGCTGCTGCTCCTGCGACTCCCGGGGTTCGGTGGGATGGGTTGGGGGTCTGGCGCCCGATGCTCGGCGTAGGGGGAGGGAGGCGGGCGTCGGGGCGGCAGTCCGTCGGTGGTGTGCTGGCGAGGGTGGGCGTCCACACCCCCGGTACCGGGGTGGGGCGTGGACGGCGTCTGAAGGGGATTACTCCTTGGGCGGTTTGCGTCGGTGGAGGTTGCCCCGGTCGGTCAGGCTGGGGCGGTGGTCACAGGGACGGTCCGCGGAGCGGCGGCCGTGGAACAGGATGACCTTCCCGTTGAGCGCGTGGGCGTTGACCTTTTCGGTGGCGCCGGGAAGCGGCGCCCTTGTGATTGCAGTATCCGTCCGGTGTGATGGCGGGCTTCTCGCTCATGGGCGCTCCTCGGCGGTGGTGTGGGGGCGGTGCAGTGCGGGGGCGTGACAGATCACGAGTGGCGCGGCGTCGTGTGTGGAGAAGGCCGCGGCGGCCTGGTGGAGTTCGGCCGTGTCCATGGGGTGCAGCCACCCGTCGCGTACGTCGGGCAGGCCGAGATCAGAGGCGATGAGCGCAGCCTGGTTGTAGACGGCCGATGCGAGGCCCTGGTCGGTCCTCTTCACCGCGGTGTCGGCGAGTTCGGCGAGCGCGTGCACGCGCTGGGGAAGGGGCAGGCAGGCGGGCCGGAACCGGGCGACGAGCGGGAAGCGCTGGGCTGTGCGTCCGTGCGGGTCCATGGACTTCCCCCTGGGACTGAGTGGGAACTGCTGAGGTGGCGGTGGCCGTCGGTCGTCCTGCGGCGGCCACCGTCCGCTACTCGTTGGGCGTCACTGCCAGTCGACAGCGATGCGGTTCAGCGGAGTGTCGAGGGTGAAGAGGCCGGGGCGCTCGATGCTGGGGGCGTCGAGGGGCTGGATCTCGAACGTGGCCTCGCGGTCACGGAATTCGCGGTCCCAGGTACGAATGGCGTCAGCAACCTTCGCGGTCAGCTCGTCGCTGCCCGGGCCATGGCCGATGACGCCGAACTCCCAGAGCTTGTCGCCCTCGGGGGTCTTCTGCTCCGACAGACGCCGTGCCAGATAGGTGACGGCACCCTTGTCGACGACGGCGGTCGACGAGGGGTAGGGGTCCTCGGTGAGCAGAGTGCCCTTGGCGCTCTGGGGGAACAGCATCCGGGTCAGGCCGGAGGGAAGGGAGCAGGAGACGAACAGTTCCATCCACTCCGGCGACTCCATGGCTTGGACCGTCATGCCAGTCCATTCCTCGGTGCGGGGTTGGTCCAGGACGCCGGCAAGGGCATCGGTGTCGATGTTCTGCCCGGCGGGGGCCTGGAGCCGGACGGTGCCGTCCGCGCTGAGCGGGATGACGCGTCGGTCGTCGTCGGCGATGCCCCGCCGCAGCGGCATGAAGGTGTTCATCTCGCTGCCGAGGGACAGCCATCGGCCGTCGCGCTGCTCGTAGGCGATGGACCGGGACACCGTGCCTTTGAGGCGCTGGGGAACAAGGAGCCTGCCGCCGGGGGCGAGCTGCTGCAACCAGGCGTGCGGTACGCCGTGCGCGCCGACGGTGGCGATGATCCGGTCGTACGGTGCTCCCTCGGCGTGGCCCAGGGCCCCATCACGGGTCACGGCCTGGACGTTGGTGATCCCGGCGGCGGCGAGGTGGGCGCGGGCGTCTTGGACGAGGTCGTCGTCGACGTCGAGGGTGGTCACGTGTCCGCTCTCGCCGACCAGGTGGGCGAGGAGTCCGGCGTTGTAGCCGGTGCCGGCGCCGAGTTCGAGGATCCGTTCGCCGGGCTGGGCGTCGAGTTGGTCCAGCATGAGGGCGACGACGCCCGGTTGGGAGGCGCACGAGATCGATGTGCCGTCGGTGTCGTATTTGATGTGCACGGGTGCGTTGGCGTAGGCGTCTTCGAGGGACGCTTCGGGCACGAACACGTGGCGGGGTACGGTCCGCAGCGCGGTCTCGACGGCGGGCGTGCGGGCGTGTCCGTCCGCACGGAGCTGGTCGACCAGGGCGTTACGGAGGCGCTCGGCGTCCGCCGTGGAGGTGGTGATCGTGTCGGTGTTCACCGCGCTGACGCTATCGATCTCGGCCGTTGCCGTGTCGGGCGACGCGGTGTGGTCACTCGTTCCCATGACTACCTCTCGTGCGATGTGGGACAGGGCGCTCTGGTCGTCTTGGAGGAGACCGGCGCGGTTGGCGTGGAAGATCACGTGGTGGCAGATGACGGCCCGTAGGCCGCGAGTGAGGGCGCCGCGTGCTGCGAGGTCGGCGAGCGTGGCGCCGGTCCGCTCGAAGGCGGTTACCCATTCCTCGTGCCCCTGGAGCGGGCCGTTCGGTCGGCAGAGGCTGTAGGTGTCGGCGGTCATGAGCTTTCGCGTTGCCGGGGCCAGTTCTGCGGCTCGTTGGGGTGGCAGAGGGTTGGTGGCGGGCCGGAGGGTGGCGACCTTCGCCCATACGTCGCCCTGTTCGAACCAGTCGAGTCCGGCGCCGCGCATCATGGCGCTCGCCAGGAGGACGGCGGTTTCCCGGCGACCCAGGTGCTGGGGACTCATCTGGTAGGTGAGCAGGTGGCGACAGTCGCTGTGGAACAGCTCGTGGGCGGCGTCCATGGCCTGCGGACCGCCGAACGTGTCGGTCTCGGGCTCGTATATGCCGGGCAGACACGAGATAGCCGCGCCGTCGGCGACGAGAGCCAGGTGCGGCTGGAGTAACAGGTACTGCAGGCCGAAGCCGAAATCGCTACCCGTCTTCTGCCGCGCCCGATGCTGGGCTGGGCCTGCCGCAGCCGCCCGGTACGGGGAGGGGAACAGCCGGGGATTCGAACTCGGCGCTCCAAGATAGGCGGCCCCCCGGCATGCCTGCGGCCGCCGTCGCATCATCCCCGGGCGAGGGGGGTCTGCGGGGGTGTAGCGGAGGGGCGGGTCGGGTGGTTGCGAGGCGGGCTGGCCAGGGTCCGCGGGTCAGGGATGCGGGGCTTGTGGCTGGTGCCATGGTTGGGTCGGCCGCCACGGTTCGGGCCTTGGGGGCAGTTTGCTGAACGTGGGGAGCGGGACCCGTTCGGCTCGGTCGTCGGCGTCTTGGCCTGTCTCGCTGGCGGCTGCGGCGTGGTCCTCGGCGATCCCGTCGGGTGTCCACTGGTATCCGTCCCACTGCTGGATGACACGTGGTGCGTCGGGGTCGGTGTGGGCGCCTTGCTGCGGTTGGTCGCTGAGTGGGGTGGCCCGTCGTTCCCCGGGTGTGGGACGGCGCTGCTCCCGGCGTGCTGCCCACTCCTTAAGCGGTTCGGACTCGTCCATGTGGGTGCTCCCTGCCGTGTGGTTAATCCAGTCTGCTGTGTGCCTGGCCGGGCCTACAGGGTTGCCGTCCACCCCCCGCGGGAGAAGGTGGTCGTCCCGTCAGGGCTGATGGTGGCCCTGGCGCCGTACACGGGCAGCTCGCCGTGCTCCAGCCACCTCCAGCGGATCGCTTCGAGCACGTCGTACAGGCGGCGCGGCCCGCCCTGGTGGACGGTGGTGGTGCGGTCGCCCGGTGCCGTGCGTGCGCGAGCCCAGGAGCCGTCGGGGTGCAGCATCCACGCCATGCGGCTGCCGTCCTCACCGGTGCCGGTGCGGTGCTCGATGCCCGGCGCGGCCAGGGAGAGCATCGACCACACCTCCCACGCCTGCATGACGTTGAGCACGGGGAACGGCGAGACGGAGACGTCGCCCTCCTCGGTGCTCGCCGTGGTGAACAGGCCACTCAGACCAGGCGGGTAGTCGTCGCTGGTGCGGGTGGTCATGAAGGAAGCCCGGTCCCACTCGACGCGCCCGGCGGCGCCGCCGTCGTCGGTCTTGTCGGCGGTGATGATCAGACCGGTGCCGGTGATCGTGGTGACCAGCCGCCCGCCGGGCGCGAGGGCCGTCAGCCAGGAGGCGGGAATGCGCGGCATGGACACCATGGACACGATGCGGTCGAACGTGCCGGGCAGTTCGCTGCCTGCGTCGGCGGTGACGACGGTCGGGTGCAGGCCGATCCGGTCGAGCCGGTCGGCGGCGGCCTCAGTCAGGTACGGGTCCACGTCCAGCGTTGTCACCAGGCCGTCACCGAGCCGGTGACAGGCCAGGGCGGCGCTGTACCCGGACCCGGTGGCCAGGTCCAGCAGCCGTACCCCCGCGGTGAGGCGACCGTGCTCCAGCATGGTCACGACGAGACTCGGCAGCGTCGACGACGAGGTGGGGAGCCCGGTGACCGGCTTGCCGAGGGCGGCCAGGTCGGCGTGTACGGGTCCGACCCGGGTGACCAGCGTGGTGTCCGAGTAGGCAGCGTCCGCCCACATGCCCTCATCGGACGGGCCGTGGAAGGCCGTCCACCCCTGAGCGTCCGGCGTGAACCAGCGCTCCACCAGGACGTGCCGCGGCGTCTGTCGGATCGGCCCCCACCAAGCCGATTCAGGGTGGGTGACCTTGGCCGCGAGGGCTGCCGCGTGCGGCTTCCAGTCCATCAGGCGACTCCTTGCAGCTCATCAGCGATGGCTTCGACGATGGGGAGGCCGGTCGCTTCCTGTATCCAGTCCCACTGGCCGCACGGGTTGACCTCCAGGAACGTCCACCGTCCGTGAGGGGCCACGATGAAGTCTGCCGCACCGTAGCGCAGTTGCAGCCGTGCCATCAGGCGCCGCATACCGACGACGACGTCCTCGGGCACCGTGGTGGTGGTGTAGGTCAGCGCCCCGTAGTCCCTGCGCCAGTCCTCGTGGGCTGCCTTGCTGCCGGCGTGGATCGCGGCGGCGAGCATCCGCTGGCCGATGACCGTCAGCCGGACCTCATGCGCCTTGTCGACCCACGCCTGGAAGAGGTGCGCTGTCGTGTCGATGCCGCGCAGGTCGGCCAGGTCGGACCTGGTCAGACGCTGCGTGTAGACGGATTTGAGCTGCCCGTCCTCGATCAGCACGGGCGACGCCACTGGCTTGCAGATGATCGCACCGCCGTGCTGGATCGCGAAGGTGCGCACGTCGTTGGGCTGGTTGGTGATGAGCGTCGGAGGGATGCGCAGACCGCACTCGCGAGCGGCGGCGAGCTGCACGGGCTTGTACTCCGCGCGCGCCATGCAGGTCGGGTGGTTCACCCATCGGCAGTCCAGTGCGGACAGGACTCCGCCGAGGCCGGCGCGGGCCTGGGCGGCGGCGAATCTCTCCTCCGGGCCGGACATTCCCGTGGGGAACCGGAACGCCCCGGGGGCACGGTAGTAGACCGCGCCGACCCGGGACAGCTCCACCGTCCGGTGGTCGGTGGTGAGTTCGCCCGTCCAGCCATGCCCCTGGTCGATCCTGCCAGCCAGGGTGAGCCGCTGCGGGAAGTCGGCGGTGTCCATGCGGAACACCTCGGCTCCGCGGTTCTCCAGCTCGACGACGACCCGGTCAGTGGGCCAGTCGTCAGCCGCGGCGACGATCAGGACGGGCGCGGTCATCAGTCCTTCGGCCCCTCGTCCAGCGGCGGCGGGTTGCTGGTCGAGCCGTCCGGCACGGTCGGCGTGTGCGTGTTGGCCATGCACGTCAACAGGCCGCCGTCGTCGGAGATGTTGACCTGGCGGCCGTGGTCGTAGGTGTGCTGGGGAACCCGGGCGGCGCCGGTGGAGTCGGGGGTGCGGGCGAACCGCAGGGCCCACGGTCGGGTTCGGGGGCTGGAGGGCGTCTCCGCGCTGAAGGGGGTCCGGCCTCCGGGCGGGGTGAGGGGGAACGCCTCCCGCTCCAGTGCTGTCGTCACGTTTGTACTCCTCGTGGTGGGTTGTGGGGATAGGGGTGGGTGGGCTCGTTGCAGGGGTGGAGCCGGGGACTCCTCGGGCCCGCCTGGCGTCGGCCGCCTGTCCTTCGTGTGGCCGGCCAGCGCGTCTGGCCCCGGCGCGGGGCGGTGACTTCGCCGTGGGGAACACGAGTCGGTTCAGCTCTCCGTGCTGGGTGTGCTTGCCGTCCGGTGGCCGCGGAGTCCGAGGTCGTGCGGTCGCCGGGCGGGGGTCTATGCGGCCAGTTCCAGCTCCTGTAGCAGTTCCTCCAGGTCGAGGACGCGGAAGGAGCTGAGCCGCCGAATCAGCTGTGATCCGAGGAGGGTCGGGAGGTTGGGGTGGCCGAAGGGCAACGGTTCGTCGGGCTGCGCCACGGCGTGCACTTCGTTGCGGGCGTTGAGGCCGTAAATCGTCCCGTGGACTCCGTACAGGGGCGCGCTCCGGGCGAGGAAGACCATCGGGTTCTCCTCCAGGTGCGGGCAGAGCGCCGCAGCCGCGCGGGCGTGCTTGGCGCACACGGGAGGCTGGTTGGTGCAGATCGTGGGCCGGGTGGGGTCCTGGTCCTTCGGTCCGGCGAGGAAGATGAAGCCGAGCGGTGTGCGGGCGGGCTTCGCGCAGACCTGGCAGTGAAGGCTCTGCATGGTGATCATCTGCCGGTAGGGGTGCATGAGCTTCCAGTGCGGGGCGCCGGTGGGCATCTGCCGCCCGTCCAGGGGGTTGAAGCCGCAGCGCGCCCACAGCACCCCGCGCAGGGGCCTGTCCCTGGGGTCCTCGTCGCCGTAGTACAGCCGTGGTCCCGAGGCGTGCGGAAAGATGAGGAGGTTGTCCGGCGCGGCGTCCTCGCCCTGCCGCTGGGTGATGAAGGGGATCAGGGAGGGTCCGGTCGCGGTGCGCACGGAACGGGTCTTCTCTCGGGTCGGGGCGTGAGGATGGAGGGGAGCAGGAGGCGCCGGTCACGGCTCCTTGCTGAGGCACTGGTTCGCCGGGGCGCGGAGGCTGCGTCAACTCCACGCTCATGCTTGGGGGCTTCTTCGCCTCAGTGCGTGTGCCAGTTGCAGGGCGACGTCGGCGCGGACCTCGCCCAGCTCGATGAGCCTGGGTTGCGACGAGGCCGAGTTGACCCAGAGCCCGGGGAGGGTGATCCCGGCTTCGTCGAGGGCTGTTCTCAGCGTCTCCATCGCCTCGAAGGGGTCGACGACCACCTGGGCGGTGTCCGCCGGCCGTGTGCTCGTGGCCTGGTGAGGCTCGGTGCCGGTCACGGCGTGGCCTCGCCTTCGTCCTGGTCGGCGAGGGCTCCGCCCGCCATGGCCAGGGTCAGCACGTCCGGTACCTGGCACAGCTTGCCCGGCCGGGGCACGGGAACCGTCCAGTACGAGCAGAGCGTGCCTTGGTCCGGCTCCGTGAGGTCGGGGCGGGGGACCCCGAGGTAGGTGCCCTCTCCCAGGCACTGGGCGGCGGGTGCGCGCCAGTGGGGGGCGGTTCCGGGCGGGACCAGGGCGTAGTAGCGGCTGCCTGCGGGGTCGTGGATGACGGGTCCGCCGCACAGGTGCCGCGCCATCCGCCGGGCCACGACCGGCAGATCGTGGCTGGCGAACGCGTGGTGGGCGACGGCCGCGGGGATGCGGACCGCGTCGAAGCGCCGCCCCAGCGGGATGAGCGCCAGCCGGGCCTCGCCGTCCCACTCCCCATACGGCGTGGCGGGCGAGGGGTGCGCGGAAGCGAGCCACGCCTCAACGCCACTCGTCGTGGGCGGACTCGATGGAGCTAACGCCTCACTCCGGGCCGTACTGTTCGTCATGTCGACGCTCCTCAGCGGCGTTGGCCAGCCCCGGAGTCGTTCGCGCGGCTGCCGGGGCGCACTTCGCGACGCATGCTGCGGGCCGCGCGGACGTGCGTGCCGACGCTCTGGGAGCGGTCTGAGCACGCGTCATTGCGCCGCCTGCGCCTCGTCGTTGACCAGGTGTAAGAACAGCGTGACGCTGCGAGAGGCGTGGAACTCTCACAGTTCTGTGAGAGTTGCCAGAGCCCGTTTACAGGCCGACCCAGGCCGCCATGTAGGTGAGGGTGTCCGGGGTGCGCCGGGACATGTGCACGAGACCCGTGATGGTGTCGCGGGCGGCGGGGTGGTACCGGGTCTGCTCGGGGGCCACACGCCGGGCCTCGAGAAGCGACTTCAGGGCGGACTCGGTGTGCCCGGTCTCCATTTCTGTGCGGGCCTGGTCGATGAGGAAGTGCGCACGGCGGGAGGCGGCAAGCTGTGGCGGCAGCTTGATCTTCCGGGCCTGCTTCAGCGCGTCGTCGTACCGGCGCATCTCCACGGCGGCGGACATCCTGTGCAGGGCCACGTTGGACGGACCGAAGCTCAGCCAGTGCACATCGGAGGCGTCGCCGATCCGCCTGGCGATCTTCCTGGCTTCGCCGATGTGCACAACGACTGCCCCGACGTTCTCAGAGCGGGCCGCGATGACGGATCCACCGAGGTGGAGCTGCCCCGTGACCGCCAGAGCTTCGCGGGTTGTTTCCGCCTGACCGACGATGGTGTGTCCTGACGCGATGAGCCGCTGCCCGATGCGGTACTCGCCCTCGCGGAAGTACACCAGTGCCCGCATGTACTGGCGGACTGCGCCCAGACACGGGTCACCGGCGCGGTCGGCGGCCCACGCCATCCGGTCCAGGGCGACGGCCGAAAGGTCGTAGTAGCCGAGCTTCACGCTGATGTCGTGCGCCGTCCGGTAGAGCGAGGCGAGCGCCCGCCACCGCTCGGTGGACGGATCCGACCACGCGGTGTGCGTGAGCTCAGCGATCAGGCCCGGAAGCCTGCGAGCCGCGTTCCGCAGATGCGTAGCGCGGACCTCTTGGCACAAGTGGTCGGCTCCGGCGATGAGCTGGTGGGCCGGCCGTGCGGTCAGGTCCGGGTTGGGCCCGAGGTCGTACAGGTCGAGAGACTCACGGATGGGACGTACGAGTTCTGCGAGCCGGTCGCGTTGCAGTTCGGTCACATACGGCTGCCCGGTCAGGACGGTCACATCGACGTTCAGGGCTTTGGCACACGCAGCGACGAAGTCGGCTGTGGCCGGGCGGGCGCCGCATTCGACCTGGGTGAGCAGACTGTACGAGTACGGCAGCAGGTCGGCGAGTTGGCGTTGTGTGAGCCTGGCCAGTTTGCGCTGTTCCGCGATCCGGGCGCCCGTGTGGTTGTCGTCCAGTGGGGGCATACCGGTCTCCGTTCTGAGCAGCCACTGGGAACAGTACCGGCCCCCGACTGCCTTCAGAGCGGGGTCGGTTGCCTGTGGTCGGATGGGACCATGACGACTGATCGCGTGCTCTACCTGTTCGGTTCCGCAGCCCCGCCCGTCTTCGACGTCGACACGGTGATCCAGCAGGCGCAGGCCCGCGGCTTCGAGGTGTGTCTCGGCCTCACCCCCACCGCCGCGCGCTGGCTGGCCCCGCGGCTGGCCGGGCTGGAGCTGCTCACCGGGCACCCTGTGCGCAGCGAGTACAAGATGCCCGGCGAACCCGACGTATGGCCGAAGGCGGACGTCATCGCCGTCGCGCCGGCGACGTTCAACACGGTCAACTCCTGGGCTCTGGGTCTCACCCATGACTTCGTGGTGGGGGTTGTCGCGGAGGGCGTCGGCAAGGGCATCCCGATGGTGACGATGCCGTGCGTGAACGCCGCGTATGTGCAGCACAGCCGGTTCGAGCGCAGTATCACCGAGCTGCGGGACATGGGGGTCCGAGTGCTGTACGGCGAGGGCGGCTTCGTGCCGAACCAGCCCGGCCAGGGAAAGCCGAAGGAGTACCCCTGGCACCTGGTCCTCGACGCTGTGCAGGAAGCGGCCGGTGCGACATAGGCACCTGCTGCTCGAAGAGTCAGCAGGTGGGCGTCGTCGAATCGGTACCCGCATGCGTCGTCCGCGGCCGCCGCGACCAAGGCCTTCGCGAGCAACTGCGGGTCGGCCGCGTGCTCGTGGCACTGCCGGGCGAACAGCTTCGGGGCCACCTGGTCCAAGACCCCGTCGTGCAAGCGGCACCAACGGACCTCCGAGGGGGCCTGCGCCTGCCGGCACGTCGCCGCCGAGGCCTGGGCGAGCCCGAGCCGCGGCCGGTTGTCGTGGAGCTCCGCCGCCAGATGCACCGCCGCGCCCTCGTTGATCCGCAGCCACTCGCCCATCGTCTGGTCGGTCGACCACTGCCTGAGCGAGACCCCGTTCCACCTGTACGCCCTGCAGTCTCCGATCCAGTGGACGCTGCCCCGGCTGGGCACAGGCGAACACCGCTGACGCGTGCGGGCGCCGCTGGTAGGCCGCGGCCATCTGCCCGGCCGCCATCAACCCGGCCAGCCCGCTGACCGCGGCTCCGCCATGGGTGATCACCGCCAGCGTGATCGCCGCGCAGGACGCTATGCTGCGCGCGGACCCCGCCGACCATCGGCCGGTGTGGATGCTTGCCTTCTACGACCAGTCCGAGCTGGACTCCCTGGCTCTGTCGGCGCACTTGGCGCTCGGTGATTACGCGACCGCCGGGTACCACGCCCACCGCTGCCTGTCCGCCCTGCTGCCCCACATGGTCCGCTCCCGGGCCATCACCACCCCCGGAGGCGGTCAGTGTGCTGTGGGTGTGCGATATGGCCGTTTGGATGCGGCACCGGATCGGACACGGCAACTCGTTGCCTGGTCCCGGCCATGCTGGTTGCCGTGACCGGCGTCCCTTGTGGGTCCGGGTCGCGGGTGGAGGCGTCAATCCCCGGTCCGGTGTTGGTTGAGGAGTTGGGTGATGAGGCGGCCGAGTCCTTGTTCGTTGCGGTCGATCGCTGTGTTCGCGTCCTGCACCCACCGCTGGTCCACCGGGTGTCCCGCGATCCGCCACTGTTCCAGCATGGCCGCGAGGTAGCGTTTGGTGAATTCCGGCCGTGCCGGGTCGAACGCGTAGATCGCCCGGAGCGCGTCCAGGTGGAGTTCGGACAGTCCGCCCGGAGTACCTGCTGTCCCTGACTCGGCCCACAGCCGCACCAGCAGGTGCGCCGAGGACGCGGCCCGCCCGTCCTCCCGGCGCGCGAAGCCGGTCACCAGATCCCCGAACCCGGTCTCATACAGGCCCTGCACGGCCCCCAGCAGCATGTCCACGTCCCCGTCGCACAGCAGCCCGCTGTCTCTGAACAACTCGCCGGAGTCGCGCATGGCCCACCCCCAGATCTCGCCCATCCTGGGGTGGATGTCATGCTCCGGCCCCCAGTTACGGGACCAGAACGGGTCCGGCGCGGATGCCGGCTCCGGAACACGTTCGGCCGTCTGAGGGTCTGTCAGCCCTACCGAGACCTCGCGCCGGCCCTCGTGCCACACGCGCTGGAGCCTGACGTGTGTGACGAGCCCGTGCCACTCGGCCGCCAGCAGCTGCGACTTGGCCAACCACATCAGCGAGGTCCACCCCTCCACGGGATCGTGGGCTGCGGGGAAGAGCTCCCTGCCGTGCACGGGCTCCCCCGTGGCAAGGGCAAGCAGCAGCAGGTTGGTGCTGTGCAGGGCGTGCCGGGCCGGTACCGGCCGCTGGGCGGGCCGGTAGTCGGCGTACAGCGAGGAGCGCCGCTCCCGCTGCACCTCGTGGAAGAGGTCCAGGAGCAGCGCCCGCACCCGGGCTCGGCGCTCGTGGGGGAGCGGGTCCAGGGTGTCGATGAGGAACCGGATCACGGGGGTGCGGGCGCACAGCGCGGCGTACGAGAGCAGGGCGTGCAAGAACGCGTCGTCGGGCGCGGCGCTGCGCGTACGCCGGGCCTCAGGCCGGGCCGCGTCGGCCAGTTCCAGCAGCTCGCTCGCGACGAGCCTGGCAACGAGGAACTCGCCGAAGGTCGCGTGCGCGAACTCATACGACCGCAGCAGCTCGTTGTCGCGGAAGGCCTCGGCGCGGTGCACGAAGAAGAACCGGCCGACCGTCGCCTGCCCCCGGCTGACCGGTGCCCGCAGACCCGCCGGGGATACGGGCGGGAACTGGCGCGGCAGCAGCACGGCCAGGTCGGCGTCGAGCTCGTTGTCGGTCACCCACTGCCGGCCCCGGTTGAACATGGCGAGCGCGGCGACGGACAGCCGCAGCAGCTCCTGCTCGGCGGCGTGCGCCAGCTCACGCTCGGGGAGCGAGGGGGCGTGCTTGAGCACCTCCCGCCGGGCGAACCGCTCCAGTAACCGCTCGTACAGGTCGAATCCGGCGATGTCGTGCGCCTCCCGCTGGAAGGCGTTGTCCTGCGCGTCGTACAGCGCGAGCATCAGCAGCAGCAGCGGCTGGCCCGCCAGGTCCGGCTGGCACAGCACGCGGTCCGCCTCAAGGGGCTGAAGACCGCGCTGTGCGAAGTGCCCGGCGTTCTTGCCGTTCCACAGCTGAAGCCACTGGCGCGTCTGGGCGGGGCTGAAATCCTCCAGCCGAACCGCGATTCCCCGGGAGGTGAGCCGGGCACGGTCGGCGACGGCCGTCCGGCTGGTGACCAGGACCGCGAGAGGGCGGCCGAAACCCGCCTCGCGACGCTGGAAGGCGGCGACCTGCTCCAAGTAGTCGGACTGGTTGAGGCCGGTCGCCTGGAGGAGCTCGTCGAAGCCGTCGAGCAGCACGACGGGCAGCGCGCCGTCCGCAGCCCGCACGACAGCAGGCCAGTCCATCGTCTCGCCAGTGGCCTGACGCACCGCGTCCTCGATCTGCTCCTGCACGCCCGCATCAGCGGGGACGCTACGCAACGCCACCCGGACCACCAGGAAGTCATCGACCGGCAGCCGGGCCGCGAGCACCTTGGTCAGGTACGACTTGCCGGAACCCGGCTGACCCAGCAAGAGCACCGGCGCCTGGGCGGCAAGCGGCGCAACGAGCAGTTCCGCAAGGAAGGCGTCCAAGCCCGAGCGGCGTTCGTACGCCTCCCACCAATAGTCCTGGTGGATCGCGCCGTCCGCCCGCCGGTACTCGGCCACCCGGAAATCAGGGCTCACATACGCCTCGCGCAGAGCGGGCACGACCATGCCGTCGGCAATCTCCTCAAAGGAGCCGAGCACCGACCCATCCAGACCCATCACGCCCGCCCGGTGGAGCGCGGCCAGCCTGCCGGGCGGCAGAGCGCCGTCCACGACCCGGGCAAGGGAGTCCTCCAGGCTCACCAGCACGGCGCGGGTCGCCCGGTGGTCGGTGCGGTCAATCCAGGCCGCGACTTCGGGGAAATCCGCCGTGAGCTGCCGGAACAGCTCCTCGTAGCGCTCAACGGCCAGGGCAGGCACCCGGTCGGCAAGGACGGACCCGACCTCCTCGCGGGCCTCTGCTGTCAGGTCGTCCCACACCGCGCAGCCCGCCACATAATGGGCCGTCAGCTCAGCCGCCTGCGCGTAGTAGCCGAGGAGCTCCTCAAGGGTCTGCTCATACGGGAGGTGGGGCGAGGGCACGGGGAGGCCGGCACGGAGCAGGTGCTCAGCGACGGCCGCGAGCCGCTCCGAATCCGGGGCCCGCCCCGTGCTCAGGTGCACCGACTCAACCCGGCTCACCCCTAGCTGCCGGTGGTCGAAGGGCAGCTCGACCTGTCCCATCGCCTCGCTGTAGCCGGCGATGACGAGGACCGCGTGGGCGGCGGCAAGACGCTCGGTACGGCCGAAGCGGCTGAGCCCCTGGAGCCGTTCGGCAAGACCCGACACCAGGTTCCGGCTGAGCTCAGCCAGCTCAGCCTTGGCATCAAACAGGCCCAGCACCAGATCGGGCGCCGGCCCCGCCGCGGAAAACAGCGCCCCGCCAACGACCCGGTCGAGAGCGGCGAGCACAGGGCCGCTACCGCCGAGCAGCCTGACCGCGTCGCCGTACCCCAATGGCCCGAGCATCGGCCGCTCCCTCCCCCACTGCGCTGCCGGGAGCATGCCCTGTTCGCGGCCGCCACAGCCAGCCTGACTCTGAGCGATTGGCAAGTCCTGCTGCTCATCACAGCCGCGGCAGGAAGCCCCCGGCGCGCCCCGGACCCTGCGCGCTGTGGCCACGCCTGATCGTCGACAAGCAGAATCAGCAAAGCGTCCGATCCCTCGACTCCACCATCGAACAACCCACCTCCATCACCCCCGCCTCTGGGAACCGCCGACTTGGCGGTATGCGCGCACCGCTGAGGTGGTTAGGGGTGGTGGTTGTGCATCCACCCGGTCTTCTGGTCGGTGTCGTGGATGGGGTGCCATATGGGTGCGGTGGGTCCGTGGTGGCGGAGGGCGGCCATGGGCGTGGCGAGGACGGGGACCTGCCGCAGGAAGCCGGCCACTGCCGGTATCTGGATGGTGGCGTGCAAGGCGCTGATGCGGTTGTCGATCCCGGCAGGCCCGGTGCCGTCCAGGACGAACAGGAGCCGGGGGAAGATGGGATAGCGTCGCCGCCAGTCCTCTTCCACTTCCCCCAACCCCACCCGGCGCTGTGTCCCCGGTATGGGTGCGGGAATGTACTGGTGCAGGCGGGCGTAGGCGGTGAGTTTCGCGGCGAGACGTTCGGGCCCCATCGTCGCCCGGTCCACCTCGACGAAGGCCCTCAGCATCGCCCCGCCCCCTCCGCCCTCACGGGCACGCCGGTAGTACAACAGCGCGTCGGGGGTGACCGCCTCACCGCCCCCAAGGGGGTGGTAGACCTCGGGGATCCAGTCCAAAGGCCGACACACATCCCCGCGGCGGCGCGCGTCATGCAGGAAAGCCAGCCCTGTCTCCGTCACCGCCAGCGTGTGGCCTGCGCGCAGGCGCGCTGCTGTGGGGTCGGACAGGAGCTTCGGTGACCGGCCATCACGCAACTCCGACCATTCAGAGGCCACCTGCACCCCGTAAAGGGAGGGAAACCACACCCGCATCCGCCCCGCCCGCGGCAGGGTGATCCGATCGATGAGCCCTTCCTCGCACAGCTTGGCCAGCCGCCGCCGCGTCTGCTCGGCCCGCACCCCAGGTGCAATCACCCGATGCATCTGCTCGGTCGTGGCCATCCGGTACTGCACCAGCACCGCCAAAGCCAGCCGATCCACACTCCCAGCATCCGTATCCACCATCAGCAGCAACCCCCGCCCGGATAGGGCGCGGCACCGCCTGCCCGGCGCCACGTCTACCGGACAGGCCATCAGCCGCCCCCACCCATCACGGCGACCATCACGCCCCGACCACGGTCACGATGCGATAACCCCGCTCCCAGCCGGGCCGCAATCCCCGCCACCAAACCCGACCCACAACCCCGCCCACAACTGCACCTACACAGCACCCGCCTTGACAGCGTTTCACCAGCTCACCACGCCCGCACGGGCATGGTCGACAGCCCGACATCCCCCTCTGCACACCCTCGTTGCCCCCGAAGACCAGAAAAAGAAGAAAGGGAAAAGGGACGGGACGGGGCGGGCGGCGCGCATCGGGGGAACCGGGGCGCTGCTTCCTGCTGCGCGGCGGCCAGCGCCCGCCGCGCTTCGCGCCCCGAGGTCCCGCGGCACGCCCCCCACACCGACCGGCACCGGCAGGCACTGTCAGGCTCCGGGATCGCTGCCCGGCTCCTGGCCCTGCTCGTACAGGGCGCGAGCTTCCGCGACAGCGCGCTGCCAGCTACGCGCCACACCGCCATGCTCACGGGCGAGTTCGGCGGCCAGCCCGCGACGGTGGCCGCCGGCCTTCCGCAGTGCCTTGAGTGCTATCTCCACCGCCCGCTCACGCTCCGCCCTGCTGTGTCCACCGCCTCGCGCACCCTGCCCATCGCCGGCCCGCCGCCCCGACACCCCCAGCAAACCGGTCCCCACGTCCTGCTGCCAGGCCGCCCAAAACGCCTCCACCGCCTGCTGATCGAAATAGTGCATCCGCTCCACCGTGCACACCACCTCCGGATGCCGCAGCTCCTTCGGCTGCCGATCCCGCTGCGCGTACCACCGCGCCACCGTCGAGGACGCAGCCCCCGTGTACCGCACGATCCAGGCACGGCTGACCACCCACCGCCCCTCACACAGCCGACGCAACCGCCCATCCTCCACAGCCCACCACACCCCGCCTCACCCAAACCAGGAGCACAACCGCCGCCGCACCCCCGCACACGCCCTTCGCATCACCTACCATAAAGAAAGCCTCACTCGGGCGAGTGAGCAGCTGGCGGGGAATACCGGACCAAGGTTTGCCGACCTTACCGGACCACAAATTCCCCGCCAGCCAAACCCCAACACCCCAAACCCCACACCACAATTCCAGGCGCGCGGTCTGCTCCGCAGACGCGATGCGCCGCCGCTACGCGGCGGAAAAACCCCGAGCAGAACCGTGATGCTCCGCATCACCAAAAACAAGGCAACCCGGCATCGCTACGCGACGCACAAAAAACAGGAGAGGGAGGAGCGCCGCGCCCCGCACCACGGGACACGACACCCCTCCCTCTCCTTCTTTGGCTCTGCGGCGCTCCGCGCCACTGAAAGCCCCGGGGTGCCGGCCCAAGCGGGCCAGCACCCCGCACTCCCCGGCGGGCCAACGGGGCCTGAAGCGGGCGGGGTTGCCATCCCCGCCCGCACGCAGCCCCTGTTACAGAACGGTGTAGGCCACCGGCGGGTAGACGGACTCAGCCCCGTCCCCATCCTCATCATCCGCAAGACAGTGGACTCCGAACGCGTCGGTGAACAACGCCGGTTCACGCTCCCCGATCAGCTCCTGCGCTCGGGCGGCATCACACTCCGTCAGCGTCCCCCAGTCCAGGTCCCACGCCTGCACGGTGTAGGACGGGCCGCCAGCAGCCACGGGGGAGGGGGAACGCAGGTACATCACGCCGTAGGACAGCGTCTGGGCCAGTCCGCAGGCCAACAGGAAAACGAAGTTGTCGAAGAACTTCGGCTCCACGCCCACCAAGTCCTCCGCGCTGCCCTCGCCTTGCACCGTGATGGGGAGCGTGGCGCTCAGGACCTGGTCCTGTCCTTCCATGCCGACTCCGAGCCGGACGACGTGCTCGCCGGGTGCCAGACGGGCCATCAGGTGTGCGAGGACGACGTGGGCTTCCTCGCGGGCTTCAGCGAAAGCGGCGATGGAGACGGGCTTGAGTTTTGCCATTTTCGTGTTCTCCTCTTGTTTCTCGGGCGAGTTCATGGTTTCTGATCCGGAAGAGTTGCCGCCCCTCCAGACACTTCTAACTATACTGATTACAAGTCAGGTCTGTAACACAAATTCAAGCCAACCGAAAGCTAAAACGCGAGGCGCAGGCTGGCCCAGCCAGCCGCTTTTCAGGAATTCGCGGAGCGAATTCCTGCGTTCAGATCGCGGAGCGATCTGAACAACCGTCACGGAGTGACGGTCCATCAACTGCCTTGCGGAGCAAGGCAGTTGAACCGCCGCGTAGCGGCGGCGCGTCGTGTCTGCGGAGCAGACC